>NZ_LMMV01000001.1 GCF_001422405.1 Pseudorhodoferax sp. Leaf267
CGCGTGCGCAAGCTGCTCGCTGGAGCGGCCGTACTTCATGCGGCGCAGGTAGGCCAACTCGACCTTGAGCTTCTCGACCGTCAGCAGCGCGATCTTCAATGCCTCTTGTGAACGCTGCACTTCGCCGCTGAGCACGGCGTTCAGAGCAAGCAGTTCCTGCGAGGTCATGGGCACGACTGTGCCGGGCGCGATGGGTGGCTACAACGGGAGTTGTCCTGTCAACGCGCAGCGCAGTGCTATGCCGCAGCCCGCGGCTGCCAGGTGCGCTCGGGCCTTCGCCAGTCGATGCCCTCCAGCAGCATCGACAGCTGCGCCGCGCTCAGGCTGATCGCGCCCGATTGCGCCTGTGGCCAGACGAAGCGGCCACGCTCCAGCCGCTTGGCCAGCAGGCACATGCCATCGCCGTCGCTCCACAGCAGCTTGATCAGGTCGCCGCGCCGTCCACGGAACACGAAGACGTGGCCGCTGAAGGCGTCTTCGGCCAGAACGGTCTGCACCTTCGCGGCCAGCGAGTCCATGCCGCCCGTCCACGGAACACGAAGACGTGGCCGCTGAAGGCGTCTTCGGCCAGAACGGTCTGCACCTTCGCGGCCAGCGAGTCCATGCCGCAACGCATGTCCGTGACACCGGCGGCAAGCCAGACCCGGGTGCCGGCACGTGGGCCGATCATGCGCTGTGGCGCAGCGCGCGCAGCACGCTGCGCAGGCTGTCCTCGTCCACGGGGCCACGCAGGCGCAGCTGGACCCCTGCGATCTCGAGTTCGATGACGCCGCTGCGCGCTGGCGGCCTCAACGGCGGTGCAGTTGCCGGCGACGGCTCTTGTGCCTGGACATCAACTACTGGCGTCACTTGGATCGGCAGCAAGACAGCGGGCTGCGAACTGCCGGCGCGACGGCGGTGCAGTTGCCGGCGACGGCTCTTGTGCCTGGACATCAACTACTGGCGTCACTTGGATCGGCAGCAAGACAGCGGGCTGCGAACTGCCGGCGTGCCGAAGATGGTCTCGGCGCCACTTGAACAGCATGTTGGCGTTGACGCCACCTCGCAGCGCGATGGCCGACACCGAAGCGCCTGGCTCCAGGCAYTGCYGTACAAGGTYCTGTTTGAAAGCCAGGTCGTGCTGCCTGCGACTGGCCTTGCCAACCTCCGGATCACTCTTCATGGTGTGCACCATCTCCCGTAAGCGCACACCTCCAAGCGGGTCTGCGATCAGAGGCAGATGCTTGCCGTCATCCCGCGGTCAGGCAAGGACGGCCCACGTCGGACTATTACGNCTCCCGTAAGCGCACACCTCCAAGCGGGTCTGCGATCAGAGGCAGATGCTTGCCGTCATCCCGCGGTCAGGCAAGGACGGCCCACGTCGGACTATTACGCTTGCTGGTCCATGATGATCTCCTTGAAAGGCTGAACGCGTCTGCCAAGGTAGAACGACTGATTGCCTGCGCCGGTAGCGCTCAGGCCCAGCGCGCGGTAGGACGTTGTGCCGCGATCTCAACCGTGGGATGCGAGCAAGGAGCGCAGGGTCGACCAGATGAGGTCGCGAGGGCTGGCGTCAGGAAGCTGTGCCGTTTATGCGCTCCGTGAGCAGAACCTGCTGAATGATGAGCTGATCCATCAGTTCTGCATGCTGACGCCCGCCGGACTACTTAGAGTTTCTTGAGAAATGCTTGCGAATATCCGGCGGAATTCAGACCGCCGCGCCGCGCTGGATTTGTGCATAAGGTTCTGCCCCTTTGTGCTGCCGCCGCCGCAGGTGTAAGCCTTGCCACCAGCGAAACCGCGCATCAGGGTTGTCCCTACCAGCCGTGGGCAACTTTGGGGACAAGTAGCTGAGCATCTTGCCGGAGCGGCGCTGGGCTTGGCTTGCAACGCGGTGCCTGCGAAATAGGCAGCAGCGCGGGCAACGCGCCACGGGCGTGGGAGCTGCTCGCGCGGCGAGCGACCGGCCGCGAGCGGCGAGCGGCCCCACGAAGCCGCCCACAGGCGCAACGGGGCCTAAGCTCCGCGGCAGGGCGCAGCAGCGGAGACGGCGTGATGATCGGCGCCAGGAGCGAGGGGTGCGCGATGATCACTATGTTGAGGATGTCGGCGGTGGTGGCCCACACTGGCCGTAGTCGCACGAGCATCTATCGGGATGTTGAAGACGGGTTGTTCACCAAGCCGGTGCGGATCGGCACCGGCGCCATCGGCTGGCCAGACTACGAAGTCGCTTCACTGATCGCTGCACGCGTGGCCGACAAGTCGGAAGACGAGGTTCGAGCGCTCGTTGCCGACCTCCACGAGAAGCGCAGGACGGCTCTGGACGAGGCGAAGCTACACGGCCATTGAGTACACTCGCGGGTTCCCCAGCCGGTTTAGCTCAGTTGGTAGAGCACCCGCCTTGTAAGCGGACGGTCGTCAGTTCGATTCCGACAACCGGCACCATTCAGGCCCCGCCATCGCCAGGCACGTGGCCGCAGCCGTTTTCAGAACGCGTGCCCCTTGCGTGGGTCACTGCCGCCGGCACTTCAGCGCGAACTGTTCCTCGCGAATGTGGAGCCGTTCGCCGTCCAGCGCTTCGGTCGCTTTGGATCGGTCGATGACCTCACGGCGCCGGCGCAGTTGGTCACAGCGCATGTTGTCCTGCGCCTGCTTCATGCCCTTCTGGTAGGCGGCCTGGTTGTTCTCCCGGATCCGCTCCACCACCGCTTCTGTGCTCTCGCGCCGCTTACCGGACATCGAGTGCGCGCCGCGCGTCGGCGCGATGTCTACCTCTTTGCCACCCTTGCATGGCTTGTCGGTGTAGGTGCCGTCGCAGAGGTAGACCGTCTGTTGTGCGCCGGCCGAGGCGGCGAGGGCGCCGGCAGCAATAGCGATGGAGGCGACGATGTGGCGCATGCTTTCATTCTGCAATGCGGCCCTGGCGAAGGACAGAGCCGTTATCCATTTGTTCGCAGTTGTGGCACTATTGCAGCTGGTTCGCTGCTCGCGTCGCCTTCACACGGCAGGGGTCGGAGGTTCGAAGCCTCCACCGCCCACCAAGACAAGACCCCGCAAGTCAACGACTTGCGGGGTTTTTTGTTGCCTGCGCGATCCTGCATTGCGTTGGGCGGCGCGGCTTGGGTGTTCAGGCCGGCGCTGGGGGCGACTTGCGCGGCGCGGCCCACGCCTCGAGGATCTCGATGGCCTGGGGCGCCAGATGCTGCTCAGCGGCCAGCAGGCCGTCGTCCAGCGTGGCGCCTGCGAAGCGGCGCAATGCGTGGACGTCGATCGGGTGGCGCGCTGCAACGGGCAGGCCTTCAAAAACGGTGCCGGACTGGGCCAGCGTCGCCGCGTAGAACAGCCGGCGGATACCTGCCACGCGCATCGCCGCCACGCACATTGCGCAGGGCTCGCAGGAGGAGTACAGGTCGCAACCCGCCAGATCGACGCGCTGCAGCTGGCGGCACGCGTCGCGGATCGCCTCGACCTCGCCGTGCGAGGTGGGGTCGCAATGTGCGACGGAATGGTTGAAGCCCTGGCCGACGACCTCGCCGTCCCGCACAACCACGGCACCGAACGGCTCGGTGCCGGGTTCGCTGAGTGCGCGGGCCGACAGGGCCAGCGCCTGCTGCATGAACTTCTCTTGGTACATCGTATTCCTTATCTTTCAGGCCTGGCCTCATCCTGGCGCTTCGTGACCATACCAAGTTCCGTCGGTGTCTTCTCGGTTGCTGTCGCTGTCGCTGGCGCTGGCAGCACTTCGGTGCCATGAAGTCCAGGTTGGCCGTCAGCTGACTTGCGTGGCTGTCCACGCGGCGCCGTCGACCGTGCCGCGCATGGCCCTGCCAGCCACTTGCCCGGTATAGGCCCGTCCACCGGCGGTGAAGCGGATCTGCGGGCCGTCCAGCCTGGCGTCGAGGAGCGGCGCGTCGCTGCCTAGGCTGCCCTCCAGCCGCTGGAAGCGTTGCATCAGCGTCAGGCGCTGGTCGCCTAGTTGCCAGGTGCCACCCACCTTGGCCGGCACCACCCATTTGAGCGCGTTGCAATAGCCCGAGCATCCTTCGACGACGTTGAACGAGTCGTCGGGTTGCCAGTCCTCCATCGTGAACGAGTTGGACAGCACGCGCGTGCCTGCCGGCATGTTCAACAAGGTGGGGCGCAGGCGCATGTTCAGGTTGGGCAGCAGGAACAGCGTGACGACCGTGGCTTCGGAGAAGTTCGACTCGAAGATGTCTGCCTGCTCGAACGTGGCGCGGGCCGCCACGCCCTCAGCCGCCGCGGCGCGGCGCGACAAGGCCACCATGTCAGGGTTGTATTCGATGCCACGCGCGATGGCGCCGCGCTTGGCTGCCGTGATCACCAACCGGCCATCGCCCGAACCCAGGTCGACCAGCCGGTCCTGCGGGGTCAACCCCGCCATGTCCAGCATCCGGTTGACCAGGGCCTGCGAGGTCGGCACCCAGACCACATCCTTGCCGACCTGGCCGACCTGCGGTGTGTAGCCGGCGCTGCCGGGCTGTGCCCAGGCGCGCTGGCCCAGCAGCGCGGCACCCAGCGCCGCCCCCACCATGGATCTGCGTGAGACATGCATCGAAGCTCTCCTTTCGGAAGTGGTCGTGAACGGTCGCGACACTGCGGGAAAAACGGGGCGCGCCCGATCGGGTGGCCGCAGGCCGTCGCCCACCATGGATGCCATCGCAGCGAGAAGGTTCCGCCACCTGGAGGTGCAGCGGGGCGTTGCCGGCTGAACCGGCGCGCTCAGGCCTGGTCCTGCAGGTCGCGGACGAAGGCCTCGAACATGGCGGGTGCCAGCGGCCGGCTGAACAGATAGCCCTGGGCCTCGTCGCAGCCCTGCTGGCGCAGGAAGGCCAGTTGGGCTTCAGTCTCCACGCCTTCGGCTGTGGTGCGCAGGCCCAGGCTGCTGGCCATGTGGACGATGGCGCCCACGATGGCCTTGTCGTCCTCGTCGTCGGGGATGTCGCGGATGAAGGACTGGTCGATCTTGAGCTTGTGCACGCGGAACCGCTTCAGGTAGCTCAGCGACGAGTACCCCGTCCCGAAGTCATCGATCGAGACGCGGATCCCGCGCGCGTGCAGGTCGGCCATCACGGCAATCGCGTGCTGCGGGTTCTGCATGGCGGCGCCTTCGGTGAGTTCCAGTTCGAGCAGTTCGGCCGGCAGGCGTGTTTCCTGCAGGATCTCGGTCGCGAGCGAGGGCAGTTCGGCATGGTGGAACTGTGCTGCCGATAGGTTGACGGCCATGGTCAACGCCGGCAGGCCTGCGTCCATCCAGGTGCGCAACTGGCGTAGGGCGTGGCGCAGTGCCCACTCGCCGATCGGGCCGACCAGGCCGCTGGCCTCCGCCACGGGGATGAACTCGGCCGGCGGCACCGAGCCCAGTTCCTGGTGATGCCAGCGCATTAAGGCCTCCGCGCCGGTGACACGGCCGCTGGTCAGGTCGATCAAGGGCTGGTAGTAAAGCTCCAGCTGACCGCGCTCCTGCGCGCGCGACAACGCGTTCTCAACCTGCAGCGCACGAGCAGCCTCCGCCTGCATCTCGCGCGTGAAGAAACGGTAGGTGCCGCGCCCGCCGCGCTTGGCGCGGTACATGGCGGCATCGGCGCTCTGGGACAGGGCGTCGAAATCGTCGCCATCGGTGGGATACATGGCAATGCCGATGGATGGCGTGATGCTCAGTTCCTGGTTGGCGACTTGGAACGCGGGCAGCGTGCGCGCGATCAGCTTCTGCGCTACGTGCGAGGCGCCCGCGCTGTCGGTGTCCGGCAGGATCAGCATGAACTCGTCGCCGCTGAGACGTGACACCGTGTCGCGCTCGCGCACGGCGGACTTCAGGCGCGCCGCCAGCGCTGCCAGCAGGGCGTCGCCCACGCGGTGGCCGAGCGAGTCGTTGATGTTCTTGAACCGGTCCAGATCCAGGAACATGACCGCCAGCGGCCGCATGCCTGCGCGCGCCTGTTCGATGGCTTGCTCCGCGTTCTGCGCCAGCACGCTCCGGTTGGGCAGGTCCGTGAGCGCGTCGAACCGCGCCAGGTGCTGCATGCGCGCGATGGTTCGGTCCTGCTCGGCGATCTTGCGGCGCAGTGCGTCCACGGTGCGCTGCAGTTCCTGCTCAGCCATGGTGGCCGTGCGGTCCAACGGCAGGTCCAGCGGTGCGCCGTGGGTATCCGCCGGCGCGTCACCGTGCCTGTCAGCGCCATCGCCGTGGGGCGGAGGTGGCAACACCGTTGTCAGCTCTGCAGCGGTGCGACGCTGACGATGGCCAACGACAGGTTGTCGCCGGCGCCGCGTGCGCGCGTGCGCGCCTTCTCGATCAGGATCTCGGCGGCCTCGCGCGGCGACAGGGCTGCCAGCATGGCACCCAGTTCGTCGTCGGTGAAGTAGTGCCACACGCCGTCACTGCAGGCCAGGATCACGTCGCCGGGTTGCAATTGCGAGACGACATGGCTTGCAAGCGGCGGCTCGGCTTCGGTGCCCAGGCAGCCCAGCAGGATGTTGGAGTCGGGGTGGCTGTTCGCCTGCTCCTCGCTGATTTCGCCGCGCTCGACCAGCGACTGCACATAGGAGTGGTCCAGCGTGCGCCGGATCAGGCGGCCGCGGTGGAAGTGGTAGATGCGCGAGTCGCCCACGTGCAGCCAGTGGCAGTCGCCAGCGGGGTTGACGACGAACGCGGCGATCGTGCTGTGCGGCTCTTCTTCCGCCGAGATCGCGGTCAGCTTGATCACGAGATGCGCCTGCGCGGCCACGTTGCGCAGCAGGTTTGCGGCATCGTCGGTTGCCGGGTCGTAGCGTTCGAACAGCTGGCGGGCTGTGAGCATCACCTGGTCGGATGCCTTGCGGCCGCCGCTGCGCCCCCCCATGCCGTCGGCCACCACGCCCAGCAGGCAGCCGGCAACGCGCGCGTGCCCCACTAGCATCACCTGGTCCTGTTGGTACTCGCGGTCGCCCTTGTGGATCCCCGTGGAGGCGGTGATGCGGAATCCTTGGCTCATCGATGGAAGCGTTGCTCGCGCAGCGTCGCAGTGTGGAGGGAGGGCTTATTATCGAACGATCCTGTCGCCCCCTGGCACGCAGACAGCCCCCACCGTGACACCCAATCTCCACTCTCCCGAACGCCAGCTGATCGAGCTGCGCATGGAACACGCCGACCTCGATGCCATGGTGGACCGTATGGTGCTGAACGCGCCTGCCGACGAACTCATGCTCCAGCGCTTGAAGAAGCGCCGCCTGGCATTGCGCGACCGGTTGACGCGTCTGGAAATTGCGCTGGAGCCCAAAGAGCCCGCATGACCGAGCCGGCCGACGCGCTGCAGCAGCAGGTGCGCGCAGCGTTCGAGGTCGGCGGCGTGTTGTCGCGCGCGGCCGATCATTTCTTGCCCCGCCAGGGGCAGATCGACATGGCACTCGCCGTGGCGCGCACGATCTCACAGGGTGGCGCGCTGGTGGTCGAAGCCGGAACGGGCGTCGGCAAAACCTTCTCGTATCTGGTGCCGGCCTTGCTGAGCGGCGAGCGCGTGTTGCTGTCCACGGCTACCAAGACGCTACAGGACCAGCTGTTCGGCCGCGACCTGCCGCGTCTGGTCGCCGCACTGGGCCTGCCCGTGCGCACGGCCTTGCTGAAGGGGCGCAGCAGCTACCTCTGCCTGCACCGCATGCATCAGGCGCGCCATGCGCTGGACGCGGACGAACACAAGGACTTGCGTGCTCTGGCCGAGGTCGAGCGCTGGGCGCCGCTCACGCGCACCGGTGACCTGGCCGAGCTCGCACAGCTGGACGAGCGCTCACCCTTGATGGCACTGGTCAGCTCCACCCGCGACAACTGCCTGGGGGCGCAGTGCCCGCAGTTCCGCGCCTGCCATGTCAACCTGGCACGGCGCGAAGCCATGTCGGCCGATGTGGTCGTCGTGAACCACCACCTGTTCTTTGCCGACCTGGCAGTGCGCGAGTCGGGGATGGCCGAGCTGCTTCCGACGGTGCGCGTGGCCGTCTTTGACGAGGCACACCAACTCAACGAGACCGGCGTGCAGTTCCTGGGTACGCAGATGGGCACGGGCCAGCTGCTCGATTTCGGCCGAGACCTGCTGGCCGCCGGACTGCAGCAGGCGCGTGGGCTGGTCGACTGGAATGCGTGCGTGATGGCGCTGCAACACGCGGCGCGCGACCTGCGCATGCTGGCAGGCCCGGTGGCCACCGGCACGCGCTTGCGCTGGCATGGTCCGTCGCCGGACGGACTGGACGCGCGCGACTGGGCCGATTGCCTGCATGCCGTGGTCCACGCCTTGCACGAGGCCGCAGCCAGTCTGCGCACCGTCACCGAGCTGGCGCCTGACTTCGGGCGCTTGCTGGAACGCGCCCAGGCGCTCGCTGAGCGCGCGGCGCGTTTCGCCGACCCTGGCGACGGGCAGGCCGTGCGCTGGGTCGATGTCGGCCTGCAGCTGCGGCTGATCGAGTCGCCGCTGGACATCGCCCAGACCGTGCAGACGCGGTTGCTGCAGGCCGAGGAAGATGCCGATGCCGCCGCGGGTGGCCGTGCCTGGATCTTCACATCGGCCACGCTCGGCGACGACGCGCGTCTACGATGGTTCACCGAGCCCTGTGGCCTGGCGCAGGCCGAGGTGCTGCAGGTCGACAGCCCCTTCGACTACGCCGCGCAAGCTGCGTTCTATGTGCCACCGGCCTTGCCCAGGCCTGCCGATCCCGGCCACAGTGCGGCCGTCGCGGCGCTGGTCGGCGATGCGGCCGCCCGCATCGGCGGGCGCACGCTGGTCCTGACGACGACGTTGCGCGCCTTGCGCGTCATCGGGGCCGCGCTGAAGCAGCAGGTCGGCTCGAACCTGGACGTGCTGGTGCAGGGGGAGGGCACGAAGCGCTTCTTGATGGAGCGCTTCCGCGCCAGCGCGGACGGGGGGCGACGCGGCGGCATCCTCGTTGCCTCGGCATCGTTCTGGGAAGGCGTGGACGTGCCAGGTGATGCCTTGCAGCTCCTGTTCATCGACAAGCTGCCCTTCCCGCCGCCGAATGACCCGCTGGTGGAGGCACGCACGCAGCGCATCGAGCAGGCCGGTGGCAGCCCCTTCAAGGACTATTTCATTCCCGAAACGGCCGTCGCGCTGAAGCAGGGCGCGGGCCGGCTGATCCGGCGCGAATCGGACCGCGGCGTACTGGTCATTTGCGACACGCGGCTGGTGCAGATGGGCTACGGCCGGCGCCTGCGTGCGGCCTTGCCGCCTATGCGTCAGCTCAAGGACGAGGCAGAGTTCCTGCAGGCGCTGCAGGACCTGGCGCTTACCAGACCTTCCACCACGGAGAGTCCTTCGGCCTGAAGCCGCGGGCCACGTACTCGCTTTGCGGGTAGTTGGTCTCGAGCACGCGGCGCGCGTCGTCGCGCAGCGACGTCATGCCCAAGGCCTCGTAGCTCTTGTAGACGATGTAGAGCGCTTCTTCCAGGGCGGGCACTTCTCGGTAATCGGCCAGCGCGATCTGGGCGCGGTTGATCGCCGCCACATAGGCGCCGCGCGTGTAGTAGTAGCGTGCCACGTGCACTTCGTACTGCGCCAGCGAGTTGACGATGTAGGTCATGCGCTGGCGCGCATCCGGCGTGTAGCGTGATTCGGGGAAGCGGCTCGCCAGCTCCTTGAAGGCTTCGAAGGATTCCTTGGCTGCCTTCTGGTCACGCTCGGAAAGATCCTGCTTGGTCAGGAACGCAAACATGCCCAGGTTGTCGTTGAAGTTGACGATGCCCTTGAGGTACAGCGCGTAGTCCAGAGCGGGGCTGGCCGGGTGCAGCTTGATGAATCGATCCAGCGTCGCGATCGCCTGTGCCGGCTCGTTGGATCGGTGGTAGGCATAGGCCTTTTCCAGCTGGGCCTGCTGGGCCAGCGGCGTGCCGGCGGCGCGGCCTTCGAGCTTTTCGAGCAGGGGAATCGCGCGCTCGTAGCCGCCCGAGTTCAGCTCTTCCTTGGCTTCGGTGTAGATGCGGTTGGGGCTCCAGTTGGCGGTTTCGTCCTTGGGCGTGGACGAGCAGCCTGCGAGCACGGCCACCGTGCCCGCCATGAGCAGGGGCGCGAGCGTCGATAATTTGGAGCGATGGACCACAGGCAATTCCCTTGAAAGAAGCGGCGGCAATTATATCGGCCGACCCCCTGGCGGACGGCCTGGACGAGGCGCAAGGCCTTGAGCCGCCAGCGGAATCGCGCCGGGCCATCGTCGAGGCCGGGCTGCATGGCCAACGCCTGGACCGGGCCCTGGTCGTGCTCGTGCCAGAGTTCTCGCGCAGCTATCTGCAGCAGCTGATCGACACCGATGCCGTGCAGTTGAACGGCCACCCCGCGCGCAAGAGCGCGAGCAAAGTGCGCGCCGGCGACACCGTCCACATCGAGCTGCGCCCGACCTTGCAGAGCCAGGCCTTTGTGGCCCAGCCCATGGACCTGCGTGTTGTGCACGAGGACGAATTCCTGCGCGTGATCGACAAGCCCGCGGGCCTGGTCGTGCATCCCGCGCCGGGCAATTGGAGCGGCACGTTGCTCAATGGCCTGCTGGCCCTGGATGCCAGCGCCGCCATGCTGCCACGGGCCGGCATCGTGCACCGCCTGGACAAGGACACGAGCGGGCTCATGGTCGTGGCGCGCACCCGTGCTGCCATGGACGCGCTGGTCGGCCTGATCGCGCGGCGCGAGGTGAGCCGCCAATACCTGGCGCTGGCGCACCGCCCATGGAGCGGGCCACGTACGCGCACGATCGAGGCGCCGGTCGGCCGCGACCCGCGCAACCGCTTGCGCATGGCCGTGGTCGACCTGGCGCGCGATGCCGGCAAGACGGCCCGCACCGACATCGAATGCCTGGCTCAGGCGGATGCCGGCTGCTGGTTGCGCTGCAGCCTGCACACCGGCCGCACGCACCAGATCCGTGTGCATGCCGCATCCATCGGCCACCCCTTGGTGGGCGACACCTTGTATGGCGGCACACTTGCCGCCGGGCTCGCGCGCCAAGCCCTGCATGCGTTCCGCCTGGCCCTGCGCCACCCCATGACCGGGGCCGACCTGGACCTGCGCTCGCCGCTGCCCGAGGACATGCGCGAGGCGCTTGCGCAATGGGGCGTGGATTACAATGCCTAACCGCGTGCAGTGACCCGGTCCCCGGGCACGCAACGCAGTCGCCTGATGCGACGGCCTGGGCAGCACAGCCTTTCCCCACGCATTCGAGCCCGCACCGCCCCGGTGCATTTCCTGGAACCGTACCCGTCATGAATTCGGCAGAGGCCAAGCATGTCCTTGAGGCGGCCTTGATGTGCTCGCCGCAGCCCCTGCCCGTGCGCGATCTTCGCGTGCTGTTCGATGACGTCCTGGCCGCAGACACGGTCAAGAGCTTGCTGGCCGAACTGCAGGACGAGTGGACTCAGCGCGGCCTTGAGCTGGTGAGCGTGTCCTCGGGCTGGCGCTTCCAGAGCCGTCCGGCGATGCGCCCGTTCCTGGACCGCCTGCACCCCGAGAAGCCGCCGCGCTACACGCGCGCCGCGCTGGAGACGCTGGCCATCATTGCTTACCGCCAGCCCGCCACGCGCGGCGACATGGAAGACATCCGTGGCGTCAGCATCAACGCGCTGGTGCTCAAGCAACTGGAGGAACGTGGCTGGGTCGAGGTGATCGGCCACCGCGAGACGGTCGGCCGGCCGGCCTTGTTCGCCACCACGCGCCAGTTCCTGGACGACCTGGGGCTCGAATCCCTGGACCAGTTGCCCGTTGCCGACGACCCCACGCAACGCGCCGAGCTGCTGGCCTCGCTGGCCAGCGCGCATCCCACCCAGGCGGCCTTGCCCATCGATGCCGAGGACGCCTCCGTGGCCGACAACGCATCCGCCCCCGAGGCGCCCGCCGCCGACGCAGCCCCGCCTGCCGTCGAGGCTTCTCCGATCTCCCCCGTCGACGCCCCGTCAACCGACGAGGATGCGCCCAGCGCAGCCTCCCAGCCAGCAGACCCTCCTCCATGAACGACACCATCGGCGAGACCCCGACCCCCGAAGAAGAACACGGCATGGCCGATGTGCCTGCGCAGGCCGCTGCAGTGCCCGAGGCCGAGCCGGCGGGCAAGCCCGCTGCCGAGGCCACGCCAGCGGACCGCTTTGCCGATGTGATCTCCGGGCGTTTTGACGCCGACGAGGATTCCGCCGAAGTAGCCCCGGTCAAGCGCGTGCTTCCGCCCCAGCCCGAGACGCCCAAGCTGCACAAGATCCTGGCGCAGGCCGGCCTTGGCTCGCGGCTGGAGATGGAGCAGCTCATCAACGAGGGGCGCATCTCGGTTAACAACGAGCCTGCCCATATCGGCCAGCGCATCCAGTACGGAGACCAGGTCAAGGTCAACGGCAAGCCCATCCGCTACCGGATCGACGCGCCGCCGCCGCGCGTGATCGCCTACCACAAGCCCGTGGGCGAAGTCGTCACGCACGACGATCCGCAGAACCGCCCGACCGTTTTTCGCAAGCTGCCCAAGCTGTTCCAAGGCAAATGGCAGTCGGTCGGCCGGCTGGACCTGAACACTGAAGGGCTGCTGCTTTTCACGAACTCGGGCGAGCTCGCCAACCAGCTGATGCATCCGCGTTTCGGCCTGGAGCGCGAGTACGCCGTGCGTGTGCTCGGCGCGCTGAGCAACGAGGAAAAGCAGCGCCTGCTCGACGGCGTACGGCTGGACGATGGAATGGCCCAGTTCGGCAGCATCGAGGACGGCGGCGGCGAGGGCTCGAACTGCTGGTACAAGGTGACGATCTCCGAGGGCCGCAACCGCGAAGTGCGGCGCATGCTGGAGGCCGTCGGCCACGCCGTGAGCCGTCTGATCCGCATCCGCTACGGCGCCATGCTGCTGCCGCGCGGCCTGAAGCGCGGTGCCTCGCTGGAGCTCGATACGCGCGACATCGACGCCCTGATGCGTGCCGCCGGTGCCCTGCGGCCACAGCCGCAGCCCAAGGAGCAGCGTGGCCAGCGCAATGAGCGTCGCGGCCCACGCGGCGCTGGCGACGGGGCGGGGCGCGGCCCGCAGCAGCAGACGCGAGGCGGTGGTGGCGGTGGTGGCGGTGGTGGCGCAGGCCGTGGCAAGCAGGGCGGCCGCAACGCGGCGGGCCGTGGCCCGGTGCCGGGCCATGCGCCGGCGCCTCGGCATGACGACGAGCATTCGGACGGCCCGATCCCCAACCCCTTAAACACCAGCACGCTGGGCGGCCAGCGCCGCGGTGGGCGCAATGAGCGCGGCATGGGCGGTGGTGCCGGCGGCGGTGGCGGCGGCAACGGCGGGCAGCCTGATCCCATGAAGACCTCTTTCGGCTACATCGGCGCCGACAGTTTCACCCGCCAGCGCCAAGGGCAGGGCCAGCAGCGGCGCGGTGGTGGCGGTGGTGGGGGCCCAGGCCCGCAGCGCCGGGGCGGCCGCGGCCGCTGAGCCCCACCACGCCAAGGGGCAAGCCCCTCCCGCCGGTGGGCTTTCGAATTCGCTTCGTTACACCCGCTAAAATCGCGGGTTCTGCGCGCGCAGCGCTAAGAAATCATCCATCAGAACCGACCGGACTCCGGCACCCATCAAAGAAAGCAACAACATGGCTCTCGAACGTACCCTCTCCATCATCAAGCCCGACGCCGTCGCGAAGAACGTGATCGGCCAGATCTACGCCCGTTTCGAGGCTGCCGGCCTGAAGATCGTGGCCGCTCGCCTGGTGCAACTGTCGCGTGCTGACGCCGAGCAGTTCTACGGCGTGCACAAAGAGCGTCCTTTCTTCAAGGACCTGGTCGATTTCATGATCTCCGGCCCCGTCATGATCCAGGTACTGGAAGGCGAGAACGCCATCCTGAAGAACCGTGACCTGATGGGCGCGACGGACCCGAAGAAGGCGGCTGCCGGAACGATCCGCGCCGACTTCGCCGACAGCATCGACGCCAACGCCGTCCACGGTTCGGATGCCGCCGAAACCGCCCAGGTCGAGATCGCGTTTTTCTTCCCCGGCATGAACGTCTACGCACGCTGATATGCGTTACCCCGCGCGTTGCCGCTGCATCGCGGCGCCTTCGACCGCGCGGGGTCCTGGCGTGCCCCGTGCGTGGCGCGCCTGAGGGCTTCTCCATGCAAGCCTCCACCAATCTCCTGGAATTCGATCTCGACGGCCTCGCGGCCTTTTGCGAGCGCCTGGGCGAGAAGCGTTTTCGTGCGACCCAACTGTTCCGCTGGATCCACCAGCGCGGCGCCAGCGACTTCGCGCAGATGAGCGATCTGGCCAAGTCCCTGCGCGGCAAGCTGGCATCGTGTGCGCACGTGTCGGCCTTGCCCGTCATCACGCAGAACATCTCGCAGGACGGCACCATCAAGTGGCTGTTCGATGTCGGCGCGGGCGACGCGGTCGAGGCCGTGTTCATTCCCGAGGACGACCGGGGCACGCTGTGCATCTCCTCGCAGGCCGGCTGCGCCGTCGGCTGCCGCTTCTGCTCGACGGGCCATCAGGGCTTCAGTCGTAATCTGACGACGGGCGAGATCGTGGCCCAGCTCTGGTTCGCCGAGCATTTCCTGCGCCGCCATCTGGGCACCGAGGAGCGCGTGATCTCCAACGTGGTCATGATGGGCATGGGCGAGCCGCTGCAGAACTACACGCAGCTCGTGCCGGCGCTGCGCACAATGCTGGACGACCATGGCTACGGCCTGTCGCGTCGCCGCGTCACGGTGTCGACCTCGGGTGTCGTGCCCATGATGGACCGACTCGGCGCCGACTGCGCCGTGGCCCTGGCTGTGTCGCTGCACGCACCCAACGATGCCCTGCGCGACAAGCTCGTGCCGCTGAACCGCAAGTACCCACTGGACGAGTTGATGTCGGCCTGCCAGCGCTACCTGGCGCATGCGCCGCGCGACTTCATCACATTCGAATACTGCATGCTCGACGGCGTGAATGACCAGCCCGAGCATGCGCGCGAGCTCATCGCGCTGATCGAGCGCTACCGCACCGATGGCGTGTGGTGCAAGCTGAACCTCATCCCGTTCAACCCCTTCCCGGCTTCCGGCCTGCTGCGCTCCAAGCCGCAACAGGTGACTGCGTTCGCCAAGCTGCTGTCCGATGCCGGCCTGGTGACGACGGTGCGCAAGACGCGTGGCGACGACATCGACGCTGCGTGTGGCCAGCTGGCCGGCGATGTGAAGGACCGCACGCGCGTGGTGCAGCGCATCGCCCTGCAGCGCACGGTGCCGTTGCAGCCGGCCGTTGCGCCGCACGAGGCCTGAGCGGCATGCGCGAGCTGCAGTGGTCGCCACCGGTGGGCTCCCGGGCGCTGTGCGCCCTGGCCTTGGCGCTGGCCGCTGCGACGCAGCTGTCAGGTTGTGCCACGCCCCAGGGGCTGGACGCGCGGGCCCCTGGTGCCGACATCGTGACGCCTTCCGACGAGCCCGAGGTGCGGCGTCGCGCCCGGGTCCGCTTGCAGCTGGCATCGGGCTATTTCGACCAAGGCCAGACCAATGTCGCGCTCGACGAGCTCAAGCAGTCGTTGGCCATCGACCCCACCTTTGCCGACGCCTACAACCTGCGCGGCCTGATCTACCTGCGGCTCAACGACCTGCGGCTGGCCGAGGAGAGCTTCCAGCGCGCCTTGTCGCTGAACCCGCGCGAGCCCTACACGCTGCACAACTACGGCTGGATGCTGTGTCAGCAGGAACGTTTCGCCGCGGCCGACGAGAAATTCAACCAGGCGCTGGCGCAGCCTGCGTACACAGGCAAGGCCAAGACCTTCATGGCCCAGGGCATGTGCCAGCAGCGCGCCGGTCAACCGGCGCAGGCCGAGGCCAGCTTCGGCCGCTCCTACGAACTCGACCCGGCCAACCCCATCACGGGCTACAACCTGGCCCAACTGCTGTACGAGCGCGCGGACTATCCACGTGCGCAGTTCTACATCCGGCGCATCAACAACACCGAATACGCCAATGCCGAGTCGCTGTGGCTGGGCATCAAGGTGGAGCGCCGCATGAACAACCAGCAGGCCTTCGAACAATTGAGCGACCAGTTGCGCAAGCGGTTCGCGCAGTCGCGTGAATATCTGGCGCTGGAGCGCAGGGCTTTCGATGAGTGAGACCACCATTCCATCCGGTTCGGCAGAGCAGGGCGACGAGGGCACGCGCGGCGCGCAGGCGGCCGGTGCCATGCTGCGCAAGGCACGCGAGGATGCCGGCCTGCACGTGGCTGCGTTGGCTGTGGCCCTGAAGGTGCCGGTCAAGAAGCTGGAGGCCCTGGAGGCCGGCCGCATCGATTTGTTGCCTGACGCGACCTTCGCGCGCGGCCTGGCGGCCAGCATCTGCCGCGGCCTGAAGCTGGACCCCAAGCCTGTGCTGGACCTGATGCCCGGCATCGGCGGCTCTCGCCTGGGGGCGCAGGCGCCGGCGATCAACGAGCGCTTCGAGCCCACGTCGATGTCGTCCGCCGCGCCGTGGCGTCTGCCCAAGCCGGCCCTGCTGGCCGTGGGCGTGCTGCTGCTGGGCGCGTTGGCGATGTATTTCTATCCGCGCCAGCCCGATGGCACCGAGACCGCGCAAGCCGGGCCTGAAGCCTCCGGCACGGTCGAGATGTCGGTGCCCAGCGCGGCATCCGCGCCGGTGCTCCAGCCCGAATCCAGCGCCGCCTTGCCGCCAGCGCCAGCCATCCTGCCACCGCCGGCCGAGCCCGCGGCCAGCGCTGTGGCGCCGGCCAGCGACGCGACCATGGTGTTCACGGCCAAGGCCGAGTCCTGGGTGCAGGTCACCGATGCCAAGGGCGTGCAGGTCGTGCGCCGCACACTGCAGGCTGGCGAGCGAGTGACGGCCAGCGGCGCGCTGCCGCTGGCGGTCGTGGTCGGCCGCATCGATGCCGTCGACGTCCAGGTGCGTGGCCAGCCCATGAACCTGGCCGGCATTGCAAAGACCAACGTGGCCCGTTTCGAGGTGAAGTAAGCATGCAACCGTCTCCCATCGTTCCCGTTGCGCCGCTCGCCCGGCGTTCGCTGCAGGCTTCCGTGCGCTGGCAGGCGCACGAGGTCACGCTGGGCGGCAGCGCGCCGGTGCGCGTGCAGTCCATGACCAACACCGACACGGCCGACGCCATCGGCACGGCCATCCAGATCAAGGAATTGGCACTGGCCGGCTCGGAGCTGGTGCGCATCACGGTCAACACGCCCGAGGCCGCCGCTGCCGTGCCGCACATCCGCGACCAGCTCGACCGCATGGGCATCAGCGTGCCGTTGATCGGTGACTTCCACTACAACGGGCACCGCCTCCTGAGCGAGCACCCGGCCTGCGCCGAGGCCTTGTCCAAGTACCGCATCAACCCGGGCAACGTGGGCAAGGGCGACAAGCACGACAAGCAGTTCGGCCAGATGATCGAGGCCGCCGTGCGCTTCAACAAGGCGGTGCGGATCGGCGTGAACTGGGGCTCCATGGACCAGGAGCTGATGGCCGGCATGATGGACGAGAACAGCCGGCGCGCGCAGCCTTGGGACGCCAAGCAGGTCATGTACGAGGCGCTGATCACCTCGGCCATCTCGTCGGCCGAAATGGCCGAGCGCATGGGCCTACCCGCGCACCAGATCATCCTGTCGTGCAAGGTCAGCGGCGTGCAGGATCTGGTCACGGTCTACGGCGAACTTGCGCGGCGCTGCCGCTATCCCTTGCATCTGGGCCTGACCGAGGCCGGCATGGGCACCAAGGGGACGGTGGCTTCCTCGGTCGCGCTGGGTGTGCTGCTGCAGCAGGGCATCGGCGACACCATCCGCGTCTCGCTGACACCGCAGCCCGGTGAAGCACGCTCGCAGGAGGTCGTGATCGCCTCCGAGATCCTGCAGTCCCTGGGCCTGCGCAGCTTCGTCCCCAGCGTCACGGCCTGCCCCGGTTGTGGCCGCACCACGAGCACCACGTTCCAGGAACTCACCAAGCAGATCGACGACTTCCTGCGTGCGCAGATGCCGGTCTGGCGCGCCCGGTACCCCGGCGTCGAGAAGCTCAAGGTGGCCGTCATGGGCTGCATCGTCAACGGGCCGGGCGAGAGCAAGCATGCCGACATCGGCATCAGTCTGCCTGGCACCGGCGAGGCACCGGCCGCTCCCGTCTTTATCGACGGCGAAAAGGCCATGACGCTGCGCGGCGACGGCATCGCGCAGGAGTTCCAGAAAGTCGTCGAGAACTACATCGAGAAGCGCTTCGGCACGCCAGTTGTGACCGAGGCCGCCTGATCCCCATGCAAGACAACCCCTCAGCCGCCAAGGCGGCGCGCACCGCCGTGTCCAAGCCCGAGAAGCTCAGCGCCGTCAAAGGCATGAACGACATCCTGCCGCCGGATTCGGCGCGCTGGGAATGGCTGGAAGACAAGATCCGCACGCGCATGGCGACATTCGCCTACCGCAACATCCGCACGCCCATCGTCGAGCCCACGGCGCTCTTCGTGCGCGGCACTGGCGAGACCACCGACATCGTCGAGAAGGAGATGTACTCCTTCGACGACCGGCTGAATGGCGAGGCCTTGACGCTGCGGCCCGAGAACACGCCTGGCGTGGCGCGCGCGGCCATCGAGCACAACCTGACCTACGACGGCGGCAAGCGGCTCTACTACATGGGCCCCATGTTCCGCCACGAGCGCCCGCAGCGTGGCCGCTACCGGCAGTTCCACCAGCTCGGTGCCGAAGCCCTGGGCTTTGCCGGCCCCGAGGTCGATGCCGAGCTGATGCTGCTGGTGCACCAGCTGTTCGCCGACCTGAGTCTGCGCAATGTGCGCGTGGAATTGAACAGCCTGGGCGTGCCCGCCGAGCGCCAGGCGCATCGCGCCGCGCTGATCGAATATTTCCAGCAGCATGCCGGGCTGCTGGACGCCGACGCCCAGCGCCGACTGCAGACCAACCCGCTGCGCATCCTGGACACCAAGAACCCGGCCATGCAGGAGATGGTGCAGGACGCGCCGCAGCTGCTGAGCTACCTGGGCGAGACCTCGCTGAAGCATTTCGAAACCGTTCAGCAATTGCTGACGGCCTGTGGCGTCTCCTGGCGCGTGAACCCGCGCCTGGTGCGTGGCCTAGACTACTACAGCCACACGGTGTTCGAGTTCATCACCGATGAGCTGGGGGCGCAGGGCACGCTGTGCGGCGGCGGCCGCTACGACGGCCTGTTCGAGTTGCTGGGAGGCAAGCCCACGCCGGCTGTGGGCTGGGGCATGGGCCTGGAGCGCGTGCTGGAGCTGGTGCGCACGCAGAGCGACGATTTCGTGCAGCCGCGCCCCGATGCCTACGCCATCGTGCCCGACGCCTCCGCACTGCCGCAGGTGCTGCCCGTGCTGCAGGCCTTGCGTGCCGCGGGCGTGCAGGTGCAGATGCATGCCGGCATGGCCGAAGGCCTGGGCAGCATGAAGTCGCAGTTCAAGAAGGCTGACGCCAGCGGCGCCCCGTTCGCGCTGGTGTTCGGCCCGGACGAACTGGCCGAGAACCACGTGACCGTGAAGGCCTTGCGCGACGGTCAGGGCGCGCAGCAGCGCCAGCCTCTGGCGGCCCTGGCCGACTGGGCACCCACCCTACAATCGCGCGCTTGAATCCGGGCAACCCATGGCAACACATCTCGATCTCGAAGAACAAGAACAGCTGGACCAGGTCAAGCATTTCTGGAAGCGCTATGGCAATGCCATCACCTGGCTGCTGATTGTGGTGCTGGCCGGGTTTGCCGCCTGGAACGGCTGGCACTATTGGCAACGCAGCCAGTCGGCCCAGGCCTCGAGCCTGTACGACGAAGCCGATCGTGCTGCCCGCGCCGGCGACACCGCACGCCTGGAGCGCGCCTTCGGCGACATCAAGGACAAGTACGCTGGCACCCTGTATGCGCAGCAGGCCGGCCTGCTGGCGGGCAAAGTGCTGCACGAGCGTGGCAACAACGATGCGGCGAAGGCTGCGCTGGCCTGGGTGGCCGAAAAATCGTCCGATCCCGGTTACCAGGCCCTGGCGCGTTTGCGCCTGGCCGGTATCGCGCTCGACGCCAAGGCCTATGACGAAGCACTGAAGCAGCTCGAAGGCAGCTTCGCCGGCGAGTTCGCGGCCCTGGCCGCCGACCGCCGCGGCGACGTGCTCGCCGCGCAGGGCAAGAAGACCGAAGCGCTGTCCGAGTACCGCAAGGCCTACGCCGGCCTGGATGCGCGCGTCGAGTACCGCCGCATGGTCGAGGTCAAGCTCAACGCCCTGGGCGTGGACGCGGCGGCGGAGGCCAAGAAATGAAGCCTGTTACCTGGAACCGCCGCCAGCTGGCGCTGCTGGGCCTGGCCGCCGCGCTGCTGACCGGCTGCGCCGGATCGGGCAAGCCCAAGCCGGCCGATCTCGGCCCCAATCCCGGCCTGCTGGGCGTACGGCAGGCCTGGAGCACCAAGATCGGCGAAGTCGCCTATCCGCTGGACGTGCAGGTCAGTGGCGGCCAGGTCGCGCTGGCCAGCAGCGACGGCACGGTGCTGGCGCTGGACGCGCGCAGCGGACGCGAGCTGTGGCGCGCATCGGCCAAGGCCAAGCTGACAGCCGGCGTCGGTAGCGACGGCAAGACAGCCGCCGTGGCGACGCAGGGCAACGAGATCGTGGCCTTCGAGGCCGGGCGCGAGCTCTGGCGTCAGAAGCTCTCGGCCCAGGTCCTGACAGCGCCGTTCGTGGCCGGTGGCCGCGTCTTCGTGCTGGGGGCCGACCGCACAGTCACGGCGCTGGATGGCGCGAGCGGCCGCAGGCTGTGGACGCAGCAGCGCCCCGGCGAAGCGCTGGTGCTGCGCCAGCCCGGCGTGATCCTGGCTGTCGGCGACACGCTGGTCGTGGGCCTGTCCGGCCGGCTCGTGGGCCTCAATCCCCTGAACGGCACGATCCGCTGGGACGCGCCCGTCGCCACCCCTCGCGGCACCAACGACGTGGAGCGCCTGGTCGACCTGGTCGGGCGCGTGAGCCGCGTCGGCGACTCGGTCTGCACGCGCGCGTTCCAGGCTGGCCTGGGCTGTGTCGACGCGTCGCGCGGCACGGTGGCCTGGACCAAGCCCTCGTCGGGCTACCAGGGCGTGCACGGCGACGACCGCTTTGTGTTCGGCCCCGAGAGCGACGGCAAGCTGGTGGCCTGGCGCCGCAGCGATGGCGAGCGTGCCTGGGTCTCCGAGCGCCTGCGTTATCGGCAGCTCACGGCGCCGCTGGCTCTGGGCCGCTCCGTGATCGTCGGCGACGAGAGCGGCATCGTGCATTTCGTGTCGCGCGAGGATGGCTCGCCGCTGACCCGTGTGACGACCGATGGCTCGGCCATCGTCGCCGCGCCCGTGGTGGCTGACGACACGCTGGTCGTGGTGACGCGCAACGGCGGCGTGTTCGGCTTCGCGCCCGAGTGATCGCTCCCAGATGAAACCTGTCATTGCCCTGGTCGGTCGCCCCAATGTGGGCAAGTCCACGCTCTTCAACCGGCTGACGCGATCGCGCGACGCCATCGTGGCCGACTTCGCCGGCCTCACGCGTGACCGCCACTACGGCAACGGCAAGCACGGCAAGCAGGAGTACATCGTCATCGACACCGGCGGCTTCGAGCCGACGGCCGAAAGCGGCATCTACAAGGAGATGGCCAAGCAGACGCGCCAGGCCGTCGCCGAGGCCGATGTCGTGGTGTTCGTGGTCGATGCCCGCGGTGGCGTGTCTGCGCAGGACCACGACATCGCCAATTACCTGCGCCGCCTGGGCAAGCCCTGCGTGCTGGCAGCCAACAAGGCCGAGGGCATGACCGAGGGCCACCAGACCAGCGATTTCTACGAGCTGGGCCTGGGCGAGGTGCACGCGGTCTCGGCCGCGCACGGCCAGGGCATGCGCACCCTGATCGAGCTGGCGCTGGCGCCGCTGCATCTGCCGGAAGAGCCAGAGGACGACGACGCCGTCGACCCCGGGGTGATCCGCCTGGCCGTGGCCGGCCGGCCCAATGTCGGCAAGTCCACGCTCATCAACACCTGGCTGGGCGAGGAGCGCCTGGTGGCATTCGACCTGCCGGGCACCACGCGCGACGCCATCTCCGTGCCGTTCGAGCGTCGCGGCCAGCGCTTTGAACTCATCGACACGGCCGGCCTGCGCCGCAAGGGCAAGGTGTTCGAGGCCATCGAGAAGTTCTCGGTGGTCAAGACGCTGCAGGCCATCGAAGGTGCCAACGTCGTGCTGCTGCTGCTGGACGCTACGCAGGGCGTGACGGACCAGGACGCGCACATCGCCGGCTATATCCTGGAGAGCGGCCGCGCCGTGGTGATCGCCATCAACAAATGGGATGCCGTGGACAGCTACCAGCGCGAGCTGGTGCAACGCTCCATCGAGACGCGGCTGCCTTTCCTGAAGTTCGCCTCGTTGCACTTCATCTCGGCCCAGAAGCGTCAGGGCCTGGGCCCGGTCTGGGGTTCGATCGCGCAGGCACACAAGGCCGCCATGTGCAAGATGTCCACGCCGGTGCTCACGCGCCTGCTGCTGGAGGCCGTGCAGTTCCAGAGCCCGGAGCGCGGCGGCATGTTCCGGCCCAAGCTACGGTACGCCCACCAGGGCGGCATGAACCCGCCCATCATCGTGATCCACGGCAATTCGCTGGAGAACGTGAGCGAGACCTACAAGCGCTTCCTGGAAGGCCGCTTCCGCAAGGAGTTCGACCTCACCGGGACACCGCTGCGCATCCAGATGAAGAGTTCGGACAACCCATTCGCTGCGAAGAAGGAGCGCTGAGCTCCTTCGCGCAGTTCACGACAGCAGGAGCTTGTCGTCGTCCAGCTTCTCGCCGCGCGTCTGCGCGAACATGCGCAGCAGGTCGGGCACGTCCAGCCCGCGGCGTTGATCGCCCGCCACGTCCAGGATCACCTGGCCCTCGTGCAGCATGACGGTGCGCTGGCCGTAGTCCAGCGCCTGGCGCATGCTGTGCGTGACCATCATGGCAGTGAGCCGGTTCTCTTCGACGATGCGTGCTGTCAGTTCCAGCACGAAGGCCGCGGTCTTCGGGTCCAGCGCTGCCGTGTGCTCGTCCAGCAGCAGGATGCGCGACGGCTGCAGCGAGGCCATCAGCAGGCTCACGGCCTGGCGCTGGCCACCGGATAGCAGGCCGATCCGGTCGGCCAGCCGGTTCTCCAGGCCCAGCTTCAGGATGGCCAGCTTCTCGCGGAACAGTTCGCGCAGCCCTCGATTCAATGACAGACCGAAGCCGCGCTTGCCGCCGCGCCTGTGCGCCAGCGCCATGTTTTCTTCGATGGTGAGCGCCTCGCAGGTGCCAGCCATCGGATCCTGGAACACACGCGCCACCATGCCGGCGCGCTGCCAGGCCGGCAGCCGCGTGACGTCCTGGCCGTCGATGTCGATGCGGCCGGTGTCGACCAGCAGGTCGCCACTCACCGCATTCAGAAAGGTCGATTTGCCGGCCCCGTTGGAGCCGATCACGGTCACGAACTGGCCCGAGGGGATCGCCAGGCTCAGCCCGCGCAGCACGTGGTTCTGGATTGGCGTGCCCGGGTTGAAGGTGATCTGCAATTGTTCGGCGCGCAGCATCACTTGGCTCCCTTGGCATTGCCCGGCATCCAGCCTGCCAGCTTGCGCTTGTAGACCGGCACCATCAGCGCCAGCGCCACCAGCACGGCCGTGACCAAGTTCAGGTCCTGCGCCTGCAGGCCCATGAACTCGGTGTTCAGCGCCAGCGCGATGAAGAAGCGATACAGCACAGCGCCCAGGATGCAGGCCAGCGTGGTGACCACCAGGCTGCGCGAAGGCATCAGCGTCTCGCCGATGATCACCGCCGCCAGGCCGATCACGATGGTGCCGATGCCCATGGAGATGTCGGCCGCACCCTGCGTTTGCGCAAACAGGGCGCCGGCGAGCGCCACCAGCGCATTCGACAGTGCCAGGCCCAGCACGGTGTGGCGGTCTGTCGAGATACCTTGCGCGCGCGCCATCCGGGCGTTGCTGCCCGTGGCGCGCATGGCCAGGCCAGCCTCGGAGGCGAAGAACCAGTCCACGAGCAACTTGGCCACCACCACGATGACGAGCAGCAGCGCCGGCTTGGCCCAGTATTCGGGAAGGTCGCCGATTGGCACCAGGCTGAACACCGTGGGTTCGCTGATCAGCGCCACATTGGGCTTGCCCATCACGCGCAGGTTGACCGAGTACAGCGCAATCATGACCAGGATGCTGGCCAAGAGCTGCATGATCTTGAGCCGCACGTTGAGCCAGGCCGTGATCCAGCCGGATGCGGCGCCGGCCACGCACGCGAGGGCGGTGGCCGCGAACGGGTTCCAGCCGGCCACGATCAGCGCGGCGGCCACGGCCGCGCCGAGCGGGAAGCTGCCGTCCACCGTCAGGTCGGGGAAGTTGATGATGCGAAACGAGATGAAGACGCCGAGGGCGACCAGCCCGAAAATCAGGCCGATCTCGATCGCACCCAGCGAGGCGATGAGCGACATGGCAGTGCGCTCACTTCGCGCCGACGACCTTGGCGCTCTTGAGCAGTTCGTCCGGCAGGTTCACACCCTGCAGCTTGGCCGCGGCGGGGTTGACGAACAGCTCGAAGTTGTTGCTCGTCTGCGAGGCGATCGTGCCGGGGGCCTCTCCCTTGAGCACGCGCACCACGATCTTGCCGGTCTGGCGGCCGATGTCGTAGTAGTTCAGGCCCAGCGCGGCCACGGCGCCGCGTTCCACTGTGGCCGTGTCGGCCGCGATGACGGGGATCTTGGCCTGCTGCGCGACCTTGACGATGCCTTCGAAGGCCGAGACCACGTTGTTGTCGGTCGGCGTGTACATCGCATCGGCCTTGCCGATCAGGCTTTGCGCGGCGGTCGGCACGTCCACCGTGCGTGCGGCGGCAGCTTCGACGATGGTGACGCCAGCGGGGCCTGCAGCCTTCTTGAGGGCGGCCACGATGGCCACCGAGTTGGCCTCGCCCGGGCTGTAGATCACACCCACGCGCTTGGCGTTCGGCACGATCTTCTTGATCAGATCCAGGTGCTTGTCCAGTGGCGAGAGGTCGGACACACCGGTCACGTTGGTGCCCGAGGGTCCCCAGTCCTTCACCAGCTTTGCCGCGACAGGGTCGGTCACGGCGGAGTAGATCACCGGGATCTGCCTGGTGGCAGCGACCGCCGACTGCGCTGACGGTGTGGCAATGGCCACGATCGCGCTGGGTCGGTCGCCTGCGTACTTGCGCGCGATCTGGGCCGCCGTGCCGACGTTGCCCTGCGCGCTTTGGTAGCTGAATTTGAAGTTCCGGCCGTCCTCGAAACCGGCGGCTTTCAGTTCGTCGCGCACACCATCGCGCACGGCGTCCAGCGCCGGGTGTTCGACGATGGCCGTGACGGCAACGGATGGCGCATCGGCTGCGAGGGCAGGCATGGTGAGGGTGCCCAGTGCCAGTGCGAGTGCAGCTGCGGAGCGGCTCAGAAATGGATGGTGCATGGGGATCTTGGGTGTGCTTCGTATGCGGTTTGCGCAGTCGCATTTTGGGTCTGATTCTTGTGTGCACGACGCCGTGTAAGGTCGCAGCGCGCGCGAAGTCTAGCCCGAACATCCCCGCTTTGGTGCATCGATGCGGGCCGTGCATGCGCCGCGCGCGCCAGTCCCATCACGTCGCATAAGGACATCAGTGTTTTCACCGAGTGGCGCGAAATCCCTGTGGTATGGTTCCCCGCTTCCCAATAACAACTGTCACAACACGGAGGATATCGTGAGCAATAAAGGCCAACTTTTGCAGGATCCGTTCCTGAACACCTTGCGTCGCGAGCACGTGCCTGTGTCGATCTATCTCGTCAACGGCATCAAGCTGCAGGGTCAGATCGAGTCCTTCGATCAGTACGTCGTGCTGCTGCGCAATACGGTGACGCAGATGGTCTACAAGCACGCCATTTCGACCATCGTCCCTGGGCGTGCCGTCAACTTTCAGGCGGCACAGGACGACAACGCTGCCGACGCGGCTTCCTGAGCAAACGGCGCAGGCCCAGGCCGGCGTCTGCATGCCTTGTGAAAGGCGTGCCACCTTTCCTTCAATCGATTGACTGACACATCTCCTGTGGATCGTGCGACGGCCTCGGCCATTCTGGTCGGGGTCGATTTCGGCTTGCCTCATTTCGACCAGGAGTTGGAGGAGCTGGGTCTGTTGGCCCAGACCGCCGGCCTGGTGCCTGTGGCGCGCATCACTTGCAAACGCAAGGCGCCCGACGCTGCTCTCTTCATCGGCACTGGCAAGGCCGAGGAGATCAAGCTGCTGGCCCAAATGCATGGTGCCAGCGAAGTGCTGTTCGACCAGTCGCTAAGCCCCGCGCAGCAGCGCAACCTTGAGCGGGTGCTGGAGCTGCCGGTCAACGACCGGACCATGCTGATCCTGACCATCTTTTCGCAGCGTGCGCGCAGCCATGAAGGCAAGCTGCAGGTGGAGCTGGCGCGCCTGCAGTACCTCAGCACGCGCCTGGTGCGGCGCTGGTCGCATCTGGAGCGCCAGCGTGGCGGCATCGGCACGCGCGGCGGCCCGGGCGAGCGACAGATCGAACTGGACCGGCGCATGATCGGCGAGTCCATCAAGCGCACGCGTGAGCGGCTGTCCAAGGTCGTGCGCCAGCGCGGCACGCAACGTCGCCAGCGCGAGCGCCGCGATGCGTTCACGATCTCTCTTGTGGGCTACACCAACGCGGGAAAGTCCAGCCTGTTCAATGCACTCGTGAAGGCGCGGGCCTATGCGGCGGACCAATTGTTCGCGACGCTGGACACGACGACACGCCAGCTGTACCTGGGCGAAGCCGGGCGTTCGGTCTCGCTGTCCGACACCGTGGGTTTTATCCGTGACCTGCCGCACGGCCTGGTCGATGCGTTTCGCGCCACGTTGCAGGAGGCTGCCGACGCCGACCTGCTGCTACACGTGGTCGATGCGTCCAATCCGCACCATCCAGAGCAGATGGAGGAGGTTCGCCGCGTGCTGGCCGACATCGGCGCCGACACCGTGCCCATGCTCCTGGTCTTCAACAAGCTCGATGCCCTCGACGAAGCGCAGCGGCCCTTGCAACTGACGGACAGCATGGTCGTGGACGGCACGACGCTGGACCGTGTGTTCCTGAGCGCGCAAACGGGCGAAGGCATGGCGCAACTGCGGGCCGAACTAGGACGCCGCGCCCAGCAACTGGACCATGTCGGGCTCGATTCCCCTGGGTATCATGAGGCCGATCCACGATTCGGCACAATCACCCGTTGACTACAAGAGACCAGAGCGAATGAACCTTTCTTCTCGGCCGTCGGGTTGGGCTGGCCTGCCTGGCCGCATCCGCGGCATGTTCAATCTGAACGATCCCCGATGGGGCCGTGGAGACGACAAGGCGACGGATTCGGACGAAAAGCCCGAAGTACGGCGGCCCGATGGCGAGCAGCGTCCCTATGAGCCTCCGCGCAGTGCACCAAACCGCGGCGGCAACCAGGGGCCTCCCGATCTGGACGAACTCTGGCGTGACTTCAACCGCAAGCTCGGTGGCCTGTTTGGCGGTGGTGGCAATGGTGGCCGCAACGGCGGTGGCCGGGGCACGGGCGGTGGAGGTTTCCAGCCCGACATGAAGAGCGCCGGCATCGGCGTCGGCCTGCTGTCTGCTGTTGCGGTGCTGATCTGGCTCGGCACCGGGTTTTTCATCGTGCAGGAAGGCCAGCAGGCCGTGATCACGCAGTTCGGCAAGTACAAGTCGACTGTTGGAGCCGGCTTCAACTGGCGCCTGCCGTACCCGATCCAGCGCCATGAACTGGTCTTCGTGACGCAGATCCGCTCTATCGACATCGGCCGTGAATCCATCATCAAGGCCACGGGCCTGCGTGAGTCTGCGATGCTGACCGAGGACGAGAACATCGTCGAGATCAAATTCGCCGTGCAGTACCGCTTGAATGATGCGCGTGCCTTCCTGTTCGAAAGCAAGGACCCGACGATCGCCGTGGTGCAGGCGGCGGAGACTGCAGTGCGCGAGGTGGTCGGCAAGATGCGCATGGACTCGGCACTTGCCGAGGAGCGCGACCAGATCGCCCCGCGTGTGCGTGGCCTGATGCAGACCATCCTGGACCGCTACAAGGTCGGCATTGAAGTCGTCGGCGTGAACCTGCAGCAAAGTGGCGTGCGGCCACCTGAGCAGGTGCAGGCCGCGTTCGACGATGTGCTGAAGGCGGGCCAGGAGCGCGAGCGCGCCAAGAACGAAGCCCAGGCCTATGCGAACGACGTGATCCCGCGGGCAACCGGTTCCGCTTCGCGGCTCAAGGAAGAGTCCGAGGCCTACAAGGCTCGCATCGTGGCGCAGGCCGACGGTGACGCGCAGCGCTTTCGCTCTGTCCTGGCTGAGTACCAGAAGGCACCCCAGGTCACGCGTGACCGGATGTACGTGGACAGCATGCAGCAGATCTACTCCAGCGTGACCAAGATCCTGGTGGATTCCCGTCAGGGGTCCAACCTGCTGTACCTGCCGCTGGACAAGCTCATGCAGATGACGGCCCAATCCGGCGCGGCCGACGCTGCGCTGCCCGGCAATGCCACCGTGGTGCCGCCGACGCCGTTGCCTTCCCCCGCCGTGAGTGGTGATCTGCGCGCCCGCGATGGCCGCACGCGTGAACGCGATCTGCGCTAGGAGCAAGAGAAGTGAATAGAGTTGGTTTTATCGCATCCTCGCTGCTCGTATTGCTGGCGCTGTTGAGCTCCACGTTGTTCGTGGTCGACCAGCGCCAGTTCGGCGTGGTCTACGCCTTGGGGCAGATCAAGGAAGTCATCACCGAGCCGGGCCTGAATTTCAAGCTGCCGCCCCCGTTCCAGAACGTGCGCTACATCGACAAGCGTTTGCTCACGCTGGACAGCACCGATCCCGAACCCATGCTGACGGCTGAAAAGCAGCGCGTGGTGATCGATTGGTACATCCGTTGGCGCATCACCGACCCGTCGGAGTACATCCGCAACGTGGGCCTGGACGAAAGCGCCGGTGCCAACCAGTTGAACCGTGTGGCGCGCAATGCGTTCCAGGAGGAAATCAATCGCCGCACCGTCCGCGACC
Source organism: Pseudorhodoferax sp. Leaf267 (assembly GCF_001422405.1). Taxonomy (GTDB): domain Bacteria; phylum Pseudomonadota; class Gammaproteobacteria; order Burkholderiales; family Burkholderiaceae_C; genus Pseudorhodoferax. The sequence continues at coordinate 28,991 of NZ_LMMV01000001.1, forward strand.
TGCTGTCGTCGCGTCGCGAGGAGCTGATGGCCGACGTCAAGCGCGAGGTGTTGGAGGCCGTGCGCGGCAGCCGGCCTTGGGGCGTGGACGTGATCGACGTGCGCATCACGCGTGTTGACTATGTGGAGTCCATCACCGAGTCGGTCTACCGCCGCATGGAGGCCGAGCGCAAGCGCGTCGCCAACGAGCTGCGTTCAACTGGTTTCGCTGAGGGCGAGAAGATCCGTGCAGATGCCGACCGTCAGCGCGAAGTGGTGATCGCCAACGCTTACCGCGATGCGCAGAAGATCAAGGGCGAGGGTGATGCGCAGGCGGCTTCGCTGTACGCAGAAGCCTTCGGCCGTGACCCGCAGTTCGCGCAGTTCTACCGCAGCCTGGAAGCGTACAAGGGCAGCTTCAACAAGAAGGGCGACCTGATGGTGGTCGATCCTTCTTCGGAGTTCTTCCGCGCCATGCGTGGCACTCCGGGCGCGGCACCTGCATCGCGCTGAGGCGCGATGGACACCTTGTGGGCCGCGCTGGCCCTGGTGCTCGTGATCGAGGGCTTGCTGCCTTTTGTATCGCCCGCAGGCTGGCGTCGCATGTTCCTGCAGATCCTGCAGCTCAGCGACGGCCAGATCCGATTCTTCGGCCTATGCAGCGTGCTGCTCGGCCTCGGGCTGCTCTGGCTGTTCTCGTGATGCTCACTGTCACGCGGCCGACACCGCATGACAGGCCGGTAGAATCCCTTTTTTAACAGCGCCCGCATTTCCATGTCTGCTTGGGTCCTGCCGGATCACATCGCCGATGTATTGCCTTCCGAGGCCCGGCACATCGAAGAACTACGCCGCGAACTGCTGGACACTGCCCGTGGCTATGGCTACGAGCTGGTGATGCCACCATTGCTCGAGCACCTGGAGTCGCTGCTCACCGGCACCGGTGAGGCGCTGGATCTCCAGACTTTCAAACTCGTTGACCAGCTGTCGGGCCGCATGATGGGCCTGCGTGCCGACACGACGCCGCAGGTCGCACGCATCGATGCCCACCTGTTGAATCGCCAAGGTGTGACGCGGCTGTGCTACTGTGGCCCCGTGGCCCACACCCGGCCCGACCGTGCCCATGCCACGCGCGAGCCGCTGCAGTTCGGCGCCGAAATCTACGGGCACTCCGGCCTGGAGGCCGATGTCGAGGTGCTGCGGCTTGCACTCGATTGCCTGGTGGCGGCGCAGGCCAGTGGCCTGAGCGTGGATCTCGGCGACGCGCGTATCGTGCGCGCGCTGCTGGCCGATGCTGATCTGCCGGCGGCGACGCTGGCCCGCATTCAGGCGGCGCTGACGACCAAAGATGCCGGCGAGCTCGCAGTGCTCACGCGCGACTTGCCCGCGCAGGACCGCGAAGGCCTGCGTGCCCTGCCGCAGCTGTACGGCGACATGGCCGTGCTCGACGAAGCCGCACGTGTGCTGCCGCCCAAGCCAGCCCTGCAGCAAGCCCTGGCCGAGTTGCGCCAGCTGGCGCGCGTGCTGGGCGATCGGGCACCGTTGAGCTTCGACCTGGCCGACCTGCGTGGTTACAGCTACTACAGCGGCATGCGCTTTGCGATCTACAGCACGCAGGCCGGCGATGCGCTGGCGCGGGGCGGCCGCTACGACGAGGTCGGCGCGGTGTTCGGGCGCAACCGGCCGGCCGTGGGCTTCAGCTTGGACCTGAAGCACTTGGTGGGCGCCGTGCCGCCACGGCCCCTGCGTGCTGCCATCCGCGCGCCCTGGGGTGAGGGCGAAAGCCTGCATGCGACGATCACGTCGCTGCGCCAGCGCGGCGAGACCGTGGTCTGCGTGCTGCCGGGCCATGAGAGCGAAGTCGATGAGTTCCATTGCGACCGCGTGCTGACGCACAGCGCCGGGCAATGGGTCGTACAAGCCATCTGAACAAACCTGAGCGTTTCGAACTATGAAGACAGGCAATCCGCAGGCCGTTGGCCGCAACGTGGTCGTGGTCGGCACCCAATGGGGTGACGAAGGCAAGGGCAAGCTCGTCGACTGGCTGACCGAGAGCGCGCAAGGCGTGGTCCGCTTCCAGGGTGGCCACAACGCCGGCCATACGCTGGTCATCAACGGCGTGAAGACCGCGCTGCACCTGATCCCCAGCGGCATCATGCGCCCCGGGGTCAAGTGCTACATCGGCAACGGCGTGGTGCTGTCGGCCGCCAAGCTGTTCGAGGAGATCGAAGGGCTGGAGAGGGCCGGCGTCGAAGTGCGCTCGCGCCTGCGCATTAGCGAGGCCTGCCCGCTGATCCTGCCGTTCCATGCCGCACTCGACGTGGCGCGCGAAGCCGCGCGCGAGAAGGTGGGCATCGAGAAAATCGGCACCACCGGCCGCGGCATCGGCCCGGCCTACGAGGACAAGATCGCCCGCCGCGCGCTGCGCGTGCAGGACCTGAAATACCCCGAGCGCTTCGCCGCCAAGTTGCGTGAATTGCTGAGCCTGCACAACTTCGTGCTGACCGAGTTCCTGCACGCCCAGCCGATCGATTACGAAGCTGTCTACGCCGAGTCCATGCGCCACGCCGAGCTGCTGCGCCCGATGATGGCCGACGTCTCGCGCGAACTGAACGACGCGCACCGCGAAGGCGCCAACCTGCTTTTCGAAGGCGCGCAAGGCACTTTGCTCGACGTGGACCACGGCACCTACCCGTACGTGACGTCCAGCAATTGCGTGGCCGGCAATGCCGCCGCCGGTGCCGGCGTCGGCCCCGGCATGCTGCACTACATCCTGGGCATCACCAAGGCCTACTGCACGCGCGTGGGCGGCGGCCCTTTCCCGACCGAGCTCGAATGGGAAAAGCCGGGCACACCGGGCTACCACATGAGCACCGTCGGCGCCGAGAAGGGCGTGACCACCGGCCGCTCGCGCCGCTGCGGCTGGTTCGATGCCGCGCTGCTCAAACGCTCGGCCCAGGTCAACGGCCTGTCGGGCCTGTGCATCACCAAGCTCGATGTGCTGGACGGTCTGCAGGAGCTCCAGCTGTGCACCGGCTACGAACTGGACAGCGAGACCATCGACATCCTGCCCATGGGCGCGGACGACATCGCACGCTGCAAGCCGATCTACGAAACCCTGCCGGGCTGGAGCGATTCGACGGTCGGCGTCACGGTGTACGACCAGTTGCCGGCCGCCGCACGCCGCTACCTGCAGCGCATCGAGGACGTGACCGGCGTGCCCATCGCGATGGTCTCCACCAGTCCCGACCGCGACCACACGATCCTGATGCAGAACCCGTACCAGCCGGGCTAAGCCGTTTCCCATTCAACAAGCACCCACGAGGAATACCGCCCATGTTGACCGAAGACGGCAAACACCTGTACGTCAGCTATGACGAGTACCACAACCTGATCGAGAAGCTGGCGATCAAGGTGCACCAGTCGGGCTGGGAGTTCGACAACATCCTGTGCCTGGCGCGCGGCGGCATGCGGCCGGGCGACATCCTGTCGCGCATCTTCGACAAGCCGCTGGCCATCATGTCCACCAGCTCCTACCGCGCCGAAGCCGGGACGCGGCAGGGCAACCTGGACATCGCGCGCTTCATCACCACGCCCAAGGGCGAGATCGCCGGCAAGGTGCTTTTGGTCGACGACCTGGCCGACAGCGGCCACACCCTGAACGCCGTGATCAAGCTGCTCAAGACCAGCTACGCTCCCATCACCGAGCTGCGCAGCGCCGTCCTGTGGACCAAGGGCGTGTCCACCTTCACGGCTGACTACTCTGTCGAGTTCCTGCCCACCAATCCCTGGATCCACCAGCCATTCGAAGGCTACGACAGCATGGGGCCGGCGCAGTTGCTGGAGAAGTGGAAGGTCTGAATCGGGCGGCGCAGGCGGCGGCTAACATGGCCGCATGAGCATGCCCACCGATCTGATCCACCACCCCTACGCGCCCCCCGCGGCCTTCGCCGCACCACAGCCCGGCGTCTTCAAGGCGTCCACCGTCATCTTCCCGAACGTCGCGGCCATGCGCAACCGCGAATGGAAGGACAAGTCCGGCTACACCTACGGCCTGCACGGCACGCCCACCACGTTCATCCTTGAGGAGCGCCTGTGCGCACTGGAGGGCGGGCTGCAATGCCTGCTGGTGCCGAGCGGCCTGGCCGCCATTGCCAACGTCGCGCTGTCGCTGCTGGTGAGCGGCGACGAAGTGTTGATCCCCGACAACGCCTACGGCCCGAATAAGACGCTGGCCAACGGCGAGCTGAAGGACTGGGGCATCACGCACCGCACCTATGACCCCATGGACCCGGCAGACCTGGCGGCGAAGATCGGGCCGCGCACCCGCCTGGTCTGGCTGGAAGCCGCGGGCTCGGTGACGCTGGAGTTTCCCGACCTCGTGGAGATGACGCGCATCTGCCGTGCCAAGGGCGTGATCAGCGCGCTCGACAACACCTGGGGTGCGGGCCTGGCTTTCAATGCCTTCGATCTCGGCACGGTGGCCGAGCCTCTGGGCGTCGACATCTCGGTCCATGCACTGACCAAGTACCCCAGTGGCGGCGGCGACGTGCTGATGGGCAGCGTGATCACGCGCGACGCAGCGCTGCACCTGAAACTCAAGCTGACCCACATGCGCCTGGGCCTGGGTGTGAGCGCCAACGACACCGAGACCGTTCTGCGCTCGCTGCCCAGCATCGCACTGCGCTACCGCGCGCACGATGCAGCGGCGCGCACGCTGGCCTCCTGGTGCCAGGGGCGCGACGCGTTCGCACAGGTTCTGCACCCGGCGCTGGCCGACTCGCCAGGCCATGCGCATTGGGCGGCACTGTGCAACCGCGATGGCGGCACCGAGCCGGGTCGCGCGGCCGGCTTGTTCAGCGTGATCGTCGACCCGCGGTTCGACGCCACCCGCGTCGATGCGTTTTGCGACGCGCTGCGCCTGTTCAAGCTGGGCTACAGCTGGGGCGGTCCGATGAGCCTGGTCGTGCCATACGAGCTGGGGAGCATGCGCAGCCGCTGGCCGGCGCATCTGGCACACGGCACGCTCATCCGCTTCTCGGTTGGCCTTGAAGCTGTACACGACCTGCAGGCAGATTTGGCGCAGGCCATGGTGCAGGCACTGGCATAGCAATGGTGTACACCGTCTTATCCGCACAAATGCGTATTCACCCGAGCCGTTTGGCTCGGCCGAACTGTTAGAGTGACACCACCCATCTTTTGAGAGAGCACGACATTGGCTACACCCAACTACGGATACGAAAAACGTCAGAAAGAGCTGGCCAAGAAGCGCAAGAAGGAGGAGAAGCTCAAGGCCAAGTCCGAGCGCAAGCACCTGGGCCCTGGCGACGCCGATGGCCAGACGGGCGACGAGGCCCCTGCGGACGGCGAGCAGGGCGGCACGCCCCCGACGCCTGGCACGCCGGCCTGATCTTCAACCGGCTTCGTCGCTCGCCATGATGCGGCGTGCCAGATCGGCCATGGCATCGGCGGAGCGGTCCCTGGCGACATGCACCGGCGCTTGCGCGTAACGGCTGAAGCTGCGGCCGATGGAATGTTCGTAGCCCGGGTCGTAGTGCTGCTGCAACAGCTCCCGCACCAAGGCGTCGAAGCGGCCGGCACGCACATGTTCCTGCCATCCTTGGACAGTGAGCTTTCCACGCATCTCGCGCAGTACGTCCAGACGACCGCATAGAAAATCCGCGTCCTGCAGCAGCGGCGCATAGTCTTCCAGTAACAGCGCCACGCGCTCGTCTTCGGCCAGCAGCAGACGCACACAGCGCGCTGCGCGCATGGCTTGCATCAAGGCATCGGGAACCACCACGTTGCCGACCTTCCTGCTCTCGCTTTCCACGAACACCGGCCGTGCGGGGTCGAAGGATCGCAGCCGCTCCCAGATGCGCGTCTCGAAATGCTTCTGGCTGGGTTGCGCGACGCCGGGAATGGCGCCGAGCACCGAGGCGCGGTGGCTGGCCAGCGCCTCCAGATCCAGAACCTGTGCGCCTTCGGCCAGGAGCGCCTGCAACAGCCGCGTCTTGCCCGTGCCAGTGTTGCCGCAGACCACGCGCCACTGCAGCGGTGCGACCAACGGTGGGAGGTCGTCGATGACGGCACGTCGAAAGGCCTGGTAACCACCCTCGACCAGACTGACCTTGAACCCGATCTGCCCCAGGATCAGCGCCAGTGCGTTGCTGCGCTGACCACCGCGCCAGCAATAAACCAGGGGCTGCCAGTGCTTGGGCACCTGCAGCACATGGCGGTCGATGTGGTCGGCGATGTTGCGCGCCGCCATCGCAGCGCCGCGCTTGCGGGCCTCGAAAGCGCTGATCTGCTTGTACGTGGTGCCGACGATTCGGCGTTCTTCGTTGCGCAGCGTAGGCCAGTTCACGGCGCCAGGCATGTGGTCGAGCGCGAACTCATCCTCGCTGCGTGCATCGATGATGGCCGAGAAGCCTTCCAGGCTGGCGATGGCCTGCGGCGCCGGCACGCGCGTGATGTTCATGGCTAGCGCAGTTGCCGACGCAGTGCGGGCCAGACGTTGTCCAGCATCGCAGCCTGTGCTTCCTCGCGCGGGTGGATGCGGTCGGCCTGGAACAGCGAGGCCGCATCGGGGCCGTCTGCGACGCCCTTGAGCAGAAACGGGACCAGGCCTGCCTTGCGTTCGGCAGCGACCTCGGCGAACAGGGAGGAGAACTGCCGCCCGTAGTCGCCGCCGTAGTTGGGAGGCACCTGCATGCCCACGATCAGCACCTGGGCGCCGGCGTCCTGAGCGGCTTGGGTCATGGCGCGCAGGTTGTCGGCCGTGCTCTTGAGCGGCAGGCCGCGCAAGGCATCGTTGCCACCCAGCTCCAGCACCATGTGCGTGGGCTGGTAGCTGCGCAGCAGCGGTGCCAGCCGTGCACGGCCGCCCGAGGTGGTGTCGCCGCTGATGCTGGCGTTGCGCACGTCGGCCGACACACCTTCCTTGGCCAGGCGCTGCTGCAGCAGCGCGACCCAGCCCGCGCCGCGGCGCAGCCCGTATTCAGCCGACAGCGAGTCGCCGACGACAAGGATGCGGTGGCGGGTGGTGGATGCGTCGGCGGCCTTGGCCGTCTGGGCCCACGATGGCCTCAGCGCCAAGGGGATGTACAGGCCCGCGATAAAGTGTCGTCGTCTCAAAACCAAGAAGCCTTTCAATGTCCAATCCCCCGGGCGCCGCGCTTGTTTCTGTCGAACATGTGTTCAAGTCGGTCAGCGACTCGACGGGCACGCTCGACATTCTGCGCGATATCGATTTCACCTTGGCTGCGCGGGAAACAGCGGCCATCGTGGGTGCCTCGGGCTCCGGCAAGAGCACGCTGCTGTCCATCATCGCGGGGCTGGATACGCCCTCGCGCGGCACCGTGCGGATCGCCGGGCAGGACCTCTTCGCGATCGACGAGGACCAGCGCGCCGCATTGCGCGCACAGAAGGTCGGCTTCGTGTTCCAAAGCTTCCAGCTGATGGGGAACCTCACGGCGCTGGAGAACGTGATGCTGCCGCTGGAGCTGGCCGGCCGGCGCGACGCGCGTGCCGCGGCCACCGAGATGTTGGCGCGCGTGGGCCTGTCCGAGCGGCTGTCCCACTACCCGCGCGTGCTGTCCGGCGGCGAACAGCAGCGCGTGGCGCTGGCGCGAGCCTTCGTCGTGCAGCCGGCCGTGCTGCTGGCCGACGAGCCCACCGGCAGCCTGGACTTCGCCACCGGTGAGAAGGTCATGGAGCTGATGTTCGACCTGAACCGCGAGCAGGGTACGACCCTGGTCTTGGTCACGCACGACCGAGCCATCGCGGCGCAGTGCGAACGCCGCATCACGATCGAGGCGGGCCGCGTGGCCGCCTAATTCGAAGCAGCTGGTCGGCCAGCAATCGCGCGGCCAGTGCTGTGCGCCTGATGGGTTGTGACCAGCCAACGCCGATAATCGCGCCCCTATGTCAGCCCCCAAAATCCTGTTCGGCTTCCACGCGGTCGGCGTGCGGCTGAAGACGGCGCCGCAGTCCATCGTGGAGATCTACTACGAGCCGACGCGGCGCGACGCGCGCATGCGCCAATTCCTCGACCGTGTGCGCGAAGCTGGCACGCGGCTGATCGAGGCTGATGGCCCGCGCTTGTCCAAGCTGGCCGGCAGCCATGGCCACCAGGGTGTGGCGGCGCGCGTGCAGCCCTTGCCGCAACAGCACTCGCTGGACGATTTCCTCGATGGCCTGACGGTGCCACCGCTGCTGCTGGTGCTGGACGGCGTGACTGATCCGCACAATTTGGGCGCCTGCCTGCGGGTGGCCGATGGTGCCGGCGCCCACGCGGTGATTGCGCCCAAGGACCATGCGGCTGGGCTGAACGCGACCGTGGCCAAGGTGGCCAGCGGTGCGGCCGAGACCATGCCGTACTTCATGGTCACCAACCTGGCGCGCACGCTGGGCGAACTGAAGGAGCGCAGCATCTGGTGCGTGGGCACGAGCGACGACGCGCCCGCGACGTTGTACCAGACCGACCTGCGCGGGCCGACGGCGCTGGTGCTGGGCGCCGAAGGCGAGGGCATGCGCCAGCTCACGCGCAAGACCTGCGATGCGCTGATCAGCATCCCCATGCAGGGCGCGGTCGAGAGCCTTAATGTCTCGGTGGCCAGCGGCGTGTGCCTGTACGAGGCCCTGCGCCAGCGCGGCGTGCAGGCTTAGTCTTCAGCGCTCGCAGCGTCCAGGCGCGCGACGGCATCTGCCGGCAGCTTCAGCCGGGCCGCGGCGACCAGTTGTTGCAGCTGCGCCAATGAGGTCGCGCTGGCGATCGGTGAGGTGACGCTGGGCCGCGCCAGCAGCCAGGCCACGGCGACCGCTGCCGGCTCGGCATTCAACTCGGCGCCCACCGAGTCCAGCGCCGCCAGGATGCGCAGCCCGCGCGCGTTGAGGTACTTGCCCGTTGTGCTCTTGCCGCGCAGGCTTTTCGCCGCGTCCCCCGTGCTGCGGTATTTGCCGGTCAGAAATCCAGCCGCCAGGGCGTAGAAGTTCATGACACCGATGCCGTTGTCCACGCAGACCTGCTCCAGCGCGTCCTCGAACACGGCCCGGTCGTACAGGTTGTACAGCGGTTGCAGCGACTCGTAGCGTGGCAGGCCGTGCCGGCTGCTGGTGTCCAGTGCCTCGGCCAGGCGCGGAGCGGTGTAGTTCGATGCGCCGATGGCCCGCACCTTGCCGGCCTGGATCAGGTCCGCATAGGCGCCCAGCGTGTCGGCCAGCGGCGTGCCGGCGTCGTCGTCATGGGACTGGTACAGGTCGATGCGGTCGGTCTGCAGACGCTTGAGTGAAGCCTCCACGGCCTGGCGGATGTAGGCCGACGACAGGCCCACCTTGCCCTTGCCCATGTCCTTGCCAACTTTGGTGGCCAGCACCACCTGGTTGCGCTTGCCGCTTTTTTTGAGCCAGCGGCCCAGCACGGCTTCCGATTCCCCGCCCTGGTGGCCGCTTGCCCAGCGCGAGTACACGTCGGCCGTGTCGATGAAGTTGAAGCCCGCGTCCAGCCAGGCGTCGAGCAGGGAGAAGGATGTGGCCTCGTCCACCGTCCAGCCAAACACATTGCCGCCGAAGCACAGCGGTGAGACTTGCAGGCCGGAACGGCCCAGAGAGCGCAGGAGCATGGTGTCAGGATGTGAAGTTGTGCGGGGCTGCATTGTTGCGCCCGCCGCGAAGCGCCATCACTCGTTCTTAAATTGGTGCAAAAGATCACGTTCATCTGTATTCAAAAGTGGCGATTCGCAGCCATTACGTTACATTCGGCAACGTTTCATGCCCGCCTTTGGCTGCAACACCGTACCGAATGAACTGCACCATGACGTTTTCCATCCATCCCACCCGTCTGCCCGTCCTGGCCCGCCTGGGCTTGGTGGCCGCGCTGTGCGCCAGCCTCGGCTCGGCGCTGGCGGTCGACGGCCAGGCCTCGCGCTACTACGAAGACGCACTCGGCCGGTACGAGAAGCAGGATCTGCCCGGCGCCATCATCCAGCTCAAGAACGCCTTGCAGATCGACCGCACCATGCTGCCGGTGCAGGTGTTGCTGGGCAAGGCCTTGCTGGGCAATGGCGAGGTGGCGGCTGCCGAGGTCGCGTTCGCCGAGGCGCTGCGACTGGGTGTGAACCGGGCCGAGATCGTTGTGCCGCTGGCCCAGGCCTATCTGGCGCAAGGCAAGCACCGGCAACTGCTGGAGCAGCCGATGTTCGCCGTGGCCGGCCTGTCGCCGATCGCGCAGGTGCCACTGCTGGTGCTGCGCAGCAGCGCGGCGTCCGACCTGGGCGACGTGCGCGGCGCGCTGAAGTCGCTGGAGGAAGCACGCGCGATCGACCCGCGCTCGGCCGACCCCTGGGTGGCCGAGGTGCCCGTGCGCATCCGTGCGCGCCAATACCGCGAGGCGGCTGACGCGGTAGCGCGCGCCCAGGCCCTGGCACCGCAGGCCATCGAGATGCATTACCAGCGCGGGGCGCTGGCCCATGTGCAGGGCAACCTGGCGGGCGCGCTGGCTGCCTACGACCAGGTGGTGGCGCTGGACCGCAAGCATGTGGAGGGGCGCGTTGCGCGTGCCGGTGTGTACGTGGACGAGGGCCGCTTCGCCGATGCTGCGCGCGACCTGGCCGAGCTGGAAGTGCTGCTGCCCAAGGAGCCGCGCGCGGCGTACCTGCGTGCGCTGCTGGCCGAGCGCGATGGGAAGCCCGCCGTGGCGAAGGCCGCGCTGCGCCAGGTGACGGAGCTGATCGACCCGGCCTCGCCCGAGACCGTGCAATACCGGCCGCAACTGCTGCTGCTCAACGGCCTGGCCCACTACGCGCTGAACGAGAAGGAAAAGGCCAAGCCTTATCTGGAAGCCCTGCAGCGCGTGCAGGGTGCCACGGCCGCGTCCAAGCTGCTGGCGCAGATTTACCTGCAGGAGTCCAGCCTCGACCGCGCGGTCGGTGTGCTCGAAGCCTACCTGCGCACGCAGCCGTCCGACGGCCAGGCGATGACGCTGCTAGCGTCTGTCCACATGGCCCAGGGCCGCAACGCGCGCGCCATCTCTCTGATGCAGGAGGCGCTGCGCGCGCGCGACGGTGCCGAGTTCCGCACCGTGCTGGGCATGGGCCTGCTGCGCAGCGGGCAGGTCGGCATCGCCACGACCGAACTGGAGGCCGCCTACCGCAAGGACGGCACGCAGACGCAGGCTGGCGTGGCCCTGGCCGGCCTGTACCTGCGCAGCCGCCAGTCGGCCAAGGCCGTCGCCGTCGCGCAGGATCTGGTCAAGCGCCAACCGCAGAACGCTGGTTTCCACGACCTGCTGGGCATGGCCCTGGCGCAGACCAGCAAGATCCCCGAAGCCCGTGCCGCGTTCGAACGCGCCATCGCGCTGGACGCCGAGCTGCTGGCCCCGAAGCTGCACCTGGCACGTGTCGAGATCGCGCAGAAGCAATTCGACGCTGCGGCCGAGCGCCTGGCCGCACTGCTGAAGGCGGACGAGAAGAACGTCGACGTGCTGCTGGAACTTTCGGTGCTTAGCACCGCCCGCGGCACGCCCGACGACACGCTGCGCTGGCTGGAGCGTGCCAATGCGAACGCCGCACGCCAGGACCTGCGGCCCGGCCTGGCGCTGGTAGACCTGCATTTGCGCACCGGCCGCGCGCCACAGGCCATGGAAGCCGCGCGCAACCTGAACCCCAGGGCCCCGGAAGACCTGCAGGTGCTCGTGACCTATGCGCGCGCCCAGCTGGCCAATGGCGATGCGGTGGGCGCCCGCTCGACGCTGAACGTGGCCACGCGCACGGCAGGGGAGAACGCCGCGCTGCAGGTCCAGATCGCCACCTTGCACATGGCCGCCAACAACCCGGACGGTGCGGCTTACGCGCTGGAAAAAGCCCTGTCGACCCAGCCCGGCTACCTGCCCGCGCTGGCCATGGCAGTCGACCTGGACCTGCGCCGCGGCGACCTGGCCAAGGCCGAGCAGCAGGCGCGCCAGATCGCCCAGCAGAACCCCAGGCTGGCCATCGGCCATACCCTGATCGGCGACGCGGCCCGCGCACGCGGCCAGGGTACCGCCGCGGTCGAGGCCTACCGCCGCGCCCACCAGGCCGAGCCCTCCACGGACAGCCTGCTGCGCCTGTTCCGCCAGCAGTGGCTGCAGGACGGCGGCAAGACCGCGCCGCGGCTCGTCGAAGACTGGCTGCGCCAGCACCCGCAGGACGCCCGCGCCCGCCGCGCACTGGCCGACGCCTATGCCGCCAGCGGCCAATATGCGTCCGCACGCAATGCCTACGACCTGCTCCTCAAGACCGCGCCGGACGACGCGGCCGTCCTGAACAACCAGGCCAACGTGCTGCTGCGCCTGAAAGACGCCGGTGCGGTGGCCATGGCCGAACGTGCGGTGGCCAAGGCGCCGGCCAGCGCGCAGGCGCTGGACACCCTGGGCTGGGCCTTGTTCCAGACCGGCGGCGCGGCCGAGCGTGACCGGGCGCTGCAACTGCTGCGCGATGCCCGCCTGCGCGAGCCCGGCAGCGCCGACATCCGCTACCACTTGTCGGCCGTGCTGGCCCAGACCGGCCGCAGGATGGAGGCAAGGGAGGAGGTCAGCGTTGCGCTGAAGTCCGGCCTCAGCGCCGAGTACGAGCCCGATGCCCAAAGACTGGCAACCACGCTGCGTGAATGAGCTTCTCTAGTTGTCGATGAATGTTACATATCGGCGCTGAGTGACGTCGCCAAAGCGTCCAAGTATTTGATTCGAATAGAGAACATCCCACTGGCACGCTTTTGGCTATAAATGTTTCGAATCGTATGAAACCGTTAGATTCTTCGTTTTAGGCTCTCAACATGAAACACACAGCAAAGACCGGATTCCTGGCCAGCCTCGCAATGGGTGCCGTGCTGGCGCTGTCCGCATCCGGCGCCACGGCGGCATGGAACTTCGAACCCTCTACGGTCACCGGCGGCCAGGCCAAGGCGGTCTCCGACGGCATCACGGCCACGGCGACGGCGTTCTCGATCGCCAACGGCGCCATGGGTGCCAACGGGCAGACATTTGCCTCGGGCGCTACGTTTGCCGCCGCCACGCTGGCGGTCTGGTCCGACAGCGGCCTGGGCGTGAAGTCCGGCTCGGACAGCGCCAGCCCCACGCATGCCGTGGACAACAACGAGAACACCGACATGGTCCTGCTGAGCTTCTCCAGCAGCGTCATCCTGGACACGGTGATGATCGGCTGGAACGGCGGCTACGACTCCGACATCAGCCTGCTGCGCTGGACGGGAACGTCCGCTCCCTCGATGAGCGGCAGCACCTGGGCTGCCGTCCAGGCCACCTCCAGCAAGACCGGCTGGGAGCTGGTCGGCAACTACCTGGACCTGGCCGTGGACACGCCGCGTAACGTCAACGCCGCCGACAAGGGCTCCAGCTGGTGGCTGGTCAGCGCGTTCAACACCGGCTTCGGCACGGGTAGCGTGGCCGACAAGAACGACGACTACTTCAAGCTGTCGACCCTGACCGGCAGCGCCACGCCGACGACGCCGCCCGGCAAGGTGCCCGAGCCCGGCTCGCTGGCCCTGATGGGCGCGGCCCTGGTCGGCCTGCTCGGCTTGCGCCGCCGGGCTGCTGCCAAGCACTGACCCGCGTTCGAGCTGCCCCCCAAGCAAAACGGCACCGCGCAGGCGGTGCCGTTTTGCGTTGCGGGCCGCAGGCCGCGCTCAGACCGCGCCGGCCTCGCGCAGGCCGGCGATGTCGGCGGCCGACAGGCCCAGCTCGCCCAGCACCTCGTCCGTGTGCTGGCCCAGCGCCGGCGGCGCATGGCGCAACACGGGCGGGTTGGCCGACAGCCGCAGCGGGCTGGCCACGCCGGCGATGCTGGCAATGCCGTCGCCGGCCTCGCGCGGCAGGTCCAGCCGCAGGCCGCGCGCCTTGACCTGTGCATCGTCGAAGGCCTGGCCGATGTCGTTGATTGGCCCGCAGGGCACGGCCCTGGTTTCCAGCAGCGCGATCCAGTCTGCCGTGCTGCGCTGGCGCGTGACGGCCTCCATGGCCGGGATCAGCACGCCGCGGTGCTGCACGCGCGCGGTGTTCTTCGCAAAGCGCGGGTCGGCCGCCCATTCCGGCTGGCCGGCCGCTTCGCAAAAGCGCGCAAACTGCCCGTCGTTGCCGATCGCCAGCAGCATCGCGCCATCCAGCGTCGGGAAGTCCTGGTACGGCGCCAGGCTGGGGTGCGTGTTGCCCTGGCGCTGCGGCACCTTGCCCGTGTTCAGAAAGCCCGTGGCCTGGTTGGCCAGGATGGCCATGCCCACGTCCAGCAGCGCCATGTCGATGTGCTGGCCCTCGCCCGTCGCATCGCGCGCACGCAGCGCGGCCAGGATGGCGGTGGACGCGTAGACGCCCGTGAACAGGTCGGTCAGCGCCACGCCGACGCGCATGCCGCCACCGCCGGGCTCGCCATCGGCGCGACCGGTGATGCTCATCATGCCGCTGGAGGCCTGGATCAACAGGTCATAGCCGGCGCGCTCGGCATACGGCCCGTCCTGGCCGAAGCCGGTCACCGAGCAATACACCAGGCGCTGGTTCACAGCCTTCAGGCTCGCGTAGTCCAGCCCGTACTTCCTGAGGCCGCCGACCTTGAAGTTCTCCACCAGCACGTCGGAGCCCAGCGCCATCTTGCGGATCAGCGCCTGGCCCTCGGGCTTGGCCATGTCGATCGTGACGGAGCGCTTGTTGCGGTTGCAGGCTGTGAAGTAGCTGGCCTGGTCCGTGTCGTGGCCCTGCGCGTCCTTCAGGAAGGGCGGGCCCCAGTGGCGCGTGTCGTCGCCGGCACCTGGCAACTCGACCTTGACCACGTCGGCGCCCATGTCGCCCAGGATCTGCGTGCACCAGGGGCCGGCCAGCACGCGCGACAGGTCCAGCACCTTGAGGCCGGCGAGGGCTCCCGTGTTGGATGTGCTTGCCATGCCGGGCTTCAGTTCGCGAACGCGGCGATGCCGGTCTGCGCGCGGCCCAGGATCAGCGCGTGGATGTCGTGCGTGCCTTCGTAGGTGTTCACGACTTCCAGGTTCACCAGGTGGCGGGCGATGCCGAACTCATCCGAGATGCCGTTGCCGCCCAGCATGTCGCGCGCCATGCGCGCGATGTCCAGCGCCTTGCCGCAGGAGTTGCGCTTGATCAGCGAGGTGATCTCCACGGCGGCCGGGCCTTCGTCCTTCATGCGGCCCAGGCGCAGGCAGCCTTGCAGGCCCAGCGCGATCTCGGTCTGCATGTCGGCCAGCTTCTTCTGGATCAGCTGGTTGGCGGCCAGCGGGCGGCCGAACTGCTTGCGGTCCAGCGTGTACTGGCGCGCGGTGTGCCAGCAATCCTCGGCCGCGCCCAGCGCGCCCCAGGCGATGCCGTAGCGGGCCGAGTTCAGGCAGGTGAACGGGCCCTTGAGGCCCTGCACTTCGGGGAAGGCGTTCTCTTCGGGCACGAACACGTCGTCCATCACGATCTCGCCGGTCAGCGAGGCACGCAGGCCCACCTTGCCGTGGATGGCGGGGGCAGTGAGGCCCTTCATGCCCTTCTCGAGCACGAAGCCGCGGATCGGGCCGACGGCGCCGCCCTCACTGACTTCCTTGGCCCAGACCACGAACACGTCGGCGATCGGGCTGTTGGTGATCCACATCTTGCTGCCCTTGAGCTTGTAGCCGCCGGCTGTCTTGACCGCGCGCGTGGCCATGGAGCCCGGGTCCGAGCCGTGGTCGGGCTCGGTCAGGCCGAAGCAGCCAATCCATTCACCGCGGGCCAGCTTGGGCAGGTACTTCTGTTTCTGCGCCTCGGTGCCGAACTCGTTGATCGGCACCATGACCAGCGAGGACTGCACGCTGGCCATCGAGCGGTAGCCCGAGTCCACGCGCTCCACTTCGCGCGCGATGAGGCCGTAGCAGACGTATGAGAGGCCGGGGCCGCCGTACTCGGGCGCAATCGTCGGGCCGAGCAGGCCCACTTCGCCCATCTCGCGGAAGATGGAAGGGTCGGTGGTCTGGTTGCGGAAGGCGTCGAGCACGCGCGGCTTGAGCTTGCCCTGGCAGTAGGCGTGCGCGGCCTCGCGCACCATGCGCTCGTCGTCGGTCAGCTGCTGCTCCAGCAGGAAGGGGTCTTGCCAATCAAAACGGGCGGTGGCCATCGCGTCTCCTAGGGGAATGAATCGGGGTAGAGGCGGCCATCGTAGCGCAGCGCTGCACGGCCGGGCAAACGATGCTTTCTCATCGAGATATGCGGTTTGCTGGTATCTGAAGCATGCTTGCGTTGTAATGCAGCCTTCGAAATGTGTTCAACGGGAATACTTTGCGCCGCAAGCTTCCATCCACCCAGGCCCTGGTCTGCTTCGAGGCGGCGGCCCGCCACGAGAGCTACACACGTGCCGGGCAGGAGCTGTCCCTGACCCAGGGCGCGGTCTCGCGCCAGATCGCCGCGCTGGAGGAATTCGTCGGCGTGGTGCTGTTCCGCCGCACGCGCCACGGCGTGGCGCTGACCGACAGCGGCCGCGACTACGCGCGCCAGATCGCGCGCCGGCTCGACGGCCTGGAGCTGGACACCATGAACGTGATGGCGCGCCAGGCGTCCGGCGGCTCGCTGGCACTGGCGGCCGTGGCCACCTTCGCCACGCGCTGGCTGATCCCGCGGCTGCCCGACCTGGCGCGCCGGCACCCGCAGATCACGGTCAACATCGAGACGCGCACGCGGCCCTTCCTGTTCACCGACGACGGCTTCGACGCCGCGCTGTACGCCGGCACGGCCGAGCAGGTGCAGAACTGGCCCGGCACCAGCGCGGTGTTGCTCATGCACGAGGAGGTCGTGCCGGTCTGCAGCGCCAGCCTGCTGGGCCGGCGCAAGCGGCTGTCCCCCGAGGAGCTGGCCGAGCTGCCGCTGCTGCAGCAAAGCACGCGGCCGGACGGCTGGCGCCAGTGGTTCGAGGCCATGGGCGTGCCGGCCGCGCAGTGGCAGACCGGGCCGCGCTTCGAGCTGTTCTCCATGACCACCATGGCGGCCGCGCATGGCCTGGGCGTGGCGCTGGTGCCGCGCATGCTGGTGGCCGACGACCTGGCACGTGGCGACCTGGTCGTCGCCTGCGACCGGCCCTTGCTGGGCAGCCGCGGCTACTACCTGGTCAGCCCGGCGCGGCGCGACCCGCCGGCCGCGCTCGGCCTGTTCCGCGAGTGGCTGCTCGCGCAAGCCGGCGCCGACCACTGACCTACATGGCGCGGAACAGGTGCGCGTAGAGCCGGCTCACGGCCAGCCGCTCGGGCCGGCCGCGCAGCGTCAGGTGCAGCTTGCCGGCCTCGTCGCGCGTCACGGTGTCGATGGCCTCGGCCTGCACCACGGTGCCGCGGTGCACCTGCCAGAACCGGGCCGCGTCAAGCTGGGGCAGCAACTCCTTGAGCGGCGTGCGGATCAGGTATTCGTGCGTGGCCGTCAGCACGCGCACGTACTTGTCGGCCGCCTCGAACACCAGCACCTGATCGATCGGCACCATGTGGATGCTGGTGCCCACGCTGGCCTGCACCATGCGCAGCGGCGGGCTGGCCGCCACCGGGCTGCCGGCGGCCAGCAACTGGCGCAGCGCCAGCAGGCCCTGCTCGGCCTCGCCCGTGCCGTGCCGGCGCTGCGCGAGCAGGCCCTGCAGCCGCTCGACGGTCTTGCGCAAGCGTGCGCCGTCGACCGGCTTGACAACATAGTCCACGGCCCGGGCCTCGAAGGCCTGCACCGCGTACTGGTCGTACGCCGTTACGAACACCAGCAGCGGGAACGGCGTGGCAGGCGGCCATGCGTCCACCAGTTCCAGCGCGGCGTCCAGCCCGCTCTGGCCCGGCATGCGGATGTCCAGGAACAGCAGCTCGGGCTGCAATGCCAGCGCCTGCGCCACCGCCGAGCGGCCATCGCGCACATCGGCCACGATGCGCAGCTGCGGCCAGGCCGTGACCAGTTCGGCCTGCAGGGCCGCCGCCAGCAGGGGCTCGTCTTCTGCGATCAGGGCTGTGGATTGCATACGGTTTTGGATGTGTCGATCCGCTTTACATCGATCTGGCTCATTTGGCTGTGCAGTACTGCACATCGCCGCCCTTGAAATGCCAAGTTGTTGTTCTGAATCAAGAATTTTTTTTGCCGAGCCCGTGGCCCGGCTTTTGCTGTAGCGTGTGCATGTTGGAAGCCATCGTCATCTTGTATGTAATTTTTCTCGTGTTCGGTCTGCGGTCCATCCCGTAACCGTCACGGGTTCTGCACGCGCGCCCGCTGCTGGCCTGGCAGTGGCTGGCAGCGTGATGCGGGCTGTGGTGCCGCCTTCGGGTGCCGGCGCCACCACCAACGCAGCCCGCGGCCCGAATTGCGTGGCCAGCCGCTCATGCACCCCCACCAGGCCGAAGCCGGTGCCGCCCTGCGCCTGCTGGCCGCTGCCCTCATCCATCCCCGTGCCACTGTCCAGCACCTCCAGCTCCACGCCTGCCGCCGAGGCGCGCGCGCTGACCCGGATGCTGCCGCCTTCGACCTGTGGTTCCAGCCCGTGGCGGATGCTGTTCTCCACCAGCGGCTGCAGCAGCAGCGAGGGCACGGGCCAGTCCGCCAGCTCGGCGGGCAGCTCCAGCGTGTAGCGCAGGCGCGGGCCCATGCGCACCGCCATCAGCTCCAGGTAGTCACGCAGCCGGTCGAACTCCTGCGCCAGGCTGTGCTCGGTGGCGCGCGATGCGACCAGCGTGGCGCGCAGGTAGGCCACGAGATGGTCCAGCATGCGCGTGGCCTGAGCCGGGTCGGTGCCGACCAGCGCGCGCAGGTTGGCCAGCGTGTTGAACAGCATGTGCGGCTCCAACTGGGCCTGCAGCAGCTGCAGCCGCGCCTGCAGCGCGTCGCGCTCGGCCAGGGCGATGCGCGCTTCCTGTGCGTTCTGCTTGCCGCGGCTGTGGAAGAAGTACGAACCGGCCAGGCCCGCGAAGAAGGTGATCACCAGCGAGGTCGTCAGCCGGTGCGAGCCCAGCGCCGCCGGCCCCCAGGTCGAGCAGCCGCAATACCAGTCGCCGACCGTCGAGCCGGCGAGAAACCCGATCGTGATGCCGACCAGCACCAGCCCGGCGCCACGCAGGCCACTGGGCCAGAACTGGTCCGACGGCTTGCGCACGACGAGGCGGCCCAGGTCGATCACGAGCCAGCTCGTCATGCCGATCGCCAGCGAATAGACCAGTTGCTGGTCCCAGGACTTGTCGGTCGTGAGGGCCAGCCCGGCCGCCACGAGGCAGCAGAACGCCGCATTGACCAGCCCGTGGCGCGCCAGGGCCTGCAGGCTGAACGCCGGCGGCTGATCGGGTGGGAGCATGGTGGCCATGGCCGGGCCATTCTGGCGCAGGCTCACCCGCGGCGGGGCTCTCGTTGCTGCGCCAGGCGGGAGCGCTCGCGCGCCACCAGCCGCTCGTACAGCGCGCCGCCCGGCGCCGCGGCGAACACCGCCAGCCCGTGCGCCATGAGCCCCACGCCCCAGCCGAACAGCGGAAACAGGGCCCAGTGCCGGCCATTGGCGAACGACAGGGCCAGCAGCGCGAGGTTCACGCACACGTAGACGGCGGCGTGGATGTACCAGCCCAGCTTGCGCCGCGCGCGCCGGTGGGCGAGATCGTCCAGGGCGGTATCGAGGGGTGTTGCAGTCATCGCAGTGCTCCGATCGTGGAAGGTTCAGGCCATCGCGCCGTGTGCGCTGGGGCGGGCGTCGCGCGCCGCCAGTTGCCACAGCCGCGCCGCCCGGCCGAAGAAGCAGCCGCTGAAGGCGCCGTAGAGCAGGGCCACGACCAGCCCGAAGGCCGGGGCATGGGCGCGCGCCGGCACCATCGCCAGGGCCACGCCCACGGCGTACTTGGTCAGGAAGATGCCGATCATCAAGGCCAGCGGCATCCAGCTGCCGGCCACCGAGAAGCTGCGCCGCGCGGCGTCATAACGCGTGCCGGCGGGCAGGGCGCTGCGCGACAGGGCCCAGGCCAGCGGCAGCGCCGCTGCGCACCAGGCGGCCAGCACGGCAGCCGTGGCGCCGAACGCCGCCACCGTGCCGTACAGCGACAGGCCGGCCATGGCCAAGGGCACGACCAGCGTGCGGGCCAGGCTCTGTCGGCCGGGGCGCGACTGCCTGACGCCGAGCACCAGCAACAGGGCGAACAGGCCCCAGACCCAGGATGGGGTGTGCGAAAGGATTTGGACCAGCATGGCGAACTCCGTTGAAGCGATGGCGCGACTGTGCCCAGCGGCACGCCCACGGGCCAGCGCCTTGCGATGGGCTGCGGCCCTGGCGGCGTGAAATGCGCCACTGCGGCGCCAGATGCAACCCGGACGCAGCGCCAGGACACGCGCCCGGCACAGCCCCCGCCCATAATCCGCACTCCAAAAACAGGGAGTGCGCGTGGACATTGTTTTGCTGGCCAAGGCTGCGGTCATGGGCATCGTCGAGGGCCTGACCGAGTTCTTGCCTGTGTCGTCCACCGGTCACCTGATCCTGGCCGGCGCGCTGCTGGGCCTGGACGACGAGAAGGGCAAGGTCTTCGACATCGCGATCCAGACCGGCGCCATCCTCGCCGTGATCCTGGTCTATTGGCACAAGATCCGCGACACGGTCATGGCCCTGCCGCGCCAGACCAAGGCGCGCCGCTTCGCGCTCAACGTGCTGGTCGGCTTCCTGCCCGCCGTGGTGCTGGGCCTGGCCTTCGGCGCGTTGATCAAGGCCTACCTGTTCACGCCGCTGGTGGTCGCCACCACCTTCATCCTGGGTGGCTTCATCATCCTGTGGGCCGAGCACCGGCCGCCGGGCTCGGTGCGCGTGGAGCATGTGGACGACCTCACGCCGCTGGACGCGCTCAAGGTCGGCCTGGTGCAGTGCTTCGCCATGGTGCCCGGCACCAGCCGCAGCGGCGCCACCATCATCGGCGGCATGCTGCTGGGCCTGTCGCGCAAGGCCGCCACCGATTTCTCGTTCTTCCTGGCCATTCCCACGCTGGTGGGGGCGGGTGGCTACAGCCTCATCAAACAGCGCGCGCTGCTGTCCTGGGCCGACCTGCCGATGTTCGCCGTCGGCCTGCTGTTCTCCTTCATCAGCGCTTGGTTCTGCGTGCGCTGGCTGCTGCGCTACATCTCCTCGAACAGCTTCGTGCCGTTCGCCTGGTACCGCATCGCCTTCGGCCTGGTGGTGCTGTGGACCTGGTACGCGGGCTGGATCGCCTGGAACGGCTGAGGCGGTCGACCCCCTACGGTGCCCCCAGCCGCTCCGTCAGGAAGTCCAGGAAGCACGCGATGCGCGCGGCCAGCTGCGTGTTGCGGTAGTACACGGCGTTGATGGCCTGGCGCACGTCCACCGTGTCGCGGGCCAGCACCTGCACCAGGGCGCCGCCCGCGCGGTCGGGCCCGGTCATGAAATCCGACAGGCAGGCGATGCCCGCGCCCTGCAGCGCCAGCTGGCGCAGTGTCTCGCCGCTGGACACCTTGACCGCGGGCGTGACCGTCCATTCGTCGCCATGCGGCCCGCGCAGCGGCCAGCGGTTCAGCGACTCGGGCTGCGTGAAGCCCAGCAGGCTGTGCCGCGCCAGGCCGGCCACGTCCCTGGGCTTGCCGTGCGCGGCCAGGTAGGCGGGGCTGGCCAGCAGCCGCAGCCGGCTGGTGCACAGCGGGCGCGCGTGCAGCGTGGAGTCGCGCAGCGCGCCGATGCGGATCGCCACGTCGGTGCGGCGCTCCAGCAGGTCGATGTTCAGCTCGTCGGTGTCCAGCTCCAGCGTGATCTGGGGGTAGGCCGCGCGAAACGCCGGCACCAGCGGCACGATGGCATGCAGCATGAAGGGCGTGGCCGCGTTCACGCGCAGCAGGCCCGCGGGCTGCTGGCGCCGCGCGGCCATGGATTCCTCGGCTTCGTCGATGGCGGCCAGGATGGCCCGCGTGCGGGCCAGAAAAGCCTGGCCCTCTTCGGTCAGCTCGATGCGGCGCGTGGTCCGGCGCAGCAGCGTCGTGTCCAGCTTCTTTTCTAGCCGCGACAGCGCGCGGCTCACGCCCGAGACCGTCTGCCCCAGCTGCTCGGCCGCGCCCGTGATGGAGCCCGAGCCGACGACGGCGGCGAACGCCTGCAGTTCTTCGAGCGTGGTTTTCATGGGCGCGCCGATTCTGGCCCATGGCCCGCCGGGTGACCTTGGTCACGCGCCAGCGCAGGGTCTGCTGGCTATCCTGAATGCCGGGTTTCCAGGGGATGCTGATGGTCATCACACGCAGTCGATCGAGCCTTGCGCGCACGCTGATGGTGTGCGCGCTGGCGGCCATCTTCGCGGGCTGTGGCGCGCCCAAGGTGCCGCCGACCACGGTGGCGGGCACCGTGGCCGCATCGGCCGGCGTCAATCCCACCGTCAGCGGGCGCCCCTCGCCAGTCCAGCTGCGCGTCTACGAACTGAAGACCGCGACCGCGTTCTCGGCCGCCGACTTCGTGTCGCTCTACCAGCGTGACCAGGCCGAGCTCGGGGCCGACCTCGTGGCCCGTGAGGAGATGACGCTGGCGCCCGGCGAAAGCCGTGCACTGAGCCGCACGCTTGCGCCCGAGACCAGATTCATCGGCGTGTTCGCCGCCTACCGCGACGTCGAGCACGCGCGCTGGCGCGCCGTGCTGCCCGTGCGCGCGGGCCAGGCGCATCGGCTCACGGTGCGCGCCGACGCGTTGGTGCTGGCCGCGGAGATGGCCCCATGAGCGGTGCGGCGGCCAGCGCCAAGGTGGTCTGGACGCAGGGCATGTTCCTGCTGCCGCACCACTTCCAGCAGGAGACGCGCTACCTCGAATCGCTGGTGGATGGCCGCGTGCGCGCGCTGTCCGTGCACGGCTGGGGTTTCGGCGAACTGGTGCTGGACGAATCGCTGCTGCCCCAGGGCCGCATCGGCATCGCGCGCGCCAGCGGTGTGCTGCCCGACGGCACGCCCTTCAACATTCCGCAGCACGACGCCGCGCCGCTGCCGCTCGCGCTGCCCACCGACGTGCACGACGAGATGGTCTACCTGGTCGCGCCGCGCGCGCAGGACGGCGTGGACGAGGTGCATTTCGACGAGGGCGCCGACGCCGCGCCGCAGCGCTACCGCGTGACGGACCAGGCGCTGCGCGACCGCACCCGCATCGCCGACGACCCCGAGCCTGTGCAGACCGCCGCGCTGTGCCTGCGCCTGGTGCGTGCGCGCGACCTGGGCGACGGCGATGCCGCGCTGGGCGTGGCCCGCGTGGCCGAGCGCCGCAGCGACCGCCAGGTGGTGCTGGAGCGGGCCTACATCGCGCCGCAGACCCGCATCGACGCAAGCGGCCAGCTCTCGGCCATGGCCGCACTGCTGCACGGGCTGATCCGCCAGCGCGCCGAGGCCCTGGCCGCGCGCATGGGCCAGCTGGCGCAGGGCCTGTCCGAGCTGTCGGACTTTTTGATGCTGCAGACGCTGAACCGCGCCGACCCGCTGTTCCGCCAGCACGCCAGGTCGCCGCACGCCCACCCCGAGCTGCTGCACCGCGACTGCCTGCAGCTGGCCGGCGAGCTGGCCACCTTCGCCACCGACGCGCGCCAGCCCCGGGAGCACGCGCTTTACCAGCACGAGGATTTGCGCGAGAGCTTCACCGCGCTGGTGGACGACCTGCGCACCATGCTGTCCTTCGTGCTGCAGCGCCACGCGCAGCAGATCGAGCTGACCAACCGCACGCACGGCGTGCGCACCGCCGTCATGGCCGACGCCGAGTTGCTGCGCAGCGGCAGCCTGGTGCTGGCCGTCAACGCGCAGTTGCCGGCCGAGCAGATGCGGCTGCGCTTCCCGGCGCAGTCCAAGCTGGGGCCGGTGGACCGCATCCGCGACCTCGTGAACCTGCAGCTGCCCGGCGTGGCGCTGCGGCCGTTGCCGGTCGCGCCGCGGCAGTTGCCGTTCCATGCGGGCTTCCATTACTTCGAGCTGGATCGCGGAGGCGAGCTGTGGAAGCAGCTCGAGCGCAGCGGCAGTTTGGCGCTGCATGTGGCGGGCGACTTTCCGGGGCTGGAGCTGGAACTGTGGGCGATCCGGTCATGAACGCGCAGCATGCGGGCGGCTCGACTCCCTCGCCCCTCTGGGGAGAGGGGTGGGGTGAGGGGGGGCGGCCTGTGCAAGGGCTGCTGCACTGCCACCGCCGCTGGCCCTCACCCCAGCCCTCTCCCGCAAGCGGGAGAGGGGGCAAAGACCACTGCGTGCGGAGTTCGAGCGGCCTGGGTCCCTCGGCCTTCTGGGGAGAGGGTTGGGGTGAGGGGCTGCGGCCTGCACAAAGCCCGTGTCGCTGCCACCGCTGCCAGCCCTCACCCCAACCCTCTCCCAGAGGGAGAGGGAGCGAAGAGACAGGCACCTGACATGGACCGCCCCGCCGTCGACGACCCGTTCGCTGCATTCGACGAGCAGCGCACCTTCATCAAGCCGCGCCCCGGTGGCACGGCCGGCGCACGCACCGCCATGCCCGCTGGCGCCTCACCCCGTGCAGCAGAGCCCCTGGAGCCCGACACCGCCGCCGCCGGCCTGAACCCGCTGCTGACGCTGGCCAACCGCCTGCTGCTGCTGGTGCCGCAGTTGCGCGCCACGCAGCACGTGGCCGACCCCGCCGCGCTGCGCCAGTCGCTGGCGCAAGGCATCCGCGACTTCTGCGCCCAGGCCGCCGCCGCCGGCATCGCGCCCGAGCGCGTGATGGCCGCGCGCTACGTGCTGTGCACCATGGTGGACGAGGCCGCGGCCGACACGCCCTGGGGCGGCTCGGGCGCCTGGGCGCGCCACAGCCTCCTGGCCATGTTCCACAACGAGACGCGTGGCGGCGAGAAGGTGTTCCAGCTCATGGCGCGCCTGGCCGAGCAGCCAGAAGCCAACCGCGACCTGCTCGAGCTCATCTACGCCGCGCTGGCGCTGGGCTTCGAAGGCCGCTACCGCGTGATCGACAACGGCGCGGCGCAACTGGAGGCCGTGCGCGACCGGCTTGCGCAGATCGTGCGCCAGCAGCGCGGCGACCACGCCCAGGCGCTGGCCGCGCACTGGCAGGTGGCGCCCATGCCGCAGCGCCGCCTGCCGGGCTGGTTGCCGCTGGCCGCCATCGGCGCCGGCATCGCGCTGCTGCTGGTGCTGCTGTACACGGCGTTCTCGTTGTCGCTGGCCGAGCGGTCCGACACCGTGTTCGGCCAGATCCAGTCGCTGCGCCTCACGCCGCCCGTGGTCGCACCGCCGCCGCCCGCGCCCGTGCCGCGCCTGGCGCAACTGCTGCAGCCCGACGTGAAGGGCGGCCAGGTCGCGGTGCGCGACGACGTGGACCGCAGCGTCGTGACCCTGCGCGGCGACGGCCTGTTCGCCGCCGCCAGCGCCGTGCCCGCGCCGGGCAACGAGGCCTTGTTCGGCCGCATCGCCGCCGCGCTGGCGCAACTGCCGGGCACCGTGCTCGTCACCGGCCACAGCGACAGCAGCCCGATCCGCACGGCGCGATTTCCGTCGAACTGGCATTTGTCGCAGGAACGGGCGCAGGCCGTGCGCGACCTGCTGGTCACCCAGGGCGTGGCACCCGAGCGCGTGCGCGCCGAGGGCCGCGCGGACGCCGAGCCGCTGGTGCCCAACGACAGCGCCGGCAACCGCGCGCTGAACCGGCGCGTGGAGGTCACGCTGATGGTGCTGGGGCGCACGCCGGCACCGGCGCCCACGGGGGTGCAGAAGTGATCGCGTTGTTGACGCCGCTGGCCCTCACCCCAGCCCTCTCCCAGAGGGAGAGGGAGCGAATGCAGCGCGCCCTGTATGGCCCCCTCTCCCCCTGGGAGAGGGTGGGGGTGAGGGCTCTCCCCGGAGCCTTGCCATGAAAAAAGTCCTTGGCTGGATCTTCAACCGCTGGCTGCTGCTGGCCCTGCTGTTGCTCGCGCTGTCGGCCCTGCTGTGGATCGCCGGCCCGCTGGTGGCCTTCGGCGACACGCGCCCGCTGGAGAGCGAACGTGCCCGCGCCATCGCCATCGGCGTGCTGGTGCTGTTGACGGCGATCCGCATCGCCTGGGGCCGCTGGCGTGCCAAGCGCGGCAACGCGGCCGTGGTGCAGCAACTCATCCAGCCCGCCGCTACAGCCGGCCCGCAGGAAAGCGCCGACCTGGCCGCCGTGCGCCAGCAGTTCGAGCGCGCCTTGAAGGGCCTGGAGCGCGCCCGCTTCGGCGCCCAGGGCGCGCTGCAAGGCTGGGCCGCGCGCCTGGGTGGCCGCCATTTGTACGAGCTGCCCTGGTACCTCATCATCGGCGCGCCGGGTGCCGGCAAGACCACGGCGCTGCGGCACAGCGGCCTGCGCTTTCCGCTGGCCGACCTACTGGGCCAGCAGGCGCTGCGCGGCGTGGGCGGCACGCGGCATTGCGACTGGTGGTTCACCGACCAGGCCGTGCTGATCGACACCGCCGGGCGCTTCACCACGCAGGACAGCGACCCCGACAACGACCAGGCGACCTGGAACGGCTTTTTGCAGCTGCTGCGCCGCACGCGCCCGCGCCAGCCCATCAACGGCGTGCTGGTCACGGTCTCGGTCAGCGACCTGCTGGCGCGCACTTCCGCCGAGCGCCAGCAGCATGCGCAGACCGTGCGCGCGCGCATCCAGGAGCTGCACGCCCAGC
This sequence comes from Pseudorhodoferax sp. Leaf267, assembly GCF_001422405.1. Classification (GTDB taxonomy): domain Bacteria; phylum Pseudomonadota; class Gammaproteobacteria; order Burkholderiales; family Burkholderiaceae_C; genus Pseudorhodoferax. The sequence continues at coordinate 55,564 of NZ_LMMV01000001.1, forward strand.
TCTCCATCGGGTTCCCGATCTACGTCATGGTGACCAAGGCCGACCTGCTGGCCGGCTTCATGGACTACTTCGCGCTGCTGGACAAGGACCAGCGCGCCACGCCTTGGGGCTTCACCTTCCCGCGCGCGAGCGACGCGCAGCTGGCTGCGCTGCCCACCGAGTTCGCTGCGCTGCAACAGCGCCTGCTCGACGGCCTGGTCGAGCGCCTGCAGAACGAGCGCGACCCGGCGCGGCGCGCGCGCATCTACGGCTTCCCATCGCAGTTCGCCGGCCTGCGCGACGCGCTGCAGGAGTTCGCCGACGGCGTGTTCGCGCCTTCGACGCTGGAGACGCGCCCGCTGCTGCGCGGCATCTACTTCGTGAGTGGCACGCAGGAGGGCGCGCCGATCGACCGCGTGCTCGGCAGCGTGGCGCGCAGCTACCGGCTCGAGCATGCCGTGATCGCGCCGCAGCAGGCCAGCGGGCGCAGCTACTTCCTGCAGCGGCTGCTGACCGAGGTGGTGTTTGCCGAATCCGGCCTCGCCGGCACGCGGCGCGGCTGGGAGCGCCGGCGCCGCTTCGCGCTGGTGGGCGGCTGCGCGGCCGTGGCGCTGCTGGCCACGGGCCTGGCCGCGGCCTGGACGATGAGCTACCTGGAGAACCGACGCTACGTGGACGCCGTGGCCGCGCGCGCCGGCCCCGTGCAGCAACTGCTGGCCGCCACGCCCGACCGCGCCACACCCGACGTGCTGCCGCTGCTGCCCGCGCTGGAGGCCACGCGTGCGCTGGCCCAGCCCGGCGAACTGGCGGCTGGCTGGCGCGGCATGGGCTTGTCGCAGCAGGGCAAGCTCGACAGCGCCGCCCAGGCCGCCTACGTGCGCATGCTGGGCGACGCGCTGCTGCCGCGCCTGGCCTTGCGCATCGAGGAGCAGCTGCGCCAGGGCGCCGGCACGCCCGAGACGCTGTACGAGGCGCTCAAGGTCTACGTGATGCTGCACGAGCCGCAGCACTTCTCGGCCGAGGCGCTGCGCAAGCACGTGCAAGACGACTGGCAGGCCACGCGGCGCGAACTCACGCCCGAGCAGCGCGAGCAGTTGCAGCGGCACCTGGACAGCCTGCTCGCGCAGGGCGGCGTGGCCTCGCCGCTGCAGTCCGACCGCGCGCTGGTGCAGGCCACGCGTGCGCGCCTGGCCACGCTGTCGCTGCCACAGCGCATCTACAGCCGGCTGCGCAGCCAGGGCCTGGGCGCGGAGTTCCCCGCGTTCACGGTGGTGCGCGCGGGCGGGCCCAGCGCAGCGCTGGTGTTCACGCGCACCAGCGGCCAGCCGCTCACGCAGGGCGTGCCGGGTCTGTTCACGCGCGACGGCTACTTCAAGGGCTTCCAGCGCGAGGTCGACCGCGTGGCCGACCAGCTAGCGGCCGAGCAGCCCTGGGTCATGGGCATCGCGGACGAGACCAAAGACGCCGCCGCGCGCGTGCGCGCCAACGCGCCGCTCGTGGACGAGGTGCGCCGGCTTTACCTCACCGACTACGCCAATGCCTGGGAGGCCTTCATCGCCGATGTGAAGCTGCTGCCCATGGGCCAGATCGCGCAGTCGGTGCAGATGTCGCGCCTGCTGTCGGCGCCGGACAGCCCGCTGGCGCCGCTGCTCAAGGCCATCTCGCGCGAGACCACGCTGAGCGCGGCCAACACCAAGGTCGAGGCTGTCGAGCAGCGCGCGCAGGACGTGCTGCGCCAGGGGCGCGAGAAGCTGGCCGGCCTGGTCGGCCAGCCCGGCGTGCCCACGTCCGCCAACGCGGCGCGGCTGGAAGAGCAGCTCGTGGACGCACGCTTTGCCGGCCTGCGCCACTTCGTCACCACGCCGGCCGGCGGCCGCGCGCCGCTGGACGACACGCTGGCGCTGGTGGCCGAGGTCAATCTGCTGCTCACCGCCGCGCAGACGGCGCTGCAGGGCGGCGCGGCACCGCCGCCATCCCCGCTGCCCAACCGCGTGAAGGCCGAAGCCGCGCGCATGCCGCAGCCGCTGCGCACGATGATGGAGACGCTGTCGCAGGGCAGCGCGCAGATCGCGCAGGGCCTGATGCGGCAGAACCTCTCGCAGGAGGTGCGCTCGCAGGTCGGCGAGTTCTGCCAGCAAGCCGTGGCCGGCCGCTACCCACTGGTCGCGGGCTCCACGCGCGACGTGACGCAGGCCGACTTTGCCACGCTGTTCGGCCCCGGCGGCAAGATCGACCAGGTGTTCTTGCAGAAGCTCGCGCCCTACGTGGACACCAGCGCGCGGCCCTGGCGCTTTCGCGCCGTGGAGGGCACGCCGCTGGGCACCGACGCGGGCGCGCTGCCGCAGTTCCAGCGCGCCGCCGCCATCCGCGAGACCTTCTTCCCGGGCAGCACCGCGCCCGCGCTGCGGCTGGACTTCAAGCCCATCGAGATGGACGCCACGATCCAGCAGTTCATCCTGGACGTGGACGGGCAGCTGGTGCGCTACGCACACGGCCCGCAGATCCCCACGTCGGTGCAATGGCCCGGGCCGCGCGGCAGCTCCGAGGTGCGCGTGCAGCTGAGCCCGCCGAGCGCGAGCGGCGCCTCGGGCCTGGTGGAGGGCGGACCCTGGGCCTTGTTCCGGCTGTTCGACCGCGTGCAGATCGAGCCCACAGGCGCGCCCGAGCGTTTTCGCGCGACCTTCGACGTGAACGGCCGCAAGGCCGTGTTCGAGGTCACGACGAGCAGCGTGCGCAACCCGTTCCGGCTGCGCGAGCTGCGCGAGTTCGCGTGTCCGGCGGGGTTGTGATGCGGTGCGACTGCCATCGCCGCTGGCCCTCACCCCAGCCCTCTCCCATGGGGAGAGGGGGCAATACCAGGCAGCTCTCGCACCAACGCGGCCAAACTCCCTCTCCCAGGGGGAGAGGGAGCAAGACAGAAGGGCGCTCCTGATGCCCGACCTCGCCGACGGCCCGCCCGGCTGGTACGGCAAGCTCGCCATGCTCGGCGACTTCGCCCAGCGCCGCCTGCCCGACGACGTGGTGCGTGCCTGCGACCAGTGGCTGGCCACTACCATGCATGCGCTGCCCCAGGTGCTGGGCGAGCGCTGGCCCTGGGGCTATCTGGAGGCGCCCCTGCTGCGCTTCGCCTGCGCGCCCGGCGTGTTCGATGCGGACTGGTGGTTCGGCGTGCTCATGCCCAGCTGCGACAACGTGGGCCGCTACTTCCCGCTGTGGATCGCCCAGCCCTGCGCCGGGCCGCCGCAGGACGCCGCCGGTCTGGACCGGCTCGCGCAGTGGTACGAGGCCCTGGTGCGTGCCGCGGTGCACACGTTGGAAGACGGTGCCTCCGTCGTGCAGTTCGAGGCCCAGCTCGCCGATATCACTCCCTGGCATGCGGCCGGGGGCAAAGCTTGCGACCCGCAATCGCTGGCCGTAGCCCTGGCCCTGCTGTCCATCCATGCGCGCGCGCCGCGACTGGACGGTTGCACCTTCTGGTGGCCCACCACACGCCAGAGCGGCCGGGCCGTTCCCTTGCGCGTGGTGCGCAGCTTCCCGAGTGTCGAAGCCTTGGCCCAGCTGCTGCTGAGCGACGGCTGAGCGATCAGGCCGTGCCGGCCTGCGGCTGGTCTCTGCTGCGTAGGTGACTGGCCGGGTTGCGCGCTCAGCCCCGCGTGGCCACCCATTCCAGTTCGGCCTCCAGCGGCACCGTGGCGCCGCGGTAGCAGGCCATCAGCGCCACCTCGGTCGCGTTGTCCCAAGCATTGGCCGCGGCCACGTCTGCGCTGGTCGGCTCGGACAGCGGCGCCAGGCCGCTTTCGCCCCACAGGACGCGCGCGTCGGCACCGCGCTTGGCCTGCTCGGCCGTGATGCCCGAACGCAGCAGCAGCGCGGCGGCGGCGGCCTCGCCGCGTTCGCGCTGCGCATCCGTCGCGCCAGGGGCGAGCAGCCGCAACCGGCCGGCCTGCACAGAGGGCGCACTGCCTTCGGCGTCGGTCCGCGTCGGCTCCGGGCGGTCCGCCGCGGCACTCATGGCAGGGTCTGCGGAATCGGGCCTGGCGGCGTCGGCTCCGGCATCACGGGCGGGTTGCCGGGCAGCGGGTGCTGCGGCCGGTCGACATGCGGCGGCTGCGGCGCGAGCCCGGGGCTGAGCTGCGGCTCCTGGGGCTGCGTGTTCGGCGTTTGCGGGGTCTGGTCCATGGGCATCTCCGGATTCGGTGGAACAAGATGCCAGCTTGCGACCAGGCGCGGTGCGCATGGGGTCGCCACAGGCCGCACCCGGGCGTAGGAACACGGCGCGGCATGCCGCGCGCCCCCGGCTCAAGGCGGCGGCCCGCCCACCACCCACACGGCGATCGCGCTGAAGTTGTCCTGGTCGCTGCGGCCCTGGCGCTCGATCGCGCCACGCATGGCGGACAGCCACGCGGCGGGCGAGTCGGCGTCGGCCAGGCTGGCCGCGATCGACGCGTCGCCCAGGCTGGCCCACCAGCCGTCGCTGCACAGCAGGAACACGTCGCCCACCTCCAGCGGCTGCGGCGCCGTGGTGTGCGGCTGCAGCTCGCCGTCGATGCCCAGCGCTGCCGCCAGGTGGTGTTTGTGCGGGTGGTGCAGGCCTTGTTCGGGCGTGAGCACGCCGGCATCGATGAGGCCCTGCACCAGCGTGTCGTCGCGCGTGACCTGGTGGATGCGGCGCTCGCGCAGCCGGTACAGCCGCGAGTCGCCCACATGGCTCCACAGCGCGAACGCGCGCAGCGGGTCGATGCACAGCGCCACCACCGTGGTGTGCATCGGCGCCTCGTTGCGCCGGCCCTTGCGCACGTCGGCATGGGCGGCCAGCACGGCGTCGTGCAGCACCTCGCTGCGCCAGGGCAGCGTGGCGTCCCCCAGGCCGGCCTGCAGCGTGCTGACGGCGCGGCGCGCGGCTTCGCCGCCGTCGGCATGGCCGCCCGCGCCGTCGGCCAGCACGGCGAACCAGGCCGGGCCGTTGTCACGCACCAGCACCGCGTCCTGGTTCACGGTGCGCGTGCCCTGCTCGCTGCAGGCCGCCACGAGCAGGCACAGAGTGGGTGATGCCATGGTGCTTCAGCGTGCCTCGTGTCGGGGGTCGGTGGGCTCTTGCGTGGCGGTGCCGGCCACCGTGCCCGGGCGCCGGTCCAGGCGGTCCAGCTGCTCTTCGTAGGCCTGCAGGAAGGCCTTGCCGAACAGCGAATGGAAGTCCTCGCGGGCCTCCTCGCGCAGCGCCTCGAAATGCCGCAGGTACAGCTCCCACAGCCGGGCCTTGCGGTTGTGCGGCAGCACGCTGTCGAGCATGCTGCGGCCCGACAGCTTGGACTCCAGCGCCGCAGGCTCGAAGCGCGTGAGCACGCCCTCCAGCGCCGCGCGCGTGCCGGCCATGGTGCCGATGGTGTGCCCCACCAGGTCGTGCATGGCGTCGTGCATCGCCTCGGCCGCGGGCAGGAAGCCGCGCAGCGGCGGGCGCAGCAGCTGCTCCAGCACCGACTGCGCATCGGGCGAGAACTTCAGCGGGTTGTTGTCGCGCGCGCGGATCACGGTCACGTTGGCGCGCAGCTCCTGCCGCGTGGCGGTGCGCACGGCCATCATCTGCAGTGTGCCGTCCACGGCGGTGCGCAGCAGCTCGCCGACCAGGCGCATGCGCTCGGCCGTCGCACCCTGCTGTGCATCAGGCCGGATGCCGGCGCCGGCGCAGAACGCGTCCCACAACGGGTCAGCGCCTTCCACCATGGCGGGCGGCTCCGGCTGCGGCCGTGGCGCAGGCGGCTGCACGAGGGGCGCAGCAGCCGGGGCGGGCGGCGATGGCGCGGGCGGGCGCACGGCGCGCGGCACGAAGGGCATCTGCAGTGCGGGCGTGTGGTCGTGCGGCGTGACGGGCGCCGCCGTGGCCTGCGCTGCGGGCGGGGTGGCAGGCGCGCCGGCCAGGAAGCCATCCAGCGCATCGTGCGTGGACGCGCCGGCCTGCAGGCCGAACAGCGCGTCGATGGAGCTGGCCTCGACATCGGGCAGCAGGTCGGCGAACGCGTCCACCGGCGCGGCCGGCGCCGGGCTGGCACGTGCGCCGCGCGACACATGGGCGGTGGCCGGCCGCGCTGCGAACGGGTCGAAATCGTCGGGCAGCAGCGGCGCGGGCGGCGCGGCTTGCGGCGGCGGCGCGGCGGCGTCGCCCAACAGGTCGGCGAAGGGGTTGCTGCCGTACGTGGGCGCGGCGGCGGGCCGCGCAGGCGGGGAGGGCGCACGGCGCAGCAGCGTGGCGCTGGCGTCGTCCTGCGGGTCTTCGTCCACGACTTCGAGGCGGTAGCCGCCGATGCGCACCTCGTCGCGCGCCTGCAGCGCGACCGACTCGCCCTGGTGCAGCGGCTGGCCACCCACCAGGATGGGGTTGGCACTGCCGATGTTGCGGATCAGGTAGCCGCCCTGCGGCTGGGCCTGGATCTCGGCCTGCTGGCGCGAGATGTGGCGCTCCGGGTCGGGCAGCGCCAGCGTGTTGTGGTCGGCCCGGCCGATGGTGCCGCCCCGCGCGTCGAACTGCGCCGTGATGGGTTGGGTCAGCGGCAGCTCGTTCAGCGACATCGCGCGCAGGGTCAGGGTCATGGTGGAGCGCTCCTTCGGCCCTGCCATGGTCGCGCCGGGGGCGGGGGCCTTCAACGTCCGAAAGTCATGCAGGCAGGCCAGCGGCCAGCAGGCGCTTTTGCCGCCACACCGGCGCCGCGATGGGAAACAGCGGCTGGCCCGGCTGCAGCAGCACCTGGTAGCGCGCGGCCAGGGCGCGCTGGCGCTGCGTGCCGGTCTGCAACACCGCGTGCAGGTGCGCGGGCTGCACCGGCCCGCCGACGAACCAGCGCTGGCCCGGGCCGAAGCGGGCGGCCTGCGCCTGCCACCACTGCTGCACGCGCGCCTTGTCGGGCCAGGGCAGGCTCTCGTCGTCGTCCAGCGCGACGTCGTCGTCGTCCGGGTCGTCGTTGGGGCCCGACACATGGTCGGTCGGTGGCTGTTGCTCCAGATCGAGCAGCGCCAGGTCGGCGCCCGTGATGGTGGTGAAGGCCTCGCCGGCCACGCGCATCTGCTGGCGATCGTCCATGCGCTCGATGAGCCAGGGCACCATGGCCGCGTCGCCCAGCCACCCGATGGCGCGGATGGTCTCGCGCAGATGGGCCGGCGTGCCGGCGCCCTGCCGGGCCAGCGCGCGCAGATGGTCGCGTGCGCGCGTGGCATCGAGCAACTGCACGGCCAGCGGGCGCAGGTGGTCGCAGGCGGCGGGCGTGGCGAAGGCCGCGCGTTCGATCACGGCCACGGCCGCGTGGCGCTCGCCCAGCAGGCAGGCGGCGGAGGCAGCGGCCTCGGCCAGCGGTGACTCGCCGGCGGCCAGCGCCTGGTCCATCGCGGACAGCACCAGCGGCAGGAGGTCGGACCGGCCCAGCTCGCCGGCCGCGCGCAGGCCGGCCAGGCGCAGCACCGCGTCGCCATCGCGCAGCGCGGCCGGCAACGCCGCGCCCGGCGCGACGCGGTGCATCCGGCAGGCCTCCAGCGCCAGTGCGCGCTGCCACGGCGCGGGCGACGCCAGCAGCGCGCGCACGGGCGCGCGCAGCAGGCCCGGCGTGACCCAGCCCAGGGCCGAGACCACGCCGCGCCAGGCTTCGGGCGACGCCGACGCCAGCGCGAACAGACGCTGCTGCATGGCCTGGTCGCCGGCCTGCAGCGCCGCCACGAGCGCGGCGAAGACCTCGCCCGTGCCCAGCCGTTCCAGCGCGGCCTGCGCGCGCGCCAGGCCGTCGTCGCCTGCCACGGCCAGGCCGTCGAGGTGGGCCTCCAGCCGGTCGTCCAGGCGCTGCAGTTGCAAGAGCCTCACATGCGGCGCGCGCACAAGCACCGAGCGCACATGGCGCAGGTGCAGGGCGTCGTCGGCATGCTGCTGCACGATGGCGGGGATCGGCGGGCGGCGCAGGGCCGGCGCGGGCCGGGGCAGGGCGGCTTCGTCGCGCAAGGTGGGCTCGTCGAACAGGCCGGTTTCAGGACGCACTGGGTACACCTCCGTGCAGCGGTGCCGCGATGGTGCGCGTGCGCTGCGCACAGCGGCAATGAACGAAAGTCACCTGCGCAATGCGCGTGCGGCTTCCATACTGGGGTATCGCCACAGAGTCCTGCCATGCCTACGCCCCACACCTCTCAAGCCATCGCAGTGTGCGCGCTGCTGTCGCTGCTGGCAGGATGCGCCGGCGGCCCGGCCAAGGTGCCAGCGCCCACGCCATCCAGCGTCCCGCCGCCCCCCATGCAGGCGGCGCCCGAGCCCGAGCCGGCTGCGCCCGTGCCCCCGCCGCCGGCCACACCGGCCGCGCAGGCCCAGGCGCAGAAGATCGCACGCGCCGTCGTCGACCTGCTGGAGGCCGGCAAGGAGGAAGAGGCCGTGGCCGACCTGAACCGCGCGCTGGCGCTGGACCCGGCCAACAAGCTGGCGCTGAACCTCATGCGCCAGATCACGGCGGACCCGGTGGCCGAGCTGGGCCGCGAGTCGTTCAGCTACGTGGTCAAGCCCAGCGAGACGCTGTCGCGCATCGCGCAGCGCTTTCGCAACGACCTCTACGCGTTCTACATCCTGGCGCGCTACAACGACATCAAGGTGCCGCGCCAGCTCAGCGCCGGCCAGACGCTGCGCATCCCGGGCAAGATGCCGGCCGGCGGCGCAGAGCCGCGCGACCCGCCGGCGCCGCGCACGGCCACGCGCACGCCGCCCGCCGCCCCGGTGGCCGTTGCCGCGGCACCGGTGCCTGCGCCCGCTTCCGAGAAGGCCGAAGCCCTGCCGCCCCCACCGCCTGCACCGCCGCCGCCGGCCGTGCCGGAGCCCACGCCCGCCGAGCTGGCCTTGCGCAGCGGCGAGGCGGCCGAGCGCGCCGGCCAGCAGGAGCGCGCACTGGCCGATTACCGGCGTGCGGCCGCGGCCGGCCAGGCTGGCGCGCAGGCGCGCGCCGACGCGGTGCTCAAGCGGCTGATCGACACGCACACCCGTGCCGCGCGCCAGGCGTTCGCGCGCCAGGACCTGGTGGGCGCCATCGCCGGCTGGGACCGGGTGCTCGCGCTCGACCCGGGGCACGACACGGCGCGCAGCGAGCGGCAAAAGGCGGTGGAGCTGAAGAAGCGGGCCGATGAGTTGCCGGGCAAGGTATCGGTTGGGGCGTCGGCGCCGGCTGGGTAAGGCAGGGGGCGAGCGCCGCGCACTGCTGAGGCGGGCAGCCCTCACCCCAACCCTCTCCCAGGGGGAGAGGGGGCAATACCCTCGCAGCCTTTTCATCAACGCAGCCGGACTCTCTCTGCCAGAGGGAGAGAGGCAATACCCCGCAGCCTTTTCATCGACGCGGCCCGACTCCCTCGCCCCTCTGGGGAGAGGGTTGGGGTGAGGGGCCAGCGGCTTGCACCACGACACGCCGCACACTTCACGGCGCTTCAGGATCCGCCCGTTTCGTCGCGGCCCCTGCCGTCCCCACCTTCGGCACAGCCGGCGTGCGCGGCGGCATCGCCTCCACGCCCCCGCGCCGCAGGATGGTCAGCCGCGAAGGCTTGCCCAGGTAGTTGCGCCGGTTGCGCTCGCGCTCGATGGCACGCAGCGCATCGGCGGCCTTGGCCTGGTCGGGCTGCATCGCCAGCGCACGCAGGTAGTGCGTGCTGGCCACGTCGAGCGCGCCGCGCTGCTGCGCCGTGGCGGCCTGCTCCAGCTGTTCGGCCACCGACGCGTCGATGCGCCGCTGCAGCATGGCCGCGCCGTTGCGGTAGGCCGCGTGGCCGGGCCGCAGCACGTTGAGCACCTCCCAGGCCCAGGCGGCCTCGGCCCAGCGCTCCTGGTGCTCCAGCACCACCACACGCATGCGCTGCTCGGCCTCGAAGCCGGCCAGGCCGTCGGCGCGCGAGACCGGGGGCCCCAGCGCGGACTGGGTGACGGTCGGCGCGTCGGTGGCCGGTGGCCCGAAGGCGCAGCCCGCCAGGGCCAGCGCGCAGGCGCCCGCCAGCGCGCGCACGGCGCAGGCAGAACGCCTCATGGCTCCGCGCCGAAGCGCCGGCTGGTCTGCAGCCGGGCCTTGAACGCCTCCAGGTCGTGGTCGCCGAAGATCATGGTCCGGCGCAGCATCAGCGGCTGCGCGAAGAACGGGTTGCCGCCGGGCGTGACCGTGACCGCCAGCTGGTAGCGCTGGCGCGACAGCGTCTCCAGCACCTGTTCGTTGGCGTCGCCGAACGGGAATGCGTAGTGCCGCACCTGCGTCTGCAGGCGCTTTTCCAGCACTTCGCGCGGCCCGCGGATCTCCTGCTCCAGGCTCTGCCGGTAGCGGTCGTCCGCCTCGCCGGGCAGGCGCTCGATCAGGTTGCGGTGCGTCTTCGAATGCGCCTGCACGTCGACGAGGCCCGTGGCCGCCATCTCCTGCAGTTGGCCCCAGCCCAGCGCCTGGCCCGAGCCGATGAAGTCGGTGTAGACGAAGACGGTGGACGGCAGGTTCAACCGCCGCAGCACGGGCCAGGCATGCTGGTAGAACGACTCGTAGCCGTCGTCCACCGTGACCACCACCGCACGCGGTGGCAGCGCGCCCTGGCCGGCCAGGTAGTCGGCCACACGGTCGAGCCGCACCACGCGGTAGCCGTTCTGCACCAGCCATTCCATCTGCGCGGCAAAGCGCGCCGGCGAGATCACCATGCGGCCACCGCCATTGCCGAAGCGGTGGTAGCACAGCACGGGCACGGTCTGGTAGCGGTCCACGGCGATGCCGCCCGGGTTCACGGCCTTGAGCGGTACCACCAGCGGCTGCCCGGCCTGCGGCTTGTCGATGTCGCCATTGGCCGCGGCGATCTGCCAGTCGTGCTCTTCGCTGCCCAGCCATTTCGCGGCGATGCTGCGCAGCGATTCGCCTGCGCCGGGCAGGTAGACCAGCAGCTTGTCGCCGCGCGCCAGCACGCCGTCGGCCGGCGCCTGCGCCGGCGCGGCAGTGCCCGACGCTGCCATGGGCGGCGCGATGCGCGGGGCGGTGCAAGCGGCCAGCAGCAGCGTGGCCGCGGCGAGCAACGCGAGACAGGGCTTGTGGCTCCCGCGCCGCGCGCGGGAGAGGGCCGGGCAGAGGGGGGCGGCGTCAGGCGGCATCGTGCTGGGTGGACGTGGCGGGTTCGATGGCGGGGCGCACCCGCGTCGCGGGCTCGGCCGCTGCACCGGGCGCGGCCTGCGGTCTGGGCACAGGCTCGGGCGCGGGTGGCGGAGCAGGCATGCCCGCCCGGTCCTGCAGCGCCTGCGCCATGCGGTCGAACGTCGCGTACAGCTGTCCGAACTCGTCGTTGCGCTGCTCGCGGATGCGAAAGTCCAGCCGCCCCGCGGCCACCTCGTCCATGGCCTCGCCTACCAGCTTGATGGGCCGCCCGAACCAAGTCGCCACGACGTACATCGCGATCGCCACGGCCAGCACCGTGACCACGGCCAGCAGCGCCATGAGCCCCATCGACAGCCGCGCCACGGCCGCCAGCGGCTTCTCGGGCAGGCCCAGCGCCGCGCGGCCGACCTCTTTGCCCTGGAAGGTGATCGGCGCGTCGAAGCCCAGCACGGCCTCGTCGCCCACCAGGTAGCGCGTGCGCCGCACGCCGCCCGACTCGCCGAGCAGCTCGCCCGGCGGCGCCTTGTACGGCAGCCCCACCAGCTCGGCTTTGCTGGCGGCGCGCACGGTGCCGCCGCGGTCGCTCACGGTCACGCTCTGGAAGTCGCGCGTCTCCATGATCTTTTGCAGCGACACCTCGACCACCACCCAGTCTTCCGACAGCGCGGGCACTGCGTTCTGCGCCGCGATGAAGCGCGCCAGCGCCGCGCCCGACTCGGCCACCTGCGCCATCATGGCTGCCTGCTGGCGCTGCACGATCAGCGACGAGGCCACGGCCATCACGGCCGCCACGATCAGCGCCATGAGCCCTGCCCACTTCAGCCGCAGGGGCACCAGCTTGCTGTGGCTGGCCTCTTTCGCCTGCTCGTCGATCTCGGCCAGCACGCGGCCCAGCGCCTCGGCCAGCGCCGCGCCGCTGGCGTAGCGCTGTTCGGGCGCCTTGGCCAGGCAGCGGTCGACCACGCGGCGCAGCGAGGCCGGCAGGCCGGGCCGCAGCTTCTCCATGGGCGTGGGCGCCTCCTTGGCGATCTTGAGCGCCAGCGTGACCACGCTGTCGGCGCTGAACGGGCGCTGGCCCGTGAGCATCTGGTAGATCACGATGCCGGCCGAGAACAGGTCGGACCGGCCATCGACCTTGCCGCCCTGCATCTGCTCGGGGGACATGTACTGCGGCGTGCCCAGCACGTCGCCCACGCGCGTGCGCTGCTCGCCGTGCGTGGCCTCCATGTGCGCGATGCCGAAGTCCATCACCTTGATGTCGGTGCTGCCGCGCAGCCGCGCGATGTTGCCGGGCTTGATGTCGCGGTGCACGATGCCGCGCCGGTGCGCATAGTCCAGCGCCTGCGCCAGCTGCATGCCCATCACCACCACGTCGCGCACTGGCAGCGGCTGGCCGCCCTGCAGCACGTCGGCCAGCGGCTCGCCGTCCAGCAGCTCCATCGCCATGTAGGGCCGCCCGTCGATCTCGCCCACGTCGTGCACCGTCACGATGTGCGGGTGCGACAGCCCGCCGGCCGCGCGCGCCTCGCGCAGGAAGCGGGCGCGGTATTCGGCGTCCTCGCACAGCGAGGCGTGCAGGAACTTGATCGCCACGTCGCGGCCGATGTCGGGGTCGTGCGCCTTGAACACGGTGGCCATGCCGCCGCGGCCCAGCTTCTCCTGCACCTGGTAGCGGCCGACCTGGCGCACTTCGAGGTCGGCCGGGGATGCGTGGCCGCGGGGCAGCGTCTCGCCCGCGCCGCGCGTGCGCGGGCTGGCGTTGGTCAGCGGGTGCTGCGGTGCCTGGGTGGCGGGCGCGATGCGGGTGACCTCGGGGTCGTCGCCCGCGCCCGACGCATCCACGGCCGCGGCGGGCGTGAGCAGCGTGTCAGGGCGGGCGGCTTGCGACATGCCCCCATGGTTGTCGCGAAGGGGGTGGTTCGCAATGAACCAAAGTCATCGGGCGGGGTGGGGCGTCCGCTGGGTGGTGGATGCGCTGCCTGGTTCAGCGCAGCATGCCGCGGTAGATGCCAGGGTCTGAACCTGGAATGGGCGTGGCGTTTGCGACCTTGGCGAAGAAGTCCGGCGCGCCGACCGCGCCCGCCACCGCGTATCCATAGCCTGCCGCGCGCATGTCGTGCAGGCAGGCCAACAGCAGGGCCGCGCCCACGCCGCCACGCCGAGCGCTGTCCAGCACGCCGATGGGGCCGACGAAGCCGCGCGCGGTGGCGTCATAGCAGCAGAACCCTAGCAGCGCGGCAGGGTCGCCGTGCGTGGCGATGAAGAGCGTGAGGGGCCGGTTGGCCAGCGCGGCGCGGGCTTCGCTGGCCCAGCCTGGCGTGAAGTGGCGGGCGACCCAGGAGGTGAGGAGGTCGTGCTCGGGGGCGATGGGTTTGCGCAGCGTCACGCCCGGCTGCGCGGCCAGGGCAGGCAGGGTGTGCAGGGCGATCAGCATGTCCATGGCGCAGGGCTCCGGCTTGGGGAGGGACGATGGATGCATCCTATGCGCTTGCGATGGCTTGTCGGGCGTTGACATCGCGGGAGCGGCTTCGGTAATATCGTTTGACAATTGGTATTACGAAAACCATGAACACCTTGACCATCAAGATCTCTCCCGTGCTGGAACAGCAGTTGCTGGAGGCAGCGGACCGCGCCCATCTGAGCAAATCCGAACTGGTACGGCGCGCGTTGGCAGCCTACGTTGCGCGCCCTGCGGATGGCACGGAGCCCTTCGTGTCAGCCTTGGACCGGGCAGGCGATCTGGTCGGTTGTTTCGAAGGCGGCCCTGCGGATCTTGCGTCCAATCCCCGGCATCTGGATGGCTTCGGCCGGGTATGACGACGCTGCTGCTCGACACCGGGCCGTGGGTTGCTCTGCATTGCCGCAGCGACAACCACCATGCATGGGCCAAGGCACAGTTTGCCCAGTACCCAGGGCCGTTCCTGACCTGCGAAGCGGTCGTTGCCGAGACCTGTTTCCTGCTGGCGCGTGCAGGCTTCGACCCGGCGATGGCGCTGACCCTCATGGACCGCGGTGTCGTGCGCGTAGGCATGGCGCTCGGCGAGGAGTTGGGTGCGGTCAAGACGCTATTCGAGCGCTACGACAGTGTGCCGGCTTCGTTGGCGGATGCCTGCCTGGTGCGCATGTCTGAACTCTACGAGCCTTGCCGTGTGCTGACGCTCGACAGCGACTTCCACATCTACCGCAGGCATGGGCGCAAGGTGATCCCGGTGATTCGGCCGGGAGCGTGACGCAAGCATTGGCCATCGCTGGTTGACCGGCCGCCGCCGCGGCGGCGCATGCTGTCCTGCACGCCGGCGATGGGTTTGCGCACGGTGATGTCCTGCGGCCATGGGGCGGCTGGCAGGCCAGTGAGGGCAATCAGCATGTCCATGGTCAGCGCAACAAAAGGAACAGCGCCACTACGCAGAGGATGGCGCCCACGGTGCACCAGATGCGCCCCTGGATCGCGTGGTGGCGCGCGCCCAGCAGACGCCACGCCCCCGCCAGCAGGAACAGCGGGCCAAGCACGGCGAACACCAGCGCGGTGTCGAACGACGCAAGCATTCGCCATGCTGGCGCGGACCGGCCGCAGGCGCAATGAACAAAGGTCATGCCCGCGCGCGGCGTGCAAGGCGTAAGGTTCCAACAGGTCCGGCGTGGCCCTCGTGCCCGCGTCGGTTTGCTGGAGCCAAGAACAAGCATGTACCGATCCGCCTCACCGCCATGACGAGGCCCGCCGCCGACGCGCGCCACGCCTCGCACAGCACGCCCGGCACCGACGGCGCGGCGCGCCGCGCGTTGCCCGGCGAGTTCGCCGACGCGCTGCCCATGGGCACGCGGCTGCATGAGTTCGAGATCCTGTCCGTCATCGGCCAGGGCGGCTTCGGCATCGTCTACCTGGCGCAGGACCTTGCGCTGGAGCGCCGCGTCGCCATCAAGGAATACATGCCCAGCGCGCTGGCCACGCGCACGCAGGCGATGACGGTGGCCGTGCGGTCCAGCCGCCACACCGAGACCTTCGCGGCAGGGCTGCGCAGCTTCATCAACGAAGCACGCCTGCTGGCCCGCTTCGACCATCCCTCGCTGCTGAAGGTGCACCGCTTCTGGGAAGCGCACGGCACGGCCTACATGGTGATGCCGTACTACGAAGGCACGACGCTGGCGCAGCGCCTGGCCCTGCCCGGCGGCCCGCCTGACGAGGCCTGGCTGCGCGCGCTGCTCGATCCGCTGCTCGACGCGCTGGCACAGATGCACGCGGCGCACTGCTACCACCGCGACATCGCGCCCGACAACATCCTGCTGCTGCCCGGCGGCAGGCCGTTGCTGCTGGACTTCGGCGCCGCGCGGCACGTGATCGTCGACATGACCCAGGCGCTGACGGTGATCCTGAAGACGGGCTATGCGCCGGTCGAGCAGTACGGCGACGTGCCGGACATGGCGCAGGGCCCGTGGACAGACCTGTACGCGCTGGGCTCGGTCGTCGAGTTCGCCGTCATGGGCCGCACACCGCCACAGGCCGTTGCGCGGTTTCTCGACGACAAGCGCGAGCCGCTCGCGGTGGCCGCGGCCGGCCGCTACAGCGACGCGTTCCTGCGCGCGATCGACCGCGCGCTGGCCGTGCAGACCAGGGACCGGCCGCAGGACGCGGCCGAGATGCGCGCGCTGCTGGCGGTGGCACCGACGACCAAGGTCGCCGCGCACGACCCCGACGTGACCGTGGCCATGCGTGCCCCGTTGGCGCGGCCTGCGACACAGCCGACGCGCAGGCCGGCCCGCACGGAACGGCCGGCTGGGACAACCCCCACACGCTGGCGCGGCACAGCCACGGCCGTGGCGATCGCCATCGCTGCGCTGACGGGCATGGGCTTGTGGTTCATGCGTTCGCCTGCACCTATTGCTGGCACGGCATCGCCTCCTGTCGATGGGACGGCATCGCCGCCTGTCGCTGACGTGCCCGCACCGCCCACCGTTGACGTGGCCACACCCACTGCGCCGCAAGCGCTACCCGTCGAGCCTGCCGCGCAAGCGCCCGCGCTGCCACCGCCCCTGCTGCAGCCACCAGTGGGGCCGCCCGCCCCAGCGCCGCAGACCGCGCTGCCCAGCACGTCCGATCCGGCTCCAATTCCAGCGGCGCCCGCCGCCGCCCCGAAGCCCGAAGCCGCGCGCCCGCGCAGGCAGGCCGCGGCGCAGGCCACCGGCCCGCCCCCGCCAGTGGCCCGGGCCGATGCCAGACCCAAGGCGCTCAGCGCACGCTGCGCCGACATCATCCAACGCGTGTCGCTCGGCGAGCCGCTGACCGACGCAGAGAAATCCATTCTTCAACGGGAGTGCGGACCATGAACGCAAGCACACACCGGCGGCTCGCCGCCCTCATGTCACTGGCGGCGCTGACCGCGTTGCTCGCCGGCTGCGCGGCGCCGCAGCAGAGCAGCAGCACCGAAGCGCTGGCGCTGGACCAGGCCGTCGTCGTGGCGACCGACAGCCTCGCGCTGCAGACCCAGAAGCTGCCCGCCTTCATCGCCAAGCTGGACAAACGTGCGCTGGTGATCGACCCCATGCTGGACAGCAGCTCGGGCCAGCAGACCACGCTGACGCGGCAGATCGAGGAGAAAGTGGCCGCGCGCCTGGCCAGCAACCACGCGCAGCTGCCGGTTCTGCCGTTCCAGCTCGCCAACCTGAACCGCTCGCAATACGTGCTGACCGGCACCACCACGCGCCTGCAGGACGCACGCGGCGGCGGACGCGCACCGTTCCAGATCGACCTGGCGCTGACCGAGGTGAGGACCGGCGTGGTCGTGGCCCAGGCCTCCGCCCGCGCCCGCGACGACGGGCTGGACACCACGCCCACGCCCTACTACCGCGACAGCCCCGTGCTCGTGAAAGACAAGGTCGTCGACGGCTACATCGCCACCAGCCGGACCACGCCGGGACAGCCGGCCGCGAAGGACTACTTCGAGCGCCTGGCCACGGCCACGACCATCAACGAGGCGACCGTGGCCTACAACAACGACAAGTTCGAGGAGTCGCTGGACCTGTACAAGGCCGCACTGGCCTCGCCCTCGGGCGAGCAGCTGCGCACGCTCAACGGCGTTTACCTGGCGAGCTGGAAACTCGGCCGGCTGCAGGAGGCCGAGCAGGCCTTCGGCAAGGTCGTGGCGCTGGGCATCGCCAGCAGCAGCCTGGGCGTGAAGCTGCTGTTCAACCCCGGCACGACAGAGTTCTGGTCCGACGCCAAGGTCAGCGGCCCCTACGCGATCTGGCTGCGCCAGATCGCCCGGCAGACCGCGCAGGCCAAGGTCTGCATGCTGATCGTCGGCCACACCAGCCGCACGGGCAGCGAGCCCTACAACGACAAGCTGTCGGCGGGGCGTGCTGCGGCGATCCGCCAGAAGCTGGGGGCGGAGCCGGGTGCGTCGGAACTGCTGGCGCGGATGAAGACGAGCGGCGTGGGGTCGCGCGAGAACATCATCGGGACGGGGACGGATGATGTGGCGGACGCGCTGGATCGGCGCGTGGAGTTCAAGATCGTGGGGTGCTGATGGGGCAGCGCTGAGGGCAGCGCCGACGATCCGGCCAGGCACGGCCTGCCAGGGATTCGCGCGTCGCGAGGACTCGTTCGGCGTTGCCTCGAGCCCCCATGCCCGCAGTCGGTGCAAGTCAGCCGCGCTTGCGGGCCGTCCTGGGCGGCCTCGCTGCGACCGGCGGCCACCGGTACGGCACACCGACGAAGCCGGCATCCAGCATTTCCTCTGGCGTGCCGAGGAAGTAGTTGTCGCTGTCCTCCAGCGGCTCGAGAAAGCGTGCGATCAGCTGCGTGGCCTGGCCGGGGTCGTAGGGGCGGTTCGGGTCGTAAAGCTCGCGCGGCACGGGGTCGCCGTCGCGCGCGTCGTGGTCGAACAGGTCCTGCGCCGACGGCGGCGGCGCCTGGCACACGCGGTGCAGGCGCACCAGGCAAGACTCCTGCCAGCGCCGGAACGCCCGTGTGTCGGGCAGGACATGCTCCGCCAATCTCGACATCCAGGCGGCGGGTACGGCCGGGTCTTCGCGATGGTCGTTGCTATGCAGCGCATCGACGATGATGGTCATCATGATGTTCAGCGGCCCCAGCACCGGACCGCGCCATTCGTCGTCATCGGTCTCGAAGCCGAAGGTGTACAGGCGGTCCACGATCGCCGCCCAGCCTGCCTCCAGGACCTCCATCGGTTCGTCGCGGTCGTGCAGTCCTGCAAGGCGCCAGGCCACCCATTCGCCGCAGGCCAGCATGTAGCCGAGGGTGGCCCGCCGTGTCAGGCCGTGCAGGCGCTGCTGCAACGCGGCGTCGGCCGGCCGGTAGCAGCGGTGGACGTCCCACTCGTCCCATGCGTAGCGCAGGGCGGGCTGGTCGACGTGGGCTGCTGCGATGTGAACAGGAAGTTCGAGCATGGCGCGCTTTCAAGGGTAACGGTAGGAGACGCCCTGGAAACCCCGGGCCACCATGTCCTGCGGCAGGCGCAGGTAGGGATTGCCGGCGCGGAGCAGCGGGACCAGGAACCGGTCCAGCAGCACCGCGGCCAGCGCGCTGTCCGGCGGCTGGCCCAGTTCCAGGTCCGATCGTGGCACAGGTGATCCCATCGGGTCGGACCGGTCCCGTGGATGGCTGGCCTGCATGCGCGCCAGCGCGGCCACCAGCCAGTCGTCGAAGGGCTGTGCATCGGGCAGCACGTGGCGCGCCAGAAAGGCCAGGTAGATCGACCACTGGCTGGCGCTGGTGGCGTCGCGCGGGTTGCTGAAATCCAGCACGCTGACCAGCAGTTCGCACAAGTGGTAGAGCGGCCGTTCCACCGGGCCCTGCAGCGCGGGCTCGGACTCCCAATCCCATGCGATCACGTATTGCGGCGCGATGTTGGCCGCCCAGGCCGCCTCGATGAAGCCCAGTGGCGCCCTGTAGCCGGACAGTCCGTCGAGCCGCCACGCCGTCCACTCGGCGATGCCCGTAGCCAGCGCCAGCACGCCGCGAACCGACACGGCCTCGAACTGGGCGAGCAGTGCCGGCCGCTCGCGGTTGTAGTCGTCCGTGCCGTGCCACTGGTAGCTGAGTGGCGCACCGATGATGCCGGCGGCGAGGACATGGGAGGGGGGCGACAGCATGCTGCTTCGGTTCTACGAGCCGTCGAGCTTGTCCGGGCACTTCTTCTTCTCCAGGGCTTCGGACGCGACGCAGATCTTGATGTTTAGCCCGCAGGCCGCCGCTGCGCAGATCACACGGACACAGTCGGGGCAGGGGTGGTGCTGGGTGCCGCCGGACTCCGATTTCCAGTTGATCGCCATCGTGAGCGTGCCGCCGGCCTTGAAGCCGCTGCTGCCCATCACGTTCTCGATGATCCGCGGCTCGGTGTGGCTGGTGTGCGGGTTCTGATGCGCACCGGTGTGGCCTGGCCTGTACTTGAAGCCGCGCTTCTTCGCTGCCGGGCAATCGATGTTGGTGGGCTTGGCGTAGTACACGTCGCGCTTCTTGCGCCGGTCCTTCTTCTGCCGTGCGCGATGCGAGTACTTGAAGCCCAGGCCCTTGCAGTAGCCGCTCTGGCTGGCGTACTTGCCTGCCAGGTCGGTGCTGCAGGACCACAGGCTTTGGGGCTTGCCGCCAGGCGGCTTGTAGTTGGCGTGCGTGATGGTGGAGGTCTTGTCGTCATGCCCCAGTTCCTCGCGCTTCTCCTCGTTCTTCTTCTCCAGTTCCTTGCACTCCTTGCTGTTGGGGCCGATCAGCTGGACCTTGCCCACGTCCGTGGTCAGCGCCATGTTGAATGGGTTGCTGCCGTGGTTGTGGGTCGTCAGGTCCATGTGCCGGATCGCGTTCTCGCCTTCGATCAGCACATCGAACGACCATGCCGAATGCTGGGTCTTGCCTTGGATGGTGTGCGTCACGACGCCCATGCCGAAGCTGCGCGTGGCCGCCTCGTTGCCCTTGCTTTTCTTGTAGTTGGACTTGTCCTTCTGGCCAACCTCCTGGCCGCCGATCTTGACGGTCTTGCTGCCGTCGGCGGTGTCGCTGGCCTCCGAGAAGTTTGGGTAGGGCAGGGGTAGCGGGCCGGCCGGGGGGGACGGCGGCGACAGGCACACGTCGGCCATCGCCGCGATCGACTTGTTGCCGTCTGCCTTGGCTGAAATCTCGCGCCCGTTGGCGAACACATTGCTGCCCATCGTTCCTCTCCGGTGGCTAGGTGTAGCGCAACACGGCTGCGGCGCGGTCGCCCCCGTCACTGCCGAAGTGGCACAGCACCGTGGGGCCGGGTGCGTAGCCGTGCAGGCCGGCGTGCAGCGCCTGCGCCAGTGCGGCCGGCCCGATGGCCGCGCCGATCTCTCCCAGCGATTCGACCGGATGCCACAGCTCGAAGCGCTCCGGCTTTCGCTTGCGCATCAGCCGGCCCACCAGCAACGTAGCCTCCTTGAATTTGTAGTGCTCTCCGTTCGCATCGGCGATGCGGTAGTCGACATCGTGGAACGCGACCGACGCCTCGCCCAGCGCGCCCTGGACGGCGGCGCACAGGCCCTTGGCCTGCAGCGGCAGGTCGGACGCGATGGTGGCCGCCTCGCGGCCCAGGCCCAGGCCCAGCAGCCGCAGCTCGGGCCCGTCCGGCCGGCTCTGCCGAAGCAGCACCGCACTGGCCGCCTCGCCAGGAAAGAAGCCGTTGGAATTGCTGGCCGTCATCACCCGGCGCGGCGCGATGTACGCGTCGACGACCGACTGGCGCAAAAAACTGTCGACCCCGGCGACGATGCAGTACGCGCAGTCGTTTTGCGCCAGCAGGGCCCTTGCGTGCACCAGCGCGGCGACGGCAGACACCTGGCCCTGCGCCAGCGTGCGCGACAGCGGCGAAAGTGGCCTGCCCAGCCGCGCCTGCAGCGCGGCCACGAGCTGCGCCGGCGTGCCACCCAGGCGGTCGGGCGGCCCCGGCTCGGGCAGGCACAGCAGGACCGGAATCCGCGCTGAGTCCACGCCATCCGCTGCGTCCATGCACTCCGCGATGGCGGGTGCCAGCAGCTCGGCCAGCTTGCCGATGCCCTCCCACCATTGCGGCAACCGGACCCGGGCCGCGCGCAAGTACTGGCCGGCCTGCAGGTCGTACAACTTCTCGGTCTTGACGCCCGAGATCTTGGCGCGCAGGGCGGCCAGGCAGGCCGCTGCGTTGAAGCCGATCGCGGTGACCAGGCCGCTGGCGACGACCGAAATGCTCATCGGGCAGCCTCCGCCCGCAAGCGCCGCTGCCGGGCCTGTACCAGGTCGGCCAGGCTGCTGCGCGGCCGGTGGCTTGGCCGGCGCAGGCGGTAGTGCGCCCCGGCCGCCCGGCCCACGACGACCTCGCGCATGTCGAAGGCGCTGCGCCGCATCGGCACGCTGGCGCGCCAGGTCAGCATGAAGCGGCCCAGGTCGGGCTCGATCAGCACCGTGTCGATGACCGGCTCGACCTGCCAATCCTCGCCCTGGTGCGGCACCAGCAGCACCGGGATGTGCAGCCGGGGCAATGCAAAGTCGACCCGGCCGCTGCGCGTCAGGTTCACGAGCGACACCGGTTCGCCGCCGCGCGCGAAGGGCATCTGCTGGTCCGGTGGCGCGGCCAGGAAATAGCGCGTGTCGAAGTCGTCCGGGTAGAACGGGGCCTGTTCGTCCAGCCAGCGCTGGCCGTAGGTGCCGGCGTAGCCCAGCCGTGGCGACCAGCTCCTGCCGATCGGGCCGAACGACATGGGGCGGTACGGGGCGCCCGGGCTGTCGACCGGCTTGCCAGCCTCCTCGGTGTTGGGCAGCGCATCGCCCCCCGGCGCGCGGGGGTTCCAGGCGAAGCCCCGGCCGACCGGATTGGCCAGGAATGTCCTGACCTGGGCCGGGTCGCCACTGCTGGTGTCCACGCCGCCGTAGGCCACGTCGTAGGAGATCGGCAGCTGCACGAACGGCTCCGGCGCACTGGGCAGGGCGACCAGCAGGCGCCGGTGCCAGGCACGGTGCCCCTTGACGACGAAGGCCTTGGAGATGGGGCCGACGCGCGCCGCCACCATGACTTCGCGCGCCGGTCGGCCGCCCGGCGCATAGGCGCTTGCGTTGAGCAGCACGTCGCACAGCGGCTTGCGGTGCGCGTAGTCGGTCTCGTAACGCGGGGCGGACAGGCCGGGTTCGCCGGTGAACTCGTCGGCCTGCGTCAGCGAGGCCTGGTCATCGAGCAGGCGCGGCTGTCGCCCCGGCTCGGGGATCGAGAAGCTGGCCTTGATGGCGACGACGACCAGCTCGCGTCCGTCGGGGTCGAAGCCCAGCGTCCAGGCCGCCGGCAGGTTGGACTGGTTCACGAAGTCCATGACTGCAGGGCCCGCAACTGTCGCCGCGCCGGCGCGCGGAGTTCCAGCGGCACCCACTGCGGCGACAGGCGCGCCAGTTCGATCACGGCCGCACGCCGACGCGGCTGCCGGCCCCTGGCCAGCGCACCGAGCGCGCTGCCGGCGTCCAGCGGCCTGCCGCACAGGTGGCGCGTACCGGCGGCGAAGCGGCGGCGGTGCTGTTGCCACCATCGGGCCACCAGCGTGGACGACGGCCATTCCAGGCTGGCCTCGTAGCGCGATCCGGCCAGGTCGGCCGCATCGGGATCGCCGGTATCGGCCAATGCCGGGCCGGTCAGGTCGAGATAGCCCAGGTCGGCGCCGGTGATGGCGGCGAAAGCGTCGCCGGCCAGCCGTGCCAGCGCCGCGCTGTCCATGCGCTCGATCAGCCAGGGCACGGCCACCGGGTCGCCGACGACGCCGGTTGCGATCACGGCGAGCCGGGCCAGGCCGTCACGGCGCGCGAGCGAGCGCACGTGCTCGCGCGCCTGCGCGGGCGGAAGATTGCGCAGTGCCATCTCGAGCGCGGGCACACTGAAGCGGCCTGGCGACTCGGCGAATTTGCACAGCAGCGGCAGGCCGTCCGGGGCGCCCAGCAGGGTCAGCGACCAGGCCGCCCAGAAGCGCGCCACCTCGCACCCGTCGCCCAGCGCGTCTCGCACACGGTCGGCCGTCGCGTGGTGGCGTAGCTCGCCGCAGGCGCGCAGCGCGCGCGCCCGCAAGATCGGGTCCTCGTCGCCCAGCGCTGCGGACAAAGCCGGCCCCGGCAGGCGCCGGTGCAGCGCGCAGGCCGCCAGGCCGACCAGCCGGTGCACCGGCGTGCGTGCGCGCAGCAGCAGGCCCAGTGGCGCGGCGACCGTGTCCCAGTCCAGCCAGGCCAGCGCAGCAATCAACTCGTCCAGCAGCGCGGGGCTGGATTGCGCTGCGGCCAGTGCCGCACGCATGCACGAGCGGTCCGCGCTGGCGAAGGCCACGGCGCCCAGCGCGAACACCGCGCCGCCTGGGCCGCGCTGCAACTGCTCGACGCACGCCGACCAGCCCGAGGAGCCTGCCACATGCAAGCCCTGCAGGTGCGCGTCGACACGCGCATCGAGCGCCGCCAGGTCGGGGAGCGCAAAGCGTGGGTCGCCTGTGGCGCGGTCGCGCTGGCGCCACAGGAAGGCGGCGTCGCCGGCATGCTGGCGCACCACGGGCTGGTTCACCAGGGCGGTGATCTCGCGTGGCGCGAAGCCTGTGGCGCGCTGCATGGCCATCGCTCAATTCAGGTGGATCGAGCCGCCAAGGATGCGGTTCAGCCCTTCGGCCCGGCTGACCACTTCGGTGCCCTGGACGATGACCGTGCCGTCGGCATGCAGCGTGATGCTGGCGGCGCCGCAGCGCAGTTGCAGGCACTGGCGGGCGTGCAGCACGAGCTGATGGCCGTCGGCATCGACGGACATTGCCCGCCGCGCCCCGGCCGTGGCCGCGTCCAGCAAGCCGACGATCACCGGTTGGGCCGGGTCGCCGCACAGGAACATCAGCGCCAGCGGCGCGCCGACATGGGCCGTGGCCAGTGCCACGAGGCTGCGGGCCGGCGCGGTGTGCAGGCCCAGCGTATCGGACCAGCGCACCAGCGGCCGCAGCGACGTGGCATCCATGGCGGCCAGTTCGCCGGCCACCATGGCAGTGGCCAGCAGCGGACCGGGCGCGGGGCTCGCCGTCGCGAGGGCGGCCATGTCCATCGGTTCTCTGGCGCTCATCGCTGGGTCCTCCTAGGAGTTGTGCTTGATGTTGGCGCCCGTCATCTCGATGTCGCCTCCGGCGTGCACGATGATTTTTCCCGAGCCGTCGATCGTGATGTCGGTGCCCCTGATCTCGATCTTGCCGTTGCTGCTCATGGTGATGGTGGCCTTGCCGGTCTTCAGCGCGATCGAGTCGGTGGCCTCGACCACGAAATTCTTGCCGACCTTGAGAATGTCGTCCGCGCCGACCTGCGTGGTGCGGCCCTTGCCGACCTTGGTGGTCTGCGCGCCGGTGACCGACAGCGAGCGGTCGGCTCCCACATCGGTCGTCTGCGCCGCCGCGATGGTGTTGGTTTGCGCGGCCCCGATGCTGTTGGTCTGCCCGGCGCCCACGCTGGTCGACTGGCTCGCCCCCACATTAATCGTCTGCACCGCCCCCACGGTCACGGCCTGCAGCCCCCCGATCGTGATCTCCTGCGCCGCCCCCACCGAGATCGTCTCGTTCACCCCCACCGTGTGCGTGCGCTGCAGCGCTACGGTCTTGGTCTCGCTCGCACCCACCGTCACGCTGCGGTTCGATCCCACGCTGATGGTCTCGTTCGAGCCCACGCTCTCGGTCCGGTTCACGCCGATGGTGATGTTCTCGTTCAGGTCCACCGTCTCCGTCCGGTTCTGGTGGATCGTGATCGTCTCGTCCTTGTCCACCACCTCGGTGCGCTGCCCGTGCACCGTGATCGTCTCGTTGTTGTCCACCGTCTCCGTCCGGTCATGCTTCACATGCACGGTCTCGTCATGGTCGATGGTCTTCGTGCGGTCGTGCCCCACCCAGTGCGTCTCGTCGTTCTCGACCTCGATGTCCTGGTTCTTCTCGGCATGCAGCCAGACTTGCTCGCTGCCCTTCTTGTCCTCGAAGCGCAGCGCGTTCGCATTGGCCGCGGCGCCGCCCTTGCTCGACCGCGTGAGGATGCCGCTCTGCGTCGCATTCGCCGGCAGGTCCCACGGCGGCATCTGCTCTGCGTTGTAGACGCGGCCGGTGATGAGGGGCTGGTCCGGGTCGCCTTCGAGGAAGTCGACCACCACCTCCTGCCCGATGCGGGGGATGTGGATGACGCCGTAGTTCTTGCCCGCCCAAGGGTGCGACACACGCACCCAGCACGAGCTCTTCTCGTCCTTCTTGCCCTGCCGGTCCCAGTGGAACTGCACCTTCACGCGGCCGTACTTGTCGGTGAACAGTTCCTCGCCCGCCGGCCCGGTGACCACCGCCGTCTGCGGCCCCTGCACGAAGGGCTTGGGCGTGCGGCGCTGCGGGCGGAATTGCTGGGCCGAGGGGATGGCCGAAAACTCGCACTGGTAGCTGCCGGCGCTGCCGCCGGTCTCGTAGGCGTCGTTGCGCGCGTGCACGGTGGCCTGCGTCACGAGGTACTCGGCGTTCTGGTTCTCGCGCGGGTGGCGCTCCAGGCTCAGCAGGCGGCCGGCTTCGATGCCGTGCGCATTGGCGCTGCCGCGCGCGGTCTCGTAGCGGGTCTGCTGCTCGTCCAGCCGGGCCTCGGCCCACTGCGTGCCGTCGCTGGCTTGCACGTAGTCGCCCTGCCAGTCGTATTGCTCCAGCGCACCGATCTTGTAGGGCGGCTTGGTTTCGGCCTTCACTTCCAGCGGGGTCGAAGGGCGCTCGAAGTCGTAGCTGCGCAGCAGCGTGTGGTCGGTCTCGACGCTGCTTCCGAATTGCCAGCCCGAGATGCATTCGGTGTCGGGCGGCGCCTCGCCCGGGTTCTCGTAGTAGGGCAGCGTCTTGCAGCCGGGCGCGGCGTCGTGCGCGCTCTTGGAGTCGACCAGCACCAGCTTGTGCTCGCCCTCGGCGTGCTCCACGTACCAGTAAATGCCTTCGTGCTCCAGCAGGCGCGCGATGAAGTTGTAGTCGCTCTCGCGGTACTGCACGCAGTAGACCCACTTGCGGTAAGAGCGGAACAGGTTGAACTTGAAGCTCGCGCCACCGTGGTCTTCGAACACCTTCTTCACGATGTCGGGCACGCTGAGGTCCTGGAAGATGCGGCAGTCCGTCGTGCGCGTGAGGAACCACAACCAGGGCCGCACGCTGGCCTGGTAGCCGTAGTAGCGGCCGCTGCGCGCGCCGATGGAAAAGCGCGTGACGTAGCCGTGGAAGTGGCGCTTGGCGTCGTCGCGCAGCTGCACCGTCACACCCACCGTCTTGCCCAGCAGGTCCTGCGGCTTGAGGTCGGGCTTGGCGCTGACCAGGCCCAGCTGCATCTCGCCGAGCACGCTCAGGCCTTCGGAGCAGCGCATGGACTCGAACAGCAAGTCCTCGGGCGGCAGCGGGGAGGTGAGGGTGATCGGGGCCGGCATGGTGTTTATGGAGTGCGGTCACATCCGCATGGTCTGATGGCCACGTTACGGCTGCGTGCTCGCGCGGTAAAGCGACCAAAGTCATCGGCAGGCGATCTGGACGTGTGGCTCCAGTCAACCGTCACAGCGCACGCCGTTGTAGTAGACCTCTGTTACCGCAGGGTTCTGCTCCAGCTCGGGCCACTCGACTTTCTCGAAGACCGTGTTCGCATAAGCATTGCGTTGGTACTTGTGGCGAAACTCTTCGATCGGCCGGTCTTCGACCAGGCGTGGCGGGCCGAAAACCTGGACCTTGCCGCGCGCTGCCCGAGCCAGTCTGTGCGACAGCTCCCACCAGATTTCTCCCTTGTCCGACCAAGGGCGCGCTGTGGACAGGAGTGCTGCCGCCAGCTGGCGCCCCTCTGGTGTCTGTGCGAGCAACTCGTCCAGTCGCATGTACTCGGGGTTTGCGGCGACAAAGGCGCTGGCCCGTTTGACGCCTTCGTCCTCGGCGTAGAAGACGGCGCGGTCGGGCGGCGGTGCTAGCACAACATCGATGGCCAGCTCCATCAAGCCCGGGTTCGTCGTGAAGCGCAGCGGGCGCAACA
This sequence comes from Pseudorhodoferax sp. Leaf267, assembly GCF_001422405.1. Lineage (GTDB taxonomy): Bacteria > Pseudomonadota > Gammaproteobacteria > Burkholderiales > Burkholderiaceae_C > Pseudorhodoferax. Next base: position 82,642 of record NZ_LMMV01000001.1, read on the forward strand.
TGGGTTGGTGAGCGAGCACGACCATCGCGGCCAAGGGGCCGGGCGCGAAGCCCGCGACGCAGGCGGTGTTGCTCACGGCATCGACTGCCATGCTGAAGTCTTCATCTCCAGGGATGCGGTATCCAGCCATGTCAGCTCCGCACTTCAGTCGAACGCATAGCTGAAATCCCCGTCTTGCACCCCCAGCCGGATGCGCTGCAGGCTGCCCCCCGCGGCCAGCCGCGTCAGGTACTCCAGCGACACGCGCGGCAGCACCGTGTTCGTCAGGATCGCATCGATCACGCGCCCGCCCGATTCCGCCTCGGTGCAGCGCGAGACCACCAGCCGCACCACGTCCTCGTCGTACTCGAACGGGATGCCGTGGTTCTCGTGCACGCGCTTTTGGATGCGGCCGAGTTGCAGCCGCACGATGTCGCCCATCATTGCGTCCGACAGCGGGTAGTAAGGCACGACCACCAGCCGGCCCAGCAGCGCGGCGGGGAAGACCTGCAGCAGCGGCTCGCGCAGCGCGGTGGCGATCTGCTCGGGGTCGGGCGTGCGCGCGGGGTCCCTGCACAGCCGCATGATGAGCTCGCTGCCCACGTTGCTGGTCAGCAGGATGATGGTGTTCTTGAAGTCGATGCCGCGGCCTTCGCCGTCTTCCATCCAGCCCTTGTCGAACACCTGGAAGAACAGCTCGTGCACGTCGGGGTGGGCCTTCTCCACTTCGTCGAGCAGCACCACGCTGTAGGGCCGGCGGCGCACGGCTTCGGTCAGCACGCCGCCCTCGCCGTAGCCCACGTAGCCGGGCGGCGCGCCCTTGAGCGTGGAGACGGTGTGCGCCTCCTGGAACTCGCTCATGTTGATGGTGATGACGTTCTGCTCGCCGCCGTACAGCGACTCGGCCAGCGCCAGCGCGGTCTCGGTCTTGCCCACGCCCGAGGTGCCGCACAGCATGAACACGCCGATGGGCTTGCCCGGGTTGTCCAGCCGCGCGCGCGAGGTCTGCACGCGCCGGGCGATCATCTCCAGCGCATGCTTCTGGCCGATGACGCGCTGGTTCAGCGTGTCAGCCAGGCGCAGCACGGCCTCCACTTCGTTCTTGACCATGCGGCCCACGGGCACGCCGGTCCAGTCCTGCACCACGCTGGCCACGGCCTGCTCGTCGACGGTGGGCAGGATGAGGGGGGCGTCGCCTTGCAGCTCGCGCAACCGGGTTTGCAGCGGGCGGAGTTCGGCGAGCAGGGCTTCGCGGTCGGGTGGTGCAGGGGGGCTGTCGGTGGGCGCTTGCGTTGTCGCAGGCGCGGACGCCGATGGCTCCGGTCCGCGCAGCAAAGCCCGCAGTTCCAGGATGCGATCGACTACGCCCTTCTCTTCCGCATGCCGCGCCTGCAACTGCGCCAGCCGCGTCTGTTCTGCATCGATGGCCGTGGCCGTGCGCTGGCGGCGCGCGTCGGTGGCTATGCCGATGGCGGCCTCGCGCTCGATGATCTCGCGCTCCACCTGCAGCGCTTCCAGCTTGCGCTGGCAGTCCTCCAGCGCCGGGGGCGTGGCGTGCTGGCTCACGGCCACGCGCGCGCAGGCGGTGTCGAGCAGGCTCACGGCCTTGTCGGGCAGTTGCCGCGCGGGGATGTAGCGGTGCGCCAGGCGCACGGCCGCCTCGATGGCCTCGTCCAGCAGCGCCACACGGTGGTGCTTTTCCAGGATGGTGGCCACGCCGCGCAGCATCAGGATGGCCTTGGCCTCGTTGGGCTCATCCACCTGCACGACCTGGAAGCGCCGCGTGAGCGCCGGGTCTTTCTCGATGTATTTCTTGTATTCGGCCCAGGTCGTGGCGGCGATGGTGCGCAGCTTGCCGCGGGCCAGTGCGGGCTTGAGCAGGTTGGCCGCGTCGCCGGTGCCGGCCTGGCCGCCGGCGCCCACCAGCGTGTGGGCCTCGTCGATGAACAGGATGATGGGCTGCGGTGACGATTGCACCTCGTCGATGACGGCGCGCAGCCGGCTTTCGAACTCGCCCTTCATGCTGGCGCCGGCCTGCAGCAGGCCCACGTCGAGCATGTGCAGGCGCACGTTCTTGAGCTGGGGCGGCACGTCGCCGCGCGCCAGCCGCAAGGCGAAGCCCTCCACCACGGCCGTCTTGCCGACGCCGGCCTCACCGGTCAGGATGGGGTTGTTCTGGCGCCGGCGCATGAGGATGTCGACGATCTGGCGGATCTCTTCGTCGCGGCCGGCCACGGGGTCGATCTCGCCCTTGTGCGCGCGCTCGGTCAGGTCGATGGCGAAGCGCTTGAGCGCCTCCTGCTTGCCCATGGCGGCCGGGGGGATGGCGCCGCTGGCCTCGCCCGGTGCGGCGCCGCTGGCGGTGGCGGCCTGGCTGTCTTCTGGTGAGCCGGCGACGATCTTCGCGAAATCCTGCGCCAGCGCGTCAGCCTGCACGCGCTCGAACTGGCGCGAGATGGAGACCAGCACCGCGCGCAGGCCCGTGGTCTTGAGCATGCCCAGCAGCAATGTGCCGGTGCGCACCTGCGTGTCGCCGAACATCAGCGAGCCGTAGACCCAGCCGCGCTCGACCGCGCTCTCGACCCAGCTCGACAGGTCGGTAACGGAAGAGGCGCCGCGCGGCAGGCGGTCCAGCGCGGCCGTGAGATCGGTGGCCAGCGTGCCGGCGTCGATGCCCACGTGCTTCACGATGCGGTGCAGGTCGGAGTCGGGGCCGTTCAGGATCTGGTAGAGCCAGTGCTGCAGCTCCACCACCGGGTTGCCGCGCAGCTTGCAGAACACGGTGGCGCCTTCGATGGCTTTGTAGGCCGTGGCGTTGAGCTTGCCGAACAAGGCGGTGCGGGAAATCTCAGGCATGGTGTTCTCCATGGCGGTGCACGAACGAGGTGGTGGGCCGGATGCGCAGGTCGCCCCGGTCACGCGCGGGGTGTTGCCGGCCCAGCCATGCCGCTACGCCCAGCGGCACGCGGTGGCCCAGCCGTGGCGCGGGCAGCTCGGCGTGGGCCAGTACGAGCTGCACGTCCCACTGCAGGTCGAGCCCGGCGTATTGGCGCACCCAGTCGCGCAGCACGGGCCAGGCGCTGCCGCCGGGCAAAAAGCCCATGTATTGCGCCAGCGTCAGCGGGCCCAGCACCACGCGGAACTTGAATTGGCGGTCGCGCACGGCACGGCCCGCGTTGGCGCTGTGGCCCAGTTGCGCGGCCGGCAGGGCCGAGCGCTGGGGCCGGTTGCGCGCGTGGCCCAGGCGGCTGCGGTCCTCGGGCGCGATGGTCAGCCAGTGGGCGACGTGTTCTTCGATGCGCACGGGCACGCCGAAGTGCTGCGCCAGCAGCTTGGCCAGGCCCTCGGGGTGGCGGCTGCGCGCACCCAGCAGGCCGGCCTGGAAGAGTTGCGCCTGGCGTGGCAGCGCGCCTTGCAGCGGCGCCGTGCCCAGGGCTCTGTGGTCCGCGCCGAAGCCCGCGCCCAGCCAGGCGGCGAAGCGGTCCTGCGCGGGCCGGTCGTGCTGCACCGTGGGCTGGGCGTCGGCCCAGGCGCGGTAGAACAGCGCCAGCATGCGGTGGTGGAAGATGTCCAGGAAGCGTGCCGCCGTCGGGTCGCTGCGCCAGCGCAGGCGCTCGCGCACGTACTCGGTCAGGTGCAGTGGCATCGGGCCTTGCGGGCCGAGCAGGCCGAAGAAGCGCACGCCCAGGCGCGGGGCGGGCATGTCCTTCTCGTGGGCGAAGGTGGCGAGTGGGGCAGGGGCGAAGTCGAGCTCGGGCTCCTGTCCGAGGCGGATGGGTTCCTGCGATGGGCGCAGCGCGCGGCCGATGCGCGGGGCGTCGGGGTGCAGGGCTTCGAGGCGGCGCAGCAGGGCGAAGAAGTCGTGCGCCCAGGGCTCGGCGCCGAGGGCGGCGAAGAGGGTGTCGCGCTCGGTGGTCATGGCACTCTCCGGCGGGGGCGAGCCCTCACCCCAACCCTCTCCCAGGGGGAGAGGGGGCAAGACCGGCAGTGTGCGATGAACAGGCGACGTTGCTCCCTCGCCCCTTTGGGGAGAGGGTGGGGGTGAGGGGCTGCGGCTTGCGCATGCGTGGCGCGTCTGCCATGGACACCAGCCCTCACCCCCACCCTCTCCCGCAGGCGGGAGAAGGGGCAAGCCAAAGCGCGCGCTGCGGTCACACCGTCTCCCGCAACCCAATGCGCGGCGCCCAGCGCATGAGCTCGCCGCGCTGCGGGGTGCGCAGCACCAGCTGCGTGAACGCGTTGATGGCCGCGTGGCGCGCGAAGAAGCGCTCGAGCACGCTGGCGAACAGAAAGGCGCTGGTGCCCTGGTAGGCCAGCTCGTCCAGCTCCAGCACGATCTCGATGCCGCTGCCGAAGCTCATCGGCCCCTTGAACGGCAGGCGGCGCACGATGGGGTTCACCTGCAGCGACTGCACGCCGGCCACCTGGCGCGCCCAGGCCGCGTCCTCGGGCGGGGCATACAGCAGCAAGGTCGTGCGCAGCGCGGCGGCGGCATCGGCCGGCGATGCGCTGACCAGCGACAGATGGTTCAGGCTCAGATGGCTCACGAGCTGCCAGCCCAGTTCGCCGACCGGCCTGCGCGTGACCGGCCGCGTCGGCCCGCGCAGCGCGTCCACGCGCCGCACGGGGCCGGCTGCGTCCAGCCGCCAGACGGGCGTTTGCTGCAGGTCCGCGCCATGCGGCAGCAGCATCGGCAGGTCGCGGTTGCTGACCCAGGCCGCCACCGACAGCTGGCGGATGTCCTCGCGGTAGGGCGCATGGCGCGGGTCGACCAGCGCGAGGTACACCTCCTCGCCGATGTACGACGAGCGCGCGCCTTGCGTCATCTGCCGCTGCGAGCGCAGCCGCGGCTCGCGCCGCACGGTGTAGAAGCCGTGCGCAGGTGCCGCGTCGGCGCTGCTTGCGCCCTGCTGCGTCGCATAGAGCGGCTCGAAGCGCTGCTGCCCCACGGCGCCGTTGCCGTAGCCGGTGACGGTCTCCAGGCTGTGCACCTCGAAGTCCATGGGCCGCGTGCGGTCCGGCACCACGTGGTACTCCCAGGCGCCGGCCCCGAGCTGGATGCGGTCCAGCCGCTTCCTGAACAGGTTGATCGCGGGCGTGCAGTGCAGGGCCAGGCTGTTGCGGTCGACCAGCGCCTCCAGCGGCGCGTCGCCACGGCGCAGCAGCACGATGAGCTCGACCTCGTCGCCGCTGACCTGCGCAAGGCGCGTGGCGAGGTCGCCGATCTCGAAGAACAGCAGGCGCTGCGGCATGGCGGCGGCTTCCTGCAGCAGCCGGTAGCCGGAGAAGGCGCGCAGCGATTCGGGCAGCAGCGCCTCGTCGGCGGCGAAGCCCAGCGGCTGCAGGCTTCCCGGGCCGCGCCAGGCCGGCAGGGCGCCACCCGGGCCGGTGCTGACCAGCGTGCCGGTGCAGGCACCGTGCAGCAGCTCGTGCAGGCGCAGCGCCACTTCGTCGGGTGCGCTGAGGTAGAAGGCCAGCCGGTCCAGCCCCAGCTGGTGGAAGCCCAGGCCGCCGCCCGTGCGCAGCCGGATGCGCAGCCCGCCCTGCGTGCCCTGGGCCTGCGGCAATCGGCCCAGCGGCAGGTCGGGCGCGTGCGTGAAGTACTGCACCGCCACGAGCTCGATGGGCCACAGCGTGACGGCGTGCGCGGTGCGGAACTCGCAATGCGTGTCCTGCCCGCGCGCCAGCTCGGACGTGATGGCGCTGCCGCGCGGCACCACGTGGCCGCGCGTGAGGTTCGGGTCCAGCACGTCGACGTCGAAGCGCGCGACCATCATCGACGGCACGGGCGCGAGGAAGTTGGGGTAGCTGGCCTCCAGCAGCTGCGCGATCAGCCGCGGCTGCTCGGCCTCGATCTTGAGCTGCACGTGCGCGGCCATGAAGGCGAAGCCCTCCATGAGCCGCTCGACGTAGGGGTCGGTGACCTCCATCCCCTCCATCGACAGGCGCGACGCGATCTTGGGGAAGGCATGCGCGAACTCGCCGCCGACCTCGCGCAGGTGGGTCAGCTCGTCGCTGTAGAGGCGCAGGAGGCGGGGGTCCATGGGTTGCGCGCGCCACGTCAGTTCGTGGCGATGTCTTCGTGACCAAGAAGGGTCATCAGAGACGAGAACTGGAAGTGCGGCTGGCCCAGCCCAGGCACATACAGCTGGTAGACCTCGAGCGAACTTTGCATCGGCGTCATGCGGCTGTCGCGCGTCACGGCGTGGCCCGTCAGAAGACCGTGCGGCACGGGGTTGTGATCGCGCGCATCGCGTGTCGCCGAGCTCGACGGCACCACGATCTGCTTGCCTTTGCCCTTCCAGACGCGAAGCGGAACATCTACGCGGGCGCGCACCACGCAGTTGACGGCGCTCCAGTCGTAGAGGATGGCGGCGAACAGGCGCGCGGCGTAGCCAAGGGAATGTCCATGTCGCGAAGCGAAGTGCTTCACCGTTTGGAAGTGGTCGTACTCGAACCACCAGGGCCCGTCCGCTCCCGTGGCGGGTGCGCACCGCGTGGTGTCCACGAAGCGGTAGAGCACAGTGCTAGTGCCTATCTCGTACTCACGCGGCCACAGGCCTTTGGCGGCGTATTGCCGGCTGCCTGCAAAGTAGGGGTCATTGCCATAGGCCATCGCAACCTCCGAATGTCATGCGCCGCTTCTCGCCCGGCCCGCCCCCGCATCCCGCACCTCCACCTGCCCCGCCTCCAGATCCATCTGCGTCCTCAACAGGATCTCCAGCGGCACAGGCTGCGACCACAGGTGGCCGCTGATCTCGAACTCGATCACGTTGTGCGTGTCCAGCACGCTGCTGGGCTCCACCGCGCGCACCTGCAGGCCCTCGGCCAGGATGCGCGGCTCGTAGCGCAGGATGGCCTGGCGGATGGCGCGCTCCAGCACGCTCACGTCGAGCTTGGACGCGAGCTGGCCCGACAGCGCGGGAAGGCCGAAGTTCAGCACGCTGTCGGCCACCTGCGGGTAGCCCTGCGCCAGCGCGCCCAGCGGCTGCACGGTGTTGAACAGCGCGCTCAGGTCGCGCAGCACGGCCTGGCGCAGTTGCGCCTTGGACATCACGCGGTGGTCGTCCGCCTCGTGGCGCTCGCCAGGCGCGTCGTCGGTCAGCCGGTCTAGCAGGGCCGGCTGCAATCGGTTGCGGGCGTCCACGGTGGCCATGGCACGCGCGCCCGGCCGCTCAGGCGGGCAGGACCTCGTCGTCGAAGCTGAACGTGCCCGAGCCCAGGCCTGCGCTTTCCTGCGGCTGGTAGGCGATGCCGATCTTGGTGAACGCGATGCTGACGCGCTCCACCGGCCGGCCGTCGCCGCCGACGTCGATGTCCACCGCCACCACCCGCGCGCCCTCCAGCGTCATCGTGAAGTAGTCCAGCGCCTCGCCACCGGCCTTGCGCATGGTCAGCACGGCCTCCTTGATCTCGTCGTTGGTGGCCAGTGCCGCCAGCAGCGCGGTGGACGCCGAATCGATGCCCTTGGTGACGACGAGCTGGCGGTACACGCGCCGCGCCGTGCGCTCGGTCGAGCCGATGGCCGTGTTGGCGCTGACGCCCCAGTTCCAGCGCAGCACCTGGATCTGCTCCTCGTGGCCCTCGGTCGTGACCTCGCCCTTGACCTTGCCGGCGCGCTTGGTCTGCACGCTGAGATAGACGTCCGACGCCGATTGCTGGGCGCCGGCCGAGGTCTCCAGTTCGGGAATGCGCAGCGGCATGGCAGTGGCCCCGCGGTGCCTCTAGACCTTTTTGTTGGTCGTGACGTCCCAGCCGCCCACGACCTCGCCGCCCAGGCCGCCCTTGCCGTCCTGCGGCTTGTACTTGAACTCGATCTTTCCGTAGTTCAGCGCCACCTGCTCCATCGGGATGATGTCGGCGCCGGCCGAGCCGCTGTTCTGGTAGCTGCTGACCATCACGGGCGAGAGGATCACGGTGAGGAATTCCTCCTGCTCGCCGCCGGCCTTGCGGCACACCAGCGTGGCCGTGGCCAGGTGTTCGCCGGTGCAGCACGCGGTGAGCAGCTTGGCCGAGGCCTTGTCCGTCTTCTTGACGAAGTGGAAGTCCTGCAGCGACACCTTGCCGCTGCCGCCGCCACCGCCGCTGCTGAACGAGCCGGCGTTGGCACCGCCCAGGCTCCAGGATTCGAGTTCGATCTCGGCAGCGTGCTTGTCGTCGGTGGACTCGCCTTCGACGCCGTCGATTTTCAGGAAGTAGTCAACATGGGCCATGATTTCCTCGATTCGTTAGTTGGGTTGAACGTCGTGACGTTGGCAGGGAATCCAGGTACGCACGACGGCCCGTGCCTGGCCCCTCGGGTGCAGGTTTCAGGCGCCCTTCTGCGACGGCAGCTTGGACACCAGCCGCAGCGACACCGTCAGCCCTTCGAGCTGGTAGTGCGGGCGCAGGAAGAACTTGGACGTGTAGTAGCCCGGGTTGCCGGGCACCTCTTCGACGGTGACCTCGGCAGCGGCCAGCGGCTTTCTGGACTTGGTGGCCTCGCTCGAATTGGCCGGGTCGCCGTCCACGTAATTCATGATCCATTTGTTGAGCCACTTGGCCATGTCGGCCCGCTCCTTGAACGAGCCCACCTTGTCGCGCGCGATGCACTTCAAGTAGTGCGCGAAGCGCGAGCAGGCGAACAGGTAGGGCAGGCGCGCCGACAGGTTGGCATTGGCCGTGGCGTCGGGGTCGTCGTACTCATCGGGCTTTTGCAGCGATTGCGCGCCGATGAAGACCGCGAAGTCCGAGTTCTTGCGGTGCAGGAGCGGCATGAAGCCGTTCTTGGCCAGCTCGGCCTCGCGCCGGTCGCCGATGGCGATCTCGGTCGGGCACTTCATCGCCACGCCGCCGTCGTCGGTGGGAAAAGTGTGGGTCGGCAAGCCCTCGACCGCGCCGCCCGATTCCACGCCGCGGATGCGCGTGCACCAGCCGTACATCTTGAACGAGCGGTTGATGTTCACGGCCATCGCATAGGCCGAGTTGGCCCAGGCGTAGGCCGAGTGGTCGGCGCCGGTGGTCGCCTCCTCGAAGTTGAACTCTTCCACCGGCGCCGTCTTGGCGCCCCAGGGCAGGCGCGCGAGGAAGCGCGGCATCGCCAGGCCGATGTAGCGCGAGTCCTCCGAGCTGCGCAGCGAGCGCCAGGCGGCGTACTCGGGTGTGGTGAAGATCTTGGTCAGGTCGCGCGGGTTCGACAGCTCCTGCCACGAGCCCATCTGCATCAGGCTGGGGCTGGCCGCGGCGATGAAGGGCGTGTGCGCGGCTGCGGCCACCTTGCTCATCTCGCCCAGCAGTTCCACGTCGGGCGGGCTGTGGTCGAAGTAGTAGTCACCCACCAGCGCGCCGAAGGGCTCGCCGCCGAGCTGGCCGAACTCCTCTTCGTAGATCTTCTTGAACAGCGGGCTCTGGTCCCAGGCCGTGCCCTTGAACTTCTTCAGCGTCTTGCCGAAGTCCTTCTTCGAGATGTTCATGACGCTGATCTTCAGCATCTCGTCCGTCTCGGTGTTGTTCACGAGGTAGTGCAGCCCGCGCCAGGCACTCTCCAGCGCCTGGAACTCGGGGTGGTGCAGGATCAGGTTCACCTGCCTGGACAGCTGTGCGTCCAGCTCGGCGATCATGGCCTCGATGCTGGCCATCACGTCGCCGCCGATGAGCTTGGTCGAGGCCAGCGCCTGCTGCGCCAGCGTGAGCACGGCGTTCTGCACCGCGTTCTTGGCGTCGTCCGATTTGGGCTTGAACTCCTGGTTCAGCAGCGCGGCGAACTCGCCGCCCTGGTACTCGATGCCCTGCAGCGGCGCTGCGGTCTGGAGGGTGTCTTCGGCCATGATGGGTGTCTCCCAAAGGTGCAGGTGATGGGGTTCAGGCGGCGTCGGCGGGCTTGTCGGCAGCGGCGGCCTCGGGCTTCTTGGCGGCGGCCAGCGAGGCCAGCAGCGCCGGGTCGGCCATCACCTTGGCCAGCAGCTCCTCGGCGCCGGTCTTGCCGTCCATGTAGGTGAGCAGGTTGGCCAACTCCTGGCGCGCCTTGAGCAACTGCTTGAGGCCATCGACCTTCTGCGCCACGGCGGCAGGCGAGAAGTCGTCCATGTTCTTGAACGTGAGCTCCACCGCCAGGTTGCCCTGGCCGGTCAGCGTGTTGGGTACGGGGAAGGACACGCGCGGCTTCATCGATTCCATGCGCGCGTCGAAGTTGTCGACATCGATCTCCATGAACTTGCGTTCGTTGACCGGTGGCAACGGGGTTTCGGGCTTGCCCGACAGGTCGGACAGCACGCCCATCACGAAGGGCAGCTGCACCTTCTTCTCGGCCCCGTAGAGCTCGACGTCGTACTCGATCTGCACGCGCGGGGCGCGGTTGCGGGCGATGAACTTCTGACTGCTGGTGGCCATGTTGGGCTCCTTGGGGCGGTGGGCTGGCGGTCTTACTTGGGATTGCCGGCGAGCTTCTCGATCTGGCCCACGCCGTCTGGCATCAGGTCGCGGATGATCTCGAGGAAGTTCTTGGTCATCAGGCGCTGCGCGCGCTTGATGAACAGCGGGGCGGGGTTGGTCGGCTCGTTGCTCTCGATCCAGTCGCTGACGCGCTGCAGCATGCGGATCGCGTCCTCGCGCGACTGGATGCTGCCGGGCGCCGGCGCTGCCACGGGCTGGCCGGGCACGCCGGGGGCCGGGGCGTTGGCGGGTGTGGTGCTGCCCTGCGCCTGCTCGCCGGCCAGGGCCACGGCCTGCAGCAGCGCGATGAGCGGCTTGAGGTCGGGCGAGCGGCCGCCGCCCAGGTGCTGGTCCAGCGCCGCCGCCATGCCGCGCACGGCCAGCAGGCCGGCCTGCATGGCCTGTGCCAGCGCGGGGACCTGGGCCTGGGCCGCAGCCACGGCGGGCGTCAGGCCCTCGATGGTGGGCACGGATTCGCCCGTGCGCGGCTTGGCGTTGCCAAACGCCAGCTCCAGGTCGCGCACGGTGATGGCGCCGCGTGCGCGCGTCAGCGCGGCGCGGCGCAGGTCGGCCAGGCCGTCTTCCTTGTGCAGCGGCCAGATCGCGTTGATGCGCGCAGTGGGGTCGTTGTCGTCGCTGGCGTCGAGCTGGGGGTGCACCTGGGCCCAGTGGCGCTCCAGCAGCCCCTGCAGCAGCTGCAGCCCTTGCACCATGCCGACCAGGCCCTGCTCGTGGGCAGCACTGCGCGTGAGCCAGGCTGCCACGCGCAGATCACGCGAGCGCAGCGCCAGGGCCTGGGCATGCTGGTGCACCAGGCGCCAGTCGGGCGGCTCGGCCGGGTAGATCTTCTCGCCGTACTGCCGCTCGGGTTTGCCGATGGCGGCCTCCTGCAGCGCCTGGAATGCGGCGTCGTGGTCCAGGTCCGGCCCGCACGGCGCGTCGCCGGGCAGGGGGGAGAGGAGCGCTTCGATGTCGAACTCGGGCATGCAGTGGTCCTGCGAAAGGGTTGCGGTCACTTTAGGACGGCCTGCGCGCTTGCACAGCGGACGAAAGTCATGTCGGGCACCCTTGCGGCCCGCGCCTTCATCAACCTAGCGCAAGCAATGCGTCGTAGAGCTTGCGCGGCTGCACCGGTTTGAACAGCACGGCGTGGCCGCTCTCGGTGGCGCGGCGCATTTCCGCGGCCGTGGTGTCGCCCGTGATCAGCATGGCCGTCACGTCGCAGCCGCATTCGCGGCGGATGGCCCCGATCGCGGCGATGCCGTCCGGCCCTTCGCCCAGGTGCAGGTCCGACAGGATCAGGTCGGGCGGCGATTCGAGCTGGCGCAGCCCCTGCAGCGCCTCGGCGATGCTGCCGGCTGCGATCACGTCGTAGCCCCATTCCTGCAGCAGCATCCCCAGGCCTTCGCGGATCGTCTCCTCATCGTCCAGCACGAGCACGGTGCGCGGCTGCAGCGGCCCCATGGGCACCGTGTCGGCGGCGGCGGTCATGCGCTCGATGCCGTCCAGCCCGCCGCGCGCGATGCGCAGCCGGAACATGGTGCCGCGCCCGGGCCGCGACGCGACCTGCAGCTCGTGCCCCAGCAGCCGCACCAGCCGCTTGACGATGGCCAGCCCCATGCCCAGCCCCTGCGAGCGCACGCGCTGGCCGCCGGCCACCTGGTAGAACTCGTCGAAGATCTTCGGCAGGTCGGCCGGGGCGATGCCGATGCCGGTGTCCCACACCTCCACGTGCAGGTGCGATGCGGTGGTCCGCGCCACGACGACGATGCCGCCGGCCTGCGTGTAGCGGATGGCGTTCTGCAGCAGGTTGCCCAGCACGCGTTCGAGCAGCTGCGGGTCGCTGTTGACCGACTTGCCGCCCGGCGAGAAGCGCAGGCCCAGCCCCTTCTGCTCGGCCTGGCCGGCGTAGTGCATGTGCAGGCGGCGGAACAGGTCGCGCAGGCGGAAGTTCTGGATGCGCGGCTCCACCGCGCCGGCGTCCAGCCGCGAGATGTCCAGCATCACGTTGAAGGAGCGGTCCAGCCCGGCGATGGCACGGTTCAGGTTGCGCACCAGGGGCTGCTCGGCCGAGCCCTCCAGCCGCTTGTCCAGCGTGGCTGCGAACAGGCCGATGGCGTGCACGGGCTGGCGCAGGTCGTGGCTGGCGATGGCCAGGAAGCGGCTCTTCTCGCGGTCGGCCTGCTGGGCGGCGGCCAGGGCCAGGTCCTGCGCGCGCTGTGCATCGTCGCGCTGCAGCAGCGCCAGGGCGAGGCGCCGCCAGCGCCGGTGCGCCTGCAGCGCCACCGCCGGCGTGAGCACCGTGCAGGCGATGCAGGCCGCCAGCAGGCCGATCGGCGCCAGCGCGCCGCGCTGCGCGAAGGCCAGCGCGAACGACAGGGGCACGGCGGCCTGTAACGCCACGGCCGGGCCGAGCGGCGCCACCGACAGCGCCAGCAGCGGCGCCAGAACCAGCACGGCCAGCGCGACGCCCGGCGCCTGGGCCTGGGCCGATGGCTGCAGCCAGGGCAGGATGCCAAGCAGCAGCGCAGCGGTGGCGGTTAGGCCGGTGCAGATGTGGCGGCTGGCGCGGCGCTGGCGCCGCATGCGGGTGCCGAGCCGGCGCCAATGGCGTGCCACCAGTGCGTCGGCGATGCCGGCGGCCATGGCCGCGCCGACGAGCATCGGCGCCAGGATTCCGGGTGCGCCCAGCGCGGCCTGGGCCAGGGCCAGCAGGCCCGCCGCGACCAGGCCGAGGGGCCAGGCGGCCATGGCCTCGTCCACGCCGGCATCGCGCAGGCGCGCGGCCATGGGCCGGCGTGCTCGTGGTGGCGGCGATGCGGGCGCTGCGTCTGCGTCCTGCGCCAGGGCATGCACCGCGACGAAGGCTGCATCCGGCATGGCGGTACCGGGCGCCGCCTGTTTCTCAGCGGAACAGGCTGATCATGTGCGAACGCGAGCGCACGTCCAGCGCCAGCAGCAGCGAGGACACATAGTTCTTCACCGTGCCCAGCGAGAGCTCGGTGGAGTTGCTGATCTCCTGGTTGCCGCAGCCCGAGAGCACCAGCTCCAGGATGTCCAGGTGCCGCGGCCCCAGCTCGGCCACCCGGTCGTACATGGCCGACGAGGGGAAGCGCGGGAACAGCGTGGCGTCTGGCGCCTGGCGCCGCATGCGCGGCTCGCCGAGCAGCGCTTCGAGCGAGCCGCGCAGCTGGTCCATCTGTGCGCTCTTGGGCACGTAGCCCACGGCGCCCAGCGCGCGGGCCTGGCGCACGACGAACTCGTCCTGCGTGCCGCTGAACACGGCCACGCGTGCGTCCGGGAAGGCCTGCAGGAAGCGGCGCAGGCCCTGCAGGCCCTTGCAGTCGCCCAGGTTCAAGTCCAGCAGCACGGCGTCCACGGGGCCCTGGTCCCGGTAGATCTGCAGGCCTTCGTCCAGCGTCGCGGCCTCCAGCCACTCGATCCGCGTGCCGCCCAGCATCGGGTACAGCGTGCGGATGCCGGCACGCACGAGCTCGTGATCGTCCACGAGCAGGATGCGGCGGGTGGTGGGCCGGCCTTCGGCGGCATCGATCGGCGACTCGGACGGACGGGCATCCAGCAACAGTTCCATGGCCTTCTCCTGGCGACGGCCCCGGTGCCGCCGCACGTCAAATGACTTTGTGCCGGGTTGGGGCCATCTTAGGAATGACTTTCGGCGCACGACAACATCAGTTTGATGGATAAGCACGCCGGATCCCAGCGGTCTGCGGCATGCCCCCTGCGCCAGCGCGGGCGGCGTCGGTGGCCGATGGTGTCAGCTGCTGCCCGGGGGCCGCGCATGCAGGTCCACGACGGTGCAGCACTGCGTCCATGCGCCGGCCCGCCGGGTCTCCAGCCAGGCCACGCAGCGGGCCCAGGTCCTGAAGCGGAACGGCCCCAGCTCATAGACGGCGATGCGCTGGCCGTTGCTCTCCCGGTCCGCACGCACCATCCACCGCTTCGATCCCGTGTTGTTGTCTGTGTTCATGGTTCGACCTGCCGATGCCGGGCTGCTGCGGTGGGCGCGGCCCCGGCGTCACGCGACTCTGGCGGTCGCATTGCGCACAACGCTTTCGTGTGGGTCTTCTTGGATGAAATGCGTGCGGGAAGTCTGCCACCGGCAGGCGCGGGGCCGGCCGGTGCGATGGCATCTGTCGTGTTGCTGATTTGTTGCGCGGCCGACGTGCAGGGCGACATCCGCACGCACATGCCTGCGCCGGGTCGCGCCACGGGCTGATCGAAGCGGCCAATGCGAATCAGCGCTTCGGCCATGGGCCACCGCGCAGGCGCTGCCTAAACTTTCTGCCAGCGGCCGCCGGGCTGCGGGCGACCCGCTCGCCTGCGCCTGCGGACCCCGGAACACCCATCAGGAGCACACATGAAACGCAAAGTCTTCGTCGCCGGTGTCGGCATGATCCCGTTCGCCAAGCCCGGCAAGAGCGACCCCTACCTGGTGATGGGCGAGCGCGCCGCCAAGCTGGCGCTGGAGGACGCGCGCGTGCCGTATTCCGAAGTGCAGCAGGCCTACGTGACCTACGTCTACGGCGACTCCACGGCCGGCCAGGCCGCCATCTACCGCGTGGGCCTCACGGGAGTCCCGGTGTTCAACCTCAACAACAACTGCTCCAGCGGCTCCAGCGGCCTGTATCTGGCGCGCCAGGCCGTGGAGAGCGGCATGGTCGAGTGCGCCATCGCACTGGGCTTCGAGCAGATGGTGCCGGGCGCGTTGAAGGGCGCCTACGACGACCGGCCTTCGCCCATGGCGCGCTTCGCCGACGAGATGGCCTCCATCCAGGGCTACGACCCGGCCGCGCCGCGCGCCTCGCAGTTCTTCGGCGGCGCGGGCCGCGACTACATGAAGGAATACGGCATCCGCGCCGACACCTTCGGCCGCATCTCGGTCAAGGCGCGCCAGCATGCGGCGCGCAACCCGCTGGCCGTGTTCCGCGACACCGTGACGCTGGACGAGGTCATGGCCTCGCCCAAGGTCTTCGACCCGCTCACGCGGCTGCAGTGCTGCCCGCCCACCTGCGGCGCCGCCGCGGTCGTGCTGTGCTCGGAAGACTTCGCGCGCAAGCACGGCATCCAGATGCAGGTGGCGATCGCCGCGCAGGCCATGACGACCGACACACCCAGCACCTTCGAGGCACACGACATGCGCAAGGTGGTGGGCTACGACATGACGGCCGCCGCCGCGCGCCAGGTCTACGAGGCCGCCGGCATCGGCCCGGAGGATGTGGACGTGGTGGAGCTGCACGACTGTTTCACCGCCAACGAGCTCATCACCTACGAAGGCCTGGGCCTGACGCCTGAAGGCACGGCCGAGAAATTCATCCTGGACGGCGACAACACCTACGGCGGCCGCGTGGTCACCAACCCCTCGGGCGGCCTGCTGTCCAAGGGCCACCCGCTCGGCGCGACGGGCCTGGCGCAGTGCGCCGAGCTCACGTGGCAGCTGCGCGGCCAGGCCGACCAGCGCCAGGTCGAGGGTGCGCGGCTCGCGCTGCAGCACAACCTGGGCCTGGGCGGCGCCTGCGTCGTCACGCTCTACGAACGCGTGTGAGGGCGCAGCCATGATCGACCGCAGCTACATCGGCCACCAGCTGCCTGCCTTCGACGTGCCTGTCGAAGCCGGCCGCCTGCGCTTCTTCGCCAAGGCCACGGGCCAGACCGACCCGCTCTACACCGACGAGGCCGCGGCCCGCGCGGCGGGCCACCCGGGCCTGCTGGCGCCGCCCACCTTCCTGTTCTGCCTGGAGATGGAATCGCCCGACCCGGCCGCCATCCGCAACCTGCTGAACATGGACTACCGCCGCCTGCTGCACGGCGAGCAGCAGTTCACCTACCACGCGCCCGTGCACGCCGGCGACACGCTGCGCTTCACGCAGCGCATCGAGGACATCTACGACAAGAAGGGCGGCGCGCTGGAATTCGTCGTGCGCCGCACGCACGTGCAGAACCAGCACGGCACGCCCGTGGCCGAGCTGCGCTGCGTGTCCGTGCTGCGCAACGGCTGAAGGAGACAGGACCATGAGCACCCATCTGAAGTTCGACGACGTGCAGGTCGGCGACGCGCTGCCGGCCTTCGAGACCGAGCCCGTCTCGCGCCTCACGCTGGCGCTGTACTGCGGCGCCTCGGGCGACCACAACCCGATCCACGTGGACACCGACTTCGCGCGCAGCGCAGGCCAGGCCGACGTGTTTGCGCACGGCATGTTGTCCATGGCCTGGCTGGGCCGGCTGCTGACCAACTGGGTGCCGCCCTCGGCGCTGCGCAACTACGGCGTGCGCTTCGCGGCCATCACGCATGTGGGCGACCGCGTGCGCTGCCAGGGCCGCGTGGTCGAGAAGTTCGAGGCCGACGGCGAGCGCCGCGTGCGGCTTGAGCTGTCGACCGTGAACCAGGACGGGCAAGTGAAGCTGAGCGGCGACGCCGTGGTCGCGCTGCCCTGATCCATGGCGCGGCCGCACCGCGCCGCGCCGCTCGTTTTCGTTCCAGCCACAGCAAGGCCGCCCGAGCGCGGCCACCAGGAGACTCTGATGAACGCCACCACCACCACCCGCCGTGAAGCCTTGCGCCGCGGTGCCCTGGCCCTCGTCGCCGCCGGCCTGCCGCTGGGCGCGCGCGCGCAGGAATTCCCGACCAAGCCCATCACCGTGATCCTGCCGTTCCCGCCCGGCGGCATGATGGACGCCGTGGTGCGCGCGCTGACCGATGCCGCGTCGCAGGAGATCGGCCAGCCCTTCGTGATCATGCACCGCGCCGGCGCGGGCGGTGTCACCGGCACGGCCAGCCTCACCACCATGGGCGATGCCGACGGCTACACGCTGGGCATCATGCACAACACCGTGATCCGCCAGCCGCACATGCTCAAGACGGCCTGGGACCCGCGCACCGACTTCAGCTACGTGCAGGGCATGGCGGGCCTGGCCACCGGCATCGTGGTCGCAGCCGACGCGCCCTGGAAGACGCTGGCCGACCTGATCGCCGATGCCAAGGCGCGGCCCGGCCAGCTGAGCTGGGGCAACACGGGCAGCAACAGCGCCAACCGCATCTACGGCGAACGGCTGGCGCGCGCGGCCGGTGTGAAGTTCAACTTCGTGCCGTACAAGGGCGGCGCGGAGCAGTTCACCGCGCTGATCGGCCACCACCTCGACGTGTCGGGCGACCCGGGCTTCGGCGCGATGGCCATCGGCGGCAAGGTGCGCGTGCTGGCCACGTTCACCGAAAAGCGCCTGGCCCGCTGGCCGCAGGTGCCCACGGTCAAGGAGTCGGGCTACGACCTGGTCGTGCAGTCGCCGCTGGGGTTCGTGGCGCCGAAGAACCTGGACCCCAAGGTCTCGGCCCGCCTGCAGGCCGCGCTGCGCAAGGGAATGGACAGCCCGGCCTACCAGCGCCTGGTGGCCGACTTCGACCTGGCCCCCTGGCCCGTGGACGGCGCGGCCTACCAGGCCTACGCCCAGGCGCAGTACGTGCGCGAAAAGCAGATGCTCGACGAGATTGGATTCAAGCCGGAATGAACGCGCCCATGGACAACACCCTCCTGGCCCGCCCCGTGGCCGGCCGCGCGCGCCACGTGCCCTTCATGGCGCTGCTGGACGCGCAATGCACCTCGGCCGACGATGGCGTGGCCACGGTGGAACTGGCGCTGCGCCCCGAGCTGTGCAACAACCACGGCAGCGGCCACGGCGGCGTGGTCATGAGCCTGCTGGACAGCGCCATGGCCCATGCCGCGCTGAGCCGCATCGCCTACGCACGCGAGGTCGTGACCATCGACATGCACATCGGCTTCATGCGGCCCGTGTCGGGCCACCTAGTGGCCACCGGGCGCACCACGGGCGGCGGCAAGTCCGTGTGCTTCTGCGAAGCCGAGATCGTGGACGGCACGGGCGTCGTGGTCGCCAAGGCCATGGGCACCTTCCGCTACCGCGCACCGGCCGACGCATCGGCCTGAACCTGACGGAGACACCATGTACCTGACCCAGGGCCTGCACCGCGCCGTGCAACGCCACCCCCACAAGACCGCGCTGCGCCACCTGGGCGCGGACGGCCAACGCGCGCTGACCTTCGCCGAACTGCAGGCCACCGTGGCCCGCCATGCCGCCGCGTTGCAGGCGCGCGGCGTGCAGGCCGGCGACCGCGTGGCGCTGCTGGCACCCAACAACGACCAGCTCATCGTGCTGCTGTGGGCCTGCTGGTGGCTGGGGGCCGTGGCCAGCCCGCTGAACACGCGCTGGAGCCTGGCCGAGCTGCGCCATGCCCTGGCCGACTCGGGCGCCAGGCTGCTGGTGGCCGACGCCGAACTGGCCGGCGCGCTGCCGGGGCTGGACGCGCTGCTGCCCACGCTGCACTGCGACGCCTTGGCCGCCGAAGCCGCCGCGCTGGCGCCGCTGCCCGACAGCCGCACCGGTGGCGACGCGCTGGCCGCGCTGCTGTACACGGGCGGCACGACGGGCCGGTCCAAGGGCGTGATGCTGTCGCATGCGAACTTCTGGGCCGCCTCGATGACGCGCGCGGCAGAGCTGCCGAACGACCCGAATGGTGTCTCGCTGCTGGTGGCGCCGCTGTTCCATGTGGCCGGGCTGGGCCGCCTGGTCGGCCAGTCGCTGGTCGGCGGCGCCTGCATCACGATGCCGAACTTCCGGCCCGACCTGGTCGCCAGCGCCATCGCGCAGCACGGCATCACCGACACCATCATGGTGCCCAGCATGCTGCAGGCGCTGCTGGACATGCCGGGCTTCGACGCCACGCGCGTGCAGTCGCTCAACCGCATCGCGTTCGGCGCCGCGCCCATGCCACCGGACCTGCTGGACCGCGCCCTGCAGACCTGGCCGCAGGCCGAGTTCTTCCAGGCCTACGGCATGACCGAGACGGCGGGCGCGGCCTGCATCAACCCACCTGCCAACCACCGCGGCGCCGCGCGCGACAGCGACCGCTGGCGCTCGGTGGGCCGGCCCGGCCTGGGCGCGGAGATCCGCGTCGTCGACGAGTCCGGCCACGAGCTGCCGCGCGGCACCGTGGGCGAGATCGTGATCCGCGGCCCCATGGTCACCAGCGGCTACTGGAACCTGCCCGAGGCCACGGCCCAGGCGATGCAGGGCGGCTGGCTGCGCACGGGCGACGGCGCGCGCATGGACGAGGAGGGCTACCTCTTCATCGCCGACCGGCTCAAGGACATGATCATCTCGGGCGGCGAGAACGTGTATTCGGCCGAGGTCGAGGCCGCGCTGCGCAGCCATCCGGCCGTGATGGACGCGGCCGTGATCGGCGTGCCCGACGCGCGCTGGGGCGAGGCCGTGCACGCTGTCATCGTCGTGCGGCCGGGTGCTGCGGCGGCCGAGCCACTGGACACGGAGCTCAAGGCCTGGTGCCGCCAGTCGCTGGCGGGTTACAAGATCCCGCGCAGCATCAGCTTCACGCCCGCCCTGCCGATGAGCGCGGCCGGCAAGGTGCTCAAGACCACGCTGCGCGCGGCGCACGCGGCATGACGTCGGACACGCAGGCCGACAGCGACGCGCAGGCCGAGGCGCGGCGCAACGCCTACGCCCGCGTGCCGTTCACACGCATGCTGGGCGTGCAGCGCGAGTTCTCGCACGGCGGCCAGGCGCGCCTGGTGATCGAGGCGCGGCCCGAGCTGCAGAACGTGATCGGCGCGGTGCATGGCGGCGTGATCCTGACCATGCTGGACGTGGCGATGGCCAGTGCGGCCGTGTCGCTGGTGGACTTCACCAAGACGGCCGTCACGCTGAACATGAACAGCAGCTTCCTGCGGCCCGGCCTGGGCCGCGTCGTGGTCGACGGCCAGGCGCTGGAGGTGAACGATGGCGTGGTCTCGTGCGCCGCGCAAGCGCTTGACGCGCAGGGCGAGCTGGTCGCCAGCGCGCTGGGCTCGTTTCGCTACCTGCCGCTGCCGGCCGCGCCCTGACGCGGCCATCCGATTCATTCCAAGGAGACGACACCATGAGCCTGCCCCCCATCTTCGACAAGCTGCGCCTGCCCATCGTGGCCGCGCCGCTGTTCATCATCAGCGTGCCGCGCCTGGTGATTGCGCAGTGCAAGGCCGGCATCGTCGGCTCGATGCCGGCGCTGAATGCGCGCCCGGCCTCGCTGCTCGACGAGTGGCTGGCCGAGATCACCGAGGCCCTGGCCGCGCACGACCGGGCCCACCCCGAGTCGCCGGCCGCGCCGTTCGCAATCAACCAGATCGTGCACAAGAGCAACGACCGGCTGGACGATGACATGGCCATGTGCGCCAAGTACAAGGTGCCGCTCATCATCACCTCGCTGGGCGCGCGCGAGGAGATCAACCAGGCCGCGCACGCCTGGGGCGGCATCGTGCTGCACGACGTGATCAACAACCGCTTCGCGCACAAGGCGGTGGAGAAGGGCGCGGACGGCCTGGTGGCCGTGGCGGCCGGTGCCGGCGGCCATGCGGGCGTGAAGAGCCCGTTCGCATTGATCCAGGAAATTCGCGCCTGGTTCGACGGGCCGCTGGCGCTGTCGGGCTCGATCGCCAGCGGCGGCGCGGTGCTGGCCGCGCAGGCCATGGGCGCCGACCTGGCCTACATCGGCTCGGCCTTCATCGCCACCGAAGAGGCGCGCGCCGACGAGGCCTACAAGCGCATGATCGTGGAGAGCGACAGCGACGACATCGTCTACTCGAACCTGTTCACGGGCGTGCACGGCAACTACCTCAAGCCGTCCATCGTCAAGGCCGGCCTGGACCCGGACAACCTGGAGCAGAGCGACCCGAGCAAGATGAACTTCGGCAGCACGCGCAAGCCGTGGAAGGACATCTGGGGCTGCGGCCAGGGCATCGGCAACGTGCAGGCGATCGAGCCCGTGGGCACGCGCATCGAGCGCATGGCGCGCGAGTACGTGCTGGCGCGGGAGCGGATTCCGCTGGCGGCGTAGGCCAGGGCGCAGCGCGCAGCGGCTGCTGCGCCCTGCGCTTCAATCCAGCCGGATGTTCAGGTCGCGGATCATCCTGGCGTACATCGGCGCGTCATTGCGCACGACCTCGGTGAACGATTCGGCTGCGCTGCCCACGGGCACGGCGCGCATGGCCTCCACACGGGCGCGCACTTCGGGCAGGTGCATGGCCTGCTGGATCTCGCGGGACAGGCGCTGCACGATGGGCGCCGGCACGCCCGCGGGCAGGAAGGCACCGAACCAGCCGAACCAGTCGAAGCCCGCGTAGCCCTGTTCGGCCATGGTCGGCACCTCGGGCGCGAAGCCCAGCCGCTCCTTGCCGGTGGCGGCCAGCGCGCGCAGCTTGCCGGACGTGATGAAGGGCGCCGACGTGCCGGTGTCCAGGAAGGCCACGCTGAGCTGCCCGGCCAGCAGGTCGTTCACGACCGGCATCGCGCCCTTGTAGGGCACGTGCGTCAAGTCCAGCGCCGCCGTCTTGTTCAGTTGCGCGCCGAGGATGTGCGAGGTGGTGCCCGCGCCGTAGCTGCCGTAGCCATGGCGGCCGGGCTGCGACTTCACGAGCGCGACGAACTCGGCCACGTCCTTCACCGCGAGCCTGGAGGACACCACCATCACGCTGGCTGCCGTGGCTAGCAGCGACACGGGCTGGAAGTCCTTGACCGGGTCGTACGGCATGCTGGGCATCAGGCTCGCGTTCTGCACCAGGCCCGTGATGGTGACCATCAGGGTGTAGCCGTCGGGTGCGGCCTTGGCCACCACGTCGCTGCCGAGCAGGCCGCTGGCGCCGGGCCGGTTCTCCACGACCACGGGCTGGCCCAGCTTGTCCTGCAGGTGCAGCGCGATCAGCCGCGCCAGCACGTCGGTCGTGCCGCCGGGCGTGTAGGGCACGACGATGCGCAAGGGGCGCGTGGGGTAGGCCTGGGCCCGCGCGGGCCAGTGCGCGGCGGCCAGCAGGCCGGCGCCGGTGGCGAGCAGCGCGCGCCGGGTGGTCGTGGCGGGGGTGGTCATGGTGTCTCCGTTCTTGAAAGTTCGGCGCAGTGTGGCGACGCCCAGCATGCGCAGCAATGGCCATTGCGTTCAGCCGATTGGCCGAAACGTTCATGCGCAGCGTTGCGAGCGTTTGTCACTTTGGGTCAACGGCTTTGGGCGCTGCAGTCATTGCGGCTGGGCACGTGCATCGGCATGCTGCGGGCACAACAGGCCGGTGGCATGCGCCGGCCTCAACCGGGAGACGACCGTGCCCACGGACCTGCATTTCTATTTCGACTTCATCTCGCCTGCGGCTACTTCGCGGCCGAGCGCATCGAGGACATCGCCGCGCGCCATGGCCGCGCGCTGCACTGGCATGCGTTCCACATGCGCGCGGTGATGAAGGACCATCTGGGCCAGGACAAGGCCATGGCCGACGTGCCGCTCAAAGGCCCCTACGTGCGCAACGACGTGCACCGCTCGGCCCGTGCATTGGCGTTGCCTTACGCGCCAGCGCCCACGGCAGGCTTTTCCAGCGTGACGGCCAGCCGCATGTTCTGGTGGCTGCAGGCCGAGCAGCCCGCCGTGGCCGGGCCGTTCGCCAAGGAGGTGTTCCGCGCGCACCATGCCCGTACCGACTCGCCCAACACCGTGGACCAGTGCGTGGCGCTGGCCGCGTCGGTCGGCGCCGACGTGGCGGGCCTGGCCGAGGCGGCGCAGGGCGAGGCCGCACGCCAGGCACTGCGCGACGCCACGCAGGCGGCCGTGCAGGCCGGCGTGTGGGGCACGCCGACGGTGCGCATCGGCGAAGAACTGTTCTGGGGCTCGGACCGGTTGCCCATGGTCGACGAATGGCTGCGCAAGGGAGGCTGGTGATGGCACAGGAACACGCAGCGAAGGCCGGGGCCACGGGGCCGCTGGCGGGCTTGAAGGTCATCGACTTCTCGGCCGTGCTGTCGGGCCCGCTTGCCGCGGCCATGCTGGCCGAGCAGGGTGCGCAGGTCATCAAGGTGGAAACGCCGGATGGCGACACCACGCGGCTGATCGGCCCGGGCAAGGGCCGCATGTCGGCCATGTTCATCGCGAGCAACCGCGGCAAGCAGTGCATCGCGCTGGATCTCAAGCAGGCGGCGGCGCGCGACGTGGCGCTGGCCCTGGTGCGCGAGGCCGACGTGCTGGTCGAGAACATGCGCCCCGGCGCCATGGACCGGCTGGGCCTGGGGTATGCGGCCACCAGCGCGCTGAACCCGCGGCTGGTCTACCTCACGATCAACGGCAACGGGCCGGATGGGCCCGACGCCGGCGCCCGCGTGTACGACGGCGTGGTGCAGGCGCGCTCGGGCTTTTGCGCGATGAACGCGCACCCGCAGAGCGGCGAGCCCATGCTGCTGCCCAGCGCGGTGTTCGACAAGATCACGGCGCTGACGGCGGCGCAGGCCGTCAGCAGCGCGCTGTACGCCCGCGAGCGCGATGGCCGCGGGCGCCACGTGCAGGTGGCGATGCTGGACGCGGCCATCGCATTCCAGTGGCCCGACGCCATGTACAACCACGTGTTCCTGGACGATGCGCCGCCGGCGTCGCCGGAGTTCCTGGTCGGCCAGGTGCCGTGGAAGACGCGCGACGGCCATGTGGCCACGAACACGGCCCAGCAGTCGGAATTCAACGCGCTGTGCAAGGCGCTGGGCCGGCCCGAGATGGCGCAGGACCCGCGCTTTTCCACCACACCGGGCCGCCAGCGCCACGGCAACGAGATGCGCGCGCTGCTGTCGCCGCTGGCCGCCGCGCTGACGACGGACGAGGTGCTGGCCCGCTTCTTCGAGGCCGGCGTGCCGGTCGGCCGCGTGAACCGGCGTGACGAGGTGGCGGGCGACCCGCAGGTCGTGCACAACCGGCTGCTGCATGCCGTGCGGCACGGTGACCTGGGCCGCGTGCGGCTGGCGCGCGGGGCGGCGCGCTTCGGTGGCGCGCCCGACGCCGCGCCGCAGCCGGCGGGGCAGCTGGGCGAGCACACGCGGCAGTTGTTGCAGTCGCTGGGCTATGCCGATGCGGCAATCGACGCGCTGCTGGCGTCGGGTGCGGCCGTGCAGTTCGGCGGCCCTGTTTGAATCAAAGCCGCGCAGTGCGTGACACGCTGCACCGCAACGTCACTGCTGCGAGACCGCGAGTACAGCTTTTGGGTTCGTGCGAGCGATGGCCAACAAAGTGCGCGCCGCACCGCTGGGTTGCTTGCGGCCTTGCTCCCATCCCTGGAGCGTCCGCACGGAAACGCCTAGCAGGCTGGCGAACTGCGATTGCGAAAGCCCTGTCGCTTCGCGTGCCTCGGTGGCGGAAGACACCACGACCTTGCCCTTGCCGGCCTTCATATCCTGGATGGACTGGAGGATCTCCGCGCCGATGTCGCGTTGGGCTTCGAAAGCCGTGATGTCGGCGGCACTGAGCTTCCTAGATTTCGAGGGCACGACGGATCTCCTTGAGGGTGCTGAGCGAGATGTTCTCTGACTCCGACTTGGCGTACAACGTCAGAAGGTAGACCTCGCCAACTTGATTTCGGGTGAGGTAGACGATGCGCACGCCGCCCGACTTGCCGGTGCCTTCGCGCGACCAACGCACCTTGCGGACACCGCCCGAGCCGCGGATCACGGAACCAGCGTCCGGATAGGCAGCCATGAACGAAGCGAACTCGGCGCGTTCAGAGATCGAAGTTCGTAGGCAACATCACCACGTCGCGGATCGTCATGCCGCGCGGGCGGGTCAGCATGAAGATCACCACGTTGGCCACTTCGCTCGCCTCCAGCAGGCTGCCGGAGTCGCGCGCCTCCTGCAGTTTCTCGGGCGGCCAGTCGGCCAGCAGGGCGCTGATGACGGGGCCGGGCGAGATGGCCCCCACGCGGATGCCGTGCTTGAACACCTGGCGGCGCACGGTCTGCACGAAGCAGTCGACCGCCCACTTGGACGCAGCGTAGACCGGCTCCCACGGCGTGGGGAAGTGCGCGGCCAGCGAGCTGGTGACGACGATGTCGCCGCTGCCGCGCGCGATCATGTGCGGCAGCACGTCGTGCACGTTCTTCATCACGACGTTGATGTTCAGGTGCAGCATGCGGTCCATGGCCGCGGTGTCGGCATCGACCAGGTCGCCGCCCACGTAGCTGCCCGCGTTCGCATGCAGGATGTCGAGCCGGCCGGCGAGCGCCAGCACCTGGGGCAGCAGCGTCGCGCAGTCCGCGGGGTCCAGCAGGTCCATGGGCAGAGGCACCACGGCATCGCCGAGCCGCTCGCGTGCGGCCTGCAGCGCGGTGCGGTCGCGGTCGACCATCACGACGCGGGCTCCGGCGGCCAGCAGGGCCTCGGTGCTGGCCAGGCCGATGCCGGACGCGGCACCGGTCACGGCCGCGACCTTGCCTTGCAATGGTTCATTCATGTTCGTTCTCGCTTGGAATGCCTGGGCGCGGCAGGCGTTGGACGCGCCGCTGCAGACGATAGCCATTGCCGCCGGCGGCCCCGGTATCCAGCGGTGTCGCTCCAATACTTTGCTGCGCGCCGCGGTGGCTGGACTCTTGCATCCGCGTCAACAGTCTTTCGAAGAACCAGGGGTGTTTCCGCACGGGCGATCGGCCGACACTGCAAGCCGTTCCCACCGGAGTGCATCCATGCCCATTGCCTTGCTCGCGCTGACGCTCAGCGCATTCGCCATCGGCACGACAGAGTTCGTGGTCGTCGGCCTGATCCCCACCATCGCGGCCGATCTGGCCGTCTCGCTGCCCTCGGCCGGCCTGCTGGTGAGCCTGTACGCGCTGGGCGTGGCCATCGGCGCGCCGGTGCTGACCGCGCTCACCGGCAAGCTGCCGCGCAAGGCGCTGCTGCTGGGGCTGATGGCCTTGTTCACGGCTGGCAACCTGCTGGCCTGGCAGGCGCCGGGCTATGCGTCGCTGATCGCCGCGCGCATCCTCACCGGGCTGGCGCACGGCGTGTTCTTCTCGATCGGCTCGACCATCGCCACCGGCCTGGTCCCGCGCGAGAAGGCGGCCAGCGCGATCGCCATCATGTTCACGGGCCTGACGGTGGCGCTGGTCACCGGCGTGCCGCTGGGCACCTTCATCGGCCAGCACTTCGGCTGGCGCGAGACCTTCCTCGCGGTGTCGGCACTCGGCGTGCTCGCCTTCGTGGGCAGCGCAGTCTTCGTTCCGAAAGGCATTCGCCACCAGGCGCCGGCTTCGCTCGCGCAGCAGGCCAGGGTGCTGGCCGAGCCGCGGCTGCTGCTGGTCTATGCCAAGACGGCGATCGGCTACGGCGGCACCTTCATCCCGTTCACGTTCCTCGCGCCGCTGCTGACCGAGGTGTCGGGCTTTTCGGCCGGCGCGGTGGGCTGGGTGATGCTGGTCTACGGCGTGTCGGTGGCCGTGGGCAACATTTGGGGTGGCCGGCTGGCCGACCGCCTCGGGCCGATCCCGGCGTTGCGCATCATCTTCGCGTTGCTGGCGGCCGTGCTGTTGCTGCTGCAGTTCACGGCGCCGCACAAGTGGCTGGCGCTGGCCACCGTGCTGCTGTGGGGCGCCGTGGCGTTCGGCAACGTGCCGGGGTTGCAGGTCTACGTGGTCAAGCAGGCCGAGCGCTTCACGCCGCAGGCGGTGGACGTGGCTTCGGGCCTGAACATCGCGGCCTTCAACCTCGGCATTGCCGGCGCGGCCTGGGCGGGCGGCCTGATCGTGACGCACCTGGGCCTCATGCACACGCCGTGGATCGGCGCACTCGTGGTGCTGGTGTCGCTGGCGCTCACGCAGTGGAGCGGGGCGCTGGACCGGCGGGCGGGCATCCCCGTGCGCGGCGGCAGCGCCATTCCCCTGGCGCACTGAACTTTCGTTCTCACGCGAAAGGCCGTGCGCACTGGGACTGACGGCGCTTCAGCCCGGGCCTACAGCGGCCCCGGCAGCCTGCCGAAGCCGGGCAGGCGCAGGGCGACATCGTCCACGTCCACACCGAACCCCAGGCCCAGCAGGTTGAATTCGACACCCTCGACGCGCGCCACGGTCGCGCCGGCCAGGCCCAGCACCGAGAACTGCCAGCCCGTGCCGCTGGGCGCGCTGGCGAAGAAGGTCGTCGGCCCCAGCCAGTCCTTGCCGATGGCGGTGGGCGGCAGATCGAGCCGCAGCTCGGGCACCTCGCGTGCGATCCACGCGACGAAGGTGTTGCTGTTCGGGCCGGGCCACAGCCGGTATTCGTTGCCCCAGGGGTAGCGGGCGACCGCCGCCTCGATGCGGTCGATCATGGCCTCGGCCGCAGGCCCCCGGTGGTCCACCAGCAACTGCGGGTAGGCGCCGTACCACTCGATGTCTGGCGCATCGACTTCGTTCGACACCAGCGCATCGCCGCCGTAGCGGGCACGCCAGCCCATGATGTGGTAGGTGGTGTAGCGGTCGGCACCCGCACGCTTGACGGCGATCCAGGGGTGGATGCCGAACGCGCCGCGCCAGCGCACGATGCGCGCGCCGTAGACCTGCACGACGGCATCGCGTTCCACCAACGCGCTGGGCGCCTGCTGCGTGCTGCCCTGTTGCCGGCTGTGCCATGGCGTCTGCAGGTCCAGCTTGCCCGACGCCAGCACGCCCAGTGGACCGAGCAGCAACAGGGCCACCAGCGCAAGCAGCCAGCGCAGGTGCCGCAAGCGGGGACGGAACGCGGCGATCTTCATGCCGCCAGTATGCCCACGCCTGGCCTGTGAACCCATGCGGTGGCGATGGCCGTGCGGATGCTGGGGATAGCGCCTGCGTCGCGCGGCCTGCGTCGCTCGTGCGGCGGCTACATCAGGCCCAGCGCGCGCGCGAAATCGCGCCGCAGGTCGTCGATGTGCTCCATGCCGACGGCCAGCCGCACGAAGTTCGGAGGGATGCCGGCCGCCGCCATCTGGGCCTCGCTCATGGTGCCGCTCCACATCGCGGCCGTGTGCACGATCAGCGTCTCGACGCCGCCCAGGCTCACGGCCTGCGTTGCCAGCTCCAGCGAGGCGACGAAGCGGCTGGTCGCCTCGTAGCCGCCGTTCAGCGCGAACGCGATGACCGGCCCGCCGCCCGCCATCTGCCGCCGCGCCAGCGCGTGCTGCGGATGGCTGGCCAGCAGCGGGTAGTGCACCTGCTCGATCTGCGGCTGCTGCTCCAGCCAGCCCGCCAGCGCGAGCGCGTTCGCGTTGATGCGCTCCATGCGCACGGGCAGCGTGCGCAGCCCGCGCAGCAGCAGCCATGCGTCCATGGGCGAGAGCACCGCGCCCAGCGTGGTGTGCATGGGCCAGATGCGCGTGGCCAGTGCTTCGGAACAGCAGATCACGCCGGCCGTCAGGTCGTGGTGGCCACCCAATGACTTGGTGGCGCTGTGCACCACGATGTCGATGCCCAGACCATGCGGCTTGCAGTTGATC
The DNA here is from genome assembly GCF_001422405.1 of Pseudorhodoferax sp. Leaf267. Classification (GTDB taxonomy): domain Bacteria; phylum Pseudomonadota; class Gammaproteobacteria; order Burkholderiales; family Burkholderiaceae_C; genus Pseudorhodoferax. The sequence goes on from NZ_LMMV01000001.1 coordinate 111,339, forward strand.
GGCGAGGCGAAGGTGTTGTCGGCGATGGTGATGATGCCGCGCGGCCGGGCCAGCGCCGCCACGCCGGCCAGGTCGGTCAGCACCAGCGTGGGGTTGGCGGGCGTCTCCAGCATGATGAGCCGGGTGTTGGGGCGCAGCGCGGCCTCGATGGCTGGCAGCTCGGCCTGCTCGACGATGCTGACCTGCACGCCGAAGCGCGGCAGTACCTCGTCGAACAGCTTGGCCGTGCTCATGTAGTGCCGCGTCTGCGCCACCACGTGGTCGCCGGCCTGCACCAGCGCCAGCACCGTGGTGCTGATGGCGCCCATGCCCGAGGCCGTCAGCAGCGCGGTCTGCGTGCCTTCCAGCGCCGCCACCACTGCCGCGGCACGTGCGTGCGTGGGGTTGCCGTAGCGCGTGTAGTAGGCGGGGTGGCGCGGCGTGCCGGCCATCTCGGCGAACTCGGCCGCGTCGCGCGCCTTGAAGGTCGCGCTGTAGTGGATGGCGGGGCTGACGTCGGCGTCCTGCGACAGGCCGGCATCGCCATGCAGCACGCGGGTCGCGTCGTGCCAGGGGGGGAGGGAGTCGGAGTGCATGGGCCCATGATCGCGCACGGCCGGGCCGGGTAATCCCGAGGTCCTGCACTCTGAAACTGTCCATATGATGGCGTACTGACCACAATATGGACAAACGCCCTATGCCCGTCGACCGCCCCGATGCCGAGCCGCTGACCCCGTACCAGTACCCCAACCCACCCGATGCGCTGCCCGAGATCGTAATTCCCAACGCGATCCCCACGGACGAGCGCCTGTGGGTGCCACAGGCCGAGAACGTGTGGTTCCGCCCGCTGTGCCTGAACGCCAGCCAGGGCTACTGGATGAACCTGCTGCGCGTGCGCAAGTCCGGCGTGCTGAGCCGGCACCGCCATCCGCAGGCCGTGCACGGCTTCGTGCTCAAAGGCCGCTGGAAGTACCTGGAGCACGACTGGTGGGCCGAGGAGGGCGGCTACGTGTTCGAGCCGCCGGGCGAGACGCACACGCTCTACGTGCCCGAGGACGTGAAGGAAATGATCACCTACTTCCAGGTCAACGGTGTCATGTACTACACCGACCCGTATGGCAAGGGCATGGGCTACGAGGACGTGTTCACCAAGATCGACATGTGCCGCAAGCACTTCGACGAAGTAGGGCTGGGCGCGGACTACGTGAAGCAGTTCATTCGATGAGCCTGGCGAAGTACGACTTCGGCGGCAAGGTGGCTGTCGTGACCGGCGGCGCCAGCGGCATCGGGGCCGAGGTGGCGCGCCAGCTGCGCGAGAGTGGCGCCACCGTGGTGGTCTGGGACCTGTCGGCCGAGGGCGACCTGCAGGTGGACGTGGCCGATGGCGCCGCCGTGGCCCGCGCCGCGCAGCAGACCGCCGAGCGCTGGGGCCGCATCGACCTGCTGGTGCACAGCGCCGGCTTCACCGGCCCCACCATGGCGCTGGACGCGTTCGACCCCGAAGTCTGGCACCGCGTGGTGGACGTGAACCTGGGCGGCACGTTCAACGTCTGCCACGCCGTCGTGCCGCTGATGCGCGCGGCCGGCACCGGCCGCATCGTTCTGATCGCCTCGCTGGCCGGCAAGGAGGGCACGCCCAATGCCTCGGCCTACAGCGCAGCCAAGGCCGGCGTGCTGGCGCTGACCAAGTCGCTGGGCAAGGAACTGGCCGCCACCGGCATCCTGGTCAACGCCATCGCACCGGCCGCTGTGCGCACGCCCATCCTGGCGCAGATGGCGCCCGAGCATGTGCAGACCATGGTCGCCAAGAGCCCCATGCAGCGCCTGGGCGAGCCCGGCGAGGTGGCCGCCATGGCGGCCTGGCTCTGCTCCGATTCCTGCAGCTTCAACACCGGCGCGGTCTTCGACCTCTCAGGCGGCCGCGCCACGTACTAATGCACACCCCCAGTCTCCGCGCTGCGCGCTCCGCCAACCCCCTTGCAGGGGGCGCCGCCAGCGGCCCGGCAGAGCCGGTTCCGCGGCGGCTGCTGGCCTCGCGCCGTTGTGCGGTTGCGCTTCGAATTCTTCTCATCCCGTTGTTGTCTTGAAACTCACTGGAGACATTTCATGTCCACATCACTGAACCGCCGGCAATTCGCCGGCCTGGCCGCCGTGCCCTTCCTGGCCGGCACCGCCTTCGCGCAATCCGACTTCCCGAACAAGCCGATCGAGCTCGTCGTGCCATTCCAGCCCGGCGGCGGCACGGATGCCCTCGCGCGCTCGTTCGCCGACGCCACGCGCAAGCACACCTCGCAGAGCTTCATCATCGTCAACAAGCCCGGCGCCAGCGGCTCCATCGGCTGGCAGGACGTGATGGCCGCCAAGCCCGACGGCTACCGCCTGGCTGTCATCACGGTAGAGCTGGCCACGCTGGCCCACATCGGCGTGGGCAAGATCCACGCCGATGATCTGCAGCCCATCGCCCAGCTCAACGCCGACCAGGCCGCCGTCACCGTGCGCGCCGACGCGCCGTGGAACACGGTGGAGGAGTTCCTCGCCGCCGCCAGGAAGGAGCCCGGCAAGCTCGGCATGGGCAACGCCGGCCCCGGCTCCATCTGGCACCTGGCGGCCTCGGCGTTGGAAGACAAGGCCGGCGTCAAGTTCAACCACGTGCCGTTCCAGGGTGCAGGCCCCGGCGTGCTGGCGCTGCTGGGCGGCCACATCGACGCCGTGGCCGTGAGCCCGGCCGAGGTCACCACCCATGTGCAGGCCGGCAAGCTCAAGACCCTGGCCGTGATGGCCGAGCAGCGCGTCAAGGGCTTCGAGAAGGTGCCCACGCTCAAGGAGCGCGGCATCGACCTCGTGATCGGCACCTGGCGCGGCATCGCGGCACCCAAGAACACGCCGCCGCAGGTCGTGGCCTACCTCAAGGACCTGGCGCTCAAGGCATCGAGCGAGCCCAGCTTCCGCGAGACGCTGGACAAGCAGAACCTGGGCTTCGTCTACGCCGACGATGCCGCCTTCAAGGCCAAGATCATGAAGGACGACGAGTACTTCAAGGCCCTCATCACCAAGCTGGGGATCAAGGCAGGATGACCTACCAACAAGACCTTTTCCAGGGCAGGCGCGCGCTGGTCGCCGGTGCCACGCAGGGCATCGGCGCCGTCATCGCCAACCACCTGGCCGCCCTCGGCGCCGAGACCACGGCCCTGGGCCTGGGCCCTGGCGACGGCACGCTCGCGGCCAACGTGGACGTGCGCCAGTGCGACGTGACATCGGCCGCCAGCCTGCAGGACGCGCTGGCCGACATCCCCGAGCTCGACATCGTGTTCAACTGCGCCGGCATCATCCAGCGCGGCGCCGAGCACGACCTCGAAGTCTTCGAGCGCGTGCTGAGCGTGAACCTCACCGGCACCATGCGCGTGTGCACGGCCGTGCGCGAGCGGCTCAAGCCCCGGCGCGGCTGCATCGTCAACACTGCCTCCATGCTGAGCTTCTTCGGCGGCGGCCTGGTGCCGGGCTATGCGGCCAGCAAGGGTGGCGTGGCGCAGCTGACCAAGTCGCTGGCCATCGCCTACGCGCCCGATGGCATCCGCGTGAACGCCGTGGCGCCGGGCTGGATCGCCACGCCGCTCACCAAGGCCTTGCAGGACGACCCGGCCCGCGCCGGCCCCATCCTCGCGCGCACGCCGCTGGGCCGCTGGGGCACGCCCGACGACGTGGCGCGCGCCGCCATGTTCCTATGCACGCCCGCGGCCAGCTTCATGAACGGCGTGATCCTGCCGGTGGACGGCGGCTACCTGGTGTCTTGACAGTCACGCCGATAATCCGCGCCGACATGACCCCGGCGCACCCTTCCTTCGACGAAGCCGACACCCCCCAGGTCGCCGGCACCCAGGCCTTCGGCAAGTTCATGCGCGTGCTGCAGCTCGTGGCCGACGCCGAGCAGGCGCCCAACGTCGCCGTGCTGGCGCAGGCCACGGGCTTCCCGCGGCCCACGGTGCACCGCATCGTGGCCGGCCTGGTGGCCGAGCGCATGCTGGTCGAAGACCCGCACACGCATCTGCTGAGCCTGGGCCCGCGCCTGATCCAGCTGGCCAGCCGCAGCTGGGGCCGCTCCGACCTGCGGCTCGCGGCCATGGACGAGCTCAAGCGCCTGCGCGATGTGACGGGCGAGACCGTGCACCTGGCCGTGCCCAACGGCCAGGGCATGGTGTTCATCGAGAAGCTGGAAAGCCCGTCCGCCGTGCGCATGAGCTCGCGCATCGGCACCAGCGTGCCGTTGCATGTGACGGCCGTCGGCAAGGCCTGGCTGGCCGCGCTGGATCCCACCGCGCAGGCGGCCGTGCTCAAGAACCTGCCGCTGCCGCGCCACACCGAGCACACGCTGACCGACCGCGCGGCGTTCCAGCGCGAGCTGGCCGCCACGCGCGCGCAGGGCTGGTCCACCGACCGCGAGGAGCACGAGGCCGGCGTGTACTGCTTCGGCGCCGTCGTGCGTGGCGCCAACGGCGCGCCCGTGGCGGCGATCAGCGTCACCACACTGCTGTTCCGGCAGAAGGAAGACCCCGAGCAGGCCTACGTGGCGCCGCTGCTGGCGGCCTGCGCGGCGGTGTCGGCGCGCATTGCCGAAGTGCCATCGCTGTCGGTTGCCGACACGCTGTAGCCGCTGCATCCGATGCGCCGCTTGCTGCACCACCTGCGTGTGCGCCCTTACCTGGCCGGCGCGCTGGCCACGGGTGCGGCGGCCGCTGTGCTCGCCCCGGGCCAGCACGATGTGGTCACGCGCGCGCTCATCGGCTGGAACGTGGCGGTATGGCTCTACCTCGTGCTGCTGGGCTGGATGATGGTGCGCGCCGACCATGGCCGCGTGCAGCGCGCCGCGGTGGCGCAGGCCGAGAGCGCAGGCACGGTGCTGGCCCTGGTCAGCCTGGCCTCGATCTTCAGCCTGGTGGGCGTGGTGTTCGAGCTGTCGGCCGCCAAGGTGCCAGGCGTGCCGCATGCCTGGCCGCACGTGGTGTTCGCGCTGGCCACCGTGGCCGGCGCGTGGGTGCTGCTGCCCATGGTGTTCGCGCTGACCTACGCCAGCGTGTACTACCGCGCCGCGGGCGGCGGCCTGCGCTTTCCGGACGACGACGCGCACTTCAAGCCCAACTACGGCGACTTTCTGTACTTCTCGTTCACCATCGCCGTAGCCTCGCAGACCTCCGACGTGAGCGTCTCCACGGTGGCGATGCGCCGTGTGGTGCTGCTGCAGACGCTGCTGTCGTTCGCGTTCAACGCCACCATCCTGGCGTTCAGCATCAACATCGCGGCCAGCCTGTTCTGAGCGACTACGTGCGCGCGGGCAAATGCCTGACGTGTGCTGGTGCGTCCTGGGCAGGCTTCGGGCGATGCGCGTCCGTACCATCGAACCGCTGGCGCAAAGCGCAAGTCCGAACCGCAACCATTGAAGGATGAACCATGTTGGAACAAGCTGAAGGAACCGTGCAAAACATCGCCGGCCGTGTGCAGGACGCATTCGGTGCCGCCACAGGCGACACCGATACCCAGCTCGAGGGCAAGGCGCGCCAGGCCGCTGGCAAGGCGCAACAGGTCTACGGCGAAGTGCTGGACACCGTGCGCGAACAGGCCGTGGCCAACCCGCTCGGCACCGTCGCACTCGTGGCAGGCGCAGGCTTCGTCCTGGGCGCGCTGTGGGCCCGCCGCTGATCGCCTGATAGCGTTCACGCCAAACGCCCGATGCATGCATCGGGCGTTTTGCATGGCGGGTGCGGTGGGGCGCGCAATGTGGGCGTTGCACGGCGGCCTGTGCGGGCGCAGGCCGTGTATGGCTTGGCCGATGCCGATTGCGCGGCCGATGGGTTTTCGGCTCGTCGAGCGGCAGTCCACCGCCACGGGCTGAGGCGCACGGCGCTACGCCAGACGCTCGCCCCGCGCACTGGCCGCCATCAGCTTCGCGAGCCGCGCCGTGCGTGTTGCAGGCTTCCTGGCGCTGCAGATCCAGTGCAGCACGCGCTGCCGGTAGCTGGGCGGCGTGCCCTCGAAGAAGGCCCACGCGGCCTTGTCCTCGCGCAATGCGTGCTGTTCCTCGGGCTGCAGGCTGGCCGGCACTTGCCGTTCATGCGCATACACGGCCGAGCGGACTGCCGTGCGTCGGGCGAATGCCGCCAGCCCTGCGTCCGTCATGCGGCCCTGGGCCTGCAGTTGCGCCACCTTGGCGATGTTCACGGCGCTCCAGATCGACGCCGGCTTGCGCGGCGAGAACCGGATGCTGTAGCGCGCGTCGTCGATGCGCCGGCGCACGCCGTCGATCCAGCCGAAGCACAGCGCCTCGTCGACGGATTCGGACCAGGACATGCTTTGCTGGCCCGTGCCGACCTTGTAAAAACCGACCAGCAGCTCGCATGTGCTGCTGGCATGCGTTTGCAGCCAGGCGCGAAAGGCGTTCGGGTCCGCGAAATAGGTCGGTTGCGTCATGGCCACGATGTTGCCCGATGCGCCACGCTGCCACAGATTGCAGATGTCATCGAACCCGGGCGCGCTGCAATCGTCCTGCATCCGCCGGCCCGCACAGTCCATGGCACGGCAGGCCGACCGGGCCAGGCCGGGAAACGGAGCAACACCATGACTGTTCGCATTGCACACCACAACGGCGCGGCCGCCCTGGCCCGCTGGGCCCTGTGGCTGGCCCTGGCCTTCAGTGGCCTGGCCATGGCCCAGGCCGAGCCCACGCTCGACCAGGTCTACCAGGCCGCGCAGGCCGGCCATGTCGAGCAGGCCCTGCAGCTGATGCAGCCCGTGCTCGAGGCCCATCCCAACAGCGCCAAGGCGCATTTCGTCGAGTCCGAACTGCTGGCACGCCAGGGCCGGGCGAGCCTTGCGCGCGACGCGCTGGCCCAGGCCGAACGGCTGGCGCCCGGCCTGCCGTTCGCCAAGCCCGAGGCGGTGCAGAGCCTGCGCCGCCAGCTCGCCTCGCCGCAGGCGGCAGCCGCGCGCACCAGCGCATTGGCCCCGGCCGCGCCCGTGCCCGCTTCGGGCTCGTCCTTGCCCTGGGGCGTGCTGCTGGCCGTGGGCGGCGGTGCGCTCGTGGCCTGGATGCTGATGCGCCTGGGCCGGCCTGCCGCGGGCGCCGCCGCCGGTGCAGCGCCGGCCGCGCCGCAGGGCTGGGCCGTGCCGGGCATGAACACCGCGATGCCGCCCGGGCCCGTGGCCACACCCGCTGCCGCGCCCGTCGGTTTCGGCCGCCAGATGGCCGGGGGCCTGGCGACCGGGCTGGCGGTGGGCGCCGGCGTGATGGCGGCCGAATCGATCGGGCGCAACCTGTTCGGCACGTCCGCGCATGCCGCGACGGCGCCCGAGCAGGCCATGCCGTCCGCTTACGACCCGGTGTTCGGCAACACCGCCGTCAACACCGACATGGGTGGCAACGACTTCGGCGTGAACGACATCGGCTCGTGGGACGACTCCGCCGTGGGCGGCGGCAGCTCGGACTGGGACACGTGATCAGTACAGCGTTTCCACCGGCACATCGAACCGGTAGCCCGCGCCGCGCTCGGTCACGATGAACGCCGGGTGGAACGGGTCGGCCTCGATCTTGCGGCGCAGGCGCAGCACCTGCACGTCGATGGTGCGGTCGTAGACCTCGGCGTTGTGCAGGCGCGAGAGGTTCAGCAGCTGGTCGCGGCTGAGCACGCGCTGTGGCGCGCTGCAAAAGGCCACCAGCAGGCTGAACTCGTGGTTGCTGAGCTCCAGCCGGCTGCCGTCGGCGGCGGTCAGCCGGCGCGTGCGCAGATTCAGCTCCCAGCCCGCGAAGCGGAACGCGCGGCGCTGCTCGTCGCGCACCGGCACATCGGTGGGCTGGTGGTAGCGGCGCAGCACGGCGCGGATGCGCGCCAGCAGCTCGCGCGGGCTGAAAGGCTTGGTCACGTAGTCGTCGGCACCCAGCTCCAGGCCCATCACGCGGTCGGCCTCCTCGGCCTTGCCGGTCAGCAGCACGATGGGCACGTTGGCGCGCTCGCGCAGCTGGCGGGCCAGTGTCAGGCCGTCCTCGCCGGGCAGGCGCAGGTCCAGCACCACGAGGTCGATGGCCTCGCGGTCGAACGCGGCCAGCATCGCCTCGCCGCTGTCCACGGCCGTCACGCGCATCTCGTTGTCGCCCAGGTACTCCAGCAGCAGCGCGCGCAGGGCGGGGTCGTCGTCCACCACGAGGATGTGGCTGGGGTTCACAGCGGTGGCGGTCATGGCGCGCGGTAACCTAGATCCGGTAGTTGAATGCGCCCGAGGGTGCCGTGATCGGCGTGTCAGGCAAGGCGCGAGGACGCTTCGCACTCCTGTGCGCAAGGACGAGCAACGCCGCATGGCGCGTCGAGCGCGGTGCCATCGGGTGCATAGCGCTTTCACTAGGACGGTGAACACGCTCGAAAGCAAGAGTTTCAGTAGGCATGTGGGTCTACAAGTGAGAACAAGCGGTCAACTGCCGGATCTAGGTTTAATGGCATGCGCGCGACTTTAGCGTCTTGCACCTGCGCATGAGCATCGACCCATCACCCATCCCCACGCCCGCCACGGGCCTGGCGCCGCCGCGCTGGCGCCATGTTGCGCGCACGCGCGGCGTGCTGGCCGTGGTGCTGGTGGAGCTGATCGTCGCCGCGCTGGTCGCCTACGGCCTGTGGGCGCTGCGCCGCCAGACGCTGGAGGGCGAGCTGCGCATGCTGGGCTCGCTCTCGGCGGCCATGGCGGCCCAGGCCGACGGCATGCTGGACGTGGCCGATGCCGTGCTGCGCGCCACGCGCACCGAGCTGGCCGACGGCCTGCTGCAGCCCGGGACCGAGGCCGCCGACGCGCTGCTGCGCTCGCGCGCCGCGGCGCTGCCGCAGTTCCGTTCGCTGGAGGTGGTCGATGCCCAGGGCGCTCTGCTGGCCAGTTCGCAGGACGAGCCCACCCCGCCCGAGGCGGCGGGCGAGCGCGAGGACCTGGTGGCCGCGCGTGCCACGGCCCAGGCCCGCGCCGCCCCGGCGCTCTTCGTGGGCAGCCCGCACGCCAGCGCCGCCGACGGCCAGCGGGCCATCGCCGTCACCATGGACTGGCGCAACAAGGCCGGCGCCTACCAGGGGGCCGTGGTGCTGCAGGCCGAGCCCGACTTCCTGGACGGCGGCTTCGCGCGCATCGCGCCCACGCCCGACACCAGCCTGGCCATCTACCGCCGCGCCAGTGCGCCGGTCTCCGACGGCCCCGGCGATGGCCAGGCCCGGCTGCTGCCCGCCGACGTGATGGCCGGCCTGTGGGCCGACCCCGCGCCCGAGCGCCCGCGTGTGCTGGCCCTGCCGGACGGGCGTCGGCGCCTGGTGGCGGCGCACCGGCTGCAACGCGTGCCGCTGATGGTGGTGGTCACGCGCGACGCACGTGTGGCCATGGCCGACTGGTCCGACCAGGCCTGGCTGGTCGGCTCGTTCGCCGCCTCGGCGCTGGCCATGACGCTGTTCCTCACCTTGCGCAATGCGCGCGAGGAGGGCCTGCGCCGCGCCGCCCAGGCCCGGCAGCAGGCCTTGCAGGAGCAGCTGCAGCGCGCGCGCAAGCTGGAGGCGCTGGGCACGCTGGCCGGCGGCGTGGCGCACGACTTCAACAACATCCTGGCCGCCGTGGTCGGCTATGGCGAGCTGGCGCGCACCGCGGCCGCCGACGGCTCGGCCCAGGCGCGCCAGATCGACCAGGTCATGCAGGCCGGCCTGCGCGGCAAGGCGCTGGTCGAACGCATCCTGTCGTTCAGCCGCAGCGCGCCACGGCCGCACACGGTGCTGCGCCTGCAGCCCGTGGTGCACGAGGTGCTGCAGATGCTGGCCGCCTCGCTGCCGGCCAGGGTGGAGCTGATGCCGCAGCTCGATGCGCCCGAGGCTGCCATCTCCGGCGACGCCACCATGGTGTTCGAGGCGACCATGAACCTGTGCACCAACGCGATGCAGGCGCTGCAGGCCGAGGGTGGCCGCCTGGTCGTGGCGCTGTCCGTGGTCGACATCGACACGCCGCTGGCCCTGTACGACCGCAGCCTGGCGCCGGGCCGCTACGCCTGCCTGTCGGTGGCCGACACCGGCCCCGGCATCGCGCCCGAGGTGCGGGCCCGGCTGTTCGAGCCCTTCTTCACCACCAAGGGACCGCAGCACGGCACGGGCCTGGGCCTGGCGGTGGTGCACGGTGCCATGCACGACATGGGCGGCGCCATCGACGTGCAGAGCACGCCGGGGCAGGGCGCGCGCTTCCTGCTGTACTTCCCGTGCGTGGACGCGCAGCCCGACGATGCCGCGGCGCCGCAAGCTGCACTGCCGCTGGGCGCGGGCCAGACCGTGCTGGTGGTGGACGACGAGCCCGCACTGGTGGCGCTGGCCGAGGAGATGCTGGCCGGGCTGGGCTACGAGTGCTTCGGCCTGGGCTCCAGCACCCAGGCCCTGGCCGAGTTCCAGGCCGACCCGGGCCGCTTCGACCTGGTGCTGACCGACGAGCTCATGCCCGGGATGACCGGCACCGCGCTGGCCGCCGCGCTGCATGCGCTGCGCCCCGGCCTGCCCGTGGTGCTGGCCAGCGGCTACGGCGGCCCCCAGCTCGAGGCGCGTGCCGCGCAGGCCGGCGTCACGGTGCTGGTGCGCAAGCCCCTGGTGCGAGCCGAGCTGGCGCAGGCGCTGGCGCGGGCCTTGGGCTGAGCTGCGCCTCTTGCTCCCTCGCCCCTTTGGGAGAGGGAGCCAGAAAAAGGCTCAGGCGTCGTCGGCCGGCTTGCGCAGCATGCCCAGCGCGCGCTGCTCCATCATGGTCACGACCTGCTGGGCCATGTACTGCAGCGTCTCGATCTGCTTCGGATCCAGCGCACGCGGCTTGTTGTCGATCACGCATAGGGTGCCCAGCGCCTGGCCGTTCGAGGTCACGAGCGGCGCGCCCGCGTAGAAGCGGATGTGCGGGTCGCCCGTGACCAGGGGGTTGTCGGCGAAGCGCGGGTCCGCCAGGGCATCGTCCACCAGCATGGTGTGGCCCGGGTCCTGGATGGCATGGGCGCAGAAGGCGTAGGCGCGCGGCGTCTCCGTGGCCTGCAGCCCGACCCGCGCCTTGAACCACTGGCGATCGCCGTCCACGAGCGAGATCAGCGCGATCGGCGTGTCGAACGCATCGGCCGCCATCCTGACGATGTCGTCATAGGCCGCGTCCTGCAGCGCCGAGATGGCGAGCCGGTCCAGTTCCTGCTGGCGCAGCAGCTCGGCGTCCTGCGCCGTGCCCGGGCCGAGGTCTTCGATGCCGCGTGGGAACCGGGCGATGAACACGGTCGAGCCGTCTGCGGAACGCACCTGCACGTCCCCGCCATGCGCCTTGGCGATCTCGCGCACGATGTACAGCCCCAGGCCCAGGCTGTGCACCGCCGACTCGCCTGCGCTGCCGCGCGTCATCGCGTCGAACAGCGTCGGCAGCTGTGCCTCGGGGATGGACGGCCCTTCGTTGTGCACGCTGATCCAGAACGCGTGCTCGCCGATCTCCGAGCGCACGAGGATGGGGCGGCCCGGCGTGCCGTAGGTGACGGCGTTGGAGACCAGGTTGCCGACCAGCTGGGTGATCTTGTCGGCGCTGGCGCAGCAGGCCCCGGAGCCGATGCCCACATGCTGCAGGGCGGCCTGCGGGTAGGCCACGCACAGCTCGTCCACGGCGTCGCCGACCACGCCTTGCAGGTCCAGCTCGGCCAGCTCCACGCGCAGCCCCGTGCCCATGCGGGCCTGGCTGAAATCCAGCAGGTCGGCGATCAGGCGGATGGCGCGGTCGGTGGACGACTGCAGCCGCGTGAGCGAGCGCTGCTGCCGCTCCGACAGCCCGCCCCAGCGGCCGATCAGGCTGGAGCTGAGCCGGATGACGGACAGAGGGTTGCGCAGGTCGTGCCCCACCACGGCCATCATCTGCTCGGCGAACAGCGCCCGGTCCTCGGCCACGATCCGCAGGCGGTCGAGCTCGGCCTGCGTGGCCAGCAGCGCACGCTGCGCCTGCAGCTCCTTGGCCAACGCGTCCTCGGCATGGCGCCGCGCCTGCATGAGCTCCTGCTCGTACTTGTGCCGGTCCTCGGCGATGAACACGGCCAGGTCGTGCGACACGATGCCGTCGTGCACGCGCCGCACCGCATTCCACAGCATCGGGATGCGCCGCCCGTCGGCATGGACCACCTCCAGCTTGACCTCGCTCCACGAGCCCTGGATCAGCAGCAGCGGGGCCAGGTGCGTCTGGTGGAAGATGCGCCCGCCCATGGTCAGCAGGCTCTGCATCGTGGCGCGGCCGACCAGCGCGGCAGCCTCGCGCCCGACCCATTGGCAGAACGTGCGGTTGGCGCGCAGGATCAGGCCATCGGCCGCGGTGACGAGCAGGCCGCACGCCGCGGCATCGAAGGAGTCCTGGTCGGCCGGCCCGGCGCTCGCGCTCTCCATGGTCAGTAGCCGAGCGATGCCAGGAATGCCTCCATGGCCGCGCTGCTCGCGGTGGGGGCACTCATGTGCGGGCAGTGGCCGGTGTTTTCGATCAGGGCCAGCGTGGCATGCGGCAGCGTGCGCTGCATGAACTCTCCCACCACGGTCGGCGCGATCAGGTCGTCAGTGCACTGCAGGATCAGCGTGGGCGTCTGCAGCCGGGGCAGCTGGTCGCGGCAGTCCGACAGGAAGGTGACGCGCGCGAACTGCTTGGCGATGTCGGGGTCGGTGCGGCAAAAGCTGTTGGTGAGCTCGGCGCCCAGCTCCGGCTGGCCTGCCGCGCCCATGATGACCGGCGCCATGGTGCTGGACCAGCCCAGGTAGTTGCTTTCCAGCGTCTCCAGCAGCGAATCGATGTCCGCGCGCGTGAAGCCGCCCACGTAGTCGCCGTCGTTCACGTAGCACGGCGACGGGGCGACCATCACATGCGCGGCGAAGCGGCCCGGTGCCCTCAGGTCGGCCAGCACGCCGACCATGGCAGACACCAAATGGCCCACGAAGATGACAGGCCCCTGGGCAAACGCATCGACGATCTCGACCAGGTCGTCGGCATGGCCGTCGAGCGAGGCGTACTTCACCGGGTCGTAGCTGGTCAGGTCCGACTGTCCGCTGCCCGTCAGGTCGAATCGCACGGTCCGAAAGCGGCCCTCGAACGCCGGCGCCATGAAGCGCCACATGCTCTGGTCGCAGCCGAAGCCGTGGGCGAACACCAGCGTCGCGGGCCCTGTGCCACCGACGCTGACGCGATTTCTCTGCTGAACACCCACAGGCAAGCTCCGATCGGCCACGACAACGTGGCATTGTCGGCGATGGGTGCCGGCTTTCGCTTGTTACGCCTGCAATCTGGCGGCCACCGGCGTGCATGGCGCTGTAACCCGGGGCGACCACACTGGCGCCAGGGCCCGGCCACGACGCGTGTTGCGCGCTGGCGCTGGGCCGACAGCAGGAGCTCACATGACACGCAGCCTCAGCACCTTGTTCGCCAGCGCCGCGTTGGCGCTGGCGTCGGGCATTGCCACGAACGCCGTGGCGGCCGACTACGGCACCGTCGTCTCCAGCACGCCCGTCTACGCGCAGGTGTCCGTGCCGCAGCGCCAGTGCGTCGAGCAGGAACAGCGCGTGCGCCCCGCGCAGAGCGGCGCGGGCGGCCTGATCGGTGCGCTGGTCGGCGGCCTGGCCGGCAACGCCATCGGCCACGGCGGCGGCCGCGCGCTGGCCACGGGCGCCGGCGTGATCGGCGGCGCCCTGCTCGGCGACCATGTGGAGGCCAATGCCAGCGCGCCCACCAGCACGCTGGTCCAGCACTGCCAGACCGTCAGCCAGTACCAGAACCAGCTCGTGGGCTACGACGTGGTCTACAGCTTCAACGGCCGCAACTACAGCACGCGGCTGGCCAGCGACCCGGGCCTGCCGGGCGCGTCACTGCCCTTGAACGTCAGCGTCAGCCCGGCGGCCATGGCGCCTGCCGTGCAGACGGCACCGGTCACGACCTACGTGGCGCCGCAGGTGATCTACACACAGCCGCCGGTGGTGGTGGCCCCGCCGGTCTACGGCCCGCCCGTGGGGCTGAGCATCGGCGCGGAGTGGGGTGGCGGGTACCGGCACTGGCGTTGAGCTGCGCGGCGCCCTGCGGTGCGCGCTCGCCCATCGGGCGAGCGCGCAAGGAAAAGGCCCGGCGATCGTCACCGATCGCCGGGCCTGTTGCATGGATCCAGGCGCCCCGCAGGGCGCCGGGCTCGCCGCGGATCAGGCAGCCGACTTGGCGGTCTTGCCTGCCTTGGCGACGTGCTTCTTGCCGGCCTTCTTCGTGGTCTTGGCGTGCTTGGCAGCCTTCGGGGTCTTGGTGGGGGTAGCTGCGGTCATGGCGGCCGGGGCGGCTGCGGGCGCGGCGACCGGCGCCGGTGCCTGCGCAAAGCTCAGGCTGGCGGCGGTGGCCAGGGCGGCGGCGATCAACAGGGACTTGGTCGTGTGCATGGCAAAACTCCATTGGGCTGGACTCGTGGGAACTCCGAGTCGCTTGAGTCGGCTTGGCTGTTCGCCTTGCTTGCATCCGAAACGTGCGGGCCCGCGTCGCGGGTGACAGGGTTGCGCGCAGCCCATGTTTCACTTGCAACACGGACCATGTTGCGAATGAAATCCGGGCGTTCGGCCCTGCAATGCGCACGTGCGCGGCAGAGCAGACCATGGAGTCCTCCCGCGTCGACAGACGCATTCATCGAAGGAAAGCACCATGTTCAGCAACACATCCGGCGTCGCCCTCCTGGCCGCGATGGCCAGCGCCAGCAGCTATGCCGCCCCCGATGCCGAAGCCCTCGCCAACGCCTCGGCCAGCCTGCAGCGTGCGGGCGAAGACATCCGCAATGCCCGCGTCGAGCTGTACTGCGACCACCGCCACGACGCCGTCGCCGCCATCCGCCGCGCCACGCATGCACTGGAAGATGCACCGCGCGCCATCGACCCCGCGGCCCTGGCCTCGCTGGACGAAGCCGTCTGGGAAGCCCGCCACGACCACACCGACGCGGCCGTCGCCGCACTCGACGCGGCCATCCTGCGGCTGCACGCCTGAGCGCTGTCAGGCCTGCGTGAGCAGAACCTGGGCGTCCGCGCGCCACCAGTGCACGGCGGCGAAGTAGCCCTCCCACACGCAGCCGTTGCAGCCGCGGCCGCAGCAGGTCGTGGGCTCGGGCGGCGGGGCGCGAAAGCCCTCGATGCGCTCGTCCTGCAAACGGGCGGTGACCTGTGCGATGAGGGCACGCGCCGACGCCGCATCGCTGACGACGGGCCAGTCCAAGCTCAAGCGCCCAGGTTGCGCAGCGAGGCCTCGATCGCCGCTGCCGTGGCCAGAGGCCGCTCCATGGGGAACAGGTGGCTGCCGTCCAGCATGGTCACGCGCCCCGGGTCGCCGCGCCCGTCGGCACCGATCAGCCGCGCCGTCATCGCCATGCCCACCTGGCGCATCTCGGCCGACTCGCGCCCGCCCAGGAAGGCCAGCGGGCACTTGAGCGGGTGGCGGCGCAGCAGCTGGTCCAGGTTGTCGGGCAGGGTGTTGTAGATCGCGGTCTCCACGTCGCGGTCGAAGCCGAGCACGCGGCGTTTGTGCTCGCCTTCACCTTCGTCGTGCGTGCCGTGCTCGATGTAGTCGGCCAGCACCTGCGGATCCCACCGGGCAAATACCTTCTTGTGCCGGAAGTGTTCCAGCGCAGCCGCCGCATCGGGCCAGGCATTGCGCCGCGCGCGGCTGATGCGGCCCGGCGAGACCGAGCCCACGAGCTGCGTGCGCTTGGCCAGGCCCAGCGTGGTCGCACGCCAGCCGCCCACCACGGGCGAGTCGATCAGCAGCACGCCGCGCGCCAGCGTGGGCGCCTGCGCCGCCGCCATCAGGCTCAGGAAGCCGCCCAGCGAGTGCCCGACCAGCCAGGCCGGCTGGCCGTGGCGCTGGGTCTGCTCGGTGGCGAAGTCCACCAGGTGCTGCACCAGGTGCGGCCAGTTGTTGGTGACGGGGTACTTGGGGTCGTGGCCGTACTTGTCGACCGCTTCCACCGTGAAGCCGCGCTCGCGCAGGCTGGCGAACAGCACCCGGTAGGTGGAGGCCGGGAAGCTGTTGGCGTGCGAGAAGACGATCAGGCCCGGCACGGCGCCCAGGCTCAGATTAAACGTTCGTTGGGCGTGGTGATCTTGCGCAGCGGCTTGCTGCGGCCCGCTTCCACCATCAGCGGCAGCTCGGTCGGGCCGCCGGCCCATTGCGGGTCTTCGATGCTGTCGAACACCTCGCGCAGCTTCTGGCCCCAGCTGCCGTGCAGCATGCGGAAGTAGGGGTTGTGCTCGTCGATGCAGACCACCTTGCTGGTCTGGAAGTCGTCCACGCCGTAGACCACCAGGTCCAGCGGCAGGCCCACCGAGAGGTTGGACTTGAGCGTGGAGTCCATGGACACCAGCGCGCACTTGGCGGCCTCGTCCAGCGGCGTGTCGGGCGTGATCACGCGGTCGAGCACGGGCTTGCCGTACTTGGATTCGCCGATCTGGAAGTAGGGCGTCTCGGGCGTGGCCTCGATGAAATTGCCGGCCGAGTAGACCTGGAACAGGCGCATGCCCTCGCCCTGGATCTGGCCGCCGAAGATCATCGAGCAGTTGAACTCCACGCCCGACTGGCGCAGTGCCACGGCGTCGCGGTCGTACACGTGGCGCACGGCCGAGCCCAGCACGCGCGCGGCGTCGAACATGCTGCGCGCGTTCCAGATGGTGATGGGCTCGCTGTCCTCGTGCTCCTGCAACTGCTCGACCTGCAGGATCTCGCGCACCGACTGCGAGATGCTCAGGTTGCCGGCCGACAGCAGCACCATGAAGCGGTCTTCCGCGCGCTCGTAGACGATCATCTTGCGGAAGGTGCTGATCTGGTCGAGCCCGGCGTTGGTGCGCGAGTCGGACAGGAACACCAGGCCGGCGTTGAGTTTGATGGCGACGCAGTAGGTCATGAGGGGGAGGCTTCCGTTGCCGCGGGCCCTGCGGCCTGTTCGCGGCGTGCGATGTTCTTCAAGCGGTACAGCGCATCGAGCGCCTCGCGCGGGGTCAGCGCGTCCGGGTCGATGGCGGCGAGCGCCGATTCTACGGGGCCGGGTCCCACGGCCTCGCTCACGGGCGGCGGCGCGAACAGGTCGATCTGCGCGCGGCTTTCGCTGGCCTGGGCCTCCAGGGTTTCAAGCGTGTGGCGCGCATGGTTGAGCACCGGCGTGGGCATGCCGGCCAACCGGGCCACCTGGATGCCGTAGCTGCGGCTTGCAGGGCCGGCCTGGATCTCGTGCAGGAACACGATGTCGCCACCGGCCTCGGCCGCGCTCACGTGCACGTTCTGCGCAGCGTGGTGCCTGGCGGGGAACTCGGTCAGCTCGAAGTAGTGCGTGGCGAACAGCGTGAAGGCCTGCGTGCGGTCGTGCAGCTGCGCGGCGATGCCCGATGCGAGCGCCAGCCCGTCGAAGGTGGAGGTGCCGCGGCCGATCTCGTCCATGAGCACCAGGCTGTGCCTGGTGGCGCCATGCAGGATCTGCGCGGCCTCGGTCATCTCGACCATGAAGGTCGATTGCGCATTGGCCAGGTCGTCGGCCGCGCCGATGCGCGTGTGGATCGCGTCGATGGGGCCGAGCCGGCAGCGTGTGGCCGGCACATGGCTGCCCATGCTGGCCAGCAGCACGATCAGCGCCACCTGCCGCATGTAGGTGGACTTGCCGCCCATGTTGGGCCCGGTGATGACCTGCATGCGCTGGCGCACCGAGAGCTGCGTGTCGTTGGCGATGAAGGGGGCCTGCGAGGTCTCGGCCAGGCGCGCTTCCACGACCGGGTGGCGGCCACCCTCGATGGCGATGCACGGCTCTTTCACGAACTGCGGCGCGCACCAGTTGAGCGTGAGCGAGCGCTCGGCCAGCGTGGCCAGCACGTCCAGCGCGGCCAGGGCCTGGGCCAGGCGTGACAGCGCGGGCACGTAGGCCTGCAGCTGGCCCAGCAGCCGGTCGTAGAGCCACTTCTCGCGCGCCAGCGCGCGCTCCTGGGCCGACAGGGCCTTGTCCTCGAAGGCCTTGAGCTCGGGCGTGATGAAACGCTCGGCGTTCTTCAGCGTCTGGCGGCGCCGGTAGTCGGTGGGCACCTTGTCGAGCGCACCCTGCGTGACCTCGATGTAGAAGCCGTGCACTTTGTTGAACTGCACGCGCAGGTTGGCGATGCCGCTGCGCGCGCGCTCGCGCGTTTCCAGGTCGAGCAGGAAGGCGTCGCAGTTGGTCTGGATGGCGCGCAGCTCGTCCAGCTCGGCGTCATGGCCGGTGGCGATCACACCGCCGTCGCGCACCATGGCGGCGGGTTCCTCCAGGATGGCCGCGGCCAGCAGCGCGGCGCATCCCTCGGGCGGCTGCAGGTCCTGCGCGATGCCGGCCAGGAGGCCGTCCAGCCCCGTGAGGCGCGCCGCCAGTTCGCCGGACTTGACCAGCGCCAGTTGCAGCGCGACCAGCTCGCGCGGGCGGACCTGGTACAGCGCCGTACGCGCGCCGATGCGCTCCACGTCGCTCGTGCCCTTGAGCTGCTCGCGCAGCCGGTTCCATTGCGCCGGGCCATGCGTCTCGCGCAATTGCGTGGTGGCCAGCAGGCGCGCATGGGCCTCGCTGCGGTCGCGCTGGGGCTCCAGCAGCCAGCGTTTGAGCAGGCGGCTGCCCATGCCCGTCATGCAGGTGTCCATCAGCGAGAACAGCGTGGGGCTGTCTTCGCCGCGCAGCGTCTGCACCAGCTCCAGGTTGCGGCGCGTGCTGGTCGGCAGGTCGATGGCCGCGTCCGCCCGCGCCACGCGGATCGCCTGCAGGTGCGACAGCGCCTGGCCCTGCGTGTGCTCGGCGAAGGCCAGCAGGGCCGACGCAGCGGCATGGGCCTGGGGCAGGGCGTCCGCATGCCAGGCCGCCAGGCTGGCCACGCGCAGCTGCTCGCACAGCTTGCGCTGGCCCAGCGCGCTGTCGAACTGCCAGGCCGGGCGCGTGGAGATGGCCAGCGGCCCGCCCTGCGGCGACGTGAGGCGCAGGCCCTTGATGCGCGCCTCCAGCGCGTCGGGAACGTCGGCGCCCAGCAGCAGTTCGCTCGGCGAGATGCGGGCCAGCCAGACCGGCAGATCGTCCACGCGGCACTCGGCCAGGTGCAGTTCGGAATGCGTGAGGCTGAGCCAGGCCAGGCCGCAGGCCTGGCGCGGGCCGGGGTGCAGGGCCAGCAGCACGGACTCGGTCTTGTCGGCCAGCAGCGAGGCATCGGTCAGCGTGCCCGGCGTGACCACGCGCACCACCTTGCGCTCCACCGGGCCCTTGCCCGTGACCTCGCCCACCTGTTCGCAGATGGCGACCGATTCGCCCAGGCGGATCAGCTTGGCGAGGTAGCCCTCCAGCGCGTGGAAAGGCACCCCGCACATCACCACCGGCGCACCGGCCGACTGGCCGCGCCGCGTGAGCGTGATGCCCAGCAGGTCGGCCGCGCGTTCCGCGTCGCTGTAGAACAGCTCGTAGAAATCGCCCATCCGGTAGAACACGAAGGTGCTCGGGTGCTCCGCCTTGATGGCCAGGTACTGCGCCATCATGGGGGTGTGGGCAGAAACGTCTACGGTGCGCGGATCCATGGGGGCTTGTGCTGCTGGTCGGGTCGTCGGTGGGGGCGCGATTTTCTCCAAGTTCCGCATGGCACCCGGCAGACCGGCAAAAACCCGTCCCGGAGCCGTCCGTTCCATGGCGCGATCCGACGGGCGGGCGTTTCGACTGATCTGTCGGTCGACAACGACTAATCTTTCTCGATATTAGTGGCGAAGCTAGAGCTAATTTGTTGAAATTGGATGGTGTTGCCCAACGAGGGTGCGTCCGATGTGGAGGGGTCCATGAAGCTTCGTCACCAAGTCATTGGTCTGGGAGTGGTGGCCGTCGTGCTGGCCGGACTGGTCGGCGGGATCGGGCTGTACCAGGCAGGGCGGCTGTCAGATGCCATCGAACAATCGGTCGCCATGGGCTCGGCGCTGCAGAGCAGCCAGGAGGCCGACATGATGCACGACGCCGTGCGCAGCGACGTGCTGCTGGCGCTGCTGGGCGCGCACAACCGCGACCCGGCCCAGATCGCCCAGGCGCGGCAAGGCTTGCAGGACCACGCCAGGACTTTCCAGAAGGCGCTGGCCACCTTGCAGCAGTTGCCGATCTCCGACGAGGTCAAGCAGACGGTGGCCCGCACCTTGCCGATGGTGACCACCTATACCGACAGCGCCACGCGCCTGCAGGCGCTGGCCGTCACCGACGCGGCGGCCGCGCAGGCCCAGGTGCCGGCGTTCCAGAAGGTGTTTTCCGACCTCGAAAGCCAGATGGCGCAACAGGCCGACCTGATCGGCAAGAAGAGCGAGGCCGTGCACGAGGCCGCCGCCGCCAGCGTGGCCACGGCACGGCTGCAGGTCGCGGCCTCGCTCGCGGTGGCTGCCGTGCTGCTCCTGTCTGCCGCGCTGTGGCTGGCGCGCCAGCTCTCGCAGCCCATGGCCAGCGCGGTCCACGTGGCCGACCAGCTGGCGCAGGGCGACCTCACGTCGGCCGTGCATCCCTGCGGCAACGACGAGACGCGGCAACTGCTCGACGCCATGGCGCGCATGCAGTCGCGCTTCGGCGACATCGTGGTCAGCGTCAAGAGCAACGCCGACAGCCTGGCCAGCGCCAGCGTGCAGATCGCGCAGGGCAACCACGACCTGTCCGCCCGCACCGAGCAGCAGGCCAGCGCGCTGCAGCAGACGGCGGCGTCCATGGACCAGCTCAGCTCCACCGTCACGCAGAACGCCGACAGCGCGCGCCAGGCCAAGGAGCTGGCCGTGCGCGCCAGCGGCGTGGCGGCCCAGGGCGGTGAAGTCGTGGGCCAGGTCGTGCGCACCATGAAGGACATCGAAGACTCGTCGCGCAAGATCGCCGACATCATCGGCGTGATCGACGGCATCGCGTTCCAGACCAACATCCTCGCGCTGAACGCGGCGGTGGAAGCGGCCCGTGCCGGCGAGCAGGGCCGCGGCTTCGCCGTCGTCGCGTCCGAAGTGCGCGGCCTGGCCGTGCGCTCGGCCGAAGCCGCCAAGGAAATCAAGGCCTTGATCGCCACCAGCGTGCAGCGCGTGGCGGTGGGCACCGGGCTGGTCGACAAGGCCGGCACGACCATGGGCGAAGTCGTCGTTGCCATCCGCCGCGTCACCGACATCATGGGCGAGATCAGCACCGCCAGCGACGGTCAGGCCAGCGGCGTCTCGCAGGTCGGCCAGGCCGTCACGCAGATGGACCAGACGACGCAGCAGAACGCGGCCCTGGTCGAGGAGATGGCGGCTGCCGCCAGCAGCCTCAAGGGCCAGGCCCAGGCGCTGGTCGATGCGGTGTCGGTGTTCCGCACGCGGAGCCTTGCATGAGCGCGCCGCGCCACGTGGCGCACTTGGCCCGCCCGGTGGCCCTGGTCTGCCTCATGGCGCTGGCCAGCACCAGTTGGGCCGGCCGCCCGCTGACCGTGGACGACGCCAACGTCGCAGAGGTGGGCGGCGGCCAGCTGGAAAGCTGGTACAGCCGCCCGGCCAGCCGCGACAAGCTGTGGACCACCGCGTTCGGCGTGGGCGTGCTGGACGGGCTGGAACTGGGCGGGGCGGTCGAGCGCGATTTCTCCGGCCCCGCCACCGCCACCGCGCTGCAGGCCAAGCTGCGGCTCACCCCCTCACGCGAAGGCGGCTGCAACATCGGCGCTGTGGTCGGCCGCGCGCACTTCAACCGTGGCGGCGGGCAGGCGACCTATGTGAATGGGCTGTTCACCTGCAACATCGAAGGCGGGCCGCTGCACGTGAACCTGGGCGCCAACCGCGCCGACGGCGGCCCGACGCTGAAGACCTGGGGCGCGGCCAAGGAGTTCGAACTGGGCGATGTCACGGCGCACGTCGAGCTCTTCGGCCAGCAGCACGCCAAGCCGACGCTGCAGTTCGGGCTGCGGCGCGAGGTGGTCAAGAACGTGCAGGTGGACGGGACGCTGGGGCGGTCCGATGGCAAGGCGGTGTTCAGCGTGGGGGTGCGGGTGGGGTGGTGAGCGCGCGCGGCGGTCCGCGGGCCATGGCAAGCGCCCCGGCATCGCCCGCTCGGCAACTGCGAGAATCGACCGCGCAACGAGTCGAGCCCGAAGAGCTCGGGTTGGTCTGCCGCGCCTTCCCCACCAACCAGGTGCAGCGCATGGTGCGCGATGGCGTGATCACCGATGCCGTGACCGTTGCCTGCCTCGGCCTGCTCATGCTGCATGGCCTGCTTTGAGCAAGCCGCGACCCGGGCCGCATTCGGCGCCCACGTGGCCTGGCATCTGCAGCGCAAGGGCCGCGCCTGCCGGTCGACGAAGGGGCGGGAACTGCCAACTTGTTCGTCTTCGAAACAAATTTACTCAGCGATTGGGTTGCATGCTGAGCGAGTGAGTGGCCCAATCCCCCCATGGCCTCCATTTCATCGATCTCCCTGAGCGGCATGCAGGTCGCGCAGCAACGCCTGCAGGTGTCCGCGCACAACGTCGCCAATGTGCAGACCGAGGGCTTTCGCCGGCAAGAGGTCGAGCAGCAGGCACTGCCCGACGGCGGTGGCGTGCAGGCGCGCACGGAGCGGGCCGCGGAGGCGGGGCCGTCGCTGGTGACGGACATGGTCGGCGCGCTGGCGGCCAAGAATTCCTTCCTCGCCAATCTCGCGGTGTTTCGCACTGTCGAGCAGACCCTGGGCCGTCTGCTGGACGACCGGGCCTGATCCCGCTCAGGTGCACAGCGCCCGGATCGATTCCGGGATCGGCACCGCGCGGATGGCGCGGTCGTCGCCATCACGGTGCGCCGCGAAGATGCGCACCTCCTCGCATTCCATGATCAGGTCGGGCGCGCCCGTGCCATCGGGCTGCGCGCGCAGCACGCGGTAGCTCTGCGTGAAGCTGCTGCGGCGCCAGGCCGACACGCGGGCCTCGATCTGCAACAGGTCGCCGTAGCTGGCGGTCTTCACGAACCGGGCCTGTGTGTCCACCAGCGGCGTGCCGAGGATGCCCGTGGTCTTCTCCAGTTCGTGCCAGGGCGGCACACCGCAGGTGGTGAAGAAGTGCTGCGAGGCCGCGTCGATCCAGCGGAAGTAGTTCGGAAACCAGACGATGCGTGCCGGGTCGCAGTCGCCGAACTCGACGCGCACGTGGTGCACGACGGTGCGGGAGGCGGGGGCTGCAACAGGCGTCTCGGGCATGCGGCATTGTGCCGGTGCACCCTGGTGCGGCGCCCTACAGCACCAGGTCGCGCGCGGCGGCCGCCTGGCGCAGGTCGTCCAGCGCCTGCTCGAACTCGTACTCGCCCAGCGCGCTTTCGATGCGCGCCGTGGCGCTGGCGCCCAGCATCTGGCGCAGCGCGGCGCGGTGGGCGCTGAAATGGTCGCCGGCCTCGCCGTCGCTGGCGGCCAGCAGTTGCGCGAGCCGCGTGGCATGGGCTGCGGCCGAGGCCAGGTCCTGCGCGGCGGGCGTGGTCTCGGCAACGTCGTCGCGTGCCAGTGCACGGCGCAGGTCGGCGATGGCCTGGGCCAGGTCGGCGCCGAACGCGGCGGCCGGCGGCCCGGCGTCGCCGTTGCTGCCGATGGCCTGCTCCAGCGTGGCGGCGCTGCGCTGCACGGCGGCCAGGCCGATGTTGCCGGCCACGCCGCGCACGGTGTGGGCGATGCGCTCGGCCGTGGCGCTGTCGCCCGCGGCCAGCGCGGCGGCGATGCGCTGGTCGGCGTCGGCCTGCTTGTCGGCGAACTGGCGCAGCAGCCGCAGGTACAGCGCACGGTTGCCGCCCACGCGCAACAGGCCGGCGGCCGCGTCCAGCCCTGGCACCGCGGGCAGTGGCATCGCCTCGGGGGCTGCGGCCGGGGCTGCGCGTGGCGGGGCGCCGGCCGTGGGCGCGGCGCTGCGCGTGCGCACCCAGCGCGCCAGCGTGTCGAACATGGCCTGCGGGTCGAGCGGCTTGGTGATGTGGTCGACCATGCCCACGGCCAGGCAGCGCTCGCGTTCCTCGGCCATGGCGTGCGCCGTCATGGCGATGATCGGCAGGTCGGCCAGGCGGGTGTCGGCGCGGATGGCGCGCGTGGCCTCGATGCCGTCGAGCACGGGCATCTGCAGGTCCATCAGCACGGCGTCGTAGGTGCTGCCGTCGCTGGCCATGTCCACGGCCTGCCGGCCGTCGTTGGCAATCACCACGCTGGCGCCGGCGCCTTCGAGCAGCTCGACGGCGATCTGCTGGTTGATCTCGTTGTCCTCGGCCAGCAGCAGGCGCGCGCCGCGCAGCGGCAGCGTCTCGGCCGCTGACGCCCCGGCCTGGGGCGGCGCGGCGCCGTGCGGGGCCAGCAGGCGGGCCAGCGTGTCGACCAGCGTGGACGGGCTGACCGGCTTGACGATGAACGCATCGACACCGGCGCGCTCGGCCTGCGCTCGCACCTGTTCCTGGCCGAAGGCCGTGGCCATCACGATGTGCGCCGGCCGGCGGATGCGCGCGATGCGCGCAACCGTGGCGATGCCGTCCAGCCCGGGCATGCGCCAGTCCACCAGCAGCAGGCCGAAGGGCTGGCCGGCGCCGGCCTGCTCGACGGCGGCGATGGCCTCGTCGCCCGACGCCGCCGTGTGCACCGCGAAGCCCAGCTCGCCCAGCAGGGCCGAGAAGATCTCGCGCGCCGCGGCGTTGTCGTCCACCACCAGCGCGCGCATGCCGCGGGCCGATGCCGGCATGGCCAGTCGCGCCGCGGGCGGTGCCAGGCTCAGCCCGAGCCGGGCCGTGAACCAGAACAGGCTGCCCTGGCCGGGGGCGGATTCGACCTGGATGCTGCCGCCCATGGCCTCGGCCAGGCGCTTGCTGATGGTCAGGCCCAGGCCGGTGCCGCCGTACTTGCGCGTGGTGGAGCCATCGGCCTGCGAGAAGGCCTGGAACAGCCGGGCTGCCTGCTCGGCCGTCATGCCGATGCCGCTGTCGCGCACGTCCACGCGCAGCAGCACGCTGTCGGCACCGCGCTCCAGTGGCCGCGCGCTGACGACGACCTGGCCCGCGTCGGTGAACTTGATCGCATTGCTGACCAGGTTGGTCACGATCTGCCCCAGGCGCAGCGGGTCGCCCACGAGCGTGGGGGGCAGCGCGGGGTCGGCGTCCAGCAGCAGCTCCAGCCCCTTGTCGGACGCCTTCTGCCCCAGCAACGAAGCCACGTTGCCCAGCACCTCGTCGAGCTGGAACGGCACGGCCTCCAGGTCCAGCTTGCCGGCCTCGACCTTGGAGAAGTCCAGGATGTCGTTGATGATCCCCAGCAGCGCCGTGCCGGCGCCGTGCACCTTGGCGATGTAGTCGCGCTGCTTGGGGTTTAGATCGGTGCGCAGCGCCAGGTGCGACATGCCGATGATGGCGTTCATGGGCGTGCGGATCTCATGGCTCATGTTGGCCAGGAACATCGACTTGGCCTGCGTCGCCTCGTCGGCCGTGCGCTTGGCCTCGCGCAGCGCCTCGGCGGCCTCGTTCTCGGCCGTCACGTCGTCCATGGTCCAGACCGCCCCGTGCGCCGCGTCGCCGTCGATGAAGCGGCCTTGCATGCGGCACCAGAAGCGCGAGCCGTCCTTGCGCATCACCTGCTGGTCGTGCCGGCCTTCGACACCCAGGCGCGCATAGGCCATGGCACGGCCCTGCGCATAGGACTCGTCGTCGGGATACCAGATGCGCGTGGGCTGGCCCAGCAGCTCGCCCGGGCCGTAGCCGAAGATCTCCTCCATGCGGCGGTTGCAGTGCTCGATGGTGCGGTTGCGCACGATGCAGATGCCCACGCCGACGGTCTCGAAGATGGCCAGCTGCGCGGCGTGGGCCATGCGCAGCGCGTCCTCGGCGCGCTTGCGCTCGGTGATGTCGTCGATCATCCAGATCGTGGCGCGCTCGTAGCCCGGCCGCGTGATGGCGCGGGCGCGGGCATAGGCGTCGAAGGTGCTGCCGTCCTGGCGCGCGGCGGTCCACTCGCCGCTGAACACCCGGCCGGCCGCGAAGGCCTGGCCCACGGCGGCGCCGAAGCGCTGCATCTCGGCCTCGCTCGGGTACAGGCAGCGCGAGTCCTGGCCGACCAGGCTGTCCGTGTCGGCGAAGCCGAACATGCGGGCGAACTGCGGGTTGGCACGCAGCAGCCGGCCATCGCCGGTGTAGACGATGCCGACCTGCAGGTTGTCCAGCAGCAGGTGTTGCTCGTCGGCCAGCACGCGCAGGCGTTCGGCGGCATCGTGTTCGTCGCCGATGTCGTCGATCCACGTGGCCAGCAGCGTCTCTTCGCCCACCTGCACGCGTGATGAACTCAGTCGTGCCCAGAACACGGTGCCGTCCTTGCGCACCAGCCGCGTCTCGGCGTTGCGGATGCGCTGGTCGCGCTGCATCAGCGCGACCAGGCGTTCGCGCCCTTCGCCCTGGTCGGCGTGCACGGCGCTGGCGCGCAGCGTGGGCAGCTCGTCCTGGGTGTAGCCGAAGATCTCCAGCCAGCGCGGGTTGACATGGCGGATGCGGCCCTCACGGTCGGCCACGAGCAGGGCCGACAGGCCCGATTCCATCACCGTGCGCAAAAAGGTCTCGCTGTCGGCCAGGGCCTGCTGGCGCTGCACCGCGTCGGCCTGCAGCCGGCGCAGCGCGTGGCGGGTGGCGGCCAGGCGCCACAGCGCCAGTGCGGCAACGCCGAACGACAGCAACGCCAGCAGCGCAAGCCCAGGTTCGCCCAATGTGTCTCCCGCCTTTCGCCAACGGACCTTGCCATGGCCACTGCAGCGAGCGCGGCCGGTGAGCGGCCGTTATAGGCCATCCCGGCGGGGCGAACAATAGGCAGCGCGGCTCAATCGCCGCGGATGCCACGCTCCCGGATGATGGCGCCGAAGCGTGCGGAGTCGTCCAGCGCCCGCTGGTGGAACTGCGCGGGCGTGAGCGGCAGTGCTTCGCCGCCCAGGGCCAGCATGCGCTCGCGCAGCGCTGGCGTGGCCAGGATGCGGTTGATCTCGCGGTTCAACCGCGCCACCACCTCCGGCGGCGTGCCGGCCGGCGCGTAGAAGCCGAACACGGTGTCGGCGTCGAAGCCCTTGAGCCCGGCCTCGGCCAGCGTCGGCACATCGGGGAAGGCCGGCGAGCGCTGCGGGCTGCCCACGGCCAACAGGCGCAGCTTGCCGGCGCGCACCTGGTTCAGGCCGATGCCGGGGTCGAAGAAGAAGTCGATCTGGCCGGCCAGCAGGTCCTGCAGCGCCGGGGCGGCGCCCCGGTAGGGCACGTGCACGGCGAACACGCCGGCCTGGCTCTTCATCATCTCGCCGGCCAGGTGCGGCGAGCTGCCGTTGCCGGGCGATCCATAGGACAGCTTGCCGGGGTTGGCCTTCAGGTAGGCGATGAACCCGGCGATGGTGGCCGGGGGCAGGTCGGGCCGCACCAGCAGGTAGACCAGCACGCGTGCCGCGGCGGCGACCGGCACCAGGTCGCGTGCCGGATCGAACGCCATGCGCGTGTAGATATGCGGGTTGACCGAGACCATGCCGCCCGAACTCATGAGCAGGGTGTAGCCGTCGGGCGCGGATCTGGCCACGGCCTCGCCGCCGATGTTGCCGTTGGCACCGGCGCGGTTCTCCACGACCACCGGCTGGCCCAGGGCCTCGGCCAGCGGCACGCCCACGGCGCGTGCGATCTGGTCGGCCGCGCCACCCGGCGGGAAGTTGACGACGAGCCGGATGGGCTTGGCAGGCCAGGCCTGGGCCTGGGCGGTGCTGGCACAGGCTGCGGCCAGGGCCGCGAGGACGGTGCGTCGGTGCAATTGCATCAAGGTCTCCTGGTGTTGTGCTGTGGTGTGTTCAATCGATCTCGATGTCCAGCAGCGTGGGCACGCTCGAGGCCAGCGCCTGCGGTAGCAGCGCGCGCAGGCTGGCCGCATCGGTGGCGCGCAGGCCCACGCAGCCCTGGGCCTGCGCCAGGCCCACGAAGTCGATGCCGGGCAGGGCGGTGCCCGGCAGCTCGGCGCCGGGCGCGAAGCCGAAGGCCGGTGCGAACATGTTGAGCGCCGCGTAGCCGCGGTTGTTCAGGATCAGGAAGGTGATGGGCAGGCGCAGCTGGGCCGCGCTCCACAGCGCCTGGATGCTGTAGAGGCTGGAGCCGTCGCCGATCAGCGCGATCACCTTCTCGCCGGGCCGGCCCAGCGCCACGCCCACGGCGGCCGGCAGGCTGTAGCCCAGGCCGCCGCTGCACATGGTGTAGAAGCTGCCGCTCTCGCGCATGGGCAGATGCTGCTGCATGACAGGGCGGGCGCTCGGCGCCTCCTCCACCACGATGTCGCCGGGGCGGCGCGCCAGGTTCAACTGGTGCAGCACGTAGGCGGCCGACATGCGTTCGCCCGCGGCCGGGGCTGCTGGCTCGGGCGGCGCGGCGCGCCGTGGCGGCGCCTGCCGGGCGCCGCCGGCCACGGGCCGGGCCAGCAGGTCCAGCACGCCCAGCCGGATGTTGCCGACCACGGCCAGGCCCACCGGGCTCCAGGCCGCCATCGCCGGGTCGTCGATGAGCTGCGCCAGCTGCGCGCCGGCCGGCAGGTGCGGGCCCGCGCCCTCGACGTGGTAGGTGAACACGGGTGCACCGAGCGCCAGCACGGCGTCGCTGCCCTCCAGCAGCTGCACGATGCGCTCGCGCATGGCGGGCAGGAAGCCGGCGAACAGCGGGTGGTGTTCGGGAAAGCCCGCGCGGCCCGACATGGGCGCCACCCACACGCGGGCCTGGTAGCGCTCGGCCAGCGCGACCACGGCGTCCCAGGCGCCGGCGCGGTCCACGGCCGCGCCTACCACCAGGGCCGGGCGGCGGCTGGCGTCCAGCTGCTGGCCGATGCGCTCGAGCAGCTCGGGCTCGGGCCGGGCCATGGTGCTCACGGTGCGCGGCGCCACAGGCTGCGCTGGCCGCGCCCAGTCGTCCGCCGGGATCGACACCAGCACCGGCCCCTTGGGCTCCTGCATGGCCATGTAGTAGGCGCGGGCGATGGCCAGCGGCACGTCCTGCGCACGCGCCGGCTCGCAGCTCCATTTGACGTAGGGCTTGGGCAGCTCGGTGGCCTGGGCCGAGAACAGGAAGGGCTCGAACGGCAGGATGGACCGCGCCTGCTGCCCGGCCGTGATCACCAGCGGCGTGCGGTTCTTGTGCGCCGTGAAGATGTTGCCCATGGCGTGGCCCACGCCGGCGGCCGAATGCAGGTTGATGAAGGCCGCATTGCCGGTCGCCTGGGCGTAGCCGTCGGCCATGCCGACCACGACCGATTCCTGCAGGCCCAGCACGTAGCGGAAGTCGGCCGGGAAATCCAGAAACAGCGGCAGTTCGGTGGAGCCCGGGTTGCCGAAGATGGTCGTCATGCCCAGGCTGCGCAGCAGGTCGAGCACGGCATGGCGCACGGTGGTGGGTTCGGTGGTGGCAGATTCGGTCATGTGCGTGGGGATCGGTGGCGTTGGTGGGCTGGGCCGGCCATCTTCGGGCGCTGCGGCGCGCGCGCAATAGGGCCTGCCCCGCGGGCCGCCGTGCGGCTGTCGGCCACCGCCCGCGCGCATGGGGGCGATTTGCCTACGGGGATGCCGGGCCTTGGCGGCTGCATGCAATCGGTTTGCGCGTGCAGGATGCAAGCCATGCAGGCCACCGCTTTTGCGGACCGTTCCAGATCCTGGCCTGCACGCTTTCATCACGCCATCCGAGGATTTTCCCCATGACCCCCAACACCTCCCTCCACCGCCGCGTCGCCCGTCCTGCCGCTGCCGTGCTGGCGCTGAGCGCCGCCCTGTTCCTGGGAGCCTGCGCCAGCAAGGGCCCGCCACCGACCGACGCGCTGGCCACGGCCCGCGCCGCGATCACGCAAGCCGAAGCCGCCCAGGCCGGCCAGCTTGCGCCGGTCGAACTGCTGGCCGCTCGTGACAAGCTCGTGAAGGCGGATGCCGCCATGCGCGCCGAGCAATTCCCCGAGGCCCGCCGCCTGGCCAACCAGGCCGAGGCCGATGGCGTGCTGGCCGAGCGCAAGGCACGCGCCGAGCGTTCGCGCCAGGCGGCCGTGGAGCTGGACCGCGCCAACGCTGCGCTCAAGCAGGAAGCCGGCAAGCGCACCACGCAGTAAGCCGCCGCGCTGCCCATCCATTCACATTCGGCCCGCGCGCTGCAGATGCGGCGGCGCAGCCGACACCCCAAGGAAACCGCCATGAACATCTCTTTCTCGAACCTGCGCATCCACCGCGGCCTGGCCCTGGCGCCACTGACTGCCTTGCTGCTGGTGGCCTGCGCCTCCTCGCCCACCAGCAACCCGGCGCTGGAAGAGGCCCGCAGCCTCTACAGCCGTGCCTCCAGCGACGCCGACACCGCCCGCAGCGCGCCGCTGGACCTGCGCCGCGCCCAGGACGCGCTGCAGCGCGGCGACGCGGCGCTCAAGGCCGGTGAGGACCTGAACACTGTGGAGCACTATGCCTACCTGGCGCGCCAGAGCGCCAACACGGCGCTGCAGTCCGGCGACATCGCCCGCTCCGAGCAGGCCGTGACCGCCGCCGCGGCCGAGCGCAACCGCATCCTGATCAGCGCGCGTGGTGCCGAGGCCGACCAGGCCCGTGCCCAGGCCGAGCGGGAACGCCAGCAGGCCGAGCTGGCGCGCAGCCAGGCACAGCAGCAGGGCGCTGCCGCGCAGGCCGCCCAGGCCCGCGTGGCGCGGCTGCAGCAGGAGATGGCCGCGCTGCAGGCGCAGCAGACCGAGCGCGGCATGGTGCTGACCCTGGGCGACGTGCTGTTCGACACCGGCCGTGCCGAGCTCAAGCCCGGTGCCTTCGCCACGCTGGACCGCCTGGCCCAGTTCATGCGCGACAACCCCGAGC
Organism: Pseudorhodoferax sp. Leaf267; assembly: GCF_001422405.1. GTDB lineage: Bacteria > Pseudomonadota > Gammaproteobacteria > Burkholderiales > Burkholderiaceae_C > Pseudorhodoferax. Next base: position 142,163 of record NZ_LMMV01000001.1, read on the forward strand.
GCACGCTGGACATCGAAGGCCACACCGACTCCACCGGCTCCGATGCGCTGAACCTGGCGTTGTCGCAGCAACGCGCGGAATCGGTGCGCGGCGCGCTGGTCGCGCGTGGCGTGGACGGCGGCCGCATCGTCACCAAGGGCTTGGGCAAGGCCGTGCCCGTGGCGAGCAACGACACCGGCGAAGGCCGCCAGCGCAACCGGCGCGTGGAGATCGTGATCTCCAACACGCGCGGCTAGGCTCCGATTGCCTTGCAGGCTGGCACGCCGCCCGCGTCCAGCCAAGCCCGCACGCAGGCCCGGAACGCTTCGGGCTTGTCGAGCATGACCCAGTGCCCGGTCGGCAGCGCCTGCACAGCGCTGCCGGGCCGGGCTTTCAATTGGGCAATCCATTCGGGTGAATGGAACATGAAGAGCTTGCGCTCGCCATAGATGTACAGCACCGGGCAGGCCAGGTCCGCTACCGTCGCCAGCCCCGAGAGGCCACCGGCCGTGCCGAACCAGCGCATGGCATTACGGGTAGCCCATCTGCGCGCCGATCTGTCCAGGTGTGGCGCGGCAGCGCAGCCGGCGCGCCATCCACCGCGCCATGCGCGTGCCCAGGCCGCCGCCCAGCTTGTAGGCCACGGCCAGCCACACCTGGTAACCGAACACCATGCGCCGGCCCTTGGGCCCCAGGGCGCGCTGCAGCGGCGCGCTGTTGTGGTCGCCCACGTCGACACCCACGATGCGCGCCACGCGCGCGGGGCGGCGTGCGGCGTACTCGTACCCGAACACACAGCCCCAGTCGTGCAGCAGCAGCGTGACGGGCGCGGCCACGCCGGCGGCGTCCAGCACGGCATCGATGAGCTGCACCATGCGGGCGGCCGAGGTCGCGCGTGGCGGCTGGGCGAGGTCGAAGCCCGGCAGCGTGAAGCGGATGCAGCGGTAGCCGGTGGCCAGCGCGGCCACGGTCGCGTCCCACAGCGCCAGGGTGTCGGGCCAGCCGTGCAGCAGCAGGACGAGCGGGGCCTTGGGCGGGCCGTCGACGCGCACGTCCACGCCGTCGACGCGCAACGGGGCCAGGAGCAATGGCGGTGGCGTGGCGGGCATCGGGTTTTCCCTGGACGGATCGGTCGCGCATGGTAGCCAGCCCGGCAACGGCCGCACGTAATATCGGCGACCGCATGCCCGGTTTTGGTGCGCTGCCGGCCTCTGCGAGGTGGCATCGAGCTTGCTGGGCATGCAGACTTATCTCCGCTGCCTTGAGGTGCCTCCCGACAACATGACGAATCCACGACTGGCACTGACCCACATCACCAAGCGCTACCCCTCCGTGGTGGCCAACAGCGACGTCTCGCTGACGGTGATGCCGGGCGAGACCCACGCCGTATTGGGCGAGAACGGCGCCGGCAAGTCCACGCTGATGAAGATCATCTACGGCTCGGTGAAGCCGGACGAAGGCACGGTGCGTTTCGACGGGCAGGAGGTCCACATCCGCAACCCACAGGAGGCGCGCGCGTTGGGCATCAGCATGGTGTTCCAGCACTTCAGCCTGTTCGACACGCTGACCGTGGCCGAGAACGTATGGCTGGGCCTGGACAAGAGCCTGGCGCTGGCCGAGGTCACGCGGCGCATCAGGGCCAAGGCCGGCGAGTATGGGCTGGACATCGACCCCACGCGGCCCGTGCACACGCTGTCGGTGGGCGAGATGCAGCGCGTGGAGATCATCCGCGCGCTGCTGACCAACCCCAAGCTCCTGATCCTGGACGAGCCGACCTCGGTGCTGACGCCGCAGGCCGTGGAGAAGCTGTTCGTGGTGCTCAAGAAGCTGGCCTCCGAGGGTTGCAGCATCCTGTACATCAGCCACAAGCTGCACGAGATCCGCGAGCTGTGCACGGCCTGCACCGTGCTGCGCGGCGGCAAGCTCACGGGCGTGTGCAACCCGCAGAACGAGAGCAACGCCTCGCTGAGCCGCTTGATGATCGGCGCCGAGCCGCCCGCGCTGCAGCACCGCGCCGTGCAGGCCGGGGCCACGGTGCTGCAGGTGCAGGGCCTGACGCTGCCGCGCGAGGACCAGTTCGGCGTGGACCTGGACGGCATCAGCCTGGACGTACGGGCCGGCGAGGTGGTCGGCATCGCCGGCGTGTCGGGCAACGGGCAGCGCGAGCTGCTCTACGCGCTGTCGGGCGAGGACTGCCGCGCCGCGCCGGCCATGGTGCGCATCTTCGGGCAGGACGCCGCGCGGCTGCGCCCGGCCAGGCGGCGTGCGCTGGGCATGCATTTCGTGCCCGAGGAGCGGCTGGGCCGCGGCGCCGTGCCCACGCTGAGCCTGGCGCACAACCTGTTGCTCACGCGCAGCGACGCCATCGGCAAGAGCGGCTGGATCAAGGTGCGCCAGCTGTCGCAGCAGGCCGGCGAGATCATCGCGCGCTACAAGGTCAAGGCCGGCGGGCCGCAGTCAGCGGCCAAGTCGTTGTCGGGCGGCAACCTGCAGAAGTTCATCGTCGGCCGCGAGATCGACGCCAAGCCCAAGTTGCTCATCGTCTCGCAGCCCACCTGGGGCGTGGACGTGGGCGCCGCGGCGCAGATCCGTGGCGCCATCCTCGCGCTGCGCGATGCGGGCTGCGCGGTGCTGGTGGTCAGTGAGGAGCTGGACGAATTGTTCGAGATCAGCGATCGGCTGTACGTGATCGCCAAGGGGCGCTTGTCGCCCTCCGTCGCGCGCGCGCAGGCCACGGTGCCGCAGATCGGCGAATGGATGTCGGGGCTGTGGACGCATGCCGGTGAGGTGCAGCATGCTGAAGCTTGAGGCACGCCCCGAGCCGTCGAAATTCTGGAGCTACGGCTCGCCGCTGCTGGCGCTGGCCATCACGGTGCTGATCGGCACGGCGCTGTTCGTGGCGCTGGGCAAGGACCCGCTGCGCGGCCTGGGCGTGTTCTTCTGGGAGCCGCTGCGCGCCACCTATGCGCTGGGCGAGCTCATGGTCAAGGCCACGCCGCTGCTCATCATCGCGCTGGGGCTGGCCGTGTGCTTCCGCTCCAACGTGTGGAACATCGGCGCCGAGGGCCAGTTCGTGATCGGCGCCATCTGCGCAGGCGGTGTCGCGCTGATGGCCGGCAAGGGCACGGGCGGCTGGATCGTCGTGCCCATTCTCATGGCCGGCATCCTGGGCGGCATGCTCTGGGCCGGCATCGTGGCGCTGCTGCGCGACCGCTTCAATGCCAGCGAGATCCTGGTCAGCCTGATGCTGGTCTACGTGGCGGTCCAGCTGCTGGGCTACCTCGTGCAGGGGCCGTGGAAGGACCCGGGCGGCTACAACTTTCCGCAGAGCAAGACCTTCAAGGCGGTGACGCAGATCCCGCGGCTCATGAAGGGTTCGCGCATGAGCATCGGGCTCTTGATCGCACTGGTGGGCGCGGGTGCGCTGTGGATCTTCCTGTTCCGCACGCGGGCCGGGTTCGCGCAGCAGGTCGGCGGGCTGGCACCAGCGGCGGCGCGCTATGCCGGCTTCTCGTCGCGCCGCGCGCTGTGGATCGCGCTGCTCACCTCCGGCGGCGCGGCCGGCCTGGCCGGGGCGCTGGAGGTGGCGGGCCCGATCGGCCAGCTCACGCCCTATGTGCCGGCCGGCTACGGCTTCGCGGCCATCATCGTGGCCTTCGTCGGGCGGCTGCACCCCGTCGGCATGATCTTCTCGGCCATCCTCATGAGCATGTTCTACATCGGTGGCGAGCTGGCGCAGTCGCGCCTGGGCCTGCCCAAATCGCTGACCGGCGTGTTCCAGGGCCTGTTGCTGTTCACGCTGCTCGCCTGCGACACGCTGATCGCCTACCGCGTGCGCTTCACGGGTCTGCGGAGGGCTGCGTGATGGACGCCTACGCACTCCTGCTGGCCGCCACGCTCAACGCCGGCACCGTGCTGGCGCTGGCGGCACTCGGCCTGCTCATCAACGAGAAGGCCGGCATCATCAACCTGGGGGCCGAGGGCATGATGCTGTGCGCGGCGATCGCCGGCTTCGCGGCCGCCGTGCACAGCGGCAGTACCTGGGTGGGCTTTGCGGCCGGGATGGCGGCCGGGGCCGCACTGGCCGGCGCATTCGGCGTGCTGGTGATCTGGTTCAACACCAACCAGTACGCGACCGGCCTGGCGCTCTCCCTGTTCGGCACGGGCTTCTCGGCCTTCGTCGGCGTGTCGTACGTGCAGGAGAAGCTGCCTTCGGCGCCGCGCTACGCGATCCCGTTGCTGAGCGACATCCCCTGGTTCGGCCCGGCGCTGTTTCGCCACCACCCCATGGTCTACCTGGCGATGCTGTTCACGGGCGCGCTGATCTGGTTCCTGATGCGCACGCGCACCGGGCTGGTGCTGCGCTCGGTGGGCGAGTCGCCCGAGTCGGCGCACGCGCTGGGCTACCCGGTGCGGCGCATCCGCTTCCTGGCCGTGCTGGCCGGCGGCGCGCTGTGCGGCCTGGCGGGCAGCTACCTGTCGGTGGTCTACACGCCGCTGTGGGTCGAGGGCATGGTGGCCGGCAACGGCTGGATCGCGCTGGCGCTGACCACCTTCGCCACCTGGCGGCCGGCGCGCGTGCTGCTGGGCGCCTACCTGTTCGGCGGGGTCGGGCAGCTGGGCTTTTTCCTGCAGAGCCAGGGCGTGCAGGTGCCCAGCCAGTTCCTGTCGATGCTGCAGTACCTGGCGCCCGTGGTGGTGCTGGCCATCATCTCGCGCAACCCCGCGTGGATCCGGGCGAACATGCCCAACTCCATCGGAAAGCCGTTTTACCCAGGCTCATAATCCGGGCCGCCTTTTCGCTTGTAACGCTAGGAGATTTCATGACCGACCAGAAGAAACGTTCGATGTTGAGAGTGGCCGCACTGAGCGCCATCGCGGCCGCCGCGCTCGTGGCCTGCGGCAAGAAGGAAGAGCCCGCACCCACGGCCGCGGCGCCCGCTGCAGCCCCGGCGCCGGCCAAGGCCGAGCCGCTCAAGATCGCGTTCGCCTATGTCGGCCCGGTCGGCGATGGCGGCTGGACCTTCGCGCACGACAACGCGCGCAAGGCGCTGGAGAAGGAATACGGCGACAAGATCGTCACCAGCTTCGTCGAGAAGGTGCCCGAGTCGGCCGACGCCGAGCGCGTGTTCCGCGATCTCGTGGGCCAGGGCAACAAGCTGATCTTCGGTACCACCTTCGGCTACATGGAGCCCATGCTCAAGGTCGCGCCCGATGCGGCCGACGTGAAGTTCGAGCACGCCACTGGCTACAAGACGGCGCCCAACCTGCGCACCTACGACAGCCGCACCTACGAGGGCGCCTACATGGCCGGCGTGATCGCCGGTGCCATGACCAAGAGCAACACGCTGGGTGTGGTGGCGTCCATTCCAATTCCCGAAGTGGTGCGCAACATCAACAGCTTCACGCTGGGCGCGCAGTCGGTGAACCCCAAGGTCACGACCAAAGTGGTCTGGGTCAACGAGTGGTTCAACCCGCCCAAGGAAACCGAGGCCGCCACCGCGCTCATCAACGGCGGCGCCGACGTGCTGATGCAGAACACCGATTCGGCCGCTGTGCTCAAGACCGCGCAGGACAAGGGCAAGCGCGCCTTCGGCTGGGACTCCGACATGACGGCCTACGGCCCGCAGGCCCACCTGGGCTCGGCCATCATCAACTGGGCGCCGTACTACATCAAGGCCACCAAGGACGCGCTGGAAGGCACCTGGTCCACGGGCGGCGTGTGGTGGGGCGTGAAGGAAGGCGCCATCGACATGGTGTCCATCGCCGACGACGTGCCGGCCGAGATCAAGACCAAGATCGCTGACATCAAGAAGGGCCTGACCGATGGCAGCTTCTCGATCTGGAAGGGCCCGATCATGGACAACGCGGGCACGGAGGTCGTGGCCAAGGACGCCGTTGCCGACGACAAGTTCCTGTCGGGCGTGAAGTTCTACGTCAAGGGCGTGGAAGGCAAGGTGCCGGGCGACAAGTAAGCCGGGCGCTGCGCCTGTATGACGGCCGCCTTCGGGCGGCCGTCTGCGTGGTGCAACCTCGCTGCGCGTGCTGCACGTGCGGCCGACAGGCTGACCACCAACGCCGTGGCGCTGCTGCAGTGCGAAGAGGAGCAGGCCGGGCGTGCGCCCCGATTTTCTTGCCGGAGCCCAGGCCGAAGCCAATGGGTGGACACTGCTGTCGCGCGACGCCACACGGTAAAAGCGTCATTTCGCGCAAGCCGAGCTGATCAGCCCTGCGCGAGGCGTGCCGCCGGGAAGCGAGCACATTGAGTAGAGTTGCGCCATGACTTCCCACGCCCAGAACTTCTCCGCCATCCCCGCCGACCGCCTGCCCGCCCTGCTGCGCGGCATGCCGAAGGCCGAGCTGCACATGCACATCGAGGGCTCGCTGGAGCCCGAGCTGATCTTCGCGCTGGCGCAGCGCAACGGCGTGGCCATTCCGTACGCCAGCGTGGAAGACCTGCGCCGCGCCTACGCCTTCACCAACCTGCAGAGCTTTCTGGACATCTACTACGCCGGCGCCAGCGTGCTGCTCAAGGAGCAGGACTTCTACGACATGGCCTTGGCCTACCTGCAGCGTGCCGCCGCCGATAACGTGCTGCGCACCGAGATGTTCTTCGACCCGCAAACGCACACGGCGCGCGGCGTGGCCATGGAGACCGTGGTGAACGGCCTGCACCGCGCCTGTGTGGATGCCCAGGCGCAGCTGGGCGTGAGCGCCGCGCTGATCCTGTGCTTCCTGCGCCACCTGAGCGAAGAGGAAGCCTTCGAGACTTTGGAGCAGGCGCTGCCGCACCGTGACAAGTTCATCGGCGTGGGCCTGGACTCCAGCGAGGTCGGCCACCCGCCCGAGAAGTTCGCGCGCGTGTTCGCGCGCTGCCGCGAACTGGGCTTTCACCTCGTCGCGCATGCGGGCGAGGAGGGTCCGCCGGCCTACGTGTGGACGGCGCTGGACCTGCTGAAGGTCGAGCGCGTGGACCACGGCGTGCAGTCCAGCAAGGACGCCGCGCTGATGCGCCGCCTGGCCGCCGACCGCATCCCGCTGACGGTGTGCCCGCTGTCCAACCTCAAGCTCTGCGTGTTCCCCGACCTGGCGCAGCACAACATCGGCGCGCTGCTGGACGCCGGCCTGGTGGCCACGGTGAATTCGGACGACCCGGCCTACTTCGGGGGCTACGTGAACGAGAACTTCGTGCAGACCTTCGCGGCCACCGGGCTCACGGCCGCGCAGGCTTATGCGCTGGCCCAGAACAGCTTCACGGCCAGCTTCGCCGATGCCGCCGCCAAGCGCGCCTGGCAGGACCGGCTGCAGGGATTCTTCGAAGGCTTCTAGGCCCCGTTCGCAGGCGCCGCCTGCCGGCGCAGATCAGGGCGACGCGGCCGACACCGGCTTGACGCTGCGCGCATGAAGCCGCCGCTTTGGGGGCGGTGGCGCTGCTTCGTGGACAATACCCACCCCCCTGTTCCCCGTCCCTTGAGGACACCATCATGAAGAGCGTCACTTCTAAAATACGCAGCAGCGGCCTCGGCCGCGCTTTCATTTCTGCCGACCGCTGCACGGCACCACCCCCCTTTGGCCCCACGCTCACGCGCCGGCATCTGCTCGGCGCCGCGGCGCTGTGCGGCCTGCCCGGCATGGCTTCGGCGCGCGATGCCTTGAAGATCGGCTTCGTCTACGTGGCGCCGCTGACCGACGCGGGCTGGGTGCGCCAGCACGAGGAAGGCCGCAAGGCCGTGCAGGCCGCGCTGGGCGACGGCGTGCAGACCCGCTACGTGGAGAACGTGGCCGAGGGCCCGGACGCCGAGCGCGTGATCCGCGAGCTGGCGCAGCAGGGCTGCGGCCTGATCTTCACGCCCAGCTTCGGCTACATGGAGCCCACGCTCAAGGTCGCACGCGACTTTCCCGAGGTGCGCTTCGAATCCATCACCGGCTACAAGACGGCGGTCAATGTGGCCACGGCCAATGCGCGGTACTACGAAGGCCGCTACCTGGCCGGCGTGGCGGCCGGCCGCATGAGCAAAACCGGCGTGGCCGGCTACGTGGCGGGCTTTCCGATCCCCGAAGTGCTGCAAGGCATCAACGCCTTCACGCTGGGCATGCGCTCCGTGGCGCCCGACGCACGCGTCAAGCTGATCTGGCTGCAGGCCTGGTTCGACCCGCCGCGCGAGCGCGACGCGGCCATGACGCTGATGAACCAGGATGCCGATGTCATGGCCTTCCACACCGGCTCCGGCGCCGTGATGGCAGCGGCGCAGGAGCGCGGCAAGCTGGCCATCGCCTACCACTCCGACATGCGCAAGATCGGCGCCGACGCGCAGCTCGTTGCCGTGCGGCACGAGTGGGGCGACTACTACACGCGGCGTGCCCGTGCCGCGCTGGACGGCACCTGGAAGAGCGAGACGCTGTGGGGTGGCGTGCGCGAGGGCATGATCCGCGTCGGCGACTTCGGCACGCGCGTGCCCAAGGCTGTGCAGGACGAGGTGCGGGCGCGGCAACGCGACATCGCCGCCGGCAAGCTGCACCCGTTCCGCGCCGCATCCGCGGTGCGCGACAACCTGGGCAAGGTGGTCATCGAAGCCGGTCGCACGCTGGCCGACCCGCAGATCCTGGCCATGGACTGGCTGGCCGAGGGCGTGGCCGGCGGCCAGCCGCGCTGAGCCTGCCTACAATCGCGGCCCCTGTCCCAGAGCCTTCACCATGACGATCAAGAGCGACAAATGGATCCGACGCATGGCCGAGCAGCACGGCATGATCGAGCCGTTCGAGCCGGCCCAGGTGCGTCAGCAAGATGGCCACAAGATCATCAGCTACGGCACCAGCAGCTACGGCTACGACATCCGCTGCGCGCCGGAATTCAAGGTCTTCACGAACATCCACAGCACGGTGGTCGACCCCAAGCACTTCGACGAGAAGAGCTTCGTGGACTTCCATGGGGACAGTTGCATCATCCCGCCCAACAGCTTTGCGCTGGCGCGCACGGTGGAGTACTTCCGCATTCCGCGCAACGTGTTGACCATCTGCCTGGGCAAGAGCACCTACGCGCGCTGCGGCATCATCGTCAACGTGACACCGTTCGAGCCCGAATGGGAGGGCTATGTGACGCTGGAGTTCTCCAACACCACGCCACTGCCGGCCAAGATCTATGCGGGCGAGGGCTGCGCCCAGGTGCTGTTCTTCGAGAGCGACGAGGTCTGCGAGGTCAGCTACAAAGACCGCGGCGGCAAGTATCAGGGCCAGGTCGGCGTCACGCTGCCCAAGGCCTGATCAGGGCGCAACCTTCAGCGCATCCAGCGCGGCCTGCAGGTCCTGCACCGCACGCGCGCGTGTCTCGTCGGTCAGGCGGCTCGGATCCAGCGTGAGCTGCAGGCCCGCGTAGTTCTGGTGGATGCCGGGCCGCTGGTCCGGTTCGTCGGGGTGGATGCCCTGCAGCGCGAAGCAGCGCACGTCGCGCGATACGCCCTTGGCGGCCAGTGGCTCGCGCTCCTCGGCTTCGAACTCTTCCTTGACCAGGGCATAGGTCTCGTAGGACATGACCACGCCGTCGGGCAAGCCGTTCTGCTCCAGCCGCGCGGCGATGTTCACCTCGCTGCCGATGATGGTGTAGTCCATGCGCTGCTCGCTGCCGAAGTTGCCCACGTGGCAAAAGCCCGTGTTGATGCCGATGCGCACCTGGAACGGCTGGCGATAGCCCTTGTCGCGCCAGGCGGCCTGCAGCTCGCGCATGCGGCGCTGCATGGCGACCGCCATGCGCACGCACTGGCGCGCGTCTTCCTCGACGCCGCGGGTCTCCGGGTCGCCGAAGAAGATCACGATGGCATCGCCGATGAACTTGTCGATGGTCGCGCCGTGCTCGAGCGCGATCTTGGACATCTCGGAGAAGTAGTTGTTCAGGAAGTACGTCAGGTCTTCGGGCTGCATGCGCTCGGCGTTGCGCGTGAAGTCCTTGATGTCGGAGAAGAAGATCGTGAGCTTCTTGCGCACGGCCGAGATCGACACGTCCTGCGCGCCTTCGAAGATCGACTTGTAAATCTGCGGCGACAGGTAGCGCGACAGCTTGTCCGACAGGGAGTGCAGCATGCGCGTGCGTGTGCTGAGCGCGATGTGGTTATGCACGCGCGCCAGCAGGATGGGCGGGCTGATGGGCTTGGTGATGTAGTCCACGGCACCGAGCTCGAAGCCTTTTTCCTCGGAATGCTCGTCCGACATGGCGGTAAGGAAGATCACCGGGATGTTGCGCAGCGCCTCGTCGGCCTTGAGCCGGCGGCAGACCTCGTAGCCGTCGATCTCCGGCATCATGATGTCCAGCAGGATCAGGTCCGGCGGTGCATTGGCCGCCGTGGTCAAGGCCTTGGCGCCATGGTTGACGACCTTGACGCGGCAGGTGTCGCGCAGCAGCGCGGCCATCAGCGTGAGGTTGTCCGCCGTGTCGTCCACGACCAGCACGGTGGGTTTGTCGGCGGGGGTCAGGTCCATGGCAGTGCTCCGGCGGCGCCTGCGGCGCGGTGGGACAACGACGTGCGCAACATCGTAACGGCTGGCTGCAGAGCCGGGTAGGTTTGTCCTACAGCACGACGCCGCGCTTGTCTGGCAGCCATCGCATTGTTGCGCGGTACGCTTGTGTGCACATCGCAAGGAGGCACCACCATGTTCACCGCATCCGTTCCACCACGCAGCGCCATAGGCACCTGGGCTGTCATCGCGGGCGTACTCGCCATCGTGGCGTTGCTCTGGGTGTTTGGCGCAGTCGTGCAGGGCCAGGTCGAGCGCGCCCAGGCCCGTCTCTCGCAGCCTGCGCCGGTGCAGTCGGCCGTCGTGTCGGGCGAGGAAGACACGCGCCCCGTATCGGTTGCGTACCGCTGATCGCGATCGCGCAGCGCATGGCCTGTTGTGCACCAGGGCCCGCGCTGTACCATCCCGGGCACCGCAAGGCAGGAGAACGATATGCGCTGGGAAGGCAACCGCCAATCTGAGAACGTGGAAGACAGGCGTGGCCAGGGTGGCGGCGGTGGCGGAGGCATGCTGGGTGGGCGCAGCATCGGCATCGGCACCATCGTGGTCGCGCTCGTCGGTGGTTGGGTATTGGGCATCAACCCGCTGACGCTTCTGGGCATGCTGAGCGGCGATGGCGGGCCGGTGGCCGTGCAGCAGCAGGGCCCTGCGCAGAAGCCGCCAGCGGACGACCAGATGGCCAAGTTTGTGTCGACCGTATTGGCGGACACCGAAGACGTCTGGCGCGGCCTGTTCAGCCAGGCCGGCGGCACGTACAAAGATCCGGCCCTGGTGTTGTTCCGTGGCCGCACCTCCACTGCCTGCGGCCAGGGCCAATCGGCCATGGGGCCTTTCTACTGCCCCGCGGACCAGAAGGTCTACATCGACCTGGGCTTCTACGAGACCTTGAAGAACCAGCTCGGCGCGCCGGGCGAGTTCGCGCAGGCTTATGTGATCGCGCACGAGGTCGGCCACCACGTGCAGAACCTTCTGGGCATCACGCGCAAGATGGACGAGATGCGCGGGCGCATGAGCCAGGCCCAGTACAACGGCATGAGCGTCAAGCTGGAATTGCAGGCCGACTGCTTTGCCGGCATCTGGGCCAACAAGGCCCAGGCGGCGCGGCAGGTGCTGGAAAACGGCGACGTGGAGGCGGCCATGAATGCGGCCGCGAAGATCGGCGACGATGCCTTGCAGCGGGGCGGCGGCGGTGCCATCGTGCCCGAGAGCTTCACACATGGCAGCAGTGCGCAGCGCCAGCGCTGGTTCGCTACGGGCCTGAAGACGGGCAACGTCAAGGCCTGCGACACGTTCAGCGCCAATCAGCTGTGAGCGCAAGGGCGGCCCCGCGGCCGGCCCGCCCAACCTGGCTATAATCCCGGGGCTTTGCCCAGTGCAGGGCGCACGTTGGCGTCAGTTCCGGCAGCCAACGCAAGTGAAACCCGCCGGTGTTCTGCCGCGCCGCATCCGGCGCGCGCAGCGCACGGTCTACCCAGGAAATCAAATGATTGCATCCTCCGTCAAGGCTGAGGTCGTCCAGGCCAATGCACGCAGCGCTACCGACACTGGTAGCCCCGAAGTCCAGGTCGCGCTGCTGACCGCTCGCATCAACGAATTGACCCCCCACTTCAAGACCCACGCCAAGGACCACCACGGCCGTCGCGGTCTGCTGCGCATGGTGAGCCGCCGCCGCAAGCTGCTGGACTACCTGAACGCCAAGGACCACGACCGTTACGCGGCCCTGATCGCCAAGCTCGGACTGCGCAAGTAATTCGCGCACGATGACGTTCAAGCGCCTGAGTTGGTTCGCTGGCTCAGGCGCTTTGCACTTGTTTTTTTGAACCAGGTGTCTGTTCACGAGGTACGCGCTGTGTCATTCCACAAGCCGTTGGCCACTGCGCCGACCGTTTCTGGAATGGCAACGTACTTTCGCAGGCACTGCGACGCGGCCCGCCACGGGTTGCACTTCACAGGGCGCGCACAGCGCCCGTCCACCGCAGTCGTCGGCACCGCCGGCCTGCCATCAGGAGAAACCACATGACCATGTTCAACAAAGTCACCAAGAGCTTCCAGTGGGGTTCCCACGCCGTGCGCATGGAAACCGGCGAGATCGCCCGCCAGTCGACCGGCGCCGTACTGGTCGATATGGAAGGCACGGTGGTGCTGGCCACCGTCGTTGCCAAGACGCAGGGCAAGCCGGGCCAGGACTTCTTCCCGCTGACCGTCGACTACATCGAGAAGACCTACGCCGCCGGCAAGATCCCCGGCAGCTTCTTCAAGCGTGAAGGCCGCCCCAGCGAATTCGAAACGTTGACCAGCCGCCTGATCGATCGCCCGATCCGCCCGCTGTTCCCCGAAGGCTTCTTCAATGAAGTGCAGGTGGTGATCCACACGCTGTCGCTGAACCCCGAGGTCGACGCCGACATTGCCGCGCTGATCGCATCGAGCGCCGCGCTTTCCGTGAGCGGCATCCCGTTCGCCGGCCCTATCGGTGCTGCCCGCGTGGGCTACATCAACGGCGAGTACGTGCTGAACCCCGGCCAGACCGACCGCAAGAACTCGGTGCTCGACCTGGTCGTGGCCGGCACCGAAGCAGCCGTGCTGATGGTCGAGTCCGAAGCCCAGCAGCTCAGCGAAGAAATCATGCTGGGTGGCGTGGTGTTCGGCCATGACCAGGCGCGCATCGCTATCGAAGCCATCCACGAACTGGTGCGTGATGCCGGCAAGCCCGTGTGGGACTGGCAGGCCCCGGCGCGCGACGAGTCGCTGATCGCCAAGGTCGAAGCCCTGGGCGGCGACAAGCTGCGCGCGGCCTACCAGATCCGCAACAAGCAGTCGCGCACGCAGGCCACGAAGGCCGCCTACGCCGACGTGCTGTCCGGCCTGAAGGCCGAGGGCGTGGAGTTCGACAGCGTCAAGGTCGAAGGCCTGCTGTTCGACATCGAAGCCGGCATCGTGCGTGGCCAGATCCTGGCGGGCGAGCCCCGCATCGACGGCCGCGACACGCGCACCGTGCGCCCCATCGAGATCCGCAACAGCGTGCTGCCGCGCACGCACGGCTCGGCGCTGTTCACGCGCGGCGAGACGCAGGCGCTGGTCGTCACGACCCTGGGCACCGAGCGCGATGCGCAACGCATCGACGCACTGTCCGGCGACTTCGAAGACCGCTTCATGCTGCACTACAACATGCCTCCGTTCGCCACTGGCGAAACGGGCCGTGTCGGCAGCCCCAAGCGCCGCGAAATCGGCCACGGCCGCCTGGCCAAGCGCGCCTTGGTCGCCGTGCTGCCGACCAAGGAAGACTTCCCGTACACCGTGCGTGTGGTCAGCGAAATCACCGAGTCCAACGGCTCCTCGTCGATGGCCTCGGTCTGCGGCGGCTGCCTGTCGATGATGGACGCGGGCGTGCCGCTGAAGGCGCACGTGGCAGGCATCGCCATGGGGCTGATCAAGGACGGCAACCGCTTCGCCGTGTTGACCGACATCCTGGGCGACGAGGATCACCTGGGCGACATGGACTTCAAGGTGGCGGGCACGACCAATGGCGTGACGGCACTGCAGATGGACATCAAGATCCAGGGCATCACCAAGGAAATCATGCAGGTCGCGCTGGCCCAGGCCAAGGAGGCCCGCATGCACATCCTGTCCAAGATGCAGGAAGCCATGGGCGAGGCCAAGACCGAGGTCTCCAGCTTCGCACCGCGCCTGTTCACGATGAAGATCAACCCCGAGAAGATCCGCGACGTGATCGGCAAGGGCGGCTCCGTGATCCGTGCGCTGACCGAAGAGACCGGCACGCAGATCAACATCGAGGAAGACGGCACGATCACGATCGCGTCCAGCGATCCGGCCAAGGCCGAGGAAGCCAAGCGCCGCATCGAGCAGATCACGGCGGAGGTCGAGATCGGCAAGGTGTACGAAGGTCCGGTCACCAAGATCCTGGACTTCGGCGCGCTGATCAACCTGCTGCCCGGCAAGGACGGCCTGCTGCACATCAGCCAGATCGCGCACGAGCGCGTGGAGAAGGTGACCGACTACCTGAGCGAAGGCCAGATCGTCAAGGTCAAGGTGCTGGAGACGGACGAGAAGGGCCGCGTGAAGCTGTCGATGAAGGCATTGCTGGACCGCAATGCGCCGAGCGCGCAGGCACCTAGCGCAGCGCCGGTGGACCAGTCGCAAGGCCAGCCGAGCTGAGCCACACCCGGGGCCGGCGTGCCGGTGAGGCGTTCGCCTCGCGGTCGCCGGCCAGCCATTCGAGTCGAACTTCTCGGGACCAGCGATGAAAGCAATCGAAATCACCTCCTACGGTGCGCCTGAGGTGCTGCAGTTGTGCGAGCGGCCGGACCCCGTGGCGGGCGAGGGTGAGCTGCTCGTGCGCGTGCGCGCGAGCGGCGTGAACCGGCCCGACGTGCTGCAGCGCACCGGCAATTACCCCGTGCCACCCGCCGCGTCGGATCTGCCAGGCCTGGAGATCGCGGGCGTCATCGAGTCCGGTGACGTGGATGCCATGCGCGCTGCGGGCCTGCAGGTCGGGGACCGTGTCTGCGCTCTGGTGGCGGGGGGTGGCTATGCAGAGGTGTGCGTGGTGCCCGTGGGCCAGTGCCTGCCGACACCTGCCGGGCTCAGCGACGAAGAGGCCGCCTCGCTGCCCGAGACGCTGTTCACGGTCTGGAGCAATGTCTTCGACCGCGGACGCCTGCAGGCCGGCGAGACTTTCCTGGTGCAGGGCGGTACCAGCGGCATCGGCGTGACCGCGATCCAGCTGGCCAAAGCCATGGGCGCGCGTGTGATCGCCACGGCCGGCAGCGACGAGAAGTGCGCAGCCTGCCTCGCGCTCGGAGCCGATCACGCCATCAACTACAAGACCGCCGATTTCGCAGAAGAGGCGCGCAAGCTCACAGGCGACAAGGGCGTGGACGTGATTCTGGACATGGTCGCGGGGGCCTACGTGGCACGCGAGATCAGCTGCCTGGCCGAAGACGGCCGGCTGGTCATCATCGCTGTGCAGGGCGGCACCAAGGCCGAGATCAATGCGGGCCTGGTGCTGCGGCGCCGGCTGACGGTGACCGGTTCCACCCTGCGTCCGCGGCCGGTGGCGTTCAAGGCGGCGATTGCGCAATCGCTGCGCCGCTTCGTGTGGCCGCTGATCGAGGCGGGCGGTGTCAAGCCCGTGATCCACAGCCGTTTTCCTGCTGCGCAGGCGGCCGAGGCCCACACGCTGATGGAGTCCAACCAGCACATCGGCAAGATCGTTCTGACCTGGTGAACACGATGAAGCAACTGATTGCAGGCAACTGGAAGATGAACGCCAGCCTGGCTGGCAGCGAAACCCTGGTCCGCAGCGTGCTGGACGGCCTGAAGACTGCACCGGTGTGTGACGTGGCCGTCTGCGTGCCTGCGCCCTACCTGGCGGCGGCGCAAAGGTGGCTGGCAGGGCAGGGTGCAGTGCACCTCGGCGCGCAGGATGTGTCGCAGCATGCGTCCGGTGCTTACACGGGTGAAGTCAGTGCCGACATGCTGCGCGAATTCGGCGTGCGCTACGCCATCGTCGGCCATTCGGAACGTCGCCAGTACCACGGCGAAGACGATGCCGCCGTAGCCGTGAAGGCGCAGCGTGCCCTGGCCGCCGGCATCACGCCCATCGTCTGCGTCGGCGAGACGCTGGCCGAGCGCGACGGCGGGCATACGGAGGAAGTCGTGCGGCGCCAGCTGGCGGCTGTCGTGCACCTGAATGGTCATTGCATCACCGAAATCGTGGTGGCCTATGAGCCCGTGTGGGCCATCGGCACCGGCAAGACCGCGACGCCTGAGCAGGCGCAACAGGTCCATGCCGTGCTGCGCAAGCAGCTGGAGGCGGCCAGCGCCCACGCAGACCGCATCCCGCTGCTGTATGGCGGCAGCATGAACGCGGCCAATGCGGCGTCCCTGCTGGCGCAACCGGACATCAACGGCGGCCTGGTCGGCGGTGCAGCGCTGAAGGCTGCGGATTTTCTGGCCATCGTGGCCGCTGCGCGTTGAAGAGCGGCGCGCGCAACTGATTTCAGGAGTATTTCGAGATGAACGTTTTGTTGACTGTCGTGCTGGCGGTGCAGATGCTGTCGGCGCTGGGCATGATCGGCCTGATCCTGGTGCAGCACGGCAAGGGCGCCGATATGGGGGCGGCATTCGGCAGCGGCGGCGCCGGCAGTCTGTTTGGTGCCAGCGGCAGTGCCAACTTCCTGTCGCGCACCACTTCCGTGCTTGCCGTCTTGTTTTTCGTGTGCACGCTGGCGCTGGCCTATTTCGGCAATGCGCGCCCTGCCAGTTCCGGTAGCGTGCTGGAGCGCGCCGTGACCGCGCCGACGGAGGCACCGACACCGGCTTCGCAGATTCCTTCGGGCGGCACATCGGCACCCCCGGCGGCCGCACCGGCGGCACCTGTGGTCCCCGCTTCCGGTGCGGGCCAGATTCCGACGAAGTGATCCGGGCCCGCGCTCGAGCGGCGCGGTGCCAAATTTCCCTCGAAAGCGCCAGGAACCCTCGGCGTTTCAGGGTAAACTCGAATGCTGTCTGGAAAGCCAAAAGCCTAGTTGAAATCAACGAAGCTCCTCATGCCATCCAGGCACGAAAAACCGCCGTCGTGGTGAAATTGGTAGACACGCTATCTTGAGGGGGTAGTGGCGAAAGCTGTGCGAGTTCGAGTCTCGCCGACGGCACCAACTAAGAGTCGGCATGCAACCTGCGTGCGTGCCGGCGAAAGCGGTGAAGAAGCCCTTCAGATGAACCTCGACCAATACCTCCCAGTCCTTTTGTTCATCCTGGTGGGTATTGGTGTAGGCATCGCACCGCAGGTCCTGGGCTATATCCTCGGCCCGAACCGGCCCGATGCGGCCAAAAACTCCCCGTATGAGTGCGGTTTCGAAGCTTTCGAAAACGCGCGCATGAAGTTCGATGTGCGCTACTACTTGGTCGCCATCCTGTTCATCCTGTTCGACCTCGAAATCGCTTTCCTTTTCCCGTGGGCCGTTGCCCTCAAGGATGTGGGCTTGGTCGGCTTCTGGGCTGTCGTCGTGTTTCTGGCGATCCTGGTCGTGGGGTTCATCTACGAATGGAAGAAGGGTGCCTTGGACTGGGAGTGATCCTGGTGGCGGCAACTGGAGAAAACAATGGCCATTGAAGGTGTGTTCAAGGAAGGCTTTGTCACGACGTCATACGACGCCGTCGTGAATTGGGCCAAGACCGGCTCGTTGTGGCCCATGACCTTTGGTCTGGCCTGCTGCGCGGTCGAAATGATGCATGCGGCAGCCGCGCGCTACGACATCGGCCGCTTCGGCGCAGAGGTGTTCCGCGCCAGCCCGCGCCAGTCGGACCTGATGATCGTGGCCGGCACGCTGTGCAACAAGATGGCGCCGGCGCTGCGCAAGGTCTACGACCAGATGGCCGAGCCGCGCTGGGTGCTGTCCATGGGCTCGTGCGCCAATGGCGGCGGCTACTACCACTACAGCTATTCCGTGGTACGGGGTTGCGACCGCATCGTGCCGGTGGATGTTTACGTGCCGGGCTGCCCGCCGACGGCCGAGGCGTTGATCTACGGGATCATCCAGCTGCAGCAGAAGATCCGTCGCACCCAAACCATCGCCCGCGTCTGAACTGCCCATGACTGTTTTTGCCATCGATCCCGTTGTCCTGAAGGACACCGTGGCCACCGTGCTCGGCGACAAGGTGCACACGCTCAGCCTGGCGCTGGGCGAGGTCACTTTGACGCTGAAGGCTGCCGACTACTTGGAAGCCATGCAGACCTTGCGCGATGCGCCGGGCTGCAAGTTCGAGCAATTGGTGGACCTGTGCGGCGTGGACTACTCGACCTACCGCGATGCCGTGTGGGAAGGCCCGCGCTTTTGCGTCGTGTCCCATTTGCTGTCGGTCAGTCTGAACCAGCGCCTGCGCGTGAAGGTGTTCTGCCCCGACGACGACCTGCCATTGCTGCCCTCTGTCATGCACCTGTGGGCCGGCGCGAACTGGTTCGAGCGCGAAGCCTTCGACCTTTACGGCATCCTGTTCGATGGCCACATCGACCTGCGCCGCATCCTGACCGACTACGGCTTCATCGGCCATCCATTCCGCAAGGACTTCCCGCTGTCTGGCCATGTCGAGATGCGATACGACGACGAACTCAAGCGCGTGGTCTACCAGCCCGTGAGCATCGAGCCGCGCGAAATCACGCCCCGCGTGATCCGCGAAGACAACTACGGCGGCCTGCACTGACATGGCAGAAATCAAGAACTACACCCTGAATTTCGGCCCGCAGCACCCGGCGGCGCACGGCGTGCTGCGCCTGGTGCTGGAGTTGGACGGCGAGGTCGTGCAACGCGCCGACCCCCACATCGGCCTCTTGCACCGTGCCACCGAAAAGCTGGCCGAGAGCAAGACCTTCATCCAGTCGCTGCCCTACATGGACCGTCTCGATTACGTGTCCATGATGTGCAACGAGCACGCGTACTGCCTGGCCATCGAGAAGCTGCTGGGCCTGGAAGTGCCCTTGCGCGCGCAGTACATCCGCGTGATGTTCTCCGAGATCACGCGCATGCTGAACCACTTGATGTGGCTCGGCTCGCATGGCAACGACTGCGGCAGTTCCACCATCCTGATCTACGCGTTCCGCGAGCGCGAAGACCTGTTCGACATGTACGAGGCCGTGTCCGGCGCGCGCATGCACGCTGCCTATTTCCGTCCGGGCGGCGTGTACCGCGACCTGCCCGACACCATGCCGCAATACACGGTCAGCAAGATCAAGAACGCCAAGGCGCTGGCGCGCATGAACGAGAACCGTCAGGGGTCCATGCTGGACTTCATCGACGACTTCACCAAGCGCTTCACGACCTACCTGGGCGAGTACCACACGCTGCTGACCGACAACCGCATCTGGAAGCAGCGCACGGTGGGCATCGGTGTCATGGCGCCCGAGCGCGCGTTGAACCTGGGCCTCACGGGCCCCATGTTGCGCGGTTCCGGCATCGCCTGGGACCTGCGCAAGAAGCAGCCTTACGACGTCTACGACAAGGTGGACTTCGACATCCCGGTCGGCAAGACCGGCGACTGCTACGACCGCTACCTGGTCCGCATGGAAGAGCTGGCCCAGTCCAACCGCATCATCAAGCAATGCGTGGACTGGCTGCGCGTGAACCCCGGTCCCGTCATCACCGACAACCACAAGGTGGCGGCACCCTCGCGTGAAGGCATGAAGGCGAACATGGAGGAGCTGATCCACCACTTCAAGCTCTTCACCGAAGGCTTCCACGTGCCCGAGGGCGAGGCCTATGCCGCCGTCGAGCATCCCAAGGGCGAGTTTGGCATCTACCTCGTCAGCGATGGCGCCAACAAGCCCTACCGCCTGAAGATCCGTCCGCCGGGCTTTGTGCACCTGGCTGCGCTCGACGAGATGTCGCGCGGCCACATGATCGCCGACGCCGTTGCCGTGATCGGCACGCTGGACATCGTGTTCGGAGAGATCGACCGATGAGCTCTGCTCCCCATTCCGCTACCGCGGCGCCTGCACCTGCACTGTCGCAGCAGACGCTGGACCGTTTCCAGCGTGAGATCGCCAAGTTCCCCTACGAGGGCCGAGCCTCTGCCGTTATGGCCTGCCTGTCGATCGCCCAACAGCAGATCGGCTACGTGCACCCCGAGCACGAGAAGATCATCGGCGAGCTGCTGGGCATGCCGACGATCGCCGTGCACGAGGTCACGACCTTCTACAACATGTACAACCAGCAGCCGGTCGGTCGCTTCAAGCTGAACGTCTGCACCAACCTGCCGTGCCAGTTGCGCGACGGTTACACCGCGCTGCACCACCTCGAGAAAAAGCTCGGCATCACCATGGGCGAGACCACGGCCGACGGCCTGTTCACGCTGCAGCAGAGCGAGTGCCTGGGCGCTTGCGCCGATTCGCCGGTGATGCTGGTCAACGACCGCACCATGTGCAGCTTCATGAGCAACGAGAAGCTCGACCAGCTGGTGGACGGGCTGCGTACCGCAGCTACATCGGAGGGCAAGTGATGAACGCCGATCAAGTGCTATCGCAGTTCGCCGCCACTGGCGTGCAGACCTGCTTCCATGGCCGCCACATCAGCCCGCAGATTTATGCGGACCTGAACGGCAGCAACTGGCGCCTGAAGGACTACGAGGCGCGCGGCGGCTACCAGGCACTGAGGAAAATCCTCGGCATCGATGGTGCTGACGCGATGACGCAGGACCAAGTCATCGCCACCGTCAAGGAGTCGGCATTGCGCGGCCGCGGCGGCGCGGGCTTTCCGAGTGGGCTGAAGTGGAGCTTCATGCCCCGCCAGTTCCCGGGCCAGAAGTACCTGGTCTGCAACTCGGACGAGGGCGAGCCCGGCACCTGCAAGGACCGGGACATCATGATGTACAACCCGCACATCGTGATCGAGGGCATGATCATCGCGGCCTACGCGATGGGCATCACGGTCGGCTACAACTACATCCACGGCGAGATCTTCCAGGTCTACGAGCGCTTCGAGGAGGCCCTCGAAGAGGCCCGCGCAGCTGGCTACCTGGGCGACAAGATTCTTGGCAGCGGCTTCAGCTTCCAGCTGCATGCCTCGCACGGCTTCGGCGCCTACATCTGCGGCGAAGAAACGGCGCTGCTCGAATCGCTGGAAGGCAAGAAGGGCCAGCCGCGCTTCAAGCCGCCGTTTCCGGCCAGCTTCGGCCTGTACGGCAAGCCGACCACGATCAACAACACCGAGACCTTCGCGGCGGTGCCATGGATCATCCGCAATGGCGGCCAGGCCTATCTGGAATGCGGAAAGCCGAACAACGGCGGCACCAAGATCTACTCGGTCTCGGGCGACGTCGAGATGCCGGGCAACTTCGAGATCCCCATGGGCACGCCGTTCACCAAGCTGCTGGAGCTTGCCGGTGGCGTGCGCAAGGGCCGCACGCTGAAGGCCGTGATCCCGGGCGGTTCGTCCTCGCCGGTGCTGCCGGCCGCGATCATGAACGAGTGCACGATGGACTACGACTCCATCGCCAAGGCCGGCTCGATGCTGGGCTCGGGCGCCGTCATCGTGATGGACGACAGCCGCTGCATGGTCGAGTCTCTGAAGCGGCTGTCCTACTTCTACATGCACGAGTCCTGCGGCCAGTGCACGCCCTGCCGTGAAGGCACGGGCTGGCTCTGGCGCCTGGTCGACAAGGTGCACCGCGGCCAAGGCAAGTCCAGCGACATGGACCTGTTGAACTCGCTGGCCGACAACATCCAGGGCCGCACCATCTGTGCGCTGGGCGATGCGGCGGCGATGCCGGTGCGCGCCATGATCAAGCACTTCAGGCACGAGTTCGAAGCCATGATCCCCAAGACTGCGGCCGTGGCGGCGCAGGCCTGAAAGAGAAGCATCCGATATGGTTGAAATCGAAGTCGACGGCAGGAAAGTCGAGGTCGCCGAAGGCAGCATGGTCATGCATGCGGCCGACAAGGCGGGCACCTACATCCCGCACTTCTGCTACCACAAGAAGTTGTCCATCGCGGCCAATTGCCGCATGTGCCTGGTCGAGGTCGAGAAGGCGCCCAAGCCCATGCCCGCCTGCGCGACCCCGGTCACGCAGGGCATGATCGTGCGCACCAAGAGCGACAAGGCCATCAAGGCGCAGAAGTCCGTCATGGAATTCCTGCTGATCAACCACCCGCTGGATTGCCCGATCTGCGACCAGGGTGGTGAGTGCCAGCTGCAGGACCTGGCGGTCGGCTACGGCGGTTCCGCCTCGCGCTACCAGGAAGAAAAGCGCGTGGTGTTCCACAAGGACGTGGGCCCGCTGATCTCCATGGAAGAGATGAGCCGCTGCATCCACTGCACCCGCTGCGTGCGCTTCGGCCAGGAAGTGGCCGGCGTGATGGAACTGGGCATGATCCACCGCGGCGAGCATTCCGAGATCACGACGATCGTCGGCGACACGGTGGACTCCGAGCTGTCGGGCAACATGATCGACATCTGCCCGGTCGGCGCGCTGACCAGCAAGCCCTTCCGCTACAGCGCCCGCACCTGGGAACTGTCGCGCCGCAAGAGCGTCAGCCCGCACGATTCCACCGGTGCCAACCTGATCGTGCAGGTCAAGAACCACAAGGTCATGCGCGTGGTGCCGCTGGAGAACGAGGCCGTCAACGAATGCTGGATCGCCGACCGCGACCGCTTCTCGTACGAGGCCCTGAACAGCGACGAGCGCCTGACCCAGCCCATGCTCAAGCAGGGCGGCCAATGGCAGACCGTGGACTGGCAGACCGCGCTGGAATACGTGGCGAACGGCCTGAAGCAGATCAAGACGCAGCATGGCGCTGCCAGCATCGGCGTGCTGGCGAGCCCGCACAGCACCCTGGAAGAACTGGCCCTGGCTGGTTCGCTGGTGCGCGGCCTGGGCAGCGACAACATCGATCACCGCCTGCGCCAGACCGAGTTCGCTGCCACCGAAGGCGTGCGCTGGCTCGGCATGCCGATCGCCGGCCTGTCCACGCTGCAGCGCGTGCTGGTGATCGGCTCCAACCTGCGCAAGGACCATCCGCTGTTCGCACAGCGCATCCGGCAGGCGGCGCGCAAGGGCTGCAAGGTCGCGGTGCTGGGTTCGGCCCATGAATTGGCATCGGCCGATGCCTGGGCCATGCCGATCGCTGCTTCGGTGGAGACCGATGCGTCCGGCTGGGTGCAGGCGCTGGCCAACGTGGCGGCGGCCATCGCCTCCGAAAAGGGTGTCGCGGCTCCCGTGTCCGGCGATGCCGACGAAGCCGCGCAAGCCATGGCCAAGGCCCTGCTGTCCGGTGAACGCAAGGCCGTGCTGCTGGGCAATGCTGCGGCCCACCATGCGAACGCATCCAGCCTGCTGGCCCTGGCGCAGTGGATCGCCGAGCAGACCGGCGCCAGTTTCGGCTACCTGAGCGAAGCCGCGAACACGGTCGGTGCCCAGTTCGTCGGCGCGCAGCCCCAGGCGGGTGGCCAGACCGCGGCCCAGATGCTGGCCGGCGGCCTGAAGGCCGTGCTATTGCTGAACAACGAGCCGGTGTTCGACTCGGCCGCTGGCTCTTCGGCGGCGCAGGGCGTGAACAAGGCCGAGATGGTCGTCACGCTGAGCCCGTTCAAGGCCAACCTGGAGTTCTCCGACGTGCTGCTGCCGATCGCGCCCTTCACCGAGACGTCGGGCAGCTTCGTGAATGCAGAGGGCAGGGTGCAGGGTTTCCATGCCGTCGTGCGTCCGCTGGGCGAAACGCGTCCTGGCTGGAAGGTGCTGCGCGTGCTGGCCAACCTGCTGGGCCTGCCGGGCTTCGAGTTCGAATCCTCGCAGGACGTGCTGCGCTCGCTGGGACTGTCGGAGTCCGACGGCCAGGTGCGCGTGCCGGCCGAGCGCCTGTCCAATGCGACGCGCGCGGCCATCGCGTCGAGTGCTGCCGCTGGCACGCCGGCGGTGGCCAGCATCTACCAGCTCGACGGCCTGGTGCGCCGCGCCACGTCCTTGCAGATGACCGCGGATGCGCGGCAGGCCATGGGAGCGGCCACAGCATGATCGACACGATTTACGGCTTTGGCCAAGGCCTGGTCGGTGCCAGCTGGTGGTCCACGGGCGCCTGGCCCGTGCTCTGGAGTCTGATCAAGATCATCTGCGTGCTCGCGCCGCTGATGGGCGCGGTCGCCTACCTGACGCTGTGGGAGCGCAAATTCCTGGGCTTCATCCAGGTGCGCCACGGCCCCAACCGCGTCGGCCCCATGGGCCTGCTGCAGCCGATCGCCGATGCGCTGAAGCTGCTGACCAAGGAGTTGATCAACCCCTCGGCCGCCAGTTCCGGCCTGTTCCGGCTCGGCCCCATCATGGCCATCATGCCGGCGCTGGCCGCTTGGGTGGCCGTGCCGTTTGGCCCGGAGGCGGTCATCGCCAACGTGAACGCCGGCCTGCTGCTGATCATGGCCATCACCTCGATCGAGGTCTACGGCGTGATCATCGCGGGCTGGGCATCGAACTCCAAATACGCCTTCCTGGGCGCGCTGCGGGCCTCGGCGCAGATGGTCAGCTACGAAATCGCCATGGGCTTTTGCCTGGTGGTCGTGATCATGGTGTCGGGCAGCCTGCACCTGGGCGAAATCGTCGCTGCGCAGGCCAAGGGCATGGGC
Organism: Pseudorhodoferax sp. Leaf267; assembly: GCF_001422405.1. Classification (GTDB taxonomy): domain Bacteria; phylum Pseudomonadota; class Gammaproteobacteria; order Burkholderiales; family Burkholderiaceae_C; genus Pseudorhodoferax. Next base: position 166,774 of record NZ_LMMV01000001.1, read on the forward strand.
GCGAACGCCGGCCTGGGCTTCCTGTCCTGGAACTGGTTGCCGCTGCTGCCCATCTTCGTGGTCTACCTGATCTCTGGCGTGGCTGAGACCAACCGCCACCCGTTCGACGTGGTCGAAGGCGAGGCCGAGATCGTGGCCGGCCACATGGTCGAGTACTCGGGCATGGGCTTTGCCATCTTCTTCCTGGCCGAGTACGCCAGCATGTGGCTGATCTCCATCCTGGCCACGCTCATGTTCCTGGGCGGCTGGCTGTCGCCGATCGGCTTGCTCGACTTCATCCCGGGCTGGATCTGGCTGGGCATCAAGACCTTCTTCGTGGTCTCGCTGTTCATCTGGATCCGCGGCACCTTCCCGCGCTTCCGCTATGACCAGATCATGCGCCTGGGCTGGAAGATCTTCATTCCGGTCACCCTGATCTGGCTGCTGGTGGTCGGGGGCTGGATGCAGACGCCCTGGAACATCTGGAAATGAGCGGAGAACCATCGATGACAACCGCAACTGCCTCCACTTTCTCGGTCAAGGACTTCCTCAAGAGCTTCATGCTCACGGAGCTGTTCAAGGGCATGGTCCTGACGGGCCGCTACGCGTTCAAGCGCAAGATCACGGTCCAGTTCCCCGAGGAGAAGACTCCGCTGTCGCCACGCTTTCGCGGCCTGCATGCGCTGCGCCGCTACGAGAACGGCGAGGAGCGCTGCATCGCCTGCAAGCTGTGCGAGGCCGTTTGCCCGGCAATGGCGATCACGATCGAGTCCGACGTGCGCGAAGACGGCTCGCGCCGCACCACGCGCTACGACATCGACCTGACCAAATGCATCTTCTGCGGTTTCTGCGAAGAGAGCTGCCCGGTCGATTCCATCGTCGAGACCCACATCCTCGAGTACCACGGCGAGAAGCGCGGCGACCTGTACTTCACCAAGGACATGCTGTTGGCCGTCGGTGACCGCTACGAAAAAGAAATCGCAGCTGCCAAGGCGGCCGACGCCCCCTACCGCTGAGCGGCCAGTTCGACTTAAAAAAATTCCATGGACGTCAAGACTGGCTTTTTCTATCTGTTTTCGCTCGTGCTGCTGTTCGCAGCCTTCCGGGTGATCACAGCGCGCAATCCGGTGCATGCGGTGCTGTACCTGATCCTGGCGTTTTCGCAGGCTTCTGCGATCTGGCTGATCCTGCAGGCCGAGTTCCTGGCCATCGTGCTGGTGCTGGTGTATCTGGGAGCGGTGCTCGTGCTGTTCCTGTTCGTCGTGATGATGCTGGACGTCGACGTCGAAGGACTGCGGCAGGGCTTCTGGAAGCACTTCCCGCTGGCTGCGACCATCGGCGCGCTGGTCGCGCTGGAGATGGCGGCCGTGCTGATGGGCGGCTTCCGCGTCACCGAGGAATCGCGCAACCTGGCCGGTGCCGCCACCAGCGCCGCCGCGCAGGTGTCCAACACCAAGGCGCTGGGCATCCTGCTCTACACCGAATACCTCTACCCCGTCCAGATCGCGGCCTGCATCCTGTTGGTGGCCATGATCGCGGCGATCGCGCTCACGCTGCGCGGCCGCAAGGACACCCGCAACGTGCGCCCCGAGGACCAGGTCCACGTGCGCGCAGGCGACCGTTTCTCGGTCGTGAAGATGGATCCCACACGACCGGCACCCGCACCGGCGCCCGTGGCCGAGGAGAAGAAGGCATGACGCTCAGTCTTGGACATTTCCTGTCGCTGGGCGCGATGCTGTTCGCGCTGTCGGTGATCGGCATCTTTTTGAACCGCAAGAACCTGATCGTGCTGCTGATGGCCATCGAACTGATGCTGCTGGCGGTCAACATGAACTTCGTCGCGTTCTCGTACTACCTGAACGACATGCACGGCCAGATCTTCGTGTTTTTCATCCTGACTGTTGCTGCAGCCGAGTCGGCCATCGGGCTGGCCATCCTGGTGCTGCTGTTCCGCAACCGCTCCAGCATCAACGTGGACGAACTCAACACGCTCAAGGGCTGAGACCAAGAACATGAGCCAAACCCTCTCAGCCTCCACCCTGTTGGCGGTGCCGCTGGCGCCGCTCGTCGGATCCGTGCTGGCCGGCATTCTGGGCACCGCGTTCGGCGGCAACCGGATCGGCCGCCGCGCAAGCCATTCCCTGACCATCCTGGGCGTGCTGGTCGCCTTCATCATCTCGGCGATGACGCTCAAGAGCGTGGCACTCGATGGCGCGCGCTTCAACGAGACGCTCTACACCTGGATGGTGGTCGGCAACCTCAAGATGGAGATCGGCTTCCTGGTCGATGGCCTCACCGCCATGATGATGTGCGTCGTGACCTTCGTGTCGCTGATGGTCCATATTTACACCATCGGCTACATGGAAGAGGACGACGGCTACAACCGCTTCTTCGCCTACATCTCGCTGTTCACCTTCTCCATGCTGATGCTCGTGATGAGCAACAACATGCTCCAGCTGTTCTTCGGCTGGGAAGCCGTGGGCCTGGTGTCCTATCTGCTGATCGGCTTCTGGTTCAACCGGCCGACGGCGATCTTCGCGAACATGAAAGCCTTCCTGGTCAACCGGGTCGGCGACTTCGGCTTCATCCTGGGCATTGGCCTGATCGCGGCCTATGCCGGTACGATGAACTACACCGAAGTGTTCGGCAAGGCCGGCGAGCTGTCCAAGCTTGGTTTTCCGGGCACGGACTGGATGCTGATCACCGTCATCTGCATCTGCCTGTTCATCGGCGCCATGGGCAAGTCGGCCCAGTTCCCGCTGCATGTCTGGCTGCCGGACTCCATGGAAGGCCCCACGCCGATCTCCGCGCTGATCCACGCCGCCACCATGGTGACGGCTGGCATCTTCATGGTCGCGCGCATGTCGCCGCTGTTCGAGCTGTCCGACACGGCGCTGAACTTCATCCTCGTGATCGGCGCCATCACGGCCCTGTTCATGGGCTTCCTGGGCATCATCCAGAACGACATCAAGCGCGTGGTCGCGTACTCCACGCTGTCGCAGCTGGGCTATATGACAGTCGCGCTGGGTGCCTCCGCCTACTCGGTCGCTGTCTTCCACCTGATGACGCACGCGTTCTTCAAGGCGCTGCTGTTCCTCGGCGCCGGCTCGGTCATCATGGGTGCGCACCACAACCAGGACATCCGCTGGATGGGCGGCATGCGCAAGTACATGCCCATCACCTGGATCACCTCGCTGCTGGGCTCGCTGGCGCTGATCGGCACGCCGCTGTTCTCGGGCTTCTATTCCAAGGACAGCATCATCATCGCCACGCACGCCAGCAACCTGCCGGGTGCAGGCTTTGCGCAGTTCGCGGTCATGGCCGGCGTGTTCGTCACGGCGTTCTACTCGTTTCGCATGTACTTCCTGGTGTTCCACGGCAAGGAGCGCTTCGACCAGAACCCGGACGCGCACCACGACGACCACCACGGGCATGACGACCATGGCCACGGCCATGACCACAAGCCGCACGAATCGCCCTGGGTGGTGACGGCCCCGCTGGTGCTGCTGGCCATTCCGTCTGTCGTGATCGGCTACCTGACGATCGGGCCGATGCTGTTCGGCGACTTCTTCAAGGACGCGATCTTCGTGAACGGCACGCTGCACCCGGCGATGGCCGAGCTGGCCGAGGAGTTCCACGGCCCGGTCGCCATGGCCTTGCACGGCCTGCAGACCGCACCGTTCTGGCTGGCCCTGGCCGGTGTCGCGCTGTCCTACTACATGTACATGGTCAACCCGGCATTGCCGGCCGCCATCAAGCGCGCGTGCATGCCGATCTACACGCTGCTGGAGAACAAGTACTACCTGGATTGGTTCAACGAAAACGTGCTGGCCAAAGGCGCGCGCGGCCTGGGCTTCGGGCTGTGGAAGGGTGGCGACCAGGCCATCATCGACGGCGCCGTCGTCAACGGTTCGTGGAAGCTCGTGGGTTGGGTCGCCGGCGTGGTGCGCCGCCTGCAGAGCGGCTTCATCTACCACTACGCGCTGGTCATGATCATGGGCGTGTTTGCGCTGATGACGTATTTCGTCTGGTTCAACAAGTAGGTCGGGAGAAGAAGAAAAATGGGATTGTTGAGCCTTGCCATCTGGACGCCGATCTTCTTCGGTGTCGTGCTGTTGGCCCTGGGGCGCGACGAGCAGGCCCGCGCGGTGCGCTGGGTCGCGCTGGTCGGTGCCGTCGTCAGCCTGCTGGTCACGCTGCCGCTGTACAGCGGTTTTGCGATCGATACCTCTGCCATGCAGTTCGTCGAGAAGGCGGCCTGGATCGACCGCTTCAACGTGAACTATCACCTGGGCGTGGATGGCATCTCGCTGTGGTTCGTGCTGCTGACGGCCTTCATCACGGTCATCGTGGTGATCGCCGGCTGGGAGGCCATCACCTCCCGCGTGAACCAGTACATGGGCGCATTCCTGATCCTGTCGGGCCTCATGATCGGCGTGTTCTCGGCGCTGGACGGCCTGCTGTTCTACGTGTTCTTCGAGGCCACGCTGATCCCGATGTACCTGATCATCGGCATCTGGGGCGGGCCCAACAAGATCTATGCGGCCTTCAAATTCTTCCTGTACACGCTGCTGGGCTCGCTGCTGCTGCTGATCGGCCTGATCTACCTGTACGTGCACTCGGGCGGCAGCTTCGACATCCAGACCTGGCACAAGCTGCCGCTGTCCGGCACGGCGCAGACCCTGCTGTTCTTCGCGTTCTTCGCGGCGTTCGCGGTCAAGGTGCCGATGTGGCCGGTGCACACCTGGTTGCCCGACGTGCACGTCGAGGCCCCTACCGGTGGCTCGGCCGTGCTGGCCGCCATCATGCTGAAGCTGGGCGCCTATGGCTTCCTGCGCTTTTCCATGCCGATCGCGCCCGATGCCGCGCGCGAATGGGCCTGGCTCATGATCGCGCTGTCGCTGATCGCCGTGATCTACGTGGGCCTGGTCGCCATGGTGCAGCAGGACATGAAGAAGCTGGTGGCCTATTCGTCGGTGGCCCACATGGGTTTCGTGACCCTGGGCTTCTTCATCTTCAACGACCTGGGCGTGTCGGGCGGCCTGGTGCAGATGATCGCGCACGGCTTCGTGTCCGGCGCCATGTTCCTGTGCATCGGCGTGCTGTACGACCGCGTGCACTCGCGTGAGATCGCCAGCTACGGCGGCGTGGTCAACACCATGCCCAAGTTCGCGGCCTTCGCGCTGCTCTTCGCGATGGCCAACTGCGGCCTGCCGGGCACGGCCGGTTTCGTCGGCGAGTGGATGGTGATCCTGGGCGCGGTCAAGGCCAACTTCTGGCTCGGCGGTGCGGCCGCCACGGCGCTGATCTTCGGCGCGGCCTACACGCTGTGGATGTTCAAGCGCGTCTACCTGGGCCCGGTGGCCAACGACGACGTGAAGGCGCTGCAAGACATCAACAGTCGCGAATTCCTGATGCTGGCCTTGCTGGCGATCGCCGTGCTGGCCATGGGCATCTATCCCAAGCCATTCACCGATGTGATGGACGTGTCGGTGGCCGACCTGCTCAAGCATGTCGCTGCATCCAAGCTGAACTGAGCGGCCCCAACGAGAAGATATCGAGAAGATATGGACAAAGTCAGCTGGATCACCGTCTACCCCGAAGTCGTGCTGCTGGTCATGGCCTGCGTGATCGCGCTCGTCGATCTGTCGGTCAAGAGCCCGCGCCGCACCGGCACCTATGTGCTGACCTTGCTGTCGCTGGGCGTCGTCGCCGTGCTGCAAGGCCTGTACGCCACGGGCAACACCACGCTCTACGGCTTCAACAACATGGTCGTCAGCGACCCCATGGGCAACTGGCTCAAGTGCTTCGCCACCATCTCCGTGATGGTGACCCTGGTCTACGCGCGCCCGTATTCGGGCGACCGCGGCATGCTGCGCGGCGGCGAGCTGTTCACGCTGTCCATGTTCGCTCTGCTGGGCATGTCGGTCATGATCTCGGGCAACAACTTCCTCGTGATCTACATGGGGCTGGAGTTGCTGACGCTGTCCAGCTACGCGCTGGTCGCGCTGCGCCGCGACAACGCGGTGGCGAGCGAGGCAGCCATGAAGTATTTCGTACTCGGCGCGCTGGCCTCGGGCTTCCTGCTGTACGGCCTGTCCATGCTGTACGGCGCAACCGGCTCGCTGGACCTGACGCAGGTCTTCGAGGCGGCCGCTTCGGGGCAGGTCAAGCACCAGGTGTTGGTGTTCGGCCTGGTGTTCATCGTCGCCGGCCTGGCCTTCAAGCTCGGCGTCGTGCCGTTCCACATGTGGGTGCCCGACGTCTACCACGGCGCGCCTACGGCCATCACGCTGATGATCGCCGGCGCACCCAAGCTGGCTGCGTTCGCGATCGTCATCCGCCTGCTGGTCGAGGGCCTGCTGCCGCTGGCGTTCGACTGGCAGCAGATGCTTGCCGTCCTGGCCATCGCCTCGCTGCTGATCGGCAACCTGGCCGCCATCGTGCAGAGCAACCTCAAGCGCATGCTGGCCTATTCCACGATCTCGCAGATGGGCTTCGTGCTGCTGGGCCTGCTGTCGGGTGTCGTGAACGGCAACACGCTGTCGGCCGCCAACGCCTACAGCTCGGCCATGTTCTATGTCGTGACCTATGTGCTGACCACGTTGGCCAGCTTCGGCGTGCTGCTGCTGCTGGCGCGCGAAGGCTTCGAAAGCGACGAAGTCACCGACCTGGCTGGCTTGAACCAGCGCAGCCCGTTGTACGCGGCTGTCATGGGCATCTGCATGTTCTCGCTGGCCGGCATTCCGCCCATGGTCGGCTTCTACGCCAAGCTGTCGGTGCTGCAGGCGCTCGTGGCATCCGGCGAGGCCCTGTATGTGGCGCTGGCCGTGTTCGCGGTCGTGATGTCGCTGATCGGTGCCTTCTACTACCTGCGCGTGGTCAAGGTCATGTACTTCGACGCGCCGATCACGGCCACGACGGTCTCGGCACCGCTGGACGTGCGCGCCGTGCTGTCGGTCAACGGGGCGCTGGTGCTGCTGCTCGGCATCGTTCCCGGCGGTCTGATGGCCTTGTGCGCACAGGCCATCGTGCTGACGCTGGGCACCTGAGCGCGTGGCGCCAACGGCGGCGGTCTGGCTGGTGATCCTGGCAGCGGTGGTCGCTGCCAACCTGCCGTTCCTGACCCAGCGTCTGGTCCTGTTCATCCGGCTCGCGGCGCCCAAGTCGCTGGGGCTGCGGCTGCTGGAACTGGTGCTGTATTACTTCCTCGTGGGTGGCCTGGGCCTGCTGCTGGAGCGCAACCTGGGGCGCATCGCGCCGCAGGGCTGGGAGTTCTACGCGATCACGGCGGCGCTGTTCGTCACGCTGGCGTTCCCGGGTTTCGTCTGGCGCTATCTCGTCAAGCACAGGCATTGAGATGAACTCCGACCGCGACCTCATCGAACACACGACGCACCGCGAGGAACTGCTGCACGGCCGCTTCCTACACGTGCTGCGCGACACCGTGCGCCTGCCCGATGGCGGCAGTGACACGCGCGAATACGTGGTGCACCCCGGCGCCGTCATGGTCGTGCCGCTGCTGGACGATGGCCGCCTGGTGCTGGAGCGCCAGTACCGCCACCCCATGGGCCGCGTGATGGTCGAGTTCCCGGCCGGCAAGCTCGATGCCGGCGAGGACACCTGGACCTGCGGCCGGCGCGAGCTGCTCGAAGAGACCGGCTACACGGCCCGCGAGTGGGCGCGTGCCGGTGTGCTGCACCCCGTCATCTCGTACTCCACCGAATTCATCGAGATCTGGTTCGCGCGCGGGCTCACGCTGCAGCAGCGCCAGCTGGACGAAGGCGAGTTCCTGGAGGTCTTCAGCGCCAGCGTGGACGATCTGCTGCGCTGGTGCCGCGACGGCACCGTCACCGACGCCAAGACGCTGAGCGCCGCGCTGTGGCTGCAGAATCTGCGCTCCGGCGACTGGGCATTGAACTGGCAGCCAAACCCGGATCCCACTGCAGCCGGATAATCCGTGCCATGAAAGTCCTGGATCTGGCGTGCGCCCATGGCCACAGCTTCGAAGGCTGGTTCGGTTCGGAAGACGACTTCCAGTCGCAACTGGCACGTGGCCTCGTGGAGTGCCCGATGTGCGGCGACGTGACGGTGGTGAAGAAGCTGTCCGCCCCGCGTCTGAACCTGGGCGCCGCGCCCGAGGCCAAGCCGGCCACGGCGACGCGCGAAGTCGCGAGCGTGCCGAACGACACGCAACTGCAGGCCGCCTGGATGAAGATGGTGCGCCATGTCATGGCCAACACCGAAGACGTGGGCGGCCAATTCGCCGAAGAGGCCCGTCGCATCCATTACGGCGAAGCGGACGAGCGCAACATCCGCGGCCAGGCCTCGCGTGAGGAAACCGAGGCTCTGCTGGAAGAGGGCATCGCGGTGATGCCTCTTCCAATCCCCAAGGCCCTGAAGGGCCCTATCCAGTAAGCCGATCTCAGGGGTACAGGCCGCGCAGTTCGCGCGTGTGCAGGATGCGCTGGCAGGCCACGATGAAGGTGGCGGTGCGCAGGCTGACCTTGTGTTGCTCGGCCACCTGCCAGACACCGGCGAAGGCCTGCTGCATCACGCGCACCAGGCGCTTGTTGATCTCGTCCTCGTCCCAGAAGAACGACGAGAAGTCCTGCACCCACTCGAAATAGCTGACCGTCACGCCACCGGCATTGGCGATCACGTCGGGCAGCACCAGAACATTGCGCTCGTGCAGGATGTCGTCCGCCTCGGGCGTGGTCGGGCCGTTTGCGCCCTCGATCACCATGCGGGCCTGGATGCGGTGCGCATTGGCCTTCGTGATCTGCTGCTCCAGCGCGGCGGGGATCATGATGTCGCAGGGCACGTCCCAGAACTTCTCGGCGTCCATGACTTCGGCATGCTCGAAGCCTGCGACGGTGCCCTTCTCGACCACGTGCTTGAGCAGCGAGGGCACGTCCAGCCCGGCTTCGCGGTAGATGGCGCCACCGTGGTCCTGCACCGCCACCACGCGGGCGCCGGCTTCGGCAAACAGCTTGCCAGCCACGCCGCCCACGTTGCCGAAGCCCTGCACGGCGACGCGCGCCGTGGAGATGTCCAGCCCGATGTTGCGCGCCGCTTCCGCGCCCACCGTGAACACGCCGCGGCCCGTGGCCTCGCGCCGGCCCAGCGAGCCGCCCAGGTCCACCGGCTTGCCGGTGACCACGCCCGTCGCGGTCGCGCCCTGGTTCATGGAGTAGGTGTCCATCATCCAGGCCATGATCTGCTCGTTGGTGTTGACGTCCGGTGCCGGGATGTCCTTGTTCGGGCCGATGATGATGCCGATCTCGCTGGTGTAGCGGCGCGTCATGCGCTCCAGCTCACCGCGCGACAGCGTCTTGGGGTCCACGCGGATGCCGCCCTTGGCACCGCCGTAGGGCACGTTCACGGCCGCGTTCTTGATCGACATCCAGGCCGAGAGCGCCATGACTTCGGACAGCGTCACGTCCTGGTGGAAGCGCACGCCGCCCTTGCCCGGGCCGCGCGAGGTGTTGTGCTGCACGCGGTAGCCCTCGAAGTGGGCGACGCGGCCGTCGTCCATGTGGATCGGCACGTCCACGACCAGGATGCGCTTGGGGCGCTTGAGCGTCTCCACCCAGCGCGCCAGGTTGCCCAGGTAAGGCTCGACCCGGTCGACTTGCTGCAGGAAGATGCCCCAGGGGCCGAGATGGTCAGCCTGCAGGTACGAGGGCAGGGGGTGGGCGGTGGGCGCGGGAAGCGACGAAGGGGCAGACATGTCTGGGCTCCTGTTGTTGAGGTGCGCCGAGCTTAGAGGTGCCCACCCCCGCTTGTCCAAGCCTGCCGAGGGCTCAGGTGCGGTCTATGCACATAAGGCATAACGCACCAAAGTGCCGTGTGTACTACTGCGTGAACTGCATCGCAGCCAGCCGCGCGTAAGTCCCACCCGCCGCTACCAGTGCTGCGTGCGTGCCTTGCTCGACGATGCGGCCCTGCTCCAGCACGACGATGCGGTCGGCCTGCTGCACGGTGGCCAGCCGGTGTGCGATGACCAGCGTGGTGCGGCCCTGCATGGCCGATTCGAGGGCCGCCTGCACCATGCGTTCGCTCTCGGCGTCCAGCGCGCTCGTGGCTTCATCCAGCAGCAGCAGCGGTGCGTTCTTGAGCATGGCGCGCGCGATCGCGATGCGCTGGCGCTGGCCGCCCGACAGGCGCACGCCGCGCTCGCCCAGGAAGCTGTCATAGCCCTGGGGCAGGGCGCTGATGAAGTCGTGCGCGAACGCGGCGCGCGCGGCGGCCTCGACCTCGGCATCGCTGGCCTCGGGCCGGCCGTAGCGGATGTTCTCGCGCGCGCTGGTGGAGAACAGCACCGGGTCCTGCGGCACCAGGCCGATGCGCTCGCGCAGGTCGGCCAGCGCCAGGTCGCGCGTGGGCACGCCGTCCAGCAGGATCTGCCCGCTCCCCTGGTCGTAAAAGCGCAGCAGCAGCTGGAACACCGTGCTCTTGCCGGCGCCGCTGGCGCCCACCAGCGCCACGGTCTCGCCCGGCGCCACGTCCAGGCTGAAGTCGCTCAGCGCGGCCTGCCCGGGCCGCGAGGGATAGTGGAAGCCCAGCGCCTGGATCTGCACGCGGCTGCCCGCCGTGCGCGCAGGCGCCTGCACGGGTTGCGCCGGCGAGCTGATGGGCGAGCGGTTGTGCAGCAGCTCCATGAGCCGCTCGCTGGCACCGGCGGCGCGCAGCAGGTCGCCGTAGATCTCGCCCAGCACGGCGGTGGCGCTGGCCAGGATGATCACGTAGACGATGGTCTGGCTCAGGTGGCCCGCCGTGATGTCGCCGCGCATGACGGCCTGCGTGCCCTGAAAGAGGCCCCACAGCAGCGCGGCCGAGGTCGCGATGATGATGAAGGCCACCAGCACCGCGCGCGCCTTGGTGCGCCGCACGGCGGTGTGGAAGGCGCTCTGCGTCGAGGCCGAGAAGCGCGTCGCCTCGCGGCCCTCGGCCGCGTAGCTCTGCACGACCGGGATGGCATTGAGCACCTCGGCGGCGATGGCACTCGAATCGGCCACGCGGTCCTGGCTCGCACGCGACAGCTTGCGCACGCGCCGGCCGAACCAGACGCTGGGCAGCACCACCAGCACCAGGATGCCCAGCACCTGCGTCATCACATACGGGTTCGTCCAGACCAGCATGCCCAGCGCGCCCACGCCCATGACCAGGTTGCGCAGGCCCATGCTCAGCGAGGAGCCGACCACCGTCTGCACCAGCGTTGTGTCGCCCGTCAGCCGCGACAGCACCTCGCCGGTCTGCGTGGTCTCGAAGAACTCGGGGCTTTGCTGCACGACATGGGCGTAGACCGCGTTGCGCAGGTCGGCCGTCACGCGCTCGCCGAGCCAGCTCACGACATAGAAGCGCCCGGCCGAGAACAGGCCCAGCGCCGCCGCCACGGCGAACAGCTCGAAGAAGTGCGTGCGCAATTGCATCAGCCGCGAGCCGGCGTCCATGTTCGCGTCGCCGCGGATCAGCCCGTTGTCGATGAGGCTGCGCAGCGCCAGCGGGAACGCCAGCGTCGCGGCGGCCGCCAACACGAGGAAAAGCACTGCCAGCGCGATGCGCCCGCGGTAGGGCCGCAGGAACGGCAACAGCCCGCGCAGCGATTGCGGCGAGCCCTTGGCAGGCTCGGCCGGAGAAACGGAGGAAGACATGGGCCGAGAGTGTAGTGGGGCTCTCGCAGGCGTTTGCCTGCGCAATCAAAGACTTGACAATATTTGCCTAGACAATTAAATTGCGCCCCATGAACGAGAGCATTGCCACTGCCAACCGCCCGAATTGCGGCGCGCCGCCAGCCACGTTTTACTCGGCCGAGGACTACAACCCGGCCGACAGCGTGGGCTATCTGATGCGGCGCATTCTTTCGGCCGTGGCCGCGGCGGTAGAGCGCGAATTGGCCTCCACCGGCCTGACGCATGCGCAGTGGATTCCGCTGTTCAAGATGCATGTGAACGCTGGCGCCACGGTGGCCGAATTGGCGCGCCAGTGCGAGATGGATGCGGGTTCGATGACGCGCCTGCTCGACCGGCTGGAGGCCAAGGGCCTGTGCCGCCGCGAGCGCTCGTCCGAAGACCGCCGGGTCGTGAACCTGGCGCTGACACCGCAGGGCCGCGAAGTGGCCGAGCAGATCCCGGGCGCGCTGAGCCGCGTGCAGAACGCCTACCTGGCCGGCTTCGAGCGCGACGAGTGGTTGCTGCTCAAGAGCTTCCTCGGCCGCATCCTCGACAACGCGCAGCCGCTTGGCTGTGCCGAAAAGAAATCATGAACAACGGTTCGAAGATCCCCATGCGCCGCCTGGGCGCCGCAGCCGCCGCAGCCGTCGCCGCTGGCGCCGCGCTGCTGCTGACGGCCTGCGCCAACCCGGCCGGCATCGCGCCGCAATCCAGCCTGCGCGAGGCCGCCTCACTCGGCGTCGTGGCCACGGTCGATGCCCAGCCCGCCGTCGCGCCAGACTGGTGGCGCGCGTTCGGCGATGCGCGGCTCGACCGCCTCGTCGACCAGGCCCTGGCGGGCAGCCCCAACCTGCGCCTGGCCCAGGCCCGCTTGTCGCGCGCCAACGCCGTGAGCGAGGTGGCCGACGCAGCCCTGTTGCCGCAGCTGGGCTTCGGGGCCGACCTGACGCGCCAGCGCTACACCGAGAACGGTGCCGTGCCCGCGCCGTTGGCCGGCTCCGTGCGCGAGACCGGCACGCTGCAGCTGTCCAGCAGCTGGGAGATCGATTTCTTCGGCAAGAACCGCGCGGCGCTCGAGGCGGCCATCGGCAGCGTGCGCGCGGCCGAGGCCGACGTGCAGGCCGCCCGCACCTTGCTGGCCAGCCAGGTCGTGCGCAACTGGCTGCAGCTCAGCCGCCTGCAGGACCAGCTGACGGTAGCCGAGCGCGCGCTGGCCCAGCGCGACGAGCAACTGCGCCTGGTGCGCGACCGCGTGGACGCCGGCCTGGACACCCGGCTGGAGCTGCGCCAGGCCGAAGGCGGCCTGCCCGAGACGCGCCAGCAGATCGAAGCCCTGCGCGAGCAGATGGCACTGGCCCGCAACGCGCTGGCCGCGCTCGTCGCGCGCCCGTTGGCCGAGCTGGACCTGGGCGCGCCCACGCTGGCCGCGCTGCGTGCGCCGGCCTTGCCCCAGGTGTTGCCGGCCGACCTGCTGGGCCGCCGTGCCGATGTGCTGGCCGCGCGCTGGCGTGTCGAGGCATCGGGCCAGGACGTGCGCTCGGCGCGCGCGCAGTTCTATCCCAACATCAACCTGAACGCGTTCGCCGGCCTGTCCAGCATCGGGCTGTCCAACCTGCTGCAAGCCGGCAGCCTGCAGTGGGGCATCGGCCCAGCATTGCGCCTGCCGATCTTCGACGCCGGCCGCCTGCGCGCCAACCTGCAGGTCAGGACGGCCGACCTCGACGCGGCCGTCGAGAGCTACAACGCCGCGGTCGTCGACGCCGTGCGCGAGGTCGCCGACCAGCTCGCATCCGCCCAGGCCATCACCGCGCAGCAGCGCGAGCAGCGCGCCGCGCAAGAGGCGGCCGAGGGCGCTTACGACATCGCCGTGCAGCGCTATCGCGCGGGCCTGGGCAACTACCTGAACGTGCTGAGCGCCGAGTCCTTCGTGCTGACGCAGCGCCGCCAGCAGGTCGATCTGGCAGCCCGCGCGCTCGACGTGCAGGCGCAGCTCGCGCGTGCATTGGGCGGCGGCGCCGTGGCCGACGCCGCGCCGTTCGCCAGCCTGGGCCGTTGAGCCCCACCGATCACACCCGTCACCGAACCGAGTCACGCCATGAGCACCGAAACCGCACCCACCCCCGCCCCCGAAACCGCATCGCCCAAGCGCAGGAAAGCTCTCACGGCGATCGCCGCCGTGGTCGTCGTCGGCGGCCTGGGCCTGGCCGCCTACGAATGGCTGGTCGCCAGCCACTACGAGAACACCGACAACGCCTACGTGCAGGGCAACGTGATCCAGATCACGCCGCAGATCGGCGGCACGGTCATGGCCATCCTGGCCGACGACACCGACTTCGTGAAGGCCGGCCAGCCGCTGGTCAAGCTCGACCCGGCCGATGCGCGCGTGGCGCTGGAGCAGGCCGAGGCCAACCTCGCGCAGGCCGTGCGCCAGGTGCGCACGCTGTACGCCAACAACGGCACGCTGGCGGCCCAGGTCGCGCTGCGCGATGCCGACGTGGTGCGCGCGCGCACCGAGATCGGCCGCACGCAGAGCGAGGTGGCGCGCGCCAACGACGACCTGAACCGGCGCCAGGCCTTGTCCGGCAACGGCGCCGTGTCGCGTGAGGAACTCAACCACGCGCAGACCACGCTGGCCAACGCCAAGAGCGCGCTGGCCGCGGCCCAGGCCGGCGTCGTCGCAGCCCAGGCCGGCGTGTCGGCCGCCAAGGAGCAGCTCTCCAGCAACCAGGCCATGACCGATGGCACGAGCATCGAGCAGCACCCCAGCGTGCAGGCCGCCGCGGCCAAGGTGCGCGAGGCCTACCTCGCCACCCAGCGCGCGACCTTGCCGGCGCCGGTCGACGGCTACATCGCGCGCCGCACCGTGCAGCTGGGCCAGCGCGTGGCCGCCGGCACGCCCATGATGTCCGTCGTGCCGCTGAGCCAGGTCTGGGTCGACGCCAACTTCAAGGAAGTGCAGCTGCGCAACATCCGCATCGGCCAGCCCGTGCACCTGACGGCCGACGTCTACGGCAAGAAGGTCGAATACAAGGGCCATGTCGCCGGCCTGGGCGTGGGCACGGGCGCGGCCTTCGCGCTGCTGCCCGCGCAAAACGCCACCGGCAACTGGATCAAGGTGGTGCAGCGCGTGCCCGTGCGCGTGGCGCTGGACGCCGACCAGCTCGGCAGCAACCCGCTGCGCGTGGGCCTGTCGATGGACGTGACGGTGGACGTGACGCACAAGGAGGGCAAGTCGCTGGCCGACGCGCCACGCAGCGCGCCGCTGTCTGCCACGGCGGTCTACGCCTCCGACGAAAGCGGGGCCGACGCCCAGGTGCGCCGCGTGATCGCGGCCAACGTGGGCCGCAACGCGGCACGCGTGCCGGCGGCGGCGGCGTCCGCGGCCTCGGTGCCGCTGGCGCAGGCGCACAGCGCCACGCAGACCGCGCAGCTGCATTGATTTCGCACTGACCCGCCACTGAGCTTCGCGCATGTCTTCCCCTGCCACGCCCTACGTCGCGCCGGCCCCGCTCGAGGGCGCGGCCCGCACCTGGGGCACGATCGCGCTGTCGGCCGCGACCTTCATGAACGTGCTGGACACGTCGATCGCCAACGTGTCGCTGCCTGCCATCGCCGGCGACCTGGGCGTCAGCCCCAACCAGGGCACCTGGGTCATCACCAGCTTCGCCGTGGCCAACGCCATCGCCGTGCCGCTCACGGGCTGGCTGTCGCAGCGCTTCGGCCAGGTCAGGTTGTTCGTGGGCAGCGTGCTGCTGTTCGTGCTCGCGTCCTGGCTGTGCGGCCTGGCGCCCAGCATGTCCACGCTGATCGCGCTGCGCGCGCTGCAGGGCTTCGTGGCCGGGCCGATGATCCCGCTGTCGCAGTCGCTGCTGCTGGCCAGCTACCCGCGCGCGCTGGCCGGCACGGCCATGGCCATGTGGGCGATGACCACGCTGGTCGCGCCCGTCATGGGGCCGCTGCTCGGCGGCTGGATCACCGACAACATCTCGTGGCCCTGGATCTTCTACATCAACATCCCCGTGGGCCTGCTGGCCGCGTTCGGCGCCTGGCGCATCTACGCCAGCCGCGAGAGCGTGGTGCGCAAGCTGCCGATCGACGCCATGGGCCTGGCGCTGCTGGTGGTGTGGATCGGCTCGCTGCAGATGATGCTGGACCTGGGCAAGGAGCACGACTGGTTCCACTCTAGCCTGATCGTCGGCCTGGCCGTGGTCTTCGTCATCGCGTTCGCCGTATTCCTGGTCTGGGAGCTGACCGAGAAGCACCCGGTCGTCGACCTCACGCTGTTCAAGCGCCGCAATTTCTGGACCGGCACGCTTGCCACCTCGGTGGCCTACGGCCTGTTCTTCGGCAACGTGGTGCTGATGCCGCTGTGGCTGCAGCAGTTCATGGGCTACACCGCCACAGACGCCGGCATGGTCACGGCGCCCGTTGGCCTGCTGGCGCTGATCTTCTCGCCCATCGTCGGCAAGACCATCACCAAGGTGGACCCGCGCCGCTACGTCACGTTCGCGTTTCTGGTGTTCGGGCTGGTGCTGTGGATGCGCTCGCACTTCAGCACGCAGGCCGACATGCTGACCATCCTGATCCCCACGCTGGTGCAGGGCCTGGCGATGGCGTTCTTCTTCATCCCGCTGACCACGATCACGCTGTCGGGCATCGCGCCCGAGCGCATCCCCGCTGCCTCGGGCCTGTCGAACTTCGCGCGCATCACGGCCGGTGCCATGGGCACGTCGATCGCAACCACGGTGTGGGAGAGCCGGGCCGCGCTGCACCATGCACAGTTGTCCGAGTCCGTGCAGTTCGGCAGCGCCGCCACGCAAAGCGCACTACAGGTTTACCAGGCCGCTGGCATGACGGCCGAGCAGGCGCTGGCGCAGATCAACCGCCTCGTGGACCAGCAGGCCTTCATGCTCGCTGCCAACGACGTGTTCTATGCGTCCGCGGCGCTGTTCATGCTGTTGATTCCGCTGGTCTGGCTGACGCGGCCGCAGGCCCCCGCGGCAGGGGCTGCGGACGCGGCGGCCGGCGCGCATTGACGGGCCTGGTCAGGGCTTTCCGTCAGTTTCACGTCAAGCTTGCCCGCGGGGCGACAGTGCCTGCGCAGGTTGCCTGAAAATGAGGCAATTTCGCAGTGCAGCATAGGCGTAATCACTAGTGGTTGCGCCCCATCCGCAACCGTACATTCGCCGCAGCGTACCGCCACCCGGCGGTGCTTGAACCCAACGGCTGGATGCGGAAGGCGCGGACAAATTGGCGGACATCATTCTGCAAACCAGTGACCTCACCAAAGAGTTCAAAGGCTTCACGGCCGTCAGCAAGGTCAACCTGGCGGTGCAGCGCGGCACGATCCACGCACTGATCGGCCCCAACGGCGCAGGCAAGACCACCTGCTTCAACCTGCTGACCAAGTTCCTCGAGCCCACCACGGGCACGATCACCTTCAACGGCCACGACATCACGCGCGAGCGGCCGGCGCAGATCGCGCGGCGCGGCGTGATCCGCTCGTTCCAGATCTCCGCGGTGTTCCCGCACCTGAGCCTCATGGAGAACGTGCGGCTGGGGCTGCAGCGCAAGCTCGGCGTGTCCTACCACTTCTGGAAGAGCGAGCGCACGCTGGAGAGCCTGAACGAGCGCGCACTCGCGCTGCTGGACCAGGTGGGCCTGACCGACGTGGCGCACGAGATCACCGTGAACCTGCCCTACGGCCGCAAGCGCGCGCTGGAGATCGCCACCACGCTGGCCATGGAGCCCGAGCTCATGCTGCTGGACGAGCCCACGCAGGGCATGGGCCACGAGGACGTGGACCGCGTCGCGCAACTCATCAAGAAGGTCTCGCAAGGCCGCACCATCCTGATGGTCGAACACAACATGGGCGTGGTCTCCACCATCGCCGACACCATCACCGTGCTGCAGCGCGGCGCCGTGCTGGCCGAAGGGCCGTACGCCGAGGTCTCGCGCAACCGCCAGGTCATGGAGGCCTACATGGGCACGACCGACGGTCAGTTGCAGGGAGCGCATTGAATGACCCCCACGCTCCTCACTTCGTGTAGTTCGCTGCCCCCCGAGGGGGCGCGTGCCTCCCTTGGGGCGGCCCGGCGGGAGGCACATTGATGGCTACCCCCGCACTCGAAATCAAGGGCCTGCAAGCCTGGTACGGCGAATCGCATGTGCTGCACGGTGTCGACATGGTCGTGCAGCCCGGCGAGGTCGTCACGCTGCTGGGCCGCAACGGCGCCGGCCGCACCACCACCATGCGCGCCGTGCTCGGCCTCACGGGCCGCCGCGAAGGCTCGGTGCGCATCAACGGCACCGAAACGGTGGGCATGGCCACGCACCGCATCGCGCACCTGGGCGTGGGCTATTGCCCCGAAGAGCGTGGCATCTTCGCCAGCCTCTCGTGCGAGGAAAACCTGCTGCTGCCGCCCGCGCTCAAAGGCATGGGCGCCGGCATGTCGATCGACGAGATCTACACGATGTTCCCCAACCTCGCCGAGCGCCGCAACAGCCAGGGCACGCGCCTGTCGGGCGGCGAGCAGCAGATGCTGGCCGTCGCCCGCATCCTGCGCACCGGCGCCAAGCTGCTGCTGCTCGACGAGATCTCCGAAGGCCTGGCGCCGGTCATCGTGCAGGCACTGGCCCGCATGATCACCATGCTGCGCGGCAAGGGCTACACCATCGTGATGGTGGAGCAGAACTTCCGCTTCGCCGCGCCGCTGGCCGACCGCTTCTACGTGATGGAGCACGGCCGCATGGTCGAGCACTTCGCGGCCGCAGAACTCGAACAGAAGATGCCGGTGCTCAACGAGCTGCTGGGCGTCTGACGCCTTTCCCTTGACCGCAACCCCCCAGGAGTCCTCCATGACACGTCAACTGACCACGCTCGCCCTGATGCTGGCTGCCGCAGGTTTCGCCACGCAGGCCACCGCCCAGGAGAAGGTCAAGATCGGCCTGATCACCGACATGTCCAGCCTGTACGCCGACGTCGAGGGCAAGAACGGCGCGCTCGCGATCCAGATGGCCATCGACGACTTCGGCGGGAAGGCGCTGGGCCAGCCCATCGAGCTCATGAGCGCGGACCACCAGAACAAGGCCGACATCGCCGCCAGCAAGGCCCGCGAGTGGATCGACACGGCTGGCGTGACCATGGTGTTCGGCGGCACGAATTCCGGCACCGCGCTGGCCATGGCCAAGGTGGCGCAGGAGAAGAAGCGCGTCTACTTCAACAACGGCGCGGCCACCTCGGCATTGACCAACGACCAGTGCACGCCCTACACCGTGCACTACGCCTACGACACGGTCGCGCTGGCCAAGGGCACTGGCGCTGCAGTGGTCGATGCCGGCGGCAAGAGCTGGTTCTTCCTGACGGCCGACTATGCCTTCGGCCACGCGCTCGAGGCTGACACCAGCCGCGTCATCAAGGAAAAGGGCGGCACCGTGGTCGGCGCCGTGCGCACGCCGCTGAACGCATCGGACTTCTCGTCCTTCCTGCTGCAGGCCCAGAACTCCAAGGCGCAGATCCTGGGCCTGGCCAACGCCGGTGGCGACACCATCAACTCGATCAAGGCCGCGCGCGAGTTCGGCATCAACAAAACCATGAAGACAGCCGGCCTGCTGGTCTTCCTGTCCGACATTCACAGTCTGGGCCTGCGCAACACCGAAGGCCTGCTGCACACCACCAGCTGGTACTGGGACCTGAACGACAAGACGCGTGCCTTCTCCAAGCAGTTCTTCGACAAGACCAAGCGCATGCCCACCGACGTGCAGGCCGCCGACTACTCGGCCACCATGACCTACCTGAAGGCCGTCGAAGCCGCCAAGACCACCGACGCCGACAAGGTCATGGCCCAGCTCAAGAGCATGAAGATCGACGACTTCTTCGGCAAGGGCCAGATCCGCGCCGATGGCCGCTACGTGCACGACATGTACCTGGTCGAGGTCAAGGCCCAGAAGGACTCCACCAAGCCCTGGGACTACCTGAAGGTCGTCAAGACCCTGCCAGGCGACCAGGTCTTCACCACCAAGGCCGAGAGCAAGTGCGCGCTGTGGAAGTAGCACGCGCCTGATTCAAGAGTTTTGTCCCCTGTTATCGAGATTGCCATGACACGTATGTTCCGCCTTTCCGCCCTGACCATCGCCGCCTTCCTCGCCGCGGGTGCCGCGCAAGCCCAGGACAAGGTCCGTATCGGCTTCATCACCGACATGTCCAGCCTGTACGCCGACGTGGACGGCAAGGGTGGCGCCACGGCGATCCAGATGGCGATCGACGACTTCGGTGGCAAGGTCAACGGCATGCCGATCGAGCTGCTGTCGGCCGACCACCAGAACAAGGCCGACATCGCCGCCTCCAAGGCCCGCGAGTGGATCGACACGCAGAACCTGTCCATGCTGGTGGGCGGCACCAGCTCCGGCGCGGCATTGGCCATGGCCAAGGTGGCGCAGGAGAAGAAGCGCGTCTACATGGTCAACGGCGCCGGCAGCTCGGCGCTGACCAACGAGCAGTGCAGCCCCTACACCGTGCACTACGCCTACGACACCGTCGCGCTGGCCAAGGGCACGGGCGGCGCCGTGGTCGCGCAGGGCGGCAAGAGCTGGTACTTCCTGACCGCCGACTACGCCTTCGGCGCGGCGCTGGAAGCCGACACCACCCGCGTCGTGCAGGGCAAGGGCGGTACGGTGGCCGGCAGCGTCAAGCACCCGCTGAACGCATCCGATTTCTCGTCCTTCCTGCTGCAGGCGCAGAACAGCAAGGCACAGATCCTGGGCCTGGCCAATGCAGGTGGCGACTTCATCAGCGCCGTCAAGGCCGCGCGTGAATTCGGCATCAACAAGAGCATGAAGATGGCCGGCCTGCTGGTGTTCGTGACCGATGTGCACAGCCTGGGCCTGAAGAACACCGAAGGCCTGCTGCTCACCACCAGCTGGGACTGGAACCTGGACGACGCCAGCCGCGCCTTCGGCAAGAAGTTCTTCGACAAGGTCAAGCGCATGCCGACGGACATCCAGGCCGCCGACTACTCCGCCACCATGACCTACCTGAAGGCCGTGCAGGCGACCAAGACGCTGGACGCCGACAAGATCATGGAATACATCAAGAAGACGCCGATCGACGACTTCTACGCCAAGGGCGTGGTGCGCCCCGACGGCCGCTTCGTGCACGACATGTACCTCATGCAGGTCAAGTCGCCAGCCGAGTCCAAGCAGCCCTGGGACTACTACAAGGTCGTGACCAAGCTCAAGGGCGACGAGGTCTACACGACCAAGGCCGAGAGCAAGTGCGCGCTGTGGAAGTGAGCTCGCGCATGGTCAAGCCCGCCCTGGTGCTGGCGCTGGCCGCCGCGCTGGCCGTCGGCGCCCAGGCCCAGCAGCCCGACAAGGTGCGCATCGGCTTCATCACCGACATGTCGAGCAACTACTCGGACGGCGAGGGCAAGAACGGCGCGCTGGCGATCCAGATGGCCATCGACGACTTCGGCGGCCAGGTCAATGGCCTGCCCATCGAGCTGCTGACGCTGGACCACCAGCACAAGCCCGACCTCGCAGCCACCAAGGCGCGCGAGTGGATCGACACGCAAAACCTGTCCATGCTGTTCGGCGGCACCAACTCCAGCGTGGCGCTGGCGCTCGCCAAGGTGGCGCAGGACAAGAAGCGCGTGTACTTCGTGAACGGCGCCGGCACTTCGGCGCTGACCAACGAGCAGTGCAGCCCCTACACCGTGCACTACGCTTACGACTCTGTGGCGGTGGCGCGCGGCACCAGCGGCGCCGTGGCCGCGCAGGGCGGCAAGACCTGGGCATTCCTGACGGCCGACTACGCTTTCGGCACGGCCATGGAGGCCGATGCCACCAAGGTCATCATGAAGTCCGGCGGCCAGGTGATCGCCAGCGTCAAGCACCCGCTCAACGCGTCCGACTTCTCGTCCTTCCTGCTGCAGGCGCAGAACTCCAAGGCGCAGATCCTAGGCCTGGCCAACGCGGGCGGCGACCTGATCAATTCGGTCAAGGCGATCCGCGAGTTCGGCGTGAACAAGAACATGAAGACGGCCGCCATGCTGATCTTCCTGAGCGACGTCCACAGTTTGGGCCTGAAGAACACCGAGGGCCTGCTGCTGACCACGAGCTGGGACTGGAACCTGAACGAGGCCAGCCGCGCGTTCGGCCACAAGTTCTTCGCCAAGACGCGCCGCATGCCCACCGACCTGCAGGCCGCCGACTACTCGGCCACCATGACCTACCTGAAGGCCGTGCAGGCTGCCAGGACGGTCGATGCCGACGCGGTGATGGCGCAGATCAAGAAGACGCCGATCGACGACTTCTACGCCAAGGGCAGCGTGCGCGCCGACGGCCGCTACGTGCACGACATGTACCTCATGCAGGTCAAGTCGCCGGCCGAATCCAAGGAGCCCTGGGACTACCTGAAGGTCGTCTCCAAGCTCAAGGGCGAGGACCTGTTCACAACCAAGGCCGAGTCGCGCTGCGCGCTGTGGAAATGACCTCCTGCCCGGTAACGCCATGACGATTTCCATGCCCGCCTTGCTGAGCCAGCTCCTCCTGGGGCTGGTCAACGGCTCGTTCTACGCCATCCTGAGCCTGGGGCTGGCCGTGATCTTCGGCCTGCTCAACGTCATCAACTTCGCGCACGGCGCGCTGTTCATGATGGGGGCCATCGTCACCTGGATGGCGATGAACTACTTCGAGGTCAACTACTGGGTCATGCTGATCGCAGCGCCCCTGCTGGTCGGCCTGTTCGGCGTGCTGATCGAGCGGCTGCTGCTGCGCTGGATCTACAAGCTCGACCACCTCTATGGCCTGCTGCTCACGCTGGGGCTCACGCTGCTGATCGAGGGCGCGTTCCGCTCGGTCTACGGCGTCTCCGGCCTGTCCTACGACACGCCCGAGCTGCTGACCGGCGCCAGCGACATGGGCTTCATGATGCTGCCCAACTACCGGGCCTGGGTGGTCGTGGCCTCGCTGGTGATCTGCTTCGCCACCTGGTTCGTGATCGAGAAGACGCGGCTGGGCGCCTACCTGCGTGCCGGCACCGAGAACCCGCGCCTGGTCGAGGCCTTCGGCGTCAACGTGCCGCTCATGATCACGCTGACCTATGCCTTCGGCTGCGCGCTGGCCGCGTTCGCCGGCGTGCTGGCCGCGCCGGTGATCCAGGTCTCGCCGCTGATGGGGCAGAACCTCATCATCGTGGTGTTCGCCGTGGTCGTGATCGGCGGCATGGGTTCCATCATGGGCGCCATCCTGACCGGCCTGGGCCTGGGCGTGATCGAGGGGCTGACCAAGGTGTTCTATCCCGAGGCCTCGTCCACGGTGGTGTTCGTGATCATGGCCATCGTGCTGCTCATCCGCCCTGCGGGCCTGTTCGGGAAAGAAAAATGAGCAAGAGTTCCTGGGGCTACGGCCTGCTGCTGCTGGCGCTGATCGCGGCCCCGTTCGTGGGCGCATACCCGGTGTTCATGATGAAGCTGCTGTGCTTCGCCCTGTTCGCCTCGGCCTTCAACCTGCTGCTGGGCTACACCGGCCTGCTGTCCTTCGGCCACGCGGCCTTCCTGGGCGGCTCGGCCTACATCGCCGGCTATGCCATCAAGACGCTGGGCCTCACGCCCGAGCTGGGCCTGCTCGCCGGCACGCTGACGGGCGCCTTCCTGGGCTGGGTGTTCGGCATCTTCGCCATCCGCCGGCAAGGCATCTATTTCGCGATGATCACGCTGGCGCTCGCGCAGATGGTGTTCTTCGTGGCGCTGCAGGCCAAGTTCACGGGCGGCGAGGACGGCATGCAGGGCATCCCGCGCGGCGCGCTGTTCGGGGTGATCTCGCTGGCCGATGACCTGACCATGTACTACGTGACGCTGGCGATCACGGTGGCCGCCTTTGCGCTCATCGTGCGCACCATCCACTCGCCGTTCGGACAGGTGCTCAAGGGCATCAAGGAAAACGAGCCGCGCGCGATCTCGCTGGGCTACGACACGCATCGCTTCAAGCTGCTGGCCTTCGTGCTGTCGGCCGCTCTGGCCGGCCTGGCCGGTTCGCTCAAGACGCTGGTGCTGGGCTTCGCCACGCTGACCGACGTGCACTGGACCTCGTCCGGCGGGGTGATCCTGATGACGCTGGTCGGCGGCCTGGGCACCTTGTCCGGCCCGCTGGTGGGCTCGGCCGTGGTCGTGCTGCTGGAGAACAAGATCGGCGAATTCGGCAACGGCCTGGCCGCACTGACCGGCGTCGAGTGGTTCCGCACGCTGGGTGAGTCGGTGACCATGGTCACCGGCCTGATCTTCGTGGTCTGCGTGCTCGCTTTCCGGCGCGGCATCATGGGCGAGATCATCGCGCTGCTCCAGCGCGTCAGGAAGACCTGACCCGCGACCGGCCCCTGCCACGGGGCCGGTCTGCGTTGCGCTTCAGGCGGGCACCACCGCCTCACCCAGGTTCAGCATCAGCCGGTTGGCCCAGGCGAAGATGGCCACGGCATGCACCAGGTCCAGCAACTCCAGGCCCGACAGGCCGGCAGCGCGCAGCGGCTGCAGTTGTGCGGCGCCGAACGCTGCCGGTGACACCGTCAGGTCGATGGACGCCTGCACGATGGCCCGCTCGCGCGCCGTCGTGCCTGCGCCCCGTGGCTCGGTGAACACCTGGGCGATCACGTCGTTGCGCTTGGCCAGCTGCTCGAAGCGCTGGGCATGCACCGCACAGCAGTACACGCAGCCGTTCACGCGCGAGACCACGGCGCTGGCCAGTTCGCGCTCGGCGCGCGACAGGCCGCCCGGTGCGTACATGATGGCGTTGAAGACGATGGAGCGCTGCTCCAGGATCTCGGGCTGCTGCACCAGCGTCAGGTAGTAGTCGCTGCTCTTGGCCTTGGGGTGGCTGGTCTCCAGGATCTTGAGCTGCAACGGGCTGGCCTGGGCCAGGTCCAGCACCGGCAGCCAGGCCTTCCAGTCCAGGCTCTCGCTGGTGTAGCCGTTGATGCGCAGCGGCTCGCCGGGCTCGGGCAGATTGGCCGGGTGCACGAACGGGGCGTCGCCGGCCGCAGGGGGCGCCACCGCCGCCTGCGCATCACCCAGCGCTGCGATGGCCTGCAGGCCGGCCACCACGCGCAGCTGGTAGGCGGTGAAGGCGATCAGCTGCGCCAGGGCGATGACGGCCGGCGTGTCCAGGCCGGCCGCGGGCAGGCGCAGCAGGGCGTCGCGGTCGCCTTCGACCGGGCGCTCGGCCAGCAGGCGCGCATAGGCCAGGATCGCGTCCAGCCGTGCATCGCCCGTTGCCGGCGCACCGGCCAGCGCCGCCTGCTCGCCCGGCGTGAGGCCATCGAGCGACAGCAGCCGCGCGCGGTAGTGGGCCTGCAGCGCCTGGCTGCCGGCCAGCTCCACGATGGCCAGCGCGGCCAGCAAACGCTCGGCCAGCGACAGGCCGGGCAGGGCCGGGTCGAACAAGCCGTCATAGCTGCCCTGCGTGGCGCTGACCACCTTGTCGCGCTGGTGGCGCAGGGCGTGCGTCGCACTGTCGGGTGCCAGGGGCACGAGCTGGTCGATCAGGTCGCGGGAAGGGGTGGTCATGGCGAGGTCCTCAGGTGCTGGGTGGCCTGTTGCAGGAAGTCGCGCACGGCCGACCACGAGGCTTCGTCGGCGTGCGCGTTCGGGGCCGGCGCGCCGCCCGTGGTGCTCAGCCGGCCGGAGACCGGGTGCGCGTACACGAGCTGCGTCGTCGGCACGGTGGGAAAGACGATGGAATGCCCGGCGCCTTCGAAATCCAGATGCCGGACGGGCCAGGCATGGCGATGGGCGGCCAGCCGTTCGGCCACCATGCGGCCATACAGGCTGGACGGCCAGGAGCCGTCGTCGCTGGCCGAGAGCAGCAGCACCGGCCCGCGGATGCGCTCCACCCGGATGCGCGCGCGCTCCACGGCGTCCGCATCCTGCAGCGCCGTCAGCAGCGCGTGGGCATGGCGGCGCGGCTCGGGGCCGTGGTCCCAGGGCGCCCAGGTCGCCGTGCGGTTGTGCTCCCACAGGTGCGGCAACGGCTCACCGCGCAAGATCCAGGCCGGGCCGTTGCGGCTGTCCGGGCCGTTGGCCGGGTTGCAGGCGTTCTGCGCGCTGTGCACCACGGCGCCCGGCACATAGCCGATCACGGCCGAGACCAGCTCCGGGAACAGCGAGGCCAGCAGCAGCACCAGCTCGCCGCCGCGCGACTGGCCCGACAGCGCGACGAAGCCGCCCAGGGGGCGGACCTCGCCGTGCAGCCACTGCAGCGCGCTCTCGAAGTACTCGAGGTGGGTGTCCGAGATGTGGTCGGGCCGGCCAGGCGACTTGAAATAGCCCAGCGCCAGCGCCGCATAGCCGTGCGAGGCGTAGAGCGCTGCGCGCGGCTCGTTGATGCCACCGCCCGAGCCGTTCAGCACCATCACGGCCGGGTGCGGGCCCGCGCCCGCCGGCAGGAAGAGCGTGCCCGAGAGCCCCTGCGCGCGCACCTCGCGCCGCGTCACGCCGGGACCGGCCAGGCGCTGCACCAAGCTGGCCTGCCAGACGCCGCCATCGGCGCGGCGCAGGGTCAGCGTCGTATGCAGCGGCGCGGCCGGTTCGGCGGCGAACACCTCGCGCGGCGCACCCGGCGTCTGCGGCGCCTGCGCCCACAGCAGGCCCATGGGCGCCACGCCCGTGTAGCTGCCCGCGAGCGGCGCATCGCGCGTCAGGTCGACCGTGCCATCGGCATCGGCGCGCAGCCGCACCTCGGCCGTCCAGGCGATGCCCGGGCCACGCACCGTGTGGCTGGCGAGCAGGACTTCCTCGCCGGGCACCAGCCCTTCGGCCGCTATGCGGCGCGGCACGTCGATCAGCGCGTCGGCCGGCGTGGCATGCAGCATGGGCTTACTTGCCCGTCCTGGTGACCTGCATGGCCGTCGTGCGGTCGCTCAGCAGCGGCTCGACCTTCAGGCCCTTCTTGGCAGCCCAGATGTTCTGGTAGTGGAACAGCGGGATGTGGCCCACGTCGTCGGTGACCAGCTTGGCGGCGTGGCGGAACGTGGCCTCGCGGCGGCGCGCGTCGAACTCGACCGTGGCCGCGTCCAGCGCCTTGTCCACGTGCTCGTTGCTGTAGCGGCCCCAGTTGTTGATACCGCGACCGCGCTTGGGGTCGTGCGTGGCCAGGGTCTGCAGCAGGCCGTAGCCCGCCTCGCCCGTTCCGTTGCCCCAGGCGATCACGCTGACGGCGTACTCGTTCTTGCCGGCACGTCCCGAATACACCGACCACGGCACGACCTCGACCTTGGTCTTCACGCCGATGCGCGACCAGAACTGCGCCACGGCCTGCACCGTCTCGGGCGCCTGCGGGTAGCGGTCGCCCGGCACGTGGATGCTGATCTGGAATCCCTGCGGGTAGCCGGCATCGGCCAGCAGTTTCTTGGCCTGGTCGGCGCTGTAGGCGATGTCCTTGATGTCGGGGTTGTAGCCGAAGGTGTTCTTCGGCATCCACTGGTTTGCCTCGGTCACCGTGCCCTGCAGCACGCGGTCGACGATGGCCTTGCGGTTGATGGCCACCGACAGCGCCTGGCGCACGCGCACGTCCTGCAGCGGGTTCTTCTCCAGCGGCTTGCCGGCGTTGTCTGTGATGAACTCGTTGGCGCCCGCGCGCAGCGTGGGCTGCAGCAGTAGCACGCGCAGGCCGGGGTAGGTGTAGACGCTGACGGACGGCGTCTTGCGCAGCTTGTCCACGTCGGTCACGGCCACCTTGTCGATCACGTCCACGTCGCCGGCCAGCAGCGCGGCGGTGCGTGCCGCGCCGTTGTTGATGAAGCGGTAGGTCACGCGGTCCCAGATGGGCTTGGGGCCCCAGTAGTCCGGGTTGCGCTCGAACACCGTGCGGTCGCCGGGCGTGTACGAGATGAACTTGTAGGGGCCGGTGCCGACCACGGCGCGCCCGGCGTTGTAGTCGGCCGTCTGCGACTTCTCGCCCACGTGCTTGCTCACGATGTAGACCGAGGCGATCTCCAGCGGCAGCATGGGGTTGGGGCCGGTGGTCTTGATGATGACGGTCTGCGCGTCCTTGGCCGTCACCGACTCCACCGTGCGCAGCGAGCCCGAGTAAGACGCCACCGAGCCCGCCACGCTGCGCGCGCGCTGGAACGAATACAGGATGTCGTCGGCCGTCATGGGCTTGCCGTCCTGCCACTTGATGTCGGTGCGCAGCTTGAATTCCCAGGTCTTGTCGTCCAGCGCCTTCCAGCTGGCGGCCAGGCCCGGGTCGAGCTTGCCGCCGTCGCGCGAGGCCACGATGGAATCCCAGAAGTGCAGCGCCAGCGAGCGGTCGCCCGCATGGTTGTTCAGCTGCGGGTCGACCGAGGAGATCGGGTCGGCGAAGGCGATCGACAGGTTCTGCTGCGCCTGTGCGCCGGTCGCGGCCAGCAGGGCGGCCGTCAGCAGGGGAAGGAGGGAGCGGTTGCGCATGCGGGTCCTTTCGTGCGGGAGGAGAGTGGTGAAACGGTTCAGGCCGGGTCGTCCAGGTGGCAGGCGCTGGCGTGCTGGAAGGCGATGCCGCGCAGCCGCGGCACCTCGGTCTGGCAGCGCGGCATGGCCTGCGGGCAACGCGGGTGGAAGTGGCAACCTGAGGGCGGCGCGAGCGGGCTCGGGATCTCGCCACGGATCGGCGTGAAGCGCGTGCGCCGCGCGCCGATGCGCGGGATCTCGTCCAGCAGCGCGCGCGTGTAGGGGTGGTGCGGCCGCGCGAACAGCTCGGCCACCGGCGCGCTCTCGACCACGCGGCCCAGGTACATCACCACCACGCGGTCGCTCACATGTTCGATCACGCCCAGGTCGTGGCTGATGAACAGATAGGCCAGGCCCAGCTGCGCGCGCAGGTCCATGAACAGGTTCAGGATCTGCGCCTGGATCGACACGTCCAGCGCGGCCACGGCCTCGTCGCAGACCAGCATGGCCGGCTGCACGGCCAGCGCGCGGGCGATGCCGATGCGTTGGCGCTGCCCGCCGCTGAACTGGTGCGGATAGCGGTGGCGCAGGCTGGCGTCCAGGCCCGCGCGTTCGAGCTGGGCGCAGACGTAGTCGTCTTCGCCGGCGGCGTCGGTCAGACCGTGCAGCCGCGCCGCCTCGCCCACGATGCGGGCCACGCGCAAGCGCGGGTTCAGGCTGCCGAACGGGTCCTGGAACACCATCTGCACGCGCAGCCGCGCGGCCAGCCGGGCGCGGGCGTCCAGGGTGGCCAGCGGCTGTCCGTTGACCAGGACTTCGCCGTCGCTGGGCGCGAGCAGCCCGGCCGCGACGCGGCCCAGCGTGGACTTGCCGCAGCCCGATTCGCCGACCAGGCCGACCACCTCGCCGGGGCGTACGGCCAGGTCCACCTGGTCCAGCGCGTGGGTGATGGCCGGTGGATGCGCCAGGCCGAAGCGGCGCAGGCCGCGCTCCAGCAGGCCGTCGGCACGCTCGCCGAAACGCATGGAGATCTGGCGCAGGTCGACCAGCGGCGTGCTGCCTTCGGAAGGCGGGGGCATGGGACTGGCGGGCAGGGCGCTCACGGCATGGCTCCGGGATGGATGCAGCGCACCGCGTGCAGGGGCGCATCGGCGCGCGGGTTGAGCAGCGCCGGCATGGCCTGGCTGCACTGCGCCGTGGCCCGCCCGCAGCGTGGCGCGAACGCGCAGCCCTGCGGCAAACGCGCCAGGTGCGGCGCCATGCCCGGGATCTGCCGCAGCCGCGCGCCACGCTGGTTGGCGCTGGGCAGGCTGCCGATCAGGCCCTGGGTGTAGGGGTGTTGCGGGTGGTCCAGCACGTCGTCGACACGGCCGTGCTCGACGATGCGGCCGGCGTACATCACGGCCACCGTGTCGGCCAGGCCGGCGACCACCGACAGGTCGTGGCTGATCCAGATCATCGCCGTGCCGCTTTCGCGCACCAGCTTCTGCATCTCCGACAGGATCTGCGCCTGGATGGTCACGTCCAGCGCCGTGGTGGGCTCGTCCGCGATGATGAGGTCGGGCTTGTGCAGCAGCGCGATCGCGATCGCCACGCGCTGGCGCATGCCGCCCGAGAGCTGGTGCGGGTAGGCGCGCAGCCGCTCCTCGGGGCTGGAGATGCCCATCAGCGCCAGCGTGTCGGCCGCCTGCTGGCGCGCCTGCGCGCTGCTCACCTTCTGGTGCGCGCGCACGGCCTCGACCATTTGCAGGTCCACGCGCAGCACCGGGTTCAGCGTGGCCATCGGGTCCTGGAAGATCATCGCGATGCGGTTGCCGCGCAGCGCGCGAAGCTCCTTGGGCGGCAATTTCGTGAGGTCGCGGCCCTGGAACAGCACCTCGCCGCCGGCGATCTCGCCCGGCGCGTCGACCAGGCCCATGATGGAAAAGCCGGTCACTGACTTGCCCGATCCGGACTCGCCCACCAGCCCCAGCACCTGGCCGCGCTGCAGCGTGAACGACACGCCGTCGACCACGGTCAGCACGCCGTCGCGGGTGTGGAACTGGGTGCGCAGGTCGCGCAACTCAAGCACCGCGGTCATTTCTGCAACCTCGGGTTCAACACATCGCGCAGGTGGTCGCCCACCAGGTTGATCGCGACGATGGTGGCCAGCAGCGCCAGGCCGGGGAACACGCTGATCCAGTATTCGTTGGACAGCAGGTACTGGTAGCCGTTGGAGATCAACAGCCCCAGCGAGGGCTCGGTGATCGGCACGCCCAGCCCCAGGAAAGACAGCGTGGCCTCCAGCGTGATCGCGCGCGCCACCTGCAGCGCGCCGATCACCAGGAGCGGCGGCAGGCAGTTCGGCAGGATGTGGCCGACCAGGATGCGCCAGGGCGGGATGCCCTGCCCACGTGCCGCGTCCACGTATTCGCGCCGCGTCTCCACCAGCGCCTGGCCGCGCGCCGTGCGGGCGTAGTAGGCCCATTCCAGCAGCACCAGCGTGAGCACCACGTTGCCGATGCCCTTGCCCAGGTAGGCCAGGATCATCAGCGCCATGAGGATGGTGGGGAAGGACAGCAGCAGATCCACCAGGCGCATCAGCAGCGCGTCGACACGGCCACCGGCGTAGGCGGCCAGCAGGCCGACCAGCGTGCCGACGACGGCGGCGATCAGCGCCGAGCCCACGCCCACCAGCAGGCTGATGCGCAGGCCGTAGACGATGGCCGAGTACAGGTCGCGGCCCTGGCCGTCCGTGCCCAGCCAGTAGGTGAACGTGCCTTCGCCATTGGCCGCGCCGGGCTTCAGGCGCGCGTCCAGCACGTCCAGCTGCATCAGGTCGTAAGGGTTCTGCGGCGTGATCCAGGGCGCGGCCAGCGCGGCCAGCACCACGAGCACCAGCACGACGAGGCCGAACACGGCAGTGCGCGAGCGCATGAAGTCGGTGGCGGTGCGCCACCACAGGGAATGTTCGCGCCCGGGGCGCACGGTGCGCGTCACTTGGCACCCTCCAGGCGAACCCGTGGGTCCAGCAGGCGGTACAGCACGTCGACCACCAGGTTCAATGTCACGAAGATCACCACCACCACCATGAGATAGGCCACGACCACGGGCCGGTCCAGCGCATTGATGCTGTCCAGGATCAGCTTGCCGGCGCCGGGCCAGGCGAAGATGGTCTCCGTCACCACGGCATAGGCGATGGTCGAGCCCAGCTCCAGGCCCAGCACCGTCACCAGCGGGATCAGCGTGTTGCGCAGCACGTGCACCAGCATCACGCGCGCGGGCGACAGGCCTTTGGCCCGCGCGAACTTCACGTAGTCCTGCGGCAGCACCTCGCGCACGCCGGCGCGGGTCAGGCGCAGCACCATGGAAATCTTGAACAGCGCCAGGTTGAAGGCCGGCAGGATGAGGTGCACCAGCCCGTCGGCCGTGAGCCAGGACCATTGCACGCCGAACAGTGCCCGCGTCTCGCCACGCCCGCCGGCCGGCAGCCAGCCCAGCTGCACGCTGAACACCATGATCAGCATCAGCGCCACCCAGAAGGCCGGCAGCGAGAAGCCCACGATACTGGTCGTCATGACCGCGCGCGACAGCCAGTGCTCCGGCCGCATGCCGGCGAACAGGCCCAGCGGCACGCCCAGCACCACGGCCAGGATCAAGGCGGCCACGGCCAGCTCCATGGTGGCCGGCAGGCGGGCCAGGATCAGCCGGATCGCGTCCTCGTGGTAGACGAAGCTGGTGCCCAGGTTGCCGCGTACGGCGCCCTCCACGAAGGCCAGGTACTGGCGCCACAGCGGCTGGTCCAGCCCGAGGCGGGCGATGGCGGCGGCCCGCTCGGCCTGGTTCATGTCGTCGCCGATCAGGATGTCCACCGGGTTGCCGATGGCGTGCATGCCGATGAAGACGATCAGCGTCATGGCGATGACGACCAGCAGCGCCTGGCCCAGGCGGCGCAGCAGCCAGCCGGTCACTTGGCGGGCCCTTCGGCGTAATCGGGAAAGCTGGCTTCGGTCCACTCATGGCCCTGCAGCTCGGGCTCGGCATAGTGCTGCATGGCCTCGAAGTGGGCCGGCATGTCCTCGGCCAGCAGCTGGGCGGCCAGGCCACGTGCCAGGCGCTGCGCGCCGTCGGTGATCTGCGGGATGTCGCCCGCGCCCGCACCCTGCGAGAGGGCGGCCGCGTAGTTGTAGCAGTGCACGCGCTCCAGGCCCGGGCAGCTGCCGGGCGTCTTCTGCTGGAACTCGAAGAGCGGCCCCAGGTCGGGCGATTCGGCCAGCTCGGCATCGTCTTCGCCCACGGGCGCGGTGAAGCGGTCCTGCCACAGGCGCACATGCGGCTGCAGCGCGGCGAACTCGGGGCGCTGCGCCCAGTCGGTGCGAAAGCCGGTGCAAAAGACCAGGTGGTCGGCCGCCAGCGGGCCCTTGGCCGTCTCCACGCGCAGCGTGCCGTCGGCCAGCACGCTGGCGCCCAGCGCGCCGGCACCCAGGTGGAAGAAGGCGTTCGCATGGCGCGACA
The DNA here is from genome assembly GCF_001422405.1 of Pseudorhodoferax sp. Leaf267. Classification (GTDB taxonomy): domain Bacteria; phylum Pseudomonadota; class Gammaproteobacteria; order Burkholderiales; family Burkholderiaceae_C; genus Pseudorhodoferax. The sequence goes on from NZ_LMMV01000001.1 coordinate 199,340, forward strand.
CGCGCAGCGTGCTGCCCTGCGGCGGCGGCACCTGCTGCACGTTCAGGAAATGCCGAAAGCGCCACTTCCACTCATCGGAGAGCGTGGCGAAGCCGTGCGACATGCCCGGGCTGCCGGCGCCCTTGCCCTTGTTGATGCGTGGCAGTTCCTGGCGGCGGATCAGCAGGTCCACCCGCGCAGCCCCGGCCTCCAGCGCCGTGGCGGCCGCGTCCATGGCCGAGGCACCGCCGCCGACCACGGCCACGCGCCAGCCGCGCAGCTTGGCGCCATCCCACACGTGCGAGGAGTGGTCCCAGCGGTCGCGCGGCAGTTGCTGCGCCCAGTCGGGCACCCAGGGGCCGCCCAGGCCGTCGCGGCCCGTGGCCAGCACCACGTGGCGCGCCAGCACCTGGTAGGGCGCGCCGCCCGCGGCATCGTCCACCAGGTCGAGTTGCACCACGCCGTCGGCGCGCGGGCGCACGGCCTGCACACGCTGGCGGTTGCGCACGTCCAGCCCCAGCACCCGGCGGTACCAGCGCAGATAGTCCATCCACTGCAGGCGCGGGATCTTGTCCAGCGCATGCCAGGCGACCAGGCCAAACTGCGCCTCGAACCAGGCGCGAAAGGTCAGCGCCGGCAGGCCCAGCGCCGGGCCCGTGAGTTCTTTCGGCGAGCGCAGCGTCTCCATGCGCGCCGTGGTCGCCCATGGCCCTTCGAAGCCCGCCGGCGACTGGTCGAACACGGGCGCGCGCAAGCCCATGTGCGCGAGCGAGGCCGCCAGCGCCAGGCCGGCCATGCCGCCACCGACGACGGCCACGTCCAGCACCGGCTGGCCGTCGCGCTTGCTGGGCGGCACCCAGGCCTTGGCCGGCAGGCCGAGCCACTGCAGGTCCTGCTGCAGCCGCTGTTCCAGTGCGGGCAGGCCGGCGGGGGTCGAGGGGGATGCGTTCATGGGGCGCCGGTCGATGGGGGTGGAGGTTGCAGGCCGGCATGGGCCGCCTGCAGCAGGTCGGCGTGCGCCGCGGGGGGGTGCTGCTGAAAGCCCGGCAGCGCGGTCGCCGCGGACAGCAAAGCGTCGGACAGCGTCTGTGCGCGCCGCGCCAGCGGCCGGCCCTGCGGCACGATCACGCCGAAGAAGAAGGGCACGTCGGTGTCCAGCGGGCGCACGCAGACGCCGTCCAGCGGCAGGCCGTGTGCGCTCAAGGGGTCGAGCAGCGCGATGCCCAGGCCCGCGCGCACCATGGCCATGGCGTTGACGGACGAGTTGGTCTCGATCGCGTCGGTGGGCTTGTTGGCGGCCGGCGCGCGCGCCTGCGCCAGCACGGCGTCGATGCGGTGGCGCAGCCGATAGGGGTTGGCCAGCGTGACGATGCGGCGCCGCGCCAGTGCGGCCAGCGGCACCTGGGGCGCGGCGGCGAGCGGGTCGCCGTCGGCCAGCACGGCCACGCAGGGCGCCTGGCCGATCCACAGCAGCTGCAGGCCGCGGTGCTCCAGCGGCAGGCTGGCCGCGCCCAGCTGCACGGCGCCGCTCAGCACGGCCTGCAGCACGCGCTCGGGCGACGCGCTCTGCAGCCGCACGGGCGAGGCGCCGGTCGCGTCCTCCAGTGCACGCAGGGCCTGGGGCAGCAGGCCCACGGCGACGGCCGAGGTGGCGGCCAGCAGCAGCGGCTCGCCGCCCTGGGCGATCTCCAGCGTGCGCGCCTGCAACTGGCGCCAGCTGCCGAGCAGGTGCTCGACCTCCTCGTACAGCAGGAAGCCCTCCTGCGTGGGCGTCACGCGAGGGCCGTGCCGCGTGAACAGCGCATAGCCGGTGGCGGCCTCCAGTTCATGCACCAGGCGCGTGACGGCGGGCTGCGAGCGCTCCAGCAGGCGCGCGGCACCGGTCACGCTGCCCGTGGACATCACGGCGGCAAAGGCTTCGAGCTGGCGGATTTCCATCGTGTTCATCATCCGATATGCGCATGATGAACCAATAATGATGCAAATTGCAAATAATAAAAATGCGCAAGCTAATGCCGCGCCCGCCGCTACAGCCGCAAACGCTGGGTGTAGCCGGTCATTTCTAGGTAGCCGCGGCCCACATGGCGGCCTTCCGCGTCGAACAGGTCCGACACGCCTTCCCAGTAGATCGCGCCCGTGGACGAGCGGCTGTCCAGCTCCTGATCGTCCAGCAGGCTCCTGACCGTGAAGCGGCCGGCCGGCGTCTGCACCGTCCATTCGACGGGGTAGCGCGCCTGGCTCAGCGGGCTGGTCCACCAGCGCCGCGCCGTGAACACCACTTCGCCGTCGCGGAAGATGCGCGCCGCGGCCCCGGGCGCACGGAACGAGCCGCCGTTCCACAGCGCTGACCCATCGGCGCGGCGCAGGTGGAAGGCCGTCAGCGCGCTGCCGTCGGTGAGGTTCATGCCGATCCAGTCCCAGCCCACGGCGTCGGGGTGCATCAGGGCCTGGCTCCACTCGTGGTCCAGCCAGGCGCGGGCGGGCGTCTGCTTGTCGATGGCGAAGCGCTGGCCCTTCAGTTGCAGGTGGCCGCTGGTCGCCAGCTGCGGCACGCTGTAGTAGTAGCTGGCCTGCTCGGGCTCAGGGCCTTTGCGCGACAGGCCGGCATCGCCCTGCAGCAGCAGCGGCTGCGTTTCGCGAAAGCGCAGGTGCAGGCCGAAGTCGGCACCGGGCAGCTCGGCCACCAGGTCCTGGCCCTCGCGCAGCAGGTGCCAGTCGTGCAGGCGGATTCCGGTGTCGGACTCATCGGCCAGCGCGATGCCGAAGCCCTCGCGCGCGATGCGCTGGTCGTGCCAGAGCTTGCCGCCCTGCAGGTCGGTCAGCGCTGCATGCGCGAACAGCAGTTGACGCGCGGCGAAGCGCGACTGCATGCCCTGGGTGGACGCCACGCGCGAGCGGAAGAAGGTGAGCTGGAAGCCGAAGCTGCGCGCGCCGCTCGTCGCATGGCCCGTGACGTACCACCACTCGGTGCGGAAGTCCGGGTGGCTGCCCAGGTCGCGCGGGAACTGCAGCTGCAGGGGCACCAGCGCGCGGGCCTGCTGCGACAGCGCCAGGGCCGCCAGCAGCAGTGCGCGCCGTTGCAGCATCACGTGGCCAGCGCCTGGGCGATGCGCCGCTGCGCCGGCCCGCCATGGCCGCGCTGCGTGGCCACCCAGCCGGCGTCGTGCAAGCCAGTCAGGCAGCGCGCGCCGGCACCGCACAGCAGCGACAGGATGGAGCCTTGCTGCCCGGCCGCGCGGCTGAGCAGGCGGGCCAGGCAGGCCGCGCGCACGGCCGTGGAGCCGCTGCAGGCCGCGACGAGGGTCGTGCCCCCGCGCGCCGTGCCATTCACGCGCGCGACGAGGCACGGCGGGCGTGCGAGCCAGTGCTTCAGGCTGCTGCCCGCGTGCGTGCCGGCGCCGCGCTGCGCATGGGCTGCGATGCGAGCGCGGGTGGTGCAGAGCCAGGTCATCGGCGCACGATAGCAAAGGGCCGTCAGCCGCCCCACAGCAGGCGGCGCGCGACCCAGCCGGCCCGGCCGTCGGCCTGGCGCACACGCACCCAGTCGCCGCGCCGCTCCAGCGTGCGCACCATGTCGCCATGGGCCAGCCTGCCGACCAGCCGGCCGCTTGTGCGCGGCTGCTGGCGCAGGTTGGCCACGCGGGCCTTGACCGCCATGTGCGTGCTTTTGCCGGTCAGGCTGCGGTGCACCCAACCCGTGTCGCGTTCGACGTCGCGCACCTGCAGCCAGTCGCCGCGCCGGGCCACCACCTGCAATGGGTAGCCGCGGCTCAACGACCAGGTCACGGCATGGTGTGTGCCAGGGCCGGAGCGCATGTTGGCCTCGCGGGCCGTGATGCCGACGAACTGCTGGGCCCAGGCGCCAGCGGCATGCAGCGCCAGGGCTGCGATCAGGAAACGAAAGAGGGTGGTGATGCGAATGGACATGGCACCAAGGGAGGCCCATGCCGCCGGCAAAGTTCCGTCGTCGTGCCAAGTTCATCCGCCGCGCGGGCGCAGCAGCATGCGCTGGCGGTCCATCTCCACGTTGAAATGCTGCAGGAAGTTCTGCCCGAGCAAGGCCTCGTCGTCCGCGCCATTGCCCAGGCCCAACCCCGTGCCCACACGCAGGTTCTCCACCTGCAGGCCGCCCTGCAGCCGGATCACGCCGGCCCGCACCATGCGGCCCGTGCGCACGCCGTTGGCCGTGCGGAACTGCGCGCTCTCGCCACCCGTCAGCCCGGCCCGCTGCGCCAGCGATTCGCTGATGCTGACCACGCTGGCACCGGTGTCCACCATGAACATCACGGGCTCGCCGTCGATGCTGCCGGCCACGCGGAAATGCCCGTCGGCATGGCGCGGGATCACCAGCTCGCCCGTGGCCGTCACGCGCGCCGCGCGCGGCTGCTGCCTGCGGTCCATGGCCCAGTACAGCGCGGCCATCACGACGAGCCAGAAGGCGACGATGCCGATGGCGCCTGGCAGGGCCGAGCCGCGGGGGCTGTGGCCAGGCGTCGCTGGTGTGGTGCGGCGCTTCAGCTCAGCACCTGCAGGCCGTGTTTGCGCACGACGCTCAATAGCTTGAGCGCCATGCCGCTGGGCTTCTTGGCGCCGCTTTCCCACTTCTCCACCGTGCTTTCGCTGGTGTTCAGGTAGCGCGCGAAGACAGGCTGGCTGACGTGGTTGTGCTCGCGCAGTTGCTTGATCTCGGCGGGCGCAATCGTCGACGGCACCGCCAGGCAGGACTGGTCGAAATGCCGCATCGTGGCCTTGTCGATCCCGCCTGCGCGGTACATGCCGGAGGCCGCGCTGTGGATGGCCTCAAAGGCGTCGCTCTTGAACTTGGGTCTGGTGCTCATGGCAAATCTCCAGCAATGCATGGGTGGCCAACTCTTTGTCGACCTGCTTGTCTGTCTTGTGTGCGTAAAGGTCAGCGAGTTCCCGGAACGCGCGCAGTTCGGCTTCGTCGATGTTGGCGCGGTCGCTTTTGGCGAACAGATACGCATAGACCCAGAAACGCTGCCCCTTGGCCAGGATGATGGTCCGATACTGGTTGTGGTGCAGGCGCTTCTTGAAGACGCCGCCACCGAGGTCGTCGGCTTGCCCCTGCATGACTTCATAGATCGCCCTGCAAAGTTCCGCGTCCGTGATGCGTGCCTTGCGCGCGGCCTTGTCAAACCATGCCGTCTTGAAGGTCCGCACGGCGGGCGCGATCATGACTCGAATGTAGCACTGGGTGCTATGGAGTTCAAGTCCGCACGCAGTTGATCCAGGGCTTGGTCACCAATCCTCCTTCACCGCCAGCACCGCATCGCGCCCCGCCGCCGCGCGCCCGGCCACCCAGGCCGTGAGCGTGCCGGCCGTCACCACGGCACCGCACAGCGCCAGCAGCCGGGCCCAGGGCAGCATGAGGTCCATGGTCCAGTGGAAGCTCTGCGGGTTGACCACATGCACCAGCACCACCGACACGGCCAGGCCCAGCAGCAGGCCGGCGATGGAGCCGATCACCGTCCATGCGGCGCCCTCGCCGGCCACAACGGCCAGGATCTGGCGGCGCGTGAGGCCCAGGTGGGCCAGCAGCCCGAATTCCTTGCGCCGCGCCAGCACCTGCGCGCTGAAGCTGGCCGCCACGCCGAACAGGCCGATGCCGATGGCCACCGCCTGCAGCCAGTAGGTGACGGCGAAGCTGCGGTCGAAGATGCGCAGCGAGATGGCGCGCAGCGCGCCGACCGATGTGAATTCCAGCAGCGCACCGGCGCCCGGTGCCCGCGCCTCGACCTGGGCGCGCAGGCCTTGCTGCAGCGCCCCGGGCTCGGTGCCGGGCGTGAGCCAGATCGCGATGTCGTTCACGCGCCGGTCGCCGGACAGGCGTTCGAAGTCCGCCTGCGGCACCAGCACCGCGCCGAACTGCCGCACGTAGTCGCGCCACACGCCGGCCACGAAGAAGCGCGTGCCTGCCGCCTGCGGGAAGGCCTGCGCCAGCGCCGGCATCTCGGCGCCGGGCCTGGCGCCATACAGGTCCACCATGGGCTCGCTGACGTAGACGCCGACCATGCCGGCCGGCACGGCCAGGGCAGCGCCCACCAGCGGCAGGCTGGTCGCCGGGTCGCCGACAGGGCGCGACAGCAGCTGCACGGCCGGCCGGCTCGCATCGAGCTGCAGGCTGCTCTGGCGCGTGGTGGCCACGCGCGCCACGCCCGGGCTGCCGGCCACGGCGGCCACCGTCTCGGGCGTGAAGAACACCGTGTCGCTGCTGCCGCTGCCGCCGCTGGCCGCGCGCATGTAGAGCTCGGCCGGCAACACCACGTCCAGCCAGGCGATCATGGACTCGCGAAAGCTCGCCACCATCACCGTCAGCGCCACGGCCAGGCTTAAGGATGCGACCACGCCGCTCACGGCCACGGCCGCGCTCTCGCGCACGCGGCGCGCGCGTTCCACGGCCAGGAGCGGTAGCAGCCGATGGGCGACGCGTGGCGCCAGCCGGTCGTACAGGCCCGTGATCAGCCAGGGCAGGGCCGTGATGCCGCCCACCAGCAGCAGCGCCACGGACAGATAGGCCCCCAGCGGAATGCCGAACACCGGCGGCAGCAGGGCGAGCCCGGCGCCCACGGCCAGCAGCGCCACACTGGCCAGGCGCACCCGGCCAGTGGCCACGCTCGCGCCCAGGCCCTTCAAGGTCTGGGCCGGCGGCAGGGCCTGCGCCGCGCGGGCCGGCCACCAGCCGCCGGCCAGCGCAGCGGCCACGCCCAGCGCGCCGTAGACCAGCGCGGCCGTGCCGCTCCATTGCAGCGTGGGCGCCACGCCCGCGAAGTAGCCGCCACCCAGGTCGCCGCCCATCACGCGCAGCGCGGCCGTGGCCAGTGCCGTGCCCAGGGCCAGGCCGGCGGCACTGCCCACGGCGCCGAGTGCGAGCGATTCCCACAGCACGAGCTGGCGGCGCTCGCGGCCCGTCAGGCCCAGCACGCCCAGCAGCGCGAACTGCTGCGCGCGCCGCGCCACCGACAGCGACAGCACCGAGAACACCAGGAAGGCGCCCGTGAACAGCGCCACCAGCGCCAGCACCGTGAGGTTCACGCGGTAGGCGCGCGACAGGTTGCTGACGCGCTGCGCGTCCTCGCCCGGGGCCTGCGCGCGCACGGCGGCGGGCAGGTCCAGCGCGGCCAGCAACGCGGCCTGGTCGGTACCCGGCGCGAGCTTGAGGTCGATGCGCGTGAGCTGCCCGCCGCGGCCGAACAGGTCCTGCGCCGCGCCGAGGTCCATTACGGCCAGCGGCCCGCCGCCTGCCGCCACGGTGCCGGCGATGCGCACGGTGCGCTGCTCCAGGGCCTGCTGCACCCGCAATTGGCCGGCCAGGCCCAGCACCTGCTGCGCAGCCGGGTTCAGGAACACCAGGCCGGGCGCGAACAGCTGGTCGCGCGCATCGCTCTGGCCCGGCAGGGGCACGGGCATCAGGGCCGGTGCCAGGCGCGCGACCAGCAGCGCGTCCACGCCCACCACGCGCAGCGTGGTGCGCGCGGCATCGCCGGGCCGCTGGGCGAGGGTCTGCAGTTCCAGCACGGGGCTGGCCAGCGTGACCTGCGGCTGCGTGGCCACGCGGCCGTACAGAGCCTCGTCGAAGTCGCCCTGCACGGCGCGCAGCTCCAGGTCGGGCTGGCCGTTGACAGAGCGCACGGCGCTCGCGAATTCGTCCAGCGCCGAGGCGTTGATGAGCTGCACCGAGAACGCCAGCGCCACGCCCAGCATCACGGCGACCACGGCCGCCGCATTGCGCCAGGGATGGTGCAGCAGCTCGCGCCACGAGAACGTGGCCAGCAGCGCACGCAGCGGCGCCGCGGCCTCAGCTGTGCGCTGGTGCGTCATGCGCGATGCCCTGGGCCGTCAGGTGCAGCACGCGGTCGGCCCGCGTGGCGGCAGCCACCGAATGCGTGACCAGCACCAGCGCCGCGCCCGTGGCGCGCACCTGGCCGACCAGCAGGTCCATCACGCGGCCGGCGGTGCCCGGGTCCAGGTTGCCGGTGGGTTCATCGGCCAGCAGCAGTGCAGGCCGGTGCACGAGGGCACGCGCGATCGCCACGCGCTGCAGCTGGCCGCCGCTCAGCTGCTGCGGCAGCCGCCCGCCCAGGCCAGCCAGGCCCACGGCGTCCAGTATGGCCTCGACCTCAGCGCGTGTGTCGCGGCGGCCCAGCAGCATCAGCGGCAGGGCCACGTTCTGCGCCACGTCCAGGTGCGGCAGTACGTGGAAGGCCTGGAACACGAAGCCCAACGCGCGGCGGCGCAGCAGGGCGCGGGCATCGTCGGCCAGGGTGGACAGGTCCTGCCCGGCCAGGCGCACGCTGCCGCTGTCCCAGTGGTCCAGCCCGGCCATGCAGTTGAGCAGCGTGGACTTGCCGACGCCCGACTCGCCGACCACAGCCACGAATTCACCTGGGGCGACGGTGAGCGAGACGTTGTGGAAGACGGCGGCCTCGCCATAGCGTTTGCCGAGGGCCTGGATTTCCAATGCGGGAGCTACGTGCATCCCGCCCGTTGTAGCACCTCGGCCAAAGCACCGGGTGCGTCGCAGGCGATGGCCTGGCGCGCGGGCATGGAACGCAGCCAGGTCAGCTGCCGCTTGGCGAGCTGGCGCGTGGCGGCGATGCCGTGTTCGCGCAGCGCGGCCAGCGTGGGCGCCGGCAGTGGTGCGTCGGCTGAGGGCAGCGCGTCCAGCGCCTCCCAGGCCTGCCGGTAGCCCACGCAGCGCATGCTGGGCAGGTCGGCGTGCAGGTCGCCGCGCGCGCGCAGCGCCCGGACCTCGTCGACGAAGCCTTCGGCCAGCATCGCGTCGAAGCGCTGCGCGATGCGTGCGTGGAGCCAGGCGCGGTCCTGCGGCTCCAGCGTGATCAGCAGGCCCCGGCTGGCGCCGCCCGTGCGCTGCGAATGGAAGGACGACAGCGGCCGGCCGCTCACGCGAAACACCTCCAGCGCACGCTGGATGCGCTGCGTGTCGCCCGGCGCCAGCCGCGCCGCGGTGGCTGGGTCGACGGCGGCCAGGTCGGCATGCAGCGCAGGCCAACCGCGCGCAGTGGCCTCTTGCTCGATGGCCGCGCGCACCGCCGCGTCGGCCGGCGGCATCGCGTCCAGCCCGTCGATCAATGCCTTGAAATACAGCATGGTGCCGCCCACCAGCAGCGGCAGCGCGCCGCGCGCGCGGATCTCGCCGACCAGCCGCTGCGCATTGGCCGCGAACTCGGCCGCGCTGTAGGCCTGCAGCGGGTCGCGGATGTCGATCAGGTGGTGCGGCACGGCGGCGCGCTCGGCGGCCGTGGGCTTGGCCGTGCCGATGTCCATGCCGCGGTAGACCAGGGCCGAGTCGACGCTGACGATCTCGACCGGCCGCCGCGCCGCGATCGCCAGCGCAGCGGCCGTCTTGCCCGAAGCTGTCGGGCCGGCCAACCCCACCCAGTCCATGTCAGTCACCCATTGCGTTGCAAGCCCATGGCCGGGGGGGTGTCGCCATGCTTATGGTTCGATCGCCAGACCGAGCAACGGGCGGCCCTGGTCGACCGTGCCCAGCAGCTTGGCGCCACCGGTCTTCAGGTCGATCAGGTACAGCCGCGCGCGCAGGTCGTCGGCCGTGCGGATCACCGCGAAGCCGGCATTGGAGACGTCGGCGATGTCGAACGAGGCGTCCCGCAGCTTGCCCAGGCCCAGCGGGCCCACGGTGCGCAGGTCGCCGGTGTTCGGCGACACCACGGGCGTCGTGCCTTCCAGCGAGCCCTGCATGGCCAGCACGCCCAGGTCGCGGTCGATGGCGTAGTTGGTCGTGATCTTCTCGTCGGTCTTGTTGTAGGTGTAGCCAGCGGCCACCACGGTCGGCTTCTTGCCGGCATTGGCGTCGCCCGCCACGTAGTGCAGGTCGCCATCGGCCTGCAGGCCCGGCATGTTCGGGTTGCCGTCCACGGCCGCGCCGGTCTCGGGGTGCAGGCGCAGGTTGAGCGTGGTGTCGCTGACCACGCGGATGCGGTCGGCTGCCGGGTTGAAGTCGAAACCAAAGGTGTTGCCCACCAGCGTGTAGCCCGCGCCCGTGCCGACCTTCTTGAGCTCGGCCGTGGCCGTGTCCAGCGTGTAGAGCTGGCCGCTTTGCGACAGCGTGTACAGCACGCCGCGCGACACGCGGAAGTCGATGCCCAGCAACTGTTCGCCGGCAGCCAGGCCCTTGACGGGCATGCGCGACAGCACGCGCTGCGGCTCGCCGGTGTTGAACTTGATGAGCTCGTTGGTCTCCGTCAGCCCGAATGCGATCTCCTTGCGCGGCGCGGCCGGCGGCTCGGACGTGGTGGCGCAGGCGGCCAGCAAGGCGGCGACGCCCAGCGCGAGGGTGGAGTGCAAGAGGCGGATCGAAGGCTTGGGCATGTTCATGTGCATTTCAGGTTGAGGGCCTGCAGGCCCGGGATTGTGGCAAGTGCGCCGGGCAGCCCGCCATGGCAGCCGGCGGCGGGGTCAAAAACTTTCCCAGTCTCCCTCGTCCGCGGTCGTGGCCTTGGCCTTGGGGGCGGGTGCGGCGCTCGGCCGTGGCGCAGGCCGGCTGGCAGGCAGGGCACTGCTGGCCGCGGGCGCCAGGGCAGGGGGCTTGCCCGGGCGTGCCGCCACACGGGGTGCGGGGCGCGCGGCCAGGGCCGCGGGCCGTGCGGGCGCCGGTGCCGGGCGTGGGGTCGGCCGTGGCGCCACGCGCGGCAGAGCGGCCAGGCCGGTGCCGAGCTTGAACACGGCCATGGCTTGCACCAGCTGGTCGGCCTGGGCACGCAGGCTGTCGGCTGCGGCAGCAGATTCCTCGACCAGCGCGGCGTTCTGCTGCGTGGTCTGGTCCATCTGGTTGATGGCCTGGCCGATCTGGGCCACGCCCGCGCTCTGCTCGCTGCTGGCCGCGCTGATCTCGCCCATGATGTCCGTCACGCGGCGGATGGCGGTGACCACCTCTTCCATCGTGCTGCCGGCCTCGTCGACCAGCGCCGTGCCCTGCTGCACGCGTTCCACGCTGGCGCCGATCAGGCTCTTGATCTCGCGCGCGGCCTCGGCCGAGCGGCCGGCCAGGCTGCGCACCTCGGTCGCCACGACGGCAAAGCCGCGCCCCTGCTCGCCGGCCCGTGCCGCCTCCACGGCAGCGTTCAGCGCCAGGATGTTGGTCTGGAAGGCGATGGAGTCGATCACGCCGATGATGTCGGCGATCTTGTCCGAGCTCTGGTGGATGCCCTTCATGGTGTCCACCACGCGCGCCACGACCTCACCGCCCTGCACGGCCACGGTGGAGGCGCTCACGGCCAGCGCATTGGCCTGGCGCGCGTTGTCGGCGTTCTGCTTCACGGTGGCGCTCAGTTGCTCCATGGACGCGGCCGTCTGCTGCAGCGCCGAAGCCTGTTCCTCGGTGCGGCCGGACAGGTCGTTGTTGCCCTGCGCGATCTCGGCGCTGGCCGTGGCCACGCCGTCGGCGTTGTGGCGCACGCCGGAGACCACGGTGCTCAGCTGCTGCTGCATGTCCTTGAGCGAGGTGAGCATGGTGGCGGCCTCGTCGCGGCCCTCGACGCGCGTGTCGTCGGTGAGGTCGCCATCGGCGATGCGCCGCGCCACCTGGCCGGCCTGGGCCAGCGGCTGCGTGATCGAGCGCGAGAGCAGGTAGGCGAACAGGGCGCCCAGCAGCACGGCCGCCACCCCGCAGGCGATCAACAGCGTCTTGCCCATGTCCGCGCCGGCCTCGGCGTTGCGCAGCGCGGCGTCGTACAGCTGCTGCTGGCGTTCCTCGAAGCGCACGATGGCCTGGTCGTAGCGTTCGGCCAGCGGCCGCAGCGTGGCGTTGAGCGCGGCCGAGACGTCGTCGCCGGCCAGGCGCTGCTTGAGCAGTGCGGCGCGCGGGCCGCGGTAGGCCTCGCGCTGCGCGTCGATGTCGGCGAGCAGGGCCTTCTCGTCCGCGGACGGGCTCAATTCCACCAGCCGGTTGCGCATGGTGGTCAGGTTGGCCGAGGTCTTGTCCATGGCCGCCTGCCAGGTGGCGATGCGCGCCGTGTCGGCCTCCAGCAGCGCGGCCTGCGTGCGCACCCAGTTGATGTCCACCGACAGGCGCCAGCGCGCGGCCAGCAGGAGCTTTTCGTGGTCCACCGTGGCCATGCTGCGCGTGGTCGCCGACAGCTCCTGCAGCCGCCAGACGCCGGCCGTGACGCAGGCCGCCAGGATCAACAGCACCAGGCCGAAGCCCAGGGCCAGCCGAGCGCCGATCCGCAGGTTGCGCAGGCCGCTCATGGCCGGGCTCCCGCGTGCGTGGCCGGGCAGGGGCGCACCAAAGACCGATGGGGTGACGACATGGCTCCTCCTTTGCGGCTCACAAGTGCCGCAAATAGTAGCATTCGGTCGTGAGGCGAACCAAAGTTACCTGTAATTTCGCTCATTCTTTGAGCGAAAAGAGAACTTTGTCCGCTGCGCGCTACTCGCTGGCCTGCGCGACTGTGCGGCTGGGCCAGCCGAACAGGCTGCGCAGCGCGCTGCGGTACTGCTCGTGGCCGCGGTCGATGGTGTTGTAGTGCGTGCCGCCGTCCACGGCCACGAAGGCCTTGGGCTCCTGCGCGGCCTCGTACAGCTTGCGGCCAATGTCGATCTTGATGAGCTGGTCGTCGGCGCCATGCACCACCAGCAGCGGCGAGCCGATGGCGCCCACCTTCTTCACCGATTCGAGCCGCTGCGTGATCAGCCAGCCGATCGGCAGCCAGCCCCATTTCATGCTGGCGGCCACCTCGGGGATGGACGTGAAGGTGCCCTCGACCAGCACGCCGCGCTCGTCGGGCACCTTGGCCGCCAGGTCGATCGCGATCGCGCCGCCCAGCGAATGGCCGAAGATGTAGCGCGGCCGGTCGGGGTGGCGCGCGGCCAGCCAGTCCCACGCGGCGCGCGCGTCCTCGAATGCGCGTTCTTCCGAGGGCAGCTCGCGCGTGCTCTTGCCGAAGCCCCGGTAGTCGATCGCCAGCACCGAGAAGCCCAGCGCCTGCATGCGCCGCATGCGCGGCGCCGAGCCGTTCACGTTCCAGCGTGCGCCGTGCAGGTACAGCAGCACCGGTGCGGGGCCGGGCTCGATGGCATCGGCCAGCGGGTCGGCCGGCAGCCAAAGGCCGTGCAGCTTGACGTGTTCGCCCGAGACCTTGGAGTCGAAGCCGATCCAGACCTCGTCCATGCCCTCTGCCATCTGGGCGCTGGCGCCCCAGCTGCGGTCGCCGGGCTGGAAGATCCAGTCGCGCTGGCGTTCGTCGAGGGCGCCACAGCCGGCCATGACACCGGCCAATGCCAAGGCCGAAAGGGCAGAGGTGAGCAGGGGGAGACGTCGCATGGCTTGCACAGACACCGGCAGGGGGCGATTAGTTCATTCGTGCGGGAAGTTAGCAGGAATGGGGCCAGCGAGTGTGGCGGGAATGTGCAGATTGGCAAGCGCGTGTAGCCGGCCGCCGGGGCGACGCGGCAGCGCGCCGGGCTGGCGCTGGCCCGTCCCGGGCGGCGTCAGCGGCCCCGCAGGAACAGCTGGTCCAGCTCCCGCACGCTGATCTGCCGCCAGGTGGGGCGGCCGTGGTTGCACTGGTCCGAGCGCTCGGTCGCCTCCATCTGGCGCAGCAGGCCGTTCATCTCTTCCGTCGTCAGGCGCCGGTTCGCGCGCACGGCGCCGTGGCAGGCCATGGTGGCGAGCAACTCGTTGCGCGCGCGCTCGATCACGCCGCTGGCGTCGTGCTGGGCCAGCTCGGCGAGCACGCTGCGCGCCAGCGCCACGGCGTCGCCATGGGCCAGGCTGCTCGGCACCGCGCGCACCGCCAGGGTGCGTGCCGAGAACGGCGCCACGTCCAGGCCCAGCACGGCCAGCGTGTCGGCGTGGGCTTCGGCCGTGGCCAGCTCGGTCGGGGTGGCGGCGAAGGTGGCGGGGATCAGCAGCGGCTGGCTGGCCAGGCTCTGCAGGTCGGCCTGCGCCTTCAGGCGCTCGTAGACGATGCGCTCGTGCGCGGCGTGCATGTCCACGATGACCAGGCCCTGGGTGTTCTCGGCCAGGATGTAGATGCCTTGCAGCTGCGCGAGCGCGCGGCCCAGCGGCCAGGTGGTGGGCTCGGGCTCGGACGCGGGCGCGACCGGGGCGGGTGCGGAGATGGCCCAGGGGGATGCAGGTGAGGACGCCGATGCGGCTGCGCGCTTTTCCAGCACCGGCACGGCGGCGCTCCACTGGGCCTGGCGCTCCGCCACGCGCCGGGCCTCGGCCGGGTCGAGGGCGGCGCCGGGCGCCCAGGGCGTGAACGCCGTGGCGGGCTCCTCGCGCTCGGCGAAGGCCATGGCGGGCTGCTGCCAGGCGGGCATGGGCGGCGCCACGGGCAGGGGCGCGGCCGGGGACGCAGCGGCCTGCAGCGCCGCGGCCGTGGCGCGCGGCACGGCCAGCGCGTGGTCCACGGCGCGGCGCACGGCCTGGTGCACTTCGCGGCTGTCGCGAAAGCGCACCTCGATCTTGGTCGGGTGCACGTTCACGTCCACGCGCGCCGGGTCCATCTCCACATACAGCGCATAGACGGGCTGGCGCTGGCCGTGCAGCACGTCCTCATAGGCGCTGCGGGCCGCGTGGCCCAGCACCTTGTCGCGCACGAAGCGGCCGTTGACGTAGGCGAACTGGTGGTCGCCGCGCGCGCGGGCGGCGTCGGGAATGCCGGCGCGGCCACGCACGCGGATGGCGGGGCCTCCGCCTTCGCGCTGGCTGGCCGAGGTGTAGTCCACGGCCACCGAGCGCTCGCAGAAGTCGTCGCCCAGCACGTCGCCCAGGCGCTGCAGCAGGCCGCTGTCGTCGCCATCGGCACAGGCGCGCCATTGCTCGACGAGCTTGCCCTCGTGCCAGATGGCAAAGCCCACGTCGGGCCGGGCCAGGGCATGGCGGCGCACGGCCTCGATGCAGTGGGCCAGCTCGGTGGCGTCGGTCTTGAGGAACTTTCGGCGGGCCGGGGTGCTGAAGAACAGCTCCTTGACCTCGACGGTGGTGCCGACGGCGCGGGCCACGGGCTTGATCTCGCCCGTGCGGCCGTCCAGCAGCATGGCGTGGGGCTGGTCGGCCGGGCGCGAGGAGACGGCCATGTCCGACACCGAGTTGATGGCCGCCAGCGCCTCGCCGCGAAAGCCCATGGTGCCCACGGTTTCCAGGTCGTGCAGGTTGGCGATCTTGCTCGTGGCATGGCGCTTGAGCGCCAGCGGCAGGTCGGCCGCGGCCATGCCCATCCCGTCGTCCTCCACCGCGATCAGGCGCACGCCGCCGGCCAGCAGGCGCAGCGTGATCTGGCGCGCGCCGGCGTCCAGCGCGTTGTCCACCAGTTCGCGCACGACGGAGGCCGGGCGCTCGACGACCTCGCCGGCCGCGATCTGGCTGATGAGTTCGTCGGGCAGTTCGCGGATTTGGCGTTTCGATTCAGTCATGTCAGGGGTCCATGACGCCGCGCACCACCCGCAGCCGATGGAACGGGAGCCAACGCAGAACCAGAGGCCGCGGAGCAGGCCATGCCAGGGCACCCGCGAAACTGGCTCTGTCAGGCCGCTGGGTGCGCCCCCCTCGCGCAGCAGAGGGGGGTTGGCGTAGCGCGTAGCGCGGAGACTGGGGGGTGTTCATCTCAAGTACGTGCCGCAGGCGGCGCAGAAGGTGTCGGTCGGCGCCACGGCGTTGGCGCATTGCGGGCATTGCAGGGGCGCCGGGCCGGCGTCGGCCTGGGGGGCTTGGACCACGTCGGCAGGCGCCGCGGCAGGGGCCGCAGCCGTTGCCGCCGCACCAGCCGCTGCCGCGCGCGCGCGATCGGCCACCTGCTGCGCCTTGGCCTGGGCCTGCTCCTGCATGGCGCGTGCCTTGTGGCGCGCGTAGTCCAGGTGGGCGTCCACGTCGGCCTGTTCGGACGCCAGGTCCAGCCCGTCCAATGCGCGCAGGTAGACGGTGCTGGCACCGCGCAGGTAGACCAGGCCGGGCAGCGTGAACGCGGCCGCGAACAGCACGCCGCCACCGAAGCCTGCCGCCGTGGCATGCGCACCGGCGCTGCCCATGCCGAAGCTGCCCATGCCACCCAGCGCCATGCTGTCCAGATTGCCCAGGATCGGTGCCGAGACGCCAGCCGTGACGGCGACGCCCGCGAACAGGATGGCGCCGATCAGCAGGCCGACCATGGTCGCGATCAATGCCACGGCCAGCATGAGCACCAGCACCATCATGAGGCGCCGCCGCGCGATGGCGATGAGCTGGCTCACGCATTCACGTGCCGTGGCGCCGGCCCAGACCGACGGCGCCGACAGCGGGAACACCACCGTGGGCAACGCGAACAGTGCCACGCCGGACAGCACGACCGCGATCGGGAACACGGCCGTGTACAGCAGCGGGCCGAGCAGCGGGATCTTGCACAGCAGCAGCACCACCACCAGCACGATGAGACCGGCCAGATACAGCGCGCCGAGCCACGCGTAGACCAGCAGCAGCCGGTGCGAGCTGGCCAGCGAATGCGCCACGGCGTCCACGATGGGGCGCGAGGGCAAGCCCTGGGCCTCATCCATCAGCATCATGCCGACGGCGTTGGCGCCGTAGAACACGACCGCATAGGCGGCCAGGGCGAACAGTGCGACGAAGGCATAGCTGATGCCGGACAGCAGGGTGCCCAGGCCCATCACCAGGCCCGCGGCCACGAGCGTGATGAGCAGCAGCACCACGGCGCGCCAGTTGCGCATGGCGTCGATGCTGTCCAGCAGCGTGCTGCTGTCCTTGATCTGTTGCGAAAGCATGGATCTCCCTGTTCAACCTGGATGGGGCCGCTGGATGCGCACCGTGGTGCTCAGCCGCCGTTGATGTTGTTGCGTTCGTAGTCGCGGCGCTGGCGCTCTTCCTCGCGCAGGCGCTGGCAGGTCGGATGGCCCTGGAATTCTCCCTTGAAGCACTGGATGCTGAGGCAAAAGGGCTTTGTGAAGGCGCTGTTGCCCGCGCAGGCCGCGTCCGGGCTCTGCGCGGCGACGGGGGCCGGCGCGGCGGCCGGCACCCTGGAGCGGGCCGGGGCCGGGCGCGGTGCCGGCGGGGGCGCGGCCTCCGGTGCCGATGCCGGTGCGGCCACGGAAGGCGCCGGCTCTTCGTCCTGCGGTGTGGCCTGCGGCTCAGCGGCGCTGGCTGCGCTCGCGGGGCGTGCGGGCGTGCGGGCCTGCGCCTGGGACGCCTGCGCCGAGACGCCTTGGGCAACCGGCGCACTGGCGGGCTCGGCGGCCGGCGCCTGCGAGGCGGCGGGAGCGGGCGGAGTAGCCACCGGCCTCTCGTCGGGCAGAAACTCCTCGGCGGGCTCGCGCGCCGCCGGGGCCGGCGCGGGGCCGGCGCGCTGCAGCCACCAGGCCAGGGCCGCGGCCAGCAGCGCGATCAGCAGCAAGGCGACCACCAGGGGCGTGCGCCGGGACGGGGCTGCTGCCGCGGTCGCCTCTTGCGCAGGGGCGGGATGTGGCGGCGCTGCGGGCACGGCCGCGGGCGGCAGCGGGGCAGCCGGTGCCACGGCCGCCATCGCCATGCCGCAGGACCGGCAGAACCTGGCCTGGGCGCTGTTCGGCTTGCCGCAGGCCGTGCAGAAGACCGGCGCCGTGGCAGCCACAGGTGGTGCGGGCGGGGTGGCAGGCGCGCTGGGCAGCGGCGTCGCGCATTTCTTGCAAAACCTGGCGACAGGCCTGTTCTCGGTGCCACAGGTCGGGCAGGGTCTGGACATGGGGGAAAAGCCTCGGGTGGTCTTGGAGGACTCCGGGTCGTGGGCCGGCACCTGGGCCTGGCCGCGTCGAAGCGAGCGCCATGCTAGCAAATGTCGCCGCCGAATCCGGCCAGCCGCCCAGCTTGTCACAAGCCCTTGCAAGTGCCCCACCGATAATGCCGCGCATGGAAATTGTCAGCTTCTTGATCGACTTCATCCTCCACGTGGACCAGCACCTGGAGACCTTCGTGCGCAACTACGGAACCTGGGTCTATGCCCTGCTGTTCCTGATCGTCTTCGTCGAAACCGGCGTCGTGGTCATGCCCTTCCTGCCCGGCGATTCGCTGCTGTTCGTGGTCGGCGCGCTGTGCGGCATCGGCCTCATGAGCCTGCCCATCGCCATGACCGTGCTGATCGTGGCCGCCATCCTGGGCGACCAGTGCAACTACAGCATCGGGCGCTACTTCGGCCCCAAGGTCTTCCAGTGGGAGGACTCGCGCTTCTTCAACAAGAAAGCCTTCGACCAGGCCCATGCCTTCTACGAGCGCTATGGCGGCATCACCATCATCCTGGCGCGCTTCATGCCCTTCATCCGCACCTTCGCGCCCTTCGTGGCCGGCGTGGCCGCCATGGGCCGCGTGAAGTTCACGTCGTACAACGTGATCGGTGCGCTGATCTGGGTGCTGGGCATCTGCACCGCTGGCTACTTCCTGGGGGGGCTGCCCTGGGTCAAGGCCAACCTGGACAAGATCATCTGGGCCATGATCTTCATCCCCGGCGCACTGGCCATCTTCGGCGCCTGGCGCGCCAAGAAGCAGGCCGAGCGCGAGGGCGCCGCCGCGTCCTGATCCCCGTCGCCACCCCTGCCCGAGACGGCGGCACAGACCGCCACAAGGAGACCAGCAGATGAACGCACCGCAGGCGCTGACGCGCTGGAGCAACCCCGGCTCCAGCCGCGTGCCGTTCTGGGCCTACACCGACCCTGCGCTCTACCAGCGCGAGCTCGACCGCATCTTCTACGGCCGGCATTGGTCCTACGTGGGCCTGGCGGTGGAGATCCCGAACGTCGGCGACTTCAAGCTCACCGCCATCGGCGAGCGCCAGGTGATCCTGGTGCGCGACCGCGTAGCGCCGCGCGAGCGGGCCACCGACGACGGCATCCGCGTCCTGGAAAACCGCTGCGCGCACCGCGGCGTGCGCTTTTGCCAGCAGCCGCACGGCAACGCACGCAGCTTCGTCTGCCCTTACCACCAATGGACCTACAAGCTCAATGGCGAGCTGGCCGGCCTGCCGTTCAAAGACGGGGTGAAGGCGCAGGAGTCAGGCGGCGAGTGCGTGCAGGGCGGCATGCCGGCCGATTTCGACATGGGTGCGCACGGTCTCACGCGGCTCAAGGTCGCCACCGTGCACGGGCTGGTGTTCGCCAGCTTCGACTACGGCGTGGAGCCGCTGACCGACTACCTGGGCCCGGCCGTCATGCCCTGGCTGGACCGCATCTTCCAGGGCCGCACGCTCACGCTGCTGGGCACCAACCGCCAGCGCATCCCGGGCAACTGGAAATTGATGATGGAGAACATCAAGGACCCGTACCACCCGGGCCTGCTGCACACCTGGTTCGTCACCTTCGGCCTGTGGCGTGCCGACCAGAAGAGCCGCATGGTGATGGACGCGCAGGGCCGCCATGCCGTGATGGTCT
Source organism: Pseudorhodoferax sp. Leaf267 (assembly GCF_001422405.1). GTDB lineage: Bacteria > Pseudomonadota > Gammaproteobacteria > Burkholderiales > Burkholderiaceae_C > Pseudorhodoferax. The sequence goes on from NZ_LMMV01000001.1 coordinate 218,708, forward strand.
CGCGCCGCAACGAGGCGGCGCCGGCCGCCGCTGCGGTCACGGCCGGTGTCACCTCGTTCAAGGCCGGCATGACGCTGCACGACGACCGCCTGCTCGACGTCGTGCCCGAGCCCTGGTGGACCATCCCCGACCCGGCCCAGCCGGGTGCGCAGATCACCCCGACCGTGACCATGCTGACCCTGTTCCCCGGCCTGATCGTGCAGCAGCAGGTGAACTCGCTGAGCACGCGCCAGATCGTGCCGCGCGGGCCGGGCAGCTTCGATTTCGTGTGGACGCATTTCGGCTTTGCAGACGACACGCCCGAGATGACGCGCCGCCGCCTGCGCCAGGCCAACCTGTTCGGCCCGGCCGGCTTCGTGAGCGCCGACGACGGCGAGGTGATCGAGCTGAGCCAGGCCGGCTTTCGGCAATGGGGCGAGGGCGGCGAGACGCTGTGCGAGCTGGGCGGCACCGGGACCGAGGCGACGGAGCACATGGTCACGGAGACGCTGATCCGCAGCATGTATGCGTACTGGAAGAAGATCGTCGAGCCATGAGCCCTGTCGAAACGCTGCTGCTGCACCACGAGATCGACCAGCTCAACGCGGCCTATGCCGCAGCGCTGGACGAAGCGCGCTTCGACGCCTGGCCCGACTTCTTCATCCCGGAAGGCCGCTACACCGTGCAGGCCCGCGAAAACCACGCACGCGGCTTGCCGCTGGCGCTGATCGCGCTGGAGAGCCAGGGCATGCTGCGCGACCGCGTCTACGGCGTCACGCAGACCATCTACCACGCGCCGTACTACATGCGCCATGTCGTGAGCCCGGCCCAGGTGCTGGGGCACGGCGACGACGGCACGGTGCGCGCGCAAGCGCACTACGCCGTGTTCCGCACCAGGCCTGGTGACGTGAGCGAGGTCTACAATGTGGGCCGCTACATCGACGAGATCGTGCGCACGGATGCCGGCTTGCGCTTCAAGAGCCGGCTGTGCGTCTACGACAGCGAGATGGTGCTGAACTCGCTGATCTACCCGGTGTGAGCACCGCCGGGCCGCCCGAAGGTGCTTGCCCCGTAGCCGACGGCGGCGGCACTCCGTGGTCGGTCTGGTCCATGATGGCGGCCTTGTCGCCACCCATCGAAAGGACCTCGCCATGCCAAGCTCTCACATCCGTTACGCCGCCGCGGCCCTCGTCGCCGGCGCCGGACTCACGCTGGCGCTGATGCCCGCAGCGCAATCGCAGATCCGCGCGAACCCCAGCTTCCAGGCGGTCGGCGTCTCCGCCAGCGGCACGACCAGCACCGCCTGGTTCCACGACCCCTCCACGGGCCGCGCCATCGCCTGCCAGACCACGGCCGGGGGCGCAGGGGGCCCCTCGGGCATCAACTGCGTGGCCACCAAACTCCCTCAAGAAGGCTCGTAGGCCAGCGCGCGAAACAAGGCAGGGCTTATTCGAGGACACCCGCGGAACTGGCTCTGCCAGGCCGCTGGGTGTGCCCCCCCTTCGCGCAGCAGAAGGGGGGAGCGGCGAAGCCGCCCGGGGGTTGCTCTCTAGTACTCCCAGAAGACCCGCTGCAGGTCCGCCGAGCTCAGCGGCTTGGTCAGCGCCACCATGGCCAGGATGCGGGCTTTTTGCGGGTTCAGGTCGTGCGCGACGACCCAGTCGTACTTGTCGTCGGGCTGCTCGGCATTGCGCAGCACGAAGCCGCCGGGCACGCGTGCGCTGCGGATCACCTGCACGCCATCGGCGCGCAGCTTCTGCAGCGTGGGCACGACGCGGTCGGCCACCGAACCATTGCCGGTGCCGGCGTGGATGATGGCCTTGGAGCCCTTGCCGATGGCCTCGTAGCTGGAAGCCGGCACGCTGCCGTAGCCATAGGCGATGTCGACCTGCGGCAGCGCCGTGATCTCGTCGATGTTGAACTCCGACTGCGCGGTGTGGCGCTTGACCGGGGCGCGGAACCAGTAGTTCTTGCCCTCGACGATCATGCCCAGCGCGCCCCACTGGCTCTTGAAGGCTTCGGTCTTGATGTTGATCGACTTGCTGACGTCGCGCCCGCTGTTGATCTCGTCGTTCATCGTGACCAGCACGCCCTTGCCCATGGCGTCCTTGCTGGCGGCCACGTTCACGGCGTCGTACAGGTTCAGCGCACCGTCGGCCGACAGGGCCGTGCCGGGGCGCATGGAGCCCACCACCACGATGGGCTTGGTGGTGCGCACCACCAGGTTCAGGAAGTAGGCGGTCTCCTCCAGCGTGTCGGTGCCATGCGTGACGACGATGCCGTCCACGTCACCTTGCTTGGACAGCGCCGAGACGCGCTTGGCCAGCGTCAGCAGGTTGTCGTTGGTGAAGCTCTCCGAGGCGATCTGGAACACCTGCTCGCCCTTGACGTTGGCGACCTTGGAGATCTCCGGCAGGCCGGCGATCAGCTTGTCGACCGGCACCTTGGCCGCGGCATAGGTGGCGCTGTTGGCGGCCGAGGCGCCGGCACCGGCGATGGTGCCGCCCGTGGCCAGGATCACGACATTGGGCAGTTGCTGTGCGTAGGCGAGCGCACTGGCCGTCAGCAGGGCGGCGCCGGCCGCGAAGGCGCGGAAGCGGGGAGACAAATACATGAGGAAGCTCCAGATATTTTGGGTTTTTGCCCGGTTCCATCGGCAAGGCATGCGCGCCGTCTTTTGGTGCGCCGACCACGTCATGGGCCGCAAGCGCGCAGGAAGATACAGGAACCGTGCCCGATTGCACATTGGGCGGCATGCCGTGTCCGCATGCCGTGATGCAAGCACGCGGCAGCACAATGAACGCTCCTTCCTGCGCTGGGTCGCACACACAATGTGTTTCGATTTCGACGTCGCCGTCCAGGCCCCGTTCCGCATTCAGCCCGGCCTGCGCCGGCTGCCACCGGGGGCCGGCCAACTGACTCCGGTGGTTCCCGGCAGCTCCCATCTGCGCGAGAAACTGGCCGTGCTGACGGCGCACGCCGACCAGGCCTTGTGCCGCGCGGCCGGCTTCGACCCCCAGCCGGCGCTGGACGCGCTGTGCCGGCACGCGGCCACAGAGCACCCGTCTGCCTGGATCTGGGATGGCCGCCAGGCCCGAGCGCCCGCATTGGGGCTGGCCGTGGTTGACGGCCAGGTTCGCGCGCTTCACCCCCTCCCTTGCGGCGAAGCCCGGCATTGCCTGCAGGCGCTGCCGGCCGACTGGCGGCTGGCCGGGCTGCTGAGCCTGGCCTTCGCAGAAGACTTCGCAGTCCTGGATGCGCGCGACACGCGCGTCCCCTGGCTGGCGGTGGCGCTGCCCTCGCACTGGGCACCGGAACAAAAAGTCGGCCGCACGTTCGCCGAAGTGCATGCGCCGGTGGCCGACAACGCTTTGCTGGTCGGTGCAGCCGAGGCGCTGTCGCGGCTGGTGGCGGGCGAGCAGCGCTGGGAGCGCTTCGTCTGGACCATCACGCCGCACGGCCGCCTGCATGCGCACCCGCAGCGCGTGCCGCCGGACCGCTGGGCCGGTGTGGCCGTGGGCGATGCCTGGTGGCGCACCGAACGCCAGACCTTCATCCCGGTGCCGGGCCGGCAGCAGGCCGTGTTCACGATCCGGGTCGACCTGCAGCCGCTGGCCGAGGCCATCGACACGCCCCAGCGTGCCACGCGCCTGCACGACGCGCTGGCCAGCATGAGCCCGGCCGTGCTGGGCTACCGCGGGCTCACGCCGGTGCGCGCCGACCTGCTGGCCTGGCTGGTGGCGCGGCGCTGAGCATCAATTGCCCCAGCGCAGCACCAGCGGATCGAGCCGCCGCGCCGTCTCCAGCAGTCCCTTGCGCACCTCAGGGTGCATGCCCGGCCAGGGGCTGCGCGGCGCATCACACTGGATCACGCCACCTTCCAGCATCAGCGCCTTCGCCGCCAGGAAGCCGGCCTGCCGGTTTTCGTAGTTGATGAGCGGCAGCCAGCGCTGGTACTGCGCGATCGCCTCTTCGCGCTGGCCGGCCATGTACGGGTCCATGATCTGGCGGATGCCGTCGGGGTAGCCACCACCCGTCATCGCGCCCGTGGCACCCGCATCCAGGTCGGGGATCAGCGTGATCGCCTCCTCGCCGTCCCACGGCCCTTCGATCGCGTCGCCGCCGAGCCGGATCAACTCGCGCAGCTTGCTCGCCGCACCCGCCGTCTCGATCTTGAAGTAGGCGAGGTGCTCGATCTCCTGCGCCATGCGCGCCAGGAACGCGGCCGACAGCGGCGTACCGGCGGCCGGCGCGTCCTGCACCATGATGGGAATGTCGATGGCGTCCGACAGCGCGGCGTAGAACGCGTGGATCTGCGGCTCGCCCACGCGGAAGGTGGCGCCGTGGTAGGGCGGCATCACCATGACCATGGCCGCGCCCATGTCCTGCGCGCGGCGGCTGCGCTCGGCGCAGACCTTGGTGGCGAAGTGCGTGGTGGTCACGATCACCGGCACGCGGCCGGCCACGTGCTCCAGCACCGTGCGCGTGAGTAGTTCGCGCTCGTCGTCCGCGATCAGGAACTGCTCGGAGAAGTTCGCCAGGATGCACAGGCCGTGCGAGCCGGCGTCGATCATGAAATCGACGCAGCGCTTCTGGCTCTGCAGATCGAGCCGGCCGTCCTCGAAGAAGGTCGTGGGCACGACCGGGAACACGCCGCGGTAGCGGGCTTGGGGCATGGCATTTCTCCTAGTGGGTGGGTGCGCGCGCCGTGATGAAGCGCTGCAGGATGCAGAACACGAACAGCAGCGCGCCGACGACGATGCGCGTCCACCACGAACTGAGCGTGCCGTCGAAGGCGATCAGCGTCTGGATGATCCCCAGCATCAGCACGCCGAACAGCGTGCCGGCCAGGTAGCCCACGCCACCGGACAGCAGCGTGCCGCCGATCACCACGGCCGCGATCGCGTCCAGCTCCAGCCCCAGCGCATGCAGGCCGTAGCCCGACAGCATGTAGAACGTGAACAGCACGCCAGCCAGTGCCGAGCACAGGCCCGACAGCGCGTACACGCCGACCAGGGTGCGCCGCACCGGCAGCCCCATGAGCCGCGCCGACTGCTCGTTGCCGCCAATCGCATAGACCGTGCGGCCGAAGGGTGTCCAGTGCGCGACGAAGATCGCCAGCGTCAGCACCGCGAGCGCAATCACCGCAGACAGCGACAGAGAGGTCTCGCCGGGCAGCGGGATGCGGATCTGCGCCAGGTCCGAGTAGGCCTCGTTCGTGATGCTGATCGAGTCGATGCTGATCAGGTAGCACAGCCCGCGCGCGAGGAACATGCCGGCCAGTGTGACGATGAAGGGCTGCAGCCGGAAGCGCTCGATCAACAGCCCCATGAAGCCACCGAACAGCGTGCCCATCACCAGCACCAGCGGGATGGTGGCGTATGGGCTCCAGCCGTGCCGCTCCACCAGCGCGGCCGAGACCATGGTGGTGAGCGCGATGACCGAGCCCACCGACAGGTCGATGCCGCCGGTGAGGATCACGAAGCTCATGCCGATGGCCACCACCAGCACGAAGGCGTTGTCGATCAGCAGGTTCAGGAACACCTGGGCCGAGAACAGGCCGTCGTAGCGCAGGCCGCCCAGCGTGGCCACGGCCACGAACAGCGACACGGTGGCGGCCAGCGGCAGGTACTTCGGGTCCAGGCGCTTCACCGGGGCGCCTCCACCGGCCGCACGGCCAGGGTGCGCAACATGGCGCGGAACTCGGCCGACTGCAGCAGCATGACCGCGAACACCACCACGGCCTTGACCACCAGGTTGATCTCGGGCGGCACGCCCAGCGAGTAGATCGCATAGGTCAGCGTCTGGATGATCAGCGCGCCGATCACGCTGCCCACCAGGCTGAAGCGCCCGCCGGTCAGCAGCGTGCCGCCCAGCGTCACGGCCAGGATCGCATCGAGCTCCAGCAGCTGGCCGGCGTTGTTGGCGTCGGCGCTCTTGATGTTGGAGCTGATCAACAGTCCCGCCAGCCCGGCGCACAGGCCGCAGACCACGTAGGCCCCCAGGATCAGACGCCGGGCCTGCACGCCCGCCACGCGCGCGGCCGTGGGGTTGATGCCGACCGACTGGATGAACAAGCCCAGCGCACTGCGCGTGGCCGCGAGGTACAGCAGGCCGAACACGGCCGCGACCACGAACACGGAGAACGGCAGCCCGAGCAGGTAGCCGCCACCCAGGAAGAAAAAGGGCTTGTGGTAGACCGTGAGGATCTGCCCGTCGGTGATCAGCTGCGCGATGCCGCGGCCGGCCACCATCAGGATCAGCGTGGCGATGATGGGCTGCATGCCCACGCCGGCGACCAGCACGCCGTTCCACAGGCCGCTAACCAGCGCGATGCCCAGCGCCGCCGCGATCGCCAGCGGCAGGCCGAAGCGCGCCGTGCCGTCCACATTGCCGCCAATGGCCCAGGCCGCCACGGCCGCGCTGATGGCGACCACGGCGCCGACCGAGATGTCGATGCCACGCGTGGCGATCACCAGCGTCATGCCCAGCGAGACCAGGATCAGCGGTGCGGCGCGGTTCAGGATGTCGATCAGACTGCCGTAGAGGTGCCCCTCGCGCCACTCGATGCGCAGGAAGTCGGGGTTGAAGGCGGCGTTGACGGCCAGCAGGATGGCCAGCGTGACCAGGGGCCAGGCCAGGCGGTGCTGGAACAGCTTCATCAGGCGTGCTCCGCCGCGATCATGGCGTACACGTCGTCCTCGGTGCTGCCCGCCGGCAGCTCCCCCACCTTGCGCCGGTCCCGCAGCACCACGATGCGGTGCGCCACGCGCACCACCTCGGCGATCTCCGACGAGATGAACACCACCGCCATGCCGGCCTGGGCCAGCTGCAGGATCTGCTCCATGATTTCCTGCTTGGCCGCCACGTCGATGCCACGCGTGGGCTCGTCCAGGATCAGCAGGCGCGGGGCCGTCGCCAGCCAGCGGGCGATCACGGCCTTTTGCTGGTTGCCGCCCGAGAGCAGGCCGATGGGCGTTTCCACGCTGGCGGTCTTGATGCCCAGCTGGGCGACGAAGCGCTCGGCCAGCCGCGTCTGCTCGGCGTGCGACAAAAACTTGCGCACACCCATGCGCGCCTGCAGCGCCAGCGCGATGTTCTCGCGCACCGAGAGTTCGGCCACGATGCCGTCGGTCTTGCGCTCCTCGGGGCACAGGGCCAGGCCGGCCGCAATCGCGTCGGACGGGCTGGCGAAACGCACCATCTGGCCGTCGATCTGCAGCGTGCCGCGGTCGGGCGTCTCCAGGCCGAACAACAATCGCGCCAGTTCGGTGCGGCCCGCGCCCAGCAGGCCGGCCAGGCCCACGACTTCGCCGGCGCGCACCTGCAGGTCGAGCGGCTGCAACTGGGTGGACTGGCCCAGGCCTTCGGCGCGCAGCAGCGGTGCAGCCACCATGTCTGCCACCGGGGGCGGCGCCGTGCGGGCCTGCGCGGCGGCCAGCTCGCGGCCGAGCATGGCGGCGATGAGCTTTGGCGCCGGCAACTCGGCCACCGGCCACTCACCCACCCAGCCGCCATTGCGCAGCACCGTGATGCGGTCGGACACGGCGTAGACCTGGTTCATGAAGTGCGTGACGAAGACGATGGCCAGGCCCTCGTCGCGCAGCTGGCGCAGCACGCCAAACAGCTTGCGCACCTCGTCGTCGTCCAGGCTGGAGGTGGGCTCGTCGAGGATCAGCACCTGCGCCTTGACACCGAGCGCGCGGCCGATGGCCACCATCTGCTGCACGGCCACCGGGTAGCTGGACAGCAGCCGCGTGACGTCGATCGCGAGGCCAATGCGCGCCAGCAGCGCGCGCGCCTGGGTGTGCACCGCGGCCCAGTCGATGCGCAGCCCGCGCTTGGGATAACGCCCGGCGAACATGTTCTCGGCCACCGACAGGTTGGGGCACAGGTTCACCTCCTGGTAGACCGTGCTGATGCCCAGTTGCTGCGCGGCGATCGGCGAGTCGGGCCGAACCACCTGGCCGCCCAAACGAATCTCTCCTGCGCTGGCCGGGAACACGCCCGTCAGCACCTTGATCAGCGTGGACTTGCCCGCGCCGTTCTGGCCCATCAGCGCATGGATCTCGCCGGGGTGGAGCGTGAGCTGCACATCGCGCAGCACCTCGATGTCGCCGAAGCGCTTGGTCACTCCGGCAAGCTGCAAAACAGGCGTCATGCCTTGTTCTTGTGGTACACGTCGATGAACACCGCCGCCAGCAGCACCAGCCCCTTGATGACCTGCTGGTAGTCGATGCCGATGCCCAGGATGGACATCCCGTTGTTCATCACGCCCATGATGAATGCGCCGATGACAGCGCCCATGACCTTGCCCACACCGCCCGAGGCCGAGGCCCCACCGATGAAGCAGGCCGCGATCACGTCCAGCTCGAAGCCCAGGCCGGCCTTGGGCGTGGCGGTGTTGAGCCGCGCCGCGAACACCAGGCCCGCCAGCGCGGCCAGCACGCCCATGTTCACGAAGGTCAAAAAGCTCAACCGCTTCGTGTCGATGCCCGACAGCCGCGCGGCCTTCTCGTTGCCGCCCAGCGCGTACACGCGCCGGCCGATGGTGGTGCGCCGCGTGACGAAGTCGAACAGCAGGATCAAGAGCGCCATCACCACCAGTACGTTGGGCAGGCCGCGGTAGGAGGCCAGCAGCCACGAGAAGCCGATCAGCAGCGCGGCGAACACGACCGTCTTCGCCACGAAGAAGCCACCCGGCTCGCTGGTGATGCCATGCGCGCGCTGGCGCTGGCGTGCGCGCCAGCCGGTCCAGGCGAACAGCAGCGCGGCGGCGATGCCTAGCAGCAGCGTGAAGATGCGCAGGTTCTGCTGGCCCGGCGTGGGCGGCGCGGCGAAGGGGTCGGGGATGAAGCCCGAACTCAGGCCCTGAAACACCTCGGGAAACGGCCCCACCGATTGCCCGGCCAGCAGCGCCAGCGCCAGGCCCTTGAACACCAGCATGCCGGCCAGCGTCACGATGAACGACGGAATGCGCGCGTAGGCCACGAACCAGCCCTGCGCCGCGCCGATCACGCCGCCGCACAGCAGGCAGGCCAGCGTGGCCGGCACCACGTGCCAATCGTGCTGCACCATCAGCACCGCTGCCAGCGCGCCGACGAAGCCGCAGACCGAGCCCACCGACAAATCGATGTGGCCGGCCACGATGACCAGCAGCATGCCCAGCGCCATGATCACGATGTAACTGTTCTGCAGCACCAGGTTGGTCAGGTTCAGCGGCTGCATCAGCGTGCCGTCGGTCATGACCTGGAAGAACACCATGATCGCCACGAGGCTCAGCAACATGCCGTACTCGCGGAAGTTGTGGCGCAGGTAGCTGCCCAGGGTGGGCGCTGCCGGGGCGTTCTTCGTGGTGGGAGCGGGGAGGGTGTCTTCTGTCATGTCTGCACTTCTTCTTTTTGTGGCGCATGCGCCTTGAGGATCGCGGCCATGATGCGTTCCTGCGAAGCCTCGGCCGTGGGCATCTCGGCCACGAAGCGGCCTTCGTTCATCACGTAGATGCGGTCGGAGATGCCCAGCAGCTCTGGCATCTCGGACGAGATCACGATCACGCAGCGGCCCTGCGATGCAAGCTCGGCGATCAGCGCATAGATCTCGTACTTGGCGCCCACGTCGATGCCGCGCGTGGGCTCGTCCAGGATCAGCAGCCTGGGCTCGGTGAACAGCCACTTGCCCAGCACCACCTTCTGCTGGTTGCCGCCTGAGAGGTTCAGCGTTTTCTGCTGCACGTTGGGCGTACGGATGCGCATGGACTTGCGGTAGCGCTCCGCTACCGCATGTTCCTGCTCATTGGAGATCACGCCCGCGCGCGAGACGCCCGGCAGGTTGGCCAGCGAGGTGTTGAACTGGATGCTCTCGTCCAACACCAGGCCCGCGCCCTTGCGGTCCTCCGTCACGTAGGCCAGGCCGTGCGCGATGGCCTTGCCGACGGTGGACACATCGACCTCGGCACCTTCCATCAGCACCTGGCCGCGCACCTGCCGGCCCCAGCTGCGGCCGAACACGCTCATCGCGAACTCGGTGCGACCAGAGCCCATCAGCCCGGCGATGCCGACCACCTCGCCGTGGCGCACGTTCAGATTAAGGTCCTTGAGGAAATCGCGGTCCGGGTGCTCCGGGTGCCGGGCCGACCAGTTGCGCACCTCGAAGCCCACGGCGCCGATCTTGGGTGCGCGTGGCGGGTAACGGTCCGCCATGGCCCGGCCTACCATGCCGCGGATCACGCGGTCTTCGCTGACGGGCTGGCCCTGGCAGTCGATGGTCTCCACGCTGGAGCCGTCGCGCAGGATGGTGACCGAGTCGGCCACGCGCGCGATCTCGTTCAACTTGTGCGAGATCAGAATGCAGGTGATGCCCTGCGCGCGCAGGCCGATCAACAGGTCCAGCAGGGCCTGGCTGTCGTTCTCGTTGAGGCTGGCCGTGGGCTCGTCCAGGATCAACAGCCTGACCTTCTTCGACAGCGCCTTGGCGATCTCGACCAGCTGCTGCTTGCCCATGCCCAGGTCGCCCACCGGCGCCTCGGGCGATTCGCGCAGGCCTACCTTCGTCAGCAGCGCCTGCGTGCGCCGGTGCGCTTCGATCCAGTCGATCACGCCGCGCTCGGCCACCTCGTTGCCCAGGAAGATGTTCTCGGCAATCGAGAGCATGGGCACCAGCGCCAACTCCTGGTGGATGATGATGATGCCGGCGCGCTCGCTGTCGTGGATGCCGCCGAAGCGCTGCAGCTCTCCGTCGTAGACGATCTCGCCCTCGTACTCGCCAAGCGGGTAGACGCCCGACAGCACCTTCATGAGCGTGGACTTGCCCGCGCCGTTCTCGCCCACGAGCGCGTGGATCTCCCCTTCGCGGATGTCGAGGTCGACCCGGTCCAGCGCCACGACGCCGGGGAAGGTCTTGCGGATCGCCCGCATCTCCAGCAGCGTGGTCATCGCAGCGGGTCTACTTGATCTGCGAGGCCTTGTAGTAGCCGCTGCCGACCAGCGTTGCTTCCCAGTTTGTTTTGTCCACGGTGACGGGCTTGAGCAGGTAGGACGGCACGACCTTCACGCCGTTGTTGTAGGTCTTGGTGTCGTTGACCTCGGGCTGCTTGCCCGAGACCACGGCGTCGACCATGTTGGCGGCCACCTTGGCCAGCTCGCGCGTGTCCTTGAAGATGCTGGAGTACTGCTCGCCGCGCAGGATGGACTTGACGGACTGCACCTCCGCATCCTGCCCGCTGACGATGGGGCAGGGCGTCTGCTTGGTGCAGTAACCCACGCCCTTGAGCGAGGACAGGATGCCGATGGACAGGCCGTCGTAGGGCGACAGCACGGCATCGACCTTGGCATTGCCGTAGAAGGCCGAGAGCAGGTTGTCCATGCGCGCCTGCGCCACCGCGCCGTCCCAGCGCAGCGTGCCCACCTTGTCCATGCCCATCTGCTTGCTGCGCACCACCAGCTTGCCGCTGTCGATGTAGGGCTTCAAGACCGACATCGCGCCGTCGTAGAAGAAGAAGGCGTTGTTGTCGTCCGGCGAGCCGCCGAACAGCTCGATGTTGAACGGGCCCTTGCCCTGCTTGAGGCCCAGCGCGTGGACGATGGAGCTGGCCTGCAGCACGCCGACCTGGAAGTTGTCGAAGGTGGCGTAGTAGTCCACGTTCTTCGAGCCCTTGATCAGCCGGTCGTAGGCGATGACCTTCACGCCCTTGTCGGCCGCGTTCTGCAGCGCCTTGGAGAGCGTGGTGCCGTCGATGGACGCGATGACCAGCACCTTGGCGCCCTTGGTCACCATGTTCTCGATCTGCGCCAGCTGGTTGGGGATGTCGTCGTCGGCGTACTGCAGGTCGGTCTTGTAGCCGCGCTCTTTCAGCACCTTGACCATGTTGTTGCCGTCGTCGATCCAGCGCGCTGACGACTTGGTGGGCATGGAGATGCCGACCATGCCCTTGTCCTGGGCGTGGGCCACGGGGGTGAGGGCCAGCACGACGGCGCTGGCGGCCAAGGTCTTGAGGAATGTGCGTTTCATGGAGAGTCTCCTGTTGTTTGTTTTTGAGATGCGTTGATCAGTACTTGCGCTTCGGGAATTCAGCCGCCGCGGTCTCCATCGGGAAGATGCCCTCCACCGTCTCGATGCGCTTGGGGATGGTCTTGCCGGCCAGGATGTCTTTCACCGCCGTCATCAGCTGCGGGCCCAGCAGCGGGCTGCATTCAATGGACACGTTCAGCTTGCCGGCCATCATGGCCTCGAAGGCGCCCTTCACCGCGTCGATGGAGATGATGGTGATGTCCTTGGCGGGCTTGAGGCCGGCCTCCTCGATGGCCTGGATCGCGCCGATGGCCATGTCGTCGTTGTGCGCGTACAGCACATTGATGGCCTTGCCCTCGGCCTTCAGAAAGGCTTCCATCACCTCCTTGCCCTTGGCGCGCGTGAAGTCGCCGGTCTGGCTGCGCACGATCTTGAACTTGGGGTCCGCCTTGATGATTTCCTCGAAGCCCTTCTTGCGGTCGATGGCCGGGGCCGAGCCCACCGTGCCCTGCAGCTCGACGATGCGCACCTCGCCGCTCTGGCCTTTCATCTTGTCCACCAGCCAGCGGCCGGCCTTGCGGCCTTCCTCGACGAAGTCCGAGCCCATGAAGGTCACGTAGAGCGAGGTGTCCTTGGAGTTGACGGCGCGGTCGGTCAGCACCACCGGGATCTTGGCGGCCTTGGCCTCGCGCAGCACGTTGTCCCAGCCCGATTCGACGACGGGCGAGAACGCAATAACGTCGACCTTCTGCGCAATGAAGGCGCGGATGGCCTTGATCTGGTTCTCCTGCTTTTGCTGCGCGTCGGAGAACTTGAGTTCGATGCCCGCGTCCTTGGCAGCCGCCTTGATGGACTCGGTGTTGGCGGTGCGCCATTCGCTCTCGGCACCGACTTGGCTGAAGCCCAGCACGATCTTCTTCTGGGCGAACAGCGGGCCGTGCAGAGCGGCAGCGGAAAGGGCCGCGGTGGCGGCAATGGCGTGGCGGCGTGTGATGGGCATCGGTCTTGTCTCCTGTTGGCATGCCTGGCTGCCTGAGGTTGGCTGGTTGCCAGCGCATGCCCCGCAGTGTAAGAATCAAACGCGTATCCATCCAATACTTTTTTGATGAAAAAACATATCCTTACGCGCATCGGGAAAACCCGGTGACCGACGTTGCCGACAGCGCCCACTGGTTCCTGCGCGCGCGCCTGAAGACGCGTCAGCTGCTGTTGCTCGTGGCGTTGGCGGACGAGGGCAACATCCACGCCGCGGCGCGCGTGCTGAACATGACGCAGCCGGCCGCATCGAAGCTGCTGAAGGACCTGGAAGACATGCTGGAGGTGCCGCTGTTCGAGCGGCTGCCGCGCGGCATGCGGGCCACCTGGTACGGCGAGACCATGATCCGCCATGCGCGCGAGGCGCTGGCCAGCCTGAACCAGGCGCACGAGGAGCTCACGGCGCTCAAGGCCGGGCGTTACGGCCAGGTCGGCGTGGGCGCCATCACCTCACCGGCGCTGGCCCTGCTGCCCTCGGCCATCGCCATGGTCAAGCGCGAGCAGCCCAGCCTGCGCGTGGTGCTGGAGATCGAGACCAGCCCGGTGCTGCTGCAGCACTTACGCCAGGGCCGGCTCGACATCCTGCTGGCGCGCTTCTTCGCCGAGGAAGACAAGACCAATCTGCGCTACGAGCCGCTGACCAGCGAGCCCGTGTGCGCCGTGGCGCGGCCGGGCCATCCGATGGCCGGCGCGCAGGGCCTGACGCTGGCCGACGTGGTGGACGCCAGCTGGATCGTGCCGCCGGCCGGCAGCGTGCTGCGCCATCGCTTCGAGTTGATGTTTACCGAGGCGGGCCTGAAGCCGCCGATCGACGTGATCGAGACCGCGGCGCTGCTGTTCATCACGCGCATGCTGCAGCAAAGCGACATGCTGTGCGTGGTGTCCACGGAGGTCGCGCGCTACTACGCCGCGCACGGCATCCTGACCATCGTGCCGCTGGAGATGCCCTGCCACATGGACGACTTCGGCTTCATCACGCGCAGCGACCGCATGCTGTCGCCGGGGGCGCAGTTGCTGTTGAAGGCCTTGAAGACGGCGTGCCTGCCGGTGTATGGCAGGAAGGTGGAGTAGCCCAGGATCAGGCTGCTGCCGCGTGCAATTTCAACCCGAGGGCGCGGGCGACTTTCAGCACGGTGGCAAAGCTGGGGTTGCCGTCGCTGCTGAGCGCACGGTAGAGGCTTTCGCGGCTGAGGCCGGCATCCTTGGCCACCTGGCTCATGCCCTTGGCACGCGCGATATCGCCGAGCGCCTTGGCAATGCCAGCGGCATCGTCCGGCGCCTCATCCAGCCAGGCGTCGAGGTAGGCCGCCATCTCCTCGGGTGTGCGCAGGTGGTCGGCCACGTCGTATGGGGTCACCGTGGGTTGGGGCGTCTTGCTGGCGGTGCGGGGCATGGGGTCTACTCCTGGAAGCTCTTGGCGAGCTGGATGGCCATCTGGATATCGTTCTGCTGCGACGACTTGTCGCCGCCGGCCAGCAGCAACAGCAAGCGCTCGCCGCGCTGCGTGTAGTAGACGCGGTAGCCCGCCCGACATCGATCTTCAACTCGGACACGCCGTCGCTCAGGTTGCGGTGCAGGCCCGGATTGCCGCCGATCAGCCGTTCGACGCGCATCAGGATCCTGGCTCTGCCAGTGCGGTCCTTCAGCGCGTCGATCCATGCGGCGTAGGCCTTGGTCTTCGCGACTCGCATGCCGGGGAGTGTAGCTCAAGGGCTACAAAAGCACCTACACCCAGCCCGCATCCACCTTGAACTCCTGCGCCGTGCACATCGCCGCATCGTCCGATGCCAGGAACAGCACCATGGCCGCGATGTCGTTCGGCTGCAGCTTGTCGGGCAGGCACTGGTTGCGCGCGAGTTCCTTCTCGCCCTCGGCGTCCAGCCAGAGCTTGATCTGCCGCTCGGTCATGACCCAGCCCGGCGAGACGGTGTTGATGCGGATGCGGTCCGCGCCCAGCGTGCGCGCCAGGCCGCGCGTGAGGCCGTTGACCGAGGACTTGGCGATGGAATACACCGGGTAGCCGCTGCCCTTGGCCTGCCAGCCGGTCGAGCCCAGGTTGATGACCGAGCCCGCGCCCAGGCGGCGCATGCCGGGCACCACGGCCTGGATGGCGAAGAAGGCGGGCCGCTCGTTGATGGCGATGCGGTCGTCGTAATAGGCGGGCGTGACGGACTCCAGCGTGTGGCGGTCGTCGCTGGCCACGTTGTTCACCAGCACCGAGAAGTCGCCTAGCGCGGCCTGCGCGTCAGCGATGGAAGACTGCAACGCGGCGATGTCGCGCACGTCGCAGGCCCGCCACCAGACCGCGCCGTGGCCTGCCGCCTCGATGCTGCCCGCCAGCGCCTGGCTGGGCTCGGCCGCGATGTCCACGAAGGCCACGCGCGCACCCTGCGCGGCCAGCGCGCTGACGATGGCCGCACCGATGCCGCTTCCCCCGCCGGTCACGAAGACGGCGCGTCCGCGCAGGCTGGGGTAGGTGGATGGGGCGTTGGGCATGGCGATGTCTCCAAAATCGATGGATTGCAAAAGTTGTATCTGAGAAGCTGTGATCGGCTTCTTTCCAATATGAATGTGCCTTGATACGATGCGCCGCGTCAAGCACCATCGCGCACCATGTCCTCTCCACCCTCGTTTTCCAGGCCCACGGCCCTGTCCACGCCGCGCTGTGTCTGGGACGCGCAGGCGCAGCTGGGCGAGGGCGCGTTGTGGTCGTCAAGACTGCAGGCGCTGTGGTGGGTCGACATCCTGGGCCGCCGGCTGCACCGGCTGCAGGGTGGCGAGCAGCGCAGCTGGGCTTTCGATGAATACATCTCGGCCGTGGCCGAATGCGCGGGCAGCGATGCCCTGCTGGTCAGCCTGCGCCACGGCTTCGCGCTGTTCCATCCGGAACAGGGCACGCTGCGCCACCTGCACCGCGTCGAAGCCGAGCCGCCCGGCAACCGCTTCAATGACGGCAAGTGCGATGCACAGGGCCGCTTCTGGGCCGGCAGCATGGACTTCGATTGCCAGGCCGAGACCGGCGCGCTGTACCGCTTCGATGCCGATGGCCGCTGCACGCGCCACGACACCGGGTTCGCCGTGACCAACGGCCCCACGTGGTCGCAGGACGGCACCACCATGTTCTTCAACGACACCGTGCGCGGCACCGTGCTGGCGTATGACTTCGACATGGCCAGCGGCCTGCTGGCCAACCGCCGCCCCTGGCTGCAGTTCGCCGAGGGCGACGGCGTGCCCGACGGCATGACCACCGATGCCGCGGGCCGGCTGTGGATCGCCCACTGGGGCGGCGGCTGCGTGAGCTGCCACGACCCCGTGACCGCCGAGGAGCTGGGGCGCATAACGCTGCCCGCCAGCCAGATCACGAACTGCGCGTTCGGCGGTCCCGCGTTGCGCACGCTGTATGTCACGAGCGCGGCCATCGGCTTGCCCGGTGCGCCCCTGGCCGGCGCCGTCTTCGCCGTCGAGCTCGACAGCCCTGGCCTGCCGGCCCCTTTGTTTGCAGGACCTGTCGCATGAAGCATCCGATCACCTGGCTGCGCCACGCCGGCCAACACCTGGGCCTGGTGCCCTCATTGGGCGGCGCCGTCGCGGCCTGGCAGTGCGAGCACGCGGGGGAACGCGTGGACCTGTGGCGGCCCTGGGACGGCGAGACGCCAGACCTCTACCAGCTCGCCTCCTTCCCCATGGTGCCGTGGTCCAACCGCATCGCGCAGGGCGGCTTCGAGTTGGATGGACGCTTCCACCCCATGCAGCCGAACCGCGCGGGCGAGCCGTACCCCATCCATGGCGACGGCTGGCTGCAGCCCTGGCAACACGACCAGGACGGCGAGGGCGCCGCCACGATGGCGCTGACCTCGCACCACTTCGGCGGCGATCCGTACCACTACGAGGCCACGCAACGCTTTCGCCTCGTGCCCGGCGGGCTCGACCAGAGCCTGCACGTGCGCCACCTGGGCGACGACCCCATGCCCTACGGCCTGGGGCTGCACCCCTGGTTCCCGCGCACGCCCGGCACCACGGTGCAGGCGCCGGTGCAGGGGCTGTGGACCTGCGGCGACGACCCGATTCCGACAGGCCACGTGGCCGACATCCCGGCGGACCGTGACCTCTCGGCCGGCATCTCCGCCCACGGCAGCCTGATCGACAACGCCTACAGCGGCTGGGGCGGCCGTGCCACCATCGCCTGGCCCGAGCGCGGGCTGCAATTGCACGTGGCCATGCCGCAGTTCGAACGCGACGGTGGCACGGCGGCGCACCAGTGCCTGGTCTACCGGCCCCCGGCGCACATCGCCGGCTTCTGCTTCGAGCCCATCACGCACCCGATCAACGCCTTCCACATGCCGGGCCGGCCGGGCCTGCGCGTGCTGGCGCGCGGCGAAACCATGGAGATGGCGGTGCAGTGGCGGTGGAAGGCCGCCGCCGCATAAGGGGTACAACCTCGCCCATGCAATTCGCCGCCCCCATCCCCATCCTGCGCATCTTCTCGGTCGACAAGGCCAAGGAGTTCTACCTCGGCTTCCTGGGCTTCACGCTGGATTGGGAACACCGCTTCGGCGAGAACTTCCCGCTGTATGCGCAAGTCAGCCGCGCCGGCCTGGTGCTGCACCTGAGCGAGCACCATGGCGACGCCACGCCCGGCGCCGCCGTGTTCCTGCCCGTCGAGGGCATCGCCTCGCTGCATGCCGAGTTGATCGCCAAGGACTACGCCTACGCCAAGCCCGGCCTGGACACGGTGGACTGGGGCGTGCAGATGCAGATCGCAGACCCCTTCGGGAACAAGCTGCGTTTTTGCGAACGGCAGTCGACCTTGCCCGAACACGCGACGCCCACGGTGCCTGGCGCGCCAGCGCCCGGCTACTACCGCCACACCGACGGCGGCCTGTACCAGGTGGTGGGCATGGCGCGCGATTCGCGTGATGCCAGCGACGTGGTGCTGTACGACCATGTCTGGCCGTTCGAGGGCGGCCGCTGGACGCGGCCTTTGCCCGAGTGGGCCAGCCGCTTCACGCCCGTGACCGCCGAGGACGTGGCGGCCACGCAGCGCGGCAACCGGGTGGCCGATCAAGAGCGCATCAGCGCCGCCAGAAAAGCGCGCAAGGGCTGAGCGCAAGGGCTGAGCGTCCCGCGCGCGACGCCAAGGAGCTGGTGGAGATCAACACCACGCATTCGGCGGGCAACAACACCGAGGCCGCGCAGGCCATGCGCAAGCACCTGCTGGACGCCGGCTTCCCGCCCGAGGATCTGCAAGTCTTCGAGCCCTTCCCGCGCAGGGCAACATGGTCGCGCGCTTCAAGGGCAGTGGCGCCAAGAAGCCCATGCTGCTGCTGGCCCACATCGACGTGGTCGAGGGCAGGCGCGAGGACTGGAAGAGCGACCCGTTCAAGCTCAAGGAAGACGACGGCGACCACACCGCGCGCGGCTCCTCGGGTGCTGGGCAGCAGCCGGCTCACGATGGAGGCCAGCAACCCCGCGCTCAAGAGCCCGCCATCGCCGCTGCGCGCCGACGTGCTGGGCGTGATCGCGTCGCTCACGCAGCAGATGTGGCCCGGCATCCCCGTGGTGCCGACCATGAGCACGGGCGCCACAGACAGCCGCTTTCTGCGCAACGCGGGCATCGCGACCTATGGCGTCTCGGGCATCTTCACCGAGCCCAGCGACGCGCGCGCCCATGGGCTGGACGAGCGCGTGGCGATCCCGCGCCTGTACGACGGGCGCGAGTTCATGTACCGCATGGTCAAGCAGTTTGCGCAGTAGGCGGGGCAGGGCGCACCCGCTGCAGCACTGTGCGCCCTGTGCCAGACTGCGCCCCGATGCCGCCGCCGACCCGCCCCGCCGACCGACCCGCCTCCACGCTTTTGATCGCCTGCGCGCTGGCGCTGGCTGCCGCCGTGTCGCTGGGCCTGTCGCGCTTCTCCTACGCGCTGCTGCTGCCGCCCATGCGCGCCGACCTGGGCTGGAGCTACACCACGGCAGGCGCCATGAACACGGTCAACGCGGCGGGCTATCTGCTCGGTGCGCTGCTGGCGCCGGGCTGGCTCAAGCGCTCTGGTGCGCGCCGCACCTTGCTGGCCGGCGGCTTCGGCTCGGCCCTGCTGCTGGCTGCGCACGGCGCCGTCGTGAGCGATGCCGCGCTGTACCTGTTGCGCGCAATGACTGGCATGGCGAGTGCAGCGACCTTCGTCTCCGGCGGCGTGCTGGCCGCGCGGCTGAGCAGCCGCGCACCGGCGGCTGGCGCCACGCGCGCACCCTCGGCGGGCCTCGTGCTCGGCATCTACTACGGCGGCACGGGCGTGGGCATCGTGCTGTCGGCGCTGCTCGTGCCGCCGCTCAGCGGCTGGCCCGTCGCGCATGCCTGGCAACTGGCCTGGTTCGCGCTCGGCGCCACGGCGCTGCTGTCCACCGCGCTCACGGGGGCAGCCACGCGCGAACTCGACCCGGCCGGCGCTGCGCCCGCGGCGGGCGCCGCTGCGTTCGAGAAGCGGCGCTTTGCATGCGGGCTGCTGTCGTACTTCCTCTTCGGGCTCGGCTACATCGGCTACATGACCTTCGTCGTGACCCTGCTGCGTGAGCAGCAGCTGGGCAGCGGCGCCATCACGGTGTTCTACGCGCTGCTCGGGCTGGCGGTGATCGGCTCGTCGTTCTGGTGGGCCGGCCTGCTGCAGCGCGAGCGCGGCGGCGGTGCAATGCGCCTGCTGAACGCGCTGCTGGCGCTGGCCACCGTGCTGCCGGTGCTCAGCGCGCACCCGCTCGCGGTGTTTGCGTCGGGCCTGCTGTTCGGCGGCGTGTTCCTGTCGGTGGTGGCCTCCACCACGGCGCTGGTGCGCCACAACCTGCCGCCGGCCGCTTGGCCGGCGGGCATCGCCGCCTTCACCATCGTGTTCGCGGCCGGGCAGATCGTGGGGCCGACGCTGGTGGGCTGGGTGGCCGATGGCGCGGCAGGCCTGCGCGGCGGGCTGGCGGTGTCGGCGGTGGTGCTGCTGCTCGGCGCGTTGGTGGCCTGGGGACAGCGGCCGTTGGATTGAGCGCTCAGGGCGAGCGGTGCAGGCGGGGCGCGGCCAGCAGGGCCAGTGCGTCGGTGATGGCCGCGTCCACGCGCGGATAGCGGCCCTTCATCTTGGAGATGGTCATGATGGTCTGCAGCGCCTGCAGGTCCTTGAGCGTGGGCGCGACCTTGATCTGCGCGATGGCGGCGCTGGGGTTGCCCCCGTTGATCAAGACCATCACTTTGCCTGCCCAGTCATTTCCGCGCGCCATGTCGTTCACCTGCTCTGATGGAGAGCGCCCACTGTACACAGGCCCTCACTGCGACGAGGCCGCGGGTTAGGATCACCCATGAGAAAAACGTACCAGCTCCAGGTCGAGGGCAAGCACCCCGACCGCCATCTCGAAGCCATCAAGCACGAGATCCGCAAGTACATCAAGCGCGAGCGGCGCCGCGACCTGCCCGAGGGTGCGGACTTCTGGGATTTCGATTGCAGGTTCGGCGCGGCCGAGGCCTCGGCCGAGGTCGTGCACCTTGCCACCATCACCGGCCTGATCGACGGCGTGGTGAAGGCGGGCGGGCCGCAGTTCTATGTCGAGCTCGTGGCCAGGCCCGGCAAGCGCCAGCCGCGGCCTGCGGGCGCACCGGCCGAGCCTGCGCAGGAGGCTCCAGACTGAACTACATCGCGCTGTCCAGCATCGCGCGGTAGTCCTCGCGCGAGGCCAGCCGCGGGTTCGTCTTGTGGCAGTGGTCAGCCATGGCGCCGTCGATGATGGCTTCGAACTGCGCCGCCGTCACGCCGACCTCGGCCAGGCCCTTGGGCAGGCCCAGCCGCGCGTTCATGTCGCGGATCGCCTCGCCGATATCGCGCGCAAGCTGGTGAGCCTCCCGGCTCGCCACTGCGTGTGCTTCGGCGCCTCCCGAGGAGGGGGCGCGACCGCCTCGGGGCGGCCCGGCGTCGGTCGCCAGGTGCATCGCGCGCGCCATGCGCTGCAGCCGCTGGTCCTTCTGTACCGACTCGGCCCCGGCGTTGAAGGCCACCACGGCCGGCAGGAACAGCGCGTTCAGCGTGCCATGGTGCAGGCGCGGGTCCACGCCACCCAGGCTGTGGGACAGGCTGTGCACGCAGCCCAGGCCCTTCTGGAATGCCATCGCGCCCTGCATCGAGGCGCTCATGAGATTGAGCCGCGCCTCGCGGTCGCTGCCGTCCTTCGTCGCGCGCTCGATGTGGCCCCAGGCGCGCTCCAGGCCATCGAGTGCGATGCCGTCGGCGGGCGGGTTGAAGGCAGCCGACATGAAGGTCTCCATGCAGTGCGCGATGGCGTCCATGCCGGTGGCGGCCGTGAGCCTGGGCGGCAGGCCCAGCGTGAGTTCGGGGTCGCAGATCGCGGCCTTGGGCATCAGCGACCAGCTGTGAAACCCCAGCTTGCGGTGGTCGTCCACGATCACGATGGCGCCGCGCGCCACTTCGCTGCCGGTGCCGCTCGTGGTGGGCACGGCGATCAGCGGTGCCACCGCCTCGGTGATGCGCGGCGAGCCGCCTTCGATGGTGGCGTAGTGCTTGAGCGGGCCCTCGTGCGTGGCGGCGATGGCCACGCCCTTGGCGCAGTCGATGGACGAGCCGCCGCCGACCGCGATCAGCCCGTCGCAGCGGCCGCTTCTGTACAGCGCCACGGCCGCGCGCACGGCGGCCTCCGTCGGGTTCGAGGGCGTGGCGTCGAACACGGTCACGGGCAGATCGCCCAGCGCGTCCAAGGCCTTGTGCAGGATGCCGGCGGCGCGCACGCCGGCGTCCGTCACGACCAAGGGCCGCGTGATGCCGATGCGCCGGCACTCGTCGGCCAGCAGGCGGATGGCGCCGAACTCGAACTGGATCTGGGTCAGGTACTGGATCAAGGCCATGGGGTGGGGTGCTCGTGCGAAAGAGGGGCGACCAATCTAGCAAAGGCCGCCGGTTCCGCGTAGAGCGGCATCCCTGCCCGCGGTCGCACCCGCGACGCCGCGTCATCAGGCCACGCGCTGGAACCACCACAGCGAGAGCCCCGCCGCGCACGCCAGCAGCAGCATCGCGCCGAGCGCCAGCGGGCCGGCCAGTTCGGTGGCCCGCACCTCCACCTGCATGCGCGAGCCCAGGCGCTCGTAGACCTGCACCAGCGATTGCGCGCTGGAGGCCTGGTAGTAGTCGCCCCGCGTCGCGGCGGTCACGGCCTTGAGCATGGGCTCGTCCAGCTGCATGGCCGTGCCCCAGCTGTCGTAGTCGGTCGACCCGGCGTCCACCGTGCCCAGGCCCACGGCATGGATGCGCACGCCGCGCTGCGCGGCCAGGGCGGCGGCCTGCATCGGGTCCATGCCCACGGTGCTGCGGCCGTCGGTCAGCAGCACGATGGCAGTGGAGCGGTCCGAGCCCGCGGGCACGGGCACGAACGCCTTCTTCGGCTGCGCGGCTGGCCGAGGGCGTTCCAAAGCGCCGTACGTCATGTCGCCCAGGTCGATCGCCGCGCCCGGCAACAGTTCGGACAGCGCCACGACGATCCCACTGCCCATGGCCGTGCCGTACTGCATGTGCAGCCGGTCGATGGCGGCCATCAGGTCTTCGCGGTCGCGCGTGGGTGGTTGCACCACCTGGGCCGTGCCGGCAAAGCTGACGATGCCCACGCGCACGTCGGTCGGCAGCCGGCGCACGAAGGCCTTGGCGGCTTCGCGTGCGGCCTCCATGCGGCTGGGCTGGATGTCGTCGGCCTGCATGCTGAAGGACACGTCCAGCGCCAGCACCACGCTGGCCTGCTCGGTCGGCAGCGGCGGCACGGCCTGCGGCCGTGCCGCGGCGAGCAGCAGCAGCGCGATGGCCGCCAGCAGCAGCGCTGGCGGCATGTGCCGCCGCCACGGCAGGCCCGGCGCCATCGCCTGCTTCACGATGGCCAGACTGGCGTAGCGCAGCACCTGCCGGCGCCGGCGGCGCAGCAGCCCCAGGTAGGCCAGCACCATCAGCGGAATGGTGCCCAGCAGCCACAGCAGCTGTGGCCACAGGAAGTGCAGCGGCATCGTCATGTGGACCTCCTAAGGGATTACCCTTACCCTATGCAAAAAGCTTGCCTGCCGCGTCCGCCGCCGCGGTGCGGCCCGGGGCAGTGGCCGGCGCTACGATGCGCGCACAACCCGAGGAGACAAAAAGTGCGCATCCATCTGACCATTCCTGTCACCGTGCTCGCCGGCCTGCTGGCCCTGGGCACGGTCCACGCTGCCTGCCTCAGCGACGCCGAGGTGGCCGCGCTCGCCGATGCCATCGCGGCGAAGACACCGGCTGTCACGCCCGAAGGCCTGGACGATGCCGACGCTGCCTGCACCCGCGCCAAGCTCAACCAGCGCCAGGCCGCGCGCTACGGCGCCGTGATCGGCTACAAGGCCGGCCTCACCAATCCGGCGGTGCAAAAGCGCTTCAATACCGACAAGCCGGTCTGGGGCGTGCTGTACCAGGGCATGCTGCTGGACAGCGGCGCCACGGTCGACCCGGCCTTCGGCGCGCGCCCGCTCTATGAGGCCGACCTGCTGGTGCGCGTGAAGAGCGAGGCGATCAACCGCGCAAAGACGCCCGGCGAGGTGCTGGCCGCCGTGGACCAGATCGTCCCGTTCATCGAGCTGCCGGACCTGGCCGTGCAGGCGCCGCCCAAGCTCAACGGTGCCGGCGTGGCCGCCATCAACGTGGGCGCGCGCCTGGGCATCAAGGGCGCGCCGATCGCCGTGCCGGCCGACGCCGCGGCCCAAACTGCCCTGCTGGACGCCCTGCGCGACATGACGGTGCGGCTGCACGACCAGGCCGGCACCGAACTGGCGCGCGGCAAGGGCAGCGACATCCTGGAACACCCGTTGAACGCGGTCGTCTGGCTGGCTGGCGCACTGGCGCGGGAAGGGCTGGCCATGAAGCCCGGCGAGCTGATCAGCCTGGGCTCGTTCTCGCCGCTGCTGCCGCCCAAGGCGGGGTTGGGCGTGACGGCCACGTATGAGGGGCTGCCGGGGGCGCAGCCCGTCGTGTTGCAGTTCGGCGGCGCAACTGCGCCCTCGCGGTAGACGCTGGTTTGCGGCGTCGTGCGGGCGTTGCAGCGCAATCGTGCGTGGCCCAGGGTTCCCGGTCCTGCCGACCGGCCTTCATCAATTGGAGTGACGAAGCACGGATGGTGATCCGTCGAAGCGTTGACGCGGCTTTGGCGCGAGATCACATTCACAACGCGTAACTTTTGCATACGCAGCCGTGTCATCACTTCGGAGAAATACATGAAGAACTTATCGAAGGCCCGTGCGCTGCAATGCGCCGTGTTCGCGTTGTCCGCTGCGCTCACGGCGTGCGGCGGCGGGGGTGGCGACGACTCGTCAGCCGCGCCCCCGCCACCACCCCCGTCACCGCCTGCGCAGGCGACGCTGTCGGGCACGGTGGCCACGGGCGCGGCACTCGCGGGCGCTGCGGTGGTCGTGACGGACCGGACCGGTACCAGTGCCTGCACGGCATCGCCGGTGCTGGCCGACCCAGCAGGTGCTTACCGGTGCACGCTGGTCCCCAGCGCTGCAGCGCCCTTGCTGTTGGTGGCGACAGACCCTGCCGGGCTGGTCGAGCCCATGGTGAGCCTCACCACCGCCGTTCCCGCCGCCGGCCAGGTCGGCACGGCCAACGTCAGCCCGCTCACCACGGCCATCGTGGCGCAACTGGCGCCCAACCGTGACGCGTTTGCGCTGGCCCGCGACCCAGCCCTCGTGGCCGCTCTGGACCCTGCATCGGTCAACGCCGTCAAGGCCAACGTGGTCCGCCAGCTGGCCGCCGTCATCAGCAGCGTGCAGCTGGACCCGGCCACCTTCGACTTCGTCTCCACGCCTTTCGTGGGCGGATCCAACACTGGTGCCGACAGTTTGCTGGACCAGGTGCGCGTGACGTTCGAGAACGGCGTGCCCGTGGTAGCCAACGTGCTGACGCCTGGCGCTGCGCCGGTGGCGCTGGCCGATGCCACGACCACCAGCGCGCCTGCAGTGGGAGCGACCACCGTGACGGGCTTCTCCATCACGGAGCTCGACGTCTTCAAAACAGCATTTGAAGCGTGCTTTGCCGTCCCCTCGGCCACGCGCCCGGACTCCGCCGCCTGCGATGGTCTGTTCGTCGACGATGCACCCAGCGCAAGCACCGGCGGGGCGACTTACCGCAACAGCGGTTACGACACAGAGGGTTCGTTCGGCGCATTGGTCGCATCCGCCGACATGGATGGCGCCAAGTTCAACCGGCCCGAGCTGTTGCGCTACACGGTCATGAACGACGGGCGCGACCAGGCCGTGATCAACCTGCGCTTTGCCGACAAGAACGGCGTCGGCGACAACCGCATCCTGACGGTCAAAAAATTCCCCGGCACGCAAAGCGCCACGCGGACCAGCGCATGGTGGCTGTACGGCAACCAGCGCACGGTCAACGCCTATGTGCGCGCCGCCATCCGCAAGCAGGAGCAATTGTTGCCCGAGGCCTTTCACGCGCAGTACGACGTAGCGCCCTCACGCTACCAGACCGGGTTGGAGATCTTCATCGCGCGCCCGGGCCGCGGCCCCAATTCCGAAGGCCTGCGCTACGCGCGCGTGAAAGGGCCAGGGCTGCCGGACGCCGGCTTGGTGTACGCGGACGCGAACGGGCTGCCGCACAACTGGATGACGATCTTCAACACCACGGGTGTGATTCCTGCGACCCAGCAGTTCGCCAACGGCGCGCAGAACATCTTCTACCTGCAGCGCACGCTGGGCATTGTCGGCAGTGACGCGTTCAACCTGCGCACCAACCCCTACCAGGCCTCGCCGACACCGCAGTTCCTGTTCTGGGCGCATCCCACGATGTACGGCGAGGCGCCCAGCGCGAGCTGGCGCTTCGATTTGAGCAAGGTGCCGTCTTGGTCACGCTATGCCTTCGAGCTGTTCTATGCCGCGCCCGATGGTTCGACCGAGCCGACGCCTCGCGTGACGTTCAGCAGCAGCATCGTCACGCCAGTCGTGCCCGCTGCCTACGCTGCGACCCAGCAGTGGCACGAGATCCCTGCCGCGACGCGGGCACTGGCCAGCGACGGCGCGCCCGCCGCATCGACGGTAACGCTCGATTGGGTGATCAACCCCTACGCGCAACGCGTTGATTCGGTCAACGTCTACAGCTACAGCGACGCCACGGGCACCGTCAATTCGCCGTCGATCACGGTGGGCAAGAGCGCTTCCAGCCAGGCGGCCACGGCGTCGGGGGGCGGGCAGTTCCCGGCGCTCACGACCTCGTTCTACACGAGCCGCACGCTGCAGTGGCGCTACAAGATCCTGGACGGGTCTTACAAGGACCAGACGGTGCAATTCAACTGATGCCCCGCTCCGGGCCACGCATGCAGCGCGGCCCGGTGTGTGGGCACCAAGCGAGGCCGTGGAGGGGGATGGCGCGGCACAGAGCCGCACCAGGTCGATGGTGGTGGATTTGCAGCAGTCCCATGCTGCATTTGCGCCGGTCGCATGACGGCGCGTTGCGCCGCGTCACGCCCTCAATGGTTGTCCCGCGGCACTCCGAAGGTCGCGTGGATCTTCTGGTACTTGACGGCCGGCTTGAGCACCATGCCTTCGGACAGCTCGCCGACCACCGCACGCTGGATCTCCTGCCACGGCGTCTGGCTCGGCGGAAACTGGTAGCCCCCTTGCGCTTCCAGCGCCGCGCGTCGTTCTGCCAGCTCCTCGTTGGACACCAGCATCTCGGCGCGGCGCTTCTTGAGGTCGATGCGCACGCGGTCGCCGGTCTTGAGCAGCGCCAGGTTGCCGCCGGTGGCGGCCTCGGGCGAGGCGTTCAGGATCGAGGGCGAGCCCGAGGTGCCGCTCTGGCGCCCGTCGCCGATGCAGGGCAGGGCGGTGACGCCCTTCTTCAGCAGGTAGTCCGGCGCGCGCATGTTCACTACCTCGGCCGCGCCGGGGTAGCCCACCGGCCCCACGCCGCGCATGAACAGCACGCTTTGCGCCGTGATGCCCACCTTGGGGTCGTCGATGCGGTGGTGGTAGTCCTCCGGCCCGTCGAACACCACGGCCGGGCCTTCGAAGGCCATGGGGTCGGCCGCGTTCTCCAGGTAGCGCTCGCGGAACTCCGGCGTGATCACGCTGGTCTTCATGATGGCCGAGTCGAAGATGTTGCCTGTGAAGTGCAGGAAGCCGGCGTCCTTCTTGAGCGGCTTGGCGTAGGGCAGGATCACGTCGCGGTCGCTGCTGAACTTGCCCGTGCAGTTGTCGATCAGCGTCTTGCCGTTGGCGGTGATGGCGGGCTGGATCTTGCCTTTGGCGATCAGCTCGGCCACCACGGCCGGCAGGCCCCCGGCGCGGTAGTAGTCCTCGGCCAGGTACTTGCCGGCGGGCTGCAGGTTCACGATCAGCGGGACCTTGTAGCCGTGCTTTTCCCAGTCGTCGTTGGACAGCGGCACGCCGATGTGTTTGGCGATCGCGTTCAGGTGGATGGGCGCGTTGGTGGAGCCGCCGATGGCCGAATTGATGACGATGGCGTTTTCGAAGGCCGCGCGCGTCATGATGTCCGAGGGCTTGAGGTCTTCGCGCACCATCTCGACGATGCGCCTGCCCGTGAGGTAGGCCATCTCCTGCCGGTCGCGGTAGGGCGCGGGGATCGCCGCGCTGCCCGGCAGCGTCATGCCCAGCGCCTCGGCCAGCGCGTTCATGGTGGACGCCGTGCCCATCGTGTTGCAGTGGCCAGTGGAGGGGGCCGATGACGCCACGAGCTTGAGGAACTCGGGGTAGCCGATCTCACCGGCGGCCATGAGCTCACGCGCCTTCCAGACGATGGTGCCCGAGCCCGTGCGCTCGCCCTGGAACCAGCCGTTCAGCATGGGCCCGCTGTTGAGCGCGATGGCCGGGATGTCCACCGTGGCCGCGGCCATGAGCTGGGCCGGCGTGGTCTTGTCGCAGCCCGTGGTCAGCACGCAGCCGTCGATCGGGTAGCCGTACAGGATCTCGACCAGCGAGAGGTACTGCAAGTTGCGGTCCAGCGAGGCGGTGGGGCGCTTGCAGGTTTCCTGGATCGGGTGGATGGGGAACTCGAACGCGATGCCGCCCGCGTCGCGAATGCCTTCCTTCACGCGGTCGGCCAACACGATGTGGTGCCGGTTGCACGGTGCGATGTCCGAGCCGGTCTGCGCGATGCCGATGATGGGCCGGCCGGACTGCAGCTCGTCGAACGAGAGGCCGAAGTTCATCGTGCGTTCGAGGTACAGCGCGGTCATGTCGGCGTTGGACGGGTTGTCGAACCAGGCCTGCGAGCGCAGACGCCGCGGCTGGCCGCCACCGGCCTTCTTTGCGGCCTTCTTGTCGGCCTTGGCGGCCATCTTCATCGTGTCGTTCTTCTTGCTCATTGCATGCCTTTGAGGGTGTCTTGTGCGTTGGGGCCAGCCTGGCAGTCGGCGATGTACTCGCGGATGATCTCGGCGAACTGGGTGTAGGGCTTCAGGCCCAGCTTGCCGGCGCGTTCGGCGCTGGAGCCGGTGGGCCAGTTGGCCACGATGCCGGCGATGCCTTCGTTGCGCTCGAAGCGCACCAGCGCGCGCACCTTGGGGCCGGCCACTTCCTCGAGCGCGGCCAGCATGTCGGCCACGCGCACGTTCAGGCCAGGCAAATTGAGCGCGAGCCGGCCGCCCAGTTGCTCGCGCGTGGCCTCGTAGACCTTGATCAATCCGTCCACCGTCTGCGAGGGCGACGACATGGGGTGCGACACCTCGGGGTCGACCGGGCAGACGGACACCACGCCCGCCAGCGGCTCGCGGATGATGCCGCTGAAAAAGCTCGACGCCGCACCGTTCGGCCGGCCGGGCCGCACCGTCACCGTCATCAGGCGCGCCGAGCGGCCGTCGATGTAGCCCTTGCGCGTGTAGTCGGCGATCAGGTATTCGCACATCAGCTTGTGCGTGCCGTAGGAGGTCTGCGGCGCGGGCAGCGTGTCGTCGGCCACGCGCGGCGGCATGGGCACGGAGGCATCGGGCCCGAACACAGCCACCGAGCTGGAGAACACGAATTTGGGCACCTTGCCACTTTCGGCGCCGCGTGCGCGCAGCGCGTCCAGCAGGGCGCGCGTGCTGTCCAGGTTGGAGCGCAGGCCCAGCTCGAAGTCCAGCTCGCACTCGCCCGACACGGCCGAGGCCAGGTGGAACACGCCGTCGAAGTCTTCGCCGCTGATGGCTGGCGTCTGCGACAGCAGCGTGCCGGTACGCGCCTGTACGCGCGGGTCGGCCAGCAGGTCGGCCGGCGGCGGGGCGATGTCGGTCAGCACGAGCTGGGTGATGGCCTGGCCATCGAGTTGCGGGCGGGCCAGCAGCGTGCGCGCCAGGCGGGCGCCCACAAAGCCGCCGCCGCCGGTGATCAGGAGTTTCATGGTGGTTCCTTGTTGGGAATGGGTGGTCAGGACGCACGGCGCGCCGCACGCTGGCGCCGGCCGGCGATCACGCCGCCTTCGACCAGGCGCTGCTCGCCCTGCAGGATGTGGCTCACGGCGTGGTGCCGTGCGGCGGCTGGGTCGCGTGCGGCGATAGCATCGACGAGGGCACGGTGCTCCAGCTGCACGGCCTGCATGAAGTCGCTGCGCCGCGCCTCGTTGCCGCGCGTGATGCGCATGCCTTCGCGCAGGTACTGCTCGAGAAAGCCCAGCAGCAATCTGAATTGCGGGTTGCCGGTGGCCTCGCCGATCAGGCGGTGAAAGCCCAGGTCTTCGGCCACGCCGTCGCGGCCCTCGGCCACCGCCAGGTCGATGGCCTTGAGCTGGCGGCGCATGCCGGCGATCTGGTTGCGCGTGGCGCGCTCGGCGGCCAGCGCGGCGATCTCGCCTTCGAGCACGCGGCGCACCTCGACCACGTGCACCACGGCGTCCACCGACTCCAGCACGCGCGGGTCGAAAGCCAGCGCCTGGTGCTGGGGCTCGGCCGCGACGAACACGCCCGAGCCCTGGCGCGACACCACGAGCGCGCGCGACTTGAGCTGGTGCACGGCCTCGCGCACCACGGTGCGCGAGATGCCGTGCGCCTGGCTCAGCTGCTGCTCGGTGGGCAGGCGGTCGCCGGGGCGCAGCGCGCCGGACTCGATCTGCTGCGCCAGCCGCAGCGCGAGCCGGTCCGACAGCCGGTCGGCCTCCTGCCGCAGCGGGGCGGTCACGGTCGGCGGGAGAGAAGAGGAGGGGCGATGCAACACGGAAAAGCCGGACGGTAGTCAGGTCATCATACAAATTTAGCGACTTGTCTACTACCGGATTTCCCTGATGGCGATGGCAGTTCGCAGTGCCCATACTGCGCGGGCCGCAAGGTGCCATGGTTTGACCGTGGCCACGCAAATCAACTTCCGAAAAGAGCCCAGTGCATGGCGAGCGTCACGATTCAGGGTGTCAAGAAGAACTTCGGTGATGTCCCCATCCTGCATGGCGTGGACATCGACATCCAGGACGGTTCCTTCACCGTGCTGGTGGGGCCTTCAGGCTGCGGCAAGTCCACGTTGCTGCGCATGATCGCCGGGCTGGAGCAGATCAACGGCGGCGAGATCCGCATCGGCGACAAGCGCGTGAACGACCTGCCGCCCAAGGAACGCGACATCGCGATGGTGTTCCAGAACTACGCGCTGTATCCGCACATGACGGTGCGCGACAACATGGCGTTCTCGCTGGAGCTGGCCAAGGCCGACAAGGGCGTCATCGCCACCAAGGTGCAGCGCGCCGCCGAGATCCTGGCCCTGGTGCCGCTGCTGGACCGCTACCCGCGCCAGCTCTCGGGCGGCCAGCGCCAGCGCGTGGCCATGGGCCGCGCCATCGTGCGCGACCCGCAGGTGTTCCTGTTCGACGAGCCGCTGTCCAATCTGGACGCCAAGCTGCGCGTTGCCATGCGCAGCGAGATCAAGGAGCTGCACCAGCGGCTCAAGACAACCTCGGTCTACGTCACGCACGACCAGATCGAGGCCATGACCATGGGCGACAAGATCGTGGTCATGCGCGACGGCCGCATCGAGCAGACCGGCAACCCGCTGGAGCTGTACGACCGGCCGGCCAACCAGTTCGTGGCCGGCTTCATCGGCTCGCCTTCGATGAATTTTCTGCCCGGCACGCTGCGCCGCACGGGGGGCGCGGCCGAGGTCGAACTCAAGGACGGCACGCGTCTCGCGGCCCCGCTGGGCTCGGGTGGTCAGGACGGCCAGGCCGTCATCTACGGCACGCGGCCCGAGCACCTCACGCTGGCCGGCACCGGCATCCCGGCCACGGTGGCCGTGATGGAGCCCACGGGCATGGACACCTTCGTCGCCTGCCGGCACGAGGGCGCCGAGCTGTCGGCCGTGTTCCGCGAGCGCTACGACTTCGCGCCTGGCAGCGTGATCCACCTGCAGCCCGACCTGCAGCGCGCCCACCTTTTCGACGCGGGCACCGGTGAACGGCTGGTGGCCTGAATCTTCCCTGATCGCACCGTTCTGAACTTTCACAGGAGACTTGACGATGAGTGACTTCCAACAGCGTCGGCGCAGCATTCTCAAAGGGTCCGCCGGCGCGGCGGCCGCGGCTTCCATCGGCGCGGGCGGCGTCATGTTCTCGCCGTTCGCGCGCGCGCAGAACCTCACCTTCAAGCCCGAGAAGGGCGCCAAGCTGCGCGTGCTGCGCTGGAGCCGTTTCGTGCAGGGCGACATCGACGCCTACATGGCCAACGTCAAGAAGTTCAGCGAGGCCACGGGTGTGGAAGTGCGCGTGGACAACGAAGGCTGGGAAGACGTGCGCCCCAAGGCTGCCGTGGCGGCCAACACAGGCGCGGGCCCCGACATCATCCTGTCGACCAACGACGACGCCAACCTGTACCCCGACAAGCTGCTCGACGTGACCGACCTGGCCGAGTACCTGGGCAAGAAATACGGCGGCTGGTACCCGGCAGTGCAGCAATACCTGCGGCCCGACGGCAAGCGCTGGCTGGGCCTGGGCCTGGGGGCGTCCGGCTCCATGATCGTGTACCGCCAGAGCATGGTGAAGGCCGCTGGCTTCGACACCTTCCCCAAGGACACGGCCGGCTTCCTGGCGCTGCACAAGGCGCTCAAGGAAAAGGGCACGCCGGGCGGTTATGCACTGGGCAATGCCACGGGCGACAGCCTGTGGACCAACTGGCTGATCTGGTCGCACGGCGGCAAGCTGGTGGACAAGACCAACAAGGTCGTGATCGACAGCCCCGAGACCCTCAAGGCGCTGGAATACGCCAAGGAGCTGTACGGCACCTTCATCCCGGGCACCCTGTCCTGGCTGGACCCGAACAACAACAAGGCCTTTCTGGACGGCCAGATCAGCGTCACCAACAACGGCATCTCCATCTACTACGCCGCGAAGAACTCACCCGACGCCAGGATCAAGGAGATGGCTGCCGACATCAACCACGCGCCGTTCCCCATCGGGCCGGCGGGTGTGCCCACAGAGTCGCATCTGTTCTTCAACCAGATGATCATGAAGTACACCAAGTTCCCGAATGCGGCCAAGGAGTTCCTGCGCTTCATGATGGAGCGCGAGCAGTTCGACGCCTGGCTGATCGGCGCGGGCGGCTACATCGGCCAGCCGCTGGCGGCCTACGAGTCCTGCCCGATCTGGACCTCCGACCCCAAGCACACGCCCTACCGCGACTGCGTGAAGAACATGCGGCCTGCGGGCTACGAGGGCAAGCTCGGCTATGCATCGGCCGGCGCGGGCGCGGACTTCATCGTCGCCAACATGGTGGCCGAGGCCGCCAGCGGCTCGAAGACGCCCAAGGAAGCCGCAGAGCGCGCCCAGAAGCGCGCCGAGCGTTACTACAAGGTCTAGCTTTCCCACCCCCGTTTCTTGCTCACTTCGTGTAGCCGAATCCCCCCTCGAGGGGGCGCACCCGGCGGCCCGGCAGAGCCGGTTCCGCGGGTGCCCCCGAACGGGCTTCGCTGCGCTTGCCACGAGTTCCTTATGCACCGCTTGCGCATTTGCCATCAGCGTCGCTTCATGTGGACGGAAGCCAGGGTCATCCAATGAGCATGCTCGCCCGCCTGCAAAACAGCCGCAACGGTCTCGGCTTCCTGTTCATGCTGCCAGCGGCGGTGCTGCTGCTGCTGTTCCTGACCTATCCACTGGGCCTGGGCACCTGGCTCGGCTTCACCGACACCAAGGTGGGCCGGGCCGGCGTGTGGGTCGGCCTGGAAAACTACATCTACCTCTGGAACGACTCGGTCACGCGGCTGGCGCTGTTCAACACCTTGTTCTACACGGTGGTGGCCAGCATCCTGAAGTTCGGCCTGGGCCTGTGGCTGGCGCTGCTGCTGAACAAGCACCTGCGCTTCAAGACGTTCTTCCGCGCCGTGATCCTGCTGCCCTACATCGTGCCCACGGTGCTGTCGGCCATCGCCTTCTGGTGGATCTACGACTCGCAGTTTTCCATCATCAGCTGGGCGCTCGTGAAGATGGGGCTGATCGACACCTACATCGACTTCCTGGGCAACGAGTGGAACGCGCGCATCGCGGTGATCATCGCCAACGTGTGGCGCGGCGTGCCCTTCGTGGCCATCACGCTGCTGGCCGGGCTGCAGACGATCTCGCCGTCCTACTACGAAGCCTCGGCCATCGACGGCGCCTCGCGCTGGCAGCAGTTCCGCCACGTCACGCTGCCGCTGCTCACGCCCATCATCGCCGTGGTCATGACCTTCTCGGTGCTGTTCACCTTCACCGACTTCCAGCTGATCTACGTCATCACGCGCGGCGGCCCGCTGAACGCCACGCACCTGATGGCCACGCTGTCGTTCCAGCGCGCGATCTCGGGCGGTGCACTAGGCGAGGGCGCGGCGATCGCAATCGCGATGGTGCCGTTCCTGCTAGCCTGCGTGCTGTTCAGCTTCTTCGGCCTGCAACGCAGGGCATGGCAACAGGGCGGGAAAGATTGACATGAGCAAAGCCACCGAAGTCGACGCCGTCGGCATGTCCTACCTGGACTCGATCCCGCGCAAGGCGGTGACGGTCTACCTGCCGCTGATCGTGTTCCTGATCGTGCTGCTGTTCCCGTTCTACTGGATGGTGATCACCTCCATCAAGCCGGATGCGGAACTGCTCTCGCGCGACGGCAACCCCTTCTGGGTCATCAACCCCACGCTCACGCACTTCCACAAGCTGCTGTTCGAGACCACCTACCCGCAGTGGCTGTGGAACACGGTGCTGGTGTCCGTGGTCTCCACCTTCGTCTCGCTGGTGGCCTCGGTGCTGGCGGCCTACGCCATCGAGCGGCTGCGCTACAAGGGCAGCAAGCACGTGGGCCTGTCGATCTTCCTGGCCTACATGGTGCCGCCGTCCATCCTGTTCATCCCGCTGGCCAACGTGGTGTTCAACCTGGGTCTGTTCGACACGCGGCTGGCGCTGATCCTGACCTACCCGACTTTCCTGATTCCGTTCTGCACCTGGCTGCTGATGGGCTACTTCCGCTCCATCCCGATGGAGCTGGAAGAGTGCGCGCTGATCGACGGCGCCACGCGCTGGCAGATCCTCATCAAGGTGGTGCTGCCGCTGGCCGTGCCTGGCCTGATCTCGGCCGGCATCTTCGCGTTCACGCTGTCGTGGAACGAGTTCATCTACGCGCTGACCTTCATCTCGTCCTCCGAGGTCAAGACCGTGCCCGTGGGCGTGGTCACCGAACTCGTGCAGGGCGACGTGTACCAGTGGGGGCCGCTGATGGCCGGCGCGCTGCTGGGCTCGCTGCCGGTGGCCTTCATCTACTCGTTCTTCGTCGAGTACTACGTCTCCGGGATGACGGGGTCGGTCAAGGAGTAGGCCCCGCGCGGCTGCGGGCGCCAGCTGGCGCGCGCATTGCGGCCTCGGCGTCTCGGCGCGCGTGCAACCGTCCGTCCTGCGCGGGCTGCCGCGCGGCGGCCTGGCCTTCAGCCTTGCGTGCGACGCCACTAGACTGCTCAGCGGCTTTTCAGGCGGTTGTCCTAGCATGGCTGACGATCTCGACCATCTGCCCCGGCTCATTTATCCGCTGCGTGCGTGCGGCATGGCGTTGGGCTCGCTGGTCGTGCTGGTGGTGCTGCACGAACGGCAGTCAGGTCCCTTGCCCTGGGCGCTCGCCGTGTTCTGCGGCTTCGTCTGGCCGCACCTGGCCTGGTGGCTGACGCGGCGCAGCGCGGCGCCGGGGCAGGCAGAGTTGCGCAATCTGCTGATCGACTCTGCCATGGCGGCGCTGTTCGTCCCGCTGATGCACTTCAACCTGTTGCCCAGCGTGCTGCTGGTCACGCTGTGCCTGCTCGACAAGATCGCCACCGGCATTCGCTGGCTGTGGCTCCAGTCGCTGCCGGGCATGCTGTTGGCCGGTTTGCTCGGACTGTGGATGACGGGGGCGGCGGTGTCGCCGCAGACCAGCATGCGCGTGATCGTCGCCTGCCTGCCCTTGCTGGTGCTGCACACCTTGTCGGTGAGCCTGTCCAGCCATGGGCTGATCCGCAGGATCTCGCACCAGAACCGCCTGCTGGACGAACTACGCCGGTTCGATCCCCTGACCGGGTTGTACGCCCGCGCGTACTGGGAGCAGCAGGTCGAACTGGCGCTGCTGCGGCATGCGGCCGATGGCGAGTCGGCCTGCCTGCTGATGCTGGACGTCGATGATTTCAAGTGCATCAACGACCGCTGCGGCCACACGGTCGGCGATGACGTGCTGCGTGCACTGAGCCTGATCATGCGCGCCAACGTGCGCGGCAGCGACTGCGCCGGGCGCTACGGCGGCGACGAGTTCGCCATCCTGCTGCGCGGCGCCGACCTGGCGCAGGCACAGGAGATCGCGCAGCGCATCCGCTCTGCGGCCGAAAGGCACCGCCTGCGCGACCACCCGGACCTGTGCTTCACCAACAGCATCGGGATCGCCGAGATCTGCGCTGACTTCAAGGATCCACGCGCTTGGGTGGCTGCTGCAGATGCCGCGCTGTACGAGGCCAAGCGCGCAGGGCGCAACCGGGTGGAGGTCCGGCCACTGGGGCGCGCTGTGCCGGTGCCTACGCCAGCCTGATCGTCCCGGCGTCGGCACGGGGGCTCTACCGGGGTTGATGCGGGTCGTCCTGCCGATGGCTTGGCGGCTTCTCGCCGCCACGCTGCCGGATCAGCTTCCAGACCACGATGACGATGAAGACGGCGAACAGCAGCCAGTTGATGGGTTCCATGGATCTCTCGTTGGGTTGAAGGCAAGGGTGGGCGCAGCGCTGGCCTGGGCTTGCATCAGTCCGCCAGCGCCTCGTAGGCCAGATTGCGTAGGCGCACCCAATAGCCTGCCGCGCGGACATAGGCCGCAGGTGGTGTCTGAAACAGCACGATGCCGAACATCTCCCGCTGCGGGTCGACCCAGAAGTAGGTGCCAAGCAATCCGTTCCAGGTGTAGTCGCCCACGCTGCCGCGGATCGCGCTGCGGCCCTCGTCGGTGCGCACCATGAAGCCCAGGCCGAAGCCGTTGCCCGCCTCACGGCGCACATCCACGACCGGGAACTTGGTGCTGGTGCTGTGCATGTCAGGCGACAGCTGGTCGCGGGTCATCTGTTCGACCGATTCGCGTGACAGGATGCGCACGCCGTCCAGTTCGCCGCCATTCAGGAGCATCTGGCACAGGCGGGCGTAGTCATGGGCGGTGGACACCAGTCCGCCGCCGCCGGACTGCCACGAGGGCATGCCGACGTCTCGCAGCACCGCGGGCTTGCCGGTCGCAGGGTCGGTGCCGGCCGCGGCGACCCGCGCCAGCTGGGCCGGATCGCGCAGCGTGAAGCCGCTGTCATGCATGCCGAGCGGGCCGAAGATGCGCTGCGCGAAGAAGCGTTCCAGTGTCATGCCGCTGACCACTTCGACAAGGTGGCCCAGCAGGTCGGTCGACATGCCGTAGTCCCAGGTCGTACCAGGCTGGTTCTGCAGCGGCAGGCGCGCCAGCTTGGCGGCCATGTCGGCGTTCGACTGGCCTGGGTCCGTGACTTTCGCCGCGTTGTAGCGTTCCTTGATCAGCGACTTGCCGATGAAGCCGTAGGTCAGACCCGAGGTGTGGCGCATCAGGTCCAACACCGTCATTTCGCGCCGCGCGGGTTCGAGCCTGAGGCTGGCCTGGCCAGTGGCATCGGTCGTCGGCACGCCGACCATCAGATCCTTGAAGTCCGGCAGATGGCGCGAGACCGGGTCCTCCAGGCGGAGCCGGCCGTCTTGCACGAGCACCATGGCGGCAATGCTCGTGACGGGCTTGGTCATCGAGGCCATGCGGAAGATGGTGTCGTGGGTCATCGCCGCGCCCGTCGCCGGATCGCGCGCCCCGAAGGCTTGCAGATAGGCGATCCGGCCCCGGCGTGCGAGCAGTACGACGGCACCGGGGATGTCCTGCCGGCTAATGCCTTCCTCGATGGCGGCGGCAAGGGGCGCGAGGCGTTCACTTGCCAGGCCCGCTGCTTCGGGCGTGGCTGCCGGTTGCAGCGCCGGGGCGTGGCCCGGCGCCAGCAGGCCCAGGGCCAGGGCACAGATCGACACGTAGAGACGCAAGGACATGGCGATTTCCTGTGATGCGGGCGTGCATTCTCGCCAAACGGTCGCGCGGCGCCCTACAGCTGGAACGCCACCGCCAGCAGCAGCCCCTCGGCCACATCCTGCACCAGTCCTGGCGCTTCTGGCGCATACGCGCGCCCAAGTGAGCGCTGCGCATCGATCCACTGCGCCATCCAGGCGATCTCATGCGCGCCGTAGAACACCACGCCGGCCTCGTGGTTCAACAGCAGGCTGCGCAGGTCCAGGTTGATCGAGCCGCCCAGCGCGAACTGCTCGTCCACCACCACCGCCTTGGCATGCGACATCGTGGGCAGCAGGTGGAACATCACACCGGCTTCGGCCAGGTCGCGCATGGCGCGGCTGCGCGCGAAATCCGCCAGTCGGTGGTTGGACTCCGCAGGCAGCACGATGTCCACCTCCACGCCACGGCGGGCCGCGCGGCGCAGGGCGTCGCGCAGTGCATCGTCGGGAATGAAGTAAGGCGTGGCGGCCAGGATGCGGTGTTCGGCGCGGTAGCACGCGTCGATCAGCAGCGCATGGGCCGTGTCTTCGGCCTGGTCGGGCCCGCTGGGCAGGAACTGGGCCTGCGCCGCGCCGACCGGGGCAGTGGCGGCCACCACGCGGCGTGGCGTGGTCTGGCGCACGGCCGCCCAGTCCCGCTCGAACTGCCAGGCGGCGGCGCTGGCGACGGGGCCTTCGATGTCGAAGCTGAGGTCGGTCCAGGCCGGTTTGTCGGCATCGCCCTCGAAGTACTCAGCGGCCAGGTTGCGCCCTCCGCTCCACAGCCAGTGGTCGTCCGCAATGACCAACTTGCGGTGGTTGCGCAGGTTGCGCGGGCCCGTGTTGCGCAGGCCCAGGAACGGGCGGAACACCACGACATCGCCGCCGGCCTCGCGCAGCCGGTCGAAGTGGCGGCGCGGCAACTGCAGCGCGCCGAAGCCGTCGAGCAGCACGCGCACCGAGACGCCGGCCTGGGCACGCTCGACCAGGCGGCGCACCACCTCGTCGCCGAAGGCATCGCGGCCGATGATGAAGGTGCACACGTCCAGCCGGTGCCTGGCCTCGGCGATCACGGCCCACAGCGCTTCGCGGGCGGCGGCGCCATTGGCGTGGAAGCGCGACAGGTTGGGGCTGGGCGGCGCGAGTTCGCAGCCGTCCAGCAGGTCGGCCGCCCAGTGCGCGAAGCGCGGCGTGCGGTTGCCGCGCAGCCGGGGCCGGCCGGCTGGCCGCAGCTTGCGCCGGCCGAACAGCAGGAACAGCGGCAGCATCACATAGGGCAGCAGCGCCAGGCCCATGACCCAGGCGATGGCCGTGGTGGGCGCGCGCGGCTGGCGGCGCGCGCGGTTGGTCAGCACGTAGACCAGCACGGCCAGCGCCCCGAACAGCAGGTGTTGCGAGACGCTGGGCAGCCAGGCCATCAGGGCGTGGGCCACGCCGTGTGCCGCCGGCGCCTCGTCAGCTTCCCCAGACTTCTTGTGCGGTCTCGACCACCAGCCGCAACTTGTCGCGCTGGGCCTGCACGGCGATGTTGTTGCCGTGCACGGTGCTGGAGAAGCCGCACTGCGGCGACAGGGCCAGCTGCTCCATCGGCGCGTAGCGGGCCGCCTCGTCGATGCGGCGCTTCAGGTCGTCCTTGCTCTCCATCTCGCCGAACTTGGTGGTCACCAGGCCCAGCACCACGGTCTTGCCCTTGGGCAGGTAGCGCAGCGGCTTGAAGTCGCCCGAGCGGTCGTCGTCGTATTCGAGGAAGTAGGCGTCCAGGTCCATTTCCTTGAGCAGCGCCTCGGCCACGGGCTCGTAGTTGCCGGCCGCCGCGTGCGTGCTTTTGAAGTTGCCGCGGCACAGGTGCATGGCCAGCAGCATGCCCTTGGGCTTGCGTGCCACGACCTTGTTGACGAAGGCGGCGTAACGGTGCGGCAGCTCGTTGGGGTCGTCACCACGCTGGCGTGCGGCCTCGCGCATCTTCTCGTCGCACAGGTAGGCCAGGTTGGTGTCGTCCATCTGCACGTAGGTGCATCCGGCGTCGGCCAGCGACTGCAGCTCTTCGCCATAGGCCTGGGCCACGTCGTCGTAGAACGCCGGCTCCAGCTCGGGGTAGGCCTCCCGGCTGATGCCGGCGCGGCCGCCGCGGAAGTGCAGCATGGTGGGCGAGGGGATGGTGACCTTGGGCGTGCGACCGGCAGCCACCTGGCTCTTCAGGTACTGGAAGTCAGCCAGCTGGATGTTCTTGACGTGGCGCACCTTGTCGATCACGCGCAGCACGGGCGGGGCCAGCTCTTCCGTGCCGTCCGGCTTCTTGATGGTGACCGGGATGTCGGTCTTCACGCCGCCCAACTGGTCCAGGAAATCGATGTGGAAATAGGTGCGGCGGAACTCGCCGTCGGTGATGCTCTTGAGGCCCACGTCCTGCTGGAACTGCACGATCTCGGTGATGGCCTTGTCTTCGACCTTACGCAGTTGCTCGGGCGTGATGGCGCCCCTGGCCTTCTGCTCGCGTGCCTCCAGCAGGTAGGCAGGGCGCAGAAAGCTGCCGACGTGGTCGTAGCGGGCGGGTAGCTGGATCATTCTTCCTCCGTTGGGGCAATGCGGTGGTGCAGGCGCCCAGGGCGGTCGACGGGGAAGGGGCGGGCGCTTGCGAGAAGGCGGGCAGTGTACGTCTGGCGAGGGGCTCTGCCGCCGATATCCCCCAAGGGGTGGCCGCCATGGCGAAGGCAGTGCGTTCAGGCGATGGCCCGCAGCTTCACGAACGCCAGCGCCGCCATCACCGCATCGCTCACCGCGTCGTGCGCGGGCCGCTGCGGCAGCTCCAGGTCGCCCATCAAGGTGGCAAAGCGCAGGTCCGTATAGCCATGCCGCTGCTCGGGCGGGCGCTGCCGGTTCACGTGGTCGTAGTACATGGCCGAGACCTCGATCTGTGGCTGCGGCAAGGGCGTGCCCAGCAACGGCTGCACAACGCGGTTCAGCATGGCGACATCGAACTCCAGGTAGTAGCCCACCAGCGTCCGGGGGCCGATGAAGTGCAGCAGCTGGCGCACCGCGTCCTCTGCGGGCAGGCCCTGCGCAAGGTCCTGCTCGCGCAGCTGGTGGATGCGCACGCTGTCGGCGGACGGCTTGCGCAATGCCGGCTGGACCAGCAGCTCCAGCCGCTCACTGGTCATCACTCGGTTGCCGCGGATGCGCACGGCGCCGATGGCGACGATCTCGTCGCGTTGGCGGTCCAGGCCCGTGGTCTCGCAGTCCAGCGACACCCATTCGTCGGGCGGCGCTGTGTCCCACAGGAAGCGGAAGTGCGGGTCTTTCAATCGCCGCCGGCCCCACCAGCGCCTGAGGGCCGGGCCCCACTGCGCGACGGGTGGGCGGTCGAACGGTTGCATCAGATCTGGTCGAGGTGGAAGCGCGAGCGCAGGCTGCGGCGAAAGCGCTTGACGACGTCGAGCGTGTCCTTGAGCAGGTCGCGCTCCAGGCTGGACAGGCGCCGCAGGTCGACCCGGCCGCTGACGGCATGGCCCGTGTCCATCTCGTGCAGCCCGGCCTTGAGCTTGAGGTCCATGAAGAAGTGCAGGCTGTCCAGCACGTCGTTGGCCTGGGCGCGCTCCATCTGGCCGGCCATGACCAGCGCGTCCAGCCGCGCGGCCGTGCTGGTCTCGGGCACGCCGGCGCGCAGCGCCAGGCTGCGCACGCCATGCACGATGGGAAACAGGCCCTGTTTCTTCAGGTCCACGCCCTCGCGCTCGGGCTGGTCGCGGGCCAGGAGCCGGCTCCACCAGTGCGCGTCTTCGGCGGCGAACTGCTCGACGGCCGACGCAAAGCGGGCCAGCATCGCGTCGTGGTCGGTGGCCAGCGCGAAAAGCCGCGCGCGCACTTCGGCCAGTAAGGCCGCGTCGCCGCAGACGGCGTGCGCATCCAGAAAGATGGCCAGCGCCATCAAGTGCTCGCCCGTGGGCTGCAGCAGCCAGCCGCGCGCGCGTTCGGCGAACTCGGACACCATGCCGCGCCAGGCCGGGTTGGAAAGCATCACGCCGCCAGCGCAGGGCGGATAGCCGAAGCTCGCCAGTGCTTCGGAGAAGCGCGCGCACAGCGCCGGCAGGTCGTCGGGCGCCGCATAGCCGTTGCGCAGCAGCAGGCCGTTGTCCTGGTCGGTGCGCAGCAGCTGCTCGCCACGGCCTTCGCTGCCCATCACGAAGAGGCAGCTGTTGGCCACCAGGTCGGCCGGCGCAATGAGCTGCCAGGCACGCTCGAACAGCCGTGCGTTGAGCGCCTGCACCAGGCTGGCGATCTGGCCCACGCGCGTGCCGCCACGTGCAAGCAACGCCACCAGCCGCGTGATGTGCTCGGCCGCGCGCGCCAGCGTGGGCAGGTCGCCGGCCTCGGCGATGTCGCGGCTGATCAGGTAGGAGTGGTTGGACAGGAAGCTGAACAGGTCCAGCGCCTCCAGCACGCCGACGATGGTGCCGGCGCCGAGCGCGTCCAGCACCACGGCGCGGTGCACCTTGTGGCGCACCATCACCGTCAGCGCATCGCCCACCGGGTCGCTGGCGCGCACGGTGACGAGCTCGAAGCTGGCCACCTCGCGCAGCGGCAACCGGTCCAGCGGCCGGCCGTCCAGCACGGCGCGCTGCAGCGCGTTGGCCGTGAACACGCCGTGGCGCCCGCCGTCGCGCACCAGCACGGTGTTGGTGCGCTTCTCGCGGAACAGGCGCACGGCCGACAGCACGTCGGCGTCGGCGTCCATGAACACCGGCTGGCGCAGGTAGGCCTCGTCCACGCGCGCCAAGGTGAGCGACTGCAGCTCGTGCCGGCTCTGGCGCTCGGCAATCGCGCCCAGTTTGTTCGACAGGTCGGAGAACAGCAGCGCCCCGAACGTGGCGTTACGCGCGATCAGCTCGTTCACGGCAGCGTGGGCGAGCTGGTAGGCCAGCACCTCTTCTGCCGCCACGAAGCGGCTGCTGGCGCGGCCGGCCACCAGCGCGCGGCCGTCGAAGCTGTCGTCGGGCCCGTAGCTGGCCACGGCCTGCTGGTCGTCGCCGGGCTCGAATTGCTGCACGAAGCCTTTGATCACCACGAACAGGTGCGTGGGCGCCTGGCCGCTGGCCAGGACGGTCTCGCCCGCGCGGAAGTAGGCAATGTCGACCTGGTCGCGGACCAGGGCCTGTTCGGCCGGCGTCAGGCAGTCGAAAGGCGACGCTGCGAAGTTGAAGGCGGTCGGCATGGGCGGACAGGGCTGCAGATGGCCGTCGCATTGTGCGAGTGGCCCACGTGGCCGGGTTGGCTGCGCATCAATCCGTTGCGATTGCGTTGCAGCGCGCGGGTGCGTGGTGGTTGGCGCGGGACAGCACAGCCACTTCACGCAACAATGAGCTTGCAGCCAGAACATGGTGCCTGGCGACAGCGGCCGCAGCCTGGAAGGCGCGGTTGTGACGACGTGAAAGCACACA
Source organism: Pseudorhodoferax sp. Leaf267 (assembly GCF_001422405.1). Taxonomy (GTDB): domain Bacteria; phylum Pseudomonadota; class Gammaproteobacteria; order Burkholderiales; family Burkholderiaceae_C; genus Pseudorhodoferax. Next base: position 261,678 of record NZ_LMMV01000001.1, read on the forward strand.
GGAGTCCGCCCGCATGACCGAAAGCGACTGGAAACGCCTCTTGCGCCAGATCCGTGGTGGCTACGTGGTGCCTGTGCTGGGGCCGCAGCTGCTGGCCGGGCCGGACGGGGCGTCGTCGATCCAGCGGGTGGTGGCCGAGCGCCTGCTGGATCTGCACGACGTGCCCGCCGCGCAGCGCCCGGTGCTGCAGCCGTTCCGCGAGCTCAATGCGGCCGTGTCCTGCCTGCTGGCCGGTGGCCGCGCCAAGGCCCAGGCGCTGTATGTGGACGTGGCCGACCTGCACGACGAGATCGCGCGCGACGCCCAACTGCTGCCGCAGCCGCTGCGCCAACTGGCGGCGATCACCGACTTCCGCCTGTTCGTGAGCATGACGCCGGACACGCTGCTGGCCAACGCCCTGGGCGCGCAGCGCGCGGTCGGCGAGGTGGTGCATGCGCCCAAGCTGCCCACCGACGAGTGGCGCGACCTGCCGGAGAACTGGAGCGCGCTGCCGTCCAGCCAGGCATGGGTGCTGTACATGCTGGGCCGCGTGCGGCCGGCGCCGGTCTACGCCATCCACGACGAGGACGTGCTCGAGTACGCGCACAACCTGATGGCGAGCGGCGGCAACGTGCCGGTGAACTTCCTGCGCGCGCTGCAGGACCGCAGCCTGCTGATGCTGGGCTGCGGCCTGCCGGACTGGCTGGGCCGCTTCTTCCTGCGGCTCACGAACAAGGACCGGCTGTCGGAGAAGACGCGCCACGAGTGGCTGGTCGAGGCGCCGCGCACGGCCGAGGAGCATGACGAACTGGGCAACTTCCTCAAGTCGTTCAGCGAGTCCACCGAGTGCCTGGAGCTGCAGTCGCCCGCGGCCTTCGTCGACGAGCTGCACACGCGCTGGATGGCCGAGCGCCAGCCGGTGCCCGCGCGGGCAGTGGCCGCGCCCGAGGTGCCGCACGGCGCCGTGTTCTTCGTGAGCTACTCGCGCGCCACCGATGCCGCCGCCGCCCAGCGCCTGGTGGCGTCGCTGCGCGCGCTGGGTTGCGCCGAGGCCGAGGTCTGGTTCGACCGCGGCGCCATCGAGCCCGGCGAAGACTTCGCGCGCGAGATCATGGGCGGCATCGGCTCGTGCCGCTACTTCCTGCCGCTGCTGTCGCAGGCGGCCCTACAACGCGAAGAGGCCTTCGTGTTCCGCGAGTGGCGCGCGGCGCGCGAGCGCGAACAGGGGCTGAACCGCAGCTTCGTCGTGCCGCTGGTGGTCGATGTGGCCTACGAGCCCGCGCGCTACGGCGGCGGGGTCGTGGACTGGGGCCACCTGCACCTGGGCCATGCGCCGGGCGGCATGCCCGACGAGGCGGCCTTGAAGACGCTGCGGCAGTTGCTGCGCGATGCGCGCAACCCGGCGCGTGCGGGGGCGGCGGCGTGAGCACTGCCGGGCCGCCCCAAGGTGCTCAGCACCGCAGCGCGCAGCGCGAAGGTTCAACAGTGACAGCGCAGATCCAGTCGGCCGACGCCGGCCCCGTGCTGACCGAGCAGCGCCCCTGGCCAGGCCTTGCGCCCTACGACGAGGCCTCGCGGTCCTACTTCAAGGGCCGCGAGCAGGAGTCGCGCCAACTGGCCGAGCTGGTCGAGGCGCATGCGGTCGTCAGCCTGTACGGCAAGTCGGGCCTGGGCAAGAGCTCGCTGCTGCAGGCCGGCAGCTTTCCGCTGCTGCGCGCGCGCGGCTTCCTGCCCGTGCACGCGCGGCTGGACTTCGCCGCGCCGGGCAGCCCCTGGGACCAGCTGCTGCGCCTGCTGCTGGACGCCGCCGCGACGGCGGGCCTCGAATGCCCGGACCCGGCGCCCGGCGAGGGCCTGTGGCAGTTCCTGCACCGGCCCGACTTCGAACTGTGGACGGCCGACAACCACCTGGTGACGCCGGTGCTGGTCATCGACCAGTTCGAGGAGGTGTTCTCGCGCACGGCCGGGCACGGCGCTTCGGCGGCCGTGTTCGACGGCTTGGGCGACCTGGTGGAGAACCGCATCCCGTCGGCCATCGCGTCGGACAAGGCGGCGCTGGCGGCGCTGGACGCGATCCGCTGCCGCTACCGCATCGTGCTGAGTTTCCGCGAGGACTACCTGCCCGACCTGCGCGCCTGGGAGCCGCGCCTGCCCTCGTTGCTGCGCCAGTCCATGCGGCTGCTGCCGATGGCGCGCGCGCAGGCGCTGGACGCGGTCGCGCGCGCCGGCCACGCGGTGCTGGCCGAGGGCGCGGCCGAGGCCGTGGTCGATTTCGTGGCCAGCGCGCCGGCCGGTGGCGGCGAGGCCACGGTCGAGCCTGTGATGCTGAGCCTGTGCTGCACGCAGCTCAACCGGCGCCGGGGCCCGGGCCAACAGATCGACGCCGAGCTGCTGCGCACGGCCGGGCCGAACATCATCGAAGACTTCTACGAGGAGGCCATGCACGGCCTGCCCGACGCGGTGCGCCAGTTCATTGAAGACCACCTGGTGCAGGGCCGTTCGCGCGGCAGCTATGCGCGGGACGACGCCATCGCCCAGGGCTTCATCGACGCAGCGCAGCTCGACCAGTTGACCTCGGTGCACCGGCTGCTGCGCGTGGACCCGGCCGGCAACGTGCCGCGCATCGAGCTGATCCACGACCGCGTGGTCGAGGTGGTGCGCCGGGCGCGCGACACGCGGCGCGCGCGGCAGCAAGCCGACGCCGCACGGCGCGCCGAGGACGCGCAGGCCGAGCAGGCGCGCGAACAGGAAGCCCTGGCACGCCAGCGCCGTGCCAAGCGCTGGATCGCCACGGCGCTGGCCGTGGTCAGCGTGCTGGCCGTGGTGGCGGTGTACTCGGCCTTGCTGGCCAACCGCGCGCGCCAGGGTGCCGTGCAGGCCCGCGAGAGCTCGGATGCGGCGCGGCAGCAGGCCGAGCGCTCGGCCAGCGAATTGGCCGCCGCGCTGGACCGCGCGCGCGAAGCCGAGGCCAAGGCCAGTGCGGAGGCCGCCGCCGCACGCCAGCGCCTGCAGGAGGTGACGCTGCTGGTGCGCTACGGCTGGACCGGCGAGACCAAGGCCTGGCTGATCGACAACGCCGTGCAGGCCGACGCCGCCATCCAGAGCCTGCTGCAGGCCGGCGGTGCGGCGGGCCGTGAGCGCCGGCGCAGCACCACGCTGGAGATCTGGACCAAGGACGCGGACCAGGACAAGGTGCGCAATGCGCTGTCGGAACTGGGCTTCGGCGTGCGCACGCGGCCGGCCCTGCTGCCCGATGCGACCAACGCCGTCTGGTTTGGCACGCCCGTGCCCGTCGACGACGCGAAGCTCGTGGCGCTGGCGCTGATGCGCTCGGGCATCCAGGTGCGCGCCATCCTGCCGCTGCAGACCTATCTGCCCAGCCACACCACGCCGCTGGTGCAGGCCGGGGCGTACCGGGATGCCGGCGTGTGCCCGCCCTACAAGGTGGCGGACGTGATGGCAACGCAGGCGTTCGAGCGCAAGGCGAGCCTGTGCGCGCGCTGAGTGCGCGCTGAGCGCGCCTCAGTGCATCAGCAGGCGGTCCAGCAGCACCGCCACGTGCACCGCCTCGCGCTGCGCGCCGTCGGCGATCTGGTGCCGGCAGCTCGTGCCGTCCGCCACCACGATGGCGTCGGGCTGCTGGCGCACGGCCGGCAGCAGGCTGGCCTCGGCCATCTGCATCGACACCTCGTAGTGGGCGGCCTCGTAGCCGAAGCTGCCGGCCATGCCGCAGCAGCTGCTCTCGATGAGTTCGGGCCTGGCTTGCGGAATCATCTTCAGCACATCGAGGATGGGCGTGACGGCGCCGAAGGCTTTCTGGTGGCAGTGGCCGTGCAGCAAGATGGGCTTTCCGGCGGGCTTCAGCAAGATGGCGAAGCGCCCGGCCTTGGCCTCGCGCGCGATGAACTCCTCGAACAGCAGGGCCTGCTGCGACACCGTAACGGCCTTCTCGCCCAGGCCCATGACCAGCGCCTCGTCGCGCAGCGTGAGCAAACACGAGGGCTCCAGCCCCACGATGGCGATGCCGGCTTGCGCCAGGGGGGCCAGGGCGTCGATCAGCGCCGAGGCTTTGGCGCGCGCTTCGTCCACCATGCCACTGGCCAGGTACGTGCGCCCGCAGCAGTGGTGGCCGCCGGCCTTCTCGACCGTGTGCAGCACGTAGCCGGCGGCCTGCAACACGCGTGCGGCTGCCAGCGCGTTCTGGCTTTCGAACGTGCCGTTGAAGGTGTCGACGAACAGCACGGCCGTCTTCTGGCCGGCCTTGGCTGCGGCCAAGGTGGCGTCGCGGCTCGCGAACATCGATGCATCGCGCGCGCGCCAGAAGGTGTCGCTGCGCCACGCGGGCAGCGAGCGCCGGCTTGAGAGGCCCAGCAGCTTCTCGCCCAGCCACGCCGCGCCCGGCAGCTGGTTGCGCAGGTTCATGAGCCAGGGCAGCCGGCTTGCCGCGTGCGAATAGTCGGGCAGGCGCGCGACCAGCTTGTCCTTGAGCGTGTGGCCGTGCCTGCCCTTGTAGTGGGCCAGGAACTCGATCTTCATCTTGGCCATGTCCACGCCGGTCGGGCAGTCGCGCTTGCAGCCCTTGCAGCCCACGCACAGGTCCATGGTCTCGGCCATGGCCTCGCTCGTGAACGCGTCGGGGCCGAGCTGGCCCGAGACGGCTAGCCGCAGCGTGTTGGCGCGCCCGCGCGTCAGGTGCTGTTCGTCGCGCGTCACGCGGTAGCTGGGGCACATGGTGCCGGCGTCGAACTTTCTGCAGTGGCCGTTGTTGTTGCACATCTCCACGGCCTTGGCGAAGCCGCCCGTGGTGTCGCCGCCGGTGCCGGGCGCGGTCGTCACCTCGGTCACCGGGTCGGCCTGCACGTTCCAGGCCGACCAGTCGAGCACGGGTTTCAACTCGATGCGCTTGTAGGGGCGCGGCGACTCGGGCGGGGGGAAGCGCAGCAGCGCCGCGTCGTCCATCTTCGGCGGGTCGATGATCTTGCCGGGGTTGAACAGGCCGATGGGGTCCAGGTCCTGCTTGATCGCGCGGAAGGCGGCGTTGATCGCAGGGCCGAACTGCCATTCGATCCACTCGCCGCGGCACAGGCCGTCGCCGTGCTCGCCGCTGAACGCGCCCTTGTACTTGCGCACCAGCGCGCTGGCTTCCTCGGCAATGGCGCGCATCTTGGCGCCGCCGTCGGTGCGCATGTCCAGGATGGGCCGCACATGCAGCGTGCCGACCGAGGCATGCGCGTACCAGGTGCCGCGGCTGCCGTATTTGGCGAAGACTTCGGTAAGCCCGTCTGTGTATTCGGCCAGGTGCTCCAGCGGCACGGCGCAGTCCTCGATGAAGCTCACGGGTTTGCCGTCGCCCTTCAGGCTCATCATGATGTTGAGGCCGGCCTTGCGCACGTCCCACAGGTTCTTCTGCGGCGCGTCGTCGGGCATCTGCACCACGCTGCCCGGCAGGCCCAGGTCGCCCATGAGCTCGACCAGCTGGCGCAGCTGCGGCAGCAGCGCGGCCTTTTCGGCACCCGAGAACTCGACCAGCAGGATGGCGGCGGGCTTGCCGATCAGCGCCGTCTCCACCGTGGGGCGGAAGGCCGGGTTGGCCAGCGCCAGCTCGATCATCGTGCGGTCCACGAGTTCGACGGCAGTCGGCCCCAGCTTCACGATGTGCTGGGCCGCGTCCATGGCGGCGTGGAAGGTGGGGAAGTTGACGATGCCCAGCACCTTGGCGCGCGGCAGTTCGCTCAACTTCAGCGTGAGGCTGCGCGTGACGGCCAGCGTTCCTTCGGAGCCGATCAGCAGGTGGGCCAGGTTCACGCTGCCGTCGCTGGTGTACGGCTTTTCGCTCTGGTTGTAGAAGATGTCGAGGTTGTAGCCCGCCACGCGGCGCATGACCTTGGGCCAGCGCGCGGCGATCTCGGCGCTGTGCTGGGCGGCGAGGCGGCGCACGTGGTCCGCGATCTTGGCGGCGCGGCCGGAGAGGCCGGCGACGGGGCCGAAGTCGACCAGCTCTCCGTTCGACAGCCAGGCGCTCGCGCCCAGCACGTTGTGCACCATGTTGCCGTAGGCGATGGAGCGCGAGCCGCATGAGTTGTTGCCCGCCATGCCGCCCAGCGTGGCCTGGGCGCTGGTGGAGACGTCCACGGGGTACCACAGGCCGTGGGGCCTCAGCTGCGCGTTCAGGTGGTCCAGCACCAGGCCCGGCTCTACGGTGGCGGTGCGCGCTTGCACGTTCACATCCAGCACGCGGCGCATGTGCTTGCTGTTGTCGATGACGAGAGCCGCGCCTGTGGTCTGGCCGCACTGGCTGGTGCCGCCGCCGCGCGCGAGCACGGGCACCTTGAGGTCGCGCGCGATGTCGATGGCGATCGCCACGTCGCGCTCGGTCCTGGGCACGAGCACGCCGGCCGGCATGATCTGGTAGATCGACGCGTCGGTGGCGTAGCGGCCGCGCGAGCCCGCGTCGAACAGCACTTCGCCTTCCGTCTCCGCCCGCAATCGGCGCGCCAGCGCCTCGCAGGTTTCGTTGGGCGGCAGCACGGTGCCTGCGGGGAGCAGGGCGCTTGCGGGGTCGATGTGCATGGTGGAGCGTCTCTCGTTTTTATCGGGCAGCCGTGATCGGATAGATCTCGCCGGCGCGCAGCAGGGCCAGCACGGTGTCGCGCTTGCGCAGCACGTGGGCCACCAGCACCTGGCGCAGCGCGGGCGCGTCGCGCGCCTGCAGCGCCGCGACCATCTGCTCGTGCTCCTGCACGGCGTGGGCCCACTTCGCGTCGTCCTGGTTGGTGCGAAAGCGCAGCGACTGCACGCGCGCGTTGATGGAGCGGTAGGTGGTGGCCAGCACCGGGTTACGTGCGGCCTCGTTGATGGCGGTGTGGATGAGTGCGTTGAGCCGGTAGTAGCCCGACAGGTCGCGCCGCGCGTGGCAGGCCAGCATCTCGAAGTGCAGCGCGCGCAGCTCGGCCAGTTCCGCATCCGTGATGCGCTGCGCGGCCAGCTCGCCGGACATGCCCTCCAGCATGGCCAGCACCTCGAAGGTGTTGAGCACGTCGGCCTCGGTCAGCTTGACGGCCACGGCGCCCCGGTTGGGCAGCAGGTCGACCAGGCCCTCGGCTGCCAGCAGCTTGATGGCCTCGCGCAGCGGCGTGCGCGACACACGCAACTGCTCGCACAGCTCGCGCTCGTTGAGCTTGGCGCCGGGCGCGATGCGGCCCTCGACCAGCATGGTACGCAGCCGCGCGGCAACCTGGTCGTGCAGCGCGAGGCGGGAGATTTCGATCACTTCAGCCATGGGTTTCCTCGGATGAATGGATTTTGCATTCAAAAATGAGCGGTGTATTGCGAGGCGTATGAGGGTTATCCATGCCCGTTAAATGTTTTTTGAATGCAAAAATTTGGAAAACACCCTGAGGACCCCTCCATGCTCCAACTCGACATGCATCCCACCGGCCGCCACTTCCTGCAGATTCCGGGGCCCAGCCCGGTGCCGGACCGCATCCTGCGCGCCATGAGCCTGCCCACCATCGACCACCGCGGGCCGGAGTTCGCCACGCTGGGGCGCAAGGTGCTGACGGGCATCCAGCAGATCTTCAAGACGAAACACCCGGTCGTGATCTACCCGGCCTCGGGCACCGGCGCCTGGGAGGCGGCCTTGCTCAACACGCTGAGCCCCGGTGACCACGTGCTGATGTACGAGACCGGCCACTTCGCGAGCCTGTGGAACAAGATGGCCACCAAGCTTGGTGTCGTCACCGAGTTCCTGGCCTGGGAAGGCCGCGACGAGCACCTGCCGAGCGCCGGCAGCTGGCGCCGTGGCGTGCAGGCCGAGCTGATCGAGGCCCGGCTGCGCCGCGACACCGAGAAGAAGATCAAGGCCGTGTGCGTGGTGCACAACGAGACCTCCACGGGCGTCACGTCCGACATCGCCTCGGTGCGCCAGGCCATCGACGCGGCCGGCCACCCGGCGCTGCTGATGGTGGACAGCATCTCGGGCCTGGCCAGTGCTGACTTCGAGCACGACGCCTGGGGTGTGGACGTGACGGTCAGCGGCTCGCAGAAGGGCCTGATGCTGCCGCCCGGCATCAGCTTCAACGCCTTGTCGCCGCGTGCGCTGGAGGCGTCCAAGCGCGCCACGCTGCCGCGCGCGTTCTTCGACTGGGCCGAGATCGTCGAGATGAACAAGACCGGCTACTGGCCCTACACGCCCAACACCAACCTGCTGTATGGCCTGTCGGAAGCGCTGGACATGCTGCTTGCCGAGGGGCTGGACAAGGTCTTCGCACGCCACCAGCGCTGGGCCGCCGGCGTGCGCGCGAGCGTCAACGCCTGGGGCCTGCCGATCCAGTGCGCCGACCCGGCCGTCTACTCGCCCGTGCTGACCGGCGTGATCACGCCCGAAGGGGTGGACGCGGACGCGCTGCGCAAGCTGATCCACGAGCGCTTCGACCTCTCGCTGGGCACGGGCCTGGGCAAGCTCAAGGGCCGCATGTTCCGCATGGGCCACCTGGGCGACAGCAACGACCTCACGCTGGTGGCCATGGTGGCCGGCGTGGAGATGGGCCTGAAGCTGGCGGGCGTGAAGCTGGCGGGCAGTGGCGTGCAGGCCACCATGGACCACTTCGCCAGCCATCCCGCTCCCTCGCCGCTCAAGAACGCTGCCTGAAGCGTCCGTGCCCCTCACGACACCACCGGAGACAACCCTGATGAAAAGACGCTCCCTGATCCAGGCCGTAGGCGCCGCGGCGGCCACGCTCGGCGCCCCGCATCTGTTCGCGCAAAGCTGGCCCACCGGCCCCGTGCGCATCGTGGTGGGGTTCCCGCCGGGCGGCGGTACCGATGCGCTGGCGCGCGTGGTCGCGCAGAAGCTCACGGCCATCTGGGGCCAGTCGGTCATCGTGGAGAACAAGCCCGGCGTGGCCGGTGTGCTGGCGGCTGAATACGTGTCGCAGCAGCCCAGCGACGGCAGCACCTTGCTGATGGCGCACATCAACAGCCATGCGCTGGCGCCCAGCCTGCAGCCCAAGCTGCGCTACGACGCGCAGCGCGACTTCGTGCCGCTGGTGCTGGTGGGCGTGACGCCCAACCTGCTCATCGCAGGGCCGGGGCAGAAGGCGCAGACGCTGAAGGACATCGTGGCGTTGTGCAAGGCCGAGCCCGGCAAGGTCAGCTTCGGCTCGGCCGGTGCCGGTTCGGCCCAGCACCTGGCGCTGGAGATGTTCAAGCTGCAGGCGGGCGTGGACGCCATGCACGTGCCCTACAAGGGCAGCGGCCCACTGCTGGCCGACCTCATGGGCAACCAGATCCAGTACAGCTTCGAGACCATGACGGCCGCCACGCCGCATGTGAAGAGCGGCAAGGTGCTGGCCGTGGCGCAGACGCGCACGCGCCGCGCCAAGGGCCACCCGGGCGTGCCCACCATGCAGGAGCAGGGTTTCGACGGTTTCGAGGCGACGACCTGGTACGGCCTGGCCGGCCCGGGCAAGCTGCCGGCCGCCATTGCCGACAAGATCAATCAGGACGTGAACACGGTGCTGGCCATGCCCGACGTGCAGGAACGGCTGGACACCTATGGCGCGGAAGACGGCGGCGGCTCGCGCGAGAAGTTCCGCGACTTCATCGCGAGCGAGACGGCCAAGTGGGGCAAGGTGGTGCGCGACGGGAAGGTGCGCGTGGACGGCTGAAACTCAGCCGGCGGCCTCGACCACGGCGACCGCGGCGGCCAGGTCTTCCAGCGCCGTGCCCACGGCCTTGAACACCGTGCGCTCGCTGGCCGAGCGGCGGCCCGTGCTGCTGCCGCGCACGAGCGATTCCAGCGTGCCGCGCAGATCTTCTGGTTTGAAGATGCCGCGCGACAGCGGCCCCAGCAGGTCGCCGCTCTTCTGCAGCGCCTCGGGCGTGTCCACGTAGAGGCTGGCGTCCACGAAACAGGCGTCGTCGGTCTCGCGCATGGCAGGCGAGAAGCTGCCGATCAGGTCCAGGTGGCTGCCGGGCCGCAGCCAGGCGCCGTGCACCACGGGCGCGGTGGCCAGCGTGGCGCAGCTCACGATGTCGGCCTGCGCGCACGCGGCGGCCAGGTCGCCGGCCGGCTCGGCCTCGAATCCATCCGCTTGCAGTTGCGCGGCCAGTGCTTGCGCCTGTTGCGGCGCGCGCGCCCAGACGCTCACGTGCGTGATCGGCCGCACGGCCGCGAAGGCCGCCGGCAGCCAGCGCGCGAGCCGGCCGGCGCCGACCACCAGCAGGTGGCTCGCATCCTCGCGCGCGAGGTGGGACGCCGCCAGCGCCGAGGCGCCGACAGTGCGGCGCGCCGTGATCTCGTCGCCATCCAGCAAGGCCAGCGGTACGCCGGTGGCTGCGTCGTGCAGCAGGTAGCTCGCATGCAGCCCCGGCAGGCCGCGCGCGGCATTGCCCGGCGCGATGTTGATGACTTTCACGCCGTAGTGGCGGGCCGTCCACGCCGGCATGATCAGCGAGGTGAAGCCTTCCACCTGGTGCGTGTGGCGCAGCGGCACCTGGCAGCCGGTGGCGAACATGGCGCGCAGGGCTTCGATCACCACGGGAAAGGGCAGGGCGGCGCGCACGGCCGCGGCGTCGAAGTGCTTCATGCCTCGGCCAGGTAGTGCGTCATCTGCACGGCCTCGCCCGGCAGCATGAAGGCGCGCACGGTCGCTTCCAGTTCGTGGTCGGCCATGGTGTGGCGCGCGCGCTGGTGCAGGTAGTCGGCCCAGGACGTGACGATGAAGCGCTCGACGAAGCGCGACGGGTCGGCTAGGTCGCGGTAGATGCGCCAGAACGTGGCGCCGTCGCGCCGCCGATGTGCGCGCATGTGGCTGGCGGCTTCCAGGAAGGCTGTGGCGCGCTCAGGGTCAATGCGGTAGCTGATCTCGATGGCTACGGGGCCGGCTTCGGGCGGCGGCTCGTTGGGCACGTAAAGCTCGTCCCAGGGCGTGGTCTGCGTCACCTCCTGCCGGTCGCCCATGCGCAGCGGGAAGGGCTTGGCCAGCAGCAGGCCGCCGGCCATGCAGGCCGCCGCCACGACCAGCGTGAACGACAGACCGAACAGGTCGGCTGCGGCCCCCCAGAACGCCGAGCCCAGCGCGAAAGAGCCCAGGGCGCACAGCGTGTGCATGGCCAGAGCGCGGGCGCGCACCCAGGGTGGCACGCTGGTCTGCGTGGCGGTGTTGAAGGTGGACATCACCGCCATCCAGGCGGCGCCGCCTGCCACCAGGGCCAGATAGACCAGTGCGGGCCAGGGCGCGAAGGCGGCGATCAGGTTGACCGCGGCGTAGACGACGCAGCCGGTGGCCACGAGCTTTTCGAGCCCGACGCGGTTGCGCAGCCGTCCGATCACCAGGCCCACCAGCACGGCGCCCGTGCCCAGGCAGCCCATCAGCAGGCCGTAGCCGGCCGCGCCCAGGCCCAGCTTCTGCTGGCCGATCATGGGCAGCAGCGCCCACAGGGCCGAGCCCGCGCCGCTGTAGGCCACCGTGCGCACGAGCTGCGCCAGCACGGTTTGCGAATGCCAGGCAAAGCGCACGGCGCTGAGCATGCCGCCCCACAGCCGCTCGGCCGGCAGGCGCGAGGGCGGGTGCGGCTTGGGCGGGTAGCGCCGCACGGCAGCCGCCATGACCAGGGTGCTGCCCACCGCGATCACGAAATTCCAGGCGCCGCCCACGGCCGTGAACACCAATCCCGCCAGCGCCGGGCCGAGCGCCCGCGCCGCGTTGTAGGCGATGGAGACGACGGTGATGGCCTGCGGCAGGTCTTCGCGCGGGATGGAGTCGCCGATGGTCGAGTTCCACGCAGGCGACAGCAGCGCCGTGCAGCAGCCCGCGATGAAGATCATGAACAGCAGCGTGCCCGAAGCGCCGATGCCGGCTAGCAGCAGCACGGCCATCAAGGTGCCGGCGATGGCCTGCACGATGAGCGCGGTCAGGATCAGCTTGCGCCGGTCGGTGATGTCGGCCAGCACCCCGGCCGGCAGCGACAGCAGGAACATGGGCAGGAACACGGCGGTCTGCACCAGCGCCGCGAGGAAGGACGATCCGGTGAGCTCCACCATCATCCAAGCGGCGGCCATGGTCTGCATGGCATTGCCGATGAAATAGATGCCGCCGCTGCTCCACAAGGCCCGGAACTGCTGGTGGCGCAAGGTGGCCCAGATCGAGGGGTTGTGGGGCAGGGGCGTGGCACTCATGGTCGGCAATTGTCCATGCCACGCAGGACCGGTCGCCTGGCGTTGTCGCCTGAGACCGGCGTGACGTATTTCACGAGGCGCTGCCGGCAGGCTTGACAACGCGTCCAGTCGGCAGTCCGCAAGTGGTTGATGTGTATGCAAACGATACGTTGGCATACAAATTGTTAGATATGCATCCTCTTCAACTCAATGGACATATCCATGCGATTCAAGTCAGCTCTTTTCGGCGCCGTCACCGCCTTGACGCTTGCCGGCCCGGCCGTTGCTGCTCCCGTTCAAGTCGGAATCGGCGGCGCCTCTTTCACGCCTGGTTCTGGCTACGGCGTCGACGTCTCAGAACTGCTGTTTCCTACCCTGCTGGATGTGAAGTTCAGTACAGCGACCTTCGCGGCACAAAACTTCACGCTGGCTGCGGCCGGCGCCTCGCGTACGTTCTCGATGGGCACGATCACGCTGGACGAACCGGACTTTCTGTTCGTCTTCGGCGGCATCGAAGCCAACGAGACCGACAACCTGGGGGTTACCGCCAGACTGAACTTTCTCAATCCCTTTGGCGATGTGGTGCGGATCTCAGCCACGGGCATCGCAACCCTGGGCGTCGTCGGCGATGCCGGTGTCGATTTCAGCATCGACTGGTCGCCGGTCGACGTGGCGTTCGGTCACGGCGGTTCCCTGCGCGTCTCGCTTGCGGACATGAGCTTTCGCGCGGCGGGCGCCCAGAACCAGTCGGTCACCGTGACCTACCTGTCCGAGCCTGTCGTGAATGCAGTGCCCGAGCCGGCTTCCCTGGCTCTGATGGGCCTAGGCCTGGTCGGTCTGGCTTCGACTCGCCGCCGCCGCGCCTGAGCACTTGCGCAATCCCGTGAGGCCCGCTTCGGCGGGCTTTTTTTTGCCCTCAGACGGTGGCGGTGTTGGCCGGCATGCGCGTGGCACGCAGCCCCATCCACTGCGCTTCGGCCAGCAGCACAACGGTGACGGCCTGTGCGATCACCCAGGCCATGCCCAGAGAGGTCACGGCGAACAGGCCGCTGGCCAGCAGGGCCGCGCAGGCCGCTGCCCAGCCGAAATTGCCGATGGCCACCAGGCCGATCAACATGCGCGGTGGCGTGGCCGCGCGGGCCATCGCAGCCGCCGCCGCGGCATAGGCCAGCAGGAACAGGCCGGTGCCCAGCAGCAGCCCGGCGGGCAGGCCGGTCAGGCGCGCCAGGGTGTCGGTCAGGCCCACTTGCAAGGTGCCAGTGGCGGCGCAGGACGCGGCGTCGATGGCCATCACGCGATGCAGGAAGCGGGGCGAGGCGAAGAACGAGGACATGGCGAAACTCCTTGGGTTTGCACGCCGAGAGACCATCCCGCGGCGTTGGGCTGCATGGTTGCGCGTGCCGCGCCGCCGGGCCATGACCTCGCAGGTCATGGGCGCGCGGCGGCCGCGGCGCCAGAATCGCCGCCATGCCACATCCTTCTGCGCGATTGCCCGGCGCCCGCGACCCCTTCGGCCTGCACCTGCGCCACTGGCGCCAACACCGGCGCATGAGCCAGCTCGACCTGGCGGGCGAGGCCGAGATCTCCACGCGCCACCTGAGTTATGTGGAAACCGGCCGCGCAGCGCCCAGCCGCGAGATGGTGTTGCGCCTGGCCGAGCGGCTGGACGTGCCGCTGCGCGAGCGCAACGCGCTGCTGATGGCGGCCGGCTTCGCGCCCATGTACCGGCAGCGCGCGCTCGACGACCCGGCCCTGGCCGCCGCGCGGCGTGCCGTGGACCTGGTGCTCAAGGGTCACGAGCCCTATCCCGCGCTGGCGGTGGACCGGCACTGGAACTTGGTGGCCGCCAACGCGCTGGTCCCGGTGTTGATGGCCGGTGCATCTGCCCAGCTGTTGCAGGCGCCGGTCAACGTACTGCGCCTGTCGCTGCACCCTGAGGGCCTGGCGCCGCGCATCGCAAACCTGGCGCAGTGGCGGGCCCACTTGCTCGAGCGGCTGCAGCAACAGACCGCCGCCACGGGCGACCCCGTCCTGCAGGCCTTGCACGACGAACTGGCGGCCTATCCGGTGGCGGACGCGGGCCACGGCGCGGCCGATGTGCCCGGCGAGCTGGCCAGCGTGGCCGTGCCGTTCCAGCTGCGCACGCCGGACGGCGTGCTGAGCTTCATCAGCACGACGACGATCTTCGGCACGCCGGTGGACGTCACCTTGCAGGAACTGGCGGTGGAATCGTTCTTCCCGGCCGATGCGCAGACGGCCCTGGCACTGAACACGTTGGCTGGCCGGTCAGGTCCGGACGCAGGGTGTTGACGGCTGAAAGGCCACGGCGGATGCGGGCCGTGCGCCCCAAAGAGAAAGGGCCCCTCGGGGCCCTCGTGCGTGGTGGCGCAGCGCGCTCAGCGCTGGTCGCGTCGCTTGCCGACTTCGTTGCCGACCAGCGCGCCGGCGGCCGCACCGCCCACAGTGCCCAGCGTGCTGCCGAACACGGCGTTGCCGACGACGCCACCTGCGACCGCGCCGACACCGGTGCCGACCTGGGCGCTGCTGGGGTTGGATGCGCAGCCCGTCAAACCGATCACGGATGCGGTGGTCAGAGCCAGGATGGTCTTGATCATGTCGTTCACCTCATGTTGTTGCGAAGCAGGCTGTAACGGGCCTGTGCCAACACTTTAGGTGGGCGTCGTCCTGCAGCTTGTAGGCATGGACCGCCGGCTGCTGTGGGCCGATGCTGCCCGTCACACCGTGCGGTTACGCGCGAGTGGCGGATTCTTGGCGAAGTACGCGCGGATACCGCGCATGATGGCGTCGGCCAAGTCGTCCTGGTAGGCCTCGCTGCGCAGCTTGGCCTCTTCGTCGGGGTTGCTGATGAAGGCGGTCTCGACCAGCACGCTAGGGATGTCGGGCGCCTTCAGCACGGCGAAGCCGGCCTGTTCGACGCGTGGCTTGTGCAGGCGGGCCATGCCGCCGATCTCGCCGAGCACGGCGCTGCCCAGCTTCAGGCTGTCGTTGATCTGCGCGGTGGTGCTCATGTCCAGCAGCATGCGCTGCACGTGGGCGTCCTTGGCCTTCACGTTCACGCCGCCGATCAGGTCGGCCTGGTTCTCCTTGTTCGCCAGCCAGCGCGCAGCCGTGCTCGTGGCGCCGCGCTCGCTGAGCGCGAACACGCTGGCGCCGCGCGCGGCCGGCGTCGTGAACGCGTCGGCATGGATGCTGATGAACAGGTCGGCCTGCACGCGCTGGGCCTTTTGCACGCGCACCTGCAAGGGCACGAAGAAGTCGGCATCGCGCGTCATGAAGGCGCGCATGGGGTTGCCATTCACGCTGGTCGCGTTGATGCGCTCGCGCAGCTTGTGGGCCACGCGCAGCACGATGTCCTTCTCGCGCGTGCCGCTGGGGCCGATCGCACCAGGGTCTTCGCCGCCATGGCCCGGGTCCAGCGCCACGATGATGAGCCGGTCGGTGCGCGCGGGCGCGGCAGCCGGTGCGGGTGGGCGCCTGGCGACCTTGGGCGGCTCCTCGGGTGCGCCGGCCAGTGTGCCGTGCGGCAGCGTGGGCGAGGGCGGGCGCACGGTGCTGGTGGCCGGGTCGGGCAGGGGTTTGATCTGCCCGGGCGGGGGCGACTCGCGCAGCTCCGGGCCGGTGTGGCGCGCGATCAGGTCGTCCAGCGGGTCGGGCGTGCCGGCAGGCGCGGCAGCGGCCGCGGCGGGCGGCTTTTCGCGCAGGCGCTCATCGATCAGTGCCTGCAGCGGGTCTTCCTGCACGGCGGGGTACAGGTCGAACACCAGGCGGTGCTGGTAGGCGGCCACGGGCTGCAGCGAGAACACCTGCGGCTTGGCCGGGCGCTTCAGGTCGATCACGAGGCGCACCACGTTCGGCGAGTATTGGCCGACACGGATGCGCTCGATGTTGGGGTCGTCGGCCTGCACGCGGCCCACGAGCTCGCGCAGCGATGCATCCAGCGTGAGGCCCTCGATGTCCACCGCCAGGCGCGGCGGCTCGGTGACGAAAGTCTGGTGCGTGACCAGTGGCACGTCGGACTCGATGGTCACGCGCGAGTAGTCGGGCGCGGGCCATACACGCACGGCCACGATGCCGGCGCCGCGTGCCACGTGCTGCACGCCCAGCAGCAGCACCAGCGCACCGCGCTGCAACAGGGCGCGGCGCTTCACTGGCGGGTCTCCGGGGCGGCGAGGCCGGACAGCAGGCGCTGGCCGGTGGTGGTGCCGGCCGTCAGCGTGACGGCGCGCTGGGCATCGGCTTGGGTGTCGATCACGATGTGCAGGTCGGGTGTGGGCAACAGCGCGCCGGCCTTGTCGGGCCATTCCGCGAGCTTGAGGCCGGGGCTCGCGAAAATGTCGCGAAAGCCTGCGTCCTCCCACTCGCGCGGGTCGTTGAAGCGGTAGAAGTCGAAATGCCAGGCGGGAAGCGGCGGCTGGCGGCTGTCGATGTGGTGCGGCTCGACCACGGCGTAGGTGGGGCTCTTGATGCGGCCCTGCACGCCGAGCGCGCGCAGCAGGTGGCGCACCAGCGTGGTCTTGCCGGCACCCAGGTCGCCTTGCAGGGCAATGAACACGTCGGCGATGTCGGCCTGCAGGGCCAGCCGTTCGGCGAAGGCCTGGGTCGCGCCCTCGTCGGCCCACAGCAGCCGCAGGTGCGGCGCAGGGGCGGTTTCTACAATGGGCGGGTGACGGGTGCTGTGGTCCAGATCGATGCTCTCCAACTGGTGTCCCGCATTCGGGACTGGGCCAGTGCGCTCGGATTCTCCCAAATCGGCGTGGCCCCCATCGATTTGTCATCGGCCGAGCCGGGTTTTGCGGCCTGGCTGGCCCAGGGCTTCCATGGCGAGATGGGCTACATGGCCGCGCACGGCATGAAGCGCGCGCGCCCGGCAGAGCTGGTGCCCGGCACGCTCAGCGTGCTGACCGCGCGCATGGACTACCTGCCGCAGGACACGCCTTCCGACTGGCAGGGCATCGAGTTTGCACGGCTGGCCCGGCCGACCGAGGCCGTCGTCTCGCTCTACGCCCGGGGCCGCGACTACCACAAGGTCTTGCGCACGCGGCTGCACAAGCTGGCCGAGCGCATCGCGCTAGAGGTGGGCCCGCTGGGCTTTCGCGCCTTCACCGACTCCGCGCCCGTGCTGGAGGCCGAGCTGGCCGCACGCAGCGGCCAGGGCTGGCGCGGCAAGCACACGCTGGTGCTGCACCGCGAAGCCGGCTCGATGTTCTTCCTGGGCGAGATCTACCTGGACATCGCGCTGCCGGCCAGCGCCCCTGTTACGGCGCATTGCGGCCAGTGCCAGGCCTGCCTGGACGTGTGCCCCACCGGCGCCATCGTCGCGCCACACCGCGTCGACGCGCGCCGTTGCATCTCTTACCTGACGATCGAGCACGCAGGCCCGATCCCCGTCGCGCTGCGGCCCCTGATGGCCAACCGCATCTACGGCTGCGACGACTGCCAGCTCGTCTGTCCCTGGAACAAGTTCGCCGGCCGCGCCACGCTGCCCGACTTCGACACCAGGGGCGGCCTGGCCGGCGCGCAACTCACGGACTTCTTCGGCTGGACCGAGGCCGAGTTCCTGCGCCGCACCGAGGGCAGCCCCATCCGCCGCATCGGCCACGAACGCTGGCTGCGCAACATCGCGGTGGCACTGGGCAACGCCGTGCGCGTGGCGGGCGCTGCAGAACGGCCGGCGCTGCAGCAGGCGCTGCAAGCGCGCGCCGACGATGGCAGCGCGCTGGTGCGCGAACACGTGGCCTGGGCGCTGGCGCAGGCTTTTTGATCGGCCGCGTCACAGGCGTCGCGTGCCGTGCAGCCAGAATGGCGTTCGTCCTCTCATCTTCGCGAGCCCAGCATGTCACTGCACAGATCCAAACTTTCTCTGGCCCTCGTCGTCGCGGTGGCCCTCACGGGCTGCGCCGCCAGCGTGAGCCGGCCCACGGCGACCACGGCACAGGCCCGCATCGCGGCCCCCGCGGCCACCAGCAAGCTGTTCGTCGTGCTCGTGCCCGGTGCAGACCTGCCCAAGACCGACGCCAACTGGGAGGCGCTGCGCGAGGAATGGCAGACCAGCCTGGCGAGCGCCGCTGCGGCGCAGCAGGTCGACGTGGCGCTGCTGCCGCGCGAGCCCCAGACCATCGCGCCGTCGACCGTGCTGGCCCGGGTCACCGTCAACGACTACCGCTACGTGTCGCAGGCCAAGCGCTACGGCCTGGGCGTGATGGCCGGCAACGCCTACATGGACCTCGATGTCGAGTTCTTCTCGGCCCCCGGCAAGCAGTCGATCGGCACACGCAAGTTCTCGACCTCGTCGAGCGCCTGGCAGGGCGTGTTCTCCGCGATGACGCCCAAGCAGGTCGAGGCCGTGGCGTCGGAGATCGTCAAGGAAGTGGCGCAGAAGTAGCCGCCCTGCGGCGCCTAGCGCAGCACCCCGAGCGCGAAGGGCAGGCTGGCCATGCCCAGCAAGGTGGACAGCGTCACCAGCCCTGCCACATACGGCCCGTTGTAGCCCATGCGCGCGGCCAGCACATAGCAGCTCGACGCGGTGGGCAGGCCCGAGAAGATCATGAGCACCGTGGTCTGCACGCGCGTCAATCCCAGTGCCCAGGCCAGGCCCAGCGCCACCAGCGGCAGCACGCCGTGGCGGATGGCGAGCAGGCCCACGGCCAGGGCCTTGGCGCGTGCCAGGGGGCCGAACTGCATGCCGGCACCGGCGGCCATCAGGCCGAGCGCGAGCGACGCCGCGCCGATGCGCGCGGTGGTGGGCTCAAGCCACGGCGGAATGGACCAGCCCGCCAGGTTCAGCGCCAGGCCCGACACGGTTGCGATGATGAGCGGGTTGCGCAGCAGCTCGCGCAGGAAGCCGCCCTGCGCGTGGCGCGCCATGGGCCAGACCGCGGCCACGTTGAGCATGGGCACGCACACGCCGATCAGCACGGCGATCATCTGTAGGCCCTGCGGCCCGGCCAGGCGCTCGGCGATCGCGAGCGCAATGAAGGAGTTGAAGCGAAATGCGATTTGCGCGGCGCCGGCGTGCTCGCGCCGGTCGATGTGCCGGCCCAGCCCCGGCCAGTGCGGCAGGCTGTAGGCCAGCGCGATGCCGACCAGGCTCATGCCGACCCCGGCCAGCATCAGGCCGGACGTGGCGGCCAGGTCGATGCGCGTCCTGAGCACCGACTGGAACAACAGCACCGGGAACAACAGGAAGTACACGAGCTTCTCGACCGGGACCCAGACATCGCGGTCCAGCGGCGAATAGCGGCACAGCAGAAAGCCGATCAGGATCAGCGAGAAATCGGGCAGCAGCAGTTGCGCGTAGTTCACGGGGCAGGGCTCGTTCGGGCGGCCCAGAATACCAGTGCAAACCCTGTGCAATCAGGCCCTGCGCCAGAGGGTGCGTTTTTATAATCCGCCGCACCCGGCACGCGGCCGGCGGTTGCCGCGGCCATCCCCTCGATCCACCTTCCCGGAGATTTCCTCGATGCAACGTCGGACCGTTTTCACCCTTGCGCTGCTGGCCGCAGCAGGCCCCGCGCTCGCGCAGTCGTATCCGACGAAACCGATCCGGCTGGTGGTGCCGTTCGCCCCGGGCGGCACGACCGACATCATCGCCCGTGTGATCGCCGACCCGCTGGGCCGCGTGCTTGGCCAGCCCGTGGTGGTGGACAACAAGGGCGGTGGCGGCGGCATCATCGGCGCCACGGAGACCGCGCGCGCACAGCCCGACGGCTATGCGCTGGGCGTGGCCACGGTGTCCACCACGGCGGCCAACCCGGCCATCAACACCAAGATCCCGTACAACCCGCTGACCGACTTCACGCCCATCGTGAACGTGGCGGCCACGCCCAACATCATCGCGGTGCACCCCTCGTTCCCGGCCAAGGATTACAAGAGTTTCCTGGCCGAGATGAAGAAGTCGCCCGGCAAGTACGCCTACTCGTCCTCCGGCACGGGCGGCATCGGCCACCTGCAGATGGAGCTGTACAAGAACATGACGGGCCTGTTCGTCACGCACATCGCCTACCGCGGCGCAGGCCCGGCGCTCAACGACACCGTGTCCGGCCAGGTCAACATGATCTTCGACAACCTGCCGTCGGCATTGCCCTTCGTGCAGAGCAACCGGCTGGTGCCGATCGTCGTGGCCGCGCCGCAGCGGCTGGCCGTGCTGCCCAATGTGCCCACCTTCAAGGAGGTCGGCCTGGAGCCCGTGAACCGCATGGCCTACTACGGCATCGTCGGGCCGAAGAACCTGCCCAAGGAGATCGTCGACAAGGTCAACGCCGGCGTGCTCAAGGTGCTGGAAGACCCGGCCGTGCGCAAGCGCATCGAAGAGACCGGCTCGCTGATCATCGGCAACACGCCCGAACAGTTCGCAACGCAGATCAAGGCCGAGTACGAGGTCTACAAGAAGGTCGTCGCCGACTCCAAGCTGACGCTGGAGTGAGCGAGGCAGCTCTTTCGCCCCAGAGCCAGCAGCGCATCGATGCCTTCATCGACGCGCTGTGGCTGGAGCAAGGCCTGTCGCGCAACACCTTGTCGGCCTACCGGCTCGACCTGAGCCTGTACGGCCAGTGGCTCACGGCCCAGGGCCGTGAACTCGACGCCACGCGCGAGGCCGACTTGCATGCCTATTTCGCCGCGCGCCACAGCGCCACCAAGGCCAGCTCAGCGAACCGCCGCCTGACGGTGTTCAAGCGTTACTTCCGCTGGGCGCTGCGCGAGCGCGCGATCACGGCCGACCCCACGCTCAGGCTGCAGGCCGCGCGCCAGGCGCTGCGCGTGCCCAAGACCCTGAGCGAGGCCCAGGTCGAGGCCTTGCTGGCTGCACCTGATGTGGACACCGCGCTTGGCGTGCGCGACCGCACCATGCTGGAGCTGATGTACGCCAGCGGCCTGCGCGTGAGCGAACTGGTCACGCTCAAGACCTTCCAGGTCGGGCTGAACGAAGGCGTGGTGCGCGTGACCGGCAAGGGCGGCAAGGAGCGGCTGGTGCCGTTCGGCCAGGTCGCACAGGAGTGGCTGGAGCGCTACCTGCACGGCGCGCGCTTTGAGGTGCTGGAGGGCCGCCAGAGCGAAGACCTGTTCGTGACCTCGCGCGGCCCGCATGCCGGCCATGCCATGACGCGCGTGATGTTCTGGGTCATCGTCAGGAAATACGCACTGGCCGCCGGCATCAACGTGGCCCTGTCACCGCACACGCTGCGCCATGCCTTCGCGACGCATTTGCTGAACCATGGCGCCGACCTGCGCGCCGTGCAGCTGCTGCTGGGCCACGCGGACATCTCGACCACCACCATCTACACGCATGTGGCGCGCGAGCGGCTGCATGCGCTGCACGCAAAGCACCACCCGCGGGGCTGAAGCCGCGCGCGGATGCCTTGCGCATCGCACTCAGGAAGCGTCGACGACCTCGGCCCAGGCCAGCGCCTGCAGGTGCGCCCAGTTGACCTGGCGGTTCGACAGGTGCAGCGCATTGGCCACGCGCGCAAAGACCTCGTCGTTGCCGCTTTCGCAGGCTTCGGTCAGTTCGAGGAAGGGCGCGTAGACGCCCTTGCGCTGCAGCAGCGCGTCCAGCACGGGCTGGGGCAGGGCGACCGAGTCCAGCGCCTGCTTCAGCGGCACGCCCAGCATGGTGTCGAGCAGCGAGAACACGCCGACCACGAAGGCGTTGTCGCATTCCTCGGGGGCCAGCAGCTCCGCGGCCAGCAGCTCCATGAGCCGCCCGCGCACCACGGCGGTCTGGCCCACGGCCGGAGGCGGGCCGCCGCTGCGCGAGGTGGTCATGAGCAGGGCCGCCCAGCGGAACAGCTTCTTCAGGCCCAGGATCATCACCGCATGGCGGAACGAGGTGATCTCGCACGACAGGCCGAAGCCCGAGGAATTGATGAAGCGCAGCAGGTTGAACGACAGCGTCGGGTCCTTCTTGAGCAGCTCCTCGATCTCCACCGTGCTGGCCTGGTTCCGCACCAGGTTGATGAGCTGGAGAATCGTCGCCTGCGAGGGCCGGATGGTCTGGGCCCGCACGAGCGCGGGCTTGGCGAACCAGAAGCCCTGGAACAGCTTGATGCCATAGCCGACCAGCGTCTTGTGCTGCTCGGCGGTCTCGACCTTCTCGGCGATCAGCTGCGCGGTGGTGTTGGCCTGGGCGAAGCGCACGAAGGCCTCGATCTTCTCGGGCGCCAGCACCATCATGTCCAGCTTGATGAACGAGGCCAGTGCGCGCCAGGGCGCGTAGCCGCGCGTCAGCACGGTGTGGTTGAAGGCAAAGCGAAAGCCGCGCTTGCGCAGGTCTTCCAGCACGGCGACCCGGCTTTCGATCTCCTCGGCCGTGTTGTTGGCGACGGGCGGCACTTCCAGCACCACCTTGTCGGGGTGGATCAGCTCCAGGTGGCCGCCAGCCAGGCTGTCGTGCGTGCAATTGATGAACACCAGCTTCTTGCCGACCAGCACCTCGGTGTCGGCGAAGGACAGCGCATTGAACAGCAGCGCAGCGTCGCTCTCGGCCGTGTGCTGCTCAGGTGAGATCGAGCGGTCGAACAACTCGTAGCCCAGCACCGCCCGCGTCTCGTCGACGATGGCCTGGCGTGCAATCACGGCCTGGCTGTCCTGTTGCGCGTCTGGAGCGACTTTCGTGGGCAGGAGTGCATCGGGGATGGTGGTCATGGATAGGCGGCGCAAGTGGCGGATTTTAGAAAGACGACCCAGCGATCGACAGGCGCCTTTCGTAACAAATTCACTCGACCAGCGCGTCCGCCCAGGCCAGGGCGTCCAGGTGGGCCAGATTGATCTGCCGGTCCGACAGGTGGAGTGACGCCGCTGCGCGCCGAAAGTTCGGGTCGTCGCCGGCCTCGCAGGATCTGGCCAGGGCCAGCAGCTCGCCAAAGGGGCCCGTGCCGTGCAGCAGCGCGTCGACGATGGGCCGTGGCAGTGACAACAGTTCCACGGCCCGGTCCATCGGGATGCCCAGCATGGCGTCGAGCAGCGAGAACACGCCGACGACGAACGCACTGTCGCACTCTTCGGGCCCCATGGATTCGGCGGCCAGCAGTTCCATGAGCCGCCCGCGTACCACAGCCGTGCTGCCCACGACGGGTGGGGCGCCGCCCGCGCGCGAGGCCGTCAGCAGCAGCGCAGCCCAGCGAAAGAGCCTCTTCAGCCCCAGCAGCATGACGGCCTGGCGGAACGAGGTGATCTCGCGCGCCAGCCCGAAGCCCGAGGAGTTGATCAGGCGCATCAAATTGAAGCCCAG
Organism: Pseudorhodoferax sp. Leaf267; assembly: GCF_001422405.1. GTDB lineage: Bacteria > Pseudomonadota > Gammaproteobacteria > Burkholderiales > Burkholderiaceae_C > Pseudorhodoferax. The sequence goes on from NZ_LMMV01000001.1 coordinate 285,065, forward strand.
CATGGCGTCCTTCTTGAGGACTTCCTCGATCGCGTCGGTGCTGGCCTGGCTGCGCACCAAATTGATGAGATGCACGACATTGGCCTGGGCTGGCGCCAGCAGGCGCGTGCGGATCAGATCAGGCTTGGCGAACCAGAAGCCCTGGAACAGGTCGACGCCGTAGCCGGACAGTTGCTCGTACTGGGCGGCCGTCTCGGTCTTCTCGGCGATCAGGCGGGCGCTGGTGCGCGCCTTGGCGGCCTGCAGCATCTGCGGCAGCTGCATGGGGTCGATGGCCGACAGGTCCAGCTTGATGAAGTCCGCCAGGGCCAGCCAGGGCGCGTAGGCGGACTTCAGCACGGTCTGGTTGAAGGCCAGCCGGAAGCCGCGCTTGCGCAGGGCCGCCAGCGCGTGCGAGCGGCCTTCGATGTCGATGGCGTCGTCACCCTCGATGGGCGAGATCTCCAGCACCAGGCGATCGGGCTGCACCAGGTCCAGGTGGCCACCGGCCAGGCTGTTGTGCGTGCTGTTGACGAAGATGGTGAACTGCCCGACCAGCACCTCGCTGCCGGTGTGGGCCAGCGCGTTGAACACCAGCGTGACATCGCTGGCGGCCGAATGGTCGTCGGCTGCATGCGAGCGGTCGAACAACTCGTAACCGAACACCGTGCGGCGGCCGTCGACGATGGGCTGGCGCGCGATCAGCACGGGGGTGTCGGTGGCGGTGGGCATGGACGGCGAAAGAGCAGGAGGATGCGGCAACTGCCTTCGATTCTAGGGCTCGGCCTTTTGATTTGCGCCTTCATTCAGTCCAATCCACCGGTCGACTGGCGCGACAATCGCGCGTCATGACGAGTCTTCGCCCCGCCGCGCTGTCGGCGCTGCTGCAGCCCGACCCCGCACGCAAGGCCGAACAGGCACTGGCCCTGTCACAGGACATGGCCGTCGACGCCGCGCTGGCGTTGCCCGTGCCGCCGGGCATTCCCGGCCGCCCGGCGGCGCCCGTGCTCGTGCCGCACCAGCAGCTCAAGCCCCGGCCCGTGCACACGCTGCAGGGGCGCGCCACGTTGTTGCATGCGCTGGCACACATCGAGTTCAACGCCATCAACTTGGCCTGCGACGTGCTGTGGCGCTTCACCGGGCTGCCCGAGGCGTTTTACCGCGACTGGGCGCGGGTGGCGCGCGAGGAGGCGCTGCATTTCCAGCTGCTGTCCGCGCACCTGCAGGGCCTGGGTTTTGCCTACGGCATGTTCCCCGCGCACAACGGCCTGTGGGAGATGGCCGAGAAGACGCAGGATGATGTGCTGGCCCGGCTGGCGCTGGTGCCGCGCACCCTGGAGGCGCGCGGGCTGGATGCGGCGCCGCCGATCCGTGCCAAGCTGATCGCCGCGGGCGATGCGCGGGCGGGTGAGATCCTGGACATCATCCTGCGCGACGAGGTCGGCCATGTGGCGATCGGCAACCATTGGTATGGCTGGCTATGCGGCCAGCGCGGCCTGGAGCCGGTGGCGACCTACGCGGAGCTCGCACAGCGCTACCGGGCGCCACGGCTGCGCGGCCCGTTCAACCTGACGGCGCGGCGTGCGGCCGGCTTCAGCGAGGCCGAGCTGGCGGCGCTGCAGGGTGGCGTGGCGGCCGCAAGTGCCTCCCTACAATGAGATCCACACGCAACACGAGGAAAGCCCATGGCACTGTATGCATTGGATGACAACACGCCGCAGGTGGCGCCAACGGCCTGGGTGGCAGACAACGCGCAGGTCATCGGCGGCGTCTCGCTGGCCGCGGACAGCAGCGTCTGGTTCGGCGTGGTGGCGCGTGGCGACAGTGCTGCGATCTCGATCGGCGAGGGCAGCAACATCCAGGACAACAGCGTGCTGCATGCCGACGACGGCGTGCCACTGACCATCGGCAAGCATGTGACTGTGGGCCACCAGGTCATGCTGCATGGCTGCACCATCGGCGACGAGACGCTGATCGGCATCGGCGCCGTCGTGCTCAACAACGCGAAGATCGGCCGCAACTGCCTGGTCGGCGCGGGCGCGCTGGTGACCGAAGGCAAGGAATTCCCCGACGGCTCCATGATCATCGGCAGCCCGGCCAAGGCCGTGCGCCAGCTGAGCCCCGAACAGATCGAAGGCCTGCGCCGCAGCGCGCAGCACTACATCGCCAATGCGCGGCGCTTCCGCGCCGGCCTCAAGAAGATCGCCTGATGTCCGAACTGCGCAAGTTCCTGTTCGACGGCCTGCCGGTGCGCGGCGCCATCGTGCGCTTGACCGACGCCTGGCAGGAGATCCTGCGCCGGCGCGCTTCCAACGCGGCGACCGGCGCCTATCCGCCGCCCGTGCAGGCGCTGGTCGGCGAGATGACGGCCGCCGCCGTGCTGATGCAGTCGGGCATCCAGTTCGAAGGCGCGCTGGTGTTGCAGATCTTCGGCGATGGGCCGGTCAAGGTCGCGGTGGTCGAGGTGCAGTCGGACCTGCGCGTGCGCGCCACCTGCTCGGTGGTCGGCGATGTGGCAGACGATGCCGACCTGGGCGACATGGTCAACCAGACCGGCCAGGGCCGCTGCGCGATCACGCTGGACCCGACGCACAAGATGCCCGGCCAGCAGCCCTACCAGGGCGTGGTCGCGCTGACCAGCGACGAGGACCGCAGCTTCACGCGCGTGGCCGACGTGCTGCGGCACTACATGCTGCGCAGTGAGCAGCTGGACACTTTGCTGGTGCTGGCCGCCAACGACGAGGTCGCGGCGGGCCTGCTGATCCAGCGCCTGCCGGTCAAGGGGGATGCCAACCTGGCGGGCCAGGCCGCGCGTGGCGAAGCCGAGGCGCCGGTGGCAGAGGACGCCGACGTGCAGGGCCGCAACGAACACTTCAACCGCATCGCCCACCTGGCCTCGACGCTGACGCGCGACGAGCTGCTGAGCCTGGACGTGGAAACGGTGCTGCGCCGGCTGTTCTGGGAAGAGCAGGTCATGAGCTTTACCCCGCTGACGGGCGAGAGCGGCCCGCGCTTTGCCTGCACCTGCAGCCGCGAGCGCGTGGGCAACATGATCCGCGGCCTGGGCGTGGCCGAGGCCGAGAGCATCCTGGCCGAGCGTGGCGACATCGAGGTGTCCTGCGAGTTCTGCGGCCAGCAGTACCGGTTCGACCCGGTGGACGCCGCGCAGATCTTCGCGCCGCCCGGCTCGCTGACGCCGGGCTCCTCGTCCGTCCAATAGCGGGCTACGGCGCCAGCAGGCGCCGGAACAGGCGGTGTTCGCAATCGCCGTCGCCGCAGGTGTCGCAACTCCAGCGTACGGGCGACCCGCTCTGCGCCGTGGGGCCGACCAGCGCGGCGATGCGCGGGTCGGCACGCAAGGCACGCTCGGCATGGGCCAGCCGCGCCATGGACTTGCCGTAGACCGTCTGGTAGGGCAGGCCCGCGCCGTCCAGCGCGGCGCGCACCAGCGCATCGACGGGTGCCTGCACATGCGGGCCGTCGCGCTGCAGGCCATCGGCCACCCAGGGCAGGTCCAGGCCCATGACCAGGGTCCGCGCGTAGCTGCGTTGGTGGGCGAGCGCGAAGCCGTAAAGCGTGCGGTCGCCGAACAGCAGGTCGCTGTAGACCGCAATCATCAGCGGCGTGGTGTCGGCGATCACGAAGTCGGGCGTCGGGTTGGCCTGCTCGGCCTGGGCCACGCGGGCCGCCTGCTCCTGCGCGATGCCCATCTGTTCGTGCGGCTGTGGCGTGCGGCCGGCCTGGGCGCACCATTCGCGCAGCACCTCGGGCACCAGCGCCACGGTCCGGCCCTGGCCGCGCAGCGACTGGGCCAGGGCCTGCGACAACGCGGTCTTGCCGCTGCTCTCGGCGCCGAGCAGCGCGATGCGCAAGGGCGTCACGGCGCGGCCGGGGCGAGCCGTCGCTTCCAGGCCTGCCAGCCGACAAAGCTGAGCACGATGAACAAGGCGTAGAGCCCGGTCGTGAGCCACAGGCCCTTGTAGGCGAACAGGCCCACGCTGACCGTGTTCACGGCCAGCCAGGCAAGCCAGTTCTCGATGTATTTGCGGCCCAGCAGGTACTGGCCGACCAGGCTCACGGCCGTGGGAAAGGCGTCCCACCAGGGCACGTCGGTGTCGGTGAAACGCTGCAGAAACAGGGCCACGGCCGGCCACAGCACGGCGCAGGCGGCGACCACCGCCCAGGCGCCGCGCGCCGACAGCCTGGTCACGCGCAGCACCGTGCCATCAGGCCGGCGGCCACGCAGCCACTTGACCCAGCCCCAGAACGCGACGAGCGCGAAGAAGATCTGCAGCGCCGCATCACCGTAGAGCCTGCTGCGCGAGAACAAGCCGAAATACAGCAGTGAGCTCACGATGGCCAGCGGCCAGCCCCAGTGCCGCTCGCGGATGTTGAAGCCCACCATGGCCAGCGCCAGCACCACGGCGACGAGTTCCAGCCAGCTGGTGTCGGCGCCCCACAGCGTGAAGGCGGGCGACAGCAGCCAGTGCCACGGCGCGAGCAGGGCGTCGGGCATTCAGCGCACGAGCTGCACGAAGACTTCGTTCGGCTTGACCATGCCCAGCTCGATGCGCGCCTTTTCCTCGACCATTTCCAGGCCCTCCTTGAGGTCGCCCACCTCGGCCGACAGCCGCTCGTTGGCCAGCTGGGCCTTGGCGTTGTCGGCTTTCTGGGTTTCCAGGCGCTGCTGCAGGTCGCTGACGTTGGAAATGCTGCCGCGCCCGAACCAGAGCTGGGCATGCACGACCACGAGCAGGACCAGCAGCACGGCTGGCACGAAACGCGAACCCATCACGCAGGCCTCAGACGCGGATCAGCGCAGCGTGTTGAACGCGCGGCGGCCGGGGTAGCTGGCGACGTCGCCGAGGTCTTCCTCGATGCGCAGCAGCTGGTTGTACTTGGCCATGCGGTCCGAGCGCGACAGCGAGCCGGTCTTGATCTGTCCGGCATTCGTGCCGACCGCGATGTCGGCGATCGTGGAGTCCTCGGTCTCCCCCGAGCGGTGGCTGATGACGGCCGTGTAGCCCGAGCGCTTGGCCAGCTCGATGGCGGCGAAGGTTTCGGTCAGCGTACCGATCTGGTTGATCTTGATCAGGATGGAGTTGGCCACGCCACGCTCGATGCCTTGCTGCAGGATCTTGGTGTTGGTCACGAACAGGTCGTCGCCGACCAGCTGCACGCGCTTGCCCAGCACCTCGGTCTGGTGCTTCCAGCCATCCCAGTCGCCTTCGGCCATGCCGTCCTCGATGCTGATGATGGGGTACTTGTCGACCCAGCTGGCCAGCATGCCGGTCCATTCCTCGCCGGTCAGCGACAGGCCTTCGCCTTCGAGCACGTAACGGCCGTCCTTGTAGAACTCGGAGGCGGCGCAGTCCAGGCCCAGGGCGATCTGCTCGCCGGGCTTGTAGCCGGCGGTCTCGATGGCCTGGATGATCATCTGGATCGCGGCCTCATGGCTGGCCACGCTGGGCGCGAAGCCGCCCTCGTCGCCGACGGCCGTGCTGATGCCCTGGTCGTGCAGGATCTTCTTGAGCGCGTGGAACACCTCGGCACCGTAGCGCAGCGACTCGCGGAAGCTGGGCGCGCCGACCGGGATGATCATGAACTCCTGCAGATCCAGCGAGTTGTTGGCGTGCGCGCCGCCGTTGATCACGTTCATCATCGGCACCGGCAGCTGCATGCCGCCCATGCCGCCGAAGTAGCGGTACAGCGGCAGGCCCGATTCCTCGGCCGCGGCACGCGCCACGGCCATCGAGACGGCCAGCATCGCGTTGGCACCCAGGCGCGACTTGTTGTCGGTGCCGTCCAAGTCCAGCAGGGTCTTGTCCAGGAAGGCCTGCTCGGAGGCATCCAGGCCCAGCACGGCTTCGCTGATCTCGGTGTTGACGTGCTCGACCGCCTTGAGCACGCCCTTGCCCAGGTAGCGGCTCTTGTCGCCGTCACGCAGTTCGATGGCTTCGCGCGAACCGGTGGAAGCGCCCGAGGGCACGGCCGCGCGGCCCATGGTGCCGGATTCCAGCAACACGTCGCACTCGACGGTCGGGTTGCCGCGGCTGTCCAGGATCTCGCGACCCACGATGTCTACGATGGCACTCATTGGATGTCTACTTTCTAGGGAATGAAAAAACGGTGCGTGGGGCTCAGACGCCTTCGACCACGATCATGCGCATGACGGCAGCGCCCTGGCGCGCGGTGCGCGCCTTGCCGTACTCGGGTGATGCGTTGAACGCCTTGGCCGCCTCGACGCTCGGGAACTTCAGCAGCACGATGCGGGTGGGGCTCCAGTCGCCTTCGATCACTTCGACCTTGCCGCCGCGGATGCAGACTTCGGCGCCGTGCGCCTGCATCGCCGCGCTCGACCACTTCTTGTAGTCCTCGTACTGCTCGGGATTGGTGACGGTGACGTCGGCAATGATGTAGGCGCTGGGCATGGATCAGGCTCCGAAGTCGTTTTCGAGGTAGCCGTTCTTCTTGGTCACGGCGTCCAGCGCGCGCAGGGTGTCCAGCAGCGCCGCCATGTGCTGCAGCGGCACGGCATTCGGTCCGTCGCTCAGGGCCTTGGCGGGGTCCGGATGGGTCTCCATGAACAGGCCCGCCACGCCCACGGCCACGGCCGCGCGCGCCAGCACCGGCACCATCTCGCGCTGGCCGCCCGAGCTCGTGCCCTGGCCGCCAGGCAGCTGCACCGAATGCGTGGCGTCGAACACCACCGGGGCGCCGGTCTCGCGCATGATGGCCAGGCTGCGCATGTCCGAGACCAGGTTGTTGTAGCCGAAGCTCGCGCCACGCTCGCAGGCCATGAACAGGTCTTCGGGCAGGCCCTTGTCGCGCGCGGCGGCACGGGCCTTGTCAATGACGTTCTTCATGTCGTGCGGCGCCAGGAACTGGCCCTTCTTGATGTTGACCGGCAGGCCCGACTGCGCCACCGCGTGGATGAAGTCGGTCTGGCGGCACAGGAAGGCGGGCGTCTGCAGCACGTCGACGACCTTGGCCGCCTCGGCGATGTCGTCCTCGGTGTGCACATCGGTCAGCACCGGAATGCCCAGCTCGCGCTTGACCTTGGCCAGGATCTCCAGGCCCTTCTCGCGGCCGGGGCCGCGAAAGCTGGTGCCCGAAGAGCGGTTGGCCTTGTCGAAGCTGCTCTTGAAGATGAACGGGATGCCGAGGCGGGCCGTAATCTCCTTGAGCCGGCCGGCGGTGTCCATCTGCAACTGCTCGGACTCGATCACGCAGGGCCCGGCGATCAGGAAGAAGGGCTGGGTCAGCCCGATGTCGAAGCCGCACAGTTTCATACGCTGGCGACCTCTTCGACGCCGGCTTTCTGGTGGTCCAGTGCCGCCTTCACGAAGGCGTTGAACAGAGGGTGGCCATTCCAGGGCGTGGACTTGAACTCGGGGTGGAATTGCACGCCCATGAACCAGGGGTGTTGGGCCTTGGGAAGCTCGACGATCTCGGTGAGTTGCTCGCGCTGCGTCAGAGCCGAGATCACGAGGCCCGCATCGCGCAGTCGGTCCAGGTATTTGACGTTGGCTTCGTAGCGGTGGCGGTGGCGTTCCGTCACCACGTCGCCGTAGATCTCGTACGCCAGCGTGCCGCGCGTAACGTCGGAGCTCTGCGCGCCCAGGCGCATGGTGCCGCCCAGGTCGGACTTCTCGTCGCGCTTCTTGATGCTGCCGTCCGCGTCCTTCCATTCCGTGATCAAGGCGATGACAGGGTGCGGCGAGGCCGGCTCGAACTCGGTGCTGTTGGCGTTGGCCAGGCCGGCCACATGGCGCGCGAACTCGATGGTCGCGACCTGCATGCCCAGGCAGATGCCCAGGTAGGGCACGCGCTGCTCGCGCGCGAAGCGGGCCGCGCAGATCTTACCTTCGACGCCGCGCTTGCCGAAGCCGCCGGGCACCAGCACCGCGTCGTATTGGGCGAGCTGGTCGACGTTCTCTGGCGTGATGTTCTCGGAGTCGAGGTAGCTGATCTTGACGCGGGCGTGGTTGCGCATGCCGGCGTGCCGCAGCGCTTCGTTCAGCGACTTGTAGCTGTCCGACAAGTCGACGTACTTGCCGACCATGGCGATGCTGACCTCGTGTTGCGGGTGGGCCGTCTCGTAGACCAGGTCGTCCCACCGCTTGAGGTTGGCCGGTGGCGTGTTCAGGCGCAGCTTGTCGCAGATCAGGCCGTCCAGGCCTTGCTCGTGCAACATGCGCGGCACCTTGTAGATGGTGTCCACGTCCCACATGGAGATCACGCCCCAGCGCGCGACGTTGGTGAACAGCGAGATCTTCTCGGCTTCCTCGTCCGGGATGCGGCGGTCGGCGCGGCACAGCAGGGCATCGGCCTGGATGCCGATCTCGCGCAGCTTCTGCACCGTGTGCTGCGTGGGCTTGGTCTTGAGCTCGCCGGCGGCCGCGATCCAGGGCACGTAGGTCAGGTGCACGAAAGCAGCCTGGTTCGGGCCCAGGCGCAGGCTCATCTGGCGCACGGCTTCGAGGAAGGGCAGGGACTCGATGTCGCCCACGGTGCCGCCGATCTCCACGATGGCCACGTCCACTGCATCGGGCGTGCCGAAGCCGGCGCCGCGCTTGACGTATTCCTGTATCTCGTTGGTCACGTGCGGGATGACCTGCACCGTCTTGCCGAGGTAGTCGCCGCGACGTTCCTTCTCGAGCACGGACTGGTAGATGCGGCCCGTGGTGAAGTTGTTGGCGCGCCGCATGCGCGTCTCGATGAAGCGTTCGTAGTGGCCCAGGTCCAGATCGGTTTCGGCACCGTCGTCGGTGACGAACACCTCGCCGTGCTGGAACGGCGACATCGTGCCGGGATCAACGTTGATGTACGGATCGAGCTTGATGAGCGTGACCTTCAGGCCGCGCGATTCCAGGATCGCGGCAAGGGAGGCTGAGGCGATTCCCTTGCCGAGGGAAGACACCACACCGCCGGTGACGAAGACGAATTTGGTCATGTCAGGGTCGGGAAAAGCGTTCCCGGGGAGGTGGTAAACGGAGATTATAGGTGTCTGCTACATTGCGCCCGGACGTCAAAAGAGGATCTCCATGGACACCATCGAGCCGACTGTGCAGGGCGCACGCGGCGACCTGGCGGGGCGCCACATCGTGCTCGGCCTGACAGGGGGCATCGCCTGCTACAAGTCGGCCGAACTGTGTCGCTTGTTGATCAAGCAGGGCGCGAGCGTGCAGGTCGTGATGACCGAGGCGGCCGAGCGCTTCATCACGGCGGTGACCATGCAGGCGCTGTCCAATCGGCCGGTTTACGGCTCGCAGTGGGATGCGCGCGAGCCCAACAACATGCCGCACATCAACCTGTCGCGCGAGGCCGATGCGATCCTGATCGCGCCGTGCAGCGCCGACTTCATGGCCCGCCTGGTGCAGGGCCGCTCGGACGAACTGCTGAGCCTGCTGTGCCTGGCCCGTCCCGCGCAGCGGGTGCCGTTGCTGATCGCGCCGGCCATGAACCGCGAGATGTGGCTGCATCCCGCCACACGGCGCAACATGGCACAGCTGGCCGCCGACGGCGCCGTGCTGCTGGGCGTGGGCAGCGGCGAGCAGGCCTGCGGCGAGACGGGCGACGGCCGCATGCTGGAGCCGGCGGAGCTGGTGGAAGACCTGATCGCCCAGCTGTCGCCCAGGACCCTGGTCGGCCAGCATGTGCTGGTCACGGCCGGGCCCACCTTCGAGGCCATTGATCCGGTGCGCGGCATCACCAACCTGTCCAGCGGCAAGATGGGCTTCGCGATTGCGCGCGCGGCGCGCGAGGCGGGCGCGCAGGTGACGCTGGTCGCTGGCCCCGTGCACCTGCCCACGCCACGTGGCGTCACGCGCGTGGACGTGCGTTCGGCACGCGAGCTGCTGCTGGCCGTGGAGCGACACGTGGACGCGGCCACGGTCTTCATCGCCACGGCCGCCGTCGCCGACTGGCGCCCGGCCAGCGCTGCGGCGCACAAGATCAAGAAGGACGGCTCGGGCCAGGTGCCGGCCCTGGCCTTCGTCGAGAACCCCGATGTGCTCGCCCGCGTGGCGCAGTCCGAGCGTGCCCGCAGTGGCGCCCTGTACTGCGTGGGCTTTGCTGCAGAGAGCGAAGACCTGGTCGCGCACGCCCAGGCCAAGCGTGCGCGCAAGGGCGTGCCGCTTCTGGTGGGCAACATCGGCCCGGCCACCTTCGGGCGCGACGACAACCAGTTGCTCCTCGTCGATGCCGTCGGCGTGCGCGAACTGCCGCGCGCGAGCAAGCAAGTGCTGGCACGGCAGTTGATCGCCGAAATCCAGGCGCGCCTGGCCGCGCGATGAGCACCCGCTCGGTCTACGACACCCCACCCAACGGCGACTTCGCGCGCTATGTGGAGGAGCTGGGTCAGCAATCGGCGGCGCGACTGCTGGCTGCCAGCGGCGCGGCTCCGGCTGCGACGCGCACGCCTGGGCGCACGGCGCGGCCCGATGCCGCTGGCAGGACGGCGCCGGCCCAGGGATTCAAGCCCGTGCGCCAAGTGCTGCAGCTGGGCTTCGTGCTGTGGCTCGCCTACACGGTGGGCTCTGCCTTCTTCCCACCGCTGGCCGTGATCGGCTGGCCCTTGCTGGTCTTCTTCATCGTGGCCGTGGTCGTTCGGCTCAAGGCGCTGCCCTGGGCCGACCTGGCGCAGGCGGCGCGCCGTGAAGCCGAACAGAAAATGCGCCGGCCTTCAGCGCCGAAATGAACCCCAGAACATGCATATCGACGTCAAGATCATCGACCCCCGCATGGCCGAGCAGCTGCCGGCCTATGCCACGCCCGGCAGTGCCGGCCTGGACCTGCGCGCCTGCCTGCAGGAACCGTTGATCCTGGCACCCGGCGCCTGGCAGCTGGTGCCCACGGGCATCGCCATCCATCTGGAAGACCCGTCCTATGCCGCGCTGATCCTGCCGCGCTCGGGGCTCGGCCACAAGCACGGCATCGTGCTGGGCAACCTGGTCGGCCTGATCGACAGCGACTACCAGGGCCAACTGATGGTCAGCGCCTGGAACCGCAGCGCCACCGCCTACACCGTGCAGCCCATGGAGCGCATCGCGCAGCTGGTCGTCGTGCCAGTCGTGCAGGCGCGCTTCAACGTCGTGGAGGAGTTTGCCGCTTCGGCGCGGGGCGAGGCGGGCTACGGCTCGACCGGGACGGCCTGAGCCGCGCTCAGTGCAGCGTCGGGCTGCCAGGCTCGGCGCTCTGGACCTTGAAGAAGCCGGTGCCGGCCGTACCGCGGCCGATCTCTTCCTCACTGGCTTCGCGCACGGCGTTCACCGTGAGCTTGAGCCGCAGCGCAATGCCCGACAACGGATGGTTGCCATCCAGGACCACGTGCTCCGGGTAGATCTCGGTCACGGTGTACATGCGGTCGCGCGGGATGGCTTCGCTCAGGCCCTCGGGCAGCGCACCGCCGTCGAAGCTCATGCCCTCCTCGAGCACGGTGGGAAAACGTGCGCGCGGCTCCAGGAAGATCAGCTCTTCGTCGAAGTCGCCGAAGGCGTCTTCCGGCTCCAGATGCAGGCGCAGGGTGTCGCCTGCGACATGGCCTTGCAATGCCTCTTCGATCTTCGCCAGCAGGTCGCCGCCTCCGACGAGAAACTCCACCGGATCGCTGAGCACGTCCAGGTCTTCGCCCAGCGTGTCCTGCAGGGTCCAGGTCAGCGCCACGACGCATTGTTGGGTGATTTCCATAGGAGAATTGTCGCAGCTTCGCACCGGCTTTTCGCAGCCGCATGCCGCGCGCCGACCGGAGCGCGCTGCCAGGAACCCGATGGACACCACACAGAATTTGCCCCTGCTCGGAGGCCTCAGCCCCGAGCGCTTCATGCAGCGCCACTGGCAGAAGAAGCCCTTGCTGGTGCGCGGCGCCATCCCGGATTTTCGCGCTTTGCTCGACCGCGGCGCACTTTTCGCGCTGGCGGCGCAGGACGATGTCGAGTCGCGACTGGTCGTGCACGGCAAGGCGGGCTGGAAGCTGCGCAACGGGCCGCTGGCACGCCGCGCCCTGCCTCCCTTGACACAGCGCGAATGGTCCTTGCTGGTGCAAGGCGTGGACCTGCACGACGATGCCGTGCACGCGCTGCTCCAAAGTTTCCGCTTCGTGCCCGACGCACGGCTGGACGATCTCATGATCAGCTACGCGACCGACGGCGGCGGCGTGGGGCCGCACTTCGACAGCTATGACGTGTTCCTGTTGCAGGCCCACGGCCAGCGCCGCTGGCGCATCGGTCGCCAGCGCGACCTGGCCTTGCAGGAAGACATGCCGCTCAAGGTCCTTGCCAACTTCGAGCCGGAAGAAGAGTTCGTGCTGGACCCGGGCGACATGCTCTACCTGCCGCCGCGCTATGCACACGACGGCGTCGCGATCGGCGAGTGCATGACGTATTCCATCGGCTTTCGCGCGCCGAGTCGCAGCGGCATCGCGCGTGAGCTGCTGCAGCGCATCGCCGAAACCGCCGAGGATGCGCTGGGCACGGCGCTGTACCGCGACCCGCGCCAGGCGGCCACGGCGCAGCCCGCCCATGTGCCGGATGCCGTGCGCGAGTTTGCGCAAGAGGCCTTGACGGCGCTGCTGGACGACCCGCAGGCACTGGACTGCGCGCTGGGCGAAGTGCTGAGCGAGCCCAAGCCGCAGGTCTGGTTCGAGCCTGGCGAGGCCGGGTTGACTGGCGGTGTGGTGCTGGACCGGCGCAGCCGCATGCTCTATGACGGCCAGCATGTGTTCCTGAACGGCGAGAGCTGGCGCGCAGCCGGGCGCGATGCGCTCCTGATGCAGCGCCTGGCCGACCAGCGCAGCCTGTCGGCGGCCGAAATCGCGCGTGCCGGCGCCGGCGCCCGCGCCTTGCTGGCCCGCTGGTGCGAGGATGGCTGGGTGCGCCCGGCGTGAACAAGGAGGCAGAGCATGGACGACTGCGCATCGGTACCGCCGCCCGCCGGCGCATCGCTGCTGCAAGGGCGCTTCGCGGGCCGTGAAGCGTTCCAGCAAGGCATCCGCAATGCCTTGCACGTGGCGGCGGTGGAAGGCTGGCGCGAGATCGTGGTGAGTGATCCCGGTTTCGAGGACTGGCCGCTCGGCGAGCGCTCGGTCTGCGCCGATCTGCAGGCCTGGGCACGGCCCGGCCGCAGCTTCGTGATGCTGGCCTGCCGCTATGACGAAGTCGTGCGGCGGCATGCGCGCTTCGTCACGTGGCGCACCACCTGGTCGCACCTCGTCGACGCCCGGGCGTGCCGCGCCGCCGACGCGCAGGAGTTGCCAAGCGCCATGATCGGCCCGGGTTGGGCCATGCGAAGGCTCGACACGGTGCACAGCGCCGGTGTGGCCGGTCATGAGCCAGATCGGCGTGTGCACATTCGTGAATCGGTTGCGGAATGGTTGCGCCAGAGTGCACCGGCCTTCCCGTCGTCAGTGCTCGGTCTCTGACCAGTGTTCGCGCGTACGGGTTTACGCTTAATTACAAAAGCCCGCTGGCTATAATCGCGGGCTGAGCTGAAAGCGGCCGTGTGCTTTCCGCTCGGTCGCTGCAAGCCCTGCGTGGGTCTGCATCTTCAAGAGTCACCTCTCGCATAACAAAGGAATTTTGCAATGAACAAGTCGCTCGTCTTGGCCACCCTGATGGCTGCCGTCGCCCTGGCCGCCTGTGGCAAGAAGGAAGAGCCCGTGCCCGCAGCACCCGCTCCCGTCGTGGAAACGCCGGCTCCCGCACCCGCTGCTGCGCCTGCTGAAGCTGCTGCCTCGGCCGCTGCCGATGCCGCTTCCGCTGCTTCCTCCGCCGCCGATTCCGCTGCCAGCGCCGTGAGCAACGCGACCGACGCTGCCAAGGACGCAGCCGCTGCGACCGCCAGCAACGCTGCCGATGCTGCCAAGGACGCTGCGAACGCTGCGACCGACGCTGCCAAGGCTGCCGCCGAGGCCGCCAAGAAGTAAGTTGCTTCTCCGCGCTACGAACGAGCCACCGCAAGGTGGCTTTTTTATGGCCCGACGTTGATCCAGGGCGTGCCGATCACGGGGTCGGCCACACCCAGCTCCACCCCGGCGCAGCCGTCGGCTCCTGCCAGCGCGGCCAGCGCGAGCTCGGGCCGGTTGTTTTGCTGGCTCAGGTGCGCGGCCACGATGTGGCGCAGGCCGTGGCGCGCCAGGGCCGATGCGATGCCAGCGGCGCGCGTGTTGGCCAGATGCCCGTGCGAGCCGCCCACACGGCGCTTGAGGAACAGGGGGTAGGGCGAGTCCGCCAGCAGGTCGGGGTCGTGGTTGCACTCCAGCAGCATGGCGGTGCAGCCGGCCAACTGGTCCAGCACATGCGTCGTCGCGTGGCCCAGGTCGGTCAGGATGCCTGCGCAGGCGGCGCCGTCGCTGAGCCGCAGCTGCAGCGGCTCGCGCGCATCGTGCGGCACGGTGAAGGGCCGCACCTGCAGGCCATCGAGCGTGATCGCGATGCCGTCGCTGGCCACGCGCAGCAGGCCGTCCAGGGCCGGCGCGCCGATGGCTTCGAAGGTGCCGTGGCTCATCCACAGCGGGATGCGGTGGCGCAATGCGATCTTGCAGGCGCTGCCAATGTGGTCGCTGTGTTCGTGCGTGACGAAGATCGCGTCCAGGTCGGCGACGGCCAGGCCCGCTTGACCGAGCCGCATGGCCAATGCGCGCGGGCCGAGGCCACAGTCGACCAGAAGGCGGGTCGGGCGGCCGTCCTGCGTCGCCTCCACCACCGTGGCGTTGCCCGAGCTGCCGCTCCCCAGGTTCTTGAAGCGCAGCACGGGACGCGGTTCAGCGCAGGTCGTCGGCGATGACCTTGACGATGCGCTGCGCGTTCGCGGACGACTCGGGCGCGCCCTCGGCGTTGAGCACCGAGACCGTGGTCGATTCGCCCTGGCTGCGCACTGCGATGCGGTACTTGAGAGGCGCCTCGGTCGGCGAGCTGCCGAAGTTGAACAGTTTGCCGAAGAAGCCGGCCTCCTTGCGGTCGGCATTGGGCTCAACGTAGCGCACGAAGTAGGTGCCCTGGCTGCGGTCGCGGTCCTCGACGGTGAAGCCGGTGCGGTCCAGCGCCAGGCCGACACGGCGCCAGGCGCGGTCGAAGCCGTCGTCGATCTGCACGACGGGCGTGCTGCCGACAGTAGCGATGCGCGAGGTCGGGCGTGCGGCCGCGTCGGCCGCGGCGGCGGTCTGGACCTGTTCCTTGCTGGCGCCGAGCTTGACCATCAGGCGGCGCAGGAACTCGGCCTCGAGCTCCGGGTCGACCGGGCGGGGCTGCCAGACGGTGCTGTCACGCGTTTGGTTGTCCGGATAGACCTCGACCATGCCGCGGTGGCTGATGAAGATCTCCGTGCCGTTCGGCGTGCGCTCCAGGCGCGTGCGGAACTTGTCGCGCTCGCCTGTGGAGTAAACGGAATCGAGGACCTTTCCCAGCGTGCTGCGGATGAAGTCCATCGGCAGCTTGGCGCGGTTCTCGGCCCAGTCGGTTTCCATGATGCCCAGGTTGGACTGGTCCAGCGTCAGCAGGAAACCGTTCTCCTGCCAGAAGTCGCGCACCGGCTCCCAGAGCTTGTCGGGCGTCCGGCCGACGACCAGCCAGCGCTGGTTGCCCGCGCGCTCGATGCGCACGTCGCCCAGTGTGCTGGCGGCGACGGGCGCGCCCGTCTGTTGCGGCTGGGCCGTCTGGTAGGCACTGGCCGTCACGGCGCTGCCGGGCACGACGTAGCGGCTGTCCCGGCTGAGTTGTGTGAGGTCGGGGGGCACTTCCAGGGTCGGGGCCTTGCCGGCGCTCTTGTAGTCGATCTTGTCGCCATCGAGTACCGAGCAGGCAGCGAGCGACAAGGACAGCGCCAGCAGCGCGAATCTTGCGGTTGGGTTCACGTACGGATTCCTGTTGAAAAACCGGGCCTGCTCAGAGCAGGCCGCTTGCGCGCAGGGCGCCTTCGACCACGGGTTCGTTGCTGGCGGCCAGCGGCGTCATCGGCAGGCGCATCGTGCCCCCGCACAGGCCCATGCGGGCCATCGCCCACTTCAGCGGAATAGGGTTGGCCTCGACGAACAGATGCTTGTGCACCGGCAGCAGCCGGCGCTGGATTTCCATCGCGCCGCGCGCATCGCCGGCGATGGCCGCTACGCACAGCTCGTGCATCAGCCGCGGCGCGATGTTGGCCGTCACGCTCACATTGCCTTGGCCGCCGCACAGCATCAGCGCCACGGCGGTCGGGTCGTCACCGGAATAGACGGCGAACTCCCTGGGCAGGTCGCGGATCAGCCATTGCGCGCGTTCGATGTTGCCGGTGGCTTCCTTGATGCCGACGATGCCGGGCACCTGTGCCAGGCGCAGCACGGTGTCGTGGGCCATATCGGCTACGGTGCGGCCGGGCACGTTGTACAGCACCATGGGCAGGTCGCCCACGGCTTCGGCGATGGCCTTGAAATGCTGGTACTGGCCTTCTTGCGTGGGCTTGTTGTAGTAGGGCACGACCTGCAGCTGGCAGTCGGCGCCCACCTTCTTGGCAAATCGCGTGAGCTCGATGGCCTCGGCCGTCGAATTGGCGCCGCAGCCGGCCATGATCGGCACACGGCCCTTGGACTGCTCGACCGAGACGCGGATGATCTCGCAGTGCTCGTCGACATTGACCGTGGGCGACTCGCCCGTCGTGCCGACCACGCCGATGCAGTCCGTGCCTTCGGCGATGTGCCAGTCGATGAGCGTGCGCAGCGTCGGGTAATCGACGCTGCCGTCCTCGAACATGGGGGTGACGAGCGCCACGATGCTGCCGGTGATGGGTGTCATGTCCGCGGTCTGAAACGGAAAAACGAGCATTCTACCCAGCGCACCATGCGCGGGCTGCAGGCTCAGAGCCGGTGGCGCGCAGGGAGTTCCAGGGCCGATCCCGGCAATTCGCGCACCGCGGCGATGCGCTGGATGAATCGCGCTGGTGCATCCAGGAAGCCGTCTTCGAATGCCACGACGCGCAGGCCGCTGGCCACCGCGAGCAGTTCGCCCGGCGCGAGCAGGAAATCGGGCCGCGACGGCTTTCCGACGGTCTCGTTGCCCTGGGCAAAGGTCTCGTACAGCAGCACCCCGCCCGGCGCCACGGCCGCCACGATGTCGGCCAGGCGTGCGCGCCACAGGTAGTTGGTGACCAGCACGGCATCGAACCGGCGCCCTGCGAACGGCCAGGGACCGTCCTCGATGTCGGCCTGCACGATCTCGGCGCCAGCATCGGCCAGTGGCCCCAGGCTGGCGATGGCCTGGGGGTCGCGGTCGACGCCGATGACACGGAAGCCGTCGGCGTGCAGTGGAAACATGTGCCGCCCCGGGCCACAAGCCACGTCCAGCACGCTGCCGCCGGCCGGGATCAGGTGCTGCCAGCGCAGCACCCATGCCGAAGGCACGGCCATCAGAAGCAGGCCCAGACCTGGTTGGACAAATCGACCAGGAAGTCCGGCCGCAGGTACAGCGCGAACGTGCCCGCCAGCGCGGTCATGGCAGCGGCATACAGGGCGATCTTCTTGCCGCGCGCCATGTCAGGTGGGCTTGAGCTGGGGCCGCTGGATCGCGGCTTCTTTGACCGGCAGGTTGACCAGGCCGGCGAACACGCCCAGCGCGATCGTGATGCCCCAGACCACGTCGTAGCTGCCCAGGCGGTCATACAGCACCCCACCCAGCCAGACGCCCAGGAAGGAGCCGATCTGGTGCGAGAAGAACACGAAGCCGCCCAGCATGGACAGATGCTGGATGCCGAAGATCGAGGCCACGGCGGCCGTGGTCGGCGGCACGGTGGACAGCCATAGCAAGCCCATGGTGGCGGCGAACAGGTAGACGCTCATGGGTGTGAGCGGCGCCAGCAGGAACAGGCTGATCACCACGGCGCGCGCGAAGTAGATGAAGGCCAGGATGTTCTTCTTGGGCATGCGCTGGCCCAGGCTGCCCGCGATGTAGGTGCCGAACACGTTGAACAGGCCGACCAGGGCCAGCGCATAGCTGGCGACCTCCGGCGTCAGGCCCTTGTCCTTCAGGTAGCTGGGCAGGTGCACGCCGATGAAGACCACTTGGAAGCCGCAGACGAAGTACCCAGCCATCAGCAACTGGAAGCTGGGGTACTTGAAGGCCTCGGCCAACGCCTGGCCGATGGTCTGCTCGCGCCGCACGGGTGAACTGCCGGCGAAGCCCGGCTCGCGCAGCGCGAAGGCCAGCGGCACGATCAGCAGGGCAGCCACCCCGAGGATCACCAGCGCCTCCTGCCAGCCAAAGCGCTGGATCAGGAAGCCCTCGGTCGGCACCATGAGGAATTGCCCGAACGAGCCGGCCGCCGCGGCGATGCCCATGGCCCACGAACGGCGCTCGGCCGACACATTGCGGCCGATCACGCCGAAGATCACGGCATAGGTGGTGCCGGCCTGCGCCATGCCCAGCAGCACGCCGGCCGATAGCGCGAACAGCACTGGCGTGCTGGCATGGGCCATGCCGAACAGGCCCAGCGCGTAGAGCGCCGCGCCGACCAGCAGCACCCTGAACGCGCCGAAGCGGTCGGCCGCCATGCCGGCGAAGATGCCTGCCACGCCCCAGGCCAGGTTCTGGATGGCGATGGCGAACGCGAAGGCCTCGCGCGTCCAGCCCTGCGCCTGCGTGATGGGCTGCAGCCACAGGCCGAAGCCGTGGCGGATGCCCATGGACAGGGTCACGATGAGCCCGCCGCAAATCAGGATGCGGGCAAGCGGCAAGGTTGTCTTTGTTGTGCTTGTCATGGGCGTCGACTGTAGTGAATTTGGCCGACCTTTGCCGCGACCTGTCCGCTCCGTTGTGGCGGCTGCATGTGGTTGCATCCAGTGGTTGGCGGGGCTGGCCCCTACAATCCCGCGCCATGGCAACCCAACCTCCCTCGAAGGCCCAGCCGCAGTATGGCGAAGCCTCCATCCGTGTGCTCAAGGGCCTGGAGCCCGTCAAGCAGCGCCCGGGCATGTACACGCGCACCGACAACCCGCTGCACGTCATCCAGGAAGTCATCGACAACGCGGCCGACGAGGCCCTGGCCGGCTACGGCAAGCGGATCCGCGTCACGTTGTTCGCCGACGGCTCCATCGGTATCGAAGACGATGGCCGCGGCATCCCGTTCGGCATGCACCCCGAAGAAAACGCGCCGGTCATCGAGCTGGTCTTCACACGGCTGCACGCCGGAGGCAAATTCGACAAGGGCAAGGGCGGCGCCTACAGCTTCTCCGGCGGCCTGCACGGCGTGGGCGTGTCGGTGACCAATGCGCTGGCCAAGCGCCTGGAAGTGACCAGCTACCGCGAAGGTCAGGTCGCGCGCCTCGTGTTCGCGCATGGCGATGTGGTCGAGCCCCTGGTCGTGCGCAAGGCCGACGCGGGCGACCGGCGCACCGGCACCACCGTGCGCGCCTGGCCCGACGCCAAGTACTTCGACAGCGACACGCTGCCCATGAACGAGCTGGCCCACCTGCTGCGCAGCAAGGCCGTGTTGATGCCAGGCGTCACCGTGTCGCTGACGGTCGAGAAGACCAAGGACAGCCAGACCTGGCAATACAAGGGCGGCCTGCGCGACTACCTCACGCAGACTCTGACGGCCGACCCGTTCATCCCGCTGTTCGAAGGCGAGGGCTACGCCGAAAACCATGACACCTTCGCGGAGGGCGAGGGCGCGCAGTGGTGCGTGGGCTTCACCGAAGAAGGCCAGGTCGTGCGCGAGAGCTACGTCAACCTGATTCCCACCAGCGCCGGTGGCACGCACGAGGCCGGCCTGCGCGAAGGCCTGTTCACGGCCGTCAAGAGTTTCATCGAGCTGCATTCGCTGTTGCCCAAGGGCGTGAAGCTGCTGCCCGAGGACGTGTTCGCGCGCGCCAGCTACGTGCTGTCGGCCAAGGTGCTGGACCCGCAGTTCCAGGGCCAGATCAAGGAACGCCTGAATTCGCGCGACGCCGTGCGCCTGGTGGGCAGCTTCGTGCGGCCGGCGCTGGAGCTGTGGCTGAACCAGCATGTGGACTATGGCAAGAAGCTGGCCGAGCTGGCCATCCGCGCCGCGCAGTCGCGCCAGCGGGCCGGCCAGAAGGTCGAAAAGCGCAAGGGTTCCGGCGTGGCCGTGCTGCCGGGCAAGTTGACCGACTGCGAAAGCCGCGACACCTCGCACAACGAAGTCTTCCTGGTCGAGGGCGACTCCGCCGGCGGCAGCGCCAAGATGGGCCGCGACAAGGAATGCCAGGCCGTGCTGCCGCTGCGCGGCAAGGTGCTCAACACCTGGGAGGTCGAGCGCGACCGGTTGTTCGCCAACACCGAGATCCACGACATCTCGGTCGCCGTGGGCGTGGACCCGCACGGCCCGAACGACAGCCCCGACATGAGCGGCCTGCGCTACGGCAAGGTCTGCATCCTGGCCGATGCCGATGTGGACGGCTCGCACATCCAGGTGCTGTTGCTCACGCTGTTCTTCCGGCATTTCCCCAAGCTCATCGAGGCCGGCCATGTGTTCGTGGCCCGCCCGCCGCTGTTTCGCATCGACGCCCCGGCGCGCGGCAAGAAGCCGGCTTCCAAGGCTTATGCGCTGGATACGGGTGAACTGACGGCGATCCTGGATAAACTTCGCAAGGAAGGCGTACGGGAAGGCAGCTGGACCATCAGCCGCTTCAAGGGCTTGGGCGAGATGAGCGCCGAGCAGCTGTGGGATACCACGCTGAACCCTGATACCCGCCGCCTGTTGCCGGTGCAACTGGGCCAGGTCGACTTCACGGGGACCGAACAGCTGATCACCAAACTCATGGGCAAGGGCGAAGCCGCATCCCGTCGTGAACTGATGGAATTGCATGGCGACGCGGTCGAGGTGGATATCTGATGTTTGCAAATCTTGTGACCAGGACGGTGGCCGGCTGGCTGGTGCTGCTGGCTGCCGGCATGCCGTTGGCGGCGCAGGCCGATGTCTGGGGCTACATCGATGCGCGCGGCGTGGCGCACTTCTCGGCCGAGCGCGTGGATGAGCGCTACGCGCTGTTCTACAAGGGTGACGACAGCTTCGACACGCGCGACGGCGTGGGTGCCTTCAACCCTGGCCCCGAGAGCCCGGCGGTGCCCGTGCCGGCCAAGCTGCTCAATTTCTTCGAGGTCTCGCCCAGCTACAAGCTGGTCAAGCCGCACCTGCGCGAGGCCTCGCTCAAGCACCGCATCGACTACGAACTGCTGCAGGCGCTGATCGTGGCCGAGTCGGGTTTCGACCGTGCCGCCGTCTCGCCCAAGGGCGCCGTCGGGCTCATGCAAATCATGCCGGCCACGGCCGAGCGCTATGGCCTGGCCGGCGACGCCAAGGCTCCGATCGAAGTCAAGCTGACCGACCCCAAGACCAACATCGGTATCGGCGCGCGCTATCTGCGCTTCTTGCTCGACCTGTTCCCGGGCCAGTTGGAGCTGGCGCTGGCGTCCTACAACGCCGGCGAGGGCGCCGTGCAGCGTGCCGGCAACCGCATCCCGAACTACAAGGAAACGCAAGCCTACGTGCAGACCGTGATGCGGCTGTACCAGGGCCTCAAGCCCGCGCCCGCCATCGAGCCACGCCGGGAGTCGCCGCTGCGTGTGCGCATGGAGTTGCGCGGTGGTGCCCAGGGCCGTGGCAACCTGCCCGAGCCGCCGGCCACTGCCGTCACGCGCGTCGCGCAGCAGCCCTGAGCGGCTTTCCACGCCGCTTGCGGCATCCGTTTTCCTGAACGTCGGCGCCCTGGGCGCTGCACGCAGCTTTTCGCATGGACATGACTGATTCCTCCACCCTGGACTTTTCCGACGGCCCGCCGCAAGGCCCGGGCGCGAGCGGCCCCGCCGACGGCGAGGGCGACGATTCGCTGGACCTGGGCCGCTACGCCCAGCGCGCCTACCTCGAATACGCGATGAGTGTGGTCAAGGGCCGCGCGCTGCCCGATGTCTGCGACGGGCAGAAGCCGGTGCAGCGCCGCATCCTGTATTCGATGGCGCGCATGGGCCTGGGTTTCGGCGGCGCCAACGGCACGGTCGGTGCCAAGCCGGTGAAGAGCGCGCGCGTGGTCGGCGACGTGCTGGGCCGCTTCCACCCGCACGGCGACCAGGCCGCCTACGACGCGCTGGTGCGCATGGCGCAGGACTTCAGCCAGCGCTACCCGCTCATCGACGGCCAGGGCAACTTCGGCAGCCGCGACGGCGACGGCGCGGCCGCCATGCGCTATACCGAGGCCCGGCTGGCACGCATCACGCGGCTGCTGCTGGACGAGATCGACGAGGGCACGGTCGACTTCATCCCGAATTACGACGGCTCGACCGAGGAGCCGCGCCAGCTGCCGGCACGCCTGCCGTTCACGCTGCTCAATGGCGCAAGCGGCATCGCCGTGGGCCTGGCGACCGAGATCCCCAGCCACAACCTGCGCGAGGTGGCAGACGCCTGCATCGCGCTGATCAAGACGCCCAAGCTGACCGAGGAGGAGCTGCTGCAGTTCATCCCCGGCCCGGACTATGCCGGAGGCGGCCAGATCATCAGCAGCCCGGCCGAGATTGCCGAGGCCTACCGGACCGGCCGCGGCTCGCTCAAGGTGCGCGCGCGCTGGAAGATCGAGGAGTTGGCACGCGGCCAGTGGCAGCTGGTCGTCAACGAGCTGCCGCCCGGCGTCAGCAACCAGCGTGTGCTGGAGGAGATCGAGGCGCTGACCAATCCGCAGGTGAAGGCCGGCAAGAAGGCGCTGAGCCAGGACCAGGTGCAGCTCAAGGCCGCGCTGCTGGCCGTGCTCGACGTGGTGCGCGACGAGTCCAGCAAGGACGCAGCCGTGCGCCTGGTGTTCGAGCCCAAGACCAGCCGCATCTCGCAGCAGGAGCTGACCACCGCGCTGCTGGCCCACACCAGCCTGGAGACCACGGCGCCGATCAACCTGACCGGCGTGGGCCTGGACGGGCGGCCGATGCAGAAGTCGATGCGCCAGCTGCTCGCCGAATGGCTGGAGTTCCGCCAGACCACGGTGCAGCGCCGCTCGCAGCACCGGTTGGACAAGGTGCTGGACCGCATCCACATCCTCGAAGGCCGGCAGATCGTGCTGCTGAACATCGACGAGGTGATCGCCATCATCCGCCAGTCGGACGAGCCCAAGGCTGCGCTCATCGCGCGCTTCAACTTGAGCGACCGCCAAGCCGAGGACATTCTGGAAATCCGGCTGCGCCAACTCGCGCGGCTGGAAGCCATCAAGATCGAGCAGGAACTCAAGGAACTGCGCGAGGAGCAGGGCCGGCTCGAAGACATCCTGAACAACCCGGCGTCGCTGCGCCGGCTGATGGTGAAAGAGATCGAGGCCGATGCCAAGACCTTCGCCGACGCGCGCCGCACGCTGATCCAGGCCGACAAGCGCGCCGTGGCCGAGGTGCGCGTCGTCGATGAGCCCGTGACCGTCGTCGTCTCGCAAAAGGGCTGGGTCCGCGCACAGAAGGGCTGGACCAAGGACCGCGCCAACACCGCCCCGGCCGACTACAGCTTCAAGTCGGGCGACAGCCTGTACGCGGCCTTCGAATGCCGCAGCGTGGACACGTTGCTGGTGTTCGGCAGCAACGGGCGGGTCTACACCGTGGCAGTGGCCACGCTGCCCGGTGCCCGGGGCGACGGCCAGCCGGTCAGCTCGCTGATCGAACTGGAGAGCGGCACGCAGCTGGCGCACTTCTTCGCCGGGCCGCCCAGCGCCACGCTGTTGCTGTCGAGCTCTGGCGGCTACGGCTTTCTGGCCACGGTTGAGAACATGCTGTCGCGCCAGCGCGGCGGCAAGGCGTTCGTGAGCCTGGGCGAGGGCGAGACGCTGTGCCGTCCGTCGCACGTTTCCGGCGTGGCCCAGGGGCTCACGCTGCCCGATGCCACCCATGTGGTCTGCGCCTCGACGGCCGGCCGCCGCATCCTGGGCTTTGCCATCGGCGAGCTCAAGCTCATGGAGAAGGGCGGGCGCGGCCTGATGCTGATGGACCTGGACGACAAGGACAGCCTGGCCGGCGCCGCCGCCTACACCCGCAGCGTGCGCATCGAAGGCGTGGGCCGCGGCGGCAAGGCGCGCGAGGTGACGCTGGAAATCCGCTCGCTGAACAACGCGCTGGCCGGGCGCGGGCGCAAGGGCAAGGCGACCGAGCTGGGCTTCACGCCGGCGGCCGTGATCCGGGTCGAATGATGGCCGCAGGTGGCGGCCGGCGATCTCACACCGCGCGCGTGATGCCGCCGTCGATGCGGATGTTCTGCCCCGTGATGTAGGCCGACTTGTCCGAGGCCAGGAAGGCGATCAGTTCGCCGACCTCCGCGGCCGTGCCATAGCGGCCCATCGGGATGCGCGCGCGGCGCTCTTCCTTCTCGGGCAGGCTGTCGATGTAGCCCGGCAGCACGTTGTTCATGCGGATGCCGTCGGCGGCGTAGCGGTCGGCATAGAGCTTGGCGAACGAGGCCAGGCCGGCGCGGAACACGCCCGAGGTCGGGAACGCGGCCTCTGGCTCGAAGGTGGCGTAGGTGGAGATGTTGACGATGGAGCCGGCCTGTTGCTGCTGCATCACCGGCGTCACCAGGCGCGCGATGCGCACCACGTTCAGGAGGTAGAACTCCATCCCCAGGTGCCAGTCGGCGTCCGAGATGGCGAGCAGGTCGCCTTTGGGGCCATGGCCTGCGCTGTTGACGACCGCATCGATGCGGCCCCAGCGCGCCAGCGTGGCGTCGACCAGGCGTTGCAAGTCTGCGTCCGACTGGTTCGAGCCGGTGATGCCGATGCCCTCCAGTTCAGTGGCCAGCGCCTCGCCCTTGCCGGACGAGGACAGGATCGCCACTTCGAAACCCTGGGCCGCCAGCGCGCGGGCCGCGGCGGCGCCCATGCCGCTGCCGCCGGCCGTGACGATCGCGACCGGCATGCTCAGCCCACCTCGGCGATGAGTTCGATCTCGACGCAGGCCCCCATCGGGATCTGCGCCACGCCGAACGCGCTGCGCGCGTGGGCGCCGGCCGGGCCGAACAGCTCGCCGAACAACTCGCTGGCGCCATTGGTGACGAGGTGCTGCTCCGTGAAGTCGGGCGTGGAGTTCACGAGGCTCATGAGCTTGACGATGCGCGTGATCTTGTTCAGGTCGCCGACGGCGGCGTGCAGCGTGCCCAGCAGGTCGACGGCGATGGCGCGTGCCGCAGCCTTGCCCTGTTCGGTCGTGGTGTCCTTGCCGAGCTGGCCGACCCAGACCTTGCCGTCCTTCTTGGCCAGGTGGCCGGACAGGAACACCAGTTTGCCGGTCTGCACGAAGGGGACGTAGGCGGCGGCGGGCGTGGCGACCGGGGGCAGGGCGATGCCCAGTTGGTTCAGCTTGTCGTAAATGCTCATGGATTGCGCTCCTGACTTTGGCTTTGGCTTTGGCTTTGGCTTTGGCTTTGGCTTGGGGCCGGTTCCGATTCTGAAAGAGGCGCCACGGTCACGCCCACGTGCAGGGTGTGGCTGGCACCGCCATGGATGACGCCGCGCATGGGCGAAACGTCGGAATAGTCGCGGCCCACGGCCAGCGTCACATAGTCTTCGCCCGGCACGCGGTCGTTGGTGGGGTCGAAGTCGTACCAGCCGTCATGGCCGGGCACGTCGGGCACGTAGACCGAGACCCAGGCATGGGATGCGTCGGCGCCGATCAGGCGCGCCTTGCCGGGTGGCGGCTGCGTGAGCAGGTAGCCGCTGACGTAGCGTGCCGGCAGGCCCATCATGCGAAAGCACGCGACCATGATGTGCGCGAAGTCCTGACACACCCCCTTGCGCAGTGCCAGGGCCTCCACGGCCGGGGTGTTGATCTCGGTGCTTTCGGTCGAGTATTCGAAATCGCGGTAGATGCGCCGCATCAGGTCGTTGGCCGCCGTCAGCAGGCTGGTACCCGGCACGAAGCTGGGCCGCGCATAGTCCAGGAAGTCGGTGTGGCGTGGCACGTAGGGCGAGCTGAAAACGAACTCGGAGGCCGCGTCGAACGCCGCACCGGCGCGGTAGCGAAAGCGCTCGCGTACCTGCTCCCAGCCCATGGGGCTGACGGGCGGCGTCGGCCGCTGGGTCTCGACCAGGCTATCGGCCACCACGCGCAGGTTCTCGTGCGTGGCCGCCAGCGCAAAGAAAGCGCTGGTGTTGCCGAACACGTCCTTGCCGTTGTGCAGCTCGCTGGGCTCGGGCTCGATGCGCAGGCTGTGTTCCAGCAGCCGCTGGCTGGGCGTGTCGCGCGGCCGCAGGTGGGCGACATGCTGCGCGGTCTCCACCGCGGGGAAATAGCGGTAGCGTGTCTCGTGCGTGACCTGCAGCTTCATGCGCCCACGCTCTTCTTGACATCGCGCGAATGCGTGAAGTAGATGGAGCCGATCGCGTCCGACACGTCGTAGGCGCACTGCGTGCACTGCTCCAGCCGCTCCAGCAGCACCGGGTACTTGTCGTCGGCATCGGGCGCGCAGATCTCCTCCAGGCTCCAGGAGTCAGGCGCCACGACGTCCTGCGCGAGCGGCGTCAGTTCGGCCGGCGCAGTGCCGGCCAGCTTGGCGACACGGCCGCGCAGCGTGTGCGCCACCCAGCCCAGCGAGCGCGGGTTGTCTCGGTCCAGCACCAGCAGGTCGAGCA
This sequence comes from Pseudorhodoferax sp. Leaf267, assembly GCF_001422405.1. Lineage (GTDB taxonomy): Bacteria > Pseudomonadota > Gammaproteobacteria > Burkholderiales > Burkholderiaceae_C > Pseudorhodoferax. Next base: position 311,610 of record NZ_LMMV01000001.1, read on the forward strand.
GGGCCGCCATCTCGCGGCTTTGCTGGTACTGCGAGTGGAAGGTGATGCTGCTGTCGAACAGCGAGAGCATGGCCTCGAAGCCGCCATTGGTGGCCGTGGCGCCGGCCTCCACACCGCGCGCGAGCGCCGACGACAGGAAGCCCAGGCGCTCCACATGGCGGCCGATGCTGAGCAGGCGCCAGCCGTCGTCGCGCGTCATGCGGTCGGTCTGCGCACCGGTCATCGCAGCCGTGGCGGTGCTGGTCGATTCGAGCAGGCGCAGCGCCTCGACGGCGGAGAAGTCGCCGTCCCGCGCGCTGTCGGCGCAGCGGGCGAGGAAGTCTTCCTCGGCCCGCACGATCACGTTCCAGTGCTCCTGCGAGAGCCGCTCGCGCACGGCCGAGGCCGCATGGCGCGTGGAGCGCAGGTTGTAGCCCACGCTCTGCACCCGGTCGGTGCTGCCCAGGCCGGCGATCAGCGAGCGCTCGAACACGCGCCGCGCCTGCAGCGGCGAGGGCACGGCCGGCAGCACCAGCGCGAACGAGACGGCCATGTCGTGCAGCCAGCTCAGCAGGGAGGCGGACGATTGGTCCTCGCCGTTCAGCACGTTCAGCGTGACGCGCGCCAGGCGCAGCGTGTTCTCGGTGCGCTCGGCGTAGCGGCCCAGCCAGAACAGGTTTTCGGCCGCGCGGCTCGTGACCATGCGCTTGCGGTGCACCACGGCGGTGGGTGACAGGTTGGTCGGCAGCAGCGTGGTGCGGTCGACCTCGCCCTCCGTGCGCACCCAGACGTCGGCGCTGCTGCCGCCGCGCTGCATGGACGCGATGCTGTGGTGTTCGCTGACCATGCGTGCCAGGCCGCCCGGCAGCACGCGCCAGGAGCGCGGGCCGTCGGACACGGCGAACACGCGCAGCATGACCGAGCGCGGCGCGATGCGCGCCGGGTGGTTCGGGCTGGCCGTCCAGGTCGGCATCTGCGAGAGCGGCATGTAGGTCTGCACGGTGTGCTCGTCGCCCTGGCGCACGATGCGGCCCGCCCACTCGTCGAGCTCGCGGCGCGACAGCGTGCCGCCCAGCTTGGCCTCGAACGACGCGGCGCCCGGGTGGTCGCCGTAGGTGGGCTTGATCACGCAGCCGGACAGGTCCGGCAGCACGGCCTCCATCGCCGCGCGCTCGCCGCACCACCAGGTGGGCAGCGCCGGCAGCAGCAGTTCCTCGTCCAGCAGATGGCGCGCCAGCGCCGGCAGAAAACCCAGCAGCGCGGGCGATTCGAGGAAGGCCGAGCCTGGTGCGTTGGCGATCAGCACGTTGCCGGCGCGGATCACTTGCAGCAGGCCGGGCACGCCCAGGCGCGAGTCGGGCCGCAGCTCCAGCGGGTCCAGGTACTGGTCGTCCAGGCGCTTGAGCAGGCCGTGCACGGGCTCCAGCCCCTTGAGCGTCTTCAGGTACAGGCGCTGGTCGCGTACCGTCAGGTCGCTGCCTTCGACCAGCGTGATGCCCAGATAGCGCGCCAGGTAGGCGTGCTCGAAGTAGGTTTCGTTGTAGGGGCCGGGCGTCAGCAGCGCGATGTGGGCGTCGGCGCCGGCCGGGCTCATCTTCTTGATGCCGTCGATCAGCGCGCTGTAGGTGGCGGCCAGGCGCTGCACGTTCAGCGACTCGAAGGCTTGCGGGAACAGGCGCGAGATGGCCAGCCGGTTCTCCAGCAGGTAGCCCAGGCCCGAAGGCGCTTGCGTGCGTTGCGAGACCACCCACCAGTTGCCGTCGGCGCCATGCGCGAGGTCGTAAGCCGTGATGTGCAGGTGCGTGTCGGCGCGTGGCTTGCATCCGTGCATGGAGCGCAGATAGCCCGGGTGGCCCTGCACCAGTGCCGGCGGCAGCAGGCCCTTGGCCAGCAGGCGCTGCGGGCCGTAGACGTCGGCCATCACGCTGTCGAGCACGCGCACGCGCTGCAGCACGCCGGCTTCGATCTGGCGCCAGCTCGCGGGTGTCACGATCAGCGGAAACAGGTCGAGCGACCAGGGGCGCTGCGGGTTCGCAGCGTCGGCGTAGACGTTGTAAGTGACGCCGTTGTCGCGCAGCTGGCGTTGCAGCTGCGCCGTGCGGCGATTCAGGTCGGAGAAACCGTCGCGCCCCAGCAGGTCGAAGAACGCAGCCCAGTCCTTGGTGAGATCGGGCTGCGCCGCTGCGGCGCGCGCGGCGTGCTCATGGGCCGTGCGGGCCCGGCCGCGCAGCTCATCGAAATGGCCCGGCATGGCCAGCCGCGCGAGCGAGGAGGCGAGCCCCGCGGGGCTCTCCTGTGTTTGCGCATCAAAGAGGTTGTTGTTGTACTTGTCCACAGGTCCGCATTGTCACACCACGGCCATGGAAAGCTGCCTCATCGGCGCAGGTCGAGCGTGAACGGGAACTCGCGGCTGCCCGCCACGTTGATGGTGGCCGGCGGCACCAGCATGGTGCCCGGCGTGTGGCCAATGGTCAGGAAGCGCGACAGCCGCCGGCTCTCGGCCTCGTACGAGTTCACCGGGAAGGTGTCGTAGTTGCGACCGCCCGGGTGGGCCACGTGGTACTGGCCGCCGCCCAGCGAGCGCTTCATCCAGGTGTCGACGATGTCGAAGGTCAGCGGCGCATGCACGCCGATGCTGGGGTGCAGGGCCGAGGGCGGGTTCCAGGCGCGGTAGCGCACGCCGCCGACGAACTCGCCCTTGGTGCCGGTGGGCTGCAGCGACATGGCGCGGCCGTTGCAGGTGACGACGTAGCGGCTTTCGTTCAGGCCCGTCACGCGCACCTCGACGCGCTCGAGCGAGGAGTCCACGTAGCGCGCCGTGCCGCCGGACGTGCCTTCCTCACCCATCACATGCCAGGGCTCCAGCGCGTTGCGGATGGTCAGCTCGATGCCGGCGCTGCGCACCTGGCCGACGATGGGGAAGCGGAACTCCAGGTGCGGCGCGAACCAGGCCGTGTCGAAGGCATAGCCGGCCTCGCGCATCTCGCGCATGACGTCTGCGAAGTCCATCTGCACGAAGGTGGGCAGCAGGAACTTGTCATGCAGCTCGGTGCCCCAGCGCGTGGCCGGCGCCTGGTAGGGGTTGTTCCAGAAGCGGGCGATCAGCGCGCGCAGCAGCAACTGCTGCACGATGCTCATGCAGGCATGCGGCGGCATCTCGAACGCGCGCAGCTCCAGCAGGCCCAGGCGGCCCGTGGCGCTGTCGGGCGAGTACATCTTGTCGATGCAGAACTCGCTGCGGTGCGTGTTGCCGGTCACGTCGATCAGGATGTTGCGCAGCGTGCGGTCCACCAGCCAGGGCGGCATGTCCTGGCCATGCACCTCGCGGTTGCGGCTGATCTCGCGCAGCGCGATCTCCAGCTCGTACAGCTGGTCGTTGCGCGCCTCGTCCACGCGCGGTGCCTGGCTGGTCGGGCCGATGAACATGCCGCTGAACAGATAGGACAGCGAGGGGTGGTTGTGCCAGTACAGCACCAGGCTGGCCAGCAACTCGGGCCGGCGCAGGAAGGGGCTGTCGATGGGCGTGGCGCCGCCCAGCACGAAGTGGTTGCCGCCGCCGGTGCCGGTGTGGCGGCCGTCGGTCATGAACTTCTCGGCCGACAGGCGCGTCTCGAACGCGGCCTGGTACAGGAACTCGGTGTGGTCCACCAGCTCGCGAAAGTTGTGCGCGGGGTGGATGTTGACCTCGATGACGCCAGGGTCGGGCGTGACCTGCAGCATCTTCAGGCGCGGATCGCGTGGCGGCGGGTAGCCTTCCATGATGATCTTGACGCCCAGCTCCTCGGCCGTCACCTCGATCGCGGCGACGAGCTCCAGGTAGTCCTCCAGCCGTGCCAGCGGCGGCATGAAGATGTAGAGCTGGCCGGATTTGGTGCCGATCTGCTCGGCCTTGGGGCCGTTGGCGCGGCGCGGGTCGCGCGCTTCCACGCACAGGGCGGTGCGGGTAATCCAGTGGGCCGATTCGAAGCGGTGCGGGCTGCGCGTTGGATCTGCAGGCCCGGTCTGCGGGAACGGGCCGGTGCCGCCGGTGCCGCCGGGGCCACCGGGGCCAGCGGCTGCACCAACGCCACCGGAGCCCAGCCGGTCCTGCAGCAGGCGTGGCGATGCGCTAGGGGGCTGCTGGCCAGCCAGGTAACGCGTCGGATCCTGGCCGGCGTTCAGCGCCGACACATAGCGGCTGCGGATGGCCTCGGCCGCGGGCAGGGCTTCGCGCGGCGCCGTCGGGTCGCGCTCGACCATGTAGGGAAAGTCGCCCTTGCTGACCCAGGGCAGGGAATCGAGCGGCAGGCGGTAGCCCATGGGCGAGTCGCCGGGCATGAGGTACATGCGCTCGTCGCGGAAGAACCAGGGGCCGGTGGTCCACTTCGGGCCGGCCAGCGCCGGGCCCTCATCGACCGCGATCGGCAGCACGTAGCCGACGACGGCGTCCAGCTTCTGCTCGAACACGCGGCGCAGGCGCACGCGCTCCATCTCGTCGTCGAGCTTGGAGTTGAACGGGTCGACGTTGACGGGTAGGCGTCGCTCGCGCCACAGGTAGTACCAGACGTCCTCGTAGCCCGGCTCGATGTAGTTGGCGGAGATCCGCAGCTTCTTGGTCAGCAGCTCGGTGAAGCGACGCGCGTCCTCGCTGCTGTACTGGGCGGGCACGCGCTCGTCGGCGAACAGCTCCGGGTTGCGCCACAGCGGCTGGCCGTCGGCGCGCCAGAAGATCGACAGCGCCCAGCGCGGCAGTTGCTCGCCCGGGTACCACTTGCCCTGGCCGAAATGCAGGAAGCCGCCGTCGCCGTATTCGGCGCGCAGCTTTTGCACGAGCTCGGTGGCATAACCGCGCTTGGTCGGGCCCAGCGCGTCGGTGTTCCACTCGGCTGCGTCGCGGTCGCTGGTGGCCACGAAGGTCGGCTCGCCGCCCATGGTCAGGCGCACGTCGCCGGCAACCAGTTCAGCATCGACCTGCTGGCCCAGCGTCAGCACCTCGGCCCATTGCTCTTCGGTATAGGGCTTGGTCACGCGCGGCGATTCGTAGATGCGCGTCACGCCCATGTGGTGCTCGAAGGTGACCTCGGCGTCATCGACCAGGCCTTCGATCGGTGCGGCGCCCGAGGGCTGCGGCGTGCAGGCCAGCGGGATGTGGCCTTCGCCTGCCAGCAGGCCCGAGGTGGCGTCCAGCCCGATCCAGCCGGCGCCAGGCAGGTAGACCTCGCACCAGGCGTGCAGGTCGGTGAAGTCGTGGTCGGTGCCGCTGGGGCCGTCCAGCGCCTTCACGTCCGGCGTCAGCTGGATCAGGTAGCCCGAGACGAAGCGCGCAGCCAGGCCGCAGCGGCGCAGCAGCTGCACCAGCAGCCAGCCCGAGTCGCGGCAGGAGCCGCTGGCAGCGGCCAGTGTTTCCTCGGGCGTTTGCACGCCGGGCTCCAAGCGGATCAGGTAGCGGATGTCCTTGGCCACCTGCTGGTTGATCGCCACCAGGAAGTCGATGGTGCGACGCTCCTTCATGTCGATGGTCTTCAGGTACTGCTCGACCAGCGGCGTCATCGCGTCGACGGCGAGGTATGGCGCCAGTTCTTCCTTCAGCAGTGCGTCGTACTGGAACGGGAAGTTCTCGGCCGTCGGCTCCAGGAAGAAGTCGAACGGGTTGTAGACCGCCATCTCCACGACCAGGTCCACCGTGACCTTGAATTCGGTGGACTTCTCGGGGAACACCAGTCGCGCCTGGTAGTTGGCGAATGGGTCCTGCTGCCAGTTGATGAAGTGCTGCGCCGGCTCGATCGTGAGCGAGTACGAAATGATGTTGCTGCGGCAATGCGGCGCCGGGCGCAGGCGGATGACCTGGGGCCCCAGCTGCACAGGCCTGTCGTAGCGGTAGTGGGTGATGTGGTTCAGCGCTGCGTGTGTGGACATGCGTGTCTCTTGGTATGCCGTAGAAAGATCTGGCCCTCGCCAGCGGTGCTGGATACTAGCAACAGGCTGCTAGCAAGAGGCGAGCCAGTGGGTGCGTGCGGGTCGCGGCTCCCCCTGTGCGTTGCAGGCAGTGTAGTGGGGGTCTATGGCGGCGCAGGTGGCAAGCGGGCAGGAACGGCTGGCGGGCGAGGCGCGCGCCGGCCTGTGGCTGCCGTGCTGCCTGGGTGTGCTGGCGGGCACGGCGGCGCAGGTGCAGCAGGCCAGCCTGTGGCCAGCGTGGGCCTATGGCGGCCTGACGTTGGCAGGTGCGGCCCTGCTGGCCTGGGCCGGGCGGCCGCTGCGCGGCGGGTGGCGAGGCAGCGCACTCGTGGCCTTCTCGGGCATGGCGTTGCTGGTCGCCGCGCTGTGCGGGGCGCGTGCGGGCTGGTACCTGCGATCGGCGCTCGACCCCGAACTGGAGGGCCGCGACCTCGTCGTCGTTGGCACGGTGTCGGCCATGCCGCAGCCTGGCGAGCTCGCCACGCGGCTGCGGCTGGACGTGCAGGGCGCCCAGCTGGAGGGCCGGCCGGTCGACGTGCCGCCGCGCATCGACCTGTCCTGGTACCACGGCACGCTGTGGTCCACGGGCGCCGATGGCCAGCCGGACGCGGCCGTGCAGCGCAGCGCCGAGCTGCGCGCGGGCGACCGGTGGCGGCTGCAGGTGCGGCTGCGTGCGCCGCACGGCAACCTCAACCCGCACGGCTTCGACTACGAGCTCTACCTGTGGGAGCGCGGCGTGCAGGCCACCGGCTACGTGCGCGCCGGGCCGAGCGACCTGCCGCCGCAGCTGATGGCGCGCGGCTGGCGCCATCCCGTGGAGCGTGCGCGCCAGGCGGTGCGCGAGGCCATCTTTGCGCGCATTGCAGACCGCGCGCAGGCCGGGGTGGTCGCCGCGCTGGCCATGGGCGACCAGGGGGCCGTGGAGCGCGCCGACTGGGAGCTGTTCCGCGCGACAGGCGTGAGCCACCTGCTGAGCGTGTCGGGGCTGCACGTGACCATGTTTGCCTGGCTCGCCGGTGCCGCTGTCGCCGCCGCGTGGCGCCGCCTGGCCTGGCGCGGCGGCCACGCCTGCCTGTGGTGGCCGGCCCAGCAGGCAGGCCTGGTCGGCGGCGTGCTGCTGGCGGCCGCCTATGCCGCATTCAGTGGCTGGGGCGTGCCGGCGCAGCGCACGCTGCTGATGCTGGCCAGCATCGCGCTGCTGCGACTGGCGGGCCGTCAGTGGCCATGGCCGCTGGTCTGGGCGCTGGCCTGCAGCGTGGTGCTGGTGCTGGACCCGTGGGCGCTGCTGCAGCCCGGCTTCTGGCTGAGCTTCGTGGCCGTGGGCGTGCTCTTCGCCACCGATGCCGGGCAACCGCGTGCTGCGCCGGCCTCGCCCGGCTGGCGCGCGGCCGGTGCGTTCGTGCGCATGCTGCGCGAGCAGTGGATCGTGACCGTCGCGCTGGCGCCGCTGTCGCTGCTGCTGTTCCAGCAGGTCTCGCTCGTGGGGCTGCTGGCCAACCTGCTGGCGATCCCCTGGGTCACGCTGGTGCTCACGCCGCTGGCCCTGCTCGGCGTGCTGCTGCCGCCGCTGTGGGATGTGGCCGCCTGGGCCGTCGCGGCGCTGGCGCTGGTGCTGGCCGAACTGGCGCGCTGGCCGTTCGCCACCTTCAGCACGCCGGCCGTGCCGCTGGCCGTCGGCGCAGCCGCGCTGCTCGGCGCCGTGCTGCTGGTGCTGCGCGCCCCGGTGGGCCTGCGGCTGGCCGGTCTGCCGCTGCTGCTGCCGGCCTTGCTCTGGCAGCCACCGCGGCCGGCGCATGGCAGCTTCGAGCTGCTGGCGGCCGACATCGGCCAGGGCAACGCCGTGCTGGTGCGCACGGCACGCCACAGTCTGCTGTACGACACCGGCCCACGCTACGGCCAGGACAGCGATGCCGGCCACCGCGTGCTCGTGCCGCTGCTGCGCGCACTCGGCGAGCGGCTGGACACGGTGGTCGTGAGCCACAGCGACGGCGACCACAGCGGCGGCGCCGCCACGGTGCTGGCGATGCAGCCGCAGGCGGCGCTGCTGGCCTCCCTGCCGGCGGAGCACGCGCTGCGCGCTCTGCGGCCCGGTGCGCCCTGTGCCGCAGGCCAGCACTGGGAATGGGATGGCGTGGCGTTCACGGTGCTGCATCCCGCGCCCGGCGCGCCGGCCAGTGCCAAGGCCAATGCCGACAGCTGCGTGCTGCGCATCGCGAACGCGCACCAGGCCGTGCTGCTGGCCGGCGACATCGAGCAACCGCAGGAGGCCGCGTTGGTCGCTGCGCGGGTCGCGCTGCGCGCCGACGTGCTGCTGGTGCCGCACCACGGCAGCAAGACGTCGTCGAGCCCCGGCTTCCTCGCCCAGGTCGCGCCACGCATCGCCCTGGTGCAGGCGGGCTACCGCAACCGATTCGGTCATCCGGCGCCCGAGGTGGTGCAGCGCCTGCAGGCCCATGGCATCGCGGTGCAGGCATCGGCGCGCTGCGGCGCCATGGCCTGGCGCAGCGACGCGCCCGCACGCGTGCATTGCGAGCGTGCACGTGCACCGCGCTACTGGCACCACGCGGTGGATGGAGCCGTGCCGATGCGCGCCGATCTCGATCCACCGGCCGGCTTGCCGGGCGGTCCTCGGCGATGATGCGCCCGCGTCCGTGGGTTCGTTTGAGCGCTCTCGCCCCCGAACGGCTGCCGAGGTTTTGGCGGCTTTTTTATTTGCTCTATGGGCGAGCCAATGCGTGAGAAGCTGGCTTGCAACTTGCTATCCTCGGTACAGGAGAAGGCCGCATGCTGAAATACGACGAGATGTATACCAAGCTTCCCTACGAGTTCTTCTCGAAGGGGACGCAGATCCGGGACCACTACAAGGTCTACGATGCCTGGCTGGCCAAGCAGCCGGGCGACATGATGGCCAAGCGCCGCTCGGAGGCGGAGGTGATCTTCCGCCGCGTCGGCATCACCTTCGCGGTGTACGGCGCCAAGGACGAGGACGGCTCGGGCACCGAGCGCCTGATCCCGTTCGACCTGATCCCGCGCATCATTCCCGCCGCCGAATGGGCGAGCATGGAAAAGGGCCTCGTGCAGCGCGTGACCGCGCTGAACCGCTTCATCCACGACGTCTACCACGGCCAGGAGATCATCAAGGCCGGGCTGATCCCCAAGGAGCAGATCGTCAACAACGCGCAGTTCCGCCCCGAGATGGTGGGCGTGGACGTGCCGAACCACGTGTACTCGCACATCGCCGGCGTGGACATCGTGCGCGCGCCCGATGCCCAGGGCAAGGGCGAGTACTACGTGCTCGAGGACAACCTGCGCGTGCCCAGCGGCGTGAGCTACATGCTGGAAAACCGCAAGATGATGATGCGGTTGTTTCCCGACCTGTTCAGCCACCACCACGTGGCGCCGGTGGCGCACTACCCCGACCTGCTGCTCGAAACCCTGCGCGCCTCGGCGCCGCCCGCCACGGCCGAGCCCACCGTCGTGGTGCTGACGCCCGGCATGTACAACAGCGCCTACTTCGAGCACGCCTTCCTGGCGCAGCAGATGGGCGTGGAACTGGTCGAGGGCCAGGACCTGCTGGTCAAGGACAACTTCGTCTACATGCGCACCACGCGCGGCCCCAAGCGGGTCGACGTGATCTACCGCCGCGTGGACGACGACTTCCTCGATCCCAAAGTGTTCCGCCCCACGTCCACGCTGGGCTGCGCGGGCCTGATGGAAGCCTACAAGGCGGGCAACGTGGCGATCTGCAATGCCGTGGGCACGGGCGTGGCCGACGACAAGTCGATCTACCCCTACGTGCCCAAGATGATCGAGTTCTACCTGGGCGAAAAGCCCATCCTGAACAACGTGCCGACCTACATGTGCCGGCAGGCCGACGACCTGAAGTACGTGCTCGACAACTTGAAGGACCTGGTCGTCAAGGAAGTGCACGGCGCGGGCGGCTACGGCATGCTGGTCGGCCCGGCCGCCACCCAGGCCGAGATCGAGGACTTCCGCAAGGCCGTGCAGGCCAACCCCAGTGGCTACATCGCCCAGCCCACGCTGTCGCTGTCCAGCTGCCCGACGTTCGTGGAGTCCGGCATCGCGCCGCGCCACATCGACCTGCGGCCCTTCGTGCTGTCGGGCAAGGAGGTGCAGATGGTGCCGGGTGGCCTGACGCGCGTGGCGCTCAAGGACGGTTCGCTGGTCGTCAACTCATCGCAGGGCGGCGGCACCAAGGACACCTGGATCCTGGAGGACGACAGCCCCACCGCGCCACCCGCCGACGTGCCCGCGCAAAGCCAGAAACAAAGCCAAGGGAAGTAAGCCATGCTGAGTCGCACCGCCGATCACCTGTTCTGGATGTCGCGCTACACCGAGCGCGCGGAGAACACCGCACGCATGCTGGACGTGAATTACCAGTCCTCGCTGCTGCCGCAGTCCGCCGCCGTGGCCCAGCTCGGCTGGCAGGGCCTGCTGTCCATCAGTGAGTTGCGCCAGGCCTATGCCAGCAAGCACGATGGCGTCACGTCACGCAACGTCATGGAGTTCATGGTCAAGGACGAGAGCAACCCCTCGTCCATCATCTCCTGCCTGCGTGCCGCGCGAGAGAACGCGCGTGCCGTGCGCGGCAGCCTGACGACCGAGGTCTGGGAGACCGCCAACACCACCTGGCTGGACGTCAACCGCATGCTCAAGAGCGGCGAGTTCGAGTCGGACCCCGCGCAGTTCTTCGAGTGGGTCAAGTTCCGCTCGCACCTGTCGCGCGGCGTCACGCTGGGCACCATGCTGCAGGACGAGGCCTTCTACTTCCTGCGCCTGGGCACCTTCCTGGAACGCGCCGACAACACGGCCCGCCTGGTCGACGTGAAGTTCCATGCGGTGGAAAGCGACTTCTACGGCGCCGCCAGTGAGAAGGACCAGGAATACGACTTCTACCACTGGAGCGCGATCCTGCGCAGCGTCTCGGCCTTCGAGGTCTACCGCAAGGTGTACCGCGACGTGATCCGCCCCGAGCGCGTGGCCGAGCTGCTGATCCTGCGCTCGGACATGCCGCGCTCGCTGGCAGCCAGCCTGAACGAAGTGCTGACCAACCTGGAGATGGTGTCGGGCGACCCGTCCAGCGAGACGCTGCGCCGCGCCGGCAAGCTGCGCGCCGACCTGAAGTACGCCCGCATCGACGAGATCCTGGCGACCGGCCTGCATGCATTCCTGACGCAGTTCCTGGACCGCGTGAACGAGCTGGGCAGCTACGTCAGCCGCGAGTTCCTGGTGCCCGTGCCAAACTGATCGCGTACCGCGCTCCACTGCATCGCCGCAGCGCCCGCCAGGGCCTGCGGCGATTGCATTTCAAAGCTCGCCGATGACCGAGTCGGCGGCGTCGCCGTACTTCTCGTCGAACCAGGCGCGGCGCGCGCTCGTGCTGGCGTCGTAGGGGCAGGCGTCCTGCAGGATCCTGCGAACCTCCAGCGCGGCATGCCAGCGGCCCAGTTCCAGCGGCGAGGCGCGGTCAGGGCGGGCGGGGCGGGAGGACTGGATGAAGTGCGCCAGGCGTCTGTCGACTTCGAGGATGACGGTGGGCTCTGAGCGCATGAGCCGGAAATAGCAAGTCCCGGGCCGCCTCGCCGGTCAATCCTGCGCGTCGTCGCGCCGCGGTGGATTCTGCAAAAGGCTGCGGATCACCTGCTCCGCTTCGTCCAGCTGCGCGGGCACGGGCTCGGTCAGGGTCTGATGCAACAAATTGGTGAATGCCTCCAGCACCAACTGGGTGCGCTCGGAGACGCCATGTGCCTGCGTCGCCTCGCGCACGCCGGGCGCGGCCCGCGCCAGCGCGTCGAGCAGCATCGCGCGCTGCGGATGGGTGGCAGCCAGCGCCGTGCTCACGGCGGTCAAACCCGTTACCAGGCCCATGAGTTCTTCGTTGCTTCTTTCGAGCTGCGTCAGGCGTTCTTCGATGCTCAACTGGGGGTACCTGGCGTGAGGGGGTTGCACGGTGCGATGGCATCGCGGCGTGGCCATGCGGCCGCGGCAGTGTAGGGCGACGGGGCATGCCGCGCCGGGCCAGGGCTACTGGGGGCGGGCGTAGGATGTGTCGTCATCGAACAATCAGGAAGGAATTCACGGTGCGTTTCAAATCTTGGCCTTGGATGGGCGCTGCTGCGGCGGCCCTGTTGCTGTCGGGTTGTGCGGGTGTGGGCCTGCCGGGCAGTGCGCCGCCGGCACCGCGTGCGGCCTGCGACGCCGCGGCGGCCCAGTTCGCGTTGGGCAAATCCTTCGGGCCGGAACTCGAACGCGAGGTTCGTGCCCGGTCCGGCGCCAGCATCGTGCGCTGGCTCAGCCCGGGCCAGGCCGTCACCATGGAGTTCAACGCGGCGCGCCTGAGCCTCACGCTCGACGGCCGTGGCCAGGTCGTCAAGGCCGCCTGCGGCTGACGACGTTCAGCCCCCGCTCTTGGGTTCGCCTGCCGGTGCCGTCGTCGGCATCGGCAGCTTGGTCGGGTCCTTGGGCGGCTTGGCGTCCGGGCATCCGGTCAGCAAGGCCATGGCCCACAGGGCGATGACGACGGTTTTGGTCACGGGCTGGTCTCCTTGGCGTTCTAGTTGTCGATGGAGGCGCTCCAGCGCTCACCCCATTGGTCCTGCGCCTGGTCCAGCGTGCGGCGCTCGCGCTTGGTCGGGCGGCCGTGTTCGTGGGCCAGGGCAGGCTCGGGCGCCAGGCGCCGCTGCTCGGCGGCCTGGGCGCGCGCTGCGAGGCTTTCCGCGGTCTCGGCATAGAGGGCCTGTGCCACCGGCGCTGACCCCCGCGTGCCGCTGATCCCGAGCACCGTGACGGTGCGTATGGTGGGCCCCTGGCGCACCGCAATGGTGTCCCCGGCCTTGACCTCGCGCGCAGGCTTCACCTCGTGCCCGTTCACCTGCACCCGTCCCCGGTTCACTTCCTCCGCCGACAACGTGCGGGTCTTGTAGAACCGGGCGGCCCAGAGCCACTTGTCGATCCGAACTTTTTCCATCGGGGGGCATTGTGCTCTCACCGGTATGCGCCTGCAGCGCGCAGCCGGGCGCGCCGATTACCATGCGCGCGATGCCGACGACCGACCCGCCGAACCGCGCGCTGCCCCTCGATGCCCAGGGCATCCTGGCGCTGGCCGCGCGTTCCATGTTCCACCTGTTCTCCAGCATGAGCCAGGGCATGTTTCTGGTCGACCATGCCGGCACCATCGTCTGGGTCAACGACGGCTACCGCCGCTTCCTGCCGGCGCTGGGCTTCTCGTCCATCGACGAGTTCCAGGGCCACCCGGTGGACGAGGTGATCCCCAACACCCAGATGCGCCGCGTGCTGGAAACGGGAGAGCCCATCCTGGTGGACCTGCTGACCAACAAGGCCGGCACCTTCGTCGTGAGCCGCATCCCGCTGCGCGACGAGGCGCAGCAGGTGATCGGCGCCATCGGCATCGTGCTGTTCGACCACCCCGAGACCACGCTCAAGCCGCTGATCGAGAAGTTCGCGCGGCTGCAACGCGACCTGGACGACGCGCGGCGCGAGCTGGCCAGCCAGCGCAGCCAGGTGCTGCTGCAAGGCGACGGCGGTGCCGGCCAGCGCCGCGCCAAGTACACCTTCGCCAGCTTCATCGGCAGCAGCCCTGCGGCGGTCGATGTGAAGCGCCACGCGCGCCGCGCCGCGCAGTCGTCCAGCCCGGTGCTGCTGCTGGGCGAGACCGGCACCGGCAAGGAGCTGCTGGCGCACGCCATCCACGCCGCGTCGAACCGCGCGCGCGGGCCTTTCGTGAGCCTGAACATCGCAGCCGTTCCCGACACCTTGCTGGAGGCGGAGTTCTTCGGCGTCGCGCCCGGCGCGTACACCGGCGCCGACCGGCGCGGGCGCGACGGCAAGTTCAAGCTGGCCGACGGCGGCACGCTGTTCCTGGACGAGATCGGCGACATGCCGGCCGCGCTGCAGGCCAAGCTGCTGCGTGCGCTGCAGGAGGGCGAGATCGAGCCGCTGGGCTCGAACCGGCTGGTGGCCTTCGACGCCCGCGTGATCGCCGCCACCTCACGCGACCTGGCCACGCTGGTGCGCCAGGGGCGGTTTCGCGAAGACCTGTACTACCGGCTCAACGTGCTGCCGCTGCAGGTGCCCGCGCTGCGCGAGCGCCGAAGCGACATCCCGGCCCTGGTCGAGGCGCTCAGCGAGGACCTCGCCCAGCGCAGCGGCGAAGCCCCGCCCGAGCTCACGCCCGACGCGCTGGCGCTGTTGGCCGGCCAGCATTGGCGCGGCAACATCCGCGAGCTGCGCAACGTGCTGGAACAGCTGGCCATGCGCAGCGACCGCCAGCGCGTGGACGCTGACGAGGTGCGCCGCGTGCTGGCCGAGACCGGCGTGCACGCCATCGCCGCGGCCGAGCCCGTGCCACGCCATGCGGACGACGGCCGCGCCAGCCTTCTGCGCCCGCTGGGCGAGCAGGTGGCCGAGCTGGAAGCCCGCGCCATCGCGGCCGCCATGGCCGAGACCGGCGGCAACAAGCTGGCGGCCGCGCGCCTGCTGGGCATCTCGCGCGCGACGCTGTACGAGCGGCTGCAGGGCGCCTAGACGCGGGCGCGGATCGCAGCTGCCGCCTCGGCGATCGCCCGGCGCTCCGCCTGAGGCAGCCGCGCGGCATTGCGCACCTGGGCCTGCATGCGCGGGTGGTCCGCGAAGCGCTCGGCGTGCCGCAACAGGAAGTCCCAGTACAGCGTCGTGAACGGGCAGGCGCGCGCGCCCGTGCGCTCCTCGGGCCGGTACCGGCAGTGCCGGCAGTGGTCGCTCATGCGCGCGATGTACTGCCCGCTGGCCACGTAGGGCTTGCTGCCCAGCAGGCCGCCGTCGGCGTACTGGCTCATGCCCAGCGTGTTGGGCAGCTCCACCCATTCCACGGCATCGACATAGACCGCCAGGTACCAGGCATGCACCTGGCGCGGCTCCACGCCCAGCAGCAGCGCGTACAGCCCCGTCACCATCAGGCGCTGGATGTGGTGCGCGTAGCTTAGGTCCAGCGTCTGCGTGATGGTGTCGCGCAGGCATTCCAAGTCGGTCTCGCCGGTCCAGTACCAGGCCGGCAGGGGCGCGTGCGCGTCCAGTGCATTCAGGTCCAGATAGCCTGGCATCTGCAGCCAGTAGACGCCGCGCACGTATTCGCGCCAGCCCAGGATCTGGCGGATGAAGCCCTCGGCCGAGGCGATGGGCACGCGGCCGTCGCGGAACGCCTGCTCGGCACGCGCGATCACCTCTCGCGGGTCCAGCAGCTTGAGGTTCAGCGCCGCGCTGAGCTGCGCGTGGTAGAGCCAGGGCTGGCCACCCCACATCGCGTCCTGCCAGTGGCCAAAGAACTCCAGCCGGTCGGCGATGAAGGCGTCCAGCGCCGCGAGTGCCTGCGCGCGCGTGAGCGGCCAGGCGAAGCGGTCGAGCCGGCCGGGGTGTTCGCCGAAGCGGCTGCGCACCAGCGCGATGACGTCCTGCGTGATGGCGTCGGGCGCGAACGCGGGCGGCTCGGGCAGGAAACCCGGCCCGTCGCGGCCGAAGGCCGAGCGGTTGTCGGCATCGAAATTCCAGGCCCCGCCGGCCGGCTGGTCGCCGTCCATCAGCACGCCATGGCGGCGCCGCATGGCCCGGTAGAAGGTCTCCATCAACAGTTCCGGCCGGCCCTGGGCATGGCGCGCGAAGGCAGCCGGCGTGCACAGGAAATGCCGGTCCTCGCACTCGTTCAGCGCCACGCCGGCCTCGGCCACCACCTGGCGCAGCGCCTCGCGCACACGCCACTCGCCAGGCTGCACCAGCACCACGCGCGCCGGTCGCAGCGCCGCCAGGCTCTCGGCCAGCTCGGCCGCCAGCGTGCCGCGGTTGGCCACGTCGTCCAGGCGCCGGTAGTGCAGCGGCAGGCCTTGCGCGCGCAGGGCCTCGGCGAAATGGCGCATGGCCGCCAGGAACATCGCGATGCGCGGCTGCGTGCTCCAGACCTGCGTGGATTCCTCGGCCACCTCGGCCATCCAGACCAGGTCTTGCGCCGCGTCGAAGCCGTCGAAGGCAGCGGACTGGCGGTCGAGCTGGTCGCCCAGGACAACGATCAGGTGGCGGATGGCAGGGGGCATGGCTTCGACCATAACCCGACGCGGCCTCACCGACCGAACACGTAACCCGACAAGCCCAGCAGCGCAAAGGCCAACGCCGCCGTGCACGCCTGCCAGAACACGACCGGGTTGCGCTGCACGAGCGGCATGCGCCGTGCGCCGTGGAACGCTGCCCCGGGCGCGTGCAGGTCGTGCACGAACTCGGACACGGCCTCCTGCCGCTTGCGCGGCTCCGGCTGCAGCGCCTTCGAGAGCACCGCGTCCAGCCAGGCCGGCAGATCGGGCCGGTGGTGGCGCAGCGGCACGTAGCGCAGTCGTTTCAGGTCCGCCGACTGGCGCAGCTGCGTCACCTGCAGGCCATAGGGCAGCTGGCCGCTCAGCATCTGGTAGGCGAGCACGGCCAGCGCGAACAGGTCGGACGCGGCCGTGCCTGCGCCACCGATGAAGTATTCCGGCGCCGTGTATTGCAGCGTGCCGACGATGCGATCGGCGCGCGCGGCGTGCGTGCCTTCGGCCAGGCCCGCCACATGGGCCGATGCGAAGTCGATGATCTTCACCGTGCCGCCACGGTCGATCATCACGTTCTCGGGCCGCAGGTCCTGGTGCAGCATCTCCTTGCTGTGGAAGGCCTGCAGGCCCTTGGCCAGCTGCGCGACGAGCTGGCGCACGCGGTCCAGGTCCGGGCGCGGGTGGTCGGTCATCCACTGGCCCAGCGTCTGGCCGTCCACATACTCCATGGCCACGATCAGGTGCTCGCGCGGGCGCTCGGTGGTGCTGGGACGCAGCACATGCGGGCTGTGTAGCCGGCGTGCCACCCACTCTTCCAGCAGGAAGCGGTCCAGCGCCTCGGCGTCTTCGCGCAGCTCGGTGGCGGGCGTCTTCAGCGCCACCTGCGCGCCGCTGGCCTGGTCGATGGCCAGGTGCACCTGACTGCGCGCGCTGGCGTGCAGCTCGCGCACCACGGCATAGCCCTCGAACAACATGCCGGGTGCCAGCGGTGGCGGCAGCCGCAGTTGTGCGCGCCGGGCCTGCCAGGGCTGGGCGTCATGCTCGGGCAGGGTGTCGATGCGCAGCAATTGCACGGTGGCGTCGTCGCCGCTGCCGCGCTCGCGCGCCACCGCTACCAGGGTCTGGGCCGCGGCGTCGAAGTCGTCGGGCCAGCAGGCCAGCGCAGTGTGCACGGCGGCGGCGTCCAGCCGCTCGTAGGCGCCGTCGGTGGCCAGCAGGTAGAGCGCACCGGGCTCCGCCTCCAGGCACCGGTGGTCGATCTCCACATGCGCCGTGGCGCCCAGCGCGCGGCCCAGGCAGGACTCGCCAGCGCCGATGTGCACGCGGTGGTCTTCGGTCAGCTGCTCCAGCGCCTGCGCGTGCACGCAATAGATGCGCGTGTCGCCCACGTGCAGCACATGCAGCTCGCGGCCCTTGAGCACCAGCGCGCTGAAGGTGCAGCAGTAGCCGCGGTCCTTGTCGAAGCGCGCATCGCCGCGCTGGTTCTGCGCATGCAGCCAGGCGTTGGTGGCACCCAGCACGCGCTGCGCGGCGCGGCGCACGGTCCAGGCGTCGGACGTGGCGTAGTAGTCCTCCAGGAAGCCGCGCACGGCCGCCGCGCTGGCGACCTGGCTCACGGGGCTGGAGCCGATGCCGTCGGCCAGCGCGACGGCGATGCCCTTGGTCTGCAGCGCCGAACCGGTCGGGACGACGGCGCCGTGGAAGTCCTGGTTCGGCCTCTGGCCCCCGGGCTGCGAATGCTGGCCCAGCGTGATGCGAAGCGACGGGGCCATGCAAAGGATCAGGCGATCTTGCGCTTGGCGCCGGTCTTGTAGTGCGTGGCGTACAGCGTGAGGCCCACGAAGGTCAGGCCGCCCACCAGGTTGCCCAGCACGGTGGGGATCTCGTTCCAGATCAGGTAGTCCATGAGCGTGAAGTTGCCGCCCAACAGCAGGCCGGTGGGGAACAGGAACATGTTGACGATGCTGTGCTCGAAGCCCATGTAGAAAAAGATCATGACCGGCATCCACATGCCGATGGCCTTGCCCGATACGGTGGTGGACATCATGGCCGCCACCACGCCGGTGGACACCATCCAGTTGCACATCACGCCGCGCACGAACAGTGTGAGCATGCCGGCGGCGCCGTGCGCGGCATAGCCCACGGTACGGCCTTCGCCGATGTGGCCGAGCTTCTCGCCCACCGCATTGGGGGCCTCGCTGAAACCGAAGGTGAAGATGATGGCCATGAACACGGCCACCGTCAGCGCGCCGGCGAAGTTGCCGCAGAACACCAGGCCCCAGTTGCGCAGCACGCCCTTCCACGTGGCGCCCGGGCGCCGGTCCAGAACGGCCAGCGGGGCCAGCGTGAACACGCCGGTCAACAAGTCGAAGCCCATCAGGTACAGCATGATGAAACCGACCGGGAACAGCATGGCGCCGACCAGCGGGTTGCCGGTGTTGACCGTGACGGTGACGGCGAAGGCCGCGGCCAGCGCGAGGATTGCGCCGGCCATGTAGGAGCGGATCAGCGTGTCGCGCGTGGACATCAGCAGCTTGGATTCACCGGCGTCGACCATCTTGGTCACGAATTCGGTAGGGGCGAGGTAGGCCATGGAAGTCTCTTTGAAAAATGAAGGAGTGATCAGTTCAGGGCGACGAGCACGCGGCCGTCTTCCACGCGCACGGCATGCACACGCACCGAGTGTTCGGGCGCCTCCAGGCACTCGCCGGTGACGAGGTCGAAGTGGTTCTTGTAGAGCGGCGAGGCCACGACGATGCGCGCGCCCAGGCTGCCCACCAGCCCGCGCGACAGCACGCTGGCACCGGACTTCGGGTCCACGTTGTCGATGGCGAAGAAGCGGTCTTCGCCCAGGCGGAACACGGCCACGTGGCGCGCGTCCACGCGCGCGCAGACGCCGGTGTGGGGCACGATGTCGCCTGTTGCGCAGACGGCGGTCCAGTTCACGGTCTTGGTCAGCATGGTGGGGTCCTCAGACAGTGGCGGCAGGTTCGCGCTCTTCGGCACGGGCGGGGCGGATCTGGCCGCGCTCCTGCACGAACACGATGTGCTCGTCGGGCTTGTCGCTGTTGACGAAGCTTTTGAAACGCTGGCGCACGGCCGGGTCGGTGACGGCGCTCTTCCATTCGCACTGGTAGGTGTCGACCACGTGCTGCATCTGGGCCTCGAGCTCGGCGCCCAGGCCCAGGCTGTCGCGGATCAGCACGTCCTGCAGGTAGGCCAGGCCGCCTTCGAGACCGTCGCGCCAGGTGCTGGTGCGCTGCAGCCGGTCGGCCGTGCGCACGTAGAACATCAGGAAGCGGTCGATCAAGGCGATCAGCGCGTCCTTGCTCAGGTCGCTGGCGATGAGCTCGGCATGGCGTGGCTTCATGCCGCCGTTGCCGCACACGTACAGGTTCCAGCCCTTGTCGGTGGCGATGATGCCCACGTCCTTGCCCTGGGCCTCGGCGCATTCACGCGTGCAGCCCGAAACGCCGAACTTGATCTTGTGCGGCGCGCGCAGGCCCTTGTAGCGGTTCTCCAGCAGCACGGCGAGGCCCACGGAATCGTCCACGCCGTAGCGGCACCAGGTGGAGCCGACACAGCTCTTCACGGTGCGCAGGCTCTTGCCGTAGGCGTGGCCGCTCTCGAAGCCGGCGGCGATCAGCTCTTCCCAGATCAGCGGCAGCTGCTCCAGGCGCGCGCCGAACATGTCCACGCGCGCGCCGCCCGTGACCTTGGTGTACAGGCCGTACTTCTTGGCCACGGAGCCCACGGCGATGAGCCCATCGGGCGTGACCTCGCCGCCCGGCATGCGCGGCACCACGGAATAGGTGCCGTCCTTCTGGATGTTGCCGAGGAAGTAGTCGTTGCTGTCCTGCAGTGCCGCGAGCTGGGGCTTGAGCACGAACTCGTTCCAGATGGAGGCCAGCACGCTGGCGGCCACGGGCTTGCAGATGTCGCAGCCCAAACCCTTGCCGTGCCGGGCCAGCAGCTCGTCGAAGGTCTTGATCTGCCCCACGCGCACCAGGTGGTAGATCTCTTGGCGCGAGTAGGCGAAGTGCTCGCAGACATGGTTGTTCACGGCCATGCCGCGGCGCGTCATCTCGAACTTCATGACCTGAGTGACCAGCGGCACGCAGCCGCCGCAGGTGGCGCCGGCCTTGGTGCAGGTCTTCATGTCGGCAATCGTGCAGGCACCTTCGCCCACGGCGGCGCAGATGGCGCCCTTGCTCACGCTGTTGCACGAGCAGATCTGCGCCGTGTCGGGCAATGCGTCCACGCCCAGGCCGGGCTTGGCCTTGCCGTCGCTGGAAGGCAGGATCAGGAATTCAGGCTCCTCGGGCAGAGCGATGCCGTTCAGCGCCATCTGCAGCAGCGTGCCGTATTCGTCGGCGTTGCCCACCAGCACTGCGCCCAGCAGCTGCTTGCCGTCTTCGCTGACGACGATCTTCTTGTAGACCTGCTTGCGCTCGTCCACGTACTGGTAGTTGCGGCAGCCGGGCGTCCTGGCCTGCGCGTCGCCGATGCTGGCCACGTCCACGCCCATCAGCTTGAGCTTGGTGCTCATGTCGGCCCCGACGAAGGCGGCGTCCATGTCACCTGCGATGTGGCGCGCGGCCACGCGGGCCATGTCGTAGCCGGGTGCGACCAGGCCGAACACCTGCTCGTTCCACGATGCGCATTCGCCGATGGCATAGATGTCGTGGTCGCTGGTGCGGCAGGCGCTGTCGATGGCCACTCCGCCGCGCGGGCCGATGGCCAGCACGCACTGGCGGGCCAGATCGTCGCGTGGCCGGATGCCGGCCGAGAACACGATCATGTCGGTCTCCAGCCAGGTTCCGTCGGCGAACACCATGCGGTGCCGCGCGGTGGCGCCGTCGGTGATCTCCACCGTGTTGCGGCCGGTGTGCACCTGCACGCCCAGCGCCTCGATCTTGTGGCGCAGCACGCGGCCGCCGCCTTCGTCCACCTGCACGGCCATGAGCCGCGGCGAGAACTCGACGACATGTGTCTGAAGGCCCAGGTCGCGCAAGGCCTTGGCGCATTCCAGGCCCAGCAGCCCGCCGCCGATGACCACGCCGCTTTTGGACTTGGCGCCCGCGGCGCGCATGCCTTCCAGGTCTTCGATGGTGCGGTAGACGAAGCAGGCGTCGCGGTCGCGGCCCGGCACGCCCGGCACGAAGGGGTTGGAGCCCGTGGCCAGCACCAGCTTGTCGTAGGGCAGCACTTCGCCCTCCAGCGTGGTCACGGTGCGGTTGCGCCGCTCCACGGCGACGGCGCGCGCGGCCAGGCGCAGCTTGAAGCCGCTCTTGTCGAAGAAGCCGGCTTCGACGAGCGAGAGTTCCTCGGCCGTCTTGCCGCTGAAGAACTCGGACAGGTGCACGCGGTCGTAGGCGGCGCGCGGCTCTTCGCACAGCACGGTCACGTCCAGGTCTGGCAGGCCGCTTTCGGCCAGGCTTTCGAGGAACTTGTGGCCCACCATGCCGTGGCCGACGAGGATGATCTTCATGTGGAGTCCTGCACGTTCGGATCGACACGAAGGGTGCAGGAGACTGCGCCTCGGCCGACCCTGGCGGTGGCGCTTGCGCATCCGTCCGCCGTGGGGTTGATGAACTTGGAACGTCCGCCGCGCCGGGCCTAGAGGGGCTTAGAGTGCGTGCGGGGTTCCGCCATCATTGGCGGAGGGTTGGGCGGCGTGGGGGCCGCCCGGTCCGGGGCAACGCTGCCTCGGAACGCAGGAGACAGTGCAAGTGCCGTGCCACGCAAATACTCATCAAATGAGGCTTTTCGCGCGCTGGCACGGGGCATGGCCTGCCAACTTGGTGCGCTGGCTCCCCAAGTCGGGGCGCACAACGCACAAGCGGCCCGCAGGGGCCGCTTGGGAGCGGAGCGCGAACTCCGCCGATTGCCTGGCTGGTTACAGCGTGACCGGGCTGATCTTGGCGCCTTGCAGTGCCACGCCGGCTTCCAGGCCCGCGTTGGTCAGCACGTAGCCGACCACGGGCTGGCGCACGGTGTTGCTGTCGATTTGGCCGTTGGCGCCGATGTTGGCCAGGGCCACGGTGGCGTCGGCGCCCACCGTCCAGCCCTTGCTGGCGCGGAACTTGTCGAGCGCATCCTGCGTGCTGAACACATAGATCACGGCGCGCGACTGGGCGCCTGCCTGCCAGCCGATCGAGCCGGCAGTAGTGCTGTAGTAGCCCTGCGTGCGGCCGCCGGTGCGCAATGCGCCGCGGCCGTATTCGGCGCCCAGGCCCAGGCTGGCGCTCAAAACCGAGGGGAACACCAGCACGCCGGCAGACTTGCTGACCAACTCGCGCGAGCCTGGCACGGTGTTGTAGAGCTTGGACAGCGCGGCATCCACGTCCGCGTCGATGGCGGTGCGGGAAGATGCGTTGGTGCCGGCCGTGCCCGGGCCGGTGGTCGTGCAGCCGACGAACGCAACACTGCAGGCGGCGAGCATGACCGTGGCGGCGAGGGTGCGGAACTTGTTGGTCTGGTGCTTCATGGCGATTCCTTTTGTGGTCAAGATGCAGCGCGATCGTAGGCTTGTGACAAGCCTGTTTTTTCATGATGCGGTTCATTCCTACGCCAAGTCGCGCCGCGAAAACTCTGGGAAAACCCTGTTTCGCCAGCGATCAATTGACCGAAATTCGTACACACACCGTGTCGGAATATGGCGCAATTCGGATTCGAGATTCCAAAAATATCCAATGAAAACAAATACTTGAGGAGGTGGCACGCGCTGTGCGATATTCAGCCAAACCACTTCAGAGACTACGCCATGAACCGTCGCCATCTCACCGCGTTGTCGGCCGTTGCCGCATGGGCTGCCTGCCTGGGCCTGCCGGCGCACGCGCAGACCAAAGACATCCGCATCGCCCACGTCTACGGCAAGACCGGCCCGCTGGAAGCCTATGGCAAGCAGACCCAGATCGGCTTTGCCATGGGGCTGAACTACGCCACCGGCGGCTCCATGGCCGTCAACGGCAGGAAGCTGGTCGTGATCGAGAAGGACGACCAGGGCAAGCCCGACCTGGGCAAGTCGCTGCTGGCCGCCGCCTATGCCGACGACAAGGCCGACCTGGCCGTGGGCACCACCGGCTCGGGCGTGGCGCTGGCCATGCTGCCCGTGGCCGAGGAGTACAAGAAGATCCTGATCGTCGAGCCGGCCGTGGCCGATTCCATCACGGGCGACAAGTGGAACAAGTACATCTTCCGCACCGGCCGCAACTCCAGCCAGGACGCCATCGGCAATGCCGTGGCGGTGGACAAGGAAGGCGTCAACATCGTCATGCTGGCCCAGGACTGGGCCTTCGGCAAGGACGGCGTGAAGGCCTTCAAGGACGCGCTCAAGAAGTCCAAGGTCGTGCACGAGGAGTACCTGCCACCGGCCACGACCGACTTCACGGCCGGCATCCAGCGCATGGTCGACCAGCTCAAGGACAAGCCCGGCCGCAAGATCATCGAGGTGGTGTGGGCCGGCGCCACCACGCCGTTCAACGCGCTGGCCGATGCGGACCTGCAAAAGCGCTTCGGCATCGAGGTGGCCACCGGCGGCAACATCCTGCCTGCGATGACGGCCTACAAGCGCTTCCCGGGGATGGAGGGCGCCACCTACTACTACTTCGGCCTGCCCAAGAACCCGGTCAACGAAGCCCTGGTCGCGGCCCACTACAAGGAATACAAGACGCCGCCGGACTTCTTCACCGCCGGTGGCTTCTCGGCTGCGATGGCGGTGGTCACGGCGCTCAAGAAGACCGGCGGCGACACCACCACCAACAAGCTCATCACCGCCATGGAAGGCATGAGCTTCGACACGCCCAAGGGCACCATGACCTTCCGCAAGGAAGACCACCAGGCCATGCAGAGCATGTACCACTTCCGCATCAAGGCCGACCCGGCGTTCAGCTGGGGCGTGCCGGAACTCGTGCGCGAAATCAAGCCCGAGGAAATGCAGATCCCGATCCGCAACAAGCGCTGATCGCCGCGTGCTCGAAACCCGCGACCTGACGATTCGCTTCGGCGGCCATGTGGCCGTCAACGCGGTGAGCTGCGCGTTCGCGCCCGGCACGCTGACGGCCATCGTCGGGCCCAACGGCGCGGGCAAGACCACCTACTTCAACCTGATCTCGGGCCAGCTCAAGGCCAGCGCGGGCACGGTGTCGCTCAACGGCCGGCAGTTGACCGGCCCGCCCTCGGCGCGCACCCGCGCCGGCCTGGGGCGGGCTTTCCAGCTCACCAACCTGTTCCCCAACCTCACGGTGCTGGAGAACGTGCGGCTGGCCGTGCAGGCCACGCAGGATGGCGCGCACCGGCGCGGGCTGAACCTGTGGAGCATCTGGAGCGACCACCGCGACCTGGGCGCGCGTGCCGACGCGATCCTGGACGAGGTGGCCCTGAAGGCCCGCGAGCACCACACCGTGGCCAGCCTGCCGCACGGCGACCAGCGCAAGCTGGAGGTCGCGCTGCTCATGGCGCTGCAGCCGCAGGTCTTCATGTTCGACGAGCCCACGGCCGGCATGAACGCGGCCGAGGCGCCCGTGATCCTGGACCTGATCCGCAAGCTCAAGCGCGACCGCAGCAAGACCATCCTGCTCGTGGAGCACAAGATGGACGTGGTGCGCGAGCTGGCCGACCGCATCATCGTGCTGCACAACGGGCAGCTGGTGGCCGACGGCGAGCCGGCCGAAGTCATCGCCTCGCCCATCGTGCAAGAGGCTTATCTCGGAGTGGCCAAGGCATGAGCGCCGCCCGGCCGCCCGAAGGCGCTCGCTCCTCCGAGCGGAGCGAGGAGGTTTCAACAAAGCCTTTGCTCGAACTGCACGGCGTGCACACGCACATTGCGGCGTACCACATCCTGCACGGCGTGGACCTCGTGGTGCCGCAAGGCCAGGTCACGATGCTGCTGGGCCGCAACGGCGCGGGCAAGTCCACCACGCTGCGCACGGTGATGGGCCTGTGGCATGCGTCGCAGGGCTCCGTGGTGCTGGGAGGAAAGGACATCACCGCCTTCGCCACGCCGCAGATCGCGGGGCTGGGCGTGGCCTACGTGCCCGAGAACATGGGCGTCTTCGCCGACCTCACCGTCAAGGAAAACATGCTGCTGGCCGCGCGCAGCGCCAAGCGCGCCGAGCAGATGGACGCGGCGCGGCTGCAGTGGATCTACAAGATGTTTCCCGCGGTCGAAAAATTCTGGAACCACCCGGCCGGCAAGCTCTCGGGCGGACAGAAGCAAATGCTGGCCGTGGCCCGTGCCATCGTCGAGCCGCGCGAGCTCTTGATCGTGGACGAGCCCAGCAAGGGCCTGGCGCCGGCCATCATCGACAACATGATCAACGCCTTTGCCGAACTCAAGGCCCAGGGCGTGACCATCCTGCTCGTGGAGCAGAACCTGAACTTCGCGCGGCGCCTGGGCGACACGGTCGCCGTGATGGACAACGGCCGTGTGGTGCATGCCGGGCGCATGGATGCGTTCGCGGCGGATGCGCAACTGCAGCAGTCGCTGCTGGGGCTGGCGATATGAGTGCGACCTGGATGTCTTGCTCCCTCTCCCTCTGGGCGAGGGCAGGGGTGAGGGCGGGCGGCGTCGGCAGGCACGCGGCCTGTGCGCGGGGGAGCACGACATGAACGCCGGCCTTGACTGGAAACCCCTGGCCCTGGTGCCCGTGCTCGCCCTCATCGCGCTGCCGCTCGTGGGCTCGCCCTCCACCTGGCTCACGCTCACCGTCGCAGGCCTTGCCATGGGCATGATCATCTTCATCATCGCCTCGGGCCTCACGCTGGTGTTCGGCCTCATGGACGTGCTGAATTTCGGCCATGGCCTGTTCATCGCGCTGGGCGCTTTCATTGCCAGCAGCGTGCTGGGCCTCATGGGCGACTGGACCGGCTCGCAGGAACTGTGGCGCAACCTGGTCGCGGTCTTCCCCGCCATGCTGGTGGCCATGGCCGTGGCCGGCGCCGTGGGCCTGGCCTTCGAGCGCTTCATCGTGCGGCCGGTGTACGGCCAGCACCTGAAGCAGATCCTCATCACCATGGGCGGCATGATCATCGGCGAGGAGTTCATCAAGATGATCTGGGGCCCGGCGCAGTTGCCGCTGCCGCTGCCCGAGGCCTTGCGCGGCTCGCTGTTCATCGGCGAGGCGGCCATCAGCAAGTACCGGCTGCTGGCCGTGGCCGTGGGCCTGGCCGTGTTTGCCGCACTGGCCTTCACGTTGAACCGCACCAAGATCGGCCTCTTGATCCGCGCTGGCGTGCAGGACCGCGAGATGGTCGAGTCGCTCGGCTACCGCATCGGCCGGCTGTTCATCGGCGTGTTCGTGGCTGGCAGTGCGCTGGCGGGCCTGGGCGGCGTGATGTGGGGCCTGTTCCAGCAGAACCTCACGCCGCAGATGGGCGCGCAGGTCAACGTGCTGATCTTCATCGTGATCATCATCGGCGGGCTGGGCTCGACGGCGGGCGCGTTGATCGGCGCGCTGCTGGTGGGCCTGCTCGTCAACTACGTGGGCTTCGTGCTGCCAGTGGCGACGCAGTTCGCGTCGATCGCGTTGATGGTGGCGATCCTGCTGTGGCGTCCGCAGGGTGTCTATCCGGTGGTGAACCGATGAACCGCTTGTTGTCGAACGACCTGCCGCGCAGCCGCGTGCTGGCATGCGTGCTCATCGCGCTGCTGCTGGGCCTGGCCTTCGCGCCTTTCCTGTTCCCCGGCGTGAAGGCGCTCAACGTCGCGGCCAAGGTGCTGGTGTTCGTGGTGCTGGTGGCCAGCTTCGACCTGCTGCTGGGCTACACCGGCATCGTGAGCTTTGCGCACACCATGTTCTTCGGCATCGGGGCCTACGGCGTGGCGATTGCGTCCACGCGCATGGGGCCGGGCTGGGACGCGCTGGCCGTGGGCATCGGTGGGGCGCTGGCGCTGTCGTTCGTGCTGTCGCTGGCCATCGGCCTGTTCTCGCTGCGCGTGCGCGCGATCTTCTTCGCCATGATCACGCTGGCCGTGGCCTCGGCGTTCCAGACGCTGGCCTCGCAGCTCTCGGGCTTCACGGGCGGCGAGGACGGGCTCACGTTCAAGATGCCCGAGCTGATCTCGCCCAGCTTCGAGTTCGCCGACGAGCCCTTCCTCGGCGCCTCGCTCGACGGGCGGCTGCTGTGCTACTACGCGCTCTTCGTGCTGGCGGTGGTGCTGGTGCTGGCGCTGCTGCGCATCGTCAACTCGCCGTTCGGCCGCGTGCTGCAGGCCATCCGCGAGAACGAGTTCCGCGCCGAGGCCATCGGCTACCGCGTGGTGGTGTATCGCACGACGGCCGCCGTGCTGTCGGCGCTGTTCGCGACGCTGGCCGGTGCCATGCTGGCGATCTGGCTGCGCTACAACGGGCCGGACACCTCGCTGAGCTTCGAGATCATGGTCGACATCCTGCTGATCGTGGTCATCGGCGGCATGGGCACCATCTACGGCGCGGCCATCGGCGCCACGCTGTTCGTGGTGGCGCAGAGCTACCTGCAGGACCTGCTGCGCCTGGCGCACGAGTCCGTGGCGGCGCTGCCTTGGCTGGCCGCGCTGTTCACGCCCGACCGCTGGCTGCTGTGGCTGGGCCTGCTGTTCGTGCTGTCGGTCTACCACTTCCCGACCGGCATCGTCGGCCGGCTGCGCGCACGCGCGGCGGCGCGCCATTGAGATTCCAACCACGAGGAGACCAGCGCATGACCCAGCCCACTCGATTCCCCCTGGCCGCCACCGCGCTCGCGGCGGCCGCGCTCGCCACGGCCTGCGGCGGTGGCGGCGGCCTGGAGGCCAACGTGAAACCGGCGTTCATCGGCAACGTGCAGCAGACCGAGTACGACGGCAGCACCGACGACCTGCTGACCGCCGGCCTGGGCAAGACCGGCCTGGCCGGCGCCGCGCCCGGCTATGCCAACGCCGCCGCGCCCACGGCTGCCGAGCTGCGCCGCCATGCGATCTACACCAACTACCGCGCGCTGCTGGACATGACGGCCGCCGGCGGCTACGGCCTGCTGTACGGCCCCAACGTGGCGGTCGACGGCACGGTCACCACGGGTGAGGGCAAGGTGGCGGGCGGCGAATACGTCGCCTATGCCGACGACGGAACCGGCCGCCAGAACGTGACGCTGCTGGTGCAGGTGCCGAGCAGCTTCGACCCGGCCAAGCCCTGCATCGTCACGGCCACTTCGTCGGGCTCGCGCGGCGTCTATGGCGCGCTGTCGGCCGGCGAATGGGGCCTCAAGCGCGGCTGTGCCGTGGCCTACACCGACAAGGGCACGGGCGCCGCACCGCACGACCTGCAGAACGACACCGTGCCGCTGATCGACGGCAGGCGGGCCAGCGCCGCCACGGCTGGCAACGCGGCGGCCTTTCGCGCGGCACTCACGCCGGCCGAGCTGGCCACGTTCAACGCGCAGACCCCCAACCGTTTCGCGTTCAAGCACGCGCACTCGCAGCAGAACCCCGAGAAGGACTGGGGCAAGTCCACGCTGCAGGCCGTGCAGTTCGCTTTCTACGTGCTCAACGAGCGTCTGGGCAAGCTTTCGGACACGACGCGGCTGCAGACCTTCGCGCGCGGCAACACCATCGTGATCGCATCCAGCGCGTCCAACGGCGGTGGCTCGGCGCTGGCCGCGGCCGAGCTGGACACCGAGGGTTGGATCGACGGCGTGGCCGTGTCCGAGCCGGCGGTCGAGCTGCCGGCCGACCCGGGCGTGAGCATCCGGCGCGGCGCCAATGCCATCCCGGTCAGTGCCAGGACCCTGATCGACTTCACGACCTACGCCCAGGTGTTCCAGCCCTGCGCCTCGCTGGCTGCCAGCCTGGCCGGCACGCCCTACCAGGCCGCCTATGCCGCGGGCTTCGGCGCATTGGCCGGCGCGCGCTGCGCGTCGCTACAGGCCAAGGGCTTGCTGGCGGCGACCACCACCGCGGCACAGGCCGAAGAGGCCCTGGCCAAGCTGCGCGCCTACGGCTGGGAAGACGAGGCCCAGCGGCTGCACCCGTCGCTGGCCGCGTTCGAAGTGGCGCCGGCCGTGGCCGTCACCTTCGCCAGTGCGCTGACGCGCGCGGGCGTGCAGGAGCGGCTGTGCGGCTACGGCTATGGCGCGACCACGGCCCTGCCGCTGGCCGTGCCGCAGGCACTGGACGCCGTCTCGCTGGCCACCATGTTCGCCACCGGCAATGGCGTGCCGCCGGCCAGCAACGTGCAGCTCATCAACGACAACAGCGTGGGTGGCGCGGCGCGCGACATCGTGTCGCGTTCGCCGTCCACCGGCAGCTATGACCTGAACCTGGACGGCGCGCTGTGCCTGCGGCAACTGGTCGACGGCAGTGGTGCCTGGGCCACGCGCCTGAAGACCGGCCTGGACGAGACGCGCCGCAACGGCAACCTGCGCGGCAAGCCGGCCGTGATCGTGCACGGGCGCGACGACGCGCTGCTGCCGGCATCGCACACGTCGCGCCCCTATTACGCGCTGAACCAGAAGGTCGAGGGCGCGGCCAGCAGGCTGTCGTATATCGAGGTCACGAACGCGCAGCACTTCGACAGCTTCATCGGCCTGCCGACCATCCTGCCCGGCTACGACAGCCGCTACATCCCGCTGCACGTGTACCTGAACCGGGCCATGGACGCGGTCTACGCCCATCTGACGGCCGGCACCGCGCTGCCCGCCAGCCAGGTGCTGCGCACGGTGCCACGCGGTGGCACGCCCGGCGCGGCGCCGGCCATCACGGCGGCCAACGTACCGGCCATCCCGACGACGCCGGCCGCGGCCAATGCCATCGCCTTCAGCGGCACCACGCTGACGATCCCTGAATGATGTGCCCATGACCACGCCCGCATCCCGCTACGCCACCTGCGCCGGCCGAGAGATCCACTACACGGAGTGGGGCGCGCCCGATGCGCCCGTGGTGGTGGCCTGGCACGGGCTGGCGCGCACGGGCCGCGACATGGACGAGCTGGCCGCGCACCTGGCGCCGCGCTACCGCGTGCTCTGCCCCGACACCATCGGCCGTGGCTACTCGCAGTGGAGCCCCGCGCCGGTGGCCGAGTACTGCATCGCGTTCTACGCGCAGCTGGCCGGGGCGTTCTTCGACGCGCTGGGCATTGGGCAGGCGCACTGGGTGGGCACGTCCATGGGCGGCGCCATCGGCACGGCCTGCGCGGGCGGGCTGGTCGTGCCCGGCATGCGCGAGCGCATCCTGAGCCTGACGCTCAACGACAACGCGCCGCAGCTCGCGGCCGCGGCGATCGCGCGCATCAAGGCCTATGCCGGCCACCCGCCGGCCTTCGCCACGATGGCCGAGCTGGAGGCCTTCTACCGCCAGGCCTACCAGCCCTTCGGCTGGCTCAGTGACGCACAGTGGCGCCGGCTGACGGAGACGTCTACACGCCGCCTGCCCGACGGCCGCGTGACGCCGCACTACGACCCGGCCATCGTGGGCCAGTTCACGCACCACCCCGACGACTATCTGCTGTGGCCGCACTACGACGCGATCACCGCGCCCGTGCTGTGCCTGCGCGGTGCCGCGTCCGACCTCGTGTTGCCCGAGGCCCTGGCCGCGATGCGCACGCGCGGGCCGGGGGCGGCGGGGCGCTTGCAGGTGGTCGAGGTGCCGGGTTGCGGGCATGCGCCGGCGCTGAATGTGGCCGGGCAGTTGGACGTGGTGGCGGCGTTCATCGACGCGGCGCAGGCCGGGCGCTGACCGCTCGGCAGGTGCCCGGCGCCGCTTCGGCTTGGGCCTTACTTGGGCTTGAGTGTCACAACTTCGCCGTTGGCGACGCGCTTGTAGAGCAGTTGGCCGTCGAGCAGGCGCACATCGTTGCAGGTGGAGTTGGACTGGACCATGTCGGTGCACAGCTTGTCGCCCTCGACGCGCCATTTGCCGCGGTCGGACCTGCCGCGGCTGTAGATGATCAGGCTGCCGTCCTTGTCGAAGTCCCAGCGCCAGTCGACGCCGTCGGCCCGCACGCCGCGGAACGAGCCGCCGGCCACCTTCTCGTTGAACACTTCGGCCGTGATTGGCTTCAGCCCGCGCGCGGCAGGGCGATGCTGGCGCGCAGGCCGCGGGTGCCGTCCACGCTGGCCAGCTGAAGCTCGGTGCCCAGCAACTGGGCATAGCGCGCCACGATGGACAGGCCCAGGCCTGCGCCCTGGCCCAGCTTCTCGCCGTCGCGGCCCTGGGCCCAGCGCTGCATGAGGTCGCGCCGCGCCGCCTCCGCGATGCCGGGGCCGTCGTCCACCACGGCCAGCACGCAGGTGCGGGCGGCACGGTCGGCGCTGAGCTCGATGGTGAGCGTCTGGCCGCCATAGCGCAGGGCGTTGTCGATCAGGTTGTCCAGGATGCCCTCGACCAGTGCGGCGTCGCCCCAGGCGACCAGGTCCTCGGGGGCGGCGTCGTCCAGGCCGCGCGCGCCCAGGTCCACGCCGCGCGCGTCGGCCCGGTCCAGGTGGCGCACGACGGCCCGGCCGACCAGTGCGGGCAGGGCCAGGCGTTCGTTCTGCAGCACGACCTCGCCCTCGTCGGCCATGGCCAGGTCCAGCAACTGGTTGACGAGGCGGCCTGCGCGTTCGGCGCTGGTGGCGATCTGCTGCAGCTGCTGCTGCGGCACGGCGGTGCCGGGATGGGCCAGGCCGTACTCGGCCAGCGCACGGATGCCGGCCAGCGGCGTGCGCAGCTCGTGCGCCACGTTGCCGGCGAATTCGCGCTGGGCCCGCACGTTGCGGCCCAGCCGTTCGAACAGGTGGTTCACGGCATGGCCGACCTGCTCGATCTCCTGCGTGGTGCTCGGCACGGCCACGGGCGACAGGTCCTTGGCGTCGCGGTGCGCCAGCGCGGCCTGCAGCCGGGCCAGTGGCGCCAGGTCGCGCTCGATGCCGCGCCACAGCCACCAGGCCAGCAGGCCGAGCAGGGCCAAGAGGGGCAGGGCGCCGAACACCAGCAGGCGCTGCACCAGGGCGCCTCGGATGCGCGTGGTGTGCGCCATGACGACGTGGTAGGGGCCGCCCTGCACCTGGTGGCGCAGGATCACCGCGCGCACGGGCTGGCCCTGGTAGTCGAAGTTGCCATAGCGGTAGGCGGGCTCGCCGCCTGGCAGCGGCATGCGCGGCAGGGGCTCGCCGGCCATGCGTGTGCCGTCCGGGCGCAGCACGGCGAAATACACCGCCTCGGCCTGGTCGAACAGCGCGGCGGTCAATTCGCTGGGCGTGAGCTGCAAGGCCACTTGGCCGTCGGGCAGCGGCCGCACCTGCGAGGCGATGGAGTACGCGTCGTCCAGCAGCGCGCGGTCGAACGCCTCTTCGGTGAAGTAGCTGGCCACGCCCAGCGTGGCGGCGGTGCCGGCCAGCCAGATCAGCACCAGCGGCAGCATCACATGCCGCAGCATGCGGATGCGCAGCGACGGCGAGGGCGCCGCGCCGCTGCGCGGGGCCGGTGCTGGTGTCAAGCCTCGGGCTCCAGCAGGTAGCCGATGCCGCGCAGCGTGCGGATGGCCGCGCCGCTGCCGGCCAGCTTCTTGCGCAGGCGGGAGATGAAGGCCTCCAGCGCGTTGTCGCCCAGGGCCTCGTCGAAACTGGACAGCTTGTCGGACAGCGTGCGTTTGCTGACGGCGTGGCCGGGTGGGCTCATGAGCTCCCACAGCACTTCGAACTCGCGTGCGGGCAGGTCCAGCGGTTCGGCGCCCACGCTGAAGCGGCGCGCGCGCCTGTCCAGCTGCAGCAGGCCGAGCGCGGAGCGGTCGTCCGTGCCCTGCGCGCGGCGCACCAGCGCGCGCAGCCGGGCCTCGACCTCGGCCAGGTCGAAGGGCTTGCCCAGGTAGTCGTCGGCGCCGGCGTCCAGGCCGGCGATGCGCTCCTCGGTGCGGTTGCGTGCCGTGAGCACCAGCACCGGCGTGCGGTCGCCGCGCTGGCGAGCCTGGCGCAGCACGGTGAGGCCGCTGCCCAGCGTGCTGCCGACGCGCGGCTGCTGGGGCAGGTTCAGGTCCAGCAGCACGGCGTCGAAGGGTTGCACGCGCCACAGGTGGTCGGCGTCCTCCACGCACGCGGCCACGTCGACGCGGTGGCCGGCGTCCGCCAGGCTGCGCGACATCACTTCGCGCAGCACGGCATCGTCTTCAACCAGCAGGATTCGCATGCGGCAAGGCTAGCAGATGGGGCAGCCGCCTCGCTCAGGCCGGGGCCGCTTCGGCAGCGTCGAGCTGGCGCTTGGCCTGGACCGTCTTGCGCACCGTGGACCAGATGGCCCAGGCCAGCATGGCCGCCGTCAGCGCGAGCAGCGTGGCGCTGATGGGCCGCTGGATGAAGACCGCCGGGTCACCGCGCGACAGCAGCATGGCACGGCGCAGGTGTTCCTCCAGCATCGGCCCCAGGATGTAGCCCAGCAGCAGCGGCGCCGGCTCGAAGCGCAGCACCATCAGCGCATAGCCCATGATGCCCAGCGCGGCCACGGCGTAGATGTCGAACACGTTGTTGTTCACGCTGTAGACGCCGAGCGCCACGAACACCAGGATGGCCGGGTACATCCACGCGAACGGGATGCGCAGCAGCGCCACCCACAGGCCGATGGTGGGCAGGTTCAGCACCACCAGCATGATGTTGCCGATGGCGAAGCTCACGACCAGGCCCCAGAACAGCTCGGGCTGGTCGCTGATCAGCATGGGGCCGGGCTGGATGCCGTGGATGATCAGCGCGCCGAGCATCACGGCCATGACCGCGTCGCCCGGGATGCCCAGGGACAGCGAGGGCACGAAGGCCGTCTGCGCGGCCGCGTTGTTGGCCGACTCGGGCGCGGTGATGCCCTCGACCGCGCCATGGCCGAAGCGGCTCGGGTCCTTGGCCACCTTTTTCTCTATGGCGTAGGACATGAAAGCCGCGATCGACGGGCCGACGCCGGGCAGCGCGCCCAGCGCGGAGCCCAACGCCGAGCCGCGCGCCATCGGCTTCAAGGTGGCGCGGAACTCGGCTTGCGAAGGCACCATGGAGCGCAGGGTGACCTTGTCGGGCTTGCGTGCCGTGTCGGCCGAATTGATGCAGCGCACGACCTCGGCCACGCCGAACAGGCCCATGGCCAGCGCGATCAGGTTGATGCCGTCGGTGAGCTCGGGCACGTCGAACGCGAAGCGCGCCACGCCCGAGTTCACATCGGTGCCCACCATGCCCAGCAGCAGGCCGAACACCACCATGCACAGTCCCTTGGCGGCCGAGCCGGCCGTCATCGACGAGGCGGCCACCAGCCCCAGCACCATCATCGAGAAGAACTCGGCGGGGCCGAATTTCAGGCCCACCTCGGCGATGGCCGGCGAGAACAGCACCAGCAGCACCAGCCCGCTCATGGCGCCGGCCAGCGAGGCGATGGTGGTCACGAACAGCGCGATGCCGGCCTTGCCCTGCCTGGCCATGGGGTAGCCGTCCAGGCAGGTCACGGCCGAGGACGGCGTGCCGGGCAGGTTCAGCAGGATGGAGGCGGTGGAGCCGCCGTACTGCGCGCCGTAGTAGACGCCGGCCAGCATGATGATGGCGGCCGTGGGCGGCATGTGGTAGGTGAGCGGCAGCAGCAGCGAGATGGCGGCCAGCGCGCCGATGCCGGGCAGCACGCCGACCACGGTCCCCAGCAGCACGCCGCCGAAGCAGTAGAGCAATGTGATGGGCTCGGAGGCTACTTGCAGGCCGAGCCAGAGGTTGTCGAGCAGTTCCATGTCGTGTCAATTCCAGGGCCAGATGGGCAACTGCATCTGCAGGGCCATGGGGAAGATGAGCGTGGTCAGCACGGCCACGACGGCGCACACGGTGAGGCGCGTGCGCAGCGCCATGGCCGACGGCACCAGGGCCAGCAGGCCGGCGAGGAAGGACGCGGCGATCACGCCCAGCGGCTGCAGCGTCCAGGCGAACAGCAGCAGGCTGCCGATGCACCAGACGAGGTTGCGCCATTGGACGGTGACACCTGCGCCCTGGCGCCACCAGGCGGGCAGGGCGACCAGCAGGCCCAGCACGGCCAGGGTGCCGCCCAGCACGACCGGGAAATAGCCCGGCCCCATGCGGGCGGTGCTGCCGAAGCTGTAGCGGGTGCCGTAGACGGCGAAGAAGAGGCCGGCCGCCATCATCAGCAGCCCCCCGATCAGGTCGTGGATGTCTCGTGTGGTTTTCATGGGTCGCGGGAGCGCGGGGCTCCGGGGTGGTGAGGGTCGGCGCCAGAAGGCGCCGGCTGATCGCCACGCGGCTGGCGCGCGCGGCGGTCCGGTCAGCTTAGGCGGGGCTGCCTGACGGGAGCCTGAACCGGCCGGTCGCCAGCGCCCATGCTTCGACCCGGAGTTCCCCATGACGCACACCCACGACACGACCATCACCACCGTGGCCCAGCTCGAGGCCCTGTTCGGCCAGCCTGGCGAGGCCTCGCTCAACAAGGAGATCGGCCATGTGCACCCGCTGTACCGCGCGCTGATCGAAGCTTCGCCCTTTGCCGTGCTGGCCACCAGCGGGCCGGGCGGGCTGGATGCATCGCCGCGCGGCGACGCGCCGGGCTTAATGCAGGTCGAGGACGAGAAGACCTTGCTGCTGCCCGAGCGCCGCAGCAACAACCGCATCGACAGCCTGCGCAACATCCTGGCCGATCCGCGCGTGGGCCTGCTGTTCCTGATCCCGGCCTGGGCGAGACGCTGCGCGTGAACGGGCGGGCCCGCATCAGCGCCGATGCCGCCTTGCTGCAGCGCTTCGCGGTGGGCGGAGCGCTGCCCCGATGCGTGCTCGTGATCGCGGTGGACAGCGTGTACTTCCAGTGCGCGCGGGCCATCCAGCGCTCCCGGTTGTGGGGCGAGGCGCCGGCCCGGCCCGACGTGCCGACGCCGGGCGCCATCCTGTCGGCGCTGACGGATGCGGCCTTCGACGGCGCGGCCTACGACCGCGAGCTGCCGGCGCGGCAGCAGGCCACGCTCTATTGACGCGTGTCCCAGCCGCCCAGGTTGCGCTCGGCGATGCCGGCCAGGGCGGCGATCCACTCGGGGCTGTCGTTCAGGCAGGGGATGTAGCTGAAGGCCTCGCCGCCCTCGTGCAGGAAGGCCTCGCGCGCCTCCATGGAGATTTCTTCCAGCGTCTCCAGGCAATCCACCGGAAAGCCCGGGCACATCACGTCCACGCGCCTGACGCCTTCCTTGGCCAGCACCCGCAGCGTCGGCTCGGTGTAGGGCTCCAGCCATTTGGCGCGGCCGAAGCGCGACTGGAAGGTCACGCGGTGCTGCGCGTCCGACAGGCCCAGCCGCTGCGCCAACAGGCGCGCCGTGGCCAGGCATTGCACCTGGTACGGGTCGCCCAGCGCGATGTTGCGCGCCGGGATGCCATGGAAGCTCATCACCAGCAGCTCGCCGCGGCCATGCTGCGCCCAGTGCCGCTCCACGCTGCCGGCCAGCGCGGCGATGTAGGCCGGGTCGTCGTGGTAGTCGTTGACGAAACGCAAGGCGGGCACGCGGCGCTGCCGGCGGCTCCAGTCGAAGACGGCATCGAGCACGCTGGCCGTGGTCGTGCCCGAATACTGCGGGTAGGCCTGCAGCACGAGCACGCGCTGCACGCCAGCGGCGGCCAGCGCATCGAGTTGCGCGGCGATGGACGGGTTGCCGTAGCGCATCGCGTAGTGCACCGCCAGGCGGTGGCCGCTGGCGGCCAGCGCGTCGCGCAGCAACGCGGTCTGCTGCGCCGTCCAGACCTTCAGCGCCGAGCCCTGTTCGGTCCAGACGCTGGCGTACTTGGCAGCCGACTTGGCTGGCCGCACGCGCAGGATGATGCCGTGCAGGATGGGCAGCCACACGGCGCGCGGGATCTCCACCACGCGCGGGTCGGCCAGGAATTCGGCGAGGTAGCGGCGCACGGCCGGCGCCGTGGGCGCATCGGGCGTGCCGAGGTTGCAATAGAGGACGGCGGTCTGGTCGGAGGGGGTGGGTGTGGCGGGCGCGGCGTGAAGGGGCATGCCGTATTCTCCGGCACCTATGGGAACGCTGAACACCGATGCTGTCCATGCCATCACGCTGGACCTGGACGACACCTTGTGGCCGATCTGGCCCACCATCGCCCGCGCCGAGGCGGTGCTGGCCGATTGGCTGGGCCAGCACGCGCCGCTGACCGCCGCGCTGTACGCCAGCGCCGAGACGCGTCTGGCGCTGCGCGCCGAGGTGGCGCAGGTGCGCCAGGACATGGCCCACGACATGAGCCTGATGCGGCGCGAGGCGATCCGCCTGGCGCTCACGCGGGCCGGCGAGGACGGCGCGCTGGCCGAACCGGCCTTCGACGTGTTCTTTGCCGAGCGCAACCGGGTCGAGCTGTACGAGGACGCGCTGGCGGCGCTGGACCACCTGGCCGCGCGCTTTCCGCTGGTGGCCCTGTCCAACGGCAATGCCGACCTGGAGCGCGTGGGCCTGGCGCGCTACTTCCGCGCCAGCGTCAGCGCGTCGAGCTTCGGCGTGGGCAAGCCCGATGCGCGCATATTCCAGGCCGGCGCCGCCGCGGCGGGCGTGGAGGCGGCGCAGGTGCTGCACGTGGGCGACGACGCCCTGCTCGACGTGCTGGGCGCGCACGCGGCCGGCATGCAGACGGCCTGGGTCAACCGCGGCGAGCATCCGTGGACGCAGCAGGTGCAGCCCCACGTCACCGTGGCCAGCCTGCGCGAGCTGTGCGCGCTGCTCTGAGCTACAGCTTGGCGACCGCGTCGAGCGCGCTGCGCACCGCGCCCTCCAGCGTGCCGGGGTAGGGGCCGTCCACATACTCGCCGCAGGCGGCCAGGCCGGGCGCGATGCGCGCGGCGGGGCGCGCCAGGCCGGGCGTGCAGGCGAAGGTGGCGCGCTTTTCAATGATGGTGGTCACGGCCTGCAGGTCGTGCAGGCCCAGCTGGCGCCGGCCCTGCGCCAGCACCTGCTGCTCCAGCACCTCGC
The DNA here is from genome assembly GCF_001422405.1 of Pseudorhodoferax sp. Leaf267. Lineage (GTDB taxonomy): Bacteria > Pseudomonadota > Gammaproteobacteria > Burkholderiales > Burkholderiaceae_C > Pseudorhodoferax. The sequence continues at coordinate 349,501 of NZ_LMMV01000001.1, forward strand.
GCGTGCCGCCGCTCACGCTGACGACGAAGGCCAGCAGGCCGTCCGCGCCGAGATGCCGGCGGTCGAACACGAACTGGGCCGGCGCATCCGGCCCGCTGGGCAAGGCCGTCATGGCGCGCGGGAGCCGGGTGGCGCTGCGCGCATAGACGGTGGTGATGGGCTCGAACCGCAGGGCTTCGGCCCGGGCCAGCCACGCGCCGGCACCGGGCAGCGCTGCACGCACCAGCCGCGCGGCCTCCCAGGACGGGCAGGCCAGCAGCACGCAGTCGAAGTCCTGGCCGTCGATCTGCCAGCGCGGGCCGTTCGGGCGCAACGACGCCACGCGGTGCGCGAGCCGTACGCCGTGCCCGCGTTGCTCGAGCCAGGCGATGGCGGGCTCGGGGAACAGAGCCCCCAGCGGCTGGCGCGGGATCAGCAGGTTGGAGCCGCCACGCCCGCCCATCAGTGAGTCGTGCAGCACACGCAGGAACACCTGGGCGCTGGCGCGTTCGGAGGGCGTGTTCAGTGCCGACAGGCACAGCGGCTCGACGAAGGCGTCCAGCACGCGCTGCGGCATGCCGGCGCACAGTGCGGCCACGCTCAGGCCCGGCGCGCAGCGAAAGCCCTGCAGCTGCCAGCGCGTGGTGGCGGCCAGCAGGCCGGCCTTGTCGCGCCAGGTCCAGCCGCGCGCGCGCACGATGCCGGCCATCGCGTCCCAGGGCGGCGCGGTGTCGGGCAGCCGGATGCCGCTGCCGTCTGCGAAGCGCAGGTCCAGCGGCAGGCGCAGCAGGGCCTGTTCGATCTCCACGCCCACCGTGCGCATGAGCGCCAGGGTCTGGGTGTAGGCGCCGATCAGGATGTGCTGGCCGTTGTCCAGGATCAGACCGTCGGCGTGCACCACGCTGCGGGCGCGGCCGCCGGCGGTGCGCGCAGACTCGAAGACGGTGACGGCATGGTCGGCTTGCGCCGCCCGTACACCTGCGGCCAGGCCTGCCCAGCCGGCGCCGACGATGCCGACCCTCACGTCATGCCCAGGGCCTGCACCTTCCACGCGAGCCAGAACTTGCGCAAGGGTGTCAGGCTCACGCGCTGGTGCAGCACGGCGAAGTCGTCGCTTTCGATCTCGCGCAGCAGCGTGCGGTAGATGCTGGCCATCATCAGGCCGGGCTTTTGCGCACGCCGGTCGGCCGGCGGCAGGGCGGCCATGGCCTCGTCGTAATAGCCGTGGGCACGCTGGGCCTGGAAGCGCATCAAGGCCACGAAGCGGTCCGAATGCACGCGGTTCAGGATCTCGTGCGCCTTCACGTCGAAGCGCTGCAGGTCGTCGATCGGCAGGTAGATGCGGCCGCGCATCGCGTCCTCACCCACGTCGCGGATGATGTTGGTGAGCTGAAAGGCCAGGCCCAACGTGTGTGCGTAGCGCGTGGTGGCCGGGTCGGTCTGGCCGAAGATGGAGGCCGAGACTTCGCCCACCACGCCGGCCACCAGGTGGCAATAGCGCTGCAGGCCGGGGAAGTCCAGGTAGCGCGTCTGTTCCAGGTCCATCTGGCAGCCCTCGATGATGGCCTGCAGCTGCCGCTGCTCGATGCCGAATTCGGGCACCAGCGGCATCAGCGCGGCCATCACGGGGTGGGTGGGCTGGCCGGCGAAGGACTTGGCGACCTCGGCCTGCCACCAGCCGAGCTTGGTTCGTGCCACGGCCGGATCGGCCACTTCGTCGACGACGTCGTCGACCTCGCGGCAAAAAGCGTAGAAGGCCGTGATGGCTGCACGGCGCTGCTTGGGCAGGAACAGGAAGGCGTAGTAAAAGCTGCTACCGGAGGCCGCGGCCTTTTGTTGCACGTACTGCTCAGGTGTCATGGGCGGCGATTCTCCCATCCGCCGCCGGTGGGCTCCGGCCTCACATCCACAGGCTGCGCCAGAACATCACCACGCCGTCCCAGGGGCGCAGCTTCGGCCGTGCCTGCCAGGTCGCGCAATCCATGGACTCGATCTTGTCCAGGATGCGCAGCCCGCCCTGCACGACCAGCCGCAGTTCCCAGCCCATGCGGCCCGGCACGCGGTGCACCAGCGGCGCGCCACTGTGCATCAGCTCGCGCGCCCAGCGCACCTGTTCGGCCACCAGAGCGCGTGTCGGCGCCTGCTGGGTCGTGCCATGGTGGGCGCAGCGGTCCTGCGGCAGGTAGTAGCGGGCGCGCGGCAGGTCGACCGAGAGGTCCTGCCAGAAGTTGATCAATTGCAGCGCCGAGCAGATGGCATCGCTGTGCGCCAGCGCGCGGTCGTCCTGCACGCCGTACAGGTGCAGCATGAGGCGGCCGACGGGCGCGGCGGAGCGTGCGCAGTAGTCCAGCAGCTCGGCCCGGTCGGCATAGCCTGCGCCCTCGGCGGTCTTGCGCACGTCCTGCGCGAACGCGTCCAGCAGGTCGGCCAGCGGCTTGTGCGGCAGGCCATCGCGCGCGATCGCCGCACGCAAGGGGCCGAACACGGCAGGCCAGCGGCCCGATGGCGTGGTACCGGCGAACAGTGCGTCCAGGTCGGACCGGTAGGCAGCGAGGTCGGCCAACCGCTCGTCTGCCCGTGCATCGCCTTCGTCGGCGATGTCGTCCGCCGTGCGCGCATACCAATACAGTGCGGCGACGGCAGGCCGTAGCGCCGCCGGGCACAGCCAGGAGGCGACGGGGAAGTTTTCGTAGTGGTCGACGGCCGGCGCGGAAACGGCCGGCGGCGGGGCAGGGGGGGCGCGCACGGCGCGGATTGTCGCCCTGTTTGCCTGAACCTTTTTCAGTTTGACAAGGAGCGGGCTTTTACCTAGATTGCTAACCCGCTAGTCAGTAGCAAATCAGCAGACGCCGGCCCCAGCATCGGACGTCTTTTCTCGGGATCTTCCATGTCATACAAGCCTTGGCGCGTCTGCCGTTTTCAGTTGCCGGGCGCGGCCCTTGCGGCGCCAGCCTTGGGCGTCGCGCTGCTGGTGGGCTGCTCCAAACCCGAGCCTGCGCCAGAGCCCGTGCGAGCCGTCAAGCTCGTCACCGTGGGCACATCGGCTTATGGCACCGACCTGGCGTTCGCCGGCGAAGTGCGGCCGCGCATCGAGACGCGGCTGGGTTTTCGCGTCGCGGGCAAGATCGTGCGCCGGCAGGCCGAACTGGGGCAGACGGTGCGGGTCGGGCAGGTGTTGGCCGAGCTCGACGCGCAGGACCTGCGCCTGGCCGCCGATGCGGCCCGCGCCCAGGTGGCGGCCGCCACCACGAACCGCGACCTGGCCAGCGCCGATCTCAAGCGCTACCAGGAGCTGCGCGCACAAAACTTCATCAGTGGCGCCGAACTGGAGCGCCGTGAATCCTCCTACAAGGCTGCCCAGGCGCAGCTCGACCAGGCCCAGGCCCAGCTGTCGGCCCAGGGCAACCAGGCGGGCTATGCGCGCCTGATCGCCGACGTGGCCGGCGTGGTGACCGGCATAGAGGCCGAGCCCGGCCAAGTCGTCAGTGCCGGCCAGCCGGTGGTGCGCGTGGCCCAGAGCGGCGTGCGCGACGTGGTGTTCGCGGTGCCGGAGGATCGGGTGCGTGCAGTGAAGGTTGGCTCGCCCGTGCAGGTGCGGCAATGGAATTCGGACACCGTGCTGGCGGGGCGCATCCGCGAAGTGGCGGCCAGCGCCGACGCGGCCACGCGCACCTTCCAGGTCAAGGTGTCGCTGGAAACGGCCAGCCCGCCGCCGCTGGGCACGACGGTCAGCGTGGTGCCGCAGTCCATGAGCCTGGCGGGGGCGCCGGTCATGAAGCTGCCGACCAGTGCGCTCAAGCGCGACGCGGCCGGCACGACCTCGGTCTGGGTGCTGGACGAAGCCAGCATGACGGTGAAGTCGGTCCCGGTGGTGGTGGCCACGGCAGACGGCAACGATGTGGTCGTGGCGTCCGGCGTGCAGCCGGGCACGCAGGTCGTAGCAGCCGGCGTGCATGTGTTGTCACCGGGGCAGAAGGTCACGGTCTACCAGCCGCGGGTCGGAAGCGGCCAGGCCGATGCACCGGCGGCTGCGGCCTCCGCCACCCGCTAGGCCCGCGATGAGCGCACCGAACACCCTGGACCAGCCCAAGGCTGGCTTCAACCTCTCGCGCTGGGCGCTGGACCATCCCGCCCTGACCCGGTACCTGATGGTGGTGCTGATGCTGCTGGGCTTTGCCGCCTACTACCAGCTGGGCCAGGACGAAGACCCGCCGTTCACCTTCCGCGCCATGGTCGTGCGCACCTACTGGCCCGGCGCCACGGCCCAGCAGGTGGCCGAGCAGGTCACCGACAAGCTGGAGCGCACGCTGCAGGAAGTGCCGTACGCGTTCCGCATCCGCAGCTATTCCAAGCCGGGCGAGTCGCAGATCATCTTCGAGCTGCGCGACTCCTCGCCGCCCAAGGAGGTCGCGAATCTCTGGTACGTGGTGCGCAAGAAGATCAGCGACATGCACTTCACCTTGCCGCAAGGCGTGCAGGGGCCGTTCTTCAACGACGACTTCGGCGACGTCTACGGCGTGATCTATGCGCTGTCGGCCGATGGCTTCAGCTACGCCGAGCTCAAGACCTTCGCCGACGATGCGCGCCAGACCCTGCTGCGCGTGCCCGACGTGGCCAAGGTCGAACTGTTTGGCGTGCAGGACGAGAAGGTCTTCATCGAGGTCTCGCAGCGCCGCCTGGCGCAGCTGGGGCTGGACTTCAACCAGGTGTTGTCGCAGCTCGGCCAGCAGAACGCGGTCGAGAGCGCGGGCGCGGTGCAGACGCCGCTGGACGTGGTGCAACTGCGTGTCACGGGTCAGTTCGAGGCCGTCGACGAGCTGAGCGCCATGCCGATCCGCGGGCCCACGGGCGCGCAGCTGCGGCTGGGCGACATCGCCGAGATCAAGCGCGGCTACGTCGACCCACCTGCCGTCAAGGTGCGGCACCAGGGCAAGGAAGTCATCGCGCTGGGCGTCTCGATGACCAAGGGCGGCGACATCATTGCGCTGGGCAAGGCGCTGAACAAGGCCTTTGTGAAGATCGAGCGCGGGCTGCCGGCCGGCATCAGCCTGGCCCAGGTGCAGAACCAGCCCATCGCCGTGGCCAGCTCGGTCAACGAGTTCGTCAAGGTGCTGGTCGAGGCCGTGGTCATCGTGCTGGCCGTGAGCTTCATCGCGCTGGGCTTCCATTCGAGGCCGCACGAGGCGCACTGGTGGCGCCGCTACTACATCGACATCCGGCCCGGCCTGGTGGTGGGCATCACGATCCCGCTGGTGCTGGCCGTGACCTTCCTGGCCATGTGGTACTTCAACATCGGCCTGCACAAGATCTCGCTGGGCTCGCTCATCATCGCGCTGGGCCTGCTGGTGGACGACGCCATCATTGCGGTGGAGATGATGGTGCGCAAGATGGAAGAGGGCTACGACAAAGTGCGGGCCGCGACCTTCGCCTACGAGATCACGGCCATGCCCATGCTGACCGGCACGCTGATCACGGCCGTGGGCTTCCTGCCCATCGGCATCGCCAAGTCGGTGACGGGGGAATACACCTTTGCCATCTTCGCGGTGACCGTGATCGCGCTGGTGCTGAGCTGGTTCGTTTCGGTCTACTTCGTGCCCTACCTGGGCACGCTGCTGCTCAAGACCCACGCCCACCACGGCCAGGCGAGAACGCCGGAGCAGCCGCACGAGATGTTCGACTCGGGCTTCTACAACAGCTTTCGGCGTGCCGTGAACTGGTGCGTGGCGCACCGCTGGCTGACCATCCTGGCGACGTTGCTAATTTTCGCGCTGGGCATCGTCGGCATGGGCCGCGTGCAGCAGCAGTTCTTCCCCGATTCGAGCCGGCCGGAAATCCTGGTCGACATCTGGTTCCCGGAAGGCACGTCGTTCGCAGCCAACGAGGCCACGGCCAAGCGCGTGGAAGAACGGCTCATGCGCGAGCCCGGGGTGTCCACCGTCAGCGTGTGGGTGGGCTCGGGCGTGCCGCGCTTTTACCTGCCGCTGGACCAGGTGTTCCCGCAGACCAATGTCTCCCAGTTCATCGTGCTGTCGCAGGACCTGAAGGTGCGCGAGACGCTGCGCGTGCGGCTGCCGGGCTTGCTGGCCGAGGAATTCCCCGAGGTGCGCGGGCGTGTGAAGCTGCTGCCCAATGGCCCGCCCGTGCCCTATCCGGTGCAATTCCGCGTGCGCGGCCCCGATCCGCAGACGCTGCGGCTGCGCGCCGACGAGGTCAAGGCTGCCATGCGCGAGAGCCCCAACACGCGCGGCGTGAATGACAACTGGAACGAATCCGTGAAGATCGTGCGCCTGGAGGTCGACCAGACCAAGGCGCGCGCGCTGGGCGTGACCAGCCAGTCGATCGCGCAGGCCAGCCGCACGCTGCTGTCCGGCACGCCGATCGGGCAGTTTCGCGAACACGACAAGCTGATCGACATCGTGCTGCGCCAGCCCGAGGGCGAGCGGGGCGTGATCACGGCACTGGCCAACGCCTACGTGCCCACGGCCTCGGGCCGGCAGATCCCGCTCACGCAGATCGCCAAGCCGGTGTTTGACTGGGAGCCCGGTGTGATGTGGCGCGAGAACCGCGACTACGCGATCACGGTGCAGAGCGACATCTCCGAAGGCCTGCAGGGCGCCACCGTGACCAACGAGTTGCTGCCGCGGCTGCGTGCGCTGGAAGCGCAATGGGCGCAGCAGGGCCCGGCCGGCTACGCCATCGAGGTGGCAGGCGCGGTGGAGGAGAGCAGCCGCGGTTCGGCCTCGATCGCAGCCGGCATTCCGGTCATGCTGTTCTTCACGTTCACGCTGCTGATGCTGCAACTGCACAGCTTCAGCCGCGCCATGCTGGTGTTCCTGACAGGGCCCCTGGGTATCGCCGGCGTCGCCGGTGCGCTGATTCTGCTGGGCCGGCCGTTCGGCTTCGTGGCGCTGCTGGGCGTGATCGCGCTCATGGGCATGATCCAGCGCAACTCGGTGATCCTGATCGACCAGATCGAGCAGGACCGTGCACGCGGCGTGCCGACCTGGGACGCCATCGTCGAGTCGGCCGTTCGACGCCTGCGCCCCATCGTGCTGACCGCGCTGGCCGCCGTGCTGGCCATGATCCCGCTGTCGCGCTCGGTGTTCTGGGGGCCGATGGCGGTTGCCATCATGGGAGGGCTGGTCGTGGCGACCGTGCTGACGCTGCTGGCGTTGCCCGCCATGTATGCGGCCTGGTTCCGCGTCAGGAGGCCCACGGACGAAGAGCGCAGGCAGGCGCCCGCGGCCGCCGGATAGGCGGTAGCCCGGGCCGGTCGGGGCGCCTGCTGCGACCGGCTAAAATCGTGGGTTGACCGAAACGCGCGGGTGGCGAAATTGGTAGACGCACCAGGTTTAGGTCCTGACGCCAGCAATGGTGTGGGGGTTCGAGTCCCCCCCCGCGCACCACCCCTTCCTTTATCCGAGACCACCATGGCAGTAACCGTTGAAACCCTCGAAAAGCTGGAACGCAAGATCACCTTGTCGCTGCCGGTCGACCTGATCCAGAACGAAGTCAACACCCGTCTGCGCAAGATGGCGCGCACGGTGAAGATGGATGGCTTCCGTCCAGGCAAAGTCCCCATGACGGTGGTGGCCCAGCGCTATGGCTACTCGGTGCACTACGAAGTCATGAACGACAAGGTCGGTGAAGCGTTCGCCGCAGCCGCCAACGAAGCCAACCTGCGCGTGGCCGGCCAGCCCCGCATCAGCGAGAAGGAAAGCTCGCCCGAAGGCCAGATGGCGTTCGACGCCGTGTTCGAGGTGTTCCCGGAAGTCGTGATCGGTGACCTGGCCACGGCCGAGATCGACCGCTTCAGCGCCGAGGTGACCGACGAAGCCATCGACAAGACGCTGGACATCCTGCGCAAGCAGCGCCGCAGCTTCGCGCAGCGCGCCCAGGATGCAGCCGCCACCGAAGGCGACCGCGTGACGGTGGACTTCGAAGGCAAGATCGACGGCGAGCCGTTCCAGGGCGGCAAGGCCGAAGACTTCCAGTTCGTTGTTGGCGAAGGCCAGATGCTCAAGGAATTCGAAGACGCCGTGCGCGGCATGAAGCTGGGCGAGAGCCGCACCTTCCCGCTGGCGTTCCCGGCCGACTACCACGGTAAGGACGTGGCCGGCAAGCAGGCTGACTTCCTCGTCACGATCAAGAAGATCGAGTCCAGCCACCTGCCGGAGATCGACGACACGCTGGCCAAGTCCCTGGGCATCGCCGACGGTACGGTGGAGGGCCTGCGCAACGACATTCGCAAGAACCTGGAGCGCGAAGTCAAGTTCCGCCTGCTGGCCCGCAACAAGCAGGCCGTGATGGACGCACTGCTGACCAAGGCCGAACTGGATCTGCCGAACGCCAGCGTGAACGCAGAGATCGCCCGCATGATCGAAGGCGCGCGCGCCGACCTGAAGAGCCGCAGCATCAAGGACGCTGACAAGGCACCGATCCCTGAAGAAATCGTGCGTCCGCAGGCCGAGCGCCGCGTGCGCCTGGGGCTGGTGGTTGCCGAGCTGGTGCGCAAGAACGATCTGACCGCCAAGCCCGAGCAGATCAAGGCCCACATCGACGACCTGGCCGCCAGCTACGAGAAGCCGGCAGACGTGGTGCGCTGGTACTACGGCGATCGTCAGCGCCTGTCCGACGTCGAAGCTGCCGTGATCGAGAACAACGTGACCGACTACGTGCTGAGCCAGGCCAAGGTCAACGACAAGGCCATCGGGTTCGACGAGTTGATGGCGCAGCAGGGCTGATGCCGGCGGGGCTTGCGATTCGTGCTGCGGCCCCCACTTCCATCCCTGGTGACATCCCTCAAACTCTGGAGAAAGACATGGTCATTCACAACAGTTCACTCGACACGCAGGGCTTGGGCATGGTCCCCATGGTCATCGAGCAGTCCGGCCGCGGCGAGCGTTCTTACGACATCTACTCGCGCCTGCTCAAGGAGCGCATCATCTTCCTGGTGGGCGAGGTCAATGACCAGACGGCCAACCTCGTCGTGGCGCAACTGCTGTTCCTCGAGAGCGAGAACCCGGACAAGGACATCTCGTTCTATATCAATTCGCCCGGCGGCAGCGTCACGGCCGGCATGGCGATTTACGACACCATGCAGTTCGTGAAGCCCGACGTGTCCACCATGTGCATCGGCTTTGCCGCCAGCATGGGCGCGTTCCTGCTGGCTGCCGGTGCGAAGGGCAAGCGTTTCTCGCTGCCCAACTCCAAGATCATGATCCACCAGGTTCTGGGTGGTGCGCGCGGCCAGGCTACCGACATCGAAATCCATGCGCGCGACATCCTGCGCACCAAGGACCAGATGAACCGCATCCTGGCCGAGCGCACGGGCCAGCCGCTGGAAAAGGTCAAGGCCGATACCGAGCGCGACTACTTCCTGACGGCCGACGAGTCCAAGGAATACGGGCTGGTCGACCAGGTCATCGCCAAGCGCCCCTGACCCGCCAAGCGTAAAACAGCGCATGAAACGGCGCCCTTTCTCACGAAAGGCGCCGTTTTCCGTTTGGTTATCATTGCTTCACGTCCTCTAAAGGCACTCCTACATGGCCGAGAAAAAAGGCTCTTCCAGCGAGAAAACCCTGTACTGCTCCTTCTGCGGGAAGAGTCAGCACGAGGTCAAGAAACTCATCGCAGGACCGTCGGTCTTCATCTGCGACGAGTGCATCGACCTGTGCAACGAAATCATCCGCGACGAAGTGCCGGCTGGCGCTGAGGCGCGCGATGGGCGCGGCGACCTGCCGACGCCGGTGGAGATCAAGAACAACCTCGACAATTACGTGATCGGCCAGGAAGTGGCCAAGCGCACCTTGTCCGTGGCGGTCTACAACCACTACAAGCGGCTGCGTTACAAGGACAAGGCCAAGAAAGACGACGTCGAACTGTCCAAGAGCAACATCCTGCTGATCGGGCCTACTGGCTCGGGCAAGACCTTGCTGGCGCAGACCCTCGCGCGCATGTTGGACGTTCCGTTCGTGATGGCCGACGCGACCACGCTGACCGAAGCCGGCTATGTCGGCGAAGACGTCGAGAACATCGTGGCCAAGCTGCTGCAGAGCTGCAACTACGACGTGGAGCGCGCGCAGCGCGGCATCGTCTACATCGACGAGATCGACAAGATCTCGCGCAAGTCCGACAACCCCTCGATCACGCGCGACGTGTCGGGCGAAGGCGTGCAGCAGGCTTTGCTCAAGCTCATCGAAGGCACGATGGCCAGCGTGCCGCCGCAGGGCGGGCGCAAGCATCCGAACCAGGACTTTCTGCAGGTCGACACGACCAATATCCTGTTCATCTGCGGTGGCGCATTTGCCGGCCTGGAGAAGGTCATCGGCAACCGGACGGAATCGTCGGGCATCGGCTTCGGTGCGTCGGTCAAGAGCAAGAAGGAGCGCGCCCTGACCGAAGTGTTCCTCGAGGTCGAGCCGGAAGACCTGATCAAGTTCGGCCTGATCCCCGAGCTCGTCGGCCGCATGCCCGTGGTTGCGACGCTCGGCGAGCTGACCGAAGACGCACTGGTCCAGATTCTCACCGAGCCCAAGAACGCCCTGATCAAGCAGTACGCCAAGCTGCTGTCGATGGAAGACGTGGACCTGGAGATCCGCCCCTCGGCGCTGAAGGCCATCGCCCGCAAGGCGCTGTTGCGCAAGACCGGTGCGCGGGGGCTGCGCTCCATCCTGGAGCAATCGCTGATCAACACGATGTTCGAGTTGCCCACGACGGCCAACGTCGACAAGGTCGTGGTGGACGAGTCCACGATCGAGGAAAACAAGCCGCCGCTTCTGGTCTACCGCGAAGCGGCGAAGAAAGCCTGACCGCACGAGCCGGCTGCATGTGAGCCGGCCCCATCAACCCTGCTTCGGCGCGTCAAAGCGCCGAGGTTGAAAATGTGACGCTGGCGACCATATTCGACAGGTCACTCAAAGGATTTTCATGTCCGGTCAAACTCCCTTGCCTCCTACCCCGATGGATCTACCGCTGCTGCCGCTGCGCGACGTGGTGGTGTTCCCTCACATGGTGATCCCGCTGTTCGTCGGCCGACCCAAGAGCATCAAGGCGCTGGAAGCCGCGATGGAGGCCGAGCGCCGCATCATGCTGGTGGCGCAGAAGGCCGCCGCCAAGGACGAGCCGCTGGTCACCGACATGTTCGACGTCGGTTGCGTCTCCACCATCCTGCAGATGCTCAAGCTGCCCGACGGCACGGTCAAGGTGCTGGTCGAGGGCCAGCAGCGCGCGCGCGTGAACCACATCGAAGACGGTGAGTCGCATTTCAGCGCCAACGTCACGCCGATCGAAGCGCCCGATGCCGCGCAGAAGAACACCGAGGTCGAAGCTCTGCGCCGTGCGGTCATGCAGCAGTTCGACCAGTATGTGAAGCTGAACAAGAAGATCCCGCCGGAGATCCTGACGTCGATCTCCAGCATCGACGATGCCGGCCGCCTGGCCGACACCATCGCAGCGCACCTGCCGCTCAAGCTCGATAACAAGCAGGTCGTGCTCGATCTGTCCGACGTGCGCGAGCGCCTGGAGAATCTGTACGGCCAGCTCGAGCGCGAAGTCGACATCCTGAACGTCGACAAGAAGATCCGCGGCCGCGTGAAGCGCCAGATGGAGAAGAACCAGCGCGACTTCTACCTCAACGAGCAGGTCAAGGCCATCCAGAAGGAACTGGGCGAAGGCGAAGAGGGTGCCGACATCGAGGAGATCGAGAAGAAGATCCGCCTCGCCAAGATGTCCAAGGAAGCGCTGAAGAAGGCCGAAGGCGAGCTCAAGAAGCTCAAGCTCATGTCGCCGATGTCGGCCGAAGCCACCGTGGTGCGCAATTACATCGACGTGCTGACCAACTTGCCCTGGAGCAAGCGCACGAAGATCAAGCACGACCTGGCCAACGCAGAAGTGGTGCTGAACGAAGACCACTTCGGCCTGGACAAGGTCAAGGACCGCATCCTGGAATATCTCGCTGTGCAGCAGCGTGTGGACAAGGTGAAGGCGCCGATCCTGTGCCTGGTCGGCCCTCCGGGCGTTGGCAAGACATCTCTCGGCCAATCGGTCGCCAAGGCCACCGGGCGCAAGTACGTGCGCATGGCGCTGGGCGGCATGCGCGACGAAGCCGAGATCCGCGGGCACCGCCGCACCTACATCGGCGCGCTGCCGGGCAAGGTGCTGCAGAGCCTGTCCAAGGTCGGCACGCGCAACCCGCTGTTCCTGCTCGACGAGATCGACAAGCTGGGCACGGACTTCCGCGGCGATCCGTCCAGCGCACTGCTCGAAGTGCTGGACCCGGAGCAGAACCACACCTTCGGTGACCACTACGTCGAGGTCGACTTCGACCTGTCCGACGTGATGTTCATCGCGACCTCGAACTCGATGAACATCCCGCCGGCCTTGCTGGACCGCATGGAAGTTATTCGCCTGTCGGGCTACACCGAGGACGAGAAGGTCAACATCGCGCTGAAGTATCTGCTGCCCAAGCAGTTGAAGAACAACGGCGTGAAGGAAGAAGAGCTGCTGGTGACCGAGGACGCCGTGCGCGACGTGGTGCGCTACTACACGCGTGAAGCCGGCGTGCGTTCGCTCGAGCGCGAGCTGTCCAAGATCTGCCGCAAGGTGGTCAAGGCCTTGCAGCTCAAGAAGATGACGCCGCAGGTCACGGTGAATGCCGAGAACCTGAACGACTTCCTGGGTGTGCGCAAGTACAACTACGGCCGTGCCGAGCAACAGAACCAGATCGGCCAGGTCGTGGGCCTGGCGTGGACCGAGGTGGGCGGCGACCTGCTGACAATCGAGGCTGCCATCATGCCCGGCAAGGGCGTGATCACGCGCACCGGTTCGCTCGGCGATGTCATGAAAGAGTCGGTCGAGGCCGCGCGGACCGTGGTGCGCAGCCGCTCGCGCCGCCTGGGCATCAAGGACGAAGTGTTCGAGAAGCGCGACATCCACATCCACGTGCCCGATGGCGCGACGCCCAAGGACGGCCCGAGTGCCGGCGCGGCGATGACGACCGCCTTCGTGTCGGCGCTGACCGGCATTCCCGTGCGCAGCGACGTGGCGATGACGGGCGAGATCACCTTGCGCGGCGAAGTCACGGCCATCGGCGGGCTGAAGGAAAAGCTGCTGGCCGCGCTGCGCGGTGGCATCAAGACCGTCCTGATCCCCGAGGAAAACGCCAAGGACCTGCAGGAGATTCCCGAGAACGTGAAGAACGGCCTCGAGATCGTGCCCGTGAAATGGATCGACCAGGTGCTCGAAGTGGCGCTGGAGCGCATGCCGACCGCGCTGTCCGACGAGGAGGTCGCAGCTGCGCCGGCTGCACTCGACGTGGCTGTGCAGGCCACGCCGCCAGCGACGTCGACGAAGCATTGAGAACGCATCAAAAAAGCGCGACGACTTGCCGGGACGTGAAAAATCGCGCTATAATTTGAGGCTTGAAGCGCGGGAGTAGCTCAGTTGGTAGAGCGCAACCTTGCCAAGGTTGAGGTCGAGAGTTCGAGACTCTTCTCCCGCTCCATTCCACGCAAGTGGGGGGAGCCAGCGGTTTCAGACATGCGGGAATAGCTCAGTTGGTAGAGCGCAACCTTGCCAAGGTTGAGGTCGAGAGTTCGAGACTCTTTTCCCGCTCCAGATTCGCAAAGTCAAGGACCCAACGGGTCCTTTTCTTTTTTGCGCGCTGGACTGCGTTTCAGCCGATGCCGCCGTGTGCCTTCCGCGCAGCGTGCAGGTTGTCCTTGAGCTCTTGCGGCACGCGCTCGTCGAAGCCCAGCGCCACCCGGCGCACCTCCGGCGTGTCGGTCGGCGCATGGCCCACGCCCAACGCGCTGGCACGCGGCTGCGCCACCGCCGTCACCGTGCCGGCCAGACGCCCCAGCCCCGTGATCTCGCACTCCACCACATCGCCCGCGTTCACAGAGCGTGAATGACAGGGCGTGCCCATCAGGATCACGTCGCCCGCCGCCAGCGTGATGTGGCGCGCGATGTCGGCGATCACATAGTGCGGGCCCCAGATGGTCTCCTCGCCGATCTGAGCCTCCTGCACGACGAGCCCGTTCACATAGGTGCGCAGCGTCTGCGCGAACAGGTCCACGCCGCGCACAATGCCGGGGCCGATGGGCAGCAGCGTGTCCGCGCCCTTCACGCGCAGCATCGAGCCCTGGTCGGTGTCGCGAAAGTCCTGCAGCCCCATGTCCAGCGCCGGGCAGAAGCCGGCGATGTGGTCCCAGGCCTCGTCGGGCGTCACATTGCGGCAGGTGCTGCCGATGACGACCGCGTACTCGCCCTCGTAGTTCAGGTACTGGCAGTCGGCCGGCTTCAGGATCTGGCCGCCATGACCGTTCAACGCGGTCGGTGGCTTGGTGAAGTAGGTCGGCGTGTCGGTCGGCTTGGGGCGGTTGCGCGTCTCCATGCTGCGCGAGCTGTAGGAGATGTGCACCGCGATGATCTTGCTCGGCTTCACCGGCGGCAGATGGGGCAGGGCGCCCGGATCGACCACGCGGCCGTCGTCCAGCCGCAGTTGCGCACCGTCGAGCATCGTGCCCCAGAAGGCCGAGCCGCCGATCAGCACGCGGCGCCGCTCCACGCGCGGGCCGCGCATCACGGCCGGAAGTTCTTGGTACGGAAATTCGAAGTTCATGGTGTGTCGAACCAGATGTGGACATTGCCCGTACCGCGGGCGTTCTCATAGACAGAGAGTTGCTGGCCCCTGGCCGTGCAGGCCGCACCGCCCAGAGCGCCGAGCATCTGCAGGTAGTGCGCGCCGAAGGCTTCCCAGGGCTTCCTGCGGTAGTCCGCGTCCCAGCGCTCCAGGATCAGGTCGTGCCGGCCCTCGGCGAACAGCGCGATGGCCTGTTTGTCGCTCTCGATGTTCTCGGGCCGCGAGACATTGCTCTCGTGGAAGATGCGCGGATGCTTGGGCTTCCAGTCGATGCCGTTGAATTTGTGGCTCAGCGCACCCGAGGCCAGCAGCAGCACCCGGTAGTTCGAACGGCGGATCGCCTCGCCGATGATCTCGCCAGACTGCAGGAAGTGCGGCCACTCGCAGTTCTGGCACGAACTCACCGTCACGACCGGCAGCCCGGCCAGCTCCAGCCGCAGTTGCTTCACGAGGTTGATGGTCGGGTACTGCCGGCCCAGCTCCGGGTGGCTGATGGCGCGGTGGTAGCCGGCCCGTTCACGCGACAGCTCCTCTATTGCGAACGCCAGGTCGGGCTGGCCACGGTAGTCGTAGGGCACGCCGTGCAGGTACCACGGCATCTCGTCCGACAGGTAGGTGCCCTGGTAGTGCTTTCCGGCATCGACGAGGTGGTAGCCCGTAGTGAACCAGTGCGAGTCGAAGATCATGACCACGTCGGGCTGCGCCGCCGCGATCTTGCGGCGCAGCCGAGCGTAGCCCGCGATCAAGTCAGAGTCCTCGCCCGCGCCCTGCAGCCGGCGGAACTCCTCGCATTGCATGAGGCCCGGGTGGTGCGAGACCAGCGCGGCGCCGACGATCTGTCCCATGGTGTCGTCTCCTTATCGGTGCGAAAAGCTGGCGCGAAAGGGCTTCTTCGGCACGACGACATCCTTCACGTCGCAGAAGAACTCGAAGCTCCAGTCGCCGCCCTCGCGGCCGATGCCGCTGCGCTTGATCCCGCCGAACGGCGCGGCCAGGTCGCGGATGCCGAAGCTGTTGACCCAGATGAAGCCGGTGCGCACGCGCTGCGCCACCTCGGTCGCGTGTGCGGTCTCGCCATAGCAGACACCGCCCAGGCCGTAGTCCGTGCCGTTGGCAAGCAGGACGGCCTCGTCGTCGCTGGCGAAGGTCTGCAGCGTCAGCACCGGGCCGAACACCTCGTTCTGCACGATCTCGCTGCCCTGCGCCACGTCGGCCAGCATGGTCGGCTGGTAGTACTGCGCGCCGAACGCATGCCGCGCGCCGCCCCACAGCACGCGCGCGCCGGCCGCCACGGCGCGCTCGACGAAGCCGGCCACACGTTCGAGCTGGCGCGGGTGGATGATGGGGCCAACCTCGGTCGCTTCCTCACGCGGGTCGCCCACGTTCAGCTTCTCGACATGCGCGCGCATCGCGGCGATGAAGGCCTCGGCCACCTGGGCGTGCACGAGAAAGCGCGTGCCCGCCAGGCAGACCTGGCCCGCGTTGCGGTACATCAGCGCGCCGGTGGCGGCGGCCTGTTCCAGGTCGGCATCGGGCAGCACGATGAAGGGGCTCTTGCCGCCCAGCTCCAGGCTGCAGGGCACGAGGTTGGCGCCGGCCGCCTGCGCGATCCACTTGGCTGTGGGCACCGAGCCCGTGAACGACACGCGCGCGATGCGCGCGTCGCTGACGAGCCGGGCGCCTGTGTTCGCGCCCGTGCCCTGCACCACGTTGAACACGCCGGGCGTCAGGCCGGCAGCATGCGCGGCATCGGCCAGCAGCGAGCAGGTCAGCGGCGCCCATTCCGGCGGCTTCAGGATGCAGCAGTTGCCGGCCGCCAGGGCCGGGCCGAGCTTCCAGGTCGACAGCATGAGCGGCGCGTTCCAGGGCGTGATGACGACGACCACGCCGGCCGGGTCGTGCCGCACGAGGTGCGTGGCCTGCTCGGTCTCGATGGGGCGGTCCTGCAGCGTGAGCGCATGCTCGGCGAACCAACGGATGTTGAGCATCGCGCGCGGCACCACGCCGTGGCGCATGCGCGAGAGCAGCACGCCCGCGTCGTTGCTCTCCAGCAAGCAGAAGGCATCGGCGCGTTTGCCGATCTCGTCGGCGAAGCGGTCCAGGTAGGGCTTGCGCTCGGCCGCCGTCAGCGCGCTCCAGGCCGGGAAGGCGTGCTGCGCCGCGACGATGGCGGCTTCCACGTGCTCGGCCAGGCCTTCGCTGATGTGGCCGAGCGGCCGCTGGTCGATGGGCGAATGCAGCGCGAAGCGCTCGGCCGAGGCCACGCGCTGGCCGGCGATGTAGTGGTCGGGCGAGACGGCGATGCCCGCGATGTCCAGCAAACTCATGAACGCTCCTTCAAACGAAACGCAGCGAGATCGAGCCCAGCGGCCCGTAGTCCGCATGGAACACATCGCCGGCCGCGCAGGCAACGGGCCGCGTGAACGAGCCCCCCAGCACGATCTCGCCGGTTTCCAGCCCCTGGTCGAAGGCCGCGAGCTTGTGGGCCAGCCAGGCCACGCCGTTGCCGGGGTGGTTCAGCACGGCCGCGCCCAGGCCCGACTCCTCGACCTGGCCGTTCTTGAACAGCAGCGCGCCGGCCCAGCGCCAGTCCACCGCGTCGGGCTTCATGGGCCGGCCGCCCAGCGCGATGCCGGCATTGGCCGCGTTGTCGGCAATGGTGTCCAGCACCTTGCGTGGCGCCTTGGTGTCACGGTCGAACTGTTCGATGCGCGCGTCGATGAGCTCCAACGCCGGCACCACGTAGTCGGTCGCGTTGAGCACGTCGATCAGCGAGACATGCGCACCCTTGAGCGGGCGGGCCAGCACGAAGGCGAACTCCACTTCCAGCCGCGGCACGATGAAGCGCGCCGCCTCCACCTCGCTGCCGCCCTGCAGCAGCATGTCGTCCAGCAGGCAGCCGTAGTCGGGCTCGGTGATCTGCGAGGCGATCTGCATCGCGCGCGAGGTCAGCCCGATCTTGTGGCCGATGACGCGGCGGCCCTCGGCCCGCTTGATGTCCATCCAGGCGCGCTGGACTGCGTAGCTGTCCTCCATCGTCATGCCGGGATGGCGCTTGGAAAACTGCGCAACCTGCTCGCGCTTCTGCTCGGCGCGGTGCAGTTCGCTCGCCAGGGCGGTGTGAACGGATGTCTCCAGCATGGGCTTGTCTCTCGTGGGGGAGGGCGGCCAGTGTGCAGGCCATGGCGTCCCGGCACCAGCAATGGAATCCGCGCCGTTATCAAGCACAGCTTGATAATCCCGCCCATGCCATTGACCCGCTTCACGCTACGCCAGCTGGAGGCCTATGTCGCGGTGGCCGAGCTGCACAGCTTCAACGCCGCCGCCGAGCGCCTGGGCCTGACCGCGCAGGCCGTGAGCCAGCTCGTGGCCGAGTTCGAGTCCGTCGTCGGCTTTCGCGTGTTCGACCGCACGACGCGGCGGGTGGGCCTGTCCAGCGCGGGCCGCGACTTTCTGGCCTCGGCCGAGACCGTGCTGCGCCACGTGCACGCCTGCGAGAGCGCGGCCGCCGATGTGCGCCACCGCGCGGCCGGCGTGGTGCGCATCGGCGCGCCCATGGTGATCGCCAGTGTGGCCTTGCCCGCGGCCATCCAGGCCTATGCGGCCGAGCGCCCCAAGGTCGTGGTGCGCATCCGCGACCTGCCGGTGGATGGCCTGGTCGAGAGCGTGGCCAGCGGCGATGTGGACCTGGCCGTGGGGCCGGACCGGCCCGTGGGCACCGACGTGGAGCGCCAGCCGCTGTTCACCAGCCCCTGGGTGCTGTGGTGCGCCAAGTCGCACCCGCTTGCCAGGCGCAAGACGGTGCGCTGGGACATGCTGCGCGAGCACGCCCTGCTGGCCGCCGGCCGCGACCACGAGCGCAGCGTGGAGATGATGCGGCTCAGCTCGCCCGAAGGCGCGCGCATCGCGCCCGTCGACATCGTGGACAACGTCTCCACCGCCCTGGGCATCGCCGCGCAGGGCCGGGTGGCCACGCTGGCTCCCGCCTACGTGGCGCCGATGGCGGGCTACTTCGGCCTCGTGATGCGGCGCGTGGTCGAACCCGAGGCCATCCGCACCGTCTGCCTGTACCGGTCCGCCACGCGCAGCCTGTCGCCCGCTGCCCAGGGCTTCGCCGAGTTCCTCACTGGCTGGATGCCGCGCTGGCCCGCCGTGCACGGCACGCCCGGCGTGTAGAGTGCCCGCCATGCCTGCAACGACCCCACGCCCCAATCTCATCTTCATTCTGGCCGACGACCTGGGTTATGCCGACCTGGGCTGCACCGGCGCGCGCGATGCGCACAACCGCGCCATCGACGTGTCCCCGCGGCTGGACCGCATGGCCGCGCAAGGCCTGCGCTTCACGCGCGGGTATTCGAACTCGGCGGTCTGCTCGCCCACGCGCTTTGCGCTGATCACGGGCCGCTACCAGTACCGTCTGCGCGGCGCGGCCGAAGAGCCACTGGCGGGCGCTCATGGCGACAAGGTGCTGGGCCTGCCGCCCGAGCATCCCACGCTGCCTTCGCTGTTGCGCGATGCCGGCTACGCCACCGCACTGGTCGGCAAATGGCACCTGGGCTACCCGTCGCATTTCGGCCCGCGCAAATCGGGCTACCAGGAGTTCTGGGGCTTCCATGCCGGTGGCACCGACTACTTCTCGCACACCGACTCGCGCGGCAACCACGACCTGTGGGACAACGAGACCGAGATCCACCGCGACGGCTACCTCACCGACCTGTTGAGCGCACGTGCGGCCGAGTTCATCGAGCGCCAGTCGGCCGACCAGCCCTTCCTGCTGAGCCTGCACTACAGCGCGCCGCACTGGCCCTGGGTCACGCGCGAGGACGCGGCCGAGTCGCAGCGCATCGGCACTAGCATCAAGCACCTGGACGGCGGCAGCCTGGCCACTTACCAGACCATGGTCACGCAGATGGACGACGGCATCGGCCAGGTGCTCGATGCGCTGGAGCGGCGCGGCCTGGCCGACAACACGCTGGTCGTTTTCACCAGCGACAACGGCGGCGAGCGCTTCTCCAACAACTGGCCCTTCGTGGGCGGCAAGATGGACCTGCTGGAAGGCGGCATCCGCGTGCCGCTGCTGGCGCGCTGGCCGGCCCGCATCGCGGCCGATGGCGTGAGCGACCAGCCCAACATGACCATGGACTGGACCGCGACCTTCCTCGACGCGGCCGGCGTCGCGGCCCAGGCCGACCATCCGCTGGACGGCCAGAGCCTGCTGCCGCTGTTCGACGACCCCAGCGCCCCCGCGCCTGCGCGCGACCTGTTCTGGCGCATGAAGCACCGCGCCCAGCGCGCGCTGGTTCGTGGCCCCTGGAAGTACCTGCGCATGGACGGCGCGGAGTACCTGTTCGATGTGGTGGCCGACCCGCGTGAGCGCGCCAACCTGGCCGCGCGCGAGCCTGGGCGGCTGGCCGAACTGCGCAGTGCCTGGGAGGCGCTGGACGCCAGCCTGCCAGCCATTCCCGACGAGGCGCGCGTGTCGCTGGTGTTCGGGCCGGGCGAGATCCCGCAGGCGACTTTCTGAGACTCAGCGCCGCGGCATCAGCCGATCACCGGGCGCCACCAGGAACGGGAAGCCCAGCACCGTCGAGCGGCCCTTCACGCGGTTCTGTGCCTGGCACTGGTGCGTGCAGAGCGTGGCCGGTGGTGCGACCTCGGTCGCGTCCTCGCCGAACACCATGCCCATGCGCCCGCCGCTGGCCACGTCCCAGCGTGATGTCAGACCGCAATGCGCCACGTTGTCGATGGTGCCGTTGCGCCGGAAGATGCCGTTTACGCAGGTGGGGTCGGGGATACGCGTGGCGACCTGCGGGCTGTCGCGGCCGACCAGCTTGGCCGAGTAGTCGTTGCCGAAGTTGATGCGCGGCGTGACGACGACGGTGGTGTCCTTGTACGGCACGGCATCGCCCTCGCGGTTGCGGAAGTTGCGGTTGTCGAAGTAGAAGGTGCTCAGCGTGGGGTTGCCCGGGTTGGTGGCCAGCGTGTGCGTGAAGACGGTGGAGGTTTCGTCCACGCGCTCCACCTCCATCTGGAACACGCCGCCGCTGGCGCAGTCCTTGGCCTGCAGCTTCATCGTGACCTGCGGGCCTTCGCGCATGAGCTCGATGCCCTCGTCATTCAGTTCCACGTCCACGCCGCTGGTCAGCGTGGCGCCGCGGTGGTCGGGCAGCTTGGCGGCGAACACGGTGGTCGGCACGCCGCCGGTCATGTCCAGCGGGTTGGCCGCGCCGGTCAGCACATAGTTGCGGATGCCGAAGCTGGCGGCGTCCACCTCGAACTGCACGTACTTGCCCTGCACCAGAAAGCGCGCGGCGACCGCCGAGGCGGGCACCGTGGTGTCGACCTTGCCGGAGAGGCCCAGCACGCGAAAGCCGCCGCCTTCGCAGCCCTTGGACGATGCGGCCGCGGCGAGGCCGGTGGACAGGACGAGCACGGCGCCCAGCAGCAGCGAGCGGCCGGCGGCGCGGGGATGGGGCATGGAAGACAGCAAGGGCATGGGGGCTCCGTCAGGAAGTGGTGGGCGACGGAGGCGATCGTAGGAACCGGCCCGCTGATGCAACAGGGCAGAACGGCGGGATCTCGCCCGCGCATGGTCGCGATCGGTCGGGACCTTGGTCCATGGTGGCCATGTAAGCGGGCCGTTACAGTGCGCGCATGAAGTTCCCGGCTGCACGCCTGTCGCTGTCGCAGCAGTTCCTGCTGGTCAGCTTTCCCATCCTGTTCGCGACCACACTCAGCGTGGGCTGGTGGGTCGGCCGCCAGGTGCACGCGAGCGTGGTGCAGCGCATCGGTGCCGACACGGCGCTGTATGTCGACGGCTTCATCGCCCCGCAGCTGCAGCGCGTGGGCGTGACCGGCACGCTGGGCGAGGCCGAACGCCAGGCGCTGCAGGCGCTGATGGCAGACACCGAATGGGCGCGGCGCATCCTTTCGCTGCGCATCTGGCGGCCCGACGGGCTGGTGCTGTTCACCAGCGACGGCAAGGGCATCGGCCAGAAGCTGGCGATCGACGAAGGTCTGGCCGCGGCCAGCGCCGGCAGCATCTTCTCGGAGCTCAGCGTCCGGCGCGGCCAGGCGCAGGCCGACCACGGCCAGCCGCTGGAGCGGCTGATCGAGACCTACACGCCGATCCACACCTCCGACCGCGGCCACATCGGCGCCGTGGCCGAGTTCTACCAACTGCCCGACGAGGTGGACCGCGAGGCCCGCATCGCGCAGCGGCGCAGCTGGGGCGTGGTGGCCGGTGTCATGCTGGCCACCTACCTGCTGCTGTTCGCCGTCGTGCGCCGAGGCAGCCAGACGATCTTCGCGCAGCAGGGCGCGCTGAGCCAGCAGGTGCTGCAGCTGACCGCGCTGGACGCGCAGAACCGCGAGCTCAACGCCCGCGTGCGGCGTGCGGCCGAGGGCGCCATCGTGCTGCACGAGGCGCTGCTGCAGCGCGTGTCGGCCAGCGTGCACGACGGCCCGTGCCAAGATCTAGGTTTCGCGCTGATGCAGATCAGCAACCTGCGCGACGCGGGCGATGCACAGCCTGTGGCGCTTGCACGCACGCTGGACCGCATCGGCGACGCCGTGCAGGCCGCGATGGCCGACCTGCGCGCCATCTCCGCCGACCTGGAGCTGCCCGACATCGAGCCGCTGGCGCTGGACGAAGTGGCGGCGCGTGTGGTGCGCGACTTCCGCGCCAAGACGCAGCACCCCGTCACGCTCGCGGCCGAGGTCGCGCCGGGCCTGCAGGTGCCCGTGCGCACCAAGACCACGCTGTACCGGCTGCTGCAGGAGTCGCTGGCCAACTGCTTGCGGCACGCGGCCGGAGCGGCCTGCCGCATCGGGCTGCGCGCCGATGCGCGCGCGCTCACGCTGGAGGTGCGCGACGACGGCCCGGGCTTCGATGTGGGCGAAGCCCTGGCGCGCCGCCGCCTGGGCCTGCGCGGCATGCGCCAGCGCGTCGAATCGCTGGGCGGCGCGTTCGACGTCACCAGCCACGCGGGCCGCGGCACCACCATCCGCGTGAGCCTGCCGCTGGCCAGCCTGGAGCAGGCCCATGGCTGAAGTGATCGAGGTGCTGGTGGTCGACGACCACCCCTTGTTCCGCCAGGGCGTGGTGCATTCGCTGGGGCTGGACCCGGATTTCCGCGTGGTCGGCGAGACGGCGTCTGGCGAAGAAGCGCTGGCGCTGGCCCAGGCGCTGCTGCCGAACGTGGTGCTGCTGGACATCAGCATGCCGGGCTGGAGCGGCATCGTCACGGCCGAGCGTATCGCCATGGCCTGCCCGGCCACGGCCATCGTGATGCTGACGATGTCCGAGGACAAGGACAAGCTGCTGGCCGCGCTGAAGGCCGGCGCGCGCGGCTACGTGCTCAAGGGCGTGTCGGCGCGCGAGCTGGCCGGCGTGCTGCGCGGGGCGGTGGCGGGTGAGGTCTACGTGTCGCCCTCGATCGCAGCGGAGATGCTGGTCTCGCTCACGCGGCACAAGGCGCCCGACCCACTGCAGGAGCTGACCGAGCGCGAGCGCCGCATCCTGGGCCTGATCGGCAGCGGCAAGACCAACCGCGAGATCGGCGACGCGCTGTGCCTGTCCGAGAAGACCATCAAGCACTACGTGACCAACATCCTGCAGAAGCTGCAGGTGCGCAGCCGGGTCGAGGCCGCGCTGCTGGCCAGCCGGCACGCCGCGGGCGACGGCCGGGGCTGAGCGGCCCGCCCAGCGGGCCCATTTGGCGGACTTTTGGCCCTTCCTCACGGCTTCGGCCGGCCCACGCGGGCGTAGCATTCGTGCGGTTTTGGGCGAATGTGCGCGGCACGAGGGAGTATGGGATGGACAGAACGCAACGATCCATGGGCATTGCCAAGCTGCTGGGCCTGCTGATCGCCAGCGCCGTGCTGGGCGTCATCGTCATCGCCTCGGCAGCGCTGTTCACCGAGCGCCATCTGATCATGGAGGAGCGCAGGAGCAGCGTGCGCCAGAACGTCGAGTCGGCCCACAGCCTGATGGTCCACTTCCACGCTCAGGCCGTGGCCGGCAAGATCACCCAGGCCCAGGCACAGCAGTCCACCAAGGACGCGCTCAGGGCGATGCGCTACAGCGGCAACGAGTACTTCTGGATCAACGACATGCACCCGACCATGGTCATGCATCCGATCCGCCCCGAGCTCGACGGCAAGGACCTCACCGAGAACAAGGACCCGACCGGCATGCGGCTGTTCGTGGAGTTCGTGCGCGTGGTGCGCGAGCGCGAGGCCGGCTATGTGATGTACCTGTGGCCCAAGCCGGGCAGCACAGACCCCGTGCTCAAGGCGTCCTACGTGAAGGGCTTCGCGCCCTGGGGCTGGCTGGTGGGCTCCGGCGTGTACGTGGACACGGTGGACGCGGCGATCCGTGCCCGCGTGCTGCAGTTCGGCCTGGGCGCGCTGTTGCTGGCCGCTGTGCTGGCGGCCATCGGCGTGGCGATCGCGCGCCGGCTGCTGCGCCAACTGGGCGGCGAGCCTGGCGAGGCCATGCGCATTTCCGAACGCATTGCGCAGGGCGACCTGTCGGTGGACATCGCGCTCAAGCCCGGCGACAACGGCAGCATGCTGCACGCCATGCAGACCATGCGCGACAGCATCGCCAACATCGTGGGCGAGGTGCGGGCGGGCACCGCGTCGATCGCCACCGCCTCCCACGAGATCGCGGCCGGCAACAACGACCTGTCGGCGCGCACCGAGCAGCAGGCCAGCGCACTGGAGCAGACTGCCGCGTCGATGGAGGAGCTGACCGGCGCCGTGCGGCAGAACGCCGAGCATGCGCGCCAGGCGAACGAGCTTGCAGCCACGGCCTCGGAAGTGGCGGCACGCGGCGGCGCGGTCGTGAACCAGGTCATCGCCACCATGGGCGCCGTGAACACGTCCTCGCGCAAGATCGTCGACATCATCAGCGTGATCGACGGCATCGCCTTCCAGACCAACATCCTGGCGCTGAACGCGGCCGTGGAGGCGGCGCGGGCCGGCGAGCAGGGCCGCGGCTTCGCAGTGGTGGCCTCCGAGGTGCGCGGCCTGGCCCAACGCTCGGCCGCTGCCGCCAAGGAGATCAAGCAGTTGATCGATGCCTCGGTCGGCAGCGTGGAGCAGGGCACCCAGCTCGTGGACGAGGCCGGCAAGACCATGGCCGAGGTGGTGGCCAGCGTGGCCGAGGTCACGCGCATCATTGGCGACATCGCGAGCGGCAGCCACCAGCAGTCCAGCGATATCGAGCAAATCAACCAGGCCATCGCCGGCATGGACCAGACCACGCAGCAGAACGCAGCGCTGGTGGAAGAGGCGGCATCGGCCGCCGAGTCGCTGAACCATCAGGCGGCGCGGCTGGAGCAACTGGTGAGCGTGTTCAAGCTCCGGGGCGGCGGGGGCCACGCATACCCGGCGCTGCAATAGCAACAGGCCGGCAAGAGCCGGCCTGTGTTCAGTCAGATGGCGTGTCAGCGCCGCGGGAGACCGGCGCGCGGCGCCGCGCTGGCGCCCTTGCCCTTGTACCAGCGCCAGGCCATCAAGACGAGCGGTGCGAGTTTGATGATGCGGAACATAGCGGGTCCTCGTGCGGGGTTGACGTTCAGGCTACGGTGCGGGGCACGGCCACCAGGTACCGGCGGCGTGCGGCCAGGCCGCCCAGTGCGGCGGCGATGCCACCCAGCACCAGGGCTGCCACGGTGGCCAGGGCCGCCTGCGACGATGCCTTGGCGGTAGCGTCAGCCACTTCGCGGGCCTTCGCTTCGGCGGCTGCCTTTTGCTCCTGGTACTTCACGCGGGCGTCCTGGTAAGTCTTGATCCAGCCGTCCACGCGGGCTTCGGCTTCAGGTCGCGTGGCACCCGAGCGTGCCATCACGATGTTCACCACGGCATCGCGGTCCACCTGGTCGACCGTGTCCTTGCCCGAGTCGATGATCTTCTGGATGGCGGCCTGGATGTCGCCGCCCGCAGCTTGCGTGCTGCCTGCGGCGCCGGCATTGGCGGCCGCGGCCTTGGCCTCCTCGGTGGCCGCCTCAGCCTTGTCTTCCAGCGCGCCGGGTTGCAGCGCGGGCTTGCCGGTCTGCTTCAGCAGTTCCTGGGCCTGGGCCTTGATCGAATCCCACGAGATGCCGCTGGCTTCCAGCTGCTTTTTCGCCATCTCGGCCGCCGGGCCGGCCACTGCGGCCGCGCCGCTGGCCGTCACCGTGGCGGCTGTGCCTACCACGTTGGCACCGCCACGCACCACGGCGCCTACGGCAGAAGCCAGCAGGTAGGCCGTGACGATGGCCGCCAGGCCCCAGGTCAGCAGGCCGTGCAGCATGGCATCGGACTTCTCGGGCGAGCCGGCCAGGTGCGCCGCGACCCAGCCGCCGGCGAACAGCGAAATCACGCTGCTGATCGCCCACCAGATGCCGGCGCCCATGCCGAAGCTGGCCATGTCCGGGCTGCTGTGGCGCAGCGGATCCACCGTGGACAGGCCGATGCCGGCGCCCAGCAGGCTCAACACCATCTGCACCACGATGGCGATGACGACGCCTGCGAACACGGCGCCCCACGACACACGTGAACGCAGGTTGGACAGGACGTCCACAGGCCGGTCCATGCGTGGCATGCGATCGGCAGAGGGGGGATAGGTGGTGCTCATGTGCGGTGCCAGTAGTTGAAAGGTGCGCCACTGTAGGAGCGCGCTCGCGCACTGCGCCGGTGCATGCATCCCGTCTATCCGTAGGTGAAGGGCGCGCCCGGTTGCGGGCGGGTTCCATGTGAACAATGCTGCGACCTGCGTGAGTGCGCGCAAGAAAATCTAGGGGTGCCAGCGAAACTGCCCGAATGTCGGGTTAACATCGCGGCCTTCGGAGCTATCGTCTATCGGTTAGGACATCAGGTTTTCATCCTGAGAAGCGGGGTTCGACTCCCCGTAGCTCCTCCAGATCAGCCCTCCCGTCCCGACGGGCGGGCTTTTTTTTGCCCTGGGCCCGGGCTCAGCTGTAGCGCTTTTCCAGTTCATCCCATTCGGGCTTGCCCACCAGCCGCTGGCGCTCGGCAAAAGGCGTCACCAGCGATGCGTCCTCGTCGATGCGCCTGGTGTCGCGCAACACCGTCAGCGCCTTCTGCATGCCCGCCACCGCGCCCTGTAGCGCGGCATTGGCGTACAGCACGATGCCGTAGCCCAGCGCACCCAGTTCCTCGGCACCGAAGATCGGTGTCCTGCCGCCGATCACCATGTTCATGAGCTGCGGAGTGGCCAGCCGTTGAGGCAGGGCGCGGATCTCCTCGGCCGTGGTCACCGCCTCCACGAAGAGGATGTCGGCCCCGGCCTCGGCGAACTTCTGCGCGCGCTCCACCGCGGCCTCGAAGCCCTGCGTGGCGCAGGCATCCGTGCGGGCCATCACGAGAAAGTCCGGGTCGTGCCGCGCATCGACGGCGGCCTTGATCTTGGCGACGGCCTCCTCGGTGGAGATCACCTCCTTGCCCGAGAAGTGGCCGCAGCGCTTGGGCGCGACCTGGTCTTCGAGCTGGATGCAGTCGGCGCCGGCACGCTCCAGCACGCGCACCGTGTGGCGCACGTTGAGTGCATTGCCGAAGCCGGTGTCGGCGTCCACGATCAGCGGCAGGCGCACCGCGTCGCGGATGCGCGCCGTGTGGTCGGCGATCTCGGAGAGGCCCATGAAGCCCTGGTCCGGCATGCCGAACCACATGTTGGTCACGCCGGCGCCGGTGATATAGATCGCCTCGAAGCCCAGGTCTTCGATGACCTTGGCCGACAGCGCGTTGAAGGCGCCCGGCACCAGCACGCCGCGGCGGGCTTCGGCGAGGGCTTTGAGTTGTTGGCGGGTGGACATGGCGGTTCCTCGAAATTCAAAAACTGTCGCCGGGCACGCGGACCCAGCCTTCCATCAGCACGCGCGCGCTGCGGCTCATGACGGCCTTGGTCACGGTCCATTGGCCATCGACCAGCGCGGCCTCGGCGCCCACGCGCAAGGTGCCTGACGGGTGGCCGAAGCGCACCGCCTGGCGCTCGCCGCCGCCGGCCGCCAGGTTCACCAGGGTGCCGGGAATGGCGGCGGCCGTGCCGATGGCCACGGCCGCCGTGCCCATCATGGCGTGGTGCAACTGGCCCATGGACAGGGCGCGTACCAGCAGGTCCACATCGCCGGCTGCGACGGCCTTGCCGCTGGACGTGGTGTAGGCGGCTGGCTTGGCGACGAAGGCGACCTTGGGCGTGTGCTGGCGCTTGGCGGCCTCGTCCAGGTGATGGATCAGCCCCATGCGCAGCGCGCCGTGCGTGCGGATGGCCTCGAACCTGGCGAGCGCCTCGGCGTCGCCGTTGATGGCGCCCTGCAGCTCGGTGCCGGTGTAGCCGATGGCCTCGGCGTTCACGAAGATGGTCGGGATGCCGGCGTTGATGAGCGTCGCCTTGAGCGCGCCGACGCCGGGAACTTCGAGGTCGTCCACCACATTGCCCGTCGGGAACATGGCGCCGCCCTCACCCTCCTCGGCGGGGGCCATGAACTCCAGCTGCACTTCGGCGGCCGGAAAGGTCACGCCATCGAGCTCGAAGTCGCCGGTCTCCTGCACCACGCCGCCCGTCATGGGCACATGCGCGACGATGGTCTTGCCGATGTTGGCCTGCCAGATGCGCACGGTGGCGATGCCGTCGCGCGGGATGCGGCTGGCGTCTATCAAGCCATTGCAGATGGCGAACGGCCCCACTGCGGCCGACAGGTTGCCGCAGTTGCCGCTCCAATCCACGAAGGGCTGGGCGATGGCCACCTGGCCGAACAGGTAGTCCACGTCATGGCCCGGCCGTGCGCTCTGCGAGAGGATCACGGCCTTGCTCGTGCTGGACGTGGCGCCACCCATGCCGTCGGTCTGTTTGCCGTACGGGTCGGGGCTGCCGATCACCCGCAGCAGCAATGCGTCGCGCGCGGGGCCGGGTCGTTGCGCGGCCTCGGGCAGGTCCTGCAGGCGGAAGAACACGCCCTTGCTGGTGCCGCCGCGCATGTACGTGGCGGGAATCTTGATTTGGGAAGGATGTGTCATGTCTTGGCTCCCCTCTCCCCTCGCGGGAGAGGGGTTGGGGGAGAGGGGGCAGCGGCATCCACTGACGCCCAGATGGCCTGCAGCACCACGTCCGTGTTCTGCAGGATGTCGTGGTTTCAGAAGTGCAGCACTTCAAAACCCTGGCTTCGCAGCCAGGCGTCGCGC
Source organism: Pseudorhodoferax sp. Leaf267 (assembly GCF_001422405.1). GTDB lineage: Bacteria > Pseudomonadota > Gammaproteobacteria > Burkholderiales > Burkholderiaceae_C > Pseudorhodoferax. The sequence continues at coordinate 378,314 of NZ_LMMV01000001.1, forward strand.
ACCGCATCGCGTGGTGAATCGGCATGCTGCCCGCCATCGGCTTCGACGATCAGCCGCGCGCCGAAATGCACGAAGTCCACCGTGTAGGGGCCGATGGGTTGCTGCCGCCGGAACTTCTGGCCGGCCATACGGTGTGCGCGCAGGTGGTACCACAGGCGCTGCTCGGCCTCGGTCATGTTCTGGCGCAAGGTTTTGGTGAAGTCGCGCTGATGCATACCCCTCTCCCCCAACCCCTCTCCCACAAGGGGAGAGGGGAGCCGAGAGCGCCATTCTCTCGCGCCTCTTTGCTCTTGCGAAAGGCCCGTCACCAGAGCTCGCGTTGGCTTTCCAGTCCTGCCGGCACGGGCCGCAGCGGCCAGCTGGCCAGCGTGCGGTCGCGGTAGGGTGAACTGCAGGTTTCGACCAGCAGGAGTTCTTCGATCCGCCACGCGATGGGCGCAATCTTCTGCACGGCGAGCCTGGTCGGTGCCCAGTAGCTGATGGTGACGTGTGGGCTGTGTCCTGGCATGCCTTCCAGGCCGAGTGTCTGCAAGCCGTCTCGAATGGTCTTCACCAGTGCATCGAAGGCTGGCGGACGAGTCGCATGGAATGCCCAATGGATGGCATCGGCCTGCCCGGCCAAGCCGCTGCCGCGCACGCGGTTCAGCACCGTCGTGAATGCCGCCGCGTCGATGCGCGAACCGATATCTAGCAAGCGATTGCGCAGTGCATCGCTGTAAGGCAGCGGATGCGACAGGGACTGGTGCCAGTTCTGCGCGTCGAACAGCGCTTCGCCCAGTTGGCGGTCCCAGCCTTCGGTCGCGAGGATTCGTTGCATCTGCTCGCACACGTCGGGCGAGGGCTTGGCCATGAACAGCAGGGAGGGGGAAGGCACGGTCCATTGTGTGCTCGCCCCTCAGGCCGCGTGTGCCGTGGCCAGAAAGTCCTGCGCGAACCGCTGCAATACCCCTCCTGCCTCGTAGATCGACACTTCCTCCGCCGTATCCAGCCGGCAGGTCATCGGCACCTCCACCAGCTCGCCATCACGCCGCCGCACCACCAGCGTCAGCGTCGCGCGGGGCAGACGCTCGCCCACCACGTCGTAGGTCTCCGTGCCATCCAGCCCCAGCGTCAAGCGGTTCGTGCCGGGCTTGAACTCCAGCGGCAACACCCCCATGCCGATCAGGTTGGTGCGGTGGATGCGCTCGAAGCCCTCGGCTGCGATGGCTTGCACGCCCGCCAGCCGCACGCCCTTGGCCGCCCAGTCGCGCGAGCTGCCCTGGCCGTAGTCGGCGCCGGCGATGATGATCAGCGGCTGCTTGCGTTGCATGTAGTGCTCGATGCCTTCCCACATGCGCACCACGCGGCCCTCGGGCTCAATGCGCGTGAACGAGCCCTTCTTGACCTGGCCATCGACCACGGCCATCTCGTTGACGAGCTGCGGGTTGGCGAAGGTGGCGCGCTGCGCCGTCAGGTGGTCGCCGCGGTGCGTGGCGTAGGAATTGAAGTCTTCCTCGGGCAGGCCCATCTGGTGCAGGTACTCGCCGGCCGCGCTGTCCCGCAGGATGGCGTTGGAGGGCGACAGGTGATCGGTCGTGATGTTGTCGGGCAGCACGGCCAGCGGGCGCAGGCCGCGCAGCGTGCGCTCGCCGGCCAGCGCGCCTTCCCAGTACGGCGGCCGGCGGATATAGGTGCTCTGCGCGCGCCAGTCGTACAGCGGGCTGATCGTCTCATCGCTCGCCACGCCGATCTGGAACATGGCGTCGTACACGCGGCGGAAATGCGCGGGCTTCACGCTGCTGGCCACGATGGCGTCGATCTCGGCGTCGCTGGGCCAGATGTCCTTGAGGGTGACGGGGCGGCCCTCGGCGTCCACACCCAGCACGTCCTTCTCGATGTCGAAGCGCACCGTGCCCGCGATCGCATAGGCCACCACCAGTGGCGGCGAGGCCAGGAAGGCCTGCCTGGCATAGGGGTGGATGCGGCCGTCGAAGTTGCGGTTGCCCGACAGCACGGCCGTGGCGTACAGGTCGCGCGCGATCACCTCCTGCTGGATGGCAGGGTCCAGCGCGCCGCTCATGCCGTTGCAGGTGGTGCAGGCGAAGGCCACGATGCCGAAGCCCAGCTGCTCCAGCTCGCGCAGCAGGCCGGCTTCTTCCAGGTACAGCTGCACGGCCTTGGAGCCTGGCGCCAGCGAGGTCTTGACCCAGGGCTTGCGCACGAGGCCACGTGCGTTGGCGTTGCGCGCCAGCAGGCCCGCGGCGATTACGTTGCGCGGGTTGCTGGTGTTGGTGCAGCTCGTGATGGCCGCGATGATCACGGCGCCGTCCGGCATCTGGCCGGGCACCTCTTCCCACTTGGCCGCGATGCCGCGCGCGGCCAGGTCCGAGGTCGGCAGGCGCTTGTGCGGGTTCGACGGACCGGCCATGTTGCGCACCACGCTCGAAAGGTCGAAGCGCAGCACGCGTTCGTACTCGGCGCTGGCCAGCGCGTCGGACCACAAACCGGCTTGCTTCGCGTAGATTTCGACCAGCCGCACCTGCGCGTCCTCGCGCCCGGTCAGGCGCAGGTAGTCGATCGTCATCTGGTCGATCGAGAACATCGCGGCCGTGGCGCCGAACTCGGGCGTCATGTTGGAGATGGTCGCGCGGTCGCCCAATGTCAGCGCCGCGGCGCCGGCACCGTAGAACTCCAGATACGCGCCGACCACCTTTTCCTTGCGCAGATATTCGGTGAGCGCCAGCACGATGTCGGTGGCCGTGATGCCCGGCTGCGGCTTCCCTGTCAGCTCCACGCCCACGATGTCGGGCAGGCGCATCCACGAGGCGCGGCCCAGCATCACGCTCTCGGCCTCCAGCCCGCCCACGCCGATGGCGATCACGCCCAGCGCGTCCACGTGCGGCGTGTGGCTGTCGGTGCCGACCAGCGTGTCGGGGTAGGCCACGCCGTCCTTGGCATGCACCACGGGGCTCATTCTTTCGAGGTTGATCTGGTGCATGATCCCGTTCCCCGGCGGGATCACCTCGACGTTCTGGAACGCCTTCCTGGTCCACTCGATGAAGTGGAAACGGTCCTCGTTGCGGCGGTCTTCGATGGCGCGGTTTTTGGCAAATGCGTTGGGGTCGAAGCCCGCGAACTCCACGGCCAGCGAGTGGTCCACGATCAGCTGGGTGGGCACCACGGGGTTGACCTGGGCCGGGTCGCCGCCCCTGTCGGCGATCGCATCGCGCAGGCCGGCCAGGTCCACCAGCGCAGTCTGGCCCAGGATGTCGTGGCACACCACGCGCGCGGGGAACCACGGAAAGTCCAGGTCGCGCCTGCGTTCGATGAGTTGCTTGAGCGAATCGGTCAGCGTGGCCGGGTCGCAGCGGCGCACCAGGTTTTCGGCATGCACGCGCGCGGTGTAGGGCAGAGCGTCGTAGGCACCCTGCGCGATGTCGTCCACGGCCTGGCGCGCGTCGTAGTAGTCCAGCGCGGTGCCGGGCAGGTTCTTGCGGTAGCGGGTGTTCATGGGGCTTACTTGCGGTCCTGGATCGACACGAAGGCCAGGTCTTGCGGCCCCGTGTAGTTTGCGCTCGGCCGGATGATCTTGTTGTCCACGCGCTGCTCGATGATGTGCGCGGCCCAGCCGCTGGTGCGCGCGATCACGAACAGCGGCGTGAACATGGCGGTCGGCACGCCCATCATGTGGTAGCTCACGGCGCTGAACCAGTCCAGGTTGGGGAACATCTGCTTCACCTCCCACATCACCGATTCCAGCCGCTCGGCGATGTCGAACATCTTGGTCGAGCCGGCCTCTTGCGACAGCGTGCGCGCCACGCCCTTGATGACCACGTTGCGCGGGTCGCTCACGGTGTAGACGGGGTGGCCGAAGCCGATCACGACTTCCTTGGCCTGTACGCGGCGGCGGATGTCGGCCTCGGCCTCGTCGGGGTTGTCGTAGCGCTTCTGGATCTCGAACGCCACCTCGTTCGCGCCGCCGTGCTTGGGGCCACGCAGCGCGCCGATGGCGCCGGCAATGGCCGAATGCATGTCGCTGCCCGTGCCGGCGATCACGCGCGCGGCGAAGGTCGACGCGTTGAACTCGTGCTCGGCGTACAGGTTCAGCGAGGTGTGCATGGCGCGCTCCCACGCGGCGCTGGGTTTCGATCCATGCAGCAGGTGCAGGAAGTGCGCGCCGATGGAGTCGTCGTCGGTCTCCAGTTCGATGCGTCTGCCCTGGGTGGACCAGTGGTACCAGTACAGCAGCATCGAGCCCAGTGAAGCCATGAGCCGGTCGGCGATGTCGCGCGCGCCGGGCGTGTTGTGGTCGTCGCGCTCGGGCAGCGTGCAGCCCAGGGCCGAGACGCCGGTGCGCATCACGTCCATGGGGTGGGCGTTGGCGGGGATCTGCTCCAGCGCCGACTTCACGCTGGCCGGCACGCCGCGCAGGGCCTTCAACTTCGCCTTGTATGCCGCGAGTTCGGCGCGCGTGGGCAGCTTGCCGTGCACCAGCAGGTGGGCGATCTCCTCGAACTCGCAGACCTCGGCGATGTCCAGGATGTCGTAGCCGCGGTAGTGCAGGTCGTTGCCGGTGCGGCCCACCGTGCACAGCGCGGTGTTGCCGGCCGTCACGCCCGAGAGGGCGACGGACTTCTTGGGCTTGAAGGCGGGGGCGGTCGTGGCAGCGGTCATGCGGTCTCCGGTCGATGCGGGTGGGCTTGCGAATGTTCGCAATTTACGCAGAATGGCGCCCCCGGTGAAGCACTGAAATGGCAAATGGTTGCGAATGGAATGGGCTGAATTTGCGAAGGTTGCGAAGATGCGCGAGGCGATGATGCGATGAAAAAGACCTACATGGGCGTGCGCCTGCGCCGCCTGCGTGCCGAGCGCGGGCTGAGCCAGGTGGCGCTCGCGCAGGCGCTGGGCCTGTCGCCCAGCTACCTGAACCAGATCGAGCAGAACCAGCGGCCGCTCACGGTGGCCGTGCTGCTCAAGATCAGCCGCACGCTGGGCGTGGACGTGCAGCAGTTCTCCGAAGACGAAGAAGCGCGCCTGGTCGCCGAGATGCGCGACGCGCTGGCCGACAACCCGGGCGGCGAGACCGTGGCCCTGCCCGAGCTGCGCGAGGTCGCGGCGCAGATGCCGGCCGTGGGCCGCGCGCTGCTGGCGCTGCACCGGCGCCATGCGGACGCCATGGCCCGCCTGGAAGCCATCTCGGTGGAGCTTGGCGACGGTCGCGGCGGGGCCGTGCATGCGCGGCCCATGCCGTTCGAGGTCGTGCGCGATTTCTTCTTCGCGCAGGGCAACTACTTCGACGCCCTGGACACGGCCGCAGAGGGCCTGGCGGCCGAGGCGCGCAGTGCCGGTGGGCCGCTGAACGAATGGCTGCTGCAGCGCCTGCTGCAGCGCCACGGCGTGCGCGTGGTGCCGACCGAGGAAGACACGGACGACAGCCAGCGCCGCTACGACCCGGCCAGCCGCGTGTTGCGCCTGTCGGGCGGGCTGGAGAGCGGGCAGCAGGCCTTCCAGCTCGCCACGCAGCTGGCGCTGCTGGAGCAGGACGCCGCCATCAACCGGCTGATCGCCGTGCCCGACCTGGGCGACGCCGCAGCCCAGACGCTCGCCCGCATCGGCCTGGCCAACTACTTCGCCGGCGCGCTGCTGCTGCCCTATGGCGTGTTCCTGCAGGCCGCGCAAGCCCTGCGCCACGACATCGACCGGCTCGCGCGCCGCTTCGGCGTGGGCTTCGAGACGGTGTGCCACCGGCTATCGACGCTGCAGCGTGCGGACGCGCCCGGCGTGCCGTTCTTCTTCATCCGCGTGGACCGCGCGGGCAACATCTCCAAGCGCCAGTCGGCCACGCATTTCCACTTCTCCAAGACGGGCGGCACCTGCCCGCTGTGGAACGTTTACGAGGCCTTCGCCCAGCCCGGCAGCATCCTCACCCAGCTGGCGCGCATGCCCGACGGCCGGGCCTACCTGTGGATCGCGCGCACGGTCACGCACGGCCAGCGCGGTTACGGCTCGCCGCGCAAGACCTTCGCCATCGCCCTGGGCTGCGACATCCGGCATGCGCAGCGGCTGGTGTATTCCAAGGGCCTGGACCTGCAGGACGCCGAGGTGCCCACGCCCATCGGCATGGGCTGCAAGGTCTGCGAACGCGTGGCCTGCCCGCAGCGCGCGTTCCCGTTCGTGGGGCGGCCACTGGATGTGGACGAGAACCAGAGCCGGTTCACGCCGTATGGGGTGGCGGGGTAGGGGGGGCAGGGCGCCACGCTGGTGGCGGGCGCCCGCACCCCAACCCTCTCCCAGATGAAGAGGGAGCAATAGCCAGCGCGCCGCGTCGCGACCTCGCTTGAAGAGCCTCGCGGCGATCGAGCTGTTGTAGCGGCCGCGCGCCGCGCGCTCAGCCCGTGCTGCCCGCCCACGGCGCGCTGGCGAAATGCTTCGCCAGGTATTCGATCAGGGCCTCCACCCGTGCCGGCTTGGCCCGCCCCGGCGGCGTGACGATGTGCAGTGCGATCGGTGGCACCTGCCAGTCGTCCAGCGTGGACTGCACCAGGCCCGCGCGCAGGTCCTCCCAGGCCAGGAACTCCGGCTGCATGGCCAGGCCCAGGCCGGCGCGCAGGGCCGGCACCAGCGCCTCGGCGTTGTTCACGCGCAGGGCCGAGGGCACGACCTGCGAGAACTCGCCCTTGCGCGGATGCTGGAAGCGCCAGGCCTCGCCGGCCCGCGCGTGCACGTAGCGCAGCGCACGGTGCGTGGCCAGGTCGCGCGGATGGCCCGGCGTGCCGTGCACGGCGAAGTAGGCGGGCGCGCCCACCAGCAGCAGCCGCACCGTGCACAGCCGCCGCGCCAGCAGGCTGGAGTCGGGCAGGGAGGAGATGCGCAGCGCCGCGTCGAAGCCCTGCGCCACCATGTCGATGAGCTCGTCGCTCAGATGCAGGTCCAGCGTCACGTCCGGATGCAGCTCCATGAAGGCCGGCAGCGCGGGCGCCAGGTGCGACACGCCGAACGACATGGGCGCGGCCAGCCGGATCGTGCCGCGCAGGCTGGTGGACTGCTCGGTCACCTCGGCCTCCACCGCCTCGCCCTCGGCCAGGATGCGCGCGGCGCGCTCCAGCGCCACCTGGCCACTGGCCGTCAGCGACATCTTGCGCGAGGTGCGGTGGAACAGCATGGTCTTGAGCCGCTGCTCCAGCCTTGTGAGCGCCTTGGACACGGTGGGCTGCGAGATGCCCAGGTCGGCCGCCGCCTTGGCAAACGAGCCGGTCTCGGCCACCTTGGCAAAGATGGCCCAGGCCTCCAGGTCCGGAAGTTTTTGCATGTCAGGTTCGGAATGGATGCTTTTCCATCTTTTCTATTCTCTTATCGATCGATGGATCCTACATTCACTCCATCGCAACCGGAAACCCAGGAGAAACAGCATGATCGAACGTCGCCCCTTCCAGTCCCTCGGCGGTGCCAACCACGGCTGGCTCGACGCCAAGCACCACTTCTCGTTCGCCGATTACCACGACCCGGCGCGCATGAGCTGGGGTTCGCTGCGCGTGTGGAACGACGACACCATCGCCCCCGGCACGGGCTTCCCGCCGCATGCGCATGCCGACATGGAAATCATCACCTATGTACGCGAAGGCGCCATCACGCACCAGGACAACATGGGCAACAAGGGCCGCACCGAAGCGGGCGACGTGCAGGTGATGAGCGCAGGCACCGGCATCCGCCACTCCGAATACAACCAGGAGCCGGGCGTGACCAGGATCTTCCAGATCTGGATCCTGCCGGACGGCCGCGGCAAGGCGCCCTCCTGGGGCGCCAAGCCCTTCCCCAAGGGCGAGCGCTCGGGGCAGTTCGTAGCCCTGGCCAGCGGCATCGAGAGCGATGAGGACGCACTGCCGATCCGCACCAACGCCCGGGTGCTCGGCGCCACGCTGAAGGCCGGCGAGAGCGCCGAGTACCGCCTCGGCAAGGACCGCCGCGGCTACCTGGTGCCGGCCACGGGCGCAGTGGAGATCGACGGCGTGCGCTTCGAGGCCCGCGACGGTGCGGCCATCCGCGACGTGGACACGGTGCGGGTGACGGCGCTGGCCGATGCCGAGCTGGTGCTGGTCGATTCGGCTGCATGAGCGCCTGAGCACATTCCTTCAACGGGCCGCACAAACGGTCTAGCCAGCGGGCGGCGCACAGCCGACCATCCGCCGCTTCGCTGGCACCCCTGCATTTTTCTTCGACCCAACCAGGAGCATCACCATGGCCATCACCGCAACCCCCACGCCCGGCGCCAAGCTGTTGAACCCCACGGACCACACGCTGGTCATGATCGACTTCCAGTCGCAGATGGCGTTCGCCACGCACTCCATCGACCCGGTGCAGCTGCGCTCCAACGCGGCCCTGGTGGCCAGCGCGGCCGCCGGCTTCGGTGCCTCGACCATCCTGACCACCGTGGCCGAGAAGAGCTTCTCCGGCCCGATGTTCGAGGAGGTGACGGCGCCGTTCCCGGGCCTGGCGCTGCTGGACCGCACGTCCATGAACACCTGGGAAGACGCGGCCGTCATCGCCCGCATCAACGAGATCGGCAAGTCGCGCATCGTGCTGGCCGGCCTGTGGACCAGCGTGTGCATCGTGGGGCCGGCCCTGTCGGCGCTGGACCAGGGCTTCGAGGTCTATGTGATCGCCGATGCCTGCGGCGACATCTCCACCGAGGCGCACGAGCGCGCGATGGACCGCATGGTGCAGGCCGGTGCGCAGCCCATCACCTCGCTGCAATACCTGCTGGAGATGCAGCGCGACTGGGCGCGGACGGATACCTATGAGATGACGACCGGGATTGCGCGCAAGTTCGGTGGGGGGTATGGGATCGGGATCAACTATGCGCGGGCGATGTTCGGGGCGCATGAAGGCTGAGCCTTGAGGCGGTGGCGGATCGGGACGACGGTGGACGGAACGAAGCGAATGTCCCCCGCCCCAGGCCGCCTGCGGCCCGGGGCGGGGAATTGCGGAGGGGCCGTCCAATGTCCTCGGACCGCGCACTGAACGCATCACAACCCATGGGAGCGCCCAATGACGACACGCACCACCCCCGAACTCATCCTGCACCGCGGCCTGTTCACCACGTTGAACCGCAGCCAGCCCACGGCCAGCGCCGTCGCCATCCAGAACGGCCGCTTCCTGAAGGTGGGGCAGGACCACGAGGTCATGCCACTCGCCGGGCCTGACACGAAGCTCATCGACCTGCGTGGCAGGCGCGTGCTGCCGGGCCTGATCGACAACCACCTGCACATCATCCGCGGCGGGCTGAACTTCAACCTCGAACTGCGCTGGGACGGCGTGAAGAGCCTGGCCGACGCCATGGCCATGCTCAAGCGCCAGGTCGACATCACACCCGCGCCGCAGTGGGTGCGCGTGGTGGGTGGCTTCACCGAGCACCAGTTCGCAGAGAAGCGCCTGCCCACACTGGACGAAATCAACGCGGTCGCCCCCGACACGCCCGTCTTCCTGCTGCACCTGTACGACCGCGCACTGCTCAACGGCGCCGCGCTGCGGGCCGTGGGCTACACGCGCGACACGCCCGCGCCGCCCGGTGGCGAGATCACGCGTGACGCGGCGGGCAACCCCACCGGCCTGCTGCTGGCCAAGCCCAACGCGTCCATCCTCTACGCCACGCTGGCCAAGGGCCCCAAGCTGCCGTACGAATATCAGCTGAACTCCACCCGCCACTTCATGCGCGAGCTGAACCGCCTGGGCGTGACGGGCGCCATCGACGCGGGCGGCGGGTTCCAGAACTACCCCGACGACTACGCCGTCATCGAGGAACTGGCCAAGGCCGACCAGCTCACGATCCGCCTGGCCTACAACCTGTTCACGCAAAAGCCCAAGCAGGAAAAGGCCGACTTCCTGAACTGGACCGCCACCTCGCAGTACAAGCAGGGCACGGACTGGTTCCGCCACAACGGCGCGGGCGAGATGCTGGTGTTCTCGGCGGCCGACTTCGAGGACTTCCGCCAGCCGCGGCCCGACATGGCGCCCGAGATGGAGGGCGATCTCGAAGAGGTCGTGCGCCTTCTCGCGCAGAACCGCTGGCCCTGGCGATTGCATGCCACCTACGACGAGACCATCACGCGCGCGCTCGACGTGTTCGAGAAGGTGAACCGGGACGTGCCGCTCGCCGGCCTGAACTGGTTCTTCGACCACTGCGAGACCATCTCCGAGCGCTCCATCGACCGCATCGCCGCACTGGGCGGCGGCATTGCCGTGCAGCACCGCATGGCCTACCAGGGCGAGTACTTCGTGGAGCGCTATGGCGCCGGCGCGGCCGAGGCCACGCCGCCCGTCAAGCGCATGCTGGACAAGGGCGTCAAGGTCTCGGCCGGCACCGACGCGACGCGTGTCGCCTCCTACAACCCCTGGGTGTCGCTGTCCTGGCTGGTCACGGGCAAGACGGTCGGCGGCCTGCAGCTGTACCCGCAGCGCAACTGCCTGGACCGCGAGGCCGCGCTGCGCATGTGGACCGAGAACGTCACCTGGTTCAGCAACGAGGAGGGCAAGAAGGGCCGCATCGAGGAAGGCCAGTTCGCCGACCTCGTGGTGCCCGACCGCGACTTCTTTGCCTGTGCCGAGTCCGAGATCGCCGACACCACGGCGCTGCTGACGGTGGTCGGTGGCAAGGTGGTCTACGCGGCCGGCGATTTCGCGGCGCACGACGCCGGCGCGCCGCCGCCGGCCATGCCGGACTGGTCGCCCGTGCGGCGCTTCGGCGGCTACGGCAACTGGGGCGAGCAGGGCGCGCCGCTGCAGGCCTCGCTGCGCCAGGCGGCTGCCGCCTGCGCCTGCGCGAACGACTGCAGCGTGCACGGCCACCAGCACGCCACGGCCTGGACCAGCAAGCTGCCGATCAGCGACCTCCAGGGTTTCTGGGGCGCGCTGGGCTGCGCATGCTGGGCGGTCTGATGGACGTGCTGCGCAGCGCCTTCGTGTCGCCCTGGGCGCACGGCCTGGCCTTGCTGCTGCTGTGCTCGGCCTACCTGCAGGGCGCGTTCGACAAGGCGCGCGACTTCCCCGGTGCCGTGGCCGAGATGCGGCAGTTCGGCCTGGCGCCCGCTGCGCCGCTGGCGGTGGCCACCATTGCGCTCGAGCTTGTCGCCTCGGTGATGGTGGTGACAGGCCGCTACCGCTGGCTCGGCGCGCTGGCGCTGGCCGGCTTCACGGTGCTGGCCAGCTTGCTGGCCGACCGCTTTTGGGCCTTGCCCGCCACACAGCGGCGGCCTGCGGCCAACGCCTTCTTCGAACACTGGGGCCTGGCGGGTGCATTCCTGCTCGTCGCCTGGCATGACCTGGACATCACACCATGAGCACCACCCCACCCACCTCCAGCAGCTTCGCGCCGTTGCGCCAACCCATCTTCGCCGTGCTGTGGGCCGCCACGGTGCTGGGCAACATCGGCAGCTTCATGCGCGATGTGGCCAGCTCGTGGATGGTGACCGAGCTGTCGGCCAGCCCCACGGCCGTGGCGCTGATCCAGACGGCGGCCACGCTGCCGATCTTCCTGCTGGCCATCCCCGCGGGCGTGCTGTCTGACATCCTGGACCGGCGGCGCTTCCTGATCGGCATCCAGGTCCTGCTGGCGCTCGTCAGCGGCGCCTTGCTGCTGCTGGCGCGCACGAACACGCTCACCGTCGAGTACCTCGTCGCGCTGACCTTCGTCGGCGGCATCGGCGCGGCGCTGATGGGGCCGACCTGGCAGTCCATCGTGCCCGAGCTCGTGCCGCGGAACGACCTGAAGAACGCGGTGGCGCTGAACTCGCTGGGCATCAACATCGCCCGTGCGCTCGGCCCGGCCATCGGCGGGCTGCTGCTGGCCAGCTTCGGCGCGGCGGCGGCCTATGGCGCCGACGTGCTGAGCTATGTGTTCGTGATCGCCGCGCTGCTGTGGTGGAAGCGGCCGCCGGCCGTGGACAGCGGCTTGTCTGAGCAGTTCTTCGGAGCCTTTCGCGCCGGCCTGCGCTATGCCAGGGCCAGCCACGAGCTGCACATCGTGCTGCTGCGCGCGGCCGTGTTCTTCCTGTTCGCCAGCGCCGTGTGGGCGCTGCTGCCGCTGGTGGCGCGCAACATGCTCGAGGGCACGGCCGGTTTCTATGGCGTGATGCTGGGTGCCGTCGGCGCTGGCGCCATCGGCGGCGCGCTGATCCTGCCGCGCCTGCGCCAGAAGCTGGACACCGATGGCCTGGTGCTGCTGGCCGCGCTGCTGGCCGCCGCCGTGATGGCGGCCCTGTCGCTGGCGCCACCCCAATGGGCCGCAGTGCTGCTGATGCTGGTGCTGGGCGTGGGCTGGATCATTGCGCTGACCACGCTGAACGGCGTGGCCCAGGCCGTGCTGCCCAACTGGGTGCGCGGGCGCGGCCTAGCCATCTACCTGATGGTGTTCAACGGCGCCATGGCCGGCGGCAGCCTGGCCTGGGGCTTGGTGGCGCAGCAGGTGGGCGTGCCCCTGGCACTGCTGATCGGCGGCGGCGGCCTGGTCGTCGTGGCCTTCGTATTCCACCGCGTGAAGCTGCCTACCGGCGAGGCCGACCTGCAGGCCTCCAACCACTGGCCCGAGCCCATGCTGACCGAGCCCGTGGCGCACGACCGCGGGCCCGTCATGGTGCAGATCGAGTACCGCATCCGCAAGGCCGACGTGCCCGCGTTCCTGCAGGCGTTGAAGGCCGTGGCGCAGGAGCGGCGCCGCGACGGCGCCTACGCCTGGGGCGTGGCCGAGCACACGGGCGAGCCCGAGCGGGTGATCGAGTGGTTCCTGGTCGAGTCCTGGGCCGAGCACCTGCGCCAGCACCACCGCGTGTCCAAGGCCGATGCCGACCTGCAGGGCGAGGCCCAGCGCTTCCACATCGGGCCGGGCAAGCCCGCCGTGCACCACTTCCTGGCGCTGGACCTGAAGGACGCCCGGCCGCCTGGCACCGCCGCGGCCCAACCCTGATCCCCGCACCCACCGATTCCTCAACCCGCAGAAAGCGCAACCCATGCCCACGATCACCACGCAAGACGGCACCGAGATCTTCTACAAGGACTGGGGCGACCAGGCTGCCCAGCCCATCGTGTTCTCGCACGGCTGGCCCCTGTCCAGCGACGACTGGGAGGGCCAGATGCTGTACTTCGTGCAGCAGGGCTACCGCGTCATCGCCCACGACCGGCGCGGCCACGGCCGCTCCAGCCAGACCTCGGTGGGCCACGACATGGACCATTACGCCGACGACCTGGCGGCGCTGACGCAACACCTGGACCTGCACAAGGCGGTGCACATCGGCCACTCCACCGGTGGCGGCGAGATCGCGCGCTACATCGGCCGGCACGGCACGCAGCGCGTGGCCAAGGCCGTGCTGATCAGTGCCGTGCCGCCCCTGATGGCGCAGTCGGCGGCCAACCCGAACGGCGTGCCGATGGCGGTGCTGGACGGCATCCGTGCGGCCGTGGCGTCCAACCGCGCCCAGTTCTTCAAGGACTTCCCGAGCCCGTTCTACGGCTTCAACCGCCCCGGTGCGCAGGCGTCCGAGGGCCTGGCGCTGAAGTGGTGGCTGCAGGGCATGGCGGGCTCTGCGTTGGCGCACTACGAGGGCGTGAAGGCCTTCTCCGAGACCGACTTCACCGAAGACCTGAAGAAGTTCGACGTGCCCACGCTCGTCATGCACGGCGATGACGACCAGGTCGTGCCGATCGCCATCTCCAGCGTTCTCACCGCCAAGCTGGTCCAGGGCGCCACGCTGAAGGTCTACCCCGGCTACCCGCACGGCATGTGCGCCACGAATGCCGATGTGATCAACCCGGACCTGCTGGCCTTCATCCAGGGCTGACACGCGGGCGGGGCCGTTGCACGGGCGTGCCGCCGCCCGGTGTTAAGGTGCCACTCCTGTTCAACCGGGAGCGCCCATGCTGGCTGTCACCGATTCGCTGGGCTGCGCCGCCGGCAAGCTGCACCACGACCAGGAGCTGGCCGGCCCGGGCTTGCGGCTGTACCGCAAGCGCACCACCGACGCAGCGCTGGGCCAGGTCACCACGCCCGCCAGCGACCGCGGCTACCTGGTCGGCGTGTCGCTGAACTCGGGCCACCGCCGGCGCATCTTTCACACGCACCACGCCACCGCGCACGACTTCGAGACCAGCGGCGTCTACGTGCGCAGCTTTGCCGATGACTACTGCGCCGACATGCTGGGCGCCTTCGACTTCGTGCTGCTGGAGGTCTCGCCCGCCTTCTTCGCGCGGGCAACAGACGAGCGCCTGGGCCGGCGCGTGACCGGGCTGGAATGCGTGACGGGCCTGCAGGACGCCGTTCTGGCCCACCTGGCGCGCGCGCTGCTGCCCGCGCTGGCGCGGCCGGCCGAGGCCAGCACGCTGTTCGTGGACCAGATGGCGACCGTGATCGGCACGCACCTGATCGAGCAATACGGCGGCGCCGCAGCCGGGTCGCCCGTCAAGCGTGCCGGCCTGTCGCACGTGCACGAGCGACGCGCCAAGGAACTGCTGCGCAGCCGCATGGACGGCGACATCTCCATCAGCGAAGTGGCCGACGCCTGCCATTTGTCGCGCAGCCACTTCATCCGGGCCTTTCGCGCCAGCACCGGCCAGACGCCGCACCAGTGGCTGCAGGCGCAGCGCGTGGAAATGGCGCGCGGGCTGCTGGCCGACGCCAGCCTTGCGCTGGCCGACATCGCCGCGGCCTGCGGCTTTGCCGACCAGAGCCACTTCACGCGTGTGTTCGCTCAGGCCGTGGGCATGCCGCCCGGCGCCTGGCGGCGCCAGCTCGCCGGCTGACAGGGGAGGGCGCGCCGCAGCGTGCCGGGCCGGCCTTTCTTACTTGGAAAGCGCATAAGCGGCGGCGTATTTGTTCGTTCTCTTTCGGTGCTGGCCTGCGCACACTCGTGCATCCCTCCCATGCACCTGGACCCCACCATGACATCCAACCCCTTCGACGACGCAGCGCCGGGCTGGCCACGCGCGCTGCGCCACCTGGCCTGGGCGCTGTTCGCCGTCTTTGCCATCGCCGTGACCGTGAACCTGCTGGCCCTGCCCGTGGCCCATGCCCAGGCACGGCCAGAGCTGCGCATCGGCGAGCAGCGCTGAACAAGGGTAGCAACGTGCACTGCCTGCTGGTCAGGCAGCTGGACAAGAACCGCCTGCAGTGCACCGACAGCCAGCCCGTCCACCTGGCACCGGCCGACGGCCGCGCCGCGTTCGATAGCAAGAACGTGGACGCCTGGGCGATCAGGGCCGTCTCGTTTTTTTCAACAGGGAGTACCCACATGACCATCCAAGCCATCAACGTCCGCAACCAGTTCCGCGGCAAGGTCAAAGAAATCATCCGCGGCGACGTCGTCTCCGAGGTCGATGTCCAGACGCCCTGGGGCATCGTCACGTCCGTCATCACCACGCGCTCGGTCGACGAGCTGGCACTCGTGCCGGGCTCGGACGTGGTGGCGCTGGTCAAGTCGACCGAGGTGTCGATCGCCAAGCTGTAGGGCGACCGTCCGCACCGCATGCGCCGGCGCTGAAGCTGCATGGCGCCCGGCGCCATGGCGGCCTGGGGCCGTTCGACCGGTGGTCGCGCAGGGCTCAGGCGGCCGCCCGTGCCGGGATGGGTGCCGCGCCCTGTGCCCAGGCCGCGCTGTGCCGCAATGCGTCCAGGTCGACCTGCGGCAGCCCTGCATGCACGGCGCGCTGCATCGCGTACGTCGACATGGCCGACGCCGCCACGGCGATGTTGCCGTCCAGGCGGGCCACGGAGCGCAGCGCGCGCTGCAGCGTGATGCCGATCTCGACCGCGCCGGCCCCGTAGCGGGCGATGGGCGCGAACACGTCCTCCACCATGCCGGCCTCGTGGATGCCCGGCACGGCGATGCGGTCGAACTGCGGCGCTTGAGCGTCCTCGCCGCGCTGGCCCATGGCCGTCGTCCAGTACGACAACACCTTCACGGCGGTGGCCATCACGTCGAACGAGGTGCCAGGATCGTTCACGGCGGCCGACAGCGAGCGGGCCGCGATCTCGCCCATCACGACCAGGCCGAAGCGCGGATCGTGGTCGAACGTGCGGGCCGGCCCGATCGACACGGCATCGCACAGCGCTGCACTCGCCTGTGCGTCCACGGGCCCGTCGGCAGACAGGATGGGCGTGCCTGGCTCGACGAAGTGGCCGGGCAGCACGTGCAGGTGCAGCCGCAGGCCCAGCTTCTCCGCCTGCGCCTGGAGCAGGTCCATCGAAACGTGCAGCACGAAGCCCGTCGTCGGCGCCATGAGCGGGTGGGCGCCTCTGTCGCCTGCACGCTGTGGTACGCCGCCGAGGTAGGGCTTGTCGATGCGCTGGTCCATGGCTTTGCGCGTGGCGGCTTCCACGCGCCGGATCGTTTCGCCCAGCCGCCCGAGCACCGACAGGTAGTCGATCCAGCGCAGCAGCACGATCACGACCAGCACCAGCACGATCAGCGTGAAGCCGAACAGCACCAGCCGGCCGCCGTCGCCATACACATGGGCATGCAGCCCCACCAGGGCGATGATGCTGTAGACGAAGGCGCCGATGAACGCCGCCAGCGTGTTCTGGATCGTCGAATCTTCGATCAGCAGTTGCGAGGCCCTGGGCGTCGCGCTGCTGGCGACGGCGCCGAACGACGACACCATGGTGCTTGCCGAGAAGATGGCAACGGTCAGCATGCTGGACGCCAGGATGTTGAGCAGGCTGCCGATGGCGTCGGAGCCGAGCTTGAGTGCCACATCCTCGTCGATGTAAGGCCCCAGCAGCGTCGCCAGCACGACGGCAATGACCGCGAACAGCGCGAAGAAGGTGCAGCGCAGCCAGGTCTTGCGCAGGGTGCGCTGCAGCAGAAAGATCAGCTTTTCGGACATGCGACCGAGCTTAGGCAGTGCACGCCCGCCCTGGCCCGGGGTGCTGTGTAGGCGCGCACGACGATGTGGTGTCGGCGCCGTCGCGCGCATGCGCCGGTTTTTCGACTGGGCGCATGGCGGCCCGGCCTTGAGCGCACCAGGATGGGCGCCTGCAGCGCGCCATCACGGCGCCGCAATTCCCCGAATCGGCGTCCGGCATTTGTCGTTTGCGCAGCGTGCAGCCCCATGATCGCGCCCCTCTCTCTGCTCGAAAGCATCTCCATGGAAAGTCTGCAGGCCCTGTTCACGGACCCAGCCGCCTGGGCCGCCTTGTTCGCCCTCGTCGTCATGGAGGTCGTGCTCGGCATCGACAACCTGATCTTCATCTCCATCCTGTCGAACAAGCTGCCCGAGTCGCAACGCGCCAAGGCGCGCCGCCTGGGCATCGCGCTGGCGCTGGTGATGCGGCTGGCCCTGCTGTCCATGATCGCGTGGATCGTGGGGCTCACGGCGCCGGTGTTCGACCTGGGCTGGGCCGGGCCCATCGGCGCCAATGGCCAGCCCAGCTTCGAGACCCAGTTCTCGTGGAAGGACCTGATCCTGATCGCCGGTGGCCTGTTCCTGATCTGGAAGGCGACCAAGGAAATCCACCACGCCGTGGACCCGGCGCCCACGGGCAGCGTGTTCGAAAAGGCCGGCCCGGTGGTGGTCTCGTTTTCGGCCGTGATCGTGCAGATCATCCTGCTCGACATGGTGTTCTCGATCGACTCCATCCTCACGGCTGTGGGCATGACGGACAACCTGGCCGTCATGGTTATCGCCGTGTTGGTGGCCGTCACGGTGATGCTGCTGGCCGCTGAGCCTTTGGCCAACTTCATCAACAAGAACCCCACGGTGGTGATGCTGGCGCTCGGCTTCCTGCTCATGATCGGCGCGGTGCTGATCGCCGACGGCTTCGGCGTGCATGTGCCCAAGGGCTACATCTACGCGGCCATGGCGTTCTCCACGCTGGTGGAGGGGCTCAACATGCTGTCGCGCAGGTCCAGGCAGCGCAGCGCCGAGCGTGCTTCGTAGGCAGGGCGACGACCCTGGTGTGTCGGTGGCCAGGTTCGTTCCGCAGGCCGCGCAACCTGCTCGACCGCCGGGGCCGGTGCAGGCGCACTGCATGCCGGCGCCACGTCCGACACGCGACAGGCCCGGCAGGTTCACCATCCATGGTCAGGGGTGCCGAAGTGGCGTCCCCACCTCAAGGAGATGACATGAGCACCTGGCACAGTTGGGCCCTACCGGTCTGGATTCTCGGCGCGCCGTTTCTGCTGATCCTGTTGGAGGCCATGCGGGCCAAGGCCGGCAGACACTAGGAGCAGGCGGTGCTGGATCGCCCTGGGCTCCCGGCGCTTGCGCCTCGTCGTTTATTTTGACCGCCTGCATGAGCACCGATTCCAAATGGCTCGATCGCACCCGCGCGCAGTGGCAGTGGCGCGGCACACAGCGGCCCCCCTTCGCCGACGTGCCTGCGGCAGGGCAGGTGTCGGTATGGGACTTCCCCAGGCCGCCGGAGCTGGTGCGTGAACCTCGCGAGATCGTGGTGCTGTGGGGCGATCTCGAAATTGCGCGCACACGTGCCGCCTGGGCCGTCCGCGAAACGGCCCACCCTCCCACGTTCTACCTGCCGCTGGCCGATGTGCGGCCTGGACTGCTGGAGCCCGCTGGCGGCGGCTCGTTCTGTGAGTGGAAGGGGCCGGCGCGCTATTGGAATCTGGTGGACGACGCGCGCCGCCTGGACCAGGTCGCCTGGAGCTACCCCCATCCCCTGGCTGGTGCCGAGCCGCTCGCCGACTGCGTGGCCTTCTATGCCCACCATCTCGACTGCCGCGTCGGCGGATCCCAGGCCCGTCCACAGGCTGGCCCCTTCTATGGGGGGTGGATCACGCCTGACCTGGCCGGCCCCTTCAAGGGCGGGCCGGGCAGCACAGGCTGGTAGCGGCTGCGTCAGCCGCTGTCTGCTGCAGCCGCCCGCTACGGCGTGGCCCAGAACCCCGCATTGCCCAGCATCGCCAGCAGCCGCACCCGCGCGTTGCGCCAGGCCGCCAGCGCCGTCACCTGTTCCTGCCGTGCCATGGCCGCCTCGCGCTGGGCGGCCAGCCATTCGGTGATGTCGATGGCACCGGCCAGGTGGCGCGCGCGGGCGGCGGCGAACGCTTCCTGCGTGCCCTGGACCAGCTCACCGCTGGCGGCAACGGCCGTGGTCTCGGCCTGCACCGTCTGGTAGGCGCGCCAGACCTCGAAGGCGATGCGCGATTCCGCCGCCGCGGCGTCGGCCTCGCGTGCCCGCAGGCCGGCCAGCTGCTCGTGGATGCGGTAGCTGCGGCCGAAGCCGTCGAACAGCGGGATGGACAGCGTCACGGCCACCAGTTGCTCGCGGCTTTGCGAGCTGGTCAGTGCCGTGTTGGGCCGGCCGTTGCGGTAGTTGCCGTAGGACAGGCTCAGGCTGGGCCAGCGCTCGGCGCTGGCACCGTCCACCCGGGCCTGGGCGGCTGCGATCTGGGCGCGTGCGGCACGCAGGGCCGGGTGGCTGGCCAGGGCCTGGCCCACCAGCGTGTCCAGTTCCTGTGCGGGGGCGGCGGTCGACGCGGGCACCGGCACTGCGCCGTCGTCGGCCTCGAACGACAGCACCAGCGGCCGGCGGACGTCCAGGCCCAGCGCACGCGCCAGCGCGGCGCGGGCGATGTGCTCGTTGCTGCGCGCGCGGGCCGTGGCCAGCTGGGCCTGCGCCAGGGCGTTGCGTGCCCGCATGGCGTCCAGCGAGATGGCGCTGCCCGCGGCCACGCGCACTTCGGCCGCCTTCAGGATCTCGGCCGCCGTGCCGCCGGCCACCTCCGTGGCGGCCAGGGCGCCGGCAGCGGTCTGCGCGTCGTACCAGGCCTGCGCCACTTCGGCGACCGTGTCCAGCAGGGCGGCGTCGCGGCTGCCCAGCGCGGCCTGCAGGTTTTGCTCGGCCTGCGTGATCGACGCGCGGCGCGCGCCGAAGTCGAACAGCAGCCAGTTCATCGTGAGGTTCAAGCCGTTGGCCTGCACGGTCGTGGCCGGCGTGTTGCCCGTGTCCTGGTGGTCGCGCGTGCGCGATGCCGCCATGTTCAGGTTGGGCAGCAGGCCGGCGCGCGCCTGACCGAGCTGGGCGCCCTGGGCGGCGACACCGGCCCAGGCCGTGCGGGCGCGCGGGCTGGTGCACAGCGCGAGCGAGACGGCGCGTTCCAGGGTCAGCGGCTGCGCGGCTGTGCCCGCCGGCGCATTGGCCTGCACGGCGCACGCGGCACTGGCGGGGTCGGCGCTGGCGGCCAGGGAGTCCGCGGGCGCGGCCAGCCGCATCACGCCCCAGGGGTCCAGCGGCTGCTGCGCATGGGCCGGCGCCAGCAGCCCGGCCAGCGCCAGGGCCTGCACCAGCGGCAGCGCGGCGCGGTGCAGCCGGCCCGTGCGGCGACCAGGGGCGGGCAGTCTCATGGTGCCGGCCTCCCGCTGGCCGGCGTGTCGAATTCCAGCTTGCAGCGGATGCCCGCGGGCAACTGCGATTGCGCGTTCAGCATGTCGAGCTGCACACCGAAAGTGCCGCTGGCCGCGTCGAACAGGCTGTCCACCTGCGTGATGCGCGCACGGTAGCGCCCGCCCAGCGTCTCGGGCATGACGGTGGCGCCGCCGGCCACGCGCACGCGGCCCCACATGGCCAGCGGCAGCACCGCCTCCACGCGCAGCGGGTCGATGCGGGCCAGCTTCAGGATGGGCTGGCGCGTGGGGCCGCCATCGGCCTGCTCGCCCGGGTTGCCGCGGCGCTCGGCCACCACGCCGTCGAACGGGCTGCGCAGCGTGCGCCGGGCCAGCAGGTCGCGCGCCTGCGCCGATTCGCGCCTGGCCAGCTCCTGCGCCTCCAGCGCTTCGCGCAGCTCGGAGGCGGCCAGCTTGTTCTCGGCGTCGGCCTCCTCCAGCTCCTTGGCGGGCGCGTAGTTCTGCCGGTGGAGGTCGTTGATGCGCGCCAGCTTCTTGCCGGCGAAATCGATGCGGTTGCGCGCGGTCTCGATGCGGCCCTGCATCGTGGCCCGAAACGCTGCGGCGTCGGCGGCCGATTGCTCGGCGCTGGCCTCCAGCTGCACCAGCGCCTGGCCGGCACGCACCTTGTCGCCGCGGCGCACCAGCACGGCGGCGATGCGGCCATCGCTGGGGCCGCGCAGCTCCACCGTCTGGTAGACGTCGATCACGCACTCGAAGGCATCGGGCACGCTGGCCGGCGCGCCAGCCGGTGCCCTGGCAGGCGCGGGCACCTGGGCGATGCCATGCAGCGGCGCCAGCAGCACCAGCGCGGCGGCGGTCGCCCGTGCCGCGAACTTCTTCTTCATTCACCACTCCCCGAGAAGGCCAGCGTGCGGCGCAGCCGGCGGTCCTGTTCCAAGGTGCGCGCGCGGGCCTGCGCGTCGTGCGCTTCGGCCTGGTGCTGCGCCCATGCGCGCAAGGCGCCATGGCACCAGCGTGGCGCCGCCCCGGCCTGCGCCAGCCAGCCGGCCAGGCGCGGGGTGCACACGCTGAACAATTCGTCGTCCAGCGCCACCACAGCCTGGGCGCTGCCCGGGTCGTGCTGGCGCGCACAGCGGCCGATGAGCTGGCGGTCCACGCGGGCCGAGCCGTGGTATTCGGTCAGCACCACGTGCAGGCCGCCCCGCGCGGCCACGCCCGCGCCCAGGCGGATGTCCGTGCCGCGCCCGGCCATGTTGGTGGCCACCGTCACGCGGCCCGGGTCGCCCGCGCCGGCGATGAGCGCGGCCTCGGCCTGGTCCTGGCGCGCATTGAGCAGCGCGTGCGCGATGCCGTGCGCGGTGAGCGCGGCGCTGAGCGCCTCGGACGCGCCGACCGAGCGCGTGCCGATCAGCACCGGCCGGCCCTGGCCGAGCGCCTCGCGGCGCACGATGGCCACCACGGCCTGCCACTTCTCGGCCTGCGTGGCCACGAAGGTCGGCGCCAGCAGCAGGCGCCGCGACGGCCGGTGCAGCGGCACGCGCACCACCTCCAGGCCGTAGACACGGCGGATCTCGGGCGCCACCTCGGCGGCCGTACCGCTCATGCCCGACAGCCGCATGTAGCGCGGCAGCAGCCGCTGGTAGGTGATGCGCGCCAGCGTCTCGCGCGGGTCGGTCAGCGGCACGCCTTCCTTGGCCTCGATGAACTGGTGCAGCCCGCGTTCCCATGAGCGGTCGGGCATGGCGCGCCCGGTGGACTCGTCGACGATGACGACGGCTTGCCGGCCGTCCTCGCCCGGGCCCAGCAGGTAGTGCCGGTCGCGCTGGAACAGTGTGAGCGCGCTGAGCGCCTGTTCCAGCTTCTCCTCGCGCGCGCGCAGCGAGCTCCACCAGCCGTCGCGGCCCTGGGCATGCGCGTCCAGCTGCGCGCGGCCGGCGTCGGTCAGCCGCGCCGTGCGGGCGAAGTGGTCCACGGTGTAGTGCAGGCCGCCCTGCAGGCTGCGCGCCAGCGCCAGCATGTCCAGGCACTGGCGCGTCTGGTCGGGGGCCTGCACCGTGGCCGACAGGATCAGCGGCGTGCGCGCCTCGTCGATGCACACGCTGTCGGCCTCGTCGACGATGGCGAACGCCAGACCGCGCAGCACCACGACCTGCGACGGGTCGGCCGGCGCGGCGCCTGCGTCGTGGCGCAGATGGTCCCAGGCCACATGCAGCGCGCTGGAGCGCCCGCGCGGCGCCACGCGGTCACGCAGGTAGTCGAAGGCCAGCTCCTTGTTGCTGCAGTAGGTGATGTCGCTGCCGTAGGCCACGCGCCGCGCCGGGCGGTCCATGCCGTGCTGCACCACGCCCAGCGACAGGCCCAGGAAGCGGTACAGCGGCGCCATCTCGTGCGCGTCGCGCTCGGCCAGGTAGTCGTTGACGGTGATCACGTGCACCGGGTGGCCGGCCAGCGCTATGGTGGCCGCCGCCAGCGTGGCGGCGAAGGTCTTGCCCTCACCGGTGGCCATCTCCACGAGGTGGCCCTGCACCAGGCCCATGCCGGCCATCAGCTGGCAGGGGTGGTGCCGCATGCCGAGCACGCGCGCCGAGGCCTCGCGCACGAGGGCGAAGCTCTCGGCGATGCGCGCGTCGCCGCCGCGTCCGTCCACCCCATGCGCGCGCAGCGCGGCGCGCAGGGCCCGCACGCGCGCCTGCAGGGCCGCATCGTCCAGCGCACGCAGCGCCGCGTCGTGCCGCTCGACCAGGGGCACGATGGCCGCCATGCGCCGCCGCTGCCAGCCCAGCCGGCGGGCGAGCCAGCCCACGCTGTGCGCGCCCAGCCAGTGCGCCGTGCGGTCCAGCCAGTTCGGCTGCGGCTCGGCGCGCTCCAGGTAGGGGCGGTTGGCCGCGGTGTCCGCGCCGGGGTCGAGGGCCATGCTGCCGCGCAGGGAGTTCATGGCCTCACCACTGGAAATGCGACAGCAGCAGCCGACGGCCCGCGCGCAACCACTGCCAGCCCATGGGCTCCATGGGGTGGGAGAAGCGCACGTAGACGCGCTCGCCGAACCAGGGCGCGGCCTGCGGCAGGGCCACGTCGAACTGGAAGGTGCGCTCCAGGGTGCGGCTGCCGTGCGGGTCGCGCGGGTCGGTGGCCAGGCGCCCGCCGCCCTCGATCGCCAGCGCGGCGCTGGGCAGGTAGGCCTCGGCCTGCGGCACCTCGCGCAGGATGCGGCTCGCGCCCACGTCGGCCGGCCGGTGCGCCAGCCGCACCTGCACCGCCTCGGTGGCGCGGCGCACCTGGTCCACCGCTTCCTGCGGCACGACCACGCGCGCGATCGGTGGCGTGCTGCCCAGTACATAGCCGAACAGCTCGCCGGTGCGCACCCAGCGCTCGGGCCAGTCGGCCGCGTTGGCCAGCACGAAGCGGCCGTCGACTTGGGCGCGCACCTGCAGCTCGGCATGGCGCTGCTCCAGCAGGCGCAGCGCGCCGCGCTCGTGCTCCAGCTGTTCGCGCAGCGCCCCGGCAGCCGCCGGCTCGCGCCAGCGCGCCTCCCAGCCCGCGCGCAGCTCGTCGACGCGGGCGCGGCTTTGCGCCAGCTGCGCCGCCAGCGTGGGGTCGCGCATCTCCACCAGCAGGTCGCCCGCGCGCACCGGCCCGCCGGCGGGCGCCACCACGCGCGCCACCAGGCCGTCCTTGGCGGCGCGCACGCGGGCCTCGTCGGGTAGCCACACCACGCCCTCGGCCATGCTGCGCGAGGGCGCCGGCAGCACGAACAGCAGCGCCGCCACGCCGGCCAGGGCCGCTGCGGTCACGCCCCAGGCGCGCCGCCGGTGGCCGGCCAGCGCGGGGCTGGCCAGGTAGGCGAACGACTTGCCCAGCGGCAGCAGCACCATGGACACCAGCGACCACACGGCGAGCACGACGCCGATGAAGAAGAACTGCCCGGCCACGAACAGCGCGATGCCCACGGCCACGAGCACGCGGTACAGACTGGAGGCCAGGCCGTAGAACAGGAACCAGGCCTGCTCGCTGCGCGTGGCGCGCGGCGCCTCGGCGTCCTGCATGCCGAAGGCATGGCGGCGCAGCAGCCAGCCCCACCAGCGCGTGGAGCGCTGCGCCAGGTTGGGCATGCCGATCAGGTCGATCAGGATGTAGTAGGCGTCGTAGCGCAGCAGCGGGTTGCCGTTGAAGATGAGCGTGGACACGCTGGCCACCACCATGACGTTGAACAGCAGCGCGCGCACCAGGCCGGGCTCCACCACCAGCCACAGGTAGAACGCCGCCGCGGCCAGCGCCAGCTCGACCAGCATGCCGGCCGCGCCGACCAGCGCACGTTCGACGCGCGAGGTGAACACGATGGACGCGCTGGCCTCCACGTAGGGCACGGGGATCAGCACCAGCAGCAGCACGCCCATGTCGTGCACCTCGCCGCCGCCGCGCTTGACGGCGAACGCATGGCCCAGCTCGTGCAGCACCTTGATGACCGGGAACACCAGCCACAGCAGCAGCAGGTTGTCCGTGCCCAGCACGCGGTCGGAGAAATTGTTCGACAGGTCCGACCAGTTCGGCGCCACCAGCAGAAGCGCCGGCAGCACCAGCGCCAGCCAGGCCAGCGCACCCCACGGCCCCCAGACCACGCGGATCAGCGGGGCGATGCGGTCCAGCCAGGCGTCCGGGTCCCACAGCGGGATGCGGATGGCCAGCGGGTTGGTCCAGGCGCGGCGGCGCTTGCTGCGCGTGTGCTTCTCGCCGCGCTCGAAGATCTCCACCGTGTCGGGCTGCACGTCGGACTGCAGCAGGTCGGCCGCATGCAGCTGGCCCAGCAGGCCGACCACCTCGCCCTGGGTCGGCGCGGCATCGCCGAGCTGGCTGTTCACGCGTTCCCACAGCTGCTGCACGGTGCGCCGGCCGTCCATGGCGGCGATGAAGCGGTGGGCCGGCCGGGCGAAGCGGTGCGTGCGGTTGGAGACCGGGTCGCGCAGCAAATACCAGACCTGGCCGCGGTAGACATGGCGGTGCGTGCGCGCGTGGGCGCGCAGCGCGGGCCGCAGCCCGGCCACGCGGTACCAGTCGTCGGACAGGGTGGGGCGCTGGCTCACGGTCGTTCCTGCGGCTGCGGTGGCGCGCGCATCACGGCATCCACTTCCAGAACGCCAGGCGCAGCCAGTCGGTCAGGTTGTGCGTCCAGATCCACCACAGCCGTGCCTCGCCCACGCCGATCTTGCCCACGCCCTCCATGCCGGGGCGCAGGCGTGCGGCCTCGGCCGTGGGGGGCGAGGCCTCGCGCACCCGGGCCTCGACGCGGTAGAAGTTGCGGCCGTCGCGCGCCGTGGAGACGGGTGTGACCTGGGCCACCTCGAACGGCACGCGTTCGCCGGTCAGCCCCGCCAGCGCGAGCTCGCCGTGCTGGCCGGTGCGCACGGCCGCGATGTCGCGTTCGTCCACCTCCAGCACCACGCGCCAGCGGTCCAGCGGCGCCACCTCGAACAACAGCTTGCCCGACTCCAGCGGCGTGCCCAGCAGCGCGCGCACGTCGCCGCTGACCACCACGCCGTCGAACGGGGCCAGCACCTGGGCGCGCGCGAGTTGCTGCTCGGCCAGCTGGCGCTGCGCCGCGGCCTGTGCGATGCGGGCCTGGGCCTGCGCCATCTCGGCGCGGTCCTGCGCGGCGGCGGCCTGGCGGTAGCGGCGGTCGGCCAGGTCCTCCTCGGCCGCCCAGCGCGTGCGCTCGAGCTGCAGGTCGCGGTCCTGCATGCGGGCCAGCACCTGGCCGGCGCGCACCACGTCACCCGCGCGCACCTGGCTGTCGGCCAGCACGCCGGCAAACGGCGCCACGCTGGAGCGCTGCACCTCGCCCTCGACCACCGTACGGGCCGACACGCGCCACGGCGCCGTGACCAGCGCTGGCGCGCACAGCAGCGCCAGCACCACGACCGCGGCCAGCTTGGCGCCCGCATGGCCGGGGCCGGCGACGGCGTGCGCGGCGGCGCGCGTGGCATCGGCCGTGCGGCGCAGCAGGCCGCGCTCGTTCTCGCGCTTGAGCGCCAGCACCGGCCCCAGCATCAGGCCCAGCGCGCGCACGCTGGCGGCCTCGCCGTCGTCGAAGGCTGCATCGGCACGCTCCAGCGTCATCACGCCCAGCGTGCGGCCCTGGTCCATCAGCGGCACGGACATCACGCCGGCGCTGTCGTTCGCGTCGGCCAGCGCCTGCTGGGCCAGCGGGTCGATGGCGTCCGCGGCCTCATGCCCGGCGGCCACGGGGTGGCGCACCAGGCTGGCGGCATCCAGCGCCTCGTCCATGGCCTGGCCGATCAGGCGCACGCCGTTGCCGCGCGCATCGAATGTGGCGGTGTGCGACAGCACCTCGACCGCGATGCTGCCGGCCCGCTCGAAGCCCAGGCTCACGCGGTGGCAGCGCAGCCGGGCGGCCACCTCGTTGGCCAGGGCCAGCGAGGCGGCGCCCAGGCGCGGGTGCTGCATGGCGGTGGCCAGCAGCTCGCCGACCAGCGCCATGCGCGACAGCTCGGCCTGCAGCGGCTGCATGGCGCGGGCGCGGATGCGCTCGATGAGCCAGGCGCTGGCCCAATGCAGCTGGCGCGGCGCGCGTTGCAGGTCCAGCCCCGGCACGCCGCGCAGCTGCAGCGCGACCGCGCCGTGCAGCGCGCCGTCCACGGCGATGGGGTAGGCCACGTGCACGGGCTCGCCGGGCCGCGGCGGCAGCGCGCCCGACAGCGCACCGCGGATGTCGCCGCGCCCCGTGGCCAGCGCGCGCTCGGCCACCGGCCCGAGCGCGCGCGCGCCCTGGGCCGGGTCGGGCCAGGCCGCCGCCGCGCTGAAGCCGCCCCGGGCCACCGTGCCGCGCACCAGCAGCGCCGACTCCACCTGCGTGACCTGCGCGCACAGCAGCGCCAGCCAGGCCTGGTGGAACTCGGTGTCGTCGTGCGCATTGGCAAAGCGCGCCCAGTCGGCCGCCTCGGCGCGCGGCGCGGCCGTTCCTGCGAACGCGTGCAGCTCGGAGTCGTCCCCCATCGCCGGCTAGGCGGGCTCGGCCGTGGCAGCGGTGGGGGCGGTGGCGGTTGCGGCGGTTCCCACGAGCCGCTGGCTCAGGGCCTGGAAGTTGCGCATGGAATGCAGGTGCAGGTGCACCAGTTCGAGCTCGCCGCCGCGGGCCAGGGCCGCCAGGGCTGCGTCGTCCAGCGCATGCAGCCGGGTGCGGCTGATGGCGTGGAAGCCGCCCAGCGCCAGCTTCTCGCCCGAGCCCAGCGTGAACTCGGCCTGCATCGGCTCTAGCAGGTCCAGCGCCTTGAGCCGGGCCGCCAGCGCGCGCGTGCGGGTGAACTCCTGGCGGTAGTCCTGCAGGAAGCGCAGCACGCCGTCCACGTAGGGCGTGGGCTTGCCCTCGGCGTCGAACAGCGCCTGGCCGCGGCCCTGCCAGTTCAGGCCGGTGAAGGCTTCGTCCACGCACAGCGTGAAGGTCTGGCCCTCGTCGGAGGTGGAGAAGATGAACGGGTAGCGCCGGATGAAGGCCGGCACGTAGGGCACGCGCCAGGCGCCGGCCGCGTCCAGGTACAGGTTCTCGCCCGCGCGTGCGCCCAGCAGCACCAGCGGCACGACCTCGTCGGGCGTGCCGGTGTCGGCGAACACGATGGCGTAGTCCTCGCTGGCACGCGCGAATTCCGCGGCCATCACGGGCACCGAGTTGAGGTGGCGGCAAAAGCCGAAGCTCTCGGCGCCCTCCACGGCGCAGCTGCCGTGGCGCGCGGCCGAGACCGGCACGGCCGTTTCGTAGATCAGTTGCTGAACAGGCATGGATGTCGCGATGCTCCGGTTGCAGGGTGGGCGATTGTGGTGCGGCTACAGGAAAAAGCCAGGGGGTGGCGTGGTGCTGGCGCGTGGCCCGCTGCCGGCGCCGGCCCCCTGGCCCGCGGCCGGCGGCAGCGGGTTCAGGAAGGCCTCGATCCAGTTCATGGCGGGCCTGGCCGCCGGCGCGGGCACGGGCAGCAGGTCCAGGTACTTGTTGCCCCAGTCGATGGCGTTGGCCGCCGAGATCCAGCACGCGATGGCGGGCAGCAGGTGCGGCCGCGCCGGCGTCACCACCACCCATTCCATGCTGCCGAAGGTGATGCCCTGCGCCATGCCCAGCCCGGTGATGGTGTTGCTGCGCACGCGCGCCGCCGTGGGCACCGGGTTGCCCGAGTCGTCCACGTGCATCACGTCGAAGCCGCCGTCGCCCGTCACGGTGACGGGGCCGGCCAGCACATTGGCGCGCCCGCCCAGGCCCGGGGCCTTGCTGCCCAGGCTGATGAAGTCGTTGCCCAGGCCGCCGCTGACCACCAGCACTGCGCGCGAGGCCCGCACGTTCACGACATCGTTGCCGGCGTTGGCGCCGATGCGCAGCTCGCCCGCGTTGGCCGCCGTGAGCGTGATGCTGTCGTTGCCGGCGCCCGTGTCCAGCCAGGTCTGGCCGGCGTGCGTGCCGGTGATGGTGACCTTGTCGGCCCCCTGGCCCAGCTTGACGCTCACCACCTCCAGTGCGCCGTAGGCCACGCCCTGGGCCATGCCGAAGCCGGTGATGCTGCCCGCGCCCAGCGTGCCGGTATTGGCCGCCTGGTCGCCGGTGTCGTCCAGGAACAGCGTGTCCTTGCCCGCACCACCGTCCAGCGTGATCTGGCCCGCCAGGTTGTTCAAGGTGCCGCCGGTGGGCGTGCCTGGGCCGATGGGCGTCGTGCCGCTGGCAAAGACGATGCCGCCGCCCGGCGTGGCCAGGTGGAAGCTGTCGTCGCCGGCACCGCCGTTGACCGTGATCGGCGCGCCCGAGGCCCGCAGCTGCACGGTGTCGTTGCCGGCACTGGCGCTGATCGTCAGCACGCCTGCGTTGGCGGCCGTCACCGTCACGGTGTCGTTGCCCGCGCCGCTGTCCAGCGCGGTCTGGCCGGCGTGCGTTCCGCTGATGGTGACCATGTCGGCGCCGCTGCCCAGCTTCAGGCTCACGCTTTCCAGCGAGCCGAAGGTCAGGCCCTGCGCCATGCCGAAGCCGGTGATGCTGCTGGCCGTCAGCGTGCCGGTGTTGGCGGCCGTGTCGCCCGCGTCGTCCAGCAGCAGGCTGTCGCTGCCCGCATCGCCCTCGACCGTGACCCTGCCCGCGATGCCGTTCAGCGTGCCGAGCCCGGAGGCCAGCGGCGCGAACAGCTGGACCAGGTCGTCGCCCGCGCCCGCGCTGACCGTGAGCGCGCCCGTGGTGGCGCGCACCTGGATGGTGTCGGCATCGGCGCCGGTGGCCACCCCCAGCGCGCCCTCCGTGCCGGCGATGGCGACCTGGTCGGCGCCGCCCGCGGTCTCCACCTGGGTCAGCCCGGCGTGCGTGCCGTTCACCGCGAGCAGGTCGGCCCCGGCGCCGAGCTGCAGGCGCAGCGTCTCCACGCTGGCGTAGGCCAGGGGAGAGGCCAGGCCGAAGCCGCTGAGGCCGGTGGCCGTGAGCGTGCCGCTGCGCGCGGCCGTGTCGCCGCTGTTGTCCAGCACCAGCGCGTCGCTGCCTTCGTCGCCGCTGGCGCTGACCGGCCCGCGCAGCGCGGCCAGTTGGCCGTTGCCCGGCGTCGCGTCCGTGCTGCCCAGGCGCAGCGTGTCGTCGCCCTGGCCGCCGCGCAGCGTCACGGCGCCGCCCGCGGCGCCCACGGCCAGCAGGTCGTTGCCGGCCTCGCCTTCCAGCGCCAGGGCGCCGCTGGTGCCCAGCACGGTCACGCGGTCGTCGCCGGCACCGGCCTTGACGGTGGTGCTGCCGGCATGCGTGCCTTCCACGCGCACCGTGTCGGCACCACCCAGCGTGTTCAGGGCCAGCGCCTCGAAGCCGGCATAGGCCGCCACGTCGAGCGCGCCCAGCGCCAGGCTGCCTGCGCGCAGCACCGCGGTGTCGTCGGCCTCGCCCAGGTCCACGCGCAGGCTGTCGCTGCCGGCGCCGCCGTCCACCCGCAGCGTGCGCACGCCGGTGCTCGGTGCATCGATGGCGATGCTTTCGCCGCGCGCGCCGCCACGCAGGTCCAGGGTGTCCACGCCCGTGTAGCGCAGCGTCTGCTGGCCGCCCACGGTGCCCACGGTGGCGTTCTGCACGCTGCCGAGCAGGCCGCCCGTGTCGCTGGCGGTGACCAGCAGCGCGTCCTGCTGGCCGCCGGCTGCCAGGTCCATGGTAAGCGCGCGGCTGCCGAAGCCTTGCACCGTCACGCTGTCGTTGCCCGCGCCCGTGTCCAGCCGCAGCACGGTGGCGGCCACGCCGCCGTCCGTCAGCGTCACGCTGTCGTCGCCGCCGCCCGTGGCGACCCGCAGCTCGCCGATGCCGCCCATGGCCGCGACGGGGCTGAACGCGCCGCGCTGCAGGCCGGTGGCGCTGAGCGTGACGATGTCGTCGGCACCGTCCAGCGTCCACGACAGGGTGTTGGCGCCCGCGCCGCCCTGGACCGAGCCCGTGACCTGGTCGTTGCCGTCGAACACGAATGCGTCGTTCTGGTTGCCGCCCACCAGGTGCTCGACGCCGCTGAACTGCAGCGTGCCGTCGATGTCGCCCGCGTCGATGCCGGCCAGGGTCCAGACATGCTGCGCGTTGGACGCGGCCAGCGTGTCGCTGGCCGCGCTGCCCTGCAGGCTGGCGACACCGGCGAACTGGCCCAGCACGCCGGCCACGGTGCCGCTGCCGGCGGCCGTCATCGTCACGGCGGCGCCGGCCGTCCTGCCGCCCAGGTCCAGCAGAGCCTGGCCGCTGCCCGTGGCCGTGCCGGCCAGGCGCGCCGCGTCGTTCGCGAAGCCGAAGCGCTGGCCCGCGCCCGTGGCGGTGGCGTTCTCGATGCCGTCGAAGGCGGTGAGGGCCGGCACGCCGTCTGCCGCGCCGACGGTGCCCGCGCCTGCGCCGTCGAAGGTCCACACCGCGCCGCCGGTGAGGCTGTCGTTGCCGCCGTCGCCGTGGATGTTCACGCCCGTGATCCACTCCGGCAGGTCGCTCAGCGTGAAGCTGTCGTTGCCCTCGCCGCCGTGGAACGTGAGTTCGGTCGTGCCCGTGAGGTCGAAGCTTTCGGCAAGGCCGGTGTCGCCGTAGCGGATGGACAGCACGGCGCCGTCCACCGTCACGCTGTCGTTGCCGGCCGAGAGCTGCCAGGTGCGGTGCGGGTCGCGTGCGATCGGTGTCGCGATGACGGACTCGATGCCGTCGTACACCACGCCCTGCGCCATGCCCAGGCCGGTGACGGTGGTGGCCGTCACGGTGCCCGGGCGCGGCTCGGCACTGCCGGTGTCGTCCACGCGCAGCGTGTCGCGGTCGGCACCGCCGTGCACGGTCACCAGGCCGGCGATGCCGCTGGCCAGGCTGCCCGACAGGGCCGGTGCCAGGCTGCCGAGCTGGATGCTGTCGTTGCCCGCGCCGCCGTCGATGACCAGGTCGGCCTGCGAGGCACGCACGCGGATGGCGTCGTTGCCGGCGCCGCCTGCGATCATGAGCGCGCCGGCATTGGCGGCCAGCAGCGTCACGGTGTCGTTGCCGCCGCCGCCGTCCACGCTGGTCAGGTCGGCGCTGGTGCCGGCGATGTCCACGGAGTCGGCCGCGCTGCCCAGCTTCAAGGTGAGGGCTTCCAGCGTGCCGTACTGCACGACGCCCTGCGCCATGCCGAAGCCGGTGATGGCGGTGGCGCCCACGGTGCCGCTGGCGGCTGCCGTGCTGGCCGTGTTGTCGAGCACGAGCGCGTCTTCGTCCGCGTCGCCCTGCACGCGGACCGGGCCAGCCACCAGGGCCAGCGTGCCGCCGCCCAGCGTGACGAGGTCGCGGCCTTCGCCGCCGCCCAGCGTCACGGCGCCAGTATTGGCCTGCAGCGTCAGCGTGTCCGCGCCGGCCTCGCCCTGCACGTCGAGCGCGCCGGTGGTGGCCAGCACGCGCACCGCGTCGGCGCCGCCGCCGGCCAGCACGCGTGTGCTGCCGGCGTGGGTGGACGCGATGGCAAGCACATCGTCGCCATCGCCCAGTTGCACGGTGAGCAGTTCCACCGCGGTGTAGGCCAGGCCCGCACCCAGGCCCAGGCCGGACAGGCTGGCCGCGCCCAGGCTGCCCGAGCGCGCCGTGGCCGCGCTGTCGCCGGCCAGGATCTGCACGGCGTCGCTGCCGGCCTCGCCGGCCAGCGTCACCGGCCCCGTGATGCCGGCCAGCCCGGCGTCGGCGCTGCCGAGCGTGAACGCGTCGTCGCCGTCGCCCCCCAGCAGGCCCAGCACGGCGCTGCTGGCCGCCACCTGCAGTGTGTCGTGGTCCGCACCGGTGGCGATGTCCAGCCTGCCGCTGGCCCCTTGCACCCGCACCGTGTCGTTGCCGGCGCCGGTGTCGATGGACGTGCTGCCGGCTTGCGTGCCGCGCACCGTCACCGTGTCGGCGCCGGCCGCGGTGCGCAGGTCGAGCCGGGCGAACCCGGCAAGGGCCAGGTCCAGCCCGTCGGCCGTCAGCACGGCGGCATCCAGCGTGACCTGGTTGTCGGCCGCGCCCAGGTCGACGGCCAGGCTGTTGCTGCCCGCGCCACCGTCGGCGCGCAGGTGCTGCACGCCCAGCGTGGGCAGGTCGACCGTGATGCTTTCGTCGCGCGCGCCGCCGCGCAGCTCCAGCGTGTCCACGCCGGCATAGGCCACCTGGCCCAGCCCGTCCGCCGTGCGCACGGTCGCGTTCGCCGCGCCGGCCAGCAGGCTGCCGGTGTCGCCGGCCACCACGACCAGCCGGTCGCGCTGCCCGCCGGTGGCCAGCGTCATGCCCAGGGCGCGGGTGCCGAAGTTCTGCACCGTGACCGTGTCGTCGCCGGTGCCCGTGTCCAGCACCAGCAGTGCCGTGGCCACGCCGCCGTCGGCCACGGTGACGCTGTCGTCGCCGCCGCCCGTGGCGACGCGCAGCTCGCCGATGCCGCCGAAGCTGGCGACCGGCCGCAGGCTGCCGCTTTGCAGGCCGGTGGCCGTGAGCGTGACGGCATCGGCCGCGTCGCCCAGCGTCCAGCCCAGCACGTTGCTGCCCGCGCCGCCCTGCACCGAGCCCGTGACCTGGCCGGCGCCGCTGATGGCGAAGGTGTCGGCCTGGTTGCCGCCGACCAGGTTCTCGAAGCCGGCAAAGGCCAGCGTGCCGTCCAGGGTGCCCGCGTTGACGCCGGTGATGGCCCAGGCATGGGCGGCATTGGCCGCGCCCAGGGTGTCGGCAGCGGCCGAGCCCACCACGCTGCCGACGCCGGCGAAAGCGCCGACCACGCCGGCCACCGTGCCCGCGTTGGCACCGCCGAGGTTCACCGCCACGGCCGCGCCGCGCGCGCTGAAGTCCAGCGCCGCGGCCGTGCCGCTTGCCGTGCCCGCCAGCGACGCCGTGGCGTTCAGGAAGCGGAACTGCTGGCCCGCGCCGCTGGCCGTGGCGTTCTCGATGCCGTCGAAGTTCACGAGGTCGGTCACGCCGTCGGCCGCGCTCACCGTGCCGGCGCCAGCCGCGTTGAAACGCCACAGCGCCCCGCCGGCGATGGTGTCGGTGCCGCCCTCGCCGTGCACGACCAGCGAGGTGATCCAGTCGGGCAGGTCGGCCAGGTTGAAGCTGTCGTTCCCCGCGCCGCCGTTGAAGGTGAGCTGCGTGTAGTTGCGCAGGTCGATGTTCTGCAACGCGCCGCCGTTGATGCGGATGCCGAGCGTGCTGCCGGCGATGGTCACCGTGTCG
Source organism: Pseudorhodoferax sp. Leaf267 (assembly GCF_001422405.1). Lineage (GTDB taxonomy): Bacteria > Pseudomonadota > Gammaproteobacteria > Burkholderiales > Burkholderiaceae_C > Pseudorhodoferax. The sequence continues at coordinate 412,317 of NZ_LMMV01000001.1, forward strand.
TTGCCCGCGCCCAGGTTCCACACGCCGACCGGGTTGGCCACCGTGGGCGCGGCGAAGTTCTCGATGGTGGCGTCGTAGTCCACGGGCTTGCTGCCCACGTCGAAATGCCAGGCCGTGCCAGGCGAGCCCGCGGGCACTTCGAGCGTGTCCAGGTTCTGCGGGGCGGGCAGGCCGCCGCTGTCGTGCACCAGCACGCGGGTGGCGCTGCTGCCGGCCAGCACGCGGTAGATGTCGCCATCGGCGCCGCCGTCCAGCAGCACGCGCTGCGCGCCGCTGTCGTACACGGTGAGCTGGTCGGCACCGGCCAGGCTGGCGACGGACAGCACCTCCATGCCGGCGTAGTTCAGCACGCTGGTGCCGAGCTGCACCACGTTGTTGTTGACGCCGAAGACATCCGCCCCGGCCGTCCCGTTCACGGTGAGCTGGTCCAGCGCACCGCCGGCGTCCGCCAGGCGCACCGCGTCGAACGCGGCGGCCTCGATCTCGAAGCTGTCCGAGCCGGCGCCGCCGTCCAGCACGGCCTGGCCCGTCCAGCGCTCCACGCGGATGCGGTTCACGCCCGCACCGCCCGTGATCTGCGCCTGCGCGATGCCGGCCAATTGCACCAGCTCGCCGTTGCCGGCCGTGAGCCGCGCGGTGTCCAGCGTCCAGTCGGTGTCGAAGCTGGCGGCCACGCTGTTGCTGCCCGCGCCGCCATCGATCAGGAAGCGGCCCTGCACCTGCGTGTAGGTCGGCGGCGTGCCCGGCCCGGGCACGAAGCTGCCCACTGCCGTGGGCGTGAGCTGGTCGCTGCGCAGCGTGACGGCGTCGTTGCCCGCGCCCAGCGTGAAGGTGAGGTTGCGCAGGCCGTAGGCATTGATGCCGGCCGCCGCGACCGTGATCGTGTCGTCGCGCGCGCCGGTGTTGACGGCCACGCTGGCGATGTCGAAGAAGCGCAGGTCGGCGATGGCCCGGCCGCCCACGGTGCCGCTCAGCGTGTTGGCCTTGGCGCCTGCGATGAGCTGGGTCTGGTCCTCGATCACGGTGACCGTGGTCGGGGCCGACACCGAGCGCACGAAGGCCGTGCCCGTGCCGGCCGTGTCGATGGCCACGCCCGGCCGGCCCAGGAGCTGCGGCGCGCCGATCAGCGCGTTCTGGCCCGAGACGGCCACCGCGTAGCCCACCATGTCGCCCGCCTGGCTGTCGCTCGGCGTGAGCTGGCTGGCCGGGTTGGGCTGCGTCTCCAGCACCCAGCCGATGCCGGCCAGGCGCAGGCTGTAGGCCGCGCCGCGGTTGGCGTCGCGGCCCGACGCGCCCGCCACCAGCAGGCCGTGGTCCAGCGCCACGGCCGAGCCGAACTGGTCGCCCGCCACGGCGCCGGGTAGCGTGACGGTGCGCTGGTTCTGCCAGGCCGCGCCGCTGCGCTCCCAGCTGTGGACGGCGCCGCGGTTGCCGCTCGCGCCCGGCGTGCCGACCACGGCCACGCCGTTGCTGGTGTCCACCGATGCGCCGAAGCGGTCGCCGGCCGCGCCGGTGACGCCGGCCGTCAGCGTCTGCTGCAGCGTCCAGCTGCTGCCGACCAGGCCGTAGCTGCCGACCGCGCCGCGGCTGGCGTTGGCCGTGGGCGCGCCCACGAGGATGACGCCCTGGTCCATCGCCACCGCGCTGCCGAAGCCGCCGGCCAGCGTGCCGCTGCCCGTGAGCGTCTGGCCCGCTGCCCAGGCCTGGCCGTTGAAGCTGTAGACCACGGCCTGGTTGATGCCGGCCGCGCCGGCCACGGCCAGGGGGCCGAAGACGTCCACCGCCGTGCCCAGGCGCGCACCGGCCGCGCCCGTGGCCGTGCTGCGCAGCGACCAGTCGCTGCCCAGGCGTTGGTAGAAGTAGACCGCGCCGGCACCGGCGCCCTTGTTCGCCGCGCCGACCACCAGGCTGTTGCCCGAGACCGCCACCGCGCCACCGAACTGGTCGTTCTGCACGCCGTCGCCGGCCTGGAGCACGGTGGCGTCGGACCACTGGCCGTTGCCCAGCGCGGTGTAGACGAAGACCGCGCCGCGGCCGTCGTAGTCACGCGCGCCGACCACGGCGGTGTTGCCGTCGATGGCCACGGCCGCGCCGGCCTTGGCCGTGACCACGGCAGCAGGCGTGAGCTCGGCGCCCACCGCCGTCCATGCCGCGCCGCGCTGGCGGAAGTTGTACAGCGCGTTGCCGATGGCGTCGGTGTTGGCCGTGCCCGCGACGTAGAAGCCCTCGCTCACGACCTGCGCGCCGGCGCCGAAGCCCAGCGTGGCGCGCGTGTCCACGGCCATGGTGCGCGTGGCCGTGTCGTAGCGGTAGCCCGTGAGGTTCAGGCCCAGGTAGCTGCCCGTTGCGCTGTAGACGGCCATGCTGCCCGCGCCTGCGGGCTGGCCGACCAGCAGCCGGTTGCCGGCCAGGTCCAGCACTTCGTTGCCGCCGTTGAACGCGGTGCCGCCGGTGGGGTTGGCCAGGTTCACGCCGGCATTCCAGGTGGTCGCGCTGGCACGGGTGTAGGAGGTGAGCGTGCCGTTGGCGCCGCCGATGGCGAACAGGTTGCCGGCGGTGCTGACCAGCTCCGCGCCCTGGCCCACGGGCACGGCAATGATCTGGCTCGCGCGCAGCGGGTTGTCGGTCATGCCGCCCACGGTGGCAGACCAGGCGGCCGTCTCCGCGGCGCTGAGGTCGTAGGAGACGATGCGCGACTTGCTGTCCGCATTGCCGGGTGCGCCCAGCACCACCTTGTCGCCCACGATGTCCACCGCCGTGCCCCACTGGGCGCCGGCCAGCCTGGTGAAGGTCGCCTGCTCGATCCTGGTGCCGGGGATCGGCCGCGTGCTCGCCACGTAGACGCGGTCGAAATCGGTGTTGCCGCGCTCGTCGCCGGGGATGGTGACGTTGATGGCCGTGTCCGTGTCGTTGGCGTAGATCAGCGCGCCGACCCACTCGAAGTCCTCGGTGTCCGACAGCATGACCACGGTGCGCGGGGCGATCCGGATCGACGTGATGTTCTTGTCCGTCACGTTGGTGTCGAAATCGATCTGCATCTGGTTCGTGTAGGTGCGCCGATTGCCGTTGTCGTTGATCTCCACCCAGAACGGGCCGACGTCGGTGCCGACGAACACCTTCTCCACGTCATTGCGGAAGGTGCTGCGCAGCGTGTAGTTGGCCGTGCCCGTGGCGACGCTGGTCGACGTGCGGCTGCGCACCGTGTCCTGGTCGCGGGCCGATGCGGTGAAGCCGGACACCAGCGTGCCCGAACCGTTGTTGTAGATGAAGCCGCTGCCGACCGTGGTCTCGCCGTCGTCCGGGCCCGGCACGTCGGCGAACGCCATCACCACATGCGCGCCGATGGTGCCGGTGGTGCCGAAGGTGATGTCGGTGAAGGTGCTGTAGACGCCCTTGTAGGCGCCGGCAGCGCTCTGGTCGGCGTTGAGCGTGTGGGCCGTGAAGGGCCCGCCGGTGGTGGTGACGGTGCTGGGCAGCACGATGTTGCGCACGTAGGACGTGACCAGCGGCAGTGCCGCATCGTCGGGCATCAGCAGCTTGTCCGGGTCCCAGAACGCGCCACCGAAGACATAGGTGAAGGCGCCGCCGGTCTGGCCCAGCGGCAGCGCGTAGGCCGGGTCGGCCTGGCCGGCCGACTTGTAGTTGGCCGTGGCCCCGGGCATGCCGATCACCACGCGGTTGCCCGAGATGGCCACCGCCTCGCCCCAGCGGATGCCCGTGGCGCCTGGTGCCAGGGTCTGGAAGAAGGTCCAGGTCTCGCCCCCGGCATCGCGCCGGTACATGTAGACGCGGTCGCTCTGCGGGGCGCCGACCACCATCCAGTTGCCATCGACATCGACGTCGGCACCGAAGCCGTTGCCCGTCTCGCCAGGCGGCGGCGTGATGGTCTGCGCCAGCCGCCAGTACAGGCCCTCGTTGATGTAGACGTGGATGCTGCGGTCCGCGGCGTCGCCCACGAACAGGCTGCGCGAGGCGGCGTCGTAGTGCGTCGCCGCACCGTAGCGCGAGGCCGTGGCCGTCGCGTTGGCCGGGTCGGCCAGCGTCTCGGCCCACAGCGACGCATTGGTCGCCGCCGGCAGGGCGCCGCTGGTGGCGAAGGTGCGCACACCGCCCACGTCGGGCCGCAGCAGCGTGCTGCCGGCCACGTCGTTGCGCCCCGGCATGCCCACCACCAGCCGGCCGCCCGCGACGGCCACGCTGGTGCCGAAGCGGTCGGCCATGTTGTAGGGTGCCACGACATCGGTCGATGCGCCGGCCGGCGCCACGGCGCCCAGGCGCCCGTCGCCGGTGGCGCCGGTGCTGCGCACCCAGCTCGCGCCGTTGCCGCTGCCCTGGTCGGGCAGCTGCATGAAGACATAGGCGGCACCCACGTCCAGCGCCGTGCCCTGGTCGTAGCCGGGCGTGCCCACGGCCACGTAGTTGCCCGACAGCGACACGCTGTCGCCGAAGCGGTCGCCCGCGCGGCCGTTGTTCGCGGCCTCGGCTTCGGGCAGGCCGGCGTCGGCCGTGAGGCGCGCCACGCGCGTCCAGGTGCCACCGGCGTTCTGGAACACGAAGACGCGGCCCTGGTCGTTGCGGTTGTCGGCCACGCCGTCCCACAGTGGCGCGCCCACCACCACGCGGCTCGCGTCCATGTCGATGGCATGGCCGAAGGCTTCGTTGGCGTCGGGGTTGGAGGGCGTGAGCTGCGCGCTCTGCGACCACGTGGCCCCCGTGCGCGTGTACAGCACCACGTTGCCGCCACTGGCGCTCTGCGGCGTGCCCACGGCCAGCTGGTTGCCGAAGATGCTGACCGCGAAGCCGAAGTTCGCGTCTGCCGTGCCGCCGATGGCGATGCGCTGCTGCTGCGTCCACACCGCCGCGCCGGTGCCGGCCGCGATGCTGCGCGTGAAGACATAGGCCGCCTCCTGCGCCCCCGTGCCGCCGGCCGCGCCCACGACGATGCTGTCGCCGCTCACGTCCACGCTCTGGCCGAAGGTCTTGCCGGCGGCCCCGTCCAGGGCCAGCAGGCGCGCCTGCAAGGCCCAGGCCGTGCCGGTGCGTGCGAACACGTAGGCCGCGCCGGCATTGGCACCGCCCGTGTCGTCCAGCGCGGCGCCGACGACCAGCGTGTTGCCGTCGATCGCCAGCGACGCACCGAATCCCTGGCCGCCGCCGTTTTGCAGGTCGGGCGCGTAGAGCTTGGCCTGCTCGACCCAGGCGCTGCCGCTCCAGCCGTAGACGAAGACCACGCCGTTCTGCGCGTTGCCATCCAGCTCGCCGCCCACCGCCATGGTGTTGCCGTCGGCGCTCAGGGCCACCACCTTGCCGGTGTGGCGCGTGTCGGCCGCCACCGGCTGCGCCAGGCTGGTGTCGCGCGACCAGCTCACGACGCCGTCCACGGTCAGCGTGTGCAGCACGAGGTTGGTCAGGTTCAGGTCGGCCACGTTCACGCTGTCGACCAGCAGGTCGGCGGCGGCGTCCGTCGGCGTGTTCACGTTGAAGCTGGCCAGGCCATGCACGACGAGCGGCTCCACGCCCGAGAACGCGATGCGGTTGCCGCCCACCAGCACCTCGCCGGCGCGCGCATCGATGCCGCTGGGCGTGAAGCTGCCGCTGGCCCGGCCGTCGCCGGCCACGCGCAGCGTGTCGCCCAGGCTGCCCTGGTTGCCGCCGTTGAAGGCCAGGTTGGCCGTGCCGTTGGGCACGCCGGGTTCGAAGTCGGCGAAGAACAGGTCGTCGCCGTCCTCGCCGTTCAGCGTGGCCGTGAAGCCGCGGTTGTCGAAGCCGTTGGCGATGTTGAAGGTGTCCTTGCCGGCGCCGCCGTAGACGGTGGTGCCGAAGCCGTAGACGCTGCTTTGCAGCTGCACCACGTCGTTGCCGGTGCCCAGCGACACGGCCAGGTTCTCCACGCCCGTGCTGCCGACGTTCAGCGGATCGATCACGCCGTTGCGGCTCAGCACGACCTGGCCCGCGGCCGTGACCACGAGGTTGGTGTTCGCCGTGGTGGCGGTGTCCAGGTACTGCACGCGGTCGGCGCCGTCCTGCCCGTTCACGGTGACCGGGATGCCGCGCGGGCCGTCGGCCGTGTGCGTGCTGCTGGGATCGATCAGGAAGCTCGACAGCGAGAAGCCGCCCGTGGCCACGGGCGCGCCGATGTTCACGGTGTCGTTGCCCGCACCGGCGTTGACCGTGAAGGTGGAATTGCTGCCCAGCGCCGACTGCTCGCGGTGCGTGCCGTACAGGTTCACCGTGTCGTCGCCCGCGCCCGCGTCGAGCGACACGGTCTCTATGCGCCGGTAGGTCACGGTGCCGGCGCCGCTGCGCTGCACGGTCGTGGTGTCGTCGCGCCAGGCGACGCCGCCCAGGTCGGTCAGCGCCGCATCGGGCTGGTTGCTCACCGTCCACTGCTGGGCGTCGGTCGTGGCCTGGTCGTTCAGGCGCAGCACGTCCTCGGCCTCGGGGCCGTTGCCGTCGATGGCCAGCCGGCCCTGGATGCCGGCCAGGTTGCCGCCGCCCACGTCCACGCGGTCCTTGCCGCCGCCCGTGTCCAGCGCCAGCTGCAGGCCGGCGGCCAGCGACTGCACCGAGAAGCTGTCGGCCCCCTGGCCGAGCAGCACGCGCACGTCGTCCTGCGTGTCGATCAGCACCTGGCCCACCATGTCCAGGCCGCTCACGCCGCTGCCGTTCCAGGCGCCGGTGTTGGCGTTGTCGTCGCCCGCGTCGTCGAACACCACCAGGTCGGCGCCGGCCTGGCCGTCCACGTGCACGGTGCCCATCAGGTAGTCGACACGGTGCAGCGCCTGCGGGAACAGGCCCGTGGCGGTGCTGCCCAGCGTGATGGTGTCGGTGCCGTTGCCGCCGCGCACCGTGGTGACGCCATAGGCGTAGCTGCTGTCCACCTGGAAGCGGTCGTTGCCGGCGCCCAGCTGCACGTTCACGGCCTCCACGTCGCTCGTGACCGTGGACGCACCCTGCAGATCGACCGCGCGCTTGCCGTAGTAGATGGCGCCGGGCCAGCTGGCGTTCGTGAGGTCGTAGCCCGCGCCGAAGTTGGTGTTGTGCACCGCCACCTGCTGGTTGGTGCCCATGCCCATGCCGGTGATGGCGATGGCGCTGAGCTGGCCCGCCACCGTGGACGCGTCGCCGCGCACGTTCAGCGTGTCGCTGCCGGCCTGGCCCTGGAAGGACACGATGCCGGCGATGCCGCCGACCCCGTTGGCGTCGTCGTAGACGTTCAGCGTGTCGTTGCCCGCGCCGCCCAGCACGCTGGCGAACAGCGTGGGCGCGAGTTCCTTCACGCGCAGCTGGTCGTCCAGGCCGCCCAGCTCCACGTAGAGCGCGGCGCCCACGTCGGCGTTGAAGCCGATGCTTTTGCCGGCCGCCATGCCCAGGCCGCTCACGGCGCCCGTGGCGATCTGGCCGCCCAGCGCGGCCGTGGCCGCGTCGGCGCTCAGGTAGATGCCGTCGGCCGTGCCACCGGCGCCGCCCGCGCCGGTCTGCACCTGGATGCCGCCCAGCCGGGCCAGCGTGCCGGTCAGCAGGGCCAGCGGGGCATCGCCCGCACCGTCGTCGTAGGCCCCGCCGCCCATGAACAGCGCCTTGCTGGCGTTGCTGGACAGGTAGAAGCGGTCCGCGCCGTCGTTGCCCTGCAGCGTGGTCGCGCCCGCCGTGGCGCGCGCGAAGATGCGGTCGTCGCCGCCGTTGCCGCGCACCGTGGTCGTGCCGCCGGCATTGCTGCCGCTGGCGTCGTTGAGCTGCAGGTAGTCCACCTGCGCGCCGCCTTCCAGCAGCAGCGCGGGCGCGCGCACCGTGCCGCGCAGGTCGATGGTGCCGCCCTGGGCGTCGCCGGCCAGGTCCTGGTCCACGCGCAGCTGCACCGCGGTGTCGCTGGAGAGCAGGCTGCCGGCCACCACGTCCAGGTCGTCGCCTGCGCGCAGCTCCACCGTGCCCGGTGCCTGCACCAGGGCCTGCGTGAGCGTGGCGCCGTAGACCGTCTGCCCGCCCGCCAGCAGCACGATGCTCTCGTTGCCGCGTGCGCTGTCGTAGGTGCCGATGTGGATCTCGCCGGCTGTGGTCACCGCGCGCAGCAGGTTCAGCGTGCCGTCGATGCCCTGCAGGTGGACGCTGCCGGCCGCGTTCACGACCAGGTGGCCGCTGGCCGGCACGGCCTCGTCGAGCTGCAGCGGGTTTTGCTGCTGGCCCGTGCCCGCGCCTTCGATCTGCACGGCCTGCGTGGCCGTGCCCACGCCGCCGCCCGCGGCGGCGATGTCGATGCGCGTGGCCTGGATGTCGGCGGCCTGGTCGCCGAAGGCGTCGAGCACGGCGCCCGACAGGGTGGCCAGCGCCACGTCGCCGTTGCGCGCCACGACGCCGTCCAGCGACAGGTGGCCTGCCGTCTCGCGCAGGAACACGCTGGCGTCGGCCGACGCCCACACCGCGCCCGCGGCCTGGGCCGCCGAGTCGATCTCCAGCAGGTCGTCGGCGCTGCCGATGCTGCCGCCCACGGCCTGCAGCCGCACGCCGTTGGCGATCACCCAGGGCGTGTTGCCCGTGTCGCTCGCGCCGTGGTGGATGTCGCGGATCGCGCCGTCGCGCGTGGCCAGGCGTACGTCGCCGCTGCGCACCTGCACGCGGTCGATCAGCAGGTCGCCCGTGGTCTCGGTGAAGTCCAGCGCGCCGCTCACGTCGGCCCACAGCGCGCCGCTGCCGGCGACGTCCATGGTGGCCGACACGGTGACCTGCCGCGCCGGGTCGGTGTTGCCGGCGTCGGCCGCCGCGACGCGGATCGCGCCGGTGCCGGCCGACACGATCCCGATGGGCTCGGCGGCCGCCGCGAACGCGGCGACGCGCATGGCCCGCGGAGCCACCGCCGGCGCATCGGCGCCAAACTGGTAGCTGCCGGCCGCCGCAACCGGGTTCGTGCCGTAGTAGGCGTTGCCCGCTGTGGCGCTGGGTGCCGTGTCGGGCCGGAAGCGGCCGTTGTAGAAGTCGCCCGGCGCATCGCCGGGGTGGGCGGCGTCCAGCGGCGTGCGCACCAGGACGCGGCCGGCCGGCTGGCCGTTGCCCGGCGTCTCCGACAGCGCCTGTTGCAGCACGATGTCCACGCCGCCGTTGCCGGCCAGGCCGGCCTGCACGGTGTCGATCTTGAACAGCGCCTGGGCGGCCGGGTCGCGCAAGCGGCCCGCGATGTCCAGGAACACATCGCCGCCGGCCGTGGCCGTGAGGCCGGTGTCGCCGGAGGCCGAGCGCACCAGGTCCACCGCGATGCGGCGGCGGCCTGCGGCGCCGTCCTGGTCGTGGTCGGTGGCGTCCTTGTCGAAGCCGATGCTGCCGGCGTCGGCCTGCAGCACCAGGCTGCGCGTCTGGATCAGCGCCGTGCGCCCGGCCACCGTCTGGCCGCGGTCGGTGCGCGCCACGATGTCGCCGGCCAGGGTGCGCAGCGTGGTGCTGCCCAGCGGGTTGGTGATGGTGCCGGTGAGGATGATGTCCGGCGCGCCCACGCTCGAGCGGTTCTCGATCACGATGTCGGTGCCGCTGGCCTCGCGGTCGATGTCGAAGCCCAGCGTCACGGCTGCGGCCAGCAGGTCGATCTGCGGCGTCTGCAGGCCGACGGTCGTGATGTTGCCGATGGCCAGCGAGCGGCTCGACAGGTTGGTGATGTGCACCGCCGCGAAGTTGTCGCGCACGCTGAAGGTCGGGCCGGCGCCGGCCGGGGAGTTGGCGTCCGAATCGGAGATCGCATCGGACACCATGCGCGCCTGCAGGCCGCTCACGTTGACGATGTCGCCGATGCTCACGGTGTCGCCGCTGGTGGTGATGATCGGCCCACCGGGCTGGCTGGTCACGGCGCCGCTGGCGTCGATCACGATGTCCGGGCTGATGCCGGTGTTCAGCGTCACGTCGGCGTCCCAGACGATGCGGCCGGCGCCTTCTTCCGTGGCGCTCTTGTTGCTGCTGCCGAAGTCGAACAGGGCGCCGGTGCGGTACTCCTCGGCCTGCGGCAGCTGCGCCGTGCCGAAGGTCTCCACGTTGAGCGCCAGGGCGCCGTAGCCTGTCACGGCCTGCAGCCCGGCGCCCGGCGCGCGTGGCGAGGCCACGATGCGCGCGCCCTCGTGCGCGACCACGCTGGCGTCGTTGTCGGCCTCGGCCGTGGCGTGGGTGGTGGTGCCCGCGCCCAGCGCGATGGTGGTGGCGTCGGCCACGGCGCGGATGTGCGCGGGCGCGTAGCCGGCGCGCAGGTCCACGCCGCGCAGGCCGCTCAGCACGGCACCGGCGGCGATGTCCACCGTGGCGTCCTGTTGCAGCGCGGCCAGCGCGTCGGCCTGGTTGTTCACGCCCAGGCCGCCGGCCGAGGTGGTGGTCACCGCGTCCAGCGTGATGTTGCGGCCCTGCGCCAGCAGCGACACGGTGCCGGCCTGCACGTCCGCGCCGGTGCCCACCAGGACCCGGGTCGAGCCGCCGACGGTGGCCTGGCTTTCGCCATCGGCGCTGGCGACGAAACCGCCCGACAGCACCAGCGACTGCGCCATCTGCCGGGCGCCCAGCGTGGCCTGCATGTCCAGCGCGCCGCCTGCGCGCAGCACGGTGCCGTTGGCCAGGCCGGCCGTGGTGCTGGCCGCGAAATCGGACACCGCGTGGGCCGTGGCCACGTCGACGAAGCCGCCGCCCTGGGCGCGCGCGCTACCGCTGTGCCGCGTGCTGTTGGCTGCGAGCACGGACACGTCGCCGCCGGCGGTGATGGTGCCGCCCAGCTGCGCGCCGGAGGTGCTGGCGACGATCACCGTCGCGTCCGACACCTTCACGGCCACCAGGCCGCCGCTGCTGTTGGTGATGGTGCTGCTGGCGTCGCTGGCGCCATCCGATTGCACCAGCACGTTGCCGCCGGCCGTGACCCTGCCGTCCACGCTGGCGTTGACGCGCTGGTCCACGATGGTCTCGGCGCTGCCCACGTCCACCGTGACCAGGCCGCCCGAGGAGGCGCTGGCCGCGGCCGAGGAGCGCCCGTCGCCGGCGGGCGGCGAGACCTCGCCCAGCGGCACGCCGCCCGCGCCCAGCAGGCGCTGCGTGCCGCTGAGCGTGGCGCCGTCGGCGATGGCGATGCGCAGGCGCTGCTGGCCGGGCGAGGCGTTCAGGTCCAGCCCCTCGGTGCGGATGGACTGGCGCTGCGTGACGGCGGCCGGGTCGGCCGACCAGGCGATGTCCACGGCCGTGCCGCCGGGCGCGGCGGCCAGCTGGAAGCTGTTGCTGTCGGCGCCTGCCACGTAGTAGGTGCGGCCCGACTGCAGACCCGCGATGCCGGGGTCCGACAGGCTGTGGCCGAGGTTCCTGTCAGCGCCGGGCACGATGGCCAGCGCGGTGCCGGCGTTGGCGGCGGCCAGCGTGGCGGCCAGCTGCAGGGCCTGGTCGCCCAGGCGGATCACGTAGTACACGCCGCCTTCGACCAGCTGGCCGCCGCCGGCCAGCGCCAGGGGCGCGCCGTCGCTGTGGTAGCGCACGGCCTGGCCGGTCACGTAGCCGTGGGCCTGCTGGAACCAGATGCTGTTGCTGTCGGCCGTGGCCAGGCTGCCATCGGGGTTGCTGACGGGCATGCCGGCCCCGTCCAGCGCCAGGTCGATGAAGCCCGAACTGAAGCCCTGCGCGGGTGCGGTGCGGTAGGTCACGGCCTGGCCGTTGGCCAAGCCGTGGCCGGCCAGCGTGATGCGGTCCGTGGCGGCGTTGACGGCAGTCCTGCCGTCGACATTGAGCGCAGGCGTGGCGTTGGCCGCCGCCTGGCTCGTGAACAGCTTGACGCTGCGCGCATCGATCACGCGCACATACAGCGTCTGGCCGGTGGCGATGGCCGCTGTCGTGCCGTCGGCGTTGCGGATGGACAGCGCCGTGCCGTCGCTGCCGTCGTAGACCAGCGCGTCGCCGGTCTGCAGCAGGTGCGCTCCTGCAAAGCGCAGCACATCGGCGTCGGCGTCCAGCCCGTAGGTGACGGTGCTGCCGCCCGAGGTGGTGGTCCTGGTCTGGCCGTCGACCGACAGGCCCAGCGTCAGGACCTGCTGGCCGGCGGCGCCGGGCGCGGCGCGCAGCACCACGTAGTCGCGCCCGCTCTGCAGGCCGCCGATGGCGGGGGTGCCCTGGTACTGCACCACGTCGCCCGCGGCCAGGCCGAAGTCGCCGTAGGTCAGCGTGTCGTTGGCGCCGTTCACGGCCAGCACGCGGTCGGCGCCGGGCGCGGCCGGCGTCTGGCGCAGCGCCTGCACGCGCACGTCGCCGCTGGCGTTGACGACACTGCCCGCGCCGATACCGGCGTCCACGTTGGCGGTCACATGGCCGTCGGCTACCGACACGCCGGCCGAGATCACGCCGCCGCCGTAGCCCTTGGCGTTGGCATCGGCCTCGGGCAGGTACTCGGCCAGCAGCGTGACGCCCGCCACATCGGCCTGCACACCCTGGCCCAGGCGGGCCGAGACCCGCGTGGTGGTGGTGGACGTGGCGTCGGCGCCGCGGCCCGTGAAGATGCCGCCGCTGGCGGCCCGGCTCAGCGAGAAGGCGTTGTCCTCGGCCACGGCGTGCACGCGCAGGTTGCCACCGGTGAGCCGGGCGCCTTCGTCCACATGGGCCTGGGTGTCGCCGTCCACCACGGCGTCGGTCACCACGGCGCCCACGCCGGCCAGCAGGCCGACGGTCACGCTGAAGCCTTCGGCATGGGCGGTGTTGTCCGCATCGGCCGTGAGGCTGGTGCCCTGCAGCCCGCGCACGGTGGCGCCGGCGCCGATGCCGGCGTCCACGCTGCCACGGGCGCCGGCCACGGCCCGGGCGGCGGTGCCGGCGCCCAGCACGCTGCCGGCGAACGGGCGCACCTCGGCCGTCACCGGGTGGCCGCTGCTGCCCGTGGCCTGGACGACGATGGCGCCGTCGGCCAGCACCTGTGCGCCGTCGCCGATGCCGGCCGTGACGGTGGCGGCCAGCTGCGCGTCGGCCACGGCCACGGCAACCGAGACGCCACCGGCCACGCCCACGCCCAGCGCGGCGGCGGTGAGGTGATCGGCGCTATGGGCGGCGGCCAGCGTGACGTCGCCGCTGGCCTGGATCTGCAGGCCGTCGCCGACGGTCGCCGCCACGTCGGGCGTGACCGTCAGCGTGGTCGACACCCCCGTGCCGGCGGCGATCACGCCGCCGCCGGCGCCGACGGCGCGCACGGACACCTCGGTGTCGTGCGCATCGGCCGAGACGGCCACGTTGCGGGCGCGGATGCGCGTGTTGCCGCCGCTGGCGCGCGAGGGCAGCTCGGCGCGCGTGGCGCCCGCGACCTCGGCCCGCGCCACCATGGCGCCCAGGCCCACGCCCAGGCCCAGTGCGCCGCCATCGGCCTGCACGTCCATGCCGACCTGCGAGTCCGCCTGCACGCGCAGGTCGCCGCCGAGCGCGATGTCGGCGCCCGCGCCGATGCGGGCGACGGTGTCGACCTCGCTGTGCACCAGCACCACGCCGGCGGCCGCACCGCCCGCTTCGCCGATGCCGATGGCGATGCCCATGGAGGCCACGCCCGGGTAGCCGGCCACGGCCGATGCGCTGGCGGCCGTCACGCTGAGCTGGCCCACGGCGTCGGTCGCGCCGGTGCCGATGTGCGCGCCCTGGCCCACGCGGGCCGTGGCGCCGCCACTGACGTCGGCCAGGGTCACCGATGCGCCGATGGCCACGCCGCCGAAGTAGCCGATGGCCAGCGCGCCGGTGGAGGCGCGCAGCTCCGTGTCGTAGCGCGCATCGACGGTCACGCTGTCGGCCTGCGTCACGCGCACGCCGCCCGCGCCCGTGTCGTCGGCCAGGAAGGCCTGCGAGGTGGCGCCGTCGTCCACGGCGATGACCGTGGCGCCCAGGCCCACCAGGCCACCCACGCCGCCCGCGATGGCCAGCGCCTCGATGCGGCTGGCGTAGTCGCTGCGCACCACGATGTCGCCGCCGGCCGCGAGCACGGCGCCGTCGCGCACCTCGGCGCGCACGTCGGCCCGGTTCTGCACGATGCCGATCGAGGCGCCGATGCCCGCGCCCTGGGCCGTGGCGTCGATTCCTGCGGCGCCCACGATGAGTTCCAGCGCCAGGCGCTCGTGCGCGTCCACCGTGATCGTGCCGCCGCTGGTGACGGTGTTGTTGGTGCCGATGAAGGCCTGCGTGCCGGCGCTGGTGCCACTGGTCGCGTCGGTGGCCTGCGCCACGCGGCCGGCCGGCGCGCCGCTGCCGATGCGCGTGGCGGCGGCCTGCGTGCTGCGGGTGGTGGCATCGGCCGCGGCCGTGGCGATGCTGTGGTCCGCACCGCTGCCGCCGTGCACGGCCAGCGCGCGGCCGGCCAGGGCATCGGCGCGCGTGGCGGCCAGCTGGATGCGCGTGGGGTCGCTGGCGTTCACGATGGCGTAGTAACGGCCGCCGTCCACCAGGCCGGCCAGCGCGGCGTTGCCGGCCGCGCCCTTGCGGTAGACCACGGCGTTGCCCGTGTGCAGGGCCGGGTCGCCGGCCAGCACGATCACGCCGCCGGCCACGCTGCCGGCGCCGAAGCGGTTCACGCCGCCGTACTGTTTCAGCGCGTCCACCAGCTGCGTGGGGCGCGACTGCCCGTCGACCGCGCTGGCGATGTTGCCGTCCGTGCCGGCCATGGCGTTCTCGCCGCGCGTCTGGCCGTTGTCGTCGAAGCTGTAGCGGTCGCTGTAGTTGCCGCCCAGGGTATAGACGGCCGCGGCGCCGCCGATGCCGACCTGGCCGATGCCGGCCGAGACCACCACGCTCTGCAGATCCTTGAAGGCCAGGGCGTGCACGGCGACATCGCCCTGTGCCTGGATGTCGCCGCGCCCGCCTGCGGCGCTGTCGCCGAGGAAGGCATGGGTGTCGTTGCGCACGATGGCCACATCGGCGCCGCCGGCCAGGCCCACGCGCGTGGAGCCGGCCAGCACGCCGTCGGCGCTGCGCATGGTGAGCGTGTTGCCGGCCGCCACGGTCACGGCCTGGGCCGCGTTCTCGCCCGTGCTGCCGGTGTTGACGTGGGCGCCGCCGCCGATGGCCGCGGTCGTGTCGCTGTCGACGATGGAGACGGTGATCGCGCCGGCCAGGGCCACGTACTGGCCCACGCCCGCGCTGACCGAGATGCCGGAGAGGTCCTCGCTGGAGCGGGCCTGCACGACCACGCCGCGCTGGGTGTCGGTGCCGAAGGCGCCGGTCGCGGCGTCCTGCGTGCCGTTCATGACGCCGGCCACGCTGCCGGCCTGCGCCAGCGCGTCCACCGTGGCGCCCGCGCCGATGGTGGCCTGGGTGTCCTTGTGCACGACCATCGCGCCCACGGCGCCGCCGAAGGCGATGCCCTGGGCACCGACGGCGGCCGTGCCGCCGATCACGTCCAGGTCGGTGTCGTCGCGGGCGTCGACGACCACGTTGCCGCCCGCATGCAGCGCGGCGCCGTTGCCCACCTGGGCCTGGGTCGCGGTCTGGATGTCGAGCACCGAGACCGAGCCCGCCACACCGGCGGTGGCGCCGCCGGCCAGGGCGACGGAGACGGCCAGCACGTCGACCGTGGCATCGGCCTGCACGCCGATGTGGCGCAGCGCGTCGACATCGGCCCCGGCGCCGATGGTGGCGCGGGTGCCGGCCGCCAGCGTCACCACGTCGGCCGACGGCGTGACGGCCGCGGTGCGGGCGATGCCGCCTGCGCCCGAGATGCCGAGCTGGTGGAAGTCGCTGGCGGCGGCCAAGTTCACGTCCTGCGCCGCATGGGCCGCCGCGTTGCCGCGCTGGTTGATGGCGGCGTTCGCGCCAATGCCGGCGGCCGTGTCCACCTGGGCCACGACCACGGCGGCGGACAGCTGCAGCGCGACCTGGCCCGAGCCGCCCACGCTCACGCCCAGCGAGCCGATGTCGTCGCGGTTGGTGGCCGTGACCGACAGGCCGCGAAAGCCGCTCGTGCGCTGTTGCGCCACGCCGCGCGCGCCGACCAGCGAGGCGTCGTCGTTGTCGCTGTGGCCGGCGGTACCGGCGGGGGCGGCGACCTGCACGTTGCTGGCGGTGGTCGGTGTGTAGGTGGCCGCGCCGAAGCTGCCGGCCAGCACGTCCAGCGCACTGTGGCCACGGGCGTCCACCCGGGCGCCTGCGCCGATGCCGGCGGTCACCGACTTGGTGAGCGTGGTGGCCGCCGCGCCGCCGCCCAGGCTGGCCGTGGTGCCGCCCGAGATGCTGCCGCCGACCACGTCGAGCGTGCTGCGGTCATCGGCCGCGACGACCACGCTGCCGTCGGCGTCCACGCTGGCGCCGGCTGCCACTGCCGCCGCGGTGCGCAGGTCCAGCAGCGTCACGGCCACGCCCCCGGCGATGCCCACGGCCTGGCCCGCGCCCGCGCCGCCGGCTGCGGCCACCGCGTCCTCACTGGCCAGCGCCTGCACGCGCACATGGCCCTGCGCATGGCTGTCGCCGCCGAGCAGGGCCTCGGTGGTCTTGGTGAGCTGCACCACGCCGACACCGGCGCCGATGCCGGCCTGGCCGCCCGCGCCCACCGCGCCGCCCAGGGCCAGCACGCTGCTCGTGTTGCCGGCCAGCAGGTTGATGCCCTGGCCCGCCGCGCCTTCGTCCGCGGGATTGATGCGCGCGCCGTCGCCCACGGCTGCGCGCACCGTGGCGCCCAGCACCAGCGTGGCGCCCGAGCCGGCCACGCCGACCCTGCCGCCGAGTGCGCCACCGGCGGCCACGGCCAGCACGTCCTGCTGGTGCGTGGCCGTGAGGCTGAAGCCGTGGAAGGCCGCGTCGGTGGCAATCGCGTCGCCCGCGCCGGTGGCCACGCTGGCCACGTTCCCCTGGCCGCGCGCCACGATGCGCGTGTCGCTGCCCACCAGTGCTTCGACCGTTTCGTTCTGCAGCACCGTCATGGCCGACAGGCCGATGCCGGCCTGCTGCGCGCCCACGGCCAGGCTGCCGGCCAGGGCCAGCAGGCGGTTCTGGTGGTCGGCGGAAACCAGCACGTCCCCGGTGGCCGTCACGCTGGCGCCGCTGCCGATGGCCGCGCGCACGGTGGCGGTGTGGTTCAGCACGCCGACCGAGCCGCCGATGCCGGTGCCGCTGCCGCCGGCCACGCCGACGTCCAGCAGCATCAGGTTGAGCCTGGCGCGCGCGTCGACCACCACGTCGTCGTCGGCGGCCAGCACGGCGCCGTCGCCCACCGTGGCGGACGAGTCGCGCACCAGTGTGACCACGCCCACGCTGCCGTCCACCGCCGTGCCCGCGCCGCTGTAGGCCACGGCACCCGCGATGCTGAGGCTGGTCATGTCCAGCGCCTCGCTGGCGGTGACCGCGATGTCGTCGCGCGCGGCGACGGCGGCGTTGGCGCCGATGGCCGCGCCGGTGTGCACCGTGAAGCTCTCGTCGTCCACCGCCGCGCCGATGCCCACGCGCCCGCCCAGCGCCAGCCCGCCGGCCGCGCCCGTGGTGTGCAGGCTCTGCCGCGCGTCCACGCGCACGCCCTGTGCGGCCGTGGCGTTGCCCTGGTCGCGCTGGTTGAGCCTGGCCCGCTCGCCGATGCGGGCGTCCACGCGGCTGTCCATGCCGCCCAGGCTGGCCGACGCCGCGACCGCGGCCATCTGCGACATGGCCCCCGCAGCCGCCACGACCACGCGCGTCTCGGTGGCGCCGGCCAGGATGGCCACGCCTGCCGTGCGCGTGCCGTCGCGCGCCAGCGGCGCCGTGCCGCGGCCCAGCGCGTCGAGCTCGGCGTCGTCGTCCACGCCGGCCAGCACCGAGCGGCGTGCGTCCAGCCGTGCGCTGGAGGCGCCGAAGCCCAGCTGCCGGCCCAAGGCCGCGCCGCCCGCGACGACCAGCGCCTGCTGGTCGTCGATGGCCTCGATGAGCGCGCTGCCGGCCACGCGCACGTCGGCGCCGCTGCGCACTTCGGCGTGCACGGTGGTCTGCAGCTCCAGCGTGGCCACGGTGCCGGCCAGGCTCGCCACGCGTGAGACGGCCGCGCTGGCGCCGATGCTGAGCAGGTCGTTGACCGCCTCGGCGCGCAGCAGCAGGTTGCCGCCGGTGGTCACCTGCGCGTCGCCGATCCAGGCCTGCACGTCGTGGGTGATGTCGCCGATGTCGGTGGACGCGCCCACGCCGGCCCCGGCCCTGGTGCCGAGCCCGGCCGCGCCGGCCACCGACACGGTGCGGCTGTGGCCCAGGGCGGTGACGACCAGGTCGCCGCTGGTGGTGACGCTGGCGCCCTCGGCCACGCTGGCCGACACGCGCGTGATGGCGTGGTTCTCGGTGGCCGAGCCGGTGAGGCTCAGCGTGCCGCCGCCGCTGGCCCCGGCGCTGATGGCGGTGCGCTCGGCCTGCCATTCGGCCGTGACGGCGACCGTGCCCGCGCGCACCGTGCCGCCCACGGAGGCTTCCACCACGGTCGTGCCGTCGTTGCGGCCCACGGCGCCGCCGATGCCGGCCAGCGCCTTGGGGCCGCCCGCGACGGTGCCCGACAGCGAGAAGTCCTGGCTGTGGCCGGTGGCGGCGATGGCCAGCGCGCCGTTGGGCGCGGTGGCGTCGCCCACGGTCAGCGTGGTGCCGGCGACCGAGGCGCGCACCAGGTTCTGCGCGCTGTTGTGCGCCCCGGCGCCGGCCGCTGCGCCGACCTGGCCCACGGAGCCGGCGACCGCCAGGGCCACGCGTTGCTGGTCGGCCCGCGCGGTGACGCTGGCGTCGCCGGCCACGTCGATGCGGCCGGGCAGGGCGGGCGCGCTCGCTGGGGTGAGCGCCTGGCCGATGAAGGCCTCGGTGGTGTCGCGCGTGTCGGTGAAGGCTGCGGCCGCGCCGATGGCGCCCTTGCCGCGCTGGATGGCGCCGGTGACCTGCACCGTGAACTGCGACAGCTCGGCATGCACGGCCAGGTTGCCGCCGGTGGTGAGCCGCGCGCCGTCTTCGACCCACGCCCGTGTGCGGTGCGTGCCCTCGAAGGTCGACAGGGTGGCGGACGCGCTGGCCGCCTTGGCCTGGCCGCCGGCCTGCGCCACGGCCACGGTCTGGTCGGTCTGCTCGGCATGCACCTCGATGTCGCCGGCCGCGCGGACCTGGGCGCCGTCCTCGATCCAGGCCTCGGCCGTGCCGGTGTAGCCCAGGTCGAGCACCGAGCCGCCCACGCCCACGGCGGGCTTCTTGCCGACACCGGCCACGCCCTTGGCAAAGGGCAGGGGCGAGGCCATGCCGCCGATGTGGATCGAGTCCACGCTGGTGCGCGCGGCCACCAGCACGGCCTGCGTGGCGAGCGCGGCCAGGGCCGGGTCCTGGTTGATGCGCACGTTGGCGCCGACCGAGGCGCGCGCGGTGTTTGCCACCTGCGTGCTGTTCAGCGTGCCGCTCACGCCACCGGCCTGGCCCTCGGGCGCCGAAGCCTCGGCGTAGGTGGTGGACAGCATCTCGGGCACGACCAGCCGGTGCCGGATCGTCGGCACCAGGTCGAGCAGGGCCTGCGCGACGTTGGGCAGCGTGTCCAGGCCCCAGGTGGCGACGTTGCCCACCGCCGTGGCGCCCGCGTCCAGCGCGCCCTGCACGCCGGCCATGGGGTTGGTGGAATCGTTGGCGCTGGCGGGGTTCGCCGGATCGGTCAGCACGGGCTTGTCGACGTCGAGCTGTTCCTTGAGTTTGTCCAGGTAGCCGCCGTAGCGCAGCGGGCTGGGGATCCTGGCCTCGGCGCCGATGCCGAGCGTTCCGGCCACGTTCAGCGTGGCGCCGTCGTCCACGCGCACGGTGGCGCTGTTGGCATAGGCCGTGTACAGCAGCGCGCCGGCCGCGCTGGCGGGGGCGCCGGACGGCGTGGCGATGGCATAGGCCTGGTGGTTGTCCTCTGCGTAGGCCGACAAGCCCATGTCGCCTGCGCTGCGCAGCTGGGCCGTGCCGCCCACCGTGACGCTGGCGCTGTTGTCGCTGCGCGCCAGCACGGTGGCGCCGGCCAGGGCGGTGCCCAGCCCCTTCTTGATGATGGACAGCGCGGCGCTGTCGTTCTCCTTGAGTTCCGAGAACGCGGCAATGGCCAGGCTGGGCTGCGCCGTGCCGTCCGCATCGGTGAAACCGGCCGTGCCGCGCGCGCGCACCAGCCCATCGACCTGCACCGTGGCGCTGGTGTGGATGTCGCTGATCGCCACACCCGCCATGCCGGGCGAGCCCTTCAAGGCCGGGCGCTTCTTGGCCTTGCCGTCGGCCAGCACGAGGAATTCGTTTTGCTCGTTGGCCGCGCGGATCTGCACCGCATCGCCCGAGACGCTGGCATCGTTGCCCACCACCACCCTGGAGACCGATTCGGCCACGCCGACGGCCAGGCCCACGAACGGGGTGGGCAGGCCGCGGCGCTTGTTCTCCGCCTGAGTCACCGACGTCATGGCGTTGTTGACCGTCGCGTTCAGCCGCACCTGGCCGCCGGCGTCCAGCGTGGCGCCGGCCACGACGTCGGCCGTGGCATAGGCCTTGGAGCTCGCGTAGGTGGCGCCCAGCGGCACCGCGGCGGTGAGCAGGCTGACGTTGGAGTCGGCGTTGGCGCCGATGTCGATGTCGCCCCGGGCGCGCAGCAGGGCGTTGGCGCCGACCGTCACGGTGCTGGTGGCGGTGCCGTGCGCCATCTGGGCGATGCTGGCCGGCATCTGCTGCAGCGGGCCGAACAGCAGGCTGTTGGGGATGGCGCCGAACAGGCTCTCGGCGATGAGGCCGGCGGTGAGCGGGTTGTTCGGGTTCTGCGGGTCCACCGTGCCGCCGGGCAGGACGCCCTGCACCTTGGCGCCGCGCACGAGCTCGTCGGCCATCGCGTTGCCGTCCGGCACCGTGAGCGTGAGCGTGCGGCCGTCGGCCGAGATGGCGGCGATGGTGTAGCTGCCGTCGTTGCCGGCGGTGCCGGAGACCTGGATCTGCCGGCCGCTGGCGAAGCCGTCGTCGGCCCAGGTGCCGCTGGCGCGCGTGAGCGTCTTGCGCGTGGCGTCGAAGCCCAGCAGCGGATCGCCGTGCGCGGCCAGGTACACGACCTCGGCGGTCTGCGAGCTTTCCGCCGTGAAGGCCGTGAAGCCCGGCGCGCCCACCGTCAGCACGGCGCCGTTGACCGCCGTGACGACGTAGCTGCCGTTGTTGGCATCCGCTGCGCCGTCGACGATGAGCTGCTGGCCCACGGCGAAGCCGGCCGCGGCCCAGGTGCCGGCCGAGCGCGTGATGGTGCTGCCGGCCAGGTTCAGCGTCAGCGCATCGCTGTGCGAGAAGCTGGCGGTACCGGGCGTGGCCGCATCGGCCGCGAAGTTGCGTTCCACCGTGAGCGTGGCGCCGGCCACCGAGACGATGCGGTACACGCCGTCGTTGCCGGCGCTGCCGAACACCGTGAGCTGCCGGTCCTTGGCATAGCCTGCGGCCCAGCTGCCCGAGGACAGCGTGACCGTGGCGCCGCTGAAGCGCACCTGGCCCTCGAACACGTCCTGCTCCGCGCCGCCAGGGGCCGCGCCGCCCGTGGCAGCGCCCACGGCGGTGATGCCGGCGCGCGTGGCGGTCTCCTGGACCAGGGCCGTGCCGCTGTCCAGCGTGAGCACGGTGGCGCTGATGCCGGTGACGCGCCAGCTGCCTTCGTTGCGCGCGCTGCCGGCCACGGTGACCTGCTGGCCCACAGCGAAGCCTTCTGCCAGCCAGCTGCCGCCCGCGTCGGAGCGGGTGACGGTGTTGCGCCCGCCCGCGCCCGAGAACACCAGCGGCACATGGCTGTCCAGCGTGACGGCGGGGTCGGCCAGCGCGATCGGCACGGCGCCCGGGTCGCCCGCTTGCGACGCCGCCGTGGCGCCCGTGACCGTCTGCGCCACGATGCTGGAGGGGTAGAACAGCGTGAGCGTGTCGGCCGTGACGCCGGAGATCAGGTATTCGCCGTCGTTCACGCCCGTGCCGGCGAAGCGCACGAGCTGGAACTTCTTGAAGCCTTCGGCGAGCCAGCTGCCGCCGTCGTTGCGGCGCACGGTGTCGGACGAGAGCACGTCGTTGTGCGTGAAGGTCAGCTCCGCGCCCGGCGCCATGAAGTTCACGGCGCGGATGTCGATGTCGCCGGTGCCGGTCTCGGCCGTGACGGCCTTGCCCGGGCGCAGCGTGAGCGTGGTCGGCGTGACGGAGGCGATCTGGTAGTAGCCGTCGTTGCTCTGGCTGCCCTGCACCTCGATCCAGCTGCCGGCCAGGAAGCCGTCGGCGGCCCAGTTGCCCTGGGTGTCGGTGCGCACGATGGTGTCGGGGTCGCTGCCGTTGTCGCGAAAGCTCACGATCGCGTCCTGCGGCAGCGCGGGCACCAGCAGGCCGACCTTCTGATGCTCGGTCAGCGAGGCGATGCCGATGTCGTTGACGAAGAAGTCCAGGTAGCGCTGGTTGGTCGCGATGCTGGTGATCGAGATGTTGGCGGCGTCCAGGCGCGCACCGGCGCCGATGCGGATGGCGGCCGCAGCGTCGATCTGGCGGTTCAGCGAGGAGAAGGCCTCGGGCTTGAGCGCGTAGTCGGCATTGGCCAGCATGGTGATGTCGCCGGCCACGGTGATGTCCACGTTGTCGGCGACGGTGATGGTGCCGCCCGCGTTCACGTCCAGCGCGCCGTCCAGCAGCACGCTGCTGGCCAGGGTGATGTCGTCCGCATCGGTGATGGCCAGCGTGAAGCTGCCCACATCGGCCAGGCCGCGCAGGTCGGCAGCGCGGAAGCTGTCGGCGCCGAAGCCGAAGTTGATGGTCAGCGTGTGGTTGGTCGGCGCCCGGAACAGGAAGGTCTCGAAGTCGCCCACGCCCGGCGTGGTGGGGGCGATGGCGAGCTGGTTGGTGATGCTGTCGTAGGTCAGCGTGGCATCGGTGCGGCCGATGCCCACCAGCGAGACGGTCACGTCGCCACTGGCGCCGGCCAGCACGCTCACCGGCTCCAGCCCGGCGAAGGCGACGCTGCGGCCGTCCACCCGCAGCAGGCCGGACTGCGCGCCCGTGGCCTCGTACACCAGGTCGGGGCTGCCGACGGTGTCCACGCGCAGGATGTCGTAGCCGCCGGCGCCGCCGTCCACGCCGCCGGCAAGCGAGCCGCCGTCCTGCAGCACGAAGGTGTCCTGGTTGCCGTCGGCGCCGGCCAGCTTCTCGATGCCCATGAAACGCAGCGTGGCCACGTGCCCGGCGTTGGCGCCGTCGATGTTCCAGGTGCTGTCGGCCACACCGCCGCGCAACACGTCGTCGCCCAGGCCGCCGTCCACCGTGACGTCCAGGCCCGGCACGTCGATCTGCAGGCTGTCGTTGCCGGCACCGGCGTCCACCTGCAGCGCGCGCACGCCGTGCTCGGCGCTGCCGAAGCGCTGCGTCGTGCCGTTGACGGTCAGGTCGATGACCGCGCTGCCGTCGGCCGCGCCGCCCACGCGCTGTACGACCAGGTGGTCGGCGCCCTGCGTGAGCGTGGTCTGCAGCATGCCGGCTCCGTTCAGCGCGAGCACCGGGTCGGCCGAGAGCAGCAGGCGCGGCTCCAGCGCCTCGATCTCGTAGGGGCTGGCCTCGCGCGCGGCGCTGCGGCGCGCAGCCGGCGTGCGCGCGTCACCGGCCGGCGATGCAGCGGCGCGCCAGCCGCGCAGCAGGTCGCGGGCCAGGGCGCTCAGGCCGGTGGCGGGGCGGGTGGCGGTCGTTGTCTTCTTCTTCATGACGCTCTCTCCGGGCCGCAGCCCTGCTCGTGAGGGGGCTGCCGGCGGCGCGCGGTGCGCGCCGCCGGGTGCAGCAAGGGGCTGGCCGCATGCCACGGCCGGCTGCCTGGCGGCAGCCAACGGAATCGGTTCGGGGTGGACACGGCGCGTCCCGCAGGCGCGGCCAGGCTCGGCGCGGGGCTCACCGTGGGCTCGCGGCGATGGGGTAGGGGCGCAGCCTGGTATGGGCGGCCACCAGGGCCGCCAAACACTCTGTAACGGTATACATCAATGCATTCCGAGCGAGCAATTGATGCGGTTTCGTCGCGGATCGCTGCGCACACCAGGTCACAGAGGCGCGCTTCGGGGACAGTTGTGGCTGCGACGTTTCGGTCATTCCGCGAACGGTATGCCAGGGCCCGCACTGTGTCCTGAGCAAGTTCTGGGCTTTATCTGAGGCTGGCAAGACACAAGTTCACACTTTCGGCACACTACCGCCGCCTGATTGAAACAAAACGTGCGCGAGATGTTGTGAATTCTGCTTCTGCTGCTCCGATTTCGGGCGAACTCCGGTTCGCAGGCTTCCGCCTCCTCGGGCCGCATGGGCCCTTGCTGGACCAGGGCAGCACCGTCGATCTGCCACGCAAACCGCTCGCCTTGCTGTGGATGCTGGCGGGCCGGGCCGGCGAGGTCGTGACCAAGGACGAGATGCTGGCGCGCGTGTGGCCCGACGTGGTGGTCAGCGAAGGCGTGCTGTCCACCACGCTGCGCGAGCTGCGCGTGGCCCTGGGCGACGACGCGCGCGCGCCGCGCTTCATCGCCACGGCGCACCGCATCGGCTACCGCTTCATCGCGCCTGTGGCGCACCGTTCGCCCGGCAATGCCGGCGTCGTGCCGCAGCCCCCGGTCGAGCGCGTGGCGGCGGACGCTGCGCCGCTGGCCCCGCCCACCATGGACGCCCTGCTGGTGGGCCGGGGCGCCGAGCGCGTCAGGCTGCGCGAGGCCTACCGGCGCGCCGCGGCCGGCCAGCGCCAGGTGCTGTTCATCGCCGGGGAGGCGGGCATCGGCAAGACCCGGCTGGTCGAGTCCTTCCTGGCCGAGCTGGCGGCCAGTCCCGAGGCCAGCGGCGACCTCGTGAGCCACGGCCAGTGCATCGAGCATTTCGGCGCGGGCGAGCCCTACCTGCCGCTGCTCGACGCGGTGACGGCCCTGTGCCGCCAGCGCGGCGGCCGGCCGCTGGTGGCACTGCTGCGCCGGCACGCGCCGGCCTGGGCGGCCCAGATGCCCGGGCTGTTCGGCGCCGAGCCGCCGGGCCCGGCCGACACCGGCGCCGGCGCGGCCCAGCGCATGCCGCGCCAGATGGCCGACGTGGTCGACCTGGCCGCGGCCGACCGCACGCTCGTCCTGGTGTTCGAGGACATGCACTGGAGCGACCCTTCCACGGTGGACTGGCTGGCCATGCTGGCGCGCCGCCGCGAGCGCTCGCGGCTGCTCGTGATCGCCACCTGCCGGCCCGTGGAGCTGGCGGTGCAGGGCCATCCCCTGCAGCAGGTCAAGCGGGACCTGGTGGCGCGGCAGATGGCCCAGGAGCTCGTGCTGGGCCGGCTCGCGGCCCCCGAGGTGCGCGACTACGTGCGCCAGCGCATGCAGGGCCGCGCGGCCGTGCCGGCGCTGGCCGCGGCGGTGTTCCGGCGCTCGCAGGGCCACCCGCTGTTCATGGTGCACATCGCCGACGACCTGCAGCGCCTTCCTGACGGCGCGGGCCTGTCCGGCGAGGTGCCTTCGGGGGTCGGCGAGCTGATCGAGGCCCAGGCGGCCCGCCTGCCGGCCGAGCAGCTGCGCGTGCTGGAGGCGGCCAGCGTGGCCGGCGCCGAGTTCGCCACGGCCGCCGTGGCCGCCGCCCTGCAGATGCCGGCCGAGCAGGCCGAGCAGGTGCTGGAAACGCTGGCGCGCCAGGGCCAGTTCGTCGAGGCCAGGGGGCTGGCCACCTGGCGCGACGGCACCGTCAGTGGCCGCTACGGCTTCCGTCATGACCTGGTGCGCGAGTCGCTGTACCGGCGGCTGGGCAGCGACCGCCGCATGCGCCTGCACGCCGCCATCGCGGCACGCCTGGCACGCGCCTACCAGGGGCACAGCGGCGACATCGCGGCCGAGCTGGCCCTGCATTTCGAGAATGCGCACCAGCCCTGGGAGGCCGCACAGCACCGCATCGACGCGGGCGACAAGGCGCTGCACCGCTACGCCCATCCCGAGGCGCTGGGCCACGCGGCCAAGGGGCTGGCGCTGCTCGCCGCGGCCCCGGCCGACCGGCCGGGCCGGCCGTTGGCCGAGCTGCGCCTGCGCCTGATCGAGGGCGCGGCCCTGCTGACGGTGCGCGGCTACGGCGCGCCCGAGGTGGAGGCCACCTACACGCGCGCGCTGGCGCTGGGCATCGAGCTCAACGACGGCGCGGCCATCGGGCCGGCGCTGTCGGGCCTGTTCAATTCCTACCTGACGCGCGGCGCCTTCGCCCAGGTGCAGCAGATCGCCGACCAGGTGCTGGCGCAGCTGCGCCGCCAGCCCGACGTGGTGCTGGCCATGCTCGCGCACAACGTGCGCGGCACGGCGCAGCTGTTCGTCGGCGGCGCAGCGGCATCGCTGGAGCACGTGGACCAGACGCTGGCCCTGTACGACCCACAGGCGCACCGCCACCTGGCCGCCACCTACGGCGAGGACCCGGCCATCGCCAGCCACCACTACGCGGCCCTGTCGCGCTGGGTGCTGGGTGATGCCGACGCCGCCGAGCACCACCTGCGCGCCGGCTCCGCGCTGGCGTACCGGCTGGAGCACGCGTTCGGCGAAGCGCAGATGCTGTGGGTCGAGTCCGTGATCGCACTGGACGACGGCGACCTGGACCGCGTGGAGCGCGCCACGCGCCGCCTCGATGCCATCTGCGTGGACTGCGGCTACCCGCTGTGGCAGGCGGGCGGCCAGATCCTGCGCGGTGCAGCGCTGGCGGGCCGGGCGCAACACGAGGAGGGCCAGCGCCTGACCGACACGGGCCTGCGGGCCTGGCGCGAGGCCGGCACGCTGCTGACCCTGCCGCACGCCCTGGCGGTCGCCGCGCGCATGCACGGCATGGCCGGCCGGCTGGACGTGGCCCTGGCGGGCGTCGAGGAGGCCCTGGCCATCGCCACGCAGACCGGGGAGCACTGGTACACGGCCGAGCTGCACCGCCTGCACGGCGAGTTGCGGTTGCGGGCCCGGGACGAGGCGTCGGCCCGGGCCTGCTTCGGGCAGGCGCTGCAGCTGGCGCAGGGCCAGCGCGCGGCCTTGTTCGAGTACCGCGCGGCGGCCAGCCTGGCGGCGCTGGGCGCACCGGGCGCCGGCCGTGTGCGGCCGTTGCGCCGCAACGCGGGGTAGCTGGAGTTCACAGACCGAGCTCGGACAAGCCAGGGTGGTCATCCGGGCGACGGCCCAACGGCCAGTGGAACTTGCGCTCGGCCTCCTTGATGGGCATGTCGTTGATGCAGGCGAAGCGTCGCCGCATGAGCCCATTGGCCTCGAACTCCCAGTTCTCGTTTCCATAGGAGCGGAACCAGTTGCCGGCGTCGTCATGCCACTCGTAGGCGTACCGAACGGCGATGCGGTCCTCGCCATGCAGCCAGAGCTCCTTGATGAGCCGGTAGTCGAGCTCCTTCCTCCACTTTCTGTCCAGAAAGGCCTGGGCTTCGGCACGGTTGTCGGCAAACTCCGTCCGATTGCGCCACTTCGTGTCGGGCGTGTAGGCCATGGCGACCTTGGCCGCATCGCGTGTGTTCCAACCGTCTTCGGCCAGGCGGACCTTCTGCACGGCGGTGGCCCGCGAGAAGGGCGGCAGGGGTGGGCGTGATTCCATGATGTCACCTTTCATAAGATGTAGAACGATCTGTCTACATGCAGATGCTAGCCCATGTGGAACGACCTGTCTACAATGGCCGCATGAACACTTCCGAACCAGCGGCAGAGCCATTGCCCCCCAGGGAGCGCATCCTGATGGCGGCCCACGCCCTCTTCTACGGAGAAGGGATCAGGGCAACAGGCGTGGACAGGATCATCGAGCGGTCGGCGGTGAGCAAGGTGACCTTCTATCGCCAGTACGCGAGCAAGGACGAACTGGTGCGGGCGTACCTCGATGACCGGCACGACAAGTGGCTTTCCTGGTTCCGGGCCAACCTGGCGCAAGCCACCGGCCAGGGGGCTTCGGCGGTCGACGCCCTCGTCACGACGCTCAGGATCTGGTTCAGCCAGCCCGACTTCAGGGGTTGCGCGTTTCTCAATGCCGCAGCCGAACTCGGTGCCTCCGATTCCGACATCCTCGCAACCGTCCGTCGGCACAAGGAGGACGTGTCGTCCGTGCTGGAGGAGACGTTGGGCAGCCTTTCGAAGTCGACGGGACGTGCGCTCACGTTGGCGATGGACGGCGCCATCGTCCACGCCCAGATGGGCTACCCCATCCACGGGGTGCTGGAAAGCTTCGAGACAGTCGTTGCCAGGACGCTGCGCGACTGAAGGCGGCGAGCACACTGCCGGCTCGGACCGCCGCACCGTCCGGCTCGTCGTCTCAAGTTTTTTGTGGGCTCAGGGGGCGCTCCGGCAGATCCCGCGTGGGCCGTTGCGCTTTTACTCCACGCCGGACGCACCATCCAGCACTTGCCGAACCTTGTGCGCCAGGTCCTGCGGCAAGAACGGCTTGGAAATCACTGGCAGCTCGGTGCCCCCCAGGTCCGTGCGCTCGATCGAGCTCTCCGCGTAGCCGGTCATCAGCAGGCTGGGCATGTCGGGCCAGCGCCGCTTGGCTTCCCGCGCCAGCATCACGCCGTTCATGCCGCCCGGCATCACGAGGTCGGTCAGCAGGAGGTCGTACGTCTGCAACTCCAGACGCCCCAACGCCTGCGCCGCACTGTGTGTCACATCGGCCTCATAGCCGAAGTCTTCGAGGATCAGGCGAGCCAGGTCCGCCACGTCCTGGCGATCGTCCACGATCAACAAGCGCTCGCTCCCGTGCCGGCGCGGCTGCACTGGCTGCACGGCCACCTTGTCAGGTGCCTCGTCGGCGGCGGGAAAGTACAGGCGCACGGTGGTGCCGACGCCGTCTTCGGAGTAGATGCGCGCGATGCCGCCTGATTGGCGGGCAAACCCATAGACCATGCTCAGGCCCAGCCCGGTTCCGAGCCCTTCCGCTTTGGTCGTGAAGAAAGGGTCCATGGCCCGCGCCGCCACGTCGGGTGACATGCCCGCACCGTTGTCCGTGAAGGAAACGCTGACGTAGCGGCCGGGCAGCAGGGCATCGAAGTGGGTCGCCTGCTGGGCATCGACCTCGACATTCCTGGTCTGCACACTGAACTGCGGCGCGTCGCGGCCCGCCAGCGCATCGCGGGCATTCTGGAAGATGTTGAGGAAGGCCACCTCGGTCTGGGTGGGGTCCAGCCGGCTGTTCCAGACCGCTTGCGCCAGATCCATGCGGACGTCCACACCTGGCAGCGACTGCCGGGCCAGCTCGCGCGTCGACTCGACAAACGAGTTCAGGTTGACCACGCGCCCGTGCAGCTTCTGCTTGCGCGAGAACGCCAGAAGCTGCTGCGTGAGCGCCGTGGCCCGTTCGGCGGCGGCGCGCACTCGTTCGGTGCTGCGCGCGATCTTCTCGCGCGGGGGGCGCGGTTCTTCCAGGGCACGCTGCACGATATCGGTGTGCCCCAGGATCACCTGCAGCAGGTTGTTGAAATCGTGCGCGATCCCGCCCGTCAGCTGGCCCAGCGCTTCCATTTTCTGTGCCTGGCGCAGCCCGTCTTCCGCATCGCGCCTGCGGCTCACGTCGAGCTGCGACGCGAAGAAGTACGTGAGTTCTCCCGACTCATTGAGCACCGGAGAGATGAACAGCGCGTTCCAGAACGCAGAGCCGTCCTTGCGGTAATTGACCAGCTCGACGGCGATCTCCGTGCGCTGCTCGATCGCCGTGCGCACGCGGGAAACGACGGAACGGTCGGTGTCGGGGCCTTGCAGAAAGCGGCAGTTGCCGCCGACGATCTCCTGCGCGCTGTAGCCGGTCATCTCGAGGAACGCCTGGTTCGCAAAGATGATGGGGTTGTCCGGCTGGTGTGGATCTGTCACCAGCATCGGCATGCGGGTGGTCTGTACCGCGGCGAAGAAGACGTTGTGGCCCTCCTTGCTGAGGTCACCTGTAGACGTGTCGAGCACGCGCGTGGCACTGGACTTGTGGATCGGCATCGACTTTTCTCTCAGATTTTTCCTGATACAGCGCTTGGTTTTCAACGAGGCGCCTGTATATGTTGCGGTGCAGACAGAGCGGGTTGGGTAGGACAGCGCAGATTCATGGCGGGGGTTGGATCCAACACGTAAGGCTGTCATGCAGGACCGGCCACAAAGTTGGCATGATGCACGGCACGGCATTTTGGCGGACCGCCCAGCGCGTGCGCGCCCTGGGCTTGCCGACGTCACCTTGGAGGATCAACCTGGACATGCCATCGAACCCTGCGGGGCCCCTGTACAGCGCACCGCCGAACCGTTCGTCGCTGCCAAGTCTGAGTTCCAACGACACCGATCCGTTTTTTGCCGCGGTGGCCGCAACGCCCATGCCCATGGCGATCACCGATTCCAGAAGCTCGGACAACCCCATCGTCTACGTCAACGACGCGTTCTGCCAACTCACCGGTTATAGCCGCGACGAGGTGATCGGCCGCAACTGCCGCTTCCTGCAGGGACCCGGGACCGACGGCGAGGCGCTCGAAACCATCCGCCAGGCGGTGAGTACCCATGCGAAGGCCGAAGCCGACCTGCGCAATTACCGCAAGGACGGCACCGCGTTCTGGAACCGCCTGCGCATCGGGCCCGTGCCGGGCCCGGATGGCGAGGTCGTGTACTTCTACTCCAGCCAGATGGACGTCACGCTGGAGCGCGAGCAGCTGTGGGAGCTGCAGCGCGTCAATGTCGTGCTCACCTCCGAACTGGCCGACCGGACGGCGGCGGTCAAAACCGTCGAGGCGCGGCTGCTGGCCGCTGCCGACTCCGGCAACCTGGGCCTGTGGCAGCTGGATCTGCGGACGCTGGACTTGGTGGCGTCAGGCCATTGCAAGGCGAACTTCGGGCGCAGCGTGAATGAGCCCTTCACCTACCTGGACCTGCAGTCGGCCGTGCACGTGGACGACCAGCAGCGCATGCAGGCCGCGGTGAAGGAGGCAATCGCCAAGGGCAGCGAGTACCGCATCGAGTACCGCATCCAGCGCCCAGACGGTGGCCTGGGATGGGTCCGGATCCTCGGCCGCCTCGAACTGGACGCGCAGGGCAAGCCCAGCTACATGGCCGGCATTTCCCAGGACATCACGGAGGAGATGCTGCTACGCCAGCGGACCGAACTGCTGGAGACGCTGGACCGCGATGTGTTCGGCACCATCGAGGATCCGGCGCAGATTGCCTTTGCCGCATCCTGGGCACTTGGCCGCGTACTGGATGTCAGCCGGGCAGGCTACGGTGTGGTCGACCCGCAGACAGAGACCATCACGATCGGGCGCGACTGGAACGCGCAAGGCATCAGCACCTTGAGCGGCACCCTGCAGTTCCGCGACTTCGGCAGCTACATCGACAACCTCAAGCGCGGCGAGACGGTGATCGTGTCAGATGCGCGCCTGGACGGCAGGACCGTTGCCACCGCAGATGCGCTGGCGAGCATCGATGCGCAGGCGCTGATCAACGTACCCGTGCATGAAAACGGTGCCCTGGTCGCGCTGCTGTACCTGACGCATGCCACAGCTCGCACGTGGACGCCTGAAGAGACGGGGCTGGTGCGGGAGGTCGCGCACCGCATCCGCCAGGCCGTGGAACGGCGCCGCGCCGAGCGGCAACTGCGGGATCTGGCGGCATCACTGGAAGAGCAGGTGCGCGAACGCACGCAGGCCCTGCAGGCGTCGGAGGCCGCCCTGCGCCAGTCGCAGAAGATGGAAGCCGTGGGCCAGCTGACGAGCGGCATCGCCCACGACTTCAACAACCTGCTGGCGGCCATCTCGGGCAGCTTCGAGATGCTGCAGCGCCGACTGCCCAAGCACAAGGACGTGCTGCGCCTGGTCGACATCGGTCGAGCCGCCAGCAAGCGTGCGGCAGCGCTGACGCACAGGCTCCTGGCGTTCTCGCGGCTGCAGCCGCTTGACCCGACGATGGTGCGGGTCAACCAGTTGATCAGCGGATTCCAGGACCTCGTGCGTCGCACCATCGGGCCGCAGATCGCCTTGCGTGTCGAGGCTGAGGCCGACCTCTGGCTCGTGCAAGCCGACCACGCACAGCTTGAGAACGCACTGCTGAACCTGTGCATCAACGCACGCGATGCCATGCCCGATGGAGGGCTGCTCACCATTCGGACCTTCAACTGCAACATCGACGCGGCAGACGCGCAGGCCCACGGCGGCGAGCCCGGCGCGTATGCATGCGTGTGCGTGACGGACAGCGGCGTTGGCATGCCGCCGGACGTGATCGAGCGCGCATTCGATCCCTTCTTCACGACCAAGCCTGTGGGGGTGGGAACGGGTCTGGGTCTGTCGATGGTTTATGGCTTCGCGCGCCAGTCCGGCGGCCGTGTGCGGATCGAATCGAACGTCGGGGCGGGCACCAGCGTCTACCTGTACCTGCCCCGGCACGACGGCGAGGCGGGCCCGGAGACTGCGGCTGCCGGCGGCATCGCGACCACGGCGCCGGCCGCCACGGGCGAGACCATCCTCGTCGTGGACGACGAGGCGGCGATCCGCAGCCTCATGGTGGAAGTGTTGGAAGAAATAGGTTACCGCGTGCTGCAAGCCGCAGATGGGCCCAGCGCGCTGGCTGCATTGGAGGCAGACCCGTCGGTCGTCTTGCTGATCACCGATGTCGGCCTGCCTGGCGGACTGAACGGCAGGCAGGTCGCCGACCGCGCGCGGGCCTTGAGGCCGAATCTGAAGATTCTGGTGGTGACAGGCTACGCCGAGCGGGCCGTGCTGGAGCATGGGCAACTCCGCGCCGAGATGCAGGTGCTGACGAAGCCCTTCGATCTGGGCATCTTCTGCCAGATGGTGCAGTCGCTGGTGTGCTCGGCGCCTGGATAGACGCCGCACGCGAAGCGCAATCGCGTGGTGACGTTCCCCGGCCAGTCGTCGGTTGCAGCCGTACGGCGCTCGTCCACACCGGCCGAATTTACGAAGATTTGACGCCCACCCGCCTGCCGCGAATGGCAATTTGATGCCCTCCCGTCGAACACTGACGGCCGGCACTTTTGCCATGCGACCGCGGATACGACATGCGTTTCTTCGACCCGGACGGAGCCACCCACCATGGCTGAGTCCCTCTTGCTGCTGGCCCTCGTGCTGGCGCTGGCCTGGCCGCTCGGCCACTACCTGGCCGCCGTCATGCGCGGCGACGCAATGCGCAGCGATGCGCTGTTTGCGTGGATCGAGCGGCCGCTGTACCGGCTGCTGGGCACGCACCCGCAGCAGGGCATGACCTGGCGCGGATACGCCGGCGCCTTCCTGCTGTCCAACGCGCTGCTGGCGCTCGCGGTCTGGGTGCTGTTCATGACGCAGGCCTGGCTGCCGCTGAACCCCGACGGCGTGCCCAACATGTCCTGGGACCTGGCGCTGCACACCATGGTCTCGTTCCTCACGAACACCAACCAGCAGCACTACGCGGGCCAGGCCCAGCTGTCCTACCTGTCGCAGATGACGGGCATCGTGGGCCTGCAGGTGGTCACGCCCGTCATGGGCTTGGCCATCGTGGCGGCCACGCTGCGCGGGCTGTTTGGCGGCCGCCAGGCGGCCGGCAGCGAGGCCATCGACGTGGGCAACTACTGGGCCGACGTGGTGCGCGCCACGCTGCGCTTCGTGCTGCCGCTGTGCCTGGCGCTGTCGGCGCTGCTCACCTGGCAGGGCGTGCCCGCCACGCTGGCCGCCGGCCCGGTGGCCAGCCCGGTCGAGGCCAGTGCGGAGTTCAAGGAGCAGAAGATCCCGCTCGGCCCGGTGGCGCCCATGGTGGCCATCAAGCAGCTGGGCAGCAACGGCGGCGGCTGGTACGGCCCGAACAGCGCCGTGCCGCTGGAGAACCCGACGCCGTTGTCCAATTTCATGTCGATGGTGGCCATCGTGCTGATCCCCGTCAGCATCGTCTTCATGGTCGGCCCCTTCACTGGCCGCCGCCGGTTCGGCGCCCTGGTGTTCGGCACCATGCTCACGATGTCGGTGATCTCCTCGGGCCTGGCGCTGTGGTCCGAGGGCTATTCGCGCACCGCCACCGACATCGCGCTCATGGAGGGCAAGGAATTGCGCATCGGCACCGGTGCCTCGGCGCTGTGGGCCTCGCTGACCACGCAGGTCAACAACGGCTCGGTCAACGCCATGCTGGACTCCACCGCGCCACTCACCGGCCTGGTGTCCATGGTCAACATGCTCATCAACGCGGTCTGGGGCGGCGTGGGCTGCGGGCTGCAGCAGTTCATCGTCTACCTGCTGCTGGCGGTGTTCCTGGCCGGCCTGATGACGGGGCGCACGCCCGAGCTGTTCGGTCGCAAGATCGAAGGGCCCGAGGTGCGGCTGCTGGCCGTGCTGGTGCTGCTGCAGCCCGTGGTGATCCTGGGCTTCACGGCGCTCACGCTGGCGCTGCCGGGCGTGGCGGGCATCTCCAACCCGGGCTTTCACGGCATCAGCCAGGTGTTCTACGAATACGTGTCGGCCTTCGCCAACAACGGCTCGGGCTTCGAGGGCCTGGGCGACGCCACGCCGTGGTGGAACGTGACCTGCGCGCTGGTGCTGGCGCTGGGCCGCTACCCGGCGCTGGTGATCCCGCTGGCGATTGCCGCCATGCTGGCCGCCAAGCGGCGCGCGCCGGAAGGTTCGGGCTCGCTGCAGATCGAGAGCCCCACCTTCGCGCTGACGCTGATCGGCATCGTGCTCATCCTCACGCTGCTGCAGTTCATGCCGGTGCTGGTGCTGGGGCCGGTGGCCGACCACCTGTCGCTCACCCCCTTGCTGGCCCGTTGAGGAGATTCCCATGGATGCAATGCAACTGAAGCCGGCCGTGGCCGACGCCTTTCTCAAGCTGGCGCCGCAGCATGCCGTGCGCAACCCCGTGATGGCCGTGGTCTGGCTCGGCACCGTGCTCACTGCCGTGGCCACGCTGGCCGGCTGGACGGGCGCCGGCTTCGGCTGGGCCGTGACCGCCATCCTGTTCCTGACCGTGCTGTTCGCCAACTTCGCCGAGGCTGTGGCAGAAGCGCGTGGCCGCGGCCAGGCCGCCTCGCTGCGGCGTGCGCGCAAGGACCTGGTGGCGCGCCGCCTGCAGGACGGGCACGAGACCAGCGTGCCCGCCGCCGAGCTGCGCCCGGGCGACCTGGTCGTGGTGGAGGAGGGCCAGCTCATCCCCGCCGACGGCGAGATCACCGAAGGCCTGGCCACCATCAACGAGGCCGCCGTCACGGGCGAGTCCGCCCCCGTGCTGCGCGAGTCGGGAACCGACCGGTCCGGCGTGATCGGCGGCACCAAGGTGCTGTCCGACCGCATCGTCGTGCGCGTCACGGCCGAGCCCGGCGCGAGCTTCCTGGACTGCATGATCGCGCTGGTGGAGGGCTCGAACCGGCAGAAGACGCCGAACGAGATCGCGCTCGGAATCCTGCTCATGGTGATGACCGTCACCTTCCTCGCCGTGGTCGTCACGCTGCCCTTCATCGGCGGCTTCGTCGGCGTGCAGATCAATGTCGTGCTGCTGGTGGCGCTGCTGGTGTGCCTGATCCCCACCACCATCGGCGGGCTGCTGCCGGCCATCGGCATCGCGGGCATGAACCGCGCGCTCAAGGCCAATGTGCTGGCCAAGTCCGGCAAGGCCGTCGAAGTGGCGGGCGACGTGGACGTGCTGCTGCTGGACAAGACCGGCACCATCACCTACGGCGACCGCCAGGCCACGGCCTTCCATGCGCTCGCCGGGGTGGACGCATCGCAGCTGCGCCAGGCCGCGCTGCTGGCCTCGCTGGCCGACCCCACGCCCGAGGGCAAGTCCATCGTGAAGCTGGCG
Organism: Pseudorhodoferax sp. Leaf267; assembly: GCF_001422405.1. Taxonomy (GTDB): domain Bacteria; phylum Pseudomonadota; class Gammaproteobacteria; order Burkholderiales; family Burkholderiaceae_C; genus Pseudorhodoferax. Next base: position 447,977 of record NZ_LMMV01000001.1, read on the forward strand.
CGCGAAAAGGGCGAGCCGCTGGTGGACCCGGCCCAGGCGCACTTCGTGCCGTTCACGGCGCAGACGCGCATGTCCGGTGTAGACGTCGACGAGCGCCAGATCCGCAAGGGCGCCATCGACGCCATCGTGCGCCACGTGCAGTCGCTGGACGGCCGCGCACCGGTCGAGCTGCAGGCGCGCGTGGACGAGGTGGCGCGCAAGGGCGCGACGCCGCTGGTCGTCAGCGACGGGCGCCATGTGCTGGGCGTGATCGAGCTGTCCGACGTGATCAAGCACGGCATCAAGGAGCGCTTCGCCCGGCTGCGCGAGATGGGCGTGAAGACCATCATGATCACGGGCGACAACAAGCTCACGGCGGCCCACATCGCGGCCGAGGCGGGCGTGGACGACTACATCGCCGAGGCCCGGCCCGAGGACAAGCTGGCCCGCATCCGCGCCGAGCAGGCCGGCGGTCGCCTGGTGGCCATGGTGGGCGACGGCACCAACGACGCGCCGGCCCTGGCCCAGGCCGACGTGGGCCTGGCCATGAACTCGGGCACGCAGGCGGCCAAGGAGGCCGGCAACATGGTGGACCTGGACTCCGACCCTGCCAAGCTGCTAGCCGTGGTGGAGATCGGCAAGCAGCAGCTCATCACGCGCGGCGCGCTGACGACCTTCTCGCTGGCCAACGACGTGTCCAAGTACTTCGCCATCCTGCCCGCGCTGTTCGCGGTCGCCATCCCGCAGATGGCGGTGCTCAACGTGATGCAGCTGCACAGCCCGCAGAGCGCGGTGCTGTCGGCGCTGATGTTCAACGCCATCGTCATCCCGGCGCTGATCCCGCTGGCGCTGCGCGGCGTGCGCTTCAAGCCGGCCAGCGCCAACGCGCTGCTGCGCAACAACATGCTGGTCTACGGCGTGGGCGGCGTGCTGCTGCCGTTCGCCGCGATCAAGCTGATCGACCTCGTGCTGGCCGCACTCTTCGCCTTGTGAGACACACCATGAACACCACCACGGCCGCCCTGCGGCCCCCCCTCGACGCCATCCAACCGGCCGGCCACGGCGTGCTGCGCGGGGCCATCGTGCTCACGATCCTCTCTCTGCTGGGCTTCGGCTTCCTGTATGCGCTGGCCGGCGTAGGCATCGGCCAGGCGCTGTTCCCGGCCGCGGCCAACGGCAGCGTGATCGAACGCGGCGGTCGGGTCGTGGGCTCGGCGCTGGTGGCGCAGCCCTTCGTCGGCGAGTCGTACTTCCAGCCGCGCCCGTCCGCCGCAGGCTACGACCCCATGGCGCTGGCAGGCAGCAACCAGGCACGCACCAACCCCGAGTTGCGCAAGCGACTGGCCGAGACGCGCGCCGCCATCGCGCAGCGCGAGGGCGTGGCGCCGGATCAGGTGCCGGGCGAGCTGTTCACGCAGTCGGGCGGCGGCATCGATCCGCACATCAGCCCCGCGGGCGCGGCGATCCAGGTCGCGCGCGTGGCCCGCGTGCGCGGCCTCGCGCCGGATGTGGTGCAGCGTCTGGTGGCCGAGCACACCGAAGCCAGGCAGTTCGGCGTGCTGGGCGCGCCGCGCGTCAACGTGCTGCAACTCAACCTCGCGCTGGACGCGGCCAAGGTGCGCTGAGCCATGGGCACCTTGACCGACTACCTGGACGAGCGGGACATCCTGCTCGACCTGCACGCACGCGACAAGCGCGAACTGTTCGAAGCCGTCGGCACCCACATGGAGGCGCTGCACGGCGTGCCGGCCCACGCCGTGGCCACGGCGCTGCAGCGCCGCGAGTCGGCGGGCACCACGGCCCTGGGCTGCGGCGTGGCGATCCCGCATGCGCGCGTCAGCGGCCTGCGGCAGATCCGCATCGTCTATGCGCGGCTGGCGCCCGCATTGGACTTCGAGACCCCGGACGGCCAACCGGTGTGCGACGTCGTCACGCTGATGGTGCCCACGCCGGCGAGCCAGGCGCACCTGGATGTGCTGGCGCAGGTCGCTTCGCTGTTCTCCGACGCGGCGTTCCGCGCCGCGCTGCACGCGGGCCGGAGCGCCGCGCAGATCCGCCGCAGCTTCGCGCAATGGACCGCCTGAGCGCGGCAGGGCGAGCCGCTATGCTGCGCCTCGCATGACCGGAACAAGGGCCGATGGCAACTGACAACACCGACCAGGCCGACGCGCTGATCGGCGCGCTGCGGCGGCAGGCCGCCGGCCGGCTCACGGTGTTCCTGGGCGCTGCCCCGGGCGTGGGCAAGACCTACGCCATGCTGGCCCGCGCGCGCGAGCTGCACCGCCAGGGCATCGACGTGGTGGTGGGCATCGTCGAGACGCATGGCCGCAGCGAGACGCAGGCCATGCTGGAAGGCCTGCCGCAGCTCGCGCGCAAGCGCGTCGAGTACCAGGGCCGGCTGCTGGACGAGATGGACCTGGACGGCCTGCTGGCGCGCAAGCCCGCCATCGCGCTGGTCGACGAGCTGGCCCACCGCAACGCGCCCGGCAGCCGCCACGAACGCCGCTGGCAGGACGTGGAAGAGCTGCTGGACCTGGGCATCGACGTCTACACCACGGTCAACATCCAGCACCTGGAGAGCCTGAACGACGTGGTGCACCAGATCACTGGCGTGCGCGTCAGCGAGACCGTGCCCGACGCGGTGTTCGAGCGGCTGCGCGACATCCGCCTGGTGGACCTGCCCGCGCGCGAGCTGATCGAGCGGCTGAACCAGGGCAAGGTCTATTTGCCCGAGCAGGCCACGCAGGCGCTGCAGGCCTTCTTCTCGCCGTCCAACCTCACGGCGCTGCGCGAGCTGGCCATGCAGACCGTGGCCGAGCAGGTGGACGCCGACCTGCGCGAGACGCGCACCGCGCGCGGGCTGGCCGGCATCGCGCTGCAGCGCCATGTGCTGATCGCCATCGACGGCCAGGGCCAGTCCGACTACCTGGTGCGCGCCGGCGCCCGCATGGCCGAGCGGCGCGGCGCGCCCTGGTCGGTGGTGACGGTGGACACGGGCCATTCGGCCGACGCCACGCTGCATGCCGACGACCTGGACCGCCACGGCGCGGCGCAGCACGGCACGGCCCAGGCCGGCCAGCAACGCCAGCGCGAGCTGGACAAGGCCTTCGCGCTGGCGCGCAGCCTGGGCGGCGACACCGAGATCCTGCACAACACCGATGTGGTGCAGGCGCTGCTGGACGCGGCCTCGGCGCGCGGCGCCCGGGCCATCGTGATCGGCCGCACGCGCGAGCGGCCGATTGCGCGCATCTTCAACCGCACGCTCACGCAGCAGCTGCTGCAGCGCGGCGCGCGCTACGAGCTGACCATCGTTAGCACGCCGCTGGCACGCCAGCGCGGGCGGCAGCTGCAGGGCCTGGCCGGCGAGCGGCTGGCCCGGCGCGAGACGGCGCTGATCGCGTCGGCCACGCTGGGGGCCATCGGCGCTGCGGCGGCGGCCGAGGAGTTCCTGGGCCTGCAGGAGCTGGCGCCGGTGTTCCTGGTCGCGGTGATGCTGGTGGCCTCGCGCACGCGCATGGCGGCGGCCTTCGTCACGGCGGTGCTGTGCTTCCTGGCGTATGACTTCTTCTTCATCGCGCCGCGCTTCACCTTCCTCATCAGCGCGCCGCGCGGCGTGGCCACGGTGCTGCTGTTCCTGGCCGCGGCCTTGATCGCCGGTCGGCTCGCCTCGCGGCTGCGCATGCAGGTGATCGCGCTGCGCGCCGCCAACGCGCAGGCCACGGCCCTGCAGAACCTGGCGCGGCAACTTTCGAAGGCGGCCGACCTGGGGCAGGTCATCGCGGCCAGCGCGGCCGTGCTGCAGGCCACGCTGCACGCCGAGGCCTGGGTCCGCATCCAGGCCGAGGCCGGCCCGGCAGCAGCGCAAGACATGCTCAGCGACAAGGACCTGGCCGCCGCCGACTGGGCGCAGCGCCACGGCCAGCCCAGCGGCCGCTACACCGACACGCTGGCCCACGCCGGCTGGTGGTTCCTGCCGATCCCGGACGGCGCGCAGACGCTGGGCGTGGTGGGCCTGCGCTTCCCGGCCGGCATGGGCCGGCTGTCGTTCGAGCAGCGGCGCCTGGCCGAGAGCATGACCGAGGACATCGGCCAGGCCGCGGCGCGCGCGCGCCTGGTGGCCGAGCTGGAGGCCGCGCGCGTGGCCGGCGAGACCGAGCGGCTGCGCTCGGCGCTGCTGTCGTCCGTCTCGCACGACCTGCGCTCGCCGCTGGCATCCATGATCGGTGCGGCCGACAGCCTGGCCCACTACGGCCAGGACATGGGGGCAGAGGACCGCAGCAGCCTGCTGGACACCATCCGCGTCGAAGGCGAGCGCCTGGACCGCTACATCCAGAACCTGCTGGACATGACGCGCCTGGGCCAGCAGGGCCTGACGCTGGCGCGCGACTGGATCGGCGTGGACGAGCTGGTGGGCTCGGCCGCGCGCCGGCTGCAGCGCTACGTGCCGGGCTCGCGCGTGGAGACGGACGTGCGGGCCGACCTGGGGCTGATCCACGTGCACCCGGCGCTGATCGAACAGGCGCTGTTCAACGTGATGGAGAACGCGGCCAAGTTCTCGCCGCCGGGCGAGGCGATCCGGGTGCAGGCGCGCCGGGCGGACGACGGGCGCCTGGCGATCGACATCTCCGACCGCGGCCCCGGCATCCCGCCGGACGAGCGGCGCCGCATCTTCGACATGTTCTACAGCGTGGAGCGCGGCGACCGTGGCCGCCAGGGCACGGGCCTGGGGCTCACCATCGTGCAGGGCATCGTGGGCGCGCACATGGGCAGCGTGGAGGCCCTGCCCGGGCCGGGCGGCGCGGGCACCACCATCCGGCTGTGCCTGCCGATGAACCCTGCGGAGCCGGTGGAGACAATCGCAGCATGACGCTCGCTGGCGACCCGACCTCCACCACCCCGGCCGCGCGCGTGCTGGTCATCGACGACGAGCCGCAGATCCGCAAGTTCGTGGACATCAGCCTGCGCTCGCAGGGCTACGCCACGCTGCTGGCCGCCACGGGGCAGGAGGGCCTGGCCCTGCTGGCCAGCAAGGGCGCCGACATCGTGGTGCTGGACCTGGGCCTGCCCGACCTGGACGGGCAGGACGTCTTGAAGGAGCTGCGCCAGTGGTCGCGCGTGCCCGTGATCGTGCTGACCGTGCGCGACGACGAGCAGCAGAAGGTGGCCCTGCTCGACGCCGGCGCCAACGACTACGTGACCAAGCCCTTCGGCATCGCCGAGCTGATGGCGCGCGTGCGGGTGCTGCTGCGCAACGCGGCGCGCGCCGAGGGCGCCGTCGCACCGGCTTACGACGACGGCAGCCTGCGCATCGACCTGGCACGGCGCGAGGTGCTGCTGCACGGCCAGCCCGTCGCGCTGGCGCGCAAGGAATTCGCGCTGCTCGCGCTGCTCGTGCAGCAGCCCGACCGGCTGATCACGCAGACGCAGTTGCTCAAGGAGATGTGGGGCCCGACCCATGCCGACGATGCGCACTACCTGCGCGTGCTGGTGGGCAAGCTGCGGCACAAGCTGGGCGACTCGGCCGCTGCGCCGCGCTACATCGTGACCGAGCCGGGCGTGGGGCTGAAGTTCGTTTCGGAGCGCCCGGCCGGCTGACCGGCTACAGGCGGACCGAGCGCCCCACGAACAGGATCGGCCCGGTCGGCAGCCCGGTCGGCGAGCCACCCTGGGGCTCCAGCGTCAGCTCGAACAGTTGCTCGGCGCCGAGGCCCGGCGAGCGTTCCACGGGCAGCTCCAGCCGCGTGCCGGGCTGCACCAGGCCCAGCGAAGTGGGCCGGTCCGCGCCCTGGGGCTTGGTCCAGAACTGCAGCGACTTGCCGGCCGGCACGGCGGCGCCGGCCTCGATCGGCACGAGGCGGATGCGCTCGCCCGACGTGGCCTCGACCACCCAGCCGGTGCGCTGTGTCTCCGGTGCCTGCAGCAGCGTGATGTAGCGCACCTGCGTCTCGGGCGGGCGCAGCACCAGCACGGCCGCCAGTGCCACCGTGGCCGCCATCGACAGCAGGGCCGTGGCGCGCCAGCGGCGCTGGCTGCGCCACAGCGCGTCGTTGGCCGCGGGCGTGGCCGATTGCGCGGCGGGCATGGGCGAAGGCGGGGCCGAGGGCGCCGGCCGCGCGATGCGCTCGGCGATGCGGGGCCACAGGCTGGCGTCCGGCTCGGCGGCCGGCCCGCGCGTGGCCAGCGGCAGCAGCCGGTCCTGCCAGGCATAGACCTCGGCGCGCAGCGCCGCGTCGGAGGGCAGCAGCGCCTCCAGCTCGGCACGGGCGGCCGCGTCCAACGTGCCAAGCACGTATTCGGCGGCGGCGACGCTGCGTTCTTCGGGGTCCTGCAGATTCATGACAGACAGGCTTTGAGCGAGAGCAATCCACGCCGGATCCACGACTTGACCGAGCCCAGCGGCGCGGCCAGGCGGGTGGCGATCTGCTCGTGCGTCAGGCCCTCGACGAAGGCGCTGACGATGCAGTCTCGCTTCGGCGTATCGAGTGCGTCAAGACAGCGCGTGAGGGCGGCGGCGTCGGCATGGCCTGACAGTGCGGACGCATCGAACGCCGTCTCGTCGGGCTGAGCGCTCAGCGCATCGCGCAGGTCGCCGGCCGGGCTTTCGCGCGCCGCGCGGCGCGCCTCGTCCAGCGCCTTGTGCCGCACCACGGTGTAGACCCAGCCGCGCGCCGAGCCCAGTGCGCGCTGGTAAGTGCCGGCGCGCTGCCAGATGGCCACGAAGGCGTCCTGCAGCACGTCGTGCGCCGTGTGGCGGTCGCGCACGATGCGCATCGCCACGCCCAGCAGCCAGCGCGACTCGCGCTCGTACAGCGCGCGCAGGGCCTCGGCATCGCCACGGGCACAGGCTTCCACGGTGGATTCGTAGTCGAAGTCGGTGGCTTGGGGCATAGGGCGGGCGCCATTCTAGGAATGGCACCCGCTCCACACGCATATCCCTTTAGAAGCGGACGGCCAAGTCGATCAGGTTGGTCGGCCCGCCGGCGCCGCCGATCAGGGACTGCGCCGCATTGCCGCTGGTGTTGCGGTACAGCGTGGCCGCGCCCGTGGGCAGCGCCACCGCGTACAGCGAGAACGGCCCGGCCGCGCCGCTGCGCAGGGCCGCCAGCGCCACGCCGTTGCCGCCGCCCGCGATGTCGAAGCCGGCGGCGCTGCCGATGTCCAGCCCCAGCGCGCCCACGTTGACCTGCGTGCCGTCGTTCGGCGGCACCTGCTGCGTCAGCACGTCGCTGGCCTCGTCCAGGTTGAACAGCGTGGTGGCCGTGGCACCGGCGAAGCTGTTGGTGTAGGCCGAGCCGATCACCGAGGCCGGCACGCCCGCGCGGTTGACCACGCCATCGGTGATGGTGCGGCCCGCCGGCACCGTGGTGCCGCCTGTGGTGATCGCCTCGACGACGATGCGCAGGTTCTGGCCGTCGTTGCCGATGGCGCGCAGGCGGTCGGCCACGGGGTTGAAGTCCACGGTGTAGCGCGCGGCGGTGAGGCCGGCGTAGGGCGCGGTGGCGTCGGCAGGGTCGGCCGCCAGCGTGGCGCGCAGCGTGGCCGCGCCCGTGGCCGGGTCGATGGTGTAGAGCTTGCCGCCGGTGGCCAGCGCATAGAGCAGGCCGTCCTTGGGGCGGAAGTCCACGCCCAGTACCGTGTCGCCGGCCTGCAGGCCCGTGATGGCCGTGTTGGCGGTGAGGGTGTTCGGCGCGGCCGGGTCGAAGCTGACCAGGCGGTTGTCGGCGGTGAGCGCCAGCGTCTGCAGCTTGGCCGGCATGTTGAGCGCCAGGCCCTTCACGGCCTCGCCGCCGGGGATTTCGGCCACGCGCGTGGCGGCATTGCCGGTGGCAGCCAGGTCGATGGTGTACAGGCCCGTGCTGCCGCCCACGCGCAGCGCGGCGTAGCCGATGTTGTTGCGTGCGTCGATGTCGAAGCCGTTGGCCGCATCGGCCACCACGCCCAGCGGCACGCCGGCGTTTACCACGCCGTCGTTCGGCGGGTCCTGCAGCACCAGGCGGCCGGCGGCCACGTCCAGCCCGTAGAGCTGCGTGGCCACCGTGCCGGCGAAGGAGTTGGTGTAGGCCGCGGCGGTCACGCTGGTGCTGGTGGGCGTGATGGTGCCGTCGGTGGTGGTCTCGCCGGTGTCCACGTTGATGCGCAGGTTCTGGCCGGTGTTGCTGACCACGCGCAGGCGGTCGGCCGCGGGGTTGAAATCCACCGCGAACTGCGTGCCGGCCAGGCCGGCGTAGGGCGCGCTGTCGCCGGCCAGGGCAACGAGCGTCGACTTGCGCGTGGCCTTGCCGGTGGCCGCATCCAGCGTGTAGAGCGTGCCGGTGCTGGCCAGCGCGTACAGCGCGCCATCGGCCGGCCGCATGTCGATGCCCAGCAGCGTCTCGCCACTGGCCAGGCCCGTCACCGCGATGGCGCCGACCTGCGTGGCCGGTGCGGCGCGGTTGAAGGACAGCAGCCGGTCCGAGCTGGTCAGCACGATGGTGTCGCCGACCTGCACGGTGCCGGGTTCGTCATCGTCGCCACTGCCGCCGCAGGCGACAAGGCCGGCCGTGACGAGGACCAGCAGGGAAGAGTGGACTGCGGTGCGAGAAAACATCGGGTGCCCCTTGTAGGGATGGGTGGCGCAGGCCGGAATGGCCTGGGCTCATGGGCACTACCGATGGGGGGTGGGTTTGGATGCAGTAGGGCGCCTGCCAGTTGTTACGAAGTGCAAGGCTCCCGTGGGTGGGGGCTTGCGCGACCGGCCTTGCCCTCAAACGCGCATCGCGCCGTCCGTCCTGCCATCTGCCGCAGGTGCGCGCCGTGCAGCTAGGGCTTGCCGCCCCCGGCCCCCGCCTGCGGCTCCCGCGTCACCAGCCAGATCCCCAGGCAGACCAGGCCCAGCGCGACCGCGTTGCGCCATTCCAGGATGCTCTCGTCCAGGAACGCGGCAGACAGCAGCGCGCCGAACACCGGCACCATGAAGTTGAAGGCCGTGACCAGGCTCACGCGGTTGTGCTTGAGCAGCAGGCTCCAGATCGAGATGGCCAGCGAGGACAGCAGCACCATGTAGGCCAGCAGGGCGGTGGAGGCCACGGTCAGCGTGCGCAGAGCGCCGCCCAGCGCATAGCCGGCCGCCAGCAGCGCCGCGCCCCCGATGGCGAGCTGCCAGGCCGTCATGACGATGGGGTCGATGCCTTGCGAGACGCGCTTGCCGTAGATGCTGGCGGCGGCCAGCACGGCGGCGGCGATGACCACGAAGCCTTCGCCCAGCAGCGTGAAGTCCAGCGCCAGCAGGCCGCCCAGGCCCGAGCCCAGGTTCACCACCATCACGCCGACGAAGCCGATCGCGCAGCCCAGCGCCTTGCCATAGCTCAGGCGATCGTTGCGGTACAGGAAGTGCGCCAGCAGCACGCTGAAGAAGGTGCCCGTGGCGTTCATGATCGAGCTCTTCACACCCGTGGTGTAGGCCAGGCCGATGTAGAAAAACACGTATTGCAGAGTGGTCTGCGTGAGGCCCAGCAAGGCGAATTGGCCCATCTGCCGGCCCGACCAGCCGCCCACGCGCTTGCCGCTGAGGGCGGCCCAGGCCAGCAGCACCACGCCCGCCAGCGCGAAGCGCCAACCGGCGAACACCAGCTTGGCCGGGATGTCGGTCGGCATGATGCCCAGCAGCGCGTAGCCGCCCTTGATGGCGGGGTAGGAGCTGCCCCAGAGCAGGCAGCAGAAGGTGGCCAGCAGGAAGACGGTCTTGCGGTCGGTGAGCGGCGAGGCGGGTGATGAGCTTGGCACGGCGAGCAATCGGCAGAACCCAGGGCGGCGCCCTGAAATGGTGCGTGATTGTAGGTTGTACGATGACTCGGCGCTCCTCACCGGGTTGGCGTGCACTGACTCGCCGGATGATGGCGCACGTTGTCTGATGACTCAGGCCGCCTTGGCGCGGTAGTGGTAGCCATAGCAGCGTGTGAACCCCAGCGCCGCGTACAGCGCACAGGCCGGCGCGTTCTGCGCGCTGACCTGCAGGTAGGCCCAGCCTGCGCCCGCGTGCTGCCCCCAGTGCAGCAGGCCCTGCACCAGCGCGCGCCCGTGCCCCTGGCCGCGGTGCTGTGGTGCCACCACGAGGTCGTACAGCCCGACCGCGCCGCGCTCCAGCACGGCGAGGCCGTACGCGACCGGCTGCCCGCCGATGAGCACCGTGGCGAAGCCGGCTGGCAGCGCGATCAAGTGCACCATGGCGTGGTGCATGGCCCATTGCTGGCGCGGCACGCCATTGGCGGCGGCCAGGCCGTCCAGCCAGGCGTCCGACCGCTCGCTCGCCACATGCACATGGGCCTGAGCCTGCAGGCCCGGCAACGGCGCGTGCAGCACCAGGCTCGGGTCCAGCACGGCGTAGCCGGCCTCGGCCAGCTCGCGGTCTGCCGCGGGCGGCGCCAGCGGCGAGATGCGGAACACGGCCGGCTGCCCGTGGCGCGCATAGAAAGCCTCGGCGGCGGCACGCTGGCCGTCGAAGCTTGCCCCGGGCAGCACGGCGTTGGCCGAGTTCGCGCGCTTGGTGAACCCGTCCGACAGCCGGAACAGCCAGCCGCCGTGCAGCACCGCCTGGCGCGCCGGCCAGGCGTTGAAGGCGCGTTCTTCGAGGGCGTGGACCAGGGCGGTGTCGGGCGATTCCATGGGGCGGCGGCAGAGGGTGGGACGCGGCATTGTGCGGCCCGCGCGCGCACCAACGGTTTGCGCATAAGCACCTGCGATCTTGGTCGTTCACGCGCCGCGCGCCGCTCTCCAGAATCCGCCGCTTCATCACCCAGGAGAACCCATGACCCAGGTAGCTACCCACGACGCGACGACCGCGCTCGACCTCGTGCCGCTGGCCGGCCGCATCGGCGCCGAGGTGCGCGGCGTGGCGCTGTCCGCCGCGCTGGAAGAGGGCACGCTGGCCGCGCTGCATGCAGCGCTGCTGCGCCACAAGGTGCTGTTCCTGCGCGGCCAGCAGCAGCTCGACGATGCCGGCCAGGAGGCCTTCGCGCGCCGACTGGGCGAGCCCGTGGCGCACCCCACCGTGCCCTCGCGCGCGGGCACCGCCACGGTGCTGGAGCTCGACTCGCAGCACGGCGGCCGCGCCAACTCCTGGCACACGGACGTGACCTTCGCGCATGCGCCGCCCAAGATCTCGGTGCTGCGCGGCGTGGTGATCCCGCCCGTGGGCGGCGACACCGTGTGGGCCAACACCGTCACCGCCTACGACGACCTGCCGCAGCCGCTGCGCACGCTGGCCGACAGCCTGCGCGCCGTGCACAGCAACCAGTACGACTACGCACAGCAGCGCGCGCCCCACGAGGTGTCGCAGGAGGCCGTCAAGCGTTACCGCGAGGTGTTCACCTCCACGCTGTACGAGACCGAGCACCCCGTGGTGCGCGTGCACCCCGAGACCGGCGAGCGCAGCCTGGTGCTGGGCCATTTCGCACAGCGCCTGCAGGGCTTCAATTCGCAGGACTCGGCGCACTTGCTGGCCGCGCTGCAGGCCCACGTGATCCGGCTGGAGAACACCGTGCGCTGGCGCTGGCGGGCCGGCGACGTGGTGATCTGGGACAACCGCGCCACGCAGCACTACGCCATCAACGACTATGGCGACCAGCACCGCGTGGTGCGCCGCGTGACGCTGGCCGGCGACGTGCCGGTGGGCGTGGACGGGCGGCCCTCGCTCGCGCTGACGCCGGCGCCCAGGGCCAGCGCACCGGCCGCGGCGGTGGCCGCGTGAGCGGGCCCGGCACGACCGCATCGCGCCGCCGTTTCCTGGGCCGCTCCGCCGCGCTGGGCGCCGCGGGCCTGGCCTTGGGTGCACGCGCAGCCGAAGAAGCGCCGCTCGACATCCCGCCCTGGACGCGCACACCCGGCGAGCCCGTGCTGTGGCGCGGCTACGGCCTGCCCGATGTGCACGAGGCCCACGTGGTGCGCCGCACGCGCGGCACGGCCGTGCTGCCCGGCGCGTCATCGTCGCTCACGCCGCTGCAGAACCTGCACGGCATCATCACCCCGACCGGCCTGGTGTTCGAGCGCCACCACGCCGGCATCCCGCAGATCGACCCGGCGCTGCACCGGCTCGTGGTGCACGGCCTGGTGCAGCGCCCGCTGATCCTGAGCATGGACGACCTGGTGCGCTTTCCCTCGGTGTCGCGCATCCACTTCCTCGAATGCTCGGGCAACACCGGCGTGGAGTGGCGCGGGCCGGCCAGCAAGTCCATCCAGCAGAGCCACGGCCTGCTGTCGTGCTGCGAATGGACCGGCGTGCGCCTGTCCACCATCCTGCAGGAAGTGGGCGTCGATCCCGCGGCCGCCTGGGTGCTGGCCGAGGGCGCTGACGGCGCCGCCATGTCGCGCAGCATCCCGATTGCCAAGGCCTGGGAAGACGCGCTCCTGGTCTACGCGCAGAACGGCGAGATGCTGCGGCCCGAGCACGGCTACCCGCTGCGCCTGTTCCTGCCCGGCTGGGAGGGCAACGCCAGCATCAAATGGCTGCGGCGCCTGAAGCTCGGCGCGCAGCCCTTCATGACGCGCGAGGAGACGTCCAAGTACACCGACTCGCTGCCCGATGGCCGTGCGCGCCAGTTCACGTTCACGATGGAGGCCAAGTCCGTCATCACCTACCCGGCCGTGGACCACCGCCTGCGCGGCAAGGGCTACTACGAGATCAGCGGCCTGGCCTGGACCGGGCAGGGCCGCGTGAAGCGTGTCGACGTGTCGACCGATGGCGGCGCAACCTGGCGCGAGGCGCGCATCGAAGGGCCGGTGCTCGACCGCGCGCTCACGCGCTTCAAGGCCGACTGGCAGTGGGACGGCGGCCCCGCCGTGCTGCAAAGCCGCGTGACGGACGAGACCGGCTATGTGCAGCCCACGGGCCGGCAACTCATTGCACAGCGCGGGCTGAACTCGCTCTACCACTACAACGCGATCCAGAGCTGGCGCGTGGCAACCGACGGAGGCATCAGCAATGCGCAAGTCTGAAGCGCTGGCGCTCGCATTGCTGCTGGCCTGCAGCGCCACGCAGGCCCAGGTGTACGGCCTGGGCCGGCCTGCGACCCCTGCCGCCATCGCGGCCTGGGACATCGATGTTGCGCCCGATGGCGCCGGCCTGCCCAATGGCCGCGGCTCAGTCACCGCCGGCCAGGCGGTCTACGCCGCCCAGTGCGCGGCCTGCCATGGCGCCCAGGGCGAGGGCAAGCCGGCCGACGCGCTGGTCGGTGGCCAGGGCACGCTGGCCACGCCCAAACCCATCAAGACCATCGGCAGCTTCTGGCCGCACGCGACCACGGTGTTCGACTTCATCCGCCGCGCCATGCCCTACCAGGCGCCGCAGAGCCTTTCCGCCGACGAGGTCTACGCCGTCACGGCCTACCTGCTGCACCTGAACGGCATCGTGCCGGCCGATGCGGTGCTGGACGCCACGACCTTGCCGCAGGTGCGCATGCCGAATCGCGATGGCTTCATCGCCGACGCGCGGCCGGACACCGCCAGCACGCCCTGCGTGCAATGCAGATGAACCCCAGGAGATGACATGACCCAACGCAAGCTGCGCCTCGGCGCCTTCATCATGGCCACCGGCCACCACATCGCCGCCTGGCGCCACCCGGGCTCGCAGGCCGATGCCGGCACCAACATCGACCACTACATCGAGGTCGCGCAGATCGCCGAGCGCGGCCTGTTCGACCAGGTCTTCGTGGCCGACAGCCCCGGCGTGCAATTCAAGGGCGACGACGAGGCCTTCAGCCGCCAGGGCCGCGTGTCCTACTTCGAGCCCGTCACGCTGTGGGCCGCGCTGTCCGCCGTGACCAAGCACATCGGCTTCGTCGCAACCGCCTCCACCACCTACGAAGACCCGTTCCTGCTGGCCCGCAAGTTCGCCTCGCTCGACCACCTCAGCAAGGGCCGCGCGGCCTGGAACGTGGTGACCACCAGCGCCGACAACGTGCACGGCAACTTCGGCCTGGACAGGCACCCCGACCCGGCCCTGCGCTACGAGCGCGCGCACGAGTTCGTCGACGTGGTCAAGGGCCTGTGGGACAGCTTCGAGGACGACGCCTTCGTACGCAATGCCGAGACGGGCGTGTACTTCGACCCGGCCAGGCTGCATGTGCTCAACCACGTGGGCAAACACTTCCAGGTGAAGGGCCCGCTGAACCTGGGCCGCCCGCCGCAGGGCCACCCCGTCATCGTGCAGGCCGGCTCGTCGGAAGACGGCAAGGAACTGGCCGCCGCCACGGCCGAGGCCATCTTCACGGCCTGGACCAGCCTGGCCGAGGCCCAGGCCTTCTACCGCGACGTGAAGGGCCGCATGGCCCGCTACGGCCGCCGGCCCGAACAGCTGCTGGTGCTGCCCGGCATCTCACCCGTGATCGGCCGCACCGAGGAAGAGGCGCAGGCCAAATGGGCGCAGCTGCAGTCGCTGATCCACCCCTCGGTGGGCCTCAACACACTGCAGCCCTTCTGGCCCGGCGAGGACCTCAAAAAGTGGAACCTCGACGCGCCGCCGCCCTACATTCCCGAGCCGCCCAAGGGCACGCACAGCCGCACGCATGTCGTGCTGGAGCTGGCACGGCGCGAGCGCTACACGGTGCGCCAGCTGTACGAATACCTGGCCGGCGCGCGCGGCCACTGGGTGGTGGTGGGCACGCCCGCGACGATCGCCGACCGCATGCAGGAATGGTTCGAGAACGGCGCGGCCGATGGCTTCAACGTCATGCCGCCGGTGCTGCCCGAGTCGCTGGAGACCTTCGTCGACCTGGTGGTGCCCGAACTGCAGCGGCGCGGGCTGTTCCGTACCGCGTACGAAGGGACGACCCTGCGCGAAAACCTGGGCCTGGCGCGCCCCGAGAACCAGTTCGCCAAAGCCCGCAAGGCCGCCTGATCCGCAGGGCTGCGGCATGATGGCGGCCATGCCCGATGCCCCCACATCCGCCCCCGGCCGCCCTGCGCGGCAGGTCTATTGCCTGTGCGCCGAATGGTGCGGCGTCTGCCGCGAATGGCGCGCCGCCTTCGAGGCCCAGGCCGCCGCCCACCCGGGCGACGCGTTCGCGTGGATCGATGTCGATGCGCATGAAGAAGTGCTGGACGCGGTGGAGATCGAGACCTTCCCGGTCGTGCTGATCGCGGAGCAGGGCAGAGTGCTGTTCTTCGGGGCGATCGAGCCGTCGGGGGGAATGCTGGGGCGGATGCTGGAGCGGGTGGAGGGTGGTGTGGCGTCGGCGCGCGATGACGCGGAACGCTTGCTGAATGTTCTGTCTTCAGGCTAATGTGGCTGAACTTTTCAAACTTAACGAGGTTTTCGGAATTTTCCGATAGCAGTAGACTCTTGACCTTGGCAGGGTTTCTCGACCTGCTGACGAAAGCTCTGCATGATTCTTCTGAAATCCATTGACTCACCTTGCTCAGGTATTGGTGCGCTGTTGGCTCACTACGAAGTCATTCATCGATCAAGCGCCGTGGTTCCTTTTGAACCTTCTTCGACACCCACTTCCATAAGTGCTACTTGGCCCCTTCCTAGTGCTAGTAAGCCGATGAGCAGCTTGTGCCAACGCGCGCATGGTCGTACTCAGTTCTGGCAAGTGGAACGACATGGGTTCTTTTCCGCAACTAAGCTGAATTTGCGCAACGCGCCCTGAGCGCACTTCATCGAAGACAACGCATGACCACCCTTCTCACTACTTCACCTGTTGTCACTGGAAGTGCGCCCACTCACAGCAAAGCGTCCAGCGATCCCTACACCAGCATTGCGGAGTCTGCGAACGTGTTGCGGTCAGGTGCTCAGTACCGCCGTGACCGAATGGATGCCGCCGACATGATCAATACCGACGAAGCCGCCAAGTTGGCCGGTACAAGCCGCGTGACGATCAACGCCTGGATCAAGGCTGGCCGCTGCATCGCGGTGTCTAACCTGCGCCGCGGGTTCAAGCTGCCGCGCTGGCAGTTCGAGCCTTCCGTCTGGCCCTTACTGCAGCCCCTTGCAAAAAGCATTGGCAGCAGCGACGGCTGGCAATTGCTGGCCTTTCTTGAGGCGCCTTCGATGGCGTTGGACGGCCAGACTCCGCGCGCTGCGCTGGAGCAGGGCGTTTCTGGAGAGCGCATTCTTGCGCTGGCGACGGCTGAGGCACATTGACCTCACTTCATGAATCTCGAAGCACTGAATCCACCTATCGTTGAATTCCCTGCGCATCAAATTTGGCACCGCGTGCAGCGCATCAAGGCGCGTAGCGACAGCATCCGGACTCGCGGCTTTGTTCTCGCACCGCCGGGCAGCTTGGCCGGCCGATTCGATCTGCGCGACGAGGCCACGGCCTACCTGGGCGACAGCGAGCTCACGGCCTTGTACGAGTCGCTGTTTCGAAGAGAGGCGCGCAACTGCCATCTGGGCCGATTGCGCGAGCGCGCACTAACTAGCTTTCGCAGCACCGCGCGCCTACGGCTCGTGGACCTATGTGGACTGGAAGAGCAGTTTCCGGTACTACAGTCGCTGCGTTATGAATCGACACAGGCATTTGCCGCGGACTGCCGGCGGGCGGACCTGCATGGCATTGCTTATGCGTCAGCACAGCATCCTCATCACGGCTGCGTTTGCCTGTTCGAGGCCGGCATTGCGCGCATGAAGCGCATGACGCAAACGCCGCTGGTTCATGCCGGAGCCATGCGTTTGCACCGCAGCGTCGTGCAGGCGGCGCACGGGTCGCAGGTGCCCATCGTGCAGTCGTAAGAGCCAGTCCCCATGCTGATCGAGCCCGCCACTCCCAAGACAGCCGCGCCATCGCCGAGGTGCAGGTCCTGTCCTGACAGCACGCCTACAAAGGCATCCTGCCGCGCGCGATGCTGGCCACCATGGACATCGACCAGCGCGAAGCCCAATGGCGCAGCGCGCTGGCCCTGGGGCGGCCGCAGGTGCTGGTGGCGCGGGCCGACGGTGCGGTACAGGGCTTCATCGCGTTCGGGCCTTCGCGCGACGCCGATGTGGCGCCCGGCAGCGCCGAGATCTGGGCCTTCTAACTGGCTCCGGCCGCCTGGTCGCGCGGCTGGGGCCGCATGCTGTGGCTGGCGGCGCGCGAGCAGATGCGCACGCACGGCCATGCCAGCGTGAGCCTGTGGGTGCTGGCCGCGAACGCGCGGGCGATCATGTTCTATGCGGCGGCTGGTTTTGCACGCGAGGCCAAGTCGGCGCGGCTCATCAAGGTCGGCGGCGAGCAGGTGCGGGAGTTGCGCTGCAGTTGCAGCCTCGAAAGCTGAGCGCAGAGCTGCAGCGCCGCCGCGTGGCGCCTCAACCCACGGCCACCCGCCGCCTGAACGGCTCCAGCACCTCCGACCGGCCACCCCCGCGCAGCCGCTGCGCGATCGCCTCGCCGAGGCCCGCCGAATGCTTGAACCCATGCCCCGAGCACGCCGAGGCGATCCACACATTCGACGCGCCATCCATCTGGTCGACCACGAAATCGCGGTCCGGCGTCACGGTGTACATGCAGGCGCGTGCCTTCAACGCTTGGCCACGGATCTGCGGGAAGCGGGCCTGCACGCGGCTAGCGTGCAGGCCGGCGATCTCGTCCGCGCCCACCTCGCGCCACAAGGCGTCGGGCGCGGCTTCGTGCCTTACGCCGGCTCGGTCGCCAGCACGCCGCGGCGGATCTGGTCGCGCTCGATGGACTGGAACAGTGCCTTGAAGTTGCCTTCGCCGAAGCCGTCGTCGCCCTTGCGCTGGATGAACTCGAAGAACACCGGGCCGCCGAATGCCGTCTCCGAGAAGATCTGCAGCAAGAGGCGTGGGCTGCCGCCCGTGGTGGTGCCGTCCAGCAGGATGCCGCGCGCCTGCAGCTCGGGCACGGGCTGGCCGTGGCCCGGGATGCGCGTCTCCAGCATCTCGTAGTAGATGTCGTTGGGCGCGCTCATCAGCGGCACGCCGGCCAGGCCGAGCTGGTCGATCGTGTGCAGGATGTCGTCGGTGAGCAGGGCGATGTGCTGGATGCCCTCGCCGTTGAACTTCATGAGGAACTCTTCGATCTGGCCCGAGCCCTTGGACGATTCCTCGTTCAGCGGGATGCGGATCTTGCCGTCGGGTGCGGTCAGCGCCTTGCTGGTCAGGCCCGTGTACTCGCCCTGGATGTCGAAGTAACGGATCTCGCGGAAGTTGAACAGCCGCTCATAGAAGTCGGCCCAGAACGCCATGCGGCCGCGGTAGACGTTGTGCGTCAGGTGGTCGATGAGCTTCAGGCCATAGCCCACGGGCCGGCGGTCCACACCTTCGATGAATTCGAAGTCGATGTCGTAGATGGACTTGCCGTCCTCGAAGCGGTCGATCAGGTAGATCGGCACGCCGCCGATGCCCTTGATGGCAGGCAGGCGCAACTCCATCGGGCCGGTCGGGATCTCGATCGGCTGCGCGCCCAGCGACAGCGCGCGGTCATAGGCCTTGTGCGAATCCTTCACGCGGAACGCCAGGCCGCAGGCCGACGGGCCATGCTCGGCCGCGAAGTAGCCGGCAGCGCTCTTGGGCTCGCGGTTCACGATGAAGTTGATGTCGCCCTGGCGGTACAGCAGCACGTCCTTGGAGCGGTGCTTGGCCACGAGCGCGAAGCCGAGCTTTTCCAGATAGGGCTCGATCACGCCGGGCGTCGGCGAGGCGAACTCGACGAACTCGAATCCTTGCAGGCCCATGGGGTTGTCGAACAGCTCGGTCATGGAGGGTCTCCGTGTGGGTGGTGAACAGCTTCCCATGGTAGGGATTCAGGGTGCAGTATTCCTGCAATGTTTTGCACCCGCACTGGCTCTTGCGCGTGATTCCTGCGCTGCTGCGCGTACGTGTGCCGCTTTATCTTTGGAATATGGGTCTTCGCGATGGATTCACGCGCAGCACGGCCTCACCCTTGCATCCGCACCCGCAGCAGACGCAAGCCGTTCCCCACGACCAGCAGGCTCGCTCCCATGTCGGCGAACACGGCCATCCACATCGTGGCGTCGCCGAACAGCGCCAGCACCAGGAACACCGCCTTGATGCCCAGGGCCAGCGTGATGTTCTGCCACAGCACGCGGTGCGTGGCGCGCGACAGGCGCACGGTCTCGGCGATGCGGCGCAGGTCGTCGTTCATGACCACCACGTCGGCCGCCTCCATGGCCGTGTCGGTGCCGGCCGCGCCCATGGCGATGCCGATGTCGGCCTGGGCCAGCGCGGGCGCGTCGTTAATGCCGTCGCCGGTCATGGCCGTGGGGCCGTGCTGCTGTTGCAGCGCCTTGATCGCGTCCAGCTTGTCCTGCGGCAGCAGGTTGCCGCGCGCCTCGGCGATGCCGGCCTGCTGCGCAATGGCCGAGGCCGTGGCCTGGTTGTCGCCGGTCAGCATGACGGGCGTGATGCCCAGGGCCTGCAGCGCGGCGATGGCCTCGCGCGACGAGGGCTTGATGGTGTCGGCCACGGCGAACAGCGCGAGCACGCCCGCATCCGATGCCAGCAGCGTCACGGTGCGGCCGGCCTGCTCGTGCTCCTGCAACCGGGCCTGCAGCGCGGGCGTGCACTGGCCGCGCTCCTCGACGAGGCGGCGGTTGCCCAGCCAGTAGGCCGCGCCGTCGACCTGGCCCTGCGTGCCGCGGCCGGCCAGGGCCTGGAAGCCGGTGACGTGCAACGCCGTGGCATCCAAACCCTGCGCGATGGCACGCGACACGGGGTGGTCGGACTGGCCGGCCAGCGCCGCGCCCAGGCGCTCCACGCGCGCCCGGTCGGCGCCGGTGTCCACCAGCGCCCAATGCACGAGCCTGGGCTTGCCCTCGGTGATGGTGCCGGTCTTGTCCAGCGCGATGGCCTTGAGCTTGCGCGCATCTTCCAGGTAGACGCCGCCCTTGATCAGGATGCCGCGCCGCGCCGCAGCCGCCAGCCCGCTGACCACGCTGACCGGCGTGGAGATGACGAGCGCGCAGGGGCAGGCGATGACCAGCAGCACCAGGGCCTTGTACAGCGACTGCAGCCAGGTCCAGTCGAACAGCCAGGGGCCCAGCACCGCCACGGCCAGCGCGAACACGAACACGCCGGGGGTGTAGACGGCGGCGAAGCGGTCCACGAAGCCCTGCGTGGGCGCGCGCGTGGCCTGCGCCTCCTCGACGGCATGGATGATGCGCGCGAGCGTGGAGTTCGACGCCGCGGCCGTCACGCGCACCTGCAGCGTGCCGCTGGCGTTGATGGTGCCGGCGAACACCGGGTCGCCCGGGGCCTTGTCGAGCGGAATGCTCTCGCCGGTGACAGGCGACTGGTCGATGCTGGAGTTGCCTTCCTCGACCGTGCCGTCCATGGGCACGCGCTCGCCGGGGCGCACGCGCACGATGGCCTGCAGCGGCACGTCGGCCACCGGCAGGTCGCGCCATGTGCCGTCGGCCTGGCGCACGGCCGCCACGTCGGGCGCCATGGCCAGCAGGCCCTGGATCGCGTTGCGCGCGCGGTCCACGGCCTTGGCCTCGATGGCCTCGGCGATGGCGTACAGCGCCATCACCATGGCCGCCTCGGGCCACTGGCCGATGACGAAGGCGCCGGACACGGCCACGGTCATCAGCGCGTTGATGTTGAGCCGGCCGTGGCGCAGCGAGACCAGGCCCTTCTTGTAGACGCCCCAGCCCGCGGCCCAGATGGCGATGGCAGCCAGCAGCAGGCCGGCGCCGCGCCACAGCGGCAGGTCGGGCGCGAAGAAGTGCAGCAGCTCGGCGCCGATGGCCAGGCCGAGTGCGAGGCCCAGTCGCCTCAAGCCGGCATCGCCGTGGTCGTGTTCGTGGTCGTGCGCATGGCCGCGGGGCTCGGCCGGGCCCGCATGCGCGGCGTCGGCCACGGGCTGCGGGTCGAAGCCGCTCTTGCGGATCGCCTGCAGCGCTTGCTCGATGGCCGCGGCCGGTGCATCGAACGCCAGCGTGCGCTGGCCCAGGTTGAAGCGCAGCGCCTGGATGCCCGCGATGCCCTGCACGGCGCGGCGGATCTCGGCCTCCTCGACCGCGCAGTCCATGGCCGAGATGCGAAAGCGCGCCAGGCCGGCGTCGGCGCCTGCTGCGGGCAGGGGCGAGGGCGACTTCGGCGCGCAGCACGCGTCATGGGCATGGCCGTGCTGGTGGTCGTGGCCATGGTCATGGGTGGCGTGGCCGGCGTCCGGCGCGGGGTGGGTGGCGTTCATGCAGCTCTCTCGGCAGTCGATGCAGGCATTGGGAACCTTGATGTGGCTGCAGAGTCAAGCATCGGCTTGCAGGCACCATGGGCATCTGCGCTTCTTGACCTTGCCACTGTGTAAGACTCCAGACTCGCTGCGCTGGCCCTGCGGTCCGCCGGCATCCAACGGAACCCATGTCTTCATTGCGCACCTTTCTGCTCTGGGCCTTGATGCTGGCCGTGCCCTTCCAGGGTTACGCGGCGGCGTCGATGCTGGGCTGCGCTCCGGGTTCGTCGCCGGTGGCGGCGTCCATGGATGCGCTGGCGGACGACCACGCGGCGCACGGTCACCATGCCGCGCAGGCGCCAGCCGATGCGGCCGTGCACGACCACGGCGCCGTTCACGCGGACACGGGGCACACCTGCGGCACCTGTGGCATCTGCCACGCCGTCGCGCTCGTCGGCCCGCCGGCGTGGGGCGCGGCCCAGCCCCTGCCGCCCGCCGACCTGGGCGAGCCGGCGCGCCCCGTGGCCACGCACGTGCTGCGCGTGCTGGACCGACCACCTCGCGCCTGACGCGTTCGCGCACGCGTGGCGTTGGCCGCGCGCTGTCTGCGAACGCCCCATGCACTGCCTGCGTCGCCGCCTTCCGAGGCGCGGCCGACGCGTCCCGTCCATGATCTTGCGAGGATTCCATGCGCCCCATATCGCCGGCCCATTGGCTGGCCGCCCTTGCGTCCCTGGTGGCCCTGGCCGCCGTGGCCCAGCCTGCGCCGCCCGCGCCACCTGCGGCCCCACCGGCCGTGCCGGCCTACCGATCCGCCTTCGAGGGCTACCGCCCCATGGCCGACGACAAGCCGATCCCCTGGCGGCAGGCCAACGAGACCGTGCGCCAGCGCGGCGGCTGGAAAGCCTACGCGCAGGAGGCCGAGGCCCCAGCCGCCGAGGGCCCGCACAAGGGCCACGCGATGCCGCCTGCCAAGGCGCGGCCATGAGCGTCGTGACGCGATGGGCGCTGGCCCCGCTGGTGCTGCTGCTGGCCGGTTGCGCCTCCGTCGGCATCGACGAGGCCGTGCGCGAGGCCAACACGCAGGCACGCGATTTCACGGGCGGCGCGCTGGAGCTCGGCCGCACAGCCGAGCAACGCGAACGCCGCCAGGCCTTGTCGCAGACTTTGCTGGATGAGCCGTTGTCGCAGGCCGATGCCGTGCAACTGGCGCTGGCCAACAGCCCCGCCGTGCAGGCACTGCTGGCCGAAAGCTGGGCCGACATGGCCACTGCCAACCAGTCCGGCCGCTTGCCGAACCCGGTGTTCAGCTTCGAGCGCATGCGCCTGGGCAGCGAGCTCGAGTTCGGCCGGCTGCTCTCGTTCGGCCTCGTCGACCTGATCCTGCTGCCGCAGCGCCTGCAGGTCGCGGCCAGCCAGCAGGCCCAGGCCAGGCTGCAACTCGCCAGCGCCGTGGTCGACCAGGTCACGCAGGTGCGCCAAGCCTGGGTGCGCGCCGTCGCCGCGCAGCAGGCGCTGCACTATGCGCGGCAGGTGCAGCGCTCGGCCGCGGCCAGCGCCGAACTCGCGCGTCGCATGCAGGCCGTGGGCAACTTCAGCCGCCTGCAGCGCGCGCGGCAGCAGGTCTTCTATGCCGACGCGAGCACGCAGTTGGCCGTCGCCCAGCACGGCGCCATGGCCACGCGCGAAGCCCTGGTGCGCATGCTGGGCCTGGACGACGCCCAGGCCGCGCGCCTGCGTCTGCCCGCGCGCCTGGCCGACCTGCCGCCGGCCCCGCGCGAGGCCGCCGACATCGGCACCGCCGCAGCCGCGCAGCGCCTGGACATCCAGCTCGCACGGGCCAGGCTGGAGGCGGCCGGCCGATCGCAAGGCCTCACGCGCTGGGCCAGCTTCGTGGACGTGGAAGCCGGCGTGCGGCGCGACACGGTGTTCGACAACGCCGACGGCGGCAAGGGCACGCGCCGCGGCTTCGAGCTGGACATCCGGCTGCCGCTGTTCGACTGGGGCGCGGCGCAGCGCGAAGCCATGGACGCCGGCACGCTGGCCGCGGCCCACCGCTACGACGCCACGGTGCGCGGCGCGGCCTCGCAACTGCGCGAGGACTATTCCGCCTATCGCACGGCCTACGACATCGCGCGCCACCACCGCGACGAGGTCGTGCCGCTGCACCAGGTGATCGCCAACGAGAACCTGCTGCGCTACAACGGCATGCTGATCGGCGTGTTCGAGCTGCTCGCCGAAGCGCGCGAGCAGGTTGCCAGCGTCACGCGCGCCATCGACGCACAGCAGCAGTTCTGGCTGGCCGACGCGGCGCTGGCCGCCTCGCTGATCGGCCGGCCCGCTGCCGCGCCCTGAACCATCCACGAAACGATCTCCCATGCACAACAGACGCAACTTCCTCGGCGGCGCGGGCGCCATCACGGGCGCCGTGGCCGCCGCCAGCGTGGCGCGCGCGGCCATGGCCGCCTTGCCCGAGCCCGTGGTCCAAACCTCGCCCGACACCATGGCGCCGCTGGTGCCCGCCAGCGGTCGCCCCTACAACCCCGTGGTCACGCTGAACGGCTGGACGCTGCCCTGGCGCATGCGCGATGGTGTCAAGGAATTCCACCTCGTGGCCGAGCCCGTGGTGCGCGAAATGGCCCCCGGCTTCAAGGCCAACCTGTGGGGCTACAACGGCCAGTCGCCCGGCCCGACCATCGAGGTCGTCGAGGGCGACCGCGTGCGCATCTTCGTGACCAACAGGCTGCCCGAGCACACCAGCGTGCACTGGCATGGCCAGCGCCTGCCCAATGGCATGGACGGCGTGACCGGCCTCACGCAGCCGGCCATCCAGCCCGGCAAGACCTTCGTCTACGAGTTCGTTGCGCGCCGGCCCGGCACCTTCATGTACCACCCGCATGCCGACGAGATGACACAGATGGCCATGGGCATGATGGGCTTCTGGGTCACGCACCCCAGGGCCGCGCACCCGCTGATCGCACCGGTCGACCGCGATTTCGTGTTCCTGCTGAACGCCTATGACGTGGAGCCCGGCAGCGCCACGCCGCGCACCATGACCATGCTGGACTTCAACCTGTGGTCCTGGAACAGCCGCATCTTCCCGGGCATCGACTCGCTGAACGTGCGCCTGGGCGACAGGGTGCGCATCCGCATGGGCAACCTCACGATGACCAACCACCCCATCCACCTGCACGGCCACGAGTTCCAGGTGACGGGCACGGACGGCGGGCCGACGCCGAAGGCCACGCGGCTGTACGAGGTCACCACCGACATCGCCGTCGGCCAGATGCGCCAGATCGAGTTCGTGGCCGACGAGCCGGGCGACTGGGCCTTCCATTGCCACAAGAGCCACCACACCATGAACGCCATGGGCCATGACGTGCCCACGCTGATCGGCGTGGACCACAAGGACATGGTGCGGCAGATCGCCGACCTCGTGCCCGACTACATGGTCATGGGCGAGCGCGGCATGGCCGACATGGCCGAGATGCAGATGCCCATCCCCGACAACACCGTGCCCATGATGGGGGGCGAGGGCCCGTTCGGCTCGGTCGAGATGGGCGGCATGTTCAGCGTGCTTAAGGTGCGCAAGGACCAGAAGCCGGGCGACTACGCCAACCCGGGCTGGTACCGGCACCCGCCGGGCACGGTGGCCTATGAACTCGGCAGCGTGCCACCGGAGCCGCCGCGCCAGCACGGCGCCGGCCCGGCCGCGATGCCGGCGCGCCACCCGCCGGCGACCGACATCGAGGTGCAGATCCGCAAGCCCGGCGGCGGGCATGCGCACCACTGATCCATTTTTCAATCACGAGGAATCCCATGCTGCGCACCACCACCATCGCCGCCATGCTCGCGCTGGCCGCCATCACCACGAACGCAACCGAGCTGGCCGAGGGCGAGATCCGCAAGGTCGACAAGGACAACGCCCGGCTCACGATCCAGCACGGGCCGCTGAAGAACCTGGACATGCCGGGCATGACCATGGTGTTCGGTGTGCGGGACGAAGCCGTGCTGGACCAGGTCAAGGCCGGTGAGAAGGTGCGCTTCCAGGCCGAGAAGATCGATGGCAGGTTCGTGGTGACACACATCGAACCGGCAGCACGATAGCGAGGAACAGTGTGTTCAAGCCGGTGTCTGGCGGAACGTCACTGCGGTGCTTTCGATTCAGCCTGTGCACGAAATTTTTCATAGAGCGCTTCGACGAGCCTGGCCGCTTCGATGTCCAGTTGCGTGATCCGATTGCCGACGTCCCAGGTCGTGAAGTACACGAACACGGTGCGCCATTGGTTTTCGAGGCGTGGGTGGTGCTTCAATTTGTTGATCGGGTCCACGAGCGCTTGCAGAAAGCCGATCGCGTCCTTGAAGGACCGGAAGCGAAACCCTCGGCGCAGCTCTAGACGCGTGCGTGGGTAGTCTCTGGGAATGGCGCTCTCGACGGGCTCCCAGCGAGGAATCGTCAGCAATGCCGCGTCCAGATCGCCATCAGTCAACGCAGGCAGGTTGATCTCGGGCGTTGGGTAGATCACCGCCGCGTCGGACGGGTGAAAGCCATGCGAATCCACCAGCAGGCGGGCCAGGCTCCCGACGTTGTCTTCCCAACTCTGGTCGTGGATCACGAGATGCTGACGGTTGCGGAGCTCCCGCAGCGGCTCCGGCAGCGCCTCGGCCGGCGGTAGTACGGTCAGGCCACCGACGAGCAGCGCGATCACCGGCTTGCCGGAGCGCAGCGCTTGCTCGATCTCCTGGCGCACCCAGTCGCCTGTCTCGTCCAGGCGGCGGCGCCCGTACTGGTCGGTCGCACGCAGCCAGGTCGGGCCGATCACTACCAGCACGACGCTGGCTTTAGTCAGGGCGCGCTGCAAGCGATCGGGCCAGACATCACCCGGCTCGATACCGGACACGTCCATGAAGACCTGGCGTGAGCCGAAACGCAGGCGCAGCTGGAAGTACAAGCCGCGCACTGCGTCGATGGCGTCCGTACGGCGATAGCTGATGAAGACATTGGGTTGGTGCATGGGGATCCTTGGGTTTGCGCTCTGGTTCAAGCCGCTGTCGAACAGTCGGCGTGACACATCGAGACCTCCAGCCATTGGCCGGTCAAGGTCCTGCGAACAATCTACCAAGCTGTGCGGCCGGGTCCGCCGCGCGCCTCCATCAATGTGAGGATGCCGCCCCGGCCTTAGCTCCACCAAGCACCCGATCGAGGAACATTATGATGCGCCGCGTCACCTCGTCGCAGTTCGTCTCATTAAGCAACTCGTGCCGTGCGTCTGCGTACAGCCCAACCTCCACATCGCGCACGCCCGCCTCGCGGTAGGCGCTGCCCGACCAGTTGCACGCCTGAGCCGCCGGGCCCGGCGATGGGGTCTGCCTCGCCGGACAGCAGCAGGATGGGCAGGTCCACCCGCACCTGCGACAGGGCGGCAGGGTCGGCCGCGCGGCCCAGCGTGGCTATGCCGCTGAAGGGCTCGGGCAGGAAGCCGCAGGCCGGGTCGGCGCAGTACAGGTCAACCTCGGCCGCGTCGCGGCTCAGCCATTCGAGGCAGGTGCTATGTTCGAAGCCCTGGTTCAGCCTACTCAGGTCGACCGGGCCTTCGGCGCTCAACATCGCAGCGATGCCGGCCGGCTCGCTGGTGCCCAGCAGCACGGCAGCCTGTACGTCTGCGGAGTGGTCCAGCAAGTATTGCTGTGCCGCGAACGAGCCCAGGCTGTGGCCGATCAAAGCCAACGGCAGGCCGGGTTGGTCGGCACGGATGCGGCGGTTCAGCCGGTGCACATCGTCGATCCAGACCAGCCAGCCGTTCGCGCCCCAGCGCCCGTAGGCTCCGGCTGCATTGCGGCCGGAGCCGCGCGCGTCCGGCGCATAGACCAGATACCCGGCGGCTGTCAGGGCCTGGCCGAAGCGGCGGTAGCGGCCGGCATGCTCATCCAGGCCATGCTGCAACTGGACCACGGCGCGCGGCACGTCGGCTGGCGCCCAGCCAGAGGTTTGCACCGAGATGCCGTCGCGCGTGTCGATGGTGATAGTGCTGTGCTGCATGCGGTCTTCCGTTGGCCACGAGTAAGTGACGTGCTTGCCTGATCGTTCATTCCTCGGACGCCGCCAGCGTCACGCGCCCCGTGCGCGTGCTGCCGCCGCGCCACAGCGTCAGCTCGGCCCGGTCGCCGGGCTGCAGGCGCTCCAGCGCATTGAGCACGTCGTCGGCACTGGCCACGGGCTCGCCGCCGATGGCCGTGATCACGTCGCCCGCATTCACGCCGCGCTCGCTGCGCGTGAACGCGCGCAGGCCCGCCTGCGCAGCCGGGCTGCCCGGCTGCACGCGCACGATGGCCACGCCGCGCGGCAGGCCGAGCGCGCGATTGAGCTGCGCCGGCGCATAGGCCACGCCCAGGGCGGGACGCACGAAGCGGCCGTCGCGAATTAGGCGCGGCACGATGCGGTTGACCTCGTCCACCGGGATCGAGAAGCCGATGCCGGCACTGGCGCCCGAGGGGCTGTAGATGGCGGTGTTCACGCCGATCAGCCGGCCCGCCGAGTCCAGCAGCGGGCCGCCGGAGTTGCCTGGGTTGATCGCCGCATCGGTCTGGATGGCGCCGCGGATGGTGCGCCGCGTGACGGATTCGATCTCGCGGTTCAGTGCGCTCACGATGCCGGTGGTCAGCGTCTGGTCCAGGCCGAACGGGTTGCCGATCGCGTAGACGGCCTGTCCGACCTGCAGGTCGGCGCTGCGGCCGATCGGCAGCGCGCGCAGCTGGGCGGCAGGCACGTCGATCTTGAGCACGGCGAGGTCGCGGTCGGGGAAGACGCCGACCAGCTGCGCCGCGTGGCTGCTCTGGTCGGCCAGCGTCACGCGCGCGCCGCGCGCGTTCTGGATCACATGGAAGTTCGTGACGATGTGGCCCTGCGTGTCCCACACGAAGCCGGTGCCCGTGCCCTGCGGCACCTGCTGCACGTTCAGCGAAAACATCTCGCGCTCCAGGGCCAGCGAGGTGATGTTCACGACCGAGGGCGAGGCCGCCTTGAACACGGCGATGTTGTTGAGCTCCTCCGCACCCAGCGGGCCACGCGGCGCGATGGCGCGCGGCGCGGCGTCGGTGCGTGCGAAGACGGGCGGGGCCAGCAGCGCGGCGGTGCAGGCCAGGCAGAGCAGACGGTGCAGCAGTCTCATGGTGGACCTCGATCGCAAATCGGAGGCCGGCGAGTGTAGCCACGCCAGGGCAACGCCGGCCAGCGCGACGTCAGGGCCGGCGCGCATGCCGCCCCGGCTGCAGGCCGTTGCCACGGCTGGCCGGCCGTGCCGTCGCCGGCAGCACGGGCTGCTCGCCCGCCAGGCTGTCGATGATGGGGCAGTCGGGCCGGTCGTCGCCCTGGCAGCAGTGCACCAGATGCGCAAGCGTGGCCTTCATGGCCTGCAGCTCCTGCAGCTTGGCGTCCAGCTCGGCGATGTGGGCCTGGGCCAGCGCCTTGACCTGGCGGCTGGGGCGCTTGCGGTTTTGCCACAGGCCCAGCAGGTCGCGGATCTGCTCGATCGAAAAGCCCAGGTCGCGCGACTGGCGGATGAAGCGCAGCGTGCCGACCTCGCGCTCGCCATATTGCCGGTAGCCGGCCTCGGTGCGCAGCGCCTCGGGGAACAGGCCCACGCTCTCGTAGTGGCGGATCATCTTGGCCGACACGCCCGAGGCCTTGGCGGCCTGGCCGATGTTCATCGTGGTGTCCATGTGGTCGCTTCTCAGGCGGTGACGGTGGTGGGGCGTGGCGCCTCGGCGGGCGCGGCGGGCTGCGTGTCGGCGGCGCCACGCCAACGGCGCAGCAGCAGCGCATTGGCCACCACGCTCACGCTGCTGAAGGCCATGGCGGCGCCGGCAATCACGGGGCTCAGCAGGCCGAACGCGGCCAGCGGGATGCCCAACGTGTTGTAGACGAAGGCCCAGCCCAGGTTCTGCCGGATCTTGGCGTAGGTGCGGCGCGAGACGTCGATGGCGTCGGCCACCAGCCGCGGGTCGCCGCGCATGAGCGTGACGCCGGCCGTCTCGGTCGCCACGTCGGCACCGCCGGCCATCGCGAAGCCGCAGGAAGCCGCGGCCAGCGCCGGGCCGTCGTTGAGCCCATCGCCCACGAAGGCGACGACCTCGCCGGCCGCGCGCAGCTGCTGCACGACGGCGGCCTTGTCGCCGGGCAGCACCTCGGCGCGCACGTCGGTGATGCCCAGCTCCCGGGCCACGGCCTGCGCGCTGCCGTGGTTGTCGCCGGTCAGCATCACGGTGCGGATGCCCAGCGCATGCAGGCGCGCCACGGCCTGCGTGGCGGCGGGCTTGACGGTGTCGCCGAAGGCCAGCAGGCCCAGCACGGTGGTGCTGCCTGCGTCCTGGCGTAGCAGCCACGAGATGGTTTTGCCCTGCTGCTCCAGCCGCTCGGCCTGGGCCGCCAGCGGGCCGGCGTCCACGCCGCGCTCGTGCAGCAGCCGCGTGCTGCCCAGTGCCAGCGACTGGCCATGCACCGTGCCGGCCACGCCGCGGCCCGGCAGGGCCTGCGCGTCGCTGGCGTGCGGCAGCGCCAGCCCCTGCGCACGCGCGGCGCCGAGCACAGCCAGCGCCAGCGGGTGGCTGCTGGCCTGCTGCAGCGCGGCGGCCAGGCGCACGAGCTCGTCGCGCGCCACGCCATCGGCCGGCAGCGCGGCGGCCAGCGCGGGCTTGCCCTCGGTCAGCGTGCCGGTCTTGTCGAACGCGACCACGGTCACGCCGTGGGCGACCTCCAGCGCCTCGGCGTCCTTGATCAGGATGCCGTGGCGCGCGGCCACGCCGGTGCCGGCCATCACGGCCGTAGGCGTGGCCAGGCCCAGCGCGCACGGGCAGGCGATGACGAGCACCGACACGGCGTTGATCAGCGCCGCCTCCCAGTCGCCCGTCACCCCGGCCCAGGCCGCGAAGGTCAGCACGGCGAGCGCCAGCACGACCGGCACGAACACGGCACTGACGCGGTCCACGATGCGCTGGATCGGCGCCTTGCCGGCTTGCGCCGACTCGACCATGCGCACGATGCGGGCGAGCGTGGTCTCGGCACCGATGGCCGTGGTGCGTACCGTCAGCAGGCCTTCTGCATTGATGGCGCCGCCGGTCACGGCGTCGCCCGGCCCCTTGGCCACGGGCAGGCTCTCGCCCGTGATCAACGACTCGTCGACATGGCTGCGTCCTTCGACGATGGCACCGTCCACCGCCACGCGGTCGCCCGGCCGCACGCGCACCAGGTCGCCGACCTGCAACTGCTCGACCGGCACCTCGGCCTCCACGCCGTCGCGCAGCACGCGCGCCGTCGCCGGCCGCAAGGCGTTCAGCGCACGGATCGCGTCCGTGGTCTGGCGCTTGGCGCGGCCCTCCAGCCATTTGCCCAGCAGCACCAAGGTGATGACGGCCGCCGAGGCCTCGAAGTACAGATGCGCCATGCCGTGGCCCGTGTGCCGCAACAGCAGGTAGACCGACAGGCCGTAGGCAGCCGAAGTGCCCAGCGCGACCAGCAGGTCCATGTTGCCGGTGCCCACGCGCAGGGCGCCCCAGCCCGCGCGGTAGAAGCGCGCGCCCAGCCAGAACTGCACGGGCGTGGCCAGCGCGAGCTGCACCCAGCCGTTGGGCATCCAGGCGATGCCGAAGAGCTGCAGCAGCATCGGGGCGACCAGGGGCAGCGTCAGCACCGTGCTGAGCGCAACGGGCCACCACGCGGGCAGGCGCTTGGCGCTGGCGGGCCGGCCCTGCGCAGCGTCGCGCGCCTGGTAACCAGCCTGGGCCACAGCCGCGAGCAAGGCGGCGATGGGTACCGTGGAAGAAGCCTGCACGCTGGCTTTCTCGGTGGCCAGGTTCACCGTGGCGCTGGACACGCCAGGCACCTGGCGCAAGACCTTCTCCACGCGGCCGGAGCACGACGCGCAGGTCATGCCCTCGATCTGCAGCTCGAAACGGTTGGCATCCTGGGCGGGCATCGCGGCACTCGGTTGATGGAAGATGCCGCGATGGTAAAGATTGCCATGATGGCAAGGTCAAGGAAGGCTAGCGCAAGACGCTCCTGCCAGCAGGGGCATGCCGGCACGCCGCTTGACCTTGCCGCAGTGTCAAGCCCGATACTGCGACTGTCTCACCTTACAGACAGGACACCCGATGATCGCTTTCGAAGTGCAAGACATGAGCTGCGGCCACTGCGTCGGCAGCATCACCAAGGCCGTGCAGGCCGTGGACCCGCAGGCCCGTGTGGAGATCGACCTGCCCACGCACCGCGTGCAGATCACGCCAGCGCAAGCCGACGCAGCGCAGTTGCGCGATGCGATCACGCAAGCCGGCTTCACGCCGGTCCCGGCTTGACCGACGCGTTGCGCAGGCCCGCAACCGCCGCCTGGACACAGCCCAAGCCAAACCAGGCTCAGCCGACAAACACCGGCATCAGATCTCGTACCCCTCGGCCACCGCGTCCCGGCCTGCCATCGCCTGGTCCACCACGCTCTTTTGCAGCGTGGGCGCGAACGACTCGATCAACGCGTAGACATAGGCCCGCAGGTAAGTGCCGCGCCGCAGCGCCAGCTTGGTCAGGTTGATGCCGAACAGCCCGCCCGCATCGATGGCACGCAGCTGCGTGTCGCGCTCGGCCTCGAACGCGATCGAGGCCACGATGCCCACGCCCATGCCCAGCTCCACATAGGTCTTGATGACGTCGGCGTCCATCGCGCTCAGCACGATGCGCGGCTCGATGCGCTGCTTGGCGAAAGCCTGGTCGATGTGGCCGCGGCCCGTGAAGCCTGCGCCGTAGGTGATGAGCGGGTAGCGCGCCAGCTTCTCCAGCGTGAGCGGGCCTTCGAGCAGCGGATGGTTGGGCGGCACGATGACCGAATGCGTCCAGCGGTAGCAGGGCAGGGCGACCAGCTCGCTGTACTGGGCCAGCGCCTCGGTCGCGATGCCGATGTCGGCTTCGCCCGAGAGCAGCATCTCGGCCACCTGGCGCGGCGAGCCCTGGTGCAGGTGCAGCTTCACGTTGGGGAACTGCAAGCGGAACTCCTGCACGGCAGTGGGCAGGGCGTAGCGCGCCTGCGTGTGCGTGGCCGCGATGGAGAGTGCCCCGCTCTGCTGGGCCATGAATTCCTGGCCCGCGCTGCGCAGGTTGTGGCTGCCCTGCAGGATGCCTTCGATGATGGGCAGCACGTGGGCGCCGGGCTCCGTCAGGCCCGTCAGCCGCTTGCCGGCGCGCACGAACAGGTCGATGCCCAGCTCCTCCTCCAGCTCGCGGATCTGCCGGCTGACGCCGGGCTGCGAGGTGTGCAGGGTGTGGGCGACTTCGGTCAGGTTGAAGCCGCAGCGGACGGTTTCGCGCACGGAACGCAGTTGCTGGAAGTTCATCCGGCTGCATTGTTCCGCCCGGCCCGCGGATTCCAAACGATTGATTCGTAGATTGGTTATGGCGCAATTGTCTCAAGCGCGGTGCGGGTAGGCGCAGGCATTCGATCGATGCGCGCAGTAAAAAAACCCCCAGGCCTGTTGCCAGTGCCTGGGGTCCAACGCCCGCTTGCGGGGGCGAGGAGACAAAACCAACCCTCAACTCAAGCGGCGCGCTCCAGTGCGGCCGGGCGCGACGCGTGCACAGGGTGCGCCAGCAGCGGCTGCAGCGCGCGGTCCAGGCGCTCGAGCAGGCTGTCGTCGGGCACGTAGCCGCCCGAGGTGTGCGCCACCAGCTGCGCATCGGTGGCGAACACGCCGTCCAGCACGTGGCGCGCACCGAGTGCGGAGACGACCGGGCGCAGCGTGTAGTCCAGCGCCAGAAGATGGGCCAGGGTGCCGCCGGTGGCCAGCGGCAGCACGGTCTTGCCGCGCAGCGCATCCATGGGCAACAGGTCCAGGAAGATCTTGAGCAGGCCGCTGTAGGCCGCCTTGTAGATGGGCGTGGAGATGATGACCAGGTCGGCATCGGCCAGCTGTGCCACGGCCCGCTGGACCGGTGTGGACTGGGTGTCGGCCAGCAGCAGGGCCTGGGCCGGCAGCTCGCGCACCGCGATCAGGTGGCTGCTGTGCGCATGGGCTTCGAGACGTGTCTGCGCCAGTTGCAGCAGCAAGGCGGAGCGCGAACGCAGCGAGGGGCTGCCGGAGATGCTGACGATGTTCATGGATGCATGCCCGTGTGCGGGGTTGGGAACGAGGAAGGTCGAGCATAGGGAGGGCGCCCCGCCGTGGCTACGAAGCTTTCCGAGTTTGCATATGCGCCAGCGGGCCGCGGCGCCTCGGGCACGTGCCGGCTTGATGACGGCGCGTGCCACGGCTACCAGAAACACACGATGCGCGACGGGTGGCAGGCTCGAAGAATGGGACGCAGCAACGGGATGGTCCCGGTTGCACATTCTTCGGAGCCCACCATGCCCAGACTCATCACACGTTCACGTGCACTCACGGTCGCCCTGCTGATCGGTGCCTCGCTCTGTACCAGTGCCAACGCCATGGGCCGCCGTGACGCGCCGTGCGATGGATTCATGGACTGCATCTACACGGCCTACTGGTATGCGTTTTTGCGGTGAGACCAGCGGCGCAGCAGGGAGGGGCGCTGCGCCTTGCTGGCAACGCCAGCCTGCGGACTCCTCGGGGCCGACTCGCCAGTCGTAGCCCTGAGGGCCAGGCATTCGCACGTCTTTGCTGCTGAAGGGCGTGCGCGCGGACCGGGATGTCCGGGCTGGGTGCCCATCACTACCGCAACCAGAATCGGAACACCGCCCCCCGCCCGTCCTGTGCCACCAGCCGGATGTCGCTGTCGTGCAGCTGCAGGATGCGCTTGACGATCATCAGGCCGAGCCCGCCGCTGCGGCTGGTGGACGCGGAGAACGCGGGCCGCGTGAACAGCACGGGTTGCAGCGCCTGCGCAATGCCCGGCCCGGTGTCGCTCACGTCCACCTGCACGCCGTCGGCCCGTGCGCTCAGGCGCACGGCGATCTCGCCGCCTTCGGGCGTGTGGCGGATCGCGTTGTCCAGCAGGTTGGTCAGCACGCGTTCGATCATGCCGACGTCGGCCGTCACGGTGGGCAGGCCGGGTGCGATGTCGGGCACCAGGCGCTGGCGGCGTGATTCGGCGGCCAGCTCGAATTTCTGGAACACGTCCTGCACCAAGTCGGCCAGTACGAAGCGGTCCAGCTCGGGCTGCACCACGCCGTATTCCAGCCGCGCCAGCTCGAACAGCTGCTGCGACAGCAGGCCCACCTTGCGGCTCTGGCCCAGTGCGATCTCCAGGTAGCGGCGGCGCTCGGCAGGGCCCAGCGTGTCGGCCTTGAGCAGCAGCGTCTCCAGGTAGCCGTGCAGCGAGGTCAGCGGCGTGCGCAGGTCGTGCGAGATGTTGGCGAACAGCTCGCGGCGCTGCTGGTCGGCCGTGGTCAGCTCGCGCCACTGCTCGGCGATGCGCTGCGCCATGCGCGTGAAGGCCTGGCCCAGCGTGGCGATCTCGTCGCCGCCGGCGGCCACGCGCTGCAGCGCGGGCGCGGCATGCTCCAGGCTCTGCACGCCTTCCTGCTCGAAGCGGCGCACGGCGCCGGTGAGTTCGCGCAGCGGGCGCGTGATGAGCCGGAACGCGACCAGGCCGGCGACCAGGCCCAGCAGCGCCACCAGCGCGATGGACCACAGCGTGGTGCGCAGCACGCCGCCTGCCGCCACCTGGGTGACCAGCGCGTCGCGTTCTTCGCCCGACAGCACGACGTAGACGTAGCCGGCATCGCGCCCGTCGACCTTCAGGGGGGCCGCGCTGAACACCTTGCGCCCGCCCTCGCCGCGCGGGTCGTCGCCGAAGACAGGCAGGGCGGCGCCGTCCAGCAGGCGGTGGATGGGAGCGGTATCGACCGTGGTCTTCTTCAGGTGGCCATCGGGCGCGGCCTGGGCCTGGATGCGGCCGTCCAGGCCCAGCACGTAGACCTCCACGCTGGGGTTCACGGCCATCAGCATCGTGAACAAGCGGCGTACGGCCGCGTCGTTCAGGCCGTCGCTCTTCATCAGTTCTGCATTGCCCGCGATGTGCGCGGCCAGGCCGGCGGACAGGCGCTGCGTGACCTCCTGCTCATGGCGCCCGCTGGCCGCCATCTGCAGCCAGGCCGATGCGCCGCAGCAGGCCAGCAGCAGCGCGGCGAACACCAGCGACAAGCGCTGCGACAGCGAAAGACGGCTCATGGCTTCACGTCCGCCAGCTTGTAGCCACGGCCCCACACGGTGAGGATGCGCTGCGGCTCGGCGGGATTGGTCTCGATCTTCATGCGCAGCCGGTTGATGTGCGTGTTCACCGTGTGCTCGTAGCCATCGTGCTGGTAGCCCCAGACCTGGTTCAGCAGGTCCAGCCGCGAGAAGACCTTGCCCGGATGCCGCGCGAAGAAGTACAGCAGGTCGAACTCGCGCGGCGTGAGCTCGACGGCCTGGCCGCCGTGCCGCACCTCGCGCGCCACCGGGTCGATGGAGAGATTGCCCAGGCTCAACTGGCCTGATTCGAGCCGGGCATTGCGCGCCATGGCTTCGGTGCGGCGCAGCAGCGCGCGCACGCGCGCGACGAGTTCGAGCACCGAGAAGGGCTTGGCCAGGTAGTCGTCGGCGCCCAGCTCCAGGCCCAGGATGCGGTGCACCTCGCTGGCGCGCGCGCTGATGATGATGATGGGCGTGTAGCGCACCATGGCCCGCGCGCGGCGGCAGATCTCCAGGCCGTCCACGCCGGGCAGCATCAAGTCCAGGATCAGCGCGTCCCAGCTGCCATGCTCCAGCGCGCGCAGGCCGGCATGGCCATCGGCCGCGTGCGTCACGGCGTAGCCCTCGTCGTGCAGGTGCATGCGCAGCAGCTCGGCGATGTGGATGTCGTCCTCGACGACGAGCACGCGTTTGACGGTTTCCATGCGGCCGATTGTCCTGCGGACGGCGCCGCCGAGTTATCACGATTTATTGAAGTTTGCGTGATGCATCGGTGAGCGGGTGGGCCCAAGAATCCAGCCCATGCCGAACGCAACCATCTCCACCCCGCTTGCACCGGTGCACCCGCTGTGGATGCGCATCACGCACTGGCTCAACGCGCTGGCGGTGCTGGTGCTAGTGGCCAGCGGCTGGCGCATCTACAACGCGGCGCCGTTCTTCCCGTTCACGTTTCCGGCCGGCATCACGCTGGGCGGCTGGCTGGGCGGCGCGCTGCAATGGCACTTCGCGGCGATGTGGGTGCTGGCGGGCAACGGCCTGGTCTACCTGGCGGCCAATGTGTCCAGCGGCCGGCTGTGGCGCCGCTTCTTCCCGCTGTCGCCGCGCGGCATCGTGCATGACGCCCTGGCCGCACTGCGCGGGCGCCTGTCGCATGCCGACCCGCGGCACTACAACCAGGTGCAGCGGCTGGCCTACCTGTTCGTGATGGTGGACATCGTGCTGCTGGTGCTGTCGGGCCTGGTGCTGTGGAAGTCCGTGCAGTTCGGGCTGCTGCGCGACCTGCTGGGCGGCTACGAGTTCGCACGCCGCATCCACTTCGTGGCGATGGCGGCTCTGGTGGGCTTCGTGGCCGTACACCTGGTGATGGTGGCGCTGGTGCCGCGCACGCTGTTGACGATGCTGAGCGGCCGCGCTGGCCGCCATGGAGAACCCGCATGAAGATCCTGCGCCGCATCCCGCTCGCCGGCATCGACGGCGAGGCCGTGCTGGGCGAGGCCCGCCGGCGCATCGGCCGCGTGGTCGAGCAGCCCGCGCGCCGCGCCTTCCTGCAGCGCTCGCTGACGCTGGGCGGCCTGTCGCTGCTGACGGGTTGCAGCATCAGCGACAACGCCGGCGTGGAGGCCGCGCTCTCGCGCATCTCGCGTTTGAACGACAAGGTGCAGGGCCTGATCTTCGACCCGAACCAGCTGGCCGAGACCTACCCCGAGTCCATGATCACGCGGCCGTTCCCCTTCAACGCCTACTACGGCGAGGACGAGGTGCGCGTGGTGGCCGAGGAGGGCTTTCGGCTCGAGGTGTCGGGGCTTGTCTCGGGCAAGCGCGCCTGGACGCTGGACGAACTGCGCGCCATGCCACAGCACGAGCAGGTCACGCGCCACATCTGCGTGGAAGGCTGGAGCGCCATCGGCAAGTGGGGCGGGGTGCGTTTCGCCGATTTCCTGCAGCGCGTGGGCGCGGACACGACGGCGAAGTACGTGGGCTTCAAGTGCGCCGACGACTACTACACGAGCATCGACATGGCGACCGCGCTGCATCCGCAGACGCAGCTCACGCTGCGCTACGACGGCCATCCGCTGCCGCCCAAATACGGATTCCCGATGAAGCTGCGCATGCCGACCAAGCTGGGCTACAAGAACCCCAAGCACGTCATGGCGATCTTCGTCACCAACACCCACCCGGGCGGCTACTGGGAAGACCAGGGCTACAACTGGTTCGGCGGAAGCTAGATGAACCCACCCCGTTTGGATGTCTCACTGCGTGTAGACATCCCATACCCCTCAAGGGGCGCACCCAGCGGTCTGGCAGAGCCAGTCCCGCGGGTGCACTCGCATAGCCCGTTGCTTCGGGACATGCGGGTAGCGCACAGCGCAATGGAGGGCCGACTCGACAAGCGGCCCGAAGGTGCGGCCGGACCCATGACGGGCCGGCCATTTTGAAGACGATCAACCAACCCCAAAGGAAACCCCATGAACAAGCTCTACGCAACCCTGCTGGTCACCGGCATCGCCATCGGCTCCGTTTCGGCATTCGCGGCCGATGACATGAAGAAGGACGGCATGGCCAAGGACGGCATGGCCAAGGATTCGATGGCCAAGGACGGCATGAAGAAGGATTCGATGGCCAAGGACGGGATGGCCAAAGACAACATGGCCAAGGATGGCATGGCAAAAGGCGGCATGATGAAGAAGGACGACATGAAGAAAGACGAGATGAAGAAATGAACACCACAGCCTCGACCGACCGTCGTTTCATCCTGGCAGCCGGCGCGGCGGCTGCCCTGGCCGCGCTCGGCTGGTTCTCCACACGGCCGGGCGAGGCCGTGGCGGCCGAGACCTTCGAGTTCACGCTCACCGAGGCCGAGTGGCGCAAGCGCCTGACGCCGCAGCAGTACGCCGTGCTGCGCGAGGAGGGCACCGAGCGCCCCTACAGCAGCCCGCTCAACAATGAGAAGCGCGCCGGGCGCTACGAGTGCGCAGGCTGCGGGCTGGCGCAGTTCTCGTCTAGAACGAAGTTCGACAGCGGCACCGGCTGGCCCAGCTTCTGGCAGCCGCTGGACGGCGCGCTGATCGAGAAGAAGGACCGCTCGCTGGGCATGCTGCGCACCGAGGTGCTGTGCAAGCGCTGCGGCGGGCACGGTGGGCATGTGTTCGACGATGGGCCCAAGCCCACCGGCCTGCGCTACTGCATGAATGGCCTGGCGCTGCGTTTTGTGCCGGGTGAAGCCTGATGTTCCGACCAGGAGAACCCATGAAGACCTTGAAGAGTGACACATCGCCCACCCCGCTGCGCCGCCGCGCATGGCTGGGCACGGCGGCGCTGGCCGCATTCGGCGGCACGGCGTTCTGGCAGCTGGCCACTGCCTCCAGCGAGGCGCGCACCATCCCGGCGTTTGCTGGCGCAGCGCCCACGAATCCACCGGCGACCGAGGTCGCCGTGCTGGCCGGCGGTTGCTTCTGGGGCGTGCAGGGCGTGTTCCAGCACGTCAAGGGCGTGAGCAATGCCGTCTCGGGCTACGCTGGCGGTGAGAAGGCCACCGCCACCTACGAGCAGATCGGCTCGGGCCGCACGGGCCATGCCGAGGCGGTGCAGGTCTACTTCGACCCGCGGCAGATCAGCTATGCGCAGATCCTGCAGATCTACTTTTCTGTCGTGCACGACCCCACGCAGCTGAACCGCCAGGGGCCGGACTTCGGCAAGCAGTACCGCTCCACCGTGTTCCCGCAAGACGAAGCGCAGGCCCGCATCGCCAGGGACTACATCGCGCAGCTGAACCAGTCCGGCGTGTTCAAGGACAAGATCGCCACGACCATCGAGCCGGGCCGGCCGTTCTACGCGGCCGAGGCCTACCACCAGGACTACCTGGTGCGCAACCCGCGCCAGCCGTACATCGTGATCAACGATCAGCCCAAGATCGAGGACCTGAAGAAGATCTTCCCGGCGGTGTATCGGGCCGAGCCGGCGCTGGTGAAGGACGCGCGCAAGGCGGGCTGAAACGCGCGCCGCGCATCAGTGCATGCGGCGCCGGGCCCGTGCGGTACGGCACAATCGCGCCCATGTCCCGTTGGCCCCGCTTCCTCCACTGCCTGCCCCTCGTGGCCGGCCAGCGGCCGGGCGTGGGCCTGGTGCGCGCCGTGCTGCTGATGTTCGCGCTGTCGCTGGGCGTGGCCATCGCATCGCCCATCGTCAAGCCACAGACCATGGAGCTGATCTGCTCGGGCAGCGGCATCGTCAAAGCCATCGTGCACACCGACGATGGCATGCAGGAGCTGGGCGCCGGCCACCTCGACTGCCCGCTGTGCGTGCTGGGCGGCGCACCGCCAATCCCTTCTGCCGTGGCCCTGCCCACGCTGCAGCCGCTGGGCCATGCGGTCCAGCCCATCCCCGCCGCGCGCATTGCCGCGGCCACCGCGGCGCCGTTGCCGGCGCGCGGGCCTCCCTCGCTCTCCTGACGTTCTCATCGATGGCGTGAGCGTGCGGCCTGCGGGCTGCGCGGCACGCCGCCTTCCCGTCATGCAGCGGTGTGCACCGGCACGCCGCGGAGAGCTTCCCCATGCACAAGAACATTGCGTTGGCGCTTCTGCCCGCCGTGGCGCTGGCCGCCACCGCGCAGGACCGGGCGCCCGAGCGCGCCAAGTCGCTGGGCATCGTCACCGTCACAGGTGGCCAGCCCAGCTCGCTGCCCACGCAGATCCCGACCACCATCGAAGGCGTCACGCGCGAGCAGATCGCCACCACCATCAACGCCAGCGACAGCGAAGACGCGTTGAAATACCTGCCCAGCCTGATGGTGCGCAAGCGCTACATCGGCGACTACAACCACGCCATCCTGTCCACGCGCGCCTCCGGCACGGGCAACAGCGCGCGATCGGCCGTGTACGCAGACGGCATCCTGCTGTCGAACTTCCTGGGCAACGGCATTGCCAACGGCACGAACTACGCACCGCGCTGGGGCCTGGTCACGCCCGAGGAGATCGCGCGCGTGGACGTGATGTACGGCCCGTTCTCGGCCGCGTACCCGGGCAACTCGGCCGGCGCCGTGGTCGACTTCGTGACGCGCATGCCGACCAAGCTGGAGGCCCATGTGAAGCTGGGCTATGCGCGCCAGCCCAACGACCTGTACAGCACCGACCGCAGCTTCAACAGTTGGCAGACCAGCGCCTCGCTGGGCAGCAAGAGCGGCGACTGGTCGTGGTGGATTGCGCTGCAGCGCAGCCGCAGCGAGGGCCAGCCGCAGACCTTCGCCACGGCGCTGGCCAGCGCGGGGCAGGCCGGCGGCAACGGCGTGCCCGTCACGGGCGCTGTGCCGGGCCAGAGCACCACGGGCCAGCCCTGGTGGCTGCTGGGCAGCGCCACGCAGTACGACACGCGGCAGGACCAGGCCAAGCTCAGACTGGCCTACGACATCACGCCCACGCTGCGTGCCAGCTACACGTTGGGCTGGTGGCAGAACGATGCGCAGGGCCGGCCCGAGAGCTGGCTGCGCGATGGCGCGGGCAACGCGGTCTACAGCGGGCCGGTGCTGGTCGGCGGGCGCACCGTCACGCTGGCACTCCCGCTCACGGACGAACGGCAGACGCATGTGATGCATGGCCTCTCGCTCAAGAGCCGCACGCAGGGCGAGTGGGACTGGGAGCTGGCCGCCAGCCTCTACGACTACGCCAAGGACCTCCAGCGCGCGCCCACTACGCCGCTGCCGCAGGCTGCGCTGGGCGGAGCCGGCACCGTGCAAAGCCAGGACGGCACGGGCTGGAACACGTTGGCCGCCAAGGGCACCTGGCGGCCGCAGGGCGTGGGCGGTGCGCACATCGTGGACTTCGGCGTGGGGCGCGAT
The DNA here is from genome assembly GCF_001422405.1 of Pseudorhodoferax sp. Leaf267. Taxonomy (GTDB): domain Bacteria; phylum Pseudomonadota; class Gammaproteobacteria; order Burkholderiales; family Burkholderiaceae_C; genus Pseudorhodoferax. The sequence continues at coordinate 489,068 of NZ_LMMV01000001.1, forward strand.
GCTTACAAGCTCGACATCCTCAAGAGCGCCGTCGTGGGCGACTGGCAGAGCGGCGATGCGGGCGCGCTGGTCAGCGACGTCGCCGGCCGCACCACCACCTGGCATGCCTGGGCGCAGGACGCCTGGGCCTTTGCGCCGCGCTGGAAGGCCGTGCTCGGCGCGCGCTGGGAACACTGGGAGGCCAGCGACGGCACCACAGCCACGGCGACCAGCCGGCAGGGCTACGCACAGCGCAGCCAGTCCGACCTGTCGCCCAAGGCCGCGCTGGCCTGGCAGTGGCTGCCCGACACGGTCCTCAAGGCCTCGCTGGGCCGCGCCGTGCGCTACCCCACGGTGGGCGAGCTGTACGGCGCGACATCGGGCGGCGCGCTGGCCTTCATCAACGACCCCAATCTCAGGCCTGAGAAGTCCTGGACCAGCGAACTCTCGGCCGAGCACGACCTGGGCACAGTCCTGGCCCGCGCCACGTTGTTCCACGAGCGCACGCGCGACGCGCTGATCAGCCAGCTGGTGCCGAACACCGCCGTCTCGCGCGTGCAGAACGTGGACGAGGTGCGCACCACCGGCGTGGAGCTGGCCGCCACCGCGCAGGACGTGGGGCTGCGCGGCATCGACCTGGGCGGCAGCCTGACCTATGCCAACAGTCGCACCGTGGCGAATGCCGCCAACCCGGCCAGCGTTGGCAAATGGCAGCCGCGCGTGCCGCGCTGGCGCGCCACCGCCGTGGCCACCTGGCGCCCCGACGATCACTGGGCCGCCACGCTGGCCGCGCGCTACAGCGGACGCCAGTACAGCAACCTGGACAACAGCGACACGAATGCCTTCGCGTACTTCGGCGCCAGCCGCTACCTCACGCTGGACCTGCGCTTGCGCTGGCAGATCGACAAGCAATGGTCGGCCGCGTTCGGCATCGACAACCTGAACAACCAGCAGTACTGGGCGTTCCACCCGTATCCGCAGCGCACCTACAGCGCTGAACTCAAATTTGATCTGTGACCCAAGGAGCCATCACCATGCGCAAGTTCGTTTTCCCCCTTCTCGTCTCCGCCACCCTGCCAGCCCTGGCCCATGTCACGCTGCCGCCCGGCGGCGCCGCGGCCGGCAGCGACTACGAGGCCGCGTTCCGCGTCGGCCACAGCTGCAAGGACACGGCCAGCACCACGGGCATCACGGTACGCCTGCCCGAGGGCTTCACCTTGGCCGAAGCGCAGCCGCGCGCCGGCTGGACACTCGCCAGCAATGCGCGCGAAGTGAGCTGGACGGCACCTGCCAACGCCGGCCTTCCCGACAACGAGCGCGCCGAGTTCATCGTGCGCGGCAAGCTCACGGGCCAGCCCGGCACGCTGTGGTTCAAGGTGCTGCAATCCTGCGGCACGGCCAGCGCCGACTGGGCGCAGCTGCCGGGCCCCGATGCCAGCGCCAAGCTGCCGTTCCCGGCCGCGCGGCTCGACGTGCTGCCGGCCGGCGTCGCGGCCGTGGACGTGAAGAACGCCTGGGTGCGCCAGACCGTGCCGGGCCAGAGCGGCACGGGCGCCTTCATGCAGTTGCAAGCGCCGCAGGGCGCGAAGCTGGTGGGCGTCTCCACCCCGGTGGCCGGCGTGGCCGAGGTGCACGAGATGCTGATGGACGGCGGCACCATGCGCATGCGCGAGCTGAAGGACGGCCTGCCGCTGCCCGCGCGCCAGACCGTGGAGCTGAAACCCGGCGGCTTCCACGTGATGCTGATGGACCTGAAGCAGCCGCTGCCCAAGGGCGCCACGGTGCCGCTGAGCCTGCGCTTCGAGGATGCGAAGGGGGTGAAGAGCGTGCGCGAGGTGCAGGTGCCGGTGGGGGCGCCGGATGGGGCTGCGGCGGCTGTGGGTCAGGTCCACATGCATTGAGGAGTGCGCTGCAGGCGTGATAATTTTTGTCATGGCTGACAGCAAGGTCGTGGACGCAGTCCATCACATCGCGCACAAGCGTGGGAATGATCACTTGCGGCGCGAGGTGTGGGTGGATGGCAAGGGACGCGTGACGCGCTACCACCTGGCCTACATCAACCCTGCAGTGCAAGCGGGGGACCACGGGCGGGTCGTGGGCTACGACAACCAGCACGGGTACCACCACTGCCATGCTTTCGGCAAGGTATTCCCGGTCGAGTTCACGAGCTTCGAAGACATCGAGGATCGTTTTCAGGCAGATTGGACAGCGTTGCGAGGTGCTCAATGAAAAGCATGGTTTTGAAGGCGGGGACGGAGCAGGATTTCTTCCAGCGGGGCAAGGCTCTGGCGCGCCTGGCCGACTGGCGCCAGCCGATGCCGCGCGAGCGCACCATCAGTTTCGAGGAGCCGGCAGAACTGCTGCGGCTGTTGACCAGCAGCCGGCTGGATGTGTTGCGCACGGTGAAAGACGCGCCAGGGTCGATCACCGTGATCGCCGAGCGGCTGCAGCGTGACCGCAGTGCCGTCAAGCGTGATGTGGACCAGCTTGCGCTGGCTGGCATGGTCACCATCGAGACCAAGGTCTTGCCAGGGCATGGTCATATGAAGGAAGTGCGTGCCGTGGCGCGGCGGTTTCGGTTGGAGGCGATCGTCGCCTGAGCACATTTGGCCGTAGCGCTTGCCGCAAGCCTCCATACGCGGTCAACCCACAGCGTTGCAGTCCGCCAGCGTACGCAGTTCCACACCGTTGCTTCGGCCGACTTGTTCAGCATCGCGCGCAAGCCAGGCTTGCGCCGCCATGCGCCCCGCTTCACGCAGCCTTTGCAAGAACGGCAGGTAGGCGATCAGCCGCGTCTCGCCGTGCAACGCCGCCAACGTCGGCGCGCCATCGACCAGGTGCCAGCGCGCATTGGCGATGCGCCGCTCCAGGCCCACACGCGGCCACCAGCGAGATGGCGAGGCCGACTGCAACTGGTCGATCAAGCCCAGCTCGCGCAGGAACGGCGCCTGGAACGCAATGTCCATCGCACGTTCGGCGATCTCGGCCGTGCTGCGCGGCGTACGCGCATGCTGGCGCGGGGCCAGCAGCACGAGCAGGGTGTCGTCCGCGCACTGGCTGTCGGCCAGCAGTGGCATCAGCGCAGGATTCGCGCTGTAGCCGCCGTCCCAGTACGGCTCGCCGTCGATCAGCACCGTGTGGTGCAGCGTGGGCAGGCAGGTCGAGGCCAGCACGGCGTCGATGTCCATGGCGGCGTTGTCGAACACCTTGAGCCGCCCGCTGTTCGCATGCGTGGCCGCGATGGCCAGCCGTGGCCCCGCGCCACTGCGCAGTGCCGCGAAGTCCACCTGCTCGGCCAGCAGCTCGCGCAGCGGGTTGCGGCCCAACGGGTTCAGCTCATGCGGCGCGAACAGCTTGGACCAGCGCATCATGAGCCGCGCCAGCGGGTTGAAGGCCAGCGCGTCGTCTTCGCCCACCGTGAGCCATTCGAACGGGATGCGCGCGCCGACCGCGCTCCAGAAGCCGTCCAGCGCCGCGCGCGCCGCGGCCGGGCCGCCTTGCTGCAGGCCGTGCGCGACGAGCACGCCATTGATGGCGCCGGCACTCGTGCCGCTGATGCCGGCGATGTCGAAGCGGTCGGCCTCCAGCAGCGCGTCGAGCACGCCCCAGGTAAAGGCGCCGTGCGCGCCGCCGCCTTGCAGGGCGAGGTTCAGGGCAGGGCGGCGGGAAGGGAAGAAGGGCATGGCGCAGCATGCCATGGGCGTGCGTCAGACTGGATAAGACCCATGGCGGGTAGTGGTACGGTCGGGCGATGCAGACACACATCGACCATTTGATCGTCGCCGCCCGCACGCTGGACCAGGGCGTGCAGTGGTGCGAGGCCACGCTCGGCGTCACGCCGGGCCCCGGCGGCGCGCACCCCCAGTACGGCACCCACAACCGGCTGATCAAGATCGCCACGCCACGCAACCCCATGGCGTATCTGGAGATCATCGCCGTGGACCCCGGCGCCGTGCCCACCGCGCGCGGCCCGCGCTGGTTCGACCTGGACGACGCCGCGCTGCAGGCCGCCATCGGCAAGGAACCGCAGCTGATCCACTTCGTCGTGGCGCCACCGGACATCCGGGCCGCCCTGGCCGCGCTGCAGGCCCAGGGCCTGGACCGTGGCCCCCCGCTGGCGGCGAGTCGGCCTGGTGCGGACGGGCTTCTGCAATGGCAGATCAGCGTGCGCGACGACGGCCAGCGCCTGTTCAATGGCGCCTTGCCCACCTTGATCCAGTGGGGTGCGCCCGGCGACAAGGAGCCGCTGCGCCGCCATCCGCGCAACAGCCTGCCGCGCTCCAAGGTGTCGCTGGAGCGCATCGCGGTCACCCATCCCGAGGCGGACGCGTTGAAAGCGGCCTACTCGGAGCTGGGGCTGACGGGCATCGACATCACGGCCGGTGCGGCCGACCTGGCCGCCACCTTGCACACGCCCAAGGGCGTCGTCACGCTGCACAGCCGCGGCGTCTGAGCCGCAGCGTTCAGTCCCGCGCGCGCGGGGCCAGGGCCGCTTGCACCAGCGAGGCCATCGCGCAAGCGGTCGGGTTGCCCTGGGCCATCAGCCCGTCGACCGTGCCCAGCCGGTCCGGCATCGCCTCGTCCTGGCTCGCCTTGAGCTTGCCTTCCAGGCGGTCGATCGGGATCTCGATGCCGACCACCGCGCGCAGAAGCTTGTCCACAAACGCCGCGGGCGCGTCCGTCATGGCCCACGGCACCGCCTGCGTCGCCTCGTGGGTCGCGGTCAGGCGCATCAGGAACTCGCGCAGCCACAGTGCGTCGTCCACCGCCCGGGCGACGCCGTGCGCATGGGCGACCACGTAGTTCCAGGTCGGCACGACCTCGCCATGGTCGGCCTTGCCAGGGTACCAGCCCGGCGTGATGTAGCTCTGCGGTCCCTGGAACATCACGACCGAGGGCACGCCGCCCACCAGCTGCCGCCAGACCGGGTTGGCGCGCGACACATGGCCCAGCAGCGTACCGTGCGGGCCGCGCGCGCGGTCCAGCAGGAAGGGGACATGGTTGGCCAACAGCCCGTCACGGGCCTGCACGACCCAGGCGCCCAGTGGGTGCGTGTCGATCAGGGCTTGCGTGGCGCCGGGATCGGGCTGGCGGTGGTAGTGGGGGATGTACACGGGGGACTCCTCGGGCTGTCAACAAGGTCGGCGCTCTGCACGCCCAGGATTCAAGGCCGGCCGCGGTACAGCCCGGGCCGTGCGGCGCCGTCGATGATCTGGCGCCACGATTTGCCTGCGGACCGCAACTGCTCGACCGACGGCCCCAGCGCATTGCCGTAGCGGCCCAGCGTCCAGGCCTCCAACCGCGCGAGATCCTCGGCCGGCGTCAGCGCCCGAAAGCGCTGCTTGAGTGCGTTGCGCTGCGCCACGATCCAGCGCGCGACCTGTTCCTCGCTGGTGCCCGCGGCGAGCATGCGGGCCGCCTCGGTGCCCAGGGCCGTGACCTCGGCTTCGTAGTGCGCGCGCGCATCCATCGCGGGAACCGGCTCAGCGCTTGGGTGAGCGCTTCCTGGCCGCCGCCCGCTGGCGCGGTGCAGCCGGTGCGCGCGGCGGCGTCCCCGAGCGCAGCACGGCCTCCCAGGCGAGGCGTGCCCAGCGCGCGGCCTCGTCGCGGTCCTCGAAGATCTCGGCCGGCGCCTCGTGGTAATGCATGCGCGCCAGCTCGCCCTTGCGCTCGTACTCGAAGGCCGGCAGGTGCTTCGCCTCGAAGGCCGCCACGCTCTGCGCGTCGGTCTTCAGATACAGCCGCTCGCGCGCCACCAGCGCGAACATGCGGCCTTCATGAAACACCCCATGGCCGCCGAACATGCGCCGCACCGCGATGCGGCCGAAGCGCTCGAAGACCTCGTGCAGGTTGTCGCTGAATTCGCTCATGCGCCGCATCATAGAAAAGCGCGGCTACGATCCGGCCCATGTCCGCTTCGCCACCCCTCCTGCACGGTCCTGTCGACCACCTGCTCGGCCTGTTGCGACAGATGCCGCCACGGCGCTGGATCGTGGGCATTGCCGGCCTGCCGGGCTCGGGCAAGAGCACCATCGCGCAGGCGCTGGCCGGCGCGGTGAACCTGGCGGCCGGCGCGCCCGTGGCCATGGCGCTGGGCATGGACGGCTTCCATCTCACGCGTGCGCAACTGCGTGCCTTCCCCGATCCGGATGCGGCCTTGCTGCGCCGCGGCGCACCCTGGACCTTCGATCCGCAGGGCCTGGCACAGCGGCTGGCCTTGCTGCGTTCACAGGCGGCACAGAGCCTGACCTGGCCCGGCTTCGAACACGGCGTGGGCGACCCGGTGGCCGATGCGATCCACGTGCCACCCTCGGTGCGCCTGGTGCTGCTGGAAGGCCTGTACCTGCTGCACGACGCGCACGGCTGGAACTTGCGCGGCGCCATGGACGCCTGCTGGTTTCTCGACGTGCCGCGCGAGGTGGCCATGGCGCGTCTGGCGGCGCGCCACCAGGCGGCCTGGGGCATCACGCCAGAGGAGGCCCTGGCCCGCATCGCGCGCAACGACGGGCTCAACGCCGAGATCGTCTGGCGCAGCCGGGCGCGCGCGGACGCGCTGGTGGCGGACGAAGTCAGGCCGTGAGCCCGCTCACGCCCGCCTGAGCAGCATCGCGCAGCGGTTTGCCCGTCAGGCGTGCACGCGCGTGGATGCCGCGCCGGCGCGCTTCGGCAGGGCTTGGGTGTGTTGCAGGGCAGGCTATCGCTGCGATTGAATGCCGTGTCTGGCCAAGGCGCTGCGGCGGCAATAGCATGGCGCCCATGCACACACTTGCCACCTTCCCCACCACCCGGCTTCACCGCGGGCGCCTGCTGCTGGGCGCGCTCATCCAGGCAGGCGGATGCGCGATCGCCGTCGGCCATTGGCTGGGGCGCTGAGATGCCCGCGATCCATCCTTCCCTGCAGGCCGCGACCACGCTCGAGGCGTTCCGCACCGCGGCACTGGCAGCCGGCTTCGACGAGGCGATGGCGCGCAGCTGGGCGCCGCACCAGGTCATCGACGACCATGCGCACCCCTTCGACGCCGAGGCGCTCGTCGTGGATGGCGAGATGTGGCTCGGCGACGCGCAGGGCACGCGGCACCTGCAGCCTGGCGACACCTTCGTGCTGGCGCGCGGCACCGTGCATTCGGAGCGCTACGGCGCCGCCGGCGCGACCTACTGGGTCGCGCGCCGCTCCTGAGACCCGGCCGCCGGGCGAGACCTCACGCCACGTGGAAGTGGTGCGTGCCGTCCCGGCCCAGTTGCTCGACCAGGCCGAACTCCCAATCCAGGTACGCCTGCATGGCTGCGCGCGGCGCGTCCGTGCCCTCGTAGGGCCGGCGGTAGCGGTCGGTGCGCGGCGTGGCCAGGCGGGCTTCGCCGCCTTCCAGCGGCAGGCCGGCCGCGGCCCATGCGTTCGTGCCGCCGTCCAGCACCAGCACCTGTGCGGGGTCCTGGCGCGCGGCCAGCAACGCGCGCAGGTCGGCCGCGGCATACGGCGCCAGCGCTCCGTCCGCGCTGGTCAGCACATAGCGCGCGGCGGGCGGCAGGGCGCCCAGCGCCTGGCGCAGCTGCGCGCGGATGGCGAACCAGGCGCCCGGGATGTGGGCCTGGACGTAGGCCTGGCCCGGGCCGAGGTCGAGCACCAGCGTGTTGCCATCGGCCAGCGCGGCCTGCAGCTGCGCGGGCGTGAGGCGCCCGGCATCGGGCGCGGGCGGCAGCACCGCGGGCTGCGCGCCGGTCTCGCCGCCGTCGGCCGCACGCGGGCCTGCGAGCACGTGCACGTCCCAGCCCATCTGCGCGAGCCATGAGCCCGTCATGCGCGCACGCACGCCGTCGTCGTCGGCGAGAACGATGGCCGCGCCGCGCACGGGCACCTGGTGATCGGTCTCCTGCACGAGCTGGCCGCCGGGCACGTTGGCAAAGCCGGGCAGGTGGCCGGCCGCGTATTCCTCGGGCGTGCGCACGTCGAAGGCATGCACCGTGCGGCCCGGCGCGGCGCGCAGCCGGGCCAGCGCCTCGGGCGCGATGGTGCGCACGCCGGCCCGCTCGGCCAGTTGCGCCGCGGCCTCCTGCGCGGCGGCCAGGTGCTGCGGGTCGACCGCGGCCGGTGCGCGCCGGCTTGCGCCGTGGTCCAGCACCTGGCCCGCGAGCAGCCAGCCGATGGTGCCGTTGCGCAGCGCCGCCACGGGGTTGGGCAGGCCTGCGTTCACGAGCGACTGCGTGCCGATGATGCTGCGCGTGCGGCCGGCGCAGTTCACGATGACCTGGGTGCGCGGGTCGGGCGCCAGCGCACGCACGCGCAAGACCAGCTCGGCGCCGGGCACGCTGGTCGCGCCGGGGATGCTCATGGTCTGGTACTCGTCGAAGCGGCGCGCGTCGACCACCACGGCGTCGGCGCCCGAGGCGATCAGGGCCTGCACCTCTTCGGCCGCCAGCGAGGGCGTGTGGCGCATGTGCTCGACCAGCTCGCCGAAGGCCTTGCTCGGCACGTTCACGTCGCGGAACACCTCGCCGCCGGCGGCCTGCCAGCCGGCCAGTCCACCGGCCAGCGCGAACAGGCGCGTGTAGCCCAGCGCGGCCAGCACGGCGGCCCCGCGCGGCACCAGGTCTTCGCCGTCGTGCTCGCCGTACAGCACGAGCGTGGTGTCGCGGCGCGGGATGCGGCGCCAGGCGTCGAGCTCGATGCGCGACAGCGGCAGGTTGGCGGCCCATAGCGGGTGGCATTGGGCGAACGGGTCTTCTTCGCGCAGGTCGAGCAGGGCGATCTCCTCGCGTGCGAGCAGGGCGCGGCGCACGGCGGCGAAGTCGAGGGTGGGAAGCGGTGGAGGGGTCATGGCGCCAGCATACGGCGCGCCGATGGCCTGGCGGGTGGCTGCAACCGCCCAAGCGTTGCCCCGGATAGCATGTCGTGGCCTCCAGCACCACACTGCCTGCCATGACACCACACACCGACCGCAAGACCGCCCCGGCCATCGTGCTCGGCTGCATCGCCGACGACTTCACGGGTGCGACCGACCTGGCCAACAACCTGGTGCGCGCCGGCATGCGCGTGGTGCAGGCCATCGGCGTGCCCGAGGGCCCGCTGGACACGCAGGCCGACGCCGTCGTCGTCGCGCTCAAGAGCCGCACCATCGCGCCGGACGAGGCCGTGGCCCAGTCGCTGGCAGCGCTGCAGTGGCTCCGGGCCCAGGGTGCCCAGCAGATCTACTTCAAATACTGCTCCACCTTCGACAGCACGCCCGCGGGCAACATCGGGCCCGTGACCGACGCGCTGATGCAGGCGCTGGAGACGCGCTTCACGATCGCCACGCCGGCCTTTCCGGACAACAAGCGCACCGTCTTCAAGGGCTACCTGTTCGCGGGCGACGTGCTGCTCAACGAGAGCGGCATGCAGGACCACCCACTCACGCCCATGACCGATCCCAATCTCGTGCGCGTGCTGCAGCCGCAGACGCGGCACAAGGTCGGTCTGGTGGACTACCAGGCCGTCGCCCAGGGGCCGGATGCGATCCGCGCGCGCTTTGCCGCATTGCAGGCACAGGGCGTGGGCATTGCGATCGTCGATGCGCTGGCCAATGCCGATCTCGTCACGCTGGGCCAGGCGCTGCAGGGCATGCCGCTCGTCACGGCGGGCTCGGGCGTGGCCATCGGGCTACCGCAGAACTTCGGCATCGCACCGGATGCGCAGGCCGCCGCCTTGCCCCCGGCCGCCGGCCTGCAGGCCGTGGTGTCGGGCAGCTGCTCGGTGGCGACCAACCGGCAGGTGGCCGAGTTCATCGCCAGCGGCCGGCCGGCGCTGGCGCTCGACCCGCTGCGCATCGCCAGCGGTGCCGATGTGGTCGGCGAGGCGCTGGCCTGGGCGGGGGGCAGGCTGGCCAGCGGCCCGGTGCTGGTCTATTCCACGGCCGAGCCTGCGGCCGTGCGCGCGATCCAGGGCCGGCTCGGCGTGGAGCAGGCCGGTGCGATGGTGGAGGACGCGATCGCCGGCATCGCGCGCGGCCTCGTGCAGGCCGGCGTGCGGCAGCTGGTCGTGGCCGGTGGCGAAACCTCCGGCGCCTGCGTGCAGGCACTCGGCATCGCGCAGATGCGCATCGGCGCGCAGATCGACCCTGGCGTGCCCTGGTGCTTCGCCACCAGCGACGTGGTGCCCGAGGGCCTGCACATCACGCTGAAGTCGGGCAACTTCGGCACGCCGGATTTCTTCACCAAGGCCTTTGCCACGCCATGAGTCATGACCTGGACGACGCCACGGCCCGCGCCGAGATCGTGCGCGTGGGGCGCAGCCTGTTCGAGCGCGGCTACGTGCACGCCACGGCCGGCAACATCAGCGTGCGCCTGGCAGACGGTTACCTGATCACGCCGACCGATGCCTGCCTGGGCCTGCTGGACCCGCAGCGCCTGGCGCGGCTGGACGCCGAGGGCCGGCAGGTGGACGGCGACCGCGCCAGCAAGACCATCGTGCTGCACCGCCGCATCTACGAGGCCAGCGCGGCCACGCCGCAGCCGGCGCGCTGCATCATCCACACGCACAGCACGCACCTGGTCGCGTGCTCGCTGCAGCATGGCGATGCCGAGGAACTGCTGCCACCCATCACGCCGTATTTCGTGATGAAGGTCGGCCGCGTGCCGCACATCGGCTACCGCCGCCCCGGGGCGCCCGAGGCGGCCGAGGCCGTGGCCGATGCCATCGCCCGGTACGCGCACGACGGCCGCGCGATCCGCGCCGTGATGCTGGCGCGCCTGGGCCCCAACGTGTGGCACGACAGCCCGGCAGCGGCGATGGCGGTGCTCGAGGAGCTGGAGGAGACGGCCCGGCTGTGGCTGCTGGCCAAGCCGGCGCCGCTCGGGCAAGAGCAGATCGAGGAGTTGCGCCAGCAGTTCGGCGCGCGCTGGTGAGCGAGGACGTGCCGCGTGCCGCCCGCGGCGCAGGCCATCAGATCGGGTCGGCATAAGCAAGCAAGAAAACTGTCGTTTGTCCGGGGCAGGCCCACCCGTACAGTGCGTGGATCTGCCTCCATTGCGCCGACGGCGCCCGCCCGATGTCTGCCCTTCCCGAGACCTTGCAACCCGGTGTTGCCGCCGACCCCACGCCCTCCCAAGCGTTCGACGTGCGGCGTTTCGATGCGCCCTTCGGCGCCGAGGTGGTGGGCCTGGACCTGTCCAAGCCGCTGAACGCCGCCGATTTCGCGACCATCCACCGCGCGCACCTGGCGCACCACGTGCTGGTGTTGCGCGACCAGCGCATCACGCCCGCCGAGCACGTCGCCTTCAGCCGCCGCTTCGGCCCGCTGCAGATCCATGTGCAGAAGAAATTCCAGCTCGCCGGCACGCCCGAGGTGCTGATCGTCTCCAACATCAAGGAGAACGGCGAGCCCATCGGCCTGGGCGATGCCGGCCACTATTGGCACTCGGACCTGTCGTACAAGGAAAGGCCTAGCCTGGGCTCGTTGCTGCACGCGCAGGAGCTGCCGAACGAGGGCGGCGACACCTTGTTCGCCGACCAGCATGCGGCCTACGAGGCCTTGCCGCAGAGCGTGAAGGAACGCATCGCCACGCTCAAGGCCGAGCACAGCTACCTGGCCAAGTACGAGGAGCTGCGCGCGCGCAGCCCCTGGCGCCCTGCGCTCACGCAGGCCCAGCTCGACGAGGTCAAGCCCGTCGTGCACCCGGTGGTGCGCACGCACCCCGAGACCGGCCGCAAGGCACTGTTCGTCAGCGAGCACTTCACGACGCGCATCGTGGGCGTGCCCGAGAACGAGAGCCGCGCGCTGCTGAGCCTGTTGTTCGCGGCCAGCACCAAGCCCGAGTTCCAGCTGCGCCACCGGTGGCGGCCGCACGACATCGTGTTCTGGGACAACCGCTCGGTGGTGCACCTGGCCGCCGGCACGCCGGACAGCGAACGCCGCAAGCTCTACCGCACCACGATCGAGGGCGACACGCCTTTCTGATCCCCGCTTCTTTGCACCGTGCCCGCCATCCCGCGGGCCGGCTTCGCTCACCCTGGAGATTCCTCACATGCCACGTTTCACCCGCCGCATCGCCGTGATCGCCACCGGCATCTCGCTGCTTGCCGGCAGCCTGGCCGCCCACGCCCAAGAGGGCCGCATCCGCATCGCCGAGCAATTCGGCATCGTCTACCTGCTGCTCAACGTGGCGCAGGAACAAAAGCTCATCGAGAAGCACGCCAAGGCGGCCGGCGTGGACGCCAAGGTCGAGTGGGTCAAGCTCTCGGGCGGCGCGGCCGTGAACGATGCGCTGCTGTCCGGCAACATCGAGATCGCCGGTGCCGGCGTGGGCCCGCTGCTGACCATCTGGGACCGCACCAAGGGCCGCCAGAACGTGAAGGGCGTGGCCTCGCTGGGCAACTTCCCGTACTACCTCACGACCAACAACCCGAACGTGAAGACGATTGCCGACTTCACCGAGAAGGACCGCATCGCCGTGCCGGCCGTGGGCGTGTCGGTGCAGTCGCGCTACCTGCAGATGGCGTCCGCCAAGCTGTGGGGCGACAAGGAATTCAACCGCCTGGACAAGATCAGCGTGGCCGTGCCGCACCCGGACGCCACCGCCGCCATGGTCAAGGGCGGCACCGAGATCACCGGCCACTTCGGCAACCCGCCGTTCCAGGACCAGGTGCTGGCTGGCAATCCGCAGGCGCGCATCGTGCTCAAGTCCTACGACGTGATGGGCGGCCCCACCTCGGCGACCGTGCTGTACGCCACAGAGAAGTTCCGCAGCGAGAGCCCCAAGACCTACAAGGCCTTCATCGACGCGTTGAGCGAGGCCGCGCAGTTCGTCACCGCCAACCCCGAGCAGGCGGCCGACATCTACATCAAGGTGGCCAACGCGAAGATCGACCGCGACCTGCTGCTCAAGATCATCAAGAACCCCGAGGTGCAGTTCAAGACCGCGCCGCAGAACACCTACGCCATGGCCGAGTTCATGCACCGCGTGGGCGCGATCAAGAACAAGCCCGCTTCGGCGCGCGACTACTTCTTCGACGACGCGCATTCCGCGCAAGGCAACTGAGCGTGGCCGAGCTGGCCATGCGCAACGGTTTGCCGGCCACGGCCCTGCGCGCACCGGGCGCCGTGGCCCAGCCGGCACGCGCCGCAGAACCCTCGCCGCTGCTGCAGGTCGACGGCGTGAGCCTGGAGTACCGCACGCCCGAGCGCGTGGTGCGCGCCACGCACCGTGTGGGCTTCGACGTGCACGCGGCCGAGCGCTTCGTGCTGCTCGGCCCCTCGGGCTGCGGCAAGTCCACGCTGCTCAAGGCCGTGGCCGGCTTCATCGCCCCGGTGGAGGGCGAGATCCGGCTGGACGGCCACCGCGTCACCGCGCCGGGGCCGGACCGCATCGTCGTCTTCCAGGAATTCGACCAGCTGCCGCCGTGGAAGACGGTGCACCAGAACGTCATGTTCCCGCTGCTGGCCTCGCGCACGCTGGGCAAGCGTGAGGCCGCCGAGCGCGCGCTGCACTACCTGGACAAGGTGGGCCTGGCCAGGTTCGCCGACGTGCATCCGCACCAGCTCTCGGGCGGCATGAAGCAGCGCGTGGCCATCGCCCGCGCGCTGGCCATGCAGCCGCGGGTGCTGCTGATGGACGAGCCCTTCGCCGCGCTGGATGCCCTCACGCGCCGCAAGATGCAGGAAGAGCTGCTGGCCCTGTGGGACGAGGTGCGCTTCACGCTGCTGTTCGTCACGCACTCGATCGAAGAGGCGCTGGTGGTGGGCAGCCGCATCGCGCTGCTGTCGCCGCACCCGGGCCGCATGCGCGCCGAGATCAACAGCCACGAGTTCGGCCTGCACAGCACGGGTGGTGCCGCGTTCCAGGCCACCGCGCAGCGCATCCATGGCCTGCTGTTCGAACACGAAGGAGCTGTCGCTTCATGAGCGCGTCGCATCCCACGATCCGCCCCGAATACGAGCTGCCGCTCGAACCCTTCACGCAGGGCGCCGTCGAGCGCGCCTTGCCCTGGTCCACGCGGCTGTGGTCGCAGGGCTGGCTGCGCAAGGGCCTGATCCTCGCCGTGCTCGTGCTGCTGTGGGAAGGGCTCGCGCGCTGGCAGGACAACGACCTGCTGCTCCCCACCTTCACCGCCACGGCGCGCGCGCTGGTGGATGGCCTGCTCAGCGGCGAGCTGATCGACAAGGTCGGCATCTCGCTGGCGGTGCTGTTGCAGGGCTATGTGGCCGGCGTGCTGCTGGCCTTCGCGCTGACCACGCTGGCCGTGTCCACGCAACTGGGCCGCGACCTGTTGTCCACGCTCACGTCCATGTTCAACCCGCTGCCGGCCATCGCGCTGCTGCCGCTGGCGCTGCTGTGGTTCGGCCTGGGCAAGGGCAGCCTGGTCTTCGTGCTGATCCATTCCGTGCTGTGGCCGCTGGCGCTGAACACCTTCGCCGGCTTCCAGGGCGTGCCCGAAACGCTGCGCATGGCCGGGCGCAACTATGGCCTCACCGGCCTGCGCTACGTGCTGCCGATCCTGGTGCCGGCCGCGCTGCCGGCGATCCTGTCGGGCCTGAAGATCGGCTGGGCCTTCGCCTGGCGCACGCTGATCGCGGCCGAGCTGGTGTTCGGCGCCTCGTCGGGACAGGGCGGGCTGGGCTGGTACATCTTCCAGAACCGCAACGAGCTGTACACCGACCGCGTGTTCGCAGGTCTCGTGATGGTGGTCTTGATCGGGCTGGCGGTGGAGACGCTGGGCTTCGCGACGCTGGAGCGGCTGACGGTGCGGCGCTGGGGGCAGCAGCGCTGAGCGCGGCCTGCGGGCCGACAGCGGCGTGCCGCTCCTGCTGGCACACTGGCACCCATTCCAACCGGAGATGCCTCGTGACCCTGCAGCCCTTCGTTCGCCACGCCGCCGTGCTGGCCACCCTCGTGTTCTCGCTGGCCTGCGCACACGCCGCGCTCAAGCCCGGCGACGCCGCACCCACGTTCAGCACCGAGGCCGCACGGGGCGGCAAGACCTTCAGCTTCCAGCTGGGCGATGCGCTCAAGCGCGGGCCGGTGGTGCTGTACTTCTTTCCCAAGGCCTTCACGCAGGGCTGCACCGTCGAGGCCAACCTGTTCGCCGAGGCCAGCGAGCGCTTCGCGGCGCTGGGCGCCACCGTGGTCGGCATCTCGGCCGACAACATCGACACGCTCAAGCGCTTCTCGGTCGAGGCCTGCCGCGACAAGTTCGCCGTGGCGGCCGATGCGTCGGCCAAGGTCATCAAGGCCTACGACGCCCAGTCCAGCTGGAGCGCCGACATGTCCGACCGCATCTCCTACGTGATCGGCAAGGACGGCAGAATCGCGTTCACGCACCACGGCCCGGACCCGCAGGCGCATGTGCAGAACACGCTGAAGGCGGTGGAGGCCCTGGGCGGCCCAGGCCAACGCTGAGCGCGCTGCGCGTTCCGCCTTCGTCCTTGGAGGACGGGAGCGCCTGTCCTACCCACGTCGTCTCGCGCGCGAGCACCATGGCGGTGTGTGCAACGGACAGGAGAAACCCATGCAAGACACCAAGACCGGCACGCCGGCGCCCACCCCGGGCGAACCCACCACCACGCTCCCCGAAGACCGCAAGCGCATGGCGCACGAGGAGCAGGCCCAGGGCGGCGTGCAGATCAGCTCGAGTGGCGCCGTGATGGGCCAGCCCGACGCCGAGCATGGTGCCTACGGCATGCGGCGTGACGACGCGCCAGGGGCCGAGACCGCCACCGAACGCGAGATCCGCGGGGTTGCGCCCGGCAAACCTGCCGCACGCCCCTGAGTGGCTGAGCGTGCCGGCTTCGTGCGCGTGCGCGGTGCGCGCGAGCACAACCTCAGGAATATCGACGTCGACATCCCGCGCGACGCGCTCGTGGTGTTCACGGGCATCTCGGGCTCGGGCAAGTCTTCCCTGGCCTTCGGCACCATCTACGCGGAGGCGCAGCGGCGCTACCTGGAGTCTGTCGCGCCCTATGCGCGGCGGCTGATCCAGCAGGCGGGCGTGCCAGCCGTGGACAGCATCGAGGGCCTGCCCCCGGCAGTCGGCCTGCAGCAGCAGCGCGGCACGCCGGGCGCGCGCTCGTCGGTGGGCAGCCTGACGAGTCTGTCGTCGCTGCTGCGCATGCTGTACTCACGCGCTGGCGAATATCCACGCGGCCAGCCCATGCTGTACGCCGAGGATTTCTCGCCCAATACACCCGAGGGTGCCTGCCCGCATTGCCACGGCCTGGGCCAGGTGTTCGATGTGACCGAGCAGTCCATGGTCCCCGACGACACGCTCACCATCCGCGAGCGTGCGGTCGCGGCCTGGCCCACGGCCTGGGGCGGGCAGAACCTGCGCGACATCCTCGTGAGCATGGGCATCGACGTCGACAGGCCCTGGCGCGAGCTGCCCAAGAAGGAGCGTGACTGGATCCTCTTCACCGAGGAGCACCCCACCGTGCCGGTCTATGCCGGCTTCACGCCGGCCGAGACGCGCGCGGCCCGGCGCAGCCGCATGGAGCCCAGCTACCAGGGCACGTTTACGGGCGCGCGGCGCTATGTGCTGCAGACCTTCGCCACGACGCAGAGCGCGCTCACGAAAAAGCGTGTCGCGCGCTTCATGCAGGCCACGCCGTGCCCTGAGTGCCAGGGCCAGCGGCTCAAGCGTGCGTCGCTGTCGGTGCGCTTCGCCGGGCTGAACATCGCCGCGCTGATGGCGCTGCCCATGCAACGTCTGGCCGAGGTGCTGACACCGGCGGCGCAGGGCACGCAGGCGGCGCAGGATGCAGGGCAAGTGCTGCCCCGCAAGGCCGCGCAGCGCGACACGGCACGCCGCGTGGCAGCCGGCGGCGCAGCCCACAGCGCGGCGCCCGACGTGCGCCGCACCGCCAACCTGTCGGAAGAAAAGCGCATCGCCGCCCAACGCATCGCGCACGAGGTGCTGCAGCGCGTGCAGGCCCTGGGTGCGCTGGGCCTGGGCTATCTGCCGCTGGACCGCGGCACGGCCAGCCTGTCGCCCGGCGAACTGCAGCGCTTGCGGCTGGCCACGCAGATCCAGTCCAACCTGTTCGGCGTGGTCTACGTGCTGGACGAACCTTCGGCCGGCCTGCACCCGGCCGACGCACAGGCGCTGCTGCAGGCGCTGGCCCGGCTCAAGGCCGCCGGCAACTCGCTGCTGGTGGTGGAGCACGACATGGACATGGTGGCCCGCGCCGACTGGATCGTGGACGTGGGGCCGGGCGCGGGCGAGCAGGGCGGCCAGGTGCTGTACAGCGGCCCGCCCGAGGGCCTGCGCCAAGTCGCGGCCTCGCGCACAGCGCGCCATCTGTTCGATGTCGCGCCGGTTCCCCCGCGTGCGCCGCGCCAGCCCGTGGCCTGGCTCACGCTGCTGGGCGTGCAATGCAACAACCTGCAAGGCGTGGATGTCGCGTTCCCGCTCGGGGTGCTGACCACCGTCACGGGCCTGTCGGGGGCCGGCAAGTCCAGCCTGGTCGGCACGGCGCTGGCCGATCTCGTGCGCATGGCGCTGGGGCACGGGTTGCCGCCCGCGGCAGATGGCGCGGGCGAGCTCGAGGAGCAGGCCGCCGGCCTGGTCGCCGGGCGCATCGCAGGCGGGCTGGGCCCGGTCACGCGGCTGGTGCAGGTGGACCAAAAGCCCATCGGCCGCACGCCACGCTCCAACCTCGCCACCTACACCGGCTTGTTCGATCCCGTGCGCAAGCTGTTTGCCGACACGCCGGCCGCGCGCAAGCGCCGGTATGACGCCGGGCGTTTCTCGTTCAACATCGCCAAGGGACGCTGCCCGACCTGCGAGGGTGAGGGTTTCGTCAGCGTGGAGCTGCTGTTCATGCCCAGCGTCTATGCGCCCTGCCCGGACTGCCAGGGCCAGCGCTACAACGCTGCCACGCTGGCCGTGCAGTACCGCGGCAAGAACATCGCCGAAGTGCTGCAGCTCAGCGTGGCAGAAGCCGCCGAGTTCTTTGCCGACCAGGTTGGCGTGCGCCGCAGCCTGCAGTTGCTGATCGACATCGGCCTGGGCTACCTGCGACTGGGCCAGCCGGCCACCGAGCTGTCGGGCGGCGAGGCCCAGCGCATCAAGCTGGCGACCGAACTGCAGCGCGCGCAGCGTGGCCACACGTTGTACGTGCTGGACGAGCCGACGACCGGACTGCACCCGGACGATGCCGAGCTGCTGGTCACCCAGCTGCAGGGCCTGGTCGATGCAGGGCAGACCGTGGTGCTGGTGGAGCACGACATGCGCGTGGCCGCGCAGGGCGACTGGGTCATCGACATGGGGCCCGGGGCGGGGGATGCGGGCGGGCGCGTGGTGGCCAGCGGAGTGCCGTGCGAGGTGGCGCGGGGCCCGGGGCCTTCGGCGCCCTATCTGGCGCGTGCCATGGGGCTGGGCAGCCCGGCCTGACAGCCAGGGTGGGGCACCGCCCCGGCCTGCGGGTGCCCAACTAAGATCGGTCCCCGTTCCGGCCGGCACCTGTGGCGAGCCGGCCCGTCCTCCCTGCCATTCCACCGTTCGGGGCCGCGCCGTGACGAAACTGCAGTTCATCATTTCCTGCGTCAGCGACGAGTTCGAGAGCTACCGCAAGGCGTTGCACCGCCAGCTCGACGGCCCCAACGTGACCGGGAAGATCCAGGAGCACTTCATCGCCGGCGGCCATGGGACCTTGGACAAGCTCGACGTCTACGTACGCGCCAGCGATGCGGTCGTCCATCTGGTCGGTGACATGACGGGCGCATTGGCACCGTGGGCTGCCGTGGCCTCCATGGCCGACCTGGAGGACTTCGCCCGTGCCGTGCCCGCAGTCGCCCCATTCCTCGCGCCAGGCGCACCGCGTCTGTCGTACACGCAGTGGGAGGCCTGGCTGGCGCTGTACCGCAAGCGCAAGCTGTTCATCGCCGTGCCTCTCGCTGGCGTGCCGCGCAGCGCGGGCTACCGGCTCGACGCGGCGCAGGTGCAGGCCCAGCAGGAGCACCTGGCGCGCCTGGAGGCATCCGGCCGCCATGCCGAGATCCAGTTCGTCAGCGACCACGATCTGGTGTCGCAGGTGCAGGCGGTCTATCTCCAGGAGCTGCTGGACCGGCCGTCCGACCTGGCCGAACACCAGGCCCTGCAGGCCAGGTTGCAGGGCTTTCGCGGCCCGGTCGGCTGGCTCAGGGCGCAGTACCTCGGCGCGCCGGACGCGCCCGTGCCTTTCGGTGGGCGTGCGCGTGAGATGGAGGCCTTGAACGCCTGGCTCGAAGGCCGCCCCGAGGCCGGTGCGCCGCCGCTGCTGGCGGGCCGTGCCATGTCGTCCCACCTGCTCGTGCATGCGCCCGCGGGGCGCGGCAAGACGGCCCTGCTGATCCGGTGGATGGCGCAACTCGGGCGCGACTGGGCCTGTATCTTCGTGCCCGTCAGCATCCGGGCCGGGACCAACGAGGAACTGACGTTCTACGAGGCGTTGGCCGCGGAGCTGGCCGCGCACCTGGGTGAACTGCTGCCGCCGGCCAGTGGCAGCCCCGTGCTGCACTACCGCAGCCAGGTCGCGCGGTGCCTGGCCCGCATCGGCGCGGGCACGCGCCCCTGCCTGGTCGTGGTCGATGGGTTGGACGAGGCGCGCGGCTGGCAGATCCATCCCTCGGTGCTGGCGCAGGCCGACAGCCCTGTGCTGCGCATCATGGTGGCCGCTCGCGAGCTGGCGGGTGACCGGGGCGCCGGCAAATGGCTGGGCCGGCTGGGCTGGGCGCCGCCGCATGCGCAGGCCTGCACGCTGCGGGTCGGCCCGCTCACGCGCGACGGCGTTGCCGACCTGCTGGAGAGCATGCAGTTGCAGATCGGCCCTTTGTCCAGGGATGGGGACGTCGTGCAGGAGCTGTACCGCCTGTCCGACGGCGGAGATCCCCTGGTGCTGCAGTTCTACGCGCAGGATCTGCAGGCCCGGGGTGCCGACGCGGCCCGGCTGCGGCCGGATCAGTTGCGCCAACTGCAACCAGGTTTTTCCGCCTACATCGCGCAATGGATGGACGACCAGAGCAGGGAGTGGGCAGCGCAGGGGCGGCCCCTGGACGAAGGCCTGCTCGATGCCATCCTGGCCGTTCTGTCCTGCGCACACGGCCCGCTGCAGCTGGCGGATCTGGAAGGCATCGTGCAGCGCACCTTGCCGGGCCGCCAGCCCTTGTTCTTCAAGCCCGCCACGGTCGAGCCGCTGCAGCGGTTCATCCTGGGCGACGCCCAGGGGGCGGGCTATGTGCTGGCCCATCCCAAGCTGGCGACGGTGCTGCAGCAGGAGGTGCTGGCCGGCGGTGGCCTCGTGCGCGCGGCCCGGGCGGCGTTTGCGGGCTGGATCCGAGAGACGGTGCACAGCCTCAATGACGGACGGCTGGCGCCACACGAGGCGCCGTCCTATGTGCTGCTCTTCTGCGTGCAGCATCTGGCGGAAGGTGGCGCCACTACGCCGCTGGACGACTGGGCTGCGTTGCTGGACCCGGGCTGGCGCGCGGCCTGGGAGCGCCACGAGGGCGACTACCGCGGCTATGCGCGCGACCTGGAATCCGTGGCGCAGGCCCTGCGTGCGGCTGCCGACGACAACCCGGCCGTGCTGCGCCACGCCAGGCACGGGCTGGGCGGGCAGGTGCGCTGCGCGCTGCTGCTCAGCTCCATCCGCAGCACGGGCCTGGACGCGACCGGCGAGGTGCTGGCCGCCTTCCTGCAGGGCGGGCAGATCGCGCCGGCGCGTGCCTTGCACCTGGCGCAGCTCAAGCCCGAGAAGGAACGCGCCAGGGCGATCGGTGCGTTCATCCATCTGCTGCCACAGTCTTTGCAGCAGCAGGCCCTGGCCCTGGCCGACGGGATCGCCGACCCCGGGGCGCGCCACGACTACCGCATGGCTGTCGCCGCCCGCTTGCCGCCGGGCCTGCAGGCGGGTGCTTACCAAGATGCCCTGGCGGACGCGAGCGTGCTGCAAGGCCCGGCGCGCGCCTCGGCGCTGCATGCCTTGCAGCCGCATGTGCCGGCCGCGCAATGGGACCGCGTCGCGCTGGCAGGCCACGGCCCCCCAGCCGCGCCCGCGGCGCAGGCGGCAGCTGCGCCCGTGCCGGCGCTGGACTTCCATGAATCGATCCGGCTGGAGCGCTACGCGGATCAGGCGGACCTGACGCCGCAGGACATGCGGGCGCTGCTCACGCACGCTGACTGGGGCAGCCTGGGCGCGCACTGGCTCATCGCGTTGCTGGCGCCGCGGCTGAACGTCGACGTACAGCGCTTTGCCATGGCGCAGATCGCACGGCACGAGTCGCTCTGGGGCGACGCCATGCTGGAGACGCTGGCGCTGCGCGGGCACCAGGACCTGTTGGTCGAGGTGCTGCAGGCTGGCGTGGCGGCCAGGCGCTACCACGCCGACCGGGTGGCTGCGGCACTCGTGCAGCGGCGCGGCGGGCGCTTGCCCCCAGCCTTCGTCACGCCCTTGCTGGCGCTGAATTGGGACGACTGGGGCACGAGCCGCAACATCCAGGGCGTCGTGCCATACCTGGATGCTGCCGCGCTGCGCGTGCTGCTCGACGAGGTCGTGGCCCGGCCGTCGCTGTTCGCCAACCGCATGCTCCAGGTCCTCGCCGCGCGTGTGCCCACCCGCCTGCTGGGCCGCGTCCTGCGCGCCAGCATCGCCCACGCGGGCCTGGGGCTCGACCACGTGCTGGCCGCGGTGGCCGCACGTTACGGTGGCAAGCTGCCGGCGGCGTTGCAGCGCAGCGCCCTGAAAGCGCTGCGGGCCTGCGACGCCGGCACCAGCAGCGCCGCCCACTTGGCGCAATGGCTGGCGCCATTGCTGGACCGCGGGCTGCTCGACGCGCTGCTGCAGGCCATGCTCGCGACCGCCGGTGGGGGTGTGGACAAGCCCTTGCGCGCACTCGTGGCGCGCGGCGAGCTCGACATCGCCGACATGCTGCATGCCGTGCTCACCATGGAGCGGCGCGCCTACCAGGACGCTGCCTTGCGCGGCCTCGGCACGCTGCCGCCGGCCCTGCTGGAGCGGGCACTGGACACCGTGCTGCAGCGCGACGACGCCGAGGCGAGAAGTGCCTTCGTCGCGCTGGCGCCGCAGTTGCCGCCCGATCGCCTGGTCGCCGCCTTGCGCGGCGCAGCGCCCGAGCGCATGGCCGCCATCCTGCCGGCATGCGTGGCGCTGCTCCCAGAAGCGGCGTTGGGCGAGGCTGTGGCCTGGGCCGCATGCATCGATGGCCCACGTGCGCGCGCCGAGGTGCTGGCCCAGCTCCTGCCCCGGCTGCACGCCGCCGGCCGCAAGGACAGCCTGGCCCAGGCCCTGGAGCTGACGCTCAATGTGGGCGACGAGGCCGCGCGGGCCGTGGCCCAAGCGGTGATCCGCCATGGCGCCGCCTTGCCGCCGGCTGCCGAGTTGCTGCACGTGCCCACCGGCGGCGCAGCCCGCGATGGCCTGGTCGCGGCGCAAACGCTGGTGCTGATGCTGCGCGCGCAGAGCGTGCCGGAGCCGCGGCGCACGGCCGTGCTGGAGGCGGCGGCCAGCGCCACGGCGGGCGCGTCCGAACTCCCTGCGCGCGCGTTGCTGCTAGGCCTGGTCGCGCCGCGCCTGCCGCAGCCGCGCTGGTCCGCCTTGATCGAAGACGCACTGCTGCTGGCCCAGTCGTCCTCCGGCGCGGACGCCGCCGTCCTGGCGCAGCTGCTGCTGTTGCCGTTCCGGCCACCGGACACGTTCGAGGCCGCGGCCGCGCGCCTGCGCGCGGATGCCGACGGCATGGCCGACGCCGGCGTTCGCGCCGGCCTGCTGGCAGCACTGGACTGCATGCAGGCGTTCGTGCGGGGCGCGCCGGCCGACGAGCTGCTCTCTGCCACCCACGCATGCCTGGACGCCAACAGCGACATGGCCGGGGACGCGTTGCAAGCGGTTGCCTGCGTGCTGCTCCTCGTGTTCGGCGGCCCCATGCCGGCCACGCAGCGCGACCAGGGCCTGGCCACCATCGGCGCGCTCGAGGACCAGGGCTTGCAGGCCGGCCTGCGCGCCGCGGTGGCGCCCTGCGTGCCCACGCCACAGCTGTGGCCCTGGATGCGGCAGGTGCTGGCGCTGGCTGCGCAGCAGACACGGCCCGAAGCACTGATGATGCTCGCGCTGTGCCAGGGCCTGGCGCATGTGGCGCTGGCCCACCATGCGGCCCTGGGTGCGAACCGCCTGGGCGACAGTCCACTCATGCGCCTGGGCGGCCAGGCTGCCATCACCGAGACGCTGGCGGCCATCGACGAGGTCTGCACGGCCTGGCCCTGAGCCGCGGCGCGCCGCGCGTGGGCCTCAGGCGGCCTGGGCCTGGCCGGCCGCGATGGCAGCGCGCGGCGCCGTCGCCAGCGACCGCAACAACTCCAGCCCCTCGGGCCAATGGCCGAACCCCGACGCGACGTTGATGTGCCCCGCATCGGGCAGCTTGACCAGCGCGCTGCCCCATGAGCGCGCATACGCACCCGCCAGCCGGGCCGGGCAATAGGGGTCGTTGGTGCTGGCGACCACGATGCTCGCGAACGGCAGCCGCTGGTAGGGCACGGGCGCGAAGTCCTGCAGCACGGCCCGCCGCTCCGGGTCGGCCGGGGCCACCAGCAGCGCGCCCTGCACCCGCGCCTGCACGGCCGCGGGCAGGTGCGACACCACGATGCAGCCCAGGCTGTGCGCCACCAGCAATACCGGGTCGGGCCGCGCCAGCACCGCCTGCGACACGGCGCCGACCCACGCGCGGCGCGTGGGCGTGGCCCAGTCGTCCTGCTGCACGCGGCTGGCGTCGGGCAGTTGCTGCTCCCACAGCGTCTGCCAGTGGCCGGGGCCGGAGTTGCGCCAGCCGGGGATGATCAGCGTGCGCATGCTCGGCGCGCCGTCAGCGGTTCGGTTGGGGCGTGATGCGCAGGTAAGGGCGCACCGCGGTGTAGCCCTTGGGAAAGCGCTGCGCGAGCTCGGCCGGGTCCTGCAGGCTGGGGATGATCACGACGTCGTCGCCGTCCTTCCAGTTCGCAGGCGTGGCGACCTTGTGGCTGTCGGTCAGCTGCAGCGAGTCGATGACGCGCAGGATCTCGTCGAAGTTGCGGCCCGTGCTGGCCGGGTAGGTGATGGTGGCGCGCACCACCTTGCTGGGGTCGATGATGAACACGCTGCGCACGGTGGCCGTGGCCGACGCGTTCGGGTGGATCAGGTCGTACAGCTCGGACACCTTGCGGTCCGCGTCGGCCAGGATGGGGAACTGCACCTGCGTGTTCTGCGTCTCGTCGATGTCGGCGATCCACTGCTGGTGCTTGTCCACCGGGTCGACGCTGATGGCAATCGGCTTGACGCCGCGCCTGGCGAACTCGCCCGACAGCGCGGCGGTCTTGCCGAGTTCGGTCGTGCACACGGGCGTGAAGTCGGCAGGGTGCGAGAACAGCACGACCCAGCTGTCGCCGGCCCACGCGTGGAAGGCGATGGGTCCGAGGCTGGATGGCTGGGTGAAGTCGGGGGCGGTGTCGCCGAGTCGGAGGGTGGCCAAGGGGGGTGCTCCTGAAGTGATGCGGCCATTGTGCGCAGCGCATGCCCGCCGCCCAACGAAGCTTTGCGCGGATGCTTAGCCGCGCGGCGCATATGCCGCCGGCGTGGACGCGTCCGCAGTTGTGGGGATGTGCCACAGCGGCCGGCGTGCTGTGATGCCCAGCTTGTCCAACCTGAAAGGGGCACCATGAATCCCATGATCGAACGGCTGATCGACCTGGCCACGCGCGAGGTCGGTACGCGCGAAGACAGTGTCAACAACACGGGGGCGCGCATCGTCGAATACCAGGGCGCGACCTGGCTGCAGCCCGGCGCCTGGCCATGGTGCGCCGCCTTCACGTGCTGGCTGATGCGTGAGCTGCTGGAGGAGGAGGGCGCGCGCGAGTTCCTGAGCGGCTATCTGAAGCGCCCGCCCATCACGCTGGCGCAGGCCGAAAAGCTGCGCTGCCGCGATGCGAGTGCCTTCGGCTGGGAGAAATGGGCACGCAGCCATGGCCTGCCGCTGCTGGGCGAGCGCGAGCTGGCGCGCGCCGGTGACTTCGTGGTGTTCGACTTCTCACACATCGGCCTGGTCATCGAAGACCAGCGCTCGCCCGGCGATCCGGTGCGGACCATCGAAGGCAACACCAACGGCAAAGGCGAGCGCGACAGCGCATCGGGCGATGGCGTCTGGATGAAGACACGCGATCCGAGCCTGACCAAGAGCTACATCCGGATCTTCCAGTAGGTTGCCTTCAGTTGCCTTCTTGCAGCGCCCGCACCGCCACCCCCATGTCCCGCCACGATTCCGGATGGCACGTGAACAGCAGCACCTGGTGCCGCTGCGCCGCGTCGAACAGCACGCGCTTCATCTGCGCCAGGCGCGCGCTGTCGCTGTGCACGAGGGCGTCGTCCAGGATCAGCAGCGTGGGCCGGCCGGCCTGCTGCAGCAGGTCGGCGTAGGCGAAGCGGCTGATCAGGCCGAGCTGCTCGCGCGCGCCGAAGGAAAGGTCGGCGACCTGGCCGGACTCGGTGGCGCCGCTGGTGGCAGGGCGCGTCAACAGGCCGGGCGCGAGTTGCGCGTCCATCTGCACGGTGGCGCCAGGCAACAGCAGGGGCAGGTAGTGCTGCAGGCGCTGCTGCAAAGGCGCCTGCAGCCGAGCCAGCGTGGCCTGGCGGCGGGCCTCCAGCTTGCGGCACAGCAGGTCGAGCGCGGCGGCGCGGCGGCGCAGTTCTTCGCAGCGGCGCTGGGCGCGTGCGTGCTGGCCGGCGACGGCCGCGCGCTCTTCTTCCAGGCCCTGGGCGCCGGCCTGCTGCAGGCTGGTCTGCAGCACGAGGATGTCTTCGTGGCGCTGGCGGTGCGCGCGCTGCAGTGCGTCCACGCTGCGCTGCAGCCGCGCGATGTCCTGCGCCACGATGTCGGGCCGGGCCGACTGCAGGGCGGCGCTGGCCTGCGCGGCGCGTGCGTCCACGGCCTGGTGCTCGGCGCCGGTGGCCAGCAGTTGCTGCTGCGCCTGCGTGCGGCGCTGGGCGTGGGCCGGGTCGGCCAGCGCGGCGTGCGCGGCCTGCTGCTCGCGCTGCGCGGCGTCGTGGCGGCTCTGCGCGGCGGCGTCGTGCTGGCGCGCCGTGGCCAGCGCGGCCAGCGCCGCCTGCTCGGCCTGGTCGGCGGCTTGCTGCGCGGCTTCAGCCTCGGGCAGCGGCAGGGGTCGGGCGTCGGCGGCTAGCGGCAGGCGCGAGACGGCGTCCTGCGCGGCCTGCGCGCGGCTGCGGGCGGTGTCCACGGCGGCGCGCAGGTGGTCGATGCCGTGCGGCGCGACGATGGCCAGGGCCTGCTCGGCCAGCTGCAGGTCGGCCTTCAACGCGTTGCAGGCGGCCAGCCGCGTTTCCGCTTCGGCCAGGTCGGCCAGGACGAGCGCGGCCAGCGCGTGCTGCAGTGCGTCCTGTGCCTGCTGGTGCGCGGCGGCAAGCTTGGCCAGGTCCTGCCCGCCCGGGGTGATGTGCAGCTGCCCGCCGCCTTCCAGGTGCAGCGTGGCGGGCGCGTCCAATAGTTGCTCGCCCTGGCCTTGCAGTGCGTGCTCGGCACCCCGGCTGGTCAGCCCGATGCGCTGGCCGCCCGGCAACTGGTAGGCCAGCCGCGTGGCAACGGCCTGGCGGCGCAGCGCGGCGTCGCCGAGCGTGCGTTCGAGCTTGCGCAGTTGCAGCAGTTGCGGCTCGGTGATGGCGGGTTGCGCGGCGATGCGGGCGCGCAGCGCCGAACAACGGGCCTGTGCGTCGTCGGCGCGCGCGAGGGCCTGGGCCTGGCGCTCGGCATCGGCGCGAGCCGCTTCCACCTGCTCGATGAGGCCGGCGCGCGCGGCTTGCTGCCGGGCTTCGCGGCATTGCGTGCGGGCGACCTGCGCGCGGGCTTGGGCGGCATCGGCCTGCTGCTGCGCGGCGGCCACGGCTGCGCTGGCCGTGGCGCGCTGCGCGTCGGCGGCGGCCAGGGCCTGCGTGCGGGCGGCGGCGTCGGCCTGCTGCCGGTCGAGGGCAGCGAGTTGCTGGGCCAGCAGCTGGCGCGTCTGCTCCAGCTCGGCCAGCCGTGCGCGGTCGGTCGCCAGTTGCTGCTGGTCGGCCTTGAGCGTTTGCTGCTGCGCGAGTGCGACTTGCAGTTGCAGGTCCAGTGCGTCCCAGGGGCGGTCGGCGGCCTCCTGCGCGTGCTGGGCGCGCCAGGTGGCGAGCTGGTCGACCTGCTGGCGGTAATGCGCGATCTGGGTGTCTAGCGTTTGCAGTTCGGCCTGGTGCTGGTCGATGGCTTTGGCGGCGGCCTCGTAGTCGGCGCGGGGCTTGCCGGTGCCGGTCAGCAGCAGGCTGCGCTGCGCACGCAGATCGTCCAGCAGCGCGTCGCCGCCCGTGGCGGCGAGTGCGCCGGCCTGGTCGCCGACGCCGTCTTGCAATGCGTCGTGCAGGTGGTCGCGCGCATGGCGCACGTCCAGCTCCTGGCCCGTGCCTTGTTCGACCCACAGCAGGCCGGGGATGCCCCAGTGCTCGGGCTTGCTCGCGCCTTTGGGTGCGAAGCCGAAGCCGAACAGCTGAGCCAGATGGTCTTCTGCCTCGGTCCCGTCGAGCTGGCGCGTGCCGACGCGCAGGGTGCAGCGCTTCTTGCCCAGGAAGCTCTTGACCAGCTGGTGCGGCTGGCCGTCCAGCTCGAAGTCGATCTCCACGCGCGGCGCGGCGCTGCTGCCTTCGCCCCACGGCCGCAGGTCCTCGACCATGCTGGACTTGTGGCGCTCGAAGAACGCGGCGCGGATGGCGCGCACCAGCGTGCTCTTGCCGGCCTCGTTGGGGCCGGCCAGGATGTTCAGGCCAGCGTCGAAGCCTTGTAGCTCCAGCGGTTGGCGGAAGCGGCGCAGTTGCTCGACGCGCAAGCGGGTGAGTTTCATGGCAATGCCGCCCGGCCGCCCGAAGGCATGGCGGCACCCGCTTGGGGGGCCGCGATTCGCGAAGCGATGCGCGTGGGGGCCATGTTCGCTCCTCGTTGCGCCAGGGTGGCGGTCAGCAGCGCCAAAGCGTCCTGTGCCGTGCGGGCGTCGTCGGTGCTGCCGGCGCTTTCCAGGCGCAGCTCGGCGATGACGTCGCCCAGATAGCCGTCGGCCTGCAGGCCGGCGATGTCGGCATCGGTGGGCACCAGTTGCAGGCCGGCCAGGTCGGCCTGCAGATGGCGGGCTCGCCCTTCGGCTTCACCAATGGCAGCGGCCAGCTGCGCGTGCGCGGCGAGGTCCAGCGCGCCGTGCAGGCGCAGGTCGACCACGTCCTGCGCGGCCACGCCGGCCAGTTGCTGCAGCACCGCGTCCAGATCACTCGGCACCTGCAGCGCGGCATCGATCTGGCGCCAGCGGAACTGGCCGACCGTGACCGGCTGCACCTGGGGCTCGGCGCCGGGCGCGGCGATGTCCACGACCAGGGCCTGGCCGGGCGCGTTGTCGCGAAAGCGGTCGGGTTCGGGTGTGCCGGCGTACCAGGTGCGCACGTCGATGCGTTTCATGCCGTGCCAGTCGCCCAGGGCCAGGTAGTCCAGCCGCGCGCGCGTGGCGCGGTCGGGTGCGATCGGGTTCGTTGCGTCGATGCTGTCGGCCAGGATGCCCTGCACGCTGCCGTGTGCCAGCGCGATGCGCAGCAGGCCGGCGGGCGTGGCGGCGCTGTCGAACCAGTCGGTCAGGTCGTTGTGGGTGTGGCGCTGCGTGAGCGGCGCGGGCAGCACGGCGAAGCCCTGGGCCTCGAACACCTGCACATCGGGCGCCAGCAGCAGGTGGGCATTGGGTGGCACGGCGCCCAGGCGTTGCGCGCGCGTCCACACGCTTTCGGCCAACGCCGCGTCGTGGTTGCCGGGCAGCAGCAGCCAGGGGCCGGGGAAGCCGGCCAGCGCGTTGAAGAGGCGCCGGATCGTGCGCTCGGACACGGTCTGCGCATCGAACACGTCGCCGGCGACCAGCACGGCGTCCACGCCTTGCAGGGTGGCGAGCTGGGCCAGGCGTTGGACGACATCGATGCGGGCATCGGCCAGGATGGGCGCGTTCTCGGGCGACAGCGTGGCGAACTGGCGGCCGATCTGCCAGTCGGCGGTGTGCAGGAATCGGGGCATGGGGTGGGGTGGATGGGCGACTGCGGCCCAATGACCTGAGCTGGACAAGTCACGAGATTGTGACGGTCCACGCGCAAGCCCAGCCCAAATGTGCAGTTTCGCGCGGTCGGCGCAATCGATTTGGCCGGTGATTTGCGCACGCCGCGCATGCATGATCCGCGAGTGCGAACGACGCCCAAATCATGTGGTACGACCGCGCGTCTGGCGCCGCGGTGTCTGCAGCGGGCGGCGGCGCCGCACTGGCCGTCAATGGCGTGGCGCAATTTCGCCCGAACGCGACTGGCGAGCGACTCGCCCGCACTACCCTGACGGAGAAGGCTCTCGCCCAGACGAGCTGGCGTATCGACCTCGGGAGCCGGCTGCTCGATTCCAACGTCGAGGATTACAGCGTTGCCGGCAGCAGCATCCGCGTCATCGACTTCGGCAACTCCAACGATGCTGCCATGCGGTCGATTTCCAGGTGGGCTTGTGGAACGGGACCAACCTGATGCTTGCGAGCGCGCGGGACCAGGTCATGTTCGGCATCGACCCTGCCACTTCGGCCGCCAAGGGCCAGGTGCAGTACCTGGGCAACAATCTGTTCCGGTTCCTGGAGACTGGCAAGGGCGGCTCGGGCACGACGCTCACCGTCAGCTCCGCGACCAACGGCTACCACGTGCGTACGCTGGATGCATTGGACATGGGCGTCACCGGCAGCCCCTCCGACTACATCGACTACGTCGACTTCAGCGCGAGCCGCACGTTGGAGTTTGCCGCCGCGCCCAACGAGGTGCCCGAGCCAGATTCCAGCGCAGCCGACTGCCTGGGGGCGCCTGTGCGCAGGCTCAATGCGCGGCCTGCGCCCCCGGCCGCGCCTTGTAGAAGGTCATCGGCTGCGCCTTGGCCTCGTTCAGCACGGCGCGTTTGATCTTTCCGACCACGTGCATCTCGCAGGGCTTGCAGTCGAAGCGCAGCGTGAGCTTCTCCTTGCCGTTGATCAGCGCCAGCGGCTCGGCGCGCACCGTGCCCTGCACACCCGTCACGCCCTTGGCCTGCTTGGGACACAGCGAGAGCGAGAAGCGCACGCAGTGCTTGGTGATCATGAGGGACACCTCGCCTTCCTCCTCGTGGCTCTCGTAGGCCGCAGCGATCACCTGCACGCCGTGGCGCGCGTAGAACTGGCGCGCCTTGTCGTTGAAGACGTTGGCGAGATACGTGAGCGTGTCCTCGGGGTAGGGCGCGGGCGGCTCCACGGGTGCGGCGCGCAATGGGCGTTCGTAAGCGGCCAAGCGCGCGGCCTCGAGCGCCTCGCAGGCATCGCGGCGCAGCTGGTTCAGCAGCGAAGCCGGCACGAACCAGGGCTGTGACAGGGCGATGGCGATGTCCAGCGGCGCAAAGTCGGTGGCGCCGAAGCGGCCCAGGTGCTCGCGCAGGCTGGCCAGCCCCTTGGCCGCATCGCGCGCGGGCTCATGCGCGTGGCGCGCGCGGGCCTCGGCGCTGTGGCCGTCCTCGTCGGTCAGCTGCAGGCGAAAGCCGTCGGCCGTGTCGCTGAACTGCACCCACACGCCAATGCGCCGCTCGCTGGACTTCCTGTCCAGCATGCGCACCCAGTCCATGTCGCGGTTGCGGTTGATCTCGGTGCCTATTCGCAAGTTATGCAAATCGCGCAGGCCGGCCACATCGTCCTTGGGGAACACGCGCCAGCGGTTCAGCTTGGTGGCCGACGCCGGCTCGGCGCGGTCGATGGCCATGCCGACCAGTTCCTTGTGCAGGTCGTAGTAGCACAGGCCGTCGCCGTTGTGCAGGATGGTCGCGGCGTCCGTCGTTTCCAGCTCGACCCAGTTCGGCCCGATCTGCGTGACCCAGCCGATGGCCTGGCCCGGGTTCTTGGGCGTGTCGAAGGCGCCGATGTCGTCCTGCCGGCCGTTGACGAAATAGTCGGTGAACTCGCGGTTGAAGTTCTGGTTCGGGTCGGGCGTGAAGCTGAAGGTGGTGCGCCCGCTCGACGCGCGGGCCAGCGGTGTGTGCGCCGGGTCCATCTCGCGCGCCTCGATCAGTTCGTCGATCAGCTTGCGGTAATGCGCCGTGATGTTCTTGACGTAGGCCATGTCCTTGTAGCGGCCCTCGATCTTGAAGCTGCGCACGCCGGCATCGACCAGTGCGGCGATGTTGGCGGACTGGTTGTTGTCCTTCATCGACAGCACGTGCTTGTCGTGCGCGACGAAGCCGCCCTTGCTGTCCACCACCTGGTAGGGCAGGCGGCAGGCCTGCGAGCAGTCGCCGCGGTTCGCGCTGCGGCCGGTATGGGCATGGCTGATGTAGCACTGGCCGCTGTAGGCCACGCACAGCGCGCCGTGCACGAAGAACTCGAGCTGGCTGCGCTGCGGGTCCAGCACCTGGTGGATGGCGCGGATCTGCTGCAGCGTGAGCTCGCGCGCCAGCACGATCTGCGAGAAGCCGGCGTCCTGCATGAAGCGTGCTTTCTCGGGCGTGCGGATGTCGGTCTGCGTGCTGGCGTGCAGCTGGATGGGTGGCATGCCGTCCAGCGCCAGCAGGCCCATGTCCTGCACGATCAGCACGTCGGCACCGGCGTGGTAGACGTCCCAGGCCATCTGGCGCGCGGGCTCGAGCTCGTCGTCGCGCAGGATGGTGTTCAGCGTGATGAAGATCTTGCTGTTGAAGCGGTGCGCCTCGCGGCACAGGCGCTCGATGTCGCCAATGGCATTGCCGGCCGAGGCGCGCGCGCCGAAACCGGGGCCGCCGATGTAGACCGCGTCGGCGCCGTGGTGAATGGCCGCGATGCCGATGTCGGCGTCGCGTGCGGGCGCGAGCAGTTCGAGCTGGTGGGAAAGCAGGGACATGGTGGAACCGCTCGCCTTCGCATGGCGGCGGCCGGTAGCGTGGGGAGGGCGGATTTTATGGGCTGGCCTGCGCCATCCCGCCCGTCACAGACGCGCCAGCGTGGCAGGCGTGATGTCGGCCAGCGTGGCACAGCCGGCCAGGGCCATGGTCGCCTCGAGCTCTTCGCGCAGCAGCTTGAGCATGTGGGCCACGCCCAGCGCGCCGGCCACGGCCAGCGCGTAGACCTGCAACCGGCCCAGCAGCACGGCGTCCGCGCCCAGGGCCAGGGCCTTGAACACGTCGGCGCCGCTGCGGATGCCGCCGTCGAACAGCAGTGGGTAGTCGACGTCCACGGCTGCGCGCACGGCAGGCAGCGCGGTCAGGCTGGCCGGTGCACCGTCCAGCCCGCGGCCGCCATGGTTGGAGACGACCAGACCGCGCACGCCGCGCGCACGCAAGAGGGCCGCGTCATCAGGGTGCAGCACACCCTTGACCCAGACCGGCACGCGCGCCTGCTCCAGCAGCCAATCGAGGTCCTGCAAGGTGGGTGCCTCGGCCATCAGCCCCTGGAACACGCGGCTGTGGCCCGGCGCCAGCGTGCGCTGTGGCGCAGCGGGATGCCCCAGCAGGTTGGCGGGCACGCAGTCGTCCGGCATGCGAAAGCCTGCCGCCAGCGCGGTGTGGCTGGCGGCCTGGATGCTGGCGTCCAGTGTGACGACGACGGCACCGTAGCCGGCAGCCTCGGCGCGCCGCAGCAGGCCCAGCGTGGCGTCGCGCCGCGGCTGGAAGTAGAGCTGGAACCAGCGGCGCGGGCCGGCCGCGGCGGCGATGTCCTCCAGCGTGCAGGTGGCCAGCGTGCTGCTGACCAGGCCTGCGTCCAGCGCCTGCGCGGCCTGCGCCGAGGCTCTTTCTGCGGCCGGGTGCGCCAGCCGTTGGTAGGCGACCGGCGCCAGCAGCAGCGGGTGGGCGAAGTCCTCGCCTCCCAGCGTGCAGGCCAGATGGCCGTGCGTCACGTCGCGCAGCACGCGCGGCCAGATGGCCCAGGCGTCGAACGCGACGCGGTTGGCTGCCACGGTGTGGCCCGCACCGCTGCCCCCGGCGATGTAGGCCATGCGCGGCGCGGGGAGGAAGCGGGGCGCGAGCGTCTCGTAGTCCGCTGCGCAGCGGATGTCGGGCGGAATCTGCGCGAGCGGGGCCAGCACGCTGGCGTCGTGCATCGTGCGGGTTGATCGGTTGGCCTCGTCCATGCCGCTCACGCTCCTAGAACTCCAGCCACATGCGCAGCAGGTTGTGGTAGGTCGCGGTGAGCCCGATGACGGCAGGGTCGGTCTCGCCCACGTTGCTGCGCAGGCGCATCAGGTGCTGGTCCATGTCGTACAGCAGGCGCCGATGCGCATCGCTGCGCACCATGCTGTGGACCCAGAAGTAGCTGGCGATGCGCGCGCCGGCGGTGACGGGCTCGACACGGTGCACGCTGTGGCCGGGGTAGAGGATCAGGTCGCCGGCGGGCAACTTGATCCTGTGCTGGCCGTAGGTGTCCTCGATGACCAGCTCGCCGCCCTCGTAGCTGTCGGGGTCGCACAGGAACAGCGTGCAGGACACGTCGGTGCGGACCCGGCCCTCGCCGCCGGGCAGGTAGCGCACGGCACTGTCCACATGGTTGCCGAAGCTGTTGGCGTTGCCTTCGTACCGGTTGAACAGCGGCGGGGAGATCTGCTTGGGAAGCGCCGCGGAAAAGAACAGCGCATGCCGGCCGAGGCCTGCGAGGACGATCGTCTGCAGCTGCTGCGTGGCCTCGCAGGACTCGGGCAGTTGCCGGTTGTTCTTGGCCTGCGCCGACTGCTCGCCCGCCGTGGCCCTGCCGTCGCCCCAGGGGGCGGCCTGCAGGATCTGCCAGGCCTGGCGCAGTTCGTCGGGCGTCAGGACCTGGTGGACGTGCACGAGCATGGGGCAGGCTCCTTTCGGATCAGAACTTGACGCCGACGGTCAGCTTGGCAGTGCGCGCTTCGCCTGGCGTGTAGAAGCCAGGGTAGAGCTGGTCGCCGTAGACCTTGTTGGTCAGGTTGCTGACGTTGATCTGTGCGTACACGTTGTCGTTGAACAAATACTCGACCATGGCATCGTAAGCCACGTATCCCGGCGCGGCTGCCGTGGTGGACGCCGCACCGGTGGTGCCCTGCAGGGGCCGGTTCTTGGCTGCGCCACGGGCGCCGCCGGCCACGCGGAACTTCGGGGTCAACTGGTAGCTGATCCAGGTCGCGCCGCTGTGTTTGGGTGTCAGGCCGACGGGCGATCCCACGATGCCGGCTGCCACCGCCGTGCCGACCTTGTCGATCTTGGCTTCATGGGTGTAGGCATACGACATGTAGACCTCGAGCGCGGGCGTGATCTTGCCCACCACGTCCAGTTCCACGCCTTGCGAGTGGCGCTGGCCGGACAGCACGGGGAATGTGCCGGCGAAGTCGGAGTCGGTGGTGCGCTCGTTGTACTTCGTGGTGCGGAACAGTGCGCCCCGTGTCGACAGCTGGCCGTCCAGCCAGTCGAGCTTGGCGCCGATCTCGATATTGCGGCTCTTCTCGGCCGGGACGTCGGCGATCTGCTGCGTCGTGTACTGGTAGGTGTCTGCCGAGGTGTTGAACGAGGTGCCGTAGGAGACGTGGTAGGACTGCGTGGCAGAAGGCTGGAACAGCACCCCGAAGCGCGAACTCCACAGGGACGAGTACGACAGGCTGCTGGAGGTCGTCACCGCGGCCGCGCTGATGCTGTTCATGTCGGCCTTGAAGCTGTCGTAGCGCAGACCGCCGAGCAGCTTCCACTGGGGCGTGAGGCTCATCACGTCCTGGACATAGGCGCCATACGCGCGGCCGGCGTAGTCGCTGCCTTGGCGGTAGACGGGGCTGACGGCGAGCTGTGTGCCGTTGTCCGGGGTGTTGACCGCCGTGCCGCCCTTGTTGAAATTGGTGCCAGGCAGGCCGTTGCCGGTGACCGCGACGAAGCGGTCGGCCGATTCGCGCGCCATGTCGAAGCCGGTCAACAGCTCGTTCTTGAGGCCGAGCCAGTTGAACGTGTTGCTGTAGTCGCTCTGCAGGTAGGTGCCGCGGATCTTGTCCTTGCGCGGCGCCAGGCCGCTGCGCGTCATGGCGGTCTGGTCGGTCAGTGTGGCGGCAGTGACCGCGGGCGTGCCCGCGGGGCAGGTTCCGGTGGCCGTCAGCGCGACGCCGCAGTAGCCGGCCGTCGTGTTCCAGCTGGCGCGGTTGAAGACGCCGCTGCGCAGTTGCGTGCGCAGCTGGCCGCCGCCGTTGCCGAAGCGGTGGGTCCACGAGGCCGCACCGTAGGTGGCCTCACCGCGCAGGTAGTCGCTGTCGGTGCCGTAGAAATTGCGCGCCGAAATTCCTTCGGCAACACCGCCGGACAGGTAGCGCAGCGAAGACATGGGCACGTTGTCCACGTTCAGATAGAACAGGCCGACGGAGAACTCATCGGCCGTGCC
The DNA here is from genome assembly GCF_001422405.1 of Pseudorhodoferax sp. Leaf267. Classification (GTDB taxonomy): domain Bacteria; phylum Pseudomonadota; class Gammaproteobacteria; order Burkholderiales; family Burkholderiaceae_C; genus Pseudorhodoferax. The sequence goes on from NZ_LMMV01000001.1 coordinate 524,412, forward strand.
GATGCCCCATCGGTACGTGGGCGCGATGCCTTCCTTGTCGATCTCGGCCCCGAAGTTGCTGGCCTTTTGCTTCATGACGTTCACACGCAGGGCCGCGTTCTCGCCGACGATGGCATTGAAGTCGCCGGTCACCCGCACGTTGCCGCCAGTGCCCACGGTGGTGACGACCTCCTGCTCGGTGATGAGCTTGGGCTGTTTGGTCACCTGGTTGATGACGCCGCCGGTGGACCCGCGGCCAAACAGCATGGACGCCGAACCGCGCAACACCTCGATGCGGTCGTAGTTGAAACTGTCGCGGTCGTATTGCGACGGGTCCTTCATGCCGTCGATCAACAGATCGCCCGTGGTGGCCACGGGAAAGCCGCGCATGCGGATGTCCTGGTCGGTGCCGTTTTCGGTGGCGGCGAAGGTGATGCCGGCGGTGTAGTGCAAGGCCTGGCGCAAGGTGTCCAGTTTGGCATCGTCGATCAGCCTTTCGGTCATCACGGTCAGCGATTGCGGGATGTCGCGGATGTCCTGCTGCCCTTTGCCGATGGTGGACTTGTTGGTCTGCAGCGTTTCCTTGGCGTTCTCTTCGGCTTGCGCACGAACCTTCACCTCGGGCAGCGTGGCAGCAGCGGTCGGTGGCGCGGGCGGTGTGGGGGCGGTCTGTGCGCTTGCCGCACAGGAGGCCATGACGAGCCCGAAGCCCGCAGCAATGGCGCCCAGGGGCAGCATGGCGCTGGCAGGTGCAGGGGTTTCGGGTCGGTCGGCACCGTTCGGTTGTGCGGATGGTGTGGCAAGGCGCGAAGGCATGGTGGCTCCAGGTGGTGGTGTCAAAAAGGTTGGCGGTACGGGCGCCGCGCGTGCGCGCCGGCACGCCTGCGCAACGGCTGCGTGTTAGATCACAGGCCGGTCGAAAAGTTATTAGCAATAGTTCGCATTAAGATTGTAACCAGTCCATGGGAGAGAACGGCGCTCGGCGCAGTGATCTGTGACGTCCATGAGACAGGTGGCCGCGAGAGGCCCGGCCGGAAAAGCCTTGATTCGTTCGGGCACCCCTGCATAATGCTGTTCAAATATCCAGTGTTTTATGCCAGCCCGCCACCATCTCACCGACACCAGCGTCTTGCCCGAGCGGCCCGACGTCTGGCGCGGCGACGCGCTGGGCCGGGCCGGGGCGGCTGTGCTGCCCAGCGGCCATGCGACGCTGGACGCCGAGCTGCCTGGTGGCGGCTGGCCCGCGGCGGGCCTCACCGAGCTGCTGCAAACGCGCGCGGCCTGCCACGACTGGCGCGTGCTGATGCCGGCCCTTGCGCGCCTGGCCGGGCAGGCCGGTGGCCCGGTGGTGCTGGTCGGCGGGCCCGACGGCCTGCAGCCCTTCGCGCCCGCGCTGGCGGCCCAGGGCCTGGCGCCGTCGCAGCTGCTGTGGGTGCAGGCGCTCGACGCCAAGGCGCGGCTGTGGGCCGCCGAGCAGGCGCTGCGCTGCGCCGACGTGCCGGCCGTGCTGGCCTGGCTGCCGCAGGCGCGGCCCGAGTTGCTGCGCCGGCTGCACCTGATCGCCATCGACCACGGCCGGCCGCTGTTCGCGTTCCGCCCGGCGGCCGTGCAGCAGGAAGGCTCGCCCGCGCCGCTGCGGCTGCTGCTGGACGGCAGCGATGCGCTGCAGGTGCAGGTCTTCAAACGCCGCGGCCCGCCCATGGCCGCACCGCTCGCGCTGGCTGCCCATGCGCAGCCGCTGGCCGCGCTGGCCCAGCGCCGCGCGCAGCGCCTGCCGGCTGCAGCGCAGGACGCCCCGCATGTGCTGGATCGCGCTGTCACCGCCTGAGGACCAGCAGGCCGCCTGGTGCTGGCAGGCCCTGCAGTTCACGCCGCGCGTGGCGCTGGAGCAGGGCTGCGTGCTGCTCGATGTGTCGGTCTCGCTGCGCCTGTGGGGCGGGCTGCGCGCGCTGCTGGCGCAATTGCTGCGCCCCGCGCTGCTGCCGGACTGCCAGGCCTGGGCCCAGGCGCCCACGGCACGCGTGGCGCTGGCGCTGCTGCGGCTCAAGCTGGGCGAGCGGCCACGGCCGGCGCGCGTGCCCGACGGCCTGCCGCTGGACACCCTGGCCGCTGCCCAGGGCGCGCTGGCCGTGCTCGAGCGCGTCGGCTGCCGCGACTGGGGCAGCCTGCGCGCGCTGCCGCGGGCCGGCGTGGCGCGGCGCTTCGGGGCGGCGCTGCTGGACGCGCTGGACATGGCCTACGGCGATCGCCCCGAGGCCTTCACCTGGTGCCAGCTGCCCCCCGTGTTCGACCAGAACCTGGAGCTGCCGGCCCTGGCCGACAACGCCCCCGAACTCATGTGGACCGCCCAGCGCCTGCTGGGTGCGCTGCAGGCCTGGCTGCGCGCCGGCCAGCGCGGCGTGGTGGCACTGGAACTGCAGTGGACCTACGACCTGCGCCGCATGGACGGCGTGCTGCTGCCGCCCACCGCCAGCCTGCCCGTGCGCACCAGCCAGGCCACGCAGGACATGGCGCACATCCGCCGCCTGCTCGCCGAGCAACTGGAGCGCACTCCGCTGGCCGCCCCGGCCAACCACCTGCGGTTGCGCACCCTGCAGACCGAGGTGCTGGCCGGCCGCAACGCCAGCCTGCTGCCCGAAGACCAGGCCAAGGGCGAGCGCCTGCACGAACTTGTCGAGCGCCTGGGCGCGCGGCTGGGCGCCGACCGCGTGCTGGTGCCGCGCCTCGTGGCCGACCACCGGCCCGAATGCATGCAGCGCTGGGTGCCGGCGCATGCGGCCGGTGCGGCTGCCGCGCCCACGCTGCCCGCGGACGCCGCACTGCAGCCGGCCTGGCTGCTGCGCGAGCCGCTGCCGCTGGCCATGCAGGCCGGCCAGCCCGTGTTCCACGGCCGCCTGCAGCTGCTGGCCCGCCCGCAGCGCCTGGACGGCGCCGGCTGGTGGGACCTGGCCGCGCCCAAGCCCGCCTCGCGCGACTACCGGCTGGCCTTCAGCGAAGGCTGGGGCCTGCTCTGGCTCTACCAGGAGCTGCCCCGCAACGGGCAGGGCGAGCCGCGCTGGTTCCTGCAGGGTGCCTATGCCTGATCCCTCGCACAACGCGCAGGAGAAACAGGAGGAGCGCGCAGCCCGCAAGTGGCCGCTGCCGCAGCCGGTCACCGGTGCGCCCGATCCGCTGGGCCTGTACACCGAGCTGCATTGCCTGAGCAATTTCAGCTTCCAGCGTGGCGCTTCGCACCCGGACGAACTCGTCATCCAGGCCTACCTGCTGGGCTACCGCGGCCTGGCCCTCACCGACGAGTGCTCGGTCGCCGGCGTGGTGCGCGCCTACATGGCGCTCAAGGACTATCGGGCCATGCTCCAGGAGGCCGAGCAGGCCCAGCCCGGCATCACCTACCAGCGCGATTTCCAGTTCCTGCCCGGCAGCGAATTCGCCTTGCCCGGCTGCCGGCTGGTGGTGCTGCCGCACGACCTGGTCGGCTGGGGCCAGCTGTGCGAACTGATCTCGCACGCGCGCCGCCACCAGCACGTCGCCAAGGGCGACTACCACGTGGACTGGAGCGACGGCTGGGGCACGCTCACGCATTGCGAGATCCTGCATGTGCCGGCGCGCCACCCGGCACCGGACGAACTGCTGCTGCGCACGGAGTTGCGCCGCCTGCGCGCGCTGTTCGGCCGGCACCTGTGGCTGGCGGTCGAGCTGGTGGGCGCGGCCGACGATGCCCAGTGGCTGGACCGGCTGCGCCGCCTGTCCACGCTGACCGATGTGCCGCTGCTGGCCGCCGGCGGCGTACTCATGCACGCACGCGTGCGCAAGCGCCTGCAGGACGTGCTGACAGCCGTGCGCCTGGGCAAGCCCGTGGCCGAGTGCGGCTTCGCGCTGGAGCCCAACGCCGAGCGCCGCCTGCGCCCGCGCGTGGCCTTGCAGCAGTTCTATCCGCCCGAGCTGCTGGCCGCCACCGAGACGGTGCGCGAGCGCTGCCAGTTCGATCTGGACGAGATCGCCTACCGCTACCCGCGCGAAACATTGCCGAGCGGCCTGACGCCCACCGAGGCCCTGCGCCAGCTCACCTACGCCGAGGCCGCCCGGCTGCGCTACCCCGACGGCATGCCGCCGGGCATCCGTGCGCTGGTCGAGAAGGAACTGAGCCTCATCGCCTACTGCCAGTACGAGATGTTCTTTCTCACCGTGCACGACATCGTGCGCTTCGCTCGGGCCGAGGGCATCCTGTGCCAGGGCCGCGGCTCGGCCGCCAATTCGGTCGTCTGCTACTGCCTGGGCATCACGGCCGCCAACCCCGAGGACTCGCACCCGCTCATGGAGCGCTTCATCAGCAAGGAGCGCCAGAACGAGCCACCCGACATCGACGTGGATTTCGAGCACGAGCGGCGCGAAGAAGTCATCCAGTACATCTACCGCAAGTACGGCGCCGACCGCGCGGCCATCGCGGCCGTGGTCATCTGCTACCGCCGCCGCAGCGCCATCCGCGACGTGGGCACGGCCCTGGGCATCCCGGCCGCGCTGGTCGATGCCTTCGCCAAGGAGCACCACTGGTTCGACGCCGCGCTGATCGGCGAGCGGCTGGAGCAGCTGGTCGACGAGCTGCAGATCGGCATCGATCCGCGCCGCGTGGCGCAGTGGCTGGTGCTGACCGACCAGCTGCGCGGCTTCCCGCGCCACCTGAGCCAGCACGTGGGCGGCTTCGTGCTGACCGAGGGCCGGCTCACCAGCCTGGTGCCGATCGAGAAGGCGTCCATGAAAGACCGCTCGGTCATCCAGTGGGACAAGGACGACCTGGAGCGCATGGGCCTCATGAAGGTCGACGTGCTGGCCCTGGGCATGCTCACCGCGTTGCGCCGCTGCCTGGACTTCGTGAACCGCTTGCGCGGCACGCAGTGGGACCTGGCCGGCATCCCGATTAAGGACGAGGCCACCTTCGACATGATCTGCCGCGCCGACACCGTGGGCACGTTCCAGATCGAGAGCCGGGCCCAGATGTCCATGCTGCCGCGCCTGAAGCCTCGCGTGTTCTACGACCTGGTGGTCGAGGTCGCCATCGTGCGGCCCGGGCCGATCGAGGGCGGCATGGTCCACCCTTACCTCAAGGCGCGCGAGCGGCGCGACAAGGGGCTTCCGATCCACTACGAGAAGGAGGCGCTCAGGCCGGCGCTGGAGCGCACGCTGGGCGTGCCCATCTTCCAGGAACAGGTGATGCAACTGGCCGTGGACGCCGCCGGTTTCACCGCAGGCAAGGCCGACAAGCTGCGCCGCGCCATGGCCGCCTGGAAGAAGGAGGGCGACATCACCCCCTGGCATGACGAATTGGTGAACGGCATGACAAGCCGTGGCTACACCCTCGAATTCGCCGAACGCATCTACAAGCAGGTCTGTGGCTTCGGCGAATACGGCTTCCCCGAAAGCCACGCCTACAGCTTCGCCTTGCTGGCCTACGCCAGCAGCTGGCTCAAGTGCCACGAGCCGGCCGCCTTCCTGGCCGCGCTGCTGAACTCCCAGCCCATGGGCTTCTACGCCCCCTCGCAACTGGTGCAGGACGCGCGGCGCAGCGGCATCGCGGTGCGCGCCGTCGACGTCTCGCACAGCGACTGGGACGCCGCGCTGGAAGACGCGCCCGGCGTGCGCGCCCAGCCCGCCGCACAGGGCCAGCCCGCCGTGCGCCTGGGCATGCGCCTGGTCAAGGGCTTCAACGAGGCCGCGGCCCGGCGCATCGTGGCCGCCCGCCAGGCCGGCCCGTTCGCCAGTGTCGAAGACCTGTCCCTGCGCGCCGTGCTCGACCGCCGCGAGCTCGACGCGCTGGCCGCCGCCGACGCGCTGGCCAGCCTGGCCGGCCACCGCCGCCAGCAGGCCTGGGAGGCGGCCTCGCGCCACCGCGCGCCGGTGCTGCTGCGTGGCGCCCCGGTGCACGAGCCCTCCCTGGCGCTGCCTGCCGCCCGGGAGGGCGAAGAGATCCTGTTCGACTACGACGCGACCGGCCTCACGCTGCGCCGCCACCCGCTGGCGCTGCTGCGCGAACGGCTGGCGCGCTCGCGCATCCTGAACGCCGACCAGCTGCGCGATCTGCCACACGGCCGGCGCGTGCGCGCGGCCGGCCTGGTCACCGTGCGCCAGCAGCCCGGCACGGCCAACGGCACGATCTTCGTAACGCTGGAGGACGAGACCGGGCCCGTCAACGTGATCGTCTGGCCGCGGGTGCGCGAGCTCCAGCGCGCGCCGCTCATGAACGCCCGGCTGCTGGCCGTCGAAGGCCTGTGGCAGCGCGACGTGGACAGCGGCGGCCAGGTCCAGCACCTGGTCGCCGAGCGGCTCAAGGACCTCACGCCGCTGCTGGGCCGGCTGGGGCAGTTGCGCAGCCGCAGTCGGGATTTCCACTAAAGGACGGCCAAATTCTGGCCGCTCCGCGCGCTTAAGATGCGCGCGTCCTACAACAATAACTGTTTCATCAAGACGATCGCAGGGGTACTGCCTTTTGCGTTTGTTGTTGCCCTCATCCCGCTTCCATGTCGCCGCCGCCCCAGCTGAACCTGATCGACGAACTCGTGTTCAGCGTCGTCCGCATCGAATGCGAGACGCCGCAGGGCGTGCGCTGCGGCACCGGCTTCTTCTTCGCGTTCCTGCTCGAGGACGGCAAGCGCAGCCCCTGCCTGGTCACGAGCCGCCATGTGGTGGAGGGCGCCACGCACGGCCGCTTCTACCTGGCGTTGAAGGACGAGGAGGGCCGCATCCTGCGCAACCAGGACCTGGAATTCAAGGTGCCGCATTTCGAGGAGCGCTGCCACCCGCACCCCGACCCTTCGGTCGACCTGGTGGTGTTCTTCGTGGGCGCGATCCTGCAGACCATGAAGAACCAGGGCCACAAGTTCCACATCACCTACCTGTCGCGCAGCAGCCTGATGGAAGAGGACGAGATCGCCAGCCTGTCCATCCTCGAAAACATCGTGCTAGCCGGCTACCCCATCGGCTTGTGGGACCGGCGGCACAGCCAGCCCGTGCTGCGCCGCGGCATCACCGCCACGCACCCGGCACTGCCGTACAACGGCGCTCCAGAATTCCTGATCGACGCGCCCTGCGCCGCCGGCCTGGGCGGCGCGCCAATCTTCGTGCGCCGCGGGCAGCCGGTCGAAGAGCCCGCCGCCACGTCCAGCCTGGGCCTGCTCGGCCCCGTGCCCACGCATTCGCGGCGCATGGCCTTGCTCGGCATCCTGTGCGCGGGCCAGCACTGGGCCGTGGACGGCATGCCGATCCGCGAAAACATCGCCACCAGCCCGCACGCCGACCACGCCGCGCTCGCGCGGCAGAACCAGGTGCAGCTGGGCTATGCGCTGAACACCAGCAAGCTGCTGGATTTCGAGCTCATCGTGCGGGCGATGGTGCGCGGCAGCCGCTAGCCAACCACCTTTTGGGCAGCCTCGCCGCTCAGGCCGGGTCGCGCACGTCGGCCACCGGGTTGGCGCCGAAGTTCGGCCGGGCCAGGTAGGCCAGCACGCGGGTTGCGGCCTCGTCGGGCGAGGTCAGTTGCCCGCTGCTGTGCAGCTGCGCGAAGTTGCCCTGGTCCGGGAAGCTGCCGCGGTCGGCGCTGCGCAGTTGCTGCTGCATCTCGGTGTCGATCACGCCAGGCGCGAGCGAACAGACCTTGGCGCCGTTCGGCCGGGCCGCCTCGTCCAGCGCCAGGCAGCGCGTGAAGTGGTCCATGCCGGCCTTGGCCGCGCAGTAGCCGGCCTGCGCCGCCATCGCGCGCCGGCCCAGGCCCGACGAGATGTTCAGCACGCGCCGCTGGCCCGGCCAACGCGTGGTGGCGCCCAGGAACGCGGCCGTGAGCTGCATCGGCGCCTCCAGCCCCACGCGCAGCGCATGGGCCAGGTCGGCCGGGTCGGCGGCGGACAGCGGCACCAGCGCCGGGATCACGCCCGCGTTGTTGATCAGCGTGGCGCTGGCCCACTGCGCTGCGTCCTGCTGCGCCAGCCAGTCGGCGAGACGCGCAGCCACGCGGCCGCCGTCGGCCAGGTCGGCCTGCCATTGCGTGCAGCCGGCCACGGCCAGCTCGGCATTGGCCTGGCGCGAGATGCACAGCAGCTGCTGGCCTTCGCGCAGCAGTTGCCGGGCCAGGCCCAGGCCCATGCCGCGCGAGGCGCCGGTGAGGATGGTGAGGTGTTGCGTCATGGTGGGAAGTCTCGCTTCAGTGGTTTGCATTCGCCGTTTCGGCCGTGGCCAGCAGATGTTGCACGAACAGCCGCGCCGCCGGCGCCAGCGCCGTCTCGTCGCGCAGCGCCAGCACCAGCGCGCGCGCCGCGAACGCATCGGTCAGCGCCACGCGCTGCACCCCCGCCGCGCGGGCACAACGCTGCGCCACGGCGCGCGGCACGATGCCCACGCCGATGCCTTGGCCGACCAGGCGGCACACGGCCTCGAAGCTGCGCAGCCGCACGCGGTAGGCCAGGCGCTTGCCCAGGCGCCGCGCGTGCTGCGCCAGGTGGGCGTGGATGGCGCTGTGCTCGGCCATGCCGACCAGCGGCGCGCCAGCCACTTCGGCCAGGCCGATGCCATCGCGGCCGGCCCAGGCATGGCCGCGCGGCACCACCAGCACCAGCGGGTCGTCGCGCAAGGGGTGGACCACCAGGCCGGCCAGGTCCGCCGCGTTCGACAGCAAGCCGATGTCGCACAGGTCCTCGCGCAGCGCATGGGCGATGTCCTCGCTGGGGCGCTCCTCCAGGTCGACCGAGATGCCGGGCTGCGCTGCCAGGAAGCGGGCCAGCACCTGCGGCAGGTGTTCCGACAGCGCCGAGGTGTTGCACAGCACGCGCACCTGGCCCTGCAGGCCGGCACCGTAGGCCCCCAGGTCGGCCTGCAGATGGTCGATCTGCAGCAGCACCTGGCGTGCATGGTGCAGCAGGCTGCGCCCCGCGGGCGTGGGCTGTACGCCGCGCGCCGCGCGCAGCAGCAGCGGCGTGCCCAGCGAATCTTCCATGGCGCGGATGCGCTCGCTGGCCGAAGCCAGCGTCATGTGGCTTTGCGCGGCACCGCCGGTGATGGTGCCGGCCGCGTGCACGTGCACGAACAGCCGCAGGTCGGTGAGGTCCAAGCGCATGGGCGCGATGCTGCCACAGGCTCAGGCAGCGGCTGAGGCCGCGTCAGCCAATCCCGGCTGGTCGTGCAGCCGGTGCGTTTGCAGAATCGGCCGCACCGCTACACCACCATTCCACCGACATGGCCCTGTCCGACAGCCTCGCCCAAGCCCCGCTGCTGCTGCCTGCACTGGTCACGGTCGTGTTCCTGCTGGCCGGCCTGGTCAAAGGCGTCGTCGGCATGGGCCTGCCGACCGTGGCCGTGGGCCTGCTTGCGCTGTGGATGACGCCGGCCGAGGCTGCGGCACTGCTCATCGTGCCCTCGCTCGTGACCAACGTCTGGCAAATGCAGCCCTGGGGCCGGCTGGGCGCGATGCTGCGCCGTCTGTGGCCCATGCAGCTGGGCGTGGTGGCCGGCACGCTGGCGGGCGCCTGGTGGTTCGGCGCGCCGGCCGGTGCTTGGGCGCCCGTGGCGCTGGGGCTGGCGCTGATCGCCTACGCTGGCTGGAGCCTCACGGGCAAGCGCCTGACGGTCGCCCCTACCGCCGAGCGTGCCCTGGGGCCGCTGGTCGGCACGGCGACCGGCCTGGTCACCTCCGCCACCGGCGTCTTCGTGGTGCCGGCCGTGCCCTATCTGCAGGCGCTGCGCTGCACCAGCGACGGGCTGATCCAGGCCATGGGCATCTCGTTCACGGTCTCCACGCTGGCACTGGCCGCCGGGCTGCAGATGGGCGGGGCCACGTCGGGCGCGGCCTGGGCGCTGTCGCTGTGGATGCTGCTGCCAGCGCTGACCGGCATGGCGCTGGGCGCGGCCCTGCGCAAGCGGCTGTCGCCAGCGGCCTTTCGCCAGTGCTTCATGGTGGGGCTGCTGCTGCTGGGGGCGTACATGGTGGTGCTGGCGTGACGCCGCGTCGTAAAGCGCGCGCCCTTGCGGCATTCAATGGGCGCCCGCCCTGGCTTCGTATACCTTCGCACGGCCGTCTGGTAAGGTCGCGCCCGTTTTCGAGGGGAATGCGATGTCAGCAGAGGGAAGTGGCAGCGACCTGGTCCAGGTCGTGAGCCTGTTGGGCGCGGCGGTGGTCGCCGTGCCCTTGTTCAAGAAGATCGGCCTGGGCTCGGTGCTGGGCTACCTGGCCGCCGGGCTGGCCATCGGGCCCTTCGGCCTGGGCCTGTTCACCGATCCGCAGGCCATCCTGCACACGGCCGAGCTGGGCGTGGTGATGTTCCTGTTCGTGATCGGGCTGGAGATGCAGCCCTCGCACCTGTGGAGCCTGCGCAAGCAGATCTTCGGCCTGGGCAGCCTGCAATGCCTGGTGTGCGGCTTCCTGCTCACGCTGGTGGGCATCGCGTTCGGCTTCTCGTGGCCCGTGTCCTTCGTCAGTGCGATGGGCTTCGTGCTCACGTCCACGGCCATCGTCATGCAACTGCTGGGCGAGCGGGGCGACATCGCCGCGCCGCGCGGCCAGCGCATCGTCTCCATCCTGCTGTTCGAGGACCTGCTGATCGTGCCGCTGCTGGCCGCCGTGGCCTTTCTCGCGCCGCCGGCGCTGGACTCCGCCGCCGTGGCGCCCTCGCGCTGGGGCGTGATCGGCCTGGCCCTGGGCGCGCTGGCCGCGCTGGTGGCCGCGGGCGTGTGGCTGCTCAACCCGTTCTTCCGCATCCTGGCCAATGCCAAGGCGCGCGAGGTCATGACGGCCGCCGCGCTGCTGGTGGTGCTGGGCGCGGCGTTGCTCATGCAGCTCGGCGGGCTGTCGATGGCCATGGGGGCCTTCCTGGCCGGCGTGCTGCTGTCCGAGTCCACCTTCCGCCACCAGTTGGAAGCCGACATCGAGCCCTTCCGCGGCCTCTTGCTGGGCCTGTTCTTCCTGGGCGTGGGCATGTCGCTGGACCTGGCCGTGGTGGGCCGCAACTGGCAGCTCATCGTGGCCGGCGTCCTCGCGTTGATGGCGACCAAGGCCTTGTGCATCTACGCCGTGGCGCGCCTTGCCAAGAGCTCGCATGCCGACGCGCTGGACCGCGCGGTGCTGATGGCCCAGGGCGGCGAGTTCGCCTTCGTGCTGTTCGCGGCGGCGCTGGGCGCCAATGTGATCGACGCCACCGTCAACGCCAACATGACGGCCATCGTGGTGCTGTCGATGGCGCTCACGCCCCTGGTGGTGCTGGCGCACCAGCGCTTCGGCCCGCGCCTCGCGGCATCGATGGAAGGGGTGGAAGCGGCGCAGGACCGCCAGGCCAACGTGCTGGTCATCGGCTTCGGCCGCGTTGGCCAGATCGCCAGCCAGGGCGTGGTGGCGCGCGGCGCGTCGCTGACCGTGATCGACAACGACACCCAGGTGATCCGCGACGCACAGTCCTACCTGGGCTTCAAGGTCTACTACGGCGACGGCGCGCGCGCCGACGTGCTGCATGCGGCCGGCGCGCACACCGCCAGCGCCATCCTGGTCTGCGTGGACGACAAGCTTGCCGCCACGCGCATCGCCGAGAACGCTAAGCACGCCTGCCCGCATGCGCGCGTGCTGGTGCGGGCCTTCGACCGCGAACATGCGCTGGAGCTGGTCAAGTCCGGCAACGTGGACTATCTGGTGCGCGAGACCTTCGAGTCCGCCATGCTGCTGGGCCGCGAAGCCGTGCTGGCCACGGGCGCCACGCCGCAGGAGGCCGACGCCGTGATGGCCGACCTGCGCCGGCTGGACGCCGAACGCTTCGATCTCGAAGTGGCTGGCGACGACTTCGCAGGCCGCTCCCTGGTGCTGAACCATTTGCGCAAGAACGAGAGCCCCGATGCCCAGCCAGCTACCGCATCCTGAGCGCGCCGCTGCCGCGCAGGTCGTGGCCTTCTGGCGCGAGGCCGGCCCGGCCGCCTGGTTCAGGAAAGACGCGGCCTTCGACCAGCGCTTGCGCGAGCGCTTCCACGACCTGCACTTCGCCGCCGCCGCGCGGCAGTGCGATGCCTGGATCGACGAGCCCGAGAGCGCGTTGGCGCTGATGCTGTTGCTGGACCAGTACCCGCGCAACAGCTTTCGCGGCACCGCCCACATGTACGCCACCGACCCGCTGGCCCGCATGTTCGCCCGGCAGGCGCTGGACGCGGGGCTGGACCAGCAGGTCGACAAAGAGCTGCGGCTGTTCTTCTACCTGCCACTGTCGCATTCCGAGTCCATGGCCGACCAGAAACGTGCCCTGGCGCTGAACCGCGCGCTGGGCGAGCCGTACACCGAGCATGCGCAGAACCATCTGGACATCGTCGCGCGCTTCGGCCGCTTTCCGCACCGCAATCCCATGCTGGGGCGCGAGACGACGGCGGCGGAGGAAGAGTTCTTGCACGCGGGCGGGTTCGCGGGCTGAGACCTGGCGGCGCCGCGCCTGCCTCTGACGATTGACGGTTGGCCTCTTGATTCATATCATATTCAATATGATGAGAGTGGTGTTTCACACCAACATACTGGTTTCTGCGGCACGCAGCAGCCGCGGCGCATCGTTTGCCGTGCTGCATTCGCTGCGACAGCGGAGCTTCGTCGCGTTGGCATCGGTGCCCCTGATGCTTGAGTACGAATCCGTGCTCAAGCGCCCGGAGCATCTATCGCCGGGCCAGCGCACCTTGACCATGACCGATGTCTTTCTGGATGCGATGTGCAGCCTTGTCGAACCCGTCCATCTGCATTACCTGTGGCGTCCACAAACGCGGGACGCCGCGGATGAGATGGTGCTGGAGACCGCCCTCAACGGCCGCGCCGATGCGCTGATCACATTGAACACCGCAGACTTTGCAGCGCCAGCGCGGCACTTGGGTCTGCCGCTGCTGACGCCGGGCGCCTTCTACATGCGTCACCTCGCACCACCTACTGCCAAGGAGTAAAGACGATGGCCAACTATGCCCTGCGTGTTCCGGAGTCCTTGTTCGAATATGCCCGCCAGGTCGCCGAGGAGGAAAAGGTGTCGATGAATCAGTTCTTCGTCACCGCGATCGCGGAGAAGGTGTCCGCGCTCAAGACGGAAAGCTATTTCCGCGAACGCATGGCGCGCGGCGAGGCGGTCGGTTTCGATGACTGGCTGCGTGCCAGTCCGGATGAACTGCCGCAACCGGGTGACGAACTGCCCGGCTGACCGTATGCGGATTCGGTTCAGCCTGTGTGAGGTGTGTCAAGCCATGCTTCGCGATGGCATCAGCGGGCTTGACCACGTGCCCCTGGCCAGGCCATGTGCCGCGTGGTCCCGCCACGGCATGTCCCGAGAACTTTCCTGCCCATGACGACTTCCCCGCCCTCCACCTCATCGCTGGACTGGCGCACCCAGCCGTTCGACCAGCTGAGCACGGCCGAGCTCTATGCCATCTTGCAGCTGCGCGCCAGCGTCTTCGTCGTCGAGCAGCAATGCGCCTACCAGGACGTCGACGGCAAGGACCTGCTCGCGCACCACCTGACGGCCTGGGACGGCGCGCAGCTGGCGGCCTGCGCACGCCTGCTGCCGCCGGGGGTCTCATTCCCCCAGGTCAGCATCGGCCGGGTGGTCACCGCGCCGCGCTGGCGCGGCACCGGCCTCGGGCGCCTGCTGATGGCGCGCAGCGTCGACATGTGCGCGCAGCTGTACGGCGCCCAGCCGATCCAGATCGGCGCGCAGGCTCATCTGAAATCCTTCTACGGTGGCCTGGGCTTCGTGCCGGTATCCGAGGACTACCTGGAAGACGGCATCGCGCACGTGGACATGGTGCGACCTTAGGGATTCGCGTCGTGCTTGCTGCATCTCGCAGATCTGTGGTATCCCTGGCCCGACATCCTTTGGCATTCCCAGATGGCGCTTTTTGGACGGGCGGCAGGGCTCGCTAAATTTTGTCTCTGGCGGAGGAGGCGAAAACCGTGCCGCGCTGGCCTGTGCGGCGGGGCCGCCGTCGGCCAGCCAGCGCCCGGGCTCGAACGCGGTCGCGCGCGGCAGCTGCGCCTCGCTCACGCTGTCGCGCCGCATCACGGCCAGCACCACGGTGTGGGCCGGGATCAGCACATCGCCGAGCACGGTGTCGCGCTCGGCCTGCAGGCCGATAAAGGGCGCCACGGGCTTGAGCCGCATGGTCTCGTGCGCGCAGGCCTCCACGTAGTCGAGCCGCGCCAGCTGTTCCACCGTGGGCGCCGCGCCATCGGGCACGAGGCGGCGCACTTCTTCCGTGGCGCGGCCAGCGCGGCCGGGTGGCCCCACAGCAGGTCGACCATCCAGGCCAGCGTGTTGGCCGTGGTGTCCTCGCCGGCCAGCAGCATAGTGAGCACGTTGCCGGCGATCTGCCGGTCGTCGATGCCGCTGCCGTCTTCGTCGGCCGCCACGACCATGGCCTCCAGCAGGTTGGCCGAGTGCTGGCGCCGGGCCGGGTCGGCCGCCAGGCTGCGCGGGCCTGGGCGATGAAATCGCCCACCGCCACGCGTACCGCGGCCACGCTGCGCTCCAGCGCGCGGTCGGCCGGCAGCCGCACATAGCGCCAGGTGGGGAAGGGCGCGAACAAGCGCGTGAACAGGGCCGGAAACACCTTGTCCAGGTGCTGCTGGATCACGTCGCCATCGGACTGCAGGGTGTTGACCTCGGCGCCGAAGGCCAGGCCGGCCACGGCGTCCACCGTGTAGCGCATCAGGTCGGCCTGCAGGTCGATGGCCGCGCCACGCCGCGCGGCCCCGGTCCAGCGCGCGGCCAGCCGCCTCGCCACCTGCTGCAGGCTGGGGTGGTAGCGCCGCACATGGGCCGGGTCGAAGCCGGCCATCACCATGCGGCGCTGGCGCTTCCAGACCTCGCCGTTGGCCGAGAACAGGCCCGGCTCGCCGCCCATCTCCGCCGCCAGCCCTTCCAGGCGCGAGGTGCGGCGAAAGCCCTCGGGCCGGTCGCGCAGCACCTGCACCACGGCCGCGTGGTCGCCGATGACCACCATGCGCCGGCCGCTCAGGCGCAGCTGGTAGAACGGGCCGTAGGCCGCGCTTCAGGCTTCGAGCTGCCGGTGCATGCGCGCCGGCCGCAGCTGCAGCAGATTGCCCAGCAGCGGCAGGCCGCGCGGGCTGGGCAGGTCGGCCGGGCGGCGCGGCATGGGCGCGGGGCTGGGAGCGGCGGTGGGTGGGAAAACGTCTTGCATGGCGGCGGGTGGTGGGGTGGGCGCAATCGGCGAGGCGCACTGTATGCCGCGTGGCCCGCGCTGTCGAACCGGGCGCAAGGGCATCGGGCCATGCGTGGCGAGCGGGCAAAATCGCCCGATGCTCATGTATCCCCAGATCGACCCGGTCGCCCTGCAGCTCGGTCCCGTCGCCATCCATTGGTACGGCATCACCTACCTCGTCGCGTTCGCGCTGTTCATGTTCCTGGGCACGCGCCGGCTGCGGCACGAACCTTTCGCGTCCATCACCGGGCCCGGCGCCTGGAGCCGCAAGGACGTGGAAGACATCCTGTTCCTGGGCGTGCTGGGCGTGGTGGTGGGTGGCCGGCTCGGCTACTGCCTGTTCTACAAGCCGGGCTACTACCTCACGCACCCGCTGGAGATCTTCTACGTGTGGCAAGGCGGCATGGCCTTCCACGGCGGCATGCTGGGCGTGATCGCGTCCATGGTCTGGTTCGCGCGCTCGCGCCAGCGGCCCTGGATGCAGGTGGCCGATTTCGTGGCGCCCTGCGTGCCGACGGGCCTTGCCGCGGGCCGCGTGGGCAACTTCATCAACGGCGAGTTGTGGGGACGTTTTGCCAGCCCCGACCTGCCCTGGGGCATGGTGTTCCCGCAGAGCGGCTCGATGCTGCCGCGCCATCCCTCTCAGGTCTACCAGTTCCTGCTGGAAGGCCTACTGCTGTTCGTGCTGCTGTGGCTGTATGCGCGCAAGCGCCGCGCCGAGGGCCAGGTGGCGGCCATGTTCCTGATCGGCTATGGCGTGCTGCGCTTCGTGGCCGAGTTCTTCCGCGAGCCCGATGCCTTCCTGGGCATCCTGTCGCTGGGCATGAGCATGGGCCAGTGGCTGTGCGTGCCCATGGTGCTGGCCGGCATCGCGATGTGGATGTGGTGTGGTCGGCGCGACGCGGGTGCTCCGACCAGGGGCCGGGCCGCCGGCTAGCGGGGCGGCGCCTGGTCGATGAAGGCCGCCACATCGGCCAGCACCGGCGCCACCCAGCGCAAGGGCCAGGCGAACGCGCCGATCAGCGTGGTGTGGCTCGCGCCCTCGTAGAACTTGAGCGTCACCGGCACGCCGGCTGCCTGCAGCTTGTCGGCCATCTGCCGCGTGCTGCGTTCCGGGCTGACCAACTTGTCGTGCACGGGTGCGGCCAGGAAGCTGCGTGGCGCATCGGGTGGCGCGAACTCGATCGGCTGCGCGCGCGGCGGATAGTCGGGGTGGAAGAACGCCGGCCGCGCATCCGGGTTGTCGGTCGGAAAGAAGTCGTAAGGCCCGGCCAGGCCGATCCAGCCCGCGAGCTCGCTGGGCGCGTGGCCCGCGGCCTGCAGCCAGCGGGCATCGAGCGCCAGCATGGCCGCGTTGTAGCCGCCCGCGCTGTGGCCCATCACGAACACGCGCCGCGGGTCGCCGCCCAGGCGGGCTGCGTGCTCCAGTCCATAGGCCAGGGCCTGTGCGCTGTCGCGCAGGAAGTCCGGAAAGCGCACCTCCGGGTAAAGCCGGTAGTCGGCGACCAGGGTCAGCACGCCACGCGCGGCCAGGGCTTCACCGACGAATCGGTAGTCGCTGCGTGCGCCCGTGTTCCACGAGCCGCCGTAGAAGAACACCACCACGGGCCAGCCGGCCGCGGGTGCCGCCTGCGCAGGCAAGTAGATGTCCAGCCGCTGGCGCGGCAGCGGGCCATAGGCGACACCGGCATGCACGCTCTGGCTGCCGCGCACGGTCAGTGCATTGAGCGTGCCGACGGCCGAGCAGCCGCCCAGCGCGATGACGACGGTCAGCGATGCGGCCAGCGCCACGGCGCGGCGGATCCAGGGTTGTTGAGGCAAGCAGTTCTTTCGCTACGCCGCGGGGCGGGCGTCCATGCGCAGGTCTACGCCGCAGGGCGCCCGCCGGATCACCAGCCGGGCAACCGCAGCCGCGCGGCACGGGGGCCGATACGCGCTATAGGCCTGGTCCTACAAATGGGCCGGTGGGGGTCCGCACAATTCGCGCATGCCCCACATCACGCTGCGCATCGAATCCGCTTTTGGCACTCTGGTCGACGAACAGGTCGACGCCGGCATGGTGGACCGTTACCACGACTTGCGCCGCCAGGGCCTGCAGCGCAACGACCTGATCAGCGCTCTGTGGGAAGAAGAACTGCCTGCGCGCCCCAAGCGTGCCGTGCTCACGGGCCATGGCCGTGACGGCCGCCCACTGCACATCCAGATCCTGCAACCCCGCGTGGCGCGTGGCGCGCGGCATGCCCGGGCGTGGCTGCGTTCGCTGCTGCGGTTGGGCCGCTAGCGCCAGTCCGGCGCCATGGCCTGTGTCACGCGTGCACCGCAGTGACCTAGACAGGCCGCCCCGGGGGTAGGCCAGCCGTTCGTCGCAGGCGCATCCAGCCACCCAGCACGCACCCATGTCCGAGCGCGTGCCCCAGTTTCAGCCTTTGGACGAGCGCCATCGCGGCACAGGCGAGGCTGCCCAGCAGCGCCTGGTCCAGCGGGCCGCCGAGGCCATCGCGCCTGCCCGCTGGCGCCGCGACAGCGCTTTGCAGGCCCGCCTGATGGTGGTGCTGGTCTGCCTGGCGCTGGTCAGCACGAACGCCTGGCTGGTGTTCAACGACCGCACGCAGACGCTGCAAGAGGCGGCCATGGCAAACATGAACCTGGCACGCGCGGTGGCCGAGCGCGTGGAGGGCGCCGTCGCGGACACGGAGCACATCCTGAACGGCGTGGTGTTCGAGCTGGAGCGCTCGGGCACTTCGCCGCAGGTGATGGAGCGCCTGCAGCCGCTGCTGGCCACGCATGCGCAGGCGGCAGCGCAGCTCGATGGCCTGTTCGTCGTCGACACGCGCGGGCGCACCCTGGTGAGTTCGCAGTCGGCCATGACGCCGGCCGGCGAGGCTGTGGACCGTGCGGATCTGGCGCACCATGCGCGCCAGCCCGGTCCCGAGGCCTTGGTCACGGGCCCGCTCTTGAGCCAGTCCTCGGGCGCGTGGGTGTTCTCGGTGACACGCCGCTTCAACGACCGCGCGGGCGACTTCGCAGGCGTGGTGCTGGCCACTATGAGCGTCAAGCACCTGCGCGGCGTGCTCGACCGTTTCGACCTGGGCGGTGACGGCGCGATCACGCTGACGCTGTCCAACCGCATCCTCGTGCGCCGGCCGTACCGGGAGGTGATGATCGGCGTGGAGACCCCGCAGGCCATGGTGCGCGAGCTGTTCACGGGCCGGGTATCGGGCAGCACCGAGGCCCGCTCACCCATGGACGGAGTCTGGCGCATCATCAGCTTCGACCACACGCGCAGCTACCCGATCCGCGTGACGGTCGCCTCCAGCAAAGACGATGTGCTGGCGAACTGGCGCGCCTCGGCCATCTTCCAGACCGTGTGGGTCTCGTTCCTGTGCGTGATCCTGGGGCTGGCCGGCACCTGGATCAGGCTGCTGACACAGCGCCAGGACAAGGCCGAGGCCGGCCTGCGCCAGGCACGCGATGCGCTGGCCGTAGCCAATGCGCGCTTGTCGCGCATGGCGCAGTACGACGGGCTGACCGGCCTGGCCAACAGGCGTTACCTGGACACCCGGTTGATGCAGTTCTTCCGCCAGGCGCAGCGCCACCAGCGGCCCATGGCGGTCGTGATGGTGGACGTCGACGAGTTCAAGAAATACAACGACCTGTATGGCCATGTGCAGGGCGACGAGTGCCTGCGCCGCGTGGCGAACGCCTTGCGCACGGCCGCCGGGCGGCCGCAGGATTTCGTGGCCCGCTACGGCGGCGAAGAGATGGTGCTGCTGCTGCCGGAGACCGAGCTGGATGGCGCGGCCCGTGTGGCCGAGGCCGCGCGCCAGGCCGTGATCGACCAGCAGATCCCGCACGAGGGCTCGGCGCTGGGCCAGGTGTCCGTGAGCCTGGGCGTGGCGGCCTGGGTGCCGGCGGTGGCCGAGACGCCCTACGAGATGCTGCAGTCGGCCGATGCGGCGCTCTACCAGGCCAAGCGCCAGGGGCGCAACCGCGTGCAGCTGGACGGCTCCTCCACAGTGCAGCCGGATTGAGCGCCGCCCGCGTGCAGCGGGCCCGCGTTCAGCCGCCGTGGACCAGCGTACCGTCCGCGGCGGCGCGGCCGGCCGGCGTCAGGCTCAGCACGATCGCATCGGGCTGGATCGTGTTGCCCGCGCGCGTGCGGATCAGCGCAGGCACGCTGAGCTCCACATAGCCTGCCGCCTGGTAGGCCAGCACCAGATGGAACGCGGGGCCGATCGGAACGGAGCGGGGCAGCTTGCCCCCGGCCAGGGTGCGTAGAAAGGACAGATCCACTGAAACTTGAGAATTGGGGGGAACCCTATTCTCGCATCGCCCTGCCGCGCCCTGGGCAGTTGCCCCATGCGGCGCGGGGCTGGACGGCGGGTCAGTCCGCCACGATGCCGGCCGCCTTCACCACCTTGGCCCACTTGGCCAGGTCCGACTTGATCAGCGCCGCGTACTCCTGCGGCGTGCCGCCCTGGATCTCGATGCCGGCGGCCTCCAGCTTGGTGCGCACGTCGGGCATCTTCAGGGCCACGTTGATCTCGGCGTTGAGCTTGTCGACGATGGCCTTGGGTGTGCCTGCCGGCGCCAGGAAGCCGCCGTTCGTGTTCGCGTCATAGCCCTTCAAGCCTTGCTCCTCGGCCGTGGGCACGTCCGGCAGGGCCGGCGTGCGCTTGGCGGTGGACACGGCGATGGCGCGCACGTTGTTGCCCTTCACCTGCGGCAAGATGGCGCTGATGGTGTCGATGTACAGCGCGGTGCGCCCGCCCAGCAGGTCGGGGTGCGCCGCGGCCGAACCCTTGTAGGGCACCAGCAGCATCTCGGTGCCGGAGGCCATGCGGAACATCTCGGCCGCCATTTCCTGCGCGCTACCGCGGCCCGAGGTCGCGACCTTGGCCTGGTCCGGGTGCGCCTTCATCCAGGCGATGAACTCGGGCAGCGTCTTGGCCGGGATCTGCGGGTAGATCGCGAACACCAGCGGCACCACGTGCGTGTAGACGATGGGCTCGAAGCTCTTCTCCGGGTCCCAGCCCAGGTTCTTGAACAGGAACTTGTTGATGTTGTGGCTGCCGCCCACGATGCCGATGGTGTAGCCGTCGGCTGGCGACTTGGCCAGCACGTCGGTGCCCAGGTTGTTCGACGCGCCGGGCTTGTTGTCCACGATCACGGGCTGGCCCAGCGAAGTGGCGAGCTTGTCGCCGACCACGCGCGCGATGATGTCGATCGCGCCGCCGGGCGGGGCCGGCACGATGATCTTGATCGGGCGGCTGGGGTAGGCCGCCTGGGCCGCGGCCCAGGTGGGGGCCAGTGCCAGGACGGCCGTGGCGGCCAGGGTCTTGATGAGGGTCTTGCGTTGCATGTCTGTCTCCTGTTGCAGGTGGTGGTTCGGGTGGATCAGCCGCGGCCGACGAAGGGCATGTGGCTGGCCATGACGGTCATGTTCAGCACGTTGGCCTGCAGCGGCAGGGCGGCGATGTGGCGCACGGCGTTGGCGACATGGGTCGCGTCCATCATGGGTTCGGACGCGGTGGTGCCGTTGGCCTGCAGCACGCCGCGCGTCATGCGCTCGGACAGCTCGGTCAGCGCGTTGCCGATGTCGATCTGGCTGGCCACGATGTTGAAGGCGCGGCCGTCCAGCGCGATGGCCTTGGTGATGCCGCTCACCGCGTGCTTGCTGGCCGTGTAGGGAGCCGTGAACGGGCGCGGCGTGTGCGCCGAGATCGAGCCGTTGTTGATGATGCGCCCGCCCTGCGGCGACTGCCTGCGCATGAGGCCGAAGGCCGCGCGGGCGCACAGGAACACGCCGGTCACGTTGGTGTCGATCACGCTGAACCACTTCTCCAGCGGCAGCTCGTCCATGGGCACGGCCGGGGCATTGACGCCGGCGTTGTTGAAGACGACGTCGAGCCGGCCGTAGGTGGCCTCGATGGTGTCGAACAGCGCCTGCACGCTGGCCGGATCGGTCACGTCGGTGGGCACGGCCAGCGCGCGCTGGCCGCGCGAGGCGGCCTGGTCCACGAGCGCCTGCAGCGGCTCGGCGCGGCGGCCGGCCAGCACCACGGTGAAGCCGTCGGCGAGCAGGCCCAGCGCAGCGGCACGGCCGATGCCGCTGCCGGCGCCCGTGACGAGGGCGATCTTCGTGCAAGAGGTGGCGGTCAAGGGGAGTCTCCTGTCAGTCGATGGAAGTGGGGCGGCGTCAGGCCACGGTCATGCCGAGTTCGGCAATGCCCGCGACGCCGGCCGTGATGCGGTCGCCGCTGCGCAGCGCACCCACGCCCGCGGGCGTGCCGGTGAAGACCAGGTCGCCCGGCTGCAGCGCCACCGAGCGCGACAGCATGGCGATGAGTGCGGACACGGGCCACAGCAGGTCGGCCAGGTCGGCACACTGGCGGTCCACGCCGTTGACGGCCAGCCAGATGGCGCCGCTGCGCGGGTGGCCGCATTGCGAGGCCCTGGCCAGTGGCGTGCAGGGTGCGGAGTGGTCGAAGGCCTTGGCTGGCTCCCACGGGCCGCCCACGCGCTTGGCCTGCTGCTGCAGGTCGCGGCGCGTGAGGTCCAGGCCCGCGGCGTAGCCCCAGACGTGCGCCTCGGCCTGCGCCGGGTCGATGTCGCGCCCGCCACGGCCGATGGCCACCACCAGCTCGATCTCATGGCAGAAGTCCTCCGTGCCCGGTGGCACGGGCAGCACACCGTGCGCCGGCACGACGGCGCTGGCCGGCTTCATGAACCAGGCCGGCATCGCGGTGGGCCTGGGCTCGTCGGCGCTCCACGGGTAATTGCGGCCGATGCAGAACACGCGGTGCACCGGGAAGCGCGCCGCCGTGCCGGCGACCTGCAGCGCAACGGGCGCGGCGGGCGCGATGACGAAGTCCGTCATTCGATCGTGATCTTGCGCGCCCGGATGATCTGCGCATAGCGCGCCCGGTCATCCGTGATCAGCTTGGCGAACTCCGCAGGCGAGGTCGCACGCGGCACTCCACCCAGGGCCACGAAGCGCGCCTTCACAGCCTCGTCCGCCAGCACGGCGCGCACGTCGGCCGAGATCTTGTC
Organism: Pseudorhodoferax sp. Leaf267; assembly: GCF_001422405.1. Classification (GTDB taxonomy): domain Bacteria; phylum Pseudomonadota; class Gammaproteobacteria; order Burkholderiales; family Burkholderiaceae_C; genus Pseudorhodoferax. The sequence goes on from NZ_LMMV01000001.1 coordinate 546,639, forward strand.
CTGCAGCTCCTGCGGCGTGCCCGCGGGCGCCAGCAGGCCGATCCACGAGATCGCGTTGAAGCCGGGCACCGTGCCCTCGGCCAGCGTGGGCACGTCGGGGAAGGCGCTCACGCGCTTGTCGCCGCTGACGGCCAGTGCGCGCAGCTTGCCGGCCTTGATGTGGCCCGAGGCTTCCAGCACCGTCATGAACGACAGCTGCACATGGCCGGCCAGCAGGTCGGCAATGGCCGGGCCGCCGCCGCGGTAAGGCACGTGCAGGATGAAGGCGCCGGTCTGGTCCTTGAACATCTCGGTGGCCAGGTGCGGCGCGCCGCCTGCGCCCGAGCTGCTGTAGCTCATCTGGTCGGGCTTGGCCTTGGCCAGGGCGATGAATTCGGCGGCCGTCCTGGCGGGCACGGCCGGGTTCACCATCATGGCCAGCGGCAGCTCGGCCACCAACGAGACCGGCGCGAAAGCCTTGTCCGGGTCGTAGGGCATCTTGGGGTAGAGCAGCGGGTTGATGGCCTGCGTGCCGATGTTGCCCAGCAGCAGCGTGTAGCCGTCCGGCTTGGACTTGGCCACGTAGTCGGCACCGATCTGGCCGGCCGCGCCGCCCTTGTTCTCCACGATGACGGGCTGGCTCCAGCGCCGGCTGAGCTGCTCGGCGATGACGCGGGCACCGGTGTCGGTGCCGCCACCGGGCGGGAAGGGCACGATCAGGGTGACGGGGCGCGCGGGGAAGGCCTGTGCGAAGGCGGCAGGGGCCATGGCGGCGAAGGCCAGGGCGATGGCGAGGCGGCGGGTGAACACGATAGGTCTCCGTAGGGTGGTGAGGTTCAGGTCGTCAGGCTCATGGCGGGGCGCTCGCCGGCCAGCGCCTGGGCCACGCTGTCGAGCACCATCTGCGCCATGGCCGTGCGCGTTTCCCAGGTAGCGCTGGCGCGGTGCGCCTGCAGCGTCGTGCGGTCGGAGTCGCGCAGCGCCTGCGGCACGCGCGGCTCGTCCACGAACACGTCCAGGCCGGCGCCGGCGATGCGGCCGGCGCGCAGCGCCTCGGTGAGGTCCGGCTCGTTGACCAGGCGGCCACGCGCCACGTTGACCAGGAAGCCCTGCGGGCCCAGCGCGTCGAGCACGGCGGCGTTGACGATGCCCTCGGCCTTGTCGGCCGCGGCGCACAGCACCAGCGCATCGACCTGGCCCGCCAGCGCCACCAGGTCGGCCACGAAGCGATGCGGCACGTCGTCCATGGCGCGCAGGTCGGTGTAGAGGATGGGGCAGCCGAAGGCCGCGGCCCGCGTGGCGACAGCCCGGCCCACGCGGCCCATGCCCACGATGCCCACGCGCATGCCGCTGAAACGGCGCGCCAGCGGGATGGCGCTGGGCTGGGGGAACTTCTCCCACTGGCCGTCGCGCACGAAGCGGTCGCCCGCGCACAGGTTGCGGCAGGCGGCGATGAGCAGGCCGATGGCCAGGTCGGCCACGTCCTCGGTCAGCGCGCCCAGCGTGGCGGTGACGGGCAGGCCGCGCTCGCGGCAGTAGGGCAGGGGCACGGCGTCGGTGCCCACGCCGTTGACGGCCACCACCTTGAGGTTGGGCAGCATCTCCAGCATGGCGCGCGTGATCCCGGTGTGGCCACCCGTGATGGCAGCCTGGATGGCCGCGCCGTGCTCGCGCAGGTAGGCCGGCTGGTCCTGCACTTCGAACAGCTTGTGCACGGTGTAGCGCTCTGCCAGCGCGGCATTGATCGCGGGAATCAGGATCGGGTTCAGTTGCAGGACATGCGGCTTCATGGGGTCTCCGGTTCAGGTGCGTGCATGGTATGAAGCCATTGATGTAATCGTCAATATTGATGTATAAAATCAATATATAGAGATTTGTGTCAAGACACCATGGCCTCCTGGATCTCGATGGACGAAGCCTGCCGCCAGCTCGGCGTGCGCGCGCAGACGGTGTATGCCTACGTGAGCCGCGGCAAGCTCGAAGTCATGCCCGACCCGGCGGACACGCGGCGCAGCCTGTACCGCGCGGAGGACGTGGCGGCCCTGGCCAGGCGCAAGCAGGCCGGCCGCAAGCACGAGACGCTGGCCACCAACACGCTGTTCGGCGCCGAGCCCAGCATTCCCACCGCGCTGTGCACCTTCGTGCGTGGGCGGCCGCACTACCGCGGGCACGATGCCGTGGAGCTGGCCCGCTCGGCGACGCTGGAGGAGGCCGCGCAACTGCTGTGGGACGCCGAGCAGCCGGCCGATTTCTCGTGCAGGGCCGCGCTGCGCGGCGGCAAACCGGGCCGCGTGGCGGCGTTCTCGGCGCTGGGCGCGCTGGCGGCCACGGGGCATTCCACACGCGGGCGCCTGACCCGTGTGCTGCACCAGGAGGGGCAGGGCCTGGTCGGCCAGTTCGCCACGGCTTTCGGCGCCCAGGCCGGCACGCAGGCGCTGCATCTGCGCTTCGCCCAGGGCTGGAAGCTGCCGGCTGAGGTGGCCGAGCTGTTGCGCACGGCCATGGTGCTGCTGCTGGACCACGAGCTCACGAGTTCAGCCTTCGCCGCGCGCATCGCGGCCTCGACCGGCGCCTCGCTGCCTGCCTGCCTGCTGGCCGGCCTCACCACGCTGTCAGGCCCGCTGCATGGCGATGCCTCGGGCCGCGTGCAGGCGCTGTTCAGCGAAGTCGAGCGGCTGGGCGAAGACGCGGCGCTGGCCCACCACCTGTCCACCGGCCAGCCGCTGGCCGGTTTCGGCCACTTCCTGTACCCCGACGGCGACCCGCGCGCGGCCGCGCTGCTGGCGCTGTGCGAGCCGCCCGAGGTCATTGCGCGCTTCATCGACAAGGCCACGCAGCTGACCGGCCTGGCGCCCAACATCGACGTGGCGCTGGCCGCGCTGGTGGCGCACCACCGGCTGCCGGCCGACGCGGCCTTCGGCCTGTTCGCCACCGCGCGCAGCGTGGGGCTGCTCGCGCACAGCCTGGAGCAACTGGGCGTGGCCCAGGTCATCCGCCCGCGCGGGCGCTACGTCGGCGTGCTGCCGGGGGCAGGCGGCGCGCCCGCATAGACGTGGCGAACTGTGGCAGCATCGGCCGCGATGAACGCCCCCGCACAGCCACCCGCCACGCAGCCACGCAACCCCCTGCACGGCATCACGCTCGAACGCATGGTCACCGATCTGGCGGACCACTACGGCTGGGCGGGCCTGGGCGAGCGCATCCCCGTGCGCTGCTTCACGAGCGAGCCCAGCATCGCGTCCAGCCTGAAGTTCCTGCGCAAGACACCATGGGCGCGCGAGAAGGTCGAGGGCTTGTACCTGTTCATGCTGCGCGAGCAGCGGCGCGCCCAGGGCCGCGGCAAAGGGTGATGCCCGCGGCGCGCACGGGCGCCTGCACCCGGGCCGCTATTTCCTGGCAGCCGCTGGCGCATGCCGCGCCACGAAGTACGCCAGCGTGTCCAGGTCCTCCACCGAAATGCGCCCTACGGCCTCGCCCATGGCCATGGTGTAGCCCGGGCGCTTGCCCGACTTGAACTCCTGCAGCGTCATCTGCAGGTAGTCCTCGCGCTGCTGCGCGATGCGCGGCACCTGCTGGCCGCCCGAGAGGTCGGCGCCGTGGCAGGCGAAGCATTTGTTCTCCTGCGCCAGCGCCTGGCCCTTGGCCATGCGCGCCGCGTCCGGCGGCGTAGCCGGGGGCGGCGCGGGCACCGGGGGCAGGGTGGCGACGTACTCGGAGAAGCCGCGCAGGTCGGCGTCGGTCAGCGTCTTGGCGACCGCCGTCATGGCCTCGTTGCTGCGCCGGCCCTCGCGGAACAGGAACAGCTGCGTGATCGCGTAGAACGAATGCTGGCCGGCCAGCGCCGGCGTCAGCGGCAGCTCGCTGCGGCCGTTGGCGCCGTGGCAGGCCGCGCACAGGGCGGCGAAGCGCTGCGCGTAGGCGGCGCTGCCGGCCGGCGGCTGCTGCGCCGCTGCCGTGAGCGGCAGCAGCGCGGCCAGCAGCAGCGAAGTCCAGGCTGGCTTGAGGCTGGCCCGCAACTTCATTTGCCGCCGTAGCTGATGCGGTAGATCGCGCCGGCGTGGTCGTCGCTGACCAGCAGCGAGCCGTCCTTCATGACCAGGAAGTCCGCCGGCCGTCCGATGTAGGCGTTGTTCTCGACGAAGCCCGTCATGAACGGCTCGACCTTGGCGCCGCCCTTGCCGTCAGGCCAGGCCACGGCCACGTCGGCGTACTTGGTCGTGCGATTCCAGGGGCCGTGCCGCGCGATGAACATGGCCCCCTGGTACTTGGCCGGGAAGGCCTTGCCCGTGTAGAAGGTCATGCCCAGCGCACCAGCGTGCGCGCCCAGCAGCGCGGCCGGCTTGGTGAACTCCTTGCCCGCGCAGTCCTTGCCCCAGCCGAACTCGGGGTCGGAGATGTTGCCCTGGTGGCAGAACGGGTAGCCGAAGTGCTGGCCTGGGCCGGTGACGACGTTGAGCTCGTCGTTGGGGATGTCCTCGCTCATCCAGTCGCGGCCGTTGTCGGTGAACCAGAGCTGGCCGTTCTTGGGGTTGAAGTCGAAGCCCACGGTGTTGCGCACGCCGGCCGCCACGGTCTCCATGCCCGTGCCGTCCAGGTTCATGCGGTAGATCTTGGCGTAGTCGCCCGGGTCGCAGATGTTGCACGGCGCGCCAATGGCGAAGTACAGCTTCTCGTCGCGGATGCGCAGGAACTTCCAGCTGTGGTCGGTGCCGCCGGGCAGCTTGTCGTACAGCACGGTCGGCGTGCCGGGGTTGTCCAGCTTGTCGTCGATGTTGTCGTAACGCACGATCTTGGTGTTGGTCGCCAGGTACAGCGAACCCTTGTGGTACGCGATGCCGGTGGCGAACGGCGTCTGGTCGATGATGGTCTTGGCCTGGCCCTTGCCGTCGGCCGGCAGCGCGTAGACCTTGTTGCCCACGAACAGCGTGCTCACGAACACCGTGCCTTTGTCGCTCTGGCGCAGGCCGCGCGCGTCCAGCAGGCCCGAGGCCCAGGTCTCCACCTTGAAGCCCGGCGGCAGCTTGAATTTCTTCGTCGGCAGCTGGTCGACGGCGGTCGGGATCGGGAAGGCCGGCACCGGCGCCATGCGCATGGCCTGGTCGGTCTTGGGCCGGCCCTTGGCCCAGCCGGGCTCTTCTTCGGGTTTCTGTTGCGCCAGGGCGCCGCCGGCAACACCGGCGATCAACGCGGTGGCGCACAGGGTGCGGAACATGCTCTTGCTCATGTGTCTGTCTCCTCGTTTGGTGGAATCCCATGAAGGCCGGGGCCGGCCGATGCCGCGCGCCGCCAGACGGCCGGGGCGGGCCGTTCAGGCCCGGTTACCCGATCGCATATCGGACGCTAGCGGCGTACATGATGGCGCAAATTGCGCGCAGATGCACGGGGGTCAAGCCCGCAGTGCCCACGGCCCGTCGCCCCCCAGTTGTTCCTGCAGAAACTGCACGCAGGCGCGCACCTTGGCCGAGTGGCTGAGCCGCACGGTGCTGGCCGCCCAGATGTCGGCAGGCTGCGTCCAGGCCGGCAGCACGCGCACGAGCCGGCCCGCGGCCAGGTCGGCGTGCAGGTCCCAGCCGGCCTGCAGCACGATGCCGTGGCCGTCCAGCCCCCAGCCGCGCACGATCTCGGCGTTGTTGGACGACAGCCGCCCCGTGACCTTGACCTTCTCGGCACCGGCCGGCCCCGTCAGCCGCCAGACGCCGAAGGCCTGGTTGCGGTCGCGCAGCACCAGGCAGTCGTGCCGCGCCAGGTCGGCCACGCCCACGGGCGCGCCGCGGCGCAGCAGGTAGCTGGGCGCGGCGCACAGCACGCGCTGGCTGGCGGCGATGCGGTGCGCGACCAGGTGCGGCTCGTCCACCTCGCCCACGCGCACGTCCAGGTCCACGTTCTCGCCGACCAGGTCGACGCGCCGGTCCACGGCGTCCAGCGTGATGTCCAGCGCCGGGTAGCGCTCGGCCAGCTGCGACAGCACCGGCCCGATGTGCTTGCGCCCCAGGCGGAAGCTGGTCGTCACGCGCAGCGTGCCGCGCGGGGCCAGCCGGCCGCCGGCCACGGTCTCGCCCAGGTGGTCCACGCCCTGGAAGATCTGCTGCGCCGATGCGTAGACGCGCTCGCCGTCGTCGGTCACCGTCACGCGCCGCGCGGCGCGGTGGAACAGCGCCACGCCCAGCGCCTTCTCCAGGATCGCGATGCGCTTGCTGACATAGGCGGGCGAGGTGCCCAGCTCGGTGGCCGTCGCGGCGAAGCTGGCCTTGCGCGCCGCGAGGCAGAACACGCGCAGGTCGTCGAGCTGGAAGTCGAGGTTCACGATCCGTGAATCATAGAACCACGTTCGGCGGCTTGTTGTGCCGAACCGTCTTCCTTAAATTCACCGCATCGCGCCCTTGCAGTGCACCCCGACAGAGGAGACAAACCATGACCCGCCCGATTTCGCTCGCCGCCCTCACGGTGCTGGAACTCACGCCGCCCGACATGGTGAGCTGCGCGGCGCAGGCCGGCTACAGCCACATCGGCATCCGCCTGCTGCCCGCCACGCCCACCGAGCCGCAGTACGACCTGGTGGGCGACACGCCGCTGCTGCGCGAGGTCCAGGCCCGGCTCGCGGGCACTGGCGTGCAGGTGCTGGACGCCGAGATCTTCCGCATCCGACCCGACACGCGCGTGGCCGAATACGAGGCCGCTGTCGCGACGGCCGCGCGGCTCGGCGCACGTGAGCTGCTGGTGGCGGGCAACGACCCCGATGACGCGCGGCAGATCGACACCTTCGCGCAGTTCTGCGCGCTGGCCGCGCGCTACCGGCTGGGCGCCATGCTGGAGTTCATGCCCTGGACCGACGCCAAGGATCTGACGCAGGCCGCGCGCATCGTCGAGCGCTGCGGGCAGGCCAATGCCGGGGTGCTGATCGACGCGTTCCACCTCAGCCGCTCGCACAGCCGCGTCGCCGACATCGCCCGCGTGCCGCCCGCGCGCCTGCGCTACCTGCAGCTGTGCGACGCGCCGGCCGCCGTGCCGCCCACCATGGACGCCATCCTGGCCCAGGCCCGCGCAGAGCGCCTGTTCCCCGGCGAGGGCGGGCTGGACCTCGTGGGCCTGCTGCGCGCGGTGCCGCGCGACACGCCGCTCAGCATCGAAGTGCCCACGCAGCAGCTGGCCCGCACCGTGGGCGCCACCGAGCGCGCACGCCGCGCGCTGGCCGCCACGCAGCGCGTGTTGGCACAGCTGGACGCAGCCGCATGACCCCCTTGCGCGGCATCGACTGCGACCTGCTGGTCGTGGGCTCCGGCGCATCCGGCCTGGCCGCCGCCGTCACGGCCGCGTGGCATGGCCTGCAGGTGGTGGTGGTTGAGAAGGAACCGGTCTTCGGCGGCGCCACGGCCTGGTCCGGCGGCTGGATGTGGGCGCCCGGCAACCCGCTGGCGAAGCGGGCCTGCATCGTCGAAGACCCGCAGCAGCCGCGCACCTACCTCCAGAACGAGCTCGGCCCGCGCTACGACGCCGCGCGCGTCGACGCCTTGCTCGACAACGCGCCCGAGATGGTCGCGTTCTTCGAGCAGCACACGGCCCTGCAATTCGCCGACGGCAACGCCATCCCCGACATGCACGGCGACACGCCCGGCGCCGCCACGCAGGGCCACCAGGTCATCGCCGCGCCCTACGACGCGCGCGCGCTGGGCCCGCTCCACAAGCGCCTGCGCACCACCATGCGCGAGACCTCGTTCCTGGGCATGCCCATCATGGCCGGCGCCGACCTGGGCGCGTTCCTGAGCATGACGCGCTCACCCAAGTCGTTCCTGCACGTGGCCAGGCGCTTCGTGCGCCACCTGCGCGACCTGGCGTTTCACGGCCGTGCCATGCACCTCGTCAACGGCGTGGCGCTGATCGGCCGCCTGGCCAAGTCGGCCGACGATCTGAAGGTGCAGCTCATGGAGTCGGCGCCCGCGCGGCGCCTCATCGTGGAGCAGGGCGCGGTGCGCGGCGCCATCGTGGCCACGGCCGGCTGCGAGATCGCGATCCGCGCGCGCCGCGGCGTGGTGCTGGCGGCCGGCGGTTTCCCGAACGATGTGGCGCGCCGGCAGGCCATGTTCCCGCGCACCCCCACCGGCCGCGAGCACCTTGCGCTGCCGCCCGAGAGCTGCTCGGGCGACGGCATCCGCCTGGGCGAGCAGGCCGGCGGCGTGCTGGCGACCGACCTCGCATCGCCCGTGGCCTGGGCGCCGGTCTCGCGCGTGCCGCATGCCGACGGCACGGTGGGCCACTTCCCGCACATCATCGAACGCGGCAAGCCGGGCCTGATCGCGGTGCTCTCCAACGGCCGGCGCTTCGTGAACGAGGCCGGCGGCTACCACGACTACACCGCCGCCATGGTGGCGCAGGCGCCCGTGGGCGAAGAGGTGTGTTCGTGGCTGATCTGCGACCACCGCTTCCAGCGCCGCTACGGCCTGGGCTATGCGCGCCCGTTCCCGGTGCCGGCGGGGCGCTTCGTGCGCAACGGCTACCTCAAGCGCGGCGCGACGATCGAGGCGCTGGCCACGGCCTGCGGCATCGACCCCGCCGCGCTGGCCGAGACCGTGCGCCGCTTCAACGAGCACGCGCGGCGCGGCGAAGACCCGGCGTTCGGGCGCGGCAGCACGCCGTACAACCGCAAGATGGGCGACCCGCTGCACGACGGGCCCAACCCGTGCGTCGCGCCGATCGAGCACGGGCCGTTCTATGCGGTGAAGGTGCTGCCGGGCAGCTTCGGCACGTTCGCCGGGTTGAAGACGGATGCGCATGCGCGTGTGCTCGATGCGCACCGCGTGGCGATCGAGGGGCTGTACGCGGTGGGCACGGACATGGCGAGCGTGATGGGTGGGCAATACCCGTCGGGCGGCATCAACCTGGGGCCGGCGATGACCTTCGGGTACATCGCGGGGCGGCATGCGGCGCGGGTGGGGCCCGATCTCTGATCGGCCCAGCGTAGGCTGTCAGGCATGGGGCACATGCACGGTGGCCGGGATTCCCGTGGACATGATGCCGCCCATGACGGCCAGCGTCACTTCCCGGGTACGAACCTCTGCACGCGCTTGCCCGTATCCACCTCCGCCGTGAACAGGTTCCCTTTCGAATCGATCGCGATGTTGTGCACCCAGTGGAATTGCCCCGCCATGCGCCCGTTGCGGCCGAATGCGGAGACCTTGGCGCCGGTATCGCGGCGCAGCACGTGCACCACGTTGTTGCCGCCGTCGGCCACGTACAGGTAGCTTTGCTGCGGGTCGGTGGACAGCACCATGTCCCACACCGAGCCGATCTGCAGCGTCTGCTTTTCCAGGAAGAACTCGCGCACGAACTCGCCGGACTTGCGGAACACCTGGATGCGGTTGTTCTGCCGGTCGCACACGTAGACCAGGCCGTCGCGCGCGAGCCGCACGCAGTGCACCGGGCTGCCGAACTGCTTCGACGGTGGCGCCGCCGGGTCGTAGGTGGTCTTGGCGTCGTCGGGCTTGCTGCCGTAGGCGCCCCAGTGGCGCTTGTAGGCACCCGTCGTCGCGTCGAACACGATCACGCGGCGGTTGCCGTAGCCGTCGGCCACGAACAGCTCGTTGGCCGCCGTGTCCACCTCCATGTGCGCGGGCTTGCCGAGCAGCTTGGTGTCGTTGCTGCCGCCGGTCTGGCCGGCCTGGCCGATCTGCAGCAGGAACTTGCCGTCGGCTGTGAACTTGAGGATCTGGTGGTCCTGCTCGTGGTTGCCGGCGATCCAGACGTTGTCCTGCGCGTCCACATGGATGCCGTGCTCGCGCTTGGGAAACTCGTAGCCCGCGCCCGGCGCACCCCAGGAGCGCAAGACCTTGCCATCGGCATCGAACTCGATCACCGAGGGCGCCGGCACGCAGCACGCCGCGCGCGGCGGGCTGAAGGATGCCGCCTTCTCGTCGTCGGTGAGGCTGCTCGGGCGCTGGATGATCCACACATGGTCACGCCGGTCCACCGCCACGCCGGCCACCGCGCCGACCTGCCATTGGTCGGGCAGGGGCTTGGGCCAGTAAGGGTCGACCAGGTACTGCGCGTGCTCGCCGGGGGCGCTGCCCGGCGGTGTGGCACAGGCGGCGAGCGTCAGCGCGAGTGCGGCGGCGGCGAGGTGGGCTGCGCGGTGCAGGGCTTGCGATGGAGCCCGCTGCGCGGGAGCGCTGGCGGGGCTGTGTCCGAACCACATGGGTGTCTCCGTTTCCTGTGAGAGGCGGGGGGCTGGTGCCGCGCATCGCGCGTTGGCCTGTCTGGGCGATGCCAGGGTGCAGCGCGTGGGCGTGCCGTCGCTGCCGGCGGACCATACCCAGGTGGGGGGTTGCGGTCAATGACTGCGAAGGGTGGCTTGCCTTGCGCTGGCCGCTGGCCCCTCACCCCAGCCCTCTCCCCAGAGGGGCGAGGGAGTGACGCGCCCCTTGCACGCGCTCTGCCTGTCTTGCCCCCTCTCCCCCTGGGAGAGGGCTGGGGTGAGGGCGCGCGGCTGTGGACGACACGCGGCCGTGCCCAGGCCGCAGCCCCTCACCCCAACCCTCTCCCCAGGGGGGCGAGGGAGCAAGAGGCCGCGGTCAGGCGGAGGGCTGCTGGGTGGCGAGTGCGACCAGGCTGCGCACGGTCGCGTCGTCGTCGCGGCCGGCCTCCAGCAGCGTCAGCGTGGCCGGGCCCGGCAGGTTGGGCGAGCTGGCGTCCAGCGCGGCGGCGCGGGCGTGCAGCGTCTGCGCCAGCAGTGCGCGGTCGGTGCTGGCGTCCACGATCAGCACGATGCGCTGCGCGGGCACGGCATCCAGCAGCGCACCCAGCTCGTACTGGCAGCCCAGGCGCTCGGCGTTGAAGGCGCGCAGGTCCATCACGACCAGGTCACTGCCGCGCATGAGGGCCTGCACCGCACCCTGCCAGGTGTCGTTGCCGCAAAAGAGCTCGTCGACGCCGTAGCGGCCGCCCAGGCCGGGCCCGGGGCGCAACGCGGCCAGGCGCGGCTGCAGCTCGACCGGCTCGATCACGAAATGGCGCCGCAGCCGGCCGCTCACGAAGTCGACCAGCTCGCCCGGCCCGATGGTGCTGCTGGCCAGGTCGGGCGCCGCAATCATGCGGATCGGGCCGATCCAGGCCCAGCGCGACTGCAGGCGGTCGAACAGCCGTTCGCTGCGCCGCTGCTGGCCGAACACGCGCAGCAGCAGCAGGCGCAGCGGTGGGCGCGCCTGCGCGCGGCGGCGCAGCCACAGGCCACCGGCCACCGACGCCGCCTTGGCCGCGGCGAAGGCCAGCAGGCCGAGGGCGCCGTCCAGCTCCAGGTGCATGACGAGCAGCAGCGTCTGGAACAGCCACACCGTGTCGGCCACCAGCGTCTGGTCGTTGACCCAGCCGCGGGCGTCGGCCCGCTGCAACCCCCAGGCCGCGAGCGCGGCCAGCGGTGCGAACAGCAAGGCACCGGCCAGGAAGACGGCGGCCTGCAGGGTCAGCGGGGCGACGCCGCCCAGCTGTTGCGACAGCCAGACCTGCGCGCGCAGGCCGGCGAAGCTGCTGCTGGCGACCATCGCCAGCATGCCGCCCAGGCCCATGGGCAGCACCATGGTGATCAGCACGGGCCCGACCGAGCGCACGCGCCGGTTCAACAGCAACAGCAGCAGCAACGAGGGCAGGGCCGTGATGACCCAGTACGCCAGCGGGTTGGTCCACGGCGGCAGCGTGGTGCTGCCCAGCACCAGCGGCTGCGTGCCGCCCGCGCTGACGACCACGCACAGCAACAGCAGGCCGCCGAGGTAGCCGCCCAGCAGCCACTGCCGCGCCCGCCGCGCGCCTGCCCACAGCAGCCACAGCACGACCACGGTGCCCAGCAGGTGCGCCCAGAACATCGTGGCCACGCGCAGCGGCAGGAATTCCATGTCGGCCATCGCCAACGTGAGTGCGGTGGCCACGGCGGAGAACAGCACGCCGGCCAGGCCCTGGACCAGCGTCGCGCCCCAGCGCGGGTCGGCCACCGAGGGGCTGGTCGCCGGGGCCGGCCGCAGTTCGACACGGCCCGCGCGCAGTGGGCTGGCGCCGGGCGCTGCCACGGGCGAGGCCGCGGCGCGGGCCATCCAGCGGGCAACGCGCCAGCGGTACAGCAACAGCAGCAGCAGGCCGCCGGCCAGTGTCAGCGCGCTGGCGAACAGCGCCAGCGTGGCCGTCATGCCGGACCAGCTCGCGGCGTCCAGCATCGGCGTGAAGCGGTCGCGCTCGGCCAGCGTGTTGTAGGCGGCGAATGCGTCGGCCGTGTGGCGCTGGCGTGCGTCAGGGGCCAGGCCGGGCAGCAGCGCGAGCGCTGCGTGGGCGCTGGCCAGGTCCAGGCCAGCCTGCACGTCGTCGCCGGCCGCAGCGGCCAGCCGCTGGCGCTGCGCCAGCGACGCGCGCCAGAGCGTGGCAGCACCGGCGGAGTCGCCGATGGTCGCGCGCAGCTGGCCGAGCCGGCCCAGCGCCAGCGCCTCGTCGCGCGGCTGCACACCGCGCTGGCCGCGCGCGCATGCATCCTCGATGGCGCGCAGCGACAGGCCCAGCGCGTCGATGGCCGGCTGCACCGCGCCCTGTTGCAGCAGCCGGCCTGCGGCCTCGGCATGGGCGGCGGCCACGAGCGTGACGTCGGCGGCGCCGGTGGCCACCGCCATGGCGGCTTGCCGGGTCGCGCCATCGAGCGCATCGCCGCCCAGCCACAGCAGCAGCATGGCGGTCGTCGGGTCTCTGGGGTCGTTCGCCCACACTTCGCGCAGGCCGGCCAGGGCTTGCTGCCCGGCCTGCGCGCCGAACAGGCCCGTGCGCCGCACCTGCAGCACTTCGGCGCGGTGGCCGGTCGGGTTCATCTGCAGCCACAGCGCGGCCGGCAGTTCGCGCAAGGCCAGTGCGTGGCGCCTGGTGAGGGCGGCACCTTGCGGCGCGCTGGCTTGCAGCGTCTGGGCGTGGGCCGCGAGCAAGGCCTCGGCCAACGCAGGCTGGCCGGCACGCGCGTGGCGTCGCAGTGCGGCCAGCGCCTGGGCGGCCTGGGCCGGCTCGCGCGCCAGCGCCAGCAGCGCGTCGACGGCCGCATCGTGCTGCTGGTGCACGACGCGGCGCACGGCGTCACCAGCCTCGCGCTGCGGCAGCCCGAACAGTTCCATCTGCACGACGGGCGGATCGATCCAGCGCGCGAAGCGCGCCTTGATGTCGGCCGCGTCACGCTGCGCGTCGGCCGGCTGGGCCACGGCGGCGATTACCCAGCCGCATAGCAGCACGGCGATGGTGGCGCGGCGGATGCAGTGGCGCAGGAAGGCGGGCATGGCCGCGAGTGTCGGCCAGCCAGAGGCTGCTGTGTGCTGGATCAGACGGCCGACTGCGGCGTCGCGTCCAGCACCTCGTCCAACAAGGCCAGCAGATGCCGCGCAAACAGGTCCATGTTGGTGGGCCGGTCGGTCAGGCCGGTCTCGACCACGCGGCTGTGCGCCGCGCCACCGACCACGGCCAGGCAGGCGCGGCCGGCCGGGTCGCCATAGGGGCTGCCCGAGGGGCCGGCGGCGCCGCTCTCGCTGATACCCCAGGTGGCGTGGTGGCTGTCCTTGATCTTGCCGGCCACGAGCCGCGCATAGGGCTCGGTCTCGGCGCGCAGGCCTTCCATGTCGGTGGCCGTCATGCCCAGCAGCGCGCGGCCCGCGCGGCGTGAATAGACCACGGCCCCGCCCTTGAAATAGGCCGACGCACCGGGCACGGCCAGCAGCGCGGCCGAGACCAGCCCACCGGCCGACGACTCGGACACGGCCACGGTGTCGCCGCGCTCGCGCAGCCGCGCGCCCACGCGGGCGCCGAGTTCGGGCAGGGAGGGCAGGGTCGTGGTCTCGGGCATGGGTGATCCAGATGGTGGACGGGTCAGGTTGGTAGCGTCGCTGCTCAATGTGACTCGAAGCGCTTGATGCCTGGCGCTGCACGCAGCGCCGTCAGCGTGTTCTCGTCGCCTACGCGCGCGGCGATGAACTCGACGCCCATGCCGGGCGTGAACGCGGCCACCTGGGCCGGGTCGCGCACGCGGAAGGTCAGCGTGCGGAACGGCAGGCCCGAGCCCGGGCCGAGCTTGAGCCGGATGTAGTGCCTGGCGTCCTCGACGAACACCGACTGCACGGTGGCGCGCGTGTAGACCACGGCCTGTTCCGGCGGGGCGGCTTTCGGCGTCTGCGCATGGGCAGTGTCCAGCACCAGCGCGGTGGCGATCAAGGCGGTGCGGATGGCTTGCAGGCTCATGGTCTCTCCTTGCATGGGCTGGGTCGGCTGGCATTGTGGCGCCGTGCGCCACATGCAATTCCCTGTTACCGGTCCGGGTGATGCGTGGCATTGTGGCGCTGCGCGGCCATGCGTCACCATGATGGCGCACAGCACCGCCCATCATGAAATGAAACCACCCCGTTTGAATGGCTCACTTCGTGTAGCCATTCCATCCCCCTCAAGGGGCGCCGCCAGCGGCCTGGCAGAGCCAGTTCCGCGGCGGCTGCTGGCATGGCCTGCTCCGCGGCCTTCCGAACCTTTGCTTGCGAGGCGGTTTTGTGGGCTGCGGGTGGCGCGTCGCGCCGTGGAAAATTGACATGAATGCATCCGACTGGATCTCCCGCAGCGTCGCGCTGTTGATGCCCACGCCCAAGCCGGCCGACGACAAGCCCAGCGCGCCACGCAGCACGCAGGCCCGGTTGCGCGCGACTGTGCGCCGCGACCCGGAGACGCTGACGCCCAGCGCGCTGCGCCGGCTGATGACGCAGCTGCAGGCCGTGGTCGACCCGCATGTGAGCGAGGTCGAAGCCGGCCGCCGCGCGCGTCAGATCAGCGCCTGGTATGCGTCGGCCACGCCAGCCGAGCGGCGCGACCTGTGGCTGCTGATGGTCGAGCAGTTCGCGCCCGATGCCGAGCAGGTGAAGGCTGCCCGCGAGCACTACGACGCCACGCACGGCACGCCCGAGCAGGGCGCGGCCGAGATCCGCCTGCGCAGTGCCTTCGTGTCGCCGCGCACGCGCATGCTGCAGCGCTTCGTGGTCGACCCGGCCGGCCTGCGCTTCCTGGTCGACATGCGGGCCGAGCTGCTGCGCGAGCTCAAGGCCGACCGCCGCCTGATGCCGCTGGACGCCGAGCTGGAGGCGCTGTTCTCCACCTGGTTCGACGTGGGCTTCCTGGAACTGCGCCGGATCAGCTGGGACTCGCCCGCGTCCCTGATCGAAAAGCTGATCCGCTACGAAGCGGTGCACGACATCCGCAGCTGGAACGACGTGAAGAACCGGCTGGACAGCGACCGCCGCTGCTACGGCTTCTTCCATCCGCGGCTGCCGAACGAGCCGCTGATCTTCGTGGAGGTGGCGCTGATCGACCACATGGCCGCCGGCATCACACCGCTGCTGGACGAGCATGCCGCCGCGGCCGACGCGGCCAAGGCCACGACGGCGATCTTCTATTCGATCAGCAACACGCAGACGGGGCTGCGCGGCGTGAGCTTCGGCGACTCGCTGATCAAGCGCGTGGTGGAGACGCTGCGCGAGGAATTTCCCAAGCTCAAGCACTTCGCCACGCTCTCGCCGATCCCGGGCTTTCGTGCCTGGCTGGGCAAGAACGCCGCGGCCATGCTGGCGCTCCAGTCCGACAAGGAGCGCGGCGAGCTCGGCCGCGTGCTGGGCACCAGGACACCGCAGGCCGAGCAGGTGCTGTCTGCGGCCGAGAGCGTGCTGACGCTGGACGAGAAGTCGCCCGTGCGCCGCTTCCTGCTGCAGTGCGCCGCGCACTACCTGGGCCGCGAGCTCAGCGACGGCCGCCCGCTCGACCCGGTGGCGCGCTTCCACCTGGGCAACGGTGCGCGCGTGGAGCGGCTCAACTGGGCCGGCGACCCCTCGCCCAAGGGCGTCAAGCAGGCCTATGGGCTCATGGTGAACTATCTCTATGATCTGCGCCGGCTCGACAAGCACCGGGCCATGACGCTGGCGGGGCGCATCCCGCTGTCGTCCGACATCGAGCGGCTGCTGCTCTGAAGCACGCGGCCCGGGCGCCCCGACCGCCCTCAAGTAGAAGAACGAAGCCACTGGAGAGAGACATGCAACAAGGATGGACTTTGCGCGGCCGCCACCGGCCGCGCCCCGCGGTGGCCCTGGCCGTCGCCCTGGCCGCCGCGCTGGCCGGCCCAGCCCAGGCCCGCATCACGCGCATCGTGATCGACGAGACCGTGCCGCTGCCCGCGGCCGATGGCGGCGGCATCGCGTTCGAGCAGATCGCCGGCCGCGCCTTCGGTGAGCTGGACCCGGCCGCGCCCGCCAACGCGCTGATCCAGGACATCGCCCTGGCCAGGGACGCCGACGGCAAGGTGCGCTACACCGCCACCTTCGTCATCACCAAGCCGGTGGACCTGGCCCAGGCCAGCGGCCTGCTGTGGCACGAGGTGCCCAACCGCGGTCGCAAGCGCGACAACGTGGTGCAGGAGCGCGCCTGGGGCGACATCGACCTCACGAGCGCCTGGCAGGGCGACAACGCCGGCGCCACCGCCGTGCGGCCCACCGCGGCCGTGGCGCAGCCGCACTGGCTGCAGGTGCCGGTGGCGCGCAACGCCGACGGCTCGGCCGTCACGGGCGAGGTGTTCGGCCGCATCGTGAACCGCAGCGGCCCGGCCTCGCAGCCGCTGCTGGTGCAGACCAACCCGGTGCCTTACAAGCCCGCGAGCCTGGACACGCGCCAGTCGCGCCTGGTCACGCGCACGGCCGAGTCCACGCGCGGCGAGGTCATCGGCGAGGCCGAGGTGCCCGCCGCCGACTGGGCCTGGGCGCGCTGCGACGCGGCCAACCCTTTTCCCGGCCAACCTGACCCCACGCAGATCTGCCTGAAGAACGGCTTCGACGCGCGCAAGCTCTACCAGGTGGTGTTCAAGGCCGCCGACCCGTATGTGCTGGGCCTGGGCTTCGCCGCGTGGCGCGACGTGGGCCAGTTCTTCAAGACCGCGCGCGCCGACGACCATGGCACGCCCAACCCCGTGGCCGGCGCCGTCACGCACAGCATCGGGCGCGGTGTCTCGCAGTCGGGCAACTTCCTGCGCGGCTGGCTGCACCTGGGCTTCAACCGCGACGCGGCTGGGCGCCAGGTGCACGACGGGCTGTGGCCCATCATCGCGGGCCGGCGCATCGCGCTGAACTTCCGCTGGGCGCAGCCCGATGGCGTGCTGGAGCTCTACCAGGCCGGCAGCGAAGGGCCGCAGTGGTGGGCGGCCCATCCCGACCCGGTGCGCGGCGGCGCGCCGGCCGGCATCCTGGACCGCTGCGAGGCCACGCGCAGCTGCCCCAAGATCATCGAGCACTTCGGCTCGGCCGAGGTCTGGGCGCTCAAGCTCACGCCCGAATGGGTGGGCACAGATGGCAAGGCCGACCTGCCGCTGCCCGCCAACGTGCGGCGCTACTACATCGCCAGCTCGCACCACGGCGGCGGCCTGGGCGGCTTCGACACCAGCCTGCCCGGCGTGGCGCTGCCCACCACCGGCCCGGCCTGCCCGGGCAACAACTACGGCACCGGCGTGCTGCCGGCCAACCCTGTGCCGCACACCGAAACCGTGAACGCGCTGCGCGTGCACTTTCGCAACTGGGTGATGAAGGGCCAGGAGCCGCCGCCCAGCCGCTGGCCCACGCTGGCGCCACGGCCCGGCGAGTCGCGCGGCACGCTGGTGGCCGCGAACAAGGCGGCCATGGGCTTCCCCACGCTGCCGCAGCTGCGGCCCACGCTGCCCGAGCCCGACTTCATCATGCCGGTCATCGACTACGACTGGGGCCCCGGCTTCAACGCCGCCGACGGCTCGGGCATCGCCAGCAACGCGCCGCCGCCGATCCGCCAGGTGCTGCCCATGCTGGCGCCGCGCGTGGACGCCGACGGCAACGAACTGGGCGGCGTGCCTGTCGTGCTGACCAGCGCGCCCCTGGGCACCTACCTGGGCTGGAACATCACGGCCGGCGGCGCGCGGCCGTTCCATGAAGGCCAGATCTGCAACTACGTGGGCGGCATGCTTCCGTTCGCGCGCACGGCGGCCGAACGCCAGGCCAGCGGCGACCCGCGCCTGTCGCTGCAGGAGCGTTACGGCGACCACGCGGGCTATGTGGCTGCCGTGCGCAAGGCCGCCGCGCAGGCCCAGGCCGAAGGCTTCCTGCTGCCGGCCGATGCCGAGGCCCTGGTGCGCGCGGCAGACGCGAGCCAGGTGCTGCATTGAACCCGCATTTCTACAACGATGGAGACGAACCCATGAACATGCACCGACGTGACGTCCTGCGCATGGCCAGCGCCGCGGGCGTGGCCTGCGCCAGCCCACTGGCATTCGGCCAGCCGGCCTGGCCCGCAAAACCCGTGACCATGGTCGTGCCGTTCCCGGCCGGCGGCGGCACCGATGCGTTCGCACGGCCGCTGGCCGCGCAGTTCGCCAAGCTGACGGGCAAGACGCTGGTCATCGACAACAAGGGCGGCGCTGGCGGCACCGTGGGCGCCAGCGCGGCGGCGCGCGGCCAGCCCGATGGCTATACCTTGTTCATGGGCGCGGTGCACCATGCCATTGCGCCGTCCATGTACCCCAAGCTCGACTACGACCTGGAGAAGGACTTCGTGCCCCTGGCGCTGCTGGCCAACGTGCCGCAGGTGGTGGTGGTCAACCCCAAGCGCGTCGATGTGCCCGACATCAAGGCCTTCCTCGACCTGGTGCGCAAGAACCCGGCGCGCTACAACTACGCGTCGGCCGGCGCGGGCACCTCGCACCACCTGGCCGGCGAGCTGTTCAAGCAGCAGACCAAGACCTTCATCACCCACATCCCCTACCGAGGCGCGGGCCCCGCGCTGCAGGACCTGATCGCCGGCAACGTGGACGTCATGTTCGACGGCCTGGGCTCCTCGGCCGCGCACATCAAGGGCGGGCGCATCAAGCCGCTGATGGTCTCCGGCACCAGGCGCAACCCCTCGCTGCCCGACGTGCCCTGCGCCGCCGAAGTGGGCCTGCCCGACTACACCGTGACCACCTGGTACGGGCTGTGGGCGCCCAAGGGCACCCCTGCGGACATCCAGGCCCGCATCGTCGAGGAGGTGAACCGCGCCGCCGCGGCCGACGAGATCAAGGCCGTGTGGGCCAGCAACGGCGCTGAGTTCGGCACCTTGAGCCCGGCACAATTCGGCGGCTTCGTGAATGCAGAGATCAAGCGCTGGGCGGCGGTCGTGAAAGCCTCTGGCGCGAAACTTGACTAGCGGCCGTATGGCCCTCACCCCAACCCTCTCCCGCGCGCGGGAGAAGGGCAAGGCAGGGCCGCTCCGTCTCCCTCTCCCGCCTGCGGGAGAGGGCAGGGCTTAGGGTGCGGCGGCACCAAGAGATGGAACCGAACATGACAACGACCACCGACAACCACAACCTCTTCGCCGCCCTGCGCGCGGCATTCCCGGCTGACCTGGATGCGGTCGCCATCGACGCCGGCGCCGGGCTGACCTACAGCTGGCGCGACCTGGACCGCGCCAGCGCCATGCTGGCCAACCTGCTCGACGGGCTGGACCTGCCGCCGGCCTCGCGCATCGCCGTGCAGGTCGAAAAATCGGTCGAGGCCGTGCTGCTGTACCTGGCCACACTGCGCTCGGGTCACGTGTTCCTGCCGCTCAACACGGCCTACCACAGCGCCGAGATCGGCTACTTCATCGGCAACGCCGAGCCGGCCGTGGTGGTCTGCAGCCCCGCGAACCACGGCTGGGTCAGCAAGATCGCGTTCCAGGCCGGCACGCGCTACGTCTTCACCCTGGGCGAAGACCGCAGCGGCACGCTGGTGGAGCGTGCCTCGCATTGCAGCGACCAGCACGAGCCCGCCCAACGCGGCCCCGACGACCTGGCCGCCATCCTCTACACCAGCGGCACCACCGGGCGCAGCAAGGGCGCGATGCTGAGCCACCGCAACCTGCTCAGCAACGCCCAGGTGCTCAAGGACTACTGGGGCTGGGAGAAGGGCGACGTGCTGGTCCACGCGCTGCCCATCTTCCATGTGCACGGCCTGTTCGTGGCCCTGCATGGCGCGCTGCTCAACGGCAGCAAGATGCTGTGGTTCTCGCGCTTCGACCCCAAGGCCGTGATCGCGCGCCTGCCCGAGGCCACGGTGTTCATGGGCGTGCCCACGCTGTACGTGCGCATGCTGGCCGAGCCCGCGCTGGACAAGGCGGCCGTGCGCCACATGCGCCTGTTCATCTCCGGGTCTGCGCCCTTGTTGATCGAGACCTTCCGGGACTGGCAGGCCCGCACCGGCCACACCATCCTGGAGCGCTACGGCATGAGCGAGACGGCCATGCTCACCTCCAACCCCTACCACGCCAAGGACGGCGACCGGCGCGGTGGCACGGTGGGCTTTCCGCTGCCGGGCGTGGACCTGCGCGTGGTCGACGATGCGGGCGCGCCCGTGCCGCAGGGCGAGATCGGCGGCATCCAGGTGCGCGGCCCCAACGTGTTCCAGGGCTACTGGCGCATGCCCGAGAAGACGGCCGAGGAGTTCACGGCCGACGGTTTCTTCAAGACTGGCGACGTGGGCCGCGTCGATGCGCAGGGCTACGTCACCATCGTGGGCCGCAGCAAGGACTTGATCATCAGCGGCGGCTACAACGTCTACCCGGCCGAGATCGAGGGCTTCATCAACGACATGCCGGGCGTGGCCGAGAGCGCCGTCGTCGGCGTGCCGCACCCGGACTTCGGCGAGGTCGGCGTGGCCGTGGTCATCGCCCGGCCCGGCAGCGTGCTGGACGGCGAGGCGCTGCTGGCCACGCTCAAGCAGCAGCTGGCGAACTTCAAGATCCCCAAGCGCTGCTTCGTCGTGGCCGAGCTGCCGCGCAACACCATGGGCAAGGTGCAGAAGAATCTGCTGCGCGAGCAGTACAAGGCCTTGTTCGCCTGAGCGGCCTCAGCGGGCGGGCGCCGCCGCCGGCCCCGCCACGCGCCGGGCCTCGAATTCCAACGGCGGGTTACTGTCGAACGCACCGCTGGTCTGCATGCGCAGCGCCAGCCGTTCGTCGGGCGGCTGGCCGCGCAGTTCGGCGCTGTAGCGGTGGGTCAGTTCGCGCGTCTCGCTGCCCATCGATTGCTGCGTGTGGGTCTCGAAGCGCAGGTTGTTGCCCGTGAGTTCCAGCTTGTCGATGGCGCGCGGGTAGGCCAGGAAGCTGGCGGTGCCCGTCAGCTCGCCGGCATGGCGCTTGAACTCGAAGCGTTCGCTGTGCCTGGCGCCCCAGGCGTAGGCGACCTCTGCCTGCCAAGTGCCCACCAGCCGTGCTGCGGGGTCGGGTGCGGGGGTGGCCCAGGGCTTGAACCAGCACAGCGCTGCAACGGTACAGGCCGCCACGGCCGCGCCGCCCAGCGCCCAGGGCCAGGCGCGGCGCGGTCGCGGCAGGGCCATGGCGTGGACGAGGCGGTCGATGTCGGCATCCCAGTTCGCATCGCTCAGGTGCATGGCGTTGCGCCGTGCCAGCGGCTTCAAGGGGTCGGGCAGCGCGGCTTCGGCCGGCATGGCCGCGCCGGGCAGCAGCACCGGCACCACGCGGGCGGGGCTGTCCAGCGCCAACGCGACCTCCAGCCGCACGAAGTCGTCGGCCGCGTCGATGCGCCGCGACCCGGGCGCCTCGCCGCCCAGCCAGCGCGGGCCGATGAGCACCAGCACCACCTGCGCCCCGGCCAGCCGCGCGCGGATCGCGGCCACGAAATCGTCGCCGGGTGGAATGTCGAGCACGTCGCGAAAGACGCTGCCGCGGCCGGCGCGCTGCTCCAGCGCTTCCTCCAGCCGGCCAGCGTAGCCGGCCGCGTCATCGCGCCGGTAGGAGATGAAGACCCGGTTCGCTATGTGTTGCATGCGTGGCGCCTGGTGGGCCGCGCAATGCGGCGCGGCGGCATGCGATTGTGGGCTGGGGCTGGCGCGCGGCCAAGGCCTGCGGCCGGTGGCGCGCAGCCGGGCCGGCCTGTGCCTACCGCAGCACCAGCACCGGGATGTGCGAGTGCGTCAGCACATGCTGCGTCTCGCTGCCCAGCAACAGCCGGCTGACGCCGCGCCGGCCGTGCGAGGCCATCACGATCAGGTCGCAGTGGTGCTTCTGCGCGCTCGCGATCAGCGCCTCGGACACCTGGTCGGAGCGCACGACGAGGGGCGTCACGGTCACGTTGCGCGCCAGGCCTGCGCTCTGCACCACTTCCAGCTCGCGCATGGCGGCAGCGCTCCAGTGTTCCTCGGTCTGCGCGACCTGCTTGAGGTCGATGGCCATCGCGCCTTCGAAGTAGCTTTGCGGGTAGGGCGGCACGACCTTCACCGCCACGACGCTGGCGCCGAGTTGGGCGGCCAGGCCCAGTGCGCTGTCGACGGCCTTTTGCGACAGTTCCGAACCGTCGGTGGCGACAAGAATGCGTTGGTACATGGTGTGTTCTCCTGAAGGTTGATGGGACAAGAATAGTCCGCGTGCACTGCTGTGGGTTGATCCACATCAAGACCGGGGGAATGGCCCGCACATACCCTCCACGCCATGCCGGCCAGCCCTCTCGATCTGACGCAAGCACCCACGCCGGCCGGCCTGGAATGGATCGACGACGCTGCCGAGTGGCCTGCGTTCAGCCGCCCGTCAGCCGCTGCGGGCGAGGGCGTGTGGGAGTCGAGCATGGCCGTCGAGGGCATGACGTGCGCCAGCTGCGCCTTGACGGTGGAGGCCGCGCTGCGCGCCGTGCCCGGCGTGCTGGCGGCCGAGGTGGGCGCGGCCAGCCGGCGTGCACGCGTGGTCTGGCGCGCGGGCAGCGTGCGGCCCTCGCAGTGGCTGGCGGCGGTGCGCGCGGCCGGCTATCGCGGCGTGCCGCTGGCCGACCTGGCGGTGCGCACCGAGCGCCGGCGCGCGGCGCGCCAGATGCTGTGGCGCTGGCTCGTGGCCGGACTCTGCATGATGCAGGTCATGATGTACGCCTGGCCGGCCTACGTCGCCGCGCCCGGCGAGATCTCGGCGGACGCGCAGGCGCTCATGCGCTGGGCATCCTGGGTGCTGAGCCTGCCCGTCATGCTGTTCTCGTGCGGGCCGTTCCTGCGCGCGGCGCTGCGTGATGCGCGCCAACGCCGCCTGGGAATGGACACGCCGGTCACGCTCGGCATCCTGATCACGTTCGCCGTCAGCAGCGCGGGCACCTTCGAGCCCGACGGCCTCTTCGGTGCCGAGGTGTATTTCGACTCGCTGAACATGTTCGTGTTCTTCCTGCTCAGCAGCCGCTGGCTGGAGGCGCGCCTGCGCGACCGCACGGGCGGCGCGCTGGACATGCTGCTGCAGCGCCTGCCCGACGGCGTGGAGCGCGAGCGTGCCGACGGGCGGCGCGAGCAGGTGGCCGCGCACCGCGTGGCCGTGGGCAATGTGCTGCATGTGAAGCCCGGCGAGGCCTTCGTCGCCGACGCCGTGATCCTCGAAGGCGAGACGCTGGCCGACGAGGCTTTGCTGTCCGGCGAGTCGCGGCCCATGCCGCGCGGGCCGGGCGCGACCGTGCTGGCCGGAAGCTACAACCTGGCTGCGGCGGTGCGCGTGCGCGTGACGGCCGTGGGCGAGGCCACGCGCTTCGCGCAGATCGCCGCATTGATGGACGAAGCCGCGCGTTCGCGGCCACGGCTGGCGCAACTGGCCGACCGCATCGCGCGGCCCTTCCTGCTCGCCGTGCTGCTGGCCGCGGCCGGCGCTGCGCTGTACTGGTGGCCGCAGGACCCGGGCCACGCGCTGATGGTGGCCGTGGCCGTGCTGGTCGTCACCTGCCCCTGCGCGCTGTCGCTGGCCACGCCCGCGGCCATGCTGGCGGCCGCCGGCGCGCTGGCGCGCCGCGGCGTGCTCGTGCGCCGGCTGCAGGCGCTGGAGGCGCTGGCGCGCGTGGACACGGTAGTGTTCGACAAGACCGGCACCTTGACGCACGACGCGCTGGCATTGGGCGCGGTGCGCACGCGGGCCGGCGTGGACCGTGCGCAGGCCCTGGCCATGGCCGCAGCGCTGGCCGCGCGCTCGCTGCACCCGGCCTCGCGCGCACTGGCCGCCGCCGGGCGCGATACGGGCAACGAGGACCTGTGGCAGGTGACCGGCCTCGTCGAGGAGCCCGGCGCCGGCGTGCGCGCGCGCCTGTGGCGCAACGGTTGGCCCTGGCCCGGCGAGCTGCGCCTGGGCTCGGCCGCGCATTGCGGTATCCACGCCGATGGCGCTGAGGCCATGACCATCTGGCTGGCCGATGCGCAAGGCATGCTGGCCGCCTTCGTGTTGCACGAAGACCTGCGTGCCGACGCGCAGGCCGCCATCGCCCGTCTGCAGGCCATGGGCCTGCAAGTGCAGTTGCTGTCAGGCGACGCCGGCACGGCCGTGGCGCGCGCGGCCTCGGTGCTGGGCATCGCCGAGGCGCGTGGCGGCTGTTCACCGCAGCGCAAGCTGCAGGCCTTGCGCGGGCTGCAGCAGCGAGGCCGGCATACCGCCATGGTCGGCGACGGCCTCAACGACGGGCCGGTGCTTGCCGGTGCCGACGTGTCCTTCGCGTTCGGCCAGGCCGTGCCGCTGGCCCAGGCGCAAGCCGATTTCGTGGTGCCGGGCGGCGCGCTGATGGCCATTGCCGACACGTTCGCGCTGGCCCGCCGCACGCTCGCCGTGGTGCGGCAGAACCTGGCCTGGGCCGCGGTCTACAACGCCGTCAGCGTGCCGCTGGCCGTGGCGGGGCTCATGCCCGCCTGGCTCGCCGGGCTGGGCATGGCGGCCAGTTCGCTGCTCGTGGTGCTCAACGCGCTGCGCCTGTCGCTGGCACTGCCCGCACCCGAACCGGCGCCGCTGCCGGTGCGCGTGCCGCGGCCTGTGCAGGAGCCCGGCTGATGGACATCCTGTTCCTGCTGATCCCGCTGTCGGTGGTGCTGGTGTTCTGCATCCTCGGTGGCCTGTGGTGGGCGATCGAGCGTGGGCAATTCGAGGACGTGGAGTCGGAGGGCGAGCGGATCTTGCGGGACTAGCCTCAGTGGAAAGGCGTGCGCCGCCTTTTGGTGCAATTTGGAGACGAATAGTCGACGTCTATCGTGCAAATAGCGGACAAGTTTGGCGGCGAGTCGATTAAGTCACGGCCCAAATGCGGGGCGTTGTCCAGAATCGCGGCTCCAACTCCTGCCGGCGACATGCGTTGGGTGCCCGTGTTTCTCCGAGGCCCCTTTTGCCCGCCAACGCCGCAACCCCTCATGACCACATCCTCCAGCAGCCCGGTCGCATCGCGCGATCTCGCCGAGCGCAACGCCATCATCCGGACGCTGGACCATGTCAAGGCCATTGCCGAGTTCTCGCCCGAGGGCATGCTCCTGTATGCCAACCCGCGCTACCTTGAGATCTTTGGCTACGAGCTGGACGAGGTGCAGGGGGTTCAACACGCGGTCTTCTGCGAGCCGTGCTACGCCGCATCAGAAGCCTACGCCGTGTTCTGGCAGCGCTTGCGCGAGGGCGTCGCCTACACTGACCTGTGCGAGCGCGTGACCCGCGCTGGCGCGAAGCGTTGGCTGGAGGCCACTTATGCGCCCATCTTCGATGCGCAACGGCGGGTGGTCCGCATCTTCAAGATGGCCGGCGACGTCACCGCCCGGATCGAACGCGAACGCCAGGCGCAGGAAGAGACGCGGCGCCTGTCCCTGGTGGCCGGTGCAACCGGCAATGCCGTCATCATCACGGGAGCCGACTGGCGCATCGTCTACGTCAACGAAGGCTTCACGCGCATGTTCGGCATGACCATCGCCGAGGCCGCTGGCCAGGTCCCGCCCGCCTTGCTCGCCCCCGGGTTCCCGGCGTGCGAGACCGAGCGGCTGCACGCGGAACTGGCGCAGGGCATCTCCCATGAACGACAGGAGTTGTTGCGTGGCCACCAGGGCGAGCGGTACTGGTGCAATGTCTCCACCAACCCCGTGATGGACGCGCACCACAGGCTCGTCAGCACGGTCAGCGTCATCACCGACATCACCGAGTCGAAGATGCACCAGGTGATGCAGCATCGGGTGCTGGAGGCCATCGCGGCAGAGCGCTCGATCAGCGACGTGGCCACCATGGTGTGCGAGGAGGTGGACCGGATCCTGCCGGGCACGGCCAGTTGCGTGTTGCGCTTCGATGCCGGCGGCCGGGTCAACCCCCTGGCGGCACCGCAGATTCCGCGGCCCTACCTCGAGCATCTGTCACGGCAGACGCTGCACCTGGACATGGTGGCCGGCCAGGAACACACCGCCTTCGGCGCGGATGGCGTCCTCATCGACATCACATCGGACGCACGCTGGCGCGCGTTCAGGGATCCGATGCTGGCTGTGGGCTACCGCAGCTTCTGGGCCGTACCGATCCGGACAGTCGATGGGTCGATCGCAGGCGCCGTGGTGTTCCACTACGCCGAGAGCAGGGTACCGGACGGCTTCCATCGCAAGCTCATGGCGGCCTGCGTCCATCTGTGCGCGTTGGCCTTGGAGCGTGAGCGCTCCAAGGCGCGCATCCACCGGCTGGCCTTCTACGACCCGCTGACCAATCTGCCCAACCGCAGCCTGCTCAAGGCCAAGGCCGAACAGGCCCTGGCCACTTCTGCGCGCAACGACACGCCGGTGGCCGTGGTGTTCATCGACCTGGACCGCTTCAAGCACGTCAACGACTCGCTCGGCCATCCAGCCGGTGACCAGATGCTCAAGACCGTGGCGGCCCGACTGCTGCAGGACCGGCGCAGCGCCGACATCGTCGCGCGGCTGTCCGGCGATGAGTTTCTGATGGTCCTGCCGGCATGCAATGCACTGCAGACGGCAGAGATGGTGGAGCGCGTGCAGGCCGTGCTGCACCAGCCTGTGAGCCTGGGCGGCACCAACATCCGCCCTTGCGCCAGCCTGGGCATCGCCATGTTTCCCGCCGACGGCACCAGCCTGGACGTGCTGATGCACCGCGCCGACATGGCGATGTACCAGGCCAAGAGCGAAGCGCGCGGCTCGTTCGCCTTCTTCAGCAGCGAACTCAATGCGCAGGCCCAGGAACGCCTGTCGCTCGAAGCGGACCTGGAGCAGGCGGTGCACGAGGGCGCGCTGCATCTGCACTACCAGCCACAGGTGGACCTGGCGACGAACGCGCTGCATGGCGTGGAGGTGCTGTCGCGCTG
The DNA here is from genome assembly GCF_001422405.1 of Pseudorhodoferax sp. Leaf267. GTDB lineage: Bacteria > Pseudomonadota > Gammaproteobacteria > Burkholderiales > Burkholderiaceae_C > Pseudorhodoferax. Next base: position 573,730 of record NZ_LMMV01000001.1, read on the forward strand.
GCACCACCCCGTGCGTGGCAACGTGCCGCCCATCACGTTCATCCCGCTGGCCGAGGCGTGCAGCCTGATCGACGGCCTGAGTCGCTGGGTGCTGCGCACCGCCTGCGCGCAACTGGCGGCGTGGCGCGCGCGTGGGCTGCAGGTGCCCACGCTGTCCATCAATTTCTCCGCGCTGACGCTGCACGACGACGGACTGCCCCGGCTGGTGGAGGAGACTCTGCGTGCGCATGGCTTGAGGCCCTGCGATCTCATCATCGAGATCACCGAAGGCGTGATGCTCGACCACCATGCCGCGACGGTGCAGACCATCACCGCGCTGCAGGCGTTGGGGGTTCGGATGTCGATGGACGACTTTGGCACGGGCTATTCCAGCCTGAGCTACCTGCACCGCCTGCCGATCACCGAGCTCAAGATCGACCGCAGCTTCGTGGCCGACTTGGGCTTTCGGGACAGCGCCCTGCCTCTGTGCCGCGCGATCGTGCAGATCGGCAAGAGCCTGGGCCTGATCGTCGTGGCCGAAGGGGTCGAGACGCAGACCCAGCGCCAGCTCTTGACGCAGGAAGGTTGCCACGTGGCGCAGGGTTACCTGTTCTCCCGCCCCTTGTCTGCGCGCGACTTCGAAGAGTGGGCCCGCTCGGCGCTCGCGGTGGATCCAGAGATGCGCCAGGGCGCACGACCCGCTGCGCTCGCTGGCAAGTGCATGGAGCCCGGCCGGCCCCACCAGCGCAGCATCGCCTGAGCGCGCGCGCCACAGGCGTCCTGGTCGCCGCTTGCGCGCCCCGGCGGGCGTGGAAGAGAAAGAGCGGCGTGATCCCCGGTGGCGACCCGCCGCAGCGTTGATTGACCTGCATCAAAGCGCCAGCGCCGGCGCCGCCAGACACTGCCTGTCGTCATGCAAAGAGCAGCAAGCGAGAGGGCAACGATGAACCATCCGGGTCAGCACAGCACGGTCTACAACGACACGGTGGTGCGTCAGTTCACGGTCATGGCGGTGGTCTGGGGCGTGGTGGGCATGCTGGTGGGCGTGGTCATCGCGGCCCAGCTCACGTGGCCCGCGCTCAACCTGGGCATTCCCTGGCTCGGCTACGGCCGGCTGCGGCCGCTACACACCAACGCGGTGATCTTCGCGTTCGGCGGCTGTGCGCTGTTCGCCACGGCCTACCACGTGGTGCAGCGCACCTGCCAGGTGCGGCTGTTCGGCGAGAAGCTCGCGGCGTTCACGTTCTGGGGCTGGCAGGCCGTGATCGTGGCCGCGGCGATCAGCCTGCCGATGGGCTACACCTCGGGCAAGGAATACGCCGAGCTCGAATGGCCGATCGACATCCTGATCGCGCTGGTGTGGGTGTCGTTCGCGGTCGTGTTCTTCGGCACCATCGGCACGCGCAAGGTGCGCCACATCTACGTGGCCAACTGGTTCTACGGCGCCTTCATCATCGCCGTGGCGCTGCTGCACATCGTCAACAGCGCGGCCATGCCGGCCAGCTTCTGGAAGAGCTACTCGGCCTACGCGGGCGTGCAGGACGCCATGGTGCAGTGGTGGTACGGCCACAACGCCGTGGGCTTCTTCCTCACGGCCGGCTTCCTCGGGATGATGTATTACTTCATCCCCAAGCAGGCCGAGCGTCCGGTGTACAGCTACCGGCTGTCCATCGTGCACTTCTGGGCGCTGATCTTCACCTACATGTGGGCCGGCCCGCACCACCTGCACTACACGGCGCTGCCGGACTGGACGCAGTCGGTCGGCATGGTGTTCTCGCTGATCCTGCTGGCGCCCAGCTGGGGCGGGATGATCAACGGCGTCATGACCTTGTCGGGTGCCTGGCACAAGCTGCGCGACGACCCCATCCTGCGCTTTCTGATCGTGGCCCTGTCGTTCTACGGCATGAGCACGTTCGAGGGGCCGATGATGTCGATCAAGACCGTCAACGCACTCAGCCACTACACCGACTGGACGGTGGGCCACGTGCACAGCGGCGCGCTGGGCTGGGTCGGCCTGATCACCATGGGGTCGCTGTACTACCTGATCCCGCGCCTGTTCGGCCAGCAGCGGATGTACAGCGTGCAGGCCATCGAGCTGCACTTCTGGAGCGCCACCATCGGCATCGTGCTCTACATCGCCGCGATGTGGATCGCCGGCGTGATGCAGGGCCTGATGTGGCGCGCCGTGAACGCCGACGGCACGCTGACCTACACCTTCGCCGAATCCGTCAAGGCCACCTATCCGTTCTACGCCGTGCGGCTGCTGGGCGGCGTGCTGTACCTGTTCGGCATGCTGGTGATGGCCTGGAACATGGTCATGACCATGGCGCAGGCGCGGCCGTCGGTGTCGCCGATCCCGTCGATTGCGGCCGCGCATTCCTGACCAACGAGAGAACGACCATGTCGCAGAACATCGACAAGCGCGGGGCGCACGAGAAGATCGAGACCAGCAACCTTCTGATGATCGTGCTGATCCTGCTGGTGCTGGTGGTGGGCGGGCTCGTGGAGATCGTGCCGCTGTTCTTCCAGCGCTCCACCACGGTGCCGATCGAGGGCGTGAAGCCCTACACCGCGCTGCAGCTGGCCGGCCGCGACATCTACATCCGCGAGGGTTGCTACAACTGCCACTCGCAGATGATCCGCCCGCTGCAGGCCGAGACGCTGCGCTACGGCCACTACTCGCTGGCCGGCGAGTTCGTCTACGACCGTCCGTTCCAGTGGGGCAGCAAGCGCACCGGGCCCGACCTGCACCGCGTGGGCGGCAAGTACAACGACGACTGGCACCGCATCCACCTCGTGAACCCGCGCGACGTGGTGCCCGAGTCCAACATGCCGGCCTATGCCTGGCTGGAGAAGGCCACCATCGACGGCCCGCAGCTGGCCGCCAACATGCGCGCGCTGCGCCGCCTGGGCACGCCCTACACCGACGAGGAGATCGCCAGGGCGCCCGAGGACGTGAAGGGCAGGACCGAGATGGACGCCACGATCGCCTATCTGCAATCGCTCGGCCTGGCCGTGAAATGAACCCACCCCGTTTGCCCGGCGCACTGCGTGTAGCCGGTCCATCGCCCTCCAGGGGCGCCGCCAGCGGCCTGGCAGAGCCAGTTCCGCGGCGGCTGTCGGCATGGCCTGCTCCGCGGCCTTTGGACGGCGCTGTATCCGACACACCGTTGCGTCGGCTGCATCCGTGCAATGCCCGCTGAACTGATTGGAAACCGAACATGGACATCAACGTTCTGCGCTCGCTGGCCACCGTGGCCTCGCTGGCGTGCTTCGTCGGCATCTGGGCCTGGGCCTGGTCGCGGCGCAACCGCGCGGACTTCGACGAGGCCGCGCGCCTGCCATTCGAACAAGAGTGAGACAAGATCATGAGTGACTTCACCAGCAGCTTCTGGTCGATCGCGATCATCGTGGTGACCCTGGGCGGCATCGTGGGCTGCATGCTGCTGCTGTGGGCGGCTGGCCAGGCCAGGGTCGCGCCCGATGGCGACAACACGACGGGCCATGTCTGGGATGGCGACCTGCGCGAAATGAACAATCCGCTGCCACGCTGGTGGGTGTGGCTGTTCATCATCACCACGGTGTTCGGCGTGGTCTACCTGGTGCTGTACCCGGGCCTGGGCGACAGGCCCGGCACGCTGAACTGGTCGTCCACGGGCGAGCACCAGGCCGCCGTGCAGCAGATGCAGGCCGACACGGCGCCGCTGTACGCCAAGTTCGCCGGCATGCCGGCGGCCGACATCGCCGGCGACCCGCAGGCCATGGCCATCGGCGAGCGGCTGTTCATGAACCACTGCGCGCAGTGCCACGGCTCGGACGCGCGCGGCAGCAAGGGCTTCCCGAACCTGGCCGACGGCGACTGGCTGTGGGGTGGCGAGCCGCACGTGATCGTGGAGACCATCACCAAGGGCCGCACCGGCCAGATGCCGCCGATGGCCGCGGCGGTGGGCTCGCCGGACGATGTGCGCAACGTCGCGCACTACGTGCTGAGCCTGTCGAACGGGCCGCACGACTCGGTGCGCGCCGCGTTGGGCAAGTCGAAGTTCGCCGCATGCGCGGCCTGCCACGGCAGCAACGGCAAGGGCAACCCGCTGCTGGGCGCGCCCAACCTGACCGACGACGTCTGGCTGCACGGCTGGGGCGAGGACGCCATCGTCGCCATGGTCAACGGCGGCAAGCACAACCAGATGCCGGCGCAGGAGGGCAAGCTCAGCGAGGCGCAGATCCGCGTGCTGGCCTCCTACGTGTGGCACCTGTCCAACCGGCCCTGAGCCTGCGTATGGCGTCCGGTTCGTCCCGCAGGACCATCGCGATCCAGGCCGAGGGCCAGGCCGCAGGGGTGCCGCTGTTCGAGGCGCACCGCACCATCCACCCGCGCAGCGTCACGGGCCCGTTGGCCCGCTGGCGCTGGGGCATGGTGTGGCTCACGCAGCTGCTGTTCTACGGCCTGCCGTGGCTGCAGTGGGGCCAGCGCCAGGCCGTGCTGTTCGACCTGGAGGCGCGGCGCTTCTACCTCTTCGGCCTGGTGCTGTACCCGCAGGACTTCATCTACCTGGCCGGGCTGCTCGTGGTCTCGGCGCTGTCGCTGTTCCTGTTCACGGCGGTGGCCGGGCGGCTGTGGTGCGGCTTCTCGTGCCCGCAGACCGTCTACACGGAGATCTTCCTGTGGATCGAGCGCCGCATCGAGGGCGAGCGCGGCGCGCGCATGCAGCTCGATGCGTCGGCCATGTCGCTGGAAAAGCTGGTCAAGAAATGGTTCAAGCACATCGTGTGGCTGGGCGTGGGCCTGTGGACCGGCTTTTCCTTCGTCGGCTACTTCACGCCCGTGCGCGCGCTCGGCATGGCCTTCCTCACGACGCAGATGAGCGGCTGGGAAGTGTTCTGGGTGCTGTTCTACGGCCTGGCCACCTACGGCAATGCCGGTTTCCTGCGCGAGCAGGTCTGCAAGTACATGTGCCCCTATGCGCGGTTCCAGAGCGCGATGTTCGACCGCGACACCTTGATCGTGGGTTACGACGCGGCACGCGGCGAGCCACGTGGCAGCCGGCCGCGCGGCACGGCGCCGGCTGCGCGCGGCCTGGGCTCGTGCATCGATTGCACGCTGTGCGTGCAGGTCTGTCCGACCGGCATCGACATCCGCGACGGCCTGCAGTACGCGTGCATCGGCTGCGGTGCCTGCGCCGACGTGTGCGACGGCGTGATGGACAAGATGGGCGATGCGCGCGGCCTGATCGGGTTCACCACGCAGCAGGGCCAACACAAGGGCTGGAGCCGCGCGCAGATCTGGCGCCGCGTGGCGCGCCCGCGCGTGCTGGCCTACACGGCCGTGCTGCTGCTGGTCTCGGGCGGCCTGGCCGCCAGCCTGCTGCTGCGCACGCCGTTCAAGGTCGACGTGGTGCGCGACCGCGGTGCCATGGCGCGCATCGTGGCCGGCGGCGCCATCGAGAACGTGTACCGGCTGCAGGTCATGAACGCGACGGAGTCGCACCAGCGCTTTCGCATCGGCGTGCGCGGCCTGCCGGGCCTGGCCGTGGTGTCCGAGCCCGAGGTGCAGGTCGACGCCACGGCCTCGCGCTGGGTCGCCGTGCGCCTGCAGTTGCCGCACCAGGCGGCGGCCAGCGGCTCCCACCCCATCCAGTTCGAGATCGAGATGCTGGACGGCGGCACGCATCTGGCAGAGAAGTCCGTGTTCCTCGTTCCGCGCCCTTGAAGAAAGGTGTTCCCATGCCCGTTGCCAACCCCATCCCCACGCAACGCCCATGGTGGCGCTACGGCATGGTCTGGATGGTCATCGGTGGCCCGCTGGCCGTGGTGGTGGCCAGCATCGCCACGGCCGTGATCGCGTTCCGTGGGGCCGACCCCGTGGTGCGCGATGCGCCCGCGGCGCGTGTGCAGGCGACGTCGATCGCGCGGCAGCCGGCCATGGTGGCCCGCAACCATGCCGCCACGGGCCAGGCGCCCGCCGTGCGCCCGGCCGTGGCCGGGCGCTGAGCGCCGTCAGTGGCAGACCTGGGGGTTGACGATGCGCTGCAGGGCGTCGGCGTCCAGGATGCGCAGATGCCGCTGCTTGACCTCGATGATCTTCTCGTCGACGAACTTGGAGAAGGTGCGGCTCACGGTCTCCAGCTTCAGGCCCAGGTAGCTGCCGATCTCCTCGCGCGTCATGCGCAGCACGAGTTCGCTGCGCGAGAAGCCACGCGCATGCAGGCGCTTGACCAGGTTCAGCAGAAAGGCCGCCACGCGCTCCTCGGCGCGCATGCTGCCCAGCAGCAGCATCACGCCGTGCTCGCGCACGATCTCGCGGCTCATGATCTTGTGCACGTGGTGCTGCAGCGCGTTCACTTCGCGCGACAGCTCTTCGAGCCGGTCGAAGGGCATCACGCAGACCTCCGCATCCTCGAGCGCCACGGCGTCGCAGGTGTGCCTGTCGTTGACGATGCCGTCCAGCCCGATCACCTCGCCCGCCATCTGGAAGCCGGTGACCTGCTCGCGCCCGTCCTCGGTGGCGACCGAGGTCTTGAAGAAGCCGGTGCGGATCGCATAGAGCGAGCTGAACGCCTCGCCGGCGCGAAACAGCGTGGCGCCGCGCTTGATGGGGCGGCGCGTTGCCACCACCTCGTCGATGCGCTGCAGCTCCTGTGCGTTGAGCTGCATCGGCATGCACAGCTCACGCAGGTTGCAGTTGGAGCAGGCGACTTTGATGGTGTGCGGGTGCATCGCGTTCTTTCATGACGTAGCGCAAATTGTCGCAAACAGCCTGTCGCTGCACTTGATCTGCATCAATACCTGGCCGGATCGCGCGCGGCACAGTCCGCGCAAGGAGTTCTTATGACCACCACGATGGCCGCCAGGCCCGCCAGTGACGGCTGCATTCCCGAAGACGTGTTGCGCCGCTTCGACCGGCCCGGGCCACGTTACACCTCTTATCCCACGGCCGACCGTTTCGTGGAAGCCTTCGGCCCCGACGACTGCGTGCAGGCCCTGCAGCAGCGGCGCCAGGGCGCGGCGGGCCGTGCGCTGCCGCTGTCGCTGTACGTGCACATCCCGTTCTGCGCATCGCTGTGCTACTACTGCGCCTGCAACAAGATCATCACACGGCACCACGACAACGCCGTGCGCTACCTGGACGACCTGGCGCGCGAGATGGATTTGTACGTGGCCGCGCTCGGCCCGGGCCAGACGGTGTCCCAGCTGCACCTGGGCGGGGGCAGCCCGACCTTCCTGAACGACGCGGAGCTGGCCCGGCTCATGGCGTTGCTGCATGCGCGCTTCCACCTGGCACCGGGCGGCGAATACGCGGTCGAGGTCGACCCGCGCACCGTGGACCGCGCGCGGCTGCAGGCGCTGGCGGCCCTGGGCTTCAACCGGCTGTCGTTCGGCGTGCAGGACTTCGATGCGGCCGTGCAGAAGGCCGTGCACCGCGTGCAGCCCTTCGCGCAGGTGGCCGACCTTGTGGCGCAGGCGCGCGCCCTGGGCTTCGAGTCGCTGAACGTGGACCTCATCTACGGCCTGCCGCTGCAGACGCCGGCTTCCTTCGCGCGCACGCTGGCCCAGGTGGTGCAGCTGCGGCCCGAGCGCATCGCGCTGTACGGCTACGCGCACCTGCCCGAGCGCTTCAAGCCGCAGCGCCGCATCGACAGCGCTGCGCTGCCGGGCGGCCCCGCGCGCCTGGCCATGCTGGCAGCCGCGCTGGCCACCTTCCAGGCCGCGGGCTACGTCTACGTCGGCATGGACCATTTCGCGCTGCCCACCGACAGCCTGGCCGTGGCCAGGCGCCAGGGCCGGCTGCACCGCAACTTCCAGGGCTACAGCACGCAGCCCGACTGCGACCTGGTGGCGCTCGGCGTCTCGGCCATCGGCAAGGTCGGCGCCACCTACAGCCAGAACGCCAAGACCCTGGAGCAGTACCGCGACCTGCTGGGCCAGGGCCGGTTGCCCGTGGTGCGTGGGCTGGCGCTCACGCGCGACGACCTGGTGCGGCGCAGCGTGATCATGGCGCTGATGTGCCAGGGCACGCTGCACTTCGAGTCCGTCGAGCTGGCCTGGCTGATCGACTTTCGCCAGTACTTCGCTGCCGAGCTGGAGGCGCTGCGCGCCTTCGAGGCCGACGGCCTGCTCGTGCTGGAGCCCGCAGCGCTGCGCGTGACGGCGCACGGCTGGATGCTGGTGCGCGCCATCGCCATGGTGTTCGACCGCTATGCGCAGGCGGACCGCACGCGCGCCCAGTTCGCGAGGCTGCTGTAGCAGGCGGCGGCGGGCACCGGCATGGCGGTGGAACTGGGCATGACGGCCCTGCTGATGGGCCTGGCCGGCGGCCCGCATTGCGCGCTGATGTGCGGGGCGGCCTGTGCCGGCGTCGGGGCCGCGGGTGCGCCGCGCCGCCGGCAGGCCATGGGCCTGTTCCATGCCGGGCGGGCCTGCGGCTATGCCGCCATGGGTTCGCTGGCGGCATGGTCGCTGCAGGGCCTGGGCTGGCTGGGCGGCGCCAGCGCCGCGCTGCGGCCGGCCTGGACCGGCATGCACCTGCTGGCCATGGCGCTCGGTGCCTGGCTGCTGCTGCAAGGGCGCCAGCCGGCCTGGCTGGAGCGCGAGGGGCGGCGGCTGTGGCAGCGCGCGCGTGCCGGCCTGGCGCTGCGTGGCGGGCCCTTCTGGCTCGGCCTGGCCTGGGCGCTGATGCCTTGCGGACTGTTACAGGCCGCGCTGTTGACAGCCGCATTGACGGGCCACCCGGCCAATGGCGCCGCCGCCATGCTCGCGTTCGCGGCCGGGTCCGCCGTGTCGCTGTGGGCGGCGCCGTGGTTGCTGCTGCGCCTGCCGGCCTGGGCCGGCGCCGGCCCGCGCGGCATGGCCGGCGCCCGCAGCGCCGCGCTCTCGGCCTGGGGCACGCGCGCGGTGGGCGCAGCGCTGTGCGCCAGCGCCTGCTGGGCGTTGTGGCAGGGCCTGGCGCACGACCGGGCACCTTGGTGCATCACTTGAACGTATAGAACGTTTCATTGGCCTTGATTGCGCAACTTGATGCAAAAGTGTGGCGAATCAGCGTTCTTTGTTACGGAGTGTCAAGCAAACAACGCATAATCTTTTGATGCCAATGACACGCCAGACCGGCCATGGATGAGCCCTCGTCGCACATGATCGACGTCGGTCAGCTGCGGCGGGGCCTGTTCGTGCAGTTGGACCTGGGCTGGATGGACCACCCGTTCCCGCGCGGCAGCTTCAAGATTTCGTCGGACGACCAGATCCGGACCATCCGCAGCCTGGGCCTGTCGCGCGTACGTTATTTCCCGGCCAAGAGCGATCTGCAGCAGAGCACCAGCGCGCAACCGGACGACGGCACGCCGGCGCCGCCACGGCCCGACCCGGCCGCCGGCCAGAGCGCGGCCCAGCAGCTGATCTCCGAAGCCGAGGCGCTGCGCGAGCAACGCCAGCGCCTGCTCGAGGTGCAGCAGGCCAACCTGCGCCATTGCGAACGCCGCTTCGGCGAAGCCGTGCAGGTCTACGAACGCGTGCTGGCCGACGTGTCGCTCAAGCCCGTGCACATGCGCGAGCGCTGCATGGCGCTGGTGCAGGGCTGCGTGGCCGACGTGCTGGTGGACGGCGAGGCCGCGATCCGCCTGCTGTCCGAGGCAGCCGGCGAGCGCAGCGCCACGCACACGGTCAACGTGATGGTGATCTCGCTGCTGCTGGGCAAGGCGCTGGGCCTGTCCGCCACCGAACTGGCCGAGCTGGGCCTGGCCGCGCTGCTGCACGACCTGGGCAAGATCCAGCTGCCCGAGCGCATGCGTGCCGACGACGCCGGCTTCTCCGAGAGCGAGCGCGCGGTCTACCGCGAGCACATCAACGAAAGCGTGCGCCTGGGCAAGCGCATGGGGCTGCCGGGCGCGGCGCTGGACGCCATCGCGCAGCACCACGAGATGGTGGACGGCAGCGGCTTCCCCGCTGCATTGGTGGGCGATGCCATGTCGCTCGGTGGCCGTGTGCTGGCGCTGGTCAACACCTACGACAACCTGTGCAACCCGCCGCGGCTGGCCCAGGCGCTCACGCCGCACGAAGCGCTGTCACTGATGTTCGCCAGCCAGAAGCAGCGCTTCGATGGTGTGGTGCTGGGCGCCTTCATCCGCATGATGGGTGTCTACCCGCCGGGCTCGGTCGTGCAGCTCGTCAACGACCGCTACGCCATCGTGGTGTCGGTCAACTCCACACGGCCGCTCAAGCCGCGCGTGCTCGTGCACGACCCGAGCATGCCCAGCGAGCAGGCCCTGATCCTGGACCTGGAGACGGCGCCCGAGCTGGGCATCCGGCGCAGCCTGAAGCCCGCCCAGCTGCCGCGTGCGGCGCTGCACTACCTGGCGCCGCGCCAGCGCGTGCGCTATTTCTACGAGCGGCCCTTGCAGCCCGCCCAGTTGGCCGAGGCCATGGCGTGACGGCCCCGCGCGAGGCCCGCCGCGCAGCGACGGAGGGCACAGGCATCGCGCAGGCGGCGTTGCGCGTGGACGGGCCGGCCGCGCACGCCGGCGCGCTGGCCGTGCTGGCCGATGGGCTGATGGAGGCCGTGTGCCTGGTCGACCCGGCCAGCCTGCTGGTGCTGCACGCCAACCGTGCGGCGGCGCAGCTGCTGCGCATGCCGGGCGAGGACATCGTGGGCCAGGCCGTGCAGGCGCTGTGCCCTGCACCGGAAGACGCCTTCTTCTGGGCCGACGTGGACGCCGGGCTGTCGCAGGCCATCCGCTCGGACACGCTGGTGCGCTGCGGCGACGGCACGGTGCTGCACGTGGAGCGCCGCGTGAGCCTGCTGCACCTGGCCGGCGGCGCACGGGTGTTCCTGGTCTGCCTGCAGGACCGCACGCCGCAGCAGCGGCTGGAGCACGCGCTGGACATGGTGCTGGCCGAGATGCAGGCCACGCTGGAATCCACGGCCGACGGCATCCTCGTGAGCGACGTGCAAGGCCTGACCACCGCCTGCAACCGGCGCTTCGCGGAGCTGTGGAACGTGCCCGAAGCCCTGCTGGTGCGGCGCGACGAGGAGGCCCTGCGCCAGCACATGGCCGACGCCGTGCGCGACCGCGAGGCCTACCTGCTGCGCCTGCAGGAGATCACCGCCGCGCCGCTGGCCGAGGCCACCGATCTGCTGGAGCTGCGCTCGGGCCGGCTGCTGCAGCGCACCACGCTGCCCAAGCAGAGCCAGGGCCACTCGGTGGGCCGGGTCTACTCGTTCCGCGACATCACGCAGGAGCGCGAGAGCCAGCAGCGCATCGAGCAGCTGGCCTACACCGACCTGCTGACCGGCCTGCCCAACCGGTTGATGCTGGCCCAGCGCATCGACTACGCGCTGCGCCTGGCCGGGCGCGACGGCACCGGTTTCGCGGTGCTGTTCGTGGACCTGGACCGCTTCAAGAACATCAACGACTCGCTGGGCCACCAGTTCGGCGACCGCGTGCTGGTGGAGGTGGCGCAGCGCATCCAGTCCTGCCTGCGCCAGGTCGACACCCTGTGCCGGCTGGGCGGCGACGAGTTCGTCATGCTGCTGCACAAGGCCGACGTGGCCGCCGCCGAGATGGTGGCGCGCCGCGTGATCGCCACCGTGGCGCACCCCTTCGAGATGGACGCGCTGCAGTTCTCCATCGGCTGCAGCATCGGCGTGGCCATGCACCCGGCCGACGGCGCGTCGATGGACGACCTGATCAAGTGCGCCGACACGGCCATGTACAGCGTGAAGGATCGCGGGCGCGGCGACGTGGGCTTCTACCAGCCGCAGATGAACATGCAGCTGCTGGCGCGCATGAAGACCGAGCACGCCATGCACCAGGCCATGGAGGCAGGGCTGTTCGAGCTGCATTACCAGCCGCAGGTCGATCTGCTGACGGGCCGGGTGCAGGCGATGGAGGCGCTGCTGCGCTGGACCGACGCGGAGCGCGGCATCGTCGCGCCCGAGTCCTTCGTGCCGCTGGCCGAGGAGTCGGGCTACATCGTCACCATCGGCAGCTGGGTGCTGGCCGAGGCCGTGCGCCAGGCGGCCGACTGGCAGCGGGCCGGCCTGGCGGTGCCGGTGTCGGTCAATGTGTCGCCGCTGCAGTTCCAGCAGATCGACTTCGTGGCGCGCGTGGCCGCGGCCTTGCACGCGCACGGCCTTGCGCCGCAGCTGCTGGAGCTGGAACTGACCGAGACCATCCTCGTGCGCGATGCGGCCGAGGCGCTGCAGCGGCTTCATGCGCTGGACGCGCTGGGCGTGCGCCTGGCGATCGATGACTTCGGCACCGGCTATTCCAGCCTGGCCTACCTGAAGCAGTTGCCGATCCGCAAGCTCAAGATCGACCGCAGCTTCGTGCGCGGCCTGCCGGACGACGAGAGCGATCGGGCCATCGTCAGCGCCATCGTGCAGATGGCGCGCGCGCTTCAGCTCACGACCATCGCCGAAGGCGTGGAGACGCAGGCGCAGCTGGCGCTGCTGCAGGCTCTGCAGTGCGATCAGTACCAGGGCTACCTGTGCGCACCTGCCATGCCGGCACCGCAGGCGCTGCTGTGGTTGCAGCGCGGCGGCTGATCAGGTGAGCGGCTCGAGCCGCCACTGCCCGCCGCCCAGCAGCTCCAGGTGGTGCGTGTGGCAGCTGCGCAGCGCGTCGCGGTGGGCGATGCTGACCAGCGTGGCGCCGCTGGCGCGCAGCTGGGCGTACAGCGCAGCCTCGTTGTCCGGGTCCAAGGCGCTCGTGGCCTCGTCCAGGATCACCGTGTGCGGCTTGTGCACCAGCACGCGCGCGAAGGCCAGGCGCTGTTGCTCGCCGACCGACAGGCGCTTGCCCCAGTCCTGCACCGCGTCCAGGTCGGCGGCGCACTCGGCCAGCCGGGACAGGCGCACCTGGGCCAACGTGTCCAGCAGCTGCGCGTCCGACATCGCGGAGCCCGTGCCCGGGTAGAGCAGCTGGCTGCGCAGCGTGCCGCCCTGCACATAGGGCTTTTGCGGCAGGAAGAACATCTCGCCGCGAGGCGGGTGGGAGACGCTGCCGCTGCCGTTGTGCCACAGGCCGGCCAGCGCGCGCAGCAGCGAGCTCTTGCCGCAGCCGCTGGGGCCGGTGATCAGCAGCGCATCGCCCGGCGCGAGCGTGAAGCTGAGCCGCTCGATCAGCATCTGCTCGGCGCGCGGGGTGTACAGCGTGAGGCCCTGCGCGCCGACGCTGGCGGCGTTCTCGTGGCGGATCTGCGTGGCCGGCGCCGCGGCGACGGCGGCCTGCGCCGCGGGTGCTTCGGGCACGACCAGTTGCGACAGCGCCTGCAGCCGGTCGATGCCCGCCACGAAGCGGCTCAGGCTCTCGAAGTTGTCCACGATCAGCGATGCAGCGGCCAGGACCACGGCGAATGCGCCGGCCGCCTGCACGGCACGGCCGACCTCCAGCTCGCCTGACAACACGTCGCCGGCCAGGATCACCGCGGGCAACACCAGCGTGAGCTGGCTGAACACGCGCTGGAACAGGTTCAGGCCGCACTGGCGCCGGATGAGTCGCATGTAGTTGCGGAACACGGCGCCGAAGCGGTGGTCGATCTGCGCACGCTCCTGCGGCTCGCCACCGTAGAACGCGATGGATTCGGCGTTCTCGCGCACCTGCATCAGGCCGAAGCGGAAATCCGCCTCGCGCCGCAGCTGCAGGAAGTTCAGCCGGATCAGCGGCCCGCCGAACAGCCACAGCGCACCGCCCGTGCCGATCAGCGCGTACAGCACCAGAAAGCCGACCAGCATGTGCGAGATCGACCACAGCACCGCGCTGAAGGCGATGAGCTGCATGAACGAGCCGATCAGGATGAGCAGGAAGTGGATCGAGCGGCCCGTGAACGTGTTGATGTCCTCGGCGATGCGCTGGTCGGGGTTGTCGATGTCTTCACGGCTGCCCAGCGCGTAGTACACGCGGTCGCGCAGGTAGCCGTCCAGGAAGCGCCCCGTGAGCCAGCGCCGCCAGTGGTTGGCGAAGGTATCGCGCATGAAGTAGTAGAACGCGTAGCAGGGCGCGGCGAAGGCGACGATGAGCAGGCTCATGCGCACGGCGTCCCAGAAGCGGTCGCTCTCGCGGCCGGCCAGGGCCGAGGTCATCTCGCCGGCCTTGTCGTTGAGCATCACGGCCAGCTGTGTCTCGCACAGCATCAGCACGAGCAGCAGGGCGATCAGTGACCAGGCGCTCTTCTTGCGGTCGCCGAGCCAGTAGGGCTTGGCCAGGGCCACGAAGCGGCGCCATGCACTGGCGGGGGGCAGTACCGACCTGCGGCGGGTCTTGCGCCGGGCCGAGGCCGCGAGCGCAGGCGAAACAGTGTCGGACATGAGATGAAGAAGAGCTTGCGAAGCGCCTGGCGAGGTTAGCCTTGCCGTGTGGGTGCATTTGTCAGACAGCGCCGCTCTCTGTGTAGCTGCCAGGCCCGACGTGGGCCGGCCCGCGGCAGCCCCTGCGCGCCGATGCCGTCCTACACCTCTGGCGGTGCGCGGCGGCTACGCTGCACGGCAGTCTTAGGAGAATGCACATGAGCCTTCGCACCGCCTCGCGCCTCCTGCTGAACGTCGCGCCCTGGGCCTGTCTGATCGCCATGCCCCTGGCGGTCGCGCAACCGGCGCCCAGCCCGGCCGAGCAGGCCCGCCAGATCTACCAGAGCGACCTGGCCACCTGCAACAGCGGCCAGCTGCCGGCACCGCTGCGCGAGGCCTGCGTGCGTGAGGCCGGCGCCCGCTTCGACCGCGCGCGCGGCGGCGTGCCGGGCGATACGACGGTGGAGACGCCGGACGGCCGCGCCACGGTGGTGGTGCCGCAGGGCGCGCCCACGCCACCGACCTCGTCGGACGTCAGCCCGACGCCGGACGGGCGGGCCAACGTGGTGCCGGCGCGTTGAGCGGGCCGCTCAGCGCGCGCCGAACGTAGCGCCTTCGAACAGGTCCTTGAACTCCCGCGGCTGGGAGCGCCAGTACTGCGGCGGCACGCGGACCTGCGCGCCCAGCTTCGCGGCCGCATGCCAGGGCCAGCGCGGGTCGTAGAGCATGGCGCGGGCCAGCGACACGGCATCGGCCTCGCCCCCGGCGATGATGGCCTCGGCCTGCTCGGGCTCGGTGATCAGGCCCACGGCGATGGTCGGCAGGCCCACCTCGGCCTTCACGCGCTGCGCATAGGGCACCTGGTAGAGCGGGCCGAGCTGGATCGCCTGCAACGGTGACACGCCACCCGTGGTCACGTGGATGGCCGCGCAACCGCGGGCCTTGAGCGCGTGCGACAACGCCAGCGTGCCTTCGATGTCCCAGCCGCCGGGCACCCAGTCGGTGGCCGAGATGCGCATCCAGACCGGCCTGTCGGCCGGGAACACCGCGCGCACCGCATCGAACACTTCGATCGGAAAGCGCATGCGGTTCTCCAGGCTGCCGCCGTATTCATCGGTGCGCTGGTTGGCCAGAGGCGACAGGAACTGGTGCAGCAGGTAGCCGTGGGCGCCGTGCAGCTCGATGCCGTCCAGCCCCAGCCGCGCGGCGCGGCGGGCGGCGGCAGCGAACGCGTCGCGCACACGGCGCAGGCCGGCTGCGTCCAGCGCCAGGGGCGGCTGCTCGCCCGGCGCATGCGGCACGGGCGAGGCCGACCACGACGGCCAGCCCCCCGGCTCGCCGACGGGCACTTGCTTGCCGCCCTCCCAGGGCGCGCGGCTGGAGGCCTTGCGCCCGGCATGGCCGAGCTGGATCGCAAGCTTGATCGGCGAGTGGGCACGCGCCGCGTCCAGCACGCGCGCCAGGCCGGCCTCGTTGGCGTCCGAATACAGGCCCAGGTCGGCAGCCGTGATGCGGCCCTCGGCCTCGACCGCGGTCGCCTCGATGATGAGCATGCCGGCGCCGGAGATGGCCAGCTGACCCAGGTGGATCATGTGCCAGTCGCCGGGCGTGCCCTCGCTGGCCGAGTACTGGCACATGGGCGCGACGGTGATGCGGTTGGCCAGCGTGAGCGGGCCGATCTGCAGGGGTTGGAACAGGTGGCTCATGGAATGGCGGCAGGTTGTGGCTTGCACGGGGTGTGCACGGGGTTGGGAGCGGCGGGGCGCGCCGTCGAACATAGCGGAAGCGGGCCAGGTCTGCTGGGCCGGCATCGATGTCCTGGGCGTCGGGCCACCCAGGGCGCGCCTGGTGGCGGCGCTACCGGTGGATGCAGGCTGGCCGGCGCAGCAGCCGCACGCGCTCAGAACACGCCCAGCGCCAACCCCGCCGCAAGCGCCGCACCCAGCTCCTCGGCCTTGTGCAGATCGGCCGCGCCGATCTGCTTGGGCGCCAGGATCTGCTCGGGCGTCTGCGCGTGCGTGCAGACGATCAGCGCGGGCGCCACGGGCTTGAGGCGCCAACCGGTGGCGATGCGCTCGACCTGCCGCGCGGCGTTGCTGCCGTCGCTGCCGGCACAGACCAGGGTGGCGTAGGGCCGGCCCTGGATGCGGTCCAGCGCCGGGTAGTAGCAGCGGTCGAAGAAGTCCTTCATGAGGCCGGCGATGGCGGCCAGGTTCTCCGGCGTGGCGAACACATAGCCGTCGGCGGCCAGCAGGTCGTCGGGGCCGGCGTCGCGCGCCTTGAGCAGGCGGGCCGTGACGCCTGGCTCCGTGCCGGCGCCGCGCAGCGCGGCCTGGGCCAGTTGGGTCGTGCCGCCGGTCATGCTGTGGTGGACGATGAGCAGGGTCTTCATGGCACGGGCGACCTTAGCATGGGCATAACTTGCGCAGATCACTGGGCTCTATACGGCCCGTTGTTGCACAGATGGACCACTACATTGCAAGGCCCGCCGCGAGTCGGCCTGACCTTGGAAATCCCTGATGCGCACTGCCATGTTCCTCACCGCCGGCTTCCTGCTGCTGGCCGCCTTCTTCATTTTGGGCCGGCTGTTTGCCGAGAACTTCCCCAACGCGATGGGCTGGGTGACGGGCGGCTTCGTGGTGCTGTGGTGCGTGGCGACCTTCTTCAACATGTGGGTCGGCGTGACGCATGCGGGCTATTCGTGGGGCGAGGAGCTGCCGATCTTCCTGATGCTGTTCGGCATCCCGTCGGCGGTGGCCATCGGGCTCAAGTGGAAGCTGTTCTGATCGCTGCGTAGCCGGCGGCCTGGCGCAGGTCGTCCAGCCAGGCGTCGAAGGCGGCTTGTGGGTCGCCGACCTCCATGCGCAGCAATGCGGCCGGGTGCAGCGTGACCAGCACGGGCAGGCCATCGGCGCGCTGCAGCCACTGGCCCCGGGCGCTGCTCACAGGCACCGCGTAGCCCATGAGCGCGCGGGCCGCGGTGGCGCCCAGGGCAATGGCGGCCTGGGGCTTCACGAGGCCGATCTCGCGCTCCAGCCACTGGCTGCAGGCCATGGCTTCCTTCTGCCCCGGCGTCTTGTGCAGGCGCCGCTTGCCGCGCAGCTCGAACTTGAAGTGCTTCACGGCATTCGTCAGGTACAGCAGCTCGCGCTGCCAGCCCAGCCGATCGAACGCCTGCTGCAGCAGCTTGCCGGCCGGCCCGACGAACGGGCGGCCGCGCAGGTCCTCCTGGTCGCCTGGCTGCTCGCCCACCAGCATCAAGGCCGCGCCGGCCGCGCCTTCGCCGTGCACGGCCTGGGTCGCGTGCTGGCCGATGGGGCAGTCGCGGCAGTGCGAGGTGGCCAGGCGCAGGGCGTCCAGCGTGCCGGGCAGGGCCGTATCGGCCGGGCGTTGGTCCAGGCGCAGCGCGATGGAGCTGGCAGGCCGGCGCCGCTGCGGCTCGGTGGCGCCTTCTTCCACCATCTGGCCGCTGCGCTGCGCGGCGGCGTGCATGAGCGGCTGGATCAGCGTGGCCTCGGGCAGGTTCTTCCAGTAGCGGCGCGGCATCTCCTTGCGCATCATGTCCGGCTTCAAGCGCGCCGGGTTGAAGATGTGGGCGTAGTAGGTGAGCCAGAGCTGTTCGCCGGCATCGGCGGGCGGGGCGTCTTCGCGGCGCGCGCCGGGGCCGAAGTCCAGCGTCTCGCCGTCCCAGCGCACGCTGCGCTCGGGCGTGAGGATGGCCCAGCGCATCTGCGCGAAGCGTCGTGCAAAGAAGGGCGCTGTGGCGCGCACGATGTGGTGGTCGGGCTCGAACCAGGCCACGTGCTCGGTGGGCTCGCCTGCCTGCGCCGCGAGCGGGCGAAAGCGCACGAAGGCCGTCATCTTGTGCATGTCGCGCCGTACCGAACGCGACAGGCGCTCGGCATGCAGCATGTCCGCATCCAGCGGGTCGTCGCGCAGGCCGGGCTCGGCGAGCAGACGCCAGACCAGGCGGTAGAGCAGCTCGAAGCGGCCGGGCTCGGAGTGCAGGGCGGCATGCTCCAGCCATTGCACGGCCTGGGCGGGCAGGCGGAAAGCGGGCGCGCGGGCGGCCTGGGTGACGGGCGCGGGTTCCGAGAACAGGTCGCCGTGCGCGGCGGTGGCCACCTGCCACTGCACGTCCTGCGGCGCCATCTGCTGCGCAACGAGGCGGCGCACGGCGGCCTTGAAGCCCGCCAGGTCGTCGTCCGACGCCAGGCTGACGGTGACCGCTTGCTCAAGCAGGCGCATGGTCGAACAGCGAGGCCTGCTGCGGCCGGGGCTTGAGCCGCGCGGCCAGCTGCGCGCTGTCCAGCCCCTTGCCGGCCCCGACGCCAGGCACGCTCACGAAGGGCAGCACGGTGCGCAGCGGCACCGACAGGCGCCCCAGGTCGTCCACGCGCAGCACGCGCTGGCGCCGCGCCATCAGCAGCTTGTCGACCGACTTCACGCCCAGGCCCGGCACGCGCAGCAGCATCTCGCGCGGCGCGCGGTTCAGGTCCACGGGAAAGCGCTCGCGGTGCGCCAGCGCCCAGGCCAGCTTGGGGTCCATCTCCAGCGACAGCATGCCATCCTCGCCGCCCACGATCTCGTCATGGCCGAAGCCGTAGAAACGCATGAGCCAGTCGGCCTGGTACAGCCGGTGTTCGCGCACCAGCGGCGGCGCGGTGGGCGGCAGCGCGCGCGAGGCGTCGGGGATGGGGCTGAAGGCCGAGTAATAGACGCGGCGCAGCTTGTAGGCGCCGTAAAGGTTCGCGCTCGTGGTGAGGATGCTGCGGTCGCTGGCGGCATCGGCGCCCACGATCATCTGTGTGCTTTGGCCGGCGGGGGCGAACTTGGGGGCGGCGGCGCGGCGCGGGGGCGCCGAGGGCAGGGCGGTGGGCCGTGCGGCCTGGGCCTCGCCCTTGGCGTCGTCGATGTGCACGCGCAGGTTGGCCATCGAGCGGCGGATGGCCTGGCCGTCCTTCTCGGGCGCCAGCGCGGCCAGGCCGTCGGTGGTGGGCAGCTCGATGTTGATGCTCAGGCGGTCGGCGTAGCGGCCCGCGCGGGCCAGCAGTTCGGCATTCGCTTCGGGAATGGTCTTCAGATGGATGTAGCCGCGGAAGTCGTGGTCCTCGCGCAGGCTGCGCGCCACCTCGACCACCATCTCCATTGTGTGGTCCGGGCTCTGGATGATGCCGCTGCTGAGGAACAGGCCTTCGATGCAGTTGCGGCGGTAGAAGTCCAGCGTGAGCTGCACGACCTCGTCCGTCGTGAAGCGCGCGCGCTGCACGTTGCTGCTGACGCGGTTCACGCAGTACAGGCAGTCGTACAGGCAGTAATTGGTGAGCAGGACCTTCAGGAGCGAGATGCAGCGGCCGTCGGGCGCATAGCTGTGGCAGATGCCGGCGCCCTCGGTCGAGCCGATGCCACGCCCGCCCACCGAGTCGCGCTTGGTCGTGCCGCTGGACGCGCAGGAGGCGTCGTACTTGGCGGCATCGGCCAGGATGGCGAGCTTGCGGTTGATGTCCATGCAGGCATGCTACTGGATACGAATACAGTTGTCTGTCAGACGGTTATTCGTCGTTTCTTCGGCGCAGATGGCACCTGCGGCGGCTGCGCCATCACCTGCTCGTACAGCGTTTGCGCCGCCAGCGACAGGCTGCGCTCGCGCCGGCGGATGAGGTAGATGCTGCGCTTGAGCCCCGGCCAGGGCAGCGGCCGCGTCACCAGCCCAGGCTGCGCGAAATGGAACAGCGTGAGCGCCGGCATCAGGCTCACGCCCAGGCCGGCGCGCACCATGCCCATGGCGGTGGCGAGCTGGTCCACCTCCATCAGCGTCTGCATCTGCAGCGGGTGCAGCGCGGCGTCCAGGTACTGGCGCACGCTGGAGCTGCGGGCCATGTGCACAAAGGGGTAGGCCGCCACGTCGCGCGGGCGCACCTCGGGCAGTGCGGCCAGCGGGTGGCCGGCGGGGCAGACCAGGTGGAAGTCGTCGCTGCAAAAGGGCTCGGCGCGCAGCTCCTGCGTGTCGGCGCGTATGGCGGCCAGCGCAAAGTCGGCCTGGCCGCTGCGCACGCGCTCTACGCAGGGCTCGGACAGCACGTCGGCCACTTCGATCTCCACGCCCGGGTGCTGCTCTTTGTAGCCGCGCAGGATGCCGGGCAGCCAGCCCGCCGCCAGCGAAGGCAGCAGCGCAATCGACACCCGGCCGCGCCGGCGCGCCAGCTGGTCCGACACGCCGGACAGCGCGGCGTCGAACTCGGCCAGCACACGCCGCGCCGACACCTCGAACTCGATGCCCTCGGCCGTGGGCTCCACATGCCGCGTGCTGCGGTCGAACAGGCGCAGGCCCAGCGTGGCTTCGAGCTGCCCGATCAGCGCGCTGAAGGCGGGTTGCGACAGGTGGCACAGCGCGGCGGCGCGCGTGAAGCTGCGCTGCTCGGCCAGCGCCACGAAGGCCTGCAACTGGCGCGTGGAGATGTTGGGTTTCATCTGTGATCCAAATCAGTTGATCCGAATTTTCGAATTCACAGATTAACCCAGGCCTCCTACATTGCGGCCAAACGAGCAAGGAGACATGTGAGCCAAGAACTTTTGCGCATCGGCTGCGCGGCAGGCTTCTCGGGGGACCGCACGGACGCGGCCGGCCCCGTGGTCGACGCGCTGGTCGCGGCCGGCGGCCCGGCCTTTCTGATTTTCGAGACCCTGGCCGAGCGCACGCTGGCGCTGGCCCAGCTCGCGCGCCGCCACGACCCCGACGCGGGCTACGAACCCCTTCTCGCCGACCTGCTGCGCCCCGTGCTCGCCCAATGCCTGGCGCATGGCGTGCGCATCGTCAGCAACTTCGGCGCCGCCAACCCGGTGGGCGCCGCCCGCCGCATCCACGCACTGGCGCACGAACTCGGCCTGCCCGCGCCGCGCATCGCGGTGGTGGAGGGCGACGACGTGAGCGGCCCCGCCCACCGCGCGCTGCTGGAGCAGGCGCTGCCCGGCACGCTGCAACAACTGCAGGTCGTCTCCGCCAACGCCTACCAGGGCGCCGAGGCGATTGCCGACGCGCTGCTGGCCGGCGCCGACATCGTGGTCTGCGGCCGCGTGTCCGACCCGTCACTCGCCGTCGGCCCCGCGCTGGCCCACTTCGGCTGGGCGCGCGACGACTGGACGCGCATCGCCCGCGCCACCATGGCCGGCCACCTGCTCGAGTGCGGCACCCAGGTCTCGGGCGGCTACTACGCCGACCCCGGCTACAAGGACGTGCCCGGCATGGCCAGCCTGGGCTACCCCATCGCCGAGATCGATGCCAACGGCGACTGCACCATCACCAAGCCGGCTGGCACGGGCGGGCGCATCGACGCCCACACGGTGAAGGAACAGCTGCTGTACGAGGTGCACGACCCGGCGGCCTACCTCACGCCCGATGTGGTGGCCGACATCAGCGAGGCCCAGGTAGAGGAAGTCGGCCCCGACCGGGTGCGCCTGTCTGGCGTGCGCGGCCATGCGCGGCCCGCGGGCCTGAAGGTCAACGTGTGCCACGCCACGGGCTGGTTCGCCGAGGGCGAGATCTCGTATGCCGGCGCCCGCGCCGAGGGCCGCGCGCGGCTGGCGGCCCAGGTGCTGCGCGAGCGCCTGGCCGGCCTGGGCCCGCTGCGTGCCGACCTGATCGGCGTGGCCAGCGTGTTCGCCGACGACGGCGGCGAGTGGCTGGCCGACGTGCCCGACGGCGGCGCGCAGGACGTGCGCCTGCGCATCGCCATGAACCATACCGACAAGCAGGCCGCCGAGCGCCTGGGCCGCGAGGTCACCGCGCTCTACACCTGCGGCCCCGCGGGCGGCGGCGGCGTGCGCACCGCGCTGCGCCAGCGCCTGGGCACGGTGTCGTGCAGCCTGCCGCGCGAGCATGTGCCGGCCACCTTCAGCTTCATCCCGTCATGACTTCTGCCATCACCGTCCCCCTGTTCCGCGCCGCGCACGGCCGCACCGGCGACAAGGGCAACCGTTCCAACATCAGCGTGATCGCCTGGCACCCCGAGCTGTGGCCGCTGCTGCTGGCCCAGGTGACCGAAGAGGCCGTGGCCGCGCAGTTCGCGCACCGGCATCCGGCCCGCGTCACACGCCACGTGCTGCCGAACCTGCAGGCCATGAACTTCGTGCTCGACGAGGTGCTGGACGGCGGCGTGAACGACGCGCTGAACCTGGACAGCCACGGCAAGGCCTTGTCGTTCCGCCTGCTCGAACTGCCCATCCAGGTGCCGCGCGACCTGGTGGCCCGCCTGGCCGGCCCGCCGCTCACCGAACAAGAACTTTCCTGATCCTCAACCCTTGGAGACAACACCCATGACGCACCGCCCATCCACCCGCCGCCGCCGGCTGCTCGCCACCAGCCTTGTGCTGGCCACCGGCGCCTTGCTCGCGCAGGGCGCGCTGGCCCAGGCCTTCCCCAGCAAGCCCATCACCTTCGTCGTGCCGTTCGCCGCCGGCAGCGCCACCGACCAGATCGCGCGCGCGCTCGGCCAGTCCATCACCGACCAGACCAGGCAGCCCGTGGTGGTGGACAACAAGGGCGGCGCCAGCGGCCAGATCGCCGCGAGCCAGGTGGCCCGCGCGCCGGCCGACGGCTACACCGTGCTCATCACCACCAACACCACGCACGCGGCCAACGAGCACCTGTACAAGAAGCTCAGCTACGACCCGGTGAAGGACTTCGCGCCCATCACCGGCCTGGGCAAGGGCGGCCAGGTGCTGGTGGTGCGCATGGACACGCCCTACACCAACGTGATGGACCTCGTGGCCGCGGCCAAGAAGACGCCCGGCAAACTCAGCTTCGGCAGCGGCAGCTCGTCCAGCCGCATGGCAGGCGAAATGTTCAAGCAGCTCAGCGGCACCGACATCCTGCACGTGCCCTACAAGAGCAACCCGAACGCGATCACCGACCTGCTGGGCGGCCAGATCGACTTCATGATCACCGACACCTCCACCGGCGTGCCGCAGGTCAAGGGCGGCAAGCTCAAGGCGCTGGGCGTTTCCACCGTGGACCGCAACCCTCTGCTGCCCGAAGTGCCCACGATTGCCGAGGCCGGCGTGAAGGGCTACGACATGGGCTACTGGTTCGCCGCCTACGCGCCGGCCGGCACGCCGCCGGCCGTGGTCGCCAAGCTGCAGGAACTGCTGGCCGCCGGCACCAAGAGCGCGGCGGCCAAGAGCTTCTACGACGGCAGCGGCTCGGTGGCCTGGACGACGACACCGGACGGGCTGGCCAAGTTCCAGGCGGCCGAGACGGCCAAGTGGGGCAAGGTCATCAAGGCCGCGGGCATCGAGGCGGAGTGACCTGAACTCCCTCTCCCCTGGGAGAGGGCAGGGGTGAGGGCTCCTAACTCCCTCTCCCTCTGGGAGAGGGCAGGGGTGAGGGCCAGCGGCGTCAAAGCCCGCGCCCAGCTTGAGCCGGCCCCTCACCCCAACCCTCTCCCCAAAGGGGCGAGGGGGCAAGACAGCCTTGACGACAACGAGGAGACAAACATGCACCCGATTTCCCCCCGCACCCTGGCGGGCTGCGCAGCCCTGGCCCTGCTCGCCGCCTGTGGCGGCTCCGATGCCGGCGACGACCCCGGCACCCCCATCGCCACGCCCAGGAGCTGCGAGACCAGCGCGCTGGCCACCGTGCAGCTCAGCGGCGCCAGCGTGACCGGCGCCACGCCCGTGGCCGCCGGCAGCTTCACGCCCCCCGGCAGCAGCACGGCGATCGCCAACCTGCCCGCGTTCTGCCGCATCACGGGCGAGGCCACGCCCAGCAGCGATTCGCTCGTGAAGTTCGAGGTCTGGGTGCCCGAGGGCACGGCCTGGAACGGCAAGATGGTCGTCACCGGCAACGGCGGCTACAGCCCCGCGCTCAGCACCAACGACATGGCCTACGCCATGCGCCAGGGCTACGCCGTGGTGGGCGGCGACACCGGCCACCAGTCCACCGACCCGAACGAGATGTTCTGGGGCGTGGGCCACCCCGAGAAGATCCGCGACTGGGGCACGCGCTCCATCCATGCCATCACCGCGCCGTCGCGCACGCTGATCGCCGGCCTCGCGGCCAAGGAACCCACGCGCGCCTACTACTACGGCTGCTCCACCGGCGGCCACCAGGGCTATGCCGAGATGCAGCGCTACCCTGACGACTTCGACGGCGTGATCGCGGGCGCCCCGGGCAACAACCGTACGCGGCTGAACGTGGAGTTCCTGCACCGCTACCTGTCCAACCGCGCGGCCAACACCAGCGGCCCCGTGATCCTCACCGCGGCCAAGGCCACGCTGATCACGCAGCGCGCGATTGCCGCCTGTGACGCGCTGGACGGCGTGACTGACGGCGTCATGGAGAACCCGCTCGCCTGCACGGCCGACAGGTTCGACGTCGCCAGCCTGCAATGCACGGGTGCCGACGCGGCCGACTGCCTAACGGCCGAGCAGGTGGCCGTGGCGCAGAAGATCTACGCCGGCCCGAAGAACGCACGCACCGGCCAACAGATCTACCCCGGCCTGCCGGTCGGCAGCGAATCGGGCTGGGCCGGCTACTGGGGCGGCGCCGAACCGGTGCGCGCCGACTACTGGCGGCTGTGGGTGTTCGACAACCCGCAGTGGAACTGGTGGACCTTCGACTACGACCGCGACCTGGCCTATGCCGACGCCAAGGTCGGCCCGCTGGTCGACCAGACCAGCGCCGACCTGTCGGCCTTCAAGGCATCCGGCGGCAAGGCCATCGTGTTCCAGGGCTGGCAGGACGCCGTGGTCAACCCGGTCGACACCATCGCCTACGCCGAGCGCGTGAAGGCCGCGCAGGGCACGCAGGCCGAGATGGAGAAGTTCTACCGCCTGTTCCTGGTGCCCGGCATGGGCCACTGCGGCGGCGGCGCGGGCGCCACCACCTTCGGCAACAGCGGCGGCCAGGCGCCCAACCCCACGGCCGCCAACGACCTGCTGATGGCGCTGGACCGCTGGGTGGAGCAGGGCACGGCGCCCGACAGCATCGTGGCCGCCCGCGTGACCGGCGGCGCCGTGGTGCGCACAAGGCCACTGTGCAGCTACCCCAAGACCGCCGTCTACCAGGGCAGCGGCAGCACCGACGACGCGGCCAGCTTCCGCTGCCAATGATTTGTTGAAAACGAGGAGACCGACGATGCACACGATCTGGAAGACGACAGCGCTGCTCGCAGCCTGCACCCTGGCCGCCTGTGGCGGCAGCGACAACGACAACGAGCCCGCGCCCCCGCCGGCCGCGACGCCGCAGCTCAAGCTCAGCGTCACCGCCACCGAAGACTTCCCCGGCACCTACGGCACCGTGGGCGCCTACGAGAAGCTCACCGGCAGCATCAGCGGCGAGGTCGACCCCAAGGACCCGAAGAACGCCGTGATCCAGGACCTGGCGCTGGCGCCGGTCAACGCACGCGGCATGGTCGAGTACAGCGCCGAGTTCACGATGCTCAAGCCCAAGGACATGGCCAAGGCCAGCGGCGTACTGCGCTACGACGCGCCCAACCGCGGCAACATCCTCACCATGCTCAACCCCACGGCCACGCCCAGCGACGCCGTGTACCTGGAGCGCGGCTACGTCGTGCTGTACTCGGCCTGGCAGGGCGACGTGCCCAAGAGCAACCCCGCGCGCCTGACGGCCACCGTGCCCGTCGCCAAGAACGCGGACGGCAGCAGCATCACCGGCCCCTACCGCGCCGAGCTCGTGCCCAGTGCCGCCACGCCCGTCATGACGCTGCCCGGCGGTGTGTTCAACGGCACGATGATTCCGTACGCCCCCGCCAGCCTGGACAACACGCTGCCCGGCTACTCGCTCACGCGCCGCGCCAACGAGACCGACCCGCGCCAGCTGATCCCGGCCAGCGACTGGAAGTTCGCCGACTGCAGCGCGACCAACGCCTTCCCCGGCACGCTTGACGCCAGCAAGGTCTGCCTGCGTGGCGGCTTCGATCCCAGGTATCTGTACGAGCTGGTCTACGTCGCCAAGGACCCCAAGGTCATGGGCGTGGGCCTGGCCGCGCTGCGCGACACCGTCAGCTTCTTCCGCAAGGCCACGGCCGATAGCGCGGGCACGGCCAACCCGCTGGCCGGCCGCATCACGCACGCCATCGGCCAGGGCACCTCGCAGTCGGGCAATGCCATGAAGACCTTCCTGCACCTGGGCTTCAACCAGGCGCTGGACGGCGGCAAGGTGTTCGACGGCCTGTACGCCCATGTGGCCGCACGCCAGACGAACATCAACACCCGCTTCGCCGTGCCCGGCGGCGGTGGCGGCCTGCGCACCGACCACACCGCCTTCGGCCAGACCGCGCCGCGCGGCCTGGCGGCCGACTACGTGGACGACGTGAGCGGCCGGCAGGGCGGCGTGATGAAGCGCTGCGCGGCCACGAACACCTGCCCCAAGTTCTTCCTCGGCCTGTCGGGCACGGAGTTCTGGCAGCTGCAGGGCTCGCCGGTGCTGACCGACGCCTTCGGCCTGCGCGACATCGCCCAGCCCGACAACGCGCGCCTGTATTACTACGCCAGCACCCAGCACGGCGGCAACGGCGGCACGGCCAGCATCAGCTACGCACCGACGCGCAACGTCTACCCGGCCGGCACGGTGGTGCACTTCACCGACACCTTCCGCGCGCTGTTCGTGGCGTTGGAAGACTGGGTGGTGCGCGGCACCGAGCCGCCGCCGAGCCAGGTGCCCAAGCTGGCCGACGGCACCTTGGCGCGGCCGGACCAGCTGGTGTTCCCGACCATGCAGGGCGTGACCTGGCCCGTGGCCGGCACGCCGACCGCGGTGCCTGCGTTCAACTACCTGGCCCGCTATAACGGCTTCCCGCTGTTCGACTTCGGCCCGCAGTACATCCCGCAGGACGAGTCCGGCATCGCCACGCTGCTGCCGCCGTACTACACGGGCCGTGACTACGCGATCCTGGTGCCGCAAGTCGATGCGACGACGGGGCTGACCAAGGCGGGCATCAAGAGCGTGGAGGCGCGGGCGCCGCTGGGCACGAGCATCGAGTTCAACTATGTGGCCACGCCGGGGATCGTGGACCTGTCGAACCTGACGGGCGCGTTCATCCCGTTCCACACCACGGAGGCCGCGCGGCTCGCAGCCGGCGACACGCGGCCCTCGCTGGAGTCGCTCTACGGCAACCAGGCGGGCTACGTGGCGGCGGTGACGACGGCGGCGAACCAGCTGGTGGCCGAGCGCCTGCTGCTGCAGCGCGATGCGGACCTGCGCATCCAGCAGGCGGTGGCCAGCCCCGTGCTGCCCTGACCGGCGCGCCGGCTCACAGCTTGATGCCGGCGCTCTTCACCGTGGCGCCCAGCACGTCCACCTGGTCTTTGACGAAGCCATTGAACTCGGCCACCGTCTCGGCCTTGGCCACGATGCCCAGTTCGGTCAGCTTCTTCTGGATGTCGGGCATGGCCAGCACCTCGTTGCAGGCCGCGTGCAGCTTCGCCACGATGTCGGCCGGCAGCCTGGCCGGCGCCGAGAGCCCGAAGAAGTTCTCCAGCACCAGCTTGGGCTGCTTGAGCTCCACCACGGTCGGCACGTCCGGCATCAGCGGCGAGCGCTGGTGGCCGGTCACGGCCAGTGGCACCAGCTGGCCGCTCTTGAAGAAAGGCACGTAAGACGTGATCACGTCGATCGCCACCGGAATGGTGTTGGCGATCAGGTCGGTGGTCATGGGCGCACCGCCGCGGTAGGGCACATGCACCATGTTGAGCCCTGCCGTGCGCTTGAGCAGCTCGCCGTGGATGTGGCCGATGGAGCCCGGGCCGCCGGTGCCGTAATCGATGCGCCCGTCCTTGCGCGCCATCGCTTCGAACTCGGCATAGCTCTTGATGCCCGACGGCTTGCTGGCCATGATGACCAGCGGCGCGGCGCCCAGGTAGGCGATGTGCGTGAAGCCGGCCAGCGGGTCGTAGGGCTGTTTGTCCAGCGTGAACGGCCCCAACGCGATCGGCGTGGTGTTCGACAGCATCAGCGTGTAGCCGTCCGGCGCTGCGGCCGCCACCTGCGCCCCGCCGATGGTGCCGCCCGCGCCGGGCTTGTTGTCCACTACCACGGGCTGGCCCAGCTTCTTGGCCAGCTGCTCGGCCATGATGCGCGCCAGCACGTCGCTGGAGCCGCCCGGAGGAAACGTCACGACGATCTTGACGGCCTTGTCGGGCCACTGGGCCCAGGCCGGAAGGGCTGCACCGGCGACGCCGGCGGCCAGCAGTTGCAGCGCGCCGCGCCGCGTGGAATGGAAGTTGCGCATGGCATCTCTCGGGTGGTGGAGTGCCCAGGCTTAGCAGGAAGCAGGCCACGGCCCAGGCACGCTTTGCGTGCGTGGACGCCGCCATCGCGGCTGTGGCGTGGCGCCACCCGGCCTCAGAGCGCGTCCCAGTACGGCGGGCTGCCAATCGTCTTCAACATGAAGTCCAGCACCGTCCGCACCTTCAGCGACCGCAGCCGGTTCTCCGGTGAGACCAGGTGGATCTCGGCGGGCTGCACATCCACCGTGCCCATCCACTGCGGCAGCAGCCGGACCAGCTTCCTGCCGCGGAAACTCTCGCGCTCGAAGATCCACGTCGGGAACAGCACGATGCCGCGGCCCGCCAGCGCAGCGGCCACCAGGACCTCGGCGTTGTTGCTGCGCAGCGGCCCTTCTGCACGCACGATCAGCGGCGCATCGTCCTTGGTGCGCCGAAAGAACCACCGCTGCGCACCCGACTGGCCCTTGTAGACCAGGCAACTGTGCCGTTCCAGATCCTGCGGCGTCGCAGGCGTGCCGTGCTGGCGCAGATAGGCCGGGCTGGCGCACAGCACGGTGTTCTGATCGCCGACCTTTCTGGCAATCAGGCCCGAGTCCGGCAGGGTGCCGATGCGCACCGTGATGTCCACACCCTCCTGCACCGGATCGATGAACGCATCTGTCAGCGTCAGCTCGGCCGTGAGCTCCGGGTACGCAGCCTGCAGCTTGTGGATGATCTGCGCCACGTGCAGCCGGCCCAGCGCCACCGGGGCGTTGATGCGGATCAGGCCCCGGACCGCCGAGTCCTTGCCGGCCGCCTGCTCGGTGGCCAGGTCCAGCGCGTCCAGCGCCTCCCTGACCTGCGCCACGTAGCGCGCGCCGGTCTCGGTGAGGCGTACCGAGCGCGTGTTGCGGTACAGCAGCTGCTGGCCCAACTCGCGCTCCAGCGCCGAGATGAAGCGAGAGACCGACGAGGCCGGCACCTGGAAGTGCCGGGCCGTGGCGGCGAAGCTGCCGGTCGCGGCCACCATGGCGAAGTACCTCAGGGCGTTCAGTTGCATGTGGGTCTCGTGTGGGGGGCAGGCCGGTGGCACGTTTCACGGCTGCATTGATGTTATTTGAACAATTGAAATTTGCGATCCGGGGTGATTGAAGGCAAAGCAGCATCAATCTAGGATCCGTGGCCCGGCTTCCCGCAAGCCATTGCCCTTTTGGCCGCGCCACGGACACCCTTCAGATGAACCCGCTCCTTCACCACTGCCTGCATCACCGCCACCTTGCGACCACGCGCCTTTCCGGGCGGGCCTGAGCGGTGGCTGAATCCGCCGGGCTGGCATTGCCCGCAGGCGCATCCACTGCGCCTGCCGTTTCCCCCGCCACCGCTGCATCAGGCGGCCAAGCCTCCATCGTGGTTCTGGCCATTGCCGCCTTCGTCATCGTCACCACGGAATTCCTGATGGTGGGCCTGCTGCCCGCACTGGCCCGCGACCTGTCGGTCTCGGTGTCCGCGGCGGGGCAGGTGGTCACGCTGTTCGCGGTGGTAGTGATGCTGTTCGGGCCGGTGCTCACCGCCTGGCTCGCGCACCGCGAGCGCAAGCGGCTGTTCCTCGGCGTGCTGCTGCTGTTCGCAGCCTCCAATGCCCTGGCCGCGATGGCGCCCAACCTGTGGACGCTGGCCATCGCGCGCGTCGTGCCGGCATTGGCGCTGCCGGTGTTCTGGGGAACGGCCAGCGAGACGGCTGCGCAACTGGCGGGCCCCGAGCGCGCCGGCCGCGCCGTCGCGCTGGTCTACCTCGGCATCTCGGGCGCCATGCTGTTCGGCATTCCGCTGGGCACCGTGGCCGGCGACGCGATCGGCTGGCGCGGCGCCTTCTGGGTGCTGGCCGCGCTCTCTCTGCTGGTGGCGGTGCTGCTGCAGGTCGTCATGCCGCAGATGGCGACAGGCCAGCGCGTGCGCCTGGCCGAGCAGGCGCGCATCCTCAAGGACCGCTTCTTCGTCGGCAACGTGCTGCTGTCGGTGGCCGTGTTCACGGCCATGTTCACGGGCTACACCTACCTGGCCGAGGTGCTGGAAAGCGTGGCGCTGGTGCCCTCGGCCCTGGTCGGCTGGTGGCTCATGGGCTTCGGCGCCGTGGGCCTGGCCGGCAACTGGCTGGGCGGGCGCTGGGTGGACCGCAGGCCCTTGCTGACCACGGCCGTCTTCAGCGCGCTGCTGGCCATCGGCATGGCGGCCAGCATGGCGCTGGCATCGCACCACACGGGCCTGGTCATCGCCCTGGCCGTCTGGGGCATTGCCAACACGGCCCTGTATCCCGTCTGCCAGATCCGCGTGATGAAGGCGGCGCCGCAGGCGCAGGCGCTGGCGGGGACGATCAATGTGTCGGCGGCCAATGGCGGGATCGCGCTGGGCGCCGTGATGGGCGGGGCGAGCATCCCGCTGTGGGGCGTGGCGAGCGTGGGGTGGGTGGGGGCGGCGGTGGCCTTGGGGGCGGCGGTGCTGGTGGTGCCGTTGGTGGGGCGGCTCAGGGGGCAGTGAAGAGCGGCCGAGCGGTGTGACCTCGGCGATTAAGCGTTTTCGTGCTTGGCGGCTGCTGGAGCACCAGCTTATGGGGCGACTTCACATATCGGCTACCGACGTCTGGGCAATAGGCAAGACCTGACCCCAAGCCCGTTGAACGTTTCCGAGCCACAGCCGGGCCAAGCGGCGTGGCTCAACGCCGGATTTCTCTCCCACGCTACTCAGATCGAAGCCGTTATCACTGCGATAGCTTCGGAAATCTGACGAACTTGAAGTAAACGAACAGTACCGAGTCCTGGTCCACCGATTTCGCTTGTGCATCGGCTCGGGGCTCGGTGAAAAGCGTGGCCTCGGAGACGAAGCGGTTTGAGCGTTTGGTGGGTGCTGGCGTAGCGCCTTATGGGGCGCCTGTAGCTCAACTGTCGATGGCTGGGCAACAGACGAGACCTGCCCCAACACTGCATCGGGAACGAAGTTGTTCAGCTCTTCTCTAAGAGCCTAAGCGCTTCCCGAGAAAGGCGCCGACAAACGCCAAAAATAGAGCGACTGCAAAATACAATGGTTCTTCTGCCAGCTTGAAGAAAAACAGCGCCGCTGCAAAGTGGGCGACAAATCCCGCTGCCTCATCGACAAACATTGCAGAAAATCCGGCATAGCCGCGCATATTCCTATCGCCGGTAAATTTTGCAATACCGGCTCCTACTAGAATTATTAAAAAGCAGCCAATACCAACAAAAATCGCAGGCGTCATGTCGGCGCCACTTTTGAATATCGCCGCAATTGTTCCTTGCAGTTTCCCACCCGCGAGAGCGTCTATGTGCGCCGCTGTTTTGAGTCCACCCCAAAGTAGAAATGGTGTCATAAGTCTTAAAATTGCGTGGATCAGTGCTGTTTGATTATTTGTCATAGTGTGCTGTTGCGATTTTAGTGTGTGCTCTAAGCTAATCTCTTGTTACGCGAAATAGATCACAGAGAAATTGATGAAGATTTTATCTCGCGATGCGGGCGGAGTTTTTCTTCATGTGGGGATGTATTCTATTCTTGACTAACTGTCTGGTTCGCTCCTGAGCTGCTGGCGCTGAAGCTCATCGAATGAAGTCGGTAAATTTCATTTTTCCGATTTTGATCTTTAAATTGTAAGTTGCGCAACAGATTTATTTTCCTTGTAAAGTGGCGGTAGGGCCAGGTTTTGACTGTTTTAAATATCGCCGCCGTTGGTGAAGCTAACCCTGAAATCCGTCGCAACAAGTAGCCCCTGAAGCTGGGCGCACTTGTCTTGCACGATTGGATGCTAGATTAAGCACCGGTTTCTTCGTGATTCGGCAAGCAGAGCCGCTTTTTGGGTGAGAACAACTAGTTAATGTCCAAGCCTCTGAGCAAGGTGGATGACGCAGCAGGGCTGCATTTTTTTGATAGTGGTGGATCACCATCGAAATGTCGGCCGGATTTTTCTGAATTGAGGGGTTGAAGCAGACTAATGAGCCTTGCCAATTTCAGCTGCGATAGGTACTTGCCGATGGTTTTATAGTGACGCCTTGATATCCACAGTTTTCCATAAATATCTTAGTACTTAAAAGAGTGACGGCACGATTTGCGTTTGGTCCAATTCTGATTTCGACGATGGGCAACTTTTCTTTGCCTTCCTCGGTTGCATTGTTCGAACGTCTCAGATCCGCGGTGTTGACATATGGAATTATTGAGTTTCCTCCTACGCGATGCTTTATACCTTCAAAGTGGTGGAGATGGCTTGCGACAGCAACCAGTCGAATTTCCTGCTCTGCCGAAAACTCCTCTCCTTTGAATATTATGAATTCCCCTGCTAGCGCGTTTGCAAGGGCTTCGGCCCAATCGTCCTCATCGATCTGATATTTAAAAAATATATCTTTACGAAATTCAATTGAAAATTTTGCTATGACTCGAAGTAATTTGAGTTTTTTGACTGAGTCGTTGTAGATAACTTTCTGTGGAGCCATGATCGGCATAGCAGTAAAAGTCTTTCGTCCAATTCCTTCTAGATTGAAAACAATTGCTGCAGCATCGGGGCCATTTCCATACCCTCTCCATTGTTCGAGACTATCTGGCAGATCGGTAAAGGAGCAGACAAAATATGTTTCTTTAGCTGGCTTTTTTAACTTTTCAATTACCGAGCGAAGTACATTTTCGAAATTTTTATAGCGCGGCCGAGATTTAATATTCAATAGTAGATCAATAGCCAATTTGCTGCCGTTTAAGTACTCGTCTGAATCGTTAAGAAATCTCGAGTCAGAAAGCCAGAAGCCACCTGACTCAACTATTCCAGCTAGGCCTTTCAAGTTGGTGTAGTGCACTAGTTGAGAGCCCCTGTATTCAAAGCTATCCCAATCGCCTCCTTTAAAACGATAAGATGCGTCAAACTGTGCACGAATAAATCCAAACTGGCAATCTTTTATATCGAACGGTTTGCTCATCTTTTTAAATTATTTAAGTGGCGGTGGTGTGAACGCTCGTGTGAATCGGGGTCAGGTCTTGCCTTTTGCCTTCTCTTGAGTGGCTGTAGTCGGCCATTCAGCACCCCGACCGTTGAAATTGCTGTCGATCAAACAGCAACCGCTCTTCCGCGCGGCTGCGGTCTACTTTCGAAACCTGCCCTTGCTCCCGTTCCAGCAAAGGCAAGCTGGCATCCAGCCTTTCACAGGCAACCCGTGCGTTCGGATCAAGCCTCGCCCTGCGGTGTCGCAGCGCTCGTTGCGCCGCACTTTCTCCGAACACCGGCCGCAGTGCATCGGCCATCAATTCGTTATTGCGTTCCTTCCGCACATCGGCCCCCGTCCGGTCTTTGCCCGACGACTTGCTCAATCCGCGCGTCGGCTCCACGTCCACGCGCCGAGCGCCCAGGCAGGGCGCATTCGAGTAGCTGACCTCGCCGTTGACTTCGCACCGATACACGTCGCGGCTCGGCGCGGGTAGACGCTGGCCCAGCGCCAACTGGCAGGTGGCGGCCAGTGTGGTAAGCAGCAGTGGCCGGCACAGCATGTTCAGCAGCGGACGAGCAGTCACGGTGCGGCGATCTCCCGTGTGCCACGGCAGCCCTGGGAGTAGCCGGAGCATCCCCAGAACGTCTTGCCGGCCGCTGAGCCCTTGCGCGCCGTACGCCGCACCATGGGGCGGTCGCAACGCGGGCAAGCTGGTGCCGCGTCAGTGCCTGCGGATGTGCCACGCGCCGTGTGTTGCCTTGCGTCAGTCGCAGGGCGCGGGGTGCCAGTCTCAGCGCGGGGCGCAGCACTGGCGCCCGGCCTGCCAGCCCCAGCCGTCCTCGCAGCCCGCAGCAAGGCAGCCAGCGCCGGCCCATCGACCAGCTCGACATTGCGCCCCGCCGCAAAAGCCTCGGCCTCCTTGGTGAACCGCCCGGACGTCACCACGAAGCCGCCCGTCGCCGCTCCGGCCGCCATCACGCCATACAGCTCCCGCACCGTGGTCACGCCCACCTTGAACGCCTTCCACTGCTTGCACTGCACGAAGAACTTCTCGCTGCCTTTGGTCAGCACCAGGTCCACGCCGCCATCTGCGCCGCCACCGCCCGTCTCGCGCACCCCGTAGCCGCGGCGCTTGAAGCCTTCACCGACCAGCATCTCGAACTCCTGCCACGACATGCCCTGCAGTGCGTCCGCGCCGGTGGCTTGCGACGCTTGGTCGAACAGCGCCCGGCGCTTGCGTCGGCGCAAGAAGGACGCGAGGGCGCCCATGAGGCAGATGAAGGGAATGAGGTACTGGCCGCCGTTGGCGAAGCCCTGCCACAGCATCGAGGGCAAGGCCTCGCTGATTTGTCTGCCGGTTTGCACCACAGGCAGTGGCCGCGTTGCCACGCCGTGGAGCAGCCAGTAGGAGAGTCCCGCCAGACCCACGCCGGCCCACCAGGGCAGCAACGCAACGAGGTCCATCAGATCGTCTGCGGTACTGGATTTACGCCGCCGCCCCATGTGCCGTCCCCCTGTGCGGAATGCCGATTTAGATACGTTGTGCAACGATCTTAAGGGCGATTCGGGCGTGGTCTGGACTGGTCGGAACGAATTTCCACTGTTTGGTGGATGCTAGTTTTGACAGGGGCGTCAGTGTTGGGGCCAACCTTCACCCCGACCCTCTCCCGCGCGCGGCAGAGGGAGCAGGCGCGTAGCCGCTGTAGCGCCGTGCGAGACGGCCCTGCTGTGGCTGCGGTAAGCAGAGGCATGCCCGCATGAACGCGGCCCGCGAGCAGGTGGCGCTTGGCGTCCTTGCGGCGCGACTGCGCCGCCGCCCTCAGTCCAGCATCGGCACCAGCCCGGGATCGCCCTTGGCCATCGCACGCCGATACGCCGGCCGCTCGCCAATCCGCTGCAGGTAGGCGCGGATGTGCGGATGCGGCCCCAGATCAAACGGCTGGAACGCCCGCATCGTCGTGAGCGAGAACACGCTCATGATGTCCGCCGCCGTGAATTCCTCACCTGCCAGATAAGGCACCTCGCCCAGCCGCGCCTCCAGCAGCGCCAGCACCTTGTCGAGCCTTCCCTGCACGGCCACCAGCACCGGATGCTCCGCCGCCACCTTCGTGCGCGTGACCATCATGAGCCGCCCCACCACCGGCTGCAGGTTGCCATTGGCAAAGTGAAACCAATACAGGTAGGCCGCGTAATCCGGGTGGTCGGCCTCCAGCTTCAGCCGCCCGCCGCCGTGCTTCACGATGATGTATTCCACGATCGCGGCCGACTCGGCCAGCAGCAGGTCGCCGTCTTCCATCAGCGGTGCCGCGCCCAGCGGGTGCAGCGCCGTGAGCGACGGCGGCGAGAGCCGGGTCACAGGGTCGCGCGTGTGGTGCACCAGTTGGTAGGGCAGCGCCAGTTCCTCGCAGAGCCAGACGACGCGTTCGGATTGGGAAACCCCGAGATGGTGGATCTTGAGCATGTGGTGTCGACCGAAGTGCCTGGCTCAGGCCAGCGCTGCGTCCGTCGCCACCGGCGCCGCCTGCGCCCGTTGCGCGCGGATCGTCTCGTGGATGAATTGGAGCTTGCCCACCGCGCGGTACGGCAGGATGAACGGGTAGCAGTCGGGCTGGCCCATGCTGCGCGTGAGCTCGTTCATCACCTGCGTGAGCTCGACCCACGAGTTAAGCAGGCCCAGGAAATCCTGCGCGCCCGGGTGCTGTGGATCCCACAGGTGGCGCGCCTCGAAGGGGTCGGACTCGGACTCGGCATGCAGCGCGTCGATGTCGAAGCTGGCCGCCGCGTCCAGGGTGTCGGTCATGTGCAGGTAGTGCGCCCAGGTCTCGGCCCAGTCCTCCCAGGGGTGGGCCGAGGCATAGCTCGTGAGGTAGGTCAGCGCCCAGCAGGGCGCAGGCCCGTCGCGGTAGTGGCGCTGCAAGGCCTTGCCGTAGTCCTGGCGTTCGTCGCCGAACAGGGCGCGGAATTGCGCCAGCCGCGCCGGGTCGTCGCGCACCAGGCGGTCCCAGTAGTAGTGGCCGATCTCGTGGCGAAAGTGCCCCAGCAGCGTGCGGTAGGGCTCGCGCATCGCGGTGCGGATGGCTTCGCGGCGGGCGTCGTCGGCTTCGGCCGCGTTCACGGTGATCACCCCGTTGGCATGGCCGGTCAGCACGCATTCGCCGGGCTGCGTGGCCTCCAGCAGGTCGAAGGCGATGCCGTCGTCGCCCTCGCCGCGCGGCTCCACGGGCAGGCCCAGCGTGAGCAGCTGCGCCACCAGGCGCCGCTTGGCGGTCTCCAGCTGGAGCCAGCGGTGCTGGCCCGCCGGCCCGCTCACGTCGAACATGCCGCGCGTGAGCTGGCAGGCCAGGCACAGGGGCGGGTCGGCGCGGTCCGGGTCGAGCGCGTCGGCGCTCGCCCGCACCATCCAGTTGCACGCCGAGGCGCTCAAGCGGTTCGCGCAGCAGCGGTAGGCCGTGCCCGATGCGTCACCGGCGATGCGCCAGAGGTCGGGCGCCGTTTCGGGCACGAGCGCGACCACGGTCAGGCGCTCGGTAATGAAGCCGAGCTGGCTGCCGCAGATGACGCACTGCGTGTTGCGGAAGAAGACGGGGCGGCCGCATTGGCACTTGTAGGTCCTGCTCACTGCAGGTGTGATGCGCTGGGGCACGGCGTTGGTTCCAGGTTCGGGACAGTCACTCGCAGCGGGCTGCAACGAAGCCCTGCAATGCTGGCGGCCCGTCCCGCGTGGCGCACTGCGACGCTGGCGCCGTCGCGCTGTCGGACGGCACGCCGTCCCTTGCACGCGCCGTAGGCGATGGCCCACGGCTGAACGGGTCGCCGCCCGGCGCGGCGGCGCCGAGGCCAGTCCTAACATTTGTCCATCGCAACCCCGCCGCCGCACAGGTGGCACAACCCAAGAGGAAATGACCATGAACTCGGATCAAGTCAAGGGCGCCCTGAAGGATGCAGCCGGCAAGGTGCAAGAGAAGGTCGGCGAAGTCACCGGCAGCCGCGAGCAAGAAGCCAAGGGCATCGCCAAGCAGGTCGAAGGCAAGACCCAGAAGCAGGTTGGCGATGGCAAAGAAGCCGTCAAGGACATGGTCGACAAGGCATAAGCCTCGCACACCAGTAAAAAGCGGCCTCGGCCGCTTTTTTGTTGTCTGGCTTTTGAGCCGATGGCGCGACCCGGTCAGCGCGCCGGCATCGCCGCACGGTGCCGGTGCCGCGGCTCCTCGATGCTCAGCACCATCGCCAGCGCGGCCGTCTTGAATGCCAGCGCCATCCAGAAGATGTGGGCATAGCCCAGCTGCGTGGCGATGATGCCGCCCACCAGCGGGCCGATAGCCATCATCAGATGCGAGGCCGTGTCGGAGACGGCGATGAGCATGGGCAGCTCGTGCGCCTTGCCGAACTCCAGCACGAAGTTCTGCGCCGCCACCTGGTAGCCGCCGAAGCCCGCCCCCAGCCCGCAGAAGGCCAGCAGGAACAGCGGCAACGAAGACCCCAGCACCAGCAGCAGCGTGGCCGCGCACCACATGCACACGCTCAGGATGAACACCAGCCGGTAGCCATGCCGGTCGGCGATGCGGCCCCAGGCCAGGTTGCTGATGGTCTGCGACAGCAAAAAGGCCAGCGAGAAATAACCCAGCGTGGCGCCCGACAGGCTCACGAACTGGCCCACGTGCAGGATGTAGAACGGCACGGCGGAGGTGCCGAGCGCGGCCAGCGCACGCGCAAAGAAGAAGCGCCGGTAGTGCGGGTCGGCGCGCAAGAGGCTGGGCACGTCGGCCAGCCGCTGCATGAAGCGTGACGGCGATGCGCGCACCGAGAGCGACTTGGGCTCGCGCACGAAGGTCAGTGCGCTGATGCCGATGCTAGTCAGGATGAAGGCCAGCATGAAGGTGGACGCGTAGCCGTTGCCGAAGGCATTCATGCCGACCAGGTACTCGCCGCCCAGGTAGGCCACGCCGGAGGCCGTCAGCCCGCCCAGGAAATTGCGCAACCCGGTCAGCTTGCCGCGCTTGGTGACCGGGATCACCTTGGACATCAGCACGTTGAAGGTCACGCCCTGCACACCGCCGAAGAAGCCGAACAGCGCCAGGAACACGCAGGCCGCGCCCAACGCCCAGGACCCGGTGAGGACGAATGCGCTCAGCGACAGGCCCAGGATCTGCAGCCGCATCATCCAGCCGACCGAGTACACGACCTTCATGACCTGGTCGCGGTGCTCGATCAGCGTGGCGCCCCAGATGGAGGACAGCGCCATGCCCAGGAACTGCGCGCCCAGCGCCAGGCCCACGGCCAGCTTGGAGCCCGAGAGCATGTAGATGTAGGCCGGAACGAAGGTCGGCGCACTCATGAGCCTGAACCCCGTCAGGCCCAGCATGCCGTGCGCCAGGTTGGCCATGAAGTTGCGCGGCAGGTCGCGCATGACCTGCGCGTTGTACTGGGCCTCGTCGCTGGCAGAGCTGTCCAGCGTGGCGGTCACATGGGGGTCACGTTGGGAAATCATGGTCTCGGTATGTTTTTGTGGCAGCGACGCCGCCTGCGGTTTGAAAAGTCATTCATAAACAACGACTTGGATCGCCCAACCGCCGGATTCCCGATGCCCGCGCCGTCCACTCCATGACGCGGCACGTTGATTAGTGATTGCGGTATGTGCTCTTGAATCGTAGCACGCAGGGAGAATTTACGCTTCCATCCGTCACTGGCATCGTTTTTGTGAAGCCGGTTTGTCGTTCGGTCGGCCTTGCGATGCGTTCGGAATCCCGTCCAGGGTCATGGTTGGCACTCAAACCGAGCGAATGTCTAGGGGGATACCCTAGAAATCGGGCCGTATCGGCAGATTCGTTTGACCGATTTAGTGGTCTCGGTATGATTCATTCACCAAGCTTGCCAGGGCGTGTAGCGGGGGCTGAGGCCCATCGCTCCACGGATTGGCATTCGCGGTACGCCGCCCACGCAGATGGGGCGCCTCGCGACAGGCAGGCAGGCCAGCAGCGGCGCCAGACCGGCCGGTGGTTCGACAAGCGAAGTACAGGAGACAACGGTGAACATTGAATCCAGGCGGGCCGCAGCGCGGCCCTTTGCCCAAGCGCGGCGCGGCCATGGCGGCCACCCCATGCCGGCCTCCACTTCCGGCCCGCGGCCGGGCGGCAGGTAACCATGCAGGCCTACATCCTGCGGCGCCTGCTGGCCCTGCTGCCCACGCTGTTCATCGCCAGCGTGATCGTCTTCGTGATCGTGCGCATGGTGCCGGGCGACGTGGTCGACCTGATGCTGAGCCAGAACGACGCCGGCTCCAACCAGCTCACGCGTGACCAGCTGCTGCAAACGCTCGGCCTGGACAAGCCCATGTGGCAGCAGTACGGCATCTGGATCGGCCAGCTGGCCTTCCACGGCAACCTGGGCAACTCGCTGTGGCAGGGCGACTCGGTGATCAGCATGATCGCCACGCGGCTGCCAGTCACGTTCGAGCTGGGCCTGTTGGCGATGATCATCGCGCTCAGCGTGGCGATCCCGGTGGGCGTGTACTCGGCCGTCAAGCAGGACGCCGCGGGCGACTACATCGCGCGCTCGTTCTCGCTCTTGATGCTGGCCATGCCCAGCTTCTGGATCGGCACCATGGTCACGGTGTTCCCGTCGATCTGGTGGGGCTGGTCGCCCGAGATCCACTACATGCCGTTCCGCGAAGACCCGGTGCAGAACCTGCGCCAGATGATCATCCCCGCGATCATCCTGGGCCTGTCGCTCTCCGCCATCACCATGCGCATGACGCGCACCATGATGCTGGAGGTGCTGCGCCAGGACTACATCCGCACCGCGCGCGCCAAGGGCCTGCGCGAGTCGCTGATCCTCACGCGCCACGCCATCCGCAACGGCCTCATCCCCGTCATCACGCTGATCGGCGCGCAGGCGCCCATCCTGATCGGCGGCGCCGTGATCCTGGAGCAGATCTTCGTGCTGCCCGGGATGGGCATGCTGCTGCTCGACGCGGTCAACCAGCGCGATTACCCCGTGGTCACCGGCGTGTTCTTCGTCGTCGGGCTGACCGTCATGCTGATCAACCTGCTCGTGGACCTGAGCTACGGCTTGATCGACCCGAAAGTGAGGCAACGCTGATGGCCGCCAACATGCAGATCCATTCCACCGCGCAGGCCCCCGGCCTGGCGACCGCCAGCAGCGCGCCGCCCGTGCGCCCCGGCAAGCTCCGGTGGTTCGTGCGCAAGCTGTTCCGCGAAAAGCGCCTGGGCGCGGCCGGCTTCATGATCGCCGTGGTGTTCCTGTTCTTCGGCGTGTTCGCCGACGTGCTGGCGCCCTACGGCATGAACGAGGTCGACATGGGCGCGCGGCTGCAGGCGCCTTCGTGGGGCCATCCGTTCGGCACCGACAACCTGGGCCGCGACCTGCTGTCGCGCTGCATCTACGGCGCGCAGATCTCGGTCGTCATCGGCCTCATGGTGGCGGCGATCTCCACCTGCATCTCGGCGCTGATCGGCATCGTCTCGGGCTACTTCGGCGGCAAGGTCGACATGCTGGTGCAGCGCGTGGTCGACGCGTGGATGAGCTTTCCCGGCCTGATCGTGCTGATCGTCGTGGCCTCGGTGTTCGGCTCGGGCATCACGCAGATCATCATCACGCTGGGGCTCTTGATCGGCATCGGCGGCTCGCGCATCGTGCGCAGCGCGGTGGTCTCGGTGCGCGAAGACATGTACATCCACGCCGCCAAGTCGATCGGCGCGTCGCCCCTGCGCATCCTGTGGCGCCATGTGCTGCCCAACGTGATCGCCCCCTTGATCGTGCTGTTCACGTCCAGCGTGGGCACGGCCATCCTGGCCGAGTCGGGCCTGTCGTTCCTGGGCCTGGGCGTGCCGCCGCCGCACCCGACCTGGGGCGGCATGCTGTCCGGCAACGGCCGCACCTACATGCTGCAAGGCCCCTGGCTGGCGCTGGCGCCCGGCCTGTGCCTGACGCTGGTCGTCTACGCCATCAACGTGTTCGGCGATGCGCTGCGCGACATGCTCGATCCGCGGATGCGGGGCTCGCGCTGAGGCGCGCCCATCCCGGCCACCACACCACAAGGAGACACAACGCATGAAGAAGAACAGGAAGCTGCTCGCCCGCCTGGCGCCCATGGCCGCCACGCTCGCGCTGGCCGCCGCTGCCGGCACCGCGCTGGCCCAGGCCAACGCTTCGGCCGAGGTGCCCAAGTACGGTGGCTCGCTGGACGTGGCCACCACGAGCACCGGCGTCACCACGCTGTCGTGGGACCTGGCCGACTGGCAGGCCACGCTGCAGACGCGTGACACGGGCCAGTTCTACGAGCAGCTGTTCTCGGTCGACCTGTCCAAGGCCAAGAGCCGCGGCGGCAAGTACCCGTTCACCATCAGCGGCTGGCAGCCCACCGACGCGGTGCGCGGCGAGCTGGCCGAGAGCTGGAGCTGGGTCACGCCGCTGGTGCTGGAGATCAAGCTGCGCCAGGGCGTGAAGTTCCCGGCCAAGCAGGGCGTGATGGCCGAGCGCGAGTTCGTCGCCGACGACGTGGTCTACAGCTTCAACCGCCTGAACAACAGCCCGAAGAAGACCCAGGGCTACTACGACCACCTCGAGAAGGTCGAGGCCAAGGACAAGCACACCGTCGTCTTCACCTTCAAGCAGTTCCTGGCCGACTGGGACT
This sequence comes from Pseudorhodoferax sp. Leaf267, assembly GCF_001422405.1. Taxonomy (GTDB): domain Bacteria; phylum Pseudomonadota; class Gammaproteobacteria; order Burkholderiales; family Burkholderiaceae_C; genus Pseudorhodoferax. The sequence goes on from NZ_LMMV01000001.1 coordinate 615,836, forward strand.
ACCGCTTCGGCAACGGCTTCTTCAGCGGCATCATGCCCAAGGAGGTCACCGAGGCCGGCGGAGGCAACTGGAAGAACGCCAACGGCACGGGCCCCTTCATGCTGACCAACGTGGCGCAGGGCAACTCGCTCACGTTCACCAGGAACCCCATCTACTGGGACCAGGAGACCATCGGCGGCAAGGCCTACAAGCTGCCCTTCGTCGACAAGCTCACGCATCGCGTGATCAAGGACGAGGCCACGCAGCAGTCCGCGCTGCGCACCGGAAAGCTGGACATCCTGTCGTCCATCTCGTGGGAGGCCGCGCGCGAGCTCAAGAAGAGCACGCCGCAGCTGCAGTGGAACCGCTGGCTGTCCACCTCGGCCGCGCGCGTGGCGCTGCGGGTGGACACCAAGCCCTTCACCGATGTGCGTGTGCGCCGCGCGCTGAACATGGCGGTGAACAAGCAGGAGATCATCGACAAGTTCTTCGGCGGCGAGGGCGCGATGTTCGTGTTCCCGATGAACCCGGAGTACGTGGGCTACCACACCCCGCTCAAGGAAATGCCCGCCTCGGTGCAGGAGCTGTTCCAGTACAACCCGGACAAGGCCAGGAAGCTGCTGGCCGAAGCCGGCTACCCCAAGGGCTTCGCGTTCAAGATGCAGATCTGCACCTGCAACGGCGAGCAGATGGAGCTGATGCCGCTGGTGGCCGCCTACCTGGAGATGGTGGGCGTGAAGATGGAAATCGTGCCGATGGAGTACGGCGCGCACCTGTCGGCCATGACCAGCCACACCAACGGCGCGGGCTATCTCACGACCATCCCGGACGTGAACCCCACGACCTCGCTGCGCATCAACTTCGGCAAGGGCCAGGTCTACAACGCGCCGATGTACGACGATCCCAAGTTCGACGCACGTGTGGCCGACGCGCTGGCCGAGCGCGACGAGGGCAAGCGCCAGCAGATCCTGCGCGAGCTGACGGCGCAGATCGTCGACGCCGCGCCCGCGATCTGGATGCCGGCGCCGTACCGGTACACGGCCTGGTGGCCCTGGGTCAAGAACTACGGCGGCGAGCTGTTCGTCGGCGCCGGCCGCAACGCGCCCATCCATGCGCGCGTCTGGGTCGACCAGGACCTGAAGAAGAAGCTCGGCTTCTAAAGGAACGCACATGGCCACCCCTGTCCTCCAGGTGCGCAACCTGACCACGCGCTTCAAGACCGAGCGCGGCGTCGTCACCGCTGTCGACGGCGTCTCGTTCGACGTGAACGCCGGCGAGACGCTGGCCATCGTCGGCGAGTCGGGCTCGGGCAAGAGCGTGACCTCGATGTCCATCCTGCGGCTGATCCCGTCGCCGCCGGGCCGCATCGAGGCCGGCGAGATCCTGTTCGACGGCAAGGACCTGCTCAAGCTCAGCGAAGACGAGATGCGCGGCATCCGCGGCGACCGCATCGCCATGATCTTCCAGGACTCGATGTCCTCGCTGAACCCGTCGATCACCATCGGCAAGCAGATCGCCGAGCCCATCACGCTGCACCGCAACGCGGGCTGGGCCGAGGCCTACCGGAACGCCCGCGAGCTGCTGGGCAAGGTGCAGATCCCCGATGCCGAGAGCCGGCTCGGCGCCTACCCGCACCAGTTCTCCGGCGGCATGCGCCAGCGCGCCATGATTGCCATGGCCCTGGCCTGCGAGCCCAAGCTCATCATCGCGGACGAGCCCACCACGGCACTGGACGTGACGGTGCAGGCGCAGATCCTGGACCTGCTCAAGCAGCTCACGCGCCAGGCGCAGACGTCCATGATCCTGATCACGCACGACCTGGGTGTGGTGGCGCGCTATGCCGACCGCGTGGCCGTGATGTACGGCGGGCGCATCGTCGAGCAGGGCCCGGCGCGCGACATCTTCAACCGTCCGGCCCATCCCTACACGCGCGGGCTGCTGGCTTCCATCCCGCGCATCGACAGCGACACCGACCAGCCGCTGCAGGCCATCGAAGGCATGCCGCCCGACCTGTCTGCGCTGCCGCCGGGCTGTGCGTTCGGCCCGCGCTGCCGGCTGGCCACGGCCGCCTGCGTGGCCGCGCGCCCGCCGCTCACGGCGGTGAGCGCATCGCATGTCAAGGCCTGCTTCAACACCTAGGAACGGGACACCATGGAAGACATCCTCAAAGTCGAGAACCTGCAGATCCACTTCCCCGTCATGAAGGGCGTGGTGTTCAAGAAGCAGGTCGCCACCGTCAAGGCCGTGGACGGCGTCTCGTTCTCCGTCAAGCGCGGCGAGACGCTAGGCGTGGTGGGCGAGAGCGGCTGCGGCAAGTCCACCACCGGCCTGGCGCTGATGCACATGCTGCAGAGCACCAGCGGCCGCATCCTGTTCGAGGGGCAGGACACGGCCAGCTTCTCGCGCGAGCAGGTCAAGCAGTTCCGCCGCCGGGTGCAGATGGTCTACCAGGACCCCTATGGCTCGCTGAACCCGCGCATGAAGGTCAAGGACATCATCGGCGAGCCGCTGGAGGTGCACGGCCTGGACAAGGACCGCGACGCCTACGACCAGCGCATCGCCGACTTGCTGCGCATGGTGGGCCTGCTGCCCGACATGGCCGAGCGCTACGCGCACGAGTTCTCGGGCGGGCAGCGCCAGCGCATCGGCATCGCGCGTGCGCTGGCCCTGGAGCCCAGCCTGATCGTGTGCGACGAGCCCGTGTCGGCGCTGGACGTGTCGATCCAGGCGCAGGTCATCAACATCTTCAAGAACCTGCAAAAGCGCCTGGGCCTGACCTACGTGTTCATCGCGCACGACCTGGCCGTGGTGCGCCACATCAGCGACCGCATCGCCGTGATGTACCTGGGCCGCGTCGTGGAGATCGCCGCGCGAGACGACCTGTACAAGACGCCCAAGCACCCGTACACGCAGGCGCTGCTGTCGGCCGTGCCGGTGGCCGACGTGGACGCAGAGGCCCGCAAGGAACGCGTGGTGCTGCAGGGCGAGATCCCGAGCCCGCTGCGCATCCCGAGCGGCTGCCGCTTCCACACGCGCTGCCCGGCGGCCATGGAGCGTTGCAAGACGCAGGACCCGGAGATGAGCGAGCACGGCGGCGGCCACGCCGTGGCCTGCCACCTCTACAGCTGAATCGCGCCTACCCCAGAACCACGCCGGTGACGCAGGCGGGCCCCGCCACGCCACCGCACAACGGAGACCTCATGGACCACCAGACCTTCCCCGAGTTCAGCACCAACTACCCGCTGCTGCTGACGACCTTCATGAAACGCCCGGTGCGCTACTACCCGGACCAGATCGGCGTCGTCTACCGCAACCACGTGAGCGGCGACTACCAGCGCTTCACCTGGCGCGCCTGGTACCAGCGCGTTTGCCAGCTCGGCCACGCGCTGCAGACGCGGCTGAACATCCAGCCCGGCAAGCCGGGCCAGCTCGGCGACCGCGTGGGCACCATGGCCTACAACACGCACCGCCACCTAGAGCTGTACTACGCCGTGCCCTGCATCGGCGCCACGCTGCACCCGATCAACATCCGGCTGTCCGAAGACCACATCGTCTACACCATCAACCACGCGCAGGACTCGGTGATCTTCGTGGACGACGTGGTGCTGCCGATGCTGGAGAACATCTACGAGCGCATCAAGGACACGGTGCAGGTCTTCGTCTACATGTCCGACAAGCCTGGCCTGCCGGCCACCAAGCTGCCCAACCTGATCGAGTACGAGGAGCTGATCGCCGCCGAGTCCAGCCAGTTCGACTGGCCCTACCTGGCGGAGGACACCACCGCCACGCTGTGCTACACGACCGGCACCACGGGCCAGCCCAAGGGCGCGACCTTCACGCACCGCCAGCTCTACCTCATGACGCTGCACGGCATGGCGCGCCAGAGCATCGTCAACACGCCGGGCCATGTGGCTGTGGAGCGCCTGGGCGAGAACGCCGTGCCCATGCTGAACACGCCGCTGTTCCACATCCACGGCTGGGGCGCACCGTTCACCACGGTGTTCAGCGCGCAGAAGATCGTGCTGCCCGGCACCTTCACCGTGCGCGGCTTTTGCGAGCTGGTGGACCGCGAGAAGGTGACATCGGTCGGCATCGTGCCCACCATTGCCGCGCTGCTGCTGGAGTTCAAGGACTTCGACAAGTACGACCTGTCCAGCCTGGTCAACGTGGGCGTGGGCGGCGGCGCGCTGCCGCTGGGCCTGAAGACCAAGCTGGAAAAGGCGCTGCCGCACTTCCGCGCCGGCTCGGGTTACGGCATGACCGAGACCGCGCCCGTCTCCATCGGCGCCTTCGTCAAGAAGCACATGGTGCAGTGGCCCAAGGAGGCCATCGACGAGGTCATGGTCAAGACCGGCCTGCCGTCGCTGGGGCTGGAGGTGGAGGTGGTCGACGAGCATGGCGTGCCCGTGCCCTGGAACAACGCCACCGTGGGCGAGATCGTGATCCGCGGCCCCTGGGTGACCAAGGAGTACTACAAGGCGCCCGAGCGCACGGCCGAGGTCTGGTACGACGGCTGGTTCCACACCGGCGACCTGGCCAAGGTGGACGAGGAGGGCTTCGTCGTCATCGCGGACCGCCTGAAGGACGTGATCCGCAGCGGCGCCGAGATGGTGCCCACCGTGCTGCTGGAGAACCTGATCGCCATGGCCGACTTCGTGCTGGAGGCCGCCGTGGTCGGCGTGCCCGACCCGGTGTGGGGCGAGGTGCCCATGGCCGTGGTCAGCCTGCGGCCCGGCCACGAGGTGGCCGAGAGCGACGTCGTCGACTTCCTCATCGAGCACGGCGTGGACACCGGCAAGATCACCAAGTGGATGCTGCCGCGCCTGGTGGCCTTCACGCGCGAGATCCCCAAGACCAGCGTGGGCAAGTACAACAAGAAGGCCATCCGCGACAACCTGCCGCAGTTCCTGGCGATCGCCAAGGACACGGCGCGCCAGCCCGCGTAGCCGGCCCCGCTCTTCCACCACCTCCTCGTTGAAACGCGCCCTGCGTGGGCGCCGGGGAGGGCCTTGGCCCAGATTCTTCGAGTCCGAGTTTTTTTGATTCCACAGGAGTGAGACATGCGTGAAGCCGTGATCGTTTCGACCGCCCGTACCCCGATCGGCAAGGCCTTTCGGGGAGCCTTCAACAACACCCAGGCGCAGGAGCTGGGCGCCCATGCCATCTCGCATGCCGTGCAGCGCGCGAGGATCGACCCGGCGCTGGTGGACGACGTGGTGATGGGCTGCGCCGCGCAGTCGGGCACCAGCGGCGGCAACACCGCGCGCCAGAGCCTGCTGCGCGCCGGCCTGCCGCAGACCGTCTCGGGCATGACCATCGACCGCATGTGCTCGTCCGGCCTCATGGCCGTGGCCACGGCCGCCAAGCAGATCATCGTGGACGGCATGCAGGTGACGGTGGGCGGGGGGCTGGAGTCGATCTCGCTCGTGCAGTCGGGCAAGCCCAACACGCACCGTGCGCGCGACCCGTGGCTGACGCAGAACATCCCGCAGCTCTACATGGCGATGATCGAGACCGCCGAGATCGTGGCCGACCGCTACGGCATCTCGCGCGAGCAGCAGGACGCGTACTCCGTCGAGTCGCAGGCGCGCACGGCCAAAGCCCAGAGCGAGGGCCGCTTCGACGCCGAGATCGTGCCGATGTCCACCGTGATGACGGTGACCGACAAGGCCACGGGGGCGGTGTCCGAAAAGCCCATCACCATCTCGGCCGACGAAGGCAACCGCCCTGGCACGACGCTGGCCGACCTGCAGAAGCTGAACCCCGTGTTCAAGGACGGCCAGGTCATCAAGGAAGGCCGCTTCATCACGGCCGGCAATGCGTCGCAGCTGTCCGATGGCGCGTCCGCCATGCTGATGATGGAGGCCAAGGAGGCCGCACGCCACGGCCTCACGCCACTGGGCGCCTACCGCGGCATGGCGGTGGCCGGCTGCAATCCCGACGAGATGGGCATCGGCCCGGTGTTCGCCATCCCCAAGCTGCTCAAGGCCCACGGCCTCACGGTCAACGACATCGGCATCTGGGAGCTGAACGAGGCCTTCGCCAGCCAGGTCATCTATTGCCGCGACAAGCTGGGCATTCCGAACGACCGGCTCAACGTGTCGGGCGGCTCCATCTCCATCGGCCACCCGTTCGGCATGTCGGGCGCGCGCATGGCCGGCCACGTGCTGATCGAGGGCAAGCGCCGCGGCGCCAGGTTCGGCGTGGTGACGATGTGCGTGGGCGGCGGCATGGGCGCGGCCGGCCTGTTCGAAATCTACTGAGGAGACACCATGGTCCAGATCAATGATGTGACGACCTACACGAACATCGACGGTGTCGGTGTCATCGTGCTGAACTCGCCGCCCGTCAATGCCTTGTCGGCCGCCGTGCGCGACGGCATCCATGGCGGCGTGCAGAAGGCGCTGGCCGATGCGGATGCGCAGGCCATCGTGCTGCGCTGTGACGGCAACACCTTCATCGCCGGGGCCGACATCACCGAGTTCGGCAAGCCGCCGGCCGGCGTGGGCCTGGGCGAGGTGCAGCGCGTGCTGGAGGAATCGACCAAGCCCGTCATCGCCGCCATCCACGGCACGGCGCTGGGCGGCGGGCTGGAGGTGGCGCTGGTGTGCCACTGGCGCATCGCCGTGCCCACGGCCAGGCTGGGCTTGCCGGAGGTGAACATCGGCCTCTTGCCCGGCGCCGGCGGCACGCAGCGGCTGCCGCGTGTCGTGGGGCCGGAGGTGGCGCTGGAATGGATGACGGCGGGCACGCAGGTCAAGGCGGCCGACGCGCTCGAGAGCGGCCTCATCGACGCGCTGGCGCCTGAGGACGATCTGCAGGGCGCGGCCGTCGCGCTGGCCAAACGTGTCGTCGCCGAGCAGCGCCCGCTGCGCAAGCTGCGCGACGAGAACGCCAAGGTGGAGGCCGCGCGCGGCAAGCCCGAGATCTTCGCCGCATTCCGCAAGGCCAACGCCAAGAAATTCCGCGGCTTTGCGGCGCCCGAGAAGATCGTGCAGTGCGTGGAGGCGGCCGTGAACCTGCCGTTCGACGAGGGCCTGAAGCTCGAACGCAAGCTGTTCGTGGAGCTCATGCACGGCGACCAGTCCGCCGCGCAGCGGCATTACTTCTTCGCCTCGCGCCAGGCCTGGCAGGTGCCGGGGCTCAAGAAGGACGCCGCCATCGTGCCCGTGCAGACCGTGGGCGTGATCGGCGCGGGCACCATGGGCGCCGGCATCGCGATGAACTTCCTGAACGTGGGCATTCCGGTGCACATCGTGGAGACGCAGCAGGCGGCGCTGGACCGGGGCCTCAAGACCATCCGCACCAACTACGAGAACACGGCCAAGAAGGGCAAGCTCAAGGTCGAGGCCATCGAGGAGCGCATGGCGCTCGTCACGGGCTCGCTGGACCTGCAGGACCTGTCGGACTGCGACCTCGTGATCGAGGCCGTGTTCGAGAACATGGAGGTCAAGAAAGACATCTTCGGCCGGCTGGACCGCGTGGCCAAGGCCGGTGCCATCCTCGCGTCCAACACCTCGGCGCTGGACCTGAACCAGATCGCCTCGGCCACGTCGCGGCCCGAGTCGGTCATCGGCCTGCATTTCTTCTCGCCGGCCAACGTCATGAAACTGCTGGAGGTGGTGCGCGGCGACAAGACATCGGACAGCGTGATCGCCACGTCCATGCAGTTGGCCAGGAAGATCGGCAAGGTGGCCGTGCTCGTGGGCGTGTGCCCGGGTTTCGTGGGCAACCGCATCCTGGGCCAGCGCCAACGCGAGGCCAACCAGCTGATCTTCGAGGGCGCCATGCCCTGGGCCGTGGACCGCGTGCTGTATGACTTCGGCTTCCCGATGGGCCCGTTCGCGATGAGCGACCTGGCCGGGCTGGACTTGGGCTGGAACAAGGAGAAGTCCACCGGCTCCACGCTGCGCGAAGTGCTGTGCGAGATGGACCGGCGCGGGCAGAAGACAGGCGCGGGCTTCTACGACTACGACGAGAAGCGCACGGCCCGCCCGTCCACCCTGGTCGAAGGCGTCATCAAGCAGTTCGCCGAGAAAAAGGGCATCACGCCGCGCGAGGTGAGCGACGACGAGATCCTGGAGCGCTGCATCTACCCCATGATCAACGAGGGCGCCAAGATCCTCGAAGAGGGCATGGCCTCGCGCGCCTCCGACATCGACGTGGTCTGGATCAACGGCTACGGCTGGCCGGTCTACCGCGGCGGCCCCATGCACTACGGCGACCGCGTCGGCCTGCCCAAGGTGTTGACCAGGATGCGCGAGTTCGAAGCCAAGTACGGGCCGCAGTTCAAGCCCGCCAAGTTGCTCGAGGAACTGGTGGCCACCGGCCGCCGGTTCAGCGACCTGAAGCCCGCCCACTAACCACCGCAACCCCGAGCCCCACGGCCGGCCCCTGGCGCCGGTCGCGGGGGAGGATTTGCCCATTTTTCACCCAAAGGAGCAGTGATGGACCTGGAGTACAAAGAGGAAGACCTTCGCTTCCGCGAAGAGGTGCAGGCGTTCTTTCGCGAGAACGTGCCCAAGGAGCTCAGCGACAAGGTGCGTGCGCGCAAGCACCTCAAGCGCGAGGACGCGGTGCGCTGGCACAAGATCCTGGCCAAGAAGGGCTGGATCGCGCCAGGCTGGCCCAAGCAGTACGGCGGCACGGGCTGGAGCGCCATGCAGCGCCACATCTGGGCCGAGGAATACGCGCTGGCCTATGCGCCGCCCACGCTGTCGTTCGGCCTGAACCTGCTGGCCCCGGTGCTGCTGGGCTTTGCCAGCGAGGAGCAGAAGCAGCACTACCTGCCACGCATCTACAACGCCGAGGACTGGTGGTGCCAGGGCTATTCGGAGCCGGGCGCCGGCTCGGACCTGGCCTCGCTCAAGACGCGCGCCGTGCGCCAGGGCGACCACTACATCGTGGACGGCCAAAAGACCTGGACCACGCTGGGCCAGCATGCCGACATGATCTTCTGCCTGGTACGCACGAGCAGCGAGGGCACCAAGCAGCAGGGCATCTCGTTCCTGCTGATCGACATGAAGACACCGGGCATCACGGTGCGGCCCATCATGCTGCTGGACGAGGGGCACGAGGTGAACGAGGTGTTCTTCGACAACGTGAAGGTGCCGGCGGCCAACCTGATCGGCGAGGAGAACAAGGGCTGGACCTACGCCAAGTACCTGCTGGGCCACGAGCGCACGGGCATCGCGGCGATCGGCAATTCCAAGCGCGAGCTCAAGGTGCTCAAGCGCCGCGCCGCCAAGGCACAGGTGAACGGCAAGCCGCTGCTGCAGGACCCGCAATTCGCCGCCCGCATCGCCGACGTGGAGATCGAGCTCATGGCGCTGGAGATGACGGCCCTGGGCCTGGTGGCCGATGGCGCCAGCAGCAAGATCGGCCCGGAGGCCTCGCTGTTGAAGGTCAAGGGCACGGAGATCTCGCAGGAGATCAGCCAGCTGCAGCTCGAATCGGCCGGCCCCATGGGCCTGGCCTTCGACCCGGCCTACCTGGACGGCGAGCGCGAGCACGCCATCACCGGCGACGACGACGCGGCGCCGCTGGCCGCGCACTACTTCAACCTGCGCAAGATCACGATCTTCGGTGGCTCCAACGAGGTCCAGCGCAACGTGATTTCCAAAATGATTCTGGGCCTGTAAGGAGACGACCATGGACTTCCGACTTTCCGAAGAACAGCAGCAGTTTTCCGACTCGCTGCGCCGCTGGATCGAAAAGGACTACGGCTTCGAAGCCCGCCAGAAGATCATCCGTTCCGAGACCGGCGTGTCGCAGCCCGCCTATGCCGCGTTGACCGAGCTGGGCGCGCTGGCGCTGGCCGTGCCCGAGGAGGCAGGCGGCATGGGCGGCAGCTCCGAAGACCTGATGATCGTAATGAAGGAGATCGGCCGCGGCCTCGTGGTCGAGCCCTTCTTCGCCACCATCCTGGCGGCCGAGTTCTTCAAGCAGGCCGGCGCGCACAAGCCCATCCTGGAGCGTGTGGCAGAGGGCAGCATCAAGCTGGCCTGTGCCCTGAACGAGAAGGGTGCCGGGCACGAGCTGTTCAACATCGCCCTGGCCGCGCGCCAGGACGGCGACGGCTTCGTGCTCCATGGCGCCAAGGGCGCGGTGGTGCACGGCGGCCAGGCCGACGGCTACGTGGTTTCGGTGCGCACCGGCGGTGCGCAGCGCGACCAGGACGGCATCACGCTGGTTTACGTGCCGCGCGACGCGCAGGGATTGCGCGTCACCGACTACCGCACCTACGACGGCCAGCGCGGCGCCGACCTGGCGTTCGCCGACGTGCGCGTGCCGGCATCCGCCGCCATCGGCCCGGTCGGCAAGGGCTGGGACCTGCTGGAATGGGTGACCGACTACGGCGTGGCGCTGCTGTGCGCCGAGGCCGTGGGCGCCATCGAGCAGGCCAACGCGCTGACGCTGGACTACCTCAAGACACGCAAGCAGTTCGGCGTGCCGATCGGCACCTTCCAGGTGTTGCAGCACCGCATGGCCGACATGTACATCCACCAGGAGCAGGCCCGCTCGATCACCACGCTGGCTGCGGTGAAGGTGCAGACCGCCGCGCCCGAGGAGAGGCGCAAGCTGGTCTCGGCCGCCAAGGTGCGCGTGGGCAAGGCAATGCAATTCGTCGGCCAACAGGCCATCCAGATGCACGGCGGCATGGGCATGACCAACGAGATGTCCATCTCCCACTATTTCAAGCGGCTGACCGCCATTGAGATGACGCTGGGCAACACCGACTTCCACCGTAGTCGGTTCATCAGCCAGCCCGGTTTCGCGGCTGTCTGATCGCGCAAAGGGCCTGTCGTTCTGACGGGCCCTCGTCCCCCGGCCGGGCCCGCGCCCGGATAGATCCCTGCAGGGAAGGTTCGGCTGCGCCTATCCGGCGGCGGGCCCGTGTCCGTCTGTTCGCGTCGATTTCAACCAAGGAATTTCGTGATGAAGAGATTGGTAGTGACCTGGGTCGTGATGGCTGCCGCGGCAAGCCCCGCGTACGCCCAGTCTTCGGTGAGGATTTCGGGTTCGGTCTACGGTGGCATCGGCCTGAGTGGCGGTGCGCCGTCGCGCACGCACGTGGCGGGGCCGTCTTCCATCATGTTCAGCGGCAAGGAGGACCTGGGCGGCGGCAACGCCGTGCTGTTCAAGCTGGAGAACGGATTCAACGCGACCACCGGCTCGAACGCCAGTGCGACGACCTTCTTCGACAAGCAGGCCTTCGTCGGCCTGCAGGGCGACTGGGGCACCGTGCGCGCCGGGCGCGTCTACACGCCGGCCTTCGCCACGCTGGCGCTGGTGGCCGACCCGAGCGCCACCAATTCCATGCTGACCAGCACCACGCTCATGGAGAGCCATGGCGTGCGGCTGAACAACGGGATCATCTACAACTCGCCCGGCTTCGACCCCTGGACCTACAAGCGCACTGGCTGGTATGGCGCGGTGGCGCACTACTTCGGTGAGGCGCCCACTGGCGGCATGTCGCGCAACTCGGCCAACGGCTTGAACCTGGGCTACGGCCTGGGGCCGCTGGTGGTGGAGCTGTCGCACCAGCGCACCAACCTGTACACCTCGGCCACGCAGGATGTGGACTCCACCAGCACCCTGTTGGCGGCCAACTACGACTTCGGCCCGGCCACGGGCTACATCGCGTTCTCGGACAACAACGCGCGCAACGTGATCTCCACCCTGAAGACCAAGAACAGCAATGACTTCCTGCTCGGGGTGTCGGTGCTGGCCGGCGACCTGGGCCTCGTGACGGTGGTGGTCATCCACAAGAACGACAAGCTGCCGGCGAACAGCGACGGCACCATGGTGGGCGCTACCTACGACTACCTGCTCTCCAAGCGCACCAAGTTCACGGTGGGCTACGCGCGCATGCACAACCGCAACCCGGCCAAGCCCTACAAGCTGGCCAACAGCTACACGGGCACGACCGCGGCCAACGGCGGCCACTCGGCGGTGCAGCTGGGCATCACCCACAGGTTCTGATCGACCGGGCGCCGTGGGCAGGCTGGGCCGGCCTGCGGCACCCTCATTCGGAGCAGATGCCGCAGAAGAAGGGCTTCAGGTACAGCTCGACCGCATCGGTCTTTTCGGAGCCGGGCACCCACTTGTCCAGCGTGGCCGAGCCGTTGATGGCCCCCACCACCATCCAGGCCGCGATCGCCTGGTGCGTGGGGCGGACGGAGCCGTCCATCATGCCGGTGGCCAGGAAGTCGACCACGGTCTGCGTGAGCTGGCGCATGGGCTGGACCTGGCCGTAGAACTGCTCCAGGTTGGACAGCTCGGTCCACGCCGTCATGCGCAGCAGCGGCCCGCGCGGCGAGAAATGGAAGCCCACCAGCGAGCGCGCGAGCGCGGCCAGCTTGTCGCCGCCCGAGCCTTCGCCCGCGATGGCGGCGGCCTGCATGCCCTCGACCACGGCCAGCGTGCGGCTCACGCATTCGGCAAACAGGTCGTCCTTGCTCGGGATGTGGTGGTAGAACGAGCCCTTGGTCACCGACAGGCGCGCCGAGATCCGGTCGATGGACGCGCCGTTGTAGCCCACCTCGTTGAGCAGGCTGATCGCCGCCGCGATGAAGTTGCGGTTGGAGGGCTCGGGCAGCTTGATGGCGGCCACCTTCTCGTCCAGCGCCGTGGGCGCCCAGGGCTTGCCGGGCGCCAGCAGGCCGTTGATGAGCACGTCGCACATGTAGGCGGCCAGGCGCCCGTAGTCGGTCACGCTGAAGTTCGACAGCCAGGTGCGCGTCCACTGCGTCGACGTGAGCAGCAGGTGCGTGCGGATCGTGAGCGACATGCGGTTGTCCGACGTGACCGGGCCTTGGGCCAGCAGGCCGCGCACGCGCCGGAACATGTCGCCGTAGGCCGAGAAGATGGTCTTGGTGTACGAGGCATCGAGCTCGCCCACGTCGCGGAACGACATCATGGCCGGGTACTGGCCTTCGGCCGCTTCGGCCAGCTTCTTCCAGCGGCCGGTGACGAAGCGCGTGACCCGTTCCTCGGGCGTGGCGCCGGCCGCGCTCTCGGCGGCGATGGCCGAGATGGTGCTCGTGGTGTGCATCAGGCACTCGAACACCAGGTCTTCCTTCTTCTTGAAGTAGTAGGTGATGCTGTTGGTGCTGAGCCCGACCTGCTGCGCCACCTCGGACAGCATGGTGCCCTTGATGCCGTTCTCGTCGAACAGGCGGGCGGCCGCGTTCAGGATGGCTTCGCGCTTCTGCTTGTAGCGGCCCGTGGTGCGGTCGCCGGCGTCGGCCGATTGAGGGTTCATGGTCGAGCGTGGGAGTGTGGCGCGGTGGACGCGGATTCTAGAAGGGGCATCTGGCGAGCGGGCAGGGTTCCTCCTAGGCGCGTTGCGGATCGAAGCGCGGCTCGGCGATGCTCCAGATGATGGCCACGGCGCTGGCCTTGAAGGCCAGCGCCATCCAGAAGATGGGCGTGTAGCCGAACTGCATGGCGATGAGGCCGCCCAGCAGCGGGCCGATGGCCATCATGAGGTGCGAGGCCGTGTCGGAGACGGCGATCAGCATGGGCAGCTCGTGCGTCTTGCCGAACTCCAGCACGAAGTTCTGCGCCGCCACCTGGTAGCCGCCGTAGCCCGCACCCAGGCCGCAGAAGGCCAGCAGGAACAGCGGCAGCGAGGAACCCAGCACCAGCAGCAGCGTGGCCGCGCACCACAGGCACACGCTCAAAATGAACACGAGCCGGTAGCCATGCCGGTCGGCGATGCGGCCCCACACGAGGTTGCTGATCGTCTGCGACAGCAGGAACGCCAGAGAGAAGTAACCCAGCGTGGCGCCCGACAGGCTCACGAACTGGCCCACGTGCAGGATGTAGAACGGCACGGCCGAGGTGCCCAGCGCGGCCAGCGCACGCGCGAAGAAGAAGCGGCGGTACTGCGGGTCGGCACGCAGCAGGCCGGGCACGTCGGCCAGCCGCTGCATGAAACGCGAGGGCGCGGCCCGCACCGACAGCGAGCGCGGCTCGCGCACGAAGGTCAGTGCGCTGATGCCGATGCTGGTCAGGATGAAGGCCAGCATGAAGGTGGAGGCGTAGCCGTTGCCGAAGGCGTTGGAGCCCACCAGGTACTCGCCGCCCAGGTAGGCCACGCCCGACGCCGTTAGGCCTCCGAGGAAGTTGCGCAAGCCTGTGAGCCGCCCGCGCTGCGTGACGGGGATCACCTTGGACATCAGCACGTTGAAGGTCACGTTCTGCACGCCGCCGAAGAAGCCGAACAGCGCGAGGAAGACGCAGGCCGCCGTCAAGGCCCAGTGGGCCGGCAGCAGGAACGCGCTGACCGCCAGCCCCAGGATCTGCAGCCGCATGAGCCAGCCGACCGAGTAGACGACCTTCATGACCTGGTTGCGGTGCTCGATCAGCGTGGCGCCCCAGATGGAGGACAGCGCCATGCCCAGGAACTGCGCGCCCAGCGCCAGGCCAACGGCCAGCTTGGAGCCCGAGAGCAGGTAGATGTAGGCCGGCACGAAGGTGGGCGCGGCGAGCAGGTAGAAGCCCGTCATGCCCATCAGGCCGTGCGCCAGGTTGGCCGCGAAGTTGCGCGGCAGGTCGCGCTGCACCTGCGCGTGGTAGGCGGCCTCGCCCGCGGCGCAGGTGGCGCAGGCGGTGGTCATGGGTGCACCCCTCGGCCAGCGGCCTGTTGCCCGCCTGAGCGGGCGCGAGCTTGCCTGGGGAGGCCCGGCGCGTCTTTCATGCAGGCACGGGCGCAGGCTTCGGCAGGGCGTTGGCGTTGGCATAGGCGCGCCATGCGTCCGCGGGCGCGACGGGTTCGGCCGGGGGGCCGCCCAGCACCTCGACGGCGGCCTGCAGCCAGGGCGGCTGCTCGCGCGTGCAGACCGTGATGGGGCGCGGCAGGGGCGAGCGCTGCGCGGCCAGCCGCGCGAAGTGCGAGGCGTATTCCGGGGGCCGCGCGTCGGTGGCCAGCTCGGCGATGGCGAACGGGTCGGGCGGCGCGGGCTGCAGCCTGTCCACCAGCGGGATGTGCGGCGTGGACGCGGCGCAGCTGCCCGCCATGCCCGGGCCGTCGAGCAAGATGGCGCCCAGCACGCGGTCGGGCCGCCCGCCGGCGATCAGCAGCGCGATGTAGGCACCCAGCCCGCGGCCGCAGACCGTGGCCGGGCCGATGTGGGCCAGCGCGATGTCCACGTCGCCCATCAGCACCTCGCAGCTGTAGCCGCCGCCGGCGGGGATGGTGGACTGGCCGTGGCCCGTGAAGTCCAGCGCGTGCACGGCGCCGGGCCACTGCGCGTAGCTGAAGGCCGGGTGCGCGGCATGCGACTCGCCCAGGCCGTGCAGCAGCAGCAGCGGGTGGGCGTCGGGCTCGCGTGCGCTCTGCAGGCGGTGCAGGGCCAGGCGGATGCGGCCGTGGGGCAGGAATTCGGTCATGTGCGCAGGAAGTCGATGACGAGGTCGGCGGTTTCGCGCGGGCGCTCGATGTGGATGAAGTGGCCGGTGTCGGCCATGGCCAGGCCGCGTGCGGACGTGGGCAAGTAGGGCGCCAGGTCGTCGTAAGTGCAGTCCCAGCCCATGGGCTCGTCGATGGTGCTGAACAGCGCCAGCAGCGGCACCGGGAAGCCCGGCAGCCGGTCGGTCATCCAGCGCGAGCGCATGGCGCCGAAGCCGCCGGGGCGGATGGCCGGGTCCAGTTTCCAGCGCCAGCCTGCGGCGTCGTGCTGCGCTCCCTGCGTGACGAGGTAGCACAGCCACTCGTGGCTGAGCCGCGGGTTCAGCCGCGCGCGGCGGCCGGCGATGTCCTGCAGCGGCGACGACTTGCGCTGGCTCGTGGCGGGCGTGTGCCGGTGGTTCAGCCAGTTGCTGATGATCTCGGGCGACATGTAGCGCTTCTCGTGCATGGCCGTGTCCGGGTGCGGGCTGCGGAACGGCATGCCGTCGATGCAGGCAAAGCGCGTGAAGCGGTGCGGCAGCGCCTCCATGGCATGGATCAGCAGCGAGCCGCCCTTGCTGTGCCCGATGGCCGGCATGGGCTGGCGCGTGACCGAGTCGGCCACGGCCAGCAGGTCGCGCTCGTCCGCCACCCAGCCATACAGCGCCGCGTGTTCCGAGTCGCCATGGCCGCGCTGGTCGTAGGAGACGACGCGAAAGCCCGCGTCGGCGATCAGCGGCGCGAACACGTCGAACGTGCGCGCGAAGTCCAGCGCGCCGTGCACCAGCAGCACCGGTGGGGCGTCGATGTCGCCCCATTCGTAGGTGGCCAGGCTGATGCCGTTGGCTTCGATGCGGCGTTGGCGGTCGGGCGCGCGGGCGCCGGGGTAGTGGAAGAAGGGGGCGTCTTCGGGGCTGTACCCAGCGGGCATTGGCGGCGCGGTCGCTGCAGCAGGGGAGGCAGAAAGGTGCATATCTGGGTTGTCGGTATGGATGGTTCTGACTGGAGAGCCGCTTTGGCGGCGCCATCGATTGCTTCTGGATGGGCTCGCAAGACGTTAGTTCACTGGAAGGGTACGATTATTGGTGTTCATGGTATGGTAATTCTAGCGGTGGCACAACTGGCCTGCTGACCACTGCGTGACAGGCTGCGCACAGGGACGTCGCGTGTGCGGAGCGCACGGTCACGAGGGTGCGTGCACTGACACGCAGGCAACGATCGTGGTGCGCGGTATGGCCGGCCCAGGCTGCGGGTCGGCGGCTGTACGGCTTGAGGCTGTGCCTGGCGGATCGATGGGTTCGCCGGTGCGCGGCGTCAGGGCGTCGGTCGCGTGGCGGACGGACGCTCGGTGTTCGTGGCGATGGGGGTCAGCCGCTCACCATCATGCGCGGTCAACCACGCCGCGCGCAGGGCCCGTGCGTCGGCAAGCGCGTGGTGCTGCAGCAGCCCGGCAGCGGCGCTGTCGGAAAACGAAGCCGTCGCAGCCGTCCGGGCCGCGTCCGAGTTGGACTGCCCGCCGATGTTGCTTTCCGTCGTACGGGCCCAGTGTTCCGCCCATCTGCCCGATGCGACCAGTGCTTCGACCAGGAAATGGCGATCGAGTTTGTGGTCGTACAAGACCTCGACGGGCGCGGGGAGCGACAGCAGGAAGTCGGAGATGCGGCCCGTCATCTCCCTATGCCCCTGCGCGCCAGCGCCCGGCACGCGCCCGAACAAGGTCAGGACGGTATCGCGCACGAAATCCTGGCGCACGTCCATGCGGGAATGGTCGGCACGCTCGACGTAGAACTCGGTCCCTGATGCCGTCACCATCCCGATCGACAGCAACTGGCCCCCGCGAAACTCCGTGAATTCCGTATCGAAGAAAACCTTGGTCAGCGCAACGGTCTCGCCCGCTTCCAGCTGCGCCCTGAACCTGGCCACGGAGCCAAGCAGGTCCTGGCGGTCGCGGGGGTCCACCGTGGAAACCGCAGGGCTTGGTGGGATGGTGGGCACGCTGGAAAAGAAGGAGGACCAAATGCGCATGTGAAGGCTGCAGACGTGACGGGTGCGCAAGGGTACGACAGGTCGCGCATCGCCTGGTGGCCGCTGAGAAGGTGGTCGCTTTCGATGTCGGCCGTCCCGGTCGGCACGCGGCTCAGGGGCCAGTGGTGTTACCGCGGCGCTGCAGCTTGCGCCCGCGCCCTCAGCGCCACATCCGGATAGTTCGCGAACACGCCATCCATCCCCCAATTCAGATGCTTGCGCACTTCCGGCTCGCCTTGCGCCGGACGGCCCTCGGCAAACGTGTAGCCATGCACCGTGAGCCCGGCGGCATGCGCCATCTCGATGAAGCTGCGCGACATGCCCTCGCCGCGGATGCTCACGCCCACACCCTGGGCGTAGCCGGCGATGCGCTGCAGGTCCATCGCCAGCAGGCGGTTGGCCGAGCCGTTCAGCAGCACGAGCTTGAAGTTCAACCCCATGGCGGCCTGGCGGCGCTGCAGGCTGCGGATGGTGTCGGCGTCGAAGGACTGGATGAACACCTTGTCGGTGCCCACGTAGCCGCTGGCCGACAGCACGGTCAGGATCTGCGTGGCCAGGCGGGGGCCGGGCTGCTTGGCCTCGGGGTACAGGCCGATGGCGCGCGAGCCGTTGGCTTCCAGCCGGCGCACGAGCGCGATGATTTCTTCCAGCGTGGGCACGCGCAGCGGGTGGGGCGTGCTGGGCGTGAAGCCGGGGTAGCTGGTCTGCGCCGTGCCCTGCGGGCGCATGCTCAGCGAGCGGATTTCTTCGAGCGAGAAGTCGGACACCAGGTAGCCGCCGTTGCGCGCAGCGAACTTGGCGGCGACGTCGGTGGTGCGCTCCAGCGAGAGGTCGTGCATGGCGACGAGCTGGCCGTCGCGCGTGAGCTGCAGATCGGGCTCGACGTAGTCGGCGCCCATGCGCACGGCCAGCTCGTAGCCGGCCAACGTGTGCTCGGGCAGGTAGCCCGAGGCGCCGCGGTGCGCGATGACCAGTGGGGGCTTGCCATCCAGCGTGGGCAGGCGATCGGCCGCGGCCGACGCGAGGGAACCGAGGGCCAGTGCCGACGCGAGGGCGGCCTGTCGGATGCGGGGGAGCGAGATCGAAGGCATGGCTACCACTGTAGCCGGCCCGGCGGCTCAGCTCATCAGGCTCACGTGGGCGGCCACGACGCGCCAGCCCTCGGCCAGGCGCACCCAGGTCTGGCTCTGGCGGCCGATGCGTTCGCTGCCGGTGCGGCGGAACTCGATGTTGGCCACGGCCAGGTCGCGCCCATAGCTGGTGAGCACGCGGGCCGTGACCTCGCGCTCCAGGTTCACGGCCGGGCGGCCCTGGCGGAAGGCCTGGATCGCGGCAAAGCCGTACAGATTCTCGCCCGCGCCGTAGCGCAACGTGTGCGGCGAGTCGAAGAACAGCTTGTCGAGCGTGGCGACATCGTTGGTCACGAGGGCCTGCTCGTAGGCGTCGAACTGGGCCTGGACTTCGGCCAGCACGTCGGGCAGGTTGATCTGGTCGGCTTGGATGGTCATGGTGTTACTTTCCGCCCCAGTGGACGAAGCGGCGCTCGGCCAGCAAAAAAACGAGATTCATCACGTAGCCGAGCAGGCCGGCCGCGAAGATCGAAGCGTACATGTCGGGCATGTCGAAGATGGTCTGCGCGTTCATGATGCGCTGGCCCAGGCCGTCGGTGGAGCCGATGAACATCTCGGCCACGATCACGATGACCAGCGCGATGGACACGCCCGAGCGCATGCCCACGAAGACTTGCGGCATGGATTCGAGCAGCGTCACGTCGGTCAGCACGCGCCAGCTCGGCGCGCCCATGACCTTTGCCGCCAGCTGGCGCTGCTTGCGCGCGCTCATCACGCCATAGGCCACGTTGAAGAGGATGGCCAGCGCCGCGCCGAAGGCGGCCACGGCGATCTTGGTCTGCTCGCCCACGCCGAAGAGCACCAGGAACAGCGGGAACATGGCCGAGGCCGGCGTGGAGCGGAAGAAGTCGATCGCGAACTCGATGCCGGCGTAGATCTTCTCGTTGCTGCCCAGCAGCACGCCCAGCGGCACGGCGATCGCGGTGGCGATGCCGAACGACAGCACGGTGCGCACGATGGTCTTCTCGAAGTCGGCCCACAGCGTGCCCTGGAACAGGCCGTTCCAGAACGCCTGCAGCGTCTCCAGCGGCGAGGGCAGCAACACCGGGTCGACGGCCTTGGTCGTGTGCGCGAAGGCCCACAGGCCGATGAGCGCGGCAATGCCCCACAGCGGGCGCAGCTTGCCCAGTACATCGTTGAACGTCATTTGCGCACCTCGCGTTGGAAGATCGCCAGCGCCTCGGACTTCACCTCGATGAAGCGCGGCGTGACGGTGGTGTCGGCCGTGCGCGGGCGCGGCGCGTCGAACAGCAGGTTGTCGGCCACTTGCGTGGGCCGCTTGGTCAGCAGCAGCACGTGGTCGGCCAGCAGCACGGCCTCGTCCAGGTCGTGCGAGACCAGCATGGTGGTGACCTTGCGCTCGACCAGCACCTTCTGCAGCCGCTCGCGCAGGAACATCACCATCTCGTAGTCCAGCGCCGAGAAGGGCTCGTCGAGAAACAGCACCTCCGGGTCCACCACCAGCGCCCGCATGATGGAGACCATCTGCTGCTGGCCGCCCGACATCTGGTAGGGGTAGCGGTTGAGGTCCAGCTTCACGTCGAAGGCCTGCATGAGCCGGTCGAGCCGCTCGGCCTGCTCGCCCTTGGAGAGCTTGAGGTACTGCAGCGGGTAGCGGATGTTGTCGATGGCGCGCATCCACGGGAACACGGCCTCGCGGTAGTTCTGGAACACGTAGCCGATGCGCGTCTCGCGGGCTTCCTTGCCCTCGAACAGGATCTGCCCGCCGTCGTAAGGCAGGATGCCCGCGATCATGTTGATCAGCGTGCTCTTGCCGCAGCCGTTGGGGCCGAACACCGAGGTGATCCTGCCGTGCGGGATGTCCAGGTCGAAGTTCTCGTAGACGGCCGCGCCCGCGAAGCGCTTGGTCAGCCCGCGGATCGTGATGTGCGTGCCGGCCGGGAACCAGCGGCCGCCGGCGGCGGCGGGCGCGGGCGTGGCGGCCATGGGGGTGTTGGAGGGCATCGCGCGCATCACAAGGCCTTGACCAGGGCCTTGCCGTCGACCTTGTCCTTGACCACGCCGAGCTGCTGGCCGATGTCCAGGAATTTCTGGAAGTCGTCGGTGTCGGCCGGCTTCATGTCGGCGGCCATCACGATGCGCGGCAACGGCACGGAGGCGGCCAGCTCGGGCGGCACCTTCATGCCGGCGATGAGATAGCCGCGCGTGCTGCTGTCGCTCTGCGCGGCCTGCACGCCGCGCGCCCACACGGCGGCGAAGCGCTTGGCCACGTCGGGCCTGTCGGCGATGAACTTGTCCGACAGCACGGCGCCGGCGGCGAAGGCCGAGGCGTCCTTGCGGCCCAGCAGGTGGGTGGCGATGACGCCGGCCTCGACGCGGCGGCCGATCTTCTGCGCTACCATCACCGTGGCGGCCGGCTCCAGCGTGTAGCCGCCGTCGAAGTTGCCGGACTGCAGCGCACCCAGGTGCACGCCGATCTGCTGTTCCTGGATCGTGAAGTCCTTGCCCTCGGTGAGGCCCACCTTCTTGAGCACCGCGCGCGCCGCGCCGATGTTGGCCGGGCCGGGGGCCGAGAACAGCTTGAACCCGTTCTTGAAGTCGGCGAGGGTCTTGGCGGGGCTGCCGGCCTTGACGACGAACTGCTCGATCACGTACTGGCTGTTCTGCCCGTTCAGCGAGATGTACTTGAGCGTGCCGGGTCGGCGCGATTCCATGTTGGCGCCTTCCAGCGTGACGAGGTTGGCCGCGCCGTCGATGCCATTGGAGATCAGCGCCTGCACGGTCAGCGGGTGGCTGGTCATGGGGATCTCTTCGACCTCCAGGTTCGCGTCCTTGAACCAGCCGCGGTTTTGCGCGATGTAGAAGGGCAGCGCGGCACTGGAGGGGAACACGCCAAACTTGATCTTGTCGGCCGCGTGGGCGGCCAGCGGCAACGCAAGCGTGGAGGCGGCCAGGGCCAGGGCGGCGGTGCGGCGCAGGAAGTCAGAGCGTTGCATGCGGGGGTTCTCCGGAGAAGGTGGGGTAATGGTCGAAGTCGAAAAACGAGTGGCCGGCGCGGTAGACGCGGCCGGGCGACATGTCGGGCGGGGCGCCGGGCTCCACGGCGCCCTCGAAGGTCAGCTCCAGCTGCACGCCGCTGGGGTCGTAGACGAACAGCTGCCACAGCGTGGTGCCGGGCACGAGGAACTCGCGCCAATCCAGGCCTGCGTCGCGAAAGCGCCGCACGTAGGCGTGGTAGCCGCTGCAGGCCAGAGAGACGTGGTCGATGGCGGCCGTGCCCTGGGGCACGGTGGCCGAGCCTGCCAGCGCGGGGCCGCCGGCATAGACATGGATGATGGCCTGGCCGCCCGGTTGGCCACAGGCCAGCCAGGCGCCGGGGTAGCCGAAGTCGGGGCGCGGCACCTCGCGCAGGCCGATCACGCCGGTCCAGAAGGCGCGCGTGCGGGCCAGGTCGGCGGTCTTGATGGCCAGGTGGAAGAGGCCGTGGGTGAGGGCTTGGGTCATGGGAAGTTGCGGCCGTGCGGGCCCTCACCCCAGCCCTCTTCCAGGGGGAGAGGGAGTGAAGAGGCGCGCGTGGGATTTGCTCCCTCGCCCCTCTGGGGAGAGGGTTGGGGTGAGGGGAGCGGCACATCGCGGAACAGCGTCGCCAGATCCGCCAGAAACGGCGCCTCGGTCTTCCACCGCGTCCCCGCCACCGGGTCGGCGCCGGCCAGCATGGTGTCGGTGGCCTGCACGGACAGTGCCATCACGAAGCGGATGCGCTCGCGGCGCGCGGCGTCGATGGCTTGCAGCCAGCCGCGTGCGGCCAGCCGGCCCGCAGCGACTTCCGCCTCGATCAAGAGCGCCGCCGCGCACGCGTCCTCCATCGCCTGCGTCGCGCCCTGGCCCAGCGTGGGGGCCATGCCGTGGGCGCTGTCGCCCAGGTACAGCACGTCGGCCTGCGGCTCGGCGAACAGCACGTCGGACTCCTGCATGCGCGCCCAATGCGCCTCGGCCAGGTTGGCGCACAGCGCATCGAGCAGCCACGCCATCTGCGCGCTGGGCTGGCCGCTGGCGGGCGTGTAGGTGGCGCGCATGCTGGCCTCGGTCTTCCACTCGTCCTTCAATGGCGCACCGGGCTCCACGGGGTAGGTCGCGGCGATGTAGACCTGGCCGGGTGGCACGCGGAAGGCCAGCAGCCGGTGCGCGCCGTTGAACCACTGGCCGTAGTCGTCGATGAGGCCGGCGCTGGTGTCGGGCACCAGCGTGCGCAGGATGGCCACGCCGATGTGGCGTGGCTCGGGCAGCCCAGAGAACGCGGCGCGCGTGGCGGAGTAGCGGCCGTCGGCGCCGATCAAGAGGTCGATGCCGTCCAGCGTGATGGTCTGGCCGTCCTGTGTGTAGCGCACGCAGGTCTTGCCGGCCTGGGTGCAGGGGCCGATGTGCTCGACCTGGCAGCCGTAGCGGATGGCAGTGCCCGCGCCTTCGCGCAGCACGCGGTACAGCTCCGACCAGCGGATGCGGATGCCCGGGTTGTCGGCCACCTGCGTGAGCGGCAGGTCCATCAGCACCGTGCCGTCGGCCATCGCCACATGCCAGTGCTTCCAGGGCAGGCTGGCGGCTTCGACGCTGGCGGCAAGCGCCGGGTCGCAGCGGCGCAGCGCCTTGATGGCGTTGGGGCCGACGTTCAGGCCCGTGCCCGATTCCGAATGGTCTTCGGGGCCGACGCGTTCCAGGCAATGGACGTTCAGGCCGGGCAGGCGGGACAGGCGGCGCGCCAGGATGGCGCCGGCCACGCCGGCGCCGATGATCACGATCTTCATGCGGGGAGACTTTCCATCTGGGGCAACACCGGCCAGCGCCATGGAAGGCCCTGGTGCTGCAAAAAGGATTGGCCGAGCGCACACAGCAGCGCGTCGCTGCTGCGCGGGCCCAGCAGTTGCAGGCCGATGGGCAGGCCGTCGGCCTGGCCGGCCGGCAGGGCCAGCGCGGGCAGGCCGGCGCCGTTGGCGAAGGCCGTGAACACGGCGTGGCCGCGTGCGTCCACGGCCTGGCCGTCGATCTCGGTGGGGTGGCTCTGGTCGGCGGCCCAGGGCATGGCGGCGCAGGCCGGCGTGAGCACCACATCGTGGCCGGCGAACACGCGGTCCATGGCCTCGCTCAGTGTGCGCTGCACGGCCTGGGCCTCGAACAGATCGGTGGCGCGCCAGGCGCGGCCGGCCAGCAGCATGCTGCCCAGGGCCGGCGTGAGCTGCGCCTCGCGGCCGCGCAGCGGCTCCAGCACGGCGGCCAGCCCGGTGCTGCTGAGCACCGGCCAGGCGCGGCGGTTGAAGTCCTCCACCTCGGCCGGGGCTTCGGTCACGTCCACGCGATGGCCCATGGCGCGCAGCCGCTCGGCGGCGGCGTCGACGCGCTGCGCGATCCGGGCGTCGACGGCGCTCGCGCCGATGCGGCGCCAGTGGGCGATGCGCAGGGGGCGCTGGACGGCGGGCAGGGCGTGCGGCATGGCAGGCGCGATGACTTGCAGGATGCGTACCAGGTCGTCCAGGCTGCGCGCGATGGGGCCGATCACCTCCAGGCCCGGCAGCATCTCGGGCAGGCCGTCGGCGCGCGGCACCACGCCCCGGCCGGGCTTGAAGCCGACCAGGCCGGTGTAGGCACAGGGCCGGCGGATGGAGCCGCCGCCATCGGTCGCCAGCGCCAGCGGGCCGATGCCGGCTGCCACCGCGGCCACGGCGCCGCCGCTGGAGCCGCCCGGCGTGCGCGCCAGGTCCCAGGGGTTGCGCGTGACGCCGAACAGCGCGTTGTCGGTATAGCCCTGCAGCGTGAACTCGGGCACGTTGGTCTTGCCGAACAGCACGGCGCCGGCCGCGCGCAGGCGCGCCACGGGCGATTCGTCGCGGGCCGGGCGGTGCTCCGCGAACAGCCGGCTGCCCCAGCGGCAGGGCAGGCCACGCTGGGGGATGTTGTCCTTCACGCTGATGGGCACGCCGTCCAGTGGCGACAGCGGTGTGCCGCGCTGCCAGCGCTCGGCGCTGGCCTGGGCGGCCGCGTGGGCGGCGGCATCGTCGCGGGCGATCACGGCGTTGAGGGCCGGGTTCACGGCGTGCAGGCGCGCCAGCACGCTGGCCAGTGCCTGGACGGGCGAAAGGCTGCCGTCGGCATAGCCGGCGACCAGATCGCCGGCCAGCAGCTGCCAGGGCTCCTTGACGTGCTCAGACATGGGCGATCACCGCGACAAGGCCGCCACCGTCCGGCCCCTGGTGCTCGGCACCGCCGGACACGAAGATGCGCGGGTCGCCCAGCACGCCGGCCACCAGCGCGCCCACGGCGCCGCGGATGTGGCGCTGGGCGTTGATGTCGGTGTCGTCGAGCATGGTGTGGCGCGCGCCGCGCACCTGGCCGCGCCGGTCGGGCTCGCACTTGACGAACACGGCGGCGATGCGGCTGGCGTCCTCGGCGGCCAGCTGGGGGCGGGCCCGCAGGCCCACGGCGGACAGCGCCGCGCCCACGGCGGCGATGTCCAGCGCGTCGCGCATCGGCGCGCAGCCCATGCGCAGCGGGCCCTGCCAGCGCCGGCTGTGGCCCAGCACGATGACCTCGTTGCACTCGACCTCCACGCCGCAGGACACGCTGGCGCGCGACGAGAAGTGCTCGAAGTCGCGCAGCAACGCTGGCTCCAGCGCCGCATCGTCGGGCAGCTCGCCCAGTGCGATGGCGGTGCCGAAAGCGCCGGCCGCGCGTGCATAGGCCATGGAGCGGCCAGGGTCCGCCGTCAGCACCGCATGGCCTTCGGCGGCTGCGGCCTGGGCGCGCGCCGATGTGACGCACGGGGTCTTGAGCTGCACGAAGGCCACGTCCTCGGCGCGCGCGATGCCGGCGTCGCGCATGGCGGCGCGCACGGCGTCGGCCACTGCGGCGACCTGCGCCCAGCGGCCGACCTCGTGCGCCGGGGTGTGCGCGCTCATGGCGGTGCCGATGGCCAGCGCTGCCTCGCCCGTGGCCGGCTCCGCGCCCTCGGGCCGGCCGCTGCGCGCGAAGACCACGTAGTGCGGGCTCAGCACGCCCTCGGTGCCGCCGGACAGCACGCACGGCAGTTCGCGCACCAGCGCCTCGGCCGGGCGGCCCAGGCGCGCGGCCAGCAGGCCCATCAGCGACTGCGTGAAGTAGCCGCGCGTGAAGTCGTTGACGCCGCCGTTGCCCTCGGTCTTGCCGATGACGGCCACGATGTCGCGGGCCTGCAGCGCGCCAGCGTCCAGCAGCGCGGCCAGCGCCGAGAGGTCGCCCGGGTGGGCCATGGCCAGGCGCCGCACCTGGAGCTGCGGGCGGGTGTCGAGGGGGGTGGAGTTGGTGGTGTGCATGGTGCTGCGGTGCAACAGAAACCGCAGTATGGGCAGCGCGTGCGCAAACCACCAGCGCATAGTTTCGACCGCACCGAGCGCAATTTGTGTGCACTGGAACGGCGCCGCTCCAGTGGCGCCGACATGCTTGCGCCACATTCGCACGGGCGCACGCCCGGAAAATCCAACCCAAGACCAGCCCACCGGACCGACCCCATGCCAGCAGCCTTCGTTGACGTGACCCACAACCCCTGGGGGGTGTTGCTCTCGTTCCTGATCGCCAGCTTCGCGGCCTACGTCGCGCTCGACCTGGCGAGCCGGGTGCGATCGAAGGACCGCACCATCGCCAGGGCCTGGTGGATCGGCGGCTCGTTGGCGATGGGCACGGGCATCTGGTCCATGCACTTCGTCGGCATGCTGGCGGCGTCCCTGCCGTTCGCCGTAGGCTACGGCTATGCGATCACGGCGCTGTCCTGGGTGGCAGCGGTGGCGGTGTCGGGGGTGGGCCTGCATGTGGCCAGCCGTGCGCACTTGAGCCTGGGCAGGCTGGTCCGTGGCTCGGCGGTGATGGGTGCGGGCATCTGCGTCATGCACTACACCGGCATGGCGTCGCTGGAGCTTGCGCCCGGCATCCAGTGGAACTGGCTGCTGGTGGCGGCATCGGCCGCCATCGCGGTCGTCGCCTCGGCGGTCGCGCTGCTGATCTTCTTCGCGCTGCGCCGCTACGGCGGCAGCATGCAGCGCAACCTGCAGGTGCTGGCCGCACTGGTCATGGGCGCGGCCATCTGCGGCATGCACTACACCGGCATGGCCGCGGCCGAATTCTCCGTGGGCAGCGTCTGCATGAGCGTGGACCAGCTGCGCGGCGACCACCTGGGCCTGCTGGTGGCCGTGGCCACGACCGTGCTGCTGAGCCTGACCATGTTCAGCTCGCTGCTGGACGCCCGCATGCAGAGCAAGGCCGAACTGCTGGCGGAATCGCTCAAGAGCGCCAACACCGAGCTGCAGCAGATCGCCTTTCGCGACGCGCTGACCGGCCTGCCGAACCGCCTGCTGCTGGACGACCGCGTGAACTCGGCCGTCGAACGCTGCCGCCGCGACCGCGTCAGCATGGCCATGCTGTTCATCGACCTGGACGGCTTCAAGCCCATCAACGACTCCTTCGGACACCGCGTGGGCGACGCCGTGCTGAAGGAAGTCGGCCGGCGCCTGGCCACGCAGCTGCGCGCGGCCGACACCGCGGCGCGCGTGGGCGGCGACGAATTCGTGCTGCTGCTGGAGGGCAGCGCCGACTCGGCCGCCATCGCGCAGACGGCGCAGCGCCTGATCGACCTGGTCAGCGCCGCCATGCACATCGATGGCCACGAGTTGCGGCTGTCGTGCTCGATCGGGATCGCGCTGTTCCCGTCGGACGGCCCGCAGAGTGACCTCATGGCGCATGCCGACGCGGCCATGTACGCGGCCAAGCGCGCGGGCGGTGCGTCCTACGCCTTCTTCGAAGCGCACATGAATGCCGGCGTGCGCGAGCAGATCGAGCTGCAGCGCGACCTGCGCTCGGCGGTGGAGCGCAACGAGCTCGAGCTGTACTACCAACCCAAGGTCAGCGCCGGGCGCACCGTCATCACCGGCGCCGAGGCACTGGTGCGCTGGCGCCATCCGGCGCGCGGCATGGTGAGCCCGGCCGTGTTCATCCCCGTGGCCGAGCGCTTCGGCCTGATCAACGCCATCGGCGGCTGGGTCATCGAGGAGGCCTGCCGCCAGGTGGCCGACTGGCTGGCCCAGGGCCTGCGCGTGCGCGTGGCGATCAACCTGTCGGTGCACCAGCTGCGCCAGGACGACTTCGCGCGGCGCGTGGCCGCCGTCATCGAGCGCCGCCGCATCGACCCCGCGCTGCTGACCTTCGAGATCACGGAGTCCGTGGCGATGGAAGATGCCGAGGGCACGCTGCGCGCGTTCGAGGAGCTGAGCCGCATCGGCGTGCGCCTGTCGATCGACGACTTCGGCACGGGCTATTCCAGCCTGTCCTACCTGCGACGGCTGCGGGTAGGCGAGCTCAAGATCGACAGGTCGTTCGTGCAGGACCTGGAGTCCAGCGCCGATGCGCGCGCCATCGTCGAGGCCGTGATCCGCCTGGCCCATGTGCTGGGGCTCAAGGTCGTCGCCGAAGGGGTGGAGACGGTCGGCCAGCAGGAGGTGCTGACGCAGCTGCAGTGCGACGACTTGCAGGGCTTCCTGTTCGCCCGGCCCATGGCTGCGGATGCGATGGCCCGGTGGGCCGAGGACAACCGGGCCCCGGGCCAGGTGCCCTTCGGCCTGTCGTCGTTCGTGCCGACCTGATCGGTGGGAGGGCGCGCCTGCTGCGAGGCCTGGCCCCGCGCGATGTGGTCAGTCCGGCAGCAGAGCCAGCCGGCCCACCAGCGTCTCCAGGAACGACAGGCCGGCGATCGGCAGCACCCGCCCCTCGCGCGTGGCCAGCACCAGCTGGCTCTGCGAGAACGCCGGGTCGCTGAGCGGGATGGAGCGCAGCTCGCCCAGCCGGGCCTCGCGCAGCGTGCCGATCTGGAACTGGAAGCTGATGGCGCCGGTCGCGCGCGTGAACTCCTTGAGCGTCTGCACCGAGCTGGCCTCCAGCGCCACCTGCAGCGTGAGCCGCGAGCGGGCCGTGACGGCGTCGATCAGCCGCCGGCTGCCGAAGGAGCGGTCGCCCAGCGCCACCGTGTGGTCCTGGCAGTCGGCCAGGCGCAGGCTGGCGCGGTCGGCCAGCGGGTGGTCGGGCCGCAGCATGGCGCACAGCGGCTGGGGCACGGCAGTGACGACGCGCAGGCTCTCCGAGGGCTGCGGGTCGTGCACCAGCACCAGGTCCACGTCGTCGGCCAGCAGCGCCTGCACGAGCTGCGCCGTGACGCCCGCGAGGACCTGGAACTGCACGCCCGGGTGCGTCTGCTGGTAGTGGGCGATGGTGGCGGGCATCAGGTCGGTGGCCACCGACTCGGCGCAGCCCACGCGCACGGTGCCGCGCACCAGGCCGCGCAGCTGCTCGATCTGCGATTCGGCCGCACGCAGATCGGCCAGCGTGCGGCGCACGGCCGTCAGCAGCACCTCGCCCGCGGCGGTGAGCCGCACGCCGCGCGGCAGCCGCTCGAACAGCGGCGTGCCGATCTCCGATTCGATCTCCAGGATCTTGCGGTTCAGCGCGGTGGAGGCCACGTGCAGCTTGTCGGCGGCCTTGCGGATGGAGCCGGCGCGGGCCACCGCATCCAGGTAGACGAAGTGGCGGGGCGCATGCAGCATGGGCGGGATTCTTTCATGGCCGCCTGCACCGGCCGCGCGCCGTGGTGGCGATGGCGCTCAGCGTGCGGGCGGCTTGGGCACGGCGTCGTAGCGCATGTCAGCGCTGGAGTGCCGGGCGATCTCGGCCATCTGGTCCTGCTCGGCCTTGACATGGGCTGGCCGCGCCAGGATGGCCTGCTGCCAGGCAGCCAGCGCAGGCAGATCGTTCAGCAGCTCGAGCCGGTGCGCGATCTTCAGGATGGAGGCGACCATCAGGTCGGCCACCGAGAAGGCGTCGCCCACGAACCAGGCGCGGCCGTCGCGTGCCTTCTCCAGCAGGGCCAGGCGTTCCTTGGCCATGGCCGTGACCGCCGGCCGCCGGGCGGCCTGCGCCGCCGGGTCGTCCATGAAGTACTCGACCTCGGCGACGTTGAACAGGAAGGGCTCGACCGAATTGAGGCCGGCGACCACCCACTGGATCGCGGCCGAGCGCTCGGGCGTGCCATCGGCGCCGATGTAGCGGCCGGCGCGCATGGCCACGTCCAGCACGATGGCGCCGCTCTCGAACAGCGGCGGCCGGCCCTCCTCCTCCAGCACCGGCAGCTGCCCGAACGGCTGCTGGGCGCCCAGGTAGCGGGCCGACTTCATGGTCGGCGCATCGACGAGCCGCACTTCATAAGGCCAGCCCACTTCGTTGAGGATCCAGCGCACGCGGTGGTCGCGCACCTGGCCCGCCGCGAACGGCGGCGCCCACTTCATGGCGGTGACGGTAATCATGGTGTCCCCCTTGGCATGTCGGCACAGCCTTCCAGTAAAGGCATCACCGATCCGCGGCCTGGTCGGGATGCAGCGCATCCGCGTGCCGGAAATGGCTGACATGCAGGCGCGCCGCGCAGGAGGGCGCAGGCGCCCGCAGGCGCACGCGGAACTCAGGCGGGCACTGCTGCGCTTGCCTGCTGCAATGCAGCCGCGCCGCGCCGGCGCCGCGCGATGGCCGCGATGCCGGCCACGCCCAGCAGCGCCAGCAACGCGCTCGACGGCTCGGGCACGGCGGCCACGAACTCGTCACGCGCGATCAGCGCCAGGTCGGGGTAGTTGGAGAAAACGCCGTCCAGGCCCCATTCGAAGAACTGCGTGTACTGCGGCAGCGCCGTGGCCGGGTCGGGGCGGCTGAAGGTGTAGGCGTGCACCAGCAGGCCGGCGTCGTGCGCGGCGCCGATGAAGGCTTCGCCCAGGCCGCTGATCGAGGGGCCCACGCCGTCGGCATAGGCGGCGATGGCGGCCAGGCCCAGGTTGGTCAGCGAAGTGGCCGAGCCCAGCACCACGAGCTGGAAGTCCAGGCCCAGCGCGCTCTGCTTGTCGTGCAGGTTCTTGATGGTGTCGGCGCTGAAGGACTGGATGAACAGCTTGCTGGCGTTGCCGTAGCCGTTGTCGGCCAGCGTCTTGAGCACCAGGTCTTCCATGGTGGCGCCACCGGCCTTGGCTTCGGGGTAGATGCCGATCTCGCGCCCGGTCTCCAGGCTCAGGCGCTGCGCCAGCGTGATGACTTCCTGGAACGTGGGGATGCGGAACGCGTCGGCCGAGGTGGGCGTGAAGCCGGGGTAGCTGGGCTTGGCCGTGCCGACGAACTTCATCTCCAGCGTCTTGAGCTCGGCCAGCGTGAAGTCGGCCACGCGGTAGCCGCCGTTGCGCTGGGCGAAGACGTCGGCCACGTTCGTGGTGCGCGTCAGCGTGGCGTCGTGGATCGCGACCAGCTGGCCATCGCGGGTCAGGTGCAGGTCGGGCTCGATGTAGTCCACGCCCATCTTCACGGCCAGCTCGTAGCCGGCCAGCGTGTGCTCGGGCAGGTAGCCCGAGGCGCCGCGGTGTGCGATGACGATGGGTGCCTGGCCGTGCAGCGTGGTCTGCGGTGCGGCGTAGGCAATGCTGGCCGGCAGGGTGGTGGCCAGGGCGAAGGCGAGGCCGGTGAAGCGG
Source organism: Pseudorhodoferax sp. Leaf267 (assembly GCF_001422405.1). GTDB lineage: Bacteria > Pseudomonadota > Gammaproteobacteria > Burkholderiales > Burkholderiaceae_C > Pseudorhodoferax. The sequence continues at coordinate 646,891 of NZ_LMMV01000001.1, forward strand.
CGCGAGAAGCTCAGGTGCATGGGTGATGGCTTGTAGTGTGGAGGGATGCGTGGCGCCCGCAAGGCGGCTGCCGCAGGCCAGCTTAGGCAGGCCGTGTGACAGTTCTGAGCCAAATCCCCACAAACTGCCGGCGCATCGGCGCGAGCCGGTGCGCTGCCGCCCACAAGCGCCTTGGCCGCAATCGCGCCGGGGCGCAGCGGATGGGCTCAGTCGCAGCGCCCGTGGGCCGAGCGCGCCAGCTGCGCGCCCTTGAGCAGCGCGAACGTGCTGTCGCCGCCCACCAGCTCCAGGTGCGGGCCCTGCACGCGCAGTTCCATCGCGCGCTTCGCACCGGGCAGAGAGTGCAGGCGGTTGCCCTGCACCGTGCCCTCGTACTCGCGCACGCGGCCGGCGCGTGTCATGGTCGCGGTGAAGTTCTGGAAGCTCTGCTCCACGGCGAACTGCACGCCTCGCACCAGCCCCGTGCCGCACCACAGGCCCTGCACGTCGGCGGGCACGGTCCACAGGTGGACCTTGCTGGTCTTCTCCAGCCCGACCTTCTTGTCGGGCACGGGCAGCACGGTGGTCTGGTCGGGCTTCCAGTCGCCCATGTCCCAGTCGTGCGAGACGATGCGCGTGCCGGGTCTGAGCTTGAGCAATTCGGGGCGCAACGCGAGGTTGACCTCGGGCAGCAGGTACATGGTGATCACGCTGGCCTTGGACAGGTCGGTCTTGAAGATGTCCTGCTCGCGGAATTCCACGCGGTCGGCCACGCCGGCCTTGCGCGCGCTCTCCTGGCTCTGGCGCACCAGGTCGGGCACGATCTCCACGCCCAGGCCGCTGGCGCCGAAGCGCTGCGCGGCCAGGATCACGATGCGGCCGTCGCCCGAGCCCAGGTCGATCACGTGGTCGTCCTTGCCGACACCGGCAATGCGCAGCATCTCCAGCGTCACGTTGTCGGGCGAGGTGACGAACGGCACCTCTTCCATGGCCTGCGCGAGCAGCGGCAGGCAGGCGATGAGCAGGGCGCTCGAGAGTCGGCGCAAACGCATCAGGCGGTGATCCCTTTGTAGAGCATGTACGCGGCCAGCAGGTACAGCACGCTGGCGAACACGCGCTTGAGCGTGGCCACGGGCAGGGTGTGGGCGGCCCGGGCGCCCAGCGGCGCGGTGAGCACGCTGGCCAGGGCGATCACGCCCAGGGCAGGCAGCCACACATAGCCCAGCGAGCCGGCCGGCAGGTCGGCCACGTTGCGGCCGGCCAGCACATAGCCGATCACATTGGCCAGCGCGATCGGAAAACCCAGGCCCGCGCTGGTGGCCACGGCGTTGTGGATGGGCACGTTGCACCAGGTCATGAAGGGCACGCTGATGAAGCCGCCCCCCGCACCGACCAGGCCCGACAGGAAGCCGATGCCGCTGCCCGCGGCCACCCGGCCGGCCGGGCCCGGCAACTGGCGCGTGGGCTTGGGCTTCCTGTCCAGGAACATCTGCGTGGCCGAAAAGCCCACGAACAGGCCGAAGAAGATGGCCAGGTAGGCGCCCTTGAGCAAGGCGAACACGCCCAGGCTGGCGACGAGGCTGCCGAGCACGATGCCGGGCGCCAGCGTCTTCACGAGGTCCCAGCGCACCGCGCCGCGCTTGTGGTGCGCGCGCACGCTGGCGATGGATGTGAACATGATGGTGGCCATCGAGGTGGCGATCGCCATCTTCACGGCCAGGTCCGCCTCCACGCCCTGCCGGGATAGCAGGAAGGTCAGGAACGGCACCATGAGCATGCCACCGCCGATGCCGAGCAAGCCGGCCAGGAAACCACTGCCCAGCCCCAGCAGGGCGAGCTCGATCAGCAACAGGGATGACATCGAACGGGGGGGGGAGGGGGAGAGAGAAGAAAGGTGTCTGCAAGTGCCACCGGACCGGCATCCTGAACCGGGGTTCAGGTGGGCTAGGTCAGCCTGGAGTTGGGATCATCTGACGCGAGACGTTCACGCTCCCCAGGAAATGTTCCAGGCCCGGGCTCATATGAGCATTGGTTCAAGGAAATATAAAGCCCGGCATGCACTGCAGACGGCTTCATTCTAGGACGAATGCGCCGCGCAGTTGGCGCAAAAGACGCACGGCGCGCGGTGTTGTTGCGAGGGGGCTTTACAACAGCCGGCCGTCGTCACCCAAAGCCTCGTCGAGCCGGGCCACGATGGCGGCGAGCGCAGCCTGCTGGTCGCCGGGCGCTTCGGCACCGGGCTCGGTGGCGGGCGGCGTGGACTGGTCGAAGGCCAGGTTCAGCGCGGCCAGCACGGCGATGCGGTCGCGCGCCTTGATGCGGCCGGCATCGCGGATCGCGCACATGGCGCCGTCCACGCGCTCGACGGCCAGCAGCATGCGGGCCTCGCCGCCTTCGGGGCAGCCGAGCAGGTAGCTCTGGCCGAGGATCTTGACTTCGAGCTGCTTCATGGCGTGTCCTGGTGGGGCGCATGCGCAGGCGCTGGCGGGCTCAGGGGGCCGCCTTCGGGCAGGCGCTCGAGCAATGCGTCGATGCGCGCACGTGCAGCGGCCAGGCGCGAGCGCAGCGAATCGCGCTCGCGCGTCAGTGCGTCCACCTGTTCCGTGAGCAAGGCGTTGGTCCGCTGCAACTCGCGGTGGCGCAGCAGCAGGCGCTCCGTGCGTTCGGCGATCTGCTGGATTTGGGTGGCATGGTCCATGGCGGCCCGCATTGTAGGGTTTGCACCCGTAGAATCCGCGCCGTTGGTGCTCGCGGCGTGGTTCACGCGCTGCGGTTCAACGGGAAGCAGGAGGGTGCCCGACCAAGGGGTGTCTAACCTGCGCTGCCCCCGCAACGGTAAGCGGCCGAAGTCCTCGCGACTTCCACTTCAACACATCGCCACTGGCGGCCCGCAAGGCCCGCTGGGAAGGCGTTGAAGCGAGCGCCGCCAGCCCGGATACCGGCCAACGAGGTGGTCCGCCCACGCCGTGCTCGCACGGCGTGGCGTGGCCCGTGCGCCCATTCGCCGGCGGGGAAGCCGGCGCGGGTATTTTTTGATCGGCATCTGTCCCATGAGAATTGCAACGTCCCACGTGCGCCTGGCCGCGCTCCCCCTGGCCCTGTCCGTCTGCTGGCCCTTGGCGGCATCGGCGCAAGCCAATCCCTCCCTGGCATCCACCGTGGTCACAGCCAACCGCACGGCGCAGGCGCTGGCCGACCTGGTGGCCGACGTGTCCATCGTCGACCGCGCCACCATCGAGCGCAGCGGCGCAGTCGGCGTGGCCGATGTGCTGGCGCGTCTGCCCGGCGTCCAGATCGCGCGCAATGGCGGCCCGGGCAACGCCACCAGCGTCTTCCTGCGTGGCGCCGAGTCGCGCTACACCGCGGTCTACCTCGATGGCGTGCGGCTCGACTCGCAGGCCACGGGCGGCGTGCAGTGGGAGCAGATCCCGCTGTCGCAGATCGACCGCATCGAGGTGCTGCGCGGCCCGGCCGCGGCGGTGTATGGCTCCGACGCCATCGGCGGCGTGATCCAGCTGTTCACGAAGAAGGGCGAGCCCGGCAAGCCTGCGGTCTATGCCGGCGTGGGCCTGGGCAGCCACCGCACCTACCGCCTCGAAGCCGGCGTCAGCGGCCGCACCGGCGTGGACGGTGCCGTCGACTATGCGCTGGGCATCGACAAGGAGCGCAGCGAAGGGTTCGACGCGCAGCCGCTGCGCCTGCGCGCGCCGACCGCGAGCACCGTGAACCACGACGCCGACGGCTACGAGCGTCTGTCGGGCAATGCGCGCCTGGGTCTGCAGGTCAACAGCGCGCACCGGCTGGACGCCACGCTGCTCATGACCAAGCTCAATTCCGGCTACGACGCATTCGTGAGCCCCGCGGCTGCGCCCGTGGACGACCGCAACGACCACCGCCTGCGCACCGCGGGCCTCACCTGGTCGGCGAAGTGGACCGACGCCTACACCACGCGCCTGCAGGTCACGGACTCGCATTCCCGCTATGCGACCAACCCTTCCTACTACCGCAGCGAGACCGACCTGCGCGGCTACCTGTGGCAAAACGAGTACCGCATCGGCGCGCACCTGCTGAGCGCCACGCTGGAGCGCCGCGAGGATGCGCTGGAGAACGGCAGCATCGACCGCGACCGCAACCAGAACGCGCTGGCCCTGGGCTACGGCTTCACGAGCGGCGCGCATGCGCTGCAACTGCATCTGCGCCGCGATGACGACAGCGAGTTCGGCGGCCACACCACGGGCAGCGCCGCCTACGGCTACGCCATCACGCGCCAGCTGCGCGCCACCGTGTCGGCCGGCACCGCGTTCCGCGCCCCCACGCTGTACCAGCGCTTCAGCGAATACGGTGTCGGCAGCCTGGAGCCCGAGAAGGGCCGCAACATCGAGGCCGGCCTGCGCTGGACGGAGGGCGCCAGCAGCGTCGGCGTGGTGGCCTACCGCAACCGCGTGCGCAACATGATCATCTTCGGCGCGGCAGGCCCTTGCGCCAATGACTTCGGGTGCTACGAGAACGTGGGCCGTGCGCAGTACGAAGGCATCACGCTGTCGGGCAACCACCAGGTGGGCAACGTTCAACTGCGCGCCTCGCTGGATTTCCAGAACCCCAAGGACCGCGACACCGAGAAGCAGCTCGCGCGCCGCGCCAAGCGCTACGCCACCGTCGGGGCCGACACGCAGATCGCCGGCTGGACGGTGGGCGCCGAGGTGCAGGCCACGGCCAAGCGCTTCGACAACGCCGCCAACACCAACGTGCTGGGCGGCTACACGCTCGTGAACCTGTACACCAGCACGCAGGTGGCGCGCGACATCATGCTGACGGCACGCCTGGACAACCTGACCGACAAGGACTACCAGAACGCGCGCCTGTACGCCAACGCCGGCCGCACGGTCTGGGTCGGCCTGAAATGGGCGCCGCAATAAGCCAGCGCTGCCCGGCCGTCCTGGTCGCCGCGCCGGCCTCGGGCCAGGGCAAGACCACGGTGGCCTGCGCGCTCGCGCGGCTGCACACGCGCCAGGGCCGGCGCGTGCGCGTGTTCAAGTGCGGGCCGGACTTCCTCGACCCGTTCTGGCTGGCCCTGGCCAGCGGCGCGCCCGTGTACCAGCTCGACCTGTGGATGACGGGCGAGGCCGATTGCCGCGCGCGCCTGCATGCCGCAGCGGCCGAGGCCGACCTCGTCATCGTCGAGGGCGTGATGGGCCTGTTCGACGGCCAGCCCAGCGCGGCCGACCTGGCGCGGCGCTTCGATCTGCCGGTGCTGGCCGTCGTGGACGCGTCGGCCATGGCCGGCACCTTCGGCGCGCTGGCCCATGGCCTGCAGCATTACCAGCAAGGCCTGCGCTGGGCCGGCGTGCTGGCCAACCGCGTGGCCAGCGAACGCCACGCGCAGATGCTGCAGGACGGCCTGCGCACGCCGCAGGACTGGCAGGGTGCGTTGATGCGCGACGCCGCACTGGCGCTGCCCGAGCGGCATCTGGGCCTCACGGCCGCGCACGAGGTCGGCGATGCGCTGGCACGCCTGGACGCGGCGGCCGACGCCCTGGCCCGCACGCCGCTGGGCCGCATGGAGCTGCCCGCCCTGCAGCGCTTCGCCGTGGACTTCGCGCCTCCGCAGGCGCCCCCGCCCGTGCCGCGGCTGCTGGCCGGCACCACGGTCGCCGTGGCGCGCGACGCGGCCTTCTGCTTCCTCTACGCCGCCAACCTGGACACGCTGCTGGCACTGGGCGCGCGGCTGGTCTTCTTCTCGCCCTTGCAGCAAACGGCCGTGCCCGACTGCAACGCGCTGTGGCTGCCCGGTGGTTATCCCGAGCTGCATGCGCGGCGGCTCACGGGCAACGCCGCCCTGCGCGCCAGCCTCGCGGCCCATGTGCAGGCCGGCAAGCCCGTGTGGGCCGAGTGCGGCGGCATGATGGCGCTGTTCGAGCGCATCACCCTGGCCGACGGCCAGGACGTGCCGCAATGGGGCCTGCTGCCCGGCCACGTCGCCATGCAGCCGCGGCTGGCCGCGCTGGGGCCGCAGCAGCTGGACCTGGACGGCCAGGTGCTGCGCGGCCACACCTTCCATTACTCCACCTGCAGCACCACGCTGGTGCCGCGCACGCACACCACGCGGCCGGGCAGCGATGCGCCGGTCGAGGCCGTGTTCCAGCAGGGATCCATCCGCGCCAGCTACTTCCACGCGTGGTTCGCGTCGAACCCGCGCGCCACGGCGGCGCTGTTCACGCGGGAGGCAGAGCGCCATGGCTGAGCTGATCCTGGGCGGCCAGAAGAGCGGCAAGTCCAGACGCGCCGAGCTGCTCGCGCGCGACTGGCTGGCAGGCGATCCGGCGCGCGACGCCGTGCTGATCGCCACCGGCCAGCCGTACGACGACGAGATGCGCGCGCGCATCGCCCGCCACCGGCTCGATCGCGCCCGGCGCGTGCCTGGCCTGCGCACGGTGGAGGAGCCGCTGCAGCTGGCCGCCGCCATCGCCGCGCACAGCGCGCCCGGCACACTCGTGGTCGTGGACTGCCTGACGCTGTGGCTCACCAACTGGCTGATGCCGATGTCGGCAGCGCCACGCGCCGGCGACCCGGCCGCTGCCATCGACGCACTCGAAGCCGCGGTGCGATCCACGCGCGGCCCTGTGCTGCTGGTGGGCAACGAGATCGGCCTGGGCGTGATCCCGCTGGGCCGCGAGGTGCGCCAGTTCGTCGATGCGCTCGGCGGCCTGAACCAGCGCATGGCCGCCGCCTGCAGCCGCGTCACACTCATGGCCGCGGGCTTGCCGCTGGTGCTCAAGGACTCCGGATGAACAAGCTGTTGCGCCTGGGCCTGGCGTTGTGGATGGGCTGCATCGGCCACGCGCTGGCTGCGCCCTACGAGATCGTCGACGAGACCGGTGCGCGCCTGCGTTTCGACGCGCCGCCCCAGCGCGTGGTCTCGCTGCTGCCTTCGCTGACCGAGACCGTTTGCGCGCTCGGCGCCTGCGCGCGGCTGGTGGGTGTGGACCGTTTCTCCAACTGGCCGCCCGAGGTGCGCGCGCTGCCGCAGCTGGGTGGTGGCATCGACCCCAACATCGAATCCATCGTGCGTGCGCGGCCCGACGTGGTGCTGGTCTCGCACAGCGGCCGCGTAGGCGAGCGGCTGCGCGCGCTGGGCCTCAAGGTCGTGGTGCTGGAGCCCAAGAACCATGCCGACGTGCGCCGCGTGCTAAGCACGGTGGGCCAGCTGCTGGGCGTGCCGGGCGCCGAGGCCGCGGTCTGGCAGAGCATCGAGCAGGGCATGGCGCAGGCTGCGGCCGCACTGCCCGAGAACGCGCGCCGTGCCCGCGTCTACATCGAGGTCAGCCGAGGGCCGTATGCGGCGGGCGAGGCGTCCTTCATCGGCGAGACGCTGGCGCGCCTGGGCGTGGCCAACGTGGTGCCGGCTGCATTGGGCCCGTTCCCCAAGCTGAACCCCGAGTACGTGGTGCGCGCCGACCCCGACCTCATCATGCTGGCCAACCGCACTATGCAGGCCGAGATCGACTACCCGGGCTGGCAGGCCATGCGCGCCGTGCGCGAACAGCGCATCTGCCTGTTCTCCCTCGACGACGCCGAGATCGTGGTGCGGCCCGGCCCGCGCATGGACCAGGCGGCGCGCGTGATGGCCGATTGTTTGAAGGCCAGGGCCCCGTGAACCAGCGGCGCGCGACCTGGCTGGCCTTGGCGCTGGCGCTGCTGTCGGGCCTGCTGGCCCTGCTGGGTGCCAGCGTGGGCAGCACCGGCTTTGACTGGCCCTGGCGCCTGCAGGCCGACCCCATGGGCTGGCAGATCGTGCGCGACATCCGCCTGCCGCGCACGCTGGGCACCTGGCTGGCCGGTGCGCTGCTGGGCCTGGCCGGTGCCGTGGCGCAGGGCCTGTTCCGCAATCCGCTGGCCGACCCCTACCTGCTGGGCAGTGGCTCGGGCGCGCTGCTGGCCGTGGCTGCCAGCATGGCGGCAGTGGGCGGCTCGCCGTTCGCGATGTCGTGGCTGGCGCGCACGGGGCTGGCCGGTGCGGCCTTCATCGGTGCCGTGGCCGGCGTGCTGCTGACACTGGCACTGGCCCAGGGCGTGCAGCACACGCTGCGGCTGCTGCTGGCCGGCGTGATCGTGGGCGTGGTGCTGAGCGCCTTCACCTCGCTGTTGATGCTGCTGTCGCCCGAGATCATGCAGGCGCTGCAGGCCTTCATGCTGGGCAGCACCGGCACGGTGGGCTGGTCGGCCTGCGCGCTGATGGCCGTGCCGCTGGCCCTCAGCGCGCTGGTGGCGTGGGGGCTGTCGCCCACGCTGGATGCGCTGGCGCTGGGCGAGGCCACGGCCACCAGCCTGGGCATCCCGCTGCCGGCCATGCGCATGGCGCTGGTGGCGGTGCTGGGCCTGGCCACGGGCGCGGCCGTGGCGCAGACCGGGCTGGTGGCCTTCGTCGGGCTGGCCGCGCCGCACCTGGCGCGCTCGCTGGTCAAGGTCACGCACGGGCGGCTGATCCTGCTGGCCGCGGGCACGGGCGGCGTGCTGCTGCTGGGGGCGGACATCCTGGCCCGTTGGCTGATCGCGCCGCAGGAGCTGCCCGTGGGCGTGCTGACGGCCGTGCTGGGCGGCACCTATCTGCTGTGGCTGATGCGCCAGCGCACGCGTGCCGGGGGCGGGCTGTGAGCTTCACCCTCGCAGCCCGCGATCTGCATGCCGCGCAGGGCGGCGTGGAAGTGCTGCACGGCGTGGCGCTGCAGCTGATGGCCGGGCGCTGGACCTCCATCGTCGGCCCCAATGGCGCCGGTAAATCGACGCTGCTCAAGGCGCTGGCCGGGCTGCTGCCCAGCACCGGCGAGCTGCTGCTGCACGGCCGTCCTCTCGCGGACTGGCGCAGCCGCGAACGCGCACGCCAGATCGCCTGGCTGGGCCAGAACGAAACCGCGGCCGATGACCTCTCGGTCTACGACGTGGTCATGCTGGGCCGCCTGCCGCACCGCGCCTGGCTGGCCGCGCCGTCCGAGGCCGACCACGCCGCCGTGCTGCAGGCGCTGCGCGCCACGCATGCGCTGGACTGGCAGGCGCGCCCGCTGGCCCGGCTGTCGGGCGGCGAGCGCCAGCGCGTGCTGCTGGCCCGCGCGCTCGCGGTGCAGGCGCCCATCGTGCTGATGGACGAGCCGCTGGCCAACCTGGACCCACCGCATCAGGCCGACTGGCTGGCGATGGCGCGCGCGCTGGCGCACGAGGGCCGCACGGTGGTCAGCGTGCTGCACGAGCTGCCGGCCGCGCTGCAGGCCGATGCGTTGGTCATCGTGGAGCGTGGCCGCATCGCGCACCACGGCGCCAGCAGCGACGCCGCGACGCACCGGGCGCTGGAGTCCGTGTTCGCCCAACGTGTGGCCGTCCACCACGTGGCCGGCCAATGGATCACCGTCCCACAATGAAACACCCCCAGTCTGCGCGCTGCGCGCTCCGCCAACCCCCTCAAGGGGGCGCCGCCAGCGGCCTGGCAGAGCCAGTTCCGCGGCGGCCGCTGGCTTGGCCTGCTCCGCGGCCTCTCGAACAAGCGCTTGCGACCAGGCCCTGTGCGATAGAAGCGACGAGCAGCACAACCCGTCACTGAGATTCATCCATGCAGATCGAAACCCCACCCAGCACCAAACCCTACGAGAAGCCCGAGGGCGAACGCCGCGGCCTCGTCATCGTCAACACCGGCGACGGCAAGGGCAAGAGCACGGCCGCGTTCGGCCTCGCGCTGCGCGCGCACGGACGCGGCAAGGCCGTCAAGATCTACCAGTTCATGAAGGTGCCGAGCGCACGCTTCGGCGAGCACCGCATGTTCGAGCAGTTGGGCATCCCGATCGAGGGCTTGGGCGACGGCTTCAGCTGGAAGAGCCAGGACCTGGAGCGCTCGGCCCAGCTCGCGCGCGACGGCTGGGAGAAGGCCAAGGCCGCCATCGTGTCGGGCCACTACTTCATGGTCACGCTGGACGAGATCACCTATCCGTTGGTCTACGGCTGGCTGCCGCTGGACGACGTACTCGCCACGCTGCGCGCGCGGCCACGCGAGGTGCACGTCGTGCTGACGGGCCGGCGCTGCCCGCCCGAGATCATCGAGCTGGCCGACACCGTGACCGAGATGACCATGGTGAAGCACGCGTTCAAGGCCGGCATCCCGGCGCAGCGCGGCATCGAGGATTGACGGCCGCCGCGGCGCTGTGGATCGCGCTGCTGGTGGACCGCCTGTGGGGCGAGCCGCCGGCCGCGCTGCATCCGGTCGTCGCCATGGGCCGCTACCTGGGCTGGGCCGGCCGGCGCCTGCCGCAGCCGCCGCGCGCGGCGTTCTGGTTGGGTGCCGCGGGGTGGTGCGCGGGTGCGCTGATGGTCGGCCTGCTGGCGGCGGTCGTGCAGTGGGCGCTGTGGCGCTGGCTGCCGGCCTGGGCCGCGGCCGTGCTGCTGGGCGTGCTGCTCAAACCCTTGCTGGCCTGGCGCATGCTGCGCGACGAGGTGCAGGCGGTCGAGGCGGCGCTGGCGCAGTCGCTGGACGCGGGCAGGGCGCGCCTGGCCTTCCTGGTCAGCCGCGACACGGCGCCACTCGACGCCAGCGCCGTGCGCGAAAGCGCCATCGAATCGCTGGCCGAGAACCTCAACGACTCCGTCGTCGCACCGCTCTTCTGGTTCGTGCTGCTGGGCCTGCCGGGCGCGGCCGTCTACCGTTTCGCGAACACGGCCGACGCGATGTGGGGCTACCGCAGCGTGCGCAACGGCCGCGACTGGGAGTGGGCTGGCAAATGGGCGGCCCGCGCCGACGATGTGCTGAGCTGGGTGCCGGCGCGCATCACGGCGCTGCTGCTGTGCCCCGTGCGTGCCTACGCCGCGCTGCCTGTCGAGGCTGGGCGCACGCCATCGCCGAACAGCGGCTGGCCGATGGCGGCGATGGCGTTGCGGCTCGGGGTGCGGCTGGGCAAGCCCGGGGTCTATGTGCTGAACGCAGGGGGCCGCTCGCCCACGGCGGCCGATGCGGCGCGGGCGGTCTGGCGTGGCGGACTCGCCGTGCTCGCCATGGGCTCGCTCAGCGCTGCGATGCTGCTGGTGTAGGACAGCAGTGGCCGGCTCGAAGGAAGCAGCGCTGCTGGCCTTCAGACGCCTGAAGGCAAGGCCGGCCGATATCATGGCCCGCTCTCCCATCGAGGCCACCAATGCACCACATCCCCTTCGGCCGCACCGGCCTGCAAGTCTCCCGTCTGTGCCTGGGCTGCATGAGCTACGGCGCGCCCGACCAGGGCAACCACCCGTGGACCCTGCCCGAGGCCGCGAGCCGGCCGTTCCTGAAGAAGGCGCTGGACCTGGGCTTCAACTTCTTCGACACGGCCAACGTGTACTCGGCCGGCAGCAGCGAGGAGATCGTGGGCCGCGCGCTGGCCGAATACGCGCCGCGCGACGCCTTTGTGGTCGCCACCAAGGTGCATGGCCGCATGCGGCCCGGCCCGAACGGCGCGGGCCTGTCGCGCAAGGCCATCCTGGCCGAGATCGACCACAGCCTCATGCGCCTGTCCATGGACCACGTGGACCTGTACCAGATCCACCGCTGGGACTACGCCACGCCGATCGAGGAGACCATGGAGGCGCTGCACGACGTGGTCAAGGCCGGCAAGGCGCGCTACATCGGCGCCTCGTCCATGTACGCCTGGCAGTTCGCCAAGGCCCAGGCCGTGGCCGAGCGCCACGGGTGGACGCGCTTCGTCTCGATGCAGAACTACCTGAACCTGCTGTACCGCGAGGAGCAGCGCGAGATGCTGCCGCTGTGCCGCGACCAGGGCGTGGCGGTGATGCCCTGGAGCCCTCTGGCGCGTGGCCGGCTCACGCGCGACTGGGACGCCGAGAGCAGCCGCGCCGAGACCGACGACTTCGGCCGCACGCTGTATGCGAAGACGGCCGAGGCCGACCGCAAGGTGGTCGAGGCCGTGGCCCAGGTCGCCGCGGCCCGCGGCGTGCCGCGCGCGCAAGTGGCGTTGGCCTGGGTGCTGCAGCAGCCGGGCGTGACCTCGCCGATCGTGGGTGCGACCAAGCTGGAACAGCTGGACGATGCGGTGGCGGCGCTGGCGCTCAAGCTCACGCCCGAGGAGACGGCGGTGCTGGAGGCGCCCTACGTCCCGCACGCCGTCGTCGGCTTCTCGTGATGCAGGCTCTGCTCGATGCCGCACGCGCCGCGCAGGCCCAGGCCTATGCGCCGTACTCGCGTTACCGGGTCGGCGCTGCGCTCGCCACGCCGGACGGCCGCGTGTTCGCAGGCTGCAATGTGGAGAACGCGGCCTATCCCAGCGGCACCTGCGCCGAGGCCGGTGCCATCGCGGCCATGGTGGCGGCTGGCGGGCGCGAGATCTCCGACATCGTGGTCGTGGGCGACGGGCCCGAGCTGGTCACGCCCTGCGGCAACTGCCGCCAGCGCATCCGCGAGTTCGCGACCGCAGCCACGCGCGTGCACGCGGCGGGCACGGCGGGCGTAGCGCGCAGCTTCACGATGGACGAGTTGCTGCCGGCGTCCTTCGGCCCCGCGCATCTGCAGGTTGGCTAAGGCCTGCGGCCCTCGAGCAGCTTGACCAGCGCCCACATCGCACGGTTGACCGGCGTGGCGATGCCCAGCGCCTCGCCGCGGCGCACGATGAAGCCGTTCAGGTGGTCGATCTCGGTGGGCTTGCCGCGTGCGAGGTCCTGCGCCGTGGACGAACTCTGCGCCGGCATGGTGCCGGCCAGGCGCTCCACGGCAGTGTGGATGTCGCCGGGCAGCTGCACCCCCTCGGCCTGCACCACGGCCAGGCATTCGGCGACCAGGTCGCCCATCAGCCGCGGCACGCCAGCGCCTTCCACCATGCGGCCATAGGGCAGCTGCGTGATCGCCGAGATCGCGTTGTACGCGCAGTTCAGCACCAGCTTGGCCCACAGCGCGCCGCGCACATCGGGCGAGACCTCGGTCGGCACGCCGGCCTCGTGCAGCAGCCGCGCGAGCGACTCGGCGCGGGGCCCGGGCTCGATGACGAGCTCGCCGCGGCCATGGTGGCGCACATGGCCTGGGCCGGCCATCTCGGTGGCCACATAGACCACGGCGGCTGCCACCTCGTTCGGCAGCACCGTGCGCAGGCGCTCGGCGTTGTCCACGCCGTTCTGCAGCGTGAGCACCAGGGCCTGCGGCGACAGGTGCGCGGCCAGCGCCCGGCCGGTGGGTTCCGTGTCTGGTGACTTCACGCTGAAAAGCACGAGATCGGCGCCGGCCACGGCCGCCAGGTCGGTGCTGGCCTGCAGCCCGACTTGCTCGTCGAAAGCCTGCGTCTGCACGCGCAGGCCGTTGGCGGCAATGGCCTGCACATGGGTTGGGCGGCCGATCAGCACGACGGCATGGCCGGCACGCGCCAGCATGCCGCCGTAGTAGCAGCCGACCGCACCAGCGCCGACAACGGCGACCCGCAGCGGCGATGAGAACGTGGAGGTGGACATGCGCAGGCCTTGCGAAGTGGACAACGGCGCGCATTGTCATCCGTGCTTGCTTCAAATGCGCGCCCGTGGCCGCGGCTCCCAGTGCCGGCTTGGCCCTTAGACTGCGGCGCCTGTGCTGCGACGATCGACCACACAGGACATCCAGGAGAACGCCATGCCACTGCACACCATGGACACCAGCGCCCGCTGGGACCAAACCACGCCCGACAACCGCGCCGTGTTGCGCTTCGCGCCAGCGCAGAAGGAAGTCGAATTGCCGGTCGGCACCGATGAGGACGCTGCCGCGCCATCGCCGCATGACCTGCTCGACGCCGCGCTCGCGTCCTGCACCGCGCTGACACTGCGCCTGTATGCCGCGCGCCGGGGCATCGCGCTGCGCGGTTTGAAGGTGACGGTCACGCACACCACGGTGGACGGTGTCTACCGCATGGCCCGCGCCCTGGCCATCGATGCCGACGTCACGCCGGCCGACTGGGCCACGCTGCTGCGCGTGGCCGATGCGTGCCCGGTGCACAAGACGCTGTCGGGCGACATCGCGATCACCACCGAAGCGACGCCAATGGGCGCGGCAGCCTGAACAGCCGCGCCCGCGCCCCTTACCGCACCACCATCAGCGTGAACGGCCAGACATAGGCCTGCATCGTTACGTACAGCCCGACCAGGCAGGCCAGCGCGATCGAGTGGAAGAACACGTAGCGCAGGATCTCGCCTTCCTTGTTGAACCAGCGCGTGGCGGTGGAGGCCACGACGATGGACTGCGCATCGATCATCTTGCCCATCACGCCGCCCGAGCTGTTGGCCGCGCCCATGAGGTTGGGCGACAGGCCGAGCTGCTCGGCCGCCACCTTCTGCATGCCGCCGAACAGCACGTTCGATGCCGTGTCCGAGCCCGTCAGCGCCACGCCGATCCAGCCCATCAGCGTGCCGAAGAAGGGGTAGAACACGCCGGTGTTGGCAAACGCCAGGCCCAGCGTGGTGTCCGTGCCCGAGAAGCGCGTGAGCGTGCCCAGGGCCAGCATCAGCACGATGGTCAGCAGCGAGTACTTGACCAGCCACACCGTCTTGAGGAACGTGCGCACGATGGCGACCGGGTTGTACTTCATGACGATGGCGCTGACGAGCGCCGCCAGCAGGATGCCGGTGCCGGTGGCCGAGAGCAGATTCAGCGTATAGACCGCGGCCTCGGGATGCGGCACGGGCACGACGGGCGGCACCTTCATGATGAGGTTGTGCAGGCCTTCGATCGGGAACTTGGGCGCGAAGATGCTGTTGAGCCAGGCCTTCACAGGCGGCAGGCCCCAGATGAACACGAACACCGACAGGATGGCCCAGGGCGTCCACGCGGCGACCAGCGCCTGGCGGGAGTGCTGCACCACGGGCTGCGGCGGCTTCGCTTCGGCGGCGCTCACGTCCTTGCCGCGCAGCGCGGGCGAGGTCCAGATCTTCTTGGGTTGCCACACGCGCAGGAAGCCCACCAGGCACAGCATGGAGACGATGGCGGCGATGATGTCCACGAGTTCCGGGCCCATGAAGTTGGAGACCAGGTACTGCGGGATCGCGAAGGACAGGCCGGTCACCAGGATGGCGGGCCAGATTTCCATCATGCCCTTGCGGCCGGCGAAGGCCCAGATCAGCCAGAACGGCACGAGCAGCGAGAAGAACGGCAGCTGGCGGCCGATCATGGCCGTGACCTGCATCAGGTCGTAGCCGTGCACCTGGGCCAGCGTGATCACCGGCGTGCCCAGCGCGCCGAAGGCCACGGGCGCCGTGTTCGCGATCAGGCTCAGGCCGGAGGCCGCCAGCGGCGAGAAGCCCAGGCCGATCAGGATCGCCGCCGTCACCGCCACCGGCGTGCCGAAGCCGGCCGCGCCCTCGAAGAACGCGCCGAAGCAGAACGCGATCAGCAGCAGCTGGATGCGCCGGTCCTCGGTGATGCCCGACAGCGAATCCTGCAGCACTTTGAAGCTGCCGTTCTGCTCGGTCAGCTGGTGCAGGAAGATGATGTTCAGCACGATCCAGCCGATCGGCAGCAGGCCCGTGAAGCCGCCCAGCATGGCGGCGCGGCCGGCCATGTCGATCGGCATGCCATAAGCGAACACCGCCACGATGAGGGCCGCGACGAGCCCCATGCCGGCCGCGATGTGGGCCTTGATGTGAAAGAAGCCGAGGGCGCCGAGCATGACGACCACCGGGATCGCGGCGAGCGCGGTCGAGATGATCATGTTGCCGAAGGGGTCGTAGATCTGCTGCCAGGTCATGACGCTATCTCCTGTTGTGCTGAGTTGTAGTGGACGCCAGTACGCTGGCACGGTCGCGCGAACGCCGTGGCCCGGAGAATCGGGCCGGCGCTAATGTAGGCCCCTCACGGTTGCAACGGTTTGAAGAATTTTGTTTGCGGATGTGATCTTTCTTCGTCGTACGTAGTACCCACAGGCCGGTTGCGTCCGCGAGCGCATGCGGGCACAGTTCGGCGCATGAAAAATCCCCTTGCCTGCGCGCCAGCCGCTGTGCTGTCGCTGGCTCTGGCCGCCGCGTGCGTGGCCACCGTGTCGGCGCAAAGCGTGCCCAATGCCATGCCCGAGATGCCGGCCCGCCCCGGCGGCCAGCTCGGCGCGGGCGCGCGCTATGTCGTCGACCCGACCCACACCTTCGTGATGTACGAGATGGGCCACTACGGCACCAGCACCAACCGCGGCCGCTTCAGCACCAAGGACGGCCAGGTGCAGATCGACGCGGCCGGCACCAGCGGCACGGTGGACATCACCATCGACATGGGCACGATCAACACCGGCGTGGACCTGCTGAACCGCCACGTGCAGAGCCGCGACTTCCTGAACGTGGCCGATTACCCCACGGCACGCTTCACGGCCGAGCGCATGGTGCTGGAAGGCGGCATGGTGCGCGAGATCCCGGGCGCCCTGACCATGCTGGGCCAGACCCACCCGGTCACGCTGCGCGCCACGCGCTTTAACTGCTATATGAGCCCCATCCACGGCCAGCAGGTGTGCGGCGGCGACTTCGACGCGGTGATCGAGCGCAGCCAGTGGGGCATCACCTGGGGGCTGCAGTTCGGCTTCGAGGACAAGGTGCGGCTGCTGACCCAGATCGAGGCCGTGCGCATCGGGCGCTGACAGCCTCTACAGCAGGCTCTCGGGCGTGAACGGCGCCACCAGCTCCCGCAGCAGCCGGTCCCACCAGCTCGCGTCGGGCTCGGTGTGCAGCACCTGGGGCACGCCGTCGTCCGTGCCATGCCATTGCAGGCGGCCGTCGGCGTCGGCCCGCACGCGCCAGGCGCCCTGGTCGCGCAGCACCTCGGCCAGTTTCAGCACCTGGCCGGCCAGCGTCTCGCTGCGGATGAACAGGCCGATCTCGGTGTTGTGCAGCTCCGAGCGCGGGTCGAAGTTCAGCGAGCCGATGAACACCAACGAGCGGTCGATGACGGCCATCTTGGCGTGCAGCCGTCCCGTGGCCGTGCCGAACAGGCCCAGGCGCACGCTGCGGCGCACGCGGCTGCCGCTGATCTCGTCGATCTCCACGCCCAGGCGCACCAGGTCGGCCCGGTAGCGCCGGTAGGCCGTGTGCACGAAGGGCTCGTCGCTGGCGGCCAGCGAGTTGGTGACCAGGTGCACGGCCACGCCGCGCGCGCGCGCCTCGCGCAGCACCTGCATGCCCGAGGCGCCGGGCACGAGGTAGGGCGAGCTCAGCAGCACCTCGCGCCGCGCACGGCGGATGCTCTCGGCCACGTTGTAGCGCACGCTGTCCACGTCCAGCAGCGGCACGCCACCGTATGCGCTTTGCTTGCCGATGGCGCGCTCGGGAGAATCCGCGTAGGCCTCGGCCGTGGCCCAGACCAGGCCGATGCGTCCGCCCGCCAGCTCGCTGGACACGGGCGCGTAGCCCAGCATGTCGTTCGGCGCGCTGGGGCGCGGCGGCGGGGCCTGGCCGGGCGCGGTCAGGGCCTCGAAGCGTTCGCGCATGGCGGCCAGGTCGGGGTCGGCCTTGGCGAGCCGCTCGATGGGCACCACGTGCGGGCTGTTCCAGTACAGGTCGAACAGGGCGGCCAGCCGCGGCATCAGCGCGCCGGCCACGATGGTGTCCATGTCCAGGAAGTTCTCGCCGCTGGTCTGCGTGTAGTAGCGCGCGCCGATGTTGCGCCCGCCGGCCACGCCCATGGCACCGTCGGCCAGCAGCAGCTTGTTGTGCATGCGGCGCTGCAGCCGGTCGAACTGCAGCAACGAGGCCGCGAAGCGCCGCGCACTGCCGCCCTCGCGCTGCGGGAACGGGTTGTAGATGCGCAGTTCCAGGTTGGGCGTGGCGGCCAGGCTCAGGAACAGGCCGTCGTCGCCGGCCGTGTACAGGTCGTCCAGCAGCAGGCGCACGCGCACGCCGCGTTGCGCCGCATCGCGTAGCGCGCGCAGGAAGTGGCGGCCGGTGGCGTCGTTCTCGACGTGGTAGTACTGCACGTCCAGCGAGACCTCTGCGCGCTGGATCAGCGTGAGCCGCGCATCGAGCGCAAAGTCGCCGCTGGGCAACAGGCGAAAGCCGCTGAGATCGGCATCGGGCTGGCTCAGCCGCGCGATGCGGACCAGGCTCGCGTCGGCCATGGGGGGCAGGGCCGTCGAAGGTGGGCCGGCCAGGCCGTCCGGCAGGCTGGCGCAGCCGGTCAGCAGCGCGAGCAGGCAGGCGAGCAGCAGCCGGGCCGCCGTGGCCGTCATGCCAGCCGCTCGATGGCCGCCTGCACGATGGGCCGGGCCCAGGCGGGCGTGGCCTGCAGTGCGGCCGGGTCGCCGGCGTCGGGGAACACCATGCGCCCGGCGACCGTCTCCAGCACCAGCACCGGGTCGGGGATGTCCTCGCCCGGCGCCGCCTCGGCGCTGTTGTCGAACACCTGCAGCCGCGCCAGCACGGGCAGCAGCGCGATCAGGTTGGCGCGCGAGGTCACCCAGCGCTCGCGGATCTTGTGTTCGGGGATGTCGTGGCCGCCCGCGGTGACGCGCAGCTGCACGCGCGCGAGGTGCTGCTCGGGCGATGCCAGGCCGCAGAACAGCATCACCACATCGTGGCTGCGGCTGGCCGCCACCAGCATGGCCGGAATGGTCTTGGCGCCCAGCGTGGTCTCGAACGCGTGGCTGCGGCCCTGGGCGATCGCCGCCTCCAGCAGCGCGCGGCCGTACTCCCAGGCGCGGCCATTGGCCTCGGCGGCCGGCAGGCCCAGTTGCGCGACCAGTTCGCGCGCATAGGTGTCGGGGTTGAACCAGGCCAGGCCATGTTCGGCCAGCATGGCGCCGCCAACCGAGCTCTTGCCCGCGCCGTTCACACCGGCCAGCACGAAGAGGAACGGCCGTGCGGCGGCCCGGGCCATCAGAAGGACGCGCCGGCCTTGGGGCGGCGGCCCAGCTTGCCGCGCGTGTCGAACAGCGCCGTCACCTTGCGTGCCGCGTCGGGCTGCTGCAGCACGGCCAGCCGCGCGTCGAAGCGTTGTTCGAGCTCTTGCAGCACCGCGCGTTCGCGGTCCTTCAGGGCCTGGACGTCCTCGGTGAGTTGCCGGTAGGTGGACGCGTCCACCAGCACCATCTCGACCGCAGAATGGTTGGTGACCGCCACACTGCCCGATTGGCGCACGAGGCGCACCACCTCACCCCATTTGTTCTTGACCTGCGAGGCGTTTTGGCGGGGCAGGTCATCCAGGGCGATCAGTGCGTTGAGCATGGCGGGTTCCAGTGCGTGGGTGGGCATGAAGTCTGGCCATAATAGCCTGAATTGTCAGAAATTGCCCGATATAGCCATCTTGGCATGGGGGCTCACAGGGCGTGCGTCACGAGCCTGAAGTCCGGGTCTTCCGGGAAAGCCTTCACCGTGAACCCCAGGCTGCGCATGAGCTTGAGCATGTTCGGGTTGTTGACCAGCACCAGGCCCTCGATCTCCGCCAGGCCCTTCTCGCGCGCCACGTCCATGATGGCCTCCATGAGCCGCGAGCCGATGCCCTTGCCGGCGAAGTCGTCCGCCACGACCAGCGAGAACTCGCAGCTGGACTGGTCCGGGTTGGTCACATAGCGCGACACGCCGACCACGCGCTCGGTCTCCACGATGGAGCCGTCGGTGGCCGCGCTGCGCTGCTTGCACACGGCCACCAGCGCCATCTCGCGGTCGTAGTCGATCAGCGTGAAGCGCGCCAGCATGGCCGGCGGCAGCTGGGTCATCGACGAGACGAAGCGGAAGTAGCGGCTCTCCTGCGACAGGCTTTGCACCAGCGTCTGCAGCATCTGCGCGTCGGTGGGGTGGATGGGGCGCACCGTGTACTCGCCGCCGCCGCGCAGCGGCCAGACCTGCTCGTAGCGGGCGGGGTAGGGCAGCATGGCCAGGTGGCCATAGGGGTTGGTGCCGGCGCCCAGGCCCGTGCCCTGCGGCGCGTGGTCGATCACGATGCGCGCGTCCACGGCCACGACCCCGTTCTCGTCGACGATCAGCGGGTTGATGTCCATCTCGCGCAGCTGCGGCAGCTCGCAGACCATCTCGGACACGCGCAGCAGCACCTGTTCCAGCGCCGCCATGTCCACCGGCGCGGCGCCGCGCCATTCGACCAGCGTCTCGGCCACGCGCGAGCGCTCGATGAGCCGGCGCGCGAGGAATTTGTTGAGCGGCGGCAGCTCCATCGCGCGGTCGCGGATCAGCTCGATCATGGTGCCGCCCGCGCCGAACACGATGACCGGGCCGAACGGGTCGTCGGTCACCATGCCGATGCAGATCTCGCGGCCGCGCTGGGCGCGCGCCATCTTCTGTACCGTCACGCCGTGGATGCGCACGCCAGGCTGCAGCCGCGCCACGCGCTCGACCATGTCGGCGTAGGTGTCGCGCACGGTGGCGCCGTTCATGATGTTCAGTGCCACGCCCTGCACGTCGCTCTTGTGCGTGATGTCAGGCGAGTCGATCTTCAGCGCCACCGGGAAGCCCAGCTGCGTGGCGATCATCATGGCCTCGTTGGCCGTGCGTGCCAGGATGGTGTTGGTCACCGGGATGTGGAAGGCCGACAGCAGCGTCTTGCTCTCCATCTCGGTCAACACCTTGCGCCGCTCGGCCAGCACGCTTTCGATGACCAGGCGCGCACCCTCGATGTCGGGCTTGGCCAGCGTGGACAGCGGCGGCGGCGTCTGCTGCAGCAGCAGCTGGTTCTGGTAGAACGAGGCGATGTTGCCGAAGGCGCCCACGGCCGCCTCGGGCGTGCGGAACTGCGGCACGGCCGCCTCGTTGAGCGCAGCGCGCGCCTCGGCCACCGTGGCGTCGCCCATCCAGCAGGCCAGCAGCGGCTTGCCGAGCTGGCGCTTGGCCTCGGCCAGCGCGCGCGCCACGCCGATGGCGTCGCCGCCGGTCTTGGCCGAGTAGATCGCGAGGATGCCGTCCACCTGCCTGTCGCGCGCGGCCGCGTCGATGGCCGCCACGTAGTGCGCCGCGCCCGCGTCTTCGGACAGGTCGATCAAATCGTGGAGCGAGGCGAGCGGGGGCAGCCTGCCCTGCAGCGCGGCCACCGACTCGGCGCCCAGCTTGCCCAGCTCCAGCCCGATCTCGTTCACCCAGTCGGCCGCCAGCACGCCGGGACCACCGCCGTTGGTGACCACCGCCAGCCGCTTGCCCACGGGCCGGTAGCGCGAGGCCAGGCACTTGGCGGCCGAGAACAGCTCGACGAAAGAGCGCACGCGCACGGCACCGGCGCGGCGCAGCGCGGCGTCGAACACGTCGTCGCTGCCCACGATGGCGCCGCTGTGCGTCTGCGCGGCCTCGTTGCCCGCGGGCCGGCGCCCGGCCTTGAGCACCACCACAGGCTTGGCATTGGCGGCCGAGCGCAGCGCGCTCATGAAGCGGCGCGCGCTGGAGATGCCTTCCAGGTACACGATGATGCTGTGCGTGGCCGCGTCGTTGGCCAGGAAGTCCAGCGTCTGCGCGATGTCCACCGACGTGTTCGGCCCCAGCGACACCACGGACGAGAAGCCCACCGCGTTGCTGCGCGCCCAGTCCAGCATGGACGAGGTCAGCGCGCCAGACTGCGACACCAGTGCCAGCGAGCCCTTGGCCGCCAGCGGCCCCAGCGTGCTGGCGTTCAGCTCCAGGCTGGGGCGCTGGATGCCCAGGCCATTGGGGCCGAGCAGATGCACGCCCTCGCGCCTGGCGATGCGGTGCAGTTCCGCGGCGCGCGCGGCGTCGATGCCGCTGCACAGCACCAGCGCGCTGCGGCAGCCCATGCGGCCGGCCAGCTCCAGCGCGGCGGCGAGGTCGCCCTGCGGCAGTGCGATGAGAGCCAGGTCGGCGTGCAGCTGCGTGAGGTCGGCCAGCGTGCCGCTGGTGCGCACGTGGAAGAAGCTCAGCGTGCCGGGGTAGGGCTGGGCGCGCAGCGCGGCATGCAGCGCGCGGGCCTGCGGCGTCAGCGTGTCGGGCGCCTCGGCGTCGCCGGCCAGCACCACGATGGAACGCGGCGCGAAGAGCGGGGTCAGGTAGTGCTTGTCCATTGCATGGGATTGTGGAGCGACGAACCTGCCTCGTGCTGGCCTCAGCGCAAAGCCCGCTTGCCGCTGGCGGCGCCGCGTGGCTTGGCCGCACCCGCACCCTTGTGGTGCAGTCGCGCGACCGCGTCGGTGCACACCTCGCACAGCGCCAGCATGGCGCGGCGCTCCACATCGGCCGGGCGCAACACCAGCGACATCTGCATCACCGGCCCCAGCGGCCCCAGCTCCAGGGTGCGCACCGGGTAGCCCATGAACAGGCGCGGGTCGGGCGCGGTCAGCATGGAGACGCCCAGGCCGGCGCTGACCATGGCGAACACCGACTGGGCCGAATGCAGCTCGATCTCGCCATGGGTGCGCAGCTTGTGCAGCAGCGCGAAGCGTGCGGCCATGCGGCCGGTGATGCTGTCGCGGTCGAAGCGGATCCACTCGTGCTGGGCGAACAGCGCATGCAGGTCGGCCTCGTGCGTGCCGGGCGGCGCGATCACGATCAGCGGCGTGCGGAACAGCGGCCGCCAGGCCAGGCGCTGCGTACCGCCGCGCTCGGGCTGGGCGACGATGGCCGCGTCCAGCGTGCCGGCCTTCACGGCCCCGGTCAGCTCGGCGCTGCGCCCGCGCAGGGGCCGCAGGTCCAGCGTGGGGTAGCGCTCGCGCGCCAGCGACAGGATGGCCGGCATCAGCGTGGGCTGCAGCGAATCGATCACGCCCACGCGCAGCGTGGCCTGCACCGCCACCTGCTCACGCCGGCGCAGCCGCTCAATCTCGGCCAGCGCGGGCGCCATGCTGGCCGCCAGCGTCAGCGCGAACGGCGTGGGCCGCACATGCGGGCCCGAGCGGTCGAACAGCGGCGCGCCGAAGTACTGCTCCATGAGCTTCATCTGCATGCTGACCGCGCTGGGTGTGATGTTGATCTGCTGCGCCGCGGCCGCCAGCGAGCCGCTCTGCAACACGGCGGCCAGCGTGTGGAAGTAGTCGATCTTCATCAAAATTCCTGATGTTGGACTTCACCAAGTTTCGCTTTTTTTTGTTGATGCGGTCCGTACCATGGACGGCACGAACCGCAACCGAGACACAAGCCCATGCCCAACGCCTTGCCACCCCCGCATGCCTGGTACCCCGAAGACCTGCGCCGCGACGACTCCTGGATGCAGCGCCTGACGCCCGAGGCTGCAGAGGGGTTCGACAGCGCGCTGGCCGTGGCCAAGGCCAGCGGCAAGCCCGTGCTGGAGCTCACGGCCGACGACTTCCCGCTGCCGCCAGCGTCCAGCGATGCCTTGCGCCAGGCCTTCGCGAGGACGCAGACCGGCTTCGGCTTCTGCCTCGTCAAGGGCTTCCCGGTGCAACGCTGGAGCGTGGAGGACGCGCGGCTCGCCTACTGGTGCATCGGCCTGCATGCCGGCGTGGGCCGCACGCAGAACCGCGCCAGCGACTTCATGAACGACGTGCGCGACGCAGGCGGCACCTACAAGGTGACCAACGGCCGCGGCTACAACACCAACAAGGGGCTGGACTTCCATGTCGATTCCTGCGACGTGGTGGCGCTGCTGTGCCTGCACGGTGCCAAGGCCGGCGGCACCAGCCTGGTGACCAGCTCGATCGCGCTGCGCGACGCCGTGGCGCGCCAGCGGCCCGAGCTGCTGGAGGTGCTGCGCCAGCCCTTTTATTACAGCTACCAGGGCGCGCAGGACCCGTCGCTGCCGCCGTACTACGCCTGCCCCATCCTGGGTCAGGCCGGCGAGCATTTCAGCTTTCGCGTGAACCGCAAGAACATCACGGCGGCGCAGAACGACTTCCCCGAGGTGCCGCGCCTCACCCCCGTGCAGGTCGAAGCGTTGGACCTGCTGGACCGCCTCTATGCCGACCCGCAGCTGTGCTATTCGATGCAGCTGGAGCAGGGCGACCTGCAGCTGCTCAACAACTACGTGGCCGTGCACTCGCGCACGGACTTCGAGGACTTCCCCGAGCCCGAGCGCAAGCGCCATCTGCTGCGCCTGTGGCTGGCGATTCCGCAGTCGCAGCCGCTGCCGGCGGACTGGGAGGAATACTTTGCCGACGTACGAGCCGGCGCCGTGCGCGGTGGCCTGCGCGGCCAGGCCATGCCGGCCGCGTTCACGGCCTACGAGGCGCGGCAGGCCGCGCGCCTGGGCATGGCCTACCGGCCGTTCCGCGCGCCGCAGCCCGCCACGGCTGCCGCTTGAATTTTCAGAACCAGGAGACTTCCCGATGAAACGACGCCTTGCCCTGCATGCCGCCTTGCTGGCCGCCACCACGCTGGCCCTGCCTGCCGTGGCCAACGACCTGCCGATCAAGATCCTGGTCGGCGCCTCGCCCGGCGGCTTCACCGACACCGTGGCCCGCTCGCTGGCCATCGAGATGAGCAAGGTGCTCAAGGGCCGCGCCGTCATCGTGGAGAACCGCGCGGGTGCCGGCGGCAACATCGCCGCGCAGATGGTGGCCAAGGCGCCGCCCGACGGCACCACGCTGCTCTTGAGCTACACCAGCCACGCCATCAACGCCACGCTGTACCCCAGCCTGCCGTTCGACCCGATCAAGGACTTCACGCCGCTCACGCAGATCGCCACGGCACCGGGCGTGCTGGTGGTGCCGCCCTCGCTGCCGGTGAAGAACCTGGAGGAATTCATCGCGCTGGCCAAGCGCCAGCCGGGCAAGCTTAACTTCGGAATTCCCGGCGTGGGCGCCTCCACGCACCTGGCCGGCGAGATGTTCAAGATGCAGGCTGGGCTGGACATCGTGAGCATTCCGTACAAGGGCACGGCGCCCGTCATCACCGCCATGATGGCCAATGAGGTGCAGATGACCATGGCGACTGTGAGCAACGCCAAGCCCCATGTGGCGGCCGGCCGGCTGCGCGCCATCGGCATCACGAGCGCCAAGCGCATGCCCGAGTTCCCCGACGTGCAGGCGATTGCCGAGGTGCTGCCGGGCTTCGAGTCCAACGCCTGGTACGCCTTGTTCGGGCCGGCCGGCATGTCGCCGCAACTCGTCAAGACCATCAGCGACGCTGCGCGCAAGGCCATCGAGACGCCCGAGGTGCGCAAGCGGCTGGAGCACGACGGCGCCACGGTGGTCGGCAGCTCGCCGGCCGAGTTCGCCGAGTTCGTGAAGCAGGAGATCCCGCGCTGGGGCGCGATCGTGAAGGCTTCGGGAGCGCAGGCCGAATGACCACACCGCAGACGCTGGCGCAAAAGCTCATCGCGCGCGCCGCCGGGCGCGACCACGTGGCGGTGGGCGAGGTCGTCACCTGCCGCATCGACCTGGCCATGTTCCACGACTCGTCCGGCCCGCGCCGGCTCGCGCCGCTGCTCGAGAAGCTGGGCACGGGCATCTGGGACAAATCGAAGGTCGTGCTCATCACCGACCACTACGTGCCCGAGCAGGACGACGACTCGCGCCAGATCCTGCGCTTCACGCGCGATTGGGCGCGCGAGCAGGCGCTGCCCCATGTGCACGACGCCGTGGGCATCTGCCATGTGGTGCTGCCGCAGCAGGGGCACCTGCGGCCCGGCATGTTCGCGGTGGGCGGCGATTCGCACTCGACCACGGGTGGTGCGTTCGGCGTCTACATGTTCGGCGTGGGTGCGTCCGACCTGCTGGGCGCCGTGGCCACGGGCGAGACCTGGGTGCGCGTGCCGCCCACGCAGTTCATGCAGTGGCACGGCCGGCTGTCGAGCGGCGTGTGCGCCAAGGACATGGCGCTGCACCTGGCCGGCCGCTTCGGCATGAACGGTGCGGCGTATGGCGCGCTGGAGTTCTGCGGCGAGGCCGTGCGCGCGCTGGACATGGAAGAGCGCATGACGCTGTCCAACATGAGCGCCGAGCTGGGCGCCCAGGTCGGCCTGATCGCGCCCGACGCCACCACGCGCGCGTGGCTGGACAGCGCGGGCGCCGGCCCGGCCGAGCCTGGCGACTGGCGCAGCGACGAGGGCGCCGCGGGCGAGCGCTTCGATTTCGATGCCGGCGCGTTGTCGCCCCAGGTGGCGGCGCCGCACAGCCCGGCCCATGCCGCGCCCGTGGCCGAGCACGCGGGCACGGCCATCGACCTGGCTTATATCGGCTCGTGCACGGGCGCCAAGCTGGCCGACATGCGCGCCGCGGCCCAGGTGCTGCGCGGCCAGCGTGTGGCCAAGGGCGTCAGCCTGCGCCTCGCACCGGCCAGCCTGCGCGACCAGGAGGCGGCGCGCGCCGATGGCAGCTTGCAGGTGCTGCTGGACGCGGGCGCCGACCTGCTGGCCACGAGCTGCGGCGCATGCTCGGGCTACGGCGCGGTCGTGCCCGAGGGCGCCACCGTGATCTCGACCACGGCGCGCAACTTCAAAGGCCGCATGGGCGCCGCCACGGCGCGCGTCTACCTGGGCTCGCCGTACACCGTGGCGGCCGCCGCGCTGCGCGGGCGCATCGGCGATCCGCGCGAGGTGATGGCATGAACGCCGGCCTTGACCCCGATCTGCAGCGCTGCGTGTGGCGCGTGGGCGCCGACATCGACACCGACCTGCTGGCGCCCGGCGCCTACATGAAGCAGGGCATCGAGGTGATCGCCCGGCACTGCCTGGAACTCGTGCGCCCCGAATTCGCCGCCCAGGTACGGCCGGGCGACGTGGTCGTGGCCGGGCCGAACTTCGGCATCGGCTCCTCGCGCGAGCAGGCCGCGTCGGCGCTGGTCACGCTGGGCGTGGCGGCCGTGATCGCGCCCTCGTACAGCGGGCTGTTCTTCCGCAATGCCTTCAACGTGGGCCTGCTGCTGCTCACGTGCGCCGAAGCCGAGCAGCTGGCCGATGGCGCGCAGATCCGCATTGCGCAGGACCCGCTGGCCGTGGTCACGGCCGAGCGCCGCCTGGCCTGCGAGCCCGTGCCCGGCTTCTTGTTCGACATGGTGCGTGGTGGCGGCCTGATGCCCTTGCTGCAAGCCCGCTTCGCCGCCCGCGACCCCTCACCCCGCGTCTCCCAGGAACCCCATGCCCATTGACTTGAAAACCCGCCTGGCCGAAGGCGGCACCGTGCTCGCCCCCGGCGTCTACGACGCGCTGACCGCGCTGGTGGCCGAGCAGGCCGGCTTCGAAGCCGTCTATCTCTCGGGCGCCTCCATCGCCTACAGCAAGCTCGGCCGTTCCGACGTGGGGCTGACCACGGCGACCGAAGTGGTGGACACGCTGGCCCACATCACCGAGCGCGTGCAGATCCCGGTCATCGTCGATGCCGACACAGGCTTCGGCAACGCGCTGAACACGCAGCGCACCGTGCGCCTGTTCGAGCGGGCCGGCGCGGCGCTGCTGCAACTGGAGGACCAGACCTTCCCCAAGCGCTGCGGCCACCTGGACGGCAAGGGCGTGATCGCGGTGGACGAGATGTGCGGCAAGCTCAAGGCCGCGCTCGACGCGCGGCAATCCGACAAGACCCTCATCATGGCCCGCACGGACGCGCTGGCCATCGAGGGCCTGGACGCCGCGCTGGACCGCGCCGAGGCCTACCTGGCCTGCGGCGTCGACGTGCTGTTCATCGAAGCCCCGCAGTCGCTGGCGCAGATGGACGCGATCTGCCAGCGCTTCGCCCACCGCGTGCCGCTGCTGGCCAACATGGTGGAGGGCGGCAAGACGCCGCTGCGCAACGTGGCCGCGCTGCGCGAGTGCGGCTACCGCGTCGTGATCTTCCCGGGTGGCACGGCGCGCGCGGTGGTGCATGGCCTGCAGGGCTACTACAACAGCCTGAAGCAGCACCAGAGCACCGACCCCTGGCGCGAGAAGATGCTGGACTTCGACCAGCTCAACGAGGTGATCGGCACGCCGGCCCTCATGGACCTCTCGCGCCGCTACCGCTGAGGCGCGGCGGCGAGAATCCGCCGCATGAGCAAACAGGATTCAGGGCTGGCCCGCTGCGTGATGGTGCTGGGCACGACCAGCGGCGCCGGCAAGAGCTGGCTGACCACGGCGCTGTGCCGGCACTATGCGCGCCAGGGTCTGAAGGTGGCTGCCTTCAAGGCCCAGAACATGAGCAACAACGCGCGCGTGGTGGCGGGTGGCGAGATCGGCAGCGCCCAGTACTTCCAGGCCCTGGCCGCGCGCGCCGTGCCGGACGTGCGCATGAACCCGCTGCTGCTCAAGCCCGAGCGCGACACGCACAGCCAGGTCATCCTGCTGGGCCAGGTCAGCCCCGAGCTCACGGCCATGCCGTGGCGAGACCGCAGCCAGCACGTGTGGCCGCAAGTGACTCAGGCGCTGGACGCGCTGCGCGCCGAGAACGACCTGGTCGTGATCGAGGGCGCGGGCTCGCCGGCCGAGATCAACCTGGCCGACAGCGACATCGTGAACATGCGCGTGGCCGAGCATGCGGGGGCCGCCTGCCTGCTCGTGGCCGACATCGACCGCGGCGGCGCGTTCGCCCACCTGTATGGCACCTGGGCGCTGCTGCCGCCGGCGCAGCGCGCGCTGATCCGCGGCTTCGTGCTCAACAAGTTCCGGGGCGACGCGGCGCTGCTGGCACCCGGGCCGCAGATGCTGGAACAGATGACGGGCGTGCCCACGGTGGCGGTGCTGCCCATGTGGTGGCAGCACGGCCTGCCCGAGGAAGACGGCGTGTTCGACATGACCCCCACACTCGGCACTGGCGTGTCCTCGCTGCTCCCCGAGGGGGCGCGTGCCGCCTTGGGGCGGCCCGGCGGCGGGACCCGCAGCACGCGGCCGGGTGCGGCCGGCAAGACCATCGCCGTGATCGCCTACCCGCGCATCAGCAACCTCGACGAGTTCCAGCCGCTCAAGAACGTGCCGGGCCTGCGTCTCATCTGGGTGCGCAGCCCGTTGCAACTGGCCGGCCTGTCGCGCGAGGACTGGATCGTGCTGCCCGGCTCCAAGCACACGAGTTCCGACCTGGCCTGGCTGCGCGCGCAGGGGCTGGACGCGGCCATCGCTGCCCACGCGGCCGTCGGCGGCGCGGTGCTGGGCATCTGCGGCGGGCTGCAGATGCTGGGCAAGGCGCTGATCGACCCGCACGGCATCGACGGCAATGCGCCGGGGCTGGGCCTGCTCCCGCTGGTGACCGTGTTCGCGCCCGACAAGACCGTGCGCTCGACCCGCGCGACGTTCGGCGCGGTCCAGGGCCCATGGGAAGGACTGTCCGGGCTGGAGGTCCAGGGCTACGAGATCCACCACGGCCAGACCGCGCTGCACCCGGCCATGGCACAGGCCGGCGCGCAGGCCCGCCCCGTGATGCCCGGCGCCCTGGCGTGGCAGAACGGGCAGGGCCATGTGCTGGGGCTGTACCTGCATGGCCTGCTGGAAAACGCGGCGGTGTTGCAGGCCCTGTTCGGCGCCCTTGTGCCGACGCTGGACAG
This sequence comes from Pseudorhodoferax sp. Leaf267, assembly GCF_001422405.1. Lineage (GTDB taxonomy): Bacteria > Pseudomonadota > Gammaproteobacteria > Burkholderiales > Burkholderiaceae_C > Pseudorhodoferax. The sequence goes on from NZ_LMMV01000001.1 coordinate 676,162, forward strand.
CGTTTTCGACGGACTGGCAGATTTCATAGAGCACAACTTTTGCGCGAATGTTTTGCGAGACTTGCACGCGTTGTGAGCCCAATCTCATGCGGAGCCGGTAGACTGGGCGGTGTACACATTGTGTAACTGACATGATCACCAGCTACAGCCTCTGGCTCGTCGCACTGTCGATCCTGATTGCCACGGTGGCGTCTTACACGGCGCTGGGCGTGGCGGGGCGGCTGGCGTCCATACAGGGGAAGGCCTGGCGCGGGTGGATCGCGGGCGGCGCACTGGCCATGGGCTTCGGCATCTGGGCCATGCATTTCGTCGGCATGCTGGCGCTGAAACTGCCGATCGACCTGCATTACGACGCGGTGTGGACAGTGGCCTCGATGGTGCCCGCCACGCTGGCCTCGGCCGTGCTGCTGTACATGATCCGGCGGATCTCCGAGCCACGCGTCGAGCATGTGCTGGTTGGCGCCGTGGTGCTGGGCTCGGGCATCGGCGCCATGCACTACGCGGGCATGGGCGCCATCGAACTCAACCCCGTGCTGGGCTTTAACTGGAGCATGGTGCTGCTGTCGGTCCTGGTGGCCGTGCTGCTGTCCATCGGCGCGGTCTGGCTCGCGTTCCGCCACGCGCGCAAGGCCGGCTCAGGCTGGGTGCGCCTGGTGGCAGCCCTGGTCATGGGCTGCACGGTGGCGGCCATGCACTACACCGGCATGGCGGCGGCGCGCTTCGCCGACAACTGCATCAGCGTGCCCACGGCCCAAAGCCTGCCGGCGCAGGGCCTGGCCGCCGCGGTCAGCATCCTGGCGCTCGTGATCCTGGGCTTCACGATCCTGCTGACCGTCATGGACCAGCGCATGGGCGAGCGCAATTCGCAGCTCATGGCCGACCTGCTGGCGGCCAAGGAGCAGGCCGAGCAGGCGGCCCAGGCCAAGAGCAACTTCCTGGCCAACATGAGCCACGAGATCCGCACGCCGATGAACGCCATCATCGGCATGTCGCGCCTGGCCCTGCAGACCGACCTCACGCCGCGCCAGCGCAACTATGTGGACAAGGCGCACCGCGCGGCCAAAGGGTTGCTGGGCATCATCGACGACATCCTGGACTTCTCCAAGATCGAGGCCGGCAAGCTCAACATCGAGGCCGTGCCGTTCGAGCTCGACCGCGTGCTGGACGACCTGGCCAACCAGATCAACTTCAAGGCCGACGAGAAGGGCCTGGAGCTGGTGTTCGACCTGCCGACCGACGTGCCCACCGCGCTGGTCGGCGACCCATTGCGCCTGGGCCAGGTGCTCGTGAACCTGGCCAACAACGCGGTCAAGTTCACCGACAGCGGCGAGATCAGCGTGCGGGTGCGGCGCCACGCCCTGGGCGACGAGCGCGCGGAGCTGCGCTTCGAAGTGCGCGACACCGGCATCGGCATGACGGCCGAGCAGTGCGACAAGGTGTTCGAGTCGTTCACGCAGGCCGACAGCTCGACCTCGCGCAAGTACGGCGGCACGGGCCTGGGACTCACGATCTGCCGGCACCTGGTGACGCTGATGGGCGGCCGCATCTGGGCCGAGAGCCAGCCGGGCCAGGGCTCGGCGTTCCAGTTCGTGCTGGGCTTCGGCCTGCAGCCCGGCGCGGGCGTCGCGCGCCAGGCCGCACCGCGCATGCCGCTGGCGCGCGACCTGTCGGGCATGCGCGCGCTCGTCGTGGACGACAACGCCATGGCGCGCGACATCACGGCGGCGCTGGCCAGCGAGATGGGCCTGGCGGTGGACATGGCCGAGACCGGCGAGGCCGCCGTGCGACTGGCAGCCGAAGCGGCACTGGCCGGCCAACCGTATGAACTCATGCTGGTGGACTGGAAGATGCCCGGCATCAGCGGCGTGGAGGCGCTGCGCCAGATCCAGGAGCGCCGCATCGACCATGCGCGGGCCAGCATCATGGTGACGGCCTACGCGCGTGAAGACGTGTTGGACTCGGCGCGCGCGGCCGGCGTGGCGTTGCAGGCCGTGCTGACCAAGCCGGTCACGCCGTCCACCCTGCTGGAGACCATCGGCGAGGTGCTGGGCGTGGACACCCAGGCCTCCGGCGTGCTGGACCGCACGCAGGCCCAGATCGACGCGCTGGCCAGCCTGGCCGGCGCGCGCGTGCTGCTGGTGGAGGACAACGCGCTGAACCAGGAACTGGCGCTGGACCTGCTGGGCCAGGCCGGCCTGCAGGTCGTGGTGGCCGAGCATGGCCGCGAGGCGCTGGAGATCCTCGGGCGCGACGGCGATTTCGATGGCGTGCTGATGGACTGCCAGATGCCCGTCATGGACGGTTTCGAGGCCACGCGCGCGATCCGGGCCGATGCGCGGCTGGCGGCGCTGCCTGTGCTGGCGATGACGGCCAATGCCATGGCCGGCGACCGCGAGCGCGTGCTGGCCGCCGGCATGAACGCCCACATCTCCAAGCCCATCGACGTGGATGAGATGTTCGCGACCATGGCGCGCTGGATCAAGCCGGACGTGCGGCGCAAAGCCCCTGGCATGCCGGCGGCGGCCGACCCTCCCGCCCCCAGGCCTTCGGCCACGCCCTCGCTCGCACGGCTGCCGGGCATCGATGTGGGCGCCGGCCTGCGCCGCACGCAGAACAACGCGGCCTTGTACCGGCGCATGCTGGACCAGTTCGCCAACGGCCATGCGCGCTTCGCGCAGAGCTTCGTGCAGGCGCTGGACGCGGGCGACATGGCGCTGGCCGCGCGCCTGGCCCACACCCTGCGTGGCACGGCGGGCACGGTGGGCGCCAACGAAGTCTGGCAGGCCGCGACCGACCTGGAGCTGGCCTGCGACCAGGGCCGGCCGCGCCCGCAAGTCATCGCGGCCCTGTCGCGCGTGACGCATGCGCTGGCGCCCGTGCTGGCTGGCCTGGGCGCCCTGGCCGAGGCCCAGCCCGCCGGGCCGCCGCCCGCACCCAGGCTGGCGCCGGCCGAGGCACGGGCCGATTTGTTGCGGCTGACGCGCGAGCTGCGCGCGCTGCTGGTGGACTCCGACCCCGATGCGGTGGGCCTGCGCGATGCGCTGCAGGCCGCCGCGCAGGGCAGCAGCGCGCAGCCGGTTCTGGAATCGGTGATGGTGGCGGTCGGCGAGTTCCGCTTCGACGATGCGCTGGAGGCGCTGGATCGGTGGGAAGGGCGGCCGGCGTAGCGGCCGGCAGGCTCAGGCGATGGCCGCCGAATCGGAGCTGGACGCCAGCACCTTGCCGCTGGCCGAGTGCACGGGCCTGGAGCCCGCAGCCCTGTCCTTGTGCGCGGCCTTGGCCGTGCGCATGGCCTCGGCTTCTTCCTTGGCGCCCTCGACCATTTCGCACACCCACTTGACCAGCAGGTTGGTGTAGGACTGGCTGAAGGCCTTTTGCGACAGGCTGTGGTCCGCGCCCTTGATCACGCGGTAGGTCATCGAGTGCGCCTGCTGGAACGCGTCCAGGTAGTTCTTGATGACCGGGTGCGGCACCATCACATCGTGTTCGGACTCCACCAGCAGCACGTCGCCCTTGAACTTCGCCGCCGCGGCGAGCGCGCGGTTCGCATCGGGCGGCAGCTGCATGTTGCGGTAGGCCACCAGCTCCTCGCGGCTCAGCGCGCGCTTGGGCACCATCCAGTCCTGGTCCTTGTACAGCGCCGGCGCGCGCAGGCCCAGCCAGCGCACCGGGCGCAGCGTGGTCAGGATGGCCGCGAGATAGCCGCCGTAGCTGCTGCCGGCCACGGCCACGGCCGAGCCGTCGACCGAGGGGTGGCCGACGAGCACGTCATAGGCGGCCAGCATGTCGGCCATGTTGTCCTCGCGCGTGACGGCGTCGCGCGCTCCCTGGTCCTTGGCATGGCCGCGCAGATCGAAGGTCAGGCAGATGCAGCCCAGCGCCGCGATCTCATGGGCGCGCGCGATGTACTGCTCCTGGCTGCCGTCCCAGCCGTGCACCAGCATGACGCCCGGCATGAGGGTATTGGGGCCGACGAGGGTGCCGGCGATGCTGCGGTCGCCGACCGGGATGTGGATGGTGTTATGTCGGGTGGTCATCGTGGATCAGGGTGGTGTACTTGGTCAGCCGGCCGACCTGCTCGTCGACACCGTTGAAGTACACCACCGCGCCGGGCGGCGGCGCCTCGTCGGAGCCGAAGATCTCGTGACCGCTGGCGCGCACGACGTGGCGCTGCGGGTCGGCCTGCAAGGCCTCCAGCGCGGCGATCTCCGCGCCTGTCGCACCGCCCGCGCGCCAGGACTGCTCCAGCACGGCGGAGTGCCAGGTGCCGTCTGCCGCAGTGCCCTGCACCACGTCGTAATTGATGCGCGAGGCGAAGAAGCCCGGGAAGCAGGCGGTGGCGGCGCTGTCGTACAGCAAGGCCTGCTCGACCGCGATGCGCACCTCGCGTGGCAACTGCAATTGCAGCAAGGCCTGGAAGTCGCCGCGCACCACGGTCAGGTCGGAGCCGCCGTAGACCTCGGCGCCCTTGTTGTTCGGCGTGAGACGCTGGTAGCCGTAGTAGGTGGCGACGATGCCGGCCACCGTGACCTGGCCCACGCTCAGCGTGTCCACGTGGCGCAGGTTCTGCTCGAGGACCACGCCGTCGGCGGCCAGCATGCTGTCGTCCAGCGGCGCCAGGCACGCCTGCACCTCGGCCATGTCGCGCGCCACGGACTGGCCGTTGCCGCCGGTCTCGCGCACGATCTTGATGCGCACCGGCCCCACGGCCAGCAGCTGCCCTGCCGCTGTGAGCGCGTCGGCCCGGCTGAAGGCCGTGAAGCCCGGCAGCACGGCATCGCCGACCATGCGGCTGAATTCGTGGCTCCACCCTTCGGGCGCTGGCGCGTCGGGCGCGACCAGCGGGTGCGTGATCGCCTTGGTCGAGACGAAAGGGAAGGGCACGACGCCGCCGAAGAAATCTTCCTTGCCGCGGATGCCCAGGGCCTGGGCGCGCTCCACGCCGACCAGGGTGTCGCTGGGCACCAGGTAGACCGGGCCCAGCGCAGGGGCTTGCGCAAACTCCTCGGATACCGCGTACCCGCCCTTGAGCCGGGCCAGGCGGCGCACCACCTCCATGCGCGTCATCTGTTCGTGCTCGCAGGCGTAGCCGCGCAGGCCTTGCGTGTAGGCCATGGCCGTTCCGCGCACCGCCGCTGCGGCCGGTGCGGCGACGTCACTGACCAGTGGGGCTGGCGTGCCGGGCAGGGCTGCGAGACCCGAGATGGAAGAGGGAGTCAGCATGGTGGCACCTCGTCGCAAAGGGTTGAAATGCCTCGAATGTCGCCGCGTGGCGCGGCGCCAGCCATCGTCCAATGGCCGGTGCGCTCGTGGGCGCAGGACTACAGGGCCAAACGGCTTATAGGCCCTGGATGTGCAGTGGCCAGGGCGTCTTGTTCCAGGCCGCGGCTTCCTCACGCAGCAGATGGGCCGACTGCGGAAAGGCATCGGCCCAGCCGGCGCGGCAGCTCAGTGTGCGGGCTGGCTGGCCGGCCTTGGCGCTGAGCTGCAGGCCCTGCAGATCGGGGTCGCGTCGCGCATGGCACAGGATCACGGCCAGGCGCAGCGCCAGCAGCTGCTGGGCGAAGGCCGCATCGCTGAGCTCGGCTTCGAGCTTGCGCAGCTTGCCGCGGTGGCCCAGCACCAGCAGGCCCAGGCGGTGCAGCTCGGGCGTGGCGAAGCCGGGCGCGTCGGCGTGCTCCAGCACATAGGCACCGTGGCGGTGGTAGTCGCTGTGCGAGACGAGGAAGCCGATCTCGTGCAGCTGGGCGGCCCAGCCCAGCTTGCGCTGCAGCCGGTCGGCGTCGTCCAGGGCCTGGCCAGCGCTCTTTTGCAGCTGCTCGAAAAAGCGCGTCGAGGCCGCACCCACGCGCCGGCTCTGCGCTGCATCGGTGTCGAACTTGAGCGCCAGACGGCGTACCGAGGCCGATCGCACGTCGCTGTCGGGTCCGTCGCGCTCCATCAGGTCGTACAGCACGCCGTGGCGCAGCGCGCCGTCGGCCGCGTGCATCTCTTCGATGCCCAGCAGGTCGAACACGGCCAGCAGCACGGACAGGCCGCCGCCGATGACCAGCTTGCGGTCGTCCTTCATGCCTTCGATGCGCAGCCGATCGACCGTCCGGGCCTCCAGCAGCTTGTCCATCAGCCAGGTGAGGCCGGCACGCGGGATCACGCCCGGTGCCCAGCCCGCGGCGGTCAGCATGTCGGCCACGGCGCCCACGGTGCCCGAGGCGCCGTAGGCCATGGTCCAGCGGCCCTTGCCATAGGCGTCCAGCGCCTCGTCGAGCACGGCCTTGGCGGCGATCTGCGCCACGCGGAACGCGTCGGCCTTGAATTCGCCCTTGGGGAAGTAGCGCATGGACCAGGCCACGCTGCCCACGCGGAACGAGTCCATGACGCGGGCCTCGTAGCCCTGGCCCAGGATCATCTCGGTGGAGCGCCCACCGATGTCCACGACCAGGCGCTTCTCGTCGGACTGCGGCAGCAGCCGGGCCACGCCCTGGTAGATCAGCCGCGCTTCTTCGCGCCCGGGGATCACGTCGATCGGAAAGCCCAGCACTTCGTGGCCGCGCGCCAGGAATTCCTCGCGGTTGCGCGCCTCGCGCAGGGTCTGCGTGGCGACGGCACGGACCTGGTGCTTCTTGAAGCCGGCCAGCCGCTCGCCGAAGCGGGCCAGGCAGTCCAGGCCGCGCTGCATGGCCTCGGGAGTCAGATTGCGGGCCTCGTCCAGGCCGTTGCCCTGGCGCACGACCTCCTTGAGGTACTCCGTGCGGCGGATCTGGCCATGTTCGAGACGGCCGATTTCCAGCCGAAAACTGTTGGAGCCCAGATCGAGGGCGGCGAGGAGGGTTCCGTTTTGCATGGCTGGGGCGGGATGCTAGCACCGGTGTTGCACCGCAACCAAGGCGGCGTCGCGGGCAATCGACAGGCGGTTCGGGGCCGCCAGGGGGCCGCCACATGTCATGTTGCTGTCACACAAGCTTCTTAAATTCCAACCATCGCGGATGGCAAGCGCCGTCCGGTTCCGGTTCCCTCAACCCCCACCGAGAGGTTTTGACATGCACCCCGTTACCCGTTTCTCTTCGATCACCCTGGCCATCGGCCTGACCGCCCTGGCCGGCGTTGCCCATGCACAAGACGTGACCGGCGCTGGCGCCAGCTTCCCGGCACCGCTGTATTCCAAGTGGGCTGCCGACTACAACAAGGCCACCGGCACCAAGATCAACTACCAGTCCGTGGGCTCCGGCGCCGGCCTGAAGCAGATCGAGGCCAAGACCGTGGACTTCGGCGCCTCCGACGCACCCCTGAAGGACGAAGACCTGGCCGCCAAGGGCCTGATGCAGTTCCCCACCGTGATCGGTGGCGTGATCCCCGTGGTCAACATCGCCGGCATCAAGCCCGGCGAACTGAAGCTGAACGGCCAGGTGCTGGGCGACATCTACCTGGGCAAGATCACCAAGTGGAACGACCCCGCCATCGTGGCACTGAATGCCGGCGTGAAGCTGCCCGATGCGGCCATCGCCCCGGTGCGCCGCGCCGACGGCTCGGGCACCAGCTTCCTGTTCACGAACTACCTGTCCAAGGTCAACGCCGAGTGGAAGAGCAAGGTCGGCGAAGGCACGGCCGTGAACTGGCCCACCGGCGCGGGTGGCAAGGGCAATGAAGGCGTGGCTGCGTTCGTGGGCCGCCTGCCGAACTCCATCGGCTACGTGGAGTACGCCTACGTCAAGCAGAACAAGATGAACTACGCGCTGCTGCAGAACGCATCGGGCAAGTTCCCCCAGCCCGATGACGACGCGTTCAAGGCCGCCGCCGCCAACGCCCAGTGGGACAAGAGCTTCTACCAGATCCTCACCAACCAGAACGGCGACGGCGCCTGGCCCATCACGGGCGCGACCTTCATCATCATGCACAAGAAGCAGGACAAGCCGGCCGTCGCGGCCTCGGCGCTGAAGTTCTTCGCCTGGGCCTACAAGGACGGCGACAAGACCTCCAGCGACCTGGACTACGTGCCCATGCCGGCAGCGGTCAAGACCACGATCCAGAAGTCGTGGGAGCAGGTCGTCGACGCCTCCGGCAAGCCGGTCGCGCTGGCCGCCAACTGATCGCCGGCCGACCCGTCCAACAGCCGAGCCACCGCCGTGTCTTCTACACTTCCAGCGAACGGCGCCCCTTTCGACATGTCCGGCAAGGGTGCTGGCAAAGGGGGCGAACGCGCGATGACAACACCTCCCCCCAAGAAGGCCCGCAGCGGCCCCATGGTGGACCGCCTGTTCGGGTGGGCTGCCAAGGGCGCGGCATGGCTCACATTGCTGCTGCTGATCGGCATCCTCGCGTCGCTGGTGCAGGGCGCGTGGCCGGCGATCTCCAAGTACGGCCTGAGCTTCCTGACCAGTACCACCTGGGACCCGGTGCAGGAAGAGTACGGCGGCCTGGTCATGATCTACGGCACGCTGGCCACGTCCATCATTGCGCTGGTGATCGCCGTGCCGGTGAGCTTCGGCATCGCGCTGTTCCTGACCGAGCTGTCGCCGGCCTGGCTCAAGCGCCCGCTGGGCACGGCCATCGAGCTGCTGGCGGCGGTGCCGTCCATCGTCTACGGCATGTGGGGCCTCTTGGTGTTCGGCCCCATCCTGGCCACCTATGTGCAGCAACCGCTGCAAAGCCTTTTCAACGGCGTGCCCTACCTGGGCGCGCTGGTCTCCGGCCCGCCGGTGGGCATCGGCATCCTGTCGGCCGGCATCATCCTGGCGATCATGATCATCCCGTTCATCGCCTCGGTGATGCGCGACGTGTTCGAAGTGACGCCGCCGCTGCTCAAGGAATCGGCCTACGGCCTGGGCGCCACGACCTGGGAAGTGATGTCCCGCGTGGTGCTGCCCTACACCAAGGCCGGCGTGGTCGGCGGCATCATGCTCGGCCTGGGCCGCGCTTTGGGCGAGACCATGGCCGTGACCTTCGTGATCGGCAACATGAACCAGCTCGACTCGCTGAGCCTGTTCCAGGCTGCCAACTCCATCACCTCGGCCCTGGCGAATGAATTCGCCGAAGCCGGCGCCGGCCTGCACCAGGCGGCACTGATGTACCTGGGCCTGGTGCTGTTCTTCATCACTTTCGTGGTGCTGTCGTGCTCCAAGCTGCTGCTGGCCCAGCTGCGCAAGAGCGAGGGAGCGAAATCATGAGCACCACCGCAGAAAACCTGGTCCGCAAGGCAGAGTACGACAAGGGCCGTGCCGCTAAGTACGCCAGCCGCAAGCGCGTGAACCAAGTCGCGCTGGCCCTGTCGCTCGCGGCCATGGCCTTCGGCGTGTTCTGGCTGGTGTGGATCCTGTGGGAAACCATCCGCCTGGGCGTCGGTGGCCTGGCGCTCGCCACGTTCACCGAGATGACGCCGCCGCCCAACGAGGTCGGTGGCATCGCCAACGCGTTGTACGGCTCGTTCCTGATGGTGCTGGTGGCGACCTTCATCGGCACGCCCATCGGCATCATGGCCGGGATCTACCTGGCAGAGTACGAGCCCAAGGGCTGGCTGGCCTCGGTCACGCGTTTCGTGAACGACATCCTGCTGTCGGCCCCGTCCATCGTGATCGGCCTGTTCGTCTATGCCGTGGTGGTGACGCAGATGCGTGCCTTCTCGGGCATCGCGGGCTCCATCGCGCTGGCGCTGATCGTGATCCCGGTCGTGATCCGCACCACCGAGAACATGCTGCAACTGGTGCCGCCCGGCTTGCGCGAAGCCGCCTACGCCCTGGGCACGCCCAAGTGGAAGGTGATCATGAGCATCACGCTGCGGGCCGCACGTGCCGGTGTCGTGACCGGCGTGCTGCTGGCCGTGGCCCGTATCGCCGGCGAGACCGCGCCGCTGCTGTTCACGGCGCTGAACAACCAGTTCTGGACCTCCAGCATGGGCGAGCCCATGGCCAGCCTGCCGGTCACCATCTTCAAGTTCGCCATGAGCCCCTACGAGAACTGGCAGCAACTGGCCTGGGCCGGCGTGTTCCTGATCACCGTGGCGGTCCTCGGCCTGAACATCCTGGCGCGCGTGCTGACACGCAGCAAGAACTAACCGCAACGCAGAGCGAGAGCATCACCATGCCAACCACTGTCACCGCGCCCGAGCGCGCCAAGATCTCCGTCAAGGACCTGAACTTCTACTACGGCAAGTTCCACGCCCTGAAGGGCATCAACCTGGAAATCCCGGAGAAGAAGGTCACCGCCTTTATCGGCCCGTCGGGCTGCGGCAAGTCCACGCTGCTGCGCACCTTCAACCGCATGTTCGAGCTGTACCCCGAGCAGCGCGCCGAAGGCCAGATCGTGCTGGACGGCGAGAACCTGCTGACGTCCAAGCAGGACGTGGCCCTGGTGCGCGCCAAGGTCGGCATGGTCTTCCAGAAGCCCACGCCGTTCCCGATGTCGATCTACGACAACATCGCCTTCGGCGTGAAGCTGTTCGAGAACCTCAACGCGACCGACATGGACGAGCGTGTGGAATGGGCGCTGCGCAAGGCCGCGCTATGGACCGAGGTGAAGGACAAGCTGCAGCAGAGCGGCTCCGGCCTCTCGGGCGGCCAGCAGCAACGCCTGTGCATCGCGCGCGGCATCGCGATCAAGCCCGAAGTGCTGCTGCTGGACGAGCCCTGCTCGGCGCTGGACCCGATCTCCACCTCGAAGATCGAGGAACTGATCACCGAGCTGAAGACCGAATACACGGTGGTGATCGTGACCCACAACATGCAGCAGGCGGCCCGCTGCAGCGACTACACGGCCTACATGTACCTGGGCGACCTGATGGAGTTCGGCGCCACCGAGGAGCTGTTCTTCAAGCCCAAGCGCAAGGAGACCGAGGACTACATCACCGGCCGCTTCGGCTAAGGCACAGGAGAAACCCATGGCGGACAAACATCTTTCCACGCAGTTCGACACCGAGCTCAATGCCGTCTCCAGCCGCGTGATGGAGCTCGGCGGGCTGGTCGAATCGCAGATCCGCAAGGCGATCTACGCGCTGTCGCAGTTCAGCAGCGAAGTGGCCGACGAAGTGGAGGCCACCGAGGCGCGCGTGAACGCGATGGAGGTCGAGATCGACCGCGACCTGGCCTCCATCATCGGCCGGCGCCAGCCCACGGCGCGCGACCTGCGCCTGCTGCTGGCGATCTCCAAGACCACGGCCAACCTGGAGCGCGTGGGAGACGAGTCGGCCAAGATCGCGCGCATGGTCAAGTCCATCGTCGAGAGCGGCTCGGCCCGCTCGCTGCCCACGCTGGACCTGCGCGTGTCGGCCGACCTGGCCTCGGGCCTGTTGCGCAAGGCGCTGGATGCGTTCGCGCGGCTGGACACGGCCGCGGCGGTCAGCATCCTGAAGGAAGACGACCAGATCGACCGTGAGTTCGACGGCTTCGTGCGCAAACTCATCACCTACATGATGGAAGACCCGCGCACGATCTCCGCGAGCCTGGACCTGCTGTTCCTGGCCAAGGCCATCGAGCGCATCGGCGACCACGCCAAGAACATCGCCGAGTTCATCATCTACATCGTCAAGGGAGCCGACGTGCGCCATGCCAGCATGGAGCAGGTCGAGTCGGCAGTCCTATGAAGCACATGCCCCGTGTGCTGATCGTCGAGGACGAGCCGGCCATCGCCGAGCTGCTGGCCGTCAACCTGCGCCACAGCGGCTTCCAGCCGACCTGGGCCATGGACAGCGTGACCGCGCAGGTCGAGCTGGACGCGGTGCTGCCCGACGTGATCCTGCTGGACTGGATGCTGCCGGGCGAGAGCGGCCTGTCGCTGGCGCGCAAGTGGCGCGCCGATGCGCGGACCAAGGTCGTGCCCATCATCATGCTGACGGCGCGCGGCGACGAGCACGACCGCGTGTCGGGGCTGGACGCGGGCGCCGACGACTACATCACCAAGCCCTTCTCGACCAAGGAGATGCTGGCCCGCATCCGCGCCGTGCTGCGCCGCCGCGCGCCGGAGCAGGCCGGTGGCTCGGTGCAGATCGGCCAGCTGCTGCTCGATGCGTCCACGCACCGCGTGAGCTTTGCCGAGCAACCGCTCAAGATGGGTCCGACCGAGTTCAAGCTGCTGCACTACCTGATGCAGCATGCCGAGCGCGTGCACAGCCGCTCGCAGCTGCTGGACCGCGTGTGGGGCGACCACGTGTTCATCGAGGAGCGCACCGTGGACGTGCACGTGAAGCGCCTGCGCGAAGCCCTGGGCGCCGCCGGCACCATGGTGGAGACCGTGCGGGGCGCGGGCTACCGCATCACGGCGCAACCCATGGTCGCCGTGCCCGGCGCCGCCACGGCGAGCTTGGGCCGCGCAGCGCAGACCTCCGCCTGACGGCCAGGCCGGGCGGCCTGTCGTCCGGTTGCAAAGAGAATCGGCGGGATGTGGCTGCGTTTTTCTAGTTTCTTTCTGTTCCTGCTGGGCGGCGCCGGGGCCGGATGGTTCGTGGCACGCTGGCCGGGCACGAGCGCCGGGCTGCTGCTGGCCGCACTGGCCTGGTGGCTCCTCGACGTGCTGCGCGCGATGCGCGTCCTGCGCTGGCTGCGTGACGGGCAGACCGGCGAGCCGCCACGCATGCGCGGGATGTGGGGTGAGTTCTCGGATCGGCTGCGCCGCCAGCAACGCCACCACAGCCAGCGCGTGCAGGACAGCGACCGCCGGCTCGCGCAGTTCCTGCAGGCCATCCAGGCGTCGTCCAACGGCGTGGTGCTGCTCGATGCCGAGGGGCGCATCGAGTGGTGCAACCAGATGGCAGCCATGCATTTCGGCTTCGACGAGGAGCGCGACCGGCGCCAGCTGATCGGCAACCTGGTGCGCGACCCCGAGTTCACGGCCTGCTATGCGCAGGGCGGCGCGGCCACGTTGACGGGGCGCGGCGACAGCGCGGGCCGTCCCATGCGGCTGGCCGTGCGGCTGCACGAATACGGCGAGGGCAAGCGGCTGATGCTGTCCAACGACGTCACGGCGCTGGAGCAGGCCGAGGCCATGCGGCGCGATTTCGTGGCCAACGTGTCGCACGAGATCCGCACGCCGCTGACGGTGCTGACCGGCTTCGTCGAGACTTTGCAGTCGCTGCCGCTGGAGGAGGCGGAGCGCGCGCGCTACCTGGAACTGATGTCACAGCAGGCCGCGCGCATGCAGTCGCTGGTGCACGACCTGCTGACGCTGTCGCGCATCGAGGGCAGCCCGCCGCCGCGCAAGGACGAGTGGACTTCGGCGCAGGAGCTGGCGGCGCTGTGCGCGCAAGAGGCCGGTGCGTTGTCGTCCTTGCTGACGGCTGGGCAGGGCGCGGCGCATCAGCTGCGTTTCGACCCCGCGCCCGACATGGCGGTGGCCGGTTCGCGCAGCGAGCTGCAAAGTGCGATGTCCAACCTGGTCAGCAACGCCGTGCGCTACACGCCGGCGGGCGGCAGCATCCACGTGGCCTGGCAGGGCCTGCCGGACGGCCAGCTGGAGTTCTCCGTCACCGACACCGGGCCGGGCGTCGCGCCCGAGCACCTGCCGCGGCTGACCGAGCGCTTCTACCGCGTGGACCGCAGCCGCTCGCGCGAGACGGGTGGCACGGGCCTGGGCCTGGCCATCGTCAAGCACGTGGTGCAGCGCCACGCGGCCGAGCTGCGCGTGCAGTCCACGCTGGGCCGCGGCTCGCGCTTCGCGATCGTGTTTCCGAAGCAGCGCCTGCGGCGCACCAGCAGCGAGCCCGCGCCGGCCCTTCAATGAGGCAGCGAGCGCCGCACCGTGCGGCGCAGCAGGGCCAGGAAGATCAGGGCCACCAGGGCCAGCGCCCCGGCACCGGCCATCCAGAACGCCGCCGGTGACTGCAGGGCCGGCCAAGGGCCGACGCCGCGGTAGGCCAACGCTTGCCCGCCGGCCAGGCCCAGCCCCCACAGCAGCAGGCCGTAGACCACAAGCGGCGCCAGCGTGACGCGGTAGCAGCGCAGCACGAAGACGCACATGGCCTGCACGGTGTCGGCCAGGTGGTACAGCGCGACCCAGCCCAGCAGCGCAGCCGCGGTCGCGGCCACGGCGGCGCTGCCGGCGTACAGCGCGGCGATGGGCTCGCGCAACAGGGCGAGCGTGCCGGCCAGCACGACCGCAGCGCTGCAGGCCAGCCGCAGGCCCGTGCGCAGGCTGGCGCTGGCGCGTGCCGGATCGCCCTGGCCCAGCCACCAGCTCACGCGCGCACTGGTCGCCAGGCCCAGCGACAGCGGCGACATGTAGAGCACCGCCGCCAGGTTGGATGCGATCTGGTGGCCGGCCGAGGCGACCGTCCCCATGCGTGCGATCAGCAGCGCCATCAGCGTGAACGAGGTCACCTCGACCATCACCGCCAGGCCGCCCGGCACGCCCAGGCGCAGGAACTCGGAGATGCGGCGCCAGTCCGGGCGCTCGATGCGTTGCCAGATCGCGAAGTCGCGGTACAGCGGCTGGGTGTGCAGCGTCCACAGCGCCACGCCCAGCATGGCGTAGTTGACGACCAGCGTGGCCCAGGCGCAGCCGACCGCGCCACCTGCGGGCAGGCCCGCGCCGCCGAAGGCGAACCACAGCGACAAGGGCACCTTGAGCGCCAGCCCGCCGATCTGCAGCCAGGTCACGAGCAGGGGGCGGGCCAGGCTCTGGTTCAGCGTGCTGTAGAGCCGGAACAGCAGGGCCGGCGGCAGCGAGAGCGCCAGCACGGCCAGGTAGCCTTGCACCTCGGCCTGCAAGGCCGGGGGCACCTCGGCCCAGCGCAGCAGCGGGCCGGGCGAGAGCAACGCCGCGCAGCCGAGCACGGCGCACAGCGCCACCAGGTACAGAGACTGGCGCACCGAGCGGCCGATCTCGCTCGCGCGGTCGGCGCCGCGCAGCTCGGCCCAGATCGGCAGCAAGGCTTGCAGCACGCCCATCAGGGCGACGAAGACGCTGATGTAGACTGCCGAGCCCACCGAGAGTGCCGCCAGCGCCGCGTCGGAATGGCGGCCTGCGACCAGGGTGTCCGTGACGCCGAAGGCCATCACGGCCAGCTGGCCCACGAGCACGGTGGCGGCGTGGCGGCCGATGACGGACAGGTCCGACGCCATCAGCGCCGGAACAGCAGCATGTCCTCGTCCTTGTCGGCGGGGCGGCGGACCGAGGCGACGAGCGTCCAGGGCCGTGTGCCGACCGTGTCGCGCATCGTGGAGATGGCGTCGGAGTGCACCAGCAGCCAGGGGCAGTCCGAGGGCTGGTCGCTGGCGTAACGCAGGTCCATCTGGCCGTGGAAGCGAAAGGCCGCGATCTGCGCGCGCGTGAAGCCGTGGATCTCAACGCAGCCCGGTGCGTCCATGTGGACCTGCACCAGCCGCACCAGCGGCGCGTAGCTGCGCGCGTAGTTCAGCGTGGGCAGGCCCAGCGTCATGAGCAGGAACCAGCACAGCGCCGTACCGCCGGCCGGCAGCACCAGGCTTTTCCAGATGGCCGCGGGGTGGCGTCCGATGCGCCAGCGCACGAGCCAGACCCACACGCCGGTGGCCACCAGGGCCAGCAAAAAGGCCGGCAGCGAGAACACGGGCTCGAAACCGGGCGCCAGCTTGAACACGTTGGCCGCGGGCTTGGCCGGCACGCCGGTCTGCAGCGAGATCCAAATGACCCAGATCGTGATCGCGCAACTGCTGAAGAACAGCAGCGTGAACCAGTCGATCAGCGCGGCGGCGCTGCGCTCGAAGGTCGGCAGAGCGAAGGCCGCCAGGGCCGCCAGAGCAGGCAGGCCGAGCAGCAACGCGCGGTCGGACGGTGGTGCGACCAGGGCGCCGCCGAGGAGCACGAACAGGAACCACAGGGGCACGGCGAAGTGGCGCTCGGGCCGGCCCTGCGTGAGCTGATGGCGCCAGCGCCACAGCGTCCACAACGCCATGGGCCAGACGGGCCATGTGAACCACAGCAGCAAGCGGCCCAGGCTGCGCCAGGTGCTCCACTGCGCGGCCGGCAGGGCCAGGCGCCAGCGCCACAGATCGAGCAACGTGGCCAGCGCCACCACGGCCAGCGTGATGACCAGCACCCACAGGGCATGGCGGCGCAAGCGGCCCGGCGCGGTCTCGTGGTCGAAGGGCAGCAGGCAGATCCCGGCCCCGCCCAAGCCCAGGAGCGTGGCCACGCTGGGCGCGCCCGACAGTGCCAGCCCGGCCAGGCCGGCGGACAGTGCCGCCAGCGCCTGGGTCTGCCGGAAGGGCAGGGCGGCCAGGCCGAAAAAGCTCAATGCGGCGAAACCGAGCTGGGCCAGCGCCGGCGACGTCTCATGCGACAGCTGGGCCAGGCCCAGGCAGGCCAGCAGGGCGAGCAGGCCTCCATCGGCCAGCGCACGTGCATAGTCGGTGGGCCGTGCCTCGCCGCCGAAGGCGAAGGCCACGGGCTGGGCACGCGGGGCGCGCGCCAGGTAGTACACGCCGTACCAGGTGGAGGCCAGCGCCACCCACAGCAGCACCATGGACGGCAGCCGCACGGCGAAGGCCGGGTCCACCCAGGCCGGCGCCAGCGCCAGGGCACCGGCGCCCAGCCAGTGCGGCAGCAGCACGCCCGCCTCGGGCTGGCCCATCAAGGTCGGGCTCAGCCAGGCACTGGTGCCTGCGGCCAGCTCCACCATGTAGCCGAAGGTCGTGACATCGGCGCCCTTGAGTGGGTCGCGCCCGACGAAACCGGCCAGCACGTAGGCCGCGCACAGCAGCAGCAAGGCCGTGCGCGGCAGGCGCCGCACGGCACTTTGGGCAACGATGGCGGGGCTGGTCTGGGTCAAGGCTGGCGGGAAAAGCGGGCAACAAAAAAGGCAGCGCGGTTGAACCGGGCTGCCCTTTGCGCGGGTTGCGTGCGAGGCGGCTGCTTACTTGGCAGCGGTCTTGCCGAAACGGTTGCGGAAGCGTTCGACGCGGCCACCCATGTTGTCCACGGACTTCTGCGTGCCCGTGTAGAAAGGATGCGACTCGCTGGAGGTATCGAGCTTGTACAGCGGCAGTTCGCGGCCGTCTTCGAGCTTGAGCGTTTCCTTGGTGCTCACGCACGAGCGGGTCACGAACTTGAAGTTGTTCGACAGGTCCAGGAACACCACTTCGCGGTAGTTCGGGTGGATGCCTTCTTTCATGGGAATTCCTTGTGTTTCAGTTGCGGCAGCCGTCCTGTGCCTTGCATGAACCGTTCATGCAATCCAAAGCCGGGATACTTGCCGCGAAAAGCCTGCGATTATGGCACAGGCCCCGGTAATCAGCCGCCGCGGCGCATCATGTCGAAGAACTCGTTGTTGGTCTTCGTGGCGCGCATGTTCTTGAGCATCAGCTCCATGGACTCAATCTCGTCCATGTTGTACATGAACTGGCGCAGGATGCGGCTCTTCTGCAGGATCTCGGGCGCCAGCAACAGTTCCTCGCGGCGCGTGCCGCTGCGGTTGAGCTGCAGCGAGGGGAACACGCGCTTTTCGTACAGGCGGCGGTCCAGGTGGATTTCGCAGTTGCCCGTGCCCTTGAACTCTTCGAAGATCACTTCGTCCATGCGGCTGCCGGTGTCGACCAGCGCGGTGCCGATGATGGTCAGCGAGCCGCCTTCTTCCACGTTGCGCGCCGCGCCCAGGAAGCGCTTGGGGCGCTGCAGCGCGTTGGAATCGACACCGCCGGTCAACACCTTGCCCGAAGAGGGAACGACATTGTTGTAGGCGCGGGCCAGGCGCGTGATGGAGTCCAGCAGGATCACCACGTCCTTCTTGAGCTCGACCAGGCGCTTGGCGCGCTCGATCACCATCTCGGCCACGTGCACGTGGCGCGCGGCGGGCTCGTCGAAGGTCGAGGCGATGACCTCGCCCTTCACCGAGCGCTGCATTTCGGTCACTTCTTCGGGCCGCTCGTCGACCAGCAGCACCATCATGTAGCTGTCGGGGTAGTTGGCCGCGATGGCGTGCGCGATGTGCTGCATCATCACCGTCTTGCCGCTCTTGGGCGGGGCGACCAGCAGGGCGCGCTGGCCCTTGCCGATGGGCGCGACGATGTCGATGATGCGGCCGGTGATGTTCTCTTCGCCCTTGATGTCGCGCTCGAGCTTCATCTGCTCCTTGGGGAACAGCGGGGTCAGGTTCTCGAACATGACCTTGTGCTTGTTCTCTTCGGGGCCCCCGCCGTTGACCTTGTCCAGCTTGTTCAGCGCGAAGTAGCGCTCGCCGTCCTTGGGCGTGCGGACCTCGCCTTCGATCATGTCGCCGGTGTGCAGGTTGAAGCGGCGCACCTGGCTGGGGCTGATGTAGATGTCGTCGGTGCTGGCCGTGTAGCTCGTGTCGGGGCTGCGCAGGAAGCCGAAGCCGTCGGGCAGGATCTCCAGCACGCCGTCCGCAATGATCTGCTCACCGGCACGCGCGCGCTTCTTGATGATCGCGAACATCAGCTCCTGCTTGCGCATGCGCCCCGTGTTCTCGATTTCAAGCTCTTCGGCCTGGCGGAGGACTTCGGACACGTGCAGTGCCTTGAGTTCGTTTAAGTGCATGGGAAGACTCCGTCGGGAGTTCGTAAAAGCAACGCGGGGGAGGTGGTGCTGGAGAGGCTAGAGGCGCCTCGTCACCGAATCGAACCGGCGGCTGTGGGGGCCACCGGTGAACTGCTGGGGATTATGACAGGAAAGAGCGGCTTCCCGAGAGGCCGGCGCAGGGGCCGGCAGGGAAGCGCTGGCGGGGGACTCAGGCCAGTTGCTGGTCGATGAAGGCGGTCAGCTGGGCCTTGCTCATGGCGCCGACCTTGGTGGCCGACAGCTCGCCGCCCTTGAAGAGCATCAATGTCGGGATGCCGCGGATGCCGAACTTCGCGGGGATGTCGCGGTTCTCATCGACATTCATCTTGGCGATCTGCAGCTTGCCCGCATAGCCCGTTGCGACTTCGTCCAGGATGGGCGCGATCATCTTGCACGGCCCGCACCACTCGGCCCAGTAGTCCACCAGGACGGGCGTGCCGGACTTCAATACATCCGCTTCGAAACTCGCGTCGGACACATGCTTGATCAATTCGTTTGCCATCTCTGCTTCCTCTGTCGGTGATCGGTACGGCTAAAGTCGCGGCATTGTGACAGAAACCAAGTACCGTCAAGGGGCACCCGCTTCTATCGAAGCCATAGCGAAATCCCATTCTCGACACATGCGAAAACCTTTGCGCAGCAGGGTGCTTGCACAGCGCGATGGGCGCTGACATGGCGCACCGCAACGTGGCCATCGTGGGTGGTGGGCCAGCCGGCTTGATGGCCGCCGAGCGCCTGTCACAAGCAGGGTGCCAAGTCGACCTGTACGACGCGATGCCTTCCGTGGGGCGCAAGTTTTTGCTGGCCGGCAAGGGCGGGCTGAACCTCACGCATGGCGAGGATAAGGCCCGCTTCGTGTCGCGCTACGGCGAGCGGCAGGCACATGTGCAGCCCTGGCTCGACATGCTCGATGCACAGGGTGTTCGCGACTGGGCGCAGGCCCTCGGCATCGCCACCTTCGTAGGCAGCTCCGGCCGCGTTTTCCCCACCGACATGAAGGCCGCGCCGCTGCTGCGCGCCTGGCTGCACCGCCTGCGCGCTGGCGGCGTGCGCCTGCACATGCGCCACCGCTGGTCGGGTTGGGACGATGCGATGCATCCGCGCTTCGAGACGCCCGATGGTGCACGCAGCATCGAGGCCGACGCGCTGGTGCTGGCGCTCGGCGGGGCGAGCTGGCCGCGCCTGGGCTCGACCGGGGCCTGGGTCGAGCCGCTGCGCGCACGCGGCGTGGCCGTCGCGCCCCTGCGGCCGGCCAATTGCGGCTTCGATGTGGCGGCCACGCCGCGCACGGCAGGCGCACCGGGTTGGAGCGCGCATTTCGCCGAGCGCTTCGCTGGCCAGCCGCTGAAGTCCGTGGCGCTGCGCTGCGACGACGGCCAGGGGGGGCAGTTCCTGCGCAAGGGCGAGTTCGTCGCGACCGCCACCGGCATCGAGGGCAGCCTGGTCTACGCCGCCTCGGCCTTGCTGCGC
The DNA here is from genome assembly GCF_001422405.1 of Pseudorhodoferax sp. Leaf267. GTDB lineage: Bacteria > Pseudomonadota > Gammaproteobacteria > Burkholderiales > Burkholderiaceae_C > Pseudorhodoferax. Next base: position 696,106 of record NZ_LMMV01000001.1, read on the forward strand.
GAGCAGATCGCGCGCGAGGGCCAGGCCACGGCTTGGCTGGACCTGCTGCCAGACCGTACGCCCGAGCAGGTGCTGGGCGCCGTGCGCCATCCCCGCGGCGCGCGATCGCTGTCGAGCCACCTCAAGAGCCGTTTGTCGCTGGACGGCACCAAGCTCGCGCTGCTGTACGAGATGCTGACGCCCGAGGCCATGCACGACCCTGCTGCGCTGGCCACAGCGATCAAGGCCCTGCCTCTGCCACTTTCTGCCGCGCGGCCGGTCGAGGAAGCCATCAGCACCGCAGGTGGCGTGGCATTCGATGCGATGGATTCCACTTCGATGCTCAAGGCGCTGCCCGGCGTGTTTTGCGCCGGCGAGATGGTCGACTGGGAAGCGCCCACCGGCGGCTATCTGCTGACGGCGTGCATGGCCAGCGGTGCCGTGGCCGCCCAGGGCGTGCTGGGCCACTTCGCGGCGGCAGGTCGCTGATGGCCACCGCACGCCCGGCGGCGCTTCGCCCGCGCCTGTTGCTCATCCTCGTCGTGCTGCTCGCGCTGGGCTACGGCGTCTACCGCTACGCCTTCACCACCCCACCGCCCCCTGCCTTCATCACCGCCCCCGCCACGCGCCAGGACATCGAGGACACGGTGCTGGCCAACGGCACGCTGCAGGCCTTCAAGCAGGTCAGCGTGGGCGCCCAGGTCTCGGGCCAGGTCAAGTCGCTCAAGGTCAAGTTGGGCGACGAGGTGCGGCAGGGCCAGCTGGTGGCCGAGATCGACTCCGTCCCGCAGCAGAACAAGCTGCGCAATGCCGAGGCCGCGCTGGCCAGCATCCAGGCGCAGCTGGCTTCGGCGCGCGCCACGCTGGCGCAGGGCGAGATCACGCAGGGCCGCGAGCAGCGCATGCGCGCCGAGGACGCGACCTCGCAAGCCAACCTGGATGCGGCCGATGCCGCCGTGGCCACCGGCCGCGCCAGCGTGCGCGCGCTGCAGGCCCAGGTCGAGCAGGCGCGCATCACGGTGGATACGGCGCGCGTGGACCTGGGCTACGCACGCATCGTCTCGCCGATCGCCGGCCAGGTCGTGGCCATCGTGACGGAGGAGGGCACGACCGTGAACGCCAACCAGGCGGCGCCCACCATCATCATCGTGGCGCAGGTCGACACCATGACCGTGAAGGCGTCGATCTCCGAGGCCGACGTCACCAGCGTCAAGCCCGGCCAGCGCGTGTACTTCACGATCCTGGGCGAGCCGGACAAGCGCTACCAGGCGCGGCTGCGCACCATCGAGCCAGCGACCGATGCGATCCGCACCAGCGGTAGCGCCACCGCGCTGGGCAGCAGCACCAGCGCCGCCACCACGGCGAACGCCACGGCCATCTACTACAACGGCCTGTTCGACGTGGACAACGCGGACCGCGCGCTGCGCATTTCGATGACGGCCCAGGTCTACATCGTGCGCGGCGAGGCCAAGGGCGCGGTGACCATTCCCGCTGCCGCGCTGAGCGCGCGCACGACCGACGGGCGCTACGAGGTCAGCGTGCTCGACGCGCAGGGCCAGCCACAGGCACGCCAGCTGCGCATCGGCATGAACAACAAGGTGCGTGCCCAGGTGCTCGAAGGCCTGGTCGAGGGCGAGCAGGTCGTGCTGGGCGATGCCAAGGCGCTGACCGACAGCGGCCCGCGCCGCGGCCCGCCGCGCATGTGATGGACGCGGCAGCGCATTCCGACGCTCCGGCGCCCCTGCTCGCACTGCAGGGCGTGTGGCGCGAGTTCCCGGTGGGCGACGGCCTGCTGGCCGTGCTGCAGGACATCGACCTGGTCATCCACGCCGGCGAGATGGTGGCCATCGTCGGCCAGTCGGGCTCGGGCAAGTCCACGCTCATGAACATCCTGGGTTGCCTGGACCAGCCCACGCGCGGCAGCTACCGCGTGGGCGGCCGCGAAGTGGCCACGCGCGCACCCGACGAACTGGCGGCGCTGCGCCGCGAGCACTTCGGCTTCATCTTCCAGCGCTATCAGCTGCTGCCGGACCTGAGCGCACAGGCCAATGTCGAGGTGCCCGCGGTCTACGCCAACGCGGCGCGCGGCCAGCGCCAGGCACGTGCCCTGCAATTGCTGGAGCGCCTGGGCCTGGCCGACCGCACGGACCACCCGCCCGGCAAGCTGTCGGGCGGGCAGCAGCAGCGCGTGTCGATCGCGCGGGCGCTCATGAACGGCGGCAGCGTGATCCTGGCCGACGAGCCCACCGGCGCGCTGGACACGCATGCCGGCGCCGAGGTCATGCAGATCCTGGCCGAGCTGCATGGCCAGGGCCACACCATCGTCATCGTCACGCACGACATGGGCGTGGCCGGCCATGCGCAGCGCATCGTCGAGCTGCGTGACGGCGCCATCGTGTCGGACCGGCCCACGCCCCATGCGCAAGCCGTGGTCGCCGCAGCGCCCACGCCGGCGCCCGCCCGTGGCCGCGGCTTCCTGGGCGGCTGGTTCGATCGCCTGGGCGAGGCCTTGCACATGGCGCTGCTGGCCATGAACGCTCACAAGTTGCGCACGTTGCTGACCATGCTGGGCATCATCATCGGCATCGCGTCCGTGGTGTCGGTCGTGGCGCTGGGCGAGGGCGCGCGGCGCAAGGTGCTGGCCGATATCAGCGCCATCGGCACCAACACCATCGAGGTCTATTCGGGCACCGGCTTCGGCGACCCGCGCGCGGCGCGCATCCAGACCCTGCTGCCCTCCGACGCCGATGCGCTGGCCGGGCAGGGCTATGTCGACAGCGTGACGCCCAATGTGCAAAGCGCGGTCACGGCACGCTTTCGCAATGTCGATGCCGCGGTCACGGTCAGCGGCGTGGGCGAGCAGTACTTCCGCGTCAAGGGCATGCAGATCGCCTCGGGCACGGGCCTGGATGCCGAGGCCCAGCGCAGCCTGGCGCAGATCGCCGTGCTCGATGCGAATGCGCGCGACAAACTGTTTCCCGGCACCGACCTGATCGGACAGGTGCTGCTGCTGGGCGGCATGCCGGTCTACGTGGTCGGCGTCACCGAGAAGAAGACCGGCGGCTTCGGCCCCGGCAGCGACCGGTTGAACGTGTATGTGCCCTACACCACCGCCATGCGCCGGCTCGTGGGCCAGCCCTACCTGTCCAGCATCACGGTGCGCGTGGCCGATGGCGCGCCAATGGCCGCGGCCGAGCAGGGCATCCACCAACTGCTGGAGCGTCGGCACGGGCGCGTGGACTTCTACGTGCTCAACACCGACAGCATCCGCCAGACCATCGAGGGCACCACACGCACGCTGACGTTGCTGATCGCCGCCATCGCCGTGATCTCGCTGCTGGTGGGCGGCATCGGCGTGATGAACATCATGCTGGTCAGCGTGACCGAGCGCACCGGCGAAATCGGGGTGCGCATGGCCGTGGGCGCGCGCCAGGGCGACATCCAGCAGCAGTTCCTGATCGAGGCCGTGCTTGTGTGCCTGGCCGGCGGCGTGCTGGGCATCCTGCTGGCGCTGGGCATCGGCGCGCTCTTCGCGCGCGTGTCGGGCAACTTCGCACTGGTGTTTTCCGTGCAGGCCATGGCGGTGGCCTTCCTGTGCTCGACGCTGATCGGCGTGGTCTTCGGCTTCCTGCCGGCGCGCAACGCGGCGCGGCTGAACCCGGTCGACGCGCTGGCGCGCAATTAGTCAGCGGGGCTGGGGGCCAGTGCCTTGTCCAGCTCGTCCATCTCGCGCTGGTCCCAGCTGTTCTTGACCTCCAGAATGCGCGGCAGGATGGTGTCGAACACGGCCACCAGCGCCGGGTCGAAATGGCTGCCGCTGCCCTCGTGCAGCATGGCCATGATGCGGTCCAGCGGCCAGGCCTCCTTGTAAGGGCGGCGCATGCTCAGCGCGTCGAACACGTCGGCGATGGCCACGATGCGCGCCGACTCGGGGATGTCCTTGCCGGCCAGCCCGGTGGGGTAGCCGGTGCCGTCCCACCGCTCGTGGTGGCACAGCGCGATCTCGGCTGCCAGCACGAAGACCGGCGCGTCGCTCTTGACCAGGATGTCGTGGCCGATGCGCGGGTGCGTGCGCATCACCTCCCATTCCGCTGCGTCCAGCTTGCCCGGCTTGCGCAGGATGGTGTGCGGGATGCCGACCTTGCCCGTGTCGTGCATGGGGGCGGCCAGCTCCAGCATGCCCGCGCGCTCCTTGGTCCAGCCATGCGCCTCGGCCAGCAGCCTGGCGTAGGCGGCCATGCGCCAGATGTGCACGCCGGTGTCGTTGTCGTTGTAGTGGCCGGCCTCGCCCAGCATGTAGATCGCCGTGCGGTAGCTTTTTTCCAGCGCCGTGGCGCGCACCAGCGACAGGTGCGTGCGCACGCGGGCCCGCACGATGAGCGGCGATACCGGCTTGACGATGTAGTCCACGCCACCAGCGGCAAAGCCGGCCGCCTCGTCGCCCACATCGGACAGCGCGGTCACGAAGATCACCGGCGTGTCGTGCGTGGCTGGGTTGGCCTTGAGCTGACGGCACAGGTCGTAGCCGTCCATGTCGGGCATGCGGATGTCCAGCAGGATCAGCGAGGGCTGGTGCTTGGCGGCTGCAGCGAGGGCTTCGGCGCCGCTGCGTGCGAACACCAGCGCATGGTCGGGAGCCAGGATCTGGCGCAGCGTGGCGAGGTTGCTGGGCTCGTCGTCGACGATGAGGATGGGACGGTGCGGCATGCGGGTGTCCTCTGGGGGGTGCGGGTGCTGGTCCTCAAGCTGCCGTGACGGACGCATCGAGCATGCGTCTGACCAGCGCTTCGGTACCGCGGAAGTCGAAGTCGTCCAGCAGGCGCTGCAAGGCCTGGTGCTCGCCGGGCGGCAATGCGGTGGCAAGCGCTGCCATCACCGGCTCGGCGTGGGAGGGGTCGTCGTGGTCCAGGGTCTGCAGCAGGTCGTGCAGCAGGCTCAAGGCTTCGGGCGAATGCGTTGCGCGTGGGGCGGCGGGATCGGCCTGCGGTGGCTCGACCGTGCCGTCGGCCTGCAGGCGCGCGATGGACGTGCAGGCCTCGCCCAGGGCCTGGCCCAGCCGGTCCAGTGCGCCGGTCGCGTCCAGCCCCTCGCTCAGCAGCCGCTCCACGTCGGTGGCCAGCTGCGCCGTATCGGGCAGGGCCAGGTGCGCGGCCACACCGCGCAGGCGGTGGGCAAGGGCGGCGGCCGCATCCTGCTCGCCGTGCGCCAGGTGCCGCCCGATCTGCTGGGCCGTGTCCGCATGGTCGCGCACGAACTTCGCAAGAAAGCGGCCATAGACCTGCCGGTCGTTCCAGATCTGCAGGCCCTGCGCGACGTCGATGCCGGGCGCGTCGGGTGGCGGCGTCACGACGATGCGTGCGCGCGCGACTTGCGCCGGCAGGGCCGGCGCCTGGCCGGTCAGGCGCCGGATCAGCGCCACGGCATGGCCCACGTCGAACGGCTTGCTGATGAACTCGTTCATGCCGGCTGCACGCGCGGCGTCCTGCTGTGTCTTGAAGGCGCCCGCGGTCAGCGCCACGATGGGCAGTTGCGCCGTGGCCGGATCCGCATGCGCACGGATACGGCGCGTGGCCTCGATGCCGTCCATGACCGGCATCTGCACGTCCATGAGCACGATGTCGATGCCGTGCGCACGGTCTTTCAGCCGGTCCAGGGCCTGTTCGCCATCAGCGGCCAGCATCACGTCGGCGCCCTGGCTTTCCAGGATGCGCTGCGCGACTTCCCGGTTGATCTCGCTGTCGTCCACGACGAGGATGTGCAGGCCCGAGAGCTTGCGTTCGCGGGCCGCCTCCACCAATGGCGCCGCGCCGGCCACGGTGGCGCGCTTGCGCTGCGCTGCGACCACGGCGTCGTAGAGCTTGGAGCCGGTCAGCGGCTTGTCCACCACGGCATCGAGCACGTCCTGGCCGGCGGCGTCCAGCAGGCTGGCGCGCGCATGGGCCGTGACCATGATCACGATCGGGCATTCGCCCACGGCCACGGTGGTGCGGATCGCGCGGGCTGCGGCCAGCCCGTCCATGCCGCTCATCTGCCAGTCCAGCAGCACGACGTCGGGCAGGGTGCGGCGCGTGGCGCGGTCGGCGATGGTCTCCAGGGCCGCGCGGCCCGACTCCACGGCATCGATCTGCCAGCCCAGCGACCGGGCCGTGGCCACGGCGGCCTCCCGGCCGATCGAGCTGTCGTCGGCCACGAGGGCGCTGACCTGCAGCATGGCCGGCGAGGAGAAATGTGACGGAGGTGCTAGCTCGAACGGCAGCGTGAACCAGAACTCGCTGCCCTGGCCCAGTACGCTGTTCACGCCGATCTCGCCGCCCATCAGCTCCACGAGTTGGCGGCAGATGCTCAGGCCCAGGCCCGTGCCGCCGAAGCGGCGCGTGGTCGAGGTGTCGGCCTGCGTGAACGGCGAGAAGATGTCGGCCTGTGTCTCCGGCCCCATGCCGATGCCCGTGTCTGTCACGGAAAAGCGCAGCACCAGCTGGCGCTGGTCGCGCCGCAGCAGGCGCATCTGCACGGCCACCTGGCCGCTGTCGGTGAACTTGATGGCGTTGCCCGTCAGGTTCACGAGCACCTGCTCCAGACGCAAGGCGTCGCCGACCAGGTGGCCGGTGCCGACCGGCGGCGGCGCGATCACCAGGGCCAGCGCCTTGTCGCCGGCATTGACGCCCATGATGGTGGCCACGTTGTCGATCACGTCGCCGAGCCGGAACGGTGCGTGCTCGATCTCCAGGCGGCCGGCCTCGATCTTCGAGATGTCCAAGATGTGATTGATGATGCCCAGCAGCGTGCGGCCCGCGGAATGGATCTTGCGCACCAGCGCCAATGGCTCGTGGCCCACGGTGCTGCGCTCGAGCAGATAGGCCAGGCCCAGGATGGCGTTCAGCGGAGTGCGGACCTCGTGGCTCATGTTCGCGACGAACTCGGCCTTGGCGCGGCTGGCCTTCTCGGCGACGTCGCGTGCCAGCATGAGTTCCGTCTCGGCCTGCTTCAGGGCCGAGATGTCTTGCAGGAACACCATCGTGGCCATGCCCTCGGACAGCTGCACGGATGCGCTGGCCGCCAGAACCGGCAGCTGGGTGCCGTCCTTGCGCACGCTGTAGGTCTCGGCGGCCTGGCTGGGCAGTTGCCCTGTGCTGCGCGCCTGCATGCCCACTGCCAACGCGGCATGGCTGTTCGCTGCGAAAAAATCTCGCCAGGGCATTCCTTGCAGGCTATCGGTGTCGGCATAGCCGTGCATGGCCAGGAATCCCTGGTTCGTGTAGTCGAACAGCCCGCCGCGCAGGATGGCCACTGCCACGGGGGCGCGCTCGATCAGCATGCGAAAGCGCATCTCCGACAGCTTGAGCGCGGTCTCGGCGCGCCGGCTGGTGATGTCGCGCACCACCGCCAGGAAGCGCGGTGCCCGTTCGGCGGTGGCCGGCAGGTACTGCAGGAACACTTCGACCGGGATCGCATGGCCGTCGCGGTGGCGGTGCGTGGCCTCGATCAGCTGCGACGGCTGCTCGCCGGCCACCAACGGGCGCGTGCGCTCGCGGTATTGCTCGGGCGTGGTGTCCCACAGCAGGTCGGGCGGGCTCATCAGCAGCAGCGCGTCCTCGCTGTAGCCGGTGGTGCGGATTGCGCCTTCGTTCACGTAGATGAATCGCAGGGTCTGGGCATCGAGGATGAACACGCAGTCCAGCGTCTCGTCCAGCATGTTCTTGAAATCGCGCAGCTCCGCTTCGCGCGCGGCGATCAGGCCGGCTGCGCGCTTGCGCTCGGTGATGTCCATGTGCGTGCCGGTCATGCGCACGGCGCGGCCCGTGCCGTCGCGCTGCACGACATTGCCGCGCGACAGGATCCACACCCAGTGGCCATCGGCGTGGCGCATGCGGTACTCGGCCTCGTAGCGTTGCGCGCGGCCGTTCACATGGGCCTCGACCTGCAGCTGGACGGCCTTCCAGTCCTCGGGCTCCATGCGCTCGTGCCAGGGCTGGCGTTCCAGCTGCATCTGGGCCGGCGTCAGCCCCAGGATCGCGCAGCCCCGTTCGTCCATCACGTGCTGATTGGTGGTGATGTTCCAGTCCCACAGGCCCAGGTCTGCGCCGCGCAGTGCCAGCGCCACGCGTTCCTCGCTCTCCAGGCGTGCGGCCCGGCTGGCCTGGTCCAGCAGCGCCATCTGCGTGCGGCGGCGCTGCAGCAGCCACAGGCTCAGGCTGCAGGCCAGCGCCAGGCCCATGAACAGCAGGGCATAGGCGCGTGCCTGCTGCCAGATCGGTGCATAGATCGCCGCGCGCGAGCGGCCCACCGCCACCAGCAGCGCGTTGTCCATGTTGAGGGCGGGCGGTTGCACCTTGCGCAGCGCGACCAGGCGCTCCGGATCGCCGTCGCTGCCGCTGCCCATCGACACCAGTGCGGTGGCATCGTTGCCGGTCTGCCGCTGCGCCAGCGTGTCGGCCAGAGGCAGGCGCGAAACGGCCTCGCTGGCCATGGCGGGGCTGACCTGGAACGGCTGGCCCCGGCCATGCAGCACCGAGGCCCACATGTCCGGTGCGTAAACGACCGAGCCGAGCACACTGCCGAAGTATTCCGGGTCGAGCGTGGCGGTCACAAGCAGGCCCAGCCCCCCGCCGGCTGCGACAGATGCCTTGGCCACATTGATGGCCACGCTGCCCAGATAGGAGCGAAACGGCGCGGACAGGTGCAGCACCTCATCGCTGGGCTGCGCGCTCGCACTGCGGAAGTAGTCGCGCTCGCGGTAGTTGCGCCCCAGCAGCTCAGGCCGGTTCGACGCGAGCACCGTGCCCTGCGCGTCCATCACGGCCAGTGTGCGCACGCCGGGCATGACGTCGGCAAGCGCACGCAGTTGCGGCTCGCCGGATTGCGCCATCGGCGCCGGCCAGTGCGCCGCACTGGCCAGCACGGTCTGCAGCGCCCGGTCGATGCCTTCGAGCTGGCGGCGGATGTTGTGCTCGACCACCTGCGCCTGCGTCTGCAGGCGCGCCCGCTCTGCGCCATCGATGCGTTGGTGCTCCTGCACCAGCGCGTACGCCATCACACCCCCTAGCGCCACCACGACGGCCATCAGAACAATCCATTCGCGAACCGGCGCAGAACGCCGACCCGAGATTTGATTTGCTTTCATTTCATAGCATTATCGGGTCTTAAATGTTGCACTTTTCAGGCGGATTGGTTGTGCACACAGTTGTACCACCTTCTGTGCGCCGGGCGGAACGCACGAGTGGATGCTGTGAGAGATGCGTCGGGCCCGTGCGGCGTGCCCGGCCGACGGAAGGAATGCGGTAGACGTGAAATGAAGGCCGAGTGGGAGCAGAGCGTCCCGACAGCCATGTCGTGGCACCGTCGTGGCACCAGCCGGACAGAAAAGATTGGGGGGTGACGAGCCTTGACCACGTCAAAATCTTCAGCATATCCTTTGAAATCAACAGCTTACGAAGACTGATATTCCAAAAGTGCAACACCAAAGTGTCACGCGAGAGGCTCTATTTTACGATTTCAATGAGAGCCCTCGACCACTCTCTTTCCATGCCGAAGAACTGGTAGTTTGGATGGGCTGCCGCCTCGTTCAGAGCGTTGCCAATGACTTCAGCCGCTCGTGCAGCACTTGGCAGCGAACCGTCTGCCGGGCCGTGCATGACCACTCCGCTAGATAGTTCCGCGTCTAACACGTGGAGAGCTTGGCCAAGGTGCGTCCTACCGTCGAGAACCACCGCCAGCGTTTCTGCATGAGGCAATTGATCTACAGGCAGCCGGTCGAGAGCTTGCGCATAAAGACGCAGGCGGCCCGCCGCGAAAGCAGTTCCAAGGCTCGTGCCTGTGAACACTGCGTCTCTGCGTTCGATTGCGACCTTTTTCAGTGTGAAGTGGGCTTCCAAGAACACTGCGCCCTGCAGCTTTAGGATTCGCCGTATTTCCTCATCCTGAGCTTTTTTAGCGCGTCTGTTTTCTAGGTCGTGCTGCCACGCGACTACTGCGCCGGTAGCGGCAATAGCGACAATGGAGCCGACTGCTTGGACCCACGCAGGTGCGTTGATGTGGTCCAACCATCTGGCGATAGTGTTGTACCCCGGTACGATGGCGAGAACGGCGATAACTGCAATCAGGACAGCCACGCACATCCATATCCGCTCAAACCAGCTCGTTTCCTTGCTTTCCATCTCCGCCCCTCTTTTCGGGGAAGTGTGCCTTACCTGCTTTGAAGGTGAGCGAATGTCAAGGTCGAAAAAAGCAGGTGCAGAGCATGGCCAGAAAGCCACGTCCACACCTGCAAACCTATCTCACTTCAAAGCCATCGCATCCATCTGGTTGCTCGGAAAACTACCGTACTTTTCCACGGTCGCATTCCACTGCGGAGTGCCTGCCAGCATCGCCGCCCGCAGCGCAAAGCGCCGGGTGTCGTTCACCCGCTCTCCCTGCTTGTTGACGTAGGTGGTCATCACGGCCGCCTTGAACCCCTCGGCGTCCCCGCTGGCCACCGCAGCCCATGCTTTCTTGAACTGGTCCGCACCTCCCACGGAATAGGCGATGTCGGTCATGACTGCCTGTTGGGTGGGGGACATGCGATTCCACAGACCCGGCTGGGCAGCCTCAGCGGCCCTCTGTGCCCGCTGGGTGTACGTCGGTAGGGTTACCTGCAGCAGCCTGCGGGCCTGGTCCTGCGTGAGCTGGGCGCGGCCCTCGATGACGTCTTGAATGCGGTCCTCGGGGACACCAGCACGCTTGAGGTCAGCATCTCGCGTTGCCGCGTTGGCCTTCAGGTTGTAGCCCATCCCCAGGTTGTTGCCGGCATCCTTCGCGGGGTCCGGGTAGGCCTGCAACACCGTGCCTTCGGCCATCGTGATGAGCGATGCGGCCAGAGATGCCCCGATGGCACCCGGGGATGCGACGGCCTGCGTGGTGAAGCTCGCAGCAATCTGGGCCGTAAGCTTGTTGTCGACACGGGCCCCACGCTGGCGGACGAACTGCAGGGAGCTGGTGTCCACCGGGCCCAGGGCCAGGAGTGGAATGGACTTCACCCGTGCCAGCATCTCAGCCTCGCCAGCGGTATGGAGCTTGCCCAGCTCGGCAGCGCCTAGACCCGGTACGCCTACCTTGCGAATCTTGGCCAGGAGGGGGCCGTGAGCTGCCAGAAAGGCAAGGTCAACCTGGCCGGATCGGACCTGCTTGAAGATGGCCTCGATGCCTGCCTTCTCCTCGGGGGTCTCGAACATCTTGGTGGACCTCAGCTCCTGCTGCATCTCCTGCAGGGTTTTGGACTCAATGTGACGAATGGCAGAGCCGTTCTGCATGACCACCTGGAATCGGCCAGTGTCCCCGGTAGGTAGGAAGTTGACTTGCCAGCCATCGGCCTGACCGACCGACAATCCGGCCCGCTGCTCCTCGGTGACGCGCTTGGAATAGGCAGACAGCGCCTCCTGCGCGAGCTGGCCACCGGACCCCGCAGGCACCTTCACGGCAATGCGGGTGTTGGTGTCGTGAATGAAGTTCTTAGAGGTCCAGTCCGCCGCGAATTCCTTCAAGGCCTCCGGGGAAGCATTGGGGTTCTTGGCGTAGTAGTCCTGCACAGCGCGGCCGGCCATAGCGGTGACCGCAGGGGCATTGCTGGGCCGACCGTTGCCACCTGCCCACTGAGGCCACCATGAGGAACCCTGAACGTCCTTGTAGACCGTCGCAAGCTTGTCCTTGAACTCTGGCGATGCGGCCACGGCAGCCGCTGCGGCCTTGCCTTCGGGGGACACAGCACGGTAGGCGCCCTGGTAGGCCGCTTCCTTGTCGCCACTGCCCAGGCCAGCCACATAGCCCCGCATTACTTCGGCCGTGTCACCCTTGAAGTAGATGTCCCGGAATGCGGGGTCTGTGGAGTAGGCCTTGTAGATGGCCGCTGCAGCCTCGAAGGCGGGCGTAGGAGCCTTCCCGGGCATCGAGGTTACCGTGGTATTGATGAACTGCTCCAGGGCCTGCAGAGGGGCCTTAGCGCCCGTGGCGGACTGTGCCCGCATCAACTGCTCGGCAGTGGTTGCCACCGTGGCCACATCACCCTGGCGGGCAGCCTCAGCCATGCGCAGGGCATGGGGGCCTAGGTTGGCCTCTAGGACTTTCTGCTGGTCTGCAGGATCTAGGAGCCACATCTGGCGGTTGTCGTATGCGGACTGCAACTGTTGGATGCCGAGCTTTTCCACTGCAGCAGCCTGGGCCCGCTTCCAGTAGGCAAAGGCTTCATCATGGGTAGCGAACGGACCGGACTTGCCCATGTTGGCCCGGATCACATCCAGGGTGATGGATGCCGGGTCATCCTTAAGCTGTTGCTCCAGCTTGGTCATGGTCACAAAGTTGCGTTGCTGGCTGTCGTCCTTCAGCTTCGCATCGGACAAGGCCTGCGCCTGGTTGCGAGCTGCCTGGATGTTGTTGGCCAGCTCGGGGTTATGCGCCCCCAGGGAAAGCCCATCGGCCCCCTTGCGGTCGAACAGGTCGAACACACCAGGGTTGCCGCCCATCTTGGTAGACAGCGCCGTCAGCGTGGAAAGCAAGCTCCCGGCCGCTTCCTTTTTGGACATACCCAGGGACTCAGCCTGCGGCAGGAGGCGACTGGTGTAGATGTCGAACAGCGCATCAGGTGGCAGGTCTGCCCGCAGGTTGTCGGTGAAGCTCTGGGCCACCGTGGCGTTACGGGTTTCGTCATGTCGCAGCATCGCGCGGCGCTGGGCATCGGCACGCACCTGGACCTCAAAGGCGTTGACCTGATTGCCGACCTGCGCAGCCAGGATCGGCACACCTTCCAGGCCGCCCAAGGACTTTGCGCGGTATTCACCCAGGAAGGCGTCCACATTGAAGCCGGGTTGCTCCTTGGCCTCGTTGTAGGCTGCGAGGCCCTGGTCTTTGGCCTTGATGCCTTCACGCTGGCCAAGAGCCGTGGAAAACGCTTCCCGGTAGTGCTTGCCGAGCGCCGGGGGGACCTGAGCTGGCGTAGGGTTGCCCGCGAACTCCATCGCTGACTTGCCGGTCATATCCAGGGCATCGGCCTGCTGCTGGGCCAGTGCGTTGACCTCTGCCCGTTGTGCTTCGATCTGGGCTTGCTCCAGTTGCATGGAGCTGGCCGCGTAGCGCTGCAAAGAGGGGTTCAGTTCGGAAAGGCCACGGATGAGGCCTTCCATTTCGTGATTGGGCGCAGGGGCCTGAATGCCCCAATTCTGCTGAGTGGCTACGACACGATCAAGGACCGGGCCGCGCTGGTTGCTGGTTGCCATGGGAAAGGGGTTCTAAAGGCCGTGGCCGGATGGATTGATGACGATGGCGCAGAGCATGGGCGCAGGGTCTAGGACCGCTTCATGCGTGCATGCGGTGGCCGTTAGAACTACGTGGTCCGCGATGGGGCACCAGGCGTTGAAGCTGGCCATAGGGTGCTGAGGGGGTCTGCATGCGACCTGGGCCTTATCTCCCGGCCGGACACCCGGGAAGGGCACTACAGCCACCGACAGCAGGGGCAGGCCGTCCGAGGTGTGTGGATTGGGGGCGTAGGGCTCCCATTGCACGACCTTGCAGACAGCAGCCCCAGCGTTCAGGGTGTCAAGGCTGGCCATTCGGCTTGGCGGCTACCGGAGGCGTAAAGACCGGACGGCGGAATACGGGCTCTCCTAGACCGAACTCCACTTCATCGCCTGGCTTTGGCGGCAGCTCCATCGGCGTTTCGGGGCGGGGCCGCCCATAAGCATCGAGCCACTCGGCCGGCACGTTGATGGGAAGCTGGCCGGCGTAAGAGGGGCCGTGGTGGTAGTGAGTTCTGGTCAGGCCCACATGATTGGCCTTGGCGCGGCTTGGATAGGTGGTCTCCCAAGGTGTGACGAGGCCTGTAGCAGGAGGAAGGGCAGAGCCTGGAATGGCTTGATTGATAACGGGCATGGTGTTCTTTCAGGAAATGGAAACGAGGAAATGAAAAAGCCCAGCGATTGCCGGGCCTGAGGTGCGAAGTGCGTGGGTGATGAGGGTCACATCTGGGTCTGCTTGGCCTGGTCTGCGACATAGGCGCGGTAGCGGTGCAGCAGGTCCGTCATGGGGCTGGAAAAGTTGACATCAAGGTAGCTCAGGGCTGACTTAAAGGCCTTGGACTGCACTGTCTCCGCCCAGGTCTTCACGGCAGCCTCGTGCCCCTCGAAGCCCGACGACAGGCACCAGCGATGGATGAATGTCTCCAGCCGGACCACGGGGTCAGCGTGAAGCTTCTTGAAGGTGCCGCGACCTCTGGTCATTGGTTGACGCCAGCGGCGCGGGCTTGCTTCGCTGCGTACTCGCGGGCCAGGTGCTGGAAGGGCTTCACGTCTCGGGCAACAGTCAGCGAGGAGATAGCGCCTTGCAAGCCACGCTGGCCGCGACACCATGCGAAGAACTCATCAGCCTGCGCAGGGCTCACGCCTTCGGCAGCCACCGAGCGCACCACGGCGTCCCGGAACATCCCGAAGGCCGACTGCACATGCTCCTGAGCCCGCGCGGGGTCCATGCCACCCTCACGGGCCAGCCGGTCAGCCGCTGCATCCAGGTCGGTGCCGTCAAGGCATGCCAGGGTTGCTACCGCTACCGTCTTGTCGTAGACCGGTTGCGGCATGTCTGCAATGTCGGTCTCGAAGGCCTGCCACTCGGCATCGTCGAAGTGGTCAGCGGATGGCAGCTTGTCGGCCTCAGGGGGCGTGAGGGGGTCCGGGGTGGCCGTGGTGGCCGTGGTGGCCTCAGACTTTCCCAGGCTGGCAACGTCCATAAAACCGCCATGGCCATCGGCTCGCACAGCCCCCATGCGCACGGCATTGGCGACTGAGGTGCGCATGCCTTCCACCACCACGGTTCCGCCGTTGTACGGCTGGAAACTCGCCATCACGCCGGGGCGGCTGGCCTGGTCTTCATAGGCGTTGTAGGTGGTGCGGCCCTTGGCTTCGGTCTCGCCCGTGCGCATGTTCACGGACAGCGTGGGGCTATTGAAGCGGCCTACGGTGGAGAAGGCCTCGGCCATGGGGTTGTGGACTGCTGCGTCTTCCTGGCCGTGGGTGACGCGGGTCACGCCGCCATGTTGGGAGATGTTGCCGGATTGGTATTGGATGGTCATTGGTGGTGGTGCGGGAAGTGAAGGGGATCAGTGAGAGACAGGACTGGCAGCCCCAGTGATGACGAAGGGCGCGCGGTGCGCCTCATAGGTGGCCTGGCGGCGCTTGGCCTCGGCCTCGGCCTTGTCGGTGGCCGCTACGGCGATGGCCGCCAGGAGACCGGACAAGGTATTTCGGATCGTGGCTCCAAGGGAGTTGAGCGCCGCCACGCTGGGGCGTGTGGGATAGCCGCGCTTGCTGGTGCGAAGTGCCGATGCCGACATATTGCGGGGCCGTGGGGCCAGCCGTAGGACCGCCTGGCTGATGAGGTGGTTTTCGGAATCCACCGTGGGCAACCTGGTGGCCTTGCGGCTGATGTAGAGGGCCACGGCTGCCACCTCGGCTAGGACGGTGATAGCTGCGACGCCTGCATCTGCCAGTCGGCAGACCTCATAGTCAAGGCCTGGCTTGTTGGTCCCGCCCTTGTGCTGGACGTACAGGCCATTGATGAACGACACCCCGGACAGGATGCCGGGATGGTTCTGGTTATCAGCGAACAGGGCTAAGACCTCGGCTCTTTCGAGCGCCCAAGCCTTCGGGTCAGTCTTGGGGGCCAGGGCATGGCCGCGCCGCTTGTGCATGTCGTAGTGGTGGCCGCAGAGCTTGCGAAAACCGGAGGTCTTGCCTCCGCAGCCGGGGACGCTGCAAACTTGCTTGGCGGACAGTTCGCGTGCCCTCGCGGCCGCAGCACCGGTGCCGGTGGGGTGTGTGTTGCTGTACATGGTGATGTGAATGTGAATGGCTTAGGCATGCCTACGGCTGACCTCTGGAGACAGAGGAGCGCGAGGGGGCCTGCGGGGGTGTGGGGTGGCCTGGGAATCAGACCTGTTAGACAGACCTGTGAAGGAATGCCCTAGGCATGCTGCGATAGCCTTGAAACGGCCCGGGAAGCCGCGCCAGCATTGGGTGAAAAACAAGACCCAGCTCCTACAGCTCTATAGGGCGAGGGTCTTGTTTTATGTGGGCTTGAACCCGTACAGTTCCGCCGTGGACCTCACCAGTGAGCGGCCGTCTAAGGCCCAACCATGCAAAGCGAGGTTGAGCTTTCCAACTGCACGGCTGAACGCATGGCCATCGCTCCGGCCTGGGCCTATCTGCATGGCAGCCTTCAGCTTGATGCTGGAGACTTTCGTTATGGCTGCGTCAAGGGTCCGAAGCTGTCCGAGGATGCGCCCCAGCATCTCATCCGCAATGTTCGAGGATGAGGACTTCTCTAAGTACAGCGGGTCGGGGAAGAACCACTGTGCCCTAGGCATGACCTTATCTAGGATGGTCTTCAGCGTAGCGCTGCGGTGGATAAGGTGCAGGCGCATCGGGTTGGCCAGGCCGTTGTTCAGGTTCCTGCAGGAGCCCCGTGATGCTGCCTGCATGACTGCACCAGCAATCTCCGACTCCATGATTCTGTTCACCATGTCGTAGGGCGTCGATGCAGCCATGTTGCCCATCTGCCCCCGCGCTGCTGCGCTGAGGTCGATATGGCTACGGTGCAGACATCCCACCAGGATGACACTCTGGCAATGCTCTTTCATGTTCAGGCCCAGGTGATCCCCCCAGGTCAGCCACTCGAAACGCTTGCGCGGCGCAGTGTCCCCCTGGCCGGCCGGTGCTCTCTCCTCCAGGTCGAAACCTTCGGCTGTAAGGGCTTCGCGCAGGCGCTTGGCCACGTCCAGGCCGTCCCTAGGAATGAAGTTGACCAGGAGGAAGCACCGGGCCGGGTCTTCCAGCGCCTCACGCCGGATGATGGCTAGGACTTCCTTGATGACCTTCGCATTCTCGACACCAGCCTGCTTCAGGGTCTGCTCGACGGCACTGCGGGAGCCCGAGGCCATGATCTGATGAACCTCGACCTGCTCAAAGGACTTGAGGGAGTCCAGCTCGAAATCCTTCATGTGCTTGATGCTGGTGTCCAGGTTCACAAGGTCCGAGATGGGGCCTGATGCGTCCAGCACGACTACATTGCGCAGGTGCTTGGAAACGGCCTGACGGATGGAAATGATGCCGTCCCCCTGGGCTGTCTTTAGGACCTGAAGCTGCGACATGGCCACACTGAGGAATTCCTCCAGGGTGTGCCGATACTGCCCGAGGTCGCGGCTGCATCGCTGGATCAGGGACTGCCATGCGTCGATGGTCTCCTGGTCCCGTTCGGGCAGCCACAGGGGCCGCCCTCGGTTCTCGGCATCGCCAGCCTCATCCATGAATTCAAGCTGGGTTTCGATCAGGTCTGTGCAGTCGCTGACGAACTGGAACAGCGAGGCCAGGTGATGGTCCTTGGAGGTCTTCGCCATGCCCCCTAGGAGGCTTTCAGCCAGCTTGAGGCGACGCACAGCGAACGACCACGAGTCAGAGACGATCAGCGCCTCATCGTAGAGGCACAGGGCCCGGTCAACACCCTGGTGCTGCCCGAACAGCTCGAAGTCTCGCCCAGACCTCACGCGGGAATGCGTCACGAGTTGATAGAGCCGGTCAGCGTCCCCGGTAGATGGAACACTGGCAGTCAACACCGAATGCTTGATGCCGATGTCCCCAACGGGCACGCCCTTGGCAATCAGGCCCTTGTAGGTGTCGCACAGGCTCTCCACCTTGCTTGCTGCGATGGACACCGGGATACGGTAGCCCAGCCGGTGTAGGGCCGTGATGAAGGCAATGATGCTGGCCGATTTGCCCATGCCTGCCGGGATCGGGAAGGCCTTGCGGCCGTGCTCCGTGCCAGCGCAGTAGCTCGCGCAGGTGTCCAGGAGCTGATAAAGGGCGGCCTTGTGCATGCTGCTCAGGACGTTGCGGCGCTCTAGGTCTGCCTTGAGGATCGCGAATGCTGTTTGGGTCAGCGTGAGGGTGTCGATGGTGGTCATGAGGATGAGTCAGGCATGGATGCCGCAGGGTGAGATATAGATGCCCTCCAGGCCGCAGGCACGGAAGGACGCGTGCAGGCAGCCCCGCACTGTGTAGGGGTCCCCGACACATCGACCCAGCCTCAGTCCGTCAGGAACGGCACTTCCAGGCCCAGGATGGGGCCTGCGGGCGCTTGGGAAGCGAGCATGTCAATCAGGTGCCTGGTCTCGGAGAGGACGCCCAGGGAGGGCTCCGGGGCCCTTGCCGCCTCGATGGTCCGGGTTATGTACAGAGACCTCAGCTCCTCCAGTTGCACCACTTCCAGCTCAGTCAGCGGGCGGTAGCTCAAGGCCGACTGCTGCCCCAGGAAGGTCCGGGCTGCCATCAGCAGCGTCATGGGCGTGGTAGACCGCTTGCGGCTCAGCTCCTCCTGCAGGCGCTGGCACACGAGGCCGTGAAGGTGTTCTAGGCTGGACCACGGGGCCATGCCGTTGGTAGGGGGTGTCGTCATCATCATTTCTTGAGTCGTGGTGGTGGTTTGGACAGGAAGCCACAGCGAGGTATGCCTGGCTGGGTCCCACAGCGGCGCACGGGGGCCGGTGGTGGTTTGATGGGGATTCGTGGTGTGGTCATGGCTGGTGCCTATACCGAAAGGGTCTGAGGAAAAAGGGGTGTGCTCCCCTCTGAGGAGGAGTGCAGAAAACAGCTATACCAAAACCACTAGGTAACGGTATAGTCGGGGCATGACAAAGAAGCCCTGCAAAGTCGCCATCTATGCCCGCGTGAGCACCACGGACCAGACCTGCGAGAACCAGCTACGGGACCTCAGGGCCGCCGCAGACCGCCAGGGGTGGACAGTGGTTCAGGAGTTCATCGAGGCGCCTATCAGCGGCTCGAAGGCCCGTGACCAGCGCCCACAGCTTGATGCCATGCTCAAGGCCGTGTCAGCCCGAAAGGTGGACATGGTCATGGCGTGGTCCGTAGACCGCCTGGGGCGCTCCATGCTGGACCTGATGAACACCCTGCAGGCTGTCCGGGAGAAGGGCGCAGGGATGTACCTCCACCAGAACAACCTAGACACCACCACCAAGGATGGCCGGGCCATGTTCGGGATGCTCGGCATCTTTGCGGAGTACGAGCGGGAGATGATCCAGGAACGGGTACGGGCAGGCATGGCCAGGGCGAAGGCAAACCCCACGCCTGGCAAACAGGCCATCGGGCGGCCCAAGGTCCAGCAGGGCATCGAGGACAGCATCAAGGAACTGAGGTCCCAAGGTATGGGCATCCTCAAGGTAGCCAGGACACTGGGGTGTGGTGTCTCCACCGTCCAGCGTGTGATGGCTGCTGTCTGAGCTAGGGTCTACCTGTCTGGCAAGGGCCGGGGTATGGTGCCTCCACAGCCCCCGTAAAGGGCCTCATTGCCAGCATTCACGCTGCGATGCGGGTGCATCCTGGTGCCTCATCAGGCAGGCGCTGGGACGAGGTGGGTAGCCTTGGGAGAGTGAGGGCTGGCAGCCGACTGGCCTTGGGGAACTGAGGGGGCCATGGGGGAATCTGGGCCGTTGGGCTTATCAGATACCCCCTCGGAAAAGTTCGCCGGAAATCGCCGTCTTCCACCCGGTGGAAGATGCTCGGCCTAATAGTCCGACAACCGCTCCGAGTGCGCCAGGCCCCCTCGGTCACCTTCACGCCGCCTAAACACCCACCTTTGCCCCAGGGTCCCCCCTCATCCTGATGAGGACACCTAGAGGCTTCCTCAGGCTACCTAAGGACGGCATCAGGCTGGCTGCATCATGGCTGGGGGTATGAACACAGAGGCATAGCCCACCTTGTCTAGGCTGCACCTGCGGGCTGTCCTCGCTCACTCATGAGACACAGGCCTCAGCCACTCAGAGGCCGCCTCAGCAGGCCCCAGCTCCCTCAGCCGCTCATCGGCCCAAAGCTCCCCCGCGACCTCCTCAAGCTGCTCAGGGTCCACCGTGCGCCACTGGCGCTGCAGGCGGTGGGCACATGCTGCAATCCAGAGTTCGCGGTCCATGGCATGTACTGTACGCTCATCCAGTGGTGATGCCAAGGGCTGCTGAGGCGGCGAAGGGGGGCCCGTGCCCTCGGGGAGGCCGTGCTAGTGAACAGCCGCTGTTCAGGGGGTGGTTTTAGTGTCACATCGTGTGACAGAACCTGCCAGGTTGCGCCAGCCAGGCCTTGCGGTCGAACTACCAGCCGGGTAAGACCCAAGCCGCTGGCGCAAGCACATTAATCAGTGACGGCCATCATCAAAGTGGGGGATAGAGCCTCAACTTTCGGCCCTTTGGCGGGATGGCTCATCGTGACCAAGCGTGGCAGTATGGTGGCCCCACATCTTCTTAGAAGGATTCGCAATGACTCCCGCAGGCCGTCTCGTCGTCTCCATGCTTGTTGCCTTCAGCCCATCTGCATTCGCATGTGAAGGAACTGTAGAACTTGCTGGAGGTCCGGTAGGTTGTCGAAGTTATGAGGGAGCAACTAGAACAATCAACTTCCCTAGAAGCGAATGTAGTTTTCAGCGCATGCCAACAGTGAATATCTCAACCGCTACAGGCTCAGCAAACGATAGCCTTGAGGTGAACGTCCTAAGCAGGACACGCACAAGCTTCACAGTAAAGATCACCACCGCTGGCAGGAACAGAAACGAAGTCTGCGCACCCACAAGCTTTAGCTGGTCCGCCTCGGAATAAGTTCGTACCTGTGGGCCGTCGGCGACGGCTCCAGAACCCTTCAGGCCGCCTCAAGCTCCACAGGGGTTGCCACTCCCTGCCCGCGAGCCTGAAGGCCGCCAGGAATCCCTCCAGGGCTTCCAGGGGCTGTGCATAGCCTCACGCCCCCTGCAGGACCTCCTGGCGCCCCCAGGCCGCCCAGTGCCCGCTATGGGACCCGCAGGCGTCTGCGGCCTTCGCCTTGTTTGCCCGACGACGAATCTTGGCTAGCAGAGCCTTGCGCCGCACACGAGGCGTCAAGCTGCTGATCGTTCGATAAAAGCCCGTTGCGACTCGCAAATCGAGCGATCAGCTTCATTTTCGATGTTAGTGTTGCAGTGTTCACAACTTTCAGGGATGAAAATGAAGCGTTTCAAAATCTCGGACTTTGCTTTTCTTGTCATTTTTGTGGTCAGCGGTTTGTCGCTGACTTTGAAGCTTGAGCAGAATCTGCCAACATCATGGACAATGGTTGAAGCCATCGCGCCCGGCGTATTTCTTTTTTCAGCGAACCTTTGGCGCGTGCTGGAAAGATTCTCGCCACACTGACCTTTACCGGCTGATTGGACCTGGCGCCGACCAAGCAGATTACTGCGGAAGCCTTGATAGCCCCTCAGGCCGCCTGAAGCTCTCCCGGATGACTTATTAGTTCCTCCGGGTCTTCGCATTCCCGAGCTACCGCCAATAATTCCTCGGCGGTGGGGAAATAGATGTCCTCGGCAGTTTCCAGGATTGGCATCCATTCAGGATAGTAGGTCCTGCGGTAAGCCTCGGTCATCTTGAAGTTCGTCGGGCCTTCGGGAGTCATCACTGCAAAAATAATCACGGGTTCTATTCCTGTTAGATGCCGTGCACTGTGCAGCGGCGCCGCTAATGTGCCTCAGAAAACACACGGCGAAACAGGCGTAACGATATATTTGAACCCCAATAGACTTCTGTGATACAGTCCCAAATTGTCGCTCCAGACATAATAGTCTCATTACTGAGACTGTCCCACTAGGCGGACCGTTTACTAGCCGTTACACTGCCCTCCAGTTGCATGGGGGAAGCATGGAATTTGTTGGAAGCTCTCTGCGTGTCTGCGGACTGCTGTGCGTCAGCTTCGGGCTGCTGCGCATCGTGGCCGGGGCTGTTGACCCGCTCACCCAGGGCGCATGGGCGCTAGGGCTGCTCATGGCGGCCATGGGGGCTGGTGCCCTCATGCTGGGTACAGCACTCATCAGGAAGGCCGCTGCGACGACCGAAAGGGCACCGGTGCCCGCCGCACTGGCTGACTAGCTCAGGTACTTCGCATCGGCCGGGGAGAGGCCGGGGAGAGGCCGGGGGCCTCATCCGGCTGGCCTGTGGTGGCATCGAAGGGGTCCGGGGTGGCTGCAGCTTCCTGCTCGTTGAACCAGCGGCGGATGCTGCACGGGTAGGAGAGGACGCCAGGAATTTCCTGTCCAACGGGAAAATCTTGGACAAGCCACAGTGCGTCCGGGACTTCGTTCTTGGTGCAGATGCCTGGGAAAGCCGCAGCCACCCACTCGGAGAACTTCTGGTAGCTCGGGCGGCCCCGGCTGTCGGTCTTGACCACGGGGCGGTTCGTGTCCACCTTGCCGTGCATAAGGGCCACGCCTACTTCCAACCAGAGAACCCGTTGTTCCTCTGCGGTTGCCTTGATGCGGCCCCAGGAGCGTTGGCCCTATTTCGGAGCTCGGTAGACCCTGGGCAGCTCCGGGAACCTCAATGCCTCCACAGCTTTCCTGAGGGTCTCGGGCTTGTGATGGGTGTAAACCCTGGCCCCCGTGCTGCCCTTGGCCTCATGGCCGCAAATGCGGTCTATGACCGTCTCGGATACGCCAGCCTCCACCATCTCACTGCGCACCGTGTGCCGGAACGAGTGGAAGTCATGGACGAGGCCCAGCTCGTTCCGGTACGCACCGAACCAATCCGAGAAGTAGCCGCCTGGCTTGTTCTTGCGCAGGGGCAGGGCGGGCCACAACCGGCCCCCAGGGGGCACAGACGCCACGTAGTCCAGGAAGCCAAGGCGCACCAGCTCACTGTGGATTGGGACCGTGCGAACCCCGGCAGCAGTCTTGATCTGTTGGCCGTCCCCCTCATCGGTCAGGGACATCATCGGCACTGGGCCAGCCGGATCGATATCCGCCACCGTGAGCTGGGCCAGCTCGCTCACCCGTGCGCCACTGTGGAGAGCGAGGAGGGGAATCCAGTACGCGGCATCCTTGCCAGCTCGCCACGCTGTCGGCAGCGAGTAGGACGTGAACAGGTCATCGGCAAACAACTTGGCCAATTGCTCCTGTGACCACGGTTTGCGCCTGGTGGTGGTCGCGGCTTCGATCTTCAGGCCGACCCAGGGATTCCTAGGGATGACCTCAAGGTCCTGATACGCGTACTTCAACAGTGACTTCACCCAGGTCAGCCTGTCGCGCGCAGTCTTGCTGGCCGTGCCCTTGGCCATGAGGTGAGCCCGGAATGCATCACCCTCATGTCGAGCCAGCTTGGCTAGGTCTGGGTTACCGGTGAACTCCTCGAACAGCACGAGGGCCCGCTCGCAGGCCTTCACGGCATCCTCGGAAACCTTCTTGCTGGCCTTCCAGCGGGTGAAAACTTCCCGGAGCTTCATCGGCTTCGCTGGGGCGGCCTGAGCGTCCCTGTGGGGCTCTGGGGGCGTCAGGACCACTGCACCAGCATCGCGGCGCACCACGGCCTCAACAGCCTGCCGGTAGTGCTGCAGGGCCAGCATCAGCGCTTCGCGTGCCCCGGGTGTTGCTACGTCGAAGGCAAGGCCCAGCTTCCTCGCTTCTGCTTCCACAAGAGGAAGGACCCCGGCCCTGTAGCGGGTGATGAGGGATGCAGCAGCGTCGGCATCCCTGTACAGGTTCAGCTCTGCCAGCGTTGCAGCCTCCTTGCGGCTTAGGCCTTCAAGGGCAGAGCGGGGAGCGTGTGGCTTGGGGGCGCCCCCGGACAGCGTGAGGACTTGCAGCGGGCCAGCGGTGGCCGCCTGCAGCTCCCGAAGGATGTTCGGGGCCTCGGGGTCGTCGCGTAGCCAGTCGTCCTGCCTGAGCACGGTAGCACCCACGCGCTGTGCCAGTTCAAGTGCCAGTTCGGGGGTGATGACTTCCAGGCGTTGCGGGTTCAGTTCCAGCCGCTTGGCCTCGAACTGTTGGAACAGCTCGGCGCGCCTCACGGAAGCCTTGAGGTTGGCCTCTCGCACGTTGCTGGTGCCTAGGGATTCGATGATGCGAGAGCGACCTAATGCGGCCCTGAGGTCCATGGGGACCACCACGCGCAACTGGTAGACGCCAGCCCGCAAATGCAGGCCAGGAAACTTAGCCATTGGATCAACTTTCATGCTCGTTGTTCGAGAGAAAGTGACACGCTGGTGTGCAACGTCCGGCAGCTCTAAGTCTTTGATTTCGCTTAAGTTGTTGAGAACAAAAGGAAATGTTGTAAAAAGGTGACGAGCCTTGACCCCGGCACTGGCTCCACAGTTAGGGCTGCTTGGTTCCCCACCTGACCCGGTTGGCCGCTTCACCATGCGGGAAGGCCCGTCGGGGCGCATTGTAGCCGCGGCGCCGGATGGCCCCGCCGGACCGGCTTCGTAGAATGCGCCGATGTCCTATCTCGTGCTGGCCCGCAAATTCCGACCCAAGACTTTCGGCGAGATGGTGGGGCAGGAGCATGTGGTGCGGGCGCTGGAGAATGCGCTGACCAGCCAGCGGCTGCACCACGCCTACCTGTTCACGGGCACGCGCGGCGTCGGCAAGACCACGGTCTCACGCATCCTGGCCAAGTCGCTGAACTGCCAGGGCCTGGATGGCCAGGGCGGTGTGACGGCCACGCCCTGCGGCCAATGCCAGGCCTGCCGCGAGATCGACGCCGGCCGTTTCATTGACTACACCGAACTGGACGCGGCCTCCAACCGTGGGGTGGACGAGGTCCAGACCCTGCTGGAGCAGGCGGTCTACAAGCCGGTGCAGGGCCGCTTCAAGGTCTTCATGATCGACGAAGTCCACATGCTGACGAACACGGCCTTCAACGCCATGCTCAAGACGCTGGAGGAGCCGCCCGAGTACCTGAAGTTCGTGCTGGCCACGACCGATCCGCAGAAGGTGCCAGTCACCGTGCTGTCGCGCTGCCTGCAATTCAACTTGCGGCCGATGGCCCCGGAAACGGTGCGCGAACATCTGGCGCGCGTTCTGGCCAGCGAAAGCGTGCCGGCCGACGACGCCTCACTGCGCCTGCTGGCGCGCGCCGCGCGTGGCTCCATGCGCGATGCGCTGTCGCTGACCGACCAGGCCATTGCCTTCGGCGCCGGCGCGCTCGAAGAGGCCACGGTGCGCCAGATGCTGGGCAGCGCCGACCGCGGCCATGTGCTGCGCCTGATCGAGGCCCTGGCCGCAGCCGATGGCAGGACGGTGGTGGACACCTGCGAGGAACTGCGCCGCCAGGGCCTGTCGGCCGCGGCCACGCTGGAAGACATGGCGACCGTGCTGCAGCGCATGGCCGTGCTGCAGGCTGTGCCCGCCGGAGTGCAGGCGGGCGACGACCCCGAGGCGCTGGACGCGGCCCGCCTGGCTGCCGCGCTACCGCCCGACGAGACGCAGCTGCTCTACAGCATCTGCCTGCACGGCAGGGCCGAGCTGGGCCTGGCCCCCGACGAATATGCCGGCCTGACCATGGTCCTGCTGCGGCTGCTGGCCTTCAAGCCCGCAACTGCCACGGTGGCAGCGGCGGAAAAAAAAACTCCGCTTGACGGCCGCGCCGGCCTGAGCGGCGCGCCTGTCGCACCGTCGGCGCCATCGGCGCCGCCGCGCGCACCGGTCGCCGCGGCCACCGTGCTGGCCCCGGCACCGCCGGCCCGCGTGCCCGCAGCCCCGGCACAGCCTGAACGCCTGCGCGTTGTCGACATGCCGCCCGTGCAGGTCATCGCGCCCGCACCCGCGCCGCTCGCCGCGCAGGCCGCGACCGAGATGCCGCCCGACATGGTGGCGATCGCCGTGCGCGACCAGCCCGAGCCCGGCGCACGTCAGCAGCCGCGCGCCGGTGCCACGCCGGCGCGCCTGGTCGCGACCGAGGAGGGCGAGCTGTGGCACCAGACGGTGCAGCAGCTGATCGCGGCCGAGGCCATCAACGCATTGCCACGGGAGCTCGCGCTGCAGTCGCAGCTCATCGCGCGCGATGGCGACCACTGGATGCTGCGCGTGGAGCGCGAGTCGCTGAACCAGCCTGCCAGCCGAGAGCGTCTGCGCGCGGCGCTCGAGCAGGCCGGCCACGGTGCGCGGCTGAGCGTGGAGGTCGGTGTCGTGACCGACAGCCCCGCGCGCCGCAATGCTGCGTTCGCGCAGGAACGCCAGCGTGCGGCCGAAGAGACCGTGCGCAACGACGCCTTCGTCCAGGCGATGGTGCGCGACTTTGGCGCCAAAATCGTCGCCAGCGGCATCAAGCCGATCCCCCCATCTTCACATTCACAAGCAACTAGGAGTTAAGCATGTTCAACAAGGGACAACTGGCAGGCCTTATGAAGCAGGCCCAGGCCATGCAGGACAACCTGAAGAAGGCGCAGGACGAACTGGCATTCATCGAGGTCGAGGGCGAGTCCGGCGCCGGCCTGGTCAAGGTCCTCATGACCTGCAAGCACGACGTCAAGCGCATCACCATCGATCCCAGCCTGCTGGCCGACGACAAGGACATGCTCGAAGACCTGGTGGCTGCCGCCTTCAATGCCGCCGTGCGCAAGGCCGAGGAGACCAGCCAGGAAAAGATGGGCAAGCTCACGGCGGGCATGCCTGGCCTGCCCGGAGGCATGAAGTTCCCGTTCTGAGCGTGCCATCCATTGGCTGATTCGGGATCCCTTCAGGCCCTGGTCGAGGGCCTGCGCCGCCTGCCCGGCGTGGGTGCGAAGTCGGCCTCGCGCATGGCTTTCCATCTGCTGCAGCATGACCGGCCGGGCGCTCTGTCGCTGTCGCGCGCGCTGTCGCAGGCGGTCGAGCAGGTGCAGCACTGCGCGCTGTGCCACACCTTCACCGAGGCCGAGATCTGCAGCACCTGCAGCGACCCGCGGCGCGATGCCGCCAAGCTGTGCGTGGTGGAGACGCCGGCTGACCAATCGGCCATCGAGCGCACGGCTGCGTTCAAGGGGCTGTACTTCGTGCTGATGGGCAAGCTGAGCCCGCTGGACGGCATCGGTCCGAAGGACATCGGCCTGCACGAGCTCGTGGACCGCGCCTGCGACGGCGTGGTGCAGGAGGTGATCCTGGCCACCAACTTCACGGCCGAGGGCGAAGCCACGGCCCATGCCATCGGTGCCACGCTGAAGGCACGCGGCCTGCAGGTCACGCGGCTGGCGCGCGGTGTGCCGGCCGGCAGCGAACTGGAGTACGTGGACCTGTCCACCATCGCCCACGCGCTGGTCGACCGGCGTTGAGGGCCGTGTCGCTGCCTGCGACATCCGCCATCCGGTGTACGTGCTTTCCCGAGCGGGGATGTTCCCGATGCCTGCGTGAAGAGGCGATGACTATGCTGGCCCACAGCTTGCCTCAACGCCCTGCATGCCGCCCACCCTCCTGCAACGACGCCGTTTCTCGGTCGCCGGTCTCGCGCTGGCAGCCAGCATCGCCGCGCCCGCGCTGCATGCACAGAGCCGGCCCGAAAAGGCGAGGCTGACCCTGGCCGTGGGCGGCAAGGCCACGCTGTACTACCTGCCCCTGACCATTGCGGAGCAGTTGGGCTACTTCAAGGAAGAAGGGCTGGACGTCGACATCCAGGACTTCAGCGGAGGCGCGCGCGCGCTGCAGGCCGTGCTGGCCGGCAGTGCCGACGTCTGCTCGGGGGCGTTCGAACACACCATCAACCTGCAGAGCAGCAACCGCATGTTCCAGGCTTTCGTGCTGCAGGGCCGGGCACCGCAGATCGCGGTCGGCGTGTCCACGCGCACGATGGTCGGCTACAGCGGCGTGGGCTCGCTGCGCGGGCGCAGGATCGGCGTGTCGGCGCCCGGCTCATCGACCAACATGGTGGCGCGCCTGCTGCTGTCGCGCTTCGGTGTGCGGCATGGCGAGGTCGAGTTCGTCGGCGTGGGCACGGGCGCAGGCGCCCTGGAGGCGCTGCGCGCGGGCCAGCTCGATGCCATGAGCAACACCGAGCCGGTCATGACCATGCTGGAGCTGCAGGGCGACGTGCGCATCATCGCGGACACGCGCACGCTCAAGGGCACGCAGGAACTGTTCGGCGGCGCCATGCCGGCGGCTTGCCTGTACGCGCCGGAGGCCTTCGTGCAGAAACATCCGCGCACCTGCCAGGCGCTGGCCCATGCCATCGTGCACGCGCTCAAATGGCTGCAGACCGCCGGCCCCGGCGACATCGTCAAGACGGTGCCCGAGAACAACCTGCTCGGCGACCGCGCGCTGTATCTGGCGTCGTTCCACAAGATGCGCGAGGCCATCTCGCCCGACGGCTTGATGCCGGAGGACGGCGCCGCGACGGCGCTGCGGGCGCTGGCCAGCTTCGACACCGCGCTCAAGCCCGATCGCATCGACCTGGCCCGGCTCTACACCAACATGTTTGCGCGCAAGGCCAAGGACCGGTTCAAGATCTGAACGTCTCCGCTTGTCCCTCGACAAGATCAACATTTGAGCGAATTTCCTGGTCCATTTGGCACCGATTTGTGTCTAAACTAGGCCACGATCAATCGCTGAACGGGGGAGCGCATGCGGGACAACCAACCTGTCACGGGCCATGAATACCAGTTTCCTCCTGAGCAGACCCTGGTCTCGGTAACGGACCTCAAGGGCCGCATCACGTACTGCAATCCGGCGTTCATCGAGGTCAGCGGGTTCACGCGTGAGGAGCTGCTGGGCCAGCCGCACAACCTGGTCCGCCATCCCGACATGCCGCCCGAGGCGTTCCGCGACCTGTGGAGCACGATCCAGAGCGGTTTGCCCTGGAGCGGGCTGGTCAAGAACCGCCGCAAGAACGGTGACCACTACTGGGTGCAGGCCAACGCCACGCCGATGATGGATGGCGCGCGTATCACGGGTTTCCTGTCGGTGCGCACGGTGCCATCGCGGGCCATGGTCGACGGTGCGCAACGCCTTTATGCCGACATGCGCGAGGACGCGCGCGCCGGCCGGGTGCGCCATGCGCTGCACCGTGGCGACCTGGTGCGGCGCGACCTGCTGGGACGCCTGCGCCACGCGCTCACGCCGCAGACCAATGGCAAGCTGCTGATCGTGCAACTGCTCGCAGCGGCGGCCATCGTGGCGGCGGGTGCGGCGGGCCTGCCGCTGTGGGCCGTGGCGCTGGTGGCCGTGCTGGCGGTGGGGGCCGCCGTGTGGGGCACGCGCAGGCTCATGCTCGATCCACTCAAGGGCCTGGTGCGGGACGCCAACCGCCTCGCGTCGGGCGACTTGTCGCACCGCGTGGCCACCGATGCCAGCGGCGATGTGGGCCGGCTGCAGCGCGCGCTGATGCAGATGTCGGTGAACCTGCGCACCGTGGTGTCCGACGTGCGCCAGGAGCTGGGCCAGCTCAGCGCGGCCGTGGGCGAGATCGCCGCCGGCAACCACGACCTGTCGGCGCGCACCGAGTCGCAGGCCAGCAGCCTGCAGCAGACCTCGGCGTCGATGGAGCAGATCCACGGCACCGTGCAGCAGAGCGCCATGTCGGCCACGCGCGGGGCCGAGCTGGCGCGCGCGACATCCGAGGTCACGCACCGCAGCAACGAGGCCGTGCTGGCCGTGGCCGAGACCATGGAGCGCATCACGCAGTCGTCCAAGCAGATTGGCGACATCGTGCAGCTGATCGAGGGCGTGGCGTTCCAGACCAACATCCTGGCGCTGAACGCAGCGGTGGAGGCTGCGCGCGCCGGGGAGAGCGGTCGCGGCTTTGCGGTCGTGGCTACCGAGGTGCGGGCCCTGGCCCAGCGCAGCTCGGGCGCGGCGCGCGAGATCCGCCAGCTCATCGCCGAGTCGGCCACGCGCGTGGACCAGGGCAGCAGCCGAACGGCCGATGCGCGCTCGCGCATGCAGCAGGCGCTGGAGTCGGTGTCCAAGGTCAGCACCGCGCTGGAGGAGATCAGCACGGCCGCGCTCGAGCAGCAGAGCGGCATCGCGCAGATCAATGCGGGCGTCAACCAGATCGACGACATCACACAGCAGAACGCGGCGCTGGTCGAGCAGCTCGCGGCAGCCGCGCAGTCGCTGCAGGGGCGGGCCCAGGGTGTGAGCGACTCGATGCGGCTGTTCCGGCTGGCCAGCGGCGAGGCCTCGCTGTCGGAGATGGACGCCGTGGCCCTGCGGCGCGAGGCGCGCGCGAGCCTGGTCGCGGCTTAGCGCCTGCGCACGGCGCGCTTGGCAGGCGCGGCGGTGGCGCGTGCCTTGGCCTGGGGCGCCGCCGCGCGCGTCGAGGCCCGGGCAGTGGCACGCGTGGCGGCACGAGTGGTGGCACGCACGGGCAGGAACAGTGTGACGGCCTCGCCGGGGCGGAACGTGGCCGAGGCCTTCACGTCGTTCCAGTCGGCCACCAGGTCGGCATTGAGCCGGTAGCGGCGCGCAATGCTGGCCACGGTGTCCTTGCGGCCGGCCTTGACCACGGCCTTGCGCGTGACGGCTTCGGGTGCCAGGCTCAGGTAGGCGTTGTCCGCCAGGTGGCCGGCCACATCGCCCATCTTGGCCGAGCGCGGCACGATCAGCGCCGAGCCGGCCTTGATCAGCATGCGCGGCGGGATGTTGTTCACGCTGCGCAGGTCGGTCTCGGTCATGCCCACGCGTTGTGCCGCGGCGGCCACCGTCATCGTGGTGGGCACCGTCCAGGCGCCCCAGCTCGCATACTGGCCCTGCGAGTAAGCCTCCAGGTTGCGGCGAAAGACCAGCGCGTTGTCCCAGGGCAAGAGGATCTGCGGCGTGCCCGCGGCCAGGATGACCTGCTTGTTCGTCGACGGGTTCAGCGCGCGGAAGTCGTCCAGCGTGATGTCGGCCAGCTGCGCAGCCAGGGCCACGTCGATGTCGCGCACGATCTCCACGCTCTGGAAGTAGGGGTGGTTCTCGATCAGCGGCAGCTCGGCATTGAACTGCTGCGGCGTGGCCACGATGTTCTTGACCGCCTGGAGCTTGGGCACGTAGAGGCGCGTCTCGGCTGGCATGTTCAGGTCGGTGTAGCCGGTGGGCAGGCCCGCCTTCTGGTTGCGCGCGATGGCGCGGCCGACACTGCCTTCTCCCCAGTTGTAGGCCGCCAGCGCCAGGTGCCAGTCGCCGAACATGTTGTAGAGCTTCTGCAGGTAGTCCAGTGCCGCCTTGGTGGAGGCCAGCACGTCGCGCCGGTCGTCGCGGAAGATGTTCTGCCGCAGGTCGAAGTAGGTGCCCGTGGCCGGCATGAACTGCCACATGCCGGCGGCCTTGGCCGAGGACACGGCCTGCGGGTTGAACGCGCTCTCGATATAGGGCAGCAGCGCCAGCTCGGTGGGCATGCCGCGCACCTCGAGCTCCTCGACGATGTGGAACAGGTACTTGCTGGAGCGCTCGGTCATGCGCTGGATGTAGTCGGGCCGCGTGGCATACCACTGCTCGCGGTCTCGCACCAGGTCGCCCTGCAGGTCGGGCATGGCAAAGCCGCGGCGGATGCGTTCCCACAGGTCGGCCGGGGGCAACTGCAGCGTGACCGCGCCGGACTGCGCCTGTGCCGCGGTGATGGGGCGCAGCGGGCCCGTCGGAATGATGGCGACATGCGGCGACACGCCGATGGCGGGCTGGTCCACGCGCACGGTGCGCGAGGGGTCGGTGGTGTCGGGTGCGGAGGCGGTCTTGTCGAGGTTGGCGCAGCCTGTGATCACCACCACCAGGGCTACGCAGAAAAATTTCAGAAGATTCATTGGAATTCGTGATGCCACTGACGCCGTGCCATGGGCACGCGCGCGTCGTCGTGGGTGCTGCGGTCGAAACCCCGTGCCGCTCGTACGGCTCCGGGTTCGCGTGCGCGCAGACAAGGAGAGGGGGCTGCGTGCACTGCGCGCTGTAGTGGAGCGCATTGGCGCGGCGAGGTTCCGCGCCACGCGTAAATTTCGGTTCGGCTCGGGTGCCAGCCGGCCCGGCCGGCATGGTGGGGGGTGACTAGAATCGGCCGCAGTTGCAGGCCGCTGCGCTGCAGTGCCTCCAAGGCCGGCTGCGCATCGCCAGGATCGACCACCAGGGCAGCTTGCCCGTCGTGCAGCATCCAGATGTAGTTGTCGGCGAAAGCGGGCAGCGGAATGAGTTCCATGAGCGGTCAAATTATAGGTTTGCACGATTGGTTGGAGACCCCACCGGGGCGCTACCTGCTGGCCTGGGAGCAAGCCGCCTTCGACCGTGCCGTGGCCGATGTCTTCGGCTACCACGCACTGCAGATGGGTGTGGCCGAACTCGAGGGCCTGCGCGCCAGCCGCATCCAGCACCGCTGGCTCACGCTGGACGAGCCGCGCTCCCTGCAGCGCGCGCCGCAGCGCGTTGCTCTGGTCAACGATTTCTCTGCCTTGCCGTTCGCCGAGAACAGTCTGGACCTGGTGCTGCTGCCGCATGCGCTGGAGCTGAGCCCCGACCCGCATGCGACCTTGCGCGAGGTCGAGCGCGTCCTCGTGCCCGAGGGCCGTGCCGTGATCTGCGGCTTCAACGCGGCCAGCCTGTGGGGCCTGCGCCAGCGCCGCGCGCGACTGTACCGGCGGCTCGGCCTCGGCCGGCTCTACCTGCCGGCCGAGGGCGATTTCATCGGCTACTGGCGCCTGCGTGACTGGCTGCGGCTGCTGAGCTTCGAGGTCGAGTCCGGCCGCTTCGGCTGCTACCGCCCGGCCGTGGACAGCGATTCCATGCTCGGCCGTTTCTCCTGGATGGACCCGGCCGGCGAACGTTGCTGGCCCATCCTGGGCGCGGTCTATTTCGTGGTCGCAGTCAAGCGGGTGCGCGGCATGCGCCTGCTCGAGACGCGCTGGAAGAGCAAGCCGGCCATCGCGTCGGCGCCCGTGTCCGTTGCCAGCCGGGGCCGCAAGCGCCCCATTGCCGAGCCGGCCCATGCCGCGCCCGCAGCTCCCCTCACTTCATCACAAGGAACCCGTTGAACCACGTCGAGATCTACACCGATGGCGCCTGCAAGGGCAACCCTGGCCCGGGCGGCTGGGGCGTCGTCTTGAAATCGGGCACGCTCGAGAAGGAACTGTTCGGCGGCGAGCTGGGCACGACCAACAACCGCATGGAAATGATGGCCGTGATCGAGGCCCTGTCCGCGCTCAAGCAGCCCTGCGAGGTCACGCTGTACCTGGACAGCGAATACGTGCGCAAGGGCATCACGGAGTGGATCCGTGGCTGGAAGGCGCGCGGCTGGCAGACCGCTGCCAAGCAACCCGTCAAGAACGTCGAGCTGTGGCAACGCCTGGATGCGCTGGTCGCCAATGGCGGCCACAAGATCGACTGGCGCTGGGTGCGCGGCCACGCCGGCAACCCCGGCAACGAGCGCGCCGACATGCTGGCCAACCGCGGCGTGGACAAGGCCCTGGGACGGGCCTGAGCCGGCCTCGGCTTCAGCGCTCGTAGCGCTTGCGCATGGCCCGGGCCGCCATGGCCTCGGGCACGTTGCGCGAGCCGCCCAGCCACAGCTCCTTGATCTCTCCCTTGGCGCCGCGCACCAGGCGCACCTCTTCGCCGAAGCTGGCGTAGCCGTTGGCCTGCGACATCACCGCGCGGTCCTTGCCGTGCGGCGTGAGCTCAGTGGCATCGGTGAAGGGCAGGCCGAAGCTGGGTGAGACGGCAAACACCCGGTCGCGCATCGGCACCAGGTCGGTCGGCCCCCATGGGCTCCAGAATCGGCCATCCCAGGCGCGTGTGGCCGCGGTCGGTGCGCCGTGGCGCTCGAACGTCTGCAGGATCTGCACCAGGCCGTCCATCCACTGCCACGAGAAGCCATCGATGGAGTTGCACAGGACCGAGATGGACAGCTGCTGCGCCGGCAGAGCCAGGCTGCGCGAGACAAAGCCTTGAAAGCCGCCGGTGTGGCCGACCCAATCCCAGCCCTGGTGGCCACCCTGCATCACACCCAGCCCGTACCAGCCCGGCGCGCTGCTGTGCGGCACGGCCCAGTGGCGGCGCAGCATCTCGCGCCGGCTCGCCGGGCTCAGCACGCTGCGGCGCGCATCGGGCAACAGCTGGGCGTAGAAGCTGGCCACATCGGCCGCGGTGCTGACGAAGCCGGCAGCCGGCGCCAGCGCGTGCGTGGACTGGTCGCCCGGCACCACCACGCGACGGCCCAGCAGCAGCTTGCCCGAGTGCCCGCGCGCCAGCAGCTTGGCGCAGGCCGCGTCGGCGTCGGCGTCGACCAGCGTCTCGCGCAGCCCGGCGGCATCGAGGATCTCGCGCTGCATCCAGTCACCGTAAGCCTCGCCGGTCAGCGCCTCGATGACCTGGCCCAGCAGCGCAAAGCCATGGTTCGAATACTTGAAGCGGCTGTTCGGCTCCAGTGGCGGCGCCTCGGCCAGTTGCTGCATCAGTTCGCGCTGGCCGAGAAAGGGCCGCCGATCCTGGAACTGGCCGGCATCGGGCCCGTCGCGCGTGGTGCCCGCGCTGTGCGAGAGCAGCTGTGCCAATGTCGCCTCGGCCAGGCGCGGGTGCAGGCCTGCGATGTGCTGGCCGACCGGGTCGTCGAGTTGCAGCAGGCCGGCTTCGCGCAGCTTGAGGATGCCCGCTGCCGTGAAGCTCTTGGAATGCGAGGCGATGCGGAACCGGTGCCGCGGCGTCAGGCGTTTGCCGGCCGGCAGGTCGGCATGGCCCAGCGCCAGCTCCAATACCGTGCGCTGGCGGTGGTTCACGGCCAGCGACACGCCAGGCCGCTCCGTGGCGCGCATCTGCATCTCCATCCAGCGCGGGACGTACTCCAGCGCGGCACGTGTCCAAGGCTCCATCGCATGCTCCGTGGGTTTGTTGCTCTGGCAGTGACGGAGAATACGTCGGGCAGGCCTGATGGCCTGCCCCTTCTTCCATCTTGCACTCCATGGCCCACACCTTCCTCTGGCACGACTACGAGACCTTCGGCGCCAATGTGCGGCGCGACCGGCCCGCGCAGTTTGCCGGCATCCGCACCGACGCCGAGCTCAACGAGATCGGCGGGCCCATGATGTGGTACTGCCAGCCCGCGCCGGACTTCCTGCCCGATCCGGTGTCTTGCCTCATCACCGGCATCACGCCGCAGACCTGCCTGGAGCGCGGCATGCCGGAGGCCGAGTTCGCCACGCGCATCCATGATGCGCTGGCGCAGCCCGGCACCATTGGCGTGGGCTACAACACCATCCGGTTCGACGACGAGATCACGCGCCACCTGTTCTGGCGCAGCCTGATGGACCCGTACGCGCGCGAGTGGCAGAACGGCTGCGGCCGCTGGGACCTGCTCGACGTGGTGCGCATGACCTATGCGCTGCGGCCCGACGGCATCACCTGGCCCGAGCGGCCCGAGGGCGGCGGCGTGAGCTTCCGGCTCGAGCACCTGTCGGCCGCCAACGGCCTGGCGCACGAGGCCGCGCACGATGCGCTGTCGGACGTGCGCGCCACGATTGCGCTGGCGCGCCTGATCCGCCAGCAGCAGCCGCGGCTGTTCGACTTCTGCTTCTCGCTGTGCCGCAAGGACCGCGTCGCCGCCGAGCTCGGCCTGCCCACCACGCAACAGACGGCCAGGCCGTTCCTGCACGTGTCGGGCATGTTCCCGCCCGAGCGCGGCTGCATCGCGCTGATGTGGCCGCTGGCGATGCACCCGACCAACCGCAACGAGCTGATCGCGTGGGACCTGCGGTTCGACCCGAGCGAGCTCGACGGCCTGTCGGTCGACGACGCGCGGCTGCGCCTGTTCAGCCGCAGCGATGCGCTGCCCGAGGGCGTGACGCGGCTGCCCATCAAGACCGTGCACCTGAACAAGTCGCCCATGGTCGTGTCCTCGCTCAAGACGCTGAGCCCGGCCCTGGCCACGCGCTGGGCGCTGGACCTGCAGGCCCAGCTGGCACATGCCCACATCGCCCGCGCGCTGCCCGACCTGAGCGCGCTGTGGGCCGGCCTGTTCCAGCGCGATGCGCCGGCCCGCGCCGACGTGGACGAAGACCTGTACGGCGGTTTCCTCGCGCCATCGGACCGCAAGCGGCTGGACCACCTGCGCGGCCTGTCGCCGCAGGCGCTGGCACAGGCGCGCAACAGCTTCGACGACCCGCGCCTGCACGAACTCGTGTTCCGCTACCGCGCGCGCAACTTCCCCGCCACGCTGACGGCGGAGGAAGCCGAACGCTGGGAGGAGCACCGCAGCGCGCGCCTGCTCGAAGGCGAGGGCGGCGTGCGCAACGTGGACCAGATGCTCGAAGCGCTGGAGGCTGCCGCCCAGACCGCCGATGCACGCGGCATGGAGATCCTCGAAGCCCTGCACGAGTACATGGAGGCCATCGTGCCTGAGCCTGTCTGATGGATGCGCTTGCCGACTTCGCCCGCCGCCATCGGCGCCTGTTCGTGCTGACCGGTGCCGGCTGCAGCACCGAGTCCGGCATTCCCGACTACCGCGACACCAACGGCGACTGGAAACGGCCGCAGCCCGTCACCTTCCAGGCCTTCACGGGCGACGACGCGACGCGGCGTCGCTACTGGGCGCGCAGCCTGGTCGGCTGGCCCACGATGGCGCAGGCCCGGCCCGGCCCGGCCCATGCGGCGCTGGCGCAGCTGGAGGCCGCCGGCCATGTGGAGCTGCTCGTGACGCAGAACGTCGACGGCCTGCACAGCGCGGCTGGCAGCCAGCAGGTGATCGACCTGCACGGGCGCATCGGCACGGTGGTGTGCCTGGGCTGCGGCACGCGGTCGCCGCGCGCCGCCTTGCAGGAGCTGCTGCGCGCGCGCAACCCGGCCTGGGCCGCACTGGAGGCGCGTGCGGCGCCCGATGGCGATGCCGACCTGGAGCACGACGATTTCGCCAGTTTCGCCGTGCCGCCATGCCCGGACTGCGGCGGCATGCTCAAGCCCGATGTGGTGTTCTTCGGCGAGAGCGTGCCGCGCGATCGCGTGGACGCCGCGCAGGCGGCACTGGCGCGTGCCGATGCCGTGCTGGTCGCCGGCTCGTCGCTGATGGTGTATTCGGGCTACCGTTTCGTGCAGACCGCCGCGCAGCTCGGCAAGCCGATCGCCGCGGTGAACATCGGGCGCACGCGCGCCGACGACCTGCTCGGCCTGAAGGTCGAAAGCCCTGTCGGCGCACGCCTGCAGGCGCTGGTCTCCGAGCTTGCCGCGCCCTGAGGCCAGGCAGGACTTTGCCTGCCGCATGCACTGCGCAACCTGGGCTTTACATGGGCTGCCTAGCATGGCCCTGTCACGATGCACTCCAAGAGGACGACCATGAACCACAGACCCTTGCTGGCCACCACGATGGCGATCGTGCTGGGCTTTTCCAGCCTCGCCGCCACGGCCCAACCGCGCGACCGCGACGAGCGCGGCCCCGGCCACGGGCAACACGACCGTGGTGATCGGCGCGGCGGGCCGGATCGCCATCGCGACGCCGACCACCGCGGCCACGGGCAAAAGGCCCGGCATGGAAATCCGCACGACCATGGCCGCGGCGTCGGCCCCGAGCACCGCTACCACCGTGGCGACCGCCTGCCGCCCGGCCTGCGCACGCGGCACTACGTGGTCGAGGACTGGCGCGGCCACCGCCTGAGCGCGCCGCCGCGCGGCTATCGCTGGCTGCAGGTCGATTCCGATTACGTGCTGATCGCCGTGGCCACGGGCCTGATCGCGCAGATCGTGTTGTCGAACTGACGCTGGCGTGTCAGGGGGCGGGCGGGATGTTGAGCCCCCTGGCCACCGCCGGCCGCGCGACGAACGCGTCCAGCACGCGCTGCACCGCGGGGAAGCTGTCGAAGCCCACGATGTCGCGCGCGCCGTAGAAGCCCACGAGGTTGCGCACCCACGGGAAGATCGCGATGTCGGCGATCCCGTAGTCTTCGCCCATGATCCACGCGCGAGCGGCCAGGCGCTGCTCCAGGACCCCCAGCAAGCGCTTGGACTCGGCCACGTAGCGGTCGCGCGGGCGTTTGTCCTCGAAGTCCTTGCCGGCGAATTTGTGGAAGAAGCCGAGCTGGCCGAACATCGGCCCGATGCCGCCCATCTGGAACATCACCCACTGCAGCGTCTCGTAGCGCGCGGCGTCATCGGTGGGCATGAGCTGGCCGGTCTTGGCTGCCAGGTAGACCAGGATCGCACCGGATTCGAACAGCGCCAGCGGCTTGCCGTCCGGGCCGTTCGGGTCCAGGATGGCCGGGATCTTGTTGTTCGGGTTCAGCGACAGGAAGGCCGGCGACATCTGGTCGTTCTGGTCGAAGGCCACGCGGTGCACTTCATATGGCAGGCCGGTTTCCTCGAGCGCGATCGACACCTTCACGCCGTTGGGCGTGGGCAGCGAATACAGCTGCAGCCGGTCGGGATGCTGCGCAGGCCATTTCTGGGTGATGGGAAAGGCGGACAGGTCGGGCATGGTGCGGGTGGTGCTGGCAGTGGAAGGGAGCGCAGCATACCCAGGCGCGCGGAGATCTGCTCAGCCCGGCGCGCGGCGGCCCAGTAGCCGGCACTTCCATGGCCGTCACGCTGGCCACGGGCGCGTTGCACTGCGTGGGCGTGCGCAGCCAGCGCCCTGCGTGGCGTGCCAGCAGCATGCCAGCGGCCATGCGACGAAGGCCAGGCCGAACCAGGCGCTGGACCCTCGGTGGGCGAGCCAGGCACCGGCTGGTGCGGGCGCGATGCTATCGACGCGCGGGCATGAAGGCTGTCGTGTCCGCCCGGCCGGGCAGGTGCAGCTGCGCCTGTGCGGCCGGTGTTTGCGCCAGCAGCCGGCCGTGGCGCCAGACCTTGAGCCGCGTGGCCCGCAGCCGGATGGCCTCCACCGGGTCGCGCGCCTGCAGCAGCACGAAGCTGGCATCGCAGCCTGGCGCGAGCCCGTAGCCCGGCAGGTGCATCACGCGCGCCGCGTTCACGGTCACGGCGTCGAAGCACTGCCGCATGCCGGCCTGGCTGGTCATCTGCGCCACGTGCAGGCCCATGTGGGCCACTTCCAGCATGTCGGCCGAGCCCAGGCTGTACCACGGGTCCATCACGCAGTCGTGGCCGAAGGCGACGTTGACGCCGGCCGCCAGCAGCTCGGGCACACGCGTCATGCCGCGGCGTTTGGGGTAGCTGTCGTGCCGGCCCTGCAGCGTGATGTTGATGAGCGGGTTGGCGATGACACTGACGCCGGACTCCGCGACCAGGGGCAGTAGCTTCGAGACGTAGTAGTTGTCCATGCTGTGCATGGAGGTGCAGTGCGAGCCGGTCACGCGGCCGTGCAGGCCCAGGCGCTGGCACTCGTAGGCCAGCGTCTCGATGTGGCGCGACAGCGGGTCGTCCGACTCGTCGCAGTGCATGTCGACCAGCTTGCCGCGCGCGGCCGCGATCTCGCACAGCAGCTTCACGCTGGCCGCGCCGTCGGCCATGGTGCGCTCGAAATGCGGAATGCCGCCGACCACGTCCACGCCCTTGTCGAGCGCGCGTTCCAGGCTGGCCACGCCGCCGGCCGTACGCAGCACGCCGTCCTGTGGAAAGGCCACGAGCTGCAGATCGAGGTAGGGGGCCACGCGCTGTTTCACATCGAGCAAGGCATCGACGGCCAGCAGGCTGGCGTCGCTGGTGTCCACATGCGTGCGGATCGCCAGCAGCCCCTTGGCCACGGCCCAGTCGCAATAGGCCAGCGCGCGCTCGACCAGGGCGTCGGCCGTCAGGTCGGGCTTGAGCTCGCCCCACAGCGCGATGCCCTCCAGCAGCGTGCCGCTGGCGTTCACGCGTGGCAGGCCGTAGCTGAGCGTGGCGTCCATGTGGAAATGCGGATCGACGAAAGGCGGGCTGACGAGCAGGCCGCCCGCATCCAGCGTTTCGTGCGCGGGTGCGGCCAGCCCGGGGCTCACCTCGACGATGCGGCCGTCCTGCACGGCGATGGACATGTCGCTGCGGCCATCGGGCAGCGTGGCGTGGGTGACGAGCAGGTCGAGCATCGGTGGGCGCCTTGCGTGTATGGGGGGATGTCGAAGTGTCAGCGCTCGCCCTTGCGGTAGGGCTTCATCAGCGCCTGAGGGTAGCTGGCCTTGCGCGCCACCAGCACCAGCGCTGCGATCGACAGCACGTAGGGCAGCATCAGGTACAGCTGGAAGGGCAGGGCCGCGCTGCCGGCCTGCTGCAGCCGCAGCTGCAGCGCATCGAAGAACGCGAACAGCAGGGCGCCCAGCAAGGCCTTGCCCGGGCGCCAGGACGCGAACACCACCAGCGCCACGCAGATCCAGCCGCGGCCGTTCACCATGTTGAAGAAGAAGGCATTGAAGGCCGACAGCGTGAGAAAGCTGCCGGCCACGCCCATCAGTGCCGAGCCGGCCACGATGGCGCCTGTGCGCAGCCGCACGACCGACAGGCCCTGGCCCTCGGCCGCGCCTGGGTTCTCGCCGACCATGCGCACCGCCAGGCCCAGCGGCGTGCGCGCCAGGCCCCAGGCCATCAGCGGCACGAGCAGCAGCGCCAGCAGCGTGAGCGGGGTCTGCGCACCCAGCACGGGAACGGGCAGCCAGTCCATGGCCGCGAACGGCGTGACCGTGGGCGGCGTGCTGACCTTGGGGAAGCTCACGCGGTAGCCGTAGTACGACAGTGCCGTCGCCA
Source organism: Pseudorhodoferax sp. Leaf267 (assembly GCF_001422405.1). GTDB lineage: Bacteria > Pseudomonadota > Gammaproteobacteria > Burkholderiales > Burkholderiaceae_C > Pseudorhodoferax. Next base: position 736,471 of record NZ_LMMV01000001.1, read on the forward strand.
GCATGGTGATGCCCAGGCCCGCCACATGCTGCGACAGCGCCAGGCCCACCGTCAGCAGCGCATGCAGCAGGCCGAAGGCCGCGCCGACCAGCGCCGCGACCGCGACGCCGCCCCACAGCGGCAGGCCCTGGTAGACGGCCAGCCAGCCCGCGAATGCGCCCGCGACCATGATGCCTTCGATGCCCAGGTTCAGCACGCCGGCGCGCTCGCACAGCAGCACGCCCAGCGTGCCCAGGATCAACGGCGTGGCGATGCGCAGCACGGCAACCCAGAAGGCCGGGTTGGCGAGGATGTCGAACAGTTCCATCACTTCCAGCGCAGGCGGTATTGCGTGAGCAGCGTGGCCACCAGCACCGCGATCAGCGAGGCCGCCACGATCACGTCGGCGATGTAGGTCGGCACGCCCACGGCGCGGCTCATGCTGTCGGCGCCCACCAGCACGCCTGCCACGAACACGGCCGCGGCCAGCACGCCCAGCGGATGCAGGCCGGCGAGCATCGCGATCACGATGCCGCTGTAGCCGTAGCCGGGCGACATGTCCAGCGTCACGTAACCGGCGCGGCCTGCCACCTCGATGGCGCCGGCCAGGCCGGCCAGTGCGCCGGACAGCAGGGCCGTCAGCACCACCGTGCGCGTGACCGGCACGCCCGCGAAGGCCGCGGCGCGCGCGTTGGCACCCACGGCGCGGATCTGGAAACCCAGCAGCGTGTGCTTGAACACCAGCCACACGGCCAGGGCCAGCCCGGCCGCGATCAGCAGCCCGGTGTGCACGCGCGTCTGCGCCACGAGCTTGGCCAGCTCCAATGCAGGCTGCAGGCCCACGCTTTGCGGCCAGCCCATGGACAAAGGGTCCTTCATGGGGCCGTCCAGCAGCGCGCCCACGCCCAGCAGCACGATGAAGTTCAGCAGCAGCGTGGTCACGACCTCGTCCACGCCGAGCCGGGTCTTCATCAGCGCCGGCCCGAGCAGCAGCAGCGCGCCGGCCAGTGCCGCAGCTGCCAGCATCAGCGCGAACAGCAGCGGCCCGGGCAGCGGCAGGCCGCTGCCGCCATGCAGGCCCCCCACGGCGACAGCGGCGAGCGCCCCCGCGTAGAGCTGGCCCTCGGCGCCGATGTTGAACAGCCTTGCCTTGAACGCCACGGCTGCGGCCAGGCCGGTCAGGATCAGCGGGATCGCGCGCGTCAGCGTCTCGCTCCATGCGAAGACCGAGCCGAAGCCGCCCCGCAGCAGCAGCGCATAGGTGCGGCCCACGGGTGCGCCGGCCCAGGCCACCAGCAGCGCGCTGACGAGCAGCGTGAACAGCACGGCGCCCACCGGTGCCAGAACCAGGGCGGCGCGCGAGGCGGCGTTGCGGCGCTCCAGTCTCATGCGCCCGCCATGTCCAGGCCGATGGCTTCGCGCGTCCAGGCCTCGGCCGGCCGCGTGGCCGTGAGCCTGCCGCCATGCATGACGGCCACCTGGTCGCCCAGGGCCAGCACCTCGTCCAGGTCGTCGGAAATCAGCAGCACGGCGGCACCGCCATCGCGCGCCAGCAGCAACTGCTGCTGCACGAACGACACCGCGCCGATGTCCAGCCCCCAGGTCGGCTGGTGCGCCACGATCAGGCGCGGCACGCCGCCGCGCTGGCCGCGCTGGTCCGGCGTCGTCAGTGCGCGGCCCAGGATCAGCTTTTGCATGTTGCCGCCCGACAGGCTGCGGGCCGCGGCGTCCAGCCCGGCGCCGCGCACGTCGTAGGCCCTGGCGATGGCCTGTGCATGGGCGCGTGCGGCCTCGCGGCGGATCCAGCGCAGGCCCAGCGGCCCCCAGCGCGAGAAGGCCGAGGACTGCAGGCGCTCGGACACCGCGTTCTCCCACACCGGCAGGTCGCCCACCACGCCCACGGCATGCCGGTCCTCCGGCACGCGCGCCACGCCGCGGCTGACCAGCCAGGCCGGCGAAGGCCGCAACGGCTTGCCGCCCAGCAGCAGCCTGCCGGCGGTCGCCCGACGCGTGCCCGACAGCAGCTCGGCCAGCGCCACTTGGCCGTTGCCGGACACGCCCGCGATCGCGGTGATCTCCCCGCTGCGCAGGGTCAGTGAGACGCCGCGCAGGCGGTCGTGGCCGCGCCCCTCGGTGCTGACACCGTCGAGCACGCAGGCCGCATCGCGCACCTCGGCGGCCCGGTGGCGCGCCGGGGGGGCGACCGCGTGGCCGACCATCCATTGCGCCAGCTGTGCTTGCGTGACGCCTTCGCTGCGCGCCTGCGCCACCAGCTTGCCGCCGCGCAGCACGGCGATGCGCTGCGAGACGCGCAGCACTTCGGCCAGCTTGTGGCTGATGAAAATCACGGACAGGCCTTCGGCCACCATCTGCGCGAGCGTGTCGAACAGCGCCTCGCTCTCGCCAGGCGTCAGCACGGCCGTGGGCTCGTCCAGGATCAGGATGCGCGCGCCGCGGTACAGCGCCTTGAGGATCTCCACGCGCTGGCGTTCACCGACCGACAGGCTGGCCACGCGCGCGTCCGGGTCGACCTGCAGGCCGAAGCGCCGGGCCTGCTGCAACAGCCGCGTGCGGGCCATCGCGCGGCGCGACCAGGGCTGCCACAGCGGCTCGGTGCCGAGCACCACGTTGTCCAGCACCGTGAGGTTGTCGGCCAGCATGAAATGCTGGTGCACCATCCCGATGCCCGCGGCCAGTGCGGCACGCGGCTGGCCCGGCGCCAGGGGCGCGCCGAAGACCTCGATGCTCCCCGCATCGGCGACGTAGTGGCCGAACAGGATGGACATCAGCGTGGACTTGCCCGCGCCGTTCTCGCCGAGCAGCGCGAGCACTTCGCCGGCGTGCAAGTCCAGCGAGATGTCGTCGTTGGCCGTCAGCGCGCCGAAGCGTTTGGTCACGCCGCGGATGCGCAGCACGGGGCGGTTGGATGAGTCGTCGGCCATGGCGCGAGCGGCAAGGAGCGGGGCGTTCGTTGTTGGTGCGATGGCGCTGGCCGATGCAGCATCCGTGCCACAGGCAGCGGGCCGGGTCGTTGCGCCGATGATGCAGGATATCCGGTGGCAGGGCCTAGAATCGTTTGCACATCCATCGAGTATTGCGTCCAGCCGGCAGCTGCCGCACCATTGGCCCCATGTCCAGCGCGCCCCGCAAAACCCTCCTGATCGTCGACGACAGCCGCGTGTCGCGCATGATGATCCGTTCGCTGGTCACCGCGCATCGGCCGCAGTGGACGATCCATGAAGCAGTCAGCGGCGACGAGGCGCTGCGCATCGTGGCCGAGTCGGTGCCGGACCACATCACGATGGACATCAACATGCCAGGCACCATGGGCACCGATGTCGCCGAGCGCATTTCCCACGAGCATCCCGGGCTGCGCATGGTGCTGTTCTCGGCCAACGTGCAGGACAGCCACCAGTCGCGCGCACGGTCCATGGGCGCGAAGTTCGTGGCCAAACCCGTCAACGAGAAAAGCGTGCTGCAGGCGCTGAATTTTTTCGACGAGGGCCTGTGATCGAACTGACCGAGCTGCAGACCGACGCCCTGGCCGAAGTCTTCAACGTAGGCGCCGGCCACGCCGCGGCCAGCCTGTCGGAGATCGTGGGCGACGAGGTGCTGCTGTCGGTGCCGCGCATCGCGTTCTACCGGCGCAGCGAGCTGGGCACCGGCGTGCTGGCCCTGCAGGGCGAGCGCATCGGCGCCGTGCGCCAGGATTTCAGCGGCCCGTTCACGATCAATGCTTCCTTGCTGTTCACCGAGGACAAGGCGCTGGAGATCGTGCGCGAGATGATCGGCTCGCAGGTCAGCGTCGACGACCTCGTGGACTTCGAGCACGAGGCCATGTGCGAGCTGGGCAACATCATCCTGAATGCCTGCATGTCGGCCGTGGCCAACATGCTGGACATCGAGCTGGACAGCACCTTGCCCGAGTACGCGGTGGACCAGATGGACACCGTGATCGACGAACTCACGGCCGATCTCGGCCAGCCCATCGTGCTCGTGCTGCACATCGACCTGACCATCGAGAAGCGCGAAACCGACGGGGTTCTGGTGTTTTTGCTCAGCTCGGCTTCCTTCCACGAGCTGATCGCTGCCATCGACCGCTTCCTAGCGCGCATCTGAGTTCCCCGGGGTGCTGAACCGATGACGCCTTCAAGTGCGATGGTCAACTGGCCCTTGCTGGCGGATGCCGTGACCATGGGCCTGATCCTGCTCGACGAGGGCGGCCGCGTGCTGCACTGGAATGCCTGGGTCACGCGCCATAGCGGGGTGGCCCTCGCGCAGGCGCAAGGCCGGCCGCTCGAGGAGGTGTTCCCCGACGCCTTGCCGCAGCCGTTCCGCCAAGCCGTGCGCAATGGGCTGCAGCGCCGCCTGCCCATCGTGCTGTCCAACGTGCTGCACCACTCGCCGCTGCCGCTGTTCTCGCGGCACGAGCACCGCGCGGGCAACCTGCGCATGCCGCAGTCGGTGACGATCACGCCCGTGGCGCAGCCCGGCGCGCACCACCTGTGTCTGATCCAGGTGACCGATGCGAGCGTGGTGACCAAGCGCGAGCGGGTACTGCAGTCGCGCACCGACAAGCTCACGCGCGAGGCCGTGGTCGACGGCTTGACCGGCGTCTACAACCGCAAGTACTTCGACCAGAAGCTGAGCGCGGAACTGGAGCGCGCCCAGCGCAGCCACACGCCCGTGTCCCTGCTCATGCTCGACGTGGACAGCTTCAAGGCCTACAACGACACCTATGGCCATCCGGCCGGCGACCGCGTGCTGATCGCCATTGCGGACGCGGTGCGCGAGCAGGTCAACCGCGCCACCGATGTGCTGGCGCGCTATGGTGGCGAGGAGTTCGCCGCCGTGCTGCCTGCGTCCGACAAGCTCGGTGCGCAAGGGATCGCCGAGAAGATCCGCCGCGCGGTCGAGGCCCTGGCGATCCCGCATGCGGCTTCGACCGTGGCCGCGTATGTCACCGTCAGCCTGGGCGTGGCCTGCCACGATGCGCGCTCGCCTTGCACGGCCACCGAGCTGCTGGAGATGGCCGACCGCGCGCTCTACGACGCCAAGCGCAATGGCCGCAACCAGGTGCGCTGGACGGTCAGCGGCGCCTCGCCGCTGGACTCGTTCCCGTCCACGCTGCGCTGACGCGCATTACTTCGCGGTCGGCTTGGGCTGCGTGTCGTCGACCTTCACGGCGAACTTTCCGGCCAGGATCTCTGCCTGGCGCGCGCGCACCTTGGCCACGATGTCGGCCGGGACCTTCTTCTCGAAGGTGCCCAGCGGCGCGAGCTCCGAGCCCTTGTATTGCATGTGCGAGAACTTGCCGAAGTCATCCGCCTTGTACTGGCCGGCCTTGACCTGCCTGAGTGCCTCGTCGATCGTCGGCTCCATGTTCCACACGGCCGTGGCGACCACCGTGTCGGGGTACTGCGCCTGCGTGTCCACCACGTTGCCGATCGCCAGCTTGCCGCGCTCCTTGGCCGCGTCGCTGACGCCGAAGCGCTCGGCGTAGAGCAGGTCCACGCCCTTGTCGATCATGGCGAAGGCGGCCTCCTTGGCCTTGGGCGGGTCGAACCAGCTGTTGATGAAGGTGATGGTGAACTCCACCTGGGGGTTGGTCTCGCGCGCGCCGGCCATGAAGGCGTTCATGAGACGGTTCACCTCGGGGATGGGGTTGCCGCCCACCATGCCGATCTTGTTGCTCTTGGTCATGCCGCCGGCAACCATGCCGGAGAGGTAGGCGGGCTCCTGGATGTAGTTGTCGAACACGCTGAAGTTCGGCGCCTGCGGCTTGCCCGAGCTGCCCATCAGGAACATGGTCTTGGGGAAGTCCCTGGCGACGCGACGCGCCGCGGCCTCCACAGCAAAGGCCTCGCCCACGATGAGCTGGTTGCCGCCGTTCACGTACTCGCGCATGACGCGCTCGTAGTCGGCATTGGCCACGTTTTCGGTCGCCTTGTACTCGATCTCGCCGCGCGCCTCGGCTGCCTTGAGCGCCTTGTGGATGCGGCCCACCCACTGCTGTTCGAACGGCACGGTGTAGACCGCGGCGACCTTGAGCTTGGCCTGGGCCCAGGCCATGGACGGCAGGCCTGCAGCCAGGGCGATGGCAAGGGCGGTGGATTGCGTGAGCAGATGGCGGCGCTGGTGCACGGGGGAACTCCTTGAGGCGGCGGTGGATGGTGGATCGGGGACTTCAGTGCAACTGGAAGTGCGTGGCCAGCAGGTCGATGAGCTGCTCGGGGTCTTCCACGAACTGGATCAGGTTGGTGACTTCACCAGCACGGATCGTGCCCAGGCGCGTCATCTCGTCGATGCGCTGCTCCAGGCCCTTCCAATACACCTCGCGCTTGCCGAGCAGGTAGACGGGAACCGGGTCGAGTTGCTGGCTCTTGATCGACTCGATGATCTGGAAGGTTTCCCACTCGGTGCCGGTGCCGCCCGGGGCGATCACCACGGCGGCCGAGTGCAGCACCATCATCGATTCGCGCATCGCCACGCTGGAGAAGATCAGCCCGTCGCTGACGATGGGCTGGCCGCGGTAGGTCTGGAACGCCAGGCGCGCGTCGCCCTGGTCGCGCGCAGGGCCGTAGTAGGTGGTGTAGCCGATGCTCGGGCCGCCCGCCTCGGTTGCGCCGCGGCTGGCCGCTTCCATGATGCCGGGGCCGGCGCCCGTCAGGATGGGCAGCTTGTCGCCGTGCGCGCCGGTCCATTGCCGCGCGAACAGACGGATGCCCTGGTAGAGCTGCCCGTTGTCGGTGGCGGGCGCGCCTTCCTTGTCCTCGGCCAGGCGCGAGCTGCCGTAGATGGCGACGAAGCCGCGCGGGTACTTGCCGGCCTTGAAGCGCTCGGCGCAGTGCAGGTCGCGCGCCATGTCGGCGGCAGCCAGCCTGTTTTCCGTGCCCTTGTAGGGGCCGGTGTAGCTGGCGTTGGGGGCGGTGCTGGTGCAGGCGGCGTCGCCCGCCGGCGTGCTGGCGCAGCCCTGCAGCACCAGCAGGGCGGCCGTCGTGACAATCCACAGCGTACGCATGGCCGCCTGCCTACTTCGTTCCAAAAATGCGGTCGCCGGCATCGCCCAGGCCCGGCAGGATGTAGCCGTGGTCGTTGAGCTGGCGGTCGATGGCGGCGGTGTAGATCGGCACGTCGGGATGCGACTTGTGGAAGGCGGCGATGCCCTCGGGGCAGGTCAGCAGGCAGACGAACTTGATGGACTTGGGGCTCAGCTCCTTGAGCCGCTCCACGGCTGCGATGGCCGAGTTGCCGGTGGCCAGCATCGGGTCGACCACCACGATGTCGCGCTCGTGCATGTCGTGCGGCATCTTGAAGTAGTACTCCACGGCGGTCAGCGTCTTGGGGTCGCGGTACAGGCCCACATGGCCCACGCGCGCGCCCGGCACGATGTTGAGCATGCCCTCCAGGATGCCGTTGCCGGCGCGCAGGATGGACACGAAGACCAGCTTCTTGCCGTCGATCACCTTGGAGGTCATGGTCTCCAGCGGGGTCTCGATCTCGATGTCCTGCATCGCCATGTCGCGCGTGACCTCGTAGGCCATCAGGCTGGACAGCTCGTTGAGCAGCCGGCGGAAGGTGTTGGTGCTGGCGTCCTTGCGGCGCATCAGCGTGAGCTTGTGCTGCACCAGGGGGTGGTCGATCAGGTGGACGTTGGACATGGTCGGTTGTTCGAGTTGTTGCATGGTTCTAGAAGACGGTGCCATCGCTGTGGATGGCGAACGGTGGCGAGCCGCCACGCAAGCGTTGTGCCAGCAGGCGGCCGGTGGCCCAGGTGCCACCCTCGAGCACGCAGGCCAGCGGCATCTGCGCGGCCGCGCCGCCCAGCCGTGCGCGCACCAGCGGCGCCAGCGCATCGAGCAGCGCCACTGTCAGCGCGCGCCACTCGACGATCAGCTCGTCGCCCGGGTGCCAGACGCGGTTGGCGTTGGACGGCTCGGTCAGCACGAGCACGCCGGCGTCCAGCAGCAGGCCGCCGTTGCGGTACTCGGGCAGGCCGGTCAGCGCATCGACGCCATCGACATGCACGCCAGCCCACTGGAAGGGCTCCAGCAACGAGTAGGTCAGCCATTGCGACAGCTTGTGGAACGGCATCCATCCGGCCGTGAGGCCCGCGCCGGGCACGGCGTCGTGGCGCCAGCAGTCGCCGAGCGGAACGGTGCCGATGGCGTTCTGCGCGGGCCAGATCGGCGAGAGCGACATCAGCAGCTGCGACAGGATGTCGTGCGCGCTGATCGTGGCGGTGGGCGCGATCGTGGACGGCCCCAGCGGGCTCACCAGCATGTCGAACAGGCCGCCCGGCCGACCCTGCGGGCCGAACACCTCGGGCTGCGCTGCCAGCGTCTCGCCCAGCCGGCGCAGCAGCACCACGCGGCCGTCGATGCCGACCAGCGGGTTGACCGAACTGACCTGGAAGGCTGCGGCCAGCCGGTCGGCCACCAGGCCCCGCAGCGCGGCGGCATCGACCTGCAGCGGATGCGCCGGGTCGCTGGAGAACAGGCCGGCCGTGAAGGCGTGGAAGCTGGCCACCGCCAGGCCTTCGGAGCGCGTGAACACCTGGCCGCTGGCGGACTCGTGGTACTGCCAGTCCGGCCCGGCGCCGGCATCGAGCAGCACGCTGACGAGCGCCAGGTCGATCAGCGCGCGCGCCTTGGCGGGTGCGGCCAGGCCCGCCAGCCGCTTGTCGAGCTCGGCCTTGCGGTCCACGCCACCGGCCTCGAAATGGCGCCAGCGGCTGTGGAACGGGATCACGAGGCTGGGGTAGCGCTCACGCGTGAGATCGGCGACCTGTCCGGCCGCGGTCTGCAGCGCGGCGTCGTCGACCGTGAACCAGCGCGAGGCGCCGACACGGGCGCGTTCGAGCAGGTGGGAGGCGCGCTTGCGAATGGCCGTGGTCGTGCGCAGCGCGGCGGCCGCGCCCTCGGCGTGTTGCGTGTCCAGCTCGGAGCTGATGCCTTCGAACGTCATGCGAAAACCTCCGTGCTGCGCACTGCGGTGCGAGCTGGCTTGGGGCGGCCCGGTGCAGATGTCATGGGGGTACCTTCGCACTGCGTGCTGCGGTGCTGAGCCTCTTCAGGCGGCCGTGCGAGGCTCATGCGTCCAACCCCCGGCCCTTGGCCTTCTTGAGTTCCTCGGCATCCGGCACCACGCCAGGCGTGAAGTAGCCGGCTGCCATCTTGGCGTCCATCTCCACACGGGCGTCGTCGGGAATCAGCTCGTCCGGGATGTTCACGCGCACGCCGACCTCGATGCCCGAGCCGGTGATCGCGTCGTACTTCATGTTGCTCATGGAGACCAGGCGGTGGATCTTCTTGATGCCCAGCCAGTGCAACACGTCGGGCATGAGCTCCTGGAAGCGCATGTCCTGCACGCCGGCCACGCACTCGGTGCGCGCGAAATACTGGTCGGCCGTGTCGCCGCCCACCTGGCGCTTGCGCGCGTTGTAGACCAGGAACTTGGTGACCTCGCCCAGCGCCCGGCCCTCCTTGCGCGAGTACGAGACCAGGCCCACGCCGCCGCGCTGCGCGCCCTGGATGCATTCCTCGATGGCGTGCGTGAGGTAGGGGCGGCAGGTGCAGATGTCCGAGCCGAACACGTCCGAGCCGTTGCACTCGTCGTGCACGCGGGCCGTGAGCTCGACCTCGGGGTTCGCCAGGTCACGCGGGTCGCCGAAGATGTAGACGGTCTGGCCGCCGATGGGGGGCAGGAAGACCTCCAGGTCCGAGCGCGTGACGAGCTCGGGGTACATGCCGCCGGTTTCCTCGAACAGCACGCGGCGCAGGTCGGTCTCGCTGCACTTGAAACGTTTGGCCACCTCGGGCAGGTACCACACCGGCTCGATGGCGGCCTTGGTGACCACGGCCGCGCCATTGGCCGTGAGGAACTTGCCATCGGCCTTCAGCCGGCCCTTGTGCAGCGCCTCGATCACCTCGGGCAGGATGACGTGGGCCTTGGTCACGGCGATGGTCGGGCGGATGTCGTAGCCCGCGGCCAGCTCGGCAGAGAACACGTCGGCCACGGCCGCGCCCCAGGGGTCCAGGCTCACGATCTTGCCGGGCTCGCTCCACTGCGGGTAGGGGCCGATCAGGTCGGTGGGCGAGGTGTTGGTGAGGTCGGCCCTGTGCTCGCGCGACAGCGCACCGGCCGCCACGGCCAGCGCGCGGTAGATGCTGTAGGAGCCGCTGTGCGTGCCGATCACGTTGCGGTGGCTGCGCTTGGTGGTGGTGCCGACCACGGGGCCGCGCGCAGTGGGGCTGGCCGCGCCCCACTGCAGGGGCAGGGCGCCGAAGCCGCCGGCGTGCGAGGTGAGGCGGATGTGGCGTGGCGCGGGTGTCTCGGTGGAGGTGCTCACGATGGTTCCTTGGGGTTCGATTCAATGTAGCGATGCGGCATGCACGTGACAAGCTCGCACACTCTATGCCACAACGGGGCCGGCCCGCTCATGGACGTGGCAGCGCGAACGGCGGCGCGCCGGGCGCTGGCTCGTGCCGCAACCGCTGCCAGATGGCCTGCAGCGCGCCGCGCGTGTCCATGGGGCCGGTGACCGCGACGGGCGCGACGGGCTGCCAGGCGGCGCTCGCCGAGGCGCGCTCGGCGATCAGGTACTGGAAGCTGTAGGCGGGCTCGGCGCCCATGCGCAGGTCCGACAGCACGAGCCGGTCGCCATCGGCCACGGCCTTCATGAAGCCGCTGGAGAACCACAGCAGCCGGGCCACGGGCGGTGTGTGCGCGAGCGCCTGCAGCGCCGCGGTCTCGCCGGCATACGGCTGGAACCGCATGGGCCCGTGGTCGGCCCACAGCGAGCGGTAGCCTTCCAGCATGCCACCGGGCGTCATCACCACCACGCGCCACAACAGCGTGTTGAAGGGCATGGGCACCGAGAAGCGCGGTGCATCGGCCTGGCCCATGGCTGCCAGCGCAGCCTGCGCGTCGCGCTCGACCATCTGCTTGGCCAGCAGCGACCAGCCCAGGTAGGCGCTGCTCAGTACCAGGCCGGCGACCAGGAAGCGCTGGCCGATGGGCTTGGCGCCGACGACCAGGATGGCGATGAAGGCCACGAGCAGGGCCAGCGTGTAGCCCGGGTCGATGATGAAGATGCTGGACCACATGGTCGGGCGCAGCGGCAGCGGCCACCACAGCTGCGTGCCGTAGACCGTGAACGCGTCCAGCAGCGGGTGCGTGAGCAAGGCCAGCAGGATGGCGGCGAGCCAGCGGCGCGGTGCCTCGCGCACGGGCGCCCACCAGCGCCTGAGCAGCCACCACACGAGCAGCCCGAACACGAACAGAACGGGCAGCGCATGCGAAGGCCCGCGGTGCCAGGTGACGAGCGTCACGACGTCCACGCCCATCCACTTCATGGGCAGGCTGTCCAGGTCGGGCAGGGTGGCGAGCAAGGCGCCGGCCAGGGCGGCGCGCCGGCGGTGCGGTGCCGGCACAGCCAGCGCCGCCACGCTGCCGCCCAGCACGATTTGGGTGAGGGAATCCATCGGCCGCCAATGTAGCAGCGGGGGCCGCATACCCCTGGCTGCACTGCAGGGTTCGCGGACTGGCTAGACTGCGCAGCCATGTACTTCGACTACAAACCCGACGACCTGGACGTCCAGATCTCGGAGCTGCTGGTCGCCACCAGCGACTTCGCAGACCCTGATCTCCCGGCCCAGGTGACCGAGGTTCTGAAACTGCTGCGGGCGCGCCTGGACATGGACGTCGCCTTCGTCTCGCAGATCGCGGACGGGCAGCGCACTTTCAAGGCGGTGGACAGCGGGCCGGACTTCGCACCACTGCAGGTCGGCATGTGCAATCCGATCGAAGAGAGCTGGTGCCAGCGGGTCGTCGAGGGGCGCCTGCCTGAGCGCATGGTCGACGCCGCGCCCTTCATCGCCGCCGGGCTGGCGCCGAATCCGGGCCTGCCCATCGGCACGCACCTGAGCACACCGGTGCGGCTGGCCGATGGCTCGGTCTACGGCACCCTGTGCTGCTTCAGCCGCGGCGTGCGCGCGGGCGCGGACATCGACCGCCTGCGCTACACGGCTGGCCTGCTGGCGGCCAGGCTGTCGCCGGGCCAGGCCGCAGGCTAGGAGCGCGCGCCCGCGCTCGCTAGACGTGCAAAGGTCGGCGCAGCGCGCGCAGGCCGGCAAGCGCCAGCAGCGTTGCCACCAGGGCCAGCGCCGCGAGCTGGCGCCAGGCGATCGCCGCTGCAGAGGGTTGCTCCACAAAGCGCGGCTGCCGCGCGAAGTCCGCCGGCCCGAAGCGGCGCTCATCGAAAACATAGGGGTAGTAGAAGTGCCGCAGCTCGGCATGGAAGGCCGCGATGCGGTCCTGGTAGGCCAGCTGCGCGGGCAGGTCGGTGGCGGCCAGCCGGTGCAGCGCGGCCTGCGCGGCCACGGCCGGCAGCAGCCAGCCCAGCCGCTCGGTCCAGCGCTGGCGCGCCTGCAGGCCGGTGCGGTAGGCCTGCACACGGTCGGCCACATGCTCGTCGCCGAGCTGCTGGAAGGCGTAGTACCACTTCCAGTGAAAGCCCGCCGGGAGCGGCGCCGTGCCTTGCCACTGCGGATGGCTGCGGAAGAATTGCTGCATCGTGGCCTCGCGCGGCTCGTCCCAGGCGCCGTGGATCTCCTGGCGCTGGGCCAGCATGAGTTCCACGCCCTGGTGTACGGGCAGGGCGCGGGCCAGCGCGATGCTGGCCAGGGCAGGCAGCACCAACGTGAGCAGCGCCCAGCAGCCCATCAGCGCCGTGGCGTTGGCCGTGGACGTCCAGCCGCGCGTGCCGACCACAAGCGACAGCCCGGCCCAGAAGGCCAGGTACAGCGCGACGATGGCCAGGGTGGCGGCGAAGCTGGGCAGCGGCAGGCCGGCGACGACGGCGGCCAACCCCAGCGGCAGCGCCAGGCAGGCGAAGGCAGAGGCCACGCGCAGCGCCGCGCGGCGCCACCAGAGCCGGCCGGCGGCGCCCGGCATGGCGCGCAGCATGGGCAACCGGCCTGACTCACGCTCCGACGACACGAGGTCGTGCAGCAGCGCGATCACGAACAGCGGCGCCAGGTAGACCAGCACGAAGGCGAAGTCGAACGGGCCCGGCAGCGCCAGCTCGGGGTTGAAGGCCTCGCCCTCGTACAGCTGCGCCTGCAGCCCCAGCGCACGCACGCGCAGCACGTGCGGCGCCACGTCGCGCAGGCCCAGGGCGATGAAGGCCGCGCTGGCCGGCGGGTCGGCCGTGGCGTGGAAGCTGTAGTAGGCCGCGTAGCCCGCATCCCCGCTGCGCGCGATCTTGCGTTCGACTGCCGCCATGTCCTCGGCCTGCAGCGGGGCCAGGCGCGCGATGTCGGCGCGTTGGCGCCCGGTCTCGTGCAGGCCAGCCGCCAGCGCCAGGCTGGCCAGGGCCAGCAGCAACAGCAGCGCGCAGGCCGACAGGCGCGAGCGCAGCATCAAGCGCCATTCGTGGGCGATCCAACTCATCGTGTGCCCTTTCGAAGGTGGTTGGCCAGCAGCGGCAGCAGGGCCGCGAGTGCGGCAGCCCACAGCAGCAGCACCAGCGCGGGGCGCAGCGCGCGGCTGCGCATGTCGGCCGTTGGTTCGGCCTGGTAGTGGAACGCCGGGAAGCCCTGCCACAGCGCGCGGTCCACGCGGTTGTTGCGCGTGGGGTTGCGGTCGTCGGCGTAGCGCAGCTGCTCGGCCTGCAGCCGGTTGAGCGACTGCACCAGACCGTAGCGGTAGGCCTCGCCCTGGTCCAGAAAGCGCTTGTAGCTGGCCAGGTCGGTGCCAGCGGCGGCCATCGACAGCGTGCGCAGTGCGACGATGGGGCTGGCGATGCCCCATGTGGCGACCAGCGCGCCCTGTTCGGCCTGAAGCCTGAACGCGGCCTCGGCATGGCGGTCGAACAGCGCGCTGGTGAGGCGCTCTCCCTCCATACCGACGATGCCCTTGTAGTTGACGCGCAGGTCCTCCACGCGCGCGACGCCGTACTGCGCCAGGATCTTCTGGCGAAAGCTGGCGAAGTACGGGTCGTCGGGGTTGTGGCTGTCGCCGAGCGCAGCGAGTTCGCGTGCGACGGCGATGTCGGTCTCCAGTCGCGTGGGCAGTGGTTTGGCGACCTGTGCCGCCTCGGGCAGCAGGCGGGGCAGCAGGATCACGGTGACCGTCCACAGCGCGAGCAGGCCCAGCAGCGCATCGCGACGGCGCTGCAGCGCACCCGACACCAGCACGATGGCGGTCGACCACAGCAGCAACCACAGCGCATGGCCGGCCAGCAGCAGCGCGGCGGCCTGGGCCTGGCCCTGCGTCGCGGCGATCCAGCCCAGCGCCACGGCGGCCGGCAGCAGCAAGGCCATCGCCAACCCCGCCATGGCCAGCAGCTTGCCGGCCAGGATGGCCCAGGCACTCACGCCCTGCGCCAGCAGCACACGCAAGGTGCCGGCTTCGCGCTCGCGCGCCAGCGCCGCATGGCCGACGAAGACCAGCAGCAGCGGCGCCAGCACCTGCAGCACGAAGGCCGGCGTGAGCTGGCCGAAGCGCTGCAGCAGCGAGGACTGCCGCACGTCGCCGAAGTTGGCGCTGTTCTGGCGGTGGCCCTCCAGGAACAGCGTGTGGCCAGTGAAGCCGTCGATGCCGCTGTCGAACGCGGCCAGCGGGCTCAGCGGGCGGAACACGAACTGCCCGTAGTGCACCATGCGGTGCGGGTGCCGGTCGGGCTGGGCCTGGAACTCCTCGTCGACCTGAGCCTGGTAGCGCGCGCGTTCGGCCTGGACCGTGCGCTGGCGTTCATGGGCCGTGAGCGCGGCCGTGCACGACAGCACCAGCAACAAGACAAGTCCGAGCACCGCGACGCGGTCGCGTGCCATGCAGCGCCATTCCTCGCGGGCGATGCGCCAGGCCGCCTTCATACGGCCGCCTCCTGTGCATAGCGCCTGTGCAGCGCGCGCACGTCGAAGCGCTCGGCACCCGTGGCCGCCACTTCCTCGGCCAGGCGCCCGGCGCCGATGAAGCCGATGCGGTCGGCGATGTCGGCCGCGCTCAACAGGTCGTGCGTGACCATCAGGATGGCCACGCCCTGGTCGCGCAGCACGCCCAGCAGGCGGTGGAACTCGGCCGTGGCCTGCGGGTCGAGACCCGAGGTGGGCTCGTCCAGCAACAGGGCCGGCACATGGCGCGCCAGGGCCAACGCGATGGCCACCTTCTGCCGCATGCCCTTCGAGAAGCCGGACACGCGCCGGCCATGGGCGGCGGCGTCCAGGCCCGCGGCCGTGAGCGCGGCGTCGATGGTGGCCTGCGGCGCGGGCTGCTCGGCCAGGGCCAGCAGGTAGGCCAGGTTCTCGCGCGCGCTCAGGTGCTCGTACAGCGCCACGCTTTCGGGGATGTAGGCGATCTGCCGGCGCGCCGCGGCCGGGTCGCTCGCGGGGTCGGCATCCGCCACGCGCAGGCGGCCCGCACCGGGCTGCACAAAGCCCAGGAACAGGCTCAGCGTGGTGGTTTTGCCGGCACCGTTGGCGCCGAGCAGCGCGTAGATCTCGCCGGCATGCACCTGCAGGTCCAGCGAGTGCAGGATGGTGCGCCCGCCGTAGCCGGCGCGCACGCCACTGGCCTGCAGCACGGGGTGGGGGGGTGGAGTGGTGGTGGTCATGGTCGTTCAGAACCTGGCTTGCAGGCCCAGCGTCACGCTGCGTGCCGTGCCGGGCGTGACCCACAGCCGGCTGTAGGAGCTGGTGTAGGTGGTCTTGTCGAACAGGTTGTCCACGTCCAGCGACAGGCGGAGCAGGGGGTTCAGCCGCCAGTAGCCGACCAGCTTGGCCGTGGTGTAGGCCGGCAGTTCGAACGCGGGCGTGCCGGCATTGGCCTCGGCCTGCGTGCGGGCCTGGCCCAGGCGGCGGCCCATGTGAGTCACGCCGCCGCCGATGCCGTAGCGCTGGCCGTTGGCCAGCGCGTCGTCGTACACGGCCAGCAGGCTGCCGTTCACGCGCGGCACGTTCAGCAGCCGGCCGCCCACCTCCAGAGTGTTGTCGCGCAGGATCTCCACGTCGTTGAGTACCAGGCTGGCGTTCACGCGCCAGTGAGTGGTCAATTGACCCGCCAGGTCCAGCTCCAGCCCGCGGCTGCGCACCTCACCGGTGGCGATCGAGAACCCGGGGTTGGCCGGGTCGGCGGTGGTCACATTGCGCTTGCGGATGTCGAACAGCGCGGCGGTCGCGCCCATGCGGCGGTCAGCGCTTTCCCACTTGGCGCCGAGCTCCAGCGAGCGGCCGGTCTCGGGGTCGAAGCCCTGCGCGGCCGCGTTGGAGCCGGTGTTGGGCCGGAAGGAGCGGCCGGTGTTCGCGTACAGCGTCCATTGGTCCGCGGGCAGCCACGAGACACCGATGCGCGGCGAGGTGGCCGACGGGTCCTGCCGCGCTGTGTTGCCGGTCAGCCGGTTGTGCAGCGACTGGTCGTAGCGGTCCACGCGCACGCCGCCCACGAGCCGCCAGGCGGGCGTGAGCTTGATCGCGTCCTGCACGTAGAAGGCGGTGTTGCGCTGCTTTTCCAGCGTACTGGTGTTGGGGCCGGGCGTGGGCAGCGCCTGGCCGTAGACGGGGTTGCGGATGTCGATGGCGTTGGCCGCCGTGGCCGTGGGGCTGGCGCGCAGGGCCAGGGTGTCCATCTCGAAGCGGAAAGCTTCCACGCCCAGCAGCAGTTCGTGTTCCACCGCGCCCGTGGCGACCACGCCCTGCAGCTCGGCCTGCACGGCGATGTCGTCGGAGCTGTAGTCGCGAAAGCGGCGCTGGCGCGTGAGCGTGCCATCGGCGCGCAGGGCCGAGGCCTCGGTGGAGTAACCCTCGATGCCGGTGTCGCGGTACGACAGGCCGAAGCGGCTGCGCCAGGCGGCGTTCCACTCGTGCGACAGGATCAGCTGGTGCGTCTGGTTGGTGACGGTCACGTCGCCATCGGCAGGCTCGCCCAGGAAGCGGCTGCGTGGGATGGCGCCCAGCCGGTTGTCCACGGCCACCACGCCACGGTCCAAGGGCGTGGCATGGCGCAAATACTCGCCCGCGTACTCGAGCATCGTGTCGCGGCCCAGGCGCCAGGTGAAGGCCGGCGCGATCACGTGGCGTTGCGCGTTCACATGGTCGCGAAAGCTGTCCTTGTCCTCCACGGCGATGTTGAGCCGGTAAGCAAGGTTCTGACCGATGGGGCCGGTGCTGTCGAACGCGCCACGCTTCAAGCCGTGGCTGCCGACATAGCCCTCGACCGCGTTCGCGGCCTTCCACAGCGGGCGCTTGGAGACCACGTTCAGAGTGCCGCCCGGCTCGCTGCTGCCGTACAGCGCGGCTGCCGGGCCCTTGAGGAACTCGATGCGCTCCACGCCGGCCAGGTCGCGCGGCGCGTTGAAGCCGCGGTTGGACGAGAAGCCGTTGAGCAGGGTGGCCATGCCGGTGTTCTCGTTGCCGGGCAGGCCGCGGATGGAGACGTTGTCCCACAGGCCGCCGAAATTGTTCTGCCGCGAAACGCCGCCCACGTAGTCGAGCACGTCGTCGAGCCGGGTCGCGCCCAGGTCGTCGATGGCCTGGCGCGTGACGATGCGCACGGACTGCGGCAGCTCGCGCAGCGGCAGCTCGGTCTTGGCGCCGGCGGCTTCCTCGGCGTGGTAGGCGCCAGAGGCCGTGCGGCCGACGACTTCGACGGTGGAGAGTGTGGCGGGCGTGGTCTGCGCGAGCGCCGGGTGGGCGATGCAGGCCGCAACGGCCAGGGTGACGGGCGCAGGCGCGCGCCGCGTGGAGCGAAAAAGTGGAGACATGGAAAAAGCACGAAGAGCCGTGCCACGCACGAACGGCGGGCCAGGCGTGAGCCGAACAGCCGCAGCAGCGCCTGGGCGCCGCACGGCCACGAGAAGGAGGTGGGGTGCCGCCGGGAGCGGCGGCTCAGCTCAGTGCGTGCGGTGGATCGCGTGCCGCGAAAGGCCAGCGGCCTTCACCCGTCGGCGCGCCGATGCAGCGCTGCGGCCGTGCGTGCGTGGGTTCGCCCTGTGGCGTGGCCACGCCGCGGGGCGGCGCATCGGGCCCGGCCAGCCCGGCGTGGACCATGGACCAGGCGCAAACCGTCGCGCTGTGCTGCCCGTCTTCACCGTGCTCGCGGTCGGCCGCTGTCGCCAGCTCCACCAGCGTCTGCGGTGCCAAGGCCTCGCGCAGGTGGCCGGCCTCGTGCAGCGGCACAGCGACCACCGTGTGCAGGAACACGGTGGCCAGCAGGAACCGGAGCAGCAGGCGGCGTAGCGACATGGGGGCGTGGATCATAGCGAGCCGCCGTGGCAGGGCCCGCGGCAGCCGCTTCAGCTGTCCGCGTGCTGCGCGATCAGCCGCGACACGGCCTCGGATTCTTCGTGCGCGATCCAGTGCGAGGCGTTTGGAAAGCGCTGCACGCGCAGGTCGGGCACGACGCGCTCCAGGCCTTGCGCGCAGCCCGGCAGCAGGTAGCGGTCGCGCTCGCCCCACAGCAGCAGCGTGGGCGCACGCACCACCAGTGCGCTTTCGTCCAGCGTCGGCAAAGCGGGCTCGCCGGGCAGCGGCGGGAACAGCGTGCCGGCGCGGTAGTAGTTCAGCGCGGCGTCCAGCGCGCCGGGCTGCGACCAGGCGGCGACATAGCGGCTGCACGTGTCGGCATCGAACCAGGCGGGCAGGCTGCCGTCCTCCTCGCGCAGGCCATCGATGAGGTGCGCGCAGCCGTCGCGCGCCAGCCGATGCGCGGCGTCTGGCCGGCGGTACTCATGGATGTACTGGCTGGCCGCGGCCTGGGCCGGCGAGTCGCGCAGCTCGCGCAGGAAGATGGCCGGGTGCACGGCATTGAGGATGACGAGCCGGCGCACGCGCTCGGGATGCTGGATGGCCAGCGTGTAGGCGATGGCACCGCCCCAGTCATGGCCGACGAGCGTGAAGTCCCGGTAACCCAACGATTCGGCCAGCGCCACGATGTCGGCCGCCAGGCGCGGGGCCCGGTAGTCCTTCAGCTCGGGGGGCTTGTCCGACAGGTTGACGCCGCGCGTGTCGGGGGCCACCACGAAATGCGTGTGGCCCAGCGCGCCCAGCTGGTGCTGCCAGGCGAACCAGAACTCCGGAAAGCCGTGCAGCAGCACGATCAGCGGCCTGCCGGGCTGGCCACTGCTGGCGTAGTGCAGCCGGATGCCGTTGACCTGCGCGTACTGCGTGGTAACGGCTGCAGCGCTCACCGCTTGCGCCCGCCGAAGATCCCGCCCAGCACGCCGCGCAGGATCTCGTTGCCCACCTTGGTGCCCATGGTGCGCACCGTGGACTTGGCCATGGTCTGCACCAGGCCGTCGCGCTTGCCGCCGCGCGGGCCGGTGCTGCCGAACAGCAACTCGTTGAGCCCGCCCATCAAGCCGCCGCCGTCGGCCTGCTGGGTGGCGGCCTTGCTCTGTGCCTGCGCGGCGCCGGCCGCAGCCTCCTCGGTGCGGCCCTTGAGCTTCTCGTAGGCCGATTCGCGGTCCACCGTCTTTTCGTAGACACCGGCCACCAGCGAGTTCTGCAGCAGCACCTGGCGCTGCGCGGCGGTGATCGGGCCGATCTGGCTGCCCGGCGGCAGCATGTAGACGCGCTCGGTGATGCCGGGGCGTCCCTTGGGGTCCAGCAGGCTCACCAGGGCCTCGCCCACCGCCAGCTCGGTGATCGCGGCCTCGATGTCCAGTCCGGGCTTGGGGCGCATGGTGGAGGCGGTCGCCTTCACGGCCTTCTGGTCGCGTGGTGTGAACGCGCGCAGCGCATGCTGCACGCGGTTGCCGAGCTGGGCCAGTACGGTGTCCGGGATGTCCAGCGGGTTCTGTGTCACGAAGTACACCCCTACGCCCTTGGAGCGCACCAGCCGCACCACCAGCTCGATGCGCTCGACCAGCACCTTGGGCGCCTCGTTGAACAGCAGATGCGCCTCGTCGAAGAAGAACACCAGCTTGGGCTTCTCCGGGTCGCCGATCTCGGGCAACTGCTCGAACAGCTCGGACAGCATCCACAGCAAAAAGGTGGCGTACAGCCGCGGCGAATTCATGAGCTTGTCGGCCGCCAGCACGTTGACCACGCCCTGGCCGACCTCGTTGGTCTGCATGAAGTCGTTGATGTCCAGCATGGGCTCGCCGAAGAACCTGTCGCCGCCCTGGCCCTCGATCTGCAACAGGCCGCGCTGGATGGCGCCCACGCTGGCCGCGCTGATGTTGCCGTACTCGGTCGTGAAGGTCTTGGCGTTCTCGCCCACGTGCTGGAGCATGGCGCGCAGGTCCTTGAGGTCCAGCAGCAGCATGCCGTTGTCGTCGGCGATCTTGAAAACCAGGTTCAGCACGCCGGCCTGGGTCTCGTTGAGGTTCAGCATGCGGGCCAGCAGCAGCGGCCCCATGTCGGAAATGGTGGCGCGCACCGGGTGGCCCTGCTCGCCGAACACGTCCCACAGCTGCACCGGGCAGGCCAGCGGGGCAGGGGGCTCGATGCCGCGCTCGGCCAGGATGGCGGCCATCTTGGGGTTGGTGCCCCCGGGCTGGCTGATGCCGGTGAGGTCGCCCTTCACGTCGGCCATGAAGACTGGCACGCCGATCCTGGAAAAGCCTTCGGCCAGGGTTTGCAGGCTCACGGTCTTGCCGGTGCCGGTGGCGCCGGTGATCAGGCCGTGGCGGTTCGCGAGGCCGGGGAGCAGTTCGCAGTGGGTGTTGGTGTTCTTGGCAATCAGCAGTGGCTCGGCCATGGCAGGCTCCCGGGGAATGGAAAAGTAAAATCGCGCAGAGATTAAATCAAACCAGAGGGGCTATTCGTGGCGGGACACAGCAAATGGGCGAACATCCAGCACCGCAAGGGGCGGCAGGATGAGAAACGCGGCAAGATCTGGACTCGCATCATCCGTGAGATCACGGTGGCCGCCCGCCAGGGTGGCGGCGACCTGGGTGCCAACCCGCGCCTGCGGCTGGCCGTGGACAAGGCCAAGGCCGCCAACATGCCAGCGGACCGCGTCAAGTACAACATCGACAAGGCCACCGGCAACGCCGAAGGCGTGCACTACGAGGAAATCCGCTACGAGGGCTACGGCATCGCCGGCGCGGCCATCATCGTGGACACCATGACCGACAACCACGTGCGCACCGTGGCCGAGGTGCGCCACGCCTTCAGCAAGTACGGCGGCAACATGGGCACGAACGGATCGGTGGCGTTCCAGTTCAAGCACTGCGGCCAGATCGTGCTGGCGCCGGGCGCCGATGAAGACAAGGTCATGGAACTCGCACTGGAAGCCGGCGCCGAGGACGTGATCACCGACGAGGACGGCACCATCGAGGTGCTGACGCCTTACACCGAGCTCGAAACCGTCAAGAATGCGCTGGAGGCCGCAGGCTTCAAGCCGGAGATCGCCGAAGTGACCATGCGCGCAGAGAACACCATCGAGCTGGCCGGCGAAGACGCCGAGCGCATGCAAAAACTCATCGACGTCCTGGAAGACCTGGACGACGTGCAGAACGTCTACCACAACGCACAACTATGAACCCCCCCGCTCTGCACTTCGTGTCGTCGCTGCCCCCCGAGGGGGCGCTCGACCTCCTAGAGGCGGCTCGTCGGAGGTCGCCATGAAAGTCCTCGTCATCGGCGGCGGCGGCCGCGAACATGCACTGGCCTGGAAGCTGGCCCAGTCTGCCCGCGTGACCAAGGTCTACGTGGCTCCCGGCAACGGCGGCACGGCCCTGGACGAGCGCCTGGTCAACCTGCCCATCACCGACGTGGTGGCCCTGCGCGAATGGGCGCAGAAGGAACACGTCGCGCTCGCCGTGGTCGGTCCCGAAGGCCCGTTGGCGGCCGGCGTGGTGGACGAGTTCCGCGCGCACGGACTGCGCATCTTCGGCCCGACCAAGGCCGCGGCGCAGCTGGAAAGCTCCAAGGCCTTCTCCAAGGCCTTCATGCAGCGCCACAAGATTCCCACCGCTGAATACCAGACCTTCACCGACCCCGCGCAGGCCCATGCCTACGTGGACGCCAAGGGCGCGCCCATCGTGGTCAAGGCCGACGGCCTGGCCGCCGGCAAGGGCGTGGTCGTGGCGACCACGCTGGCCGAGGCCCATGAGGCGATCGACTTCATGCTGGTGGACAACACGCTGGGCGTGACGCACAACGCCGGCGGTGCGCGCGTGGTGATCGAGGAGTTCCTGCAGGGCGAGGAGGCCAGCTTCATCGTGCTGTGCGACGGCAAGAATGTGACCGCGCTGGCCACCAGCCAGGACCACAAGCGCTTGCAGGACGGCGACCAGGGCCCGAACACGGGCGGCATGGGCGCCTATTCGCCCGCGCCCGTGGTCACGGCCGACGTGCACGCGCGCGCCATGCGCGAGATCATCCTGCCCACCATCCGCGGCATGGAAAAGGACGGCATCGCCTACACCGGCTTCCTGTACGCCGGCCTCATGATCGACGCCAAGGGCAAGCCCAAGACGCTGGAGTTCAACTGCCGCCTGGGGGACCCCGAGACCCAGCCGCTGCTGATGCGCCTGAAGTCCGACCTGTTCGAGGTGCTGTGGGCCGCCACGGAGCCCGGCGCGCACGGCAAGCTGGACCAGGTCGAGCTGGAATGGGACCGCCGCATCGCGCTGGGGGTGGTGCTGGCCGCGCACGGCTACCCCATGTCGCCGCGCAAGGGCGATGCGATCACGGGCCTGCCGCCGGCCGAGCCCGACGCCATGGTGTTCCATGCGGGCACCGAGCCCAAGGACGACGCCACGGTGACCAGCGGTGGCCGCGTGCTGTGCGTGACCGTGCTGGCCGACAAGGTCAAGCTGGCGCAGCAACGCGCCTACGAAGTGGTGCGTGGCATCCACTTCGACGGCATGCAGTACCGCCGCGACATCGGCCACCGCGCAGTCAAATGACGCTCCCGGCAAGCGGCTTCGCCGCCTGGCTGCGCGGCCTGCAGGACGAGATCACCACGCAGGCCGCTGCCATCGACGGCGGCACGTTCCGCTCCGACCCCTGGACCAAGGCGGCCGACGAGCCGCTGCAGGGCGAGGGCATCACGCGCATCCTGGAGAACGGCGCCGTGTTCGAGCGCGCGGGCTGCGGCTTCTCGCATGTGCGCGGCCCCAGGCTGCCGCCGTCTGCCACGCAGCACCGGCCGCAACTGGCCGGCGCACCGTTCGAGGCCATGGGCCTTTCGCTGGTCTTCCACCCGCGCAACCCCTATGCGCCCACGGTGCACATGAACGTGCGCATGATCTCCGCCGGCCACCCGGGCGAAGAGCCCGTGTGCTGGTTCGGCGGCGGCATGGACCTCACGCCCATCTACGGCTTCGACGAGGACGCGCAGCACTTCCACGCGGCGTGCCGCGATGCGCTGGCCCCCTATGGCGAGGACAAGTACGCGCGCTTCAAGCCCTGGTGTGACGAGTACTTCTTTCTCAAGCACCGGCAGGAGGCCCGCGGCATCGGCGGCATCTTCTTCGACGATTTCGCCGAGCTGGGCCAGGCACGCAGCATGGCCATGACGCAGGCCGTCGGCGCGGCCTTCCTGGGTGCCTACCTGCCGATCCTGCAGCGGCGCAAGGACATGCCCTACGGCGAGCGCGAGCGTGCGTTCCAGCTCTACCGGCGTGGCCGCTACGTGGAATTCAATCTGGTGTGGGACCGCGGCACGCATTTCGGTCTGCAGTCGGGCGGGCGCACCGAGTCCATCCTGCTGTCCATGCCGCCGCTGGCGGCCTGGTCGTACCAGCACCAGAGCGAGCCCGGCTCGGCCGAGGCCATGTTGGCCACGCATTTCCTGGTGCCGCGCGCTTGGGCCTGAACCCTGCCGGCGTACGGCGCGTGGGCGTTTACGGTGGCGCGTTCGACCCGCCGCACGTCACGCACGTCGCGCTGGCCCAGGCTGCCGTGCGCCAGTTGCAGCTCGATGCGCTGCACATCCTGCCCACGGGCCAGGCCTGGCACCGCGCGCAGCAGACCAGTGCCGCGCAGCACCGCTTGGCCATGGCGCAGCTGGCGTTCGCGCAGGTGCAGGGCGCGGTGGTCGATGCGCGTGAGATCGAGCGGCACGGCCCCAGCTATACCGTGGACAGCCTGAGGGAATTGCAAACGCTGTATCCTCGCGCCCTTTTGCACTTGATCATCGGGGCCGATCAGGCGCGCGCACTGGAGCAGTGGCACGCCTGGCAGGACATCGTGGCGATGGCGGTGCTGGTCATTGCGGCGCGCATCGATGCCGCCGAGCCGCTCGAACCCGAGGCGCCACCAGGCGCCAGATACCACTACTTACAACTCGCGCCGGTCGACACCAGCGCCACCCACATTCGCCAACGCGTGGCCAGCGGACAGGGCATCGCCCATCTGGTCCCTGACGCCGTTGCGCGCTATATTGCCCAACACCACCTCTACCACACCGCTCGATGAACACTGGAACCACCTCGGAATCTGTCGCCAAGAAGGACACGCAAAAGCTGCAACGCTCCATCGTCGATGGGCTCGAAGACGTCAAGGCGCAGGACATCCAGGTGTTCAACACCGAGCATCTGTCCCCGCTGTTCGAACGCGTCATCGTCGCTTCGGGCACGTCCAACCGGCAGACGCGTGCCCTGGCTGCCAGCGTGCGTGATGCGGTGCGCGAGGCCGGCTTCAACAAGCCGCGCATCGAGGGTGAGGAGAACGGCGAGTGGATCATCGTGGACTGCGGCGTCGCCGTCGTGCACATCATGCAGCCCGCGATCCGCCAGTACTACCACCTCGAGGAGTTGTGGGGCGAGAAGCCCATCCGCCTGAAGTTCGGCGCGGTCAAGCCCGCGGCGCCGGTCAAGGAAGTCGAGAAGGCCCCGGCCAAGAAGGCAGCCGCCAAGAAGGTCGTGGCCAAGACCGCGGGCGGCAGGTCCGTCAACGGCCGCACGGCGGCCAAGCTGGCACGCAAGCCCGAGGTCGAGTACGCACCGCCCAGGCCCGAGGTCGACTCCGGCGTGAAGAAGGCACCGGCCAGGAAGGCCGCCGCCAAGTCCGCTGCGCCGGCCAAGGCCCCGGCGAAGAAAGCGGCGGCCAAGTCACCGGGCAACACGCCCGTGAAGACCGTCGTCGTCAAGCCCAAGGCCCCCGTGGCCAAGAAGGCGGCGGCCAAATCCGCCCCGGCCCGCAAGGCCCCTGCCAAGAAGGCCGCGCCGCGCGCCTGATCGCGTGTGAAGCTCGTCATCGTGGCCGTGGGCCTGCGCGTGCCCGACTGGGCGCAGACGGCCTACGACGACTACGCCAAGCGTTTTCCGGCTGAGTTGCGCGTGGACCTGCGCGCGGTCAAGGCCGAGCCACGCGGCTCGCGCACCGTGCCGCAGATGCAGACCGCCGAGCGCGAACGCATCGAGGCCGCCATCGTCTCTGCGGCCGGCCGCAACGCACGCGTGGTCGCGCTCGATGAGCGTGGCACGACGCTGACCACCCAGGCACTGGCCACGCGTTTGTCGACCTGGCAGCTCGAAGGCGATGACGTGGCCCTCGTCATCGGCGGGCCCGACGGCCTGGAGCCCGCGTTCCGCCAGGCCGCGCACGAGCGCATCCGCCTGTCGGACATGACACTACCCCATGCCATGGCCCGCGTGCTGCTGATCGAGCAGCTCTACCGCGCCTGGTCCATCAACGCCAACCACCCTTACCACCGCGAATAGCGAGACGAGCGCATGCTGTCCTGGTTCGAGCGACTGCTCCACCCCTTCCCCGAAGCGGCGCCCTCTGTGGCGCCGCGCGGCTTCTGGCCCTTCGTGTGGGCCTGCACCCATGGCGTGCGCCGCTACATCCTGGCCATGGTGCTGCTGACGGCCGTGATCGGTGCGTTCGAGGCGCTGCTGTTCGCGATGATGGGCCGCATCGTCGACTGGCTGGGCCAGGTGGCGCCGGCCCAGCTGTGGCAGCAGGAGCAGGGCCGCTTGCTGCTGCTGGCCGGCATCGTGCTGGCCAGCCCGCTGCTGATCGGGCTGCAGAGCCTGATCAAGCGCCAGACCATCGCCAGCCATTTCCCCATGCTGCTGCGCTGGAACTTTCACCGCCTCATGCTGAACCAGAGCATGGGCTTCTACCAGGACGAGTTCGCCGGCCGGATCGCCACCAAGGTCATGCAGACCGCGTTGGCCGTGCGCGAGTTCTGGATGATCCTGGGCGACATCCTGGTGTTCGTCACGATCTATTTCGTGACCATGACGGCCGTGGTCGGCGGCTTCAACACGCTGATGCTGCTGCCCTTCATCGCCTGGGCGCTGTGCTACATCGTCGTGATGCGCTGGTTCGTGCCGCGGCTGGCGCGCGTATCCAAGAGCCAGGCCGACGCGCGCTCGCTGATGACCGGCCGCGTGACCGACGCTTACACCAACATCGCCACGGTCAAGCTGTTCTCGCATGCGGGCCGCGAGGCGGGTTTCGCGAAGTCGGCCATGGAGGAGTTCCTGGTCACCGCGCGCGGCCAGATGCGCCTGGTGACAGGCTTCGAGATCGCCAACCAGGCGCTGTCGGCGTTGCTGATCCTGTCGACCACCGGCCTGGTGGTCTGGCTGTGGATCCAGGGCCAGGTCGGCGTGGGCGCGGTGGCCGCGGCCACCGCCATGGCCATGCGGCTGTCGGGCATCTCGCACTGGGTCATGTGGGAGATGGCTTCGCTGTTCGAACACGTGGGCACGGTGCAGGATGGCATCAACACCTTGTCGCGCCCGCAGCTCGTGCTGGACGCACCAGGCGCCCCTGCGCTCAACGTGCCGCGCGGTGAGGTGCGTTTCGAGAACCTGCGCTTCGCCTACGGCGCGGCCGGTCCGCAGGCGCGCCAGGTCATCGACAACCTGTCGCTCACGATCCGCCCGGGCGAGAAGATCGGCCTGGTCGGCCGTTCCGGCGCCGGCAAATCCACCATCGTGCACCTGCTGCTGCGCTTCTACGACGTGGCGGGTGGCCGCATCCTGGTCGATGGCCAGGACATCGCCACCGTCACGCAGGACAGCCTGCGCGCGCAGATCGGCATGGTCACGCAGGACACCTCGCTCTTGCACCGCTCGGTGCGCGACAACATCCTGTACGGCCGCCCCGACGCGACCGAAGAGCAGATGCAGGCCGCGGCCCGGCGCGCCGAGGCCGAGGGTTTCATCGCCACGCTGACCGACCCCAAGGGCCGCCAGGGCTACGACGCCCATGTGGGCGAGCGCGGCGTGAAGCTCTCGGGCGGCCAGCGCCAGCGCATCGCGATCGCGCGCGTGATGCTCAAGAACGCGCCCATCCTGCTGCTGGACGAGGCCACGAGCGCGCTGGACTCCGAGGTCGAGGTAGCGATTCAGACCAGCCTGTACCGGCTCATGGAAGGCAAGACCGTGATCGCGATTGCGCACCGGCTGTCCACCATCGCCGCGATGGACCGGCTCGTCGTGCTCGACAAGGGCCGCATCGTGGAGGCCGGCGACCACCAGAGCCTGCTGGCCCAGGGCGGCCTGTACGCGCGGCTGTGGGCGCACCAGAGCGGCGGCTTCCTGGGCGAAGAAGCCGATGACGAGCCTGAACGCGAAAAGGAGCCCGCATGACAGATTTTGTCTACCTAGCCTCGCAAAGCCCGCGCCGGCGCCAGTTGCTGGACCAGCTGGGCGTGCACCACGAGCTGCTGCTGGCCGATGCCACGGAAGACGCCGAGACGCTGGAGGCCGTGCACGGCCGCGAGGCCCCCGCGCGCTACGTGCAACGCGTGACGGGCCTCAAGCTCGACGCCGCCGTGGCGCGGCACCGCACGCGCGGCCTGCCACCCGCGCCCATCCTGTGCGCCGACACCACGGTCGCGCTGGGCCCGGCCATCCTGGGCAAGCCCGAGGACGCGGCTGACGCGGCGCGCATGCTGCGCGAGCTGTCGGGCCAGGACCACCGCGTGCTGACGGCCGTGGCGCTGCAGCATGGCGACCGGCGGGTGCAGGCGCTCAGCGTGTCCCACGTGCGATTCGCGCCGCTCAGCGAGGCGCAGATCGCCAGCTACGTAGCGGGCGGCGAGCCGCTGGGCAAGGCCGGCGCCTATGCCGTGCAGGGCAGGGCGGCGGCCTTCATCTCGGCCATGCGCGGCAGCTACAGCGGCATCATGGGCCTGCCGATGTTCGAGACCGCGCAGCTCCTGCGCCAGGCGGGATTCGACCTGTAGTTGTCTCGGCCGCCTGTGGATATCGTTGGGGACAGGCACGGGACCCCGGTGCACGCAGCCAGTGCCCATGCGGGTTGCGGACACGGTGCTTGTATTTCGGGCAGCGGCAGCGAAGCCGCTTCATATTCCCGATCGGTCACTTTCGATTGACATCCAGCCGGATCGGCCTCGAAATGCCCGCTAGGTAATTTTGAAGGGCGGGTATGGCGGATATCGAGTCATCCTTACCGAGCGGTAATTTTGACACCGCTGGCCAGCCCGTGCGCTCGTCGGCCGAACTCGGCGCCTTGCTGCGCACGCACCGCAAGCAGCAAGCCCTCACGCAGCTCGACATGGCGGGCCTGGGCAATACCGGCAACCGCTTCATCGTCGAGCTGGAGAACGGCAAGCCCACGGTGCAGTTGCAAAAGGTGCTGGACCTGGTGCACCTGCTGGGGCTGGAACTGGTCCTGCGGCCCAAGGCGGGCAAGGGCTGCTGATGGCCGAGCGCCCACGCGGCTGGACGTCTACTTCGGCGACGCCTGCGTCGGCAGCGTGCACGACAGCAGCCCGCTGAGCTTCGTCTACACACCCGAGTGGCTGGCGCGGCCCCAGGCCATGGCAATGGCCGCGATCGCGCTGCAGGCCGGGCCACAAAGCGGCGCGCCGGTCGAGGCCTTCTTCGAAAACCTGCTGCCCGAGGGTGAGCTGCGCCACTACCTGGCCGACCAGAGGAAAGCCTCCACGCTGTTCTCGCTGCTGCTGGCCGTGGCGGGCGACACGGCCGGCGCCTTCGTGATCCTGCCGGCCGGCCAGCCACCCGGGCCGGCCCGCTACGACGCCACGACCTGGCAGGCGCTGGCCCAGCGGCTGCAATCGGCTTCCGCTACCGCCACCGACCTGGGTGTTGCCGGTGCCCGCATCTCGCTGGCCGGTGCGCAAGACAAGACCAGCCTGGCGATCTGGGACGATGGCATCCCGCGCCTGCCGCGTGGCACGTCGCCCGGCACCCACATCCTCAAGCCCGACATCCGGCGCCTGGCCAAGGTCTGGCATTCGGCGGCAACGAGACGCTGGTCATGCGCGCGGCCGCGCTGTGCGGACTGCCCACGGCCGAGGTGTTCTACGAGCCGCTCACCCAGTCCTGCGTGGTGCGCCGCTCCGACCGCACGGCGCAGGCCGACGGCAGCCTGGCGCGCGTCGTGCAGTACGACCTGTGCCAGCTGGCGGGCACGGTGTCCGACCGCAAATACGAGAAGGAGGGCGGCCCCGGCCTCGCGGCATGCGCCGAGCTGGTGCGCCGCTACAGCAGCCAGCCGGCCGTGGACCTGCGCCAGCTCGTGCGCTGGGTGTTCTTCAACCTCTACACAGGCAACAACGACAGCCACGCCAAGAACCTGTCGATCTACTACCTGCCGGGGCAGGGTGTGCGGCTGACGCCGTTCTACGACCTGATGTGCACGCGGCTGTACCCGGGGCTGTCGCCCGAGTTCGCGTTCGCGATCGGGGGCGAGGTGCGGCCGGGGGCCTTGCAGCGGGCGCATGTGGAGGCCATGGCCGCGGCCTTGCGCATGCAGCCGCGCTTCGTGCTGCAGCAGGCGGCGCAGATGGCGGACACCGTTCCGGGCGCGATGGCGCAGGCGGTGGCGCAGATCGCGCCCTTGCTGCCGGCGGGGGCGCTGAGCCTGGCGGAGCGGCTGCAGCAGTTCGTGGCGACCACGACGAAGAACACCGCCGCGCGCCTACAGGGCTGACTTACTCCCTCGCCCCTCTGGGGAGAGGGTTGGGGTGAGGGGCCGACGGTGGCACAAGTGCGACTTTTCCACCGCCGCCCGCCCTCACCCCAGCCCTCTCCCAGAGGGAGAGGGAGCCAGACAGGTCAGCCCCCGGGCGCGAACGGCAGCAGCACCACCTTGCCCGGATTCAGGATGTTCTTCGGGTCCAGCGCCTGCTTCACGCGCCGCATGATGTCCACGGCCGCCTCGCCGTGCTCCTCGGCCAGGTAGCCGATCTTGTGCAGGCCCACGCCGTGCTCGCCCGTGCAGGTGCCGCCATGCGCCATGGCGCGGCGCGTGAGGCGCTGGCTCAGGGCCTCGGCCACTTCGCGCTCGGCCTCGTTGGCCGGGTCGACCAGGATCAGGCAGTGGAAGTTGCCATCGCCCACATGGCCGAAGATCGGCGCGACGAGGCCCGAGGCTTCCAGGTCGGCCCGTGTCTCCTCGATGCACTCGGCCAGCCTGGACACCGGCACGCAGGCGTCCGTGGTCAACGAACGCGACCCCGGCCGCAGCTGCAGCACGGCGAAGTAGGCATGGTGCCGCGGCGTCCACAGCGCCGAGCGCTCTTCCTCGCGCGTGGCCATCTTGAAGTCGCCGCCGCCGCAGTCGCGCACGATCTGCTGCATCTGCTCGGCCTGGGCGGCGGCCTCGCCGGCCGCGCCGCCGAACTCCAGGAACAGCGTGGGCGCCTCGGCCAGGCTGGTCTTGCTGTGCCGGTTGATCGCGCGGATGGTCAGCGCGTCCAGCATCTCGGCGCGTGCCAGCGGCAGGCCCAGTTGAACGGCCTGGATCACGGCGTCCACGGCGCTCTTGATGTCGGGGAAGTTGGCCACGGCCGCCAGCACTTCCTCGGGCCGCGGGTGCAGGCGCACGGTCGCCTCGGTCACGATGCCCAGCGTGCCTTCGGAGCCGCAGTACAGCTGCGTGAGGTTGTAGCCCGCCGACGACTTGCGAGCGTGCGAGGCCGTGCGGATGATCGCGCCCTCGGCCGTCACCACCGTGAGGCTCAGGACGTTGTCGCGCATCGTGCCGTAGCGCACCGTGTTCGTGCCCGATGCGGCCGTCGCCACCATGCCGCCGATGCTGGCGTTGGCGCCCGGATCGACCGAGAAGAAGAAGCCCGAATGCGCCAGCTCGGCGTTCAGCGCCATGCGCGTGACGCCGGCCTGCACGGTGGCCGTCATGTCCTCGGGCCGCACGGCCAGCACCTGGTCCATGCGCGACAGATCGATGCACACGCCGCCGTGGACGGCCAGCACATGGCCCTCGATCGACGAGCCCACGCCGAACGCAATCACGGGCACGCCCTGCGCGGCGCAGGTCTTCACGGCAAAGGCCACGTCTTCGCTGGACAGTGCAAACACCACGGCATCGGGCGGCGTGGGCGCGTAGTGCGACTCGTCGGCACCGTGCTGCGCGAGGATGCTGGCGTTCTGCGTGAAGCGCTCGCCGAAGTGCTGCTGCAGCGCGGCGCGCACCGCCTCGGGCAGCGGGCGCCGTGTGGCGCTGGGGGAAACCATGTCGGATCGTTGGGGGTTTGCCAGTACGCTCATTGCCTGCCTCGTGTGTCGTCAGGGCTGCGACTCTATGCCAAGCGCGCCGCGCTGGCCCATGCCGAATCGAGTGCCCGCCATCTGGCAAAGCGATTGCCTCATCAGGAACCCCCTGTGGAACTGCGACAGCTCAAGTACTTCCTGGCCGTGGCCGACAGCGGCAGCCTGTCGCGCGCCGCACTCGAAGTCTTCATCGCCCAGTCGGCCCTCAGCAAGCAGATCGGCGAGCTGGAGCAGGAACTCGGCGTGCAGCTGCTCAACCGCAGCCGCACCGGCGTCACCATGACCGAGGCGGGCAAGACCTTCTACGCCTACGCGCAGGCCATCTTGAAGCAGCTGGGCGATGCCCGGGCCGCTGTGCGCTCGTCGCCGCAGTCCATCGTCGGCGCCGTGGTGCTGGCCTTTCCGCAGAGCGTGTCGGCCGAGCTGACCTTGCCGCTCCCGCTGATCCGCGCTGCGCGCGAGCAACTGCCCGGCGTGTCGCTGCACCTGAACGAGGAGCTGACCGGCAACATGCTGGACCGGCTGCGCCAGGGCCACATCGACCTGGCGATCTTCTCGCCCGTCGAGGGCCAGCCCGACATGGTGTTCCTGCCCTTCGTGGAGGAAGAGCTGTACCTGCTGCGCGGCGTGGAGCCCCTGGACGGCCTGCCCGACGAGGGGGACGTGGACCTGGCCAGCGTGGCGCGCCACGCCGTCATCATGCCCACGCTGCAGCACCACCACTGCACGCGCGCGCCCTACACGGCGGCGCTGGAGCGCGCCGGCCTGCCGCTCAAGCTGGCGACCGAAATCAACTCCGTCCACATCCTGAAAGCCGCGGTCGAGGCCGGCATGGCGCCCACGGTGATGCCGCATGCGCTGGCTACGAACGAGATCGCCCAGGGCCGCATGCGCGCGCACCGCATCCGGCCCGAACGTGCCTCGCGCATCCTCGCGGTGTGCCACTGCAGCCAGATCCCGATGACCAACGCCAAGAAGGCCGTGTGCGACCTGGTCTTCAGCGCGGCCCGCCAACTGTGCGCCGATGGCCGGTGGATAGGCGCCACCTACATAGGCCCGTGAAAACCCTCGCCATCTCGTTGCGAGATAGCGCAGTCTCGATTCGCTAGTTCCGCAGGGCCACGCTTTCGGCGACATTGCCGACGCCACACGGATCACCGCCTGGCACCCACAGAATGGAGACAGACATGAGCACGGACTTCAAGCCAGGGCAGGGCGCCCCGATCCGCATCACCGCATTGGCCGCGCTGCTGGCCCTTTCGGCGTGCGGCGGCAGCGACGACGACACGCGCCCCATCGCCGAGAGCTGCACCACGCTTGCCGGCAAGACGCTGGGCAACGGCAGCGCCACCATCACCGCGGCCGAACTGCAGGCCGCCACACCTGCCACCGGCGCCACGGCCCAGGCCATGCCGGCCTACTGCAAGCTCAGCGTCGCGGCGCGCGACACCGGCCTCAAGATGGGCCTGTGGCTGCCCACCGAGGGCTGGAACGGCAAGCTGCTGATGCAGGGCGGCGGCGGCTTCGACGGCGCGATCGCGGCGCCCACGGCCAACCTGCTGCTGGCCCACATGAGCCCCTCGGTCGTCGGCGAGCGCTACGCCGTGATGGCCACCAACGGCGGCCACGAGGCGGCCGAGAACGCCAATGGCGCGTTCGCGCTCGACGCGACCAAGCTGCAGGAGTTCGCGCAGACCTCCGAACACCGCGCGCTGCCCTGGGGCAAGGAACTGGTCAACACCGCCTACGGCAAGGCGCCCACGCGCAGCTACTTCGAGGGCTGCTCGATGGGTGGGCACGACGCGATGATGCTGTCGCAGCGCTACCCCGAGGACTTCGACGGCATCGTGGCGCGCGCGCCGGCCGGCAACATCATGGGCCTGTTCCCCGCGTTCAGCCGGCTGTCGATCACCGTGCGCAACCCGGCCAACCGGCTCACGCCCGCCAAGCAGACGCTGGTGGCCGATGCGGCGCTGGCGCAATGCGACGGGCTGGACGGCCTGGCCGACGGCATCATCTCCAAGCCCGCCGCCTGCCAGCCCAACCTGTCGGCGCTGCGCTGCGCGGGCGGCGCCGATGCGGGCGACGGCTGCCTGTCCGATGCGCAGCTCGCCACCGTCGCGCTGGTCACCAGCCCCTACGCGAGCGCCGATGGCGCCTACACCCACCCGGGCTACAACCATGGCCTGGAGAACAGCCCCGTGGGCTGGGGCCAGTACATCTGGCCCAACGCGGCCGGGCAGTCGGTGCAGGGCGGTTTTGCCGATGGCTTCGTGCGCGGCTTCATCACGCGGGACCTGGCCTACGACACCAACCTGTGGAACCCCAACGACTGGCTGCCGCGCATGGCCGAAGTCGCCACGCTGTTCCAGGCCTTCAACCCCGACCTGTCGGGCATGCGCGCGCGCAACGCCAAGCTGATCATGTGGAACGGCACGAACGACAGCTCGGTCACCTCGCGCGACATGGGCCGTTACTACCAGGCCACCGTGGCGCGCATGGGCCAGGCCGCGGTCGACCAGACGCTGGAGGCATTCGAGGCGCCCGGCGTGGGCCACTGCGGCGGCGGCCCCGGTGCCGACCATGTGGACCTCGTGAAGTCGCTGGACACCTGGGTCACGGCCGGCACGCCGCCGTCAAGCCAGAACCTGGTGCAGGCGCGCAAGACCGCCACCGGCGACGTGGCGCTCACGCGGCCGCTGTGCAAGTACCCCACCACACCGCGCTACAAGGGCACGGGCGACGTCAACAGCGCGGCCAGCTTCGCCTGCGTGAGCGATTAGACTTCGGCCCCCCGGTCAGGCCGCGGCCAGGTGCCGCGACCGCTGTGCTCCTTTTTCCTGCTGTTTCCGAGACATCACGAGGTTTCCATGACGATGATCCGCCGTTCCCTGCTCGCCCTGTCCGCTGCCCTGGCGGTTGGCGCCCCCCTCACGTCTGCCCAGGCGCAGCAGCCGCGCGAGATCAAGATCGGCTACGCGCTGGCCGTCAACTCGCACTTCGGTGCCGGCGCCCAGGCCTGGTCCGACTCGGTCGAGAAGGCCACGAACAACACCTTCAAGTTCAAGCACTTCCCCTCCAGCGCGCTGGGTGGCGAGCGCGAGCTGATCGAAGGCCTGTCGCTGGGCACGGTGGAGGCGGTCATCGTCTCCAACGGCGCGGTCAGCAACTTCGTGCCGGACGCCGGCGTGATGGACGTGCCCTTCCTGTTCCGCGACACGGCCCATGCCCGCAATGTGCTGGACGGCAAGTTCGGCGAAGACCTGCTGGCCAAGTTCAAGGGCCGCGGCCTGATCGCGCTGGCCTGGGGCGAGCAGGGCTTTCGCCACCTGACCAACAGCAAGCGCCCGGTCGCCAAGCCCGAAGACGCCAAGGGCCTGAAGATCCGCGTGACCGAGAACCAGACCCACATCACGGCCTTCCGCCAGCTCGGCATCGCACCCACGCCCATGTCGTGGCCCGAAGTGATTGGCGCGCTGCAGCAAGGCATCATCGACGGCCAGGAGAACCCGATCTCCGTCATCGTCTCGGCCAAGCTGTGGCAGGTGCAGAAGTACATGACGCTGTCCGGCCATGTCTATGCGCCCATGGCGCTGATCGTCTCGCCCGCGCTGTGGAACAGCCTGAACGACGCACAGAAGAAGGCCTTCACCGATGGCGCGCGTGCCGGCGGCCTGGCCTCGCGCAAGTTCGTCGACGACGTGGAGAAGAGCGGCGTCGATGAGATCAAGAGCCACGGCGTGGCGGTGGTGACCGAGGTCGACAAGGCCGCCTTCCGCAAGGCGCTGGAGCCGGCCTACAAGCAATTCGCGACCAAGTTCGGCCAGAAGACGCTGGACGACATCGCGGCCGTCAAGTGAGCAAGGCGGAACGCGTTCTGGTGGCCGGCAACCGCTGGCTGCTGATCGTGATGCTGCTCACCATGGCCTGCATCGTGTTCGCCAACGTGGTGCTGCGCTACACCACGGGCGAGTCCATTGTCTGGGGCGAAGAGATTTCGCGCCAGCTCATGATCTGGGTCACCTTCCTCGGGGCAGGATTGGTGCTGCGCTTCGGCGGCCACGTGGCGGTGGACAGCCTGCACGCCGCTGTGCAGCCACCGCTGGCGCGCGTGATCCGCTCCGTCATCGTGGTCGGCATCGGCATCTTCTGCCTGGTCATGACGTACTTCTCGTCCTTGTACGTGTGGGCGACGCGCTTTCAGACGACGGCCGCGACCGATATCTCGATCTCGTGGATCTACCTGGCCATGCCCATCGGCTTCGTGCTGCTGTTCGTGCACCTGATGTTCATCGCGCGCCGCTTCATCGCCACCGGCCAATACGCCGAGTCCGACGAGCTTGACGCCGACAGCGCCGCATCCTTGTAAATCATGAGTCTCACGCTGTTCATTGCGGCCATCGTGCTGATGGCCCTGGGGTTCCCCATCGCGTTCGCGCTGGCGATCGCAGCCTCGCTGGCGGTCTTCGTCGGCGGGCGTTATCCGCAGCTCATCGTGTTCAAGGAGATGTTCACGGGCATCGACAGCTTCCCGCTGATGGCCGTGCCCTTCTTCATCCTGGCGGCCGAGCTCATGAGCGGCGGCGCGCTCACGCAGGTGCTGCTGCGCTTCGCGGCGCAGTTCGTCGGCCATCTGCGCGGCGGGTTGGGCTATGCCAACGTGCTGTCGCTCACGCTGTTCTCGGGCATCTCGGGCTCGGCGCTGGCCGATGCGGCAGGGCCGGGCTCCATGGCCGTCAAGATGATGGAGAAGGCCGGCTACTCGCGCGCCTATGCCGCCTCGCTCACGGCCAGCACGGCCATCGTCGGGCCCATCATTCCGCCATCCATCGCGATGATCATCTACGCCATGCAGGACGAGCAGGTCTCGGTCGGCGGTCTGTTCATGGCCGGCTTCGTGCCCGGCGCGCTGATCGCGCTGGCCATGGCCTTCGTGAACTGGCGCGTGTGCAACCAGCGCGGCTACCGCTCGCACGAGGCCCGGCCCTCGGGCCGCGAGATGTGGATCAACAGCATCAAGGCCATCCCGGCGCTGCTGCTGATCTTCGTGATCCTGGTCGGCATCCGCTTCGGCATCTTCACGCCCACCGAGGCCTCGGTCGTGGCCGTGTTCTACGCGCTCATCTGCGGCAAGTGGATCTACCGCACGCTGGAGTGGAAGGCGCTGCCGGCCATCGCCTCGCGCTCGGCACTGCTCACCGCCTCGGTGCTGCTGGTCATGGCCACGTCCTCGGCCTTCGCCTGGGTGCTCACGGTGGAGGGCATCCCGCAGATGATGTCGCAGATGGTGATGGGCTGGAACCTGCCGCCCGTGGCCTTCCTGCTGGTGGTGAACGTGCTCTTGCTGCTGTTCGGCATCTTCATGGAGCCGCTGCCCGGCATCATGATCCTGGTGCCCATCCTGGCGCCGATCTCGGCTGCGCTGGGCATCGACCCCACGCACTTCGCCATGGTGGTGATCGTCAACCTCACGCTGGGCATGATCACGCCGCCCGTGGGCGGGCTGCTGTTCGTCGTGTCGGTGGCCACCCGCGTGCCGATGGCGGCGCTGGCGCGCGAGCTGCCGCCGTTCCTGGTCGCGCATCTGGTGGTGCTGCTGCTCATCACCTTCGTGCCGGCGATCTCGACCTGGCTGCCGCATACGCTGGGCTTCTGAGGCCAGCCACGGGACTACACTGGCAGCGCGCGGCAGGGATCGGATCCCACCGCGGCTGCCCATCCGTTGTGCGAGACCCCGAAGACCGAGGAGCCGATGTGAAGACTGCCAAGCCAGCCAAGCCTGCCACCACCCGGCGCACCGCCACCGCCCAGCGCGCCGCTGCCCCCGAAGCGGAGCCCAAGGCCGATGCGCTGCTGCCCAACCTGACGCGCGACGCGCTCGGCGAAGTCACCGAGACCCTGGAGTTCATGTGGTCCGCCACGCAGGCCGTGTTCGGCGACCAGGCCAAGCCGGAGCACGCGATCGCGTTGCTGCCCTACGCGCTGGACGCGCTGGAGGTGCGGCGCCTGCTGGCCGAGGAGGCCAGCCGGCAGCAGGCGAAAACGCCCGCCAAGCGCTGATCCACGTGCCGGCGCTGCGCTTGTCGATTCCGGCCCGGCCGGTGCGTCGTGCATGCAGAGGGACGTCCTCTGTTTCATAGGTCCACCATGTCCAACACCGTCAGACTCCACCGCGTGCTGCGCTCGCCCGCAGACCGCATCTACCGCGCCTTCCTCGATGCCGACGCCTTGTCCAAGTGGTTGCCGCCGCACGGCTTCATCGGCAAGGTGCACCAGATGGACGCGCAGGTCGGCGGCAGCTACCGGATGTCGTTCACGAACTTCTCGAACGGCCAGTCGCATGCCTTCGGCGGCACCTACCTGGAGCTGGTGCCCGGCCAGCGCCTGCGCTACACCGCCCGGTTCGACGACGCCAACCTGCCGGGCGAGATGCAGACCACCATCGTGCTGACGCCGGTCTCGGTCGGCACCGAGCTGCTCGCCACGCAGGAAGGGATCCCGGCGCTGATCCCGGTCGAGGGCTGCTACCTGGGCTGGCAGGAGTCGCTGACGCTGCTCGCGCAGCTCGTCGAAGCCGAGATCCCGGGTTGACGGCCCAGCCACGCTGCGCCTGATGCCGGCCGAGGACGGCACCGTCCACGGCGGGCCGGACGCACGCGGCGCGGCCGCACACGATTTCTCGACCAACGCCAACGGCTGCGGGCCATGCCCCGTGGTGCAGGGCGCCGTGCAGCGCGCCGACCCCACGCGCTACCCCGACCCGGCCTACACCGCGCTGTGCGCGCAGCTCGGCAGCCTGCACGGCGTGGCGCCTGGGCGCATCGTCGTGGCGGGCAGTGCCAGCGAGTTCATCGTGCGCATGACGGCGGCCGTGGCTGTGAACGGTGGCGCCGTCGAGGTGCCTGCGCTGGCCTATGGCGACTACGCCCGGGCGGCCCGCGCGCAGGGCCTGGCCGTGCACCAGGGGCCGCAGGGCGGCGCGCCGCCCGTGCTGGCCTGGGCCTGCGATCCGTCCTCGCCGCTGGGCCAGCCACAGGCCGGCCTGGCCAGGCGCGTCGCGGCCTGGCCGCCCGGCGTGCCGCTGGTGCTCGATTGCGCCTATGCGCCGCTGCGTCTGTCTGGCGCGTCAAGCCTGCAGCCCGATGCGCTGGACCGCACCTGGCAGCTCTGGTCACCGAACAAGGCCATGGGCCTCACGGGCGTGCGCGGCGCCTATGCCATCGCGCCCGTGCATGGCGCGCAAGGCCTGGCCCTGCAGCTGCGCCGGCTCGCGCCGTCGTGGCCGCTGGGTGCGCATGCCGTCGCCATGCTGCAGGCCTGGGCCACGGCAGCCGCCCAGGCCTGGCTGTCCGACAGCCTGGCGCGGCTGCGTGTCTGGAAGGCGCGCCAGACGGCGCTGTGCACTTCGCTGGGCTGGCAGCCGCTGGCCAGCGACACCAACTACTTCTGCGCGCGCCTGCCGCAGGGCACGGACAGTGCCGCGCGCCTGCACGCGCTGCGCGCACAGGGCGTGCAACTGCGTGACTGCGCGTCCTTCGGCCTGCCCGGCCATGTGCGCCTGGCGGTGCTGCCACCGGCCAGCCAGGACGCACTGGCGCGCGCCTGGAGAGAGTCCGCTTACGATGCGTCTTCCGAGAATTCGAACAACGAGGAGTCGCCATGACCACCACCAGGCCGCAGCCGCTGCCGCGCCATCGCGCCATCCTGTCCATGCCGCAACGGACCGCCCCATGCAGCAGGACATCCTGATCAACTGGTCGCCCCAGGAAACCCGCGTCGCCATCGTCGAGCACGGGGCCGTGCAGGAGCTGCACGTCGAGCGCTCGCTGGAACGCGGCCTCGTCAGCAACGTCTACCTGGGCAAGGTCGCGCGCGTGCTGCCCGGCATGCAGTCCACCTTCATCGACATCGGTCTGGAGCGCGCGGCCTTCCTGCACGTGGCCGACCTGCTGCCCAGCGCCGCCGGCGTGCGTGGCGAGGGCGAGCCGGCGCAGTCTTCACAGCAGCCGCGCGCGGCGTCCACCGGCCAGGTGCCCATCGAGCGCCAGGTCTTCGAAGGCCAGTCGCTGATGGTGCAGGTCATCAAGGACCCGATCGGCACCAAGGGCGCTCGCCTGTCCACGCAGATCAGCATCGCCGGGCGCCTGTTGGTGTTTTTGCCGCAGGACGAGCATGTCGGCGTGTCGCAGAAGATCCCGGCCGCGCAGCGCGACGACCTGCGGCGCCGGCTGCAGGCCCTGGTCGGCGAGCCGGCCACGGGCGGCGGTGGCGGCTTCATCCTGCGCACCAATGGCGAGGACGCCACCGACGCCGAGCTGGCCGACGACATCGCCTACCTGCGCAAGGCCTGGGCCCGCATCAAGCTGGCCGCGCAGAAGCAGCCGGCACCCTCGCTGCTGCACCAGGACCTGGACCTGCTGCAGCGCGTGCTGCGCGACCTGGTCAACGAAGAGACGCAGACCATCCGCCTGGACTCGCGCGAGCAGTTCGCAAAGCTGGCCGCCTTCGGCCGCGAGTTCATGCCCGCCGCCGTGCACAAGCTGCAGCACTACAAGGGCGAGCGGCCCATCTTCGACCTGTTCTCCATCGACGACGAGATCGCCAAGGCGCTGGGCCGGCGCGTGGACCTCAAATCCGGCGGCTACCTGATCGTGGACCAGACCGAGGCGCTGACCACGGTGGACGTGAACACCGGCGGCTACGTGGGTGCGCGCAACTTCGACGACACCATCTTCAAGACCAATCTGGAGGCGGCCGGTGCCATCGCGCGCCAGCTGCGGCTGCGCAACCTGGGCGGCATCATCATCGCGGACTTCATCGACATGGCGCCGCAGGAGCACCGCGATGCCGTGCTGGCCGAGTTCCGCAAGCAGCTCGGCCGCGACCGCGTGAAGACCACGGCAGGCGGCTTCTCGCAGCTGGGCCTGGTGGAGATGACGCGCAAGCGCACGCGTGAGTCGCTGGCGCACATCCTGTGCGAGCCTTGCGAGATCTGCCGCGGCACGGGCGCCGTGAAGACCGCGCGCAGCGTGACCTACGACATCCTGCGCGAGATCCTGCGCGAGGCCCGCCAGTTCAACCCGCGCGAGTTCCGCGTGATCGCCTCGCCCAAGGTGGTCGAGCTGTTCCTGGACGAGGAGAGCCAGCACCTGGCCGGGCTGTCGGACTTCATCGGCAAGCCGATCTCGCTGCAGAGTGAGAGTGCGATGGGGCCGGAGCAGTACGACATCGTCCTCCTCTGAGGGCGACGCCCGCCAGGCGCGCCGGCCTACTTCGCCCCTGGTGACCCCGGTGGTGCGGGCGAGGCCGGCGCCGAGGCCGCCGCCTTCGCGCTGTCGGCAATGCCCGGGCTGCCCGCCGTGGCGCTGCGGTTGTGCAGGCCGCAGCCGGTGCAGGCCAACGCGGCGGCCAGCCAGAGCAGGGCCCGTGCGCGCTTGAAATGGTGCAGGTTCATCGTGATCCCTTTCGGCGTTATTGCGCCGTGGCCAGCTGTGAGCCCAGCGGCAGTTGCCGGATGCGCCGGCCCGTCGCTGCCGCAATGGCATTCATGAGCGCGGGCGCGACCACGGGCACGCCCGGCTCGCCCACGCCGCCCATGGGCACGTCGTAGGCCGAGGGCATGATGTGCACCACGATCTTCCTGGGTGCAGCGTTCATGCGCGCCACCTCGAACTGGTGGAAGTTGTCCTGCTGCACGCGCCCGTTCTTGAAGGTGATCTCGCTCATCACGGCCTGGCTGATGCCCATCACGCAGGCGCCCTCGATCTGCGAGCGCACGCGGTCCGGGTTCACCGTGGGGCCGCAGTCCACGGCCACGTCGACGCGCGGGATCGTAAGCTCGCCCTTGGCGTCGACGCCGACCTCGACCACAGCAGCCACATAGGTCACGAAGCTGTAGTGCGCCGCCAGCCCCAGGCCCTGGCCGCCGGGCAGCTTGCGGCCCCACTTGGCCTCCTGCGTCACGCGCTCGATCACGCGGCGCAGCCGGCCGGTGTCGACCGGGTAGCGCTCGGGCGACTCGCCGTGGTTCCACATGTCGCTGAGTTTGGTCGGGTCGATGCGGCGGTCGGTGCCCAGCATCTCGATCAGGAAGTCGCGGTGGTCCTTGC
The DNA here is from genome assembly GCF_001422405.1 of Pseudorhodoferax sp. Leaf267. GTDB lineage: Bacteria > Pseudomonadota > Gammaproteobacteria > Burkholderiales > Burkholderiaceae_C > Pseudorhodoferax. The sequence continues at coordinate 777,976 of NZ_LMMV01000001.1, forward strand.
CCTGGGCCTGGGCCACCTCGGCCAGGAAGGACTGCGAGGCAAACACATGCTGGATGTTGTTGACCGAGCGCAGCCAGCCGATGCGTGCATGCGCCACCGCCTCGGCATTCTCGATGCGCACGTTGGGGATGGCATAGGGCAGGCCGACCAGGCCCATGCCCAGCTCGAACGGGGCCAGCGTCTTCGGGTCGGGCGCGAAGATGGAGACGATGGTCGGCTCGGCCGTGCGGTGCAGCCAGGCCGTGACCTTGCCGCTGGCGTCCAGGCCCGCCTCCAGGTGCTGCGCACACACCGTGTGCAGGTAGTCGTGGTGCAGGTCGTCCTCGCGGGTCCAGGTCAGCTTGACGGGCTGGCCGCCCATTTCCCTGGAGACCAGCGCCGCCTCGACGATGAAGTCGGCCTTGGACTTGCGCCCGAAGCCGCCGCCCAGCAGCGTCACGTTCACGGTCACCTTCTCGGCCGGCAGGCCCAGCCGTTTCATCACGCGCTCGCGCGCGGCCTGCGGTGCCTGGGTGCAGGCCCAGACCTCGCAGGCGCCGTTGACGATGCGCGCCGTGGCGGCCGGGGCCTCCATGGACGCATGGGCCAGGTGCGGCACGTAGTAGCTGGCCTCGACCTTCTTCGCGGCCTGCGACAGCGCGGCATAGGCGTCACCATCGTTGCGCACCACCTTGGCACCGGTCTTGAGAACGGCCGCCTCCAGCTCGGCGCGGTAGGCGGCCGAGTCGTAGCGCGCGTGCGGGCCATCGTCCCAGTTGATCTTGAGCAGGCTGCGGCCCTTGATGGCGGCCCAGGTGTCCTTCCCCACCACGACGATGCCGCCGATGGGCTGGAACTCCGAGGGCGGCGGCGCGCCGTCCAGCGCATAGACCTTGACCACGCCCGGCACCTTGAGCGCCTCGGTGGCGTCGAAGTCCTTTACCTTGCCGCCCATCACGGGCGGGCGCGCGATCACGGCGTACAGCATGCCGGGCAGGCGCGTGTCGATGCCGTACTGGGTCGTGCCCGTGGCAATGGCCAGGCCGTCCACCAGCGAGGCGTCTTCCTTGCCGATGTAGCGGAACGCGCTCGGGTCCTTGAGCTTCAGGCTCATCGCGGCAGGCACCTCGAGCCGAGAAGCGGCCAGCGCCAGCGCGCCGTAGCCCAGCTTGCGGCCACTCGGCGTGTGCACCACCTCGTGGTTGCGCGCGCGCACCGATTCGACGGGCACCTTCCAGCGCGCGGCGGCGGCTTGCTCGAGCATGGTGCGGGCACTGGCGCCGCAGCGGCGCATGGGGTCGAACCAATGCCGGATGCTGCGCGAGCCGTCCGTGTCCTGGTTGCCGTACTTGGCCTCGTCCCCGGGCGCCTGCATGACGCGCACGCGCTTCCAGTCGGCTTCGAGCTCGTCGGCCACGATGCGCGGGATGCTGGTGCGCACGCCCTGGCCCATCTCGGAGCGGTTCACCACCACCGTGACGATGCCGTCGGGCGCAATCGAGACGAAGAGCTTGGGACTGTCGCGCAGGCCCTGTGGCATGGCGTCGCCGCCGTATTTTTTGGGCTCCTGCGCGGCGGCTCCCAGGGGCTGCAGGCCCACGACCAGCACCAGGCCGGTGAGCGAACCGGCCTTCAGGAAGCTGCGGCGGCTGTTGCCGGCGGTTGAGGCTTGGGCGGGCGTGATGTAGCCGGACAGGGCCTCGAAGGTGTCGAGCGGGGCGGTCATGCTGCGTCCCCCATGCCGGCGGCGCTCTTGATGGCGCTACGGATGCGCGTGTAGGTGCCGCAGCGGCAGATGTTGCCGCTCATGGCGGCGTCGATGTCCGCGTCGCTCGGCTTGGGGTTGGTCTGCAGCAGCGCCGTGGCGCTCATGATCTGGCCCGACTGGCAGTAGCCGCATTGCGCGACACCGATCTTCATCCACGCGGCCTGGACAGCCTTGCCGGCCCTGCTGGCGCCAACGGCCTCGATGGTGGTGACCTTCTTGCCTGCGGCGGCCGACAGTGGGGTCTGGCAGGCCCGCACCGGTGCGCCATCGAGGTGCACGGTGCAGGCACCGCACAAGGCCATGCCGCAACCGAACTTCGTACCGGTGAGCCCGAGGTGGTCCCGCAGGACCCACAGCAAGGGCGTGTCCTCGGGCGCCGCGACCTGCGTCGCCTTGCCGTTGACGGTCAGAGAGGTCATCGTGGTCTCCTTCTTCGTGGGAAGGCGATCTTAGACCTCGCATGGCGGCCGTGGGGCCGATCTGCGGCCGTGGCCGCAGGCTGTTACTCCTGTCGATCGGTCACCGGCTGGTGGTCCGGCGGCTTGCGCCCGGTCAGCTGTTGCAGCTCGTCGATGCGCACGGAGGCCTGGGCCTTGGACAGCGAACCGTCGAACGGCTCCTTGGCCTCCTCGCTGAGGGTCGTCAGGTAGGAGCGCTGGGCCCCCGTCATGGGTTCATCGCCGGTGACCCAGGTCGATGGGTCCTTCTCCATGTTGCCTTCGTCGGCGATGGCTTGTGTCTGCTTGTCGGTCATCAGAATTCCTGTGGCGGGTGTTGCCAACGGCCGGTCGGGCAAAGGCCCTCACAGTCGGTGGAAGAGGGTTCTAGCGGCTACTTGCGGTCGGGCGCAGCCGGCGGTTTGGCGCCGAGTTGGGACAGGCCAGGCCACAGGGCAACCTGCGACATCTTTTGTCCCTGCTGAAAGGCCAGCGCGAACCACAGCGAGAAATTCATCATGGGAAGCTCCTGTTCTCCGAGGAGCACAGCATGCGGCGCGCGGCCGCACCGGGCGCGTAGGCCGCAGCCCGGTCCCCCTGTCGGGCCGCGCAAGTGCGTCGCCTAGGCCGTGGCCGCTGCGCAGCGCCAGCCTGTCGCGGGTTTCAGACCCGCTGCGACGGCGCGCCGTCCGACACTGGCCCGCACAGGCGCCCTCGAAGAATGCAGCACACCAAGGAGTAGCCAGCATGCCAGCGAGCCAACCCGGGTCTGCCTCGCAGAGCCCCACACCGTTCCGACCTTCCACGCACAGCATCGACATCACGGTGAACGGCGCCGTGCAGCGGCTGCAGGTCGAGGCCTGGGTGACGCTGCTAGACCTGCTGCGCGACAAGCTGCGGCTCACGGGCACCAAGAAGGGCTGCGACCACGGCCAATGCGGTGCCTGCACCGTGCTCGTGGATGGCGAGCGTGTGCTGTCGTGCCTGTCGCTGGCCGTGATGCGCGACGGCTGCGAGGTCACGACCGTCGAAGGGCTGGCCGATGGCGACACCCTGCATCCGCTGCAGCGCGCCTTCATCCAGCACGACGCATTGCAATGCGGCTACTGCACGCCCGGCCAGCTGTGCTCGGCCGTTGGCCTGGTCCGCGAAGGCCAGGCCAGGACGCTGGACGACGTGCGCGAACTTATGAGCGGCAACCTGTGCCGCTGCGGGGCCTACGTGCAGATCGCGCAGGCGGTGGCCGAGGTCGCGCTGGGCCAGCCGCATGCGCGCGGCGAGCGCGCCCACACAGCAGTCGTCACCGGCACGGTGCCGGCATGAACGGCTTCGACTACAGCGTCGCCACCGACGTCGACGCCTTGCTGCAGCAGATGGCAGCACCGGGCGCTGCGGCGGTTGACGCCAGCAAGCTGATTGCCGGCGGCACCAACCTGCTCGATCTCATGAAGGAAAACCTGGTGCGCCCGCGCCAGATCGTGGACCTGAACCGGCTGCCGCCGCAGGCCATCGAACGGCTGCCGGACGGTGCGTTCCGCCTGGGCGCGCTGGCGCGCAATGCCGCCACCGCTTACCACCCCGAACTGCGCGAACAGCTGCCACTGCTGTCCACGGCCATCCTGGCTGGCGCGTCGGCGCAGATCCGCAACATGGCCAGCAACGGCGGCAACCTCATGCAGCGCACGCGCTGCCATTACTTCTACGACGCCGGCGTGCCTTGCAACAAGCGCGCGCCGGGCACGGGGTGCCCCGCCCTCGACGGCCTGGCGCGCCAGCACGCGATCGTCGGCGCCAGCGACCACTGCATCGCCACGCACCCATCCGACATGTGCGTGGCGCTGGCGGCGCTGGAGGCCGTGGTGCACGTGCGCTCGGTGCGCGGTGCACGGCAGATTGCGTTTGCCGACTTCCATCGCCTGCCCGGCGACCAGCCCGAGCTCGACAACACGCTGGCGCCGGACGAACTGATCGAGGCGATCGTCGTGCCGCCGTCGCAGCACTACGCGGCGCACTCGGCCTATCTCAAGCTGCGCGAGCGGCTGTCGTATGCGTTCGCGCTGGTGTCGGTGGCCGCGGCGCTGGACCTGGACGCGGACGGGCGCATCCGCAGTGCGCGCATCGCGCTGGGGGGCGTCGCGCACAAGCCCTGGCGCGACCCGTCGGCCGAGGCCTTGCTGGTCGGTGCACCCGCGACGACGGCCAGCTTCGACCGTGCGGCGGCGCAGCTGCTGCAGGGTGCGCAGGCCCAGGGCGTGGGGCCGGGCAGCAATGCCTTCAAGATTCCGATGGCGCGCCGCGCCGTCGTGCGTGCGCTGGCAACCGCTGCGCTTGGCACCGTGACCAACACCGGGGACAACCTGCCATGAACCGCGACGACATCGATGTGCAACCCGTCGCCGAGCCAGGCACGGGCTACGTGCGCAAGGGCGACGCGGTCGCACGCGTCGACGGCCGCGCCAAGGTGACGGGCGGGGCCCGTTACGCCGCTGAACACCTGACGGAGGACATGGCCTTCGGCGTGGTGGTCAACAGCACCATCGCCAAAGGACGCATCGTCGCCATGCACCTGGACGAGGCACTGGCCGTGCCAGGCGTTGCGCAGATCCTCTCGCACGCCAACCGGCCCAACACCCGCAAGCTCGACCTGTTCTACAAGGACATGACGGCGCCCGCCGGCTCGCCGTTCAAGCCCTTCCACAGCGACGCCATCTTCTACAGCGGACAGCCCGTGGCGCTGGTGCTGGCCGACACCTTCGAGGCGGCGCGCTACGCGGCATCGCTGGTGCGCGTGGACTACGAACAGCAGCCGCACGAGACGCATCTGCTGGCCAACCTGGAGCGCGGCTACAAGCCGAGCCGGCTCAAGGCCGGCTTCTCGCCGCCGCCGGCCGCAACCGGCGACGCCGAGGCGGCATTCGACGCCGCCCTGGTGAAAGTCGACAGCACCTACTACGCCGGTGTCGAGCACCACAACCCCATGGAGATGCACGCCACCACCGTGCTGCGCGCGCGCGACGGCCACCTGACCATCTACGACAAGAGCCAGAGCTCGCAGAACAGCCGCTGGATGGTCTCGCAGGTGTTCGGGCTGTCCAAGGACCAGGTGACGGTGCGCAACCCCTTCGTCGGCGGCGCGTTCGGCTCGGGCCTGCGGCCGCAGTACAACCTGATCCTCGCAGTGATGGCGGCGCTGCGGCTCGAGCGCTCGGTGCGCGTGGTGCTCTCGCGCCAGCAGATGTTCACCTTCGGCCACCGGCCCGAGACCTGGCAGCGCGTGCGGCTGGCCGCCGATGCGCAGGGCAGGCTGCAATCCGTCATGCACGAGGCCATCGCCGAGACCTCGCGGCTCGAAGACTATGTCGAGGTCGTCGTGAACTGGTCGGGCCAGCTCTACAAGTGCGAGAACGTCAAGCTGGCCTACCAGGTCGTGCAGCTCGACCATTACAGCCCGATCGACATGCGCGCACCCGGCGCCGCGCACGGCGTGCACGCGCTGGAGGTGGCGATGGACGAGCTGGCCTACGCGCTGCGAATGGACCCGCTCGCGCTGCGCCTTGCAAACTACAGCGAGCGCGACGAAGCGCAGGACCTGCCGTATTCCACCAAGGAGCTGCGCGCATGCTACGAACAGGGCGCGGCGCGCTTCGGCTGGAGCCAGCGGCCCATGGCGCCGCGCAGCATGCGCGAGGGCAACGAGCTGATCGGCTGGGGGATGGCCACCGGCCAGTGGGACGCGATGCAGATGTTCGCGCGCGCCAGTGCCGTGCTGCATGCGGACGGGCGGCTGGTGGTCAGCAGCGCGGCCAGTGACATCGGCACGGGCACCTACACGGTCATGGCGCAGATCGCCGCGCATGCCATGGGCCTGCCGCTGGAGCAGGTGGTGTTCCGCCTGGGTGACTCGACCCTGCCCGTGGCGCCGATCGAAGGCGGCTCCTCGCACGTGGCCACCGTGGGCTCTGCGGTCGAAGGCGTGTGCGAAAAGCTGCAGCGCACGCTGTTCGGCATGGCGCTGTCACTGCCCGGCAAGCCCTTTGCCCGCGCGCGCTTCGCCGACATCCGGTTTCGCGACGGCGCGATGTGTTTCGACGGGGCCAGCGGCCCGGTGGCCGTTGCGCTATCGACCGTGCTCGCGCAGGCCGGGCTCGACCATCTGCAGGAAAAGTACCTGATGCTGCCCAACATCCTCAAGCAGAGGAAGTACGTGCGCGCCACGCACTCTGCGGTGTTCTGCGAGGTGCGGGTGGACGAGGACTTCGGCACGGTCCGCGTCACGCGTGTGGTGAGCGCGATCGCTGCGGGCCGCATCATGAACCCGCAGTTGGCCCGCAGCCAGATCCTGGGCGGCGTGGTCTGGGGCATCAGCCAGGCGCTGCACGAGGAAACGCATGCCGACCACCGGCTGGGGCGGTTCATGAACCACAGCTTTGCCGAGTACCACGTGGCAGCGAACGCCGACATCCACGACATCGATGTGATCTTCGTGAACGAAGACGACCGCATCGTGAGCCGGCTGGGCGCCAAGGGCGTGGGCGAGATCGGCCTGGTGGGCGTCGCCGCCGCCGTGGCCAACGCCATCTTTCACGCAACCGGGCGCCGCGTGCGGTCCACGCCAATGACGCCGGACAAGGTCATGGCGCCGTCGCAAGAGTGGGCGGCAGGGGACAGCGGCATCGGCATCGGGGCAGTGCAGACGTGAGGAGCGATGCGTCCGGGCTGACACGTACGGCGCCGGAACGTGCAAGCGATCCCGCGCCCGGACAGGCGGGGATCGCAACGGGGCCTGCTGCAGCTTTAGAAGTTCACCGCGACCATTCGCGCTTGGGCCGCTGTTGGACCTGGACATCGACGGCACGTTGCACCACGGGCCGGCCGTTCTCGTCGGTGTCGACCATGTCCTCCAGGCCGATGTCCTTGACTTCGCCGCCCGTCTCCTTCTCCAGATCGCCGAGCACGGCGCCGATCTTCTTCTCGGCCCGGTCCACCGCGGGAGTATCGGGGCTGGCGCCCCCTGGTCTTGTGAGCATGTTGAAGCCCTGTGTTGTGATGGCCCCATCGTGACGCTTGCGCGGCAGCGCCGTGTCATCCACGGGCCAGCCTTGGCGTAGTCCGCCTGGCGCGTCAGGCCGCGGCGGTGTGCTCTTCCATCAGCGCTTCCTTGCGCGCCTGCAGTTCGTCGCGCATGGCCACCAGGTCCAGGCCGCGGGCGGCGCGCGCCTTGACGAAGATCTCGCTGCGCTCTTCCTTCACGTGGTGGTCGATGTACTCGCCCAGAACGATGACCTTGGCGTCCCACTTCGGGTCGCTCTCATCGCCGTCTTCGATCTGGGCGATGAGGTCCTTGGCGGTCGAATGCTCGACCTCGGCTTCGTCCAGCAGATCGGCGTCCTTCAGGGCCGAGCGTAGGGCGGGGTAGAAGATTTCCTCCTCGATCTGCGCATGCACGGTCAGTTCGCGGCAGATCTGGTCGGCAAGTGCGCGCTTCTTCTGCACGGTGGCCTGGGCTTTGGAATGGGTCAGCTCCTCGAACTCCTTGAACATCTTCTTGACGTTGCGGTGGTCGGCATCGAGCAGCGTGCAGGCATCGGGGGTGTGGCGGGTGGTCATCGTGGTGTCCTCTTCGGGTTGTGGAGGTCTTTAGATTGGCGCACTTGCGGGCACGTGGTCGTAGGCGCTGTGCGTGGCTGTCGGGGTTGATGCGGCAGAGGGCGCGTCAGCTGCGATGCCGTCGTGCCTGCCAGCCAGGGCGCACAAGCGGGCGCGCCTGGCGAGCCCCCCCTCGGTCCTACGCAGCGCCGTCGGCCCAGCCGACACGCAGGCTCCACGCGCCTTCGGACACTGCAGGCCACACCCCCCCTTCACCCCAACTTTCGAAGCCCCATGCCCCATCAATCGATCCAACTTCTGCGCCGTACGGCCGTGGCCGCCGTGGCTGCAGGCCTTGCCATGGCTGCGCTCGCCCAGCAGGGCGACGGCACCGACGTGCCCATCCGCACCAATGTTTTCAAGCCCGCCAAGGTCGACCTGACGCACGAGCGCCTGGCGGCCATCCAGGCGCCGGCAGGCTTCGGCGTCACCGTGTTCGCCAATGGCCTGAAGAATGCGCGCATCTTGGCCGTCGCGCCCGATGGCACGGTCTACGTGAGCCGGCGCGACCAGGGCGATGTGGTGATGCTGCGCGACCAGGATGGTGACGGCCGCGCCGACGACGGCGGGCGCATCGTGGCGAACCGTGCTGGCGCGCATGGACTGGCGATCCGCGACGGCAGCCTGTACATCGCCACGGTCAAGGAGATCTTCAAGGCACCGATCAAGCCCGATGGCACGCTGGGCGAGTTGGAGATGCTGATCGGCGACCTGCCCGATTCGGGCCAGCACCCGAACCGCACCATCGCGTTCGGGCCGGACGGCATGCTCTACATCAGCGTGGGCTCGACCTGCAACGCGTGCAACGAGTCCAACCCGGAGAACGCCACGCTGCTGCGCGCAACCCCGGACGGCAAGAGCCGCACGATCTTCGCGAGTGGCCTGCGCAACACCATCGGCTTCGGCTGGGAGCCACGCACGGGCGCGCTGTGGGGCATGGACCACGGCATCGACTTCCTGGGCGATGACGTGCAGCCCGAGGAGCTCAACCGCATCGAGCGTGGCAGGCAGTACGGTTGGCCGCACATTTGGGGTGCGGGTGGCGTCAATCCGCAAAGCACGCCGGTCGGCGAGATCAGCAAGGAACAGTGGAAGGCGCTCAGCACGCCGATGGTGCTGGGCTATACGGCGCATGCCGCACCGATGCAGATGCTGTTCTACCCCGGCGGCTCCTTCCCGGCGGAGTACACCGGTGACGCCTTCGTCGCCATGCGGGGCTCATGGAACCGCAACCCGGCCTCGGGCTACGAGATCTTGCGGGTGCGCTTTGCCGACGGGCAGCCGCAGAAGTTCGAGCCCTTCGTCACCGGCTTTCTGACCGACGGCGGCCGTACGCACATCGCGCGGCCGGTCGGGCTGGCGGTGGCGAAGGACGGCGCGCTGTTGATGTCCGACGATGCTAACGGCACGATCTACCGCGTGGCCTACCGCGGCGGTGCCGGGCAGATGGCCGCAGCCGCCACCCCGCCAGCCGGGCCCATGCAACAGCAGGCCATGCGTGGCGGCGGCGTGCCGCTGGCCAAGGACCGCGAGGAGACGCGCGCCGCAGGCGCCATCACCGTCACCTCGGCCACCATCGCGCCGCAGGCGGCGATCCCGGCCAAGCACAGTGAATACGCCGACGGCGTCTCGCCGCAGCTGACGTGGACGGCCGTCGCGGGCGCGCGCTCCTACGCCATCGTGATGGAGGACCCGGACGCCAGGCCCGTGACGCCGTTCGTGCACTGGCTGGCGTGGAACATCCCGGCCAGCGTGACGCACCTGCCCGAGGGTCTGCAGGAGCAGCTGCGCCTGACCGAGCCCGATGGCGTGCTGCAGGGCGCCACCACGCGCGGCTCACCCGGCTACTACGGCCCGCGCCCGCCCGTGATGGACGCGCCGCACCGCTATCACTTCCAGGTGTTCGCGCTGGACACCATGCTGCAGGTGCCGCCCGGCGCCGACCGTGACCAGCTGCTGGCCGCCATGCGCGGCCACGTGGTGGCGCAGGGCGAGCTCGTGGGCACCTTCCAGCAGCAGGTCAAGCCGCCCAAGTGAGGTCGGGCGCGGCCGAAGCGCCTAGTCGAGCGTGAAGCCGACCTTCAGGCTGACCTGCCAGTGCGCGACCTTGCCATCGACGACATGGCCGCGCGTTTCGGTGACGGTGAACCAATGGATGTTGCGCACCGTCTCATGCGCCTTGGCGATGGCGGTCTGCACGGCATCCTCGATGCTGGTGGGCGATGAGCCGGTCAGCTCGAGCGACTTGTAGACATGGTTGGACATGGGTTGTCTCCAGAAGTTTTTGGTGGAAGGCCGGGGCCATCTTAGGGCGCTTCAGGACAGGCGGGGCAGCTGGTACCAGCCCCACGGCCACGCTTTTGGGCTGATAGAAGGGCAAGCTCGCGCGGCACATGCGCCGCCCATCAGCGCGCGTCGCCGGTCAGGACGAACGCAGCCCAGGCGCGCGGGTCGCTGTCGGTGGCGCGCAGGGCGAGCGTGGCCGACTGGAAGGCGGCGGCGCGCGTGGTGCCAGGCTGGGTCCAGGCGTCGTGGAACAGGCGCATCCACTGCGTCGTGCTGTCGGAATACACGCGCCACAGTGTGGACAAGGTGCAGGCCGCGCCAGACTGCAGCAGCGCGCGTGTGAGGCCCAGCAATTCGTCGCCCTGCGGGGCGGCCTGGCGACCCGTCTCGCAGGCGCTGAGCACCGCCAGCTCGCAACGCAGCTGCAGCGCCAGGATGTCGTGTGCGGTCAGCGTGCCGCCGGCGAGCTCCACGCCCGAGGCCAGCGGGTCGTCGGCGTCGTAGGCGCCGTGGCAGGCCAGGTGAACGAGTGGGGCGCTGGCCGCATCGCGCAGCACCTCGGCGCGCGCCAGCTGTGCGCGCGCCTGGGCGTGGTGGAGCCGGGCGACCTCGTTGGTCTCGGCCTGGAATTCCTCGATGTCCGTGGCCTCGTCGGCATAGCTGCCGACCAGGGGCTCGCCCGCCGGCCCGGCGGCTTGCGCCCGGCTGCGCACCGAGGCCAGAACGGCCAGCGAGGGCGCGTAGGCCACGGCCACCTGCGCGATGAGCGGCGCGCCCTGCAGGTGCAGCGCGTGCAGCGGCAGGCCGTGCAGCGGCCCATGGGCCACGATGCACAAGGTGTCGATGCCGGCCAGCTGGTCGGCGAAGGGGCCGAACAGCGTGTCGCCGAACGCCTGCCAGGCGTGGACGGGGCGGGGCTCGCCGTCGCCCGACAGCACGTTGCGCGCGAACGGCTGCAGCAAGCCGGCCTGCAGACGCGCTGCGTCGATGTCGAGGTGGCGCACGCGTGGCGCCGCGCCAGGGGCCAGCCAGGCGGCGACGATGCGCTGCGGTGTGACGAACAGGCTCAGGCTGGCGCTGCGCGGACCCACATCCAGCGCCAGCGCCTGCAGCGCAGCCTGGCCGGGTGGCGCAGTGCGGCGCAGGGCGACATGGCGGCGGCCGGCCTCGCTGGCCAGTGCCATGCGGGTCCACAGCGCATCCAGCGCCGCACGCGTGTCGCGCTGCTCGGCCAGGCGCGTCGGTTCCAGGTCGGCGTCCAGCGTCGGCGCCGCGTCGGGCGCGGTGGCGGGCAGCGTCCAGCGCAGCTGCGCGATCAGGCGGGCTTCCTGTTCGAGATCGCCCGGCGCAAGGCCTGGCTGCGGCGGCAGCGGGCGCAGGCCCATCATGTCCAGGAACAGTCGGGCGCGGCCGTGCTCCATGGCCTGCAGCACCGCCCAGCCGCGCGCATCGTGCGCAGCGGCATCGGCGGGCTGCAACCGGCTGAGCGCATCGATGTGCAGCGCATGGGCTTCGGCGTTGGGCCCGGTCTCGTGGGCGCGGCGCGCGCGTGTCTCGGTGCCGGCCAGCAGGCGCTCGCAGGCGTCGCAAGCCACGGAATAGCACTGGGCGGCCTGCGCCCATTCGCCGAGGCTGGCATGCTGGCGGCCGAGCGCCACCTGGGCCTGGCGGCAGTGGTCGGGGTCGACGTCCGGCGTCAGGATGTCGACGACGTCGCGCAGGATGGGGATGGCCAGCGCCGGCACGAACATGGGGTCGGACAGGCTGACCACGGTGTGGGCCAGGGCGAGCTGCACGCGGGCGTAGTCGTAGGGCGCGGTGTCGCGCCGCAGCACCTGGCCGGCGTCGCGCAACAGGTCCAGGGCCTCGTCGAAGTGATCGCCGTCGCCCACGCGTGTGCGGTCGGCAGCGATGCTTGCCCGCACGCGCGCCAGCCGCGCGGCCTGCACGGGCGTACCGTGCTGCAGGGCCATGGTGTGGGCGATCTCTGCCAGCGCGGCGGCCTCGCGCAGCGCGGCGACAGGGCCGGCCCCGCCCGGCAGCGCGGCCTGCCGGGCCATCCCGACCGCCAGGGTCTGCAGCAGGTTTTGCTGCTGCAGGGGATCGAACACGCCGAAGACCTCGGCCTCGAGCATGCCGCGCAGCACCGCGACGCCGGCCTGCAGCGCATGGCCCGAGCGGTCCAGCACGTCTTCGATGTCGGCGACGGCAAGGTTGTAGCGCGCCTGCAGCCGCAGCTGCGCGTTGGTGCTCCAGGCGATGGCATCGTGCAGCGCCGCACGGCCCTGCGCGAGGTTGGAGGCCGGGTCGCCGGCCACGCGGCGGGTGTAGAGCAAGCCGAATTCCATGGCGGACTCGGCGCGCTGGTCGGCTGTCAGGTGCTCTGCCAATGCCGCGGCGGCACCGGCCATCTGCAACGCCTGCTCGATGTTGCCGGCGCGCGTGCCGGTCACGCGGGTGTCCCAGCATGTCGACAGTGCCATGAGCACCTGCCAGCGTTCATCGCCCCGCGCGCCGTGCAGTGCTTCGCCATAGGCGGCGATGGCCAGCTCCAGGTCGGGCGCCGCGCCGCGGTGGTGCAGGTCGCCGCACAGCTTCCACAGCCGCGCGGCCAGCGCATGCTGGCCGCGCGCTGCCAGCGCCTGGGCCAGCGTGGCCGCCTCGACCAGCATCACTGCGTCGCTCTGGTCCGCAGCCATGAAGGCTTGCCAGCGGTCGGCAAGGCCCGGCTCCTGCTGGCGCAACCGGGTGAGCAGGGTCGCTGTGGACTCCTGGGTTCCGACGTCGATGCCTGGCATGGATGGCCCCTCCTGCGGGCCATCATGCCACCGGCAGGCTCAGCGCAATGCGACGTGGAAGTAGGCGCTGGGCAGGTCGCCCAGCCCCTGCAGCCCCAGCTGGCGGGCAGCGGTGTTGGCCAGGCGCCAGCGCAAGGCAAGTGTCTGCGCTGACGGGTCTTCGTCATGGCCTTCCTCGGCCAGCGCGACCACGGCGCGCAGCGTCTGTGCCACGCCCTCGGCCGAGCCGAGCCGGCGCTCCAGCGCGCGGCCGTAGCGCACCTCGGCCGCGATGCGCTCGCGGTCGGGCAGTTCGGGGTAGTCGCACAGGGCGACGGTGTAGGTGGTCTCGGTGGTGGTGTCCATGGTGTGTCCTCTGTGCTCAATGACTGGTTGAATGTACAGTATTTCGGCGTTCGGGCAAGCGTTGCTGCAGGCACCCGCCGCAGCGGTTCAACGTCCCCTAAGATGCCGATGCGCGCGCGCCTGGCGCGGCGCACGATGTCCTTATCGCGTTGCGCATTTCCCGGGTCACCACATGCACGAGCCCCTGCCGTCCACGCCTTCCATGCCCAGGCCATGGGCGCGCCGCGGCGTCCTGGGGGCCTTGCTCGCCGGCCTGGCCGGCGTGGCCATGGCGCAGGACGCGCCGGTCCGCGAGCGACTGATGCGCGAGTACCAGGCGCTGCGTGCACAGCTGGCCAGCAGCCCGCTGGGCCAGCCCCTGCTGATCAGCTCCTCGGAGGCGGATGCCGAACTGCGCGGCCAGGTGCATGCGGTGGTGGACACGGCATTCGCCGACCTCTGCGCCGCACTGAGCCGGCCGCAGGCCTGGTGCGAGATCCTCGTGCTGCACCTGAACACCAAGCGCTGCGTGGCGGGCGACGGCAGCAGCGGCAGCACCAACCTGGCGATGGCCGTCACACGCAAGCACGACCATGCGGCCAAGGACGCGTTCCTGCTGGACTTCCGCTGGGACCGCGTGCAGGCCGGGCCCGACGCGCTGCAGATCGTCATGACCGCGCCCGAAGGCCCACTGGGCACGGCCAACTACCGCATCGTGCTGGACGCCATCGCGCTGCCCGGCGGCAAGAGCTTTCTGTCGTTCGCCTATGCCTGCCGGTTCAGCACGGCGGCGCGCCTTGGCATGCGCACCTACCTCTCGACCTTCGGCCGCGACAAGGTCGGCTTCACCAAGGTCGAGGGCCAGGGCGAAGACGTCTATGTGGGTGGCATGCGCGGCGTGATCGAGCGCACGGCCATGCGCTACTACCTTGCGATCGAGGCCTGGTTCGCGGCCAGCCGCGCCCCGGCCACGCGGCAGCGTGAGCTGCGCATGCAGCGCTGGTTCGAGGCCACCGAGCGCTACCCGCGCCAGCTGCACGAGACCGACCTGGCCGAGTACCTGGCGGGCAAGCGGCAGGCGGTCCCCTGAGCCGCGCTGCCGCAAGGCGGCGGCCGACGGGCCGGGCGTTGCACCCGGCCCGGCCCGCGATCACTTCACGGGCGGAATCACCAGCGCCAGGCCGTTCGGGCTGCGCGGGTCGGTCACGGGGACCGGTGTGTTGTCGACCACCTGCACGGCCTCGATGTTCAAGCCGCCGAGCACGCCGTCGCGCATGATCCAGCCCCGCGCCGTGAGGTCGGTGGCCACGGAGGCAGGGTACTTGCTGGCCTCGAACTCGATCACGTTGTCGGGCAGCAGCTGGTGGTGGAAGCGCGGTTGCGCCTGGGCCTGGGCGATGGGCAGCTGGTAGTCCAGAACGTTCACGAGCACCTGGTAGACGCTGGTGAAGATGCGCGAGCCACCGGGCGTGCCCAGCACCAGCGCGACCTTGCCGTCCTTGGTGGCGATGGTGGGGCTCATGGACGAGAGGGGCCGCTTGTTGGGCTGCACCGAGTTGGCGTCCGAGCCGACCACGCCGAACTGGTTCGGCACGCCGGGCTTGGCGGCGAAGTCGTCCATCTCGTTGTTGAGCAGGAAGCCTGCACCCTCGACCACGATGCCGCTGCCGTAGCCGCCGTTCAGCGTGTAGGTGTTCGACACCGCATTGCCCCACTTGTCGACGATGGAGAAGTGCGTGGTCTGCGGCTTCTCGTCGGCGGCCAGGCCGGCCGGGTAGTCGGTGCCCAGGCCGGGCTTGATGTTGGCCAGCGGTGTCGGCACCAGCGGGTTGACCTCGGCCGCGCGCCGGCGCAGGTAGTCGTCGGACAGAAGCTCTGTCATCGGCACCTTGAAGAAGTCCGAGTCGCCCAGGTACTGCGCGCGGTCGGCGAACAGGCGCTTTTCCATCTCGGCCGTGAGGTGCAGGTACTGCGCCGAGTTCAGCGGGGCGCTGGCGAACTGCGGTGCCAGGAAGCTCTTCATCTTGAGCAGCTGCCCGATGCCGAAGCCGCCCGAGCTGGGCGGTGGCGCGGTGTAGACCATGTGCCCGTTCCAGTTGATGGTCACCGGGTCGCGCCATACGGCCTGGTAGTTCGCCAGATCGGCCTTGGAGATCAGGCCGTTCGTGCGGCCCATCTGCGCAACCAGCAGGTCGGCCGTCCGGCCCTTGTAGAACTCGTCGGCGCCGTTGTCGCTGATGCGCTGCAGGGTGTCGGCCAGCTCGGGCTGCTTGAACAGCTGGCCGGCGACCATCTTGCCGCCGAAATAGTTGTTGAAGTTGCCGCGTGCGGCCGAGCTGGTGGGCTGGGCCGTCGAATAGGCGGTGAAGCCGTTGCGCGCGTAGCCGATGGCGGGGGCCAGCACCTGGTTCCAGCGCAGCTTGCCGAATTTCTGGTGCGCGGCCTGCATGCCGGCCACGGTGCCGGGCACGCCAGCGGCCAGCGAGCCGTCCAGGCTCAGGCGCGGGATCACGTTGCCGTTGGCGTCCAGGTACATGGTGGGCGTGGCGGCACCGGGCGCCTTTTCGCGGTAATCCACGAAATAGGGCTTGCCGTCCATGTAGATGGTCATGAAGCCGCCGCCGCCGATGTTGCCGGCGGCCGGCAGCGTCACGGCCAGCGCAAAGGCCACGGCCACGCCGGCGTCCACGGCGTTGCCGCCCATGTCCAGCACCTGCTTGGCGGCCTGCGCGCCGAACTGGTCGGGCGAGGAGACCGCTGCGGCCGTGAGTTGGGGTTCGTCGTCGCTGCTGCCACCGCAGCCGACGAGGCCTGCGAGCAGGGCCGACGCAATGAGGCCGCGCCGGCTGATGTCCCCGAAATGGAATGTCGTCATCTTGCTTCCTTGTTCTGTGGTGTCGTGGGCGCAAGCCGTGTCTGGAGAGGTGACCCGCCCGTGTGTCGCGTGCGGTGAAGTGCGTGGGTGCAGGGCCTCCTGTGGTCGCGTGAAGTCGTGGGACGTGCGCACCATTTTGGGGAGACGGGAGCGTTACGTCGATGCATGTTTGCGGGATGGCGTGGCCGGCCGCTTGGTGTTAGACGAACGTCCAGGGCGGGCGCGATGGGCATCGCCTGCCTATACTGTTCATAAATACAGTTTCGTGTTCGGAGGAATTCCCCATGGCACCACCCACTGTCGTGAATGTCCCGATCGAGGCCATCAAAGGCCGAGGCGCCGCCACGCGCATTGCGCACCGCTTTTCGAAGGATGCGCGCGACGGCTTCGATGACGGCTGGGGCGGGCTGGACGAGCGCCTGGCCGACGCGGGCGCAGCCGTGCCGACCGAGCTGATCTGGGAGACGGCGCGCAGCGCAATCTCACGCAACCAGTCGCCCGACATCTATTTCGAGCAGTCCATCAACCCCTACCGTGGCTGCGAGCACGGCTGCATCTACTGCTTCGCACGGCCCACGCACAGCTACCTCAACATGTCGCCCGGGCTGGACTTCGAGACCAGGATCATCGCCAAGCGCAACATCGCCGCGCTGCTGCGCGCCGAGCTCGCATCACCGCGCTATGTGCCCCAGGGCCTCGTGATCGGCACGGTGACCGATTGCTACCAGCCGCTGGAGCGCGAGTTGCGGCTGACCCGCTCGCTGATCGAAACGCTGGGCGAGGCGCGGCACGCGTTCTCGCTGATCACGAAATCCAGCGGTGTCGAGCGCGACCTGGACCTGCTGGCGCCGTTGGCCGCGCAGCGTCTGGCCGCCGTCTACATCACCGTGACCACGCTGGATGGTGACATTGCGCGCACGCTGGAGCCGCGGGCCGCGGCGCCGCACCGCCGACTGCGCACCATCCGCGCGCTGGCCGATGCGGGCGTGCCGGTGGGCGTGAGCGTGGCGCCGCAGATCCCGTTCATCACCGAAGACATGGAGCAGGTGCTGGCCGCGGCCTGGGACGCGGGCGCGCGCAGTGCGTTCTACACCGTGCTGCGCCTGCCCTGGGAGGTGGCGCCGCTGTTCCGCGAGTGGCTGGCGCTGCACTTCCCGGACCGGGCCGAGCGCGTGATGGCGCGTGTGCAGGACATGCGGGGCGGGCGCGACTACGACAGCGACTTTTCCACGCGCATGAAGGGCAGCGGCATCTGGGCGGAGCTGATCCGCCAACGCTTCGAGAAAGCGTGCGCGCGGCTCGGTTTCAACCGCGAGCGCGCGGGCTCCGATCTGTCGCTGTTCCGCCGCCCCACGCTGGATGGGCAGCAGGCGCTGTTCTGACTACAGGCCCAGCTGCGCGGCGTGGTGCCGCAGGTGGTCGTCGACGAAGCTCTGGATGAAGTAGTAGCCGTGGTCGTAGCCTGCGTGGCGGCGCAGCGTCAGCGGCTGGCCCACGGCCGAGCAGGCGGCCTCGAAGGCTTCGGGATGCAACTGCTCGGCCAGGAATTTGTCGGCCAGGCCCTGGTCGATCAGGATGCCGGCCGGGTAGGGCGCCGCAAGCTGGCCCTGCATCAGCAGGCTCGCGTCATGCGCCGCCCAGGCCTTGCGGTCCGGCCCCAGGTAGCCGCTGAAGGCCTTCTCACCCCACGGGCACTGCGTCGGCGCGCAGATCGGCGCGAAGGCCGACAGCGACTGGAAGCGGCCCGGATGCTTGAGTGCCAAGGTCAGCGCACCGTGCCCGCCCATGGAGTGGCCGAACAGCCCGAGGCGCTGATCGTCGATGGCGAAATGCTGCGCCACCAGCGGCAGCAGTTCACGCAGCAGCCAGCTCTCGGTGCGCCAGTGCTTCGCCCAGGGCGCAGCCGTGGCGTCGAGGTAGAAGCCGGCGCCCACGCCGAAATCCCAATTCTCGGCCTCGCCCGGCACCTGCGCGCCGCGCGGGCTGGTGTCCGGCGTGATCAGCGCCAGACCCAGCTCGGCAGCCAGCTTCTGCGCGCCGGCCTTGGTCGCGAAGGTCTCTTCAGTGCAGGTCAGTCCCGCCAGATAGAGCAGAGCGGGCACCGGGCCTCGCGCGGCCTGCGGCGGCAGGAACACACCGAAGCGCATCGGCAGGCCGACCTGCGCCGAGGCATGTTCGTAGAAGCCCTGTACGCCGCCGAAGGCGCGGTGTTCGGACAGTGTCTTCACGCCCGAGGCTTCAGTCATACAGGACCACGCCCCGGATCGACTCGCCGCTCTTCATCAGGTCGAAGCCCTTGTTGATGTCCTGGAGCGGCATGGTGTGCGTGATCAGGTCGTCGATGTTGATCTTGCCCTCCATGTACCAGTCCACGATCCTGGGCACGTCGGTGCGGCCGCGTGCGCCGCCGAAGGCCGAGCCTTCCCACTTGCGGCCCGTGACCAGCTGGAACGGCCGCGTGCTGATCTCGGCGCCGGCCTCGGCCACGCCGATGATGATGCTGCGGCCCCAGCCCTTGTGCGTGCACTCCAGCGCCTGGCGCATGACCTGGGTGTTGCCGATGCACTCGAAGCTGTAGTCGGCGCCGCCGTCGGTCAGCTGCACGATGGCATCGACCACGTTGGGCACTTCCTTGGGGTTGATGAAGTGCGTCATGCCGAACCTGCGCGCCATCTCCTGGCGGGCCGGGTTGATGTCCACGCCGATGATCTTGTCGGCGCCGACCATCTTGGCGCCCTGGATCACGTTCAGGCCGATGCCGCCCAGGCCGAACACGACCACGTTGGCGCCGGCCTCCACCTTGGCCGTGAACAGCACGGCTCCGATGCCGGTCGTCACGCCGCAACCGATGTAGCAGACCTTGTCGAAGGGTGCGTCCTCGCGGATCTTGGCCAGCGAGATCTCGGGCGCCACCGTGTAGTTGCTGAACGTGCTGGTGCCCATGTAGTGGAAGATGGGCTTGCCGTCCAGGCTGAAGCGGCTGGTGGCGTCGGGCATCAGGCCCTTGCCCTGCGTGCCGCGGATCAGCTGGCACAAATTGGTCTTGCGCGACAGGCAGAACTTGCACTGGCGGCACTCCGGCGTGTAGAGCGGGATGACGTGGTCGCCCTTCTTGAGCGTCGTCACACCGGGCCCCACATCGACCACGATGCCTGCGCCCTCGTGGCCCAGGATGGCCGGGAAGATGCCCTCGGGGTCGGCGCCCGACAGCGTGTAGTAGTCGGTGTGGCAGATGCCCGTGGCCTTGATCTCGACCAGCACCTCGCCGAACTTCGGGCCCTCCAGGTCCACGGTCTCGATCGTCAGCGGAGCACCGGATTTCCAGGCGACGGCGGCTTTGGTTTTCATGGCGGTAAGTCCTGACGTAATAGGGAGTCGGGCACTATAAACGCCGCCCCAAATGCACGATGCAGGCGCGAGGCCTGCATCGTGGGATCAAGCGCTGAAGAACTTCTTCAGCCTGTCGGTCCAGGAATCGCCGGACGGCGAATGCTTGCCGCCACCCTTCTTGAGCGACTCTTCCAGCTCGCGCATCAGCTTGCGCTGGTGTTCGGTCAGCTTGACCGGCGTCTCCACCGTGATGTGGCAGTACAGGTCGCCCGGATAGCTGTCGCGCACGCCCTTGATGCCCTTGCCGCGCAGGCGGAACTGCTTGCCGGCCTGCGTGCCTTCTGGGATGTCGATCGCGGCCTTGCCAGCCAGCGTGGGCACCTCGATCTCGCCACCGAGGGCGGCCGTGACGAAGCTGACCGGCACCGAGCAGTGCAGGTCGCCCCCGTCACGCTCGAAGATGTCGTGCTTCTTGATCCGCATCTCGATGTACAGATCGCCCGGTGGCCCGCCGTTGGAGCCTGGCTCGCCGTTGCCGACGCTGCGGATGCGCATGCCGTCGTCGATGCCGGCGGGGATCTTCACTTCCAGCGTCTTTTGTTTCTTCAGCTTGCCCTGGCCCTGGCAGGCCGTGCAAGGCTCGGGAATGATCTTGCCCGAGCCGCGGCAGGTGGGGCAGGTCTGTTGTACGCTGAAGAAGCCCTGGCGCATCTGCACGGCACCCTGGCCGTTGCAGGTGGTGCAGGTCTTGGGCTGCGTGCCGGGCTTGGCGCCGCTGCCGTGGCAGGTCTCGCAGTTCTCCCAGCTCGGGATGCGGATCTGCGCGTCCTTGCCACGCGCCGCCTCTTCCAGCGTGATCTCCATCGCGTAGGACAGGTCGCTGCCGCGGAACACCTGGCGGCCGCCGCCGGCCCCGGCGCGCCCGCGCTGCTGGCCGAACATGTCGCCGAAGATGTCGCCGAAGGCTTCCGCAAAACCGCCGAAGCCTTCCGCGCCCGGGCCGCCGGGCCCGCGCATGTTGGGGTCGACACCAGCATGGCCGTATTGGTCGTAGGCCGCACGCTTGTGCGGATCGGCCAGCATCTCGTAGGCCTCCTTGGCCTCCTTGAACTTCTCTTCGGCGTTCTTGGCGGTGTCACCCTGGTTGCGGTCCGGGTGGTGCTTCATCGCCAGCTTGCGATACGCCTTCTTGATCTCGTCTTCCGAGGCGTTCTTGGGAACGCCAAGGGTTTCGTAATAGTCGCGTTTGGACATGTTGGTTCTGCCGCGGCAAGATGGAACACGAGCGCCGCGTCGGCCCCTTGGGGGATCGACGCGGCGCGCTGCGGATCAGGCCGGCAGGGTCAGCCTTTCTTGACTTCCTTGACTTCGGCGTCGACGACGTTGTCGTCGGCCGCCGGCTTGGCTGCAGATGCAGTTTCCGGGCCAGCGGACGCTGCCGCGGCCTCGGGGCCGGCCGCACCGCCTTCGGCCGCCTGCTTGGCCTGCATGTCGGCGTAGACCTTCTCGCCCAGCTTGGCCGATGCGGTCATCAGCGCGGTGGTCTTCTCTTCGATCGCGGCCTTGTCGTCACCCTTGAGCGCTTCGTCGATGTCCTTCAGCGCCTTCTCGATGGCTTCTTTTTCGGCCGCTTCGAGCTTGTCGCCATGCTCGGCCAGGCTCTTGCGCACGCTGTGGGCAGATGCTTCGCCCTGGTTGCGGGCCTGGATCACCTCGAGCTTCTTCTTGTCGTCGGCCGCGTTGAGCTCGGCGTCCTTCACCATCTGCTGGATCTCGGCTTCCGACAGGCCGGAGTTCGCCTTGATCGTGATCTTGTTTTCCTTGCCCGTGCCCTTGTCCTTGGCGCCCACGTGCAAGATGCCGTTGGCGTCGATGTCGAACGACACTTCGATCTGCGGCGTGCCGCGCGCGGCCGGCGGGATGCCTTCGAGGTTGAACTCGCCCAGCAGCTTGTTGCCGGTGGCCATCTCGCGTTCGCCCTGGTAGACCTTGATCGTCACGGCCGGCTGGTTGTCGTCGGCGGTCGAGAAGGTCTGCGCGAACTTGGTCGGGATGGTCGTGTTCTTGGTGATCATCTTGGTCATCACGCCACCCAGCGTCTCGATGCCCAGGGACAGCGGCGTCACGTCCAGCAGCAGCACGTCCTTGCGGTCACCCGACAGCACCTGGCCCTGGATCGCAGCGCCCACGGCCACGGCTTCGTCCGGGTTCACGTCCTTGCGCGGCTCGCGGCCGAAGAACTCCTTGACCTTCTCCTGCACCTTGGGCATGCGGGTCATGCCGCCGACCAGGATCACGTCATGGATGTCGGCCACCGACACGCCGGCGTCCTTGATGGCCGTGCGGCAGGGCGCGATCGTGCGTTCGATCAGCTCTTCGACCAGAGCCTCGAGCTTGGCGCGCGACAGCTTGATGTTCAGGTGCTTGGGGCCCGAGGCATCGGCCGTCACGTAGGGCAGGTTGATGTCGGTGGCAGCGCCGTTGGACAGCTCGATCTTGGCTTTCTCGGCGGCTTCCTTCAGGCGCTGCAGGGCCAGCACGTCCTTGGACAGGTCCACGCCCTGTTCCTTTTTGAACTCGGCAATGATGTAGTCGATGATGCGCTGGTCGAAGTCTTCGCCGCCCAGGAAGGTGTCGCCGTTGGTGGACAGCACTTCGAACTGCTTCTCGCCGTCGACGTCGGCGATCTCGATGATGGACACGTCGAACGTACCGCCACCCAGGTCGTACACGGCGATCTTGCGGTCGCCCTTGTCCTGCTTGTCCAGGCCGAACGCCAGCGCCGCGGCGGTGGGCTCGTTGATGATGCGCTTGACGTCCAGGCCCGCGATGCGGCCGGCGTCCTTGGTGGCCTGGCGCTGGGCGTCGTTGAAGTAGGCCGGCACCGTGATCACGGCCTCGGTCACGGTCTCGCCCAGGTAGTCCTCGGCGGTCTTCTTCATCTTGCGCAGGATGTCGGCGGAGACCTGCTGGGCCGAGATCTTGTTGCCGCGCACTTCGACCCAGGCGTCGCCGTTGTCGGCGGCCACGATCTTGTAGGGCATCAGGTCGATGTCCTTTTGCACTTCCTTCTCGGTGAACTTGCGGCCGATCAAGCGCTTGACGGCGTACAGCGTGTTGCGCGGGTTGGTCACGGCCTGGCGCTTGGCCGAGGCGCCGACCAACACTTCGCCGTCTTCCTGGTAGGCCACGATGGACGGCGTGGTGCGCGCGCCTTCCGAGTTCTCGATGACCTTGGGCGTGTTGCCCTCCATCACGGACACGCAGCTGTTGGTGGTGCCCAGATCGATGCCGATGATTTTTGCCATGTTGTTTCTCCTGCGAGTCTGAAAAGTGGGTGTGGTGCCGTTACGGCGCCAGCTGTTGCTAACGTGTGGATAAGCCTGTGCGATTCAAGGGGTCAACCCGTGGATTCGGTGCGGTTTATTGCGGCGCGGCGACGGTGACGAGCGCAGGGCGCAGCACGCGCTCGGCGATCAGGTAGCCCTTTTGCAGCACGGTGACCACGCTGTTCGGTTCCTGCTGCACGCCGGGCGCCAGCGGCACGACGCTGATGGCCTGATGCTGGTGCGGGTCGAACTTGTCACCGGGCGCCGGATCGATGGCGATGACCTTGTTGCGCTCCAGCGCACTCTTGAGCTGGCGCAGCGTGGCTTCGGCGCCCTCGCGGATCTGCTCGGGCGTGGCGTCCTTGTGGGCCAGGCCGGTCTCCAGGCTGTCCATGACGGGCAGGAGGCTGTCGGCGAAGCTCTCGACCGCGAACTTGCGCGATTTCGAGATCTCCTCATCCGCACGGCGGCGCGCGTTCTCGGCCTCGGCCTTGGCGCGCAGGAACTGGTCTGCGAGTTCGCCGCTCTTGGCCTTCAGCGTGGCCAGCTCGGCCTGGGCCTGCGCCAGCGCGTCGGCTTCGTTGGCGAACATGGCGGCCTCGCGTTCCTCGGGGCTTTGCGGCGCTTCGGCGCCAGGCTTTTCGTTGGGTTGGATGGGTTCGGTCATGCGGTGTGGAAGGTCAAGAATTGCTGACAACGGCGCTAGCTGGGGATTGACCCTGGTCTTTCAAGGGTCGCGCTGGCTGCCACGAGAAAAAATTAGGCGATGTGCGGCGGCCCAGCCGTCAGCCGAAGCGCAAAACTGCGGTCGAAAAAAAGCCGGCATCTGCCGGCCTTACGGAGCGCGGGGCGCTCAGGCAGAGACGCCGAGCAACTCCACGTCGAACTTCAGCGTCGCGTTCGGAGGGATCACGCCGCCAGCGCCGCGCGCGCCGTAGCCCAGCTCCGCCGGGATGATCAGCGTGCGCTTGCCGCCGACCTGCATGCCGGCCACGCCTTCGTCCCAGCCGCGGATCACCATGCCGGCGCCCAGCGAGAACACGAAGGGGTCGTTGCGGTCCTTGCTGGAATCGAACTTGGCGCCTTGCGTGCCGTCGTTGTAGAGCCAGCCCGTGTAGTGCACGGTGACGCTCTTGCCTTTGACGGCCGTGTCGCCGTTGCCCAGGACGGTGTCTTCGTATTGCAGGCCGGAAGCGGTGGTGGTCATGCGGTTTCCTTGGGTCGGATGCTACCGATGTTGTAGCGAAAGGAGCGCGCCGGCCGTGGTGTGCAGCTGCAAACGGCCAGGTGGCGCGCGCGGAGCCGGCGATTATGCCAGCAGGCCCCGGCGGCCCAGGTCGCGCATCAGCGCGCCGATGCCGTAGGTCCAGGGGGTGACCTTGTCCGAGTGGTTGACGCGGTTGGCCAGGCGGCCCAGGCGCGGCGTAGCCACGGTCACGGTGTCTCCCACCACATGCGTGAAGCCCTGGCCGGGGCCGTGGCGGTCCTGCGTGGGCGCGAACATGGTGCCCAGGAACAGCACCAGCCCGTCCGGGTACTGGTGGTTCTCACCGATGGCCTGGCCGGCCAGGTCCAGCGGGTCGCGGCTGATTTTCGAGAGGCTGCTCGCGCCTTCCATGGTGAAGCCTTCTTCGCCGGTCACGCGCATGGCGAGGTCGCAGCGCCGCACGTCGTCGATGCCGAACTTGTCGTCGAAGAGGCGGATGAATGGCCCGATGGCGCAGGAGGCGTTGTTGTCCTTGGCCTTGCCCAGCAGCAGCGCGCTGCGGCCCTCGAAGTCGCGCAAGTTCACGTCGTTGCCCAGGGCCGCACCCTTGACGCGGCCGTTGCTGTCGATGGCCAGCACGATCTCGGGCTCGGGGTTGTTCCAGACACTGCCGGGGTGGATGCCGACCTCGGCGCCCGTGCCGACCGCGCTCAAGGGCTGCGACTTGGTGAAGATCTCGGCGTCCGGGCCGATGCCCACCTCCAGGTACTGCGACCAGGCGCCTTGGGCGATCAGAACCTCCTTGAGCTTCGCTGCCTCGGCCGAGCCCGGGCGGATGCTGGCCAGGTTGTCGCCGATCACGCCGACCACGGCGGCGCGCACGGCTTCGGCCCTGCCTGCGTCGCCGCGCGCCTGTTCCTCGATCACGCGTTCCAGCATGGACGCGACGAAGGTCACGCCGGCCGCCTTGATGGCCTGCAGGTCGCATGGCGCCAGCAGCCAGGGTTGGCTGGTGTGGCGTGCATTCCAGGCCGAGTTCTTCAGCACCGCCTGGGTGTCGGCGATGCGCTCGCCGCCGTGTGCCCGCACGGCGGCGGCCGGGTCGTCGTGCTCCAGCAGCGCGCTGCACGTGGCGTCCAGCCGGGACAGGTCGTACACGCCATCGGCGCGCACCTGCACCAGCACGGCACCCAGGCCCTCCTGCCACACGCGGCCGATCAGCACGGCGTCCTCGTGGTCTTCGGGCAGCAAGGCGTCAGCCTGCAGGTGTTCTTGCATCGATGTCTCCATTCAACGGGGAAGGTGGTGGAACGCTTTTCTTGGTCTGGCCAGCGGCCCACTTGTGGGCAAAGGCCGGCAGTTCGTTCAGGCGCCTGGCCAGGTCGGCGCCCAGGGGGGTGATGACGTAGCCGTCCGGCCCGTGGGTGACGAGTTCGGCCGCGCGCAGTTCCTTCAGGCGTGTGTTCAAGGTGTTCGGCGTCACGCCACCCACGCTGTCCTGCAGCAGGCGGAAGGTCTGGGCATGGCCGTCCCGCAAGGCCCACAGCACGCGCAGGGCGTAGCGGGCTTCGAGCAGCGCCAGCAACTGGAACACTGCGGGCTTGTCGCGCGGTGTCACGCCGCGGTGCCCCACGAACGGGCTGGGGCAGGGCGTGGGGCGGCGGCGGGCATCGGCAAATTGTGCCAGCGCTGTATCGAACTGCGCCAGGGCTGTACCCGAGTGCAACACCTACTTGCACGGCGCGCGGCGCGACGTGCATGCTCGCCGGCTCTGGCCAGCGCGCCCGCGCCAACACAAGGAAAACCGATGTCCGTCTACGCCGAGTTCCACCGTCGCTCCATCGAGGACCGCGACGCCTTCTGGGCCCAGCAAGCCGAGTGGATCACCTGGCAGACGCCGCCGCAGACCATCTGCGACCACAGCCAGCCGCCGTTCACGCGCTGGTTCGCAGGCGGCACGACCAACCTGTGCCACAACGCCGTGGACCGGCACCTGGCCGCGCGCGCCGACCAGGATGCGCTGATCTTCGTGTCGACCGAAGTCGGCATCGAGAAGACCTATACCTACCGCGCGCTGCACGACGAGGTGCAGCGTATGGCGGCCACGCTGCAGAGCCTGGGGATCACGACCGGCGACCGCGTGCAGATCTACATGCCCATGGTGCCCGAGGCCGTGTTCGCGATGCTGGCCTGCACGCGCATCGGCGCCATCCATTCCGTGGTCTTCGGCGGCTTCGCATCGGGCTCGCTGGCCTCGCGCATCGAGGACGCCGAGCCCAAGCTCATCGTCAGCGCCGATGCGGGCTCGCGCGGCGGCAAGGTAATTCCGTACAAGCCCTTGCTGGACGAGGCGATCCGGCTGTCGCGCCACAAGCCCGCAGCCGTGCTGCTGGTCGACCGCGGCCTGGCGCCCATGGAGCGGGTGGCCGGCCGCGACCACGACTACGCCACGCTGCGCCAGCAGCATCGGGACGCCCAGGTGCCCTGTGTGTGGGTGGATGCCACACATACCAGCTACACGCTGTACACCAGCGGCACCACCGGCAAGCCCAAAGGCGTGCAGCGCGACACGGGTGGATACGCCGTGGCGCTGGCCGCCAGCCTGCCGCACATCTTCATGGGCAAACCCGGCGAGACCTTCTTTTGCACCAGCGACATCGGCTGGGTCGTGGGCCACAGCTACATCGTCTACGGCCCGCTGATCGGTGGCATGGCGACCATCCTGTACGAGGGCTTGCCCACGCGCGGACTGGACGGCGAGGCCAACCCGGCAATCTGGTGGTCGCTGGTCGAGAAATACAAGGTCTCGGTGATGTTCAGCGCGCCGACCGCCGTGCGCGTGCTGAAGAAGCAGGATCCGGCCGCGCTGAAGCAGCACGACGTCTCCAGCCTGAAGGCCTTGTTCCTGGCCGGCGAGCCGCTGGACGAGCCCACGGGCCGCTGGATCGCCGACGCGCTGGGCGTGCCCATCATCGACAACTACTGGCAGACCGAGACCGGCTGGCCGCTCATGACCATTGCCAACGGCGTGGAAAAACGCGCCAGCAAGTTCGGCAGCCCGGGCGTGCCCATGTATGGCTTCGACGTGCGGCTGCTGGACGAGGCCACGGGCGAAGAGCTGACCGAGCCGGGGCGCAAGGGCGTCGTCGTGGTGCAGGGGCCCACGCCGCCCGGATTCATGCAGACGGTGTGGCGCGACGATGCGCGTTTCGTCAAGACCTACTGGCAGAGCATTCCTGGCCGAGAGGTCTACAGCACGTTCGACTGGGGCGTGCGCGACGCCGACGGCTACTACTTCATCCTGGGCCGCACCGACGACGTGATCAACGTGGCCGGCCACCGGCTGGGCACGCGCGAGATCGAGGAGGCCGTCTCCAGCCACCCGAACGTGGCCGAGGTCGCCGTGGTCGGCGTGGCCGACGCGCTCAAGGGCCAGGTGGCGATGGCCTTCATCGTGGCGCGCGATGCGGCCGGCCTGGACGATGCCGCTGCGCGGCTGCAATTGGAGGGCGAGGTCATGCGGGTCGTGGATGGCCAGCTCGGCGCGCTGGCCCGGCCGGCGCGCGTGCTGGTCGTGAACACCTTGCCCAAGACGCGCAGCGGCAAGCTGCTGCGCCGCGCGATCCAGGCGGTCTGCGAGCAGCGCGACACGGGCGACCTGACGACCATGGAAGACCCGGCGGCGCTGGAGCAGATCCGCGCGCTCATGGCGCGTTGAGCGCCCGGCGTGCGTGGACCGCACGCTGGGGTAACCCCCTGAGAGACGCACGCCGGGCCCGCGGCCAACATATCAGTCATTGCTTATGGACGGATATCTGATGAAGCCCTTGCTCAGCGCATCGCAGGACGTGGACCCGGGCCGGGTGTTCGAACTCGCAGCCGAGCTGTTCGGCGTGCTGTCCACGCCGATGCGGCTGCGCATCCTGTCGGCACTGTGCGGCGGCGAGCGCTCGGTCTGGCAACTGCTCGAGCAGGTCGACACCACGCAGCCCAACCTGTCGCAGCACCTCAACGTGCTGTACCGCTCGGGGCTGCTGGCGCGGCGCAAGGAAGGCACGCAGGTGCTCTACCGCGTGCAGAGCGAGCGCGCCGTGATGCTGTGCCGCGCCGTCTGCACGCAGATCGCCATCGAGGTCGACGAGCCGGTGCAGGTGCCGACATCCGAACGCCTGGTGGGGCGGGCCGTGCCATGAGCCTCGCCCAGCCGCCCGAAGACACGCATCACCGCAGCGCGCAGCGCGACGGTATTCCTGGGAGCCTGACGCGGGCGCCCGAGGGTTTTCTCAATGCTGCGCAGATCCGCGAGGTGCGGGCGGGCCGGCGCAGCTTCCTGGCCGGCGCGATGGCGGCAGCACTGGCCGGCGGCGCACGCGCAGCCGGCGAGGGCGACCAGGAGATCCTGGAGCTGCCCGAGCACAGCAAGGCTCTGGGCCAGCCCGTCGCCGCGCGTGGCTACGGCCAGCCCAGCGTATGGGAGCAAAACCTGCAGCGCCGCGAGAGCCCGGGCCTCACGCGCGTGCGCCGGTCCAGCGTGAGTTTCTGCCCGCTGCAGGGGCTGTTCGGCATCGTCACGCCCAGCGGGCTGCACGTCGAACGACACCACCAGGGCTGGTGGGACATCGACCCGTCGCGCCACCGGCTGATGCTCAACGGCAGCGACGCCACCATGCTCCAGCGCCCCATGGTGTTCACGATGGACGCGCTCACTGGACTACCTTCGGCCTGACGGCCTGCGGTGCGAGCGCCTTCGGGCGGCCGGGCGGCGCTCATGCGCCTGCCCAGCGTGAGCCGCATGCACTTCATCGAATGCGGCGCCAACACCGGCATGGAATGGGGCAACGTCGCCGTGCCCACGGTGCAGTACACGCACGGCATGCTCAGCTGTAGCGAGTACACGGGCGTGCCCTTGCGCGTGCTGCTGGAGATGTGCGGTGCCGACTTCAAGCGCGGGCGCTTCGTGCTGGCCGAGGGCGCCGATGGTTCGGGCATGACGCGCACCATTGCCATCGAGCAGGTTCTGAACGACGAAGTGTTGGTCGCTTACGGCCAGAACGGCGAGATGCTGCGGCCCGAGAACGGCTACCCGCTGCGCCTGGTCGTGCCGGGCGTGCAGGGTGTCAGCTGGGTCAAGTACCTGCGCCGCATCGAGCTGGGCGATCTTCCCTGGGCGACCAAGGACGAGGCTATCCACTACATCGACCTGATGCCCGACGGCCGGCACCGGCAGTACACCTCGGTGCAGGAGGTCAAGAGCGTGATCACCTCGCCCAGCGGCGGCCAGATGGTGCTGGAGAAAGGCTTTCACAACATCACCGGCCTGGCCTGGAGCGGGCGCGGCAAGGTCCGGCGCGTTGACGTCGCGGTGGATGGCGGGCGCAACTGGCGGCCGGCGCGGCTGCAGGCGCCGGTGCTGTCCAAATGCCTCACACGGTTCCAGTGCAACTGGGCCTGGCACGGCGAGGCCGCCCTGCTGATGAGCCGCGCCGTCGACGAGACCGGCCATGTGCAGCCGACCTATGCGGCCCTGCGCCAGCGGCGCGGCACGCGCAGCATCTACCACAACAACGCGAGCCAGACCTGGCTGGTGGAGCCTGGCGGCGAGGTGCGCAATGTCCAGCTGTCGTGATGCGCTGCTGCTGGCGTGCGCCTTGGCCGGCACGGCTGCGCTGGCGCAGGCAACGCGCTTTGACGGCATCGGCCGCGGTGCCACGCCGGCCGAGGTTGCGGCCTGGGACATCGACGTGCGGCCGGACTTGCAGGGCCTGCCGCGAGGGCAGGACACGGTGCGGCGCGGCGAGCAGATCTGGGAGGCGCAGTGCGCGTTCTGCCACGGCAGCTTCGGCGAGAGCAACGAAGTCTTCCCGCCCCTGGTGGGCGGCACCACGCCCGATGACATCCGCCAGGGCCGCGTCGCCGGCCTGCTGCCCGGCGCCAACACGCCAGTGCGCACGACCATGATGAAGGTGGCCCACGTCTCCACGCTGTGGGACTACATCCGCCGCGCCATGCCGTGGACCGCGCCCCGGTCGCTGACGGTGGACGAGGTCTATGCCGTGACGGCCTACATGCTGAACCTGGCACACGTGCTGCCCGACGACGGCGCGCTGTCGGACCGCAACATGCGCGAGGTGCAGCAGCGCATGCCGAACCGCGAGGGCATGGACACGCGCCATGCCATGTGGCCGGGCCAGGCGTTCGGCGCGCTGTCGAAGCCCGACGTGCAGGGCTCGGACTGCATGCGCGACTGCCCGGGCCAGGCCCACGTGGCCGGCCGTCTGCCGGACCATGCACGTGACGCGCATGGCAACCTGGCCGAACAGTCGCGCGGCATCGGTGCCACGCGCGGTGTGCAGACCACGGCACAGGCGCAGGGCGCAACGCCTGTCCCCGCCACCGAAGGCGCGGCGCTGATGCCCATGCTGCAGAGGAACGCGTGCCTGGCCTGCCATGCCATGGACGCGAGGCTGGTCGGCCCCTCGTTCCGCGAGATCACAGCCCGTCACGCGGGCCAGGCCGATGCCGCTGCCTACTTGGCCGGCAAGACCCAGGCCGGCAGCCAGGGCGCGTGGGGCAATGTGCCCAAGCCCGCCCAGACCCTGCCCGAGGCCGATGCCCGGCGGATCGCGCAGTGGCTGGCGGCAGGGGCCGCGCCATGACAAAGCCTTCTGCGGCCCTGGCCCGCACCCGGTTACTAGAATCCCCGCCCTTCACTAGGAGCCCCCATGGAACGTCGTGAATTCATGAACAAGAGCACCGGCGCCGCGGCGTTGGGCCTGGCGGTCGGCAGCGGCCTGCTGCCCGCCACGGCTGCAGCGCAGGATGCAGCCGGCTGGAACAAGGCGGCCTTCGACTCGAAGTCGCTGGCCGAGGCCGTGAAGGCACTGGGCGGTGGCACGGCGGTCGAGAGCAAGGACCTGGTACTGCAGGCGCCCGAGATCGCCGAGAACGGTGCCGTGGTGCGCATCGGCGCGCAGAGCAACCTGGCCTCCACGACGCAGATCGCGCTGGTCGTCGAGAAGAACCCGAACGCCCTTGCCGCGCTGTTCGACCTGCCGGCCGGCACCGATGCCAACGTGTCGACCAACGTGAAGATGGGGCAGTCGTCCAACGTCTACGCAGTGGCCAAGGCGGGCGACAAGTTCTACTACGCGGTCAAGGAAGTCAAGGTCACGCTCGGTGGCTGCGGCGGCTGAAAGGAAGACGAGATGAGCGATCCGATGCGAATCCGGGCCCAGGCCCAGGGCGACAAGACCACGGTGCGTGTGCTGGTCAGCCACGAGATGGAAAGCGGCCAGCGCCGTGACGCGGCCGGCAAGCTGATTCCGGCCTGGTTCATCCAGAACATCCAGGCCACGCACGACGGCAAGGTCGTCATGCGTGCGCAATGGGGCCCGGCGGTTTCCAAGAACCCGTTCATGCAGTTCGCGTTCAGGGGCGGCAAGGCCGGCGACAAGGTGGTCGTGAGCTGGGTCGACAACCGCGGCGACAAGCGCAGCGACGAGGCCACGATCGCCTGAGGCGGGGTGCCCTGCAAAGCGCCGGCACAGGCGCCCCGCACAACGACAGCACGAGGAGACGCACGATGAGATGGACCACCGCCTTGCTGGCAGCGGCGCTGCTACCGCTGGCTGCGCAGGCGCACAAGAGCACAGCCGAAGGCATCGCCGAGTACCGCGCCATGCTGGCCGATGGCAACCCGGCCGAGCTGTTCGAAGCGCGCGGCGAGGACCTGTGGAAGCAGCCACGCGGCCCGAAGAACGCGTCGCTGCAGCAGTGCGACCTGGGCCAGGGGCCGGGCGTGGTCAAGGGCGCCTTCGTCCAGCTGCCGCGCTGGTTCGCCGACACGCAGCGCGTGCAGGACCTCGAATCGCGATTGCTCACCTGCATGGAAAGGCTGCAGGGCCTGAACGCCGCGGCCATTGCCGCCGAGCGCTTCGGCGTCGGCGAGCAGAAGAACATGGAGTCGCTCGTGGCCTGGATCTCGGCCGAGTCGCGCGGCATGAAGTTCGACCTGCCTACCGCGTGTCCAGCGGCGAGCTGTGGAGCATGCAGCGCCGCCTCAACGATTGCTACCGGCAGCAGCGCTTTCCGTACCCGGGTTTCGGCTCGGACGCGACGATCGCGCTGTCGGTCTACATGGGTGTGAACGGCCGGGGTGGCGAATCCATCGCGCCCGCGCTCAAACGCTGAAGGGGCGTCCATGCAAAGCATCTACCTGCCCCTCGCCGCCGTGCTGCTGTCCGCCTGCGCGAGCGCTCCCACCCCGCAGGACGTGGACGCCGCCACGCGCGCGGCCATCGCATCCTCGTTCCGCGCGCAGGGAATTGCCGGCATGGACCGGCTGGCGAACCTGCAGAACCAGTCGAACCAGGCCTGTTCCGAAGCCATGGGCCAGCCGCTGGAGGCCAGCCTGGCCAAGGCCATCGAAGAGGCCAACCAGAAGACCGTTCGGCCGCCCGCCGATGGCCGCTATGTCGGAGACTGGCGTGAGGGCGAGCGCATCGCGCAGAACGGCCGGGGCCTGACCTGGACCGACGCGCCCGGCGCGCTGAACGGCGGCAGTTGCCACAACTGCCACCAGATCGGCAAGGCCGAGCTGTCGTTCGGCAGCATCGGCCCCAGCCTGTACCAGTACGGCCGGCTGCGCGGCGTGGCCGACCCGGCCGCGCCCGACAGCCGCGCCATCGTCGAATACACCTGGGGCAAGCTGTGGAACGCCAAGGGCACGAACGCGTGTTCCGGCATGCCGCGCTTCGGCCACGCCGGTATCCTGAACGAGCAGCAACTGCGCGACGTGATGGCGCTGCTGCTGGACCCGCAGTCGCCCGTGAACGCCCAATGAGCGCCGCGCTGGGCCGCCCCAGGAAAGCTCGCTCACGCCTGGCGGGACAGGCCGCAGGCCGATGGGTGCACCAGTGACGCTGTCGCGCCGCGAGTTCACGGGCGTGCTGGCCGCGGCCATGGCCTCGGGCCTGCCGATGGGTTGTGCCATCCAGCCCGAGCGGGCGGCCAGCACGCTGTACGACCTGCCGCGCTTCGGCAACGTGCACCTGCTGCACATGACGGACTGCCACGCGCAACTGCTGCCCGTGTATTTCCGCGAGCCCTCGGTAAACCTGGGCGTGGGTGGCATGCAGGGCCAGGTGCCGCATCTGGTCGGCGAACACCTGCTGCGCGCCGCGGGCTTGCAGGCCGGCAGCCGCGAAGCCCATGCCTTGACTTACCTGGACTTCGAACGCGCCGCGCGGCAGTACGGCAAGGTGGGCGGCTTCGCGCACCTGGCAACGCTGGTGCAGCAACTCAAGGCCACGCGGCCCGGCGCGCTGCTGCTCGATGGTGGCGACACCTGGCAGGGCAGTGCGACCGCGCTGTGGTCGCAGGGCCAGGACATGGTGGACGCGACCCGGCTCCTGGGCGTGGACATGATGACCGGCCACTGGGAGTTCACCTATGGCGCCGAACGCGTGCAGCAGGTCGTCGAGCGCGACCTGGCCGGCCACATCGAGTTCCTCGCGCACAACGTGAAGACGCGTGACTTCGGCGACCCGGTGTTCAAGCCCTACAGCCTGCGCCAGATGAACGGCGCGACGGTCGCCGTGATCGGCCAGGCCTTCCCCTACACGCCGATCGCCAACCCCGGCTGGCTGGTGCCCGACTGGACCTTCGGCATCCAGGAGCAGGAGCTGCAGGCCCTGGTCACCGAAGTGCGCGGCAAGGGCGCGCAGGCTGTCGTGCTGCTGAGCCACAACGGCATGGACGTGGACCTCAAGCTGGCCGGCCGCGTGCGCGGCATCGACGCGATCCTGGGCGGCCACACGCACGACGGCGTGCCCGTGCCCGTCGTCGTGCGCAACCCGGGTGGCCAGACCGTGGTCACCAACGCCGGCAGCAACGGCAAGTTCCTCGGCGTGCTGGACCTGCAGGTGCAGGGCGGCAAGGTGAGCGACTTGCGCTACCGGCTGCTGCCCGTGTTCGCCGACCTGCTGCCGGCCGACCCGGCGATGGCCGCGTTGATCGACCGCATCCGTGCGCCGCACGAAAGCCGGCTGGCCCACAAGCTGGCCGTGAGCGACGAACTGCTGTACCGCCGCGGCAATTTCAACGGCAGCTTCGACCAGTTGATCCTGGACGCCATGATGGATGTGCGCGGCGCCGAGATGGCGTTCTCCCCCGGCTTTCGCTGGGGCACCAGCCTGCTGCCCGGGCAGGCCATCACGCGCGAGCATGTGATGGACCAGACCGCCATCACCTACCCCTGGAGCACGCTCACCGACATGCGCGGCGACATGCTCAAGACCGTGCTCGAAGACGTGGCCGACAACCTGTTCAACCCCGACCCGTACTACCAGCAAGGTGGTGACATGGTGCGCGTGGGCGGGCTCACGTATGCCTGCGAGCCGGCTGCCGGCATGGGTGCACGCATCTCCGACATGCGGTTGAACGGGCGGCCCATCGAGGCCGACAAGACCTACAGGGTGGCCGGCTGGGCGCCCGTTGCGCAGGCCAGCCGCAATGCCGGGCCACCGATCTGGGAGGTCGTGGAGACGTGGCTCGCGGCGCACCCGGTGGTCGCGCCGCGCCGTCTGAACAACCCGCTCTTGCGCGGTGTGCAAGGCAACGCGGGGGTGGGCTGACGCGTTGCATGCCGTTGCCCTTGCGCATCAGATTGCCGCACGGGCCCGAGTTTTCAGTGTGATAATCGCCGCCGAACTCGGCCCTTCCCCAGCCACAGTCGCATCCGCCAACCGGTTCAGCCGTGCCGCGGAAGGTTAATCAAACAGCTTTAACCAGCTAATGTTCCCTCAAGGGGAACGGAGGTCAGCGGAATATGAGCGACTCGACATCGTCGGTCTACAGCGCCTATTTGGGCAACACTTATCTCTTCGGGGGCAACGCGCCCTATGTCGAAGAGCTCTACGAAAACTACCTCGCCAACCCTGGCAGCGTGCCCGACAACTGGCGCGAGTATTTCGACGCCCTGCAGCATGTGCCCGCCGTCGACGGCAGCAACATGCGCGACGTGCCCCACCTGCCGGTGGTCAACGCCTTCGCCGAGCGCGCCAAGCAGGGCCAGACCAAGGTCGTGGTGGCCAGTGCCGATTCCGAGATGGGCCGCAAGCGCACGGCCGTCCAGCAGCTGATCGCCGCCTACCGCAATGTCGGCGCCCGCTGGGCCGATCTCGACCCGCTCAAGCGCGACGTGCGCGATGACATTCCCGAGCTCGAACTGTCGTTCTACGGCTTCTCCGACGCCGACCAGGAGACCGTGTTCAACACCAGCAACACGTTCTTCGGCAAAGACACCATGTCCCTGCGCGACCTCACGAACGCGCTGCGCGAGACCTACTGCGGCACGATCGGCGCCGAGTACATGTACGCGACCGACCAGACCGAAAAGCGCTGGTGGCAGCAACGCCTGGAAAGCATTCGCAGCAAGCCCAACTTCGACGCACAGAAGAAAAAGGACATCCTGGACCGCCTGACCGCGGCCGAGGGCCTGGAGCGCTTCCTGCACACCAAGTACGTGGGCCAGAAGCGCTTCTCGCTCGAAGGCGGCGAGAGCTTCATCGCCTCGATGGACGAGCTGGTCCAGCTGGCTGGTACGCGCGGCGTGCAGGAGGTCGTGATCGGCATGGCCCACCGTGGCCGCCTGAACGTGCTCGTGAACATCCTGGGCAAGATGCCCGCCGACCTGTTCGCCGAGTTCGACCACACCGCGCCGGAGGAACTGACCTCGGGCGACGTGAAGTACCACCAGGGCTTCTCGAGCGACGTGGCGACCCCCGGCGGCCCGGTGCATTTGTCGCTGGCCTTCAACCCCTCGCACCTGGAAATCGTGAACCCCGTGGTCGAAGGCTCGGTCAAGGCTCGCCTGGACCGCCGCGGCGACACCGAAGGCGACACCGTGTTGCCCGTGCTGGTGCACGGCGACGCGGCCTTCGCCGGCCAGGGCGTGATCATGGAAACGCTGGCGCTGGCGCAGACGCGCGGCTACTACACCGGCGGCACGGTCCACATCGTCATCAACAACCAGATCGGCTTCACGACCAGCGACCCGCGCGACAGTCGCTCCACGCTGTACTGCACCGACGTCGTCAAGATGATCGAGGCGCCCGTGCTGCACGTGAACGGCGACGACCCGGAGGCCGTCGTGCTGGCCACGCAACTGGCCCTGGACTACCGCCAGGAGTTCAACAAGGACGTGGTCGTCGACATCGTCTGCTTCCGCAAGCTGGGCCACAACGAGCAGGACACGCCCAGCCTGACGCAGCCGCTGATGTACAAGAAGATCGCCCAGCACCCCGGCACGCGCAAGCTGTACGCCGACAAGCTGGCCACGCAGGGCCTGGGTGACACGCTGGGCGACGACATGGTGAAAGCCTTCCGGGCCGCCATGGACGCCGGCAAGCACACCGAAGAGATCACGATCAGCAACTTCAAGAGCAAGTACGCCGTCGACTGGGCGCCGTACCTGAACAAGCGCTGGACCGATGCGGCCGACACCGCGATCCCGTTGACCGAGTGGAAGCGCCTGTCCGAGCGCATCACCACCATCCCCGCCACCGTCACGCCGCACCCGCTGGTCAAGAAGGTCTATGACGACCGCGCCGCCATGGGCCGTGGCGAGATCAATGTGGACTGGGGCATGGGCGAGCACATGGCTTTTGCCTCGCTGGTGGCCAGCGGCTATCCGGTGCGCCTGTCGGGCGAAGACTGCGGCCGTGGCACCTTCAGCCACCGCCATTCCGTCATCCATGACCAGAACCGCGAAAAGTGGGACACCGGCACCTACACGCCGCTGCACCACGCGGCCGATGGCCAGGCGCCATTCGTCGTGATCGACTCCATCCTGTCCGAAGAGGCGGTGCTGGGCTTCGAGTACGGCTACGCCTCCAACGACCCGAACACGCTGGTGATCTGGGAAGCCCAGTTCGGCGACTTCGTGAACGGTGCGCAGGTCGTGATCGACCAGTTCATCGCGTCCGGCGAAGTGAAGTGGGGCCGGGTCAACGGCATCACGCTGATGCTGCCGCACGGCTACGAAGGCCAGGGCCCCGAGCACAGCTCGGCCCGCCTGGAGCGCTTCATGCAGCTGTCGGCCGATACCAACATGCAGGTGGTGCAGCCCACGACGGCCAGCCAGATCTTCCACGTGCTGCGCCGCCAGCAGATCCGCAATCTGCGCAAGCCGCTGATCATCATGACGCCGAAGTCGCTGCTGCGTAACAAGGACGCGACCTCGCCGCTGACCGAGTTCACCAAGGGCACGTTCCAGACCGTGATCCCGGACCAGAGCGATGCCGTGGCCAAGAACGCGGCCAAGGTCAAGCGCGTGATCGCCTGCTCGGGCAAGGTCTACTACGACCTGGCCAAGAAGCGCGAGGAGCGCGGTGCCGACGACGTGGCCATCATCCGCGTCGAGCAGCTCTACCCGTTCCCGCACAAGGCGTTCGCGACCGAGCTCAAGAAGTACCCGAGCCTGGTCGACGTGGTGTGGTGCCAGGACGAGCCGCAGAACCAGGGCGCCTGGTTCTTCGTGCAGCACTACATCCACGAGAACATGAGCGACGGGCAGAAGCTGGGCTACTCCGGCCGTGCGGCCTCGGCCTCGCCGGCGGTGGGCTACGCGCACCTGCACCAGGAGCAGCAAAAGGCCTTGGTGGATGGCGCGTTCGCCAAGCTCAAGGGCTTCGTGCTGACCAAGTAATTCGTTGACTGAACAAAAAAACCGGAAGCAGAAAAATGGCGATCGTTGAAGTGAAGGTTCCGCAACTGTCGGAATCGGTGGCAGAAGCCACCATGTTGCAGTGGAAGAAGAAGGCTGGCGACGCTGTCGCCATCGATGAAATCCTGATCGAGATCGAGACCGACAAGGTCGTGCTGGAAGTGCCGGCGCCCGCCGCCGGCGTGCTGGCCGAGATCGTCCAGGCCGATGGCGCCACCGTCGTCGCCGATCAGCTGATCGCGCGCATCGACACCGAAGGCAAGGCCGGCGCCGCCGCGCCTGCCGCAGCGCCGGCCGCGGCCGCACCCGCCGCAGCGCCTGCTGCAGCGTCGACACCGGCACCCGCTGGCGGCGGCAGCAAGGGCGACGTGGCCATGCCGGCCGCTGCCAAGCTGCTGGCCGAGAACAACCTGTCCGCCAGCGCCGTGGCCGGCACCGGCAAGGATGGCCGCGTGACCAAGGGCGACGCACTCGGTGCCGTGGCCGCAGGCGCTGCCAAGCCCGCGCCCGCACCGGTCGCCATCCCCACCGGCGCGCCCAAGAGCACGCTGCCGCAGGTCGCCTCGCCCACGGCGCCGGACCTGGGTGACCGCCCCGAGCAGCGCGTGCCGATGAGTCGTCTGCGTGCTCGCGTGGCCGAGCGTCTGCTGCAGTCGCAGTCGACCAACGCCATCCTGACGACCTTCAACGAAGTCAACATGGCTCCGGTCATGGACATGCGCAAGAAGTTCCAGGACACCTTCACCAAGGAACACGGCGTGAAGATCGGCTTCATGAGCTTCTTCGTGAAGGCCGCGGTCCATGCGCTCAAGAAGTACCCGGTGCTCAACGCCTCGGTGGACGGCAACGACATCGTCTACCACGGCTACTTCGACATCGGCATCGCCGTCGGTTCGCCGCGCGGGCTGGTCGTGCCCATCCTGCGCAATGCCGACCAGATGAGCTTTGCCGACATCGAAAAGAAGATCGCCGAGTACGGCAAGAAGGCCTCCGAAGGCAAGCTGGGCATCGAAGAGATGACCGGCGGCACCTTCTCCATCTCCAATGGCGGCACCTTCGGCTCCATGCTGTCCACGCCCATCATCAACCCGCCGCAGTCGGCCATCCTGGGCGTGCACGCGACCAAGGACCGCGCCGTGGTGGAGAACGGGCAGATCGTGATCCGCCCGATCAACTACCTGGCGATGAGCTACGACCACCGCATCATCGACGGCCGCGAAGCCGTGCTGGGCCTGGTGGCGATGAAGGAAGCGCTGGAAGACCCGACGCGCCTGCTGTTCGATATTTGACCCACCCCCGTTTCTTGCTCACTTCGTGTGGCCGAATCCCCCCTCAAGGGGGCGCCACCAGCGGCCTGGCAGAGCCAGTTCCGCGGTGGCTCCCGAACTGGCCTGGCTGCGCCGGCCCTTGATGTTGCGGTTGGCACTCGACGTGCGCACGAGCATCAACAGAGATCCAACATGTCCAAACAATTCGACGTCATCGTGATCGGTGGCGGCCCTGGCGGCTACATCGCTGCCATCCGCGCCGCGCAACTGGGCTTCAACGTGGCCTGCATCGACGAGTGGAAGAACGGCAAGGGCGGCCCCGCACCGGGCGGCACCTGCACCAACGTGGGCTGCATCCCGTCCAAGGCGCTGCTGCAGTCGTCCGAGCACTACGAGCACGCCGGCAAGCATTTCGCCGACCATGGCATCGAGGTCAAGGGCCTGGGCCTGGACGTCGCCAAGATGCTGGCGCGCAAGGACAACGTCGTGAAGCAGAACAACGACGGCATCCTGTATCTGTTCAAGAAGAACAAGGTCACTTTTTTCCATGGCCGTGGCTCGTTCGTGAAGGCTGCCGAAGGCGGTTACGAGCTCAAGGTCGCGGGTGCGGCTGAAGAGAGCATCACCGGCAAGCACATCATCGTGGCGACCGGCTCCAACGCCCGTGCGCTGCCTGGCACGCCGTTCGATGAAGAACTGGTGCTGTCCAACGACGGCGCGCTGCGCGTGGGCACCGTGCCCAAGAAGCTGGCATTGATCGGCTCCGGCGTGATCGGTCTGGAAATGGGCTCGGTCTGGCGCCGTCTGGGCGCGGACGTCACCATCCTCGAGGGCCTGCCGACCTTCCTGGGTGCGGTCGACGAGCAGATCGCCAAGGAAGCCAAGAAGGCCTTCGACAAGCAGGGTCTGAAGATCGAGCTTGGCGTGAAGGTCGGCGAGGTCAAGACCGGCAAGAAGGGCGTTTCCATCGCCTACACCAACGCCAAGGGCGAAGCGCAGACGCTGGAGGCCGACAAGCTCATCGTCTCGATCGGCCGCGTGGCCAACACCATCGGTTTGAACGCCGAGGCCGTGGGCCTGAAGCTGGACGAGCGCGGTGCCATCGTGGTTGATGACGACTGCAAGACCAGCCTGCCCAACGTGTGGGCGGTCGGCGACGTGGTGCGCGGCCCGATGCTCGCGCACAAAGCCGAGGAAGAAGGCGTAGCCGTGGCCGAGCGCATCGCCGGCCAGCATGGGCATGTGAACTTCAACACCGTGCCCTGGGTGATCTACACCAGCCCGGAGATCGCCTGGGTCGGCCGCACCGAGCAGCAGCTCAAGGCCGATGGCGTGGCCTACAAGGCTGGCACCTTCCCGTTCCTGGCCAATGGCCGCGCACGCGCGCTGGGCGACACGACCGGCATGGTCAAGTTCCTGGCCGATGCCAAGACCGACGAGATCCTGGGCGTGCACATGGTGGGCCCTCAGGTCAGCGAGCTGATCTCCGAGGCCGTCGTGGCCATGGAGTTCAAGGCCAGCGCCGAGGACATCGCCCGCATCTGCCACGCGCACCCGTCGCTGTCAGAGGCGACCAAGGAAGCCGCGCTGGCCGTCGACAAGCGCACGCTGAACTTCTGAACCCTTTCCCCGCATGACGGTGATCGGTCCGGTCCGCGCGGCTTATGACGCGGAACTGAAGACCCGTGGCTACCAGAGCGATCCCGCGCAACTGCGCGCGGTGGACGCGCTGGAGCGCTGCGCGGCCGAATGGGCGGCCTATAAGGACAAGCGGTCGAATGCGCTCAAAAAGCTCATCAACCGCCTGCCCGTGCCGAAAGGCGTCTACATGTATGGCGG
The DNA here is from genome assembly GCF_001422405.1 of Pseudorhodoferax sp. Leaf267. GTDB lineage: Bacteria > Pseudomonadota > Gammaproteobacteria > Burkholderiales > Burkholderiaceae_C > Pseudorhodoferax. The sequence goes on from NZ_LMMV01000001.1 coordinate 818,788, forward strand.
GGTGGGGCGCGGCAAGAGCTTCCTGATGGATTGCTTCTTCAACGCCGTGCCGATCAAGCGCAAGACGCGGTTGCACTTCCACGAGTTCATGCGTGAGGTGCACCGCCAGTTGGTGGACTTGCAGGGCACGGTGAATCCGTTGGACGAATTGGGCAAGCGCATGTCCAAGCGCTACAAGCTCATCTGCTTCGACGAATTCCATGTGGCGGACATCACCGACGCGATGATCCTGCACCGCCTCCTGGCCGCGCTGTTCGAAAACGACGTGGGCTTCGTGACCACCTCCAACTTCGAGCCGAACGGCCTGTACCCGGACGGCCTGCACCGCGACCGCATCCTGCCGGCCATCGCGCTGCTGAACGAGCGCATGGAAGTGGTGAACGTGGACAACGGCACGGACTACCGGCGCCGCACCATGGAACAGGTCAAGCTGTACCACACGCCGCTGGGGCCGCAGGCCGACGCGGAGATGGCCGACGCCTTCAACCGCCTGGCCGAGACGGCCGACGAAGACCCGGTACTGCACATCGAATCACGCGAGATCAGGTCGCGGCGCAAGGCCGGCGGCGTGGTCTGGTTCGACTTCCGTACGCTGTGCGGCGGCCCGCGTTCGCAGTACGACTATCTGGAGCTGGCAACCCAGTTCCACACCGTGCTGCTGTCCGATGTGCCGGCCATGCCGGTGCGCATGGCGTCCGAGGCACGGCGATTCACCTGGCTGGTGGACGTGCTGTACGACCGGCGCGTCAAGCTCATCATGTCGGCCCAGACGGTGCCCGAATTGCTGTATACCGAAGGCCCTTTGTCGCACGAGTTTCCGCGAACCGTGTCACGCTTGAACGAAATGCAATCGGTCGAATTCCTGGCGCTGGAGCGCCGCACCGTGGACACGGGGCTCACATGAAGCGCCTTGCGTCTCGGCTGTGCCTGCTGCCTGCGCTGCTTGCGGCGGCTTGTGCCTGGGCCCAGCCCGACGAGGTGCAGGCCGAGCGCGCGCACATCGCAGCCGAGCGCGGCCGGATCGCACAGCGGGTGGCGGCCGAGCAACGGGCCTGCCACCAGCGCTTTGCGGTCAACGATTGCCTGAAGGCCAGCCGCGCCGTCGAGCGCAAAGAGCTCGATGCATTGCGCAGGCGTGAGGTCGTGTTGAACGACCAGGATCGCCAGCGCAAGGCGACCGAGCAACGGGCCAAGCTGCAGGACAAGCGCGATGCCCAGCAAGCCGATCAGGCCACGCGCGAGACCGTACCCGCCGCCGCCCCGAACCAGCCACCGCAGCCTGCCGGTGGCCGACTGCCGGCCTCGCCCGTGCCACGCGCACCTGACGCGGAGCAGGTCCAGAAATACGAAGAGACCATGCGCCGCAAGCACGAGCGCAACGTGCAGGACAACGCCCGCCGCGCCGAGCACGCGGCCAGGGCGGCCGAAGAGACGCAGCGCTATGAGGCGCGGCAGCGCGAGGCAGCCGATTACAAGGCACGCATCGAGCAGCGCAACGCGGCCAAGCCCAGCACGGCGCAGCCCCTGCCCGCACCATGAGGGCCGACCTGGTCAGGCCAGGTCTTCGATCACCAGCATGCGGTACTTCTCGGCGAAGGAGAACGGTGCGGTGCGCACCACGTCCATGACCGCCTCGGTCTCGTCGGCATCGGGTGCGTGGACCATCAGGGCCCAGTGGCCCTGGCCGGCCAGGGCCGCGTACTGGCGCACGGTGGCCGCTTCGGTGCCGGCCGAAGGAAGAGGGATGTCAGCGCTGCCCACCGTTCGCACCACCTTTTCCAGCACGTCCTGCGGGCTGAGCAGGATCACCGGTTCCTTGGACAGCGATGCGCGCTCGATCGTCTGGCCCACACTCTTGGCATCAGCTTCCGTCGGAAACATGGCGAAGATGTACCCGGTGGGGTAGAAAACGCCCGCCATGGTGAGCATGTTGGGCTGCAGGTCGAGGGCTTGCATGGCAACTCCTTAAGGTTGCCTCGATTGCAGCCGGTTGCGGCCATTGCCGCTGTCGGCGCGATTGGCCGAACGCTGTAGGTCAGAGCCCCGGCAGGGTAGGCAGGGGCTCCAGGCGCATCGTGGGCTCACCAACGATGCGCGCCTGGTTCTGCAGGGCGTCCTGCACGCCATTGGCGAAGTAGCTGTTCTGCGTGTCCGGCTCCAGCGCAGCCACGACCAGGTTGGCCAGTGGCTGGGACAGCGGCACGTAGTAGCTGCCCATTGGGGTGTCCAACAGGCCACGCACCAGCTCGACCTGCACGCGCACGACGGGTGCGGCGTCGGCGATGCTGCCGCGCACATCGCTGCGCTCTCCTGTGCTGCGCGTGGTCTCGCGGTAGGTCTCGCCCAGCACGGCGCCAGGCTCGGCGATGCGCATGACCTGCACGCCCAGCAGCTGCAGCCGCTCTGCGGTGGCGGTGGACGCGGCCGACAGCCAGTAGCCGCAGGGGCGCGGGCGGCTCTTTTGCACCCGCAGCTCCAGCGCCGAATACCACTCGACGTCGATGCTGCGGTCGGCGCCCGTGGCCGGGTCCAGCATCATGAGCGCTCGCCGCTGCGGCGTGGCGCCGGCGGCCGTCACGACATCGCCGCGGCAGGCGTTGCCGGCCATCTCGCGGTCCATGTACGAGCGCAGCTTGATCAGGTCGTCGGCACGCTGCGAGGTGCTTTGCAGCACGCTGGCGATCGCCGTCACGTGCGTGTGCACGCGGCGCTGGATGTGCAGCCGGCCGATGCCCACGCCACGCGTCTCGATCAGCAGGCTGACCGCATTGCGCAAGCCGTAGACGTTGCGGCCGGTGTCGGGCTGGGTGCCGCCCATGGAGATGCGCAGGTCCTGCGGATCGGTCGACGTGGTGTAGTACCACTCGTTGCTGAGCTGCTGCTTGGTCAGCGCGGCGACCAGCGGGCGGCGGAACCATTCTTCGGAGGCGCGCGGCATGAACTCCGACAGGTTGGGCGTCGTGGCGTATTGCAGCAGCGCGTCGAACTTCTGCACCGCGCCGAACTTCTCCAGGAAGCGCCCGACCACGGTGTACTCATGCGCGTCCACGGTCACGATGGGCTGGTAGTCGCGCTGCAGGCGCGCCAGGGCGCGGGCCTCGGGCGTGCGCAGCAGCAGGTGATCGCGGTTCACGTCGATGCCGCCGGCTGTGACGCGCTTGCCCGCGGCCGCGCCGTCGGGGTTGGCACGCGGCACGACGATCACGTTCATGCGCTCGAGCACCGGCGTCAGCACGCCTTGCGCGAGTTCTCGCGCCACGACCAGCAGCGCCTCGGCCGGCGCCGGCTCGTCGCCATGCTGCTGGCCGATGAGCAACACCGTGGGCCTGCCCGAGGCCATGAGGCTGGCCGGGTCGGTGCCAGCGGCGCGCGTCAGCACCAGTGCCTCCAGCGGCACGCCGCTTTGCGACTGGCCCAACGAGAGCACGCTGCTGCGCGGCGACTGCGCGCCGCCGCGCGTGGCGGCCAGGTCGCGCAGCCACGTGGCGATCTCGCCGTTGCTCGTGAAGTTGTCGCGGCCTGGCGCCAGGCCGGGTGTGCTGTAGGCGATGGCCGGGTCCGGAAAGCGCGCCGCCACCTCGGGGCCGTAGGGCGGGGCCGGCTCTGCCGGCGCCGCGGCGGCCGGGGCGGCGCTGGAAGCGGCGCCGGGCGGCAGCACGGGTGCGATCTCCACTGCGGCCTGCGGCGGCTCCGGCGCGCGCTGGGCCGAGGTGCCCATGTCGGTCACGGCAGGGGCCGTGCGGACGCCGGTGGTGCCTTGGCCCGGCCAGGGCGGCAGCGGCGTGGAACCGCAGGCGGCCAGCAAGGCCAGCAGCAGGGGCGCGAGCGCGCGCGCGGCAGGGATCGGGGTGGGGATGCGGTGCGTCATGGTTGCATGGGGCTATGCGCGGGACGGGCTGCGCGGGTTCTGCGTGCGCGAGAGTCGATCGGTGCGACCGATGGCCCTCGCGGGGTCAATACTGGCTCTGGCTCGGTGGGGCCAGCACGGCCATCAGCGCTTCGGCCGTGACCTCGAACGACAGCAGCTTGCGCTCCGTGCCTTCGACCGAGGCCAGCAGGTCGCGCGTGAGATCGAGCTCGTGGCGCAAGCCCTTGATGGAGTCCAGGTCGCCCCGGTGGGGTGCCAGCAGCAGTTTCACAGCGGCAAGCAAGGCCAGCTGCGAGCCTGCAGAGTCGTCGTGGGTGTGAGGCATGGTGAGCTCCGGTATGAGGCGCACAGTATGCCCTGGGCCGTGGCCCGCCTGCCCCTGCGCCGCGCCGGACAAACCCGCGTGCCGCATGGGCAAAATGGCAGGCCCGCCGCTTTGCTGCCCCTTGCCACCATGTCCGCCATTTCCCTGCCGCGCGTGCACGCGCGCCGCCTGCGCGAGGTCTACCGCTCGGCAGGCTGGCCTTACCAAGACCCGCTGGAGCTCGAGCTGCTGGCCGGCGGCCTGCTCGAACGCAGCTGCGACGGCGGCCGCGAGACCGTGCGCCTGACAGAGACCGGCATCCAGGCAGTGGCGCAGAGCCTGGCGGCGGGCCGGCGTGCGCGCTCGGCGCACGAGGACCTGGTCGACCTGGTGGCCCGCGCGATGGGCCGGGAGGGCCGCATCGTGTGGCGCGGGCTGTCCTTGCGGGCCCTGGTGCCGGGCCAGGAGCCGGACGCGCCCCGGGCCTGGTGCATGGCCTGCCCGGATGTCTTCTCGATTCGCAACACCTCGGTCGCGACCTACGTGGAGCCCGTGGTGCACGAGGTCAAGGTCAGCCGGGCCGACCTGCTGGGCGACCTGCGCAAGCCGGCCAAGCGCGCGGCCTACCTGGACCTGGGCGGGCAGTGCTGGTACGTGCTGGGCAACGACGCGCGCGGCCGTGCCATCGGCGATGCCGACGACGTGCCGCCGGAATGCGGCGTGATGGCGCTGCAGGCGGGCAGCCTGGCCGTGCTGCGCAACGCGCCGCGGCGTGAGGTGGCGGCCTTGCCGTTCCATGTCTGGATGTCCCTGGCACGTGCCACGCCCTGTGCTGGTGCCGACCCCGAGGCGCAACAGGTGCTGCAGGCACTTTGACGGTGCCCAAGACCTTTGCTGCGCCCGAGGAATCGCCGCGCAGCCGCGAGGCGCTCGCCTACACTTTGCTTTTCCCGAGAGACGCGACGGCCACATGATCCGGACACCACGCCGCACTGCCATCCCCCTGCTGGTCTGCCTCGCCGTCCTGGCCGGCTGCCAGTTCCCCCGCGCGCCCTTGCCGCCGCAGGAGCAGTTCGACTCCAGCTCGACGTTCTCGCGCTCCTTCGGCGCCACGCCCACCGAGACCTGCGAGGCCGCGCGGCGCGCGCTGCTGAGCCAGGGCTATGTGATCAATGCGGCGACCAAGGACCTGGTCCACGGCCGCAAGAATTTCCAGCCCGCCATGGACACCCATGTGGAGATGGAGATCCGCGTCGTCTGCGCGCCCGAGACGCGCAGCGGCAAGAGCACGCTGGGCTTCGTGACGGCGCAGCAGGACCGCTTCGCGCTCAAGAAGAGCAACACCGCGGCGAGCCTGGGCGTGGGGGCGGTGGGCTCGGTGTCGCTGCCGTTCTCGCAGAGCGACGACTCGCTGGTGCGCATCGGCAGCGAGACCATCTCCACAGAAGACTTCTACGAACGCCTGTTCGTGCTGATCAACCGCTTCCTGCTGGACGAGGAAGAAGAGGAGCAGCAGCAGCAGGGCGGCGGCCGTGCCCCTCACCCTGACGCGCCCAGCTTTGCGCCATTCGCGGCGCCGTCCTCGAGTCAGCGGGGATGAGGTGCCGGTGTAGGGAAATTTCCTACACCGTGCGATTCCCGAAGAGACGCGGCGCACATCCGTCTCCCGACTCAAATCTTTTTAGGCGGCAACCACAATTCATTTCAACGGATCGAGACGGAGTGACTGCAGTAAGTGCAGCAACCGAAGACCCGGGGAAATGTCCAAGGAGTGCAGCCATGAACACCGAGCAGATGATTGCGGAAATCCGCGAAGCCAACCTCACCTACCTGATGCTGGCGCAGAACCTGATCCGCCAGGACAAGGCCGCCGCGCTGTTCCGCCTGGGTATCCAGGAAGAGGCCGCCGACATCCTCGGCGCGCTCTCCGCCGCGCAGATCCTCAAGCTGGCCTCGGGCAACATGCTGCTGTGCCACTTCCGCGTGGACGACAACCTGGTCTGGAACCTGTTGACCAACCACGACGTGAAGAAGGTCGGCAACGAAGCCACCAACAAGCTGCACGCCAACATCCTGATGGCAGGCCGCCTGGCCGAGATCATCTAGAGAAACAACCCCCAGGCTGCGCACTGCGCGCTTCGCCAGCCCCCTTCTGCTGCGCGAAGGGGGCGCACCCAACGGAGTGGCAGGGCCAGTTCCGCGGGTGCCCCGGCGAAGTCGCTGCCCTTGCTTGAGACCGGAATCGCGGCACTGCCGTGTTCCCAGACGAGATAGACCCAAGGAGAAATATATGGCTGCCGCTTCCACCAAGAGTGTCCTGAACGATTCGCGCCAGATCGAGCGCGCTGCGATGCTGATCCAGATGGGCGCGCGCATGCAAGTGCTGGAGTCCGAGACCGAGCTGTCCTATGAGCGGCTTCTGCGCCTGTACAAGGAAGTGGCGGGCAAGTCGCCGTCCAAGGGCCAATTGCCGTTCTCCACGGACTGGTTCCTCTCCTGGCAGGAGAACATCCACTCCTCGCTGTTCCTGAACATCTACGAGTACCTGTCCAAGAGCCTGGACATCGACTCGATCGACAACCTGACCAAGGCCTACCGGCTGTACCTGGAGCAGGTGGAAGCAGCCGAGATCGACCCTTTGCTGTCCTTCACGCGCGCCTGGCGCCTCGTGAAGTTCGTCGACGCCAACATGCTCAACATGACCAAGTGCAGCAGCTGCGGCGGCAATTTCGTCTCGGAGCTCTACGAGAACCCGCGCAGCTACGTCTGCGGCCTGTGCAACCCGCCGGCGCGTGCGGGCAAGTGCAAGGGCGAGCGGTCGCTGATGCTGCAGTAAGCGGCTTTACGTCCAGAGATCGAGCGGCGGGTCCTGCGCCACGGCGCGCACGATGTCGCCGCGCGTGACCACCCCGGTCACCATGCCGGCCTCGTCCACCACCGGCAGGCCGGGCAGGCCGTTGTCGTGCAGCACGCCGGCCACGCGCCGGATCTCGGTGTCGGCCGCGGCGCTCGGCACGGGCGTCCACATCACTTCTGCAATCGGCTGAGCCATGGCGGCCTGCCAGGTCGCGGCGTCCAGCTCGGACACGGCCAGGCGCTCGGCGCGCAGCAGGTCGGTGCGCAGCAGCAGCCCGACCAGCATGCCGGAGGGGCTGACCACCGGCACCTGGCCGTAGCCGTGGTAGCTCAGCAGCTTCCAGGCGTCCAGCACCGAAGTGTCCTGCACCAGCGTCAGCGCGGGCTGGCTCATGATCTCGGCCACGCGCACCAGGGGTTGGCGCTGCGTCTCGCGCGGCTGCGTCTGGGCGTAGGCGGCCAGGGCCTGGCGCGCCGCCGGGCCGCCGACCACCGGACCGGGCACGGCCGGCGCACCAGGCAGCAGGGCCGGGTCGGCCGACACGCGTTCCGGCAACTCGGTCTCATTGGAATCCACGCGCCGCGTGCGCGGCGCGGCGTTGACGCGCTCGATCTGGCGCAGCTGTTCGGCAGAGCCGGTGAACTGGCGCCCGGCGACGCCGTAGACGGAAAACATGGCAGCCCTCCTTGCGCAAACGCCGTGGGCGCAGTGGCGACAGAAATTATCACAGCCGGCATCGCCCGTACGGGATAGGGGTGCTTCCTACAATCGCCCGATGCCTCCATTCGAATCCCCGGGCGCCGTCGACGCGTCGCCGCTGCTGCGCCAGCTCAACCCCGAGCAACTGGCCGCCGTCACGCTGCCCGATGAGCACGCGCTGATCCTGGCCGGCGCCGGCTCCGGCAAGACGCGCGTACTGACGACCCGCATCGCCTGGCTGCTGTCCACCGGCCGTGTCTCGCCCGGCGGCATCTTGGCCGTGACCTTCACCAACAAGGCGGCCAAGGAGATGGTCATGCGGCTTACCGCCATGCTGCCCGTGAACGCGCGCGGCATGTGGATCGGCACCTTCCACGGCCTGTGCAACCGCTTCCTGCGCGCACACTACAAGCTGGCCAACCTGCCGCAGAGCTTCCAGATCCTGGACACGCAGGACCAGCTCTCGGCCGTCAAGCGGCTCATGAAGCAGTTCAGCATCGACGACGAGCGCTTCCCGCCCAAGCAGCTGCAGTACTACATCAGCGGCAACAAGGAAGAGGGCCTGCGCCCGCACAACCTGGTGGCGCGCGACGAGGAGACGCGCAAGAAGATCGAGGTCTACCAGCTCTACGAAGAGCAATGCCAGCGCGAAGGGGTGGTCGATTTTGGCGAGCTGATGCTGCGCAGCTATGAATTGCTGCGCGACAACGATCCGGTGCGCGAGCACTACCAGCGCCGTTTCCGCCACATCCTGATCGACGAGTTCCAGGACACCAACACGCTGCAGTACGCCTGGATCAAGATGCTGGCCGGCAAGGGCGAGGTCGACAAGGATCGCCCGCCGCACGCCGGCAGCGTGCTGGCCGTGGGCGACGACGACCAGAGCATCTACGCCTTCCGCGGCGCACGCGTGGGCAACATGGCCGACTTCGTGCGCGAGTTCGACGTGCGCCAGCAGATCAAGCTGGAGCAGAACTACCGCAGCTTCAGCAACATTCTCGACTCGGCCAACGCGCTCATCGAACACAACAGCAAGCGCCTGGGCAAGAATTTGCGCACCGACCAGGGCCCGGGCGAGCCGGTGCGCGTGGTGGAGCAGAGCAGCGACTTTGCCGAGGCGCAGTGGATGGTGGAGGAGATCCGCCAGCTCGTGCGGGACGATGTCGAGCGCAAGGAGATCGCCGTGCTCTACCGCAGCAATGCGCAGAGCCGTGTGATCGAGACCGCGCTGTTCAACGCGGCCGTGCCCTACCGCGTGTATGGCGGCCTGCGCTTCTTCGAGCGCGCCGAGATCAAGCATGCGCTGGCCTACCTGCGCCTGCTCGAGAACCCGAACGACGACACCAGCTTCCTGCGCGTGGTGAACTTCCCGCCGCGCGGCATCGGCGCGCGCAGCATCGAGCAGCTGCAGGACGCGGCGCGCGGCGCCGGCTGTTCATTGCACGACGCAGTCAGCACCATGACCGGCAAGGCCGGCGCCAACTTGGGCGCCTTCGTCGCCAAGATCGACGTGCTGCGCGAGGAGACGCAGGGCCTGACGCTGCGCGAGATCATCGAGCAGGTGCTGGAGACCAGCGGCCTGATCGAGCACTACAAGGCCGACCGCGAGGGCGCGGACCGCATCGAGAACCTGGACGAACTGGTCAACGCGGCCGAGAGTTTCGTGACGCAGGAGGGCTTCGGCCGCGATGCCGTGGCCTTGCCGATCGACGAGCACGGCACGCGGCTCACGCAGTCGCCGGCCAGCCAGGGGCTGGACCCGTCGCTGCCTGCGGCGGCGCAGAGCGAAGCCATCGCCGGCATCGTGCCCGACACGGGCGAGACGCTGTCGCCGCTGGCCGCCTTCCTGACCCACGCTGCGCTGGAGGCCGGCGACAACCAGGCCAAGGCCGGCCAGGACGCCGTGCAGCTCATGACCGTGCACGCCGCCAAAGGCCTGGAGTTCGATTGCGTGTTCATCGGCGGCATGGAGGAGGGACTGTTCCCGCACGAGAACAGCATGAGCGACCGCGACGGGCTGGAGGAAGAGCGTCGGCTCATGTACGTGGCCATCACGCGCGCCCGCAAGCGCTTGTACCTGAGCTTTTCGCAGACGCGGCTGCTGCACGGCCAGACGCGCTACAACCTGCGCAGCCGGTTCTTCGAGGAGCTGCCGGAGGGCGCGCTGAAGTGGATCACGCCGAAACAGGGTGGCTTCGGCTCGGGCTGGAACGCGCAGCGCGGTGCGTCGCGGCCGGGCGGCTTCGGCATCGAGTCGGGCAACTTCCCCAGCAGCGCGCCGCTGCCGCCGCAGAAGGCCGAGCCGGCCCATGGGCTGCGCAGCGGCATGAAGGTGTTTCACAACAAGTTCGGCGAGGGCACGGTCACGCTGCTCGAAGGGACGGGGGACGATGCGCGCGCGCAGATCAACTTCCCGCGCCACGGCGTCAAGTGGCTGGCGCTCGCCGTGGCCAAGCTGACGCCGGTGCCCTGAAGGCCAGGGCAGGGGGCTGCAGTCCTGCCCCCTCGCTCGCACGCTCAGCGCATGCCGATCGCGGCCGTGCCGTGCTGACGGCTCGCGTCGAAGCCGGCGAACATGAATTGCTGGATGCCGTTCGCCAAGGGGTAGGCGAGGGCGATGCCGCTGGCCGATTGGTCCGGCAATGCGCATGGCGCAGGGCCGAAACGCAGCGACGCGTTGAAGACGTTCTTGCCCGATGGGCGTGGCGTCAGCGTGCCCGTCATGGTGCAGCCCAGGCTGGAGACCCCTGTGACCGAGCCGTTCGGCGCCACGCTCAGCGTGATGCTTTCGCCCGTGAGCGCGTTGAGAGACCAGTTGCCTGCGACGGAAGCCAGCGTCGCCGGCGTGTCGTACTTGTAGGGCGCGGTGTTCCCATCGCCCTTGAACGAGACGGCGAAACTGTCGAAGTTGAACTTGCCGTCGATCGTCTTGGCCCGTGCGTCGTAGCGCGCCGTTGCCGTGGCCGGCATCGCAGGCGATGCGCCGAAGTCGCGCAGATCCGTCGAGGTGTAGTTGCCGTCGCTGGAGTTGCCGCTGCCCTGCAGGAAGCCGCTGATCGCGAACAGTCCGGACGCCTGCTTGGCCCCGTAGAAGGCCCACACCTCCCCGGTGTCGGTGATCACCGCGCTGAAGGCGTTGAGGTCGTTCGCACCGCTCAGGGTTCCGACGTAGGCGCCTTCGGCTGTCGGGTTCGAGGGCATGTCGTCATCGCCGTCACCGCCGCCGCCGCCGCAGGCGACCAGGAGAGAGCTGAGCACGACGGTGGCCAGCAGATTTTTTTGGAATGCGTGTCGCATGGGTGTCCTATTTGTTGTGGATGCGCCGGCCTGTTCCGGGGTGGCCGGGCGCTGGCAGTCTAGTGAGAGGGTGGCTCACTTTTCGTTGCGTTTGATACGCTGGATTTGCGGTTGCTTGCAGGCGGATGCGCGCTGCGCGGGGCGGGCGAGGCGCCATCGCACAATGCGCGCCATGCTCGTCAGCTTGCCCCCAGATCCTCCGCGTCGTGCGGCTGTTCCATGCAGGCCCGTGTGCGGCTGACCGGCTGGGCGCGCCTGGCGCTCGCACCCGTTCTTTTGCTGGCCGTGCTGTGGACGGTGGACGTCGAGGCCGTGCTGCGCCAGCTGGCCGGTGCGCGACCGCACTGGCTGCTGGCGGGGCTGGCCAGTGCCATTGCGTCCAATCTGGTGTCGGCCTGGCGCTGGTGTTCGCTGGTGCGCTGGCTCGGCCACGCCGTGCGGCAGGCCTGGGCCCAGACGATCTACTTCCAGTCCATGGCCGTCGGCGCGCTGCTGCCCGGGGCCGTGGTGGGCGGCGATGTATTCCGCGCCCTGGCGCTGCGGCGCAGCGGGCAGGGCGCGCTGGAGGCCGGCCTGGCCGTGCTGCTGGATCGGCTCAGCGGCCTTTGGATGCTGTGGGTGCTGGCGGTGTCGGCGGCGGCATGGGGTGGCGCCGAGGCCTTGCCGGCGCTCGGCGTCGTCCTGGCGCCTGGCGCGCTGCTGGTGCTGGCAGGCGCGCTCGTGCTCATGCCGGCCTTGGCCTTGCTGGGCCTGCGGCGTGCGACGCGAGCGGACGCATCGGCAGCCCTGTGGCGCCAGCGCGTGCACCGGCTCGCGCAGCGCGGCAACGGCGGCAGGGAATATGGACGGCAGCTGCTGGCGTCGCTCGCCGTGCAACTGCTGTCCGTGGGCGCGCTGGCCTGCGCCGGCCGGGCCATGGGGCTGGAGCTGCCGTTCTGGTGCTACGCCGTCGCGGCTGCTCCGACCTTCCTGATGGCGGCACTGCCGGTCAGCTTCGGCGGCTGGGGCACGCGCGAGGCTGCTGCGGCGTTGAGTCTGGGCCTGTTCGGCGTGGCTGCGCCGGTGGCCGTGGCGGCCTCACTGCTGTATGGGCTCATGGGTGTGGCGCAGGCGCTGTTCGGGGCGCTGTTGCTGGCGCGCCCCGTGCCGTTTGCAGGCAGCACCTGACCGAAGGCAGGGTGTGCCACCTGATTCATGCCCTGGTCCTACAGCCGTTTGCACCTCATCCGACAGCCGTGCGCTGCGCGCGAGCCTAGTCTTGCGGACGTGGGGCTTCCATGCTCCATTTCTTCACGCTAAAAAACCGCAAAGGAGCACCTCATGCACAACGGCACCACGAGCACCCTCGAAGGCATCGCACAGGACGGCACGCTGCAGCGCGGCGTGCGTCAGGTCGGCGACACGCTGCACGACACTATCGACAAGGTTGCAGAGCCGGTGCAGAGCGCCGTCAACCGGGTGTCCAACACAGCGCACGAGAGCGTCAACAAGGTCGCGAATTCCGTGCGATCGGCCGCGAGCAGGGTCGATGAACAGGCACGCCGCGTGCGCGACACCGTGCGTGAGCTGCCGCACCAGGCCGCCGACCATGCGCGCGACTATGTGCGCATCCGCCCGCTGCAGGCCATCGGGGCGGCGTTCGTGATGGGCTGGTTGATCGGCCGCCTGGGCGCCTACCGCTGACCCTGCCGGCGCCTGCGGGGCGCCTGCACAATGCGCGCCATGAAGTCCAAAGTGCAGTTCCGCATGCGCATCTATCGCGATGACAGCATCGCGATCGGGCCGGGCAAGGTCGCCTTGCTGGAGGCCGTGGCGGAGACCGGTTCGATTTCGGCTGCGGCGCGGCAGCTCGGCATGTCGTACCGTCGCGCCTGGCTGCTGATCGATGAGACCAACCGCGCCATGGTGCATCCCGCCGTCAACACTGCTGCGGGTGGCGCACATGGCGGCGGCACGGCGCTGACGCCGCTGGGTCAGGAACTCATCACGCGCTACCGCGCCGTGGAAAACGCCGCGCGCGTCGCGGCCGCTGCTGACCTGGCCGCGCTCAACCGCCTCATCGCTCCCTGACGGATACGGCGCCCGCCTGGTACGCCAGCCTGTGCCAGAATCGCGCGCTGTATCTCGATGGACAGTACGCAGACGCTCCTCGCCGGCATGGACTGGTCGCCTTTGATCCTGTCGATCAAGGTGGCTGCGTGGGCGACCGCCGTGGCACTGGTGCTGGGCGTCGCGCTCGGCTGGGTATTCGGCCGGCGCAAATTTCTGGGCCGACAACTGCTCGAAGCCGTGTGCATGCTGCCGATGGTGTTGCCACCGACCGTCGTCGGCTACGCGATTCTGGTGCTGGCCGGCCGGCGCAGCCCGCTCGGGGCCTGGCTGCGCGCGCACTTCGACTACTCGATCATCTTCAGCTGGCATGGCGCGGTCGTGGCCTCTGCAGTGGTGGCGTTTCCGCTGGTGTTCAAGTCCGCCATTGCGGCGTTTGCAGGTGTCGATCGCTCACTGGAGGCTGCCGCCGCCACGCTGCGCCAGTCGCCGGTGTCGGTGTTCCTGCGCGTGACCTTGCCACTGGCGTGGCCGGGCATCCTGGCCGGCACGCTGCTGGCGTTCGCACGGGCCATGGGGGAGTTCGGCGCCTCGTTGATGGTGGCCGGCTCCATTTCCAAACAGACCCAGACCCTGTCCATGGCCATCTACGACGCCAGCCAGGCCGGACAGGACGACCTGGCCCTGGTGCTGGTGCTCATCACCTGTGCGGTGTCGATTGCCGTTCTGGTGCTGTCCAACCGCTTGTTTGCCGCACGATGAGTCAGGCCCGCATCGACGTCGCCCTGCGCCTGTCGGTCGCCGATGGCCAGCGTCGGTTCAACCTGTCGGCCAGGTTCGCGACAGACGCGGGCGTCGTGGCGCTGTACGGTCCTTCGGGGTCGGGCAAGTCGCTGAGCCTGCAGGCCATGGCCGGGCTGCTGCGGCCCGATGCCGGGCATGTGCGCATCGCCGGTCGCACGCTGTTCGACGCGCAGGCCGGCGTGGACCTGCCGCCGCGGGCCAGGCGCATCGGCTACCTGTTCCAGCACTACGCGCTGTTCCCGCACCTGTCGGTGCGCGAGAACGTGGCGTTCGGGCTGACCTCGTGGCGCCAGCGCAGGCTGTCGGCCGGGCAGAGTGCCCAGGTGGACGGCCTGCTGCACAGCTTCGGCCTGTCGGCCATGGCCGACAGCCGGCCGGCCACGCTGTCAGGCGGCCAGCAGCAGCGCGTGGCGCTGGCCCGGGCACTGGCCTGCCGGCCGGAACTGCTGCTGCTGGACGAGCCCTTTGCGGCGCTGAACCCGATGCTGCGCGATGAATTGCGTGGTGAGCTGCAGCAGGTCTGCCGCAGTGCCGGCGTTCCCGCGGTGATGATCACGCACGACGTGGAAGACGTGCTGGCACTGGCCGAGGTGTGCTTCGTCTACGAGGAAGGCCATGTAGTGCGCGCGGTGGACCTGCGCGATGCGACGCACCGCGATCTGGCGCGCGAGGCGCTCACGGGCTTGCAGCCTGCGCCCCTGTCGCCGCTGCGCCAGCGCATGCAGCGCCTGTTGTCCGGCCAAGCGGTCGAGTAGTTCAGGGCAGCGCTGGCGGCTCGGTGGCGGCCGGCCCATCCGCGACGAAGCAGTCGCGGAAGGTGAAGAAGATCGAGGTGGACATCATCGCCGCCATCAGGAATGCGAACGGCATCATGATGGTGCTGGCCGCCTGTGCGCTGCCCAGCAACGAGGCGAACACCGCGATGACCATGCCCAGCACCATGACCAGCCCGCCCCAGGCCAGGCCGTACACCAGGAAAGCCCCCGCGTTGCGCAGGCAGGCCACGACGCTGAAGAACAGGCTCTTCACCGGTGACACGCCATGCCAGTGCACCAGGGCCGGGGCATGCCAGAACATCAGGAACACCGGCAAGTGCAGCAGCAGGGTCAGCAGCAGCGCAGCGCTGACCTGCTCGTTGGCGCCGCCTTCCGCGCCCGGCGCCGGGCCGGTGGGCACCAGCAGCGAGACGGCGAACGATGCAAGCATGGACAGCGCCGTGTAGATCACACCCAGCTGCAGCATGGCCTTGAGCCGTTGCTGGCCGGCGCGGAAGGCGCTCACCAGCACGGTCGGCATCGGGAACTTGCCGCGGCTGGCCTCCTGTGTGGCGGCCATCAGGCCCAGCGTGCTGGCCGGCACGAGCACGCCGGCCAGCACCACGCCGATCGCTGGCAGCTGCGAGACGATCAGCATGACCGCCATGTACATGAAAAACAGGCCGATCAGCGCCAGCGGCTGGCGAAAGAACGTCTTCACGCCATCGCGCACCCATTGGACGCCGGTGCGGGCGGGAACAATGTTGAGGTTCATGCGGCGACGGCAACAGGGTGGCTGGCGCGCGCGCGCAGCACCCGTTCGAAATGGGCCGGGTCGTGCGCCTTGAGCATGGACGCCTCGCGCGGCAGGTGGTAGTCCCACAGCCGCGAAATCCAGAAGCGCAGCGCACCGGCGCGCAGCATGGCCGGCAACAGCTGGCGCTCCTGCGCGATCAGCGGGCGCTCGGCGATGTAGGCGTCGAGCAGGGCGGCCGTGCGCGCGGGGTCGGTGCTGCCGTCGGCCAGATCGATGCACCAGTCGTTCAGGCACACGGCCAGGTCGAACAGCCAGGTGTCGACCCCTGCGAAATAGAAGTCGAAAAAGCCCGTCAGCTCGGGCCGGCCATCCGCGCCCTGGTCGAACATCACGTTGTCGCGGAACAGGTCGGCATGCACCGGGCCACGCGGCAGCGCAGCGTAGGCCGACGACTGCGCCACATGGTTCTGGTAGGCCAGCTCGCTGCGCAGCAGGGCGGCCTGGTCCGGGTCGAGGTAGGGCAGGACCACGGGCATGGTTTCGTTCCACCAGGGCAGGCCGCGCAGGTTGGGCTGGTGGCGCTCGAAGCCGCGCCCGGCCAGGTGCATGCGGGCCAGCATCGTGCCGACGGCCGCACAGTGCGCAACGCCAGGCGCCAGCTCGCTCTTGCCGCGCAGGCGGTTCACGAGCGCAGCCGGCTTGCCGTTGACCTTGTGCAGGATGCCGCCGTTGGCGTCGGCCGCCGGGTCGGGCACGGGCACGCCGTGCTGCGCCAGGTGCTGCATGAGGTACAGGTAGAACGGAAGCTGCTCGAAGCTCAGGCGCTCGAACAGCGTCAGCACATGGCGGCCGCTGTCGCTGTCGACGAAGTAGTTGGTGTTCTCGATGCCGCCCTCGATGCCGCGCAGCGACTGCAGCTGGCCCAGCTCCAGGTGGGTCAGCAAGGTCTGGGCGTCGTCGTTCGAGACCTCGGTATAGACAGCCACAGCGTCAGAAACCGAAGAGCTTCCAGACGCGCTGCCCGGCGTTGCCGGATGCGCTGTCGCGTTCGCCCTGGGGTCGGGTGCGGGCGCCGTTCTGCGGCACGATTTCGTACGCCGGCATGGCGCTGTTCAGGGGTTGCACGGTGATGCTCTGGGGTTCGCCGCCGTAACGCAGCTCTTCGATGCGTGCGCCGCGGTCTTCGATGGTGATGTGTTCGATGCGCTTGTCGCGGCCCTGCGGGGCTGGGTTGTCGCCGACCAGCGGAGCCGGGGCTTGCGACCAGGCCGAAGCCATGGCCGACAGGCAGAAACAGGTGACGAGAAATGCGCGCATCGCGGCATTGTAGGGGGCGGGGATGGCCCTGCTGCCGCAGGCACAATGCCGCGGATGAGCGATACGAACACCCTGCTGCTGGTCGACGGATCCAGCTATTTGTACCGGGCCTACCATGCGCTGCCGGACCTGCGCGGCCCCGACAATTTCCCGACCGGTGCGCTGCACGGCATGGTCGCCATGCTGACCAAGCTGCGCGCGCAGTTCCCGTCGGCGCATGCGGTGTGCGTGTTCGATGCGCCCGGCAAGACCTTCCGCGACGACCTGTACGCCGACTACAAGGCCAACCGCGCCGCCATGCCCGAGCCGCTGGCGCAGCAGATCGCACCGATCCACGAGGTCGTGAAGCTGCTCGGCTGGCCGGTACTGACGATTCCGGGCATCGAAGCCGACGACGTGATCGGCACGCTGGCGCGCAGCATGGCCGCGCGCGGCGGCAAGGTCATCGTCTCCACCGGCGACAAGGACATGGCACAGCTCGTGGACGACAAGGTCACGCTCATCAACACCATGAGCAACGAGTCGCTGGACCCGGCGGGGGTGCAGGCCAAGTTCGGCGTGCCGCCGGAGCGCATCGTGGACTACCTGTCGCTGATCGGCGATACGGTGGACAACGTGCCGGGCGTCGACAAGGTCGGCCCCAAGACCGCTTCCAAGTGGCTGGCCGAGCATGGCTCGCTGGACGGCGTGATGGCCGCCGCCGGCAGCATCAAGGGCGTGGCCGGCGAGAACCTGCGCAAGGCGCTGGACTGGCTGCCCATGGGCCGCCAGCTCGTCACCATCCGCACCGACTGCGACCTGGCCGAGCACGTGGCCGGCTGGGCGACCGAGGCTCCCTTCGACGCCCTCAAATTCGCCGAACCCGATCCTGCGCATCTGCTGGCCTTCTACACGCGCTATGGCTTCAAGACCATGGCCCGCGACCTGGAAGCGCGCATGGCTGCGACCAAGCCGGCCCCCGCATCGACCGACGACTTGTTCGCCGAAGGGCCGGGCGAGGCCGATGAGCCCGCCGCCACCATCTGCGAACCGGCCGCGCCCAGCGGCGACTACCAGACCATCGCCACCTGGGATCAGTTCGACGCCTGGCTGGCCCGCCTGCGCGCCGCGCCGCTGGCCGCGCTGGACACCGAGACCGATTCGCTGGACCCCATGCGCGCGCGCATCGTCGGCATCTCGTTCGCGCTGCAAACGCGCGAGGCCGCCTACATCCCGCTGGCCCACAACTACGCCGACGCGCCCGACCAGCTGCCGCTGAACGAGGTGCTGGCCAGGCTCAAGCCCTGGCTGGAGGACGAGGCCGCGGGCAAGATGGGCCAGAACATCAAGTACGACAGCCACGTGTTCGCCAACCACGACATCCAGGTGCGCGGCTGGCGCCACGACACGCTGCTGCAGAGCTACGTGCTGGAGGCCCACAAGCCGCACAGCCTGGAGAGCCTGGCCGACCGCCACCTGGGCCGCAAAGGCCTCTCCTACGAAGACATCTGCGGCAAGGGCGCCAAGCAGATCCCGTTCGCGCAGGTCGACGTAGCGACCGCCACCACCTACTCGGGCGAAGACAGCGAGATGGTGCTGGACGTGCACCGCGTGCTGTGGCCCGAGCTCGATGCCGAGCCCGCCGCCGCGCCCAGCCGCCGCTATGTCTACGAGCAGATCGAGATGCCGACCAGCGCACTGCTGCAGCGCATCGAGCGCCATGGCGTGCTGGTCGACGCCGAGGTGCTGCACAAGCAAAGCCAGGCCCTGGCCGAACGCATGATCGCACTGGAGCAGCAGGCCTACGAGCTGGCCGGCCAGCCCTTCAACATGGGCAGCCCCAAGCAGATCGGCGAGATCCTGTTCACCAAGCTCGGCATTCCGGGCCAGAAGAAGACCGCCAGCGGCGCGTATTCGACCGACGAGGAGGTGCTGGAGAAGCTGGCCGCCGACCATCCACTGCCGGCGCGGCTGCTGGAGCACCGCAGCCTGTCCAAGCTCAAGGGCACCTACACCGACAAGCTGCCGCTGATGGTCAACCCGATCACGGGCCGCGTGCACACCAACTATGCGCAGGCCGTGGCCGTGACGGGCCGGCTGTCCAGCAACGAGCCGAACCTGCAGAACATCCCGATCCGCACGCCCGAGGGCCGGCGCGTGCGCGAGGCCTTCATCGCGCCGCCGGGGCACCGCATCGCCAGCGCCGACTACTCGCAGATCGAGCTGCGCATCATGGCCCACATCAGCGAAGACCCGGGCCTGCTGAGCGCCTTTGCCGAGGGCCGCGACGTGCACCGCGCCACGGCGTCGGAGGTCTTCGGCGTGGCCGTGGACGAGGTCAGCAGCGAGCAGCGCCGCTATGCCAAGGTCATCAACTTCGGACTGATCTACGGCATGGGTGCGTTCGGCCTGGCCAGCAACCTGGGCATCGACCAGAAGGCGGCCAAGACCTACATCGACCGCTATTTCGACCGCTTCGCCGGCGTCAAGCGCTACATGGACGAGACGCGCGCCAAGGCTGCCGCGACCGGCTACGTGGAAACGCTGTTCGGCCGGCGCATCGTGCTGCCCGAGATCCTGGGCGGCAGCGGCCCGCGCCGTGCCGGTGCCGAACGCCAGGCCATCAACGCGCCCATGCAGGGCACGGCGGCCGACCTGATCAAGCTGGCCATGATCGCCGTGCAGGCCGAGCTCGACCGCGCCGGCAAGTCGACGCGCATCGTCATGCAGGTGCACGACGAACTGGTGTTCGAGCTGCCGGAGGACGAGGAAGACTGGGTGCGCACCGAGGTGCCGCGCCTGATGGCCGGCGTGGCGCAGCTGAAGGTGCCGCTGCTGGCCGAAGTGGGCGTGGGCGCCAACTGGGATCAGGCGCACTGACGCGGGCCCGCGCTATCGTCGCGCGTGGCGCGTCTGCGGAACGATCTGCAGTGGCGACGCTCTGTCTCATTCCATTCACCACAGGAGCCACGCATGCTGCATGACGATCTGAAGTCCGATCTCGATTCCCTGCTGCCCGGCCGCAGCACCGAGCAGGGCGCCTCGCGCCGCACCGCGCTGAAGGCCGCGCTGGGCGTCGGCTATGCGGCGGCCGCGCTGCCGATCGCGGCGCAGACCGCGGTCAAGACCTCGGCCGAGGGCCTGACGGCCGGCGAAATCAGCTTCGAGGTCAACGGCTTCAAGGTGCCAGCCTACCGCGCCGCGCCGGCCGGCAGGACCGGGCTGCCGGTGGTGCTGGTGATCCAGGAGATCTTCGGCGTGCACGAGTACATCGCCGACACGGCGCGCCGCTTTGCCAAGGCCGGGTACCTGGCCATCGCGCCAGAAATGTTCGCGCGCCAGGGCGACCCCGCACAGTACGGCGAGATCGCCAAGCTGCAGGCCGAGATCGTCTCCAAGGTGCCCGACGCGCAGGTCATGGCCGACCTGGACGCCGCCGTGCAGTGGGCCGGCGCCAACGGCGGCGACCTGTCCAAGGTCGGCATCACCGGCTTTTGCTGGGGCGGCCGCATCACCTGGCTGTACAGCGCACACAGCCCGAACGTGAAGGCTGGTGTGGCCTGGTATGGCCGGCTGGTGGGCACGGCCAGCGACATCACGCCGCGCCACCCGGTGGATGTGGGCGCGAAGCTGAACGGCCCGGTCCTGGGCCTGTACGGCGCGGCCGATACCGGCATTGCGCTGGACACCGTGGAGAAGATGAAGGGCGTGCTGGCGGGCGGCAACGCGGCGGCCAAGGCCTCGCAGTTCGTCGTCTACCCGGACGCGCCGCACGCCTTCCACGCCGACTACCGGCCCAGCTACCGCCAGGCGCCAGCCGAGGACGGCTGGAGGCGCGCGCTGGCCTGGTTCAAGGCCAACGGCGTGGGCTGATCAGCGCCTGCCCGCGCACCGAGGCCGCCTGTGCGCAAGCCCAGGCGGCCTTTGTCGTTCAGGAGCGGTGCGGGTTGCTGGGCCGGCGGTCGTGGCGGTTGGGCACGCCGTCACCGTCGCGGTCCCAGCGCGCGGGTCGGCCCCCGTGGTGGCCATGCCGGGCCTGCATGGGGTGGCCGTAGCGCCAGTCCTGCTGCTGGCGATGCGACGCGCGGCGATCGTCGTGGCGACCATGGTGGCCGTGCTGCGCGTGGTGGTGCAGTGCCTTGCGTTCGACATGGTGACGGTGGTCGTGGTGGCGGTTGCGCTTGTGCCCGTCGTCGTCGGCCAGGGCCGCGGGAGCGGCGCCACCCAGGAGGCCGGCCAGTGCCAGCGAGGCCAGGAGGAGGCTGCGATTGATCATGGAGTTGCTCGGTTGTTGTGGGAGCCTTCATTGTGGAAATGGCCCATGAAGCGCCCCACGCCGCGCTGCGAAGAGTTGTGAAGCGATTGCAAGCGTGCGCCACAAGTCGCAGGGCGACGTTGCGGGTGTGAGCGATCGTGCGGCAGCGCGCGGCCTCTTCCTACGGTTCCACGTGGGCAGGGACGACGACTCAACGCCGCAGCCTGCACCACCATGAAGTGGACGGGCCCAACGGGAGAGATCCCTGGGGCGATCTCAACACCATGCAAGGAGCATCACCATGGCAGCAGCAGAAGAACGGCACCAGAACCTCGATCCGATCACCGATGCACCCGGTGCACACCCCGTAGGGACGGGCGTCGGCGCGGCAGGCGGTGGCATGGCAGGAGCAGCCATCGGCGCCGTGGGTGGCCCGGTCGGTGCCGCCGTCGGCCTGGTGGCTGGCGCCGTGGTCGGCGGCCTGACCGGCAAGACCGTGGCCGAGCGCGTGAACCCGACCGCCGAGGAAGCCTACTGGCGCGAGAACTACACGCGTGAGCCCTACTACGAAGCAGGCCGCACCTACGACGACTACGCCCCCGCCTACGCCTACGGCTGGAGCACGCGCTCAGCCTACACGGGTGGCTTCGATCTGGCGGAAGCCGACCTGGCGCGCGAATGGGAGGGCCGGCGCGGTGCGTCCAGCCTGGACTGGGAGCAGGCGCGACCGGCGACGCGCGCGGCCTGGGACCGGGTCGACACCACTTATGGCGGCGGCGGTGCCTTCGACGCGGAACCCGTGAGCTATGGCGATGCGCTGGATGCGCTGGACGACCTGCTCAAGACGGCGCGCGACGGCGAAAAGGGCTTCAAGGAGTCGGCCGAGCACACGAAGACCAGCACGCTGGCGCAAACCTTCCTGCAGCGCTCACGCGAATGCGCGCGGGCAGCCGAGGAACTGGCGGCTGCGATCACGCAGTTGGGCGGCAAGGTCAACGACGGCGGCAGTGCCACCGGCGCGCTGCACCGCGGCTGGGTCAGCCTGCGTGGCAGCGTGGGCGCCCTGAGCGATCTGGCCATGCTGGAGGAGTGCGAGCGCGGCGAAGACACTGCCCTGGCACGCTACCGCAAAGCGCTGAAGCAGGACCTGCCCGCCGACATCCGCGCCATGGTGCAGCGGCAACTGGAAGGCGCGCAGCGCAACCACGACCAGATCAAGCAGCTGCGGGACGCCGAGCGCGCACGCGCCTGATCAGCCCCTGGCCACTGGCCGCGTAGGGTCGCTGCACCAGTCGCTCCAGCTGCCGGCATACAGGCCGGCGCGCGGCAGGCCTGCGATCTCCATCGCCAGCAAGTTCGGCACGGCGCTCACGCCGCTGCCGCACTGGTGCACGACGCCGGCTGGGTCGCGGCCAGCCAGTAGCGCATTGAACTCTGCGCGCAACTGGGCAGCCGGCTTGAAAAAGCCGTCGGCGCCCAGGTTCTCGGAGAACGGCCGGTTCAGAGCGCCCGGAATGTGGCCCGCCACTGGGTCGAGCGGCTCCGTCTCGCCACGGTATCGTGGCCCGGCGCGTGCATCGAGCACGGTCTGCTCCAAACCATCCAGGCCTTGCAGCACCTCGCCAGCTGCGACCAGGCGTGCGCCCGGCGGGCCCAGCTCGAAATTGGTTTGAAAATGCGCCGGCTCCTCGCGGTCCGTGACGGCGCCGCCGGCCGCCTGCCAGGCCTGCAGGCCGCCGTCCAGCACGGCGACTGCTTCATGGCCGGCCCACTTGAGCATCCACCACAGCCGGCCGCAATAGTTTGCGCCGTTGCGGTCGTACACGATGGCCTGCATGTCGTTGGCAAAGCCAACGCTGGACAGCCAGATCGCGAACTTCTCGCGGTTGGGCAGGGGGTGGCGGCCACCGGAGGCGGGGGTGTCGGCCTCATGGGCTGTCAGGGTGCCGCCAGCACCGGGCGCACCGTGCTTGGCGCTCAGGTGGCGGTCCAGGTCGGCATGCACGGCGCCGGGGATGTGCGAGGCCGCGTAGGCCAGGGCGCCGGCTTGCGGGCGCATCAGCTCGAAGCTGCAGTCGAACAGCATGTGGCGCTGGCCGCTGCGCTGCAGTTCCTGCAGTTGCGGCACCGAGATCAAGGTGGTGTACATGGGCAGTCGGGTGTGGTGGAACGCGCTGCCATTGTGTGCCGGGCGGCCGCTCAATGCTCCTCGGCCGGCGCCTTGGGCACGGCACGCTGGCGCAGCACTGTGGCTGCGATGCCGCTGGCGATGATCAGTGCCATGCCGACCCAGCCCGCGCCGTCGATGGCATCGCCGAACCACAACACGCTGTACAGGGCCGAGAACACGATGCCCGAGTACTGCAGGTTGGCCGCCACTAGCGTGCCGGCCTGGGTCTTGGCCCGGGCGTAGGCCCGCGTCATGCACAACTGGCCCAGCGCAGCCAGCACGCCCACGGGCAGGAGCCACAGCGCGTGGCGCCAGTTCCAGGGCGACACGCCGGTCGCCAGCATCCAGATGCCGCCGAACACGGCCGCACCCAGCGCGAAATAGAACACCGTGCGCGTTTCGGGCTCGCCGATCCGTGACAGCGCGATCACCTGCAGGTACGCGAAGGCCGCCGTCAGGCCGGACAGCAGGCCCATGATGGCGGCAAAGCCCTGGCTCTGGTTCACGTCGGGCTTGAGGATCAGCACCACGCCGACGAAGCCGACGACGACCGTCAGCGCCAGCGCGCCTTGTAGCGGCGGAAGCGGCATGCGGCCGTCGCGGCCCGGGATCGGCGCCCAGGCGAGCAGCGCGCCGCCGACCAGGAAGGTGGCGATCCAGATGCTGCTCATGTAGTTGAGCGTCATGGCCGCGGCCAGCGGCATGTGGGCGATGGCGTAGAACCAGGCGCCCAGCGACAGCGTGCCGATGATGCTGCGCCAGGCGTGCATGCCGGGGTAGCGCGTGGCCAGCGGCACACGCTGCTGGCGCGCCAGCGCGGCGATGAAGACCATGCCGATGGCGCCGCGCCAGAACACCAGCTCGGCGCTGGAGAACCAGTTCGATGCGATCTTCACGCACACGCCCATGGTGGCGAACAGAAACGCGGATGCCACCATCCAGAGGCCTTGCATGGTGTCTTCCTTGAGAAATCTGTTGTCGATGGCGCGCAGCCGGCCGCGCGGGCCGCAGGCGCCGGTTCAGGCGCAGTTGGCGAGGTTCAGGCGGCGAGGTTGCCCTGCAGCTGGCGCCGGTACCACTCGTGGAAGTGCTGCATGCCGTCTTCCATCGGGCTCTGGTAGGGGCCGACCTCGTTGTCGCCGCGCGCCAGCAGGGCCTTGCGGCCCGCGTCCATGCGCAATGCGATCTCGTCGTCTTCGACGCAGGTTTCCATGTAGGCGGCCTGCTGCGACTCGACGAACTCGCGCTCGAAGGCGGCGATCTCCTCGGGGTAGTAGAACTCCACCGTGTTCAGTGTCTTTTGCGGCGAGATCGGATGCAGCGTGGACACGGTCAGCACATGCGGATACCACTCGACCATCACGGTCGGGTAGTAGGTCAGCCAGATCGCCCCATGGCGCGGCGGCTGGCCGTCCCGGTAGGCCAGCAGCGCCTGCTGCCAGCGCTGGTAGGCGGGGCTGCCGGCCTTGCCCAGGCGGTTGGCCACCCCCACGGTCTGCACCGAGTGGTGGTCGCCGAACTCCCAGCGCAGGTCGTCGCAGCTCACGAAGCCGCCCAGGCCGGGGTGGAACGGGCCGACGTGGTAGTCCTCCAGGTAGACCTCGATGAACGTCTTCCAGTTGTAGTCGCACTCGTGCAGCTCGACGCGGTCGAACACGTAGCCGTCGAAGTCCAGGTCGGCGCGCGGCCCCAGGCGGGCCAGCTCGGCCGCGACGCGGCCCGCGGGGGCGCCCTCGAACAGCAGGCCGTTCCAGTTCTGCAGCGGGTAGTTGTGCAGGTTCAGGCAGGGGTCCTGCGCGAAATGTGGCGCGCCCAGTAGCGTGCCCGCCGGGTTGCCGTGGCCGCCGCTGTAGGTCCAGCGGTGCAATGGGCAGACGATGTTGCCGCCCGCGCTGCCGCTCTGCGTCTGCTGCAGCGAGCCGCGGCCCTTCAGGATCAGCGCCTGGCGGTGCCGGCACACGTTGGAGACGAGTTCGACGCCGCCTGGCGTGCGCACGAGTGCGCGGCCCTCCCGTTCTTGCGGCAGCGCGTGGTAGTCGCCCACATGGGGCACCAGGAGTTCATGCCCCACGTAGCGGGGCCCGCGCTGGAAGATGGTGTCCATCTCACGACGAAACAGGGCTTCGTCGAAATAGCTGGAAACGGGGAGTTGGCTTGTGGCCTGCTGAAATTGAAGACTTAAATCAGACATGCATGTCCTGACCTAGAGACTCCCCCTATGAAGGGGCAGGGTAGGCGCCTGTTCCTCAGGGCGCCATGGCGGCCGTTGGTATGCGCGGGAAGGGTGAACCGGCGGTGCCGCCGAGGCTCCTTTCGAAAGCGTTGCCGCTTGCAGGAAAAAGGGAGGCGCGATTGTAGCCGCGGGGCATGGCCGTCCGCGGCGCAGGGAAACGTTTGGCGACGCGCCTAAAATCGCGCGCTTCGCCATCCGATTGCACCGCTTGCCCATGCCCAAGGCTTCCGCCTCGTCCACCCCTTTAGCGCCCGCGCCCAATGCACCGGCCAGCTACGAGGCAGCCCTGCAGGAACTCGAGGCCCTGGTGGGCCAGATGGAGTCTGGCCAGATGCCGCTCGACGGCCTCATGACGGGCTACCAGCGCGGCGCCGAGCTGCTGCAGTTCTGCCGCGGCAAGCTCGACGCGGTCGAGGAGCAGATCCGCGTGCTGGACCAGGGCGTGGCCAAGCCATGGAGCGGCGAATGAGTGCCCGGTTCGATCTGTCGGCCTGGAGCACCGAGGCGCTGGAGCGTGTGGAGCGCGCGCTTTCGGGTTGGGTGGCGCCCGAGCAGGCAGCCGCGCCGGAGGCAGACAGCGGCTGGGCCGTGCTCGGCCACGAGGCACCGGCCGCGCTGCGCGAAGCCATGCGCTATGCCGTGCTGGATGGCGGCAAGCGGCTGCGCCCGCTGCTGGTGCTGGCCGCACGCCAGGCCATCGCCACGGGCGAGTCGCCTTCCGTGACCGCCGCGCTGGACGATGCTGCATTGCGCGCGGCCTGCGCAGCCGAACTGATCCATGCCTATTCGCTCGTGCACGACGACATGCCGTGCATGGACAACGACGTGCTGCGCCGCGGCAAGCCCACTGTCCATGTGCGCTTCGGCGAGGCCCAGGCCCTTTTGGCCGGCGACGCGCTGCAGGCGCTGGCTTTCGAGTTGATCACGAGCGAGCAGTCGGGCGCGCCAGCCACCGTGCAATCGTCGCTGTGCCGCCAGCTGGCACGTGCGGCGGGCTACGACGGCATGGCCGGCGGACAGGCCATCGACCTGGCCAGCATCGGCCTGGCGCTGTCCGAGGAGCAGCTGCGCGGCATGCACCGGCTCAAGACCGGCGCGTTGCTGTGCGGCAGCGTGATGATGGGCGCGACCTGCCGCGATCCCGCGCGTGCCTGCAGCAACGCCGTGTTGCAGGGCCTGGCGGGCTATGGCGCCGCGCTGGGCCTGGCCTTCCAGGTCGTGGACGACATCCTCGATGTCACGGCCGACTCGGCCACCCTGGGCAAGACTGCGGGCAAGGATGCCGCGCAGGACAAGCCCACCTATGTATCGGTGCTGGGCCTGGCGCGTTCGCAGGCCTACGCGCAGGAATTGCTGGCGCAGGCCCTCGCTGCGCTGGACAGCACCGATCTGCCCGATACCCGGGCCTTGCGTGCGCTGGCGGACATGGTCGTGAACCGATCGAGCTGAGCCGCAGCGCACTACGGAGAAGAGATTTCATGGCGACATCGAACGCATCGGCCTACCCGCTGCTGGACAGCATCAACGATCCCGCGGACCTGCGCCGCCTGGCCCGGGCCGACCTCAAGCCCCTGGCCGACCAGCTGCGGGCCTACGTGCTCGACAGCGTGTCGCAGACCGGCGGCCACCTGAGCTCCAACCTGGGCACGGTGGAGCTGACCGTGGCGCTGCACTACGTGTTCAACACGCCGGACGACCGCCTCGTCTGGGACGTGGGCCACCAGACCTACCCGCACAAGATCCTGACGGGCCGGCGCGACCGCATGGGCAGCCTGCGCCAGCTCGGCGGGCTGTCGGGCTTCCCGATGCGCTCGGAGAGCCGCTACGACACCTTCGGCACCGCGCACTCGTCGACCTCGATCTCGGCCGCGCTGGGCATGGCCATGGCCGCCAAGCAGCTCGGCGAGGACCGCCGCTCGGTGGCCATCATCGGCGACGGCGCGCTGTCGGCCGGCATGGCCTTCGAGGCGCTGAACAACGCCGGCGTGTGCGACTGCAACCTGCTCGTCATCCTGAACGACAACGACATGAGCATCAGCCCGCCCGTGGGCGCGCTGAACCGCTATCTGGCGCAGCTCATGAGCGGGCATTTCTACGCCGCCGCCAAGAACGTCGGCAAGCAGGTGCTCAAGGCTGCGCCGCCGCTGTTCGAGCTCGCCAAGCGGCTGGAGCAACATGCCAAGGGCATGGTCGTGCCGGCCACGCTGTTCGAGCAGTTCGGCTTCAACTACATCGGCCCGATCGATGGCCACGACCTGGAGTCGCTGATCCCCACGCTGGAGAACATCCGACAGCTCGAAGGCCCGCAGTTCCTGCATGTGGTGACCAAGAAAGGGCAAGGCTACAAGCTGGCCGAGGCCGACCCCGTGGCCTACCACGGGCCCGGCAAGTTCGACCCGCGCGTGGGCCTGACCAAGCCCGCGACACCCGGCAAGCCGACCTTCACGCAGGTGTTCGGCCAGTGGCTGTGCGACATGGCCGAGCGTGACCCGCGCCTGGTGGGCATCACGCCGGCCATGCGCGAGGGCTCGGGCCTGGTGGAGTTCGAAAAGCGCTTTCCCAAGCGCTACTACGACGTGGGCATCGCCGAGCAGCATGCCGTGACCTTCGCCGCGGGCCTGGCCTGCGAAGGGCTCAAGCCCGTGGTCGCGATCTACTCGACCTTCCTGCAGCGCGCCTACGACCAGCTGATCCATGACGTGGCGCTGCAAAAGCTGCCCGTGGTGTTCGCGATCGACCGCGCGGGCCTGGTCGGTGCCGACGGCGCCACGCACGCTGGCGCCTACGACATTCCGTTCCTGCGCTGCGTCCCGAACATGGGCATTGCCTGCCCGGCCGACGAGGGCGAGTGCCGCGCACTGCTGTCCACGGCCTACGAGCAGGACCACCCCGTGGCCGTGCGCTACCCGCGTGGCGCCGGCGCGGGCGTGGTGCCCGCGGCCTCGCTGCAGTCGCTGCCCTATGGCAAGGGCGAGGTGCGGCGCATGGCCAAGGCCGGCCCGGGCCGGCGCATCGCGATCCTCGCGTTCGGCACGCTGCTGTACCCGGCACTGGCCGCTGCGGAAAAGCTCAACGCCACGGTGGCCAACATGCGCTGGGCCAAGCCTGTGGACCAGGAGCTGCTGCTGCAGCTGGCCGCCGACCACGACGCGCTGGTCACGTTGGAAGAGGGCGCCATCATGGGCGGCGCCGGCAGTGCCGTGGCCGAGGCGCTCAACGCGGCCGGCGTGGTCAAGCCTGTGCTGCAACTGGGCCTGCCGGACCGCTTCATCGAGCACGGCGACCCGGCCAAGCTCATCGCGCTGCAGGGCCTGGATGCGGACGGCATCGAGCGCGCCATCGTGGAGCGTTTTCCCGCGCTCGTCGAGCAGGCGCAGGCCGCGCTGAAACTCGTCGCCTGACCCTGCGCTACGCAGGGTTGCGCAGGGGTAAACCCGGGCGGATCGCCCGACACCGCTTCTTACAATCCGGCGCTGACTTCGGTCCCCGTTTCTCCAAAAGGGAAGCGGGTTTTTTATTAGATCTTCGGAGAGTTTTTCAATGGATCGTCGTTCCGTTATCAAGAATGCAGGCATTGCGGGTGTGCTGGCTGCCGGCATCGCGCCGGCCGTGCACGCGCAGGCAGCCGTGCGCTGGCGCCTGGCCTCCAGTTTCCCCCGTTCGCTGGACACCATCTTCGGCAGTGCCGAAATGCTGTCCAAGACCGTCAAGGCCCTGTCCGGCGGCAAGTTCGAGATTTCGGTGCATCCGGCCGGCGAGCTCATGCCCGCCTTCGGTGTGGTCGACGCACTGCAGGGCGACAACATCGACATGGCCCAGACCGCAGCCTACTACTTCACCGGCAAGGACCCGATCTTCGCGTTCAGCTGCGCCGTGCCCTTCGGCTTGACCACGCGCCAGAACACGTCGTGGAAGGACCACGGCAACGGCCGCAAGCTCCTGGACGCCTTCTTCGCGCAGTACAACTTCAAGACGGCCAGCGCCGGCAACACCGGCACGCAGATGGGCGGCTGGTACCGCAAGGAAATCAAGACCGTGGCCGACCTCAAGGGCCTGAAGATGCGCATGGGCGGCGGCGTGTTCGGCGAAGGCATGGCCAAGCTGGGGGTGGTGGCGCAGAACATGCCGGCCGGCGATGTCTACCAGGCGCTGGAGAAAGGCACGCTCGATGCGGCCGAGTTCGTCGGTCCCTACGACGATGCCAAGCTGGGCTTCAACAAGGTCGCCCCGTACTACTACTACCCCGGCTGGTGGGAAGGCGGCGCCGACCTGGAGTTCTTCATCAACTTGAAGAAGTTCAACGCGCTATCGGACGAGAACAAGGCCATCCTGAACGCGGCCATGGCCGTTGCGGCCACCGACATGACGGCCAAGTACGACGCCTTCAACCCCGTCGCGATCAAGAAGCTGGTGGCCGAGGGCACCAAGCTCGTGGCTTTCCCCAAGGCCGTGATCGATGCCGGCTTCAAGGCCTGCATGGAGGTGTTCGCCGAGCACGAAGCCAAGTCGGCCGACTTCAAGAAGATCCACCAGGACATGCGCGCATTCCAGCGCGACCAGATCCTGTGGAACCGCTTCTCCGAATTCCCGTTCAACCAGTACATGAACGGCGTGAAGATCTGAACTTCAGGCACCCATGAGAAAGCCGCGCACTGCGCGGCTTTTTCGTTGGTGCCGGCGCCGCATGGCGCCGGTGCCGAGGGTCAGGGCTTGGACTGCTTGAGCGCTTCCTGCATGGCCTTCATCGGGTCGTCGTCGCCTTCGGCCGCGCTCCCGGCGGGCGCATCGCTGGCGGCCCCGGAGGGCTCCTGCGCAGGCTTCTCATCGGCGCCATAGCCGCCATCGGAGCCGTAACCGCCGTCGCCCTTGCTGTCGCTGCCGCTGTCGGGGCTCAGCCCTTCGCGCATCTGGTCGCCAATGGCCTTGAGGTCATAGGTCTGCGCCTTGTCCAGGCTGCCCGTGACCAGGTTGGGGAAGGCGATCATCACGCCCACCATGCACAGCTGGATCAGCAAAAACGGGATCGCGCCCTTGTAGATCTGCATGGTCGTGACCGGGTCCATCACCTTCTTGGTCACGCGATCCACGTAGGGCTTGTCCGGCGCCACGGAGCGCAGGAAGAACAGCGCGAAGCCGAACGGCGGGTGCATGAACGAGGTCTGCATGTTCATGGCCAGCAGCACGCCGAACCAGATCAGGTCGATGCCCAGCTTGTCGGCCACAGGCGCCAGCAACGGCACCACGATGAAGGACAGCTCGAAGTAGTCCAGGAAGAATGCCAGGAAGAACACCAGCACGTTGACGAAGATCAGGAAGCCCACCTGGCCACCGGGCAGGGCGGCCAGCAGGTGCTCCACCCAGATCGGGCCGTCGGCGGCCTGGAACACCAGGCCGAAGACCGTGGCGCCGATCAGGATGAACATCACGAAGCTGCCCAGCTTGGTGGTGCTGGCCAGCGCCTGCTTGAGCAGCGACAGGCCCAGGCGCCCGCGCGCCCAGGCCATCACCAGCGCACCGATGGCGCCCATCGCGCCGCCCTCGGTGGGCGTGGCCACGCCCAGGAAGATGGTGCCCAGCACCAGGAAGATCAGCAGCAGCGGTGGGATCAGCACGAAGGTCACGCGCTCTGCCAGTCGCGACAGAAGGCCGAGCCTGGTGAACTTGTTGAAGAGCGCGATCAGCAGCGCCACCGTGGCGCCGCCGCACATGGCGACGACCACCTTCTCGTCGGTGGCGACCGAGGTGACCTCCTCGCCGAGCCACCAGCTATGCACCTCGGGCATGTGCCGGGCCAGGAACACCGAGACCAGGAACGAGATCACCATCAGCACCAGGAGCGAGGGGTAACCGCCGCTGCCGTTGGGCTCGCGGTACACGCGCGCCTCGGGCGGCAGCGCCGGCACGCTGGCCGGCTTGAAGATCGCCAGCGCGGCGATGTAGAGCACATAGCAGCCCACCAGCATGAAGGCCGGCACGAAAGCGCCCTTGTACATGTCCCCGACGCTGCGGCCGAGCTGGTCGGCCATGATGATCAGCACCAGGGACGGCGGGATGATCTGCGCCAGCGTGCCCGAGGCTGCGATCACGCCGCTGGTGAATTTGCGGTCATAGCCGTAGCGCAACATGATGGGCAGCGAGATCAGGCCCATGGAGATGACCGAGGCCGCGACCACGCCCGTGGTGGCAGCCAGCAGCGCGCCGACGAAGACCACCGCCAGGGCCAGGCCGCCGCGCATCGGGCCGAACACCTGGCCCACGGTGTCGAGCAGGTCCTCGGCCATGCCGCTGCGCTCCAGAATCAGCCCCATCAGCGTGAAGAAGGGCACGGCCAGCAGCGTGTCGTTGGCCATGATGCCGATCAGCCGTTGTGGCAGCCAGGCCAGCACGGAGGCGGGGAACACCCCGAGCTCGATCCCGATGATGCCGAAGGTCAGGCCGCAGGCGCCCAGGCTGAACGCCACCGGAAAGCCAAGCAGCAAAAAGCAGATCAGCCCCGCGAACATGATCGGGGCGAAGTTGGTGGTGATGAATTCCATCGAGGTCGTCTCCGGCGCGCTCAGCGGGCCACGGCAGGGGTTTCGGCGGCCGCGGCCAGCTCGCGCTGGCGCAGGATGTCGGCCAGCTCTTCTTCAGCGGTCTTCTCGCCGGCCTTCACCGTCGGGTCCGGCCCTTTGCCGCCAAGAAAGGCAATGCGCTTGATGAGCTCGGACCAGCCCTGCAGCATCAGCAGGCTGAAGCCGAGCGGCAGGGCCAGCCACACCGGCCAGCGGATCAGGCCGCCGGGGTTGCCCGACATCTCGCCGCTCTGGTACTGCTGGATCGTCATCGGCACGGTGTAGTACAGCACCAGCAGGCACAGCGGCGTCAGGAACAAGGCGAAGCCCACGATGTCGATCCAGATCTGAGCCTTCTTGGGCAGGCGGCTGTTCAACACGTCGATGCGCACATGCTCGCGGTTCAGCAGCGTGAAACCCGCTGCGAGCAGGAAAGACCAGGCGAACAGATACCACTGGACTTCGAGGTAGGCGTTGGAACTGGTATTGAACACCTTGCGCACCACCGCATTGATGGCGCTGATGGCCGTGGAGGCCAGGATCAACCAGATCACCCACTTGCCGACCTGGGCGTTGAGCCAGTCGATGGCCCGCGATAGCTTTAACAAGCCTTGCATGTCTTCCTCTTTGTGTTGGGTGCCTCCGATACGACTGCACCCGACACACCAGCGTTGTGCGCCAGCGGGGTCGGGTGCGTGAGGCGGGCGGATTTTATAGGCGAGGGCGGTGCTGTCTTCGGGGCGTACCCTGGGGTCGGTCGATGGCCGCGCACCATAATCGGCCCATGCCCGCCAGCCCTCTTGCACCCGACATGCCTGCGCGTGCCGGTGATGCGCTGCACACGCCGGCGGTGCGCCATGCGGGGCCCGATGTCCTGTCCCTGGCGCTCATGGATGCGCGCAACCGGGTGCTGCAATGGCTGGCCTTGTGCGAAACCGCGGCGACGGCGCGCGGCGAGGCGCTCACGGCCACACCGGGCGATGTGCTGTGGTTGGCCGGCCATGCGGGGTGGTTCGCAGAGTTCTGGATCGGACGCAACACGCAGCGTTACCAGGGCCCGGCCTGTCCGGCGCGGCCGCTACGCCTGGCTTCCACAGAAGCCTGTGCAGACGACTGGTGGGGCGACACGGCGCATGGCGCAGCACGCCGGCCCTTGCCGGACGCCGCAACGACGCGCGCCTTCCTGCTCGAACAACTCGAAAGCACGCTGGAACTGCTGGGCAAGGCGCCGCAGGACGACGCAGGGCTTTATTTCTATCGGCTGGCCCTCTTGCACGAGGACCTGCGCAGCGAAGACATGCTGGCGCAGGCCCAGCGCTGCGGCATGCACGTGCCTTTCGCCGCGCGCGAGCAGGGGCGGTCCCTGCCGGCGCTGTCGATTCCGGGGACGCGCTGGTCGCCGGGCGCGGTGCCGGGCGGCTTCGTCTTCGACAACGAGCAATGGAGGCACGAAGTCGAGCTGCCTGAATTCGAGATCGATGCGCAGCCCGTGAGCTGGGCTCAGTTCGTGGAGTTCGTGGACGACGGTGGCTACGACAGGCCGCAATGCTGGCACCCCGAGGGCTGGGCCTGGCTGCAGCAACTCGCGCAGGGCGATGGGCGCCGCGGGCCGCGCTATGTTGAGCAGATCGGCGGGGCCGGCGGTGCGGTGCTGCAGCAGCGCTTCGGCCGGCCTGTGCGCCTGGCCGGCCATCAGAGCGCCATGCACGTGACCTGGTGGGAGGCCGATGCCTGGTGCCGTTGGGCCGGGCGCCGGCTGCCGGCCGAGGTGGAGTGGGAATGCGCAGCCGTCACGGCCGCACGGCGCGGCTTCGACTGGGGGCAGGTGCACGAGTGGACGGCTGGCACCCTGCGGCCCTGGCCGGGCTTTTCGCCTGGGCCCTGGGCGGACTACAGCCAGCCCTGGTTCGGGCGCGCGCGCGTGCTGCGCGGTGCGTCGTTCGCGACGCGTGGCCGGCTGCGCGACGCGCGCTTCAGAGGCTTTGCGGACCCGGCCGACGACCTGCGCTTCGTCGGGTTCCGCAGTTGCGCGGCCTGATCAGGGCTTGGCAGCCGGTGCGGGCGCACCAATGGCCGCTTCCAGGCGCTTGCGGATCGCCTGGTCCAGCACCTTGAGCTTGGGCTCGATCACGCCGCGGCTGTCCTGCACCAGCCGCTCGTTCAGCGGGCGCAGCATCTCGTCGGTGGACTGCTGGTACTTGCGAAAGACCGGTGACTCCAGCAGGTCGACCAGTTGCTTGAGCTCGGACTCCGAGAACTTGGCATCGAGCACCGCGCCGGTCACCGTGGGGTGCAGCTTCAAGGCCTGCTCGCGCAGCACGGCGGTGGCTTCGTCGACGTACTGGCGCAGGTCGCCCTGGATGTCCTTGATGACGGCCTCGCGCTTGTCCACCGGCACGCGCTGCTGGATGACGACGGCAGCCTGCTGCATCATGGCCGCGGCAGGCCGCTCGCCCAGCGCACGGGCCTGCGCCTCGATCACGGGGCGTTGCTGCTGCAGGATCTTGGCCACGAGTTCCTTCTTGGCAGCAGATGATTCGGCGTGGGCCAGCGTGCAGCTGGCGGCCAGCAATGCGGCGGCGAGGACTTTGTTCAAGAGCGTCTTTCAGGAGGGGAGGAAGAGGGCGCCATCATCCCATGGCGCGCGGGGGCGCCAGTATCGCCTGCCGTGCGTGAGGCCTCAAGCCGCGCCCCGGTGCGCCGCCAGCGCCGCGACGATCTCGGGCAGCAGCCGGTCCGGGCCGGCCTCGCGCACGCCCAGTTCCAGGTTCTGCAACACCGCCTGGGCGACGGCCTGCACAGCCCCGGCCTCTTCGGCCATGGCGTTGTAGTAGCCCAGGTCCTTGCATGCGTTCGACAGCGAAAAGCGCAGGCCCGAGGCGTCCTGCGCCGTGATGTAGGGGCGCAGCCGCTCCAGAGCCGCGCCGCCGCCGCCGCCCTTGGCCAGCACGTCGACGAAGACCTCGGGTGCCACGCCGGCGCGCTGCGCGCAGGCCGCCGCCTCGGCCAGCAGCGTCACGAAGCCCAGCGACACATAGTTGTGCAGCAGCTTCATGCGGTGGCCGGCGCCGACCGGCCCGGCGTGCGTGATGTTCTCGGCAAAGCAGGCCAGCAGCGGCCGGCATTCGGCGAACAGCGCGTCGTCGCCGCCGACCAGCAGGTTGAGCCGGCCCTCGTGCGCCTCCTTGGGCGTGCGCGTCATCGGCGCGTCCAGGAAGCGGCCGCCGGCTGCGACCACCGCCTCGGCCACGCGCTCAGTGGAGGACGGCACGGCCGTGGAGCAGTCGATCACCACGCTGCCGGGTCGCAGGCCCTGCAGTACACCGTCGTCGCCCAGCAGCACGGCCTCGACCTGGGGCGTCCCGGTGACGCACAGGATCACAATGTCCGAGCCGGCGGCCAGAGCCCGGGCGCTCGTGGCGGTGGTGACGCCGGCTGCCTCGAGCTCGTCCAGCGGCTGGTTGCCCGCATGCTCGAGCACCGTGAGCGGATAGCCGTGCCTGGCGATGTTGCGCGCAATGCCGTGGCCCATCATGCCGATGCCGACCATGCCGATCTTGTGTTTCATGGAGACTGTCCTTCGCTCTGGGGTGGGGTTGAAAAATTGTCTGGCATATTGCGCCGACATCGAAAGACTGGAGACATATGCCCATCTACGACATCGCCACCATCGAGGGCGACGGCATCGGCCCCGAGGTCTGCCGCTCGGCCGTGAACGTGCTCAGCCAAGCCTGCGGCGCCACGCTGCGCTTCACGCAACTGGACGGCGGCGCCGCGCACTATGTGAAGACCGGCGCCGTGCTGCCCGACGACACCTTCGCCGCCTGCCGCTCCATGCACGCCATGCTGCATGGCGCGGCCGGCCTGCCGGGCGTGACGTATCCGGACGGCACCGAGGTCGGCAACGACGTGCACCTGCAGCTGCGTTTCAGGCTCGACCTGTTCGCCAACGTGCGGCCGATCCGCCTTTACGCGGGCGTGCAGTCGCCGCTGGCGGGCTTTCCGCCCGGCCGTATCGACTACGTCATCGTGCGCGAGAACACCGAGGGCCTGTACGCCAGCCGCGGCGCGGGCGTGAACCTGCGCGGCGAGGTGGTGACGGACACCCTGGTCGTCACGCGCAAGGGCACCGAGCGCGTGGCCCGCTTCGCGTTCGAACTCGCGCGCCGGCGCAGCGGGGCGCCGCGCGACGGCCAGCGCCGCGTGACCGTCTGCGACAAGGCCAACATCCTGCGCAGCTACGCGTTCTTTCGCGCCGTGTGCGACGAGGTCAAGGCCGGCTACGACGACGTGGCGATCGACTACGCCTACGCCGATGCGATCACCGTGCACATGCTCAAGAAGCCCGACTTCTACGACGTGATCGTGGCCGAGAACATGTTCGGCGACATCATTTCCGACCTGGGCGCGGGCACCGTGGGCGGGCTGGGCATCGCGGCCTCGGCCGAGCTCGGCGAGCGACATGGCCTGTTCCAGGGCGCGCACGGCTCGGCGCCCGACATCGCGGGCCAGAACCTGGCGAGCCCGGTCGCCACCGTGCTGTCGGGCGCGTTGATGCTGCGCTGGCTGGGCGAGCAGCATGGCGATGAGTCGCTGCG
This sequence comes from Pseudorhodoferax sp. Leaf267, assembly GCF_001422405.1. Lineage (GTDB taxonomy): Bacteria > Pseudomonadota > Gammaproteobacteria > Burkholderiales > Burkholderiaceae_C > Pseudorhodoferax. The sequence continues at coordinate 855,284 of NZ_LMMV01000001.1, forward strand.
CGCGGGCGCCGACCGGGTCGAACAGGCGGTGGAGGCCGTGCTGGCCGCGGGCCAGATCGTGCCGCGCGACCTGGGTGGCAGCGCCAGCTGCAGCGAGATGACCGAGGCGATCTGCCGGCGCCTGCGCTGAAGTCAGGTTTTGCCGCGCAGGCCCTGTTCCTGCGCGATGCGCTGGTACATGACGTTGGAGCGCGTGAGGTGCGCGCGCATCGCGGCGTCGGCCGCATCGCCGTCGTGCGCCGCGATCGCGTCCACGATGCGCTGGTGTTCGGCCAGCGTCAGCTGCTCGGCGCCCGGCGCCCGCACCATGGCCTGGTAGTAGTCGCTGCCCCAGCGGAAGATGGCCTCGACCACGGCCGTGAAGATCGGGTTGCCGCTGATGCGCGCGATCTCGCGGTGAAAGGCCATGTCGCGGTCCACGAACTCGCTGAGCTGCGCCAGCGAGGCGGCCTGCGCATCCAGCCGCTGCTGCAGCAGCGCCACGTCCTCGGGCGTGGCCAGCGCGGCGGCCATGCGCGCGGTGCCGGCTTCCAAAAAGATGCGCGCGTCTTTCATGTGCTCCAGCGTGTCGGGCTGCATGCTCAACAAATGGCGCGCGCCGCTGCCGATCTGGCGGATCAGGTCGTCTGCCGTGGGCACCACCACGCGGGCGCGCTCGCCGTGCGAGATCTCCACGATGCCCGAGCGCTCCAGCGCCTGCAGCGCCTCGCGCACGGCGGGCCGGCCCACGCCGTACTGGTCCATCAGCTCGCGCTCGGGCGGCAGCTGGTCGCCGGGGCGGATCTCGCCGCTCTCGATGCGGGCCATCAGGCGGTCGACGACCTCCTGGTAGAGCTTGCGTTTCTGGATCGGGCCGGTGGCGGTCATGCGGGCTGCGCGGGCGGGCGAGGGCGGGGGAACGGGGGCCGGCCATTATCCGGGGGGCGGTGGCGCCACCCCGTCGCGCGCGGCAGCGAAGAAATCGGGGCCGCCGAGCTGGCCGCCCTTGAGCACGATCTGTAGCCCGTCGCGGCGCGCGTCGGCCGACCAGGCGCGGCACAGCGGCGCGCCAGGCGCCAGGCTGGCGGCCACCGTCAAGGCCTGGATGCCGAGCGCCGCTGCCACCTCGCCCGAGCTGTCGCCGCCTGCCACCGCGATGCGGCGCAGCGCGGGCGTGCGTTCCAGCAGCCGGCGCATCACGCGGGCCAGGGCCTCGCCCGTGCGGCGCGCGGCCTGCTCGCGCGTGAGGCCGGCGCGCCGGGCGGTGGCGTCGAAGTCGCGCACCGCCGGGTCGTCCGGCCCCTGCGCCGTGTAGACCAGCAGGCTGCGGCCCTGCGCCAGCGCGGCGCTGGCCGCGGAGACGGCGCGTTCGATCTCGGCGTCTTCGCCCGCACCGAACAGTTGCGCCAGGTCGAGCCGCAGCGTGTCGAAACCTTGCTCCGCAGCACGCGCGATCTGCCGCGCCGTGACGGGCGAGCAGCTGCCGCTGACCGCTGCGATGGCGCCGGCCGACGTGGCAACGGGCAGGGCGGCCGGCTCCGGCAGCAGCCCGGCCGCGCGCCAGTACGCCGCCAGCGCGTATTGCAGGCCCGACGACGAGGCGCTGAACACGCCCGCGCCGCGCTGTTCCCAGACCAGCCGGCCGGCTTCGCGCAAGGTGTCCTCGTCCAGCACGTCCACCAGCACGATGGGCGCGGCCTGCGCCACCGCGCAATGGCTTGCCAGCACCTCTGCCCCACGGCAGGCCTTGAGCTGCGTGAAGTCCACCAGCGCGCGCGGGCGCTCGGTCTGCGCGCCCAGGTGGCGGGCGAGGTCCGCCTCGGCCATGGGCGTGACCGGGTGGCGCGACATCGTGGGGTGCCGGTCCAGCCGGTGGCCCCGGCCGTCCACCACGGCGAACAGATTGCCGAACGCCTGGTAGCGCCCCAGCCGCGGCGCGCCGACCACCATGGGCGACCAGCTGCCTGGCATCAGCGGCACGCCCAGGTCGATGGCGCGGCCAATGGAGCCGATGGCGGGCGAGGAATCGAAGGTGGAGCACACCTTGTACTGCAGCAGCGGCGCGCCCAGGGCGGCCAGCGACTGCAGCGCGGGCTGCAAATGCAGGTCCATCCAGGCCGGGTCGCGACCGCGCGAGGTGCCGGCCAGGCCCACGCAGCGCACATCGGGGAAGCGCGCGAGCGCCGCCGCGTCGGGTGGCTGCAGGAACAGCACGGTCGCCACGCCGGCCCGCGTGAACGCCTCCAGCACATCCGTGGAGCCCGTGAAGTCGTCGCCGTAGTAGGCGAGCAGCAGGCCATCGGGCAGGGCAGTCGCGGCCATCACCAGCTCCCCAGCGCCGCCTGCAGTTCCGGGTGCTGCGCGGCATGCGTGGCCAGCGGCACGCCGGCCATGGCCGCGTCCCAGGCCTGGCGCATGGCGGCCACGCCGGCGCGGATGCCGCCGGGGTGCCCCAGGATGCCGCCGCCGGCCGCGTGGATCAGATCGCAACTGCCGACCTGCTGGTAGGTGGGCGCGGCCTGCAGCCCGGTCTGGCCCGAGCTGAACACCGGCATGGCCGCCATGGGCTGCTCGTCGAAGGCCGGCGTCAGCACGGCGCGCGCGGCGGCGACCACGCTGGCGTCGGGCTCGCTGAACTTGTTGGCCAGGCCGTTCACGTGCAGGTGGTCGGCACCGGCCAGGCGCCAGAACAGCTGCCAGGGCGCGTAGTCCCAGCCCAGCGCGGCGCAGCGCGACAGGTAGCCCCACCCGGCGCGGTGCGCGTGGATGGGCAGCTGCGTGTGCTTGCGCAGCGCCAGCAAACCGGCCAGGCCGATGGAGTTCAGGCAGACCATCACGCAGGTGCCGCCCAGCGCCAGCACCAGGTCGTGCCGGGCGCGCATCTCGTCCAGGTCGCCCGTGATGTTGAACGCGACCATGGCCTTGCGGCCGGTGCGCGCGGCGGCGTCGTGCACCACCTGCATGACGGCGCGGGCGCGCTCGTCGAACGGGCAGTGCGGGCCGTCGGCCTGCAGTTCGTCGTCCTTGATGAAGTCGATGCCGCCCTCGACCAGCAGGCGCACGGTCTCGGCCGTCTGCGCAGGCGACAGGCCCACGCTGGGCTTGATGATGGTGCCGATCAGCGGCCGGCCGTGCACGTCCGCCAGTGCACGCGTGCCGGCGATGCCGAAGGCCGGGCCGGGTGACGCGGTGGCGAATTCCTGGGGTAGTCGCAGCCCCAGCAGCCGCAGCCCCGAGACCTGGCGCAGCTCGAACAGGTTGCCGGCCACCGTGGCCATGAGGTTGGGCAGCGACGGGCCCATGTTGTCGAGCGGCCACGACAGATCGAGGTGGCAGCGCGTGTAGCGGCTGCTGGCCATGCCGCCGGGCAGGCTGGGGCGGTCGCTGTGGTCGATCACGTCGAGCCGCTCGACGCGCGCGCCGGCGCGGGCCTTGAGCTCCGGCGTCTCGCCGGGCACGGCGGTGAAGGTGCCGCTGGACTGCTCGCCTGCGATGACCTCGGCGGCGCGCTGCGGGTCGTCGCCGGTCTCCAGCCAGTAGCGGGCGTGGATGCGGCCGTCGGCCGATGCGAAGCTGGTGGGCATGCTGGATTCCCCGTTCATTTGAAGCCCAGCGCACGCGGCATCCAGGTGGACAGCGCGGGCACGAAGGTCAGCAGCACCAGCACCACGCCGTGCGCCCACAGGAAGGGCACGAGCTCGCGCACCAGCGGCCCCATGGGCACCTTGGACACGTTGGCCGTCACGAACAGCAGCCCGCCCACGGGCGGCGTGATCATGCCCAGCGTGAGGTTGAAGATCACGACCATCGCGAAGTGCACCGGGTCGATGCCCAGCTTGATCGCCACCGGCGCGAGGATGGGCACCAGCACCATCACGCCCGGCAGCGGCTCGATGAAGATGCCGAACAGCAGCAGGAAGATGTTCACGAGGATGAGGAACATCCACGGCGACAGGCTCATGCTCACCAGCCACTCGGCCAGCTGCTGCGGAATGCCCTCGATGGTCAGCACCCAGGCGAACGCCGACGACAGGCCGATGATGATCAGCACCGACGCGCTGAGCAGGGCCGAGCGCGACAGGATGTCGGGCAGCGCTTTCCACTGCAGCGTGCGGTAGACGAACTTGCCGCAGACCAGCGCATAGAACACCGCCACCACCGAGGCCTCCGTCGGCGTGAACCAGCCCGCGCGCATGCCGCCCAGGATCACCACCGGCAGCAGGATGGCCGGCAGCGCGCGCCAGGTGGTGGCCAGGATTTCGGGCAGCGAGGGCAACTGCCCGTCGCCCCTGTAGTTGCGCTGCTTGGAGACGCGGTAGTTCACCACGCACATCGCGACGGCGATCAGGATGCCCGGCAGGATGCCGGCCACGAACAGCGCGCCGACCGAGACCGTCTCGTCCTGCAGCGCGTAGATGATCATGGTGATGGACGGCGGAATGATCGGGCCCACGATGGCGGTGGAGGCGGTGAGCGCCGCGGCGTACGGGCGGTCGTAGCCGGCCTTGTCCATCATGCGGATCAGCATGGAGCCAGGCCCCGCCGCGTCGGCCAGCGCCGAGCCGGAGATGCCCGAGAAGAAGGTCAGCGACACCACGTTCGTGTAGCCCAGCCCGCCGCGCTTGTGGCCCACGAACTGGCCGGCGAAGCGCAGCAGCACCTCGGTCAGCGAGCCGCCGCTCATGAGTTCGGCCGCCAGGATGAAAAAGGGCACGGCCATGAGCGGGAAGCTGTCCATGCCCGTGAAGGTCTCCTTGAGCAGCACCATGAGCGGATAGTTTTCGGCCAGGATCAGCGTGGCGGCCGTCGCCAGCCCCAGTGCGAAGGCCACGGGCACGCCGATGGCCAGGAAGATGCAGGCCGAGGTGATGAGGACGACGGCGGCGTTCATAGAGAGGCACTCGCCGTGGCATCGAAATGCTCGTCTGACGCGAAGCGGCGCGCCTGCACGTAGCCGCGCACGATGAGCGCGAAGTGCACGATCAGCAGCAGCCCGCCGAACATCATGGCGCTGTAGATGTAGGCGAACGGGATCTGGGTGACCGGGGTCTGCTGGAACATGGTGCGCTGCATGTAGAGCCAGCCGTACCAGACCATGAACCCGAAGAACGCGAACAGCAGCGCGGCCACCAGCACGCGCACCGCCATGCCGCCGCCACTCGGAAGCGCGTCCTGCAGGTTCTCCACCGCGATGTGGCCGCCGTAGCGCAGCACCGGGCCTGCGCCCAGGAAGGTCAGCCAGATCATCATGTAACGCGCCACCTCCTCGGCCCATTCGAGCGAGGCGTTCGTGGCGTAGCGCATCACCACGTTGGTGAAGATGATGACCGACATGGAGGCCAGCAGCAGGATCAGCGCCCAGCGGTTGGCGGCGAGGAAATAGCGTTCGAAGGTGGGCATGCGCGCGCGGTGTTCAGCAGGTTGGCCCGGCGCGGGCGGCGCGCCGGGGCGGGGCGCACAGCCTCAGCGCACGTCCTGGATCTGCTTGATCCTGTCCGCGCCGAACTCCTTGGCGTAGGCGACGTAGGCGGGCTTGAGCGCCTCCTGGAACGCAGCCTTGTCCACGTTGCGCACGACCTGCATGCCTTCCTTTTCCAGGAGCGCGACGCCGGTCGCGTCGTCCTCGTCCACCTTCTTGCGCTGCGCCACCACGCTCAGGCGGGCCGCGTCCTGGAACACCTTTCGGTCAGCCGCGCTGACCTTGTCCCACAGCCTGTTGGACACCATCAGCAGCGCGGGCGAGTACACGTGGCCGGTCAGCGACAGATACTTCTGCACCTGCGAGAACTTGGCCGTGGTGATGATGGGGATGGGGTTCTCCTGCCCGTCCACCGTGCCCTGCTGCAGCGCACCGAACACCTCGGGGAAGGACATGGGCGTGGGCATCATGCCGAAGGTGCGGTAGCCGTCCATGTGCACCTTGTTCTCCATGGTGCGCACCTTCAGGCCCTTGGTGTCCTCGGGCTTCATGATGGGGCGTTTGCTGTTGGTGATGTGGCGAAAGCCGTTCTCCGTCCAGGCCAGCGCAATCAGGTTCTTGGAGGGGAACTTGGTCAGCAGGTCCTGCCCGATGGGGCCGTCGAATACCTTGCGCGCATGGTCGTAGTCGCGAAACAGGAAGGGGATGTCCACCACCTTGATCTCGGGCACGAAGTTGCCGACCGGGCCGGTGGAGGTGATCACGGCGTCCTGCGTGCCCAGCTGCACCGACTCCACCATCTCGCGCTCGCCGCCCAGCGCCGAGCTGGGGAACTGCTGGCACTTGTAGCGGTTCTGCGTGTTCTTCTCGACCTCGGCGCAGAAGGTGGTCGCGCCCACTGAATAGTGCGAGCCCTGGGCAGGCGTATAGCCGATCTTGATGGTGGTCTGCGCCTGGGCGCCGGCGGCGAGCAGGGCGAGGGTGGCGGCGAGGGCGGGGCGGGTCAGATGCAGATGGGGCATGGGTGTCTCCTTGGCTGTTGTTGGCGAATGAAAGGGCTCAGGTGATGCGGCGGATGCTCTCGGCGATCTCGTCGCGTTCGAAGACACCCTTCCAGTCGTCCCGCATGAGCCTGGGCTTGCCGAAGGTGATGGCCTTGTTACAGGCGTCGGAGAACTGGCCCGGTATCTCCTTGAAGATCACGGCCGACAGGATGGTCATGTGGCCCAGCAGGAAGTCGCGTGCCGCATCGGCCGGCACGCCACGGCTGACCACCTCGTCCATGGCCTCGCGCATCACGTCCAGCAGCGTGGCGCAGACGGTCTCCGACAGGCCAGGCTCCAGCAGCGCCATCTGCTCCACCGTCACGCGGTAGCTGCGCAGGATGGGCGCATAGATGGTCTTGGCGATCTCTTCGCCCAGGTCGAAGTCGGCCGGGCTGCCCTGCATCAGCGCGCTCACGACGGACTGCGGCGCGTGGCCACCGCCGAAGAAGTCGGGCGCGCCGTCCTTGCGCAGGTCGGCGCTGAAGATCGGCGGGTGGCAGGGGTGGGCCACGAAGTACACCAGGTCGGCGCGCTCGGGCAGGTGGCCGGCGAAGGGCGCGGCAGCGTCCAGCAGCATGACCATGGTGCCGCTCGCCAGGCGCGGCGCGATCGCATGGGCGATCTTGCCGATCAAGGTGTCGGGCACGGCCAGGATCACGACCTGCGCGCCGTCCAGCGCCGCGGCCTCGTCCACGCACTCGATACCGGCCTCGTCGCGCAGCCGCTTGCGGCCCACTTCGCCCACCTCCACATGGCGCACCTGGAAGCGCGAACCCTGGAGGTTCTTGGCCAGGCGTACGCCCATCTTTCCGCCTGCGCCGAGCAGGGCAATCGTCGTTGTCATCGTGTCTCCGCCACCAGTGAAATAGTGACCTGATGGTATGATGACTAGGTCACGATCAGGTCAGCGCTTTCCCTATCCAGGGTATTCCCGAATCAAAAAATCAGCGCCGTCCGAGCTTGCGGTAGACCGTGGCCCGGCTGATGCCCAGGCGCCGAGCCGCCAGCGCGACGTTGCCGCGCGCATCGGCTACCGCCTTGCGGATCAGGTCGCTCTCCACTTGTTTGAGCGGCTGGGCGGTGCTGTCCACGCGGCCCCGCGCTCCCACCGCTTGCACCCACAGCCGCAGGCCGGACCATAGCGGCGCCTCCACGGGCCGGCCGCTGGCGTGTGCGTCGAACAGCGCCGCCTCGGGCATGGCGAACAGCGTGCTGGCGTGCTGGGCCGTGCCCGGCATCGGCGGCAGGGCCAGCATGTCGCGTGCGCCGGGGTTGGCGGCCACCACGCAGCCCTCGGCATCCAGTGCCAGCAGGCCGTCGGCATCGCCACCCAGGTGCGCGCCATGCCAGTTCAGGCGCAGCAGCAGCGCATGGGGCCGGGCCAGCACAAGCGCGTTCTCGATGCTGCGCGCCGCCTGGGCGGCCAGGTGCTTGAGCTCGGGCCGCTCGGCCACGTCGATGCCGGTCAAATCCAGCATGCCGGCGCTGTGGCCATCGGGGCCGCGCAGGGGCGCGCCGGCGCAGCTGTAGGCGCCGGTGTCGGCAAAGAAATGCTCGGCGCGGTGCAGCCAGACCGGCTGCTGCTCGATCAGCGCCGCGCCGATGGCCGTGGTGCCCACGCGTGCTTCGGACAGATCGGTGCCCGCGCGCGTGATCAGCGTGGCGCGACGGTCGTCGCGGTCGATGGCGCCCAGCGCGTCCACCACCACGCCGTCGGCATTGGTCAGGATCGGAAAGTAGCGTGTCTGCGCCAAGGCGCGGGCCAGGTGCTCCAGCACGGGGCGCGCCACGCGGGCCAGGTGGTGGTTGGCCTCGGCCGCGGCGCGTGCGCGGGCCGGCGACACGGCGTCGAAGTCCAGCCGCTGTTCGGGCCGGTGGCCATGCGCCATGCAGCGCTGCCACGAGCGTTCGATCCAGGGCGCGACGAGGCCGCCCGACGCCGCCAGTTGCCGGCCCAGCACCTGCTCGCGTGCACGCTGGACGCGCTCGGCGCGGTCGCGCGATGCAGGGGTGGTGGGCAGCAGCATGGTCATCGTGAGGGCCGCGGGATTGTGCGCCAGCGCGGGGCGCTGTTTCATTTTGAGAATTTCAATCCCGCGCGTGCGCCGTCTAGGGTTTCGCCTAGGTAAGGTCGCGTGCGGCCTCCCAACAATCGACGCGCGACCCACCCCCACCGATGGAGATACATCCTATGCAGGTTCAATTGACGGTCAACGGCAAGCAGGTCTCGGTCGACGTGCCGCCGAACACCTTGCTGGTCCAGACGATCCGCGAACACCTCAAGCTCACCGGCACCCATGTCGGCTGCGACACCGCGCAATGCGGCGCCTGCACCGTGATCCTGAACGGGCGGGCCATCAAGTCCTGCAACGTGCTGGCCGCCCAGGTGGCCGGCGCCGAGATCACCACCATCGAAGGCCTGGCCAAGGAAGACGGCACGCTGCACCCCATGCAGGCCGCGTTCAAGGAATGCCATGGCCTGCAATGCGGCTTCTGCACGACCGGCATGGTCATGAGCGCGGTGGACCTTTGCAACCACCACCCCAAGGCGGACGAGGGCGAGATCCGCGAGCTGCTGGAGGGCAACATCTGCCGCTGCACGGGCTACCAGAACATCGTAAAGGCCGTGAAGATGGGCCAGACCAACATGGCTGCGGCCTGACAAGGGGCATGCAATGGGTGCCTCTGATTTCTCCAAGCTGCCGCACATCGGCGAAGCCCTCCAGCGCAAGGAGGACTACCGCTTCTTGACTGGCGCCGGCAACTACACCGACGACATCCGCCTGGCCGACGCGGCCCAGGCCGTGTTCGTGCGCTCGCCGCATGCGCACGCCACGATCAACAGCATCGACACCACCAAGGCCAGCGCCATGCCCGGCGTGGTGCGCATCTTCACGGGCGCCGATGTGGAGGGCAAGATGGGCGGGCTGCCGTGCGGCTGGCTCATCACCAGCACCGATGGCCAGCCCATGAAAGAGCCGCCGCACCCCATCCTGGCCCAGGGCAAGGTGCGCTACGTGGGCGACCACGTGGCCATGGTGGTGGCCGAGACGCTGGAGCAGGCCAAGAACGCCGCCGAGGCGGTGGAGGTCGACTACGCGCCGCTGCCCGCCGTCGTCAAGGTGACGGACGCGGCCCAGGCCACGGCCCTGCACGAGGCCGCGCCCGACAACCACTGCTACAAGTGGGCGATCGGCGACAAGGCCCAGGTCGATGCTGCGTTCGCCAACGCCGCGCACGTGACCAAGCTCGACCTCGTCAACAACCGCCTGGTGCCCAACGCCATGGAGCCGCGCGCGGCCATCGGCGCCTACAACCGCGGCTCGGACGAGTACACGCTGTACGTGTCCAACCAGAACCCGCATGTGGAGCGGCTGCTGATGACGGCCTTCGTGCTGGGCCTGCCCGAGCACAAGGTGCGCGTGATCGCGCCTGACGTGGGCGGCGGTTTCGGCTCCAAGATCTTCCTGTACGCCGAGGACGTGGCACTCACCTGGGGCGCCAAGCAGATCAACCGCAGCATCAAGTGGACGGCCGACCGCAGCGAGGCCTTCGTCTCCGACGCGCACGGCCGCGACCATGTGAGCCATGCCGAGATGGCCATGGACAAGGACGGCAAGTTCCTCGCCATGCGCGTGCACACCGACGCGAACCTGGGCGCCTACCTGTCCACCTTCTCCACGGCCGTGCCGACCATCCTGTACGCCACGTTGCTGGCCGGCCAGTACACCTGCCCGCAGATCTATGTGGAGGTGGATGCCTGGTTCACCAACACCGCGCCGGTCGATGCCTACCGTGGCGCCGGCCGGCCCGAGGCCACCTACCTGCTGGAGCGCCTGGTCAGCCGCTGCGGCTGGGAGATGAACCTGGGCCAGGACGAGATCCGCAAGCGCAACTTCATCACCCAGTGGCCCTACCAGACGCCGGTGGCGCTGCAGTACGACGTGGGCGACTACCTGCAGTGCATGACCCGCGCGCAGGCCCTGGCCGACGTCGCCGGCTTCGACGCGCGGCGCAAGGAGAGCGAGGCCAAGGGCCTCAAGCGCGGCATCGGCTACAGCAGCTACATCGAGGCCTGCGGCATCGCGCCGTCCAACATCGCGGGCGCCCTGGGGGCGCGCGCCGGCCTGTTCGAATGCGGCGAAGTGCGCGTGCACCCGACCGGCAGCGTCACCGTGTTCACCGGCTCGCACAGCCATGGCCAGGGGCATGAGACCACGTTCGCGCAGGTCGTCGCGGCCCGGCTGGGCATCGCCGTCGAGGCGGTCGACGTGGTGCATGGCGACACCGGCCGTGTGCCCTTCGGCATGGGCACCTATGGCTCGCGCTCGATCTCGGTCGGCGGCGCGGCCATCATGAAGGCGCTGGACAAGATCGAGACCAAGGCCAAGAAGATCGCCGCGCACTTGATGGAGGCCAGCGATGCCGACGTGGACTTCGCCAACGGCGAGTTCACCGTCAAGGGCACGGACAAGAAAGTCACCTTCGGCCAGGTGGCGCTGACGGCCTATGTGCCGCACAACTATCCGCTGGACAAGCTGGAGCCTGGCCTCAACGAGACCGCCTTCTACGACCCGACCAACTTCACCTTCCCGGCCGGCACCTACATCTGCGAGGTCGAGGTCGACCCGGCCACGGGCGTGGTGCGCGTGGACCGCTTCAGCGCGGTGGACGACTTCGGCACCATCATCAACCCCATGATCGTGGAAGGCCAGGTGCACGGCGGCATCGTGCAGGGCATCGGCCAGGCGCTGATGGAAAACTGCGTCTATGACGAGCACACCGGCCAGCTCCTGACCGGCTCGTTCATGGACTACGCCATGCCGCGCGCCGACGACTTCCCGCAGTTCCAGCTGGAGACCGTCTGCACGCCGTGCACGCACAACCCGCTGGGCACCAAGGGCTGCGGCGAGGCGGGCGCCATCGGCTCGCCACCGGCCGTGATCAACGCCGTGCTGGACGCGCTGGCGCCGTTGGGCGTGAAGGACTTCGACATGCCGGCTTCGCCCGCCCGCGTCTGGGACGCCATCCAATCCGCGAAATGAACCACCCCCAGTCTTCGCGCACTGCGTGTGCTTCGCCAACCCCCTCAAGGGGGCGCCGCCAGCGGCCTGGCAGAGCCAGTTCCGCGGCGGCTGCTGGCATGGCCTGCTCCGCGGCCTTCTGCGCCGCCACGATCGAGAAGCCGCTGAACGGACGAGGCGTGGCGGGTGCTGTCAGAGACAAGAACTGAAGGAATCAACATGTACGCATTCACGATCGAACGCCCCGCCAGCGCGGCCGACGCCGCCAAGCTCGCCGCCGCAGGCGCGCGCCCCCTGGCCGGCGGCCAGACCCTGCTGGCCTCCATGAAGCTGCGCCTGGCCGACCCGGGCCAGCTGGTCGACCTGGGCGGCATTGCCGAACTGGCCGGCATCCAGAAGGAGGGCGACGCCATCGTCATCGGCGCGATGACCAAGCACATCACGGTGGCCAACAGCGACGTGGTCAAGGCCACGATCCCCGGCCTGGCCGACCTGGCCGCGCACATCGGCGACCGCCAGGTGCGCGCCATGGGCACGCTGGGCGGCTCAGTCGCCAACAACGACCCTGCGGCCTGCTACCCCAGCGCCGTGCTGGCCCTGGGCGCGACCGTCATCACCACGCAGCGCGAGATCGCGGCGGATGATTTCTTCACGGGCATGTTCTCCACCGCGCTGGAAGAGGGCGAGCTGATCACCGCGATCCGCTTCCCGATCCCCAAGCGGGCGGCCTACCTGAAGTTCAAGCAACCGGCCTCGCGCTTCGCGATGGTGGGCGTGTTCGTGGCCCAGTTCGATGCAGGTGCGCGCGTGGCCGTCACGGGCGCGGGCAGCTGCGTGTTCCGCCACACCGGGCTGGAGCAGGCACTGTCCAAGAACTTCACGCCCGAGGCCGCGGCCGGCGTCAAGATCGACGCGACCGACCTGAACGCCGACATCCACGCCAGCGCTGCCTACCGCGCCAACCTGGTCAGCGTGCAGGCGCAGCGGGCGGTCGCCAAGGCGCTGGGCTGACCCCATCTCCCTCTCCCTCTGGGGGAGGGCAGGGGTGAGGGCGGCGCCGCCACAATGCCCAGCCGCTGCCCTTGAAGGATCACCCGTTGACGACACCTTTTTCCACCATCGACGCCCTGTCGGCCGCGCTGGCCGATGCCGGCTACTTCGCCGACCGGCGCCTCGCCACGGCCGTGTTCCTGGCCCTGAAGCTGGAGCGCCCACTGCTGCTGGAAGGAGAGCCCGGCGTGGGCAAGACCGAGCTGGCCAAAGCCCTGGCCGTGGCGCTGCAACGCCAGCTGCTGCGGCTGCAGTGCTACGACGGCCTGGAGCAGCGCGAGGCTCTCTACGAATGGAATTACGCGGCCCAGTTGCTACACATGCGCGCCGCGGAGGGCCATGAAGACGCGGCGAGCCTGGAGCGCGAGGTCTATCAGCCGCGCTACCTCATCCGCCGCCCGCTGCTGCAGGCCTTGCAAACACCCGCACCCGGCGCCGTGCTGCTGATCGACGAGGTAGACCGTGCCGACGAGCCCTTCGAGGCCTTCCTGCTCGAATACCTGGGCGAGTACCAGGTCAGCGTGCCCGAGATCGGCACCATCCGCGCCATCGCCAGCCCCGTCACCATCCTCACCAGCAACCGCACGCGCGAGCTCAACGACGCCGTCAAGCGCCGCTGCCTGTACCACTGGCTGGACTACCCCGAGCGCGCGCGCGAGCTGGCCATCGTGCGCGCCCAGGTGCCCCAGGCCAGCGAGTCCCTGTCGGCGCAGGTAGCCGAGGTCGTGCACCGGTTGCGCAGCGCGCCGTTCGCGGATGCCTTCCAGCGCGCGCCCGGCGTCGCCGAGAGCGTGGAATGGGCCAAGGCCCTGGTCGCGCTGGACACGCTGGCCGTGGACCCGGAGGTCATGGCCGACACGGCCGGCATCCTGTTCAAGCAGCGCGAAGACGTGGCGGCGCTGACCAGCGACATGGCAACGGCCTTGCTCAAACCTCAGGACGCCTGATGCAACTCGGCGACGCCCGCCGCGGCAAGCTGGCCGACAACATCACCGGCTTCGGCCGCACGCTGCGGCGCGCCGGTGTGCGGCTCGATGCCTCACGCATCGCGCTGGCGCAGCAGGCCGCGCTGCTGGTGGACATCGGCCGGCGCGACGACCTGGGCGCCGCGCTGGAGGCCGTGATGCTGAGCCGCGAGCAGGACCGCATCGTGTTCCGCGAGCTGTTCGACGCCTATTTCCGCAACCCGGACCTGGCCAACAAGCTGCTGGCCCAGATGCTGCCCAGCGCCGAAGGCAAGGCCGAGCCCAGCCGCCGCCGGCCGCGCGTGAACGAGGCGCTGTCGCCGCAAAAGCCATTGGGCCAGGCGCTGGCGCCCAAGCCGCAGGACAAGGAGATCGAGTTCGACGCCGCCATGACGGCCAGCAACCTGCAGCGCCTGAAGCACGCGGACTTCAACGCCTTGTCGGCCAGCGAATACCGTCACGTCGAACGCCTGGCGCGCGACATCGCGCTGCCCATCCCCCAGGTGCCGGGCCGCCGTGTGCAACGCGGCAGCCGCGGCGCGCGGCTTGACTGGGCGCGCGTGCGGCGCGAGGCGGCGCGCACGGGCGGCGAGGTGCTGCGTTTGCCGCGGCTGCAGCGCCGGCCGCAACCGCTGCCGCTGCTGGTGCTGGTCGATGTGTCGGGCTCGATGGAGCGTTATGCGCGGCTGCTGCTGGCCTTTTTGCATGCCGCCACGCGCGGCCTGCCGCGGCGCGACGTCCACGCATTCGGCACCCAGCTGACCGACCTGACGCCGGCCTTTCGGCTCGCCGACACGGATGACATGCTGCTCGCCGCCAGCCAGGCCATCGACGATTTCGCGGGCGGCACGCAGCTGGGCGCCTCGCTGCAGACGCTGCGCCACGAGCACGCGCGCCGCCTGGTCGGCCGCCGCACGCTGGTGCTGCTGGTGACAGACGGCCTGGACACCGGCGAGCCCGCCGAGCTCGACGAGGCCCTGGCCTGGCTGCACCGCCGTTGCCGGCGCCTGCTGTGGCTGAACCCGCTGCTGCGCTTCGATGGCTATGCGCCTATTGCGCGTGGGGCCGCCGTGGTGCACCGCCACGCAGACGGCATGCTGGCGGTTCACAATCTAAGCCGCCTCGAGGACCTGGCGCGCAGCCTCGCGCAATTGATGAAGCACTGACAACAAGGACAACACCATGGAAATGCAAGGCAGCCGCCAACTCGCCGTCACCCAGCAACAGGCCTGGGACGCACTCAACGACCCCGAGGTGCTGAAGATCTGCATCCCGGGCTGCGACAAGGTCGAGCCCAGTGGCGACAACCAGTACGCCATCGGCATGGCGCTCAAGATCGGCCCGGTGTCGGCCAAGTTCGCGGGCAAGATCAGCCTGTCCGACATCGTGGCGCCGGCCAGCTACACCATCGGCTTCGAGGGGCAGGGCGGCGTCGCCGGCCACGGCAAGGGCACGGCCAAGGTCGCGCTCGTGCCCAACGAGGGCGGCTGCGAGCTGCAATACGGCGTGACGGCCCAGGTCGGCGGCAAGGTCGCGCAGCTGGGCCAGCGGCTGATCGACGGCGCGGCCAAGTCGCTGTCGGAAGATTTCTTCAAGCGCTTCGACAACGAAATGCGCAAGCGCTTCCCGAGCGAGCCGGCCGAGGGCGAAGCCGAGCCTGAGCCCGAAGGCGAAGAAGCGAAGGCCGGCTGGCTGGCGCGCCTGACCGGCAAGGCCAAGAAGGCCGACAACGCCTGATACCCCAGGACCAAGGACGACGCGATGGAAAACCTCGACGTGATGGTGCTGCGCACGCTGCGCGACTGGCGCCGTGCCGGCAAACGCGCGCTGCTGGCCACCGTGGTGCGCACCTGGGGCTCGTCGCCGCGGCCGGTCGGCTCCATCATGGCGCTGAACGAAGACGGCGCCGTGGTCGGCTCTGTCTCGGGCGGCTGCATCGAGGACGACCTGATCTACCGCTACACCCAGGCCTATGCGTCTGCCGCCGCCGCGCCTGCGCAGGACGCCACGCACCGCATGCCGTCCGGCCCGCCGGCCTTCGTCAAGTACGGCATCACGGCCGACGAGGCGCACCGCTTCGGCCTGCCCTGCGGCGGCACGCTGGAACTGCTGCTGGAGCACGACCCCGATGCCGACAGCCTGGCCAGCCTCGTCACGGCATTGGAGGCCGGCCAGCTGATGCTGCGCACCGTGCGCCTGGCCGACGGCGCCGTGACCACGGCCCAGGCCGAGGCGCCCGCCGAGCTCGCGCTGGGCGATGCCGAGCTGACCAACACCTTCGGCCCCGAATACCGCATGCTGCTGATCGGCGCCGGCCCGCTGACCGAGTACCTGGCCACCATGGCGCGCTTCAGCGGCTTTGCCGTCACCGTGTGCGACCCGCGCGAGGAATACCGCGGGGCCTGGTCGGTGCCTGGCGTCACGCTGACCAGCGACATGCCCGACGACGTGGTCCATGCCTTCAAGCCCGACCGCCGCAGCTGCGTGGTGGCACTCACGCACGACCCCAAGCTGGACGATCTGGCGCTGCTCGAGGCGCTGCAGAGCCCGGCCTTCTACGTGGGCGCCATCGGCTCGCGGCGCAACAACGAGGCAAGGCACCAGCGCATGGTCGAGCATTTCGACCAGACCGAAGAAAGCCTCAAGCGCCTGCGCGGCCCGATCGGCATCTACATCGGCAGCAAGACGCCGCCCGAGATCGCGGTGAGCGTCATGGCTGAGATCCTGGCCGTCAAGAACGGGGTGCAACTACCGCGCGACATGGCGGTCACCCATGCCAAGAATGCGCGCGGCATCGCGGCGAACGAAGCCATGGACGCGGCAGCCGACGGCGCCCTGGCCCCGGTCTGCGGCATCGAGCGCTGATCAGCCGTTTCTGAGCATGCGCAGGGCGGCGGCGCGCGAGCGAAAGCCCAGCATCGCGCAGACCACGGCCTGGCCGTCCAGGTGCTGCAGCCGGGCGCCGCCGACGTTGAAGAGCCTGCCGGCCAGCACATCGCCCGCGCGCACGCGTGCGCCCCGGAAGAACTGCAGGATGGCGCAGCGCCCGCCTTCGATTTCAAGCACCAGCCGGCCTGCGCCGGCGGCGACCGCGATCACGATTCCACGTTGCATGCGGGCCAGTCTAGGCCGCATCTGTGAAAGCCTTGTAACGCCCCCGGCATCGGTGGGTTTTCTCGCTAGAGTGCGTCGATTCCCGCCATGTCCACCGACCCCGATTCCTCGTTCGAACGCGCGGCTGCACTGATCGCGCAGGCCGATGCCTTGCTCGTCGCGGCCGGGGCAGGCATGGGCGTGGATTCCGGCCTGCCAGACTTCCGCGGCGCGCATGGTTTCTGGAATGCCTACCCGGCGCTCGGCCGCCTCGGCATCGACTTCTACAGCATCGCCTGCCCGGCTGCGTTCCGCAGCGACCCGACCCTGGCCTGGGGCTTCTATGGCCACCGCCTGGCGCTGTACCGGCGCACGGTGCCGCACGCGGGCTTCGCGCTGCTGCACGGCTGGGGGCGGCGCATGGCCCGGGGCAGCGCGGTGTTCACGAGCAATGTCGACGGGCAATTCCAGCGCGCAGGCTTCGACGCCGAGGCCGTGCATGAATGCCATGGCTCCATCGCGCACCTGCAATGCATCGAGGACTGCAGCGACGCCATCTGGCCGGCCGACGATTTCCATCCCGAGGTCGACGAAGAGGCCGGCCGCTTGCGCAACGCCTTGCCGCGTTGCCCGCACTGCGGCGCGCTGGCCAGGCCCAACGTGCTGATGTTCGGCGATGCGGGCTGGAACCCTCTGCGCGAGCAGGCGCAGGCTGCGCGCATGCGGCATTTTTTGCATGGTGCCGGGCGCCTGGTGGTCGTCGAGGTCGGGGCCGGCACGGCGGTGCCCTCGGTGCGCAATTGCACGCAGCAACTGCAGCAGACCCTGGGCGCGCGGCTCGTGCGCATCAACCCGCGTGAGTCGGCAGTCGCGTCCACGCGCGATGTGGGCCTAGCCTGCGCCGCCGGTGCGGCCCTGGAGACCATCGCAACCCTGTTGCCGGGCCTATACGCTGCGCCGAGCAGCACACATCCTTTGAGCGGTGATTAGGGGAATATCCCAAGCCATGCGCGCATAAAAGTATCAAACTGGCTGGCAAAGGTACCAACCGCGCAGCGCCAAATCTCCAGAATCGGCCCCAACGACCGACCGTCGTTCCAGCCGAACCCCAGTCAAGGAGACACCATGCAGCGTTTCACCCGAACCGTCCTCGCGCTTGCCATCGCCACCGGCAGCCTGGCCGCCCAGGCCGCCACCGAGCTCGTCATCGCCACCGTCAACAACGGCCACATGATCGAGATGCAGAAGCTCACGCCGCAGTTCGAAAAGGCCAACCCCGACATCAAGCTCAAGTGGGTCACGCTGGAAGAAGGCACGCTGCGCCAGCGCGTGACGACCGACATCGCCACCAAGGGCGGGCAGTTCGACGTGATGACCATCGGCCTGTATGAAGCGCCGATCTGGTCCAAGAAGGGCTGGCTCAAGCCCATCGCCACGGACGCCGCCTACGACGTGGACGACCTGCTGCCCGCCATCCGCAGCGGCCTGTCGCACGAGGGCAAGCTGTACGCCGCGCCGTTCTACGGCGAGAGCTCGATGCTGATGTACCGCAAGGATCTGGCCGACAAGGCCGGTGTCACGATCCCCGAGCAGCCCACCTGGGCCCAGGTAAAGGACTTCGCCGCCAAGGCGCACGACCCCAAGGGCGGCGTGTACGGCATGTGCCTGCGCGGCAAGCCGGGCTGGGGCGACAACATGGCCTTCCTGTCCACCATGGTCAACACGCATGGCGGCCAGTGGTTCGACATGGCCTGGAAGCCGCAGATCGACACCAAGCCCTGGAAGGACGCGATCACGCTGTACGTGGACCTGCTCAAGAACTACGGCCCGCCCGGCGCCTCGGCCAACAGCTTCAACGAGAACCTGGCGCTGTTCAACGAAGGCAAGTGCGCCATGTGGGTGGACGCCACCATCGCCGCGTCCTTCATCAGCGACCCCAAGCAGTCCAAGGTGGCCGACAAGGTGGCCTACGCCCAGGCGCCCGTCGCCGTCACGCCCAAGGGCGCGAACTGGCTGTGGTCGTGGAACCTGGCCATCCCGGCCAGCTCGACCAAGGACGCGGCCGCGCAGACCTTCATCCGCTGGGCTACGTCCAAGGATTACGTGAACCTCGTCGCCAAGGAACACGGCTGGCACGCCGTGCCCACCGGCACGCGCAAGAGCACCTACGCCAACGCCGAGTTCCAGAAGGTCGCCAAGTTCGCCTCGGCCGAGAAGAAGGCCATCGACCTGGCGAACCCGAACGACAGCACGCTGCCCAAGTCGCCGTACGTGGGCGTGCAGTACGCTGCCATCCCCGAGTTCCAGGCAATCGGCCTGGGCGTGGGCCAGCAGATGAGCTCGGCGCTGTCGGGCCGCGTCACGGTGGACGCCGCGCTCAAGGCCTCGCAGACTCTGGCCGAACGTGAGATGAAGAAGGGCGGCTACTACAAGTAAGCCGACAAGGGCCGGCACAGTCCGGCCCTCGTTTCGTCACCCCACGAAAGCCGCCATGAACCGACTGCTGCCACGCGCCCTGATGGCGCCCGCGGTGATCACGCTCTTCCTCTGGATGATCGTGCCGCTGCTGATGACGCTTTATTTCTCGTTCGTCACCTACAACCTGATGCAGCCCGGCGACCGCCCCTTCGCCGGCCTGGAGAACTTCGAATACTTCGTCACCGACGCCGACTTCTGGCCGGCCGTGTGGAACACGCTGGTGCTGATCGGCAGCGTGATCCTGATCACGTTGATCATGGGCACGCTGCTGGCGCTGCTGGTCAACGAGCCTTTCCCGGGCCAGGGCATCGTGCGCGTGCTGCTGATCTCGCCGTTCTTCGTCATGCCCGCCGTCAACGCGCTGCTGTGGAAGCACATGATGATGAACCCCATCTACGGGGTGCTGGCCCATGTGTGGCGCTTCTTCGGCGCCGAGCCGGTGGACTGGCTCACCGATGCGCCGCTGTTCTCGGTCATCGTCATGGTGGCCTGGCAGTGGTTGCCGTTCGCCTGCCTGATCTTCATCACCTCGCTGCAATCGCTGGACCGTGAGCAGATGGAAGCCGCCCGCATGGACGGCGCCACCGCCATCCAGCGTTTCTTCTACCTCACGCTGCCGCACCTGGGCCGCGCCATGGCGGTGGTGATCATGATCGAGATGATCTTTCTGCTGTCGGTGTTCGCCGAGATCGCCATCACGACGGGCGGCGGGCCGGGCAACGCCAGCACCAACCTCACGTATTTGATCTTCAAGCAGTCGCTGCTGAACTTCGATGTGGGCGTGGCCTCGGCCGGCGCGCTGTTCGCAGTGATCCTGGCCAACATCGTCGCCGCCTTTTTGATCCGCATCATCGGCAAGAACCTGGATTGAACATGTCTGCCAAGCCACCATCCACCCTGCTGCCGACCGCGCTGCGCACCGTGACGGCCTGGGCGCTCGCCCTGCTGCTGTTCTTCCCGCTCGGCTGGCTGTTCCTCACGGCCTTCAAGACCGAGCTGCAGGCCATCGCCGTGCCGCCGCTGTTCGTGTTCGATCCGACGCTGGACAACTTCAGTGAAGTGCAGCGCCGCAGCGACTACCTGCTGTACGCCAAGAATTCACTGATCGCCAGCGTGGTCTCCACCATCCTCGGCCTCATGATCGCTGCGCCGGCCGCGTACTCCATGGCCTTCTTCAAGACCAGGGCCACGCGCGACATCCTCATGTGGATGCTGTCGACCAAGATGATGCCGGCCGTCGGCGCACTGGTGCCCATCTACGTGCTGGCGCAGACCGCCGGCATGCTCGATTCGCTGCCCGCGCTGATCATCGTGTTCACGCTGTCCAACCTGCCCATCATGGTCTGGATGCTCTACACGAACTACAAGGAGATCCCGCCGGAGATCCTGGAGGCCGCGCGCATGGACGGCGCCAATCTGTGGACCGAGTTCCGCGAGGTGGTGTTCCCGCTGTCGGTCGGCGGCATGGCCTCCTGCGGCCTGCTGTGCCTGGTGCTGAGCTGGAACGAGGCCTTCTGGGCCCTGAACCTCACCTCGGCCAAGGCCGGCACGCTGGCCACGCTGATCGCCTCGTACTCCAGCCCCGAAGGCCTGTTCTGGGCCAAGCTGTCGGCCGCGTCCCTGATGGCCATCGCACCCATCGTCGTCTTCGGCTGGTTCAGCCAGAAACAACTCGTCCAGGGCCTCACCTTCGGTGCGGTCAAGTAAAGGGAGCCCTTCCATGTCCTACCTCGAACTCAAGAACGTCAAGAAGAGCTTCGGCGACGCCCACATCATCAAAGGTGTGGACCTGCAGATCAACAAGGGCGAGTTCATCGTCTTCGTGGGCCCCTCGGGCTGCGGCAAGTCCACGCTGCTGCGGCTGATCGCCGGGCTGGAGCCCATCACCAGCGGCCAGCTCATGCTGGACGGGCGCGACATCACGTACGCACCCTCGGGCAAGCGCGACCTGGCCATGGTGTTCCAGAGCTATGCGCTGTACCCGCACATGAGCGTGTACGACAACATGTCGTTCGCGCTCAAGCTGGCCAAGGTCGATCCGGCCGAGATCAAGACCAAGGTCGAGCGCGCCGCGGCGCAGCTCAACCTGTCCAACTACCTGCAGCGCACGCCCAAGGAGCTGTCGGGCGGCCAGCGCCAGCGGGTGGCCATCGGCCGCGCCATCGTGCGTGCGCCCAAGGTGTTCCTGTTCGACGAGCCGCTGTCCAACCTGGACGCCGCACTGCGCGGCAACACGCGCGTGGAGATCAAGAAGCTGCATGAGTCGCTGGGCGCCACCACGATCTACGTCACGCACGACCAGGTGGAAGCCATGACGCTGGCCGACAAGGTGGTGGTGCTCAAGGACGGCCTGATCGAGCAGGTCGGCTCGCCGCTGGACCTGTACGACCGGCCGGCCAACCAGTTCGTGGCGCGCTTCATCGGCATGCCGTCCATGAACATGCTGCCCGCCAACGCCTTGCCCGACGTGTCGCGCGTCACGGGCGGGCGACTGCCGGCCGACGGTTTCCTGGGCGTGCGGCCCGAGGGCGTGCGCGTGCACCCGGGCGGGGGCACCGGCATGGCCGGCCGCGTCGACCTGATCGAGGCGCTGGGCTCGGACACGCTGATCCATGTGGACGTGCAGGGCGTGACGATGATCGCGCGCCAGAATGAGCGCACGCAGCTGGAGGAGGGCGACGCCGTGGGCGTGGAGATCGACCCGTCGGTGCTGCACATGTTCAACCGCGACGGCCAATCGCTGGCCACCGCCTGAGGGGGCGAGGACACCGTGAGCACTTCCGCTGCCGACACGGCCCTGGTCATCCTGCACCTGGGCCTGGGCTCCTTCCACCGTGCGCACCAGGCCGTCTACCTGCAGCGCCTGATCGACGCCGGCGACACCCGCTGGCACCTGGCGGGCACCAACATCCGGCCGGACATGGCCGACGTGGTGCAGGCGCTGGCCGCGCAGGGCGGGGCCTACACGCTGGAGACCGTGACGCCCCAGGGCGCGCGCAGCTACCAGCGCATCACGGCCATCCGCGAGGTCATTCCCTACGCGCCCGGCCTGGCCGCCATGGTCGCGCGCGGCGCCGACCCGGCCACGCGCATCGTTTCGTTCACGGTGACCGAAGCGGGCTACTACCTGGACAGCGCCCACCGGCTCGACCCGTCCATGCCCGAGCTGGCCGCCGACGTCGGGCGTGCACAACGCGGCGAGGCCGGCGAAACCATCTACGGCGCCGTGGCGGCCATCCTGCGCGCCCGGCGTGCCGCCGACGCCGGCCCGGTCACGCTGCTGAACTGCGACAACCTGCGCCACAACGGCGAGCGCTTTCGCGCCGGCCTGCTGGCCTTCCTCGTCGCAGCCGGCGAGACCGAGCTGGCCGCCTGGACGCAGCAGCACACGACCTGCCCGAACGCCATGGTCGACCGCATCACGCCGCGCCCGCCGCCACAGTTGCGCGCGCGCGTGCTGGCCGCCACCGGCGTGGACGATGCCGCCGCGATCACGGCCGAGAGCTTCATCCAGTGGGTGATCGAGGACGACTTCATCGCCGGCCGCCCTGCCTGGGAGACGGTGGGGGTGGAACTGGTGCGCTCGGTGCAGCCCTACGAAGAGGCCAAGATCCGCATTCTGAACGCCACGCACAGTTGCATCGCCTGGGCCGGCACGCTGGCCGGCCTGTCGTACATCCACGAAGGCACGCACAACCCGGCGATCCGCCAGATGGCCTACGACTACGTGACCGAGGACGTGATCCCCTGCCTAAACCGCCCAGGCGAGCCCAGCCCGGTCGACCTGCCGGCCTACCGCGACGTGGTGCTGGACCGCTTCGGCAACCCGGCCATCCTGGACACCAACCAGCGTGTGGCGGCCGACGGCTTTGCCAAAATCCCGGGCTTCATCGCGCCGACCGTGCGCGAGCGGCTCGCGGCCGGCCAGAGCATCGACGCCGTGGCCATGCTGCCGGCGCTGTTCCTGGCCTTCCTGCAGCGCTGGCACCGGGGCGAGCTGCCCTACGCCTACCAGGACCAGGGCATGGACCCGGCCGTGGGCCACGCCATCTGCGCGGCGGCCGACCCGCAGGCCGCGCTGTGTGCCGAGCCGACGCTGTGGGGCGATCTGGCTGGCGACGCGCGGCTGCTGGCGGCGCTGCGCAATGCCAGCCGGTGCGTGGCCGCCTTCCTGGCGGCGCCGGTCCGCTGATCGGCGGTCGCCCCCGCGCTGCAATCGGTGTTGCAATAAGGCCGTCATGTCCACCGCCCCGCGCAACCGCCCACGCCAGCGCCAGCCCGAGCTGGAAGGCGACTTCACGCGGCTGGCGGCCCTGGGCTATGAGACGCCGGAGGAGAGCGGCCTCGTGCGCTGCCTGGCCCACGGCTTTCCGACCCCGCTGGCGCGCTGGCATTTCCACGACGAGTACGAGCTGCACCTGATCACCTGCACCTCGGGCAAGGCTTTCGTGGGCGACTGGATCGGCCATTTCCAGCCCGGTCATCTGGTCATGTGCGGGCCGCGCCTGCCGCACAACTGGATTTCGCTGGACGCGGGCGATGCCGGCGTGCCCGAGCGCGACCTGGTGATCCAGTTCGACCACGCGCCGCTCGAGCGCGCCGCGCAGGACCTGCCCGAGCTGCGCGAGGTCATGCTGCTGCTGCAGCGTGCGCGCCATGGCATCGAGTTCTTCGGCCTGTCGGGCCGCGCGCGCGAGCACTGGCATGCGGTCAAGGAGTCGCACGGCGTGCGGCGCTTCGGCCGTTTCTGCGAGTACCTGGCCGACCTGGCCCAGTGCGGCGACTACCGGCTGCTGTCCACCGTGCAGATCCAGGGCGCCGAAGGGGCTGGCGAGCTGGACCAGATCAACCGCATCGTCGACCGGATCACCGGCAACCTGACCGAGGCCACGAGCCTGGCCGACCTGGCGGCCGAGCTGGGCATGAGCGAGTCGCGCTTCTCGCGCTTCTTCCGGCGCGCCACCGGCAACAGCTTCACCGACTTCGTCAACATGGTGCGCATCAACAGCGCTTGCCGCCTGCTGATGCAGACCGACCACTACGTCACAGATATTTGTTATCAGGTGGGCTTCAACAACGTGGCAAACTTCAACCGCCGCTTCCTTGAGTTGAAGGGCGTGACCCCTACCGAGTTTCGCCGCCAGGCCGATTCGCGCTTCGGCGGTTCTCACTAAGACTTTTCGCATGTACCTGGGACTGGATCTCGGAACTTCCGAGCTGAAGGCGCTGCTGCTGGCCGATGACCATGGCGTCGTGGGCGTCGCGCATGCCGCCGTGGCCGTGGCGCGCCCGCGGCCTTTGTGGTCCGAGCAGGACCCCGCGTCGTGGGCCGAGGCCTTGAACACGGTCATGGAGTCCCTGCGCGCGCGGCACCCCGACGCCATGCGCGCCGTGCGTGCCATCGGCCTGTCGGGCCAGATGCACGGCGCCGTGCTGCTGGATGCGGACGACCAGGTGCTGCGCCCAGCCATCCTGTGGAACGACGGGCGCAGCAGCGCGCAGTGCGAGGCGCTCGAGCAGGCCGTGCCGCAGCTGGCGCAGATCACCGGCAACCTGGCCATGCCCGGTTTCACGGCGCCCAAGCTGCTGTGGGTGCGCGAGCACGAGCCCGACGTGTTCGCGCGCACACGGCGCGTGCTGCTGCCCAAGGACTGGCTGCGCCTGATGCTGAGCGGCGAGGCCGTCAGCGAGATGTCCGATGCCTCCGGCACGCTGTGGCTGGACGTGGGGCGGCGCGATTGGTCCGACGAGCTGCTGGCCGCGACCGGCCTGACGCGCGCGCACATGCCGCGCCTGGTTGAAGGCAGCGAGGTGTCGGCCTGGCTGCAGCCGGCGCTGGCGGCGCGCTGGGGCATGCAGTCCGAAGTCAAGATCGCCGGGGGCGGCGGCGACAACGCGGCCAGCGCGGTGGGCATGGGCCTGGTCGCGCCGGGCCAGGGCTTCGTGTCGCTGGGCACCTCGGGCGTCATCTTTGTGTGCACACCGGGCTTCGCGCCCAACCCGGCGCGCGCGGTGCACGCCTTTTGCCATGCGCTGCCGAACAGCTGGCACCAGATGTCGGTCATGCTGTCGGCCTCCAGCGCGATCGACTGGGCGGTGCGCACCTTCGGCTTTTCGGACGTGGCCGGCCTTTTCGGCGCGGCGGCCTCGCTCGACGGCTATGCGCGCGCCCATGCGCCACTGTTCCTGCCCTACCTGTCGGGCGAGCGCTCGCCGCACAACAACGCCCATGCCCAGGGCGTGCTGTTCGGCCTGACGCAGCAGCATTCGCGTGCCGACATCGCCTATGCCGTGGCCGAAGGCGTGGGCTACGGCCTGCGCGACGGCCTGGACACCTTGTTGCGCCCGGACCCGGGTGCGCCGCTGGCCCTGGTGGGCGGCGGCGCGCGCAGCGCCTGGTGGTCGCAACTGCTGGCCGACGTGCTGCAGACCCCGCTGGTGCTGGGCGCGGGCGGCGAGGCCGGCGGTGCGCTGGGTGCCGCGCGGCTTGGCTGGCTCAGCGATGGCGGCAGCGTCGGCGAGGTCTGCACCCAGCCCCATGCGCGGCAACACTTCGTGCCCGACGCGTCGACCGCCGAAGTCCATGCCCCGCGCTTCGCCCGCTTCCAGGCGATCTACGCCGGACTGCGGCCGCTGTTTCCCATCGACTGACAGGCGGGCGCGGAACCACCGTCCGCCGTCCGCTTCGGCCATCGCCCACCATGCCCCGCCGCGCCCTCGTGCTGTTTTCCGGAGGCCAGGACTCCACGACCTGCCTGGCCCATGCGCTCGCACGCTACGCGCATGTGGAAACCATTGCCTTCGACTACGGCCAGCGCCACCGCATCGAGCTGGACGCGCGGCTGGTCGTGCTGCAACAGCTGCGCGAGCAGTTCCCGGCCTGGTCGCCGCGCCTGGGCGACGACCACCTGCTGGCCGTGCCCGTGCTCGGCGAGATCAGCGAGACGGCGCTCACGCGCGACATCGCGCTGAAGATGGAAGACGCCGGCCTGCCCAACACCTTCGTGCCGGGCCGCAACCTGCTGTTCCTCACGCTGGCCGCCGCACTGGCCTACCGGCGTGACCTGGACGTGCTGGTCACCGGCGTCTGCGAGACCGATTTCTCGGGCTACCCGGACTGCCGCGACGACACCATGAAGGCCATGCAGCTGGCGCTGTCGCTGGGCATGGACCGCCGCATCCTCGTGGACACCCCGCTCATGTGGATCGACAAGGCCGCCACCTGGGCGCTGGCCGCGTCGCTGGGCGGGCCGGCGCTGGTGGAACTGATCGTGGAGCACACGCACACCTGCTACCTGGGCGAGCGCGGCGCGCGCCACCGCTGGGGCTATGGCTGCGGCCAGTGCCCGGCCTGCGAATTGCGCGCGCGCGGCCACGGGCTGTACAGCGCGTCACGCGCCAGCAGCTGAGCGGCGGCTGGCGCCCCGGCGCCGGGCCGATCCGCGCTTCATCAGAACTGATGTTGTCAGCGATTCGCGCCATTTCTATACTGGCCAGCGACCCCGATCCGGCACCCGCCGGGTGCCGTTCGCCCAGGAGACATCCATGGCCAAGACCGCTTTGTGCGTCGGTGTGAACAACTATCCCGGCACCCACATGGACCTGCACGGCTGTGTGAACGATGCGCAGGACTGGGCGGCCGAGCTCACCTCGCGCGGGTTCGCCGTCACGAGCCTGATCGACGCCAAGGCCACCAAGTCGGCGATGGCCAAGGGCTTCAAGAGCATCGTTGCGGGCGCCAAGAAGGGCGATGTCGTGGTCATCACCTTCTCGGGCCATGGCACCTACGTGCCCGACCTCAACGGCGACGAAGCCGACGGCCTGGACGAGGGCCTGTGCCCCTATGACCTGCAGACCGGCGGCGCGGCGCTGCTGGACGACGAGATCCATGCGATCTTCGCCACGCGCGCGGCCGGCGTGCGCCTGGTGCTGATCTCCGACAGCTGCCATTCGGGCACCGTCACGCGCGCCGCGGCGCCGGACCCCGACGTCAGCGACGACGTGCCGCGCCCGCGCTTCATGCCCATGGGCAACTGGCTGCCTGCCGAGCAACTGCCGCGCGGCCCCAGCGGCCAACCCCTGATGCGCACGCCCCAGGTGTCCGGTGTGTCGGCGTTCACCAAGGCCGTGTCACGCGCGGCCGGCGACCTGCTGCTGTCTGGCTGCCAGGAAGGGCCGAACAACTACAGCTACGACGCGCGCATCAACGGCCGCCCCACGGGCGCGTTCACCTACTACGCGCTGAAGGCGCTCAGGTCGCTCAAAGCCGGCGCCACCTATGCCGACTGGCATGCCGCGATCCACCCGGCCTACCTGCCGTCGTCCACCTACCCGCAAAGCCCGCAGATCGTGGGCAACGCCGCAGCACGCAAGCGCAAAGTCTTCACGTAACGGCTTGCACGGAGTTGCCACCCGGCGGTGGCAGGACCAACCAGCGGAGCTTCGCGCATGGACTACCCCACCGGCATCACCATCGAACTGCATGGCCGCGACGCCGGCAAGGCGCTGCCATCCCTGTTCCAGCCGGCCACGCGCTCGGCCGGCCCCACCGGCGATCCGACTTCGGGGTTCTTGCCCGACGGCTATCTGACAGCTGCCAGCAGCTACGAGGTGGGCGCCGCGGCGCGCGGCAGCGCGAACGGTGCGGGTGACAAGGCGCAGGGCGCCGACCCCGACGAGATCGTGGTGCTGGAGCTGGACGACGGCAGCACCTTCATCGGCAACGCCGCGCGGCTGCGCGCCAGCCTGGCGCAGACGCACCCCGAATTGCTGGGGCCGAACGGCGAGATCCTGCTGGAGACGCTGCGCACCGAAGCGTCGGTGCCACGCGGCTTCATCACCGACGCCGTGGGCCACCTGGTGCGCAAGGTTTTCACGCTCAAGGTCGACACCGCGGGCGACCCGATCACCGAGAAAGCCAGGGAGCTGCTGGCCAAGGAAGGCGTGGTCGACCTGGCGCTGCTCGGCGTGAGCTGGCTGGGCACCAAGGCGCTGATGGCGGCGATCGAGTCCAGGCTGGACGCACCGGCCGGCGCGCTGTACCGCTGGGCCGATCTGGGCGGCAAGACCGCGCCCCAGCCCGTGCGCAGCGCCGAACTGCCGCAGCCCGATGCGGACGGCAAGGCCAGGCCCATCCTCGTCTTCATCCACGGCACGGGCTCCAGTTCGCTGGGCGGCTTCGGCGACCTGCGCACGGGCGACCGCGACCTGTGGGGCACGCTGGAGCGCTGCTTCGGCGAGCACATCTATGCCTTCGAGCACCGCACGCTGTCCGAAAGCCCGATCGACAACGCGCTCGCGCTGGCCGCCGCGCTGCCGGCCGGCAGCCACGTGAGCCTGGTCTCGCATTCGCGCGGCGGGCTGGTGGCCGACCTGCTGTGCCTGGGCGATTTCGGCAGCCGCATCGAGGACTACCACTACCCGTTCGAGGGCCTGGGCGAGGCGGACATCGACGCGCAGGCCGAGCGCCTGGCCGACCTGCGCGCTGCGCATGCCGCGCAGCGTGCACAACTGCACCAGCTCAACCAGCTGCTGCTCGCGCGCAAGCTCGTCGTGCAGCGCTACGTGCGCGTGGCCAGCCCGGCCAACGGCACGCGGCTGGCCAGCGCCAACTTCGACCTGTTCCTGTCCGGGCTGCTGACGCTGATCGGTCAGGTGCCGTTCTTCTTCGGCAGCCCCTACTACGCGGCCTTCAAGCGCGTGGTGGTCGACATCGCCAGGAACC
Source organism: Pseudorhodoferax sp. Leaf267 (assembly GCF_001422405.1). Lineage (GTDB taxonomy): Bacteria > Pseudomonadota > Gammaproteobacteria > Burkholderiales > Burkholderiaceae_C > Pseudorhodoferax. Next base: position 884,062 of record NZ_LMMV01000001.1, read on the forward strand.
GCACCAACCCGCACATGGTGCCGGGCATCGAGGCCATGCTGCCCGACTCGCCCATGGCGCGGCTGCTGCGCGACGCGCCGGTGCGGCCCGGCATCCAGATGGCCGTGATCGCCGGCGACATCGAAGGCGGCAACCTGCTCAAGCGCCTGGGCGTGCTGCTGACCGACTACGTGTTCTTCGACAACACCGACAACGACCTCGTGGTCGACACCATGGCCATGCTGTCCGGCGTGGCGCCCCGGGCGCAGGCCAAGGTGCTGTTCGACCGCGGTGCGGACGTCTCGCACTTCCGCTACTTCGGCAACATGGACACGCGCACGGCGCTGCGCGATTGGCTGGTGGTGGAGCGGCCCGAACGGATCGACGCCTTCCGCCCCCTGCCCAGTGCCGCTGAATACGCCGAGGCCATGGCCCAGGCGCTGCAGCGCGACGCCACGGCGATGGACCGCCCCATCGTGGTGGTGCTGCCCGGCGTAATGGGCTCGCACCTCAAGCGCGGCGCGGACGACCGCGTCTGGTTCGACCCGCTGGACATCGCCAGTGGCGGGCTGCAAAAGCTTGCCTTCGGCCTGCCCGGCATCGAGGCCGACGAGCTGTTCGCCATGTTCTACGGCAAGCTGTGCGCCGACCTGGCCAAAAGCCACCGCGTCGAGTGTTTCGCCTACGACTGGCGCCAGCCGCTGGATGTGCTGGCCGAGCGTTTCGGCGCCATGCTGGACGGCCTGCTGCGCCAGACGCAGCAGCCGATCCGCCTGCTCGCGCACAGCATGGGCGGCCTGGTGGTGCGCGCCACCATCCACAAGCGCCGCGCGGTGATGGACGCGCTGATGGCGCGCGACGGCGCCCGCCTGCTGATGCTGGGCACGCCGCACCAGGGCGCGCATTCCATGGTGGAGAACCTGGTCGGCAAGGGCGACACGCTGCGCTCGCTGGTGCGGCTGGACCTGAGCCACAGCATGCAGGAGGTGTTGGACATCGTGGCCGGCTTTCGCGGCGCGCTGCAGTTGCTGCCCAAGCCGGGCTTCAAGGACATCTTCCAGGGCGACGAGGGCGGCGGCGAGTTCCACGACTACCAGGACAGCGCGACCTGGCAGGCCTTCAAAGGCTCGGTCAAGGACTTCTGGTTCGGTGACGGCCGCGTGGGCGCGCCGTCGCAGGCAGTGCTGGACGAGGCCAGCTGGCTGTGGCGGGCCGACCGGGATGCTTTCCAGGACGGCAAGCCCTCGCTGCCCGCGGCCTACGCTGCCAAGAGCATCTACGTCTTCGGCGCGGCGGCCAACACGCCCTGCGGCGTGCGCGTGGACAAGGGCCAGCTCAAGATGGTGGGCACCACGCGCGGCGACGGCACGGTGAGCTGGGAGTCGGGCCGCATCGGCGGCATCGGCAGCTTCTACTACATGCCGGCCGAGCATGGCGACCTGACGGCCACCAAGGAACACTTCCCTGCGCTGACCGAGCTGCTGGCCTCGGGCACCACGGCTGGCCTGCCGACCAGCCCGCCGCAGGTGCGCGCCATCGAGCAGCCTGCGCCCGTGCGCTACGACGCCGGCCCGCCCATGGTGGACGATGCCGACGCGCTGCAGCGCGGCCTGATGGGTGGTTCGCAGCGCAGCCGCGTCGCCCCGCGCGCCAAGCGGCGGCTGGAGGTTTGCGTGCGCGCGGGCGACCTGCGCTTCATCACGCACCAGCCCATCATGGTGGGCCACTACGAGCACGACCCGATGGCCGGGCCCGAGGCGCTGATCGACGCCGAGATGCTGGGCGGCGACCTGACGCAGCGCTTCAACCTGGGCCTGTACACCGGCCCGCTGGGCACTGCCACCTCGGTGCTGCGTCGCCCCAATGCGTTCGAGAGCCGGCGCGGCAGCCTGGCCGGCGCCATCGTCACCGGGCTGGGGCCTTACGACGGCGCCCTGTCGCAGCGCGCGCTGACCGAGGCCGTCCGCACGGGCGTCATGCGCTACCTGCTGCAGACCTCCGATGTGCTGGGCAAGGAGCCACGCGAGCTGCGCCTGGCCAGCCTGCTGCTGGGCTACAACTCCAACGCCAACATGACGCCGGCCAGCTCGGTCGAGGCGCTGGTGCGCGGCGTGGTCGAGGGCAACGCCAAGTTCCACGAAACCACGCGGCTGGACATCCGCGTGACGCGGCTGGACATCGTGGAGATCTACCTCGACACGGCCATCACCGCCGTCTACGCACTGCGGCAGCTCGCGCCACGGCTGCACACGGCGGCCGAGCAGTTGGGCACGGCCCTGGTGCTGCACACCGAGCTCGACAAAGGCGACGGCTACCGGCAGCGGCTGTTCGACAACCAAAACAACCAGTACTGGCCGCGGCTCATCATCACCGACGCGGAGCGCAACGAGGACGGCACGCCGCGCGACGGTGCCTCGGCCCGCACCGACGGGCCGCGCACCATGCTGGCCGAGCGCCTGCGCTTCATGTACCTGGGCCAGCGCGCGCGCGCCGAGGCCGTGCTGCTGCAGCGCCAGCCCGAGCTGATCGAAAAGCTCGTGCGCGACCAGATTGCCACGCCGGTCTGGCAGGAAGACTTCGGCCGAATGCTGTTCCAGCTCATGGTGCCGCCCGACTTCAAGGAGGCCGCGCGCGCGCTCGAGCGCGTGGTGCTGGTGGTGGACGCCGGCACGGCCAACCTGCCATGGGAGCTGATGCTGGCCGACGCGCCGCAGCGCGGGCCGCAATGTGCGGACGACGACCGGCTGCCGCTGGCACTGCGTACAGCCGTCGTGCGGCAGTTCGCCACGACGAAGTTCCGCCGCCAGCTGCGCGAGAGCGCCGGGCGCAACGCGCTGGTGGTGGGCAACCCGTCGGTCCACGGCTTCACCAAGGCCTTCCCCGGCACGCCCGACAGGCCCATGGCCGAGCCGCCCAAGCTGGGCGGTGCCGAGGCCGAGGCGCTGGCAGTCGTCGCGGCCTTCAAGGGCCTGGGCTACGACGTCGTGCCCGAGGTCGGCGAGGACCGCAATGCCAAGGACGTGCTGGCGGCGCTGTACCGCCGGCCCTACCGCTTCGTGCACATCTCGGCCCACGGCGTGTTCGACCTGCTGCATGCCGACGGCAAGCGCCGCAGCGGCGTGGTGCTGTCCGATGGTCTGCTGATCACGGCCGCGGAGATCGCGGCCATGGAGATGGTGCCCGAGCTGGTGTTCCTGAACTGCTGCCACCTGGGCAAGATCGAGGGCCGCGCCGACGACCCGCGCGCGCAGGTGGCCGTGGGCGCGGACGGCAACAAGCTGGCCGCCAGCGTGGCGCGCGAGCTGATCGACATCGGCGTGCGCTGCGTGGTCGTGGCCGGCTGGGCCGTCAGCGACCTGCAGGCGCAGCGCTTCGGCCAGGGCTTCTACGAACACCTGCTGCTGCGCCGCGAGACCTTCGGCCAGGCCGTGTTCGAGGCGCGCAGGCTGGTCTGGGCCGACGATGCCAAGGACATCACCTGGGGCGCCTTCCAGGCCTATGGCGAACCCGGCTGGCGGGCCGAGCCGCGCGCGGACAACGCTGGCGGCCCTGGCAGCGACGGCACCTACAGCTCGCCCGAGGAGGTGCTGGACGGGCTGGCGCGCATCCGCAGCGAGCTGCGGCGCAGGCCGGGCCAGCAGGACGAGCGCGAGCTGCGCGCGCGCGCCAAACAGGTGGAGCAGATGCTCGAGCAGCGCTGCCCGGCGGGCTGGGCCGGCCTGCCGCAGCTGCTGTCCGCACTCGGGGCGACCTGGTACGACCTGCAACGCTTCAAGCAGGCCCGCACCGCCTACCTGGCGGCCGTGCAGGCCGAGGATCTGGACGGCCGTGTCCCGATCCGCGACATCCAGACGCTGGCCAACGCCGAGGTGCGGCTGGGCGAAAAGCTCGGCACGCTGATCCAGGACGATCCGCAGTCCGGCGGCACTGCATCGGGCGAGGCGCTGATCCGCATCGCGATGAAGCGGCTCGACGGCCTGGACGCCTTGATCGCGGCGCGGGGCGACGACCTGCCTGCTGCGCTCCACCCTGTCAACACCGAGCGCAGCGCATTGCGTGCCAGTGCCTACAAGCGGCTGGCCGGGCTGTATGCGCGCCGCATCCTCGCGGCGGGCGACGCACCGGCGGCGCAGCGGGCAGCATGGCGCGAGGCCATGGTCGCGGCGCTGACGGCCACCGCCGCAGCCTACCGCGCCGGCGACCGCGACCCCGACGGCGCCCGTCCCTCGCCCTACCATGCCTTGAACCGCCTGGCCGTCCAGGTGCTGTGGCCGGGCATCGACGCCGCGGGCCGCGCCGGCGCCCTGGCCCTGGCCAGCCAGTGCGCCGAAGCCGTGGCGCAGGAGCGCTCGCGGGGGCAGGATCCCTGGGCCGACGTCATGCAGGTAGAGGCCGAACTGGTCGCCAGCATGCTCGACGGCCGCCTGGCCAGGACCGACGACGAAGGCCGCGCTGCGCTCGAGCAGCTGCAGCGCAGCTATGACGACTGCCTGGCCAATGTGGTCGTCACGCCGGTGCAGCTGGACTCCATGGCCAGCCAGATGGAGCTGCTGTCGCGCTGCGCCGATGCATTGCAGATGACGGGCGACCCGCGCGGTACAGACCTCGTGACGCTGGCCGGCCGGCTGCTGGAGCTGGTGCGGCACCTGCAGCCGCACGGGCCGGCGCGTCAGGACCGGCCGTCCGCGGCCCTTGCCGGCACGCCGGCCAAGCGGCCCGCCGCGGCAGCGCAACGCACGCCGCCTGCCCCGCGCGCTGCCGCGAAAAAACGTGCCGCCGTGAAGAAGGCGCCGGCCAAGACGCCCGCGCCGCGCAAGGCCGCTGCCAAGCGCAAGTAGCCCGCTGGCCGCTACACCCAGCCCAGCGCGCCCAGCAGCGCGCCGGCCCCGAGCAGCCACAGCAGGTGCAGCCGCGTGCGCCAGACGACGACCGTGGCCAAGGCCGTCACCACCCACAGGCCCCAGTCCCGCGCCGGCACGTCGTGGGTGGCGGCCAGCACCCAGCCGGTGGCGACCAGCAGTGCCACCACGATCGGCGCCATGCCCTGCTTGAAGGCGCGCACGCTGCGCAGATGGCGGTTGCGGTGGCCCCATTGCGCACTGAGGTAGGTGAGCGTGGTGCTGGGCAGCAGGATGCCGAGCATCGCGGCCAGCAGGCCCAGCACGGCCGTCGCGTACCCGCCTGCGTTCAGGCCCACGTTCCAGCCCATCAGCGCCACGAACAGCACGTTGGGCCCGGGCGCTGCCTGCGCGATGGCGATGGAGGCGTTGAACTGCGTGTCGGTCAGCCAGTGCTGGCGGTCGACCAGGAAGCGGTGCATGTCCGGCGCCGTGGTGATCGCGCCGCCCACGGCCAGCAGCGACAGCGTGGCGAAATGCGTGAACAGGCTGAGCCAGTCCGCCGGGCCGAGCAAGAGTTGCAGGCCGCTCATGGCTTGAGCTTGCGGTACGCCAGCACGCAGCCGACGGCGCCCAAGCCGAACAGCACGTAGACCAGCGGCCAGCGCAGCAGCGCGATCCCGGCAAAGCACAGCAGGCCCAGCGCGATGCACAGCCCGTGCCCCAGCACATTGGCCTGCAGCGCCGGGATCAGCTTGAGGCCGGTGGCCGTGATCAGGCCGGCTGCCACGGCGCCCATGCCGCGCAGCGCGCCTGCCATGCGCGGGTCGGCCGCGAACTGCGTGTAGACCAGGGCCAGGCCCAGCACCACGACCATGGGCGCCACCAGCATGCCGGCCAGCGCGGCCATGGCGCCGCCCAGGCCGAAGTAGCGCGCCCCGATCATCAGCGACAGGTTGACCACGTTGGGGCCAGGCATGATCTGCGCGACCGCCCATTCCTCGATGAACTCCTCGCGCGTCATCCAGCGCTTCTTCTCCACCAGCTCACGCTGGACCACCGCCAGCACGCCGCCGAAGCCCTGCAGCGCGAGCCAGGTGAACGATAGAAACAGGTCGGTCTTGGAACTGGGCTGTGCGAGCGCTGCGGTGGCGCCGGAGCCGGCGGGCGGGGCCGCGGGGAAGGGGGCTGGCATGGTGGCGCGATTATCGGCGCGGCCATCGCCCGTGTTCAGAGCTTGAGCTCCCAGGTCTCGCCCACCAGCGACTGGCCGAACCCCTCGTAGGGCTCGTTCTTGGTCAGCACGAAGCCGCGGTCCGCGTAAATGCCGCGCGCGGCCAGCAGGCAGCTGTTGGTCCACAGCACCATCTTGCGGTAGCCCCTGGCACGCGCGAACGCCAGGCACTCGTCGGTCAGCCGTGCGCCCAGGCCCATGCCGCGGGCAGCCGGTGCCAGGATCAGCATGCGCAGCTGCGCAACGGTCTTGCTCTTGCGTGCCACGAACACCGAGCCCACGCGCTCGCCGTCCAGTTCGGCGATCCAGCAGCGCTCGTGCTCGGGCTGGAAGTCGCGCACGAAGCGCGCGGCGATGTCGGCGACTAGGGCCTCGAATTGCTGGTTCCAGCCGTACTCGCGTGCATAGATCTCGCCGTGCTGCTGTACCACCCAGCCGATGTCGCCTGGGCGCGGTTCGCGCAGCACGGCCGTGCGCGTGCTGGCGCGGGCATTGGGCGCCACCAATTGCTCGATGGTCGCCATGGCGTCGACCAGCCTTGCGCGCTGGGCTGCCGGCACACCGGCCAGCAGCGCCGCCGCAGCCTCGCGCGAGCGCTGCTCCAGCGGCGCGAACGCGGCCTGGCCGTCCGCGGTGAGCCGCATGAGATGCTGCCGCGCATCGGCCAGCGAGCCGATGCGCTCGAGCCAGCCGCGTGCCTCGAAGCGCTTGAGGATGCGGCTGAGGTAGCCGGCGTCGAGGCCCAGGTCGCGCCCGATCTCGCTGGCAGCCGGCTGGTCGCGGTACGCCAGTTCGTACAGCACGCGTACCTCGGTCAGCGACATGTCGCTGCCCAGGTACGGGTCGAGCACGCCGATGCGGCGCGTGTAGAAACGGTTGAAGCCGCGCAGGGCTTCGACATGTTCAGAAGCGACGGTGTCCATGGTAGACCGAGTCTACCGAATGCTTGACGGCGTCAAGCATCAAGGTGTCAGGCGGCGCTGGACTCCGCGACAGGCGGCCCGGCGTTCAACGCGCTGGCAGCGCCGCCGGGCGGCGCGAGCACCACCGTGCGCGTGGGGAACGCGAAGTCCACGCCCATGGCCGCGAACTCGCGCATCAGGCCGATGTTGATGGCCTGCTGGTTGTCCATGTACTGGCCGTAATTCGGCGTCTGCATGATGTAGACGACGACGTAGTTCAGGGCACTGTCGCCGAAGCTCGAGAAATGGGCCCTGTCGAAGACGAGCTCGGGCTGGGCCTCCACCACGCGCCGCACCACGCCAGGGATGGCGCCCGCCTGCTCGGGCGTCGTCGCGTAACTGACGCCGAACGTGAATTCGATGCGCCGCGTCTGCATGCGCTTGAAGTTGCGCAGCGAGCCTTTGAGCAGTTCGGTGTTGGATACCACGATCTGCTCGCCGCCGGGGCTGCGCAGCCGCGTGGTTTTCATGCCCACGTGCTCGACCGTACCGTTGACCGTGCCGGTGTTGATCGCGTCGCCGACCTCGAAGGGCTTGTCCAGCGCGATGGCGACCGAGGCGAACAGGTCGCCCAGGATGTTCTGCGCGGCCAGCGCGATGGCGATACCGCCGATGCCCATGCTGGCGATGAAGGCCGTGATGTTGAAGCCGAGGTTGGACAGGATGGCCAGCGCGACGATGGCCCACAGGGCGGTGTTCAGGCCCCAGCCGATCAGCGTATGCGAGACGCTCGCCTGCGGCGAGCTGCCGGCAGGCACGTGCCGCAGAAGCTGGCGCTGCATCAGCACATCGATCAGGCGCGCGCCCCACAGCGCCAACTGCAGCGCGACCGTCACGTACCAGAGCTGGGCCACGCGGTCGGACCAGCGGGTCGGCAGGTCCAGCAGGCTCAGGCCGACCAGCACGGACGCGGCGAGCAGCAGCCAGTGGCTGGTGCCGTTCAGCACCAGGGCCAGCACGGGCGGCAGGCTGCTGCGGCCGGCGGCGTCGGGCGTGGTCTGTGCGCGCTGCAGGATGCGCGAGCGGACCAGGCCGAGCACGGTGGTCATCGCCAGGTAGGCGGCGATGGCGCTTGCCAGCGCGATCGTCCAGTGGGGCAGGGTGATGCCTGCCAGGGTCGTTGTCTTGAACCAGGTGGTGATGTCCATGGCAGGCTTGTACCTGTTGTGCTGCAGTGCAGCTATCGGCCCTCGGGGGCGTGGGTGGTAGGAGCGGGACTACGGGCGGCGCCGGGCGTAGCCGTGTGCGTAGACGGTGCCGCCCGACAGGATCACGGCCAGCGTCCAGAACGCCGGCACCATGCCGGCAGCCGCACCCAGCCCGCCGAACAGGATGGGCAGGAATACCTGGCTCGCGTTCATGACCGTGCTGCGCACGCCCAGCGCCTCGCCCGAGCGCCCCGGCGGCGCGACCGCGTGCACCAGGCTCATGACCATGGGCTGCGTGCAGCCCAGGCTCAGCCCGATCACGAAGGCCAGGGCCAGCAGCACGGGAACGGCCGTGAACAGCGGGAACAGCAGGTAGACCACGGCCGTGATGCCCAGCGACAGGCACAGCGTTTGCCATTCGTCCAGGTGCCGGTGCAGGATCGGCATGCCCAGGCGCACCACGAAGGTCGCCACGCCGAAGCAGCCCATGACCAGCCCGATCGTGGAGGCCGACAGCCCGATGCGCGTGCCCTGCACGGGCACCATGAAAGTGAACATGTCCCAGCTCATGGACAGCAGGCCGCTGATGATGAAGACCGCGCGCATGCGCGGCGCGCGCAGCAGGTCCATCGTCCTGGCGCTGGCCGGTGCCGCGGCCAGGCCGCCGCGCGGCGCGACGCGGATGCGCAGGCCTACCAGCACGGCCAGCGCCGCCAACGGGAACAGGGCGAGCAGCATGAAGGTGCGCCGGTGGCCCAGCAGGTCGATGGTCAGGCCCGCGATCACGGGGCCGAGCACGGTCGAGACAGAGAAGGCCATGGACACCAGCGTGAAGGCGCGCACGCGGCTGTCGGATGCGACGGTGTGGCCCACCTCGTTGTAGACCGTCATGTGCAGCAGCATGAAGCCGCTGCCCAGCAGCACGCTGGCGGCGCACAGCACGGGCACGGAGGGCCAAAGCGCCGGCAGGGCGGCGCCGATGGCCGTGGTGCAGATGGCGATGCGCGCCGGCCGCCGGATGCCGACTCGGTCGATCCAGCGCCCGAGCTGGACGGACAACAGCATGGGCAGCAGCGACAGCAGGCTGACCTGCAGCCCGACGACGACGGTGGAGGCCTGCAGCGCAATGGCGTAGAGCGTGAGGGCGACGCGCCCGCCCGTGAAGGCCAGGTGCACCAGCACCATCACGACCATGAGCGGCAGCAGGCGGCGCAGCAGGGTGGGTGGTGCGTCCTGCGCGGCTGTTGCCTGCGGTTCCGATTCCTTCATGCCCACCCGTGTCCGCGCTTCGTTCGCAAAGCGCCGATCGTAGTGGATCAGATCTCCACCAGGTCGCCGATGCAGTCCTGGACCTGGCGCACCCAGTCCTGCAACGCCTTGGGCAAGGCCTCGCCCGGCGTCGCAGCCCAGCGGCGGCCGACCTGGCGCGTCAGCGTGCGCAGCTGCCAGGCCATCTCCTGCGCGACGAGCGACAGCTCGCTCGTGAGCACCTCGTCGTCGAAGCCATCGCCCAGCTGCGTCAGCTGGTCGGCGCTGGCACCGACGTCGGCCAGCAGGCGGCGCATCTGTTCGCACTGCTGGCCGAGCGCGGCCATGCCGGCGCGGCGCGCGGGCGTGGTATTGGCTTCGTTGGCCCGTTCGCCGGGCCATTCGGACAGCAGCGTGTCCATGGCGATGAGCTTGTTCGCCGGTGAGGCTACCGGCTCCAGCGAGGCCATCTCGGTCGGCGTGGCGGGCACGCTGTCGCGGCCGAGCTGCTGCACCACGGCCAGCACGCGCTCGCCCAGGTCCACGTCGAATTGGTGGCGGTTCGTACGCAGCAGCAGCGACAGGCGCAGTGACGACAGGCCGCGGCCTGGCCGCAGCAGGGCCGACACCACCTGGGCCAACGACAAAATTCGGCCCCAGGCGCTGATCTTGTCGGCGGTCAGGCCGGCCGGATAGCCTGAGCCGTCCAGCATCTCGTGGTGCTCGCGCACGGCGCGGATCAGCTCGCGTGGGTATTCATGGTGGCGCTCCAGCAGCAGCGCCGAGACCAGCGGGTGCGAATAGAGCTGGCGGCGCTGTTCGCGCGTCAGCGTGCCCTCGGGCTGCAGCAGCACCGGGTCCACATGCATCATGCCCAGGTCCTGCAGCATGCCGGCGGCCACCACCATGGACACGTCGTAGCGCAACGCATTCGGGCCGGTGGCCAGCCAGCCGGCGATCAGCGCCGCGCACACGTTGTACTGGAACAGGGCCGGGTGCACGTCGCGCGCAACGCTGAGCTTGAACGCGATCGGCGGGGGCAGCGGCATGGCCTCCAGCGCGTCGAGCAGGGTGGCGCGCACTGTCGGCGATTCCAGCATGTAGCCCAGGATGGGGCGCCGCTCGATGAGCTTCTCGGCAGTGGCGCGCAAGACACGGCCGCTCACGCTGTCCTGCGCCTCCAAGCTGTCTTCTAGCGGGGCCGCCAGCTGATGGCGCATGAGACGGTCATACAGCCGCTGGTCCACCGTGGCGCCGCGCTCGATCAGCTTGACGCCCTGCGAGCTGTAGATGGCCTGCGTGGCCTGCGGCGGGCGCACTTCCGCCAGTTGCTGCACGGCCTCCTGGAAGTTTGGCGATATCGGAGGCGGGGGCGGCGCAGTGGACATGCAAGCGGTTGTATCACAGGGTTTGCGCGGCGAAGCCCCCTGGCATGACCCTGTGCGGGCGCATGTTGGGCCATCCCCACTAAAATCCGCGGTCCCCCGCCCCCCGCGTCCTGCCGCCAGGATGACCCCCCTTCCGATGAACGCCCCAGTCGACGTTTCCTTTTTCGCGCGCGCCGCCAAGCCGCTGACCAGCTACCGCAAGTACTGGGCAGCGCGCTTCGGCACCGCGAAATTCCTGCCGACCTCGCGCGAGGAGATGGCCGCGCTCGGCTGGGACAGCTGCGACATCGTCCTGGTGACAGGCGACGCCTATGTGGACCACCCCAGCTTCGGCATGGCCGTGATCGGCCGCATGCTGGAGAACCAGGGCTTCCGCGTGGGCATCATCGCCCAGCCGGACTGGCAAAGCGCCGAGCCGTTCAAGGCCCTGGGCAAGCCCAACCTGTTCTTCGGCGTGACCGCCGGGAACATGGATTCCATGATCAACCGCTACACGGCCGACCGCAAGATCCGCAGCGACGACGCCTACACGCCTGGCGACGTGGGCGGCGCGCGGCCAGACCGAGCGGCCATCGTGTATTCGCAGCGCTGCCGCGAGGCGTGGAACGACGTGCCCATCGTGCTGGGCGGCATCGAGGGCAGCCTGCGCCGCATCGCGCACTACGACTACTGGTCGGACAAGGTGCGCCGCTCTGTGGTGGTGGACGCCAAGTGCGACCTGCTGCTGTACGGCAATGCCGAGCGTGCCATCGTCGAGGTGGCGCACCGGCTGGCGGCGCGCGAGCCCGTCGCCCGGATCACCGACGTACGTGGCACGGCCTTTGTGCGGCGCGAGTCCATCGAGGGCTGGTTCGAGATCGACTCCACAAGCGTGGACCAGCCCGGCCGCGTCGAGGCGCATGTGAATCCCTACCTCATGGTGTCGGAGCAGGCCAAGGCCAATGGCGCGACCTGTGCCAAGGAAGACGAGGCCCAGGCGGTTGCCGACCAGGCCAATGCCGCGGTCTCCGCCATCCCGGCCATCCAGACCATCCAGTTCGTGGCCAACCCCAGCGTCAAGCTCAAGGTGCCGCCGCGCGACCGGTCCGTGATCCGCCTGCCCAGCTACGAGCAGGTCAAGGCCGACCCGGTGTTGTATGCGCATGCCAACCGTGTGCTGCACCTGGAGACCAATCCCGGCAACGCGCGTGCACTGGTGCAGTCCCATGGCGAAGGCGCGACCGCGCGCGATGTGTGGATCAACCCGCCGCCGATCCCGCTGACCACGGCCGAGATGGACCACGTGTTCGACCTGCCGTATGCGCGCAGCCCGCACCCGCGCTATGCGGACGAGAACGGCAGCCACGACGGCGCAACCAAGATCCCGGCCTGGGAGATGATCCGCTTCAGCGTGAACATCATGCGCGGCTGCTTCGGCGGCTGTACCTTCTGCTCGATCACCGAGCACGAGGGCCGCATCATCCAGAGCCGCAGCGAGGAATCCATCATCCGCGAGGTCGAGGAGATCCGCGACAAGGTGGCCGGCTTCACGGGCACTATCTCCGACCTGGGCGGGCCGACCGCCAACATGTACCGCATCGGCTGCAAGTCGCCCGAGATCGAGGCGGCCTGCCGCAAGCCCAGCTGCGTCTACCCCGGCATCTGCCAGAACCTATCGACCAGCCACGACCCGCTGATCAAGATCTACCGGCGCGCGCGTGCGCTGCGCGGCATCAAGAAGATCCTGATCGGCTCGGGCCTGCGCTACGACCTGGCCGTGCAAAGCCCCGAGTACGTCAAGGAACTGGTGCAGCACCATGTGGGCGGCTACCTCAAGATCGCCCCCGAGCACACCGAGCAGGGCCCGCTCACCAAGATGATGAAGCCCGGCATCGGCAGCTACGACAAGTTCAAGCAGATGTTCGAGAAGTACTCGGCCGAGGCGGGCAAGAAGCAATACCTGATTCCGTACTTCATCGCCGCGCATCCTGGCACCAGCGACTCGGACATGATGCACCTGGCCATCTGGCTCAAGAAGAACGGCTTTCGCGCCGACCAGGTGCAGACTTTCTACCCCAGCCCCATGGCCACGGCCACGGCCATGTACCACAGCAACAAGAACCCGCTGCGCAAGATCACGCGCGACAGCGAAGGCGTGGACATCGTGCGCGGTGAGAAGCGTCGCCGGCTGCACAAGGCCTTCCTGCGCTACCACGACCCGAACAACTGGCCGCTGCTGCGCGAGGCGCTCAAGACCATGGGCCGGGCCGACCTGATCGGCAATGGCAAGCACCACCTGATCCCGACCTGGCAGCCGCTGAACGATGGGGCCTACCAGAGCGCGCGGCGCAAGAATTCCACGCCCGCGCCGGGCACGCCAGCCAAGGGCCGTGTGCTGACGCAGCACACCGGCCTGCCGCCGCGCGTGACCGGCTCGGCGCCCCAGCCCAAGCCGAGCAAGCGCCGCTAGATCACTGCCGGCGCCGCGTGACCTTCACCGCCACTTCCATGCCGGCGTAGGCATCGGGCTCGCCGAACCAGCTGCCGGCGATCGGCGGGGCCTGCGCCGGGTCGCGCGCGACGCCCACGCGCAGCAAGTGGCCGCTGCCCATGAGGTTGTTCGTGGGGTCGAACGCGACCCAGCCCGCGCCGGGCAGGTAGGCCTGCAGCCAGGCATGCGTGGCGCCCGCGCCGACGATGCTGTCGCCGGGCTGCTGGGTCCCGGCATCGAGCGCCGGGTCGTAGAGATAGCCCGAAACGAAGCGTGTGGCGACGCCCAGGCGGCGCGCCGCTTCCATCATCAGCAGGGCGTAGTCGCGGCAGCTGCCCCCGCCCTTGGCCAGCGTCTCCAGCGGCGACTGCGTGCCTTCCTCGTCGCGCGACTGGTACTTCAGGCTGTCGTGGATGTGCGCGTTCATGCGCTTGAGCGTGGCGCGCGTGCTGTTCGGCGCATCGCTTTGCAGGAACTGGTGCGCCCACCGGATCAGCACGCCGTCGGGGTCGTCATGGTGCGGGCGCAGGTAGTGCTCCAGGTCCGGGCGTTCCTGCAGGGAGTAGGCAAAGGGCAGGAACTCGGCCGTTGGGTCCAGTTCCAGGTCGTCGTCCAGTGAGGGCACGTGCTCGATGGTGAACGCGCAGCAGATGGTCAGTTCGCTGGCCGGCCCCTGCGGCTGCACCAGCGCGACGGAATTGGAATGCGGGTCCTGGATCAGGCGGATCTGGGCCGCGGGGCTGACCTGCAGGTCGGTGGCCAGCACGCGCAGGTCGTGGCTGTCGCGGGGGCGGAACATGACGCGGTGCAATCCGAACTGCACGGGCTCGTGGTATCGGTACGTCGTCGTGTGGAGGATGTCGTAGTGTGTGGTCATGAGGGCGAAGATTCTCTGGAGGGCGCCAGCGGTGCGCCAGGAACTCCGCCACGGACGCGGCCATGTCCGACAGCAGCCCGCCGCCAGCGAGGGCGGCAGCTGCGGTGAAGGCGGATCAGCCGCCCTTGTGCGGACGCTTGCCCGGGTTCTTCTTGCTGCGCGTGGCGACGCCGCGTTCCAGGCTGACCTTCTGGCCGTTGCCTGCGCGACGGGCGTTGAAGCCACCGGCGGGGGTGGGTGCGGGGGTGGCCTTGCGGTCGGCTTCGGTGAAGATCTTGTTGCCCATGGGGTGCTCCTGGTTGGCGATAACGAAAACCCGAGATGATCGCACACTGGCCAGATTGATAACGATTCTTATCTATAAAATCCGCTGGCTCGCAACCTTCCCTGGGAACAACGTGTTGAAACCTACCGTCCTCGCCTGGATGCTCCTCTCCGCCAGCGTGACTGCCGTGCCGGCCTGGTCCCAGCCAGCGCCTGCCACCAAGTCCGCACCCGCCAGGATCGCCGTGGCCACCGACGTGGCGCCCATATTGCGGCACCACGCCGTGCTGGTCAGCGCCGGATACGAAGACGCGCTGCAGGGCGCGCTGGCATTGCAGCAGGCCATCGCTGCCTTCCTGGCCAGCCCCACGCAGGCCGGCCTGGATGCGGCGCGCAAGGCCTGGCTCGACGCGCGTGAGTTCTACGGCCAGACCGAGGCGTTCCGCTTCTACGGCGGCCCCATCGACGACGACAACGGCCCCGAGGGCCGCATCAATGCCTGGCCCATGGACGAGTCCTATGTGGACTACGTGGTCGATGCGCCCAACGCCGGCATCATCAACAACCGCAAGCTGCCGATCACCAAGAAGCAGCTGTCCTCGCTGAACGAGCGCGACGGCGAAGAGAACATCGCCACCGGCTGGCATGCCATCGAGTTCCTGTTGTGGGGCCAGGACCTGTCCGACACCGGCCCCGGCGCGCGCCCGTTCGAGGACTACGTGGACGGCAAGAAGCCCAATGCCGACCGCCGCCGCCAGTACCTGCGCGTGGTCACCGAGCTGCTGGTCGACGACCTGCGCTTCGTGAACAACGCGTGGACGCCGAACAACGCCAGGAACTACCGCGCGCGCTTCGAGCGCGGCGGCATGGAATCGGTGCGCAAGATGCTGGTCGGCCTGGGCTCGTTGTCGCGCGGCGAACTGGCCGGCGAACGGCTCGAGGTGGCCATGGCCAGCCAGGACCAGGAAGACGAGCATTCCTGCTTTTCCGACAACACACACCGCGACGCCGTGGCCAACGCCACCGGCATCCAGAACGTGTGGCTGGGCCAGTTCAAGCGCCGCGATGGCACGACGCTGCAAGGCCCCGGCCTGCGTGACCTCGTCGCCGCGCGCGATGCAGCCGTCGCAGAGCGCACGACCAAGCAGATCGCCACCTCGTTGGCTGCGGCCCAGGCCATCCCCGCGCCGTTCGACCAGGCCATCAAGGTCGGCGGCGATCCGGCGGCGCGTGCCAAGATCCAGCAGACCATCGACAGCCTCACGCAGCAGTCCAAGGACCTGGTCGAAGCCGCCAATGCCGTGGGCATCACGCGCCTGACGCTGGTGCAGCCTTGACCCGGGTCCCGCGCGCCGCGCTCGCGGCGTCCGGCCTGGCCGTGGTGCTGGCGGGCGGCGCCGCGCTGGCCCTGCAGGCGCCGTCCGGGGACGACACCGCCGTCGGGGGCGCCACCACCGTGTACGCGACCGGCCGCAACGCCTTCTCGTTCCCGTCCGCCAACTTGCCAGACGCCGAGCGCACGCGCTTTGCGATCGGCAACTCCTTCTTCAAGCGCAACTGGGTGCAGGCACCGGCTTCCACGCGGGCGCGCGACGGCCTGGGGCCGCACTTCATCGCGCGCTCGTGCGGCGGCTGCCACACGCAGGACGGCCGCGGTGAGCCGCCGGACTTCAAACGCGGCCTGTCCGACCAGCCCGTGGGCTTGCTGCTGCGCCTGTCCGTGCCCGGGCAGGACAAGGCCGGTGGCCCGCTGCCCGAGCCGGTCTACGGCGACCAGTTCCTGAACTTCGCGGTGCAGGGCGTCCAGCCCGAGGGCCGCATCACGATCCGCTACGAGCCCGTGCGCGGCCGTTTCGCCGACGGCACGCGCTACACGTTGCAGCGGCCTGTCTACGGCTTCGCGGGCCTGAACTACGGCCCCATGGCCAAGGACGTGATGGTCAGCCCGCGGCTTGCGCCGCAGGTCATCGGCATGGGCTTGCTGGAGGCCATCGCCGACGACGACATCCTGGCCAACGTGCGCGCGCAGGCCGAGGCCGGCGGGCCGATCCGCGGCCAGGTCAACGAGGTCTGGGACCAGCCCTCGCAGCAGATGCGCATCGGCCGCTTCGGCTGGAAGGCCAATGTCGCCACCGTGGCGCACCAGACGGCCGGCGCCTTCCATGGCGACATGGGCATCACCTCCAGTCTGTTCCCGGACGAGACCTGCATGCCGGCGCAGAAGGACTGCCTGGCCGCGCCGCGCGGTGCCAAGGGCAAGGCGCCCGAGATCGACGACAAGACTTTCGACGAGGTGGTGTTCTACACCGCCACGTTGGCGCCGCCGGCGCGGCGCAACGCGCGCGATGCCCAGGTGCTGCAGGGCCAGCAGCTGTTCGCGCAGGCGCAGTGCGCCGTCTGCCACCGGCCCAGCTACAGGACAGCCGAAGGGCCGTTCCCGCGCCTGACCAGCAAATCGCTGTCGGGCCAGACCATCTACCCCTACACCGACATGCTGCTGCACGATATGGGCGAGGCCCTGGCCGACGGCCGGCCCGACTTCAAGGCCAGCGGCCAACAGTGGCGCACACCGCCGCTGTGGGGCATCGGCCTGATCCGCGACGTCAACAGCCACCAGAGGCTGCTGCACGACGGCCGCGCCGACGGCGTGCTGGAGGCGGTGCTGTGGCATGGCGGCGAAGCGCAGGCCAGCCGCGACGCGGTGCTCAAGTTCTCCGCCGACGAGCGTGCGGCCCTGGTCAAGTTCGTGGAGTCTCTGTAATGACGATGCAATGGGCGCGCAGGCGCTTTCTCGGTGCCGGCCTGGCAAGCATGGCGCTGCCGGCCCTGTCCCAGCAGATTCCGGCCAACGTGGCGCTACCGTTCTACGGCCCGCCGGACTTCATGCAAGGTGCGTGGCGCCGCTGGTACGTGCCGCGCGCGCAGGAGTTCGTGCAGCGCGCGCAGGGCCTGGTGGCGGCCTTGTCCACGGCCTGCGCCGCGCCTGCGGCGGACACCGCTGCGTTGCAGGCCGCGCGCATGGCCTGGGGCGAGGCGGCGCTGGCTTTCGGCCGGCTGTCGGCCGTGTCCGTCGGCCCGCAACTGCAGCGCCGCTCCACACGGCAGATCGACTTCGCGCCGACGCGGCCCGAGCTGATCCGCCGCGCCATCGCCACCGCGCCGGCCGACCTGGCCGCACTGGAGCGCGTCGGCACGCCGGCGCGCGGCCTGCCGGCGCTGGAATGGCTGCTGTGGTCGCAACCGCCTGCACCCGGTACGCCAGGCTGCCGCTTCGCCACGCTGCTGGCCGAGAACGTGCTGGCCGAGGCCCGCGCGCTCGAGCAGGCCTTCGGCGCCCTGGGCGCTGCCACGCCAGACCCGGACGACGAGGCTGCCGACCAGGCTGCCGCCGTAGCCATGGCCGAGCTCGTGAACCAGTGGGTGGGCGGCGTGGAGCGCCTGCGCTGGCCGTTCATGGACAAGCCGCTCAGGAGCGCGCCCAAGGGCAAGCCGCCGGCCTATCCGCGTGCCACGAGCGGCCTGTCCGCCCAGGCCTGGGCCGCGCAGTGGCAGGGCCTGCGCGCACTGGCCGTGGCGGCCGACAACGCCGTGCCCCAGCCGGGCAAGGACCTCGTCACGCTGGAAACCTACATGCGTGGCCGTGGCCTGAACCCGCTGGCCGACCGCTGGGCGGCCACGGTGCGCCGGGTCGATGACGCCATCGCCGCCGCGCGTCCCGACGCGCCGGCCAGCGTGCAGGCCGCGACCAAGGCCGTCGCCGGCCTCAAGCAGCTGGCCGAAGCCGAACTGGCGCCGGCGCTCGACATCCGGATCGGCTTTTCCGATGCCGACGGTGATTGAGCTCTCGCGCCGGCACTGGCTGGCACTGACCCTGGCCGTGCTGGCGGCGCCCGCCATGGCCGGCCGCGCGCCGCGCCTGCTGGCCGCCTGGCAGACCGAGCCGCAGGACACTGCCGATGCTGCGCGCTACCAGATCGGCCTGCTGGCCGCGCAGGGCGGTGCACTGCAGGTGCTGCACGCGCTGGATGTGCCCACGCGCGCCCACGGACTGCTGGCCGAAGCCGGCGGCTCCGTGCTCGCCGTCGCGCGCCGGCCTGGCGACTGGATGCTGCGCTGGACGCCCGGCCAGGCCGAGCCCCAGACGGCCTGGATCGAGCCCGACCGCGCGTTCAACGGCCACGTGATCGCCAGCCGCGACGGCCAGCGGCTCTATACGACCGAGACCGACCTGGAAACCGGCGCCGGCTGGATCGGCGTGCGCGATGCCGCCTCGCTGGAAAAGGCCGCCGAGTGGCCCACGCAGGGCATGGACCCGCACGAGCTGCTGCTGGATGCCGACGGCACGCTGCTGGTGGCCAACGGCGGCGTCCCGACGCTGCCCGAGACCGGCCGCCTCAAGATCGGCCTGGAGCGCATGGACGCCTCGCTCGTGCGGCTGGACACGCGCAGCGGTGCGCTGCGCGGCCAGTGGCGCCTGCCCGACCCGCGCCTGAGTCTGCGCCACATTGCCTGGGGCGGCACGCCGGGCCGGCGCCTGCTGGGCATCGCGCTGCAGGCCGAACACGCCGACGCCGAAGTGCGCCAGGCCGCGCCCGTGCTGGCGCTGTTCGATGGCCAGGCCCTGCGCGTGGCCGGGGCGCCGCAGCCGCTGGCCGGCTACGGCGGGGACATCGCCTGGGCCAACGGCGCCTTCGCTGTGAGTTGCCCGCGCGCAAATGGCTTCGCACGCTACGGCGCCGATGGCGCGTGGCAGGGCTTCACGCCGTTGGCCGAAGCCTGCTCGCTGGCCGGTGACGGCGCAGGCCTGTGGGCCGGCGGCCTGGAGCGCGCGCTGCACACGGCTGCGGCCACGTCCGCCAGCAGCGTGCACGGCTTGCGGCTGGACAACCACTGGCTGGCCCTGGGCTGAAGCCGCGGCGCGCCGGGCCCAGCCGACCCGCCATTAGCAGGCTGCTGAAATACCGAGGTCCCTGCCGCGTGTCCTGATCCGCAAGCGGTAGCGCGCAGGACAATGCGGCATGCGCGGATCCGACACCTTCACCGAAAGCTACCGAGGTCCCTGCCGCGTGTCCTGATCCGCAAGCGGTAGCGCGCAGGACAATGCGGCATGCGCGGATCCGACACCTTCACCGAAAGCCTGTTCAGCATCAAGAAGCTCGATGACTTCGTGCCTGCAACGCACCCGTTGCGAGCCATCCGGGCCATGGTCAACGACGCGCTCAGCGGACTCGAAGACCTGTTCGCAGGCATGNAAGCTCGATGACTTCGTGCCTGCAACGCACCCGTTGCGAGCCATCCGGGCCATGGTCAACGACGCGCTCAGCGGACTCGAAGACCTGTTCGCAGGCATGTATGAGGACGCCTCCAAGGGCGGACGCCCCAGCATCGCCCCACAAAAGCTGCTGCGCGCCATGCTGCTGCAGGTGCTGTACTCGGTGCGCTCGGAGCGGTTGCTGATGGAGCAGGTGCAATACAACCTGCTGTTTCGCTGGTTCATCGGGCTGTCCATGGACGACAGCGTCTGGGTGCCCACGGTGTTCAGCAAAAACCGCCAACGCCTGATCGAGCATGGCGCGGTGGTGGCTTTSTTCGACCAAGTGCTCSCGCAGGCCGAACGCCAGAACTGGCTGTCCAAGGAACACTTCAGCGTGGACGGCACGTTGATCCAGGCCTGGGCCAGCCACAAGAGCTTCGTGCCCAAGGGTGATGGCAGCGACGATACCGACGGTGATGGCAGCGACTTCCGAGGTCGTCCGCGCAGCAACGACACCCACGCGTCCAAGACCGACCCGGACAGCCGGCTGTACCGCAAGGGCAAGACCGCCAGCGAACTGCGCTTCATGGGGCACACGCTCATGGAGAACCGCAACGGCCTGATCGTCGATGCTGCAGTCACCCAGGCCGATGGGTATGCCGARCGCGTGGCAGCCAAAGCCATGATCGGCAAGCTCCGGCAGGCCAACCCCGAAGCGGCCATCACCTTGGGAGCCGACARGGGTTATGACGCCAAGGAGTTCGTCGCCGAGATGCGCAGGCTCAAAGTACAGCCGCATGTGGCGCAGAACACATCGGGGCGCCGCTCRGCCGTKCCCGATGAGATCGCCAAGAGCGACGGCTAYGGCAAATCGATCCAGTGTCGCAARCGCATCKAGCAGGGCTTCGGCTGGGCCAAGACCATCGGTCAGATCCGGCAAGTGATGGTGCGCGGGCTCAAGAAGGTCGGCCAGATGTTCGTGCTGAACATGGCCGCCTACAACCTTGTGCGCATGCGCTCGCTCTACAACCTTGTGCGCATGCGCTCGCTGGGACAGGTGCGTCTGCAAGGTGCGCGATGAGGGGAAAAGGCGCGCCAACCGGCGCTGGCGCGGCTCGAATTGGGCTGCGCACGCGTCAATGAGCCGTCAGCGCCGAACACCCTGCTGAATCCGCGCTCTCACCGAGGTGAGGCGAGCTGCGGCGTCGGGTATTTCAGCAGCCTGCTAAGGCCGCCGGTACGCCACCTGCTGGCGCGACCAATACGGTCCGTCCAGCCGGTCCAGCCGCACCGTTCCACCCGTGGACGGCGCATGCACGAAGCGGCCCTCGCCCACATAGATGCCGGCGTGCGTGGGCCGCGAATTGCGCGGGCTGAAGATCACGAGGTCGCCGGTGCGCAGCGCATCGGCATCGATGCCCGTGCCCCAGCCCGCCAGTTGCGCCACCGTGCGCGGCACGACCGGCGTGACGCCGTGGCGGTACACGTAGCCGATCAGGCCGCTGCAGTCGAAGCCGCCATCGGGCGTGTTGCCGCCGTAGCGGTACGGCGTGCCGACCAGGCCCAGCGCGTGCACGGCCACGTCGCTGGCGGCATCGGGTGTGAGGCGGCTGTCGACGGGCTGGCGCGGTGCGGGGGGCGCCGTGCCGCAGGCGGCCAGCAGGGCGGCCAGGGCCAGTGGCAGGGCGGCGCGCCGCTGCATGCCTTATTGGCGCAGCACGTCGGCCCCGGCCGGCGGCTTGAACTGGAAGCTCGCGGCGGGCAGCGACGGGTTGACCTCGACCTGGCTGAAGCGCAGCACGGAGCGCTGGCCGAAGCTGTCCTGGATGTCCAGCGCGGCCAGCTCGGGGCCCTTGTCGCCGGGCTTGAGCCCCACGCGCACGGCAGCCAGCTGGCCGTCCTTGGTCTTGGGCGTGGCCTCGACCCATTGCAGGCCATCCGCATCGGGCGCGGCCTTCAGGTCGAAGTCGGCGCGCAGCGCGGCCAGGTCGGGCGCGGCGGCGACCAATGCGGCGGGCGTGGAGCCCAACACATCAGCCTGCTTGCGCGCAGTGACCTGGTTCAGGTCCACGTCGTGCAGCCACAGCGTCTGGCCGTCGGCCACGATGGTCTGCTCGAAGGGCTTGGTGTAGACGAAGCGAAAGCGGCTGGGCCGCTGGAATTCGAAACTGCCTGTCGAGGTCTTGGTCCGCGCAGCCTGGCCCTCGCGCGGCGGCGATGTTACGGTCTGCGTGAACGCGGCGCGGCCGCTCTTGACGGTCTTGACGAAGGTTTCCAGGCTGTCGATCGCGTCGGCATGGGCGGCCAAGGTGCCCAGCGTGAGCAGTGCGCCGAACGCCATGGTCCGCAAAGGTTTGAAATGCATGGGCGTTCTGAGTGCGGCGTGCGCGGCTTGGTTCATTCGGAGCGTTCGGGCACGAGGATCTCGCGCTGGCCGCTGCCGCTCATGGAGCTGACCAGGCCGGCCTTTTCCATGTCTTCCACCAGCCGCGCGGCGCGGTTGTAGCCGATCTTCAAGTGCCGCTGCACCAGCGAGATGCTGGGCTTGCGGTGCTTGAGCACGACCTCGACCGCCTGGTCGTACATCGGGTCCTTCTCGGCGTCGCCGCCACCCTCGCTGCCGTAGTCGGTGCTCTCGCCATCGACGGTGCCGCCTTCGAGCACGCCCTCGATGTAGTCGGGCTCGCCCTGGCTCTTCAGGTAGGCCACCACGCGGTGCACTTCCTCGTCGCTGACGAAGGCGCCGTGCACGCGGATCGGCAGGCCGCTACCGCTGGCCATGTAGAGCATGTCGCCCATGCCCAGCAAGGCCTCGGCGCCCATCTGGTCGAGGATGGTGCGGCTGTCGATCTTGGAGCCGACCGAGAACGCGATCCGCGTGGGGATGTTGGCCTTGATGAGGCCGGTGATCACGTCGACGCTGGGCCGCTGCGTGGCCAGGATCAGGTGGATGCCGGCCGCGCGGGCCTTTTGCGCCAGCCGCGCGATCAGCTCCTCGATCTTCTTGCCGACCACCATCATCAGGTCGGCCAGCTCGTCGATGATGACCACGATGTGCGGTTCGCGCTTGAGCGGCTCGGGGTCGTCGGGCGTCAGGCTGAAGGGGTTGTAGATGAACTCCTCGCGCGCCTTGGCTTCGTCGATCTTCACGTTGTAGCCGGCCAGGTTGCGCACGCCCAGCTTGCTCATCAGCTTGTAGCGGCGCTCCATCTCGGCCACGCACCAGTTCAGGCCGTGCGCGGCCTGCTTCATGTCGGTGACCACCGGCGCCAGCAGGTGCGGGATGCCCTCGTAGACCGACATTTCCAGCATCTTGGGGTCGATCATCAACAGCCGCACGTCGCGCGCCTCGGCCTTGTAGAGCAGCGACAAAATCATCGCGTTGATGCCGACCGACTTGCCCGAGCCCGTGGTGCCGGCCACCAGCACGTGCGGCATCTTGGCCAGGTCGGCCACGATGGGGTTGCCCACGATGTCCTTGCCCAGGCCCATGGTCAGCATGGACTTGGCCTCGTGGTAGACCTGCGAGCCCAGGATCTCCGACAGCTTGATCGACTGGCGCTTGGCGTTGGGCAGTTCGAGCGCCATGTAGTTCTTGCCCGGAATGGTCTCGACCACGCGGATCGATACCAGGCTCAGGCTGCGCGCCAGGTCCTTGGCCAGGCCCACGATCTGCGAACCCTTGACGCCGGTGGCCGGTTCGATCTCGTAGCGCGTGATCACCGGGCCGGGCGAGGCCAGCACCACGCTGACCTCCACGCCGAAGTCCTTGAGCTTCTTCTCGATCATGCGGCTGGTCATTTCCAGCGTGTCGTTCGAGACGGTTTCCTGGCGCAGCTGCGCGGCGTCCAGCAGGTCGACCTGGGGCAGCTTGGAATCGGGCAGCTCCTTGAACAGCGGCTTTTGCCGTTCCTTGACGACGCGCGTGCTCGGCGGCGCCTCGACAGGCGCGGGCTCGATAACCACCGGCGGCTTGGCGGGCTTGCCGGTGCGCACCAGCCGGGCGGCGGGCGCGTCCACGGCATCCGACACGTCGGGCTCGAAGCGGTCGTCGAAGGTGCCCTCCTGCCGCTCGCGCACGGCCTGCTTGCCCAGCGCCAGGTCTTCGGCGACCTCGCGCTTTTCGCGGCGCGACTCGACCAGCGAATACACGCGCGCGCCGACACGCTCGGCCACATGCGCCCACGAGAACCGGAACACCGCCGCCACACCGATGATGCCGGCCACGATGCCCACGAGGCCGGAGCCGGCAAAGCCCAGCCACTGCAGCGCGGCCGGGCCGACGAAGTAGCCCACGATGCCACCGCCATGGCCGGGCAGCTGCGGCTCCAGCCGGTACAGCCGAGACCATTCCAGCGCGCAGCTGGCCGCCAGCAACAGCACCAGGCCCAGGCCGAACACCAGAGCGCCGCCAGCCGGCCGATGGGCATGCACGGGCAGCCGAGCCTGCGGCGGGCGCATCCAGTCGGCCAGGTTGGCCAGCCATGCTCGCGCGCCGGCGGCCAGGCACCACCAGACCGAAAATCCCAGGCTGAAGTAGCTGATGTCGGCCACCCAGGCGCCCAGGCGGCCGCCCCAGTTGCGCGTGGCGCCGGGGCCGCCGGACGTGGACCAGGCCGCGTCCTGCAGCGAATAGCTGATCAGCGAGATGAACCAGAACGACAGCGCGAGCAGGCCCAGCAGCAAGCCGAATTCGCGGGCGAAGCGCACGATGCCGGAACGCACCGGCAGCTCCGTGCCAGTGGAGGAATTGAGTGTGTTGAGCGAATAGGTCATGGAGGCAGGAATCTGCGCCCAAGCTTACCCCATGGCCCTGCGCGCGCAGCGCAGGCGCAGGGCATCAAACCAGGGTCGTCAGGCGCTCGCGGATGATGATGGAACCGGCGTCCTGGGTCTCGATGTAGCCGCGTTCTTCCAGGTCCTTCATGACGCGGCTGACCATCTCGCGCGAGGCGCCGACCATCTTGGCGATGTCCTGGCGCGAGATCTTGTCGCGGATGAACAGCTGGCCCTGCGCATCGGGGCTGGCCTGCTCCAGCAGCGCATGGGCGACGCGGCCGTAGACGTCCATCAGCGCCAACGACTCGATCTTCTGGTCCGCATGGCGCAGGCGCTTGACCAGGCCGGTCATCACGGCGCGGGCCATCTGCAGGTTGTCGGCCACGCAGCGGTCGAACTCGGCACGGCCCAGCACCAGCATGTCGCTCTGCACCTCGGCCAGCACGCTGGCCGAGTGCGGCTCGTTGTCGATGAGGCTCATCTCGCCGACGCAGTCGACAGGCCGCAGCGTCGCGATGATCACCTCGCGCCCGCGCGCATCGGTCGTCACGACGCGGCAACGGCCGCTCAGCACGATGAACAAGGCATTGGACTTGCGGCCCTGCTCGACGATGGCCTCGCCGCGCTTGAAGCGCCGTTTGCTCACGGCCTGCGCCACGGCATTGGCCTGCTCGCCCGTGAGCATCGAGAACAAGGGCACGCGCATGAGCAGCTCGAGATTGGACAGCATCGACATCGGTCAGGACTCCTTCTTCTCATTCGTCGGTTTCCCTGTGGGACCAGGCAGATGTGATCCGGGGCAAAATCCACGCCCTCGCACAACGCCCCTTCGCGCTTGATTCTGTGGGAAAAGTCCCAAACTGTACACAGCACACGCGCTTTATTCGCACGAAAGCAGCTTCCATGTCGACTGTAAAACACACCAAAGTCTTGATCCTGGGATCGGGGCCTGCGGGGTACACCGCGGCGGTCTACGCCGCACGCGCCAACTTGAATCCGGTTCTCATCACCGGCATCGCGCAGGGGGGCCAGCTCATGACGACCACCGAGGTCGACAACTGGCCCGCCGACGTGCATGGTGTGCAAGGGCCCGAGCTGATGCAGCGCTTCCTCGAGCATGCGGAGCGCTTCAAGACCGAGATCGTGTTCGACCACATCAACAAGGTCGACCTGTCCAAGCGCCCGTTCACACTGCAGGGCGACAGCGGCAGCTACACCTGCGATGCCTTGATCCTGGCCACCGGCGCCTCGGCGCAGTACCTGGGCCTGCCCTCCGAGGAAGCGTTCATGGGCAAGGGCGTGTCGGCCTGCGCGACCTGCGACGGCTTCTTCTACCGCGAGCAGGACGTGTGCGTGATCGGCGGCGGCAACACGGCCGTCGAGGAGGCGCTATACCTGTCCAACATCGCGCGCAAGGTCACGCTCGTGCACCGGCGCGACAAGTTCCGCGCCGAGCCCATCCTGGTCGACAAGCTCCACGCGAAAGTGGCCGAAGGCAAGATCGAGCTGCAGCTGTTCCACACGCTGGACGAGGTCAAGGGCGACGCGACCGGCGTGACCGGCGTCCGGCTCAAGGACCAGCGCGACGGCAGCCATCGCGACATCGAGCTGAAGGGCTGCTTCATCGCCATCGGCCACCGGCCCAACACCGAGCTGTTCGTGGGCCAGCTGGAGCTCAAGGACGGCTACATCGTCACCAAGTCCGGCCTGTCGGGCATGGCCACCATGACCAGCGTGCCGGGCGTGTTCGCGGCCGGCGACGTGCAGGACCATATCTACCGCCAGGCCATCACCAGCGCCGGCACGGGTTGCATGGCGGCACTGGACGCCCAGCGCTTCCTGGAACAGGAGTGAGGCCGCTTCGGCGAAGCTGGCTATAATCGCGGGCTTTGCCGAATTCTCCGCAGCCGCAAGGGTCGCGCTGCGCACGGCAGACAGGGAACCGCCACCTGCTTTTGGCGAGGTCAAGCTGTCACACACCGCGCACGCCCAGGCGTTGCATGGTGCCAGCTGTTCATAGGAAGAGTGACCATGTCACGCGTATGTGAAGTCACGGGCAAGGGCCCGATTACCGGGAACAACGTTTCCCACGCCAACAACAAGACGAAGCGCCGGTTCCTGCCGAACCTGCAGTACCGCCGCTTCTGGGTCGAGTCGGAAAACCGCTGGGTGCGCCTGCGCATCTCCAACGCCGGCCTGCGCCTGATCGACAAGAACGGCATCGATGCCGTGCTCGCAGACCTGCGTGCACGCGGCCAAGCTTAAGAGGACACCACCATGGCTACCAAAGGCGGACGCGAGAAGATCAAGCTGGAATCCACTGCCGGCACCGGTCACTTCTACACAACGACCAAGAACAAGAAGACGATGCCTGAAAAGATGCTGATCACGAAGTTCGATCCCAAGGCTCGCAAGCACGTCGAGTACAAGGAAATCAAGCTGAAGTGATGCATCCGGGCCGGCAACGGCTCCCCGCACACACCGAAACCCGCCTCCGAGCGGGTTTTCTTTTTGGCGCACAGGGGCTTGCCGCACAGGCGACCGCCGAACACCGCGCCCCCACCTAAAATGCCCGCCGTGTCCTCCATCCTCAACGCCGACCTGCACTGCCACTCCATCGTGTCCGATGGCACGCTGACGCCGGAGGCACTCGCCGAGCGGGCCAAGGCCAATGGCGTGGAACTGTGGGCCCTGACGGACCACGACGAGATCGGCGGCCAGCGGCGCGCCGCCGCGGCCGCCAAGGCCCAGGGCATGCGCTACCTGACCGGCGCCGAGATCTCCGTCACCTTCGCTGGCGAGACCGTGCACATCGTGGGTCTGGGCTTCGATGCCGAAGACCCGCGCATGCAGCAGGGCCTGGCCGACACGCGCGACGGCCGCGGGCCGCGGGCCATGGAGATGGCAGCCGGCCTGGCCAAGGTCGGCATCCAGAACGCCTACGAGGGCGCGCTCAAATTCGTCGGCAACCCGGCGCTGATCTCGCGCACGCACTTCGCACGCTTCCTCGTCGAGGCCGGGCATTGCAAGGACACGCCCGAGGTGTTCCGCAAGTACCTGACGGAAGGCAAGCCTGGCTACGTGCCACACCGCTGGGCGACGCTGAAGGACGCAATCACCTGGATCACGCAGTGCGGCGGCATCGCCGTGATCGCGCACCCAGGCCGCTACAAGTTCACGGCCAACGAAGAGTACGCGCTGTTCAGCGAGTTCAAGGCGCATGGCGGCCGTGGTGTCGAAGTCGTCACGGGCAGCCACACGACCGCCGAGTACGTGGAATACGCCACCATGGCGCGCGACTTCGGCCTGGCCGCCTCGCGCGGCAGCGACTTCCACAGCCCCGACGAGAGCCACACCGACCTGGGCGCCCTGCCCTACCTGCCGGGCGACCTGACCCCCGTGTGGGAACTGCTGGCGGACCGCATTCAGTGAACGCCTCGCCGCTGGCCGGCATCGCCCTGGTGCTGGCCGCCGTGGCCTGTTTCGCGGTGCTGGACATCACCACCAAGGCCATCAGCGCCAGCGTCCCGCTGCTGATGGCGCTGTGGTTCCGCTACGCCTTCCAGGCCATCGCCACCACCGTGCTCGTGCTGCCGCGCCACGGCCTGGCCCTGCTGCGCACGGCACACCCGAAGTTCCAGATCCTGCGCGGCCTGCTGCTGCTGGTGAGCAGCCTGCTGGCCTTCTTCAGCCTGCGCTTCATGCCGGTCGGCGAGTTCACCGCCATCGTCATGATCACGCCGCTGGTCATCACGCTGCTGGCGGCCTATGCGCTGGGCGAGCGTGTGTCGCCGCTGCGCTGGGCGCTGGTGCTGGGCGGTTTCGTCGGCACCATGGTCATCATCCGGCCGGGCGGCGAAGCCTTCGACTGGAAGCTGCTGCTGCCGCTGGCCCTGGTCGGCACGAACGCCTGCTTCCAGCTGCTGACCAGCAGGCTGGCCAAGACCGAGGCGCCCCTGACCACGCACCTGTACACGGGCTGGGTCGGCACGCTGCTGGCGTCGCTGTCCCTGCCCTTCGTCTGGGTGCACATCGAGAGCTGGCAACTATGGGCCGCACTGCTGCTGATGGGCTTGATGGCCACGGTGGGCCACTTCATGCTGATCCTGGGCTACGCGCGTGCGCCGGCGGCCACGCTCACGCCCTACCTGTACGGCCAGATCGGCTTCGCGATGCTGGGCGGCTGGCTCGTGTTCTCGCATGTGCCCGACCAGTGGGCCATGCTGGGCATGGCGCTGGTGGCCTTTTGCGGCGCTGCCGGCGCCTGGCTCACCGTGCGCGAAAGCCGCATCGGCCCTGCCACCACCCTGTAGAGACGACGACACCATGGCCCAGTACTTCGAACTCCACCCCGAGAACCCGCAGGTGCGCCTGCTCAAGCAGACCGTGGCGCTGCTGGCCAAGGGCGACATCGTCGCCGTGCCCACGGATTCCAGCTACGCGCTGGTCTGCCACCTGGACGACAAGGCTGCCGTGGACCGCATGCGCCGCCTGCGCGGCGTGGACGAGCGCCACCACCTGACGCTGCTGTGCCGCGACCTGTCCGAGCTGGCCAATTACGCACGGGTGGACAACAAGCAGTACCGCCTGCTCAAGTCCGCCACGCCCGGTGCCTACACCTTCATCCTGGAAGCCAGCAAGGAAGTGCCGCGCCGCGTGAGCCACCCTTCGCGCAAGACCATCGGCCTGCGCGTGCCCGACCATAAGGCGCTGCAGGAACTGCTGGCGCTGCACGGCGCGCCGCTCCTCGCCACGACCCTGATCCCGCCCGGCGAGACCGAGCCGCTGAACGACGCGCAGGACATCCGTGCGCGCTTCGAGCACCAGGTGGCCGCGGTGCTGGACGCCGGCGCCTGCCCTTCCGAACCCACCACCGTGGTCGACCTGACCACCATGGAACAAGGCGGCGACCCCACGGTCGTGCGCGAAGGCCGCGGCTCGCTGGCCGCGTTGGGGCTGTGAGCCCCCTGCAACCCCTCTGAGAGAATCCCGCCGGTGAATTTCGACAACCTGATCCAGAACCTGCTGATCTACGCGATCCCGGTCATCTTCGCCATCACCGTGCACGAGGCCGCGCACGGCTACGTGGCCCGGCACTACGGCGACAACACGGCCTACATGCTGGGCCGCGTGACGCTGAACCCGATCAAGCACATCGACCCGCTGGGCACCATCGTGATGCCCATCATGCTGTACCTGGCGACCTCGGGCGCCTTCGTGTTCGGCTATGCCAAGCCGGTGCCGGTGCAGTTCGGCCGGCTGCGCAACCCCAAGCGCGACATGGTGTGGGTGGCCCTCGCCGGCCCCGGCGTGAACCTGGTGCAGGCCCTGATCTGGGGCATCGTGCTGTACCTGCTGGTCGGCATGGGCATCGATGAGCCCTTCTTCGTCAAGATGTGCCAGGCCGGCATGCTGGTCAACGTCGTGATGTTCGCGTTCAACCTGTTCCCGCTGCCGCCGCTCGATGGCGGCCGCGTGCTCGTGGGCCTGCTGCCCTACAAGCAGGCGGCACTGGTCTCGCGCGTGGAGCCCTGGGGCTTCTTTATCGTGATGGGCCTGGTGCTGGCGGGCGTGGTCGGCACGCTGTGGCTGCGCCCCATCATGGGCCTGACCTTCGGCTTCCTCGACATCCTGCTGAGCCCTCTTTCCTTTCTGATCCGCTGAGACCACCATGACCACGCTGCGCGTTCTGACCGGTATCACCACCTCGGGCACGCCCCACCTGGGCAACTACGTCGGCGCCGTGCGGCCCTCCGTGCGTGCCAGCCAGGCGGCCGGCACCGAGAGCTTCTACTTCCTGGCCGACTACCACGCGCTGATCAAGGTCGACGACCCGCAGCGCATCCAGCGCTCCACACTGGAGATCGCCGCCACCTGGCTGGCCGCCGGCCTGGACCCGGAGCGCGTGACCTTCTACCGCCAGTCCGACATCCCCGAGATTCCCGAGCTCACCTGGTTCCTGACCTGCGTGACCGGCAAGGGCATCCTGAACCGCGCCCACGCCTACAAGGCCGCGGTGGACCGCAACAACGCCGCCGGTAGCGACGTGGATGCCGACGTGACGGCCGGCCTGTTCATGTACCCGGTGCTGATGGCCGCCGACATCCTGCTCTTCAACGCGCACAAGGTGCCCGTGGGCCGCGACCAGGTGCAGCACATCGAGATGGCGCGCGACATCGCGCAGCGCTTCAACCACCTGTATGGCGAGCACTTCACGCTGCCCGAGGCCGCCATCGAGGAGAGCGTCGCCACCTTGCCCGGTCTGGATGGCCGCAAGATGAGCAAGAGCTACGACAACACCATCCCCCTGTTCGCGCCGCGCGAGCAGCTGAAAAAGCTGATCGCCGGCATCGTGACCGACTCGCGCGGCCCCGGCGAGCCCAAGAGCTCCGAAGGCTCGGCGCTGTTCCAGATCTACCAGGCCTTCGCCGACGCGCAGGAGACCGAGGCGCTGCGCCAGGCCTTCGCCGACGGCATCTCCTGGGCCGATGCCAAGCAGGCCCTCTTCGAGCGCGTGGACCGCGAGATCGCGCCGATGCGCGCGGCCTACCAGGGCTACATGGAAGACCCGGCCCAGGTCGAACGCGTACTGCTCGCCGGCGCGCAGAAAGCCAGGCGCATCTCCGCCCCGTTCACGACCAGCCTGCGGGCCGCCGTCGGCTTGCGCAGGCTCGAAAGTTCAGGGGGCACGGCCAAGGCCGCCAGGAAGGCGAAGGCCGGCGGGCCTGCCTTCAAGCAATACCGCGAAGCCGATGGCCAGTTCTATTTCAAGCTGGTCGATGCCACTGGCGTTTTGCTGCTGCAAAGCCATGGCTTTGCCTCGCCCAAGGAAGCGGGCCAGGCCATTGCGCGGCTGACCGGCGAAGGGGCGGCGGCGCTGGTGGCCCTGGCGCCACTGCTGCACACCACTGCCGATGGCGCTCTGGCGGCATTGGCCCAGTTGGCAGCGCCCAAGGCCGACCCGAACTCGGTGGCCGGCGAAGAAGACCCCGGTGCCGCCGGCGACGTTCAGCTCTGAAGCGTTGCGGAGAGCGTGATCTCCGGCACGGCGGCCAGCGCCTTGGACAGCGGGCAGCCTGCCTTGGCGCCATTGGCCAGTTCCTGGAATTTGGCTTCGTCCAGCCCGGCCGACTTGGCCACCAGCGTCAACGCAATGCGGTCGATCTTGAAACCGTCGCCGTCCTTCACCAGGCGCACGCTGGCCTGGGTGTCGGCCGACTCCAGCGCCACGCCCGCCTTCTCGCAGGCAAACGCGAACGCCATCGTGAAGCAGGCCGCATGCGCCGCACCCACGATCTCCTCGGGGTTGGTGCCGCGCCGGTCGTCCTCGAAGCGGCTGGCAAAGCCGTACGGGTAGTCCTTCAGCGCACCCGTTTCGGTGCTGATTGCGCCCTTGCCCGTCTTGCCCGCACCTTCCCAGTGCACGCTGGCTTTTTTCTCGCTCATGGTCATTCCTTCGCTTGGTTGAAGATCAGCGTGCCACGCTACCGACCACGGCATCACGCGCCGGCTCGATCACGCCGCACAGCACGCGGGCGCCGGAGTTGCCGGCCGGGTTGGTCTTGTAGTCGTCCGCATCGGCATGCACGACCAGCGCCTTGCCAATGACCGAGGTCTTGCCCGGCACCAGCGTGACCATGGTGTTCGTGTAGCGCAGCGTGGCCTTGCCCTGCGCGTCGGCTGTCAGGTTGGGCGCATCGCCGGCATGGCGCTGCGCATCGTGTTCGGGGTGTCCGTGGCGCGCCGTGGCGGCGGGGTCGAAATGCCCGCCGGCCGCACCGAAGTCGATCGTCTTGCCGCTCGGGTCCGGCCCGGGCGCGCAGCTGCCGTTGGTGTGGATGTGAAAGCCGTGCAGGCCAGGCGTCAGCTTCTCGACGTTCAGCACGATCTCCACGCCGTCCGGCACGGCCGTCAACACCGCCTGGCCCGCCGGCTCGCCCTTGGCCGTCTGCAGCTTCACCATGGCCGTGGCACCGGCGCGCTGTGGCGCTGCGGGGGCCGCCCCACCCTGCGCGATCGCGACCAGGGGGACGACGACCGCTGCAAACAACATGAATTCCAGATTCCGCATGCTCTCTCCTCGTCACGCAACTCCTTCGGGATCCGAAGGCCAAGGCAATCTAACCGCCAGCCGCGCCGGCCCGTGTAGGAGGGGAGCGCCTTGCGCAACTGCGCGGTTCTTTTGTTTGCCGATGCAGGCCCGGCGGGAAGGCAGCACGGGCGCGCAGCAGGCACCGGGAGCGCATGCGGTGCAGGCCCCCAAGCGCGGGCCGCCGCGTCACTGCTGCGGCGTGCGCAGGGCGGCCCCGCCCTCTTCCGTCCGCCCCGTGATGAGGCCCAGGGCCAGCTTGCCCAGCAGGCAGCCCATGGCGCCCAGCATGCACAGCCAGCCCAGGCTCAGCAGGTCTTCCGCTTGTTCGCCTGGCACCAGCAGCATGCCGCCGAAGGCCACGCAGGCCAGCGCGATCGCCGCGTACAAGGCGGTGTCGGCATGCTCGTCCAGGGCGTCAGAAATGCTGCGGTTGGCTTGCGTCATGGCCGATTCTCCGAATCGAGGAAAGGAAGCGAACAACCGTCAGGGACGGGGGCTTGGAACTCCAGATTAGAGCGGGCGGCGGCGGCACAGGATCGGCCGCCGTGCCAAGCCGAAGTAGGAATGCATCGCGCCGCGCCCTGGACGATCAGGCCGGCGCGTCCTGCGTCAGCACCAGCATGGCATGGGCCTCGATGCTCACCTCCTCGCCCGGCGCCAGCACCTTGGCCTCGCCTTCCGGCAAGGTGCCGTCTTCGGTGGACACACGCAAGGTCCAGGCCGGGCCGAAGCGCTGCTCCTTGGGCACCGTGAACGTATGCGCTTCGGGCGCACCGTTGAACATCAGCAGGACCGAGGGCCCGGGCTCGACCGCGTTGTCGGCCCCGCCGTCGAACACCACGGACAGGCAGCGCGCAGCCGGATGGTCCCATTCCTCCTGCTCCATCGGCAGGCCCCAGACGCTGTACCAGACCGCATCGGGCCGATCGCCCTCGCCGGTCGGCCAGTGCTCGCTGCGCAGCACGGGCAGCGATTTGCGCAGCGCGATCAGCCCGGCCGTGAAGCCGATCAGCGGGTCTTTTCGCCGCTCCTCGCTCCAGTCGTACCAGCTGATGTCGCTGTCCTGGCAGTAGGCGTTGTTGCTGCCGCGTTGCGTGCGTCCCATCTCGTCGCCACCCAGCAGCAACGGCACGCCGCGCGACATGAACAGCGTCGTCAGGAAGTTGCGCTGCTGCCGCGCGCGCAGCGCCAGCACGGCCTCGTCGTCGGTCTCGCCCTCGACGCCGCAGTTCCAGCTGCGGTTGTGGCTCTCCCCGTCGCGGTTGTCCTCGCCATTGGCCTCGTTGTGCTTCTCGTTGTAGCTGACCAGGTCACGCAGCGTGAAGCCGTCGTGCACGGTCACGATGTTGACGGTGGCCGATGGCGGGCGGCGCGACGGCGCGAAGATCTCCTGCGAGCCGGACAGGCGCGCGGCGAAGGCCGGCAGGCTCTGATCGGCACTGCGCCAGAAGTCGCGCACCTCGTCGCGGTAGCCGCCGTTCCATTCCGACCAGCCGACAGGAAAGCCGCCGACCTGGTAGCCGTAGTCGCCCAGGTCCCAGGGCTCGGCGATCATCTTCACGCGGCGCAGCACCGGGTCCTGCGCAACGGCCGACAGGAAGGGCGTGCGGTGCTCGAACGCGCCCGCCGCGTCGCGTGCGATCGCCGGCGCCAGGTCGAAGCGGAAGCCGTCCACGTGCATCTCTTCGACCCAGTAGCGCAGGCTGTCCATCACCATGCGCAGCACGGGCGGGTTGCTCACGTCCAGCGTGTTGCCGGTGCCGCTGAAGTCGTTGTAGTAGCGCCGCTCGTCCATCAGGCGGTAATAGGCGTCGTTGTCGATGCCCTTGAACGACATCGTGGGGCCCATGTGGTTGCCTTCGCAGGTGTGGTTGTAGACCACGTCCAGGATGACCTCGATGCCGGCACGGTGCAGCGCCTTGACCATGCCGCGGAACTCGGCCACGCCGCCGTCCGTGCCCTTGTAGCAGTAGCGCGGCTCGGGCGCGAAGAAGCCGATGGTGTTGTAGCCCCAGTAGTTGGCCAGGCCGGCGTCGATGAGCCGGCCCTCGTCGTTGAAGGCCTGCACGGGCAGCAGCTGCACGGCGGTCACGCCCAGCTTCTTCAGGTACTCGATGGCGGGCGGGTTCGCCAAGCCAGCGAAGGTGCCACGCAGCTCCTCGGGCACCTCATCCATGGTCTTAGTGAAGCCGCGCACGTTCATCTCGTAGAACACGGTATCGGCCATGGGCGTGCCCGGGGGCTGGTCGCCCTCCCAGTCGAACGCGGGCGCGATCACGACGGACTTGGCAGCCACGGGCGCGCTGTCGGTCTCGTCCATGACAAGGTCTTCCTCTTCACCGCCCAGGGCATAGCCGAACGTCACGGCCTCGCCGCGCAGCGGCCTGTCGATGGCGCGTGTGTAGGGGTCCAGCAGCAGCTTGTTGGGGTTGCAGCGCTGGCCGTTCTCCGGGTCGTAGGCACCATGCACGCGCACGCCGTACCGCGTTCCGGCTTCGATGCCGGGCACGAAGCCGTGCCAGATGTCGTCGGTGCGCCGCGGCAGCCGGATGCGCCGCACCTCGTGCACGCCGTCGGCGTCGAAGAGGCACAGATCGACGACAGTGGCCGCGCTGGAGTACAGCGCGAAATTCGCACCGCCGTCGCGCAGGTGCATGCCCATGGGCCATGGGTGGCCCGGTTCGCAAGTGTCAGTCATGAAATCTCTAAAGCAAGCGCCGGGCCGCGGCGCGGGAACACAAAGGGGTGGAGGGGTGGATCAGCGCACGAACAGTGCGATCAGGATGATGATGGGGATCGGCACGCCGAGGAAAAACAGGAGCAGTGAACGCATGGTGGATCTCCAGGGTTGAGGGGGATGGGTTCAAGCAATCAGGCGTCGCGCTCGCGGCCGCCCCAGGTTGCGGCCAGGCTCGCACTGAAGGCCCCCAGCAGCAGCGAAACGAATAGCCACAGCGTGGCGCCGATGCCGGCCTTGCGCGCCTTCTCGGCCGCGTCGCGGGCAGCGGCTTCGAGTTCGCGGGCCTTGGCCTGCATGGCCGCCACGGTGTCGCTCACCCGCTTTTCGGCATCGTCCTGCGCCAGGCCCGTGCGCTCGGCCACGAGTTGGCCGAGGTAACGCTGGTCCTCTGCGGCCAGCGGCTTGTCGATGCCAGCCTGCATCAGGATGCGCGTGACTTCGGCGGTCGGCACCGCGGCCGTGGACGCCATCGGGATCGCGCCGGTGGCAGCCTGCGGCCGGCGGAACATGGAATCGATGAAATACGCAGTGGGGCCGTTGCCCTCGGCCTTGTCGCCCGTGGCCGCGGCCGCGACGGCCGACGTGGCCGCACCGCCGGCCACCGTGGCGCCGGCCTTCACTGCACCGCCAACGATGGAACCGATGGCCGAGGTCAGCAGTGCAGCCGTCACCAGCGAGGCAATGGCCCAGGCCAGGAAGCCATGGGCCGTGTCGCGGAAATAGACCTCATCGGAGTGCACCGAGAGCCAGCGCGTGCGCAGCCGGCCGGCCAGGTAGCCGCCCATGCCGGAGGCGAGCGCCTGCGTGACCATCACCCACACGATGGCCGAGAAGCCCAGCGCCATCGCGCTGGCGCTACTGCCGCCGTAGGGCGACAGCGACGTCAGGCCCAGGCCCGTGCCCAGCACCAGCAGGATCAGCGAGAGCGCCGCAGTGGCGGCTGCGCCGGCCAGGATCGCGCCCCAGGACACGGCACTGCGGCCCTGCTGGTCGACGGAGGGAGCGCTGTAGGCATCGGCCGGGGGTACCGCTGGGAAAGATGCCACGTCGTTCTACTCCTGTGTGATGACGTGGCCATTGTTCGGAGGGGCATGCGGCCTGACCGTCGGACGGCTAAGCCAGGCCTTGTAGGAGGAACGAGCGATCAGGCGCGCTTGCGTGCCGGGCTCTTGGCGGCGGCCGTCTTCTTGGCCGCTGGCTTGGGCGCGGCCTTCTTCGCCGGGGGCTTGGCCGCGGGCCTGCGCCCGGCCAGGCTCTTGGCCAGCAGCTCGGTCAGGTCCACGACGTTGGAGCCGCCGCTGCTCTCGGGCGCATCTTCCAGCGCCGTCACCTGCTTGGTATCGCCGGCTTCGATCTTGCGTTTGACGAGCGCGTGAATTGCGCCCGTGAACTGGTCGCTGAACGCCTCCGGGTCCCAGGTCTGCGTCATGTCGCCGATCAGTTGCTCGGCCATCTTGAGCTCGGCCGGCTTGAGCGTCGACTTGCCGGCGGCGGGCAGCTTGAGTTCCTCGGGCGAACGGATCTCGGAGGCCCAGCGGATGGTGTTGAGCATCAGCGCCGGGCCGGCCGGCACCAGCGCGGCCAGGTGTTCCTTGGAATGCATGACCACGCGGGCGATGCCGATCACGCCGGCCTGCGCCATGGCCTCGCGCAGCAGGGCATAGACCTTCTCGCCCTTGCCGATGGGCTCCAGGTAATAGGGCTTCTCGAGCAGCGTGAACGGGATTTCCGCGGCCGTCACGAAGCACTCGATCTCGATCGTCTGCGTGGCCTTGGGATAGGCCGCCTTGATCTGGTCTTCGCTGAGCACCACGTAGTCACCGTCCTCCTGCTTGATGCCCTTGACGATGTTCTCGCGCTGGATCTCCTTGCCGGTGCGCTTGTTCACGCGCTTGTAGCCCACGGGGTCCATGGAGCGTTTGTCCAGCCAGTCGAAATCGATGCCCACGTCCTGCGAGGCCGGGAACAGGCCCACGGGCACGTGGACCAACCCGAAGCTGATGGCGCCCTTCCAGATGGCACGGTACATGGTCTTACTCCTTGAAATCGAGCATGCGCATGGCGGTCGTCAACGACCTGGCCGCGCGCGCGTAGCCGTCCCACGGCCCGTTGCCGGCATCGAGCCGGGTCTGCACGTTGCGGATGTTCCAGTGGTCGCTGGCGGGCAGGCCGGGCAGCTCGTCCCAGGCCAGCGGCACCGAGATCCCCAACCCAGGCCGCGCGCGCGCCGACCAGGCGCAGACCGTGGTCGCGCCCTGGCCGTTGCGCAGGTAGTCGATGAAGATCTTGCCGACCCGGTTGCGCGGCCCGCTCTTGGCCACGAAGCGCTCCGGGATGGTGCGCGCCAGATGCTGCACGATGGCCTGCGCGAAGCCCTTGACCGCCACCCAGCCGTGCTGGCGGCGCAATGGCACGACCACATGCAGGCCCTTGCCCCCGCTGGTCTTCAGGAAGGCCGGCAGCTTGAGCTGCTGCAGGAAGGCGTGCACCAGCTCCGTGCCTTCCTGCATCTGGCGCCAGGTCGCGCCCTCGCCCGGGTCCAGGTCGAACACCATGCGGTCGGGCCGCTCGAAGTCGCTGGCCAGCGCGTTCATGGAATGCACCTCGACCACGTTCCATTGCGCAGCCGACAGCAGGCCCTGCGCCGCGGCGATGGCCAGCATGGGCGGGTGCTCGGCGTCGAGCCCGGGGTCGAGCTGGCGCACGCCGGGCAGCTTCTCGACCTCGGCATGCTTCTGGAAGAACAGCTGCTTGCCGATACCGGCCGGCGCGCGCACCAGCGACACGGGCCGACCCTTCAGGTGGGCCATCATGAGATCGCCGACCAGCGCGTAGTAGCGCACCAGCTCCACCTTGGTCGCACCGGTCGAGGCATCGATCACGCGCTCGGGGTTGGTCACCTTGAGCCGTGTCGACAAGGCATGCGAGCCCGCGGCAGCCGGCTTCTTCTTCGCAGCCTTGGGCGCGGCGGCGGGCCGCTCGCGCACGATGCTGGCCGGCGGCTTGTCGCTGCGCAGGCCGTGGAACACGGCGTGGCGGATGCGGCCGCTGCGCGTCCACTCGCCGAAGCTGACCTCGGCGATCAGCTCGGGCGCCACCCAGTGCGGCCGGCCCTCGACACCCTGGGTGTCGGCGAGCGGGCTGCGCTCGGCCTGCAAGGCCTTGAGCCTGCGTGTGAGATCCTTCAGCACCGCCTGGCCGAAGCCCGTGCCCACGTTGCCCGCGTAGACCAGCTGGCCGGCCTTGTCGTGCACGGCCAGCAGCAGCGCGCCCAGGCCCGTGCGCGTGCCCTGCGGATCGGTGAAGCCGACGATCACGAACTCCTGGCGCTGGCTGCACTTGAGCTTGATCCAGCTGTCGGCGCGGCGCGAGAGGTAGGCCGAGTCCTTGCGCTTGGCGATCACGCCTTCCAGCCCGAGCTTGCAGGCCGACAGCACGACATCGCCTGGCGGCGCCTCGAACACGTCGGAAAAGCGCACGCGTTCGGATGCGCGCTCGGCCAGCAGGCGCTGCAGCAAGGCCCGGCGCGCGACCAGCGGCTGCTCGCGCAGGTCATGGCCGGCGCAGTACGGCACATCGAACAGGTAGTAGACGATGGGCGAGGTCTTGGCGGCATCGAACGACTGCTGCAGCGCGCCGAAATCCGGCTTGCCCTGCTTGTCGAGCACGACGATTTCGCCGTCGTACCAGCCCTCGGGCAGCTCCATGCGCTGCAGCTCGGCCTGCAGCGGTTTGAGCCTGTGCGTCCAGTCGTTGCCGTTGCGCGTGAACAGCTGCAGCTTCTTGCCCTGCACGCGCGCAAGCAGGCGGTAGCCGTCGAACTTGATCTCGTAGACCCAGTCGCCTGGGTCGGAGGGCGGCTTGTCCACCAGCGTGGCCAGTTGCGGCGCCAGTGTCTCGGGCAGCGCAGCTTCGGGCGGGACATCGGCAGCCGGCGCGGACGCAGCGGGCCTGGGTGCCTTCAGGCGCTTGACGCTGTCGGGCATCTCGTCGACCACGCTGAACTCGGCGGCCGGCCGCACGAAATCGTCCTTCTCCTTGAGCAGCAGCCAGGGCGGCTGCTTGTCGCCCTTGCCCTTCATGCGCACCAGCGCCCACTTGCCATGCAGCTTGTGGCCATGCAGTTCGAACACCAGCTTGCCGGCGCGCAGCCCCTTGGCCGGGTCGCCCACCGGCGTCCACAGGCCCTTGTCCCAGATGATGACCTTGCCCGCGCCGTACTGGCCCTTGGGGATCTGGCCCTCGAAGCTGGAATAGGCGATGGGGTGGTCCTCGACCTGCACGGCCAGGCGCTTGTCCGCCGGGTCGAAGCTGGGGCCCTTGGGCACGGCCCAGCTCTTCATGGTGCCGCCCACCTCCAGCCGGAAGTCATAGTGCAGGCTGCTGGCCCAGTGCTTCTGCACGACGAACGAGAGCGTGCCAGCCTCCGATGCCTCGCCGCCGTCGGCCGGTTCGGCCGTCACGGCGAAATTGCGCTTGGCGCGGTAGGTTTTCAGCGCGGCATGGGCGTCCATCTTCCTGATGGTGTGGCGATGACGCGTGGGCAAGCGTCAGCGGCGGATCACATGCCATGTCAGTCCAAGCCGCGTCGCTGGGCTGACATGGCGGCCATGCGCGCCGCAGCCGCCGCAAAGCAACACGAATATCCCCGGCATGCGACGCTATGACCTCGACTGGTTGCGGATCGGGGCCTTCGGGCTGCTGAACGGCTACCACGTCGGCATGCTCTATGTGCCCTGGGCATTTCACGTCAAGAGCGCCTACAGCGGTGGGCCATTGACGACCGCGCTGATGCTCGCGCTGAACCCCTGGCGCCTGTCGCTGCTATTCGTCGTTTCGGGGCTGGCCACCGGCTACATGATGCGCACGCTCGATCGCAATGCGCTGGCACGCCGGCGCGCCTGGCGACTTGGAATCCCGCTGCTGTTCAGCATGGTGGTGGCTGTCGTACCGCAGGTGTATTTCGAAGTCATTGACGCTGGGAGGTACCAGGGCAGCTTTCTCGCGTTCTGGAGCCGTTACTTGCGTGGTGATCAGAGATTTCGCACGCCGATCCCGACCTGGAACCATCTGTGGTTCGTCGCGTACCTGCTGGTTTTGCACGCTGTTCGTCATGGCGCAAGACATGGCCAGGCTCGCGCTGACGCGCGCTGCCCGCGAGGCACTGGCCTGGGGCGCGGTGCCGAGCTGAACGAACGCAGTGAGTGGTGCGAGTGTGCAATGCGCCCGCGGGTCGAGCACCGCAGGTTCCCCGGAGCGCCAGCACAGGGGCGCGTCCACCGGGCGGCCGCGGCGGGCACTTCAGGCCGGGCGGCCCTGACCAGCCTGCACGCCCTGCAACGTGAAAGGCCTGGCCCCGAGGCTGCGTTCGATCTATTCGCGCGCCGTGACGGGTTCGGCGTCGAACGCATGGCCTCGGCTGCCTGAGATGACTTCTTCCATGCGGCGCCAAAGTTTTTTAATGTACGTACAATAATTACTCGTGAACATCAGCTTCGACCCGGCCAAGGACGCGACCAATCAAGCCAAGCACGGCGTGCCCTGGCCTTGGCGAAACGCATCGCGTGGGCTGATGTCCTGTGCTTCCCGGACAGCCGGCAAGACTATGGCGAGCTGCGTGAGATCGGCTTCGCCGTAGTGGATGACCGGCTGTACGTGGTGGTGTTCGTACAGCGCGGCGAGGTGATGCGCATCATCAGCCTGCGCAAGGCCAATGCGCGAGAGGTGAACCTATATGACCAAGCGTTCCAGGAACATGGGGCTCGCGATTCCGAGCCCTGAGGAAGACGTGGCGATCGACGCCGGTATCGCGGCCGACCCCGACACGCAGGCGCTGACGGCGCAGGACATAGCGCGCCTGCAGCCGCTGCGCCGCCCCGGCCGGCCGCTGGCCGAGCGCCCCAAGGTGCCGATGACGATGCGCGTGGACGCGGACGTGCTGGAGGCCATCAAGGCCGGTGGCCCCGGCTGGCAGACGCGCGTGAACCAGGTGTTGCGCGAGGCCGTGCGCCGCGGCAAGCTTTCGGCCTGACGCTCAACCCGCCGCGTCGAACCCGAAAAGGCGCCGCGGCGTCTCCCACTCCACGGCTTGCCGGTCCGCCGCGTCCGGCAGATGCTGCACCAGCAGCGCGCGCAGCGGCCCGTAGTCGATGCGGGACGGCGCGCGCAGGAACGGCCAGTCCGAGGCCCAGACCAGGTGGTGCGGCGTGAAGGCCTCGACGAGCGCCCACACGAACGGGTCCAGGTCGGTGTGGGGGAACGGCAGGGCCGAGATCTTGGCGTGGCCCGACAGCTTGACCGCCGCACGGCCCGTCTGCGCCAGCGCCAGCAGCGCTGCAAAGCCCGCTTGCCCGACGCCACCGGCAGGCACCGGTCGCCCGCAGTGGTCGAACACCAGCTGCGCGCCGCTGTCGGCCAGCAGGCCCGTCAAGGCCGTCAGCTGGTCGCCCTCGACCTGCACGTTGGCCACGAGGCCCAGCTCGCGCAGGCGCTGCAGCAGCGGGCCGGTGCCCCGGTAGAAGTCCACACCCAGCAGGGCCACGTTGAACGCGATGCCGACCACGCCGGCGGCCTGCAGGTCCTGCAGCTGGCCCAGGCTGGCACCGTTGGGCACGACCGCGATGCCCTTGTAGCGGCCCTGGCCGCGCGCGATGGTGTCGAGCAGGCAGCGGTTGTCCAGGCCATAGCCCGAGTTCGGGCCGACCAGCAGCGCATGGCGCACCCCATGGGCCTGCAGCACGTGGTCCAGCTGCGCGGGCGTACCGGTCTCGGCCGGCGTGGGCACATACCAGGCGTCGGCTGCATAGGCGAAGCGCCGCGGATCGAACACGTGCACATGGCAGTCGATGGCGGCGCAGGTGGAAGGCAGGGCGTCGTGCATGGCCGGGACGATAGCGCAGCTTGCCGGCACCGGCCTACAGCCACAGGCCGGCTCCACGGACAGCGCCGCCACGCACAATCGGACACAGTCAGCCGCAAGATCCAACCTGAAAGCCTGCCATGAGCGCCGCCCCAGAACGCACCACTCCCCGTCATTTCTCGATGCTGCGCGGCTTCCACCTGGCGGACTTCTTCACGCTGGGCAATGCGGCCTGCGGCATGGCCTCGGTCTTCTTCGCCATGCAGTTCATGGCGACCGGCGAGCTGCGCCACTTCCTGCTGTCGGCGCTGATGACGCCGATCGCGCTGGTGTTCGACATCTTCGACGGCCGCATCGCGCGCTGGCGCCAGCAGCACTCCTCGCTGGGCCGCGAGCTCGACTCGCTGGCCGACATCGTGTCCTTCGGCGTCGGCCCCGCGGCCCTGGGTTTCGCGGCCGGCCTGCAGGGCGGCTGGGACGTGGCGCTGCTGGTGTACTTCGTCTGCTGCGGCGTGAGCCGGCTGGCGCGCTTCAACGTCACGGCCGAGACGCTGGCCGAGGGCGGCGACAAGGTCGCCTACTTCGAGGGCACGCCGATCCCGACCAGCGTGGTCTTGACCGCGGTTTTGGCCTTCGCCGCCTGGCAGGGCCGCATCGGCGATGCGCTGTACGGCGGCGGCCTCATGCTGGGGCCGTGGCAACTGCATCCGCTGGCCCTGCTGTTCGGGCTGTCGGGCACGCTCATGATCAGCAAGACGCTGCGCATCCCCAAGCTGTGAGCATCCGTTTCCATGCGCGCGCAACAATCACGCATGGATACAACTTCGGGCTTCTTGCCGGTCGGCAGCCGCTTCGGCGATTTCACCGTGCTGGAGCGGCTGCATGAAAGCCAGCGCTCCGTGGTGTTGCGCTGCCTGGACGCCAGCGGGCGCAAGGTCGTCAAGTTCCTGCGCGCCGCGGCACCCAGCCCCGGCGAGGTGGCGCGCTTTCGGCGCGAGTTCGAGCTGTCGCGCCGCCTGGCCCATGCGCACGTGGTCAGCGCCACGGCCATG
The DNA here is from genome assembly GCF_001422405.1 of Pseudorhodoferax sp. Leaf267. Taxonomy (GTDB): domain Bacteria; phylum Pseudomonadota; class Gammaproteobacteria; order Burkholderiales; family Burkholderiaceae_C; genus Pseudorhodoferax. The sequence goes on from NZ_LMMV01000001.1 coordinate 927,246, forward strand.
GGCAGCCACGAAGGCCTGCTGTTCATGGCCATGCCCGACGACAACGCCGTCGCCCTGCGCGACCTGCTGCAGGGCCACGCGCTGCCGGCCCGGCAGGCCCTGCAGGCGGCCATTGCCGTAGTCCAGGCGCTGGAGGCCGTGCATGCGCGCAACGTGGTGCACAAGGACATCGCGCCCGGCAACATCGTGGCCAACTTCGCGGCCGGCACGGTCAAGCTGATCGACTTCGGCATCGCGGCCGAGCTGTCCAGCGAACGCCCGGAGCTGGCCCGCCCCGAGGACCTGGAAGGCACGCTGTCCACCATGGCGCCCGAGCAAAGCGGCCGCATGAACCGCGACGTGGACTACCGCGCCGATTTCTATGCACTGGGCGCCACGCTGTTCGAGCTGCTGACCGGCGAGCCGCCGCTGCGCTACGCCGACCCGCTGGAAGCCGTGCATGCCCACCTCACGCACCAGCCGCGCCGGGTGACCGAGCTGCAGCCCACGCTGGCGCCGCTGCTGGCCGACCTGGTCGCCAAGCTGCTGGCCAAGGAGCCCGGGGCGCGCTACCAGAGCCACGTGGCGCTGCAGCGCGACCTGGCCTACATCCTGGCGCACCTGGACACACCCGATGCACTGGTGGGCTACCCGCTGGCGGCCAACGACCTGTCGGCGCGTCTGCAGGTGTCGGGCCTGCTGTACGGCCGCTGCGCGCAGGTCGGCCGCATGCTGGATGCGTTTACGGCGGCGGCGCGCGGCACGGCGCAGCTGGTCACGGTCGCCGGCTTCTCGGGCATCGGCAAGACGGCGCTGGTGCACGAGCTGCAAACGGCGCTGCTGGGCAGCCATGGCCACTTCATCAGCGGCAAGTTCAACCAGTTCGGCCAGCATGCGCCGTACGCGGCGTTCACGGCGGCATTGCAGCAGCGCGGGCGCCAGGTGCTGGCCCTGCATGCCGACGAGCAGCAGCGCTGGCGTGCGGCGCTGCTGCAGGCGCTGGGCGCCAATGCGGCCCTGGTGGCGGATGCCGTGCCCGATCTGGCGCGGCTGCTGGGACCGCTGCCCGCCGTGTTGCCGCTCGGCCCCACCGAGGCCGAGAACCGTGTCGTGCGCAGCCTGCAGCAGTGCATCGCCGCGCTGGCCGCGGCCGATGCGCCGCTGGTGCTGTTCATCGACGACCTGCAGTGGGCCGACCGCGCCTCGCGCCGCCTGCTGCGCGAGCTGGCGCTGGACGAGGGCCTGCGCCATGTGCTCCTGATCGGTGCCTACCGCTCCAACGAGGTGCCCGCCGACCACCCGCTGGCGCAGGACCTGCAGCTCTTCGCGGCCCTCGGCCCGCGCGCGCTGGCCCTGCAGATCGGCCCGCTGCAACTGGAGGACACGCGCCGCCTGCTGGCCGACACGCTGCACAGCACGCCCGAGGCCGTGGACGCCCTGGCCGTGCTGTGCCAGGCCAAGACCGGCGGCAACCCCTTCTTCCTGCGCCGCTTCGTGCAGGACGTGGCCCGGCGCGGGCTGATCTGGCTGGACCGCGGCGCGGCGCGCTGGTGCTGGGCGATCGAACGCATCCAGGCCGAGCGCATGGCCGACAACGTGGTCGACCTGATGGTCGAGCAGCTGCGGCGCCTGCCGGCCGACACGGCGCGGCTGCTGACCACGGCCGCCTGCCTGGGCACGCACTTCGAGCTCGCGGCGCTGGCCACGGTCAGCGGGCAGGACGAGCATGCCGTGCTGCAGGCGCTGCGCCCGGCGCTGGAAGCCGGCCTGCTGGTGCCGGACGACGCGCGCTACAAGTGGGTGGCCGTGCTCGACGCCGCCGAGCGCGCCGGCCTGCACGTGGGCCTGGGCTTCGCGCACGACCGCGTGCAGGAGGCCGCCTATTCGCTGGCCGGTGCGGCCGAGCGCCCGGCCCTGCACCTGCGCATCGGCCGGCTGCTGCGCAGCGGCATCGACCCGCAGCGCCCGCCCTTCGACGTGGTCAACCACCTGAACCTGGGCGTGGACGTGATGGACAGCCCGGCCGAACGCGCCGACCTGGCCGCCCTGAATGCCCGCGCCTCCGGCCTGGCCCAGGACGCGGCCGCCTTCGAGCTGGCCGCGCACTACGCCGACCGCGCCATCGCGCTGCACGGCCCCGCGGCCTGGCAGGCCGACCCGGCAGGCGCGCTGGTGCTGCACGCCCACGCCGCGCGCATGGCCTACCTGGGCGGCCAGCCCGAGCGCATGGAGATGCTGCTGCAGACGGCGCTGCCCCATGCGCACGCGCCGCTGGAGCAGGCACGGCTGATGGACGTGCGCATCGAGTCGTTCTACGCCGCGGGCCAGCTGCCAGCCACGCTGGACCAGGGCCTGGCCGCGCTGGGCCTGCTCGGCCTGGCGCTGCCGGCCGCCGCCTCGCCGCAGGACGTGGTGGCCCTGGTGGCGGCCGTCAAGCAGGAAATCGAGGCCATGGGCCTGGCGGCGCTGGCCGCCCGGCCGCCGATGCACGATGCGCTATGCCTGCAGCAGCACAGCATCATCGCCAAGATGACGGCCGCCGCCTATATTGCACGCCCGGCCCTGCTGCCGCTGCTGACGGTGGTGCAGGTGCGATCGATGATGGCGCACGGCCACGCGCCGGCCGCGCTGTCGGCCTACTCGGTCATGGGGCTCATGGCGGTCGAGTTCCTGGGCGACACGCCGTTCGGCTATGCGCTGGGCCGCATGTCCATGGACCTCATCGAGCGCCACGGCTGGCGCCAGGTGCAGGCGCATGCCGGCTTTTCGTTCAATGCCTTCCTGCGCCACTGGGTCGAGCCCGTCGCGGCCGGGCTACCCGCGCTGCTGGCCGTCAACGAGAACGGCCAGGAGTTCGGCAACCTGCGCCACCCCGGCCTGGCGCTGTATGTGCACGGGGTCCATGCGCTGCTGGCCGGCGAGCCGCTGGCCGAGCTCGCCCCGCAGCTGGAAGCCCATGCGGCCACGCTGCGCCGCATCCGCCAGCCCGTCGCGCACGACTACCTGTGGGTGCTGCGCGAGACCGTGTACGCGCTCCAGCAGCAGCAGCTCGATGCCGCGCCGCTGGAGAACGCGCGCTTTTCCATGCGCGAGCTGCGGCAGACCTACGAGGCCCGCAGCGACCAGACCGGCGCGATGTTCCTGCATGCCTTCGCCGGCCTGCTGCATGGCCTGGCCGGCCGCCATGCCCAGGCCGAGTCCGAGGGCCTTGCCGCGATGGCGCTGTTCCCGGCCGGCCGCGGCATGTCCATCCAGCCGTACTGCGTGTTCTTCACGGCCACCGCCGCGCTGGCTCTGGCACGGCAGGACGAAGCCGGCGACGCGGCCCCGGCATCGGCACAGCGGCGCAGCCAGGTGGCCGCCGCGCTGGCGCGCCTGCAGCACTGGGCGCAGCACAACACCGAACTGGCTCCGCTGTGGCGGCTGCTGCGCGCCGGCCAGGCCCTGCTGGACGACGACCGTGCCCAGGTACGCGCCGAGCTGCAGGCCGCATCGCAGGCCGCCGCGCCACAGGGCAACCTGTTCCTGCGCGGCGTGGTGCACTGGCAGCGCGCGCTGCTGCTGGCCAGCCTGGGCGACACAGGCGCGCGGGTGGAACGCGCCGAGGCGCGCACGGCCTTCCTGCGCTGGGGCGCACGCGCCCTGACCGAGGCGCTGGCCGAGCCGCCCACGGTGCCACCGCCGCATGCCCTGCAGCTCAGCCTGCACAGCACCTCGGCCGGCAGCCAGGCGCTGGACCTGGTCACGCTGATGAAGGCCGTGCAGGCCGTGACCGCGCAGACCGCGCTGGGCCCGCTGCTCGAGCGCATGCTGCATGTGCTGCGCGAGAACGCGGGCGCGCAGCGCGTGGCCATCGTGCTGCAGGACGCCGAGGGCTGGACGCTGCAGGCCGACAGCGCCGGCACCGGGCCGGCGCGGCCCATGGAAGCCGCGGGCGATGCCCTGCCGCTGCCCATGCTGCGCACGGCGCTGAACACCGGCAGCCCGGTGCTCATCGACGACCTGCCGGGCGATGCGCGCTGGCAGCGGCTGGAGTACTTCGTGCGCGTCGGCGGGCGTTCCGTGCTGTGCATGCCGCTGGTGCAGCAGGCCCAGGTGGTGGGCGCGCTCTACCTGGAAAACGGCGCCGTGGCCGCGGCCTTCTCGCCGCAGCGCATGGAGTTCCTGCACCTGCTGTCGGGCAACGTGGTCAATGCGATCGACAACGCCCGCCTGGTGCAGCAACTGCGGGTGCAGGCCGAGACGCTGGAGCAGCGCGTGGCCGAGCGCACGCGCGAGCTGCGCGACAGCGAGGCCCGCACGCTGAGCATCCTGCAGAACGCGCCGGTGCCGATGACGGTCACCCGCCGCAGCGACGGCGTGCTGGTCTACGTGAACGCGCCAGCCGCGGCCGCGGTGGGCTTCACGCAGGCCACGCTGATGGGAAAGCCGGCGCAGACGCGCTACCGCGACCCGGCCGACCGCGCGCGGCTGTTCGCCCAGTACCGGCGCCAGGGCGTGCTGCGCGATGCCGAAGCCTGCCTGCTGACGCAGGACGGCCAGGAGCGCTGGACGCTGATCTCTCTGGTGCCCATCGTCTACGACGGCGAAGCTGCGGACCTGGCCACCATCATCGACATCACCGAACGCAAGGCCATGGAGGAAGCGCTGCGCCGCCTGGCCACGACCGACGCACTGACCGGCGTCAGCAGCCGCGGGCACTTCATGCACTGCACGGCCAGCGAGGTGGAGCGTGCCCAGCGCTACGGCCGGCCGCTGGCCATGCTGATGCTGGACATCGACCACTTCAAGAAGATCAACGACCGCCACGGCCACTCGGGCGGCGACGCGGCGATCCGCGGGCTGACGGTGGCCTGCGCCGACATGGTCCGGCACCAGGACCTGGTCGGGCGCCTGGGCGGCGAGGAGTTCGGCATCCTGATGCCCGAGACCGACCTGGACGCGGCCTACCTGCTGGCCGAGCGCCTGCGCGCCCACATCGCGGCGCTGGATGTCGCGCTGCCCGACCACGGCGAGATCCGCATGACGGCCAGCTTCGGCGTGAGCGCGCTGCGCGATGGCGACGACGTGGAGCAGCTGATCGCGCGCGCCGACCGGGCGCTGTACGCATCCAAGCACGGCGGGCGCAACCGGGTCAGCCTGCAGACGCCGGTCGCGGGTTGAGCGTGGCGGCGGTCAGCCGCTGATCGCCGCGTCCACCACGGCCTGCGCCTCGGCGAAGATGCGCTGCAGATGGTCGTCGCCGCGGCGGCTCTCGGCGTAGATCTTGTAGACGTTCTCGGTGCCCGAGGGCCGGGCCGCGAACCAGCCGCCGGCCGTGCTGACCTTGATGCCGCCGATGGCCGCACCATTGCCGGGCGCCGTGGTCCGCACGTCGGTGATGGCATCGCCGGCCAGCTCGGCCGACCTGATCTGCCCGGGCGCCAGCTTGCCCAGCAGCTTCTTCTGCGCCGGCGTGGCCGGTGCGTCCTTGCGGCTGAACACGGGGTTGCCGAACTCGCCCGCCAGCGCAGCGTACTGCGCGCCGGGGTCGCGGCCGTCGCGCGCGGTGATCTCGCCGGCCAGCAGGGCCGCGGCCATGCCGTCCTTGTCGGTCGTCCACACCGTGCCGTCGCGCCGCAGGAAGCTGGCGCCCGCGCTTTCCTCGCCACCGAAGCCCAGCGAGCCGTCGAACAGGCCGTCGGCGAACCACTTGAAGCCCACCGGCACCTCGTACAGCCGCCGGCCCAGCCGCGCGGCCACGCCGTCGATCACGCTGGTGCTGACGATGGTCTTGCCCACGGCTGCAGCCGGGCTCCACTGCGGCCGGTTGCGGAACAGGTAGTCGATGCACACCGCCAGGTAATGGTTGGGCGGCAGCAGGCCGGTGCCCGGCGTCACGATGCCGTGGCGGTCGTGGTCGGTGTCGCAGGCGAAGGCGACGTCGAAGCGGTCCTTCATCTTCAGCAGCGACTGCATGGCGTGCGGCGACGAGGGGTCCATGCGGATCTGGCCGTCCCAGTCCAGCGTCATGAACGCAAAGCGTGGGTCCACGGTCTCGCTGACCACGGTGAGGTTCAGCTTGTAGCGCTCGGCGATGGCGCCCCAATAGTGCACGCCGGCGCCGCCCAGCGGGTCCACGCCCAGGCGCAGGCCCGAGCCGCGGATCAGCTCCATGTCCAGCACGTTGCCCAGGTCGGCGACATACAGGTTCAGGTAGTCGTGGCGGTGCGTGGTCGATGCGGCCAGCGCCTGCGCCAGCGGCACGCTGCGCACCCCAGCCAGGCTGGCCTCCAGGTACTGGTTGGCCGCCGCCTCGATGGGGCCGGTGATCTCGCCACCGGCCGGGCCGCCGTTGGGCGGGTTGTACTTGAAGCCGCCATCGCGCGGCGGGTTGTGCGAGGGCGTGACCAGGATGCCATCGGCCAGGCCCGCAGTGCGCCCCTTGTTGTAGACCAGGATCGCGTGCGACACGGCCGGCGTGGGCGTGGGCTCGTCGTGGGCCGACAGCATCACCTCGACCCCGTTGGCCGCCAGCACCTGCAGCGCGCTGGCCACGGCCGGCTCGGACAGGCCATGCGTGTCCGCGCCGAGGAACAGCGGGCCGGTGATGCCCTGCGCGCGGCGGTGGTCGCAGATGGCCTGCGTGATGGCCAGCACATGCCAGTCGTTGAAGGACCGGTCCAGCGACGAGCCGCGGTGGCCGGACGTGCCGAAGGCCACGCGCTGCGCGGCCACGGACGGATCGGGCTTGTCGTCGGCATAGGCCGCGCGCAGCCGCGACAGGTCGATCAGGGAGTCTTGTGGCGCGGTCTGGCCGGCCAGGGGGTGCAGGTGGGAGCTCATGGAATCCTTTGGCTGATGGCCCATCGCCCGGGGCCACGCCGCAGCATAGCGCGGCTCCCCTTGCGCCATCACGCCAGAGCGGTATCCAGAAGCATCATCACGATGAAGCCCAGCATCAGGCCGCAGGTGGCCCAGCGCTCGTGCCCGGCGCGGTGCGACTCGGGGATGATCTCGTGGCTGATCACGTACAGCATGGCACCGGCCGCGGCGGCCAGGCCCCAGGGCAGCAGACCGGCCGAGATGCCGATCACCGCCGCACCGAACACCGCCGCAATCGGCTCCACCAGGCCCGACAGCACGCCCAGCCCCGCCGAGGTGATGCGGCCGTAGCCCACACCACGCAGCGCCAGCGCCACGACCATGCCCTCGGGCACGTCCTGGATCGAGATGCCCGTGGCCAGCGCCATCGCAGCCGCCGGGTCGGTGCCGGCCGCGGCCACGCCAATTGCCAGGCCCTCGGGCAGGTTGTGCACCGCAATGGCCAGCACGAACAGCCAGACGCGCTTCATGGCCTTGGCCTCGCGGCCCTCGAGCCCCTTCACGAAATGCTCGTGCGGCACCACGCGGTCGATCACCATGAGCAGCAGCGCGCCCATCGCGATGCCCATGCCGACCAGGCCGCCCGCGCCCCAGCTCCCGGCGCCCTGCGCCTTGGCCGCGGCCAGCGCGGGGATGATGAGCGAGAACGAGCTGGCCGCCAGCATCACGCCGGCGCCGAAGCCCAGCATGGTGTCGTAGCTGCGTTGCGAGAATTTTTGCGAGAGCAGCACCGGCAAGGTGCCCAATGCCGTGGCCAGCGCGGCCATGGAGCCGCCCAGCAGCGCGCCGTGCATGCGCGGGTCCTGCCACAGCGGCAACTGCGCGATCTGCGACAGCACGATCACCACCGCGGCCAGCATCAGCGCGATGCCGGTCAGGTAGCGCCATCGCCAGCGCGGATGGAACGACGACGGCATGGGGGCAGCCGGGGTGTGCGCGTGGTGGGTGTCCATGGTGCTGTCCTCGTGGGGTGTGCTGTGCATGCGGCATGGCCCCGCGCCGCGGGGCCCTGCCTGAGGCATCAGGCCAGTGCGCTGCTGATGGCCAGCGCGCCATTGACGCCGGCGGGGTAGAAACCACCGCGCGACACCGCGCCCGGGTTCAGGTAGACGATGTTGAGCACATCGCCGGGCGAGCGGCTGTAGGCGATGCCGTTCGCATCGGTGGGCACGATGTTGGACATGTCGTTCATGCCCGTCACGCCCTGGTCCACGTCGGTGCTGGCGTCCAGGCTGTCACGCGCGCCGGAGATGGCATCGGTGGCCGTGCGCAGGGCCGGCGTCGCCAGGCCCTTCGAATACAGCACCGTGCGCACCAGGCCGGCGTGGTAGGCCTCGACCGCCAGGATGCCGGCGGCGGCTTCCAGGAAGGTCTTGTTCTGGATCAGCGGCGAGGCGCCCTTGTAGGCGGTGACGCCCACGTCTTCGAAGATGTAGGCGGCCAGCAGGAAGTTCTCGTCGCTGGCGTAGGGGTCGAAGGACTGGCCCGCGCCGACGAGCCCGGCCGCGCGCGCCGCGCTGGAGAAGGCGCCATTCGGGTCGGAGCCGATGTCAATGGCCGGCTGCGCCACGGCCGAGGCGCCCAGCGCCGTGCGCAGGAAGGCCACGTGGGCGATCTCGTCCTGTGCGATCTCCTTGGCGTACTGGCGCACGATGGGGTCGGTGAAGGTGACGGCACGGCCGCCGGTGACGGCGCCCTGCGTGCCTGTGCCGCCGAGCTGCGATGCCGGCAGGCCCACGCCCGTGGCGGCATAGGCATAGAACTGCGCCTCCAGGTATTCCAGGTTCAGCGCGAAGTTCAGCACGTCGGCGTCCGACACCTCGTTGGCCTGCGCATTGGAGTCGCTGGAGCCGCCGCCGCAGGCGGTCAGGATGGCGCCGCCAGCGACACCGGCCGCGAACCCGCTGGTCTTGCGGAAGAAGGCACGCCGTTCGGCGCGGCGCGTGGCGATCTCGGTGACCTGGTTGCGTGTGAGAAAGTGACCCAGCATGGAAAGCTCCTTTTCATGCGGACGCATGACCCCCTCGGGGACCACCGATCCGCTCTTGCCTAGACAGGCGCTCGCGAGAGCCGCGAACGAACCTTGGCAACGTGCGTTGGTGTTCGGTGCAGGACCGGCGATCCAATGGACGCGTTGTCCTCCGCAAGTACGCGGGCGGCTGTGGATCCGGATCAGCGCCTTCGAGTAGGACAGTGCCGCGTCCCTGATGTTTCGGCGCCGGCCGCCCTGCGACACCGCGCGGCGAATCCATCCACCGCCACGACAACCATGCCGTCACTGCCCAACGCATCCATGGACGACGGTGCCGGGCCAGGCTCCCAGGCCCTGCCCTCGGTCGACCGCCTGCTGCGCGCCCCCGGCGCTGCCACGCTCACCGTGGTCCACACCAACCTGGGCCGCGCGCTGATGGCCGACCGGCAGGCGCATGGCTCAGCGCATCGCGCCGCTGCTGGCGCAGGCCGATCTCGAAGGCAGTTGGAGTACTTAGACCGCCTCGGCCTGCTGCGCCGCGTGGGCGACGTGTACGGCATGCGCACCGACAGCGCGCTGTTCACCGACGGCGGCTGACACGCATCGGGAAGCGTGCCTGGTGGCACGGCCGGGCTTCAAACCCGGTGGGTGACGTCACGCGTCGCCGGGTGGCTTCGACTCCCACTCCCGTGCGCCCATCCAACTGTCTGCGACGCCAACCAACGCGGCACGGAAAACCGCGCGCGGCGCTGTGGCAAAGGCGGGTTTCCGTACGCCGCGCAGGGAATAGGCGGGTTTGTAATGTGTTTGTAATCAACGGCTTACGAAGAGCCTCGACCGCCAGAACGCCTGGCACAGGAACTGCAATTTGTTACGCGCTCCCGCCCCCTGCCGTTCACCCGGCAGAGGCGGTCGCCGAACCCCCAGGGCCGACTGCGGATGCCGCAGGGCCGCCACCTGTTCCATGTCGAGGAGTTAGCGTTAGATGACACGATTCAATCCGCCCCGCCTGACCCCGGTCGCAGCCATCGTGGCCGCCGTCGTACTGGCCAGCGCCTCATGGGCCATCCATGCCCACGGCAGCGACGATGCCACCGTCGACATCTATTCGGTGAAGATCGGCTACGCGTCCGAAGAGCAACTGTCCAAGATGACGGCCATGCTGGACCACCCCTATGTGGACCAGAAGAGCCGGCTCATCCACGCCGAGATCGGCCCCGACGAGCTCAAGGCCATCCAGGCCCTGGGATACACGGTGCAGATCGACCAGGCCGAGACCGAGCGCATCCAGAACTGGGTGGCCTCGCGCGAGCGCGACCTGAAGTCGGGCGCACTGACCCGCATCGACCGTGAGAAGCCCAGCTCGATCGCCGACGGCGTGCACGCGTGCTACCGCACGATGGAGCAGACCTACGCGACCTTCGACGAGCTCAAGGCCAAGTACCCGGAGCTGGTGCAGGTCAAGACGCTGGGCCCGGCTTGGATGAAGACGCAGATCAAGGCGCCGACCGTCGTCAACAACCAGTACGACAACTCCTCGTCCAGCTACACCAGCCTGCTGGCCAAGTTCCTGCCGGCCGCGTGGCTGCAGCGCTTCAACCTGGCGCTGTTCCCCGAGCAGCCGCATGACGTGAAGGCCATCGTCGTCGGCAACTTCAAGAAGCAGGAAGGCAAGGAAGTGCCGCGCATGGTCTGGACCGGCGGCATCCACGCCCGTGAGTACGCACCGCAGGAGGTGGGCACCAAGTTCATCGAGTGGCTGCTGGACAACTACGGCAAGGACGCCAACGCCACGATGATGCTGGACAACAACCAGTTCCACTACATCATCCACAACCCCGACGGCCGCAAGCTGGCCGAGCAGGACCGCGCCGCCCGCCAGCGCAAGAACACCAACTACACGACCGCGTTCTGCACCAACACGACCGGCAACGGCCCGCTGGGCTCGGGCGTGGACCTGAACCGCAACTACCCGTTCGGCTGGGCCACCGGCGGCGCGGGCGGCTCGGACGGCAACATCTGCGGCGAGACCTTCCGCGGCACGGGCCCGGCGTCCGAGCCGGAAACCCAGGCGGTGCTGAACTACGTGCGCGGCACCTGGAACCAGGCGCAGTGCAAATGGGAAGGCGGCGCGCTGCCCGACGGCCGGCCCAAGAGCGCCGAGTACTGCAACCCGGAAAACCGTTCGACCATCACCGGCGAGCTGGACTGGACGACAGGTGCCTCCGAGGAATACCCGGGCGGCATGTTCATCGACCTGCACAGCAACGCGCGCGCCATCCTGTGGCCCTGGGGCGTGGAGCGCACCGAGAACGGCTTCAACACCCATTCGCCCAACAACAAGGGCATGGCCGTGATCGCCCAGCGCCTGGCCTACCACAACAACTACTCGTCGCAGCAGCTGCTCAGCTACAACACCGAAGGCACGACCAAGGACGCGTTCTACGGCTTCCTGGGTGCGCCCTCGTACACGGTGGAAATGGGCCGCTCGTTCTACGAGGACTGCGGCGTGTTCGAGCGCGAGACCAATCCCGAGAACTTCAACGGCTTTCACTACCTGAGCCGCACGCTGCACCGCATCTACCAGCTGCCGTTCGGGCCGGACACGGTGGACGTGCAGGTCGCGCAGACCAACCCGGTCGATGCCGGCACCAAGGTGCAGGTCTCCGCGCTGGTGGACGACAACCGCTACCGCTACAGCAACGCGGGCCAGTCCACGATCAAGCCGCCACCCTACCCCGTGGTCTACAACGTGACCGAGGCCTATGCCTACATCGGCAAGCTGCCCTGGGAAGCGGGCGCCGAAGCGGTGCGCGTCAAGCTGGACCTGAGCGCTTCGGACAAGGCGCGTGACGACTTCCCCGACGCGACCAAGCGCGCATCGGGCGAACTCAACACCGCCGGCCTGGCCGCCGGACGCCACATGGTCTACGTGCAGGGTGTGAACAGCGACGGCAAGCCCGGCGCGCTGTCTGCGGCCTTCCTGGACATCGCCGAGCCCGCGCAGGCCGAGCCCAAGAGCGGTGGCGGCGCCCTGGGCGGCCTGGTCGCCGTGCTGGGCGGCCTGGCCGCCATCGGCCTGCAGCGCCGCCGCAAGGCCGCCGCGCAGGACGACGCACGCTGAATCGCGCCCTTGCGCCGGGCCCGCGCCGCGGGCCTGGCGTGCCACCCAGATCGAATTCGAGGAATCTCCATGAAGTCCCCCAAAACCTACGCGCTCTCGGCGATGGCCCTGGCCGTTTCCACTCTCCTGGCTGCCTGCGGTGGCAGCAGCGATGACGACGGCCCGACGACGCCCGAGCTGCCGGCCCGGCAGGTCACGGGCTATGTGCTGGACCGCGACCTCAGCGACGCCACTGCCTGCCTGGACCTGAACGACAACCGCGCCTGCGATGCCGACGAGCCCAAGGCCATGACCGCCAACGGCGCCTTCAGCATCACCACCACGGCGGCCAACGACGCCATCGTGCTGGTGCAGGCCACGGCGCAGAGCCGCACGTCCGAAGGCGCCGTCGTCGCGCCCTACACGCTGACCGCGCCGCTGGGCCGGCACGCCGTGATCACGCCGTTCACCACGCTGCTGCAGTCCGAGATCGACTCAGGCCGCTCGGCCAACGTGCTGCAGGCCGAGGAGACGCTGCTGTCCTTCCTGGTCGGCACGGCCGGGCAGGTCGGCGGCATCCAGCTCTACGACAACTACCAGCCCGCGGCGGGCACCGAGGCCACGGTCGCACAGCAAAAGATGCTGTCGCTGGGCCAGCTGCTCACGCGCGGTTTCGCCGAGGCCAGCGCCAGCGCGGGTGCGGACAGCCGCGCCGCGTTGAACGCCTACAGCGCCGTGGCGCCCGGCTCGCTGCAGCAGCTGCTCTACCAGATCCCTGCCACGCTGACGCCGGCCCAGCGCGAGTCGCTGTTCCTGGCCACGCGCGACAGCCTGGTGCCGACAGCAAAGACGTTGGCCAGCATCGCCAAGGCCAAGGCCGCCACGGCCGCCCAGCCCATCGAAGGCGCCTGGATCAAGACCGACGGCGCCACGCGCGAGCTGTACCTGTTCGCAGGCGACGGCAGCTTCGTGCACCAGGTCATCGAGACGCCGGTCGGCGCCAACTACGCGTTCGACAACGGCCTGGCCTACCGCTACGGCCGCTACAGCCTGGCCGGCGGCACGCTGACGCTGGAACTGCTGGAGGCGGCCAACGCCCGCGGCCCGGCGGCAGGCGCGCACAGCGTGGCCATCGCGCAGGACGCGATGACGCTTAACGGCGCCAGCCTGACCCGCGTCGCGAGCGCCGGCAACCCGCTGGTCGGCGCCTGGGTGCGGCCCATGGGCCTGAGCCGGCCCGAGTACCTGGTGGTGTTCGCCGACGGCCGCTACGTGCACGGCACCTTCTACTACCAGAACGACCGCCAGACCGGCACGGCGACGGCGCTGGAGACCGCGAAGAGCGTGGGCCTGCAGGTGGGCAGCTACGCCGTCAACGCGGCCGACGCCAAGGTGATCGACTTCGGCGAGACCACGATCGACTTCAACGGCAACCTGTCCGTGCCCGGCAACCCCGGCGCGGCCAGCGTGCAGGCCGACGGCAGCCTTTCGCTGGCCGGCCTGCGCCTGGTCAAGCTGGGCAGTACGCTGGGCGCGCAGGCCGTAGCCGGCTTCACCGAGGCCACGCGCTCGCGCATCTGGTCGGGCCGCTACTTCAGCCGCACGCTGTCGGGCACGGGCGCCAGCGCGGTCGTCGAGTACCTGTACGTGAAGGGGCCGGGCGACATCCAGTCGTTCACGAACGTGCCCGTGCTGAGCACCGAGGCCTGCCCGGTGCAGGCGGCACCGTTTGCCAACATCGACCCGTCCGACGGCGTCCTGAAGCAGTTCGTGATCGGCACCGGCACCGCCGCATCGGCCACCTACGCGCAGCGGCGCATGGCCTACGGCACGCCGGCCAGCTTCGTCGCACTGACGCCCGTGGCACGGCCGACCAACGCGGCGGCGCGTTGCGCCGTGCCGTTCTGACAGGCTGAGGGCGCACCGCGATGCCGCACGTGGCGCCCGCGCACCGCAACGGCCGCGCCATGGCCACCCTGGTCGCGGCCGTGGCCGTGCTGGGGGCGCTGCAGGCCCTGCCGCCCGCGTGGCACGCGGCCTTGCGCTACGACCGCGCGGCGCTGCTGCAGGGCGAGCTGTGGCGGCTGTGGACGGGGCACCTGATCCATCTGGGTTGGGCGCACTGGGCGCTGAACGCGGCCGGCCTGGTGCTGTGCGGCCTGCTGGTGGACCGGCCGCCCGGCGCCGCGGTGCTGGCACGCCGCGCGGCCTGCCTGGGCCTGGGCATCTCGCTGCTGTTCCTGCTGCTGGTGCCCACGCTGTCGCACTACGTGGGCCTGTCCGGCGTGCTGTACGGTCTGTTCGTTCTGGGGCTGTGGCCAGGCGCGCGCCGGGTCGACCCCGTCGCCATCGCCGCGCTCAGCACCATCGCCGCATGGCTGTGCGGCCAGTGGCTGCTGGGGCCGGACCGCCGCGAGATGGAACTCATCGGCGGCCCCATCATCGTGCAGGCCCATGTGTTCGGCGTGGCCTGCGCCGCGCTGGTGCTGGCCGCCAGGCGCGCGGGCCGTTCGCTGGCCGGAACGTAGGCGGGCGGCCGACGAACGCACGGTCCCTCGGCGGGCACCCCGGCGCCTGGCTGCACGGCACAGTCCTCCCATCGACGGAGCGCTTTTTTGCAGTGGCCCGACAGGTGGACACGGGGTTCGCCTGGCACACATGGGCCGCGGCGTCCGTCAGCACAAGGGATTGATTCCATGAACCGCAAGCTTTTCGCCTCCGCCGTCATCGCCGCCGCCGGTTTCGCGGCCACCTCCAGCTTCGCCGACACGCTGGTATACGGCGAAGTGGGCTACGTGCCCCAGGTCCAGCCCTCCACGAGCAACACCACGCGTGCCGAAGTGCGCGCCGACTACCTGCAGGCCCAGCGCAACGGCACACTGCCGCGCGACGGCGAAGTGGGCGAGTTCTCGACCGCCGAAGCCCGCGCGGCGACCCAGAGCACCACCGACGTGACGCGCGCACAGGTCCGCTCCGAAGCCATCGCGGCCATGCAGCAACGCGGCCATTCGGTCGGCGGCGAAGTCTGAGGCTGCCCCGCGCGCAACGAGCCGCCCTCGGGCGGCTTTTTTGCGTGCGCGGCCCGGCTCAGCCGCCGCCGGTGGACTGCCGCTCGACGATGCGAAAGCCGATGTCGACGATGGGCTGGGCCACCGTCTCGCCGCGGCAGCGCGCCAGCACCAGCTGCGCCGCCATGCGGCCGATGGCCGGCCCGTCGATCAACACGGTGCTGAGCGTGGGCAGCAGGTGCGCGGCGAAGTCGGCGTTGCCGAAGCCGCAGACCGCCAGGTCCTGCGGCACGCGCAGGCCGCGCGCCTGGGCCTCCACCAGCACGCCCTGGGCCAGTTGGTCCGAACTGCAGCTCACGGCCTGCAGGCGCGGCTCTCGCGCCAGCAGCTCGGCCAGTGCCTGGCGGC
Source organism: Pseudorhodoferax sp. Leaf267 (assembly GCF_001422405.1). GTDB lineage: Bacteria > Pseudomonadota > Gammaproteobacteria > Burkholderiales > Burkholderiaceae_C > Pseudorhodoferax. The sequence continues at coordinate 942,580 of NZ_LMMV01000001.1, forward strand.
CGCGCTGCAGGCTGCTGGGCGCGGGCACGGTCGCCGTGGGCACGGTGGCGCCGAACGCCGCCTCGAAGCCGGCCTTGCGCTGCAGCGCGCGCGGGTCGCCCGCCGTGGCGATGCCTACGTGCTGCCAGCCCTTGGCGCGGAAGTACTCACCCACCGCGCAGCCCACCCGCTCCTGCGAGAAGCCGACCAGCATGTCCACCGGCGCGTCGGACAAATCCCAGGTCTCCACCACGGGCACGCGCGTGCGGCGCAACCGCGCACGCACGGCCTCGTCCTGCACCAGGCCGGTGAAGACGATGCCGTCGGGCTGGCGGCTGATCATGGTGTTGAGCACGAGTTCTTCGCGCGCGCGGTCGTAGCCGGTCTGGCCCAGCAGCAGCTGGTAACCCTCGGCCGCGAGGATCTCGGTGAGCGTCTGCACCGACGGCAGGAACTGCGCGACGTTCAGCGCCGGCACGATGCCGGCCACCATGCGGCTGCGCTTGGACTTGAGCCCGCCGGCCAGCAGGTTGGGGATGTATCCCGTGGCCTCCACGGCCTGCTGCACGCGCGCAATGGTCGTGGCCGAGACCACGCCCGGGTTGCTGAGCGCACGCGAGGCCGTGATCAGCGACACGCCGGCGGCCCGCGCCACCTCGTGCAGCGTGGCCGGCTTGGGGGACCGAGAAGCCTCATGCATGCAACGCAAATCCGCTTGACTTGAAAAATGACAACGATATCATCCAACCCGTCGCAGTCGTCGTACAACTAACATCAAAACAGCAAAAACCCCCGTAGACGTCAGACATCCCCAGCCAGATACTGCGCTTTTTTTCACCCTCTGCCCCCGTTTAGGAGACTCCATGAAGAAATTTCTGCTCGCCGCCGGCCTGGTTGCGACCTTCGCCGCCAGCGCCCAGACGTGGCCCGAGAAGGCCGTGACCATGGTCGTGCCCTTCCCGCCCGGCGGCTCCACCGACCAGGTGGCCCGCGCCGTCGGCCCGCTGCTGACGGACAAGCTCAAGCAATCCTTCCTGGTGGACAACAAGGCCGGCGCCACGGGCACCATCGGCGCCACCTTCGTCAAGCGCGCCGCGCCGGACGGCTACACCTTCCTCGTCACCTCGCTGGGCCCGCTGGTCATCGTGCCGCACCTGCTCAAGGGCATGCAATTCGACCCGCTGAAGGACTTCGACACCATCACGGTGGCTGTGCAGTCGCCCAACGTGCTGGTGGTGCCGGCCAACTCGCCGCACAAGAGCCTGGCGGACGTGGTGGCCTACAACAAAGCCAACCCCGGCAAGATGACCTTCGCCTCGGCCGGCAACGGCTCTTCCGACCACCTGACGGCCGAGCTGTTCTGGCAACAAGTGGGTACCAAGGGCATCCACGTGCCCTACAAGGGCGGCGCACCGGCCCACACCGACCTGATGGGCGGCCAGGTGGATGCGTCGTTCCAGAACGTCAACTCGGTGCTGCAGTACATCAAGGGCGGCAAGATGCGCGCGCTGGCGGTGACGAGCGCCAAGCGCTCGGCCGTGCTGCCGGACGTGCCCACCATGGCCGAAGCCGGCGTGAAGAACGTGGAAGTCACGTCCTGGCAGGCCATCGTGGCGCCCAAGGGCCTGCCGGCCGACGTGCGCACCAAGGCGCATGCGGCCTTCGTCGAGGCACTGAACAGCCCCAAGGTCAAGGACCAGTTCACCAGCATCGGCTTCGAGATGGTGGCCAACACGCCGGCCGAGTTCGAAGCCTTCCAGCAAAAGGAATACGCGAAGTGGAAGCAGGTCATCGAAGCCGGCAAGATAACACTCGAATAACACCCCCCAGTCTGCGCGCTGCGCGCTCCGCCAACCCCCCTCTGCTGCGCGAGGGGGGCGCACCCAGCGGCCTGGCAGAGCCAGTTCTGCGGGTGCCCTGGGATGGCCTGCTCCGCGGCCGTCTGAACTGCTACCTGCTACCGCCGACGCAACTCAAGCACCGCCATGACCCAAGACAGCATCGCCCACATCCGCCTCTCGTCCTGCTACCTGCCGCTGGCCAACCCGATCAGCGACGCCAAGGTGCTGACGGGCCGGCAAAAGCCCATGACCGAGATCGCGATGCTGTTCGCTGAAGTTCAGACCAAGGACGGGCACACCGGCCTGGGTTTCTCGTACAGCAAGCGCGCCGGCGGCCCCGGCCAGTTCGCGCATGCCAAGGAAGTGGCCGGCGCGTTGATCGGCGAAGACCCCAGTGACATCGCCAAGCTGTGGACCAAGCTGTGCTGGGCCGGCGCCTCGGTGGGCCGCAGCGGCCTGGCCGTGCAGGCCTACGGCGCGTTCGACGTGGCGCTGTACGACCTGAAGGCGCGCCGTGCCGGGCTGTCGCTCTCGAAGCTGCTGGGCTCGCAGCGCGACTCGGTGCGTTGCTACAACACCTCGGGCGGCTTCCTGCACACCCCGATCGACCAGCTCTCCGTCAACGCGGCCGCCTCCATCGAGCGCGGCATCGGCGGCATCAAGCTCAAGGTGGGCCAGCCCGACGGCAAGATCGATATCCAGCGCGTGGAGGCCGTGCGCAAGCACCTGGGCGACCACGTGCCGCTGATGGTGGACGCCAACCAGCAATGGGACCGGCCCACGGCCCAGCGCATGTGCCGCATCTTCGAGCAGTTCAACCTGGTATGGATCGAGGAGCCGCTGGACGCCTACGACCACGAAGGCCACGCTGCGCTGGCCGCCACCTTCGACACGCCGATCGCCACGGGCGAGATGCTGACCAGCCTGTCGGAGCACTACGACCTGATCCGCCACCGCGCGGCCGACTACCTGATGCCCGACGCGCCGCGCGTGGGCGGCATCACGCCCTTCCTCAAGATCGCCGCGCTGGCCGAACACGCCGGCATCGCCCTGGGCCCGCACTTCGCGATGGAGCTGCACGTGCACCTGGGCGCCTGCTACGCCACCGAGCCATGGGTCGAGCATTTCGACTGGCTGGAGCCGCTGTTCAACGAACGGCTGGAAACCAAGAATGGCCGCATGCTGGTGCCCACGCGCCCCGGCCTGGGCCTGTCCTTGAGCGAGCAAGCCCGTGCCTGGACGCGCGAGACGGCGGAGGTCGGCCAGCGCGCCTGATCCTCGCCAGAACGACAAAGAGACCACGATGACCACCCAAGCCCCGCTCTACATCACCATGCACGAGGCCGACAACGTGGCCATCGTGGCCAACGACGGCGGCCTGCCCGCCGGCACCGTCTTCCCCTGCGGCCTGACCCTGGTCGACAAGGTGCCGCAGGCGCACAAGGTCGCGCTCGTCGACATCTCAGAAGGCGCGCCCGTGCGCCGCTACAACGTGACCATCGGCTATGCCGCCCAGCCCCTGGCGCGCGGCAGCTGGGTGCACGAGCGCCTGCTGAAGATGCCGGCCGCGCGCGAGCTCGAAGGCCTGCCGATCGCCACCGTCAAGCCGCCACCGCAGGAGCCGCTGGAGGGCTACACCTTCGAGGGCTACCGCAACCTGGACGGCTCGGTGGGCACGCGCAACATCCTGGCCATCACGCAGACCGTGCAGTGCGTGGCCGGCGTGACCGACTTCGCCGTGCAGCGCATCAAGGCCGAGCTGCTGCCCAAGTACCCCCATGTGGACGATGTGGTGGCGCTGGAGCACACCTACGGCTGCGGCGTGGCCATCGACGCGCCCGGCGCCGAGATCCCGATCCGCACGCTGCGCAACATCAGCCTGAACCCGAACTTCGGCGGCGAGGTCATGGTGGTGAGCCTGGGCTGCGAGAAGCTGCAGCCCGAGCGGCTGCTGCCGCCCGGCTCCATCCCCATCGTGGACGAGCGCAACGTGGCCGATGTCGGCGACAGCGCCGAGGCCAAGCTCGACGTGGTCTGCCTGCAGGACGATGCGCACGTGGGCTTCATGTCCATGATCGAGTCCGTCATGCGCCAGGCCGAGGAACACCTGGAGCGCCTGAACACGCGCCGCCGCGTCACCGTGCCGGCCAGCGAACTCGTGGTGGGCGTGCAGTGCGGCGGCAGCGATGCGTTCAGCGGCGTCACGGCCAACCCGGCCGTGGGCTACTGCACCGATTTGCTGGTGCGCGCCGGTGCCAGCGTGATGTTCAGCGAGGTGACCGAGGTGCGCGACGGCATCGACCAGCTCACCAGCCGCGCCAGCACGCCGGAAGTGGCCGAGGCCATGATCCGCGAGATGGCCTGGTACGACGCCTACCTCGACAAGGGCCGCGTGGACCGCAGCGCCAACACCACGCCGGGCAACAAGAAGGGCGGCCTGTCGAACATCGTCGAGAAGGCCATGGGCTCCATCGTCAAGAGCGGCAGCGCGCCGATCTCGGGTGTGATCTCCCCCGGCGAGAAGCTCAAGCAGAAAGGCCTGATCTACGCGGCCACGCCAGCCAGCGACTTCATCTGTGGCACGCTGCAGCTGGCCGCCGGCATGAACCTGCACGTGTTCACCACCGGCCGCGGCACGCCCTACGGCCTGGCCGAGGTGCCCGTGATCAAGGTGGCCACGCGCGCCGACCTGGCGCGGCGCTGGCACGACCTGATGGACATCAACGCCGGCACCATCGCCACTGGCGAGAAGACCATCGCCGATGTCGGCTGGGAGATGTTCCAGCTGATGCTGGACGTGGCCAGCGGCCGCAAGAAGACCTGGGCCGAGCACTGGAAGCTGCACAACGCGCTGGTCCTGTTCAACCCCGCACCCGTGACCTGACACTTCGCACACCAACCCTCATACATCACGCAAGGAGCAACACATGAAGATCGGATTCATCGGCCTGGGCATCATGGGCGCGCCCATGGCCCTGCACCTCGTCAACGCCGGCCACGAGGTCACCTACGTCAAGCGCAGCAAGACCAACGCCGAGATCGCGGCCAGCAGCGCCAAGGGTGTGGCCACGGCCAAGGAAGTGGCGCAGGCGGCCGACGTCATCATCCTGATGCTGCCCGACACGCCCGACGTGCAGGCCGTGCTGTTCGGCGAGAACGGCGTGGCCGAGGGCCTGACCAAGGGCAAGACCGTGATCGACATGAGCTCGATCTCGCCCATCGAGACCAAGGCCTTCGCCGAGAAGATCGCCGCGCTGGGCTGCGACTACCTGGACGCGCCCGTCAGCGGCGGCGAAGTCGGCGCCAAGGCCGCCAGCCTGACCATCATGGTCGGCGGCACCGAGGAAGGCTTCGCCAAGGCCAAGCCCCTGTTCGAGAAGATGGGCAAGAACATCACGCACGTGGGCGGCGTGGGTGACGGCCAGACCACCAAGGTGGCCAACCAGATCATCGTGGCGCTGAACATCGCCGCCGTGGGCGAGGCCCTGCTGTTCGCCAGCAAGGCCGGCGCCGATCCGGCCAAGGTGCGCCAGGCGCTGATGGGTGGCTTCGCGGCCAGCCGCATTCTGGAAGTGCACGGCGAGCGCATGATCAAGCGCACCTTCAACCCGGGCTTTCGCATCGGCCTGCACCAGAAGGACCTGGGCCTCGCTTTGGCCGGCGCCAAGTCCATGGGCGTGGCACTGCCGCAGACCGCGAGTGCGGCGCAACTCATGCAGACCTGCGCCGCGCAGGGCTGGGACCAGCTGGACCACTCGGCCCTGGTCAAGTCACTCGAATTGATGGCCAAGCACCAGGTGGCCCCGGACTAAGCCTTTAGCGCCGCACAACGAACCACAACAGGAGCACCCCATGCGAGACAACCGATTGCGCACACTGTGGAAATCGGGGGGTGCAGCCGTCAACGGCTGGCTCGCCATTCCGAACAGTTTCTCGGCCGAGACCATGGCCCACCAGGGCTGGGACTCATTGACCATCGACCTGCAGCACGGCGTGGTCGACTACCAGGCCATGCTGCCCATGCTGCAGGCCATCGCCACGACCGAGACCGTGCCCGTGGTGCGCGTGCCCTGGCTGGAGCCCGGCATCCTCATGAAGACGCTGGACGCCGGCGCATCGGCCGTGATCTGCCCCATGGTCAACACGCGCGAGGACGCGCAAAAGCTCGTCCACTGGACCAGCTACGCGCCGCGCGGCACGCGCAGCTTCGGCCCCATCCGCTCGCTGCTGATCCACGGTGCCGACTACGCCGAGAAGGCCAACGATTTCGTCGTGCGCTTCGCCATGATCGAGACCGCGCAGGCGCTGGACAACCTGGACGACATCCTGTCGGTCGAGGGGCTGGACGCGGTCTACATCGGCCCGTCGGACCTGTCGCTGTCGCTGGGCTGCCGCCCGGTGTTCGACGACGTGGACCCGAAAGCCCAGCAGGCCATCGACCACATCCTGGCGCGCGCCAAGGCGCATGGCGTGGTGGCCGGCATCCACAACGGCAACGCCGAAGGCGCGCGCAAGCGCATCGCGCAGGGCTTCCAGTTCATGACCGTGAGCTCGGACGCGCGGCTGATGGCAGCCGGGGCGCAGCAGATCGTGGCAGCCATGCGCGCGCAGCCCACCGCCGCGCCCACCAGCGGCTATTGAAGATCCACCACAACGAGGAGACGAGCCGATATGCACAGAGACACCCGCAGACACTTCCTGAAAGCCGCCGCCGCCAGCGCCCTGACCACGGCGGGCGCCGGCGCGCTTGCCCAGTCCTTCGACTTCAAGCCCGCCCAGCGCTACCCTGACCCCAACGTCTTCATCCTCGACCCGAGCTTCGCCAAGTACCGCATCTACAGCAGCACCATCGAGCAGGTCGGCACCGGCATGCGCTGGGCCGAGGGGCCGGCTTACTTCGCCGAGACCGGCACGCTGATCGTGAGCGACATCCCGAACAACCGCCTCATGAAGTTCGAGGAGCGCACGGGCAAGTTTTCGGTGCACAAGGAAGGCGTGAACTACGCCAACGGCAACACGCGCGACCGCCAGGGCCGCCTGGTGAGCTGCGAGCACTCGGTCACGCGCCGTATCGTGCGCACCGAGAAGGACGGCCGCATGACCGTGCTGGCCGACCGCTTCGAGGGCAAGCGCCTGAACGCGCCCAACGACATCGTGGTGAAGAGCGACGACAGCATCTGGTTCACCGACCCGCTGTTCGGCATCAATGGCGAATGGGAAGGCTCGCGCGCCACGCCCGAGCAGGCCACGACCAACGTCTACCGCATCGCCGCGGACGGCCAGATCACGGCCGTCATCACCGACCTCGTGAACCCCAACGGCCTGGCGTTCTCGCCGGACGAAAAGAAGCTCTACGTCGTCGAATGGAAGGGCACGCCCAACCGCAGCATGTGGAGCTATGACGTATCGGCCGACGGCGCCACGCTCTCGAACAAGACCAAGCTCATCGATGCCGGTGGCCCGGGGGCCTTCGACGGCTTCCGCGTGGACCGCGACGGCAACCTGTGGTGCGGCTGGGGCTTCTCAGGCGCATTCGCGCCCGAGGCCACCGACATCGGCGGCGGCATGAAAGCCCACCTGCCGCTGGCCAGATCCGACGAGATGGACGGCGTGAAAGTCTTTAACAAGGACGGCAAGCCCATCGGCTTCATCCGCCTGCCCGAGCGCTGCGCCAACCTGGAGTTCGGCGGCCCCAAGCGCAACCGGTTGTACATGGCCAGCAGCCACTCGCTGTACGCGTTGTACGTGGAGGCGCACGGGGCGGTTTGAAGCCTGGTGGCCGCTGCACAGTCGCTTCTCCTGGGCCGCCCCCGGTCCACCAGGAGAGGGTCGCAGATGTCCACCTTGACAGCCGTCGCCTCCCTGAGCAGTTCCGCCACGCTGGTCACCGAAGCCGAACTGGAGGCCCTGCTGGAGCAAGCCCTCACCTTCAACCGCAGCGTCGGCGTCACCGGCGTGCTGCTGCACCACGACGGCAGCTTCTTCCAGTACTTTGAGGGGCCCGAAGATGCCGTGGCCCAGGTCTACGCGCGCATTCACCGGTCCGGCCGCCACTACACGATCTTCGAGCTGTGCCGCGGGCCGATCACGCAGGTGTTCTTCGCGGATTGGCAAATGGGTTTCGCCCAGACACCGAAGTCCGCCATCCTCCAACTGTCACAGGCCGAGTGGACGGCGACCGGTGCCGCCATCGACGGCGCGGAGCGGCCGACGGAGGGGCTGGAACTGGTGGCCGACTACTGGAAGGCGGTGGCGCCGTGGGGCGCCCGGCACTAGCCCCGAAAGAGCGCGCCGCGTGCTCCCGTGAGCTTCGCGCCAAACCACGCGAGATTTGGTGGTCACTATGATGACGCCGAAGGAGTCCGCCATGGAAACCATTGTTCTCACAGCAAACGTACCGCAAGAGTTGGCCGAGAAGATTGATCGAGTCGCCGAGCGTCTGCGTCAGCCACGCGGCTGGATCGTAGAGCAGGCCCTGTCAGCCTGGCTGCATGACGAAGATGTACGTAACCAGCGCACACGCGAAGCGCTGGACGACGTGGACGCCGGCCGTCTCGTGGACCACCAGGCCGTGCTGGCCTGGGCTGCGAGCCTGGGCAGCGCCCAGCCAAGACCACTGCCCTCGGCATGACCTGGGAGCTGCGGTGGACCAGCAAGGCTTTGGGCGACTTGGTCCGCTTGCACGAGTTCCTCGCCCCTGTCAATCCAGCGGCGGCGGCCAAGGCCGTGCAAGCCCTGACCCGAGCGCCAGAAAGGTTGCTGGAGCACCCGAGAATCGGCGAACCACTTCAGGACTTTGCGCCGCGTGAGGTGCGCCGACTTCTGGTCGCGCAGTACGAGATCCGCTACGAGTTGGTAGATCGCAAGATCTACCTGCTGCGGATCTGGCACACACGCGAGCATCGGTAGTGCTCTGCGCAAGCCATGCGTGCGGCATCTCGCAGATCACTCCACCACGATCTTCTGCTCGCGGATCACCTTCTCCAGCAGCGCGCCCTCGTCGGCCAGCAGCTTGCGGAACTCGGCCGTACCGACCTGCACCGGCTCGGCCCCCAGCTCGGCATAGCGGCTCTTCACGCTGGCCTGCGCCATGGCCCTGGCGATCGCTTCACTGAGGCGCGCGACGATCTCGGGCGACGTGCCCTTGGGCGCCCAGGCGCCGAACCAGATGTCCAGGTTCGCACCCTCGAAGCCCTGCTCGCCCACCGTCGGCACATCCGGGAAGAACGGCGAGCGCTTGGCGCTGACGACGCCCAGCAGCCTGGCCTTGCCGGTGCGGATGTGCGGGAACGCGATGCCCGGGTCGCACACGAAATCGGCCTGGCCCGACAGCACGTCCTGCAGCGCCGGGGCGGCGCCGCGGTAGGGCACATGGGTGATGGCCGTGCCCGTGGCCAGCTTGAACAGCTCGCACGCCAGGTGCGGCGGCGTGCCGGTGCCGGCCGAGGCATACGACAGCGTGTTGGGCCTGGCCCTGGCCAGCGCCACGAGGTCCCTGGCGTCCTTCACCTCCAGCTGCGGCTTGGCCACCAGGTACATCTGCGTGCGGCCGATGGCGGCCACGGGCGCCAGGTCGCGCGAGGGCAGGATGGTGGACTTGAACAGCCAGGGGTTGGCCGTCTCGACCGAGGTCGGCGCGATCAGGAACGTGGCGCCGTCGGGCACGGCGCGGATGACCTCGGACGCGGCGATGTTGCCGCTGGCGCCGGGCTTGTTGTCGATGATGACGGTCTGGCCCAGCGTCTCGGTGAGCTGCTGCGCAACGATGCGCGCCATCACGTCGGTGCTGCCGCCGGGCGCGAAGCCGACGACGATGCGGATGGGCTTGGTCGGCCAGGTGGCCTGGGCATGGGCCACGCCCAGGCTCAGGAGGGCGGCCGCGAGGACGAGGGCGCGGCGCAGGGGCTGCAAACGTGTGTGCATTGTGATGTCTCGGTAGTGGATCGGGGTCTTCAGCCAGCCGCCAGCAGCTCGCGCAGCTTGAACTTCTGGATCTTTCCGCTCGGCGTGGACGGCATGGCATCGCGCACGATCAGCCGCTCGGGGATGTACTGGACGGCCACCTTCTGCGCCTTCAGGAATTCGACGATGCCCGGCAGATCGATGCTCTGCCCCGGCCGCGGCACGACCACCGCGCAGGCCCGCTCGCCCAGGCGCTCGTCGGGGTACGACACGATGGCCGCATGCGCGATCGCCGGGTGCCGGTACAGCAGCGATTCGATCTCCACCACCGGGATGTTCTCGCCGCCGCGGATGATCACGTCCTTGCTGCGGCCGGTGATGCGCACGTAGCCTTGTGCGTCGATGCGGGCCAGGTCGCCGGTGTCGAACCAGCCTTCGGCGTCGGTGCCGTTCAGGTGCGGGCGGCGCAGGTAGCCGCCGAAGTTGGAGCACGCGCGCAGCAGCAGCTTGCCGGACTCGCCGTCCGGCAGCGGCTTGCCATCGACATCGACCACCTTCAGCTCCACGCCCGGCAGCGGCAGGCCGTCGGTGTTGAAGGAGCGCTCGTCCGCATCGTCCAGCCTGGTAAGCGTGACGGCGCCGTTCTCGGTCATGCCCCAGGCCGAGACGATCTTGGCGCCCAGCGCGGCGCGGGCCTGCTCGACCAGCGCACCGGGGATCGGCGCGCCGGCACACAGGAAGCTGCGCAGGCTGGGCACGCCTTCGCCACCCATTTCCGTCACGGTGCGGGCCAGGTCGGTCAGGAACGGGGTGGACGCCATCGTGAACGTGGCGCGCTCCTGGCGGATCAGCGCGACCGCCTTCTTCGGCTCCCACACGTCCTGTAGCACGGCGCTGGCCTGCAGCCAGATCGGCATGATGAGGCCATACATGAAGCCGGTCTGGTGCGCCATGGGCGAGGCCATGAAAACCACGTCGTCCGCCCCCAGGCGCAGCCGCTCGGCATACGGCACGATGTTGGCCAGCACGGTGTTGGCCGAATGCATGACGCCCTTGGGCTCGCCCGTCGTGCCCGAGGTGTAGATCAGCTGCGTGATGTCGTCCGGGCCCGGCCGGTGTGCGCGCAGGATGTCGGCGGCGTCGGGCGCCTCTTCCCACGCCGGGCCGCTCAGCAAGGCCTCGAAGCTGTGCGGCGCCGGTTCGTTGCCGTGCACCGCGCCGACCACCACCACGTGCTGGAGGTGCGGCAGCTGCGGGCGCAGGCCCTCGAGCATCTGCGCGAAGTCGAAGCCGCGAAAGCTCTGCGGCACGATGGCGACCTTGGCCTCGCCGTGCTGCAGCATGAACGACAGCTCGCGCTCGCGGAAGATGTGCATCAGCGGGTTCATCACCGCCCCGATGCGCGAGCAGGCCAGGTAGGTCAGCGTGAACTGCCACCAGTTGGGCAACTGCACGGCGACGATGTCGCCCGGGCCCACGCCCAGGCGCGACAGGCCGATGGCGATGCGGTCGGCCATGCGCGCGAGCTCGCGGTAGGTGAAGCGCGTGACGGCGCCGCCCTCGACCTGCACGGCCGTGAGCGCGGTCTTGTCGGGCACGGCCAGGGCGGCGGCGTCCAGCGCGTCGTTGATGGTGCGCTCGCGCCAGTGGCCATGGGCCACCATGGCCGCGCGGCGCGGGGGGATGAGGACGGCATCGAATTGCATGGCTTGTCTCCTTGTGTCGTTGTTCTTCAGGCGGGCACGGCCTGGCGCCCCGCCCGCGTGCGCGCGATGATGGTTTTCATGATCTGCGCGGTGCCGTCGCCGATCTGGAAGCCCAGCACGTCGCGCAGCCGCTGCTCCATCGCCCCCCGGTCGTAGCCGCCGTGGCCGAAGCTCAGCAAGCACTGGTGGATGGCGTCGAAGGCCAGCTTGGGCGCCCACCACTTGCACATGGCTGCCTCGGCGCTGTGCGGCGCGCCCTTGTCCTTGAGCCACAGCGCCTGCAGGCACAAGAGCCGCGCGGCCTCGACCTGCGTGTCGAAATCGGCCAGCGGATGCGAGACGCCCTGGAACGCCGACAGCGGCTTGCCGAAGGCTTCGCGCTGGGCCACGTATTCCCAGGTCTCTTGCAGCGACGCGCGGGCCACGGCCAGCACCTGCAGGCCGATCAGCGCGCGCGAGAAGTCGAAGCCCTGCATCACCTGCACGAAGCCCTTGTTCTCGTCGCCCAGCCGGTGGTCCACGGGCACGCGCACGTTCTCGAAAAAGATGGAGCCTCGGCCGATGGCGCGCTGGCCGTGGCAGTCGAAGCGGTTGGTCGTCACGCCCGGCAGGTCCATGCGCACCAGCAGCGCCGTGACGCCGTGTGCCTGCGACTCCACCGTGCCGGTGCGGCCGAACACCACGGCCGCGTCGGCCTGGTCGGCCGCCGAGATCGAGGTCTTCTCGCCGTTCAGCACATAGTGGTCGCCCACGCGTTCCACCCGCAGGCGCAGGTTGCCCGCGTCCGACCCGCCGCGCGGCTCGGTCAGCGCGATGGCCAGCAGCGCCTCGCCGCGCGTGAGCTTGTGCAGCCAGGGCTGGGCGACTTCGCGCTGGCCGTGGTGCGACAGGATCTGCCCGTTCAGCGACGCCAGCAGGTTGATGTAGGAGATGCTGAGGTCGGCCCGCGCGATCTCTTCGTGGATCACGCCGGCCGCCAGGCAGCCCATGCCCTGGCCGCCGGCCGACTCGGGCAGCTCGGGCGCGATGAAGCCCATCTCGCCCATCTCGCGCATCAGCGCGCGGTCGAGCACGCGCGTCCTGTCGCGCTCCAGAAAGCCAGGGGCCACGCGGCCCTGGGCGAAGCGGCGGACGTGCTCGCCCAGGGCGAGCAGGTCGTCGTCGAGGTAGGGATTCATGGCGCAGCCCTCACTTGGCGTACTTGCGGAAGTCGGGCTTGCGCTTGTCCTTCAGCGCGGCCACGCCTTCGCGCGACTCTTCGGTGTCGTAGTAGAGCTTCAGCGCATACATGCCCATGCCCGCGATGCCGGCCTGGTGCGCGGTGTCGGCGTTGAAGCTGCGCTTGGCGATCGCGATCGCCGTGGGGCTGCGCTCGCAGATGGTCTCGGCCCACTCCTGCACGGTGGCGTCCAGCTGGTCGTGCGGCACGCAGATGTTGGCCAGGCCCATGGCCACGGCCTCGGCGCCCGAGTAGCGCTTGTTCAGGTACCAGATCTCGCGCGCCTTCTTCTCGCCGACGACGCGGGCCAGGAAGGCCGTGCCGTAGCCCGGGTCGACCGAGCCCATCTTGGGGCCGACCTGGCCGAAGATGGCCTTCTCGGACGCGATCGTCAGGTCGCAGATGGTGGCCAGCACGTTGCCACCGCCGATCGCAAAGCCCTGCACGCGGGCGATGACCGGCTTGGGCACGTCGCGGATGGCGGTGTGCAGCTCTTCCATCGGCAGGCCGATCGTGCCGCGCCCGTCGTAGTTGCCGTTGTGGGCCGACTGGTCGCCGCCGGTGCAAAAGGCCTTGTCGCCCGCGCCGGCCAGCACGATGCAGCCCACGGCGCGGTCGTAGCCAGCCTTGTTCAGCGCGCGGATGATCTCGTCGCAGGTCTGGCCGCGAAACGCGTTCATCTTCTCGGGGCGGTTGATCGTGATCCAGGCCACGCCGTTGCGCACTTCGTACAGGATGTCTTCGAAAGTCATGCTGGTCTCCTTGGGGGTGTGCGTGAGAACGGCATCAGCCATTCATGGTCAGGCCGCCCGAGACGGACAGCACCTGGCCGGTGACGAAGCCCGCGTCGTCGCTGGCGAAGAACAGGATGGCGCCGGGCAGGTCGCCGGGCTGGCCGATGCGGCCGAGCGGAATGGAGCGGGTGAAGGCCTCCATCAGCTTTTCGGGGTTGCCGGCGCCCTCCTTGTAGTCGGCGAACAAGGCCGTGTCGGTGGGCCCCGGGCAGACCACGTTGACCGTGATGCCGTGGCGCGCATGCTCGCGCGCAATCGTCTTGGAGAACGCCACCAGCCCGCCCTTGCAGGCCGCGTAGACGGCCTCACCCGAGGAGCCCACACGCGCCGCGTCGGACGCGATGTTGACGATGCGGCCCGCCTTGCGCGCCGCCATGCCGGGCAGCACGGCGTGGTGCATGTGCAGCGCGCCGGTGAGGTTGATGGCGATCAGCTTGTCCCACTGCGCCGGCTCGGTCTTGGTGAAGGGCTTGAACACGTCCCAGCCGGCGTTGTTGACCAGCACGTCGATGGGGCCCAGCGATTCCAGCGTGGCGGCCACGGCCTGGTCGACGGTGGCGCGGTCGGTGATGTCGCAGCGAAACGCCTGCGCCTGGCCGCCGTCGGCGCGGATGGCGGCGGCCACCTGGTCGGCGGCCTGCAGGTTCATGTCGAACACGGCCACCTTGGCGCCCTCTGCCGCGAAGCGGCGGCACGTGGCCCCGCCGATGCCGCCACCGCCACCGGTGACGAGGACGGTCTTGCCTTCGAATCTCTGCATGGTGTCTCTCCTGGTTGAATGCTTGCTATCGTCGGGCCACGGTGCTGCGCAGCTTCTGCATTTACGACAATATGTTGTCTTATTATAGGAAGGCATCTGCACAACGCAAGCAGCCTCCATTCAGGGATAAATCATGGAAAACACCAATGAAAAAGCAGAGAACGCACGCATGGAACTGGCCAATCGCGTTTTCTTCAGACTCTACCAATGTGCAAATATGTTGCATAAAACGGGGACGCGCGCGGTCGAAAGCGAGGGGCTGACGACGCAGCAGTGGGCGGTGCTGGGGGCCTTGTCGCGGCCGCAGGCCGAAGGCGGCATGAGCATGGGCGACCTGGCCCGCTACCTGATGGTGAGCCGGCAGAACCTGTCGGGGCTGGTCAGCCGCATGGAGCGCGACGGGCACGTCGCCAGCGCGCCGGACGGCCGCGACCGGCGTTCGCGGCTGGTCACGATGACGGACTCAGGCCGCCACGTCTGGCAGGTGGACGCCTTGCCCAAGATCCACGCCTACTACGGCCAGGTGCTGGACGGCTTCTCGGTCAACGACGTGACGCACACGCTGCACTACCTGCTCAAGCTGCTGGAGAACATGCAGCGGGTGGATGCCGGGCAAGGGGGTGCGGTGGAGGCGGAGGCCTGAGAGCCGAGAGGCCGGGAGTCAAGCCTGCCGCTCACCCGGCGCCCACGCGCACCAACGCCCCACCCGCCGCCTGCGCATCCGCCGCGTCGTGCGTGACCAGCACGGTCGGCAGCCCCTGCCGGCGTGCATGGTCGAAGACGAAGCGGCGCAAGTCCTCGCGCAGCCGCGCATCGAGCTTGTTGAAGGGCTCGTCCAGCAGCAGCGCGCGGGGCTGGGCCAGCAGCGTGCGCATCAGCGCCACGCGCGCGCGCTGGCCGCCCGACAGCGTGGCCGGGTCGCGCGGCGCGAAACCCTCCAGCCCGCATTCGGCCAGCGCCGCGTCGATGCGGGCGGCGCGCTCGGCACGGCCGCGCACCGCGGCCGGCAGCGCGAACGCCAGGTTGCCGCCCACCGTCAGGTGCGGGAACAGCAGATCGTCCTGGAACAGGATGCCCACGCGGCGCCGCTCGGGCGGCAGCGCCGTGAGCTCGTCGGCGCCCACGCGCACGCTGCCGCTGGCCGCGAACACCGCAGGCAGCGTGCCGGCCAGGTAGTTCAGCAGGCTGGACTTGCCGCAGCCGCTGGGGCCCATCAGCGTGAGGCATTCGCCGGGCGCGACCACCGCGTCCAGCGGGCCGATCAGGCGCTGGCCGTGCAGCGCGACCGTCACGCCCTGCAAGTGCAACGCGGTCACTGGAGTACCTGCGCCTTCGGCTACGGTGCTATTCGCCTTGGGAGCGGCCCGGCGGCTCATGGGGCGCTCCGCCGGTGCGGATGCAGCAGCCGCGGCGCCAGCGCCGCCAGCAGGAAGGCCAGCATCGGCAACACCGTCTGCAACACCGCCCACACGCCGATCACGCGCCGGTCCGCGCCGGAGGACAGCGTGACCGCCTCGGTCGTCAGCGTGGCGATGCGGCCGGCCCCGGCGAACAGCGTGGGCAGGTATTGCGCCACGCTGACCGCAAAGCCCACGGCGCAGGCCGTCAGCAGCGGCGGCAGCAGGATGGGCAGCTTGACGCGCCAGAACACGCGCCAGGGCGAGGCGCCCAGGCTGGCCGCCGCGCGCGCATAACGCGGGTCGAACGCGCGCCAGGGGTCGGCCAGGCTCAGGAACAGGTAGGGCAGCACGAAGACCAGGTGCACCGCCACCACGGCGGGCCAGCGGCCGTCCAGCCCGGCGGCCACCAGCAGCACCTGCAGGCCGAACAGGAAGGCCACCTGCGGCACCAGCAGCGGCAGGTACAGCAGCCACAGGCTGGCCGACACCGGGCCGCGCACCGCGTGGGCGGTGGCGGCGGGCCGGCGCGATTCGTTCTCCAGGCAGGCCAGCACCAGCGCCAGGGCCAGCGCGGTGCTGGCCAGGCCGATGCCCAGCGTGGCGGAGGCCGGCGCGCGCAGCGGCGCGGCCTGGCGCGCCCAGGTGGCCAACGTCAGGCCCGGCGGCAACGCATCCGGAAAGCGCCAGGGCGTGGCGAGCGACCAGAGCACCAGGCCCGCCATGGCCAGCAGTGCCAAAGCGGCCAGCAGCAGGCCGCCGCCCAGGGCCGCCGTGGCCAGCGGCGGCAGCGCGCTGGCCCGCTCGCCCCGCGCGATCCAGCGCCGCACCAGCGGCGCCGCCACCCGCTCGGCCAGCATCCACACGCCGATGCTGGCCAGCACCAGCGCCAGCAGCAAGGTGGCGGCCGCCGCGGCCGGGAACACCTGGCCCACATCCGGCGACGAGAACCAGCGCACCGCCTGCACCGCCAGCGTGGACGGGTTGCCCGGGCCCAGCACCAGCGCCACGTCGACCACCGACAGCGAGAACGCCAGCACCGCGAAGATCGGCAGCCGCAGCTGCGCGTAGAGCTGCGGCAGCACCACCTTGCACCAGGCCTGCACCGGCCCATACCCCAACGCGCGTGCCGCGGCCACCTGCGCGTTCGCCGGCAGCTGGTGCTGCGCGCCCAGCAGCATCAGCAGCAGGAAGGGCAGCTCCTTCATCACCAGCGCCAGCACCAGCGGCCAGCCCGAGGCGTGGCCCACGGTGGCCACGTCGGGCGGCACGGTCCAGCCCGTGAGGCCGGGCGACACCCAGCGCACCAGCCAGCCCGAGGGCAGCAGCACGAAGGCCAGCCCCAGCGCCAACGCCGCATGCGGCATGGCCAGCACCGGCGCCAGCCACCGACCCAGGCGCGCCCAGGCCGGGCGGTGGTGCAGCACGGCCGCGATGCCGAAGGCCAGCAGCACCGACAACAGCGTGGCCGCCCAGCCCGTGGCCAGCGTGGCCTGCAGGCTCAGCGCAAAGCCGGGGCTGGCGAACAGGGTGCGCCAGGGGTCCAGGCTCCCCTGCGTGCCGCCGATGGCCGGCAGCCAGCCGAAGGCCGGCAGCAGCGTGCCGACCAGGCCCGCCGCGATCGGCAGCGCGAAAGCCGCCACCGTCAGCACCGGCGCGGCGCGCGGGGCCGGGTGGGCCCGGTTCAGCGCGTGGTGCGCCGGCGCCATTCGGCCTCGATGCGCGTCATCCACGAGGCATGCGGCTCCAGCTGCGGTGAGCCGAGTTCGGCCGCGCTCGGCACAGCCGGGTGGTGCGGCAACTGCTCGAAGCGCGCGCGCTCGGCCGCCGGCAATTTGGCCAGGTCCAGCACGTTGAGGCTGCCCAGGTGGGCCAGGTCCTGTGCGCGGGCCTGGGCCAGCGGCTCGATCAGGAAGTTGGCGACGACCAGCGCGCCCTCCGGGTGCGCCGCGTTGAAGGGGATGGCCACGAAGCTGGTGTTGCCGATGGTGCCCTTGCGGAACGCGAAGGCGCGCACCGTGGCGGGCAGCAGGCCATCGCGCACCGCCGCAGCCGCCTCGGCGGGGCTGAACGACAGCGTGATGTCGATCTCGCCGTCCGCCAGCAACTGGCGCTGCGCCGGCCCGCTCTCGGGGAACTGCCGGCCCTGGCGCCACAAGTGCGGGCGGATGGCGTCGTACCAGGTCCACAGCGGCGCGGCCACGGTGGCGAAGCTGGCGTCGGTGGCGGGCTGCTGCAGCACGGCCGCGTCGGGCACCAGGTCCACCAGCGCCTGCTTCAAAAAGCTCGCGCCCAGGAAGTTGCCCACCTGCGGATGCGTGAGGCGGCCCGGGTGGCGGCGTGCCCATTCGAGCAGCGCGGGGGTCGAGCGCGGCACCTCGGCCGGGTTGGTGATGCGCGCGCTGTCGTACACGAAGACCAGCTGCGCCAGCGCCCAGGGCACGGCGAAACCGTCGACCGGCGTGCTGAAGTCGATCACGTTGGAGCGCTTGCCCACGGTGTCCACATAGGCGAAGTTGGGCAGCCGCTGCGTGACCGGGCCCAGCAGCAGGCCCTGCTGCTTCATGGCGAGGAAATTGGGGCCGTTGATCCAGATCAGGTCCACGCTGCCGCCGCGGGTGCGCCCGGCCGTCTTCTCGGCGATCACGCGCGTGACGGCTTCGGCCGTGTCCTGCAGCCGCGTGTGGACCAGGGTCACGCCGTAGCGCGCCTTCACCTCGGCGCCGACCCAGGCGATGAAGGCATTGGTCTTCTCGTCGCCGGCCCAGGCGTTCCAGTAGACGGTCTGGCCACGGGCGGTGGCCAGGGTCCGGGACCAGTCGGCGGGGGTCTGGGCGCGGGCGGCGCGGGAGGTGAGCAGCGCGGCCGTCAGCAGGGAGAAGTGGCGGCGGTGGAGCATGCCGGCGATCCGAAGTGGTTTAAACCGCACGATTCTGACAACACCGGTGAATCACTCGCTGACTGACGGATAGTTGAGGTGTGGGGTCGTGAGAGGGCGTGGTCGCTGACCTGCGTGTTTCCATCTGGGCAGTCGGTAGCCGTTGGGACTATGCGTCAAGTGCGGCAGACCCGCCGGCCTGCACGCTCTGAGAAGCCAATCCCGGCGTTCGTTGTGGGAAGGCAGGCTCCACGCGTCATCTTGTATTGCGACCCGCTTCAGCAGCGCAAGACTGCTCAGTTCGGGCCGTTCGCATGCTGGCAGCCAACTGCGTTATCCTGCCCGGCCCGTCTTAGACAGCCATGGCCTACACACTTGATCTCCAGAACGCCGCCCGTCGTCACCTGCGGGCGGCGGCAACTCTCTACGCGGCGACCGGAGCTGGCGCCCAGCCTGGCTGCAAGGTGGTCGCGGGCTACCTGTTCGGCCTCGCGGGTGAATTGGCGGTGAAGCAAATGATGCGCGACAGCGGCATGCGCCCCCTATCACCAGAGCGGCGGCGCGACGATCCGTTTTATGCACATTTTCCAGAGTTGAAACGCCTCCTGCTGGATCAAATCAGCGGGCGTCGGGCTGGGCAACTGCGCGCGGTCGCGCAATCTGGTCGCATCTTCCGACAGTGGCATACGGACATGCGCTACGCGCCGTCCATCGAGGTGCCAGAGGCGCGGGTGGAGGAATGGAAGGCGGACGCCAACGAGCTTGTGAACCAGATGGGAGCACCGTAATGCCCGGTGTACTTTTCGATGATGCGCTGCCAGCCCTGGTCAGCGTACTTGCATCACACGGCGGCCCAGAGTTCGTCGAGAAAGGCACCGTCCTTCGAGACGCAACTGGAAGGCTGGCGTTCTTCGCCAGGGCGATGCGACCTGCGCCGCCGGACGCGAATGACGACATACCCCCTGAGGCTCCGAAATCCGACCCGCTGACCCAGGAGGTTTCGGCGGCGCTTGGGTGCTACGCGCGCGCGCATCGTCCCGTGGTGTACATGGACGAAGTAGGTGCTTCGGCAATATTGGACTCGCCCGAACGAATACCTGTGCAAGTTGGCAACCTGTTCTGCAACCTGATCGACCGCCGCATCGTGGGCTCGGGCTGGCTGGCGCATCCCGTTGCAGGGCCTGTGTTTCCGCCGCGCCTGGTGTTCGCGTCGCTGAAAGGCGGCGTGGGCCGCTCCACCGCCTTGGCCGTCGTCGCCGCAGACCTGGCCCGGCGACATCGGAACGTCCTCGTGGTAGACCTGGACCTCGAGGCGCCCGGCATTGGGCACCTTATGCTGGACGACGAGCGCCTGCCCGCGTTCGGCGTCATCGACTTCCTCGTGGAAAACGGCATCGGTGGCGTAAGTGACGAATGGTTGCCTGACTTCGTCGGCACCAGCCACCTGACTGAACCCGGCGGCGGCCGGGTGGACGTGATGCCTGCCATCGGTCGAAAGTCCGCCGCAGCGCCGGAGAACGTGATGGCCAAGCTGGCGCGTGCCATGGTCGAGGACATCGAAGAAGAACGCGCCGTGTCAGTGGGCCAGCAGGTGTTGGCTATGCTAGACCGCGTGGCCGCGCTCGCTTCTTACGACGCGGTGCTGATCGACAGCCGGGCCGGTTTGGCCGAATTGACGGCACCCGCGCTGATCGGCCTGGGTGCAACGGTGCTGCTGTTCGGCACTGCGCAGACCCAGACCATCGAGGGTTACCGCGCGCTGTTCGCAGCGCTCCGGTGGCTGGCGCAGCGAGACCGCATGCAGAACGGCGCAGGGGAGTGGCGCATGGCGCTGCGGCCGGTTTATGCCAAGTCCAGCCTCAATGCGGCCACCGAGCAGCGCTTGCGCGACGACTGGTACGAGCTCTTTTCTGAGTACCTGTACGACGCGGAGTTGGAAAACGAAGGAGACGCCGAGCTCGACGCACTCCGATTCGCCCGCGAAGACCGCACTGCGCCGCACTGGCCACTGGTCGTTCCATTCAATCCCGCGTTCATCGATTTCGATCCCGCACGCGTTCCCGGTCAGTTGTCCGCCGCGTTCTACGAGCAGAGCTTTCGCCCGCTCCTCAACGCAGTGGACGCCATTCTTGTAGCTAGCCGCACAGCACCTTCATCGTGAATACCGCAGCCATTGCTTTCGCAGACATTCGTCGCGCCATGGCGGAGTTCGACTTGGCATCCCGGGTGGAGCCCAACACCCCGATATCCGCTGACCGGGCGTTCCTGCCCGCCGGGCACCGAGGCGTGCTGGATTTACGCCGCCAGTTGGTGGTTGGCAACCGTGGCATGGGAAAGAGCTTCTGGACACACGCCCTGCTGAACCAAGAGGTCAGAAACAAGCTGGCGGAACACTACCAGCACGCTGAACTGAAAACCACCGAGGTAAAGCTGGGCTTCAATGGGTCCATCCGCACCGATGACTTTGCGCCCACCGTGGACGAGGTGGTTCAGCTACAGGCCGAGAGCGTTCCGGCCGATCTGATCTGGAAGGGTGTTTTCTTGAGGATCGCCAACGCAGTGACAGGCCAGCCGGTGTTCAACCTTACCCACTCCATCGCGGCGCTGCGCAGTGATCCCACGCTGTACTCCAACGTTCTGTCGGAGCTGGATCGACAGCTCGGCGCACAGAGGCGCCATCTGTTGGTGGTATTTGACGCACTGGATCGCCTGGGTCCCGACTGGAATGGCATTCGCGACCTGTCCAAGGCACTGCTGCGCCTCTCCATCGGCCTGCAGTCCTTTCGCAGCATCCGCGCCAAGATCTTTATGCGCGTGGACCAGTTTGCGGACCGCGAGCTGTTCATGTTCCCGGACAGTTCCAAGATTCGCAATGACCACGTCAACCTGATCTGGCAACCCCAGGAGCTCTATGGCTTGCTGTTGTTCGAAATCCTGCGCAACCAGCGGGGCAAGCCGGCATTGCACGCACTGGCGGCCCGGGAAGGTGCCCTGGCGGCGCTGCCCATAGATGGCAGCGACAGCATGGCCGACTTGGAGCCGCAACGGAAGTTAGTCCATGCGTTGGCCGGTGAGTTCATGGGCAGCAGCAAGAAGCGTGGCCTGGTGTACACCTGGGTGCCTCTGCACCTTAGCGACGCAGCCAATACCTGTGCGCCCCGAACCTTTCTCACGGCATGGAAGAAGGCTGCCGAACACTCGCCCGCCCCGGTAGACCGCGCCGTCGACCATCTCAGCCTGCTCGATGGGGTGCGCTCGGCATCTCAAGTCCGGCTGAACGAGCTGTACGAGGACTACGGCTGGATCAGGCCATCGCTCGAAGCTTTGAAGCGCCAACTCGTGCCGATGACGAGGAACCAGTTGTTCCAACTGTGGCGAGACAAGCGTGTCATCGAGACCATCCAAGCGACGGGAAACCGTCAGGCGCAGTCGGTTCCGGCCGGCTTGGCGGCGGCCTCCGATTCGGAGGCGCTGCTCGAAGCCATGGTCAGCGTTGCAGTCATGGAAGAGCGCAGCAACGGCAAGATCAACGTGCCAGACATCTTTCGCGTGGAGGCAGGCATCCTGCGCAAGGGCGGAGTTGCTGTACCCAAACGCCGGTAATGCGTTCGTCTTGTGCCAGGCGTTCGCTCGCCCCGAAGATCCGCAAGCGAGGTTCGTGGCCAGCTGACCACGCCGCTGCACGGGCGCCGGAGCATGGCCGCAGCGATGCCCAGCGGGCCAGCGAAGCTCCTCATCACGCCGACACGACCGTCCAGCATGAGACAGGCGAAGTTGGGGCGAATGCAAGGTCGGCGTAGTCGTCCAGCCCCATGCAGGCCTCCTCGAGATCGGTGACAGACCAAACCATCACGTTCATGTGCAGCATCAACGCCCAAGAATCGCACGACCTGGCGGCAAGGAAGTTGGGCAGCGCAGAGTGATTGCCGCGTGTATGCGAGACGCGGACGATCACCTTGCTCCAGCAGTCGTAGGGCAGAGCCCAAATGCCGCACGCTGATGGAGATGCGCCGCCGTGGCGCGGTGATGAACGGCTGCACTTGCATCTACTGCGCGCTGCACTTCAACTGTGCGGCCACCCGCCAGCACAAACCAGCGATTGGCTAGGCGTGCAGACGCTGGACCCGTTGCTGGAAGTGCCAGGCGCGCCCTCACAGCCAGGCCTCAGATCGGATCCAATAGCTTCAGGAGACCGTACGCGCTGCGCTGCGAGCGTCGTTTCCGTCCCATCCGCTTTTGCCAATCGTTGACTCAACCCTCACCTATCTGATGCGCCTAGACAAACGCTGGTGGCTGCTGCTCGCCCTGCTGGCCGGCATCACCCTGTTCTTCGCCTTCGACCTGGGCCAGTACCTGAACCTGGCCACCCTCAAGCGCCACCAGGCCACGCTGGAGGCCTGGCGCGCCGCGCAGCCGCTGCAGGCGGCGCTCGCCTTCTTCGCCGCGTACGTGCTGGTCACGGCCCTGTCGCTGCCCGGCGCGGCGGTGATGACGCTGGCCGTGGGCGCGGTGTTCGGCCTGGGCTGGGGCACGCTCATCGTTTCCTTCGCGTCCAGCATCGGCGCCCTGCTTGCCTTTCTGGCGGCGCGCTGGCTGCTGGGCGACTGGGTGCAGGCCCGCTTTGCCGACCGGCTGGCCACGCTGAACGCCGGCATGGCGCGCGATGGCGCCTTCTACCTGTTCACGCTGCGCCTCGTGCCCATCCTGCCCTTCTTCGTCATCAACCTGGTGATGGGGCTCACGCGCATCCGGCCGCTGACCTTCTACGGCGTGAGCCAGCTCGGCATGTTGCCCGGCACGCTGGTCTACGTGAACGCGGGCACGCAGCTGGGGCGCATCGACTCGCTGGCCGGCATCCTCTCGCCCGGGCTGCTGGGCGCGCTGGTGCTGCTGGGCGTGTTCCCGCTGGTGGCCCGCAAGCTGGGCGACGCGCTGCGCGCACGCAAGGTCTACGCGGGGTGGACGCGGCCACGCCGCTTCGACCGCAACCTCGTCGTGATCGGCGGGGGCTCGGCGGGGCTGGTGACGGCCTACATCGCGGCGGCCGTGCGCGCCAAGGTCACCCTCGTCGAGCAGGGGGAGATGGGCGGCGACTGCCTGAACACGGGCTGTGTGCCGTCCAAGGCGCTGATCCGCTCGGCGCGCTTTTTGTCGCAGGTGGCGCGGGCGCCGGATTTCGGTGTGCGCTCGGCCAGCGCGGACCATGACTTCGCCGACCTGATGGAGCGCGTGCAGCGCGTGGTGCAACAGATCGCGCCCCACGATTCGGTGGCGCGCTACACCGCGCTGGGCGTGGACGTGGCCCAGGGCCGCGCGCGCATCGTCTCGCCCTGGCAGGTGGAGATCACGCAGGCCGATGGCCAGGTGCGCACCCTCTCCACCCGCAGCATCGTGGTCGCCACCGGCGGCCAGCCGCTGGTGCCCGACATTCCCGGGCTGGACCAGGTGGGCTACCTCACGTCCGAGACCGTCTGGGCCCTGCGCCAGCGCCCCGGTCGGCTGCTGGTGCTGGGCGGCGGCCCCATCGGCTGCGAGCTGGCGCAGACCTTCGCGCGGCTGGGCAGCCAGGTCACGCAGGTGCACCGTGGCCCGCGCCTGCTGCCGCGCGAGGATGCGGACGCGGCCGAGCTGGTGGCGCAGGGCCTGCGCGCGGACGGCGTCGCGCTGCGGCTGGGCCACGAGGCCGTGCGTTGCGAGGTGGTGGACGGCCAGAAGACGCTGGTCGCCACCCACGCCGGCGCCGAGGTGCGCATCGCCTTCGACACGCTGCTGCTGGCCGTGGGCCGCCAGGCGCGGCTGGAGGGCTTCGGCCTGCAGGAGTTGGGCGTGGTGACCGGCCGCACGCTGCAGGTCAACGGCCTGCTGCAGACCAACTTCCCGAACATCTACGCGGCCGGCGACGTGGCCGGGCCCTACCAGTTCACGCACGTGGCGGCGCACCAG
The DNA here is from genome assembly GCF_001422405.1 of Pseudorhodoferax sp. Leaf267. Taxonomy (GTDB): domain Bacteria; phylum Pseudomonadota; class Gammaproteobacteria; order Burkholderiales; family Burkholderiaceae_C; genus Pseudorhodoferax. Next base: position 966,999 of record NZ_LMMV01000001.1, read on the forward strand.
GCCTGGTACGCGGCGGTGAACGCATTGTTCGCGCCGTTCAAGAGCTTCCAGGCCGACTACCGCGTGATCCCCTGGGCCACCTTCACCGAGCCCGAGGTGGCGCGCGTGGGCCTGAACGAGGACGAGGCCCGCGCGCGCAAGATCCCGCACGAGGTGACGGTCTACGACATCGCCGACCTGGACCGCGCCATTGCCGACAGCGAGGCGCGCGGCTTCGTCAAGGTGCTCACCCCGCCCGGCCGCGACCGCATCCTGGGCGTGACCATCGTGGGCGCGCACGCGGCCGAACTCATCGCCGAATACGTGCTGGCCATGAAGCACGGCATCGGGCTGAACAAGATCCTGGGCACCATCCACATCTACCCCACCATGGCCGAGGCGAACAAGTACGCGGCAGGGCAGTGGAAGCGCGCGCATGCGCCGCAGAAGCTGCTGGGCTGGGTCGAACGCTTCCATGGCTGGAGGCGCGGATGAGGGCGGGCCTGCACCGCCGCCAGGCCCTGGCCTGGCTGGGCCTGGCGGCCACCGGCGTCAGCCCACCTGCCGGCGCGCAGGCGGACGGGCAGCCGCCCCTGCTCTCCACCGCGCCGCCGGGCGACACGCTGCCTGCGGGCTGGACGCACCAGCGCCTGCCCAAGGTGGAGCGCGCCAACCGTTACGACATGGTGGACGATGCGGGCCGCCGCGTGCTGCGCGTGCGCTCTGCAGCCTCGGCCTCGTCGCTGGTGTGCCGGGTCGATGTGGACCCGGCGCGCACACCGCTGCTGCAGTGGCAATGGAAGGTGGCGCGTGCGCTGGCCGGCTCCGACGTGCGCAGCAAGGGCGGCGACGACTATGCCGCGCGCCTCTACGTGTTCTTCGACCTGCCGTTGGAGCGCCTGTCCTTCGGCGACCGGGTGGCGCTACAGGCGGCACGCGCCCTGTCCGGGGCCGACATCCCGGCAGCCGCCCTGTGCTACGTCTGGGGCCAGGCCCAGCCCGCGGGCCACACCGCCTGGAACCCCTACACCGACCGCGTGCGCATGGTGGTGGTGGACAGCGGCGACGCGCAGGCCACCACCTGGCGCAGCCACACGCGCGACCTGCGGCGCGACTGGGCCGAAGCCTTCGGCGGCACCGCACCGCGCTTGGGCGGCTTCGGCATCGGCGCGGACACCGACAACACCGGCGACACCGCCGAGACCTGGTTCGGCGACCTGCGGCTGGTGGCCGCCCCATGAAGCAGCTGGTGCTGCTGGGCGGCGGCCACGCGCACCTGGCCGTGCTGGCCGATCTGGCGGCGCGCCCGCTGACGGGCTGGCAGGTCACACTCGTCACGCCCTACCGGCGGCAGATCTATTCGGGCATGTTGCCGGGCTGGGTGGCCGGGCACTACGCGCTGGACCAGTGCGCCATCGCGCTGGACGCACTGGCCGCGCGGGCCGGCGTGCGCCTGCAGACCACGGCCTGCACGGGGCTGGACCTGGCGGGCCAGACGGTGGATTGCGCGGACGGCACGCGCCTGCCTTTCGACCGGCTGTCCATCGACACCGGCCCCGTGGCGGCCGTGCAGCAAATGCCCGGCGCGGCCGACCATGCGCTCTGCGTGCGGCCCATCGAAGGGTTTGCCGCGGCCTGGCCGGCGCTGGCCGCACGCATGGCCGCGCAGCCGGGCGGCTTCGACCTGGCCGTGCTGGGCACCGGCGCCGGCGGCATCGAACTGGCGCTGGCCATGCACCACCGCGCACTGGCAGCAGGATGGCCGCCGCTGCGCATCACGCTGGTGGGAGCGGATGCGCTGCCGCTGGCCGGCTTTGCCGACGGCGTGCGCCAACGCCTGACCCAACAACTGCGCGCGCGCGGCATCGCCTGGCGGGGCGGGCAGCGCGCCCGCGCGGTGGAGGCAGGCCGGCTGCTGTTCGACCAGGGTGCGCCGCTGCCCTTCGACGCCTGCCTGCTCGCCACCGGCGCCGCCGCACCCGCCTGGCCGCGCGCCGCGGGCCTGGCGACGGATGCGCAAGGCTTCATCCCCATCACGCGCAGCCTGCAAAGCACGTCCCATCCGCAGGTTCTGGCGGCCGGCGACGTGGCGGCCTATGCGGATGCGCGGCCCAGGTCCGGCGTGTTCGCCGTGCGTGCCGGCCCGGTGCTGGCGCGCAACCTGCGCGCGTTGTGCGAGGGGCGTGTACCGGAGGACTGGACGCCGCAGGCCCGTGCGCTGTACCTGCTGGCGCTGGGCGGCCAACGGGCCACGGCGGTGTGGGGCCCGTGGTCGTGGACGGGCGACTGGGTCTGGCGCTGGAAGGACGGGATCGACCAACGCTTCGTGGCGCGGTATGGCAGCGATGCCACGCATCATCCGAACGACCGCCACCCCCAGTAGAGCCGCGTGGCGACAGTCAGCGCGCAGATACCGCAGAACACCCAGGCCAGCAGCGCAAAGTGCTGCGGCCACAGGCACATGGCGATGAAGAACGCCAGCGTCTCCCCGGCCTCGGCCAGGCCGCCAAGGAAGAAGAAGGACTTGTCCGGGTAGTCGGTGCTGGCCATGCCGCGCTTGGCTGCGATGGCGGCGAACGCGAGGAAGCTGGATCCGGTTCCGATGAAGGCGGTCAGCAAGGCCGCAGCGGCCAGCGCGTTGCGCGCCGGGTCGGCCACGGCGAACGCCAGGGGAATCGCGGCGTAGAACAGGAAGTCCAGCGTGATGTCCAGGAAGCCGCCGCGGTCGGTGGGCGCCGACAGCCGCGCCACGGCCCCGTCCAGCCCATCGCACAGGCGCGACAGCACGATCGCGCCGATGGCCCAGGCATGGAGCTGGCTGGCGATCAGCACTGCGGCGACGATGCCGATCGCAAATCCAATGACGCTCAGCGTGTCGGCGCTGACGCCCATCGCCGACAACGCGCGCGCCAGCCGTGTGATGGCGGGGCGGATTAGGGCGGTGGCTTGGCGGTCGAACATGGGGGCGGGGCGTGCGCGCCCCGCACTGTAGCGGCGCTCAGGGTTGGCCGAAGCCGTAGCGGCCCAGCACCCGCTGTCCGGCCTCGGACTGCACGTAGGCGATGAAGTCCGCCGCCAGCGCCTTGCGCCGGCTGTCGGCCACCACCGCGATGGGGTAGGACACCGGCGTCGCGCCCTGCGGCGAGGCGACGACCTTGACCCTCTCGCCCATCAGCGCGGCATCGGTGCGGTAGACGAAGCCGGCCTCGACCTCGCCGCGGCTCACGTAGTCCAGCACCTGGCGCACGCTGTCGGCCTGCACGAACTTGGGCTCCAGCGTGGCCCACAGGTTGGCCGGGTCCAGCACTTCCTTGGTGTAGCGGCCCACGGGCACGGTGGCGGTCTTGCCGATGGCGATCTTCTTGACCGCCGCGCCGCCCAGGTCCTGCAGGCCCTTGACGCCCACGCCACCCTGCACCGGCTCGATGAGCACCAGGCTGTTCGTCACGAAGTTCCTGCGCGAGCCAGCGTCGATGAGCTTTTGCGTATCGGCGCGGTTCATGGTCTCCTGGTCGGCGCTGGCGAACACGTCGACCGGCGCGCCCTGGCTGATCTGCTGCAACAGCACGCCCGAGGCCGCGAAGTTCAGGCGCACGGAGGCACCGGGCTTGGCGGCTTCGAACCTGGGCGCCAGTTCCTTGAACGCATCGGTCAGGCTGGCCGCCGCCGAGACGGTGATCTGCTGGGACCAGGCGGCCACCGGCAGCGCCAGTGCGATGACCAGGGATGCGACGGCAAAGACACGCATGCGATGACTCCTGACAGATAGCGGGACCGTGGGTGCACAGCCAGCGCTGTGCTTGCTTGAATATAGCAAAGCAGCCTGGAGGCCAGGCGCAACCGGGTCATGCCCATGGTGTATCCGCATCCAAATGCTGCAGGAACGACAGAGGGCTTGCCATGCGCCGGCATGGCCTGCGTTGCAGCGGCCAGCAGACAATCGCTATGTCATTTGGAACACGGCGAAAGCCACTGCCGCCGGTGCCGGCGCAGCGCCCGTGCCGCACTGGTGCTTGCGGTGCCGCTGCAGCGGCTGCGTCGGGCAGCAAGAGCACGCCCGCATTGCCTGCTGGGCTATCCTCAGGCGCCACACTGCCCTACCTGCCATGCTGCGCCGCATCCACCACACCGCCATCATCTGCTCCGACTACGCGCGGTCCAAACGCTTCTACACCGAAGTGCTGGGCCTCACCATCGTGGCGGAAAACTACCGCGCGGCGCGCCAGTCGCACAAGCTGGATCTGGCCTTGCCCGATGGCGCGCAGATCGAGCTGTTCTCGTTTCCCGGCGCGCCGCCCCGGCCCTCGCGCCCGGAGGCCCAGGGCCTGCGGCACCTGGCTTTCGAGGTGGTGGACGTGGATGCGTGCAAGGCGCAGCTGCAGGCGCAGGGTGTCGCCGTCGAGGACGTGCGCGTGGACGAATACACGGGCCGGCGCTTCGTGTTCTTCGCCGACCCGGACGGCCTGCCGCTGGAGCTCTACGAGGCCGCGCCGTAAGGGCCGCTACGCGCCTGCGGCGACATGGGCCAGCGCCATCAGGCCCGCCAGCAGCAGCGCCAGCAGCACCGCCGCGATGGCGATGATGGGCATCAGGCCGATCTGGTGCATGCGCTGGTCGGCGACCTCGCGCCGGCCACCCAGGCCGATGAAGCTCCACAGTACGACGCGCAGCGCCCGCAGGAATTTGGACATGGCCCCACTGTGCCGCCGATCGGCGGGCCGCGACAGGTGCAGTTGCGGCCGGCGGACCGGAGCAGACGGCCGGATGGATAGACTCCAGCCCCACCCGCGCACTGCCCCACACGCCGCATGAACTCCAAGCTCTCGCTGTACCTGGACCTCGTCCGGTTCAGCGCCGCCGTCGTCGTGTTCCTGGGCCACCTGTCGGCGCAGCGCCTGACGGGCGGCTTCCTGTGGCAGTTCAGCGCGATCGCCGACGACGCCGTGGTGGTGTTCTTCGTGCTGTCGGGCTACGTGATCGCCTGGGTGACGCATGCCCGGCACGCCACGGCCGCCGACTATGTCGTGGCGCGCGCATCGCGCATCTACTCAGTGGCGGTGCCGGCCGTGCTGCTGACCTTTGCGCTCGACACGGTCGGCACGCTGATCGATCCCGGCGCCTATGTCACGCATGTCGTCGACCAGAACCGGCCCCTGTGGTGGGAAGTGGTCAGCAGCCTGACCTTCCTGAACCAGATCTGGTACCTGTCCACCGACATCGGCTCGATGCTGCCTTACTGGTCCCTGGGCTACGAGGTCTGGTACTACGTGCTGTTCGGCCTGGCCGTGTTCATCGCCGACCGGCGGCGAGCCTGGCTGTGGGTGGGCTCGGTGCTGCTGTTCGTCGGCCCGCGCATCGCCGTGCTGTTCCCGCTGTGGCTGCTGGGCGTGCTGCTGTACCGCACGATGGCGCACCGGCCCGTGTCGACGCGCGTCGGCGCGCTGGCCTTCGCCGCCAGCGTGCTGCTGTATGCGCTGTACCTGTGGCAGGGCCGGCACTGGCTGGCCGCGCACGACGCGGTGTCACCCTGGGTCGGCGAGAAATCGATCCTGAACCGCTACGCGGTGGCGGCCATCTTCGGCCTGAACCTCGTCGGCGCGGTGGGGCTGTCGCACTTGCGGCTACGCGTGCAGCCGCGGCTGGAGCACTGTGTGCGGCGCTGCGCGGAGACCACGTTCACGGTGTACCTGGTCCACCTGCCCGTGGCGCATTTCCTGTCGACGGTGACGCCCTGGCCGGCCACGGATGCGGCCAACCGCGTCTTCATGTTCGTCGGAACGGGAGCCATCGTGGCCGTGATGGCTGTGCTGTGCGAGCAGCGCAAGGGCTGGTGGGCGCATGGGCTGCGCCGCCTTCTGTTCGCGCGGCGCGGGCTCCAGCCCTGAGCATCAACGGCGCAGCTTTTTCACCAGCGTGACCAGGCCCAGCACCACGGCGCCAGCCACGATGCCGATGACCGCGTTCAACAGCATGGGCGTCAGCGCGGCCCAGAAGCCGCCGCCAGGCCATACGGCCGTGTGCGCCGCCACCTCCTCGATGCCATGGTGCAGCACTGACACGCCATGCGTGAGGATGCCACCGCCCACCAGGAACATGGCGGCCGTGCCGGCCACCGACAGCGCCTTCATGAGCCAGGGCGCGGCCCACAGGATGCCGCGGCCCAGCGCGGCCTGCGCGCCGCCGCGCTGGCTCAGGTACAGCCCGGCGTCGTCCAGCTTCACGATGCCGGCGACCAGGCCGTAGACCCCCACCGTCATCAACACGGCGATGCCGACCAGCACCGCGACCTGGGTGCCGAAGGCGCTCTGCTGCACGGTGCCCAGCGTGATGGCGATGATCTCGGCCGAGAGGATGAAGTCCGTGCGCACGGCGCCCTTGATCTTGTCCTTCTCCAGCGCCACCAGGTCCACGGCCGGGTTGGCGGCGGACCGCTTGATCTCCTCCTTGTGTGCCGCCGCTGCTTCGGCACTGTGCAGGAACTTGTGCGCCAGCTTCTCGAAGCCCTCATAGCACAGGAAGGCGCCGCCCAGCATCAGGAGCGGCGTGATCGCCCAGGGCGCGAACGCGCTGATGGCCAGCGCTGCCGGCACCAGGATGGCCTTGTTGAGCAGCGAGCCCTTGCAGACAGCCCAGACCACGGGCAGTTCGCGGTCGGCCTTGACGCCAGTGACCTGCTGGGCGTTGAGCGCCAGGTCGTCGCCGAGCACGCCGGCGGTCTTCTTGGCGGCAACCTTGGTGAGGACGGAGACATCGTCCAGGACGGTGGCGATGTCGTCGAGCAGGGCAAGCAGGCTGGTGGCCATGGGTGGACTCCCTCGGGATCGTTGTTGTGCGTTGTGCTGGGCCGGAATTGTGCCGAAGCACAGGCACCGAAAGATGTCAGCCGGCGGACCGCAATCGACGCGGTCGCGGCGCAAATGCAGCGTCGGTCAGGCCGCCGGAGCAGCGGCCAGCGGCTCCAGCAGTTCGGCCACCTGCTCCACCAGGCGCGCGCGTCGCGCGGAGGTGGCGCCGGCGCGCTCCCAGTCGGCATGGCTGCGTGCGCTCTGCACGGCCTGCACGGCGCGCTTGAGCGGCGCGTCCAGCGCCGGGTCGCTCTCCAGGCCCTGCACGAAGCCCGTCAGCGCCGCGTGGCCGCGTTGCTCCAGCGCGCGCGCCAGGCCCAGCAGCTGCAGCGCGACCAGGAACAGCAGCGCGTTGTCCAGCGTGAGCTCGCGCACGCCCAGCACCTGGTTCAAGAGCTTGCCGCCGACCTGGCGCCAGCCCTGCGACACGATGCTGCCGATGGCACCACCCAGCGCCGCGCCCGCGCCCAGCGACAGGCCGCCCACGGCCGCGTCGGCCACCAGCCCGATGGAGGCGCCCACGGCCGCGCCCATGCCCAGGCGCTTGCCGGCTTCGCGCAGCGTCTCGGGATGGAACAGGTCGCTGTCCCAGCGGCCGTCCTGCCAGGGCAGCTGGGCCAGGGCCGCGTCGTCGCCGCGAAAGCCGTGGATCTGCAGCAGACCGTCAGCGGCCGCGCGCACGAAGCCGAGTGCCAGCTGCTGGAAGTCCTGCTCGGCCTGGCGGCGCCGGGCCGGGTCGGCGTGCACCTCTTCCTCGATGGGGCGGCGCAGTGCGGTCAGGCGCACCAGCAGGTCGGCAATGGCGCGGCTGCTGGCGCGGCGGCGCTGCACCACCTCGTCGGCCAGGAACTGGGCCACGCCCTGCAGCCGCGCGCGCTGGGCGGGCAGCAAGGTGGCCAGGTCCTGGTAGAGATGCTGCTCGGCACCGACGAAGGGCGCGACCGCATCGAAGCGCACCTGGGCATGCAAGCCGGCGGCGGCCAGCACGGCCTGCCATTCGGGCGCGCGGCTCGCGGCGTCGCGCACGAAGTTCAGCACCGGCATCACGGGGCGCGCGCAGGAGTTCAGGATCTCGATCTCGGCGCGGTGCTTGGGCAGCACGGGCTCGCGGCTGTCGATCACGTAGAAGGCAGCGTCCACCTCCAGCATCTTGCGCAGCACCTTGGCCTCCTGCTCGAAGCTGGAGCGCGCCTCGGGGCCTTGCAGGAAGGCGCGCACGCGGTCGGGCCGGTCGGGGCCGGTGACGGCGGTCTGCAGGTAGTCCCACAGCGCGACGGAATCCTCCAGGCCCGGCGTGTCGAAGAAGCGCAGCGCAGGTGCGCCGTGCACGCGCAGCTCGATCGCTTCCACATGGCGCGTGGTGCCGGGGCGGTCGGAGACCTCGCCGAAGCTCTGCTTGCGGGTCAGCGTGCGCAGCAGCGAAGTCTTGCCGGCGTTGGTGTGGCCGACGACGGCGATGGCGAGTGCGTCCGTCACTGGTGCACCCTTGGGCCTGCGGCCTGTTGTCCGCCTGAGCGGGCGCGAGCTTGCTTGGGGCGGCCCGGCGCTTCGCTCATGCGGCCTCCAGCCAGGCTTGCGCGGCCTGGGCTTCGGTGTGCAGCTGGACCTTTGCCAGCGTGCCGCGCTGCAGCCAGTCGCGCCAACGGGCGGCGTCGGCCTCCTGCCGCGCGCCGAGCAGCAGCAGGCCGCAGGCGCCGGCCAGGCCGCAGGCCTCGCGCACGAAGCGCTCGGTCCCGCGGTCGGGGCTGGAGGGCGCGTGGCAGGCGATCAGCAACTTGTGCGGCGGCGCGGCGGCCAGGGCCTGCAGCACGGCGGCGCGCTCCTGCTGCGTGCCCTCGATCCGCTGTGTGTGCCACGGGCCTTGCAGCGGCGGCCATTCAGTCTCAGGCGGCAGCTCGAAGCCCAGCAGCCAACGCTCGGCCGTCTCGGGCGCGGCGCGCACCAGCGCGCGCACAGGCGCATCCGCCGCATGTTCTACATCGATGATCTGCGCCGGCTCCATGGCCTCGAAGCGGGCCAGCAGGCGGCGCACATAGGGGTCGGCCAGGTCCAGCCGCAGCCGGCCCTGGCCGCGCCGCCACATCGCCCAGCACCACAGGCCGCACAACACCCGCACCGCCAGCCCATAGACGGCTACGCAGCCCAGCAGCCACCAGGCCCAGGCGCGCTGCGCGTCGGCGCCGGCCAGCGCGGGCTGCAGCAGCGTGGCGGCATCGGGCACCGCAAAGCCCAGCCGCTGCGGCAACCAGCCCGTGGCGCGCACGAACTGCACGAAGAACTCCGGCGTGAGGATGGTGGTCTCCCAGGTCAGCCGGTAGGCGCGCAGCGAGAAGCCCAGCGCCAGCGCGACCAGCAGCAGCACGAAGGACAGCGTCCAGATCCCATGGCTGACGCCGCCGAAGGCCCAGGGCGCGAGCCGCGCGCGGCCCAGCACGTCGCTCGTGGCGCGCGCCAGTTGCACGGCGTGCGGCCCGCGGTCCAGCGGCAAGCGGGCCGTGAGCTGCAGGGCCCAGCGGCCCAGCGCGCCGCCGGCCGTGGGCAGCGGCACGAGCAGGCTGGCCAGCCACAGCAGCAGCGTCAGCCCATGCAGCCCCAGCAGCGACACGAAAGCCGCCACCACGTTGATCTCGCGCGCATCGCCCAGCACCACGCGCGCCAGGCCCCAGGCGGCGAACACCACGACCAGGGCCAGCACCAGCACCACGCCGCCGCCCAGGTGGCGCCAGCGGGCCCATTCACGGCCCAGGCCCAGGCGTTGGCCCAGCAGCGCCGCGCGTTCGTGCACGCGGCCAGCGCCGTCGGCCTGCGCGGCGAAAGACTGGCGCATGGCCTGGCCGTCTTCGAGCGGGCCGTCGTCTTCGACCAGTTGCACGGCGCGCGTGATGGCGGCCTGGGCCAGAGGGCTGCGGATGGGGGTGGGATTCAAGTGCAAAAGCGGGCGCGGACAATGGGACGGCGCAGCATGCCACAGCGGCATGGAACCAAACGTAAAGGGCACGATGGGCAAGGATTTCGCGGCGATGGAGTGCAGCAACCGATCGGGCAACGCCACGCTGGCGGCGGTGTCCGATCCGGCCCGGCGCATCTGGCTGCAGGGCGGCCTGGGCGTGGCCACCGCCGCCCTGCTGGCGCCGCTGGCGGGCTGCGCGCTGCCGGCCGCTGGCAATGCGCGCATCGGCTTCACGGGCGTCCCGGCCTCGACGGCCGACCGCGTGACCGTGCCGCCCGGCTACGAGGCGCACGTGCTGGCACGCTGGGGCGAGCCCGTGGGCCTCGCCGGCGCCATGCCGGCCTTTCGCGACGACCTGTCGAACACCGCCGAGGAGCAGGCGCAGCAGCTCGGCATGCACCACGACGGCATGGCCTACTTCGCACTGGACGGCCAGCGCGGCCTCTTAGTCATCAACCACGAGTACACGGACGAGGGCATGCTGCACACGGGCGGCATGGCGCCGTGGACCCTGGAGAAAGTGCGCAAGTCGCAGGCCGCGCATGGCCTGTCGGTGGTCGAAGTGGCATTCGACGGCCGCCAGTGGCAGCTGGTGCGGCCCAGCCCGTTCGCGCGCCGCATCACGGCGCGCACGCCCTGCAGGCTTGCCGGCCCCGCCGCCGGCCACCGGCTGCTGCGCACGGCCGCCGACCCCGAGGGCCGCACCGTGCTGGGCACGCTGAACAACTGCGCCGGCAGCGCCACGCCCTGGGGCACCTACCTGGCGGGCGAGGAGAACTTCAACTTCTACTTCGCAGGTGGCCCGCGGCGCGACGCCGACCAGTTGCGCTGGGGCATGACGGACGAGGCCTGGTTCCGCTGGAACGAGCACGATGCCCGCTTCGATGCGCGCCAGCATCCGAACGAGTTCCACCGCTTCGGCTGGATCGTGGAGGTCGACCCGATGGACCCCACGGCCGCGCCCGTCAAGCGCACGGCCCTGGGGCGCGGCGTGCACGAGGGCGCCTGGGTCGCGGCCACGCGCGCAGGCCGGGCCGTGCTCTATTCGGGCGAGGACGCGCGCTTCGAGTACCTCTACAAGTTCGTGAGCGCCGGCCGCATCGCGCCGGCCAGCCCCGGCCGGACCGCCGCGCAGGCCAACCGCACGCTGCTGGACCACGGCACCCTGTACGTCGCCCGCTTCGACGCCGACGGCACGGGCCGCTGGCTGCCGCTCGTGCACGGCGAGGGGCCGTTGACGGCTATGACCGGCTTCGCCGACCAGGGCGAGGTGCTGGTCAAGACGCGCCAGGCCAGCGACCTGTTGGGCGCCACCCGCATGGACCGGCCCGAGTGGATGGCCATCGACGCGGCGCGCGCCACCGTGTACTGCACGCTGACCAACAACACCGCGCGCGGCCAAGCCGGCCAGCCCGGCGTGGACGCGGCCAACCCGCGCGCTAACAACGTGATGGGCCAGGTGATCCGCTGGACCGAGGACGGCGACCTGGACGCCACGCGCTTCCGCTGGGACCACCTGCTGCTGGCCGGCGACCCGGCCAACGCGCGGCCCGAGGCGCGCGGCAACATCCGCGGCGACCTCTTCGCCTGCCCCGACGGCCTGATGCTGGACGCGCGCGGCCTGCTGTGGATCCAGACCGATGCGTCGGCCTCCGCGCTGAACCAGGGCGAGCTGCAGCGCCTGGGCAACAACCAGATGCTGGCCTGCGACCCGGCGACGGGCGAGGTGCGGCGCTTCTTGACCGGGCCGGTCCACTGCGAGATCAGCGGCGCGACCATGGCGCCCGACGGGCGCACGCTGTTCGTGAACATCCAGCACCCGGGCGAGCCGGCGTCCGACCGCAGCGCGCCGCACGAGGTCATGAAGTACTCGACCTGGCCCGACGGCGGGCGCCCGCGCTCGGCCACGCTGGCCATCCGCCGCATCGACGGCGGGCCGGTCGGGACCTGATCAGGCCGTCGCGGCCAGGTACTGGTGCAGCGCGGCGACCACGGCCGCGCCCTCGCCGATGGCGGCGCCCACGCGCTTGGTGGAGCCGGCGCGCACATCGCCAATGGCGAACACGCCGGGCACGCTGGTTTCCAGCAGTGCGCAGTCCGGCCCCTGCCCCTGCGCCGCCACGCCGGTCAGCACGAAGCCGTGCGCATCGAGCGCCACGCCGCAGCCGGCCAGCCAGGCCGTTTCCGGGTCGGCGCCGACGAACAGGAACACATGGGCGAGCGCGCGCTCGATCTCCTCGTCGCGCTCGCGCCAGCGCACGCGCTGCAGCGACTGGCCAGGCGCGCCGTCCAGCTGCGTCAGGCTGGCGTGCGTGCGCAGCGCGATGTTGGACGCGGCCGCGATGCGGTCCACCAGGTACTGCGACATGCTGGCCGCCAGGTTCGGCCCGCGCACCAACATGTGGACCTGTGCCGCGTGCTGCGACAGGTAGACCGCGGCCTGCCCGGCCGAGTTGCCGCCACCCACCAGCACCACCTCGGCGCGTTGGCACATCTTGGCCTCCAACGGCGAGGCCCAGTACCAGATGCCACGGCCCTCGAACTCGGCCAGGCGAGGCAGATCGGGCCGCCGGTAGCGCGCGCCGCTGGCCACCACCACGGCGCGGCTGCGCAGGCGGCGGCCATCGGTGAGCTGCAGCACGAGTTCGCCATCCGGCCCGGTGCGGCTGCAGTCGAGCTGCTGCACCTGGGCCGGGATCAGCATCTGCGCGCCGAACTTCTGCGCCTGCACGAAGGCGCGGCCGGCCAGGGCCTGGCCCGAGATGCCGGTGGGGAAGCCCAGGTAGTTCTCGATGCGCGCGCTGGCGCCGGCCTGGCCGCCGTAGTAGCGGCAGTCGAGCACCACGACCTTGAGGCCCTCGGAGGCGGCGTAGACCGCGGTGGACAGGCCGGCAGGACCGGCGCCGACGATGGCGATGTCGAACAGTTCGTCGTGCGCCTCGCTGTCCACCATGCCGAGCCGGCGCGCGAGCTCGTCCTCGCCGGGATTAACCAGCACCGTGCCATCGGCCAGCACGGCCAGTGGCTTGGCGTGCTGCAGGCTGCACTGCGTGAGCAGCGCGGCGGAGTCGTGGTCGCTGGCGGTGTCGACGACCTGGTGCGGGTGGCCGTTGCGCGAGAGGAAGTTCTGCAGCCGCCGCAGGTCGGGCGAGTCGGCCGCGCCGATCAGCACCGGCCCGCTGGCGCCGGACTCGATCAGCGCCACGCGGCGCAGGATCAGCGCGCGCACGATGCGTTCGCCGAGCTCGGCCTCGGCCACCAGCAGCGCGCGCAACTGCTCGGGCACGACCAGCAGGGCTTCGACGTCTTCATCGGCATAGCCATCGACCAGCGCATGGCGGCCGGACAGCTGGCCCACCTCGGCCACGAACTCGCCTGGCCCCTGGCGCGTGATCGGCACCACATGGCCCAGGCCGTCGCGCTGGCTGATGGCGACCACGCCCTTGAGCACGATGTACATGCCCGGGCCGGGCTCGCCGGCCGCGAACAGGCGCTGGCCGCGCGCGTAGTGGTGGATCTGGCCGAAGCGGCCGATGCGGGCAATTTCCGAATCGCTCAGCACCGGAAACATCTGGTGCCGGCGGTCGGCGGTGGCGGGACGGGTTTCGGCTGGAGGATTCGTCATCGGGACACCCTGCGGCGCGACGGCGCCGATGCCCCGCATTCTGCGCGGGGGCTTACGGGAGTGCGCGCTTCAGGCGCATTTCCTCGATGCGGATGGTGCCCAGCGGCGTGGTGCGCGCGGTCGTCAGTTCGCGCTTGAAGCCGGCCAGGTCGAAGAAGCGCAGCGCGCGCTCGTTGCGCAGCGGTATCCACACCGTCACGCTGGTGCAGTCTTCGTCCTCCAGGCCTTCGCGCGCGGCATCCCAGAGCGCCAGGCCGCAGCCGCCATCCCAATGGGTGGGCAGCACATGAATGGCCCAGATCTCGCCCACCGTGGGCTTGGTGCCCTTGTCGCGCGAGCGGTCGTAGGCGACGAAGCCGACGACCTGCCCTTCGTACACCGCGACCTGCACCTGCGGGTCGCCGAACTCGATGGCTTCGCGCCATTTCGACAGCCGCTGGGCCGTGGGCTGAATATTCAACTGGTCCTCGGGCACGATGCCGGCATAGGCGGCCTGCGTGGCAGCGACGTGGACATCGACGATGGCTTGGGCGTCGCGCATCGTGGCGGGACGGACTTCGTAGGAGGACATGCTTGGGGGAGAGATGCCGGAAAGGGCCAGGATTGTCGCCGCAAGCGCGCCCTACACTCCTGCGCCCATGCCCTCCCCCACTTTCACCGTGCGGTTGACCCGGCCGGGCCAGGAGCCCGGTCGCTTCGAAACGCCGGCCGACCTGCCCGTGCTGCTGGCCGCCGAGCGCGCCGGGCTGGCGCTGGAAAGCTCGTGCCGCAACGGCACCTGCCGCAGCTGCATCTGCCTCATGACCGAGGGCAGCGTGGCCTATCGCATCGAATGGCCCGGCCTGTCGCTGGACGAAAAGCGCGAGGGCTGGATCCTGCCCTGCGTGGCCTACGCCACCAGCGATCTGGCGCTGGACCTGCCGCTGTAAACTCGGCGCCCTTTTGCAGACCCCGCGCGCCATGGACTACCCCGGCAATCTGATCGTCGTCGCAGCCCCCAGCGGGGCCGGCAAGTCCAGCCTGGTCAAGGCGCTGCTCGAACTCGATTCCCGCATTCAGCCTTCGGTCTCGCACACCACGCGTGCCCCGCGCGGCCAGGAAAAGCATGGCCGCGAGTATTTCTTCGTGCCTGACAGCGATTTCGACGCCATGGTCGCCGCCGACGGCTTCGTCGAATGGGCGCTGGTCCATGGCCGGCGTTACGGCACCTCGAAGAAAGCGATCGAGGAGCGCATTGCCCAGGGCGCGGACGTGATCCTGGAGATCGACTTCCAGGGCGCGATGCAGATCAAGAAGGCATTCGCCAATGCCGTGCTGATCTTCATCCTGCCGCCGAGCTGGGAAGAATTGCGCTCGCGGCTGGAGCGCCGCGGCGAGGACACGCAGGATGTCATCGAACTGCGGCTGAAGAACGCGGCCGTCGAGATGGCACAGGCCGAAAAGTTCGACTTCGTTATAATCAACGAGTTGTTCGACCGGGCGGTTTTCGACCTGAAAGCCATCGTCCATGCCCAGCGACTCAAATACCTGGCGCAGGCGCGTGCCAGGGCCGACATCTTCCAATCCCTGCAGATCCTCTGAGCACTGGAGTCCCCCATGGCACGCATCACCGTCGAAGACTGCCTCGAGCAGATCCCCAACCGCTTTCAGCTGGTGCTGGCCGCGACCTACCGCGCCCGCATGCTGAGCCAGGGCCACGCACCCCGCATCGAGAGCAAGAACAAGCCAGGCGTGACCGCGCTGCGCGAAATCGCCGCTGGCAAGGTCGGCCTGGAGATGCTGAAGAAGGTCCCCTCCTGATCGCTTATCCACACGCTTGAGAAAGGGCACCGCATCGCGGTGCCTTTTTTCTTGGGGGCTTGCGTTCGGGGGGCGCAGGCTACATTTGAGGGTATGAACGTCGAACTGCCCTCCGACACCGCAGTCCGGACATCGCCCCGCAAGGGTCCCAAGGCCGTGGAGGCCAGTCCGGCCGCCGCCAATGCCGCCGCCGCCAGTTTCGCCGCCCTCACGGCCAGCCTGGACTATCTGGACGCCCAGAGCATCGAGCAGGTGCGCCAGGCCTACCGCTTCGCCGACGAGGCGCACCTGGGCCAGCTGCGCAGCAGCGGCGAGCCCTACATCACCCACCCCATCGCCGTCGCGGCCCAGTGCGCTGCCTGGAAGCTCGACGCGCAGGCCTTGATGGCCGCGCTGCTGCACGATGCGATGGAAGACTGCGGCGTGACCAAGCCGGACCTGATCGAGCGCTTCGGCGCGCCGGTGGCCGAGCTGGTCGACGGGCTGACCAAGCTGGACAAGCTGCAGTTCAACACGCGCGAGGAAAGTCAGGCCGAGTCCTTCCGCAAGATGCTGCTGGCGATGGCGCGCGACGTGCGCGTCATCCTGATCAAGCTGGCCGACCGCAGCCACAACATGCGCACCATGGGCGACATGCCGCGCAGCAAGTGGGCGCGCATCTCGTCGGAGACGCTGGACATCTACGCCCCCATCGCGCACCGGCTTGGCCTGAACGTCACCTACCGCGAATTGCAGGAGCTGGCCTTCCAGCACCTGATGCCCTGGCGCCACGCCGTGCTGGCCAAGGCCGTGGCCAAGGCACGCAGCCGGCGCCGCGACCTCGTGCAGAAGGTGCAGGCCGAGCTGGAAGCGGCTTTTGCCAATGCCGGCATGAAGGTGCGCATCGCCGGGCGCGAGAAGACGCTCTATTCCATCTACCGCAAGATGGACGACAAGCACCTGTCGTTCGCCCAGGTCACCGACATCTACGGCTTTCGCGTGGTCGTGGGCAGCGTCACCGACTGCTACACGGCACTGGGCATCCTGCACCAGCTCTACAAGCCCGTGCCCGGCCGCTTCAAGGACCACATCGCGATCGCCAAGGTCAACGGCTACCAGTCGCTGCATACGACGCTGGTGGGGCCGTCCGGCGTGAACGTCGAGTTCCAGATGCGCACGGATGCGATGCATGTGGTGGCCGAGTCCGGCGTCGCTGCGCATTGGCTGTACAAGGCCAACCATCCCGAGGGCCACGCCAGCGACCGCATGGGCGCCCAATGGCTGCAGTCGCTGCTGGACATCCAGCACGAGACACGCGACGCCTCCGAGTTCTGGGACCACGTCAAGGTCGACCTGTTCCCGGACGCGGTCTATGTGTTCACCCCCAAGAGCCAGATCATGGCGCTGCCGCGCGGCGCCACTGTCGTCGATTTCGCGTACGCGATCCACAGCAACGTGGGCGACCGCACGGTGGCCGCGCGCATCAACGGCGACCAGGTGCCGCTGCGCACCGAACTGCACAACGGCGACGTGATCGAGATCATCACCGCGCCCGTCTCGGCACCGAACCCGGCTTGGCTGGGCTTCGTGCGCACCGGCCGCGCGCGCTCCAAGATCCGCCACCACCTGAAGGGCCTGGCGCAGACCGAATCCGAAGGCCTGGGCGAAAAGCTGTTGACCCAGGCCGTGCGCGCCGAGGGCATCGAGACCCTGCCCGGCAGCGATGCGGAAGGCCAGCCGATCTGGGACAAGCTTTTGCGCTTTTCGGGCAACCGCACGCGCGCCGAGCTGATGACCGACATCGGCCTGGGCAAGCGCATCGCCAGCATCGTGGCCAAGCGCCTGAAGGTGCTGGTGACCGAACGCGGCGCCAAGGCCGACCCGCTGCTCATGACGCGCGAACGCTACACGGCGCACGAAAGCGTGTCGCAAGGCGGCGTGGTGATCGACGGCAGCGAGAACGCGTCCGTGCAGTACGCGCGCTGCTGCCGCCCCGTGCCCGGCGACGAGATCGTGGGCTACCTCGGGCGCGGCGAGGGCCTGTTCATCCACACGGCCGACTGCGCGCTGGCCAAGCGCCTGCAGTACAAGGACAGCGAGCGCTTCATCGCGGTCGCCTGGTCCGACGAGCCCGTGCGTTCGTTCGAGACGGGCATCGTGGTCACCGTGAACAACGGCAAGGGCGTTCTGGCCCGCGTCGCGGCGTCGCTGGCGTCCGCCGAGGTGGACATCATCCACATGGACATGGGGCAGGAAGAAACGCAGGACGCGTCGGACCTGCGCTTCGTGATCTCGGTGCGCGACCGCATGCACCTGGAGCAGGCGCTGCGCACCCTGAAACGCACGCCTGCGGTGCTGCGCGCGGTGCGCGCCACGGCCGCCGCCTATGCCGGCGGCGCCGGGTAGCGCACGTCCAGCACTTCGAGGTCGCGTACGCCGGCCGGCGTCGCCAGCCGCACCGTGTCGCCCACCCGCATGCGCAGCAACGCGCGTGAGATCGGCGCGATCCAGCTGACTTCGCCCGCAGCACTGTCGGCCTCGTCGATGCCTCGGATCGTGATGGTCTGCTCGTCGCCCGATTCGTCGGCATAGGTGACCGTCGCACCGAAAAACACTTGGTCGCCGCCGTGGTGCACGCTGGGGTCGGTGACCTCGGCGATCTCCAGCCGCTTGGTCAGGAAGCGGATGCGCCGGTCGATCTCTCGCAGCCGCTTCTTGCCGTACAGGTAGTCGCCATTTTCGGAACGGTCGCCGTTGCTGGCGGCCCAGTGCACGATGTCGACGATCTTGGGGCGCTCGTTGTCGATCAGGTCCAGCAGCTCATCGCGCAGGCGTGCATAGCCCTGCGGTGTGATGTAGTTCTTTCCACCCGCCGGCAGCGACGGCAACGAGGGCTCGTCGTCGTCCTCGACGGCATCGGTCTCTTTGGTGAAGGCTTTGCTCATGGCCGAAGTGTGCGGCAAACGCCTGGGCGGCCCCCAGGCCGCACAAGCGGGCTACAGGCGCGGCAGGTCGCGCAGGCTTTGCCCTGGCAGGCTCGGGTCCACCTCGATGGACTCGGTGCCGTCGGCCTGCACATGCACCTTGATCATCGCGCCGAGCCTGGCGCCGCTGGGGCTGCGAAACAGCGGCACCACGGGCTCCGCGTCGAGCAGCTTGTCAATGACCTCCAAGGTGTCGACGACCGATTCGGCCGTGACAGGGCGCGGCACGGCGCCCGCATGCACCGTCTCGTCCACGCCATCGGCCAGGTACCAGCGCACACGCGCCACCTGGCCCAGGTGGTCCAGTTGGACGCCGGTCACGACGTGGGCGGGCATGTCAAGCACCTGGGTGTTCATGGCGCTGCGTATGGCGGGCGTGCACATGCGCGGGTTTGCCGGGGTGGCCCGGCAGCCGCGTGGGCACGTCGCCCTCATCGGGCGGCTCCTGCACGGGCGTGGCGGGCTCGGGGTTGACCGGATCGTCCGGGTCCACCACATCGGGGTGGCCGGGCACCGGCGGCGTCGGCGGCACGGAATGCGGCGTCGGAACGGAAGACATGTGGCGCCGGCGGCGCGCTGCCGGCGTTGGCAAGGCAATGGCATCGAGCATGGATCGGACTCTCCAAAGAGGGCTGCATGGTCGCAGTGCAAAGCCAGCGTCGGCATCGTCCTCTGCCCCGACGCCACGTAGTCATGGGCCGACAGGTCGTTGCAGCGGCGCAACGTCCAGGATCTGCAGGTTGGCCGGCCATCCATCCGCTGGCCGCACACCGTCGATGGGCGCCAGTGCAGTGCTAGGCTCTGACTGTTTCGGAATACGCAGCAAAATGTTACGTCGTCGCGGACGCTTCCAAGCCATGGATCATGCCAATCGGTCACCCAGGCCCGCCCTGCGACTGCTGGGGCGGCGTGATGTTTGAGCGGCGACGTGCCATCGACAAATCGGCAGCCGGCAAGTGGGCCCGCCTCGGCACCTTTCTGCGCAGCACATTCAGCGCCTATGCGGCGGACGAGGCAGATGCCGCGCACTTTCGTGCCAAGCAGCTGCAGGCCGTCCTGCGCCTGACGCCGATCGCCACGGTCGTCAACGTGTCGAACGCGGCGTTGCTCAGTGTGGTCTTGTGGGACCAGGCATCGCGCAGCTTCCTGCTGGTCTGGTCGACCCTGATCGTCGTGGTGTCGGCCATGGGTTTTCGCGGCTGGTACCGCTCGCACCGCGGCGCCCTGCGGGCCACCGCATCGCGCCGTGCGTTGGGCAGGGCATGGCTGCATGCCGCGGTGCTCGCGACGTTGTGGGCGGCGCTGCCTCTGTCGACGTTTGCCGGGGCCACCTCCAGCGGCAAGTTCTTCATCGGCATGCTCACTACCGGCATGATCTGCGCGGGTGGTTGCATGCTGGCCCCTCTTCCGTGGGCGGCAACGACCTTTGCGCTGATCCTGGGGCTGGCCGGCACGGTGGTGCTGGCCGCATGGCCAGCGCCAGAAGCCAGCGGCACCAGCGGGCTGCTGTTCTTCTACGTGCTGACCGTGGTCTATGCCGCGTGGGTGCTGGCCAAGTCCTTCGGCGCCCGGCTGATGGCCGAAGCCCATGCGGCACGCCAGAGCGAGGTGATCGGCCTGTTGCTACGCGACGTCGAAGACCAGAGCAGCGACCTGCTGTGGGAACTGGACGCCAGGGGCCGCTTCGCGAAAGTGCCACGGCGGCTGGCGCAGACCCTGAGCACCGCGCCGGCACGCATGCAGGGCCTGCGCGCCAGCGTGCTGCTACGCCGCCTCCTACCCCAGGACGACGAAGCGCGCGCGCAGTGGGCCAGCCTGACCGATCTGCTGAGTGGCCAGGATCCGTTTCGCGATGCCGTCATCCATCTGGCGGCTGAAGGGCGTCAGCATTGGTGGTCGCTGAGCGCTCGCCCGCTGCGCGATGCGCAGGGCGGACTCGTGGGCTGGCGTGGCGTGGCCACGGACATCACCGACAAGCACGTGGCCCACCGCAAGCTGCGCTGGCTGGCGCACAACGACGCGCTCACCGGCCTGGTCAACCGCGGCCAGTTCCACGAATCCCTGCGCGCGGCCCTGCTGGCGGCCAGCACGCACGCCCATCCGCTGGCCGTGGTCACCTTCGACCTGGACGGCTTCAAGCAGACCAACGACTCGCACGGCCACAGCGCAGGCGACCAGTTGCTGCAGACCTTCGGTGCGCGCTTGATCGCAGTGGCCCGGCGCACGGACACGGTCGCCCGGCTCGGCGGCGACGAGTTCGCCATGCTGGTGCGCGGGGTCGATGGCGCTGCGGCCATCCAGCCCCTGCTCGAACGCATCGCCTCCAGCCTGGCCTCCCCGCTGCTGACGCACGGCACCCGCATCTCGCTGCGCGCCAGCATGGGCGTGGCGTTCTCGCCCGAGCACGGCACGGATGTCGACACGCTGATGCGCCATGCCGACATCGCGCTGTACAGCGCCAAGCGCGCCGGCGGCAGCCGCCACAGCATCTTCCAGCAGACGATGGCCGAGGCCAGCCGGCGCCGCGCCGCACTGGAGCACTCGCTGCGCGGCGCGGTCGCGCGCCAGGAGCTGTGGCTGGTCTACCAGCCGCAGATTTCGGCCCCGGGCGGGCGACTGGACGGCTTCGAGGCCCTGCTGCGCTGGCGCCATCCGGAGTTCGGCGAAGTTCCACCGGCCGAGTTCATCGGCATCGCGGAACAGGCAGGCCTGATGCCGGCCATCGGCGCGTGGGTGCTGACCGAGGCCTGCCGCGAAGCATTGGCCTGGCCGGCCGACATCAGGATCTCGGTGAACGTGTCGGCGACACAACTGAGCGCGCCGGGCTTCCTGGAATTGGCACGCAGCAACAGCGAGCGCATGCCCGCCACGCGTGTGGAACTGGAGATCACCGAATCGGCCCTGATCGACGACCCGGACGCGGTGGTCGCAACCCTCGGCACCCTGCGCACCATGGGCTACCGTATCGCGCTGGACGATTTCGGCACCGGCTATTCGGCGCTAGGCTACCTGCGCCTGTTCCGCTTCGACACGCTGAAGATCGACAAGAGCTTCATCCACGACCTGGCGGCCAACAATGAGGCGCAGGTCATCGTCGACACCATCGTGGCCATGGCGGGTGCGCTGAAGATGGCCACGGTGGCCGAAGGCGTGGAGACGTCAGGCCAGGCGCTGCTGCTGGAGCAGCGCGGCTGCAATGTGCTGCAGGGCTACCTGTTCAGCCGGCCGCTCGCGCCGCACGACGCCACAGCGTTCATGCAAGCCTGGGCCATCGGCGCCGCACCGCCGCGTGTGCACGCCAGCGCCTGAAACGGCGCGTTTCGGCAAGACAAAAGAAAACGGGTTGGTCCCTTTTGAGGACCAACCCGTCGATTTGGTGCGGCTGGCAGGAATTGAACCCACGACCCCTTGGTTCGTAGCCAAGTACTCTATCCAACTGAGCTACAGCCGCGAAGCCACAGATTCTAGCACGGCTTTTCGCCGTTTCCAGAAAATCTCAATGCGATGCAGAAACCACCACTGGAATCTCGGTCGCCGGCGGCGTGTTGCGGCTGCGGCCGCAGCGCACGATGCCGTCGATCATGACCATGCCCACGCCCGGGATATCGCCCAGCTGCACGCTCTCCAGCAGCGTGCGGCCGGCCGTGTGCTGGGCACGGTCCATGAACACGAAGTCGGCCGCGCGCCCCACCTCGATCAACCCACAGTTGAGCTTGCGGATCCTGGCGGTGTTGCCGGTAGCAAAGCAGAACACGAGCTCGGCCGGGATGTTGGCCAGGCTGGACAGCAGCGCCACCATGCGCAGCATGCCCAGCGGCTGCACGCCCGAGCCTGCCGGGCCATCCGTGCCCAGGATCACGCGGTGCGGGCACTTGAGCTGCAGCGCGGCCTGCGCTGCGGCAATGGCTACCTTCTCGTTGCCGTTGTGCACGATCTCGATCGCGCGGCTGGACTTTTCGCAGAGCTCGCAGACATGTGCCTCGGGCAGCGAGGTGTGGCCGCCGTTGATGTGGCCGATGACGTCGGCATCGGCCTCCAGCACCACGTCCTTGTCGATCAGCCCCGAGCCAGGGATCGACGGCCCGCCGGTGTGGATCGTGCTCTGGATGCCGGCAGCACGTGCCCACTTGACCATGACGGCGGCTTCGGTGCCGCCCTTCACGGAGCCGAGCCCGATCTCGCCGAGCAGGCCCACGCCGGCTGCGGCCAGCTCCTTGAAGTCGCTCTCGACCATGCCCTTCTCGATGACGGGCGCGCCGGCCAACACCTTCACGCCGCCCGGGCGGAAGTTGTCGAACGCGCGCTGCGCCGTGATGGCCAGCGCCTTCAGGCCGACGATGTCCTTGGGCCGGCCCGGCAGGTGCACCTCGCCGGCCGAGATCATGGTGGTCACGCCGCCATTCATCGTCGACTCGATCCAGCCGAGCTGGTTCTGCCGCGGCGTCCAGTCGCCAAAGACGGGGTGCACGTGGCTGTCGATCAGGCCCGGCGCGACGCAGGTCTGCCTGGCATCGATGACGGTGGTCGCGCCTTCGGTGTCGCAGTCCTTGAGCTTGCCGACGGCGGTGATCAGGCCGTCGTGGATGACGATGGTGTCGGCTTCGAGGATGGGGCGGTCGATGTCGCCCGACAGCATCAGGCCGATGTTGCGGATGACGACTTTGCCCGAGCTGGCGGTGGCGGCGGCTTCTGCCATGTTGGATCTCCGTGGGGGCTGGTGGTGTGGTTCTGCAATGGCTCGATCATGACGGTGCGCAGCACGGCGTCGACCATGAAGGCTTCCCACCGCGCGAGCGATTCGGCGTCGTCGATGCGCTGGCCCAGGAACTCGGACAGCGTGAACCGGTTGGACTGCGGGAAATAGCCCAGCGCGGCAATCATCATGTAGACGTCGCGCACCGACACGTCGTCGCGGAACACGCCCTGCGCCACGCCGGCGGCCATCAGCAGCTGGAGCACCGAGATCGCGGGCGACGAATACTGGTGCGCCGAACGCATCTTCACGATGTGCCGGCCTTGCAGCAGGTTCTCGTTGTTGAGCAGTGTGACGAACTCGGGGTGCTTCTGGTAGTAGCGGCAGACGAAGCGGACCACCGTCTTGAGCGATTCCACCGGCTGCGTCTCGTCCAGGGCCAGTTCGGACTCGGCCTCGTTCATGCGCCGGTAGATGTCCTCGATGACCGCGATGTACAGACCTTCCTTGCTACCGAAGTAGTAATAGATCATGCGGTCGTAGGACTTCGCGGCCTTGGAGATCTGGCCCACGCGGCCGCCGGCAAAGCCATGCTTGGCGAAGATCCGCGTGGCCGCGCGCAGCAGGTTGGCGCGCGAGACGATGACGGCCTGCTCGCGCACGCCGGGCTTGCGCGAACCTTCGGCACTCTTGGCAGCCCTGGGCATGCGCTGGGGAACGGCTCGGCCTACTGCTCGGCGAACGCGCGCTCGACGACGAAGTCGCCGGGCGTGGAGGTGTTGCCTTCCTTGAAGCCGCGCTCCTCCAGCAGACGCTTGAGGTCGCGCAGCATGGCCGGGCTGCCGCACAGCATCACGCGGTCCTCGGCGGCGTTGAGCTGCGGCAGTTGCAGGTCGTCGCAGAGCTTGCCGTTCACGATCAGGTCGGGGATGCGGCCCATGTTGCGGTAGGACTCGCGGGTGACCGTGGGGTAGTAGCGCAGCTTGCTGCTGACCAGTTCGCCCAGCACCTCGTGCGCGGGCAGGTGCTCGACCAGCATGTCGTGGTAGGCCAGCTCGTCGACCTGGCGCACACCATGCACCACGATGACCTGGTCGTAGCGGTCGTAGGTGTCAGGATCGCGCACGATGCTCAGAAATGGTGCCAAGCCGGTGCCGGTGCCGAACAGATACAGGCGTTTGCCCGGCAGCAGGTAGTCGGTGACCAGGGTGCCGGTGGGCTTGCGGCCCACGACGATGGGGTCGCCAACTTTGATGTGCTGCAGGCGCGAGGTCAGCGGACCGTCAGGCACCTTGATGGACAAAAACTCCAGATGGTCTTCGTAGTTGGCGCTGGCAATGCTGTAGGCGCGCAGCAGCGGCTTGCCGTTCTCGCCACGCAGGCCAATCATCGTGAAGTGCCCGTTGGAGAACCGCAGCGAGGGGTCACGCGTGGTGGTGAAGCTGAACAGGCGGTCGGTCCAGTGGTGGACGGAGAGGACCTTCTCTTCGTTGAATGCGCTCATGTCGTTCGAACTGCTGCAAGAGTGAAAAACGGCCCGATTTTCCACCAGGCCATGGCTGTTCCTGGCGTCTGCGGCATGCAAGTTGCCGGCCCGGCTGGCTCTCGATCCGCGTGCTTGCGACCGATGCGCTTTTTCTGTAGCATCGGCCGCACTCACGTTAAGTGAATGCTACATGAAACGCCACAGTGCGTCCATCGATCCCCACGATGACGGCGCGGTTGCCGAACCGAAAGAGCCCCATGCTGAACGAGCACACCAAGACCGACGGCCTGCCCGACGCCCCCGACCTCGTGATGCCCCAGGCGCTGGACCGCGCGCGGCCGCGCAACGAGCGCATGGCCAGCGACAAGGTCGAGTGCAATGCCTGCCCCGTGCTGTGCCAGATCGGCCGCGGCCGCACCGGCGCCTGCGACCGCTATGCGAATGAAGAAGGTGTGCTGGTGCGCGTCGACCCGGTGGTGCTGCTGCAAAAGACGCTGGATGCCGAAGCGCTGCTGGTGCCGTTCACGGTGCGTGGCGAGGGCGACGAGGCGGCCCTGGTGCCAGCCTCCTCGGTGTTCGTCACCGGCATCGGCGCCTCCACCACCTACCCCGACTACAAGCCCGCGCCTTTCATCGTCGCCTCCGAAGCCGCCGGCGTGGACATGGTGACCGTGGTCACCGAGGGCATCTTCAGCTACTGCAGCCTGAAGGTGAAGATCGATACCGACCGTTGGCTGGGCCCGGAGCAGGCCAACGTGCGCTGCAAGGGCGAGGTCGTCGGCCACGTGACAACGGCCGAGTACGGCTCGCAGATGCTGTCGCTGGGCGGCGTGCACCACCTCACGGGCGGCAGCAAGAAGGAAGGCCGCGTCACGCTGGAGGTCATGCAGACGCTGGGCAACAAGAAGCCGCTCGAGCTCACCATCGACGGCGGTGCGCAGCTGCAGATCCAGGCCGGCCAGGCGCCCATCGTCAACGGCGTGCTGGAGCAGCGCATGCGCGTCGGCTGCGGCTCGGCCACGGTCGGCATCTTCGCGCGCCAGTTCGCAGGCGTCGCCGACGAGGTCATCGTGGTGGACGACCACATCACCGGCGTGCTGACCGAGCACCAGGCCGGCCGCTGCCTGGACATGAAGCCGGCCGGCATCAAGGTGCGCGGACGCAAGTCGACCCCCGGCCGCTACTTCCAGGTGGCCAATCCCGGCACGGGCTGGGGCGGCACCGACATCGCCGATCCGCTGTCCATCATCGAGACCTGCGAGGCCGATGCGGCCTGGCCCGGCCTGCGCCTGCTGATGGTGTCGACCACCGGCGAGCATGCCGCCTGGTACGTGCTCGACGATGCGCTGGTGCCCCAGCCGCAGCCCATGCCCGAGGCCGTGGCCCAGGTCGTGGCGCGCATCGGCGAGAACTGCGAGCCCTCGCTGACCACCGTGCTGTTCCTGGGCGGCGCCGGCGGCAGCCTGCGCGCGGGCGTCAGCGAGAACCCGGTGCTGCTCACGCAGGCGATCAAGAAATCCGTCGTCAACGTCACCCTGGGTGGCGCGCCAGGCTATGTGTGGCCCGGCGGCGGCATCACGGTCATGGTGGATGTGATGCGCATGCCCGACAACAGCTTCGGCACCGTGCCCACGCCGGCCATCGTGGCGCCGCTGGAGTTCACGATGCCGCTGGCCGAGTACCAACGCCTGGGCGGCCACATGGACCAGGTGCGCTCGCTGGCCGACACGCTCGCCCATGGTGCCTGGCACAACGATGGTGCACCGCGTGCACGCCGCATGCTCGCGCCGGCGCCCGGCAATGGCTGGCCGATCGGACAGCCTCCGCAGCTGGGCTGACAGCGTCCATGGGCCCCACGCGCGACACCCTGCCCGGCGGCCGCGCGCATTTCCAGCATGGGCCGATCGATCTCGTCATCGGCGCCGAGGGCGACGCCGCAGCAGTGGCCTGCGCCCACGAAAGCGCCTGGGCACGTTTCGCCACCGTGCTGATGGAACTCGTGTCCGAACTGCCCACACTGCGCCAGCCCGTTGACGAACGCTGCCCGCTGCAAGGTGTGATTGCACGCCGCATGTGGTCGGCCTGCGCGCCGCACCGCGCACGCTTCATCACTCCCATGGCGGCCGTGGCCGGCGCCGTCGCGCAGGAGATCGCGGCTTGCTACGCGCGCCCCGGCATCGTGCGCGCCTGGGTCAACAACGGCGGCGACATCGCGCTGCACCTCGCGCCTGGTGCCCAGGTCCGGGTAGGTCTGTTCGCCGACCTGGCGCGCTTCGACGGGGCCACGTCGCGCGACGCCCTGCCGACCGATGCGCAGTTCAGCGTGACGGCCGACCTGCCCGTGCGCGGCATCGCCACCAGCGGCTGGCGTGGCCGGAGCTTCTCGCTGGGCATCGCCGACAGCGTGACCGTGCTCGCGCACGAAGCCGCCGCAGCCGACGCTGCCGCCAGCATGGTCGCCAATGCCGTCGATGTGGACGACGCCCGCATCGTGCGGCGGCCGGCCAACACAATCAAGGACGACACCGATCTTGGCGCGCGCCTCGTCACCGTCGATGTGCCGCCACTGCCGCCGGGCTTGGTCGACCATGCGCTGGACGCCGGCCTCGCCCATGCCCAGGCGCTGCGCGCACAAGGCCTGATCTGGCATGCCGCGCTGACCTGCCAGGGCCGGTGGCGCAGCACCAGCGACACGATTGGTGCAGTAATTGCTTAATGAAAGTACCTAAGGCCAACGCCCGCAATCGCCTCCACAATCCGCCCTGACTTCGTAACGCCACGAGCCCGCCATGCCCGCCCTGATCCGCAAACTGATCGTGCAAGTCGATGAAACCCGCCTCGAAATGGGGCAGCCCGTCATGCCGCCCGTGCGCCGTGCGCTGGCCATGGCGGTCATCGTGAATCCCTTCGCCGGCCGCTACGCCCAGAACCTGGACGAGCTCATCGCCATCGGCGAGGAACTGGGCGGCCTGCTCGGCGACAAGTGCGTGGCCGCACTCGGCATCAGGCCCGCCGAGGCCGAGGGCTATGGCAAGGCCGCCATCGTCGGCGAAGCCGGCGAACTCGAACACGCGGCCGCGCTGCTGCATCCCAAGCTCGGCGCGCCGCTGCGCCGCGCGGTGGAGAAGGGCGCGGCCCTGGTCCCGTCGAGCAAGAAGATGGGCGGCATGGGCTGTGCGATCGACGTGCCACTGGGCCACAAGGATGCGGCCTTCGTGCGCAGCCATTTCGATGCCATTGAGGCGCGCGTGTCCGATGCACCGCGCGCCAATGAGATCGTGGTCGCCGTAGCCGTCACGGTCGGCGGCCGGCCGCTGCCGCGCGTTGGCGGCCTGCAGGCGTCCGAGATCGAAGGCAAGGACGGCCTGCGTTGATTCAGTTTCCATCGTTCCCAAGGAGTCTCTCGATGAAGTCCATGCGTCCTGTGTTCAGCGCAGCCTCGGCCCTTGCGCTGGCCGCCCTCATTCCCGCGCACGCCCAGGGCGTGATCAAGATCGGCGAGATCAACAGCTACAAGGCCCAGCCAGCGTTTCTGGAGCCCTACAAGAAGGGCATGGAACTGGCCGTGGACGAGATCAACGCGGCCGGTGGCGTGAACGGCAAGAAGATCGAGCTCATCATGCGCGACGACAACGGCAGCCCCGGCGACACCGTGCGCATGGCCGAGGAACTGGTCTCGCGCGAAAAGGTCGACATCCTGGCCGGCGCCTTCCTGTCGAACACCGGCCTGGCGCTGGCCGACTTCGCCAAACAGAAGAAGTTCTTCTACCTGGCCGGCGAGCCGCTCACCGACAAGATGACCTGGCAGGGCGGCAACCAGTACACCTTCCGCCTGCGCCCCGGCACCTACATGCAGGCCGCGATGCTGGTGCCCGAGGCGGCCAAGCTCAAGAAGAAGCGCTGGGCCATCGTCTACCCCAACTACGAGTACGGCCAGTCGGCCACGGCCGCGTTCAAGCAGCTGCTCAAGGCCGCGCAGCCCGATGTGGAGTTCGTCGCCGAGCAGGCCACGCCGCTGGGCAAGGTCGACGCGGGCAGCGTGGCGCAGGCCCTGGCCGATGCCAAGCCCGACGCCATCTTCAACGTGCTGTTCGGCGCCGACCTGACCAAGTTCGTGCGCGAGGGCAACACGCGCGGCCTGTTCAAGGACCGCACGGTGGTGAGCGTGCTGACCGGCGAGCCCGAGTACCTGGACCCGCTGAAGGACGAAGCCCCTGACGGCTGGATCGTCACCGGCTACCCCTGGTACTCGATCAAGACGCCCGAGCACGCCGCCTTCGAGAAGGCCTACCAGGCCAAGTTCAAGGACTACCCGCGCCTGGGCTCGGTGGTGGGCTACAGCATGATCAAGTCGGCCGCAGTGGGCATCGCCAAGGCTAAGAGCACCGAGACCGACAAGCTGGTCGCCGCCTTCAAGGGCCTGCAGGTCGATTCGCCGTTCGGCAAGATCACCTACCGCGCCGAAGACCACCAGTCGACCATGGGCGCCTACGTGGGCCGCACCAAGAACGACGGCGGCAAGGGCGTGATGGTGGACTACGTCTACCTCGATGGCGCCGATGCACGCTTCCAGCCTTCGGCCGCCGACGTCAAGAAGTCGCGCGCGACGGACTGATGCGCCGGGCTGCGGTGCCATCCGCACCGCAGCTCGTTCCCCCTCCCCCGCAGCGGCGCGCTGCCAGCAGAAGAATCCCCCATGAGCTTTTCCGGACTGATCGTCCAACTCCTCAACGGACTGGCCTCGGCGTCGTCGCTGTTCCTGGTCGCGGCCGGGCTGTCGCTGATCTTCGGCGTCACGCGCATCGTCAACTTCGCGCACGGCTCCTTCTTCATGGTGGGCATCTACACGGCCTACACGCTGGTGGACCGGTTCGGCAGCACGCTGGGCTTTTGGCCGTCGCTGGTGCTGGCGGCCATTGCGGTCGGCGTGCTGGGCGCCATCGTCGAGGTCGTGCTGCTGCGCCGCATCTACAAGGCACCCGAGCTGTTCCAGCTGCTGGCCACCTTCGCGCTGGTGCTGGTCATCAAGGACGCCTCGCTCTGGCTCTGGGGCCCTGACGAACTGCTGGGCCCGCGCGCACCGGGCCTGCGCGGCTCGGTCGAGATCCTGGGCCGGCAGTTCCCGAGCTACGACCTGTTCCTGATCGCCATTGGCCCCATCGTGCTCGGCGCGGTCTGGCTGCTGCTCACGCGCACGCGCTTCGGCACGCTGGTGCGCGCCGCCACGCAAGACCGCGAGATGGTCAGCGCGCTGGGCGTGAACCAGGCCTGGCTGTTCACGGCCGTCTTCGCGCTAGGCGCATTGCTGGCCGGCCTGGGCGGTGCGCTGCAATTGCCGCGCGAGCCCGCCACGCTGGAGATGGACCTGCACACCATCGGCGCGGCCTTCGTGGTCGTGGTGGTAGGCGGCATGGGTTCGCTGCCGGGTGCCTACCTGGCGGCCCTGCTGGTGGCCGAACTCAAAGCCGTCTGCATCTGGCTGGGCGTGGTCGACATTCTGGGCGTCAGCGTGTCGTTCTCCAAGCTCACGCTGATGGTGGACTTCCTCGTGATGGCCGCCGTGCTGGTCTGGCGCCCCTGGGGCCTGCTGGGCAGGCCGCAGGCGCCCAGCCGCTACGTGGGCATGCCCGAGGCGCCGCTGCGCCAGCCCGGCAAGGCCTACCTGGTGGCCGCCGCCGTGTTCGGCCTGCTGCTGGCCGCCGCGCCCTTGCTCACGGCGCAGTCGCCCTACTTCACCGTGCTGCTGATCGACCTCTTGATCGCCGCGCTGTTCGCCACCAGCCTGCACTTCATCATGGGGCCGGCCGGCATGCATTCCTTCGGCCACGCGGCCTACTTCGGCCTGGGCGCCTATGCGGCCGCACTGCTGGTGCGTACGAGCGGCATGCCGATGGAACTCGCGCTCGTGGTCGCCCCGCTGTTCGCCGCGCTCGGCGCCTTCGTCTACGGCTGGTTCGCCGTGCGGCTGTCGGGCGTGTACCTGGCCATGCTCACGCTGGCTTTCGCGCAGATCACCTGGGCCATCACCTACCAGTGGGACACGTTCACGGGCGGCAGCAACGGGCTCACGGGCGTGTGGCCCTCGGCCGCGTTCGCCGACAAGCGCATGTACTACTGGCTCACGCTGGTGCTCGTGGGCCTGGGCGTGTGGTGGCTGCGCCGCGTGCTGTTCTCGCCCTTCGGCTACGCGCTGCGCGCGGGCCGCGACTCGGTGCTGCGCGCCGACGCCATCGGCATCGACGTGAAGCGCATGCAGTGGATGGCCTTCATCGTGGCCGGCACTGTCGCGGGCCTGGCCGGCGCGCTGTTCGCCTTCTCCAAGGGCAGCATCTCGCCCGAATCCATGAACGTGACCAAGTCCATCGACGGCCTGGTCATGGTGCTGCTGGGCGGCATCCAGACGCTCGCCGGCCCCGTCGTCGGCGCCGTCACCTTCACCTGGCTGCACGACACCGTGGCACGCAACACCGACTACTGGCGCGCCATGCTGGGCGGCATCATCTTGCTGCTGGTGCTGCTGTTCCCGCAGGGCATCGCGGGCTTTGCCAAGCAACTGTTCGAACGCAAGGCAAAACCATGAGCCTCCTCAAAGTCACCCATCTCGGCAAGTCCTTCGGCGGTGTGAAGGCCGTGGACGGCATCGATTTCGAACTCAACGCGGGCGAACTGCTGGCGCTGATCGGCCCCAACGGCGCCGGCAAGACCACCACCTTCAACATGGTCAACGGCCAGCTCAAGGCCGACCAGGGCTCGATCCAGCTCGCCGGCACCGAGCTCGTGGGCAAGAAGCCGCGCGAGATCTGGCGCCAGGGCGTGGGCCGCACCTTCCAGATCGCCGAGACCTTCGCCTCGCTGACCGTGGTCGAGAACGTGCAGATGGCGCTGCTCTCGCACGACGGCAAGCTGTTCAGCATGTGGCGACGCGCGGCCGACCACCGGCGCGACAAGGCGCTGGAGCTGCTGGCCCAGGTCGGCATGCAGGCCCAGGCCGACCGGCCCTGCAGCGAGCTGGCCTATGGCGACGTGAAGCGCGTGGAGCTGGCCATCGCCATGGCCAACGACCCCAAGCTCTTGCTCATGGACGAGCCCACGGCGGGCATGGCACCCAAGGAGCGCAACGACCTCATGGCGCTGACCAAGCAGCTCGTGATCGACCGCGGCATGGCCGTGCTGTTCACCGAGCACAGCATGGACGTGGTGTTCGCCTACGCCGACCGCATGATCGTGCTGGCCCGCGGCCGGCTCATCGCGCAGGGCAAACCGCTGGAGATCCGCGACCATCCCAAGGTGCAGGAGGTCTACTTCGGCACCGGCAAGACTTTTGAGAAGGAAAAGGCCCTCGCATGACGACCTTGCTCGAAGCCAAGGGCCTACGCGCCTGGTACGGCGCCGCGCAGATCCTGTACGACGTGAACCTCACGGTGCGCCGCGGCGAGGTGGTGGCACTCATGGGCCGCAACGGCGCGGGCAAGTCCACCACGCTCAAGACCATCATGGGCATGCTGGCCAAGCGCGCCGGCAGCATCCATTTTCTGGACCACGACATCTCGCGCACCGAGCCGCACCATGCCTCGCGCCTGGGGCTGGGCTTCGTGCCGGAAGACCGCCGCGTGTTCACCGACCTCACCGTCATGGAGAACCTGGAGGTCGGCAAGCAGCCCGCACGCCGCTGGGCCGACGGCACGGACGCGCCTCTGTGGACCCCCGAGAAGCTGTTCAAGCTGTTCCCCAACCTGGGCGAGATGCCGAACCGCCCCGGCGGCCGCATGAGCGGTGGCGAGCAGCAGATGCTGACGGTGGCGCGCACCTTGATGGGCAACCCCTACTTGGTGCTGCTGGACGAGCCGTCCGAAGGCGTGGCGCCCGTCATCGTCGAGCAGATGGCGCACATGATCCTGGCGCTCAAAGCGCAGGGCGTGTCCATCCTGCTGTCCGAGCAGAACATGCATTTCGCTGAACTCGTGAGCGACCGCGCCTACGTGCTGGAGAAGGGGCAGATCCGCTTCGAGGGCACGATGGCCGAACTCGCCGCCAATGAAGAGGTGCGCCGCGCGTACCTCAGCGTCTGATTTGTTCCACGACCGGGAGCTTTCCATGCAACGCAGAACCGTCCTCCATTCCGCCGCCGCGCTGGGCCTCTTCGCACTGGCGCCGCCGCTGTTCGCCGCCGGCAAGCTCAAGCCCGGCGCCCATGCCGCGCTGATCGTGGTCGATGTGCAGAACTGTTTCATCGACGGCGGCACGCTGCCCGTCAAAGGTGGCGCCGAGGTCGTGCCCGTCATCAACAAGCTGTCGACCGCGTTCCAGAACATCGTGGTCACGCAGGACTGGCACACGCAGGGCCATGCCTCCTTCGCCAGCGCGCACGGCAGCAAGAAGCCCTTCGACAGCATCAAGCTCAACTATGGCAACCAGGTGCTGTGGCCCGACCACTGCGTGCAGGGCACGGATGACGCGGCGCTGCACAAGGACTTGAAGCTGCCCACCACGCAACTCATCATCCGCAAGGGCTACAACAAGGGCGTGGACAGCTACTCCGCCTTCCAGGAAGCCGACCGCAAGACCGTGACGGGCCTGGCCGGCTACCTCAAGGCGCGCGGCATCAAGACCGTCTACATCACGGGCCTGGCCACCGACTTCTGCGTGGCCTGGACGGCGCTGGACGCGCGCAAGGCCGGCTTCGAGGCCTACGTGATCGAAGACGCCACGCGCGCCATCGACCTCAACGGCTCGCTGGCCGCGGCCTGGAAGCAGATGGCGGCGCAGGGCGTCAAGCGCATCCAGTCGGGCGACGTGGAAGGCGCGTGACCTCTGGTTTCTCGCTTCACGTCAACGGCAGCGCGCGGCAATTCGACGTCCCGCGCCAGACCACGCTGCTGCAGCTGCTGCGCAACGACTGCGGCCTGAACGGCCCCAAGTACGGTTGCGGCCTGGGCCAGTGCGGCAGCTGCACGGTGCTGGTGGACGGCGTGGCTGCGCGCAGCTGCGTGGTCCCGGCCCACGGCATGGCCGGCCGCCACATCACCACGCTGGAAGGCCTGGGCACGCGCGAGGCGCCGCACCCGGTGCAACAAGCCTTCATCGACGCGCAGGCCACGCAGTGCGGCTATTGCCTGAACGGCATGGTCATGACCACGGTCGCGCTGCTGCAGCGCGTGCCCCACCCCACCGAGGCGCAGGCGCGCGCCGAGCTGTCGCACAACCTGTGCCGCTGCGGCACGCACCTGGAGATCCTGGACGCGGTGCAGCGCGCGGCCCAGTTGAGCGCCGAGGCGGCAGGCTGATGCGTGCAGAAGGCGGGGACCTGTCGCGCGCTGCACTGCGTGCCGCGCCCGGCGTGCTGCTGGTGCTGCGCGACGTGCCGCCGCCGCCCGCGCCCTCGCCCGGCCAGCCGCCGGCCGTGGCCGGCAACCCGGCCGAGGGCCCGGAGGTGTTGCTGGCCGTCTGGGACGACGGCAGCGTCACGGGCTTCGCCGGCCATGTGGACCTGGGCACCGGCCTGCGCACGGCGCTGACGCAGATCGTCGCGGAAGAGCTGGACCTGTCGCCGGATCAAGTCCGCATGGTCATGGGCAGCACGGCCAGCGCGCCGAACCAGGGCGCGACGATCGCCAGCGCCTCGATCCAGATCCACGCCCTGCCGCTGCGCCAAGCCGCGGCCCAGGCGCGTGCCTGGCTGCGGGCGAATGCGTTGGACGGCCGGCATGTCGAGCTGATGCTGGACCCGCTGGTGGCGATCAAACCCATGGCCGACTACCGCCTCGTCGGCCAGTCCACGCCGCGCGTGGACATCCCGGCCAAAGTGCATGGCGAACTCGTGTTCGTGCACGACATGCGCGTGCCCGGCATGCTGCACGGCCGCGTCGTGCGCCCGCCCTACGCGGGGCTGGACGCGGGCGAGTTCGTCGGCAACACGCTGGAGGCAGTGGACGAAGCCTCCATCGCCCACATCGCCGGCATCGTGGCCGTGGTCGTGCAGCGCGACTTCGTGGGCGTGGTCGCCGAGCGCGAGGACCAGGCCGAGGCCGCCATGGCGGCACTCACCGTGCGCTGGAAACCCTGGCCCGGCATGGCCGGCGTGGACCGCACCGAGCAGGCCCTGCGCGCCAACTCGTCCACGCGCCGGCTGCTGCTGGAGCAGGGCCAGGTGGACCAGGCCATCGCCGGTGCCGACCAGCACATGTTGCGCACCTACGTCTGGCCCTACCAGATGCACGCGTCCATCGGCCCGTCCTGCGCGCTGGCCGACTGGCACGGCGAGCAGGCCGAAGGGCCGGTCGCCACCGTCTGGGCCGGCACGCAGAGCCCGCATGTGCTGCGCGCCGACCTGGCGCTGCTGACGGGTGTGCCGGACGCGCGCATCGACCTCGTGCGCATGGAGGCGGCCGGCTGCTACGGCCGCAACGGCGCCGACGATGTGGCGGCCGACGCGCTGCTGCTCGCGCGTGCGGTCGGCAAGCCCGTGCGCGTGCAGCTCACGCGCGCGCAGGAGAACGCCTGGGAGCCCAAGGGCGCGGCGCAGCTCATGCAGGTGGACGGCGGGCTGAACGCCGACGGCTCGCCCGCCGCCTACGACTTCCAGACCTCCTACCCCAGCAATGGCGCGCCCACGCTGGCGCTGCTGCTCACGCGCACGGTCGAGCCTGTCTCCAAGGCTTTCGAAATGGGGGACCGCACGGCCGTCCCTCCCTATGCCTACGAACACCTGCGCGTGGCCGCGAATGACATGGCGCCCATGCTGCGCGCGTCGTGGCTGCGCGGCGTGTCGGCGCTTCCGAACTCGTTCGCGCACGAGTCCTACATCGACGAGCTGGCGACGGCGGCCGGCGTGGACCCGGTGGCCTACCGGCTGCAGTACCTGAAAGACGCACGCGCCGCCGAACTCGTGCGCGCGACAGCCGACAAGGCGGGCTGGCAAGCGCACACCGCACCGCAACAGCAACCGGCCGAAGGCGACATCCTCAAAGGCCAGGGCTTCGCCTACGCGCGCTACATCCACAGCAAGTTCCCCGGCTTCGGCGCGGCCTGGGCAGCGTGGGTGGCCGATGTGGAAGTGAACCAGCGCACGGGCGAGGTCCATGTGAGCCGCATCGTCGTGGGCCACGACGCAGGGCTGATGGTCAACCCGGCCGGCGTGCAGCACCAGGTGCACGGCAACGTGCTGCAGACCACGAGCCGGGCGCTGAAGGAGCGCGTCGAGGTCGAGCCGACTACGGGCATCACGCTGAACCGCGAATGGGGCAGCTACCCGATCCTGAGCTTTCGCGAGGTGCCCGTCGTCGAGGTGATGCTGATGCCGCGGCCCGGCGAGGCGCCGCTGGGCGCGGGCGAGTCGGCCTCGGTGCCGGGCACGGCGGCGATCGCGAACGCGATCTTCGATGCGACGGGCGTGCGGTTTCGGGAGCCGCCGTTCACGCCGGAGGTGGTCCGCGCAGGGCTGGGCTTACTCCCTCTCCCCTCTGGGGAGAGGGCTGGGGTGAGGGGCGGCGGCGGTGGATACGGCGATGGTGCCGCGAACGCCGCGCACCCTCACCCCAACCGTCTCCCAGAGGGAGAGGGAGCCAGATGGCCGCGTCGGCGCAAGCCGGTGTGGGCGACCGCGTTGGCCTTCGTGCTCGGTGGCGTGGCGACAGTCGCCGGCCTCGCTGGCTGGCGCAGCGAGATCGCCCCAGTCGCACGCCCGGCCGCCGCCACCTACAGCGCCGCCACCATCGAACGCGGCCGCCTGCTGGCCGCGGCCGGCGACTGCGTGGTCTGCCACACCGCCCCCGGGGGCCTGGCCAACACCGGCGGCCGCGCCATGGACACGCCCTTCGGCACCGTCTACACGACCAACCTCACGCCAGACCCCGACACCGGCCTCGGCCGCTGGTCGCTCGCCGCCTTCCAGCGTGCGATGCGCGAAGGCATCTCGCGCGACGGCCGCCACCTGTACCCGGCCTTCCCGTACACCGCGTTCACGAAGATGACGGAAGAGGACCTGACCGCGGTCTACGCCTACCTCATGGCGCAGCCCGCCGTGGCGCACCAGCCGCCGGTGACGCAGCTGCCCTTCCCGTTCGGTCTGCGCCCGCTGCTGGCCGGCTGGAATGCGCTGTATCTGGACCAAGGCCCTGTAGCCACCGAACCAACGCAGACACCTGAATGGAACCGCGGCGCCTACCTGGTCAACAGCGTGGGCCACTGCAGCGCCTGCCACACGCCGCGCAATGCGCTGGGCGCCGAGCGAGGCGGCAGTGCCTTCCTGTCAGGTGCGGTGATCGATGGCTGGGAAGCGCCCGCCCTGACCGCGCTGTCCAAAGCCCCCGTGCCCTGGACGCAACAGGCCTTCTACGACTACCTGCGCCACGGCCACAGCCGCGAGCACGGCGCGGCCAACGGCCCGATGGCGCCCGTGGTGCAGGAACTGGCCGCGCTGCCGGATGCCGACATCCAGGCCATGGCCACCTACCTGGCCTCGTTGAACCCCGCACGCGCCCCCCAACCCGTGACAGCGGCAGCGGCGTTGCCCAGCCCCACGCAGCGCCTGTTCGAGAACGCCTGCGGCGCCTGCCACCACGACGGCGATGGCCCCAAGCTGCTGGGCCTGAACCTGCCGCTGGCCCTGTCCACCAAGCTGCACAGCGACCGGCCCGACAACCTGCTGCGCGTGCTGCTGGAAGGCGTGCGCGAGGCCGCCGGCCCTGAGGTCGGCTTCATGCCGGCCTTTGCCGACAACCTGTCGGACGCGCAGATTGCCGAACTCGCCGGCTACCTGCGCAGCCGCTACGCGCCCAGCCGGCCGGCCTGGCAGGGCCTGCAGCAACGTGCCGCCGCGTTGCGCGCGACGCCCACGCACGCGGCACACTGAAGTTCAGCCCTGCGGCATGTCCAGCGCCGCGACGGCCGGCATCAGCCGCTGCACGCTGGCCAGCGGCTGGCGCGCGCCAGCCGGGGCCAGCGGCGCCAGTGCGTTCAGCGTCTCGGACGACAGCGGCCCGACCACGCGCCCCAGGTCGCCGAAGCGCAGGCCCTGGCGCACGAGGAAGGCCACATAGGTGTGGCGCAGGCTCTCAGGCGTGACCGACTGCGGCTGCTCCAGCGCGGCGTCGAAGGCGCTGGACGTGACGGCGCTGGCGATGTCGGCCGCGCTCAAGGCCCTGCCGGAGACGGAAGGCAGCAGCGGCAGGTCTTTCACGTCCGGGTCGCCGCTGGCCTGCAGCGCGGCCAGCGGCCCCAGCAGCGGCAACACACGCGCGCCTTCGCCCGGCACCCTCAGGCTGGCGCCAGACGCATCCACGTCGCCCACCTTGAGCGCCGCGACCTCGTCGGCCGACAGCCCGCACAGCAGGCACACCAGCACGAACAGATGCTCGGGCGCCGACGCAGCCAGCAGCTGGTGCACCTCGCGCTGCTCCAGCTCGCGCGGCAGGCCCTGGGCCAGCAGCGCCATGGGCGCGCCGGCTGCCGGCTGGTAGCCCACGCCCTGCGGGCTGGCACCGGCCTCCAGCGCCGGCCCGGGCGGGTAAGACTGCACCCAGGGTTGTGAGATCACGACGGCCGACGGCCCGGCCACGACGGGCTCGGGCCGGTTGAAGAACTCGACGAACCAGACCGCCAGGAAGCCCAGCAACAGCGAGCCGGCCAGCGCGATGCCCGCGTCGCGAGCATAGAGCGGGCGCCAGGCCGACTCGGGCACGGCCGCCGGCTCGACCACCAGCAGGCGCGGTTTGCGCTCGGTGACCGTGGCCTCCAGCGCCAGCGCACGCTGGCGCGCGGTCTGGCGCATCTGCTCCAGGCCCTTGAGGTCCTCCTCCATGGCCTTGAACTCGGCGAAATTGCGCGTGAAGACCTGCGCGCTCTGGCGGTCCTCGCCCAGCTGCTGCTGCAGCCGACGCGCGGCAGCCCGGGCGCTGGCCAGCTCCTCGCGCGCGTCGGCCAGCGCGTTCTGGTGGCCCTTGGCGCGCTCGGACTCCAGCTGCTGCTCCAGGTTGGTGATGCGGGTCTTGGCGGCCTTGGCGACCGGGTCCATGTCCAGGTATTGCGGCGTGTACTGGCGCTCCAGCGCGCGGTATTCCTCGCGCATCTGGGATAGGCGGGCCTCCATGTTGGCCACCGTTGGGTTGTCCTTGGCCGCGGGCGAGCGCGTGCCGGCGGCGGCGGCCTGCTCCAGCGCGCGCACGCGGCCCTCGGCGGCGGCCTCGCGCTCGTCGTTCTTGGCGACCGAGGCGCCCAGCCCCTTGAGGCGCGCCAGCGTCTGGTTCTCGTCGCGCTCGGCCGAGACGATGGACGAGCGGGCGCGGAAGTCCTCCATCGCCTTGCGGCGCGTGGCCACGCGCTCGTCCATCACGCGCAGGGCCTCGCGCGCATCGGCCAGCTGCTGGCCGCTGGTGGTGTCGCCGTCGCTGGCCTGCTGTTCGCGGTAGGCCTCGATCACCGCGTTCACGAGCCGGGCCACCGCCTGGCGGTCCGGGCCACGGGCCTCGATCTGGACGACGTTGGTGCCGGCCACGGGCTGCAAGCTCAGCATGTCCTGCAGGCCCAGCACGGCCTCGTCCATGTTCGCGGGCGCCGTGCCGCCGGCCAGGCGGGTGGCCACCTTCTCCAGCAGCGGGCGGCTGCTGAAGATCTGCAGCTCGACCATGAAATCCTGCGTGCCGTCGCGCGCGCCCGAGGACGCCACCGAGGGTGCGATGGCGGAGGGTGTGATCTGCACGCGCGCATCGGCCCGGTAGACCGCCGGCCGCAGGAAGTTGTAGGCCAGGCTCACGATGGCACAGAGCAGGAACACGCCGCAGAACACCATCAGGCGCCGCCGCATGGCCTGGCTGCGGCCGGGGGGCGTGGGGTCGATCAGCGGTGGCCCGCCGCCCGGAAAGGCCCGGAAGCTGGCCCCATGCAGGCGCTGGGGGCCGTCAGTCTCATGAGGGGGCACGGAAACCTCGCGATGCTCGAAGTCTGGGCGCCGGCTGAGCCGGCCGCCGCCGACGGGGGACCGACTATAGAGGCGTCGGCGGTGCCCGGGAAGTCGACCCGGCCGCAGGCGCAGGCAAATGCAGGCTCCAAAAAGCCAACAAAAGAAACAAAAAGGCGATCCTGGGCACGTCCATGACACTGCTGACCAGGCCCAGTGCGCAGCCACTGGCCAACGCGGCGGCCAGGTAGGGCGCGGCCTGCGCCTCGCGGGCGGCGCCGAACACCAGCCGCCACCAGGCCATGGCCACCAGCGCGGCGAGCAGCGCCAGCCCGACGGCGCCGCGCTCGATCAGGGTCTCCAGGTACAGATTGTCGATGTGCCAGGGCAGGAAATAGGCGCGCACCACTGGAAACCAGTGCGCCAGGCCGGACTCGAAGCCGCCGTTGTCCAGCAGCTCGGTCGGCGTGCCGGCGCTCAGGCGCAGGTTGTCGATGTCGATGGCGGTGCCGGGCCAGGTCACGGCCAGCGACAGCACGACCAGCCGGGGCGCGAGGCGCGGGCCACCGGTGATGGACGGGCCGGCAAGCTCCAGTTCGACCCGCTGCCAGGTCGAACCGGCCCGCCCGCGCTGCACTAGGTCGCGGTACTGGCAGTCGGCCGCGTACAGCAGGTGCCGCTCGCAGACCTGGATGCGCAGGCGCGTCGTGCGCGGGGCCCGCACATCCAGCGCCACGCGGTAGGGCACGCCCGGCACGGCCTCGACCTGCTGCGTCAGCGCGTAGCGGCCGGCCAGCTGCAGCCGCGTGGCCGGGCCGTACAGGCGCAGGAACCGGCCTGGCGCCTCGGGCGGCTCGCTGTGCCGCAGCTCGGCCGCGCCCGGCAGTTCGCCGGTGCGGCCCAGCGCGGCATAGCGCGCCGGCAGCCGCCCCAGCCCGACGCCCCCCAGCCAGTCGGCAGGCGACTGCAGCACGGCGAGCCCGCGCGTCCAGTGGGCCCAGCGGCTGCCGAAGTCGTTGTCCATGTCGCCCAGGCGCCCGACCAGGAAGCTGCTGACCAGGGCCATGCCCGCCACCTCCAGCACCAGTGCCACGCGCAGCCAGGCATTGGCCCGTGCGCGCCAGGGCGGTGGCGGCGGCTGCGGCACGGCGCGCTGGCGCCGCACCAGCACGGCGGCCACGGCAAGGCCGCCCAGCACCGCGCCATACACCCCGCGCGCGAAGGTCGTCAGGCAGACGTAGGCGAGGACCTGGGCCAGCAGCGCCGCCGCGGCCCAGGCCCAGGGCCGGCGGGCCGCCACGACAGCCCAGACCGCGAATGGCACGGACAGGGCCAGGAACGCATCGATGGCCGCGCCGCC
Organism: Pseudorhodoferax sp. Leaf267; assembly: GCF_001422405.1. Taxonomy (GTDB): domain Bacteria; phylum Pseudomonadota; class Gammaproteobacteria; order Burkholderiales; family Burkholderiaceae_C; genus Pseudorhodoferax. The sequence goes on from NZ_LMMV01000001.1 coordinate 1,007,593, forward strand.
CACATGCATGTCCCAGAACAGGCCGGTCGTGCGGTAGTCGTCGGCCAGGTTGAACAGCCCGGGAAACGCGGCACGCTCCCAGAGCACGGCGCCCACCAGCCCCACCAGGGCCGCCACCATGCCGGCATGCAGCAGGCGCTGCGCCGGGCCCGGCGCGGCTGCCAAGGCCGCGCGCAGCAAAGGCAGCGCCAGCAGCACGAATGCCATGCCTTTGCCCACGCGCAGCGTGTTGGCCCAGCCCGTGTAGGCCTCGGGCGGCACGGCCCGGGCGGCCTGCGCATCGGCCCAGCCCAGGGCCAGCCCCAGCAGCAACCAGACCCACAGCACGGCCACCAGCCAGGCCATCGGCCGTGGCCAGGCAGGCTGCGCCACGGGCCACAGCGCCAGCCGCAGATGGCCGGCCGCCAGCGCCGCGAGTACCAGCAGGTCGAATTCCTGGGCCGCGATCCAGCCCGTCCACGGCGCCAGCGCCAGCACCGGCACCGCCGCGGGCACCACCAGCAGCCAGGCATGGGGCCAGCGCAGCGCGACCAGCAGCCACACCGTGCAAGCGGCCAGCGCCAGCCCCGGTGCCAGCGGATGGTTCACGGCCAGCCAGGCCCCGGCCAGCGCGCAGGCCAGCGCCAGCAGCAGGCCCAGCAGGCGCCGGGGCGCGCCGGCACTCATCGCACGCTCCTGGGCGCGGGCCACCGGCGGAATCGGGACAATTTCAGTTTTGTGAGCAAAAGATGGCGCGCATCATAGGCGTCGGCTGCAAATTGCTGCACTGCCGCAATTGCCCGCTAAGATAAGCTCCGCGTCGTTCCGCCCTGGGGCGATCCCTGTCTTCTTCGAAATCGAAACATGAAAATCACTGTCATCGGAACGGGCTACGTCGGCCTGGTGAGCGGCACCTGTCTGGCCGAAGTCGGCAACGATGTGCTTTGCCTGGATCTGGATCCCGAGAAGATCCGCATCCTCGAAGAAGGCGGCATTCCCATCTACGAGCCCGGCCTGCAGGAGATGGTCAAGCGCAACGTGGCGGCCGGCCGCCTGCGCTTCACGACCAGCATCGAGCAGGCGGCCCACCACGGCACCATCCAGTTCATCGCGGTCGGCACGCCGCCGGATGAAGACGGCTCGGCCGACATGAAGTACGTGCTGTCCGCGGCCCGCAACATCGGCCGCCTGATGACCGACTACAAGGTCGTCGTCGACAAGAGCACCGTGCCCGTCGGCACGGCCGACCTGGTGCGCGAGACCATCGCCGCCGAGCTCAAGTTGCGCGGCATCGATGTGCCGTACAGCGTGGTGTCCAACCCCGAATTCCTGAAGGAAGGCGCGGCCGTCGAAGACTTCATGCGCCCTGACCGCATCGTCGTCGGCGCCGACGACGAGCAGTCCATCTTGCTGATGCGTGCGCTCTACGCCCCGTTCCAGCGCAACCGCGAGCGCCTGATCGTGACCGACGTGCGCAGCGCCGAGCTGACCAAGTACGCGGCCAATGCCATGCTGGCCACGCGCATCAGCTTCATGAACGAGCTGGCCAACCTGGCCGAGAAGCTGGGCGCCGACATCGAGATGGTGCGCCAGGGCATCGGCTCGGACCCGCGCATCGGCTACCACTTCCTGTACCCGGGCTGCGGCTACGGCGGCTCGTGCTTCCCCAAGGACGTCAAGGCGCTGATCAAGACCGCGGCCGACAAGGCCGACATCGAGCTCAAGGTGCTGACCGCCGTCGAGGAGGCGAACGACGCGCAAAAGCATGTGCTGACCGGCAAGATCACTGCGCATTTCGGCGAGCTGCGCGGCAAGCACTTCGCGCTGTGGGGCCTGGCCTTCAAGCCCAACACCGACGACATGCGCGACGCGCCCAGCCGCACGCTGGTGGCCGACCTGCTGGCCGCCGGCGCGACCGTGACGGCTTACGATCCGGTGGCGATGCATGAAGCCCAGCGCATCTTCGGCGACGAGCCGCGCCTGCGCTACGGCGACAGCCCCATGGCCTGCCTGAGCGACGCCGACGCGCTGGTGATCGTGACGGAGTGGAAGGAATTCCGCAGCCCCGACTTCGACGCCATCAAGGCCAAGCTCAAGAGCCCGGTCATCTTCGACGGCCGCAACCTGTACGACCCCAAGCTGGTGCGCGGCATGGGCATGACCTACCTGCCGATCGGCCGCTGACGGCCAGCGCGACGTTTTTGCGCCACGCGCCCCCGTGCCAGGGCGCCTGAGCGCGCGTAGTTCACGGCAGCCCGCGCTCCGCTGCCACGCAAGCCGCGCCACGCACGCGACAATGTCGCCCGAACTGCCTGCCCGTGCCCCTGGTCGTCCCGGCCAGGACCACGGGCGCTCTCTCGCCCTGTGCAGGGCCCCGGCGCTCCGCCCCCACGAACCCGTTGCATCAGCGTGAGAAAAGCCATCTTCATCAACTTCGCCTCCACCACGGGGTCGACGGCCGTCCAGTTCATCGTCTCGGTCCTGATCGCGCGGCTGCTCACGCCGGCCGAGATCGGCATCTACTCCATCACCATCGTCCTGGTCAACATCGCCCACGTGTTCCGCGACTTCGGTGTCGTGTCCTACCTGCAGCGCGAGGCCGATCTCACGAACGAGAAGATCCGCTCGGCCATGGGCGTGCTGTATGCCTCGACCTGGCTGATCGCGCTGATCATCTTCCTGGCCAGCGGCTGGGTGGCCGGTTACTTCGGCTACCCGGAGGTCAAGCCCGTCATGCAGGTGCTGGCCATCGGCTTCGTGTTCATCCCGTTCAGCTCGGTGATGGTGGCGCTGCTCACGCGTGAACTGCAGGCCGTCAAGCTGGCCTGGGCCAACCTGGTCGGCACCTCGGCCTATGCGACGGCGTCGCTGAGCCTGGCCTACATGGGCTTCGGCACCATGAGCCTGGCCTGGGCAAACCTGGCCAATCTGGTGGCCACCGGCCTGTTGTACATCCCGATGCGGCCGCGCGGCCTGCCGTGGCTGCCGGGCTTTCACCGCTGGCGGCGCGTCGTCAAATTCGGCGTCGGGGCGCTCATGACCAACGGCTTGAACGCGATCAACACCGCCCTGCCTGACCTGCTGCTGGGCAAGATGGGCTCGGCGCACCAGGTCGGCCTGGTCAGCCGCGCCAACTCGACCGTCAGCATCTTCACGTACGTGGCGGGCAGCGCGGTCAACTTCGGGTCGTTGTCCTATATCGCCAAGGCGCACCACCGCGGCGAGTCGCTAGAGCCCTTGCTCGTACGCGCGACCGCCCTGCTGACCGGCGTGGGCTGGCCGGCACTGGCGCTGACCTCGCTGCTCGGCCACCAGCTCGTCGAGGTGCTGTACGGCCAGAACTGGCTGGAAAGCGTGCCGGCCATTCCCGCGCTGGCGCTGGCGGCGGCGATCGGCCTGCTGTTCAACTACAGCAGCATCGCCCTGACCGCGATCAACCGGCCCTACCTGGCGGCGCTGCCGGTCGCGGCCGCGATCATTGCGCGCATCGTGCTGGCCGTGGCGTTCTTCTCCGGCGACATCGCGCGCTTCACCTGGCTACTGCTGGCGGCCACCGTCTTCACCGTGCCGTTCCACCTGTACCTGCAAACGCGCTACCTGCATCTGCCCTGGCGCAGCGTGCTCAAGAGTTGCCAGGGCAGCTTCGGCGTGACGCTGGCGGTGGGGGTGTGCTGCAAGCTGTTGCTGCTCGCGACCTCGGCCTACGCGTTGAGCCCGCTGGCCACGCTGGTGGCCATCAGCTGCGCCATGGTGCCGGTGTGGCTGGGCGCCGTCGTGCTGCTGGACCACCCGATCAAGCAGGAGCTGCAGGTTCTGGCCAAGAACCTGCCCGGCCGGCGCTTTCTCTCCAGGCGCTAGCCGGGCCAGCGCCGCTCAGCCGCGGCGGTTGAGCTCCGCGATGATCTGGTTGCCCAGCTTGGCGAACAGGTCGTCGTCGAAGCGGTTGGACCCGATGAAGTGCAGGAACTCGCTCTGGCGAGGATCGTGGTGGCCGTCGAAATTGGCGTACTTCGGGAAAGGCAACACCACGGCATCGGGCGAATTGGCCACCGAGAAATTGGACGCGCATTGCTCCGTGCCCCATTCCTTCCAGCGCGCGGGCAGCAGGCGCTCCATCTGGACGTGGAAGTTGTCCAGCTGGGCGCGCGTGAAGCCGCCCTTGGCAAAGCCGGCGAAGCCCGAGGAGCCCCGTACGTAGCGCAGTTGCTCGTGCCCCGGGAAGCGGTCGAACAGCTGCTCGGCTGCGATGCCGACGTAGGGGTGTTGGATCAGGGCGGCGCGCCGCGCGGCTTCGGCCATGCTGACGATCTCGCGCTCGCCACCGCTCAGCGTGAAGGCGCGGTTGCTGGTGATGCAGTCGGCCACCTCCTGCAGGCCCTGGCCAAACGCCAGCGTGTCGCTGTCCATCTGGATCACATACTGGTCACGCGAACGTTCGATCAGGTAGATGATCCGCTCCCAGGTACCGCCGCGCTGGCAGGGGCCGACGTCGATGTCCTCGAGCACCTGAAACTCGATGCCGGGGAAATGCTTGCGCAGCTCACCGCGGATCTCGTCCGGCATGTCGCGGTCGATGATGGCCACGATGTTGCCGCTGCCGATGCGCGCATACAGCGACTTCATGCTCAGCAGGTACATCTGCCAGTCGTTGTTGGACACCATGCTGACGAAAGCATGCCCGGCCGGCACGATGGGCATCGCGGGCGTGTCCAGGATGCCTTGCGTCTTGCGGTAGAAATCCTTGGTCGCCAGCGATTTTTTGAGCTTGTAGAACATATCTTTTCCGTTTCCGATCCGTTGCCTTGAGTTGTCAGAGAGAAATATTCAGACCAGGACTTCCGCGCATGCGGGATGCCCCAGAAATGCCTGTGGGCTGGCGGTGGCCCCGTAGGCGCCCGACTGGTAGACGACCACCAGGTCGCCGACCTGCGCGCGCGGCAGCGTGACGCGCTCGGCCAGCAGGTCCAGCGGCGTGCACAGCGGGCCCACGATGGTGACCGGCTCCAGTGCATCGCCCTGCATGCGGTTGCCGATCGCCACCGGGTAGTTGCGGCGCAGCGCCTGGCCGAAGTTGCCGCTGGCGGCCAAATGGTGGTGCAGCCCACCGTCGGCGACCAGGAACACCTGGCCCCGCGAGACCTTGCGGTCCAGCACGCGGCACACGTACACACCGGCTTCGCCAACCAGGTAGCGGCCCAATTCCAGCACCAGGCTGGCGCCGGGCAGGTCGGTCGCGGCGCGCTGGGCCAGCAGGGCGAGGTTGTCGGCAATCGGCGCCAACGCCAGGCGCGCCTCACCGGGGAAATAGGGGATGCCGAAGCCGCCGCCCAGGTTCAGGCTGCGCACGGGCGCCGGCGCGCGCTGCGCCAGGCGCAGCGCCAGCGCGTAGGACTGGCTCTGCGCGTCGCAGATCGCATCGGGCTTGAGGTTCTGCGAGCCGGCGAACAGATGGAAGCCTTCGAACGACAGGCCAGCGGCGGCGATGTCGGCCAGCAGCGCCGGTACCTGTTCCGCGTCCACGCCGAAGGGCTTGGCGCCGCCGCCCATCTTCATGCCCGAGCCGCGCAGCTCGAAGTCCGGGTTCACGCGCACCGCGACACGCGCCGGCAGGCCGAGAGCGGACGAGGCCCGCGCCAGCGGCGCGATCTCGCGTGCCGACTCGATGTTCACGAGCACGCCCGCCGCCACGGCCTGGAGCAGCTCGGCATCGCGCTTGCCCGGCCCGGCAAAGCTGATCTCGCGCGGGCCGGCCCCCCCATCCAGCGCCACGCCGAGTTCGCCGGCCGAGGCCACGTCGATGCCGTCGACCAGGCGCGCCAGGTGCGCGACCACGGCCGGCATCGGGTTCGCCTTCATCGCGTAGTGCAGCTTCACGCCGGCCGGCAGCGCCTGGCGCAGCCCGGCGACCTGCGCGGCGATCAGGGCACGGTCGTAGGCGTAGAACGGCGTCTGCCCCACGCGGGCGGCCAGCCGGCTCAGGCGCATGCCGCCGACGAGCAGCTCGTCGCCTTCGACCGGGAATTGCGCCATCTCGGCGTGGCGCAGCGGCGCGCGGGGCGGGCCTTGCGTCATGAGGGCTCGAGATCCTTGGCGGCGTGGCGCGTGGCCCACTCGGCGGCCAGGCGCTGGCGGTCGATCTTGCCATTGGGGTTGCGCGGCAGCGGCCCGGCCAGGGGCTCGATGGCCGCCGGCACCATGTAGCCCGGCATGCGCGCACGGCAGGCGGCCAGCAGGGCCGCCACGTCCAGCGCCGCGGCATCGCCCGGCGCCGTGGCGACAACCTGCACGCTTTGCCCCAGAGTGCCATGCGCCGCGCCGAACGCTGCGCATTCGCCGACCAGGCCCGTGCCGTACAGCACCTCCTCGACCTCGGTCGGGCTGATGCGGTAGCCCGACGACTTGATCATCTCGTCGCGCCGGCCGATGAAATACAGGTAGCCATCGGCATCGCGGCGCACGGTGTCGCCGGAGTACACGGCCAGTTCCGGCAGCGGCAGGCCGGCCACACTGCCCGGCAGGCCGGGCGGCAGCGGGCGGTAGCGCTCCGCCGTGCGCACCGGGTCGCGCCAGTAGCCCTGGGCCACGAGCGGGCCGCGGTGCACGAGTTCGCCGGGCTCGTCGTCGTCGGCCAGCGAGCCGTCGGCGCGCAGCACCAGGATCTCGGCATTCGGGATCGCACGGCCAATGGAATCGGGTCGCAGGTCGACCTGCTCGGGCGGCAGGTAGGTCGAGCGGAAGGCCTCGGTCAGCCCGTACATGAGGAACGGCTTGGCGGCCGGCGCCCACTGGCGCAGGCGCTGCAGCGTCTGCCGCGGCATGCGGCCGCCGGTGTTGGCGAAGTAGCGCAGCGCCGCCGCGCTGGCCGCGGGCAGGTCCAGCTGGGCGAGCTGGATGTACAGCGAGGGCACGGCCGTCAGGCCCGTGATGCGCTCGTGCGCCATGGTGGCCAGCAAGTCGCGCGGCAGCAGGTAGTTGTGCAGCACCACGCAGGCCCGGGCATGGAACGCGGTGGTCAGCTGGCTGAAGCCGGCGTCGAACGACAGTGGCAGCGCCGCGAGCAGGCGGTCCCCGGCGCGGTTGTCCAAGTAGCTGGCGACGCTGGTCGCGCCCAGCACGAGGTTGCGGTGCGACAGCACCACGCCTTTGGCCCGCCCCGTGCTGCCGGAGGTGTACAGGATGGCGGCCATGTCGCTGTCCAGCACGCGGTGGCCGGCCCGTGCCGGCGTGCGTGCCAGCTCAGGCCAATGCGCAGCCGGTGGCGCGCCGGCCAGCGCGCCGGATGCCGGGTCGACGAGCCAGACTGCCTGCACGGCCGGGCATGCCTGCCACAGCGTCGTGCCCAGCGCCTGCAGGCGTGCGCCGGAGCTGATCAGCACGGCGGCACCGCTGTCCTGCAGGATCTGTTGCACCTGCGCGGTCTTGAGCACCGCATTGATGGGCACGAACACCAGCCCGGCACGCGCTGCGGCAAAGGCAGCGACCACGCATTCGCGCCGGTTCTCCAGATAGATCGCCACTCGCGCAGCGCGCGGCAGGCCCTGCGCGATCAGCGCGGCGGCCAGACTGTCGACTTCGTGCGCCAGGCTTTCGTAGCTGTGGCGCTGCGCACCGTCGACCAAGGCGCAGGCTTGCGGCGCCGTCGCGGCGGCCTCGAACAGCAGCGTATCCAGCAGACGGGTAGGAGACATGAACGGATGTCGAAAGAAGATGGAGCCAAACGGCGCGCCCCCCTGGCGGGCGGGTCAATGTATCGCATCGGGGTGGGGGCAGCACGGTAAGATGCCCTCCTTTCCCGACTTGAAACGGTGCTGGGGCTCCGGTATGGCTTGCAGCCAAACGATGTGGCGCCCGTGCCCCGAAGCCTGCTCTGAAAGCGAACAATTGCAGTTTGATCGCCTGATCCTCGACATTCTCGATGAGACGCTGAGCCTGCAGGGCCGCGCTCACAGCTACACCCGAGACACACCGCTGCTGGGCTATGTGCCCGAACTCGATTCCATGGCGGTGGTGTCGCTGCTGGGCGCTTTCGAGGACACGCTGAACATCGAGATCGACTACGGCGAGATCAACGCCGACAACTTCGCCACGGTCGGCTCGCTGACCGATTTCCTCGGCAGCAAGATCCGTGAAGCCTGACAGCGAAGTGCTTGCGCCGCTGCCTGCGCGCGAAGCCTGGTTCGAAGCGCTGCATCCCGGGCCGACGGGGGAACGCTTCTGCATCCGCCACCCTGCCCAGGGCGAAGCGCAGGCCTTCGTGCTGTACATCCATCCCTTTGCAGAAGAACTCAACCGCAGCCGGCGCATGGCCGCGCTGCAGTCGCGCCGCCTGGCCGCGGCGGGCTTCGAGGTCTGGCAAGTGGACCTGTTCGGCTGCGGCGACAGCCCCGGCGATTTCGGCGCGGCCGGTTGGGACGCGTGGCTGGACGACGTGCGCACGGCCGCCCGGCGGCTCGCCGTGCGCGCGGCCGGCAAGCCCGTGTGGCTCTGGGGGCTGCGGCTGGGCTGCATCCTGGCGGCGGAGGCAGCCGAGGCGCTCGACGGGCCGCTGAACTTCCTGCTCTGGCAGCCGCTGCTGAGCGGCCACGCGCAGATGCAGCAGCTGCTGCGCCTGGTGTCGGCCGGCGAGCTGCTGGCACGCCAGAGCGCGGGCGAGGCCGCGCTGCTGCGCCAGCGCGTGGCGCAGGGCGAGGCCGTCGAGATCGGCGGCTACGCGATCGCTGCGCCGCTGCTGCAAGGGCTCAAGCCGGCGCGGCTCAAGGCACCGGCCAGCGCGGCGCGTGGCCGCACCGTCTGGCTGGAGGTCACCAATCCCGAGGCCGTTGCCTCGATGAGCCCGGTCGTGATCCAGGCCTGCCAGGGCTGGATCGAGGCCGGCACGGCGCTGCAGTACCAGAAGGTCGCCGGCCCGGCGTTCTGGCAGCTGGCCGAGTGCGAAGACGCCACCGAGTTGCTGGACGCCACCGTCGCCGCGCTGCGCGCCCGCGTGGTGCCGCAAGCCGCTGCGCCCTGAGGAACGGATGAGCTACCGCGACGAGGTCCTGAACATCGCCTGCCAGGGTGAGGCCCTGCTCGGCGTGCTGTCGGTGCCGCAGCAGCCGGCGCCGCTGGCCGTGCTCGTGATCGTGGGCGGCCCGCAGTACCGCGTCGGCGCGCACCGGCAGTTCGTGCTGCTGGCGCGGCGGCTCGCCACGGCCGGCTTTCCCGTGCTGCGCTTCGACCACCGCGGGGTGGGCGACAGCGCGGCGCCGCATCCCGGCTTCGAGGCCATCGGCCGCGACATCCAGGCCGCGATCCAGGCGCTGTACAACCGCATGCCCGAACTCGGCGGTGTGATGCTGTGGGGCCTGTGCGATGCGGCCAGCGCGGCCTTGCTGTACCACAATACGCACCGCGACCCGCGCGTCAAGGGCCTGATGCTGGCCAACCCCTGGGTGCGCTCACCGCAGACGCTGGCGCGTGCCCATGTCAAGCATTACTACCTGGACCGCCTCATGCAGGCCTCGTTCTGGCGCAAGCTGCTGCGCGGCGAGCTCGCGTCGGGCGCGGCCGGGCGTGGCCTGGTGAACAACCTGCGCGCGGCCCTGTCGCGCGCAGACAGCCCGCTGGCCGACAGCTTCCAGCGCCAGATGGCGCAGGCCTGGCAGCACTTTCCGGGCGAACTGCTGCTGGTGCTCAGCGAGCAGGACTACACGGCCAAGGAGTTCATGGACGCCGTGAACACCCAGCCGGTGTGGCGCGGCGCGCTCAAGAGGTCGGGGCTGAGCTGCGTCAACATCGCGTCCGACCACACCTTCTCCTCCAGCGCCGCGCGCGAACAGCTCGAACGCGCGACGCTGCAGTGGTTGCGCCAACTCGAGCTCTGATTCGCCTGCACAGCGCCTGGCGAGCGCGTGGCATTGCCATCTGCCGCGGCTATCATGCCGCGCACTTTCATTCGCTTTCTTCATGCCCTCCCCACAGACCCCCCTGGTCGTCGACCTCGACGGCACACTGACGGCGACCGACACGCTGGTCGAGTCGGTGATGGCCATGCTCAAGCGCCGGCCCTGGATGCTGCTGCAGCTGCTGCTGTGGCTACTGGCCGGGCGCTCGGGCTTCAAGCAGCGCGTCGCCGGCCAGGTGCGCCTGCAGGCCGGCCTGCTGCCCTGGCGTGGTGACCTGCTGGACTGGCTGCGCGCGCAACGCGCGGGCGGCCGTCGCCTGGTGCTGGCGACCGCGGCGCACGAAAGCATCGCCCACGCGGTGGCCGATGAATTGCAGCTGTTCGACCAGGTGCTGGCGACCCGGGATGGGCACAACCTCAAGGGGGCCGCCAAGCTGGAGGCGATCGAGCAGCAGGTCGGCGCAGACTTCGCCTATGCCGGCGACAGCCGGGCCGACCTGCCGATCTGGCAGGCCGCCCGCGGCGCGGTGCTGGTCGGCGTCTCGGCCTCCGTGGCCCGGGCGGTGCAGGCCAGTGGCACGCCGGTGGAGAAGAATTTCGCGCGGCCCGGCGGCCGGCTGCGGCTGTGGGTGCGCGCCATGCGCGTGCACCAGTGGGCCAAGAACCTGTTGATCCTGGTGCCGCTGTTCACCTCCTTCAGCTTCGGCGACAGCGCCCGGGTGGGCGCGGCTGCCTTGGCCTTTTTTGCGTTCTCGCTGGCCGCTTCGGCCACCTACCTGCTCAATGACCTGTGGGACCTGGACAGCGACCGCCAGCATCCGCGCAAGAAGCGGCGCCCGTTTGCCAGCGCCGAACTGCCGCTGTTGCACGGCGTGGCCGGCGCGGCCGTGCTGCTGTTGCTGGCCTTCGCGCTGGCACTGCAGGCCAGCCTCGGCTTTGCGCTGATGCTGCTCGGCTATGTGGTACTGACCACGGCTTACAGCTGGGCGCTCAAGCACTATGTGCTGCTCGACGTGCTGGTGCTGGCCGTGCTCTACACCTACCGCGTGCTGGCCGGCTCGGTGGTGACCGGTATCCCGGTCACGCCGTGGCTGTTGAGCTTCAGCGTGTTCACCTTCTTCAGCCTCGCGCTGGTCAAGCGCTGCGCCGAACTCGTGCTGCTGCAGCAGGGCGGGCGCACAGGCGCCCATGGGCGCGACTACCAGGTCGGCGACCTGGTCGTGCTGTGGCCTCTCGGCATCGGGGCGAGCCTGTGTTCCGTGGTGGTGTTCGGCCTGTACGTCGGCTCGGCCGAGGCGCTGGGCCGCTACGCCAACATCGACCTGCTGTGGCTCGTGGGCATCGGCCTGCTCTACTGGAGCGCGCGGCTGTGGATCAAGACAGCGCGCGGCCAGATGCACGACGACCCGCTGGTGTTCGCGCTGCGCGATGTCGGCAGCCGTGTGAGCGTGCTGGCCATGGTCTGCGTCACGGTGCTGGCACGCCTGACCGGTTGAACGCCGCGCCGAGCCGCCGCCAGGCGCCGCCGGCATGGTGGCGCAGCGCTGCGGCCAGGCCGGCCGGGCGCCAGGGGTCGAACGCCACCAGCCCCCAGCGCTCGCGCCGGTGCGACATCCACTCGCGCTTGTAGGCGTCGTCGCCGCTCAGGTAATCGATCTCCCGCACCCGGTCCACGTCCATCGCGTGGCGGAACAGCGAAGCGCTGAGTACCGAGCCGGCCGAGAACCGGGCGGCATCCTCGCGGTAGGCCAGCTTGTAGATGCAGGCGCGGCCGTCGCGCACCCACCATAGCTGGGCCGCCAGGGCGCGGCCGTCCACGCGCAGCACGCCGAGCCGCAGGCTGCCCTCGCGTGCCAGCAGCCGCACGAGCTGGCGGATGAATTCGGGCCGGGCCTCCGACTGCTTCCAGCTCGCGGCGTAGACCGCCTCGTAATCGTCCAGGCAGGGCTGCAGGCGCGCATCGTCGGCCTGGCAGATTTCGACGCCCCAGGCCGCGCAGCGGTCGAGCCTGCGGCGGCCGCGCTCGATGTTGTGGCGCAGGCGCGAATGGCGCCCGCGCAGGTAGGTGTCGAAGTCCAGCCCGGCGCAGGGCAGCGACCAGTTCACGAAACAGAAAAAGCGGTCCACCCAGTAACCGGCCGCGCGCAGGCCTGTGGCCTGGGCCTGCAGCAAGCCGTCTTCCTCGGCCAGGGGTTGCAGGCGCAGCGTGGCACCCTGCGGCAGGCGGCGCAGTGCGCGGCCCACGGCGCGCCACGTGTCAGGCGCCAGCCGCCCCATGTCCGCACCCGGGGCGATCGGCCCGTAAGCGCAGCTGTAGTAGTTGGACAGGCTGTGCAGGCCGCCGGCCGCGGCCAGCAGCGGCAGGCACAGCGGCGCTGCGGGGACGGGCGGCTGCACCAGGGCCAGCCGCAGATCCGCAGCGGCGTGCTCCAGGCCATGCGCGGCCAGCAGCTCGAACCAGGAAAGGTCCAGGAACAGATCGCCCTGCGCCTCGCCGCGGCCCCAGGAGGGCACGGCCGTGCGCAGGGCCGCGAAGCTCGGCAGCACGCGCACGCCTGCGATGGGCGGCTGCGCGCTGTCCGTTTCCCGATCCGTCTGCCCCTGGTTCGCCAATGCCGCCCGCCTGCTGTTCGTTGGCGGCATTGTGCCGTTGCGTCCTGGGGCCTCCGGCCGGGCTGCCACGGACTTCATGCATGATCGCGGTCCCCGCCACCACCATGCCGTCTGCCGTGAACCCCCTGCTGCTCGCCTTGCTAAGTATCCTGATGTCGGTCGCCGCGCAGTTCACCTTGAAGACCGGCATGAGCAGCCAGCCCGTCCAGGCCATGCTCGGCACGCCATGGGGGCTGGGCAAGCTGGCCGGCATCCTATTCAACCCTTGGGTGTTCGGCGGCTTCGTGCTGTACGGCCTGGGCGCCGTGGTCTGGCTGTCGGTGCTCGCGCGATGGGACGTCAGCAAGGCCTACCCGCTGGTCGGCCTGGGCTTCGTGCTCACGGCCGTGGTGGGCGCGGCGCTCGGTGAGCAGATCGGCGGCCTGCGCGCGGCCGGCATCGGGCTGATCTGCCTGGGCGTGTGGGCCGTGGCGCGCAGCTGAGGGGGGCCAGCATGCACCCCCGCCACCGCGCCGATGCGCTGATCGCGCTGGCCCTGGGCCTGGCCAGCACCGCCGTCTATGCCTGGCTGGCCCTTCCACTGGCCCGCACGGTCGCGTTCGACTTCCTGAACCTGGCCTTCGACTTCGACCCCCTGTTCTTCGTCACCTACCTCACGGCGCCGCTGGCAGAACAGGACGGCCTGAACTACAAGCACCCGCTGTGGATGTTGTTCCGCCCGCTGGCCAGCCCCTTCCTGTGGGCGGGCTGGAGCGCCAAGGAGTCGGCCGCGCTGGCGATGACGCTGACCGGCGGGCTCAGCGTGGGCCTGGCCTATGCCTACGCCCGGCTGACCGCCATGGGGCGGCCCGAATCCGCCGCAGCCGCGCTGCTGTTCGCGGCCAGCAGCTGCAGCCTGTTCACGGCCCTGATCCCTGAGTCCTACGGCTGGGTCAACCTGTCGCTGGCCCTGCTGTGGTGCGTGCACGTGGCCTCGCAGCGGCGCCCGGGCGGCCTGCTCGCGGCCCGCCTGGCCAGCGCCGTGCTGGTGGCCGGCGTGACGATCTCTAACGGCGTGCAGTCCACGCTGGCCGAGTTCTTCCTGCGCTGGCGCGCACAGGGCTGGCGCCGCGCCGTCTGGCTGACGGCCTGCTTCGGTGCCGGCACGCTGGTGCTGATCGGGCTGGCGCTGGTCGTGCTGCAACCGCAGGACCTGTGGCAGGCGCTGAGCCGGCCGGTGCAGACCGCCAAGGACGTCTACTGGCTGCGCACCAAGGGCGACACGGTCGGCCTGCTGGAACTGCTGCAGACCTACTGGATCTTCGGCTTCTTCGCGCCGGCTTTCGACCACGTCCCGCTGGCGCCGCAGATCGTGATGCTGGACTTCCGCGCCATGGCCTATTCGCCCGTGATGCTTGTGATCGTGGGCATCTGGGTGGTGTTCTGGCTCGTGAACGCCGGCCATGCCTTGCGCCTGCCATCGTCGCGCTGGCTGGCCGCCGCGCTGCTGGCATCGGTCGCGTTCAACGTGCTGTTCCACCTGGACTACCAGTACCGCGGCAGCGTCTACATCTATGCCAGCCACCTGCACTTCCCGCTGTTTGCGCTCGGCCTGGGCGCCGGCCCCTGGGTGCGCCAACAGGGCCCGAGGTGGCGGGCGGCCTACACCGCCGTGCTGCTGGCCCTAGCCCTGGCCGCCGTCTGGACCAACGGCCAGCGCGCGTTGGAATTCAACGCGCACATGCAGGCCCTGCAACTGCCCGCCGATGCGCCGGAGATCGGCGCGCCCGGTGCGCCGCGGCCGACCGGCGGGCCACCCTGACCGGCGCACGGCCGGGCGCCAGCTGGTCGCCTGGCGATCCAATTAAGTATGCTCTGAGCTCCTGTTCGTCCCCCAGTCATGGGAAACTTGCGGGCTGCCAGCGCCGTTTGAAGCGGTCGGCTGACGCGTACTGCTCCCTTTCTGTGGTAGCGGATTGGCGCGTGAACCTGTCGAGAACCGAGACCCAGCATTGATATCCATTGTCATCCCCAGCCGAAACAGAGCCACGCTGGTGACGCGCGCCCTGGCGGGCATCCAATCGCAGACTTGGTCGGACTACGAGGTCATCGTGGTCGATGACGGATCGGACACCGCGACCCGCGCTTCCTACACGGAGATCTGGCCCACCCTGGACGCGCGCTTTCGGCTGGTGCTGCTTGGCGAGGCCGGCCACCGCAGCGCCGGCCCCTCGGTCTCGCGCAACCACGGCATCGCCGTGAGCCGCGGCGACGTGCTGGCGTTCTGCGACGACGACGACTACTGGTGCGACAACGGCCACCTGGCCTGCCTGGCGCAGCTGTTCGCCGACCTGCCCGACCTGGATGTCTACATCGCCAACCAGCGAGCAGTCGACGTCGACGGCGGCACCAAGCCCGATTGGCTGCCCCTGCTCAATGCACGCGTGGCCGGCCGGCCGCAGTTGGCCGGCGGCGCGACCGAGGTCAGCGTGCAGGACCTGTGCCGCGGCGGCGGCTTCGGCCACCTGAACATCCTGTCGCTGCGCAAGAGCCTGGCGCAGCAGATCCAGGGCTTCTGGGAGCGTGTGAGCTACGAGGAAGACCGCGACTTCTTCTGGCGTGCCGTGGACGGCGCGCGGCGCATTGCCTTCAACCCGCGCGTGATCGCCCAGCACAACGTGCCTGACCCACGCCTGCGCGCCAACGCATCCACCGCCCACTCGCGCAGCGAACGGCTGCTGCTGGCCGTGCTGGTGTGCCAGCACATCGCGGCGAACGTGCGGCACCCGGCCGTGGCGGCGCTGGCGGCCCAGTACAGTGGCGACCTGCTGCGCCGGCTCACGATGTTGGCGCTCGAGTCCGGCCAGCGCATCGCAGCGCTGCAGTTCGCGCGCCAGGCGCTGGGTGCCCGCTTCTCGCTGAAATGGGCCGGCTACGTGCTCATGCTGTCCACGCGCGCCATGCTGGGTGGGCGCCAGGCATGAGACCGGCGACACCACAGCGCGTCCTGGTCATCGGCGACGACACCCGCAGCTTTCTCGCAACGGTGCGCTCGCTGGGCCGCCAGGGCCTGGAGGTGCATGCCGCACCCTACGGTCTGGGGTCGCCCGCGCTGCGCTCGCGCTACATCCACAAGACGCACTTGCTGCCTTACTACCTGGACGGCGGCGCGCAGTGGCTGGAGTGCATCCGGCGCCTGATCGTCAACGAGGGCATCGCGCTCGTGATCCCGTGCGAGGAGCGCAGCCTGCTGCCGCTGTTTCGCCACCAGGACGCGCTGCCCGCCGGCTGTGTGCTGGCCATTCCCGACGCGCCGGCCCTGGAGGCATTCTTCGACAAGGTGCGCACGCGCAGCCTGGCCGCGGCCCAGCAGGTGCCGACGCCCAAGGGCTACGAGTTGACGGAACACACCCGCGCGGCCGACGTGGCGGCGCAGCTGCAGTTTCCGGTCATCGCGAAGTACCGCCAGTCCTATTCCTGGCCTGAGCTCTACGTGCGCACCGGCGTCACGATCCTGCCATCGGAGCCCGAGCTGCAGGCCTGGCTGGACAAGCACCGCGACCAAGCCGGCCTGATGTTCGTCGAGCAGATGTGCCCGGGCGTCGGCATCGGCGTGTCGGTGCTGTGCGACCAGGGCCGCGTACTGCAGGCGTTCGAGCACCACCGCGCCCATGAGCTGGACGGCAGCAGCTACTACCGCAAAAGCGCCCCGCTGCACGATGCGCGCGTGGCCGCCGTGGCACGCATGTGCGCTGCCATCGGCTACACGGGCATCGCGATGTTCGAGTTCAAGCTCGACGAGGCCAGCGGCGACTGGGTGTTGCTGGAAGTCAATGCCCGGCCCTGGGGCTCGCTGCCGCTGCCCGTGGCGCTGGGTGTCGACTTCCCGTACCGGCTGTACCGCCTGCTGGTGCACAAGGAAGCCACACCGGCCGTGCCCTACCGCGTGGGCGTGTACGGCCGCAACCTGGTCGCCGACATCTGGCAGCTGCGCGTGCTGCTGCCGCGCCTGCGCGGCAGCAAGCTGGTGCTGCTGGGCCAGCTGCTGACCTGGCTGGGCAGCCTGGGCCGCATCCTGATCGGCCGCGAGCACCAGGACGTGCTGGTGCTGGACGACTGGCGCCCCGGCGTGCTGGAGCTGCGTCAGTTCTTTGCCGAGCGCTGGCAAGGCCTGCGCGGAAAACCGCAGCTTGCGCGCAACCCGGCGTTCGCTGCCGGCGGCGCGGGGCTGCGGCGCAGCGACGGTGCGCCGCTCTCGGTGGTCTTTGTCTGCCAGGGCAACATCTGCCGCAGCCCCTATGCCGAGCACAAGATGCGCCAGCTCGCGCAAGCCGCGGGCCTGCCGCTGCACATCGCATCGGCCGGCATGTTGCCGCGCAACCGGCGGCCCTCGCCGGCCTCGGCCCAGGCCGCCGCCGCCAGGCGTGGCGTGCCGCTGGACACGCACCTGTCGCAACATGCGCACGAGGCGCTGCTGCAACAGGCCGATGTGATCGTCATCTTCGACCTGATCAACCAGCACAGCGTGCTCACGCGCCACCCGGCGCTGGCCGCGCGCCTGTGCTACCTGGATGAGTTCAGCCCGGGCGCCGGCCCGGTCGAGGAAATCGCCGACCCGGACGGCCGCGATGGCGCGGTGTTCGACGCGATCTACAGCCACATCGACCGCAGCCTGCAAGGGCTGGTCGAGCGCCTGCGGCGCCCCACAGACAGCCATGCTTGAAGTTTCCCGACACACCCCGGCGCGCCTGCCCCAGGGGCATCCGCCCGTGCTGTGCATCGTCATCGACACCGAAGAGGAGTTCGACTGGGACCGCCCGTTCTCGCGCAGCAACACAGCCACCACCACGATCGCGGCCCAGCCCCTCGCGCACGAGCGCATCTACGACGCGCTGGGCGTGGTGCCGACCTATGTGATCGACTACCCCGTGGCGACCACACCCGCGGCCAGCGCGGTGCTGACCCGGCTGATGCAGGAGGGCCGCTGCGAGATCGGCACGCACCTGCACCCCTGGGTTTCGCCGCCGCACGAGGAGGAGGTGAACCGCTTCAACTCCTACACCGGCAACCTGCCGCCTGCGCTGGAATACGCCAAGCTCGACGCACTGACGCACGCCATCGCCGACAGCACGGGCCGCAGGCCCACAGTGTTCAAGGCGGGGCGCTACGGACTGGGCCCTCAGACCTCGCAAACCCTCGCGCGACTTGGCTACGAGATCGACGCCAGCGTAGTGCCGCACACCGCTTTCACGGCTGACAGCGGGCCGGACTTCAGCGCCTTCGACGTCCATCCCTACTGGTTCGAGACCGAAGGGCGCAAGCTGCTCGAGCTGCCGGTCACGACAGGGTTTTGCGGCAGCCTGCGCGGCCAGGGCGGTGCGCTGTACCCGGCCCTGCAGACGCCCCTGGGCCGCACGCTGCGGCTGCCCGGCATCGCCTCGCGCGCCGGCCTGCTGGACCGGCTGCGGCTCACGCCCGAAGGCTATGTGCTGCAGGACCTGCAGCGCCTGGCCCGCACGCTGGTGCAGGACGGCTGCCAGGTGCTGAGCCTGACCTACCACAGCCCCAGCCTGGCGCCCGGCCACACGCCCTATGTGCGCGACGCCGCCGACCTGGAACGCTTCCTGGCCTGCATCCAGGGCCTCTTGCTGTACTTCCGCGACACCCTGGGCGGCACGTTCATGAGCTGCACGCAGCTGCGCCAGGCGCTGCGTTGAACGACTTGCCCAATCGCAGCGCGCCCTTTCCAGTGCACGGCAGCAGGCACGCCCGCCCCGTCCTTCCCGCGTAACGCCCATGCTCCAGCGCTTGTCCACCCGTCTCGTTCGCACACTGTGCCAGCGCCTGTACCTGGGCGGCATCGCCGGCATCGCGCAGACCGCCGCGCTGCAGCCCGGCCACCTGCCCTACAGCCTGCTGTCCATGGTGCAGCACCGCGACGTGCTGCCCTACCTCGTGGCGCTGAAGTCCTTCCATGCGCGCTTGCCCGCGCGGCGCGTGGTCGTGGTCTGCGACCCCTCCATCACGGCCGAGGACCGCGTGCTGCTGGCGCGCCACGTGCCGCACATCGTGCTGCGCGAGGCCGCGGAGTTCGTCGATCCGCACATCCCGCGCGGCGGCACCTGGGAGCGGCTCTACGCGATCAGTGAATACGCGCGCGACGACTACGTGGTGCAGCTGGACGCCGACACGCTGACGCTGGGCGCGCTGCCCGAGGTCCAGGCAGCGATCGTGCAGGCGCGCGGCTTCGTGATCGGCGAGAGCGTCGGGCAGACGCTGGAGACGCTGCCAGAGGTGGCGCAGCGCGCCCGCGCGTGGCTGGCGCCCCCGATCAACTCGGTCCACATCCAGGCCGTCGTGGAGGCCATGGTCGACGAACTCGGCCTGCCGCCGCAGACGCGCTACGTGCGCGGCTGCTCGGGCTTCACGGGCTTTCCGCCCGACGCGGCCATGCGCGCGCGGCTGCTGGCGTTTTCGGCGCAGATGCGCGAGCGCCATGGCCCGCGCTGGGCGGACTGGGGCACGGAGCAGATCACCTCGAACTACCTGGTGGCCAACGCGCAGGGTACGCAGGTCCTGCCGTTCCCGCGCTACGGCACGCCGGACGCCATCACGCCGGACGCCGCCTTCATGCATTTCATCGGCTACCTGCGCTTCGTGAACCGTCGCTACGAGCGCCTGAGCCGGCGCGAGATCGCGCGCCTGCCGCGCTGACCTGCCGCCTCAGCCGGTCGCCAGCTGTGCGGGCGGGCGCGCAAGCGCCGCCCTGCCCTGCTGCACCACGTGCTGCTTGAGCACCTCGAGCAGCACCACGACCACATAGTAGGTCTCGAAGTACGCCAGGCTCACGGCAGCGCCGCCCACGGCGAACGCCACCAAGGCCAGGCGCAGCGCATCGGCCATGTCGCTGGCCCACAGCATGGACGGCCCTTGGGCCCTGGCGGCGCGCTTGGTGAGCGCGGCATTGATGAACGCCGTGCAGCCGATGCCCAGGAAAAGGAACAGCCCGATGAAGCCCTGGTCACCCAGCACCTCGAAGTAGATGCTGTGCGCCGCGATCGGCCCGGGCGAGACCGGGCCGGCCGGCAGGAAGCCGCTCAGCAGGCCCTCGTGCGGCCGCACGCTGCCCCACACGCCCCATGACTGCGGGGCATGGAAGCCGCTGCCGAAGATCGGGCTCTTGAGCGCAACGGCGGTCGCCACGTTCCAGGCTTCGACACGCCCCATGAACGAGCGGTCCTCGCCGGCATTGCCGATGCTCTCGATGCGCTCGAACCACTCGGCCGGGCTCAGCACCAGGATCAGGATGACCGCCACGCCGACCAGCACGCTGGCCTTGATGCGGTGGCGGCTGGTGGCCACCATGGCCGCCCCCACGAGCGCCATCGCCAGGAACGCGCCGCGCGACTCGGAGCCGACCACGGCCAGCGCCGTGAACCCCGTCAGGGCCAGGAAGCCGTAGCGGATGAGCCGCAGTTTGGAGTACTGGTAGAGGTACAGAAGAATCGGCAGCACCATGACGATGGCCACGCCGAAGTGGTTGTTGTCGCCCATCTTGGAGCTTGGAATGCCGAGCACGATGTGGCCGCCGCCGGTGGCCAGGGTCTTCAACCCTTCGATGCCGCCGTGAAAGCCCAGGCCGAGCGCGATCGCCACCAGCATGGCATGCAGCCGCAGCCGCGTGTTCACGAAGAAGAACATCACCAGGCAGTAGGTGAAGGACTTGACCAAGTCAATGTAGATGTCGGTGCTGTTGAATGCGGTGGGCGCGGCCAGCGCGGCACAGATGCCGCCGTGCGCCAGGAACAGCAGCATCAGCACCGAGGTAGCGTTGAGCGAGAACTTGCCCTTGTTCTGGATGCGCCCGGCGAACATCAGCGTCAGCGCGATGACGGCAAAGAACAGGTTGTAGCGCAGCGAGCCCATGAAGCCGTACAGGTAGAACGGCACCGAGATCACGGACGTCCAGCCCCACACCAGGTAGGCGGCAAAGGCATTGGCCAGCGCGATGGGGACGATGAAGACCATCGCCCCCAGCATCATCAGGTCACGCATCGCGCTGCCCCTTGCCGCGTCGGCCCAGGCCCTTTTGCACCTCGTCGGTCTTGGCCTCCAGGTAGGAGAACAGGCCCAGCCCCAGGCCCTGTACACGCTTGGGATCGCGCGGACGATCGGACAGCCGCACGGCCCGGATCAGCACCAGCAGCAGGAAGACGTCGAGCGTGAACAGCGCGGCTTCCATGGCCTAGCGGAAGATGCCGCGCGTATCGATCACGATCTTGTCCTTGATCGTGTCGGGGTCGATGCTGCGGAACTCTTCGTGGTCCACCAGCAGCAGCAGGATGTCGGCGTTCTTCATCACGTGCTTGAGGTCGTGCAGCGGGATGTCGATCTTGTCGGCCGCCACGTTCGGGTCGCAGGCCAGGATCTGGCCCACGTCCTGCGCGATCAGTTCGCGCACGATGTCCAGCGAGGGCGACTCGCGCAGGTCGTCGATGTTGGCCTTGAAGGTCAGGCCCAGGCAGGCGATCACGGGCGACTTGAAGCGCTCGGCCTTGGCCTTGACCTTGTCGATGACCCAGTGCGGCTTGGCGTCGTTGACCTCGCGGGCCGTGCGGATCAGGCGCGACTGCGTGGGCGCGCTGGAGACGATGAACCAGGGGTCGACCGCGATGCAGTGGCCGCCCACGCCGGGGCCGGGCTGCAGGATGTTCACGCGTGGGTGGCGGTTGGCCAGCGCGATGGTGTCCCACACGTTCACGCCCAAGTGGTCGCAGACCAGCGAGAGCTCGTTGGCAAATGCGATGTTCACGTCGCGGAACGAGTTCTCCACCAGCTTGGCCAATTCGGCCGTGCGGCTGTCGGTCTCCAGGATCGCACCGTTGCAGAAGGTCTTGTACAGCTCGCGCGCCTTGGCCACGGCCGCCTTGGTGCTGCCGCCGATGATGCGGTCGTTGTCGACGAGTTCGCGCAGGATGTGGCCCGGCAGCACGCGCTCGGGGCAGTGCGCGGTGTGCACCTTGCCGGCCAGCTCGGGACGGGCCTCGACAATGGTCTTCTCGATGAACTCGGTCGTGCCGACCGGCGAGGTCGACTCCAGGATCACGAGGTTGCCTTCGCGCAGGAAGGGCGTGATCGCGCGGGTCGCCGACTCCACGTATGACAGGTCGGGCGCCTTGGGGTTGCCGTCGACTTCCTTGAAGGGCGTGGGCACGGCGATGATGAAGGTGTCGCCCTCCTCGGGCACGAGCGAGGCCTTCAGGTTGCCGCTGTTCACGGCCGAGCGCACCAGCACGTCCAGGTCGGGCTCGATGATGTGGATGCGGCCGGAGTTGATGGTGTCGACCGCGGCCTTGTTCACGTCCACGCCAAGCACGGTGTGGCCCTTGGTGGCCAGCATGGAGGCGGTGGGCAGGCCGATGTAGCCCAGGCCCATGACAATGATCTTTTGCAGTGTGTGTGCCATTTAGCGGCTCTCTTTCCAGGACTGAACGGCTTGCAGGATGCGCCCCACGGCCAAGCCATCGCCATAGGGGTTGTGCGCCTTGGTCATGCGGGCATAGGCCGCCTGGTCCTGCAGCAGATGGGAGGTGGCGTCGACGATGGCGCGGCGCGAGGTGCCCACCAGCTGCACCGTGCCGGCGGCCACGGCCTCGGGGCGCTCGGTGATATCGCGCATGACGAGCACCGGCTTGCCCAGCGAGGGGGCTTCTTCCTGCACGCCCCCCGAGTCCGTGATGATCAGGTGCGCGCGGTCCATCAGGTACACGAAGGGCAGGTAATCGACCGGCTCGATCAGGTGCACGTTGGACAGGCCGCGCGCGGCCAGGATCTCCTGCACGGGACGGCGCACGTTGGGGTTCAGGTGCACGGGGTACAGGATCTCGACGTCCGGCGTGGCGGCGGCGATGTCGGCCAGCGCGTTGCAGATGTTCTCGAAGCCTTCGCCGAAGTTCTCGCGCCGGTGGCCCGTCACCAGGATCAGGCGCTTGGCCGGGTCCAGGAACCCGAAGCGCTGCTGCATCTCGGCCGCCAGCGCGGGCGAGTTCTTGAGCTTGTGCACCACGGCCAGCAACGCGTCCACCACGGTGTTGCCCGTCACGAAGACGCAGGCCGGGTCCACGCCCTCCCTGAGCAGGTTGGCGCGCGAGGTGTCGGTCGGCGCGAAATGCAGGTCGGTGATGGCGCCGGTCACGCGGCGGTTGATCTCCTCGGGGAACGGCGCGTACTTGTTGCCCGTGCGCAGGCCGGCCTCGACATGGCCGACCGCGGCGCGCGCGTAGTAGGCGGCCAGGCTGGTCGCCAGCGTGGTACTGGTGTCGCCATGCACGAGCACGAGGTCGGGGCGCTCGGCAGCCATGACGCCCTTGAGGCCCGCCAGCACGCTGCAGGTCACGTCGGTCAGGTCCTGGTTGGGCTTCATGACGTTCAGGTCATGCTCGGGCACGATCTCGAACAGGCGCAGCACCTGGTCCAGCATCTCGCGGTGCTGGGCGGTGACGCAGACCACGGTCTCGAAGCGGTCGGACGCGTCCTGGAAACCCTTGACCACGGGCGCCATCTTGATGGCCTCGGGGCGGGTGCCGAAAACGATCAGGACTTTCATCGGCTGGTGCTTTCGATGAGCCGCGTGAACGGCTGCTGGTAATTGGCCACGCTCTGGCGCCAGTTGCGCACCTCTTCGACGAACTGCCGGCCATTGGCCTTCAGCGCCGGCCAGCGCTCACGCTCGCGCAGCAGCGCCAGTGTGGCCTGGGCCAGGTCGGCCGTGTCGTCGGCCTTGAACAGCACGCCGGTGCGGCCGTGCTCGACCAGTTCCTTGTGGCCGCCTACATCCGAGGCGACGAACAGACGGCCCTGGGCCATGGCTTCCAGCGGCTTGAGTGGCGTCACGAGCTCGGTCAGCCGCATCGAGTGCCGCGGGTAGACCAGCACGTCGATCAGGTCGTAGTAGCGGTTCACGTCCTTGTGCGGCACGCGGCCCGTGAAGACGATGCGGTCGGCCACGCCCAGGCGCTGCGCCTGGGCCTTGAGGTTGTCGTCCTGCGGCCCGCCGCCGACGAGCAGCAGGCGCAGCGCCGGCTCCTGCGCCAGCATGGCCGGCAGCGCATCGACCAGCAGGTCCAGGCCTTCGTACGCATAGAACGAGCCGATGAAACCGACCACCGGCGTGCCGGGCGCCAGGCCCAGGCGTTGCTGCAGGGCCGGGTCGGGCGCGGCCGACAGGCCGAAGGACTGCACGTCCACGGCGTTGGGCACGACGCTGACCTTGGCCGCCGGGATGCCGCGCGCCACGATGTCGGCACGCAGCCCCTCACAGATCGTGAACACGTGGGCGGCCTGGCGCACGGCATGGGTCTCCAGCGCGCGCGTGAGGCGGTAGCGCAAGCTGCCCTCGCGCGTCGTGCCATGGTCGACGGAAGCGTCTTCCCAGAAGGCACGGATCTCGTAGGTGACCGGGATGCCCAGGCGGCGGCCCACCTTCAGCGCCGGCAGCACATTGAGCACCGGAGAGTGGGCGTGGATCAGGTCGGGCTTGACCTCGCGGGCCACCTCCTCGATGCGTTGCTCCAGCTGCCGCATCAGCGCGATCTCGCGCGCGACAGGGAATTTGTCCCAGAGCGATGGCTTGGGCGGCGTGCGGTGGAAGAAAAAGCCTTCGGCCTCCTCGACCGCATGCACATCCCCCTCGTGCTTGGGCGAGGTCAGGTGGAAGGTTTCCCATCCGAGCGCGCGCTGCTCGCGCAGCAACGCGGCGGTGCGGAAGGTGTAGCCGCTGTGCAGCGGCAGGGAATGGTCGAGGACGTGCAGGATGCGCATGGGGGGCGTTTCAGAGGGGGGCACCGGTGAACAGGGCGTCGTAGCGCGCCACCATGGCCGACAGCGCGAAACGCTGGGCCGACTGCTGCGCGGCCTGCCCATGGCGCCGGGCCAGCGGCGCATCGTTCAGGTAGCGGCCCAGCGCACGCGCCATGGCCGCATCGTCCTCGGACGGCACGAGCTGGCCGGTGACGTCGTGCGCAACCAGGTCCGGCGTGCCGCCCACCGCCGTGGCCACGATGGGCAGGCCGCAGGCCATGGCTTCCTGCAGTGTGCAGGAAGTGCCCTCGGTCAGCGAAGGCAGCACGAAGCAGTCCAGCATGCGCAGCAGCGCGGGCACGTCGCTGCGCGCGCCGGGCAACCAGGCCAGCGCGGCCATGCCGGCCTCCGCCAGGATGCGTTCGACCTCGGCGCGCAGCGGGCCTTCGCCGACGATGACCAGCCGGGCGCGCTCGGCCGCCTCGGGCTGCGCGCGCAGCAGCGCGACGAAGGCGCGGGCCAGGGCCGGCTGGTTCTTGACGGTCTGCAGGCGGCCGACCGTGCCGACCAGCCAGTGGCGCCGCGGCGTGAACGGGCAGCCCGCCACCGTGGGCGGCACGCCGGCCGCTGGGGCGAAGGCCTCGGTGTCCACGCCGTTGGCGATCAGCGAGCGGCGCGCCGGTGGCACGGCAATCGCCTGCGCCAGGTAGTTGTCCAGATCCTGCGACACGCTGACGTAGTGCGATACGAAGGGCTTGTACAGCTTGCGCAGGCGCCGGTAGCGCGGATTGCGGCCGTGCGGGTCGTGCGCGTCCCACCCATGCTCGGCGTGCACGCGCCGCGGCACGCGCGCCAGCCAGGCCAGCGGCGTCACCTCCAGCGCCGCGAGGTTGCAGGAATGCAGCACATCGGGCCGCAGCCGGCGCAGCAGCGCGTGGATGCGGCGGTACAGCGGAACCGCATGGCCGTCGGGCTTGTCCAGCGCGATGAACTCCACGTCGTCGCGGTCGATGCGCGCACGGAATTCGTCGATGGTGGTCAGCGAGACCACGGTGTGGCGGTAGCGTGCCGCGGGCAGCCGGTTGATCAGTTGCACGATGACGTTCTCCAGCCCACCGATCGAAAAACGGTAGACGAAGTGCACGACGTGGATGGTGCGCGCCTCAGGCTTCACGGTGCGCCACACGTTGGTCGGCCAGGATGCGCTGAAACAGCCGCAGCTGGCCCTGGGTGGTGGATTCCCACGAGAAGGTTTCCGCATGGCGGCGTGTCGCGGCGCGCTCGGGCAGGTTGGCGAACAGGCGCTGCCAGGCTTCGGCCAGGCCGGCACCGGTGCGCTCGCGCATCAGCACGCCGGCGGCGGGCTGGCTGACCACCTCGGGCGTCCCCCAGATATCCGTGGCGATCACCGGTGTGCCGCAGGCCATGGCCTCCAGCAGCACGTTGGCCCAGCCTTCGCGGCTGGAGCACAGGGCCAGCGCATCGGCCGCGCTGTACCACCACTTGAGTTCCGTCTGCGGCACGACGCCGGCGAACTGCACACGCTCACGCACGCCCAGCGCGCTGGCCTGGCGCTCCAGTGCCGCGCGGTCTGGGCCCTCGCCCGCCAGGACCAGGCGCACGTCGACAGGCATCTGGGCCAGGGCCTCGATCGCCAGGTACTGGCCCTTGCGCTCGATCAGGTGGCCCACGCACAGCAGCATGCGCCCTTCGATCGGCAAGCCCAGGCGCACGCGGGCCTGGTCGCGCGCCTCGGGCACGAAGCGCTGCAGGTCCACGCCGTTGCGCAGCGTGTGGGTCTTGCCCGGGTCGCCACCCAGTTCGCGCAGGCGGTCCATCAGCGCCTGGCACACGCCGATGGACGCGCTGGCGGCCCGCTCGGCCGCCATGATGAGCTTGCGCGGCAGCGTGTACTCGGGGATCAGGTTCAGGTCGGTACCGCGTGCGGTCACGACGAAGGGCTTGCGCAACCAGCGTGCCAAAAGGCTGGCGGCCACGCCGTCGGGGTAGTAGTAGTGCGCGTCGATCAGGTCGAACTCGAAGCCTTCGCGCTGCAGCCGGCGCACCGTGCGCCAGGCGCCCAGCGCCATCGTGAACGGCGTGATGCTCATGCCGAAGCCGGGAAACACCAGGAAGCGCGGGTGGTGCACTTCCACGCCGTTCCACTGCTCCTGGCGCGGCGTGGCGGCGAAGCGCGCGTACTCACCGAAACGCTCGCCGCGCAGCGGAAACCAGGGCACGGGCGCCACGACCTTGGCCTGCACCTCGCCCGTCTTGAGCAGCTCGCGCAGCCGCGTCTCGACGAAGATGCCGTGGATCGGCCGGGCCCCGCTCGGGTACAGGCTGGAGAACAGCAGGATGCGCAGCGGCTCGGCCATAGGCTGGGCATTATCCGCAGCGACGGGGTGCCGATCCCGCGCGGGCGCCATCATGCGGACGCCTGCACGGCAGGCTGTTCGACCTGGCGCAGGAAGGCTTCGAACATGAGCAGTGTCCACAGCGGCGCCGAGAAGTCGCGCTGGCCGCTCTGGTGCTGCTGGACCATGCTGCGCAGCACGCCGGGATCGAAATAGCCCGAATCGGCCATGCGCGCGCCGAGCACGGCGTCGCGCGTGCGCTGCGCCAGCGGCCCGCGCAGCCAGCTGGCCAGCGGCACCGAAAAACCCATCTTCGGGCGGTACAGCACGTCGGAGGGCAGGCGCGGCTCGAAGGCCTTCTTGAGGAGGTACTTGCCCTCCTGGCCCTGAATCTTCAGGCTGGTGGGCAGCGTGGCCAGCCATTCGACGAGCTGGTGGTCCATCAGCGGCTCGCGCACTTCGAGCGAATGCGCCATGGCGGCGCGGTCGACCTTGGTGTTGATGTCGCCGACCAGCCAGGTCTTGTAGTCCAGGTACTGCACCAGCGCCAGCGGGTCGTCCGTGCCGGCGCGGCCCGCATGCGCGCGGAACACGTCGAGGGCGCTGTAGCCGCCCAGCTGCTTCTTGAAGCCGTCCGCATACAGGCGCTCGCGCTCGTCGGCGCGCAGGACCGACACGCTGTGCAGGTAGGCCTGGGCCGAGTCGAAGGCCAGTGCCTGGAAGGTGGTCTTGGCGCGGAACACACGCGGCGCCCAGTCGGCCTTGGGATAGAGCTGACCCAGCGCGCCGAACAGCGGGCGGCGCAGTCCCAGCGGCAGCGCGCGGCGTGCCCTTTCTTCGGCCAGGTGCAGGCGGTAGCGCCGGTAGCCGCCAAAGCTCTCGTCGCCGCCGTCGCCCGACAGCGCCACCGTGACATGTTTGCGCGCCATCTGGCAGACGCGGTAGGTCGGCACGGCCGAACTGTCGGCAAAGGGTTCGTCGTAGAGCCAGGCCAGGGTGTCGATCAGGTCGAAGTCGTCGCTCTTGACGATCTCCAGCCGGTGGTCGGTCTTGTAGCGGTCGGCCACCATCTGCGCGAACGCGGACTCGTTGAAACGCGGGTCGTCGAAGCCGATCGCGCAGGTCTTGACCGTGTTGCCGGACACCTGGGCCATGGCGGCAACGACGGCGCTGGAATCGACACCACCGGACAGGAAGGCGCCCAGC
This sequence comes from Pseudorhodoferax sp. Leaf267, assembly GCF_001422405.1. Taxonomy (GTDB): domain Bacteria; phylum Pseudomonadota; class Gammaproteobacteria; order Burkholderiales; family Burkholderiaceae_C; genus Pseudorhodoferax. Next base: position 1,035,409 of record NZ_LMMV01000001.1, read on the forward strand.
GGCACATCGGCGATCAGGCGCAGGCGCACGGACTCGTCGATGCGTTCGAGCAGTTCGGCCTGCGCGTCGCGCAACGCGATGGGATTGTCGAGCGTGAAGCGCACATCCCAGTAGGGCTGGGGCTCGGGCAACCGCTCCATGCCACGGCGCAGCGTGAGCTTGTGGCCGGCCGGCAGCTTGTGGGCCCCGTGGTAGATGCAGCGCGGATCGGCCACGTAGCCGAGCGCGAAGTACTCCTCGACCGCCAGCGGGTCGATGCGCCGCGCGAAGGCCGGGTGCGCCGTGATGACCTTGAGCTCGGAGCCGAAGATGAAGCTGCCGTCGGGCAGCAGTGCGTAATGCATGGGCTTGACGCCCATGCGGTCGCGCGCGAGGAACAGCACCTGCTGCTTGCGGTCCCAGATGGTGAACGCGAACATGCCGCGCAGGCGGTCCACGCAGTCCTCGCCCCAGGCCTCCCAGGCGTGCACGATGACCTCGGTGTCGCTGCGCGTCTTGAACTGGTAGCCCATGGCCTTGAGTTCGACCGTCAGTTCTCGGTAGTTGTAGATCTCGCCGTTGAACACGATGGCCACCGTGCCGTCGCCGTTGAACTGCGGCTGCAGGCCCGTGGCCAGGTCGATGACCGACAGGCGCCGGTGCCCCAGCGCCAGGCCGGGCTCCAGGTGCAGGTCGGCCTCGTCCGGGCCGCGGTGGGCCTGGATGTCGTTGATGGCCGACATGAGCGCGCGCGAGAAATCGCGCTGCCCGCGCAGGTCGAAGAGGCCGGAAATTCCGCACATGGTGGCGATCCTCAGCGCTGGCGCGTCTGTTGCAGGCTGGCCTGGATCAACGCGCCATTGGCCTGGACGAACGACTCCAGGGTCTGGCGCGCGCTGCCCGTGCCATCGGTCGGCGTGTAGATGACGACGACGGCCGAGTCATCGCCCCGCCCGCTCAGGCGCGACACTGCGCCATGGATCTTGGCCATCGCGTCGCTGGCGATGAGTCGGTCGTTGACCCAGTAGACCTGCCAGGCCAGCAGCCGTGCCGCCTTGACGTCGCCGACCAGCGAGGCGCGCAGTTCCGCGGTGCGTACGGGCACCGGCGTTCCGGCCCAGGGTGCGGTCCCACCCGCGGCAGAGACTTCCGACCAGTCCTTGTTGGTGGTCGGCACGAGCTGGTTGATCGAGCTCACGAGCTTGCGGTCGTTGCCCTGGCCACGGTAGTAGCCGATGTAGACCCCCACCTGCCGGCCGTCCTTGGCGGCGCCCTGGACCAGTTCGGCCGAAGGGTTGTGGAAGGCCGGCTTCCAGTCCGGCGAGGGCACGGCGCCGCTCTGCCAGCCGTCCTGCAGGCCCTGCAAGGCCAGCTGCGGCGCGGCATGGTTCTGCGCGCGCTCCAGCGCCCAGATGACGCCATGGGGCAGCACGAGGACGGCGCACAGCGCCGCCAGCACGGCCGGGCGCGCACGCCATGCGGTGCCGGGCGGCGCCAGGCTGGGCCGGGCCTCCAGGTCGGGCGAGGGCTCGGACCATTTCGCACCGATGGCGAACATGATCAGGATGACGATGCCGAAGAACAGCCAGCCGTAGACCAGATGGTCCACGCCGGTCGCCAGCGTGTTGCCCGAGTAATGGCCCAGCATCACGATGATGTAGGCGCGCAGCCAGTTCGCGACCAGCGGCACGAGGATGGACACCAGCACGAACAGTGCGCGCCGGCGCGGCGACTGGTAGTTCAGGTACGCGAACAGCGAGCCCACGGTCACCGAGGCGATCAGGTACCGGATGCCGCTGCAGGCCTCCACCACCGACCAGTGGCCCGAAGGAATGACAAACTGCTGCCCTTCGCGGTAGACCGGGATGCCGGACAGGCGCAGCGCCACGACGGTGAAGTCGGCCGTCCATTCCATCAGCATCGGCATCATGAAGTCACCGATGGGCACGGCGAAGAACATGAAGCTCAGCGGGAACAGCAGGGCCCAGGCGACCTGCCAGCCCAGCACAGCCGGCACCGCCAGCACCAGCAGCATGGTGAACGCGAGCTGGGTCGCGGCATTGACGGCCACCAGGTCGCCCGCCAGCCACAGCGCCACGGCGCCCAGCATCAGCAGCACGGCGACCAGGCTGGGCCGGGGCACCAGGTCGGCGACGCGGTGCCGCTGGCGCCACACCAGCCACAGCACGATGGGCACGACCAGGAAGCCGTGCGCATAGGTGTCCGAGCGCTCCCAGATCGACACCATGCCGACGACGGTGTCGCGGTACAGCACCAGCAGCAAGCCCACGACCAGCACGAAGGCGGCCAGGGGACCGCGCCAGTGCTGCGGCATCGAAGGGGAGGAAGCGCGGGTCAGCATGCGGGTACGGGCTGCGGTGTCGCGGCCGCAAAGGCGTTGAGGTGGCGGTCGATCCCGGACAGATGGGCCTCCCAGCTGAAGCTGCGCAGCACCTTGTCGCGCGCGGCGCGGCCGGCTGCGGCCGCGCGCTGCGGCGCCTGGAGCAGGGCGTCGACCTGGGCCACGAAGTCCGCGGCATCGGCAGCGGGAAACATCTCGATGCCGTCGCGCGCGCCGATGGCCTGCGCGCACTCGGCCGTGGCCACGACGGCCTTGCCCATGGCCATGGCTTCCAGGATCTTGTTCTGGATACCGCGCGCGATGCGCAGCGGTGCGACAACCAGTGCCGCGTGTTGCAGGTACGGGCGCACGTCGGGCACCGTGCCGGTCACCGAGACGGCATCCGAGGCCAGGGCCTGCACCGCTGGCGCGGGGTTGCGGCCCACGATCACGAAGCGCAGTCGTGGCCAGCGCTGGCGCAGCGGGGGCAGCACCTCGGCGCAGAACCAGACGACGGCGTCCACGTTGGGCCAGTAATCCATGGCGCCCGTGAACACCAGCGGCTGCTCCCCTTGCGCATAGGGCGACACGCGCGCCGGGTCTGCGGCGAAATAGGCGGCGTCCACGCCGTTGCCCAGGGACTCCACCCGCGCTGCGCTCTCGACGGCGCGCTGCTGGAACAACAGGGCTTCCTGCGGGGTGACGAAAAACGAATGCTGGGCACGCGCCGCGACGCTGCGCTCGAAAGCCAGCAGACGGGCGCCTTCGCGCCGGTACAGCCAGGACAACGGCCAGGGCCGGGATGCGGCGTACTGCGACCACTTGGCCGAGTCCAGGTCCACGAAGTCGACCAGCATCGGCAGGTGGCGCGGCGCGTACTGGGCCATGGCCGACGAGAACACGACGCTGGCATCCATGGGCTGTGCGGCGAGGGTGTCGCGCACCCAGCGCTCAAGGCCCGCATCACGGTAGTAGGCCAGCGTCAGCGCCTCGTGCCGCAGCAGTGCGCCCAGGCTGCGCAGCTTGGCCGTGCGCGGCTGCAGGCGCGCGACGTGCAGATCGGGGCAGATGGCGCGCAGCGCCGGCAGGTGCGCCTCGTCTTGCGGATCGTCGATAAAGGTTCCGAGGAACACGCGGTGCTCGCGCTGCAGGTGCCGCAGCAGGTGGTACGACCGCACCTTGTCGCCCTTGTTGGGCGGGTAGGGCAGCCGATGCACGAGATAAAGCAGGTTGGCCATGGCGCTCAGCCCAGGCTGCGCACGATGTGCGGGCCGACCATATTGACCAGGGCGCGCGGCAGGCGGCGCCAGGTGCGGATCACGAACTGGTACTTGGCGTTCGACGGATTGTTCTGCGGGATCGCTTCACGCTTGTACAGGCGGTACTCGTAGTGCAGAGGCTGCGGCTCGAAGCCCCAGTTCCTCTTGAACGCGAACGAGCCCGTGCCCTGCTTGCTGCGCCCGTAGTCGAACACGCGGATGCCGCGCGCGGCGGCGCGCCGCATGAGCTCCCAGTACTTGAAGTCGTTGGCCGCCAGGTCGCGCGCGGCTTCGTCGTCGCCGGCGTAATACGGCAGCACCTCGTCGCGGAAGTAAAAGCTCAGCACGCCACTGAGCGGGCGCCCTTCGGCCGTGGTCACGACCAGCACCTCGCAGTCGGCGCCAAAGGTCTTCTGCAAGGCCTGGAAGTAGCGCCTGGAGAACGCGGGCGTGCCGTGCCGGTGCACGTTGTCGGAGTACAGCGCGAAGAAGCGGTCGACATCGGCGTCGATGACGCTCACGAGGCCGTTCTTGATGCCCTTGCGCACCATCGCGCGCTGCTTGCGCGGGATGGCCAACATGTTGGCTTCGTCCTCGGGGCCGATGGCCTTGCGGAACGTCACGTAAAGGTCCTGCAGCGGCCAGTCCTCGTGGCGGCGCTGCACGTTGCGCATCTCCAGGTGGTCCACGCCCAGCTGCTCGGCGAGTTTCTGTGCCTCGCGCTCCAGCGCTTCAGCGGCCTGCGGGCTGCTCGCTGCCACGCCGCCATAAACGGCAAACGGCAGGCTCACCAGCGCGTTGCCGAACAGACGGCTGTTCACATGGCCCAAGGGCAGCACGCCGACAATGTGGCCTTCGGACTCCGCGTACAGGAAATGGCTGTCGTGGCGGAACACCGTGCGCAGGATGTCCTGCCAGCCCGCGCGGTGGAAGAAGGTGGCCTGCGGGCAGGCCAGGACGAATGCATCCCATCGCCTGGCCCCATCGTCGTCCTGGGGCAAGAGACGCTTGACTGTCAGCATCATCGTTCGTGGTCAGGCCGCCTTGGCAAGCGCTGGGGGCAGGAAGATCTGGTCCATGCGGCCCCATTGGAAATCGCCGAGCAAACGGTTTAGGCGCGCTTCCATGCGCCCGATGTTCACGTAGTGGCGAAAGCGCGTCTTGGCGCCAATGCCCTCGACCCGCGGCTGTTCGACATCGATCTCCCAGGGATGGAAGTAGAAGATGGCGGCTTCCCGGTCGCCCGCGTTCACGCGGCCCAGCATCCAGCGCGACAGCCCGTAGGGCAACAAGCGGAAGTAGCCGCCGCCGCTGGACGGCAGATTGCGGTTCATCACGCGCAGGGTCGTGACCGGGATTTCCAGCAGGCCGTCGCGCACTTCGTAGGCAAAGCGCGGGGAGTCCGGCATGCCGTAGTGGTCATGGCGGATCGGGTAGATGCTGGAGCTGTAGCGGTAGCCCGCGCGCTGCAGGCAGTCGAAGGCCCAGAGGTTGCCGGTGCCGATCGAAAAACTGGGCGCGCGGTAGCCCTGCACCGCCACGCCCGACAGGTCTTCGAGGATCTGCTTGGCCTGGCGGATGTCGGTGAGGAACACGTCCTCGCTCTGGTCGCTGGCGCGCTGGTGTCCGTAGCCATGACTGGCCAGCTCGTGGCCCTCTGCGACGATGCGGCGCACGACCTGCGGATAGCGCTCGGCGATCCAGCCCAGTGTGAAGAACGTAGCCTTGGCGCCGTGGCCGGCCAGCATGTCCAGGATGCGGTTGACGTTGCGTTCGACGCGGCATTCCCGCGCATCCCAGTCGCTGCGCTCGATGTAGGGCGCGAAGGCCGAGACCTGGAAATAGTCCTCCACATCGATGGTCAGCGCATTCGTGATCGGAGACTGTGCCTTGCCATTCATGATGATTTTTCCTCTGCCGCTCGCTTGGCAGTGCCCACGAGCTTCTTCAGCATGGCCAGCAACTCCAGATTGATCCGCTCCAGGCGCAACAGGCTGCGCTCCAGCCGCTGCAGGCGGTCGCCGTGCTGCTCCTGGTCCAGGCTGGAGATCTGCGCATCGACACTGTCCAGCACAGCGGGGTCGAAGCGCAAATGGCTTGCGTCGCCCTCGAGCACGGGGCCGAGATCCTGGATATTGCTGCGCACGTAGCCCACGCCCGACGAACCCGATTCCTCGCGGATCTCCTGCGTCACCGACTGCACATCCTCGGCGGTCAAGGTCTCCTTCTCACTCAGGAAGCCCAGCAGCAGCAGGCGGTCGCAGATCGCATTGATGCGCCGCGGTATACCGCCACTACCTTCGAAGATGCCGATGAACGCTTCGGCCTCGAACTGCGGCCGGCCAGTGCCGCCGGCACACTTGAGTCGGTGCTCGATGTAGCCACGCGTCTCGTCCTGGTCCAGAGGACCGATGTGGCACGCTGCAATGACGCGCTGGCGCAACTGCTGCATTTGCGGGTGCTGCAGGATGTTGCGGAATTCGGGCTGGCCGACCAGGAAGCTCTGCAGCAAGGCCTGGTTGCCGAACTGGAAGTTCGACAGCATGCGCAGCTCTTCCACCGCGGGCGGCGTCAGGTTCTGCGCCTCGTCGACGATCAGCAGGCAGCGCTTGCCCTGCACCGTCTGGCCGACCAGGAAGGCCTCCAGCGCCATGAGCACGTCGGCCTTGGAGCTGTCCTTGGTGCGCACGCCGAATGCGGCGGCGACCATGCGCAAGGTGTCGTCAGCCTCCAGCTGCGTGCTGACGACGTTGCCAGCGACGACCTTGGTTGCGTCCAGGCTGTCGAGCAGGCCGCGCACAATGGTGGTTTTGCCGGCACCGATCTCGCCCGTGATGACGATGAAGCCCTCATTGCGCAGCACGCCGTAGTCCAGGTACGCCTTGGCGCGCCTGTGCTGTTTGCTGGCGAAGTAGAAGCTGGGGTCGGGGTTGAGTTGGAACGGCTTGCTGCTCAACCCATAGTACTGTTCATACATGGGTCAGAACTGCAGGCTGATCCCGCCACGCACCGCAGTTTCGCTGTACGAGGACAAGGTGTTGTTCGACTGGGCCCGACGCAGGGCCATCGTCGCAGTGGTGTGCTTGCCCAGCCGGGTCGACAGGCTCACGTTCAGGGCTCTCAGGGTACTGCTCTGCAAGGCCAGTTGACCGGAGGCACGCGATTGCGTACCCAAGACAGTCAGGGTCGACTCGGGCGTCAGCCGGTGCGAGTAGGTGATGGTGAATCCATGTTGGCGAACGAAGTTGGAGTCGGCCAGGTCGCCCGAGTTCTGCAGCAGCCGGCTGTTCTCCGACTGCGAGAGCAGGAAGGTCAAGGTGTCGCGGCGGCCGAGCAAGGTAAAGGAAAGGTCTTGCCGCCGCGCCAGCGAGACGGCAGACGTCAGGAATCCAAGGTTGACGTTGGTGTTGCCATTCAGGCCATTGGCCAGCAGGAAGGACTGCACCAGCTGCGCCCTGCGGATCGGATCGGGCTCCACCGACGCGAATTGGAAGAACAGCAAGTCGTACAGAGGTCCCAGGCTGGTCGTGCCGAGCTGGTTCGGCGTGACGCTGGCATCGCGTGAATTGGAATAGCGCCACGCCGTGCGCGGCGTGCGGTGCTCGAAGTCCACCGAATAGGCGCGGCCGAAGAAGCGCTTCTCGAGCAGGGCCGACAGGCTCGTCCGATCCGATGCGGCCCAGTTGACCCGGCCACCGATGGTGGCCCGGCTGTCTTTCTCCGCGGTCGCGTAGTTGTTCGACTCCCAGCCTGGAATCACCGACACCGCCAGCTGTGGCGTGATCGGATGCGTCAAAAACATCCGCGCGCGGTCTGATTCGAACGAGAGCCCGTTGCTGTAATCGAGCTCCTGGTGGCTGAGGTCCACTGACCAACTGAAAACGCGCTGCTGGCTGTTGCCGTTCAGGACCAGCGACATGTCGTTGCTGTCGTAATCCAGCGCCAGCTGGGATTTGGTTCGTGTCGAGAGTCGGCTATACCGGGCCTGGTAGCTCGCGAAATCGCCCAACTGGCCGCGCACGTAGGGAGACAGCCGGTAGGTTGCCACTTCGGTCCGGTTGGCGTTGAAGGCCGCGTCGTTGTCGGACCGCTGGCCAAAGGCGGACACGGTTTGCTGCGAAATATTGCCGCTGAAATCGACGAACGCGAAGTTCTCAACCAGCTCGTAGGAACCCGTGGCGTCCAGCGTGTTCTGGTTGCGATCAAGCGACCGGTCCCGCGCATGGCTCAGACGACTCAGGGAATAGTCGACACTGGCCTTCAAGCGATCACCGTCGGCCAGAAAACGGAGGCCAGGCCGCGTCGTCATGACGAAGTCGGACTCTTTGCTGTCGCCGGTCTGCAGACGGATGTTGTCCGTCCACATCCAATCGAGCGACAGGGAGGGCGTGATCGAGAAGAAGCGCTTCTGGGCCACTGCGGCAGCCGGCTCGCCATCGCCGCGCGCAGCTGGCAGTTCGGGCGCCGCCGAGGAGATTGCGTCCTGGTTCAGCTGTGCATGCGCCAGGCCGGTTGCGCCCAGCGCACTGGCCACGCAGAACACACGGAACGGTCGCGACAACGGGATGTTTCGGGCAGCGCGGATTCTCATGGACATACCGGGCATCGGCGCTGCGTCCTATTGGCCATAGCCATAGCCATAGCCCTGGCCATATCCATAGCCGTAACCCCCGACCGCGTTGGCCTTTGCCTGATTCAGCACCAACATCTTCAGGGGGCAGGACTCGATGGTCGACAGCGCATGCTCGACGTCGCTCTGCAGCGTCTTCTCGGCATGGACGACGATCACGATCTGCCCCATGTGCGATGCCAGCACGCGGGACTCCGTCGTCAGCAGCAGCGGTGGGGAATCAAAGATCACGATCCGGTCCGAATAGCGCTTGGCGATGTCCTGGATCAGCAAGGTCATCGCATCGCTCGCCAGCAACTCGGTCGCACGCGTATGCGGGGTTCCGCTGGGCAGCAACGTGAGCTTGTCGATGTTGGTCTTCAGGAGCACCTGCGACAGTTCGACCTTGTCGTCCACCAGCAGGTCCAGCAGACCGCGGCTGGCCGGCAGCCCCAGCATGCGCAGGATCGACGGGCGCGCCACGTCGGCGTCGACGAGCATCACGGTGTTGTCGAGTTCGGTCGCAATGCTCATGGCCAGGTTCAATGCCGTGAAGCTCTTGCCTTCACCAGCCACCGCACTGGTCACCATGATCAGGTTGCCGTTGGCAACCGGTGCCGAGCCCTTGCCCATGGCATTGGCGATCAAGGGCCGCTTGATGACGCGGTATTGGTCGGCGATGTGCGACCGCGGCGCATTGGGGCTCACCAGCCCGGCCGACACCATCGCATCCAGATCCAGGTCCACCTGGCGGGACACGACATGCGGCCGCGGCGGCTCTGCCGGCACGGCGGCCACCGGCGCCTTCGGCGTGGCGGGCGGAACGTCGACGGCGGGGGGCGCGTCCGGGATGGCGAATCCGGCCTGGCGTAATTGCTCCAGACGGCGGGAAGCCTGCTCGATAAGACTGCTCATACGACACTCACCCCATTCGGCCCGTCATCACGATCATGAGACTGATCCCTACCGCGAAGCACATGACCAGACTTCCGGATGCCAGCGCGAACTTCAGCAAGTTGGAGCGCTCCTTCTTCTTCACGGCGTCGCTGACGACCAAGGTCACGACACCCAGCAACGGCAGGCCGACGACGCTGCGCAAGGTGCGGGCGTCATGGAACACCGGTCGCAACTGGCTCAGGGCCACAGCGACGCCGATCCCGGCCACGATCGCGCCGAACATGGCACCAATCAGCAGCAGCGAGCGGTTGGGCGCCACCGGCTGTTGCGACACGCGCGGCGGGTCGATCAGGCGGAAATCCGCGACTCCCGCGACGGAGTCCAGGCTGCCCGTCAAAGACGCCGACTCGCGCCGCGCCACCAGATCCTCGTAGTTCTTCTTGTTGATGGCGTAGTCGCGGTTGAGCTGAGCAAATTCTGCCTCGACCTGCGGCGCGGTCTTGACCATCTCGCGGCCACGCTCGTACCGGCTCGCATATTCGTTGACGCGTGCGGTGAGCGAAGCCACCTGCACCTCTGCAGCCGCCAGCAATTTGCCCAGCTCCTGCATGACAGGGCTGCTATTGGTGATATGCGTGGGATTCGCAACCGCCGATTTACGCAGCTCTTCCACTTCCTTGCGCTTCTGCTCTTCCAGTTCCTTCACCAGCCTGCGCCCGGAAATTACGTCCGGATGTTGGTCGGTGAACCGCTGCAGTAAAGCGTCGAGGTTTTTGCGCTGCGCATCGAGCCGCGCGTCGATTTCCGGCGTGGGAAACAACTTGGACGCATCGCCTGCGGCTTTGGACGATGCACTTGTAATCAAAGCCCGCTCTGCATCCAATTGACGCTTGGCGGCATCGCGCGCACGCTCGGCCTCCAGCAATTCAAGCCGAGCCTGGTTGTATTGGCTACCCAGCTCGCCGATCCGGCCTGCGACATCAGGCCCTGCAGCGCTCTGCATTTCGATATTGCGCAGCCTGAATTCCTTCAACCGCGTTTCAGCCTCCTCCAGACGCGTTTCGTAGGTCTTGATCTGGTCGGCAATGAATTTTTGTGCTGCCTCGGTGTCCTTGCGCGAGTCACCCAGACTCGATTCCACGAAAATCGAGACCAGCGATTGCACCACGCGTTGTGCTTTTTGCGGCACCGGGTCACGGTAGGTAATCGTGTAGAGATTATCTCGGCCCGCACTTTGAATCTGCAACGTCGACATCATGGAGTCGATCAGCGCTTCACGCGCCGAGGGAGACTGGGATGCCAGATCCAGGTCCGCCATACGAATCAATTTCTCGACATTCGGGCGGCTGATCAGCGTGCGGCTCAGCATAGTGACCTGCTGGCTCACATTCGGCTGCACCGCAAGGCCCGACATCAAAGGCTTCAGGATGGACTGCGTGTCGACGAAGACGCGCGCGCTCGCCTCGTATTTGTCAGGGATTCTGAGAATGGCCGCGGAGCCGATGATGGCGACCACCCAGGCGGCCAGCAACCCCCACCACCGATGTTTCCACGCTCCTTTTGCAAACGCGGAAATCTGAGCAATCAGTTCGTCCATCAATCAAAACCAGCTCTGCGGAATGATCAGAATGTCGCCCGGCTTCATTTCAACGTTCTGCGAAATATCGCCGCGCTTGACCAGGTCACGCAAACGCACGGAATATTGCTTGCCGCCCTCACCCGTGCGCAGAATGGAAGCGCCATTGCCGTCGGCAAAATCGGTCAACCCGCCCACTGCGATCATCACGTCGAGCAAGGTCATCTTCTGCTTGTACGACAGGAATTGCGGACGGGCTGCTTCGCCCACGACCCGGATCTGCTCGCTGTAAGGGCCAACGAAACTCGTCACGATCACCGTCACGACGGGATCACGTACCAGTTTGCCGAGCACACCTTCAATTTCGCGCGCCACCTGGATCGAATTCTTGCCCTGCGCCACCATTTCATCGACCAGCGGCGTGGAGATCTTGCCGTCCGGGCGAACCGGTATCGACATGGAAAGCTCAGGATTGCGCCATACGATGATATTGAGAGTATCGCCTGCACCGATGATGTAGCTGTAATCGCTGGAAGCTGCCAATTCAGGTGCCGCGGGATACTTGTTGGATGCACAACCCGCCACGAGGGCCGCCACCACCAAGAATCCCAGCTTGCTGACCAAGCTACGCATCGTAATATGATGATTTTTCAAGACAAATCCCCTACATTAACCAATGGTGGGCCATCGTGCGGGGCACTATAGCGCACTTCCCAGGCACCTCTGCCATGAACCCCGCTTGCGTGCAAGCACGGAAATCCGCACTGGACAAGGTCCGCGGCCATCCGTTCCCGCGCTTCGAATTCTCCACATAACGGGCGATCATTCGCGCTATAAATGCACACAATGAACCTCGATGCTGCGCTCGTTGCATGGACACAACTGCTGGGCCATGAGCATGTGTTGGACCCGGAGCAATCGCACCAGATGTATGGCGCCGACACGGCCGGGAACGAGCGACGCATCAGCGCCACGCTGCAAATCGCGGACCGCGGCGAGATCCCCGAAGTGTTGCGCATCGCCCATGCGCATCGCGTCCCAGTCTATCCCATCAGTACCGGCCACAACTGGGGTTATGGCACGGCGCTGCCCGCGCGCGACGGTTGCGTCATCGTCGATCTGGGCCGCCTGCAGGGCATCCTGCATTTCGATGCCGAGTTCGGGGTTGTGACGGTGGAACCGGGTGTCACCCAGGGCATGCTCGCGAAGTTCCTGGAGGCCGGCAATCACCCATTCCTGGTGCCGGTGACCGGGGCTGGCCCCAGCTGCAGCCTGCTGGCCAACGCGCTGGAGCGCGGCTACGGAGTCACGCCGATCACCGATCATTTTTCGGCCGTGACGGACATCGAAGCCGTTCTGCCCGACGGCTCGCTGTACCACACGGCGCTGCGCGAGGCCGGCGGGGAAGACCTGGCACGCCTGTTCAAATGGGGCGTCGGCCCCTATTCGGTCGGCTTGTTCACGCAAAGCGGCTTTGGCATCGTGACAAAGATGAGCATCGTGCTGGCCCGCCGCCCCGAATGCGTGAAAGTCTGTCTGTTCAGCCTGAAGAACGATGCCTTGTTGGAAACCGCCATGGCGCGCCTGCGCCAGATCCTCGGCAAGCTGCCCGGCACCGTAGGCGCCATCAACCTCATGAACCAGCACCGTGTGCTGTCCATGTCGGCGCCCTATCCCAAGGAACGCCTCGGTGGCGACGGCCTCATCCCGCAGGCGGTCATTGAGGAACTGGGCCGCCAGTACCAGATCCTGCCGTGGACCGGCTTCGGCACGTTGTACGGCACGAATCGGGTCGTGGCCGCGGCGCAAAAGGAGATCCGCAGCGCCCTGTCCGGTGTCGCGAGTCGGTTGATCTTTCTGACGCCAGGCAGCGCGCAGAACCTCGCCTCCCTCGCGGGCAGATTGCCGGGCAGCCTGGGCAGGCGGCTGGGCAGCACGGCCGAGACCCTGGCGCTGTCACTGCAACTGGTCGCAGGCCGGCCGAATGAAACAGCGCTGCCGCTGGCCTACTGGCGCAACCCGAACCCACCGAAGAACAGCGCGCGCGACCCGGCACGCGACGGTTGCGGGCTGATCTGGTATGCGCCCCTGGTGCCGATGCGCGCCGAGGCCGTGCGCGGCTACGTGAACATGGTCAAGGAAGTCACGCGGCGCCACGGCATCGAGCCTCTGATCACCTTCACCACCCTGAGCGACAAGCTCGTCGACAGCACGGTGCCCATCGTGTTCGAGCGCGACGACGCGGGCAAGGTGGCCGCAGCCACGGCCTGCTACCACGACCTCGTCAAGACCGGGCGGCCGCTGGGGTACTTCCCGTACCGCGTCGGCATTGCTGGCATGGCGACTCTGGTGGGGCTGCAGGACAAGGCCACGACGTTCCACGCCAGGCTGCGCGAAAGCCTGGACCCGCACGACATCCTGGCGCCGGGGCGCTACCGCTGAGGCAGGTAGTAGCCCTTGTACCAGTCGACAAATTTTTTGATGCCTTGCGCGATCGGAGTGGCTGGCAGAAAGCCCACCCACGCGTTCAGGGCGTCCGTGTCGGCATACGTGGCGAGCACGTCACCATCTTGCAACGGCAGCAGGCGCTTTTCAGCCGTTCGGCCGAGTGCCTGCTCGATGCACGCGATGAACTCCAGCAGCGGCACCGGGTTGCGGTTGCCGATGTTGAATACACGGTAGGGCACGTTGCTGGTTGCGGAATCCGGCGCGCCGGCGTCGTAGGCCGGGTCGGCCGAGGCAGCGCGGTCCAGCACGCGCACGACACCCTCGACCACGTCGTCCACGTAGGTGAAGTCGCGCAGCATGTTGCCGTGGTTGTAGACGTCGATCGGCCGCCCTTCCAGGATGGCCCGCGTGAACAGGAACAAGGCCATGTCCGGCCGACCCCAGGGGCCGTAGACCGTAAAGAAGCGCAGGCCGGTCGTTGGCAAGCCGTAGAGATGGCTGTAGGTATGGGCCATCAACTCGTTGGCCTTCTTGGTCGCGGCGTAGAGGCTGACCGGATGGTCCACCGGGTCCGCTTCCGAGAACGGCATCTTCGTGTTGCCGCCATAGACGCTGGAGCTCGATGCATAAACCAGGTGCTGCACGCCCTGGTGGCGACAACCCTCCAGCATGTTGACGAAACCGACGAGGTTGCTGTCGACGTAGGCGTGCGGGTTCTTCAACGAGTAGCGCACGCCAGCCTGCGCGGCCAGGTGCACGACACGGTCGAACTTCTCCTGCGCGAACAGCGCCGCGATGCCGTCGCGGTCTGCCACGTCCATAAGCACAAAACGGAATGCCGCATGCGGACGCAGCAGCGCGAGCCGGCTCTCCTTGAGGCTCACGTCGTAATAGTCGTTGAGGTTGTCTAGCCCGACCACCTCGTCGCCGCGCGCGAGCAAGCGCAGCGCAACGCTCATGCCGATGAAACCGGCTGCACCGGTGACCAGAACTTTCATGCGGCGCCGCTGCCGGGTTCGGCCTGCCCATAACCGTTCGCCATCTGCTCCTCGATGGCCTTCCAGAGCGGGCGGATCATGAGACGCAAGCCGGCCTCCACCGTCGCCGCGTGAATCACCGACGGCACACGCGTGCCGCGGTGTTCGATGGGCGCACCGATCGGCACGATCTTCACGCCCAGTTTGGCGAAATGCTCGGCCAGCCGCGGCTCGGTCAAAGTGAATATGTAGTCGATGCCCCGGCGCTGTGCCATCAGCACCGCCGCCATGTACAGGCCGACGGGGATGTACGGAAACCGTGGCTGCTGCGCGTCGCCGAAGTCACGCACGTCGATGGCGACCTCGCGCTGCTCCTCGCCACGACGGCGACGGAAGTCCGACAGCACCGCCAGCCTGGACACCTCGGCCACACGGTCGCGCGGCAACTTGGACGGATCGATCACGTCGCGGAACAGCGAATCGCGGCAGCTCTTCTCAAACGGCATCAACGCATCGGGCGACTGCGGGTCGGGAAACACCAGCCGCGCACAGCCAACCAGGCGCTGCGGCGACTCCGCGGTCTTGAGCAGGCAGTGCTCGGCCGTCTGGTCGTAGGCGTCGGTCTCGCGCTGGTCGGGCCGGACCGGCTCGAAGCCCAGTTCACGGGCGTAGACATCGTGCCGGATGAAGTAGACGTCGTTCTTCTCGGCTTGCGTCAACGCAGGCGCGACCGAGAAGAAGCGCTTGAACCCCTCGGCAAGGTTCGGTCTGGAACTTGAGGTGGACATAGGTCTCTCTGAAAGGATGGCGTGGCGCCCAACCGCGTTCGGCACCCCCACTTGTATTGTCGGCCTCAACGCGCGCGTTTTGAGGCAAGTCGACAACGGCGTTCGTTTACAGCACCGTTCGAATAGTGCGATGATCATTCGCCCAGGGGCCACCTGATACATTTTGGAGATATGGCTGCAGTCGATTCGGTTCAGAAGACCCCTCCCACGATGGCCCTGCCCGGGCTGGGCAGGGCTCTGATCGCCGCAGGCAAGCTGGGCCAGAAGGCCGCCGAAGACATCTACCGCAAAGCCCAGAGCAGCCGCACCAGCTTCATCGCCGAGCTGACCGGCTCCGGCGCGGTGTCACCGTTCGACCTGGCCCACATCATGTCGTCCGCGTTCGCGGCGCCCGTGCTCGACCTCGACGCCATCGATGTGCAGCGCCTGCCCAAGGACCTGCTGGACACCAAGATCTGCCTGGCATACCGCGTCGTGGTGCTCAGCAAGCGCGGCAACCGGCTCGCGGTCGCGACGGCCGATCCTTCCGACCAGGAGGCCGCCGAGAAGATCAAGTTCTCGACCCAGATGGGCGTGGACTGGGTGATTGCCGAGTACGACAAGCTGTCCCGTGTCGTGGAGGCTGGCGCCACGAGCGCGACCGCTGCGATGAACGAGCTCATCAGCAGCGAGTTCGAGTTCGACGACAACGCGATCGCCGTGGCCAACGAGACGGCCGAGGCCAACCTGGCCGAAGTCGAAGACGCACCCGTTGTCAAGTTTCTGCACAAGATGCTGCTCGATGCATTTGGCATGCGGGCCTCCGACCTGCATTTCGAACCGTACGAGCACAATTACCGTGTCCGCTTTCGCATTGACGGCGAACTGCGCGAGATCTCCGCGCCGCCCGTGGCGATCAAGGACAAGCTGGCTTCGCGCATCAAGGTGATCTCGCGGCTGGACATCTCGGAAAAGCGCGTGCCGCAGGACGGCCGCATGAAGCTCAAGATCGGGCCTGACCGGGTGATCGACTTTCGCGTCAGCACGCTGCCCACACTGTTTGGTGAAAAGATCGTGATCCGGATCCTGGACCCGAGCAGCGCCAAGCTTGGCATCGATGCGTTGGGCTACGAGCCGGAGGAAAAGGAGCGCCTGCTCAAGGCCATCGGCCGCCCTTACGGCATGATCCTGGTCACCGGGCCTACGGGCTCGGGCAAGACGGTGTCGCTCTACACCTGCCTGAATCTGCTGAACAAGCCTGGCGTGAACATCGCCACGGCCGAAGACCCGTCGGAAATCAACCTGCCCGGTGTGAACCAGGTCAATGTCAACGAGAAGGCGGGCCTGACTTTCGCGGTCGCGCTCAAGTCCTTCCTGCGCCAGGACCCGGACATCATCATGGTCGGCGAAATCCGCGACCTGGAAACAGCCGACATCTCGATCAAGGCGGCGCAAACGGGCCACCTGGTGCTGTCCACGCTGCACACCAACGATGCTCCGACGACGCTCACGCGCATGCGCAACATGGGCATCGCGCCGTTCAACATCGCGTCCAGCGTGATCCTGATCACGGCCCAGCGCCTGGCGCGCCGGCTGTGCCCGAACTGCAAGACGCCGGTCGAAATCCCGCGGGAGACACTGCTCGAATCGGGCTTCGAGCCGCACGAACTCGACGGCAGCTGGACGGCCTACCGGCCCGTGGGCTGCAACATGTGCAACAACGGCTACAAGGGCCGGGTCGGCATCTACCAAGTCATGCCGATCAGCGAGGAGATCCAGCGCATCATCCTGGCAGACGGCAGCGCACTGGACATCGACAAGCAGGCCAAGCGCGAAGGCGTACGTTCCTTGCGGCAGGCCGGGCTGCACAAGGTCAAGCTGGGCATGACGTCGCTGGAAGAAGTGCTGGCCGTATCCAACGAATAAGGCGTTCCGAGAAGGATCTATGGCCACCGCAGTTTCCAGGGACGTCAAGGAGTTCGTCTTCGAGTGGGAGGGCAAGGACCGCAACGGCAAGCAGGTGCGCGGGGAGACGCGCGCGGTCGGCGAGAACCAGGTGCAGGCTTCGCTGCGGCGCCAGGGCGTGTTCCCCACCAAGATCAAGAAGCGCCGCATGCGCGGCGGCAAGTCGATCAAGCCCAAGGACATCGCCATCTTCACGCGCCAGCTCGCCACCATGATGAAGGCTGGCGTGCCCTTGCTGCAGGCTTTCGACATCGTGGGCCGCGGCAACTCCAACGCCAGCGTGACCAAACTCTTGAATGACGTGCGCATGGACGTGGAGACCGGCAGCTCGCTGAGCGCCGCGTTCCGCAAGTTCCCGCTGTACTTCAACAACCTGTACTGCAATCTGGTCGAGGCCGGTGAGGCCGCCGGTATTTTGGAGGCGCTTCTGGACCGGCTGGCCACCTACATGGAAAAGACCGAGGCCATCAAGTCCAAGATCAAGTCGGCGCTGATGTACCCGATCTCGGTCATCGTCGTGGCTTTCATCGTCGTCACGGTGATCATGATCTTCGTGATTCCGGCCTTCAAGGAGGTGTTCAGCTCTTTTGGCGCCGACCTGCCGGCGCCCACCCTGCTCGTCATTTCGATCAGCGAGGTCTTCGTGCAGTACTGGTGGCTGATCTTCGGCGGCATCGGCGGCACGCTGTACTTCTTCATGCAGGCCTGGAAGCGCAACGAGCGCATGCAGCAGGCGATGGACAGGTTGTTGCTGCGGGTGCCCGTCTTCGGCACGCTGATCGAGAAGTCCTGCGTCGCACGCTGGACGCGCACCCTGTCCACGATGTTCGCGGCCGGCGTGCCGCTGGTGGAGGCGCTGGACTCGGTCGGTGGCGCATCGGGCAACTCAGTCTATGCCGTGGCCACCGACAAAATCCAGCAGGAGGTGTCGATCGGCACCAGCCTGACCGCCGCGATGACGAATGCCAACGTGTTCCCGATGATGGTGCTGCAGATGTGCTCGATCGGCGAGGAGTCTGGCTCCATCGACCACATGCTGGGCAAGGCGGCCGACTTCTACGAGGCCGAGGTGGACGACATGGTCGCCGGCCTGTCCAGCCTCATGGAACCGATCATCATCGTCTTCCTGGGCAGCCTGATCGGCGGCATCGTGGTCTCGATGTATCTGCCCATCTTCAAGCTGGGCCAAGTGGTCTGATGGTGGCCGAGGCGTGGTTGAACGCTGCACTCGGCGGCGGGCTGGGCTTGCTGATCGGCAGCTTCCTGAACGTCGTGGTCTACCGCGTGCCCGCCATGATGTACCGCGACTGGCTGCGTGAATCGTCCGATAACCTGATGGCCGCCGACCCGGCCTACGGCGTGCAGACCTCGCTGTGGGACCTGGTCTTTGGCAGCCGCAAGCCGGTGCCGCCACCGCCGCAGCTGTACGCCAGCGCAGCCGCCGTCGGGAAAGCGCTGGACGCCCTGGCGCCGCTGGACCTCATGCGCCCGCGCTCGCGCTGCGGCCATTGCGGCCATGCGATCCGCTGGTACGAGAACGTGCCGGTGCTGAGCTACCTGGCCCTGCGCGGCCGCTGCGCCGGCTGCCACGGCCGCATCAGCCCACGTTACCCGCTGGTCGAACTCGCGACCGGCCTGCTGTTCGCGTTGTGCGGCTGGCGCTGGGGCCTGACACCGCTGGCCCTGGCCTGGGCCGTGTTCGCGGCGCTGCTGCTGTGCCAGTTCCTGATCGACATGGACACGCAGTTGCTGCCCGACTCGCTCAACTACCTGCTGCTGTGGAGCGGTCTGGTCGTAGCCGCGCTGGGCTGGACGGTGCCGTTGGAACTGGCGCTGTGGGGCGCCGTGGCGGGCTACCTGGTGCTGTGGGGCTTCTTCCATGCCTACCGGCTGCTGACCGGCAAGGAGGGCATGGGGTACGGCGACTTCAAGCTGCTGGCCGCACTGGGCGCCTGGCTGGGGGCAGACCACCTGCTGGCCATCCTGCTGCTGTCGTCCATCGTCGGCGCCCTGCTGGGCGGGGCCATGCTGCTGGTCGGCAAGCTCGCCCACAAGGACGTCCCGATCGCGTTCGGCCCCTTCCTGGCCGGCGCAGGCCTGGTCTGCTTGATCGCGGGGCCGAACGAGGTGCGCCATCTGGTGCCCTTCGCGTTCCCGTTCTCGCTGCGTTGAGTGCCATGCGCACCCTGGGCCTGACCGGCGGCATCGGCAGCGGCAAGAGCACGGTCTCCCGGATGCTCGTGGATCTGGGCGCTGCGCTGATCGATGCGGACGCGAACTCGCGCACGGTCACGGCAGCCGGCGGGTCGGCGATCGCCGCCATCCGTGCCAGCTTCGGCGACACCCTGATCGCGCCAGACGGCGCACTGGACCGCGTCCGCATGCGCGCCCTGGTGTTCCAGGATCCGGATGCCAAGCGGCGGCTGGAAGCCATCGTGCACCCGCTCGTGGGCCAGCTCGGCCAGCAGCAGCTGGAGGCGGCGCGGGCTGCCGGGCGCACGGTCGTGGTCTATGACATCCCCTTGCTGGTGGAGTCCGGCCGCTGGCGTGCGCAGGTCGATGCCGTGCTGGTCGTGGACTGCCTGGAACAGACGCAGGTCGCGCGCGTGGTCCAACGCAGTGGCCTGGACGAGGCCGCCGTGCAGGCCATCATCGCAGCGCAGGCGACGCGCGCCATGCGCCTGGCCGCGGCGGACGCCGTGATTTACAACGAGGGGCTTTCCCTTGCGGACCTGCAGGTTGAAGTGAACGGCTTCGCGCAGGGCTTCGGGCTATCATCGCCGGTGATCGGAAGCCGAGCGTGATCCTATACGAGTACCCATTCAACGAACGCATCCGCACCTATCTGCGTCTGGAGCATCTGTTTCGCCGCCTGGTGGAACTGCTGCCCCGGGACCATCCGGTCGATCACCATTTCGCGCTCGTCACGCTGTTTGAGATCATGGATGTCGCCGCGCGCGCAGACCTGAAATCGGATGTGCTGAAGGACCTGGAGCGCCACAAGGCGCAACTGGCCGGCTACCGCGAGAACCCGTCCATCGACCAGGACGTGCTGGAGGACGTGATCGGCCAACTCGAGGCCTGCTTCACGGCCCTGCACGAACAGCCCGGCAAGGCCGGCCAGCCGCTGACCGAGAACGATTGGCTCATGAGCCTGCGCAGCCGCGTGAGCATTCCGGGCGGCACCTGCGGGTTCGATCTGCCGGCCTACTACGCCTGGCAGCACAAGGACGCCGAAACGCGCCGCCAGGCCATCGGCCGTTGGGCGTCGACCATGGCGCCGCTGGCCGAATCGATCCAGCACCTCTTGAAGATGCTGCGCGATTCCGGCGCGCCGCAAAAGGTCATGGCGCTGGCGGGCCAGTTCCAGCAGAACCTGCCGCAGGGCCGCAGCTACAACCTGCTGCGCCTGCGCATCGACCCCGCCCTGGACCTGATCCCCGAGATCAGCGGCAACCGCCTGATGATCTCGGTGCGCCTGATGCGCCAGGGCGAGGACGACAAGCTGCATGCCTCCAGCGAGGACGCAGCATTCGAACTGGCGCTGTGCGCCTGAGGTGGTGATGGAGCAGCCCGAGACCACGCGTTGGGTCGTCTGCCCCACCTGCAAGGGCCAGAGCCTGTACGGCCCGGCCAACCGCTTCCGCCCGTTCTGCAGCGAGCGCTGCAAGGACATCGATCTGGGCGCCTGGGCCAGCGAGAGTTTCGCCGTGCCCGACCCCACGCCACCGGACGATCAGCCCTTCGGCGACCCCCGGCTGCAGTAGCGCCTCAGGCGCAGGTCGCGCCCGTGAAGCCGCGCTCGGCGGCCAGCCAGTCCAGCACCGGCAAGGCGCCCGGCAGCACGGGCGACAGGGCCACTGGCAGCGCAGCCCAGGCGAAGCTCTGCGCCTCGCGCATGTCCAGCTCGCCCGTCCAGGCCCGCACCTTGCAGAAGTTCAGCCGCACCAGCGCATGCGGGTAATCGACCAGCTCCGTCTTCCAGGGCTCCGCGGCCTCGATCACGATGCCGATCTCCTCGTGCAGCTCGCGGCGCAAGGCCTGCTCGACGGTCTCGCCCGCCTCCAGCTTGCCACCCGGAAATTCCCAGTAGCCCGCATAGACCTTGCCGGCAGGCCGCGAGGTCAGCAGGAAATCGCCGTTAGCTGCCAGCAGGATGCCCACCGCCACCTCGACCGGCGCCCGGTCCGCGCCGCCGACACGCGGGCGATCGCCGTCGGCCACCAGCGGCGCACGCGTCATGCGGCGTGCTGCCCCGCGTAATCGCGCGCGAACTGGTAGGCCACGCGGCCACTACGCGAGCCGCGCTCCAGCGCCCAGACCAGGGCCTCGGCGCGCGAGGCCTCGATGGCCGCGGCCGGCACGCCCAGCGCGCTCAGCCACTGCGCCACGATGGTCAGGTACTCTTCCTGCGTGAACGGGTAGAAGCTGACCCACAAGCCGAAGCGCTCGGACAGGGAGATCTTCTCTTCCACCACTTCGCCCGGGTGCACCTCACCGTCGTCCGTGTGCTTGTACGTGAGGTTTTCCTTCATGTACTCGGGCAGCAGGTGGCGCCGGTTGCTCGTGGCATAGATCAGCACGTTGGGCGTGGATGCAGCCACCGAACCATCGAGGATCGACTTGAGCGCTTTGTAGCCGGGCTCGCCGTCCTCGAAGCTCAGGTCGTCGCAGAAGATCATGAACTTCTCGGGGCGCTGCGCCACGACCTCGACGATGTCGGGCAGGTCCACGAGGTCTGCCTTGTCGACTTCGATCAGGCGCAGGCCGCGCGGCGCGTACTCGTTCAGGCAGGCGCGGATCAGCGAGGACTTGCCCGTCCCGCGCGCGCCCGTCAGCAGCACATTGTTGGCCGGCTTGCCGTCCACGAACTGCAGCGTGTTGCGCTGGATCTTGTCCTTCTGTCCGTCGATCTCCTTGAGGTCGGACAGCTGCATCGCGCCCACATGGCGCACCGGCTCCAGTAGCGCATGGCCGGAGCTGCGCTTGCGGTAGCGGTAGGCGATGGATGCGCCCCAGTCGGGTTCGGACAATGGCGCCGGCAGCACGCGCTCGATGCGCGCCATCAGTTGCTCGGCTTTCTGGAGCAGGCGCTCGAAACTCTCGTTCATGACCGGTAATCGGCGTTGATGCTCACGTAGTCGTGCGAGAGATCGCAGGTCCAGACCGTGTCGGCCGCCACGCCGCGGCCCAGGCCCACGCGGATCGTGATCTCGCTCTGCTGCATGACGCGCTGGCCGTCTTCCTCGCGGTACTCGGGCCGGCGGCCACCACGCGTGACCACGTGCACGTCGTCCAGATGCAGTTCGATCTTCGTCTGGTCCAGGTCCTCGATGCCGGCATAGCCGACCGCCGCCAGGATGCGGCCCAGGTTCGGGTCGCTGGCGAAGAAGGCCGTCTTGACCAGTGGCGAGTGCGCGATGGCGTAGGCCGCCAATCGGCATTCCTCGGCCGTCTTGCCGCCTTCCACGCGCACGGTGATGAACTTGGTCGCGCCCTCGCCGTCGCGCACGATGGCCTGGGCGAGCTTCTGCGCGACCTGCAGCATCGCGGCTTTCAGGGCCTGGCCATCCGCCGAGTCCCATGACGCGATGACCGGGTGCTCGGCTTTCTGCGTCGCGATCACCACGAAGGAGTCGTTCGTGGACGTGTCGCCATCGATGGTCACGCGGTTGAAGGACGCGTCCGCCAGGTCCTTGGCCAGGCTTTGCACCAGCGCCGGCGCGATGCGCGCATCGGTCGCCAGGAAGCCCAGCATGGTTGCCATGTTCGGCCGGATCATGCCGGCGCCCTTGCTGATGCCGGTGATGCTGACCGTGGCGCCCGAGATCTGGACCTGCGCACTGAAGGCCTTGGGCACGGTGTCCGTGGTCATGATGCCTTCGGCGGCGCGGGCCCAATGGTCTGGCTGGGCATCGGCCAGCGCTGCGGGCAGGCCCGCGATGATGCGGTCGGCCGGGAGCGGCTCCATGATCACGCCGGTGGAGAACGGCAGCACCTGCTCGGGTGCGAGGTCCAGGTGCTGGGCCAGCGCCACGCACGTGGAGTGCGCACGTGCCAGGCCATCGTCGCCGGTGCCGGCATTGGCATTGCCGGTGTTGATCAGGATGGCGCGCACGCCATGGCCGGCGGCCAGGTGGTTGCGGCAGATCTGCACGGGGGCGGCACAGAAGCGGTTCTGCGTGAACACGCCGGCCACGGCCGCGCCCTCGTCGAGCAGCACGACCGTCAGGTCCTTGCGGTTGGCCTTGCGCACGCCGGCTTCGGCGACACCGATGCGCACGCCGGCCACGGCATGCAGGTCGGCGGGGTTCGGGGCGGTGAGATGTACGGGCATGCTCGTCCTTATGCCAGCTTGCCGTGGCACTGCTTGAACTTCTTGCCGCTGCCGCATGGGCAGGGGTCGTTGCGACCAACACGCTGGCCGTCCATGGCCAGCGGGTTCGCGCGCGCGGTGCTTTCGTCCAGCCGCGACTCCACCTCGCCGGTCTCCGTCGGCGCCGTGTAGGTCACATTGGCCACGCGCTCGCCGCGGCTCTCCAGATCCTGCGCCGCCTGCTCGATCTGCTCGTTGGACTGCACGCGCACGGTCATGAGCAGCTTGGTCACGTCGTTCTTGACCGCGTCCAGTAGTTGGCCGAACAGCTCGAAGGCCTCGCGCTTGTATTCCTGCTTGGGCTGCTTCTGCGCATAGCCGCGCAGGTGGATGCCCTGGCGCAGGTAGTCCAGCGAGGACAGGTGCTCGCGCCAGTGCGTGTCGATGCTCTGCAGCAGCACCATGCGCTCGAATTGCGTGAAGTTCGCCCCGCCGACCAGCTCGACCTTGGCCGCGAAGGCGGCGTCGGCTGCAGCGACGACCTTTTCCAGGATGTCTTCGTCGGTGATGGCATTCGAGGCCTCGACCTCGGCGGCCAGCGGCAGCGTGATCTGCCAGTCCTCGGCCAGCGTCTTCTCCAGCGCCGGCAGGTCCCATTGCTCTTCCACCGACTCGGCCGGCACGAACTGGCGCACCAGGTCGGTGAAGCAGCCGTGGCGCAGGCCGCGGATCACGTCGTTCAGGTCGGCCGCGTCCAGGATTTCGTTGCGCTGCGTGTAAATGACCTTGCGCTGGTCGTTGGCGACGTCGTCGTACTCGAGCAGCTGCTTGCGCATGTCGAAGTTGCGCGCCTCCACCTTGCGCTGTGCGCTCTCGATGCTGCGCGTGACGATGCCGGCCTCGATGGCCTCGCCCTCGGGCATCTTGAGCCGGTCCATGATGGCCTTCACGCGGTCGCCCGCGAAGATGCGCATAAGCGGGTCGTCCAGGCTCAGGAAGAAGCGTGAGGAACCCGGGTCGCCCTGCCGCCCGGAACGGCCGCGCAGCTGGTTGTCAATGCGGCGCGACTCATGGCGTTCGGTGGCGATGATGCGCAGCCCGCCGAGCGACGTCACGGTCTCGTGGTCGATCTTCCACTGCGCGCGCGCGCGTTCGATCTCGGCTGCCTTGTCGGCCTCGTCCAGCGACGCATCGGCCTCAATGGCCTTGATCGCCATCTCCAGGTTGCCGCCCAGCACGATGTCGGTGCCGCGGCCCGCCATGTTGGTGGCAATCGTGATCATCTTGGGCCGGCCGGCCTGGGCCACGATGTCGGCCTCTCGCGCATGCTGCTTCGCGTTGAGCACCTGGTGCGGCAGCTGGGCCTGGTCCAGCAGCTTGTCGATGATCTCGGAGTTCTCGATCGAGGTCGTGCCGACCAGCACCGGCTGGCCGCGCTCGTGGCATTCGCGGATGTCCTTGATCGCGGCGTCGTACTTTTCCTTGGTCGTCTTGTAGACACGGTCCAGCTGGTCTTCGCGCTTGCTGGGCCGGTTGGGCGGAATCAGCATGGTTTCCAGGCCGTAGATCGACTGGAACTCATAGGCTTCGGTGTCTGCCGTGCCGGTCATGCCGGCCAGCTTGGCATACAGCCGGAAGTAGTTCTGGAACGTAATGGAGGCCAGGGTCTGGTTCTCGGGCTGGATGGCCACGCCTTCCTTGGCTTCGACGGCCTGGTGCAGGCCTTCACTCCAGCGCCGACCGCTCATGAGGCGGCCCGTGAACTCGTCCACGATCACGACCTCGCCACCCTGCACCACGTAGTGCTGGTCACGGTGGTAGATGTGGTTGGCCCGCAGCGCTGCGTACAGGTGGTGCATCAGCGTGATATTGGACGGGTCGTACAGCGACGCGCCCTCGGGGATCAGGCCCAGGCTGGACAGGATGCGCTCGGCGTTCTCATGGCCCTGCTCGGTCAGGAACACCTGATGCGACTTCTCATCGACCGTGAAGTCGCCCGGCTTGGTCACGCCCTCGCCGGTGCGCGGGTCGGCCTCGCCCTCTTGCCGCGTCAGCGCCGGCACGGCCTTGTTGATGGCCAGGTAGAGCTGGGTGTGGTCTTCGGCCTGGCCGCTGATGATCAGCGGCGTGCGGGCCTCATCGATCAGGATCGAGTCCACCTCGTCGACGATGGCGAAGTTCAGGCCGCGCTGCACGCGGTCGCGCACCTCGTAGACCATGTTGTCGCGCAGGTAGTCGAAGCCGTATTCGTTGTTCGTGCCGTAGGTGATGTCCGCGTTGTAGGCGGCCTGCTTCTCCTCGCGCGACATCTGCGGCAGGTTGATGCCGACGGTGAGGCCCAGGAAGTTGTAGAGCTGGCCCATCCAGGTCGCGTCGCGGTTGGCCAGGTAGTCGTTGACCGTGACCACGTGCACGCCCTTGCCCGACAGCGCGTTCAGGTACACCGGCAAGGTGGCGGTGAGCGTCTTGCCCTCGCCCGTGCGCATTTCGGCGATCTTGCCGTTGTGCAGCGCCATGCCGCCCAGCATCTGCACGTCGAAATGCCGCATCTTCATGACGCGCTTGGAGCCCTCGCGCACGACGGCGAAGGCCTCGGGCAGCAGGTCGTCCAGCGATGTGCCGGCCGCCACGCGGTCCTTGAACTCCTGGGTCTTGCCGCGCAGTTGCTCGTCAGAGAGCTTCTCGAACTGGGACTCCAGCGCATTGATCGCCTGCACCGACTTGCGGTATTGCTTCAGCAGCCGTTCGTTGCGACTGCCGAATATCTTGGTCAGGAAATTGATGTTCATGAATGCGAGATCGCCCCTGCCCGCTACGGCTGCGAGGCGACCGAAATCCCTTGAAAGAAGGTGGAATCCGTTGTGGCTGCGAGGGCGCCAACCCGGCTGCGCCATGCGCGGCCTGCCCTTGCCAAACCGGCGATTTTATGCCGGGCGGCCTGATGCGCCGGGCGGCCCCGATAATCCCGGTCCATGCACCCAGGCCAACGCTCCTACACCTTGCAGCAGGCCGTGCAGGACTCAGCCCCGCTGGCTCGGCTGACCGCGCTGGCGCGCGAGTCGGGCGAACGGCTGGCGGCTGTCCAGGCGCTGATCCCTCCTGCGCTGCGCCGCGGCATCCGGCCCGGGCCCATCGACGGCCTCAGCTGGTGCCTGCTGGTGGACAACAGCGCGGCCGCCTCCAAGCTGCGCCAATTGCTGCCTACGCTGCAGACAGCCTTGCGCGCGCGCGGCTGGGAGGTCGATGCCATCCGCGTGAAGATCCAGGCGCGGCTCTAGGCCAGGTCGGCGCGGCGCAGCAGCGCAGGGTCGCGCGAGGCTGCGTCCAGCGGACCGTCCAAGGCCATCGCGCCATCGCGTCCGCGCGCCCAGCCGCGGGCCAACGCGAGTTGGTGCGTACTGACCACCACCGTGCCATCGCTGTGCGCGAGCCAGTCGAGCAACCAGCCAGCCGTGCGCGGGTCCAGATGGGCCAAGGGCTCATCGAGCAACAGCAGCCGCGGCTCCATGACCAGCACGCAGGCCAGGGCCAGGCGCTGCTTCTCGCCTCCCGACAACAGGAACGGCGGCTTGTCCAGCAGGTGGGCGATGCGCAGCTGGCTTGCCCACTACGCGATGCGCAACTCTGCGTCCGGCAGCCCCAGCCAGCGCGGTCCATAGCCGATCTCATCGCGCACCATGGGGTTGAACAGCATGGCTTCGGGGTGCTGGAACAGCAGGCCGACCTCGCGGCGAAAGCGCCTGGACCAGTCCGTGCGCCGCGCACGCTGCGCCGTGACCGCCTCGCCGTCGTAGCGGTGGGTGCCGGCCGTGGGAAACAACAGCGCGTCCAGCAATCGCAGCCGCGTGGTCTTGCAGCCGCCATTGGCGCCCAGCAGCACGATCTTCTCGACGGGTCGTGCTGCCAGCGATAGCCCGAACGAGACTGGTGCGGCATCGGGCCAACCGAAGGCCACGCGCTCCAGTTCACTCATCGAAGCCGCCGCGTGCGCGCACGGCCAGCGTGGACACCGCGGCGCGGGCCACGGGCTGGTCCAGCAAATGGCCGGCCGTGGCCGCGCCATGCCGGCTGCGCGCTCGTAGCCTTGCCGCGCCCGGTGTGCGGCTGCAAAACGCCAGCGCGTGGTCGCGCACGAGCCAGCGCAGCGGCGTCATGTGGACCAGCGCCAGTGGCGCGCACGGGCCAGGCGCCAGACCAGCACGGCCAGCACGGCCTCGCCCAAGCCGACCAGCACATGCGGCAGCAAGATCGCGGGCAACACCACGGCCAGCCCGAAGGGGAAGAACAGCGATGAACCGTCGGCGCGCTGCACAAGCCAGGGTTGCAGGCCCAACACCACCGCCACGAGTGCGGCAGACACCATGACCGCACACCAGGCGGCGAGCGCAACGGCCAGCTCTTCTTGCCAGTCTCGCGCCAGCCGGTACACGCCAACGGCCACCAGCGCGCCGCGCCGCAGATGGCCAGCGCATTGCCCGGCAGCGCCGTGATGCCGCCGGCGCCGAACAGCAAGGACTGCAGCAGCAACACCAGGCTGCAGCTCAGGAAGGCCAGGCGCACGCCGAACAGCAGCGCCAGCAGGGTGATGCCGATCGCATGCACGGAAGTGCCCCCCGGCAGCGGCAGCATGACCAAACCCATGCCGTAGGCCAGGGCTGTGAGCGCGGCCAGGCGCGGAACCAGCGCCTCGTCCAGCTGCAAACGCAGTCCACGGCCGGCGGCCCACCAGCCCCCCCCCCGACGCCAGCCCGTAAGCGGGCAGATAGGTCTGCGGCGACAGGAAGCCGTCGGGGATGTGCATGGGGCCGAGCTCAGGCCGGACGGCGGCGGCGCACGGCCTGCCGCAGCAGCAGGCCCAGACCGAGGATCACGCAGACGCCCCATCTAGCGCGTTGCCAGAGCGGCACCTGCGCCGCCTCTGCCTGACGCCCTGCCCAGCGCGGCCCTGCTGCTTGTCCGCATTGGCGACATTGCCAAAGCGCTGCGTGCAGGGCGTGCCGCGCGCCCCCCATCGTAAGATCGCCCTCCCTTTTCCCAGCCACTCGGCGCGCACGCATCCATGACGCTTCCCACGACCTCCCTGGACAAAGCCAAGATCAAGTTTTTGCTGCTGGAGGGCGTGCATGCCTCGGCCGTGGACCTGCTGCGATCCGCGGGCTACAGCCAGATCGAGTCGCTGCCCTCGGCACTGCCCGACGCCCAGCTCAAGGAGAAGATCGCCGATGCGCATTTCCTGGGCATCCGGTCGCGCACGCAGCTCACCGAGGAGGTGTTCGCCCACGCCCACAAGCTCGCAGCTGTGGGCTGCTTCTGCATCGGCACCAACCAGGTCGATCTGCAGGCGGCGCGCGCGCGCGGCATCGCGGTCTTCAACGCGCCCTACTCCAACACCCGCTCGGTGGCCGAGCTGGTCATTGCCGAGGCCATCCTGCTGTTGCGCGGCGTGCCGGCCAAGAATGCCGCCGCGCACCGTGGCGGCTGGCTCAAGACGGCCGAAAACTCCTACGAGATCCGAGGCAAGACCCTGGGCGTGGTCGGCTATGGCGCCATCGGCACGCAGCTGTCGGTGCTGGCCGAAAGCCTGGGCATGCACGTGCTGTTCCACGACATCGTGGCCAAGCTGCCGCTGGGCAATGCGCGCCAGGTCGCCAGCCTGCCGGAGCTGCTGGCCGCAAGCGACATCGTGACCCTGCATGTGCCCGAGACGCCGTCCACACAATGGATGATCGGCGCCGCGCAGATCGCGGCCATGAAGCCTGGCAGCATCCTGATCAACGCCTCGCGCGGCACGGTGGTGGAGATCGATCCGCTCGCGCAGGCCATCCAGTCCGGCAAGCTGCTCGGCGCGGCCATCGATGTGTTTCCGGTCGAACCGCGTGGCAACCACGACGAGTTCCAGTCGCCCTTGCGCGGGCTGGACAACGTGATCCTCACGCCGCACATCGGCGGCTCCACGCTGGAGGCACAGGCCAATATCGGCATCGAGGTGGCAGAGAAGCTGGTGCGTTACAGCGACACCGGCACCACGACCTCGTCGGTCAATTTCCCCGAGGTTTCACTGCCCTCGCACCCAGGCAAGCACCGCCTGCTGCACGTGCACCACAACGTGCCAGGCGTGCTGTCGGAAATCAACCGCATCTTCTCGGACAACCAGATCAACATCGCGTCGCAGTTCCTGCAGACCAACGACAAGATCGGCTACGTGGTGATCGACCTGGATGCCAGTTCGTCGGAAATGGCGCTCCAGAAGCTGGCCCAGGTGCCGGGCACGATCCGCAGCCGCGTGCTGTTCTAGTCTGCCCAAAACAAAACCCGCGATGCCTGGGCGGGCATGCGGGTTTCGAGTGAATGGTGCCGATTGTCGGAATCGAACTGACGACCGTCCGCTTACAAGGCGGGTGCTCTACCAACTGAGCTAAATCGGCGGATGGGAGACAGCGAGGGATTCTACTGAAGCCCCGAGCTGCCGGGTCAAGGCCCTACTTCACGCGCTTGAGAGAGGGCCTCGGGCCACTGGCGCCGGGGCGCGGAGGCTCCGGCGTGTCGCCCTCGTCGGCGGGCTCAGGTGCCAACTGCAGGGTCTTGGACGATCTGTCGTCGGCATGCCCGGCCGAAGCCGGCTCGACTGCGATCGGTGCGACGCCCGCGCCGGCCACGGGCGACGGGAAAGCCATGCCTTGCCCGTTCTCGCGCGCATAGATTGCGATCACGCGGCTGATGGGCACGAGAATCTCGCGGGCCGTGCCGGCGAAGCGGGCCTTGAATTCGATGAAGTCGTTGCCGAGCTTGAGCGCGCTGGTGGCGTCGAAGCTGATGTTCAGCACGATCTCGCCGTCCTTCACGTACTCACGCGGCACCTGCACCGATTCGTCGACCAGCACCGCAACATAGGGCGTGAAGCCGTTGTCGGTGCACCATTCGTAGAGCGCCCGGATCAGGTACGGGCGCGTCGAGGTGGCGTCGAGTGCGTTCATCAAGCCCATGCCTGCTTACTTGCGCATGACCTTTTCGGACGGCGTCAACGCCTCGATGTAGGCCGGGCGCGAGAAGATGCGCTCGGCGTACTTCAACAGCGGCGCTGCGTTCTTGCTGAGGTCGATGCCGTAGAAGTCCAGGCGCCACAGCAGCGGCGCGATGGCCACGTCCAGCATGGAGAAGTTCTCCCCCAGCATGTACTTGTTCTTCAGGAACACCGGGGCCAGTTGCGTGAGGCGGTCACGGATGTGGGCGCGCGCCTTTTCCAGCGCCTTCTCGTTGCCCTTGGAGGCGCGCGATTCGAGCAGGCCGACGTGTACGAACAGCTCCTTCTCGAAATTCAGCAGGAACAGGCGCACGCGGGCGCGGTCGACCGGGTCGCCGGGCATCAACTGGGGATGCGGGAAGCGTTCGTCGATGTACTCGTTGATGATGTTCGACTCGTACAGGATCAGGTCGCGCTCGACCAGGATCGGCACTTGGCCGTACGGGTTCATGACGCTGATGTCTTCGGGCTTGTTGTAGAGATCGACGTCACGGATCTCGAAGTCCATGCCCTTTTCGAACAGGACGAAGCGGCAGCGGTGGGAAAAGGGGCAGGTCGTTCCCGAGTACAAGACCATCATGAGCACAGACTCCTAAAAATCAAAAAGAGTGGGCTGCGCCGTACGCACCCACTCTGCGGTCACCCGGGGCAGCGCCCCAGGCACGGGTTACTTGACGTCTTTCCAGAACGCCGCGTTCAAGCGCCAGGCAATCACGGTGAACACGCTCAGGAACAGCAGCACCCAGACGCCGATGCGCACACGCGTATTTTGGGCCGGCTCGCCCATCCAGGCCATGAAGCTGACCAGATCGCCCACAGCTTGGTCGTACTGCAGTGGCGTCATGCTGCCGGGCGTGACCTGCTCCCAGCCCTTGAAGACCTGGGTAGCGTGGCCGTGGCTTTGCACCTCTTCGAACACTGGGCGGCGTTCGCCTTGCAGCTGCCACAACACGTGCGGCATGCCGACACTGGGGAACGCCAGGTTGTTCCAGCCCGTCGCCTTGGTGTCATCGCGGTAGTAGGTGCGCAGGTAGGTATAGAGATAGTCGGCACCGGTGCCGCCATGGCCCGAGCGCGAACGCGTCATCAAGGTCAGGTCGGGCGGGTTCGCACCGAACCATTCCTTGGCCTTCTGCGGATCGATCGCGGCCTTCATGGTGTCGCCGACCTTCTCGGTCGTGAACAGCAGGTTGTCCTTGATCTGCTGCTCGGTCAGGCCGATGTCGCGCAGGCGGTTGAAGCGCATGAAGGCTGCGGAGTGGCAGTTCAGGCAGTAGTTGACGAACAGCTTGGCGCCGTTCTGCAGCGACGACATGTCGTTCGTCTTGAGCGGCGCCTTGTCCCAGGCGATGCCACCTTCGGCAGCTTGCGCGCCAGCCATCAGGCCGAAGGACAAGAGGAGTCCCGCGAGAAAACCGTGGATGTTTTTTTTCATGGTCAGCAATCGGCTCAGTGCGGCGTGAACGTCACGCGCGCAGGCACGGGTTTGGGCTCGCCCAGGCGGCTCCACCACGGCATGAGCAGGAAGAAGCCGAAGTAGAAGAGCGTGCCGACCTGCGACACACGCTCGCCGATGGGTGACGGGGCTTGAACGCCCAGGTAGCCGAGCACCAGGAAGTTCACGACGAACACGCCGTACACGTACTTGTGCCAGTTGGGGCGGTAGCGGATCGACTTGACGGGGCTGAAGTCCAGCCAGGGCAGGAAGAACAGGATGATCACGGCGCCGCCCATCACGACCACGCCCCAGAACTTGGCGTCGATGGACATCATGAGCGCGACAGCGACGACGGCTGCGACCACGATGACACCCTTGACCAGACCAGGCAGGCGCAGCTTGGCGACCATCAGGCCGGCGCCTAGCACCACGCAGGCCATCAGCACGTACATCATCTCGCTCGTGATCGCACGCAGCATCGAATAGAACGGCGTGAAATACCAGACCGGGGCGATATGCGCCGGTGTCTTCAGCGGGTCGGCGGGAATGAAATTGTTGTACTCGAGGAAGTAGCCGCCGAACTCGGGTGCGAAGAAGATGATCGCGGTGAACACCATCAGGAACACGCCCACGCCAAGCATGTCGTGCACCGAGTAGTAGGGGTGGAACGGAATCGCGTCGACCGAATGGCCGTTGGCGTCCTTGGGATAGTTGGGGGCCTTGACTTCGATGCCGTCCGGGTTGTTCGAGCCGACTTCGTGCAACGCGATGATGTGCGCAGCCACCAGGCCCAGCAGCACCAGCGGCACGGCGATCACGTGGAAGCTGAAGAAGCGGTTCAGCGTGGCGTCGCCGACCACGTAGTCGCCGCGGATCAGCAGGGCCAGGTCCGGCCCGATGAACGGGATGGCGGCGAACAGGTTCACGATCACCTGCGCGCCCCAGTACGACATCTGGCCCCAGGGCAACAGGTAGCCCATGAAGGCTTCGGCCATCAGGCACAGGAAGATCGCGCAGCCGAACACCCAGACCAGTTCGCGCGGCTTGCGGTACGAGCCGTACAGCAAGCCACGGAACATGTGCAGATACACGACCACGAAGAAGGCCGACGCGCCCGTGGAGTGCATGTAGCGGATCAGCCAGCCCCATGGCACGTCGCGCATGATGTACTCGACCGAGGCGAACGCCAGGTTCGCATCGGGCTTGTAGTGCATCACGAGGAAGATGCCCGTGACGATCTGGATCACCAGCACCAGCAGGGCCAGCGAACCGAAGAAATACCAGAAGTTGAAGTTCTTCGGCGCGTAGTACTCGGACAGATGTTCCTTGTACAGCTTGGACGCGGGGAAGCGGTTATCGACCCAGTTGAGCAGCTTGGCGCCGATCGGGGCGTTCGGAGAGATCTCGTTGAACTGTGCCATGTCGTCCTCAGGCCTTCTTGTCTTCGCCGATCAGAAGGCGCGTGTCGGACAGGTACATGTGCGGCGGCACTTCGAGGTTGTCGGGCGCGGGCTTGTTCTTGAACACGCGGCCGGCCATGTCGAAGGTCGAGCCATGGCAGGGGCAAAGAAAGCCACCGCCCCAATCATCCGGCAGCGACGGCTGCGCACCCGGCTGGAACTTGTCGACAGGGGAGCATCCAAGGTGGGTGCAGATTCCGACAACGACCAACACGTCCGCCTTGATCGAACGGCCTTCGTTGCGCGCGTACGCGGGCGTGAGTTCGGATGGCTTGCGTTCGGACTTCGGGTCGGCCAGCTGCGGATCGAGCTTGGGCAGCTCGGCGAGTTGCTCGGGTGTGCGCTTGATGATCCACACCGGCTTGCCCCGCCATTCGACGGTGACCTTCTCGCCGGGCTTGAGCGCCGAAATGTCGACTTCGACGGCAGCACCAGCGGCCTTGGCTCGCTCGGACGGTTGAAAGGTACTCACGAAAGGCACAGCGGTGGCGACGCCACCCACTGCACCCGCGCAACCGGAGGCGATGAGCCAGGTCCGTTTGCTGCGGTCGACCGGAATGTCACTCATGGGGTTCCTCAAACAACATCTCTTATTGGAGTCAACCGAAGATTGTAGCGGACCGCTTCAGCTGCTCTGCAGGCGCAGCTCCCCCGAAAGCAAGCGATTCCGACACGTGTTTGCAGCGAGAATGCAGCCGTTTTCAACAACGGAGATGTGTGCCATGGGCATGATGCAAGAGTTCAGGGAGTTCGCCGTCAAAGGCAACGTGATTGACCTGGCGGTCGGCGTGATCATCGGCGGCGCATTCGGCAAGATCGTCGACTCCGTGGTCGCCGACCTGATCATGCCGGTCGTGGGCCTGGTGTTCGGGCGGCTGGATTTCTCCAACTTGTTCGTCGTGCTCGGCACACCGCCCGCGGGCGTGCCGATGACGCTCGATGCCCTGCGCAAGGCCGGTGTGCCCGTGCTGGCCTATGGCAGCTTCATCACCATCGCGGTGAACTTCATCATCCTGGCCTTCATCATCTTCATGATGGTCAAGCAGATCAACCGCCTGAAGCGCCAGGCACCTCCGCCGCCGCCGGCCGCGGCCCCCGAAGACATCGTCCTGCTGCGCGAGATCCGCGACAGCCTGCAACGCAGGTAAGCGCCTTCAGGCCCCGGCGAGCTGGCGCGCCATGCGCAAGGCCTCGATGAGGCTGCGTGCATCGGCCGTGCCCGTGCCGGCGATGTCGAAGGCCGTGCCATGGTCCGGGCTGGTGCGGACCAGCGGCAGACCCAAGGTCACGTTCACGCCCTGCTCCACACCCAGATACTTCACCGGGATCAATCCCTGGTCGTGGTACATCGCCACCACCACGTCGAACTCGCCCGTACGCGCACGCATGAACACGGTGTCGGGCGCATGGGGGCCGTCGGCCACGATGCCCTCGGCCCGGGCGGCCGCGATCGCCGGCACGATGGTGTCGATCTCTTCGCGGCCGAACAGGCCGCCTTCGCCTGCATGGGGGTTCAGGCCCGCCACGGCAATGCGCGGTCCACGGCCCAGCATGGTGCTCAGCGCGGCCTGCGTGATGCGCAAGGTCTGCAGAACGTTGTCGAAGGTCACGGCATCCAGAGCGGCGCGCAACGACATGTGGATGCTGACCAGCACGGTGCGCAGCTCGGGGTTCGCAAGCATCATGCGCACGGGCATGGCCGACAAGGGTCGGTGCGCAAATGCAGCGGCCTCGGCCTGCAACAACTCGGTGTGCCCCGGATACGGCACACCGGCAGCGGCCAGGGCCTCCTTGTGCAGCGGCGCCGTCACCAGCGCCGCGACCTCGCCGCGCAGCGCAGCGCGCGCGCCCCAGACCACGCAGTCGGCGGCTAGGCGGCCAGCCTCCGCGCTGACGACACCCATGGCTGGCGCCGTCACATCGGGCCCTGGCTGCAGCACGGGAATGCAGCGCGGGGGCACGGTCAGCGCGTCGTGCGCCGCGCCGATGCGCGCCACTGGCATCGCGATGCCGGGCAGGAAGCCCGCTGCACGGCGCATCACGCCCACGTCACCGACGACGAAGCAGTGCTGCACCAGCTCCGGAGCAGCGCGAAACGCCATGGCGATGGTCTCCGGGCCAATGCCCGCGGCATCGCCCAGGCTGATGGCAATGGGGCGTCTGGACATCAGGCAGGGTTCTTGATCTCGATGAAGCGGTGCGCGATACCCAGTGCGTCGGCCACATGGGCAGCGACGGCCGGCGCCCCGTAGCGCTCGCTCGCATGGTGGCCGCAGGCCAGGAAGGCCACGCCGCACTCGCGCGCCAGATGCGCCTGCGGTTCGGAGATCTCGCCCGTGATGAACGCGTCGGCCCCAGCCGCGATGGCAGCTTCGAAATAGGACTGCGCGCCCCCCGTGCACCAGGCGATGCGGCGCAGCGGCCGGGCACCGGCATCGACCAGGGTGACGGCGCGGCCCAACCGCTGCTCGACCTGGCGCGCCAGGGCCCGCGCATCGGCAAACGCCTCGCCCTCCACCGCCGCGCCGAGGAAGCCCAGGTCCTGCTCGCCGAAGCGCGTGGCCGCAGGCGCCAGGCCCAGCACGCGTCCGAGTTGCGCGTTGTTGCCCAACTCCGCGTGTGCATCGAGCGGCAGGTGGTAGGCGTAGAGGCTGATGTCGTGCGCGAGCAGCAACGCCAGGCGCTGCTTCATCCAGCCCGTGACTGTGCCGCTCTGGCCGCGCCAGAACAAGCCGTGGTGCACGAAGATGGCGTCGGCCCGGGCAGCGATCGCCGCTTCGATCAGTGCCCGGCTCGCAGTGACGCCACTGACCAGTAAGCCAATATCGGCCCGGCCTTCGACCTGCAGCCCGTTGGGCCCGTAGTCCTTGAAACGCGCTGGCTGCAACAGGCCGTCGAAGGCCTGCAGCAGTTCCTGTCTTGTCGTGGTGCCCATGGCGGCGATTGTCTCAGCGCGCGGCCATGGGGGACAATGGCGGCCCGCTCCGCCGGTCCCGTGGACTCCCCACGCAGGAGCGCACTCCCCCTCTCCCATGAAGCGCATCTGGCTCCTATTTGCCCAATCCGTCACCGTGTTGCTGGCGGCGTATTTCGTCGTCGGCACCTTGAAACCCGAATGGCTGGGCAAGCGGCCCGCCTTCGGCGCGGTCTCGCTGCTCGAGGCACCTGCGCCCGCGGTGCCGGTCCAGCCGGCAGCCGGGAGCTTCGCGGCCGCCGCCAAGCGGGCCTCGCCCGCGGTGGTCAGCATCAACACCAGCAAGGCGGCACGCCATCCGCAGAGCAACGACCCCTGGTTCCGCTTCTTCTTCGGCGACCGTGGCGGTGAAGCCCAGGCCGGCCTGGGCAGCGGCGTGATCGTCAGCCCCGAGGGCTATGTGCTGACCAACAACCACGTCGTCGAGGGCGCGGATGCCATCGAGGTCATCCTGACCGATGCCAGGCGCATCCGGGCAGAGGTCATCGGCACGGACCCGGAGACCGACCTGGCCATCCTCAAGATCGCGCTCGACAAGCTGCCCGTCATGGTGCTGGGCAACTCGGATGCGCTGCTGGTCGGCGACCAGGTTCTGGCGATCGGCAACCCGTTCGGTGTGGGCCAGACCGTGACGAGCGGCATCGTCAGCGCGCTGGGGCGCAACCAGCTCGGCATCAATCTCTTCGAGAACTTCATCCAGACCGATGCCGCCATCAATCCCGGCAACTCCGGCGGGGCGCTGGTCGACACCGCCGGCAACCTGATGGGCATCAACACCGCGATCTACTCGCGCTCGGGCGGCAGCATGGGCATCGGCTTTGCGATCCCGACATCGACTGCCAAGCTCGTGCTCGAGGGCATCGTGCGTGATGGCCATGTCACGCGCGGCTGGATCGGCGTGGAGCCCAACGACCTGTCGCCCGAGCTGGCCGAGACCTTCGGCGTGAAGGCCACCGCTGGCGTGATCATCACTGGCGTGCTGCAGAACGGTCCGGCCGCGCAGGCCGGCATCCGGCCGGGCGACGTGATCGTGGACGTGGCAGGCAAGGCGGTCGGCAATGTGTCGGAACTGCTGTCCAGCGTGGCGGCGCTCAAGCCCGGCACGGTCTCGGCCTTCGAGGTGCTGCGCCGCGATGAGAAAGTCCGCATCGATGTCACACCCGGCGTGCGGCCCGCGCAGCGCCGCAACGGCCAGTAAAGCCGCTCAGGCGTCCGGCGACGGCGCCTTCTCTTCGTCTTCCGGCGCGCGGCTGTACTTCACGAAGAAGCGCGCGCCCCAGATGCCGGCCTCGTACAGCAGGCACATGGGCACGGCCAGCGCCAGTTGCGAGATCACGTCCGGCGGCGTGATGACGGCCGAGATCACGAAGGCCAGCACGATGAAGTAGCCACGGAAGCTCTTGAGCTTCTCGATCGTGACCATCTCCATGCGCACCAGCAGCATCACGACGATGGGCACCTGGAACGCCAGGCCGAAGGCCAGATACAGGCCCAGGATGGCCTCGACGTAGGACGCGATGTCCGGCGTCGCGTTCACGCTCTCGGGCGTCACGGCCTGGATGAAGGCGAACATCTTGTCCAGCACGAAGAATTGCACGAACCCGATGCCGATATAGGCCAGTGCACTGCCGAACACGATCAAGGGCACGGCCAGCCGTTTCTCATGCGAGTACAGGCCGGGCGCGACGAAGGCCCAGATCTGGTACATGAGCCAGGGCAGGGCCAGCAGCACACCGGCCATCATCAGCACCTTGAGGGGCACGAAGAACGGCGAGAACACGCCTACGGCGATCAGCTTGGCGCCGGGCGGCATGTGCGCCCGGATCGGGTGCGCGACGATGTCGATGAGCCCGCTGGGCGAAGGCCAGATGGCCAGCGCCGCCATGGCGATGCCCAGGCCGATCAGGCAGTAGACCAACCGGTTGCGCAGCTCCATGAGGTGCTGCACGAACGGCTGCTCGGTGCCGGCAAGCTCATCTTCCTTGGTGTTCGAATCAGGCATGGTACTAACGGGTGGGGCGACAGGCTCGCCGCAGCCGAAGCCTGGCGCGCGGCGCGGTCAATTGAATTTTTGCGGGCGGAACCGGGCGACGCGCGCCGCACCCGACAGCGCCTTGGTGCGCACACCGGCCCGGGCCTTGTACCACTGCGGCATCGCGCCCTGCTTGACGCGCCAATGCTTCCTGGGATGCTTGTACTCGGGATAGCGCACGAAGCTGTCGGCCGTCGTGCTCTCGGCCGTGCTCTCGCCCGAGAGGCCGCTGGTGGTGGCGGCCCAGTCCTTCTCGAAATCGCTGGTCGCGTTGTGGACGGAGCTCTGCACATCGCGTGCCGCACCTTCCACGGTTTCCTTCATCTTCTTGAGCTCGTCCAGCTCCATGGAACGGTTGACCTCGGCCTTCACGTCGGCCACGTAGCGCTGCGCCTTGCCCAGCAAGGCGCCCACGGTGCGCGCGACACCCGGCAGCTTTTCGGGCCCGATGACGATCAACGCCACCGCGCCAATCAGCGCCATCTTCGATATGCCGAGATCGATCACAGCGCGAGGCTCAGGACTTGGTCTTGGCTTCGACGTCGATGGTGGACTTGTCGGCCGTCACCGGCGCGTTGCCCACCTGCGCGTTGGCGGCCGCCTTCTCTTCAGCAGTGGCCGAGCCGTCCTTCATGCCGTCCTTGAAACCCTTGACGGCTCCGCCGAGGTCCGACCCCATGTTCTTGAGCTTCTTGGTGCCGAACACCATCACCACGATCAGCAGCACGATCAACCAGTGCCAGATGGAAAAAGAACCCATGGAAATACTCCTAACGAATTGCGTCGAATTTTAGTCGGCGGGATGAAACGATCCCGCCATGCGGGGCTTTGGACTCAACCCCGGGCCCAGGGCCGGGGACCACCCATCACATGCATGTGCAGATGGTGGACTTCCTGGCCGCCCTCCGTGCCCGTGTTGACCACGGTGCGGAAGCCGCCATCGGGATAGGGATTGCAGCCCTCCTGCTGCGCCAGCTGCGGTGCCAGCACCACCATCCGGCCCATGAGCTCGGCATGCTCGGCGGTGAGCTGCGCCATGGAGGGAATGTGGCGCTTGGGCACGATCAGAAAATGGATGGGCGCCGCCGGCCGGATGTCGTGGAAGGCGAAAAAGTCTTCGTCCTCGTGCACTTTGCGGGACGGGATCTTGCCCTGGGCGATCTTGCAGAACAGGCAATCGGGATCGTGCATGGTGGAAACCTAGCGTGAAAGGCCGACGGGGCGGCTGGCGTTCATGTCCACCATGCCACGCACGATGCGGTACAGGAACCAGATCGAAATCACGGCCCAGGCGATGGCGCCCGGCACGTACAACAGCAGAAACAACGGCAGCGTCACGATGTACAGCACGCCGGCCCACAACACGGACCGGATGCGCCAATCGAAATGGCTGGCCTGCCAGGTGCCCTCGGCGTCCGACTTCTTCACGAGGTCGATCACGAGAGCGATGATCAGCAGCGCAATGCTGGCCTGGGCCGTCGGGATGACCGCCGCTACCGCGACGACCAGGTGCATGAGGTAACTGATCCAGCCGACGGTCTTGAGGCCTTGCGCCTTCTCGTTGTCGACCACCTGGACGTCGATGATGTCAGCCACGGACTTCTCCTTCGCGTGCGACGGCCTTGCGCAAGGCCTTTTCCTCGATGCCGCTCGTGCCTTCGCGGCGCAGCAGCTCGGCGATCACGTCCTGGGGGCCGCGCCCGTAGTGCGCCAGCGCCACCAGCGAGTGGAACCACAGGTCGGCCACCTCGCCGACCAGCTTGCCGCGTAGCACGTCGGCATCCCCCTGGGC
Organism: Pseudorhodoferax sp. Leaf267; assembly: GCF_001422405.1. Taxonomy (GTDB): domain Bacteria; phylum Pseudomonadota; class Gammaproteobacteria; order Burkholderiales; family Burkholderiaceae_C; genus Pseudorhodoferax. The sequence continues at coordinate 1,075,260 of NZ_LMMV01000001.1, forward strand.
GGCGTCGATGTCCTTTGCGGCCATGACCACCTCGGTGGCCTCTTCGCCGATCTTTTTCAGGAACGCGTCCGGCCCCTTGTGCAGCAGGCGTGCCACATAGCTGGCCGCAGCATCGCCGCCGGCCGCGGGTTTGCGGCTTTCGATCACGGCCGCGAGGCGGTCAAGTGCGTCCTGGGAGAGCGTCGTCATGGCCGTCACTTGTAGATGGACTCGGGGTCTTTCAAGACCGGATCAACCGCCCGCCATGCGCCATCGCCCGCGGTGCCGGCTTCGAGCTTCTGGAAGAAGCAGCTGTGGCGGCCTGTATGGCACGCGATGCCGGGCTCGTGGCCCAGTTGCGTAACCTTGAGCAGCACGACGTCAGCATCGCAATCGAGCCGGATCTCATGCACCGTTTGCACATGGCCCGACTCTTCGCCCTTGAACCAGAGCTTGCCGCGCGAGCGGCTGAAGTACACGGCGCGCTGCAACTCGAAGGTCTTCTGCAGGGCCTCGCGGTTCATCCAGGCAAACATCAGCACGTCGCCCGTCGCGGCTTCCTGCGCGATGGCCGGCACAAGGCCCTGGCCATCCCATTTCACTTCGTCCAACCAATGCATGGCCAGATTCTCGGTCATCGCCACGACAGGGGCGAAGCCACTACAGACGCACGGGAATGCCGCGCCCCGCCATGTGGGCCTTGGCTTGGCCGACTGTGAACTCGCCGTAGTGGAAGATGCTGGCGGCCAGCACGGCGTCGGCACCGCCGGTCTGCACGCCGTCGGCCAGGTGGTCGAGCGTGCCGACGCCGCCCGAGGCGATCACGGGCACGCTGACGGCGTCGCTGACGGCACGGGTCAGCGCCAGGTCGAAGCCGGACTTCGTGCCATCGCGATCCATGCTGGTCAGCAGGATCTCGCCGGCACCGCGCTGTGCCATTTCGCGCGCCCAGGCGACGGCGTCCAGGCCCGTGTTCTTGCGCCCGCCGTGGCTGTAGACATCCCAGCCCGGTCCGCGCACAAGCGCATCGGCCTCGCTGCGCCGCTTGGCGTCGATGGCCACGACGATGCACTGCGCGCCGTACTTGCCCGAGGCCTGCACGATGACGTCCGGGTTGGCGAGCGCCGCGGAATTGAAGCTGGTCTTGTCGGCGCCGGAATTCAGCAGGCGGCGCACGTCTTCGACCGTGCGCACGCCACCGCCCACCGTCAGTGGGATGAACACCTGCGAGGCCACGGCCTCGATGATGGGCAGGATCAGGTCGCGGCCATCGCTGGTCGCCGTGATGTCCAGGAAGGTCAGCTCGTCCGCGCCCTGCTCGTTGTAGCGCGCGGCGATCTCCACGGGGTCGCCCGCATCGCGCAGCTCGACGAAGTTGACGCCCTTGACGACGCGGCCACCGGTCACGTCCAAGCAGGGAATGATGCGTTTGGCCAGCATGTGGGAGCGGTGAGAAATCAGGAAATCGTCAAGCGCTGCCAACCGGCCCATGCGGCCCCCGGTCCCAGCGTCTGGGCTTGTTCGACCTGGCCGGCCTCGACGCACACCATGTGCGCGAAACCTTCGGCTGGCATGTCGGCCAGGCGCAGGGCCGGGCCGGGATTCCAGACCACCGTGTCGGCAAAGCTATCGCTCTGTTCGATCTGCAGACGCGATGGGCCGTCGTGAAGGACCAGCGGCCCAGGCGCGGCGCGGAACACGCGGTCGAACTCGCCAGCAAAGCGGATCGGGCCGGCGTGCGTGCTGCGCTGGTCCGTCAAAGCGTCCCAGCAGGGCTGGCCGTCCAGGCCGTCGAGGCGCACGGCCGCAATGTCGGCCACGCGCAGGTAGGTGTGCAATGCGCCTGTGAACGACCAGGGCGTGCTGCCGCCATTGCGCGCAGCCAGGTCCATCCGTAGCCGTCCTGCCCCGAGTGCAAGGCGCAGTTCGAACTGGAACTCTTCAGGCCAGAATGCGCGGCTGGCCGCGTCGCTCGCGAGCTGCAATGCAAGCACCGCGTCACCCGTTGCGGCGTCGTGGTTCGCCTGGCCTGGCGTCCACGCCAGGTTGCGCGCAAAGCCGTGCTTGGGCAGCGGGCCGCGCACATTGAATTGCGGAAAGCAGACCGGCACGCCGCCGCGGATCGCACTCTTGCCGTCGAAGATCGCCGTGGGGCTCAGGTACAGGCGCTCCTGCCCGGCCGCGATCCACGACAGCACATGGGCACCATGCAGCGCGACGAGCAGGCTGTCCTGCGGGCCCCACGCCAGACGCAGGCAGGGCTGGCCCCGAAACGTCTCTGGGGCCGCCGCGAACTCAGACATTGCCGAACTGATCGGCGCGATCCTGAGCGCTGGCGAAATCGAGGTCGCCGGTGTAGATGGCGCGGCCGCAAATCACGCCTTCCACGCCTTCGCTTTCGACTTCGAGCAATTTGTCGATGTCGGCGATGTTGGACAGGCCACCCGATGCGATCACGGGCGTGGTCAGGGCCTGGGCCAGCTTGACGGTGGCCTCGATGTTGATACCCGTCAGCATGCCGTCGCGGCCGATGTCGGTGTAGATGAAGGACTCGATACCGTAGTCCTCGAACTTCTTGGCCAGATCGATGACCTCATGTCCCGTCAGCTTGCTCCAGCCGTCCGTCGCGACCTTGCCGTCCTTGGCATCCAGGCCCACGATGATGTGTCCGCCGAAAGCCGTGCAGGCGTCCTGCAGAAAGCCCGGGTTCTTCACGGCAGCTGTGCCGATGATCACGTAGCGCAGGCCGGCGTCCAGGTAGCGCTCGATCGTGTCCAGGTCGCGGATGCCGCCACCGAGCTGCACGTCGACCTCGCTGCCCACTTCCTTCAGGATCCTGCGAATCGCCATCTCGTTCCTGGGCTTGCCGGCGAAGGCGCCGTTCAGGTCCACCAGGTGCAGCCGACGGGCGCCGCGGTCGACCCAGGTGCGGGCCATCGCGGCCGGGTCTTCGTTGAAGATGGTGGACTGTTCCATGTCGCCTTGCTTGAGGCGCACGCATTGACCGTCTTTCAAATCGATCGCAGGAATAAGAAGCATGGTGCTGTAGACAGCCGGTGAGAGGGGAAAGGGTTCAGGGATTCCAGTGGAGGAAGTTGCGGTACAGCGCCAGACCGTGCGCCGCGCTCTTCTCCGGGTGAAACTGGGTCGCAAAAATATTATCGCGTGCGACCGCACAGGTAAAGGTTTCCCCGTACTCCGTCAAGCCCGCGCTGTGGCGCTGATCCGACGGTCGCGCGTAAAAGCTGTGCACGAAATAAAACCAGCTCTGGTCGGGCACATCGCCCCAGACCGGATGCCGGCGCCCGTCCGGCTGTTGCTGGGAGACGCGATTCCAGCCCATCTGCGGCACCTTGAAGCGGCTCCCGTCGGGCTGCAAGCGCCCCTCCAGTTGGAACCGGATGACCTCGCCGCCGATCAGGCCCAGGCCCGGCGTGCCCTGCGCTTCTTCCCCAGCCCAAGCCTCTTCGCTGCGGTCCAGCAGCATCTGCATGCCGACGCATACACCGAAGAGGGGTTTGCGGGCGGCCGCCTCGAGTACCGATTCGAGCAGGCCCGACTCGCGCAGTTCGCGCATGCAGTCCGGCATCGCGCCCTGGCCCGGCAGCACGATGCGGCCCGCAGCGCGCACGACGGCCGGGTCGGCTGTCACGTGCACGTTGAAGCCCTCGCCCTCGGCCGCATGCTGCACGGCCTGCGAAACCGAGCGCAGGTTGCCCATGCCGTAATCGACCACGGCCACGGTCTTGTCCGTCATGGTCAGAGCGAACCTTTGGTGGAAGGGATGGTGCCGATGGAGCGCGGATCGAGCTCCAGCGCCGAGCGCAACGCGCGCGCGAAGGCCTTGAACACGGTCTCGGCCTGGTGGTGCGCGTTCTCGCCGCGCAGGTTGTCGATGTGCAGCGTGACAAAGGCGTGGTTCACGAAGCCCTGGAAGAACTCGTGCGTGAGCTGGGTGTCGAACGCGCCGATCATGCCGCTCTTGAACGGCACGTTGAGCAGCAAGCCCGGGCGTCCGGAGAAGTCGATGACGACGCGGCTCAGCGCCTCGTCCAGCGGCACGTAGGCATGGCCGTAGCGCCGGATGCCCTTCTTGTCGCCCACGGCCTTGGCCACGGCCTGGCCGAGCGTGATGCCCACGTCCTCCACCGTGTGATGACCGTCGATATGCAGGTCGCCCTCGGCCTGGATGTCCAGGTCGATCAGGCCGTGCCTCGCGATCTGGTCCAGCATGTGGTCGAAGAAGCCGATGCCGGTGGCCAACTTGGCCTGGCCGGTGCCGTCCAGGTTCACGCGCACCGTGATCTTGGTCTCGGCAGTGTTGCGGCTGACTTCGGCCGTGCGGGCGGTGGGGGTGGGGGCTTGCGTCATAGGGAGTCCTGCAGGGCCTGGAGCATCTGGGCGTTCTCGTCGGAAGTGCCGACGGTCAGGCGCAGGCAATTGGCCAGCAGCGGATGCATTTTAGAAACGTTCTTCACAAGCACGCCGCGTGCCCGCATGCCTTCGAACACGGCCTGGGCACGCCCGTCCTGGCCGGGCACGCGCAGCAGCACCATGTTGGCATCGCTGTTCCAGACCTGGACGCCCGGCACCGCGCGCAAGGCCTTGAGCAAGGCGTCGCGCTGCGCACGCAGGTCGCGCGCCTGTTCGGCAAAGACCTCGGCATGTTCCAGCGCGAACAGCGCGCATTCGGCGTTCAGCACGCTGATGTTGTAGGGCGGGCGCACCTTGTCGATCTGCGCGATCAAGGCCTGGGGGCCCATCATGTAGCCCAGGCGCACGCCGGCCAGGCCGAACTTGCTGAGCGTGCGCATCAGCAGCACATGGGAGTGGCGCGCCACGCGGTCGATGTAGCTGCGGGCGGCGAAGGGCTGGTAGGCCTCATCCATGACCACCAGACCAGGCGCGGCCTCGACGATGCGCTCGATGGCCGCGTCGTCCCACAGGTTGGCCGTGGGGTTGTTCGGATAGGCCAGGTAGACGATGGAGGGCCGGTGTTCGGCGATGGCAGCCAGCATGGCGGCCTCGTCCAGCTCGAAGTCGGCCGTGAGCGGCACGCCGACGAAGCGCAGGCCTTGCAGCTGCGCGCTCATGGCGTACATCACGAAGCCGGGCACGGGGGCGAGGATGCTGGCACCCGGCACGTCGAAGGCCACGGCGATCAGCGAGATCAGCTCGTCCGAGCCATTGCCCAGCATGAGGTCGAAGCCCGCCGGCATCTGTGCGTGCCGCGCCAGCGCGCGGCGCAGGTCGTCCAGCCGCGCACCAGGGTAGCGGTTGAGCGCGACGGCGCCCAGCCGCTGGCCCAGCTCGGCCTGCAGCGCAGGGGACAGCCGGTGCGGGTTCTCCATCGCGTCCATCTTGAGCAGGCCGGTGGCGTCCTGCACCGCATAGGCATGCATGGACTGCACGTCCTGCCGGATCAAGGGCGCGAGGCGTGGGTTCAGGGCTTCAGTCATTCGGAACGCATGCGCATTTCGGCCGCGCGGGCGTGGGCCTGCAAGCCTTCGCCATGGGCCAGCACGGACGCGATGCCGCCCAGGGCCTGGGCTCCCGCCTGGCTGACCTCGATCAGGCTGCTGCGCTTTTGGAAGTCGTAGACGCCCAGTGGGCTGGAGAAGCGCGCCGTGCCGCTCGTCGGCAGCACGTGGTTGGGGCCGGCGCAGTAGTCGCCCAGGCTTTCGCTGGTGTAGGCGCCCAGGAAGATGGCCCCGGCATGCTTGAGCATCGGCTCCCAGCGGTGCGGCTCGTGGCTGCTGACCTCCAGGTGCTCAGGCGCGATGCGGTTGCTGATGGCGCAGGCCTCGTCCATGCTGCGGGTGTGGATCAGCGCACCCCGGCCGTTGAGCGAGGCCGCGATGATGTCCGCGCGCGGCATCTGGGGCAGCAGCCGGTCGATGGCTTCCTGCACAGCGTCGATGTACACCGCGTCGGGGCACAGCAGGATGCTTTGCGCCAACTCATCGTGCTCAGCCTGGCTGAACAGGTCCATGGCCACCCAGTCGGCCGGCGTGCTGCCGTCGGCCAACACCAGGATCTCGCTGGGGCCCGCAATCATGTCGATGCCCACGGTGCCGAACACGCGGCGCTTGGCGGCCGCCACATACGCGTTGCCCGGGCCGGTGATCTTGTCGACGGCCGGGATGCTGGCGGTGCCGTAGGCCAGCGCGGCCACGGCCTGGGCGCCACCGACGGTGAACGCACGCGTGACGCCGGCCACGTAGGCCGCAGCCAGCACCAGCACGTTGCGCTCGCCCCTGGTGGCGGCTTCGGTGCCCGCGCCGCCGGTGGCGACACTGCCCTTGGCCGGTGTGGGGACCACCATGATGATGTCCTGCACGCCCGCCACGTGCGCCGGGATCGCGTTCATGAGCAGGCTGGATGGGTAGGCCGCCTTGCCGCCAGGCACGTAGATGCCCACGCGGTCCAGCGGTGTGACCTTCTGCCCCAGCAGCGTGCCGTCGGCGTCGCGGTAGGTCCAGCTCTCGCCGCTGGCCTTCTTCTGGGCCTCGTGGTAGCTGCGCACCCGTGCCGCCGCCGCACGCAGCGCATCGCGCTGCTCGGCCGGCAGGGAGTCGAACGCCTGCTGGAAGTCGGCCTGCGTCAACTCCAGATCGGCGACGGTGTCGGCGGCCAGGCCGTCGAAGCGGCGCGTGTATTCCAGCACCGCCGCGTCGCCGCGCGCCTTCACATCGGCCAGGATGTCCGCCACGCGCTGCTCGATCGCGGCGTCGGTGTCGGCCGACCAATGCAGCCGCTGCTGGAACCGGGCCTCGAAGTCGGCGTCGGCCGTGGACAGTCGCAGGGGACGGGCAGGAGCGGTCATCAGGAATTCCGGTCCGGCGCCTGCCGCAGTGCCGCGGCAAAGCCGTCGATGGTCTGCCGCAGCGCGGCCTGCTTGAGCTTCAGCGCGGCCTGGTTCACGACCAGCCGGGCGCTGATGTCCATGATGGTCTCGACCTCGACCAGGTCGTTGGCCTTGAGCGTGTTGCCGGTGGAGACCAGGTCGACGATGGCGTCGGCCAGGCCCGTCAGCGGCGCCAGCTCCATGCTGCCGTAGAGCTTGATCAGGTCCACATGCACGCCCTTGGTCGCGAAGAAGTCGCGTGCGATGGCGACGTACTTGGTCGCCACACGCAGCCGCGAGCCCTGGCGCACGGCGGATGCGTAGTCAAAGTCCTTGCGCACGGCCACGCTGATGCGGCAGCGCGCGATGTCCAGGTCCAGCGGCTGGTACAGGCCCTGGCCGCCGTGCTCGATCAGCGTGTCACGGCCGGTGATGCCGAGGTCGGCGCCGCCGTACTCGACATAGGTCGGCACGTCGGTGGCGCGCACCAGCACCACGCGCAGGTCGGCCTTGTTGGTCGCCAGGATCAGCTTGCGCGAGGTTTCCGGGTCTTCCAGCACCTCGATGCCGGCGGCGCGCAGCAGCGGCAGCGTCTCGTCGAAGATCCGGCCCTTGGACAGCGCAAGCGTGATCATGCGGTCACCTTGTCCTGCACACGCTCGATGTCGGCACCGATGCCGCGCAGCTTGGCTTCCATCTGGTCGTAACCGCGGTCCAGGTGGTAGATGCGGTCGACCATGGTCTCGCCATCGGCCACCAGCCCGGCGATGACCAAACTGGCCGAGGCGCGCAGGTCGGTCGCCATGACGGTCGCACCCGACAGCCGCGGGCCGCCTTCGATCATGGCGATCTTGCCGTCGATCTGGATGTTGGCGCCCAGCCGCAGCAACTCGTTCACGTGCATGAAGCGGTTCTCGAAGATGGTCTCGGTGACCTTGCTCGCGCCCTGGGAGATGCAGTTCAGCGTCATGAACTGCGCCTGCATGTCGGTCGGGAAGCCCGGATATTCGCTGGTGCGAAAGCTCTGCGCGCGCAGGAATTCGTAGGCCGGCGCGTCGGCCTGCACGCGGATGCCGTCCTCGACCGCCTGCACGCGCGCACCGGCGTCGCGCAGCTTGTCGATGACCGCGTCCAGGTGGTCGGCCCGGCCATGGCGCAGCACCACGTCGCCACCCGTCGCCGCGACCGCGCACAGGAAGGTGCCGGCCTCGATGCGGTCGGCCACGACCTGGTGCGCACAGCCGTGCAGGCGGTCCACACCCTCGATCACGATGCGCCGCGTGCCGTGGCCGCTGATGCGCGCGCCCATGGCGATCAGCATCTCGGCCAGGTCGGGGATCTCGGGCTCCTGCGCTGCGTTCTCGAGCACGGTCGTGCCCTCGGCCAGCGTGGCGGCCATCATGAGGTTCTCGGTACCCGTCACGGTCACCATGTCGGTCGTGATGTGCGTGCCGCGCAGGCGCGTGCGGCCGGCCGGCAGCCGGGCCAGCATGTAGCCGTGTTCCACCACGATCTCGGCGCCCATGGCCTGCAGGCCCTTGATGTGCTGGTCCACGGGCCGCGAGCCGATGGCGCAGCCGCCCGGCAGCGACACGGTGGCCTCGCCGAAACGCGCCAGCAGCGGGCCCAGCGCCAGCACCGCGGCGCGCATGGTCTTGACGAGTTCGTACGGCGCCTCGCGCACGGACAGCGTGCTGGCGTTGATCGTGATATGGCCGTCCGCGCCCTGCTCCACCGCGACGCCCATGTTGCGGATCAGCGCCAGCATGGTGTTGACGTCCTGCAGGCGCGGCACGTTGGACAGCTGCACGGCCTCGTCGGTCAGCAATGCCGCGCACAGCTCGGGCAGGGCCGCGTTCTTGGCACCGGAAATGCGCACCTCGCCCTGCAAGCGGCGGCCGCCGCGAATCAATAGTCTGTCCATCGCTGTGTTCTTGGAAATCGTTGGGGGCGACGCCATCGGGGGCGCGCCGGGAATCAGGACTGGGGCCGGCCCTGTGCCGTCCACTCGGCCGGGGTCATGGTCTTCATCGAGAGCGCATGCACTTCGTCGGTGCGTATTTTCTCACCCAGCGTGGCATAGACCTGCTGGTGGCGCTGGATGGGCCGCTTGCCCTCGAAGGCCGCGGACACGATGGTCGCGTACCAATGGCGGCCGTCGCCCTGCACGCTGAGGTGCTCGCAGGCCAGGCCCGCGGAAATGATGGTTTGCAGTTCGTCCGCAGTCATGGCTCAACTCCTGATCTTGTAGCCGATGCGCAGCAGGTGCACGCTGATCGCGCCCACCATCACCAGCGCCGTGCCGACGATGGAAAGGCTGATCCAGGGCGAGACGTCGCTGACGCCGAAAAAGCCGTAGCGAAAGCCGTCGATCATGTAGAAGAACGGGTTCAGGTGGCTCACGGTCTGCCAGAAGCTGGGCAGCGAGTGGATGGAATAGAACACGCCGGACAAGAAGGTCATGGGCATGATCACGAAATTCTGGAACGCCGCCATCTGGTCGAACTTCTCGGCCCACAAGCCGGCGATCACGCCCAGCGCGCCCAGCAGCGCCGCGCCCAGCACCGCGAACACCAGAATCCACAGCGGTGCCACCAGGTGCACGCCCGTGAAGCCGACGGTCACGATGAACACGCCGAACCCGACCAGCACGCCGCGCACGATCGACGAGCCGACGTAGGCGATGAACCAGCTCCAGTGCGACAACGGCGTCAGCAACACGAAGACCAGGCTGCCCATGATCTTGCTCTGGATCAGCGAGGACGAGCTGTTCGCGAAGGCGTTTTGCAGCACGCTCATCATGACAAGGCCGGGCACCAGGAACGAGGTGTAGCCGATGGTGTCGTAGACCTTGACGTTGCCCTCCAGCACATGGCCGAAGATCATCAGGTACAGCACGGCCGTCAGCACGGGCGCGGCCACGGTCTGAAAGCCGACCTTCCAGAAACGCAGGATCTCTTTGTAGAACAGGGTTTGCCAGCCGGTCATCACGCCACCAGTGCCGTTGGGCTGCCACGCTCGGCCGCCATGACCTGCAGGAACACATCCTCCAGGTCCGCCTTGCGGATCTCCACGTCCTCGACGGTCAGGCCGGCCTGGCGCACGGCCGCCAGGTACTGCTCGATTTCGAGCGCGCCCTGGGCTGGCAACTGCACGATGCGGCCGGTGACGCGCGCCGTCGCGGCCAGCGAAGCAGGCAGTTCACGGTCGATCTTGAAACGCAACACGTTGCTGGAGGCGGACTTGAGCAGGTCGCTGGTCTCGGCCAGGGCCACCAGATGGCCCTGCTTGAGCATGCCGATGCGCGTGCACAGGGCTTCGGCTTCTTCCAGGTAATGCGTGGTCAGCAGCACGGTGTGCCCCTGCTTGTTGAGGCGCGCGATGAACTGCCACAGGGTTTGGCGCAGTTCCACGTCCACGCCTGCCGTGGGCTCATCGAGCACGATCACGGGCGGGCGATGCACCAGGGCCTGCGCGACCAGCACGCGGCGCTTCATGCCGCCCGACAGCTGGCGCATGTTGGACTTGGCCTTGTCGGCCAGGCCGAGGCTTTCCAGCAATTCGTCGATCCAGGCGTCGTTGTTGCGCACGCCGAAATAGCCGGACTGGATGCGCAGGGCCTCGCGCACATTGAAGAACGGGTCGAACACCAGCTCCTGCGGCACCACGCCGAGCGCGCGGCGGGCGGCCGCGTAGTCGGTTTGCACGTCGTGGCCCTGCACCAGGACCTTGCCGCCGCTGGCCCGTGTCAGGCCGGCCAGGATGCTGATCAACGTCGTTTTGCCAGCGCCGTTGGGGCCCAGCAGGCCAAAGAATTCCCCTTGTTCGATGTCGAAGCTGACATCGTCCAGGGCGCGAAAGGAGGGGGAGTTGCTGCCACGAGCGCCGCTATACGACTTGGTGACAGACTGAAACGAGATGGCGGGCATGGGCAACCGGCGATTCTAAAGCGCCAGGCCGGCGCACGCTGGCCGGCGGAGCGGAGTGCTCAGGCCGGCGTGGTCAGGAGTTGGTCCACGCCGTACAGGGCCGCCAGCGAACGCAGGCGCTCCGGCAGGCCGCGCACACTGAAGCCGCGTTGCAGGCTCTGGGCTTCTCGGCGGCATTGCAGCAGCACGGCCAGGGCCGATGAATCGAAGCGCGCGAGCGCCGTTGCGTCGACCAGGACTGGCCCCTGCTGTGAGGCCAGGCCCTGCAACAGCATGCGCAGCGAGGCAGTGGCCTGCGCATGCGTCAGTTCGGCCGGCAGGACCAGCATCAGCCCTTCTTGCCGTCGTTGCTCTTGTTGCGCTGGGCCAGCGTGGCGATCAGGCCGTCGATGCCTTTGGCGTTGATCTCCTGCGCAAACTGGCTGCGGTAGGTTTCCACCAGCCAGATCCCCAGAACGTTCAGGTTGTAGATCTTCCAGCCTGCGCCCTGGCCCGGCGTCTGCTCGAGACGGTAGTCCAGTTGCACCGGATCGCCACGGCCACGCACCTCGGAGCGCACGACGACGTCCTTGTCGTCCGCCGCCGCGCGCAGCGGTCGCACCACGATTTCCTGGTCGCTGACCTGGGCCAGCGCGCCCGAATAGGTGCGCACCAACAGGATCTTGAATTCATCCTGCAGCTTTTGCTTCTGCTCGGCCGACGCCTGACGCCAGGCCGGGCCGACGGCCGACGCGGTCATGCGCTGGAAGTTCACGTTGGGCATGATCTTCGTGTCGACGAGCGTGACCACCTTGGCAATGTCTCCCGCCTGGATCGACTTGTCGGCCTTGATCGCGTCCAGCACCTCGGTGGACAGGCGCTTGATCAGCGCGTCCGGCGCTTCGTCGGCGGCCATGGCCACGCCCGTTGCAAGCTGCGCCAGCACCAAGCTGGCAGCGCTTGCCCAGCGGGCCAGATTCCTGCGATTCATCATCATTGTTTTCCTTCAGAAGAACGAAGTTCGGGGATGCACGGTTTCGAGACCGGCGGGGGCCAATGGTTCCTTGGCGCCCGGCCCGGCATACAGCATGCGCAGGCTATTTGGCCGTGCCGGATGCCGCGGGATCCTTCTCCGGGTTCCACGGCTCCCCGTCATGCACGGCGTCGCCACGCAGCTGCAGGTAGACATCGCGCGTGAACGTGTACTTGTCGAGCGCGGCTTCGTCCAGCACGTTGCTGGCGCGCAGCAGGTTCGCGCGCGCCTCGACGAGGCGCAGGCCATACAGCGTGTAGCGCAGCGACTCGCTGTCCAGGTGCGTGATGCCATTGCCCCAGGTGTTCACGGGCAGGGCCGACGCATCGCGCACAGTGGACGGCCCGAGCAGCGGCAGCACCAAGTAGGGACCGGCCGGCACGCCCCAGCGGCCCAGTGTCTGGCCGAAGTCTTCCTTGTGCCGCTCGATGTTGGCTTCGCTGGCGATGTCGAGCAGGCCGCCGATGCCGAACACGGTGTTGATCTGGAAGCGGAACAGGCTGTCCACCGCGGCCTGCGGCTTGAACTGCAACAGCGCATTGACGGCCGTCCAGGCGTCCTGCAGGTTGTTGAAGAAGTTGCTGACGCCGGTGCGCACCACGTCGGGCGTGACCTTGTCGTAGGCCTGAGCGACAGGCTTGAGCACGGCACGGTCCACGCCGTCGTTGAAGCGCGTGACGCCGCGGTTGAAGGGCTCCAGCGGGTCACGCGGATCCGCATTCGGGCCGCTGGCGCAACCGCCTGCCAGGGCCAGGGTCAGCACGCAGGCGGTGATTGCGAGGGGTCGAACGAGGAGATGCGTCATGGTGGAATTGGGTTGTTCTTACTTTTTAGCCGCTGGTGCCGCGGGCCCGTCGGACGCCTTGTTGTAAAGGAACTGGCCGATCAGGTTTTCCAGCACCACCGCGGATTGTGTCGTCGTGATGGTGTCGCCGGCCGCCAGGTTTTTCTCATCCGCGCCCGCTTCGATGCCGATGTATTGCTCACCCAACAGCCCGCTGGTCAGGATCTTCAAGGAGCTGTCCTTCGGAAAAGTGTAGCGGCTCTGCATTGCCATCTGCACGCTCGCCTGGAAGCTCTTGTCATCAAATTCGATGGATTCGACACGTCCCACGACCACGCCAGCACTCTTGACAGCGGCCTTGGGCTTGAGCCCGCCAATGTTGTCGAACCTTGCCGTCAGCGGGTAACTGGACGACAGGCTCAGGCTGGTCAGGTTCGCCGCGCGCAGCGCGAGGAACAGGATGGCGGCCGCGCCCAGCAGCACAAACAGCCCCACCCACACATCAGTCTTTGCGCGTTCCATCGCCATTCCTCTGAGATCCAGCGTTGGATCTTTTCATATATTGAACATCATTGCCGTGAGCACGAAATCGAGCCCCAGCACGGCCAGCGAGGCCACGACCACCGTGCGCGTCGTGGCACGCGACACGCCCTCGGGCGTGGGCTGCGCACGCCAGCCCATGAGCAGTGCGACGAAGGTCACGGTGAAGCCGAACACGATGCTCTTGAGCACGCCGTTGCCCACGTCCTTCCACCAATCCACGCCGCCTTGCATCTGGCTCCAGAACGCGCCCGCGTCCACGCCGATCATGACCACGCCGACCAGCCAGCCGCCGATGATGCCGACCGCGCTGAACAGCGCGGCCAACAGGGGCATGGCGATCACGCCGCCCCAGAAGCGCGGCGCCAGCACACGGCTGACCGGATCGACGGCCATCATCTCCATGGCCGTCAGCTGTTCGCCTGCCTTCATGAGGCCGATGCCGGCCGTCAGCGAGGTGCCGGCGCGCCCAGCGAACAGTAGTGCGGTGACCACCGGCCCCAGCTCACGCACCAGGCTCAGTGCGACCAGCAGCCCCAGTGCCTCGGACGAGCCGTAGCGCTGCAAGGTGTAGTAGCCCTGCAGGCTCAGCACGAAGCCGACGAACAGGCCCGAGACCATGATGATCGCCAGCGAATAATTGCCCAGGAAGTGGATCTGGTCGCGCACCAGGCCGAAGCGCCGCACGCTCGCGCCACCGAGTGCCACCAGGCGCAGGAACAGGCGCGTGGCCTGCCCCAGGTCGGCCAGCTCGCGCCGCACGGCAAAGCCCACGTCGGACGGGCGCCACCAGCTCATGGCGCCGCTCCGAAGTCCTGCTCGACCGACGGGCCGGGATAGTGGAAGCGCACAGGGCCTTCGGCCTCGGCATGCACGAACTGGTGCACGAGAGGATCGGTGCTCTGGCGCACCTCGTCCGGTGTGCCCTGGGCGGCAATCTTGCCGTTGGCCAGCACGATGACCTGGTCTGCGATGGCGAAGGTTTCGTCCAGGTCGTGCGAGACCACGATGCTGGTCAGGCCCATGGCGTCGTTGAGCTGGCGGATCAGCTTGGCGGCGGTGCCGAGCGAGATCGGGTCCAGGCCGGCGAAGGGTTCGTCGTACATCACGAGTTCCGGGTCGAGCGCGATGGCCCGGGCCAGCGCCACGCGCCGCGCCATGCCACCGGAAACTTCGCTGGGCATCAGGTCGCGCGCGCCGCGCAAGCCCACGGCGTTGAGCTTCATGAGCACGATGTCGCGCACCAGGGCTTCGCTGAGGTCGGTGTGCTCACGCAGCGGAAAGGCGACGTTCTCGAACACGCTGAGGTCGGTGAACAGCGCACCGAACTGGAACAGCATGCCCATGCGCCGGCGCGCGGCGTACAAGGCTTCGGCCTGCATCGCGCCCACGTCCTGGCCGTCGAACAGCAGCTTGCCGCGCTGGGGCCGGATCTGCCCGCCGATCAGGCGCAGCACCGTGGTCTTGCCGCCGCCCGAGGCGCCCATCAGGGCCGTGACCTTGCCGCGCGGCACGGTCAGCGACACACCATCCAGGATCAGGCGTTCGCCATAACCAAAGGAGAGGTCCTGCAGCGTGACCAGGGGATCGGGGGGAGGGTTCGAGGAGTCCATCAAACGACAAAGCCGGAGGAGTTCCGGCCTTGAACGATGATAAGGGATGCCGCGGACACGCTCGTATACGCGACATTCACCCAGGACATTGCGTCAGCGCGGCAGATCCGAGAAGCCCATCAGGAACTCGTCCACCGCGCGCGCCGCCTGGCGCCCCTCACGGATCGCCCAGACCACCAGCGACTGACCGCGACGCATGTCACCGGCGGCGAAGACCTTGGGCACGTTGGTCGCGTAGCCGCCATCGAACTCGGTCGTGGCCTTGGCATTGCCGCGCGTGTCCTTGTCCACGCCGAAGGATTCCAGCACGGTCGTTACCGGATGCACGAAGCCCATGGCCAGCAGCACCAGATCGGCCTTGAGCACCTGCTCGCTGCCGGCGACCTCGACCATCTTGCCGTCCTTCCACTCGACGCGCACGGTCTTCAAGCCCGTGATCTTGCCCTTCTCGCCGATGAACTCCTTGGTCGAGATGGCGAACTCGCGTTCGCAGCCTTCCTCGTGGCTGGAGCTGGTGCGCAGCTTGATCGGCCAGTACGGCCAGGTCATGGGCCGGTTTTCCTCCGCCGGCGGCTGGGGCATGACCTCGAACTGCGTGACGCTCGCCGCGCCATGGCGGTTGCTGGTGCCCACGCAGTCGCTGCCGGTGTCGCCGCCGCCGATCACGATGACGTGCTTGCCGTCGGCACGTAGCTGGCCCTTGAGCTTGTCGCCGGCATTGACCTTGTTCTGCTGTGGCAGGAACTCCATAGCGAAATGGATGCCGTCCAGATCGCGGCCCGGCACGGGCAGGTCGCGCGACTGCTCGGAGCCGCCGGTCAGTACGATGGCGTCGAATTCCTTCTTCAGCTCGTCCGGCGTAATGGTCTGCTTGGCGAAGTTCGTGACCTTCGAATCCTTCGGCCAGTTGCCCACGACGACGCCCGTCCGAAACGTCACGCCCTCAGCCTCCATCTGCTTGACGCGGCGGTCGATGTGGCTCTTCTCCATCTTGAAGTCGGGGATGCCGTAGCGCAGCAGGCCGCCGATGCGGTCGTTCTTCTCGAACAGCGTCACGTCATGGCCCGCACGCGCAAGCTGCTGCGCGGCCGCCATGCCGGCCGGGCCGGAACCGACCACGGCCACCTTCTTGCCGGTCTTGATGCGCGCGGGCCGCGGCGTGACCCAGCCTTCGTCCCAGGCACGGTCGATGATGGCGTGCTCGATGGACTTGATGCCGATCGCGTCGTCGTTCACGTTCAGTACGCAGGCCGCCTCGCAGGGCGCGGGGCAGATGCGGCCCGTGAACTCGGGGAAGTTGTTGGTCGAATCCAGCACCGCGAAGGCGTTCTGCCAGTCGTTGCGATAGACCAGGTCGTTGAAGTCGGGGATGACGTTGTTGACCGGGCAGCCGCTGTTGCAGAACGGCGTGCCGCAGTCCATACAGCGCGCGCCCTGGATCTTGGCCTGCTCGGGCGTGAGCGCCACCACGAATTCCTTGTAGTGCTTCAGGCGCTCGTCCACGGGCTTGTAGCCCTCCTCGATGCGGCCATGCTCCATGAAGCCGGTGATCTTTCCCATCGTGTTCTTCCTCGTTGTTCTGTGCGTTCAGACCTTGGCCGGCGCGCGCACGGCGTGGGGTTCCAGGCCCACATGGGCGTTGTTGCCGCTGCTGGCCAGCTCCACCTTGCGGTCGTGGATCTCGCCCAGCGCGCGCTTGTACTCGTTCGGGAACACCTTCACGAAGCGGCCGCGTGCCGTGGCCCAGTCGTCCAGCAGTTCGCGCGCGCGCTTGCTGCCCGTCCAGCGGTGGTGGTCTTCCAGCAGCTTGCGCAGCTGGGCCTCGTCGGTCTGGCCGTTGTGCCAGTGGCCGCGCTTGACGGTGGCGGTCTGCTCGGCCGTGGGCAGCACCTTCTCGAGCGTGACCATGGAGGGGTTGCAGCGGCTGGCGAACTGGCCGTCCTCGTCGAACACGTAGGCCACGCCACCGCTCATGCCGGCGGCGAAGTTGCGGCCGGTCTTGCCCAGCACGGCGACCGTGCCGCCCGTCATGTACTCGCAGCCATGGTCGCCCGTGCCCTCCACGACGGCCGTGGCGCCCGACAGGCGCACGGCGAAACGCTCGCCGGCCACGCCGCAGAAGTAGGCCTCGCCCGTGGTCGCGCCGTACATGACGGTGTTGCCGACGATGGTGTTGCGCACCGGCTCGCCACGGAAGTCCAGGCTGGGCCGCACGACGACGCGGCCACCCGACAGTCCCTTGCCCGTGTAGTCGTTGGCCTCGCCGATCAGGTACAGCGTGATGCCCTTGCACAGGAAGGCGCCGAAGGACTGGCCGCCCGTGCCTTCGAGCTGGATGCGGATGGTGTCGTCCGGCAGGCCCTCGGGATGCACGCGCGTCACGGCGCCCGACAACTTTGCGCCTACGGTGCGGTTCACGTTGCGCGCGACCTCGATGAACTGCACCTTCTCGCCCTTGTCGATGGCGGCGCGGCTCTTCTCGATCAGGCGCGTGTCCAGGTTGTGCTCCAGGCCGTGTTCCTGGTTCTCCACATGGAAGCGCGGCACGTCGGCCGGCACTTGCGGCACGGCGAACAGGCGACTGAAGTCCAGGCCCCTGGCCTTCCAGTGCGCAATGCCCTTCTTGATGTCCAGCAGCTCGGAGCGGCCGATCATGTCGTCGAACTTGCGGATGCCCAGCTGGGCCATGATCTGGCGCACTTCCTCGGCGACGAAGAAGAAGTAGTTCACCACGTGCTCGGGCTTGCCCGAGAACTTCTTGCGCAGCACCGGGTCCTGCGTTGCCACGCCCACCGGGCAGGTGTTCAGGTGGCACTTGCGCATCATGATGCAGCCCTCGACGATCAGCGGCGCGGTGGCGAAGCCGAACTCGTCGGCGCCCAGCAGCGCACCGATGGCCACATCGCGGCCGGTCTTCATCTGGCCATCGGCCTGCACGCGCACGCGGCCGCGCAGGCGGTTCAGCACCAGGGTCTGCTGGGTCTCGGCCAGGCCGATCTCCCAGGGGCTGCCGGCATGTTTGATGGACGACCAGGGCGAGGCACCCGTGCCACCGTCGTGGCCGGCGATCACGATGTGGTCGCTCTTGCACTTGGTCACGCCCGCGGCAATGGTGCCCACGCCCACTTCGGACACCAGCTTGGTGCTGATGGACGCGTGCGGCGCGACGTTCTTCAAGTCGTGGATCAGCTGCGCCAGGTCTTCGATCGAATAGATGTCGTGGTGCGGCGGCGGCGAGATCAGGCCCACGCCAGGCACGGCGTAGCGCTGCTTGCCGATGTATTCGGTGACCTTGCCGCCGGGCAGTTGGCCGCCCTCCCCAGGCTTGGCGCCCTGGGCCATCTTGATCTGGATCTGGTCGGAGGACGACAGGTACTCCGCCGTCACGCCGAAGCGGCCGGATGCAACCTGCTTGATCTTGGAGCGCAGCGAGTCGCCGTCCTTGAGTGGCAGGTCGACCTCGACCTCCTTCTCGCCGATCACGCTCTTGAGCGTGTCGCCCTGCTTGATCGGGATGCCTTTGAGTTCGTTGCGGTAGCGCGCCGGGTCTTCCCCGCCCTCCCCAGTGTTGCTCTTGCCGCCGATGCGGTTCATGGCCACGGCCAGCGTCGCATGGGCCTCGGTGGAGATCGAGCCCAGCGACATGGCGCCGGTCGCGAAGCGCTTGACGATGTCGGCCGCGGATTCCACCTCGTCCACGGGGATGGCCTTGGACGGGTCGATCCTGAACTCGAACAGGCCGCGCAGCGTCATGTGGCGCCGGCTCTGGTCGTTGATGATCTGGGCGTACTCCTTGTAGGTGCTCCAGCTGTTGGCGCGCGTGCTGTGTTGCAGCTTGGCAATCGCGTCGGGCGACCACATGTGTTCTTCGCCGCGCGTGCGCCAGGCGTATTCGCCGCCGGCGTCCAGCATGCTGGCCAGCACCGGGTCATCACCGAAAGCGGCGGCGTGCATGCGCAGCGCTTCCTCGGCGATCTCGAACACTCCGATGCCCTCGACGCGGCTGGCGGTGCCCGTGAAGTACTTGTCCACCGTGCCGCTGTTGAGGCCGATCACCTCAAACAGCTGCGCGCCGCAGTACGACATGTAGGTCGACACGCCCATCTTGGACATGATCTTGGACAGGCCCTTGCCGATGGCCTTTACATAGTTGTAGATGGCCTTTTCAGCCGACAGCGCGCCGGGCAGGTCGGCATGCATCGCGGCCAGCGTTTCCATGGCCAGGTAGGGATGGATGGCTTCGGCGCCGTAGCCGGCCAGCACGCCGAAGTGGTGCACCTCACGCGCACTACCGGTCTCCACGACCAAGCCGGCCGTGGTGCGCAGGCCCTCGCGCACCAGATGCTGGTGGATGGCGCTGGAGGCCAGCAGGGCGGGGATGGCCACCTGTGTCGCGCTGACGGCGCGGTCGGACACGATCAGGATGTTGTGGCCGCCCTTGATGGCGTCCACGGCTTCGGCGCACAGCGAGGCCAGCTTGGCCTCCACGCCTTCGCGGCCCCAGTCGGCCGGGTAGGTGATGTCCAGCGTCGCCGAGCGGAATTTGCCCTGGGTGATGCGCGCGATGTCGCGCAGCTTGGCCATGTCGGCGAAGTCCAGGATGGGCTGGCTGACTTCCAGCCGCATCGGCGGGTTGACCTGGTTGATGTCCAGCAGGTTGGGCTTGGGGCCGATGAAGCTGTTCAGCGACATCACGATGGCCTCGCGGATCGGGTCGATCGGCGGGTTGGTCACCTGCGCGAACATCTGCCGGAAGTAGTTGTAGAGCAGCTTGTTCTTGGACGAGAGCACCGCCAGCGGGCTGTCGTTGCCCATGGAGCCGATGCCCTCTTCGCCGGCCTGCGCCATGGGGCTCATCAGGAACTTGATGTCTTCCTGCGTGTAGCCGAAGGCCTGCTGGCGGTCCAGCAGCGAGACCTCGCTGTCGGACGGGTCGCCCGAGGTTTCCGACAGGTCGTCCAGCTTGATGCGCAGGTTCTCGATCCACTGCTTGTAGGGCTTGGTGTTGACGACCAGCGACTTGAGTTCGTCGTCGTCGATCATGCGGCCCTGTTCCAGGTCGATGAGGAACATCTTGCCGGGCTGCAGGCGCCACTTCTTGACGATCTTGTGCTCGGGGATGGGCAGCACGCCGGCCTCGGAGGCCATGATGACCATGTCGTCGTCGGTCACGCAGTAGCGCGAGGGGCGCAGGCCGTTGCGGTCCAGCGTGGCGCCGATCTGGCGGCCGTCGGTGAACACGATGGAGGCCGGGCCGTCCCAGGGCTCCATCATGGCGGCGTGGTACTCGTAGAACGCGCGGCGGCGCTCGTCCATCTTCTCGTGCTGCTCCCACGGCTCGGGGATCATCATCATCACGGCCTGGGCGATCGGGTAGCCCGCCATGGTCATGAGTTCCAGGCAGTTGTCGAAGGTGGCGGTGTCGGACTGGCCGGCGAAGCTGATGGGGTAGAGCTTGGCCAGGTCGGCCGCCAGCACCGGGGACGACATCACGCCCTCGCGCGCCAGCATCCAGTTGTAGTTGCCGCGCACCGTGTTGATTTCGCCGTTGTGCGCGACGTAGCGATACGGGTGGGCCAGCGGCCACTTGGGGAAGGTGTTGGTGGAGAAGCGCTGATGCACCAGGCCGATGGCCGACACGCAGCGCTCATCGGCCAGGTCGACGTAGTACACGCCCACCTGGTCCGCCAGCAGCAGGCCCTTGTAGACCACGGTGCGGCTGGACATGCTGGGAACGTAGTACTCCTTGGAGTGCTTAAGTTCTAGGTTCTGGATGTTGGCGCTGGCCGTCTTGCGGATCACGTACAGCTTGCGCTCCAGCGCGTCCTGCACGATCACGTCGCTGCCGCGGCCGATGAACACCTGGCGCAGGATGGGCTCGGTCTTGCGCACGGCCGGGGACATGGGCATGTCCTTGTTGACCGGCACGTCGCGCCAGCCCAGCAGCACCTGGCCTTCGGCCTTGATCGCGCGTTCGATCTCCTGCTCGCAGGCCATGCGCGATGCATGTTCCTTGGGCAGGAAGATCACGCCCACGCCATATTCGCCCGCTGGCGGCAGCGTGACGCCCTGCTTGGCCATTTCCTCGCGGTACAGCGCGTCCGGGATCTGGATCAGGATGCCGGCGCCGTCGCCCATGAGCTTGTCGGCACCGACCGCGCCGCGGTGGTCGATGTTCTCGAGGATCTTGAGCGCCTGGGTCACGATGTCGTGCCGTTTCTCGCCCTTGATGTGGGCCACGAAGCCCAGGCCGCACGCGTCGTGCTCATTG
Organism: Pseudorhodoferax sp. Leaf267; assembly: GCF_001422405.1. GTDB lineage: Bacteria > Pseudomonadota > Gammaproteobacteria > Burkholderiales > Burkholderiaceae_C > Pseudorhodoferax. The sequence goes on from NZ_LMMV01000001.1 coordinate 1,096,235, forward strand.
GCGGCGGAATACAGCCCGTGCTGTTCCAGGTGTTGGATCTCGGCTTCCGTGGTCATTGACGCACTCCTTCAGTCTTCGGTCTTATCGCGGGAGAGTGAGCATAGTGCGTTGCAACATCGATGCCAACAACAATAAATGGGGTCAGACACCTTATTAAACCCGATCAATTCCCTCTAATATTAATTGGGGACATATCAAGCGCCTCGGGACAACCATTGTGGATGTCGTGGCACGACCCACATTCAAACCGCTTTGGTTGGTCGACCGGGCCGGGCGCGGGACAAGCGGCGCGGCACGGCCTGCTGCAGCTGTGCCACATACGCTGCATCGCCCAGTACCCATCCGCCCAGCACCGATTGCGTCAATGCTTCTTGCTGGGGAGCCGTGACACCGGCGTGCACCATTTCGGCGTATGCGGCTTCGCGCGCGAACGGCGTGTTGCCCAGCGCCCAATAGGCCGGCGGCGGCACCAGCCAGCCGTCGTGCCGCAGGCCGGCGTAATGCTGGTGGCTGGACCAGGGGTACTCGCCAGGGGCGGGCACCAGTTCGGCGCGCACGGGGTTCAGGTCGAAGTACGCCATGCATGCCAGCAGATGCAGCTCGGGCTGCAGCAGGGTCGAGCGGTAGCGCCCCTCCCACAGCGTGCCGCTGCGGCCATGTGCCTGGTTGAACGCGCGCACATAGGCGCGGCCCACGGCCTGCATCATGCGCGACAGGCCGTCGACCTCCTCCGGCGTGGCCAGAATGTGGAAATGGTTGGGCATGAGCACGTAGGCATGCAGCGCCACGCGGTGGCGTCGGGCCTCCTGCGCCAGCAATTCCAGCATGGCGTTGTGCTCGGACGTGCTCGTGAAGATGGGCTGGCGATTGTTGCCACGCTGCAACAGGTGGTGCACATGGCCGGCCAGCGACAGGCGGGGCAGCCTCGCCATCTTCAGCCTCTCACGCAGCGGCAGGCAGCAAGTCGAACCGCGTCGCGCGCAGGCTGTCCAGGCCGAACTCGTCCAGCAACTGGCCCAGCCGCTCGGCCGCGCTGCGCTTGGGCTTGCCGGTGCGGCGCGCGACGATGAGCTCGTTCTTCATGCTGTGCTCCCAGCCCACGAGCTCGGTCACCGTGACCTGGTAGCCGCAGGCCTCCAGGTACAGGCAGCGCAGCACGTTGGTGATCTGGCTGCCCATCTCGCGCGTGTGCAGCGGGTGGCGCCACAGCTCGGCCAGCGGCGTGCGCGACAGCTGCAGCGCCTTGTGCTGGCGCAGGCAGGACGCCACCTCGGCCTGGCAGCAAGGCACCAGCACCATGCTGGCGGCCTGCTTCTGCAGCCCAAAGCGGATCGCGTCGTCGGTGGCCGTATCGCAGGCGTGCAGCGCGGTCACGATGTCGATGCGGCCCGGCAACTCGCCAGACTCGGCAGCCTCGGCCACGCGGAGGTTCAGGAAGGACATGCGGCCAAAGCCCAGCCGCTGCGCCAGCGCGCGCGACTTGTCGACCAGCTCGGCCCGCGTCTCGATGCCGTAGACATGGCCGGGGCGCCTGGCGAACAGCAGGTCGTACAGGATGAAGCCCAGGTAGGACTTGCCGGCGCCGTGGTCGGCCAGCGTCACGGCCTGGTCGGCGGCAAAGCCATCCTGCACCTCGCGCTCGATGAACTGCACGAGGTGGTACACCTGCTTGAGCTTGCGGCGCGAGTCCTGGTTCAGCCGGCCCTCGCGCGTCAAGATGTGCAATTCCTTGAGCAGCTCGATGGACTGGCCTGGCCGCAGCTCGGCGGCCACAGCGGCGGCGGGGTCGGGTTGCTGCGTCTTTTTCATGCGGCGCCCTCCCCCCTGGACCGCCCCACGCCCAGCGCGGCCCAGCCCTGTGGGCCCAGCTTGCGCAGCGTCTCCATGTTGCGCTCGAAGATGTCGGCCGCGTCGGGGACGGCCTGGACGGCGCGCTCCACGCTGTCTTCGCGCAGCAGGTGCAGGATGGGGTAAGGCGAGCGGTTGCTGCAGTTGGTCACGTCGTCGGGCGCGGTGCCGGCAAATTGGTAATCGGGGTGGAAGCTCGCGATCTGGATCTCACCGTCCGGGTCCAGCTCTTCCAGCACGGCATCGGCCTGGTCCAGGAAATCGTTGTAGTCCAGGAAATCGGCCAGCGCCTGCGGCAGCACCAGCAGTGTGGTGTCGCGCACGGAGGCGTCCAGCGCCAGCAGGTCGAGCAGCTCGCGCCTGAGGTCGGCCTCAACCGCGTCGGCGTGCCGTGCTGCGCTGACGGCCAGGTGCACCTGGCCTTTGGTGTGCACGGCCTTGGCGAAGGGGCACAGGTTGAGCCCGATCACGGCGCGCTCCAGCCAGGCAATGGTGTCGCGGCGCACCGTCTCGATTTCAGTCGCGTCCATGCTCATCCCAGCAAGCGCTGGCCGGTCAGGCGCTCGTGCTCGCGCGCGGCGAAGCGGTCGGTCATGCCGGCGATGTAGTCGGCCACCACGCGGGCCTGGGCGGCCACGCCGCCGCGCGCCAGGCGGTCGGCTGCGCGTTCGGCAAAGCGCTCGGCCATTTCGCGTGGGGCGTGGTGGTAGGCCTCGAACAACTGCTGCACCACGGCCTTGGCCTGGTCGGTGATGTCGTTGACCTGCGGATGCCGGTACAGGTTGCGCGTGAGGAAGCGCTTGAGCACCTGCGAGGCCTCCCGCATCGCGGCTTGAAAGCCGATCAGCGGCACGCAGCGCCGCACGGCATCGGTGCTGCCGGGACGGTGCTCCGCCAGGGCCGCGCTGCTGGCCGCGATCACGTCGTAGACCTGGGCGCTCAGCATGCGGCGGATGCTTTCGTACAGCACGCGGCGGCCCGTGAGCCCGGGATGCTCGCGCAGCGTTTCGCGCCGGAAGTCGTCGAACAGCGGCACCTCGTGCAGCTGCTCCATCACCAGCAGGCCGGATCGCACGCCGTCGTCGATGTCATGCGCGTTGTAGGCGATCTCGTCGGCCAGGTTGCACAGCTGCGCCTCCAGGCTGGGCTGCGTGCGCTGCAGGAAGCGCTGGCCCACGTCGCCGGGATGCGCGGCCTCCAGATGCTCGGCATTGGCGCGCGAGCAGTGCTTGAGGATGCCCTCGCGCGTCTCGAAGCTGAGGTTCAAGCCGTCGTAGCGCGGGTAGCGGTGCTCCAGCTCGTCCACCACGCGCAGGCTTTGCAGGTTGTGCTCGAAGCCACCGTGCGCGGCCATGCAGGCGTTCAACGCGTCCTGCCCGGCATGGCCGAAGGGCGTGTGGCCCAGGTCGTGCGCGAGCGCGATGGCCTCGACCAGATCCTCGTTGAGCCGCAGCGAGCGTGCGATGGAACGGCCGAGCTGCGCCACCTCCAGCGAATGCGTGAGCCGCGTACGGAACAGGTCGCCCTCATGGTTCAGGAACACCTGGGTCTTGTAGACCAGGCGCCGGAACGCGGTGGAGTGCACGATGCGGTCCCGGTCGCGCTGGTACTCGGTGCGTGTGGGGGCTGGCGCCTCGGCATGGCGGCGGCCGCGGCTGTGGGCCGGGTCGCAGGCATAAGGGGCCAGCGCGCCTTGCATGCTCAGGTGCAGGACGCGTCGATGACCTCGCGCACGAGCGCGTCCGGCGCGCCTCGCACCACGCAGCGGCCGATGCCATCGATCAGCACGAACTTGATCTCGCCGCCCTCGGCCTTCTTGTCCACGCGCATGAGTTCCAGGTAGCGACCCGCGTTGTCGGCAGCACTCAGCACCGGCCCCACGGTCGGCAGCCCGGCGCGCGCGACCAGGTGCGTGAGCCGCTGGACAGAGGCCGCATCGAGCAGGCCCAGGCGCTCGGACAGCCGTGCCGCCATCACCATGCCGCAGCCCACGCCTTCGCCATGCAGCCAGGCGCCGTAGCCCATGCCGGCCTCGATCGCATGGCCGAAGGTGTGGCCGAAGTTCAGGATGGCGCGCAGGCCGGCCTCGCGCTCGTCCTGGCCCACGACCTCGGCCTTGATCTCGCAGCTGCGCTGCACGGCATACGCGAGCGCCGCCGGGTCGCCGGCCAGCAGCGCGTCCAGGTTCTCTTCGATCCACGCCAGGAACGCCGCGTCGGCGATCGGGCCGTACTTGATGACCTCGGCCAGGCCGGCACTGAGCTCGCGCGAGGGCAGCGTCTTGAGCACGCCCAGGTCGCACACCACCAACTGGGGCTGGTAGAAGGCGCCGACCATGTTCTTGCCCAGCGGGTGGTTGATGGCCGTCTTGCCGCCGACCGAGGAGTCGACCTGCGCCAGCAAGGTGGTGGGCACCTGCACGAAGGGCACGCCGCGCATGTAGCTGGCAGCGGCGAAGCCGGTGATGTCGCCCACCACGCCGCCGCCCAGCGCGAACAGCACGGTCTTGCGGTCGCAGCCACGCGACAGCAGCGCATCGAACACCAGGTTCAGCGTTTCCCAGGTCTTGTAGGCCTCGCCGTCGGGGAGCGCCACGGTGTGGATGGCGGCGTAGCGGCCGGCCAGCGCGGCCTGCAGGCGCTGCGCGTAGAGCGGCCCCACGGTCGTGTTGGTCACGATCAACGCCGTGGCCGCGCGTGGCACGCCGGCAAACGTGGCGGGGTCGTCGAGCAGGCCACTGCCGATGGCGATCGGGTAGCTGCGGTCACCGAGATCGATGCGCACCTCGGTGCGGGCGGAAGGAGGGGCTAGGGTGGCGTCCATCAGGGCGCCAAGTGTAAGGCGCCCCTCAGGCGGCGGGCCCCGGCGCAGGCTGCAGGATGGCGGCAATGGTGTTGACCAGCGCTGCCGTCGATGGCCGGCCGATGGTGATCACGTCGTGCGCGGTCTCACGGTACAGCGCGTCGCGTTGCGCGAACAGTTCGCGCAGCCGCATGAGCGGATCGGCCACCTGCAGCAGCGGCCGGTTCTGGTCGTGCCGCAGGCGGCGGTAGACCTCCTCGGGCGTCGCGAACAGGTAGAACACGCGTGTGCGGCCACGCAGGCACTCGCGGTTCGCAGGCCGCAGCACCGCGCCGCCGCCGGTGGCGATGACCACGGGGCCGCTGTCCGTGATGTCGGAGATCGCCTGGGCCTCGACATCGCGGAAACTGGCCTCGCCCTCGCGCTCAAAGTACTCGCGGATCGAGCAGCCCAGCGCCTGCTCGACCCAGTGGTCCGCATCAACGAAGGGGAGTTGGAGCCGGCGCGCCAGCTGGCGCCCGACCGTCGACTTGCCCGAGCCGGGCATGCCCACAAGGGCGATGTTCAAGAAAAAACCTCACTGCAATGGCACAGAGAAAGTCGTCGTTAAGCCCGAGGGGGCCGTAATTTTGATCGACACGCTGTTTCCAAGTACACATCCGTTCAGCGTCAGCCGGACAGCCGTCGCAAGGCTCTCACCAGGCTGGCCAATCGTCGGCCGCACGTCCACAACTGGAGCACCTGCAACCTCTGCCACGGTGCAAGTCGTCGGCGCGCCAGTGCCGGACACTGCTGTTCCTGCGGGCATTGGAAGCAGGAGATTATCCGCGCTGTGCAACCGGAACGACACACTGCCCGCGGTCGCCTGAACCGCTGAGATCGCCGCCATCGACGAGCCATAAAGAACGACGGCCTGCTGCCGCACCGTGGTTGCAAGCCCGCTGTCGCAGGTGTTGGACTTCGACGGAAAGGCGCCACCCGCGGAAGGACAACTGCCTGTACCGCCGCGTGGCACGAAGAACTCGCCTACATCGGCCACGTTGTTCTCGTTGTCGTCGCGGTAGGCATCCCCCATGACCGCTAGCTGATCGACACCGGCGTCATAAATGTTGTTCCCGTTGACGTCCACATAGTCCTTGGTACCGGACGTATGCGCCATCACCGTGATGCGGCCGTCAGCCGTGCGCGGGTTCTGCGTCACAAACTCCACGGAGCACGACGAGATGCCGTTGACTCTCGTTGTCGCGCAACTTCGGGCAATCTGACCACCCTCTGCCGTGAAGTTGACGACCGTCCCATCGTTGACAGCGTTGCCTTGACGATCTGCCAGACGCACCGTGAAGGTGGAAGGTGTCCCGTCAATGGCCCAACCTTCCAAGCTGGTTCGGCTGACCGACAAACTCATGAAGCGCTGCGATGGGGGCCCCGATGCGACAGTTAGATTTTGCGACTCGGCAAACACCGCCGGACTCGATCCGATCAAGGTTGCTCGTAGTTTGACCGGTCCGGGAATCGTGCCGGAGAACAGGGAGACCGAAACCAAGCCATCCTGGTCACTCGTACGCCGCACCGACGCGGTCGAGCCGGATGCACCAATGCCGACGCCACCTGGATTGGTATCGATGCTGAAATCGACGGGCACATTGGCGAGCGCCGATCCGACCGAAGACAGTACTCGAAAGCTGACCACTGACTGCTCGACCGCCCCGGAGCCTGCTACGAAGATCTGATCCGGCGTCGCACTGACGAAGGTCAGCGTATTGGCAATGGGCGCGGCAACCGTGACAGTGGTCGACTGCGACGTCGCGCCAGGGCTGGTTGCGGTCAACGTTACCGCGCCGCTGCATGGCTTGCCGTCGGCAGCAACGGCGGTGTAGGAGACCTCCGCCACACCGCTGCCATTGGTCGTCACGCCAAAGCTGCCCGCGCTTGCATCCTGGCCATTGATACGACCACAGGACGCGGCAAAAGCAACATTGACCGGGATGCCGGCCGCGGGAACGCCACTGATCGATGCAGTGGTGGTCAGCGTTGCATTGCCGCCGGAAGCAAGGGCGGAAGAACTGCTGACCAGCGGCGACAACACGAGACTGGAGGCAGAGACGGCGAAGTCCGTCGTGCCCGTGATGGTTGCGGTATCGACCGTAGCCGTCGCGGTCAACGTGGCTGCGCCCAAGGCGGACAACGAGACGGGTTCGACAGCTACTTGCGCGATACCAGAGGCATTGGTCAACGCGGTTGTCGGCGTCAACTTGGCCGTGGTTTGGTCGGACAGCGCAAACGTGACCAACCGATTGGCGATTGCAGCACCCGACGCATCCTTGAGCGTGGCACGTGCCGTGTACGCGCCGCCAGCAGAAATGCTAGGCACGACAGCATCACTGCTGTTGATGACTGTGACGACCAGCGTCGGCACGCTCGGTGTCGGAGTCGTCCCCCCACCTCCCCCGATCGGCGTCCCCGCACTGCCGCCCCCACCCCCGCACGCCGCCAGCAGGCCGGTCATCGCCAGTGCCATCAAGTACTTCACGTAACGCATGGTGTCCTCACCCTTTTCGAATTCTTGTGCTCAGCGCGAAGCCGAGCGCTCCGCGATCATCTTCGGCGTGATGAAGATCAGCATTTCCTGCTTGTTCGAGGTCCGCGTGCGGCTCTTGAACAAGTTGCCGGCGATCGGGATGTCGCCCAGCAATGGCACCTTGGCCTCGGTGTCGACCTCGTTCAGCTCGAAGATGCCGCCGATCACGACCGTGCCGCCGTTCTCCACCAGCACCTGGGTCTTGATGTGCTTGGTGTTGATCGCAAAGCCAGCCGCCGTGCTCTGGCCCACGCTGTCCTTGTTGACGTCCAGGTCCAGGATGATGTTGCCCTCCGGCGTGATCTGCGGGACCACTTCGAGCTTGAGGTTGGCCTTGCGGAACGCGATCGATGTGGCGCCGCTGGAGGTGGCGACCTGGTAGGGCAGCTCGGTGCCCTGCTCGATCAGCGCCTTGGTCTGGTCGGCCGTGACCACGCGCGGGCTGGAGACGACCTTGCCCTTGCCGTCGGACTCCAGGGCCGACAGCTCCAGCGTCAGGAACCGGTTGGCGGCGGCGTTGAAGATCGAGACCGCGAAGCTGGCCGCGCTGTCGGCTACGCCGAGCGCTTCGGCCGGCAGGTTCACGAAGTTGCTGCTGGTGTTGATGACGCCGCCCGCACCGGCGCTGGCCACCGCGTTGCCGTAGGTGGTGCCGAAGACGGCGCGGTTGTTGCCCGAGAGGCGGTAGCCGCCCAGCCCGCCGTTCTGCGCGCGCAGGTCGCCGCCGCCCAGTCGCACGCCCAGCGAGCGGCCGAAGGTGTCGGAGGCCTCGACGATGCGCGCCTCGATCAGCACCTGGCGCACGGCAATGTCCAGCTTCTTGATCAGCTCGTTGACGGCCTGCAGCCGGCTTGCGATGTCGGTCACGAACAACTGGTTGGTCCGCGGCTCGGGGATGGCCGTACCCCGTGCACTTAGGAAACGCGAGCTGGCGCCAGTGCCGCCGCCACCGCCGCCGCTGGACGAGTTGGCGATCTGCGCGGCGATGTCGACCGCGCGCGCGTAGTTCATCTGGAACGACTGGGTGCGCAGCGGCTCCAGGTTTTCCAGCGCGGCGGCGGATTCGAGGTCTTTCTTCTTGCGTGCGTCGATCTCGTCCTTGGGCGCGATCCACAGCACGCTGCCGCTCTTCTCCATGCCCAGGCCCTTGGCGTCCATGATGATCTGCAGCGCCTGGTCCCAGGGCACGTCCTTCAGGCGCAACGTGACCGAGCCGGTCACGGAGTCGGAGGTCACGACGTTGAAGTTCGTGAAGTCGGCGATCACCTGCAGCAGCGCGCGCACTTCGATGTTCTGGAAGTTCAGCGACAGCTTGTCGCCCGTGAAGCCGGGGCCCTGGCTCAGGCGGTTCGGGTCCACGCGCTGCGGCCGCACCTCGACGACGAACTGGCCGTCGCTCTGGTAGGCGCTGTGTTCCCAGGCGCCGCGCGGCTCGATGACCATGCGCACGCGGTCGCCGACCTGGAAGGTGGAGATGTTCTGCACCGGCGTGTCGAAGTCGCTCACGTCGAGCCGGCGGCGCAGGCCCTCGGGCAGCGAGGAGTTCAGGAACTCGACGACCAGGGTCTGGCCCTGCTGGCGCAGGTCGACACCGACCTGGCTGCTGCCCAGTCCCACGACGATCTTGCCCGTGTTGTCCGGGCCACGCCTGAAGTCCAGGTCCTTCAATGCCGGGCGGCCGCGCGTGCCGGCGTCGGGAAACACGGGCGCCGGGCTGGCCGGCAGCGCCGTGACCACGGGCTCCAGCACGATCAGGATGGACTTGCCCTGCAGCTGTGCCTTGTACGAGGTCGCCTGCTTCAGGTTCAGCACCACGCGCGAACGGTCGCCCACCTGCAGCACGTTGGCCGAGCGCAGGTTGCCCTGGTTCATCTCGATGGGCGCACGGCCCAGCGTGGTCACGACACCCGGGAAGTCCAGCGCGATGCGGGCCGGCGACTGGATGGACACGCCGGTGGGCATGGAGGTGGGCGCCTCGCTCAGGTCGATGCGGATCACTTCCGTGCCCTGCTGCAGGGCGCCGGTCACGGCCTCGATCGCCGGCTGCGCGAGCGCGCTGCACGAGGCTGCCACCCACAGCAAGGCCGCGGCCCAACGGCGCGGCGCGCTGTGCGCGATCGCGTTCTGAATCTTCATTTCACCCTTTCTTGCAGCACCAGGCTCGCCTTGCGCTCGATCCAATCTCCGCCGCCGTCCTGGACGATCTCGCGCAGGGAAACTTCTGTCTCGTCGATCTTGGTGACTTTGCCGTAGTTCTGGCCGAGGTAGGCGCCCACGCGCACCTGGTGCAACAGGTTGTCGATGCGGATCAGCGCCACCGGCGCGCCGTCGCGGCGCAGGCTGCCCACCATGGCCATGCTGTCCAGCGGATAGGACTCCAGCGGCTCCTTGCGCCGTGCCAGCTCGGGCGCGACCAGGCTGGCATTGGCCGTGGTCTGGGCCGAGTCCTGGCGCAGGGCCTGGGCCAGCTTCTGCTGGCTGAACGGGTCGACGCCGCTCTCCTGGTCATATGCCTGGGGCACGAATTGCTTGGGCGCGGTCAGCGGCGTGACGCGCGGGCGGACCTGGCTGCGCTGCTCCGTCATCCACTGCTGCAGTTCGTCCTCGTCCGCGGATCCGCAGCCCGCCAGGGCCAGGGCCGACAGCGCCAACAGCGACAGGCGGAGCAGGCGCCTCATTTCTTGGCTCCGGCGGCGGCCTGCTGGGCGGTGATTTCGTCCTGGTCGAGATAGCGGAAGGTGCGCGCCGTGGCGTCCATGGTCAGCGCGCCATCGCGGCCGGGCACGATGGCGATGTTGTTCAGCGTCACGATGCGCGACAGATTGGCCACGTCGGACGCGAAGGCGCCGATGTCGTGGAAGCGGCCCGTCACGCGCAGCGCGATCGGCAGCTCGGCGTAGTAGGGCCGCACCACGACCTGGCCGGGCCGGAACAGGTCGAACTGCAGGCTGCGGCCCAGGCCGGCCTGGTTCACGTCGGACAGCAGCGCGGCCATTTCAGCCTTGCTGGGCAGCTGCTTTTCGAGCTGCGTCACGTACTGCTGGATCTGCTCGCGCTGCTTCTTCAGCGCCTCCAGGTTCACGGCCTTGACCATGCGCGTCTGGTAGGCGGTGCGCAGCTCGGTTTCCTTGGCGCGCTCGGCGATCAGCTCGTCCTCAAAGCCGCTCAGGTAGGTGAACCAGAGCACGGCCACCACGGCGGTGGCCACGAACACCAGCAGCAGTGCGCGCGGCAGCGATGGCCACTGCGAGGGGTCGGACGGATGCAGATTGCGGAACTGCCGCGCGAACTGCTCCTGGATGGCGGAGAAGGCGGCTTTGGGGGCGGGCTTGGTGGCCATGAGGATTGCTTACCGTGCCGGGGCCGAGGCCGTGGATGCCGGCGTGGCGGCGGTCTGCTGCAGTTCACTGGCGCGCATCAGGCGCACGCGCAGGTTGAAGTTGGCCACACGGCGCGTGTCGCGCGCGCTCAGCGGCAAGGTGGCGGACACGATCTCGGTGAGCTCGGGCTTGGCCAGCCAGGGCGTGCTGTCGGTCAGGTTGCGCAGCAGCTCGGAGATGCGCTCGTTGGACTGCGCCACGCCCGCCAGCGTCACGGACTGGTTTTCCTGGCGCAAGCTGGTGATGTAGACACCGTTGGGCGTCTGCCGGACCAACTCGTTGAGCAGGTGCACGGGCAGGTTGCGGTCTGCCTGCAGGTCTTCCACCGCCTTCTGGCGCGCCGTCAGCGCGGCGATCTCCTGCTCGATCGTGGCGATTTCCTTGATCTGGTTGTCCAGCGTCTGGATCTGGCTCTGCAGGAAGCCGTTGCGGTTGCGCTGGGTCTCGATCTGGCCCTGGAACCAGAAGTACACGACGGCGGCCAGCAGCAGGCCGACGAGTGCGGATGCACCCAGCGTCACATGGAACGCATCCCGCCTGGCCTTGCGCGCCGCCTCGCGGTGGGGCAGCAGGTTGATCAGGATCACTGCAGGAATCTCCGCATCGCCAGCCCGCAGGAGGTGAGATACGACGGCGCCTCGCGCGCCATCTTGGCCATGCGCACGTCACCACCCACTTCCATGCCCTCGAACGGGTTCACGAGCATGCAGGGGAACGAGGAATACGCGGTCACGGCCTCGGTCAGGCCGGGCAGCGGCGCGGAGCCGCCGGCCAGCATCACGCGGTCGACCCGGTTGTGCGGCGTGCTCGTAAAAAAGAACTGTAATGCGCGGCTGATTTCCTGGGCCAGGCTGTCCACGAAGGGCTTGAGCACGCCCGTTTCGTAGTCTTCGGGCAGCTCGCCACTGCGCTTCTTGGCCTCGGCCTCCTCGACGGAGAAGCCGTACTGGCGCACGATCAGCTGCGTGAGCTGCGCGCCGCCGAAGGCCTGGTCGCGGTCGTAGAGCACCTCGTCGTTGCGGATCACCTGCATGCTGGTGGCCACGGCGCCCACTTCGAACAGCGCGACGACCAGGTCCACGCCCTTGTTCGGCAGGCGCTCGATGAGCCGGCCGGCCGCGAGCCGCGACGCGTAGGACTCGATGTCCAGCACCACGGGCTTGAGCCCCGCGGCCTCGGCCAGGCCCTGGCGGTCCTGCACCTTTTCCTTGCGCGAGGCGGCGATCAGCACTTCCACATCGCCGACCGAGCTCACGCTGGGGCCGATCACGCAGAAGTCCAGGCTGACCTCGTCGAGCGAGAACGGGATGTACTGGTTCGCCTCGGACTCGACCTGGAATTCGAGCTCCTGGTCGGACAGCCCGCCCGGCAGCACGATCTTCTTGGTGATGACGGCGGACGGCGGCAGCGCCATGGCCACGTTTTTGGTGCGCGTGCCGCTCTTTTTCACCAGCCGGCGCACGGCGTCGGCAACCTCGTCGAACTTCTCGATGTTGCCGTCGTTGATCCAGCCGCGTTCCAGCGGTTCGATGGCGCAACGCCGCAGCACCAGGTTGCCGCCCGCATCGTGGTCGAGTTCCACCAGCTTCAGGCTGGAGGAGCTGACATCAAGCCCCAACAGTGGGCCGGGCTTTCGACTGAAGAGCGATCCCAGTGAGATCAAGGCCGGCTCCTGAATTGCGCAAAAATGATACAAATACTGACAAGCTTTTGGGATGCTAGCAGCAACAGTCGCGCGCAGGGAAGCCAGATCACCCCCTGGCGCGGGCGAGCGTTGGTAAAAGCAGACGACCCTGTCAAGCTCACCAGGGGCCTTGCGGACCGTTACACGCAAGGCCCTGGATGCCACCGGTGCAAGCGGGTGCAAGGCAAAATGGCGCCCCTGGGCCGCAACCGGCCCACCGACCTGCTCTGCTGACTCCACGTATCCCCTATGCCCCAACCACCGAAGACAGGCGACTCGCGCGGCGCCGAATCCCGCGCGCCGTCCTGGCTGGCGCGGTGCGGGCAGGCGCTGGCCTGGACCGCCGGCGTGGCCCTGGCGGGCGCCGCTGCCTTGGCGCTGGTCATCGGCCTGGCGCTTGCCGTGGCCTACCCCAACCTGCCCGACATCTCGGACCTGGCGGACTACAGGCCCAAGCTGCCCCTGCGCGTGTTCTCCAGCGAGGGGCTGCTGCTGGCCGAGTTCGGCGAGGAGCGCCGCAACCTGACGCCGATCGCCGAGATCCCGCAGGTCATGAAGGACGCCGTGCTGGCCATCGAGGACTCACGCTTCTATGAGCATGGCGGCGTGGACTACAAGGGCGTGCTGCGGGCGGCCGTGGCCAACCTGGGCCAGCTCAAGAGCCAGGGCGCGTCGACGATCACCATGCAGGTGGCGCGCAATGTGTACCTGTCGTCCGAGAAGACCTACACACGCAAGATCTACGAGATCTTGCTGACCTTCAAGCTGGAACACCTGCTCTCCAAGGACCAGATCCTGGAGATCTACATGAACCAGATCTTCCTGGGCAACCGCGCCTACGGCTTCGCGTCGGCGGCCGAGACCTACTTCGGCAAGCCGCTCAAGGACCTCACCATCGCCGAAGCCGCCATGCTCGCCGGCTTGCCCAAGGCCCCCTCGGCCTACAACCCGATCAGCAACCCGAACCGCGCACGCACGCGCCAGCTGCACATCATCGACCGCATGCTGGAGAACGGCTTCATCACGGCAGCCCAGGCCAAGCAGGCCAAGACCGAGGAGCTGCGCATCCGCCCGGCCGGCGAAGGCACGCGCGTGCACGCCGAATTCGTGACCGAGACGGTGCGCCAGCTGATGTTCGCGCAGTACGGCGACGTGACCTATACGCGGGGCCTGAACGTCTACACCACGCTCAAGGCCAGCGACCAGGACGCGGCTTACAAGGCGCTGCGCAAGGGCTTGATGGACTTCGAGCGGCGCCAGATCTACCGCGGCCCCGAGAAATTCGTGAACCTGCCGACCAACGCCGCCGAGCTGGAAGACGCCATCGACGACGCGCTGCTGGAGCACCCGGACAACGGCGACGTGCTGTCGGCCATGGTGCTCAGCGCCGACCCCAAGCGCATCCAGGCCGTGCGCGCCAACGGCGACGAGGTCGAGATCACGGGCGAAGGCCTGAAGCCAGCGCAGTCCGGACTGGCCGCCAGCGCCCAGCCGAACATCAAGATCCGCCGCGGCGCCATCATCCGCGTGATGAAGACGCCCAAGAACACCTGGGATATCACGCAGCTGCCCGAGGTCGAGGGCGCGTTCGTGGCCATGGACCCGCGCGACGGCTCCATCAAGGCGCTGGTCGGCGGCTTCGACTTCCAGAAGAACAAGTTCAACCACGCGACGCAGGCCTGGCGCCAGCCGGGCTCGAGCTTCAAGCCCTTCATCTACTCGGCCGCGCTGGAAAAGGGCTTCACGCCGGCCACCATGGTCAACGACGCGCCGCTGTTCTTCGATGCCGGCTTCACGGGCGGCCAGCCCTGGGAGCCCAAGAACTACGACGGCAAGTTCGACGGCCCGATGAGCCTGCGCACCGGCCTGGCCAAGTCCAAGAACATGATCTCGATCCGCGTGTTGCAGGCCGTGGGCCCGCAGAACGCGCAGGAATGGGTCACGCATTTCGGCTTCGACGCCGAGCGGCATCCGGCCTACCTGACCATGGCCCTGGGCGCCGGCTCGGTCACGCCGATGCAGATGACGGCGGCCTACTCGGTGTTCGCCAATGGCGGCTACCGCGTGAACCCCTGGCTGATCGCCAAGGTCACGGACCAGAAGGGCCGCGTGCTGGTGGAGACCAAGCCGCCGGTGCTGGACGAGTCCATGCGCACCATCCCGGCGCGCAATGCCTTCATGATGAACAGCCTGCTCAACGAAGTGACGTTGCGCGGCACGGCGGCGCGCGCGCAGGCCACGCTCAAGCGGCCCGACGTGTACGGCAAGACCGGCACGACCAACGACGCCATCGACGCCTGGTTCGCCGGCTACCAGCCCACGCTGGCGGCCGTGGCCTGGATCGGCTATGACACGCCGCGCAACCTGGGCGCGCGCGAGACCGGCGGCGGCCTGTCGCTGCCGGTGTGGATCAACTTCATGGAGCAGGCCCTCAAGGGCGTGCCGGTTGCCGCGCTGACGCCGCCACCGGGCGTCGTGAACAACGGCGGCGAATGGTTCTACGAGGAATACGCGCGCAACAACGGCGTCAGCAGCCTGGGCCTGGAGACCCCGATGCCAGCGCCCAACGGCACGGTGGCGGCGCCACCGCCGGCCGAGGAGCGCAACCGCATCCTCGACCTGTTCCGCAACTAGAGCGCGCGAAAGACCAGTGGCTGGCCAGCCTGCGCGCTGGCGTCGCGCGAGAGCTGGGCGAAGAACTCGGCGCCGCTCTTGGTGTCCAGCCACTGGCCGGTGTCGCCCTTGTAGTGGTAGCCACCGGACTGCGCGGCCAGCCAGACCTCGTGCAGCGGTTTCTGCAGATTGACCACGATCTGGCTGCCGTTGGTGAACGCCAGCGTGACCATGCCGCCGGTGCGCTGGTTGTCCACGTCGGCATCGCTGCTGTCGTTGATGCGGTCGCAGCTGGCTTCCACGGCCGCGAGCAGGCGCTCGGCACGGTCCATGAATTCGGGGTCGGTCATAATTTCAGCCATGTCCAGAGTGATCCGCATTCTAGTAACGGCCTCCTGCGTGCTGGCCTTGTCGGCCTGTGGGCAAAAGGGCAATCTGTATTACGCGACCGACGCGGCCGCCGCCAACCGCGCCTCGCTCGGGCAGACCTTGACGCCCGGGCGCGCCAGCGCAGCGGCGTCGGCTCCGGCGCCCGTCGCGCAGCCGTTGCCTCCGGTCGCGCCGGTCACGCCCCCACTGCCGCTGCCCGGCAGTTGAGACGCGGCCTTGAAGGCCGTGCCCGCGCAAAGCCTTTGAAATCCAGGCCACAACCGCCTGCAGCCTTGGTTTGCACATGGTGCGGCGCGCCGCGCCTGCCTATGATTCCTTTCTTTTGCCCTGCCGCACCATGACGCCCATGCCCCTGCCCGGCCAACCCCATGTCCACTTCGCCGACGGTGCATTGCACGTGGAGGGCGTGCGCGTGGCCGACCTGGCGCAGCAGCACGGCACGCCGCTGTTCGTGTATTCCAAGGCATCCATGCTGGCGGCGCTGGCGGCCTACCAGCGCGGCTTCGCAGGGCGCAACGCGCAGATCTGCTATGCGATGAAAGCCAACTCCTCGCTGGCCGTGCTGCAGGTGTTCGCGCAGGCGGGCTGCGGCTTCGACATCGTGTCGGGCGGCGAACTCGAACGCGTGCTGGCGGCCGGCGGCACGCCGGCCAGGATCATCTTCTCCGGCGTCGGCAAGACGCGCGCGGAAATGCAGCGCGCGCTGCAGGCCGGCATCGGCTGCTTCAACGTGGAGAGCGAGGCCGAGCTCGAGGTGCTGAATGCGGTTGCGCTGGCGGGTGGCCATGTCGCGCCGGTCAGCATCCGCGTGAACCCGAACGTCGACCCCAAGACCCACCCCTACATCTCCACCGGCCTGAAGGGCAACAAGTTCGGCGTGGCCCATGAAGACGCGCTGCGTAGCTACCAGCGCGCCGCCAGCCTGGCGGGCCTGCGCGTGGTCGGCATCGACTGCCACATCGGCTCGCAGATCACCGAAGAGACGCCCTACCTGGACGCCATGGACCGCGTGCTGGACCTCGTGGCCCAGATCGAGGCGGCGGGCATCCCGCTCAAGCACATCGATTTCGGCGGCGGCCTGGGCATCGACTACCAGGGCGACACACCGCCCGCTGCCGACGCGCTGTGGCACAAGCTGCTGGCCAAGCTGGATGCGCGTGGCTACGGCCAGCGCCAGCTCATGATCGAGCCCGGCCGCTCGCTGGTCGGCAACGCCGGCCTGTGCGTGACCGAAGTGCTGTACTTGAAGCCCGGCGAGCACAAGAGCTTTTGCATCGTCGACGCCGCCATGAACGACCTGCCGCGGCCGGCCATGTACCAGGCCT
This sequence comes from Pseudorhodoferax sp. Leaf267, assembly GCF_001422405.1. Lineage (GTDB taxonomy): Bacteria > Pseudomonadota > Gammaproteobacteria > Burkholderiales > Burkholderiaceae_C > Pseudorhodoferax. Next base: position 1,112,855 of record NZ_LMMV01000001.1, read on the forward strand.
TCCACCAGATCGTGCCGCTCTCCCCGCGCGACGGTGCGACGGCCTCCTACGACGTGGTCGGCCCGGTCTGTGAGAGCGGCGACTGGATCGGCCGCGAGCGCGCGCTGGCGGTGCAGGCAGGCGACCTGCTGGCCGTGCTGTCCGCCGGTGCCTATTGCATGAGCATGGCCAGCAACTACAACACGCGCGGCCGGCCGGCCGAAGTGCTGGTGGATGGGGCCCAGGCCCGGCTCATCCGCCGGCGCGAGGACGCGCAGGACCAGATGCGCGGCGAGCTGTTGCTGGACTGAACCGGCGCCACAGCCGCCAGCCCAGCAGCACAGCCATGATCGCGGCATAGACCGCGACCTCGGCGAAGTCGTTCTTGCCCGCGCGCATCCAGAAGAAGTGCAGCAGCGCCAGCCCGGCGACCGCATAGACCAGCTTGTGCAGCGCCTGCCAGCGCTTGGCGCCCATGGCCTTGATCGCGCGGTTGAACGAGGTGGCCGCCAGCAGGCTCAGCAGCACGAAGCCGAGGAAGCCGACCAGGATGAACGGCCGCTTGGCGATGTCGGCCGCGATGTCGGCCACCTCGAAGCCCATGTCGAACCAGGCGTAGCACAACAGGTGCAGCACGACGTAGAAGTACGCGAACAACCCGAGCATGCGGCGGAAACGGGCCAGCGCCGGCAAGCCCGCCAGCACGCGCAAGGGCGTGACGGCCAGCACGATGCAGACAAAACGCAGTGTCCAGTCGCCAGTGGTGCGGATCAGGTATTCAGCCGGGTTGGCACCCAGGATGTGGGCATTGCCCGCCTGGGCCTGCGCCACGTTCCACGCCAGCCAGCCGAACGGCAGCAGGCACAACGCGAACACCGCCGGCTTGGCGGCCGGGTGCAGCAGCGGTTTCACGTCAGCGGCGCCCGGCCGCTCCGAAGCTGCTGACGCGCCCCCTCGGGGGGCAGCGATACGCGAAGCGATGAGCGTGGAGGCATCGTGAATCAATAGTTCTTCTTGAGGTCCATGCCGGCGTAGAGCTGGCCGACCTGGGCCTCGTAGCCGTTGAACATCAGCGTCTTGCGCTTCTTGGCGAACAGGCCGTCCTCGCCGATGCGTCGCTCGGTCGCCTGGCTCCAGCGCGGGTGGTCCACCTCGGGGTTCACGTTGGAATAGAAGCCGTATTCGTTGGCCGCGGCCTTGTTCCAGGCCGTGCCGGGCTGCTTGTCGGTGAAGCGGATCTTGACCAGGCTCTTGGCGTTCTTGAAGCCGTATTTCCAGGGCACGACCAGGCGCACGGGCGCGCCGTTCTGATTCGGCAGCACCTCGCCGTACATGCCGAACGACAGCAGGGTCAGCGGGTGCATGGCCTCATCCATGCGCAGGCCTTCGGCGTAGGGCCACTCCAGCACGCGCGATCCCACGAAAGGCATGGTCTTGGGGTCGGCCAGGGTCAGGAACTCGACGAACTTGGCACCGGGCTGCGGCTCCACGCGCTGGATCAGCGTGCTCAGCGAGTAGCCGACCCACGGAATCACCATGGACCAGCCCTCGACGCAGCGCATGCGGTAGATGCGCTCTTCCATCGCGGTCAGCTTGAGCAGGTCTTCCAGCGCGTACTTGCCGGGCTTCTTGACCAGGCCCTCGATCTCCACCGTCCACGGTGAGGTCTTCAGCGTGTGGGCGTTCTTCGCCGGGTCGGCCTTGTCGGTGCCGAACTCGTAATAGTTGTTGTAGGTGCTGGCGTCCTGGTAGGCGGTCAGCTTTTCCATGGTGACCGCGCCTGCCACGGCCGACTTGGCGCCCGGCAGGGCCGCCAGCTTGCCGGGCCGCGCCGTCTGTGCCAGCGCCTCGCGCTGGGCCCAGCCCGCCAGTGCCACACCGGCCGCGCCGCCGGCCATCCAGCGCATCAGTTCGCGCCGGTTCCGGTAGGCGCCATACGGCGTGATCTGACTGACGTGCGGGTGCAGAAATCCGTCGGCATTCGTCTTGATCAGCATCGTGCATCCTTTCGGAGTAGTCATACGCAGAAAACGCCGCGCCGGATGCCGTCAGAGACGACCACGGTCACAGCGTTCCGTAGCTGTGCAGGCCCGACAGGAACATGTTGACGCCCAGGAAGGCGAAGGTCGTGACCACAAGCCCGCCCAAGGCCCACCAGGCTGCCACGGTGCCACGCAAGCCCTTGAGCAGGCGCATGTGCAGCCAGGCCGCGTAGTTGAGCCAGACGATCAGGGCCCAGGTCTCCTTCGGATCCCAGCTCCAGTAGCCGCCCCAGGCCTCGGCCGCCCACAGCGCGCCGAGAACGGTGGCGATCGTGAAGAACGCGAAGCCGACGGCGATGGATTTGTACATCACGTCGTCCAGCACTTCGAAGCTGGGCAGGCGTTCGGCGATGCGGCGCCGGCCGTAGATGATGGTGCCCACGATCAGCGCCGAGATGCCGAAATACACAGCCCAGTAGCCGCTGCCGGCCTCGCCCGCGCCCTGGCGGAACACCAGTGGCTCGAAGCACAGCACGATGCCCAGCAGCCACAGCGGCGCCAGGCGCCACCAGCGGCTCTCGCCGGCCTGCTGCTTGATGAGGTAGGCGAAGGCGACCATGGCGGCCAGCGCGAAGGTGCCATAGCCCACGAAATTGGCCGGCACATGCAGCTTCATCCACCAGCTCTTGAGCGCGGGCACCAGCGGCTGGATCTCGTGCGCCTCGCGCACCACCGTGTACCAGAGCAAAAAGCCGACGGCCGCGCTGACGACCAACATCACGAAGGCACCCAGCGCACGCGTGCGGTACTGGGCCTCGAAGTACAGGTAGAACAGCGCGGTCATCCAGCAGAACAGCACGAAGACTTCGTACAGGTTGCTGACCGGGATGTGGCCGATGTCCGGGCCGAGCTGGTGGCTCTCGTACCAGCGCACCATGGTGCCGACAAGGGCCATGGTCACGGCGCCCCAGGCGATGCGCGAGCCCAGCAGCTCCAGCGCGGCGGCCGGGTTGCGCGAGACCATGCCGCCCCAGTAGAAGACGGTGCTGATGAAGAACAGCATGCTCATCCACAGGATGGCCGACTGGCTGGACAGGAAGTATTTGAGCCAGAACACCTGGTCGGCGCGCGCCAGGTCCGCCTGCCCATCGACCTGGTAGGACGCGATGGCCACGAGGGCCAGGCCGGCCACCACCAGCATCAGCGTGCGCAGGGGCCGCCAGAACCAGCCCAGCCAGACCAGGCTGGGCACGGCACCGGCCAGGATGCACTTCTCGTAGATGTCCATGGACGCGTGGTAGCGCGACAGCGTCCACAGCCCGCCTGCCACGACGATGGCGGCAAACACCCAATCGAACCAGTTGCGGCGGCTGAAGAACCCCTCGTTCAGCACCAGCGTGTCACTGCGCGTGATCGTGTTCATGGTGTCTCCTTTGCGCCAATCAGTTTAGTCTTGAGCTGCTCGAACTCGCGGTCCACGTCCAGCGTCTGGCGGTTGCTGGACAAGGCCATCGTCGCCTCGGTGCCCTGCGCATGCGGCGCCATCCAGACCCAGAGCCGGCGCTCGCGCACGTACAGCATGGCGAACACGCCCAGGATCAGGAACAGGCAGCCCAGGTAGACGATGTTGCGCCCTGGCGCGCGCGCGACCTGGAACACGCTGGCCTGCACCTGCGTGAAGTTGGCCAGCTGGAAGGCCATGGGCGCCGGGTAGATCTGCGCGTCGCTGAGCGACAGCACGGCCTGCGTCATGAACGCCTGCGTCTTCTCGCTCGTGTCCAGCGGCTGGGCGCCGGCACGCTGCTGCGTCATCTGCACCAGCTCGAACAGCACGCCGTTCAGGATGCGGATCAGCACCTCGCTGGCGCGGCCACGCTCGGCCTCGGGCACGTTGCTTTCCATGAAGTCGGCGATCGCCTGCAGCCCGCCGCGCGGTGTGGCCGAGGCCGCGTCCGCCGGCTCGCCCGCGAACAGCGCCAGCGCCTTGGAGGCCGAGGCCGCAAGCTGTTGCGCGAGCTCGGGCCGCGCCGGGTCGACGGCGCGCGCGGCATAGCGGCGCACGGCCTCGTCGCGCGTGGCGGCGTCCAGGATGCCGGCGCGCAGGCGCAAGAAGGTGTCCATGCTGCCCGCCTCGTCGGCCGGAATGCGCAGGTAGCGGAAGGAGTCGGCCGGGTTCTCGCGCATGCCCAGCAGGAAGGCCGGCACGGCGCCGTCGCCCATGTCCACGGGCAGCATGTAGTTGTGGAACTCCCGCGCCTGGCCGGCGGCGTCGCGCAGCTTGTAGGAAATGCTGGGGCCCACGTTGCGCAGCTCGCGGTGCGTGACGGTCTTGTTGCCGGCGCCCAGGCGCGCGTCGATGGCGCCGCGCAGGTCGACCTTGCGCACGTCGACGGGGGCCCCGGCGCCGGCACCGAAGTTCTCCACGTTGATCACGCGCAGGGCCGTGTACTCCAGCGTCATCTTCTCGCCGCCCTCACCGCCGCGCGTGAGCTCGGAGCTCCCCCCGATCACGCCCTCGATCTCGAAGGGCTTCACGCCAGGCGTGAGCGGCACGGCCTTGAGCTGCACGGTGGAGCCGCCGTCGTCGAAGCTGGACTGGTAGATCTCGATGCCCTTGTAGCTCGCCGGGTGGTTGACCTCCACGCGTGCGGGCGTCTGCCTGCCGGTCTCGCGGTCGTGGATCACGATGTCGCTGGCGAACAGCTTGGGCATGCCGGTCGAGTAGTACTCGACGATGAACTTCTTGAGCTCGATCGCGAAAGGCAGGTCCTGCAGCAACACGCCGTCGGACTGGGCCAGGATCGCTGTGCTGGACTGCGTGCCCTCGGCCACCATCAGGTTGCCGCGGAAGGTGGGGTTGCGCGGCGACAGCCGGTGCTCGGGGGCGACGTCGGCAAGCATGCCGCCGCCCTTGTAGATGGACTTGCCGTTGAACCAGGTCTGCGCGCGCACCACCAGGTCGCCGTCGAGCAGGCCGCCGATGCACACGAGCACGATGGCGCTGTGCGCCGCGATGTAGCCGAACTTGTTGGCCGCGCCGGCCTTGGCCGCCACCATCCAGCCCTCGCCAGCGGGTGTCTCGCGGCGCTGCAGCTTGACCTTCCAGCCGGCGCCGGCCAGCGCCTGGCCCACGCGCGCCGCAGCATGCTCGGGCGTGCCCGCCATGACGGACTGGGCGCGGTGGCCGAAGGCCTTCAGGCTCTGCGCGCGCATGTCTTCCTTGTAGACCTTGAGGTCGGCGAAGATCTTGGGCGCGCTGCGCGCGATGCACAGCGAGGTGCTGGTCACCAGGAAGGCCAGGATCAGCAGGAACCACCAGGCGCTGTAGACGGCGGGCAGGCTCAGCGTGTCGAACACCTGGGACCAGAACGGGCCGAACTGGTTCACATAGTTGTTGCTGGGCTCGTGCTGCTTGAGCACGGTGCCGATGACGGAGGCGATGCAGATCACCGTCAGCAGCGAGATCGCGAACCGCATGGACGACAGCAACTCGATCGCGACCCGCCATGCATGCGAGCCCGTCTTGACGCGAAGTCCGTGGGTGGTGATCGACATCGTCTGCAGTTCAGCCGCGCCAGGAATGGCGCCACAAAGAAAAAGCGGGCCATCCCGCGCGAAGGCCCGCTGGTCCGGCCCTCTGCTTAGGCCGAGGATCCGGCACTTGGTTCCGCAAGCAGGCGCGTGCGCACGCCCGCTTGCGTGTCAATTCAACGCAGGCCGGCGATGTAGTCGGAGACGGCGCGGATTTCGCGGTCATTGAGCTTGGCGGCCACACCCGTCATCTGGGCATTGTTCTTGCGCTTGCCATCACGGAACGCAGTGAGTTGCGTGGCCGTGTAGTCGGCATGCTGGCCCGACAGGCGCGGGTACTGCGACGGGATGCCGGCGCCATTCGGGCTGTGGCAGCCGGCGCAGGCGGCGATCTGCCGGTCGGGCACGCCACCGCGGTAGATGCGCTCGCCCAGCATCACGAGTTCCTTGTCCTTGGCAAAGCCGGCCTTGGCCGGCTTGGTCGTGACCCAGTACGAGATGTTGCGCATGTCCTCGTCGCTGAGCGTGGAGGCGAAGCCCTTCATGATCGGGTTGTCGCGCTTGCCCTCCTTGAACTCCTGCAACTGTTTGACCAGGTACTCCGGGTGTTGCTGCGACAGCTTGGGATTGGCCGGAATGGCGGAATTGCCGTCGGCACCATGGCAGGCTGCGCACACGGCGGTGTAGCCCTGCTCGCCCTTGACCAGATCCGGCTTGGCCGCCTTGGCAGGCGCGGCGGGCTTTCCGTCCGCAGCGGCGCTGGAGAACGACGCTGCCGCAAGCATGGCAGCCAGGAGCATGGGAGCAAGCAACTTCATATCGAGGGTGGTTTTATATGCGCAAAACCCGGCGATTCTACAATGCGACCCCGCGCCCTCCCGATTGCCGACATGACCGCACCCGCTCCCGCAGCCTCCTCGGCAGCCCCTTCCCCCACCGAGGCGCCGCCCACGGCACCGACTGCGGTCGTCGCCTCGGGCTGGCTGCACACCGCCCGCTTCCTGACCACGGCGCCGCAGCTGCAGTTCCTGCCCGCATTGGACGTGCCCGAGATCGCATTCGTGGGCCGCTCCAATGCCGGCAAGTCCACCTGCATCAACACGCTGACGCAGCAAAAGCAGCTGGCCTTCGCATCCAAGAAGCCCGGCCGCACGCAGCACATCAACCTGTTCGCCCTCGGCAAGCAGGGCGTCACCGACGCCGTGCTGGCCGACCTGCCGGGCTACGGCTACGCGGCCGTGCCCAAGGCCGACAAGCTGCGCTGGCAGCAGGTCATGGCCAATTACCTGGTCACGCGCGAGAACCTCAAGGGCATCGTGCTGCTGTGCGACCCGCGCCTGGGCCTGACCGAGCTGGACGAGGTGCTGCTCGAAGTGGTGCGCCCGCGCGTGGAAGAGGGGCTCAAGTTCCTGCTGCTGTTGACCAAGGCCGACAAGCTCACGCGCATGGAGGCCACCAAGGCCTTGTCGATCGCGAAGCTGCAGGCCGGCGGCGGCCATGCGGCGCTGTTCTCTGCGCTCAAGCGCACGGGCATCGACGAGGCCAGCCGCATGCTGTGGCAGTGGGCGCACCCCGACGGCCTGGCCGCACCCGCCGCCCCGTCTCAGTAAACGGAAGCCGCTCCCGGCGGCCGCGTCTTGAAGCGCTTGTGCACCCAGAAGTACTGCGCGGGCATCGCGTCGATGTAGCCCTGCAGGCGCTGGTTCATGCGCGCCGTGTCGGCCACCGCATCGTCGGTCGGAAACTGCTCCCAGGCCGGCAGCACCTGCACCTCGTAGCCTTGCCGCGTCATGCGCGTGACGACCGGCACCACGCGCGCGCGGCCCAGCCGTGCGAAGCGCGCCAGTGAGGGCACGGTCGCGGCCGGCACGCCATAGAACGGCACGAACACCGAATCGCGTGCGCCGAAATCCATGTCGGGCAGCAGGTAGACCGGCTCGCCCGCGCGCAGCGCCGCCACCACGGGCTTGATGCCGTCGGCGCGGTTGTAGAGCTTCGCATTGCCGAAACGCTGGCGGCCCCGGGCGACCCAGGCGTCGATGACCAGGTTGGACTGCGGCGTGTAGATGGTGGCGAACTGGCGCGGGATCTGCTGCGACAGCGCCGTGGCGCCCGCGTCCAGCCCGACGAAGTGCGGCGCGAAGATCAACACCGGCGACTGGCCGTCAAACTGCGCCAGCTCGCCCGTCATGCGCAAGCGCCTGCGCGTGGTTTCGGGCCGGCCATGCCAGAGCCAGGAGCGGTCCAGCCAGGCTTGCAGGAACACCACGAAGGACCGGCGCGCCAGCGCCTCGCGCTCGGCCGCGGGCATGTCCGGAAAGCACAGCGCCAGGTTGGTCAGCGCGATGCGGCGGCGGCTGCCCACGAGCCGGTACAGCAGTTGCGCCAGCAGCCAGCCCAGCCCGCGCACCAGCGGCAAGGGCAGCGGCGCCAGCAGGCGCATCAGCACGATGGCGACGCGCGCCAGCATCAAGAACGGCCCGCCGGCGGCAAGGGGAAACAGGGCATGGGTCTAGAATCGCGGCGGTCGCCGAGTTATTGAACTACTTGCAGGGCGACCTTAAACACATCTGCTAAAGCGTTCGCCGCAAGCTCCGGCTCAAGGCAACGCAAGACGTGACAGCCTTTTTGCGAAGCACAGGAGTTTATTCAAATGGCGAACGACTTTCTCTTCACGTCCGAATCCGTGTCCGAAGGCCACCCCGACAAGGTGGCGGACCAGATCTCCGACGCGATCCTCGACGCGATCTTCCAGCAGGACCCGCTCTCGCGCGTGGCCGCCGAGACGCTGACCAACACCGGCCTGGTGGTGCTGGCGGGCGAGATCACCACCAACGCGCACGTGGACTACATCCAGGTCGCGCGCGACACCATCAAGCGCATCGGCTACGACAACACCGACTACGGCATCGACTACAAGGGCTGCGCGGTCATGGTCTGCTACGACAAGCAGTCCAACGACATCGCCCAGGGCGTGGACCATGCCAGCGACGACCACCTGAACACCGGCGCTGGCGACCAGGGCCTGATGTTCGGCTACGCCTGCGACGAGACGCCCGAGCTGATGCCCGCGCCCATCTACTACGCGCACCGCCTGGTCGAGCGCCAGGCCCAGCTGCGCAAGGACGGCCGCCTGCCCTTCCTGCGGCCCGACGCCAAGAGCCAGGTGACGATGCGCTACGTGGACGGCAAGCCGCACAGCATCGACACCGTGGTGCTGTCCACCCAGCACCACCCCGACCAGAGCGAGACCTCCAAGAAGATGAAGGCCAGCTTCACCGAAGCCATCATCGAGGAGCTCATCAAGCCCGTGCTGCCCAAGGAGTGGCTCAAGGACACCAAGTACCTGATCAACCCGACCGGCCGCTTCGTCATCGGCGGCCCGCAGGGCGATTGCGGCCTCACGGGCCGCAAGATCATCGTCGACACCTACGGCGGCGCCTGCCCGCACGGTGGCGGCGCGTTCTCGGGCAAGGACCCGTCCAAGGTCGACCGCTCGGCCGCCTATGCCGCGCGCTACGTGGCCAAGAACATCGTGGCCGCCGGCCTGGCGCGCCAGTGCCAGATCCAGGTGGCCTACGCCATCGGCGTGGCACGGCCGATGAACATCACGGTCTACACCGAAGGCACGGGCGTGGTCTCCGACGAGAAGCTGTCGGCGCTGGTGGCCGAACACTTCGACCTGCGGCCCAAGGGCATCATCCAGATGCTCGACCTGCTGCGTCCGATCTACGAGAAGACCGCGGCCTACGGCCACTTCGGCCGTGAAGAGCCGGAGTTCTCGTGGGAGCGCACGGACAAGGCTGCGGCGCTGCGTGCAGCGGCAGGCCTGTGAAGGCCTGCGTCCGCGCCAGCGGACCCGCAGACTTGCGCTACAAGGCTGCGGCGCTGCGTGCAGCGGCAGGCCTGTGAAGGCCTGCGTCCGCGCCAGCAGACCCGCAGACTTGCGCTACGAGGCTGCCGCCTTGCGCGCCGCTGCTGGCCTGAAGTAAGCAGACCCGACCATGAGCGCAGAGGCTACGCCCCTGTGGCGCGGCCCGCGCTGGGCCCTGGCGGTGTTGCTCGCCACACTGGGCATGCTGGGCCCGTTCGCGATCGACACCTACATCCCGGCCTTCTCCGGCATCGCGCGCTCGCTCGGCGCAACGCCGGTGGAGATGCAGCAAACGCTCTCGGCCTACCTGTTCGGCTTCGCGTTCATGAACCTGTTCCACGGCGCGCTGTCGGACAGCTTCGGCCGTCGGCCCGTGGTGCTGTGGGGCATCGGCGTCTTCACGCTCGCCTCGGCCGGCTGCGCGCTGGCGCAGAACATCGAGCAGCTGGTCTTCTTCCGCGCCTTGCAGGGCCTGTCGACCGGCGCCGGCATCGTGGTCTCGCGCGCGGTGATCCGCGACGTGTACCCGCCGGCCGAGGCGCAGAAGGTCATGAGCCAGGTGACCATCTACTTCGGCGTGGCACCGGCCATCGCGCCCATCGTGGGCGGCTGGCTGTTCGTGCACCTGGGCTGGCACAGCGTGTTCTGGTTCCTCACGGGCGTCGGTGTCGTGATGTTGATCAGCAACTGGAAGCTGCTGCCCGAGACGCTGCGGCCCGCGCAGCGCCAGCCCTTCCGCGTGCCCCAGCTCATGCGCGGTTACCGCGCGCTGATCACCGACCCGCGCTTCGTGCTGCTGGCCTTCGCGAGCGGCGTGCCGTTCAACGGCATGTTCCTGTACGTGCTGTCGGCGCCCGAATTCCTGGGCACGCTGCTGGGCCTGGCGCCCACGCAGTTCTTCTGGTTCTTCCTGCTGACCATCGCCGGCATCATGGGCGGCGCCTGGGCCAGCGGCCGGCTGGCCGGGCGCATCGCGCCCAAGCGGCAGATCCGCCACGGCTTTCTGATCATGACGGTGGTTGCGGTGCTGAATCTGGCCGCCAACCTGCTGTGGACGGCGCACCCGCTGTGGGCGCTGCCGCCGATCGCGGTGTTCGCATTCGGCTGGGCGCTGATGGTGCCCGTGGTCACCTTGCTGGTGCTGGACCTGCACCCCACGCGGCGCGGCATGGCCTCGTCGCTGCAGGCGGTGGTCGGCTCCACGGCCAACGGCGTCGTGGCCGGCGTGATCGCGCCGCTGGTCATGCATTCCACCGTGTTGCTGGCCACGGCCTCGCTGGTGATGATGGCCATCGGCCTGGTGTCCTGGATCTGGCTGCACCGGCGCTGGCCCGAGATCGGGCGCAACGCCAGCACCTGACCGCTCAGAAGTTGTGCCGCATGCCCAGCATCACGTTGGCGCGGCGGCCCTTGCTGCCGTAGTCGTCGGCCAGCAGTTCCACGTAGCCGTCCTTCCAGCGCGTGCTGTCCACATAGGCATAGACCGCCGTGCGCTTGGACAGGCTGTAGTAGGCCGACAGTGCCAGCGTGTTGCGCCTGGCATCCAGCCCGCCGTCGTTTTCCTGCCGGTCGCGGTAGAACGCGGCCAGGAAGGTCCACTGCCCCACGGGGTACACCGCACCCAGCGAGTACAGGTTGCCCTTGACCTCGCCAGGGATCGCGAACAACTGGTTGTGACGCTGGTAATTGGCGTACAGGATGACCGGGCCCACCATGTAGGAGCCGCCCACGCCCCAGACGCGCTTCTTCGGCTCGCCGCTCGTGGCATCGGTGTTCGGGTCACGCTGCTCGTAGTAGCCGCTGATGCCGTTCGGCCCCACCGCGTACTTGAGCGTGGCACCCGCGTACCGGCCCTTGCCGCCAACGCCCGGCACCTCGCCCGGCGCGGCGATCAGCGCGAGGCCCACCGGGCCCCAGTCCTTGCCATAGCGCACGGCGTTGTCGATGTGCACCGGGTCCGTGCCGGCGCTGTAGGCCAGGAAAGGCACGCTCTCGGCCACGTTGGAGATGCCGTACATCGGGTCGAAGGTGTTGTAGTGCTCGAACATCACCGTGTACTGGCGGCCCAGGCGCAGCTCGCCATAGCTGCCCGACAGGCCGACCCAGGCCTCGCGGCTGAAGGCGCGCGTGTTGTCGGCCAGGTCGCCATTGGCGGCATTGAAGCCGTTCTCCAGCTTGAAGTTGGCCTTCAGACCGCCTCCCATGTCTTCCGTGCCTTTGAAGCCGAGCCGGCTGCTGCCCGTGGCGCCGGGGCCGAGCGCGGTGCGCGAATGGCCGTTGCCATCGGCGTTGGTGTCATGGCGCACGGCCACGTCGACGACGCCGTACAGCGTCACGCTGGACTGGCCCCACGCCATGCCGGCCAGAGCCAGGCCCAGCAGCGGCGCGCATTGTTGGATTGAGATCTTCATTTCACCGGCTCCACGACAAGGTTGATGGCCGGGCCGCCTGGGCGGCACCGGGCCTGTCTGCAGCAGCCTCGCGGGCATTGCGATTGCCCGGCCGCCGCCACAGAACGGCGCGCGCATCGTGCGGGGCGTTGGCGTGAGGCGACACAGGTGCATACCCCCAAGCTGTCGAATCACAGGACAGTGCGCAATCGCACAACGATCTGTTTCGGCACACAACGACGTCCGCGCACAACGCCGCGCCGGCGATGGAACGAATCAGAGGCCGAAGCGCTCCCACCTTGCTTCGCACCCAAGCCCCCGCCACGCCCTGCATGAACATCATCGAACTGGACCGGCTGTGCCTGCACTACAGCCTGAACGGCGCGCGCATCGACGTGCTGCGCGACGTGACCCTCTCTATCCCCGCCGGCCAGAGCGTGGCCGTGGCCGGCCCCTCCGGCTCGGGCAAGACCTCGTTGCTGCTGTTGCTGGCCGGCCTGGAGCAGCCTGCCAGCGGCCACGTGACGCTCGATGGCGTGCGCCTGGGCGAGCAGGGCCGCGACGCGCTGGCCGACCTGCGGCGCGACCGCATCGGCATCGTGTTCCAGTCCTTTCACCTGCTGCCCAGCCTGACGGCGCTGGACAACGTGGCCCTGCCATTGCAAATCGCCGGCCAGCGCGACGCCTACCCGCGCGCCCGCGACTTCCTGCGCCGCGTGGGCCTGGCCGCGCGCGAGGGCCATTACCCCGGCCAGCTCTCGGGCGGCGAACAACAGCGCGTGGCGATCGCGCGCGCCCTCGTGCACGGACCGCGCCTGCTGCTGGCCGACGAGCCCACCGGCAACCTGGACGACCACACCGGCGCCCTGGTGCGCGAACTGCTGTTCGCGCTGAACCGCGATACCGGCACGACCCTGGTGCTGGTCACGCACGACCTGGACTTCGCCGCGCGCTGCGACCGCGTGCTGCGCCTGCACGAGGGCCAGTTGCACGAGCACACCCACCGCCCCACGGCCGCAGCGGCCCCCGCGCCGCGCGAGCCCGCCCATGCTGATTGACCTGGCCTGGCGCGACCTGCGCGCGAGCGGCCGGCCGCTCTGGGTGTTCTGCGCCTGCCTGGCGCTGGGCGTGGCCCTGGTCATGGCCAGCGGCGGCCTGTACCGCCAGGTGGCCGGCGCGCTGCACGAGGACGCGCGCGCGCTGTTCGGCGGCGACCTCGAGGTGCGCCATGCCGACCCGCTGCCAGCGCCTGAACTCGACTGGATCGCCGCGCGCGGCGAGGTCTCGCGCCTGATCGAACTGCGCAGCATGCTGCGCAGTGCCGACGGCCGCACGCAGCTCGTCACCGTGCAGAGCGCCGACGCGCGCTACCCGCTGTACGGCGCGGTGGAGCTGGCCCCGCCGCAGCCGCTGGCCGATGCGCTGGCCCAGCAGGATGGCCGCTGGGGCATCGCGCTGGACGCCGTGCTGGCCCAGCGCCTCAACCTCACGCCCGGCGCGACCGTGCACCTGGGCGACCTGGCGCTGCAAGTGCGCGCCACGATCGCGCGCCAGCCCGACCGCAGCCTGCGTGCCGACTGGAACGGCGCGCCCGTGCTGCTGGCCGAAGGCGCGCTAGCCGCCACCGGCCTGGTGCAGCCGCTGAGCCGCGTGCATTACCACTACCGCGTCCGCACGCCCACGCCGCCCGCGGCCTGGCGCGACAACTTCATCGCCGCGTTCCCGCAGTCCAACGCCGAGGTGCGCAGCTTCGCGCAGCGCAGCGAGCGCGTGGCCCAGGTGCTGGAGCAGGTCGGCTCGGCCTTGATGCTGATCGGCTTGTCGGCCCTGTTCATCGGTGGCCTGGGCGTGTTCAACAGCGTGCAGGCTTATCTGCAGGGCAAGCTTGGCCTGCTTGCCACCCTGCGTGCGCTGGGCCTGCGCGACGCGCGGCTGGCCGTGCTGGTGCTGCTGCAGATCCTCATGCTGGCGCTGGTGGCCAGCGCCCTCGGCGTGGCCGGGGGCGGTGCGCTGGCCCTGGGCGGCGTGGCCCTGGCCGCGCGCAGCCTGCCGCTGGCGCAGCAGCTCGGCCCGCAGATCGCCACCATGGCCGGCCCCGCGGCCCTGGCCATGGGCTTCGGCGTGCTGACCGCGCTGGCCTTCGCGCTGCCGCCTTTGGGCCGCGCGCTGACGGTCTCGCCGGCCGCGCTGTTCCGTGGCCTGCACGCGGCTCCGCTGCGCACGCCCGCCTGGGCGTGGCTGGCGAGCGCCGGCTGCGGCCTGGCGCTGGCCGCGCTGCTGGTGGGCACGCTGCCCGACCCGCGGCTGGGCTGGGCCTTCCTGGCAGTCGTGGCCGCGCTGCTGGCCGTGCTCGAAGGCGTGCAGGCGCTGCTGCGCACGGCGGCGCGCCGGCTGCTTGCCTCGCGCTGGCAGCCCGCGTTCGAACTGCGGCTGGCCCTGGCCAGCCTGCAGCGCCCGGGCTCGGCGCTGCGCCCGGCCCTGCTGTCCCTGGGCACGGCGCTGACGCTGCTGGTGGCCTGCACGCTGACCGTGGCCGCGCTGCTGCGCACCATCGCCGACACGGTGCCGCGCGAGGCGCCCGGCATGGTGCTGCACGACGTGCAGACCGAGCAGCTGCCGCTGCTGCGCGAGGCACTGGCCGGCGCCGACCGCCTGCAGACCGCGCCGCTGGTGCTAGGCAGGCTGGCCGCCGTCAACGGCGAGCCGCTGCGCGAGAGCAGCGACACGCGCCGCGCACGCGAGGCGCGCAACGAACACAAGCTGTCCACACGCGCCGGCAATGTCGACGACGTGGTGGTCGAGCGCGGCGCGCTGTGGCCCGCCGACTACCAAGGCCCGCCACTCGTCGCCATGGAGGACCGCGAGGCCGACCAGCTCGACCTGCAGGTCGGCGACCGCCTGCGCTTCGACATCCAGGGCCAGAGCGTGGAGGCCGAACTGGCTGCCATCTACGGCCAGCGCCGGCTACAGGCCCGGCTGTGGCTGGAGGGCATCTTCAGCGACGGCGTGCTCGACCCCTACATCACGCGCCATGTCGGCGCCGCCTGGCTCGGCCCGCAGCAGGCCATCGCCGCGCAGGACCGGCTGGCGGCCCAGGCGCCCAATATCGTCAGCGTGCGCACCGACGCGCTGCTGTCCGAGAGCCGGCTGCTGCTGGGCCGCGCGAGTGCCGCGCTGGCTGTGATCGCCGGCATCTGCCTGCTGGCCAGCCTGCTGGTGCTGACCAGCGTGGTCGCGGCCAGCCGTGCGCGGCAGGTCTACGAGTCCAGCGTGTTGCACGTGCTGGGCGCCCGGCTCGGCAGCCTGCAGCGCGCCCTGCGCTGGGAATACGCGGTACTGGCTGTGGTGACCAGCGCCTTCGCGACGCTGGCGGGCAGCGCCCTGGCGCTGGCCCTGCTGCAGTGGCGGCTGGAGCTCGATGCCAGCGGCCTGTGGTGGACCGGCGCCGTGGCAGCCCTCGGCGTGAGCGCTGTGAGCCTGGCGCTGGGCGCGCAGTGGCTGCTGGCACAGCTGCGCCTGTCGCCGGCCAGCTTGTTGCGGGGCAGCTGAAGCGACGTTGGCGCCAGCCGCCGCCTGTTACTCGTCCACGCCCGGCCCAGTCTCCAGCACCGGGTCGGCGCCTTCGTCCTCCACCTCATCCGCCCGCGGCCCGTGCTGCAGGTCGCTCATGTCGCGCAGCTGGGCGGCGCCGTCGTCCCAGGCTTCGCCGAACGTGTCATAGGCATCGTCCGAAGCCTCGAGCACGAACCAAGTCTTCATGGCGTCCTCGCTCTCCAGGATCATCCAGTGGTAAAGGCCTGGCTCGGGCTCGTCGATGGACAGCGCGAGATGGCGCAGCGGTGTCTGTTGCATGGCAGCTCCCTTGGATGCGGTGGTCTACCCTTCAGTATCGAAACCGTGCCGTCGGCTGCTGTAGGCCGGCTGCCCCGCGCGCTGCCGGCTCAGAACTTGGTGTAGCCCCCGTCGATCAGGAACTGCTCGCCCGTGGTGTAGCCCGACGCATCGCTGGCCAGGTAGACCGCGATGCCGCCGAAGTCCTCCCCCGTGCCCCAGCGGCGCGCCGGCACGCGCGGCAGCACGGCGCTGGCGAACTTGTCGTTGCCGAACGAGCGCTGCGTCATGTCGGTCTCGATCCAGCCTGGCAGGATCGAATTCACACGGATCTTGTGGCGCGCCAGCTCCACGGCCAGCGCGCGCACCATGGCCGTCACCGCGCCCTTGGACGCACCGTAGTGGCTGTTGCGCGCCGCGCCCTCCACGGCCGCGGTGCTGGCCGTCGCCACCAGCGAGCCACCGCCGTGGGCTGCCATGTGGCGCGCCGCCGCGCGCAACGTGAGGAACACGCCTTCGACATTGATGCGCTGGACGCGGCGGAATTCCTCCAGCGACATCTCCATGAGCACCGTGCCCTTGCTCGACACGCCGGCATTGGCGAAACAGGCCCCGATCGGGCCCAGCGCAGCGACCGTGGCGGCGAAGGCCTGCTCCACCGCCGCCTCGTCGCCCACGTCGCACACGGCGCTGTGCACGCGCGCCGCATCCCCGCACTCGCGCGCCAGCGCCTCGTGCGCGCTGGCCGTCTTGTCGGCCTTGGAGCCCCAGATCGACACCGAGGCGCCGGCCTGCAGCAGCGCGCGCGCCATGCCGTAGCCGATGCCGCCGTTGCCGCCGGTGACGAGCGCGCTGCGCCCGGTGAGGTCGAAGGGTTGGTACATGCCTGTCTCCGTTGGTGGTATTGGATGCGCCGCCGGGTATAGCACCGGCAAAGGCCTGCGGGCAGACACCAAGGTGACCGCAGGATGCGGTACCGGTTCGCGGTGGCCGGCGGCCGGCGCCGCTGATGCCCTGCAAGGAGCCGCATGCCCGCCAGCATGGCGAGCACCTGGACCTCGGCCCTGCCCATGCCCAGCGCGACCCGCCGAACCCGCGCCCGACAGCACCGCGCGGGCGCGGCGTTCAGTCGTTCTCCAGCAGATCGAAGAGGATCTCCAGGTCGCTGAAGCGCATGAGCGGCATGCGCACGGGGATGCCGGCCGCGAAAGCCTGTCGCATCTGTACCGCGAGGGTTTCGAGATCGTGCATGAGGGGCTCCTGTGTATGCCATCCAGTGGGCGGACGTCGCGCCCGTGTCCGCAACAGGTTCGCCAGCCAGCACCGGCGATGCGCCTATCGACGATCGCCCCTGGCACGGGGAGCCAGCGTAGGCCGGCATGCATCGGGATGGCAATCCAACGCGTGCTCTGCCGGCAAGCGTCTCGCCGCGGCGCTGTCATCCATTGCCGACGTGCCAGCCGTGCGGCCACACTTGCCTGGGCCTGAGGAAGGGCGGGGTGGGCACGCTCGCGAACGCATGACCACGTTGCGCGAGGGGTGTGCATGCCCTGTGCCCCCGCCGGACAATGCGCAGCCTCACAACGCGAAAGGCGGATGCCATGGGCGGTGCTCTGTTCATCAGCTACAGCCACGTCGACCGGCGCTGGATGCAGGCCATCCGCATGCACCTGGAGGGCGCGATGCAAGCCCAGTGCCGCGTGTGGACGGACCGGAACATCCGCCCCGGCGCCACCTGGGAAAGCGTGCTGTTGACGGCGCTCAAGGGCGCGGGCACGGCGCTGGTGCTGGTCAGCCCCGAATACCTGGTGTCGCCATGGTGCCGGCGCGAGCTGGCCTCCCTGCACCAGGCGCGCATGAAGGGCGACCTGGCAGCCGTGTACTGGCTGCTGCTGCGCCCTTGCGCCTGGTCATGGACCGAGTTGCACGACCTGCAGGCGGTGCAGGAGCCGCCCACGCTCGCGCTGGAAAGCCTGCCACCGGGCCTGGAGCGCGACCAGATGCTGGTGGAGCTGTGTGCCCGCGTCACCACCGACGCGCTGCAGCTTTCCACCGAGGAAGACCCCGACGTCAGGTCGGTCCGCGAACTGCTGCTGCGCGCGGACGAGGCCACGCCCTACCGGCCCACCCGCATCCTGGGCAAGGACAGCAGCAACTTCTCCATCGTCTGCCGCGGGCTCGACAAGAACGACGACGACGTCGTCATCAAGGTGCTGACCAACACGCCGCTGCACCGGCTCCAGACCCTGTTCATGCGCGTGGCGCGCCAGCGCAAGGAGGTGGTGGACCCGTCGGTGCTGCGCGTGCACCGCGTGTTCACCGTGGACGCCGGCCAGGCCGAGCGCATCGTGATCGTCAGCGAGCTGGCGCGCGACGAGACGCTGGGTTCGTTGCTCGCGCAGGACCAGCAAAAGACGGAAGAGGCGGAGCGCACCCTGCGGCCCGACCGGGTCGGCGTGATCCTGCGCCGCCTGGCCAGTGCCTTGTCCAAGCTGCACGACCTGGCGCCCGTGCCCTCCGAAGGCCTGGAGGCCCGCGACTACCTGCACATCTTCGGCCCGCTGCCCCCGGACAGCGTGTTCTGGGACGAACGCAGCGAGCGGCCGATGCTCTCGCTGGTCGGCGTGACCAGCTTCCTGTGGCACTTCTTCGACCCCGACACGTTCACGCGCATGATCACGCCCAAGGGCGGCACCTACGTCGTGCCCGAGAAGCGCAACGGCCAGGCCATGGACCAGCGGGCCGACCAGTACTTCCTGGGCATGCTGGCGCTGGAGCTGCTGGAATGCGAGCGTGTGTTCGCGCAGGTCCCGGCGCCCGCCCCCCTCACCGTGCTGCGCAACAGCCGCAAGCTCTGGACGCGGCACCAGCAGCTCGTGGCGCTGCTGGAGCGCCTGCTGCAGGACGACCCAGACCAGCGCTTTGCCTCGATGCGCGAGGTGACGAGCCAGCTGGCCTCGCTCGAGGAGCCGCACCGCGTGCTGGCCAAATACGCCTACCGGCAATGGGTGGAGCCCTTGGGCATGCAGTTCTCGCAGGCCTTCTACACGCGCTTCTTCCAGGACGACAAGGCCAGCCGCGCCATCTTCGAGCGGGCTCTGGGCCCGCGTGCCGCCGGGCTGATCCTGGTGGACGATGCGCACCACAACAAGCTGGTCGGCTCGCTGGGCAAGGTGCTGAACTACCGCCGCGGCAGCCCGCCTTCGTCCATCGACGACCTGGTGCCCTCGCACCGCGACAAGGGCATCACGATCGAACACCTGCGCCACTTCCGCGAGGCGTTTCTCAAGACGCTGGAGGCCCAGATCGATGCATCGGACCCCGAGAAGCGCGCCGTCGTCGACGCCTGGCGCCAGCTGTTCGAGCCTGTGCTCGACGCCATGGCGTCGATGCTGGAGCCCAAGGCGCCAGGCTGACAGCCGGCGCGCGCCGGCTGTGCCATCAGTGTTGCGTGGCGCGGGCCACGTACTGCGCCATGGCGGCCAGCGCGGCGGGCTCGTCGCGCTGGCGCAGCGCCGCCAGGATCTCCCGACGGATGGGGTTCAGCGCCGGCACATACGTGTCGGGCGCCGTGCCCGTGGCGGCCTCGGCCTTCACCGTGTGCAGCAGCAGCGTGTTGAGCGACTGCGCCACCAGCGCGATCACTTCGTTGTGGGCGGCGGCGCTGATCAGCTCGAAGAAGCGGATCGCCGACTTCATGCGCCCGGCCATGTCGCCTGCGGCCACCTGCGCGTCCATCCGGCGCAGGATATCTTCGATGGCGTCCAGGTCCGCAGGCTGCGCGTTCTCGCAGGCCAGCCGCAGCAGCGCGCCATAGATCATGGTGCGCGACTCGGCCAGCGCGCGGTGCGACACGCGGCCCTTGTTGGCCAGCTCGCGCATGGACTGGGTCAGCATCATGTAGGCGCCCTTGTAGAAGACCAGCGGGTCTTCCTCGCGCACCACTTCGAACGCCTGCACCTGGCCGATGAAGACGATGTGGTCGCCCGCATCGTGCTGCTGGAATACGCTGCACTCGAAGCGCGCCACGCAGTCGTCCACCAGCGGCATGTCGTCGTAGCCGGTCTTCCAGGCCACCCCGTCGAACTTGTCGGCGATGCTGCTCGTGGCGAAGCGCGACGAGAGGTGGTCCTGGTCCTCGGCCAGCACGTTGATCACGAAGGACCTGGCGCCGCGGAAGATCTCGATGGACTTGCTGGCCTTGCGCAGGCTCCACAGCACCAGCGGCGGCTCCAGCGAGACGGAGCTGAACGAGTTGCAGGTCAGGCCCGTGGGCGTGCCGTCGCGGTCGCGCGTGGTGATGATGGCCACCCCGGTCGGGAAGCTGCCGAGCGCGCGCCGGAACTCCTTCTGGTCGATGGCGGGGGTCTGCACGGCGGGTGGCGCCGTCAAGGTGGTGGCGGGGCTCATGGGGGTCTCCTATTCGTTCGGATCAGGGGCGCACGTCGCCAATGCACAGCGCGTGCTTCAGGGCTTGCCGTGGCCAACGCGGGCCTCTCAGTCCATCTCGACGGCGATGTCCAGCAGCGGTGCATGCTGCTGCGCGCCGAAGGTGTCGCGCTCGCCGACGGTGCCCTGCGCCCAGGAGCGCTTGAGCGTCATCTTGAACGCGCGGGCCGGGTCGAAGAACATGAAGGTCACGATGTCCGACACGGGCACGCCATACGCGGCGGCCATGGCCTCGGGCTGCAGCGCACCGCTGGCCTTGACCCTCTCGTAGACCGCCACGCCGTCGAAGATCACGTCGAAGGTGATCTCGAACGGGCCGGAGTTCTTGCTGCGCACGACCTTGGCCAGTTCTCGCAATGTTCGCGTCGCCATGTCAAATCTCCAGGTAGCGGATGGGAAAGAGTTCGGTCGGCGACTCCACTTCCATCAGGTGGTAGACGGAGAACTTGCAGACCGGCCCGATGGGGTTCTCGGGCGGGTTCAGCGGAATGGCGAAGTTGCCGGCCGTCGCCACCTGGCCCGGGTAGGGGTTGTGCAGCACCGAGATGCGCGTGCTGTTGCAGATGGCGTTGGCCGCGGCCTGGGTGGGCGCGGTCACTTCGCCGACGAGGCCGATCTCGTGCGGCACCGCGTCCTTCAACGGCTCGGAGTCACCCATCACGCCGTTCTTGCCATACACGTGGAAGTGGATGCTGGCCGCGCCCGAGGCGATGGCGGGGTAGGTGTTCTTCGCGTCCTGGCGCACCTTGTCCAGGAAGCCGTCGATCTGGCCGATCAGGATCGGGTCGCGGATGCCGCCGATGAAGATGGTGCGAAAGCCCACGACGGCCGCGCCTTCGAGCTTGACCTTGTAGACATCCGACGGGATGAAGACGCTGCCGCTCACGCGCACGCGCCGCTCGTCCAGCTGCTCGTAGCGCGACTGGCGCAGGTCGAGCACGCCACCCGGGCCGGACAGCAGGTCGGGCCGGGTCTTCTCGTACAGCGAATGCGCGGCCACCGACGCGATGGTGCATCGCTCGTCCGGGTTCATCGGCTCCAGGTCGAAGCTGTCCTTGCGCACGGTCGCGAGGATGACCTTGCCCTTGGGCTCGGCGCAGTTGGCGCCGCACTCGACGATCTTGCCCATGTGCCAGTACACGCCGGGGTCGATGCCGTGCAGCATGCACAGGCCCGCGAAGGGCGATGGGTCGTAGGCGCGGCCCGACACGATGATGTCGATGTCCGGCCGCTCGCGCAGCACCTGCAGGAAGGGCTCGGCGCCCATCTGCGCGACGATGTTGGTGGAGGACGTGACGTCCTGCGCCGTCAGCGCGGGCGCCGAGGCGCAGGGCTCGATGCGGCCGGCGCCCAGGCGGTCCAGGATGACGGCCTTGTCGATGTCCGAGTAGATCGCGGCGGCCTGGAAGGTCCAGCCGTTGGCCTGGGCGATCTCGGCGATCACGCCCAGCAGCGCGTCGACCTGGCTGTTGGTGCCGGCGCCGCCGGCAGAGCTGATGTAGGCCGGCACCTTGCGCGTGGCGGTGGCCTTGAGCATGACGGTCAGGTCGCGGATGTAGGCCTCGCGCGAGACGATGGTCGCGTCCAGCCCCAGCAGGTAGGGGCCCGGGTCGGTGGAGCCCGCATCGATGACCATCGCGTCGGCACCGGCCTCGATGCCGCGCCAGAAGTCGCGCTCGGGGATGCCGTAGCCCAGGATGCCGTGCGGCGTGAGGATCTTGAGTTCGGCCTTCATGTCCATCGCGCCGCTCACTTGCGCCAGTCGCCTGCGTTGGGGCGCGTGAGGCCCAGGTTGCCGCGCAGCGTGTCGCTCTCGTATTCCTTGCGGAACAGGCCGCGGCGCTGCAGCTCGGGCACCACCAGTCGCACGATGTCCTCGTAAGTGCCGGGCACCGAGGTGGCCGACAGCACGAAGCCGTCGCAGGCGCTGCCGAACCACTCCTCCATCTGGTCGGCCACCTGCGTGGGCGTGCCGACGAAGCACGGTCCTTCGCGCAGCGTGCCGCGGCCCGAGGCGTCGACGAAGTCGCGCACCGAAGGGTTCTTCTTGCCGCTGACCGACACCACGCGGTCGCGCAGGCTCTGCCACGAGACGGCGGCCAGTTCCTCGTCGGTGAACGGCAGGTCGATGGGCCGCTTGGAGAAATCGACGTTGAGCACTTCGCACAGCAGCGTCAGGCCATCGATGGGCCTGGCGGTCGCGGCGACCAGGTCACGGCGGTCCTTGGCCTCGGACTCGGTGGGCGCCACGATGATCTTCATCTCCGGCATCATCTTCACGAGGTCGGGGTCGCGGCCATCGTCGGCCACGGCCTGGCGCAGCGCCTTGTACTGCTTCTTGCCGGCCTCCAGGCTGGGGTAGACGGCGAAGACCAGCTCGGCCCAGCGGCCGGCGAACTTCAACCCGCGGCCGCTGGAGCCGGCCTGCAGGATCACCGGGTGGCCTTGCTGCGAACGCGGCACCGTGAGCGGCCCGCGCGACTTGAAGAAGCGGCCTTCGTAATCGAGCCGCTGCACCTTGTCGGGGTCGGCGAAGCGGTCGTTGGCCTTGTCGACGATGAGCGCGTCGTCCTGCCAGCTGTCCCACAGGCCCATCACGACTTCCATGAACTCGTCGGCGCGGTCGTAGCGCAGGTCGTGCTCCATGTGGCCGGACTTGCCGAAGTTCGCGGCCTCGGAATCGTTGAGCGAGGTGACGACGTTCCAGGCCACGCGGCCACGCGTCATGAGGTCCATGGTCGAGAACAGCCGTGCCACGTGGTAGGGCTCGTAGTAGCTGGTCGAGTAGGTGGCGCCCAGGCCCAGCCGCGTGGTGGCCATGGCCATGGCCATCATCACCGTGGCGGCGTCGAGCTTGACGGCCCGCACGCCATGGGCCACGGTCTCGCGGTGGCTGTTGCCGTAGATGTCGGGCATGGCCAGGCGGTCGTCGAAGAAGGCCATGTCGAACTTGCCTTCCTCCAGCGTGCGGGCGATGCGCTGGTAGTACTCCGGCGTCATGAAGTCGGTCATGCTCGACGGGTGGCGCCAGGAGCCAACGTACATCGAGCAGTTCTGGGCTTGCATGAAGGCGACGAGCGCCATCTGGCGTTTCTTGGCGGAAGAGGTCATGGTTGTGCAGCGCCGTGGTGGCGGCGAATTCGTGGTGGGATGGTTCACTGGTGCCGTGCCGGGATGCGCACGACGGGCGTGGCGCGGCGTCAGTCGACCTGCGCGCCCGAGTCCTTGACGGCCTTGCCCCAGCGCGCCAGCTCCTTGCGGATGAACTGGTCGAAGTCGGCAGTCGTGCCCCCGGCCGGCGTGGCCCCGATGCCCGCCAGGTAGGTGGCCGTGGCCGGCGCCTTGAGCACGCGGTTCATCGCGGCGTTGATCTTCTCGACGATGGCCGGTGGCGTGTGTGCCGGCGTCACCAGCCCCGCCCACGTCAGCGCCTCGAAGCCGGGCAGGCCCTGCTCCGCGAGCGTCGGCACGTTGGGGGCAGCAGCCGACCGGGCCAGGCTGGTCACGCCGAGCAGCTTGACGCGCCCGTTTGCCGCGTGCGGCAGGATGGACGTGGAGGTGTCGAAGGCGAACTGCACCTGGCCGCCGATCAGGTCGGTCACCATGGCAGGCGAACCCTTGTAGGGCACGTGCAGCAGGTCGATGTCGGCGGCCTTCTTCAGCATCTCCATCGCGATGTGCTGCGTGAGGCCACTGCCGCCGGAGCCGTAGGCAAGCTTGCCCGGCCGCGCCTTCGCGTAGGCCACCATCTCCTGGAACGAGTGGATCGGCGTGCTGGCGTTGACGGCCAGGAACATCGGTGTCGTGTTGGTCAGGATGACCGGCGTGAAGTCCTTGATCGGGTCGTACGACAGCTTCTTGAACAGCGCCGGGTTGATGGCCATCGTGGCGCCAGAGGTGATGAGCAGCGTGTAGCCGTCGGGCTGCGCGTTCTTCACGTGTTCGTGCGCGATGATGCCGGAGGCGCCTGCACGGTTGTCGACGTAGATGGGCTGCTTCAGTTCCTCTCCCAGCTTCTGGGCGAAGAAGCGCGCCACACCGTCGATCGCCTGGCCGCTGGGGAAGCCCACGACGATGCGCACGGGCTTGTCGGGAAAACTGGCTGCCGCGTCCTGCGCGCTGGCGGTGGCCGTGGTGACGGCCAGCAGCGTGCCCAGCGTCATCGATGAAAGTTGGCGGCGGGTGAATTGCACGTTGTCTCCAGGTTCTGGGTTCGGATCGCGCCGGCCTGCCTTGCGGTGGCTGCATGGCCGGTGCGCTTGGGAAGGAGTGTCAAACCCACACCCCGTCCAGACAATTCGCCATCGCTGATAGACTTATTTGCCCAGCCAATAAATCAAATTTGGGCTGGCATTCGCTCTTTCACCGCCCACCCGGCACCATCCCGAATTCCTGGCCTTGCGCGACTCTCAAGCACCCGCTGCCGCCGTCCACGATGCGCCGTTCGATGCACAGGACAGCTTGCCGCTGCGCCTGGATCTGACGGAGCTTGAAACCTTCATCGCCATCGTCGAGCTCGGCAGCTTCAGCCTGGCCGCCACGCGCATGCACATCTCGCAGCCCTCGGTCACGGCGCGGGTGCAGCGGCTGGAGGAACGGCTGGCGACGCAGCTGCTGCGCCGCACGACGCGCAGCGTCGAGCCGACCAAGGAAGGCCTGCGCCTGTATGACGCAGCCACGCAGGCACTGCAGGGGCTCAGGGAACTGGTGCGCGAGTTCGGGTCCCCGGGTGCGCGCGGCGGCCGGCGCATCGTGGTCGCGGCCACGCCCATGATCGCGGCGACCGTGCTGCCCAGCCTGATCCGTGGCTACCGCAACCGCTTCCCGGACGTGCGCATCAAGCTGCTCGACATGCAGTACCGCGATGTGATCGCGCACATCGAGACCAGTGCGGCTGACCTGGCCATCGTCGCGTTCGACGGCGATTCCGCCAAGCTGCGCTTCCAGCCGTTGGCCGAGGAAGAGCTGCTACTGGTCGTGCCCCAGGGCCACGCGCTGGCCGCGCAAGCACAGGCCACGCTCGAGCAGGTCGTGCCGCACCCGCTGCTCATCCTGGACCGCTACACCACGCTGATCACCGCCATCAAGGAAGAGTGCCGCAAGCGCCATTGGCAGCAGCCACCGCTGAATGAGGCGTCGAATCTGAACACCTTGCTGGGCATGCTCGATGCCGGCAACGGCATCACGTTTTTGCCCAAGTCCATGGCGCAGATCAACGCCAAGCGCGAGCGGGTCACCCTGCATGTGACCGACGTGCGGCTGACCCGCCGCTACGGCATCGTGCTGCAGAAGAAGAACGGGCTCAGCGGCGCGGCGCAAAGCTTTGTGCGCTATCTGCACCAGGAATACGCGAACACGCTGGCGGCACTCGACACCGGCAGCAGCGGCTGATTTATCCAGCCAGCCTATGGCTTGTTCAGCAACGCTGAATTGCCATCAGGACACCCCCGCCCTAAGCTGCGGCCGCCATCCGTTGCGAGGCTTGGCTTCGCCTTCCGGGCCCGGCACATCCCGTGCCATCCGCGATCCAGAAAAGAGACACATGAAAACCCGTGCAGCCGTCCTGCAGGCCATCGGCCTGCCCGCCCCCTATGCCCAAAGCCGGCCGCTGCGCGTCGGGGAAGTCGAACTCGACGCGCCCGGCCATGGCGAAGTCCTGCTGCGCCTGCGCGCCGCGGGCCTGTGCCACTCCGACCTGTCCGTCATCAGCGGCGACCGTCCGCGGCCCGTGCCGATGGCGCTCGGCCACGAGGCCTGCGGCGAGGTCGTGGCCTGCGGCGCCGGGGTCAGTGACCTGGCACCCGGCGATCGCGTCGTGCTCGTCTTCATGCCGAGCTGCGGCTGCTGCGTGCCCTGTGCCGAAGGCCGGCCTGCGCTGTGCGAGCCTGGCGCGGCCGCCAACAACGCCGGCACGCTGCTGGGCGGCGGGCGCCGCCTGCACGCGGCCGATGGCAGCGAGATCCACCACCACCTCGGCGTGTCGTGCTTCGCCGAGCATGCCGTGGTGTCGCGCCGTTCCTGCGTGAAGATCGAGTCGGACATCAGCCACCGCGAAGCCGCACTCTTCGGCTGCGCCGTGCTGACCGGCGTCGGCGCCGTGGTCAACACGGCCCGCGTGCAGGCCGGCACCACGACCGCCGTGCTGGGCCTGGGTGGCGTCGGTTTCAGTGCGCTGCTCGGCGCGGTGGCCAGCGGCGCGCGCGAAGTCATCGCCATCGACCTCAACGCAGACAAGCTGCGCCTGGCGCAGCAGCTGGGCGCGACCGCGGTCTTCAACGCCGGCCACTCCGACACGGCAGACCAGATCCGTGAGCGCACCAAGGGCGGCGTGGACTTCGCGTTCGAGATGGCGGGGGCGATCCCGGCCATGGAACTGGCCTGGAAGATCACGCGCCGCGGCGGCAGCACGGTCTCGGCCGGCCTGCCCAATCCGGCCCTGCGCTTTGCGCTGCCGCCCGTCGCACTGGTTGCGGAAGAGCGCACGCTGCGTGGCAGCTACATCGGCTCGGCCGTGCCTGCGCGCGACATCCCGCGCTACATCGACCTCTACCAGCGCGGCAAGCTACCCATCGACCGCCTGATGGGCCACACGCTGACATTGGATTCGATCAACGAAGGCTTCGACCGGCTGGCCACCGGCAACGCGCTGCGCGACGTCGTCCTGTTCGATTGAAAGTGGCGCGCCATACGCGCCATCGCCCCTGTCCAGCACCGTGGCCGGGCTTGCAGTCCGCCTCGCCCCATGCGCCTGCAAGGCCGGCGACCGCCTGACCCCGTGACGTCATCCGATCACAACTGCGCGCCGCCGAAGCCGCCGCCGGGCGCCCTGCTAGGGCCGACGGCCAGCACCTCGCCCGGCTCGGGCTTTGCGCCGGCCGCATCGGTACTGGCGTTGCCGCTGGCGGTCCGGGCTCAGATTCGCAGCGCTTGACGATCGGCGGTTGCCTGGTCAGAAACCAAGGATGGGCAGTCGTCGTGTCAGGATGTCTTCTTCGTGACCGCCGAAAACTGCTTGACCCGGCCCCTGGGGCCGCCCCGATAAACGCCTGTCCCTTCATGACGAGGCCGCCATGCACGACGCTTCCCGATTCCTCCGCCCGTCCGAGGCTGCCGCCCGGCTGGGCGTATCCGCCAAGGCCTTGCGCCTGTATGAGCAGCGCGGCCTGGTCACGCCCGCTCGCACGCCCGCGGGCTGGCGCTCCTATGGCCCGCACGAGATGGCGCGGGGCGCCGAGGTCGTCGCGCTGCGTACGCT
Source organism: Pseudorhodoferax sp. Leaf267 (assembly GCF_001422405.1). Classification (GTDB taxonomy): domain Bacteria; phylum Pseudomonadota; class Gammaproteobacteria; order Burkholderiales; family Burkholderiaceae_C; genus Pseudorhodoferax. Next base: position 1,140,146 of record NZ_LMMV01000001.1, read on the forward strand.
CGGCCTCAGCCTGGCGCAGGTCGCAAGGGCGCTGGGCGGAGATCCGCAGGACCTGAAGCCGGCACTGGCAGCGCATGAAGCGGCCCTCGCCACCCGCATCCGCGAGCTGACCGACACGATGGCGCAGGTCCGGCGCCTGCAGTCGGATCTGGGCAAAGGCCAGGCTCCGACGCTGAAGGAATCGACGAGCCTCGCGGCCCCTGCGAAGGCACCGGGCATCGCGTTCGATCTCCCCTGGCCCTGGGGTGGCGAACGTTTCACGCTGCCCCGCATCCAGCCGCTGACCTACGTCGTCGGCCCCCTGGGCAGTGGCAAAACGCGGTTCGCCATGCGGCTGGCCGAGACCGTGCCAGGTGCACGGTTCCTGGGCCTGGAGCGCGCGCACGACGGCGCAGCCCGGTCGCGGTTGGAGAACGACGCCGCTTTGGGGGCGCGCGTGGATCGCACGCGCACGTGGCTGCTCGAACACGGCGCTGTTGCCTCGCAGGCACTGACGGCGCTGTTGGCCGGCCTGGAGGACCACAGTGCCACGGTGCTGATCGTCGACCTCGTGGAGCAAGGCCTGGACCACGCAACGCAACGCGCGCTGGCTGCCCATCTGCGCCGGCGCGAGCGCGCAGGCAGCCCGCTGTTCCTGCTCACCCGCTCCTGCGCGATCCTGGACCTGGACGCTGTCCAGCCCCATGCGTCGATCATTCTGTGCCCCGCCAACCACAGTGCCCCGACGCCAGTCGCACCTTGTCTGGGCGCCCCGGGTTACGAGGCAGTCGCGACCTGCCTGGCCTCGCCCGAGGTCAGGTCCAGGACGGAGGGAGTGATCGCTTGCAGGCCCACAAGGCCAGCGCTGCACGCCTAGTCCACGCCTGCATGGCAGAGAAGGACGGGAGTCTCGGCGTCAGCGTGCCGGGCCAGCCGCGCAGCCTCAACCGGCCGCCAGCACCGGCACGGGCAGGCGCATGGCGTCGACCGCCGAGCACAGCGCTGCGGCAAAGCCGGCCGGTGCCCGCGCCACGCGGCGCGCGCTGGTGACCACGCGCGGCGCCGCGCTCCAGGCGATGCGGGCGCCCGCCTGCTGCAGGGCCTGGACCAGGGCCACGTCCTCGCTCGATGCGCGCGGCAGGAAGCCGCCGACGGATTGGTAGGCCTGCGCGCTCACGCCGAGGTTGGCGCCATGAATGTGGCGGTGGCCGTCCGCATCGGTGTAGGTACGGCGAAAGTGCTGCTCCAGCAGCAGCGCGTGGCGTGGGTGGTCGGACCAGTCGTCCACCGCCACCGTGCCGCAGACCACGTCAGCCTGCAACCGCAGCTGCTGGACCAGCCAGTCGTCGGCAACACGGCTGTCTGCATCGGTAAAAGCCAGCCAGCGCGCGCCGCGTGCCAGCAACTGCTGCGCGCCTGCTGCGCGTGCCGCGCCGACGTTGCGCAGCGCAAGCGAGAGGCTGGCGACGGGATGCCGCGCCACGATCTCGGCCGTGCCGTCGGAGCATGCGTCCAGCACCACCACGATTTCGACCGACTCCCCGTATAGCCCGCCATGGCGCGCCGCGGCCAGCGCCGCCTCGATGCAGGCGCCGACCAGCGAGGCTTCGTCATGCGCCGGGATGACGATGCCGATCACACCGCGCCTCTCACGCAGCCGCGCACGTGCGGCTGCGCGAGGCCGATGGCGGTCAAGAGGCGCTCGCCGGAGCGATGCTCTCATCGCCCTCGGCGTCGATCTGTCGCTCGGCATCGAGCCAGTCCTGCTCCTCGGAGCCTGGCGCGAAGCCCCGGCGCTCGGCTGCGGCGTAGGCGGCAAGCCGGATGCGGTCCTCGCGCGAGGCGCGGGTGCCGGTTGCGGTATCGGGCGGAGCTTCGGGTGCATCGACCTCCTGCATCTGCTCGGCGCTGTCGTCGATCGCATCGCCCTTGTTGCTCAATACCTGCTGCACTTTGCTGTTCTTGGCCATAGAGTTCCTGCTAGTGAATGGCGACGCCGCCGTGCGCGAGGTTAGGCAGCAAGCCGGTGCGGCGGTGTAGGACACCATCTTCTTGCAACAGGCGCAGTGGATATTCCGCGCGCGTTGATCCACGTTAATGCGGCGCGCCGCCGGATGCGGCACCATCGCCAACCAGGCCATGCCCATGTTCACCCACAACGTCCTGCGCAACCGCTCCGCAGAACTCTCTGAAGCCGAGCGCCTGCTGCTGGAAAGCGCGATCTCGCACACACAGACTTTTCGTGCTGGCGAGACGGTGGTGCGCCAGGGCGTGCCGGTCGACATCAGCACCCTGCTGGTGCAGGGGCTCATGACGCGCCATGTGGACGCGCACGATGGCCGGCGCCATCTCGTGGCCGTGCACCTGCCCGGCGATTTCGTGGACCTGCATGCTTACGCCTTGAAGCAGCTGGACCACGAGGTCGGAGCGCTGAGCGACATCACGGTGGCTGTCTTCCGCCACGCAGAGCTGGAACGCATCCAGCTGCAGGACATGCAGCTGACCCGTCGCCTGTGGTTTTTGACGCTGCTCGATGCGGCCATGCACCGGCAATGGATCTGCAGGCTGGCCAGCCTCAACGCCCTGCAGCGCGTGGCGCACTTCCTGTGCGAGATGAACGCGCGGCTGCTGGCCATCGATGCGTCGGACGGCCACAGCTTTGCATTGCCGATGACGCAGGCCGATATCGGCGAGGTCTGCGGCCTCACGAACGTGCACGTGAACCGCGTGCTGCGCCAGCTGCGCGAGATGGGCCTGTGCCAGATGCGTGCCGCGCAGGTGCAGATCCACGACCTGCCGGGCCTGGCGGCTACCGCCCTGTTCGATCCGGAATATCTCTATCTCAACCGCCGCATCGCGATGCGCGCAACGGCGCCCAGCGGAGTGCCCCATGACTGATCGATCGACCGCGCGCCAGCCGCGCAGCGATGCCGGCAAGGCCACGGCAGAACACGGTGTGGTGATCCTCGAAGGCCCCGACGGGCTCGCCGTGACGATGACGCCCGAAGCCGCGGCCCGCACCGCGGACAGCCTGCACGTCGCGGCCCGCCAGGCACGCACGCAGGGCCTTGACTCCACCTTTCGACCAACGCCTGATGACGACGAGATCCATTGAGGCCGTCGACCGCGTGCTGGCCAGCAGCGGCGCCGCCGCCGCCATCGCCTACCTGAACGGCGGCGTGCCGCACCGCTACACGGCCGCCTGCCGCATCGATGGAGACGTGCTGCACAACGTCCTGCTGCACGACAAGCAGGGGCGCATCCGCCCCGAGGCCCTGGCGGCCGTGCCCATGCGAGACAGCTTTTGCCAGTTCGTGCTGCGCGACGCCGTGTTGTGCACCGACGATGCGGCGGCCGACATGCGGCTGGACGGCCACGCCTGCCAGGGCGTTGCGATCTGCTACCACGGCGTGCCGGTGATGTCGAGCCGCGGCGAGCTCTGGGGCACGCTGTGCCATTTCGACACCGTGCCGATCGAGCTGTCGGACGAGGAATTCGAGCTGCTGCAGCGCGCGGCGCGCAGCTTTCCGGCGTACCTGGCCGGGACGTAGAACCGAGTTCCAAGCCGGGCGTCGGCCCGGCCATGCTCTGCGCTGCCCTTGCGATCGGCCTGGAGACGCTGCTCGCACATCGAGATCTTCCATAGCCGCAACACGGTCGGCCTCAGGCACTGGCAGCTGCGGAACGTGACTGAACCTTCGGCGAAGGTCTCCGCATTCCATTGATTTCAATAGCATGGCCAGACTCCGCGCCAGTGGACGTTCGGCAAGCGCGCCATTCAACCTTCGGTCATGCGGAGAAGCACGCCCGAGGCGGATTGGGCAGGGCAGGGTGGATGGCCGATTCGGGAGGTGATCAACGCCCGGAATGCGCCCTGAACGGACCTTCGTTGTTCTGAGTTCGCTGCGCTGAAGCTGGCGTCCAATCGGCGCGCGTAAGCACGTCAACGAGACAAGCATCCGAAGAACAAATTGAGCGGCACGCCCTTCAGATAAGCTGGAAAGGAAATGTTCAAATGGAAGAGGGGAGGTTCCGACTATGCGCGCTCATCTATTCCGCGCCGCGATCAGTCTGTGTGCCGGCGCGCTGCTGGCGGCGGTGTCCCTGCTCCTGATTTATGGTTTAGACGCTGCCATCGGTTGGAATGCATCGGAGTGGCTCCTATTCGAATTGGGCAAGTGGCCAGTCCTTGGAAGCTTGGCCAAGTGGACAGGCGATTCGAACTGGCATCCATTGTTCCTCTGGCTGGCTGGAGCTTTGATCGCCTGGCCCGTTGCCCGCCGTGCTGCATTCTTCGCCGAGGGCCGCCCCGACTCCGTCATCCTGCGTCCGCTGGAGTTTGCAGCGATAAACATGGCGCCGATGCCGTGGGTCGAAGCACCGCCACCGCCCTCGGAAGGGGGCGAAGACGCGACCAGAGGCCCGCATGGCTATCGCTCCTGGCATGATCAGCGCCGCGCGATGGAGCACTTGCTGCGGTGGGCCGAAAAGGGATCGGGGAACGGCATGTGGGGGCGGCTCTGGCCGCGCCGGCCCGACCAGCGGCGTCAGCCCAGCTGGCAACCGGTCGCCGTGGCATTGGTCACGGGCGTGAATGGTATCGGCAAGTCCTCGTTGGCCGCTGAACTCGGGCGCCGAATGCGGCAAGGGTGGCCGCCGCCCGAACACCCTGGAGGCACTGGCTGGCGCCTTGCAGTGGCGCGATGGCGGCGAGCAGCGTTGCCCGGCCTGGAGCGCTTGCCGGGAGACCCCTGGCACGTTGGCGCACTTCAACCCGCTGACGCACAGGTGCGTGAACAGCTCAAGTCCTGGGAACCCAGCCGCCCCACGTTGCTGGTGCTGGACGAGCCAGCCGCCAGTGCTCAAGAGGCTCTGGAGTTGCTGGAAGGACGGCGGATGGTGTTTTGGCACCCCGTGCGCGTGCTGGTGATCGACCAGCACTTCCCGTCGGAACTGTATGCCTTGTGGCCTAAGCCAGGCCGCCCGGCCCCGGCATTGCCGCTGGAGCACGGCGCGTCGCTTCAGCTGGGTGACCTTCGTTTCGACGGTACAGCGGTGCGTGCAATGTGGGGTGCGTTGAGCCAGCAGATGGAGGCCGCCAGTGGTGTTGCTGAGGCCGATTGGCAGCGCCGCCGCAGCAAGCTTTGGCCCAGCCACGCACCCGGCGTTGTAGCCCAGGTCGCCGACGGCAACCCGCTGAACGTAGCGCTGGCGCTGGCCGCACTGGCTAGCACAGACGCAGACCTCAGCCGCTGGGTCTCTGAGGCCCCCGTCGACGACCCCCAGGTGCCGGACGTCGAACGCGCATCGCCGACGCAGGCCCTGCAGTTCCGTGCGTTGCGCGAGCGCCTCCTGAATGAACGTGCTGCGGACCTGGCCGACGGCCATGCGCGATTGCTTCGTGATCGTGCACCGGGCATCGCCGAAGAATTGCACCGGCAGCTCGTGCTCGCCGCCTGGCTGGGCGGTACAACCTTGCCCGAAGCCATCGCGGCACGTTTGCCCGCCGGGCTGATCCGCGATCTCTTTCCCCACAATCCGCCTGTGGGCCCCACCCGGTGGCTGCCGCCTCCGCGACCGGCTGCGATTGCCCGCGCCTATGTGCGCCAGTGGCTGCAGGACTTTGACGACCAGGATACCGCGGCTCGAGAAATGGCTCGGTTGGCCTGGGCGCAGCAGCCCGAGCGAGCACTACGCACCGCGCTGGCGGCCGTCTCGCCCGATCCAAGGCTTGCCCTTGCGCTGCAGGCTGTGCCGAGAGAAGCGGCGTTTCGTTTGCCGTGGGCGCAGGGATGTGTCGGCGCGCTGCTCTATCGCTATGCGGAGCCGCCAGCACTGCAACCTGCACTAGCGGCGCTGGACAATGCCGAACACGAGGCACTTGCACGCTGGTTGCGGATGTGCCTCAGCGTCGCACGACCGCAGCCGATCGCGGACCCTAGTGCGGCTTTACAGGTGATGCTGGTGGTGGATGCGCAGACGCTACGGCGCGGCATGACTCTGTGTTGGGACGACACTTTGGCAGCCCACAAATACTGGGCGCAGGCTGTCGGCCCGCGGGCCCACGCACGTCGGTCCGTGCGGCGTGCGCTCGCAACGGCCGTTGGGCAGTTTTTGTCGTCGTGGCTGGCGTGCGCCAGTACAAGTGATTTCGACCACGATGGGTGCAGACAGTGGGCTGAGGAGCTTTTGCCCTTTGCCGAGGGCCGCGACGCTGCGCGCGTAGCCTGGCGGGTTCTGAGGAAGACCGCTCACGGGCCCGTTTTGGGACCAGCCGTGCAGACGGATTGCTCTGCAAGAACCCTGGCTCGAGCACGACATGTCGCCTTTCTGGCTGCTGTTGGCGCGAAGTTGGGTGGCCAGCGCGGGCTGGTGGTGGCGCAGTCGCATGCCTTGGAAGTCGATGGCATCGCCATCGTGGAGCCGGGCCTCACGGATGCTGACTTCCAAGAGTCGCGCGCCCAGGCCTGGCGCTGCGCCGCCGACGCCGCCTGCCTACTCGGTGGCGATCGCGCCCTGGCCGAGACGCTGCGCCTGGCTGCCACCGTGGAGCAGATCGCCACCGCGCAGCCGGACTTTGCGGCCCATGCAGGCATCCAAGAGGAGCGCGCCCAGGCCTGGCGCTACGCCGCCTACGCCGCCGGCCAACTCGGCGGCGAGCGCGCCCTGGCCGAGGCGCTGCGCCTGGCTGCCACCGTGGAACAGATCGCCACCGCGCAGCCGGACTTTGCGACCCATGCAGGCATCCAAAAGGAGCGCGCCCAGGCCTGGCGCTACGCCGCCTACGCCGCCGGCCTACTCGGCGGCGAGCGCGCCCTGGCCGAGGTGCTGCTCTTGGTCGCCACCGTGGAGCAGATCGCCACCGCGCAGCCGGACGTTGCGGCCCATGCACGCATCCAAGACGAGCGCGTCCAGGCCTGGGGCTACGCCGCCTACGCCGCCAGCCAACTCGGCGGCGATCGCGCCCTGGCCGAGACGCTGCGCCTGGCAGCCACCGTGGAGCAGATCGCCACCGCGCAGCCGGACTTTGAGGCACATGCACGCATCCAAGCGGAGCGCGCCCAGGCCTGGCGTTGCGCCGCCGACGCCGCCTGCCTACTCGGTGGCGATCGCGCCCTGGCCGAGGCGCTGCGTCTGGCGGCCACCGTGGAGCAGATCGCCACGGCGCAGCCGGACTTTGCGGCCCATGCACGCATCCAAGAGGAGCGCGCCCTGGCCTTGGGCTGCGCCGTCCACGCCGCCAGCCGACTCGGCGGCGAAAGCGCCCTGGCCGAGGCGCTGCGCCTGGCGGCCACCGTGGAGCAGATCGCCACCGCGCAGCCGGACTTTGCGGCCCATGCAGGCATCCAAGCGGCGCGTGCCCANCTGGCCGAGGCGCTGCGCCTGGCGGCCACCGTGGAGCAGATCGCCACCGCGCAGCCGGACTTTGCGGCCCATGCAGGCATCCAAGCGGCGCGTGCCCACGCCTGGCGCTACGCCGCCTACGCCGCCGGCCAACTCGGCGGTGAGCGCGCCCTGGCCGAGGCGCTGCGCCTGGCGGCCACCGTGGAGCAGATTGCCACCGCGCAGCCGGACTTTGCGGCCCATGCAGGCATCCAAGGGGGCCGCGTCCAGGCTTGGCGCTACGCCGCCTACGCCGCCTGCCGACTCGGCGGCGAGCGCGCCCTGGCCGAGGTGCTGCGCTTGGTCGCCACCGTGGAGCAGATCGCCATCGCGCACCCGGACTTTGCGGCCCATGCAGGCATCCAAGAGGAGCGCGTCCAGGCCTGGGGCTACGCCGTCTACGCCGCCAGCCAACTCGGCGGCGATCGCGCCCTGGCCGAGACGCTGCGCCTGGCTGCCATCGTGGAGCAGATCTCCACCGCGCAACCGGACTTTGCGGCCCATGCACGCATCCAAGAGGAGCGCGCCCTGGCCTTGGGCTGCGCCGTCGACGCCGCCAGCCGACTCGGCGGCGAGCGCGCCCTGGCCGAGGCGCTGCGCCTGGCGGCCACCGTGGAGCAGATCGCCACCGCGCAGCCGGACTTTGCGGCCCATGCAGGCATCCAAGCGGCGCGTGCCCACGCCTGGCGCTACGCCGCCTACGCCGCCGGCCAACTCGGCGGCGAGNCCTGGCCGAGGCGCTGCGCCTGGCGGCCACCGTGGAGCAGATCGCCACCGCGCAGCCGGACTTTGCGGCCCATGCAGGCATCCAAGCGGCGCGTGCCCAGGCCTGGGCCAAAGTGGCGTGGGCCGGGCATCTATGGCGCACCGATAGTGGGCAGGCAAGCTTGCTGGAGGCGGCGCAAAAGGTGCGCGCCATTGCCACCCAAGCCGGCTGGTCCAGCCATGACAAAATTCAGCACGAGTGGCGGTACGTTCAGTCATGTTTGCGTGAAGACGGGCTGCGCTGGTTGTGAGCCAGGCGAGTTCCACTGCTCCGCGCCTCACCAAATCTTCTCGCCTTCAGCCCTTCAACGACCGGGCAGACCACCGCATGTCCGTCAAGGTCGCCACGGCGGCTGGAAGCGGCCACTCGTCTATGTCCGCTCCTGGCCGATTTCGGGTACCGAGGATGTCATCGAATCCGCCCCGCGCCGGCGGAGCAAGGCCATACCATGGCAAGGTCCAAGAGGAGCGACGCGCTCCCGCAGTCCGTATGTGCGCTGCTGCACGCCCTGGCAAATGGCACCTTGGCTCAACGTTCCCGCCGGGCCGCTAGTGCTGCTTTCCGTGGCCGCGAAGGTGCCACGGGAGTGCCTGGGCGTTCATGGATGGCGGCACGCGCCGACCAGATGCATGTGCCATGCCTGCGCGGATCGGCGATCTATGGCCTGACTGAGTGCTGGGCGAAGTCTCAGCGGCCGCGTGACCATAGGCCCGACGCCCTGATCCGAAGGCTTCGACCGCGAAAAGTCAGCGAACACCAACACAACTGCCGAAAGTTCAATGGCGCGTTTACGAAAGTACAGTGTCGTTCCGCAGCAGCTGTAACACCCCCCGTTTTACGGATGACCACCTTGAAATGTCACGATTAGCCCGTATCATTAGCACTCGCTGGAGTTGAGTGCTAACAACACCGTTCCACGTTTTCGTGGCGTCGGCCTTTGATGCCGGCGCCAAGCCAAGCCCCTGTTTATCCCTTTAGGAGATGCAATTGAAACTTCGTCCTTTGGCCGATCGCGTGATCGTCAAGCGCGTTGAAAGCGAAACCAAGACCGCTTCCGGCATCGTCATCCCCGACAACGCTGCTGAAAAGCCCGACCAGGGCGAAGTCCTGGCCGTTGGCCCGGGCAAGCAAGACGAAGACGGCAAGCGCATTGCCCTGTCCGTCAAGGTCGGCGACCGCGTGTTGTTCGGCAAGTACTCGGGCCAGACCGTCAAGGTCGAAGGCGACGAACTGCTGGTGATGAAGGAAGACGACCTGTTCGCAGTCGTCGAGAAGTAATTTCTCGCCTTTCATCCTCTCATTGAACCGAATCCGGAGAATTACTCATGGCAGCTAAAGACGTCATTTTCGGCGGCGAAGCCCGCGCACGCATGGTCGAAGGCGTGAACATCCTGGCCAACGCGGTCAAGGTCACCCTGGGCCCCAAGGGTCGCAACGTGGTGCTCGAGCGCTCGTTCGGCGCCCCCACCGTGACCAAGGACGGTGTGTCCGTGGCCAAGGAAATCGAACTGAAGGACAAGCTTCAGAACATGGGCGCGCAGATGGTCAAGGAAGTCGCTTCCAAGACCTCTGACAACGCTGGCGACGGCACCACCACCGCCACCGTGCTGGCCCAGGCCATCGTGCGCGAAGGCATGAAGTACGTGGCCGCCGGCATGAACCCGATGGACCTGAAGCGCGGCATCGACAAGGCAGTCACCGCCCTGGTCGCCCAGCTGAAGGCAGCCTCCAAGGCCACCACCACCTCCAAGGAAATCGCGCAAGTCGGCTCCATCTCGGCCAACAGCGACGAATCCATCGGCAAGATCATTGCTGACGCGATGGACAAGGTCGGCAAGGAAGGCGTCATCACCGTCGAAGACGGCAAGTCGCTGGACAACGAGCTCGAAGTCGTCGAAGGCATGCAGTTCGACCGCGGCTACCTGTCGCCCTACTTCATCAACAACCCGGAAAAGCAAGCCGCGTTGCTGGACAACCCCTTCGTGCTGCTGTTCGACAAGAAGATCAGCAACATCCGCGAACTGCTGCCCACGCTGGAAGCCGTCGCCAAGGCTGGCCGTCCGCTGTTGATCATTGCCGAAGAAGTCGAGGGCGAAGCCCTGGCGACCCTGGTCGTGAACACCATCCGCGGCATCCTGAAGGTCGTGGCCGTCAAGGCACCTGGCTTCGGCGACCGCCGCAAGGCCATGCTGGAAGACATCGCCATCCTGACGGGCGGCAAGGTCATCGCTGAAGAAGTGGGCCTGACGCTGGAGAAAGTGACGCTGGCCGACCTGGGCCAGGCCAAGCGCATCGAAGTGGGCAAGGAAAACACCACCATCATCGATGGCGCCGGTGCCGCTGCCGACATCGAAGCGCGCGTCAAGCAAGTGCGCGTGCAGATCGAAGAAGCGACCAGCGACTACGACCGTGAAAAGCTGCAAGAGCGCGTGGCCAAGCTGGCTGGCGGTGTGGCTCTGATCAAGGTCGGCGCTGCCACCGAAGTCGAGATGAAGGAAAAGAAGGCCCGTGTCGAAGACGCGCTGCACGCCACGCGTGCCGCCGTCGAAGAAGGCATCGTGGCTGGTGGCGGCGTCGCGCTGCTGCGCGCCAAGCAAGCCGCTGGCGAGATCAAGGGCGACAACGCCGACCAGGACGCCGGCATCAAGCTGGTGCTCAAGGCCATCGAAGCGCCCCTGCGCGAGATCGTCTACAACGCCGGTGGCGAAGCCTCCGTGGTCGTGAACGCTGTGTTGGCCGGCAAGGGCAACCATGGCTTCAATGCCGCCAACGACACCTATGGCGACATGATCGAAATGGGTATCCTGGACCCGACCAAGGTGACGCGCACCGCGCTGCAGAACGCTGCTTCCGTCGCCTCGCTGATGCTGACGACCGAAGCCATGATCGCCGAAGCCCCGAAGGACGACGCTCCTGCCGGCGGCGGCATGCCGGGTGGCATGGGCGGCATGGGTGGCATGGGCGACATGGGCATGTAATGCCCCTTCGCCTGGCTGCCAGGCCAAGCACGAAAGCCCCGCGGCTGCGAAGCCGCGGGGCTTTTTCTTTGGCCGCGCGCACGGCGCAGGCGCTGCTCAGCGCTTGGGCTGCGTGGTGCCCGCGGCAGAGGCCGCTGCCGCCAGGCAGGCCTTCAGGAACGCGTCTTCGAAATTGCTGAACCAGGCCTGCTGCACCGCAGGCGAGCAGTGCGCCATCCAGGTGCGCATGGTGTCGTTCATGGCCTGGCGCATCAGCGCGCCGGCCTGCTCGGCCGAGGGTGGCACGGACGTGGGTGGCACCTCGCAGCCCATGCCGTGCAGCAGGCTCTGCAGCCAGCCCTGCTCGGTGCCCGCGAGCTTGGCACCAGCCGAATCGTGGAACATGGCGAAGTCGGAGGCCCAGGCCGCGCGCAGCGGCAGGCCGGTCATGTCGTCGAACAGGGCTTCGTCACCCTGCCCCGGCGCCAGCGTGACGGGCTCGGCATCGGCGTCGACCGCCTGCACACGCAGCGTGAAGCTGCCGATGCGCACCGTGTCGCCCGACGCCAGGGTCGCGGCCTCGGCCGTGGACAGCACGGTGTTGTTGCAGCCCACGGGATTGATGCCCATGTTGACCAGCAGGAACGCGCCGCCACGCCACTCGACGCGCGCATGCAGGCGCGAGACCGAGCGTTCGGCGTCCGACAGCACCAGCGTGTTGTTCTCCGCGCGGCCGATGGTGCCGCCCTTGGGGCCGAACACGGCGCTGGCACCGGGGCCATGGGGCTGCTCGATGCGGATCTGCAGGTGCTGCATGGCGTTCAGCCCCGCAGCCGCTGCAGCAAGCCGGCCGTGGAAGCGTCCAGCCCGCTCGCGTCGCCGCTGGCCAGGCGCGGCTCGATGTCCTTGGCCAGCACCTTGCCCAGCTCCACGCCCCACTGGTCGAAACTGTTGATGCCCCAGACCGAGCCGCTCACGAACACGCGGTGTTCCTGCAGCGCGATCAGCGCGCCCAGGCTGCGCGGCGTGAGCGCCTGCAGCAGTAAGAAGGTGCTGGGACGGTTGCCCGGGAAGTCGCGGTGACCGCCGGCATCGGCCTTGCCCTGCATCAGCGCCTGGGCCTGGGCCAGCACATTGGCCAGCAGTGCGGACTGGTGGCCGGGCAGGTCGTGTGCGGCCTCGCGCACGGCGATGAACTCCACGGGCACGACGTCGCTGCCCTGGTGCAGCATCTGGAAGTAGGCATGCTGGCCGTTGGTGCCCGGCTCGCCCCACAGCACGGGCGAGGTGCCGTACGGCAGGGCCGCGCCATGGCGGTCCACGCGCTTGCCGTTGCTCTCCATCTCCAGCTGCTGCAGATAGGCCGGAAGGCGCGCCAGCGCGCTGTGGTAGGGCGCGATGCTGCGGCTGGTGTAGCCCAGGAAGTTGCGGTACCAGACGTCGAGCAGGCCGAGCCGCACGGGCAGGTTGGCCGCAAGCGGCGCGCTGCTGAAGTGCTCGTCCATGGCGTGCGCACCGGCCAGGAACTCACGGAAGCGCTCGGCGCCGATGGCGATCGCGATCGGCAGGCCGATGGCCGACCACAGCGAGTAGCGGCCGCCCACCCAGTCCCAGAAGCCGAAGATGTTGCTGATGCCGAAGGCGCGCGCCGCCTCGACATTGGTGGACAGCGCCGCGAAATGCCGCGCCACGTCGCTGCCGCCGTTCTGCCGGAACCAGGCCAGCGCGGAGCGCGCATTGGCCATGGTCTCCGCCGTGGTGAAGGTCTTGGAGGCGACCAGGAACAGCGTGCTCTCGGGCTTCAGCCGGCGCAGCACGGAGGCCATCTCGTGGCCGTCGACATTGCTGACGAAGTGCAGGCGCCGCCCCGGCGCGGCGAAGGCATCGAGCGCGCGCACCACCATCTGCGGCCCCAGGTCGGAGCCGCCGATGCCGATGTTCACGACGTCGGTGATGGCCGCATCGGAGCGCACCTGATCGGCGTAGGCCAGCATCGCGTCCAGTGTGCCGTGGACCTCGGCCAGCGCCGCGTCCCAGGCCGCGTCGGCTTGCGGCGCGCCGGCCGGTGCGCGCAGCAGCGTGTGCAGGACGGCGCGCTGCTCGGTGTTGTTGATGGGCTGGCCGGCGAACATGGCGTCGCGGTGGGCCTCGACGCCGCACTCGCGTGCCAGCGCGAACAGCAGGTCCTCGGTCGGCGCGTCGATGCAGCTCTTCGACAGGTCGGCGAACAGCTCGGGCGCCTCCTGGCCGAAGCGCGCCGTGCGCTGCGCATCGGCGGCGAACGCGGCGCGCACATCGAAGCCCTTGGCCCAGGCCTGGCTCTGCGCGCGGAGCTGGCCCCAGGCGGGCAACTGGTCGCAGCGGGGGCGGTTTTCCCAGTCCATCAGACAGCCTGCATCAGTTGTTCGAGCTTGACGGCATCGGCCGCGAAAGCCCGGATGCCCTCGGCCAGCTTCTCGGTGGCCATGGCGTCCTCGTTCAGGGCGTAGCGAAAGCCCGCCTCGTCGTACTGCACGGGTTGCAGGCTGAGCTCGCGCGCGGCAGCGGCGTCCAGCGCGCGCGGCAGCGGCGCCTCGCTGGCGGCCAGCTGGGCCAGCAGGTCGGGGCTGATGGTCAGCAGGTCGCAACCTGCCAGCGCCGTGATCTGGCCCACGTTGCGAAAGCTCGCGCCCATCACCTCCGTCTTGATGCCAAAGCGCTTGTAGTACTCGAAGATCTGGCGCACCGAGCGCACGCCGGGGTCGTTGGCGCCCGACTGCGCCGCCTCGTCCCAGGTGGCGCCGGCGGACTTCTTGTACCAGTCGTAGATGCGGCCGACGAAGGGCGAGATCAGCTGCACCTTGGCCGTGCCGCAGGCCACCGCCTGGCAGAACGAGAACAGCAGCGTGAGGTTGGTGTGGATGCCGCGGCGCTCCAGCTGCGCGGCCGCCTGGATGCCTTCCCACGTGGACGCGACCTTGATCAGCACGCGGTCGCTGGCGATGCCCTCGGCCTCGTAGAGCGCGATGATGCGTTCGCCGCGCGAGACCGTGGCCTGCGTGTCGAAGGACAGCCGGGCATCGACCTCGGTGGAGACGCGGCCCGGGATGATGGACAGGATCTCGCGGCCGAAGCGCACCAGCAGCCGGTCCATCACCTCGTCCAGCGGCTTGCCGCGAAACCGCGTCACGGTCTCCTGCAGCAGCGGCGCATAGTCGGGCCGCTGCACGGCCTTGAGGATCAGCGACGGGTTGGTCGTGGCGTCCGTCGGCTTGAAAGCGTCGAGCTGCTTGAAGTCGCCGGTGTCAGCAACGACGGTGGTGTGGGCCTTCAAGGCATCGAGTTGGTTCATGGCAGGTGGCGTGGCAATTGCAGGGGTGGTGGTGGGGAGGATACGGCAAGCCAGTGCGGTGCCAGGGGCACGGAAACAGCTTGTTGCGCGGACCCTAGTATGCCCGGCCATGAAACTAAGTTACAGTCCCATGCACCCAAATGTTCCAAAAAAAGCCATGAGTTTTGACCTCGTCCTTTTTGGCGGCACTGGCGATCTGGCCTGGCGCAAGCTGATGCCGGCGCTGTTCCAGTCCTTCCGCCACGGCACGCTGCCACCCGGTGGCCGCATCATCGGTGTGGGTCGCGACGACCTCTCCGACGACCAGTACCGCGAACTGATCCAGGCGCGATTCGACGCGGTGGAAGGCGCCAAGCGGCCCTCCCCCGAGGAGTTCAAGGCCTTCGCCTCGCTGTTGTACTTCCTGCGCATGGACCTGTCCCAGCCGCCGGACTACGCTCGGCTGGCGGCCATGCTGAACGCGCGCAATGCAGAGTCCGTCGTGATGTACCTGGCCACGGCGCCGGCCCTGTTCACCAACGTGGTCGAGCAGGTCGCCGCCGCCGGGCTGAACGGCCCGCGCACGCGCATGGTGCTGGAAAAGCCACTGGGCCACGATCTGGCCTCCAACCGCGCGATCAACCAGGCCGTGGCCAAGGTGCTGGACGAGAACCAGGTATTCCGGATCGACCACTACCTGGGCAAGCCCTCGGTGCAGAACCTGTTCGCGATGCGCTTCGGCAATGCGCTGTTCGAGCCGATCTGGCGCCGCGAGTACATCGCCAACATCCAGATCACGATCGCCGAGGATCTGGGCGTGGAGAAGCGCGGCGCCTTCTACGACCAGACCGGCGCCATGCGCGACATGGTGCAGAACCATGCGCTGCAACTGGTCTGCGCCATCGCCATGGAGCCGCCGATCAACTCGCATGCGGACGCGATCCGCGACGAGAAGCTGAAGGTGCTGCGCTCGCTCAAGCGCTGGAACGAGGAGACGCTGGGCCTGCACACGGTGCGCGGCCAATACGTGGCCGGCACGGCCTACGGCGAGCGCGTGCCGGGCTACCTGGACGAGCCCGGCGTGGACCCGGACAGCCGCACCGAGACCTTCGTCGCGCTGCGCACCGAGGTGGAGAACTGGCGCTGGGCCGGCGTGCCGTTCTACATCCGCACCGGCAAGCGACTGTCCTCGCGCGATGCGCGCATCGAGGTCAACTTCAAGCCCACGCCGCACGCCATCTACCAGACGCCGACCGGTGCCTTCAACAAGCTGGTCATCAACCTGCAACCCAGGGACGGGCTGGAGCTGCACCTGATGGCCCAGGCCCAGGGCAGCCGCAAGCGCGCCGGCAGCGCGCAGCAGCTGGCGCCGGTGCAGCTGGACCTGGACTTCGACAAGCGCTTCGGCACCGAGCGCGTGGGCGCCTACGAACGGCTGCTGCTCGACGTGCTGGATGGCCGGCTGAACCTGTTCGTGCGCAGCGACGAGCAGGAAGCCGCCTGGCGTTGGGTCGAGCCCATCCTGGACTTCTGGAAGCAGGACCCACGCCCGCCGCGCCCGTACGCGGCCGGCACCTGGGGCCCGAGCGCGTCCAGCGCCATGATTGCGCGTGACGCGTTTTACTGGAGCGAAGAGGCCTGATGCTGGACCGCATCCGCGCCTGCCTGCCTTCGCTGGCTCCCGCCGAGCAACGCGTGGGCAAGCTGGTGCTGGCCGACCCGCGGCGCTTCGCCTCTCTGCCCGTGGTCGAGCTCGCCGAGCTGGCCCACGTCAGCAAGCCGACGGTGGTGCGCTTTTGCCGCAGCGTGGGCTACGACGGGCTGGCGGACTTCAAGCTCAAGCTGGCCGGCAGCGTGAGCGAGGGCGTGCCCTTCATCCACCGCGCGGTGGACATGGACGACAAGACCAGCGACGTGATGGTCAAGGTCATCGACAACACGGTGGCCGCGTTCCTGAAGTACCGCAACGACGCCAGCGTCTCGGCCATCGAGAAGGCCGCGACCGCGCTGGCTGCCACCTACGAGACCGGCCGGCACATCGAGTTTTACGGCGCCGGCAATTCCGGCATCGTGGCGCAGGACGCGCAGCACAAGTTCTTCCGCCTGGGCGTGAACGCGATCAGCTACAGCGACGGCCACATGCAGGTCATGAGCGCCTCGATGCTGCGACCGGGCGACTGCGTGGTGGTGATCTCCAACTCGGGCCGCACGCGCGACCTGATGGACGCCTGCGACATCGCGCGGCGCAACGGCGCGACCACCATCGTCATCACGGCCAGCGGCTCGCCCCTCGCCACGGCCGGCGAGATCCATGTCGCGGCCGACCACCCCGAGGGCTACGACCGCTACAGCCCCATGGTGTCGCGGCTGCTGCACCTGATGGTGATCGACATCCTGGCCACCTGCGTGGCGCTGCGCATCGGCGGCGCGCGCCTGCAGCCGCTGCTGCAGGACATGAAGGACAACCTGCGCAGCAAGCGCTACACCTGAGCATCCACCGCGCAGAAGAAGCCGGCCTGGCGCAGGTTGCGCAGCGCGATCTCCAGGATGCGCGCCATGGTCTCGCTGCGGTGGTGCGCCAGGTGCGAGAAGTAGTAGGGCACGTGCGGCATCGCCGGCCTGGCGCGCAGCACCTGCAGAGCCTTGTCGGCCACCAGGCGCCGCGTGACCGATGCCGGCAGCACTGCGATCGCATGGCCCGAGGCGACCAGCGCCACCATCAGCGCCAGTGAATTGCAGCTGCTGTATTCCTCGAACGCGATGCCGTCGGACGCGAGCCAGCGCGAGGCCGACACGTGCAGCGTCGAGGGCGGCGCATTGCAGACGATGCGGTGGTTCAGCGCATGGGCCGGCAGGAATTCGCCCTCGGGCAGCAGCAGGTCGTGTGCCGCCACCCAATGGTGCTCGGTCAGGCCGATGAACTGGCTGGTCACGTCGGGCTGCTGGCTCTGGCCGGTGTGCAGCGCGATGTCCAGCTCGTGCTGCTCGATCTTGTGCAGCAGGTGCGCGCCGCCGCCCACCGTCAGGTCCACGCGCAGCGCGGGGTAGCTGTCCTTGATGTCCTTGAGGATCTGCGGCATGCCGACGCTGGCGCACGACTCGTCCACCCCCAGGCGCACCAGGCCGGTGATGGTGCTGCGCAGATCCAGCCGCGCCATGTCCTGCGCCGAGGCCAGCACGCGCTCGGCGTAGACCAGCACGTTGCGGCCCAGCTCGGTGACCGACAGGCGCTGGCTCTGGCGCTCGAACAGCTGCATGCCCAGCTCCTGCTCCAGGTCGCGGATGCGGTGCGAGATGGCGGGCTGCGTCAGGTGCAGCTGGCGCGCGGCCGCATGCACTGTGCCCAGGCGTGCGGTCCAGACGAATGCTTCGAGTTGGTGCAGCGTGAAACGCGCTGATAAAGAACGTGTATCAACCATGCGCAGAATTGATCAATAGCCGGGCCGGGAAGGGCTGCCTACGATGGCCAGCCATGACACAGGCACGATATCCCAGATGATCGGCATCGCACTCGGCGCGCTGCCGCCCCCTTGCACCCCATCCCTGCTTGCGCTGCTGCGCCAGGCCGAGCCGGCCACCATCGGCCACTTTCACGAACGCGGTTTCCTGCATGGCGGCATCCGCGCCATGGCGGGCGTGACGCGCAGCGTGGGCACGGCCGTGACGGTGCGCTGCGAAGGCATGGACGGCTCCATCCTGCACCACGCGCTGGGCCAGCTGCGTGCCGGCGACTTCCTGTTCGTCGACCGCGCCGGCGACCAGGTCGTGGCCTGCATCGGCGGCGCCAGCGTGCTGGCCGCGCAGCTGCGCGGCGCGGCCGGCATCGTGGTCGACGGCTGCGTGACCGACATCGACGAGCTGCGCGCGCTGGGCCTGCCGGTGTGGGCGCGCGGCCTGGCCGCCCGCACCACGCGCGCCGGCGGCCAGGCCGGCAGCTTCTGCCAGCCCGTGGACTGCGGCGGCGTGCGCGTGCACCCCGGCGATGCCGTGCTGGCCGACGAGAACGGCGTGCTGGTCATGGCCCCGGCCGAAGCCCGGGCGCTGGCCGAGCGCGCCATCGCGCTGCAGCAGGCCGAGCACCAGACGCTGGCGCGGCTGCGCGCAGGCGAGACCTACCCCCACATCCTGAACACGCGGCTCGCCGCCGCAGAAAGCCTGACATGAGCACCTCTACCCTGCCCCCACCCTTTGCGCCCATCGCCGAGCTGGCAAAGGCGCTGCGCATCGGCACGCTGACCTCGGTCGCGTTGACGCAGGACTGCCTGCAACGCATCGCGGCCCACGACGCGCAGTGCCACAGCTTCATCGCGGTCTACGCAGACGAGGCCCTGGCCGCCGCCGCCCGCGCCGACCAGGCGCTGCGCGCCGGCCAGGACCGCGGGCTGCTGCACGGCATCCCGGTGGCGCTCAAGGACCTGGTGGACGTCGAGGGCAGGCCGACGACGGCCGGCTCGCCGCTGCTGGCGGACAACATCGCGCGGCGAGACGCGGCCATCGTGCGCCGCATCGCCGAGGCCGGCGGCATCGTCATCGGCAAGACGCACCTGGTGCAGTTCGCGCTGGGCGCCTGGGGCACCAACCCGCACATGGGCACGCCGCGCAACCCGGCCGGCCGCGCCAGCGACACGCTGGCGCCCGGCGGCTCCAGCAGCGGGTCGGCGGTCGCCGTGGCGGCCCATCTCGTGCCCTGGGCCGTGGGCTCGGACACGGGGGGCTCGGTGCGCGTGCCGGCCGCGTTCTGCGGCATCGTCGGCTTCAAGCCCACCATCGACGCACTGCCGCGCGGCGGCGTCTACCCGCTCAGCGACACGCTGGACAGCCTGGGCCTGCTGGTCTCCTCGGTTGAGGATGCGCGCACCTGCTTCGAGGCGCTGGCCGGCAAGCCCGCGGCCGCGGCCGCACCCGGCAGGCGCATTGGCGTGCTGGAGCCGGAAGAACTTGCGACGCTCGCCCCCGCGCTGGCGCAATGCCTGGCCAGCAACCTGCTTCGGCTGGAGCAGGCCGGCTGGACCCTGGTGCCATTCCGCTTCCCCGCGCCGCTGGTCGCGTTCAAGGAGCCGACCAACGCCATCCAGATCGCCGAGGGTGCCTGGGTGAACGACCGCTTCCTGGACGACCCGGACGCGCCGATCGACCCCGCCGTGCGGCCGCGCCTGGTCGCCGCGCGCGCGACGACAGCCGTGCAGTACCTGCAGGCCCGGGCCACGGCGGCGCAATGGCAGCAGCAATTCGCGGCCGAGATGGACCGGCTGGGCCTGGCCGCCATCGCCATGCCGGTGACTGCGGTGACCGCGCCGCGGCTGCAGGACATCGACCACGGCACGGCGCCTGTGCAGTTCACGCGGCCCATCAACCTGCTGGCGCTGTGCGGCATCTCGCTGCCCGCCGGGCTGGACGACGACGAGCGCCCGATCGGCCTGCAGCTGGTCGGCCGTGCCGGTGCGGACCACGCGCTGCTGGCGCTCGCGCACGATGCCGCGGCGGCACTGGCCGCCTCGCCTTCCCTCTGACCGGAGCACTGCCATGCTGCACAGACTGATCGCCATGGGGATGGCGCTGGCCGCCTCCTGCGCCCTGGCCCAGGGCTACCCGGACAAGCCGGTGCGCCTGGTCGTGCCGTTCCCGCCCGGCGGCAGCGTGGACCTGGTCGCGCGCCTGGTCGGCAAGAGCCTGCAGGACGCGCTGCAACAGCCCTTCGTCGTCGACAACAAGCCGGGCGCGTCCGGCAACATCGGCGCGGCCTACGTCGCCAAGGCTCCGGCGGACGGCTACACGCTGCTGGTCGGCAGCGCGGGCGTGTTCGCGGCCAACCAGTTCCTCTACGCGAACCCGCCGCTCGATCCCTTGACGGCCTTCGCGCCCATCATGCGCATCGTGGACCAGCCCAACATCCTGGTCGTGGGCAATGCGTCGCCCGCGCGCACGGTGCGTGAGCTGATCGCGCTGGCCAAGGCGCAGCCCGGCAAGATCACCTTCGGCACGGCCAGCGTGGGCTCGGCCCAGCATTTCTCGACCGAGATCTTCATGCAGCAGGCCGGCATCGAACTGCTGCACGTGCCCTACAAGGGCGGCGCTCCCGCGCTCGTGGACCTGATGGGCGGGCAGATCGACATGCTGTTCGACACCTCGCCAACGGCACTGCCCTATGCGAAGAGCGGCAAGCTGCGCGCGCTGGCCATCACGAGCCGGCAGCGCTCGCCGCTGCTGCCCGATGTGCCGACCATGCGCGAGGCCGGCCTGCCGGACTTCGAGGTCATGACCTGGACCGGCATCGCCGCGCCGGCCGGCACGCCGCCGGCCGTGGTCGAGAAGCTCAATGCCGCCATCAAGGCTGCGCTGCAGGGCCCGCTGCGCAGGCAGCTCGAAGAGACCTCGCTGATTCCGGTCGGCGATTCGCCGCAGGCCTTCGGCGCGTTCATGCGCCAGGACGCGGAGCACTACGCACGCCTGGTGCGGTCCGCACACATCACGCCGCAGTAGCGGCCCCTTGCGCCCACGCTTTGCGGCATGGCCGCAGCCATGCCTGGCCGGCTGTTGCCTTCGCTTTCCCAACCCCTCGCTGGAGCTCCCCATGAAGACCCCCCTGAAACATCTGCTGTGTGCGTTGTCGCTGGCCCTGGCCGGCCTGGCAGGCGCCGCGGACTACCCCGACAAGCCCGTGCGCATCGTCGTGCCCTACCCGCCCGGCGGCGCGTCCGACACCGTGTCGCGGCTGATCGGCCTGCAGCTGTCGCAGCGCCTGGGCCAGCCCGTCGTGGTGGAGAACAAGCCGGGCGCCACCGAGCAGATCGGCGCCGGCTTCGTCGCCAAGTCCCGGGCCGACGGCTACACGCTGCTGCTGGCGTCCACCGCCGGCCTGTCGGTGAACCCCACGCTGTACAAGGGCCGGCTGGCCTACGACGCGCAGAAGGACTTCGCGCCGATCGCGCAGCTCGTGACGCTGCCCAGCATCGTGATGGTCCACCCCGCGCTGCCGGTGCGCAGCTTCGACGAATTGACGGCCTACCTGCGCGCCTCGCCCACGGCCGTGAGCTATGCCTCCAGCGGCGCCGGCAACCCCAGCCACCTGGGCATGGAGCTGTACAAGCGCGTCGCCGCGCTGGAGCTGACGCATGTGCCGTACAAGGGCGGCGCACCGGCGCTGCAGGACCTGATGTCCGGCCATGTTCCGGTGATGATGGCGATCGGCCCCGAGTCCATGCCCATGGCCAAGGCCGGCAAGCTGCGCGCCATCGCCGTGACCACCGCCAGGCGCTCGGCCGCCTACCCCGGCCTGCCGGCCGTGGCCGAGACGGCGGGCTTTGCCAGCTTCGAGCTGCTGCACTGGTTCGGCCTGCTCGCGCCGACCGGCACGCCGCCGGCCGTCGTGGCGCTGCTGAACCAGCATGTCAACGAGATCCTGCAGGAGCCGGCCATGAAGGCCAAGCTGACCGAGCTGGGCATGGAGATCGAGGGCGGCACGCCGCAGAAGCTGGCCGACACCGTGCGGCGCGACCGGCTCAAGTGGGAGAAGGTCATCGCGGACGCCAACATCCGCGTCGACTGAGCAGGCAGGAGCAGACTATGGTTTTCTCTGGGACCGGCATCCTGATATCGTCGATGGAAGTGCTGCCGCACGAAGATGCGGACTTCAACATCTGGAACGACCGCGAGCACATGGCCGAGCGCGTGGCGATCCCGGGCTTCCTGGACGGGCGGCGCTACACGTCGGTCGATGCGCCGACGCGCTACCTGCAGATCTACAACACGCGCGACATCGGCGTGCTGGACGGCCCCCACTACCGCGCAGCGCTGGCGCACCAGACGGCCTGGTCGCTGCACCACATCACGCGCTTCATCACGCCCACGCGCGTGGTCGGCCGGCTGGTGCACAGCCAGGGCGCAGTGCGCGGCGTGGCCGTGCTGCTGTTGCGCCTGCGCCCTGCCGGCGCGCCCGCGATGCTGCCGGCCCTGGCGGGCCTGGTGGACCTGCTGCAGCAGCCGGGCGCGGGCTGCATCCATTTCGTCGAGGCGGACCCGCGCCTGTCGCGGCCGGTCACGGCCGATGCCAGTTACACAGGCGGGCAGGACTGCTACGTGGTGCTCGAATGCACAGGCGTGCCCGCGGCCCAGCGCATCCTGGCCGGGCTGCGCCTGCCCGGATCGGGCTACGGCGAGCTCATCGACGCCCGCGTGTACCAGTACCGCATGGACGTGACCGCGGCGGCACTGGCAGCTGCCTAGATGCGGCCTTCTTCCACCGCGTGGCAGGCGACCGTCACGCCGGCGATCTTCTGCATCAGCGGGCGCTCGGCCTTGCAACGCGCGTTGGCATGCGGGCAGCGCGGGTGGAAGGTGCAGCCCGTCGGCGGGTTCAGGGGGTTGGGCACCTCGCCCTGCACCGGCGTGCGTGCGCGGCCGGTGTCGTGCATCTTCGGGATCGCGTCCAGCAGCATGCGCGTGTAGGGGTGGCGCGGCGTGGCGAACAGGATCTGCTTGTCGGCCAGCTCCACGAGGCGCCCGAGGTACATGACGCCGACCTCGTCGCTGACGTGGCGCACGACGGCCAGGTTGTGCGAGATGAAGAGATAGGTGAGCCCGCGGTCGCGCTGCAGGTTCTTCATGATGTTGAGCACCTGGGCCTGCACGCTCACGTCCAGCGCCGAGGTCGGCTCGTCGCAGACCAGGAAGTCCGGCTGCGTGGCCAGTGCGCGCGCGATCGAGATGCGCTGGCGCTGGCCGCCCGAGAATTGGTGCGGGTACTTGACCATGTCCAGCGCCGACAGGCCGACGGACTGCAGCAGCTCGCCCACGCGCTCGCGCCGCGCGCTGCGGGTGTCGATCAGGCCATGCTCGAGCAGGGGCTCGGCGATGATGTCCTCGACCACCCAGCGCGGGTTCAAGCTGGCGTACGGGTCCTGGAAGATCATCTGGATGCGCCGGCGCAGCGCCGCGCCGCTGCTGCCGGCCCGGCCTTCGGACGCTTTGAACGCGGCCTGCGCGTCCTGCCCGTCGAAGGTCAGCCCACCGCGCGTGGGTGCGTACAGCCCGACCAGCAAGCGCGCCACCGTGCTCTTGCCGCAGCCCGATTCGCCCACCAGGGCCAGCGTCTTGCCCTTCTCGATGGAGAAGCTCACGCCGTCGACGGCATGCAGGAGCATGCGCGGCTTGCGCTCGATCACGCGGTTCAGCCAGGGCGGCGAGACGTCGAAGGTCTTGGCCAGATCGTGCGCCTGGACCAGGGGTTGGTGGCCGGTGGTCGTGCTCATCGCGCGCCCTCCGCATGCAGCCAGCAGGCCGCTCGGCTGGCACCGGCCGGCAGCAGCTCGGGCCGCTCGACCTTGCAGCGGTCGAACACCTTGGGGCAGCGCGGGTTGAACGCGCAGCCCTGCGGGATGGCGTTGAGGCGCGGCATGGAGCCGTCGATCTGGTTGAGCATGTCGCGGTCCATGGTGATGTCCGGGATCGCGGCCATCAGGCCTTCGGAATACGGGTGCGCCGGGTGGTTGATCACCTCGTGCACCGGGCCGATCTCGGCGATGCGGCCGGCGTACATCACGGCCACGCGGTCGCAGGTCTCGGCGATCACGCCCATGTCGTGCGTGATCAGCATCACGGCCGCGCCATGCTGCTGGCACACGCGCTTGAGCAGGCTGATGATCTGCGCCTGGATCGACACGTCCAGCGCCGTGGTCGGCTCGTCGGCCACGATGAGCTTGGGCTCGGCCGCCAGCGCCAGGGCGATCACGACACGCTGGCGCATGCCGCCGGAGAACTGGTGCGGGTAGTGGTCGATGCGCTGCTCGGCCGCCGGGATGCCGGTGTCCTGCAGCAAGGTGATGGCGCGCTGGCGCGCTTCGGCAGCGCCGACCGGCAGGTGCGTCTGGATGGTCTCGATGAGTTGCCGGCCCACGGAATACAGCGGGTTCAGCGAGGTCAGCGGGTCCTGGAAGATCGCGCCGATGCGCCGGCCGCGGATGCGCCGCATGGCGTCGTGGTCCAGGTTGTCGATGCGCTGCCCTTCGAGCAGGATCTGGCCGCTGGCCACGCGGCCCGGCGGCTCCAGCAGGCCGATGATGGACGCGCCGGTCAGCGACTTGCCGGCACCGGACTCGCCGACCACGCCGAGGATCTCGCCGGGCGCGATGGAAAAGGAGATGTCGTCCAGCGCGCGCAGCGTGCCGCGCCGGTGGGGGAACTCGACGACGAGGTTCTTGACTTCTAGCAGGGACATGAAGGCTGGCTCGGGGCTGGCAGAAACGGGCGCGTCAGCGCAGGCGGGGGTTCAGGGCGTCGCGCAGCCAGTCGCCCAGCAGGTTCACGCTGAGCGCGATGATGACCAGCATCAGGCCGGGGAACACGGTGATCCACCATTCGCCGGAGAACAGGTAGTCGTTGCCGACGCGGATCAGTGTGCCCAGCGAGGGCGAGGTCGGCGGCGCGCCCACGCCCAGAAAGGACAGCGTCGCCTCGGTGATGATGGCCGTGGCCACCTGGATGGTGGCCAGCACCATCACCGGCCCCAGCACGTTGGGCAGCACGTGGCGGCGCATGATGCGCAGCGGCGAGACGCCGGTCACGCGTGCGGCCTGCACGTATTCCTTGTTGCGCTCGACCAGCGTGGAGCCACGCACGGTGCGCGCGTACTGCACCCAGCCCGTGAGCGAGATCGAGATGATCAGCACGCCGAAGGCCAGGCCCTCGTGCGCGTTCGGGAACAGCGCGCGGCCGACGCCGGCGATCAGCAGCGCCACCAGGATAGCCGGGAACGACAGCATCACATCGCACAGCCGCATCAGCGCCGTGTCGATCCAGCCGCCCTTGAACCCGGCGAGCAGGCCCAGGCCCACGCCCACGATCAGCGACAGCATGACCGAGGCCAGGCCGACGACGAGCGAGATGCGCGCGCCATACATCAAGGCCGACAGGATGTCGCGCCCCTGGTCGTCGGTGCCCAGCAGGTATTTGCGCGAGCCCTGGGCCTCCCAGGCCGGCGGCAGGCGCGCATCGCCGAGCTCCAGCGTGGCCAGGTCGAACGGGTTGTGCGGCGCCACCCAGCCTGCGAAGAAGGCGCAGAACACGCACACCAGCGCCACGACGCCGGCCAGGATGGCCGTGGGCGAGGTGCGGAAGCTGTAGCCGACGTCGCTGTGCCAGGCGCGCTGGAACCAGTGGCCGTGTGTCGCGGCCTGCATCACTTGCCCACCTTGATGAACTTCCACGGCATGAAGTTGTCAGGCAACTGCACCACGGTCACGCCTTGGCGTACGGCCCAGTTCAAGGTCTGCTGGTGCAGCGGGATGTGGCCGATGTCGTCCTGGTGCAGCTTCATGGCTTCATGGATCATGGCCATGCGCTTGGTGTCGTCGATCTCGGAGGCCACCTGATCGGTCAGCGCATCGACCTTGGCGTTGCTGTAGGCGCCCAGGTTGAACTGGCCGCGCCCGCCTTCGCCCGGTGTGCCCATGACAGGAAACAACACGTTGTGCACATCCACCGTGCTCGCCGTCCAGCCCAGCATGTAGAAGCTGGTGTCGCGGCGCAGGATCTTGGGGAAGTAGCTGGCCTTGGTCTCGGCCTCCAGGTTGATCTTCACGCCGATGCGCGAGAGGTTGGCCGCCACCGCCTGGCAGATCTCGCCGTCGTTGACGTAGCGGTCGTTCGGGCAGTTCATCTTGACCTCGAAGCCGTTGGGGTAGCCCGCCTCGGCCATGAGCTTTCTGGCGGCCTCCTGGTCGAACGGCAGGCGCTTGGCCAGGTCGGGCGCGAAGCCGCGCACCTGCGGGGGGATCATGAGGCCGACCGGGATGGCCGAGTTGCGCATCACGCGCGTGCGGATCGACTCGATGTCGATGGCCTGGTAGAAAGCCTGGCGCACACGCTTGTCCTTGAACGGGTTCTTGCCCTTCACGTTGGAGAACAGCAGCTCGTCGCGCTTTTGGTCCATGCCGAGAAAGATCACGCGCAGCTCGGGGCCCTGCAGCACGGTGAGCTTGGGGTCGCCCTTGATGCGCTCGATGTCCTGCACCGGCACCGGCTCCATCACATCGACCTCGCCGGACAGCAGCGCCGCCACGCGCGTGGCGTCGTTGCCCACCACGTTGAAGATCACCTCGTCGACATTGCTGTCGATCTTGGCCCAGTAATTGGCGCTGCGCGTGAAGACCGAGCGCACGTTGGGTTGGCGCTCGCGCGCACGGAACGGCCCGGTGCCGTTGGCGCGGAACGACGCGGCATTCTCGATGCCCTTGCGCCGGTCCACCGGGCGGGTGGCCTGGTTTTCCTCGCACCACTTCTTGCTCATGATGTACCAGTTGGTGATCAGGTCGGGCAGGATGGGGAAGGGCTGCGTGGTGACGATGTCGATGGTGGTGTCGTCGATCTTGTTGATCTGCTTGATCTGGCCCACGTAGCTCTTCACGTCCGAGCCTTCGCCCTTCGCGCGCTCGTAGCTGAAGATCACGTCGTCGGCCGTGAACGGTGTGCCGTCGTGGAATTGCACGTTCTTGCGCAGGTCGAAGCGCCACACGGTGGGCTGAGTCTGCTTCCAGCTGGTGGCCAGCGCTGCGGTCAGCTTGAAGTCCTTGCCGCGCGTGACCAGCGGCTCGTAGACGTTGCCGGTCACGGTGAGCTGCAGCGATTCCTGCAGCGAGTGCGGGTCCAGCGATGTGGCGTCGCCCTGGTTGGCGATCTTCAGCGTGAGGGCATGCACGGGCAACAGGGCCGTGGCCAGCGCGCTCAGCGCAAAGGCCATCAAGGTGGTCTTGGTCTTCATCGGTAGCTCCTGGGGAAGTCGAAACGCGGTCAATCGGACTGTGGGTCGGCCAGCGGCATGCCTTGCTCGACGAGCCCCGCATGCAGGGCGGCGCCCAGCGGCAGGATCTCGTCGTTGAAGTCGTAGCGGCTGTTGTGCAGGTAGCAGCCATCGGGCGCGCCCTGGCCGATGCGCAGGTAGGCGCCAGGCCTGGCCTGCAGCATGAAGGAGAAATCTTCGGCGCCCATGCTGGGCTCCATGTCGCGCACCAGGCGTTCGGCGCCGACCAGGCGCTCGGCCACGTCGCCGGCGAAGCGGGCCTGCTCGCGCGTGTTGATGGTGGCGGGGTAGATGCGCTCGAAGCGCACCGCAGCGCTGGCCCCGAAGCCCTGCGCGATCGCGCTGCACAGCTCGGCCAGGCGGCGCTCGACCATGGCCTGCACCTTGGCATCGAAGGTGCGCACCGTGCCCACCAGAGTGGCCTCGCCGGGCACCACGCTCATGGCGCCCAGGTCGCCGGCCTGCATCGCGCACAGGCTGACGACCGCTGCGTCGATCGGCCGCGTGTTGCGTGACACGATGCTTTGCGCGGCCGTGATGATGTGGGCCGCCACGAGCACCGGGTCCACCGTCTGGTAGGCATGCGCGCCGTGCCCGCCCTTGCCCGTGATGGTGATCGTGATGCGGTCGGCCGCCGCCATCATGGCGCCGCTGTTCAGCCCCACGGTGCCGGGCTCCATGCCCGGCCAGTTGTGCATGGCATAGACCGAGTCGACAGGAAAGCGTTGGAACAAGCCGTCTTCGATCATGGCGCGGGCACCCGCGAAGCCTTCCTCCCCGGGCTGGAAGATCAGCACGGCCGTGCCGTCGAAACGCCGGGTCTCGGCCAGGTAGCGCGCCGCGCCGACCAGCATGGCCGTGTGCCCATCGTGGCCGCAGCCATGCATCAGACCGTTGCGCGCGGAGCGCCAGTCACGGTCGCCCTGCTCCACCATGGGCAGCGCGTCCATGTCGGCGCGCAGGCCCAGCATGCCGCCGCTGGCCGTGCTGCGGCCGCGGATCACGCCCACCACGCCGGTCTTGGCGATGCCGGTGTGCACCTCGTCGACACCGCACAGCCGCAGCGCATCGGCGATGCGGTCTGCCGTGTAGAACTCTTCGAAGCCGAGCTCGGGGTGCGCATGCAGGTCGCGGCGCAGTGCCGTCAGCTCGGGGTGGAAGCGCGCGATGTGGGCGAACGCGCGTCCGCCGGCGCGCAGCACGGGCGCCAGCATCAGTGTCCCCCGCCCTGGCCGAGGCGCAAACGCGGGTCGACCGCGAAGTACAGCAGGTCGACGATCAAATTGATGGTGACGAAGATGAGTGCGATCAGGCACAGGTAGGCGGCCATGACCGGGATGTCGGCGAAGGTGACGGCCTGGATGAACAGCAGGCCCATGCCGGGCCACTGGAACACGGTCTCGGTGATGATGGAGAACGCGATCAGCGTACCCAACTGCAGCCCGGTGATGGTGATGACGGGCACCAGCGTGTTCTTCAGTGCATGTCCGAAGTGGATGGCACGGTCCGACAGGCCACGCGCCCGCGCGAACTTGATGTAGTCGGTGCGCAGCACCTCCAGCATCTCGGCGCGCACCAGCCGCATGATCAGCGTGAGCTGGAATACGGCCAGCGTGATGGCCGGCAGCAGGATGTGGTGCCAGCCCTTGGGTGTCAGCAGGCCGGTGCTCCACCAGCCGAGCTGAATGGTCTCGCCTCGGCCAAAGCTCGGGAACCAGCCGAGCCAGACGGCGAACACCAGGATCAGCAGGATGCCGATCAGGAAGGTGGGCAAGGAGACACCCAGCAGCGACAGCGTCATCAACACCTGGCTCATGAAGCCGCCACGCCTGAGCGCCGCGTAGACACCTGCCGGCACGCCGATCAACAGCGCGATCAAGGCGGCGACCAGCGAGAGTTCGAGTGTGGCCGGGAAGCGCTCGGCGATCAGGCGCGAGACCTTGGCGCCCTGGCGCAACGACAGGCCGAACTCGCCATGCGCGGCGTTGTAGAGGAAGTGCCAGAACTGCACGATGAAGGGCTTGTCCAGCCCCAGCGCTTCGCGCAGCTCACGGATCTGGTCGGGTGTCGCGTCCTGCCCCAGCAGGAACACGACCGGATCGCCCACGTATTGGAACAACAGGAACGCGATGAAGGCCACGGCGACCATCACGACCACGGCCTGCAGCAGGCGACGAAGAATGAATGCAAACATCAGGGTGGGAAGGTCTTAGGGAGCCGGGGCGGCGGACAAGCCGGGTGACGGGCCGGCGCCCGTCACCCGGCCCGGGCTCAGTTGACCTTGATCAGGCGCCAGTCGAGGCGATTGTCGGCGCGGTGCACGACCTCGATGTTCTTCTTCATGGCCCAGGGGATGACCTGGTTGTACAGCGGCAGGTAGGCCACGTCCTCGTGCGACAGGATCAAGGCCTTCTCGATCAGTTCGTTGCGGTTCTTGAGGTCGGTCTCGACCTTGGTGCGCTCGATCAGTGCGTCCATCTGCGGGTTGGAGTAACGGCCCACGTTGTAGTTGCCGTCACCACCGGCGCCCACCGAGCGCACCAGCGACTGCAGGCTGTACAGCGCATCGAAGGTGGGCACGCCCCAGCCCAGCATGTAAATGCTGGCTTCGTAGCGCTGGATCATCGGGAAGTAGGTCACCAGCGGCAGCGTGCGCAGCTTGGCCTTGATGCCGGCGCGCGCCCACATGGCGGTGATGGCCTGGCACACGGCTTCGTCGTTGATGTAGCGGTTGTTCGGGCACGCGAAATCGACCTCGAAGCCCTGCGGGTAGCCGGCGTCGGCCAGCAGCTTTTGCGCGGCGGCCACGTCGTAGGGCCAGCGCGCGTCGGCCTTCTTGGTCCAGCCGTTGACTTGCGGCGAGATCAGCGTGCCGGTGGCCTGGCCCAGGCCGCGCATGGTCACGCGCTGGATGGCGTTGATGTCGATGGCCTGGTACAGCGCCTTGCGCACGCGCACGTCCTTCAAGGGGTTTTTGCCCTTGACGCTGGAGCCTGGCAGCTCGTCGCGGAACTGGTCCATGCCGAGGAAGATGGTGCGGTTTTCCGCCCCGTCCATCACCTTCATGGCCGGGTCGGCGCGCAACCGGCCCAGGTCCTGCGGGCCGGGGTCGAGCACGAAGTCAGTCTCGCCCGACAGCAGCGCGGCCAGGCGCGTGGGCGCCGATTTGATCGGCGTGTAGACGATCTCGGTCACGTTGCTCGGATTCTTGCCCCAGTAGTTGGGGTTGCTCACGAGCACCAGGCGCTGGTCGGGCTGCCAGTCCTTGACCATGTAGGGGCCGGTGCCCATGGCGTTGCGGTGCGCGAAGGTTTCCTCGGGCGTCTTGATGTCCTTGGGCTCGACAGACTTGTTCTTCTCAGCCCAGGCTTTGCTCATGATGCGCAGCTCCGTGAGCTGGTTGATCAGCGTCGGCGTGGGCGCCTTGAGCAGGATGTCCACGGTGTTGGCATCGACCTTCACGACCTTGTCGATGCCCTGCGCGAACACGGCGTAGTTGGAGGTCTTGGACATCGAGCGCGTGATCGAGAAGACCACGTCGTCGGCCGTCAACGGAGAACCGTCGCTGAACTTCACGCCGCTGCGCAGTGTGAAGCGCACCTGCGTCGGCGAGATGTTGGTCCAGCTCGTGGCCAGCTGCGCTTCAGGCTTGAAGGTCTTGCTGTTGTAGTAGACCAGGGCTTCATAGATCGCCGCGTGCACGCCGTTGCCCAATGCATTGTTTTGCGAGTGGATGTCCAGCGTCGGGATGTCGCTGGCACTGGACCACTTGAAGGTCTTGGCCTGTGCCACCGAACCGAGCGCCAGCACCGTCATCGCACCGGCACACATCAAAGCAATCTTTCGCATAAGCGGTCTCTCAAGAAATGGAGATTCCACTATGCAACAAACGCGCCAGAGCAGGCAGCCGGAGTTTCCCCATGGACCATGGGGGCAGCCGAGGCGGCGGTCAGGGCGTCCGCATGCTGGCCGGCAGCATGCGCAGCGGGCCGTACCAGGCCTGCGTCGTGGAGCGCGTGTTATCCGAGTCGGTCATGATGCCGACGGCGATCAGCGCGCCGGGCTTTTCGCCATAAGCCCGCACGAAGTCGGCGCGGATGTCCTGCTGGTAGTCGACCCACTGCCCCAGCCGATCGGCGCCGGACTCGACGACCAGCTTGCGAATGCGGTCGGTGCGCGGGTTGTGGATCACGCTGCCCGCCTGCCGCTCGTTGCACCACACGTACATCAGCGTGGCATAGGGCATGTCTTCGCCCGTGAGCATGCGGGCCATCTCGGAGAGCATGGCGTTCTTGGACGAGAACTTGCTGCGGTCGCCATCGAAGGCCAGCACCACGCGCACCGGGGCGTCGTCGGCGTCGCGCAGCGCCATGTCTGACCCGGCCATCAAGGCTGGCACCATCCACGAAAACCGCAGTTGCCCCAGGTCGTCCGGCTTCACGTGCACCTGCTTGCGCAGCATGCTGGCCGACGACACGGCCGTGACCGCCATCGCCTGACGGCCATCGACAAATGCTGGCTTGAACTCGGTGGCCCGCTTGCCCGGCAGCGGCATGTGCTGCCAGGGCTTGGCATCCAACTGCGGCAGCGATGCCTTGGCCCAGGGGGTCTGGACCACGGGGTCCACGGCAAGGAGCGGCTCGGCCTCGTCCTGCGCCTGCCATGACGCACAACCCACCAATCCCAGGCACAGGCAGACACCCGGCACGAAGCGCATCAACATGGATTTCAAGAAACTCTCCAGACGCAAGAAAGCCGCCGGTCTTTCGACGCGGCGGCTTTGAACGTTTGCATCGCAAGGCTGCCCTCAGGCAGCTTCGCCATTAGAACGTATGGACAACTCCCAGGCCGACGGCGTAGGGGTTGGAGGGTGCAGCAGCGCGAACAGCGGAAGCCGCGACTGCGTTCTGGTCATAGCCCTTCACGAAGTCGACGTACACGCGGGTACGCTTGGACAGCGCATAGTTGGCAAACAGTTCCAGTGCCTTGATGTCTGCATCGGTGTTGCGTGCGTACTGAACGCCCACGTTGGCTGCGCCCAGGGGAGCAACGACGCCCACAGTCCAACCCTTGCCGCCAGCGTTCTGGCCACCGTTACCGGCGGTGCCGTTGGAGAACGTGTTGTAGCCGTCGATACCTTCGGCTTCACGACGGTTGTACGTTGCAGCGATCTTCACCACGCTCAGGTCGTAGCTGGCGCCGATGGCGTAAGCAGTGCGAAGGCCTTCACGCTGCTTCGTTTCAGCGATTGCGCTGACAGACAGAGGACCGTTGGCAAAGGTTGCACCCAGGCTGTAACGGTTCTTGGCCGTGTCAGGAACACCAACGCCTTGCACGCCGCCTTCGTCACCCTTGGGGGTGAAGCCGGCACGCACCACCACGCCGCCGAAGTTCGGCGAAGCGTATTGGATCTGGCTGCTACGACGCGAGGAACCGTACCAGGTCACAGCGCTGATACCGGCGCGGTCCAGGGCGGAAGAGTACGACGTGCCGTTGAAGTCATAGGCGCCCATCACCTTGGCACCGATGGACGAGGAACGACCCAGCTGGATGGCACCGAAGCTGCCGCTTTCCAGGCCGACCCAGGCTTCACGGCTGAACGCCAGCGAAGTGCCACCGGTCGACAGATCCAGACCGCCGGTTTGCAGGTTGAAGTTGGCCTTCAGACCGCCGCCCAGATCTTCCGTGCCGCGAAAGCCGATCACGGAGGTGCTGTTGAAGCCGTCGGGGGTGCCGCCATAGCCTGCGTCACCGTTGTTCAGGCCCCACTTGCCGTCCTTCAGCTTGCCCACACCAATGTCCAGCACGCCGTACAGGGTGACGGACGACTGAGCCATGGCAGCGCCGGAAGCAGCCAGCACGGCCAAAGCGATCAGGGTTTTTTTCATTGCGAGATTCTCCAAGGTTAAACATAGGGCTCCGGCTCGAAGAGACCGCATCGTGCTTCAGCACTTTTGTTCGATCTCGCCGGAGGCCCGGGCCAACCTCCTTTTGGGAAGTTGGGCTTATTGCACCAGAGCCGGTGACCTTAAGCAAAAGAAATAGCCGAACTTCCACTTTTTCGTTGCATGACTACAACATGCAGCATGCCGGCGCCGAAGATTGGCAAAGCCTGCGGAAAGCGGCGGAACGGGCGCCAAACCTATACTGACTTTTTCAAGCTGACATGGGCTGGCATGGACCGTCTACTGAGCACTGCCGACGCGGCACTGAGAACCTTGTTCGCGCGCCCGCGCGCCAGCCGCATCTGCCCGACGCTGCCCGCCGAACAGGGCGTGCTGGACGCGCAGGACAGGCAGCTGTCCGGCGCCCTGATGCGGGTCAACCATGTGGGCGAGGTGTGCGCGCAGGCGCTCTACACAGGTCAGGCCCTGGCGACCCGGGACCCAGGCCTGAAGGCGCACTACGAGGCCGCCGGTCTGGAAGAGACGGACCACCTCGCCTGGACGGCGGAACGGTTGGAAGAGCTCGGCGCACGGCCCTCCTTGCTGAATCCGCTCTGGTATGCCGGCGCCTTCGCGCTCGGATTTGCTGCCGGCAAGGTCAGCGACAAGGTCAGTTTGGGCTTCGTGGTGGAAACCGAGAAGCAGGTGGCCGCCCACCTGGACAGCCACCTGGAGCGCCTGCCCCGCGACGATCAGGCTTCCCGCGCCATCGTGGCGCAGATGCGCGATGACGAACTGCGCCATGCGCGTGAAGCCGAGGCAGCCGGGGCCGTGCGGTTGCCGGCACCGGTGCGCGGCATCATGCGCGCCGCGGCCAAGGTGATGACCACGACGGCGCACCGCATTTGAGCAGCCGCCCCGGAGGCGCCGCCTGTCAGGCGTCCTGGAGTTCGAAGCTCGTGGTGATCTCGGCGGTCTTGCCCAGCATCACCGTCGCCGAACAATATTTGTCGTGGCTCATCGCAATGGCGCGCTCGACCGCAGCCGCAGGCAGCTCCTTGCCGCTCACGGTAAAGTGCATGTGGATCTTCGTGAAGACCTTGGGGTCGGTTTCGGCCCGCTCTGCACTGAGCTTGACCGAGCAAGTGCGCACCTGGTGGCGACCCCGCTTGAGGATCAGCACCACGTCGTAGGCCGTGCAGCCGCCAGCACCTGCCAGCAACGTCTCCATGGGCCGGGGCGCGAAATTGCGTCCGCCGTTTTCCGGCTTTGCGGCGTCCGGAGCGCCATCCATCGCCAAGACATGCCCGCTGCCCGTTTCGGCCACGAAACCCATGCCGGACTGGGTGCCGGCGGAGCCGGTCCAACTGACTGTGCATTCCATCCTGTCTGCTCCTGCATCACGAACGCTTTTGCGCTGTGAATATGACTAATATTTCACGAAAACCAGTAGCATCTCCGCACTAATGCTGCGACGCACAAAAAAGCTGGCTATACTGAATCCATCGCATCCAACGGGATGCACCGATTGTCTCCTCCACCCTCCGAAAAGGTGGATTAGCCTCCGGGTCGCAAGACCCGGGGGCTTTTTTCTTGGCGGCATCTCAGGCGGGGCGCCTCAAGCCGTGGCTCTATCATCCGCGGTCGTTCACCGCTGCGTCGCGCCATGCGACCTCCCGTTCCCACCATGCCGTCCAACACTGCTGCCGGTCCGCGCCCGGCCAAGCGTCTTACGCCCGCCGATTATCTGAAGAAAATTCTGACCGCCCGGGTCTACGACGTGGCGGTGGAGTCGGCCCTGGAGCCGGCCAAGAGCCTCAGCCAGCGTCTGCATAACACCGTGCTGCTCAAGCGCGAGGACCAGCAACCCGTTTTCAGCTTCAAGCTGCGCGGGGCCTACAACAAGATGGCGCACCTCACGGCCGCGCAATTGAAGAAGGGCGTGATCTGCGCCTCTGCCGGCAACCATGCCCAGGGCGTGGCCATGAGTGCCCGCAAGCTCGGCAGCCGCGCAGTCATCGTGATGCCCACGACCACGCCGCAGCTCAAGATCGATGCCGTGCGCGGCCTGGGCGGCGACGTGGTGCTGCATGGCGACAGCTATTCCGATGCCTACCAGCACGCCGCCCAGCTCGAAAAGAAGCAGGGCCTGACCTTCGTCCACCCCTTCGACGACCCCGACGTGATCGCGGGCCAGGGCACCATCGCCATGGAGATCCTGCGCCAGTTGCAGGGCCTGGGCTCGCACCACCTGGATGCGGTGTTCGTGGCCATCGGCGGCGGGGGGTTGATCTCGGGCGTGGCCAATTACATCAAGGCCGTGCGGCCGGAGATCAAGGTCATCGGCGTGCAGATGAACGACTCCGACGCCATGGTCCGCTCGGTCAGCGCCGGCAAGCGCGTGACGCTGGACGATGTGGGCCTGTTCTCGGACGGCACGGCCGTCAAGCTGGTCGGCGAGGAAACCTTCCGCGTGGCGCGCGGCCTCGTGGACAGCTACATCACCGTCGATACCGATGCCGTCTGCGCGGCCATCAAGGACGTCTTCGTCGACACGCGCAGCATCGTGGAGCCGGCCGGCGCCTTGGCCGTCGCTGCGATCAAGCAGTACGTGGCGACCCACAAGACCCGTGGCGAGACCTACGCTGCCATCCTGTGCGGCGCCAACATGAACTTCGACCGCCTGCGCTTCGTGGCCGAGCGCGCCGAAGTCGGCGAGGAGCGCGAGGCCCTGCTGGCGATCACCATCCCGGAGGAGCGCGGCAGCTTCCGGCGCTTTTGCGAAGTCGTGGGCCAGCTGCCCGGCGGCCCGCGCAACGTGACCGAATTCAATTACCGCATCAGCGACGCAGCCCAGGCCCATGTGTTCGTCGGCCTGACGACGCACGGCAAGGGCGAGTCGGCCAGGCTGGCCACGCGCTTCGTGCGCAGCGGCTTTCAGGCCATCGACCTCACGCACGACGAGCTCGCGAAGGAGCATGTGCGCCACATGGTGGGTGGCCGTTCGGCCCTGGCGCGCAACGAGCGCCTGCTGCGCTTCGTGTTTCCCGAGCGGCCCGGCGCGCTGCTGAAATTCCTGAATCTGATGCGGCCGAGCTGGAACATCAGCCTGTTCCACTACCGCAACCAGGGCGCCGACTACGGCCGCATCCTGATCGGTTTGCAGGTGCCCGATGTCGACGACAAGGCCTTCGGCCGATTCCTGAACGAGCTGGGCTACCCCTACGTGGAAGAGACCGACAACCCGGTCTACCGCCTGTTCCTGCAGACCTGACGCCATGCAGGGCGTGCGCCACTTCCTGCTCGCGCTGCAATTCTTCACCCGCGTGCCGGTCACGGGCCGGCTGGCGGCCTGGGTCGGCTTCAGCCCCACGATGCTGCGTTCGGCCGCGGCGCACTTCCCCGGCGTCGGCTGGCTGGTCGCCGGCGTGGCATGCGCCGTCGCAGCCGTGCTGTGGCACGCGCTGCCCGTCGGCGGCCAGGCGCCCCTCGCCGTGGCGGCATTGAGCACTGTCGCCACCGTGCTGCTGACCGGCGGCTTCCACGAAGACGGCCTGGCCGATGTGGCAGACGGTCTGGGCGGCAGCCAGGACCGCGCGCGCGCGCTGGAGATCATGAAGGACTCGCGCATCGGCGCATTCGGCGCCATGGCGCTGGTGCTGGGCTTGGTGACCAAGGTCGCGCTGCTCGCGGTGCTGGGCACGGCCGGCCTGGCGCCGCTGCTGGCGGCGCTGCTCGGAGCCCATGTGCTGTCGCGCTGGCTGCCGCTGCTGCTGCCGACGCTGCTGCCGCATGTGGGCGACACGGCGCGGTCCAAGAGCAAGCCGCTGGCCGACCAGGTCAGCCGGGGCAGCCTGCTGTGCGCGACGCTGTGGTGCCTGCCGGCGCTCTTGGCCGTGGCCTGGTGGCAGGGGCCGGCATTCAGCGTGGGCGCCAGCCTGGCCGCACTGCTCGCGGCCGGCTGGATGTTCCGACTGTTCCGGCGCCGCCTGCAGGGCTTCACGGGTGACTGCCTGGGCGCGACGCAGCAGGTTTGCGAGATCGCGTTCTACCTGGGTGCGGCGCTCGTGCTGGGCCGCACGTGATGCAACTGTGGCTGGTGCGACACGCCGCGCTGCCGCAGGCCGCGGGCCTGTGCTATGGCGCCACCGACCTGGCGGCCGATGCGGCCCACACAGAAGCCACGGCCTTGCGGCTCGCTGCGCAATTGCCGCCGATTGCGCGTGCTTGGTGCTCGCCGCTCCAGCGCTGCCGGGTGCTGGCGGACCGCCTGCAGGCATTGCAGCCTGGCCTGGCCATCGCCAGCGATGCGCGCCTGGCGGAGATGGACTTCGGCGCCTGGGAGTGCCAGCCCTGGGACGCCATCGGCGCCGCCGCGCTCGACGCCTGGACGGACGACTTCGCCGCCTACCGGCCCGGCGGCGGGGAATCTGTCGCGCAGCTGATGCAGCGCGTCGGCGCCGCGCTGCGCCACTGCGCGGCCATGCCCGCAGCCCATGGCCTGTGGATCACGCATGCGGGGGTCATCAAGACCGCGCAGTGGCTGGCCAGCGGCCGGCCGCCCATTGCGCATGCGACCCAGTGGCCGCGCGAGAGCGTCGCGTTCGGCGCGTGGACGGTGCTGGACCTGCCTACTGGCGGAACAGCGGCGGCAGCTCCAGCGTAGCCACGGGATCGGACCGCATATCCGGCGCCAACACCGCGCGCCGGGGGCCGACGGAGGTGAGTACCACGCCGGGCTCGATCTCGGCGCCCACGCGGAAGGGCTTGGGGGGCTGGCCGTTGACGGCGATCAGCGCCGCCCCGCCCTGGCGGCGGTCGGCCACGACGCCGGTCAGCACGTAGCGGTTGCCGGTGGGCGTGCCCGCCACCGCGACCACCTGCGGCGTGGCGCCCAGCACGCGGGCGACCGCCGTGGCGTCGGCCTGCGACAGCGCCGCCTGGGCCACAGGCACGGCCGACGTCACACCCGCCGGCGCCCACAGGCGCAAGGCCCAGTACGCCACGCTGGCCGCCGCGAGGCCCCAGACGAGCAGCGTGACCAGCCGGGCCAGCCATGGATTGCCATTGCCGACGTTGGGGGAGGAAGCCTTGCGCAACATCCGACGATTATCATGGACTGTTTCGCACAGGCCGCGCTCAACACCCCCATGAAATCACTGCTTCCATTTCGTCGCCGCCACCGGCACCACGGGTTCACGCTGATCGAGCTCATGGTGGTGCTTGTCATCATCGGCGTGCTCGCGGCGCTGATCGTGCCCAACGTGCTGGACCGCGCCGACGATGCACGCAGCACGGCCGCCAAGACCGACGTGAACAACCTCGTCCAGGCCCTGCGCCTGTACCGGCTGGACAACCAGCGCTACCCCACGGCCGAGCAGGGCCTGCAGGCGCTGCTGGTCAAGCCCACCACCACGCCCGTGCCGCCGAACTGGAAGCCCTACCTGGAAAAGCTGCCGAACGACCCCTGGGGCCGGCCCTACCAGTACCTGAACCCCGGCATCAAGGGCGAGATCGACGTGATGTCCTTTGGCGCCGACGGCCAGTCCGGCGGCGAGGGCAAAGATGCCGACATCGGCAGCTGGCAGTAGCCGGCGCCCGCACCGCGGCTTCACGCTGCTGGAGCTGATGGTCGTGGTGGCCATCATCGCCATGGCCAGCGCCGGCGTCGGTTTCGCGCTGCGCGACACGGCCGGCAGCAACCTCGAACGCGAGGCCCAGCGCCTGGCCGCCTTGTTCGAATCCGCCCGTGCCCAGTCCCGCGCCAGCGGCGTGCCCCTGCGCTGGCGCGCCCTGGAACGTGGCTTTCGCTTCGAGGGCGCCCGCCCCGGCAGCCTGCCCGAGTACTGGCTCAGCGAGCAGACCGTGGTCGCGGCGCGCGCCGTGGTGCTGCTCGGCCCCGAGCCCATCATCGGCGCGCAGGAACTGGTGCTGCGCACGGCGGCCCAGCCCGAACTGGCGCTGCGCGTCGCCACCGACGGCGTACGCCCGTTCACCGTTCAGCCGCTGCTGCCGTGAAGCGCGCGCGCGGCTTCACACTGGTCGAGGTGCTGGTCGCGCTGGGCATCGTGGCCATCGCGCTGCTGGCGGGCCTGCAGGCCACGAACGCACTGACGGCCAATGCCACGCGGCAATCGGACGTGCTGCTGGCCCAGATGTGCGCCGAGAACGAACTTTCTCGCCTGCGCCTGTCGCCGCAGATGCCCGGCGTGGGCGACACCGACCTGCCCTGCGAGCAGGCCGGCCGCCAGTTCGACGTGCGCCTGTCGGTGCGGCCCACGCCCAACCCGAGCTTTCGCCGCATCGACGCGCAGGTGCTGGAGGCCGGCCTGCCCGTGCTGCGCCTGTCCACCGTGCTGGGGCGCTGGTGATGCGGCGCGCGCGCGGGTTCACGCTGGTCGAGCTGCTGATCGCGCTGTCGGTCATGGCGCTGCTGGCCATCATGAGCTGGCGCGGCCTGGACGGCATGACCCGCGCGCAGCAACTGACCCAGCTGCACACGGACCAGGTGCTCACCCTGCAGACCGGCCTGGCCCAGTGGAGCGCCGACCTGGACGCCATGCTCGATGTCGAGGAATTGCCGGCCGCCATCGACTGGGACGGCCGCGCCCTGCGCATCGTGCGCGCCAGCAACGACCCCGGCTGGGCCGGCCCGCGCATCGTGGCCTGGACGCGCCGCGAGCAGGGCGGCGCCGGCCTGTGGCTGCGCTGGCAGTCGCCCGTGCTGCGCAGCCGTGCGGAGATGCTGCAGGCCTGGGAACGCGCAGCGCTGTGGGCGCAGAACCCCGGCACCGAGGAGCGGCGCCAGGAAGTCGCCATCGTGCCGCTGGCCGACTGGCGCCTGTTCTATTACCGCGGCAACGCCTGGACCAACCCCATGTCCAGCGGCGACACGCAACCGGCCACCGGCACCAGGACGACACCCCCCGATGGCGTGCGCCTGGTGTTGGAGTTGCCGCCAGGCCAGGCCGTGGCCGGCGTGCTGACGCGCGACTGGGCCCGCCCGACGGCCGGGGGCAACAAATCATGAGCCTCGCCCGGCCGCCCGAAGAGGCTCAGCACCGCAGCGCGCAGCGCGAAGCTTCCCCAGTGCGCGCCCGTCGGCACCCGCAGCGCGGCGCAGCCTTGCTGATGGCCATGCTGACCGTGACCCTGGTCGCCACCTTCGCCGCCACCGCGCTGTGGCAGCAGTGGCGCGCGGTGGAGATCGAGACCGCCGAGCGCGCGCGCGTGCAGTCGTCCTGGGTGCTGGTCGGCGCGCTGGACTGGGCCCGGTTGATCCTGCGCGAGGATGCCCGCGCCAGCACCACCGACCACCTGGCCGAGCCCTGGGCCGTGCCGCTGCAGGAGTCGCGCCTGTCCACCTTCCTGGCAGCCGACCGTGGCGTGGCCAGCGGCGACGAGGACGACCTGCCCGAGGTCTTCCTGTCCGGCCGCATCATCGACCTGCAATCGCGCCTGAACCTGACCGGCCTGGTCAGCGACAAGGGCGAGCTCATCGAGAAGCCGATGGCAGCCTTCACGCGTTTGTTCGAGCTGCTGGGCCTGCCGCCGCAGGACCTGCAGAACCTGGCGGAAAACCTGCGCCGCGCCCACTTGCCGAACGTGCAGGACGGCGACGTGCCGCTGCGCCCGCAGCGCTTCGACCAGCTGGCCTGGCTGGGCGTGTCGCCCGCGCTGATGCAGGCGCTGGAACCCTACGTGACCGTGCTGCCCGAGGCCACGCCGGTCAACCTGAACACCGCCAGCGCGCCGGTCATCGCCGCCAGCATTCCCGGGCTGGACCTGGCCGGCGCCGCGCGGCTGGTGGACGTGCGCACGCACAGCCAGCTGCGCAGCGTGGCCGATGCGGCCAAGGTGCTGGACCAGGCCGAGGGGCTGGACGCTGCCGGGTTCAGCGTGCAGACCCAATTCTTCGAGGTGCAGGGCCGCCTGCGCGTGGAGCGCAGCGTCGTGAACGAACGCTCGCTGGTCAAGCGCGCCGGCTCCGTCGTGACGACCGTGTGGCGCGAACGCGCACCTGGAGAACTGCTGCAGTGAGCCCCCGCCAACTTCCTACGGGGTGTCACCTCGTCTCTCTACAATCGCCGACCGCATGAGCACCCTGATCGTCGTTCTGCCGCTGGCCCCCCCCAGTGCGGCCACCCCCCTGGACTACGTGCTCAGCCCCGACGGCCGTACGCAGGGCAGCCACGACCGCGCCGTGGCCGCGCTGCTGCCGGCCGCGCGCGAGATCGTCGCCGTGGTGCCGGTGCAGGCCCTGTCCTGGCACCGGGTCGAGCTGCCCAAGGGCAGCCTGTCGCGCAGCACGCTGGGCGGCACGGCCGGCACGCCGCGGCTGCGGGCGATGCTCGAGGGCCTGCTCGAAGACCGCTTGCTCGACGACCCTGCCGACCTGCATTTCGCACTGGAGCCCGACGCCCGCGCCCAGGCCCCCGTGTGGGTGGCAAGCTGCGACCGCGCCTGGCTGCGCGCTGCGCTGGCCCTGCTCGAATCGGCACGCCGCCCCGCTGCACGCGTGGTGCCAGAGCTGGCGCCCGGCGAAGACCGGCTGCAGATCATTGGCACGGCCGAAGCGCCGCTGCTGGCCTACAGCGGCGCCAAGGGCGTCGGCGTGCTGCCACTGGCCAGCACTGCGCTGGATTGGGCACTGGCCCAAACCGGCACCCCGGACACGGTGGCCATCCTGGCCGAGCCCGCGCTGGCGCAGCAGGCTGAACAGCTCGGCGCGCAGCAGGTGGTCCTGCAAAGCAGCGGCGACCGCTGGCTGCAGGCCGCCGGTGCCAACTGGGACCTGGCGCAATTCGACATGGCCAGCTCCGACCGGCGCCGCGCCTTCCAGCGCACCGGCCGCCACGCCGTCGCCCTGCTGCGCGCGCCCGAATGGCGCGCCGCCCGGTGGGGCGCGGGCCTGCTCGTGGCGGCGCACCTGGTGGGCGTCAACGCCTGGGCCTGGAAGGAGTCCGCCGCGCTGGCCGACAAGCGCGCCGCCGTGCGCGGCACGCTGACCAGCACCTTCCCCGGCGTGCGCGTCGTCGTCGATGCCCCGGTGCAGATGCAGCGCGAAGTCGCCCTGCTGCGCCAGGCCGCAGGCGCCTACTCGCAGCGCGACCTCGAAGCCATGCTCGGCGCGCTGGGCGCCGCACTGCCGCCGGGCCAGTCCCTGCAGGGCGTGGAGTTCGCCGCTGGCGAGGCCAGGCTGCGCGGGCTCACGCTGGCCGCCGATGGCGCCGGGCCGGTCAACGACAGCCTGCGCGCATTCGGCCTGCAGGCCCGGTCCGAAGGCGACCGCTGGGTGCTGCGCCCGGCCGCCGGGCGGGAGGGCGCGCCATGAACGCCGCATCGCGCGACAGCCTCGCCATGAAGACCGCCGGCTGGCAGGACGCGCTGCGCGCGCGCTGGGCCCTGCTGGCCGGGCGCGAGCGCGCCGGCGTCGGGATCGCGGTCGCCCTGGTGGTCGTGGCCCTGCTCTGGTGGGTGGTGCTGGGGCCGGCGCTCACCACGCTGCGCCACGCCGAGGCCCAGCATCAGGCGCTGGACGCGCAGCTGCAGACCATGCGCAGCCTGCAGACCGAAGCCCTGGCGCTGCAGGGGCAGCCCAAGCTGTCGTACGACGACGCACTGCGCGCGCTGGAAGCCTCGGTGCGCCAGCGCCTGGGCGCCACGGCCCAGCTGAGCGTGGCCGGCGAGCGCGCCACGCTGACCTTGAAGGCGGCCGACCCCGACGCGCTGGCCCGCTGGCTGACCCAGGCCCGCGTCAACGCGCGCGCACTGCCGTCCGAGGCGCGGCTGACACGCGCTGCCGGCGCCCCAACGGCCCCGGCGCGCTGGGACGGCTCCCTGGTGCTGACCTTGCCCGCGCGCTGACCCGTGGCCAGCCGCACGCCCACGCCCAGCACCGGCACCACCCACTGGCGCTGGGCGACGCTGGGCGGCAGCATCGGACTGGTGCTCGCCCTGGTGCTGTTCGCGCCGGCCCGCTGGCTGGCACTGGCCATCGAGAGCGCCAGCGAGCGCCATGTGCTGCTGCGCGACGCGCGCGGCACCGTCTGGAACGGCTCGGCCCAGCTGGTGCTGGCGGGCGGCATCGACAGCCGCGACGCCACGGCGCTGCCCGAGCGGCTGCACTGGCGCATCCGGCCCAGCGGCCTGGGCGCCGCCGTTGCGCTGCAGGCCAGCTGCTGCATGGACCAGCCCTGGCAGCTGCGCGCCCAGCCGCGCTGGACCGGCGCGCTGGTGAGCGTGGCCGACGGCCGATCGCACTGGCCGGCCGCCATGCTGGCCGGCCTGGGCACGCCGTGGAACACGGTCCAGCCCGAGGGGCTGCTGGCGCTGTCCACGCAGGGCCTGGCCGCCGAATGGATCTCCAACCGGCTGGTGCTGAACGGCAGCATGCGGCTGGAAGCCACCGACCTGTCCTCCCGGCTGTCCACGCTCAAGCCCATGGGCAGCTACCGGCTGACCCTGGCGGGCGGCGCGCAGGATGGCCCGGCCAGCCTGCAGCTGGAAACCATCTCGGGCAGCCTGCAGCTGACCGGCAGCGGGCAATGGGTGGGCTCGCGGCTGCGCTTCGACGGCGTGGCCAGCGCCGCGCCGGAGCGCATCGACGCACTGTCCAATCTGCTGAACATCATTGGCCGCCGTAACGGCGCGCGTTCCATCATCAAAGTGGGTTAGCACCATGTCTTCTTCACCGACCCGCCGCCACGCCGTGCTGCCCCGCCTGGGCGCATGCGCCTCGGCCATCGCCCTGCTGTGCACCGCCCTGCCCGCCGCCGCCCAGATCCAGCCCGCGCCC
The DNA here is from genome assembly GCF_001422405.1 of Pseudorhodoferax sp. Leaf267. GTDB lineage: Bacteria > Pseudomonadota > Gammaproteobacteria > Burkholderiales > Burkholderiaceae_C > Pseudorhodoferax. The sequence goes on from NZ_LMMV01000001.1 coordinate 1,184,017, forward strand.
GGCATGCCGGGTGCGATCCCCACCACGCCCGTGGTGCCCGGCACGCCGGGCGTGCAGCCCGGTACCACCGCGCCTGGCAGCGGCCCCGGCACGGTGAGCATGACGCCCACCGGCACGCGCCGCGGCGACCCGGTCACCCTGAACTTCGTGAACGCCGACATCGAGGCCGTGGCACGCACCATGTCCACCATCACCGGCCGCAACGTGGTCGTGGACCCGCGCGTGAAGGGCCAGATCAACCTGTCGACGGACCGCCCGGTGAGCCCGTCCACCGCCTACAACCAGTTCATCGCCGCGCTGCGCATGCAGGGCTTCACGGTGGTCGATTCGGCGGGGCTGGACAAGGTCGTGCCCGAGGCCGACGCCAAGCTGCAGGGCGGCCCGGTCAGCATCAGCGACGGCGGCGACAGCGGCCTGCCCTCGGGCAACCAGATCGTCACGCAGATCTTCCGGCTCAACCACGAGAGCGCCAACAACCTGGTGCCGGTGCTGCGCCCGCTGATCAGCCCGAACAACACCATCAACGCCAACCCCGGCACGAACTCGCTGGTCATCACCGACTACGCCGACAACCTGCGCCGCCTGGCCAAGGTCATCGCGGCGATGGACGTGTCCAACGCCACCGACCTGGAGATCATCCCGCTGCGCCACGCCATCGCGGCCGACCTGGCACCGCTGGTGGCGCGCCTCATCGAGCCGGGCTCGGCCGCCGCCATCGGCGCCACGCCGGCCGCCGCGGGCCAGGGCGGCGACAGCGCCTACCGCACGACGCTGCTGGCCGAGCCGCGCAGCAATGCGCTGGTCGTGCGCGCGGCCAACCCGGCGCGCATGAACCTGGTGCGCTCGCTGGTGGCGCGGCTGGACCAACCTTCCGTGCAGGGCGCCAGCGGCGCGGCCGGCAACATCCACGTGGTCTACCTGAAGAACGCCGACGCCGTGAAGCTGGCTGCCACGCTGCGCGCCGCCATCGGCGCGGCCGGCACGGGCAGCGGCGGGCTGGGCAACACCGGCAGCAGCCTGGGCAGCGGCACGCTGCAGACCTCGCTGGGCAGCGGCGGCACGAACAGCGGCAGCAGCAGCCTGGGCGGCTCCAGTTCCAGCTTCGGCAGTTCGGGCAGCAGCAGCGGCTTTGGCAGCAGCAGCGGCGCGGCCGGCGGCAGCCTGGGCGGGGCCAACAGCAACCAGCCGTCCACCGGCGGGCAGATCCAGGCCGACCCGACGACCAACTCGCTCATCATCACGGCGCCCGAGCCGCAATACCGCCAGCTGCGCGCCGTCATCGACAAACTGGACGGCCGGCGTGCGCAGGTGCTGGTGGAAAGCCTGATCGTCGAAGTCAATGCCGAGAAGGCGGCCGAGTTCGGCATCCAGTGGCAGGCGCTGCTGGGCGGCGGCACCAAGCTGGGCGCGATCGGCACCAACTTCGCCATCGGCGGCCAGAACATCTTCGGCATCTCGCCAACGCTAGCCACGGGGGGTACACCAGCGGCGGGGACCACCGTTCCGTCCACCGGCATCAACCTGGGCTACGTCTACAGGAACGGCAGCAACAACATCCTGGGCTTCCTGGCGCGCTTCCTGGAATCGCAGGGCGACGGCAACATCCTGTCCACGCCCAACCTGCTGACGCTGGACAACGAGGAAGCGCGCATCATCATCGGCGAGAACGTGCCCTTCGTGACCGGCTCCTACAGCAACGCCACCAGCGCCTCCACGGTGAACCCGTTCACGACCGTGCAGCGCGAGGACGTGGGCCTGACGCTGCGCGTGCGCCCGCAGATCAACGAGAACGGCACGGTCAAGATGGTGATCTACCAGGAAAGCTCGGCCGTGAAGGGCGGCACCGAGAACGCTGCCAACGGCCCGACGACGACGAAGCGCGCCATCGAGTCCACCGTGCTCGTGGAAGACGGCTCCGTCGTCGTGCTGGGCGGCCTGCTGCAGGACCAGTACACGGGCAACCAGGAAAAGGTGCCCGGCGTCGGCGACGTGCCGTTCTTCGGCAACCTGTTCCGCAGCGAGACGCGCAACCGGCGCAAGACCAACCTGATGGTGTTCCTGCGGCCGGTGGTGGTGCGAGACGCGCAGTCGATCGAGCAGCTGTCCATGGACCGCTACGACCTCATGCGCGTGGGCCAGCAGCAGGCGCAGCCCGAACCCAGCCGCCTCACGCCGGTGAACGAGGCGCCCGTTCTGCCGGAGCGCGTGCTGCGCTCGCCCGTGCCCATGCCCTCGCCGCTGCTGCCGCCTTCCACCAACCTGGAAACGCAGACGCCGGGCGGCCCGCCCCAGCCCGTCGGCCGCCCGCAGTCCTGATGCCGCACGCCCGCTGACATGCGCCACCCCCTGCCCTACGCCTTCGCACGCACCCAACAGGTGCTACTGGAAGACAACCTCGGCGAGCTCACGCTGTGGCTGCACCCGGCATCGCCGGCCTCGGCCGTGGCCGAGGTCATGCGCAAGCACCCGGTGCAGCACGTCGCCACGCTCTCGCAGCCGGCCCTCGTGCAGCGCATCAGCGCGGCCTACGCGCAGGGCGAGTCGAACGCCGCCGCCGTCGTCAGCGAAGTCGAGAGCGACGCCGACCTGTCGCGCATGATGCAGGAGCTGCCAGCCGTCGAGGACTTGCTGGAAACCTCGGACGACGCGCCCATCATCCGCATGCTGAACGCGCTGCTCACGCAGGCCGCGCGCGACGGCGCCAGCGACATCCACATCGAGCCCTACGAACGCCACTCCAGCGTGCGCTTCCGCGTCGACGGCACGTTGCGCGAAGTCGTGCAGCCCAACCGCGCGCTGCACGCCGCGCTGATCTCGCGCCTGAAGATCATGGCCGAGCTGGACATCTCCGAGAAGCGCCTGCCGCAGGACGGCCGCATCAGCCTGCGTATCGGCACGCGCGCGGTCGACGTGCGCGTCTCCACGCTGCCCAGCGCCCACGGCGAGCGCGCCGTGCTGCGCCTGCTCGACAAATCCGGCGAGCGCATCAGCCTGCAGTCCGTCGGCATGCAGGGCGACGCGCTGCGCCAGCTGCAGAACCTGATCGCGCAGCCGCACGGCATCATCCTCGTGACCGGGCCCACGGGCTCGGGCAAGACCACCACGCTGTACGCCGCCCTGAGCGAGCTGGACGCGAGCCGCGGCAACATCATGACGGTGGAAGACCCCATCGAGTACGAGCTGCCCGGCATCGGCCAGACCCAGGTCAATGCCAAGATCGACCTGACCTTCGCCAAGGCCCTGCGCGCCATCCTGCGGCAGGACCCGGACGTGATCATGATCGGCGAGATCCGCGATTTCGAGACCGCGCAGATCGCCATCCAGGCCTCGCTGACGGGCCACCTGGTGCTGGCCACGCTGCACACCAACGACGCGTCCAGCGCCGTGACGCGGCTGACCGACATGGGCGTGGAGCCCTTCCTGCTGAGCTCGTCCCTGCTCGGCGTGCTGGCCCAGCGCCTGGTGCGCAAGCTGTGCACGCACTGCCGCGGCCAGGGCTGCGAGGCTTGCGGCCAGACCGGCTACCAGGGCCGCACCGGGGTGTTCGAGCTGCTGCTGGCCGACGAAGCCATCCGCGCCCAGGTGCACAACCGTGCATCCGAGGCCGACATCCGTGCCGCCGCGCAGCGCAATGGCATGTCCCTGATGCGCGAGGACGGCGAGCGGCTGGTGGCCGCCGGCATCACCTCGCGCGAAGAGCTGCTGCGGGTGACAAGAGAGTCGTAGCAGAGCATGCCCGCCTACACCTTCGAAGCCGTCGATGCCGAGGGCGCGTCCCGCAAGGGCGTGCTGGAGGCCGACACGGCGCGCGCCGCGCGCAGCATGCTGCGTGCGCAGGCGCTGGTGCCGCTGTCGGTCGAGCCCGTGGGCGCCGGCAATGCCGCGGCCGATGGCGCCAGCCACTCACGCAAGTCGCGCGCGATCTTCGTTGGCCGCGTGTTCAGCAACACGCGCCTGGCGGTGTGGACGCGCCAGCTCGCAGGCCTGGTCAGCGCCGGGCTGCCGCTGGAGCGCGCGCTGTCGGCGCTGACCGAAGAGTCCGAAGACGAACGTCAGCGCGACCTGCTGGCCGGCCTGCGTTCCGAGGTCAACGCCGGCTCGCCCTTCGGCAAGGCCCTGGCCCAGCACCCGCGCGAGTTCACGCCCATTTACACGGCCGTCATCAGCGCCGGCGAGCAAAGCGGCCACCTGGGCCTGGTGCTGGAGCGCCTGGCCGACGACCTGGAGGCGCAGCAGGAGCTCAAGTCGCGCCTGATCGGTGCGGCGCTGTACCCGGCCATCGTCACGCTGGTGGCCATCGTCATCGTGATGTTCCTGGTCGGCTACGTGGTGCCGCAGGTGGCCAACGTGTTCGCGGGCACCAAGCGCGCGCTGCCGTTCCTGACGATGGCCATGCTGGCCGTGAGCGACGTGGTGCGCAACTACGGCCTGTGGATCCTGCTGGCGCTGGTGCTGGCCGGCGTGGGCCTGAAGTTCGCGCTGCGCAACGAGGGCTTTCGCGAGCGCTTCGACGCCACGACGCTGCGCCTGCCGCTGATCGGCCGGCTGGCCGCCGGCTACAACGCCGCGCGTTTCACGAGCACGCTGGCCATGCTGGCGGCAGCCGGCGTGCCCATCCTGCGCGCGCTGCAGGCCGCGGCCGAAACGCTGAACAACCGCGCCATGCGCGCCGACGCAATGGACGCGCTGGTGCTGGTGCGAGAAGGCGCGCCGCTGGCCTCCGCCATGGCGCAGAAGAAGCGCTTTCCCGGCTTGGTCGCGATGTTCGCGCGGCTGGGCGAGCAGACCGGCCAGCTGCCCGTGATGCTGCAGCGCGCGGCCAAGCAGATCGGCACAGAGGTGCAACGCCGCGCGATGGCGCTGGCCACCATCCTGGAGCCGCTGTTGATCGTGGCCATGGGCCTGGTGGTCATGCTCATCGTGCTGGCGGTGCTGCTGCCCATCATCCAGCTCAACCAATTCGCGAGGTAGACATGGCTCACCCCCAGTCTCCCCGCGCTGCGCGCTGGTCCGCCAACCTCCTTCAGGGGGCGCCGTCTACGGCCCGGCAAAGCCGGTTCCGTGACGGCCCACGCCTCGGTTCGGTGTCGCACACGTAGTTCCTCCTACTGCATGGACAGGAGTCGCACATGCCGGTTACTTTGGACGACAAGCTGGTGGTCGCGATCTCCTCGCGCGCGCTGTTCAACCTGGAAGAAGAGAACCGCCTGTTCGACGCGGGCGACGCCAAGGCCTACATGCAGCTGCAGCTGGAGCGCCTGGACGTGCCGGCCGCGCCCGGCGTCGCCTTTTCGCTGGTGCGCAAGCTGCTGGCCTTCAACGAGCCGGATGTGCAGCGCGTGGAGGTCGTCATGCTGTCGCGCAACGACCCGGTGAGCGGCATGCGCATCTTCCGGTCGGGGCGCGAGGCCGGCATCAAGCTCGAGCGCGGCGTGTTCACGCAGGGCCGCGACCCCTTCGGCTACCTGCGCCCGCTGCGCGCCCACCTGTTTCTGTCGGCCAACGAGGCCGACGTGCGCGAGGCGCTGGCCCAGGGCTTCCCAGCCGCGCGCGTGCTGACCGAGTCGGCCCAGGCCGGCCACAACCACCCCGAGGAAGTGCGCATCGCATTCGACGGCGACGCCGTGCTGTTCTCCGACGAGGCCGAGCAGGTGTTTCGCGCCCAGGGGTTGGACGCGTTCCAGCTGCACGAGACCGACAAGGCCGCACTGCCGCTGCCCGACGGCCCGTTCAAGCCGCTGCTGGCCGCGCTGCACCGGCTGCAGCAGGCCGGCACGCCGAAGATGCGCATCCGCACCGCGCTGGTCACCGCACGCAGCGCGCCGGCGCATGAGCGCGCGATCCGCACGCTCATGAACTGGAACATCGCGGTCGACGAGGCGATGTTCCTGGGCGGCCTGGCCAAGGGCGAATTCCTGCGCGAGTTCGAGCCCGATTTCTTCTTCGACGACCAGACCACGCATGTGCATTCGGCCGCGCGCCACGTGCCGGCCGGGCACGTGCACCACGGTGTGGCGAATTTGCCGCCCCAGGCCTGACTTCTGGTCGTCAGCACGGCCGATCTGAAAAACTTTGTAAAACCTCGCCCCACTTTGGGGCGCACATTCGTTCATCCTGTGCGCGAATGCAGCACCGGAACCGGCCGAAATAACGCGTTGATGCACGCATAGCGTTTGGATACAAGCGCCGTTGTGCATGGCGCCCGGCGCTCCTATGGTCGGCCCCTCGGTCACACGCAGTCGCTCGGCGAGGCGAACGTCTGACCCGCTGAGGAGGCCGGCCCCAAGCCGGTCTTTTCCTTCGACGGCAGCGGTGGCCGAGCAACCTGGAGGAGACGATGCACCTGCACCCCCGGATTCTGGTGAGCGCCTTGGCTGCAGCCGTGCTCGCGGCCTGCAACAGCGGCGGCGACGATGGCAACGACACGATCGAGGTACGGCAGACCAGCAACCTCAGTGGCTCCACGCGCGACGTGACGGTCGAGCTGCACGAGGGCACCAACATGGCGGCCGCGCCCTCGCCCGATGGCACGAAGATCGTCTTTTCGGCGCAGGGCGCACTGTGGGTCATCCCCATCGCTGGCGGCAACGCCACCCGCATCACGCCGTGGACCATGGAGCCCACGGCACCGGTCTGGTCGCCCGACGGCAAGAGCATCGTGTTCCAGAACTACACGGGAGAAGGCAACTACCACCTGTGGTCCATCGCGCCCAACGGTGCCAACGCCAAGGAGCTCACCACCGGCCCGCAGGACGACCGCGAGCCGGCCTTCACGCCGGACGGCAGCGCGCTGGTGTTCTCGTCGGACCGCAGCAACGACGGCCAGTACAAGATCTGGAGCCTGAGCCTGGCGAACGGTGCGCTGCGCCAGGTCACCAGCGGCGCGGGCGCCGAGAGCAATCCGGTGGTATCGCCCAATGGCCAGCAGGTGCTGTTCGTCGACACCGCGAACCTGTACACCGCGCCGCTGGCCGGCGGCGCGCGCACCCTGGTCGGCCCCGGCATCGCGCCCAACTACACGCCCAGCGGCACGGCCATGGTCTTCCAGACGCCGGAGCGCGCGCTCACCATCGGCGGCGCCAACGTCTCGGGCACCGAAGACGTGTTCACCTTCCCGGTGCGCTGGCTGCCCGACGGCCGCTTCCTCTACACCACCGACGGCAAGATCCGGATCCGCAATGCGGCCGGCGCCAACCCGGCTGACGTGCCGTTCAGCGCCCAGCTCACGGTGCGCCGGCCCGTCATCACCGCCCCCAAGCCGCGTGGCTTCGACGACCTGGGCCAGCGCACCGTGACCGGCATCAGCGGCCCGGCCCTGTCGCCAGACGGGCAGAGCGTGGCCTTCGTCGCGCTGAACGACGTGTGGACCATGAAGATCGGCGAGCCGCCCGTGCGGCTGACCAACGACAAGGACCGCGACGGTAGCCCGCAGTGGACGCGCGACGGCAGCGCGGTGATCTTCTCGTCGGAGCGCGGCAACGCGGGTGCGCTGGCCATCGACCGCATCGATGTGGCGACCAAGGCGCGCACGCGGCTCGGCGCCATCGCGGCCAAGTCCATGGTCACGCCCATGATGTCACCCGACGGCAGCCGCATCGCCTACACCACGGGCTCGGGCCAGCTGGAGCTGTGGGACGTGGCGAGCAAGACCGCCAGCGTGGTCATCGCGCAGGTGAGCTCGCAGGTCAGCACACCGTACTGGACGCCGGACGGCGACAAGATCGTGCTGGTGGACAACGAGCGCATCAACAACCGTTTCCGCGAGGGCTACAACAAGCTGCGCGTGATCGACGTGGCCGCCAAGACCGGGACCTTCCACGCCGTGGCCGCCGCGCCGCAGCACATCGCCGACCGCGAGGAAGGCGCGGCCGCGCTGTCGCCCGACGGTACCCAGGTCGCGTTCATCATGGACGCCGTGCTGCACGTGATGCCGCTCAAACCCGACGGCTCGCCGGCCGGCGCCGCCAAGGCCATCACCAGCGCCGTGGCCGACCTGCCGAGCTGGGCCGGCGACTCGAAAACCATTCTGTACAAGTCGGCGACCAGGCTCAAACTGATCCAGTCCGACGGCAGCAACGACCGCGACGTGGCCGTGCCGCTGACCTGGCAGCAGGCCGTGGGCCCTGCCACCACCATCGTGCGCGCCGGCACGCTGTGGGACGGCAAGAGCGCCTCGGTGCAGACCGACATGGACATCGTGATCCGGGGCAACCGCATCACGCAGGTGCGCCCGCACCAGGCCGGCTCCGAAGCCACGGCCGACCGCTATGTCGATGCCTCGGGTTTGACGGTGATGCCCGGGCTGTGGGACCCGCATGTGCACCCGCTCACGCTGTACCAGGGCGGGCAGTTCGGCCAGATCTCGGCGTTGATGCTGGCCTACGGCATCACGTCCGTGCAGTCGGTGGCCGGGCCGCTGCACCAGAGCGTGGAGATCCGCGAGGCGCTGGAGGCCGGCAACCTGGTCGGCCCGCGCGTGTTCATCTCGCCGCCGCTGTGGGAGGGCAACCGCTCCTTCTACAGCTTTGCGCGCAGCCTGCGCACGACGGAGATCGCCGACCTGGAGATCGCCAAGGCACGCGCCATGGGCACGGACTACATGAAGTCCTATGTGCGCGCGCCGATCCCGGTGATGAACCGCATCGCGCAGGCCGGTCTGGACTACGGCGTGCCCACCGGCACGCACATGCTGGCCCCGGGCTCGGCCGCCGGGCTGGGCGGCACGACCCACCTGTCGGCCACGCAGCGCATGGGCTATGGCTGGTCGAAGTCGGTGGGCGGCTTCACCTACCAGGACGCGTACGACCTGCATGCCAAGTCCGACTTCCATGTCGTGGACACGCTGTTCTCCTCGCTGGCGCTGGTCGGGCAGGACCCGGCGTTGATCGCGGGCGAACGCATGGCGCTGCTGGTGCCGCCCAACTTCATCGCCGGGCTGCAGGGCACGGCAGTGCCCACGCCGGCCCAGGTCGCCCTGGTGAAGAAAGACGCGGACCAAAGCGCCAAGGTGGCCGCGGCCGGCGGCCTGCTGGCCATCGGCACCGACGCGCCGCTGGTGGCGCCTGGCATCGCGCTGCATACCGGCCTGCGCGGCTCGGGCCTGGCGACCACCAACCTGCAGGCGCTGCAGAACGTGACCATCAACGCCGCGCGCATGAGCTACGTGGACCGCGACCTGGGCACGGTGGAGGTCGGCAAGCTGGCCGACCTGACCATCGTCAGCGGCAACCCGCTGGACGACCTGAAGGCCGCGGCCAACGTGCAGTACGTGGTCAAGAACGGCATCACGATGTCGGTGCAGGACATCCTGGCGCCGTTCAAGACCCCGCTGGCCATCGCGCAGCGTTCGCGTGCGCTCAAGGCCTACCAGAAGATGTGCGGCAGTGGCCATGCCGACCATGCGGAGACGGTCGACGGCGCCTGCACAATCACGATGCACGCGCACTGAGACCGCTGCGCCGGCGCAACGCGCTCGCCGGCGCCCGCTCGACGCGGCGGGGCACGGCATGGAGAATGCGCGCGCATCGCGCACGCCACAAGAACGATCTCCATGACAGCCGCCGCCCCGTCGGGCCAACTCCACCGCGTCCTCAAGGCCCGCCACCTGTCGATGATCGCCATCGGCGGCTCCATCGGCACCGGGCTGTTCGTGGCCTCCGGCGCCACGGTGTCGCAGGCCGGCCCGGGCGGTGCGCTGCTGGCCTATGCGGTGATCGGGCTGATGGTCTACTTCCTGATGACGAGCCTGGGCGAGCTGGCCGCCTACATGCCCGTGTCGGGCTCGTTCGCCACCTACGGCGCGCGCTATGTGGACGAGGGCTTCGGCTTCGCGATCGGCTGGAACTATTGGTACAACTGGGCGGTGACCATCGCGGTCGACCTGGTGGCCGCGCAGCTCGTGATGGCCTACTGGTTTCCGGCCGTGCCGGGCGTGCTGTGGAGCGCCCTGTTCCTGGCGCTGATGTTCGCGCTCAACGCGTTCTCGGTGCGCGGTTTCGCCGAGGCCGAGTACTGGTTCGCCGCGATCAAGGTGGTCACGGTGATCGTGTTCATCGCGCTGGGCACCTTGATGATCTTCGGCATCCTGCGCGGCGGCGCGCCCCAGGGCTTCATGGGCAACCTGGCGAACTGGTCGGTCGGCGATGCGCCCTTTGCAGGCGGCTTCGCGGCGCTGATCGGCGTGGCCATGATCGTGGGCTTTTCGTTCCAGGGCACGGAGCTGATCGGCATTGCGGCCGGCGAGTCCGAAAACCCGGCGCGCAACATCCCGCGCGCCGTGCGCCAGGTGTTCTGGCGCATCCTGCTGTTCTATGTGCTGGCGATCGCCGTGATCAGCCTGTTGATTCCGTATACCGACCCGCAGCTGCTCAAGAACGACCTGGGCGACATCAGCGTGAGCCCCTTCACGCTGGTGTTCGAGCGCGCCGGCCTGCTGTCGGCCGCAGCGGTGATGAACGCCGTGGTGCTCACGTCCGTGCTGTCGGCCGGCAATTCGGGCATGTACGCGTCCACGCGCATGCTCTACACCTTGGCCACCGAGGGCAAGGCGCCGCGCATCTTCGCCAAGGTCACGTCCAACGGCGTGCCGCGCATGGCGCTGGTCGCCACCACCGTGGTCGCGGGCCTGTGCTTCTTCAGCTTCGTGTTCAGCCCGCAGAAGGTCTACCTGTGGCTGCTGAATTTGTCGGGCATGACGGGCTTCATCGCCTGGCTGGGCATCGCCATCAGCCACTACCGCTTCCGCCAGGGCTATGCCTTCCAGGGCCGCGACCTGGCCGCGCTGCCCTACCGCGCAGGGCTGTTCCCGCTGGGGCCGGTGTTCGCGTTCGCGCTGTGCCTGGTGATCACGCTGGGGCAGAACTACCAGGCCTTCCTGCAGGACCGCATCGACTGGGCCGGCGTGGTGGCCACCTACATCGGCCTGCCGCTGTTCTTCCTGATTTGGGGCGGCTACCGGCTGGTGCGCGGCGGCGGCATCGTGGCCTACCGCGACATGCAGTTCCCGGCGCCGAAGTTTTAAGCACCACGTAAGTTCACCGCCGGGGTCCGGCGCTAGCATGGGTCGCACCACGACTTTCGACAGCGCCACGATGAAGCTGCAAGAACGACTCCAACTGACGGGCCGGCAGGCCCGCAAGATCTGGGCACTGTCGCTGCCTTACTTCCAGTCCGAGGAGAAATGGCGTGCGCGCGGCCTGCTCGCCGCGATCATTGCGCTGAACCTTGGCGGCGTGTGGCTGCTGGTGCAGTACAACGACTGGTACCGCGTGTTCTACGACGCGCTGCAGGAGAAGAACCAGGCGGTGTTCTGGCAGCAGCTGCAGCGCTTCACGCTGATTGCCTTTGGCCTGATCGTGCTGGCGGTCTACCGCTTCTACCTGACGCAGCTGCTGGAGGTGCGCTGGCGCACCTGGATGACCACGCAGTACCTGCAGCGCTGGCTGGCAGGCCATGCGTTCTACCGGTTGGAACTGGCGCGCTATGGCCAGGCGGCCGACGGCACCGTGCCCGACAACCCGGACCAGCGCATCCAGGAAGACCTGAACCTGTTCACCACCTACACCGTGTCCCTGACCATGGGTGCGTTCAACGCCGCGGTCACGTTGGTGAGCTTCGTGGGCATCCTGTGGAGCCTGTCGGGCGCGTTCGCGTTCGAGCTGGGCGGGCGCCCTGTCGAGGTGCCGGGCTTCATGGTGTGGATGGCGGTGCTGTACTGCGTGGCCGGCAGCTGGATCACGCATGTGATCGGCAAGCCGCAGATCGGCCTGAACTTCCAGCAGCAGCGGCTGGAGGCGGACTTTCGGCACCACATGGTGCGCGTGCGCGAGTACAGCGAGGCCATCGCGCTGGACCGCGGCGAGCCCGTGGAACGCCAGCAGCTGGACCTGCGCTTCTCGCGCGTGCTGGCCAACTACCTGGACCTGATCCGCGCGCAGAAGCGCCTGATCTGGTTCAGCAGCTTCTTCGGGCAGGCCGCGGTGATCTTCCCGTTCGTCATCTCCGCGCCGCGCTTCTTCAGCGGCGCGATCCAGCTGGGCGAGCTGATGCAGATCTCCACGGCCTTCGGCCGCGTGCAGGACTCGCTGGCCTGGTTCGTCGACAACTACCAGCAGCTGGCCGTGTGGCGTGCCACGACCGACCGGCTCACCAGCTTCGAGGCCAGCCTGGCCGCGCATCGCGACGAGGTGAACAGCGTCCACAGCCGCCACACGCAGGCCGAGGGCGCGCTCGCCACGCAGGATCTGGCGCTGGCCCTGCCCGATGGCACGCAGCTGCTGAGCGGCCTGGACCTCAACATGCAGCCCGGCGAACGCGTGCTGGTGCAAGGCCCATCGGGCAGCGGCAAGTCCACGCTGCTGCGCGCGATCGCCGGCATCTGGCCCTATGCCAGCGGCAGCGTCACGCAGCCGGCGGACGCCATGTTCATCCCGCAGCGGCCCTACTTCCCGGACGGTCCGCTGCGCGATGCGCTGGCCTATCCCAAGCCCGCCAGCGACTACCGCGACGAGGACCTGCGCGCCGCCTTGCGCGATGCGCTGCTGCCGCAGCTGCAGGACAGCCTGGACCGGCCCGACGCCTGGAGCCAGAAGCTCTCGGGCGGCGAGCAGCAGCGCCTGGCCATCGCGCGCGTGCTGCTCAAGAAACCGCGCTGGATCTTCGCGGACGAGGCCACCAGCGCGCTGGACCCGGCAGCCGAGCAGACGGTCTACGGCAAGCTGGTGGCCCAGGTGCAGGGCGCGGGCGGCGCGCTGCTGTCGATCGCGCACCGTCCGGCCGTGGCCGCGTTCCACGACCGCAGCTGGCAGCTGGTGCCCAGCGATGGCGGCCCGGCACGCTTCAGCCTGCGACAGGCAGCATTGCCTGCCAAAGGGTAGGGTGGCCTCAAGTTTGAAGTGCGACACGGCGCAACCTGTAAGGTGCCGCCCAAATGGGAACTCACTACTCGCACGTCACAGCAGCTGATCGGATGTCGATCCAGGCCTTGCTGCAAGCCAACCGCGCATGAACAAGGCAGCGATCCAGGCCGGGCTTGCGCTGCCCGAGCCACCCATGTCGATCTCGCACGAGACGATCTACTGCGCCATCTATGCGATGCCGCGCAATACCCTGCGCACTGAGCTGGTCGGCCTGCTGCGCAAGAGCCACAAGGCCCGCCTGCCACGCGCCCGCGGCACYGCCCGCAAGGGGGGCCTGCCCAACATGACCAACATCAGCCTGCGACCGCCMGAGGTRGCCGCGCGYATCGTGCCCGGKCACTGGGAGGGCGAYCTGATCAAGGGSGCCATGAACCGCTCCTCGGTGGGCACGCTGGTCGAACGCCTGAGCCGCTACACCATGCTGGTCAAGCTCGATGGCAACACCGCGCAGGACGTGYTGGAGGGCTTCAAGCGCCGCCTCAAGAGCATCCCTGAGAGCCTGCGCAAGACCATGACGGTGGGCACGCTGGTCGAACGCCTGAGCCGCTACACCATGCTGGTCAAGCTCGATGGCAACACCGCGCAGGACGTGYTGGAGGGCTTCAAGCGCCGCCTCAAGAGCATCCCTGAGAGCCTGCGCAAGACCATGACGTACGACCAGGGCTCGGAGATGGCGCTGCACGAAACGCTCAGTGCTCAGTTGAACATGGACATCTAMTTCTGCGACCCGCACAGCCCCTGGCAGCGCGGCTCCAACGAGAACGCCAACGGCCTGGTGCGCGAGTTCCTGCCCAAGGGCATGGACCTCAGTCAGGTGAGCCATCAGCAGCTCACCGCCATCGAGCACATGCTCAACCACCGTCCGCGCAAAATCCTCAACTTYCACTCCCCGCATGAAGTGTTCTCACAACTCACTGCGGATCTCATTGCCGGCGTTGCACTTCAAGTTTGAAACCGCCCTGTGCCTGGATCCACGGACTTTGGCTCTCATCCAATACGTAGAACTAAGGCGACGCCGATTGACTGTCGAACAAAGAACCTGCATGCGGGGCAGTTTTGCATGGGCACTCGACACTAGGGTCCTCCGTGAGATACCTGGGCATCGAGGTCAATGACGCCCCGGAGATCTCAGAGCGGATGGAGATCTGATTGCTTCTAGTGCAGCGCTCAGCTTCTCAAGACGACCGACTGCAATGGGCGCACAGCGGCCATCGGCTCCTGCGAGCCGAGGGCGATCTTGATCGATGATCAAACGATCAATTGGGATTGCAGCCGACGGTAGGCGTTCCAATGGCGCACAGCGCCCTGCAAGTCGCCTTGCACACTCAGCAGCCGTGCGAGGTTGAAATGGGCATCGGCAAGCTGCGGATCGAGCGTCAATGCAACCTCGTAACTGGCCTGCGCCGCCTCGTACTGGCCGACATCCTCCAGTGCGACAGCGTGGTTGAAGTGCAGCAAGGCATCGGCCACCCCATGTCGTAGCGCCGACTCGAACACCGCGACGGCCTCCTCGCACGAACCGTCCTCGCACAACAACGCCCCCAGGTTGACGGACGCGCAAGGGTGCGCAGGGTTCAACGCCAAGGCCTGCCGATAGGCTTCAAGTGAGGCTGCGCGATCGGTGTCCTCCAACGCCTCGGCACGCTGGAAATGCGCCTCGGCCAATCGCGTCGTGTCGGAAGCCTTGCCGACCGACGGGCCCGCTTCGCCAACATTCAACAGCGTCAGGCTGCCCTCCTCCCGTGCAAGCACTTCGAAGTCGAGAACCAACTGGCCAGAGATCGCCTCGCGAGGACCATCGGCGCCGCGCACCACGACATCTGCACCTTCGGCCGTGATGCGCAGGCCGCTGAGCGGAAGCGAAGGCGGCAGGTCTGCGCGCAGCTTGGCAAGCGCCTGCAGAATGCGGCGCGGAGGCACCTTGGCGTGCTGCAGTCCGAATGCCGTGCGCAGCAGCACCAGATCCTGGAACGTGAAGCGCATCTGGTTGCGCGGACCTCTCTCCGGCTGCACGACGTGCTCGGCGATGAGCCCTTGCACCACCCGGCGTGATAGCCCCAACGTTGCCTGCACGCGTCGCAGCGACCACATGCCTGGCCCCGCGGCTGCATTCATTTGCGCGCGCGACCGCGCGGCGCGGCAACCGGCGCTGGGGCGGCCACCTTGGATGCGCGTTTGACGCCCTTGCGCTCTTTGGCATCGGCCATCGCCGTCACCGTGGTGCCAGGCTTGGCAGGCGCCTTCGCATCAGGCTTGCGCTTGCCCAGGCTGGCCTGCAGCGCCTGCATGAGATCGATGACCTGTCCGCCGCCAGCCACGGCATCCTCTGGATGGGCGGACGCGATGACCTGTTTGCCGGCGATCTTCTCGTCGATCGCCGCGAGGACTCGCTCCTTCTCTTCATCCTTGTACTGCGACGGGTCGTAGTGGTCCTCGGCGATCTGGTCGATCAGCTGCAGGGCCAACTGCAATTCGCTGGCCGACACGCTCACGGGCTCGATGTCCAGGTTCTTGAGCGAGCGCACCTCGTCCGCGTACAGCAACTGCTGAAGCACTAGACCATCGTCTGTCGCTCGCACCTGCACCACATACTGCTTCGCCTTCCAGGCCCATTTGGCAAGCGCGCAGCGGCCGCTCTTCTGCATGGCGGCCATGAGCAGGTGGTAGGGCTTGCCGCCGCGCTTGTCCGGTGCCAGCAGGTAGGCATTGTCGTAGTACAGCGGGTCAACCGCCTGCTCGGGGATGAAAGCCACGATCTCGATGACGTGGCTGCTCGCCTCCTCCAAGGCCTTGAGCTCCTCCTGGCTGAACAACACGAAATGGTCCTTTTCCACCTCGTAGCCCTTGACCATTTCCGCACGCGGTACGACCTTGCGCGTCTTTTCCGAGATGTACTGCTGCTTCAGGCGCGAGCCATCTTTGGCCAGCAGGTTGAAGCGGACCGATGAGCCGGAATCGGTCGCCGAGTACAACCGCACCGGGATGTTGACCAGGCCGAAGCCGAGGGTCAGTGAGGCGATCGAGCGTGCGGTGACCATGTGCATCTCCTGCTTTGGGCAGCACACAGCGTAGGCAGGCAGATCAACGCCTGCATGGCGCGTCGAGCACACTGCAATGTAGGACGAGAGGCACACCCGATGGGTGGAGACCAGGCTAGCGCCAGGCCGAACGCGCGCGGTCCCTGACCTGCATCACCACGGCTTGCCGGCCCGCTGCTGGGCTCGCTGCACTGGTGGCCACAGGCCACTGCACGCACTCGAACTGACCCACCATCGCCTCCGGAATGAACCGCGTCCGCGCCGCGTACACATGCCGGTCGCCCATCGCCCCCTGCTGCGTGACGTAGAAGCGATGCGGCACCATCACGTGCAGATGGTCGCGGGCGCGGGTCAGGGCCACGTACAGCAGCCGCCGTTCTTCGTCGATCTCCGCGCTGTTGCCTGTGGCCATGTCCGAAGGGATGCAGCCGTCGACCGCGCGCAACACGAACACAGCCTTCCACTCTTGCCCTTTGGCCGAGTGGATGGTGGACAGAATCATGTAGTCCTCGTCACGGCCTGGCGGCCCAGCCTGGTCGCTGGTGGCATCGGGCGGATCCAAGGTCAGCTCCGACAGGAAGCGCTCCCGGCTCGCGTAGCCGCCGGCCATGCGCTCCAGGTTGTCGACGTCCGCGCGCCGCGCATCTGCGTCGTCGTGCAAACGCTCCAGATGCGGCAGGTACCAGCCCTTGACCAGTCCGACCTCGGCCGGCCAGCTCGATGCGCCCCTGCGCAGTGCAGTGTAGAGCGCCACGAAGCCAGCCCACTCGGCCGCGGCGTTGGTCGGCGGCTCGAACGCCATGACGGCTTCCATCGGGTCGGCGGCCTGCTCCATCGCATCCAAAACACGCGTGGCGGTGACAGGGCCGATCCCCGGCATGAGCTGCAGCGTACGAAAGCCGGCGAGGCGCCCGCGCGGGTTCTGTGCGAAGCGCAGTACGGCCAGCATGTCCTTCACGTGGGACGCTTCCAAGAACTTGAGCCCACCGAACTTCACGAAGGGGATGCCGCGGCGCGTGAGCTCCAGTTCAAGCATCGCGCTGTGCGAGGACGCGCGGAATAACGCGGCCTGCGAAGTCAGCGGCAGGCCGGCCTCGCGGTGCTGCAGCACGCGGTCGGCGACCCAACGGGCCTCGCTGGCTTCGTCCGGCACCGTGACCAACTGCGGCAAGGTCTGCGACGGCTTGTCGGTCCACAGGGTCTTGGCGTGGCGTTCGCTGGCTTGTGCGATCACGGCGTTCGACACGGACAGGATGGGCTGCGTGGAGCGGTAGTTACGCTCCAGAGCGACGGTGCGGGCCGGCTGGCCGAACTGGTGCGGGAAGTCCAGGATGTTGCGTACCGTCGCGCCGCGGAACGCGTAGATGGACTGCGCGTCATCGCCGACCACGGTCACGCCGGTCCCCTGAGGTTTGAGGCCCAAGACGATGGCCGCTTGCAGACGGTTCGTGTCCTGGTACTCGTCGACGAGCACGTGGTCGAAGCGCGCCCCGAGGTCGGCAGCCAGTTCAGGATCGCCCATCGTCTCGGACCAGAACAGCAGCAGGTCGTCGTAGTCCAGTACGTTCTGCTCCTGCTTGGCTTGGACATAGCCAGCGAAGAGCCGGCGCGGTTCGGCTTCCCACTGGCTGCACCAGGGGTACGTGTGCTGCAGCACCTCACCCAAGCTGCCCTGCGTGTTGACCACGCGCGAATAGATCGACACGCAGGTGCCCTTTTGCGGGAAGCGGTTCTTGGTCGCCGACAGGCCCAGATCGTTGCGCACGATGGCCATCAGGTCCTCGGAGTCGCCACGGTCCTGGATCGTGAAGTTTTCTTCCAACCCGATGCGTCCGGCGTACTCGCGCAGCAGGCGCGCGCCAACGCTGTGGAAGGTGCCCGACCAAGGCAGTGCCACGGGCGCATGGGCCGAACCGATGCCGAGCACGCGGCGCAGCACGCCGGCCACGCGTTGTTCCATCTCCGAGGCCGCGCGGCGTGAGAAGGTCAGCAGCAGCATCCGATGCGGATCGGCACCATCGAGGATCAGCCGTGCCACGCGGTGGGCCAGCGTGTTGGTCTTGCCCGAGCCTGCTCCAGCGATCACGAGCAAGGGGCGCGCATCTGGCGCGTTGGACGTGCCATGTTCGACGGCTTCACGCTGGGCCTCGTTGAGATCGGCGAATGGGTCGGATCGGGTCTTGAGCCCTGGCGTGTGGTCGAAGACGGGGGACATGAGTACACTGTATATCAATACAGCTTCATCATGGGCATGCCAAACACCTTCGTGGGCACAGCGTCCTGGACCGACAAGACACTGATCGACTGCCAGCGCTTTTACCCGCGCAAGACCATGTCGGCCGAGGCCCGACTGCGCCACTACGCGACGCAGTTCCCGATGGTCGAGGTGGATTCGAGCTACTACGCGATGCCGACGCCGGACCGCACGCAGGCATGGGCCGAGCGTACGCCCTCCTCCTTCGTGTTCAACATCAAGGCGTTCAGGCTGTTTACCCTGCACCAAACGCCCGTGGTGGTGCTGCACCAGGACATCCAACAGGCGCTCGCCCCATTCGGGCGCGACGTGTTCTATTACCGCGACCTGCCGGGTGAGATCGTCGACGAGCTGTGGCGCCGGTTCCTTCTGGCATTGGAGCCTTTGCGGGCGTCGGGCAAGCTGCAAGCCGTGCACTTCCAGTTCGCGCCATGGGTCAAGCGCAACCGGCCGGGTCGGCTGCATGTGGAGGAATGCGTGCAGCGCATGGCCGGGTACCGGCTGGCCGTCGAGTTTCGCGACGAGACCTGGTTTCGGCCCGAGAACGCGGCGGCGACGCTGGATTGGGAACGCGAGCTGGGCCTCGTCCATGTGGTGGTCGATGGGCCGCAGGGCTTCGCCAACAGCGTTCCCGCGTTGTGGGAGGCCACGAATCCCGAACTGGCCATCCTGCGGCTGCACGGCCGCAATACGTCGAGCTGGAACGTCAAAGGATTGACCGCCGCATCGGACCGCTTCAACTACGACTACTCCGACGAAGAGCTGTCCGGATTCGTACCGGACATCGTGCGCCTGGCCGAGCGCGTGACGGCCATGCATGTCGTCTTCAACAACAACATGGAAGACCAGGGCCAGCGCAACGGCCGTGCCTTGATGCGCCTGCTGGGCGACCGCGCCGTGCAGCCAGAGGCCATGTCATGACACAGATGCCCCCACCCACGCCGGACCTGTTCGGCAATACCGCGCCTCCAGGCATCGCCGGCCTGCACTACGAGACGGAGTTCCTGTCCGTCGCCGAGGAATTGGACCTGATCGAGCACGTGCGCGCCATGGCACTGCAGCCCGCGCTCTACAAGGGGTACACGGCCCGGCGCAAGGTCTTGAGCTTCGGCGGACGCTTCGACTACGACGACAACGTGCTCCGCCCGGCCGCGACCCTGCCTTGCGAACTGCACCCATTGCGCAGCAAGGTCGCGCGTTGGCTACAGGTTCAAGACGATGCGTTGGTGCACGCGCTCGTGGCCGAGTACGCACCGGGCACGCCCTTGGGCTGGCACCGCGATGTGCCGGACTTCGAGACCATCGCCGGTGTGTCGTTGGGTGGAGCCGCGCAATTGCGCCTCCGACCCTACCCTCCGACCCCTGCGAGCAACCGGCACGCCCTGCGCCTTGATGCTGCGCCCCGCTCGGCGTACGTGATGCAAGGTGAGGCACGTTGGGCCTGGCAACATTGCGTCATGCCGACCGAGGTCATGCGCTGGTCCATCACGTTCCGCACGCGCCGGACACTCGCGCCAACAGGCGAGCGCGTCGGAATACACGTTGCCAACCTCGCCTCGGACCGCAGAAGTTCATGAGTGCCCTCCCCTTGCTGCAGCATGTCGTCGACCTGCGCTTTTTGCGCATTCTGGCCGCGAGCCCATTGCCCAGGCGTGTCCCGGTCGGCCCGGCGTTCGAATTGGTGCTGGCATACCAGGCGGCTGGCTTTGTGGAGTTGGCGATACCGGCCTTGATCCGCACGCGGGCCGGACACGCCATACAACCCGCTGCCGTTGTGTTGGCAGTCACGCCCATGGGCCACAGCGTTGTAGCGCGCAACGGCAGTTTGAGTCCGACATCCCGATCCGAGCCGTGGGTGGCGGCATCCATCGCCGGATCTGCTTGAGCAAGGCTTCGCACAGATCGACCGCAACGGTCACGCGCCTTGATTAGTTCTTCTTTCGTGACAAATCCGTCGCGAATTTGTTGCACGTGTCGATCAGAATGACCGCTTAACAACAGGCCTATCTGGGCGCGTGGGGTGCCAGTGGAACTCGACAGTGAACCCCTCTGCGTGGGCTGGGAGCAGATGCAGACCTTTGTGGGGCCCAAGGGCGGATCGCAGAGTCCGCACGGCACCACGGTGTTGGCACTCGAAATGTCGAGTGCCGACTACGACAGGCGCTACACGTTGCTGGCAGCACGACATTGCATGAAGGAGCCTAGGAACTACAGGGGGCTTCACCGCGGCTTCCTGGTTGTGCGAAATGTGGGGACAACCGAGGTCTACGAAACGTGGATGGCCCGCCATGTCTTCCTGCGCAACTACATGCCGGCTGCAATCCAGCGATGCAGCGCGGTGGATCGTGTCGGACCTCCGTCAGGCACCGTCCCGTTCTGATCGCAGGGCGCCGTTGATCTCGGCTCCGAAGATGAGCGTGCTTGCGCTGACGTAGAGGAACACCAGGGTTGCCACGACGCCGGCAAAGCCGCCGTACAGCAGGGCGAGCTTGCCGGCCGTGCTGAACGTGTACGACAGCATGGCGGCCGCCGCGGTCCAAGCGGTGGCGCCGACGAGAGCTCCCGGCGCGACGGTCAGCAAACGCTGGCGGAGATCCGGCAACCACCCGTACAAGATCGCGTAAAGGATGACGATCACCAGGAAGGCAGAGCCATACCGCACGCTATGGCGCAGCCACACGGCTTCTTCACCAGCACCGTCGGTCTGCAGGAGCCGCCACGCGTAGGGCATCACGATGACGGAACTGAACGCCACCAACGTGCAGGCGCCAACCACGACCGTGAACACCGTGACCTTGATGCGTGCCTTCCAAAAGGGAAGTCCCTGGTCCACGCCATAGGCCCGATTCAAAGCTGTCCGAACGGCCTGCATGCCAGATGAAGCCGTCCAGAGGGTGACGAACAGGCCGATCGTCAACAACGTCTGGTTTCGACGCGCGATCACCTGATCGATCACCGGCTGTACGGCGTCGCGGACCAGCTGCGGCGCGTACTCCATCACCCGGGCAGCCAGTGCAGCGGCGTCCCCGGGCTGCCCCGCGTACCCTGCCGCCGCTGACAACAGGATCAACAGCGGGAACATCGACAGAACCATGGAGAAGGCAACACTGCCCGCCTGGTTTGCGCTTTGATGCTGGATGTAGTTCAGGGCCGCCCTAAACAAGATGCGCAGAAACTTGACGGCCATGACCGCGTCACGCATTCGGCGCAGTGAATGTGACAGCCTCATCTGCGTGCGGCAGACCCGGCGAGCCGGGTCACCTTGGCCATGGCGTCGTTCGCGTGGACCGTCGCACCGCTGACTACTGACCTGCGTCGTTGCTCTTGTGGTCAGGCCGGACCACCTGCGCATTCGAACGCGCCTGATCCTCTGCATCATCCAACTTCTTGCTGGATCCGGCCACAGCTTGACGCATGTCCTCCTTCAGACGCTGCGCATCCCCTTCACCCTCTGTCGGCTCGTCTGGACTGGTCACTGTCGTGGGTTCCTGGACACGCTGGCCCTGGGTGTTTGTCTGGTTCATACCGGCTCCGTTTGATTGGCTGCCTGTTGTAAACGCCGCGGTCCGGCGCGGTTGTAGGAAGCGAGGACCAAAAAGCTTTCCTACGGGCGAAATCGCAGATCGCGTTCACAGTTCCTCCACCATCGCGCGAGGCGTTGCGGGAAAAATGATCCCGGGCATCACATGACTGCGCTGCGCAGCGTGTGCATCGGGCCCGGCCCCACCCACATGTGCAAATGCGCGGAAGTGCCCCATGCTTTCACAGCGAGCTGTTCCGGACGATGCGTCCGATCCTGGCGTTGATCCCCGTTTGAAATCACCGTCCGACCACGCCACACACAGGAGCAGAACGCTGACTGATCCGATGGACAGTCGCATGCCATTGCGGTTGATGCTGGCGTTCGCGTCGATGCCCTACGAGCGCCGATTCATCCAGCACTACGTCGCGTTCTACTTTCGGTATGCGCAGGCAAGCCTGGTTCTCGGCCTTTTGCTGATCGTCGGCGACTTCCTCGTGGACCACTTCGCCGATCCGGCGATCGCTGCGAACTGGCTTCGCCTGCAGGTCGCCGTACCGATCCTCGTGGCGGGCCTGGCATACACCGCTCTACCTGCCGCCCGCCGGCATTGGCAGCCCGTCGTCGCTGGCTTCATCGTGGTGGTGGCTGTCGCGCTCTTCTGGATCCTGTCGCTCGTCGACCGACAAGGTGGCGCAGGGCTCAAGAGCTGGGTCGGCATCCTCAACTTCACGTTCCTGCAGTTCTACTGCTTCGTGATCCTGGGCGTGCAGTTCCGCTTCGCACTGTTGTCTGGCACGATGATCCTGCTGGCCTTCGGCAGCGCGCTGTGGATGGAGTTTGGTCAATCCACGAGCGAGTTCGCGTACTGGCTCTACCACGTGTCCACGTTGTTCATCCTGGCGGCTGGCATCGGTTGGTGGCGCGAGTTCGTGCTGCGCAAGGAGTTCGCGATGCGCAGCGACCTTGATGACGCACGGCAAGCCGCCGAATCCCTCGCAAAAACGAAAAGTGAATTTCTGGCCGCCATGAGCCACGAGATTCGGACGCCGATGAATGGGGTGCTCGGCATGACGGAGCTGCTGATGAACAGTGACCTGCTACCGCAGCAGCGCAGTTGGGCCAACACGGTGCAAATGTCCGGTCGTCATCTACTGGGCGTCATCAACGACGTCCTCGACGTGTCGAAGATTGAATCGGGTCATCTGACCCTCGAGACGGTTGACTTCACTCTCGCCGACGTCATTGAGGACACGCTGGCGATGTTTGCCCACCCGGCGCAGGCCAAGGGCTTGGAATTGCTGGGCCGGTTCACGCCAGCGGACGGTGAAGCACGGCTGCATGGTGACCCGCTTCGCCTACGGCAGATTCTCGTCAACTTGGTCGGCAACGCCGTCAAGTTCACAGAACGCGGACATGTGGAACTTCACGCGACCGTTGCCCGGCAGGCCGACTGCCGTGCGCGCGTCGTGGTCTCTGTGCGTGACACCGGGATCGGCATCGCCCCCGAAGCGCATGGCCGGATCTTCGAACTTTTCTCGCAGGCAGACAGTTCGACGACCCGGCAATTCGGTGGCACGGGTCTGGGGCTGGCGATTTGCCGCCGGCTGACCGAACTCATGGACGGCCGCATCGACATCGACAGCAGCCAAACGCTGGGCTCGCGGTTCGTTGTCGAGCTGCTGCTGCCGCTAGTGCACGAGACTGTCGATCCGTTGCAGGGCCAGATCGCGCAGCCACGGCAACGGTTTGCCGCGCTCGTGGTCGATGACAGCGCCGCCAGTCGACAGACCCTGGTCGCGCAACTGCAGGCAATGGACGTGGCCGCAGTCAGTGCCGCGTGTGGCGCCCATGCGCTCGAGAAACTTGAGCAAGCTGCACTGGCCGGCCGCGCGTTTGAGTTGGTCATGCTGGACGCGGACATGCCAGGCATGGATGGTCTGCAACTCGCTCTCGAGATCCGCAATCGACCGGCGTTGGCGGGCACGCGCCTGGTGCTCCTGGGCGGCGGCCACACGCGGACCGTGACACAGCAACTTCAGGAACTGGAAATCGCAAGCCAGTTTGCCAAACCGGTGCGCCGCGCGGACCTGCGGCATGCGGTCGAGGGCGCACGTGCGGGGATGGGACCGCAATGCGAGATAGAGCGCAGTGCACCTAAGCTGCCTTCCACCGCATTGCGTGGGTCGGTTCTGGTGGTCGAAGACAATCCCGTGAACCAGTGCGTAGTGCTGGCGATGTTGGACATGCTCGGGCTGCGCACTGCTCTGGCCGCCAACGGCGCCATCGCGCTGGACATGGCGTCTGCGCAGTCTTTCGACGTGATCCTGATGGACTGTCAGATGCCGGTCTTGGACGGCTTTCAGGCAACCGCGGCCATCCGCAAACTGCCGCGCAAGCAAGGCGGTAAGGTTCCCATCGTCGCGCTCACGGCGAGCGCCGGCTCTGCAGAGGCGGCCAAGTGCATCGAGGCTGGCATGGACGACTATCTGACCAAACCGTTGACGCTCGAAGCACTGACGTCAACGATGGCGCGCTGGTTGCCAGGAGCGCGGCCGGATTAACGAATTGCTGCTAACCGTCGGCCCTCGGGAACACGGAAAACGGCAAGCACCTCACTACAGCCCTGGCTTGTGCAAGGTGTCCGGCGCGTCCGAATCGACGATCACGCGCACCGAAACTTTCGGCATCTCCCGCTCCAGTGGCACATAAGTGCTGTGGACCCACGCCCGCACGACACGCATGGCGCCCGAGTCCAACTTCGGAGCCCAGGGGTCCGATGGGTCAAGTGCCACAAAACCAATGTGAGCCCAGGTCTTCCACAAACCAAAAAAGCGGCTGCATCGGACCCAGACGGCAATGGCCTGGGGATCCCTGCTGCCCATCGCACGTCGCAGCTGCACCTCTGCACCTTTGCGCGCAAAGGCCCTGGTCATTCTTTCTCGGTCGCCGAACGCGGTGCCGACCACGATCAAGGTGTGTGTACTGCGAACCATGACGCTATTCAGGCGGGAAGCCCGCTCAAGGCACGCAGCCAAATGTCGCAGTCGACACCTTGGCCCATCGGTCGCTGGCAAGCGCCCGTGTCATGCGTCGATGGCAATCGCAAAAAAGCGAGTTCACTTCGGCGGCTTCACCTGCTGCTGAAATGTGCCCACGAGTTCACCCTTGGCCAGCACGTGGCCGCGCATAGCCGCCAGCAACTGGTCGCGATCGGCACCGGGCGGCACCTGCAGCACGGTGTCGAGCGCGAACACCTGGAAGTGGTAATGGTGCGGCGGGTCCATCACGGGCGGGCGCGGGCCGAAGTAGCCTGGCGAGCCGCGCGTGGTGGCGCCTTGCAACACGCCGTCGGGCTCGGTCAGCCGCAGCTGTTCCTGCAAGCCCTCGGGCAGGTGCGTGACGGTGGCCGGGATGTTCCACGCCAGCCAGTGCACGAACGGCGTCACGGGCTTGGCGTCCGGGTCTTCCATCACGATGGCGTACGACCTGGTGCCGCTGACCGCGGACCATGACAGCTGGGGCGACACGCCATCGGCGTACTCGCTGTGCTTGGGTGGTATCGCCGCCTGTGGCGCGATGGTGGCCGACGTGACCGTGATCGTTGCCGCAGTGCGCGTCTCCTCGCGGTCCTTGGCTAGCGGCACGCCACTGCCCTGCATCGCCTGCTGCTGCATGGGGCCGGCCGGCGCTGTGGCGGCAGCCACCGGGGTCGTGCCGCCGCGGTAGGCCACGCGGTAGATCGTGCCGTTGGCATCGTCGGACATCAGCAGCGCGCCGTCCTTGGCCAGTGCCAACCCGACTGGCCGTGCAATGTGGGTCTTGCCGCCGTCGGTCAAAAAGCCGGTGACGAAGGGCTCGAACTTCTGCGGCTTGCCATCCGCAAAGCGCACGCGCACGATCTCGTAGCCCGAGGCCGGGTTGCGGTTCCACGAGCCGCGCATGGCGACGAACGCGTCGCCCGTGTACTGCGCCGGAAACGCGCCGCCCGGGTAGAACAGCATCTGCATGGGTGCGGCATGGGCCGTGTAGCCCAGCGCCATGGGCGTGCTGAGCGCCTTCCACTGCTCCTTGCTGATGTCGCCGACCGGCGTGCTCTGAGGGTTCACGCCGCCTGCGCCCCAGATGTGCGGCCAGCCGTATTGCTTGCCGCGTTCGATCCTGTTGAGCTCCTCGGGCTGCACGTCGTCGCCCAGGAAGTCGATGCCGTGGTCCATACCCCACAGCTCGCCCGTGCGTGGATCCCAGCCGAAGCCGATGGTGTTGCGCAGCCCGCTGGCGAAGATGGTGCGGCTCTTGCCGTCGGGAGATGCGCGCAGCAGTGTGGCGTTCTCGGGGTTGGACTCGTTGCACGCATTGCAGGTGGAGCCCACGCTGATGTAGAGCATGCCGTCGGGGCCGAACGCGATGGTGCGGTTCGGGTGCTGGCCCGAGTCGGGCAGGTCGCCGAGCAGCATCTCCAGGTCGCCTAGCGTGCCGTCGGGCTTGATGGGTGCCTTGAAGACTTCCTTGACGGTGGCGATGTATAGGCTGCCATCGCGGATCGCCAGGCCATGCGCGCCGGCCCGGCTCGCGACGATGAGCCCGCCGTTGTCGGCCCGACCATCGCCGTCCTCGTCGCGCAGCATCACCACGTCGCCCTGGTCGCGCCGGCTGACGTAGACCGTGCCATCAGGCGCCACCGCCAGGATGCGCGCGTTCTTCAAGCTGTTGGCGAACACCGAGACGCTGAAGCCCTCTGGCGCCTTGATCGCGGCCAGGCGCTCCTGCGTCAGGTCCACCTTCGCGGGCTTGAAGACATTGGTGCGGATCGGCACGTCGGTGCCGTCGCCCTGCTGGGCAAAGGCGCCCAGCGCGAGGCCGGCAGAGGCTGCGGCCACGGCGGCATAGCGCAGCATGTGGAAGGGTCTGTTGGTCATGGGTGCCTTGGAGAACGGGGGATGGGCATGAGCGCCGGCTTGCAGTGTGTGAACGCGGCCACGCATTGCCGTGTCGGCTGCACCGGCCGCACGCCGTAGGACCGCGCGACCGATTGCAGCTGCAGCACGCACCGGCAGCCAAGCATCGGTCGGCGTCACGGCATCGCCACTGACGGGCCCGCAGCTGAATCGGCCATGGCGCGCAGGAGCGATGCCTACGCGGCCGCGTGCAGGGGTGCAGCATCCTGGAGGCCCCACAACCCAAAGAGGAACCCACGATGGCCACCCGTCAAACTCCAGATGCATGCACGCTGCTCGACGCCGATCACCGCAACGTGAAGAAGATGTTCAAGGAGTTCGAGGAACTCACGAACTCCAAGGCCAAGTCCGCAGTGCAGAAGAAGCGTGAACTGGCCGACCAGATCTGCCGCGAGCTGACCGTGCACGCGCAGATCGAGGAAGAAATCTTCTACCCCGCCCTGCGCTCGGCCACCAAGGCCGGCGACCTGCTCGACGAAGCCGAGGTGGAGCACTCGACCGCGAAGGACCTCATCGCCCAGATCGAGCAAGGCGATGAGAGCGACCCGAAGTGGGATGCCAAGGTCATCGTGCTGGGCGAGTACATCGACCACCACGTCAAGGAAGAGCGCGGCGAGATCTTCGTCAAGGCGCGTGCTGCGCGCGGCCTGGATCTGGTGGCCATGCGCGATGAGCTGCAGGCGCGCAAGGACGCGCTCATGGAAGAAATGGCCGCTGCAACTGCCTGAGTGAACTCAGCATGAGAGGCCGTGCCGGCATACATGCCGGCACGGCCGTTCGACCGGCCCATTAGCCGAGCATCGGCTGCGCGTCAGCTTTTCATGAACATGCCGCTGTCGCCGGCAGCCCACGCATCGGAAGGCGCCATCACCTTGTCCGGTGTCATCGGCGTGGAGCGCACACGGCGCCCGGTGGCGTGGTAGATCGCATTGCTGACTGCAGCAGCCACGCCTACCAATCCGATTTCACCCACGCCCTTGGCCCCCAGCCGGCTCACGACGCGGTCGTCTTCGTCCACGAAGATCACGTCGATGTCGTGGATGTCGGCATTGGCAGCCACGTGGTACTCGGCCAGGCTGTGGTTCATGAAGCGGCCCAAGCGGTGGTCGGTGTGCGTCTCCTCGTGCAGCGCCTGGCCAATGCCCCAGACCACGCCGCCCAGGATCTGGCTTCGTGCCAGTTGCGCGTTCATGATGCGCCCGGCCGCAATGGCGCTGACGACGCGCGTCACGCGCACGGTGCCGAAGTCCTCGTCCACGCGCACCTCGCAGAACACCGCCGAGTGCGTGGCGCGCACGTACTTCTTCTGCTTCAGGATGTTGGGCAGCATCAGGTATTTTTCTTCGAGGCGGTCGCGGCCGGCCGCACCTAGCACGTCGGCCAGCGGTACGGCCACCGCGCCGTCGGCGCCGTCGTAACAGATTGAACCGTCGCGAAACCGGATGTCGGCAAAGCGCGCACGGTCTAATGGCTTGCCGGGCAGCGACAGCGCCATGCCGAACAGCGTGCGCTGCAGCTTTTCGCACACGCCCTCCACCGCCGAGCCCACCGTCGCCACATGCGAAGAGCCGCCTTCGATCGGCGCAACGGGCAAGGTCGAGTCGCCCAGGCGGAACACCACCTGCTCCATGGGCAGGCCCATCGCATGCGCCGCGATCTGGGCCATCACCGTGTAGGTGCCGGTACCGATGTCGCTGGCCGCACTGCTGACCACCAACCGCCCGTTCGCATGCAGCACTGCGCTGGCGCGCGCGAACATCTGCATCGCATCCCACTGACCGGTGGCCATGCCCCAGCCGATCAGCTCGTTGCCTTCGCGCATGCTGCGCGGCGCCATGGGCCGCTGGCTCCAGCCGAAGCGCGCGGCGCCCTGCTCGTAGCAGGCGCGAAGCTCCTTGGTGGAGTACGGCAGGTCTTGCGCCTCATCGCGCTCGCTGTAGTTCTTGAGCCGCAGCGCGAGCGGGTCCATGTCCAGCGCATAGGCCAGTTCGTCCATGGCGATCTCCAGCGCATGCACGCCGTGCGCGGCGCCAGGCGCGCGCATGTCGATCGGGCTGTAGTGGTCCAGCTTGACGACCTGGTAGGCCAGCTTCACGTTCTCGCACTTGTAGAGCTGCCCTGACCAGTTGACGACAACCTCGACGTAGTCCTCCAGCCTGGACGTCTCGGCGATGGCCTCGTGCATGACCGATTGCAGTGTGCCGTCGGCGCTGGCGGCAAGCCGCACGCGCTGCCAGGTCTCGGGCCGGTGGCCGAAGGTGAACATCTGCTGGCGCGTGAGCACCACGCGCACCGAACGCTTGAGTTGCAACGCGCCCATCACCGCCAGGATCAGGTTGTATTGCGGCCGCAGGCCCGAGCCGAATGCGCCACCAACGAACGGGTTGCGCACCGTCACCTTGCTCTTGGCCAGGCCGAACACGTGCGACACCATCCAGCGGCTGTTCTGCGAGCTCTGGCTCTTGTCGTAGATGGTCAGGTGCCCGTCGTCGGCGCGCAGCACGGTGGTCGCATGCATCTCCATGGGGTTGTGGTGTTCGACCCCGGCGTAGTAGGTGCTGTCGACCTTGATGGTCGCGGCGTCGAACGCGGCTTGCGCGTCACCGGTTTCGGCAGGCGGCGGCGTGAAGCCCGCCTTGAGCCGGCTTGGTGTGTAGGCGCGCTCCAGGTTGCTCAACAAGTGCGTGTCGTGCGCTTCTTCCTCGTACTCGACCGTCACCAGCGACGCCGCGTAGCGTGCCGCCTCGAACGTGTCGGCCAGCACCAGCGCCACGGGCTGGCCGCTGTAGAAGATCCTGCTGCCGTGGAACGGCTTGAACGGCGAGCCCGCGGGCGCTGTCATGTCCTTGTAGAACAGGTCGAGCTTGCGTGTCCTGGGCCGATTGCCATGCGTAAGGATGTCCACCACGCCCGGCACGGCCAGTGCGTCGTCGAGATGCATGGCGACGATGCAGCCCCTGGCGATCGTACTGTTGACCACGACACCGTAGGCCATGTCGTCCGACAGGTGCTCGGCTGCGTAGCGGGCCTGGCCAGTGACCTTGGCCCTGCCGTCCACCCGCGCGACCGCGTCGCCCTTTTGCACGTAGCCCGTGCCAGGCTCTGCGACCGGCTGCACATCCATTGCGGTGTTGTTCATCAAAGGTTGTCCCCGGTGTTGGTCACGGTGCCTTGCGCGGCCGTCTCCAGCGCGCGCACGACGGCGCGGCGCGCCATCGGAATCTTGAATGCGTTGCTGCCGGGCCCCACGCCCCGGGCTTGCGCGCCGCGCAGCAGGTGTTCAGCCGCACGATCGAACGCAGCGGCTGTGGCCGGCTGGCCGACTAGCAGTGCTTCGGCCGCCGGGTCGCGCCAAGGCTTATGGGCCACGCCGCCCACCGCGATGCGGGCGCTGCGCACGCGGCCGTCATCGTCCAGGTCCAGCGCGGCTGCCACCGACACCAGCGCGAACGCATACGACAGCCGCTCGCGCAGCTTCAGGTAGGCCGAGTGGGCCGCATAGTGCTGCGACGGCGGGACGACGATGGCCTCGATCAGCTCGTCCGCCGCCAGTGTGTTGTCGATGTCGGGCGCGTCACCTGGCAGGCGGTGGAAGTCGGCGAACGCGATCTGCCGCGCACCACGCGTCGAGCGCACGTGCACCACCGCTCCGAGCGCTGCGAGTGCCACGCACATGTCCGACGGATGCGTGGCGATGCAGTGCGCGCTGGCGCCCAAGATCGCGTTTTGCCGCGCCAGGCCGTCGATGGCGGGGCAGCCGCTACCCGGCACGCGCTTGTTGCAGGGCACGCCTGCGTCGTAAAAGTAGACGCAGCGCGTGCGCTGCAGCAGGTTGCCGCCATTGCTGGCCATGTTGCGGATCTGTGCCGACGCACCGGCCAGGATGGCCGTGGAGAGCAAAGGCAGCTGCTCACGCACCTCTGCGTGGTAGGCCGTGGCCGCGTTACGCGCCAGCGCGCCCAGGCGGAACGCGCCATCGGACAGCCGCTCGATCGCGGCCAGCGGCAGCCGGTTCACATCCACGAGCTGGCGCGGGCGCACCAGGTTCTCCTTCATCAAATCCAGCAGGTTGGTGCCGCCCGCAATGATCTTGCAAGCGCCGTGGGCTGCGTCTCCCTCCGGCGCGAGCCGCTGCAGCAGGCCGTCGACGTCGGCCGCGACGCTGTAGTCGAAGCCGTTCATGCCGGCACCGTGCCGGTGACGATCGCCGCATGGGCGCGCTCGCCGCGCGCTTCGGGCTGCCCCAGGGCAACCTCGGCGACCGCCTGCGCGATCTGCACGTAGGCGCCGCAGCGGCACAGGTTGCCGCTCATGAGCTCGCGCACATCGTCCAGCGTCTTCGCGTGGCCCTCGTTGATCAGGCCCACGGCCGAGCACAGTTGGCCAGGCGTGCAGTAACCGCACTGCAGCGCATCGTGCTGGACGAAAGCGCGTTGCAGCGGATGCAGGGCATCGCCATCGGCCAGCCCCTCGACGGTCGTGACCTGGCAGCCATCACGCATGACGGCCAGCGAAAGGCAGGACAGCACACGCTCGCCGTCCACCAGCACCGTACAGGCGCCGCACTGGCCGTGGTCGCAGCCCTTCTTGGTGCCGGTCAACCGCAGCTTGTCGCGCAGCAGGTCCAACAGCGTGACCCAGGCGTCAACCTGCAGCTGGTGCGCGGCGCCGTTGATGGTGATGTCGATAGTGTGTGTCGAGGGTCGAAACGATGCGGGGCTCTGCGACGCAGACCCGGGTTGGCTGGCTGGCATGCTGGCTCCTCCTTGGTGTCAAGCATTCTTCGCGTTCGCCCGAGCGCGCTGCTGTGGGACGGTGCGCCGTCGCGGCGGGTTGGAAACCCGCGAAAAACTGGCTCCAGCCGATCTACTGGACTCCACGAAGCTGATTCCCGAGGAACTGGCGCCAGTGCGCGCCATTGGCAGGATGCAGCTCAACCGCACCCCCGAACAACGACGTCACCGAGACCGACCGGTCGCTTTCCACACAAGCAATCTGGTCCCGGGCATTGACGTATCGGCCGACCCCTTGGCGCAGGGCCGGTTTCGTACTTGAACATGCAGTTCACGCGGCTAGGTTGACCCAATATCCACGAGATCCCGATCATCCGGCCGGTGTGCCCAAAGCACAACATCAACTTCGGCAGCTTTCACCGCCAGACGACCGCCAAGGGCCACATCAACGACGCGCCGAGTTCCGTCAATGCGCCTGCGTCCGCGAGCGCAGGAATCGAGCTCGGCCCGTTGGAATGGTCTATGCGCTCCCGCAAGCGGCGATCTTCTTGAACACGATCCGCATGCTCTCCGTCACCGCCGCCGTCGTCTTCTTGGAAAGCTTCACCCCTGCGACAGCCAGCGGCTCGTGCGGGGCTGCTTGCTTGAGCCGCAGGTCCTCAGCGTGCGCAGCCGCGTGCTGCGCGATCATCGATTGGATCTCACGCGCCTCGTCGGTCTCGGGTGAGGCAAACGCCGATTTCCACAGCGCGCGGCACCTGGATATTCGGGTCGGACAGGCGGCGCCAGAACAGGTCAAAAAAATCCTTGATGCTGTGCACGGCGCCGTACTCGCGCACGAAGCGCGTGTAGTCGGCTTTGATCTGAGCGCTGTAGCACATCGTCGCACCGCCCTTTCATCTACCACCGTTGCAGCCCATGGCCAGCGGCGTCCGTCGATTCGCGCGCCAGCCGCGCAGGTAGCCGCCGACCCGAGTCACATTCCCGCCGCTGCCCAATTCTTGAGCATCGCGTCGCAAGCCGCGCCCAGCGCCAATCCCGCGCGATGTTCATCGAGTTGTCCACAGTGTTGCCCACGGGACCCAGGGACAACCCAAGGGCCGCGTTTCGCAGCGCAAAACCATGACCAGCTCGACTGCCTCGACGCAACGGCACGGAACTTTTGCACACCCGCTGCGATCGCCCGATGCACACCATGGACGTCCTTGGCGGCCTCTCATTGCCGCGATCCGGGCAGACACCACCCCAAGTTCGTGATACTGTATTAACGTCCAGTATTTCGATGCCATGTCCGCCCTCCCCGCTCTCTCCACTTCATCCGCCGCCAACGACGGCCGGTTGCAGCTCGCGCCGCACATCGCCGAGATCAAGGACTTTTGGCCCGAGTTCCAGAAGTTCCCGCTGCACTGGTTTGACTGCAAGCTCTACGGCGTGATGACCGACTTCGGCTACCTGGGCCTGTCGTACAACAGCAAGACCTTTAGCCCCAAGGAGCTGGAGTCCTACAACGCGATGTGGACGGCCAAGGCCAAGGGCAAGGTCGGCCTGTTCGACTGGTACCTGCCCTCCATGGGCTCGATCAGCCTGTCCGAGGGCAACCGCCCGCCCTTCGACCTAGACAAGGCCCGCTTCGAGGCCGTGAAGAAGAAGCTGTTCTCGCTCAAGCCGCACGCCTCGGGCTTCTACACCATCGCCGACATCTTCTCGTCCATGACCAACGGCCGCGCGCAGCTGGTGCCGGGCATCGGCGAGTGGATCACGCTGGGCCTGCGCGAGAACGGCGTGCCCGTGGACACCGTGATTCCGCAGGAAGGCGGGCTGCAGTGGACCGAGTCGCTGTCCATCGTCAATGGCAGCCTCAAGCGCGACCTGGCGCGCAAGTTCATCCAGTACACGACCTCGCCCGAAGGCCAGGTGCGCATGGCCACCAAGGCCGACAACAAGAAGAGCATTCCCTCCATGGCGGGCTGGAAGCTGCTGAACCAGACCATGCCCAAGGAGGCCGAGGTCCTGCGCATGACGCTCAAGGGCCCCAACGTCATGGACGAGTACAAGGCCAAGAAGATCGCGTTTCGCCAGTTGCCGAGCAAGCAAAGCATCGACGAGTGGAACGAGGTCTGGTCGCAGTTCAAGTCGGCCTGATCGCGCGTGGACGCCGCAGCCATGGCCGATGCAAGCACCCTCACGGGCGTGCCGCCCGTGCAGGAACCTGGAAGGGACCGCCCCCGCGGCCCTTTTTCCAAGACGCTGCCCACCCTGCTCGGGGTGCCGGTGCTGGCGTGGCAGCTGGTGTTTTTCGCCGGGCCGCTGCTGTTCCTCATCGTCGTGACCTTCTGGCGCGTGCAGTCGTTCCGGCTGGAGCCCGCCTTCTCGCTGGACAACTGGGAGCGCATCCTGGGCGCGGCGACCTTTTACAAGGCCCTGCTGCACACCTTGCAGGCAGCAGCCACCACGACAGTGCTGGCGCTGCTGATCGCCTTCCCCGCGGCCTACACCATCGCGCTGCGCCTGCAGCCACGGCTGCGCGACCTGGCCATCGCACTGCTGGTGATCCCCGTGTTTTCCAGCTACATGCTGCGCATCTACGCCTGGCAGATCGTGCTGAGCCCCATGGGCATCGCCAACAGCCTGCTCGGCGCGCTGGGCATCGAGGCGCTGCCGCTGCTGGGCGGCGCCTTCTCGCTGCAGGTCGGCCTGCTGACGCTGACGCTGCCCAGCGCGGTGCTGGTGCTGAGCTTCGCGCTGAGCGGCGTGGACCCGTCCTTGGTCGAGGCGGCCGAGAATCTGGGTTGCCGGCGCCTGCAGGTGGTCGGCCATGTGCTGCTGCCCGCCGTGCGGCCGGCCCTGGTGCTGGCAGGGTCCACGACCTTCCTGCTGGCCTTCGGCGACTACGTGAGCTCGCTGTTCATGACGGGCAGCAACCCGCCCACGCTGTCCATCCTGATTGTCGACACCGTGAAGTCCGGCTCGCAATGGCCGCGGGCATCCGTCATCGGCGTCTGCATGCTGGCCCTGCTGGGGCTGGTGTTCCTGCTGGGCCGCCGGCTCGCCAGCACGAGGAGATCCGCATGAATCCCCGCCCGAGTCCACAAATTTCACGCGTGTTGCAGTACCTCTGGCTGGGCGGGCTGTTCGCGTTCATCGCCACGCCCATCCTGGTCATCGTCGTGTTCTCGTTCGACACGAACCGGTTTCCCAGCATTCCCTTCGGCGGCTTCAGCCTGCAGTGGCACCGCGCCATCCTGGCGGACGACATGGTGCGGCAGGCCGCGCTGAACACGCTGATCGTGGCGGGCGGCACGGCCGTGCTGTCCACCGTGCTGGGCTTCGCGGCGGCCTACCTGGACTACCGCTACCGCTTTCGCGGCAAGACGGTGTTCTCGCTGCTGGTGGCCATCCCGCCCGCGGTGCCGGCCACCATCCTCGGCATGGCCATGCTGGCCTTCCTGTCGCGCATCGGCCTGTTCGGCCAGCTCGAGGCCATCATCGCCTGCCATGTGGCCATCGCCACCTCGTTTTCGATGGCCATCATCCGGCTGCGCCTGGGCGAGCTGGGGCCGGACCTGGAGCAGGCGGCCTGGAACCTGGGCGCCCCGCCGGGCGTGGCGCTGGTGCGCGTGGTGCTGCCGTTCTGCAAGTCGGCGCTCGTCGCGTCCTTCTTCCTGTCGGCCGCAGTGTCCTTCGACGAGTTCATGGTCGCCTGGTTCGTCGGCGGCCTGCACGAGACCCTGCCCGTGCGCGTGCTGAACCTGCTGCAAGGCCAGGTCAGCCCCAAGATCAATGCCATCGGCACGCTGGTGCTGGTGGTCAGCGTGGCCCTGGTGCTGCTGGCGCAGCGCTTCGTCGGCGTGCGCGCCGGGCAGAAGCCTTCCGCCCCCTAACCCCGAGGAACGAACCCATGGACAACGAACGCTTCGTCTCCCTGCAGCACGTGGACAAGCGCTTTCCCGGCCACCACGCCGTGCGCGACCTGAGCCTGGACATCCGGGCCGGCGAGTTCATCGCCATCATGGGCCCCTCGGGCTGCGGCAAGTCGACCACGCTGCGCCTCTTGGCCAGCCTGGACCAGCCCACCAGCGGCGAGATCCGCATTGCCGGGCGCAGCATGAACGGCGTGCCGGCCTACGAGCGCAACACGCCCATGGTCTGGCAAAGCCTGGCGCTGTTCCCGCTCATGACGGTGGCCGAGAACGTGGCCTTCCCGCTGCGCATGCAAGGCATTGCGCCCAACGAGCGCCGCAAGCGCGCACTCGAATGGCTGGACCGCATGGGCCTGGCCGGCATGGGCGACCGGCAGATCGCCCAGCTGTCGGGCGGCCAGCGCCAGCGCGTGGCGATTGCGCGCGCACTCGTGACGCAGCCGCCCGTGCTGCTGCTGGACGAGCCGCTCAGTGCGCTCGACGCGCACCTGCGCGTGCGCATGCAGACCGAGCTGAGCCGCTTGCACAAGGAGCTGGGCATCACCTTCGTCTACGTGACCCATGCGCAGTCCGAGGCCTTCGCGTTGGCCGACCGCATCGTGGTCATGAACGAGGGCCGCATCCAGCAGGCCGGCGCGCCGCAGGATGTCTACCGCGCCCCGGTCAACCCCTTCGTGCCCGACTTCATCGGCACCAACAACCTGGTCCAGGGCACGGTGGCGGCGGGCGGCGGCGCGGGCACCATCGACGTGGTCGGGCCGCTCGGTACGTTCGCAGTGCCGGCCGCGCGGCCACTCTCCTCGGGCGCCGCGGCGAGCTTCGTGATCGCAGCCGACCGCGTGGGCCTGGCCGACACGGCCAGCGCCGCGCCCGCGGGCATGGCACGGCTTGAAGGCACGGTGATCGGCCTGGAGTTCGTCGGCTCCACGCAGACCATCTTCATCGACGTGCCCGGCGGGCGCGAATTCCGCGTGCAGAAGCAGCAGCACGAGATCGAGTCGCTGGGCCTGGCGCCCGGACGCCGCGTGGGCCTGTCCTGGGACCCCAAGCACGCCTGGCTGCTGCCACAGAACGTTTGACAAGGGGAACCCCATGTACCAAGAGAAATTCATGCAGCAGGCTTTGGCCCTGTCGGCCCAGGCCTTGGACACACCGGGCACCGAGCCCTTCGGCGCCGTGGTCGTGCAGGACGGTGTGGTGGTCGGCGAGGGCTTCAAACACTCGGTCGCGCACTGCGACCCGACCTCGCACGGCGAGGTCGAGGCGATCCGCGATGCCTGCCGAAAGCTACAGCGCGTGAGCTTGGCCGGCTGCGAGCTCTACACCACCTGCGAGCCCTGTGCGCTGTGCGTGGCCGCGATGCAGATCGTGGGCATCCGCAAGCTGTTCTACGCGGCGACGCTGGAGCAGTCCGGCGCGGCCTTCGAGGGGCTGCCGGTGGTCGAGCGGCATCCGATCGACGTGGACGCACTGCGCGTGCAGGCCGGCGCTCCGATGGCGGCGCGCAGCATGCCGTCGGAGCAACACATGGCGGGCCAAGCCTTGGACATCCTGCGGCAATGGGCTGTGCCGAGAAAAATGAAAGCCTCCAGATAGGCCGTTCAACTCAAGTCACCCAGCGCTCAGCTTGCAGGACATTGGAGGGATATCGCCCGGGCCTGAACTTCTCACTTACCTGCTCTATTCACTCAGTTGAGCCGCGCAACCGACACTTGGTCGGTCGCGCCGACGTGGCTACTTCGATTTCGAAGTAGACGAAGATGACGGCGAACCCGAATTGGCACTCGACGACTCTGCGCTGTTGGAGTCCACCGAGCCGCTCGAGCCTGCGCCCGACCCGCCAGCCCCTTGGGCACTGCGGCTGGAGCGCCACTGTGCGAAATCGTCGGAGAACTTGTTGTAACGCTCCTGACGCCAGCTGGCGTAGTCGTTGTCGAGCTTGCGCATCTGCTCGTCTCGCCATTGCTGATAGTCCGGGTCATGGTGCGGGGCGCGACCGCCCTCGGCTTGGCCATACTTGGACCACCCCGTGCCCTGATAGCCATCACCTCGGCGGTCGTCCGCATCGGCCGACGGCCGTCCGTCACCCCGGTCGTAGCCCTGACCCGAGAAACCTTGACCGCGGTAGCCAGGCCCTCCGCCACCGTAGGTCCGCCCGTGGAAGTCGCCGCCGCCATACGCCTGTCTCCGGCTGCCGCCCTGATAGCCCAGTTCATCATTGGCGTAGTCAGCACCCCAGTACGCGCCGGGTCCGCCGGAGCTTCCTCCGCCACCATAGGCACCCGGTCCCCTGCTGTAACCGGGACCGAACTGGTCGCGTCCAGAGCCGTAGCTGCCTTGATGCCGCTCCCAGTCGCGCCGTTGGCCATCGTAAACCGATGGGTAGTCACCGTGTTGGCCATCGGACGGCGCGTAGCCCGACTGTTGCGCGTTGCCTTGCCAGTCACCGCCGTGGCCGGCGCCATGTGAGGTTCTGCGATTCATGATGTCTCCCCAATTTCAGAAAGGGCCGGAGCACCACGCACGGCCCGGCTGACATTGAATCGCGCGCAAAACCGCTGAGCGTGGGACAACGCCTACGCTTGCCGTCATCCGCTGAACTACGACAGCTTGGCGCGAGGCGCTTCGACCTGCAGTGAAGGAAAACACCATCTCCGAAGCAACGCGACCCTGCTGGAATGCTGTTGCCTTTTCACTGACGCCTTCATTCGACCGCATCGGGCATGGAGCCGACACGAGAACTCCCAGCATTGCTCCTGCAGCGTTGAACCACTGAGGAGCGCAACATGCCACAAGGCGACAAGTCGTCCTACACGTCCAAACAGAAGCGCAAGGCTGCGCGCATCGAGGAGAGCTACGAGTCGAGCGGTACACCAAAGGCCGAAGCTGAACGGCGTGCCTGGGCCACCGTCAACAAGGAGTCCGGCGGCGGCAACTTCAGCGGCTCGGGTCGAGGCAAGCCGGACAACAAGGCCTCGGCACGCAAGGGAGGCGCCGTTGGCGGGCGAGCCTCGGCATCGCGATCGGCCGAGGAGCGCTCCGCGTCGGCCAAGAAGGCCGCGGCAACACGCAAGCGCAACGCGGAACACGGCCATGGCTGAGCCTGTTCTCATCGACCCTCGCACGAAGTACCGGTGCCGCCATTTCCGCGGCAACACCAGGAGCCGCCGGGCGAGCAGTCCACGATGCAGCCGGTGCCCGACTGCCGCGAGAAGTCCTACGTAGGTTCGAACAAGCTGTCGGGACGCAGAGCCGTCATCACCGGAGGCGACAGTGGTATCGGGCGTGCCGTAGCGATCGCCTACCCTCGTCAGACACCGAATGCCAACAGCGCAAGCTGCTGGAATTGGTACATGCCGGCGGAGCAAGTACGTGGTGGGCGCGAACCCGACTTGATTGTTGGCATCGTCGGCGCCATCGCGGCGGAATTTGTGATCGATAAGACCAGGGTATTCATCGGCGGGCTATCGGCTGGCGCGTCGATGGCGGTCATTTTGGGGCAGTCCTATCCTGAGATTTTCTCTGCCGTTGCCGCCCACTCCGGCCTGCCACGCGGCGCGGCTTGCGACGTGAAAAGCGCGTTCGCAGTCATGCGGGGAAATGCTGCTGTGCATGATCGTTCGTTGGAACGCAACAGCTCCCCAATGCGCACGCTCGTCATTCACGGCGACGCAGACGGCACCGTACATGAAACCAACGGCCGAGCCATCACAAAGCAGGCGATTGCAGCCATTAAGAAAGCCAAAGTCAACGTGTCGAAGCGACGGCCTCTTTCCGGCTCCGTGACCACGAAGAGTGGTCGGTTCACGGAATTCGTCGACGACCAGGGGCTCGTGGTGGTGCGCGAGCTCATTGTTTCGGGTGGAACCCATGCCTGGTTTGGCGGAAGCAATTTGGGCTCTTTCACACAAGACTGCGACCTCAACGCTAGCAATGAACTCATACGATTTTTCCTGGACTTGCCGGCCTACGATTCATCTCGGAAATAGACGGCAACGCGTAAGGTGCCGTGCCAGTCGCTGCGGCTGCCCTAGCCCATGGACGGCGGGGCTCAAACCCGCTTTGGTTCAAGCTTCTGGTGAGAGCAGGCCACCCTGCGTGTTTGCCCCATGCACTCAGAGAGAGGTTTTGCCAACTACAAGGCCGAACGTGCCCAGGTGCTTCCATGATTGATTCGCTTGGCCAGCGTGGGCATTGCGTACGGACGGTGCATTCAGGGCAGACCGCATGGTGTCCGTGATCTTCAGAAGAATGTGACCGAGGCGGACACCGACTCTGACTTCAATCTGCGCACTTGGGGTGTCCGGCGGTATCGGGGAATGGGCCGTGCCTAGAATGCCGCAATTGCTTGTCCCAGCGCGTCGGCGCGCACGCTCGCATGCCCCGCAACCCGTGCGACCGGGAGCGTTTATGGACCACAGCGAAAGCTCAGCGGACGGATTCGAAGAAACCTCCTCGCAACCGCTCACCTACGTCGCGGTGTGGCGCCTCCGCCGGCGGTGTGGACGCACTCAAACAGCTGTTTGCCGCAGCCGCGGGCAATCCGCAATTGGCCTACATCGTCGTGACACATCTCCCGGTCGACCGAGTTAGCCATCTGGCGGATCTTCTGGGGCGTGCCGGCTCTTTGTCCGCCACCGATGCTCACAGCGTACAGCGCTGAGGGGGTGGAACGTGTATGTGATGCCGCCTGGCAAGTTGATGGGGCTGGATGGGGGCAAGGTGTTTTCGAGATTGCGCCCACTTCCGTGCGTCCGGCGCATAACCCATCGACTTTTTCCATGACGTCCATGGCAGAGGACGCAGGCGGTCATTGTGTGGGCATCGCGCTCAGCGGCACCGACCATGACGGCACCGTCGGTCTCAAATCCATCCGCAATGCGGGCGGCCTGACGATCGTCCAGGCGCCAGGGACGGCGGAATTCCCTGACATGCCGAACAGCCATCGGTGCCGGCGCCGCGGACTCGGTGCTCACACCTTCAGCGATGCTTTCAGCGCTGTCAGACTTCCCGGGAGCCCAGAACGCCGAACGCGAGTTGGGCGGCGAACAAGCGTCATACATATGGGGCTTTGGGTTGACGGAAGCGACCTTGAAGCTCAGGGCCGCAGCGCAACCGACGGCCAGGCTGTAAAAAGTATCGCGATCAACGCAAGGGCAGTCGCTCCGCGCGCGAAGCGCAGCTTCCAGCGAGCAAGCTCGCCGGTGGCATCGGCGTGCTCAAGCCGCCAGTGAACAACACCCACGGCCGCCAGCGCGACGACAGTGAAGCCCCATGCCGACACATGGTTCCACCAACGGTGGGGCGAGAACTCCGACACTGCCCAGCATGCGAGGAAGTGGAAGAACCAGATCGACAGCGCATTCAGCACGGGCTGCCAGCTGGCTGGCCGGTTGGCGTTCATGTGCCGCCCCACGGCACCAAACGCGGCAGCAGCAACGCGGCGCTGCCCTCAAGCGCTGTGTAGATGAACAGCAGGCGCAGCGCCTCCAGCGTCTTATTGACAGGCGCGGGCGTCAAACCTCGCATCCAGCGTGCAAGGTAGTACAGCGCGCTGAGTACGACCGCAAAGACAATTACCCCGTGCCAGGCCAACATGACGAAGATTGAGGCACCTTGAGCGCTCGCATCGCCGCGCAGGCCCGAGTTCCACCAGTCGAGCACATCGACGGCCAGCGCAGCGGTCAGGCAGGTGGCGCTGAGCGCCATCAGCGCAGCACTGATGCCCGGGCCGTACCGCAGACGCGCCAGCGCCGGACGTGCCGCCAAAGCCAGCGCGGCCGCGGCCCCTAGCAGCACGAGGCCGCTGACCAGTGCGCCCTGCGGTGCGGTGACCCGCCCCCAGTCGGGATGGGATCCGAACAAGTACAGGTAGCTGAACATCGCCATCAGAAAGATCATTCCGAGCACGATGTCGAGCAGCACCGCAGCCCACCAGCCGTGCGACTGCGGGCCCGTGAAGTACGTGGGCAGCCGAATGCCCGCACCGACGTCCACATGCTGTTGCTCGATGTGACGGTCGCTGTCCCACAACCAGCGCATCAGACTCGCGATCGCCATCACGCCACATACCGCGCACAGCACCATCGCCTTCACCGTCAGCAGCAAAAAGAATCCCGCGGTGAACAGGGCCGCGAGAAATGGCCACCACGAAGGCCCGGGCATGATCTGCAGATACTGTGGCTCTGCGCGCGAGGTGCTCGTGATCAGCGTCTCGCGGTGCCCGGTGGCGGTGTTCGGCAGGAAGTATCGGCCTGCTTCCACGTCCTTCCGCAATTGGGGGTCGGCCCACAGCGGCTCGAGGTGATTGATCACGGGTATCGAGCGCACAGCATAGTTGGCCGCAGACAGCCACTCCAGCGTGCCACCGTTGAAAACGTTGCGCGCGTTGCCGTCCGTTCCACGGCTGAAGCAGCGCACGGCATCGATTAGGAACAGCAGCACTCCAGCGGCCATGATGAATGCGCCGACGGTCGAGACGAGGTTGGGCAGGCCCCACAGACGCTCGGGCAGGTAGGTGTCCACCCGCCGCGGCATGCCCATCAGGCCGGTCAGGTGCATCGGCAGGAAGCAGACATGCACGCCGACGAAACTCAGCCAGAAGACCCAGCGGCCGAGTCTTTCGGAAAGCTGCCGACCGACGAGCATGGGCGTCCAATAGTAGAAGCCGGCGAACAGCGGGAAGACCATGCCGCCAATCAACACGTAGTGAAAATGCGCGACGACGAAATAAGTGTCGTGCGCTTGGCCGTCGAACGCCACCATGCCCACCATCACGCCCGTCAGCCCGCCCATCACGAAGATCAGGATGCCGCCGACGAGGAAGAGTGAGGGCACGTTGCGTTGCGGGCGGCCCGACGCGAGCGTGGCGATCCACGCGAAGACCTGCGCCCCGGCCGGGATCGCCACCGCCATCGACGCCGCCGAGAAGTAGCCCGAGGAGAGGTTGGGCAGGCCGACGGTGAACATGTGATGAGCCCAAACGCCGAAGCTGATGAACGCGGTGGCGACCATGGCAAGCACGACCATCTCATGGCCGACGAGCTTCTTCTGCGCCACCGTGACGACCATCGTCGACACCATCGCCGAGGCCGGCAGGAAGATGATGTACACGTCGGGGTGTCCGAAGAACCAGAACAGGTGCTGGTACAGCAGCGGGTCACCGCCCCGGGTTGCGTCGAACATCGGCCAGTTGAACGCGCGTTCCACCTCAAGCAGCAGCGTGACGAGGATCATCGCGGGAAAGGCCAGGATGATCATCACGCCGAAGATCAGCACCGCCCACGCATAGATCGGCATCTTCGTCAGCGTCATCCCAGGCGCGCGGGTGCGAAGCACGCCGACAATCAGTTCGATCGCGCCGGCGATCGCGCTGATCTCGATGAAACCGATGCCAAGCAGCCAGAAGTCTGCGTTGATGCCCTTGGAGTAGGTGCCCGAGCTCAGCGGGGGGTACATGAACCAGCCGTCGGAGGGCGCCAAGCTGAAGAAGATCGAGCAAAAGAACACCGAGCCGCCGATCGCGTAGGCCCAGTACGAGAACGCCGAGAGGCGCGGGAACGGCAGGTCGCGGGCGGCCACCATCTGCGGCAGCAGCAGCACCGCGATGGCCTCGACTGCTGGCACGGCGAAGAGGAACATCATCACCGAGCCATGCATGGTGAACAGCTGGTTGTAGGTCTCCTGAGGCACGATGCCGGCCAGCGGCGCGGCCAGCTGCACGCGCATCACCAGCGACAGGATGCCCGCGGCCACGAAGAACGCGAAGGCAGTCACGATGAACATGAAGCCGATGACGTTGTTGTTGACGTCGCTCAGGCGCTGCCAGCCCTGGGGCGAGGCCCACACCGTCTCCAGTGCCTCCAGCTCTCCGGCGGGCCGACCGCCCTGCGTCGGGAAGCGTTGGTACAGGCGCGCGTCGAAGCCAGTCTCGGAGGGCTCGGCCGCGGCGTCGCGCACAGCGCCGTCGACCCCAGGCACACCGGCGCTGTGGGCCGTCACTTCAACGATTCCATGTAAGCCGCCAGCGCGCCGAGCTCAGCCCCGCTGAGCGAGCGGTAGGCGGGCATCCGGTTGTTTGGCTTGATCGACTGGCTGTCGCCGATCCAGCCGATCATCGTGCCGCGGTTGTTCGGCAGGATGCCGGCCCCCAGCGAGCGCCGCGCACCGACAAAGCTGAGATCGGGGCCGGACAGGCCCTGCGCCGAAGTGCCTGCGATGCGGTGGCACGCCGCGCAGCCGACCTCGCCGAAAAGCCGCCGGCCGCGCTCGACTTCGGTGTTCGCGACAGGTGCAGGCTTGATCGCCGTGGTCGATGCCGGCGGCTGTCGTGCCGCCAGCCAGCGTTGCCAGTCGGCGGCGTCGTGCGCAACCACGACGAAGCCCATCAGCGAATGCGCGCCGCCGCAGAACTCCGCGCACTGCCCGCCGTAAACGCCGGGCTTGTCGGCCTGCAGCTTCAGGCGGTTGGTGCGGCCCGGGATCATGTCCATCTTGCCGCCGAGCTTGGGCACCCAAAAGCTGTGGATGACATCCTCGGACACCATGTCGATCACGACCGCCTGGCCGACGGGGATGTGCAGCTCATTGGCATCGGCCAGCCACTCGCGCCCGGCAGCGTCCAGGTAGGACACGCGCCACCAGTAGATGTTGCCGGCGATGCGCATGCGCAGCTCGTCGCCCCGAATGGTCGTCAGGCCCGACACCAGCGCCATGCTCCAGACCAGCAGAAGAAAGAGCACTCCTGCCGGCACGATCAACCCGAACCATTTGACGACGCGCTCGCCGCCCAGCTTGGCGCGAAGCCCGTCGCTGCCGTACAGCGCCACCCACATCGCGGCG
The DNA here is from genome assembly GCF_001422405.1 of Pseudorhodoferax sp. Leaf267. Classification (GTDB taxonomy): domain Bacteria; phylum Pseudomonadota; class Gammaproteobacteria; order Burkholderiales; family Burkholderiaceae_C; genus Pseudorhodoferax. The sequence continues at coordinate 1,228,198 of NZ_LMMV01000001.1, forward strand.
CAGACGAGCACGAAGATCAGCCCCATCAGCGCCATCAGCCCCCAGGCCAGCGTCGTGACCGTGTTTGAGAACGGCCCCTGCGGGTCGAGTACTGGCGGCGGCCAGCCGCGCAAGGCCTCAGCGAGACTTGAGCTGGAGAAGGTAGGCTGTGACATCGCGGGCTTCCTGGTCCGACATGGGCATGACCGGCATCGCAGTGCCGGGCACCATCGCGGGTGCACTGCGAACAAACTGCATCAGCACGCCGGGCTGGTTGGGCAGCCGGCCGGCAATGAGGCCTTGCCCGCCGAAGTTTTCCAGCGAGGGTCCCAGAGCGCCGCGCGGCCAGGCGACGTCAGGGAAGGTGTGACAGGCCACGCACCCCTTCGTTGAGACCAATCGAATTCCGCGGGCGACATCGGCCTCGTCGAGCCGTGGCGTTCGATCAGGAGGTCCATCGCAAGCGGCCAAGCCGCATGCTGCCATGCAGACCACCATCCACAGGCAACAACGCTTGCCCCGGGCAACGATTGAGTCACACTTGCGTCCCATGCGTTCACCCGACAAGTCCGCCCGGCCGTTCAAGCGATCCGTCCTGACAACGACGATTGTTACCGCGTTCGTCGCAATCGCCGCCGGTGGATGCACCGACCGCATGGCGCCCAGCGACGACCGCTTTGGACGCGGCGGTGAATTGATCGCGATGAGTGGCGGCGAAGGCGGCGCCCGTTACGCCTGCGCGACCTGCCATGGCGCGCGGGGCGAAGGCAACGGCTTCGATGCACCCCGCCTTGCTGGTTTGCCCGCCGGCTACCTGCAAAAGCAGATGGAAGACTACGCTGCCGGCCTGCGTCCGCACGCGGTGATGCGCGACGTGGCCCGCTTCCTCGACAGCGACGAGCGCGTGATGGTGGCGAACCACTATGCCGCGCTGCCGCCCCGAGCATTGGCGCCAGCCACCACGGAGGCGACGACCGAAGGCACGGCCGCGCTGTACGCGCGCGCCTGCATGCAATGCCATGGTGCCGAAGCCGCCGGTACGTCGGCGGGGCCACCGCTGGCGGGCCAGCCGGCCTTCTACGCGGCCCAGCAGCTGCGCGACTGGCAGCTCTCGAAGCGACGTGGTGATGGTCTTCATGTGATGCTACGCGTGGCGCAATCGTTGGATTCCGAGGAGATCAGGACACTGGGCCTCTACCTGGCGCAGATCCCACCACGCCCGGTACCTGCGGACCATTGAGGTCGAGCATCGACTGCAGCACGCGGTCGCGTTTGACCACATAGTGGAAGAATGCCGCACCAGCGTGGCCCGGAATGGCCAGTACGGTGATCCAGACAATGCAGAAGTGTGCTGTTGAAGCGCCCTGCATGAGGCTGTGCTGCAGTTGCTCGGACATTTGGTCGAACGGAAGGTTGGGAAAAGGGACCACGCCGGCGATCGACAGCGGCAGGTCACCCGGCAGCGTGGACCACATCACCCAGCCACTGATCGGCAGCGCAAAGAAGCCGAAGTAGAACCAGGCCTGGATCAGCCGGCTGGCCCGGCCAGCGAACGAATCCGGTTCGATGTTTTCTGGCCCGCTGATTTGGCTCCGCCAAAGAAATCGCAAAGAGCCAAGCGCCATGATCGTCAGCCCGATCTCGGCGTGAGTCTGGTAGCCCACATACTTATCGCCTCCCGCCGGCAGCAGGCTCAAATACCAGCCGTAGCCGAGCTGGAACACCATCAACGCCGCCATCACCCAATGGAAGGTCACGCCAATCGGCGAGTACAGGCCGCGGCGGTTGTAGCCCTCGGCCCATTCGATGATGGCAACGAGGTTCAGGTTGACTCCAATGGTGACGGGCGACTGGTCCGGCTGCCTTCGGATCGCATCCAGCGCCAGCCGATCCAGACCGCGGCACACAAGTAGGCCAGGCAGCCGGGCGCCCACATCGTTAGGCCGGCTACCTGCTGATCCTCGAGCGGCGAGACCCCCCAGGCCAGCGTGGACAGGAAGTGCGGTGGGTACATCGGCCGCGCGGCGAAGGTGATCAGGGCGCCGAGCAGCCCCATCTGCACCGTTGTGAGGAGCAACGCAGCCAGTGCTGAGGCGGCGCTGGTGCGGCGCAGTGCGGTCCAAAAAAACACGGCACTGCCCGCAAGAGAAAATTGCATCAGTGCGTAGACCGGCACCGATGACAGCGCGGCGCCGTAGGGGCCAGGTGCGTGCCAGATCCAGAACGTCAGCGCAGCCAGTGTCGTGCTGGTCCACAGCGGTGCCGGCAGGCGATCCAACCACCTAGCCAGCCCGAACGCTAGCAGAGGCGCTACCACCAGCACCAAGGCCATGTGATGGATCACACGCACCGTGAAGAACGCCGAACTGAGCGCGCACAGCGGCGACACAAACAGAAGGACCGTCAAGCCCCACGCGCCGTGAACACTGCGACGGCGCCCGCGCGACATACCGCCGGTCATCGCCGGACGCCAAAAGAAGAAAGCAAGAATGGCGAGGCCGGTCCAGAGGACCGGGTCCAGATTCCAACGCTCAAGCCAGACGCCGGGGCCCGGCGCTTCACCGCAATAGGGTATCCACCGCTGCGCCTCGTTCATGCTGGCATGGTAGTGGCGTTCCGTCTAGCGTGCCGGTGCCACGCGCCAGACGGTGTTCGATAGATCGTCGGCCACGATCACGGCACCGCGCGGGTCGACTGTCACCCCGACCGGCCGCCCCATGGTCTTTGCGTCATGTTGGAAGCCGGTGAGGAAGTCTACCGGCGGGCCGCTCGGTCGGCCCTCGCGGAACGGCACGAAGATCACCTTGTAGCCCACCGGCACCGAGCGGTTCCAGCTTCCATGCAAGCCGACGAAGGCGCCTTCGGCGAAACGGGAATCGGCGTTGCTAGACGCGGCGAACGCGACGCCCAGCGGTGCCGAGTGCGACTGCAGTGCGTAGTCGGGCCGGACTGTCATCTTCACCTTGGCATCGTCCTGTGGGCGCACCCGGGCATCGACGTTCTGTCCCCAATAGGCATATGGCCAGCCGTAAAAGGCTCGCTCGCGCACCGAGGTCAGGTAGTCCGGCACTAGGTCAGGCCCCAATTCGTCGCGTTCGTTGACCACTGCCCACAACTGCTTCAGACGCGGCTCAATGGCGAGTGCCGTAGGGTTGCGCAATCCAGTGGCATACGGCCGAGTTGCACCGGTCTGCGCGTCAACCTCCCAGATCATCGCTCGGTTCTCTTCGATCTCCATGCCACGCTCCCCGACATTGCTGTTGGAGCCGATGCCTACGTAAAGGTGGCGTCCGTCGGGACTTGCCGTCAACGCCTTGGTCCAGTGATGATTGACGGCCGATGGCAGCAGCGCGACGGTGACCGGCGCTGCCGATGCCCGGGTCTGGCCTGTCTGATAGTCAAAGCGCACCAGCGCATCTTGGTTTGCCACGAAGAGTTGGTTGCCGATCAGCGCCAGTCCATAGGGTGCGTCAAGCTTTTCCGCGAACACCCAGCGACCTTCGTACTTACCGTCACCATCGGCATCGCGAAGCAACGTCAGGCGGTCACCGCTCTTTGCCTTGGTCGTTCCCTTGGCTTTGATAAACCCGGCGATGTAGTCCTTCGGGGTCAGCACCGGAGCGCCACCGCCCTTGCCTTCCGCGACAAGAATGTCGCCGTTAGGCAGTACAAGCGTCTGCCGGGGAACCAGCAGGTCGGTCGCGATCGCGGCGACGGTGAAGCCTTCAGGAGCCTTCGGCAACTTGCCGGACCAACTTGCAGGCTCGGCGATTTTCATGCTGGGCAGCAGGCCGCCGCTCGGTTCCGGCAGACCATCGATGGCTCCAAATTGTGTCCCAACGGTTGCGTCCTGGCTGCATCCGGCGAGACCCGCGCAGGCGAACGCAAGGATCAAAACAAGAGATGCCTTCATTGGTGAGCCCTCCGGCCCAACCGTGTAAGCCCGACCACCGATGCGGCCATCGCCACAACCATCACGAGCATGGAGAGAATCGGCGCGGCAGGCATCGCAGCCCAGCCATCCTTCGCGTGCACGAACGCGTTCGCTATCCCGAGGACAACGGTGACGGCGAGCAGTGCAACGTCAAGCCATCGGCGACCCGCGTGGCGCCTGGGACTCACAATTTCGGCAACAGCGGCCCACGCCAGAGCGACGCCCGCAAGCGTCAGTCCTCCGACGTTAAGCCAGTCGGCAAAGTTGGTCCATTGAATCTGGTACGAGGACGCGTACGCCCAGTCGGTGAGGAGAGCGCCGAGGAACAACGGAAGCGAGGAGACCGTCACGACAGTATGCATTTGCCACAGCGGAACTCCGTTGACGGTCAACCGGTCCGGGCCTCCACTTGTGCTCATGTTGCCTGTCACCATTGCGCCCCTTACGGTTCAAAGCTAGCAATGGTCGCGGCCTCGTTCCCAGCCTCATGAGAGCAAATAGGAGAACAGTTTGTAGGGTTCGGCTGACGATCGTCTGCAATTCCGCTGCAATCGTCGGTCGTGGCGCCCTCCGATGACCATGATGGCTGGGCTGCACGCAGATGCAGTTGGAGGGCGGTGACCGTCAACCCGCGCGCCTATACGGCACGGATTTCCTTTCCCTCAGGACCACTGCTTCACGCGAGTGCGGGGAGTGAATAAACGCCACCGCTGCCTGTACGGTGCGACGAATTGGACTCTGTGAGTCGTCTGCGTACGGTTAGATTGACACCGAATTCGAGGTGAACCGTCCTTCCTCATGCTCGCCGGTGAGCGTGCTTGCACTGCTTGCGATTCGCGGCGTTTTCACCGCCGTGGCGACGCTCAGCGCGCTGCTGCGGCTCGCCACGGCGACTGCCTATCCTTCGGAATGCGCTGCCCTCTGGCTGACGTCCACCCCACCAGCGCGAGCCGTACAAAAAAGATAGGGCATTGACTCTGCAATACCAATCCAACGGACTTCCGCCGCACGTATATCGCTGGCGCATCTCGGCCCTGACTGCAGCACTAGCCCTCGCCGCCGCGCACAGCGCGGAACAAGGACAGCCGGCAAGGTTTTTACAGCCATCGCCAAGGCCACCGCGGCGGTACGCGCCGGCAAGGACAAGAAGGCCGTGCTGGATGCGCTTGCCGGCCTCAAGCCCAAAGCCATCGAGAAGGTTTCCGTGGAGGAGTTCGCAGGCAGCCCACACCGGCCGGCGCCGCAACGTGGTGCTCCGCGCCAAGGGCATGCCCACTGCGCCGGAGAAGCTGGTGCAAGGCGTGCAGAGCCGCGACACCATCGGCTCAAAAAATAAACCAGCATGCGGACAGGGCTTCCGGTCTGACACACTCGTGGCGAACTATTGGCGCCATGCCTCTGAACTTCTTGCGCACCATAGAGCGCGCGCGCTTCCCATTGCCGATCGAGGAATCGGACGAAATTCGCTGCGTCGAAGCCCTTGTCGCCGCGCGATTGGTGACGGCCACCACGGTCAAGCCCGGTACGCAGTTCGGCGAGGATGCGTACGCGCTGGTCGAAGGCATCACGCATGCGGACGGACGATGCTGTTCGGTGAGAGCGACGCGCTGCCGGTCTATTGCTACATGTACCCACGCCATCGGCAGGACCCGCGTGATGCGGCCGCCACTGGCGAGACAGCCGCCCTGCCCCGCGAAGAGCAGCCCTGCCCTTCCTGCACGACGCTGCTCGATCAACTCGATCCCGCGGTCCACGCTTTTGCCGCGGCCGGCGGACGCTTCGTCGTTGCGGCCGACACGTCGCCGGAGAACCTGGCGAAGACCTTCTGCGACCTCGGATGGCGGCATCTAGAACTGGTGTAGTCCAAGAACACGCGCTTCAAGGCCGACCACGGCGCGATTGGCGAGGACGGACAGCAAAAACCGATGATGCTCGCGTTTCATCGCGCTGCCGATGGCGTGGTCCGCATGGCCTGGAGTTCGGAAATGGTCGACGCACCGTCCGACTCGGGCCAGGACCACCGCGCGACCGGCAGCCTCGACACGTTCTGGAACCTGTTCGACCCGACCCCGGGAGGACGTCCCGATTTCCAGGAGCAGTTGCAGTACAGCTGCTGCCATCCCCAGCTGTAACGCTGCCCTCGGGCGCATAACATCTCATCACCACGCAAAGGGAGTCCAGCATGGCATTCGCGAACGCATTGGCGAGCGTCGCAGTCAAGGATCTCGACCGGTCCGCCGCTTGGTACAGCGAGCTTCTGGGGGGCCGAGGGCATCGACCCATGCCTGAAGTGGAGGAATGGATGTTTCCGCGTGGCGGTGGCCTTCAGGTCTACGAGGGCGCCGAGCGTGCCGGCAACTGTTCGTTCACGCTGGCCGTCAGCGACATCGACGAACACTTGCGCAAGCTGGAGTCGATGAGTGTCGAAGTTGGCGCCCGCACGAACAATGAGCGGGTCCGCACGGTGATGGTCAGGGACCTCGACGGGAACAGCATCGCGCTAGCAAAGGCTATGGATCCATCTCTAGCACGTTGAGCCTTGCGGCGGGCGCGGCATCTGCTCGAAGTTTTCGGCGACCGGATTGCGCCCTGAGGAGACATCGGTTGACCTGAACTCGTTACCGCAAAGCTGACATATGGCGACCGTTCGAAGTATCGAGGGATGCCTTTTGAACAAAGAACAAAGCAGGTAGAACTCACGCCAGTCGATTCAGGTAGCACGGCGTGAGACCGTGCCGGTACACCTGTTGGGAGCCGACCGGGCAGGCCATAGGTCAGCAGCCGCCAAAAAAAGCCGGTGGCGCACAGACTATGGGGAGCGGCGCAGGCCCAACCGAGTCATGCTGCGGACAACGTCGCGCTTTTACGCGTTTTGACGATCGCTGCGTCACAGTAAGATTGCTGGAAAACAAGTGCGCCGAAGATTCCGATGTTGCTCAGGCATCCGGAAAGCAACGACTAGGTGATTGTCTTACTCTCCGGAAGGGGCTTTCTTGCTAAAGCTTCGACCTGCTCCGAGAAAGCGGGAAAAGCAAGTCGGGTGTTAGCTCTATCGTTGGGTCGCGCTGGCTGGCTCGCTCATACACGAAGCTCCGCACTGCAACAATTTTCCAAGTCGAGCGCGGCATATTTCTGCACTTCTACATCTAAGAGCGCTTCATCTTGAAAGGGCCGCCCAAAACAGAGACGTCTAGCGCTGCTGCGCTAGGAACGCGCAGCGTCGAGCGGACGCTGACCCTGCTGCGGCAGTTGAGTCAGCGCGGCGAATTCGGCTGGCGGCTGTTTGATCTAGCAGAGGAGGTGGGCCTGGATCGCGGCACTTGCCACCGCATGCTGTCCTGCCTGGTGCGCGAAGGGTTCGCACAACGCCATCCCAACGACGTGCGGTACTACGCAGGCCCCATGATGTTCGAGATCGGACTGGCACTGCCTCAGTACCAGCTGTTGCGCGAATGCGTCGAGCCGCAACTGGAGAGGCTGTGCAAAGAGCTGGACTGCATCGCCAGTTTCAGCTTGCGCAGTCGTCACGAGTTGGTGTGCGCGTTCCAGAAGCGAGGTCCCAGCGAATTGCCTGGCATGCTCATCCGCGTCGGCACGCGGAGGCCGCTGATCGCAGCCGTGGGCGGCTTGGCCATCTTGCAGCGGCTCCGACCGGTGGAGGCTGCTTTAATCCTCGAAGACAACTTGCAGACGGAGATCACGCGCCGCGGAACCAGAAGACTTCCCGACCTAGCCCGCATGCGGCAGCGAAGCCAACGCGCCGGGTACGGTTACACACGTGGCGACCTGGCACCGGGAATATGGGCCATGGCAGAAGCCGTCTTGGACGAGAGCGGCCATCCGTTCGCCGCGTTGACCGTGGCAGGCCACGAGAGCGGACTGGCGGAGTCCGAGGCAGGTCCCATCCATGAAGAACTGGTCTTGGCCGTGCGAGACATCACCGCCCGGGCTGCGCACGCCCTTCGCAGGCCCGGCGCCGACGAGGGGACTGTCCGTTCAGCGTGAACCCAGGCCCGCGCGCGGCCAGCGCACGGCCAGCAACTGACCGTAGCCCGACAGCGTGATGTACGCGGTGCGCAGTTCCGAGCCGCCGAAGCAGATGTTCGTGCAATAGCCTTCGGGCGCTGCATGAAACTCAAGCAGCTCGCCACCGGGCGAGAAGACGCTGATGCCACCGTGGACCAGGGTCGCAACGCACACGTTGCCGCACTGCTCCACGGCCAATGAATCGAAGCGCTGGTACCCGGGCAATCCATGCACCAAGTTGCCGCCATTGGGCGATGGCCAAGGGGCGAGCGCCAGCTCGCCGCGGCCAGTGACAGGGTAGGACCACAGCCGGCTGGTTTCGGTCTCGGAGACGTACAGCGTGCCGCCGTCCGGTGACAGGCCAATGCCATTGGGCGTCAAGAACGGATGCGCGGCGCGATGGATGAAGCTCCCATCCGCACGCGCGTAGTACACCGCACCCCTCAGGATGCGGTCTTCGAAGGTCTTGCCGAAATCGGTGAACCAAAAGCCCCCACTGCCATCGAACACCAGATCGTTGGGTCCGTGCAGAGGAACACCGTCGCAGTGCGAATAGAGCGTTCGCACCGCTCCCGTGTGCAGGTCGACCCGCTGGATCGAACCCCCCTCGTAGTTGGCGGCAGGACCCGTGGGCCGCGTGAAGCCTGCATCAGTCCTCCAACTAAACCCACCGTTGTTGCACACGTAGCAATGGCCGTCGGGTCCCAACGCGGCGCCGTTCGGGCCGCCGCCCAATTCGGCGACGGTCTGTATCGCACCGGCGGGCGTCACGCGCACCAGGCGGCCACTGGCGATCTCGGTGAGCAAGATGCTGCCGTCGGCAAGCGCCACCGGCCCCTCGGGGAATTGGAGGCCGTGGGCAACGATCTCACCCTGAAGCGTCAGTTCCTGCATGTTGGCTCTCCTGCTTCAACTTGTTGCACGGGGCCGCCCGCGGCCTGGGACACGCCCTCGCGCGCAAAGGACACACCCGTCCACCGCTCCCACAGCAGCGCGATGGAAGCGTAATCGCTGGCGTCCAAGCCTTCGCGGCCGGCCTCTTCGTAAACTCTGTGCGACGCTTCGAGCGTGAACAGTGGCACACCCAGCTCGCGTGCCAATTCCAGCGCCAAAGCCGAATCCTTGCGCGCGTTCACAGTCGGCATGCCACCCGAAAAATCATGGTTGCGGATGCGCTGATCGAACCGGTGCGTGAGCGGTCGCAGCAGCCCGGTGTCGCGGCGCATCAACTCATGGAAGAGATCCAGAGCAACCCCGGCCTTGGCGGCCAGCGCGGCCACCTCGACCAGCATGACCATCGTGGTGTGCGCCACCGCGTTGTTGATCAGCTTCGCTCGCATGCCGCTGCCGGGCGGCCCCAAATGGTAGATAGCATCGGCAGCGGCTTCGAGCACCGGGCGTGCCCGCACCAGATCGGCGTCCGACGCTCCCACCAGCAAGGTGCCATGACCGCGCGCCAGCTTTTGCACGCCGCCGACGATCGCAGCATCGATGACTTGCGCCCCCTGCTGCGCAGCCGCGTCCACGAGCCACTCGATGTCGGACGGCCCGACGGTGCTGGTCTCGATCACCAGTCGACCTTGCAGGTCGGCTCGGCTCAAGCTGGCCATGACCGTGCGTGATGCCTGCGGGTTGGGCAACGACAGCAGCAAGATGTCGCAACGCGCCGCGACCTCCTGGGCTTGCGACACGGTCTCCACGCCCGCAGCACGCGCGATCTCCACGCGCCCCGCAGCGCGGTCGTTCCCTACGACATGAAATCGTTGGCGCAACGCCTCGGCGAGTGCCATGCCCGCGTTGCCGAGGCCTACCAAGCCGACAGAGGTCTGCGTCACACGCGCTCCCTCATTCGAACACCACCTGCGAGGTGGTCAGTTGGCAGAAGCGCTTGAGCCCGCCAATGGCGTTGGCGTGCTCTTCGGCAGTCGGTGCGCAGCAACAGTCTTCCAGCACGACAATTTCGTAGTCGCGGTCGTGGCCTTCGCGAACCATGGCCTGCACCACCGCGTTCGTGGACACGCCCGAGCAGTAGATGCGCCGGATGTCCTGGGCGCGCAGGATCGCTTCCAGACTGGTGGCGTAGAAGGGACTGACGCGGTGCTTGACGATGTCCAGATCCTCAGGACGCTGCCCGAGGCTCGGGTGGGTCTCCGTTCCCCAAGTTCCGAGCTGGAACACGCCGCGTGTGCGCGCCCCGGAAAAGATGGGCGAGTTGGGCGGGCACTCGCGGTAGTCCGGCGAGAAGCCGACCCGCACGAAGCCAACCCGCACGTTGGCGGCGCGGGCCTTGTCGATCGCGACGCGGGTGTTCGGCACGATGCGCCGGGATTCGACCTGCTCTGCGTAAGCGGCCTTGTAGTTCACGCCGTCGGCGTGGACGAGGTCGTTCTCCATGTCAAGAACGAGATAGATGGAACGCGACAAGATGCTCTCCTTGTGATGGTGGCTGGATTCGCGGATCACTCGACCCGGATGTCGGCGGCCTGGATGACTTCACCCCAGCGCGCGCGTTCGCCTTTGACGAAGGTGTCAAGCTCGGCAGGCCCCATGAAACGCGGCTCCAGACCGGCTTCCAATAGCCTGCGGCGCAGGTCGGGCAGTTGCAGCGCGCGTTGCACGTGCTCGGCGAACTTGTGCACCACGGAAGCAGGTGTTCCGCGTGGGGCGAAGAAGGCGTCCCACGCCACGATCTCGAAATTGGGAACGCCCTGATCGGCGACGGACTTCACGCCTGGAAGCACCTCGCTTTCCTTCAGCGTCGTGATGCCCAGCGCCTTCAATTTGCCACCGGCCAGGTGCGGACGCGCGGCGATCACGGTGTCGATGACCAGCGGGATCTGCCCACCCAGGACGTCCGTCATGGACTGCGCCGACGCCTTGTACTTCACGCCGAACATCGGCGCGTTCGCGGCCTTCACGAAGTGCGCGAAGATCACGCTGGACGACGTGCTCGGAAGCCCCACGTTCAGCGTGTTGGGATGGGAACGCGCCTTGCTGACGAGCTCCGCGATGCCGTTGGATGGCAGTTCCGCGGCGGATGTGCAGATGACCATCGGCAGCAGACCCAGCATGGCCACGGCATCGAAGTCGGTCGCCGCGTTGTAGCCGGTGTTGGCGTACAGGTATCCGTTGGCGGCGTTGGTGGCGTTCGTGCCCAGGAGGAAGGTGTAGCCGTCGGGCGGCGCCTTGGCCACCAGCGCGGTGCCGATGTTGCCGCCGGCACCCGCCTTGTTCTCCACATAGACGCTCTGTCCCAATGATTTGGTGAGTTCGTGCGCGATCATGCGCGCCAGCACGTCAGCGCCTTGCCCCGCAGCGTAGGGCACAAGGATGCGCACCGGCTTCTCGGGCCAAACGGGTTGGGCCTTCGCTGCGCCGAACAGGCTCACACCTATCACGGCCGCCAGGGTCATCAACAGGCTGCGCCGGGCGCGCTGCCGCGAGCAATGGATCATGCTTGTCTCCTTGAAAAATTCGTGGTGTTCGCGCGCACGCGGTCGTTTTCCCCCGCGACCGAGGGCGGAAGGTGCGTAGCAGGTCGTGTGGCGCCGCGGTGCGCGGCGCGTCCAGAGGTCTAGGCCTCGGTCGAATTCACGGTCTTGAGGACCGACCAACCGGATTCGATGTGCTTGCGCATGGCGAGCATGGCCGCCGACTGGTCGCCCGATGTCAACGCGCGCAAGATCTCCTCGTGCTCGTCGACGGCCTCCTGGCCGCGGTCCTCGACGGCATTGATGAGGTCGAACGGATAGCGGGCCCAAAGGATCTGCACGAAATGCAGCGTCTGCGGCATGGCCGCGATGTCGTACATGCGTCGATGAAAGCGGTAGTTGACCCCGCGCGCGGCGGCCCGATCGCCTGTCTTGAAGGCCTGTTCGAACTCGTCGGCCAGCAAGCGAAGATCCGTGACATCGCGCGAGGTGACCCGCTCCGCACAAGCACGCACCAACTGCGTTTCGAGCAGGAGACGAAGCTGAAGGACTTCGCCCGTCGCCGACGCGTCGAACTGCGCCACGCGGGCGCCCCGGTACGAATCGCCGCCGATGTAACCCTCCGCCTCCAGCAGCTTGAGCGCTTCGCGGACCGGCGTGATGCTCAGATGCAGCTGCTCGGCGATCTCGGCCTGTTTCAGCCGAGATCCGCGCGGGTAGACGCCAGACAGGATGCGCTCGCGCAGGTAGTCTGCGACCTGCTCTTCCTTGGTTCGGTACTCCATCTGCCATTGCCCGCCGAGCCATCCCGGTCCAGGCATCTCCCCCGTAGGCCTGAGAATTGGCCGGCGGCACCGCGTGGTGGCGTCGTTGGGCGATTCTCATGGGATGCGCCGGCCGCTGCGGGCCATTCTAGAGTGCGCCCAAGGCCGACTCGGCCAGCAGGCGGCGCGCCTTGTCGACCACGGGCTTGTCGATCATCCTGCCATCCACGGCGGTGGCAGCGCCACGACTGGCTTCAAATGCCACCAGCACGCGCGCGGCCCAATCGCGTTCGGCTTCGGTGGGGGCGAAGGCGGCATGCACGGCTGCAAGCTGTTGGGGATGGATGCACAACTTGCCGCCAAACCCGAGCAGGCGCGAGCGCCGCGCGTCGTCACGCATCACCGTGAAATCGGTGAAGCTCAAACTCACGCCATCGACAGGCGGGGCCAAACTGGCCGCGCAGGACTGCAGCACAATCTGCGTGCGCACGGCCGTCAGCGCCTCGCCCACATCGGAGATGCCGGTCTCGGCGGCGAAGTCCACGCTGCCGAAGGCGATTCGCTCCAGGCCCGGCACGACGGCCAGCCACGCCAGTTCCTGGTAGCCTGCCACGGTCTCCAGCAAGGCGATCGAGCGGCGCTGCGGCAAGGCCTGAAGCACGCGCGTCATGCTCGCGGCATTCGCTTTCGGCAGCATGAGGCCCGCAGAGGGCCTCGCGGCCAGCATGCGCATGTCGTCGGTATGCCAGGGCGTGTCGGCGGCGTTCACCCGCACGAATGCACTGCGTCCACTCGCCAGCCAAGCAGCCGCCTGGTCGCGCGCGGCCACCTTATCGGGCGGGGCAACGGCGTCTTCCAGATCCAGCACGATGGCATGCGCCCCGCTGGCAGCGGCCTTGTCGAAGCGTTCGGGTTTGTGGCCTGGCACGAACAACAGGCTGCGGTCGATGCGTTCGCGGCTCACAGGATCACCTCGCGCTCTTCCAGTTCGGCGCGCTGCGCGCTGCTCAAGCCCAACAGCTCGCCGAACACGTAGTCCTCGTCCTGGCCCAGTTCGGGCGTCAGCCTGCGGATGCCAACGTCGGACGTGCGGCCGAAGCGCATGGGCGCGCCCACGGCCAGGCGCGGCTCGATGCCAGGGCCCTGCACCTCGGTGAGCGACTGGCGTGCACGCAGATGCGGATCGGATGCGATGTCCTGCATGTTCCAGGAGACATGGGCGCACACGCCCGCCTGCTGCAGTTGGGAGGCCAGCACATCGCCGTCCAGAACCGCCAGCCACACTTCCAGTTGAACATCCAGCGCCTCACGGTGCGCGCGCCTGCCGTCAGCGGTGGCAAAGCGGGGGTCTGCCGCCGACTGCCGCAGCACCTGCAGCAACGCCAGCCATTCGGCGTCGTTGCGCACCGCCAAGGTCAGCCAACGGTCCGGCACCGCGGTGGCGTACACGCCGTGCGGCGCCAGAACCGGGTCGGCATTTCCAGGCCGGGGCGGCACCAGGCCGGCACTGGCGAGGACCAGCGCGTCGCCAATCATGGCCGAGGCCACTTCGCGCGCCGCCAGATCGACGTGCTGGGCTTGGCCCGTGCGGCGACGCTGGTGCAGCGCGGCGATCGTGGCCAGCGCGGCGTGCAGGCCGGCCGAGTGGTCCATCACATGGCGCATCTCCACGGGCGGCCCGTCGCTGTACCCGCTCATCCAGCCCAGCCCGCCCCAGGCGCCAAACAGGGGCGCGTAGCCCGCGAAATGCGAATCGGGGCCACTCTGACCGCATGACGACAAGGACAACAGCACCACGTCGGACTTGGCCGCGCACAGCGCTTCGAAGTCCAGGCCGAGGCGCTTCATGACACCGGGGCGAAAACTCTCGGCGGCAATGTCCGATGCCACGACCAGCCGCTTGGCCAGCACCACGGCTTCCGGATGCTTGAGGTTCAGGCGCACCGACAGCTTGTTGGCCGACACCTGGTCGAACGTTGCGGCCTGCATGCGGCCATAGACGGCATGCGGCTTGCGGAAGGCATCGGGACGCGTCCGGCTTTCGATCTTGATGCACTCCGCCCCCATCTGCGACAGCAGGTGCGTGCAGAACGGGCCGGCGGCGTGGATCGTGAAATCGGCGATGCGCACCCCTGCAAGCGGCGCGTTCAGCGATGTTGTCTGTTGGCTCATGTCGTCCCTTGTGTTGCCATACTGTCCAAGGCCGGCACACTGGCCCCGCCGGGCAACGGGGTGCAGCGGAACTGAAACGGGGCGCGCAACACCTGGAAGCTGCGCCCATCACTGAGCTGCGCATCGGCGAACAGCGCGCGTGCCTGTTCGTGCGCGCCGCTCGCCACTTCCTGCGGTGACCGGTAACGGCCCACGGGAACGCCGAGCGCCTGCGCCCGGCTGACGATCTCATCCACCGGATGCTGCGCCATCCAGGCTCGGATGTGCTGGTTGATCTCGTTCCCACGACGGCTGCGTTCCAGCGGATCGCGCAACGCTTCGTCCATGGCCCACTCCGGAAACGCCATCATCTCGACCAGCGCCAACCACTGACGGTCTTCCAGCGTCAGCAGTTCGAGGTAGCCGTCGGCCGCCTGGAACACGCCACCGTACCGGAAGTGCCGCGTGGCGCGGTGCTCCAGCGATCCGTCGCCCAGCCGCTGCAGTGCGAACGAGCCCACGCACAGGTTCGCGTCCTGGATCGAGACGTCGACATACTGTCCGCCGGCTTGCGGCACGGCCCACCAAGCGGACAAAGCCGACATCGCAGCCATAGCGCCACCCTGGTAGCCCGCGAAGTGACCGTAGATTTTCAGTGGCGGCCGGTCCGGGAACATCTCGTGCGACAGGCCGTTCGGCAGCAGGAAGCCCTCTCCGCCGGCATGCACCAGGTTGACTTCCTCACCATCCCAATCGGCTTTGGGACCGCTGGCACCGAATGGCAGAACGCTCACGTGCACAAGCTGTTTGAAGCGCTCGCCGATGCTGGCGGCATCCAGGCCCAGCGCCGCCCGCTCGCGCAGTGGCGTGTCGTCCAGCAGGATGTCGGCCTGGGTCAATTCGGTGTCCAGGCGCGCCCGTCCTGACTCGGCCTGCAGGTCACAGAGCAGGCTGTGCTTGCCCACGGCCAAGTAGGCGAACAGCGCGCTCTCGCCGCCATCGTCCAGCCAGGGCGGCGCCTGGCGCAACGGCGAGCCGCCAGCCGGCTCGGCCATGACCACGTGCGCGCCCATGGCTGCCAGCAGGCGGCCGGCGTAGGCCGCCGCGACCGTGCGCGAGCGTTCGACGACACGGCAGCCGGACAACGGCAGACCCGCAGCGGACGGCCTCTCCTGGGAAGACATGGCAGTGTGCAGTGGCATGGCGTTCGCTTTCAGCGGGTGACCGGCAGCTCCAGATCGATGGCCGCACCGTCCAGGAAGGCGGGTCGCTTGACATCGCGCGAGGGCAACGCAACGGTCGCCACGCCGGGGGTGGTGACCTCGCCGCGCTGGTTCTCCGCCGCGATCTCGATGTCGACCAGGCCGACGTTGTCCTTGACGTACTTGCGCACGACCTTGCCTTTGCAGAAGGTGGTGTCGCCCACGATGTTGAAGCGGCGCATTTCCGTGCGCACACGCTTCAGCACCCCGGCGTCGCCCATCCAGTTGGTCACCATGGAGGCCATCCACGAGGAACGCTGCGGGCCGTAGTCGTAAGTACCGGGCACGCCGACTTCCTTCGCCACCGACTCGCGGTGGTGCCCGATGCCGGTGTACTCCACGCCGCCGCCCGCTTCGGGGTTGCGGAAGAAGTGGCCCGGGTGCTTGACCGCGGCCTGCAGGACCACGCCATGCGTGTGGCCCCGTCCACAGCCCACCAGGAAGCCCATGGTGTCCATCAACGACAGCGGGCCGCGAGCGATGGTGGGCAGCTGTTCGCCCACTTCCACTTCTTCCCAGTAGCGCACGTTGGCGCCGCGGATGTTCTTGGGCTCGTTCAGCACGATCTCGTCGATGCGGTCGTGCTCCTCGTTGGTGTATTGGTACTGCTCGATTTCAGCGTACTTGCCAGTGTCGCGTGCCGCCTTGCGTTCGTGCCGCGTGCAGGTGCCCAGGCCCCGCGCGACCAGCTCGCTGCGTTGGTTGTAGTAGGACGCCTCCACGTACTGGAGCACCAGGCGACCGGAGAACTTGCTCTCCTTCTCCTCCACGCCCACCACGCGTTCGATGGCCGTGATGCGGTCGCCAGGACGCACGTGGCGGAACAGTTCCCAGTCGTTGCCGGCGTAGAAGCCATGCACGCCAGGCAGGCCCCAGCGCGTGCGGCCCAACCAGCCGAAGGCCATCGGGAACATCGGATGGCCGACGAGCGTGCCGAAGCGGGTGCCGGAGGCGTAGCCCAGCTCGCGGTAGAGCGGGTTCAAGTCGCCGATGCCGTTGCACCAGTTGCGCAGCGTGTCGGCCGTGGCGTCTTGCAGGTAGGGGCCTTCGGGCCGCAGGTGCAGGCCGATCATGGCGCGCGCGTCGGCCACGGCCTGATCGGTGATGCGGCCTTCGGCCGGTGCGTTGCCGACCTCGCCTTGCGGTTGGGCTTGCGCAGCGGGGGCTTTGTCGAGGGTTGCGGTGTTCAAGGTCTACTCTCCTGTGGTGGTGGTGGTCGGATGGCTAAGGGACGGGGTGAAAGATTCGGTTCAGGCAGCGGCCTCCTGGCGCGCTCCCAGATAGGCGTCGATGGCTTGCTGGCGGCCTTCGCGGCTGCGCAAGGCCTGGGCATCGAGTTCGCCCACGATGTGGCCGTGGCGCATGACCCAGGCGTGCGTGGCCAGCTTGGCCGCGGCATGGAAGCTTTGCTCCACCAACAGCGCTGCCAGTTGCTGCTCTTGCTGGATCGCAGCGATGCGCTCGTACACGCGCGCCACCAGCAGCGGCGCCAGACCGAGCGAGGGTTCGTCGAGCAGCAGCAGGCGCGGGCCGGACATCAGGCCGCGGCCGATGGCCAGCATCTGCTGCTCGCCGCCGCTGAGCAGGCCGGCCGGTGCGCGCAACCGGTTGGCGATCTCGGGAAAGAACTCCAGCACCATCTGCTGGCGACGGCTGCGCGTGGCCGCGTCGACGAAGTAGCCGCCGAGCAGCAGGTTCTCGGCCACGGTGAGGTCGGCCACGATGGCGCGGCCCTCGGGCACGTAGACGATGCCGGCCTTGAAACGGGCCGCTACCGGCAAACGCGACACATCCTGGCCATCGAACAACACCCGGCCTTCGGCGCTCTCCAGGCCGGCGATGGCGCGCAGGGTGCTGGACTTGCCGGCGCCGTTCGCGCCCAGCAGCGCAGCCACGCTGCCGTCCTGCATGGCCAGCGTCACGCCATGCACGACCGGCCCGGCGCCGTAGCGCACGGTCAAGTCTTCGAGCTGCAGGAGGGGCTCAGACATCGTCGTCTCCGAGGTACACGCGCACGACTTCCGGGTTGGCCCGGACCTGTGCAGGAGTGCCGCAGGCCAGCACGCGGCCGACGTTCAACACGTGGATCTGGTCGCACACTTCCATGATCAGGTCCATGTCGTGCTCCACGACCACCAGCACCAGCTGCGGAGAGCGCAGGGTCTTGAGCGCCTGCGCCAGATCGTGGGTTTCCACCGAGTTCAGGCCAGCGGCCGGTTCGTCGAGCAGCAGCACCCGTGGCGCACCGACCGTGGCACGCGCGATCTCGGCCAGCCGCAATACGCCGGGCGGCAGTTGCGCGGGCATGGCGTCGGCCACGTCGGCGATGCCCAACCGATGCAACGCGGCCACGGCCTGCGAACGGTGCGCGCGGCGCTCGGCACGGCCGCGCGCCAGTGGCAGGATGGCGTCGAGCCAGCCCGCGCCGGACAGCCGGTGCAAGCCGATCATCACGTTCTCGGCGATCGACAGCTCTGGGCACAGCGCCACGTGCTGGAAGCTGCGCGAGAAGCCCAGCGCCGCGCGACCGGCTGGCGGCACCCGTTCCAGCCGCCTGCCGCCGAAACGGATCGCGCCGACTTGCGGTGCGTACAGGCCTGTCAGGCAGTTGAAGAAGCTGGTCTTGCCGGCGCCGTTCGGACCGATCAATCCGGTGATCTGACCGGCACGCAAGGTCATGCCGATCTCCTGCAGCACATGGATGCCACCGAAGGACAGCGACAGCTGCTCCACGACCAGCGCGCCGCCATCGGGTTCTTGCAGAACGGCGCTCATCCTTGTCCTCCTTCGAGCCGCGCTTTGAGTGCGGGCGACAGCGCGTTGAAGCCCAGCACCACGGCCAAGAGCGCGCCGCCGTAGAGGATGGGCACCCAGTTGCCCGCGCCGGCCAACAGCAACGGCATCAGCGTCAGGAACAGGCCGCCGACCAGTGCCCCTACGAAGGTCAGGGCGTACAGGCTGACGACGGAGCCGACCAGCAAAAAGATCGAGGTCCACAGCGTGAAGCTGTTGGGCGACACCGTCGAAGAGCTGAACGACAGCAGGGCGCCAGCCAGGGCCGCGATGCTGGCGCTCAGCGCCATGCACGACAGCCGGGCCCAGCTGCGGCGGATGCCGAAACTCTCGGCGGCATGGGCGGAGGTGCGGATCAGGAGCAGCGCCGTCGCCTGGCGTGAGCGGCGGAACTGCTTGAGCAGCAGCACCACCAGCACCAGGCCGGCCAGCGGCAGGTAGTAGCGCTGCAATTCCTTGGGCAGGCCAGGCAGTGCATCCTGCTTGACGTACAGGCCTTCGAAGCCGCCGGTCACACTGGAAAAATGCAGCAGCATCTCGGGCAGTGCCAGGGCGAGTGCCATGGTGGCCACGGCCAGCGTGATGCCGGACAGGTGGCGCGACGGGAAGGCAAAGACCAGGCCCAGCAGCGCCCCCACCACCGCCGCCAGCGGCAGGCTGGCCAGCAACGACAGGCCCAGGTACTTCTCGACCAGCGCGACGGTGTAGGCGCCAGCCGCGACAAAAACGCCGTGGCCGATCGACACCTCGCCACCGAAGCGCACCAGGAAGCTCACGCCCAAGATGGCGATGGCGTTGGCAAAAGCCAGGCCGAGTGTGAAGGTCCAGTAGCCGCCTGCCACCAGCGGCAGCACCACGAGAAGGGCGATGCCCACCCAGTTGATGGTTTCGGCCAGGCGACGGCGTGGCACGGGTGCGGTGGAGGCCGCGGTGGTACCCGGAGGGACCAGACCGCCCTGCAAGGTGGAGGCGTCAGACACGGGTGCCCTCCCGCATGGCGAGCACGCCCCTGGGGAACCAATTCAGGACCAGCAGGATGGTCAGCAGCAGGTAGGTGTTGCTGAACTCCGCGGCCACGTAGTAGGAGAGCAGGTTCATCAGCACGCCGATGAAGATGCCACCGACCACCGCGCCCGGCAGGCTGCTGAAGCCGCCGACCACCGCTGCCGCGAACGCCTGCAGCATGAACGCGGCTACCGTGGTGGATGACAGGAAGGTGGTGGGCACGATCAGCAGCGCCGCGATCAGGCCCAGGAGGCCGGCCACCACCCATGAGAAGAGGTGCACGTGGCGCAGGTTCAGCCCGCAGACGCGGCTGGCGAAGGGGTTGGCCGAGACGGCTCGGAACGCAATGCCGATGCGCGTGCGCTCGATCAGCAGCCACAGCCCGGCGATCGTCAGCCCTGTCACGCCCAGCACCGCAAGGTCGTAGCCGGTCACACGCAGCGCGCCGAGTTGCACGTGCCACTTCGGCAGTGGCAGGTCCAGTGCGACCACGTTGGCCCCGAAAACCAACTGCGTGACACCCTGCGCGACCAGTCCGATGCCAAGCGTCGCGATGGTGCTGGTGAGATCCGACTTGAAGACCAGCGGCGCGATCAGCCAGTAGCTGACGGCCATGACCGCCACCATGATGGCCAGCGTGGCCAGTACCGCGACGCCCCACGACAGCTGTGCCAATGTGCCGGCCGTGAATCCGAACACCAGGAAGGCTGCCAGGCCGGCCAGGTTGCCGTGCGCGAAGTTGACGACCTTGGAGCTCTTGTAGATCAGCACGATGCCGATCGCCCCCATGGCGTACAGGCAGCCGCTGACGACGCCTGCCCAGACGAGACCGAGCAGATCGTTCATGTACGGTCTCCCGCGGCATCGGCCAAGGCATGGCCAGCGTCCACCACTTCGATGACGGAGGGGAAGTAGGCTGCGCCGTGCGCCGCGTGGGTGGACTGGTAGTAGAGCTGGGCCAGCTCGGTAACGCGCGTGGCCGTCCCTGTCTGCTGCGCCAGTTCGAGCACGTAACCGATGTCCTTGAGCACGTAGGCGCTGGGGAAGGACTTCTCCGGAAACTCCCTGGGCAGCATGGCCTTGCGGCCGTGGTTGCGCAGTACGAAGCTGTCACCCGAGCCCTTGGACACCGCATCGAGCAGCGTGGCCGGTTGGACGCCCGCACGTTGGCCCAGCACCATCATCTCGGCCAGCGCCACGGTGTTTTCGAACACCAACGCGTTGTTGATGAGCTTGACGACCTGGCCGCAGCCCACAGGCCCGCAGTGCGTGACGTCCGAGCCCATGTAAGAGAGCAGCGGCGCGATGCGCGCGAAGAGGTCATCGTCTGCGCCCACCATGATGCTGAGTTCACCGCGCTGCGCGGCTTCCCGGGTGCGCGCCACCGGCGCATCGGCGAACGCCACACCGAGCGCGGCCAGTCGCGCGTCGATGCTGCGGGCCGCGGCCACCGTAGTGGTGCTGAGGTCCACGATGACGGACGGGCGGCGCGCGCCAGCCGTGAGGCCTCCAGCGCCCAGGCAGACCTGCTCAACGGCCGGACCGCCTGGGAGGGACAGCAGCACGACGTCGGCCTGCTCGGCCAGGGCGGCCAGCGTGGCGACCCGGCGTGCTTTGGTGCCTTCCACCGCGGCGAAAGCGTCGGCGCTGATGTCGAAGGCCAGCACATCGCCGGCATGCTTGAGTGCGACGTTGCGGCACATGGCGCCGCCCATGACGCCCAGGCCGACGAAGCCGATCACGGGAATGGATGAGGTGCTCATGGCGTGCTCAGTCCATCCACATGCCGCCGCTGATGTCCAGCGACGTGCCGGTGATCCAATTGGACGCCGGTGAACACAAGAAGAGGGCAGCCTGCGCGATGTCCTGGGCGTTGCCGTAACGACCCAGCGGCACTGTGCCGTTGGCGGACGGGGCGGCCTGGCCCGTCACGTTGGCCCACATGGCCGTTTCCACCGGCCCTGGGGCCAGCGTGTTGGCGTAGACGCCGTGCGGCGCGCCGGCCTTGGCGATCCAGCGCATCATGCCGTGCACGGCGGCCTTGGAGGCCACGTACGCGGGACCCGAGGCCACGCCACCGTTCTTGGCGGCGATGGAGCCGGCCGCCAGGATCTTGCCGAATCCTTGAGCGCACATCAACGGGAACAACTTGCGCGTGGGATTGACGACGCCGCGCACGTTGACCGACAGGATGGCGTCCCATTCGTCATCGCTGCTGTCGGCCAGGGGCGTGCGCGCGATGATGCCCGCGCACAGCACGAGGATGTCGACCTTGCCGTATTCGGCCACGATGCCGTCCACGAGCCGGTCAGTCGCTGGGCGCGATGTCACGTCGTATTGCCGGTAGTGGATGCCGTCGCCGACGTCCTCGTGTTCGGCCCGGTCGGTCGCGATGACGGTGGCGCCGGCACCGTGGAAGGCCTGCGCGATGGCGCGGCCCATGCCGCCCGCGCCGCCCGTGATCAGCGCGACCTGGCCTTGCAGGCTCGCCGGCCCACTCAGATGCTGTGCCATGGGTGATGTCTCCTGTGGATGGGTTGTCGATGCGTTGGGGATCAGCGGAAGGCGGCCGTGGCTGACATGGCCAATTCACCGTCGGGTCCGCGCGCCCAGAGGGCCAGCGTCCCGTCGGGCTCGTCGCGGCCCTCCAGACGGAAGGTGCGGCCCACGAACAGCGGGCTGACCCCGCGAAAGTCGAAGCGCTCCAACGCGCGGCCACCACCCTGCGCCACGGCCAGTTGCTGCAACAGCGTCGCGGTGAGCGGGCCGTGCACCACGAGCCCTGGGTAGCCCTCTTCGTGCTGCGCGTAGGGTTGGTCGTAATGGATGCGGTGGCCGTTGAAGGTCAGCGCGGAATAGCGAAACAGCAAGGTGGTGTCGGGCTGCACCTCGTGGCCCCATTGCGCGACCGCGTCGTGCCGGGCCGGCGTGGGCGCAGACTGTCCGGGCGGCGTTGCTTCGCGGTACACGATGTCTTGCTCTTCCACGATGCAAAGCCGGTCGTTGCACAAAGTCTGGTGCTCGACCGTCACGAACCACAGCGCGCCGCGCTTGCCGGTCTTGTTCTCGACCTTTTGGATCAGGCTGCGCCGTGTCGCCTGAGCATCGACCGGGAGGTCGGCCAGGTAGCGCAGGCGGCTTCCGGCCCACATGCGACGTGGCAGCTCGATCGGGGGCAGGAACCCTCCGCGTTGCGGATGACCATCCAAGCCCAGTCCACTGCGGCGCACGGCGGGATTGAAGTAAAGCCATTGCCAACCTGGCGGCAGGGGCTCGCCCGGTTGCGGCGCGGCCGGCAGGTCCAGCGTGGCGGCCATGGCCTCGGCCGTGCTGGCGAGCAGGCGCTGGCTGCGTTCTTCCTCACGTCCGATCCAGCCGGCGAAAGGGTTCTGGGTGGTTTCGCTCATGGTGGTGGCTTCCGGTTCAACCCAGCTTGGCGTCGAAGACGTCGGCCGGGAAAGGTTGGAAGTCGCGCACCAGCTTGAAGCTGCCGTCGGACTGCGCCTGGATGATCCCTTCTTGCCGTGCGCCTCGGTGGTCGCCCGCCTTGTAGCTGACGTTGCGGGCCCCGCCGACGGTGGCATTCGTCATGGTCTCCATCACGTCCACCAGGTTGGCGCGCGTGAGCGGCTTGCCGCTGGCCAGCAGCATCTGGAAGCCCTTCACGAACAGGGCGCCGTTGCTCCATCCGTTCAGGCCGAAGACGCCGATGGGGTCGTTCGGGTAGTGCTTGGCGACGTTGTCGCGGTAGGCCTTGACCTCGGCGTCTTCCGCTCCGGCCGGCATCAGCCAGGACGAGAAGTAGGTGCCGTCCAGCAGCGGGCCCGCCAGCTTGCGCGTGGTGGGATCGGCCGTGAAGAACGGCGCCATCCATTTGGGGCTGTAGCCGGAGCGCTCGGCCGCCTTCAGCGCCGAAGCCAGGTTGGCATTCGAGCCGAACAGGATCACGACATCGGCTTTGGCGTTGGCCAGGCGGCGCACATGCGGGGTGAAGTCGGTGTTGCGCACCTCGAACGGAATCGATTCGGCCGCCTCTTTCTTCAGCGTGGCCAGGTGAAGGTCGAAGCCGCGCTTGCCGGAACGGCCCAGCTCGTCGTTCTCCCACAGCAGGCCGACGCGCGTGGCCTTCAGTTCTTTCAGCGCGTAGGCCAGGTTGGACGCGGCGGACCAACCGTAGTCGGGCAAGAGCGGGAACACCAGGCGTTCGGAGAACAGGGCCGTGGCGCCCCCGATGGGGCCGATCATCGGCAGGCCGACCTCCTTGGCATAGGGAATCACAGCGACCGATTGCGCCGTCCCGGTGGCGGCGGCGAGCGCGAAGATCTTGTTCTCCTCGACCAGCCGGCGTGTGACGGCCACGCTGCGCGCCGGCTCGTAGCCGTCGTCGTAAGTCACGAAGTTGATCTTCCAGCCATCGCCGAGCTGATTGGTCTCATTGGCCCACTTGAAGCAGGCATCGGCGGCGTGCGTGAGGGTCGTATAGAACGGCACGGGACCGGTGATGGGGCTGAACGCACCCACCGTCACCGTCTTGTTCGCCAAGTCGATGCCAGGCGAAGCCTGCTGGGCCCATACCAAGCCGGGCAAGGACGCCGCAGCCGCCGCCGCGCCGCCTGCCAACATAGTTCTTCTCTGCATGGTTGCCTCCTGGAAATCGCAAGTGCCAAACACAAATGATGCAAAACGCACAATGCATTCTATAAGAGCAACATCGCAAAGAAGTTGCAGGGTTTTCCCTTGTCTTCACAGGAAGATCAACCCAAAGTAGGCTCCGACCCGGCAATTCACATCGACAAACAATGCATTCTTTAAGGAATTGAAAATGTCTGCACCGCTTTCCGGCCGCCGTGTCATCGAGATCGGCACCATGCTGGCCGCGCCTTTCGCCAGCCACATCCTTTCGCAGCTCGGCGCCGAGGTGATCAAGGTTGAGCCCCCCGCTGGCGACCCGACGCGCAGCCTGGTGCGGGGCGGCCCGAGCGGCACCTTCATCGCCTACAGCCACGGCAAAAAAAGCGTGTGCATTGACCTGTCCAAGTCG
Source organism: Pseudorhodoferax sp. Leaf267 (assembly GCF_001422405.1). GTDB lineage: Bacteria > Pseudomonadota > Gammaproteobacteria > Burkholderiales > Burkholderiaceae_C > Pseudorhodoferax. The sequence continues at coordinate 1,252,584 of NZ_LMMV01000001.1, forward strand.
GAGGGACGTTCTGCCCTGCACACGTTGCTGGCCAGCGCCGATGCACTGGTGCACAACCTGGCGCCCAAGGCCGCGCGCAAGCTGGGGGTCGGCCGCGAGGACTGCGCGGCCATCAACCCAAACCTGGTGTATTGCCACATCCGAGGCTACGCAGCAGGACCACAAGAGGACGATCTGGCGTCCAATCCCGTAGCCGAGGCCGCCACGGGAGTGATGGAGGGCAACCGCATTCAGGGTCGCCCAAGCCGGCTCGGGCCGTCGTACCACGACCAGTTTGCGGGTGCGTACGCGGTGATTGGCGTGCTGGCCTCTCTGCTGCAGGCCAGGTCGGGCGCGGCCGAACGCCACGTGGAAGTGGGCCTGTACGAAACCGGGCTGCACGTTGCAGCGCGCGATCTCGTTGGCGTGCAACTCAAGACCCAGCTGCTGGGGCGCCCCGAACGCGAACCCCATGGTGAGTTCAGCATGCCGGGCTACGGCGCCTACCTGACGGCAGACGAGCGCTGGCTGTACCTGCTGATGCTGACCGATGGGCATTGGCTGAAGTTCTGCGAGGCGATGGATCTGCCGGAAGCGAGAGACCCCGCGCTGGCCAAACTGCGGGAGCGCAAGAAGGCGCGCGAGCAGGTGGAAGGGTTGGTGAAACAAGCGATCGGCGCGCTAACCTTCGACGTCGCCATGTCGCGCCTGAAAACGGCGGGCGTGGGCTGCACCGAGGTGCTGCCGATTGAGCGGGTGCTGGAAGCGCCGCAAGCACACACGCCCGGCAAGCTGCGCCAGGTGGCCTTCCGCGGCCTGCAGTTCGAAGTGCCCGAGTTCCCGCGACAAGGCGCCGACCGCGATGGCGTCGCCACCCTTGCGCCAGCCGCGCTCGGCGAGCACACCTTGCAGGTGCTTGAACAAGCCGGCATGTCGGCCGCGGAGTGCGCAGCCCTCGTCGCGTCCGGAGCCGTGTGCACCGACAATCCGGACAGCTTTGCCTGGGCGCCCGTGCGCCAGGAAGCCTGACTCACGCGGCGCAGGCCGCCAGCTCACGATGAAACGCGAAGAACTGCACCACCGCCAGATCGACCTGCGGTTTTACCGGCGTGGCGATGGCCACTACGAGGTGGTCGGCCGCCTGCTCGACACGAAGAGCCACCCGTTCCGCCGCCAGCTGGCGGCGGGCGACACGCCACCTGGCACACCCATCCACGACATCGCCGTGCACCTGGTCATCGACGAGGACATGCTCGTGCACGACGCCTTCGCGTCCATGGAGGCCACGCCGTTCACCGTGTGCCCAGGTGCGACCGGCACCCTAGCCCCGCTCAAGGGCCTGTCTCTGCGCAACGGCTGGAATCGCCAGGTCCGTGAGCTGCTGGGGGGCGCGGCCTCGTGCACGCACATCGTGGAATTGCTGGGGCCGATGGCGACGACCGCCTTCCAGGGGCTGGCCCCCAAGCGCTTGGCCGAAATCAACTTGCCCGGCAGTGAAGCCCAGCGCCTTGCGAAAGTCGACAGCTGCTATGCCTACGCAGGCGAGCGTGAAGTCGTCGCGCAACTGTGGCCGCACCTGCACAGGCCCTGAACGCCACTGCAGAGCCTTGGCGCCTTGGGCGCAAAAAATTTCAATCGATGAAATCGGCTGGGGTTAGCCCGTAGCGGCAGAGCACCGCAAGATCTTGAAATGCATTCTGCATTGATGGCGCACATGTAGCGCCATCGGAAAGGAATGCCATGCCCACTCCCGTCTTCAGATGCGCTGCGCAACAGCTTCGTGACCTCGCGGCCCTAACTGTGCTGGCTTGCAGCGCATTCGCCGCGCACGCCCAGGCCGAGCCTGCCTGCTACATCGTGAACCAGATCCTGCAGCGTTTGGGCGCCCATGACAGGCAGTTCGCATGCGGTTCAGCAGACAACCGCGACTCGACGCTCTCCGAGTCGCGGCCACGCGCAGGCGCGACAGGACCTGTCGCACCACGCGTCGTGGGTCGCTGAACGTTCCCCCTCGCTGACGCCAGCGTTGCGCCCAGCCTTCCATCCATCAGGAGACTTCACCATGCCCGCTCGCTACCCCTGTACCGTGCCGCCCACGACACCAACCCCCACGCGACGACGCGTGCTGCGCTGGACAGGCGCTGCCGCCGCCATGTCCTGTCTGCCCGCTTGGAGCGCCGGTAACTACCCGAACCGCCCGATCAAGATCGTCGTGCCGGTGGCGGCCGGTGGTGGCACGGACTTCGCCGCACGTCTGCTGGCCGACAAGCTGGGGCCAGCGCTGGGTCAGCCGGTCATCGTGGAAAACCGTCCAGGCGGCGCGGGCAACCTTGGCGCCCAACTGGTGGCGGAATCGACGCCAGACGGCTACACGCTGGTCATGCCGATCACCTCGTTCCCTATCAATCCCAGCCTGTACAAGCTCGGCTTCGACACGGTCAAGGACTTCGCACCGGTCGTGCTGGTCGGCACGCTGCCATTGGTGTTGGTAGTGCACCCGAGCGTTGCAGCGCGCGACGTGAAGGAGCTCATTCAGTTGGCAAAGACTGCGCCCCAGTCCGTCACGTTTGCCAACTCCGGCACCGGCACCACCGCGCATCTGGCCGGCGAACTGTTCAACCACATGGCCGGCACGCGCATGCTGGGCGTTCCCTACAAAGGCGGCGGCCCCGCGATGTCCGACCTGCTAGGCGGCCACGTGCAGGTGTACTTCTCTACCATTCCGGCGGCGCTGCCACACATCCAGGCCGGCAAGGTGCGAGCGCTGGCCGTCACCGGCACAGCGCGTCTGCCGGATCTGCCGCAGATCCCCACGGTCGATGCATCGGGGTTGCCGGGCTTCGAAGTCACGGCGTGGTTTGGCCTGTTCGCGCCAGGCCGAACCCCGCCTGCCGTCATCCAGCGCTTGCACAGCGAGCTGGCGCACATTCTGGCCATGCCCGATGTGCAACAACGCTTGGCGAACCACGGCGTGATCCCGGGGGGCGGCACACCAGAAAGCTTGCGAGATTTCCTGGCGGCCGACATGGCCAAGTGGAGCCGCGTCGTGCAAGTGGCTGGGGTCCAAGTGCAATAACGATCAGTCGTATCCATCAGCGCCGCGGCTCTGCACTCATGTCCCTGTCCGATTGACGCGCTGCGAACGCGACAGATGTTGGGCCACAGTAGATCGCTGGCCCGCGCAGTTGTCGTGCTAGTCCGATGGCCGCATCTTCGCGAAGCCTCTGTATCAGCAAGCGCGGAAGCGGCCATTGACAGTTGCCCGCTTATGGCCGGGAGCGGGTCCACGCGGTCGGCAGTTGCGCGCCCGTGGCAGTCTGTCTCCGCAAGCCGCTGAGCGACGATTGCCGGCTCCCAGCACGGGTCGCCCGCCGAAGCACACCGCGACGGATGTAGCCAGCTCCGGCATCCGTCAATACCCCAGGGCCTCACCGCGCGCGATGCTTGCCCTGGCATCGACCGGCAAATCCAGTCCAAAAACTGTGCCCTCTTCGTCCGAGCGCAACAGCTTCAGCTGACCACAATGGCCATGTGCGACCGACCGCGCGAAAGCCAGGCCGATGCCCCATCCGGCTTGGTTGCTGGACTTTCCACCCATTCCCCGCGCAAATGGCGCAAAGATCGTTTCGCGGTCTGAGGAGTCGATGGACTTCCCTGGTTTTCCACGGTCAGGTCCACGTGCTTGTCCGTGATTCTGGTGATGCGGCATAAGATCGGACTCGCAGGTAGCCCGTACTTGGCGGCGTTCAGCGTGAGGTTCTCGATGACGCGGTAGATGGCGTCACGGTCCCACCAGCCTGTCGCTGTTCCCTCCCATGCGAGGCGCCCGCCCAGGACTGAATCGCCCCGGTTTCGAGGAGGCTTCAACTCTTGAGAAGATGAAGCCATGAACAAGTCGAACAAGTTCTCACCCGAGGTCCGTGAGCGCGCGGTGAGGATGGTGCAAGAGCACCGTGGGGAGTACCCGTCATTGTGGGCGGCCATCGAGTCCATTGCGCCCAAGATCGGCTGCGTGCCGCAGACGCTGCTGCAATGGGTCAAGCGTGTCGAGGTCGACAGCGGCGTGCGTGAAGGCGTCACCACCAGCGAGGCGCAGCGGGTCAAAGATTTGGAGCGCGAGGTCAAGGAGCTGCGCCGGGCCAACGAGATCCTGAAGCTGGCCAGCGCGTTTTTCGCCCAGGCGGAGCTCGACCGCCGACTCAAGTCGTAAATGACTTCATCGACGAGCACCGCGATACCTTCGGGGTCGAGCCGATCTGCAAAGTTTTGCAGGTCGCCCCTTCGGGCTATCGCCGGCATGCGGCGCTGCTGCGCGAGCCGGGCAAGCGCTGCGCAAGAGCGCGTCGCGATGAAGCCCTGCTACCGCAGATCGAACGCGTCTGGCAGGACAACTTGCAGGTCTACGGAGCCGACAAGGTCTGGCGACAGCTGGCCCGCGAGGGGACAGTGGTGGCCCGCTGCACGGTCGAGCGGTTGATGCGTCGCCAGGGCCTGCGCGGCGTGATGCGCGGCAAGGTAGTGCGCACCACGATCAGCGACGCCAAGGCACCATGCCCGCTGGATCGGGTCAACCGGCAGTTCCACGCGGAGCGTCCCAATCATGTTTACAGCTCTGGCGATGACGAGGCGGCATTGCCTTGACATTGACGGTGCCACCAACGCGCCGATCAAACGTTCAAGTGCCGCACGGAGCGCCCACCGCACGGTTAAGTCCCTCTCACCACTGCGGCAGTCGATACCACGAGCTCAAACTTCCGCAACGGGTGCAGATCGCCATTTCGCTAGCTGCGCTTGCATCCGTTCGCACGATGTTGCGGCGAGCTGTCGTTGATGGACCGGTTCCGGTCGTACAGCGGACCGACGTGCTTTTCGGATGTGAATGGCGAATTTCACGAGCATCCGTCGCTCAGCCCAGAAGGTCTGAGGTCAGCTGCCAGTCTGGATCGGCAGTTTGATGCTCTCACTGACAGTCGGCTGGTGGCCGGGAGTGGGTCTACATGGGCCAGCGGCTTTGCGCACATTGCAGCCTCAGTTCCAAAGAATTCGTGCAAGCGGCTCAGTGCAAAGGCACCCTTTCCGAAGACGCTCGGGCCGCCACGCGTCGGCCTTTTACCGTCGCGTGGTCTTGTCGCTCGGCTTGGAGGTGAGGGCTCTGCAACCGCATCCGCCGGTCATCAAGCTGCTGCTCGCCGGTCACGACGGCTCACAACGGCCCACGACGAGCCTTCCGGCCACCGCCCCGCATGGCCCGTCGCGCCTTGATGGCGTTAACTACGGTCGGCTCGAAAGGCGGCCCCCAGCGCAGCTGGCGCTTGGCCGACATCGCAGCATCTTCAGCGCGCTAGTGCCAGAGCCGTACCGCCTCTTCGTCGCGGTGCCTCACAAACTGGGCGTCCATTACAACGCGGTCCACCGCCGACAAAAATCCTGAACACCGCGCCCGGTTCCGGGACTTCCGTGCGGAAGCTGCTGGGATTGCTGCGCGCAAACACACAGGGGGGAGCTACAGCAATGTGACGCGGTGTCGTCGGGCGCTAGGGCGCCGTGTGCCGCCGCTCGCGCGCGACCCAGGTCAGTCAACATGGCTGCCCCGTTCGCTCGCTTGTGCGTGGGACAAGCGCCCGCTGATGTCTGCGCCTTGTCCCACGCATCGGATCGTCGTGCAGGCCAACCATCCCATTCGCACCGCAGCTTGCTTCTGGGCCTGCATCGATTTGGTCCGCGCACCCCGCTACGTGGCCAGACGCCATCGTGCCAGACGGATGTGCACCACCCCTCAATCCCCTGAAAGTTTCCCATGAACGATGACAAGCAAAGCCCTGCAGGCACGGTTGAGCCCTCCCGCAGGCGATTTCTCGGCACGGCCGGCATCACCACCGCCGGGGCGGCCGTCGCGCCCCTGCTGATGGGCGCCGCCGCGCAGAACGCGCCCAACGCCCCCGCTGCCGCGGCCGTCAAGGCCGTGGACAAGGCGGCCGACTTGGCGACCGAAACCTCCGTGGACACGGGGCAGCTGCTCACGAGCAACCAGGGCCTAAAGATCTCCGACAACCAGAACTCGCTCAAGGCAGGCCGCCGCGGCCCGACCCTGCTCGAAGACCAGCTGCTGCGCGAGAAGATCACCGCCTTCGACCACGAGCGCATTCCCGAGCGCGTGGTGCATGCGCGCGGCGCTGCCGCCCATGGCGTGTTCCGCGTCTACGCGCCGCAGGACAGCCTGACCAAGGCGAAATTCCTCAACGACACCGCCCTCACCACCCCGGTGTTCGTGCGCTTCTCCACCGTCTCGGGCTCGCGCGGCTCGGCCGACACGGCGCGCGACGTGCGCGGCTTCGCGACCAAGTTCTACACGCAGGAAGGCAACTACGACCTGGTGGGCAACAACATCCCGGTGTTCTTCATCCAGGACGCCATCAAGTTCCCCGACCTCGTGCACGCCGCCAAGCCCGAGGCCGACCGCGAGATCCCCCAGGCCTCGATCGCGCACGACACCTTCTGGGACTTCATCTCGCTGATGCCGGAGTCCACGCACATGGTCATGTGGATCATGTCGGACCGGGCCATCCCGCGCTCCTACCGCATGATGGAGGGCTTCGGCGTGCACAGCTTCCGCATGATCAATGCGCAGGGCGTGAGCCGCTTCGTCAAGTTCCACTGGAAGCCGCTCGCCGGTGTGCACGGACTGGCCTGGGACGAGGCGCAGAAGCTGGCCGGCAAGGACCCCGACTTCCACCGCCGCGACCTGGCCGATGCGATTGACGCCGGCCACTTCCCCGAATGGGAGCTGGGCGTGCAGGTGGTCGAGGAAGCCGACGCGACGCGCTTTGGCTTCGACCTGCTGGACGCGACCAAGCTGATCCCGGAAGAGCTGGTGCCGGTGCGCCCCATCGGCAAGATGCAGCTCAACCGCAACCCCGACAACTACTTCGCCGAGACCGAGCAGGTGGCCTTTCACACCGGCAACCTGGTGCCCGGCATCGATGTGTCCGACGACCCGCTGCTGCAGGGCCGCATGTTCTCGTACCTGGACACGCAGCTCACGCGGCTGGGCGGGCCCAACTTCCATGAGATCCCGATCAACCGGCCGGTCTGCCCCATGCACAACATGAACCGCGACGGCTTCCATCGCCAGACGATTGCCAAGGGCCGCATCAACTACGAGCCCAGCTCCATCGACGCGCCGCCGATCCGCGAGGTGCCAGCATCGCAAGGCGGCTTCGCGAGCTTCCCCGAGGCCGTGAACGGCCCCAAGGTGCGGCACCGCTCCGAGACCTTCGCCGACCACTATTCGCAGGCCACGCTGTTCTGGCAGAGCCAGACACCAGTGGAACAGCAGCACATCGTGCAGGCGCTGCAGTTCGAGCTGGCCAAGGTCGCCGTGGCGGCAGTGCGCGTGCGCATGCTGTCCAACCTGGTCAACGTGGACCGCGAGCTGGCCGGGCGCGTGGCCCAGGTGCTGGGCATCCCGGTGCCGCCCGCCAGCGTGCGCGTGGGCGACAAGCGCTACCCGCCGTCGCCTAAGCTCAGCATGATCGCGCGCGGCAACCCTACCGGCATCGCCAGCCGGCAGGTGGCCTTCCTCGCGGCCGATGGTGTCGACGTGGCCAGCCTGCAGGCCATGAAGGCCGCCTTGATCAAGGGCGGTGCGGCGGTGAAGGTGCTGTCGACGCGGCTGGGCACGCTGAAGGGCGCCGCGGGCGACAGCCTGCCGGTCGACCACCTCATCGTCACCATGCCCTCGGTGGTGTTCGATGCCGTGTGCGTGTTCGGCGGCGCGGGCAACGTGGCGCAGCTCAAGGCCAGCGGCGACGCCGTGCACTTCGTGCGTGAGGCGTTCAAGCATGCCAAGCCCGTGGCCGGCTTGGCCGAAGGCCGCGACTTCCTGACTGCCGCCGGCGTGCTGGCAGGCGCGGCCCCGGCGGCCGGCGTCTCCGTCGGCGCCGAGCTGCCCGCTGTCATGGCCAGCTTCATGGCCGACCTGGGCGCGCACCGCCGCTGGGACCGCGTGGCGCCGAACGCCATGGCGGCCTGAGCCCATGGACCGCAAGACGCCCACGCGATCGCCGAGCCCGGCCAGCACCGGCAGCGCCGCCGCCCCGCGCCCGGTGGTGGAGCCGGGGGCCGTCGGCCCCGGCGCCACGCATGCGGTGGTGGACGGCGAGGTCGCGCCGCGGCTTCCGCATGAACGCGACGAGTCGTCCGACAGCGGCACCGGCGAGCCCAGCGAACGCATGCACCAGGCCGCGCGCGATGTGGCGCACGGCCATGTCGATGTGCCGCGCGGGCCGGCCACGCAGCGCTACTACAGCGAACTGACCGAAGAGGCCCAGGAACAGGGCAAGACCGACACCGAGCCGGGCAGCAGCCCATGAAGCCCTCGCCGGGCCGCTCGGCCGCCTTGCTGGGCCTGTCGCTCGGCTGCTTCTTCGACGGCATCCTGTTGCACCAGGTCCTGCAGTGGCATCACCTGCTCAGCGACGTGCGGCTGGCGGCGCTGCAGGACATGCGCATGCAGATGCTAGCGGACGGCCTATTCCACCTGCTGATGTACGTCGTCGCCGGCGTGGCCTTGGTGGGCCTGTGGCGCGCGCGCCATGCGCTGCAGGAAGGCCCGGGTGCAGCACGTCGTCTCGGCGGCGCGGCGCTGGCCGGCTTCGGCGGCTGGCACATCCTGGATGCCGTGCTGTCGCACTGGCTGACCGGCATCCACCGCGTGCGCGGCGATGCGGCCGACCCCTTGTTCTGGGACCTGCTGTGGTTCGCCGTATTCGGCCTGCTGCCGCTGGCGATTGGCCTGTGGCTGCGGCGCGGCGCTCCGCCCGGCGCCGGCCCTGGCCGTTTGGCCGCGCATGGGGCGCGGGCGATGGTGGGGGCGCTGGTCGTCGTCACGCTGGGCGCAGCCACCATGGCAGCGACCTGGCCTGCGGGAGATCAACCATCGCTGGTGGTGTTCGGCCCCGGCATCCACGGTGCCGAGGCCTTCAACGCCGTGGCCCAGGTCGACGCACGCGTGCTGTGGGCCGACCGCAGCGGCGACGTCTGGCTCGTGCAGTTGCCAGCCGGTGACACCGCCTGGCGGCTGGTGCGCAGCGGCGCCTGGCTGGTGGGGGGATCGTGGGCCGGTTGGGGCTGCGCGAACTGGACCCGGTAGACCAGGCGAACGCAACAGCCAGCGCGGATCTTGGTTGGTTTGCGGATGCTGGTCGCCCTGCAGGTTGGACGGCACGGAGTCGTCGTGCTCGGCAGACGCCGCGTCGTTCGCCTTGTCCTACATGCGCTCGTGTGAAGCGGCGCCGTTGTTGGGTTCGCCAAGCGCGTTTTTGCGCTTGCTGAACGCACCGGCCGCGCCGGCATTGCTCAACCCGCCATCGGTCATCCGGCGTGTTCAACTGCCTGTGAGATGGCTGTAACGCATCGTCATCTCGCCAAGGTTTACAGGTGGTATTGCCCACGTCTTGAGCGTGCGCTCTCGGCCGCCGAAGGCGTTGGACGCCCTTCACCAGCGCCGTACGCGCCTGCCCTGATGCTGTGCGTGGCGCCGACGCCGTCTCGTCGCCTCGCATGGGATTTGTCCAGCACGGCGTACAGCAGCGGCGTCGCGATGTCCGCAAGCACTCAAGTGGGTGCAGGGCGTTCCTCAGCCAGGTGATCCACATGCCCGCCGGCTGCCCAACCGGACATCGGTGCTGCCGCATTGAAACCCAGCCCTTTCCGCTGACTTGGTCGATGTTCTCCAAGCCGTGCCCAAGCGCAACGCCCTTCGTTTCCATATCGATCGGTGCACTGGCGCCAGGCATCCCGGAAGCAGCGGGCTTCCGCGGGCGAGCGAGGCTGATCAGCAGTCGAGCCATCTTGCGCCGGCAGCATATTGCAAGCATATACTGTTTTTTTAATCAGTTGTTCGGAGATGTCAACCATGCAGGGCATCCAGCTTTCCCTCGACATGGCACCGCCGGCGCCCCCCACAGCGCCGCCGCCGCCACCGCCGCCGTACACGGTCCGATTGCGCGACAGCGATCTAGGGCCTTCCGAACGAATCGAGGCGGAGACGCGCTTTTCCAAGGTGATGGAGGACAAGCTCGGCACGCCGGAGGTTGTGCGAGAGACGCTGCGAACCCTGCAGGACGCCGAGTACCTCGGCCGCACGCTGACCGACGACGAGCAGGCCCTGGCTCGGAAATGGAAGCGCGCGCACCTGGTGGCACGCGAGGCCGGGCTGCAGAGCCTGGCGGCCATCAGCGCTGCTTGGTTCGAGGTCTCGGCGTGAGCGACATCGCACCGTGGTTCGAGCCCGGGTCTGGCTGCTACCGGCTGGGGAACTGGGCGCCTGGCACGCCCGCCGACCTCGATGCCAAAGGAAAGGCGGGCTACCGCTGTGTCGTGTTTTGCATGCGCAGGCAGGGCCTGAAGCTTTCCGCGTCGGAAGTCGCTGCGCCCCCCGCACTGGCTGGTGTCGTGATCTGCATGGATTGGGGCAACCACCCCCACTGGCATGCCGAACTGCTGGGGCTACCAGGCCTCTCTAAGCAGCTCGTCCACATGCACAACGTCAAGCTCGTTCGGATGCGTGGGGGATTCCGCCAATACAGAGGGACAGAATACGACGAACGTGCAACGGAAAGCTGGCCTCAGACCTGGTTCTGCGCGCCGAACGCGGAAGCAGGGCTGGCGGTGCTTGCAAAGATGATGGCCGGCGTTTGACTTCAAACGCGAGGGTGCCTATCAGAGTACCGCGATGACGACGGCGGCGACGCCGATCACCGCAGCCAACCCACACACCATCAGCCACGTCAGCGCGCCATGCTCAGCGCTTCGCTCCTCATCGTCCTGAGCGTCCCACTCGGCCCTGTGCCCCGTCGCTGCGCCTGGATCGCGCCATGTCGGCGCAAGTGCCGCCCCCGTTGCAACGGGCCTTGACGGGCACGTCCCCGTGACCTTGGAACAGAGCGGCAAACGCATGGCAATGAACTCGAGGGCGGCGAAGCGCGCAACCGCTAGATCAGCGGCACGCCGCCGGTCACGGCCACTGTTGCACCCGAAATGTACGAGCCGCCTTCCGAGGCCAGCATGACGTAAGCCGCAGCGAGTTCGGCGGGCTGCCCTGGGCGCTTGAGCGGCACCTGCGCGCCGAACTGTGAGGCCTTTTCCGCATCCATGGTGCTGGGGATCAAAGGTGTCCACACAGGACCGGGCGCGACGCAGTTGACCCGAATACCCTTCTCGGCAAGAAGTTGCGCCAGGCCGCCCGTCAAATTCTGTAGCGCGCCCTTGGTGGCAGCGTAAGCCACCAAGGTCGCGTTGGGCTTGTCGGCGTTGATGGAAGCCGTCTTGATGACGCTGCTGCCGGGAGGCGTGTGGGGCACGGCGGCCTGGGTCAGGAAAAACGTGGCGAACACGTTCGTGCGGAAGGTGCGATCCAACTCTTCGGCCGAGAACTCCTGCAGGTCCTTGTGCGACATCTGGAACGCGGCGTTGTTGACCAGGACGTCGAGCCCGCTCAACTCCTCCACGGCGCGCTGGACGATGGACTGGCAGTGGCGCTGGTCTTGGATGTCTCCTGGCACCAGGCCACACTTGCGGCCAGCGTCGCGCACCAGCGCAGCCGTCGCCTCGGCGTCATCGTGTTCGTTCAGGTACGAGATGACGATGTCCGCGCCTTCGCGCGCGTAGGCGATGGCCACGGCGCGACCGATGCCGCTGTCGCCCCCGGTGATGATGGCCTTGCGGCCCTTCAACTTGCCGGAACCCGCGTAGGAGTTTTCACCGCAGTCGGGCACAGGTTGCATGGCGCTTTGCTTGCCTGGCACATCCTGATGCTGCCGTGGAAAAGGGAGCACCGGAAACTTGTTGCGTGGGTCATGAAGATGGGTGTCAGCCATGGGGGGCTCCGAATCGCGCTTGCGGGGGGGCCGCACGCCGTTGCGGCCTGTTGATGTCTCGACGGGAGAGGTGCGAGCCTGCATGGCGTCAGTAGGACGTAGCGCAGGCAAGCTCTGTTCCGCTCAGCCGCCGTGCTCCGGCGGCTCCTGGTTGGTCTGCGCGTGCTGGTCGCCATGAAGCCCCAGCGGGACGGAGTCGTCATGCTCAGCAGCGTCTGCATCGGCCCGCTTGTCCTGCATGCCTTCCGGGTTGGCAGGACCTTCGTTGGGCTCGCCGGTGGCAGCATGGCCAACGTCGAACTTGCCGCCTGCGCCGATGTTGTCAACCGTCCCGTCGGTCGTAGGTCGCGAGCCTTCGCCGCTGGGGGTGGGGGTATCTGCCATAGCTGTTCCTTCGTTGTGGTTAGGGGTGGGCGCGGTGGTCCAGGCGCCGCAGCGCGCTCTCCTTGAGCTGACTGATCTTGAACCAGCACATGCGCATGCAGGCATAGGATTCCAGCAGGCTCCCCGGCACGTCGACAGTCGCGGCGCTTCTGCCTTGTCCATCTTGCCTTCCCGCAGTCAGACATGCCAAGTTACGAGCGGCGGCCTGTCCGCGATGTAGGCCGACGACCTGACAAACCCATCTCTGTGGCCGCACCTTGCAACGGCGTTGGGGCGCGCTTGCGCTGCGCAACGCGCAAGCGGGACATGTGCTCGCACAGCGTCTCGAACAAACGGTCCGGCAACTCGGGCTGTTCACATGGCACCCTATGCCGCGAACCGCCGAGAACGCCCGCATCGCCGGACGTTCTCGTGTGGCAACTGCCTCGCAGGACTACTTCCAGCGGCTCCCTCACGCCATACTGGTAGTGCTCTCGTGGACATCGCGTCTACCAAGCCTTCAACGGTCGCTCTGGCGCCCCTGGAGTCCAGCTCGCTGGCGTCGCAGTCGTCACCTGCCTTGTAGCGCCGGCCCATGCCGGCTGGCCATCCTCGGATGGTCTGGAACCCTTCGTCGGCCTCGCGCCGATGCCGAACGCATGCCACGACAGCCCGCGCTGTCCGGCATCGAGCGAAGGCCTGCGTCCGTGGATGCGGGCCTTCACCTTGTACTGGTCCCGCAGGCCAGTCCGCAGTCCGTGCGCCATCCCGTCTGGCGCTTTCCCAACCGGGGACTCTCGTCCCCGTCGGGGATGGGCGTTCCCTTGTCCACCATGAAGGAGAACCCCATGTCCGCTGTTCCCATGCTGCAGTCCCAGCGCCGTGTGCCCTACCTGTTGGGGGGCGTCGCCCTCCCCCAGACGACATCGCGTCCACGCCGGGCCGTGCCAGCCCTGTTCCTGCCAGAGGTCCGCGCCGATCGACCGCTCGCGGTCGCCGTCGCCCTGCCGTGAATGGTTCCCCGGCGCTCTCGACCCCCGTTCGACGCGCCCCACCAGGAGATCCACGATGACCGTTCACTCGTTCCGCAGCCCTGCGCACCGCCCCAGCGTCCAGACCGAGGAGGAGCGCGCTTGGGTGTCGTTCTACCGCCGCGCCCGGCACGACCCGGCGATCGCGGCGGAAGTGCTGGCCCAGCTCGACCTGGACCCGGAAACAAAGCGCGTGCACCTGGCGCTGTACCTGACCTGCCGCGAATCCCTGCGGCTGGCCGAGGCGCGCACGGCCCGCGACGCGCGGATCGGTTGGTGCGCGCGCTGGATCGTCCGCACCCTGTTCGTCGATGGACCGGGTGCCGTGCGCCGTACGCTGGTCCGCGCGGGCGATACCGCGCTGGCCTGCCTGCCCGCAGACGCCGTCGACGCGCGCGAGCCTGCCAAGGCCAAGGTGCGCCGACTGTCGGCCGACCCGGGCATGCGGGCCGCTAAGTCGTCGTTTCGTGCGCAGGCGGCGGACGCCAGGGTCACGCCGCCGGAGGCAGCGCCGGTGCACACCGACCCTGCGCAGACCACGGCGGCCACGGTCGTCCGCGCTGTCGGAGGCGCTTGAGGCGACGGTCATCCTCCCCGGGGTTCACCCTCGGGGAGGAGGCTGTCGTCCACCGCCAGACAGCGCGCGGCCTCGCAGTCGATCAGCCAGTGCAGAAAGCGCGTGTCCTCGGAGCGGCCCCAGTAGTGCGCCTTGCAGCGCGCCACGTAGTGCCACAGGTCGGCCCGTGAGCGGATACCGTCCGGCGCGATGTCGGTGAGCTGCAGCAGCCGTGCGCGCTCGGCGTGCGTCAAACGGATCGCAGAGCCCAGGCAAAGCATGCAGGTGCACCTCCTGCCGCGATCGTGCCGCAGGTCAAGCCCTTTGCGTCAGCGTTTCGCGCCAACGACACAAAGATTTCTGGGCCGACACGGCGATGTCGGCCAGGTGTCACTGCAGACCTTGGGCGTGGCGTGCCCGCCACGGTGCGCCTGGCACCGCACTGCGATGCGGCACCGACAGGGATTGCCGAAACTTGCTTCAACCCCATGGGGCGACTGGCCCCTGAAGGGCGCGGCGTCGCTCCACCCTACTCAGGAGAATGCCATGGACCTCACAAGAATGAGCCAGGCGGCGCTGATCGAGCGCCTGCTGGCGCCCATGCCCGCCACCGGTGCCGCCTGCACGGGCGAGCGCGTGACAGCAGGCGCGGCCTGGCAGGCCGACCGCGTGCGCGACCTGCTGGCGACCGCCCGCGAACTCCTGTTGCGCGAGATGGAACGCGACCTCCAGGGTCGACCCCTGATGGACAGCCCCGGCACGCTGCGCAACTGGTTGCGGCTGCACTGCGAGGGCCTGGAGCATGAAGTGTTCCTGGTCGTGTACCTGGACGCCCAGCACCGTGTGCTGACGCTGGAGCAGCTGTTCCGCGGCAGCCTCACACAGACCTCGGTGTACCCGCGCGAGGTGGTCAAGGCCGCACTGGCGCACAACGCTGCGGCCGTGGCGTTTGCCCACAACCACCCCAGCGGTAGTGCCGAACCGAGCCGGGCCGACGAGGTTCTGACCGCCACGCTCAAGAGTGCGCTGGCGCTGGTGGATGTCCGCTGCATCGACCACTTCATCGTGGGTGGCGACCAGTTGGTCTCATTCGCGGAGCGCGGACTGATCTGATGCAGAGCCGGGGGGTCGATCCCTCGAGCGGGCGCCGCGCCGCGTGCGGCGGGCGCCTGCCGTTGCGCCGGATCGGCCGTCGCGCACGGCGTGACGCAGCAGCCGCCGCTTAGGCGGCCGGCGTCACGCATCGTGCAGCGCCTCCACGGGCCGCGCTGCCCAGAGCCGGTCCAGGTCGATGACGGCATCGGCCACCGCGACCAGTTCGGGCGTCTGCGTCACGAAGTACTCGCGGCTATAGCCACCCAGCCGCAGCACCGCACGCTTCATGGCCATGAACATGCGCTTGCGCTCCGGATCAAGCGCGCCGTCCGCCTCGTCCGAGAACAAGGTGTCGTACCCGCGCCCCGTGTGCTGGGCCAGGTAAAGCGCGACGGCACGCACCAGGCAGGCCTCGATCCAGGTGCGCTCGCCGCCGCTCATGAGACCCAGTGGCTTGGGCTCACCGCTGTCACCGTCATGCACAAGGATCTCGAAGCCCTCGCGCAGTTCGCCCTTGCCGGACATGCATTGCGTTTGCAGCACGACCGTGAAGCGCGGGCCGTGGCTGGCCAGCAGCAGCTCATTCGTCAGATGGGCCAGCGTGGGACCGACATCGTCGATCGCCAGCGCAATCAGGCCGTCGTGGCCCAGACAGCGCGCCAGCAGGGTCCAGTCGCCGAGTGCGCGTTCGACGCTGGCCGCATGGGCTTTGATGGCCGCCAGCCGCTGGGACTGTGCCGCGTGCTGCGCCTGCAAGCCATCGACCGCCTGCCGCTCACGCGTGGCGGCCACCAGCGCCTGCTGCGCCGTCAGTTGAGCGGTCCGTGCGCGCGCCACGGCCGCTGCGGCCTGCGCGAGCGCCGATCCATCGGGGGCCGGCGGCAGCGCCGCCAACGCGGCTTCGCAGCGTGCCCGTGCGGTCGACAGCCGTGCACGGGCCTGCGCCGCCCTGGCGGCCACCGACCGACGCGCCTGCAGGATCTCGCTGCGCTCGGCCAGGTCCTCCGCGGTCCAGTCGGCCGCCTGATCCGGCGTGGGCAGCGCTGCCAGGTCCAGCGCCAGATCCGCCAGTGCGGAGCGCGCCTGGTCGCAGGCCGGGCCTTGCGCCGCGAGCTCCCGCAGCGCGACGACACGGTCGCCCGCACGCCGCGCGGCCTGTTCGGCCACCACTAGCGCCTGAGGCGCGCGCGCAAGATCGTACAGGCGCTGCAGCGTCCGGCGCCTGTCCTGCAGCACCTGGCGCCGCTCCCGCGCGCAGCGGTCTACAACGGCCTGCGCATCGGGCACCAGGCGTCGTGCCGCGTGGGCATCGCCGAGCAGGCCGCAGCGGTGCTGCAGGTCGGTCCCGACGCACGGGACGGTAGTAACCAGGCCAGCGCGGTGGGTCAGCTCCTGCACCCAGAGCACCGCCTTGCCGGCCTCGCGTTCGATGGCGGCCAGCCGCTGGTCCTCCCGCTGCTGGGCCGTCTCGGCCTCGCGCAACGCCGCCACCCCGTCCGCGGCCGCCTGCGCCCTCGCCTGCCGCAAGGCCAGGCTCCGGCGCGCCAGCGGCAACCGGTGCAGCGCATGCCGAACCGATCCTTCTTGCGCCAGGGTCTGCATCCAGCCCTGCTGAGCACGCAACAAGGTGTCCCGCCGCTGCGCCACCTGCGCCCCGCGCGTCTGCACGCGTTGCCGCAGGCGCTCCAGGCTCCGCAGCGCAGCCGTGTCCTGCGTCTGGAAATCCTGCGCGGTGGTCCGGGCCTGTTCCTGCAGCGCCCGCAGCTCCAGCGCCAACCGGGCGCGCTGCGGCGACACGGCCTGCTGCTGCGCGTGTTCGGCCGTGCACCGCGCGTGCGCCGCCACGGCGGCCTCGAGGTCGGCGGTCGCCAGCTGCAGCACGCTTGCAGCCCGCTCCTGGCGCATGGACGCACCGCCCAGGCGCTGCAGTTCGGCCGCCACCTGCGCGCAGGCCAGTTCGAGTTCGGCACCGCCCTGCCGCACGCCGGCCAGGCCGCCCTTGAGCAGGCGCACGGTGTCCCCCGCCTGCGCGCCCATGGCCAGGATCTGGTCCTGCCCGAGCAGGTCGGCCAGCAAGCCCTTGATCTCGGCGTTGCGGTAGCTGCTGAGCGGGCGACGGCCCTGCGCCGCGAAAACCGAAGTGAAGAAGGTGTCCGCGCTGCCGCACAGGCGTTCGACGCACCCGTTGTACGTTTCCAGTCGTCCGTCGGAGCGCAGGCCATCGTCGAGCACCACCGGTCGCCAGTGTCCATCGTCGTCGAGCCGGTGCAGAAAGGCCTCGGTCCGCCGGCGACCGTTGAGCCGTACCACGATCTGCGACCGGTAGCGCTGGCCGGCATGGGCCCAGACCAGGTCCTTGACGCTTTCGGGCAGGAAGACATGGTCGTAATAGCTGAAGCCGCCCGTCCCGCTGCCGCGGCTGGCCAGCAGGCAGTACGGCGTGAGGTTGTCCATGACGGTGGTCTTGCCGCTGCCGTTGCGGCCCGTGATGGCGACCAGCGCTGCATCGCCGGCCAAGGCCTGCAGGTCCAGGCGGAGTTCATCCAGCCCCAGGCCGTCGCGGATCCCACGGAAGCCAGTGAGCGTGAGGTGCAAGGGTTGCATGCGAGGCCCTCCCGGGACACCGGTCCCGATGCCCCCAGCATGCCGGTGCCTGGACGCGCTGCAAGCCGCGGCTGGATCTCAGCGCGGCGACCAGAATGCCCACCAGCGCGGGCGGCTTTGCCGCGACTCCAGCGGCCGCAGGTCCAGCGTGCGGTGGTCGCGTACCGGGACGGCACCGCGACGGCGGCGCAGTTCGGCCTCGCACAAATGGGCCTGGCCGCGCGCCTCGCGCACGCCGCGCAGCGCCTCGGCCCGCCAGGATGCGGCGAGCCGTTCGAGCTCGACCTCGGACAGGTTCAGGAGTTCCTCCATGGTGCGATTCTGCCCAAGGAACAAGGACAGGGCACTCCGGCGGGTGGAGACGCGGCGGGCGTCGCGCAGCGCGGCGGCGGGGCGCACGATGGCCCCGCTGGCCTTCGGCTCACCAAACCAGGTGAGCCCCCATCGATCGCCCCTCAAACCGCCGCAGCCAGCGCCTCGGGCGGCAGCTCGGCCCAGTCGGGCCGCAAAGCCGCCGGTGGCAGCGCCAGCGCCCGTGCGGCGGTGTCGTCGGGAGGGCTGGCGGCCAGTTCCGCCAGGCACGCCAGCAACGGGTCGGGGTCCACCTGCACGGTGCGCGCCCAGGCCTGGACCTTGTCGGCCAGGCTGGGCAGCTGCGCAATGCCGGGCGCGCGGGCGCGGGCCAGCGGCACGATGCGGCCCTCCAGCTGCACATCGGTGGCGCCCGCCAGGATGCGCAGCATGGCGGCACGGTCGACGGCACAGCGCTCTTCGTCGGCGATGGTCCAGCGCACGCGGACGCTGGCGCCCGCCACGGCCTCGCGCGCGGCCGCCAGACGCAACGCGTCCAGGTCCGGCCGGCCCGCGAACACGATGTCGACGGTGAGCCGTGCCGGAGTGGGCACGAGCCGGCAATCGGCGCGGTGGGCCTCGACCTGCCAGAGCAAGAAGCCCTTGTCGCCCTCCTCGCCATGGTGAAAGCGACCGATCGAGCCGGCGTACGCGATGCACTGCGTGCCGCAGGCGTCGTGCTGCCGCCAGGCCTGGTGGCGGTGGATGTGGCCGAGCAGGAAGGCCTGCGCCTCGGCCGCGAACAGCGCACCCGTCGTGAACTCGTGGTCGAAGCCGGCCGTGGGCACGCCGTGCTCGCTGAGGCAGCCGAACACCGTGCCGTGCGACACGCCGATCGTCGGTAGCCCGCGCGCACGCGCGGCACGGTGGCTTGGCGCAAAGCCGGCCAGCAGCGTGGCCAGCTGGTCGCCCAGTTCGGCGCCGGCCTGGGCGGCGCCCACGGCCGCCGCGACCGTGGCCTTGTTGACCGTGGGCACGCAGCAGAACACGGCCGCTGCGTCCGCCGGCAGCACGTCGAAGCACCAGGCGGCCGAGGCTGTCCAATGGCCGGCCTGGGTCAGCGCCAGCTGCTGGATCCGGTCGGCGACATGGATGGGATGGCGCCCGCCTAGCGTTCGCAGCACGTCGAGCGCGCCCGGTGGCTCGTGCGCATAGGTGCCCTGCAGCACCAACACCGGACAGTGATCCGCCAACCGGCGCAGCTGCGTCAGCAGCCGGGCCGCGGCGGGTGAATGCAGCGCCAGGGCATGGTCGGTGGCGTCGCCGGACAGCACGGCGGCATCGACGCCCAGCGCGCCGATCCGGTCGACCGCGTGGGCCAGGCAGCGGTCGGCTTCCTCCAGCGTGCGCGTGCCATAGTGCAGATCGGACAGGTGGGCGATGCGCATGGTCGGTCTCCGGCCGCGTCAACCGGCGAGGGCCGCAGCGACCTTGTCGCCATAGCCGCTGGGGTCATGGCGGTGCCGTTCCAGCTCGCCCCAGGCCTGCGCGCGCACGGCCACCTGGCGCTGCCAGCCGGTCCCGAAACGCCGCGCCACGTAGCGCAGGTAGTCCTCGGCCGCCAGGCCCATCGCCCCCGCGCGTTGCACCAGCTGGGCCACGGTCGGCGAGGACGCCGCGCCGGCCGGGACCGCTCCGTCTTGCGCATCGGTCTCGCGTTCGGCCGGCTCGACAGCGCTGCAGCCCTCCAGCGCCGCTGCTGCCCCGGTGGCCTGCCGCAGCGCCGTGGCCTCGTCCTCGCGCTCGCGCAACAGGGCCGTCACGTCCACGGGCGCCTCCAGCTCGATGATCCACTGCGGCACCCGGACCGAACGCCCCTGCTCGTCCAGATGCGCGACGTCCTGCAGCACCTTGGTCAGGTTGAAACAGCTGCGCTCGCGCCCGAGGAAGCCCGAGATCCGGCCACCGCGCAGCTGGGCCACGGCCTGAAAGCGCTGGATGGCGCGGCTCATCGCGTAGAAGCTGTTGGTCGGCAGCTCGATCGCGCAGATCGAGCGCACGCCCGGCACGAAGAACACGAAGCGGCCCGTCAGGTTGCATTGGCGATCCTGGTATTCCGGGCAGACCTCCGGATCGCAGAGCCCGCCGTTCTCCTCGCGCGGCACCGCCTTGCGTCCGCCAAAAACCCGGATGGTGCGCCGGCCGCTGCTGTCCAGCGGCACGGGCGCATGGCGCATGCAGTGGCGCTGCTGCCCATCCGGGCCGTACTGGGACCAGTACCGCTTTTCGTGGGTGGTCCAGCAGGCCAGCTCGTGCGGCATGACGGTCGACCAGTGGTCCGAGGGAAACACCACAGGGAAACGGTAGAGCCGCCGCCCGTGCCCGCGGTCCTCGCCGTAGGCGTCGAGGATCTGCGCGGCGATCTCCGGGTTCGGGAAGTCCTGCGGCCGCACCGTGAACCACGGCACGTTGCGCGGCACCAGCGGGGACTTCAGCGCGGGCAAGGCCTGGGCCAGCGCGCGCTCGATCTGCTCGAACGACTGGCCCTCGGACACGCCCTGCCGGTAGATCGACTTCGCCTCGGCATGCTCGGCCGCCCGGCGCGTCAGCACCATGATGCCGGGTCGGATCTTGCCGGCCGTGGGGATACGGAGCGGACCCTGGCCGAGCAGGCCCGCAGACGCCGGAACGCCGCCATGGACCTAAACGAGTGCACTGGACATGGTGGTTTCCATCGGTGACACCGGCACATGCCGGCCCGACCATGCTCGCGCCGATCCCGCCGGCCTCAAGCGCCGCGGCGCTGCTGGTACCTGATGCCCGACGCGCGGCGCGCCGCCGGGTTGTGGCGAATTGCAACAGCCGTCCGCACAAGCCTCTGCGGCGGCGTTGTGCTGACGCTGCGCCTGCGGTCCGGGCATCCCGCCGGATGCTGCGCCGCCTCGGGGTCGATATCGCGCAAATCAAGGCCTGTTTTCGCTCGCGCGGTCATCGGCTTTGGACCAGCATTCAGTTCCAGGCGCGCAACACAGGGCGTGCTGGAAGGAGTGACCCGATGGACGATCAATTGCAAGGCGCCAGCGCGGCGCCAGGCACTATCAATGCGGGCACGGTGGACATGTTGCGCGCAGTCCTGGCGGACCAGACCTATGAAGCCGTCGCCACGGCACACGGCGTCAGCCGGACCGTGGTGGAGCGCCAGATCAAGGCCTTGGCGGCGCGGCTGGCCGACAGTGGCCGCGTCGAGGGCCTCAGCGTCGAGGCCTCCAGTTCGGTGCGCCGCCTGCGTCAGCACAGCGGAGCGTTGCTGCGCGCGCTGGACCTGCCAGGGCAGCTGGAACGCTGCGTGGAGCCGCGCGCGCCCTGCCTGTCGGACGACGACATCGCCGCCGGGGCCCACCGCATCCGCGCGCGCAGCCGCCAGCCGCTGGAGGATGTGGCGCTGTACTACCTGCTGCTGTCCACGGGCGCGCGCCCGCTGGAGATCGCGCGTCTGCAGGTGCGGGACTATCTGCTCGCCGACGGCAGCGTGCGCAGGTTCTCGGAAATTCGTGGCGAGATCGCCATCACCGGCCGTGCCCGCCCCTTGGTGTTCGGCAGCGCGCGCCTGCGCGAGGCCCTGGACGCATACCTGGCCGACCGCTGGGGGCGCCAGCGCGGCGTGGGCGACGACGCCACGTTCCGCGGACTGGCACCCAACAGCCGCCTGTTCCTGTCCCCTTCCGGCTGCGGCTACGCGATTACTGCCTACGGCGCCGAGGGCCAGCACCGCTACCAGTGCCGCGCCATCTGGGACCGCTACCGCACGCTGTTCCGCCACGCCGACCATCCGCACCTGACCGCGCTGACCGCCCGCCAGACGCTCGCCGCGCGGCTCTACGCCCGCGGCGCGGACGAGGCCCAGATCGGCCTGCTGTTCGGCATCTCCGAGCGCCGCCATGTGCGCGAGCAGTTCCCGCGGCGCGTGCCGACCCTGGCCGTCCTGATGCAGGACCTGGTGTAGGTGGAACGTGGACATCGAAGTCGACGGCCCGGCCGAGGCACAGCGCTTCCAACTGCGCGCGGGGCTGTGGCAGGCCAACGATGCCGCGCTGCAGCAGGCGCTGGCACGCGCCCACGCGGCTGGAGAACGGCCGCGGTGTCTGTGCATGGCCGGCGGGGTCGAGATGTACATCGCGCGGCACGAACGCTTCCTCGTCAAGCGCATGCCGCAGACCGGCGATCAGCACCATCCCGCCTGTCCGTCCTACGCGCCGGATGGCGCCTGTTCGGGCCTGGGGCGCCTGGTCGGCGATGCCGTACTGGACACAGGCCCCGACCGGGTGGCCCTGCGTGTGGACTTTCCCTGGGCACGCCTGGCCGGGCGCGGCAGTCCGCCGGGCGCTCGGGGCGAACCTGGCGATGTCGCGAGCCCGCGCCATCGGATGTCGCTACGCGCAGTCCTGCACTACCTGTTGGAGCGCGCGGGCTTCAACCGCTGGACGCCGGCCATGGCCGGCAAGCGCAACCAGGCCGTACTGCGCAAGTACCTGATGGAAGCGGCCGCGGGGGTCACGGTCAACGGCAGCGAGCTGGCCGAACGGCTGTACGTGCCGGAGCCCTTCGACGAGCGGCGCAAGGAGGCGCAGGCGGCGCAGCGGCGCGAATGCCTCGCCATCACGCGGCCAGAGGAAGGTCGTTCGCCGATGGTGCTGGTGATCGGTGATCTCAAGCGCGCCGAGCCGGGCGACCTCTACCACCGTCTCTGGATCCGGCACATGCCCGACACGCCGCTGCTGCTCGCGCCCCAGGGATGGGGCAGGCTCGTGCGCGCCTACCGCCCACTGCTGGAAGCCCACGATGCCCAGTCGGACCAACGCCTGCGCTTGCTCGTGGCCGCGCTGGTGCGCTGCCGCCGTCCGTTTGCCTTCGAAGTCGACACGGCCAGCCTGATGCTCGCCAGCCGCGACTGGATCCCGTTGGAAGGCCTGCATGAACTGCCGCTGGTCGAGGCCCTGATCGCGCAGCAACGGCGCTTCTTCAAGCCGTTGCGTTACGACGCGAGCGCAGCCCTTTTCGCGAATGCGCTGTTGCTCGATGCAGGGCCCGCACCGGTGCCGCTCCACTTGAACGGCGACTTCCTGCAAGACACGGACCGCGCGCTGAAGATGAAATCCATGCAGTCCGCGGACTCCAATCTGTGGTCCTGGAATAGTTGCGGACGGGTCCCGGATCTGCCACCGAGATCAACGTCGGCTAAGGCCACTACGGCCTCACCCAGGTTTAACCACTACTGAGCTGCCAAATGCGAAGGCATGACGCTACCTATGGGCGGTCCAGCGCGGCTGTGATCTCCACGAAGCGCGTGCAGTGCGCCATCCTTGGTGCGCCTGGCCATGGAAGCTGTGGGTGGCTGGACGTGTGGGCTTTTCGACTGGCTGGCGATGCTGCGACACGGCCTTGGCGCCTGCCGGCTGCATGCTCGCAGGCGGCATGCAATAGCCGTTGGCGGCTCGCGGGCAGTTCATAGGTCGCTAGTGCGACGAGCCATCAACGCCGTCGCCTTCCCGGACAACGAGGTCGTCGAAGATGCTGCGCGCGCCATGCTTGCCCTCCGCATGCTCGACCTTGCCCAGAGCCCTGGGTCCCCGCTTGGGTTCGGGCGAATTGGCGTTTGCGACCCAGTCATTGGCAAGCTTGGCTTCGCCGTCGATCCGCTCGACCACATCGACATCGGCGAGAAAGTGGCGCTTGAGCTCGGAGAAGGATTCCTGCATGCCCGCCATATGCTCATCGGCCCGTTCTGATGGGTCATGGCTGAGTTGCCTCTCGGACCTCAGGCTTGGCAACTTCGGCAGGAGTTCTAAACGCATGCGCTCGTCGAGCTTCGCTGATTCTTCTGGCTGAAGAAGGCCTCGAATGCCCGAGTTGCTGAGCGCAACCACGCCATTTCCCGAGATCGTGGCCTTGCAGGCTGCCGCGACCAACCGCTTTCGGTTCGCTTCCGGCAACAACCCGAATCGATGCAGTTGGACTCCCAAGTCCGACTGCGGTGTTGCGTAACGACCGATCTCCGGCTCGGAAACCCACTCAAGCAGCTCGGGCGCCTGTGCAAGGTACTGAGACAGAAACTCCTTGGAGCAGCGGTCTGCGAGAAACTGGCAGATGTTGCGCCGAGCCATCCAGCTACCCAGCCACTCCTGCTTGAAGGTCTTGCTCACAGCGTAAGAGCCCAGTCGCTCGGCCATCATCGCGAAAAGCGACTTGGGGACGACAAGCGCGTTCTGCAGGCCGACGTCACCGCAGGTTACCTGGGACAACAGACTCTCCGTGGCGCTGCCGCGGATATAGATCACGAGCATCTCCGAGCTCTTGGCAAGGCTCGTCGCGTAGGCGTCGCCGATGGTTGGATGCTTGAAGCGCCATACCGTCTGGTCGTCGATGCAAGTGTGAATGACAAGACTGTCGTTCAAGGCCTCCATAGCCTTGAGGCATTCGCCCAAGGTACTGCCCATCCGCTCCAAAGCCTGCGGCTCGGACTCGCGGAGCATGATAGGGCTTTCCAAGTTGCCTCGACGCATGTAGATCAACCCGAGAGCGGCCTTGCTGTGGTCGTCGAGTCCTTCGATGACATCGAGCAACAGCTGCTCACGCTTTTCCACGAATTGCTCAAGCGAGTAGCGGCTGAGGTAGAGCTTCTCCGTGAATTTCGGATTGGCCAAGCGTCGCGCGATCTCGGGCACGAAGCGAGGATGCGCTGCAACAGCGTCCAGATGCGGCACGATCTTTTCCACGAACTCCTGTGGCTGAGCCCCTAGTTTGAGATGGTTGTAAAGAATCTGCTCGCGCTCCGCGCTCGACAGCTCATGCACATCGATCACTACGTGGCTCTCGCTGACCAGAGGGAACATGCTGTCCTTCAGATCTTGGCGCGCTCGGTTGTAGATGTAGTCTCGCGAAGTCATGACGATCTTGGCACCTCGGCGCAGCATGGCATTGACCTGAGTCAGCTTACGGTTCCACTCGTACACGAGCAAAGACTCGTACTGCATCGATCCGAATGCATCGTCGACCCAGAAGAACTGCGACGGCTCGTCCACATTCCAGCGCTCGACAATGGTCGAGGGGTCGTCGACCTTCACCACCAACGACTTCCAGCGGTCCGCCGACGCCATCGCGAGCATCGATGCAATCGTAGTCTTGCCTGCCGCAGGCTCACCGATCAACAACACAAAGCTGTGCGCATCAAGTGCCCTGACGGCTTTGCGATAGGCATCGGTGAGGACGACCTTCGCAAGCTCGTCCTTCATGGACTCCAGAACCGCATGCGCTTGCCTGTATGCCCTCTCATCCAGGATCTGGCTAAGGTCCCCCAGGCCATAGACGCGAGGCACCAGCATGCGCAGACGGGCACTGCCAAGGATCTGGTCCTCGATCCAGGTCACGCCAAACACCAGCGCATTCTTCGCCCCGGCCTGCACGAATTCTGCCTGGATGCGGGCATCCTGCCGGCCCGTGACCCCGGCGTTCGTCATCAGGATGTAGACGTCGCACAACCCCTGTGCAGCCAAAGCGCGCACCTTAGGAATCTCCTCGGCGACATCGGCGACGGTAAGTCGCCGTCCCGCGACCTTGGAGAACTTGCACTGGATGACGAACGTTCCCTTGTAGTCTTGCCCCGGCTTGGGGCTCCAATGACCTGCAAACGCGCCATCGCGTCCCGCATCGTTCGCATCAAGGAAAGACTGGACAGTTTGCCCGAGGACCTCCCGCGCGATGCTGAGACAGAGTTGCTGGAAGCTGTTCCAGCCCAGACGATGCAGTTCGTACATTTATTCGGCTACGCTGAAGTGCTCAGTGGCATGCGCCTTCGCGATCCGGCACGGAGTAGAAATCAAGCGGTACAAGTTGGCCGGCATTCTCACACCGGTGCCAGAGCCTGTGGCGCCCCACCCGCTGCTGAGAACGAACCCCTTCACGCGGCAATCGGAAAGGTCTCTTCGTAGCCAAACGCGCGCGGCGTCGCTACGGCGTCACCTTGAAAGTTGCGTGAGATTTCTACCGTGATCAGACTGTCACCGGGAAACGCGGGGCTGAGTTCCAGTGTCAGGTAATCGAACAACGCGCGTTCGTGCACCGCGACCACAAGCTGCCGATCCATGCTTTTGGATAAGGTGCGCAACAGCGCAGCGAACTGCGCGGTGTGCACGTCATCCATGGACTGCACCGGGTCGTCAAGGATTAGCCAGGGAAAGCGCACGGGGACCGAAAGATGCAGCGCCAGGAAGAGGGTCAACGCGGCCGTATTGAGATTGCCTTGGCTGAGCATCGCCCCCGGTGAGCCAGAGGGTGTGCCGGAGCGGTACAAGGTTTCGAGCACCGCCTCCACTTTGCCGCCGTCCGTGGAGGGCAGTTTAAAAGCTGGTACGAACTGTTCGGATGGTGCCAACCGCACGAACAGATCGCGCCACACCCTGTTCAGCGATGTGTTGAAAACCGTTTTGACGATCTCCGACCTTGTCCTGTCGGCGGCGGCCGCGATCTTCTTGGCCGTGTCTCGACGTTGGCTAGCAGCCTTCTCGGCCGCGAGCACCGTGGCTTGGCGCTTTTTCAGCGCCTGCTGATCGGCTTGCAGTTTGGAAGCTGTCTTCACGTCTTTTGCATGGAGGTCAAGTTGGGACAACACGGCCACCCGGTTCTTCAGCCGCTTCTCCGCAACAACTACCCGTTCGCCCGAAAGCCTTTCAGCCTCTTCGATCGCGGCCTCCACGCTCGGATACGTGCTTATGCTCCGCCCCCCGCTGCGAACAAGATGCACCTCGATAGCGGGAAGAAGCGACTGCGACGATTCGTCACGGCGACGCAATTGCGCAACCGCTTCGTGCGCCTTTGCGGCCTCGTCGATGAGATGCGTCCACATGCGAACGACCTCCCCCAACGATTCAAGCTGCTCCGCCGCTTCGGACATTTGGGTCGCACGCGAGGTCATCGCAGCGTTCTCTTCCGCGGACAAAAGGTTGCTGGAGGCACCCAGGCGCTCACGCTGCGCCGAAGCTAGGCGGTCGGCCTCCTCGGCTCGCTCCGTCGCAAGGCCCTGAAGCCGGCCAGCCTCGTTGGTCAGTGTCGCGATCTTCGCAGCGATGTGCACTGACAAGGGTTCGCCACCAACCTGCGCGAAGTCGCGGTCACACACCGGGCAATGATCCCCCCTCACGTGCGGCATAACCCCCGCCAACGCGCTGGAGAGCGCGGCGGCATCGTTCGCCGCGACGGCCAGCGCATCGTTGATTTCCTTGATCCGTTTCGTGGAGCGCTCGATCGTGGTGTCCAGGTCCGTGATCCGCGCCTGCGCGGCGGCGCTTCTGGTGGTCAGTTGAATGCACCTCGCAGACTCTGACGCGGCGCGCCGCTTCGCCTCGGCGTGACTTGTCTCGGGTCCGTCATCGACCAGCGGAACGTCCGCGAACACAGCCCGCACTGTCGCCACTACCGTATCGAGCTTCGCCCCAGGCCCCTCGCGCCAGTGCCGCAGCGCACCCGCGCAGGCCTGCGCGTGCCGCTCGTGGCTTGCGATGTCGCGGCTCGCGTCGTCGGCAGGCAGGGACTTCCATCGTTCTTCCAAGCTCCGCAACTCCGCCACCTGCCGGATGCGATCGGAAAGCTCTTGTTCTAAGCTACGGTCAGCTTGCAGTTCGACGCGTATCGCTTCTGAGTCAAAAGGCGCTTCCGCCTGCGCAACCTCGCCCCTCAAACCGGCAATCGACTCGCGGACGTCCCGCTCGCGATCCTGCGTCTCCCGCTGCAGAGCAGTCCGCTGCTCATCTAAGCGACCAATATCCTCTTCGATTGAATCGCGGAGGGTCTCCAGTCTTCTCTGGGCAGGCACGAGATTGCGCAGTCGCGCAACGTGGTGCGCGGCGTTGAGCCCGTCCACCAGCGCGTCAAGAGGGTCAAGCCCAAGAAGTTCCTTAACGAACAACGTCAGCGGCGACGTCGCCGATGAAGCCTGGGTGTTGTAGATCTCAAGCAAGCGCCCGAGAGTGGCTTGAGGAAGGTAGCAACGCTCGGAGAAAAAGCGGGCGTCCGCAGATTGCAACAACGGCTTGTCCTCGAACACGCCATTTCCGAAAGTGAGCGAGCCGTGTCCGACATCGCCTTGGCCAGTGGTGGTCGTCAGGTTGATCGAGCCGCCATCCGTGCCAAGCGTGGCCAAGTACGACTTGTACGGGTCGCCCGGAGCCGCTAGGTGAGAGATCTTGCCGGTCAGGCCCAGCTCAAGAGCGGACAGCACGCTGGTCTTTCCCATGCCATTCGTGCCATGGACCAAAATGACCTGCGCATGCAGCGGTATCACGACCTTGCCGCGCAGGCTGCGAAAATTCTCGATTGTGAGAGAGTTGAGACGCTGCGAGGCCATCAGTTGTCTCCCTCTTCCTGCAGCGCAGGAGCAATTGCGTTCTCCATCGCGCTGGAAAACTGCGCTTCCACTGCCTCCTTGCCAAGTGCGGCAGCGCCAACGACGGCCTCGACAAGGTCGGCCGTGACGTCCTGCGGAAGGAGCGCGCGAAAATCGTGTTCCCAACTCACTTGCAGCTCTTTCGTGCTGGGCTGCTGGAGCGGCAGGAGCACGGACAGCCAATCGCGGACAGCGGTCAAGGCCGTCGGACCGGAAGGCGCACCCAACGGAAGGACCCGGCAGACGTTGCTCATAGAACGCACGGTTTCTGCACTCACTTGACCGGACGTCAGCACGGCGGTGACCGGTCGTTTGGATCTCATGACGTCCAGGGCACGTGTGAAGGCAAGCATCCTGCGGATGACGGCATCATCCTGCGCGTCGCCCTTGACTTCGATCACAACCACCAGATCGTTTGCTCGCTCACCGGCGACGAGCACGTGGGTGAAGTCGAACGAAATCGCGCCGACCTTGAAGGGCTTGGGCAATTCCCTGTAGCCACCCTCACTTACCAGAAGGTCCACCACGCGGTCGCTGGTCGTCATAGTGCCACTTCCTGCCGAAACCGTTCTCGGAGATCGTCCAGGTCGCGCGCATCGCGGAGCATCTCCCGAAGTCCTACGTAGCGAGCGGTCGCGACCCCGGTGCGGCGATGACCACTGGGACTGCGTGACTGCCGAGCCGTGACCCTCCCCGAGCAGATGACCACTACGTCTGCGTCCGAATCTTCGAATGCCTCGCACTCGAGCAGCCCGGTAATGGCGTCATCGTTCGCGGCGAGAAACACCCGGGCGGATCCCGTGGTCGAGGTCAGGCGTAGCGCTCCCGATCGGGCGTCCAGCGGGTCGTCAGTGGATGTTCGCCACGCGTGGGAACTTTCTTCGAATCCGATCAAGCCGAGGGCGGCCGCCGCCTCGCGCATGCCGGAGCCCTGATGAATCAGTTTGTCCTTGAGCCGTAACACTGGATCGCTGTCGATCGGGAAGTACCGCTGCGGGCCTTTCGCGCTCACCCCAGCATGATGTTGGTGCATCGCGCGAGCAAGTGTCGCCGCCAGCTGTTTCACATAGGCAAGTCGGTCAACATCACCTCCCGACGCCGCACGGCTTCTCAAGAACGAAATCCCGGAAACGATCGAGTTGCGCGCGACGCCATCAAGTCCAGGTGCCGTCACGTCGTTGGCCAACACCTTGAGCTTGCTGGACACCACTTGAAGCAGGAGGGCAATCAGCAGCGGCTTGGCGTAAGCCTGTATGCGCGCGGCTTGGCAGATCGCCGCCCTGTGCGTCTCGTAGGTGATCTCGCCGTAAACGTTCTGAAGCAGGTTTCGGTGATCGTCGCCAAGTTCTTGCGCCGAAAACAGGACGGGAGTGGGCGCCGCGTCCCATTGCCAGCCCTTGTGCGCGTTCGCGTTTGCGAAGGTGTGCCGGATGTTCTCATCCTGCGCCGACATGCCGACCATCAACGTGCGCTGCACCTGAAGCATCGCACCCAGCTGGTCGCGCGCGATCTTAAAATCGTCGTTGGTCATCCAGGATGTGATCTGCGAAGTACGAGCGATCAAAAGACGGCGATACGGGTTTTCGTGGGAGATTGCACGGATGGCGCATCCATGGAACTTGTACAACGTCGCCACGGCCGCTGCGGGACTGCGCAGGTCTTCGCCGGTCACGGTAACCCTGTACGTCTCCGGATGCCCAAGCTCACGCACGCCCGCCTCCAGCAAACCGTCCCAGTTGGCGGACGCCAGTAGGGAGAACGCACCTTCCAGCGAGAGCATGCCAATGGCCAGGTGCTCGGCATCCGCATCCTGGCTGGCGAACGTGTTCGGAAAGTCCAATCCATCCCAGAGCAGATAGTCGAGCTTGCGGTCACCCACTTCGATGGACAGGACCGCGGAGTACTGATTCCAAAGTGCCGCAACAAGCGCCTTCAGGACCGGCCAGGACGCGGCGGATTGGCCAAGGTCGATACCCGCCATGTCCGCAGCTGGCAAGCCTGACATCCGGAACAGCTTCTCAAGCGCTCGACGGTGAGCGCAATCCGGATGGGGCGTGACGTTAATCCGAAGGAACTCGATCAACTTGGCAAGAACGCCATCAAGACCGATGACACGATCGCGTGAGATGCCCGACCCGAGCCATAAGGTGTAGGAGCCTTCGCCGATTCCCTTCGCAACGGCAGCGAAGGGCCCGTCCAGCAAATCTAAGGTTTCTTGAATGGTGATCTTTGAGGCCGTCGTCAAGCCGTCTCCCCGGCCCGCGCTCGCGGGCATGTAATTGGTTTGAATGATAGCGACCGTGCTGGGGAGATTTGCCTCTTCTCTGCGCAGGTACTCGTGTGGCGTGGGCGTCCAGTCATACCACCTCGAGCCAGCTGACGGAGTCGTCAGGGCGGGTTGATCTCGTCTGTTGGCTCGTCGTGAGGTCGTACCTGCCGACGGCCTTGTATAAATGACGCAGCAAGGCGCTGTTGTTTCTCCTTCACGCCGCACGAGCATGGCCAGCGCGTTGTGGCCATCTGCTGCCGTGGCGCCGCACTCGACGCCTGCAACCATGCCGATGGTGATGTCGCCGCCTTCAGCGATGAGCGTCTCGATGTTCTTCATCCGCTGACTGCATCGGCCAGTGGCTGCCAGCGGTAAGGTGACCCGCTGGCCGGCCATTTTGCTGCCCACGAACATCCATGCCTTGTGGCCCATCTCCAGTTCCGGTTCATTCTGCCCATGTCGGGCAAGAAATTAAGTTCTTCTACCATTGGCACGCGCTGTACGGCCGACGACTGCGCAGCGTGTACGGCGAGCGCCGCGCAACCGGTGAACTCGTCCACGTGAGGTCAGCACGGTGTTGTCATCTCGGTTGGCTGGAGGTGGGCAGTGCTGAGTGGACTGTTTGGTCGCGTGGCGCGGTCGCCGCATCTCTTTCGGCCGCAGTCGTTGAACTGCCAAAGTCCAGGATCGACAGAGTCAAAACTAAAAGGACTGCAAGCCACTTCAGACCGGTCGTGCGCGCCACTACAGCTACAGGGGCGTCGCTGGCCTCAAGGCCGGACCAGACCCTCCGCTCGGCCTCGTGATGTTCAAATAGTAGAGCGACGACGATCGGGATGACCGCAGGCCACTCCAGTGCGGTCGTTCGAACCACGCATGCTACGGAGCCCTCTGCGGCCGATAACTGGCCTGGACCACCCACCCGCTTTATGGTGGCGACGGCGGCAATCCCTGAACAACTGGCGTCCAGGTTTGCTGCGCAGGCGACTAGCTGCAACGATCTTGCTCTAGCAATCGACGGCGGGTGCCAGTCGCCATAAACAACAGCAGGCCGTTGTTGGCGCTCGACGAGGAGAGTTCACGTCCGGCGGCAGCCCCGAGCGGTCCATTCCGCTCGTTGCAGAAAGCGCGACTTGGCGCACATTGGCAACAGCGCCCACGCGGGACATGCTGCGCGCAGCAATCTGCACCCGCGACTGCTCCGCCACTTGGGTCACGGGCACTCCTGCATCCAACGGCGAATATCCTCTGCGCGCCAAGCCGTGATCGCGCCCGCGAGCTTCACCGGCTTCGGAAACTGGCCATCCTTGACGCGCCGCCAGACGGTCGCCCGGGACATCGGAATGAAGAGCAGCAATTGCTTCAGACGAAGAAAACCGGTGTCCGGGAACCGGATTGGC
Organism: Pseudorhodoferax sp. Leaf267; assembly: GCF_001422405.1. Classification (GTDB taxonomy): domain Bacteria; phylum Pseudomonadota; class Gammaproteobacteria; order Burkholderiales; family Burkholderiaceae_C; genus Pseudorhodoferax. Next base: position 1,284,486 of record NZ_LMMV01000001.1, read on the forward strand.
TCGACCAACCGGGCCGCTGCATCTGTTGCAGACACTGCACTGACGAGGGAAAAACGAGAGTCGCGCATGATCGATCCTGGAAGCCGGCGTTGCGCCAGCGAACATGGAAGACCTGCCCAGTCGCAGCTGTCGCGGTCACCAAGCGATGGCTGCCAAGGAACGCCTGCCTTGTCCGTCGCCGTGGGCGCTCCGCTGCCACGGGGACGTCATCCGCTCCCACACGGCGGCAGCATGCGCGGCCGCGCGGCGGGTCGGAATGTCGAAACGTCGATCGGCGACGCGATCGGGACACGGAGGCAGGTGACGACTGCGACGTGCTGCTGCGCCTCAAGGCACAGTCAGCCGAACGTACTTTAGTCCTTGCGAGCCGAGTGGCGGGCTGCCGCTGTGTCGATGCTCCCAGAACCTCCGCGAATCCGGACGCTATGGTGTGGCAACGCCATCCGTTGCAGCGGCGGTGACGGGATGCGGCGTTGCGCCGTTGAGTGCAACGCCTACCGCGTTGACCTCCGCGACAGATGCGGCAGTCTGCGTCTCAGCGGACGGCGGAACGTCAGCGCCCTCCTGTGCGTTACGACCGCCCGTACTGTCCCACGCGTCCAGCGCGTTCATCTGGCGCCGCAGCCGGCTTGCGAGGTGACGTGCGGTATTGGCCACGTCGCGCACCCTGCGCTTGAGCCGCGCGCGGTCGCGGTCGATCTCCTCGGCTGTGCCCACTTCGTGGATCTCCAGGGTCTGCAGCAGTGGCATGAGTTGGTCCAGCTTGCCCAGAATCTCCAGGTAGCGCCGGCCGCTGGACGACAGCACGCCGACGTCCAGCGCCATGGGCACCGTGTCATAGGTCGCCGACACGGTGATCCCGTGGGCTTTGAACTTGGCCTCCGCCATGTCAAAGGCCTGGTCCATGTCCTCGGCCAGTTGTTCCATCTGCGTCCGCAAGACGCTCTCGGCCTCGGCCACCTTGGCCGGATCCAGCCGGGTGCGCGCGATCACGGACACGAAGTGGCTGCCGAGCTGGAAGGTGTTGAAGTAGCGCACGAAGGCGCGCTTGCCGTCGGGACTGGCAAAGCGCGACGGGATCTTCAGGCTGGCCGCCTCAACGCGACGGAAGTCCGCTTTGTTCTCGCGCGCGAGGATGCGGGCGTTCACGCCACCGTGGTCGAGTTGGACGACTTCGATTGCGGCCATGGGATCCTCCTGTGGCATCACGCTGCGTGCATGGTGGGCCGGTTCGGCGCCAGCCGCCACGCGAAATGCCCCCTGATTTCGCCGATTTCGACCTGCCTCCAGGTGCGCCGTCCCATGCGCCTTGACGCCGCGCGTTGCGTCGCCTACTGTGCGTCTCATGCAGTAGCTTGGCCCTGCTTCCCTGGCTAGCCCTGGAGTGAACGACGCCCCCGCTGCAGTCCGTGCGGTGCGGCGTCAGGTGGATTGACCGGACGCGGATGCGGCTTTCGAGGCCGGTCCAGGCCCCGCACCGCTGGCCTGGCGCCGAAAGCGTGTTTCCCGCCGGTCGCTGGCAGACCGGACGTACGACGCAGCGCGCCGTGCGCAAGCCAGCCTCGTGTCCCGATCCGTCCCGGATCCGATGTTTGCCTAACCCCTGGGGGCTCCACGCCCCGCGGGTGCTGGTCGCCTCCTCGTTCACCCCTGGAGACCACCATGCTGCAAACCGCCGCCTGCGCGCAGGCCCTTGACGTTCGCGTGTGTCCTGCCGGACCGTGGCCGGAGCCTGCACTCTGCCCCGCCGCCCTGGACGCGATGCCGTCGCTCTGGAACGACCCGGAGTGTGCGGCCGCCCCGTCGGATCTCGAAGCCGACACCGCCTCCCCCCTGGAGTGGAGCGAAGAAGACCTGGTGCTGCTCCATTGGCGGCTGCTCCGGGAGGTCCAGCACCTGGCCGAACCGGACACGCCGCTGGAGGAGAAGCTGGACACGCTGCGCTGGGTCTTCACCGAGCGCGCCAAGGACGGCCAGCCGTTCTCGTTCGTGTCCTGTTTGCGCGTCGTGGGCTGCAGCCCGCTGTCGCCCCTGCCCTACTGCGGCCTGGTGGACCCCGAGGAGGTCCGCGACCGCATCCGCGCCGCCGTGAAGCCATGGCTGCGCGAGACGCTGCTGCGCTACCCGGTCTGGGTACGCGAGGCCGTGCTGGACCACCCGGATTGGATCGCCGCGCGCCTGGCGGCCAACCCGCAGTGGCTCAACGAGGAGACGCGGCGCATCGCGCTGCAGGGCGACCTGTTCGCCTGAGCCGTCGTCCTGCTGTCCGCCGTTCCATCCAACCCGCGGTCACGCCCCGATCGGCGCGTTCCGCAACTTGAGGAGATGACCATGCAGATCCAAGTCCACATCGACGAAGACGGCGCGCTGCGCAACCAGCGCTACGCCTTCAGCCACCGCTTCACGCTCGTGACCGAGCTGCTGCAGAACGCGCGCCGCGCCGGCGCCCGGCACATCGAGGTTGTGTACGACCACGAGAACCTGCGCCTCGTCGTCCAGGACGACGGCTGCGGCCTGCAGGACTTCCAGGCCTTGCTGACCTTCCACCGCTCGGGCTGGGACCACCACACACTGGTCGAGGAGCACCCGTTCGGCGTCGGCTTCACCCAGTGCCTGTACGCGGCCACGCGCTGCGTCGTGCACTCGGGACACCACCGCGTCGACATCGACACCCACGTGGCCCTGCGCCGCATGCCCTGCGAGGTCGTCCAGACGGACACCTTGGTCCAGGGCACGCGCGTGGAGTTGCACGGCGTGGACCTCAGCGACCTGCCCCTGCGCATGGAACGGCTGTGCCAAGGCTTTCCCGTCGAGGTGATGTTCAACGGCCAGCGGCTGGTGCGCCGCTACGCCGAGGATTGCCTGGTGTTCGAGCACACGCCTCTCGGCGCCGTGCACCTGACGGGCCGCTACGACGGCCGTGCCGTGCGCGGCATGCTGGTCTTCCTGCAGGGCTTTTGCGTGCACACGCCGTCCTACTTCGAGACCGACCGGGTCAATGTCGTGCACCTGGACCCGCGCCAGTTCGTGGCCCGCCTGCCCGACCGCGACCTGCTGATCGACGCCGACCAGCAACTGCCGCGCATCGAGGCGCAGTTGCACGCGTGCTGGCGCCACCAGCTGCACAAGGCGCAGGCCAGCCTGCCGGAACGCCAGTATGTCGACACCTACTACGGCGCCATGCGCTGCTGGAGCCTGCTCGAATTGCTAAACGACCTGGACGAACTGCCCACCGCGCTGTTCGAGCGCATCGGCGGCTACCCGGTCCAGGGCAATGCGTTCGAGCGGGCGTTCATGGACCCGGTGGCGAAGGCCCCGAGCCGTGCCGAGATCGAGCAGGGCCAGGTGCGCCTGGTCGCGCTGGACGATCCGCACGCGGACAACGCCGCGCACTGGATGCTGGCCCGCGCAGGCCGCTGGCTCGTGGTGCGTCCCTACGGCCTGGACGCCCGGCATTGGGTGCAGCGCCACCTGCAGCGGCTCGACGAGGCCAAGGCCGACGTCGAGGCGCTGGACGTCCAGGCGCACGCGCAGCTGGACGGCCGCTGGGTCCGCCCGCGGGTCGTGCTGTGCCGCGCCGTGCGCATCCGCGTCGGCACGGACCAAGCCGTGGTCGAGGACGCCGCCGTCTGCCACGGCGAGCAGTTGCTGGTGCCCGAGGGCGAGCACGGCGGCGAGTCCGTGCGCCAGCTGTCGGACTTTCTGGACGACAACGAACGGCGCCGCGACGGCGAGTTGGACGCCGACCGCGAGGCGCTTGCGGCGCTGATCTGGCATCTGCGCTCCACGGATGCGCAGGCCACGATGACCGCGCTGCTGGCGACCATGCAGCTGGGGCGCTACCCGCTGCTGCACGGCTGCTCGTTCGAGGTCTCGGTGGGCGCCGGCGCAGCGCCCGGCTGCTCGGTCGAACTGGTCGGCTCGCCGCTGACCGCGATCCCGCTCGGAGAAGTCCATGGACAACGCTGAGTACGCGCAGCGCGTGGATGCCACCCGGCGGGCCGCACACGGGCGCTGGACCGAGATCCTGCGCGCCCAGGGACTCGACGAGCGCATGCTGCTGCGCAAGCCCATGGCGTGCCCGCTGTGCCGCGCCGGCGTGGACCGGTTCCAGTACACCGACAAGTTCGGCGAGGGGAACTACCACTGCCGCAAGTGCGGCCCGGGCGGCGGCTTCAAGCTGCTGCAGGCCTGCAAAGGCCTGGACTTCCACGGCGCGCTGTGCGCCGTGGAGTCGCTGCTGGGCCGGCTGCCCGCCGCCCCGGCCGCGCCGGACCCGGCGCCGTCCCCCGAGCGCATGCGCAAGCTGGCGCAGCGGATCTGGGACGAGGCGCGGCCGGTGGTAACCGGCGATGCCGTGGACCGTTATCTGCAGTCCCGTGGCCTGGGCCTGGCGGCCTACCCGCCGGCCCTGCGCTGCCACCCGGCCCTGGGCTACTTCCGCAAGGAGGGGGTGGCGCGGGCGCGCAAGCTGGCCGACTACCCGGCCATGCTGGCCAGCGTGCAAAGCCCGCAGGGGCTGGTCACACTGCACCGCACGTACTTGAACGGCGGTGACAAGCTGGCCGCGCAGGATGCCAAGAAGCTGCTGTCGGGTGGCTATGTCGGCGCCTGCGTGCCGCTGGCCGAGGCCACCGAGGAGCTGGCGGTCTGCGAAGGCCTGGAGACCGGCCTCGCGGTGCTGCTGGCGACCGGCAAGCCGGTGTGGTGCGCACTCGGCGCGGGCAACCTGGAGAAGCTCTGGGTACCGCCCACCGTGCGTCGGGTCTGCATCTACGCCGACAACGACGCCGATGGCGACTTCACGGGCCAGGCCTGCGCGTACGCGCTCGCCCGGCGGCTGCGCCGCGAGCCGCGCGGGGCGGCACCGTGCGAGGTGCAGGTCTACCTGCCCAAGGCGGCCGGAACGGACTGGGCGGATATCTGGCGCCAGCGCCAGCGCACTGTCCAGCTGCGCGCGGCATGAGCAGGCGGCCATCCAGGCGCAACCCTGCGCCATGGCTGGACGGGCGACGGCAGGGGCCGCGCCCGGCCTTTTCAGCGCGGGTTCGCCGCACGCGAGCCCGCGCCGACAAGGCATTTCCGAGGGTTCCCGACTGGTCGCTGCCAGACCAGGCCGCTCGCGCGGCGAAGGCAGCCTTGGAGTCGATGGTGCGCGCAAGCGCGCCGCGTGGGCGCCGCATGGTCGGCGCCGTTGTGCACCCCCTGGGGACCTGCGTTCCGGCGGGGCGCGTCGTCCCCGTCATCCACCCTGAAGGAGAGGATCATGAGACATGGACGGACGTTGGTGAGCCTGGCGCAGGAACTGCAGCGCCAGCTGGACAGCAAGAAGGATCTGGTCGTGCCTTCCGCACTCGTGCGGCACCAGACGGACGATGGTGGCGCGACGACGCTGGAGGTCCAGGAGACCACGGGGCCGACGCGCTACGGCGTCACGCCGTTGGCGCGGCGCCAGCTGGCCGACAAGCTGGGCATCCCGCAGGCGTATTTCGAACGCATGCGGACCGACCAGCCGGGGCTGCTGGATCTGAACGTGAACGCGTGGCTGGACCAGGAGGGGGAGCGCCGGCTGCTGCGCACCCTGGACGGGCGCGTGCGCGCGGTGCTGTCGGACCGTTACCGCCGGCTGGACCACGTCGATCTGGCCGAGCATGTGCTGCCCATCCTGCAGGCGCTGCCCGAGGTCGTGTTCGAGTCGGTCGAGCTGACCGAGACGCGCATGTACCTCAAATGCGTCACGCCGCAGCTGCGAACGGAAATGGCGCCCGGCGACATCGTGCAGGCCGGCGTGGCGATCACGAACTCCGAGGTCGGCCAGGGGACGCTGTCGGTCCAGCCGCTGCTGTTCCGTCTGGTCTGCCGCAATGGGCTGATCGTGCCGGAGCGCGGCCTGCGCAAGACGCATGTCGGCCGCGCACTGGGACGCGACGACGAGGCCGTGATGGTGTTCCAGGACGACACGCTGCAGGCGGACGACCGGGCCTTCTTCCTGAAGGCGCGCGACGTCGTGCGGGCTGCGGTGTCCGAGCTCAGCTTCCACCAGGCGGCGGACAAGATGCGCAGGACCATGGGCATCCGGCTCACGGGCGATCCGGTCCAGGCCGTCCAGGTGCTGGCGCAACGCTGCGCGCTGAACGATGGCGAACGGGCTGGGGTACTCCGCCACCTCGTAGCGGGCGGCGACCTGTCGGGCTACGGCTTGGTCAACGCGGTCACGCACTACAGCCAGGAGGTCGAAGACTACGACCGTGCGACGGATTTCGAGGTGCTGGGCGGTCGCATGCTCGCGTGGAGCGCGCCGGACTGGAGACCGGTCGCCGAAGGCGGCTGATGGGGCACGTGCAGGCCAACGGGTGGAGGGCCCGGGCCTGCGCGCGACGCCGTCGCTCAGAACAGCTGCAGTCCCATGGCCGCGTGCACCTTGCCGAGCACGCGCAAGGGCCCTTGCGGGGCGGCGTCACGCAGGGGAACTTCCCAGTCGCGATAGGCGCGGTTGTCGCACAGCAGCAGCAGCCCGTCGGGCGTGCGTTGTTCGATGCGCCGGATCAGCACCTGGTCCCCAAACTGCAAGGCGTAGATGCCATTGCCGGCCAGGCGGTCGATGCTCGTGTCGACCAGCACGAGGTCGCCTTCGCGCATCAGCGGGGCCATCTCATCGCCAGACACGCGCATCGGCGTGCCGACGCGACCGCGAACCGCCAGCGTGGCGGCCACGGCCTGGATGTAGTCCGCCATCACCAACGCGTCCTGCGGCGTGCACGCCACGCCGCCCGTGGGGGCCTGCGTGCCAAGCAGCTCGTCGGCCCGGCAGCCCAGCCCCACGCACAGCCGTGCGAACGAGGCCAGGTCGGGCAGACCGGGGGCGACCGGATCGAACCACCGGCGCACGCTCTGCGTCGCGCGCTGCGTGATGCGGGCCGCGAAGGACACCACCCGGTGGGGCGGCACGCCCATGGCGTGCAAGCGCGCCTGCAGGCGATCCCGCACCTCGGGAACAAGCGGCGGCCCCTGGACGGGGGGCAATGGCGCGGCATCCAGCGCCACCCGCGTTGCGCCCGGGGGCCGGTCCGCGGCAACAGACCTGGCGGCCGGGGGAGGTGCAGCGGTTCCGGCTCGGGAAGCCGGGCGGTGTGTTCGGACCATGGTGGTTGTTGGTGCTTTGGTTGGTCCCAAAGCTTTAGTTTGACCCGGACCCCGGCGGTTACGGGTTGTTGCCATGCGACAGCGCCCGGTTTTGCGGACGTTCTCGTGTGGCAAATGGAGCGACGCCCACCGGGGGGAGCAAGCTGTGCCTGGTGGTTTTGGTTTGGCAGCATAAGCTGTCAAATGCCACACCCACCGGCAATCCACCACGACCCATGCCTTCCATCTGATCCACCTCGGCCCGCGCGCGGGCCACCCGCACAAAGGGACCTCACCATGTGCTCCTCATTCGACGTCAAAGCCGCCAACGTCCAGTTCCTGTTCGCCACGCGCGTGGGCCTGGAGCGCAACGCGATTGAAACCTGCCGCGTATTCGGACTGCACGCCGATGCCGCCGAACGGCTGCGATCCATGCCGCTCGACCTCCTGCTGAGCCGCGTCGAAACGGTCGGCTCCATGTCGCTGCTCGTGGTTCGCCACGATGTGATGGACCTGCTCGACGCGCCACCGCAGTTCGCCACCCTGCTGGCCGCGGCCCATCTGGCGTCGCCCCGCGTGGCGCTTCTCGCTTAGGAGAGACCATGTGCAATGCCTCCACCTTCGACCGGCGCATCGACGCCCTGGCTCTGGCGCGCGACTGCGCGTTGCTGGGCGCGCGCGCGCGCACGATCCACCTGCTGACCGGCCTGGCCGACCGCGAACTCAAGCAGTACTCCCACCTGATCCAGCCGGCCCAGGGACGTGCACCGGACACGCGCGACTGGTACCACACGGCCACGCTGCACGAACGCATCGAGTCCTCCATCCTGATGGCGAACTTCCAGTACCTGCGCGGCCTGGGTTTCGGCGCCGCGCAGTCCCTGGTGGAGTCCTACCGCTTCTACCGGAGCTGCTTGGGCGGACGCTGCCGCATCAGCTTCGACCGCGCCTTCGACCTGGCCGCCCACACGGCCGGCATGTGGCTCGCTCACTGCCCCAGCTTCCAGGTCCTGCCCTGCCCGGCCTGCCGGGCCCAGGGCCTGCAGACCCTGGGCGCCGTGCCGGCCGGCAGCCGCTGTCCGTTCTGCAAGCTGGCCGCGAGTGCCCAGCCGCGACCCCGCGCGAGACGCCGGCGCGGTGTGCGATGAGGCGGCGGGCCGCAGGCCCGTGGCCGATGCCGCGGCCGAAATCGCCCGAAATCGCCCCCGTTTCGGGCTGCGGCTGCGGCGCGTCCGGCGAAGAATCGGTGGGCCGTCGCCTTCGACGCGGCACCCTGCCATGCCGCCCCGCTTCTCGCCCCCTTCCACCGCGCCGCGCGCGGGTCCCCGTGCGCAGCCGCTGGCCGTGCGCCCCGTCGAGGCGCTGCTCGCCGAGCAAGGACCGCTGCTGGCGCGATTGAAGCTCTGCCATGGCGCCGACCGCGCCAGCTTCGAGGCGGAGATCCTGCCACTGGTCCGGGGCTACGCACGCTTCGTGCACGGGCTTCCGGCCACGGCCGACCGCGCCTACTGCGAGCCGGGCGGTCTGCTGCGCTGGGGCCTGGAGACGGCGTTCTTCGCGCTGCAGGGCACGGATGCGCACATCTTCTCGGGCAAGGCCACCATCTCGGAACGCGTGGAACTCGAACCGCGCTGGCGTCTGGCCACGTTCATTGCGGGGCTGTGCAGCGAGTTGCACCGGGCATTGGGCCTGGCCCAGGTCAGCACCCACGACGGCACGGACTGGCCCGCCTACCAGTTGCCGCTCGCGGACTGGCTGGACCAGCGGCACGCCACCACCTACCAGGTCCGCTGGCGCGCGGATGCGCCCGAGTCGCGCGGCATGGCGCTGTTCGCCTTGCCCCACGTCATGCCGGCGGACTGTCTGCAGCATCTGGCCCAGGGCAACACGGTCGTGGTACCGCACCTGCTGGCCAGCATCGGCGGTGTGCCGCTGCTGGAGCACAACATGCTGGACCGCTTGGTGCGCCGCTCCAGCGCCCTGGTGCTGCACCGCGACCTGCTCGCGCGTGCCGGCCATGGCACCCTTGACCGCGACCCGGCACATCTGACGCGCTTTCTGCTCGACGCCTTGCGCCGGCTGGCTGTCGGCCATGCCAACTGGGTGCCGAACCAGGACAAGAGCCGTGTCTGGTACGGTCTCGACGGCTTGTTCCTGGCCTGGCCGGGCTGTGGCCAGGACCTGCTGGCCGTGCTGCAAGCCGATGAACTCGCCGGCATGCCCGCCACGGCACCGGCCGTGCTGGACATCCTGCTCGCCGCTGGCGCCGTCGAAGCCTGCGCACCCGACCGCCCCTGCTGGGCCATCCGTCCGCCCGGCGCGCGCGCACCGTTGGAGGCCGTGAAGTTGGCGTCGCCGTCCCTTCTGCTGTCGGGCCTGCCGTCACTGGCCGAGCCGCTGGAAGTCCGGTTGGCCGACGCGCGACCGCGCGCGACGCCGCCCGCGTGTGGTGCGGAAGATCCCGCGGAGTCCCGGGTGCCAGCCCCGCCGCCGGACACAGAGAGATCCACGCTACTGCCAGACGGCACAGGTGTGCCCCATCCGCTCGCGGACACCGCACAACTGTCGCTGCTGCCGGACCGCACTGCTGGGCCGCGCGTCGCGACGGACGCGCACGGCCGGCAGACGCAGGCCCCTGCGGCGGCAGCGCGCCCGAGCGTGCGAACGCCCATGCGCCTGCCGGACGCCGTCCGCACCGCGCTGCAGGACGCCGCGGCCACGCATGCGCAAGACCCCGACCTCGGTGCCCTGCTGGTCGAGACCGACGCGGTCTTCGTGCCGCTGGCGCAGTTCGAACGCCATGGCGTGCAACCGGCGCTGGCCGTGCGCGCGCTGCGCGAGGCGCGCATGCTGCCGGCTGGCAGTGGCCCCGGCACCCCCTGCTCGCGGCCCGTACGCGGCGCGTCGGTGCCAGGCGTGCTGATCGCTGCGGCCTTCTTCGAAGGCCTGGACGCCGCACCTGCTGCCAGCCCAGCGTCAGCCGCACCACCCGGGCCGGGTCACGACCGCCTCACGGACGCACGCAATGCTGACCCGCCGCTATGAAATGCCGTGGCGGCGGGCGTTCGAAGCCCATGCCGCCGCCGTGTGGCTTGCGACGGGCACCTACTTCGGGCTGGTGGCCTGGAACGCGTGGCTGCCGCGGTCCGTGGCGCTGGGCCTGGCGGCCTGGAGCCTCGCCATGGCCTGGCGGCGTGGCGCCCAGGCCATGCGCGTGCTGCGGCTGCGCGGCGCGCTCGGCGGCCGACGCGTGCAGGTGATCGGGCCCCGGGCCATGGGCGGACTCTGCGCGGATCCGGGCCAGGTGTTCCTGGGCTTTGGCTTTGCATGGCATCCGGTGCATGCGCAGCGGCTGTACGAGCTGTCCAAGGTGGATTACCGCGCCTACGCTGTCCCGCGCTGGATGCAGCGGGCCTTGGGCCAGGGCCAGGCCGCCCAGCCCGATGCCGAGATCGGCCTGCCCTACATCCACGGGCTGGAGCCGCACGAACAGGCGCTGTCGCGCCCGCTACAGAACTTCGAGGGCGGGACCTTGCTGGTCGGGACCACGCAGTCCGGCAAGGGCGTGGCACTGGCCTGCCTGATCACGCAGGCCGTGCGGCGCGGTGACGTCGTGGTCGTGATCGACCCCAAGAACAGCCAGCGGCTCAAGCGCGTCGTCGAGCGCGCCTGCGCCGACTACCGCGAGCCCGATTGCTTCCTGGAATTCCATCCGGCCTTCCCGGAACGCGGTGTGCGGCTGGACTTCACGTTCAACTGGCAAAAGCCCACCGAGATCGCCTCGCGCATCCAGGCTATCATGCCGCCAGACACGGCCGGCGCCTTCAGCGCCTTCGGCTGGGACGCGGTCAACGTCGTGGTCCAGGGCCTGGTCGAGCTCGAGGAGCGGCCGAACCTGATCAAGCTGACCAAGTACATCGAGGGAGGCATCGAGCCGGTGCTGGAGGCCTCGCTGCGGCGCTTCTACGATGGTCTGCTGGGTGCGGGATGGCGCGAGCTGCCGGAGATGCGCCGGCTGTTGCACGAATCCCACCGCGGCCAGATGAAGCGGCCGTCCGAGGCCGCGAGCGCGGACCTCATGGCCTTCGTCGCCTACTACGAGCACCAGGTCGCCCAGCACCAGCGCCACAAGGTCGTGGACGCGCAGGTGCGCACGTTCCGCCACAACCGCGAGCACTACCAGAAGATCACGGCCAATCTGCTGCCCATCCTGTCCATGCTGACCTCGGGCGACCTGGGCCGCAGCCTGTCGCCGGATCCGTTCGACGCCGACGACGAACGGCCCATCATGAACTTCGAGAAGCTAGAGCGTGGCGGCCATGTGCTCTACATGTGCCTGGACGCCCTGCCCGACCCGTCGGTGGCCTCGGCCATCGGCGCGCTGGCGCTGGCCGACCAGGCGGCGCGCGCCGGCATGCGCTACAACCTGGGCCAGTACCGACGCATCGCGCTGTTCGTCGACGAGGTCAGCAACGTGATCAACCAGCCGCTGATCGAGATCCTGAACAAGGGTGCCGAAGGCGGCATCTTCACGACCTGCTCCATGCAGACCCTGGCGGACCTGGCCCGGCGCCTGGGCAGCGAGCACGCGGCCCGCATGGCGCTGGGCAACCTGAACAACCTGATCGCGCTGCGGACCAAGGACCGGCCGACGCAAGATTTTGTGGTCGAGACTTTTGGCAAGACCGCGATTCACGCGGTGCGCGTTGGGTTGAGCCATGGGGCCGATGCCCATCTCGGCGACTTCTCGTCCAGCTACTCGACGCAGCTGACGGAGAGCTTCGAGGAGCTGGTGCCCGCCGATGTGCTGGGCAAGCTGCCGAACCTGCAGTACTTCGCGTCCCTGTCCGGCGGCCGCATCGTCAAGGGGAGGTTTCCGATCCTCGATCCGGGCGCCGACAATCCGGCGGCGCTGCCTCCGCCATGATCCGCGGCGTGTCCATCGTCTCGCTGCTGGCCGTGCTGTCGCTGGTGCTGTACGTGCCGGCTATCCATGGCCCCGCGGACATCCTGCAGGTTCTGCGTCAGGAGCACGGGCGCACGGCCGCGCTCTGGGGCGAGGAGCGCGCGGGTCGGCAGCTGGACCAGGCGCTGCGATTGCAGACCGGTGCGGCCGACGCCAGCCCGCTGCCACGGGCGGTCGCGGCGCCGCCGCAGACCGGCGTCGACCGCGCCGTCGCCACGGAAATGGGCGTCGTGACGCAGCGCCTGTTCGCGAACCGCTACATGCGCTCCGTGGACGCCATCCTGCTGCTGGCCAGCTACCGGCTGGCGGGCCTGTGGGCCTGGCTACCCTGGCTGCTGCCCGTGGCGCTGGCGGCCACGGCCGATGGCGCGCTGCGGCGGCAGATCAAGGCCAGGGAGTTCCTGCACCACGACCCGGAACTGTTCGCGCTCTGGTGCTGCCTGCTGATCCTGCTGGGCTGCGCCACCGTCGTGGCGCTCGTGCTGCCGGTGGCGCTGCATCCGCTGGCGCTGGCGCTGGCGCCTTTGGCGATGGCGCTGCTGACCGGACTGGCGGTGGCGAGTTTTCACCGTCGGGCGTAGTGGAGCGACTGTTGCCCGACCTGACAGGCAGGGCATTGTCGGAAGGTGTCACGGCAGCAAGAATCAAGGGCCCGCGCCGGACGGGCCTCGCTTTGAAGTCGAAAGGACCCGATCACGCCTCACCGCGCCTGGTGACCGATCACCCTCACGAAGCAACTGCTGGTCTCGCCGCATCGATGGCTCCGCGCTCGACGTTGTCGAGCAACCATTCGTGCAATCGCTCGAGGTCACCATCCAATTGCTCTAGCGATGCCTCCAACATCAAGTACCAGGTGCAGTAGCTGTCCGCGTTCTCCAGCCCGTCGAAGAACGCCTGCAGTCGAAGCTGCTGACCGCTCAGACGGTGGAAATGCTGCTCCACCTCTTTGGGGTCATTCGTCCATTGGAGGCAGGGAAGAAAGATGCCGGGTTGGGGCTGCTGCGGGATCACTTCCGCCGGTTGAGTGCGTTCGGCCATGACAAATCTCCTGGTTAAGACGAGCCTCAACGCTACAACCCGGCGGTTTGCTTCGCCAGCGACAAGGGCGCCTAAATTGGGGGGTTTTCGACGTCAGCCCCTTGCTGCAGGGATTTCACTTCTCACGCACCAGCGGTCGCGCGCGACCACCGCCGGTCGAAGTTGCCCAGGCCTGCCTGACAGGCTGGCAAGTTCTTTCGTTCTACGCATCCACCAGACGGCCCTTCGTGGGCCTTGGGACGGACCAACAAGCCGCCAGTCGCGATGCGCTCGAATGAGAGCTTTCCCCCACCCGTGTGAAGCCAGGCGACGGCTTGTCGTCACCCGGCGTGTGATCGAAACGCTGCGGCCGTCGTGATCCAGATCTTCGACATGCTCGGCAATGAAGGGCTTGCGCAGCAAAGCGTGCCCATCAACGCTTGCCCGACGCACCAGTCCGCGTTCTACCGGCTGCCGGCGCAGCGTTCAGCGCCCGTGCGCGTGCAAGCAGGTTCTTGAGCGGTCCACAGGATGCACATGCATGGCGAAAGGCGCGCCGCTCCTCCGTCACCACGAGCACGCTCTGCTGGTCGGTCGGGAACGCGGCGTCGGTCAGCTTGTCGCCCGCGCCGCCGAACTCGGCCAGGCTGCTGGCCGATGCGGCATCCCACAGCCGTGCCAATCCGTCGTCCCCAGCGGTGACGAGCAGCTTGCCGTCGGCGCTCCACCGCACCGAGCGCAGCGGCTTGGCCGAGCCGCGCAACTCAGCCAGCGGCTCGCCGCTGGCGGCGTCCCACAGCCTGGCGGTGCCGTCCCAGCTGGCGGTGGCAATGCGCCTGCCGTCGGGGCTGTAGCGCGCGCTGACGACGTCGCCCGTGTGGCCGACGAGTTCTTGGTCCCGCCGGCGTTCGGCCAGGTGCCAGACGTAGGCGCGGCCACGCGCACCACCGGTGACGATGCGCTTGCCGTCCGGGCTGAAGTGCACGGCGTGCAGCATGCCGGCCTCGCTGTCGAGTTCGGCATCGCGGCGGCGTTCGTCGATGCGCCAGATCTCGGTGACGCCCAGCGATCCGGCTTTGGCCAGCAGCCGGCCGTCGGGGCTGACAGCACAGGCCTGGGCCGATGCCCTGCGCTCGCGGGCGGGGTCGCTCATCGCCTCTATGGCGTCGGCCGGTAGCGCCACCACGCTGTCGCCGCAGCGCCCCCGCAGCACTGCGGCGGCAGCGCTGGCCGGCCCGGCCGGCGCCAGCAGCGTGGCGGTCTTGCCGCGAAAAGTGCTCACCACCACGGCGCCGCTTTCGTCGAGCTTGGCGAGCCACCCGCCGTCTTCGCCCTCGGGCGGCGCTGCGGGCAGCGGCAGCGACTGCGGTGGCCGCGGTGCGCGCCACAGCCGGGCGCTGCGGTCTTCGCTGGCGGTGACGATGGTCAGCCCGTCGGGGCTGAAGCGCGCCACTCTCACCGGCCGGGTATGGCCCAGCAGCCGCGCCACCTCGCGCCCGTTTTGCGCGTCCCAAACTCGCGAGGAGTTGTCGGCACCGGCGGTGACGACGAAGCGCCCGTCGGCGCTGAACGCCGCGCTGTGCACCGCCAACCCATGGCCACGCATCTCGGCCAACGGCGCACCGGTGTCGGCGTCCCAGGTGCGGGCGCTGCCGTCCGCGCTGGCGGTGACGATGCGCTTGCCATCGGCGCTGAACGCCGCGGTGGGGACGAAGCCGCCATGGCCGCGCAGCGTGGCCAGCGCAGTTCCGCTGACGCCGCTCCACAGCCGTGGCGTGGCATCGGAGCCATGGGTGACGATGCGGCTGCCGTCGGGGCTGAAGCCCGCGCCGACCAGTGCGCCTTCGTGCCCTTCCAAGGTGGCCAGGCTGTCGAATGTGCCGCGTTCCGCGGCGTCCCACAGCCGCGCTGTGCCGTCAGTGCTTGCGGTGACGACGAAGCGGCCGTCGGGACTGAAGTGCGCGTCACGCACGAAGCCCTGGTGGCCGACCAGTACCTTCTGTTGTCGGCCGCCGCGCGAGTCCCAGATGATGGCACGGCCGTCGTCGCTGGCGGTGACGAAGCGGGCGCCGTCGGCGCTGAACGCACCGCTGTTGATGCGCGACGTATGGCCGCGCAGCGTCGACAGCAGCCGGCCGTCCGACGCCTGCCAGATGCGCACGCTGTTGTCGTGGGCCCGCGTGGCGGCCAGAGCGCTGTCGGCGCTGAACGCCACCTGCACCACGTAGTGCAGGTGGCCCTGGAGCACACGCCGTTCTTCGCCGCTGGCGGCATCCCATAGCCGCGCGGTGTTGTCGCGGCTAGCGGTGAGCACGCTCTTGCCGTCCGGCGAGAAGGTGGCGTCTTCGACCCAGCCTGTGTGCGAGCGCAGCACCGCCCGCACGTGCGACGCCTGCAGCCCGCGGCGCAGCATCTCCTCGGCCTGCGCGGTGCGTGCCGTGTCCACCCCTTGCAGGGCCAGCCGCACGCTGCGTTCTGGATCGAGGGCGAGTTGGGCATCGGCGCTGGCCGCCAGTTCGCGCGAGACAGCGGCTTCGCGCTGCACGTAGGCCAGCACGCCCAGCGCAATGGCCACCACCAGCCCGGCGCTCACCGACAGCAGCGTGAGGCGCTCGCGCCGCGCCGCCGCCTTGCGGCTGGCGACCAGGAACTCGGCATGCACCGAGGTGGGTGTCGCGCCCTTGGCAGCGGCCAGCAGGAGCCACTGTTCTGCGCTGCGCAGGTCGCTGCCGCGCAGAAGCAGCGACGCATCACGCTCACGCGCTTCCCACTCGCGCGCACGCACCAGCAGCCGGGCATGGGTGCGGGCGGCGTCGAGGTCGGTGTCGAGCGCGGACTGCAGCAGCGCGAGGCCGGCTTCGAAGTCGTCGTGCTCGCGCAGGAAGATCCAGTTCAGCCGCGCAATGGCATCGGGCAGCGCGCGCGGCGGCGTATCCACGCACACCACGGGCACCAGGCGCTTGTTCTGGGCCGCGGCATGCGCCACCTCCAGCGCACACACCTCCGACGCAGCCGAGTCCGGGCTCACAACGAACACCAGCGTGGGCGCGGCGTCGATGGCATGGCGGATTTCCTGCAGCCATGCAGCACTGGGCGGTATGCCCTCCCAGTCGACCCAGGCCTCCCGGCCGCGCGCCAGCAGCGCCTGCGTCAGCCAGCGGGCGAAGGCCTGGTCCTTGCGCGAGTAGGAGACGAAGATGTCGGCCATGGGCGAAGCATAGGAGCAAGCTGGCAGCTTCGCGACGCGGCGTGTAGCGCCGCGAGACTCAGCCGATGTCCTCGACTTAAATCCGCATCCGGTCGACATACGAGAGACCGGTGGCCGAGCTCACCGCCGCGAAGCCGTGGTTGGATTGGCCGGTCGGGAAGTAGTCGGTGGTGGCGGGCTGCAGTGCGCCCCGAAGAGACATCTCGGGTCCTGAATTTGTCGCCCCGAAGCCGCCGGTCGGCCTTGAGCAGATGCGCCCGAAGGAGGTGCCGTGACAGCGAACACCCATAGGGATGCGGCACCCTTAGCGAGCGATTGAGGTAACTCGCGCGGTCTGAGATCGTCCAAGGTCCCAATGTGGAGAGTCGCGCGTGCAAGCCATCGGCCGGCAGCCCGAATGGGCGCCGGATAGCGCCCTCGCCCGCGAAGAGCGCCATCGACCGGAGCCGCCTAGCGACCGGAGCCGCCTAGTGCAGGACCACGCAGCCATCGTCATCGCCCAAATCGAGACTAGCATGAGCGCCGACGTGCCGCGCTTCATCAAAGATGAGTTCGACGCCTTCCTCGAGTGGGCCACTCAGGCGCATGGCCTCCTGAAGCTGCGATGCGCCAGATGCGGCCACTGCAATCTGCTGGCGTTCAATTGCAAGCGGCGTCGGTTCTGCCCGTCATGTGGCGCGCAGCGTATGCTGCAGTACGCGGCGTATCTGGTGGTCCACATCATCCTGTCGGTCTTGCCGCTGGCGACCCCGCTCCGCGTGCTTCGGGCTGCGCAGCCCAAGCTGATCACACCGGTGCTGCAGGTGCAGCAACGCGTGCCCAGGCGTCATCTGCTAGATGCTGCTGGGCTCAAGGCCGAAGAAGGCCGCGGCGGCGGCGTCACGCTAATCCAGCATTCTGGTTCCGCCGCCAACCTCAACATACCACTTCACTGCCTCGTGCTGGACGGCGTGTACCGATGCGGCGTCGATGGCGCGCCCAGCTTCATTGAGGCGAGTCCTGGCAAGGAATTCTCGGGCGATCTCCGTAAAATCGCGGGTACCTCGGGCAGGGATACATGAGGCAAGCCAATGGTGTCAAATCTCGTCGTGGTCGTTGCATTGCTTATCGGAACCTGCGGACTAGTGCCGTCGGCGGCCGCCTTCGGCGTAGGCACTCACCAGCACATCGGGCGGTCGATCCTCGGCAA
This sequence comes from Pseudorhodoferax sp. Leaf267, assembly GCF_001422405.1. Taxonomy (GTDB): domain Bacteria; phylum Pseudomonadota; class Gammaproteobacteria; order Burkholderiales; family Burkholderiaceae_C; genus Pseudorhodoferax. Next base: position 1,301,988 of record NZ_LMMV01000001.1, read on the forward strand.
GCTCGATGCAAAGGGTTGCACGATCGCAGTGGAAGTCAAGAACGCACCGCCATTCCTTGCGCGGCTCAATGGGCGAGCGTGCAGGGCGATCGGTGGCAAGCGAGAAGCCTTCCTCGCCGGGACTGTCGGGCCCGACGCTTTTCCCGACTTGATCGTCGGCCAGATGACAACTCACCCTGGCGTCGCCAGTGGATGGCAGGCCGACGACTGGCTGCGGCACTTGCTGGCGAAAGCCACATCGGACGAAGAGATCGCATTCGCATACGGCTACGTCGTTCACGCCGGCACCGACATATTTGCCCACAGCTACGTCAACCATTATGCGGGAGACATTTTCGAGCTCTCGAAGGGCGGCACGATCGCCGAGGCGCGCCACTTCGCGCTGGAGAAGTTCATCGACGTGATGCTGCTCCGCCACGACGGATTCAATGACTTCGCCTTGGCGGCAGGCGAACCGGAACCGCACACGAGACAGTTGACGGTTCGCCTGGAAGGCTCTCCGCCGGCGGAGTGGCTTGCCAGGGTTCTGATTCTTGATCCGGAAGCGAGTGCCCAGTACGAGCGCATTCCGGCTGCCGCACACCTCGTCGGCATGCGGCTGGCGACGGTGGCGATCGCCAGCGTCGGCTCCGAATACAGAAAGCTGAGAGCCCGTCTGCTCGAACAGGGCTCCCAGATCGCCGCGGAGATGCTGCTTGCGCAGGCAGGCATCTTGGGTGCCGAGGCTGCACTCGTGGGAGCCAGAGAGCATTCCAACGACATGGCCGCCAAGTGGAAGGCTGCAAAGGAGTTTTTCGCTCAGAGAGGAGCTGACGTCGCGAGCGCCAGGGAGAAGGTGGAGAAGCTAGAAAAAGACCTTCAGGAAATAAGTGCACGGATCGAAAAGCTGGAGAACGACTTCTCGCCGACCCAGCTGGCGATCTATGAGGCCCGAGGTGGCTTAGATGCGCTGGAGCAAGCCGTCAAATGGGCGCAGGACACTGCCGACCGCGAGTGCAAACCTGAACGCGTTTGTACCCAGGAAACTCAATCGTTAGGCTGTGGCTTGGGGATGATCGCTCTCTGCCTGCCTCAAGAGGTCTGCCGCGAGGTTGTTCGCGCCGGATGCGATATCGCCAAGTGGACCTTGCAGCAAGAGCTGGACAAACTGAACGCTGCCAAAAGCGGCGTTGATGAGGCCCAGAAAGCGTTAGACCAGTTAAACACGCAGTTTTCAGCGGCCCGTGCGCGGGAGGCTTCGCTGAAAGCTTTGAAAGGCACTGCCGACTTTCAGCTCGTGGTGAACCAAACGGCTATGGACGCGGCCGAGACCTTGGCGCGCGAACACGAGCGCTTCTACGCCGATGCGGCCAAAAAGCTCACACGGGCCGAGGAGGAATTTGACGCGGCGAAAGACCGTATGGGGCTGGCAAAGGCACTCCAGACTGCCGTGACACCGGTGGTCGACCGCCTCGATCTGATCAATCTATATCTGCTCGACTGGGAGGCGGGCGCCAAGCGCGCAGCAACGGAATACATCGAAGCAAGCTGGAGCGCCTCGCGCGCGGTGGCCGCGGGCGATGATGGTAGCCAGCCATACAAGCGCTGGCTCGATTGCTCGTACCGACGTTTCCTTGGCGTGCCGGGTGGACTTGTCGACCTCGAATGTCATGTCAGCGACGAGATCGAGAAGGCCAACAAGAAGCTGAAGGAGGCCATCGAAAGCCTGCCGCCAGAGCTTCAATGGCTAATCAATCCGATCGGCGAGCTGTCACAGATGCTGCAGGAGAAGCTGCGGCCCGAGCTCCAGAACGCCGTCGCCGCAGCCGCCGATGCGGTCGCGGGAGAACCGACGGGCCGGTTCCTCCAGATGCTCTCTGGCTATGCCAGGGTGGATGAAGGGTTGCTGACCAGCACCTTCGATGACCTCAACGCCGATGCACTGCGAATCCTACGCCTGCCGAATATTGTTGCCATGGTCTACGAAGACCTGGGCACGAGCTTCAGGCTGTCGACCTTCGGCGGCCTCAAGCCAGATGCGGAGAATCTCTTGGCGCAGCAGATAGCTGCTGCAATGAGCGCAAAGCCACCGTTGAATGCCATCGGCGCTCAACTCGGGCACTTCAACCCGGTACTTCCGTTTCCGCCGCTGCCTGGCGTGAAGCCGCCGATTAAGCCAGGGCTGGGGCCTTGGAAGATCGGCAGCGACGCTAACGTGGGAACGCCGCAGGGCAGAACGACTCTGTTCAGCCGCTACCTGGCTTTCGACCGGTTCAAGGCCTACCGCAATGCCGACACGCTGTCGACATTGGCGCTACTTGAGCCCGAAGAGCTCAACCGCCTCGTGCGCCATCTCGCGCCCGAGTTCAAGAGCGAGCTATACAACGAATTCGCGACGCCGCTTTACGACGAGCGAGTACCGCGGCCGTTCACGCTGCTGCTGGACTCAGTCCGCTCGTTGGACGGCAATCATCAGTGGCAGTCCTTTGGGCTTCCCTACCCTCGACGGACGCAGCCGGCGGAACCGGTGGATTCTGAGCTGAGGCGCTTCGGCTATGGCGTGCACGACCATCCTGAGAAAGGTCTTCGCTTGTTTGCGGATCCGGTGGCTCGCCAGGCAGTGTTTCGCAGGCTGTTCGACGGCCCGATCGAGGGATCGCTGCTCGGACACCCCGCAATGACGCCGGCAGTCTACAGATTCGTCGCTTGCCCATCCAACCCGTTCCCTACGGCGACCACCGACGATGGCTTGCCCGCGGATGGCGACGACGGGTGCAAGGCCTGGGCAATGCAGGGGAACCTGCCGCAGGTTCACCCGGAAACGCCCAACATGGCACCAAAGACGTTCACCCAGATCAAGAAGACGCCGACTTCTGACTTTCAGAAGTTCATGGACGCAGTGAAGGCAGCGGGGGAGCTCGACAAATAGCGCGGATCGCTGTCAGGGCTCGACCTTCGCTCCAGGAGGCAGCGGGGCAGTGCGACCGGTACCAACGGCTTGACAATCATCGCAGGCAGTCCTTCCACCATCGTCTTCGCGGCCACCAAGGGCGGCACGCCACGGACCACGCTGTATCTCCTGGTGCAGCAACACGCCGCCAGCTTCATCTCCCACTCCGAGGCGACCACCGGCTGTGACTGCCGCGATTCATCGATGACGAGTTCAACGCCTTACTTGAGTGCGGTATCCTGCCGCCCGGGTTTCTGAGGTTGCAGTGGGAATGCGGTTGACAAGCTGCTGGCGTCCAACTGCATGCGAAGCGATTGCGATCGACGTTCACCCGCCGACTGGGGCGTCGGACAGGCGTGCACAGACACCCGCTGCGCGCAATTGGATCGCGTGGTGACAGCATCGTGATTGCTCTGCGCTTCCAGATTGCTGACCGTCGCGAAGGACAGGAACTGGCCGGGAGCGGGTTTACGCGGTCGGCAGCTTTGCGCCCGTGGACTAAACCGCTCGCGCGGTAGGCGCTCCGCGCGACGCCTGGGCGCTTGATTCCCGCGTTGCTGCCACCGTCGATGTCGAGGCAATCCCGCCTCGTTCAACGACGGAGCTGCAACCATGGACACGATCAACCCGACGGTCACGCCACTGCGTCAGCGCATGCTCGAAGACATGCGCATACGCAAACTGGATCTACGCACGCAGGTACCCACCAGGTCTCCTACAACTCTTGCAGGAACAGTCAATGCCCCAAGGGCCAGAGCGCAGCAGCGCAGTGCTGGCTCGATGCCCGTCAGGCCGATCTGCTGCCGGTGGAGTATTACCACGTGGTGTTCGCACTGCCGGCATCCGCGGCGGGCATCGCGTACCAGAACAAGGCGGTGCTCTATGGCCCGCTGTTCGATCTGGCCGCCGAGGTGCTGCTGACCATCGCCGCCGATCCGAAGCACCTGGGCGCCAGGATCGGCGCCACGCTGGTGCTGCACACCTGGGGCTCGGCGCTGACGCACCATCCGCACGTGCACGGCCTCGTGCCCGGCGGTGGGCTGGCACCCGATGGAAGAACCTGGGTAGCGTGCCGACCGGGCTTCTTTCTGCCGGTGCGGGTGCTGCGCGCCTGTTCGAAGGCGCTTCCTTCAAGAGCTGTGGCGGCTGCACGCGGGCGGCAAGCTGCATTTCTTCGGCGAGCAGGTCGCCCTCTCCGACGCACCGGCCTTCAAGCGCTGGCTGGCACTGCTGCGCCGGGTCGAGCGGGTGGTCTGCGCCAAGCGTCCCTTCGCTGGGGGCAGTCCGTGCTGGCCTACCTGTCGCGCTACACCCATCTGGTGGCGATCTCCAACAACCGGCTGCTGGCGATGGACGAGCGCGGCGTGACGTTCTGCTGGAAGGACTAGCGCGCCAAAGCAGCACGCGTCAGAAAGCCATGACGCTGGAGCTGACGGAGTTCATGCGCCGCTTCTCGCTGCACATGCTGCCCCCCGGCTTGCATCGCATCCGGCACTACGGCCTGCGGGCCAACGGCTGCTGCAGAGCCTGCCTGGCGTTGGCGCGCGAACTGTTGCAGGTCGTGCCAGAGCCGGCCGGGCTGGACAGCGACGCTGCCGCATCGGCCCAGCAGCAGACCGCCACCTTCGTCTGCCAGCAATGCGGCAAGCCGCCAGTTCCGGCGCATTTCTGCACCCGCGAAATGTCAGACTAGCCGGCGCACGTCTGCGACTGCAGCAACGACGGCCAGGGAGGATGGTCCGACTCTGAGCCAACATGGTTGGCCAAGGACGTGTCGATGATCACGCACGACTGAGTCCATCCATTGCCTTCGCATGTCTCAAGCCAGGCGACGACACGCGCCCAAGGCTTAAAGCGAAACGGGCCCAAAAGAAAAGCAGCGAAGATCTCGCCGTGCCCGACTCTCTCTGCACGCACGATCCAGCGTTTTGATGTCATGGTTTTGTCTCGGTTTGTGCGCATCGATTGCGTCGCTTTTTGTCTGGATCACGACCAATCCATCTCTACGTTCTTTCGGTGTGCCCAAGATCACGCGGCCCCTGCCGCCGACCCCGCTTTAGACAGGCACACCGGGTCCATTTTTCAAAAGGTGATGGAATGTGCAGGCCGCCTCCATGACCTTTGTTTTTGCTGCGTCGACATGGGACTTATTGAGCCCCATAGCGACGACTCTCAGCCCTGGGTACGACGACGGGCTACCGCAGCAAGACCAGCAAGTCCTAAGCCGATCAATACCAGCGAGCCAGGCTCAGGCACAAGGGTCGGTGTGCCAATGCCGTACAGCAAGGCATGGGACAGTTGTTGTTGTCCCGAGATCGACCAGGTTCCGGTAAACGTGTTGTCCGCAAGCTCAAATACTGCCCAATCCGGGTTGAGCTGACCTTCGCCCGACTTGAAGCCTATGGCGATTCGGTCGTAGGTGGAGTACGCAAGCGCGTTGATCGTGAAAGTCCCGCTCAGCCCGGAGGTCAAACTAGGCGAACCCGTAAGCCAGCCGTTGTGGGCCCCGCCGTTGTTGTCCGAGCCGTCCACAAAGATCCAACCCGGATTGGCCTGCTGAAAGGCGTCGTTGTTGCCGTTGATGTTGCCGGCGCCGGCCGCCAAGCAAGAGACGACGGAGTTGGCCGTCACGGAGAAGTCGCGCGCGCCGAGCGCGCAAGCGTCCGACGTGACGACATTGGCGTGCGAGGTGCCCAAAGTTGCCACTAGAAGCACTGAATACAAAAGATTCGCTTTCATCGTGTCTCCTTTTCTTGGAACAATCTCCAAGTTGGCGCGAAATGCATAACGTATGCCATCCGTACAACACGTTGAATACGTTGTGCAATTCTGTAGGAGTTATCTGACGGTGTCAGATTGGTCGACAGGACATAGAAGGGATTGATGGACGTACACGCGACGCGGTCGGCGCCTCGATGGATCGGCATCCGCACCCAGAAGATTCGCCGGCCCGAGATCCGACCCAAGGCTCAAGATTGCCGTAATAGTCCGACGAGGGCCATCCTTGCCTGACCGCGGAAGGGCAGCAAGCATCGGCCCCTGATCGCAGACCCGCTTGGAGGTGTGCGCTTACCGGAGATGGTGCACACCATGAAGAGTGAGTCGCAGCTCTGCAAGGCCAGTCGCAGGCAGCACGACCTAGCCTTCAAGCGGGACGCCGTACAGCAGTGCCTGGAGCCGGGCGCGTCGGTGTCGGCCATCGCGCTGCGAAGCGGCGTCAACGCCAACATGCTGTTCAAGTGGCGCCGGGACCGTCTGCGCCACTCCAGCCGCCTGCAACCCGCCCTCCTGCCGCCGATCCAGGTAGCCCCAGAGGTTGAGGCCCAGGCACACGCTGCGTCGCCGGCCGTTGCCCCGCTGCCGAGGCCGCCAGCGCGCAGCGGCGTCATCGAACTGGAGATTGCCGGGGCGCAGCTGCGCCTGCGCGGCCCCGTGGACGAGGACAGCTGATGGCTCTAGGCGCGACATCACGCTGCCGACCCACATGCGGGTACTTGAAGACGCGAGCGACAAGATGAAAAGGCCTTCCACCGGAAAGAGGACCGCAGCTCAGCCTGCTACAACCTAGGTGATTCAATTGGGCACTGTCCGAACAAGCGTCAGCCCCCAGACTTCCTGGTCAGAAACGCAAAGGTCCATGTTGCGACCAGCAGGACGGCACCCAGGAAGACCATGACTGCTGGGAGGCCCCATGCGGCAGCGATCGGGCTGGTCAACGACTGCACAACGGCCGCACCGGCGAAGAATGAAAGATTGATGGCCGCCAAGGCTTTGCCAGCATGCTCCGGTGACACCACCGCGCGGCCCATCGCGAACAGCAGCGGCTGCACGGCAATGGCAGCGCCGAACAGCAAGAACGCCGAGACGTCTACACCCACTGGCAGCACGGCGCCGCCAAGCCATTGCGACATCCAGCCGCCTGGCCGCGCCGACGCGACGACGAACAGCACCAAGGCGGCGACCAGGTGGCCGACGACCAGCAGCTTCCGGCGGCTGCCGCTGCGGCGATCCACGATGCCGTAGATCATTGGCCCGACCACCAGGGCGATCGTCAGCGGGAGCAACGCGTTGCCCGCCTCGATTCGCCCGAGGTGCCGCATGTCCATGAGCCACGGACCGCCCCACAGGCCGCGCACGGCAATGGCCGCCGCAAAGGACGAGAACGCCAGGACGACGATGCCGCGCAGTTGCGGCGACAGCCCGATCCGGACCACCTCACGCGCTTCCGACCTGATGGCCCGCCGGGTCATTGCAGGGCCAGGACTTTCGTTCGAAACGAAGAACGTGACCAACGCCGCAATGACCACGGCGAAGATGGCCGCGGCCCAGAAGCCAGCGCGCCAGCCATGGTGTTCGATCAGCCAGGCCAGCGGACTGGCGGACAGCAGCATGCCCGTGTTGCCGACGCCCTGGATCAGGCCGGACCACAGGCCGAACTGCTGGGGCGTCAGCAGCTTGGCGGCCAGCGTCATCGGGCACAGCAGCATGCCGCAGCACCCGATACCCAGCACGACCTGGGCCGCCAGAAAGCCGCTGGCGCCGCCGACCGTCGCGGCCAAGACAGCGCCGGCCGTCACGATGGCAAACAGCGTCAGCGATACAGTGCGGACGCCGTAGCGGTCGAGCGCGACGCCGACCGGGATCTGGCCGGCTGCGAACGCGATGTGGTACGCGCCAGTCAGGCTGGCGAGACTCGCCGCAGTCACGCCGATGTCCACGCTGATCACATCGGTCGCTACCGCAGGCAGGGTCCGCAACAGATTCGAGAGCATGTGACCGAGCGCCAGCACCAGCAGGGGAAAGCCGAACAGCAAGGCCGCGCGATACGTCGCTGGAGGCCGCTGCGCCACGATTGAACCGGCCTTGCTCACGCGATTGCCCTTGTCTCGGTCTAAGTTGTGCGTCCTCACCGCTTCGGCGATGCGTCGCACACGATTCTAGGAAGGTTCGCGGTATTCAGCCGACGGCGACTGAATGTCTATCCACGATAGATCCGCACGTTCCGGTGGAGCCAAGACGCGGGTGCGGAGCGCAGCGAGGATGATGATCCCAGCGCTTGACGTTGACCATTGGCTTGGCGCTTGTCCCACAAACACACCTCCATCTCCTCCGCACAATGACGGCGGGATCACCAAGCGCCCTACCCTGCAGTTGCTCATCGAGGCTCCCGACAGTGGTCCAAGGCCCGAACTTACGCACCACCCAAGACTTCGATGGACACCACACGGACGAGTTTGACGCCTCCAAATCAGGAGTTCATCGCTTTCGCTCAGGAAGTGTTTCAGCTGGCGCGAACGGGCGATGCGCCGACGATCGCGAACCTCCTGCAGAAGGGGCTGCCGCCCAACATGAGCAACCACAAAGGCGACACCCTGTTGATGCTGACCGCCTACCACGGCCATGTGGAGGCAACGAGGGCTTTGCTAGAAGCCGGCGCCGCGCCGGATCGGTATAACGACATGGCGCAAACGCCACTGGGTGCGTCAGCGTACAAAGGATATTTGGCGATCGTGGAGCTGCTGCTCGCGCACGGCGCCAAGCCAGATTTCGCTCCGCCTGGCGGCAAGACCCCGTTGATGTTCGCGGCCATGTTCAACAGGGTTGACATCCTGGCCGTGCTGCTGGCCCAGGACTTCAACGTCGATGAAAAAAGCTCCGAGGGCCTTTCAGCGCTGGAACTGGCCCGAAAGATGGGCGCGGCCGATGCCGTTGCAATTTTGGAGGCCAGGCAAGCGACAGACCGCTTGCAGTAGCGTTGGCGAATGGGAGGCTCGCCTCGATGGCGTCGCTCCAGACCACCCATGTCGTCTGCTTATGGTTAAAGCCCAGCTTGGCGTTCACCCGACAAGCGACAGACACTTTGCCAAGGCGCCGCGACCGGCTGGATCCAACGCTACGCATCGCTTCGTACGCTGAGCAGCAGGCTTGACGAGACGGTGCGGTCTTCGCTGGAGGTCGTTGCGGCGCAGGCCAACTCAGCGTTGCGCCGCTCGTGCCTACAGCAGTCCTGGGAACTGGATCGTTGGTGGTCACGCGCTGGATGTCCTGCCGCGCCGGCTCAGCCCGACGACGCGGCGGGCAACCAGTGCGCGAGCGTCGATGTCAGCGCTTCGAGCGTGAGCGGCTTGGTCAGGTAAGCGTTCATTCCGGCCTCGATGCACTTCGCGGCTTCTGCGGGGCCGGCGCTCGCCGTGAGTGCCACGATGGGCACGGTGCCGCCCCGTTCACGCGGCAACCGCCGCACGGCGGCAGTGGCCTCGAACCCGTCCATGACGGGCATCTGGCAGTGCATCAGGACCAAGTCAAAAGAGCGCGCAGCCAGCCGCCGAGTCGTATGCGCGCATGACCACCCTGAGCATCGACGGCGGATTCGCGATCGCGGCAGATGCCGCCAAAGGACCGACGAACTTACAAGAGCATCTGCGCGACGTCCTGTCGCCATGCAGGCGCCTGCGCAGGTGCTGGGATTGATCGTCCAGAACGCCAACGCGCACCGCTCGGGTTGGGGTTCAGGCTGGGCCGCCACGCAAGCCTACTGGTCGCACCCCGATGCCGAGAACGAGGCTGCGTCCACGGCCCACCTGACTCTCGCGGGCACGCGCGACACCTACGTGTCCGGTCTTCCTGAGGACCTCGCGCAGCGCATCCCTGCGGAGCACTGGGAAGAAGACTGGTGGGTCATGAACCTGCCCGGCCATTTGCAGACGCAGCGCGCGCTGATCGCCGACTACGGGAACTACGCCCAGCGCTTCCATGCGATCGCCCGGTACTTGAAGGACTGGCAGCCGCCCGCCTTGATGGTCTGGGGCCGGCACGATGTGTACTTCGACCTGGCGGAAGTGTTGTCGTGGATGCGCGCGCTGCCGCGCATGCAGACCCATGTGCTCGATGCCGGCCACCTTCTGCTGGAAACACACGCGGCCGCGGCGGCGTCGCTGATGCTCGACTTATCACACGGAAGCCGGGACAGGTGCGCAAGGACTCCCATTCGCCGTCAGCAACCCTTCGGGTGTAGTGCGCCGCAGGTCGGCTTGCGCCGGCTCTTGTCCTGCGTACGTCACGAAGCGACTGGAATAGGATTGCCCATCATGTCCAGTCGCCCCTGTCGCGTGGCACGTGCCCATGTCTGTCCCACCTGAACCGCCTGAGGAAGGTCGACATTGGCGTGAGACGACCGGTGCCACGGTCGGTGGCTTGGACGATGCAGGCCCCACCAACCGACTTGTGGAGCGCCGTGGCTGGAATGGAAAGCTGTGGGTGCGGTGGCGGGTTTACCTCGTCATGCTCGCGTTGCTTGCCACGAACACCGCACTGCTGTGGCAAGACCGTCATCGGGTGCTCGAGCACACCCACGTGGCCAACACGAACCTCGCCCATGCCGTGTCCGAGCGCCTGGAGGGCGCGATCGCGCAGGTGGACCAAATCCTTGACGCACTGGTCTACGAGATCGAGCGCTCCGAGCTTTCTGCTGCGGCGCTGGCACCGCTGCAGCCGATTCTGGTCAACCATGTGGCGCGGACGGAGCAGTTGAAGGGGCTGTTCGTCTACGACGCGACCGGGGCTTGGGTGGCCACGTCCGAGCCGACCTGGCCGGCCGGCGCCAACAATGCGGACCGGCCCTACTTCAAGCACCACAAGGACAACCAGAGCGGACTGGTGCTGCTCGGCCCGCCGATCGTGAGTCGATCCTCGGGTCGGTGGGTGTTGCCTCTGTCTCGGCGATTGAACGACAGGGACGGGGCCTTCGCGGGCGTGGTGCTCGCAACCCTGGACCTGGAGCACGTGCGCCACGTGCTGGACCGGTTCACGCTGGGCGGGGGTGCGATCACGGTCTTGGCCGCGGGGCACCACATGACGCGACGACCTTTCGTCGGGGCCGACGTCGGAAAGTCCGCGCGGGCTGTGATGGACTTGCTCGGACCCCACGCGTCCGGTTCAGGCGACGCCCGGTCGCCCATCGATGGGGTGACAAGGTTGTACAGCTTCGAGAAAACCAGGAGTTATCCCGTGCGCGTCATCGTCGCGGCCGCCAAAGCCGAGGCCCTGCGCGGATGGTGGCTCAACTCGCTGCTGCAGTCCACGTGGGTGCTGTTGCTTTGCATCGTCTTGAAACGGGGCAACGACTACACCCGCAAGGCAATGCGCCAGCGGCGCGAGGCCGAGGAGCGCATCCGAAGTGCGCACTCCGCGCTCGCGCAGGCGAACCAGAGCCTGGAGAAGCTGGCGCAGTTCGATGAGCTGACAGGCCTCCCGAATCGACGCTACTTCAGTCGTCGATTGGCCAAGACGTTCAAGCAGGCGCAACGCGACGGCCGGCCGACCAGCGCGGCGATGGTCGACGTTGATCACTTCAAGAAGTACAACGACCACTACGGCCACGTCGAAGGCGACCGTTGCCTGCAGCTCGTGGCGCAGGCGCTGCAGTCTGCACTGCAACGGCCCGACGATTTCATCGCGCGCTATGGGGGTGAGGAGTTCGTCCTATTGCTCCGCGACACGGACGCGCGGGGTGCCGCGGTGGTGGCCGAAGCGGCGCGCGCTGCCGTTGCGCGGCTTGCCTTGCCACATGCCATGAGCGAGTTGGGCGTCGTGTCCGTCAGCCTGGGCTTGGCGACGGCCAGCCCTGGCGCGAAAGAGGACACCGCGACCTTGATTCAGCGCGCGGACGCAGCCCTGTACATGGCGAAGCAGCAAGGTCGCAATCGCGTTGGCGTGTCAGATCCATGAACCGCGCGCTGAAGCTACGCAAGGTCATTGGATTTGGCAATGGTGCGGCGCGCGAACGCAGCGTACGTCGGGCGCTGTGGCTAAGATGGAGATTCCCAACCGCATGATCGAAAGGCGCGAACATGTCAACGAAGCCCGAGACCGCATCGGACCTCACTGGTGCCACGCCCGAGGGGCCGTCCGATGCCGCGGCATCAGAGCGAGACACGTTGACCGAGCGAGCGATCTCAGCGCCTTCTTCACCCTCCTCCGAACAAGAACGCGCGCCCGAGGCTGCACTGCCGGCCGAGGAAACCTTCGACACGGTCTTTGGTTTGGGTGCGGACGCGGCGGAACTGGGCGCGGACGTCATGGCTGTGGGCCGCACGTACCTCGCGACGGCCGCGCAGTTCGTGCAGGCCGAGATCGACGATTTGACAGAAGCGCTTTCGGGCGGCTCGGCTGCCTGCGACCAGTACGTTCACGAAAGGCCCTGGAGCGCCGCCGCCGCAGCGGGTGCTGTGGGATTCGTGCTCGGCCTGGTGCTGTCGAAAGCGTTCGTACGCCGCCGGTGACGCGCTTCGGAGTTCACGGCGGCCCTTGCCTGCACCGTTGCCGAGACCGCGCGAGGGTGGCCTATCATCGCGTGCCGCTGCTGAACGCGAGTTCGTCTGCACGCTCCCCTTGACTCGGTGAACCTCAGCCGACCGACCCCGAACTCGTCACGCCGACCATGCCGCATCGACAACAACTGGCAGCAGATCTGACGCTGATGGAGCAACGCATCAAGGAGGGTGAGGGCTACCTGCTGCGCATGCGCAACCTCCTGCAGCGCACGCGGGAAACCCAGGGCGACGTCGGGAACATGGACGTCGTGATCGCTGAAATGCAGGCGACGCAACAATCGTTCATCGGGCGACGCGACGAGTTGGCGCGTGCACTTCGGGATGCACAGGCGGGGACTTAAAAAGCTACCACGAGATGGCGAGCCTGCTTTCGCAGGGCTTCGCACAGGTTGCGCAGGCCCGGCTCGGCGCCGACGCCAGCGAGCTGCAGGTTGAGCACGCCCAGTTCGTGGCTGCAGAGCCAACGCCACAGCTTCTCCAAGAGCATCTCATGGCCTTAAAGGCATCAGTGCCGACCCATACCGCATCGCCTCCTTCCAGAGCCGGACACCGCTCCGCGGTTTGAAGTGACCGCCGCCGGAGATCTTTGTTCGGGTGGGTTAACGCCAAGGCGCATCGACCTGTTCAAGGCTTGGACCCGCGCCACGCGGGCCGGGCTGGACGCCCAGGCCTACCCGCTTCGAACGCCCGCGTCGGGCGGTAGACCAACCCAAATTTCCCCGGTTAAGCTGCATGCTGAACAAAAAAGTAGCAAATGCATCCTGCAGTCGCTCAACCGGACCGTGCCACTCGACCTTAACCCCACATTTCCCGGTGACAGCGAGCTGTCCCGCCGCATGCGTGCGCACGACTGGTCGCGCACGTCGCTTGGTGCTCCTGAAGGCTGGCCGGCGCACCTGCGCACCGCGCTCAGTCTGTGCCTCACGTCGCGTATCCCCATCGTCATGTATTGGGGCGAGGACTTCAACGTTCTCTACAACGATGCGTACATCTCCTTCCTGGGCACCGACAAGCATCCGCGTTTCCTGGGCGCGCCCGGACGCGATTGCTGGAGCGAGATCTGGCCCACGATCGGACCGATGCTGCGGGGTGTTGTCGAGACCGGCGAAGCGACGTGGTCGCAGGATTTGCTGATGTATTTCGCGCGGCGCCTGCCAGCCGAGGAGGTGTACGTCCGCTTCAGCTTCGGACCCATCGTGTCGCCCGATGGGTCGCGCGTCGACGGCATCTTTTGCCCCTGCACGGAGACCACGGAGCGCGTCATCGGAGAGCGACGAATCGACCTGTTGCGGCGGCTCAGGCAACGACAGACAGGCGCGCGGCAGGCGACGGAAGTCGCGCTTGGTGCCCTGGAGGCGCTGGCGGAGAACCCGAATGACATTCCGTTCGCTGCCATGTATCTGCGTGCGCCACAAGCAGCGGTGGCGCAGCGGATCGGAAGCGTGGGTCTCGATGAGCCAGCGGCGCGGCTGTTGCCCGCCGAACTGCCGATGCCGATCGAAACAGGGATGCAGAGCGGGCTGGATCTCCCGCGCAACGCGCTCTTCGGCAGCCGCCCTGTCCAGAAGGTGCTCAGTGTGCCCATCCCCGGCGCATCGCGTGACGATCCGATGGGACTTCTCCTGTGCGGCGTCAGCGCGAACCTGGTGCTGGACAACGACTACCGATCGTTCCTCGACCTGGTGGCTTCCAGCATCGGTGGTGCGCTGGTCGAGGCCGAGGCTTACGCAGCCGAGCGTCGGCGCGCAGAGGCGCTTGCCGAGATTGACCGAGCGAAGACGATGTTCTTCACCAACGTGAGCCACGAACTTCGGACGCCGCTCACCTTGATGCTGGGTCCGCTCTAGGAAGCGCTCACCGGGTTGCACGGCCGGCCTGAGCAGCCGATGGTGGCCGCGGCGCAGCGCAATGCCGAGCGGCTGTTGAAACTGGTCAACACATTGCTCGAGTTCGCTCGCGTCGAGGGCGGTCGTTCCACCGCAGTATTCCAGCCCACGGACGCGTCGTCCCTGACGGCCGAACTCGCCAGCAGTTTCCGCTCGGCGTGCGAGAAAGCGGGCCTGTCGCTGGAAGTGGACTGCCCACCTCTGACCGGTGTCCTGTACGTCGACCGGGACCATTGGGAACGGATCGTCCTGAACCTGGTATCGAACGCGTTCAAGTTCACCTTGGAGGGCTCGATCACGGTTGCCATGCAGCCATCCGGCGATGGCGCCAGCGCAGAGCTGGTGGTGAGCGACACCGGCAGCGGAATTCCGGCCGGGGAGCTGCACAAACTGTTCGGGCGCTTCGAGCGCATCGAAGGCGTGCGAGGCCGTAGTTTCGAGGGCAGCGGCATCGGTCTCGCGCTCACGAGCGAGCTGATCAAACTGCATGGAGGCGCGATCAGCGTCGACAGCGTGGAGGGCCGTGGCACGACGTTCACCGTCAGCATCCCTTTCGGCAAGGCGCATCTCCCCGCAGACAAGGTACGCGAAGCGCGCGAGCCGGGACGCCGGCCATCACAGGCAGCGGTTTACGTCGGAGAGGCGTTGCAGTGGCTCGCGTCGACGCATGACGACGCGCCTGATGACAGCGGGTCTCACGACCTGCAGTCCGATCCATCGGGGCATGCTCTGCGCGGTGAGCAGGCACCCCGCATTCTGATCGCCGACGACAATGCTCATCTTCGCGCGTACCTGCAGCGGTTGCTGAGCGTGCACTACGCCGTCACGACGGCCGTCGATGGCATCGACGCGCTGGAGAAGGCATTGGCGGCGCCGCCCGATCTCGTCCTGTGCGACGTGATGATGCCCCGGCTGGACGGCTTCGTCCTGCTGGCGCGGCTGCGCGCCGACGAGCGCACGCGAACACTCCCGATCCTGCTGTTGTCGGCCCGTGCCGGAGAGGAAGCACGCGTCGAAGGGTTGGCCGCTGGCGCCGACGACTACCTGGTCAAGCCGTTCTCGGCACGGGAACTGATGGCGCGCGTAGGTGCGCACCTCTCCACTGCACGACTTCGCCGAGACGCAGAAAGGCCGTGCGGGCCAGCGAGGCCCAGTTCCGTGCGTTGGTGACGGCGACATCCGACATCGTCTACCGCATGAACCCGGATTGGACGCAGATGCGCCATCTGATCGGGCAAAGCTTCATCGCCGACACGGTGGAGCCGAGCAGCAACTGGCTGATGCGCTACATCCCCGATGAGGACCGAGGGGGTGTCATGGCGGTCATTGAAGAGGCCATCCGCGATCGAAAGGCCTTCGAGCATGAGCACCGCGTCACGCGGGTCGACGGCAGCGTCGGGTGGGTGTTCTCTCGGGCCATCCCTGTTGTGGAGGACGGTCAGATCGTCGAATGGTTGGGAGCCGCCAGTGACGTCACGGCGCGGCGAGATGCCGCGCAGGCGCTGCTCGATGCCGACCGCCGCAAGGACGAGTTCCTCGCGACGCTCGCGCACGAGCTGCGCAATCCGCTGGCGCCCATTCGCAATGCGCTGCAGCTCTTCAAGGTCGCAGGTGATGTCGTACCCGCACCCGCCCTGCGCGAGATGCTCGAGCGCCAGGTGAACCACATGGTGCGGCTTGTCGACGACCTGATGGAGGCGTCGCGGATCAGCCGCGGCAAGCTTGAGCTTCAACGCGCGGAAATCGACTTGGGTGATGTGTTGCGAACGGCTCTGGAAGCCAGCAAGCCGCTGCTGGACCGCCATCGGCACCGCGTGACCGTTGAGATGTCCGAGGCGCCGTTGGTCGTGGACGGCGATGCGGTCCGGCTCACTCAAGTGTTCGCGAACCTGCTCAACAACGCGGCGAAGTACACCGACGATGGCGGCGCCGTGAAGGTGGTGAGCCGGCGTGAGGATGACCGGGCCGTCGTGGAGGTTCGTGACAGCGGCATCGGGTTGTCGCCAGACCAGATTCCCCGGCTGTTCGAGATGTTCGCCCAGATCGAGTCAGCCGGGACGCGGGCCGCTGGCGGTCTTGGCATCGGGCTGGCTCTTGCGCAACGCCTGGCACAGATGCATGGCGGTGATGTCACGGTGCACAGCGGCGGCCTCGGGCATGGCAGCACGTTCTCGGTTCGCCTGCCGCTGGTGCACGCGGCCAGCGTCCCCGGCATCGGGACGCGGCATGACCGACAGAGCCCACTGGACGCCAGACGCATACTCGTTGTCGATGACAACCGTGACGCGGCAGACAGCCTTGGCCTGCTGCTGAGCTTGATCGGTGCGCAAGTCCGCGTTGCGTACGATGGCCAATCGGCACTCGCCGTCGCATTGGAATGGACGCCCGCACTCGTGCTGCTCGACCTCGGCATGCCGCAAATGGACGGCTACGAGGTTGCGCGGAGGTTGCGGCGCGAACCGGCATGCACGACCGTCAAGCTGATTGCGCTGACCGGCTGGGGCCAGGAGAACGACCGCGAGCGGACCAAATCTGCCGGATTCGACCACCATCTCGTCAAGCCGGTCGATTTCGATGAGTTGGAAGCGTTGCTGGTATCGATGCAAGTGACCGAAGGGCGCGACGGGTCAATTGCCTGACCGTCCTTGGTGAGCTGCTGCCGCGAGATGTTGGTGCGCGTGCGTGGGCGATGTAGCTGATGGCTTGGCGCCCCTACTGGTCGGCTGCCCGTGCGACCGTCGGCACCAATCTCGAGAAGTCGCTCCGGGGCTCAGCGCTGACCAATCGTTCGGGACCGACTTCAGCCCCCGACCACTGAACGGGACACGCGAAATCGGCTGCAGCGTGGTCGTCCGAGCTTATGAGGAGGACCCTGTGCAACAACACAAGCCGACCGAGTCATGGACATGCCGATGTGCAGCGCAAGCTCGAAATCCTCCCAAATTTCGCGCAATACGACGCGACATTGACCAGGTCGAGGCCTATGGTTGCTTCCCATCCGCCACACGCGCAGCCCTGCCACCAACGCCGGAAGGAGTACCGCCATGCTTCTCGCTTTGACGCCTAGCGCATCTTTCCATGGTCCGATCGCCACCGCCGCGCACGAGACCGACATCGTCGAGACCCGTCTGTGGCTGGAGGAGCACGACTGGCTCTACGCGTTACTGCGCCGCAGCGACAACACTGCCCCGACGTTCCGCATGCCGGACCTACTCAGCGCCTGCGTCGCGCAGGTCTTCGCGCAGTCCAGACCGGCAGAGCGCATCTTCGGGTTCATGGGCATCGAACTGGTCCTGCGCTCGCCCACAACACTGCGCCGCCGCGAATGCCTGTGGCGCGCACAGTTCGACCTGCTGCACGACCTCCAATGCTCGCCGCGCAACCGGCACCCGCATCCCAAGTTCCAGCTGGACCAGCTGACCACGGCCTGCGTGGCGCTGTGCCAGCAGGAGGACGACACCGGCGCAGCGGTGCTGCGCCAGGCACGGCGCAACATGGTCGATCGGCTGCAGGCGGCGCAACGCGCTGCGGATGCAGCCGAGGCCCGCGTCTGAACTCCACCCGCACTCGACCTCGCCGGGCGTAGAACGCCCGTCCCACCCCGCCCCCACCCTGACCGCCATCGCGGTCCCTACCTCCTCCCTGTCGATCGACAGGTCGTACGGCTGCGTCAAGGAGAGGTCTCATGCGTGTGGTGCTCGTTCTGGTTCTAGCGGTGCTGGCGATGGCCAGCGCACACGCAGTTCCCTGCTGGGAGCACGCGGCGCAGCGCTACGGCATCGCGCCCGAACTGCTGCGCGCCATGGCACATATCGAATCGAATCTGGATGCCAGTGCCGTGAACCGCCGCCACCAGAAGCGCACGCGCAGCTACGACATCGGCCTCATGCAGATCAACAGCCGGCATCTGCCACAACTGGCACGCCACGGCATCCAGGAAGCCGACCTGTATGACGCCTGCACCAATTTGCAGGTGGGCGCTTGGTTACTCGCCGATCTGTTCGCACGGCATGGCGTGAACTGGCAAGCCGTCGGCGCCTACAACGCGGCGTGCAACGCGCTCCAGGGGGATGCCTGCGTGCGTGCGCGGGCCACCTATGCCTGGAGGGTCTACCGCCATTTGCCGGTGGACGCGAGCCTCGGCAACGCCAGCAACGCGGTGAAGCCAGCGAAGGCCCAGGATATCGTCCTCGTGCGCCCGCAAGCCTTGTCGGTGAGGGTCACCCCATGAACCGCATGCTGTGCCTGTCCAGCGCACGCGTGGGTGCATTGCTCGCCATGCTGGCGCTCGTCGCGTGTGGAACCTCGTCCCAGCATGTCGACCCCACCGCGCGAGAGCCTGCCTACCTGCCCGCGCTGCGTGTGGTCCAGCAGGGCCATGGCACTGCCGCTCAATTTCAGCTGTGCCGAGGCACCGCGTGCCCAACACCGACACCCAAGTCCCGAATGAAAGTCCCCGTGCAGCGCATACCGGCCCAGGACGCGCCAGCGCCGCTGGCGCGTGCACAGAACGGTCGTCAGCCCACGGCCAGCTTGCTGTCGCTGCAGTTCCCATTCGCCAGCGCCCGCCTGGACGCGACTGCACGCACCGCACTGCGCGACGTCCTGCCGCGACTGACCGCGGCCCCCGGCATCACGCTGGTCGGGCACACCGACCACACCGGGCCCGCCGCCGCCAACGAACGCCTGGCCCGCGCACGCGCCGAGGCCGTGCTGCAGGCCTTGCGCAGCCTCGCGCCCGGCCACGCCTTCCAGGCGCACATCGATGCCCGAGGCACTTGCTGCTTCGCCGCGTCGAACGACACACCGGCCGGCCGCGCCCGCAACCGCCGCGTGGAGATCCACCTCGGCCTGGACCCGGAGGATGCGCCGTGACCGCCGCACGCGCGCCGCCCGCGCACCGAGCGTCGAGCCCTACCCCCAAGCCCGAACCAGCACGTCCATGCCGGCTACCGGATCCCACCCCTGTTCTCTTGTTGGAGTGTTCCATGCACACCGCTTCCCTCTCCGTTCCGCGCCCCGCCACCCCGCGCCCTCTTGCCCGACGCTCTACCGCACGCCGGGTCTGGCTGGGCATCGTCCTCACGGCCACCGCGCTCGTGCTTGCCCTGCCAGGCTACGCGATCGACCTCGTCGCCTTCACCGGCATCACCGGCCCCATGACTTCGGCCCTCACGCAGATCGCCGAACTCGCTCCGGGCATCAAGGCGCTGGTGGCCTTTCTATCGTTCGTGGTGGCCCTGGTCAGCCTGTCCGCCTTGCGCAACTTCGGGCCAGTGTTGTCGTACATCGGGCTGGCCATCTTCGCGGCCGTGGGGTTGATCATCGCCGGCGCCATCATGGGCGCCGTGGTCTGAGCCGCCACCGAGACGCCGAGGCCCGCCATGCAGGCAGACACCTACATCCCGCGCCGGCTGGACGACAGCTGGAAGATCGGCTTCTGGGACATCGATGTGGCCGCGCCCATCCTGCTGATGTTCTTCTTCGGCTACCTGACCTCGAGCAAGGGCGCGTTCGCCGTGTGTCTGGCCATCGGCATCGCGCTGTCGCGCTGGATCGCACGCCTCAAGGCCAACAAGCACCCTGCCTTCGCGCTGCACTGGCTGTATTGGCACCTGCCGACCAACCCGGTGACGTCGCTGCTGGCCTGCCCGCCCTCGCACGTGCGCCGCATGGTCGGGTGAGGGCAGAGCACCATGGAATTCGAACGGCTCAGCGGCGACCTCAAGGATCTGCGTCGGCGCAACAAGGGCCTCGGCATCGCGGTCGGCGTGTTGGCCACGGGCCAGGTCATCGCGCTGGCCGTGGTC
Source organism: Pseudorhodoferax sp. Leaf267 (assembly GCF_001422405.1). Taxonomy (GTDB): domain Bacteria; phylum Pseudomonadota; class Gammaproteobacteria; order Burkholderiales; family Burkholderiaceae_C; genus Pseudorhodoferax. The sequence goes on from NZ_LMMV01000001.1 coordinate 1,321,945, forward strand.
CTGGGCCTGCTCGGCACCGTGCGCACGGTGGTCGTGCCGCCCACGCTGCACAAGACCTTCTGGGTCGACGGCAGCCGCGCGTCCAGCGAATACCTGGAGCAGATGGGCAGCTTCGTCGCCTGGCTGGTGCTGGACGTCACGCCCAGCACCATCGACTGGAAGAAGGACATGCTGCTCGGCTACGTGGATCCGGCCCAGTACGGCGCGATCAAGACGCGCCAGGAGGTCGAGGCCGAGCGGCTCAAGCGCATCAACGCCACGACCGCCTTCGCGCCGCAGCAACTCGTGGCGAGCGAGGACGCCCAGACGCTGGTCGTCCGCGGGCGGCTGCGCACTTTAGTCAACGGCCTGGAGACTGGCAACGACGCCAAGGCCTACCGCATCGCGTTCAGCCATGCCGGGGCACGCATGCACCTGGTCGGCTTCCAGGAGGTGCCTTATGCGGTCAAGTGAACTTCCTTGCGCGAGGGACGCGCAGCGTCTTGCCGCCGCGTGGCAGCCGGTGAGGCCTGATGTCCGGACTCCGCCACCGTCTCCCGCGGACCCGCATCACGGGAACAGCTCGCGCAGGCTTCTCCCATCGGCCCGCCGCATCCTGCTCGTCACGGCCCTGGCTTACGGCCTGCCCGCACAAGCCCTGCAGGTCGTGGAGGCCAGCGACGGCGTCGCGGCCGAGGCCATCGTGTCGGTCAAGGAGCCGACCCGGCTGCGCATCGAGGGTGCGGCAATCACGGACGTGTTCGGCAACATCCATTCGAGCCATTGCGGAGCCGGCGCCTCCGGCCCTGGGCCCGCCCTGCCCGCCGCACCTACGGCCGGCGCCCCCATCAACCCGGCCGGCGACGTCATCGTCGCCTGCGACCGCGACAAAGGCGAGGTCTACCTGCGCCCCGTTGGCGACGGCGCGCGCCCGATCAACCTGTTCGTGTCCTCCGCCACCGCGACCTATACGCTGCTGCTGCGCCGCGCCGACACCCCGGCCGACACCATCGTCCTGCGCGACAAGGCCCCGCGCGCGCTGCGCCCGCTGGCCCCCGATTCCACACCGGCCGGCCCTGCCCCGAACCACGTGCGCACCATGAAGGCCCTGCTCGTCGCGATGGCCTCGGACCGCGTGCCCTCCGACATCCGCGTCGAAGAGACCCAGCGTCCGCTGCAGCTGTGGGCCGAGGCACGCTTGACGCTGCTGCGCCTGTACGAGGGCCGCGGCTTCGTCGGCGAGAAGTACGCGCTGCAGAACATCAGCGCGGCCCCCATGGTGCTGGCCGAGCCCGAGTTCGACCGCCCGGCCGACCGCGCCGACGGCGAGGTCGCCGGCATCGCCATCGAGCAGCACAACCTGCGGCCCGGCGAGTCCACGAGCGTCTACGTGCTGCGCCGCGGAGGCCCGCGATGAACGGGACACCGCAAGCCGGCCCGCCGCCGACCGCGCCCGGGCATCTGCCCGGCCGGCTGCAGCAGCGCCTGTCGCCACGCCAGCGCCAGTACGCGCTGCTGGCCGCCATCGTCGCCGTGGGCGTGCTGCTGCTGTGGCTGGTGTTCAGCTTCTCGGCCGCGCAGACCTCAGACCGGCCCGCGCGGCAGCGCCCGGCCCAGCCCGGCGACGTGACCAACATCGGCGTCATGCCGCCCGGCGCCCAGGTGAACCCGGTCGACCAGTGGGTCGGCACGGCGGGCCGCAAGCTCGCGCAGTACGAGAGCGAGCGCGCGGAACAGGGCAAGCTCAACAAGGACCGCCAGGCCTTCGAGGCGCGCACGATGCAGCGCTTCGCGGAACTCGAGCAGCGGCTGACGGCCAGCGCGGCGGCTGCGCCGCCTGTGCCCGGTCCGGCACCCGCCCCGGCTCCGGCGCCGGTCGCACCCACGGCCATGCCGCCCGCCGCCGCACTGCCGCCCAGGTTGCCCGTGACGGCGTCCACGGCTGGGGCCATGCCGGCAGGCGCGCCGCCTTTGCTGGTCGCACCAGCACCCCCGCCGCCCGTCATCACACGCGTGTCCCTGGCCGATCGCCACGCCGCGCCGGATGCGGGCGGCCACGCCGTGCGTGCCCCCGATGGCAGCCGCGCCAAGGACGCCCCCCGCACGGTCGCCACCTACCTGCCCGTCAGCTTCACACGCGGCATCCTGCTCGGCGGCCTGGACGCGCCGACCGGTGGCCAGTCCCAGTCCAACCCGCATCCGGTGCTGATCCGGCTCTCGGACAACAGCGTGCTGCCCAACCAGTTCCGCGGCGAGTACCGCGAGTGCTTCGTAGTCGCGGCCGGCTTCGGCGACATCAGCTCGGAGCGCGCCTACCTGCGCACCGAGAGCCTGTCCTGCGTGCGCGGCGACGGCGCGACGCTGGAGGTGCGCATCCAGGGCACGGTCTACGGCGAGGACGGCAAGGTCGGCATGCGCGGTCGGCTCGTGACCAAGCAGGGCCAGATGCTCGCGAACGCGTTGCTGGCCGGCGTGGTCAGCGGCATCGGTCAGGGCCTGGCCACGGCCAACACCAGCTACTCCACCTCGCCGCTGGGCACGGTCGCCAGCACCGACAGCCAGGCCGACGCCTACCGCGCCGGCCTGGGCAGCGGCGTCGGCAAGGCGCTGGACCGGCTGGCCCAGTACTACATCAAGCTGGCCGAGAACACGTTTCCGGTCATCGAGGTCGATGCCGGCCGGCAGATCGACGTCGTGATCACCAAGGGCGTGCGCATCGACCTGCCGATGACGGCCGCGGCCGGCGCGTCCTTGCGTCGTGACGCGGTCCCCGGCGCCCGCTACCAGGAGCCCACCGATGACCAAGCCTATTGATCCCCCACGGCCACGTGGCGGCCGCCCCCTAGACCGCCTCGCGGGCGTGCTGCTGACCCTCGCCCTCGGCGTCTGGCCAACGTCCCAAGCGCTAGCCCAGGCCCCGATCGATGCCGAGGCCGCCCGGCTGCTCGTCACGCTGCGCCAGGCCCATCCCGGCACCCAGTTCACCGAGGCCGCGCGCACCGACATTCCGGGCGTCTACGAGGTCTGGATGCAGGGTAACGTCGCCTATGTTGCCGCCACCACACCGCGCTACTTCCTGTTCGGCCGGCTGTTCGACACGCAGGACATGCGCGACCTGACCGCCCCTCGGATCGCACAGCGTGCTGGCGACGTCCCGGTCGCCCCGGAGGACGCCGCGCCCCCAATCGCTTTCGACCGTCTGCCGCTGGCCGATGCCATCACGGTCCGGCGTGGCAACGGCCAGCGCCAGGTCGCCGTGTTCAGCGATCCCGGCTGCGGCTACTGCAGGCAGTTGGAAGCCGAACTCGCCACGCTGGACGACGTGACCATCCACACCTTCCTCGTGCCGTTCCAGGGCGAGGCCCGACCGGTCGCCATCTGGTGCGCGGCCGACCGCACCCAGGCCTGGCAGCAGTGGATGCTGCATGGGGATGCGCGCGCCCAGCGGCCGAGCGCAGGATGCGACCATCCGGTCGCGCGTAATCTGGCGCTGGCCCGTGCGCTGCGCGTGCAAGGCACGCCCACGCTGTTCTGGGCCGATGGCTCGCGCACGGATGGCTACGTGGACCGTAGCGAGCTGCAGGCCCGGCTTGTGCGGGCGAGCACAGGCCCGGTGGCGGGATCAACCACTACGGAGCGGCGGCCATGAGAGTCATCATCTCGCTCGGCGCGTCCCTTCTGGCCCTTCTTCTCACGGGCTGCGTCAACATGTCCGGGCTGGACGGGGAGTCCAAGTACGCCTGCGCGGCTCCGGATGGCGTGGCCTGCGACTCCGTCGCGGGCACCTATGCGAATGCGCTGCACCACAACCTGCCAAGCCAGCGCGGGGCGTCCTCAACGGGTGGCACGCGTGCGTCCGCACCCGGGGTGGCCACGCCATCCGCCAGCGGTGTTGCGCCATCGCGTCCCATACTTCAGGGCGCTCTCCCGGCGTCGGGCGACGCAAGCGCCGAGCCTCGCGCCGGCACCGCGTTGCGCTCACCCGCCCGCGTGCTGCGCCTGTGGACCAAGCCCTGGGAGGATGCTGACGGTGACCTCTGGGACCAGGGCTATGTCTACGTGCAGGTCGACGGCGGGCGCTGGCAGCTCGACCACGTACATCAGCGCATCCGTGACCGCTACCAGCCGCTGCAGCCACCGCCGAACACGCCGGTGGCTGCGCCGCCCGGTTCGGGTGCAACAGACGCTGACCCCGAGCCGCCGGCCGCTTCGCTGACCGACAGCCTCACACGCAACGGGCCAGCCTCGCCGTTCGGCGCGTTCCCGACGCTGCCGCGCCTGCCCACCTTGCCGGGCCTGACGCCCTCTCCGGCGGCTCGCCAACCCTGACCCGTGCGGAGTTCAGCCATGCACGCCGACACCAGCACCCCATCGCTTCGCGCTGCACGCGCCTGGCCCTGGGCCTTCGACCCTGTTACGCCGGCCGAGCAGTTCGCCACCTGGCTGCCCTATGCCGGCTACCTGGCGGACGAGCACCTGTTCGTGAACCGCGACGGCCTGGGCTTTCTGCTGGAACTCATGCCGCAGTCCGGCGCCGACGAGCGCATGGCCGAGGTGCTGGTGTCGCTGTACGCCAGCTGCCCACCCGGCGCCGGCCTGCAGTTCCAGCTGTTTGCCTCGCCCCACATCCGCCAGCAGCTGCGCCAGTACACCAACCTGCGCGTGGAGGATGCCGACCAGGCCGAGCGCGCCCTGCCCTTCGGCCGCCCCGTGCCCGACGAGAACCTGTTCCGCAAGCTCGCGCGCCAACGCGTGCAGCATCTGCTGCGCGGCACGCAGGCCTCGTTGACAGCGGGCTTCCACTACACCCTGCGCGACTTCCGGCTCATGCTCAGCGTCACGGTGCCGGGCCAGGGCGAGGACCTGGCCCGGCGCGACGCCCTGCTCACGCTGCGCGACGCGATCGCCGCCACGTTGCGCTCGGCCATGCTGCCGAACCGCGTCTGCGATGCGAGCGACCTGATCAACTGGTGCGCGCTGTTTACGAACCCCGACCGGATCGCGCATGCGGACCACCCGGACCTGAACTTCGACGACGACCGCCAGCTGCACTACGACGATGGCCGCGAGATCCGCGACCAGATCGTCGACTTCGACACCATCCAGGATCCGCACCCGGGCGGCCTCACGCTGTGGAAGGAGACCAGCCCGGACGTGCTGGAGGCGCGCTTCTACTCCATCAAGAGCTTCCCCGAGCGCTTCGCGCTGTGGCAGATGGGCTCGCTGATCGGCGACCTGATGCAGCCGGCGCTGCAGTACAGCGCGCCGTTCCTGATCACGCTGGGCGTACACATCATGGACCCCAATGCGACCAAGTCCATCATCACGGCCAACCACGTGCGGGCCACGCAGAACGCCAAGTCCAAGATGGCCGACGTGATGCCCGACGTGCGCAAGAAGCTGGACGACTGGGCAGCAGCCGCGAACGCCATCGACACGGGCGGCAGCCTGGTCAGCCTGTACCACCAGCTGGCGATCTTCACGCAGCCGGACCAGGCCGCGGCCGCGCACGAGGCCGCCAACGCGATCTGGCGCGCCCGCGGCTTCCAGCTCAACGCCGACGCCTACATGCACCGCCAGGCACTGCTGGCCAGCCTACCCATGACTTTGAGCCCGCGCATGCACAGGGACCTGGCCAAGATGCGCCGCGTCACGCGCAAGACGCTCGCCAACGCCATCCACCTGGCACCGCTGATCGCCGAGTGGCGCGGCACGCGCACGCCGGCCCTGGTCTTCGGCGGGCGGCGCGGCCAGCTCATGACGCTGGACCTGTTCGACAACGACCTCGGGAACTACAACTTCGCGATCATCGGCGCGCCCGGCTCCGGCAAGTCCGTGCTCATGAACGAGCTGGCCTGGTCCTACCGCGCGATCGGCGCCAAGGTCTGGATGCTGGACCTGGGCCGCAGCTTCGAGAAGCTGTGCCGCAAGGCCCAGGGCACCTACATCGAGTTCCGGCCCGACGTGGACCTGTGCCTGAACCCGTTCACGATCGTGCGCGACATCCACGAGGACATCGACATGCTGGTGCCCGGCATCGCCAAGATGGCCTCGATGCAGCACCCGCTGGAGGAGGTCCAGTACAAGGCGATCTCGGCCATGGTGCTGCAGCTGTGGCGCCAGCATGGGCAGGACCTGACGATCACCGGCCTGCGCGACGCGTTCAAGACCGGCAGCATTCCCGAGCTCGGCATCGTCAACGACACCCGGGTCCGGGACCTGGCCATCATGCTGAACCCCTATGCCCGCGGCGGCCAGTACGCCCGCTTCTTCGAGGGCCGGGCCAACGTGGACTTCAGCAACGACTTCATCGTCATCGAGAACGAGGAGCTCAAGCGCCGGCCCGACCTGCACGCGGTCGTCAACATCCTGCTGCTGCACCAGATCACCGGCGAGATGTACCTCACGCGCAACCGGCGCAAGGTGCTGTTCATCGACGAGCTCAAGCAACAGCTGGGCGACATCGGCGCCGACGATCCGGTCAAGGCCGCAGTGATCGAAGAAGCCGCGCGGCGCGCGCGCAAGTACGGTGGCGCGCTGGGAACGGCCACCCAGAGCGCCGACGACTACTACGGCAGCGCGCAGATGGAAGCCGCCTTCAACTGCTCGGACTGGGTGTTCCTGCTGCGCCAGAAACCCGAGTCCATCGAGATGCTGGACCGCAAGGGCCGGCTGACCATGGACGAGGCCAAGAAGCGGCTGCTGGGCTCGCTGCGCACAGAGGCGGGAGCATATTCCGAGCTGTACATCTCCTCGCCGGTCGGCGAAGGCGTGGCGCGCAACATCCTGGACCCGGCCACCCATTTGCTGTTCTCGAACAAGCTGGAGGACAACGCGCCGATCGATGCGCTGCGCGCGCAGGGGTTGTCGATCGACGAGGCCATCGCCGAGCTGCTGCGGCAGCGGGGGCTGGTGCTGTGAACCCGGTGCTGGGCGCCGTGACGGCCGCGGTGCTGGTGACCGGCGCAAGTCTGGCGGCGTACGACCGTTGGGTGCTGCGCCCGGCCCTGGCCATCGGCACGGTGGACCTGGCCGAGGTCTACCGCGCCAAGGAGGCCCAGTTCGCGCAGCTGCTGACGGCCACGGCCGGCGAGGAGGAGCGTCAGCAGGCGCTGGCGCTGGCCCGACGCTTCGCGCAGCGGCTGCCGGCCGCGCTGGACGAATTGCCGCGCGAGTGCGCCTGCCTGGTCGTGGTGCGCACGGCCGTGGTCGGCAGCCCGCATGCGCAGGACCTGACGCCGCGGCTGCGGGCCAAGGTGGAACTGCCATGAAGACTCCCAAGATGCATCCTCGAAGCCTGGCCATCCACCTGCGGCAGCGCTGGTATTGGTACGCGCCCGTGGGCCTGATCTGGGTCCTGGCCTACGTGCGACTGTTCTGGGATCCGACGCCGCGGCTGCCGCTGTTGTTCAACTGGACGCCCAGCCTGCCGTACCACGTGGCCTGGCTGCAGGCGCAGCACGCTCCGCTGCGTCGCGGCGACCTGATCGTGTTCCGCTTCGAGGGGCCAAGCCAGGCACAGTACCCCGGTCTGCGCGGTCAGCCGTTCTTCAAGCGAATCTGTGGTCTGCCCGGGGACGAAGTGACCGTCGAGGACCGGCTGGTGCGCATCAACGGGGAGGCCGTCGGCCTGGCCAAGCCGCACACCTTCGACCGCCGGCCTCTGACACCCATTGCGCCGCAGGTGATCCCGGCCGGCCACTACTTCGTGCAGGGCACGGCCTCCGACAGCTTCGACTCCCGCTACGGTGACAGCGGCCTGGTCCGCGCCGAGCAGGTGCTGGGCGTGGTGGTGCCGCTGTTCTGAGGACATGCCCATGCGCCGGCTCTCCGCATCGTTGGTCCTGCTGGTCGCGGTCAGCGCGGCCACATTCGCCGTCGCGCAGACCAGCCCGGCTCGCGGCCCGATTTCACCGACGGCCTCGGTGCCGGACGATCAGCCGCTGGCCGACTACCTGGCCTTGCTGCAGCAGATCGCGCCCGCCGCCGCGGACGCCGCGCGGACCTACGTGGCGGCCGTCCGGCTGCGCTGCGGCCACGCCCTGGACAGCGCGGCGCTGCGCCAGGCCATGGCGCGCGACGGCGGCGACCCGGTGCTCATGGGCCTGATCCGCGCGTCGGCCGCCCAGGACACGGGCGCGCGGCACCGCCTGGTCGACCAGATGCGCTGCGAGATGCGGGGCACGCCATGACCGCCGAACGCATCGGACTGCTGCTGGCGTTGGTGTGGGCCGCGAGGCTGGCCGCCGCCACTGACCTCGGCACGCTGGGCCCGACCTACCCCATCGCCGAGCCGCACCTGCTGCAGCAGATCGCGCAGCGCCTAGGCGCGCTCCAGCGCGCCGGCGAGCTCGTCAAGCTGGAGCAGGCGGCGCGGAGCCGCAGCACACACATCGTCCGCCACCCGCCCCCGGTCGAGGCCGTGCGCACGACCACGGCGGCCCGCAGCTTCCGGGTCGACCCCAGCGTCGTGCTGGCCGAGAACGTCCTGGGCCCGCAGGGCGAATTGCTGTTCGCGGCCGGCACGCGCGCCAACCCGCTGGACGTGGTCCAGCTGTCCCGCCCGCTGCTGTTCTTCGACGCGCGCGACCCACGCCAGGTGCAACAGGCTCGGGTGCTGCAGGCCGGCCAGCCCGGCCGGCCCAAGCCCGTCCTCACGGGAGGCTCCTATCTCGACCTCATGCAGGCCTGGGGTGTGCCGGTCTACTACGACCAGCGGGGCCTGCTGACGCGTCGGCTCGGCATCGCCCAGGTGCCGGCGCTGGTCTCGCAGGAGGGGCGGCAGCTGCGCGTGGACGAGTTGGAGGTCGCGCCATGAGCCGTCCCTGGCTGTTCTGGATTCGAGTCCGCGGCTGGTTCGCTGCCGCGCTGCTGGCCACGGTGGCGGTCCCCGCCAGCGCGACCACCTGCACCGGCCGCTTCCCCAACCCCATCACCGACATCTGCTGGAGCTGCATCCTGCCGATCAGCATCGGCGGCGCGCGGGTCGGCAACTTCGGCGACCAGGAGGACCTGGAGAACCCGGCCAACCCGCTGTGCAGCTGCGGCGTGAACCCGACCATCGGCCTGTCCGTCGGCTTCTGGGAGCCGGCCCGGCATGTGGAGGTCGTGCGCAAGCCGTTCTGCCTGAGCGCGCTGGGCGGCCTGGACCTGAACCCGGGCCTGCCGGCGCCGGCCGCGGCCCGCTTCACGCGCGCGGAGGGCGATGGCGATGGTGGCAGCTTCTACCAGGCGCACTGGTACACGAACCCCGTGCTGTTCTACCTGGCCGTGGTCACGGACTTCCCCTGCCTGGAGCAAGGGGGCTTCGACCTGGCCTACCTGACCGAGGTCGATCCGCTCTGGGCCGACGACGAGCTGAGCCTGATCCTGCACCCGGAGGTCCTGCTGTTCGCGAACCCGGTGGCCGTCGCCGCCTGCGCGGCCGACTGCGTGGCCGCCACGGCCGGCTTCGGGCTGCGCGAACTGTTCTGGTGCGCGGGCTGCCAGGGCGGCGTCTACCCGCTGAACGGCCATGTGCCCTACCACCTGGGCGGCGTGCGCACGGCCGCGTTGCTGGCCCAGCGCCTGGCAGCCAAGATGCACCGCGAGCTGATCGCCTGGGGCACGCATGGGTCGGCCGGGCTGTGCGGGCCGTTTTTCGCGCCGGTCATGGACAAGCGGGCCTATAAGACCCAGCTGACCTACCCGATCCCGAACACGGCCAAGGACGGCGGGCGCTGCTGCCAGCCCTTCGGCCGGACGACCGCGCTATGGGGGGCCGGCAAGGAGTTCCCGGTGCGGGGCGAGGACTTCGGGTTCATGCTGTTTCGGAAGAGGAACTGCTGTGTGGGGTACTGAGGCCGCCGCGGGCGCCGCACGACAACCGCGCGGCTGCGGTCGCGCCGCCATGGTGCTGCTAATGCTGCTCGCGGGGCCGGTCGCCGCCCAGCCTACAGCCCCGGCACCACCGCCCGCGCCGCCGTCCGCACCGAATCTGGTCGCCCTGCCCCAGCCGCTGGCGCGTCCATCCGTGGACCTGGAGGCCCTGGCGCGCGGCTATGCGTCGCGCGCCGAGGCCCAGGCCGCGGATCCAGGACTGCACGCTGGCCCCGAGCTGATCGTGTTCGTCAGCCTGTCCATGCCACGCCCGTCGCTGGAGCGTGTGCTGGACCAGGCGGCCCAGGCCGGGGCCCGCGTGGTGCTGCGCGGCTTCGTGCAGGGCTCGCTGCGCCAGACGGTCACGCAGCTGCAGGCGCTGATCGGCCCGCGCCGCATCGCCGTGCAGATCGATCCGCCGGCCTTTGACCGCTTCGGCATCACGCAGGTGCCCAGCGTGGTGCTGGTGCGCGACGGCACGCGCCCGCCGCCCTGCGCGGCCGGGCACTGCGCGCCGCCCGGAGAGCACCTGCGCGTGGCCGGCGACGTGAGCCTGGACTATGCGCTGGCCCACATGCAGCGCACCGCGCCCGGCTTCCAGGCCGAGACCGCGAGGTTCCTGGCGCGGCTGCAACGCTGAGGGGCTCGCCATGCAGTGCCTGCGCCATCGCCTGCTGCAACGCGCCGTGCTAGGGGGCGTGCTGGCGGCCTGGATGCTCGTGTCCGTCGCGCGGCCGGCGTGGGCCGATCCCGCGCTGCAGGCGGCCCAGGCCGCGCACGCCGAGGGTCTGGCGGCCGGCCAAGCCGTGCAGTCCACGGTGCGCGACAGCCTGACCACGCCCCGCGCGTCCGAGGTCGTGCCGGGCTACACGGCCGCGCCGCCGGAGCGGGCCTACTTCGGGCAGCCGCTGTCCGGCGCCAGCGAGGCACGGCGGGCCGCTTGTCTGCTTTCACCCCACGACCCGATGTGCCAGGCGCTGCTGGGCGCGCAGGCGTCGGCCCAGACACCGCGACCCGCCGTGCCGGCCTACGACCCCGCCGTGCTCGGCGCCGCCCGCATCGCCGGCAACCCGGCCGCCGTGCTGGAAGACATCGGCCAGTTCTACAGCGGCTGCCAGGTCGACACCGTGGTCACGGCCGCGACCGAGCCCCGGACCTGCCGCCAGTACAGCGGTGCGACGCCGCAGTCCTGCGACCGCACGCTAGCCGTTGAGGTCGCGCGCACGAGCAGCTGCGCGCCGGGCGACTGGCTGGCGCAGGCGACCAGCGGCGCGCTGGCCCTGGCGGTGCAGTGCAAGCCGGATGCGGCGGCCGCGCGCTTGCGCCTCATGGAGCGCGGCACCGTGCTGGCGTACCTCGACGTCGACCTGGACCGGCTCTCCACCTCGCCGGAGCCAGTCCACACGCTGCCCGATGGCCGCAAGGTCTGGATCGCCGACCGAGCCTGCCAGGGCCAGGACTGCAGCCTGACGGCCCACATCGCCGTACCGTCGCGCCAGGTCTGCACGTCCGTAGGCGACGGACCCGAGGTCTGCCGTGATGAGCCGCCCTTCCTGCCACGCTATGCAGCCTGCCCGGCCGGCACGCTCAGCGGCGACCGCATCCTGCAGCCGCCCGGCGATGGTGCGACGCCGCCCGACGGTCCGGCCACGCTGGACGCCGGCCGCTGCTGGGCGCCCAGCCGCACGCCGGCCGACGGTTTCGGGCAGGACGGTGCCGGCGGGTCGTCCTGGCGGCACTGGCGCATCGCCGGCCCGCGCGCCGTGTTGGGCCACCAGCCCAACCCGCGCTTCGGGCGGATCCCGACGATTGCGCTGCGTTTCGACCGGCCGCACACCACAGTCAAGGAGACCGACCGCTGGACCGACCAGTGCCCCGCCGCGCTGGGCACGGGCCGCTGCACGGTCGCCACGGCCGCGCGCTGCGTCGAAGGCCCGGCCACGCGCCAGGTCGATGGCGCGCCCGTCACGCGCGCCTGCTGGCGCTACGCGACCGATTTGTCCTGCGCCTTCGGTCGGGCGAACGACGAGTGCGCGCCGCTGGCCGCGGCCGGCTGCACGCCCAGCACTTCAGTCTGCCGCGATCTGGATCCCGCCACCGGTACCTGCCGCGTCACCGAGCAGACCTACGCCTGCCCCGTCGCGTCCACGACCTCGGCCACCGCTCGCAACTGCCCGACCGACGTGTTCTGCATCGCCGGCAGCTGCTTCGACACGCGGCACCCCGCCGACACCGACTTCGCGCGCAGCATGGCCTTCCTGGAGGCCGCGCGCGAGGCGGGCGTCTACCTGGACACGGACCGGCTGCAGGTCTTCAAGGGCGAGCCCAACCGCTGCCGCGACCGGCTGCTCAAGAACTGCTGCATGACCGACGGGGCCGGCCGCGGCATGCACAACCAGAGCGTGTTCGGCGTGGGCTCGCAGCTGGTCTACGACGTGCTCATGAACGCCGGCAACCGCGAGTTCCTCTACCAGGGCATGCAGGCGCTGCTGCTGAGCGGCGGTTTCAGCGGCAGCTTCACGAGCTACGGCGTCACCGTGGCCATCAACGGCACGGCCCTGCCGGCCGGCTCGGCCGTGCTGTACGCCGGCGAGAGCATGGTCGTGGCCTTCGATCCCTGGAGCCTGGTGATCGCCATCGTGCTCTACGTCGTGATGTCGGCCATGGCCTGCGACGCCGAGGAAGGCAAGCTCGCCATGAAGGAAGGCGCGCGGCTGTGCCACGCCGTGGGGACCTACTGCTCGTCCTGCATCCGCGTGCTGGGCCGCTGCGTGTCCTGCATCACGCACACGACCAACAAGTGCTGCTTCAACTCGGCGCTGGCCCGCATCGTGCAGGAACAGGGAAGACAGCAACTCGGCAAGGGCTGGGGCACGGCGCGCAACCCGGACTGCTCGGGCTTCACGGTCGCGCAGCTGCAGCGGCTGGACTTCGCGCGCATGGACCTGAGCGAGTTCTATGCGTCCATCGTGCCGACGCTGCCGAACGCCGGGACGATCCAGGGGCGGCAGGTCCAGCGGGCGGCGGGCTGCTACTACGGCGAGGGGCAGTGCCCATGAACGCCCGCGTGCTGTTCGCCGTGCCGCTGGTCCTGCTCGCGTTCGCGGGCCGGGGCGAACCGGTGCGCACGCCTGTCCCAGATGCGCGGCCGGTGCTGCTGGCGGCGCTGCAGTCGGCCGACGGGACGGCGCACGGGGTGCTGGCGGGAGAACTGGCGGGTGCGATCCGGGGGCATTTCCGGGCCAGCTCGCCGGTCTACATCGATGTGACGACGGCGCGGCGCTATGCGCAGGCCGGGTGCAGCCGGCTGACGGTACTGTTCTGGCAGGACGGCGTGCACCTGCCGGGGGCGGCCGCGCCGCGGCGACAGAGCATCGAATTCGGCATCGACTACTGCCTGGACGGGCTGCCGCCCCGGTCCCGGTCCTGAGGATGGCCATGCGTCGATCGATGCGAATCTCTTCGCTGCTGTGGCTGGGCCTGGTGTCGGCCGGGCTGGCCGAGCCGCTGGCCCCGGCCTACTGGGCCGACCGCTGGCGCGGCTGGCACTTCTACGAGGAGCACGCGCCGGAGCCGGAGGCCGAACGGCCTGTGGCTACTTCTCCCGCCGTCGTTCCCCTGCGGCCGCCCGAGCTGGCCGCCTTCGAACAGCTGCAGAAGGCGGTCGAGCAGACCCGGAACATCGCCATCATGCGGCCGACCGAGGCGAACGTGCGGCGCTACATGGAGCTGGAGATGCAGGTCGTCGGCCGGGCCTCGTACTTCGCCGACGTCGCGCAGCGCGTGGCCTGGGCTACGCCGGCACTGGACCCGACGCTGCACGGCCGGCCCGTCAATGCCACGGCGCTGGAGGTGTTTGAGCGCCAGCAGCAGGCCGAACGCGCCGCCACGGTCGCCGGCCTGGGCCGCGAGAACGCGCTGTTCTTCTTCTACCGCGCGGACTGCCCGTACTGCCATGCGTTCGCGCCCATCCTGCAGGGCTTCGCGACGCGCCATGGGCTGCAGGTCGTGGCCATCGCGCTGGACGGCGGGCCGCTGCCGGGCTTCCCGGACGCGCGCCCGGACAACGGCATCGCCGCCGCGCTGCAGGTGACGCAGGTGCCGGCCCTGTACCTGGCCCATCCGGCCAGTGCCACCGTCACGCCGATCGGTTTCGGCGTGCTGTCCGAGTCCCAGCTGCTGGAGCGCCTCGCGATCGTGGCGTTGCCGCGGACCCAGGCCATGCTGCCGGGCACGACGCGGCGGCTCACGTTGCCTTAGGAGATCCCATGGCCTCGCTTCGTTCCCATCTTCGCCCGACCCAGCGGCGCCGGCTGCTGGCCGCCGTCTGCGCGGCGGTGCTCGCCCTGCCCGGCCCCGGCCGCGCCGACCTGAACCGCGAGGTCAACGCCATGTTCGATCAGCTCGGCGCGATCGGCAACTACACGGCACCGGGTGCCTTCCGCGGCCAGACCTTCAACACCTACACCGGCGGCAACCTGATGATGCGCTCGCCGAACAAGGTTTACCAGCTGGCGGCCGTGCAGTTCCCGAGCGCGCGCGCCGGCTGCGGCGGCATCGACGTGTTCGGCGGCAGCTTCAGCCACATCTCGGCGGACGAGTTCAAGAACATGTTGCGCAACATCACGGCGGCCCTGCCCGGCATCGCGTTCCAGTTGGCCCTGGAGGCGGTCTCGCCGCTGCTGGGCGGGCTGACGAAGTGGGCCAAGGGCCTGGAGACCTGGATCAACAACGCGCGCATGAACTCCTGCGAGACGGCCAAGGCCCTGGTCAGCACGGCCGCCGAGGCAGCCGGCTACAGCAGCCAGGAGAGCTGCGCCGACCTGGCCATCGAGATGGGCCTGGAAAGCGACCGCGACGCGGCGCGCCGGCGTTGTTCGACGGGCCGGCCCGGCGTGCTGGCGTCGGCACGGTCCTCGGGGGATGCGAACGTGCGCAACAAGGCACCCTTCGTGGGCAATTTGACCTGGAAAGCGCTGCAGCATGCCGGCTCCACGCTGACCGACGCCGAGCGCGAGCTGATCATGAGCATGGTCGGCACCGTGGTGTTCCATCCCGAGGAGTCCGGCCGCGACCCCGAGCCGATCGCACCGACGCTGACCTCGATCAGCCAGCTGTTGTACGGCCAGGCGGCCGGCACCGGCAACCAGGTCATCCAGCACCTGCTGCGCTGCCCAGACCCGGCCGACTGCATGGCTGTGACGCTGGACCAGACCTACGCCCATGTGCCGTTCACGGCCCGCGTGGAGACCCTGATGCGCTCGATCGCGGACAAGATCGCCACGCGCACCGCGATCCCCAACAACTCGGCCGAGGTCGGCTTCGTGAACATGACGGCCGAGCCGGTCTACCGCATGCTGTCCATCGGCACCAGCATCCCGGGATCCGGCCTGGCCGACAGCCTGATCGCCCAGTACCGCGACGTGATCGCGGCCGACTACGCCTATGTGTTCCTCGAACGCCACCTGCGCGTCGGGCTGGCGGCCCTGGCCAAGGACTACACGCTGCAGCAGGGCCAGCGCGAGCAGGCCGCGCAGATCCGCCAGCGCGCCCAGGCCCTGCTGCTGCAGCTGTCCCAGGAGAAGGGCCTGCTGTACCAGAAGGTCGGTTCCTTCCGGGCGGTCGCCAGCCACCTGGAACAGCTGGAGCGCCAGCTGCGCTCCAGCATGCCGCAGCATGTGATGGACATGCTGGGGCAGCAGGCCGCGTACCAGGGGCGGTAGGCGGAGCGGGACCGCTCGGGCAGCGAGGAAGCCACCGTGTGGGAGATCTACGCCTACCAGAACGCCGACAGCCTGTTCGGCGTGTTCAATGCCGCGGCGGCCATCCACGGCTCCAGCGACTACGCGGCCGCGCTGGCAGCCGTGGGCTTCAGCGGCTTCTGCGCGGCGCTGGTCGCCTACGCCTTTGCGCCCGAGAAGCTGCAGGGCTGGAAATGGCTGGGCACGGTGGTGCTGGTGTTCGGCCTGCTGATCGTGCCCAAGGTAACGGTCGGCGTCGTGGACAAGACCGGTGGCTCGGCCGTCAAGGTGGTCGACAACGTCCCCTTCGGCGTGGCCGTGCTGGGTGGCCTGACCAGCACCATCGGCCACACGCTGACGGGGCTGTTCGAGACCGCGTTCCAGGTGATCCCGGGCGCGGGCGCGCTGCCGGCCGAGCTGGCTTACCAGCGCAATGGGCTGATGTTCGGCAATCGGCTGCTGCGCACAAGCGGCCAGTTGGTATTCCCCGACCCGGGCTTCCGGACCGACCTGGTGAACTTCATCCACAACTGCACCAGCTACGACCTGATCGATGGCACGCTGGACCCGGCGGTGTTCTCGGCGTCGACGGATGTCTGGGCGCTGATGGGGTCGCCGAACCCGGCGCGTTTCAGCACCGTGGCCGGCGCAGGCGGCGGTGTGGGCGTGGCCACCTGCCCGGACGTGTACCAACATCTGAACGGCCGGCTGCCGGCCCAACTGACGCGGCTCGAGGGCAGGCTGGCCTTCCAGCTGAACCCGACTTTGCCCACCGCGGCGGCTGCGGCCGTGATCGCCGGCCAGGTGCAGCAGGCCTACCTCAAGAACGGCATCGCCGACGCCTCGGCGACCGCCGCCGACCTCGTGCGCCAGAACGCCATGCTGAACGCACTGGAGGACACAGGCCGGCTGATCGGCCAGAAGACCAACGACCCGGCGTCCATGGTGCTGGCGGTCGGCCGCGCCCAGGCCATCGCGCAGATGAACGCGTCCTGGCTGAACTACGGCAAGGTGGCCGAGCAGGCCCTGCCCGTGTTCCGCAACGTGGTCGAGGCCGTCACCTATGCGCTGTTCCCGCTGTTCGTGCTGTTGCTGCTGTTGACCAGCGGGCGCGACACGCTGATGGCCTTCAAGGGCTACCTGGCGATCCTGATCTGGATCCAGCTGTGGCCACCGCTGTACGCGATCCTGAACTACATGGCGTCGATCTATGCGGCCTATGACCTCGCGGCGGCGGCCGACCTGGGCGCCGGCGCGCGCGGGCTGGCGCTGCAGACAGCCTCGGTCGTCTACCAGCGCGCCGTGTCCGGCGAGGCCGTGGTCGGCTACCTGGCGATCAGCATCCCGTTCATCGCCTGGGCCGCGCTCAAGCGCATGGAGAACTTCGGGACTGCGCTGGTGGGTGGGTTGTCCGGGCTGCAGGGGGCGTTGTCGGGGTCGACCTCCTCGTCGGCCGTGGGCAATCAAAGCCTCGGCAATGTGTCCATGGACCAGCTGCAGCTGGCACCGAACCGCAGCTCGGCCTTCATGGGCAGCTGGCAGCACGACCTCAGCGGCAACCAGTTCTCGGCCAGCGCGCTGAGCGGGGTCACCGCCGTCAGCCTGCTGCGCAACCAGGGCTTCGCCTCGCGCGTGGTGTCGATGCGCGTGTCGGAGCAGGATGTGCAGGATGCCAGCCGGCAGGTGGATGCGGCGCGCAGCGACGCCGTAGCGGCCAGCCAAGAGCGCTCGACGGTGCTGGCGGATGTGTTCAGCAAGGGGGTGGCGAAGCTGCAGGCCTCGCGCCGGAGCAGCGGGGCTACGTCGTCGAGCTACGAGCAGTTGGGGGAGTCGTTGAACCAGCTGGACCAGATGAGCCGCAGCATCGCCGAGACGACGGGGCTGTCGCAGACGCAGGTCGCACGCATCGCCCTGGGTGCTTCAGGCAGCCTTGGGCTTAGCACGCCGTTCGGTGGTGCGCATGGCAATGCGAACGTGGACAAAAATTACAACGCCGGCCTGTCGTCCGAGGAGCAACGCGCACTGGCGTCCATGAGCAGCGAGCAGATCGCCGCGTTCCGTCAGTTCGGCGACCGGGTGGCGCGCGACAGCAGCTTCGTACAGGTCATGACACAGGATGCGCGCGAAGCGCAGGAGCTTTCCGCGCGGCTGTCCACGTCCGCCGCCCGGTCCGAGCGCGCCGACACCAGCCTGGCGGAGCGCACGGCCTACGCTGAACGCGTCTCGACCGCCTACGAACGCGGCGAAACGATTGCGATCGACATTGCGCAGGATCCGCACAATTTGCGGATGTTCAGCCGCTACGCAGAACAGTACGGCGGCAGCAGCGCGTCGGCTCAGGTGCTGATGGCGTCCGAACTGGCCAGGCAGGCCCTGAAACCGCAGCGCAGGTTCTCCGACGGCACGGCCCTACCGACCAGCTTCACCGAGCCGGTCGAGACACACCAACGACATGTCCAACGTCAAATGCTGTCGCTGGACCCGTCGCGACAGCACGACGCCAACGTGGCTCAGGTCCGGCGCTCGGGTGGTTCGCAGCCGTCCACCGCTAGCGGGGGACTGCCGTCCGCGTTGCGCGGCGAGGTGCAGGACGAGGGCGCGCGGATCCGAAGCGCCGTGGAGGAGAATCGAACGCAGGCCGGCGAGCAGATGCAGACGACGCAGACCCCGGAAGGCACGCTGGTATCGAACCGCTCGCTGATCAAGCGATCCATGGACCAAGTCCAGCAGGACGTCACGCCGGTGATCGAGGACGCCAAGCAAGCAGTCCAGGATGCCTTCAAGAAGTGAGGATCAGCCGCGCTTGTCCGCGTCGAACATGTGGAGGCCGTACTCTGGCCGCGGGGGTTTCATGAACGGGGGATGTCCCTTGTCGCGCCAGTAGTTGGCAGCCATGTCTCGGCCGGACATTCCCATTCGGGGGATGGGATGCATCTCCTCTTCGGTGGGAATGGGTCGTTGCCACGGACGGCGCAAGCCAATCTGACACAGGCCACCGCCAATGGCGGCACCAAACAATGCGCCAACCGCCATCATGCCGATTTGCAGGCCGGTGGCGTCGTGTCGGGCTGACAGCCAGCCGAGGCCAACACCGGTCATGAACACGACGAGGAAGACGAGTTTTCGCATAGGTCAGCGGTAGACTAGTCCGCGAACCAAGAATGTCAAATTGGACGCAAGACAAATCGACGCTAGCCGCAAGCGTGGTGAGAAGGGCCAGAATCTGTCTGGGAAATTAAACATACCCTTTATTGTGTGAATCAATGGTGTCAAGCTTAGTATGTCCGCCCATCGCTATCCACTAGGTCCTTAACCTAGATATCGGTCCACGCCCCACAGGGCCGACGAAGTGTTGTTGAGCGGCTCGGCGGCCTGCAGCAGGTCGGTCTTTATGCCAACCTTGGCCACGTCGCGGAAGTACTCGATCGGCGCCAACATCACCAGTGGTCCGCTGGCTCGGGGCCACGGGCGTGAAGGTGAGCTTGGAGATGGACAGCACCTAGCCGGCCAGGCACACCTGTTCCGCGTGATGCGCCTGACCATCTGACCATCGGCCCGGCCGCCGGCGTGTCAAAGCGCCGGGACGCCATCACTCACTGGCGTGCGCTAGATTGGGCCCCCGCCACCACCAGCGGCGCGCGTAGCCAGGGCTTGCCGCGATGACAGGCTCGTGACGCCCCGGCAAGGCGTCCGAGATGATCGCCCTATCACGCAATACGCTGGACACACGCCCGGTGCGCGATATGACATGCCTGCTCACGCATGCGGCGCGGCTCAGTGATGTCAACCGGTTGCTGGTCACAGGTAATGCAAAGGGGCGACGCGACGCATGCGACGGACGCACTGGTTTCCGTCTATCGGACAACCTCACGAATGCACCTGCGGGTGCACCTAGACTTGCAGCTGCTTGAACCACTTTCGCCCGTCCCGCTTGATAGCGGCAGCACGCAACGCCACGTTGGAATAACCGAATGAAGAAGCTGGACATCGTCGGACTTTGCGGCAGCCTGCGCCGCGCTTCCTTGAACCGCATGGCGCTTGAGCTGGCAAAGGCGAGCATGCCTGCATCGATGCAGCTGGACGTCGTCGAGTGGCGCGAGGTGCCGCCCTTCGACGCGGATGTGCTGGTCTCAGGCTTCCCGCCGGGCGTCCAGGCGCTGCGCGACCGCATCCGCCGCTGCGACGGCGTGGTCATCGCCACGCCGGAGTACAACTTCTCGGTGCCGGGCATGTTCAAGAACACGCTCGACTGGCTGAGCCGCGGCGAGGACCAGCCATTCGCGCACAAGCCCGTCGCCATCCTCTCCGCATCGCCCGGCCCGCTGGGCGGATCGCGGGTCCAGTACGAGCTGCGCAAGATTCTGCTGTTCGTCAACGCCATGGTGCTGGCCAAGCCCGAGGTGTTCATCGGCGGCAGCGGTGCCAAGTTCGACGCTGCGGGCGCCTGCGTGGACGAGACCACCCGCGGCTTCGTGACCGCGCAGATGCTGGCCTTCGAGGGCTGGGTCCAGGCGGTGCAGCGCATGCGCTGAGGTGGCGGCGCTCAGACGCGGGTGCGCTTGCGCATCAGCACCTCGACCTCCTGCGTGGCCTTGCGCAGCAACCCCGCGATCTGCTGCGTCCTGCGCTGGTTGATGCGCTGCGTGAGCGCCGCCACGCTCAGCGCTCCGACCGCCTGGCCCATCGAATCGTGGAATGCCACGCCCACGGCCCGCACGCCCAGGCTCACGCGGTTCTGGATCACCGCCGCGCCTTCCTCGCGCGATGACAGGCACGCCTCCGCCAGGTCCTGCGCCGTCAGCTTGCCGAACGCCGGCAGACTGGGCGCCACGCGCTCGATGATCTCCGCACGCTCTTCTTCCGGAATGGCGGCCAGGATCGCCAGGCCACCGGCGCCCACGCCCAGCGGCCGCCGGCTGCCCACCTCCAGCACCAGCGCGCGGATCGGGAATTCGCCTTCGCGGCGGTGCATGCAGACCGCGTCGAAGCCGCTGCGCACCACGAGGTAGACGGTGTCGCCCGTCTCGCGTGCCAGCTCGCTCATGGCGCCGTCGCACAGGTCGCGGATGTCGTGCATGGTCGAGCCCGCCACGCCGAGCTCGAACGCCAGCGGCCCCAGCCGGTAGCGCCGCGTCTCGGCGCTGTGCACGGCCAGCTTCTCGGCCACCAGCTGGCCCAGCACGCGGTGCGCGGAGGGATGGGGCAGCTGCGCCTTGGTCGCCAGCTCCGTCAGGGCCAGGCCCTTGCGCCCTGCCGTCGCCAGCAACTTGAGCAGCACCACGCCGCGCTTCAGCGAGCCTGCATCGGAGCTTGTTTTCGTGTTCATTTATCGGACATTCGTATGGTTCGTTTCCGGTGATTAGAAAAGAATCCTGGCGAAGGCGCACGCAGGACTCCGATAGATGGACATCTTCGTGCGTTGACCGGGGCCACGCCCCGCCATCAGTCCAATCACCAGGAGACAACGCCATGAAGCTTCCACGTCGCAACCGCTGGATCGCCGCAGCGCTGGGCGCGCTGTGCCTGTTCGGCACCGCCCATGCACAACCCGCCGGCAAGGTCCGCATCGCCGTCGTCACGCCGCTGACCGGGCCGCTGTCGGTCGTCAACGGCCCCGGGCAGAACGCCGCGCGCATGCTGGCCGAGGCCATCAACAAGGGCGAGCTGCCCGCGCCCTACAACACCGGCAAGGGTTTCGGCGGCCGTGAGATCGAACTGGTCTTCCTGGACGAGAACGGCGGCAACGCCAAGCAGGTGGCCGAGTTCCGCGGCCTGGTGGAACGCCAGGGCGCCGACGTGGTGATGGGCTTCGGCTCCGCCGCCACCTGCCTGGCCGTCGCGCCCGTGGCCGAGGAACTGAAGGTGCTGACCGTGATGTCGACCTGCGCCACACCGCGCATCTTCGAAGACGGCAAGTACGAGTACGTGTTCCGCACCACCGGCACCACCACCATGGACAGCGTGGCCCTGGCGCTCTATGCGCAGGCCCGCATGCCGCAGGCCAAGACGGTCGGCCACATCAACCCGAACTACGCGCTGGGCCAGGATGCCTGGCGTGACTTCAGCGCCGCGCTGAAGGCGCTCACGCCCGGCATCACCGTGGTGGCCGAGCAGTGGCCCACGCCCGGTGCCGGCCAATACTCGGCCGAGATCTCGGCGCTGGCCTCCAAGCGGCCGGACATCCTGCACACCTCGATGGCCGGCGCCGACCTGGAGGCCTTCTTCACGCAGATGCGCCCGCGCGGCCTGCACGAGCAGTCCAAGATCTACGCGCCGCTGCTGGAACTGTCCATGTACCGCATGGGCACGCAACTGCCGGACGGCGTGGTGTTCACCGCCCGCGGCACCAATGGGCTGTTCGCGCCAGCCTCGCCGCTGAACGACTGGTTCATCACCGCCTACCGCGGCCGCTTCAAGGACACGCCGGTCTACACCGCCTACCAATACACCAACTCGCTGCTGGCCCTGAAGGCGGCCTACGACAGCGCCGCCAAGGCCGGCAGCACGGCCACACCGGCCGTGATCAAGGCGCTCAAGGGCCGCAGCATCGTGACCCCGAGCGGCACCATCCGGCTCGCACTGGGCAACGGCCACCAGGCGATCCAGGACATGGCGGTGGGCGAGGCCTTTTTCGACACCGAGAAGAAGACCGTCTCGGTGCGCAACGTGGTGCGCTTCCCCGCGGAATGCGTGAACCCGCCCGAGGGCGTGAAGAGCGAGGCCTGGCTCAAGGACGGCATGGCCGGGCGCAAGTGCGACGGCGTCGTCGCGTCCAAGTGATCGCCGCAGCTCCGCACCACCCATGACGACCCTCGTCACCATCCTCATCGACGGGCTGATCTACGGCGCCTGGCTGTTCCTCGTGGCGGCCGGGTTGACGCTGGTCTTCGGCGTCATGAAGGTCCTCAACATCGCGCACGGCAACCTGTACGCCATCGGCGCCTACGTGGCCGCCAGTGCCATGGGCTACTGGTTCGCGGACCGGCCGCCCTCGTTCGAGGCCTTCGCGATCCAGCTGGCCGCCGCGGTAGTGGCCGGCGTCGCCACCGGGCTGCTGCTGGAGAAGGGCGTGCTGCAGCGTCTGCGCGGGCGCGACGAGGTCTCGCTGGCGCTGGCCACCTATGCGCTGCTGCTGGTGCTGGACGACGTGATCCAGTTCGTCTGGGGCACCTCGGCCCAATCGGCCAGCGCGCCCTACGGCCTGTTGGGCAGCTCCGAGATCAACGGCCTGCGCTTCAACAACTACGAGTTCGTGCTGCTGGCCGCCGCCATCGCGGTCGGCCTGTCGCTGTGGTGGCTGCTGCAGCGCACGCGCACCGGGCGCTGCCTCACGGCCATCATCCGCGACCCGGAGATGGCGGCCGCGATGGGCATCCACGTGGAGCGCCTGTACCTGGCCACCTTCGTGCTGGGCGCCGTGCTCGCGGCGCTGGGCGGCGCGCTCACGGCGCCCATGATCCAGGTCGCCCCCGGCCTGGGCGCCGAGGTGATCGTGGTGACCTTCGCGGTCATCGTGATCGGCGGCATGGGCAGCATCCCCGGCGCCGCCGTCGGCGCGCTGGTGGTGGGCCTCGCACGCGCCACCACCATCCACCTGTTCCCCTTTGCCGAAGTGTTCATCGTCTACGCGGTGATGGCGCTGGTGCTGGCCATCCGGCCCGAGGGGCTGTTCCCGCAAGCTGCGTTGAGGAAGATATGAACACGCTCCGTCGATCCGACGCCGCGCTGCTGGTGTTCCTGGCCGTGCTGGCCCTGTGCGCCTTCGCCATGCCCAGCTGGCTGCTGAGCCTGACCGCCGTGGCGCTGGCCAAGGGCCTGGTCGCCCTGGGCCTGCTGCTGTTGCTGCGCGCCGGCCTGGTGCCGTTCGGCCATGCGCTGTACTACTGTCTGGGCGGCTACGCTGCGGGCCTGGGCACGGCCTG
Source organism: Pseudorhodoferax sp. Leaf267 (assembly GCF_001422405.1). Classification (GTDB taxonomy): domain Bacteria; phylum Pseudomonadota; class Gammaproteobacteria; order Burkholderiales; family Burkholderiaceae_C; genus Pseudorhodoferax. The sequence goes on from NZ_LMMV01000001.1 coordinate 1,345,445, forward strand.
GCTGGGCATCAAAGACACGTTCCTGCTGCTCGCGCTGGCCACGCTGGTGTCGGCCTTTGTCGCCTTCGCTGCGGGCTTCCTGATGCGGCGCTACCGCGGCATCTTCTTCGCCATGCTGTCGATGGCGCTGTCGATGATCCTGTACGGCGTGCTGCTGAAGTCACAGAGCCTGGGTTCGACCGACGGCTTCTCCGTCACCCGCGCCTCGTTCTTCGGCGCGCAGACGGCGGGCCTGGGCGCCATCCAGTCGGTCTACCTGCTGACGGCAACCGTCACGCTGCTGGCGGCCTGGGGCGTGTCGCGCTACCTGGCCACATCCATGGGCAACATCGGCCCGGCCATCCGCCAGAACGAGGTGCGTGTGGAGTACCTGGGCTACTCGCCGCGCCGGTTGATCCACACCGAGTACACGCTGTCGGGCGCCTTCGCGGGCGGCGCCGGCGCGCTGGTGGCGATCCTGGTCGGCCAGGTCGACCCGGGCATGGGCTTCTGGATGACCTCGGGCGAGTTCGTGTTCATCGCCATCCTGGCGGGCGCCGGCGGCATCTGGGGTTCGCTGGCCGCGGCCTTCGTGCTGGAAGCGGTGCACGCGCTGGCCTTCGAGTACGCGCCGCAGTACTGGAAGTTCGTGCTGGGCGGCACGCTGCTGCTGCTCATCGTGCGCTTCCCGAGCGGGCTGTCGAGCATCCTCAAGACCAACCGGAAGGCCAGCGCATGACGACGACACCGTTGCTGGAAACGCGCGACCTCACGGTGCGCTTCGGCGCCGTGGTCGCCGTCAACAAGGTCAGCGTGCGCATCGATGCCGGCGAAGTGGTCGGCCTCATCGGCACCAACGGCGCCGGCAAGACCACCTTCCTGAACATGGTGACGGGCTACCTGCGCCCCACCAGCGGCAGCATCGCGCTGCAGGGCCGCAGCACCGTGGGCCGCACACCGCGCCAGCTGGTGGCACACGGCATGGCGCGTTCGTTCCAGGTGCCGCAGCTGTTCCCCGACATGACGGTGCGCGAGCACATCCTGTTTGCGCTGGCACTGGCCCAAGGCAGTGCCGCGGGCCTGCTGCGCCCCCTTCATGCGCCGGCCAGCGACGCCGAGGCCACCGCGGTGCTGCAGCGCTTCGGCCTGCTGGACATCGCCGAGCGCACGGTGAGCCTGGTACCGCAGGGGCAGCGCAAGCTGATCGACATCGCCATGGCGCTGGCGCTCAAGCCCCGGCTGCTGCTGCTCGACGAGCCCACCAGCGGTGTCTCGTCGGCCGAGAAGATGCCGCTCATGGAGGTGGTGTTCGACGCCATCCGCGCCGGCGGCGTGACCGTGTTGTTCGTCGAGCACGACATGGACGTGGTGCGCCGCTATGTCACGCGCATCCTCGCGTTCCGCGACGGCGTGATGATCGCCGACGGCACGCCCGAGCAGGTCATGCAGGACGCCGTGGTCGCCACCGCCGTGCTGCGTGGCAAACCAAACCAAGCGGCACCGGTCCGCAGCCAGGCAGGTGCCGCATGATCGAAACCCGCCAACTCAGCGTGGCCGTCGGCCCCGTCTCCATCCTCGAACAGGTGGACCTGCAAGCCACGCCCGGCGCAGTGATCGGTGTCGTCGGCCACAACGGCGCCGGCAAGACCACGCTGATGCGCACCCTGGTCGGCGCGCTGCCGGCCTCGTCGGGGCAGGTGCTGCTGGACGGCCACGACGTGACCGCCTGGCCGACACGCCAGCGCGTGCAGCTGGGCATCGGCTACATGCCGGAGGACCGGCGCCTGGTGCCCGAACTGACGGTGCGCGCCAACATCGAACTGCCGCTGGAGGTGGCGCGCCTGGCCCCGGCCGAGCGCACGCGCCGCATCGACGGCGTGCTGCAGATGATCCCCGAGCTGGTGCCGCTGATCCAGCGCCGCGGCAACCAACTGTCCGGCGGGCAGCAGAAGCTGGCCGCGCTGGCCCGCGCCATCTGCCAGGGCCAGCGCCTGCTGCTGCTGGACGAGCCTTTCGAGGGCGTGGCGCCGGCCCTGGTCGAGCGCCTGGCCACCGTGCTGCGCGCGCTACGCCGGCAGGGCCCGACCATCGTCGTCACCGACTCCGAGGGCGCCAACCTGCAAGGCCTGTGCGACCTGCGCTTCGCCATCGAACGCGGCCGCGTCCGCCCCGACCACCTGGTCCACCACAACGAAGAGACTCTCCCGTGAACACCTCGCAAGACTATGACTACATCGTGGTGGGCGGCGGCTCTGCTGGCTGCGTGCTGGCGAACCGGCTGTCTGCCGACCCGGCCCAGCGCGTGCTGCTGATCGAAGCCGGCCCGCACGACAACAGCATCTTCATCCGCATGCCGGCCGGTTTCAGCCGCGTGTTCGGCACCCAGCGCATGTGGGACTACCAGTCGGAGCCGCAGCGCGGCCTGGGCGGCCGCAAGCCCCACGTGCCGCAGGGCCGCACGCTGGGCGGCAGCGGCTCCATGAACGGCATGATCTACATCCGCGGCGACCGCCAGGACTACTACGGCTGGCGCGACGCCGGCTGCGACGGCTGGGGCTACGACGACGTGCTGCCCTGGTTCCGCAAGTCCGAAGGCAACGCACGGCTGTCCGACACCTTCCACGGCGCGCAGGGGCCGCTCAAGGTCATGGACACGCCCTACCGGCATCCGCTCAACGCGGCCTTCGTGCGCTCCGCGCAGGAGGTGGGGCTGCCGTTCAACCACGACTTCAACGGCGCCTCGCAGCTGGGCGCCGGCTTCTACCAGATCACCGCGGCCGAGGGCGAGCGCGGCAACACCTCGCGCTTCTACCTGCGGCCGGCCAAGTCGCGGCCGAACCTGGAGGTGCGCACCGACCTGACGGCCGCCCGCGTGCTGTTCGAAGGCACGCGCGCCACCGGCATCGAATGCGTGGAGAGCACGGGTTCGCACGCCACGGTGCGCTTCGGTGCGCGGCGCGAGGTGGTGCTGTGCGCGGGCGGCCTGGGCAGCGCCAAGCTGCTGCTGCAGTCCGGCGTGGGGCCGGGCGCGCAGGCGCAGGCGCTGGGCATCCCGGTGGTGCGCGACCTGCCTGGCGTCGGCCGCAACTACCAGGACCACCTGGAGGTGCCCGTCTACGGCAAGACGCGCGAGCCGATCAGCCTGTTCGGCCAGGACAAGGGCCTGTCGGCGCTGCGCCACGGCGCGCAGTGGGTGCTGTTCAAGAGCGGGCTGATGACGTCCAACGTCGTCGAGTCCGGCGGCTTCTTCGACCTGGACGGCGATGGCCGCGCCGACGTGCAGTTCCACGTGCTGCCGGTGCTGGTCGGCGATGTGGGCCGCGAGCCGCCCATGGTGCACGGCATCACGCTGAACCCCTGCCAGCTGGCGCCCAAGTCGCGCGGCGAACTGCGCCTGCGCAGCAAGGACCCGCTGGACCTGCCCTGGCTGGACGCCGGTGCGCTGGCCGACGAGGACGACGTGCGCGTGCTGCGCGAAGGCGTGCGCCTGGCACGCCGCATCCTGCGCGCGCCTTCGCTGGCCGCGCTGGTCAGCGAGGAGATCGAGCCCGTGCCCGAACTGGCGGGCGACGACGACGCCACCATCGACGCGCGCGTGCGCCACTTCGTCAAGACCGTCTACCACCCCGGCGGCACCTGCAAGATGGGCATCGACCGCGAGGCCGTGGTCGACCCGCAGCTGCGCGTGCACGGCCTGCAGGGCCTGCGCGTGGCCGATGTCTCGGTCATGCCCGCCATCCCGCGCGGCAACACCAACGCCGGCACCATCATGGTGGCCGAGCGGGCCGCCCACTTCATCCAATCGCAAGGAGCATGAACATGCTGGTGAACGATCTGGGCCGGCTCGCGCTGGCCACCCGCGCGGTGCTGGAGCAGCCGGCCCGCGTCTTCATCGGCGGCGAGTGGGTGCCGGTGGCAGACAGCCTGCCCGTCATCGACCCGAGCAGCACGGCCGAGGTCGCGCGCATCGCGGCCGGCGGCGCCGCCGAGATCGACGCGGCCATGCGTGCCGCCCGCAGCGCCTTCGAAAGCGGCCCGTGGCCGCGTCTGCACGGCGCGCAGCGCGAAGCCCTGCTGCGCCGGCTGGCCGAGCTGATCGAGCGCGACCGCCAACTGCTGGCCGAGCTGGAAGTGGTCGACGTCGGCATGCCGATCTGGATGGCGCGCGACCTTAACGTGGGCGGTGCCATCGACACGCTGCGCTACATGGCCGGCCTGGCGGGCCGCGCCACCGGCCGCACGGTGCAGGTGGGCGTGCCGATCCCGGACTCGGCCTTCTTCGGCTACACGCAGCGCGAGCCGCTGGGCGTGGTCGGCGCCATCATTCCGTGGAACGTGCCGCTCATGATGTCCATCTGGAAGCTGGCGCCCGCGCTGGCGGCCGGTTGCACCATCGTGCTCAAGCCGTCCGAAGAGGCATCGCTGAGCGTGCTGCACCTGGCCGGCCTGATCCAGGAGGCCGGCTTTCCGGCCGGCGTGGTGAACGTGGTCACGGGCGTGGGCAGCGCCGCCGGCGCGGCACTGGCCGCGCACTCGGGGCTGGACAAGATCACCTTCACGGGCTCCACCGCCACCGGCACGCAGGTGGCGCTGGCGGCAGCGCGCAACGTGACCCGAGCCACGCTGGAGCTGGGCGGCAAGTCGCCGCAGATCCTGTTCGCCGATGCCGACCTGGACCAGGCCATTCCCGGCATCGCCGGCAGCATCTTCCTGAACTCGGGCCAGGTCTGCGTGGCCGGTTCGCGGCTGTACGTGGACAAGCGCATCCACGACGAGACGGTCGACCGGCTCGCGCGGCATGCCGACGGCATGCGCCTGGGCGCGGGCCTGTCGCCCGACACCCAGCTCGGCCCGCTCGTCAACGCGCGCCAGCAGCGCCATGTGCTGCAGCATCTGGACGCCGCCCAGCGCTCCGGTGCCGAGCTGCTGACCGCCGCGCCGCGCGTCGACGCACCAGGCTACTACGTGCGCCCCAGCGTGGTGGCCGTGGCCGACCAGGAAGCCGCCATCGTGCGCGAGGAACTGTTCGGCCCGGTGATCACGGTGACGCCGTTCGACGACGTGGACCACGCGGTGGCCATGGCCAACGACACGCCTTACGGCCTGTCGGCCTGCCTGTGGACGCGCAGCCTGCAAACCATGCACGCCGTGGTGCCGCGCATCCGCTCGGGCAAGGTGGCGGTCAACACCGAACCCATGCCCTGGCCCGGCCTGCCCGAAGGCGGCCGCCGCGCCTCGGGCTACGGACGCGACCTCGGCGAGGAATCGTTCGAATCCTTCTTAGAGACCAAGTCCGTGCTGGTGCGCTACGCCTGACACCGCCTTCCACCGCAAAGCTCTCCACCATGAACACCACACCTCCCAACGCCACGCTGCCGCTGGCCGGCAAGCTGGCCGTCGTCACCGGCGGCAGCAGCGGCATCGGCGCGGCCTGCGTGCGGCTGCTGGCCGCCTCGGGCGCCCGGGTCGTCATCGGCTTCAACCAGGGCGCGGAACGGGCCGAGGCGCTGCGCGCCGAGCTGCCCGGCAGCGGCCACCGCGCGCTGCACATCCCGCTGACCGACGGCCAGGCGCACCAGGCGCTGGCCGAGACGCTGCGGGCCGAGCATGGCGCCGTCGACGTGCTCGTGAACTCGGCTGGCTTCACGCAGCGCATCGCGCACACGGACATCGACACGCTGACGCCTGCGCTGTTCGACGAAATCCTGCGCGCCAACGCGGGCGGGCCGTTCTCCATCATCCGCGCACTTCTGCCGCTGCTGCGCGCCTCGGGCCAGGCCACGGTGGTCAGCGTGTCCTCGGTCTCGGCCTTCACCGCGCTGGGCAGCAACATCGCCTACTGCGCGGCCAAGGCGGCGCTGGACACCATGTCGGTCGCGCTGGCGCGCGCCTTCGGCCCGCAGGTGCGCTTTCTGAGCGTGTCGCCGGCGGCGGTGGACACCGACTTCGTCGCCGGCCGCAACCGCGCCGAGCTGGAGAAGAAGGCCGCGGCCACGCCGCTGGGCCGCGTCGTCACGCCCGAGGACGTGGCACTGTCGGTGCTGGCCTGCGTGACGCATCTGCGCACGGCCACCGGCACGCGCGTGGTCATCGATGGGGGGCACAGCCTGTGAGCCATCGCCTGAATGCCACACACGATCCGTCCTTGCAAAGCTGGGTGCCTTCAGCCCAGGCGCCGGAAACCGATTTCCCGATCCAGAACCTGCCGTTCGCAGTGTTCCGGCCTGCCGGTGGCGAAGCGCGCTGCGGTGTCGGCATCGGCGACCGCATCCTCGACGTGGGGGCCTGCGCCGAGCTGTTCGACGGGCCGGCCGCGCAGGCGGTGCTGGCGTGCCGCGCGTCACGGCTCAACGCACTCATGGCCCTGGGGCCGGCGGCGGCATCGGCCCTGCGCGCAGGACTGTCGCAACGGCTGTCCGCCGCGCACACCGCCGACCGCGACCGGCTCGGTGCGGCGCTGTACGCCATCAACAGAGTGGAACTCGTGATGCCCGTGCAGGTCGGCGGCTTCACCGACTTCTTCGCCTCCATCCACCACGCGACCAACGCCGGCCGGCTGTTCCGCCCCGACATGCCGCTGCTGCCCAACTACAAGCACGTGCCCGTCGCCTACAACGGCCGCGCCAACAGCGTGCGCGTCAGCGGCGCGCCGGTGCAGCGCCCGCACGGCCAACTGAAGGGCCCGCAGGACGCCGCGCCACGCTTCGCGCCCGCGCAGCGGCTGGACTACGAGGTGGAGCTGGGCATCTACGTCGGCGCGCCGTCCACGCAGGCCCGGCCCATCGCGGTGGGCGACGCCTGGGACCACGTGTTCGGCGTCACGCTGCTCAACGACTGGTCGGCCCGCGACATCCAGGCCTGGGAGTACCAGCCGCTGGGCCCGTTCCTGGCCAAGAGCTTTGCCACCACGGTGTCGCCCTGGGTCGTGACGGCCGAGGCACTGGCACCGTTTCGCACCGCGGTGGCGCCGCGCGCCGAGGACGACCCGGCGCCGCTGCCCTACCTGCACGACGCGGTGGACCAGCGCCACGGCGGTGTGCGCATCGCGCTGGACGCGCACCTGCGCTCGGCGCGGATGGCCGCCCAGGGGCTGCCGGCGCTGCGGCTGTCGCGCTCGAATGCCGACCTGCTGTACTGGAGCATCGCGCAGATGCTGGCGCACCACACCAGCAACGGCAGCTGGCTCGACACCGGCGACCTGCTGGGCTCGGGCACGGTCTCCGGTGCCGATCTCGACGCACTCGGGAGCCTGCTGGAGATCACGGCCGGTGGCGCGCGCGCGCTGACGCTGCCGGGCGGCGAGCAGCGGCTGTTCCTGGCCGATGGCGACGAACTGACTCTGACGGGCCGCTGCGAAGCCCGAGGCCATGTGGCCATCGGCTTCGGTGCGTGCCGCGGCACGCTGCTGCCCGCCGCTGTTTGATCCCAGGAGACCGCACATGATCGTCGAGCAAAGAACCTACACCTGCCACCCCGGCCAGTGGCGCGCCTACCTGGCGCTGTACGAGGCCGAGGGCCTGGCCATCCAGAAGAAGATCCTGGGCCGCATGGTCGGCTACTACCGCAGCGAGACCGGGCCGCTGAGCCAGATCGTGCACCTGTGGGCCTACGAGGACATGAACGAGCGCACCGCGCGGCGCCACGCGCTCATGGCCGATCCGGGCTTCAAGGCCTATGTGGCGAAGATGCTGCCGCTGCTGCAAAGCCAGGAGTCGCGCATCCTGGTGCCGGCGGAGTTCTTCACGCCGCAATGGCAGGACTGAGCCAGCCACAAGATCAAGGAGATGAAGATGGAGTCGACGTCCAAGCCGTCCGCGGTCGCTTACCAGAGCGGCTTCGGCAACCAGTTCACGAGCGAGGCCCGGCCCGGCGCCTTGCCCATCGGCCGCAACTCGCCGCAGCAGGCGCCGCTGGGCCTGTACGCCGAGCTGCTGTCGGGCGCGGCCTTCACGGCCCCGCGGGACCAGAACCGGCGCACCTGGCTGTACCGCATCCAGCCCAGCGCGATGCACGAGGCTTTCCAGCGCATCGACGACCGCCAGTGGCGCAGTGCGCCCTTCGACGAGGTGGAAACGCCGGCCAACCGCCTGCGCTGGGACCCCTGGCCGATGCCGACGGAGCCCACCGATTTCGTGGACGGCATGGTGACCATCGCCGGCAATGGCGACGTGCACGGCCAGACCGGCTGCGCCACCCATGTCTACCGCGCCAACCGCTCGATGCACAAGCGCTACTTCATGGACTCCGACGGCGAGCTGCTGATCCTGCCGCAGTCGGGCGCTCTGCTGCTGCACACCGAGCTCGGCTTGCTGGAGCTGGCCCCCGGCGAGGTGGCGCTGGTGCCGCGCGGCATGCGCTTTCGGGTGGAGCTGCGCGAGGCAGAGGCGCGCGGCTACGTCTGCGAGAACTACGGCGCACCCTTCCGCCTGCCCGAGCTGGGGCCGATCGGCTCCAACGGCCTGGCCAATGCGCGCGACTTCCTGGCGCCGGTGGCCGCGTTCGAGGTCGACGCGGGCCCGGTGCGCGTGGTCAACAAGTTCATGGGCCATCTGTGGGAAGGCGGCCAGCCGCATTCGCCGCTCGACGTCGTGGCCTGGCACGGCAACCTGGTGCCCTACAAGTACGACCTGGCACGCTTCATGGCCATCGGCACCATCAGCTTCGACCACCCCGACCCGTCGATCTACACCGTTCTGACCTCGGGCACCGACACGCCCGGCGTGGCCAACTGCGACTTCGTGATCTTCCCGCCGCGCTGGCTGGTGGCCGAGGACACCTTCCGCCCGCCCTGGTTCCACCGCAACGTGATGAGCGAGCTGATGGGCCTGGTGCGCGGCGTGTACGACGCCAAGGCCGAGGGCTTCGTGCCCGGCGGCATCAGCCTACACAACTGCATGCTGCCGCACGGGCCCGACGCGGCGACCTTCGAGAAGGCCAGCGCGGCCACGTTGGCGCCGCACCGCATCGAGGACACGCTGGCCTTCATGTTCGAGAGCCGGCACGTGTTCCGGCCCACGGCGCAGGCGCTGCATGCCAGCCACCTGCAGGTGGACTACGACGCGGTGTGGTCGGGCTTTTCCAAGCAGTTCACCCCGGCTGGTCGCTGACACCACGGCCCCGCATTCCATGAACAAGGAGACAAGGATGGCGCCACTGCGTCGAGACATGTTGCTGGGAGGCGCCGCCACCATGGCGGCGCTGTGGGCCGGCCCGGCCCTGGCCCAATCGCCCTACCCCTCACAGCCCATCCAACTCATCCACGGATTCGGTGCCGGCGGCAATGCGGATGTGGTGGCCCGCCTCGTCGCGCAGAAGCTGGCCGGCGCGCTGGGCCAACCGGTGGTGGTCGAGATCAAAAGCGGCGCCGGCGGTGCCATCGCCAGCGGCTACGTGGCCAAGGCCAAGCCCGATGGGTACACGCTGGTGCTGCTGACCGGCGCGCACACCGTGTCGGCTGCCATCGCCAAGAACCTGCCCTACGACCCCGTCAAGGATTTCGCGTTCGTCTCGACCGTGTCGTCCTTCCCGTTCGTGGTCGCGGTGCGGGCCGAGCATCCGGCGCGCACGCTGGCCGATCTGCTGGACATCGCGCGCAAGGAGCCGGGCAAGGTGACCTTCACCTCGGTGGGCATCGGCTCGACCCAGCACATGGTCGGCGAGCTGCTGGCCTCGACCGCCGGCGTGCGGCTGCTGCACATTCCCTACCGCGGTGGCGGCGCGCCGGTGCAGGCCGTGATCGGCGGCGATGTGGATGTGCTGGCGGACACGCTGACGGTGGCCGCGCCGCACATCAAGTCGGGCCGCCTGCGCGCGCTGGGCGTGACCAGTGCGCAGCCCTGGCCGGGCGCGCCCGGGGTGCCGACGGTGGCCGCGACGCTGCCGGGTTTCGAGGTGCGCTCATGGCTGGGACTGGCGGCACCTGCGGGGACACCCGAGGCGGTGGTGCAGCGCCTGAATGCGGAGACGCGCAAGGCCCTGGCCGACCCCGAGTTCCAGAACACTCTGGCGGGACTGGGGAGCGAGGCCGCGCCCCGCGCTCCGGCCGACATGCTGGCGATGGTGCAGCGGGACATCGCGCGCTGGCGCGACGTCGCGGCGAAGGCCGGCATCGCGCCGTGACAGACCGCTGCGGTCTCAGTGGCAACTGAAGTTCGTGGCGTCCTCGATCGACCCCTTGCCGTTGTAGCGTGCCACCGTGGGGTAAGCGCACAGCGGCCGGATGCGCGCGGGGACCAATCGGCTGGGCCATCGGCATTGCGCCCGCCCCGAGCGCGCACTCCAAACGCGAACTCGATCACATCGCCGGGGAGAGCAACACCCAGCATCGCAAGACGCTTGGCTGGTGCACGCCCGTCGAAGTTCGCTTCAAGGACCTTCATGGCATTGCACGCTGGAAACATCCAACTGTTGCACATGGGCTTTGAAGCCGCCTAGGTAAGAGTTCGCTGGCCATGGGCAATTTGACTGAGTAATGAGTTTTTTATACATTGATAAGTCAAATTAATCAAAACTCGACCGCAATCCGTATGCCACGACGTAACCTCAACGATCTGCTGGCCTTCGTCACTGTGGCCCGCGAGGCCAGCTTCACCAAGGCCGCCGGCACGCTGGGTGTGACCCAGTCAGCGCTCAGTCAGGCCATCCGCGGGCTGGAAGAACGGCTACAGATCCGCCTGCTCACGCGCACCACACGCAGCGTGGCGCCTACATCGGCCGGTGAGCGGCTGATGAACGCGATCGGCCACCGCTTCGACGAGATAGAGGCCGAACTCGACGCGCTGACCGACCTGCGCGAGAAGCCTGCCGGCACCGTGCGCATCACCTGCGGCGACAACGTGATGCACACTGTGCTGCTGCCCAAGCTGATGCCGCTGCTGCGCACTTATCCCGACATTAAGCTGGAGTTCGACATGAACTACGGCTTTCGCGACATCGTGGCGGACCGCTTCGATGCCGGCGTTCGCATGGGCAACACCATCGACAACGACATGATCGCCGTTCCCATCGGGCCGCCGCTGCAAATGGCGGTGGTGGCCTCGCCGGCCTACTTCTCCGCCCATCCGGCGCCCAAGACGCCTGCCGACCTGACGCAGCACCAGTGCATCAACCAGCGCATGCCGACATCGGGCGGGCTCTACGTGTGGGACTTCGAGAAGCGCGGACGCAAGGTCAATGTGCGGGTGGACGGCCCCCTGATCTTCAACACCGCCCCGCCGCAGGTGGACGCGGCATTGGCGGGGCTGGGTATCTCGTTGCTACCGGAGGACGAGTTGATGCCGCACATCGCCTCGGGCCGGCTGGTGCGTGTGCTGCAGGACTGGTGCCCCAAGTTCGCCGGCTACCACCTGTACTACCCGAGCCGGCGACAACCCTCGCCCGCGTTCTCGCTCGTGGTCGAGGCGCTGCGCCTGGGACGCCCGGCCCGATAGGGCTGGCTGGAGTTTTCTACGGTGTCGCCTGCACCTGCGTGCCGGGGTCGATGCCGCGCCACCAGTGCTCGAAGTGCTGCTGCGCATCGCCGATCCGCACCACCTCGCCGATGCGCGGCGTCAGCAGCCGGTAGGACTTCCCGGCGCTGGCCGCCACGGCACGCTCGAACGGCTCGTCCCAGGCGTGGCGTGCCAGGCTGAAGCGACCGGCATGGGCCGTGAGCAGGCTGCGGGCGCGCAGAATTTCGGCGGCACGCGACGCCTCTTCCGGGTTCATATGGATGTCGCCCCACTCAGCGTTGTACTGGCCAGCGTCCAGCGCCACCAGGTCGAAGCCGTCGAATCGCGTGGCCATGCTTTCGAAATGCGGGCCGAAGCCGGTGTCGCCGCTGAAGTACAGGCGCCGCGTGGGTGTCTCCACCGCGTAGCTGGCCCACAGCGCNCGCGTGGCCATGCTTTCGAAATGCGGGCCGAAGCCGGTGTCGCCGCTGAAGTACAGGCGCCGCGTGGGTGTCTCCACCGCGTAGCTGGCCCACAGCGCCTGGTTGCGTTCCATGAAGCGACCCGAGTAGTGCTGCGCCGGCAGCACGTGGATCTTCAGGTCGGGCGCGAGCTCCACCGTCTGGTGCCAGTCCATCTCGCGGATCTTCTCCGGCGGAAAGCCCCAATGCGCCAGGTGCGCGCCGTTGCCGAGCCCGGCGATCACCACGCGGGTCTTGGACAGCAGGCCCTTCATGCTGGCGTAGTCCAGGTGGTCGTAGTGGTCGTGCGAGATGAGTACCGCGTCCACCTCGGGCACGTCCTCGACGCGGTAGATGGTGGTGCCCTCGAAGGCCTCCACCATCCAGGGCAGCGGCGCCGCGTGGTCGCTGAACACCGGATCGAYCAGCAGCCTGCGGCCCGCCACCTGCACGAAGTAGGAGGAATGGCCGAGCCAGACCAMGATGTCTTGCYCGCGCGGCAGCGCGGCCAGATCGGTCTTCACCACGGGCAGCGCCGCAGGCGGACGCGGCCGGTCCTTGGCCACGAACTGCCCGCGTACCACCTGCCATGCGAACGCCAGCCCCCCAGGGCGTGGCGGCGACNACGGGCAGCGCCGCAGGCGGACGCGGCCGGTCCTTGGCCACGAACTGCCCGCGTACCACCTGCCATGCGAACGCCAGCCCCCCAGGGCGTGGCGGCGATGCCACCTCGTTCTGGAATGCACCGTTGCGGTACTGCGGCGAGGCCTGCACGGCGCCGAGCCGCTCGCCCTCGGGCATCTGCCCGAGCGGTGGGTGCACATAGGCGCAGGCGCCCAGCACGGCCACCACGACCAACGCCACGATCGATGCTGCGGCCCGCTTTGCGTAGCGCATGCGGTCAGCCCGCCGGCCTACTGGCCAGGTGCTGCTGCAGGGCCTCGCGCGCACGCTGCCCGCTGTCGGCGCCCACACGGTCGGCCAGCAACTGGGCAACCAGGCGCAACTGGTTTGCCGTGATGCCGATGTTCATGCTGATGCGGATGTGGGACAGCAGTTGCGACTCCACCCCAGTGATTGCCGCCAGCATGCTGACCGTGGCCACCTCGCGGCTGTGCCAGTCGAGGTTGTCGCGCTCGAAGATGTCGCCGAACAGATGGCTGCGCAGGTACTCACCGGCGCGCCGACCAACCGGGTCTGGTTGGCCGTGCCGGCCGCCAGCAACGCATCGCCCCTGGGGATGGGCTTGCTGGGTGCACGGCCCGGTGCATCCTGCACGCCGCGTTGCTTGCGCGCGTCGACCACCTTCATGAGTTCGGCCAGCGCGTTCAGGCTGCGCGGAAAACCGGCATAGGCGTAGAGCTGCACCAGCACCTCGCGCGCATCGCTGACGGGCAGGCCGGCGTCCAGGCCCTGGTTCAGCGCAGCRTTCAGGCGCGGCATGTCGCCGGCGGCCGCCAGTGCCGCGACGGGCACGATGGCCTGCTGCGCGGCGGTCAGCTGTTCCGAAGAGGGTGGAATCGGCATGTTCTGGTTTTCTCGCGGGTTCTGGGGGCTGGCKCAACCGCTGGACATGGCCAGGCCGATGGCCGCAGCGGCGCCCAGGGACATCAGCCGGCGTCGATCAGCGTGCGCTGTACTGTTCATCGCTGACCTTCTCCATCCATTCGACGTTCTTGCCATCCACCGCACCGCTCACGGCCAGGTGGGTCATTGCGGTTGACGGTCCCGCACCGTGCCAATGCTTTACGCCGGGTGGGCACCAGACGCTGTCGCCCGCGCGCAGCTCCTGGATCTGCTTGCCCCATTCCTGCGTGAAGCCCACACCCGACGTCACCAGCAGGCGCTGGCCGGCCGGGTGGGTGTGCCACGCCGANCGCGCGCAGCTCCTGGATCTGCTTGCCCCATTCCTGCGTGAAGCCCACACCCGACGTCACCAGCAGGCGCTGGCCGGCCGGGTGGGTGTGCCACGCCGARCGCGCACCGGGCTCGAAGGTCACCATGTGGCCGGACGCGGTGATCTGCGCATTGCAGGCCAGACCGGCTCGACCCGCACGCGGCCGGTGAAGAACTCGGCAGGGCCGGCGCCCAATGGCTGGCTGCCGGCGCGCGCGATCTGCTGGGTGGCCGGGGTCTGCGCCTCGGCAAGACCTGCGGTGGCCATGACGGCGACCATCGCCGCGGAGCAGATTGGACATGAGTTGATCACGGGTTTCCTTTGAATGGATGGGTGGCTTGCCGTGACGGCGTCCAAGACACCGTGCGCAGCGGCAGCATGCGCGCGCGCTTGCGTGTGGTCGCGAAGAGGCCGGTCATCGTGGGGTCAGGCTTTCATAGATACTCAAAGTTAACCAATGGCAGCCAGCGCGACTAGCCGGTCTGCGTTGCTTGTGCCTATAAGCGCCACTCATGAATGAGGAGGCCGGCGAGCGCATGAATAGCGCCGATCCGGCATTGCCCCGCATCTTGCTGCGCGCGGGGCAAGCCTTCTGCCCTCCCGTTGGCCAGCGCCGCAAGCGGCAGCGCGGGGGCACGCAACGCCCTTTGCGGCTGTGCTTCAGTGGTACGACCGGCCGCCGTCCGCGGCAAGCGTGGCGCCCGTCACGTACGACGACTCAGCACTCGTCAGAAAGAGCACCACGCGCGCGATCTCCAGCGGATCGGCTACGCGCTTGAGCGCATAGTTGCCCACGTTGGCCCGAAAGCCGTCGGCCATGGGCGTGTCCACCATGCCGGGACACACGCAGTTGGCCCGGATCTTCGGCGCCAGTTCAGCTGCCAGCGCACGCGTGAGGTTCACCACACCGCCCTTGGAGGCGGCATACGCGGTCAGTCCCGGTGCGTTGGGCAGCAGGCCCGCGGCCGAGGCGATGTTCACTACCGAGCCAGCGCTTTCAGCCGCCATGAACCGCAGGCACGAACGCGTGACCATATAAGTGCCGGTCAGGTTGACTTCCAGCGTCTTGCGCCACACACCCACGGGAGTCTCGCCCACCGGCCCGATGGTCATGATGCCGGCGGCGTTCACCACGCCATCGATGCCGCCGAGGAAAGCCGCCGCCGCGTCGATGGCCTGGTCGACACCGCCCTCGTCCGAGATGTCCACGACCAGGCCGCAGCCACCGGTCTCGGCCGCCGTGCGCTGCACCCCGGCCGCGTCCAGGTCCAGCAGCGCAAGCCTGGCGCCTTCCTGCGCCAGCAACCGGGCCGTTGCCTTACCGATGCCCGAGGCCGCGCCCGTCACGACGAGCTTGCGCCCCGCGAGCCGGCCTGGCACCTTAACGTCCGCCTGATTCATGTCCACTCTCCTTGCTGTGTGTGTTGCGGGCCGACGTGCGTCAGTCCGTGATCCTGATGTTGTTCTCTAGGATGACTTCGCGCCAACGGGCGACCTCGGCGCCGATGTACGCGTCCAGCTCTGGCCCGGTCCTGATGTCTTCGATGAACGCCATGGGCCGGAACCGGTTCTGGAACTCCGGGTCTCTCACCGCCTTCGTGATGCTGGCGGCCAGCTTGGCCACGAAATCGGCCGGTGTTCTGGCCGGCGCCATGAAGCCATACCACAGCGTCGGATCGATCGAGGCAAAGCCCAGTTCGCGCATGGTCGGCACATCGGCCAACAGGCCCAGGCGCTCGGGCGCGGTCACCGCCAGCACCCGGATCTTGCCGTCGCTGCGCAGGCTCGCCACCTCGGAGGCCGAGGCGAACATCACCTGCGTGAAGCCACCACCCAGCGCCTGCAGCCCTTCCGGGTTGTTCCGGTACGGCACATGCACGCCCTTGCCGCCGACCGTCTTCAGGAACCTGACCATGTTGAGGTGCGCCATCGTGCCCACGCCGCCGGACGCGAAGGTGACGCCGTTGCCCGACCTGGCAGCCGCCACCAGCTCGCCGACGGAGCCGATGCTGGCCGGTGGTGTCGCTGACACGGCCAACGCCAGCGGGAAGCCGCCGACGCCCACGATCGGCGTGAAGCTGCGCAGGTTGTAGGGCAACCTGTCGCGCAACGCGGTCTGGGCTATGCCAGCGCTGATCAGGCACAGCAGCGTGTGGCCGTCAGGGGCCGCCGAAGCAACGACGCCGCCAGCGATCGTCGTCGAACCGCCACCCCGGTTCTCGACGATCACGCCCTGCCCGTACTCGGCCGCGAGCTTGCTGGCCACGAAGCGGCTGATGGCATCGTCGGTGCCGCCCGCTGCGTTACCGACCACGATGCGGATGACCCGGTCCGGATAAGCAGCCTGTGCCATGCCAGGCAGTGCGCAGGCTACCAGCGCGGCGGAGGTCGCTGCCCACTTTCTTCTGGTGATCACGTCGTCTCCTTGGATTTCTTCGGCGCCTGCAGCGTCAGCGCTGCAGAAATGGGTTGCTCGGCGCGCTGGAGGCCGTCGAAATCATCACGCTCTTGGTCTCCAGGTAGTCATCGACCGCCTCCACCCCGCTCTCGCGGCCCA
The DNA here is from genome assembly GCF_001422405.1 of Pseudorhodoferax sp. Leaf267. GTDB lineage: Bacteria > Pseudomonadota > Gammaproteobacteria > Burkholderiales > Burkholderiaceae_C > Pseudorhodoferax. The sequence goes on from NZ_LMMV01000001.1 coordinate 1,361,768, forward strand.
GGCCGGATTGCTTCATGCCACCGATGGGGACGACAAAGCTGTAGGCCCGGTAGGTGTTGACCCAGACCATGCCGGCCCGCAGCCGTTTGGACATCCGCATTGCGCGTCCGACATCGCGCGTCCACACGCCAGCGGCCAGGCCGTAGGCCACGTCGTTGCCGATCTCCAGGGCCTGCGCTTCGGTGTCGAAGCCGATGATCGAGAGCACCGGGCCGAACACTTCCTCTTGCGCGATGCGCATGCCATTGGACACGTCGGTGAAGATGGTCGGCTCCACGAACTGCCCGATGCCCAGCCCCTCGCCACTGGCCGGCGAGCCGCCCAGGATGCAGCGCGCGCCTTCGGCCTTGGCCAGGGCGATGTAGTGCAGCACCTTTTCGTATTGAGGCCGCGTGGCAATCGGGCCAATGTTGGTCCCGGCCTTCATCGGGTCGCCCAGCTTCAGGTCGCGCGCCATGGCCACCAGCCGCTCGGTAAACTTTTCGCGGATGGAGTTCTGCACCAGCAGGCGCGAGCCCGCCGTGCACATCTGCCCCCCCGCCGCGAAGATGCCGGACACTGCGCCGACAACGGCCATGTCCAGGTCGGCGTCGTCGAAGACGATGTTGGGCGACTTGCCACCCAGCTCCATGGCCACGCGCTTCATGCCGCGCGCCGCCGCCTCGTACACCTTGGCCCCGGTCACGTCCGATCCGGTGAAGGTGACCTTGGCCACATCACGGTGCTCGACCAGGGCCGTCCCCACTTCCTGCCCGAGACCGGTGACGACGTTGATCACGCCATCGGGCAAGCCTGCGCGCTTGGTCAAGGCCGCCAGTTCCAGCGAGCTGACCGAAGCGAACTCGGATGGCTTGAGCACCACCGAGCAGCCCGCCGCCAGCGCGGGCGCGCACTTGATCGTGAAGAACATCAGGGGCGAGTTCCACGCCGTCAGCGCGGCCACCACGCCCACCGGCTCGCGGTAGGTCATGGCCACCATTTCGGCCTTGTCGACCGGCAGCACCGCGCCCTCGATCTTGTCGGCCAGCCCGGCGTAGTAGTACCAGTGCTCGGGCAGGTAGGCCAGTTGGCCATGCATTTCGGCGAGGATCTTGCCGTTGTCGCGCGACTCGATCTCCGCCAGGCGCTGGGCCACCTCGGGCTCGCTCAGCAGATCGCCGATCTTGCGCAGGATCCGGCCGCGCTGCGACGCGGTCATCTGGCTCCATTCGCCTTCGTGCATGGCGCGGTGCGCGGCCGCCACGGCGCGCTCGGCATCCTGCGCGTTGCCGCGCGGAATGCGCGCCCAGGTTTCGCCTGTGTAGGGGTCGACGCTGTCCAGCCAGGCGCCGCTGGCGGGTTCCACCTCTGCTCCGTCGATCCAGTGTTGGTAGGTCTTCATGTGATCTCCTTGAAAAGCTTGGCTCACGCCGGTGGGATTCAGGCGGCGTGCGCGGCATCCACGACGCGCACCAGGGTGGTGGCGTCGGCCTGGTCTTCCAGCGTGCGCGCGATGCGGATGGCTTCGGCGATGCGATCTGCAGGCACGGGGACGGCCGCCACGGCGGCGCAGGCGCTGAACTTGGCGGCGATGCCGTCCCAGTCCATCGGCGCTTCCTGGCTGCCCGGCACGCTGTGGCCGACGCGCTCGAAGCTCCGCCCGTCGCGGGTCGTGATCTCCATGCGGCCATCGGGAATCTTGAGCTTCCAGTCCAGGCTGCTGTCTTCCACCGGTTCGATCAACTGCGCCATGGCCAAAACCTCTGGATCCTTCAACGCCTTGGCGCTGAAGTCCGAGATGCGCATGCCGCCCTTGGCCGCCGCCAGCGCCACGCAGAACGGCAGGCTGAACTTCGCATCCACCAGCGTGGCCGGGGCGCGCCGGGTATCCAGCGGCGTGCACATGCGTTGGTGGAAGTCACCCACGAACACGCGGATGCGTTCGATGTCGCGCGCCGCAATGCGGTGCTCCTGCATCAGCTCGACGGTCGCGTGGATGTAGGTATGGACATTGCCGACCGCAGGCCAGGCCTTGAACAGCGTGGTCGCGCCCAGGTAGTCCGTGCCCAGGCCGTCCAGCATCTTGTCGCGCGCGTACTGGCCGCCGAAGTACACATTGAAGATACCGGCGCGGCCTTCGAACAGCGTGCCGATGCCGGTGATGCCCCTGGCCGCCAGCAGCGCCGCCAGCACCGCACCCTGCGAGGTGAAGCCCGCGTACATGCCGCGCAGGTCGCTGCCGATGCCGAAGATCACCTCCATCGTTCCGCTGGACTGCATGCTGGCGATGCCCAGCGCGTGCGCAGCCTGCGCGCGCGGCAGCCCCAGCACATGGGCGCCCGCCCCTGCGGCCGCGAACGCGCCCACCACGGACGACAGGTTCCAGTCCTGCTTCCAGCCCACGTTGCAGCGCAGGCGCGCGAACAGGTCCTGCCCGATGGCCACGGCCGTGATCAGTTGCTTGCCGCTGACGCCGCCGACCCGCTCGGCCAGGGCCAGCGCGGTTGACACGACGGAGCTGTCCGCATGGGCGCCCCACGGCGTCTGGGAGTCGAAGTCCAGGCAGTGCGCCATGGCGCCGTTGGCCAAGGCGGCTGCAGCAGCCGGCACCTTGCCGCCGAAGCCCAGCACGGTGCTTTCCGCGCGGCCGCCGGTCTCCAGCACCAGATCGGCCAGGGCGCGCACTGCCGGCTCCATGCCACTGGCTGCCAGGGTCACGCCCAGGGTGTCGAGGATGGCCTGCTTGGCCGCCTCCACGGCAGCGGGCGGAAGGTGCTCGAAGCGGGTTTCGGCGACATGGTGCGCGAAGGCGTGGCAAAGATCGGTGTCGGTGTTCATCGTGTGCAAGGGCTGGTGGGGACGCAGGGGACACCGCGGGGCGCGAGCGCCGCAGGCTCAGGCTCAGGACGTGCCGACCTTGACCTTGCCGCGCAGCTTCTTCCACTTGGCCAGGTCGTCCTGGAGCTGCTTGCGGAACACGTCTGGCGAGGCGGAGCCGGGGCGCAGGCTCGTATCACGCAGGCGTTGCGCCACCTCGGGAAGTTGCGCGACCTTACTGAACGCCTCGTTCAGTTGCCTGACGATCTCGGGCGGCATGCCGGCCGGCCCCATCAGCGCGTAGAAGGTGTACGCACCGACCTCGCGCAGCTCGGGTACACCGGATTCCGCGACGGTCGGCAGGTCGGGCAGCGAGGCCACGCGCTGCAGGCCGGTGATGCCGATTGGTTTGAGCTTGCCGTCCTTGATCAGCGGCACGGCAGTGGCCACCATGGCCATGGTCAGGTCGACGTTGCCCGCCATCGTGTCGCGGGTCGACTCGGCCTCGCCCTTGTAGGGCACATGCAGGATCGAGGCGCCCGTCAGCGCCAGCACGTACTCGACCGTCAAATGGCTACCCGAGCCGATGCCGGCCGAGCCGTAGGACATCTTGCCCGGGTTCTGCTTCGCATACGCGACCAGCTCGGCCATCGAGTTCACAGGTGCTTCCTTGCGCACCAGGAACACGGCCTCGCCCTCGGCAATCAAGGTGATCGGGGTCAGGTCCTTTAGCGGGTCGTATGGCAGATCGGTGCGCACGCCAGGCCCCTGGACCAGCGCGCCGCCGGAGCCGATCCACAAGGTGAATCCATCGGCCGGCGCGTGGATCACCGGTTGCGCAGCCAGCAGTTCCGACGCGCCGGGCCGGTTCTCGACGATGACCGGCGCCTTCAGGATGTCAGGCAGCTTGGCTGCATAGAGACGAGCCAGGCTGTCCATGCCACCGCCGGGGGAATAGCCAACCATCAGCTTGATGGGCCTGGTGCCTGCGAGCTGCTGGGCGGCGCAGGTTACCGGGATCAACGCCGCGGCGACGAGCAGTACCGCCACGCCATAAAGAATGTTCGGTTTCATGTCTCTCTCCTGTATGAAAAGCTGGGATGGCCGGCGCCGCGCCGGCCGACGACCCGCCCTGGGCATGCGTACGCAGCCCACGGTGATTGCTATGGGTGTTGGCGTCCGCCCCGGCGGACGCGCCGGTGCTCAGTTAATGGTCACGCCGGCTGCCTTGACGACCGGGCGCCACTTGTCCATTTCGGCCCGCAGTCCGTCGCGCACGGAAGCGGGCGTCGTACCCGGCTCTACTTCCACGCCCATCGCCAGCAAGCGCGCCCGGAAGCGCTCGTCGGCCAGAATTTCGTTGATGGCGCGATTGAGCTTGTCAATGACCGCTGGCGGCGTGCCCTTGGGAGCAGCCAGGTAGTACCACGTGCCGGCTTCCAACCCCGGCACCCCCGCCTCTGCCGCCGTGGGAACGCTGGGCACGACCTTCGAGCGGGCCTTGGCCGTCACGGCCAGTCCCTTCAGGCTACCCTCCTGGATGCGGGGGCCACACACGGCGGGCGCACAAAGCTGGAAGGTGGTCTGCCCCCCGATCAGGTCGGTCAGCGCCGCGCTCTCGCCTTTGTACGGAATGTGCAGTGCATCCGCCTTGGTCAGCTGCTTGAACAATTCGCCGCCCAGATGCGCCGGAGCTCCAATGCCAGGCGAGCCGAACTGCACCGCGGACGGCTGGGCCCTCATCTTCTGCACGAGGTCGGAAAGTCGGTCGATGCCCGACTTCGCGGAGACCGTCAGGATCAGGTCGATCTGGCCGATCTTGGCAATGGGCTCGAAGTCGTTGATCAAGTCCACCTGGAGGTTCGCGCCGGGGACGACAGCGTTCGCCGCCAAGGTCGCCGTGCCGACCAGCAAGGTGTAGCCATCCGGGCGTTCGCGCGCCACTGCACCGGCAGCAATGCCGGCGCTGGCGCCCGGCCGGTTCTCTGCGATTACCGACTGGCCCAGCTTCAGTGCGAGTTGCTCGCCCAACATGCGGGCCGTGACGTCGGTGCCGCCACCGGCCGTGAACGGGATCACGAACTTGATCGGCTTGTTGGGGTAGTTCTGCGCGGCCACCTGCGCCGGGCCCAGCGCCAGCATGACGAGCGAAGTGCACAGCCCCCAGTGGATCGCACGCCTTGCGCACGATGCGACGGCCGTTTGTGCCATGCCTCGCAGCACGCCAGCGCGCCGGAGGGTCGTTTGGATGGGGTGTTGGCGCATCGACATCACACAGCCTCCTGGGCAATGGAACTGAGAAAGTGGTCCTTGTCCTTGAACCGGTACACGCGCTGGCCCGCATCGGGCCGCTCGCACAACTCCTTGATGCGCGAAAAGTACACGCGCCTGGCCGAGCTCATCGGCACGAGCTCGAGCATCACGCCCAGCTCGCCCGGGGACTGCATGTAGTACACGTCGATCTCGCCTGCCGGAGAACGGATGGACGCGACCTCTTCGAACCCCTGCGCCGTGAGCTTGCGAAAGGCCGCCGGCATGTCGTCGGGCCAGAACGCGATATGGTGCGCACCGCCATTGCCGCGCGGATCACGTTCGGCTTCCGTGTAGATGGAAGGCGCATCGTTCTTCTGGAAGATCAATTCGATCTGCGTGTCGCCAACATAGGACAGCGCTAGCGCGAAATCCACCGGGCTGCGCTGGCCGCGGTGGATGAAGTGGCGGCTACCGAGGGCTTGCTCGAACACGACGAAGGGCCCGGCCTGGAAGGTCTCCGTCCAGAGCTTGAGCGCGGCCTCCATGTCGCCGACCAAAAAGGCGAGCTGCATCTTGCGGCCCAGGAAAAATCTGTCGTCGGCGGTTGCTGCCATGCGTCGTCTCCAATCTGTCGCGGGAGGTGCTTTGCGACCGTCGCAAATCATTAAATCCCGTGATATGCGACAAATTTTAGGTGGCGTGCATCTGCAGCGCAAGGGATCCCATCAAAAAAATCGCCATAACTAACGCCATGAGCACTCAGAGAGGGAGCGGTCACGCCACCAAGAAACTTACACATATCTCACATATCGGGATTTGTGTAAGATCATGGCAGCAGCGGCACCGCCGGCGCCGGCGGTCCTGCTCTGGCAGTGGGTTCAACGCCGCTGCACACGCCCGCTTGTCAGCCTCTACAGGACCAGGAGAACACCATGAAGGCATCAACAGTCAGAGTCGCTGAAGTGAACGCAGCGGCCATCGACCACTACAAAGCCATGCGAGGCGCTCTGCTCGAAGGGAGCGACGAGGATCGCCTACTGTGCGAGATCGTGGTCACCGCCCAGCTCGCGCTGCTGGGGCACGAGGTGCCTTTCAGGATCCACGCCATCCGCCTGTTCGGGTTGGGGGTTTCCAGGGAACGGCTGGAGCGCGTGATCCTGGCCGGGATCGGTGTCACGCTGGTGTTGCCGCAAGCGGCGCTGGTGCTCGACTGGATCGAGGCGGCGCAGCGCGAGCACGCTGCCTGAGCGCGTCAGGCCCTTGCGCCTGCGCGGGCCACCGTCGCGTGCAGCAGGGCCGCTCAGTCTGTCTCGATCCGGGCCGTGGCGACTAGCTTGCGCCAGCGCGCGATCTCGGCGTCCTGGTAGCGCGCCAGTTCATCGCCGCACAGCACCATCGCCTCACGGCCGCCGGCCTTGTCGCCATCGTGTACCTGCGCGCTGTTCGCCGCCTGGCGCACCGTCTGCCGCATCTTCGCCACCATGGCCGCGGGCGTGTTGCGCGGCAGATAGGTGGCGAACCACACGCTGACATTGAAGCCTGCGACGCCCGCCTCCGGCGCCGAGGGCGCCTCTTGCAGCGCTGCGGAGCGCTTGGCGTCCGCTGCGACCAACGGCCGGATCCGCCCACTCTGGTAGCTGGACTTGGCCGTTGACACATCGGACATCAACAAGTCGACCTGGCCGGACTGGATGTCGACCAGCGCCTGCGACGTCGCCTTGTAGGGAACTCCACGCAGCTCGATGCCGGCAATCTGCTGCAGCCACTCCGCAGTCAGCCGCGTGAGACCGGTCGAAGTGGCGTAGGTGTACTTCTGCGGATGGGCCTTGGCGTCGGCGATGAACTCCGGCAAGGTCTTGTGCGGCAGCGTGGCCCGCATCCACACGTTCATAGGCGCTTTGGATATCGCACAGACGGGAACGAGATCGGCGGGGTCGAAGGGCGCGACCTTCTTAAGCACCGGCAACAGGGTGGGCACGGAGTTGCTTGTGAACAGCACCGTCAGCCCGTCTGCAGGCGCATTCAACACCGCACGAACGCCGATCACACCCTCCGCGCCAGCGCGGTTGTCCACCACGACCGGCTGGCCCAACGCCTCCGACATCGCGAGAGCGAACGGCCGTGCTGTCGAGTCCACAGACGAACCCGCGCCGAACGGCACGATCAAGCGGATGGGTGTGCCGGATGGCACCTGCGCACCAGCCCATCCCGAGACCAGTAGCACGCCGGCACACCCAAGATTCGCAATCGTCTTCATCGATGTCTCCAAAAGCTCGACGACACACTTGCGCCGCCCATCTACAATTTTATCCCGCTATATGACATATATCAACAACCTAGACACTCCTTATACGGCCCTCAAAGAGATCGCAGACCCAACACCCGATCGATGCGATGAACCCCAGCATCAAATAATATCTCGTTTAGCGGGACTTATTGACACACGCATCGCGCCCCGCGACAATCGAACGAACCCGCACCACCACGAGGAGACCTCTTGCACAACCCCGTCATCTTGACCTGCGCCGTCACCGGCGGCGACGACACCGCAGGCCGCTTCCAGGCCGTCCCGGTCACACCCGAGCAGATCGCGCGCGCCGCCATCGATGCCTGCAAGGCCGGTGCCGCCATCGCCCACATCCACGTGCGCCACCCGGAGACGGGCAAGCCGAGCATGGAGACCGCGCTGTACCGCGAGGTGGTGGACCGCATCCGCGACAGCGGAAGCCCCGTCATCGTCAACCTGACCACCGGCCCCGGTGCGCGCTTCGTGCCCAGCAACACGCTGGCCAACACGGCCGAGCCCGGCTCCAACCTGCGCCCGCCCATCGAGCGGGTGCAGCACATCGTCGAGCTCAAGCCCGACATCTGCAGCCTGGACATGGGTACGCTGAATTTCGGCAAAGGCGTGCTGGTCAACGTGCCGGCCCATGTAGAGACCATCGCCGCGGCCATTCGCGCGGCCGGCGTCAAGCCGGAACTCGAAGTGTTCGACACCGGCCATATCGCGCTGTCGCTGGACATGATCAAGCGCGGCCTGCTGGACGACAAACCCCTGTTCCAGATGGTGATGGGCGTGCCATGGGGCGCGCCGGCCAGCACCGAGGTGCTGGCGTCGATGAAGAGCATGCTGCCGCACGGCGCCCAATGGGCTGCGTTCGGCGTCGGCCGCGCCCAGTTCCCAATGGTGGCGCAGGCTTTCCTGCTGGGCGGGCATGTGCGCGTCGGACTCGAAGACAACCTGTACATCGCCAAAGGCGAACTGGCACCGGACAACGCATCCCTGGTCCGCAAGGCGGCCAACGTCATCGACTTGCTGGGCAGCCGGCTGGCCACGCCCGCAGAGGCGCGCGTCATGCTGGGGCTGGCTTCGGTATGAACCTCACCCGGCCGCCCGAAGAGGTTCGCTCCGCAGCCGAAGGCGAAGGCCCCCGCATGAGCGACAGGTCGTTCATCGCGGCCTGCGTGCAGCTGTGCCCGGGCGATGACCGGGCGGCCAATCTCGAACAAGTGCGCCACGGTGTGCAGAGCGCACGCCAGCAAGGCGCCGCCCTGGTAGCACTGCCGGAATACGCCACTTTTTTACACGCCAGTGGCGCCGCCATGCGCAACAACGCCGACGCCGAGCTGGCCGACCCTGCGCTGCCCAAGCTGCAGGCCATGGCGCGCGAGCACGCGGTCTGGCTGCTGGTGGGTTCGCTCGCGCTGCCCGGCCTCGAAGGCCGGCTGGTCAACCGCTCCTACCTGCTGTCTGCCGACGGTGCCGTCGTGGCGTCCTACGACAAGATTCACATGTTTGACGCGACGCTCAAGGGCGGCCGCGTGATCCGCGAATCCGCCGCCTACGCGCCCGGCGCCACGGCCGTGTTGGCCGAGACGCCCTGGGCCCGACTCGGCCTGTCGATCTGCTATGACGTGCGCTTTCCCCACCTCTACCGTCAATTGGCCCAGGCCGGTGCCGAGGTGCTGGCCATCCCGGCGGCATTCACCAGGCAGACCGGCAGCTTGCACTGGCGGGCCCTGCTGCAGGCACGGGCGATTGAGAACGGCGCGTTCATCCTCGCCCCCGCGACTTGCGGCGAGCACCCCGGCGGGCACCAGACCTATGGGCATGCCATGGTGATCGGCCCCGACGGGCAGGTCCTTGCCGAAGCCGGCGACGCCCCGCAGGTGGTCTGCGCGCGAATCGACCTGGACCAGGTCACCAATGTGCGCGCACGGCTTCCTTCCCTGACCCACGACCGGGCGTTCCAGTTGGCAACCCCGGCCTGAAGCGAGACACACATGACCCGATTCGAAGTTCTGGACCGTGAGCAGATGAGCGCCCCCCAGCGCGAGGTGGCCGACGCCATCGCCAGCGGTCCGCGCGGCGCACTGAAGGGGCCGTTCCTGGCATTGATCCACAACCCGGCGCTGGCCAGCAAGGTGCAGGCGCTGGGCGAGCACCTGCGCTACAACACCGGCATCGCGCAGCAACTGGTCGAGATCGCCATCCTGGTCACGGCCAGACGCTGGAGCTGCGACTACGAATGGGCCGCTCACGCACGCATCGCACGCGAAGCGGGCTTGCGCGAAGAGATCACCGGCCCCATCGCACAGGGCCGCCGGCCCGATGGCATGGACGCCACCGAAGAAGCGCTGCACGACTTTGCGTACGAGACCGTGTGGCTGGGCGAGCCGTCGGATAGCGCCTTCGACGCACTGGCGGCCATCTTCGGCAAGCCGGCCACGCTCGACGTGCTGGCCGTCTGCGGCTACTACACGCTGCTGGCCTTCGTGCTCAATACCGCCAAACTGCCCTTGCCGGCCGGCGCATCGCCACTGCCCCCCAACGCGGAGAACACCTGACATGACTGCACCGAAAGTCGGATTGATCGGCGCCGGCAACATGGGCCAGCCCATGGCGCTACGCCTGCTGGAACAGGGCGTGGACCTGTCGGTCTGCGACCGCAACCCCGCTGCTCTCGAGCCCCTGGTGGCACTGGGCGCCCATGTCTGCGCCGACCCGCAGGCGCTGGCTGACCGCTGCGAACTGATCATCGCTTCCATGCCTTCGCGCGAGGCGAGCCTCGCCGTGGCGCTGGGCGAGCGCGGCATGGCGGCAGGCAAGGCGCTGCGGGTCTACATCGAGACCTCGACGTTGGGCAGCGCCGTCATGGACAAGATCGCCACCGGGCTGCGCAGCAAAGGCATCGGCCTGATCGACGCGCCGATCAGCGGCGGCCCTCCGGCTGCGCGCATCGGCAAGCTGGCGGTGCTGGCATCGGGCAGCGAGGCCGACTTCGGCTACGCCCGTGCCACGCTGGACCTGCTCGCCGCCAAGCTCATCTACCTGGGCGCCAAGCCCGGCATCTCCCAGGTGGCCAAGATCATCAACAACCATGTGTCCGCCGCGGGCCGCATGGCGGTGTTCGAAGGGCTGACCATGGGCATCAAGGCCGGGTTGGACCCGAAGGTGCTCAACGAGGTGTTCAACGCCGGTTCCGGCCAGAACTACACGACCCTGCACAAGGTGCCGGCCGCCATCCTGAGCGGCAGCTTCAAGTTCAACGGGCCCCTGTCGATCGGCTTGAAGGACGAGGCGCTGATGCTCGAAGAGGCCGAACGCCATGGCGCGGCCCTGTGGCTGGCGCCGCGCATCCTGGAGCTGTACCGCGAGGCGGCCGCCGCCGGCTACAAGGACGAGGACAGCATGAAGATGTTCCTGTTCATGCAGTCACAAGCGCTGCCCGACGGCGGCGCCAAGCTGGCCGCGCAGTGGTCCACGGACGGCCGGTAGGCATGACGCAGGAAGCAGCCGCCAGCCGCATCACCGCCACCTTGGCGCACCAGGTGCACACGCTGCGCCTGGCCGACGTGCCGGAGCGTGCGCGCCACGCAGCCCTGCGCGCGCTGGTCAACATCGTGGGCTGCTGTGTCGGCGGCGCGCGCCACGTTATCGTCGAGACGGCCGCGCACACGCTGCTACCCTACGCTGGCCGGCCCACCTCGGGCCTGCTGGGCCGACCGGAACAGACCGATGCGCTGACGGCCAGCCTGCTCAACGCACTGAGCTCCGCGGCCTATTCGTTCGACGACACGCACGCTGAGACCATCCTACACCCCACCGGCGTGGTGGTCGCTGCCCTGCTCGCGCACGCCGGCCACACGCCCGTGCGCGGCGACGACTTCCTGCTGGCGCTGACGCTGGGCGTGGACGTGGCCTCGCGCATCAGCAAGGCGGTGTCGATGGCGCCGGCGCAGGGGCCGATCGGCTGGTCGCAGACCGGCATTGCGGCCGGCATCGGTGCCGCAGCGGCGATGGCCAAGGTGCTGCAGCTCGACGCCAATCGCACCGGCTGGGCCATCGGGCATGCGGTGCAGCAGGCATCGGGCTTGCGCGTGGCGCACGGCAGCATGGCGGCCACGCTGATCTTCGGCAACGCCGCGCAAGGCGGGCTGCGCAGCGCTTTGCTTGCCCGACACGGACTGAGCGGGCCGGATGCGCCGCTGGAAGGCCGCTACGGTTTTGCCGAACTGTTTGCCAGCGTGCCGCACCTGGCCTATCTGACCGACGGGCTGGGCGAGCGCTTCGAGGTCGAAGCCCTGGCCTACAAGCCTTACCCCTGCGGCATCGTGATCCACCCCGCCGTCGATGCCGCGCTGGACTGCCGCACCCGGCAGCGCCCGGGCGATAGCATCGCCGCCGTCCGCCTGCGCGTGCACCCCTCGGCACTGGCGCTGGGGTTCTGCCGGCATCCGGCTGATCCGCTGCAAGCCAAGGTCAGCCTGTACCACTGGACGGCTGTTGCGCTGGCCACCGGCCGCGCGGGCTTGGCGGAAGGTGGCAGCCAGGGCATCGACGACCCGGAGATCGTGCGGCTGCGCGGCCTCATCGAGGTGGAGGCCGACACGCAACTCACGCCAGAGGCCGCCAGCCTGATCGTGACCCACGCCAATGGCCACCAATGCATGGCCGAAGTGGCGCAGTGCAAGGGCAGCGTGGCCAATCCGATGACCGACGCCGATCTGGAAGCGAAATTCCACGGCCAGGCCAGGCTGAGCCTGCCGCCCGAGGCGGCAGCCGCGCTCTTGCACGCCTGCTGGACGGTGGAGCAAATGGACAACGTGGCCGACTTGGTGGCGCTAGCCCACGCTGGCTGAACGAGCGCCGGCCAGGCCCTGGCGCCGAGGGGTGCTCGGCTATAGTTTCCAGGTTCCGCATTGCGAACCCGTGAGATTTTCTTGCGAGGCAAGGAGCAGTTCGAAGACCATGGCCACACGCGCGACGAAGACAACCCCGGCAACCAAGCCTGCCAGCAAGACCCCGAAGCTGAAGAAGGCCGAGGGCGATGCGCAGAGCAGCTTCGAGCGCATGCTGGGTCTGCTGGACTTGTTCACCCCGTCCATGCCGGTACGGCCCGCGCTCGATCTGGTCAACTACCTGGGCACCTCGCGCTCCACCTCGTACCGCTACATCAAGGCCCTGCACGCGGCCGGCCTGATCGAGGCGGTGGCCAATGGCCGCTACGTGCTGGGACCACGCATCGTCGAGTTCGACCGCCAGATCCGCATGTCCGACCCGCTGTACAAGGGCGGCGGCAAGGTGCTGCCTCCGCTGGTCGCGCTGACGGGGCATTCGGCATTGCTGTGCGCGCTGTCCAGCGACACCGTGATGTGCGTGCGCGAGGAATTGGCACCCGGCAGCCCGGCTGTCCTGTTCTCGCGCGGCCAGCGCCGGCCGCTGTTCGCGGGGGCGGCATCCAAGGTCATCCTGCCCTACGTGCCGCCGCACCGGTTGCGCAGCATCTTTCAGCAGCACCAGCGCGCCATCGCGCTGGCCGGCCTGGGCACGGACTGGCAGTCGTTCCGCGACACCCTGTCGGCCATCCGGCGCGACGGCTACGTCATGAGCCAGGGCGAGTTCAACCCCGGCGTGTTCGGCATCAGCGCCCCGGTGTTCAATGCGGCGGGGCTGGTGGTCGGGAGCATCGGCATCGCAGGCTCGCAAGAGCGGCTGGACCGCAAGAAGATGCCGGCCTACTGCGAGGCCGTGGTCGCCGCGGCCAGGCAGCTCAGCGAGGCGCTGGCCGACGAAGGCGGCGACCTGATCAACCCGCCGCGCGCCTTCGGTTCGGTGTCCGCACGCAACAGCGGGCCTTGACCGGCCGGGCAAGCTGGCCGGGTCTTACCGAGACTTTCTCATCAAGAGCCCAGCGCGTTCACCTCCATCCATAGAAACCACAGGTGCTGCACTTCGCTTTCAAATCCGCGATGTTCAACGAACCAGTTCGGGCAGAGCGGCAGCTTCTTCGGCAAATCCGTAAACCGACTTGATCTCAAGATACTCTTCAAGTCCAAAGACACCCATCGACCGTCCAATGCCCGATTGCTTGTAGCCCCCCATCGGCGTCAGGGAGTTGGTGGCAGCTCCGTTGAAGCAGATGCGTCCGGCACGCAATCCACTTGCGAATTCATAGCCGCGCTTGCGGTCGCCCGCAAAGACATAACCCCCCAGGCCGTAAATCGAGTCATTGGCAATTTTCAGCGCCTCGCTTTCGGTGCTGTAAGGCATGACGGCAAGAACAGGGCCGAAGATTTCCTCCGTGGCGATGGTCATTGCCTCGGTCACTCCGCTGAAAACGGTCGGCCTGACGAAAAGCCCCCGCTCATAACCGTCGGGTCGGCCGGTACCGCCGCAAACCAGCTTGGCCCCCTCATCGATCCCCGACTGGATATAGCGTTGCACGGTCTCGTATTGCGCCTGGTTGATCACTGGTCCCATCGTGGTGCGGGGGTCGTGCGGATCACCCAGCCGGAACTTGGATACTTCGTCAACCAGGAACGGCAGCACCGATTCAACCTGGCTCTCATGCACCAACATGCGGCTCGGCGCGTGGCAACTTTGGCCGACGTTGAAGAAACACCGTTGAATGTTCCATCGTGCAGCGGCCTCGAGATCGGCATCCTGCAGCACGATGTTCGCGGACTTTCCGCCCAGTTCCAATGAGACCCGCTTGACCGTCCCCGCGGCAGCCTCTCCAACTTTGACACCGGCTACGGTAGAGCCGGTGAACGATACGAGGTCGACATCCGGATGCGCTGACAACGCTTCTCCGACAACACGTCCACGCCCAAGCAACAGGTTGAATATGCCAGGAGGCAGGTCAGCCTTGTCCATGACCTCGGCCAGCAAAAGACCACTGAGCGGAGACGCATCGGAACCTTTCAGAATGGACGTGCAACCTGCAGCCAGTGCGTAGATGAATTTGATGACCGGCGTCTGAATCGGCCAATTCCACGGCGAGATCAATGCACAAACGCCTATTGGCTCGCGCCGCACAATGCTGTCACCCATCCGTGTTTCGAATCGATACGACTGCAGCAGATCCCGGGCTACTTTCATATGCCCGATCGGTCCGCTAACCTGAGCGACTGCGGAAATCGGAGAGCCCAACTCATTCGCAAGAACATCGATGAAGTCATCGACCCGCGCTTCGTAGGCTGAAATGATTCGGTCGATCATGGCGACACGCTCTTGGACACTGGTCTTCAAGAACTCCTCGAACGCGCGGCGAGCAGCCAGTACGGCCAAGTTCACGTCAGTGGCATTAGCGCCATTCGCGACGATGGCAAAGACTTCTTCGGTGGCTGGATTGACCATCTCACGCTTGCCTGGCCCTGAAGGTGCGAGCCATTTGCCGTTGATATAGTGCTCGGTGTAATTTTTCATTGAATTTCCTTTGTGCGAGATTCAGTAACGATAGCTTGTCTAAAAAGCGGCCCTAGCCCAACTACCCCGAAGCGGAAACTTCAACATGCCGGGGGACGCAGTGGCCAAGTGATGGCATACCCAGAAATGAACTTCTTCTCTGCTGCCAGCGTTATTCATCGCCATTCATTGAAACAAGGGTGTTGCACTTCATCTTTTAATCCGCCCCTCCTGGGTTGGGATGCAATGAAGGTTGTGAAATCAGCTGCTGTGCGTCAGGCCGCCATCGCAGGCGATGGTCTGGCCGGTCACGAAGGCCGACGCCGGCGATGACAGGAACATGACCAGACCCACCAGGTCGGCAGGCACCTGGCTGCGGGGCAGGCACTGCTGGGCGAGCTGCTGCTGGCGCCGTTCCAGCGTGGGGTTGACCGCGCGATCGACCTCGGTCGCCACGCCACCGGGGCGGATGCAGTTGACGGTGACGCCATGCGGCCCCAGCTCGCGCGCCAGCGCGTTCGTCATGCCGATCAGCGCGGACTTGGACGTCACATAGTGCAGGTAGTTGGCAACGCCCAGGCGCACCGCATCCGACGAGATGTTGACGATGCGGCCCCACTGGGCCTCGCGCATGGCCGCAGCCACGGCGCACACGCTGTTGAACACCCCGGTGATGTTGATGCGCATGACACGCTCCCACTCCGCCAGCGGAATCTGGTCGAACGGTCGCTTCTCCAGCGTGGCGAAGATCGCCGCGTTGTTGATCAGCACGTCGACGCGGCCGAACTCGGCGACGGTCGCGTCCACCATGGCATCGACCGACGCGCGGTCGCCGATGTCGACCTTCACTGCGATGCCGCGCCCGCCTGCGGCTTCGATCTCGGCCAGCACGTTCTGCGCGGCCTCGATGTTGAGATCGGCCACGACAGGGATGGCACCCGCCGCAGCGAACTGCCGCGCGAACTCGCGACCAATGCCCTGGCCCGCGCCAGTAACGATCACGACCCGGCCAGTGACGCCGAAATCCCGCGCGGAGGCCGGTACGCCCGAATCCTGCGGGGCATGAACAAATGCATTGATTTCCATCGTGTGCTTTGCGAAGTAGTTAAAAAAACAAGTTTGTCTCAATTGGCGAGACTAGTTTAAGTCCTTGCAAACGTGAAAGCAAGTGGTCCCATGGCGGCGCTTCTGGGACCGTGGGTGGATGCGACGGAAGAACGGGCGCGCACATCGGCACTTGTATTTTGTGTCACCATTTGGGATAATTTATCCCAACCGCACAGGACACAACCATGAAAGCAGAAGGCATCGTTCACCAAGGCCCGGCCAGCGCCTCTGGTACACCCGAGGGGCAAGAGGTCCATCTCTATGCCGGAACGGCGGGCCACTCCGCCTGGTTCAGCGATGACCTGGGGGACACCTGGGTGCATCCCAACAGCCACTCCGGCATGTACCTGGAAGCGCGGGTCTGGGCCTTCAGCAGCCACCCGGCCACACCGGAAACCTTGCATGCCGGGACGGACGCAGGCGTCTACCGCTGGGACGAGCGCACCGCGCGCTGGCAGGCCATCTCCACGCAGCTCGGTGACGTGTGGGCCATCGCGCACGCACCCGAGAACCCGAGCACCCTGTTCGCCGGCACGCGCCCTGCAGCGCTCTACCGGTCCGTCGACGACGGCGTGACCTGGAGCGAGCTTGCAACGCCAGGCATCGCCAAGTTCTCCGACATCAACATGGGGCCGACGCGCGTCACGCAGATCCTGTTCGACCCATTCACGCCGGACACGCTGTGGGCCACGGTGGAGATCGGCGGCATCTACCGCAGCACCGACGCGGGCACCACCTGGCGCCTGCTGACCGAAGGCCTGGTGTCTGCCGACGTGCACGGCATCGCAGTGGCGCGCACGCCGGCCGGCACGGTGCGCGTGCTGGCCACGACCAACCGCGGCCTGCACATCAGCGAGGACCAGGGTGAGACCTGGCGCTTTGTGGCCATGGACACGCCCTCGCAGTACATGCGCTGCGTTGTGACGCGCAGCGACGACCCGGCAACGGTATTCCTTGCCAACGGCAATGGCCCCCCGGGCAACGACGGGCAGCTGCTGCGCAGCCGCGACGGCGGCGACACCTGGGAACGCCTGCCCTTGCCCGGCGAGCTGAACAGCACGCTGTGGTGCGTGGCGCTGCACCCGTCAATGCCGGACTGGATGTTCGTCTGCACCAACCTCGGCCAGGTCTTCCGCAGCACCGATGGCGGCGACAGCTGGCTGCGCCTGCCGCACGAGTTCGGCGAGCTCCGCTCACTGCACTGGCGTGCCGTCCCCGCCGGCACCCGTGCCGCGCCTCACTCGATCACGCGCGCCGTGCCACCCAAACCGCTCGCCTCGGCCTGACCGCGCAGCCATGCAAACCGACTACGACACCATCATCATCGGCGCCGGCTCGGCCGGCTGCGTGCTGGCCAATCGCCTCTCGGCCGACCCTTCCAGGACCGTGTTGCTGTTGGAAGCCGCGCCGGACAGCGGGCCCGCAGGGGAGGCCGAGGACGTGCGTGACCCCTACCCGTTGTCCTCCTACAACCAGAGCTACTTCTGGCCCGAGGTCAAGGCGTTCTGGCGCAACAGCCAGCGCGGCGGCGCGGTGAAGTTTCCGCAGGCACGCATCATGGGCGGCGGCTCGGCCGTGGCCGGCATGGTGGCGTTCCGCGGCACGGCGGACGACTACGACGAGTGGGCGGCCCAGGGCGCGCAGGGCTGGTCGTGGAGCGATGTGCTGCCCTACTTCTGCAAGCTGGAGTCCGACCAGGATTTCCAGGGGTCGTCCCATGGCAACGCGGGACCGATCCCGATCCGCCGCATCCCGCAGCGCGACTGGCCGCCCCTGAGCAAGGCGCTGCACCGCTATGCCGGCGACGCGGGCATGGACTTCGTGGCGGACATGAATGCTGACTTCCGCGAAGGCTATGGCATGACGCCCATCGGCAACCTGGCCTCCGGCCGGGTCACGACGGCAGCCGGCTACCTGACACCCCAGGTCCGCCAGCGGCCCAACCTCACCCTGCTGGCCGCGGCATCGGTACAGACGCTGCGCTTTGCCGGCCGGCGTGTGGTGGGCGTCGTGGCGCAGCATGCGGGGCAGCAGATTGTGCTCAACGCGCGTGAAGTCATCCTCTCTGCCGGCGCCATCCACTCGCCGACGATGCTCCTGCGCGCGGGCATCGGCGACGGTCAAGCCTTGCAAAGCCACGGCATCACGGTTGTGGCCGACCGGCCCGGCGTCGGCCGCAACCTGCAGAACCACGCGGCCGTGTTCGTGGGCGCCGTGTTGGGCCGCGACTTTCGGCAGGACCCGCGGCTGCGCACCCACCCCACGACCTGCATGCGGCTGACCTCCAGCACGCCCGATGCGCTGCGTTCGGACCTGTACATCAACATCCAGAGCAAGACCTCGTGGAACGCCATGGGCCTGCGCCTGGCCAGCCTGAACTCGGTGCTGCTCAAGCCACAGGGCAGCGGGCGGGTGAGCCTGGCGAACGGCGCAGCGGGCAGCGCGCCCGTCGTCGAATTCGGTTTCGGCGACCACGAGGGCGACCTGCTGCGCCTGTCCGAAGGCCTGCTGCGGATCTTCGACATGCTGGCCTCGCCGCATGTCGCGCCGCACATCGGCAAGCCGTTCGTGGTGCGGGTGGGCGACCGCATCCGCAAGTGGAATGCGCTGAGCGAACGCAACGCGCTGCAGGCCAAGGCCTTCGCCGCCCTGCTGGACGTGATGCCACTGGCGCTGGCCGACCGTGTGCTGGCGCGCATGACGGGCACGGCGCTGGACATGGGCCACCTCTCGCGCGATCGGCAAGCCTTGCTGGACTTCGTACGCAGCGAAGTCTCGGGCGTGTACCACCCGGCCGGCAGCTGCCGCATGGGCCGGCCGGATGACCCGATGGCGGTCGTCGACCCGACCGGGCGCGTGATCGGCGTCGACGGGCTGCGCGTGGTGGACGCTTCCATCATGCCGTCGGTACCGCGCGGCAACACCAACATCCCCACCATCATGGTCGCGGAGAAGCTGGCCGACCACATCGTGCACCCCACGGACAGCCATTAGCACTGCCAGAGACACCCATGGATCTCCATCTCAACCACAAGCACGTCTTCATCACCGGGGGATCGAAAGGCATCGGCTTGGCGTGTGCCGCAGAATTCCTGAACGAGGGCTGCGCCGTGACGCTGGTCGGCCGCGACCCGGCGCGACTGCAGCACGCCCGTGACGGGCTCGACGCGCCGGGCCGCCGGATCCACTGCGTGGCGGCCGACCTGACCGACGCAGCAGGTGCGGTTTCGGCCATCGAGCAGGCCGAGGCTGCGCTGGGGCCGGTGGATGTGCTGGTCAACGCCGCCGGGGGCGCCAAGCAAAAGCCGTTTGCCGAACTCGCGCCGCAGGACTGGCGCGCCGCCATGGACGCGAAGTTCTTCACCTACATCAACGTGATGGACCCGCTCGTCAAGCGCATGGCAGCACGCGGCACGGGCGTGGTGGTCAACGTCGTCGGCATGGGCGGCAAGCTGCCGATCACCACACATCTGGTGGGCGGCGCCGCCAACGCGGCCTTGCTGCTGGCCACGGCCGGATTGGCCATGGCCTATGCGCCGCAAGGGGTGCGGATCAACGCGCTCAACCCCTCGAAGACCGCGACCGACCGCTTCATGGAAGGCGTGGAAGCCGATGCGCGCCAACGCGGTGTTTCCATCGACGCGGCGCTGGCCAAGGCCAATGGCTCGATCCCGATCGGACGCCTGGCAACGCCGCAGGACATCGCCAACGCCGTCGTGTTCCTGGCGTCGCCGCGCGCGGGATACATCTCGGGATCGGTGATCTCGATGGACGGTGCGGCGCGGCCGGTGGTCGTGTAGCACCTGCTCGCAGCGCACCAACATCCCCACCGACCACCATGCTCCAAAGATTTCTGGCCACAGCCATCGCGCTCGCCGCAGGTTCGGCCCAAGCGCAGAGCCCCACAGCCACCCACTGGCCGACCAAGACCGTTCGCATCGTGGTCCCGTTTGCGGCCGGCTCCTTCACCGACATCGCGGCGCGCGCCCTGGGCAAGGAACTCGCGCAGCAGACGGGGCAATCGTTCGTCATTGACAACCGCACCGGCGCAGGCGGAACGATCGCCAACGACCTGGTGGCAAAGGCGACCGACAACCACACCTTGCTGTTCACCGACGGTTCCTTCTCGGTGTCGTCCGCCCTGTACAAGAAGCTGCCTTACGTGCCTGCCCGCGATCTGCTCGCACTGGCCCAGGTGGGTGAGTCTCCTGCTGTGCTGGTGGCACGTACGGGGCTGCCAGCCAAGGATCTCAAGGCCGTGGTTGCTCTGGCCCGCCAGGACCCGTCGGCCTTGTCGTTCGGATCCGGTGGCCAGGGCTCATCCGGCCACCTAGCCGTAGCCGAATGGTTGCAGCAAGCGGGCGTGGAGATGGTGCACGTTCCCTACAAAGGGGTGGCGGCAGCGATGGCGGACGTCATGGGCCAGCGCATCGACATCTCCATCGGCAGCGTCGGATCGACCCAAGCCCTGATCAAGGACGGGAGGGTGCAAGCGCTCGCGCACAGCGGCACGCAACGGCACCCCCTGATGCCCCAGGTGCCAACGTTCTCCGAAGCCGGCTTTCCGAACTACAAGGTGACCTACTGGTTCGGGCTCATGGTTCCTGCCAGCATGCCCGCCGAGATGCGGAACGCCGTGCGCAGCCAAGTGCAGCAAGCGAGCAATGCGCGAGGTCTCGGTGAGATCTTCGAGCGGTCTGGCGTCTCGCTGACCTTTTTGGACACCGCCAGCTTCACAGAGCGAATCGCAGGTGAGGTCGTCGCGTGGCAGCGCCTGATCGACAAGATGGGCATCAAGCCGGAGTGAGCAGACAACCCCCAAAGGCGTCATCAGTGCTTGCGCACCCAGGGACGCCATCAACTATCAATGAAGAGACAAGAGACTGAATGTGGATGCGGGCATCATGAACCAAGATGAAAGCGCCTGGGATGACATCGTCATCGGGGCCGGCAGCGCGGGCTGCGTCGTGGCGGCGCGGCTCAGCGAGAACAGTGGCCGGCGCGTGCTGCTGCTGGAAGCAGGACCAAAGGACGTGTGGCTCATGAAGCCCTTCGGCCTCAGCTACTACCTCGACTTCTCGCGCTTCGAATGGGGCTTCTGGTCGCAGCCCGATGCGACCCGCAACCTGCGGACCGACCACTGGCGGCGCGGCCGCGTGGTGGGTGGCAGCGGCAGCATCAACGGGATGAACTACGTGCGCGGCACCCGCGCCGACTTCGACCGTTGGGCCGCCATGGGCAACACAGGCTGGTCAGCGGACGACGTCATGCCCTTGTTCCGCGACATGGAGCGCTGCGAGCCGGGCTACCACACGCCGCCGGACCTCTCGATCCGTGGCGATTGCGGACCGCTGCCCATTCGGGAAGTGCGGCACTGCCATCCGCTCACCGAGGCCTTCCTTAAGGCAGCACAGGCAGCCGGCATCCCGCGCACCCAAGACTTCAATGGCGCGCAGCAGGAAGGCGTGGGCTACGGCCAGTTCAATCAGCGTCGCGGCATGCGGGTCAGTTCAGCGGACGCATGGCTGAACCCAGCCCTGCGGCGCAAGAACCTGCAGCTGACCACGGACGCGCTGGTGCACAAGCTGCTTGTCAAGGATGGCCGGGTGACGGGAGTCGCCTACGAAGTCGGTGGGGTCGTACGCGTGGCCCAGGCAGGCCGCGTCATCGTCTGCGGCGGGGCAATCAACACGCCGCAGCTGCTGATGCTGTCGGGCATCGGCGATGGGCGGGAACTGCAATCGCTGGGGATCGACGTCGCCCTGCACAGCCCGGGTGTCGGACGCAACCTGATGGAGCATCCGCTCATCCGGCCGACCTGGCGCGTGAAGGGGCCCAGTTACAGCCCCACCAGCAACCTGCTGCGCATGGCAGGCTTCGGTGCCAAGTTCCTGCTGACCGGGCAAGGGCCACTGGCCACAATCACCGAGGCCATGGGTTTCCTGAGAACATCCCCCACGGAACCTGTGCCGGATGTGCACATGCTGTTCTCGGTGGCGGGCGCGGTCAACGACGACGAACGACAGTTCTACAAGAGCTTGAAGGTCTTGCCGTATCCGTCGTTCTCGATGGTGCTGGACAAAAGCTATCCCTTGAGCCGCGGCACCATCCGGCTCGCCAGCAAGGACCCGAAGGCGGCGCCGCTGATCGCCCCCAACCTTCTCGCGGACGATGCTGATGTGCAGACCCTCGTGAAGGCGATCAGAGTGCTGCGTCGCATCGTCTCACAGTCGCCCCTGGCCGACATGGTGATGGACGAAGTCGAGCCAGGGCCACACGCCACTTCCGAGGCCGCGCTGGTGGAGTATGTGAAGGCCCGCACCGGGCTGGCCTACCACGCCTCGGGCACCTGTCGCATGGGCGTGGACGAGAAGGCGGTGGTCACGCCGGACCTGAAGGTTAAGGGCCTGGAGAACCTGTGGATCGCCGATGCATCCGTGATGCCGGAGCTCATCAGCGGCAACATCAATGCGGCGTGCATGATGATCGGCGAGAAGCTGGGGCGGCAGCTCAGGGGCTGACCGTTGCGCCAACTCCGGAACGTCTGGCAACGACCGGGCCGGCGCTGTCGGCCGCGCGCGTGTCAGCGTGGCGGTGTCTCGAGTTCGCAGGGTGGCGCCCGAAAGCCGGCCACGAGAAATGCGGTCATCTGCCGCACGCTGGCCTCCGAGTGGCCATGGTCATCGTTGAAGCGCAGATTGCTGAACAGCACCGGCGGCCGCGTCATCCGCTGTGGTCCTGCCATGGCATAGATGAGCGCGCCGACCATCAGGTTGTAGCGCCACAGCAAGTCTCGAAGCGACAACGCGGGAAGGCACAGTTGCAGCGCGAGGACGAAGCGGCTGCGCACCGGCTCGTAGTGGACCTTCAAGAAATCCTCCTCGCCTGGCATTGAGTACACGCGGGCGAGAAACTGCGTCACAACCAGAGACGAGTTGCCCTCATCGAGCGCGCCGTGGTCCGCGGCGGGCTGCTCGGGCATAACCCCGTGGATGACCGGCGCGATGAAACTGTGGACCACGCGTTCGAGCAGTGTGGCCTGCGGACCGGCCAAGGCAACATCGAGCATTCGCAGGCGCTCGTCGTTCAACGGCGTCACCCGCCGACTGAACATTTCCTCCAGCAACTTCTGCTTGGAGCCGAAGTGGTAGTTGATCGCTGCGACGTTGGCACCAGCCTCTTCGCAGACAGCGCGCACGGAGAGCGCCTCGGTCCCTCCACGCGCACAGATGCGCTCTGCCACGTCCAGGATCAGGCCTCTGGTCACCTCGCCGGAACGAGGCCCGCCCGGAAAGTGACGCACCATGATTTAAACGACTGTTTGAAACATCGCTTGATCTTAAGGGATAAGTCTACTGGGAGAGATTCGTGATTCACTCTAGTATTCAAACATCTGTTTAACTCAGGATGTCCTATGCGATTTGCCCAAGCAACTCTGGCACTGATAGCTGCCATCGGAATCGCCAGCAGCGCCTGTGCCCAAGACTTCCCGTCGCGTCAGATTCGCTGGATCGTTCCCTATCCTGCGGGTGGCGGCGCGGACAACGTCGCTCGTGCCGTGACGCTGCGACTGTCCAGCATGCTGAGCCAGCCTATCGTCGTCGACAACCGCCCTGGCGGAAACACCATCATCGGCACCCAGGCGCTGCTGTCTGCTCCGCAGGACGGCTACACGGTCATGAACTCGGCAGAGCAGGTGGCGGTGAACGGCACGTTGTATCCCGATCTGAAGTACTCGGCTGAGCGCGATCTGACGTTCATCGCGCCGCTGGTGCGGACACCGCTGGTGCTACTGGCGCGCCCCGAGTTTCCCGCCGCCGACGCAGCGGCCTTGATCGGTCTCATGAAGGATCGGGGAGACAAGGTTACCTATGGCAGTTGGGGACAAGGTGGCATGAACCATCTGACGATGGAGGCGTTCGCCGACCGCGTCGGTGTCACACCGATGCACATTCCCTATCCCGGCGCAGCACCCGCAGTCCAGGCACTGCTGGGTGGGCAGATCGATCTGTACTTTTCCGACCCTGCGACGGCTTTGCCCCACATTCGGGCGGGCAAACTCAAGGTGCTTTTGGTTTCCACCAAGGAGCGCCTGCCTTCGCTGCCCAACGTACCGACCGTCCACGAGAGCGGCTACCCCGGCTTCGACATGTACAGCTGGCAGGGTGTCGTCGCCCCCAAGGGTGTGCCCGAGGATGTCGTGCAGAAGCTGTCGCGGTCCATCCGCGAGACGCTCCAGGACCCGGCAGTGAACAGGGAGTTGGTCGAGCGCGGCTTCATCCCGTCGCCTGGCACACCAGAGCAGTTCCGTGCGTCGTTCATGACGAGCCAGAAAGGGCTCGGCGACGTCGTGCGCAAGCGCAACATCCGCATCCAGTGAGCCAGTGCACCGGCATGACGCATGAACCAGGAGCCCTACCATGACCCCTCCCCTTCCCGACACCGCACGCACCCACGACAGCACGCCGGCCGCGCCGCAGCCCCCACATCTGCGCTCGCATTACCTGGACACCAACGCCATGGACTGGCAACCCACGCAGTTCGAGGGCATCACGATGAAACTGCTGTACGCCGATCCCGCTACGGGCATGTCCACCATCATGTTCAAGATGGAGCCAGGCTCCGTCGTCCCGCTGCACGAGCATACGTCCATCGAACAGACCTACATGATCGAAGGCTCGCTGGAAGACGCGGAAGGCGCGGCGAACCCTGGCGGGTTCGTCTGGCGTCCAGGCGGCAACATGCATGTCGCGAAGTCTCCAGGCGGTGCTGTCTTCATCTCGTTCTTCACGAAGCCCAACCGGTTTCTGGGAGGAGAAAAGTTCTTCACGGAAGCCAGCGGCTGATACGCACGCGAATGCGGCACTGATCGAAGACGCAGCCTGCAGGCACACATGCAGACCTCGCTGGTCAAGCGATGCGCTGCTGATGGCCTGCTTTCGACGCAGGACGGCCGCCGGCCTGATCTTTCACAGCGACAGGGCCACCCAGTATTGCAGCCAGGACTTCCAGGACACGCTGCTGGCTTGGGGCATACGCAGTTCGATGTCGCGCGAGGGAAATTGCTGGGACAACGCCCTCACCGAGAGCCTGTGGGGACGGCTGAAAACTGCCTGTGATCACGGCCCCAGGTATGCCACGCGCGAGCAGGCGAAGCAGGCAGTCATGGACTGGATCGCCTTCTACAACCACTCGCGGCTACATTCGGCTCTGGGCTACCTCAGTCCGATGCAGTTCGAACAACGCTGGACAGATGTGCAGACCCTGGTGAAGGCGATCAAAGTGCTGCGCCGCATCGTGTCCCAGTCGCCCTTGGCTGACATGGTGATGGATGAGGTCGAGCCGGGTCCGCACGCCACCACCGACGCCGCGCTGGTGGAATACGTGAAGGCTCGCGCCGAGCTGGGCTACCACGCGTCGGGCACCTGCCGCATGGGTCTGGACGAGAAGGCAGTGGTCACGCCGGACCTGAGGGTCAGGGGCCTGGAGAACCTGTACATCGCCGATGCGTCGGTGATGCCGGAGCTGATCAGCGGCAACATCAATGCAGCGTGCATGATGATCGGCGAGAAGCTGGGGCGGCAGCTCAGGGGCTGAGCCGCCTGAATGTCGTTGCTGACGCTCCGACGCTCAGGTGCGTGGCATGCCAGAAGTGGCCGCGGGCACCGATCCGCCCAAGCTCAGCCCACGACGCGCCGGTGATCGAATACGAACTTCTTCCAACGTTGGATTGTGTAGGCGCCGAAGATCCCGTGGAGGAAGAACGGATCGTTCTCGATGTAGTCGACTGCTTCGGCCCGGCTTTCGACGTCAAGAATGATCAGACCGCCGTTCGGGAAGTCGTCGTCGTCCGGAAACAGTCCACCGCTCGCAATGATGCGCCCGGCGTTGCGCGTCACATAGTCGACGTGGATCTGGCGGAGGCTGCTCTTCATTTCCCGGTCTGTTCCGGGCCCGTCGACGAAGGTGATGGCATAGGGCATGGCGTGTTCCTGGATTCAGGCGGAGTGGAATGGGGGAGTGTCTGCAGTCTGGCCTGATGGCGAGCGTGAGCGGCGGCCGTCATTCGATCTTGATCTTCTTGCCGACTTCCCGCCACTTGGCGACATCCTTCTCGATGAACTGCCTGAGTTGCTCCGGCGTGGAGTAGCTGGCGCGAACATTGGCATGTTCCAACTGCTGCACCACGTCTGGCATGCGCGAGATGCGTTCGAGTGCTTCGTTGAGTGTCCGCGTCACCGAGGCGGACATGCCAGCCGGCCCCAGCAAGCCGTAGATCGCGTAGACATCGTAGTTCTTCAACGCATCGGTGACGTCCTCCTCCGCCAGCGTCGGAACTTGGGGCAGCGCCGTGGATCGCTGGTTGCCCGTGACTACCAGACCCTTGATCCGCCCTTCGTGAATGAACTGGGCCGCCGTAGCAATGGTCGGTATGCCGAAATCCGCATTGCCCGCGGCGACCTCGCGCACGACATCGGCGTCGCCTTTGTAGGGCACATGGGTCATGCTGATCTGCGTCAAACCCATGATGTATTCGGTGAACAGGTGGTTGCCCGAGCCCACGCCTGCGCTGGCGTAGTTGAGCTTGTTCGGAGACGACTTCGCGTAGGAGATGAACTCCTTCAGGTTGCTCACCGGAAGACTTTTGTTCACGGTAAGCACGGCGTTGACTTCGCCGACCTTGCCGATGTGGGTGAAGCTCTTGAGGATGTCGTAGGGGATGTTGGACCGGACTCCTGGCCCCATCGTCAGCGCGCCGGAGGTTCCGAGCCACAGGGTATGGCCGTCAGGGGCCGCACTGGCCACGGGCTGCGCCGCCAATTGCTCGAATGCACCAGGTTTGTTCTCCACCACGACGGGAACGCCGAGCGCCTGCTGCAGTTTCTGGCCGTATGCGCGCGCAATCAGGTCGGCGCCGCCCCCCGGCGTGTACCCCACCAGGATGCGGATCGGCTTGCTGCCCAGCGCGGGCGCAGGGCCTTGCTGCGCCTGCGCACCAAGCGCTGAAGCGCAGAGAGCGGCGGCCATCACCACCCGCACCGCCTGCACCGCAGGTGCCTGCCGTCCCATCCACGTACGTGCCTGGGCGCGAGCGCCCGCATTGCTTGACCTCATATTGTGTCTCCTTGTCTCCAGCGCAGCGCAGTGCAGCGCATTGAATTGGCCCACCGAGCGCAGTGGGCCCATGCCAGGCGCGGGGCCTCAGGCGCCGCTACGCGAACCGGTTGGTCAGGCGACCGATGGCATCGATCGTGATGGACACCTCGTCGCCCGCCTTCAGGAACCGGGGGGGCGAGAAGCCGATCCCGACACCCGCCGGCGTGCCGGTGGCAATCACGTCCCCGGGCTGCAATTCCAGGCCGGCGGACAGGATCGCGATCAGCGTCGGGATGTCGAAGATCAGGTCTCGCGTGTTGGCGTCCTGCCGCAACTCGCCGTTGACCCAGCATTTCACCGCCAGGTCGTCGTGCTGCAGCTCACCGGCCGTGACGATCCAGGGGCCCATGGGGCAGAAGGTGTCGAGCGCCTTCCCCAGGAACCATTGCTTGTGCTTGCGCTGCCGGTCCCGCGCCGTGACGTCGTTGACGATGGTGTAGCCCCAGACGTGGTCCAGCGCGCGCGGGGCCGGGATGTCGCGGCCGGCCTTGCCGATGACGATCGCCAGCTCGGCCTCATAGTCCACTTCGGACGTGGCCTGGGGATGCAACTGGACCGTGTCGCCGTCGCCGACCACGGTCGACGGCGGCTTGCTGAAGACCGCAGGGTACTCGTCGATCTCGGCGCCTTTGACGGCACCGGCCTCGTAGCCGCTGCCCGCGAATTCCTTGGCATGGGCACGGTAGTTCTTGCCGACGCAAAAGATGTTGCGCCTGGGTACCAGCGGCGGCAACAGGCGGATCTGGTCCAGTCGCACGGCTGTGGCGTCAACGCGCAACGTATCGGCCGGCGCGCCGTGGCGCTGGATCACGTCGACCATGTCCTGCAGGTCCTCTGCAAGGGGTCGGATGCAGATGCCGTCGGCGTCGACGACGCCGATAAGAATGCGGGAACCCTGGGCATAGCGGGCAATTTTCATGTGGAGGTCCTTGGAGTGGCTGGGTCAGAACTGCGGCAGCACGAGACGCAGGAACTCGGCTGGCGTGACGCCGCGTATCGCGACGGGCTCATGGTGCGCGGCCAGTTCGAAAGCCGAGTGCGGACCATAGGTCTTGCCACCAATCTCCACACTGCCCCTGCTCAGGAACAGCAGTTCGATCGACGGCTGGCCCCCGGCCACGAAGCTCGCACCCGGCTCGACCCTGGTCAGCCCGATCTGTGTACGCCGCTCGGTGAACGTGCCCAGCCACTTGTGGAATACGCCGGCCACGGGGTCTTCGATCCATTGGAAACTTGCAGGATCCATCAGCACCAGGTCCTGATAGCGCGGACTGCCAAAACTGAGCTTTTGTCCGGTCGCCTCTTCGAAGCAGGCTTCGGATCCGTCCTGGTTGTGAAGCTTCCCGTTGGCGTCGACATAGCTGAAGATGCCGTCTTTGAAGACGCCTTTTGATTGGAGCGCCCGATTGGCTCTTTCCCGGCGCGCCACGCTCAGAAAGCCATTACCGCTGGCTCCCCCGAACTGAAGGGTGAGCATTTCCAGACCCTCGGGTCGGTCTTGCGGGCCATAGCGCACGCCCTCGGGAAAATAGCCAACCCACCCCTCGGGCATCGATTTACCCTTGGCGTACGGATAAGTGCCCTTGAGAATGTAACGCACTTGGTCGAAATTATGCCGATGGCGGGGCGTGCTCCATCCGCCCGAGCCAGTCCGATTCATCTGCATGCAGTAATTGCTGGGGCTGTCGTCTTCCCCCGTCAGCAGAATCTTCAGTTCCAAGACGCCCTCGCGCATGCTGCCCACTTGGCTCTTCTCCGCCGAGGCTGCTTCAGACACTCGCATGTGTATTTCCTCCACCGCCACGCGGTAATTTAGGCGGTTGTGCATTAGCGTGGCGCGATGCTAGCGGTTGGGCTCTGAAATTAGAAGCCCTTTACCGGACAAGCTATAACCCCTGGTTATTTCCCCGTGCTTACCCGCTGTTGACGCACCGCTCTCCTCCGCAGATTATTTGCCGATCCAAAGCTTCTTGTGCCTGGATGGTCCAGTGGAACTCGCCGCTACAAAATCCTCAGGAGAAAAAATGCCTGCAAAGCCGCAACAACGTTTACTGCGCAACACCGTCAAAGACAAGCTGGGTCGTGGTGAATTGGTCTTGTCGCTGACCGTTCGTCTGGTGCGAACGGTCGAGATTTCGGCATTGGCTTCCACCGCGGGATTCGATTCGATCTACATAGATCTGGAACACAGCACGTTTTCTTTGGATGCCACCAGCCAGATCTGCATGTCAGCGCTGGCTTTGAATATCGCACCGTTTGTTCGCGTTCCGAACGTTGATTATGTTGCCCGAGTATTGGACGGCGGGGCACTCGGCATCATTGCACCGCACATTGAATCTTCGGAGGATGCCGAGAGAATTGTGCGCGCTGCGAAATTTCCGCCGCTTGGCCATCGATCTTTCTCCGCCGCATTACCGCACTTTCAATACCAGAGCGTCGATGCAGGCGAGATGTTCAGCGCATTGGACGACGCCACCATGGTGATCGCCATGGTGGAGTCTGCCAAGGGCCTGGAAGCCGTCGATCGCATCGCCGCCGTACCGGGTGTGGATGTGGTCTTCATCGGCACAAATGATCTGTGCGCTTCCCTGGGTGTGCCCGGACAACTTGACCATCCGCTGGTGCGCGATGCCTATGCGTACGCCATGCAGGCCTGCCAGCGCCATGGCAAGTCGCTGGGGATCGGCGGGCTTGCTGGCAGCCCTGCCTTGCTCGCCCGGTATGTGGCCCTCGGCGCCCAGTACGTGTCCACCGGGACCGATCTGTCCTTCCTGCTCGGCGCCGCCACGGCCAAGGCACGACAACTTCGCGAGCTGCCGACGCCCCCGGTGCCGCAAGCCGGCGGATCCACTCGCTGACTTTGTTTCGTCCCACCTCAACTCTCTGCAACTTCAAGGAACTTCACCATGCCCAAGGCTTATTGGATCGCTGCCTACCGCGCCATCAAGGACCCTGCCGCACTTGCGGAGTACGGCAAGCTCGCCGGCCCCGCGTTGCAAGCCGCAGGCGGCCGCTTTCTGGCGCGCGCGGTGCCTGCCATGGTGTATGAGTGCGGGATCAGCGAGCGCACGGTCCTGATCGAGTTCGACAGCGTCCAGCAGGCGATCGCCGCACACGACGGTCCCGGCTACAACGCGGCGTTGCAGGCTCTTGGCCAAGCTGCCGAGCGTGACGTGCGCATCGTCGAGGCTGCTGCCTGACTGCTTCCGTAGGGCCGGCTCGGCTTGTCGAAGGGCCGCGCCTTGCTGGCACGTCAGCGCCAAGGCGGGAATGCCAGCGCTCGTGAACCGGCACGGCCAAACGATGTCAGTATTTCTTTCGAAATGCAAAGTTAATGCAAATGGACGGTTGGCAGTTGGGGTCCTACAGTTCATTGGTCCGGCGCCATCCACGGTGTGGCGGCCCTCGGATTCAACAAACTTCGAACCTCCCATGCATCTCAAACCGCCTACTTGCCCACGCGCCCTGCGCAGCCTCGCGTACCTGCATAGCGGAACCGTCTTATGAACGAGAGAGTCGCATTGATCACGGGAGGTGCTGGCGGCATCGGCTCGGCATGTGCCGAAATGTTTGCCGCAGGCGGGTTGCAGGTGGCATTGGTCGACCGCAATCCGGACGTGCACCGACTTGCTGCAGCACTTGGCGAGAAGCACCATGTGCCGACCATCGGATTCGTCGTCGACCTTGCGCGCGAAGAAGAGGTTACCGCCTTGGCGCGCGACGCCCTGGCTTGGAAGGGGAGGGTTGACATTCTGGTCAACAACGCCGGCATCCATCCCAAACAGCTTGACCGCAAGTTCATGTTGGAAGAGGTGACCAACGCGCACTGGGCTGAAGTGTTCGCGATCAACCTGACCGCGCCATTCATCTTGACGCGTGAATTGCTGCCCGAGATGAAGGCCAGGGGCTGGGGCAGGATTGTCAACAACGCGTCGACCTCGGGGCGCACCGGACGCGTCAATGGCAGCACGCCTTATACCGCCTCCAAACACGGCCTGATCGGGCTGACGCGCAGCTCTGCCATCGAATCGGGACAGTCAGGCGTGACCGTCAATGCGATTGCGCCCGGACCGGTTTTAACCCAACGCATCATGAACGCGCCCGAATACCGCTCAGGCAAAGCGCAGATGGTGCGCTACGGCAAACCCGAGGAGGCTGCCGCGGTGATCAACTTTCTTGTGTCCGACCAAGCGGCGTACGTGAACGGTGCGGTCTATGACGTCAATGGCGGAACGCTGATGGCATGAACCGGCGCTGACCGCCCCACGGTCAGCGTGACAAATCGGGCAACCGCTCTCCACCCGCCGCCACAGCGCCTGGTCGACCCCGCGTGACGCCGGCCGGCCGCTATGCCGCCAGAGATTGAACGATTTCGATCATGTGATTCAGGGCGGGTGTCCGCTCCCCCTTTAACCAAGCAAACACGAAGGTGGTGGGATAGTCCATGTCGCTGAGCGGCAAGACAGTGAGCTCCGGCGGATAGATGAAGTTCTTGCCGATGATGGAAAGCCCGATTCCCATACCGACAGAGATCAGGTTCATCTGCGACACAGTGGTGCTCACCTCCTGCACGATCCTCGGCTCGAAACCCGCCTCCCGGCAGAATTCAAGGATGGCGCCGTGTCCTGGGCTGCTAAGCCCGCGTGGAACCACGACAAAGCGCTCATTCGCCAGTTCCGCCAACTCGACCGACTCTTTACTGGCCAACGGATGGTCGCGCAGCATCACGACGCCAACGGTTCCAGTCTGGATCGGGACCCAGTCGAGTGCTGTGCGGTCCTGGCCATTGATCACCGGCGTGCTCCGACGTTTGCGCAGGAACACCGTGTCAGGTCCGAAGTGCATGAACCCCGCATGGATCTTTCCATCTTCCAGCAGCTTGTACTGGTCAATCGTCACTTGATCGATCAACGAGAGGATGACATCCGGAAACTCCTCGCGAAAGCGCTTGATCGCACCGCGGAAGAGGGTGTGAAACAGGGTCAAGGAACCGTAGCCGATAGTGAGGGCGCCGCTCTTGCCCTCGCCGACGCGCTTGGTCATGGTCAGGGCGTCGTGCAGGTCGCTCATCAAGGCATTCAGCCTGGGCAGCAGTGCCTTGCCTGCCTCGGTAAGCTTGACGCGGTGCGCCAGCCTCTCGAACAGCGCGGTACCGAGTTCGCTTTCCAGATCGGCGATGAGTTGTGACACGGCGGGCCGCGTCACATGCAGCCGCTCCGCCGCGCGGCCGAAATGTTCCTCCTCTGCAGCGGCCTTGAAATAGCGAAGGTGTCGAAGTTCCATGGGGTGGCCTGTCAGGCGCGCTGCAACGGTGATGTCATAGGCACGACGGCAGGCCCGCGGCGAAGCAAGCCGTCATGCGTCGGCAAACTTCATTTTGCCGGTCGATTCGTAGAAGAGCGCAATGTCATCCAACGTGGCGCCTGGTGCCAGGTCGTTCGACGCCATCTCGATGATGCTGCGCGCCAGGTTGCCGATGAGAACGGGGGCTCCGAAGCTTGCAGCGGCGCGTGAAAAGATCTGGAGGTCCTGCACCACGTTGTTCAGAGGGACATCGGCCGTCGATTGTGCCGAGTGAAAACCTGGCAGCAGACGCTCTGATGCACTGCTCTGACCGGAACTGTTGTTGAGCACCGTGTCCATGTCCCGCACCGACAGCCCTTGCTTGGCGCCCAGGCTGGCGCACTCGCACGTCACGACGCGATTGCAGATGGCGATGGCCTGGACGACCAGATAGGTCGCGTGCCCGTTGCCGCAGGATCCGGTTGCCACGACCCTGGAGGTGATGCAGTTCAACAGGGGTTGGACCTTGGCCACGGCGTCGGCGTCACCGCCGCAGAAGATGGCTGCGTGTGCACCGAGATCGGCCCAGATTTCGGCATGGACTGGCGCGTCGACCAACTGCACGCCGCGCGACTTCAGCGCGTCGGACAGGGTCCGCGTCGACTCGGGGTCGCCACTTGTGAGGTCGACCACGATCTTGCCCGGTGTGAGGCCGGCCGCAAATTCGTCGTGCTCGAAAACGACGTCATGCAGACTCTCTTGCGCTGTCTTGCTGCAGACCATGACGACGTCGCTGCGCGCCACCAGTGCCGCGAGGCTCAGGCTCTTCGGGTTCGCGCCTGATACGTCGAATACCGACACGTCATGTCGCCGTGCAATTTGATCGACGAGCCGTTGACCCAGGCCGCCGAAAGTCACGCATCCGATGTTCATTTCAAACCCTTTCCGTGGGGGCTTGCGCGGCCGGAGCCGAAGCTACGAAGCGCACGTCTGCCTGGGACTCGATCAATCCGATCATCTGCTCGAGTCGAGCGTTCGGCCCAAGGGTGTTGACGCCGATCTGCAGCAGGCCGCGAACGACCGTGGTGATCGGCATTGGGGCGGAGGTCTCCACACCGAGCGCCAACGCCTGGTTCGTGTCCTTGAGCTGCAGAGCCAGGCCGAAGTTCGTCGCCTGCCGTCGTTCGGCGATGGCGTGGAGCATGCCGGTGGACGTGAAGTTGCGCGCCGTCGTCTGGTTGATGGCTTGCGTCATCACCTCCAGCGTCAACCCCATCTTGCGGCCAAGGGCCACGATCTCCAAGGTCGAAAACCGGCACCCGGTGTTCATGAGGTTGTTGACCGACTTCATAGTCTGGCCGTTGCCAACCCGGTCACCGCAGCGGTAGACATGGCGACTGATCGCTTCCAGCACAGGCCTGCACCTGTCGAACGCAGTCTGCGGGCCGGACGTGATGATCGACACCGTACCGGCTTCGGCCGCCGCCATCGAGCCCGAAACGGGCGCGTCGAACAGCACAACGTCCAGCTTTGCCAGGCGGTGGGCGAAGCTGCGGGTCTGCTCGGGAACACCACTGGTCTGATCGATCAGGATCTTGCCCGGCGACAGACCTTCGACCAGCCCCCCGGGACCGAAGATGACGTGGCCGACATCCGTGCTGCGCGGCAGGCACAGGAAAACAACATCGCACTGCCGCGCCATGTCGGCCGCTGTGGCCACCGCCACGGCACCTTTTGCCTCGAAGTCGGCGACGACTGCCGGGTTGAGATCCAGCACTTTCAATGGAAATTTTCCAATGATCTGACGCGCCAGCGCGCCTCCCATGGCCCCCAGGCCGATGTACCCGACATTCATCTTGTGTCTCCGGATCGCCAACAACTGACGAACAATACTGCCAGTATTCAAACTGCAGAGAAGCGGGTCAAGACACTTTTATCAGCGATATTGGTAAGCTTAACTTACCAAAAAAACTGACGCGTGCCTGCCCCTTTGAGCGCTGTACGGCCGGGCCCTGCTGCACCCGTCCAACCCCGCATCAGGATCTCGCCTGTGCCAGCAAGGTCTCGGCATCGCTGACCTCGAAAGCCCCCGGCCGTTCGACATTCAGCGAAGTGACAACGCCGTCCTTGATCAACATCGAGTACCGGCTGCTGCGCACGCCCATGCCGCGTGCCGTGAGGTCCAGCGCGAGGCCGGCGGCATGGGTGAAGTCGGCACTGCCATCGCCGAGCATGCGCACCTTGCCCTCTGTTTTCTGGTCGCGCGCCCAGGCCCCCATCACGAACGCGTCGTTGACGCTCAAGCACCAGATCTCGTCGACCCCCGCCGCACCGAGAGCTTCCGCCTGTGCGATGTACCCGGGCACATGGCTCGCCGAGCAAGTCGGCGTGAAGGCACCGGGCAAGGCAAACAGCGCGATTGTCTTGCCCGCACTTGCCTTGATGACATCGACGGGATTCGGCCCCAGGCTGCAGCCCT
Organism: Pseudorhodoferax sp. Leaf267; assembly: GCF_001422405.1. Taxonomy (GTDB): domain Bacteria; phylum Pseudomonadota; class Gammaproteobacteria; order Burkholderiales; family Burkholderiaceae_C; genus Pseudorhodoferax. The sequence goes on from NZ_LMMV01000001.1 coordinate 1,396,534, forward strand.
CACCCTCGTGTTCGACGTACTCCATCAGAACGACTTCTGGAATCTTTTCACCAATCTTGATCATGATTTCTCCATGTAAACGACGCCACAACAACAACAAGCACAGGCCGCCGATCAATCACGCGAGAGGGCCTGCCCCACTTCTTCGATATGCCGGATCAATTCATAACTCTCCCGTGTGAGTGGTGCGCTTTCCTGAAAAACCACGGCGATATCCCGTTTGAGCGACGAAACATCCAGCGGCAGTGCCTTCACGGAACCCGCGCGCACATCTGCTGCGACCGAATGGATCGGCAACAGCGCAAGATGGTCGCTAGAGGCGACCAGTGTTCTGGTGAAATTGATGGAGCCGCACTCCACCAGGTTGGCGGGAAATCGAATGCCTTGCTCATCCATCAGTTTTTCCAAGGCATTGCGCTGGGACCATCCGACCATCGGACAGATCCACGGATAAGCCGCTGCATCGGCCCACGCCAATGCGTCTTTGCGGAAGAGCGCGTGGCCCACACGCGCGAAGACAGACAGCCGATCGCGAAACAGGACGCGCTGCTTCAGTCCGTCCGACAGGATGTCGAAAAACTCGGTCTGACCGACCACGAAGTCGAATTCGCCGCGCTGCAGCCCGACCAAGAGTTCGATCTGCACCTTTTCGACCACCCTGAGCAACCCCGCGGGTTGGGCCGTCCGCCAGCGCGCCACCGCCCCCGCGATCACGCTGCTGGCTAGGCTGGGCAAGGTGGCCAGGGTCAGCACGTTGGAGCGGGCCGGATGCCCGCAGGAACATGTCTGCGCCAGCGCCATCTCCTCGCGCATGGACCTCGCATGGGCATAGACCAGCTCACCCGATTTGGTGGGCCTGACGCCGCTTGCTCCGCGGTCGAGCAGCTTCACACCCAGATCGGCCTCCAGCCGATCCATCGACTTCGACAGCGCAGGCTGCGACACAGCGAGCTGCTTTGCCGCTTTGGCCAGACTGCCCCATTCGATGATCGTGGCCAGGTATAAAAGCTTGCGTGGGTCCATGGCAGTGGCTTGGAAACGGATACGATCTCAGCAGCGATGCACCACGCGTCGTGCAAGTGCAGGACGGCTTGATCGGTTCAGTCCAGCGAGATCTTCAGCGACTTGATGACCTGGCCGAACTGCAGGTAGTCCTCGTCCATCACCTTGCGCAGATGCGCGGGGCTGCCAGCCCATGCCGCGAAGCCGACGGCGTCGAGCCGCTCCCGGATATCCGGTTCGGCCATGACCCGGATCACGTCGGCGTTGACCCGCTCGACGATGGGTGCGGGCACGCCCGTCGGGGCGAATAGCGCCACCCAGGTGCGCGCCTCCAGGCTTGGCGGCCCACCCGCCTCGCGCACGGTCGGAACATCCGGATAGCTGGGGTGCCGCTGGAGTGCGGCCAGCGCCAACAGCTTGATCTTGCCGGCCTTGGCCAGGGGGCCAGCGGTAGCAGCCGTGCCGAACGCCCAGGCAATGTCGCCGCGGGCGATGCTGGTGTAGACCTGCGGTGTGTCCTTGATCGGGATGTGCGTCATGGGCAGTCCAAGCGCCGTGGCCAGGGTAGCCGCATTGACATGCAGCTGGCTGCCCACGCCCGACGATCCATAGGTCAGTTGCCCCTTGGCCTCCTTGGCCGCGGCAGCAAGGTCGGCAACGCTGTCCCACTTGGAATCGGCGCTCACCACGACGAAGTAGTTCGTCCGGTACATCGGCGCGACCGGCTCGAAGTCATGAAACGGATCGAACGGCAGTCTTTTGTGCAGATGCGGCTGGATGGCCACGTAAGAGGCGTCGACCAGAAGGAAGGTGTAGCCGTCGGCCGGTGATCGCTTGGCGGCTTCCACCCCGATCCAGCCATTGCCGCCAGGACGGTTGTCGATCACGACCGGGGTGCCCCACAGCTTTCCGAGCTTGTCGCCGACCAGTCGCATGACACCATCGGGCCCGGTGCCCGCCGGAAACGGAAGGATGATGCGCACTGGCTTGTTCGGAAACGGCTGTGCCCTCGACGGCGTCGGAAGCAAAGCCGCCATGCAGATCGAGCAGCACAGCTGTCGCCTAGAGAGTTTCATCTCAGATCCGTGGTCTGGTCTCGAACGCCTTGGTTCATCGCTGGACAAAGGCATTGGTCGCCGCATGTTCTGCGGCTGAGATGAAAACACTCTTGGTTTCCAGATACTCATTGACCGATTCGATGCCCTGCTCGCGCCCGATACCGGAGCGCTTCATTCCACCGAACGGCATCATGTAGCTATAGGTTCGGTAGGTATTGATCCAGACCGTCCCGACATGAAGCGCTTTCGACATGCGCAGTGCCCGCCCGATGCTTTTGGTCCAAACGGCAGCCACCAGCCCGAACGCCACGTCGTTGCCGATCTCGACCGCTTGTTCCTCTCCGCTGAACTCGATGATCGACAACACAGGACCGAACACCTCTTCCTGCGCAATGCGCATGCCGTTGGTCACGTCATCGAAAATCGTCGGTTCGACGAATTGCCCGCCCTGCAATCCAGGCCCGGCGGCCTGCTTCCCGCCCAGGATGCAACGTGCGCCCTCTTTTTTTGCGATCGCGATGTAATCCAGAACTTTCTGAAACTGAGGCGGCGTGGCGATCGGACCCACATTGGTCTGCGGGTCCATCGGGTCGCCGAGACGAATGTCTGTCGCCAGTTTCAAAAGCTTTTGAACGAACACTTCCTTGATGGACTTTTCAACCAGCAGTCGAGATCCCGCAGAGCACATCTGGCCTGCGGCACCGAAAATACCGGAAACCACGCCTGCCGCTGCCAGATCCAGATCGGCATCGGCGAACACAATGTTCGGCGACTTGCCGCCGAGTTCCAGTGACACGCGCTTCAGTGATCGCGCCGCTGTCTCGTAAATGCGGGTGCCAGTGGTGTCGGAGCCGGTGAAACTAATTTTGGCCACGTCCCGATGCTCCACCAGCGCAGCACCGACCTCCTGCCCCAGCCCGGTGACGACATTGAACACCCCATCCGGGACCCCCGCGTCCCGCATGAGAGCTGCCATCTCCAGCGTGCTGACTGACGCAAATTCAGAGGGCTTCACCACCACGGCGCAGCCTGCAGCCATGGCCGGCGCGCACTTGACGGTGGCAAACCACAGTGGTGAGTTCCACGCCGTCAGCGCCGCCACCACGCCGATCGGTTCGCGGGTCGTGAAGGCGAATATCTCTGGCTTTTCCACCGGCACGGACGATCCTTCGATCTTGTCAGCGAGTCCGGCGTAGTAGTACCAACACTCCGCGATGGCGTTCAGCTGCCCATGCATTTCCGCGAGCAGCTTCCCGTTGTCCCTGGCCTCGATCTCGGCCAGCCGAGCTGCATGGCTGGCCACTGCATCGCCGATATTGCGCATGACCCTGCCACGCCTGGTGGCCGACATGCGAGCCCACTCGCCCTTGGTCATAGCCATTCTGGCGGCAGCCACGGCACGGTCAGCGTCGTGGGCACTTCCGCGCGCAATCGAGGCCCAGGCTTCGCCGCGGTAGGGATCGACTGTCTCGATCCATTCCCCACAGTGTGGTTCGACGTCTTTCCCGTCGATGAAATGCCCGTATCTCTTCATGTCTGTCCTCAGTTTCAGTCGGTGATCCGGATGTTGTTCTCAGTGATGACTTCCCGCCACTTCGCGGCCTCGCCTGTCAGAAACGATTTCAATGCGGTGCCGGTCTTCAAATCAGTTTGAAAGGCCAAAGGCTTGAACCGGTTTTGAAACTCCGGCTCATTCACCCCTTGGGTGATTGTCTCGGCAATTTTCGCAATGACCGCGGGGGTAGTTCCGGCAGGCGCCATGTACCCGTGCCACAGCACGGTATCGATCTGGGGGAGACCCAACTCACGCGTGGTCGGCACATCGGTGAGATTACTCGACCGCTCTTGCGATGAAACTGCCAAAACACGCAAAAAACCGTCACTCCGCATTGGTGCCACTTCCGATACCGAGGCAAACATCATGTCTGCAAATCCGGCCGCAATGGCTTGAAGACATTCCGGATTATTGCGATAGGGCACATGCAGCCCTGACCCGCCAATGGATCTCAAGAATTTCACCGCATTCAGGTGACCCATGGTCCCAACGCCGCCCGATGCAAATTTCACCCCACCTGGCGCTTTGGCCGCCGCCTTCAAGTCGTCCATGGTTTTTATATTTCCAGAGGCCGATACTGCGAGCGCCAATGGGAATCCGCCGACACCGATGATCGGAGAAAAACTGTCGAGGCTATATCGAATTTTGTCGCGCAACACTGTCTGCACAATGCTCGTACCGATGAGGCAAAGCATCGTGTACCCATCAGCGGGAGCCGCAGCCACATGGCCGCCCGCAATGGTGGTCGAAGCACCACCCCGATTTTCGACAATCACTGGCTGAGCCCATCGGGTCGTCATGTACTGCCCCAACGAGCGGCTGATCAGATCATCCGTCCCGCCAGGCGCGTTTCCCACCACAATTTTGATGAGCCGCGACGGGTAGGCTCTGTCCGCAAGGGCGCGAGTTGTCGGGAACCCGATGGCTGCAAATCCCGAGGTTGCTTGCAATATCGATCGTCTTGAAAACATGGATGTCTCCTCATGCGAGGTTAATATTATTGTTGCTGCTTCAATATGCATCTTGAGCCTGCATCGGTATCTCGACGCGTCACAGAATCGGCAGCTCTATTTGCTCTTACTGTCAATTCACGAAGTATTGGAGAATCCAATGGATACGTCAAGACGGATTTTCTGCTTACTAGTTAAGATCTTCTTACGCTCTTCTTTACCATCGTCAATCGAGCTGCGTTCGCAGATGCTTCTTACCAAACGCAGATGCGCGGTGATCTGAAGTGACACCCATGGAATCACCCACAACCAATCCAGGCTTACACAGTTCAGTCTTACATGTAGAAATGGATATACAAACCTTAAGAAGCATTGCCGCCGATATACTTTTCCCGACAGGGACGAATGCATTGGCGACCTCAAACGGGGATGGTAAAAAACTTGGACCACCTGGAAAAAGTAGTTCATTAATTTTTAAGGAAATCGAACCCGCGCAGTCAAGCTCTACATAAACTTGGCAAGCGGGTCGTCGAGACCATTCACTGTTGAGCTATTCAACGGAGAACGCTCTCAAGACATGGCACCGGGCGGACGAGAAGGGCTCGGACCTGCCGCGCGGCTACCGTCCCTTTAGGAAAGCTCTGCGCAATGCACTTTGAGATGTGCTGATGCAGTACGTTCAAGCCAACACGCCGATTCGGCCCGCGGTGCAGCGGCTCTTCGGCCGCTGCAGGCCAGTTTTCCTGCCTTTTGGCCGTTTGCAGGCGCACTCATGCCTGCGCGCCCATCAAAGTTCTGCGCTGTCGGCGACGATGCAAAAGTGAGCCACCGGGGGTGCGGCAGAAAACTTGGACGGGTTATATGGCGAGCCCAAGGTTGCGCCGGTACGCGATGGGGCTACGCCTGGCGCTCACCGTCAGCTTGCGTGTCGGATCAGGTCTGCGCCTTTCTCGCCGATCATGACCGCCGGCGCACTGGTGTTGCCGGACGGAATCTTTGGCATGATGGACGCGTCGACAACGCGAAGGCCTTCGACCCCGCGCACCCGCAGGGTGGGATCGACCACCGATTGAGGATCCGATCCCATGCGGCATGTACCGACGGGGTGCCAGGCTGTGCCACCATGGTTCTTCACATGGTCGAGAAGTTGCTCATCGCTGACCGCCTGTGGCCCTGGCAGGCGCTCTTTCACGATCAACGAAGCCATCGGATCCGTCTCAAGAATGCGCCTGAGCATCCCCTTGATGGAGCATCCGCTCATCCGCCCGACCTGGCGCGTGAAGGGGTCCAGCTACAGCCCCACCACAAACCCTCTGCGCATGGCAGGCTTCGGTGCCAAGTTCCTGCTGACCGGGCAAGGACCACTGGCTACGATCACGGAGGCCAGGGGCTTCCTTAGAACCTCGCCCTCGGAACCCGTGCCAGATGTGCACATGCTGTTCTCGGTGGCGGGCGCGGTCAACGACGACGAACGAAAGTTCTACAAAAGCTTGACGGTCCTGCCGTACCCATCATTCTCGATGGTGCCCGACAAAAGCTATCCTTAAGCCGTGGCACCGTTCGGCTCACCAGCAAGGAGCCGAAGGCGGCGCCGCTCATCGACTCCAACCTCCTTGCCGAAGATGCCGATGTACAGACCCTCGTAAGGGCTATCAGAATGTTGCGCCGCATCGTCTCTCAGTCCCCTTTGGCCGGCATGGTGATGGATGAAATCAAGCCAGGGCCACACTCCACGTCCGAGGCCGCGCTGGTGGAGTATGTGAAGGCGCGCACCGGGCTGGCCTACCACGCGTGGGGCACTTGCCGCATGGGCATCGACAACAATGCGGTGGTGACGCCGGACCTGAAGGTCAAAGGCCTGGAGAATCTGTGGATCGCCGATGCATCGGTGATGCCGGAGCTCATCAGCGGCAACATCAATGCAGCCTGCATGATGATCAGCGAGAAGCTGGGGCGGCAGCTTCGAGGCTGAGCGGCATCCGTTATCTTGAATCCTGCTTGGCATAGAGGATCTGGTGCAGGCGACTGGAGCACACCGTTTTGGTGTCGGCCCAGAACTGAGGTTGCCCCTGACAACCGGAGGGCGTCTCCCTATCCTCAAGCGTAGTTGTTGTGCCGCCGGCATTCACCGTGCTTGGTGCCTGGTGTGCAGGCATTCAAGCGGAAATATCCGCTGGCGCTGATCCGCAGCACCTGGCACATCGGCGTGATCGGCCATCTCCACTTCATGGAGAAAATCCAGGCGTACCTTGCAGCACGCACTACGCACAGTAAGCCGCGGCTTTTTTCTTCAATGTCGCGCTCTATCGTCAGCCAGGCGACCTGCGCCTTCAGCCGCGCGCTGACCGTCGGTGTCGTCGCCTGGCCATCGGACGCCATCGCCAACTGGCCTTCAGCATCGGCACGCACCCAGTTCGTCAGGCCCGACTGGGCATGCCCAGCGTCGCGGCCACGGTCGACGCGGTGCGCCCGGCATTGAACTGTCACACAGCCTCCTGCTTGAACTCCACCGTCAACATCGCTTTCATTGACCTCTCATTCAATCTACGCCCCCGTCCGTGGATTCTCACGGCTGGGGCAATGAACTCCAGGATTCGAGGGCAACCTCACTATTGAGACTCCACAACTAGAGCACGCAGGCGAAGCTCGTAGCAAGGGCCCCGTCACCAGTGCCGTTATATCGCGGCCAAGTCGGATACTCACACAGCGGTCGCGACCGATTCGCCCCTGCGTTTGCATCACGACCGACCAGGCCTGTAGGAGCAGTCCTGCCCTCCACCCAGCCCTCCAGCGCGGTCAGCGAATCGACCGAAAGGTTGAATGCACCGCTGCCATGGCCGTAGCCTGGTACTTGGTAGTACCTCATGAACGAGTTGACCATGTCCCGGCCCATCGCGCCAACCGCCCTAGCGTAGAACTCGTCAGAGGTAGCTGCAGGTATTAGCGGATCGGCCATTCCGTGGATGATGATGAGCTTCCCGCCCTTGCTCGCAAATGGAGACAGGTTCGGGTTTATGTCCTGGCGGCCGGACAGATACTGCAGTCGTTGCTGTGTGAAGCCATTCGCGGACGGGTTGAAGGTTAGCGAATCGAACGTCGAGTCCTTGTAGATGTAGTACCTTGCGAACGACTCGCCAATCCACATGGCAAATGCCATGTTGGTTGTCGAAGGCGTCGAAGGCGCAACGGTCCCCATGGCCGGAGTCATTCCACCGTTGAAGATGTTGTACGCAGGATAGCTTCGCGTCCCGTTGGCCAGTGCAAACGACAGGGACAGGGGCTTCGAGTAGGCCTGGAATCCCGCAATCTGTGCATCAGAAAGACAGCTATCACCTGCGTCGTTTCCAGCAGGGCAGCGCAGAATGATCGGATCGAACGTGCAGGCTGCGACGTTGCTCACGACGCCGTCAGTGGCTCCGTCGAGTCCGTCGCAGGCTGCGATGACAGCGTTGGTCAACAGCTGCTGCTTCGCGGGGGTCGACCACGCTCCTGGCAGTGCCAAAGCTTTCGCTGTCTGCGTGTAGTTCACCAGCATGGCCGTGAGCGACCACGCTGGATAGTAGGCAATGACGCCGTCGTACAAGGCGGGCCATCTGTCTGCGACGTACATCGCCTGACGACCGCCTCCCGAGCCACCCGCAGCGTAGGTAAGGGCGGGGCCCTCGCCATAGCGCTTCTTCATGACCGCTACCGCGGCATCACGCGTCTTGCCAAGGTGGTCGCCCAGCTCGTTTTCCAGCGCCTCGTCGTTTAGGGCGAAGCTGCCCTCCCCCCCCTTATGCCCGCCGTCGCTACCAAATCCCGCATAGCCTCTGGCCACCGGCGACGCATAGCCGCTCGCGCCGGGAACGTTGTTGCTTCCCTGGATGAGGCTACCATCGTAGCCGCCGCCGAAGAGGTGCATTGCCTTGCGATTCCAGGTAGACGGCAGCGCGACGCTGAACTCGATGGATGGAGCACTGCGGTCCATCGGCGCAATCCAGCCGGTCACCCGACAGAACTCCCCCACAGCGGTCGTTCCGCTCCCTGCCGGAGCCACGAGCGTGGCGTTCTCCACAACCGCGCCTCTCGTTGAAAGCGCAATATCCGTGGCGGGGATAGAGAAGCCCTTCAGGCCCTCGCACGCTTGCGCGGGCGTCAACGAGGGAGCCTGCCCCACATCCGTCTCATCGCTGCCGTCCCCTCCGCAGCCCGAGATGAGAACGACCGATGCGGCGAGCGCGATGGCCGTGCGGTCGATAACGAGAAAGCGCATTCAATGTCTCCGATAAAGTTGCTTTTGCCCAGCAACGATAGGAGAACGACCGACGTTCGGCAGCCACCTTGGCAGTTGACAGGAAAACCCTTAACGAAGACGCACGCGGTGTTGCGAGTCACGGTCAACCGAAGCCTGTGAGGCTCCAGCTACATCAGAGTTTGACGGGCAGAGCCAGCGAAGCAGAAACGCGGGGGCTGCATGGACTGTGGACCCCGTCCTCGCAATCGCCGCCGGCCTTCTCATGGCGAGGCCAGTTGCACGGCAACGGCCTCGCCGCGCGGCTATTGACAGATGAAACTGTCGGCGCTCTCGAGGTCAACTGAGCCGGCCTTCCACACCGCCTTTGTGGGGTACGGGCACAGAGGGCGACTACGCGTGGCAGACCACGAGGTCGGCAACTCGTTGTTGCCTGGGGACACGGTGGCTCGGATGTTGTCCGGGGCCACTCCCTGCTCGACCCATCTGACAAGCGCAGAGAAGGCATCGAATCGGTCGGTCGATGGACCCGACCCGCAGTGGGCCATTCCAGGGACCACGAACAGCCGAGCGTACGCGGCAGCGTTGCTGTCGTTCGATTGGAGCCTGGAGTACCAGTTGATCGTGTCGTTGACCGAGAAGATGCCATCTGCGGCGCCATGGTAGACCAGCAACTTCGACTTGGCCTTCAACGTCGACAGCGTCGTCATCCCCGGCGGCAACATGAAATCCATCGAGGAGACGCGATAGGTCGCGTCGGTCCCGTAGATGAACTCGAAGCTGCGATCCATGTCGTACGCGCGCCAGTACGCATCTGCCGTCGAATCCAGCGCGTTCACGCCAGGCGTTGGTGGGACCGAGAAGACGGTTGACATCGCCACAGGGCTGAGCATCACATTCAGGGAGGTCTTCCATCCGACCCAGTCGTTCGAGGAGATGCCCGGGTCCCAGGGCCAATCGGAGTACAGCGGGGTGCCGGTCGATGTCTTCGCACCTGCCATGATGTTCTTCAGCGCGGTGACCTGGCTTGCGCTCAAGCACTGTCCCGACTGCACTTGGCCTGCAGCGCACTGAGGCACGTCGGCGGCGATGTCAAAACGTGTCTTGCAGGCGGCCAGGTCGTTCACGATGCCATCTGAAGCACCATCGAGCGCGTCGCACTTCGCGAGGATTCGAGAGCTCACCAGCGCGAGATCGGCTGGGCTGAACGCCTTGGTCACATCGTTGTTGACCGTTGCCAGTTGCTTGTTGTCGAACATCGCTGCAACCCCGGACTTCGGCAGGTTGAAGCCTGGGTCTCCAGCGAGAACACCGTCAAAGACGTCGGCGAGACGCGCGGCGGCCTGCATGCCTGTCTGCCCGCCTTTCGAGCACCCCACGTAGTAGGAGGTGCGCGGCGTGTTCCCGTAGTATTTCTGGACAAACTGCTTCGCAAGGGGCGCCCAGGTGCCGATGGCGTTGTACCCATAGTCAAGTCTCGCTTGGGGGTCTAGTCCGAACGACCCATCGAGGCCGGCCGCGGGTCCACTACCTCGGTGGCCACCGTCGCTGCTCGCAAGCGCGTAGCCGAGCTTCAGAGGATTGGTCTGCCCACCCATGCCGGTGTTGGCCATGCCTTCGGGCCCCGTCAATGAACCCGACAGTCCGCTGTCTCCACCGTAAATCCAGCTCCCGTTCCAGTTCTCGTTGGGCAGCCGAAGGCCGAAGCCAATGGCATAGGACTTCCCGTCGATGCCAGTCCTCGGATTCAGCCGTCCCGTCACATAGCAATGCGCAGGGTAGCCAACGCCTCCCATGCCCTCCTTGGCGGCAACTTCTACAGCTGCGTCGACGATGACCCCTGGCAGGTTCACGTTCGCCGACGTCACCTCCGCACACGACATGCGCACGGCCGCCGGCAAAGGCGGCGCCTCATCGTCGGAACCATCGCCGCCACACGCGGCCAAGCCGCCTGCCGCAGTCAGCGCAAGCATCAACTTCTTCAGTCTTTCCACGTTGTCTCCAATAAATACTCGTCGGAACCATTTCCAACGTGACGCGAAGCTATTGGCCTGATGCCGAACCGGCAACACGCTGCGGAACAGTCGCGGTATCTGCGCGGGCGATAGCTGGTGAGAGCTGGCGAGAGCGATGAGGTCGTGGGCCGGACGGCGGTCGCTCGAAGTCCGCGACACGGCCCCGAAGCGCCAGCACTATCGTAGCCAGAGATACCAGGACTGCACCTGAATCGCTGGAAACGAGAGGCATGAATTTCTATGCTGACGCCTCAAACATCAAGGAGGCAAGAATGGTTCGATCACGGTCGCAATGGTCGCGACGCGACTTCGCGTTTGCAGCAGCATCTACTCTCACCGGGCCGCTCGCAGTAGGAACGTCCTGGGCACAGGCATCCGGCCAGCCGGTTCGCATCATCGTCGGCTTTCCGCCAGGTGGCTCATCCGACGTCGTCGCGCGTCAACTGGCCGAGGCACTGCGGCCGCGGCTGAACCGGGTCATCCTCGTGGAGAACAAAGCGGGTGCCGCAGGTCGCATTGCTCCCGAATTCGTGAAGTCAGCGCCCGCAGACGGCAGCGTCATTCTGCTAGCGCCGAACCCGCTGATTACCCAGTACCCATCGGTCTACAAGAAGCTGACCTACGACCCGGTACGCGACCTCACGCCGCTGGCCAAGGTCGCAAGCTACCCGCTCTTCATCAGCGTGGGTCCGGCGGTCCCCGACAGTGTCAAGACGGTTCGCCAATACCTGGACTGGGCCAATTCGGGACCGAAGAATGGCTTCTTTGCATCGCCGGCAACGGGCTCGACCCCGCACTTCGTGGGCGTGATGCTTGGGCGCGCTGCGAACAGCGAGTTCACCCATGTCCCGTACAAGGGTGATGCGCCTGCAATCCAAGACCTGCTTGGTGGCCAGGTGCCGATGAGCATCAACGTGCCTGCGGCGCAGCTCCCGCACATCGCCAGCGGAAAGCTTCGCGTGCTCGCAACCACGGGCGCGCAGCGCTCGCCGGACCTCCCAGGAACACCGACGATTGCCGAACAAGGCTTCGACGCTCTGCAGACCCATGACTGGTTCGGTCTGTTCATCCCGGCCGCGACACCGACGGCACAAGCGCAGCAGCTTCAGGCTGCCATCCGCGAAGCGCTGGAGGAGCCGGGATTGCGCGAGGGCTTCCGCAAGCTCGGCGTGCAGCCTGCCTTCGTGAAAGGCGACGATTTCGCGCGGCAGATCCGGGAAGAGACCGTGTCCTTCGCGGCCTTGGTCAAGAGCGTCGGCTTCGTCCCCGAGGAGTGAGGATGTTTGCAGTGGCCCAGCACCTTCGCCTCGCAGAGGCCCGCGTGACGATTCAGCGCCGAGCGGACGGGACGCAAATCCTGCGCTCACCGACCACGCTCGTAGACCACAACGAGCTCGTCAGCGACTGGCTTCGCTACTGGAGTACGCACGCGCCGGACAGAACAGTGTTCGCTGAGCGGCAGCAAGGCGAATGGGTGCACCTCAGCTACGCAAAGGCTTGGGAGCAGGTCTTGCGGCTTGGGGAGGGGCTGCTGCTGCTGGGGCTCGGCCCTCAGAAGCCACTGATGATTCTTTCCGAGAACAGCATTGAGCATGCCCTGCTGGCTCTGGCGGCGATGCACGTCGGCGTGCCGGTCGCCCCAGTATCGCCCGCCTACTCGCTGTTGAGCGGCGACCACGAGAAGCTGCGCGCCGTGGCAGCGCTGCTGCAGCCCGGTGCGGTCTTCGCAAGCGACCCAGTGCGCTATGGGAAGGCACTGCACGCGCTCGGCCGCGACAGCGTCTCGTTCGAACAGCTGCTTCGCCACGAGCCCAGCGAGGCCGTCTACCACGCGCACGCGCTCACGTCGCCGAACACCGTCGCGAAGGTCATGTTCACGTCCGGCTCGACGGGAACGCCGAAGGGCGTGATGAACACGCAGCGGATGATGACCGCGAACCAGCGGCAGAGCCTTCACGTTTGGCCATTCCTCGGCGACGAGCCACCTGTGGTGGTCGACTGGCTGCCGTGGAACCACACCTTCGGCGGCAACTACAACTTCAACCTGGTCCTGAGCAATGGCGGGACTATGTACATCGATGGCGGCAAGCCAGTGCCTGCGCTGTTTTCCGAAAGCCTGCGCAACTTGCGCGAAGTCTTGCCCACCATCTACTTCAACGTGCCCAAGGGCTTCGACCTGCTGCTCCCGCATCTGGAGGAAGACGCAGAGTTCCGCAAGGGCTTCTTCTCCCGTTGCAAGTTCATCTTCTACGCGGGCGCCGCGCTCGCGCAGAACACGTGGGACCGCATCCAACGCCTGGCGCGCAAAGAGACTGGTGCGAACGTGATGTTGGTGTCGGCATGGGGCTCTACCGAGACCGCACCACTCTGCGCGGCGGTGCACTTCCAGATTGACCAGGCCGGCGTTGTCGGGCTGCCTGTCCCCGGGTGCGACATCAAGCTGGTGCCGACGGCCGGCAAGCTTGAGGCACGCGTGCGCGGTCCCAACATCACGCCGGGCTACTACAACAGCCCAGAGCTGACCAAGGCCGCGTTCGACGAAGAAGGCTTCTACCGCATTGGTGACGCCCTCAAGATGCTCGACCCGGACGAGCCAGAGAAGGGCCTGGTGTTCGACGGCCGCGTCGCGGAAGACTTCAAGCTGCGCACGGGTACCTGGGTGCACGTGGGTGCACTTCGGGTGCAGCTCATCGCAGCCTGTGACCCGCTAGTTCAGGACGCCGTCTTGACAGGACACGACCGCGACGAGATTGGCGCGCTGCTCTTTCTGCACCCCTCTGCGGCTTCCATAGCTCCCGCTGTGCTGCGCGAGCGCCTCGGTGAAGGCCTGGCCCGAATGAACGCAGCCGCGGGGAGCTCGACCCGTGTGATGCGAGCGCTCGTCCAGGTCAACCCGCCCCGCGCAGACGCCGGCGAAATCACCGACAAGGGATATCTGAATCAGCGCCAGGTCCTGGCGCTTCGCAACGACGAGGTCGTCCGGCTACACGCCGAGGTATTCGACCCCGCCGTCATCCTTCCCCACAAGGAAACCACGACACCCGCTTTCTCCCCATGACTCAATATCTCCGCAATGTCTGGTACGTCGCCGCATGGGACTCTGAAGTCCCGGACGGCCAGTTGTTCGCTCGCACGATTCTTGGCGAGCGCATCGTCATGTTCCGTGACGCTAACGGTCGCGCGCATGCTCTTTTCGACCGCTGCCCACACCGGTTTGCACCGCTGAGCATGGGCAAGGTGGTCGACGGCTGCGTGCAGTGTCCGTACCACGGCCTGGAGTTCCGCGGTGACGGCTCGTGCAGCCGCAACCCGCACGGCAACGGCCAGATTCCCAAGGCCGCGCAGGTGCGCAGCTATCCACTGGTCGTACGCTGGTCGGCGCTCTGGATTTGGATGGGTGACCCGGACAAGGCCGACGACGCGCTCATCCCCGAGTTCAAAAGCCTGGACCCCGAGAAGCGCTGGGTGGGCAAGGACTACCTGTTGGCCAAGGCGGAATACCAACTCGAAACCGACAACATTCTGGACCTGAGCCACATCGAGTACCTGCACCCCGGCACCCTCGGCAGCGACGCGGTCAAGCAGTCGCAGTCCGAAGTCAAGCAGGAGGGCAACACCGTCTACTCGCGTCGCCTGACCCGCAATGAGCAGCTGATGCCTTCGCTCGCGCAGCGATACGGCATTCCCGAAACCCAACTCGTCGACCGCTGGCTCGATACCCGTTGGAACGCACCGGCGGTCATGGAGCTGTGGGTGGGCGTCGCCCCCGCTGGTGATGCGGACCCACGCTCGGTGGGCAAGCAGGTCCCGTTCGCCCATCTGTTCACACCGGAGACCGCGACCACCGCGCACTACTGGTTCGCGACCAGCTACCCGAAGCGCATGGGCGAAGAAGGTCGCGCTCGGGCGGAGTCGGACATCAAGTACCTGCGCGAGCCGTTCGAGCGAGAGGACCTTCCGATGCTGGAAGCACAGCAACGGCAACTCGGAGACCGTGACTTCTGGTCGATGAAGCCCATCCTGCTGTCGGGCGATGCTGCCGCAGTTCGCGCTCGTCGGGTGCTCGACGCCCTCATCAAGGCAGAGCAGGACGCCAAGGCTGCCGAGGCGGCGAGCGCATGACCGGCTCTCTTCGCGTTCGGGTGGCCAAGAAGGAGGCCGTGGCGGAGGGCATCTGCGCGTTCGACCTGGTTGCCGCTGAAGGAGACACGTTGCCGGCGTTCACGGCCGGCGCTCACGTCGATGTGACCACGCCCTCGGGCATCATCCGCCAGTACTCGCTCAGCAATCCAAGCACCGACAGGAACCTGTACCGCATCGCTGTTCTGCATGAGCAAGATGGCCGCGGCGGCTCTCGTGCGATGCACGAACAGGTAAAGGCGGGGGACGTGCTCACCATCAGCGCCCCGCGCAACCACTTCGAGCTGGATGTCGCCGCGTCTCCAAGCCTTCTGCTGGCTGGCGGCATCGGCATCACCCCCATCCTTGCGATGGCCCACCAGTTGGAGGCTCAGGGCCGCCAGTACGCTTTGCACTACTGCACACGCAGCCCCGCGCGAACGGCCTTTCGGGACGAGCTCGCCAGCCGGTTTGGCGAGCGTGCCCGCGTCTACCATGACGATGGACCGGCCGAACTGAAGTTCAACATTGCCGATGCGCTACGCACGGCTCCGCGGGATGCTCATCTCTACGTTTGCGGTCCTTCCGGTTTCATCGATGCGGTACTGAGCCAGGCAAAGGCGCAGGGCTGGCAAGACAGCCGGGTGCATCGAGAGTTCTTCTCCGCCGCCCCGGTCGACACCGCGGGTGACAAGGCGTTCGAGGTTGTCGTCGCGAGCTCGGGCATTGTCATCCCTGTTGCGGCGGACCAGACCGTGGTCGCCGCCCTCGCCGCGTGCGGCATCGAGGTAATGACGTCTTGCGAGCAGGGTGTTTGCGGTACATGCATCACCCACGTTCTCGAGGGGATTCCAGAACACCGAGACAGCTACTTCACCGACGAAGAGCACGCCAAGGGCGACCAGTTCACGCCGTGCTGCTCGCGCTCAAAGACTGACAGGCTGGTTCTGGACCTCTGAGCAATGCTTCCGACAACAAGGAGATGCCACGATGAAATCCCATTCCCAGGCAGAGGGCGCTGCGCGTTCGAGTGGTCGCTCCGCCGAGATTTCGGCATCCATCGTCGGGTGCATTGGTGCCGAGGACTTCGCCATTGCGGCTTTGGAGCGCATCCATCCGCTGGTCGCTTTGGGAGCGTGGACCGTCTACCGTATCCAAAGCGATGCTCCGCCAGAGTTCTCGCTGGGTGCGACGCGGGGGCGGCAGGACATCACCGAGGCGTGTTGGGAGCGCTACCGGTCAGGTCTGTACCGGTCCGACCACAGCTTTGACGCGATGCAAGCGGACCCCCAAGGCGGCGTGGCCATGTCGCGCCTTGACCCGGGACAGCTGGCACCAGCACATCGCGCCGCAATCTACGACCGCCACGCGATTCAGGAACGCCTTTCTCTCGTCACCGTCGAGCGTCCTGGGTCATTGCTGGCCCTGAACTTCTACCGCTTTGCCGGGCAACACTGGTTCAGCGCCGATGAAGAGGCCGACCTGCTGTCCTCGGCAGCCATGCTTGTGACCGCGGTCAAGCGGCATCTGGAGCTGGCCGCGGTGTCACGGCCCGCGCCACCGACCGTCACCACCCAGGACCTCGAAATCTCGGTGTTGCGCGAGCGCTGCCCCCGCCTGACGGAGCGCGAGCTCGAGGTGTGCATGGGCCTGGTGCAAGGCTGGTCCTTCGATGGCATTGCCGCGCGGCTGAATCTGTCTGCAGCCACGGTGAAGACCTACCGCGACCGTGCCTTCCGCCGGCTCGGCATCAACCATCGGAATCAGCTGTACGGCGTATGCGTTGCGGGTGTCGTCGAGAAGACGTCGCAATCGCGGAGCGTGGATGCCTGAACTCGAGTTTCACTTCGACTTCCTTTCGCCCTACGGCTACTTCGCGAGCCAAGGCGTCGAGGCGCTGGCCGCGCGGCACGACCGCCTGGTCGATTGGCATCCCATGTTGCTGGGCATCACCGTGATGAAGGTCATGGGACTGAAGCCCTTGCTTGAGACACCGCTCAAGGGCGACTACATCCGGCGCGACGTCGCGCGTCTGGCGCGGATGCTGGACCTACCCTTGGGCCGTGAGCTGGAGAGGCCACCCAGAAGCTCGCTGGTTCCAGCGCGTGCCGTCTGCTGGGCGAAGCACTATGCACCGCACGCCGTGCCAGAGCTCGTCCACGCGCTCTACGCGGCCCTATGGCGCCATGGCATCGACATCGATGCGCCAGACGACTTGACGCAGGTGGCATTGCCGCCGTCGCTGGATGCAGGCACGCTCGTTGACGCGTCAAAGTCCAAGGAGGCGGCCGACCTGCTGCGCCAGTCGGTCGAGAACTCGGTGGCCAGGGGCGTGTTCGGCTCCCCCACCGTCCTCATCGATGGCGAGCCGTTCTGGGGCTTCGACCGTCTCGACCAAGCCGAGCGCTGGCTGGCAACTGGAGGGTGGTAGCAGGGCTTTCCTGTCCACGCCTCGGAGGACTGACGAAGGACACCTTCGTTCCTACGATGAGGCACCGCGCAGGCCGTTCTGCGCGCATCCACATCTCAGGAGACATTCATGGCACGCTTCACGCGCCGCACGCTGATTGAAGGCCTTGGTGCCCTCAGCGTTGGCACCATCCTCCCCGCACAGGCCCAGCAGAACCGCCCCATCCGTCTCCTGGTGGGTTTCCCGCCCGGGACCGCACCCGACACGGTGGCTCGCATCGTGACCCAGAAGATGGGCGAGAACATGCAGCAGCCCTTCGTGGTCGAGAACGTGGCCGGCGCAGGCGGGATGATTGCTGCGACACAAGCCGCGAAGGCCGCGCCGGACGGCAACACGCTGTTCATGAACACGGTGTCGGACATGAGCATCGCGCCGCATATCTACAGCAAGCTGAACTACAACCCCAACGATTTCGCGCTCATCAGCCACCTGGTTTACACCGACTTCATCCTGGCCATTCCGCCGTCGGTTCCGGCGCAGTCGCTGCGCGAGTACATCGCCTGGGCGAAGACGCAGAAGCAGATGTTCATGGCCACGTTCGGCCCCGGCTCTCCGGCCCATTTCGGCACGGCCATGTTTGCCAACGCTTCGGGGCTGAAGATTGAGCCCGTCCACTACAAGACGACCGCGGACGCGATGTCCGGCGTCCTGAGCGGCGAGGTCCCCGGCCTCTTCGTGACAGCATCGCTGGGCACGCAGTACGTGAAGGAAGGCAAGCTGCGTGCGCTGGCGGTGACCTCACCCACCCGGATGGCTCAGCTGCCCGACGTTCCGTCATTCGGCGAGTTGGGCTTGCCCCAGGCAGTCTTCGCAGCGTGGTTCGGCCTGGCTGCCCCGCCCTCGACGCCCGCGGCAACTCTCGAGCGCGTATCTGCCGAGGCACGCAAAGCACTGCAGTCCCCGGACGTGCGCCAGAAGCTCGAAGCGGCCGGCTTCCGCATCAGCGGCACCAACCGCGAGGAGTTCGCGCAAATCGCACAGAAGGAATTCGCAGCCTGGGGCGCCGCCGCCCGCTCCACTGGCTTCCGCGCCGACTGAAAGCCAGGACAAGTCAGCACGCCATGAGCACCCAGCTTTTCCCTCCCGTTCGCACCGTGGCCGATGTGCAGGCCATCGAGGCACGTCCCTACGAAACGTTCATGCCATGGCGCGGCTTGCACGAGGCGCTGAGCGCGAGCGCCGAGCGGTTCGGCGCTCGTACGGCCATGACGCTTCTCGCCGACGACACGTTCGAGCCCGCTCAGTCCTGGACCTACGCTGAGCTGCTTGAACAGGTCGCTCGCGCAGGCAACGCTTTCCGGGCACTGGCCAAGGGAGAACGGCCGCGCGTGGCCATGCTGTTGCCGGCCATCCCCCAAGCGTACGCGACGTTGTGGGGAGCTGCCTCGGTCGGCACCATTTGTCCCATCAACTACATCCTGCGCAAGGAGCACATCGCAGAGTTGCTGCAAGCAGCCCAGTGCAACGTGGTGGTCGCGCTGGGCGTGCATGGGCAGCTCGACATCAGCAGCAAGGTTCTGGACATCTGTCGGGACTGTCCCAGCGTCCGCGAGATTGCCTGGGTGGGACAGGTTCCACCCGGCGCCAGTGGAGTCAGCTTCGAAGACCTGGTGGCGGCGCAGCCGGCGACCCTTGAGAACGCCTGTTCGGGCGACGACATCGCCGCGCTGTTCCATACGGGCGGAACAACAGGCAGCCCGAAGCTGGCCCAACACACCCATCGCAACCAGCTGCACGCGGCAGCAGGCGCAGCCGGTCACTATGCCCTGACGGAACAGGACTGCATCATCAACGCGATGCCGCTGTTCCACGTGGCAGGCACCATCGTGTTCGGCTTGTCCACGGTTCTGTCCGGCGGACACATCGTTCTGCCGACCGTGCTCGGCATGCGCAACCCCGGCTTCCTCAGGAACTTCTGGTCGGTGGCGGCAGGGGTCAAGGCCAGCCTCATCACGGCCACGCCCACAGGCATTGCCACGGTGCTTGCGGCCGCGCGAAAACCTGGTGAGGTCGATGGCGTCAGGGCACTTCTGACCGGCGGGGCGCCTCTGCCGCCGGAGCTTGCGCTGGAGTTTGAGCGCGAAACCGGCATTCCGGTGCGCAACACCTTCGGCATGACCGAATGCTCCGGCGTCGTGAGCATCGAGCCTGTCCTCGCTGAACGAGAGTCCGTTTCGTGCGGCATTCGCATTCCGTTCACTGAGGTCTCAGTGGCCACGCTCGATGGGACTCCCGTTCCCGACGGGACGTCCGGAATCATGCGCCTGCGCGGCCCCAATGTGAGCCCAGGCTACACCGAGCAAGCACGCGGTGCTGGCACCTTCGAAGGTGGATGGCTCGTCACAGGCGACCTGGCGCGTATCCGAGACGGGCGCATCGAGGTCACGGGGCGCGCCAAGGACGTCATCATCCGCAACACCCACAACATCGACCCACAGCAAATTGAGGATGCACTGCTCAAGCATCCGGGCGTGCAGATGGCCGCGGCGGTTGGTCAGCCCGACGAGTACGCCGGCGAGCTTCCGGTGGCGTTCGTGGTGGCTAAGCCGGGTGTGGTCCTGGACCTGAACGACCTGCTGGCCTTCTCGAGCGAGAACATTGCTGAGCGTCCGGCACAGCCCAAGCGCATCGACGTCATCGACGCGTTGCCCCAGACCGCGGTGGGCAAGGTCTACAAGCCGGCCTTGCGTCGCATCGCACTAGAGCGTTCCATCCAGGAAAGACTGGTCGCGACGGGTCTGCAAACGGAAGTCTCCGTGCGCACGCGCGACGAAGCGCACGGGCTGTGCGTGGACTTCGTGCCGTGCGCTAGCTCTCTCTCGCCCGATACGCCAGAACGTCTGAAGACTCTGATGCGCAGCTTCACCTTCGAGTGGCGCATCGAAGAGGCTGCGACCAACGCGTAGCGCAGCCCTCTGCATCGCAACCAAGAAACTATGCAAGCATCCATCCCCTACGGGGCCTACTGGTCCACACCGTTTGCCAAATGGCAAGGCTCGCTCGCCGAGCAGAACGCGCTCACCCTGGCCGCCCGTGTCGCGGACGAAGCGTTGGCCTGCCGTGGCGTCGACAAGTCGCTCATCGACCTTGGCATTCTCGGCATCACCAATCCGCAGAAGGGGGGCTTTTACGGGCTTCCGTATGTCACGGGATTGATGGGGTTGGACAGGGTCGCTGGGCCTACGGTCCAGCAGGCGTGCGCGACGAGCGTTCGCTCGTTGCAGATGGCGACGCAGGAGGTCGCTTGTGGCACCAGCTCCTGCGCCTTGCTCGTGATGGCAGACCGGCAGTCCAACGGACCGCTTGTCCACTATCCCAACCCGCGCGGCCCGGGCGGGTACGGGGAGACCGAGCGCTGGGTCCTGGACAACATGGCGCAGGACCCGTACGCACGCAACTCCATGCTGCAGACCGGCGAGAACGCCGCGCGCAAGTACGCCATCGACACAGCCGAGCAGCACGCGGTCAAGTTGCACCGCTTCGAGCAGTACCAGGAGGCGCTCAAGGACGACCGCGCCTTCCAGCGTCGATACATGGTCGACGCGCCCATCGCCGGCCGCGGTCGCAAGGATGAGCGGCGCCTGGAGGCGGACGAAGGTGTATTCGCCACGAGCGCGGAAGGCCTTGCCGCGTTGAAGCCGGTGCTGGATGGCGGCACCGTCACTTTCGGCGCCCAGACGCACCCGGCCGATGGCAACGCAGGCATGCTCGTAACCACGCCCGAGCTCGCCCGCCAGGTGTCCCGCAACCCGGCCATCTCAGTCACGGTTCTCGGCTTCGGCATGGCGCGTGTCGAGCCGGGCTACATGCCGGTCGCGCCGGCACCCGCTGCACTGAGCGCCCTTCAACGCGCAGGCATCACGCCATCGGCCCTGCACGCTGTCAAGACGCACAACCCATTCGCTGTCAACGACATCGTGTTGGCACGGGAAACCGGTTTTGCCTGGGAGCGGATGAACAACTTCGGCAGCTCCATCGTCTGGGGCCACCCGCAGGCGCCTACCGGCCTGCGCGGCGTCATCGAGCTCATCGAGGAGCTTGTCCTGCGCGGCGGCGGCATTGGCCTGTTCACGGGCTGCGCGGCCGGCGACACCGGTCACGCGGTCGTGCTGCGCGTGGACGACAGCAGCCGGGCCTGACACGTAAGCCGCGACCACGGCGCATTTCCAACCGACATCCATCGGAGCAATCTTGAAAGTCATCACATCCGACGACGTGGGCGGGCTCGTTCGCGACGGCGCCACCGTTTTCCTTGGCGGCCTGGCCCTAAGCGGCCTCCCAGAAGCCGTTCTGCAGGGCCTTGAGCGCCACTTCCAGGCCCACGGCTCGCCTCGCAATCTCACGACCTGGGCGTGCGGTGCAATCGGCAACTCCGGCGACGCGGGCATGAAGCACTTCGCGCATCCGGGCATGGTCCGGCGCGTGGTGGCCGGGCACTTCGGGCAGGCCGGCAAGGAAATGATGCGGATGGTCTTCGACGGAGAGGTCGAGGCCTACAACTTTCCCCAGGGTTCCATCTCGCACCTGACGCGGCATATCGCCAGCCGGTCCCCGGGCCTGCTGACGAAGGTAGGTCTTGGCACCTTCGTGGACCCGCGGCAGGAAGGCGGCAAGATGAACAGCAGGTCCACGGAGGACCTCGTGCGCCTGGTCGACTTCCAGGGCGAAGAATGGCTGTTCTACCCCCCACCGCGGGTGGACGTCGCCCTCATCCGCGGAACAGTTGCCGACGAGGACGGCAACATCACGCTGGACAAGGAAGGCATGCTGCTGGAGCAGCTGTCGATTGCGCAAGCGGCAAAGGCTTGCGGGGGCACCGTCGTCGTCCAGGTCGAACGCATTGTGCAAGCCGGAAGCTTGGCTCCCATGCACGTCAAGGTGCCGGCGGCTCTCGTCGACTACGTGGTTGTTGCTGAGCCTCAGCAGCACATGCAAAGCATCTCCACCCAGTACGACCCGGCCTTCAGCGGCCACGTCCGAGTCCCGTTGACGCGGCTCACTCGCATTCCGCTGAATGAGCGCAAAGTGATTGCGCGACGTGCTGCGTTGGAGTTGCGGGCGAGCGCCGCGACCAACCTGGGTATCGGCATTCCGGCAGCCATCCCCGCCGTCGCCGCCGAAGAGGGCGTAGCGCATCTGCTGAAGCTGTCGATTGAGAGTGGGGTCAGCGGTGGCGTCCCCGCCCAGCTTGGCGACTTCGGCATGGCCTACAACGCGACGTCAATCATCGAGCAAAGCGCGCAGTTCGACTGGTATGACGGTGGCGGACTCGGCGTCAGCTTCCTGGGACTTGCGCAAGTCGACGCTGCGGGCAACGTCAACGTCAGCAAGTTCAACGGGCGTCCGGTCGGATGTGGTGGCTTCATCAACATCACGCGGGCAACACCCAACTTGGTGTTCTGCGGCACCTTCACGGCAGGCGGCCTGGAGGTCGAGGTGTCGGACGGCCGCCTGCACATCCGCAAGGAAGGCCAGTCGCGCAAGTTCATCGACCAGGTCGAGCAGGTCACCTTCAACGGGAAGGACGCTGCGCAACGCCAGCAGAACGTGCTCTTCGTCACCGAGCGCGCCGTTCTGCGGTTGGGAGTCGAGGGCCTGGAGCTCATCGAGGTCGCCCCCGGCATCGACCTTGAGCGCGACGTCCTGGCACACATGAGCTTCAGGCCCATCCTACGTGACGTGAAGGTGATGGACCCTGCAATGTTCCAAGACACCTGGGGCGGCCTGCGCAACGCGATGCAGGCCGCGCAATAGACACAGTGGCTGCTAGCTGATTGGACCGAAACTTGAACTCAACAACCCATCCCGACGTCTCGTTCGAGACCAAAGGCGACATCGCTGTTGTCACGCTGTGCCGGCCGGCCAAGCGCAACGCGCTGAGCGACCCTATCATTGCTGCGCTGCGCACCATCTTCGAAACACTGCCCGAGAACATCAAGGCCGCCGTCATCGCGGGAGAAGGCGAGCACTTCTGCGCGGGGCTTGACCTTTCGGAGCTTTCCGAGCGCGACGCCGGCCAGGGGATGCGGCACTCCCGCATGTGGCATGCCGCGCTGGAGCACATCCAGTTCGGCTCTGTACCGGTCGTCGCAGCACTGCACGGCGCGGTTGTGGGAGGAGGCCTGGAGCTGGCAGCCGCGTGCCACATCCGCGTCGCGGACGAAACGACGTTCTTCGCCCTGCCGGAGGGTTCGCGCGGCATCTTCGTTGGTGGAGGTGGCTCCGTCCGAATCCCCAAGCTCATCGGTGCAGCTCGTATGGCCGACATGATGCTGACTGGCCGTGTCTACGACGCAGCGGCGGGCGAGCGCGTCGGCCTGGCGCAGTACCTGGTGCCCCCCGGGAAGTCCTTGGACCACGCCGTGGCTCTGGCCGAGAAGATTGCTGGCAACGCCCCTCTCACCAACTACGCACTCGTGCATGTCTTGCCTCGCATTTCGGAGCAGCCCGCCGACCACGGCTACCTCACCGAGTCGCTGATATCCGGTATCACGCAGAGCGCGCCTGAGGCCAAAGAGCGCGTACGCGCGTTCCTGCAGGGCCGTGCCGAGAAGGTGCAACGCGGCTAGTTCGCCTGCGCCCCCATGTAACCCCAGATACCCGGCGTCGAAGCCGGTTTGAACCATGAACATCCAAGACCAAGCGGCCATCGTCACCGGAGCAGGCTCCGGCCTGGGCGAGGCCGTCGCGCGTGAACTGGCCGGCCGCGGCGCCCGCGTGGCAGTGCTTGACCGAAACCTTGCCGCAGCTGAATGGGTGGCAAGCGAAATTAACGGCCTGGCCATCGAGTGCGACATCACGAACGCGCAGGCGGTGGAAGCCGCGCTGGAGCGGGCTTCCGCAGCGCACGGACCCGCGCGCATTCTGATGAACGTGGCGGGCATCGGCACCGCCAAACGCATCGTTCAGAAGGACGGTCGGGCGGCGCCTCTCGAGGACTTCGAAGCCGTGGTCCGCATCAATCTCATCGGGACCTACAACGTGTGCAGGCTGTTCGCCGCCAGATGCGCGCAACTTCCTCCCGACGAAGGTGGCGAGCGCGGCGCGATGGTGATGACGGCTTCCGTCGCGGCCTTCGACGGCCAGGTCGGCCAGCAGGCGTACAGCGCGTCGAAGGGCGGTGTCGTGAGCATGACCTTGCCGATGGCCCGGGACCTGGCGCAGCACGGCATCCGGGTGTGCACCATCGCTCCAGGCCTGTTTGCCACGCCGCTGCTCAAAGAGCTGCCCGAGGCAGTGCAAGAGAACCTGGCGAAGTCGATTCCGTTCCCGCCACGCCTGGGCAAGCCGAGCGAGTTCGCGGAACTCGCTTGCCACATCGTGACGAACGGGCACCTCAACGGCGAGGTCATTCGCCTGGACGGCGCGCTGCGGATGGCCCCTCGCTGACTAACGGCTGCGGCGGCGCAGGTCACCGTAGAGCTTGCGCTCCAGAGGCAGCCAGCGGTCCGTATCGTCGTTGAACAGCGACACCAACTGCTGCCGAAGCCAAGAGTGGCGTGAATCGTGGTGGTTCCTCCGATGCCAATGCTGGTTCACGCCGAAGACAGGCGGCTTGAACGGGAGTGGGACCAGTTCCACGGCGCCCAGCTCGGCGAAGTACGCCCCTGTCGCAAGGGGCACCACAGCCATCAGGTCGGTCTCGCTGACGATGGACGGAAGGCTCAGGTGGTGCGGGGTCCTGACCACCACGGTGCGCTTGAGTTTGCGGTGCTCCAGAAAGCGCTCGAACAGGTCGTTGGTCCGAGCTGGCGACATCACGACGGCGTGCCCGAGGGAGGTGAAGACGCTCACCGTCATCGGCGCCGCGAGCGCAGGATGCTTGGGTCGCAGCATGCCGACGTAGGTGTGGTTGTACAGGCGTTGCTGGAAGAACGCGTCGGTGTCGATTTCGGGAAAGTAGCCGATGGCCAGGTCGACGCGTCCGGCCTCCATTTCTGCATGCAGCTCCTCTTTGCGGT
The DNA here is from genome assembly GCF_001422405.1 of Pseudorhodoferax sp. Leaf267. GTDB lineage: Bacteria > Pseudomonadota > Gammaproteobacteria > Burkholderiales > Burkholderiaceae_C > Pseudorhodoferax. Next base: position 1,421,898 of record NZ_LMMV01000001.1, read on the forward strand.
GCGAAGCGCTCTGCACCGTCACGCGCGGAGCCGTTGTGCGCAGCGTCGCGAGCAAGCGCGGAAGAAAAACCACCTCCGCGACGTCGGCCATCGACAGCGAGAAATGCGCGGACTCGGCCAGTGGGTCGAAGACCTCTTGGTCGAGGATGCCGGACTTCACACGCGACAGGATGTCACGCGCGTTCTCGGCCATGCGAGCGGCTCGGGGTGTTGCCTCCATCCCATTGGCAGTGCGCACGAACAGGGGATTGGCAAAGCGCTTGCGCAAACGGGCGAGCGCGGAGCTCACACCCGACTGGCTCATGTCGAGCAGCTCGGCCGCTCGCGTCACGTTCCGCGTCTCCTCCAAGGCAACGATGAGGCGCAGCGTGTTGAGGTCGAAATCTGGGTCAATCGTTTCCACAGATGATGATAGGCATATGCAACGTCATGAGCGATAGAGAGGTTTCCCGCAACTTGGCTTCGCGCGCTGGTCCCATCGAGCTGGACCTGACCGAAGTGCAAGCCTTGATGACCTATTGGCTGCGGCGCGCGTCCCATAGGCTTTCCCAGGCACATGCATTGGCCGCGGAGCGCCTGAACCTGAAGCCTTACGAGTTCGCAGCCCTGTCGCTCATCGCCGGCAACCCAGGCATCACGTCTTCTCAGCTGTCGACCGCTCTCGGTATGCGCAAGCCTAACTTCGTCGGCGTCCTACGCGACCTCGAAAGCGCGGGGTACGTCGTCAGAAGTGTTCACGCGGAGGATGGGCGAGCGAGTGCGCTTCGTGCCACGCCGACGGGCTTCGCCGCGGTGGCGCGTCTGTCGCCGTTGCTACGGCAGGTGGAAGCCGAGAGTATCGCGGGGCTCACTTCGCGCGAGTCGGCCTGTCTCTTCCGACTTCTGCGCAAGGTCTGCAGCGAACCGCGCTGTCCAGGGTCATCCGCTCCCAGGTCAAACACGCAGCAAGGCCCGAGGGTTAGCCCGTAGTCGCCTTGGCCGACTGACACCAGCGTGAGCCATGGATATCGTCTGCAGGCCTCAAACCGGGGCGCCAGTGGTCGTGCCACTTCAACGCACACGGTGCGACATTGCAAAGGCTGTCGTCAAAGAACGGCCGCCTGACCACCAATGCGTCGCGGCCCAAACCATCCAATCAGGAGAACACATCGTATGGCAGAGAACCGAGGCGTCGTCTACGTCGAACCGGGCAAGGTCGAGGTACGCAACATCGACTATCCAAAGCTTCTCAATCCGCGAGGACGCACGGCGAACCACGGCGTCATCCTGAAGGTCCTGACGACCAACATCTGCGGCTCCGACCAGCACATGGTCCGCGGCCGAACGACCGCCCCCGAAGGTCTCGTGCTGGGCCACGAAATCACCGGCGAGGTCATCGAGGCCGGGAAGGACGTGGAGACGCTGTCGGTTGGCGACATCGTCTCGGTCCCCTTCAACGTCGCGTGCGGCCGCTGCCGCCTTTGCAAGGAACGGCAGACGGGCGTGTGCCTCAACGTCAACGAAGCTCGGCCAGGCGGCGCCTACGGCTATGTGGACATGGGAGGCTGGATTGGGGGCCAGGCGGAGTACGTCATGGTGCCCTATGCGGACTTCAACCTGCTGAAGTTCCCAGACCGCGCTCAGGCCATCGAGAAGATTCGCGACTTGACTTGCCTATCGGACATCCTCCCCACGGGCTACCACGGCGCGGTCACGGCTGGCGTTGGCCCCGGAAGCACGGTGTACGTCGCCGGCGCAGGACCTGTTGGCCTCGCAGCAGCGGCATCAGCCCGCCTCTTGGGCGCCGCGGTCGTCATCGTCGGAGACGTGAACGCAGAGCGTTTGAAACACGCCAAGGCGGTAGGCTTTGAAACCGTTAACGTGTCGCTCGATGCCAGCCTCGGGGACCAAATCGCTGCCATCGTCGGCGTGCCCGAAGTGGACAGCGCCATCGATGCGGTCGGCTTCGAGGCACGGGGCCATGGACACGACGGCGCGCAGCACGAAGCACCAGCGACGGTGCTGAACTCGCTGATGGAAGTGACGCGCGCCGCAGGGAAGATTGGTATCCCTGGCCTCTACGTCACCGACGACCCCGGCGCGGTGGACGCCGCCGCGAAGAAGGGCTCCCTGAGCCTGCGCCTCGGGCTCGGTTGGGCGAAGTCGCATAGCTTCATGACGGGCCAGACCCCGGTGATGCAGTACAACCGCGCCCTGATGCAGGCCATCCTTTGGAACCGAATTGACATCGCGAACGTCGTTGGTGTGAAGGTCATTGGCTTGGATGAGGCTCCCGCCGGCTATGCACAGTTCGACGCCGGCGCGCCGACCAAGTTCGTCATCGACCCGCACGGGCAACTGAAGTAAGCGCCCTCGTTCGGTGGCCGGCGACTGAGACGCTCGCGACACGACTTGTCTGCTGGCCTCAGGGCCGTCGTTTCCTGAGCGCGCAGCGCGCTGAGACACAATCCGGTGCGCAACAAAACGCATCGGAGCATGACCAAAGCACTGTCACCCAAGTTCAAGGGAAAAGGCGCAGACCCCAAGAAGGCGCCCAGTCCCACCATCGACCTTGAGCAGTACGCCCCGGCCTACCTCACGTGGATTGCGAACAAGCTGTCTGGAGGGGCGTCAAACGCTTACTTGCGAGCGTTCGACGTTGGCATCGAAACCTGGCGCATCCTTGTTCTGCTCGCCATCGAAGACGAGCTCACCGCACAGGCCGTTTCCAAGACCATCGGTATGGACAAGGCTTCAGTGAGCCGCGCGCTCAAAAACATGCAGGCCGATGGGCTGGTGACGTTTGGTCTGGACAACAACGACGGCCGGCTGCGGCTTGCGACTATCACCGAGAAGGGCCGCGCTCTTCACAACCAGATTCTGGAACTGGCCCGCGAGCGCGAGCGTGTCTTCTTGTCCGTCCTGGCGAAGCACGAACGCGAGAGCCTTCTGGACTTGCTGCGCCGCCTGCACGACAACCTGCCCAGCGTCGAGAAGGCAACGGCGGAGTTTCTCGAACAGCGCTACCCGCAGGCCGTCACGCGCAGGCCGCGCGGCTGACACGGCCCGCCAGCGCCGCACGGACAGGAAAGAGCGGTCAAGCGGACTCGGCCAGCAACCGCTGAACGACACGGCGGGCACGGTTGCCTCCCGCGTCGACGTGAATGTCAATCCACTCGGGCTTGCCGCCGAACTCCCGTATGTTGCGGTACTGCTCCTCGATGACGATGCGGTCCTCGTCAAAGGTGAAGGCGGTCTGCTGGATGACTGCCTGGCTGTTGTCCGGTTTGTCCGGGTGCCGCGTGCTCGACATGCTCCAGAAGTAGTGGCAGGTGTCCTCGGTCTCCGGAGTGATGCCGTGAAGGCCGCGCATGTGGAAGCCGCCGCGCTCGGGGTCGTCGATGGAATCGGTGCCTGGCTCTATGGCACCGGTCCAGATTTTCAAGTGAGACAGCGCGAACTCGATTTCCTGCCAACGGTCGCAGGTGTCACCGAATGGCCATGCCGCCTTGTAGGTCGGCGGCGGCCGCGAGCCTGGCATCTGCCGGACCACCTTGACCGTGTCGCCATCCTGGGTAACCTTCATGCCGGCGTTCATGTGCAGGCGCGCGTCACCGCCGATGGTCTGCAAGTGCACGTACCCTAGGTGGCTCAGGTCCAGCAAGTTGTCGTGGATGAGCTGCCAGGGTGCCTTGTAGTGGTACGCGCCCGTGCCAAATTTATACCGCGGATCGTTGTGCCAAGGGTAGTTTGGAGCTTCGGTAGTCGGGGCGCCGCCGGCCTCCTTGGGCATCCAAATCCACAGGATGTGGTTCTTCTCGGCAATGTGGTACGCCCGGACTTTGGCCTTGCTCGGTATACGGTCCTGCCCCGGAATCTCCAGGCACTGGCCGTTGGGCGCGTAGAGCATGCCGTGGTAACCACAGCGCACGCCTTGCGCTTCCACCGTGCCGCACGACAGCGGCAGCGAGCGGTGGCAGCAGCGGTCCTCCAATGCGGCTACCTGGCCGTCGGCCGTGCGGAACAGCACCACTCGCTGGTTCAGGAACATTCGCCCCACGGGCTTGTCGGTCACATCGGTGGAGAAACCGGCCATGTACCACTGGTTCAGCGGAAACTTGGGCGGGGTCATGGAGGCCGACACCGGCTGGATGGGGATGTATTGGGCAGTCGTCAACGACAGCGGGCCAAACCGGGGGCTATGCCTGTAGGTATGGACGCAGGAAGGGATCATCCCAGCCATTCAACTTTGCTGGAGGACGCCATGGAACTGCGAATGCTCTGGGCCGCAACTCGCCGTTCAAATCAGTGACGCGCACCTGTGCGAGAAGATGCGCCCCTTGATCAGACCACCGCATCTGTCGCTTCTTGGCCATCCTCAGGCTCACGACCTGATTGACGGCTGATTCAGCGATGGCACTGCTTATTGGGAGGTTCCTGTGGTGCCGTCGGCAATAGTTGACGAGGTACCTGTCGTTCAAGCTTAGGTAGCCCCATGTGCGTCTGACGCTCCAATACAGGTTGAAGTACTCGAGTTCGTCCTTGCCGTCCAAGACGTCGTGGATCTCCTTCAGCCTTGCTACCGCCGCGCCGGCCTTCCCGTGCCACGTCAGCCACTTGCACGCTTGTACTTCGTCTCGGAGCAGACGTCCATTCGGTGCAAGCATCCGCGGGAACTTCAGCGCGCATAGTTCGATCGATCGAAACTTCATTGCGATGTGGAACCAGTCCAAGATGCGACACAGCGGCCGAGCAGTGCCATCGACGGCCTTCTGAAATTCACCTGCGCCGTCGCTGACGACGGTGACCCGCTCGTCATGTCCAACCCCGCAGCTGTCGAGAAACTGGTCAAGGCGTGCCGACGAAGAAGGGACTTGGTTGTGAACGTAGGAGTACAGACGCGTCGTCCCTCCCTGGAAGCAGGCTCGGCCCACGACGACGTTGACGTTCCGGTTGTGGCGGCGCGGTGGGCAGCAATGCTTGAGCCACCCTGAATCAACGGCGACCGCCGTGACTGGAGGCATCTGCGGCTGGGGGTTCGAAGAAGGCCGTTCAGATGCCAGCTCGAGCTCCTGACCAACCACACGAACGCGCCGCTTCACCCCGGTAACAGAGATCGCTTGCTCAACGGGGAGAACTTCCCGCAAAAGAGAGCATGCATCGGCATAGGAGAGGTGCGCGGCCCATTTAACCTGCAGGTACTCCAGTTCCGGCGTCATCCCATGCGGGACGACTTTCGAGAGGGGACTGAACGTCGCGCCGTCCGGCTGGCCGGCGCAGGAGCAATAGCGCACGCGGGGGCTCGGCACTTGGACGAGGCCGAACGCAGTTCGGATCTTCCGCTGATGCCAGCCTTTCAAGCTGAGCTTCGCGTCGCATACTTCGCAGCGCGCATGGCCGCAGGATATCCCTGCGCACTGGCCCCTCACGAAGTAGCGTTGTGCCGCAGCCAACAACGCTTTCCCCTCGGCCAAGCTCATGCCAATTGGATCCGTGGTGAGCTCGCGCTCAAAAGCACAGAGCTGAACACGCTCTGTTTGCTCTCTGTCATCGACAAGATGTGCTTCGATGATGATCCGCATGGCAGGCCTCCAGACGTTCGTTGGCCAACGATTCTGATCCTGCTACGGCTTTCTGCTAGCCCCCACTTTGGCCCGCTCTCGTCCACGGCCGCCGCGCCGGATTCTCGCCGCGCGTGGTGCGCGAGAGCGAGACCGCCCAAGTGCTGCTGTGCCTGGTGGCGGCCGGGGTCGGGGGCTCGATCGCTCCGCGCGAACTGGCGCTGCAGGAAACGGTCGAAGGCGTGGTGTTCAAGCCGCTCGACGATGGTGCGGTCCGGCCCAGCCACGGAATAGCGTGGATGCAACACAACGCCAACCCTGCGTTGCGCTGCGCGACCTTCTGGCGCTCGACCTCCACCCGGCGACCGTATGACCGGGCCCGCCCGCTACCTGGACATCCTGGCGAAGGATGGCTTTGCTTGAGAAGGATGGAAAGCAGGATCGCGTCATCGAACTGCGAGCCCTCTTTGACCCTCTTACTGCGCGTGCAAAGCCGCTGCTGAAGATCCGTAACAAGACTGTCGCGCATATCGATGCAAAGGAGACAACCAAAGACTTCTTCGCCGCCAACGAACTTCATTGGCACGAGGTCCGAGCGGTGCTTGACGACACGATCGCGCTGATCGTCAGAATCGCAGATGCAAAGGATGCGGTAGAACTGGGCATACCACCGGATGGAAGGCTTCGCGACGCTACGTTCCATGTGTTAGCCACGCTGAGGACTTCAAGTGCATCACAGCCCGCGAGGACTCCAGCCATGATCGCCAGGACATCAGAAGGCAAGGCGCCTGTGTAACCGACACTCGGAACCTGGCCGGGCAGCAGGTCCTCATGCTCACCGCTTCATTGAAGCTCACAGCGCGCGATCGCGCTGCAGTGGTCCGGACCTTCAAGCCCCGGCTGGAATGTCGATCGCAACTGGTGCTGTGATCTGCTGTGCGACCACCGCGTACAGGTCCTGCTGAACCTCTGGTGCCTCGATCGAAACGACGAGGCTGTACCTCGCAGCCCGCTCAAACCGCTCGTGGCGAGGACGGTTTCGCCACCAGCCCATTGCGGGAAATACAGCGATCTGCCCACGGTTAGCGAGTGCCGCGGCCGTTCCACTCCAGCTATCGCTGACCAAAGACCCACGTGCACGCGTGCGCTCTCCGACAGTCCAGCCTGCGTCTGCGCCACCGGCCGCAGGGAGGCCCTGCTCTTCTGCTGCGGCCTGTGCGTTGATACGTCCGCGGAAGGTGGCCTCAGTCTCCAAAGGACGCCGAACTGCGAACCGTAGCGCATGCGATTGATACGCATACTTGTCGATGCCGCCGCGCTCGCCAGGGTTTGGCTCGATGAAATACGAAAGCGTGATTCGCAGTCTCACCTGCGCTTCTCCCAGAGCTTCAAGCAGCTCGGTCGGCCACGGCAGGTCGTGCAGGTGCATGTCGCGGGTGCGGACCACCGAGCCCACCTTCTGGTACGGCTGCAGTTGATCCTGGACGATCAATGTGAGCGAGTTGCTTGCGCTGTACAGCGCCCGTTCCAGGCTGGGGACGCCATACCCGCAATGTCGAAGCAGCTGCCGCATGTTGGCTTGGTTGCGAACTGCGTTGGGATTGTAGGCGTCGAGCATGGGCTGGGTCCAACGTGCAGAGTGAACCATGAGCGCTCGGATGGTTTCAGGCCAGTAGTCGGCATACGCAGCCTGGATCCGGGCGGCCATGCCCGCTGCCAGAGCGGTGGATGCACTCGTGGCCCAACTTGACGTGAACAGGCGATCGTGAGGTTGGTGGTTAGTCGTCAGAAGCGACAAGCTCTCCAACTGGCTTGTGAAGCCGCTCCCATCGACCGCCGCATTGCCGCCTTCCATCACGATGTCCGGCTTGAAAGGCCACCCCGTCTGCCAAGTGGACGAGGTCGTCGTATACGGACTCAGCGCACCGGCAGCAGCGATGGGGGTGTACAGATGGCCAAAGGCTTCAGAGATCGATGTGAGCTCAGAGTACGCGCCGACGGTTAGAGCGTTCCAAGCTTGGCCTGGATCATGCACCATGTTTGTCGAGAGGCTGGCCGGGTAATCGCCCCAGGCACTGGAATCTTGCGTGTTTCCCGCGCAGAGCACGAAAAGGCGCGGCGACTCGCCCTGCCCCTCGTAGTCGCATGCAAGCCGGTCAACCTCTGCGGACCACGACGACGGGCGTCCTCGATCACGGCCGTCGGTGGACGACACAGCCATCGCAAACACCCGACGCCGATCCTGTGCAGCAATCTCAACACGTGCGACAGCTTCTGCCGTGATCGCACCGTAGGACTGGCCATCGTTGTCGCCCGGACCTTGCAAGATCTTCACTGACTCGAGCCGATGCGGCACAGAGAGCGCGGCAGTGTCTGAGATCGCTGGCGTCAGGTCGCCGAACAATGCCAAGCCGGCTAGCTCTGTGCCGTGGCCATTGGCGTCATCCGGTCCCCAACCAGGCTCCACGGTGTACCGGTCCTCGGCATCGAGCACTGGGGCCAGCAGTGGGTGCCCGTGGTTGACGCCTGTGTCCAGCAAAGTGACGTACGAGTTGCCCGCATGCTGCGGCACGAGGCGAGCCTGCAGATCCGCACCCCACTCCGCTTGTTCGTTCAGCGGGAGCGCCGCGAAAAACTCCGCGGTCGTCTTAGCTCGACGCAGCTCCGCAACCATGTTCAGAACCAGCGACGAACGAAGCAACTGCGCTTTGCTGCCGTGCATCAGCACGACCGAACGTTCTGGAAAGTGCAGCGCGCGTTCCCGTACAAGGAGGCCGGCCAATTCAGCGACCGTGCGGAAGTCCGCAATGATCTGCGGCCTGTGCTCCCCGGCAGGAAGCCACGCTTCCCACCAGATCGACTCGCCGTCATTGAGGGGCAGCGCCCCGGCATCATCAGTCCACAGCGATTCAAACGTGGCAACGCGCACCGAGCGGATGGCATCGATCAGCGAATGATTGTCGAGAGAACGGCCGCCAGCACCTGTGCGGTGCTCTGCATAGGCAGCGATCAGCTTTTCAAAGTGCGTCAGTTTGCCCTGGGGCACGAACACGGTGGCCAGCACTTGGTCGTCCTGCTCACGCACGTTCATGAGTTCAATGCCCTGCCGATCGCGGGCCAGGCTTTCAGCAGCCAACTCTACGCCCTGTTGGCTTTCGAATTCAATCTGGATGCCAATTGCAGTTTGCACTCCCGCAGCCTTCTGCTCATCGACGCGCTGGAGCTGAACGACCTCTACCTGCGCGAACTGCGCACGCAACTTCTGCGCGTGTTGTCCACGCGGCTGCGCCGGAACCGCAGCCTTGACGACGACGGCCTTCTTGGCGGTATATCCCTCGGTAGAGCGGGTGTTATGGGGAAAGAGGTGCGGACGTCGCTGTTGATTCTCAGTGGCCATGAAGAATAATCGCGCTTACTCTTAGCTGCCGGCGGTTCGGCGGCGTACGGCCTGGCGCTGTTGCAGTAGGGCTCGCATCGCTTCGACCGGGACGGTCTCCAGGTCATGCATCACTGCCTCTTTGACCGCGTCGTTGATCGCGCGCGCGATCTCCGCATGGCTCAGGCCTGATGCCTCCGATGCGAGCTCTGCGAGATCTTTCTTCGACTTGACGTAGGCGGCCAGGCGTATGCGCAGGAGAGCCTGCACCTCTGCTGCAGACGGCACGTGGTATTCGACCACGTCGTCGAAACGCCTGAAGAGCGCTTCATCCAGGATGTCCGGGTGGTTCGTCGCCGCAACGATGACGCTGTTGGAATCGTCCTGCTCGATCATTAGCAAGAAGCTGTTCAAAATCCGGCGGACCTCGCCCACGTCATTGGCCATGCCACGCTGGCTACCGATTGCGTCGAACTCGTCAAAGAAGTAGACGCCACGCGTGGAAGCCACAGCGTCAAAGACCTGGCGTAGCTTTGCCGCGGTCTCCCCCATGAACTTGGTGATGAGTGCGTCCAAGCGAACCACGAACAGCGGAATGCCGAGCTCTCCGGCCAGCGCTGCGGCGGTCATCGTTTTGCCCGTGCCCGACGGGCCAACGAGCAAAAGCTTGCGCCGCGGGTGCAGGCCGTGGCTGCGCAACTTGGACAAGTGCCTCTGCTCCTTGAGCACGCGCTGCAGGCTCTGCTGCAACGTGTCAGACAACACCATGTCGCTCAATCGTCGCGACGGGTAGGTGACGCTGAGCAGCCCTGCGAGCTCGCCCTTGGGCCTCGCGATCGGGGTCGCGCCTTCGCTGTTGCCTGAGCTGCGGCGCGATTTTGCGGCATCGATCAAGTCGCGCAGCTCCTCGGCGAGTTTGCCGTGCCCTTGTTTCGCCTCATGAGCCGCCATCTGCATGGCCACCGAGTAGAAATGGCGATCGTCGCCCTCCGCGTGAGAACGCAGCAGTGCTTTGAGTTGATCGCCGTTTGCCATGGTTCTCCCATTGTCCTGCACTCTGGCCGATTTGATCAGTCGTCGGCTCGAAAGGCCAATTCGAAGACTGCCAGAAGATGCCGCCGTCCGCACGAGGGCAGCGAATCAGACGGCCAGCTCGCTGTAAGCCAATCGCGGATGCCAGGTGCGTTCAGGACCGCCCCCAGAACCTGGCCATTGCCTTCATGCGCCGCTTCTCCTCGGTCGTCACGTAGACCGTTGTCGTCGCCAACGATGCGTGCCCCAGGATCTCCTTCTCAATTTCCACACGGATGCCGCGTGCGATCGCATGTGATGCATGGGTGTGCCGCAGCCAATGCGTGCTGGCTCTCCGCAGCCGGTCGGCCCCCTTTTCATCTCCCAGCGAATCCAGCACCCGCCCACACTCCTCGAAGAACCGTTTGAGCTGGTCGTACAGCGTGTTGGTCGCGATCCCATGCTTGGGATCGTCCCCGTGCCGCTCCTGCAGCGACGGCGCCACCGCTTCCAGGTCGGCAGCCTTGCCCAGCAGGTAGGCACCCTGGTTGACCCCAGCCTCTGGGTCGGGGTCAAGGCCTCGGGCGATCAGGTAGTCCGCCAGCTGCCCGACGACGTCGACGGGCACCGGCACTTGCCGTAGCTTCTGTCCCTTTCCCACAACGTTGAGTAGCCAACCCTCCACGTGCTCCGCATCCTCGCTGTCCGGCGGGTACTCCACCCATTGCAGGTGGTCGACCTTAGCGGCCACTGCCTCCGACAGCCGCAACCCCGTGGCGTACAGAAGTGCCAACGCCAGCTTCAACCGCTGGGAGGTCGAGCGCTCGCGCTGCATGTCGGCCTGCTCGCAGATGAACTGCCACTGCGCCATCGTGAAGCTGCGGCCCGTGTTCATCTTGGGCAGCGCTGACCGCGGTACCGTGATGCCGCTCCACGGATTGCCCATAAGGTAGTTCTTGTCCACCCAGTAGGCATACAGGTTCTTCAGCACGGTCAGAGCATGGCGCTGCGCCGCGGCCGACAACGGCCCTTCATACGGCCGCCACAGTGGCGACCAGCGCTCTCGGTTGCGCTGCCCGCACCAGCGCGACCGCGGCAGCGGATCTCCCAAGAAATCCCGGTACGCAGTGCAGTCCTCGGTCGTCATCGAGGACAGCGGCTTGCGCCGTTCGATGACGGCCCACAGCAAGAAGCGCTCGGCCTCCTTGCGGTAGGCCCGCTGCGTGTGCGATAGCGTCGTGAGCCAGTCCAACGTGGACTCCACCCCCAGGTCGCGCCCGCGGCGTTTGGCCTTGGACTGGGCCTGCTGCGCCGGCGACGCCCCATTCTTCGAGCGCAGCCAGGTGAGGATGGCCTCGTAGTCGTTGCGCGCGGTCATCAGGCACTGGGCCTGCGGCCGGCGGTACACGCCCGCGCGACCGTCGAGCTCGGCGGGCACCAGCAGCTTCTCCAAAGGCCGTACATCGGTGGCCGGCTCCACCACCTTCTGCAGCTCGTGCCGGAACACTTTTCCCCGGGCCAAGGCTACATGCCCGCCGATGGCCAAGCCGAGCGAGTCCTGGTGCTCGGTGAGCCAACGCTGCACGCGCGCGGCTTTGGCCGTCCCCAGGCCGCGGATGGACGCAGTCCAGTTCCGCCCCACCCCATTGATGCGCTCCACCAACTGATGCAGCGTAAAGATTCCCACAGCTTCTAGCCGCCCGGACACGTTCGGGTTCAGCCAGGCGGCTACGGCGTCGCCCGCGCGCGGTGGCTGGGCCACCAGCTGCTCGAGCCAGCGCAGCGCATCGAGCTGGCGGGCAATGAGCTTCGCGCGGCGTCCCTGGCGCACGTTGGCCTTGCCGAACTCCGCTTCGAAGGCCTCAATCTGATCGGCCTCGGAGAAGTCTTCCAGGCCGCGTTCGGCCGCGAAGTCCTCCAGCGATGGCAAAACGGGCTCGGGGTCCGCGAGCCGGCGCACATCCATGAGGATGAGCCGCGCCGTGCCGTGCCGGTCCTCGCGGCGCGCGGCCGCGGCGAAGGCGTCGCGGATCCAGTCGATGGTGCCCTTGACCAGGCGCAGGTCGGTGGCCAGGCCTTCCACCAGCAAGTAGCGGTCCCAAGCGTCGCGCAGCGCGATGCCCTGCACGAGCGCGCGCATGAAGGCGAAGTGGGCGATGCCCAGCTTGCGGGTGCGGGCGTTGGAGACCTGGGCCTTCATGCCCCCGCGGCGCGCGTGTAGCCGAGCGCGCGCCCTCCTCTTTTGCTTGCGCGAGGCGCGCCGGCGCAGTGCGAACGCAACGAACGGTGCGCCCTGACCTTCGTGATTTGTCTTGTCGCATCAAGCACTTGGAAGCCCTCCGACCTGCCCCAGTTCAAAACCCTGGGTTTACGGACAATAATTTTATAGTGTTGATAAGGATACTAATCAACCAGCCATTGGACAAAAGGTTTTCAGAGAGCTCCGGGCCATCCTCCCAGAAGAAACACTTTATGAGGCTCTGCGTGAAGAAGTTTCTGACGCGCTTGCCCGAGGCACGCTACCGATTTGTTAAAAGTCAGTCTTCTGCGTTCTGATCTATGCATAGATCGCTTACCTGCTCTCAAACGAACAGATTTGACTCCCTCACACCGAAGACATCCCACCATTGACGACACCAAATACCCACAAATCGCCTAACTCATTTACAGGGACTTCCCGTCTCGTCAACAGCGGCTTATGGGTGTTCCTCCTGATAAACGGTATTCGCATTCATTGATCGCAGACGCACGATGGATTCAGAAGCCACCGCAAACGGACAGACTGCACATCTACAGGCGGGCTTGTGTCGGCCGAATGGTCCGATGCCCCAGATACGAACCGCTCAGCAGGACTCCATTCGTTCCTCGTGCTTGAAGCACGGACGAGTTATCGAGCTCACCTGCTGCCGGTCTGACCTGTGGTGGTTATCTGCTTTCGCACGTCCAACTCAGAGAATCAGTTCATACCAGTTGCGGCTTTTGCCGCGCCGCGGGTATCTGCGGCACATGGTCGGGGTCGAACTGGCCATCGCGCGTGAGCACGGCCCACAGGATGCGCGCATTCTTGTTGGCCAAGGCCACCACGGCCTTTTGCCAGCCGACACGTTCCCTCAATTGCACCAGCCACAGGCTGATGCGGTCGCTGCGTTTGGCCGCACTCATCACGGCCGACTTGGCGCCCTGGATCAGCAAGGTGCGCAGGTAGTCGTCGCCACGTTTGGTGATGCCCCCGAGCCGGGCCTTGCCGCCGGTGGAGTTCTGGCTGGGCACCAGCCCGAGCCAGGCGCCGAACTGGCGCGCATTGGCAAACTGGCCGAACTCGCCGACGCTGGCAACCAATGCCGACGCCGTGGTCGGACCGATGCCCAGCAACGTGGCCGCCTTGGTCGCCCGCGCGTCGGCGCGCACATGGGCGGCAATGCGCTCGTCGCACCAAGCGATCTGCAGGTCGATGTCAATCCAGTGCGGGTGCGCGCGTTGCAAGGCCAGTCGTGCCACGCCGGGGATCTCGTTGCTGGCATCCTCGATCACGCCGGCCAGCACCAGGCGCAGCGCATCGGGGCCTTGGGCGAAGACCAATCCGAACTCGGCCAGCAGGCCGCGAATGCGGTTGATCAACGCCGTGCGTTCTTCCTTGAAGCCTTCGCGCAGGCGGTGCACGGCCAACTGGCCCTGCTGCTCTGTCGTCTTGACCGGCACGAAGCGCATGTGCGGGCGACCAGCGGCCTCGCAGATGGCAGCGGCATCGTTGGCGTCGTTCTTGCCGCTCTTGCCGGCCATGCGGTAAGGCGTGACGAAGTTTCCGGCGATCAACCGGGCATCCAGACCCAGCAAGCGCAACCGGCGGGCCACGTGGTGCGCACCGCCACAAGTCTCCATCGCCACGACACATCCGTTCGGCAGTTCGGCGCACCAGGCAAAGAACCGATCCAGCGGCATTGCCTTGGCCAGCACGACGCGGCCCTGCACATCGACCGCATGCACTTGGTAAATCCGCTTGGACAGATCCACCCCTACCCGCACAACCGGCGCCCGTGTAATCTCCGTCATGGACTTCCCCTTTTCCGTTTCAGATTGAACTTCCGCGAGTCAATCTTGGTGCCTGGACACCGTGTTGGGACTGGGGAAGTCCCTTCGTATTCGTTTTAAGTTAACATTCTTTTGTCTAAGAATGAGCTTACGCCAGAGGTTATTAAGCGATCGATTCGGACTAAAAATGGCGAGATCCTCATGCGACGGATTACCAGAGGCGGGTAGCATCGAGCAAACTTATTAATACACTCAATCACCGGTAAGCGGCGCCTATTTTAAGAAGAAATAGTTTCATCCCTGCCGCATTAAACTATTTAAGCCTAAAGTTCAAACGCCCAAAAATGAGAGAGGAGTTCTATGGAAAAGGTTGTGCCCCGATATTGCCGAAGAGTGTGAAGGGACAGGCGTACAAGCGATGGACCATAGCCGCTTAGTCGGGGACATGAACGTCACGGGCCAGCCATTCGTTTATTGCGCAAACAAGAATTCCTGCTTCGCGCGCACACGCCGAAGAAAAACGTAGCTCGCTATCGCAGGCCAGGACGTTGGCAAAATAGCTGCGGCCGGAGGCAGGGAAGCCGCTGTAGGGCAGCTCTCGGGCGGCCGCCGCAGCCAGTCCCGACGTCGATCAGTCAGTTGGCCTCCCGCACGTGATCAGACCGCGCATTCCACTGATAGCAGGCCCCTATTCCAGACGATGGCGTGCAGCAGTCCACGCGGATTGCGGGCAGCGATCCACGCGCTGGCGGGGAGCCGCGTGCGGCTCGGAGTGATGGCGGCGATGGTCCCGGTGGGTAATCGGTGCGCCGGGGGCGATGAGAGCGTTTCGATTACGTGCTCGGAAGCTCTGTCCGCGGCGGCGGTCGGTGGGTGCGACGAACTGAGCGCGGCGGGCGAAGCGGTGCTGCGCACAGCGCTGGCGTCAGCCGCCCGGTCCGATGTTCTGAGCCGTGGCGGCCTCAGCGGTGCCGGTGCTATCGGCGGCATGGCCGCGCCGCATGGACTCGCCCTTCTAACGCGATCTTGCGCGCACCATGCATACGCGGTCCAAGATCGCGTTGGCCAGCGTAGGCTAGCAGCCCAGCCAAGCGTGCCAAACCAACGGCGACAACTGGCTAATGATAATGGACGTCCCGCTGTTCACATGGTCATCCAGCCCAGCAGGTCGCTGCGCTCTTGCGCGGCCACCCATCAGGGCGTGGCCAGCTCGGCCATCGGCGAATTGTTCAGCCGCGCGAGGCGCGACAGTCAATGTTCTGCGCGGCCGGGCCATCCGCTTGTCATCGCGCCAGTTGACCTCGCGCTGCACCGGCAACGCCCGCGCGGCATGGAACTCCAGATCGGCTACCGCGTGCATGGTAGCCGGATCATGCCGTGCGGCCATCTGCCAAGCCCGGTCTACCTCGTGGCCGGACGCGCTCACGATGTCGCGCAGGTTCTGACAGGCTCCGGCCGGGGGGCACGCGGCTGGCACACGCTGATGGATGCGAATGCGGTCCCAAAGCGACGCCTAGCATTTGGGGACGTCGTATGTCTGACTCACACCGCAAGGACGCGGGTAGCTGCGGCGAGTTGGAGACAAGTCCTCAGCATCAGGAGGATGTTGCCGCCAGCCTTCGACAACGGCCGATCCAGCGAAGGAACAGAAAAGCTACTCTTCCCGCAAGGTTATCCAATTAAATCGAGCCGTTCGATTGCATCGAGCGAACGGTATGCAGCTGAAAGCTTTGGCCACTTTTGGCCCACCAAAACAAAAGGCCACCTGTCAGGTAGTGCGCTGATTTAACAAACTTTTTTGGTGGGCGGTGCAGGCTTCGAACCTGCGACCCCTCCCGTGTGAAGCGCCAGAATTTGCCAGGCGGGCAGATTGCGTCGGGATCGACGGGCCGGCATGTATTGCCGCGGTGGCACGCTCCGCGGTGCTGGCGGCCACGCGCGAACTGATCCCGCTGCAGCCCAGCCCCTATGACTTGCGGACGAGTGCAGAGATGGTGGCGCTGATCGCCGAGGCGCAGGTGCTTCCTTCCCCTGCGCGCGGCATTCAGCATCAAGCGCCGCGCCATCAACATGGTCATCGGCGCGAAACACACCACGCGCGGCACTCCAGCATCGCTGGAGAAAAGACTTTGTCGTACGCGTGCGATTTCGGACACGCGTCGGACACGGCCAAGAATCGACAATCTGCCAAGAAAAAAGCACCTAGCGCCTTCGCGCTAAGTGCTTGATCTACCAAAAGAATTTTGGTGGGCCCTGAGTGACTCGAACACTCGACCTACGGATTAAGAGTCCGTAGTTGCCGCAAGCCCGCCTCCGGAGGGCATGGGTTTGTGCGGCGTGCCGGATCCTCCGAACCACAGATTTCAAGAAATTCCAGCCATGTCGACAGCGCGGCGCGACGCTCGGCATAGTACGTATGTTGGTCGTAGATGCCTTCGACGCCTCCAAGCTGTGGTTCAGGCACATTTCGGAGATGTCGCGCGGCACGCCCAGCGCTCGCATGTGCGACTTCATGGTGCTGCGCAGATCATGCGGGGTGAAACGACGCACCTTCGTCTGGTATTGCCGGACCCAGTAGTCGATGGACTCCCGCACCGTGTCCTTGCCCACATGCATGTCTCCGCCATGGCGCTCGGCGCGACTGCGCGCCCTGGCCGGCAGCACATAGTCTGACCTTCCGCTGAACTGCCTCAGCTCCCTGAACCAGCCGACCAGCGCCGGTGCCAGGGGCACGTCCATCGCGGGACCGGTCTTGCTGTCCGGAATGTGCCACCGGCCCTCCTCCAAGTGAACATCGACCCACTTCGCGGTGAAGAGCTCGGTTCCCCGAACGCCGGTGCCGAGCAAAAATCGGATGGCCAATGCGTTGTTGCGACGCATGGGAGCATTCAGCAGCAAGTGCAGTTCCTCGCGTGTCAGCATCAGGCGCTTGCGCACCGGTGGTCGGGGCCCGAGCAGCGCCGCGACCATGATGCCAGCGGCTGGATTGACGTTGATCAGCCGCTTGCCGCACGCGTGCGTGAACAAGCACTTCGCGGTGATGTGCAGGAGACTCGATTCCCCCCCACGTGAGGCGGCTGTCCTCGATCACTCCGACGATGTCGCTGGACTCAACCTCGCGCACGCCGAGCATGCCGATGCGCTTTTCAAGCCGCTTGAGATGGCGGCCGTAGCAGGTCTGCGTGCTCTTGGCCAGCGTGACCAGCTTCTTGCCGCGGTAGTCCCCGATCAACTGGCGCACGGTCCAGTCCTTGGCCGCGACCACCTTGGCCTTGCGCTTCTCGGCCACGGGATTGACACCCCGAAGGATCTCTGCCCGCTGAAGTGCGGCCATCGAACGGGCCTCTGCCAAGCTGAGTTCCGGGTACCGGCCAAGCGTCAACTCGTAGCGTCGTTGCCCATGTCGGTACCGCAACACCCAAGCCGCGCAACCCGCGCTGGAGATCGTGAAGGTCAAACCATTGCCGTCGCTGCGCGCCGTTGGTTCGCCAAGCCTCAGCGCGTGCCTGCACTGAAGGTCCTTTAACACACCGTACCTGCTTTTCATCGGCCTGCTCCAAAGGGCGCGCTAGCTACCCAGCTAGCTACCCATCAACGTTGAGATCAGCCAGGACGTCAAGATACGGCGTGAAACCGAAAAATGCAAAAAACCCTTTAGCTACAACAACTTAGCGATACAGCTTGGGCCTGCCTGAGACCCCCTGAAACCTCAAAGTAAGACAATGTCGTACCGCTCCACCATGGCTGGCTGGGTCGATCACAGCGAGCGGCTGCTCGCGCCGCTGGTGGCCGCGCTGGGCCGCTACACGCTGGCGGCTACCAAGCTGCACGCCGACGACACGCCCGTGCCGGTGCTGGCACCTGGCCAGGGCAAGACGCGCACCGCGCGCCTGTGGGTCTACGTGCGCGACGACCGGCCCGCCGGCGCCAGCGAGCCACCCGCTGCCTGGTACCAGTACACGCCCGACCGCAGGGGCGAGCATCCGCAACGCCACCTGCGCCACTTCCATGGCGTGCGTCAGGCCGATGCCTATGGTGGTTGGGGCAAGCTGTACGACAGCGGGCAGGTCACCGAGGCCGCTTGCTGGGCCCATGCGCGCCGCCCGTGGTGGGACCTGTACCTGAGCACCGGCAAAGCCGAGGACTCCATCGCCGCCCAGGCACTGCAACGTATCGCAGCGCTGTATGCCGTGGAGAAAGAGGTCCGTGGCCTGCCACCGGATGTTCGCCGGGCTCACCGCCAGGCCCGTGCCGGACCGCTGCTCGAGAAGCTGCACGCCTGGCTGAGCGGCCTGGTGGGGCGCGTGTCGGCCAAGTCCGATCTGGCGCGCGCCATCGGCTAAACAGACCAGCCGGCGCAGCCCTACAACCGCCGCCGAGATGCGTTTGCAAATTACTCGTTCAGGCTAGCGGGTTGTTCATTCAAATTTGCAGTTATTTCGTACTTCGACACCTGCGTGAGAACGATACCAGTCGGTTACGCCTTGTAGACCCTGGCGCGCGCATCCGCATCCGCTTGAAGAAGGGATGGTTGGACTGCGCTTGTTGCAGGGCCAGGAGGCCTACTGCGCTTGGCTGTGCTGCTGAGCGATCAGCAGCCGCGTCAGGGCAGGCCCTTGGGGGCCATCAGCATGCCGCGCCTGAAGGTTTCTGCGATCCAACATGCGCGGTTTCTCGGGCGTCGCGATGCAGTACAGCCGCGATGCGTCTGGGTCCGGCAAACCTCCCGCGGCAGACCACAGGCGCTCCAGCAGCGCCGTTTCGAGGCTCAAGAAGTGGCGCCTCACCCACAGCCGCGAAAGCAGATGCCCGATGGGCAACACGCCGGCTTCCAGGTCACGGCGGATGTCTGCCTGAAGGCCATCCAGGGCGATGTACGCCAGGTTGTCCATCATCACCTGAACGACGCATACATGGGCGATACCGACACCAGTGTGGTGAGGATGGGGGCACTTGCGCCCGTGCTCAACACGTTGCCCAGCGTGAGCTCGGCGCGCGAGATGCGGCCAGAGACCGGTGCGACGACCTGGGTGTAGCCGAGGTTGTCAACCTTCTCAACCGCCTCCATCCGGCCGGAGTAGGTTTGCCATTCGGCGATGGGCTTGGCGATGATGGTCGCCACGTCGACCTGCACTGCCGGAGCCTGCTTTGCCTCAGAGGCATGAGCCGCCGCGATGGGGCCGCTATCGTGGCTCGGCCCGTTGATGGTGATGGCTGCCGCACCTGCGATGGCGGTGACGAAGCCACCTTCGAGACCAACGTGTTCGCCGTGGTCGAAGTCACGCAGGCGTTCCTGCCCTTGCTACGCGCGGCGCCGGCAGCTCGCATCGTCAACGTGTCGAGCCAACTGGCCTCGTTCGGATGGCACACGGACCCCAGCTCGCCCATCTACAACTTCAAAATTCCCGCCTATAACGCCTCCAAGAGCGTGGTGAACTCGTTGACGGTGCACCTCGCCTACGAGCTGCGCGACACCCCCATCAAGGTGAACGCCATCCACCCTGGCTACGTCCAGACCGACATGAACGGCGGTCACGGCGAAATTTCGGTGCCGGAAGGGGCGAATAGCAGCGTGGAGATGGCGCTTCTCGCGGAGGATGGTCCGTCGGGCACATTCACCCACCTCGGGAAGCCGTTGCCCTGGTAAGCCCGCCGTCGCAGCGCCCGCGCAGGCCTGCGATGTGATGAGACGCAACGATAAGTTGCGAGCCCCTGCGATAAGGAGCGAGGGCCGTTGATAAGGCCCGTTGCCGGTGTTGCTGGAGCATGGAACCGGGCAGTCGATGGAGTTGCACCTCAGGGTTCTTCGCCACGACCCGCCTGCGGGCGGGCGCGGTCTGCGTCCGCTCGCCATTCCAACTAGCAACCCGACAATGAGCGAGACAACCATGGACAACGTCATTGAGGCGCCCGCAGAGGCAGGCATAGGCAGCAAGAAGCTCTTCGAGAACGACAAGGTCATCGTTTGGGACTTCGTTCTTCCAGCAGGGCAGGAGACCCCCGTCCACATGCACAACCACTCGTACATGTGGTTCGCGGTGCGAGGCGCACCGCTTCAAATCTACGACGAGCACGGCAACGACGTGGGACTGTTCCCCGTCCCCACCGACGGAGTCTTCGAACTCAAGGTCGAAGGCGACACCATCGAGGTCATGTCGGACATCGGCAAGGGCGTGAAGGTCCCGTCCAAGCACAAAGCCAAGAACGTGGGCAATGAGACGTACCGCGAAATCCTGGTGGAGTGGAAGTAGCTAAGCCACCGCTGGCATAGGCTGACGAAGCTGCCCGACGAGGACCGGGCGCCTCGTCCGCAGCAGGCCGGCCTGCATGCATCTCGAGCGGACGACCGCTCGAGGCCCGCGTCCCGCGGCGCAACTACATCACCTCGACAATTTTGCGGTACTTGCTGGGGGCGAACCCCTGCATGCCAACGAAGAACCGCGTGAAATTTCCAGCGGTGTCGAAGCCAAGGTCGAATGCGATGTCCTGCAGCTTGACGTCGCGCTGAGCTACTTTGCGCAGCCCGCATTCCATCTTCAGCATGTTGATGAACAGCGCGGGCGGCATACCTGTGGACTTCCTGAAGAGCCGGAAGAACTGCGCTCGCGACAGCCCGGATTGCACAGCCATGTCTTCCGGTGTCGCGGTGGGTTCCTCGCAGGACAGCATGCGCTCGACGATGCGCCTGATGCGCGCGTCGTAGTCCAGTTCACCGCGCTCGCCGGCAAAGTGCAGAAGGTCGCGCGGCGGTGCGAGTGTCAAAATCTCAGCGAAGATGGATGCGATGAGGTTCTCCATGTCGCGAGGACTTGGCGGCTCGCGCTGAGTCAGGGCGTCCATCACATCGTCGCGACCGCGCTCGAGCAGGGGCGTCAGCACTTGGACTGGTCGGGCGAAGAACTTGGGGTGCGCGCTGTACGCGAACCGCCGGTCCACCTGCTTCAACCAGTGTGGGTTGAGGTAGAGCGCGAGCAGGACGGTCTTCTCCTCCGTCTCGCGAAAGTTGTAGAAGTGCGGCTCCCAGGCGTTAATCAACAGCGCGCCGTGGGCTGTGACGGGGTACTCCTTGCGGCCGATGCCGAAGTCGATGTCGGCGCCGCCAATCTTGAAAACGATGTGGCATTCCCGATGCGCGTGAAGCGCCATGGAATGGTCCAAGCGGACCAGCACGACTCTTCCAAACGTCCCGTGGATGATACGAAGTGGGTCTGACATAGCTGCACCTCAACCGTGCCCAATCGTTCACACCGTGTTGGGCTCTAGGGCTACACCGCCCTGCAGGGTTGCGCCGGCCGCTTGCAGCGATGTCGACGCATCGACCAAGAAAAATCGCGAGACCATCTCCTTGGCGATTTCAACGGCTCGCTTGAGGCTGACGTCAATGTGCTCAGTGAGCACTTGAAGCGCCTCCTCAGTCCTCCTGTGGGCGACCAAGTCGATGACGTTGATGTGAGCGTCGAAGGCCTTCAGATTCCACGCTGACAGCTGCTCGATATCGATGTTCCGTGCGACATGGATGCGGCGGGTCACCATCTCGGCGAAGGAGACCAGCTCCTTGTTCTTGGAAAGGGCCACAAGCCTTCGATGGAACTCCTCGTCCGCAAGGACGAGGTCGCCAGTTGACAGGTCCTGAGCCCGTTGCATGACGCCAACCCAGTAGGCCTTGACCGCAGCGATGTCCGCGTCCGAGGCACGCAAAACCGCCAGATGAACTGCCCGCCGCTCCAGTGCGATTCGGACCTGGTAGAGGTCAAACACCTCGTCCACGCTGATGGCCTTGCGGAAGAAGCCCTTGTTCAGCACGAACTCGAAGAGGCCTTCCGACGAGAGTCGGTTCAGGGCTTCTCGCAGCGTGGCACGGGCGACGCCAAGCTCCTCGCTGAGACCCTTCTCGTTGATGCGCGACCCCGGTTTGAAGTCGTACCGCATGGCGCGGTCACGCAGCTCGTAGTAGAGCCGCTCAACGCTGCTTTCGTCGCGAACGGTTGGCGGCTTTTTCGAGGCCTTCCGGCTGGCTGTTCGCATGGTCCTACACCTGCCTATCCGTGGTCACCAACGAGGCCGCATGCACGCTCGTGCAGACCGGGGATGGCCAGTCGATTTGTGCCTGTAAACGAGGGATTTCCATGAGCTTCTGCGAACGTTGGTGAGCCGGAATGATAAGTGTCGACACTTATACCGGCATAGAATTTTAGAACTGCTCCGGCCGCGGTTCAAGTGCGTGGTTTCCCGGGGATTGGTCTCAGCTGCGAGCAGGAATTTGGCCGGCATTGAGCGGCGTTGCCGCTCAGCCGACTCGGGCACCGCGCCCATTTTGTGGACGTTGCAAATGAACCTTCGTACGGTCAGCCTTGACGACAAGTACACGCTGCGCAGCGGGCGAGTTTTCATCACAGGAACGCAGGCACTGGTGCGGCTGCCGCTGACGCAGCAGCTGCGAGACAAGGCTGCGGGCCTGAGCACCGCCGGCTACATCACGGGCTACCGCGGGTCGCCGCTTGGCACGTTCGACGATCAAATCAACAAGGCCTCCAAACACCTGGGCGCGCACGACGTCGTGTTCGTGCCCGGGGTGAACGAAGACCTGGCCGCGACGGCGGTGTGGGGCTCTCAGCAGGCCGAAGCCGCTGGGGAAGGCAAGTACGACGGTGTCTTTGCGCTGTGGTACGGCAAGGGCCCTGGCGTCGACCGCACAGGCGATGCGTTCAGGCATGGGAACTTGGCCGGCTCATCGAAGAATGGCGGCGTCCTCGTCCTGATGGGCGACGACCATACGTGCGAGTCGTCGACGACCTGCCACCAGAGCGAATTCGCGATGGTCGACGCGATGATTCCGGTGCTCAGTCCTGCTGGCGTGCAGGAAATCCTCGACTTCGGCGTGGTGGGCTGGGCGCTGTCGCGCTACAGCGGTTGTTGGGTTGGGATGAAGTGCGTCAAGGACACGGTAGAGGCGACCGCGTCGATTGAAGTCGCCATCGACCGTGTGCGCATCAACCTGCCTGAGGGCCTCCAGATGCCTGCGGACGGCTTGAATCTCCGGCAGCCAGACACGCCGCATGCGCAGGAGGCGCGGCTTCACCGGCACAAGCTGGAGGCGGTGAAGGCCTTCGCCAGGGTCAACGCCATCGACCGCACCGTCGTCGATGGGGAGGACGCCAAGCTCGGCATCATCACGCACGGCAAGAGCTACCTGGATGTGCTTCAAGCATTGCATGACCTTGACCTCAGCGAGGAGCAGGCGGGCAAGCTCGGCCTGCGCATCTACAAGGTTGGCATGACTTGGCCGCTCGAACCCACCGGTGCCGCGCTCTTCGCGAAGGGCCTGGAAAAGGTCATCGTCGTCGAGGAAAAGCGCAGCCTGTTGGAGCAGCAGCTCAAGGAGCAGCTCTACGGCAAGCCAGGTGCGCCGACCATCATCGGCAAGCGCGATGAACAAGGGGGCACCCTGTTCCAGTCAGAGCTCGCCCTCGACTCCAATCAAATTGCAGTTGCTCTGGGCCCGCGGCTGCTGGAACTCCACGAAGGCGGGCTTGAAGCGCTCCAGCGGCGCATCGAGCAGATTCGCTCCATGCGTTCTCCCAAGGGGGTAATCGATATCCTGTCTCGCAGCTTCTACTTCTGCAGCGGATGCCCGCACAACTCGTCGACGGTCCTGCCCGAAGGTAGCAAGGGGTATGCGGGCATCGGCTGTAGTTGGATGGCCCAATCGATGGACCGTTCGACGACGGGATACACGCAAATGGGCGCTGAGGGGCTGGCGTGGGTTGGGGAGGCTCCCTTCTCAAAGCGAACGCACATGTTCCAGAACATCGGCGACGGGACGTACTTTCATTCGGGCTTGCTGGCCATTCGCGCTGCTGTCGCCGCGAAGACCAACATCACCTACAAGATTCTGTTCAACGATGCGGTCGCCATGACCGGTGGGCAGCGACACGACGGCACCTTGGATGTGCCGACCATCGCGCGACAAGTCCGAGCGGAGGGCATCCAGCGCATCGCTGTGGTCACCGACGAACCCGGGAAGTACCCGAAGGACATCGATTGGCCAACTGGACTGACGGTCCACCACCGTGACCACCTCGATGTGGTGCAGCGCGAGCTTCGGGAGGTTCAGGGGGCCTCGGCCCTCATCTACGACCAGACCTGCGCGGCCGAGAAGCGCCGCCGCCGCAAGCGGGGCGTGATGCCTGACCCAGCGAAGCGGGTCGTCATCAACGACCTGGTCTGCGAAGGCTGTGGCGACTGCGGGGCAAAGTCCAACTGCGTGTCGGTGCAACCCCTTGAGACTGAGCTCGGGCGCAAGCGCACCATCGACCAGTCGTCCTGCAATAAGGACTTCTCGTGCGTCAAAGGCTTTTGTCCGAGTTTCGTGACAGTCGTGGGTGGCAAGCTGCGCAAGCCACAGCGCGCCGGCGAACAAAGCCGACCGTTCGTGGCTCTTCCCGAGCCAGCGCTTCCGTCTCTCGACGGGCGTGTCTACAGCATCCTGGTCGCGGGCATGGGCGGCACCGGTGTGGTCACGATTGGCGCCATCCTTGGCATGGCAGCGCATCTCCAGGGCCTGGGATGCGGCATTCTGGACATGGCGGGACTGGCCCAAAAAGGCGGCTCCGTGTGGAGCCACCTGCGCTTCGGAGCGACGCCGGGCGCCATCAAGACAATTCGCATCGCAGCGGGTGGCGCCGACCTGATTCTGGGGTGCGACATGATTGTCGCGGGCAACTCAAAGACGCTGGCTGCGGCACGCTCCGGGCGTACGCACATGCTGGTCAACACCCAGGAGACCATGCCTGGTGAGTTCTCCAGGAAGGCCGACATGCAGTATCCGCGCGGCAGCCTTCAACGCAATGTCGTAGACGCCGTCGGCGAAGGCCATGCGCGCTTCATCGAAGCTGGACGCATTGCTACAGCGCTGATGGGCGACAGCATCGCGACCAACCTTTTCATGCTGGGATATGCATACCAGCAGGGCCTGATTCCGTTGGCGAGCGAGGCCATCGAGAAGGCCATCGAACTGAACGGGTCACAGCCGCAAATGAACCAAGAGGCGTTCCTCTGGGGGCGCCGGACAGCCGTTGACCCCAAGGCCGTTGAGCGGGTTCTCGGCTGGACACAGGCCTCGCTGGCCTCGACTTTGGCACCTTCGGCAATCGCAGACCTGGACGAGGCCATTGCCTGGCGGAAAACCTTCCTAACGGATTATCAGGACGAGCGTTACGCAGACAGGTATCTTGCGCTCGTGGAGCGCGTGCGTGCCGCCGAGCAGGGCAGCTTTCCAGGACGGACCGATTTGACGCGCGCCGTCGCGAAGTACTACTTCAAGCTGCTTGCCATCAAGGACGAGTACGAGGTGGCTCGCCTCTACACCGAGACAGAGTTCCTCAAGGGCGTGGAGCGCAACTTCGAGGGCGACTACAGGTTGGTTTTCAACCTCGCACCTCCCTTGCTTGCCAAGCGAGACCGGGAGACTGGTGAGCCCAAAAAGCGAGAGTTCGGTCCATGGCTGCTTCCGGCCTTGCGTCTTCTCGCGAAACTACGCTTCCTCCGTGGGAGCCCCCTCGATGTGTTCGGCTACTCGCAAGAGCGGCGGATGGAACGCAACCTGATTGAGCGCTACGAGTCCAACATCGCCCAGGCCTTGAAAGTACTGACCGCGTCGCGCGACGCAGGCCACCATGACACGGCGTTGAAACTGGCGACGCTTCCTGAGCACATCCGCGGCTACGGCCACGTCCGAGCCCGCAGCGTCGAGGTGGCCAAGCCCGAGGAACAGGCATTGCTCGAGGCGCTGAATCGTAGCGTTATCACCCTGCAGAAGGCTGCGTAGTGCAGCAATCAGTGCCCGCGAGTTCCTCGGTGTAACTCCACCCCGAGGACAAAAGTGAACCGCCCCGCAAAGTGAACTGACCCCCACAAGTTGGACGGTCACGATTCCGCCGATCAGGCGGCGCTTCTCAGCCGGTACTCCACCGGACTGAGCCCCTGCAGCCCGAGCTTGATGCGCTCGTGGTTGTAGTAGTGGACGTAATCATGCACGCCCGCTTCGAGCGCATCAATGCTGTTGGGCGCGGCAAGATGGAAATACTCAGCCTTCAGGGTGCCGAAGAAGCTTTCAATCACCGCGTTGTCAAAGCAGTTGCCCTTACGGCTCATGCTTTGCTTGACTCCACGTCTCGCGAGCATCGCGCGGTACGGCTGCATCTTGTAGTGCCAGCCCTGGTCCGAGTGCACGATCAGTTCATGGGCGCACTTGGTCCGCGCAAGCGCTGCCTCGAGCGTGCCGGAAACCAGCTCGAAGACCGGACGCCTTGCCATGCGGTACGCGACGATCTCGCCGTTGTACAGGTCCATGCAGGCCGACAGGTAGAGCTTGTGGCCGTTCACATTGAACTCGGTGACATCGGTCGCCCACTTCTGGTTTGGCGCGGTCGCGCAGAAGTCGCGTTGCAGAACGTTGGGCACATGCGCATCGCTCAAGCCAGGGACATGCCGGGAGCGTTTCTTCGCCCGAATCAACGCGCGCAGCCCCATCTTTTGCATCAGACGCTGCACGCACTTGTGGTTGACCGGTTCCGCCATCGAATTGCACAGCACGGCCGTGATCCGCCGGTAGCCGTAGCGGCCCTTGTGCTCGTCATAGACCGTGCGGATCGTGGCCTCCATGGCGCTTTGCTGGTCGGCGCGCTGGGTCGCATGGCACTGGTAGTAGAACGTGCTGCGCGCCAGGCCCGCTACCTGCAATAGGTCCGCCAATTTATGGTAAGGCCTCAACCCGGCAATCAGACGCGCTTTGTCGGCGCAGCTGACCTCTTCAACCGGATCAAGGCCTGCAATTTTTTTAGGTACGCTACCTCCGCGCGCAGACGCTCGTTCTCTTCCCGCAGGGTTTGCGGCGCATCGGTGGCGACCACGTTCGACGGGGCTGCACAGCGTCGTTCCGGCTTCATCTTAAGAGGCTCTTCTTTCTCGGTTTGGAGAGCCTGCAGGCCGCCTTGATCGAGATTGCGTCGCCAGACGACGACCTGGTTGGGATTGCGGATGTCATAGATCGCCGCAACTTGGCGGCTGGAGAGCTGTTCGCGATCCTGATGAGACAGCACCTGCAGTTTGAACTGCGCACTGTAGATGCTGCGCTTAGGGCGCAATCCGTCGACGCCATGCAGGCGGTAGTGGCTCACCCAGGTGCGGATCTTCTCTTCGGGCACCGACCAGCGCCGAGCCAGCAACTTTGCGCCGCCTTCGCCCGCCAAGAAACTCTGGACGACTTCCAGCTTGAACTCCGTTCTGTACCGCTTCATAAAACCCCTTGAAGTTCGTCCAACTTCTGGGGGTCAGTTCAAAAGCCGGGGCGGTTCACTCAGCTCCTTCGGCGCTTCGCCGCTCAGCACTATTTGACCGCCACAACATCCCAGCGTTCGATCACTACTGGTTTCGCGAGAAGCTCGTCCGCATGCTTCATTAGCGCTGCGGCGATAGGCCCATTAAGGTGGGCGGCTCGACCATCTTCGGCGTCGAAAGCGTCGAAGATTGCGAAACTGCTGGGACCGAATTTCAAGGCATACCAGACCGGCGTACCGGTCTCCTCTCGTGCAAGTGGAAGCGCTCCTTTAAGGAACTCCTCTAGCGCGGCTTCCTTACCAGGCTTGGCATCGAGCCGAACAAACAAACCCATTTGCGTCATCTTGATGATCTCCTCGGTGAATGGTTGAGGTTTGTGCTGCCAGGACATTTCAATGATCGGCTGCACACCCAAATCTAGCATCGCAACGCCATAAGGGGACTTGGCAATATTGCCAATTATGATACCGTTCTCGCCATGATGCCATCAACGACGATTTTGGCACTCGATGGCGTGTTCGATACAGGGCTGGCGGCGATACAGGACACCCTGGCGACTGCACGCGACTTGGCTCCCCCTGGCTCCAACGACGCGTGGAAAGCGCAAGTTTTCAGCATCCGCCGCGTAGCACATACCGCGCATGGCCTTGCCATCCCCACCATGCAGGCAGAAGCTCGCTCAAATCCTGAATTTGTGTTTGTCCCAGCCTTGCCTTCGGGCGCGTACGGCGTGATCAGGCTGATCAGCGCTGCCCATGGCACCACGCGCTCCATCTCTGCCAGGAACTCGCGCTTTCGTGTGCGCTTGGTCGTCAGGTTCAGGCCCAGGTCGGCTTGCTCCATGGCTCAGATTTTGCAGCGCCTCAGTTCGCCGAGCACATCGCGAGCGGATTTGTGCAGACCGTTCCTAGGCGAATTCCTCGACGCCAATTTGCTCGACAACTACCAGTGTCTGGACTGCGCCACTTAATTGCAAAAAATATAGTTTCGCGCTTTTGGATAGTAATGGCGTCTAGACGCCATCGCAAAACCTGGACCAATCGGCCATCAGTGATCTGCGCTTCTCCAACAGGTCACCCCGTCGATAGGAAGCTTCGGTTTGATTCTTGATCTTGTGCGCCAAAGCCATTTCACGGACTTCTGAAGGATGGTCCGTGGCTTCACTGCACCAGGTAGAGAATGTCGCGCGATAGCCATGCGTTACGACACGGCGACCGTCCTTATCGAGCGGCTTCATTTCTTTCAAAAGCTCAAGCATGGCCCCATCGCTCAACGGCCCACTACTCCCAGCACCGGGAAATATCAGATTGCCTGTCCGCACCGAATGCATACGCTTGAGCAAGTCCAAAAGCGACCCCTCAAGGGGAACACGGTGGACATCGCGTTTAACCTTCATGCGCGAGCGCGGCACCGTCCAAACTCTCGACTCGAAATCTAATTCCGACCATTCAGCCCCTAAAGATTCGTTGGTCCGAAGCGCTGAGAGAATGGTGACTTCCAGCGCGTGCGCCGACATGCCATCTCTGGCTCGTAGATCGCGCATGAATGCGGGCAGCAAGGCAAAAGGCAGCGACGGGTGCTTTCCGCCCTCCCTCAATTTCGGCAGCAACTTGTTCAAAATCTCAGTTGCGGCCGGGTTGTCATTGCGGTATTTGTGCGCCTTGCACCAGTCGAAGGTATTGCGCAGCAGCGACGCCAACCGTTCAGCGGTTGCCGGGCTGGTCTCCCAAACCGGCCGTAAGACCTTCACCACATGACCGGCTTCGACATCTGCGACGCGGAGGGTGCCGATCACCGGCGTGATAAAGGTACCCAACATGGCTAAGCGCTTAGAAACGCCCTTTGGATCGCGAACCCATTTGCCCTTCATGTCTTCAATGAACCCCTCGACCGCAGCCGTGACGCTGATGGCCGCTGCCCTAGCGTTTGCGGCCTGGGCCTTGGCGACCATCTTCTCGGCCAAAGGGTCCACGTTCTCGGCCACCTTGATGCGCAGCAGCCGGGCCTTCTCGCGGGCCTGCGCCAAGGACACATCACCCAGGCTGCCCAGTCCGAAGTCGCGGCGATGCTGCACCGCTAGGCCGCTTGAATTGACGCGCTTGCCCACGGTTAGCCGTGCCACCCAAGAACGGGCGCCGCTGGGCGAAATCTGAAGTTGCAGCCCTGGTGCACCACCAACTGGATGGAGGCCAGGTTTCCTCAGTGCTTTGACTTCGAGGATGGTCAGCTGCGAAGCGGTCTTTGGCACAGTGGATCTCAAGCGGAATCGAACCAGTGTACCCCACTAACCGCCCCACTACAAACGCGAGCCGTGGTGATATCTTCTGAAACCTACTGCGACGATGATTCAAAGACATCATTTTAAATCAACATCATGTTTCCCGGAATGAGACTTCGTGAGATGCCCTGAGTTCGGTTCCGCTTCCCTTCACCCGCTCCACTCCCGGCCGCGCCGGCAGTGGCCCAGCCGCCCGGCTGACATCCCCTTCTCGCATCCCTCCTGGCTGGCCTACGGCTGGCGCGCGCGCCACGCGCCTGGCTGCCTCTCGGCCTCCAGGAACGGCGGCAACAGGCTGGCCAGCAGTGCCAGCCGTGCGAACTGTTCGTCGCTGAGGTCGACTTCCTCCTCGTCGAAGACACACAGCGTGGCCTTCAGCGAGCGTTGCGGGTCGAGGATGGGCACGGCGTGGTACGCCAGCATCAGCCCCTTGTACGGGCTGTAGTCCATGCGGCTGTCGGTGGCCGAATTGGCACAGCGCAGCTCGCCGTCGCGCAGTGCCAGATGACAAAAGCTGTCCTTGAACGGCACGCGCGCAATGAAAGCCGGGCGGGGCTCGCCGCGCTTGTCGTGGAAATAGCGGTTGACCAGGTCGCCATCCTGCACCTCGAAGATGGCCGCGTAACGGCACGGCATATGCAAGCTCAGGTCCTTCAGAGCCTCGGCGATGCCCAGGTACTGCAGCAAAGCCCGGGGTCGGTTTTCGCGGTCCATCGTCGTTTCATATGGTTCACACAATTCGGCCATAGTAAGAGCAGATCAGCGGTCATTGCGTGTAGCGGGCGAGAAAGTCCGCCATCCGGAGGATGGTGGGCGTGCACAACGCCCAGGCACCAGCTTCGCGCCAGGGCCAGACATAGTTGGTGCAGTGCAATAACAGCGGCTCAGGTGAACGCCGGCACGATCCGAACTGTTCACATGCCTCATTCGCGGGCACCGCGTCGCAGGCCGCGCCCAGCAACGATCTGCGCAGAAGCCCTCAGGGTTTTCCCCAAAGTTATCCACGGCCCCTGGGCACAACAGCAGCGCACCAAACCGGGGCATTTGATCGGATCGAGCCCTTGCAACGGCATGGACTGCCTGCCGCGATAGAGTCGGGCCCAGCATGGAAGGACCTGCCATGAAGATCGGCCAACTCGCCTCCGCCACCGACACACCCGTGGAGACCATCCGCTACTACGAGCGCGAAGGCCTGTTGCCGGTCGCGCCGCGCACCGAGGGCAACTACCGGGTCTACGACGAGGCCCACGTGCAGCGCCTGAGCTTCATCCGGCACTGCCGCTCGCTGGACATGGCGCTGGACGAGATCCGCACGCTGCTGCGCTTCAAGGACGCACCGGACGCCGACTGCGCCGGCGTCAACGACCTGCTGGACGCCCACATCGGCCATGTGGCCCAGCGCATCCGTGAGCTGCGCGCGCTGGAACGCCAGCTCGTGGACCTGCGTGCCCAATGCCCCGTCGCCCATGCCACGGAAGACTGCGGCATCCTCAAAGGCCTGGCCAGCGAGCCGGCGCCGCACGTGCCGGGCCGCACGCGGCATGTGCACGGCGTGCACTGAATTGTTTCGGCTGCCCGCTCGGTGACACCCTGACGCCGGCTCGCGTGGGAAGATCGCGCGCGTTGCGGCCCGCACTCCGCGGGCGGCCACCACAAGCGTTCAAGGAGCAGGAACATGGGTCGTGAAGTCGTCGTCGTCAGCGGTGTGCGCACCGCCATCGGAACCTTCGGGGGCAGCCTCAAGGATGTGCCCCCCACGGCGCTGGGCGCGCTGGTCGTGCGCGAATCGCTGGCGCGCGTCCAAGTCGAGGGCAAGGACGTGGGCCACGTCGTCTTCGGCCACGTGGTCAACACCGAGCCGCGCGACATGTATCTGTCGCGCGTGGCCGCGCTGGACGGCGGCTGCAGCGAAGACACGCCGGCTTACAACGTGAACCGCCTGTGCGGCTCGGGCCTGCAGGCCATCGTGTCGGCCAGCCAGTCCATCCTGCTCGGCGACTGCGACATCGCGATCGGCGCCGGCGCCGAGAGCATGAGCCGCGCACCCTACGCCTCGCTCAACGCGCGCTGGGGCGCCCGCATGGGCGACACCAAGATGGTGGACATGATGGTCGGCGCGCTGCACGACCCGTTCCACAACATCCACATGGGCGTGACGGCCGAGAACATCGCCGCCAAGTGGGGCATCACGCGCTCCGACCAGGACGGGCTGGCCGTGGAGAGCCATCGCCGCGCCGCCAAGGCCAGCGCCGCCGGCTACTTCAAGGAGCAGATCGTTCCCGTGGTCTCCAAGGGCCGCAAGGGCGACGTGGTGTTCGACACCGACGAGCATTTCCGCGCCGACGCCACGGTGGAGGACATGGCCAAGCTCAAGGCCGTGTTCCAGAAGGAGAACGGCACGGTCACGGCCGGCAATGCATCCGGCCTGAACGACGCGGCGGCGGCCGTGGTGCTGATGGAGGCGTCCGTCGCCAAGGCGCGCGGCCTGGCGCCGATGGCCCGCCTGGTCGGCTATGCCCATGCCGGCGTGGACCCCAAGTACATGGGCATCGGCCCGGTGCCGGCCAGCCGCAAGCTGCTGGAAAAGCTGGGCCTGAAGGTCTCCGACCTGGACGTGATCGAGGCCAACGAGGCCTTCGCCGCCCAGGCCTGCGCCGTCACCAAGGACCTGGGCCTGGACCCGGCCAAGGTCAACCCCAACGGCTCGGGCATCTCGCTGGGCCACCCCATCGGCGCCACGGGTGCGGTGATCACCGTGAAGGCGCTGCACGAGCTGCAGCGCATCGGCGGGCGCTACGCGCTGGTGACGATGTGCATCGGGGGTGGGCAGGGGATCGCGGCGGTGTTCGAGCGGGTCTGAATCGCGGACGGTAGTGGCCCAATTGGGCGTGGGGCTGGCCGGGTCTGCGCGCTGGCCGATTGATCACGCACCTCGCACCATGCCACCCGAGAGTAGGATTGCGCGCATGAGCATCGCCACTGGAACCGTCGTTGACGGCAAGATCGTCGTCGAAGGCCTGACGCTCCCGGAAGGGACCGTCGTGACCGTGCTGGCCCCTGACGACCAGGCTCCGATCCGGCTGCCGCCAAACCTGGAGCAGGAACTTCTCGCCGCTATCGACGAAGCCGACGCCGAACCAGGCGGCGCGGGCCCGGAATTTCTGGAAAGTCTTCGCCGTTACGGATAGCCCCTGTGACGCTGCAGTACCAGATCAAGGCGCGCGCTGCCCGTGAGATCGCGAGCGCCGCCGAATGGTGGGCTGTGCACCGCCAGGCAGCGCCCGGCGCTGTCCGCCAGGACATCCAGGACGCGTTGGCTGTGCTGGTGATCCAACCCGGTATCGGCGGCAAAGTCGAAACCGGCCGAACGATCCAGGTGCGTCGGTTCTACCTCTCGCGCACAGGCCATTGGCTGTACTACCGCGTCAAGGGTGAGACGCTGGAGGTGTTGTGCCACTGGCATGCAAGCCGGGAGCATGGCCCGTCACTTTGACGTTCCGCCCCAGCCGCCTGACGGACCAAGCATGGCTCCCTCACGTCAACCCCGCCCCGCCGCCATCCCGCCCAACACCGCCACCGCACGCTGCGCCCGCGCATCCCATGCGTGCCCGTAGTTCAAGCGCAGGCAATTCCCAAACCCCCGCGTGGCCGAGAAGATCGGCCCGGGCGCCACGCTGATGCCCTGGGCCAGCGCGCGGCGGTGCAGGTCCAGCGCGTCCACGCCCTGCGGCATCTCCACCCATAGGAAGTAGCCGCCCGCCGGCCGCGTGGCGCGCGTGCCGGCCGGGAAATGCTCGGCCACGGCCTGTGCGAACTGTTGCTGCTGCGTGGCCAGCGTGTGGCGCAGGCGGCGCAAGTGCTTGTCGAAGCCGCCCGTCTCCAGGTAGGCCGCCAGGGCGGCCTGGTTGGGCGCCGGCGCCGCCAGCGAGGTCGTCAGCTTCAGGCGTGCCACCTGCTTGGCGAAGCGGCCCGGCGCGGCCCAGCCGATGCGGTAGCCGGGCGCCAGGCATTTGGAGAACGACGCGCAGTGCATGACCCACCCCTCGCTGTCGAAGGCCTTCGCGGGCTTGGGGCGCTGGGCGCCGAAGTGCAGCTCGCCGTAGACGTCGTCCTCGATCAGCGGCACGCCGTGGCGCGCGAGGATCTGCACCAGCGCGGCCTTCTTGTCGTCGGGCATCGCGCTGCCCAGCGGGTTCTGGAAGCTCGTCATGAGCCAGCAGGCCTTGGGCTGGTGGCGCACGATGGCGCGCTCCATCGCGTCCAGCTCCATGCCTTCGCGCGGATGCGTGGGCACCTCCACCGCCTCCAGGCCCAGGCGCTCCAGCGACTGCAGCGCGGCGTAGAAGGTGGGTGACTCGATCAGCACCGCGTCGCCCGGGCGCGTGACGGCGGCCAGGCACAGGTTCAGCGCCTCCAGCGCGCCGTTGGTGATCACGATCTCGTCGGTGTGCACGTGCAGGCCGTCGGCCAGGTAGCGCAGCGCGATCTGCCGGCGCAGCGCCTCGCTGCCCGGCGTCAGGTCGTCGACCGTGCTCCACGGGTCCAGGTTGCGGGCGCTGGTGGCCAGCAGCGCGGCCAGGCGCTGCAGCGGGAACAGCAGCGGGCTGGGAAAGGCCGAGCCCAGCGGCACCACGTCGCGCACCATGCTCGACTGCAGGATCTCGAACACCTGCTCGCTCACGTCCAGCGCGATGGTCTCGCCCTCGGGCGCGGACGGCCGCTCCAGCTCGGGCGGGCGCGCCTGGATCTGCGGCGCCACGTAGTAGCCCGAGCGCTCGCGCGCCTCAATCAAACGCTGCGCCTCCAGCAGGTAGTAGGCCTGAAACACCGTGGACGGGCTCACGCCGCGGCTGGCGCAGGCCTGGCGCACGGAGGGCAGGCGGTCGCCGGCCGCCAGCACACCGCTGGCGATGGACGCGGAGATCTCGGCGGCCAGCGCTTCGTAGCGCTTCATGGCGCGCGGCCTGGTCGGGTGGCGGGGTGCATCGCGGGCGTGTCCATCTGATCTGGTGGCGGGGGCTGCTTTTGATTCTGTCGCATCGCGCAGGCATGGCTGACAATCGCGCCCCCGTGTCGCCCTCCCCGCTTGCCACCATGATCCGAACCCTTGCCGGCGCGCTGGCGCTCGTGCTGTTCCTGCTGCTGGGCGAGGCCATCGTGCGCTGGTCCGGCCTGCCCGTGCCGGGCTCGCTGGTCGGCATGGTGCTGCTGCTGGCCGCGCTGATCGCGTGGGGCCGCACGCCGCCCGGCCTGCAGGCGGCCAGCACACCGCTGCTGCGGCACCTGATGCTGTTCTTCATCCCGGCCGTCGCGGGCGTGATGACGCAGTTCGCACTGGTCGCCGACGAATGGCTGCCGTTCCTGGCCGCCTGCGCGCTCGGCGCCGCGTTGACGCTGGCGGTGACGGCGCTGGCCCTGCGCTGGTCGCTGCGCCGTTTCGGTCAGGGGCCGCAGTGAGCGCCCTTGCCGCCCTGCCCTGGCTGGCGCTCACGCTGGCCGCCTATGCCGTGGCACTGTGGCTGTTCCGCCGCGGCGGGCTGCATCCGCTGCTGCTGCCGGTGCTGGTGGGCACCACGCTGGTGGTGGGCGTGCTGCTGGCCACGGGCACCTCGTATGCCACTTACTTCGACGGCGCGCGCTGGATCTACTGGCTGGTCGGCCCGGCCACGGTGGCGCTGGCCGTGCCGCTGTACGGCCAGATGGAGCGCCTGCGCCGCATGTGGCTGCCGCTGTCCATCGCGCTGGCCGCCGGCTCGCTGACGGCCATCGTCTCGGCGCTGGGCATCGCCTGGCTGCTGGGCGGCTCGCGTGCCACGCTGGTGGCCCTGGCGCCCAAGTCCGCCACCATGCCGATCGCCATGGCGGTGGCCGAACAAGCCGGCGGCACGCGCTCGCTGGCCGCCGTGGCCGTGGCCGTCACGGGCATCGCCGGGGCCATGGCCGCGCGCGGCCTGCTGGCCCTGCTGCGCGAGCGCGACGAGGCCGTGGCCGGCTTCGCGCTGGGCATCTCGGCCCATGCGATCGGCGTCGCGCGGGCGTTGCAGACCAGCCCCACCGCCGGCGCGTTCGCGGCACTGGCGATGGGGTTGAATGGCATCGCTACGGGCATCGTCGTGCCCATCGTGCTGGCGCTGCTCGGGCTGTTGGCCTGAGCGCGCGGGCCTGAGCGCGCGGGCCTGCGACACGCAGGCAAGCCTGCGAGGTCAGCGGTCCGTGGGGCCATGCTTGCCATCCGGACAGCCGCCAGCCGCGCCTGTCCTACAGTGCGGCACGGGCGAGGAAGGTCTTTGCGCCGAGGAGTTGTCGAAATGCACGCATGGTGAACCGGAACGACGCGACCAGGAACCAGCTGCTGGCCGCGCTGCCGCAGGAGGTGCTCGAACGCTGGCTGCCCCACCTGGAGGTGGCCGACCTGCCGCTCGGCAGAGTGCTGTACGAGTCCGGCGGGCTGATGACCCATGTCTACTTTCCGACCACCGCCATCGTCTCGCTGCTCTACGTGCTTGAGAGCGGTGCCTCGGCCGAGATCGCCGTTGTGGGCCACGAGGGCATCGTCGGCATCTCGCTGTTCATGGGCGGCAATTCCACCTCCAGCCGGGCACTGGTGCAAAGCGCAGGCGTGGGCTTTCGGCTGGGCGCCGCGCAGATGAAAGCGGAGTTCGACCGTGCGGGCCCGGCCCTGCACCTGCTGCTGCGTTACACGCAGGCCTTGATCACGCAGATGTCGCAGACCGCCGTGTGCAACCGCCACCACTCGCTGGACCAGCAGCTATGCCGCTGGCTGCTGCTGAGCCTGGACCGGCTGGATGGCAACGCGCTGTGCATGACGCAGGAGCTGATCGCCAACATGCTCGGTGTGCGCCGAGAAGGCGTGACCGAGGCCGCCTCGCAGCTGCAGAACGCGGGCCTGATCCGCTACGCGCGCGGGCGCATCACCGTGCTGGACCGGCCGGGCCTGGAGCGGCGCACCTGCGAGTGCTATGCCGTCGTCAAGAAGGAATACGACCGGCTGCTGCCAGCACTGCCCGCCACCTGAACAGGAGCGCGGCGCAGGCTGCGGGCCCACCGGGAGTCGACGCCCTGTCGATGTGGCGCGTGCCCGGCAAACCTAGTCGTCCGTCTTGGCCGCGCCGCGGATGTTCATGGCCGCCAGCGCCACCTGCAGGCTCACAAGTGCCCAGGCCGCGGCCTGGCTGCCCCAGGCGATCCACAGCGCGTTGCTGAGCAGGAAGACCCAGAAGCCCCAGTTGCGCCGGCGCTTGTCTTCGGAGGCCACGAGCCAGGACGCCAGCACCGTGACCACCATCGCGGGCCATTGCACCAGGTCCAGCCACTCCATGTTCATTGGCCCAGCGCGACGCTGACCTGCATCTCCACGATCTCCATGTCGGCGTAGTTCGACAGGAAGGCCACGTCGGCCGCGTCGCGCCCATAGGCCATCACGACACGCCCGCCGCGCGGCTCGGTCTGCGTGGCGTCGAAGGTGTACCAGCGGCCACCGACGAAGGCCTCGAACCAGGCGTGCAGGTCCATCGGGTCGAGCTGGTAGAGGTAGCCCACGACGATGCGCGCCGGGATGCGCAGCGCGCGGCACAGCGCCGCGCCGATGTGCGCGAAGTCGCGGCACACGCCGGCCCCGGCCTGGATGGTGTCCATCGCGTCGGTGCTGGCCTGGCTCACGCCGTAGCGGTATTCGTGGTTGTCGTGGATCCAGCGCCGGATGGTCTCCACCTGCGCGTAGCCGGGCGCGACGCCGGCCACGACCTCGCGGGCCTTGTCGGACATCTTGTCCGAAGGGCAATAGCGGCTTTGCAACAGGTAGACCAGCACGTCGTCGGGCAGCTGGTCGATGGGCGTGGTGCCGGCGTTGAAGTCGACGGCCAGGTATTCGTCGACCTCGACTTGCGATTGCACGTCCAGCGTCGAGCGGCCAGCCGGCACGACGAAGCGCTGGCAGACATTGCCGAAGGCGTCCACGTATTCGCGCGGCCGCGACCAGGGCGAGATGCCGTAGCGTTCGGAGACCACCCATTGGGCGGCGCCACTGCGCGGGCGCAGCATGGCGACGACGGGGCAGTCGTGGGGGCAGTCGACGGTGATCGTGGATTGGGTGTTGAGCAGCATGCAGCGACGGTAAGCGCTGGGGCGCGGGCGCTCTGTCAGCGGCCAGGCCCGGACATGCGGCCTGCGGTCCTACACCACGCATGGCCGGCCCGCCCATACGCTCGAGAGCTTGGCAATCTTGCCAGCCTCACAAGAGCCCCACCCCATGCCCAAAAGCAAGACGCCCGCCGCGACCAAGGCCGCCGCCCGCAACACCGACAGCGCGCCCGCCAAGGCGCCGACCGGCTCGCCCTCCGACCCGGCCATGCAGCAAAAGGCGGACACGCAGACGCTGGCCGCCGGCATGCCCTACAACGCGAATAAGGCCGCCGAGCACGGCATGGCCCATGGCATGGCCCCGCCGGCCGGCGCCACGGTGGAGGCGCCTTCGCGCCTGCCCGGTGCCAGCACGCTGACGGAAGAGACGGGCACGCAGAAGACCGGTAGCGTGGCGCCCCCCGGCGTGAACGCCAGCATCGAGCCGCTGGACCGTGTGCGCGTGGACTCCACGGGCCAGGCGCTCACGACCAACCAGGGCGTGAAGATCGCCGACAACCAGAATTCGTTGAAGGCCGGACTGCGTGGCCCGGTGCTGCTGGAAGACTTCATCCTGCGCGAGAAGCTCACGCACTTCGACCATGAGCGCATCCCGGAGCGCATCGTGCATGCGCGTGGCTCCGCGGCGCATGGCTTCTTCGAGTGCTACGAGCCGCAGACGCAGCTCACGCGCGCCGCCCCGTTCCAGGAGGCGGGCAAGGTCACGCCCGTGTTTGTGCGTTTCTCCACCGTGGCCGGCGAGCGCGGCTCCAAGGATACGGCGCGCGACGTGCGCGGCTTCGCCGTCAAGTTCTACACCGACGAAGGCAACTGGGACCTGGTGGGCAACAACATGCCGGTGTTCTTCATCCAGGACGCGATGAAGTTCCCCGACCTGGTCCACGCCGTCAAGCCCGAGCCGCACCACGGCATGCCGCAAGCCGGCAGCGCACACGACACCTTCTGGGACTTCGTCTCGCTGA
The DNA here is from genome assembly GCF_001422405.1 of Pseudorhodoferax sp. Leaf267. Classification (GTDB taxonomy): domain Bacteria; phylum Pseudomonadota; class Gammaproteobacteria; order Burkholderiales; family Burkholderiaceae_C; genus Pseudorhodoferax. The sequence goes on from NZ_LMMV01000001.1 coordinate 1,460,592, forward strand.
TGCCCGAGTCCACGCACATGCTGATGTGGGCCATGAGCGACCGCGCCATCCCGCGCAGCTATGCCACCATGCAGGGCTTCGGCGTGCACAGCTACCGCCTCGTCAACGCACAGGGCGAGTCGGTGTTCGTGAAGTTCCACTGGGAGCCGAAATTCGGCACGCAATCGCTGGTCTGGGACGAAGCCGTCAAGATCTCCGGCGCCGACCCCGACTACCACCGCCGCGACCTGTGGGAACGCATCGAGTCCGGCGTGTTCCCCGAGTGGGAGCTGGGCTTTCAGGTCTTCACCGAGGAGCAGGCCGAGAGCTTCAGCTTCGACATCCTGGATGCGACCAAGATCGTGCCTGAAGAGCTGGTGCCCGTGGTCAAGGTCGGCCGCATGGTGCTGAACCGCAACCCCGACAACTTCTTCGCCGAGACCGAGCAGGTCGCCTTCTGCACGGCCCACGTCGTGCCCGGCATCGATTTCTCGAACGACCCGCTGCTGGCCGGACGCATCCATTCCTACGTGGACACGCAGATCACGCGCCTGGGCGGGCCGAACTTCCACGAGATCCCGATCAACGCACCCGTGGCCCCGGTGCACAACAACCAGCGCGACGGCTTGCACCGCCAGGCCATCCCGCGCGGACGCGTGTCCTACGAGCCCAACTCGCTGGGCGGCGGCTGCCCGTTCCAGGCCGGTGCGGCCCAGGGCTTCGTCTCCGTGTCGTCGCGGCAGGAGGCCAGGGAAGAGCAAGGCAAGGTGCGCGGCAAGCCCGAGAAGTTCGCCGACCACTACACGCAGGCCACCCTGTTCTTCGAAAGCCAGTCACCGGCCGAGCAGGCCCACATCGCGGCGGCCTTCCGCTTCGAGCTGAGCAAGGTCACGGTGCCTGCGATCCGCGAACGCATGATCGGCTCGCTGCGCAACGCATCGGAGGAGCTGGCGCGCAAGGTTGCAGCAGGCCTGGGCATGCGCGAGTTGCCGCCGGCCATGCCGCGCGCACTCGACAAGCCCGCCAAGCCCGAGGTGCGCCAATCGCCCACGCTGTCGCTGCTGGCGCGGCCCGGTGACGGCAGCATCCGCGCACGCAAGATCGCGGTGCTGGTGGCCGATGGGGTGGACGGCACGGTGGTCGCCCAGGTCGTGCAGACCCTGGTCGACGCGGGTGCCGTTCCGCGCCTGGTCGCGCCGCACGTGGGGACCATCGTGACGGCCGACGGCGGCAGCCTGGACGCCGACGCCTCCCTGGAAAACGAGCCCGGCTTCCTGTTCGATGCGATCGTGCTGCCCGACGGTGCCCAGGCCGTGACGGCCCTGGCCGCGGACGGCCGCACCATGGAGTTCGTGAAGGACCAGTACCGCCACTGCAAGACGCTGCTGGTGTTCGCCGCGTCGCAGGCGCTGCTGGACGCGGCCGGTATCGACGACAAGCTGCCCGACGGCAGCGCCGACCCGGGCCTGGTGCTGGCCGCCGGCCAGGACACGGCTGCGGCACTGCAAGCCTTCGTGCAGGGCGTGGCGCAGCACCGCCATCCCTCGCGCGAGACCGACCCGCCCCGGGTCTGACACGCGAGACGCGCCAGCCGGAAGGCTGGCGCGCGCCGTCGTCCGACAACGCGCGCCTGCTCACGGCATTAACGTCAGCCCACATGCTCGCCCCTGCCGCCAACCCCCTGCCCCCTTCTCCCGGACGCGACACGGCGCAGGCGCTGCAAGCTCTCATCGCCAGCGGCGACGACGACATTCCCCTTCCCGGCAGCGGCCGCACGCTGCAACGCTGGCAGGCGCTGGCCGACGTGGCGCAGCGCGACCTGTCGCTGATCAAGCTGTTCGAGGGTCACACCGATGCGCTGGCCATCCAGGCCGAGCTCGGCGTGCACGCCGCACAAGGCATCTGGGGCACCTGGTGCGCCGAGCCGCCGGATGCGCGGCTGCAATGCAGCGCGCCCGATGCGCAAGGCCGCATCCGGCTGGACGGCCGCAAGGCCTGGTGCTCGGGCGCCCAGCATGTCTCGCATGCCATCGTCAGCGGCTGGAACCCTGCAGGCGAGCCCTGCCTGGCTGCGGTCGCCATGGACCAACCCGGCGTGCGCGTAACCGGCGAAGGCTGGAACGCCGTCGGCATGGCCGGCACCGCCAGCGTGGACGTGTGGTTCGACGGCGCCCAGGCGCTGGCCGTGGGCGCGCCACATGCCTATGTGCAGCGCCCCGGTTTCTGGCATGGCGGCGCCGGCATCGCTGCCTGCTGGTGGGGCGGCGCGGTCGGCATCGGCCGGGTGGTGCTGGCGCAGGCCGCACGCCGCCACGCATCGCCCGACCCGCACCAGAGCGCCCACCTGGGCCAGATCGACATCGCTCTGCGCAGCAGCGCCGCGCTGCTGCGCGAGGCCGCCGCCTGGATCGACGCGCATCCGCAGGCCAATGCGCAGGCCCTGGCCCTGCGCGTGCGCCTGGCCGTCGAGCGCGACGCAGGCCAGGTGCTGTGGCACGCCGGCCGCGCGGTGGGCGCCGGCCCCCTGTGCAAGAACGCGGGCTTTGCGCGTGCCATGGCCGACCTGCCGGTCTTCATGCGGCAAAGCCATGCCGAGAAGGATCTCGCGGCACTGGGTCAACAGATCGACGAGGAACACGACGCATGGACACTCTGAACCCCCGCCATATCGCCGAAGGCGATGGCACCCCCGAGGCCGAATGGCTGGACTGGCTGTGCCGCCAGGCCCTGCCCTGCATGGCCGTCGAAGGCCTGGTCCAGCCGGCCGAGCGCGCCGTCGTCATCGCGCCGCATCCCGACGACGAGGTGCTGGCGGTCGGCGGTGTGATGGCGCAGCTGGCCGGCCTGGGCCGCAGCCTGGCCGTCGTGGCGGTGACCGATGGCGAGGCCAGCCACCCCGGCTCGCCGGCCTGGCCGCCCGCGCGGCTGGCGCAGCAGCGCATCCGCGAAACCGGCGCTGCGCTGCAGGCCCTGGGCGCAGACCCGCTCATGATGCGGCTGGGCCTGCCCGACGGTGGCGTGACCGCGCATGCGGCGCTGCTGACCGACCTGTTGCAGCACCTGCTCATGCCGGGCGACGTGGTGTTCACCACGTGGCGATTCGACGGCCACCCCGACCACGAAGCCACGGCCCTGGCCACGCGCGCCGCGGCCCAGGCCGTGGGCGCCCGCGTGTTCGAGGTGCCGGTCTGGGGATGGCACTGGGCGCCGGTGGGCGACGCGCGCATGCCCTGGTCCAATGCCTGCATGGTGCCGCTCACGCCCGACTCCGTGCGGCGCAAGAACGCAGCCCTGCAGGCCTTCGCCACCCAACTGGAGCCCGATGCCTCCTGCGCCGCGGCGGCGGTGTTGCGCCCCTCCACCGTGCAACGCGCGCAGCGCCCGTTCGAAGTGGTGTTCGCATGAACGATCGGCCCGCCGGCCCCCGGCCTGCGCGCACCGCGGGCGACGCCGAGCCGACCCCTGTGGCCCCGGAGCCGCCCGGCATGCAGGCGCTGTTCGACGACATGTACGCACGCTCGGAGGACCCCTACGGCACGCGCGCGCGCTTTTATGAGCAGCGCAAGCGCGACGTGTTGCTGGCCTGCCTGCCGCGCCCACGCTTTCGCAGCTGCTACGAGCCCGGCTGCGGCAACGGCGAGCTGACGGTCGGCCTGGCTGCGCGCTGCGACGCCCTGCTGTCCGCCGACTTCGCGCCCGCTGCCCTGCGCGCTGCGCGCTCACGGACCGAGCATTTGCCGAACGTCACGCTGGCGCGCCACGCGCTGCCGCAGGACTGGCCGCGCGCGCAGCGCTTCGACCTGATCGTGCTGAGCGAGGTGGGCTACTTCCTGGCGCTGCCGGCGGTGCGGGAGATCGCGCAGTGTTGCGCAAGCGGGCTGGACGAGGACGGCGTGCTCGTCGCGTGCGACTGGCTGCCCGATTTCGACACGCGGGCCACCAGCACGGGTGCCATCCACAGCGAACTGGCCGCCATCGGACTGGTGCCGCTGGTCACGCACGCCGAGGACGATTTCCGGCTCATGGTCTGGTCGCGCGACCCGCGTTCCGTCGCGCAGCGCGAAGGCATTCGCTGAGGGCGCGCCGCGCTCAGGGCGAAATCGCCACGCCCTTCCAGAAGGCGACGCGGTTCTTCACCTCCTCGGCCGCTGGCTTGGGGTCGGCGTAGTACCAGGCGGCGTCGGTGTTGAGCTCGCCGTTGACCAGCAGCGAGAAGTAGCTGGCCTGGCCCTTCCAGGGGCAGGTGGTCTTGTGGTTGCTGAACGTCACGTACTCGCGGTTCAGCGAATCCATCGGGAAGTACTGGTTGCCCTCGACCACCACCAGGTCGTCGCTCTGCGCGATGACCGCGCCGTTCCATATGGCTTTCATGGCCCACTCCTTGAGGTTGTAGCCCCGATCATGCCGGAGCCTGCAGCCAGTGCACGCTGAACAGTGCATTGCGGTCGGTCCACACCGGCCCGGGCTCGAAGCCGGCCTGTCGTGCCAGCGCGCGCAGGCTGTCCACGCTGAACTTGTAGGAGTTCTCGGTGTGCAGCGTCTCGCCCTCCTCGAAGTCGAACACCTGGCCGTCCAGCGTCACCTGCTGCCGCACGCGGCTGAACAGGTGCATCTCGATGCGGCGCTGCGGGCTGTTGTAGAACGCGCCGTGCGCAAATCCATCGAGCGCGAAATCGGTGCCCAGCTCGCGGTTGGCGCGCGCCAGCAGATTCAGGTTGAACGCGGCCGTCACGCCCTGCTCGTCGTTGTAGGCCGCATGCAGCACGGCTGGGTCCTTCACGAGGTCGGCGCCCAGCACCAGGGCGCCGCCGCGCAGCACGCGCGCTGCCATGCGCAGGAAGCGCAGCGCCTGCTCGGGGTTGAAGTTGCCGATGGTCGAGCCCGGGAAGAAGCCCACGCGACGGCCCGCGCCCGGCGGCTTGGCCGGCAGCACCAGGGCCTGCGTGTAGTCACCCACCACGGGCAGCACGGCCAGGCCGGGGTAGTCCAGGCGCAGCCGCGCCGCCGCGGCCTGCAGATGCTCGCCCGAGATGTCGATCGGCAGGAAGCGCACCGGCTGCTCCAGCGCGGCCAGCAGCAGGCGCACCTTGGTCAGCGAGCCGGCGCCGAACTCCACCACCTCGGCCTGCGGGCCGGCCAGGGCTGCGATCTCGGCCGCGTGGCTGCGCAGGATGCCCATCTCGGTGCGCGTGGGGTAGTACTCGGGCAGGTCGCAGATCTCGTCGAACAGCGCCGAGCCCTGCGCGTCGTAGAAATATTTGGGCGAGATGCTGCGCTCGGATGCGGCCAATGCGGCCAGCATGTCACCGCGGAAATCGCGGTCGGCCTCTTCGGGGCGGCCGACCACGCGCAGGGGCGTTGGCATGACGAAACTCATAAAACGGGCTCTCCGAGGTTGGACGATGCGGGGACCAGGTCGCGCGCCAGGCGCAGGCCCGTGAACTGCCAGCGGGCCGCTGGCGGGAAGAAATTGCGGTAGGTCGGCCGCGTGTGGCCGGCCGGTGTGGCCAGGCTGCCGCCGCGCAGCACGATCTGGCCCACCATGAACTTGCCGTTGTATTCGCCGACGGCGCCGGCCATGGGCTTGAAGCCGGGGTAAGGCTCGTAGGCCGAGCGCGTCCACTGCCAGACCTTGCCGGTCATGTCGACCAGGCCGGCGCGGCCGCACGCCGCCTCCCACTCGAACTCGGTCGGCAGCCGCGCACCCGCCCACTCGGCGAACGCCGCGGCCTCATAGAAGCTGAGCTGCGCGACCGGCGCGCTCGGGTCGAGCGGGCGCACGCCCTGCAGGCCGAACACCTGCCAGTCGTCGCTGGGCGCGCGCGGGTCGCCTGCCCCGATCCAGTACGGCGGCGCCTGCCAGCCGCCGGCCTGCACGGCGGCCCATCCGTCGGACAGCCACAGCTCGGGCCGCCGGTAACCGCCGTCGGTGATGAAGCGCGCGTATTCGCCGCAGTTGACGAGCCGGTCGGCGATCTCGTAGGCCGGCAGCAGCCGGCGGTGGCGCGGGCCTTCGTTGTCGAACGCAAAGCTGCCGGGCGCCGCGGCATGGCCGACCTCGACGATGGCCTCGTGGCAGGGCAGCCAGCGCAGCGGCGTGCTGTTGCTGGCCAGCCGCAGCACGGGTGGCTCGGCCGGGGCATAGGCCGGCAGCAGCGGGTTGCAGGAGAAGGCGTGCAGCAGGTCGGTGAGCAACAGCTCCTGGTGCTGCTGCTCGTGGTGCAGGCCCAGCGTGACCAGGTCGGCGACACGGGCCCACACCCCATCGTCCGCCTCGCGGATGAACGTCTGCATGGCCGCGTCCACATGTGCGCGGTAGTCCATGACCTGCTGTGCCGAGGGCCGCGTGAGCAGGCCGCGCTGTGCACGCGGATGGCGCGGGCCCAGGGCTTCGTAATACGAGTTGAACAGGAAGAAGAAGCGCTCGTCGAACGGCAGATAGTGCGGCACATGCGGGCGCAGCACCACGGCCTCGAAGAACCACGTCACATGGGCCAGGTGCCACTTGGCCGGGCTGGCGTCCGGCATGGACTGCACGCACTGGTCCTCTGGCGAGAGCGGTGCGGCCAGGGCCTGGGTATGCGCACGGACCTGGGCAAAGCGCTCTGCCAGCTCGTGCCGTCCGGGGGGGATCGCGTCAGGGTCAGCCGTTGCGCTGGCCCGGTCGGACGGCGCGGGGATTGGATGCATGCGAGGGTCTCGTGTCTTTCTTGTATCGATTCTTGTGCGGTAGGTCGCGTAGAGCAGCCACGATACGGGTTGTCGCCGCGCAGTGCACGTCCCTGCACCGCAGCAGCCGGGGTCGGCCGGCTTCAGGCGCCGGCGCAGGACGAGTCCTACACCCCATCGCCGGCAAGGGCATTCACCGATTCGACGCCATGCCCGCGCCTGCCTAGACTCGCCCGGCACGACTTCCTTGGGAGAACCGACATGTACAAGCGCATCCTGCTCGCCTATGACGGATCCGAAGCCGGCCAGAAGGCCTTGCTGGACTGCGGCGACCTGGCCAACCTGAGCGGCGCCGAGCTGTCGTTGATCGCGGTCATGCCGCTGCACATGGGCTCGATCGGCCTGGAGGTCGGCGTCTACGACCAGGCAGCCGAGGAACGCGAGCGCGAGCGCTATCAGGCCATCCTGAACGCCGGTCTTGCGCGGCTGAGCGCCGCGGGCCACAAGGTGAGCGGCGAACTCGTGGCCGGCGACTCGGTCAGCGAGATCACGCGCGCCGCGAAGAAGATCGACGCCGACCTCATCGTCGTGGGCCACAAGCACCTGGAAGGCTGGGCCGCGCGCTGGTGGCAGGGCGCGATCTCCGGCGCGCTGATCGAGCATGCGCATTGCAGCGTGCTGGTGTCGATCATCCGCTAGTCCATCGCCCGGTCGGCCCGCTGCTGCCGTACAACCCGTCGCACCGAACGATACTGCGGCCCTGCCGTTGCAGGGCCGTGGTCGCGGCGGTCGGCAGCGCGCGCGTGTTCCATTTTTGCCAGCCTCCATGCTCCATCCGGACGACAGCCTTCACGCCCCCTCCCGCAGCCCCTGGCCCCGGCGCATGCTCTGGCTTGTCGCGCTGGCGCTGCTCGGCCTGCTGGGCTGGTATTTGTTCCAGCGCACCACGGCCAAGGTCGAGCCGCCGCGCCCCGGGCCCTGGGGCGGCCCGGTCGCCGTGCGCGTGGAAGTGGCGCGGACCGAAGACTTCACCGTGCAGGCGCGCGCCATCGGCACCGTCACGCCGTTCAACACGGTCACCGTGCGCAGCCGCGTGGACGGCCAGCTCGCGCGCGTGCTGGTGCAGGAGGGGCAGAAGGTCGCCAAGGGCCAGCTGCTGGCCGAGATCGACCCCGAGCCGCTGCGCGTGGCGCTGGCCCAGGCGCAGGGCCAGCAGCAGCAGAACCAGGCCCAGCTGCAGAACGCGCAGAGCGAGCTGGCGCGCTACCAGGGCCTGTTCAAGCAGGACGCCATTGCGCGCCAGCAGCTCGACCGCCAGCAGGCGCTGGTGCAGCAGCTGCGCGGCACGCTGCAGTCCGACCAGGCGCAGGTCGACAACGCCAAGCTGCAGCTTTCCTACACGCGCATCCTGGCACCGATTGCCGGCCGCGTGGGCCTGCGCCGGGTGGACGCCGGCAACCTGCTGACGGCCAACGATGCGAACGGCCTGTTCACGCTGCTGCAGACGCAGCCCGTGTCGGTGGTGTTCAACGTGCCCGAGCCGCAGGTGGCCGCCGTGCGCGCCGCGCATGCCGGCCGCGCTGCGCCGCTCGCCGAGGCCTGGGACCGCGACGGCCGCACGCAGCTGGCGACGGGCCGGCTCGACACGCTGGACAACCAGATCGACATCGCCACCGGCACACTCAAGCTCAAGGCGCGCTTCGAGAATGCCGACGATGCGCTGTTCCCCAACCAGTTCGTCAACGTGCGCCTGGCGCTGCAGCGCCTGCCGGGCGCCGTGACCATCCCGACCGACGCCGTGCAGCACGGCTCGCGCGGCAGCTATGTGTATGTGGTGGCCGATGGCAAGTCGCATGTGCGCGTGCTGACGCTGGGGCCTGCCAGCGGCGGTCGCACGGTGGTCATCAGCGGACTGGCGGCCGGCGAGCCCGTGGTGCTCGAGGGCCTGGACCGGCTGGACGAAGGCAAGGCCGTGGTCGTGGTCGACACGCCGGCCCTGCCCGCCGCGTCGCCGCTGGCAGCGCCGGCCGACGCTGCCTCGGCCCCGGCCGCAGCGCGCTGAACGGGGCCGGGCATGGCGCTGTCTTCCTCCATCTCGCGCCCTTTCATCCTGCGGCCGGTGGCGACCTCGCTGCTGATGCTGGCCGTGCTGATCGCCGGCCTGCTGGCCTGGCGCCAGCTGCCCGTGGCCGCGCTGCCGCAGGTGGACTACCCGGTGATGCAGGTCTTCACCTTCCAGCCCGGCGCCAGCCCGGACGTGACGGCGCGCACCGTCACCGCGCCGCTGGAGCGCCGGCTGGGGCAGATCCCTGGGCTCACGCAGATGTCGTCCACGAGCTCCGGCGGCGCCTCGGTCATCACGCTGAAGTTCGCGCTGCAGGTGGACCTGGGCGTGGCTGAGCAGGATGTGCAGGCCGCGATCCAGACCGCCAGCAGCCTCTTGCCCGCCGACCTGCCCACCCCGCCCATCTACCGCAAGGTGAACCCGGCCGACACGCCCATCCTCACGCTGGCCATCAGCTCGGCGACCTTGCCGCTGCCGCGCGTGGTCGACCTGGTGGACACGCGCGTGGCGCAGAAGCTCTCGCGCCTGCCCGGCGTGGGCCTGGTCAGCCTGGCCGGCGGCCAGCGCCCCGCCATCCGCGTGCAGGCCAACAGCCGCGCGCTGGCAGCCAACGGCCTGGGCATGGAGCAGTTGCGTACGGCGATTGCCGCGGCCAACAGCAACCAGCCCAAGGGCAGCTTCGACGGCGCCACGCGCAGCACCATGCTGGACGCGAACGACCAGCTGCGCACGGTGGAGGAATACCGGCGCCTGATCGTGGCCTGGAAGGACGGCGCGCCGCTGCGCCTGGCCGACGTGGCCCAGGTGGGCGACGGCGCCGAAGACCGCTTCCTCGCCGCCTGGGCCGGCATGGCCTGCGCCGACGGCCAGGCCCAGGGCTGCGGCGTGATGCCGGCCGTGCTGCTGAACATCCAGCGCCAGCCCGGCGCCAACGTGATCGACGTGGCAGAGCGCGTGCGCACGCTGCTGCCGCAGCTCACGGCCACGCTGCCGGCCGCCGTGCAGGTGCAGGTGGTGTCCGACCGCACGGAGAGCATCCGCGCCTCGGTGCGCGACGTGCAGAAGGAGCTGCTGTTCGCCATCGGCCTCGTGGTGCTCGTGACCTTCGTGTTCCTGCGTACGCTGCCGGCCACCATCATCCCCAGCGTGGCCGTGCCGCTGTCGCTGGTGGGCACCTTCGCGGCCATGCACCTGCTGGGCTATTCGCTGAACAACCTGTCGCTGATGGCGCTCACGATCGCCACCGGCTTCGTGGTCGACGACGCCATCGTGATGCTGGAGAACATCGCGCGCCACCGCGAGGACGGCCTGCCGCCCATGCAGGCGGCGCTCAAGGGCGCGGGCGAGATCGGCTTCACGCTGGTGTCGCTCACGGTGTCGCTGGTGGCGGTGCTGATCCCGCTGCTGTTCATGGGCGACGTGGTGGGCCGGCTGTTCCATGAGTTCGCGGTGACGCTGGCCGTGGCCATCGGCATCTCGCTCGTGGTGTCGCTGACCCTCACGCCCATGATGGCCGCGCGCATGCTGCGCCAGGCCCCGCACACGCACGACAAAGGCGACTGGCTGGACGGCACGATCGCCCGCTATGCCGTCGCGCTGGACTGGGTGCTGGCGCGCCAGCCGCTCGCGCTGCTGGCCATGGCCGCCACGCTGGCGCTGACGGCCCTGCTCTACCTGGCCGTGCCCAAGGGCTTCTTTCCAGTGCAGGACTCGGGCGCCGTCCAGGTCGTGACCGAGGCACCGCAGACCGTCTCGTTCGCCGCCATGGCCGAGCGCCAGCAGGCACTGGCCGCGGCGCTGCTGCAGCAGGCACCGGTGCAGAGCATCTCGTCCTTCATTGGCGTGGACGGCAACAACGCCACCATGAACAGCGGCCGCATGCTGCTCACGCTGGCGCCGCACGCCGCGCGCAGCGTGTCGGCGCAGCAGCTCATCGCCGACCTGCGCGAACGCGCGGCCCGCGTGCCCGGCATCACGGCCTGGTTCCAGCCCGTGCAGGAGCTCAGCCTGGAAGACCGCATCAGCCGTACGCAGTACCAGTTCACGCTGAGCTCGCCCGACGCGTCACTGCTCGCCACCTGGACACAGACCGTGCTGGACGCGCTGCGCCAGCGGCCCGAGCTGATCGACGTGGCCAGCAACCTGCAGCGCGATGGCCTGCAGGCCTATGTGGAGATCGACCGCGACGCGGCCTCGCGCCTGGGCCTGCGCGTGAGCGACGTGGCCTCGGCCCTGCAGAGCGCGTTCGGCCAGCGCCAGGTCAGCACCATGTTCACGCAGGCCAGCCAGTACCGCGTGGTGCTGGAGAGCGACGACGCGGCCGGTGGCGGCCTGCGCGCGCTGGAAGGCATCTTCGTCACGCCGGCCGGCACCGCAGGCAGCCCGGCGGCCACGCCCGTGCCGCTGGCCGCCGTGGCGCGCGTGAGCCAGCGCCTGGCGCCGCTGGCCATCGACCACCAGGGCCAGTTCCCGGCCGTCACGCTGTCGTTCAACCTCGCGCCCGGGCATTCGCTGGGCGAGGCCGTGGCCGCCATCGAGGCGGTGCGTGACGCCGTGGCCCTGCCGGTCTCCGTCGAGCTGGCGTTCCAGGGCGCGGCCGAGGCCTTTCGCAGCTCGCTGGCCAACACGCTGTGGCTGGTGCTCGCGGCGGTGGTGGTGATGTACCTGGTGCTGGGCATGCTGTATGAAAGCGCGGTACACCCGCTGACCATCCTGTCCACGCTGCCGTCCGCCACGGTGGGCGCGCTGGCCGCGCTGCTGCTGATGGGCCGGCCGCTGGACCTGATCGCCGTGATCGGCGTCGTGCTGCTGATCGGCCTCGTGAAGAAGAACGGGATCATGATGGTGGACTTCGCGCTGGACGCGCAGCGCCGCCTCGGCATGAGCCCGCACGAGGCCATCCGCCGCGCCGCGCTGCTGCGCTTTCGCCCCATCCTCATGACCACGCTGGCCGCGCTGTTCGGCGCCGTGCCGCTGATGCTGGCGGCCGGCTCGGGGGCGGAGTTGCGGCAACCGCTGGGCATCGTGATGGTGGGCGGGCTGATCGTGAGCCAGGTGCTGACGCTGTTCACGACGCCCGTGGTGTATCTGGCGTTCGACCGGATCGGCAGGCGCCGGGCGGCGCGCAAGGGGCAGGTGGCATGAGGCTGCTGCGACTGATCCACCGCTGCTGGCCCTCACCCCAGCCCTCTCCCAGCGGGAGAGGGAGCAAAGTCACGCATGCGCGCGGCCAGGCTCCCTCGCCCCTTTGGGGAGAGGGTTGGGGTGAGGGGCCGCGGCCTGGGCAAGCGCCGCGCCTTATCCACCGCCGCCCGCCCTCACCCCAGCCCTCTCCCAGCGGGAGAGGAAGCAAATTCAGGCATGCGCGCGGCCAGGCTCCCTCGCCCCTCTGGGGAGAGGGTTGGGGTGAGGGGCAGCGGCCCGGGCACGCGCCATGAACTCCCTCGCCCGCTTCTTCATCCACCGCCCGGTGGCCAGCGTCATGCTCGCCATCAGCATCGTGCTCGCCGGCCTGCTGGCCTGGCGGCTGCTCCCCGTCGCACCTCTGCCCCGCGTGGACTTCCCGGTCATCGAGGTGCGCGCCAACCTGCCCGGCGCCAGCCCCGAGAGCATGGCTGCCACCGTGGCCGGCCCGCTCGAACGCGCGCTGGGCAGCATCGCCGGCGTGACCAAGCTGCAGTCCAGCAGCAACCAGGGCTCGGCCCGCGTCACGCTGGAATTCGACCTGAACCGCGACATCGACGAGGCTGCGCGCGAAGTGCAGGCGGCCATCAACGCGTCGCGCAGCCAGCTGCCCTCGGGCATGTCCGAGAACCCCAGCTACGTGAAGGTGAACCCCTCGCAGGCACCCATCATGGCGCTGGCGCTCAGCTCGCCGCGGCTGCCGCCCTCGGCGCTGTACGACAACGCGTCCACCGTGCTGGCGCAAAAGCTCGCACAGGTCGTGGGCGTGGGCGAGGTGCGGGTCGACGGCTCCTCGCTGCCGGCCGTGCGCGTGCAGATCACGCCCGAGGCCCTGTCGCACCGTGGCATGTCGCTGGAGGACGTGCGCCGCGCCATTGCCGACGCCAACGCCTGGCGCCCGCTGGGCCAGGTCGAGCACGACGCGCAGCGCTGGCAGATCGCGCTGTCCTCGCCGCTGCGCACGGCGGCCGACTTCGCGCAGCTCGTCGTACGGCGCCAGGGCGATGCCGTGGTGCGGCTGGCCGACGTGGCCCAGGTCACCGACTCGGTGGAGAACCGCTACACCAGCGGCTACCACAACGACCGCCCGGCCGTCGTGCTGCTGGTCAGCCGCCGCGCCGACGCCAACATCGTGCAGACCATCGACGCCATCCACGCGCAGATGCCGCAGCTGCGCGCGCTGCTGCCGGCTGACGCCTCGCTGCGCGTGGTGATGGACCGTTCGCCCGGCATCCGCGCCACGCTGAAGGAGGCGCAGTTCACGCTGGCGCTGTCGTGCCTCCTGGTCATGGCCGTGGTGTGGATGTTCCTGGGCAGCCTGCGCACGGCCATGATCCCGGCGCTGGCACTGCCCGTGTCGCTGATCGGCGCGTTCGCCGTCATGTGGTGGCAGGGCTTCTCGCTGAACAACCTGTCGCTGATGGCGCTGATCGTGGCTGCCGGCCTGGTGGTGGACGACGCCATCGTGGTCATGGAGAACATCCAGCGCCACATCGAACGCGCGCGCGCCGCGCAGGCCGCCGCCGGGCTGCGCGAGGTGGGCCGGCGCACGGTCTGGCGCGCCGCCTTGCGCGGCGCAGGCGAGGTCGGCTTCACGCTGCTGGCCATGAACCTGGCGCTGATCGTGGTCTTCGTGTCCACGCTGTTCATGGGCGGCGTGGTCGAGCGGCTGTTCCGCGAGTTCTCGATCACGCTGGCCGCCGCGATGGTGATCTCGCTGGCCGTGTCGGTCACGCTCACGCCCGCGCTGTGCGCGCACGGCCTGCCCGCCGGGCGCGCGGCCGGCCCCGGCAAGAGCTTCTTCATGGCCATGTTCACGGAGCTGCAGGCCGGCTACGGCCGCAGCCTGGCGTTCGCGCTGCGCCACGGCGTGCTCACGCTGCTGATCCTGGCCGCCACCGTGGCGCTGAACGTGTGGCTCTACGTCGACATCCCCAAGGGCATGCTGCCGCGCCAGGACACGGGCCAGCTCGGCGGCTTCGTGCGCGGCGACGACGGCTTTTCGTTCCAGGTCATGCAGCCCAAGGTCGAGGCCTACCGGCGCCTGCTGGTGGCCGACCCGGCCGTGGCCGACGTGACCGGCTCCAGCGGCGGGCGCGGCGGCATCAGCAACTCGTGGTTCCGCATCCGGCTCAAGCCCCTGGCCGAGCGCGGCGAGCCGGCCGAGGCCGTCACCGCGCGGCTGCGTGCCAAGGCGCCCAAGATACCGGGCGGCGTGCTGATCGTGTGGATCGACCAGGACATCCGCCTGTCCAGCCAGGGCGGCGAGGGCGAATACCTGTACGTGATGCGCTCGGACTCGCTGGCCGACCTGCGGCGCTGGACCAAGCCCGTGGGTGAGGCGCTGCGCCAGCTGCCCGAGCTGGTGGACGTGGACGTGCCGGGCGGCGAGGACACGCAGCAGGTCACGCTGGAGGTGGACCGCGAGGCCGCGCGCCGGCTGGGCGTGCGCATGGACACCATCGCATCGGTGCTCAACAACGCGTTCTCGCAGCGCCAGGTGGCCACGCTGTACGACGCGCTGAACCAGTACCGCGTGGTCATGGAGCTGGACCCGCGCGCCGCGGGCGAGCCGGCCGCACTGGAGGACGTGCAGGTGCTGACGGACGCGGGCCAGCGCGTGCCGCTGTCGGCGATTGCCAAGTGGCGCTACACGCTCACGACCGACCGCGTGTTCCACGACAGCCAGTTCGCCGCCGTGGGCATCGGCTACGGCCTGGCGCCAGGCGTGACGCTGCAGCAGGCCCAGCAGGCGATCCAGCGCGCCACCAACGGCCTGATGCTGCCGGCAAGCATCTACGCCGGCGAGCGCACCGACGACGCCACCAGCCTGAAGGAGACGCTGCGCCGCCAGCCGTGGCTGCTGGCGGGCGTGCTGGTCACCGTCTACCTGGTGCTGGGCATCCTGTACGAGAGCACGCTGCACCCGCTGACCATCCTGTCCACCCTGCCCTCGGCCGGCGTGGGCGCGCTGCTGGCACTGCGCCTGTCCGACACCGATTTCACCCTGATCGCGCTGCTGGGCCTGTTCCTGTTGATCGGCGTGGTCATGAAGAACGCGATCCTGATGATCGACTTCGCCCTGAGCGCCGAGCGCGCACGCGGCCTGGCGCCGCGCGATGCGATCTTCGAGGCCGCGCTGCGCCGGCTGCGCCCCATCCTGATGACCAACCTGGCGGCGCTGCTGGGTGCCGTGCCGCTGGTCATGGGGCTGGGCGAGGGCTCGGAGATGCGGCGCCCGCTGGGCATCGCCATCATCGGCGGCCTGGCCGTGAGCCAGCTGCTCACGCTCTACACCACGCCCGTGGTCTACCTGTACCTCGAACGGCTGCGCCAGCGCTTCCTGCGCCCTGCCACGACACCGACGACATGCGCTCCACGACCCTGATCCCCCGACTTGCGCTGTGCACCCTGCCCTGGCTGCTGGGCGCCTGCGCCACCGGCCCCGACCACCGGGCACCCGAGATCGCACTGCCGCAGGCGTTCCGCCACGAGGCCGGCTGGCAGGCGGCGCAGGCCGCCACCGTGCCGTTGCAGCCCGACTGGTGGGCCGCCTACGGCGACCCGGTGCTGGCCGGCCTGCTGGCCCAGGTGGCGCAGGCCAACCCCACGCTGGCCCAGGCCGAGGCGCGCTGGCGCCAGGCCCTGGCCCAGGTCGATGCGGCGCGTGCGCTGGGCCTGCCGCAGCTGGGCGCCAGCGCCGCGGCCAGCCGCAGCGGCGGTGGCAACAGCAGCACCGGCACGGGCCGCCTGTACACGGCCGGGTTGGACCTGGCCTGGACGCCCGACCTGTGGGGCCGTGTCGCACGCGAACGCGAGGCCGCCGGCGCGGGCGTGCAGGCTGCCGACGCGCTGGTCGCCGCCGCGCGCCTGGCGCTGCAGCTGGCGGCCGCCCAGGGCTACGTGCGGCTGCGCGCGCTGGACCAGCACCTGGCGCTGCAGGCCCAGGCGGAGACCGCCTACGCGCGCTCGCTGCAGCTCACGCGCTACCAGTACGAGGCCGGCATCGTCGCGCGCGCCGACGTGATCCAGGCCGAGACACAGCTGCAGTCGCTGCGCACGCAGGTGTTCTCCATCGGCCGCCAGCGCGCGCTCGAGGAAAACGCGCTCGCCACGTTGGCCGGCACCACGCCGGCGCAGCTGCGCATCGCCGCACGCGACGCCGCGCTGCCGCCCGTGCCCGCGATCCCCGCCGGCGTGCCGGCGGCGCTGCTGCTGCGCCGCCCCGACATCGCCGCGGCCGAGCGCCTGGTGGCCGCGGCCAACGCGCGCATCGGCGTGGCCCGGACCGCGTGGCTGCCCGACCTCACGCTGTCGGCCAGCGGCGCGCTGCAGTCGGGCAGCCTGGGCCGCTGGCTGCAGGCGCCCGCGCGCGTCTGGGCGCTGGGGCCCAGCCTGGCCGCCAACTTGTTCGACGGTGGCACGCGCCGGGCCGCCGAGGCCCAGGCCTGGGCCGTGCATGACGAGCAGGCCGCGGCCTGGCGCGCCGCCGTGCTGCAGGCCGTGCGCGAGACCGAGGACGCGCTCGTCGCGCTGGCTTCGCTCACTGCGCAGGACCAGCAGCAGCAGCGCCTGGTGGCGCTGGCCACCGACAACGAGCGCGTGGTCACCTACCGCTACGAGGCCGGCGAGATCAGCTTCCTGGAAGTGGCGACCGCGCAGAACCTGGCCCTCACCAGCCGCCGCGCGGCGCTCGACGTGCAGGCCGAGCGGCTGACCGCCAGCATGCAACTCATCGCCGCGCTCGGCGGCGGATGGCAGATGCAGGGAACAATGGCGCCATGACCGCATCCCCGCCCCCCCCGACAACGATTCCTCGCGACATTGCGCCCGCCCTGCGCACGGGCCGCCTGCTGCTGCGCCGCGCCCGCGCCGGCGACGGCCAGGCGATCCACGAAGCCGTCGTCGAAAGCCTGGACGACCTGCGCGCCTGGCCGGCCTCGCTGCCCTGGGCCCGGGCCGAGCCCTCGGTCGCCGCGTCCGAAGCCTTTGCGCGCGAGAGCGAAGCCGCCTTCGCCGCGCGCACGACGCTGACCTATTTCGCGTTCAATGCCGAGGGCCGCTTCGTCGCCAGCACCAGCCTGCAGAACATCGACTGGTCCGTGCCCCAATTCGAGGTGGGCTTCTGGTGCCGGACGAGCAGCCACCGCAAAGGCTATGGCCAGGAGGCGGTGGGCGCGCTGGTGCAGTACGCGCTGACAGGCCTGGACGCGCGCCGCGTCTACAGCCTGACCGATGCGCGCAACACCGCCAGCCGCGCGCTGTGCGAACGCGTGGGCCTGCAGTTCGAAGGCGTGCTGGAGCACGAGCGGGCAGACCCGCAGGGCGTGCTGCGCGACACCTGTGTCTATGCCGTGACACGCTGACCGAGGACGCTGCCCCGGACAAGGCCGAGCCCACGCCCACGACGCCCCGCATGACCCCACCGCCCCCCAGCCCCAGGCGCAAGCCGCCCGCCAAGGCCCGTGCCAAGCCCGAAGGCCAGTGGCACCACGGCGACCTGCGCGCCTCGCTGATCCTGTGGGGTACGCACCTGCTGGACACCGAGGGCATCGCCGGCATGAGCATGCGCGCCGCGGCCAAGCTGGCCGGTGTGTCCCAGGGTGCGCCGGCCCACCACTTCCAGGACCGCAACGGCCTCCTGGCCGCCATCGCCGCGCAGGCCTTTCGCGACATGGGTGCACTGCGGCACAGGCGTCTGGCTGCCATCGACGCCGGTGACGCGCAGGGCCGCCTGCGCGCCGTGATGCTGGCCTACGTGGAGTTCGCGCAGGCGCACCCCGCGCGCTTTCATCTGATGTTCGGCCCTCAGATCGAGCGGCGCCAGGACTACCCGGAGCTGGTCGAGGCCGGCTCCACCTCGTTCCAGCTGCTGCGCAGCGTGGTCGCGCCGCTAGCCCCGCCCGGCCATGCCCAGGCCCTGGACGAAGAGCAACTGTCGTTCGCGATCTGGGCCGCCACGCACGGCCTGGCCACCTTGAGCGTGCACAACCTGCGCCTGCCCCTCGTCGGCACGCAGCGCCCCGGCGCGCAGCAGTTCGCCGACATGGTGGTGCGCTTCTGCCTGGCCGCGCTGGGCGTGCCGCAGCCGGCCGACGCACCCCCACGCTGAAACACGCGCGACAGCAGCGCGCGCCAACCCGCTTGCGCATCGCCCGGCCGGCTGCTAGAGTGCCGCCAACTAGACAGTGACTAGTTAAGGCACCCACGCCGCAGGAGACAGGATGATCCCGACCCTCGTGTTCGCCGAACGCGACCATTCCCCCGACTGGATGCAGCAGGAGGTGCAGCGCGTGCTGGCCGGGCTGCATGTGCTGCAGTGCCAGCAGGGCGACACCATCGCCGTGATGCTGCGCAACAGCCCTGCCTACGTGGCCGTGGTGCTGGCCTGCCGACAGGCCGGGCTGTACCTCGCGTCGATCAACTGGCATTTCAAGGCGCTGGAGGCCCGGCACATCCTGCAGGACAGCGGGGCGCGTGCGCTGTTCGTGCATGACGACCTGCTGCAGGCCGTCGCATCCGGCGTCCCCGATGGCGTGGCCGTGGTGCCCGTGCCCGCGGACGCGAGCGACGACGCCTCCACCGCCTGGGCGCGCTTCGGCCTCGGCCTGCCCGCCATGCCGCCGCGCACGGGCTTCGCGCACGGTGCCATCGCCTACACCTCGGGCACCACCGGCAAGCCCAAGGGCGTGCGCCGCATCGCCGCGCCCGCCGGCCGGGCCGCCGCCATGGAACAGCAGCTGCAGCAGGTGAGCGGCATCGTCTACGGCACCGGCGAGCACATCGTGGCCTACCTGGCCGCGCCGATCTACCACAGCGCGGCCATGGGCTACCTCACGCACTTCAGCCGCCTGGGCGCCAGGCTGGTGCTGGAGCCGCGCTTCGACGCCGAGAAGACACTGGCGCTGATCGAGCGCCACCGCATCACGCATGCCTACCTCGTGCCCACCATGTTCCAGCGCCTGCTGGCCCTGCCGCCCGCCGTGCGCGCGTGTTACGACCTGTCTTCGCTGCAGCACGTGGCGTCCACGGGCTCGCCCTGCGCCGTGCCGCTCAAGCAGGCCATGATCGACTGGCTGGGCCCCATCGTGACCGAGGCCTACGGCTCCAGCGAGGCCGGCTACACCACCTTCGCCACCGCAGACGAATGGCAGCGCCACCCCGGCTCGGCCGGCCGGCCGCTGCCGCATGCCGAGGTGCGTATCCTGGACGACGCAGGCCAGCCGCTGCCGGCTAACGCCATCGGCCTGATCTACGTGCGCCAGCATGCCGTGCCCGACTTCAGCTACATCAACCGGCCGGAGTCGCGCGCCGCCATCGAGCGCGACGGCTTGATCACGCTGGGCGACATGGGCTACCTGGATGAAGACGGCTTCCTCTACATCTGCGACCGCAAGGCCGACATGGTGATCTCGGGCGGCGTGAACATCTATCCGGCCGAGATCGAGTCCGTGCTGCAGACCATGCCCGGCGTGGCCGACTGCGCGGTGTTCGGCATCCCCGACGCCGAGTTCGGCGAAGCGCTGGCTGCGGCCGTGCAGCCCGTGGACGGCAGTGTGCTGGAGCCGGCCGACGTGCAGGCCTTCCTGCGCGAGCGCATCGCCAACTACAAGGTGCCGCGCCTGGTCGAGATGCACGCCGCGCTGCCGCGCGAGGACACCGGCAAGATCTTCAAGCGCCGGCTGCGCGAGCCGCACTGGGCGCAGCAGCAGCGCGCCATCTGATTCCTCCCTCCTGCACCGAAAGACCCTCATGAGCCTGCCCAACATCCTGTCGCAACGCCTGCGCCTGCCCGTGGTGGCGTCGCCGCTGTTCATCATCTCCAACCCCGAGCTCGTGATCGCGCAGTGCCAGGCCGGCATCGTCGGATCGTTCCCGGCGCTGAACGCGCGCCCGGCCGAGGCGCTGGAGCAGTGGCTGGACCGCATCACGCAAGAACTGCCGCGCACGACCGTGCCCACCCCGACCGGCCCAGCGCGCCGTTCGCCGTGAACCAGATCGTGCACCGCTCCAACGACCGGCTGGAGCACGACATGGAGGTCTGTGTGCGCTACAAGGTGCCCATCGTCATTACCTCGCTGGGCGCGCGCCGCGAGATCAACGATGCAGTGCACAGCTACGGCGGCATCGTGCTGCACGATGTGATCGACAACAACTTCGCGCGCAAGGCCATCGACAAAGGCGCCGACGGCTTGATCGCCGTGGCCGCCGGCGCGGGCGGCCATGCAGGCACGCAGTCGCCCTTCGCGCTGGTGCAGGAGATCCGCCAGTGGTTCGACGGCCCGCTGCTGCTGTCGGGCGCCATCGCCAACGGCCGCGCCATCCTGGCCGCCCAGGCCATGGGCGCCGACCTGGCCTACATCGGCTCGGCCTTCATCGCCACGCAGGAGGCCAACGCGGTCCCCGGCTACAAGCAGATGATCACCGAGTGCTCGGCGCGCGACGTGGTGCACACCAACCTCATCACCGGCGTGCACGGCAACTATCTCAAGCCCTCGCTCGTCAACGCCGGCCTGGACCCGGACAACCTGCCCACCAGCGACCCGACGCAGATGAACTTCGGCTCCGACCGGCAAAAGCCCAAGGCCTGGAAAGACATCTGGGGCTGCGGCCAGGGCATCGGCGTGCTGGACAGCATTCCAACCGCGGGTGCGCTGGTGGAGCGGCTGGCGGCGGAGTACCGGGCGGCACGGGGGGCGTTGTTGGGGGCGGGGCAAGCGGTGGCGGCGCACGAGGCTGAGACGGCGTAAGCGGGACACGGCAGGTCGCACGTCCCCGCCCCGCTGAAGACACCGGCATGCCCTGCGTCTGCCGGTGCGCGGGCCTTCAAGCCTGCCTGCGGCGCCGGCTGGCGCCCAGGCCTGCGAGGCCCAGCCCTGTGAGCGCCAGCGTTGCCGGCTCGGGAACCAGGCTCGGGTCGCTCGCAGCGTAGACGCGTCCGTCCACGCTGTACGAGAAGCTGGTGATGCTGGTGGGAAGCACGCTGTGGCCATTGATCAACGCAGTGCCGCTGATCGACGACTCGGGAATGGGGCCATCGACCACGCCGACGCCGGAGCCGAAGTTGCCGCGGAGCATGACCAGGCACTCCGGCACATGCAACGGTGCTGCGTTGGCGTTGAAAGACTTGGGGTCCGCGCTCAATGCGCCCAGGTTGTGCTGTGACATGGGCGACCCGCATCGAGCGCCGCCAACGTCAAGGAAGAAGCCCAGCAGGCCCGGCCCGCCGTAGTAGCCACCGGTGAGCCCACCATTGGCATTGATCTCGGCCCCGCGGACGGTGTCGTAGGCCATCCAGAACGTCATCGGCAGCTCTCGCTCGATGTAGTAAGCCGTCCCGGTGAAGTCCACCCGCACCACTGCGGCTTGTGCGCTCAGCGCTACGCCTGCCGCAAGGCCCAAGCCCGCGGCGATCTCTCGCAATCTCATTCATCTGCTTTCTGCATGCCGGCACCATGGCCTGCCAGCGTGGCCGGGCGCGAGCGTAACCGAGCCACGAAGGCCTGGACACTCAGACCGGCGGACCCCGCCGCAAGTGCTGCGGCTCCAGCACCGCCACCAGCCACCCCATGCCCGCCACCCACAGCACGGAGGAGATCTCCGCCGTGCGGCCCGGCAGGTAGCGCTGCAGGTATTCGCAGGCCAGGACCAGCACGGCGAGCAGCACCACGCTGGCACGTGCCGATGCGCCCAGGCGTGCGGCACTCCACAGCATGGCGCCATACACCAGGCATTCGAACGCCACGGTGGGCAGCACGCGGTGGATGCCGTTTTCCAGCGAGGACGTGAACGGCACCCAGTGCATCGGCGTGGGCTCTGCCATCAGCCGGTACGGCGCCAGCGCGTAGACCAGGTAGGTGCACCCCGCCACGCCCATCATCAGCAACCAGGCCTGCCGCTCGGGCGCGCGCGCGATGCGCCCCCACAGCAGCGGGCCCGCCGCGATGCCCAGCACCACGGCCAGGCCGGGCGATTGCCAGATGACGACGAACTTGCCCATCAGCACCGCCAGCGTGGCGGCCACGGCGGCCCTGCGCAGATGGCGCTGCCAGCCCAGCGAATGCACGGCCCAGGCCAGCGCATGCAGGCCGATCACGGTCATGCCCAGGTGCAGCAGCAGGCGGCGCGGCTGCCACAGGTCTTGCTGCCACAACGACTTGAGGTTCGCCGCCAACGTCGAGCGGTCCAGCGTGGGCACCAGCGGGAACAGCTCGGCCACGATCCACAGCCCGACCAGCGCCAGCGCCAGCCGGTGCACGGCCTCGAAGCGCGCGTGCGCCTGCAGTAGGCGCTGCACGCCGCGCGCCGTGAGCATGCCCACGCCCCAGCCCAGGACATGGCCGACCATGTTGAACACGATGTCGGCAGCCGCCGGGATGCGCGGCAGGTAGATCTGCAGCCACTGCAGCACGCTCGCGAACACCAGCGCCAGCACGAACCAGGCCAGGAAGCCCGCCCGCATGCGGCCTCGCGCGTCGAAATACCAGGCCAGCACGCAGCCCAGCGGCAGGAACAGCACGATGTTCTCGACCAGGTCGGTGCGGCCGACGCGGCCCGACACCACGAATGCCTGCGGCGCGTCGAAGTTCCAGGCGAAGGGGTACAGCGAGCCGTAGGCGATGGCCACGAGCAGGATGGCGATGGCCGTGCGCAGCGCGAACAGCCGGCGCTCGGCAGGGGCTGCGGCGGCGGCCGGCCGGGCCGCGGGGTTGCTCACCCGCTCACGCCCGCCAGCGGCGGCTCCGGCCGCAGCCAGAGCCAGCACAGCACCGCGGCCATGCAGCCCGTGGCCAGGGCCGCCACCCACCAGCGGTTGGCCGTCCACCACAACAGGCCGGCGCACAGCGACATCGCCACGCTGGCATTCCACTTGGAACGCCGGCTCACCCAGCCACCGCGCTCCCAGTCGGCGATCGGCTTGCCGAATACCGGATGCGCCAGCAGCCAGCGGTGCAGCCGCGGCGAACTGCGTGCTGCGGCCCAGGCCGCGACCAGCAGGAACACGGTGGTCGGCAAGCCCGGCACGAAGATGCCCACCACGCCCGTGGCCAGCGACACCCAGGCCAGCAGCAGCAGCAGCCAGCGCCACGGCGCGGCCAGTGGCGCGGGTGCGGGCGCGGGCCGGGTGGCGTCGGCAGGGTCTGGCGGGTTGGGCATGGCGAGCCTGCATTCTGGCGCAGCCTTCGATTCGTTCACAATCAAGCGCAAATAAGAGAGCACATATTGCCTATGACTGAGCAAGTCATGCCTGCCACCACCGCCGCGCCTGCGCCGCGCCGCCGCGGGCTCACGGCCTGGATCGCCGTCGCGCTGGCCTGGGCCGTGCTGATT
Organism: Pseudorhodoferax sp. Leaf267; assembly: GCF_001422405.1. Taxonomy (GTDB): domain Bacteria; phylum Pseudomonadota; class Gammaproteobacteria; order Burkholderiales; family Burkholderiaceae_C; genus Pseudorhodoferax. The sequence continues at coordinate 1,483,819 of NZ_LMMV01000001.1, forward strand.
GCCGCGCTGGTGCTGCTGGGTTTCGTGGAGCGCTTCGCGCGCGAGCACGCCACCCGCACCGCCACCACCGCCCTGCAGCAGATCGGCTGGCAGATGCGCGACCAGCTGGACCGGGGCATGGCCTACCGCTACGAGGAGCTGCGCGTCCTGGCCGGCCTGCGCGAGCTGCAGCCCGGCAGTGCCCCCGAGCAGGTGCGCGAGACGCTGGAGCGCGTGCAGCAAAGCTTTCCGCTCTATGCCTGGCTGGGCTACGCCACGCGCGATGGCGTGGTCGAGGCCGCCACAGGCGACCTGCTGCGCGGGCAGAACGTGGCCCAGCGGCCCTGGTTCCAGGGCGGCTCGCAGGGCGCGTTCGTGGGCGACCTGCACGCCGCCGTGTTGCTGGAAAAGCTGCTGCCCAGCCAGTCCGAGCCCTGGCGCTTCGTCGACATCGCGATGCCGGTCTACGACGCGCGCGGCGGGCTGGCCGGCGTCGTGGGCGCCCACCTGAGCTGGCAATGGGCACGCGACCTGCAGCGCAGCCTGCTGGCGCCGGTCGCCTCCAGCTACCAGGTCGAGCTGTTCGTCGTCGACGCCGCCGGCCAGGTGCTGCTCGGCCCGGCCGGCACGGAAGGCAAGCCCCTGGGCCTGGCCGATGCCATCGCCGCCCTGCGCGCGCCGGCCTCGCGCATGCGCGCCTGGCACGACGGGCTGCGCTACGCCACGGCCATCGTGCCGACCGCGGGCCACGGCAACTACCCGGGCCTGGGCTGGGTCGTCGTGGCGCGCCAGTCCGAGAGCGAGGCCTTCGCCGATTACCACCAGCTGCAGCGCGAGATGCTGCTGGGCGGCGTGATCGTGTGCCTGCTGGCCACGCTGTGCGCGCCGCTGCTCGCGCGCCGGCTCACGCGCCCGCTGTCGCAGCTGACCCAGGCGCTGGAGGTGCGCGCGCGCGACCCGAGCGCACCGATTCCGCGGCTTACGCAGTACCGCGAGGTCGACCTGCTGTCGCGCGTGCTGGCGGACGCCGCCGACAAGGCCCTGCTGTACCGCGAGGAGCTGGAACGCCTGAACGCCAGCCTGGAAGAGCGCATCGAGCGGCGCACGGAGCAGATCCGCGCCAGCCAGGCGCAGCTGCGCACCATCACCGACAACATTCCGGCCCTGGTGGCCGACGTCGATGCCGACCTGCGCTTTCGCTTCGCGAACCAGGCCTATGCCGCATGGTTCGGCGTGGAGCCGGACGAGCTGATCGGCACGCCGATGGCCGCGCTGTATGGCGACGACGCGATGCGGCAGTGGGCGCCGCAGCTCGAGCGTGTGCTGCGGGGCGAACGCGTGGAATTCGAGCGCAGCATGGTCGTGGGCGGGCGGCGCCAGCACAGCAACGCCATCTACCTGCCGCAGCGCGATGCCGACGGCCGGGTCGACGGCTTTCACGCGCTGGTCTTCGACGTGACGGTGCACAAGGAACTGGAGCTGCGCCTGCAGGCCGAGGCCACGCACGATGCGCTGACCGGCCTGCCCAACCGCCGCCATGTGCTGCAGTACCTGCCCAAGGCGTTGGTGCGTGCCGACCGCACGGGCCACCACCTGGCGCTGCTGTTCCTGGACCTGAACGGCTTCAAAAAGGTCAACGACACGCATGGCCACGAGGCTGGCGACCAGCTGCTGCAGCAGGTCGGCCGGCGGCTGCAGGGGGTGCTGCGCAGCAGCGACACCGTGGCGCGGCTGGCCGGCGACGAGTTCGTGGTGCTGCTGGAGCCGGTGTCCGACCCCGCCGCCGACCCGCAGCGCGTGGCCGCCAAGATCGACGCCGCCCTGCGCGAGCCGTTCGCGCTGGACGCTGCCACGGTGCGCGTCTCGGTCAGCACCGGAGGCGCGGTGTACCCGCCGGGCAGCGGGCGCTCGGCCGAAGACCTGCTGTCGGGCGCGGACACGGCGATGTACGCGGCCAAGAAGTCCGGCCAGGCCGGGCGCTGAAAGCAGGCGTTACATCTGGCGCTCTTGCAGGGGCGCCGCCTGTCCCCACCTCAGCGCTGGGCATGTGCCCGCGATGAGGAACCCGTCCATGTGGAAACGCCTGTCCGTGCTGTGGACCCTGGTCCGCGGCGACCTGAAGAAGCTCTGGTGGGCGCTGCGCGACCCGCGCGCTCCTGGCTGGCTCAAGGCTGCCACGGCCGGCCTGGTGCTGTACCTGCTCTCGCCGATCGACCTGCTGCCCGACGCGATCCCGTTCCTGGGCGTGATGGACGACGTGATCCTGCTGCCGCTGGCGGTGCGCTGGCTGCTGGCCAGGCTGCCGGCGGGTCTGCAGGCGGATCTGGAGGCTCGCATGGGAGCCTCCGCGCGCGCCACCTGACCGGCGACGGCACCGCCGGCAGCAGGGCCTGCCATGCCGCGGATGGGCCTCAAGCCGCCTGCGGCATCCGCCCGAAGCGCCCGCTGTTGAAGTCGGCGATCGCCTGGCGGATCTCGGCTTCGCTGTTCATCACGAACGGGCCGTAGCCGACCACGGGCTCGTCGATCGGCTCGCCGGCCAGCCACAGCACGGTCGCCTCGCCATGGGCCTCGATCTGCACGGCCGTGCCGTCGCGCTCGAAGTGCACCAGCTGCCCTTCACGCGCGACTTCGCCATTCACCAGCACCGTGCCGCGCAGCACGACCAGGGCCAGCGTGTGGCCTTCGGTCGCCGTGAAGCGCCCCACCCCGCCCGGCACCAGCCGCATGTCCCACACGTCCATCGGCGTGAAGCTGCGCGCCGGGCCGCGGTGGCCGTCGAAACTGCCCGCAATCACGCGCACGCGGCCCGCCCCCTCGGGCAGGTCGACGCTGGGGATGTCGGCGTCCCGCAGCGTCTGGTAGCCCGCCGGGGCCATCTTGTCCCGAGCCGGCAGGTTGACCCACAGCTGCACCATCTCCACCGTGCCGCCGCTCTTGGTGAATGCGGGCGAGTGGAATTCCTCGTGCACGATGCCGCCGGCCGCCGTCATCCACTGCACGTCGCCCGCGCCGATCAGGCCGCCAGCGCCGGTGGAGTCGCGGTGCGCCAGCTCTCCCTGGTGGACGATGGTGACGGTCTCGAAGCCGCGGTGCGGGTGCGAGCCCACGCCACGCGGCTGCGTGGCAGGCTCGAAGTGCGTGGGCGCGGCATGGTCCAGCAGCAGGAACGGGCTGAGCTGGCGGCCCAGGCCGTCGTAGCCGAACAGCGAACGCACGGGAAAGCCGTCGCCCACCCAATGCGGACGCGGCGCGCTGTGGACACCCAGGATCTTCTTCATGGCAATGCACTCCTTGCGGTGGCCGCGGCAAACACGCTGCGGCCTGTGGGGGAGATGCGGGCGCAACGCCGGATGCATAGAGGCGCTGCGCCGGCCACACCGTCCTGCCGGTGGAACGCCGGACCGGGCGCGGCAGACTGGAAACCGCCCCAATCCCGCACCCATAATGTTCTCGCAAACAGACAAGAAAGGCGCCCATGCACAAGAGACACTTCCTCGCCGCCGCGGCTGCCGCCGGCGCGTTGCCGCTCGCGACCACGGCCGCGGCCCAGGCCAGTGCCAAGGCCAGGCCGACCCTGCTGACCGTGGGCGGCCTGATCGGCAAAGGCAACCGCGGCCCGCTGGACAAGGCACTGGACCAGATGATGGCCAAGCATGGCGTCGCGTTCAGCAAGGCCTTCACATTCAGCGCCGAGAGCCTGCAGGCCCTGCCGGCGGTCAGCATCCGGCCCACGCTGGAATACGACAACAAGAAGCACAAGCTGACCGGCCCGCTGCTGACCAGCGTGCTGGCCGCCGCTGGCGTCGACACGAACGCGAACCTGCCGGTCGGTCTGCGCGCGGTGGACGGCTACAACGCCAAGATCGATCTGGCCGACATCAAGGCCTACCGCATGATCGTCGCCACGCACCTGGACGACCAACCCATGGCGCTGGGCGGCCTGGGGCCGCAGTGGGCGGTGTACGACGCGGACGTGCTGCCCGCGTTCAGGGACAAGCCGGTGACCGATCGCTTCGCGCTGTGCCCCTGGGGCATGTACTACATCGACGTCGCAGCAAAAACCTGACCACCCCCGTCTGGCCACTCAAGGGGGCGCCGCCAGCGCCCGGGCGGAGCCCGTTGCGCGCCGGCTGCCGGCAGGGCCTGCGCCGCGGCCGCGTGATGGGCCTTGGCCTGCGAGCCGGTGGTCAGTCGCGCGATTCGAGCTTGCGGTTCAGGCTCAGTGCGCCGAGCGTGCAGGCCGCGCCCGACAGCAGATACACGCTGACGTAGCCCAGCCCGAAATTGGCCGACAGGCCCAGCGCCACCAGGGGCGCGAAGGCCGCGCCGATCAGCCAGGCGATATCGGACGTGAGCGCCGCACCCGTATAGCGAAACCGCGGGCTGAAGTTGGACGTCACCGTGCCGGCGGCCTGGCCATAGGACAGGCCCAGCAGCACCGACCCCAGCAGGATGAACACATCCTGGCCCAGCGTGCCGCCGTCCAGCAACGTGGGCGCGAAGCCGCTGAACACGGCGATCAATGCGGCCAGCGAGCCCAGCGTGCGGCGCCGGCCATAGCGGTCGGCGATCCAGCCCGAGGCCACGATGCCGCCGGCGCACAGCACGCCGCCCACCATCTGCACCACGAGGAAGCCGGGGATCGATTGCTCGGTGTACAGGTTGATCCAGGACAGCGGGAACACCGTGACCAGGTGGAACAACGCATAGCTGGCCAGCGCGGCGAACGCACCGATGACCACGTTCGTGCCCTGCTGGCTGAGCAGCTCGGTGGCCGAGACGGGCTGCAGTTCCTGCTTGTCCAGCAGCTCCGTGTATTCCTGCGCCGCGACCAGGCGCAGGCGCGCGAACAGCGCCACCACGTTGATCGCAAAGGCCACGAAGAAGGGATAGCGCCAGCCCCAGGTCAGGAAGTCGGCATGGGTCAGGCTGCTGTAGAGGTAGGCGAACAAGGCGCTGGCGATGATGAAGCCGACCGGCGCGCCGAGCTGGCCCAGCATTGAATACCAGCCACGCCGGTCCTTGGGCGCGTTCAGCGCCAGCAGCGAGGGCAGCCCGTCCCACGAGCCGCCCAGTGCCAGTCCCTGGCCGATACGCAATGCGGCCAGCAGCCAGACGGCCGTGATGCCCAGCGTGGTGGTGCTCGGCAGGAAGGCGATGCCGGCCGTCGAGCAGCCCATCAGGAACAGCGCGAGGGTGAGCTTGGTGGCCCGGCCCCAGCGCCGCTGCACCGCCATCGACAGCACCGTGCCGAACGGGCGCGCCACAAAGGCCAGCGCGAACAGCGCGAAGGCCCACAGCGTGCCCTCCAGCCGCTCCAGGTGCGGGAAGAACACCGACGGGAACACCAGCACCGAGGCGATGCCGTAGACGAAGAAGTCGAAATACTCGGACGTGCGGCCAATCACCACGCCGACCGCGATGTCGCCCGGGTCGACATGGTGCTCGCTCTCCGGCGCGGCTCCGCCGGGGCGGTCGAACTGGTTCCCCGGCACGGATGTGTGGCTGATGCTGGACATGTTCTCTCAATGAACCTGTTGGTGAAGGCACTATAAACGTATACGCTCCAATCACGCCCCTGCTGGACGTGGGACAAAACGTCCTATCGCCGCCCTCCTTGCCGGGAGCTACCATTCGCGCGCTTTCCGCAATCGGGATTTCCCGTGTGCGATTTACGGACCTCTGCCATGTACCGCATGCGTCTACTCACATCACTCCGGGCTGTGGCCCTGCTGGCCCTGGCCGGCCTGCTGGCCGGCTGCAGCAAAATGGTCGTGCTCTACCCGGCGGGCGACATCGCGGCGCAGCAGGGGCGCCTGGTCGTCATTGCCACCGTGCTCATGCTGCTGATCATCGTGCCGGTGATCGTGCTGATCCTGCTGTTCGCCTGGCGCTACCGCCAGGGCAGCCAGCATGCCGAGACCGAGTACGACCCCGATTGGCACCACTCCACCAAGCTCGAACTCGTGATCTGGGCCGCACCGCTGGTCATCGTGATCGCGCTGGGCGCGCTGACCTGGATCACCACGCACCAGCTCGACCCTTACCGCCCGCTGGACCGCATCGCGCCCGGCCGCCCCGTGCACCAGGGCGTCACGCCGCTGGAGGTGCAGGTGGTCGCGCTGGACTGGAAGTGGCTGTTCTTCTACCCCGAGCAGGGCATCGCCACCGTCAATGAGCTGGCCGCGCCGGTGGACCGGCCGATCCGCTTCACGCTGACGTCCAGCCACACCATGAACGCGTTCTACATTCCGGACCTGGCCGGCATGATCTACACCATGCCCGGCATGCAGACCGAGCTGAACGCCGTCATGAACAAGGCCGGCGTGTACCAGGGCATGTCCTCGCACTACAGCGGCGCCGGCTTCTCGGGCATGACGTTCAAGTTCCACGGCCTGTCGGACGCCGACTTCGCGGCCTGGGTGGCCAAGGCCAAGGCCGAGGGCAAGCCGCTGTCGCGCGACGCCTACCGCAACCTGGTCAAGCCGAGCGAGCGCAACCCGGTGGAGCGCTTCGCCTCCGTGGAGCCCGGCCTGTACCAGCGCGTGCTGAACCTGTGCGTGGAAGAAGGCCAGCCCTGCATGCACGCCACCATGGCCCAGGACGCCCAGCGCAACCAGAGCTACCGGGCCGGCCAAAAGCTGGCGGCCGCAGCCGAAGGCGCCATCTGCACCGCTGAAACGCGCAAAGACCTCGAGATTTTCTGAGCCATGGCCATGACCGAACACACGACCGCGCCCGCGCACTGGCTGCTGGGCCGCATCACCTGGGACTCGATCCCGATGGCCCACGAGCCCATCCTGCTGTGGACCTTCATCGCCGTCTCGCTGGGGGGCCTGGGCCTGTTGGCCGTCCTGACCAAATACCGCGTCTGGGGCCCGCTGTGGCGCGACTGGCTGTGCAGCATCGACCACAAGCGCATCGGCATCATGTACATGATCCTGGGCATCGTGATGCTGCTGCGCGGTTTTGCCGACGCCATCATGATGCGCCTGCACCAGGCCATGGCCTTCGGCGACAACATGGGCTATTTGCCGCCGCACCACTACGACCAGATCTTCACGGCGCACGGCGTGATCATGATCTTCTTCGTGGCGATGCCGCTGGTCACCGGCCTCATGAACTACCTGGTGCCGCTGCAGATCGGCGCGCGCGACGTGGCCTTCCCGTTCCTGAACAATTTCAGCTTCTGGATGACGACCGCCGGGGCCGCGCTGGTCATGGTGTCGCTGTTCCTGGGTGAGTTCTCCACCTCCGGCTGGCTGGCGCTGTCCAACCTGGGGCACCAGAACCCGGGGGTCGGGCTGGACTACTACATCTGGGCGCTGCAGATCGCGGGGGTGGGCACCACGCTGTCGGGCATCAACCTGCTGGTGACCATCATCAAGATGCGCGCCCCCGGCATGGACCTCATGAAGATGCCGATCTTCACGTGGACCTCGCTGTGCACCAACGCGCTGATCGTGGCCTCGTTCCCCATCCTCACGGCCGCGCTGGTGCTGATGAGCCTGGACCGCTTCGTCGGCACGAACTTCTTCACGAACGACCTGGGCGGCAACCCCATGCTGTACGTGAACCTGATCTGGATCTGGGGCCACCCCGAGGTCTACATCCTGGTGCTGCCGGCCTTCGGCGTGTTCTCCGAAGTGGTGGCCACGTTCAGCCGCAAGCGCCTGTTCGGCTACACCTCCATGGTCTACGCCACGGTGTGTATCACCATCCTGTCGTACCTGGTCTGGCTGCACCATTTCTTCACCATGGGCTCGGGCGCCAGCGTGAACAGCTTCTTCGGCATCACGACCATGATCATCTCGATCCCGACGGGCGCGAAGATCTTCAACTGGCTGTTCACCATGTACCGCGGCCGCATCCGCTTCACGGTGCCCATGCTGTGGACCATCGGCTTCATGGTCACCTTCGCCATCGGCGGGATGACGGGTGTGCTGCTGGCCGTGCCGCCGGCCGACTTCGTGCTGCACAACAGCCTGTTCCTGATCGCGCACTTCCACAACGTGATCATCGGCGGTGTGGTGTTCGCCATGTTCGCCGGCATCAACTACTGGTTCCCCAAGGCCTTCGGCTACCGGCTCGACGAGTTCTGGGGCAAGTGCTCGTTCTGGTTCTGGCTGGTGGGCTTCTGGGTGGCGTTCACGCCGCTGTACATCCTGGGCCTGATGGGCGTGACGCGCCGCGTGAGCCATTTCGAGGACACCTCGCTGCAGATCTGGTTCCAGATCGCCGCCGTGGGTGCCTTCCTGGTGGCGCTGGGTATCGCCAGCTTCATGATCCAGCTGGGCGTGAGCTTTTTGCGCCGCGACCAGTTGCGCGACGTGACGGGCGACCCCTGGGACGGCCGCACGCTCGAATGGGCCACGTCCTCGCCGCCGCCGCAGTACAACTTCGCGTTCACGCCCGTCGTGCATGACATGGACGCCTGGTGGGACATGAAGAAGCATGGCTACCAGCGTCCGCTGTCCGGCTACAAGCCCATCCACATGCCGCTGAACACGGGCTCCGGCGTCGTGATCTCCGGCCTGTCGCTGGTGCTGGGCTTCGCGCTGATCTGGCACATGTGGCCGCTGGCCGCTGCCTCGTTCGCCGCCATCGTCGTGGCCTCCATCGCCCACACCTTCAACTACAAGCGCGACTACCACATCCCGGCGAACGAAGTCACCGCCGCCGAGAACGCGCGCACCCAACTGCTGGCCCGCCATGTCTGATATCGCCTACCCTGCCGGCCACGCCACGGCCCTGGGCCCGCGCCACCAAACCGGCGCGGCCGACCACGACGGCCCGCGCGTCTACCACCTGGCGGAAGAACCGCATCCGGAGAACGGCACGGCGCTGGGCTTCTGGATGTACCTGATGAGCGACTGCCTCATCTTCGCCGCCCTGTTCGCCACCTACGGCGTGCTGGGCCGCAACTACGCGGGCGGCGCGGGCGGTGCCGAGCTGTTCGACCTGAAGCTGGTGGCCATCAACACGGCCTTCCTGCTGCTCTCGTCCATCACCTTCGGCTTCGCCATGCTGCAAAAGCAGCAGAACAACAAGGGCGGCACGCTGGCCTGGCTGGCCGTGACCGGTATGTTCGGCCTGTGCTTCCTGGCGGTGGAGCTGTACGAGTTCTACCACCTGATCCACGAAGGCGCGACGCCGCAGAGCAGCGCCGCCATGTCGGCCTTCTTCACGCTGGTCGGCACGCACGGCCTGCACGTCACTTTCGGCTCGATCTGGCTGGTCGTGCTGATGGTGCAGATCGCCAAGCACGGCCTGATCCGCGAGAACAAGCGCCGGCTGATGTGCCTGTCGATGTTCTGGCACTTTCTGGACGTGGTCTGGATCGGCGTCTTCACCTTTGTCTACCTGATGGGAGTGCTTTGATGAGCACGCATGCGCACCACGACGGTCACCATGACAGCCATGACGACCACCACGACGACGGCCCGCACGTCACGATGCGCGACTACGTGATCGGCTTCGTGCTGTCCGTCATCCTCACGGCCATCCCGTTCTGGCTCGTCATGAACAAGGTCATCGAGAACCGCACCGTCGCCGTGCTGGTGCTGGGCGGCCTGGCGATTGCGCAGATCCTCGTGCACATGGTGTATTTCCTGCACATGAACGGCAAGATCGAAGGCGGCTGGACCATGCTGTCCACCATCTTCACCGTGGTCTTCGTCGGCATCGCCATCGCCGGCACCTTGTGGGTCATGTTCTACATGAACGCCAACATGATGCCCTCGCACAACGGCGACCCGGCCCAGCAGCAACACCCGCACCAGCACCAAGTCACGCAATGACGGCGCGGCAGGCGCGCGGCCTGCCCTGGCTGCTGGCGGGCGCCGTGCTGCTGTTCGCCGGCTTCGCCGCGCTGGGCACATGGCAGGTGCAGCGCATGGGCTGGAAGCACGCGCTCATCGAGCGCATCGACGCCCGCGTGCACGCCGCGCCGACCGCACCGCCAGCCGCGCAGGACTGGCCGGCGGTCACCGCGTCCCCCCTGGATTTCGAATACCGCCGGCTGCGCCTGGACGGCGAGTTCCTGCACGGCCACGAGGTGCTCACGCAGGCCACCACCACGCTGGGCGCGGGCTTCTGGGTGCTGACGCCGCTGCGCCTGGCCGATGGCAGCGTGGTGCTCGTGAACCGCGGCTTCGTGCCGCCGGACCGGCGCGAGCCCGCCACGCGACAGGCCGCGCCACCGGCCGGCCCGGTCAGCGTCATCGGCCTGCTGCGCATCAGCGAGCCGCATGGCGGCTTCCTGCGCAAGAACGATCCGGCCGCCAACCGCTGGCATTCGCGTGACGTGGCGGCGATCGCTGCCGCGCGCGGCCTGCCCGCCGGCCGCGTGGCGCCCTACTTCGTGGACGCCGAGGCCACGCCCGCGGGACAGTGGCCGGTCGGCGGCCTCACGGTGCTGCGCCTGCCCGACAGCCACCTGGTCTATGCCGTCACCTGGTACGTGCTGGCGCTGATGGTGGCCGGCGCAGGCGTGTACGTGTGGCGCAGCGCGCGCCAGCCGCAAGCCTGAGCCACAGCCCCGCGCGGCGCACCGACAATCCCGGCCCATGCCGCTGACATCGCCCCCCGCCCTGCCGTTCCTCGCCTCGCGCCAGAGCGCGCCTGGCGAAGCGGCGGGCCTGAAGAACCTGCAGCAGCTCATCCAGCTGCGCTGGATCGCCGTGTTCGGCCAGGTGCTGACCATCGAGGTCGTGCACTACGGGCTGCGCATCGCGATCCCGATCGAGTCCATGCTCACGGTGCTGGCCGGGCTGGTGGCCATCAACGTGCTCAGCGTGATCCGCCTGCGCACGGGCCGCCGCGTGACCAGCGCCGAGCTGCTGGTGGCGTTGCTGGTGGACGTGGCCGCGCTGACGGCACAGCTCTACCTCTCCGGCGGTGCCAGCAACCCCTTCGTGTTCCTGTACCTGCTGCAGGTGATCCTGGGCGCGGTGCTGCTGCCGGCATGGGCCACCTGGGCGATGGTGGCCGTCACGACCGCCTGCTTTGCCGCGCTGGCGCTGTGGGCCCAGCCGCTGCCGCTGCCGGCCGACTACCACCGCGGGCTGGCCAGCCCCTACATGGTCGGCATGCTGGTGTGCTTCGCGTTGAATGCGGCGCTGCTCGTGACCTTCATCGCGCGCATCGTGGGCAACCTGCGCGAGCACGACCTGCGCCTGGCCGCACTGCGCCAGCGTGCCGCCGAAGAGGACCACATTGTGCGCATGGGCCTGCTGGCCTCGGGCGCAGCGCATGAGCTGGGCACGCCGCTGTCCACTCTGGCCGTGATCCTGGGCGACTGGCAGCACCTGCCGCATTTCAGCTCCGAGCCCGAGCTGGCCAACGACGTGGCCGAGATGCAGGCCCAGGTCGCGCGCTGCAAGTCCATCGTCAGCGGCATCCTGCTGTCGGCCGGCGAGGCGCGCGGCGAATCGTCCAGCGCGACCACGGTCGCCGCGTTCCTCGATGGCGTGGTGCAGAACTGGCGCCGCGCGCGCCCATCGCCGGGCTTCACCTACACCAATGCGTTCGGCGACGACCTGCCCATGGTGTCCGACTCCGCGCTCAAGCAGATGATCGGCAATGTGCTGGACAACGCGCTCGACGCTTCGCCGCACGCCGTGCACCTGCACGCCTCGCGCGAGGCCGACCAGCTCGTGCTGACCGTGCGCGACAGCGGCCCCGGCTTCCTGCCCTACATGCTCAAGCAGATCGGCAAGCCCTACCAGTCCAGCAAGGGCCGGCCCGGCGGCGGGCTGGGCCTGTTCCTCGTGGTCAACGTTGCGCGCACACTGGGGGGCACGGTGGCGGCGCACAACCGGCCCGAAGGCGGCGCCGAGGTGCGCATCAGCCTGCCGCTGGCCGCCATCACCCTGTCCGAGGAGGACGACGCCGATGCCATCTGAAGACCCACGCCGCCTGCTGATCGTCGAAGACGACGCGGCCTTCGCGCGCACGCTGGCGCGCTCCTTCGAGCGGCGCGACTACGCCGTGCGCGTGGCCGCCAGCCTGGAGCAGCTGACGACGCAACTGCAGAGCTTCGCGCCCGGCTACGCCGTGGTCGACCTCAAGCTGCAGGGCGAGGCCTCGGGCCTGGCCTGCGTGCGCGCGCTGCATGCGCACGATGCCGACATGCTGATCGTCGTGCTGACCGGCTTTGCCAGCATCGCCACCGCGGTGGAGGCCATCAAGCTGGGCGCCTGCCACTACCTGGCCAAACCCTCGAACACCGATGACATCGAGGCCGCGTTCGGCCGCGCCGAGGGCACGATCGAGGTCGAGCTCACGAACCGCTCCACGTCGATCAAGACGCTGGAGTGGGAGCGCATCCACGAGGTGCTGGCCGAGACCGGCTTCAACATCTCCGAAACCGCGCGCCGGCTGGGCATGCACCGGCGCACGCTGGCGAGGAAGCTGGAGAAGCAGCAGGTGCGTTGAGCGCGGTTCAGTAACGGTGGACGGGAACGCCGTGCTCGGAGACGAGGATGTTCTGCGCCATCACGTACAACGTGCTGCCTGACAGGTACAGCGCGATCTCGCCGTCGCCGTTGATGGTCTTGGTGTCGTAGCAGATGGTGCCTTTCGGATAGGTGATGCAGTCGTTCGCGACGGCAGGCCCTTCCACCTTGAACCGGACATTGCTCATGAGTATGCGAGCCTTGTCGACCCTGAGGTTGCCGGGCAACTCCGTGCTGCGGACGAGGACGTCGCTCGCCGACAGGTACTCCAGTTGCGCGGGCGCGCTCCATGCGTGCGTCCCCAGCACACTGCCGGTGCAGTCGGCGTTCTCGTAGGTGACGTTCTCCCGCTTGAAGCCATGGAGGCGGTTGACTTCACTCGTCACAACCAGGTTGAAGCGGGTGTGATTGAGGTCGCACGCCGAATAGGACCCGACATACTTGTCGAGCATGCCGGCCGGCCCGGCAGGCGGGCCGATCGGCTCGAACTCGTCGTCATCCCCGCCCCCGCCGCCACAGGCCGCCAGCATCGCCAGCGCCCCCGTCGCCATCGCACACTTGAGCGTGTTCCTCATCTGCTCTCTCCCACCGGACCGCACCGCGAAGTGCGGATTGACACGGGCCTGAGTCCGCCCGTGCGAGGCAAGAACCCAAGACGATGGGTGACAGGCGCTTGCAAACAATCAGATGGTCGAATGCATGACCAACACCCTGCGCATGAGCATAGTCAGGGCCGATCGACAGTTGAGGCCGCAGCCGCCGGGCGGCCTGCGCGGCCCGATGCAAGGCGCGTGCAGGCGCCTTGTTGACGACAGTAGAAAGAACGAAAGGCACCGCCCGAGGGGCGGGCCGCACTCAATCCAGCTTGATGCCCAGGTCCACCGCCACCTTGATCCACATCGGCACTTCGGCGTCCCAGTCCTTGCGCGTGCCGGCCAGGTTCTTGGGCTTGTTGGGGATGCCGAAGTTCTCGCGCAGCTTGGCGCCGCGCTCGGTCTCCACGCAGGCCACGGCCACCTTGTTCAAGGCCTGCAGCACCGCCTCCGGGGTGCCGGCAGGGGCCATCAGCGCCAGGCCGCCCTCCAGGCCCACCAAGGGCGTATCGATGCCCTGCTCCACGAGCGTGGGCACGTCGGGCATCTTGGGCGAGCGGTACTTGCCGGTCACGCCGATGGGGCGCACGCCGCGGCCCTGCACGGTGGCGAAGGCCTGATAACTGCCGATCCCGATCTGCGTGGCATTGCCGGCCACGTCGATCCACATCGGCGACTCGCCCTTGTAGTTGATGGTCTGGATCTTGGTGCCGGCGTGGCGGTTCAACTGGTCGGCCACCAGGTGCGGGTACGAGCCCGGCGCGTAGCTGGCCATGTTGACCTGCTTCTCCCTCGCAAAGGCGATGAACTCGCGCATGTTCTTCGCCGGCACATCGGGGGCCACGGCCACGGCCAGAGGGCCGGAGGGGAACAGCGCGACCGGCGTCAGGTCCTTGTCCAGGTCGTAGGGCAACTTGCTGTAGAGCACGCGGTTCTGCCACACCGTGCCGGAGGTGGAGACCAGCAGCGTGTAGCCATCGGCCGGCGCCTTGGCCACCTGGCTGATGCCGATGATGGCGCCGCCGCCGGGCTTGTTGTCCACCACCGCCGGCTGTCCCAGCGTCTGGCTCAAATGGTCGGCGAACAAACGCGCGTAGGCATCGGTCAGCCCGCCGGGCGGAAAGGGCACGACGATGCGCACTGGCTTGTCGGGCCAGCGCGCAGGCTGCGCGTGCAGCCCGGGCCACACGCTGGCGGCGGCAACGGCGGCTGCGCCCTGCACGATGCGGCGGCGCGAGAGTTCGGGGGAAAAGGCCATGCGGGTGTGTCTCCTGAAGTGGTGCAAGCAGCGCGTCGGCACCTGGGCCGCGCGCCGCCTGCATCATCGCCACCCGCGGCGGCTGCCGTGCCTAGCGGATTCCCCGAGGAACTTACGCCTTGGGCTTGTACGCGATCACGTCGATCTCGACCTTGGCGTCCACCATCAGCCGCGCCTCGGTGGTCGAGCGCGCCGGCTTGCCGTTCGGGAAGAAGCCCATGTAGACGCGGTTGAACGCGCCGAAGTCGCGCGCATCGTCAAGCCAGATCGTGCACTTGCAGACGTCGTCGAAATCGGCACCGGCCAGCGCCAGCGCGGCGCGCACGTTCTCCAGCACCTGGCGCGTCTGCGCCTCGATGCCGCCGCCGACCAGCTCGCCGTTCGCGTCCACAGGCACCTGGCCGGAGACGTAGACGAAGTCCCCCGCGCGCACGGCAGGCGACAAGGGGCGGGCCTGGCGGTCCGAGGCGATGGGCGGAAGGCCCAGGTATTCGAGTGGCATCACAAAGCTCCTGACACAATCAAATATTGAAAGTAATTTTCAATAATACGGGTAAACCCTGGCACAAAACCTGCATCCTGGCGAATATCTTAGCCGTTATTGAAATTTACTTTCACACTTTTGGTGCAAGCCGCGTCTCAGGAGAACCCATGAAGCCCGCCATCCCCACGTACCGCCCCATCCCTCTGTTGCGCCGCACCGTGCTGGCGCTGGCCTGCCTGGCGCCCTGCGCCAGCGTGGTGCAAGCGCAGGCCCCTGCGCCGCGCGCCTACGCGACGCTGGCCATGGTGGCCGAGCCGCAGACGCTGGACCCGATGGCCTCCACGGCCGACTTGGTCGGCACCATCATGCAGCACGTCTACGAGCCGCTCTACACCTTCGACGCCAAGTGGGCCGTGGTGCCCATGCTGGCCGAGGCCGCACCCAGGATCTCCGCCGACGGCAAGACCTACGCCATCACGCTGCGCAAGAACGTGCAGTTGCACAGCGGCCGCGCGCTGACCGCCGACGACGTGGTCGCCAGCCTGCAGCGCTGGATGGAGCAGTCGCCGCGCGGCAAGGCCGTGGGCAAGCAGGTCGAGCGCATCGCCGCCAAGGGCCCGCTGGGTGTTGAGATCGTGCTCAAGGAACCCTACGCCCCGCTGCTCGCGCAACTGGCGCTGCCCAGCGGCATGGCCGCCATCATGGCCAAGGAATCGATCGCGACGCCGCTCAAGGAATTCGTCGGCACCGGGCCCTACCGCTTCAAGGAACGCCGGCCCGACCAGTTCGTGCTGCTGTCGCGCTTCGACCAGTACACGGCGCGCAGCGAGCCGGCCAACGGCTACGGTGGCAAACGCGAAGCCGCCATCGCCGAGCTGCGCTTCGTGCCGGTGCCGAACGCCAACACGCGCGTGGAAGGCGCGCTGGCTGGCCAGTACGACTTCGCCGACCTGCTGCCCACCGAGTCGCTGCCGCGCCTGGAAAAGGCCGCCGGCAAGACCGTGCCGATCATGACGCCGTCCTTCGGCTTCCCCTACCTGGTGCTCAACACCAAGGAAGGCGTGATGGCCAGCGCGCCGCTGCGCCAGGCCGTGCAACAGGCGCTGGGCACGGGCGAGATGCTCGCCGCAGGCTTCGGCGACACGCGCTTCTTCACGGTCGAGGCCAACCACTTCCCCAAGGGATCGCCGTTCTACAGCGAGGCCGGCAGCGCCGCCTACAACCAGCGCAACGCGCCCAAGGCCAAGGAGGCCGCGGCCAAGGCCGGCTACCAGGGCCAGCCCATCCGCGTGCTGACCAGCCGGCAGTACGACTTCCACTACAACATGTCGCTGCTGATGGCCGAGCAGCTCAAGCGTGCCGGCTTCAAGGTCGACCTCAACGTGGTCGACTGGGCCACGCTGGTGCAGCGCCGCAACGACGCCAAGCTGTGGGACATCTACGTGACCCACTCCGGCCAGTTCCCCGAGCCCATGCTGTCGCCGCCGCAACTGGGCGACGGCGCGCCCGGCTGGTGGGAGACGCCGACCAAGCAGGCCGCGCTGGCCGCCTTTAACGCCGAGCCCAACCCCGCCAAGCGCGCCGCGCTGTGGGGCAAGGTGCAGCAGCTGGTCTATGACGAGGTGCCCTACATCAACGTGGGCAAGTTCAGCGGCCTGTCGGCCAGGAGCCCGGCGCTCGACAACTACCAGCCCGCGACCTGGCCGTTCTTCTGGAACGCAAAGATCAAGTAAGCCATGGCCAAGTTCATCCTGTCCAAGGCCGCCGGAATGCTGGCCGTGCTGGCCATCGTCGCGGTGCTGGTCTTCGTGCTCACGCGCGCGGCCTCGGGCGACCCGGTGGCGGTGCTGCTGGGCGACCAGGCCACGGCGGCCGACATCGCGCGCGTGCAGGCCCAGTACGGGCTGGACCGGCCGCTGCCGATGCAGTTCGGCTACTGGCTGCGCGAGGTGCTGCAGGGCAACCTGGGCGACTCGATCTTTTTGCAGCGCCCCGTCACGCAGGCGCTGGCCGAGCGCGCCGAGCCCACGGCCCTGCTCACGCTGATGGCGGTCGGCATCGCCGCGCTGATCGGCATCCCCTGCGGCATCGTCTCGGCCGTGTGGCGCGGCCGCGCGGTGGACCAGTTGTTCACGGGCGTGGCCATGCTCGGCGCCAGCGTGCCCAGCTTCTGGCTCGGCATCGTGCTGATCCAGCTGTTCGCGGTGTCGCTGGGCTGGTTCCCGGTGTCAGGGTACGGCCAGCCCGACGCCTCGCTGGCCGAGCGCCTGCACACGCTGGTGCTGCCGGCCTGCGTGCTGGGCCTGCTCAACTCGGCGCTGATCATCCGCTTCACGCGCGCGTCCATGCTCGACGTGCTGGGCGAGGACTACGTGCGCACGGCCCGCGCCAAGGGCCTGGGCGAAGGCGTGGTCGTGCTCAAGCATGCGCTGCGCAACGCGCTGGTGCCCATCGTCACCGTGGTGGGCCTGACCATGGCGCTGATGATCGGCGGCGCCGTCGTCACCGAGACCGTGTTCGGTCTGCCCGGCGTGGGCAACCTGGTGGTGGGTGCCGTGCTGCGGCGCGACTACCCGGTGATCCAGGGCGCGCTGCTGGTCATCGCGGCGATCTACGTGTTCATCAACTTCGCGATCGACATGCTGTACGCCGTGGTCGATCCCCGGGTCAAGGTATGAAGCTTCCTCCCCTGCTCCAGCAACTGCTGCGCCGGCGCATCGTGCTGTTGTCCGCCGTGATCCTGCTGGCCATCGTGGTGCTGGCCGTCGGCGCGCCGCTGTTCGCCTCGGCCGACCCCAACGACACCGCCATCCTCGACCGGCTCAAGGCGCCGAGCGAGGCGCACCTGATGGGCACGGACGAGCTCGGCCGCGACCTGTACGCCCGCATCGTGCATGGCGCGCGCTACTCGCTGGCCATCGCCGCGCTGACGGCTGCCGGCTCGGTGCTGGCCGGCACGCTGCTGGGCCTGGTGGCCGGCTTCTTCCGCCGGCTCGACGCGCCGCTCATGCGCGTGGTGGACGCCATGATGTCCTTCCCCGACATCCTGCTGGCCATCGCGCTCGTGGCCATCCTCGGGCCCTCGCTGGGCAACGTGGTGCTGGCCCTGGTGCTGGTCTACACGCCGCGCGTGGCGCGCGTGGTGCGTGCGTCCACGCTGGTGGTGCGCGAGCTGCTGTTCGTGGAGGCCGCGCGGGCCATCGGCGCGCGCACGCCGCACATCCTGTGGCACCACGTGCTGCCCAACCTGATGTCGCCCATCCTCGTGCAGGCCTCGTTCATCTTCGCCTACGCCATCCTGGCCGAGGCCGGGCTCTCCTTCCTGGGCGTGGGCATGCCGCCCGAGATCCCCACCTGGGGCACCATGGTGGCGGGCAGCCAGCAGTACGCACACCAGGCCTTCTGGGTCGTGCTGTTCCCGGGCCTGGCCATCATCCTCACGGCACTGTCACTGCAACTGCTGGGCGACGGCGTGCGCGACGCGCTGGACCCCAAACTCAAGAAAGCGGTGTGACCATGGATGCCACCACCCTGGCGCGCCCCGTCGCGCCGGCGCTGGCCCTGCCCGAAGGCCGCGTGCTGGCCGTCGACGACCTCAGCGTGCATTTCCGCGGCCCACAGGGCCAGAGCGTCGATGTCGTGCGCAGGCTGGGCTTCACGGTCGAGCGCGGGCAGACGCTGGCCATCGTCGGCGAATCGGGCTCGGGCAAGTCGGTCACCTCGCTCGCGCTGATGCGGCTCATCGAGCACGGCGGCGGCCGCATCGCGAGCGGCAGCGCGCTGCTGCGCCGGCGCAACGGCCAGGTGCTGGACCTCGTGCCGGCCGCGCCTGCGCAGATGCGCGAGGTGCGCGGCGCCGACATCGCCATGATCTTCCAGGAGCCCATGACTTCGCTGAACCCCGTGTTCACCGTGGGCGAGCAGATCGCCGAGTCGGTGCGCGTGCACCAGCACATGGACCGCACCGCCGCGCTGGCCGAGGCGCTGCGCATGCTGGAGCTCGTGCGCATCCCCGAGGCGCGCAACGTGCTGGGCCGCTACCCGCACCAGCTCTCGGGCGGCATGCGCCAGCGCGTGATGATCGCCATGGCGCTGTGCTGCAAGCCGCAGCTCTTGATCGCCGACGAGCCCACGACCGCGCTGGACGTGACCATCCAGGCGCAGATCCTGCAGCTCATCCGCCAGCTGCAGGAAGAGATGCGCATGGGCGTCATCTTCATCACGCACGACATGGGCGTGGTGGCCGAGGTGGCCGACCGCGTGCTGGTCATGCTGCGCGGCGACCGCGTGGAAGAAGGCACGACGGACGCCGTGTTCGCGCGCCCCGAGCATGCCTACACGAAGGCCCTGCTGTCGGCCGTGCCGCGCCTGGGCGCCATGCAGGGCAGCGAGCTGCCGCGGCCCTTCGAGCTGCTGCGCGTGGACGATGCCGCGCCCGTGGCGGCCGAGCCCACGAGCGACACGCGCCAGCCCGGCGCCGCGCCGCTGCTGCGCGTGAAGAACCTGGTCACGCGCTTCGACCTCAAGGGCGGCCTGTTCGGCAAGCCCACGCGGCGCGTGCACGCGGTCGAGCAGGTCAGCTTCGACCTGCACCCGGGCGAGACGCTGGCGCTGGTTGGCGAATCGGGCTGCGGCAAGTCGACCACGGGCCGCTCGCTGCTGCGCCTGGTGGACTGCCAGGGCGGCGCCATCGAGTTCGGCGGCCGCAACATCCTCACGCTGCCTACCAACGAAGTGCAGGCCCTGCGCCGCGACATCCAGTTCATCTTCCAGGACCCGTTCGCCTCGCTGAACCCGCGCAAGACCGTGGGCTTCTCGATCCGCGAGCCGCTGCTGATCCACAAGGTGGCCGAGGGCAGCGCGGCCGACGCCCGCGTGCAATGGCTGCTGCACAAGGTGGGCCTGCCGCCCGAAGCCGCCCAGCGCTACCCGCACGAGTTCTCGGGCGGGCAGCGCCAGCGCATCGCGATCGCGCGCGCCCTGGCGCTGGAGCCCAAGCTCATCGTGGCCGATGAATCCGTGTCGGCACTCGACGTGTCGATCCAGGCGCAGATCGTGAACCTCATGATGGCGCTGCAGCGCGAGATGGGCGTGGCCATCCTGTT
Organism: Pseudorhodoferax sp. Leaf267; assembly: GCF_001422405.1. Lineage (GTDB taxonomy): Bacteria > Pseudomonadota > Gammaproteobacteria > Burkholderiales > Burkholderiaceae_C > Pseudorhodoferax. The sequence continues at coordinate 1,503,699 of NZ_LMMV01000001.1, forward strand.
CATCTCGCACGACATGGCTGTGGTCGAGCGCATCAGCCACCGCGTGGCCGTGATGTTCCTGGGCCAGATCGTGGAGATCGGGCCGCGCCGCGCGGTATTCGAGAACCCGCAGCACGCCTACACGCGCAAGCTGATGGCGGCGGTGCCCGTGGCGGACCCCGCGCGCCGCCATGGCGGGCGCGCGCTGATCGAGGGCGATATCCCGAGCCCCATCCGCGCCGTGGGCGACGAGCCCGTGGTGCAGCCGCTGGTACAAGTCGGCCCTGGCCATTTCGTGGCCCGCCATTCCATCGCCGGAATCTACTGATGAACGACACCTTGCTCGACCCCCAGCTGGACGCCAGCTACAAGGGCTATCCCCGCACCCAGCCGCCGCGCGCGCGCAGCCAGATCGGCCAAGCCGGCTGGAACGTGCTGGCCGGCGACCTGCCGCTGCCCATCGCCTTGATCCGGCGTGACGCCCTCGCCCACAACCTGGCCTGGATGCAGCAGTACGCGCGCAGCCAGGGCGTGGACATGGCGCCGCACGGCAAGACCACCATGTCGCCGCAGCTGTTCGCGCGCCAGCTCGACGCAGGTGCCTGGGGCATCACGTTCGCCACGGTGGCGCAGCTGGCCATCGGCGTGGCAGCGGGCGCACGCCGCACGCTGATCGCCAACCAGGTCGTGGCCGACGACGACCTGGCCGGCATCCGCGGCCTGCTGGCGGCGCACGCCGACCTGCGCGTGGTGTTCCTCGTCGACTCGCTGGCGCAGCTGGCACTCATCGACGACTGGCATGCACGCCAGGGCCGCCCCGGTGTCTTCGAAGTGATGCTGGAGATCGGCGTGGCCGGCGGCCGCACCGGCTGCCGCACGCAGGACGAGGCCCTGGCCCTGGCCCGCGCCGTGCGCGCCAGCGCCGCCACGCGCCTGGTCGGCATCGAGTGCTATGAGGGCCAGGGCGCCACCGGCCAGAGCGCACCCGACACTGCCTATGCCAACACGCTGATGGACCGCGTCGACGCCCTGGCCCGCGCCTGCGTGGCCGAGGATCTATTCGAGGCCGACGAGCTGCTGTTCTCGGCCGGCGGCTCGGCCATCTTCGACCTGGTGGCCGGCCGGCTGCGGCCCACGCTGGGCCGGCCCGTGCGCGGTCTGCTTCGCTCGGGCTGCTATGTCACGCACGACCATGGCTTCTACAAGCGCATGGTCGACGCGGTGGACCAGCGGCTGGGCTGCGATTGCGGCGAAGGCCTGCGGCCCGCGCTGGAGGTCTGGGCCACCGTGCAGTCGCGGCCCGAGCCGCGGCTGGCCATCGTGGCCGTGGGCCGGCGCGACATCTCGTTCGACCTGTCGCTGCCTGTGCCCATCGCACGCGCCGCGCGCGGCAGCCTCGCGCCCGCCGGCGTGCCCGCCAGCTGGGCCATCACCGCGCTGAACGACCAGCACGCCTACCTGCGCTGGGAGGAAGCCGACGACGCGCTGGCGCCGGCCGTGGGCGAGCGCATCGGCCTGGGCATCTCGCACCCGTGCACCACCTTCGACAAGTGGCGCTGGATGCCGGTGGTGGACGAAAGCCTGAACGTGGTCGACGCCATCACCACTCAGTTCTGACCATGGCCGACAACCTGCTGCAAAAGATGGCCGCGCTGCGCGCCAGCGCACCGGCCACGCGCCGCGCCATCCTCGAGCTGATCCTCGAAGACCCCGAGCGCGCGCTGGAGGAAAGCTTCGAGACGCTGGCCGAGCGCTCGCGCAGCTCGGTGCCCACCATCATGCGCACCTGCCGCGACCTGGGCTACGCCGGCTTGCGCGAATTCAAGCTGGGCCTGGCACAGGCGCTGGCGCTGGGCGGCTCGCCGCTGCACCGCAGCGTGAGCATCGGCGACACGGCCGACGACGTGACGGCCAAGATCGTGCGCAGCGCCTCGGCCTCGGTGCTGGGCGTGCGCGCGCAGCTGGACATGGCCGTGGTCGAGGCCACGGCCGCCGCGCTGGCCGCCGCGCCGCACATCGACATCTACGGCGCGGGCGCCACCTCCTGGTTCATGGCCAACGACCTGCAGGCACGGCTGTTCCGCCTGGGCCTGTCGGTCAACGCGTGGGCCGATTACCACCTGCAGCAGGTGGCGGCCGGCGCGCACGGGCCGGGCTCGGTCGTGGTGGCGTTCTCGCACGTGGGCGGCATGCCCTCGCTGCTGGACAGCGTGGACGTGGCGCGCGCCCAGGGCGCGCGCGTGGTCGCCATCACGCGCCCCGGCTCGGCACTGGCCGCGCGCGCCGATCTGCTGCTGGCGCTGGATGTGCCCGAGGACGCCGTGATGCGCGTGGGCATCGACGCCTACCTCGCGCACCTGACGGTGATCGAGATCCTGTCGGTGCTGGTCGCGCAGAAGCTCGGCGAGCCCGCGCTGGCCCGTCTGCGCCGCGTGCGCGCCGCGCTGCAGCGCCAGGGCATCGACGTGCAGGGCTATCCGTTGCCGGTGTGGGACGTGGCAGCCCAGGAGGAGAAGGCATGAGCACACCGACATTGCTCGAAGGCGGCCTCATCGTCGACGGCGGCGGCGCGCCCGGCTGGCCTGGCGATGTGCTGCTGCAGGACGGCCGCATCGAACGCCTGGGCCAGCGGCTGCGCGAGCATCTGCCCGCCGGCCTGGACCTGGCCGACCTGCAGGTGCACGACTGCCGCGGCAAGGTCATCGCGCCCGGCTTCATCGACGTGCACACGCACGACGATGCGGCCGTGCTGCGCACGCCCGAGTACCTGCCCAAGCTGTCGCAGGGCATCACCACGGTGGTCACCGGCAACTGCGGCATCTCGCTGGCGCCCTACCGCACCGAGCGCGCACTGCCGCCGCTCACGCTGCTGGGGCCGGACGCGTTCCGCTACGCCAGCATGGCCGCCTACCGGGAAGCAGTCACACAAGCTTTGCCGGCACTGAACGTCGCCGCCTTGGTCGGCCACACCACGTTACGCTTCGCGGCCATGGACGACCTCGCGCGCGCCGCCACGGCCGACGAGCGCGCGCGCATGGCCGCGCTGCTGCAGGAATGCATGGATGCCGGCGCGCTGGGCCTGTCGTCCGGCCTGTTCTACGAAGAAGCCTTCGCCGCCCCTTCCGACGAGGTGACCGACCTGGCCCGCGTGGCCGCGCGCGCCGGTGGCGTCTACGCCACGCACCTGCGCAGCGAGATGCAGGCCATCATCGAGGCGCTGCACGAGGCCGGCGACTGCGCGTTCGAGGCCGGCCTGCCGCTGGTGATCTCGCACCACAAGTGCGCCGGCCCCGCGCAATGGGGCCGCACGCGCGAGACGCTGCCGCTGATCGACCAGCTCGCGCAGCGCCAGGACATCGCCATGGACGTCTACCCCTACGTGGCCGGCTCCACCGTGCTGCGCGAGGACCTGATCGACGGCGTGATCGACGTGCTGCTGACCTGGAGCGACCCGCACCCCGAGCTGGGCGGCCGCATGCTGGCCGAGATCGCCGCCGGCTGGGGCGTGGACCAGAAGGCCGCCGCGCGCCGGCTCATGCCCGGCGGCGCCTGCTACTTCCAGATGCAGGAAGAAGACGTGGAGCGCGTGATCGCCCACCCGCGCAGCATGATCGGCTCGGACGGCCTGCCGCACGACCGCCACCCGCACCCGCGGCTATGGGGCGCGTTCCCGCGCGTGCTGGCGCGCTACTGGCGCGGGCGCGGGCTGTTCACGCTGGAGCAGGCGGTGCACAAGATGACGGGCCTGTCGGCGCGGCAGTTCCGCATTGCCGACCGAGGCCTGCTGCGCGCGGGCGCGCACGCCGACGTGGTGGTGTTCGATCCGCAGCGCATCACGGACATGGCGAGCTTCGAGCAGCCCGAGCAGTTGAGCGTGGGCGTGGAGGCGGTGTTCGTGAATGGCGCGCTGGCGTACCGCGAGGGGCAGGCGGCGGTGCTGGCGCGGGCGGGGCAGATGCTGTCGCGCGCATAGTGGCATGGCGGCATGCGCGCCGATCGAAATGGCGCGAAAAGCCGGTTGCGCGCCACTTCGATGCTTTGCACCTGGCGCGAGCGGCCGCGCCAGTTCACGGCAGCGGCCACACGCCACCATCTCCCACCGCATACAGCCTGCGCCCCGGCGCCGCCTCCACGCGCCAGCCGCCCGTGAACTCGCCGAAGGCCGGCAGCACGGCCTGGCCTGCGTCCGCCACGAAGCACGGCAGGCGCAGCCGGTCGCGCCCCGCGCCGAACAGCAGGCAGGCCGGGTGCACATGGCCGGCCAGCACGAAATGCGTGGCGTGCGTCTGCGGGTGGTGGCACAGGGCGAACGGGCCGACCAGGTACGGTTCGTCGACGATGGCGATGCCCAGGTCGGCCGGCGGGTCGCCCGCATGGCTGTCGTGGTTGCCGCGCACCAGCGTGATGGCCAGCCCTCCATAGCGCGCGCGCCACGCGGCCAGCGCGGCCAGCAGCGACGTTGTGCGCGCCTGCTCGGCATGCAGGAAGTCGCCGAGCACCACGAGATGCCGGGCGCCGTGCTGCGCGATGAGCGCGTCCAGCCGCGCCAGGTTCTCCTGCGTGGTGCCGGCCGGCACGGGCTGGCCGGCAGCGCGAAAGGTGGCGGCCTTGCCCAGGTGCAGGTCGGCGATCAGCAGCATGCGGCGCGCGGGCCACCACAGCGCACGCTCGGGCAGGAGCACCAGCGTCTCGCCGGCCCATTCCACGGCGTGGACGGTGTGGCCCGCCATCAGCGCCGCCCCCGGCTGCGCGGCGGCCTGGGCGGGCGCGGCGTGATGTCGCTCTGCCGGCCGAATTGCAGGCCGGCCTGCACGCTGTCGCCACCGCCCTCGGCCTGGCCGCCCGCCGCTTTCTCCAGCTGCGCCAGCATGCGCGCGATGCGGTCGGCCACCTTCTCGTTCGACAGCTTTTCGCGAAAGCGCTCCACCATCAGCGGAAACGCGAACGGCGTGGGCCGCGCGAGCGCCACCGGCACGAGCTGCTGCGCGGCCATGCGCTGCAGCGCGCCTTGCAGACGGCCCACCTCCAGCTCCTGCGCCAGCAGCTCCTGCTCGGCCTGCAGCAGCAGTTGGTTGGCCGGGTCGTACTTGCGGAACACCTCCCAGAACAACGAGGACGAGGCCTGCAATTGCCGGCTGCTGCGCTTCTCGCCCGGGTGGCTCTGGAAGATCAGGCCGGACACACGCGCAATCTCGCGAAAGCGCCGCTGCGCGAGCTCGCCCGCGTTCAGGCTCTCCAGCACCTCGGCCAGCAGCGCCGGGCCGTCGGTGGCGCGGTGCAGCAGGTCGGGCAGCAACACGTGCCAGTCGAGCTCGGTGGCACACAGCAGCTCGAAGCCGTAGTCGTTCACGGCGATGGAGAAGGTGCGCGGCGTGGCCTGGGCCGCGCGCCAGCCCAGCAGGCTGGCCAGACCCAGGTGCACCTGGCGGCCCGCGAACGGGTACAGGAACAGGTGCCAGCCCTCGCGCGACTTCAGTGTCTCGGCCAGCAAGGTGGTGGGCGTGGGCAGTGCGGACCAGCGGCGCTGTACGTCCAGCAGCGGTTGCACGCTCTGCATCTCGGGGCTGTCGTAACGGCCCTGCCCGGCTTCGGCCAGCTCGGCCACCACCGCATCGGCCAGCAGCGACGACAGCGGCATGCGCCCGCCGTTCCAGCGCGGCACTGCGGCCTTGCTGCCCGTCGCCTTGCGCACCCAGGCCGTCATCTCGTGGATGCGCACCAGCTCCAGCAGCCGGCCGCCGAACATGAACGCATTGCCGGGCTTGAGCCGCGCCGCGAAGCTCTCTTCCACGCTGCCGATGCGCGCGCCGCCCACGTATTGCACGGCCATGCTGGCGTCCGACACGATGGTGCCGATGTTGGAGCGGTGCCGGCGCGCCAGCCTTGCGTCGGGCACGCGCCAGACGCCCTCTTCGTCGGGCACCACGCGCTGGTAGTCGGGGTACGCGGCCAGCGCCGCGCCGCCCTGGCGCACGAAGTTCAGGCACCACTGCCAGCGGTCGGGCGCCAGCAGCGCATAGGCCTGGGTCGTGCGCACCTCGGCGTACAGCGCATCGGGCATGAACCCGCCGCCAAGCGCCACCGTCACGAGATGCTGCACCAGCACGTCCAGCGGCTGCGATGGCGGCTCGCGCGCCTCCACCTGCCCGGCCGCCACGGCCACGCGTGCCGCTGCACCCTCCACCAGCTCCAGGCTGTGCGTGGGCACCAGCGTGATGCGCGATGGCCGGCCCGGCGCGTGGCCGGACCGGCCCGCGCGCTGCAGCAGCCGCGCCACGCCACGCGGCGAGCCGATCTGCAGCACGCGCTCCACGGGCAGGAAGTCCACGCCCAGATCGAGGCTGGACGTGCAGACCACGGCGCGCAGTTGCCCGGCCTTGAGCCCGGCCTCCACCCACTCGCGCACGCCGCGGTCCAGCGAGCCGTGGTGCAGTGCGATCTCACCGGCCCAGTCGGGCCGCGCCTCCAGCAGCGCCTGGTACCAGATCTCGGCCTGCGAGCGCGTGTTGGTGAACACCAGTGCCGTGCTGCTGGCCGCCAGTTCGGCGACGACCTGCGGCAGCATGGCCAGGCCCAGGTGGCCGGCCCAGGGAAATCGCTCGGCGCGCGGCGGCAGCAAGGTGTCGATCGTGAGCTTCTTGGGCACGGCGCCGCGCACCAGGCGGCCGGGTCGGCCCGGGCCCAGCAACACATCCTTTGCCTGCTCCAGGTTGCCCAGCGTGGCCGACATGCCCCAGGTGCACAGCGCGCCCTGCCACAGCCTCAACCGGGCCAGCGCCAGCTGCACCTGCACGCCGCGCTTGTTGCCCAGCATCTCGTGCCATTCGTCCACCACGGCCAGGCGCAAGTGCGCGAACAGCTGCCGCGCGTCGGCCTTGGCCAGCAGCAGCGACAGGCTTTCGGGTGTGGTCACCAGCACGGTCGGCAAGCGCCGGTCCTGCGCGCTGCGCTCGGCCGAGGTCGTGTCGCCACTGCGCGCGCTGGCCGACCAGTGCGGCGCCACCTCGGCCAGCGGCTCGCGCAGCGCGCGCAGTGTGTCGGCTGCCAGCGCGCGCATGGGCGTGATCCACAGCACGGTCAGCGGCGCGGCCACGGGCTTGCCCTGGCGCACGATCTCCTTCTGCACGAAGCTCTGCAGCGCGCCCAGCCACACGGCGTAGGTCTTGCCCGCGCCGGTGGTGGCATGCAGCAGGCCGCTCTCGCCCGCGGCGATGGCCTGCCACACCTCGCGCTGGAACGCGAACGGCTTCCAGCCGCGGGCGGCGAACCAGGTCTGCAGGGGCTTCTTCATCGACGTGCCGCCCCAAGCTGGAGTGCAGCCCCCTCAGGGGGCAGCGGCCACACGAGGTGGGGAGCGTGAAGGCAACAGCGCATGAGCCGCGCAGGATGCCACGCCCTCCCCGGCTTTGGTGCAGGACAAGCCCGCTACTGCGCACCGGTGCGCGCAGACCGCGCCGCCTCTGCGCGCATGCCCTGTGCCAGCCAGCCCAACGCCAGGCACGCCGCGATGGCCAGGCCACCCGAGATCCACAGTGCCCCCACGCCCCACCGCGCCACCGCCAGCCCGAACAGGAACGGCGCGCCGGCCTGCACCACGCGGGCCGGCACCATCAGAAAGCCCTGGCGCTGGCCATAGCCCTGCGCGCCGAAGAACAGCAAGGGCAGCGTGCCGATCGCGATGGTCAGGATGCCGTTGCCCAGCCCATGCAGCACCGCAAATGCGATGGCACCTGCGCCACCCAACGCCGCCATGCACAGGACACCCAGTGGATGGGCGAGCGTGGCCAGGCGCGCCGACAGCAGCGGATGCGCGCGGCCGAGGAACGCGAATTCGATCAGGCGCCCAGCCACCTGGGCCGGCCCCACCAGTGCCGCGATGCCCACCGCCGCCGCCGCGCCGGCCCCCACGGCCAGCAGGAGCTGGGGCAGGTGCGCGGCCATGGCCGTGCTGATGAACCATGCGGCTGCGAACACGAAGGCAAGCAGCACGGCCGCGCGGCGCTGCTGGTGCGGCGGCAGGCCCGCGGGGCCGCCCGGCGTGCTCGCTGCCTCTGTCGGCATGGGCGCGGCACGGCTGGCCCGGGGCAGCATCGCGTACAGCGGCAAGGCGATGGCCAGGTGCAGGCCGGCCCATGCCAGGCAGGCCCCGCGCCAGCCGACGCTGGCATGCAGCCAGGCGCTCAAAGGCCAGCCGACCGTGCTGGCAAACCCCGCGAACAGCGTGATGCCAGTGATGGTGCGCCGCGCCTGCTGGCCGTGCAGCCGCACCGCCGTGGCAAACGCCGCTTCGTAGAGCCCGCTGCCCATCGCCAGGCCCATCACGGCCCAGGCCTCGAAGACGTGCAGCGGCTGCCGGGCCTGGCTTAGCGCCACCAGCCCGGCCGCGAACACCAGGCTGCTGCCTATCAGCACGGGCCGCCCACCGTGCCGGTCGATCAACCTGCCGGCGAACGGACCGATGGCCGCGGACATCAGCAAAGCCACCGAGAAGGCGGCGAAGACCGTGGCACTGGTGGCCCCCACGTCGCGGCCGATCGCGTCCGCCAGGATGGCGGGCAGGTAGTACGAAGACGCCCAGGCCAGGGTCTGCGCCACGCCCAGCAGTACGGTGGTCAGGGTTCGGCTTTGCACCTGGGCTGCGCCCGTCAGGTGTTGCGCAGGCGCGCCCGCTGGCGCAGCGCCCGGGCGCTCTCGCGCCGCTCGCTGCAGCAGTGCCCGAGACACTGCGCCAGGTCGGGCCGGCGCAAGCCCGCGCCCTCGAGGTTCGGCAGCTCAGGGCTTGGCGACACGCATGCCCTTCTCGTCCACGACGGGCTCGCCGTCCTCCTTGGCGAACGCGCCCTGCTGCGGCCGAGGCAGCAGGTCGAGCACACGTTCCGACGGCCGGCACAGCCGCGTGCCCAGTGGCGTGACGACGATGGGCCGCTCGATGAGGATCGGCTCCTGCAGCATGAACTCGACAATCTGCGCGTCGGTCCACGTGGGGCTCTGCAGACCCAGCGCTTCGTAACGCTCACCCTTTTTCCGCAGCAGCTCGCGCGGCGTGATGCCCATGGCCGCGATCAGCCGTTCCAGCGTCGGGCGGTCGGGCGGGGTCTTCAGGTACTCGATGACCTGCGGCTCCTCGCCGGTGTTGCGGATCATCGCCAGCACGTTGCGCGAGGTGCCGCAGGCGGGGTTGTGGTAGATCGTGATGTCGCTCATGTTCGAAGTATGAGGTGGTTAAAAGACAAGCCAGCCGCAGACGGCCGCGAAGCCGACGACCGCCACCGGGGAGACCTTGAAGACCACGAGCAGCGCGAAGGCGGCAAGCGCGATGAGCCCGTCGGCCAGCGAGTGGATGGCGCTCTTGCCCACCGGGTCGACCAATGCCGACGCCAGCAGGCCCACGACCGCGGCGTTGATGCCCGCGGCCGCCTGCCGCACGCCGACCTGCTGGCGCAGCGACTCCCAGAACGGCAGCGCGCCCACCACCAGCAGGAAGCCCGGCACGAAGATGGCCACCAGCAGCACCAGGCCGCCCGCCCAGCCGCCCAGCGGCGACGGCATCACGGCGCCCAGGTAGGCCGCGAAGGTGAACAGCGGCCCCGGCACCGCCTGCGTGGCCCCGTAGCCCGCAAGAAAGGCGTCGTTGCCCACCCAGCCCGGCGCCACCACGCCGGCATGCAGCAGTGGCAGCACCAGGTGGCCGCCGCCGAAGACCAGGCCGCCGGCCTGGACCATCGCCGCGATGGCCGAGACCCAGAGCGAGTCCATGCCCGCGGCCAGGGCCGGCAGCGCCACGAGCAGCAAGCCGAACACGGCCAGCAGCATCGCCCCGGTGCGCCGGGACACGCCGTAGTCGTGCTGCGCCAGCGGGGCCAGCCCGTCCAGCCGCAAGGCCCAGCGCCCCACCACGGCGCCCAGCGCGATGGCGGCGAACTGCCCGGCCGCTCCCGGCACGGCCCACACCAGCAGCGCGGCGGCCACAGCCAGGCTGGCCCGCAGCCGGTCGGGGCAAAACGCCTTGCCCATGGACCACACGGCCTGCGCCACCACGGCAACGGCCGCGATCTTCAGGCCCTGCACGGCGCCCGACGACGCAAGACCGGTCCACCGCGTGGCGCCGTACGCGAACACGATGAGCGCGATGGCCGAGGGCATCGTGAACCCCAGCCAGGCCGCCAGCGCACCCCACCCGCCTGCACGCCGCAGGCCCAGCGCGATGCCGACCTTGCTGCTTGCCGGCCCCGGCAGGAACTGGCAGAACACTACGAGATTGAGGAAGCTCGCCTCGTCGAGCCAGCGGCGCTTGTCCACGAACTCCGCGCGGAAGTACGCGATGTGCGCCACCGGGCCGCCGAACGAGGTCAGGCCCAGCTGCAGGAAGGCCAGGAAGACTTTGAGCGTGGACCTCATGCCCTGCACACCCTCACAGGCTCAGCCGCAGCGCCAGCGCGGCCAGCGTCAACAGCAGCACGGGCAGCGTCAGCACGATGCCCACCTTGAAGTAGTAGCCCCAGGTGATCGTGGTGCCTTTCTTGTGCAGCACGTGCAGCCACAGCAGCGTGGCCAGGCTGCCGATGGGCGTGATCTTGGGCCCCAGGTCGCAGCCGATCACATTGGCGTAGACCATGGCCTGCTTCACCACGCCGCTGGCCTGCGAGGCATCGATGGCCAGCGCGCCGACCAGCACCGTGGGCATGTTGTTCATGACCGACGACAGCAGCGCCGCAAGCACCCCCGTGCCCAGCGCCGCGCCCCAGATGCCGCCCTGCGCGAACCAGTCCAGCCACGAGGCCATGCGGTCCGTCAGCCCTGCATTGCGCAGGCCGTAGACCACCAGGTACATGCCCAGCGAGAACACGACGATCTGCCAGGGCGCGCCGAGCAGCACCTGGCGTGTGCGGATGACGTGGCCTCTGGCCGCCACGGAGAGCAAGACCACCGCGCCCACGGCCGCCACGGCGCTGACCGGCACGCCCAGCGGCTCCAGCGCGAAGAAGCCCACGAGCAGCAGCACCAGCACCACCCAGCCGGCGCGGAACGTTGCCGGGTCGCGGATCGCCTGCGCCGGCGCCTTGAGCTGGGCCAGGTCGTAGCGCACCGGCACGGCTCGGCCGAAGTACAGACGCAGCACCAGCAGGCTGGCCGCCACGGCGGCGATGGTCACGGGGACCATAACCGCGGCGTAAGCACTGAAGCCGATGCCGAAAAAGTCGGCCGACACGATGTTGACCAGGTTGGACACGATCAGCGGCAGGCTGGCCGTGTCGGCGATGAAGCCGGCCGCCATCACGAAGGCCAGCGTCGCGGCCGGGGAGAAGCCCAGCGCAGCCAGCATGGCCATGACGATGGGCGTGAGGATCAGCGCGGCGCCGTCGTTCGCGAACAGCGCGGCCACCGCCGCACCCAGCAGCACGATGAAGGCGAACAGCCGTCGCCCGTCGCCACCGCCCCAGCGCGCCACGTGCAGCGCAGCCCATTCGAAGAAACCGGCTTCGTCCAGCAGCAGGCTGATGAGGATCACGGCCACGAAGGTCGCGGTCGCGTTCCAGACGATGCCCCACACCACGGCGATGTCGGCCGGCTGCACCACGCCAAAGGCCAGCGCCAGCGCTGCGCCGAGCGAGGCGCTCCAGCCGATGCCCAAGGCCCGCGGTTGCCAGACCACGAGGACGAGCGTGCACAGGAAGATCAGGAAGGCCGCGAGCATCGGGGGCGCCCTGCCGTTCAGCGGTGGCCCAGCGAATGGGGCTTGCAACGGCCCGCCGCCGCATCGGTGGTCGCACACGCCGCACCTTCGCAGCAGTTCTCGGTGAGGTAGGCCAGCAGTTCGTCCATCGTGGAGAACGAGGCCCTGTAGATCAGGCTGCGGCCCTGGCGCTCCTGCGTCACCAGGCCGGCATGCGTCAGCTCCTTGAGATGGAACGACAGCGTGTTGCCCGCCACCGCCAGCTGGCTGGCCAGCGTGCCAGGCGTCAGGCCCTGCGGCCCCGCGACCACCAGCGCACGGAACAGGCGCAAGCGCAGCGCCTGCGCCAGGGCTGCAAGGGACCGGACGGCGTCAACTTCTTCCATCAATCGAATATACAACGATTGTTGAAATGTTAGCCAATGCAATCTGCGATTCGTGCGCGTGCCGACCATGTCACCAAACGTGGCGTGCAAGGCCCCGATCGCGAGCGATCACCGGCGCTGGACCGGCGATTAGCCCGCCGCCGCAAGGCCCCGCCCAGTCGCGCACGCAGCGGATTCAGTCCACCGCCGCCACCGAGCCGCCGCGCACGCACCACACCGGGTACTTGAACACGCCGCCATCGGACGCCCCCAGGCTGCCGGTGATGCTCACGCTGCGGTAGGCCAGCGGGTAGCGGTCCGCGTAGTAGCGCGTCGAGGTCCAGAAGGTTTCCGAGAAGCCGAGATCGAACGGGTGGCCGGCCGGCAGCGCGGGCGGCACGCCGGGCGATCCCGAAGGCACGATCAGGCTCATCATCTCGGCCACGCTGGGCTGGCGCCAGCCCATGCGCCCGCCGGTGGTCGCCGACAGGCAGCGCTCGCTCGCGTAAATGCCGCCGAAGACGCCGGGCGCCAGCGTCGGCGCGTAGCTCACCGGGCTGGGCTTGCGCTCCCAGACCAGGCCGGTCTCGCGGTCGAGCACCGCCTCGCTGCTGAAGTTGGACAGCACGACGAAGCGCGTGGCGGGCGGCAGCGTCTGGTCCCAGGCGGGTGTGGCGTAGTAAGGGCCGTTGGCCGTGGTCTGGGCAGCAGCGGGCATGGCCCAGGCGCACGCCGCGGCGAGCACGGCCAGCAGCGGTGGCATCTTGCGGTTCATGTCGGTTCCTTCGAAGTGGTGGATGGGGGCCTGCGACGGCAGGCCAGCGCCAGCAGCGCGGCGGACACGAGCGCGACGGTGGCGGGCTCGGGAATGGGCTGGGGCTGGGGCACGTTGCCGACCTCGAAGCCCGGGTCCTGGCCCGGCGCCAGCCACTCGAAGCCGATGAAGGCCAGCAGGCCGTCGCCGCTGATGCCCTCGGAAAAGCCCGCCACGGTCTCGAGCAGGCCGTCCCGCACCAGCACGCCGCCGCTGACGATGGAGGACAGGGCGGGCTGCGCCGCGCTGAACTGCGCCGCGTACACGCCCTGGTAGAAGCCGCCCAGGTCCGACGGCAGCACCACGGCCGGATCGAAACCCAGGTCGAAGCTCCACGCCTGCAGGTCCACCGCGCCGCTGACCTGGATCGGCAGCAGGAACTGCCCCGCCCCCAGCGTGGCCGGCACATAGCCCGGCACCACCGTGAGCGGGCTGCCGGCCGAGATGACGAGCGCGTGCGCCCCCGCCATGGACCACATTCCCGCTGCCGCCAGGCCGATGCCGGCCAGCCATCGTCGTACACGCTTGCGCATTGCCATCCCTCTTCCCCTCGTTCGGCGATGGGTCGCAGTCTGGCCCCGGGCGCGGCCCCGAGTCGATCCCGCGATCGCGGGATGGACGTCAAGCGTCAACCTGCGTCGTGGCGGTGCCCGTGGTGCGCGTCCGGCACATGCGCGTGGTGGTGCGCCAGGGTCTCGTGCCGGTGCCGGTGGCTGTGCGGCCCGGCGGGCATCGCGCCATGGCTGTGCGTGTGGTGCCCATCGTCATGCGTGTGCGCATGCTCGTGCTCCAGCGCCTCGTGCACATGGGCATGCGCGTGCCGCTCGGCCAGATGCAGCGCCACGCCGCAGGCCATCAGCGCGCCACCGACGGCCATCAGCCACGAGCCCGAACGGTCGCCCAGCGCGAACGCACCCACGGCACCGATGAAGGGCGCGAATGCGAAGACCGAGCCCGTGCGCGCCGCGCCGAACGCCCGCTGCGCCAGCAGGTAAAAGCGCAGGCTCAGCCCGTAGCCTGTGGCACCGACCGCCAGCAGCGCCAGCGCGGTGCCCAGGCCGGGCAAGGGCTCGCCCCACAGCCTGCCGATCGACCCCGTGGCCAGCACGCCCAGCGCGGACTTGGCCAGCACCACCTGGCCCGGGTCGCGGTCTGCCACGCCGCGCGACAAGGTGTTGTCCACGCCCCAGGCCACCGTGGCCGCCGCCACCGCGAGCAGGCCCAGCAACTGCACCTGGCCGGCCAGGCCCTGCTCCAGCACCAGAGCGACCCCGCCCATCAGCAGCAGCACCACGGCCACGATCACACGCCGGTCCAGCGTCTCGCCGTACCAGCGCCAGGCCAGCACCGCCGTGAACACGGCCTCCAGCGTCAGCATCAACGACGCGCTGGAGCCGCTCGTGCGCTGCAGGCCCCAGGCCAGCGCCACCGGTCCCACCACGGCGCCCATGCCGGCCATGGCCATGATGCGCGGCAGGTCGGCGCGGCGCAGTTGCGCCTCGCGCGTGGCCGGCTGGCGCAACAGCGCGGCCACCAGCGCGGCGCCGCCATAGAGCAGCGCGGCGGTGCTGAACGGCCCGAGGCCGGTGCCCAGCCGCTGCACCAGCGGGGTGCTCAGGCCAAACAGCGCCGCAGCCAGCAGCGCCAGCAGCCCGCCCCGCAGCGCGGGTGACGCCAGGTCATGCCGCATGGGTCATTGCGCCAGCCACGGGGCGGCGATGGAAAAAGGGTTCACGGTGCTGATCTCGGGAGGTCGGTGCAGAAAAGCGGCCCTCGGGCGCACGGATGGGGTAAAAACCAAATCAGACCACAATCCTGCGTACACCTTTAGTCAAAGGATCTCCATGCCCGATATCGCCGTGTTCCTGCAGTCGGTCAAGCTGCCCGTGATGTCCGAGGTCGCGCATGCGCTGATCCGCACGCTGAACGACGAGGACGCCAGCAACCAGGAGGTGGCCGCCATCATCGCCAGGGACGCCGCGCTCACCGCACGGCTGCTGCGGCTGGCCAACAGCGCCAGCTTCGGCCTCAGCCGCCAGGTGGCCACGCTGGACGACGCGATCGCGCTGGTGGGCATGGGCCGCGTGCGCACGCTGGGGCTGGCTGCGTCGATGGGCGATGCGTTCCCGGCCGTGGACGGCCTGAGCAGCCAGGAGTTCTGGCGCAGCTGCATGGTCAGCGCCGGCTACGGCCAATGGCTGGCCTCGCAGCTGGGCATGGAAACCAGCCGCGCCTGGCTGGCCAGCATGATGGTGCGCCTGGGCGAGCTCATGATCGCGCAGGCCCAGCCGGCCAGCCTGGCCGAGATCGAGAAGCTGCCCCACCCGCCCGGCGGCCGCTGGGAGCGCGAGACCCGGCTCACCGGCTTCAGCGAAGGCCAGATCACGGCCGAGCTGGCCCGGCGCTGGAACTTCCCGGCCGAGATCGTGCATGCGCTGGACGCCTGCGCCGACCCGCTGGCCAGCAAGCCCTTCGACCGGCTGGCTGCCGTGGTGCACCTGGCCATGCTGCTGGCCGACATGCCGCCCGGCGGCCCAGAGATGCTGGACGCGCTACCGAGCGACGTGGTGGACAAGCTGCAGCTCAGGCCCGAGTGGATGCGCGCGAAGTTTCCGGCGCCGGACTCGTTCATCGACCTGCATTGACTGGCATCACGCCTTGTTGAACGCCGCCACCCCGTCGCGGAAGGCCTGGCTGCCGTAGACCTCTTCGACGATGTCGTCGTCCTCCAGCCGCTGCTCCACCACGATGCGGCGGATGCTCTCCTTCACGGCCTTGTGCGTGACGGGCGACAGGCCCATGAGCCGGTCGGCCAGCGCGTGGGCCGAGGCCTGCAGCTCGCCGGGCGCGCAGACCGCGTGCACGTAGCCGCAGGCCAGCGCCTCGTCGGCGTTCAGGTACTCGGCCAGCAGCAGCATGCGCTTGACGCGGGGCACGCCCAGCGCCGCCTGCAGCCGCGCGATGTTGCGCGACGACAGCGTGTTCGACAGCGTCTTGGCAATGGGCGCGCCGAAGCGCGAGCCCGCGCTGCACACGCGGAAGTCACAGGCGGTGGCCAGCGCCAGCCCGCCCCCTACCGTCCAGCCGTCGATGACGGCCACAGTGGGCCCGGCGATGCGCTCCACCGCGTCGATCACGCGCTCGACGAAGGCCTCGTAGGCGATGCCCTCGCGGCCGTCGCGGAAGTCCTTGAAGTGGCCGATGTCCGTACCCGAGATGAACGACTTGCCGCCCGCGCCGCGGAACAGCACGCTGCGCACTGCCGCATCCTGCCGGCAGGCCGCGATGCATTCCAGCAGCGCGTCGTACATCTCGCGCGTCATCGCGTTGTGGCGCTCGGGCCGGTCGATCACGATCTCGGCCGCCCCCGAGGCGTGGACGGTGAGCCTGACGCGCTCAGCGAGGCTCACACCGTCACCCCACGGATCTCCGCCATGATCTCCTCGTTGTGCTCCCCCAGCAGCGGCGGATGCCGGCGCACCTGCTGCGGCGTGCCCAGCAGCTTGACCGGGAAGCCGATGTTCTTCACCTTGCCCTCGATCGGGTGGTCGATCTCCATGCACATGCGCCGGTGCGTGCCGTGCTCGCCCTCGAACGCCTCGGGATAACTCAGGATCGGCCCGGCCGGGATGCCCGTGGCCAGCATGGCATCGATCCAGTCTTCGCTGTCGCGCTTGGCGAACTCCTCCTCCAGCGCTGCGATCAGCGCCTCGCGGTTCTTCAGGCGCAACGACACGGTGGCGTAGTCGGCATGCGCCAGCAGGTCGGGCCGCTCCAGCAGCGCGCACAGCTTGGCCCACAGCTTCTGGTTCGTCGCGCCCATGACCAGGTAACCGTCGCGCGCCTTCACGGCCTGGTAGGGCGCGCTCATCTTGTTGCTGGTGCCCAGCTTGGTCGGCGCCACGCCCGTGCCCCAGTACTCCGACATGTCCCAGATCGAGAACGCCATGGCCGCGTCGAACAGCGAGGCGTCGATGTGCTGGCCCACGCCGCTGTTCTGCGCGCCGATGTAGGCCGCCAGCAGGCCGTAGGTGGCGAACAGGGCGCAGCCGATGTCGGCCACGGGCACGCCGGCCTTGACGGGCTTTTCGCCCGGGTAGCCCGTCACGCTCATCACGCCCGACATGGCCTGCGCCATCAGGTCGAAGCCCGGCCGCGTGGCCCAGGGGCCGCTCTGGCCGAAGCCCGAGATGCTCACATAGACGATCTTCGGGTTGATCCTTTTGATGGACTCGTAGTCGATGCGCAGGCGCTGCACCGCGCCAGGCCGGTAGTTCTCGACGATCACGTCGGCCGTCTCGGCCAGTTTGTAGAAGTCGGCACGGCCCTCGTCGGTCTTGAGGTCCAGCGTCAGCGAGCGCTTGTTGCGGTTCATGTTCAGAAAGCCCATGGAATCGGGCCCCTTCATCTTGAAGCCCATGGCGCCGCGCGTCTGGTCGCCGCCGGGCGGCTCCACCTTGATCACGTCGGCGCCCAGGTCGGCCAGCAGCATGCAGGCGAAAGGGCCGGCCATGACCTGGCTGACGTCGAGCACGCGGATGCCTTGCAGCGGGAGGGGTCGGGTGGCAGTGGTCATCTCAAGCGTCCTCGGTAATTTTTGCGGTGCGAACGACCTCGCCCCACTTCTTGAATTCGCTGGCCATGAAGCCCGCGAACTTGTCGACGGAGCCGCCGCCGTCTTCCACGCCGAAGCCGTCGAAGCGCGCGACGACATCCGGCATGGCCAGCACCTTGTTGATGTCGGCATTGATCTGCGCCGCCAGGTCGGCGGACATGCCCTTGGGCCCGACCACGCCGTACCAGCTCGACACGTCGAAGCCCTTGAAGCCCTGCTCGTCCATGGTGGTCAGGTCCGGGAAGCCCTTGGCGCGCTTGACGCGGGTCTGCGCGATGGCGGCCGTCTTCTTCGCCTTCACCTGCGCCGTGGCCGCCGTCATGGTGTCGAAGCTGTAGTCGATCTGCCCGCCGATGAGGTCGGTCTGCAGCGGGCCCGAGCCCTTGTAGGGGATATGGATGGTCTCCACGCCCGCCGCCATGTTGAACATCGCCGCGCACAGGTGCTGCACCGAGCCCGTGCCCGACGAGCCGAGGCTGATCTTGCCGGGGTTCTTGCGGCACTCGTCCACCACCTCCTTGACGGTGGTGGCGCCCGCGCGGTTCGCACTGGTCACCAGGATGTGCGGCGTGGCGCCCACCATGGCGATCGGCGCGAAGTCCTTGAGCGGGTCGTAGCTGATGGCCTTGAAGATGTGCGGCCCGATGGCATGCGTGTTCACGTGCGCCATCAGCAGGTTGAGCCCCTCGGTGAATCGCGTCTGCGCAAAGAAGCCGGCCGCCAGCGCGCCCGTGGCGCCGGGTTTGTTCTCGATGATCACGCCGCGGCCCCACAGCTCGGAGAGCTTCTGGCCCACGATGCGCGCAAACACATCGGTACCGCCGCCGGGCGCCCAGCCGACGTAGATCTTGACGATGCCCTTGGGGAGCTCAGTGGCAGCAATGGACCAGGGGGCGGCCAGTGCGGCGGCGCTGGCGGCGATGAAGTGGCGGCGTCTCATGTGGTGCGTCCTCGGGGAGTGAGGAAGCGACTGTCGAGGAGCGGACCAGGGGCGGCAATGACGTGGACGGGTGGGCTGGGTTCGTGGATTGCGAAGGCAGCCCAAGTTACCATTTGCAGCAGTGCCGACCACGAATACCAAAGAAGTGGAGCTGAAAGGGATGCAGGGCATCGCATTACGACCGCGCCAGGGAACGAGCCGCCGGCCAATACGGCCTCGCTCGCAAGTCGAGTACAGTGGCTAGCGGTTCTTCCACCCAATCTATGTCGCGTCTATACATTGATTGATGCATCTCAATTTTTCACGCTTTTTTTATTTTAAAGAGCCATGACGGATAATTTAGGGCTTGGAAAAGCAGCAGAAAAAATAGTGGGCGCCATATCTAGCGGCATTGGCGTTTTATACAAACCAAGAGCAATTCGGGCAGAAGCAGATGCACGCGCTTATGAAAGAATTGTAATCGGCCAAGCAGATCTGCACATTGAGAAAAAAAGAGCCGTTCAACAAATCTCTCTTGATATTGATCATGTCAGACAGCATGATGACCTCACATACGCACTAGCGTCTCGAGCGCGCGACCGCCTTGTCGCAAGTGAGATTCAGAGGCAGGCAAATGTAGAGGCCATAGCGGAGCTTGCACTGCAGGATATACCAGCCGAAGTATCCGACTCCGACGTCGACAGCGACTGGACACGCACTCTTTTCAGATACGGACAGGAAGTCTCCAATGAATCGATGCAACGATTGTGGGCAAAAATTATTCAGGCTGAGGTAGTTAAGCCGGATTCCTTCTCCCTTCGAACATTGCAAACGCTGTCGACACTCAGAGCAAGCGATCTAGAGACCTTTAAAGTCCTATGTAGCCTGTGCGACGAGCATCGAAAGATCATATGTCCTCCGCCCGTAGAGGGTCATCTAGAGCTCGAAAGTCTTAATTATCTGGAATCGCATGGTCTACCATACGAGAAGATTCGACAACTGAGAGAATTGGGGCTGCTGGGGCAAGTCGAACCCTTCATGTCTATCAGCATAAATCGACAGATAACAGGAAACAATCCAGTTTATAGGATGAAAATCCCTTCAGGAGGCACAGCCACCCTCAATAGGGAGATAACAAATCAATCGGAGTTCGTTTTCTACTGCTACAGACTTACGTTGGCCGGGGAAGAGCTCTCTCGCCTAGCAAACTCTGAATTTAACTGGCGCTACTTGGAAGCTGTGGCGCGCTTCTACAAAACATTTTTGACCGTAGAAGCCAATAGCGCAAATGCATAAATCAAATGTAATCTTCATCGTATAGTGCCAGAAAGTTTCTTTATCACTGAAAATCTTGCAGTAGCCGTAAGCACGAAGAGCAATTCGAACGAATCGCCCATCGTGCATATAGCATCACTCTAATATCCGGAAAAAATATATGCAGAAATCTGATGGTGCAGGTTTATTAAAGAAAATAGAAGACGGGCAATCGGTATCGCCAGAAGCCCTATGTACGCTCTCCACTTGGCTCCAGCACATCAAGCCAATACCAATTAGCCATAGTGACCCCGACCCTGGCCATCCCGGCTATGGCATCCTGATGGCAGCAGCACTGCCGCCTGACCAAAACCTGTCTGACCTGTGCAGCAAGCTGACGGATCCAACGCATGCCTCAAATGCTGCCAAGATTCTCCGGACCGCTTTGGTCCCTATTCGTCAAGCAAAGAATGAGAAGCAATGGGTTAAAGATGGGGTCGAGCCAGAAGATGGTTTTGAACCGCCCGACTCCGGCTGGGCGCCAAGCTGACTCGCCGAGCGCGCACCTCAAGTCTTTGTCCGGGACTTCTACCGATGACGCGCACAACCGGTCGAGTTCAGCGTCGTGACCTGATTGAGAACGCCCATGCTGCGGCAGCCTCCGGATGGGTCGTGTAGCGCAGCCGGGATCCGGGGCATTGTTGGTGCGGATTGCAAGGTGGCCTCAAGTTTGAAGTGCGACACGGCGCAACCTGTAAGGTGCCGCCCAAATGGGAACTCACTACTCGCACGTCACAGCAGCTGATCGGATGTCGATCCAGGCCTTGCTGCAAGCCAA
>NZ_LMMV01000002.1 GCF_001422405.1 Pseudorhodoferax sp. Leaf267
TCTGAATGCGTAATTGAGCCGTCAGCGCCGAACGTCTGAATGCGTAATTGAGCCGTCAGCGCCGAACGCCCTGCTGAATCCGCACTCTCACCGAGGTGAGACGAGCTGCGGCGTCGGGTATTTCAGCAGCCTGCTAGGCGCGCTTGCGCTTGCCCCGACCGACCACTTCCAGCTTCGCATCCACCACGCCCGCGCCCGTCATGCGCAACTGGCGCGCCGCGGCCGGCGACAGGTCGCCCACGCGGTCGGCCGTGCTCGGGCCGCGGTCGTTCACGCGCACGACCACGCTGCGCTGGTTGGCCGGGTTGGTCACGCGCACCAGCGTGCCGAAGGGCAGGGTCTTGTGCGCCATGGTCAGCGCCTGTGGGTTGAAGCGCTCGCCGTTGGCCGTCTTGCGGCCGGCGAAGCGGCTGCCGTAGTAGGCGAGCTTGCCGTCTTCGGCAACGGGGCTTGCGGCCTGCTGGGCGTGCAGGGGCGCCGTGCTGACGAACAGCAGGGCGGCGGCGAGGGCGGCGAGGGATTGGCGCATGGAGGCTCCGGTGTCGTGATTCTTGGATGCCGCGCAGCCCGGTGCCCCAGGCCGTGCGGCGCCGGATCGTACCCGGCGCCACGGCCCGGCTGGCAGTGGGGATGGCCCTCAAAACGTCAGCAAACGTAGCCGGCGTGCGCGGGCCATTCAGGCGCCGAATCGCCCCATGTACCGATTGAATTTGACCGGCCGCGAGCCGGCCGCCACACTGGCCGCGTCCCCCCGAACACAACCCCCGATGAGCCAAGACACAACGATGGAGACCGTCCGCCGCCTGGTGGACGCGCACCGGCGATTGCCCGGCGCCTTGCTGCCGCTGCTGCATGCGGTGCATGACGCGCTGGGCCATGTGCCCGACGAGGCCGTGCCCGCCATTGCCGAGGGCCTGAACCTCTCGCGCGCCGAGGTGCACGGCGTCATCACCTACTACCACCACTTCCGGCGCGCGCCGGCCGGCCGCCATGTGCTGCAGGTCTGCCGCGCCGAGTCGTGCCAGGCCATGGGGGCCGATGCGCTGTGGCAGCATGCCTGCACGCGGCTGGGCGTGGCCGATGGCGGCACCAGCGCCGATGGCGCTGTGACGCTGGAGCCGGTGTACTGCCTGGGGCTATGCGCGATGTCGCCGGCCGTGGCGCTGAACGAGGCGCCGCGCGCGCGCATGTCGGCCGCGCGGCTGGACACGCTGCTGCAAGGAGCGGGCGCATGAGCGCCGCCCGGCCGCCCGAAGGCGCTCGCACCGCAGGCCAACTGGCCGAAGGTTCTTATTCCATCCGCATTTACGTGCCCTGCGACAGTGCCGCGTTGGCAGTCGGAGCCGATGAAGTCGCCGAGGCCTTGCAACGCAGCGCTGCCACTCGTGGTCAGAACATCGAGATCGTGCGCAACGGCTCGCGCGGCCTGTTCTGGCTGGAACCTTTGGTCGAGGTCGTCACGCCCCAGGGCCGCGTGGCTTACGGGCCGGTGGACGTGGCTGATGTGGACGGCCTGCTCGACGCCGGCCTGCTGCAGGGCGCACTGCATGCGCTGTCCCACGGACTCACCGAGCAGATGCCCTGGCTGCAGCAGCAGGAGCGCGTGACCTTCGCTCGCATGGGCATCACCGACCCGTTGTCGCTGGCCGACTACGAGGCGCATGGTGGCCTGGTCGGCCTGCGCCGCGCGCTCGAACTGACGACCGCCGACGTCGTGCAGCAGGTGCTGGACTCCGGCCTGCGCGGGCGCGGCGGCGCGGCTTTCCCGGCCGGCATCAAGTGGAAGACCGTGGCGGGCGCGCAGGCCGCGCAGAAATACGTCTGCTGCAACGCCGACGAGGGCGACTCGGGCACCTACTCGGACCGCATGGTCATGGAGGGCGACCCGTTCATGCTGGTCGAGGGCATGGCGATTGCGGGCATCGCGACTGGCGCCACGCAGGGATACGTCTATGTGCGTTCCGAGTACCCGCACGCCATTGCCACGCTCAACGAAGCCATCGCCCGCGCCAGGGCTGCCGGCTGGCTCGGCGCGAACATCCTGGGCAGTGGCCGCGCCTTCGACCTCGAAGTGCGCAAGGCCGCCGGCGCCTACGTCTGCGGCGAAGAGACCGCCATGCTGGAAAGCCTGGAGGGCAAGCGCGGCATCGTGCGCGCCAAGCCGCCGCTGCCGGCGCTGCAAGGCCTGTTCGGCCAGCCCACGCTGATCCACAACGTGATCACGCTGGCGTCCGTCCCGCTGATCCTGGCGAAAGGGGCGGACTTCTACCGCGACTTCGGCATGGGCCGCTCGCGCGGCACCCTGCCGATCCAGCTGGCCGGCAACATCAAGCACGGCGGCCTGGTCGAAAAGGCTTTCGGCGTCACCTTGCGCGAACTCGTCGAAGGCTTCGGCGGCGGCACGGCCAGCGGCCGGCCCGTCAAGGCCATTCAGGTCGGCGGCCCGCTAGGTGCTTATGTGCCGCCCGAACACTGGGACCTGCCGCTGGACTACGAGGCCTATGCGGCCGTGGGGGCGGTGGTCGGCCACGGCGGCATCGTGGTGCACGACGACACGGCTGACATGGCCAAGCTCGCGCGTTACGCCATGGAGTTTTGCGCCATCGAGTCCTGCGGCAAGTGCACGCCCTGCCGCATCGGCTCCACGCGCGGTGTCGAGGTCATCGACCGCATCACAGGCGGCAATGCGCAGACCCGGCCGCAGCAGGTCACCTTGCAGAACCAGAAATTGCAGCAGGTTGCCCTGCTGCGGGACCTGTGCGACACCATGGTCCACGGCTCGCTGTGCGCCATGGGCGGCATGACGCCGTTCCCGGTGCTCTCGGCGCTGGACCATTACCCCGAAGACTTCGGCCTGGCCGCGCCCGCCCGGCGCGCCGCATAAGGAGACCGCCATGCTCGACCATCTCAGAGAAACCGACTATGGCACCCCGGCCCGCCTCTCCACGGAAGAAGTCACGCTGACCATCGACGGCGCGCAGGTCACGGTCGCCAAGGGCACCTCGCTCATGCGCGCCGCCATGGACGCCGGCGTGAGCGTTCCCAAGCTCTGCGCCACCGACAGCCTGGAGCCCTTCGGCTCGTGCCGGCTGTGCCTGGTCGAGGTCGAGGGCCGCAAGGGCTACCCCGCCTCCTGCACCACGCCCGCCGAGGCCGGCATGCAGGTGCGCACACAGTCGCCCAAATTGCAGCAGCTGCGCAAGGGCGTGATGGAACTCTACATCTCCGACCACCCGCTGGACTGCCTGACCTGCGCCGCCAACGGCGACTGCGAACTGCAGGACATGGCCGGCGTGACCGGCCTGCGCAACGTGCGCTACGGCGACGACGGCGCCAACCACCTGAAGGACCAGAAGGACGAGTCCAACCCGTACTTCACCTACGACCCGGCCAAGTGCATCGTCTGCAACCGCTGCGTGCGCGCCTGCGAGGAAACGCAGGGCACCTTCGCACTCACGATCTCGGGCCGCGGCTTCGCGTCGCGCGTGTCGGCCGGGCAGGACGAGCCCTTCATGCAGAGCGATTGCGTGAGCTGTGGCGCCTGCGTGCAGGCCTGCCCCACGGCCACGCTGCAGGAAAAGACCGTCATCGAACTCGGCCAGGCCGAGCACAGCGTGACGACCACCTGCGCCTACTGCGGCGTGGGCTGCGGCTTCAAGGCCGAGATGAAGGGCATGCAGGTCGTGCGCATGACGCCGTGGAAAGACGGCAAGGCCAACGAAGGCCATTCCTGCGTGAAGGGCCGCTTCGCCTGGGGCTATGCCACGCACCCGGACCGCATCACCAAGCCCATGGTCCGCGCAAAGATCACCGACCCCTGGCGCGAGGTGAGCTGGGACGAAGCCATCGGCCACGCCGCTTCCGAGTTCCGCCGCATCCAGGCGCAGCATGGGCGCGATGCGATCGGCGGCATCACCTCCTCGCGCTGCACCAACGAAGAGGCCTACCTCGTGCAAAAGCTCGTGCGCACGGCCTTCGGCAACAACAACGTAGACACCTGCGCGCGCGTGTGCCATTCGCCCACGGGCTACGGCCTGGGCCAGACCTTCGGCACCTCGGCCGGCACGCAGACCTTCAAGTCGGTCGAGCACAGCGACGTGATCATGGTCATCGGCGCCAACCCGGCCGCGGCGCACCCCGTGTTCGCCTCGCGCATGAAGAAGCGGCTGCGCCAGGGTGCGCAGCTCATCGTGGTCGACCCGCGCCAGATCGACATCGTGAAGTCGCCGCACATCCAGGCGGCCTACCACCTGCAGCTGAGGCCCGGCACCAACGTCGCGCTGATCACGGCGCTGGCCCATGTGGTGGTGACCGAAGGCCTGCTGGCCGAGGGCTACATCGATGAGCGTTGCGATGCCAAGTCTTTCGGCCAGTGGAAGGACTTCGTGGCCCGCGAAGAGAACTCGCCCGAGGCGACGGCCGCCATCACCGGCGTGCCGGCCGAGCAAGTGCGCGGCGCCGCGCGGCTGTACGCGTCCAAAGGCAAGAACGGCGCCATCTACTATGGCCTGGGCGTGACCGAGCACGCACAGGGCTCCACCATGGTCATGGGCATCGCCAACCTGGCCATGGCCACCGGCAACGTGGGCCGCGAAGGCGTGGGCGTGAACCCGCTGCGCGGGCAGAACAACGTGCAGGGCAGCTGCGACATGGGCTCGTTCCCGCACGAGCTACCGGGCTACCGCCATATCTCCGACAGCACCGTGCGCGGCCAGTTCGAGGCCGCCTGGGGCGTCACGCTGAACCCCGAGCCCGGCCTGCGCATCCCCAACATGTTCGACGCGGCGCACGCGGGCAGCTTCAAGGCGCTGTACTGCGAGGGCGAGGACATCGTGCAGTCCGACCCCAACACCCAGCACGTGGCCGATGCGCTGATGGCCATGGAATGCCTGGTGGTGCAGGACATCTTCCTGAACGAGACCGCCAAGTACGCCCATGTGTTCCTGCCCGGCTGCTCGTTCCTGGAAAAGGACGGCACCTTCACCAATGCCGAGCGCCGCATCTCGCGCGTGCGCAAGGTCATGCCGCCGCTGGCCGGCTATGCGGATTGGGAAGTGACGCAGCTGCTGTCCAACGCGCTGGGCTACCCCATGCACTACAGCCACCCCGAGGAGATCATGCAGGAGATCGCGGCGCTGACGCCGAGCTTTGCCGGTGTGAGCTACGCGCAGATCGACAAGCACACCAGCCTGCAATGGCCCTGCAATGCCGACACCGACGAGGCCGGCACCGCCACCATGCACATCGACAAGTTCGTGCGCGGCAAGGGCCGCTTCATCATCACGCAGTACGTGGCGACGGATGAGAAAGTCACGCAGCGCTACCCGCTGATCCTGACCACGGGCCGCATCCTGAGCCAGTACAACGTGGGCGCGCAGACCCGGCGCACGCCCAACAACCAGTGGCACGATGAGGACCGGCTCGAGATCCATCCGCAGGACGCCGAGGACCGCGGCATCCGCGAGGGCGACTGGGTGGGCATCGCCAGCCGCGCGGGCGAGACCGTGCTGCGCGCCACCGTCACCGAGCGCATCCAGCCCGGGGTGGTCTACACCACCTTCCACTTCCCCGAGTCCGGCGCCAACGTGATCACCACCGACAGCTCGGACTGGGCGACCAACTGCCCCGAGTACAAGGTCACGGCTGTGCAGGTGATGCCGGTGGCCCAGCCCTCGGCCTGGCAGACGGGCTATGCGCGCTTCAACGCCGAACAGCTCGGACATCTGCAGGCTGCAACCGAAGTGGTGGGCAAGTAGTGAGAGACTGGCGCGCATGAAGCCTGCCGACGCGCCCGTCTCCCTTCCCGCCGGCACGCGGCGCGTGACCGTGACGCGCGGCAGTGGCCGGGCGGCCGACGACGCCGTGGTCGACGAGGTGCCCATCGCGCTGGAATACAACGGCATCTCGCACGCCGTGATGCTGGCCACGCCGCTGGACCTGGAAGACTTCGCGCTCGGCTTCTCGCTGACCGAGGAGATCGTGGACAGCCGTGCCGACGTGCGCGACCTGGAGGTCGTCGACGGCTGCGGCGGCCTGACGGTGCAGCTGGAAATCGCCTCCGCCTGCTTCGCGCGCCTGAAAGACAAGCGCCGCAGCCTGGCCGGCCGCACCGGCTGCGGCCTGTGCGGCGCCGAGAGCCTGCCGCAGGCCGTGAAGCGGCCCGCCCCCTTGCACAGCGATGCGCGCTTCGGCGCCGCGTCCGTATCGCGCGCCATGCGTGCGCTGGATGGCTTGCAGCCGCTGCGCGCCGTGACCGGCGCCACGCACGCCGCCGGCTTCGCTGACGCGCAAGGCCAGGTGCTGCTGGTGCGCGAAGACGTGGGCCGGCACAACGCGCTGGACAAGCTGGTCGGCGCGATGCTCACGGCGGGACACGTGCCGCAAGACGGCTTCATCGTCGTCACCAGCCGCGCCAGCTACGAGATGGCCGGCAAGACCGTGCGCGCCGGCAGCGCGCTGCTGGCGGCCGTGTCGGGCGTCACCGGCCTGGCCATCGAACTCGCGCAGGACGCGCACCTCACGCTGATCGGCTTCGCACGCGGCGAGACCTTAAGCGTCTACACCCACCCCGAACGCATCGTATGGACACCGCCAACCTGATCCGCATGGCCAACCGCATCGGCGACTTCTTCGCCGCCATGCCCGAGCGCGAGGAAGCCCTGCACGGCATCGCCGAGCACATCCGGAAGTTCTGGGAGCCGCGCATGCGGCGGGAGTTGCTGGCGGCCATGGACGCTGACGAGGCGGGGGCGCTGCAGGACATCGTGCGCGAAGCGCTCGCCACCCACAGGGACGCGCCGACCGCCTGACGCGCGTGCCGGCCGCGTTCGTCCTGCTGCTGCTCGCGATCTGCGTGTCGGGTGGGCCCGCGCCTGTGTGGCGCAGGCGGGCGGCCATGCTGTACGCGGCGGCCGTCATGGCCGGTCTGGTGGAAGGCGTGCTGCTGTGGCCGGCCGTGCTGGCGATCGTGCTGCTCGTGGCCGCCGCCGCATGGGCGGTGCGCGTGCGCGAGGCGCCAGGGTCCTGGCTGGCCACGGCCCTGGTGCTCGCGCTCCGCGCGGCCCTGGTGCTGCACCAAGTGCCGGGTTTCCACAGTCCTGTTTCCATCGACGCCGTGCGCTTCACGCCCGATGCGCTGCCGTTCACGCAGAGGCTGAACTTCGACAAGGGCTCGGTCGGGCTGGTGCTGCTGGCCTTGCTGGCGCCGCGCTTGCGGCGTGGCGATGCGCTCGGCTCCCTGGCGGCGACCACGGCGGTGGCGTGGCTCTTCACCACCTGCGCGGTGCTGGGCCTGGCGACGGCGATGGGCGTCGTGCAGCCCGACTTCAAGCTGCCCGAGCAGACGCGGCAGTTCCTGCTCGTGAACCTGCTGCTGACCTGCGTGGCCGAGCAGGCCTTGTTCCGCACGCTGGTGCAAGACCCACTGCGCCGCACGCGCGCCGGCCCCTGGGGTGCGGCCGTGCTGTCGGCGCTGCTGTTCGGTGCAGCCCATGCGGCGGGCGGTGCGCCCATGGTGCTGCTCTCGGCCCTGGCCGGCCTGGGCCATGCCTGGGTCTACGAGCGCACACGCCGCATCGAGGCGCCCATCCTCGTGCACTTCGGGCTGAACGCGGCGCACTTCCTGGGCTTCACCTACCCGGCGCTGGCGCTATCCTGAGGCGGCTCAAAAAATATCAGGAGACTCGACCATGCCCTCGCTTCGCCACGCCGTGCCCGCGGCCCTGTGCGCCCTCGTGCTGTCCGCCTGCACGACCACGCCGCCGCCCCGGCCGCTCGCGCGCACCACGCCGCCCACCGACTGCACGGCCATGGTCGGCGTGGACCGCAACGCCGAGCTGCCCGGCTATCTGCTGCCGCAGTCCGACGGCCGCAGCGTCTGCGTGCCGCTGCTGGTCACGGCCCACAAACCGCCGGCCGGCTACATGGGCGACTTCTACGTCGACGAGTTCAGCGACGCCAAGCTCAAGCAGCGCTGGGCCGAGTGCAAAGCCAACACGGAATGCGCGGCCCGCATCAACGCCCAGATGCAGCGCTGGCTGCCGCCCAACAAGGCCCGCGCAACGCGCGTGACGGGCTTGGTCGACCCCATCGGCAAGATCGATTCCGACAGCGATGTGGACCTGCGCCAGATCCGCAAGCCCGGTTTCTTCGGCAAGGCGCCGTACCGCGAGGCCGTGGCCGAAGCCGACGGCCGCACGCATGTGGTGGAGTTCACCGTGCCGCGCGACCCGCTGGAGCGGCTCAAGCTCGACATGCCGGGCGACATCAAGCTGCGCGGCTGGTACGTGGAGGGCGCGGGCGTGGCCGACGCGCAAGGCCGCAAGACGCGCGCGCTAGTCATCATGAGCGCGGGCGGCGGCGGCCAATTGACAGCGATCCGCCACCCGGCCGACAAACCCGTCGTGATCGACCCCGCCACGGGCCGCGCGACGGAGCAGCGCTTTCCCAATGCCACGACCGAGGGCATGGGCATGGACACCTGGCGCGACCATTTGTACGCGCTGAACCGTGCCGGCTTCGACGTGCTGGCCTACGACCGGCGCGGCGAGGGCCTGTCCGGTGGCTTCAGCGACACCAACACGCTGGAGCAGAGCGAAGACATCTTCCGCGTGCTGGAGCAGATGGAGCAGGGCACGGGCATGCGGCTGCTGACGCCGGACGGCCAGCTGTTGCAGGGCAGCGCTGCCGGTGGCCGATTGCTCGCCGGCCAGAAGGCGCGCCAGATCCCGCTGCTGCTGCTCGGCTACTCGCGCGGCTCCATGACCACCGGCTGGGCCATGACCAAGAATTTCGCGGGCGGTTGCAGCTACGACCTGCCGGTGGTGGCCTGCAGCGCGCCCAAGGGCTACCCCAACATCCGCGGCGCGCTGCTGTATGCGTCCTTCGTGAGCGGCGCCGGCTATCTGCCCGAGGCGCGCGACCTGGCCGACCGCAACCTGTTCCTGGGCGGCATGGCGGCCGAGAACCACGTGGCCTTCTATCCGAACTCGGCCGTGCTCGCGAACATGCACCGCTGGCCCGCCGTGTTCTTCGCCAAGGGCCTGTGGGACCGTGCCGAGAGCCTGGAGGGCACGGTCGCCGCCTACGACCGCGTGCCGGGCTTGAAAGAGATCGTGGTCGCGCGCGGCCCGCACTCCATGGAGACCTGGCCGCAGCCCGACATCGACCACGTGCGCGACCGCATGGTGGCGTTCGCGCAGGCGGCCGTGCAGGGGCGCAGCACAGTGCCGGGCGCCAAGCCGTGGAAGGACCTGAAGGAACTGGTGGCGACGACGCCGGAGCACTGGGAGCTGTCGTCGCAGCCGCGGTGAGCTTGGCCGGGTGCCTGGGGCGACCCGCCTAAAATCCCGCCCTTCCCCAGATTCCCGGACTCACCATGACCGCCACCATCCTGAACCGCCTGCCCGCAGGCGAGCGCGTCGGCATCGCCTTCTCCGGCGGGCTGGACACCAGTGCCGCCGTGCACTGGATGCGCGCCAAGGGCGCCATTCCCGCCGCCTACACCGCCCACCTGGGCCAGCCGGACGAGACCGACTACGACGACATTCCGCGCAAGGCCTTGGCCTATGGCGCCGAGAAGGCCCGCCTGATCGAGTGCCGCCCGCAGCTGGTGGCCGAGGGCATTGCGGCCATCCAGTCCGGCGCGTTCCATGTGACGACCGGCGGCGCGACCTACTTCAACACCACGCCGCTGGGCCGCGCGGTGACTGGCACCGTGCTGGTGGTGGCCATGCGCGAAGACGGCGTGGACATCTGGGGCGACGGCAGCACCTACAAGGGCAACGACATCGAGCGCTTCTACCGCTACGGCCTGCTCGCCAACCCCAAGCTGCGCATCTACAAGCCCTGGCTGGACCAGGCGTTCATCGACGAGCTGGGCGGGCGCAAGGAGATGAGCGAATACCTCATCGCCAACGGCTTCGACTACAAGATGAGCGTGGAGAAGGCCTACAGCACTGACTCCAACCTGCTGGGCGCCACGCACGAGGCCAAGGACCTGGAGTTCCTCAACGCCGGCATGCACATCGTCAAGCCCATCATGGGCGTGCCGTTCTGGCGCGAGGACTGCGTGGTCAAGCCCGAGACCGTGTCGATCCGCTTCGAGGAAGGCCAGCCGGTCGCCTTGAACGGCCGCACCTTTGCTACGCCGCTCGAACTGTTCATGGAAGCCAACGCGATCGGCGGGCGCCATGGCATCGGCATGTGCGACCAGATCGAGAACCGCATCATCGAGGCCAAGAGCCGCGGCATCTACGAAGCCCCGGGCATGGCGCTGCTGCACATCGCCTACGAGCGCCTGGTCACCGGCATCCACAACGAAGACACCATCGAGCAGTACCGCGCCAACGGCCGCAAGCTCGGCCGGCTGCTCTACCAGGGCCGCTGGTTCGACAGCCAGGCGCTGATGCTGCGCGAGACGGCACAGCGCTGGGTGGCGCGCGCCATCACCGGCGAGGTGACGCTGGAACTGCGCCGTGGCAACGACTATTCGCTGCTGGACACCGTGAGCGCCAACCTCACCTACAAGCCCGAGCGCCTGTCCATGGAGAAGGTGGAAGACGCGGCCTTCACGCCGGCCGACCGCATCGGCCAGCTGACCATGCGCAACCTGGACATCGCCGATACGCGCGAGAAGCTGGCCATCTACTCCAGCGTGGGCCTGCTCGGCAAGGGCGGCGACACCGACCTGCCGCTGCTGTCTCAAGGCGACTGAGCCTGGCCGCGGCGGCGCCATGACGCTGGAACTGCTGGGGGCGTTGGGCAAGGGCTTCCTGTTCGCGTTCGTGACCGTGCTGCCCATCCTGAACCCGGCCGCTGCGGCGCCGGTTTTCCTGAGCCTGACCGATGGCGCGTCCGAGCGCACGCGCGCATCGCTGGCCCGGCGCATTGCGCGCAACGTGGTCTGGCTCATGCTTGGCGCCATGTTGGTAGGCGTCTATGTGCTGGACTTTTTCGGCATCTCGCTGCCCATCGTGCGCGTGGGCGGCGGCCTGGTCGTCGCGGCCAGCGCCTGGCGGCTGCTGAGCACCTCCCAGACCACCAGCGACAGCCGGGCCCAGCTGGCCGAGGCCTACACACCCGAGATGGCCAGGCGCCAGGCCTTCTACCCGCTGACCTTCCCGATCACGTCGGGGCCGGGGTCGATCACGGCGGCGATCACGGTGGGCGTGTCGCTGGCCGACCCGAGGCTGTCGCTCGCGCTGGCGCGCACTGGCGGTGCCGTGCTGGCGCTGCTGGCCGTGGGCGTGCTGGTCTACCTGGCCTACCGCTACGCCGAGAAGCTGCTCAAGCCCCTGGGCGAGGC
The DNA here is from genome assembly GCF_001422405.1 of Pseudorhodoferax sp. Leaf267. Lineage (GTDB taxonomy): Bacteria > Pseudomonadota > Gammaproteobacteria > Burkholderiales > Burkholderiaceae_C > Pseudorhodoferax. Next base: position 11,306 of record NZ_LMMV01000002.1, read on the forward strand.
CGGCATGATCATCTTCCTGCGGCTGTCGGCCTTCATCCTGCTGTGCCTGGGCGTGCAGATCGTCTGGAATGGCTTCCACGAGCTGCTGGTGGCCGCGCTGCGCGAGGCCGCCGGCTAAAATCCGCGCCCCCTGGCGAACGACCTGGCATGCGCGGCCGATGCGGCATGTCTGCGTTGCGGTCCGCCGGCCCTTGCTGACAGCCGCTGCGCTCGCGCCGCCGGTCTCTGACACATCGGGCCCGCACCGCCGCCGTCCTTCACTGACATCTCGCCGGCACGCGGGTGCCGATGCCATGCCGCATCGCACTGCCCACTGCTGCCTTCGCGGCGGTGGCGCCGGCCCACGAGGAAGCGCGCATGCAGCTCATCGTCTCGGCCGGCTCCATCCTGGCCATCGTCCTGTGGGGCATCTTCGCGCCCGGCCACCTGGGCGCCGTGTTCGACGGCGCGCTGGCGCTCATCACGCGCAACTTCGGCTGGCTCTACCTGTGGGTGGTGCTGGGCCTGGTGGTGCTGGCGCTGGTGCTGGCCATGAGCCGCTATGGCGACCTGAAGCTGGGCGCAGAGGACGAGGAGCCCGAGTTCTCCATGGGCACCTGGTTCGCCATGCTGTTCGCCGCCGGCATGGGCATCGGCCTGGTGTTCTGGGGCGTGGCCGAGCCGATTTCGCACTACGGCACGCCGCCGCCCGGCATCGCGCCCAACACGCCCGAGGCGGCCGGCGCGGCCATGCGCTACAGCTTCTTCCACTGGGGCATGCACCCCTGGGCGGTCTACAGCATCGTGGCGCTGACGATCGCGTTCTTCCAGTTCCGTCGCGGTGGCTCGGCGCTGGTCAGCACGGCGGTGGAGGCGCTGCCCTGGGCGCCGGTGCGCAAGCTGGGGCCGGTGGTCAACGTGCTGGCCGTGATCGCCACGGCCTTTGGCGTGGCGGCCTCGCTGGGCATGGGGGCGCTGCAGATCAACAGCGGCCTGCACGCGCTGCTGGGCGTGCCGATCAGCGAGTTCTCGCAGGTGGCCATCATCGTGGTGACCACCGTGCTGTTCCTGGGCTCGGCGCTGAGCGGCATCGGACGCGGCATCAAGTGGCTGTCGAACATCAATATCGGGCTGGCCGCGCTGCTGACGCTGGCCGTGTTCTTGCTCGGCCCCACGGTGGCCATCATCGACACGCTGACGACCACGCTGGGCAGCTACGTGAGCGAGTTCGTGCGCATGAGCTTGCGCATGACCCCGTTCCGCGACAGCAACTGGGTGGGCGGCTGGACCATCTTCTACTGGGCCTGGTGGGTGTCCTGGTCGCCCTTCGTGGGCCTGTTCATCGCGCGCGTCTCGCGCGGGCGCACGGTGCGCGAGTTCGTGCTGGGCACGGTGCTGGCACCCAGCCTGGCGGCCTTCGTCTGGTTCTCGGTGTTCGGCGGCACGGCGCTGACCATGGAGATCATGCAGGGCGTGCCGATCGCGGACGCCGTGGCGGCCGATATCTCGACCGCGCTGTTCGCGATGTTCGACGCGCTACCGGGCGGCATGCTGATGTCCGGCGTGGCCACGGTGCTGGTGATGCTGTTCTTCGTGACCTCGGGCGACTCGGCCGTGCTGGTGCTGGGCACCATGAGCACGGGCGGCCAGGCCGACCCCAGCGCACGTGTGAAGATCGCCTGGGGCCTCTTGATCTCGGGCATCGCCATCAGCCTTCTGTTGGCTGGTGGCCTGAAGGCGGTGCAGACCGCCACCATCGTGTTCGCGCTGCCGTTCACGGTGGTCATCGTGCTGATGGCCGTGGCGCTGTGGCGCGGGCTGCGCGAGGATTACGAGGACGAGCAGCGGCGCGAGCGGGCCCTGCGCCGGCGCATGCGCGAGATCGTCGACCACCCGCCGGCGCCGGGCCGAGCACCATGACGCTCGAACTGCTGGGGGCCTTCGGCAAGAGCTTTCTCTTCGTGTTCGCCGCGCTGCTGCCCATCCTGAACCCGGCCGCCACCGCGCCCATCTTCCTGGGCCTGACGGAGGGCGCCGCGCCGCCCACGCGCGCGCTGCTGGCGCGGCGCATCGCGCGCAACATGTTCTGGCTGCTGCTGGGCGCCATGCTGGTCGGCTCGTACGTGCTGGATTTCTTCGGCATCTCGCTGCCCATCGTGCGCGTGGGCGGCGGCATGATCGTGGCGGCCACTGCCTGGCGGCTGCTGACGGCCACGCACGCCACGGTGGACAGCCGCACCGAGCTTGCCGAAAGCTTCACGCCCGACATGGCGCGGCGCCAGGCGTTCTATCCGCTGACCTTCCCGGTGAGCTGCGGGCCGGGCTCCATCGCCGCGGCCATCACGGTGGGTGTGTCGCTGGCCGATGCGCGGCTGTCGCTGTCGCTGGCGCGCATGGGCGGCGGTGTGCTGGCCCTGCTGGCCATCGGCGCGCTGCTGTACCTGGCGTTCCGCTATGCGCAGCAGTTGCTCAAGCCGCTGGGCGAGGCCGGCACGGTGATCTTCCTGCGCCTGACCGCTTTCATCCTGCTGTGCCTGGGTGTGCAGATCGTGTGGGATGGCATCTACGAGCTGGGCGTGGGCCTGCTGCGCGACGGGCTGCTGCCGGTGAACGCGTAGGCGACAGCGGGTTGGGAGGCAGGGCACCCGGGCAAGAGGGTGGCCTGGAAGTGGCGGGCCGGCAGATCGGCCGTTGAGCGCCGCATGTGTCGACATTGAAGATTGCAATTCTTCCATGGTGTGGAAGAATTACAGGGATGAATGCATTCCCTCGCCAGATCGCCAATGGGCTGCAGCAGTACTTGCAGGAGTTTCCGGCCGTCGCGATCCTCGGGCCGCGTCAGGTGGGAAAAACGACGCTGGCCCTGGAACTGGTGCAACGGACGGACCCAGGCACTCCAACGCTGTATCTGGATCTGGAGTCTCCATCGGATCTCGCGCGCCTGAGCGACCCCGAGGTGTTTTTCGCCGCCCATGCCGATCATCTGCTGGTGCTGGACGAGGTGCAGCGCGTGCCGGGCCTGTTCATGGTGCTGCGCGGGATCATCGACCGGCAGCGGCGCGCCGGGGCCGGCCATGGGCGCTTCCTGTTGCTGGGTTCGGCCAGCATCGATCTGCTCGCGCAGAGCGCCGAAAGCCTGGCCGGGCGGCTGGCCTATGTGGAACTCGCGCCTTTCGTCGTGACCGAACTGCCGACCGAGCAGGCTGCCACGCCGGGGGCGTTGTGGCTGCGCGGCGGCTTTCCACAGTCCTATCTGGCGCGCAGCGACGCGGCCAGCCTGCGCTGGCGCCAGCAGTTCATCACGACCTACCTGGAGCGCGACATCCCACAACTCGGGCCGCGCATTCCGGCCCTGACGCTGCGCCGGTTCTGGACCATGCTGGCGCACGAGCAGGCCCAGATGCTGAACGCGGCACGGCTGGCCGCATCGCTGGCCGTCAGCGGTCAGACCATCGCGCGTTATCTCGACCTGCTGTGCGACCTGTTGCTGGTGCGCCAGTTGCCGCCGTGGGCACGCCAATCGAGCAAGCGCCTGGTCAAGGCGCCCAAGGTCTATGTGCGAGACAGTGGCCTCGTGCACGCGCTGCTGGGGCTGGAAACGGCGGATGCGCTGCTGTCCCATCCGGTGGTCGGCGGCAGTTGGGAGGGCTGGATCATCGAGAACCTGTTGGCCTGCGCGCCACTCGGAACGGAGGCCAGCTACTACCGTACAGCCGTGGGCGCCGAGATCGACCTCGTCCTTGAGCTGCCCGGCGGCGGTGTGTGGGCGCTGGAGATCAAGCGATCAAGCGCGCCGTCGGTCAGCAAGGGGTTTCATCTCGCCTGCGACGACATCCAGCCGAGCAGGCGGCTCGTCGTCAGCAGCGCGAACGCGCGTTTTCCGATGGCTGGCGGTATCGAACACCTGCCACTGGTCGAACTGATGCAGGACTTGCTGGCCCTGCATGCAGCCTGAGTCAACCGTCCACCGGGGCCGCCGGTGTCGCGAGCAGCAACTGGTAGAAGCCCAGGTCCAGCCATCGGTTGAACTTGAACCCAGCCTGCTGGATCGTGCCCGCATGGGTGAAGCCCAGCTTCTCGTGCAACTGGATGCTGCCTGTGTTGGCCATGTCGATGCCGCCGACCATGAGGTGGTACTGATGGTCCACGGCGGCGGCGATGAGGCGCTGCATCAGTGCGCGGCCCAGGCCGTGCCCTCGGTGGTCCTTGTGGATGTAGACGGAATGTTCGACCGAGTATTTGTACGCGGGCCAGGCGCGAAAGGTTTCAAAGCTCGCGAAGCCCAGCAGCTTGCCGCTGCCATCGACTGCGCCGATCACCGGGAAACGATGGGTCTCCTTGGTCTTGAACCAACCGGCCATGCTGTCGATGGTGCGTGGCTTGTAGTCGTAGAGCGCCGTCGAGTTCTCGATGGCTTCGTTGAAGATGTCCAGGATTTGCGCTGCGTGGGCTGCACGGGTGCAGGCGACGAACTGGACGGACGCTTCATCCAATTGCGACGCACGTGGCTCGAGTGCCTTGCAGTACATGCGTGTGCCGCAAGGCGCGCCATCTGGCATGAGCGCATAGCCGGGGATGTAGCCGCATTCCTGCCAGCCGCCGCGCGCATACAGGCGTTCGGCTTCCGGACTGGCGGTGTCAAGCACCAGCAGTCGCTTGCCTGCTGCATAGGCGGCATCCTCAGCGGCCTCGAGTAACGCAACGCCGACTCCACAGCGGCGTCCGCGTCGGTGCACCAGCATCTTGGCAAGGTCGCCTCGGTGGGGCTGGTTCTCAGGCTGGTCCAGGACGACCTGGACCGTGCCGACGATGCCCGCTGCGTCTTCGGCGACGAGCAGGATGCGCTCATGTCGCTCCACGCCCTCGGCCACGCCATGCCAGAACCGGGCGGCCTTCTCGCGCGTCATCGGCCGCATGAAGCTGACCGATGCGCCGCCTTCCACGCAGTCGATGAGCACGTCCATGAGGCCATCGATGTCGGCCGGGGTGCAGTGGACGAGGGTACGGACGGTGGTCATGCGGATCTCCGTGCGACTGGCGGCGAGAGGGTGACCAGGACCACGACATAGCGCGCCGGCTTGTCGGTGCGGTTGTGGTACGTGATGGTGGTGTCCAACTGCATGGCCAGGCAGTCGCCCTTGGCGAGCTGGTGCACGGTGTCGCCGAGCGTGATCTCGATCCGGCCGTCCTGCACCCAGACCTGCTGGTGCACCACATGGTCGCGGACGCCCGTCTCGAAGGCCACGCGGGCATGCGGTGGAAAAAGCACTTCGACGATCTGCAGCGGCGACGGGTAGCCGGGCGGCGAGATGTTCCAGCGCTGGTAGCCCGTCTCGGGATCCTTCCAGATGGCGCGGTCCACCTTGCGCGACACGGGACTGGCGTCGTCCCGCGAATGGTCGAACAGCCGCGCGAGCGGGACGCCAAGGGCGGTGGCGACCTTCTCCAGCACGACGGCGGTCGGGCTGGTTTCGCCGCGCTCGATGAGTGACAGCATGGAACGGCTCACGCCCGACGCGGTGGCCAGCTCCTCCAACGAGAGCTTGCGGTCTGCGCGCCCACGGCGCACGGCGGCGGCGATGCGGGCATTGATGTCAAGCCCGGCACTGAGAGTAGATTCATCCGTCATACTGGATAAATAATCCAATATTCAGGAAAACATGTCAACCGAACCGGCCAGCGCATGCGGACTTAGACTATCAATCATCGATAGCTTCATTGGACGGGAGGTGGCGTCATGCCCTCAAGCTATGTCATCGGCGATCACTTCGAGGCATTCGTCAAACAGCAGGTACAGCAAGGCCGCTATGCCAGTGCCAGCGAGGTGATTCGCGATGGGTTGCGCGTGCTGGAGGAACAGGAGCAGCTCCGCGTGGCCAAGCTCGAAGCGCTGCGTGCAGCGATCCAGCAGGGCAGCGACAGCGGGCCAGGGATTCCGGCCGAGGAGGTTTTCGCAGATGTCAGGGCGCGCATCCGCCAAGTCGTCAAGCGCACATGAAGGTCAGGTTCGCCCCGGCTGCCCAGGCGGATCTGATCGAGATCGCCGCCTACATCGCACAGGACGACCCGACCCGTGCGCTGTCATTCGTGGATGAACTGGAGGCGCGGTGCTTCAAGCTGGGCCAGCACCCGAGCCTCGGCACGCGCCGGGACGATCTGGCCAGCGGGCTGCGCATGCTGCCGCATGGGCGGTACCTAGTCTTCTACCGCCAGCAGCCTGACGCATTGCGCATCGAGCGTGTCATGCACAGTGAACGCGACATCGATGGCGAGCACTTCGAGGATCGATGAGCCGAGCGCTTTAGCCCCCCATCGCCCCCTGCGTGTTCACATACAACGCATACACCGACTGGCTCGCCGCCATGAACAGCCGGTTGCGGTGCCGCCCGCCGAAGCACAGGTTGGCGCAGCGCTCGGGCAGATGGATGCGGCCGATGGTGGTGCCGTCGGGCGCGAAGATGCGCACGCCGTCGTTGCCTTCGCCCGTGCCCCAGCCGGCCCACAGGTTGCCGTCCACGTCGCAGCGAAAGCCGTCGGGCGAGGATTCGGGCTCGCAGGTGAAGAACACGCGGTCGTTCGTGAGCGTCGCACCGTCCGGGGACACGTCGAACACGCGGATGCGCTTGGGGCTGGCGCCGGACTCGACCACGTACAGCCGCTGCTCGTCGGGCGAGAAACACAGGCCGTTGGGCCGCGCCACGGCGTCGGTGACCACCGTGGTCTGGCCCGTCGCCGGGTCGAAGCGGTAGACGCATTCGGGCCGCTCGGGCTGGGCGGGCACGCCCTCGTACCAGCCCAGGATGCCGAACGGCGGGTCGGTGAACCACACGCTGCCGTCGGACTTCACGACCACGTCGTTCGGCGAGTTCAGGCGCGCGCCCTCGATTCTGTCGACCAGCGTGGTGATGCTGCCGTCGTACTCGGTGCGCGTGACGCGCCGGCCCAGGTGTTCGCAGGTGACGAGCCGCCCCTGGCGGTCCCGCGTGTTGCCGTTGGCGTGGCCGCTGGGCTGGCGGAAGACGCCGACGGCGCCCGTGGCCTCGTCCCATTTCATGATGCGGTCGTTCGGCACGTCGCTCCACAGCAGCGTGCGCGTGTCACCCAGCCAGACCGGCCCCTCGGCCCAGCGCATGCCGGTGGCGATGCGCTCGACCGCGGCCGAGCTGACGCGGTATTTGGCAAAACGGGGGTCGAGGACGACGACGGCGGGATCGGGGTAGCGGGTCGCGGGTTGCCACATGGTCGGATCTACGGGGGAAAGGGCTCCGCAGTATGCCCGCCGCGCCAGGGCCTTTGGTGTGCACAGCCCCCGCCGGGATAATCCGCCACTGCTTCGGAGCCGGCCTTGAATCAATCCTTTCTTTCCCTGGGGTGGCGCACCTTGTGGCGCGACCTGCGTTCGGGCGAACTGCGCCTGTTGCTCGTCGCCGTCACGCTGGCCGTGGCCGCGCTGACGGCCGTGGGCTTCTTCGCGGACCGCTTGCAGGGCGGCCTGCAGCGCGACGCGCGCCAGCTGATCGGCGGCGACGCCGTGGTCGCCAGCGACAACCCACCGCCGGCCTCGTTCGAGGAACAGGCGCGCAGCCTGGGCTTGCAGACCGTGTCCACGCTGGGCTTTCCCACCATGGGCCGGGCCGGCGACGCCCAGGGCGGTGCCAGCCGCCTGGTGGCGCTGAAGGCCGTGCCCGTGGGCTACCCGCTGCGCGGCAGCCTCAAGGTGGCGCAGCAGCCGGGCGAGGAGGGCGGCCCCACGCGCGACATTCCCGCGCCGGGCGAGGCCTGGGTCGATGCGCCGCTGCTGCCGGCGCTGAACCTGCGGATGGGCGATGCGCTGCTGCTGGGCGACAGCAGCTTTCGCGTCACGCGGATCATCGTGATCGAGCCGGACCGCGGCGGCGGCTTCATGAGCTTTGCGCCGCGCGTGATGGTCAACGCGGCCGACTTGCCCGCCACGCACCTGGTGCAGCCGGCCAGCCGGATCACCTACCGCTTCGCCGTGGCCGGTGATGAGCCTTCTGTGCAGCGCTTCACGCGCTGGGCCGACGAGCAGATCAAGAAGCCCGAGGTGCGCGGCCTGCGGATCGAGTCCATCGAAAGCGGCCGGCCCGAGATGCGCCAGACGCTGGACCGGGCCGAGAAATTCCTGAGTCTGGTGGCGCTGCTGTCGGCGTTGCTCTCTGCGGTGGCCGTGGCGCTGGCCGCGCGTGCCTTCGCCTCCAAGCACCTGGACGACTGCGCCATGCTGCGCGTGCTGGGCCTGTCGCAACGCACGATTGCGCTTTCTTACAGCTTCGAGTTCGCGCTGGTCGGCCTGTTCGCCAGCCTGCTGGGCGTGGCCGTCGGCTTCGGCGTGCATTACGTGTTCGTGCTGCTGCTGGCCGGCCTGGTCGAGGCCACGCTGCCGGCCGCCACGTTGTGGCCCGTGGTCTACGGCGTAGGCATCGGGCTCACGCTGCTGTTCGCCTTCGGCCTGCCGCCCGTGCTGCAGCTGGCCAAGGTGCCGCCGCTGCGCGTGATCCGGCGCGACGTGGGGCAGTTGAAGCCCGCCTCCATCGCCGTGCTGGCGCTGGGCGTGGCGGGTTTTGCGGGCCTGCTGCTGGCCGTCAGCAGCGACCTCAAGATGGGCGCCATCGCGGTCGGCGGCTTCGCAGGCGCGGTGCTGGTCTTCGCTGCGCTGTCGTGGGTGGCGGTGCGCGTGCTGCGTGCCAGCGTCAACGAGAGCACGGCGCCGCGCTGGCTGGTGCTGGCCACGCGGCAGGTGTCGGCGCGGCCGGCCTACACCGTGGTGCAGGTCAGCGCGCTGTCGGTCGGCCTGCTGGCGCTGGTGCTGCTGGTGCTGCTGCGCACCGACCTGATCGGCGCCTGGCGCCAGGCCACGCCGCCCGATGCCCCCAACCGCTTCGTCATCAATATCCTGCCCGAGCAGGGCGACGCCTTCCGCAAGACGCTGAAGGAAGCCGGCGTCACCAGGTACGACTGGTACCCCATGTTCCGCGGCCGCCTGGTCGCCGTGAACGACAAGCCCGTTAGCCCGGCCGACTACGTGGACGAGCGCGCCCAGCGCCTGATCGACCGCGAGTTCAACCTCTCGCATGCCGGCGAGCGGCCACCGCACAACGAGCTGGTGGGCGGCCGCTGGACGCCCGAGGAGCAAGGCGCCGTAAGCGTGGAGGAGGGCATCGCCGTCACGCTGGGCTTGAAGCTCGGCGACAGCCTGCGCTTCGACATCGGCGGCGTGACCTCGGACGCGCGCATCACCTCGCTGCGCAAGGTGGACTGGGGCTCGCTGCACGCCAACTTCTTCGTGATGTACCCCGTGAGCGCCATGCCCGACGTGCCCATCACCTACCTGGCCGCCTACCGCGCGCCCGAGGCAGCCGGCTTCGACAACGCACTGGTGCGCACTTACCCCAACGTGACCAATGTGGACATGAGCACCGCGCTGGCCCAGGTGCAGCGCGTGCTGGACCAGGTGGTGCGCGCGGTGGAGTTCCTGTTCGGCTTCACGCTGGCGGCCGGCCTGGTGGTGCTGTTCGCCGCCATCACCGCCACGCGCGAGGAGCGCGCGCGCGAGTTCGCCATCATGCGCGCCGTGGGCGCCAGCAGCGTGCTGCTGCGCCAGGTGCAGCGCGCCGAGCTGGCCGGCGTGGGCGTGCTGGCCGGTCTGCTGGCCACCCTGGTGGCGATGGCTGTGGGCTGGGCGCTGGCGCGCTACGTGTTCGAGTTCGCCTGGTCCGGCTCGTTGTGGGTGCCGCTGCTCGGTGCCATCGCGGGTGCCGTGTTGGCGCTGGGCGCGGGCTGGTGGGGGCTGCGCGACGTGCTGCGCCGGCCGGTGGTGGACACCTTGCGCAGGGCGGCGGCATGACCCCCACGCGCATCGCTGCCCCCCAAAAGGGCGCTCAATGCCTTCGGGCGGCCGGGCGGCATTGACATGAAGATCGAAGAGAAACCGGCATTCGCCACCCCCTTCGAATGGATCGGTGGTGAGCCCAAGGTGCGCGCGTTGGTCGACCGCTTCTACGACCTCATGGACCTGGAGCCCGGCTACACCAATTTGCGCGCCGCGCACGGCGACACGCTGGACAACGCGCGCCAGCGGCTGTTTTGGTTCCTGTGCGGCTGGCTGGGTGGCCCGTCTTACTACACCGACCAGTTCGGCCACCCGCGCCTGCGCGCGCGCCACATGCCGTTTTCCATCGGGATCCTGGAGCGCGACCAATGGCTGGCCTGCATGGACCAGGCGATGGGCGAGACCGGCGTGCCCGAGGACCTGCGCACGCGGCTCAAGGACAGCTTTTTCCAGACCGCGGACTGGATGCGCAACAAGGGCGCCTAGGCGCCGCGTTCCAGCAGCAACGCGCGAAACTGCTGCGCCGCGGGCGACAGCGGTCGCTCGCGCGGCACGATGACGTCGATGGCCGGCAGCCGGATCGGCAAGGTGATCGGCGCCGCGCGCAGCGCGCCCAGCCTGGCGTAGTGCGCGGCCAGCGACGCCGGCATCAGGGCCGCCATGTCCGAGCTGGCGACCAGGGCGGTGGTGACGGTGGTGGACGCCGTCTCGATGTAGTCCAGCCGCTGGTGCACGCCCACCTCGCGCAATGCCGCCTCCAGCCGGCCGCGCTGCGGCGAGCCGGCCGGCTGCAGCACCCAGGACCAGTCGCCGAGCTCGTGCAGCTGCAGGCGCTTGCGTGCGAACGCCGGGTGGCCCTTGCGCACCACCACCTGCATCGCCTCTTCGAGCAGCGGCGTGATGGCGAATTGCTCTTCGCTGAAGCCCTCGGTCAGCCGGCCGAGCACCAGGTCCACATCGCCGCGCGCCAGCTGCGCCAGCACCATGTCGCTGGTGTCCACGGCCACGGCCAGTGCCACCTGGGGGTGGCGGCGCCGGTACTCCAGCAGGGCCGGCGCCAGCAGCGCGGGCACGGCGCCGGGCACGGCGGCCAGCCGCAACGCGCCGGACAAGCCGGAACGCAGCGCGCCCATCTCCTCGCGCACTGCGCCGAAGTCGGTGAGCACGCGGCGGGCGTAGCGGATCAGCACCTCGCCGGCCGGCGTGGGCCGCATGCCGCGCGCCAGCCGGTCGAACAGCTTCTCGCCCAGCGATTCCTCCAGCTGCAGCAGCAGCTTGGTGGCGGCCGGCTGCGTGACGTTCATGGCGGCCGCGGCACGGCCGAGGTGGCGCTCCGCATCCAGTGTGGCCAGCAGCAGCAACTGGCGCGGGCGCACGCGCAGCAGCAGGGCCTGGTCGGTGAGGATGTCTGTCATATCCAAAAGGTGATGGATTGTTCGGCAAGCGCGATTGGATTGATGCGGCGGAAATCCCTAGGCTCGGGCCATCACGATAAGGAGACAAGCGATGCCCCACATCCACCCGACCCGGCGCAGCGCGCTAGCCGCGCTGGCCCTCATGGGCTTGGGCGCGCCCGCGCTGGCCCAGGGCTTTCCCGACAAGCCGCTGCGCATCCTGGTCGGCGCCTCGCCAGGCGGCGGGACCGACATCCTGGCGCGCGTGCTGGCCGACAAGCTGGCGCCCGCGCTCAAGCAGTCGGTGGTCGTGGAGAACCGGCCCGGCGCCTCCAACACCATCGCGGCCGAGCTGGCCGCGCGGGCCGCGCCGGACGGCAGCACGCTGCTGCTGGCCACCAACACGGCGCAGGCCGTGGCGCCGCACATGCTCAAGCTCAAGTACGACCCGCTCAAGGACCTGCAGCCCATCGGGCTGGTGGCGGTGATGCCCAACGTGCTGGTGGTCGCGAGCAGTGCGCCGTACAGGAGCGTGAAAGAGGTGCAGGCCGCACTGGCCGCCCGGCCCGGCGAGATGAAGTACGCCTCGTCGGGCATCGGCAGCACACAGCACATCGGCGGCGAGGCCTTCGGGCTGGCCACCGGCACGCGTGCCATCCACGTGCCCTACAAAGGCAGCGCGCAGGCGCATGTGGACATCATCGGCGGCTCGGTCGACCTGATGTTCGACAGCACTTCGTCGGCCATGACGCAGATCCGCGGCGGCAAGCTGCGCGCACTGGCCGTGAGCTCGCCCACGCGCTCGCCCGAGATGCCCGACGTGCCCACGCTGGCGGAGCTCGGCATCCAGGGCGCGGACGTGTCGACCTGGTACGGCTTGTATGTCACGGCCGGCACGCCGCGCGCGGCCGTGGAGCGGCTGACGGCCGAGCTCACGCACGCGCTGCAACTGCCCGACGTGCAGGCCCGCATCAAGGCCCTGGGCGGCGAGCTCGGCACGCTGACCGGCGAGCGCTTCGCCGAGATGAACCGCAACGAATACGAACACTACGGCCGCCTGGTGCGCGGCGCCAACATCAAGGCGGAGTAGCGGACCACCCCCGTTCGGACTTCTCACTGCGTGTAGAAGTCCCATCCCCCTCGAGGGGGCGCCGCCAGCGGCCTGGCAGAGCCAGTTCCGTGGCGGCCGCTGGCCTGGCCAGTTCCGCGGCTGCTCGATCCTTGGGTGGCGAGCCTGTTTTTGAAACTGCGCATGCTGCGCTTTGCACGGAGAACCGAATGAATCTTCCACAACGCCCCCGCATCGCCGTGCTGCTCGGCGACCCCAGTGGCGTCGGCCCCGAGATGGCCGTCAAGCTGCTCGCGCGCGAGCGCAACCTGGCCGCGGCCGACATCCTGCTGATCGCCGACGCGCATGCGCTGGCCTCGGGCCAGGCGATTGCCGGCGCGCAGGTGGACCTGCAGCGCCTGCGCCTGCAGCCGTGCAATGCGCTGGCCGGCGCGCCGGAGCTGGGCAGCTCGAACGAAGCCTCGGGCCTGGCCAGCATGCGCGCGCTGGACGCGGCCATCGACGCCGTGCGCGCCGGCCAGGCCGACGCCATCCTGTTCGCGCCGCTGAACAAGCATTCGCTGCGCCTGGGCGGGCTCACGCAGGAGGACGAACTGCGCCACCTGCAGGAGCGCTTCGGCGTGACCGGCTTCACGAGCGAGTTCAACCTGACAGGCGCCCTGTGGACCTCGCGCGTGACTTCGCACATCCCGCTCAAGGACGTGGCGGCCCACATCACGGGCGAGGGCGTGTGCAGCGCCGTCAAGCTCATCGATGCGGCGTTGCGCGCCAGTGGCGTGGCCAGGCCGCGCATCGCGGTGTCGGGCCTGAACCCGCATGCCGGCGACGGTGGCTCCATCGGCATGGAGGAGATCGAGGTCATCGCGCCCGCCGTGCAGCGGCTGCAGGCCGAGGGGCTGGACGCGCGCGGCCCGTTCTCGCCCGACACGGTGTTCATCGGCGCGCGCCGTGGCGATGTGGACGCCGTGGTCTCCATGTACCACGACCAGGGCCAGATCGCGATGAAGCTGATGGGCTTCGAAAGGGGTGTGACCTTGCATGGCGGCCTGCCCGTGCCGGTGGCCACGTCTGCCAGCGGCAGCGCCTTCGACATCGCGGGCCGCGGCATCGCGCAGATCGAGGGCTTGCAGGAGGCTTTCGACCTGTGTGTGCGTATGGCCGGGAGCATGCGTACCGCCTGAGTCGCATCGCAGGAGGCCCGCGTCGCGCAAGCCGCAGGTGCGGCGCGAGGGTGCCGCTACAGTCGGCGCCCATGGAAGAACACCGATGACCGGCCCCTGGATGACCCTGGCCATCACGCTGGCCGTGCAGGCCATGGTGTCGATGGCGCTGCTGACCTTGCCGGTCATGGCGCCCGTGGTGGGGCCGGCTCTGGGCGTATCGGCCGCGTTGGTCGGCGTCTACGTCGCCATCGTGTATGCCGGCGCCATGGTGGCCAGCCTGGGCGCCGGTGCGGTCGTCGGGCGCTTCGGCGCCATCCGCGTCAGCCAGGCCGGGCTGGTGGTGTGTGCCGCCGGGCTGGCCTTGTGCGCCGTGCCGCATGTGGCGCCGGTGGCGTTGGGCGCATTCCTGATCGGCCTGGGTTACGGGCCGATCACGCCGGCCAGCTCGCACCTGCTGAGCCGCAGCACGCCGGCCCATCGCATGTCGCTGGTGTTCTCGATCAAGCAGACCGGTGTGCCGCTCGGTGGTGTGCTGGCCGGCGCGCTGGTGCCCACCCTGATGCTGTTGGCCACCTAGCAGGGCGCGCTGCTGGTGTCGGCCGCGGCCAACCTGCTGTGCGCCGTGGTCGCCCAGCCGCTGCGCGCCCAGCTCGATGCCGACCGCAAGAGCGGCATGCCGCTGGCGCTTGGGAACCTGGCGCACCCGATCCGGCTGGTGCTGGGGCATCCGGCGCTGAAGATGCTGGCCGCCTGCTCCTTCGTGTTCTCGATCGCGCAGCTGTCGCTGACGACCTACCTCGTCACCTACCTGACCGAGTCGCTGGCCTACGGCCTGGTCGCTGCCGGGCTGGCGCTGTCGATCGCGCAGTTCGGTGGCGTGGCCGGCCGCATCCTGTGGGGCTGGGTGGCCGACCGCGGCCTGGGCGCGCGGCGCATGCTGGCCCTGCTGGCCGCGCTCATGGCCTTGAGCAGCGTGGCCACGGCGGTGCTGATGCCCAGCCTGCCAGGCGTCGTGGTGCTGGCCGTGCTGGTGGTGTTCGGCGCCTCGGCCGTGGGCTGGAATGGTGTGTACTTGGCCGAGGTCGCGCGCCAGGCGCCCAGGGGCCTGGCCAGCGTGGCGACCGGTGGCACGCTGGCCTTCACCTTTTTCGGTGTGGTGCTGGGGCCGCCGGTGTTCGGCGCGATCTCCAGCCTGTTCCAGAGCTACCGGGCCGGCTATGTGGCCTTGGCCGTGCCCACCGTGCTGTGCTGCGTGGCGCTGTGGCGCGCGCGCATGGCGCCACCTGGGCCGTGAGGGCCTGGCGCCTCAGGTCGCCATCAGCAGCACCACCAGCGCCCCGGCGCCGCCTTCGTCCGCGCGGGCCTGCACGAAGGCCATCACCTCGTTCTTCTGGATCAGCCAGGCCTGGACCTTGGACTTCAGCACGGGCACGCGACCCGGTGAGCCCAGGCCCTTTCCATGCACCACGCGCAGGCAGCGCAGGCCGCGCCGGTGCGCGTCGCGGATGAAGGCCGACAGGGCCTCGCGCGCGTCTTCGCGGCGCAGGCCGTGCAGGTCGATCTCGCGCTGGATGCTCCACTCGCCCTTGCGGAGCCGACGCGTCACGTCGGCGCCGATGCCGGCGCGCCGGTAGCTCATGGCGTCGTCGACGTCCAGCAGGGTGGTGACGTCGAACTCGTCGCTGAGGCTTTCGTGCAGCACGCGCTGCTCGTCCAGCTGCTGCTGCACAGGAATGGGTGGCGGCTGCTCGGCCCCGCTTGGCGCGCGCGCGCTCTGGCGCAAGGGCTGCACCACGCCTGCCGCGCGCGCAAACAGGTTGCGTTCGGCGTCGGCGCGGCGTTGAGCCTCCAGCAGCCGGGCTTCGCGCAGGGCTGCCTGCTGCCGGCGCTCTGCCAGGTGCTGGCGGATGCCCTGCAGGTCCTGCAGCGAGCCGGCCCTCACATCAGACCCCGTTCCGCGAACGACAGGGCCTGGCCCGGCGCCACGACCACGTGGTCCAGCACCCGCACGTCGATCAGCCCCAGCGCAGCCTTCAGGTTGTGCGTGAGCGCCTCGTCGGCGCGCGAAGGCTCCACGCTCCCGCTGGGATGGTTGTGCGCCAGCACCACGGCCGCGGCCTGGTGGTGCAGCGCGCGCACCGCCACCTCGCGTGGGTAGACGCTGGTCTGCGTCAGCGTGCCGCGAAACATTTCTTCGAGCGCCAGCAGGCGGTGTTGCGAGTCCAGGAAGAGCACGGCGAATACCTCATGGTGGCGCGCTGCCAGATGCAGCTGCACATAGTGCTTCACGTCATTCGGCGATTGCAGCACGGCGCGTTCGCGCAACTGCTCGGCCAGTGCGCGGCGCGCCAGCTCCAGCACCGCCACGAGCTCGGCACGCTTGGCCGGGCCCAGGCCCTTGATGCGCGCCAGGTCGGCCGCCGTCGCATGCAGCAGGCCGGCGACACCGCCGAAGCCCAGCGGCGGCGGCGCCAGCAGCTCACTGGCCATCTGCAGCACGTTCTTGCCCATGATGCCGGTGCGCAGCAGCAGGGCCAGCAACTCGGCGTCGGCCAGCGCCTGCGGCCCGCGCGCCAGCAGCTTTTCGCGCGGCTGCGCATCGGCGGGAAGGTCTTTCAGAACCATGGGGCGGGTCCAGCAGGCCGGGTTTCTACAATGTCGGCCAGTTTATCGAGACTCCCCATGACCCCCCTTTCCCCTGCCGAGCCTGTGGTGCGCGCCGGCTCCTTCCTGACGCTGCACTACCGCCTGGCCGGCCCGGGCGGCGACATCATCAACACCTTCGGCGGCAAGCCGGCCACGCTGTCGCTGGGCGCGGGCGAGTTGTCGCCGGCCGTGGAGGACAAGCTGATGGGCCTGGCCGAGGGCACGCACACCAGCTTCGAGCTGCCGGCCGGCGTCGCCTTCGGCGAGCGCAATCCCGAGATGCAGCAGTGGGTCGCGCGTGCGCTGCTGGCCAGGCTGGGCGACCCGGACGAGCAGTACAAGCCCGGCGATGTGGTGCAGTTCCCCACGCCGGACGGCGCGGGCACTTACGCCGGCGCCGTGATCGAGTGCAAGGAGACGGCCGTGCGCTTCGACTTCAACCACCCGCTGGCGGGCCAGCCCGTGACCTTCGAGGTCCGGCTGATCGGTGTGCTCTGACATGGCAGGGCCCGACACCGTGAACGACATCATCCTGGCCGAGCCGCGTGGCTTTTGCGCCGGTGTGGACCGCGCGATCGAGATCGTCGACCGCGCGCTGGCCAAGTTCGGTGCGCCGATCTACGTGCGCCATGAAATCGTGCACAACACCTATGTGGTCAACGACCTGAAGTCGCGCGGCGCGATCTTCATCGAAGACCTGGACGAGGTGCCGCCCGGCGCCACGCTGGTCTTCTCGGCCCACGGTGTCAGCAAGGAAGTGCAGCGCGAGGCCGAGCGCCGCGGCTTTCGCATCTTCGACGCGACCTGCCCGCTGGTGACCAAGGTGCATGTCGAGGTCGCCAAGCTGCACAAGGAAGGCTACGAGTTCATCATGATCGGCCACAAGGGCCACCCCGAGGTCGAGGGCACCATGGGCCAGCTCGACAGCGGCATCCACCTGGTCGAGGACGTGGAGGATGTGGCCAAGGTGCAGCCAGGCCAGACCGAGCGCCTGGCCGTGGTCACGCAGACCACGCTGTCGGTGGACGACGCGGCCGAGATCGCTGCGGCCGTGAAGGCGCGCTTTCCGCTGGTGCGCGAGCCCAAGCAGCAGGACATCTGCTATGCCACGCAGAACCGGCAGGACGCGGTCAAGGTGCTGAGCCCGCAGGTCGACATCCTGATCGTGGTCGGCAGCCCGACCAGTTCCAACAGCAACCGCCTGCGTGAGTTGGCACGCAAGCTGGGCACCGAGAGCTACATGGTCGACAGCGCCGAAGAACTGCGGGCCGAGTGGTTCGAAGGTAAGCCCCGCGTGGGCCTGACGGCCGGTGCATCGGCACCCGACGTGCTGGTGCAGCAGGTGATCGAACGCCTGCGCGCGCTGGGCGCGCAGGCCGTGCGCAAGATGGAGGGCATCCAGGAAACGGTGAAGTTCCCATTGCCCAAGGGGCTCAGGCTCGACGCCTGAAAACAAGCGCCCCTGCACGCGGCGCGTGCAGGGGCGTTGGGATGCAAGGTGCGGCGTTTAAAGCACTTCGCTCGCGAAGTCTGCCAGGCGCGAACGTTCACCGCGCGCCAGCATGATGTGGCCGCTGTGCGGCCAGCCCTTGAACTTGTCGACCGCGAAGGTCAGGCCCGAGGAGCCTTCGGTCAGGTAGGGCGTGTCGATCTGCTGCAGGTTGCCCATGCAGACGATCTTGGTGCCCGGGCCGGCGCGCGTGATCAGGGTCTTCATCTGCTTGGGCGTCAGGTTCTGCGCCTCGTCGATGATCACGTACTTGTTCAGGAACGTGCGGCCGCGCATGAAGTTCATGCTCTTGATCTTGATGCGCGAGCGGATCAGCTCGTTGGTGGCCGCGCGGCCCCATTCGCCGGCGCTGGTCTCGGTCTTGGCCAGCACTTCGAGGTTGTCGTCCAGCGCGCCCATCCAGGGGCCCATCTTCTCTTCCTCGGTGCCGGGCAGAAAGCCGATGTCCTCGCCCACGCTGACGGTGGCGCGGGTCATGATGATCTCGGTGTAGCGGCGGTCGTCCAGCACCTGCGTGAGGCCCGAGGCCAGGGCCATCAGCGTCTTGCCGGTGCCGGCGTTGCCGGTCAGCGTGACGAAGTCGACCTCAGGGTCGAGCAGCAGGTTCATCGCGAAGTTCTGTTCGCGGTTGCGCGTGGTCACGCCCCACACGGCGTGCTTCAGGTGGTTGTAGTCCTTCAGCGTCTTGAGCACCGCCGTTTTGGCGCGGATCTCGGTCACGCGTGCGTACAGGCTGGGCTCGCCGGGCGCTTCGAAGTACACGAACTGGTTGATCATCAGGCTGGGCACGATAGGCCCGGCGATGCGGTAGAAGGTGTGCAGGCCTTGCTGCCAGCTTTCCACGGTCTTGCCGTGCTTGGCCCAGAAGTCGGGCGGCAGCGCCAGCGCGCCGGAGTACAGGAACTCGCCGTCTTCCAGCGCCTTGTCGCTCTCGTAGTCCTCGGCAGCCAGGCCCAGCGCGCGCGCCTTGACGCGCATGTTGATGTCCTTGGACACCAGCACCACTTCGCGCGGCGCATGTTCGCGCCGCAGCGCCTCGACCACGCCCAGGATCTGGTTATCGGCCTTGCCCTGTGGCAGGCTGGCCGGCAGCGACTCGTTCAGCGCCTGCGTCTGGAAGAACAGCTTGCCACCGGCTTCCTGGTGGCCCGTGGTGTCGAGCTTCAGGCCGACCGCGATGTCGGCCTTGGGCGAGCCGGCCAGGCCGTCCAGCGTGCGGCTGGACTGGCGCGCGTTGCGCGCGACTTCGCTCATGCCCTTCTTGTTGCTGTCGAGCTCCTCGAGCACGATCATGGGCAGGTAGATGTCGTGTTCCTCGAAGCGGAACAGGCACATCGGATCGTGCATCAGCACGTTGGTGTCCAGCACGAAGAGTTTGGTCGGCCCGTCCGATTTGGCGCTCTTGCGTTTGCCATTGGTGACGGGCGCCGTCAGCAGGGCTGCGTCACGCGCCGGTGCGCGGCGGCCGCGCGGGGCCGGCGATTGCACCGGCTCGCGCACCATCGGTGCGTCGTCCAGCGCTTGGGTGGCAAGCACCGGCACCGCGATGTCGTCGACCACGGCCTGCTCGGCCTCGCTTGCCACCTGGGGAATGCCCTGGGGCGCAGGCTCGGCATACCGGGCGCGGGCCACGCGGGCGGGTTTGGAACTGGCTCTGGCGGGCGCGTCGTACGCGTCGGGGGACAGGGTGGCAGCGCGCTTCGCGGGAGGTGGGGGCAGAGGCATAGGTCTTCGTGGTTCCTGATGACGAGATCGAAGGGACAGGCAGAAAACAAAAAAGCCGCCCGGTCGCCAGGGCGGCTTTAGTGGGGATGCGCTTGGGTACTTCCAACAGGCATGAGCCCATTATGCATGAGCCATGCAGGCCCAAAAATGCGCCGTCGCCAGCGCTTTCAGACGGGCTTTTTCAGTGCCTTGACAGCCAACAACACCTCGTCGACATGGCCTGGCACCTTCAGCCCGCGCCACTCGGCCTGCAAGGTGCCGTCAGCGCCGATCAGGAAGGTGCTGCGCTCGATGCCCTTGACCTTCTTGCCGTACATGATCTTGTTCTTGACCACGCCGAACATGTGGCACATCTTCTCTTCGGTGTCCGCGATGAGCTCGAAGGGGAGCTCAAGCTTGGTCTTGAACTCGTCGTGCGACTTCATGTTGTCGCGCGACACGCCGAACACGGCGGCACCGGCTTTCACGAAATCCTTGTACTTGTCCCGAAACTGCATGGCTTCGGTGGTACAACCGGGCGTGTTGTCCTTGGGGTAGAAATACAGCACCAGGACTTGGCCCAGATGCGATGTGTTGGAGACCTTCACGCCGCCCGTGGCGTTCGCTTCGAATTCCGGAATGGGTTTGTTGACAACGATCGCCATATGTTTGAGTCTCGGTCGTAAAGTGCGCGTTGGCCACGGCGGCGGCCCATGCGACAACCTTCGATTTTACCCTGAAAACGAGTCGTTTCGACGGCTCCCGCTCGGGCTTGAGTCTGCGGGCTCCAGTAACAGGGCCACGATCACGTCACGACCTTCCTGCGCCAGGATGTTGTAGGTGCGGCAGGCGGCGGCCGTGTCCATGGTCTCCACACCGATACGCTTGGCGATCAGCGGGCGCAACCAGGCCGGTTGCGGAAAGCGCAACTTCGCGCCGCTGCCGAAGATCACGACCTCGCTGCCCAACTCGGCCAGCTGCGCGAAATGCTCGGCGTTCAGATCTTCGAAGCGCTCGCAGGGCCAGGCGATGCGCTGGCCGCGCGAGCCGATCACCACGCTGTGCCCGATGCGGTCCGCCTGCACGCCGATCCAGCCCGGGCCATGGGCCGTGATGGTCTGGACGGTGGACTTGTCGGGCTGCAATTTCATGGGGATGGTTGGGGGTGCGGCAGGGCCAGGCTGGCCCGTGAACTGTGGTCAAATTATAGGTTTTCGCTCTCGCGGAGCCCTTGCGGCCCTGCTCGCGCGATGCCTTTCCAGCCTGCGGAGGAGCACATGAAAACCATCCACAAATCAGCCAAGCTCGCCAGCGTGTGCTACGACATCCGCGGCCCCATCATGGACGCTGCGCGCCAGATGGAAGAAGAAGGCCAGAAGATCATCAAGCTCAACATCGGCAACCTTGCGGTGTTCGGCTTCGACTCGCCCGAGGAGATCCAGCAGGACATGATCCGCAACCTGCCGAACTCGGCGGGTTACTCGGACAGCAAGGGCATCTTCGCGGCGCGCAAGGCCGTGATGCACGAAACCCAGAAGCAGAACATCAAAGGCGTGACGCTGGACGACATCTACCTGGGCAATGGCGCCAGTGAACTGATCGTGATGGCCACCAACGCACTGCTCGACGATGGCGACGAACTGTTGCTTCCATCGCCCGACTACCCGCTGTGGACCGCGGCCGTGAGCCTGTCCGGTGGCACGCCCGTGCACTACCGCTGCGACGAGGCGAATGGCTGGATGCCGGACATGGACGACCTCCGCGCCAAGATCACGCCGCGCACCAAGGGCATCGTCGTCATCAATCCCAACAACCCGACCGGCGCGCTGTACTCAGACGCGCTGCTGCAGTCCATCGTCGAACTCGCGCGCACGCACGGCCTGGTGCTGTTCGCCGACGAGGTCTACGACAAAGTGCTGTATGACGGTGTCAAGCACACGGCGATCGCCAGCATGTCCGACGACGTGCTTACGCTGACCTTCAACTCGCTGTCCAAGAGCTACCGCTCCTGCGGCTACCGCGCCGGCTGGCTCGTGGTGTCGGGCGACAAGAAGCCCGCGCGCGACTACATCGAGGGCCTGAACATGCTTTCGAACATGCGGCTGTGCGCCAACGTGCCCGGCCAGTGGGCGATCCAGACCGCGCTGGGCGGCTACCAGAGCATCAACGACCTGGTGGGCGAAGGGGGCCGTTTGCGCCGCCAGCGCGACCTGGCCTACGAGCTGATCACGGCCATTCCAGGCGTCAGCTGCGTCAAGCCCAGCGCAGCGCTGTACATGTTCCCCAGGCTCGACCCCAAGATGTACCCGATCGAGGACGACCAGGAATTCATTCTGGAGCTGCTGCAGGAAACCAAGGTCATGCTGGTGCAGGGCACGGGCTTCAACTGGCCGACCCCGGACCACTTCCGCATCGTGTTCCTGCCGCATGAGGACGACCTGCGGCTGGCCATCGGGCGCATCGCCACCTTCCTGGAGCACTACCGCAAGCGCGTGCGCTCCGCTCCTTCTTCTTCCTCATCCTCTTCGATCGCGGCACTCGCATGAAACCCATCCAAGTCGGCCTGCTCGGCATCGGCACCGTCGGCAGCGGCGTCTTCAACGTCCTGGCCCGTAACCAGCAAGAGATCCGCCGCCGCTCCGGGCGCGGCATCGCGATCACTGCCGTCGCGGACCTGGATGTCGCACGCGCCAAGACCATCGTCGGCGACCAGGTCCAGGTCGTCGCCGATGCGCGCCAGGTCATCGCCAACCCGGACATCGACATCGTCGTCGAGCTGATCGGCGGCTACGGCATCGCCAAGCAGCTCGTGCTGGAGGCGATTGCCGCCGGCAAGCACGTTGTCACGGCCAACAAGGCATTGCTGGCCGTGCATGGCACCGAGATCTTCGAGGCCGCGCACAAGCAGGGTGTGATGGTCGCGTTCGAGGCGGCCGTGGCCGGTGGCATCCCCATCATCAAGGCGCTGCGCGAGGGCCTTACGGCCAACAGCATCCAGTGGATCGCCGGCATCATCAACGGCACGA
The DNA here is from genome assembly GCF_001422405.1 of Pseudorhodoferax sp. Leaf267. Classification (GTDB taxonomy): domain Bacteria; phylum Pseudomonadota; class Gammaproteobacteria; order Burkholderiales; family Burkholderiaceae_C; genus Pseudorhodoferax. Next base: position 33,647 of record NZ_LMMV01000002.1, read on the forward strand.
CCAACTTCATCCTGTCGGAGATGCGCAGCAAGGGGCTGGACTTCGACGTGGTGCTCAAGGAGGCGCAACGCCTGGGCTATGCCGAGGCCGACCCGACCTTCGACATCGAAGGCGTGGACGCCGCGCACAAGGCCACCATCATGTCGGCCATCGCGTTCGGCATCCCCGTGCAGTTCGACAAGGCCTATGTCGAAGGCATCACCAAGCTGGCCGCGCAGGACATCCGCTACGCCGAGCAACTGGGCTACCGCATCAAGCTGCTGGGCATCACCAAGCGCACGCCTCAGGGCGTGGAGCTGCGCGTGCACCCCAGCCTGGTGCCGAGCAAGCGCCTGATCGCCAATGTCGAAGGCGCGATGAACGCCGTCGTCGTGCAGGGCGATGCCGTCGGCACCACGCTGTACTACGGCAAGGGTGCGGGCAGCGAGCCCACCGCCAGCGCCGTGATCGCCGACCTGGTCGACATCGCGCGCCTGCACACGGCCGATGCCGAGCACCGCGTGCCGCACCTGGCCTTCCAGCCCAACGAGATGAGCGACCTGAAGGTGCTGCCCATGGGCGAGGTCGTCACCAGCTACTACCTGCGCCTGCGCGTGGCCGACCAGGCCGGCGTGCTGGCCAAGGTCACGGGCCTGCTGGCCGAGGCCGACATCAGCATCGACGCCGTGCTGCAGCGCGAGGCCGACGAAGTAGGCGGCGAGGGCTCCACCCAGACCGACCTCATCATCCTGACGCACGACTGCCAGGAGGCCAAGATGAATGCCGCCATTGCCAGCATGCAGTCGCTGCCGACCGTGCTCGCGCCCATCACGCGCATCCGCAAGGAAGAGTTGGCCTGAAGTATGTCCAACCCCCACGTTCACTTCGTTCACTGCCCCCCAAGGGGGCGCTCATTGCCCTTCGGGCGGCCGGGCGCGCAATGAGATATCTCTCGACCCGCGGCCACGCAGACCGCAAGCAGTTCTGCGAGATCCTGCTCGAAGGCCTGGCGCCGGACGGCGGCCTGTACCTGCCCGAGCAGTACCCGCAAGTCGATACGGCCACGCTGGCGCGCTGGCGTCAGCTGCCGTACGCCGAACTGGCGTTCGAGATCCTGTCGCTCTACATCGACGACATCCCGGCCGCCGACCTCAAGGCGCTGTGTGCCAAGACCTACACGCGCGACGTGTTCGGCACCGATGCCATCGTGCCGCTGCGCCAACTCGAGGACGGCGTGTACCTCGAAGCCCTGTCCAACGGCCCCACGCTGGCCTTCAAGGACATGGCCATGCAACTGCTGGGCAACCTGTTCGAGTACGAGCTGGGCCGCCGCGGCGAAGAGCTCAACATCCTGGGCGCGACCAGTGGAGACACCGGCAGCGCGGCCGAGTACGCCATGCGCGGCAAGAAGGGCGTGCGCGTGTTCATGACCTCGCCGCATGGCCGCATGAGCCCGTTCCAGCAGGCGCAGATGTTCAGCCTGCTCGACGCCAACATCCACAACCTGGCTGTGGACGGCGTGTTCGACGACTGCCAGGACATCGTGAAGGCCGTCTCCAACGACCTGGACTTCAAGCGCAAGTACCGCATCGGCACGGTCAACTCGATCAACTGGGCGCGGCTGCTGGCGCAGGTGGTCTATTACTTTGCGGGCTACTTCCAGGCGACCCAGAAGGATGGCGACCCCGTCAGCTTCACCGTCCCCTCCGGCAACTTCGGCAACGTCTGCGCTGGCCACGTGGCGCGCATGATGGGCCTGCCGATCGCCAGGCTGGTGGTGGCCACGAACGAGAACGACGTGCTCGACGAGTTCTTCCGCACCGGCGTCTACCGCGTGCGCGGCAGCGCGGATACGCATGAGACCAGCAGCCCGTCGATGGACATCTCCAAGGCGTCCAACTTCGAGCGCTTCGTGTTCGACCTGCTGGGCCGCGACGGCCAGCGCACCGGGCAGCTGTTCGGCCAGCGCCTGGCCGAGAGCGGCAGTTTCGACCTGCACCTGGACCCGGCGTTCGCGGCCGCGGCCGAGCGCTTCGGCTTCGTGAGCGGCAAGAGCACGCACGCCGACCGGTTGGCGACCATTCAGGACACCTGGCAGCGCTTCGGCCAGATGATCGACACGCACACGGCCGATGGCCTGAAGGTGGCGCGCGAGCAGGTGCAGGCCGGCATCCCCATGGTCGTGCTAGAAACGGCCCTGCCCATCAAGTTCGCCGAGACCATCGTCGAAGCCCTGGGCCGCTCGCCCGAGCGCCCGGCCAGGTTCGAAGGCATCGAAGACCTGCCGCGCCGCGTCGAGCGCGTGGCGGCCGACGTGGACGTGGTCAAGGCCTACATCGCCACGCACTGCGACTGACCGGGTGATGCACGTCGTCGGCTTCGCCGGTTACTCGGGTGCCGGCAAGACCACGCTGATCGAACAACTGATCCCGGCGCTCAAGGCCCGGGGCCTGCGTGTCTCGGTCGTCAAGCACGCGCACCACGGGTTCGACATCGACCACCCGGGCAAGGACAGCTACAGGCACCGCGAGGCGGGCGCTTTCGAGGTCGTCGTGGCCTCCAGCCGCCGCCTGGCGCTGGTGCGCGAGTACGAAGCCGAGCAGGAGCCCAGCGTCGCCATGCTCATCGCCGAATTGCGCCGCGACGTGGACTGGGTGCTGGTCGAAGGCTTCAAGCACGACGACATTCCGCGCATCGAATTGCGCCGCGCCGGCGACCCGCGGCCCCCGCGCTACCCTGAAGACGCCCGCGTGCTCGCCGTGGCCACCGACGCGCCTGCCGAACTGCAGCCCCAGCCCCTGGGCGCGGTGCTGGATCTGAACGACGTGCCGGCGCTGGTGCGCTGGCTGCTCGACAATGCCGCGCTGTTCGAGAACACCCCATGACCGCTTCCACGCCCAAGTCCCTCGACGACGCCCTGGCCGAGCTGCTGGCCTATGCCGCGGCGCTGCCCGACGTCGACACCGTCTCCACCTTCGACGCCGACGGCCGCGTGCTGGCGGCCGACCTGCGCTCTGAGCTGCAGGTGCCGCCGCTGGACAACAGCGCCATGGACGGTTACGCCATGCGCTGCGCCGACGCGGCGGTGGACGGCGCCGTGCTGCCGGTCTCGCAGCGGATTGCGGCCGGCAGCACCGGCACGCCGCTGGCCTCGGGCACGGCGGCGCGCATCTTCACGGGTGCGCCCGTGCCCGATGGCGCCGACGCGGTCGTGATGCAGGAAGACTGCGAGTTGCTGGACGACGGCCGCATCCGCGTGCGCCGCGCGCCCACGCCGGGGCTGGCGATCCGTCGCGCCGGCGAGGACATCGCGCACGGCGCCGTGGTGCTGGCGCGCGGTACGCGCCTGTCGCCGGCCGCGCTGGGGCTGGCGGCCAGCATCGGCTCGGCCGAGCTGCCCGTGGCGCGCCGGCCGCGCGTGGCGCTGTTCTCGACCGGCGACGAGCTCGTGATGCCGGGCACCGTGGCGCCCGCGCAGATGCGGCCCGGTGCCATCTACAACTCCAACCGCTATTTCCTGCGCAGCCTGCTGCAGCGCCAGGGCTGCGAGGTGCAGGACTTGGGCGTGGTGCCGGACCAGCGCGAGGCGACCATCGCCGCGCTGCGCGAGGCCAGCGCCCGCAACGACGTGATCCTGACCAGCGGCGGCGTTTCGGTCGGCGAGGAAGACCACGTGAAGCCTGCGGTGCAGGCCCTCGGCCGGCTGGACCTGTGGCAGATCGCGATCAAGCCCGGCAAGCCGTTCGCCTATGGCAGCCTGGACGGCGGCCGCGGTGCCTGCCATTTCATCGGCCTGCCAGGCAACCCGGTGTCCAGCCTGGTCACGTTCATCGTGCTGGTGCGCCCCTTTTTGCTCAAGCTGCAGGGCGCATCGACCCTGCAGCCTCACGTGTTGAACCTGCCGGCCCATTTCGACTGGCCGCGCGCCGACCGTCGCCGCGAGTTCCTGCGCGCGCGGCGCAACGAGCGTGGCGGGTTGGACCTGTTCCCGAACCAGGGCTCGGGCGTGCTGACTTCCACCGTCTGGGGCGACGGCCTCGTCGACACCGGCCCGGGCCAGACCATCGCGCAGGGCGACACGGTGCGCTTCCTGCCGTTCGCCGAGCTGTTCGCATGAAGCTGCACGTGCGCTATTTCGCCTCCATCCGCGAGGGCCTGGGCCTGGGCGCGGAGCAGGTCGACACGCAGGCCGCCACCCTGGGCGCGCTGCGCGACGAGCTGCTGGCACGCGGTGGCGCCTACGCCGAGCACCTGGCCCGCGGCCGCGCCGTGCGCATGGCGCTGGACCAGGCCATGTGCGCGGAAACCGCTGCCCTGCGCGAGGGCGGCGAGGTCGCGTTCTTCCCGCCCGTCACGGGCGGCTGAAGCCTTCCTGCAGCGCGAGCAGACGCTGCAGCAACCCGTCCGAAGCCGGCGTCATCGGCGCGCGCAGACCGGGCCCGATGGCGCCCGCATGCGCCAGCAAGGCCTTGATGGGCCCCGGGTTCGGCTCGCTGAAGATGGCGCGGATCCACGGCTGCAGCGGCTGCCACAGCGCACGCGCCTCCTGCAGCCGGTCGTCGGCCAGCAAGGACATCACGTGCACGAAGCGCGCGGTGTGCAGGTGCGCGCTGGCGGCGATCGCGCCGGCGCCGCCCAGGGCCAGCGTGCCGAAGAGTTGCGCGTCCTCGCCGGCCAGCACGGCCAGGCGGCCATCGGCGATCAGCGCCTGGGTCTTGGCCGCGTCGCCGCCGCAGTCCTTCACGGCCCAGATGCGCGGGTGCTCGGCCAGGGCCAGCAGGGTCGGCAAATGCAGCTCCGCGCCGGTGCGGTAAGGGATGTCGTAGAGCATCACGGGCACCGGGCTCGCATCGGCCAGGGTGCGAAACCAGTCCAGCAGCCCGGCCTGCGCGGGCCGCACATAGCAGGGCGGCGCGATGAGCAGGCCGGCGATCTGCCGCTTGCCGGCCTCTGCCACGGCTGCCAGTGCGCGCGGCAGGTGGTAGCCGCCGATGCCCATGACCACGGGCAACCCGTCGGCTGCGGCCAGCACGGTATCCAGCACAGCCAATTGTTCGTCCGCGTCCAGCGCAGCGGCCTCGCCAGTGCTGCCGCAGGCCACGAAGCCGGCGATGCCGCAGGGCCTGAGCCCGCGCACCAGTGCCGCGAGCGCGGCATGGTCGACGGTGCCGTCCAGGAACGGCGTGATGAGAGGGATCCACAACCCCGTGAACGGGGCGGGCACATTCGATTGCAGACGCATGGCTTTCCTTGTCGAGAACACGACCGAAGGGTCACCGTCGACAGGATGTGCGCGAAACGAGAAGCGGGGGTGGGGCTGCCAGGTTTCCGTCGCGCATCCGACGACGGAACCGCAGCCCCGGTCAGACGAGCAGCGGTTTGTCCAGTTGTTTCGCAGCGCGGGTGGCCGTCCCGACACGGGCGTGCAGGGCAATGGCGTGGCGGCGGGTCGACATGGACATGGCGCGCAAGTCTAATCGCCTGCCCCACAATCGCGCCATGCCCCTGCCCCGCGTTGCCATCCAGACCGCCGACTTCGACCTGGGCGCCGAGGTCGCCGCGCTGCGCGCGCAGGACGCGCGCATCGGCGCCGTCTGCAGCTTCCTGGGCACGGTGCGCGACCGCCATCCCGACGTGGCCGGCGCCGTCACGGCCTTGGAGCTGGAGCACTACCCCGGCATGACCGAGCGCGCCATCGAGGCCATGGTCGACGAGGCCTTCGCGCGCTTCGACATCCACGCCGCGCGCGTGGTGCACCGCGTCGGCCCGCTGCTGCCGCTGGACCAGATCGTGCTGGTGGCCGTGGCGTCTGCGCACCGCGGCGTGGCCTTCCAGGCCTGCGAATTCCTGATGGACTACCTCAAGACCCAGGCGCCCTTCTGGAAGAAGGAGCAGACGGCCCAGGGCGCACGCTGGGTCGATGCACGCGTCAGCGACGACCAGGCCCTGGCGCGCTGGGGCATCGCGGCGCGCAACGCCTGAACGGGGCGGGCGGGTCAGCGCGGCGCTGCCGGGGGCGTGTCGGCGCGCTCCAGGGCGGCGCGCGCCTCGGCCACGGCCAGCCGCCTGTCCAGCGCATAGCCCTCGGCCATCGCGGTCTCGAACGCGACCATGCCCAGTGCCGCGCGCAGCTGGGCGATGCGCGGCAGCAGCAGGGCTTCGATCGCGGGCTGGCGGCGCTGGCGCATCTGGTCGATGCAGGCCTGCCCGGCGCCGTACAGGCGTGCGGCCTGCGCGCTCTGGCCGGCCAGCGCGGCCCAGCCGGCGAACGCGTCCAGCGCCATCTGCTCCAGCGACTCGTGGTGGATGTCCTGCGCGATCCGGATCGCGTCCAGCAGGTAGCTGGCCCCGGCCGCCACGTCGCCCAGGCCGATCGACACCCAGGCCACGTTGAGCAGGCTCAGGCCCACGTGGATCGGCGTGCCGCGCGCATGGGCCAGCACCAGCGATTCCTCGAACAGGGGGCGCGCCGCGGCCAGCTCGTTGAACGCCAGGTGCACCACGCCCATGGCCAGGATGGCCTGGTTCAGCACCGCGCGGTCACCGGTGCTGCGCGCCAGCGCCAGCGCGGCCGCGCAGTGCGTGCGCGCGGCCGGGCGGTCGCCATGGCCCAGGCAGGCGATGCCCAGCCACAGCTGCGACTGCGCCATCTGGCGCTGCCCGCCCAGGCTGCGCGCCAGCTCCAGGCTGTCCTTCAGCAGCGCGATGGCGTCGGCGTACTGGCCCAGGAAGTAGGCCAGTTCGCCGACCGCGGAGATGGCCTGGGCCTTGGTCAGGCTGGGCGCGGCGTCCCGCGCCGAGACCAGCGCGCGCATGCCGACCTGGTAGCCCAGGTCCGCCGTGCCGCGGCTGCGCCAGTAGCCTTGCAGGCAGGCGACCAGGCGCAGCACGCAGTCGTCCGTGGGCGGTGTCTCGTCGCCCCAGGCATGGGCCAGCAGCAGGTTCTCGCGGTCCGCGTCCAGCTGCAGCAGCCACTCGCGCTGCCGCGGCCCCTGCAGCTTGGCCACGCCCGACTCGACCCAGCCCGCCATGTAGTGCAGGTGCCGCATGCGCGCCGCCGCGGCCTCGCCGTGCAGCTGCAGCTGTTCGCTGGCGAACAGGCGCACCGTCTCCAGCAGGCCGTAGCGTGACTCGTCGTCGGTCTGCGGCACCACCACCACCAGCGACTGGTCGACCAGGGCCGACAGCGCATCGAGCACCTCCAGCTCGTCGGCCTCGTCGCCGGACACCGCCACCATCGCCTGCAGCGTCCAGCTGCCTGCGAACATGCCTGCGCAGCGGAACAGCCGCTGCAGTGGCGGCGGCAGCTGGTCGTAGCTCCACTGGATCGTGGCGCGCAGCGTCTGCACGCGCGGCTGGTTGCGCGCCGCACCGGTCAGCAGCCGGAAACGGTCGCCCAGGCGTTCCTGGATCTGCGGCAGCGACAGCACGTTGGCGCGCGCCGCCGCCAGCTCCAGCGCCAGCGGGATGCCGTCCAGGTGCCGGCAGATGTCGGCCACCACGCGCGCATTGCCCTCGCCGAGCCGGAACTCGGGGTTCACCCATTGCAGCCGGTCGACGAACAGGCGCACGGCGTCGAAGCCGTCGGCCGCGGCCGGTGCGCTGGCCGGCGGGCAGGCCAGCGGCGGCAGCAGGAACACGCGCTCGTCGGCCAGGTTCAGCGGGATGCGGCTGGTGGCCAGCACGCGCACCTGCGGGCAGGTGCGCAGCAGCGTGGCAATGAGGGCGCCTGCCGTGGCGGCCACATGCTCGCAGTTGTCCATGACGATCAGGCACTGGCGCGCCGCGAGGTGCTGCACCAGGCGATCGAGCAGTGTGGTGCCCGGCTTTTCGAACACGCCCAGCGCGGCGCCCAGCACCAGCGGCACGCGCGTGGCGTCCTGCAGCGGCGCCAGGTCGATGAACCACGCGCCGTCGGCCTGGGCGGGCAGCAGCTGGCGCGCCAGCTGCATGGCCATGCGCGTCTTGCCGCAGCCGCCGATGGCCACCAGCGTCAGCAGCCGCGCGTCGGCCAGCACTTGCCGGCACTCGGCCAGTTCGTGCGCGCGGCCGATGAAGCGGCTGCGCTCGGGCGCCAGGTTGTGCCGCAGCGCCGTGTCGGCCGGCGCGGCCGCGGCGTCCGTCGCGGCACCCTGTTCCACCACCGGCATGACGAGCCGGTAGCCACGGCCGGCCACCGTCGCGATGGCCTGCGCACCCAGCACCTTGCGCAGGGACGAAATCTGCACCTGCAGGTTGTTCTCTTCGACGACGAGCCCGGGCCACACGCGGTCGAGCAGCTCGCTCTTGCCGACCACGCGGTCGCGGTGCTGCAGCAACACCTCCAGCAAATCGAAAGCCCGGGCACCGATGGCGACAGAAATGCCATCGACGAGGATTCGGCGTTCCTGCAGCCGGATCTCGGTCCGTCCAGAGCGGTACAGCGAAGCCATCCTTCCCCCTGTGGTGCAAGCGTGCGATGCGCGTCCCGCCGTCGACGGGATGCCGCCGTCGCCGAAGCGGACGGCTGGCGGGCATTGTGCATGGGAAGGGGCGCGCTCAGGAACTCGCGACGGCCTCGCGCTGGCGCCGCTGCCAGTAGGGCTGGCCGGCGAAACGCACGGCCTCGCGGTACAAGCCCAGCCGCATGCGCGCATACAGCGCATGGGCGTGGTCGAGTGCGTCCGCATAGCGCTGCACGGCGGTGCCATCGCCGGCCAGGCTGGCAGACAGCGCCTGCCCGGCCTCGATGCCGCTGTGCAGCGCCACGGTCAAGCCGTGGGCCGACAGCGGGTCGTAGCGCATGGCGGCGTCGCCCACCGCCAGCCAGCCCGGGCCTGCGAACCGGGCCAGGCGCGCGCTGGCAGCCGGCGTGAAGGCGGGCGCGCCGGCCAGCACCGCGCCATGCTGCTGCAGCCGCGTCCACGTCAGCGGCGCGCCGGCCAGCAGCGCCTGCCAGCCGGCGGCCGTGCGCAGCGCGCGGTGGTCGTGCAGATCGGCGTCGGTAAAGAACATGGCGGACCACCGCCCCTGCGGCAGCGGCGCGCAATACCACCAGCCCCGGGGCACGGCCTCGATCAGGCTCGCGGTGTCGGCCGGCAGGCCAGGCGCCTGCAGCGTCGCCACCAGGGCCACCTGGGCATCGTCCTGCAGCCGGGCCACGCCCTGGTGACGTGCGAACCAGCTGGCCTGGCCGCTGGCGTCGACGACCCAGCGCGCCTGCCAGCGGCGCGGGCCATGCTGGCCCTGCCAGCCAGCAGCGTCTGGCACGATGGCCGGCGGCGCATCGAAGCTGTCGATGTCGGCGCCCAGCGCGCGCGCCCGCTCCACGAGGCGGCGGTCGAACACCGCGCGGTCGATGTGGAACCCATGGCCTTGCGGGTGGTGGATGAAGTCGAAGTGCCGGGGCGTGGACGTGGCCCAGGCCGAGCGGTTGCCGTGGCAGGCCAGATGCCCGTCGGCCTCGAACGCCTGCCACACGCCCAGGCGGCGCAGCAGGTGCTTGGCGTCCGGCGCCAGGCTGTCGCCCGGGGGCGTCGGGGCGGGCCGTGCGGGCGCCAGCACCAGCACGCGGTGCGCCGCGCGGCGCAGGCTGATGGCCGCGGCCATGGCCGCCGGGCCGCGGCCCAGCACGGCCACGTCGAAGCATTCGGCCGGGTTCAACGCTCGCGCGCCGGGTCGTGCGTCCACAGCGGCGTCGTCGCCGCGCCCTGCGCCGTGCCAGGCAGCGTGCGGCCGGTCTCCACCCACAGCCGGGCCGGCAGCGCGGGCTGGTCGCTGGGCCCGGGCCGGCGCGTCACCATGCCGATGTGCGGCCATTCTGTGATGAACACGGCGCGCGGGTTGGGGTCGGTGATCAACGCCGGCGGGTCGCTGTCGGGCTGGTAGACGATGCCGCGCAGCCATTTGGGCCGGTGCACCGGGTCGAACGCGCGCATCCGCTCGTCCAGCGGCAGCGCCGGGTCCATCAGGGTCTGGTACTGCGCCTCGGTCAGCACGTCGTTGGGCACACGCGCGGGCCAGAAGGTCGGCAGGTATTCGCCGCTCCAGGGCCGGTAGGCGGACAGGCAGCTGGCGGTGTCGGTCTGCCACGGGCAGGCCATCCAGCGCGTCAGGCTCCCGGGCGCGCAGCCGTCCAGCGGGCCGCCTGGGGCCATGGCGCCGGCGGAGGTCAACACCGGGCCGGCGTCGGGCTCCTCTCCCTGGCGGCGGCGCAACCGGAACGGCGCGGAGTACAGCGTGGGCTGGCGCATCGGCCATGTGAACTCGCAGCCGGGGTGGAACGGCCCGCCCGTGGTCTCGTCGAGCACGGCGCGGTCCAGGCCCTGGGCCTGCTCGGCCGGCGTGCGCTCGTCCCAGGGCTTGGGCGGGGGCGGCAGGCCGTCGGCGATGAAGTCGCCCCCGGCCCATTGCGCCAGCAGCGCGTACTGCGTGGGCAGGATCGCCATCCAGTTGCGCGGGTCGGTCGAGCCTGCGTCCACGGTGGCGGCATCGCCGTAGACACCCGGCCAGGCATCGGCCTGCTGCCATCCGTAGTCCGCATGCCGGAAGCGGTTGAACACGGCGCTGCGCAGCGGCTGGGCAGCCGGCGACGGGTCGTTCAGCCGCCGCAGCAGCTCCGCGCCGCGAAAGTCGTTGGCCGCGCCCCAGCCGAACTCCAGCGCGAAGCCGGCGTTGACCCATTGCGCGTCCGAGAAGCGCGACAGCAGCGGAAAGATGTCGGTGGAAAAGCGCGGACGCGGCGGCCGCAGCGTCGTGTCCAGCGCGCAGCCCACCTCGCGCAGCAGGTCCCAGCCCGTCACCAGCGCCTGCACGCCAGGCGCGAAGTCCGGCGGCGCCACGACCACCCAGGCACCGTCGGCCTGCAGCGCACGGCCATCGAGCACCACGCTCGCCTGCACCGGCCCGTCGCAGGTGTCGTCGTGCCAGCCGTCGTTGTTGGCAAAGCCGCTGGGCGGCACATCGTCGTGCGAGGCCGACTTGCCGTGGCCGCCCAGGAAGATCAGCCGGCCGGCCTCGTCGGTGCGCAGCTCGCCCAGATAGACCGGCCTGCCGTAGAAGCAGCCGTCATCGAATGCCTGGCCGCTCTGGCGGCTGCCGCCGATGGAGCGCGGCCGCGGCCGGATGCGCAGCTGCTCGCGCGCTGCTCCCTGCACGCTGCGGTTGCGGCGCAGGCTGGCCAGCGCGGGCACGCCCGGCAGGTCGCCGCGGCTGGCCGGAATGTCCATGGCCTGGTCGAAGTTGAACCAGGCAGCCTTCTCGTTGGCCACCTGCACGCTCCAGGTGATGGGCCCGTCGGCAAGCGTCACCTCGCGTACGACCTGGCCCGCGGCGTCCAGCCCGTACAGCCGAAAGCGCGCCGCCTGTCGCTTGATGCGGCCCTGTGCGTCGCGGTAGTTCTCGCCATCGCCAGGCTGCTGGCCGGGCACCTCGGGGCCGAAGAAGAATGCATCGGGGCTGTCGCCCACGCGTGCAATGCCGATGGACGGATAGATGGCCACGCGTTCGACGCGGTTCGTTGTCATGTCTGCTCCCGGGCTGCCTGGTGGCGGGAGCCGCTTGTCCCACGGCGCGCAGGCCAGGGCAAGCGTTTTAGCGGTGGCGCGCCACCGATTTCAGAACGCTTCAGGTTCAGTTGAGATAGCGCCGCGGTGGCTCCAGCGGCCCCGGCCCGGTGTCGGGCTCGGCCAGCTCGCCGGGCACGCCCGCGCGCCACTGCGCGGCCGCGATGGCCTGCTCCAGCAGGTGCGTGAAGCCATGGATCAGCGCCCCGCGCAGCTCGAGCTGGAAACCGCGCGGCGTCGGCAGGTCGGGCAGCTTTTCCTGGAACGCGATCTGCAGGGCCCCGCTGGCGTGCGGCGTGATGCGCACCTCGCTGACCAGCAGCGGCTCGGCGCCCAGCGGCAGCGCGGCCTTCTCGGCGCTCTGGTAGGGCGCCGTGAAGTTGGCCTTGCTCAGGGCCGCCTCGCGCTCGAAGGCGCCGATGGCCTGGCGTGCCGCCTGGTCGGCCGGCGCCGGCCGGCCCGCGGCCACGGCGGCCAGCTCCCCGGCCTGGACCACGGCCTTGTTCAGCACGGGCCACAGGCCCAGCACCAGCCGGCGTGTGAACCACAGGCGCAGCTCTTCGCCCTGCGCGGTGTTGATGCGCACGAGGATGCGGTCCTGCTCCTCGCGGTAGGTGACGGAGACCTGGCGGATGTCCATGGCCGGCGATTGTAGGCAGCCACCCACGGCCATCCGCGGGCGGCGGGCTCTTGAAAAACCCTGTTGCCGCCCTATGTTTTGGGGAATCAGGAGAACGCACCCATGCGCATCGACAAACTCACCACCAAATTCCAGGAAGCCCTGGGCGAAGCCCAATCCCTGGCGCTGGCGAACGACAACGCCTACATCGCACCGGCCCATGTGCTGGTCGCCATGCTCAAGCAGGAAGACGGCCCGCGTGCGCTGCTGCAGCGCGCCGGCACCAACGTGCAGGGCCTGCTGGCCGCGGCCGAGGGCGCCGTGAAACGCCTGCCCCAGGTGCATGGCCAGGAGCAGGTCACGCTGGACCGCGACATGACCAGCCTGCTGCAGGCGTCCGAGAAAGAGGCGCTCAAGCGCGGCGACGAATACATCGCCGGCGAGCTGTTCCTCTTGGCGCTGACCGACAGCAAGGCCGACATCGCCCAGCTCTTGCGTGACAACGGCCTGTCGCGCAAGTCGCTGGAGTCGGCCATCGACGCCGTGCGCGGCGGCCAGAAGGTCGACAACGCCGACGCCGAAGGCCAGCGCGACAGCCTGAAGAAATACACCATGGACCTGACCGAGCGCGCCAGGATGGGCAAGCTCGACCCGGTGATCGGCCGCGACGACGAGATCCGCCGCGCCATCCAGGTGCTGCAGCGCCGCACCAAGAACAACCCCGTGTTGATCGGCGAGCCTGGCGTGGGCAAGACCGCCATCGTCGAAGGCCTGGCACAGCGCATCGTGGCCGGCGAGGTGCCCGACTCGCTCAAGGGCAAGCGTGTACTGTCGCTGGACATGGCCGCGCTGCTGGCCGGTGCCAAGTACCGCGGCGAGTTCGAGGAGCGGCTCAAGGCCGTGCTGAAGGACCTGGCCAAGGACGAAGGCCAGACCATCGTCTTCATCGACGAGCTGCACACCATGGTGGGCGCGGGCAAGGCCGAGGGCGCGATGGACGCCGGCAACATGCTCAAGCCGGCCCTGGCGCGTGGCGAGCTGCACTGTGTGGGCGCGACCACGCTGGACGAATACCGCAAGTACATCGAGAAGGACGCCGCGCTGGAGCGCCGCTTCCAGAAGATCCTGGTGGGCGAGCCGACCGTGGAGGCCACCATCGCCATCCTGCGCGGCCTGCAGAACAAGTACGAGGCGCACCATGGCGTGCAGATCACCGACCCGGCCATCGTGGCCGCGGCCGAGCTCTCGCACCGCTACATCACCGACCGCTTCCTGCCCGACAAAGCCATCGATCTGATCGACGAGGCCGCGGCAAAGATCAAGATCGAGATGGACTCCAAGCCCGAGGTCATGGACCGTCTGGACCGCCGGCTCATCCAGCTGCAAATCGAGCGCGAAGCCGTGCGCCGCGAGAAGGACGAGTCCTCGCAGAAACGCTTCGGCCTGATCGAGAACGAGATCGCCAAGCTGCAAAAGGAGATCGCCGACCTGGACGAGGTGTGGCAGGCCGAGAAGGCCGAGGCCCAGGGCTCCAAGCACGTGATGGAAGAGATCGAGAAGGCCCGCTTCCAGGTCGAGGAGCTCAAGCGCAAGGGCGACTTCAACCGTGTCGCCGAGCTGCAGTACGGCAAGCTGCCTGAGCTGGAGAAGAAGCTCAAGGAAGCCCAGGCCAAGGAGGCCGGCAAGGGCGGGGCCGCGGGCCATCGCCTGCTGCGCACCCAGGTCGGCACCGAGGAGATCGCCGAGGTCGTGGCGCGCGCCACGGGCATCCCCGTGTCCAAGCTCATGCAGGGTGAGCGCGACAAGCTGCTGCAGATGGAAGCCAAGCTGCACGAGCGCGTGGTCGGCCAGGACGAGGCCATCACGGCCGTGGCCAGCGCCATCCGGCGTTCGCGCGCCGGCCTGTCGGACCCGAACCGGCCCACCGGCTCCTTCCTGTTCCTGGGCCCCACGGGCGTGGGCAAGACCGAGCTGTGCAAGGCACTGGCCGGCTTCCTGTTCGACTCGGAGGACCACCTGATCCGCATCGACATGAGTGAGTTCATGGAAAAGCATTCGGTGGCCCGCCTGATCGGCGCGCCGCCCGGCTACGTGGGCTACGAGGAGGGCGGCTACCTCACCGAAGCCGTGCGCCGCAAGCCCTACAGCGTGCTGCTGCTCGACGAGATCGAAAAGGCGCACCCCGACGTGTTCAACGTGCTGCTGCAGGTGCTGGACGATGGCCGCCTCACGGACGGCCAGGGCCGCACGGTGGACTTCAAGAACACCGTGATCGTGATGACGAGCAACATCGGCTCGCACCTGATCCAGGCCATGGTGGGCAAGGACGCGGAGGACATCAAGGACGCGGTGCAAGGCGAGCTCAAGAACCACTTCAGGCCCGAGTTCCTGAACCGCATCGACGAGACCGTGGTCTTCCACGCGCTGGACGCCAAGCACATCGAGGCGATTGCCGACATCCAGATCCGCGTGCTGCGCGACCGGCTGGCGCGCATGGACCTGACGCTGGACGTTTCCCCTGCGGCCCTTGGCGAATTGGCCAAGGTGGGCTTCGATCCGGTGTATGGTGCTCGTCCGCTGAAGCGGGCGATCCAGCAGCGCATCGAGAACCCGTTGTCCAAGCTGCTGCTGGAGGGGCGCTTCGCGCCCAAGTCGGTGATCCCGGTGGACGTGGACCCGATCCAGTCGCCCGGTGAGTTCCGGTTCGACCGGGTGGTGCATTGATGCAAGCCAGCTTTGAAGGGAGTGCAAGGCCTGTGGGTGATGTGATCGGAGGCCTGGTGCGCCTGGTGCTGCAAGTGGTCCTGCTGCTGGCGGGGCTGGTCGTGGCCGCCGGCATCTTCGTGGCCGTCGCCGTGCTGGCCGTGGTGTTCGGCCTGCGCGTGCTGTGGGCGCGCATCACGGGCAAGCCCGTGATCGCGTTCGGCATGGGCATCGACCCCTCGCAGAGCTGGCGCCGCTACCGCGACTGGCAGCAGCAGGCCACGCGGCGCGGCCCGCGTGGCGCGCCGGGCGCCGACACCGGCGCGCGCGCCGAACCCTCGCAGGACGTCGAAGACGTGCAGATCAAGGAAGTGCGCCCGCCGCGGTAAGCCTGTCCGCACTGGCCGATCTCGCATCGGCATGACGCAGGTCCAACCGCGGCGCCTGGGCGTGTAGGAGCATCGCGCATGCCCCAGGCACCGGCTGCCAAGGCCCTGCAGGAAGCCGCCGTTTCGGCACCCGGTCCCTCCGCGTGCCCCGGCCACTGCGTTGGCTGGTGCCGGGTTGGCGCGACCTGTGGCGCTGCCCGGTGCCGGGGCTGGTGCACGGCATCGTGCTGGCCGTGCTCGGGGCCGCATCATCGTGAACGGATGGCCTATTGCAGCAGTCTGCGCATTTCGTTGCGGTAACTCAGATTGGCTGCCGTGCACATGGCCGTGCCGCTCGTCAAGCCTGCCAGGAAACCGGCCAGCCCAGCTGAGATCGTTCCGACGCCAGGGACCACGACCGTCCCTCCTTTGGCACTCGCAACGCCAATGGCCACGCCGAGCGGCAGTCCGGCAATGGCCGCGCAACGCTTGGCGATGCTCCACAGGGTGTCCTGCTCGCTGTAGGAAATGAAGCCCAGTTTCAGCAGTTCGCGTTGGAACTGCTCGTTCATGCCTGCCATGTCGCCCGTCCTTTCGGTGTGTGTCCAAGCGGAAAGGCAAGTCTGCCGCCGGCCTGCATGGCGATCAAACCGGGCTTGCGCAATGTGGGGGACGGGCGCGAACTGCGCTGTCGTGCATCAGCGGGCTGCCCGGGCTTGCTCCCCATACAACCACGGCATGTCCAGCACGCGTTCTCCCAACAGCCGCAGCGACAGATTGCGCCCCAAGCGCACCGGGCCCGTGGCGTGGAAGATCACGCCGTTGCGCAGTGCGCGGGCCTGCACGCGCGCATTGCGCTGCCAGCGCGCCTGCGCGTAGGCGGCGAGCGCTCCCGGCACATCGCTGCCGCCGTGCAGCAGCGCCCGGCCCAGTGCATCGGCATCCTCCACCGCCATGCCCGCGCCCTGCGCGAGATACGGGCGCATCGGGTGCGCCGCATCGCCCAGCAGCGCCACGCGGCCACGCGCATGCTGCGCGGCCGATGACATCGGCGGCCGGTCGGCCAGCACCCACAGGCGCCAGGCCGGCACGGTGCGCACCAGGTCCTGCAGCGGTGCGCAGCAACCGGCCAGGGCGGCCTGCACGTCGGCGGCATTGGTCGCGTGGTTCCAGTCGGCCAGGGCATCGGGCGTCGCGCCCCGTGCGCCACCCGGCGGCGCTCCGTGCACGAAGGCCACGACGTTCAGCGCCGCGCCGGCCTGCACGGGATAGCACACGACGTGCAGCCGAGGCCCCAGCCAGGCCGTGACGGCATCGCTGCGCAGCGCGGCTGGCAAGGCGGCCTGCAGCAGCAGCGCGCGGTAGGCCAGGTGGCCCGTCAGGCGCGGTGGGCCGTCGTCCAGCAGCTGGGTGCGCACGCCGCTCCACAGGCCGTCGGCGCCCACCAGCGCGGCGCCCTCGGCCGTGCCACCAGCGGTGTGCAGCCGCACGCGCCCGCCATCGTCCTCAAAGCCCTGCACGCGCTGGCCCAGCTGCAGCGCCACATCGGCCCGCGTCGCCACGGCCGCATGCAGCAGCGCCAGCAGATCGGCGCGGTGGACGGTGGCGTAGGGCGCGCCGTAGCGCGCCGGCATGTCGGCCAGACCGAGGCTGGCCAGGGCCTGGCCGCTGGCCGCGTCACGCACCTGCAGCCGCGGCGGGAACGCGGCCACGGCGCGCAGGGCAGCGTCCAGCCCCCAGCCCTGCAGCACGCGCACCACGTTGGGCCCCAGCTGCACGCCGGCGCCCACCTCGCTGAAGGCGGCGGAGCGCTCGAACACGCGCACCGGCCAGCCCGCGCGCGCGCCCGCCAGCGCAGCGGCCAGGCCGCCGATGCCGCCGCCGGCGACCAGGAGTTGAGGGGGAGATGCCATGGGGCCGGGATTGTGCCCCGGGCTCTGGTGGGCGCGGGCGCCCGGTGCGCGGGCCACGCCCCGCGACCGTGGCTGTGTCAGTCCACCGCCGTCTGCATGGGCTGCGCTCGGGCCGCAGCGGCGCGCCGGACGTCAGGCCAGCGCATCGCCGAACCGGCCGGCAAACGCCGCGCAGAATGCCTCGGACCCACCGATCGACAGCGTGTACACGCGGCGTGCGATGCCGCCATCGGCCTCGTCCGTGACCTGCAGCTCGGCGTCCCAGTCGCCACCGTCCTCCACCGGCGCGCGGCCGCCCGGGAACTGTGCTTCGGCCCAGGCCAGCACCTGCGCGATCTCGGCCTCGACAGCGGCCGCGTGCGCAGGCGCCACGGCCGCCATGGCTTCGAACAGGCCGGTGCCGTCGCTGCCTTCGCTGGTGTCGAACAGCAGGTAGTCCAGCGTCATGCCGTCTTGCCCGGCGTGGGTGCCTGGGCTGCTGCGGCGGCGCGCAGCTTGTCCTTCTTGCTGGGCCGCTTGCCCTTGATGCCGCCCACGTGGGGCACGGCTGGCGGCAGCTCCACCGGCTCGAAACCGGCGACCTGCTCGCGCGCCACGGGTTTGCCCTGGCGTTTTTCGATGAGCCTGAAATGCGCCTCGGACGCGGCCGGCACGAAGCTGATGGCCAGCCCCGCAGCGCCGGCGCGGCCGGTGCGGCCGATGCGGTGCAGGTGGTCGGTGGCCGAGCGGGCCAGGTCGTAGTTCACGACGGCCGGCAATTGCGCCACGTCGATGCCGCGCGCGGCCAGGTCGGTCGCCACGACCACCTGCACGCGGCCGGCCTTCAGGTCGGCCAGCACCTGCGTGCGTTTGCCCTGGCTCAGCTCGCCGTGCAGCGGCTCGGCCAGGATGTCGGCCTTGCGCAGCTTGTCGGCCACGGTCTCGCAGGCGTGCTTGGTCGCCACGAACACCAGCACCTGCGGCCAGGGCTCGGTCGCGATCAGATGGCGCAGCAACTGCGTGCGGCGGGCCTGGTCGACGGCGATGGCGCGCTGCGTGATGTCGGGCACCGAGGCGGGCAGGGCTGCCACCTCGATGCTGGCCGCATCGCGCAGCAGGCTGTCGGCCAGCGCCTTGGCAGCAGGCGGGAAGGTGGCCGAGAAGAACAGCGTCTGGCGCTCGCTGGGCAGCAGCGCCAGCACGCGGTTCAGCTCGTCGGCAAAGCCCAGGTCGAGCAGACGGTCGGCCTCGTCGAGCACCAGCACCGCCAGATCGCCCAGCTTGAGCGCGTTGCGCTCGGCCAGGTCGAGCACGCGGCCCGGCGTGCCGATCACGAAATCGGCGCCACCGCGCAGCGCCAGCATCTGTGGGTTGACCGACAGGCCGCCGATCGCGCGCACGACCTTGGGCCGCTCGGGCAGTTGCGCGGCCAGCGCATGCAGGCTGTCGGCCACCTGGGCGGCCAGCTCGCGCGTGGGCACCAGAACCAGCGTGTGCAGCCGGCGCTGCGAGCGGTGGCGCGGCGTGGTGTGCCAGCGTTGCAGCAGCGGCAGCAGGTAAGCCGCGGTCTTGCCCGATCCCGTGTGTGCGCCGGCGCGCAGGTCCTGGCCGCGCAGCACGACGGGGATGGCCTCGGCCTGGATGGGCGTGGGCGCGGCGTAGCCTTGTTCGGCAGCGGCCTGGGCCAGGGCGGGCAGCAGCCCGAGGGAGGAGAAGGGCATGGAGGTTCGCGCGGGGGCGCGGGACTGGCGGGCGGCTGGGCAGTGTACGAGCGCGCCGTGCTTCGGTGCTGCAGAGCCTGGGCTCGCTGGGCCTGGACTGTGGCGGCCGCGGCCTGCGCTGGTCGCACGACGCCTCGACGATTGCCCTGGGCGTAAGCACTTGCCACAAGAGCGCGGTCTCGCCCACGGCCGGGCTGTTGCGCGGTGGTGTTGCGCCGGCCGCCGCCGAGAACGGTGACGAAGTCTTCGCGCCGCAGAAGTCCAGGCAGTACGAAGTCGGTGGGAAAGCGGACCGAGGAAAGCTGAGGACGCAGGTGGCGGTCCATGAGATCAGGTGGCCCGTTGCGATCAACGCCGCCTGGCCAATGACCCCGACAGGTTCAGCGCACGCTACGCGACCAAGGTGTCGGGCAAGCCCGTCACGCTGCGCGCCAGCCTGGAGAACGTCGTTCGGCTCCGAATACTGGATCACCAGCACCTCCGTGACCTTCGCCGCGCCACGCATGCCGATGCTGTCCGGCTCGGTGGACTTCCAGGCGAAAACAAGGCGGGTGCGCGGGTGCGGCGTCTGCTGCGCGACACCAGCTTCGCCCCTGCCATGCACGTGCGCCGTACCATCCGGTGCCATGCCCGTCGTCACTCTGCGCTCCGCTGCAACACAGGCCCGCTGGTGCGCGCTGGCGCTGTGGACGGCTGTTCCCGCAGCCTTCGCCTGCCCCACCGGCCCCATCTCCCTGGTCGTCCCCTACCCAGCGGGCGGCTCCATGGATGCCGTCATGCGCGTGGTGGCCGACGCCGCCGGCCGCGCCGCGGAACGCAGCTTCCTCGTGCGCAACATCGGCGGTGCATCGGGCGCCGTTGCCGTGCAGCACGTGCTGCGCCAGCCCGACGACGGCTGCACGGTGCTGGCCGGCAACGTCAACACAGTCATCCTCGCGCCGTTCCAGATGCCCCACGTGGGCTACACCGCGCAGGACCTCGCGCCCGTGGGGCAGGTGGGCAGCAGCGACTTCGTGGTGATCGCCGCGTCCACGCTGCCGGTCGAAGGCCTGGAGGACCTGCCCGGCTTGGTGGAGCAACGCGGCAAGGCCCTGTCGGCCGGCCACCCCGGCACCGAGACGCTGCAGTACATGGCCCTGCCGACCATCGCGCGGCAACTGCGCATGGACCTGCTGCACGTGCCTTACAAGGGCTCGTCGGTGCTGATCAACGACCTGATCGGCGGCCACATCGACATGGCCGTCGTGGCCGCGCCGGCCGCCACCGTGGCCGTGGAGCGCGGCCAGGTCAAGGTGCTGGCCAACCTCACGCAATGGATGGCCAGCCCGGCCGGCGGTGCGCAGGCGCCGCTCGTGGGCTGGGCCGGATGGTTCGTCGCGCAGGGCACGCCGCCGGCTGCACGTGCGCCGCTGCAGGCCGCGCTGCGCGGCGCGCTGGCCATGCCCGAGGTGCAGCGCAAGCTGCAGGCGCTGGGCTCGGCCGTGCCGTCGGCCGCGCAGCAGCAGGCCTTTGCCGAGACCGTCGCGGCCGACGTGCCGCGCTTCAGGCAGCGCTTCGGCGAGGCCCTCGCGTCGCGCGCGGCGGCGTCGGCGCAGGTGCCAGCGCCTGATGCCGGGCGTGGGCGATGAAGCGCTGCACGGCCTCGCTGCAACGGGCCTGATCGCGCGGCACCACCAGGCCTACGGGCGGCAGCGTGGCCCGGAACGCGGGGCCGCAGGGCAGCTCGACCAACAGGCCCGTGTCCAGCAGCTGCACGATGGTGTTGCGTGGAATGAAGACCAGCAGGTCGCGCTGCTGCAGCATGGCCAGCGTGAGCAGCACCGAGCGCCCGCTGATCCAGCAGGCCGGCGGCACGATGCCCAGGGCCTGGCATAGCAGGTCGAAGTCGCGCGCCGCGATGCCGGTGGGCGGCGGCACCAGCCAGGTCGCCTGCGCCAGTTGATCGATGGCTACGGACTTGCGCCGGGCCAGCGGGTGCCCGGCGCGGCAGGCCACGGTGTAGCGGTCGTCCAGCAGCGGCACGAAGTCCAGGTCGCCGGGCAGCTGCGCGGGTGCGCGGCAGGCCAGCAGGTCCACGCTGTGCTCTTCCATGAGCTTGAGCAACTCGTCCACCGACGCGGGCCGCACGTCGACGGCCACCTCGGCATGCGCCGTGCTGAACGACGGCAGCACCTGGGCCAGCAGCCCCGACACGGCCGCACCGATGGCGGCGATGCGCACCATGCCGGCCGCGCCGTTGTTCATCGACGCCACGGTCTCGGCGCAAGCCTGCAGCTGGCGCAGCGCCACGCGCACCAGGGGCAGCAGCGCATGGCCGAAGGCGCTGGGCCGCATGCCGCGCGAGTGGCGCTCGAACAGCGGCACGCCCAGGATGGTCTCGATCTCGGCCAGCGCATGCGTGGCGCCGGGCTGGCTCATGCCGATGGACTCGGCCGCCTTCTGCAAGCTTTCGAGCTCGGCGATGCGCACCAGCAGCTGCAGGTGGCGCAGCCGGGCGCGGGCCATGAGGCGTGCCAACAGAACGGCGGGTGCGGCCATCGCTGCATTCTAGATTCGAATGACAGAGGTCATATTTGAATTGGACGCCTGGGCGCGACGCTTGGAGAATCTGCCCGGCTCGCGAGCCAACCATTCACGCCTTCAATGCCAGCGGGACGCCGCGCGGCATACCAGGCGCCTCACACGGAGACACACCATGACCATCACGCGCAGCTCTGCGTGGCGCTTCGGCGCACTCGCACTGGCCACCACGCTCGTCGCCTGCAACGGCGGCTCCGGCGACGACGACAAAGCCACCGGCAACTTCGACACGCGGCTCACCACCGTCGACAAGGCACAGCTCATCAGCCCCGCCGACGCGACCGCCTGGTTCCAGGCCAAGGCGTCCTGGGGCGCCACCTACACCGGATCGCCGGCCTGGAAGTCCTACATGGGCTTCATCGAGCAGCGCCTGGAGGAATACGGCGCGCAGAACATCACCCGCGCGCGCTTCCCCTATGAGCGCTGGTACACCACCGAATACCCCGACAAGACGGGCTGGTCGCTGACCTCCGACGGCACGGCCGTGGACGTGGCCTCCTACGCCACGCAGTCCGGCTCCACCGGCCCGAACGGCGTCACTGCCGCCATGGTGCTGTACGACCTGTCCGTGCCCGCTGCCAGCCGCCCCACGGCGGCGCAGATGGCCGGCAAGATCGTGGTCGTGAAGCAGGCACCCTATACCTACACGGGCAACAGCGCGGGTTACACGGACTACGAATTCCGCACCAACGAAGACCAGTTCCTGGCCCCGTTCCAGGCGGTCGACCCGAGCTACGAGGCCAGCTACCGCAACCGCCAGCAGTACGGCCAGATGGGCACCACCATCAACAACTTCTTCCGCAGTGCCACCAACAAGCCGGTCGGTCATGTGGTGGTGATGGACATGCCGCCCGGTGCCGCGCAGGGCGGGCGCCAGCACGGCACGCCGAACCGCTATGAGGTGCCTGGCCTGTTGCTGGACAAGGTGAACGGCGCCAAGGTCATCGAGGACGCCCGCGCCGGCAAGACCGCCACGCTGAAGCTCGACGCCCAGGTCGAGCAGGACGCACTGGCCTACACGCTGGTGGCCACGCTGCCGGGCAAGGACTTCGGCACCGCCAAGGACACGGCCGTCATGATGGCCACGCACGTGGACGGCCCCGCGCTGATCCAGGACGCCGGCGCTCTCGGCATCCTGGCCGTGGTGAAGTACTACGCGCAGATCCCGCAGGCCGAGCGGCCGCGCAGCATCTTCATGGTGTTCGACACGCGGCATTTCGTGCCGGGTGCCGAGCGCACCTACCCCTATGACTTCGTGGAGGACAACCACGACCGGCTCAGCAAGTACGTGATCGGCGGCGTGTCCATGGAACACGTGGGCGGTGCGCAGATGGCCGATGCGGGCAACGAGTTCCGCGCCACGGGCCGCGCCATGACCACCTACATCAACACGCATGGCAACGACATCAACGTCGAGAAGGCGATCGAGGCCGTGAAGATGGCTGCACTGCCGCGGGCGCAGGTCAACGCTGAGGAACGCCCCGGCGTGAACGGCCAGGCGCAGAACAACTGGTTCGGCCGCAACTTCGCAGCCCACCTCGAATCGCTGGGCAACCACCCGGTGTGGCATGTGACGGGCGACTGGCCCAGTTCGGGCTACCAGGCCTTCTACCCAGGCCTGGACCGCTTCATGCCCGAGGTCTTCATCGCCCAGGCCGGCACGGCCGCCAGGCTGGTCGGCACGCTGATGACGACGACCGACCTGGTGCCCATGTCGTCCTCCTGGTCCAAGATCGACCAGGGCATCCGCGCGCTGGCCGATGCCGACTTCACGACGCCCGCCAACGCAGCGGCCAGCCGTGCCGCACTGCTGGCCCAGAGCAAGGCCATGTTCGCGTCGGTGAAGAAGAGTGACTACAGCAAGACGCCGGCCGAGCTCGATGCCCTGAAGGCGGCTGTGACAGCGGGCACCGTGGCCAACGCGCGGCAAAAGACCATCCTCGACCTGATCGAGGATGTGCGGGCCCGCGCGGCCCGGGCCGTCGCCAAGGGTTGATCGACGGGCTGCCGGTGCTACACCGGCAGCTTGCCGTCCTTCTTGGGCGCCGCATCGTCGCTGTCTTCGTCGCGGCGGATGATGCTGATCTCACCGTCCTTTTCCATGCGCGCGCTCTTGACCTGGTCGATGCACTCCACGCCGTGCTCGCGCAGCGCGGCCATCAGGTCGTCCATGGTCATGAGCTCGCGGCGCATGCTGCGCCGGTCCACCTTGCCATTGCGCACCAGGTGCAGGGGCTCGCCCTCCACGAAATGCCGCACCGGCAGCCAGTGGTAGGCGGCCCAGTCCAGCGCATAGTTCCAGAACGCGATGGTCGAGACCAGCAGCACGCCGTCGGTGATCGAGGTGTATTCGCCGGCCATCGCGTTCTGCGCGGCGTCGGCGATGACGACCAGCAACAGCACGTCGGTGATCGCCATCGCGCCCGTGTCGCGCCGCAGCACGAAGCGGAACAGCAAAAACAAAAACCAGTAGACCGCCGTGCCGCGGATCAGGATCTCGGCCGGCGGCAGCGACAGGCCGAACAGCGCGGCGAGATCTGGCATGGTTTAGACCACGGTGTCATGGCGCAGCGGGTGCCACGCGCCACACGGCGTTGCCCACGTCGTCGGCCACCAGCAGTGCGCCCTTGGCATCGAACACCACGCCCACGGGCCGGCCCAGGGCCTCGCCGTCGGCGTTCAGGAACCCCGTCAACACATCCTGCGGCATGCCCGACGGGATGCCGTGCATGAAGGGCACGAACACCACCTTGTAGCCGCTGACCGGCTTGCGGTTCCACGAGCCGTGCTCGCCGATGAAGGCGCCCGCGCCGTACCGGCCCACCATCTGCTTGCCGTCGGAGATCGCCAGGCCCAGTGCGGCCACGTGCGAGCCCAGCGCGTAGTCGGGCTTGATGGCCTTGGCGACCATGTCGGGCATGGGCGGCTTCACGCGCTCGTCCACATGCTGGCCGTAGTAGCTCCAGGGCCAACCGTAGAAGCCTCCGTCCTGCACCGAGGTCATGTAGTCGGGCACCAGGTCGTTGCCCAGCTCGTCGCGCTCGTTGACCACCGTCCACAGCTTGCCCGTCACGGGCTCCCAGGCCAGGCCGTTGGGGTTGCGCAGGCCCGAGGCGAAGATGCGGTGCGTGCCGGTCTTGGCGTCGACCTCCCAGATCGCGGCGCGGCCTTCCTCGTTCTCCAGACCGTTCTCGCCGATGTTGCTGTTCGAGCCCACGGTCACGTAGAGCTTGCTGCCGTCGGCATTGGGCAGCAGGTTCTTCGTCCAGTGGTGGTTGATCTTCGAGGGCAGGTCGGCCACCTTGGTCGCGGCCGCCGTGATGCTGGTCTGGCCCTGCGTGAACGGGAACTTGACGACCGCGTCGGCGTTCGCGACGAACAGCTCGTTGCCCACCAGCGCCATGCCAAAGGGCGAGGTCAGGCCTTGCAGCAACACAGTCTTGACCTCTGCCACGCCGTCGCCGTCGGCGTCGCGCAGCAGCGTGATGCGGTCGGCGCTGGGCACGGCGGCACCGGCACGCTTCATGAACAGGCCCTGCACCCAGCCGCGGATCGAGGGCTTCTTGCCTTCGCCCGCGTTGGCCGGCTTGTTGGACTCGGCCACCAGCACGTCGCCGTTGGGCAGTGTGTACAGCCAGCGGGGGTGGTCCAGCCCGGTCGCGAAGGCCTGCACCTTGGTGCCGGCGGCCGGCGTGGGCATGGTGCCCGCGGGCCAGCCCTTGACGGGCGCGACCTTGACGGTGGGGATCAGGCTGCCCCCAGGCGCCGGCAGCTGGGGCGCAGAGCCGATCCCTGTCGTGTCGGGCAGCTTGGAGGTCTCGCCACAGCCGACCAGCGCAAGCCCCAGCAGCAGGGCGATCGGCGCTTTGTACAAGTGGGCCGAGGGCGCGGGGCGATGGGTCATGCGGGAAGCTCCTGGAAATTGGTTCGCCATCCTCGCGTACAGGGATGGGGCTGTCTGCCATCATGCGGCCAGTGTGGTTGTGGGCGCTGTCCCACCGGTGCAAAGCATGCGCCGCCCACATCCATCGACACCATGGCGGAGACCACCCTTGGACCTGCGCGATCTGCAGTATTTCGAAGTCATCGCCGAGCTCGAGCACATGGGCCGCGCGTCCGAGCGGCTGCACCGCACGCAGCCCGCGCTCACGAGCTGCGTGCGCCGCCTGGAGGAGGCCTGCGGCGCCGCGCTGTTCGAGAAGACCGGGCGCGGCATCAAGCTCACGGCTGCCGGCCATGCGCTGCTGCGCTGGGCGCAGCGCACGCGGCTGGACGTGGAGAGCGCGCGGCGCGAGATCGGCGACATCGGCCGCGGCCTGTCGGGCCATGTCAAGCTGGGCATCGTGCCGACGGCCGCGCAGTTCCTGCTGCCGCCCGTGGCGCGCGACCTGATCGCCGAGGCGCCCGAGGTCACGCTCAAGACGCACGTGGGCCTGGTCGACGTGCTCACGCCGCTGCTGCGCTCCGGCGACATCGACCTCATGGTCGGCACCGAGGGTGCGCGCGAGTCCGGCTTCGCCTCGCAGTACCTGGCAGAGGACTTGATCGTGGTCGCAGCCAGCGCTGGCCACCCGGTGTTCGACAGGCCTCGGCCGGCCTTGAAAGACCTCGCGCGCTGGCGCTGGGTGCTGCAACCGCCCGGCGCGCCCACGCGCGACTGGCTGGACCAGACCTTCGACCGCCACAACCTGCCGCGGCCGGTGGTGCAGGTGGAAAGCACCATGCTCCTGATGCTGCCCGCGCTGATCGGCGAGACCGGCCTCCTGAGCTTCATCTCGCGCCTGCACCTGCAGGCCGGGCGCTCGGGCGCGGCGCTGCGCGAGGTCGGCATCCCGGCCACCACGATGCGGCGCCGGCTGGTGGCCACCTGGCGCGACACCGGCTACGTTTCGCCGGCTGCGCAGCGGCTGATGGCTTTGCTTGCACGGCACGCCAGCCACGAGACGCCAGCCTGAATACCCCAAGCACCATTTATCGATTGCAAGAAAGTTTCGATTGGACCTATTGCAGTCCAGCACGAATACTTGCCTCCATCGAACGCCCGCCACGCAACGGTTGCGCCAGGGCAGTTCCCAACCGGAGACAAGACTATGCACCTGCCACGCCGCCGCCACCTCGTCCTGATCGCCTCGGCGTTCGCCACCCTGGCCAGCGCCCCCGCGTGGTCGCAGGCACCTTATCCCTCACGCCCCATCCGCCTCGTCGTGCCGTTCCCGGCCGGCGGCGGCACCGACCTCATCGCGCGTGAAGTCGCCAACAAGGTGGCCACGGCCAACGGTTGGACCATCATCATCGACAACAAGCCCGGCTCTGGCGGCAACCTGGGCGTGGACACGGCCGCCAAGGCCCCGGCCGACGGCTACACGCTGGTGCTGGGCCAGACCAGCAACCTGGCCATCAACCCCACGCTGTACCCCAAGCTGCCCTACAAGCCCGAGACCGACCTGGCCCCGGTCGGCCTGGTCGCGCAAGCGCCGCTGGTGCTCGTGGTCGCGGCCAACTCGCCGTACAAGACCCTGGCCGACGTGGTCGCCGCGGCCAAGGCCAAGCCCGAGACACTGAACTACGCGAGCTCGGGCAACGGCACCGTGGCCCACCTGGCGGCCGAGCTGCTGCAGAAGCAGGCCGGCGTGAAGTTCACGCACGTGCCGTACAAGGGCGCGGCCCAGGGCTCCACCGACCTGATCGGCGGCCAGATCCAGATGTACATGTCGTCCGTGCCCACGCTGATCGGCTACATCAAGAACGGCAAGATGCGCGCCATCGCCGTCACCTCGCAGCAGCGCACGGCCGACCTGCCCAACGTGCCCACCGTCGCCGAGTCCGGCTACAAGGGCTTCGAGGCCGTGACCTGGTTCGGCGTGGCCGGCCCGGACGGCCTGCCCAAGGATGCGGTGGCCAGGCTGAACACCGCTTTCAACCAGGCGCTCGGCGACGCCGAGATCAAGAAGAAGCTGGCCGCACAAGGCGCCGAGGTGCGCGGCAGCACGCCCGAGCAGTTCGGCGCCTTGATCAAGAGCGAGATCGTGCGTTGGGGCAAGGTCGTCCAGGAATCCGGCGCCAAGGTCGACTGAGTCTCCGGCGCCAGGGCTGCGCCACCCTTTCTCCACTGCTGCTGCAAGCGGGTTCCAGCACCCGCGTGGGCAGCGCCATGCCCGAACCCTTCTTCCACCGCATCGAAAGACCCGACATGTCCACTCTTCCCGACATCATCCGCAGCTTCGAACGTGTGCCCGCCGACCTCGTCGCGCAGGCCGCCCAGTTCCAGCCCGCCATCTTTGCAGACGTCGCCGGCCGCCGCGGCGCGCTGCACGGCCGCATCAAGCCGCTGCACCCCCGCATGAAGCTGGCCGGCACCGCCATCACGGTGGAAGTGCGCCCCGGCGACAACCTCATGATCCACGCCGCCATCGCGCTGGCCAAGCCGGGCGACGTGCTGGTCATCGACGGCAAGGGCGACCAGACCTCCGCGCTCATGGGCACCATCATGATGACGGCCTGCCGCCAGCTCGGCATCGCCGGCGTGGTGATGGACGGTGCCGCGCGCGACAGCATCGAGATCGACGAGATGGACTACCCCGTGTTCAGCGTGGGCACCAACCCCAACGGCCCGACCAAGAACGTGGGCGGCCGCATCGGCCACCCGGTGTCGGTGGGCGGCGTGACGGTCTACCCCGGCGACTTCGTGATCGGCGATGCCGATGGCGTGGTCGTGGTCGAGCGCGACAAGCTTGCCGGCCTGCTGCCGCTGGCCGCCAAGAAGGTCAAGGACGAAGCCGCGCGGATTGCGGCCATCAAGGAAGGCGACACCGCCGCGAAATGGCTGACCGCCGCGCTGCGCAATGCCGGCGTGCTGAAGGAAGGGGAGACGCTGTGAGCGCCGTACTCGTCACTGGCGCCGACCTTGCGCCGCAGGCCCTGGCCCTGCTCGAAGGCCATGACGTCCTCTATGCCGGCAAGACGCCGACCGAGGACGACCTGGTCGCGCTGTGCCGCGCGCACGACCCCGTGGCCATCATCGTGCGCTACGGCAAGGTCGGCGCCACGGTCATGGACGCGGCGCCGTCGCTGAAGGTGATCTCCAAGCACGGCAGCGGCACCGACACCATCGACAAGGTGGCGGCCAAGGCGCGCGGCATCGAGGTGGTGGCGGCTGCGGGTGCCAATGCAGCGGCTGTGGCCGAGCAGGCCCTGGCGCTGTTGCTGGCCTGCGCCAAGTCCGTGGTGGCGCTGGACGCGCGCATGCACGCCGGCCACTGGGACAAGGCCACGCACAAGAGCCTGGAACTGGGTGGCCGCACGGTCGGCCTGGTCGGCCTGGGCGCCATCGGCCTGCGCTTCGCACGCATGGCCGACGCCCTGGGCATGCGCGTGATCGGCTTCGACCCGTTTGCCAAGAACCTGCCCGACTACGTGCAGAGCGTGGACCTGGCGACGATCTGGCGCGAGTCCGACGCCATCTCGCTGCACTGCCCGCTGATGGACGAGAACCGCGGCCTGCTCAATGCCGACACGCTGGCGCAGTGCAAGCGCGGCGTGATCGTGGTGAACACCGCGCGCGGCGGCTTGATCGACGAGGCCGCGCTGCTGGCCGCGGTGCGGTCGGGCCAGGTCGCGTCGGCCGGGCTGGACAGCTTCGCCGTCGAGCCCATGGTGGCAGGCCACCCGTTCCAGGGCGAAAAGAACATCGTGCTGAGCCCGCACATCGGCGGCGTGACCAGCGACGCCTACGTGAACATGGGCGTGGCGGCTGCGCAGAACCTGCTGGCCGTGCTGGCACGGCAGACGGCCGCTGCGTGACGCGCTGAGCGCGCTTTGGCTCCTCTCTCCCCGTGTGGGAGAGGGGGCAAGACATTCTCCGGAGACACCATGACATTCACCTGTGCATCCATCGGCGCGCGCCTGGCCTTGGCACTCACGGCGCTGCTCGCGGCGGGCACGGCCAGCGCGCAGGCCGCCTGGCCCGCCAAGCCCGTGCGCCTGGTCGTCGGCTTCTCGGCCGGCGGCCCGACCGACGTGGTGGCGCGCGCCTTTGCCGACCATGCCGCGCGTGCGCTGGGCCAGCCCTTCGTCGTGGACAACAAGCCCGGCGCCAACACCATCCTGGCGGCCGAGGCCGTGGCCAGCGCGCCGCCCGACGGCTACACGTTGCTGCTGGGCGCGACCAACCACACCATGATCCCGGCGCTGTACGCGAGCCGCGTGAAATTCGACGCGGTCAAGTCGTTCGCGCCGGTCTGCACGCTGGCGGTCAGCCCCACGGTGCTAGCGGTCGGCCCGGCCCTGCCGGTCAAGACGCTCGCGGACTTCTTGCAGAAGGTCAAGGCTGAGCCCGGCGCGCGCACCTATGCCACGCCGGGCAGCGGCAGCTCGGGCCATTTCGCCAGCGCGCAGTTCACGCGGCTGACCGGCACGGCGATGAACCACATCCCGTACAAGGGCGCGGCGCAGGCCGTGACCGACCTCATCGGCGGCCAGGTCGACAGCTCGTTCGCCACGCTGGGCTCGGTGCTGCCGCAGGTGCAGTCCGGCAAGCTCACGGCGCTGGCCGTGGCCTCGCCCCGCCGTTCGCCGCTGCTGCCCGACGTGCCGACCTTCGAAGAGGCCGGCGTGAAAGGCTACAGCGCCGACGCCTGGTATGGCCTGCTGGCGCCGGCCGGCGCGCCGGCCGCGGTGCTGGCCGCGCTCGAGCGCGTCGCGCAGGAGTTCGTGCGCGCCCCCGCCACCGTCGACAAGCTGCGCGGCATGGGCATGCAAGCCCAGGGCCTGTGCGGCGCACCGTTCGCCGCGCAGCTGCAGCGCGAGGTGCGCGACTACAGCCAGCTGGCCCGCGCGCTCGACCTCAAGGCCGAGTGAACGCCTGCCATCCGAACACCATCGAACCCTCAGGAGATCCATCCATGAAGACCATCGTCCGAAGCCTCGTCGTCGCCTGCGCCCTCGTGGCCGGCATCGCGCATGCCCAGTTCGCCGACAAGACCGTCACCATCGTCGTGCCCTACGCCCCCGGCGGCGCGGCCGATGCGCTGGCCCGGGTGGTCGCGCAGCGCCTGGGCACCAGGCTCGGCACCAGCGTGATCGTGGACAACCGCGCGGGCGCCAGCGGCACCATCGGCGAGAGCTATGTCGCCAAGGCCAAGCCCGACGGCACCACGCTGCTGTACGACGCGACGCCGTATTCCATCAACCCGCACCTGTTCCCCAAGATGCCCTATGCCGCGGGCGCGCTGCAGCCGCTGGCCCTGGTGGCGCTGGCGCCCAACGTGCTGATCGTCAAGGCCGACTCGCCCGTCAAGGACGTGAAGGACCTGGTGGCCCGCGCCAAGGCCCAGCCCGGCAAGCTGAACTACGCCTCGGGCGGCAGTGGCACGGTGCAGCGGCTGGCGGCCGAGCTGTTCCGCCAGAAGCTGGACCTGGACATGGTGCACGTGGGCTACAAGAGCGGCGGCCCGGCCATCGTGGACGTGACGGGCGGGCAGGTGGACTTCATGTTCGCCACCGTGGCGGCCTCGTCCTCGCTGATCGAGTCGGGCAAGCTGCGTGCGCTGGCCGTGTCCGGCACCGAGCGCAGCAAGCGCCTGCCGAACGTGCCCACCGTGGCCGAGGCCGCCGTGCCCGGGTACGAGGCCTACGAATGGCACGGCCTGCTGCTGCCGGCCGGCGTGCCCGCCGCCACCGCCGATGCGCTGCACAAGGCCGTGGCCGCGGTGCTGGCCGAAGACGAGGTCAAGCAGCGCTTCGTGGACATGGGCACGCAGCCCGTGGGCTCCACGCCGGCCGAGTTCGCGGCTTTCCTGAAGAAGGAGGACACGAAATGGGCCGAGGTCGTGCGCAAGGGTGGCATCAAACTCGATTAGTCATGAGGCCCCCACGCTCATCGCTTCGCGTATCGCTGCCCCCGTGGGGGGTGCGTCAGCGCCTTCGGGCGGCCGGGCGGCGCTGACATGCCGGTCCCGCATTCCGTGGGTGCGAACCGTCCCGCACGTGCATTGCCCGCCATGGCCTGCGACAGCCACATGCACATCTTCGACCCGCGCTTCGCGCCGTCGCCGCACTGGCCGCGCACGCCGCCGCAGGCCGGGGTGGGCTCTTACCGGCAGCTGCAGCACCGCCTGGGCACGGCGCGCACGGTGGTCGTCACGCCGTCCACCTATGGCACCGACAACGCCTGCACGCTGGACGCGCTGGCGCAGCTGGGCGACGGTGCGCGCGGCGTGGCCGTGGTCGATGCCGAGGTGGCCGATGCCGAGCTCGACCGCCTGCATGCGGCCGGCGTACGCGGACTGCGCGTGAACTTTGTCTCGCCGCAGTCCTGGGGCGCGACCACGCCGCAGATGCTGGACACGCTGGCGCGCAAGGCCGCGCGGCTGGGCTGGCACGTCCAGGTTTTCGCGCAGCCCGAGCAGATCGTCGCGATGGAGCCCGTGCTGGCGTCCCTGCCCGTCCCGCTGGTCATCGACCACATGGGCCGCATCGACCCGGCCGAGGGCCCGGCCAGCGAAGCGTTCGCCGTGCTGCGCCGGCTGCTGGACGCGGGCCACACCTGGGTCAAGCTCTCGGGCGTCTACATGCGTTCGCGCGAGGGCGGGCCGGCCTATGGCGACGCGCAGGCCCTGGGCCGCGCCTTGGTGCAGGCTGCACCCGAGCGCCTGGTCTGGGGCAGCGACTGGCCGCACACGACCGAGGCGCCCGATACGGTGAACGACGCCGACCTGCTCGACGTGCTGCGCGCCTGGTGTGACGAGGATGCCGTCATGGACCGCATCCTTGTCGACAACCCGGCCCGGCTCTACGGCTTTTGATTCTTTCGAGGAGACCTTCGATGTTCCTGCTGCAAGCCCCCGAGGTCCGCGACCTCGACGTCTTCACGTCCATGCCCGCCGCCCTGCGCCGCGCCGAGCGCAGTGAATGGGCCGACGCCAACCGTGGCGGCACCGTCACCGACTCGTTCCTCGAAGGCCCGGTGCTCGACGATGCGGGCAACCTGTACGTGAGCGACATCCCCTGGGGCCGCATCTTGCGCATCGACACGGCAGGCGCCTGGTCGCTGGTCGCCGAGTACGACGGCGAGCCCAACGGCATGAAGTTCATCGACGCGCGCACGCTGCTCATCACCGACTACAAGAACGGCCTCATGCGGCTGGACGTGACGACGGGCCAGGTCACGCCGCACCTGCAGCGCCGCAACTCCGAGCGCTTCAAGGGCGTGAACGACCTGGTGTTCGACGCGGCCGGCAACCTGTACTTCACCGACCAGGGCCAGACCGGGCTGCACGACCCCACGGGCCGGCTGTACCGGCTGCGGCCCGATGGCCAGCTCGACCTGTTGCTTTCCAACGTGCCCAGTCCGAACGGCGTGGCGCTGTCGCCGGACGGCAAGCTTTTGTACGTGGCCGTCACGCGCGGCAACTGCGTATGGCGCGTGCCGCTGCTGCCCGACGGCAGCGTGGCCAAGGTCAGTCAGTTCTTCACGTCCTACGGCCCCAGCGGGCCGGATGGGCTGGCCGTCGACACGCAGGGCAGGGTGCTCGTGGCCAACCCCGGCTTGGGTTACGTGTGGGTGCTCAATGCGCGGGCCGAGCCGGTGCTGGTGCTGCGCGGCCCGGCGGGTGCATCGACGACCAACCTGGCTTTCGGCGGTGAAGACCGGCGCACGCTGTTCGTCACCGACTCCACGCACGGCCAGGTGCTGCAGGCCAGGCTGGACGTGGCTGGCCTGCCGCTGCACCGCAGCCAATAAGCAGCAGTTGCCATCGCGCGACGCGCGACCTGCAGCCAACGATCCGACCCGCAAGCACAAGCTCAGAAGTCCGCGGAGCAGGCCATGCCAGCGGCCGCCGTGCAACGGGCTCCGCTCGGCCGCTGGCGGCGCCCCTGGAGCGGGATGGAATGGCTACACGCAGTGAGCCATTCAAACGGGGTGGTTGATTACCCCAGCAGGCGGCGGATGGCGTTCAGCAGCAGCAGCGGCTCGAACGGCTTGGCCACGTGCAGATCGAAGCCGGACTGCAGCGCCATGTCGCGGTCGTCGGGGCGGCCGAAGGCCGTCAGCGCGATGGCCGGGGCGCGCGGGCCGCCGGCCTCCATGGCGCGCAGCGCGCGCACGAGTGCATAACCGTCCTTGCCGGGCAGGCCGATGTCGCTGATGAGCAGGTCGGGCCGGCGCGTCTGCAGCTGTGCGATGGCCTCGTCGTAGTCACCGGCCACCGCGACATCGGCACCGCGGTCCTCCAGGATGTGGGCCAGCATCTCGGCCGCATCGCGGTCGTCCTCCACCACCAGCACGCGCTTGCCGCCCAGGCTGGCCAGCGACGCATAGTCCAGCCCGGCCGGCATGGACTCGACGGCCTCGTTGGCCGAGGCCGCGGCCTGCACGACGATGGGCAGGTGGATGCGCACCGTGGTGCCGGCGTTCAAGCCCGGGCTGCTGATGCTCACGCTGCCGCCGTGCAGCTCGGCCAGGTGCTTGACGATGGACAGGCCCAGGCCCAGGCCGCCGTGCGCGCGCTTGCCGGGGGCATCGCTCTGGCTGAACTTCTCGAACACGCGGTCGATGAATCCGGGGTCGATGCCCTTGCCGGTGTCGATCACGCCCAGCGTCAGTACGCCGTCGTCCTCGGTCAGTTCCACGCGCACCGCACCGCCGGCGCTGGAGAACTTGATCGCGTTGTTGAAGATGTTCCAGAACATCTGCTGAAAGCGCGCCGGGTCCAGTAGCACGGGGCCGACCGGCGCGATGTCCAGGTGCAGCGTGAGCTTGCGCGACTCGATCATCGGGCGCATCGCGTCGATGGACGACTGCACCAGGGCGGCCGGGTCGGCCAGCTCGCGCTGCAGGTCCAGCTTGCCGGAGTTGATGCGCGAGACGTCCAGGATGTCCGAGATGATGCGGGCCTGCGTCTGCGCGTTGCGGCGGATCGCGTCCAGGCCCTTGGCCACGTCGGGCGCCAGTTCCTTGCGCAGCAGCACATGCGTGTTCATCATGATCGCGTTGAGCGGGTTGCGCAGTTCATGCGACAGCACGGCCACGAAATCGTCCTTGGTGCGGCTGTGGCGCTCGGCGTTGGCGCGCGCGGCCTGCTCGCGTTCCAGCACCAGCTGCTTGTAGCGCTCCTCGGCCTGGCGCAGCTGGTCCTCGGCCGTGCGCGCGCGGATCAGGGCCTGCACCGTGGCGATCAGGATCGCCGGCTCGACCGGGTGCTCCAGGTAGGCGTCGGCACCCGAGTTCAAGCCGGCCACCTTGTCCGAGCTGTCGATGTAGGTGGCCGACAGGTGGACCACGGGCAGCACCACGGTTTCGGTGCGCTCGCGCAGCACGCGGCAGACCGTGAAGCCGTCCATGTCGGGCAGGTGCACGTCCAGCACCACGGCCGACACATCGCCTGCCCGCGCCATTGCGAGCCCGGCCTCGCCGGTCTCGGCCTCGATCACCTCGAAGCCCGCCGCGCGCAGCACGCGGCAGGTCGAATAGCGCGTGGCCGGCGTGTCGTCCACCACCAGCACCTTGTGCCGCGAGCGGTCGATGGTGATGCTGATCTTGTGCATGCTCGTCAACGATGGGCGCCCGTGGCCGATGGCGCGGCCGGGCCGGATTGCAGGGGGATAGTCACGTAGAAGGTCGAGCCCTGGTCGGGCTCGCTCTCCATGGACACGCTGCCACCCAGCAGTTCGGCCAGGCGGCGCGACAGCGACAGCCCCAGGCCGGTGCCGCGCAGGCTCTTCTGGATCGGCGAATCGATCTGCGAGAAGTCCTGGAACATCGCGTGGTGGTATTCCCTGGCGATGCCGATGCCGGTGTCGGCCACCGAGAACACGATCTGGTCGTCCGCCGTGCGGCGCGCCGCGACACGCACCTCGCCGCGCTGTGTGAATTTCAGCGCATTGCTGATGTAGTTGCGCAGGATCTGCGCCAGCTTGCGGTCGTCGCTGAAGACGGCAGGCACGTCCACCGGGTCCTCGAAGACCAGCGTGACGTCGGGGTTGGTCAGCACAGGCTTGAACATGCCGCGCAGCGCCGCGAACAGGTCGACCATGTCGAACCAGGCCTGCGAGACGTCGATGCGGCCAGCCTCGACCTTGGCCAGGTCCAGCAGATCGTTGACCATCTCTGCAAACTCGGCCGTGGTCTGCTGGATGAAGCGCACCTGGCGGTCCTGCTCGTCGGTCAGCGGGCCGTCCAGCCGGTCGATCAGCAGGCGCGCGATGCTCTGGATCGCGCCCAGCGGCGTGCGGAACTCGTGGCTCATGTAGGCCAGGAAGCGGCTCTTGAGCTCGTTGGCCTGGCGCAGAGCCTCGGCCTGCACGTCCAGCTCGGCATACAGCGCGAGCACGCCGCGGTTGGTCTCCTCGAGCTCGGCGGCCAGCGCGGCGACCTGCGCCTGCGCGTCGGCCAGCTGCTCGGCCAGGGGGAGGGTGGTGTCGTCGGAGGCCATGGCTCAGCTCCTTTGCAAGAGCATCACGGTCGCGTCGTCGCGCCCGCGCAGGTGGTGGCGCAGCAGCCAGGCCGCGCCCAGGGCCGGGTCGCGCATGAGCAGCGGCGCCAGCAGCTCGGCCGGCCAGCGCGTCTGCACGCCGTCGCTGTGCAGCACCAGCAGCGCGTGGTCGGGCCAGGGCGCGTCCACGGGCTCGGGCTTGCGCATGTGCACGCCCAGCGTGCCGTGCTGGCTCAGCAGCGTCTTGTTGACCGTGCCCGAGACCATGCGCGTGGTGATGTTGCCGGCGCCGGCGCTGCGCACGGTGCCGGCCTTGGCGTCGGCGATCACATAGGCGGCCGCCGCGCCACGCGTGATGCGCAGGGCCGCGTGGGCCAGCGTGAGTGTCTCGTCCAGCGGCATGAAGGGGGCCTTGGCGAACTGGGCGATGGCGGCCTGCGCGGCCTCGGCCGCCTGCGGACCGTGGCCCAGGCCGTCGGCCATCAGCACGGCGGCGCGCGGCCCGTCCAGGGCCAGCGCCCAGCCGTCGCCGCTGACCGTCTCGCCCGGCGCGCAGACCGCAGCGACGCCGAAGCGGAATGCACGCGCCGGCGGCCTGGCTCGGGCGCGCCGCACACGCGCCACGACCACCGTGCCGCCGGGCACCTCGGAATGCAGGTCGAAGTCGTCGGCCAGCCGGCGCACGGCCCCCAGGCCCGTGCCCGGCGTGCCGCCCGTGGAAAAGCCGTCGCCCAAGGCGCGGGCCGTGTCGGCGATGCCCGGGCCTTCGTCGAGCGAGAGCACTTCGATCTCGGGCACGGCGCCGCCGCGCGCAGCCAGCAGCAGCCGGCCGTGGCGGGCGTGGCGCACGAGGTTGCCGGCCAGCTCGGTCACGACCAGCGCGAGACGGCCGGCCGTGGTGTCGTCCCAGCCCAGCGCGGTTGCCAGCGTGGCAGCATGCCGGCGCGCCTCGCCCACGCGGCTGGCGTCGCCCATGGGAAATGCGGCGTGCGCCGCGCCGTGGATCACTTCCATCGCGTCACGCTCACGCAGGTGCCCGTGCCCACGGTCGATTCGATGTCGAACTCATGGACCAGGCGCCGGCTGCCCGACAGGCCCAGGCCCATGCCCTTGCCGGAGGTCCAGCCGTCCTTGAGTGCCAGGGTGAGGTCGGGGATGCCGGGCCCCTGGTCGACGAAGCGCAGGCGCAGGCCGCGCTTGATGCCGTCTTCCAGCAGCGCCCACTGCATCTCGCCGCCGCCGCCGTAGGTCACGGTGTTGCGCGACAGCTCGCTGGCCGCGGTGATCATCTTGGTCTGGTCGACCAGGCTGAAGCCCAGCTGCTGCGTGAGCCGGCGCACGTGCTGGCGGCTGGCCACGATGTCGGCCTCGGCCCGCAGCGGCATCGTTCCCTCGGGCTCAGTGTTCATCGAGATGGTCTCCACTGCGCGCGGCCTGCAGCAGCTGCATGCCGCGGCGCACGTTCAGCGCGGTCTTCACGCCGTCCAGCGACAGGCCCAGTTCCACGAGCGTGATGGCCACGGCCGGCTGCATGCCGACCACCACCGTGGTGGCGTCTAGCACGCTGGCGATGCCCGAGATCGAGGCCAGCATGCGGCCGACGAACGAGTCCACGATCTCCAGCGCCGAGATGTCGATCAGCACGCCGTCGGCGCCCGTGGCCTCGATCTTGTTGGCCAGGTCGTCCTGCAGCAGCAGGGCCGTCTGGTCTTCCATGTCCACCTGGATGGTCACGAGCAGCGCGCTGCCCATCTGCAGGATCGGGATGCGGTACATGGCGGCCTCAGGATTTCGTCACGGTGTAGCCGCCGCGCTTGAGCGCCAAGGCCAGGGCCGCGGCCAGCGTGGCCTTGGTGGTCACGCCCTGCAGGTCCACGCCCAGGTGCACGATGGTCTGCGCGATCTGCGGGCGCACGCCGCTGATGATGCAGTCCGCACCCATGAGCCGGATGGCGGTGACGGTCTTGAGCAGGTGCTGCGCGACCAGCGTGTCCACGGTGGGCACGCCCGTGATGTCGATGATGGCCAGCTCCGATTCGGTCTCGACGATGCGCTGCAGCAGCGCCTCCATCACCATTTGCGTGCGCGCCGAGTCCAGCGTGCCGATCATGGGCACGGCCAGCACGCCGTCCCACAGCTTGATGACGGGTGTGGAGAGCTCGAGCAGCTCGTCTTGCTGGCGCTTGATGATCTCTTCGCGCGAGCGCTGGAAGGCCGTCACGGTCCAGTGCGCCATGGCGTCGAGCTTGGTGGTCACGCTGGTCACGGCTTGCAGCAGCGTCTTGCTGTCCTTGCCCAGGCGGCGCTGCAGTGCGGCGAACACGGGCAGCTTCAGGGCCAGCACGAAGGCGCTGGTGTCACCCGCGTTCTGGCCCTGCGCCGCGCGCGAGGCCGACAGCGATTCCAGCACCTTCCTCGTGGTCGACCAGCCGGGCGAGGCCAGGTCGTCGGCACCGTCGGAGTGCAGCGCGCCGATCAGGGCCTTGAGCAGATCCTGCGCTTCGGACTTGGCGCTGATCGAGGGGCTCTTGCCCTGGGCCGCGGAGAGCCAGCTACCCAACAGGTCTGCCTCGTCTTCCTGTAGGACGGCGAGCAATGTTTGGTCGTGGGAAGCCATGGATACCTTTCGCTGAGGAACTGAAATAGCCCGCGTACGGTGAGGGCGTTTGGATTCTAGGAGCGCCCCACCGAGTGCCAGCCTTCCGGCTGCAACTCGCGGCGTTGTCCTGCACACATCCGGGCGCGGCGCCCGCAACGCGTCACATGTATGCCGGCGCACGATCCGCGTCATCTGGAAATTCGGCACAGGACAAGGCGATGGCAGGCGAACAAGAGCAGAACCCACCCGCGCCAGACAGTGGCCATGTGCTCCCGGATGCGGCCGTCAACATGCGCAACGCCTCGCTGGCGGTGCTCACTGTGCTGGCCTGTGTCTTCGCGCTGCAATGGGCGGCGCCGGTCTTCATCCCGCTGATGCTGAGCCTGCTGCTGACCTACGCACTGTCGCCCGCCGTGGTGTGGCTCGCGCGCTGGCACATCTCCCCCTGGATCGGATCGGCCGTGGTGCTGCTGAGCCTGGTGGGCGCCATGGGCTGGACCGCCTGGTCCCTGTCGGCCAGCGCTGGTTCCCTGCTCGATTCCTTGCCGGTGGCGGCGCAGAAGCTGCGCCTGATCATGCTGAGCGGGGGCAAGAACGACGTCAGCGCGTTGCAGACGGTGCAACAGGCCGCGGCGCAGCTGGAGCAGGCGGCCGAGGCCTCGGCCGCCAAGGAACTGCCGCGCCGCGGTGTCACGCGTGTGGTGATCGAACGGCCGCGCTTCAACGTGCGCGACTACCTGTGGACCGGCACGGTGGGCCTTATGAGCGCGGCCGCGCAGATGACCATGGTGGTGTTCCTCACCTACTTCGCGCTGGGCTCGGGCACCACCTTCCGGCGCAAGCTCGTCAAGATCAGCGGAGCCAGCCTGCAGAAAAAGAAGATCA
Source organism: Pseudorhodoferax sp. Leaf267 (assembly GCF_001422405.1). Lineage (GTDB taxonomy): Bacteria > Pseudomonadota > Gammaproteobacteria > Burkholderiales > Burkholderiaceae_C > Pseudorhodoferax. Next base: position 72,968 of record NZ_LMMV01000002.1, read on the forward strand.
CCGTCCACGTGCTGGACGACATCGCGGCCAACGTGGAACGCTACCTGCTAGTGCAGATCCTGACCAGCGCGCTCGTGGGCGTTGCCACGGGCCTGACCTTCTGGGCCTTCGGGCTGGACAACGCGGCGGTGTGGGGCATCGTGGCTGGCGTGACCAACCTGATTCCGTACCTGGGCTCGATGCTGGTCATGGTGGGCGCGGGCCTGCTGGCGCTGCTGCAGTTCAACAGCTACGAGACGGCCGCGTTGATCGCCGGCAGCTCGCTGCTGATCCACATGCTGGTGGGCCAACTGCTGGTGCCGTTCCTGACCAGCCGCACCAGCCGCATGAACCCGGTGGCCGTGTTCGTGGGCGTGATCTTCTGGGGCTGGCTCTGGGGCATCCCGGGCCTGCTGCTGGGCATCCCGATCATGATGGTCATCAAGGCGGTCTGCGACCACGTGGAAGACCTGCAGCCGATAGGCGAGCTGCTCAGCGACTGATCAGGCGGGCTGCAGCGTCTGCAGGATGGCCATGAGGTGGTCCACGTCCAGCGGCTTGACCAGGTGGTGGTCGAACCCCGCGGCGCGCGTGCGCTCGCGGTCGCGCGCCTGGCCCCAGCCGGTCAGCGCCACCAGCACCATGCCGGCATGGGCCGGATCGTTGCGGATGTGGCGCGCCAGCTCGCAGCCGTCCATGCCGGGCATGCCGATGTCCAGGATGGCCAGCGTGGGCAGCTCGCCGGCCAGCCGTTCCAGCGCGGCCTGGCCGCTGTAGGCCACGGTCACTTCGAAGCCCAGCGCATCCAGGAACTCGGCCAGCGTGTCGGCAGCGTCGTGGTTGTCGTCGACCACCAGGGCCTTGGCCGTGTGCACGGGCATGGCGGCCGGCGCGGCGGCGACGGGCGCGGGCGGCGCTGCCTGCACGCTCTGCAAGGGCAGGCGCACCGAGAATTGCGCGCCCTGGCCCAGGCCGGCGCTGGCCACATCGACGCGGCCGCCGTGCAGCTCGACCAGGCTGCGCACCAGCGTCAGCCCGATGCCCAGCCCGCCCTGGGCCGTCTTGGCCGTGCCGCTGGCCTGCACGAACATGTCGAAGATCGAGCCCAGCATCTCGGGCGCGATGCCGATGCCGTTGTCGCGCACGTCCACGATGGCCTGGTCGGCGTCGCGCCGGGCTGCCACGGCGATGTGGCCGGCACGCGGGGTGTACTTGGCAGCGTTGTTGAGCAGGTTGGAGAACACCTGCGTCAGCCGCACGCCGTCGCCCTGCAGCACCAGGGGCTCGGCCGGGATGTCCACCTCGAACTGGTGCTGGGCCCTGTCCAGCAGCGGCCGGCTCAGCTCGATGGCGTCACCCAGCACCCGCTGCAGCTCCACGGGCGCCAGGTCCAGCTCGATCTTGCCGCGCGTGATGCGCGAGACCTCCATGAGGTCGTCCACCAGCCGCACCATGTGGTCGATCTGGCGCCGCATCATGGCGTAGTGCCGCGTGGCCTCGGCCGGCTCGGGCTTCTTGCGGTCCAGCAGCGAGATCGCGGTCAGCAGCGGCGCCAGCGGGTTGCGCAGCTCGTGCGCCAGCGTGGCGAGGAACTCGGTCTTGCGCTGGTCGGCCTCGCGCAGGCCCTGCAGCGTGGCACGCAGGTCGTACTGGCGCAGGCGTGCCCGCATGGCCGAGCGCACCGAGCTCACGAACGACGCCACGCGCACGGGTCGCTCGATCACGGTCACGTTGGCGGCCGTGGCCATGGCCTCGCCGATGGCGCGCGAGTCCGCGCCCGGGCGGGCCAGCACCAGCAGCGGCAGGTCGGACCAGGCCGGCTGCTCGGCCAGCGCGCGTTTCATGGCCGGGGCGGCCGGATCGGTCAGGGCTTCCTCGGCGAGCAAGATGGCGCCGGCCCCACGGCCCATCTCATGGACCAGCTCTTCGAGCGTGGCAAAGGGCTGGGCGTCGAAGCCGGCGCGCCGCAGCACCGTTTCGGCCATGTCGGCGTCCCTGGACGTCGGGGCCCGCATCAGGATGCGGTGTTCGACGGGGCCCGGGCCAGCCGTCACGTGGTGGCCCGGTTGGGGGTGTTGGACGTCGGCACGCCGGTCAGGATGCCGCGGAACTGCCGCAGCGGCTGCCCGATCCGGATGCCGGTGCTGTCCATCGAGAACTCGCGGATGGAGCGCTCGTGCGCACCGCCGCGCTTCTTGAGCACCGAGATCGCCTGGCGCACCTCGCCATCGGCTTCGAAGTAGCGCAGCAGCACCACCGCGTCGGCGAGGTAGCTGGCGTCCACCGGCGACTTCATGTTCATGCCGATCAGGCCGTGCTGCGCACCGACCAGCAAGGTGGCCACGCCGCACTGGCCCAGGTAGGTCAACAGCTCGTGCAGCTGCACGATCAGGAAGCGCTCGTCGGGCATCGCGTTCAGATAGCCGTTCAGGCTGTCGATCACGATGACGCGCGCCTCGCGCTCGGTGACCGCGACCCGGATCAGGTGCACGAACTCGCCGGGCGACAGCTCTGCCGGGTCCACCTGCCGCAGGTGGATGTGGCCCGACTCGATGTGGGGCGCCAGGTCCATGCCCATGCCCTCGCAACGTGTGCGCAGCGTGTTGATGCTCTCGTCGAAGATGAACAGCGCCGCATGTTCGCCGCGCTGGGCAGCCGCCATGGCGAACTGCACGGCGACAGTGGACTTGCCCGTGCCCGGCGCGCCGACGAACAGGCTGCTGGTGCCGCGCTCCAGGCCGCCGCCGAGCAGGGCGTCCAGCTCGGGCAGCCCGCTGGGCATGCGCGTCTGGGTGATCGGCGGCGTGTGTTCGGCGGCCACGAGGCGGGGGTAGACCTGCAGCCCGCCGCGCACGATCTTGTAGTCGTGAAAACCCCCGCGGTAAGCCTGGCCGCGGAACTTGGCCACGATGAGACGGCGCCGCACCGAGCCGTAGTCCGAATGCATCTGCTCCAGCCGCACGACGGCGTGCGAGATGCTCTGCACCTGCAGGTCGTGCTCGACCGCGGTCATGTCGTCCAGCAGGAGTACGGTGCAGTTGCGCCCGGCGAAAAACTGCTTGAGCGCAAGGATCTGGCGCCGGTATCGCAGCGAATTGCCGGCCAGCAGGCGCAGTTCGGACAGCGAATCGAACACCACGCGCGTGGGACGGATCGCGTCCACGTCGGCCAGGATGCGCAACGTCGTCTCGCTGAGCTCCACCTCTGAAGGGTGGAACATCGTGTACTGCTCATCAGGCTCCAGCGAGTCGGGCGTGGGCAGCATCTCGCGCACATGGACGCCCTGCAGGTTCCACCCATGCGAACGCGCCACGCCGGTGAGCTCGTTGGCCGTCTCCGACAGCGTCACATACAGCACGGGCTCGCCGCGTTGCGCGCCTTCCATGAGGAATTGCAGCGCAATCGTGGTCTTGCCGGAGCCCGGCGTGCCCTCCAGCAGGTACAGGCGGTTGGAGGTCAGACCGCCGCCCAGGACGGCGTCCAGGCCAGGCACGCCGGTGTGCACCTGGTCGGGCGCCGTGTCGGGAGAGGTGGAGGTTTGCGCTTGCGGCACGGCGGCATCCAGTTGTCGTTGTGGCTGTCGTGCCTTTATACCCATGGCACGCGCGGGCCTGGGTAGGCGGACGCGCGCAGCCGCTGCAGTGCAGCGCGTGCCATGCGCAAATGCGGCGGCGTCCTACACGCCCTGGCCCCGCGATGTGCGGCCAGAAAAAGGGCGCCACGCAGGCGCCCGGTTGGTCAAGCGCTGCGCGCCTTACTTGGTGCCGGAAGTACCGCCGCCGGAGGCCGCGCCGCCGCCCGTGCGCTTGCCGGTGTCGGCGCCGGCCGACTCGCTGCGCTGGGGATCGCCGGCCGGGCGGTTCTTGCGCCACTCGCTGAACTCGTCCGAAAACTTCTTGTAGCGCTCACCGCGCCAGGAGTGGTAGTCGTTGTCCAGGTTGCGCACCTGCTCGTCGCGCCACTGCTGGTAGTCCGGGTCCCAATGGCCCTGGTGGCGCCCACCGCCCTGGTTGGAGCCGTAGCCCAGCTGGTCGCTGCTGCCGCCGTAGTTCTGCGCGCCGGCATAGGCGCCGGTGTTGGACTGGTAGCCGCCCGATCCGCCCTGGAAGCGGCCGCGGTCGCGTTGATCCTCCTGGCCCCAGTAGCCGGCCTGCGGCTGGCCCTGGTCGTAGGGGTTGTAGCCGCGCCGCTGGTCCTGGCTGCGGTAACCCTGGTCGAAATCCTGCGTGCCGTAGCCGCCATAGCCCTGGTTGCCCTGCCGGCCCTGGTAGGGGTCGTAGCGCTGACGGTCCTGGTGGCCATAGCTGCTCGCGCCGCCGTAGCCGCCGCTGGGCTGGTTGTGCACGTCGGGTGCACCGAAGCGCCCGTAGCTGGCCTGCGTCGGGTCGTTGCGGCTCAGGTCGTCACGGTCGCCACGGTAGGAGGACGCATCACGCCCGCCGTACTGCCGCTCGTCACGCCCACTGCCGTACTGGCCGCCGTACTGGCGGTTGCTGTCGGCGTACTGGTCCTGCTGCCGACCATCGTGGTCGCGGTAGTCGCTTTGCTGGTTCCGGTGGTCACGTTGTGCCATTGCTGTTCCTTTCGCGATTGCGGTTGGGGTTGCTGGTCACAGTCCCGTCGTGCGCTGCGGTGTCGCGGCGAGACCGTAGGGAGCACCTTGCGCCGACGGCCCGAGCTGCTGCGACGGCCCATTGCGCAAGCACCGGTAGGACGCTTCCGACCAGCCGGCGCCGCGTGCGCAGCCCTACTGGCTGGCCTTTTCCGCCGGCATGGGCACGGCGGACGAAGCACCGGACACCGGTGGCGGCATGGCCTGGCCCATGGGCTCGCTCGCGCTCGATGCGGGCGGCATGGCGCCACTGCCCGTCACGCCGCCGGCCGCGCCGCTGCCGGACGCGCCGCCGGTGTTGCCGCTGCCGGAGGGGCCCGTGCTGCCGCCGGCCGGGCCGTCCGGCGCGGTGGGCATGGCCGCCGGTGCGCTGCTGGTGGCAGCGGGCGGGTTGGCACTACTGCCGGCAGCGCCGGGCGTGGGCGCCTCGTTGCGCTGGCAGGCGGCCAGCAACAGCGTGAGGGCGATGGCAGTGGCCCCTGTCAGGCTTTTGACGGGCAGTGTGGTCGTGGATGAGGGCATGGTGTCTCCAAAGTGTTGCGGGGCAGCCGAGGATCGGTCCATCGATCGTGGGTGCCGGCAGCATCAGCCGCTGTAGGACCAGCCCAACAAGCCATGCCGGTCATGCGAGCGCATGACTCAGCGGTTCAGTGGCCGGCTGCGCCTGCCGCACTGCGGGGCAGCACGAGCGTGAAGCTGGTCCGCCCCGCGCTGGAGGCGACCTGCAGCGTGCCGCCATGCGCCCAGACGATCTGCTGCACGATGTACAGCCCCAGGCCCAGGCCCTCGGCGCGGTTGGTCGAGGTGCGGCCGCTGCGGAACGGGTCGAAGATGTGGGGCAGCATGTCCTCGGGAATGACGCCGCCGTTGGCCACGCGCAGGACCACACGGTCGGGCGCACCGCCGTCGATGTGCAGCTCCACCGGCTCGGCCGTGCCATGGCGCAGCGCGTTGCCGACCAGGTTGAACAGCACCTGGGTCATGCGGTCCTCGTCCCACGCGCCCAGCATGTCGCCGCTGGTGTCGAGCTGCACGCGCTTGTCGGGGAAGGTGCAGGCACGCTCCTGCGCCACGCGCTCGGCCAGCTGGCCCAGGTCGAAGCGCGTGCGCGCCACCGGCATGCCTTCGCCCACGCGCGTGCGGGCCAGGTCCAGCAGGTCTTCGATCATGCGGCCCATCCAGCGGCCGCTGCGCAACAGGCGCGCGCCGACTGTGCTGACGGACTCGTCCGGGCGCCGGGCCAGCACCTCGGCCGCCATCATCATGGCCGAGAGGGGGCCGCGCAGGTCGTGGCCCAGCACGGCCGTGAACATCTCGTGCAGCCGCAGCGTCTCGGTGCGCTCCTGCAGGTTCTGCGCCAACTGCTGCTTTTGCCGGTGCAGCTGGAAGAACACGTCGGCCTTGCTGCGCAGCATGTGCGGCTCGACGGGCTTGTAGAGGAAGTCCACCGCGCCGGCCTCGTAGCCCTTGAACATGCGGTGCGCGTCGCGCGAGCCGGCGGTCACGAAGATGATGGGCACGTGGCGCGTGCGCTCGATGCCGCGCATGGTCTCGGCCAGCTCGAAGCCGTCCATCTCGGGCATCTGCACGTCGAGGATGGCCAGCGCCACGTCGTGCACGAGCAAAAGCTCCAGCGCCTCCATGCCCGAGCGCGCCTGCAGCAGCTCCACGCCGTCGCGCTGCAGCAGCGCGGCCAGCGCGAGCAGGTTTTCGTCCAGGTCGTCGACGATCAGGCACTTGACGGGCATGGTCATCGGGCGCTCTCCGTGGCCAGCGTCGCCAGCAGCGCGGCCAGCTGCGGCAGCGTGAGCACGTAGTCGGCCGGGCCCGCGGCCAGCGCGCACTCGGGCATCAAGGGCATGAGGGCATCGGCCGGGTCCTGCACGGCAGCCAGGCCGCCGGCCGCGCGGATCGCGACGAGGCCGGCCGCACCGTCCTGGTTGCCGCCGGTCAGCACCACGCCCAGCAACGCGGCGCCGTACAGTTCGGCCGCCGACTGGAACAGCACGTCGATCGAAGGGCGCGAGTAGTGCACGGGCTCGTCCACCGACAGCGCCAGCTGCGGGCCGGCATCCACCAGCAGGTGGTAGTCCGGCGGGGCGAAGTAGACGGTGCCGGGCGCGATGGGCTCCTTGTCCTGGGCCTCGCGCACGGGCACGGCGCACTTGGGCGCGAAGATGTCCACGAGCAGGCTGCGGCGCTCGCGCGGCAGGTGCAGCACCACGAACACGGGCGCGCGCAGGCCGGCGGGCAGGGCCGGCAGCAGGGCCGTCAAGGCCTCCACGCCGCCGGCGGAGGCGCCGATCACGACGGCCTCGATGCGCGCTGGCAAAAGGCTCGTCATGCGACCTGCTTCTGGTAGATGCGCTCGTCGCGGACGAAGTCCGAGAACGCATCGGCACTGCTGGAAAAGCGCAGCGACTCCTTGCTGCCCAGGCCCAAAAAGCCCTTGCGGCACAGCGCGTCGCGGAACAGGCCGAGCGCCCGGTCCTGCAGCGCGCGGTCGAAATAGATCAGCACGTTGCGGCACGACACCAGCTGCACTTCGGCGAACACGCTGTCGGTGGCCAGGCTGTGGTCCGAGAACACGACCTGCTGGCGCAGGCTCTTGTCGAACACCGCGCGGCCATAGGCGGCGGTGTAGTAGTCCGACAGCGAGCTGCGCCCGCCCGCGCGCTGGTGGTTCAGCGTGAACGCGGCGATGCGGTCCAGGTCGTAGACGCCGGCCTCGGCGCGCTGCAGGGCCTGCGGGTTGATGTCGGTCGCGTAGATCAGCGTGCGCTGCAGCAGGCCTTCCTCGCGCAGCAGGATGGCCAGCGAGTACACCTCTTCGCCGGTGCTGCAGCCGGCCACCCAGACCTTGAGCGACGGGTAGGTGCGCAGCAGCGGCACGACCTCGTTGCGCAGCGCCAGGAAGTAGGGTGGGTCGCGGAACATCTCGCTGACCTGCACCGTCATGTAGTCCAGCAACTGGGGGAAGAACGCCGGCTCGTGCAGCACCTTGTCCTGCAGCTGCGAGACGGTCTCGCACGAGAAGCGGGCCATCGCGGCCTTGAGCCGGCGCCGCATCGAGGCGCCCGCATAGCCACGGAAGTCGAAGTGGTACTTCAGGTAGATCGCGTCCACGAGCAGGCCCATCTCGATGTCGAAGGTGCGGTCGGTCACTTCGGCATCCACACGCGTACCAGCGACAGCAATTTCTCCACATCCAGGGGCTTGGCGATGTAGTCGTTGGCGCCGGCGGCCAGGCTCTTTTCCTGGTCGTCGCGCATGGCCTTGGCGGTGAGCGCGATGATGGGCAGGGCCTTCCAGTGCGCCTGCTTGCGGATCTCGCGCATGGCCGTGAGGCCGTCCATCTCCGGCATCATGATGTCCATGAGCACGAGGTCGATGGCGGCGTCGGGGCCGGCCCTGGAGCGCTCCAGCGCCGACAGGGCTTCGATGCCGTTGCGCGCCAGCACGATCTTGGCGCCCTTGGGCTCCAGCACGCTGGTCAGCGCAAAGATGTTGCGCACGTCGTCTTCCACGACCAGCACGGTGCGGCCCTCGAGCGTGGCGTCGCGGTCGCGTGCCATCTTGAGCAGGCGCTGGGCCTCGGCCGGCAGCGTGGACTCGACTTGGTGCAGGAACAGCGTGACTTCGTCCAGCAGCCGCTCGGGCGAGCGCGCGTCCTTGATGATGATGGACTTGGAGAAGCGGCGCAGCTGCTGCTCCTCTTCGCGCGTGAGGGAGCGGCCGGTGTAGACGATGACGGGGGGGAAGGACGTGTTGTCCTGCGCCGCCATCTGTTCCAGCAGCTCGTAGCCGGACAGGTCGGGCAGGTTCAGGTCCATGATCATGCAGTCGAAGGTGCGATCGGCCAGCGCGGCCAGCGCAGCGCCGGCGTCGGCCACGGTGGCGATCTCCACGTCGGGGCTGCCCAGCAGCTGGCGGATGCTGTCGCGCTGGCGCTCGTCGTCTTCCACCACCAGCACGCGGCGCAGGCCCTGCGAGAACTTGGCCTCCAGCCGGTGCAGCGCATCGACGAGTTGCGCCCGCTTGACGGGCTTGAGGTCGTAGCCGAGCGCGCCGCGCTGCATGGCCTCCTGCGTGTAGTCGGCCACCGAGAGCACGTGCACCGGGATGTGGCGCGTGCGCGCGTCGTGCTTGAGCTGGTCCAGCACGCCCAGGCCCGAGTGGTCGGGCAGGTTCATGTCCAGCAGGATGGCGCTGGGCCGGTAGGTGAGCGCGGCCGCGAGGCCTTCGTTGGCGCTGTGCGTCAGCACGCACTGGAAGTCCATCTCGTGCGCCAGGTCGCGCAGGATGGCGGCGAAGCGCAGGTCGTCCTCGACCACGAGGATCAGCCGCGCGCCGGGTTGCAACGTGTGGCGGTCATCCTCCAGTCGCTGCGCAGCGGGCGCCGTGGTGGGTGCGGGCACCGGGGCGGTGCGCAGCGCCGCCACGCGGGGCGGTGCCACGGCGGGCGTGGGCGCGGGCAGGGCGGGGGCCGCGTCGGGCGCCGGTGCCACGTAGCGCTCGGGCAGCACCAGCGTGAACACGCTGCCCTGGCCGGGCGTGCTGGCCACGGACAGGTCACCGCCCAGCAGCACGGCCAGGTCGCGCGAGATCGACAGGCCCAGCCCGGTGCCGCCGTATTTGCGGTGCGTGCTGCCGTCGGCCTGGCGGAACGCCTCGAAGATCAGGCCCTGCTGCTCGGGCGCGATGCCGATGCCGGTGTCGCGCACGGCGAACGCGATGCGGCCGTCCTCGGTCGGCGACAGCGTCACGCGCACCTCGCCCTGGCTCGTGAACTTCAGCGCGTTGGACAACAGGTTCTTCAGGATCTGGCCCAGGCGCTGCGCATCGGTGTGGATCTGCGCCGGCGTGCCGGGCGTCATCTCGAACTGCAGCGCCAGGCCCTTCTGGTCGGCTGCCGGCCGCATGCTGCGGACCAGGCCTTCGACCATGCCGGCCAGGCGCACCGGTTCGGCGTGCACCTCGACCTTGCCGGCCTCGATTTTGGAAAGGTCCAGGATGTCGTTGATCAGGTTCAGCAGGTCGTTGCCGGCCGACGAGATGGTCTGCGCGAACTTGACCTGCTCGACCGTCAGGTTGCCGCTCTTGTTGTCGGCCAGCAGCTTGGCCAGGATGAGCGTGGAGTTCAGCGGCGTGCGCAGCTCGTGGCTCATGTTGGCCAGGAACTCGCTCTTGTATTGGTTGGAGCGCTCCAGCTCCGCGGCCTTGGTCGTCAGCACCTCTTGCGCCTGCGTCAGGTCTTCCTTCTGGTGCTCCAGCAGCTGGGCCTGCTCCTCGAGCTGCGCGTTGTTCTCTTCGAGCTCGCTCTGCTGCGTCTCCAGCTGCGCCTGCGACTCGCGCAGCGCGCGGCTCTGCTCTTCCAGCTCTTCGTTGGAGACGCGCAGTTCTTCCTGCTGGGCCTGCAGTTCCTCGCTCTGGCGCTGGGTCTCCTCCAGCAGCTCTTCGAGCCGCGTGCGGTCGCGCGCGCTGCGCACGGCCACTGCCAGCAGCTCGGACACGCGTTCGAGCAGTTGCGCATCGGTATCGCGCAGGTGGCGCGCGAAGCCCAGTTCGACGACCGCGCGCACGCTGCCGTCCAGCCGCGCCGGCGCGATCAGCAGCTCGCGCGGGTTGGCACTGCCCAGCGTGGAGCTGATGGGCAAATAGCCCTCGGGCACGTCGCTGACGCGCAGCGTGCGTTGGTCCTTGGCGGCCTGGCCCAAGAGACCATCGCCGGGCCGGATGCGCAGGCCGTCAGCAGGCGCGGCGAACGCGGCCACGCGGTGGAAGCTGCCGTCGCTCTCGGCCACGTACAGCGCGCCGACCTGCGCGTCCAGGTACTCGGCCAGGAAGCTGAGCACGCGGTCGCCCAGGGCTTCCAGGCGGTGCTCGCCCTGCACGCGCAGGCTCAGGCCGGCCTGGCCAGCGCGCAGCCAGACTTCGTCTTCCCGCATGCGGTGGTCGCGCACGGCCAGGGCCGCGGCCACGAGGATCAGCACCAGCAAGGCTGCCGCGCCGCCGCCCTGGACCTGGGAGGACTGCGTGACGGCCAGGCGCCATTCCTCCTGCCGCTCCTTCAGCCGCTGCTGTTCGGCGGCCCGCGTTTCATCGACCAGGTTGCGGACCTGGTCCATGGCCTCCTTGCCGCGGTCGCTCAGCACGATGGCCAGCGCGCCCGTGCCATCGCCGGCGCGGCGCAGCGCGATGGTCTGCGCCAGCTCCTCGAGTTTGATGTCGGCGTAGCGCTGCAGCAGCTCCAGCCGCTCCAGCTGGCGCGGGCTGTCGGCCAGCAGCTCGGTGAGGCGCTCGAAGTGGCCGACCATCTGCACGCGCGCGGTGGTGTAGGGGCCGAGGTAGCGTTCCATGCCTGTGAGCAGGTAGCCGCGCTGGCCGGTCTCGGCGTCCTTGATCGTCGAGACCAGCAGCTGCAGCTGCTCCATGGCAGCCGAGCTCTGCGTGACGCGCTGCGCCGTCACGGCGCGTGTCTCCAGGGACTTGAACGAGAACCAGGCGATCAGCAGCACGGCCACGATGGCCACGGCAAAGCCCGTGAGCGTGGCCACGGGCAAAGGCAGCCGTGCGCCGCCTGGGGCTTGCGTGGATGCCGAAAGACGCAGATCCGCGCCGGTCACGGCGACGGCGCGCGCGGGTGGCCCGGCGACGTACGTATGGAAGTGGCCGAAGCGGAATGGCAAAGAAACGCAGACATGAAGTGCAGGATTCTAGAAACCGGCAGCCCGAGTTTCTGTAGGAGCCGTCCTATGCGTCTGTCGGATGAACGGCCCAGTGCCACCGCCTGACGCCGCTTAGAATTTTCGCGATGCGCCCCAAGATCCTGCTGTTTCGCACCGCCCTTGAGACTGCGGGCATCAATGCCAGCCTGGCCGTGCTGAACGGCGGCATCGCGCACCGCTAAAGCGGCGTCTTCCGGCTCGACGGCGACTTGCTGACCAACACCCATCTTTATGACAAGCAGGGCGAGCCGCCCCTGCCGGGCTTGAGCAGCGTGCTACTGACTGACAGCTTCTGCCAGGTGGTGCTGCGCGACGGTGGGCTGTGCATGGAAGACTCCACGCACGACGCGCGCGTGGCGGGAAGCCCGTATCAAGGCATGGTCGTGGCCTACCACGGCGTGCCCATCACCAGCGACAGCGGCGAACTGGTCGGCACGCTGTGCCATTTCGACCTGCGCCAGCAGCTCCTGCCGGACGACGAATTCGAATGCCTGCAGCAGGCCGCGCGCCTGCTGGGCGCCCACGCGGCGCTGCTGGCTGCGGCCTGAGATCCACGCCGCGCCCGCGCGGACCTCTCCCCTATACTGCCCTGCGACGCGGCCTGCACCCGCTGCATTCGCAAGGATCGTTTCGCATGAACCACCCGGACCAGACCTCCGCCCTCGCTTCCGTCCTGGCCGTGCTGGCACGTGAAACCCGGGCGCCGGTTGCCCCGGCCGTGCACGCCGAGCTGGCCGCCATCCTCAACGGCGGCGAGGCCGATTCCGCGCCCGTGCAACTGTCCGTCGAGCAGCGCGAAGTGACGATCCTCGTGGCCGACCTGCGCGGCTTCACGGCACTGACGGCCACGCAGCCGGCGGGCACCATCGTGACCATGCTGAACTTGTGCCTCTCGCGCCTGTCCGAGGTGGTGTTCCGTTACGAGGGCACGATCGACAAGTTCAGCGGCGATTCGCTGACCGTGCTGTTCGGCGCACCGACCTCGCGCGAGGACGACGTGCTGCGCGCGCTGTGCTGCGCCGTGGAGATGCAGCAGGCCATGCTGGAGCTCAACAACCACTACTTGCGCCGCCAGATGCCCGAACTGCACCTGGGCATCGGCGTCAACACAGGCCAGGTCATGGCGGGCCGCTTCGGCAGCGCGGCCTATTCGGAATACGCGGTCATCGGCAACCAGGTCAGCCTGGCCTCGCGCATCGAATCGTTCAGCATGCGCGGCCAGGTGCTCATCAGCGAGAACACCTACGCGCGCAGCAATGGCGTGGCCTCGGCCACCGAGCCCAAGGACGTGTTCGTGGCCGGCAAGAGCCTGCCCGTGCAGGTGCGCGAGCTCATCGCCATCGCCTCGCGCCGGCTCAAAGTGCCGCGCCAGGAGTTCCGCCGCAGCCACCGCGTCGAAGTGCGCGTGCCCTGCCGCTTCCGCATGCTGGAGGACGGCCGCCCCGTGGGCGAGCCGCAGCGCGCGCTGATCCGCGACGTGGGCTACCACGGCCTGCTGCTCGAACTGGAGCGCCCGCTGGCGCACCAGGTGGAGGTGTCGCTCGACTTCGACCTCACGCTGGTCGACTACCACGTGGGCGATATCCGCGCCAAGATCGCCAAGGTCAAGCGCGAGGGCGAGCATCTGCTGGCAGGGCTGGAGTTCACCGCGATCAGCGCCGAAACCAACGCCAAGATCCAGATGTTCGTGCAGCTGCTCGTAGGTGCCGGCTAGGCACCTCGGCGCTCAGCGCGGCAGCGACTCGACTTCCTTCGTCCAGCGGTCGATCAGCCGGCGCCGCTCGGCCGACTTGCCGTACTTTTCGAAGTCGTACTTGATGAGTTTGACGCTGTCGATGGATGGGATGCGCGGGTCGGCCTTGAAGGTCCTGTTGGCAGGCGTCTGGAAGCTGCCCACGGTGGCGCCCACGGCCTGGCCGGCCGGGCTCATGAGCCAGTCGTAGTACTTCTGCGCATTGGCCTTGTTGCGCGCGCCCTTCACCAGCGCGATGCCGCCGATCTCGTAGCTCGTGCCCTCGCAGGGCGCGGCCGTCTTGACCGGGAATCTGTCGAGCTTCCACTTCTCGAAGTTGAATGCGAAGGTCACGCCGATGGCCACCTCGCCCTTGGCCACGTTGGGCGCCTGGGCCTGGCCGCTGCGCGTGTACTGCGTGACGTTGCGGTGCAGTTTCTTGAGGTAGTCGAAGGCGGCGTCTTCGCCCATCTGCTGCACCAGGCCCGCGATCACGGTGTAGGCGGTGCCGCTGGAGGCGGGGTGCGAGATCTCGATCTCGCCCTTGTATTCCGGCTTGATCAGGTCGGCCCAGCACTTGGGCTCGGGCAGCTTCTTCTTCTTGAGCAGGTCGGTGTTGTAGCCAAAGCCGATGGTGCTGGTGTAGAAGCCGCCGACCTGGTTGCCGCTCATGGCGTACTGGCGCACGGCCCACTCGTGCAGGTCGTTGATGTAGGCCGGGCGGTAGGCGTCCAGCAGGCCGGCCTCGGCCGCCTGCAGGAAGGGGTCGCCCGTGCCACCCCACCAGATGTCGGTCTTGGGGTTCTGCGCCTCGGCGCGCAACTGGGCACCGATCTCGCCAGTGCCCTTGTGGGCCTGGTTGACCTTGATGCCGGTCTGGCGCGTGAACTCGGCGGCTGCGGCCTCACACCAGGGGGCGTCGGTGCTGCACAGTGCATTGACGACGCCTTGCGCCTGGGCGGCGCCAGCGCCGAGCGCCAGCACGAGGGGGATGAATCGGAAGGGCAGGCGCATGCGGATCTCCTTTGCTGTCGATGGCCGCAGCGATTGTGCCGCCGCTACATCGCCCAGATCCGCGGCGGCACGGCCGGCATCTCCCAGCAGGCGCCGCGCCACGCGGCCCATACCTTCTTCATGAGGTCCATCGCCGGCTCGACTACCGGCGCCAGCGCGCGCACCACGACCACCTGCGCATGCGGGCTGGTCGCGCCCGCCATCGTGCGCAGCGCATGCGCCTCGACCACGGCACGCGCGGCATCGAGCACGCGTTCGCGGCGCACGCGTGGCAGCTTGTCGCCGCAGGCGAAGAACAGCGTGGCCATGCAGCGCTGGCCGGCCAGGCCCAAAGGCCCGTCGAGCAGGCGCTTGTCGAGCGCGTCGATGCGCGCGCGTTCCAGCCACACACCGGGCAGCTCGATGTGCTGCTGCAGACTGCCTTGAAGGAAGGGCTTGCCGGCATGGGGCAGACCCAGGGCCGTGACGTCCCAACCCATCAGTTCGGCGCCGCTCGCCAGCTGGAACTGCAAGCGGTTCTCGGCGAGGCATTGGTCATAGCACAGGGCCTCGGCCGGCAGCCATTCCAGCCGCGAGCCGCTTGCCAGCGTGAGGCGGCTGCGCTGCACGGCGGGCTCGCCGTCCGACCGGTAAAAGCGCGCCGCGCCGGGCGTGGTGACCAGGCCGTGCGCGCCGGGCGCCACGTCCACGGCGATGTCCAGCGTGTCGCCGCCGACCAGGCCGCCGGGGGGGTGCACCAGCACGTTGTGGCAGACCGCGTCGCCCTCGGGATAGAGGCTTTGCAGGATGCGCAAGGGCCCGTCGTGGCGGTGCCGCGCGACGCTGCGGCCAGCCTCCAGCCGGTAGTCCAGCGCAAGGCTGGCATGCCAGGTCATGGCGGGCTCAAGGCAGCAGCTGGTAGAGCCAGGTCTCCGACAGCGTCTGGTCCCCGTTCCTGAGGTACAGCCGCAGGTCGGCCGGGCCCGGGCCTTCGGGTGTGTAGTCGAACTGCGCGCGCCAGTGGCCGGCCACGCCATTGGGCACGGCCTCGGTGAAGACATACGAGAACTGCCCGCGCGCCGACGAGAGTACGGCCTCGGGCTTCACGCCGAACGGCAGGCTGGCCAGCGACCCGCCCAGGAACTCGACCATGAACTTGCGTACGCCCGCTGGCCGCGGCTGCCCCGGCTGGCCGCCGCGCCCCAGCCGCGTGGCCACGCAGCGCGCCAGTGGCGAGGGAAAGGGCTCGCCGTCTACCCAGTGCAGCCGGTAGCGCAGGTTGTAGCTGCTGCCGGCCTTGGCTGGCGCGCGGGGAACCCAGAACGCGCCGATGTTGTCGTGGATCTCGTCGTCGGTCGGAATCTCCACGAGCTCGACCGCGCCTTCGCCGAAGTCGGACAGCGGCTCCACCCACAGGCTGGGCCGCCGGTCGTAGTAGACGCCATCCAGGTAGTGGTCGAAGTTGCGGTCGCGCTGCATCAGGCCGAAGCCCTTGGGCGACCTGTCGCCAAAGGCCGAAATGCCGGTCGCGCCGGGGTTGTTTAGCGGTCGCCAGATGCGCTCGCCCGCGCCGTTCCACAACGCCAGGCCATCGGAATCGTGCACCTCGGGCCGCCAGTCGATGCCGCCGGGCTTGAGCTTGTCCGAGTACCAGTACATGGACGTGAGCGGCGCGATGCCCAGGCGCGCCACGTCCTTGCGCAGGAACAGCCGGCACTCGATGTCCATGACCACGGCCTTGTCACGCCGCATCGAGAAACGGTAGGCGCCCGCGATACTCGGGCCTTCCAGCAGTGCGTGGATCACGACCGTGTCCGACCCATCGGCCGGCGGCTCGAAATAGACCTGCGTGAACGACGGAAACTCCTCGGCCCGGCCCGCGGCCGCTACATCGATCGCGATGCCGCGCGCCGACAGGCCGTACTGGTACAGCTCGCCGATGGCCCGGAAATACGAAGCGCCGAGAAACGCCACCCAGTCGTTGCCCTGCCACGGCAGCTTGGCCTGGTCACCGAGCCGGCTTTCCTGAAAGCGGAACCCGGCGAAGCCAGCGCCCTGCGGCAGCGCGCGGGCCGGGCTGTCGGCAGGCATCTCGAAATAGGCCGGGTCATACAGCACTTCACGCGCGCGGCCCTGGCCACCGGGCGCGTCCAGCACGTGCATGTGGACCGGCGTCTGGAAGAAGCGCCCCAGATGGAAGAAGGTGACAGGGAAGGGGCCGGGACCGTCCTTGAACAGCGCGAACTCGGGCTTGTACTTGAGCTTGCCGTGCGCGTCGTAGTCGATGCGCTCGAGCACATCGGCCGGCAGCGGCGGTGGCGGCGCGAACGGCTTCGCGCCCAGGGCCTGGGCCTGCGCGACCAGTGCTTCGAAGGAGAAGGGCTTGGGCGGGCCCAGCTTGAGGCCGGACTGTGCCAGCGCCTCTTGTGACAATCCCAGCGCGGCAAGTGCCGCGGCGGTGCCGCCTGCGGTCATGAGAGTTCTGCGGTGCAACATGACCTGGATTTAACCAGAGGCCCGCGGGGTGCCCGCGGCCGCAGCAGTGCCCGCAGTAGTGCGAAGGAATTGGCCGGTGGTAGCCCGATCCGGTCCTGTGGTGGCGTCGGGCGCGAGGCGCACGCGATGCGGTGCGCTCCAAGGGGCGCCCAAGGGCACGCGCAGCATGGCTTCGGCCAGGGAGCTGCGGCAGACGTTGCCCATGCAGATGGTCGGGATGTTGGTGCGCAAGGTACAAGGCTCGATGTGGGTGCCGCACGGTGTCGCCCGGGCACCAAGGGCGCAACGGTGACGGACGGCGAGGAACTGCAGTACGTTCGGTCTCACGCCAGGCCCGATGCCTGGATGTAGGGGCGAAAGGTGGAATGCCATGAGGCGCAGGGAATGGTTGTTTGTCGTGTCTGCGGCCGTCGTGCTGCTGGTGCTGCTGGCGGAGGTCGCTGCGCGCTGGTCGGGCGTGCTCAGCATGCCGCTGTATCTGGCGGATCCGCAGTTGGGCTACGTGCCCCGGCCCGATCAGCAGGGGGCTCAGCTCCACAAGAACGCCTGGGTGGTCAACGAGAAGTCCATGGGCACCTCGTCCTGGTCTCCCAATGGGGCGCGAGACCTGTTGCTGCTCGGCGATTCCCTGGTATGGGGCGGCGACGCCTACGACCAGCCCGACAGGCTGGGGCCGCAGATGGAACAAGGCCTGCCGGACTGGCGTGTCTGGCCCGCTGCGGCGAACAGCTGGGCCGTGCTCAATGAGATCGCCTACCTGGACCACCACCCGGACGTGCAGGCCGAGGCCGACGTCGTGGTGTGGGTGCTGAACACGGCCGATCTGGGCGGGCGTGCGCAGTGGGCCAACCCCATCAGCCATCCGCTGGAGCGGCCGGCCAGTGCGGTGGTCTACCTGCTGCAGCGCCATGTGCTGCGCGATGTGGGCCACCTGTTCGACCGATTGAAGTGGGCTGTCATGGGGCCCGGCCCGGGCCAGCAACGGGCGCAGGTCGTGGACGCCGCCAGCGTGGCCGCCCTGGAGCGAAAGTTGCAGCAGCTGTCGGGCAAGCCCGTGCTCTTCGTGCTGGTGCCCCACCGCGCAGAGCTGGGAGAGCCCACGCCCAGATACCTGGAGTTCCGTGCAGCGCTGGTCGGTGCGCTGGGCGGCTGTTGCGGGCTGCTGGAACTGCGGGACGACCCTGGCTGGACGCTGGGGCTGTACCGGGATGAGATCCACCCGACGGTGCAAGGCAACCGGCTGCTGGCAGCGCGCATCGTGCAACGATTGGTAAAAGACGACGCATGGCGCTCACGGCAATGAGCCAGGCGCGCCCTGCATGCGCATGAAGGGTCCGTCGCCCAGCGCGTCAGGCGCGGAAGTCGTCGAACGGGTGGCGGCCGAGCTGCAAGGGGGCCTCGGGCGGTGGCGCTGCCGCGCGCAGGGCGCGCTCGCCGCGTTCGGTCAGGCCGAAGACCACGGCTTCGCCCTCGGGGCTCATGGGAGTGTTGAGCGGGCCGTGCGGCACCGAGGCCGTGATGACCTCGGCTGCCTTCAGCACGCGAACCTTGTCGACCTCGCTGGCGGTGCGGACCAGCAGGGGGAAATGCGCATTCTCGAGCTTGGCGAGATAGTCGAGCGACATGTCTTCCTCCGTTCGGTGGAAGGCCCATTCTGTCGGCCGCTGGCGGGCTTGTCGCGCGGTTTTCTGTAACGGCCCTGCTGGACACTCGGCCAAGAGCTTCGCCTTGCCGAGCCGTTGTCATAGTGCATGCAATTGCACGGTGCCTCGCTATAGTCGCTCTGGGCCCGGGCAGCTGGCGCGGGCGCGTCGGGAGTCACCATGGGCTACAGCAAGGAAGACATTCCGGACCATTTCATGCGGCGCTGGCAGGACTACGCGGACCTGATGGCCAAGGCCGCGAACGTGCCGGCCGCCTTGGTGATGCGCGTATGGCCCGAGCAGATCGAGGTGCTCGTCGCCAGCGTCAGCGACGGCAACCCCTACGACGCGCAGGAGATGAGCGACCTGGGCACGGGCCTGTACTGCGAGACCGTCATGTCCACGCGCCAGATGCTGTCGGTGCCCGATGCGCTGTCCAGCCCCGCATGGGCGCACAACCCCGACGTCGCGCTCGGCATGGTGTGCTACCTGGGGCTGCCGCTGGTCTGGCCGGACGACAGCATCTTCGGCACCGTCTGCATCCTCGACACCCACGCGGGCGGCTTCAGCGCAGCCGCGCACACGCTGCTGCAGCAGCTCAAGAACACCATCGAGGCCGATTTCCGCGCGATCGGTGCGCCCGACGGCGACGACGGCCACCCTGAACTCGCCAGCCGGTTCGAGGCAAGCGCGCGCGCCATGGCAGGGGGCCGTTAGCCCCAGCAGGAGACCGAGGGTGAACAGCCACGCCATTCCCAAGGTCTACCTGCGCAAGTGGCGCAGCACGGTGCAGACGCTGGCGGCCCTGCGCGAAGGGCAGGTCGCCACGTTGGCCGGCCTGGACGCGCAGGGGCAGCTGGTCGTGCTGCTGGCCGAGGGCGGTGGCGAGTCGGGCCGCGTGCTCGGGCTGGACGCGCACGAATGGGACGCCGTGCGGTCCCGGGCGCCGCTGGCCAGCGCGGAGGGCGAGGGCAGCTGCTGCGTCGTGTCCGTGCTCTGGCCGGACCAGTCGCTGTACGGCGTGCTGTCGGTCCGCAACGCCGCAGCCGATGCGTTCGACGCGCCGTGGCAGCAGCTCATGCAGCAGATGCGGCTCTTCATCGAAAGCGACCTGCGCACCATCCACTACGTGCGGCTGGTGGAGCAGCACAAGGAGCAGCTCGAGGGCGACATCCAGCAGCGCAACCGCGAGCTGCTGCAGGTCAACGAGCGCCTGGCTGGCGAGCTCGACAAGACCCGGCGGCTCGGCGATGTGATGCGCACGCTCACGACCAGCGGCGACGGAGGCTACGGCGAGACCTACTTTCGCAACCTGGTGCAGCAGCTGGCGCAGTTGTTCGGCGGCGACCACGCACTGGTATCGGTGGTGTCTCCGGACAAGCCCGGCCATGCGGTCACGCTCGCGGCGTACTCGGACGGGCGCTGGCGCGCCGGCTTCAGCTACCCGCTGCAGGATGGGCCCTGCCTGAACCTGCTGGGCCGGCGGCACGTGCTGGTGCCCCAGGGGCTGGGCCGGCGCTACCCGCGCGCGCGCCTGCCGCGGCTGCTGCCGGCTGACAGCTACGTCGGCGTGCAGCTGTGCGATGCGCGTGGTGGCGCGATCGGCATGCTGGTCGTCATGGGCCGCGGCGAGCTGCCCGACAGCCAGCTGGCCCTGCAGTTCATGGAACTGATGGCCACACGCACCAGCACCGAGATCCAGCGCATGCGCGCCGAGCAGCATTTGCGCCGCCTGAGCGAGGAAGACCAGCTCACCGGGCTGCTGAGCCGCGGTGCCTTCCTCGAGCGGCTGCACGGCGCGGTGGCGCAGGCGGCGGCCAGCGCCGGCTCGCTGGCGGTGCTGTTCATCGACATGGACAACTTCAAGACCGTCAACGACTCGCTGGGCCACGACCTGGGCGATGCGCTGCTGGTGCAGGCCGGGCAACGCATCCAGATGTGCTTTCGCGGCAGCGACATCGTGGCCCGGCTCGGCGGCGACGAGTTCGCCGCGCTGGTAGTGGCCGCGGACGAGGCGCAGCTGGCGGCGCTGTGCGCGCGCATCGTGCAGCGCTTCGGCGATGCCTTCTTCTGCGAAGGCCATGAGCTGTTCGTCTCGGTGAGCATCGGCGTCAGCCAGTACCCAGGCCATGGCCAGGATGCGCAGGCGCTGCTGCGCATGGCCGACGTGGCCATGTACCAGGCCAAGGACAAGGGCAAGAACCAGGTTCAGTTCTACACGACGCTGCTCAAGGACAAAGTCCAGCACGACCTGCACATGGGCACGCGGCTGCGTCATGCGCTCATCGAGAAGCAGCTGCTGGTGTTCTACCAGCCGCAGGTGGATACGCGCAGCCGCCTGATCGTCGGCGCCGAGGCGCTGCTGCGCTGGCAGGACGAGGAGCAGGGCCCCGTGCCGCCCACCGAGTTCATCGCGCTGGCCCAGCGCACCGGCAACATTGAAGCCCTGGGCGAGCTCGTCACCAGCGTGGTGGCCGGCCACCTGCGGGCCTGGCGCGACGCAGGGCTGGCCGTGCCGCCCATCGCCGTGAACGTGTCGCCGAGCCAGCTGCGCTGCGCCAGCTTTGCGAGCGGGCTGGAGCGGATGCTGCGGGCCCATGCGCTGAGCCCGTCCATGCTGACCATCGAGCTGACGGAGGACGCCTTGATGCGCAGCGGCGACGCCGGCATGGGCCCGCTGGACGAGCTGGCGCAGCGCGGCTTTCGGCTCAGCATCGATGACTTCGGCACCGGTTACTCCTCGCTGTCCTACCTGCGCAGCATGCCGATCCGCGAAGTCAAGATCGACCGCAGCTTCATCCACGGCATTGCCCAGCGCAACGACGACCGCGCCATCGCCGCCGCGATCTTGAGCCTGGCCGGGACGCTCGAGCTGGACGTGGTGGCCGAAGGGGTGGAGGACGAGTCGCAGCTCATGGTGCTGGATGCGCTGGGCTGCCGCGTCGCGCAGGGCTACCTGTTCCACCAGCCGATGCCCGAGGCGCAGTTCCGTGCGCTGCTGGCCGCGCCCGTGCGCGCGGCGGCACCCGCGCCCTGAACGCCGTCAGCGGCTCAGCCAAAAGCCGCGGTGCGTGGCCAGCATCTCGGCCTGGACCTCGGGCACCGGGCCGACCACCGCCACCGGCCGCTGGCCGCGCGCGAACACTTCGCGGCAGGGCAGGGACAGCGTGGGGTTCTCCGGGTGGGCGCCGGTAAGCGCCAGCAGGGCCGTCTCTTCGGCGCCGTAGACCACCCGGCCGATGCCGGCCCAATAGACGGTGCCGGCGCACATGGCGCATGGCTCGAAGGTGGTGACCAGCGTGCACTGCGCGAGGTAGGCGCCCGGGTAGTTGGCCGCCGCCTGCCGCGCCAGCGTGGACTCCGCATGGTTCACCGTGTCGATGTTGCCCTGCTCGGCCAGCACGGTCTCGCCGTCGGGCGCGAGCAGCAGCGCGCCGAACGGGTGCCGGCCCATGGCCATGGCGCGGCGGGCCACGCTGTCGGCGCGGCGCAGGTGGCGGGCGAGCTGGTCGGCGGTGAGCGGGGGCGCGGTGTCAGGCATCGGCCGAGCTTAGCGCCACTGCAGCAGCAGCGACCAGGGCTGGCGGCTCATGTGGCGCTCGATGCCGGCCGGCGCGCTGGGCAGGTAGCTCGGGTCCAGCAGCCGCGTGCCGGGTGCGAAGTCCAGCCGCCGGCGCGTGACCGACTGCAGCACGTTGCCGCCCACGGCCTCGAATCCGCCCGCGTCGACCTGCACGACGACGTCGCAGTGCATGGGCAGGCTTTCGCCGATGCCGACGTTGCGCTCGGCCAGCTGGGCGCCCAGGGCTTCGAAGCTGTCCAGCCCCGCGGCGCGGCCGCGCGCCTGGCAAACCAGGTCGCCCACGCGTGGCGGCGTGCGCAGCAGGTCGCAGGCACGCAGCGCGTAGGGCGTGGCGGTGCCAGCAGCCTCTTGCTGGCCGGCTGTCCAGGCCGCAGCAGCGTAGTCGGCATGGGCCTCCGAAAACGTGAACTCGTGCGTGGCGAGCCCGGCCTCGCGTGCCAGCCAGCTCACGAAGGCCGCGGACCACGGCGTGTCCACCACGGCAACCCGGTCCAGTGCCGCGGCGATGGCGCTCTGTTCGGCGGATGTGAGGCCCTGGTCGTGGCCCGCGCCCAAGCCGTGCAGGCGCGCGGCCGAGGCCAGTTCCACGGCCTGCAGCAGCAGCCCCCGGTCGGCGGGCCATAGCGCGCCGAAGCGCACCAGCGAGGGCAGGCGTTGCGCAGGGTCCACCGCCTGCCAGTAGCCCATCACGCGCTGCCACGGCGGCGGCGTGAACAGCCCGCGTGGGCTGTCCTCGGCCTCGTAGGCACCGGCCTGGGTCAGCCGGCCGTGGGCGTCCAGCGTCTGCTGCCCCCAGGCCAGGTGTTCGCGCTCGGCGGCCTGGGCCATGGCCAGCGCGCGCGGTGGCGGCGGCACGTCAGCCGTGGCCTGGCACAGGCCGGCGGCCTGGGCGCCGGCCGCGCCGCACAGCATCAAGGCGCAGAGCAGGAGGGGGCGGGCCATGGCGCGCGAGCATAGCCGCGCCGCGCATGGCCCGGGAGCGATGAGGCGATCAGGCGTTCTGCGAACCGCGGTGCGCCCAGCCCGTGGTGTGCTTCTCGATGAAGCTGAAGAGCTCGTACATCACCATCGCCATGGCGCCCACCACCAGCAGGCCGGCAAAGGCCAGGCCCATCTGCATGGCCGAGCCGGCCGAGATCAGCAGGTAGCCGATGCCCTCGTTGGCGGCCGTCATCTCCGACACCGTGGTGCCCACGAAGGCCAGCGTGATCGCAACCTTGAGCGAGCCGTAGAAGTAGGGCATGGAGCGCGGCAGGCCGACCTTCATGAGCACGTCCCAGCGCTTGGCGCCCAGCACGCGCAGCACGTCTTCCAATTCCGGCTCCAGCGTGGCCAGGCCGGTCGCGATGTTCACCATGATGGGGAAGAACGAGATCAGGAAGGCCGTGAGGATCGCCGGACCCACGCCGATGCCGAACCACACCACGAGGATGGGTACGAAGGCGGCCTTGGGCAGCGCGTTGAAGGCCGTCATGAGCGGGTACACCGCCGCATACGCCAGGCGCGAGCTGCCGATCACGAAGCCCAGCAGCACGCCGACCACGATGGCCAGGCCAAAGCCCGCCATCGTCACCCAGAAGGTGCGCCAGGCATGGCCGGCGATGATGGTCTTGAACTCCCAGAACTGCTCCCAGATGCGCATCGGGCTCGGGAAGATGAATTCGGAGACATTGAAGGCCGAGCAGATGAACTGCCACAGCATGATGACCACCACCAGCAGCAGCCAGGGCGACCAGGCTTCGACGTACTTCTTGTTCATACGGGCAATGCGTTTTCCGAGGGCTTGGCAGCACCGCTGCGAATGGCACCGATGTGGCTGCGCAGCTCCAGCACGATGTCGGTGAACTCCTTGGTGTAGGTCACTTCCAGCTCGCGCGGGCGCGCCAGCTCGATCTCGCGCTTGACGACGAAGCGGCCCGGGCTCTTGCTCATCACGTAGACCGTGTCGGCCAGGAACACCGACTCGCGCAGGTCGTGCGTGACCAGGATCACGTTGAACTGCTGCTCGGTCCACAGGTCGCGCAGGATGCACCACAGCTCCTCGCGCGTGAAGGCGTCCAGCGCGCCGAAGGGCTCGTCCAGCAGCAGCATCTTGGGCTCGTGGATCAGGGCGCGGCAGATACTGGCGCGCTGCTGCATGCCGCCCGACAGCTGCCAGGGGAACTTGTCTTCGTAGCCCGCCAGGCCCACCTTCTGCAGCAGCTGGCGGGCGCGCTCCTCGTACTGCTTGCGGTTCTTCTTGAAGCTGGAGCGGTAGGGCTCCACGATCTCCAGCGGCAGCAGCACGTTGTCGACCGTGGTACGCCAGGGCAGCAGCGAGGGCGCCTGGAAGGCCATGCCCGAGATCTTCAGCGGGCCGGTGACCGGCGCGCCGTCGATCAGGATCTTGCCCATCGACGGCATCTTCAGGCCCGTGGTCAGCTTCATGAAGGTCGACTTGCCGCAGCCCGAAGGCCCGACGATGGCGATGAACTCGCCACGCCTGACCTTCAGGTCGATGGCCTCGACGGCAAAGTGGTTCTCGCGCAGCAGCTGCTCGTTGTAGGCGAGCCAGACATCACGGAAGTCGACGAAGTAAGGGGCTTGGGTAGGCGGCATCGGGGTGCGGCCCTTACTTCTTGGGCAGCACGTTGAGTTCCGCCGCGCTGGGCAGGAACGAGGCGTTCCAGATGGCTTCCGGGTTCACGCGCGTCTTGGTGCCGAAGGCGTCGGACACCTGCGAGGCCATCAGCGTGAGGCGCGGGCCGTTGACCTGGCCGAAGCCCTCGGCGCGGGCATTGGGGCTGTTGACCACGGTGTCGATGGCCAGCTGCAAACGGCGCGTTTCCATCGGCACGTTGATGATGCCGTCGCGTGCCTTCACGTCGGCAATGGCGGCGGCGGGGTTGGCGATCACGTCCTTGGCGCCCTTGGCAAACGCGGAGAGGAAAGCCTTCACGGCGGCCGGGTTCTCCTTGACCATCTTGGGCGAGGCGATGACCACGTTGCCGTACAGCTTCACGCCGTACTGGGGGTAGGGCAGCACGACCACGTCCTCGGCCTTCACGCCGCGGGCTTCCAGGTTCAACAGTGAGGTGAAGGTAAAGCCGGTGATGGCGTCGATGTCGCCGCGCACCAGCATGGTCTCGCGCAGCGGCGGGTCCATGGCCGTCCACTGCACGTTGGCGACGTTGTTGGCCTTGGCGAAGATGGGGAAGGCGCGGCGGCCGGCGTCGAACACGGGCGCGCCCAGCTTCTTGCCCGACAGGTCGGCCGGGGTCTTGATCCCGCTCTTCTTGAGCGCCATGACCGAGGCCGGCGTGTCGTTGTAGACCATCATCACGGCCACCGGCTTGTTCGGTGCGTCGGGGTTGTTGGCGTGGAACTCCATGAGCGCGGCCAGGTCGGCGAAGCCCATGTCGTAGGCGCCCGAGGCCACGCGCGTCACGGTGCCGCCCGAGCCGTTGCCGGCGTCGATCGTCACGTCCAGCTTCGCGTCCTTGAAGTAGCCCTTGGCAGCCGGCGTCAGGAAGAGCGCAGCCGGGCCTTCGAAGCGCCAGTCGAGCTGGAACTTGATCGGCGTGTTCTGGGCGTGCGCGGACAGGCCCATGCTGAGTGCGGACGCGGCGAAAAGGGACTGGAGGAGTTGGCGCTTGTTCATCGGTGTGGTGCGGTGAGTGGACCGGGGATTCAAGCAATATCGATGCCGGCACGCTATTGGTGCCTTTACCAACAATTGGAAGCAAAACGCCCCGCCGCGGTGCACCGCGGCAGGGCGTTTCGGCAGGGGCTTGCCCTTACTTGGTGATGTTGGCGTCTGCTACGGCCAGGGCCGTCATGTTGACCACGCGGCGCACGGTGGCCGATGGCGTGAGCACATGGGCGGGCTTGGCGGCGCCCAGCAGGATGGGGCCGACCGTGACCCCGTTGGCGCCCGTCATCTTGAGCACGTTGAACAGGATGTTCGCGGCGTCCAGGTTGGGGCAGATCAGCAGGTTGGCCTCGCCCGTGAGCTTGCTGTCGGGCAGCACGCTGCGGCGCACCTCTTCGGACAGCGCCGAGTCACCATGCATCTCGCCTTCGCATTCGACATCGGGCGCCAGCTCGGCGAACAGCTCGCGCGCCTTGCGCATCTTGCGCGCCGAGGCGCGCTCGGACGTGCCGAAGTTGGAATGCGACAGGAACGCCACCTTGGGCGGCAGGCCGAAGCGGCGCACCTCTTCGGCGGCCATCACGGCAATCTGGGCCAGCTCTTCGGCTGTGGGGTCGTCGTGCACGTTGGTGTCGGCCACGAACAGCGTGTACTTGTCCAGCGTCAGTGCGTTCAGCGTGGCGAAGCCGGGGCCGTCCTTCTGCGTGCCCAGCAGCTGGTCCAGGATCTTCAGGTGGCTGTCGAAGCGGCCGACCAGGCCGCACAGCATGGCGTCGGCATCGCCCAGGTGCACCATGAGCGCGGCGATGGTGGTGTTGGAGCGGCGCACCATGGCCTTGGCGGCCTCGGGCGTGATGCCGCGCCGGCCCATCAGCGCGTGGTAGGCCTCCCAGTACTGGCGGAAGCGTGGGTCGTTCTCGGGGTCCACGACCTCGGCGTCGCGCTCCAGGTTCAGGTGCAGGCCGGCCTTCTTGATGCGCGCGGCGATGATGTCCGGCCGGCCGATCAGGATGGGCTTGGCCAGGCCTTCGTCCACCGCCAGCTGGGCGGCGCGCAGCACGCGGTCGTCCTCGCCCTCGGCATAGGCCACGCGCTTGTGGGCGGCCAGCTTGGCGGCCGTGAACACCGGGCGCATGAACATGCCGGTGTGGTAGACGAAGCGCTGCAGGTGCTGGGCGTACGCCTCCAGGTCCTCGATGGGGCGCGTGGCCACGCCGGATGCCGCGGCGGCCTTGGCCACGGCGGGGGCGATGCGCAGGATCAGCCGCGAGTCGAAGGGCGTGGGGATCAGGTAGTCGGGGCCGAACGAGAGCTCCTTGCCAGCATAGGCGGTGGCCACTTCCTCGCTAATGTCGGCCTTGGCCAGCTCGGCGATCTGGCGCACGCAGGCCAGCTTCATTTCTTCGGTGATCTTGGTGGCGCCGCAATCCAGGGCGCCGCGGAAGATGTACGGGAAGCACAGGACGTTGTTGACCTGGTTGGGGTAGTCGGACCGGCCGGTGGCGATGATGCAGTCCGGCCGCACCGCCTTGGCCAGCTCGGGGCGGATCTCGGGTTCGGGGTTGGCCAGGGCCAGGATGATGGGCTTGTCGGCCATGGTCTTGACCATGTCGGCGGTCAGCACGCCGGCGGCGGAGCAGCCCAGGAACACGTCGGCGCCGTTGACCGCGTCGGCCAGCGTGCGGGCCGAGGTGTCCTGCGCGTACTTCTCCTTGGACACGTCGAAGCCACCGGGGCGGCCCTGGTAGATCACGCCCTTGGAGTCCACCGCGTAGATGTTCTTGCGCTGCACGCCCAGGCCGACCATCACGTCCAGGCAGGCGATGGCGGCGGCGCCGGCGCCGGAGACGGCGACCTTCACGTCCTCGATCTTCTTGCTCACCAGTTCCAGCCCGTTGAGCAGGGCGGCCGAGGAGATGATGGCCGTGCCGTGCTGGTCGTCATGGAACACCGGGATGTTCATGCGCTCGCGCAGCTTCTGCTCGATGTAGAAGCACTCGGGCGCCTTGATGTCTTCCAGGTTCACGCCGCCCAGCGTGGGCTCCATGGCGGCGATGATCTCGACCAGCTTGTCGGGGTCGTTCTCGGCCAGTTCGATGTCGAACACGTCGATGCCGGCGAACTTCTTGAACAAGCAGCCCTTGCCTTCCATCACCGGCTTGGAGGCCAGAGGCCCGATGTTGCCCAGGCCGAGCACGGCCGTGCCGTTCGTGATCACGCCGACGAGGTTGCCGCGCGAGGTGTATTCGGCCGCCAGGCTGGGGTCGGCCTCGATGTCCAGGCAGGGGTACGCCACGCCAGGGGAATAGGCCAGCGACAGGTCGCGCTGGTTCAGCAACGGCTTGGTGGGCGTGACCGAAATCTTGCCCTTGCTGGGGGCGCGGTGGTACTCGCGCGCGGCGTCGCGCAGGGCCTGCTCGGCGGGTGACAACTCTTTGCTCACATTGGACTCCTCGTAAGAAAACGCGGGGGCTAGCCTACTCCATGCATGGCCGCATTCCGGCCCGTGTTCATAGGGAATTACCAGTTGTTCGTATACGTGCGGTCACATACCGCGCGGCATCACGGCATGCAGAATGCCGGCCATGCTGCCGCCCCCCGCGCTCGACGATTGCCTGGCCCGCCTTGCACGCGAAGAGGGTGTGCTGGTCAGCGTTGCGGCGACCCAGGGCTCGGCGCCGCGCGAGGCCGGCACCTGGATGGCGGTGTGGCGCGCGGCGCTGACCGGCACCATCGGCGGCGGCCAGCTCGAATACCAGGCCATCGCCGCGGCGCGCGCGCTGCTCGACGGTGCGGGCGATGCGCCGACACAAGACGCCGCGCTGCGCTACCCCCTGGGGCCGAGCCTGGGCCAGTGCTGCGGCGGCGTGGTCTTCCTGCGCTACCGGCGCATCACGGCGGCCGACGCGCCGTCGCTGCGGCGCGAGCTGACGGCGTCCCTGGCACCGGTCGCGCTGTTCGGCGGCGGCCATGTGGGCGCGGCCATCGTGCGGCTGCTGGCCGGGCTGCCCTATGCCGTGCGCTGGATCGACAGCCGCGACGGTGTGTTCCCCGACGCCGTGCCGGCCCAGGTCGAGACCGAGTCCAGCGAGCCGGTGCAGGCGGCCGTGGCCGCGCTGCCGGCGCATGCACGCGTGCTCATCATGAGCTTCAGCCACGCCGAGGACCTGGACATCGTGATCGCCTGCCTGCAGCGCCTGCGCACCCGCGGCGACCTGCCCTACGTGGGCCTGATCGGCAGCCAGACGAAGTGGGCGACCTTCCGCCACCGGCTGCAGGCGCGCGGCTTCACCGAGGTGGAGCTCGCGCGCATCACGTGCCCGATCGGCGTGCCCGGCATCACGGGCAAGGAGCCCGAGGTGATCGCCGTGGCCGTGGCGGCGCAGCTGCTGCAGGTGGCGCCGCCGAACGCGGCCTTCACGGCAGCCGGTACGCCAGCACCTTGAGGCTGCGCTGTTCGTCGGCATCGGCGAACACGGGCGGGTTGGCCACGCGTTCGACGAACTCCAATGCGGGCGCGTGCTCAGCCACCAGCGCTGTCAGGAAGTTCAGGCCCAGCTCGGGCGCGTTCAGGCACAGCAACGCATGGCCGCCGTGCATCAGCAGCTCGGGCAGGCGGCGCACCACGCGCGCGTAGTCCTTGGTGGCGACGAAGCTGCCCTTCTGGTAGCTGGGCGGGTCCACCACGATCAGGTCGTAGGCGCCGCCGCGCGCGATCTTGCCCCAGCTGCTGAACACGTCGTGCGCTGCGAAGCTGGCGCCGGCCGCCACGCCGTTGAGCTGGTGGTTCTGCTGGCCGATGGCGATGGCGCCGCGGCTCATGTCCATGTTGAGCACCTGGCCGGCGCCGGCCAGCCGCGCCACGACCGAGAACGCGCAGGTGTAGGCGAACAGGTTCAGCACGCGCATGCGCGCGGGCTCAGGGTGGGCGGCGACGGTGCGGCGCACCCAGTCGCGGCCGGCCGCCATGTCGGGGAACAGGCCGTGGTTCTGCCCACGCAGCACATGCACCAGGTAGCGCGCGCCGTGTTCGGTCACGACATGGGGCTGCGGCACGGCGCCGGCCATGAGCCGCGTGTCGGCCTGGCCGCCGGGCTGGCGGGTCTGCAGCACCCAGTTCAAGGGCTGGCCGGGCGCGACCTGCTGCCAGCGCTGGTGCAGGGCGTCGCCGATGGCGGCCTCGCGGTCGCCGTCCAGCGGGGCGAAGCTGGTCAGCAGCAGCACGGGGGGGAACGCGTCCAGCACCAGATGTTCGCAGCCCGGGTGCAGGCCGCCACGGCCGTGGAAGATGCGCTGGGCATCGGTGGGCGGGTCCATCCGGGCGATGGCGTCGAGCAGGGCTTGCATGGGCATGGGTGTGGCGCGGGGCGCCGATTGTGGCCGCTGGCTTGGCACAGGCATTGCATCGCTGGCCCCAGGGTTAACCCGGGGCATGCATAACGCAGCACGCATAGGCACTATGGTGGTCCTGGTATGGCGCGATGCGCTCAAACCGGGACCATCCGACACCGGGCAACGATGGCACCGAAATCTTCCCCACGAGCATGCACATGAACCATCCGACCACCACGCAACCGATCCGCTTCTACCACCAGGGCCAGGTGGTCGACGTCAGCGACGTGCACCCCACGCGTTCCGTGCTGGACTGGCTGCGCGAGGACGCGCACTGCACCGGCACCAAGGAGGGCTGCAACGAAGGCGACTGCGGCGCCTGCACCGTCGTGCTCGGCGAGTTGGACGCATCCGCCGAGGGCGGCCTCAAGCTCTCCACCGTGAACGCCTGCATCCAGTTCGTGCCCACGCTGCACGGCAAGGCGCTGTTCACGGTGGAAGACCTGAAACCGCAGTGCGCCAGGACCTGCCAGCCCCCGGCCGCCGGCGCGCCTGACCCGCTGCACCCCGTGCAGCAGGCCATGGTGGACTGTCACGGCTCGCAGTGCGGCTTCTGCACGCCGGGCTTCGTGATGTCGCTGTGGTCCACCTACGAGCAGCACCAGGGCCAGGGCACGCGGCCCACGCGCCAGCAGCTGGCCGACGACCTGTCGGGCAACCTGTGCCGCTGCACGGGCTACCGCCCCATCCTGGACGCGGGCCAGCGCATGTTCGACCTGCCCGCCGTGCGGCTGGACACGGCCCCCGTGGTGCAGGCGCTGCAAGGCCTGCAGCGCAGCGGCACGCTGGATTACGCGGCGCCGCTGGGCCAGCGCGTGGACCGCTTCCTGGCGCCGACCGGCCTGGCCGAATTCGCCGCGCTGCGCCAAGCCCATCCGCAGGCGCGGCTGCTGGCTGGCTCCACCGACATCGGCCTGTGGGTCAACAAGCAGTTCCGCGACCTGGGC
The DNA here is from genome assembly GCF_001422405.1 of Pseudorhodoferax sp. Leaf267. GTDB lineage: Bacteria > Pseudomonadota > Gammaproteobacteria > Burkholderiales > Burkholderiaceae_C > Pseudorhodoferax. Next base: position 103,704 of record NZ_LMMV01000002.1, read on the forward strand.
GACATCCTGTACATCGGCGACGTGGCCGAGCTCAAGCGCATCGAGGAGCGGCCGGGCGAGCTGTACATCGGCGCCGGTGCCTCGCTCGAAGACGCCTGGCGCGCGCTGGTGCAGCGCGTGCCGCAGCTCACCGACGTGTGGCTGCGCTTCGCCTCGCCGCCGATCCGCCACGCCGGCACCATGGGAGGCAACGTGGCCAACGGCTCGCCGATCGGCGACGCGCCGCCCGTGCTGATGGCGCTGGACGCGGTCATCGAGCTGCGCCGCGGCGACCAGGTGCGCCGCATGCCACTGCAGGATTTCTACCTCGATTACATGAAGAACGCGCTGCAGAGCGGCGAGTTCGTGCAGGGGCTGGCTGTGCCGCTGGCCGCGATGCAGCGCCAGGTGCGGGCCTACAAGATCAGCAAGCGCTTCGACTGCGATATCTCGGCCCTGTGTGCGGGTCTGGCGATCACGCTGGACGGCGACACCGTGCAGGCCGTGCGCCTGGCCTATGGCGGCATGGCCGCCACGGTGCGCCGTGCGCAGCAGGCCGAGGCCGCGCTGATGGGCCAGCCCTGGAACCAGGCCAGCGTGCGCGCTGCCCAGGCCGCGCTGGCGCAGGATTTCAAGCCGCTGTCGGACATGCGCGCCAGCGCCGACTACCGCCTGCAGGTCGCGCAGAACCTGCTGCAGCGCTTCTGGCTGGAGACGCGCAGCCAGGACGCCCTGGCCCCCGAGGCCACCAGCGTGTGGAGCGTGATGCCCCACGCCATCGCCCAGCAACCCGCCGGAGCCACGCCATGAACAAGTCCCTGGACCCCGCGCTGCTGCAGGCCGCGCAATCCTTCGCCGACTACCAGCACAACGTGGCCGCGCGCATCGACGCGCAGGCCGAGGCGCGTGCGCACGAGGACGGTGCACGCGTGGGCATCAGCCGCCCGCACGAGTCTGCCCACCTGCACGTGGCCGGCGAGGCGCCCTACATCGACGACCTGCCCGAGCTGGCCGGCACGCTGCACTGCGCGCTGGGCCTGTCGCCCGTCGCGCATGGCCGGCTCACGGCGCTGTCGCTGGAGGCGATCCGCGCCATGCCCGGCGTGGTGGACGTGCTGAGCGCGGCCGACATCCCGGGCACGAACGACTGCGGCTCCATCATCCATGACGACCCCATCCTGTGCGACGGCGAAGTGCGCTACCTGGGCCAGCCGATCTTCGCCGTGGTCGCCCGCACACGCGACGAAGCGCGCCGCGCCGCCGCGCGCGCCAAGCAGGCCGTGACCATCGAGGAAGCGCCGCCCGTGCTGACGCCGCGCGACGCCCATGCGTGCGGCCAGTACGTGCTGCCGCCCTCGCACCTGTCGCGCAGCGCCAGCGCCGGCGTGCACGGCGCGCCGGCCAATGCCGCCGTGCGCGCCGCCATCGCTGCCGCGCCGTACAAGCTCAAGAGCAGCTTCGACGTCGGCGGGCAGGAGCAGTTCTACCTGGAAGGCCAGATCAGCTACGCCATCCCCAAAGAGGGCGGCGCCATGCACGTCTACTGCTCCACCCAGCACCCGAGCGAGATGCAGCACCTGGTGGCCCACGCGCTGCACCTGCATGCGAACGAGGTGCACGTGGAGTGCCGGCGCATGGGCGGCGGATTCGGCGGCAAGGAATCGCAGTCCGGCCTGTTCGCCTGCGTGGCCGCAGTGGCCGCGCGCAAGCTGCGCCGCCCGGTCAAGCTGCGGCTGGACCGCGACGACGACTTCATGGTCACGGGCCGGCGCCATTGCTTCTGGTACGAGTACGAGGTCGGCTTCGACGACGAGGGCCGCGTGCTCGGCGCCGAGATCACCATGGTCTCGCGCGCCGGCCACTCGGCCGACCTGTCGGGCCCGGTCATGACGCGCGCGCTGTGCCACTTCGACAATGCCTACTGGCTGCCCGAGGTCGCCATGCACGGCTACTCGGGCAAGACCAACACGCAGAGCAACACGGCCTTTCGCGGCTTCGGCGGCCCGCAGGGCGCGATCGCGATCGAGAACATCATGGACAGCGTGGCGCGCCAGCTGGGCCGCGACCCGCTGGACGTGCGGCGCAACAACTTCTACGGCCAGGGCGAGCGCAACATCACGCCCTACGGCCAGACGGTCAGCGACAACATCGTGCACGAGCTCGTCGCGCAGCTGGAGGCCAGCAGCGACTACCGCGCGCGGCGCGAGGCCGTGGCCGCGTTCAACGCCACGAGCCCCGTGCTCAAACGCGGAATCGCGCTGGCGCCGCTCAAGTTCGGCATCAGCTTCAACGTCAAGCACTTCAACCAGGCCGGCGCGTTGGTGCATGTCTACAACGATGGCTCCATCCTCGTGAACCACGGCGGCACCGAGATGGGGCAGGGCCTGAACACCAAGGTGGCGCAGGTTGTCGCGCACGAGCTGGGCGTGCATTTCGACAGCGTGCGCGTGACGGCGACGGACACGACCAAGGTGGCCAACACCTCGGCCACGGCCGCGTCCACCGGCGCCGACCTGAACGGCAAGGCCGCACAGGATGCCGCGCGCCAGATCCGCGAGCGGCTGGCCGCATGCGCCGCCGCGCGCCATGGCGGCAAGCCCGAAGACGTGCGCTTCGCCAACGGCAAGGTGTTCGTGAACGGCCGTGAGCTGGGCTTCGACACCCTCGTCGGCGAGGCGTACCTGGACCGCGTGCAGCTGTGGTCCGACGGCTTCTACGCCACCCCGGGCCTGAGCTGGGACAAGGACACGCTGCAGGGCCGGCCGTTTTTCTACTACGCCTATGGCGCGGCGGTGAGCGAGGTGGTGGTCGACACGCTGACCGGCGAGTTCAAGCTGCTGCGCGCCGACATCCTGCATGATGCGGGCAAGTCGCTGAATCCGGCCGTGGACATCGGCCAAGTGGAGGGCGCGTTCATCCAGGGCATGGGCTGGCTCACGACCGAGGAACTGGTGTGGCACCCGCAGAGCGGCAAGCTGACCACGCACGCGCCCAGCACCTACAAGATCCCGACGGCCAACGACTGCCCCCCGGTGCTGAACGTGCGGCTGTTCGAGGGCCCGAACTTCGAGGACTCGATCCACCGCAGCAAGGCCGTGGGCGAGCCGCCACTGCTGCTGCCGTTCTCCGTGTTCTTCGCGATCCGCGACGCCGTGTCGGCCGCTGGCGGGCACCGCGTCGACCCGCCGCTGCAGGCGCCGGCGACCTGCGAGTCCATCCTGCGCGCGATCACGGCCGTGCAGGCCTGATGCCTGCGCCCATGTCTTCCGTGGTATCACTGGCCGCGCCGGCGCTGTCGCGCCGCGAAAGCCAGCAGAGGGCCCCGACCATGAGAGACCAGGCGCTGTTCGACAAGATCGATCTCCACCTCATCCGCGTGCTGCACACCGTGCTGACCGACCGCAGCGTCTCACGCGCCGCCATCCGCCTGGGCATGTACCAGCCTGCGGTTTCCAGCGCGCTCAAGCGCTTGCGCGAGCTGGCGGGCGACCCATTGCTGGTGCGCTCCGGCGGGCAGATGGTGCCGACGGAGGCCGGCCTGCGCATGGTGGAGCCGGCGGCCAGCATCCTGCGCGCGGCCGAGATGCTGTTCAGCGACGCGCGCAGCTTCGAGCCGCAGACGGCCGTCCACACCTTCCGCATCGCGGCCAGCGACTACCTGGACCCGGTGTTCCTGCCGCGCCTGGTGGCCCAGGTGAAGAGCCAGGCGCCGCTCACGCACATCGAGATCCATGCACTGTCGTCGGATGCCGACTACCACGCGCACCTGGCGCAGGGCCAGGTCGACCTGGTGGTGGGCAACTGGCTGCAGCCGCCCGGCGAGCTGCACATGGCGCGGCTGTTCGACGACGAGGTGGTCTCGCTGGTGAACCGCGACCACCCGGCCGTGCGACGCGGCTGGGACCTGGACGGCTGGCTGGCCGCCGAGCACATCGCCCCCACGCCCACGCACCCGGGCGCGCGCGGCATCATCGACCAGCTGCTGGACGGCATGGGCCAGCAGCGCAACATCACGGCGCGCTGTGCGCACTTCGGCCAGATCCCCGACATCGTGGCCGCCAGCCTGCTCGTGCTGACCACCGGCCGCCAGTACTGCAAACGCGTGGCCCAGCGCCTGCCCCTGGCCATCCTGCCGTGCCCGGCCGATCTGCCGCGGCTCATGTACTACCAGCTCTGGCACGAGCGCACGCATGCCTCCAGCGCCGCGCGCTGGCTGCGCGCGCTCACCAAAGACGTCGCGGCCTCGCTGCGCACACCACAGAACAACACAACGTCAACGATGGAGACAGACCCATGAACTGGACAGAACGCGTGTTCAAGCTGCAGGAACACGAAACCACGGTGCGCACCGAGCTGGTGGCCGGGCTCACCACCTTCCTCACGATGGCCTACATCATCTTCGTGAACCCCTCGATCCTGGGCGATGCGGGCATGCCCAAGGACGCCGTGTTCGTCGCCACCTGCCTGATCGCGGCGCTGGGCACGACCATCATGGGCCTGTACGCCAACTACCCGATCGCGCTGGCGCCCGGCATGGGGCTCAATGCGTATTTCTCGTACGTGGTCGTGCTGCAGATGGGCTTCACCTGGCAGGCCGCGCTCGGCGCCGTGTTCGTGTCGGGCTGCCTGTTCCTGCTGGTCACGCTGTTCGGCCTGCGCGGGCTCATCATCCGCGGGATCCCGCTGTCGCTGCGCTACGCGATCACGGTCGGGATCGGGCTGTTCCTGGCACTGATCGCGCTCAAGAGCGCCGGCATCGTGGCGGGCTCCAAGGCTACCTTCGTGACGCTGGGCGACCTGCACCAGCCGCCCGTGGTATTGGCCGTGCTCGGCTTCGTGCTGATCGCGGTGCTGGACAAGCTCAAGGTCCCGGGTGCGATCCTGATCGGCATCGTGAGCGTGACCATCGGCTCGTTCTTCTTTGCAGGCAACGAGTTCCGCGGCATCTTCTCGGCGCCGCCCTCGATCGCGCCCACCTTCCTGCAGCTGGACATCAAGGCGGCGCTCACGGGCGGCATCCTGAACGTGGTGCTGGTGTTCTTCCTGGTCGAGCTGTTCGATGCCACTGGCACGCTGATGGGCGTGGCAAAGCGCGCGGGGCTCCTGGTGCCGGGCAAGATGGACCGGCTCAACAAATCGCTGCTGGCCGACAGCGGCGCCATCTTCGCCGGTGCGCTGCTGGGCACGTCCAGTACCACGGCCTACGTGGAGAGCGCGGCGGGCGTGCAGGCCGGCGGCCGCACGGGCCTCACGGCCGTCACCGTGGCCGTGCTGTTCCTGGCCTGCCTCTTCATCGCGCCGCTGGCCGGCGTGGTGCCGGCCTATGCCACGGCGCCTGCGCTGTTCTTCGTCGCCTGCCTGATGCTGCGCGAGCTGACGGAACTTGACTGGGACGACACGACCGAAGTCATTCCCGCCGCCGTCACCGCGCTGACCATGCCGTTCACCTACTCGATCGCCAACGGCCTGGCCTTCGGCTTCATCACCTACGCCGTGCTCAAGCTGTTCACGGGCAAGGCCAAGGAAGTGCACTGGATGGTCTGGGTGATCGGCGCCGTGTTTCTGTTCAAGTTCATCTACATCGGAGGCCATTGAGCCCATGCAAGCCTACCGCGCGCGCCTGTTGCGTTTCTCTCCAGACGGCCAGCCCCTGTTCGACGAAGACGGCCTGCTGGTCGTCGCCCCCGACGCCGCGGGTGTGCACAAGGTGGTCGACGCGGGCCCGTACCGTGAGGTGGCGCCGCGCCATGCGCAGGTGCCCGTCCGCGACTTCCCGGGCCGCATCATCGCGCCGGGCTTCATCGACATGCACATCCATTTTCCGCAGACCGACATCATCGGCGCGCCAGCGGAAGGCCTGCTGCCCTGGCTGGAGAACTACACCTTCCCGGCCGAGACGCGCTTCTCCGAGGCGGCCCACGCGGCCGAGGTCGCGACCTTTTTCTTCGACGAGCTGCAGCGCAACGGCGTCACGACCGCGCTGACGTTCTGCACCTCGCACCCGGGCTCGGTCGAGGCCTTCTTCACCGAAGCGCAGCGCCGCGGCCTGCGCATGATGGGCGGCAAGGTGCTGCAGGACCGGCATTCGCCGGACGGCGTGCGCGACGAGACCGAGCAGAGCCTCATCGACACCGAGGCGCTCATCCGCAAGTGGCACAACCAGGGCCGCCTGGGCTATGCGATCACGCCGCGCTTCGCGCCGACGAGCACCGACGCGCAGTTGCGCGGCGCCGGCGAGCTGGCCGCCAAATACCCGGACACCTGGATCCACTCGCATGTGGCCGAGAACAAGGACGAGGTGCGCTGGGCGCGCGAACTGTTCCCGCATGCGCGCTCGTACCTGGAGGTCTACACGGGCTTCGGCCTGATGCGCGAGCGCGCGGTCTACGCGCACTGCATCCATTTCGACGATGCCGACCGGCAGCTCATGCACGACACGAAGACGGCCGCGGCCGTGAGCCCGACCAGCAACCTGTTCCTGGGCAGCGGCTTCTTCGACTTCGAAGGCGCGCGGCGGCTCGACATGCGCCACGGCTTCGCGAGCGACGTGGGCGGCGGCACCAGCTTCAGCCCCTTCCACACCATGCTGGCGGCCTATTACGTGGGCCGCGAGGGACAGACCAAGCCGGGGCTGAGCCTGGCGCCCTCGCAACTGTGGTGGCGACACACGGGCGGGGCTGCGCAGGCTCTGGGGCTGCAGGGCGTGATCGGCACGCTGCAGGCGGGCACAGAGGCCGATTTCGTGGTGCTGAACCCCGGCGCCACGCCGCTGCTGGCGCGCAAGACGGCGCTTGCGGACGGGCTCGAAGAGTTGCTGTTCGCGCTGATCGTGCTGGGCGACGACCGGCTCATCGAGCGCACCGTCGTCGCGCAGCCGCAGGCATAAAAAAGCCGCCCGGTCGGGCGGCTCTTCAAAGGATTCGCAGGCCGATCAGTAGCCGAGCGTCTTGCCGTCCGGATTGCGCGGGTCCGAGTAGCCGTACAGGCTGCCGTCGCGCACCTGGATGGTCTGCGTGCGGCCCATCGACGCCTTGACGGCGACGTTGTGGCCGCGTTGCTTGAGCAGCGCGACGGTGTCGGGCGACAAGCCCTTTTCCACGCGCAGCTCGTCCGGCGTCCACTGGTGGTGCACCCGTGGCACGGACGCGGCCTCGGCCGGGTTCATGCCGAAGTCGATGGTGTTGACGACGGTCTGCAGCACGGTCGTGATGATGCGCGCGCCGCCGGGGCTGCCGGTCACGAGCACGGGCTTGCCGTCCTTGAGCACCATGGTGGGTGTCATCGACGACAGCGGGCGCTTCTTGGCGGCCACGGCGTTGGCGTCACCGCCGACCAGGCCGTAGGCGTTTGCCACGCCGGGCTTGGCCGAGAAGTCGTCCATTTCGTTGTTGAGCAGGATGCCCGTGCCCTTGGCGACGATGCCGCTGCCGAAGTTGGTGTTCAGCGTGTAGGTCACGGCGACGGCGTTGCCGGCCTTGTCGACCACCGAGTAGTGCGTGGTCTGGTCGCTCTCATAGGGCTGCGGCTGGCCGGGCTTGATGCTGGCACCGCTGCGGGCCTTGGCCGGGTCGATGGTCTGCGCGAGTTGCGCGGCGTACTTCTTCGACGTCAGGCCCTTGAGCGGGACCTTCACGAAGTCGGGTCGCCCAGGTATTCGGAGCGGTCGGCGTAGGCGAGCTTGCTGCTCTCGGCCAGGTAATGCAGGTACTGCGCGCTGTTGGAGCCCCATTGCGCGATCGGCAGCGGCTCCAGCATGTTCAGGATCTGGACCAAGTGCGGGCCGCCGGAGGAGGGGGGCGGCATGGTCACGATCTCGTAACCGCGATAGGTACCGCGCGTGGGCGCACGTTCCACGACCTTGTAATCGCGCAGGTCCTGCAGTGTCACGGCGCCGGCGTGAGGCGCCGTCTCGGCCGCGATCTTGCGCGCGATGTCGCCCTGGTAGAAGGCCTTGGCGCCCTGTTGGCCGATCAGGCGCAGGGACTGGGCCAAGTCGCGCTGCACGAGCCGGTCGCCGACCTTCAGCGGCGCGCCGCCCTTCCAGAAGATGGCTTGCGTGGCAGGCCACTTGCCCATGTTCTTCTGTTCCTGCTCCAGGATCTTGGCCAGCGTCTCGCTGACCGGGAAGCCACGCTCGGCCAGTGCAGCGGCCGGGGCGATCACGCGCGCCAGCGGCATCGTGCCCCAGCTCTTGAGCGCATATTCCATGCCGGCCACCGTGCCGGGCACCCCGACCGCGTAGTGCGTGTAGAGCGACTTGCCGTCGACCACGTTGCCTTGGACGTCCAGGTACATGTCGCGCGTGGCCTTGCTCGGTGCGGTTTCGCGGAAGTCCAGCGCCACGCTCTTGCCGCTCTTGGCGTCGTGCACGACCATGAAGCCGCCGCCGCCCAGGTTGCCGGCATTCGGCAGGGCCACGGCCAGTGCGAAGCCCACGGCCACCGCCGCGTCCACCGCGTTGCCGCCGGCCTTCAGGATGTTCAGGCCGATCTGCGTGGCCAGTTCCTGTTCCGTCGCGACCATGCCGTTCTTGGCCACGACCGGATGGAACACATCCATGTCGAAGTCGTAGGCCGCGCTGGCTGCCTGTGCCGATGCCGTGGTCGTGGGGGGCGCGGATACGGGGGCCACGACCGGCGCAGGGGCGGGAGCAGCGACCGGCGCGGGCTGGGCCGGCGCGCTCGGCGCGGTCTGGCAGGCTGTCAGGCCGGCCAGTGCGAGCGCAAGGCTGCTGGCCAGGAGGGTGTGGCGAATGTGCATGGAAGGCTTCTCCTCGTTGTGAACGGTTGCGCGAACGGGTGCGGTCCCGACGGCTTCACGAGTGTAGAAGAGCACCATGCGTGCATACGGCCAAATGCCGATGCATAAATGTCTGCAATCCATGCAGGCGATGCGTGTGCATCGCCTGCGGGCGGCGCCTCAGGCCAGGGCCATGGAGATGTCGTTGCTCGGAATCTTGCGGTCGAACGTGAGCGCGTTTTCAAGGCGCTGCAGGTGCTCGTCCATGAGTTGCACGGCCAGGGCTTCGTCACGTGCGGAGACGGCGTCCAACAAGGCCTCGTGGCCGTCATCGGCGTGGTCGGGCGCGTTGTCCTTCTGGTACATGAGCGTGATCAGCGAGCAGCGCGACAGCAGCTCGACCATCATCTGCACGAGCACATCGTTGTCGAGCAGGCGCGCCATCTGCAGATGGAAGTCGCCGCGCAGTTCGATGCGCTGCGCCGGGTCTTTGCTCTCGGCGAGCACGGCTTGCTGGCGTGCGAGTTGCTCGCGCAGTGACTTGATGCGAGACGGAGTGGCCTCACGCACGAAGGCGCGTGTCATCTCGGCCTCCAGCATGCGGCGCACGGCGAATACCTGGCGCGCCTCGTTGACCGAAGGAGCGGCGACGAAGGCGCCCCGCGCGGGTTCGAGCCGGATGAGCCGGTTCTGTGAGAGTTGAAACAAGGCCTGGCGCACGAGCGTGCGCGAAACCCCGAAGTGGTCGGCCAATTTCTGTTCGGCGAGCTTGGTGCCAGGGTGGAGCCGGTGCTCCACGATGGCCTTGGTCAGCGCTTCAACAATGGTCGTGGTGTTGGTTCCGGTGTTGTCCATGCAGCAATCATAGCTGCATTCGACTTCGTATACACACTTGTTTCAACCAGTAAGCAAAAATGTCCGAACCCGGCCAACCGCACATGTTCCGCGGATGGTGCATGCACCGCCTGGCACGACGACATCGGGCCACGAAGCCACGATCCGCGCAAGATGTTTACATCTGCCCCTCGGTCAGGGTGTCGAGCTGGAATTTGCCACTGCGATGCCAAAGCCAGGTGTCGGTATAGGTCACCCGGCCCAGGCGTGCCGGGCGCGGGTAGGGCGCAGCCTCGCGCACGGTGCGCTCGATTTCCTTGATGACCTCGGGTGCGTGGCTGGGCGCACGCATCCAGTGCAGGCGCGTGACATCGCCGTTGCGGTCCACATCCACCTGCAGCACGCCGATGGCGTAGAGGTTGGGCGGGAGCATGCCGGCGTAGATGCGCTCGGCGTTGCGCGCGTACAGATGGGTCGCCGCGTCCTTGCGGTAGTCGCGCGGCGTGCCGGCGGCCGAGACGCGAGGCGCGTCCGGGCGCGCGGCCGGGCCAGGGGCGGCACTGGTGGAAGGGCGACCGGAGGTGTCCGGCGCGGCGGGGTTTGTCGTCGAAGTGGTGGGCGCAGGTGCGTCCGACGGGATCGGCGCGCAGCCGATCAGCACGGCAGCCGTGCCGCCGGCCAACGCAAGCGACCACAGACGGCGAGGGGTGCTGGACATGTCGATCTTTTCAGTGGGTCGCCGGTGCAGATGGCCCCAGGCCTTGACGGCGGCTCGTGGGATGGGGAGGGGCCTGGTGGCGCGGAGTCTACCCAAGCCCCGCGCCGCCCTGCGCACAGACGATCGCGGCGGCATGGTTATTGCAAAAGCAGTGCCGCCCAGCCCCGCGCGAGGCCTGACCGACATGCCGCAAAAAACAACGCCATGCACCGCCTACTTTGTCTAGAATCGCCCCCGGTCGCAGCGGCGCGGTGCTCCCCCCGGTACCTGTGCGCGGCCCTCCGTCTGCTCAGAGCGCCCGCAGTGGTGAGCAGCACATTGCAGGGTGTCCCCCATGGCACCTTGGAGGGCTGATAGATGGATAGCTACTACCTCGACTGGGCCAACCTGCTGTTGCGTTGGGTCCACGTCATCACCGCGATCGCCTGGGTCGGTGCATCGTTCTACTTCGTCATGCTAGACAGCAGCCTGGAAAAGCCCCAGGACCAGGAATCCCTGGACAAGGGCGTGGGCGGCGAGTTGTGGGCCGTGCACGGTGGGGGTTTCTACAACTCGCAGAAGTACCTGCTGTCCCCCAAGAAGCTGCCCGAACACCTGCACTGGTCGTACTGGGAGAGCTACACCACCTGGATCACGGGCTTCGCGCTGTTCACGGTGTCCTACCTGTGGAACGCCAGCACCTACTTGATCGACAAGTCCAAGATGGACTGGTCGCCCGGTGCCGCCATTGGCGTGGCGCTGGCCTTCTTCGTCGTATTCTGGATGGTCTACGACGGTATCTGCCAGTTGTTCGGCAAGCGCAAGAACGGCGACGCCATCGTCGGCCTGCTGATCTTCATCTTCATCTGCTTCGCGTCCTGGCTGGCCTGCCATTGGTTCGCAGGCCGCGCGGCCTTCCTGCTGGTGGGTGCCATGCTGGCGACCTCGATGAGCGCCAACGTATTCTTCTGGATCATCCCCGGCCAGCGCAAGAACGTGGCGGCGCTGCGTGCGGGCCTGCCGATCGATCCGGCGCATGGCGCGCGCGGCAAGCAGCGCAGCGTGCACAACACCTACTTCACGCTGCCGGTGCTGTTCGCGATGCTGAGCAACCACTACAGCTTCACCTACACGCACCAGTACAACTGGCTGGTGCTGGTGGCCATCATGCTGGGCGGTGCGCTGATCCGCCAGTTCTTCGTGGTGCGGCACCACTGGAAGCTGGGCCGGGCCTCGCATCCGCTGCCTTATGCGCTCGTCGGCATCGCGATCCTGGTCGGCGTGATCGTCTGGCTCAAGCCCGCGCCGGTCGCGCCCATGCCGGCCGCTGCTGCCGCACCGCCGGTGGCGTTCCAGGACGTGCAGAAGGTGCTGGAGCAGCGCTGCTTCATGTGCCACGGCGCGCAAGTGCAGATGAAGAACGTGCGGCTCGACGCGCCCGATCAGGTGGCCCTGCATGCGCAGGCGATTTACCAGCAGGTTGTGGTCACCAAGATCATGCCGATGACCAACGCCACGGGCATGACGGACGAAGAGCGCGCCCTGGTCGGCCGCTGGTTCCAGGCTGGCGCGAAGACGACGCCCTGAGCATCAACGGCCTCGGCCATGGCCGCGGGCGCCCGCGCGTCGCGCCGCGGTGGACGCGCGCGCAAGGGGGTGCCATGCTGGCTCGCGAGGGCGCGGCATTCGATGAGGTTTTCTACAATTCCACGTTCAAGCATCGTGGAATGCTAGGCAGCCTTCGCTCGGGCGACTATCGACATCTTTGCGCGCAACCATGAATCCAGCTCATGTGAACCCGGCCGTGCCGATGGCCACGTCCGCGCGGCGACTGCCATCGCTGAACATGCTGCGCGCGTTCGAGGCCGCCGGCCGCCTGGGCAGCGTGACGCGTGCGGCGCAGGAGCTGAACGTCACGCAAAGCGCGGTCAGCCACCAGATCAAGGAACTCGAAGCCTGGCTCGGCGTGGCGCTGGTCACGCGCGAAGGCCGCCGCCTGGCGCTGACGGCCCAGGGCACGGCCTACCTGCCCAGCCTGAGCAGCGCGCTGGACCTGATGGCGCAGGCCACGGCCCGCGTCGAACGCCAGACGCACCGCGCGCGTCTCACGGTCAACGCGCTGCCCACGCTGGCGGCACAGTGGTTGATCCCGCAGCTGTCGCGGTTCTGCGAGCAGGTGCCCGATGTGGACGTGCAGCTCGTCACCACGGCCGGCGTGCTCGACTTCGACCCGGCGGCTTACGAGGTGTCGGTGCGCTGCCTGTCGGCGGCCGAACTGGCAGCGCTGCAGGCCCGGCCCGGCTGGCAGGGCGTGCAGTTCGGGCGATTCCTGCCGGACGCCGTGACACCGGTCTGCAGCCCGGCCTGGCTAGCGCGCGCCGACGCGCTCAAGAAGCCTGCCGACCTGCGCCGGCACACGCTGCTGCACAGCCGCTCGACGCCGCGGCTGTGGCGCCAGTGGTTTGGCGCGGCGGGTGCGGCGGCCGTGCGTCCCGCAGGCGAGCTGGTGTTCGACCACGCGCATCTGGCGGTGCAGGCCGCCGTGCAGGGCCTGGGCATTGCGCTGGGCAGCCCGGCGCTGGTGGCCGATGCCTTGCGCGGCGGCCTGCTCGTCGCGCCGTTCGCCCATCTGCTGCTGCACGAGAAGGATTTCTACTGGATGCTCCCTGCGCGCTCGGCAGACGATGCTTCAGCGCGTGCGTTTTGCGACTGGCTGCAGGCCAGCGGCGCGGCGCCATGACGGCCCGTGGCCCCGGTGCAGCGCGCAGGCTGGGTCTGCGTGGCGCAATACCCAGGCCGCCTACCCCCTCTGCGCCGCCGGGCGCAGCGTCACAATACAGAACGGAGATCCGATTCATGCCCGCAACCCATACGCCAGACCCTGCGCGTCAGCCGCGCGAATTCCTGCTGCATCTGTACCGCGCCGCGGTGGAGCGCGCACTGCCCCTGCACACCCTGGCCGAGCACCTGCCGCCGCCACCGCGCGGGCGCACGCTGGTGCTGGGTGGCGGCAAGGCCGGAGGCGCGATGGTGCAGGCGCTGGAGGCGCGGTGGCCAGCCGATGCGCCGCTCGAAGGCCTGGTCGTCACGCGCTACGATCACATCCCGCCGCGGCCTGCGGGCGTGCCCTCGCGCATCGAACTCGTCGAGGCGGCGCACCCCGTGCCCGACGCGGCCGGCCTCAACGCTGCGCAGCGCATGCTGGCGCTCACGCAGGGACTGACGGCCGATGACCTGGTGCTGTGCCTGATGTCCGGCGGCGCCTCGTCGTTGCTGACGCTGCCGGCCGAGGGCCTGGACTTCGAGGACAAGCAGCGCATCAACCGCGAACTGCTGGCCTCGGGCGCCGGCATCCACGAGATGAACTGCGTGCGCAAGCACCTTTCACGCATCAAGGGCGGGCGCCTGGCGGCAGGCTGCGCGCCGGCCCGCGTGCTGACGCTGACGATCAGCGACGTGCCGGGCGACGACCCCTCGGTGATCGGCAGCGGCCCGACCGTGCCCGACGCCAGCACCTGCGCACAGGCCCTGGTCATCCTCCAGCGCTATGGCATCGCCGTGCCGGCCGCCATCGAAGCCGCGCTGCAGGACGGCAGCCTGGAAACGCCCAAGCCCGGCGACCCGCGTTTCGACGGGCACGAGGTGCGCATGATTGCCACACCCTGGCAGTCGCTCGAGGCCGCCGCCGCTGCCGCGCGTGCGGCGGGTGTGCAGCCGCACATCCTGTCCGACGAGATCGAGGGCGAGTCGCGCGAAGTGGGCAAGGTGCATGCCGCCATGGCGCGCGCGGTGGCGCAGCGCGGCCAGCCGTTCGCGCGGCCCTGCGTGATCCTGTCAGGCGGAGAGACCACGGTCACGATACGGCGCCAGCCCGAGGGCACGCCACGCGGCCGCGGCGGCCGGGCCGGCGAGTTCTGCATGGGCCTGGTGCAGGCCCTGCAGGGCCAGGCGCACGTGCACGCGTTGGCCGCCGACACCGACGGCATCGACGGCATCGAGGACAACGCGGGCGCCTATGTCGCGCCCGACAGCCTGCAGCGTGCCGAGGCCGGCGGACGGAAGATCCAGGCCTACCTCGACCGCAACGATGCCTATGGCTATTTCGACGCGCTGGGCGACCTGGTCGTGACCGGGCCCACCCACACCAACGTGAACGACTTTCGCGCGCTGCTGGTGCTGTGAATCTTCCTGGCGCAAGTGCCGACACTTTGGGCCTGCAAGCCCATGGAACAACGATGGAATCCCTCACCCCAACGCTGGACAAGCCGGCCACCGTGCTGGTCGTGGACGACACGCCGGACAACCTGTCGCTCATGAGCGCGCTGCTCAAGGACCACTACAAGGTCAAGGTGGCCAACCACGGCGAGCGCGGCCTGCGCATCGCCAATTCAGAAACTCCGCCCGACCTGATCCTGCTGGACATCATGATGCCGGACATCGACGGCAAAGGTGGCCAACCACGGCGAGCGCGGCCTGCGCATCGCCAATTCAGAAACTCCGCCCGACCTGATCCTGCTGGACATCATGATGCCGGACATCGACGGCTACGAGGTTTGCCGTCGGCTAAAGGCCGAGCCGCGCACGCGCGACATCCCGGTGATCTTTCTGACCGCGCGCTCCGAGGTGGAGGACGAAACGCGTGGCCTGGAGCTGGGCGCGGCCGACTACATCACCAAACCGATCAGCCCGCCCATCGTGCTGGCCCGCGTGCACGCCCACCTGACGCTCAAGGCCAACGCCGACTTCCTGCGCGACAAGAGCGCCTACCTGGAGAGCGAGGTTGCCAAGCGCACGCTCGAGGTGCAGGCCATCCAGGACGTGACCATCATGGCCATGGCCTCGCTGGCCGAGACGCGCGACAACGAGACCGGCGCGCACATCCGGCGCACGCAGCTCTACGTGCGGCGGCTGGCGGAACAGCTCAAGACGCACCCCCGTTTCTGCGGCTTCCTGACCGAGCGCTGCATCGAGTTGCTCTACAAGTCGGCACCGCTGCACGACATCGGCAAGGTCGGCATCCCGGACAACATCCTGCTCAAACCCGGCAAGCTCACGCCCGAAGAGTTCGAGATCATGAAGACCCACACCACGCTGGGCCGTGCGGCGATCGAGGACGCCGAGCGGCGCCTGGGCATGCAGGTGGACTTCCTCACGCAGGCCAAGGAGATCGCCTATGGCCACCAGGAGAAGTGGGATGGCAGTGGCTACCCCGAGGGCTTGGCCGGCGACGCCATTCCGATCGCGGCGCGGCTCATGGCGCTGGCCGACGTCTACGACGCGCTGATCAGCAAGCGCGTGTACAAGCCGGCCTTCAGCCACGAGGAGTCCTGCCGCATCGTCGTAGAGGGCCGGGGCAAGCACTTCGATCCCGACATCGTGGACGCCTTCGAGGCCGTGGCGGACGACTTCAACAAGATTGCCACGACCTACCGCGACGAGGATTGAGCCCCGCGGCGTAGCCGGTCAGGCGGCTGCTGGCGGCGGCGTTGGGGCCGAGGCCTCTTCCTGCACGAAGGGCTGTTCGGCTGCCGTGGGCGTATCCGGTGCGATGGCGGCGTCCGCCGGCGCGGGTGCATCACCCAGCGACAGCGTCTGGCGCACGGAGGCCTTCTCTCCAGCCGGCGCAAACTTGCTGTACTTGCCGATCAGGCCAACCAGCAGCGAATAGATCTTGGGGTTGGCGGCCAGGCATTCCTTCTGGTCCAGGAAGTTGGCCTCGCCCGACAGGTTGCCGACCAGGCCGCCGGCCTCGGTGACCAGAAGCGAGCCGGCCGCCACGTCCCAGGGCGAGAGGCCCTTCTCGAAGAAGCCGTCGGTGTAGCCGGCCGCCACGTAGGCCAGGTCCAGCGCCGCGGCGCCAGGGCGGCGCAGGCCGGCCGTGCGCTGCATCACGTCGCCCATCATGGCCATGTATTCCTTGAAGTTGTCGCCCGGGCGGAACGGGAAGCCCGTGGACACCAGGCATTCGCCCAGGCGGATGCGCTTGGACACCCGCAGGCGGCGGTCGTTGACGTAGGCACCGCGGCCGCGCGTGGCGGTGAACAGGTCGTTCCGTGTGGGGTCGTAGACCACGGCCTGCTCGACCTTGCCCTTGACGGCCAGCGCGATGCTGACGCAGTAGAACGGAAAGCCGTGGATGAAGTTGGTCGTGCCGTCCAGCGGGTCGATGATCCAGACGTAATCCGAATCCTTGGCGCCGTGCTCAGAGCCAGATTCCTCGGCCAGGATGCCGTGGCCGGGGTAGGCCGTCAGCAGGGTTTCGATGATGGCTGCTTCGCTGGCCTGGTCAACCTCGGTCACAAAATCGTTCACCTGCTTTTGCGAGATGCGCAGTGCTTCGACATCGAGCGCGGCGCGGTTGATGATGGCGCCGGCGGCGCGGGCGGCCTTGACGGCCACGTTGAGCATGGGGTGCTGGTTGAACGACATGGATTGTGAGGAGGAGCGTGGCGGCTGCAGGGCGGGTTGCGAGGCCGAAAAGCCGCCCGCGATGGGGCGGCGACAATCGCGGGATTCTACCGAGTCATGCCCAGTTCCACGATGCGCACCCGTTTTGTCCTGATCCGTACCAGCCATGCCGGCAACGTGGGCGCCGCCGCGCGCGCCATGAAGGTGATGGGCTTCGACGACCTGGTGCTGGTCGCGCCGCGCTGGCCCAACGTGCTGCGCCGGCAGGAGACCATCCAGCGCGCCAGCGGCGCCCTGGACGTGCTGGAGAAGGCGCGCATCGTCGAGACGCTGGACGAGGCGCTGGATGGCATGGACCACCTGTGCGCCACCGCCATGACGCCACGCGATTTTGGCCCGCCCACGCGTGCGCCGCGCGAGCACCTGCAGTCGCTGCTGGCCGAGCCGGGCGCGGCACCGGCAGGCGTGGCGTTCCTATTCGGCTCGGAGCGCTTCGGCATGGCCAATGAGGACGTGTACCGTAGCCATGTGGCGCTCAGCATCCCGACCAATCCACAGTTCGGCTCGCTGAACCTTGGTGCGGCGATCCAGGTGCTGGCCTATGAGTGGCGCATGGCGCTGGGCGGCTACAGCGCCACCTCGGCGACGCCCGAATCACCGCCGGCCGATGCGCGCCAGCTGGCCGGCATGCTGGAGCACTGGCAGCAGGCGCTGGTCGCGCTGGACTACCTGGATCCGGCCGTGCCCAAGAAGCTGATGCCGCGCCTGAACCAGCTGTTCAATCGCGCGCGGCCCAGTGCCGAGGAGATCCACATCCTGCGCGGTGTGGCCAAGGCCATGCTGCAAGCGGCGGAACGGGCGAAAAGCTAGACTGCCGCGATGCCGTTTTCCCGCCTGCGCACCGACATCCGTTGCATCCTGGACCGCGACCCCGCGGCCCGCAGCGCCTGGGAGGTGTTGACCTGCTACCCGGGCATCCATGCGTTGGTGCTGCACCGCCGCGCGCACTGGTGCTGGAACCATGGCTTGAAGTGGCTGGGCCGCGCGATCTCGCAGCTGTCGCGCTGGCTGACCGGCATCGAGATCCATCCCGGCGCAAAGATCGGCGAGCGCGTCTTCTTCGACCATGCCATGGGCGTCGTCGTCGGCGAAACCGCCGAGATCGGTGACGGCTGCACCATCTACCAGGGCGTGACCCTGGGCGGCACCTCGCTCTACAAAGGCGAGAAGCGCCACCCCACACTGGGCCGCGACGTGGTGGTCAGCGCGGGCGCGAAGGTGCTGGGCGGCTTCACGGTCGGCGATGGCGCCAAGATCGGCTCCAACGCGGTGGTCATCAAGCCCGTGCCGGCCGGCGCCACCGCGGTCGGCATCCCGGCCCGCATCATCATGCCCAAAGGGGAGGCGACAGGCGATGCCGCGATGTCCTCACCGCTTTTCTCGGCTTACGGCGTGACGCCCGAGGATGACCCGCTGAGCCAGGCCATGCGCGGCCTGGTCGACAGCACGGCCGCGCAGGAGCACCAGATCGCCTTGCTCTGGCAGGCCATCGAAAAGCTGTCGGCCAGCCGGCAGACGGCCGATTGCGTGCCGGGCGATGCCGCGCGCGAGAAGTGCTTCGAGGCCGAGAAGCTCAACGCGCTGATTGGCAAGTAAGGCGCCTCAGGCGCTGGCGGGGCGACGCGCGGACTTGGGCCGGAACGCGGCGCAAACGCTGTCCACCGTCTCCAGGTACGGCCCACCGATCAGGTCGATGCAATAGGGCACTGCCGCGAAGATGCCGGGCACCAGCGACTGGCCTTGCGCGTCCTTCAGGCCTTCCAGCGTTTCCTGGATCGCCTTGGGCTGGCCCG
This sequence comes from Pseudorhodoferax sp. Leaf267, assembly GCF_001422405.1. GTDB lineage: Bacteria > Pseudomonadota > Gammaproteobacteria > Burkholderiales > Burkholderiaceae_C > Pseudorhodoferax. Next base: position 122,214 of record NZ_LMMV01000002.1, read on the forward strand.
GCAGGTTGACGATCAGGCAGCGCCCGCGCACCACGGCCGTCTGGCGCGACAGGATGGCTGTAGGAACGAAGCGCAGGCTGATCTGGCGCATCTGCTCGCCGAAGCCCGGCAGTTCCTTGTGCGCCACGGCCAGCGTGGCCTCGGGCGTTACGTCGCGCAGCGCAGGGCCCGTGCCGCCGGTGGTCAGAACGAGGTCGCAGCCGGCATCCACCAGTGCGATCAGCGTGGCGCTGATGCCGTCCTGCTCGTCGGGGATCAAGCGCTCTTCGAACGTGATCGGGTTCTTCAGCGCGTCTTGCAGCCAGCCGCGCAGCGCGGGCAGGCCCTTGTCTTCGTAGACGCCCGACGAGGCGCGGTCGCTGATGGAGACCAGGCCGATGCGGGCCGGCTCAGGCGTGGTCGTCGTGCTCATCTTCGGTGCCTTCGTCGGTCAGCTGCGTGCGCACCAGCTGGAAGATCTCGCGGTAGGCGCGGCCGTGGCGCGGTGCCAGGCCGGGCTTTTCGGGCTTGGCATCCTTGCGCGCCTGGCGCACCAGCGAGCGCAGCTGCTGTGCGTCCGTGCTGGGGAACTGCTCCAGCCAGCGGGCCAGTGCATCGTCGTCGGCCACCAGCGCATCGCGCCATTGCTCGGCTTGGTGCAGCGCCGCGACTTCGCGCGCCGTGCCGCCGTGCTGGTCGGCCAGTGCCTGGCGGATCTGGGCCACGGTGTCGTCTTCCAGCTTGCGCATCAGCTTGCCGATGAACTGGATCTGCCGGCGCTTGCCTTCGAAGTTCGTGATGCGGCGCGCTTCGGCGATGGCTTCTTGCAGCTTCTCGGGCAGGGCCAGCGGCTCCAGCTGCTCGGGGCGCAGGCCCAGCAGTTGCTCGCCCAGTTCCTGCAGGGCCGTGCTTTCGCGTTTGAGATCGGTGCGGCTGGCGCTGTCCGTGCCCTTGAGTTCGGCCTTGAGTTGCAGATCCAGCTCGCTGCCTTCGGCAACGAATTGGCCCTGCACGAAATAGCCTTTTTTGAATTTGCGCGGCATCTGGGAACGGGTGGGAAGTAGGGCGGAGCGTGGCGTCCGCGGCGGCCGAGCGGTGTCGGCGCGACAAGTATCATAGCCGCCAACATGAACGACTCCACCCAACGCGCCGAGGCCGGCTTCAGCTACAGCCGGCCATTTTTCCAGGAACTGGTCGAACAGGCCCTGGCCCATGCCAAGAAGATCGGCGCCACGGACGCCGGTGCCGAAGCCTCCGAAGGCTGCGGCCTGTCGGTGTCGGTGCGCAAGGGGGAGCTGGAGACCGTGGAGCGCAACCGCGACAAGTCGCTGGGCGTGACGGTCTACAGCGGCAAGCGCCGCGGCAATGCCAGCACGTCGGACTTCTCGGCCGAGGCCATCCGCCAGACAGTGCAGGCCGCCTTCGACATCGCGCGCTTCACGGCCGAAGACCCGGCCGCCGGCCTGCCCGACGCGCAGGACATGGCGACCGAGCACCGTGACCTGGACCTGTTCCACCCCTGGGCCATCGACTCCGAGGGCGCGGCCAAGCTGGCGCTGGAATGCGAGGCCGCGGCCTTCGCTACCGACAAGCGCATCACGAACAGCGAAGGCGCAGGCGTGTCGGCGCAGCAATCGCATTTCTTCACGGGCCACACCACGGGCTTTCGCGGCGGCTATGCAAGCTCGCGGCATTCCATTTCGGTCGCGCCGATCGCCGGCAAGGGCAGCCAGATGCAGCGCGATGCCTGGTACAGCTCGATGCGGCACCCCGACGAAATGGCTTCACCGCAAGCAGTGGGCCGCTATGCCGCGGAGCGCGCGCTGTCACGTCTGAAGTCGCGCAAGATTGCGACCACCGAATGCCCGGTGCTGTTCGAGTCGCCTCTGGCCGCCGGCCTGCTGGGCGGGTTCGTGCAAGCCGTGAGTGGCGGCGCCCTCTACCGGCGCAGCACCTTCCTGCTCGACTCGCTGGGCAAGCGCGTCTTTCCGAAGCACATCGACCTGCTCGAAGACCCGTTCGTGCCGCGCGGCAAGGGCAGCTCGCCCTTCGATGAAGAGGGCGTCAAGGTGGCGGCACGCACCGTGGTCGACGCGGGCCGCGTCGAAGGGTATTTCCTGAGCACCTACTCGGCACGCAAGTTGGGCATGCGCAGCACGGGCAATGCGGGCGGCTCGCACAACCTCGTGCTGCGCTCGCGCCAGACCAAGCCCGGCGACGACCTGAAGGCTATGCTGCACAAGCTGGGGACCGGCCTGTTCGTGATCGAGCTCATGGGGCAGGGCGTGAACTACGTGACCGGCGACTACTCGCGCGGCGCGAGCGGCTTCTGGGTCGAGAACGGCGAGATCGCGTTTCCGGTCGAGGAGATCACCATCGCCGGCAACCTCAAGGACATGTTCCAGGGCATCACCGCCGTGGGCGCAGACGCCTACAACTACGGTGCCAAGACCGTGGGCTCGATCCTGGTCAACCGCATGAAGCTGGCCGGCAGCTGAAGCCGGCGCACGCTCACTGATCCTGCCGGCGCTCGCGGCCGTCCTGGCGGAACCGGGGGTCGCCGGCCATGGGTCGCTGCGGCGCTTGCTGCTGCGGCTGCTGGGCACGACGCTGCTGCTCCTGCTGAGCGCGCATCGCCTCCTGCTGGCGCTGCTGCATCTGGCGCTGCTGTGCATCCTGCTGCTCGCGCATGAAGCGCTCCTGCTGGCGGTGCGGCTCCTGCATCTGCCGTTGCTGCTGGTCCTGCTGTTGACGCAGCTGTTGCAGTTGCTGCGCCTGCTGGTCCTGCAACTGGCGCTGCTGCTGGCGTGCTGAGAACTCGCGCTGGCGTTGCTCCTGCAGCACCTGCTGGTGCCGCTGGTGCAATTCGTTGTTGGATTCGTCCTGCGACTGCTGATGGCGCCGCCATTGCTGCTGCTGCTGTTGCAGGCCTTGCTGCTGCAGTTGCTGCTGCTCGCGCTGCCAACGCTCACGGCGGTCCTGGTCATCGTCGCGGCCCCCACGGCCGTCGCGGCCGGGCTGCATGCCGGGTCCTGGCGCAGGCAAGCCCAGCTGAGCGCCAACCATCGGTGGTCGCTCGCGTCGCGTGCTGCGCACGCCATCGTCGGGCCGCATGTCGCGCAGCGGCGTGGTCGTCACGGCTTCCGGGCGGCGCTCGAACTGGTAGCGCGGTGGCTGGCCGCCGCCGGGCCGCGCATAGCCGCGGTTCACGCGGTCCAGATAGCGCTGGCTGGCGCCGAACGGCGGCCGCCAGGCCTCGCCGGGCGCGAGCGGGAACCAGTCGGCACCAGGCGCCTGGGCGCGCCCTGGCGGTGGCCGATGCCCCGGTGTGCCCGCGAAGCCGACCAGGGCTGGCGCGTAGGCCGGGCGGCGCGTGATCGGGCCGGGGACCCAGCCCCAGCGCGAGCCGGTCTGCACCCAGCGGCCATAGTGGAAGGGCGCAAAGCCCCAGCGCGCGTCATCGATCCAGGTCCAGCCCCAGGGGTGGACCCAGCGCCACTGGCCGTAGCGGTAGGGCGCCCAGTCGGCAACGGTCACGCGCGGGTACCACACGGTGCCATAGCTCACGTCGTTGACCCACTCGCCGTGCGCGTCGAGTTCCTGGTAGCCGATGGTTTCGCGCGACACATAGCGCGCACTGACGGACTGCTCTTCGGCCCGCATGCGGTCCGCCGCCCATTGGTCCAGGCCATCGCGGGCGCCCAGCCCCATCACGTCGAGTGCCAGCAGCTGCCGGCCGGCGTAGCGCGCCTGGCGTGGCGCGACGAGTGGCGACGACTGGCCGTTCTCGCCGTAGACCGTGACGGCGCCGGAGCGCACGCCGACGGCCGTGGTGTCGCCGGCCGGGTCGGCGTCGATCCTGAATTCGCCAGGGCGGTCGACCACCATGGCCAGGTTGCCCGTGTTGACCTCGACGCGTTCGTTCGCCGCCAGTTCGCGCACGGACAGGTTCAGGCTGCCGTCGGCGAGGACCAGGCGCAAGGTCGCATCGTCCAGCGCGCCGATCTCCAGTTGGGCCGGGCCCTGCAGGCGCAGCGCGCTGGCGCCGGCATGGAGCTCGGTGCGGCTGCCGGCCGGCAGCCGGATGCGGTCACCGGCAGTCAGCGGCCAGTTCGCCTCGGCGCTCTGCCAGTCGTTGCTGCCCGCATGGGCCCATTGCGCGCCCGCGTCGGACAGCGACATGCGCGCGACGCGGTCCGGCGGGTCTTCCTGGGCCGTGGCCAGCGAGGCCGCGATCAGGCAGCCCAGGCCCAGTGCCAGGCGCGTCGCCCAGCGCTTCCAGACGGTTGTGGCCATGTTGCCTCCTTGTCCGTTTAGAACGTGCGAACCCCGGCTTTGGTTCGCCTGGCGATTGCAAAGACCTGTAAAGACCGGTGTCAGCCGGCCAGCGCCTGCTTGACGGCGGCCGATACCTGCGACATCTCGGCCTTGCCGGCGAATTCCGTCTTGGCAGCGGCCATGACGCGGCCCATGTCGCCGGGCCCCTTGGCTTGCAGCCGGGCCACGATCTCGCGCACGCCGGCCAGTACGGCCTCGGCGTCCAGGCGCTCGGGCAGGTAGACCTGCAGCACCAGCAGCTCGGATGCTTCCTTGTCGGCCAGATCCTGCCGGCCGGCCTGCTGGAACGCGGCGATCGAGTCCTTGCGCTGCTTGATCAGCTTGTCGACGATGGCCACGACAGCGGCATCGTCCAGCGTCACGCGCTCATCGACTTCCTTTTGCTTGAGTGCGGCCAGCAGCAGTCGGATGGTGCCCAGCCGCTCGGCATCCTTGGCGCGCATGGCGTCCTTCATGTCGGCGGTGATGCGGTCCTTCAGCGAGAGAGGGGTGTCCATGGCGAAATCTCCTTGTGAAACGAACAGGCCTGAAAAGACAAAAGCCCGCGCTGGGTGCACCAGGGCGGGCTTGCGGTCAGCGATGACCCGGGTCAGTACAGCTTCTTGGGCAGCTGCATGGACCGCACGCGCTTGTAGTGGCGCTTGACCGCAGCGGCCTTCTTGCGCTTGCGCTCGGCCGTGGGCTTTTCGTAGAACTCGCGGGCACGCAGGTCGGTCAGCAGGCCCAGTTTTTCGATGGTGCGCTTGAAGCGGCGCAGCGCGACGTCAAACGGCTCGTTCTCTTTAACGCGAATGGTGGTCATGTATCGGTTGGCTTGAATTTGGCAGGGGAAGATCAGGCCCCGGGCCGGGTGTCCTCAACTGAAACTTTTTGTGGCCCGCTGAGGGAAGGCCGAAGTTAGCCGCGCATTATAGCCAGATTCAGATGGCTGCCAGGGCCTGCGCGCAGCTGAAGGCGCTGGCCCAGGCCCACTGGAAGTTGTAGCCGCCCAGCCAGCCGGTCACGTCCACCACTTCGCCGATGAAGTACAGGCCGGGCTGCTTCGATTCCATGGTCTGCGACGACAGGTCGCGCGTGTCCACGCCGCCAGCCGTGACCTCGGCCTTGCGGTAGCCCTCGGTGCCGGTGGGCACGAGGCTCCAGCCGTGCAGGCTGTCAGCCAATGCGGCCAGCATCTTGTCAGGAACCTCGTTCACGGGCCGCTCCCAGGCCGGCTGGCGTTGCGACCAAGCGGCCGCCAGCCGGGCGGGCAGGCGCTCGGCCAGCACTTTGGCCAGCAGCCTGCGCGACGCGAGCTTGGCCTGCGGCAGCGCCGCATGCAGGTCGGCCCCCGGCGCCAAGTCCAGGGCCACGGGCGTCTGGGGCTTCCAATAACTGGAGATCTGCAGCACGGCCGGGCCGCTCAGGCCGCGGTGCGTGAACAGCAGGTCTTCGGAAAAGCTGGCCTTGTCGCGCCGCGCGCCGGTGGCGATCTCCACGGGCAGCGACAGTCCGGCCAGTTCAGCGAAAGGCTTCCACTGCTCGGCATCGAAGGTCAGCGGGACCAGTGCGGGGCGCGTGTCCACCAGGCGCAAGCCGAACTGGCGCGCGGCGCGGTAGCCGAAGTCGCTCGCGCCGATCTTGGGGATCGACAGTCCACCGGTCGCGATGACCAGTGAGCGGCCCTGCACCGAGCCGCGGTCGGTGTCCAGTGCATAGCGCGCCTGGCCGTCGGCCACGCTGCGTATCTCGCGCACGCCGCAGGGCTGCCAGCGCGTCACGCTGCCGCCCGCTGCGCCGGCCTCGCATTCGCGCAGCAGCAGGTCGATGAGGTCTTCGGCCGATCGGTCGCAGAACAACTGGCCTTTGTGCTTCTCGTGGTAGCCGATGCCATCGCGCTGGAGCAGCGCGATGAATTGCTGCGGTTGGTAGCGGGACAGGGCGCCGCGGCAGAAGTGCGGGTTCTCGCTCAGGAAATTGCGCGGGCCGACATCGACGTTCGTGAAATTGGCGCGCCCGCCGCCCGAGATGCGGACCTTTTCGGCGACCTTTTCGCTATGGTCCAGCAGCAGCACGTGCAGCCCGCGCTGCTGGGCGACGCCCGCGCAGAACAGGCCGGCAGCGCCTGCGCCGACGACGATGGCGTCAAAAGTGGGGGTGTTCATCGCGGGTATGCTAGTTGCTGTGACTTCTGGACCAAATCCCGCATTCGATTTGCACGCGGCATGGCGCATTGCGCCCGACGCCGAGCTCCGTTTCCGCTTCTGGAACGAGGAATGCGTGCTCTACCACGGCGCCGCTGGCAACACGCACCTCGTTCCCGAGCCTGTCGGGCGGCTGCTGCAGGCGCTGGCCGGTGCGGCCAACTCGGTCCATGGCCTGTCGGAACTGGTCGACCTGCATGTGGACGACGTCACGAAGTCCATGCAGGAGATGCGCCGGCTGGGCATCGCCGAGTTCGCGGCATGAGATTGGGCGAGCTGTCGGACGCAGCCCTGCGCGCTGCCTTGCGCGATGAGGGCCTGATCGTCGCCACCGGCCCGTTCCGCTTCCGCATCAGATCGCGCACCGAGCAGGTATTCCGCGGCCTGCGCCGGCTGTATCCGGAGTTCGAGATCTTCGAGCAGGGCTTCAGCGACTACGCCGTTCGCGTCGACCGCGTGGCCGGGCTGCGCGGGCACCTGCGGCCCCAGGTGGCTTTCCAGTTCGATGGCTTCGAGCCCTTCAAGCCCCTGCCGGCCAACCACGCCTACGCCTTGCTGGAGTGGGGCATGAACTGGAGCATGTCGTCCCACGGCCACCACTACCTGCTGCTGCACGCGGCCGTGCTGGAGCGCAACGGCCACGCCATCGTGCTGCCGGGCGACCCCGGCGCCGGCAAGAGCACCCTGACCGCTGCGCTGTCGCTGAGTGGCTACCGTTTGCTGTCCGACGAGATGGCGCTGATCGACCGCGATACGGGCTTGCTGATGCCGCTGGCGCGGCCTGTGGGGCTCAAGAACAAGTCCATCGACATCGTTCGCGCCTATTCCAAGGACGCCGTGCTGGGCGAGGTGGCCCACGACACCCACAAGGGCTCGGTCGCCCACCTGCGGCCGCCCGCTGCCAGCGTGCGGGCATCGGACGCCAGCGCCAGACCCGCCTTCATCGTGTTCCCGCGTTGGGAGGAGGGCGCCGAGCTCGTGCTGACGCCGTGCGCCAAGTCCGCGGCCTTCATGCGCACGGCCCAGCATGCCTTCAACTATGAGCTGCTGGGCAGCACGGGCTATGACCTGATGGCCGACCTGATCGAGCGCTGCGCCTGCCATGAACTGCGCTACTCGCGCCTGCCCGACGCCATCGCGATGTTCGACGGATTGACGCGATGAGCTGGCTGCAGTCTCCGCTGCTGCGGGCCTTGCGCGACCCGGCCGTGATGGCCGGCTTCGGCGCCCCGCAATGGGACCTGGCGCTGCGCCAGGCCCGCTCGGCGGACCTGCTCGGGCGGCTGGCGGCGCTGGCCCGGCAGCATGACGGCCTGCTCTCCTGCCTGCCCGCGCCCGTGTTGCGACATTTCTCGGCCGCCCAAAGCGTGGTCACGCGGCAGCACAAGGCCGTGCACTGGGAAACGCAGCAGATTGCGCAGACCCTGCTGCCAACCGGCGCGCCCATGCTGCTGCTCAAAGGCGCGGCCTACGCCATGGCCGATGCCCCCGCCGCACTGGGGCGCACGTTCTCGGACATCGACATCCTGGTGCCCAAGGCGCAGCTGGACGAGGTCGAAAGCGCGCTGATTCTGGACGGCTGGCTGACCGCGACCAGCGACGCCTACGACCAGCGCTACTACCGGAGGTGGATGCACGAACTGCCGCCAATGACGCACCTGGAGCGCCAGACCACGCTGGACGTGCACCACGCGATCCTGCCGGAGACCGCGCGCATCCGCAGCCGGCCCGAGCTGCTGCTGGCTGCCATGCAGCCGGTGCCCGGCTTTGCCAACGTCCATGTGCCGGCGCCCACCGACCAGATCCTGCACTCGGCCTGCCACTTGTTCCATGAGGGCGAATGGGGCCATGGTTTGCGCGACCTGAGCGACTTGGACCTGCTGTTGCGCGCCAACGGCACGTCCGAAAAGGCGGGCCACGCGCTGCTGGCGCGCGCGCAAGCGCTGAATCTCACGATTCCCCTTGCCTATGCCGTTCGTTGCGCGCACCGCGTATTCCAGACGCCGCTGCCGCAGGAGCTGCTGGCGCGGCTGCGCGATCGGTCCTGGATGGACGCTCTGTTCCTCCAGGCGGTGTCCACGGCCCATGCGTCCATGGCGAGCCCTGCCTCGCCGTGGGCGCGACGCATTTTGTACATCCGCAGCCACTGGCTGCGCATGCCGCTGCATTTGCTGTTGCCGCACTTGGCACATCAAGCGTTCAAACGTGAAAAAGATACGTAACAGGATGTCGGATTGACTTACAGTCGGTCCCCATCGCAGAGGTGCGGGATCGACAAGGTGTTGATTTCAAAGAAAAATCGGATCTGGTTCGATTTTTGCTGACCACCTCGCAAGCAAGAAGGAAAGTCATGCAAGAAATCGAGCAGATCAAGAACTCCGGGCGCCGCCGGCTGGCCAAAGGTGTGCTGGCCGGGCCTGCCGTACTGGCGTCCATCACGTCCAAGCATGCGTTGGGTGCAACTTACGTTTGTGCCGTGTCTGGCCAACAGTCGGGCAATGTCTCACAAGGCAAGAACTCAGCCCCAGTCAATTGCGTTGCCGGTTTCAAGAGCTGGAAAGACCGCGCCAGCGAGTGCGGGAAAAACGCTGAGTCGAGGAGCCGCAAAGCACCTGCTGAGTTCGGCGTCATGTACACCGCCCCGCACGACCCCAAGAAGGGCGCACCTCCGCTCGCAGTTGCTGCGACCTATCATCAGATTTACAGCAATGTTGCCGGTCTGAGCTACACGCGCGGCGGTGACAACGCGCTGCTGCAGGCAGCCGCCACGGTGTATCTGAATGCGCTGGAGTGGCCGGTGGACTACCACGTCAAGGCGCCGATGTGCCTGAAATTGTTCGACGTGGCAGCCGGCAACCAGTCGATCCTGGACAACGGCCACAAGACCTCGTGGGACGCTGGCATGTGCAGGCAGTATCTGAAGACACTGGCAGGGCTGTAATTCCACCTTCTGCTGCAAAAAGGCCCTCAGCGCGATGCGCTGAGGGCCTTTTGTCTTCAGGCGCTGGCCGTGCGCACCACGCCATGAACACGGTCGTTCGCCAGAGCGTGCACCCCGTGGAGCACGTCGCCCACGATGATCACGGCCGGGCTGGCGATGCCGTGGTGGGCGGCCGTGTCGGCAAGGCCTGCGAGCGACGTCACCCAATGTTGCTGCTGCGCGCCGCTGGCATCGCGCACGATGGCTGCCGGTGTGTGACCGGGCAACCCGGCCAGCAGGCCCTGCTGCAACTGCGCGATGCGGCTCACGCCCATGTAGACCACCAGCGTCAGATGCAGGGCATGGGCGGTGGCGCCGACCTGAACCCAATCGACGCCGGCCTCGCCTGGTTTGGCGTGTCCGGTCAGGAACAGCACGCCATGGGCCCGGTCGCGGTGCGTGAGCGGCACGCCAAGCGAGCTGACGGCCGCCAGGCCTGCCGTGATGCCGTTGACCACAGCGCAGACGATGCCGGCTTCACGCAGGTGCTCAACCTCCTCGCCGCCGCGGCCGAAGATGAATGGGTCGCCGCCTTTGAGCCGCACCACGTGTTCACCCTCGCGCACGGCCGCAATCATGAGCTTTTCGATAAAGGCCTGCGGCGTGCTCTTGCAGCCACCGCGCTTGCCCACGTGGACGACGCGCGCATCGGGCCGCGCCCATTGCAGCACGTCGGTGTTGACCAAGTCGTCGACCAGCAGCACGGTCGCGGCCTCGATGGCCTTGACCGCTTTCAGCGTCAGCAGTTCGGGGTCGCCGGGGCCGGCGCCGACGAGGGTGCAGGTGCCTATGTTCATCGTGTTCATGCGTGGGAGCTCAGTTCCAGGATGTGTTGAACCTGCGCCGCGATGGCAGTCGGCACGGGCAGGTCGCCGTTCAGCACGCAGCGCGTGTATTTGGCCGTGGTGGCGACGTCGATGGCGGTGGGCAGGCCGGGAATGTCGGCCTGCGTGCCGGGCTGCTGCGCCTGCAGCTCCACGCGCTGGCCGCGGATGAAGCCGTCCAGCTGCGGCGTGCGGCGCGGGTCGCTCACCACCTCGCCCTCCAGCCCGCGCGAGAGCAGGGCGCTCATGCCCAGCAGCGCGAACAGCTCGGCCATCACGGTGGCGAAGGCGGGGTGCGTGTAGCTGCCGACCACCACCGTGGGCCCGGCCACCGGCGCCATGAGCTTGACGACGCTGTGGCCCGCATTGCGCAGGCCGACCACGCGGCGCACGTCCAGCAGGCGCTTCAGTCCCTGGTGCAGCAGCGCGGTCTCGACCACGGCGACTTCGCCGGTCTCGATCTTGCGCAGGCCAGACCAGGCCGGCACGTCCAGCGCGGCCAGCACGTCGCTGGCCAGCACGCGGTTCGATTCCGTGGCGCTGCCGTGCACCAGCACGGGCAGGCCTTCGCGTGCCAGCAGCAGGGCCAGCAGGGGCGTCAGCACGGGCAGCTTGCGCGCGCCGTTGTAGCTGGGCAGCACGACCACGGGCCGGTCGCTCGCAGGCAGCAATTGCAGGCGTTCGTGCGTGGCGTCCAGGAAGCCGGCCATCTCGGGCGTGGTCTCGCCCTTGATGCGCATGGACAGGCAGAACGCGCCGATCTCCAGGTCGGTCACGCGGCCGTCCAGGATCTGGCCGAACAGGTCTTTGGCCTGTGCGCGGTCCAGCGGCTTGGAACCGCGCGCGCCGCGACCGATTTCCTTGATGTAGTGGGCAATGCTCATGGGTGTGGGGATTGTCCCGCAGCTCTTATGCCGATCCGTGAGTCGGCTTATGCCTTGCGCGGGCAGCACGGCGTTCATGCGGCCACCGCCGTGCCGCGCACCATGCGCTTGAGTTCGGGGATGCACGAGCCGCAGTTGGTGCCGCATTTCAGAGCGCCCTGTAGGGCGGCCAGGCGCTCGTCGTCGCTGCCGCTGCATTGGGCCAGTTGGCCCTGGATCGCCGTCTCGCTGATGCCGAAGCAGCTGCAGATGAGCTTGCCGCGTGCGGTGATGCCGCTCGGGGCCAGCGGCTGGAACGACAGCAGTTGGCGGCCGAAGGCCTGGGCCGGCAGCTGGTCCTGCAGCAGCGATTTGATCCAGCTCTCGGCGCGCGTGTCACCGGCCAGCAATACGCCTTCTACATGGGCGTCGGCGCCGGTGCGCACCAGGCGCACAGCACGGCGCTGACCGCGGCGGGCGTCGGCGTAGCGCAGCGTGTCCATGCCAGTCAGGCCGAGCAGCACCTCGATCTGCACCAGCAGTGCGTCGTCGGGCTTGTCGTGGGCGGCGGCGCGCAGCAGCACGCCGGTGCGCTGGGCGCCGCCGCCGTCCAGCGCCGCGTTGGCACCGAAGGGCACGCAGCTCACGAAGGGCAGGGCCTCGGCAAGCGCGCGGAGCTGCGTGCGCGCGCTGAGCGCCGATTCCGCCGGCAGCCAGGCCATGGCCAGCAGCGACCAGGGCAGCTCAGCCTTCAGGATCTTGACCGGCGTGTGCTTGAGCTCGGGCTGCTTGGAAATCGGGCAGTAGGCCGGCGTGGTCAGCGCGTTCACGCCTGCCAGCGGCTCGCCGACGCTGCTGCGCCCGCCCAGGTATTCGGGCCCCCAGTGCATGGCGATGAAGGCCTGGCTCAGGCCCAGCTCGGCGCTGGCCGCGACGGGCACGACGATGGAGCCGCGGCGCGAGGTCACGTGCACGAGGTCGCCTTCCTTGAGCTGGCGGCGCTCCATGTCCTGCGCGTGCATTTGCACCACGGGCTCGGGCACGTGGCCGAACAAGCGGCCCAATGTGCCCGTGCGGCTCATGCCGTGCCACTGGTCGCGCAGGCGGCCGGTGTTCAGCGAGAACGGGTAGCGGGCTTCGCGCGCCTCGGCGACGGGCTTGTAGGGGGCGTCGGCGAAGCGGGCGCGGCCGTCGGCTGTAGGGAACACGCCGTCTTCGTACAGGCGTGCGCGGCCGGTGGACTGGCCTTCGGCCAGGGGCCACTGCTGCGGGCCCTGGGCGTCGAGCAGCGGCCAGCTCAGGCCGGTGATGTCGAGGTCGCGGCCGCGCGTGGTGGCGCGGTGTTCGTTCCAGACGGATTCGGCGTTGGCGTAGGGGAACAGCGTGGGGGCGGCCTGCCCCTCACCTCCACCCTCTCCCCGGGGGGGCAAGGGAGCAAAGCCAATACCGCGCGCTTCCAGCCGCCGCGCGAAATCGACCGCGATCGACCAGTCGTGCCGCGTTTCGCCGGGCGCGGCCACGGCCGGGCGCACGCGCGAAATGCGACGCTCGCTGTTGGTGACAGTACCTTCCTTCTCGCCCCAGCTCGTGGCTGGCAGCAGCAGGTCGGCGAAGGCGCAGGTGGCGGTGCCGGCAAAGGCTTCCTGCACGACCACGAACTCGGCGCGCTCCAGCGCCCGCCGCACCATCACCTGGTCGGGCATGGACTGGGCGGGATTCGTGCAGGCGATCCACAGCGCCTTGATCTCGCCATCGGCCGCGGCCTGGAACATCTCGATCGCGCTCTTGCCCGGCACGGCCGGCACGCTGTCCACGCCCCAAAAGGCCGCCACTTCGGCGCGGTGCGCGGCGTTCGCCATGTCGCGGTGCCCGGGCAGCAGGTTCGACAGCCCCCCCACTTCGCGCCCGCCCATGGCATTGGGCTGGCCGGTCAGCGAGAACGGGCCGGCGCCGGGCTTGCCGATCTGGGCCGTGGCCAGGTGCAGGTTGATCAGCGCCGCGTTCTTGGCCGTGCCGCTGGACGACTGGTTCATGCCCATGCAGTACAGGCTCAGCGTGGCCTGCGACGTGGCGAACAGCCGCGCGGCCTGCAGCAGGTCGGCCTGCGTGATGCCGCAGACCTGGGCCACCTTCTCGGGCGTGCAGTCGCGCACCGTGGCCTTGAGCGCGTCGAAGCCGCTGGTGTGGGCCGCGATGTAGGCCGGCTGCGTCCAGCCCTCCCACAGCATCAGGTGCAGCATGCCGTGGAACAGCATCACGTCGGTGCCGGGCTGCACGGCCAGGTGCAGGTCGGCGATCTCGCAGGTGTCGGTGCGTCGCGGGTCGACCACGATGATCTTCATCGCCGGGTTGGCGCGCTTGGCGTCCTCGATGCGGCGGAACAGGATGGGGTGCGCCCAGGCCGTGTTGCTGCCCACGATGAACAGGCAGTCCGTGTGGTTCACGTCGTCATAGCAGGCCGGCGGCGCGTCGGCGCCCAGCGTCTGTTTGTAGCCCGCCACCGCGCTGCTCATGCACAGCCGCGAATTCGTGTCCAGGTTGTTGGTGCCCAGCAGGCCCTTGGCCAGCTTGTTGAAGACGTAGTAGTCCTCGGTCAGCAACTGGCCAGAGAGGTAGAAGCCGACCGCGTCCGGCCCATGGTCGCGGATCACCTGGCTGAACTTGTCGGCCGCCTGGTCCAGCGCCTGGTCCCAGCCGATGGCCTGCGGCGCCGCGCCACGCACCAGCCGCTGCATGGGCCGCAGCAGCCGCGTCTGCAGCGTGACCTCGGCAGAAGCCGTCAGGTGCAGCGTCGAGCCCTTGGTGCACAGCCGCCCGAAGTTGGCCGGGTGGTCCGGGTCGCCGCGCACGCCCGTGATCTGCGCGCCCTCGGCCTGGATGATCACGCCGCAGCCCACGCCGCAGTAGGGACAGGTCGAGCGTGTCTCGGTGGTCATGGTCATCTCAAGAGGAGTGCGGCGCCTGCACCGCAAAGCTCGAATCGCCCAGCGCGCCGGTGGACGCGCCCGGCCCGGCCTTGGGCCGCGCCAGGTCGGTCGCATGCGTGGCCAGCTCGTGCGCGTTCAGCTGCACTACGCCGTCCTGCACCTGCACCGCAAAGCGGGGCGTGCAGCCCTCGTCAGGCGCCTGGGCGCAGCCGTCGGCCAGGCCGATCGTGAAGTTGTGCAGCGGGCAGGCCACGGTGTTGCCGAACACGATGCCCTGGCTCAGCGGCCCGCCCTTGTGCGGGCAGCGGTCCAGCAGTGCGAAGACTTCGCTCTGGTCGTTGCGGAAGATGGCGACGTCCACGCCCTGGGCGCGCGCCACGCGACGCGAGCCCAGCATCGGGATGTCGTCGACGCGGCAGATAGAGGTCCATTCGTTCATGTGCATCTCCGGCTTCAGGCGACGGCCGCGGTGGATCGCGCCGTGGCGACGGGGTGGAACTGGCGCACGTCGACCGACGCACGCACCGACTCGAACCACGGGTCGGGCTCGCCGTCCAGCGCGAACTGCAGCCGTTCCCACAGCGCCTTGCGGCCCTCGGCGTCGTCCAGGATCTTCTTCTTCACGTAGTCCAGCCCCACGCGGCCGATGTAGTGCACCGTGCGCTCCAGGTACCAGCCCTCGCTGCGGTACAGCTCCAGGAAGGCGCCCGTGTATTCCATGACCTCGGCGGGCGTCTTGAGCTTGACGAGGAACTGCGCCACCTCGGTCTTGATGCCGCCGTTGCCGCCCACGTAGATCTCCCAGCCCGAGTCCACACCGATCACGCCCACGTCCTTGATGCCGGCCTCGGCGCAGTTGCGCGGGCAGCCGCTCACGGCCAGCTTGACCTTGTGCGGCGAGTACATGGCCCACAGCGCGCGTTCCAGGTCCTTGCCCATCTGCGTGCTGTCCTGCGTGCCGAAGCGGCACCACTCGCTGCCCACACAGGTCTTCACCGTGCGCAGCGACTTGCCGTAGGCAAAGCCCGACGGCATGCCGATGTCGCGCCACACGTCCTGCAGGTCTTCCTTCTTCACGCCCAGCAAGTCGATGCGCTGGCCGCCCGTCACCTTCACGGTCGGGATCTTGTACTTGTCGGCCGCGTCGGCGATGCGGCGCAGCTCGTCGGGCGTGGTGCAGCCGCCCCACATGCGCGGCACCACCGAATAGGTGCCGTCCTTCTGGATGTTGGCGTGGCTGCGTTCGTTGACGAAGCGGCTTTGCGGATCGTCCTTGGCCTGCTTGGGCCAGGTGCTGATCAGGTAGTAGTTGATGGCCGGCCGGCAGCTCGCGCAGCCGTTGGGCGTGCGCCAGTTCAGGCTGGCGTAGACCTCGGCGTGGCTCAGGAATTTCTGCTTGCGTATGGCGTCGCGCGCCTCCTGGTGGCTGGTGTCGGTGCAGCCGCACATCGCCTTCTTCTTGGGCGTGGCCGAGTAGTCGCCGCCGGCCGTGAACATCAGGATCTGCTCCACCAGCCCCGTGCACGAGCCGCAGCTCGCGCTGGCCTTGGTGTGCTTCTTCACCTCGTCCAGCGTGAACAGGCCCTTGTCTTTGATCGCCTTGCAGATCGCGCCCTTGCTCACGCCGTTGCAGCCGCAGACCTCGGCCTCATCCGGCATGGCGGCCGCGCTGTTGTGGCCGGCGTGGCCCACGTCGCCGATGTTGGATTCGCCGAACATCAGCTTGTCGCGGATGTCGGTCACGCTGCGGCCGTCGCGCAGCAGCTTGAAGTACCAGCTGCCGTCCACCGTGTCGCCGTACATGCAGGCGCCCACCAACTTGTCGTCCTTGATGACGAGCTTCTTGTACACGCCGCCGAAGGGGTCGCTCATGACGATCTCTTCCGTGCCTTCGCCGCCCATGAAGTCGCCCGCGCTGAACAGGTCGATGCCCGTCACCTTGAGCTTGGTGGACGTCAGCGAGCCCTGGTAGCGGCCGATGCCGAAGTGCGCCAGGTGGTTGGCCGCCACCTTGCCCTGCTCGAACAGCGGCGCCACCAGGCCGTAGGCGATGCCGCGGTGCTGCGCGCATTCGCCCACCGAGTAGATGCGCGCATCGGTCACGGTCTGCATGGTGTCGTTGACCACGATGCCGCGCTCGCAGTGCAGGCGCATTTTTTGCGCCAGCTCGATGTTGGGGCGAATGCCCACGGCCATCACCACCAGGTCGGCCGGCTCCTCGGTCCCGTCCTTGAACTTGATCGCTCTGACGCGGCCGGCGTCGTCACCCACCAGCTCCTGCGTGTGCGAACTCAGGCGGAACTTCAGGCCGCGCTCTTCGAGCGACTTGCGCAGCATGCCCGAGGCCACGTCGTCCAGTTGGCGCTCCATGAGCCAGGCGTTCACGTGCACCACGGTCACCGTCATGCCGCGCAGCATCAGGCCGTTGGCCGCCTCCAGGCCCAGCAGGCCGCCGCCGATGACCACCGCATGCTTGTGCGTCTTGGCGGTCTCGATCATGGTGTTGGTGTCGGCGATGTCGCGGTAGGCGATCACGCCATGCAGGTCCTTGCCCGGCACGGGCAGGATGAAGGGGTTGGAGCCGGTGCACAGCAGCAGGCGGTCGTATTCGGCCTCGGTGCCATCTTGCGCGCGCACGATGCGGCGCACGCGGTCCACCTCGGTCACCTTCTTGCTGGTGTGCAGCGTGATGTGGTTCTCCGCATACCACTCCCAGCTGTTCAGCACGATCTGCTCCACCGTCTGCTCGCCGGCCAGCACCGGCGACAGCAGGATGCGGTTGTAGTTGGGATGCGGCTCGGCACCGAACACCGTGATGTCGTACATGTCGGGCGCCAGCTTGATCAGCTCTTCCACCGCCCGCACGCCGGCCATGCCGTTGCCGACCAGCACCAGTTTCATCTTCTTCATGGGGTTCTACCTTTCTAGCGACTCAAAGGGGGCAGGCGGCCCATGTGCGCGCGCACAATCGCGCGCCATGAGCTTCGAAGTGGACATCGGCACCAGCAGCCAGCGCGGGCCGCGCGAACGCAACGAGGACTTCGCGGGCACTGTGCAGCAGGCCGGTGCGCTGGTGGCGGCGGTGGCCGATGGCGTGAGCGCCGGCGGCGAGGGCATGGAGGCGGCGCAGACCACCGTGATGGGCCTGTTGGCCGACTACTTCGCCACGCCCGCGCACTGGGAGCCCACGGCCGCGCTGGACCGGCTCATTGCCGCGCAGAACAGCTGGCTGTGCGGCCACAACCGGCGCCGTGGCAATGGCAGCGCGCTCACCACCCTGACGGCCCTGGTGCTGCACGGCCAGAGCTTCACGCTGGCCCATGTGGGCGACACGCGCGCCTGGCGTGTGCGCGCAGGCGAGGGCGCCGAGCTGCTCACGGCCGACCACGCCCACCCGCACCCGGACATGCGCAGCCAGCTCACGCGCGCCATCGGCCTGGACGACGCCGTGCGCGTGGACTACCTGCAGGGCGACGTGCGCGTGGGCGATGGCTTCGTGCTGACCAGCGACGGCGTGCACGGCCTGCTGCGCCCCGCGCAACTGGCCGCACTGGCCCTGGCCGGCGACGCTCAGGCCGCGAGCGAGGCGCTGGTGCAGGCCGCGCTGGCGGCCGGTGGACGCGACAACGCCACCGCGCTGGTGCTGCGCATCCGCGGGCTGGACGCGCGCCAGCTGCACGACGAGTTGGGCGACGTGCGCCGGCTGCTGCCGCCGCCCGTGCTCAAGGTGGGCGATGTGCTGGACGGCTACCAGGTCACGCACCTGGTGGCCGACAGCGGCGTGCACCGGCTCTACCAGGCGCGCGACGTTGCCAGCCGCGCCTTGGTGGCGATCAAGACGCTGAGCCCTGGCCGCGCCAGCGACCCCGAGGAGCGGGTCATGCTGGCGCACGAAGCCTGGCTGGGCCAACGCTTCGGCGGCGTTGGCGGCCTGGTGCGCGTGCACCCGCGCGCGGCCGGGGCCACGGCGCTCTATACCGTGTTCGACTGGCATGCCGGCCGCACGCTGGAGCAGCTGCGCCAGGCCGATGGCCGCCCCGCCGTCACGCCCTTCATCGACGCGGCCGTGGCCGTGGTGCGCGTGCTCGGCCGGCTGCACCGCCAGGGCGTGGTGCACCGTGACATCAAGCCAGGCAACCTGCACCTGGGCGACGACGGCCAGTGGCGCGTGATCGACCTGGGCGTGGCCTTGTCCGGCCGCGAGAGCGCGGCCCAGCGCGAGCTGCACGCGGGCACGCCCAGCTACATGAACCCCGAGCAGTGGGAAGGCGGCATGGCCGACGCCGGCAGCGATTTGTTCGCCTTCGGCGTCACGCTGTACCAGTGGCTCACGGGCCGGTTGCCTTATGGCGAGATCGAGCCCTACCAGAGCGGCCGCTACCGGCGCGACCCGGTCGCGCCCTCGCGCATCCGCGCCGACGTGCCGATCTGGCTCGACCATTTGCTGCTCAAGGCCGTGGCGCGCGACCCGCGCCAGCGCTTCGAGACCGCCGAAGAAATGCTGCTCGCGCTGGAGCGCGGCGCCTCGCGCCCAATCGCCGCGCCGCTGGCCACGCCCCTGCTGCGCCGCGACCCGGCCGCCGCGTGGAAGCTCGGCTTGCTGCTGTCGTTGCTGTTCAACGTGCTGCTCGTGCTGTGGCTGCTGTTCCTGCCACATTGAGCGCACGGTGAGGGGGCCGGGGCGGCGCATGGTGATGTGCCTTCAGGCCCGCTTGCGGCGTGGCATGGTGCGCGGGCTGTGCGCGACGGGCGCCGTGGTGCGTGCGCGGCCACCCTTTTCGGCCCAGGTGCGCGTCCAGCGGATCTGCATCACGCGCATCACGCCCAGCATGATCACGGCCAGCACCGCGAACAGCACGAAGCCCCCGGCATAGGTGCCCAGGTACTGCTTGGACAGGCCCATGGCATTGGGCACCAGGCCACCGCCCAGCGCGCCGATCTCGCCGATCATGGAGCCGGCCACGGCCGTGGTGGTGGGCCAGCGCAGCGGCACCAGCTGGAACAGCGCGCCGTTGCCCGCGCCCAGCGCCGCGAAGCACACCATCAGGATCAGCGTGGTGAGCACCAGCGAGCTGGACGCGAAGCCCACGCCCCCCAGGCAGACCGCCACCACGCACAGCACGATGGTCAGCGTGTTCACGCCGCCCCAGCGGTCCGACACCCAGCCGCCGGCCACGCGCACGGCCGCGGCCATGAAGGCGGCCAGCATGGTGAGCTGGCCGGCCTGCACCTTGCTCACGCCAAACTGGTCGTAGTAATAGCTGGGCAGGAAGGTGGTCAGGCCGATGAAGCCGCCGAAGGTCACGCCGTAGATCAGGCTGAAGGCCCAGCCGTCTTTCTCGAACAAACAGGCCACGTGCTCGCGCAGGCTGGCGTGCGCATCCACATCGGGCGGCTCCTTGGCGAACACGATCATTACCACCATGGGGATGGCGATGGCGCCGGCCGCCACCGCGTACACCGCCTGCCAGCCCAGCCAGGCCGCCAGCGGCGGCGCCACCAGCACCGACACGGCCGTGCCGATGTTGCCCGCGCCCACCAGGCCCATGGCCAGACCCTTGTGCTGCGGCGGGTACCAGCCCGAGCCCAGCGACAGCGCCACGCCGAAGCTGGCGCCCGCGATGCCCAGGAGCACGCCCATGGCCAGCAGGTCGTTGAAGGTGTGCACGAAGAAGAAGCCGAACAGCATGGCCACGGCGATCAGCCCCATCTCCACTAGCGTGGCCTTCTTGCGTCCGATGTACTGCGCCAGCACGCCGAGCGGAAAGCGCATCAGCGCGCCCGCGATGATGGGCACCGACAGCATCAGCCCCTTCTGCGCGGGTGACAGGTCGAAGGTCTCGCCGATGAACGGCGCCATGGCGCCGTTCAGCACCCAGATGCAGCAAGAGAAGCTGAAGTACACGAACGCGGCGAACAGCGTGGGGCTGTGGCCGGCGCGCAGGAAGTTCTGGAAGTGCGGCATGGCGTTCATGGGCGACACGGCGCCCCGCGCGGGGTCGCTGCATCCAATGGGGTGTGGAGGGGAGCGCCAGCGGCCATTGCCAGCGCTCGATCGACCGGGTGCGGTGCGCCCGGGGTGCGTCCGAAGGGTTCGGATTCACCAAAGCGGTGCGTCATTGCACCGCCCTTTGAATCCAGCAAGAGCCGTGCCCGCTCCCCCCGGCCCTCATGCGAACGCAGCGTGGATGTCATCGTGCCGGGCCGTGTGTTGGCTGCGGTGGGTGCTCTGTGCCGGCGCCCGCCGCTCAGTGAAACCCCAGCACCATGGCCGCGCGCATCTGCCCGCCGGGCGCGACCGGAATGGTGATCGCCGCACCGTCCACCACCGGCTGGCCGCTGGCCAGCACGCTGGCGACCACGCCGGCCTGGCCCGCGGGTGCCACGCCTTCCAGCACGCCCTCGGCCTCCGAGAAGCCGAAACTGCGCCGCGGCGGCTCGCCGGCATGGCCGGCTTCCCAGATGCCCACGCTGCTGGCGATCGGCGTGGCCAGGGCCGACAGGAAGGTGATCACGAAGACCTGGCCCTCGGGCGTGGTGCACGGGATCGCAAAGCCGCGGTTGATGCCGACCTTGATGGCGCCCTCGGCGCGCAGAAAGCCCGAGCCCTTGCCCAGGTCGGGCAGGAACACGGGGCTTTCCGACTCCCACACGCGGCCGGGCAGGCCTGTGCCCTTGCGGAAGGCGGTGGCGCGCGAGATGAACTCGAAGGTGTCGCCCGTCGTGCCGTAGTAGCCGTCCACCAGCTTGAGGTCGGCCGGCGCATCGGCATCGTTGGCCCACAGCTCGATGGCGCCGGCATGGGCCTCGTCGTCGCCGCAGAACAGCACCACCACGGCGCGCAGCGTGCTGCCGTCGAAGATGGGCAGCGCGATGCCGCAGGTCAGCCCCGCCGCCTGCGCCGCCGGGCCGCGGCGGAAGTAGGAGTTGGTGAGGTCCTTGAGCACGATGGGGTGGCCCAGGTCCCAGGCCTGGCCGGGCAGGCCCTCGCCACGGCCGAAGCACAGGTGCTCGGTGGCGGCTTCGAAGCGCGTGGCGCTGCCGAACACGCCGCCGCCATATTCCAGCAGGCTGCCGTCCGCACTCGGCAGCCAGTATTCGACGACGCGGATGAAGGTGGTGCGCGACATGGCAGCTCCTTCAGGCGGCCTTCTCGACATGCGCCTGGCGCGTGTAGAGGAAGTCGATCACGGCCTTGCGGTACATCACGTAGTGGCGGTCCTCGGCCAGCTCCACGCGGTTGCGCGGGCGCGGCAGGTTCACGCTGAGCACCTCGCCGATGGTGGCGGCCGGGCCGTTGGTCATCATCACGATCTTGTCGGACAGCAGCACGGCCTCGTCCACGTCGTGCGTGACCATGACCACCGTGCTCTGCGTCTTCTGCACGATGGCCAGCAGCTCGTCCTGCAGCTTGGCCCGGGTCAGCGCATCCAGCGCTCCGAAGGGCTCGTCCATCAGCAGCACCTTGGGCTCCATGGCCAGCGCCCGGGCGATGCCCACGCGCTGCTTCATGCCGCCGGAGATTTCGCCGGGCCGCTTCTGTGTGGCGGGCGTGAGGCCCACGAGCGCCAGCGCGGCGTCGGTGCGGGCCTTGAGCTGGGTCTTGGTTTCCGTGGGGCCGAACACGCGCTCCACGCCCAGGTAGATGTTCTCGAAGCAGGTCAGCCAGGGCAGCAGCGAGTGGTTCTGGAACACCACCGCGCGCTCGGGGCCGGGGCCGGCGATCTCGCGGTTGGCGCACAGCAGCACGCCCTCGGTCGGCTTGGTCAGGCCGGCGATCAGGTTCAGCAGCGTGCTCTTGCCGCAGCCCGAGTGGCCGATCAGCGCGACGAACTCGCCCTTGGCCACGGTGAGGTGGATGTCGCGCAGCGCGATGAAGGGGCCGCGCGCGGTCTTGAAGGTCTGCTCGACGTTCTGGATGTCGATGAATTTCGCGTCGCTCATGACTTCACTTCCTCGAAGGTGAATGCGGATGCCAGCTTGATGAGTGCGAACTCCAGCAGCAGGCCCACGATGCCGATCACGAAGATCGCGATGATGATGTTCTTGACGTTGAGGTTGTTCCACTCGTCCCACACCCAGAAGCCGATGCCCACGCCACCGGTCAGCATCTCGGCCGCCACGATCACGAGCCACGCCGTGCCCACGGCCAGGCGCACGCCGGTCAGCATGTAGGGCAGCACGGCGGGGAACAAAATCTTGCTGACGATCTTCCATTCGGAGAGGTTCAGCACGCGGGCCACGTTCATGTAGTCCTGCGGCACGCGCTGCACGCCCACCGCGGTGTTGATGATCATGGGCCAGATCGAGCAGATGAAGATGGTCCAGATGGCGGCCGGGTTGGCGCCCTTGAACACCAGCAAACCGATGGGCAGCCAGGCCAGCGGCGATACCGGGCGCAACAGGCTGATCAGCGGGTTGAACATGCGCGACAGAAAATTGAAGCGCCCGATGGCGAAGCCCGCCGGGATGCCGACCAGCGCCGCCAGGCCGAAGCCCAGCGCCACGCGCTGCAGCGAGGACAGCACGTTCCAGCCCACGCCCTGGTCGTTCGGGCCGTTGGAATAGAAGGGGTTGCTGAACACGTCGACCGCCTGCGCGAAGGTGTCGCGTGGTGTGGGAATGCTGCCGCTCGTGCTGATGGAGACGATCTCCCACAGCACGACCAGCAGGCCCAGGCCCGCGATGGGCGGCAGCACGCGCAGCCACAGGCCGCGCCAGTCGAACGGCATCTTGCGCACGGCCGGGGTGGCTGGCGCCGCCGCGTCGTTGGCAGCAGTCTTGGCAACGGATTTGAGTTCGCGTGCCGGCGTCTCGGCCGCGACGGCTTCGAGGGGGGAATGGAAAACAGCGGAAACCATGGGGTGCTCCTTGTGGGCCTGTGGGGCGTTGATCAGGCCTTGACCTTGAAACCGTCGGCGTACTTCTTCGGGTCCTTGCCGTCCCAGACCACGCCGTCCATCAGCTTGCTGCTGCGCATCGGGTCCTTGGGCACGCTGACCTTCAGCGCGCTGGCGGCCTGCTTGTAGAGGTCGATCTGGTTGATCTGCTGGGCCACGGCCAGGTAGTCCGGGTGTTCCTTGAGCAGGCCCCAGCGCTTGTGCTGCGTGAGGAACCACATGCCGTCGGACAGGTAGGGGAAGTTCACCGCGCCGTCGTCGAAGAATTTCATGTGGTTGGGGTCGTCCCAGGTCTTGCCCATGCCGTTGTCGTAGCGGCCCAGGATGCGCTGGTTGATGGCGTCGGCGCTGGTGTTGATGTAGGACTTCTCGGCCACCGTGTCGGCCATCTTGGCCTTGTTCTGCAGGTTGGCATCGATCCACTTGCCGGCCTCCATCACGGCCATCATCACGGCGCGGCAGGTGTTGGGGTTGGCCTTCACGAATGCGGCCTGCGCGCCGAGCACCTTCTCTGGGTGGTCCTTCCAGATGTCCTGCGTGGTGCTGGCGGTGACGCCGATCTTGTCGATGATGGCGCGCTGGTTCCAGGGCTCGCCGACGCAGAAGCCGTCCATGTTGCCCACGCGCATGTTGGCCACCATCTGCGGTGGCGGCACGACGATGACCTTGGCATCGGTCACGGGGTTGATGCCAGAGGCGGCCATCCAGTAGTTCAGCCACATGGTGTGCGTGCTGGTCGGGAAGGTGCCGGCGAAGGTGTAGGTGCGCTTGTCCGCGGCCATGAGCTTGGCCAGCGAGGGGCCGTCCACCGCGCCCTTGTCGGCGAGTTGCTTGGACAGCGTGATGGCCTGGCCGTTGCGGTTCAGGCCCATCAGCACGGCCATGTCCTTCTTGGGGCTGCCCACGCCCACGTGCACGCCATAGACGAGGCCGTACAGCACATGGGCCATGTCCAGCTCGCCGTTGGACAGTTTGTCGCGCACGCCGGCCCAGCTGGCTTCCTTGCTGAGCACAATCTTCACGCCGTACTTCTGGTCCAGGCCCAGCACGGAAGCCATCACCACGCTGGCGCAATCGGTCAGCGGGATGAAGCCGATCTTGACTTCCTTCTTCTCCGGGGCGTCCGAGCCGGCGGCCCAGGCGGCGCGGTGGCCCAGGGTGGTCAGCCAGGTGGCGGCGGTGGCAGCGCCGGCCTTGCGGATGAAGTCGCGGCGGCCTGGCGTGGCAAGTCGGGAAGCGCGTGGGTGCATGTCAACTCCTGAGATGGCGAAGAGGCGAGGAAAAACAAAACGGCGTCCATTTCGCACCTGAGCAAACACGCAGATGGGAAATGGACGCCGTTGTCCAAAAGGTGGCACGAGGGCCGAAGCAGACCGCCGTTGGCCTGCGCATGAAAGAGCTATTGCAGGTTGTGTGCCAAGTTTTGGTGGCGCTTGGAGTTGTGCTGTTTTCCGTTTGCCATCAACGCTCTAGGTGCCGTTCGTCACCCAGGGGCCTCGCCGGGAAGGCGGGCGATTCTGGTGCGTGGGGCTGCGCGAGGCACAAGAGTTGTGCGGCGCAGCAATGGTGCGTTCAAAGGTAGTCGGACATCGCCAGTACCGACTGCGCCACGTCGAGCAGCCGGCGGTTCTGGTTCATTGCCGTCTGGCGCAGCATCTTGTGCGCCTCGGCCTCGTCGACCTTGCGCGCGGCCATCAGCAGGCCCTTGGCGCGCTCGATCAACTTGCGCTCGTTCAGCGAGGCCCGCACGGTCTCGAGCTCGTCGTTCATCTCCTGCAGGCGCTGCGACTGCTCCTGCACCATGGTCAGGATGGAGCGGTCCAGCTGCGGGCCGTAGCCCGCCGTGCGCTCGCTGGCGCCGGCCTGGGCCTCGTGCGACAGCGTCGCCAGGATGGCCTGCTGGTCGCGCAGCTCGGCGCGCGCGCTGGCGATGCGTGTCTCGCACAACGTGCGCAGGCGGGTGGCCAGCAGCTCTTCGACTTCGCGCATGAGGTCGATGCGCAGCGTGCAGGCGTCGTACCAGCCCTGGCTCAGGTCCGGGTCCAGGTGGCCGTCGGCGCGCGGCGCGCAGCCGATGCGGCGCAGGCGCTCCAGGTCGGCGAGCGGGCTGGCCTTCTCGGCGGCCTGCCAGGCCTCGCGCACGGATGCATCCGAAAAATTCATCGCCACCTGGAAGCAGCGCTCCTGCGACTCGATCAGGTGCAGCCACTGCTGCTGGTGTGCGCCGTCGGCATGGCCCGAAGCGAAGCAGCCGCCGCCGAAGGCGCGTTCCTGGCCGGAGAACTCCTTGCCCTGCATGAAGTTGAACATCGCCACCAACGCGCGCGAGATGTCGGGATCGGTCGCGCTGTCGGCGGCCTCGAACACCACGGCCAGCAGGCCGGCGAGCAGCCGCACGAAGGCAGCGGTGGATTCATCCTGGCCCAGGGCCTGCGCCGCGATGCGCGCGCGCAGGTCGGGCAGCGCGTCCAGCCCGTGCAGCACCACCGCGATGCGGTTGAACAGGCGCGCGCCATTGCGCACCTGCCCGGCCTGGGTGTCCAGCGCATCGAACTGGCCACGCACCTCGCGCGCGATGGCGTCGCATGTGCCGATCTGGGCCGTGCGTTGTTCGGCAAAGCGCGTGCCGCCGGACGCGAGGAAGACGTTGGACATGCCACGCTCGCGCTGCAGCGCGTGGACCAGGCGGCCGATGGCGCCGACCAGCGCACTCGTCAGCGCGAGCTGCTCGAGTTCGCCGATCTCGCATTCGCGCGCCGCGATCAGAAAAGTAAGGCCTGTTTTCATCGTGTGGGGTTCGACGGGGCCAGCAACATCCGTGCCGCCGCCCCACTACACTGCGCGCCATGTTGGTACTGGGATTCGAATCGTCTTGCGACGAAACGGGCGTGGCCTTGGTCGAAAGCGTCGGTGAACAGGCACCGCGCCTGCTGTCCCACGCCTTGCACACCCAGGTGCGCATGCACGCGGCCTATGGTGGGGTAGTGCCGGAGCTGGCCAGCCGCGACCACATCCGTCGGGCACTGCCGCTGGCGACCCGCGTGCTGGAGGAAGCGGGGCGTTCGTTGGGAGATGTGGACGTCGTGGCCTACACGCGTGGGCCAGGCTTGGCCGGCGCCTTGCTCGTGGGCGCCGGCATCGCCTGCGCGCTGGGTGCGGCGCTGGACAGGCCGGTGCTGGGCGTGCACCACCTCGAAGGCCACCTGCTGTCGCCCTTCATGAGTGCCGACCCGCCGCAGTTTCCGTTTGTGGTCCTGCTGGTGTCGGGCGGGCACACGCAGCTCATGCGTGTCGATGGCGTGGGCCGCTACGCGATGCTGGGCGAGACCATCGACGACGCCGCCGGCGAGGCCTTCGACAAGTCGGCCAAGCTCATGGGCCTGGGCTACCCGGGAGGGCCGGCACTGGCGCGGCTGGCCGAGCAGGGCGACCCGAAGGCGTTCGCGCTGCCCCGGCCCCTGCTGCACAGCGGCAACCTGGACTTCTCGTTCGCCGGCCTGAAGACGGCGGTGCTGACGCAGGCCAAGAAGCTGGGCGACCAACTGGAGGGGCGCAAAGCCGACCTGGCCGCGTCCACGCAGGCGGCCATCGTCGATGTGCTGGTGCGCAAGTCCATGGCTGCAGTCGCGCAGAGCGGGCTGCAGCGGCTGGTCGTGGCTGGCGGCGTGGGGGCGAATCGGGATCTGCGCGCGCAGCTGAATGCGGCGTGCGCCAAGCGCGGGGTGCGCGTGCATTACCCGGAGCTGGAGCTGTGCACCGACAACGGCGCCATGATCGCCATGGCCGCGGCGATGCGGCTGGCGGCAGGGGCGGAGCAGGCCGAGCGCCGCTACGCGTTCGATGTGAAGCCGCGCTGGCCGCTCGACGCCTTGTAGGGCACCGAGCGGCGCGCAGAGCAGCCTTCTTACTGGATCGCGAGCTGGGCGACGTTGCTGACGGGCAGCTTCTTCGCCAGCTTGAGCGTCAGTACACCGTTCTCCAGCGTGGCCGTGCTGGTGGTGGCGTCGATGTCCAGCGGCAGTTCATAGGCGGCCTTGACCTTGCGAGCGGCGGCCTCGGTGCTCTCGATGCGCACCACGGCGCCTTCGATGCCGATGGTCAGCTGGTCCTTGGCCACGCCCGGCAGGTCCACGCTCAGCGTCCAGGACTTCTCGTCCTGCGTGAAGCTGTGGCCCTTGGTGCCGGTCTGGCGGGCATAGGCGACATCGTTGAAGAAGCGTTCGAAACTGCGGTCCAGCGAACGCACGGAAGGGCTGTAGGAGGCCTGGCGGATGACGGGGGCAAACAACATGGTATGGGTCCTTTGGTGGCTACACTCCGCGGCTCTCACCATGAGCGCCGCATGCATCCAATCTGCGTGCAACGCTTTGATTTTCAAGAGGAATTTTTGATGCATCAGGAACGCAGGCGGCTCTTGAAATCGGCCGTCGCGGTGCTATGTGCTACGGCCTTTGTGCCGGCGCCCGCACAGTCCACGCCGATCCGGCTGGCCATGATCGAGACCCTGAGCGGCCCGTTCGCCAACACCGGCGAGGCCGTGTTTCGCAACCTCGTGTGGGCGGCAGAGCGCGTCAATGCGCGCGGCGGCATCAAGCTGCCGGGTGGTGCGCGGCCGCTGGCGATTGCGCGCTACGACAGCAAGGGCCAGAGCGAGGAGGCGCTGAGCGCGTTGCGCGCGGCCATCGACGACGGCGTGACCTTCGTCACCCAGGGCAATTCGTCAGCGGTGGCCGCCGTGCTGCTGGACGCGCTCAACAAGCACAACGAGCGCGAGCCCGCGCGGCGCGTGCTGTACCTGAACTACTCGGCGGTCGATCCCATCCTGACCAACGAGAAGTGCAGCTTCTGGCACTACCGTTTCGACGCCCACGCCGACATGCGCATGGCGGCCTTGATGGAAGTGCTCAAGGACGACAAGGCGGTCGGGCGGGTCTACCTGCTGGGGCAGGACTACAGCTTCGGCCAGGCCGTGCTGCGCGAGGCGCGCCGGCAGCTCGCTGTGATGCGGCCCGACGTTGCCATCGTGGGCGACGAGTTGCACCCCATGGGCCGCATCAAGGACTTCCTGCCGTATGCCGCGAAGATCAAGGCCAGCGGTGCCAATGCGGTGGTCACGGGGAACTGGGGCAACGACCTGACGCTGTTGGTCAAGGCGGCGCGCGAGGCGGGTTTCGAGGGCAAGTTCTATACCTTCTACGGCAACGCCCTTGGGGCGCCGGCCGCCATCGGCGATGCCGGCATCGGCAAAGTCATCGCGGTGGCGGACTGGCTGCCGAACCTGCCGACGGCGCAGAGCGAGGCCTTCTACCGGGACTTCCGCGAACGCTACCCCAAGCCGGCCGATGACTATGTGCACATGCGCATGCAGCTGATGGTCGAGGCCCTGGTCCAATCCATCGAGAAGGCTGGCAGCCTGGACGCGGCCAGCGTGGGCCTGGCGCTGGAGCAGGCATCGGTCACGCTGTCCGGCCAGTCGGCGCGCATGCGCGCGGCGGACCACCAGGTCCAGCAAACGCTGGTCGTGGGCGTCATGGACCGGCAGGGCGCGCCGGGCGTGAAGTTCGACGTCGAAGGCTCGGGCTATGGCTTTCGCGTCATCAAGCAGGTGGCCGCTGCGCGGGCCGAGCTGCCCACGAGCTGCATCATGCAGCGGCCCACTTTATAAGGGTCAGCTGGCGAAGCCCGCGCAGGCGCCTGCGTTGGGCCGCCCTTTGCATTCCCGCAGCAGACGGCGTTCGCGTTCCTTGGGAGATTCCTGCGAGCTGCTGGGGATGAACTTCGGTGCCGCGGTCCTCTTGCTGGGGCTGGCCGCACCGTCCTGCTTCTTTGCGGGCGTAGCCGTGGCCGGCAGACTGGCGGTGGCGAGAATGGTGGCGGCCAGGCAGATGGCCAAGTAGGGACGAGTGCGCATTGGTGCTCCTGTGGTGGTGTGCACGTCAACGACATCGAGTTGGCAGGCGTTGACGTGCGCTTGGATACGATCGTGCTTGCGTGATCTATCGCACCCTTCCCGCTCTGCGTGAGCGCTTCAAGAACAAACCATGAGACAAGCCATCGAGCGACTTGCCGAGTCGCAGATCCGGGAGGTCGCCAACGCCGGGCTGGGCCGCGACGACGTGCTGGCCTTCTGGTTCGGCGAAAGCGACGAAGTCACGCCGGATTTCATCCGCCAGGCGGCGATCGAGTCCCTGCAGCGCGGTGAAACCTTCTACGCGCACAACCTTGGCCTGCCCGAGTTGCGCTGCGCCATCGCGCAGTACATGGGCCAGCTGCACGGCCCCGTGGACAGCGGCCGCATCGCCGTGACCTCGGGCGGCGTCAACGCGCTGATGCTGGCCGTGCAATGCCTCGTGGACGCGGGCGACGAGGTCGTGGCCGTGACGCCGGTGTGGCCCAACCTGACGGCGCAGCCGCTCATCATGGGTGCCAGCCTGCGCTGCGTGCCCTTGCAGCCGGTGGCCTACGGCCCCGAGGCTGGTCGCTGGAAGCTGGACCTGGACGCCTTGCTGGCGGCCATCACGCCAACGACGCGGCTGCTGATCGTGAATGCGCCCAACAACCCGACCGGCTGGACGCTGTCGCGAGCCGAACAGGTCGCCTTGCTGGCGCATTGCCGCCGCACCGGCACCTGGATCCTGGCCGACGAGGTGTACGAGCGACTGTACTACGCGCCCTCGGCCAATGCCTGCGCACCGAGCTTTCTGGATGTGGCAGCGCCGGACGATCGGCTGATCGTGGCGCACAGCTTCTCCAAGAGTTTCCTGATGACGGGCTGGCGTCTGGGCTGGCTGGTCATGCCCGCATCGCTCACGCCGCACATGGGCAAGTTGATCGAGTTCAACACTTCATGTGCCAGCGTCTTCACCCAGCGGGCCGCGATCGCGGCGCTGGCGCGCAGCGAGGAGGTCACGCCGGGGGTCGTGGCGCACCTGCTGCGTTGCCGGGACACGTTGGTACCGCTGCTGGCCGCGACGCCGGCCGTGCAGGTGGCCGTTGCCGATGGTGGCATGTACGCCTTCTTTCGCCTGGACGGGTTCGATGACGCGCTTCTGACGGCCAAGCGCCTGGTGCGCGAGGCCGGGTTGGGCCTGGCGCCCGGCACCGCGTTTGCGTCGCAAGCCCAGGGCTGGTTCCGCTGGTGTTTTGCATCGCGTGACCCGGATCGATTGGTTCAGGGAGTGAGCCGATTGCAGAAATGGCTGGGGCATGGCTGAATCTCGCCTTTTGCTCCCTAGAATCGTCGCCAAAAGACGACATGCGAAGTTTTGCATACCGAGAGTTCGGTCTGCATATATCAGATTCGATAGCTGATGACTGTATTCGCATGTAAATGTGACTTTTTTGTGTACGTTGTTTCAGGCTGGACCTTAAGATTTGTTCGTTCTGTTGGCGAATGAAGGTTTGCCGCAGTCGAGCAAGTTGTTTCTACAGGTGTGGCGATGGATCGTATTTCTGCGATGCGAGTGTTCAGTGAGGTGGTGACGCGGGGCAGCTTCACTGCGGCAGCGAACACGCTGGGTATGTCTCGGGCCATGGTGACCCGGCATATCGGCGAACTGGAGCGTTGGCTGGGGGCTCGACTGTTGCAGCGGTCGACGCGCCGGCTGTCTTTGACCGAAGCCGGCGAGGCCTGCGTGGTGCGCAGCCGTCAGTTGCTCGAACTTGTCAACGATGTTGAACAAGTGGTCGGTCAGCGCGACACCGAGCCGCATGGTCAGATCCGCGTCCAGTGCAATCCTGCATTCGGTCAGGCCTATCTGTCTGCGATCCTCGTGGACTACCTGGCGCGGTATCCGCGCACCAACGTGGACCTCGTGCTCAGCGATGCGTCCCCGAATTTGGTCGACGAACGGATCGATCTGGCCATTCGAATGACGAATGAGCTGGACCCGGCATTGCTGGGCAAGAAGCTCGCCACCTGCCGCAACGTGCTGTGCTGCACGCCGGGCTATCTCGAGAAGCAGGGCGCGCTGAAGATCCCAGAGGATCTGGCGCAGCACAACTGCCTGGCGCACTCGCGTGTCGAGAAGAGCCAGTGGAGTTTCTCGCGCGACGGGGAGGAGCGCCTCGTGCAGGTGTCTGGCAGCTTCAGCGCCAACGACATCATGAGCCTCGTCGAAGCTGTGCGTGCCGGCGGCGGCGTCGCCTTGCTGCCGAACTATGTCGTGGCGCCCATGCTGCACAGCGGCGACCTGGTCGCCGTGCTGCCAGATTGGCAGCCTGACAGTGTCGGCGTCTACGCGGTCTACATCTCGCGCCGCCACCAACCGGCGAGCTTGCGCACCATGCTGGAGTTCCTCTCCGCGCGCTTCGCGTCCTTGCCCTCCTGGGATTGACCGCCGTCATCGATTCCGAGGCGGCGCGCCGATGCCGTCGCGAAAGAAGGCATCCAGCGATGGCATCAGGCTGGCGAAGTCCAGCGCAAAACGCGCCCGGTTGACGAAGTAGGCCTCGCAGGCCACGGCGAAGAATTCGTCCAGGCCCTGCGCTCCGTAGGGATCGAGCCACGGTGGCATGCCACCGAAGCGTTCGGCCACCACCGCCTGTTCGCAAAACGCCTCGTAGCACGGTCCCCAGGCTGCGAACCATGCACTGCGGGCTGCCTGGGCGGAACCAGCGCCGAGAAAGCCGGCTTGCAGCGGCGGGCAGCCGTCGGCAGCGCCGTCCGCCATGTCCATCTTGTGGGCGAACTCGTGGATCACGACGTTGTAGCCCTCGACGGCGCTTGTGCCTGCCCCGGCAACAGCCGCCCAGCTCAGCATGATGGGCCCCCGGTCCATGGCTTCGCCCGCGATGACCTCGTCAAAGTGATGGACAACCCCGGTCTCGTCGGTGGTCTCGCGCTTCGCCACGACATCGCCGGGCTGCACGACGATACCCACGAAATCGCTGTACCAGACAAGAGGGGAGCCCGCGCCATGCGGCATGCGACCTGGGCGTGCACGCAGATGCAGCAAGGGCAGGCAGGCTTGTGCGGCGATGTCGATGGCCATGGCGTCGGTGATGGCCAGGCCACCGGCGCCATGGAACTCCTTCAGCGCAAGAAATTCCCCGGCAAGCTGCTGTAGCCGCGCGGCAGTCAGCGCATCCTGCGCAAGGAAAGGGTAGCGCCTTAGGGTTTGCAGCCATAACGCTTGCGGGATTTCCTTGGGCCTGCGGCCGGGAAAATCCAGCCGCGCAAGCCAATGGCGTGCGCGGCGCCAAACGCCGCTCATGCGGCGCGCGGTACGCCCACTCGCTGCGGTGGCGCGGACGTGCTCAAACGCAGGATCTCCAGGCGCGGCGGCTGCGCTTGCGCTTCCCAATCGCTCATGACGATGCGGTGCAAGCCATCGCCAAGCGCGTGGTCGGCCGGCAAGTGGGTGTGGCCATGGATCAAGGTCTGGCTGCGCGACGCCTGCAGCCATGCGCGTACTGCATCCGGGTCTACATCGGCGTAGCCAAGCCCCTGGTCTTTGCGCTGCTCGCTGGCCTGGCGGATCTGCCGTGCCATCTGGCGCCGCACGGCTAGCGGATGCTGCAACGAGGCCTGCTGCCATGCCGGGTTCTGAACTTGCAGGCGAAACTTCTGATAGGCGACGTCGTCCAGGCACAGCGCATCGCCATGGCTCAGCAGCCAGCGCTGGCCGGCGAACATGAGCACCGTCGGGTCGTGCAGCAACTGCATGCCAGCGGCCTTCCGCCCCGTGGCGCCCAGCAGGAAATCGCGGTTGCCATGCATGAAATAGACCGGGCAACGCGCTGCCCGGATCACCTGGGCGCAGCGCAATTCAAACTGGCCGATTGGAGAGCCATCGCCGACAGCCGGATCCAGTGCGTCGTCGCCGACCCAGACCTCGAACAGGTCGCCCAGGATGAACAGGGCGTCGGCCGTGCTGCTCGCCATGGCCTGCTGCCAGGCCTCGAATGTCGGCAGGTCATCCGGGCGCAGATGCACGTCGGACATGCAATCGATCACGCGCCATTCCTCGGGCGCGACCAGCTCCGCGAAAGTGGGCAGGGCTGGCAACTCGCGCATCAGAGTGCGACGGCTTTTTCGATCACGACATCCTCGACCGGCACGTCGTCGTGGAAACCCTTGCGGCCGGTCTTCACGGCCTTGATCTTGTCGACCACGTCTGCGCCCGACACGACCTTGCCGAACACGGCATAGCCCCAGCCCTGCGCCGAGATGGCGGTGTGGTTGAGGAACGCGTTGTCGGCCACGTTGATGAAGAACTGAGCGGTGGCCGAGTGCGGGTCGTTCGTGCGTGCCATCGCCACCGTGTAGTTGTTGTTCTTCAGGCCGTTGTTGGCCTCGTTGTCGATCGGGGCATCCGTGCCCTTTTGCTTCATGCCGGGCTCGAAGCCGCCGCCTTGCACCATGAAGCCGGGAATCACGCGGTGGAACACCGTGTTGTCGTAGTGGCCCTTGTTCACGTAAGCCAGGAAGTTGGCCGTCGACTTCGGTGCCTTCTCGGCATCGAGCTCCAGCGTGATGACGCCATAGTTGGCAATGTGCAGTTCGACTTTGGGTTGGGTCATGTCAGTTCACCAGGGTTGCGGATTGAATCAGGATGGGCGTCTTGGGCGCATCGCTCGGGAAAGGCCCACCGGGACCGGTGGGGACGGCTTTGATTTTCTGCACCACGTCCATGCCGCTGACCACTTTGCCGAACACGGTGTAGCCGTACAGCTGCGGCGCCTTCAGCAGGTTGGCGCGCGGCACGTTCTCATGCACGCGGCCCTGGTGCTCAAAGCGCGGCACCGGGTCGCCATCGGGAATCAGCACCGGGTCCAGGAATGCGTTGTCCGACACGTTGATGAAGAACTGCGAGGTCGCCGAATTCGGATCGTTCGTGCGGGCCATGGCGACAGTGCCCACCACGTTGCGATCTCCGCCTTTGGCCAGCGCCTCGCGGCCTTCGTGCACGACCGGCGGGCGAGTCGGCTTCTGCGCGTACTGCGAGTCGTAGCCGCCCCCCTGGACCATGAACGTCGGGATCACGCGGTGAAACACCGTGCCGTCGTAGTGCTTGTCGCGCACGTACTGCAGGAAGTTGGCGACTGTCTTGGGTGCCTTGTCCGGATAGACCTCGATGGTGAACGTGCCCTCGCTGGTCTTGAACTGCACGCGCGGGGCCTTGTCCGCAAACACGTGCGTGCTCAGGGCCAGGCCTGCGGTCAGCAGGAGCGCGCGGCGGGTCGAGGAGACTGCAGATGAGGTCATGTTGTCGCTGAAGGAAATCGCGCGCAGTTGCGCTCAGGAGAAAGCGGGGTCGGCCCCCGCATCGCCGCCAATGGCTTACTTGGCGGTGGCGGGTGCTGGCTTGGCACCCTTGGGTGCCAGCATGTTGTTGATGGCCGCCACCTTCTGCTGCGCCTGCGGGTTGTTGCCCGCCAGTTGCAGCGACTTGCCGTAGGCCTGGCTGGCCAGCTTGGCGTAGATGTCGCCCAGGTTCTCGTGCGCAGTCGCGTAGGCAGGGTTCAGCTTCACGGCCATCTCCAGTGCCGTCCGGGCCTTGTCGTACTGGTTCTGGCCGGCATACAGCACGGCCAGGTTGTTATACGGCTCGGGCAGCTCCGGGAATTCCTGCGTCAAGCCCGTGAGTGTCTCGATCGCATCGGCCGGCTTGCCGGACTCGGTCTGGATGACGCCCTTCAGGAAGCGCATCTGCGGATCGCGTGGCTTGCTCGACAGGTACTGGTCGACCTTGGCCTGTGCCTCTGCCAGCTTGCCGGTGCGGATCAACTGGCCCACATCGCTGTAGTCGTCGGCATGCACCTGCGTGGCGGCGAGCGCCGCGGCGGCTACCGTCAAGAGGCGAGCCAACGGCAGGATGCGGGACAGCGCTTGCTTCATAAAACCTCTTCGGAAAAGCGTACAGACAAGCCCGTGCACGCGGCTATATACTGCCGCTCATTGTAGCCGAGGGGTAGGTTTCGCCAGGCTTCTCGCCGGCCTCCAACCCTTGTGACGAACGGTCCAACAGTCTCAGGATGTTTCTCGACGATCCTGTGTTTTCCCAGATCCCATGAGCTTGCGCATCTACAACACGCTGACGCGTGCGTTGGACATTTTTTCGCCGATCGAACCCGGTCACGCACGCATGTATGTGTGCGGCATGACCATCTATGACCTGTGCCATGTGGGCCATGCCCGCATGATGATGGCCTTCGACGTGGTGCAGCGCTGGCTCAAGTGCAGCGGCCTGCGCGTGACCTACGTGCGCAACATCACCGACATCGACGACAAGATCATCCGGCGTGCCGTCGAGCGCGGCATCACGATCCGTGCGCTGACCGATGAGATGACCGCGGCCATGCACGAGGACATCGGCCGGCTCGGCATCGAGCCGCCCACCTGCGAACCGCGGGCCACCGACTACGTGCCGCAGATGCTGGCCCTGATCGAGACGCTCGAGCGCAAATCCCTGGCCTACCGCGCGCCCAGTGGCGATGTGAATTTCGCGGTGCGCAAGTTCCCGGGCTACGGCAAGCTGTCCGGCAAATCGCTCGACGAGTTGCGCGCTGGCGAGCGCGTGGCCGTGCTGGACGGCAAGTACGACCCGCTCGACTTCGTGCTGTGGAAATCCGCCAAGCCGGAGGAGCCCGCCGATGCGCAATGGGACAGCGCCTATGGCCGCGGTCGGCCGGGCTGGCACATCGAATGCTCGGCCATGAGTTGCGCGCTGCTGGGCGAAACCTTCGACCTGCACGGCGGCGGCGCGGACCTGCAGTTCCCACACCATGAGAACGAGATCGCGCAGAGCGAGGGCGCGAGCGGCCAGCCACTGGCGCGCTTCTGGGTCCACAACGGTTTCGTGCGCGTGGACAACGAGAAGATGTCCAAGAGCCTGGGCAACTTCTTCACCATCCGAGACGTGCTGACGAAATACGACGCCGAGACCTTGCGCTTCTTCATGGTGCGCACGCATTACCGCAGCGCCTTGAACTACAGCGACGCCCATCTGGACGACGCGCGCAACGCACTGCGCCGGCTGTACACGGCGCTGGAACTGGTGGCAGCCGATACGGTTGCGATCGACTGGGCCGACCCGGTCGCCGCGCGCTTCAAGGCCGCCATGGACGAGGACTTCGGCACGCCGGAGGCCGTGGCGGTGCTGTTCGAGCTGGCTGCCGAAGTGAACCGGACAGGGTCGGCGCAGCGCGCCGGCTTGCTCAAGGCGCTGGCCGGCACGCTGGGCCTGCTGCAGGGCGATCCCCTCGCATTCAAGCAATGGCGGCCGGCCGATGCGCAGGCCGGTGCTGCGTCGCAAGAAGCCGTGCTGTCGCCAGTGGCGATCACCGAGATGATCACACAGCGCGCGGCTGCGAAGGCCAGCCGCGATTTCGCTGAGGCCGACCGCATCCGCAGGGTGCTGCTGGACCAGGGCGTGGTTCTGAAGGACACGCCGGCGGGCACCACCTGGGAGTCCGCGCAGTGATGCAAGCTCCCCAAGCGCCGCGTCATGGCGCGGCGAGGATGGTCCATGGTGGCTAGAAAATCCCTGGTCCTGCCCGCGGTCGAGATCTACACGCCGCATTACTGGGAAGACGCCCGCAAGCATCTGGTCCGTAAGGACCGGGTCATGAAGCGCCTGATCCCGCAGTTCGGCGACGCCTGCCTGGAGACGCGCGGCGACGCCTTCATCACGCTGGCGCGCAGCATCGTCGGCCAGCAGATCTCCGTGAAGGCCGCGCAGACCGTGTGGGACCGCTTCGCGGAGCTGCCACGCCAGCTCACCCCGGCCAGCGTGCTCAAGCTCAAGGTCGACGACATGCGGGCCGCGGGGCTGTCCGCGCGCAAGGTCGAATACCTGGTCGACCTGGCCCTGCATTTCGACTCGGGAGCGCTGCACGTGGCGAACTGGCATGAGATGGACGACGAGGCCATCATTGCCGAGCTCGTGGCCATCCGCGGCATCGGCCGCTGGACGGCCGAGATGTTCCTGATCTTCTACCTGATGCGCCCGAACGTGCTGCCGCTGGACGACATCGGCCTGGTCAACGGCATCAGCCACAACTACTTCTCCGGCGACCCTGTGAGCCGCAGCGACGTGCGTGAAGTCGCAGCTGCCTGGGCGCCCTTTTGCAGTGTGGCCACTTGGTATATTTGGCGATCACTCGACCCGCTGCCGGTCGGCTACTGAACCCCTAAGGAGAACGGCGTTGGCGAAACGAACCTTCCTCGATTTCGAGCAGCCGATCGCAGATCTTGAAGGCAAGATCGAAGAGCTGCGTTATGTGCAAACGGAGTCTGCGGTCGACATCTCCGAAGAGATCGACCAGCTCAGCAAGAAGAGCCTGCAGCTCACCAAGGACATCTACGGCGTGCTCACGCCCTGGCAGATCACCAAGATCGCGCGCCATGCGGAGCGGCCCTACACGCTGGACTACGTGAACGAGATCTTCACGGACTTTGTCGAGCTGCATGGCGACCGCCACTTCGCGGACGACCTGTCCATCGTCGGTGGCCTCGCGCGCTTCAACGGCCACGCCTGCATGGTGCTGGGCCAGCAAAAGGGCCGCGACACCAAAGAGCGCGGCCTGCGCAACTTCGGCATGAGCAAGCCCGAGGGCTACCGCAAGGCGCTGCGCCTGATGAAGACCGCCGAGAAGTTCAAGCTGCCGGTGTTCACCTTCGTCGACACGCCGGGCGCCTACCCCGGCATCGACGCCGAGGAGCGCGGCCAGTCCGAGGCCATCGGCCGCAACATCTACGAGATGGCGCAGCTGGAAGTGCCGATCATCACCACCATCATTGGCGAGGGCGGCTCCGGCGGCGCGCTGGCGATCTCGGTGGCCGACCAGGTGCTGATGCTGCAGTACTCGATCTATTCGGTGATCAGCCCCGAGGGTTGTGCGTCCATCTTGTGGAAGACCTCCGACAAGGCGCAGGACGCGGCCGATGCGCTGGGCATCACGGCGCACCGGCTCAAGGCGCTGGGCCTGATCGACAAGATCGTCAACGAACCCGTGGGTGGCGCGCACCGCGACCACAAGCAGATGGCGGCGTTCTTGAAGCGCGGTCTCAACGACGCTTACCGCCAGGTCAGCGACCTCAAGGTCAAGGAGCTGTTGGACCGGCGCTACGAGCGGCTGCAGAGCTACGGCCGCTTCACCGACACCAAGGCCGACGCCCGTTAGCCCATGGCCACCGGCGGGCAACACGCGCTGGGGCGCGGCCTGGAGCGCCTGCCGGCCCTGTGCGCTGCGGGCTGCGACGTGCCGGATCATGTAAGCCGTTTCTACTTCCTGCGCCATGGGCAGACAGCGCGCAATGCGCTGCGCATCTACCAGAGCATCGACGAACCCCTGAACGCGACCGGCCTGGCGCAGGCCGAGCAGGCCGCGCTGCTGCTGGCGGCCGAGTTCGCGGGCAGCCCGCTGGTGCACATTGTGTGCAGCGATGCGCCGCGCGCCCGCACGACGGCCCAGGCCGTCGCGCGCCAGTTGCAGCACCCGCCCGTGCCGCATGCCGGCCTGCGCGAACGCCATTTCGGCGCGTTGATCGGCACCTCATCGGCCGACATCGACTGGGACTGCGCGCCCGAAGGCGGCGAGACACTGGACCAGTTCGTCGCGCGCACGCTGGCTGCTCTGACCGAGGCCATCGCGCAACCGGGCCCGGTGCTCATCGTGGCCCACGGCGGCACCTTGCACGTGCTGGCCGCCGCACTGGGCGTGGGTGCGCATGCCGCACTGCTGGCCAATGCGCAGCCCCTGCGCTTCGACCGCGAGGGCGAAGGCTGGCGTGTGACGCCCTTGGGCGCAGCGCAGCCTGCGTGCGGCGCGGTCAACCTGGCCTGAGCTGCGGGCACGGCCGGCATGAACGCCTGCGGCCTGCATCTCTTCGAGACGCCCATCGGCCGCTGCGGCATCGGCTGGGGCGCGCGCGGCATCGCGTCGGTCCAACTGCCGGACCGCAACGACGCGCGGCTGCTGGCCCGCTTGCGCTTGCGCCTGCCCGATGCGCCGGTGGCACCACCACCGGCCTTCGTGCGCGAGGCCGCCGAGCGCACGCTGCGCCTGCTGCAGGGCGAGCGCGACGACCTGCTGGACGTGGAACTCGACATGGAGGGCGTTGCGCCCTTGCACCAGCGCGTCTATGCGCGCGCGCGTGCGATCCCGCCGGGCCGCACCATCACCTATGGCGAACTCGCCCACGACATCGGCGAGCCCAGCGCCGCGCGCGCCGTGGGCCAGGCGCTGGGCCTGAACCCGTTCGCGCCCATCGTGCCGTGCCACCGCATCCTGGCAGCGGGCGCGCGCTCGGGCGGCTTCTCGGCCCCGGGAGGCGTGGACACCAAGCTGCAGATGCTGCTGATCGAGCGCGCCGCGTTCGGCGAGCCCGGCCTGTTCGACTAAGAGAACTTGGGCGCGCGCTTCTCGATGAAGGCGCGCACGGCTTCCTCGTGGTCTGCCGTCTTGTGCGCGATGGCCTGGTAGCCGGCCGACAGTTCGAGCAGCGATTCCAGCGTGCTGTTCTGCCCCTCGCGCAACAGCCGCTTGGTCATGCGCAGCACGCCGCCCGGGTTCGCCGCGATCTTGGCGGCCAGTGCACGCGCCTCGTCCATCAAGGCATCCGCGGGAACGACCCGCGATACCAGCCCGCAGGCCAGCGCCTGCTGCGCGTTCAAGGCCTCGCCTGTGAACGCCATCTCGGCCGCCTTGGACATGCCCACCGCGCGCGGCAGCAGCCAGGCGCCGCCGTCGCCGGCCACGATGCCGACCTTCACGAAACTCTCGGCGAACGTGGCGGCCTCGGACGCGATGCGGATGTCGCACATGCAGGTCAGGTCCAGCCCGGCGCCGATGGCCGGGCCGTTCACGGCGCAGATGGTCGGCACGTCGAGGTTGTAGAGCGCGCGCGGGATGCGCTGGATGCCGTTGCGGTATTCCTCGCGGATCACGTCGGGCGACAGGCCGCTGCCGAAGAAGCGCTGCATGTCCTTCACGTTCCCGCCTGAGCTGAACACCGGCCCGGCGCCCGTGATGATCACGGCGCGCACGGTGGTGTCGCGCGTGATCTCGGCGCAGGCCTGCACGAACTCGTCGACGGCGGTGTTGCCCGTCAGCGCATTGCGCGTGGCGGGCTGGTTCATGGTCAGTGTCAGGACGGCGCCGTCGCGCTCGGTGGTCAGGAAAGTGCTCATGGGTTCCTCGAAAGATTCAGGGGAGGGTGGTCGCGCTGCGCAGCGTGTCGAGCACCAGCGCATGCTCGCCGGCCAGATGCTGCCGGCCGGCCACGCCGTACCAGTAGGACTCGCTGCCTGCCGCCTGGCGCCAGGCGTGCAGCCGGCGCGTGTAGAGCTGCAGGTCGAACTCGGCCGTGAAGCCGATGGCGCCGTGGATCGCGTGCGCCAGGCCCGCCACCTCCAGCGCGGCCTCACTGGTGCGCGCCTTGGCGATCGCCACGTGCAATCGCTCGGGCACCAGGTCGGCCGCGCGGCAACCGATCTGCGCGGCCATGCGCGCGGCGAACACATGCTCGGCCATCACGGCCAGCTGGTGCTGGATCGCCTGGAACTTGCCGATCGGCCGTCCGAACTGCTGGCGCTGGTTGGCATAGGCCAGCGTGCGGTCGAACACCGCGCGCAGCGCGCCGGCCAGCTGTGCTGCGTACAGGCAAGCCTGCAGCGTGGGCAGGGGCCGCGCATCGGTGTCGACGGAGGGCGCAGCCTGCCACGCAGCTTCGGGCCAGCGCAGCGAGGCATCGAGCACGAAGCCGGCCGGCACCGCCTCGGCTTGCGCCACGGGCAGCAGCTTCACCACGCCGTCGCGTGCGACCAGCGCGTGGTCGGCCACGCGGCCCATGCGCACCAGCGCTGCGCCGTCGTGGATCTCGCCGAACACGATGCTGCCGGGCGGCAGCGCATGGCCCGCGCGCGCCAGCCAGGCGCGCGCGAGCAGGGTTTCGCCCAGCGGGACCGGCACAGCGTGTGTGCCGCACAGCAGCATGAGGCTCAGCGCGTCGTGCAGCGCCAGGCCGGCACCGCCCTGGGCTTCGGGCACCAGCGCATCGGCGAAGCCAGCGTCGTCCAGGGCCTGCCACAGCGCGCGGTGGTCGCCGCCGGCCTCGATGGCGCGCACGGTGTCGGGCGTGCACAGGTCATGCAGCAAGGGCGCGAGCGCGTCGGCATACAGATCGTTCATGGGTTTACCTCAGTCCCAGGCCACGCGCGACCATGCCGCGCAGGATCTCGCGCGTGCCGCCGCGCAGCGAGAACGAAGGCGCGACATGGGTCACGTAGTTCAACGTCTGCAGCAGCGCCAGCGGCACGCTGCCGTCGGCGCGGCCGAACAGGTCGTCGGCGATGGCGGCGGGGATCAGCTGCTCCACGCCAGTGCCCAGGTCCTTCACGAGTGCGGCCTCGACCACCGGACTTTCGCCGCGCCTGAGCTTCTCGGTCACGGCCACCGACATCGCGCGCAGCGGCGCCAGCGCGCAAACGATGCGGCCGGCCAGGCGCTCGGCCTCGGGCGTGCGACCTTGTGGCGTGCGCACCCAGGCGGCCCACTGGTCGAACAGCACGATGCTGGAGAACAGCCGCTCCGGCCCGCTGCGCTCGAAGGCCAGCTCGGCGTTGACCTGCGCCCAGCCCTGGCCTTCGGCGCCGATCAGCGCGTCGGCATCGAGTTGCACGTTGTCGAAGAACACTTCGCAGAAATGCGCGTCGCCGGACTGGTCGAGGATGGGCCGCACCGTCACACCCGGCAGGGCGAGGTCCACGATCAATTGCGACAAGCCCTTCTGCCGGTCCTCGGGCGCGCCCGAGGTGCGCACCAGCGCGATCATGTGGCCGCAGTGGTGGGCATTCGTGGTCCAGATCTTCTGGCCGTTCAGCAGCCAGCCGCCCGCGTTGGGCGTGGCGCGCGTGCGCACGCTGGCCAAGTCCGAGCCCGCGCCCGGCTCGCTCATGCCGATGCAGAAGAAGGATTCGCCACGGCAGATCGGCGGCACGTAGCGCTGCTTCTGCGCCTCGGTGCCGTAGCGCAGGATGAGCGGCGCGCTCTGGCGGTCGGCGATCCAGTGCGAGCCGACCGGGGCGCCCCAGTTCAAGAACTCTTCGACCAGCACGTAGCGCGCGAACGCACTGCGGCCGCCGCCGCCATAGGCCGGCGGCAGCGTGATGCCGAGCCAGCCGCGCTCGCCCAGTTGGCGGCTGAAGGCCGGGTCGTAGCCGCTCCACGATTTGGCGCGGATGTGGGCCGGCACGTCCTTCAGTGCTTCGGCCAGGAAGGCGCGGACCGGGGCGCGCAAGGCCTCGTCCTCGGGCGGGATCGCGGTCAGCGCGAGCGAGTCAAGAGCGCTCATTCGA
This sequence comes from Pseudorhodoferax sp. Leaf267, assembly GCF_001422405.1. Classification (GTDB taxonomy): domain Bacteria; phylum Pseudomonadota; class Gammaproteobacteria; order Burkholderiales; family Burkholderiaceae_C; genus Pseudorhodoferax. The sequence continues at coordinate 164,512 of NZ_LMMV01000002.1, forward strand.
CTGCTCCTTTTGCAACGAGTGCATCGATGTCCTCGGTTGAAAGCTGCAGCACGTCGTGCAGCACCTCGCGCGAGTGCTGGCCCAGCGTGGGCGGTGCCTCGCGGTACTGCACGGGGGTGTCGGACAGGCGGATGGGGTTGGCCACCAGGGGGATCTCGGCGCCGGCCGCGTGCGGCATCGCGATCTGCATGCCGCGCGCCTTGAGCTGCGGATCGGCAAACACATCGGCGATGCTGTTGATCGGCCCGCAGGGCACGCCCACCTGTTCCAGGAGCGCGATCCATTCGGCCGTGCTGCGCAGCACGGTGGCCTGGCGCATCAGCGGGATCAGCGTGGCGCGGTGCTCCAGCCGACCGCTGTTGCGCGCGAAGCGTGGATCTGTCGCCCACTCGGCATGGCCCGCAGCCTCGCAGAAGCGCGCGAACTGGCCGTCGTTGCCGGTCGCCAGGATCATGTAGCCATCGGCCGTGGGGAAGTCCTGGTAGGGCACGGTGTTCGGGTGCGCATTGCCCATGCGCGTGGGCGCCACACCGCTGTGCAGGTAGTTCATGGCCTGGTTGGCCAGGCAGGCCACGCCCACATCCAGCAGCGCCAGGTCGATGTGCTGGCCGCGGCCGGTGCGCGTGCGCGCATGCAGCGCGGCCTGGATCGCGTTGCCCGCGTACAGGCCGGTCAGGATGTCGGTCAGCGCCACGCCCACCTTCATGGGGCCGGCGCCGGGTTCGCCATCGGGCTGGCCGGTGATGCTCATGAGCCCGCCCATGCCCTGGATCAGGAAGTCATAGCCCGCGCGCTGCGCATACGGGCCGGTGTGGCCGAAGCCGGTGATCGAGCAATAGACGAGTCGCGGATGGATGGCCGACAGTGCCGCGTAGTCCAGCCCGTAAGCGGCCAGGCTGCCGGTCTTGAAGTTCTCGATCAGCACGTCGCAATGCCGCGCCAGGTCCTGCAGCAGTGCCTGGCCGGCGGCGGTCTGCATGTCGACCGCGATGGAGCGCTTGTTGCGGTTGGTGCAGAGGTAGTAGGCCGCGTCGCGCGTGGGCTGGCCCGCGCCATCGCGCACGAAGGGCGGGCCCCAGGTGCGCGTGTCGTCGCCGCCGCCCGGGCGCTCGACCTTGATGACCTCGGCGCCCAGGTCGCCCAGCAGCTGCGCGGCCCAGGGGCCGGCCAGCACGCGCGACAGGTCCAGCACGCGGATGCCGGCCAGTGCGCCCACGGCCGCCGTCATTGCAGCTCCACCTTGGCCTGCGCGGCGATGCGCTTCCACAGCCGGATCTCCTCGGCCTGGAACTCGCGCATCTCCTGCGGGCCGCCTTGCATGACCTCAGCGCCGATGCGTTCGTAGAACGCGCGCGTCTCGGGCAGCCGCTCGATCTGCCCCAGCAGCGCGGCCAGCTTCTCGGTCTCGGCCCTGGGCGTCTTGGCGGATACCGCGGCCGCGACCCAGGTGTAGGCCGTGAAGGCGGGCAGCCCTGCCTCGGCGGCCGTGGCCACCTCGGGCAGGGCCACGGTGCGCTGGGCCGAGGCCACGGCCAGTGCGCGGATGCGCCCGCCCTTGACCATCTCCTGCGCGCTGGTCATCTCGGCGAAAGCCAGGTCCACCGTGCCGGCGGCTACGGCGGCCACGGCCTCGTTCGCGCCCTTGAACGGCACATGCGTGGTCTGCGTCTTGGCGGCGTCGTTGAACAGCTCGGCCATGAGCTGGTAGCCGGCCGAGCCGGCGCCGTAGTTCAGCGCGCCGGGCCGCGCGCGGGCCGCGGCGATCAGATCGGGCAAGGTCTTGTGCGGCGCGTTCCCGGGCACGATCAGCAGCGCGGGCGAACGCATCATCATCGTGAGCGGCGCGAAATCGGCCACCGGGTCGTAGGGCAACTGCTTGAACAGGGCCGCGTTCACGGCCAGCGTGGAGTTGCTGCCCACGAATACCGTGTAGCCATCGGCCGGGGCCGCCAGCACGGCCTGCACCGCGAGGAAGCCGTTGGCGCCGGCGCGGTTCTCCACCACCACGGGCTGGCCGGTCAGCTCCGACAGCTTCTTGCCGAAGTAGCGGGCCGAGGTGTCGGTGCCGCTGCCGGGCGGGAACGGCACGACGAACCGGATCGGCTTGTGCGGGAACTCCTGGGCCAGCGCGGGCAGGGCGCCGAGCAGGCTGAGCGCGGTCAGGGTGGCGGTCGCCAGGGCGCGGCGGCGTGTGGGCATGTGGCTTGTCTCCGTTGCGGGTGCGGCGGGGCGGGGCCCCGCGCGTCGCTGTGCGCACATCGGTCATGCGGTCTGCGATCAGGCGCACAAGATACGCCAGGGTGCGTGGATCGCTTGTCGCCAGTGCTACCTTGGGCGCTGCGAGGGGCCGGCAAGAGCGGGCCCGTCGTGGCGCTGCCGATGCGCGAAGGCGACGAGGGGTCAGGGCCGCAGCACGCGCCGTGCGGCCCGCGCGCATGCCGAGCGGGCGGCGCGGCGCGCCGCTGCCGTGCTCAGTTGCCGCCGCCCAGGCGCTCGGGCACGAGCGCGTCGGTGTCGACGCGGCGTGCGCCGTCGAAGCGGCGCTTCCAGTAGCTCGTGTCCATGTCTTCCACGCGCACCTTGGCGCCGCTGCGCGGGGCGTGGATGAACTTGCCGTCGCCGACATAGATGCCGACATGGCTGAACGCGCGGCGCATGGTGTTGAAGAACACCAGGTCGCCGGGCTTGAGATCGCTCTTGTCGATGGAGTCAGTGGCGGCGGCCTGCTCGTTGGCGCGGCGCGGCAGGATCAGGCCGACCGTCTTCTCGAAGGTGGCGCGCACGAAGCCGCTGCAGTCGAAGCCCGTTTCTTCGGAATTGCCGCCGCGGCGGTAGGGCACGCCCAAAAAGCCCATGGCGTTGCCGACCAGGTCGGACGTATGGTCGCGCACGCTCTGGCCGACTTGCCCGAGCTGGCCGATGGTCTGCTGGATCAGCCCACGCTCGGCCAGGATGCGTTCGATTTCGTCGGTAGCGGGGCCGGTGGGCGGGGCTGCGTGTGCGGCGCTGGAAAGGGCGAGTGCGATCAGGAATGCGGTCCAGCGGGTCATGGGCGTCGAGGCTAACGGCTCAGGTCTTGGGGAGTCAAGTGAGCTATCGATTGTAAGTCATTGATTCATATTAAATTCTTGATCTAATTTGTAACGAAGGCACCGTTTTGGCCCCATCCGGCTCAGGTTTTTGGGCGCCGAACGATCGTGATGACTTAGAACGATCTCTGTGCCGGCCGTCCGCCAGACGCTGTGTTGGGCGCGCCGATTCGGCTGATGTTCATGAAAGGTTTCTGATGCGCATGTCTGTAGGCGCCGGCCTGCTGGCCCTGTCCACCCTCGGCATGTGGGGCCTCGCGCCGCCGGCCGCGGCCCAGTCCGTCCGGCCCCAGGTCGTGGCCTCGGGGTTGCAGAATCCCTGGGCCGTGGCCTTTTTGCCCGAGGGCAGGTTCCTTGTGACCGAGCGCGCCGGCCGCATGCGCGTGCTGGAGGCCGACGGCCGGGCAGGGACGCCGCTCGCCGGTTTGCCGGCCATCGCGGCGGGCGGCCAGGGCGGCCTGCTGGATGTGGTCGCCGACAGCGCCTTCGCCACGAACCGCACGCTGTACTTCTGCTTCTCCGAACCCGGCGAGAACGGCCGCGGCAACAGCACGGCACTGGCACGCGCCACCCTCGCGCCCGATGGCACGAGGCTGCAGGACCTGCGCGTGATCTTCAGCCAGAAGCCCAAGTTCGCCAGCAGCGCACATTTCGGGTGCCGCATCGTCGAGCGCCGCGTGGACGGCAAGCCCGACGGCACGCTGTTCCTCACCCTGGGCGACCGCTACGCACGCATGGCCGACGCGCAGACGCTGGACAACCACCACGGCAAGGTCGTGCGCATCGGCAAGGACGGCAGCGTGCCCCAGGACAACCCCTTCGTCGGCCGCAGCGGCGCGCTGCCCGAGATCTGGAGCTTTGGCCACCGCAACGGCCAGGGCGCGGCACTGGCCTCCGACGGCCGGCTGTGGATGCACGAGCACGGCCCGCAGGGCGGCGACGAGATCAACCTGCCCGTGGCCGGCCGCAATTACGGCTGGCCCGTCATCACCTACGGCGAGAACTACGGCGGTGGCCGCATCGGCGAGGGCCTCACGAAAACGGCCGGCCTGGAGCAGCCGCTGCACTACTGGGTGCCATCCATCGCGCCCTCGGGCATGGCCTTCCTGACCAGCGAGCGCTACGGCAGGGCCTGGCAGGGCAACCTGTTCGTCGGTTCGCTCAAGTTCAACCGCCTGCACCGCATCGAACTGGCGCCCGACGGCAAGGTCGCGCGCGAAAGCCATCTGCTGCAGGACGTGGGCGAGCGCATCCGCGACGTGCGCCAGGGCCCGGACGGCCTGCTCTACGTGCTGACCGACAGCCCGGCAGGCCGGCTGCTGCGCCTGCAGCCCGGCACCTGAGGCGGAAAGCGGCTGCGGTGTAATACGGCCTTTTCGCGACTCGAAAGACACCCATGCTGCTCGAAGCCCAAGCCTCGCAACTCGTGCTGGTCGACTACCAGGAACGCCTGATGCCTGCCATCGCCGGCGGCGCCGAGGTGGCCGCCAATGCCTTGCGCCTGGCGCGCGCCGCGCAGCTGCTGGAGGTGCCGGTCTGGGGCACCGAGCAGAACCCGTCCAAGCTGGGCGGCAACCTTCCCGAGCTGCGCGCGCTGTGCCAGCGCACGCTGGCCAAGATGCATTTCAGCGGCGTCGCCGAAGGCCTGGGCGAATGGCTGGCGCCGCCGGCGAGGCCGGCCGCCGGCAACGCGCGCAGCCTGCCCAAGCATCTGCAAAAGCCCGCCGCGGCCGAGCGCGCCAGCATCGTCATCGCCGGCTGCGAAGCCCATGTGTGCCTGCTGCAGACCGCGCTGGACCTGCTGGAAGAAGAGATGGCGGTGTGGGTCGTCACCGACGCCTGCGGCTCGCGCACCGACCGCAACCGCGATGCCGCCTTCGACCGGCTGGCCGGTGCCGGCGCCGAGCTCGTGACCACCGAGATGGTGCTGTTCGAATGGCTGGAGACGGCCGAGCACCCGCAGTTCAAGGCGGTGCACGCGCTGATCAAGTAGCGCCCAACAACAAAGGGGCCGAAAGGCCCCTTGTGTCGTGGTGCAGCCGCGTGGCTTACTGCTTGACCGCCTCGATCTGCGCCACGATGCGCACGTTCTTCGGGAAGCCGTACTGCACGCCGTAGTCCACGCCGAAGGCCGTGCGGTCGATGGTGGCTTCGAAGTCGCCGCCGCACACTTCGCGCTTGAGCATGGGGCTCTCGTAGCAGTTGAACTGCTTGGCCTTGAACACCACGGGGCCGGTCTTGCCCTTGAGCGTCAGCGTGCCCGCCACTTCGGTGACCTTGTCGCCGTTGAAGGTGAACTTGTCGCCGACGAACTTGGCCGTGGGGTGCTGGGCGGCGTCGAAGATGTCGGCGCTTTGCAGGTGCTTGTCGAACGGCGCCGTGCCCGAGTTGACAGAGTTCATCTGCAGCGTCAGTTCCACCTTGCCGGTCTTGCTCGCCTTGTCGAACTGGACCGTGCCTTCCTTCTTGTCGAAGCGCACACGGTTCACGCTGGCGCCGAAGTGGTCGATCTCGAAGGTGGCGAAGGTGTGCGTCGGGTCGATCGCGTAGTTGGCGGTCTGGGCCTGGACGGTGCCAGCAGCGAGAGCGGCCACAGCGGCCAGGGCGAGCAGGGGGGAACGGATCATGCGGAGTGACTCCAGAGGTTGAAAAAAAAGGAACAGGGAAATCAGAGCTTGGCCACGCCCGTCAGCGCCAGCTTGAGCTTGACCTGCACGTCGTCGGCCACCATGGACGTATCGGTCCATTCGTTCTCGCCGATCTTGAAGGCCAGGCGCTTGATGGTGAACGCGCCCGTGGCCATGGTCGTGGCGCCGTTTTGCGTGAGCGTGACGGGCACGACCACGTCCTGGGTGTTGCCCTTGATGGCCAGCTTGCCGGCCACCTCGAACTTGCCGCCGCCCAGCGCCTTGATGGCGCTGGACTGGAACGTGGCCTGCGGGAACTTCGGCGTGTTGAACCAAACCGGCCGCACGAGTTCGGCATCGGCTTCCTTGCTCAGCGAGGCGCTGCCCATGTCCACCGTGAACGCGATCTTGCTGGTGGCCAGCTTGGCCGGGTCGAAGTTGACCTGGGCGTCGAACTTCTTGAAACGGCCCTCGACGGGCACGCCCATCTGCTTGCTCACGAAGGCGATCTCGCTCTGCGCGGGCACGAGGGCCTGTTGCGCCAGCGCGGCGGTGGCGGCCAGCATCAGGCCGGCGAAGGTGGTCACGAGTTTCATGGAAGCTCCGAAGAAAAAGGGATGGATCAGCCGCGGCCCGGCAGCATGCGCGCGAGCAGGCCGTCGCGGTCGATGAACTGGTGCTTGAGTGCGGCTGCCACATGCAGCACCACCAGCGCCGCGAGCGCATAGGCTGTGTAGGCATGCCAGGGCTTGATGGCCTCGGCCAGCTCGGGGTTGGGCGCCACCAGATCGGGCAGCTGCACCAATCCGAACCACACGATGGGAAAGCCCGCCGCCGAGCTGTAGGCCCAGCCCACCAGCGGCACGATGAAGAACAGCGCATACAGCAGGTGGTGCGTGCTGTGGTGCGCGACGTGCTGCCAACGCGGCATGGCGTTGGCCACATGCGCGGGCAGCGGCGGTGGCCGGTGCGTCAGCCGCCACAGCAGCCGCAGTGCCGACAGCGTCAGCACCGTCATGCCGGCCCACTTGTGCCAGTTGTAGAGCTTGAGCCGTGCCGGCGAGAACGGCAGGCTGGTCATGTACAGGCCCACGCCGAACATGCCCACGATGGCCAGCCCCAGCACCCAGTGCAGGGCGATGGCGGTGGCGCTGTAGCGTGCGGATCTTTCGTCTGGCAGGTGCATGACAGTGGGATTTCGTGTTCTTGGAAAGCACCCCTTGGCAGGGGACCCCGAATCTAGAGCGCCCACCGTGCGCAAAGTTTCAATGAATTTGTGGTGGGGCTTCAAAAATTGTGAAGTGGCGTCTCAACCGGCTGGCGCGAACGGCGTGCGGATGTCCGACAGGAACTGCTGCGCACGCGGGTGCTGCGGCCGGTTGAAGAAGTCGTCCGGCGTGGCGCGCTCGAGCACGCGGCCCTCGTCCATGAACAGCACGCGGTCGGCCACCTCGCGCGCAAAGCCCATCTCGTGCGTGACGCAGACCATGGTCATGCCCTCGCGTGCCAGGTCGCGCATGACCAGCAGCACCTCGCCCACCATCTCCGGGTCCAGCGCGCTGGTGGGCTCGTCGAACAGCATCAGCGGCGGCTGCATGGCCAGTGCGCGCGCGATCGCCACGCGCTGCTGCTGGCCGCCCGACAGGTCGGCCGGGTAGGCGCCGGCCTTGTGCGCCAGGCCCACGCGCTCCAGCAGCGCCATCGCGCGCTCGTTGGCCTGTTGCTGCGACAGCCCGCGCAACTGCACCGGCGCCAGCGTGCAGTTCTGCAGCACCGTCAAGTGCGGGAACAGGTTGAACTGCTGGAACACGAAGCCGATGCGCGAGCGGAAGTTGTTCAGGTCGATGCCGCGCGCGTGGATGTCCTGCCCGGCGACCAGGATGCTGCCGGACTGGATCGGCTCGAGCCGGTTCACCGTGCGGATCAGCGTGGACTTGCCCGAGCCGGACGGCCCGCACACCACCACCACTTCGCCCTTGGCGATGGTCTCGGTGATATCGCTCAAAGCCTGGTAGGCGCCGTACCACTTGTTGACTTGCTTGAACTCGATCATGGGGTGCTCGCTTGCGGCAGCGCCTGGCGCGCCTTGTTCGGGCCGGACTGCGGGCTGCGCGCGAGCCGGCGTTCCAGCCAGTAGGCAAAGCGCGACAGCCCGAAGCACAGGATGAAGTAGGTCAGACCCAGGATGGCGTACAGCTCGGCCGGCCGCGTGAACACCTGGGTGTTGATCTGCGTGGTGATGAAGGCCACCTCGTTGAGCCCGATGATGTAGCCCAGCGAAGTCTCCTTGATCGTGGAGACGAACTGGTTCACGAGTGAGGGCAGCATGGCCCGCGTGGCCTGCGGCAGCACCACCTTGCGCATGGTGCGCCAGTAGCCCAGTCCCAGCGAGCGCGCGGCCTCCACCTGGCCCCGCGGCACGCCCTGGATGCCGGCGCGCACGATCTCGGCCAGGTAGACCGCGTCGAACACCACCAGTGCGATCAGCATGGTGAAGAACTGGTCGGTCTTCACCCCCGTCACGCTGGGCAGGAAGAAGTAGGCCCAGAACACCACCATCAGCAGCGGCGTGCCGCGCACGACGAACACCATCGCCGTGACCGGCAGCCGCAGCCAGGCATAGGGGCTCACGCGGGCGATGCCGAGCAACAGGCCCAGCGGCAGGCCCAGCACCAGCCCGAGCGAGGCCAGCACCAGCGTGAGCGCCAGCCCGCCCAGCGGGCCGTTCGGGTACTGCCCGATCAGGAAGTACACCCAGTAGGTGTCGATCAGCTCCAACATGCAATGGCCCCCACGCTCGGCACTGCGTGTACTCGCTGCCCCCCGAGGGGAAGCACGCTTGCTTGGGGCGGCCCGGCGCGGCGCGTCATACCGTCCGCGCCGGGTAGCGCGACTGGTACCAGGTCGCCAGCGCCGTGATGGCCAGCGACACGGTGAGGTAGGCGGCCGTCGCGAAGCCGAAGGACTCGAAGCTGCGAAAGGTCGCGCTCTCGACCTGGCTGGCCTGGTACATCAGCTCGGCCGTGCCGATCACGGTAGCCACGCTGGTGTTCTTCCACAGGTTCAGCGTCTGCGAGATGAGCGGCGGCACCGTGATGCGCAGCGCCTGCGGCAGGATCACGCGGCGCATGGTGGCCAGGAAGCCGAAGCCCAGCGCGCGCCCGGCCTCGAATTGCACGGACGGGATCGCGCGGATGCCGCTGCGGATGTCCTCCGACATGTAGGCCGCCGTGTACAGCGTGAGCGCGATCACGGCGCTCACGGCCTCGATGTTGCCCTGGTACAGCCAGGCCTTGAGCCCCTCGGGCAGCAGCTCGGGCGCGGCGAAGTACCAGAACAGCATGTGGGCCAGGAGCGGGATGTTGCGGATGGATTCGACGAAGCCAAAGCCGATCCAGGTCAGCGGCCTGGCCGGCGCCAGCCGCAGCAGCGCCACCAGCAGCGCCAGCGGCAGCGCGAAGACCAGCGTGGCCGCGGCCAGCTGCAGCGACAGCACGAGCCCGGCCACGAGCATGTCGTGGTACTGGCCGCGCAGCAGCAGGGAGAAGTCGAACACCGGCATGCAGGGCGCCCCGTCGCGGCGGCGACGGGGGCTCAGAGGCAGGTCAGCCGGCGATCTTGTCGGTTTCGAACTTGAAGGTGCGCGTGGGCGAGTTGGTCTTGGTGTTCGGGCCGAACCACTTCATGTAGAGCTTCTCGCCGCCGCCGGCCTTCTCCAGCTCGCGCAGCGTCTCGTCGACCACGGCCTTGAGGCCTGTCTCGCCCTTCTTGATGCCCAGCGCCAGCGGCTCCACGCTGAGGTTCATCGGCAGCATCACGTAGTCCGCGCCCTTGGGGCCCAGCTTGGCAATGTCCACGAACAGGCTCAGCTCGTCGTTCACATAGGCCACGCCCTTGCCCTGTTGTAACGCCAGGAAGGCCTGCTGCGAGTTCTCGTACGTCACCACCTCGGCGGTCGGCACGGCCTTCTTGATGTTGGGCTCCTGCGTGCCGCCCTTGGCCGTCAGCACGCGCTTGCCGGCCAGCTCGGGCACGTCCTTCACGCCGCTGGCCTTCTTGACCAGGGCCTTCTGGCCGGTCACGAACGTGGTGAGCGAGAAGTCGATCTGCGCCTCGCGTTCCTTGTTGTGCGTGAGCGATGCGGCCAGCAGGTCCACGTGACCTTGCTGCAGCTCGGGGATGCGGGCCGCCACCGCGATCTGCTTGAACACGGGCTTGACGCCCAGCTTCTTGGCGATCGCCTGGCCCAGGTCGACCTCATAGCCCACGAGCTCGCGCGTCTTCGGGTCCAGGAAGCTGTTCGGCTCGTCCGTGCCCAGCACGCCGATGACGATCTGGCCCTTTTGCTTGATGTCGGCCAGTTGGTCGGCTTGGGCGGCGCCCGCGAACGCGAGACCAGCGGCGAGCAGGGAGGTGAAGAGGCGGCGTTGCATGAGAGTCGGTCTCCGAAATGTTTGGTCACACATGGGGCCGGCTGCCACCGTGGCAGCCCGGTTCCGGGGTGCGAGCTTAACGTTGAATCGGGGCGCCGCGAACGAAGCTTGACGCATGACCAAATGCGTCGGCCGACCCACGGAGAATCCACGCACCATGCCGCTGACCGCTGACCGCCGACGCCTTCGTTGCCAACGCCCTGGCCAACCCTGTCAACGCAGAACTGATCGGGCGCCTGCGCGCGCTGCAGCTGCGCCAGTGCCATCTGGCCGCGGGCTGCCTGTTCCAGGCGACCTGGAACCGGGCCTCGGGCCAGAGCGCCGGCTGGGGCGTGAAGGACTACGACGTGTTCTATTTCGACGACCGCGACCTGTCGTGGGAGGCCGAAGACGCCGTCATCGCGCGCGTGCAGGCCGCAGTCGCCGACCTGGGCGTGCAGGTCGAGGTCAGGAACCAGGCGCGCGTGCACCTGTGGTACCGGGAGCGTTTTGGTGACGACTATCCGCAGCTGCGCTCGTCACGCGACGGCATCGACCGCTACCTGGTCGCCTGCACCTGCGTGGCCATCGACGTGGCGGACGGCACGCTGTACGCGCCGTATGGCCTGGAGGAACTGGGGCAGGGCGTGCTGCGCATGAACCCGCTGATGCCGCAGCGCGAGATGTTCCTGCGCAAGGCCATGAACTACCAGGCGCGCTGGCCGTGGCTGCGCATCGCTGAAGGTTGATGGACCGGTTGCCCCCGCATGCGGCCAAGTGCTATACCCGCGCCATGCCGACTCGCCCACCGTTCGGCCTGAACCTGCGCAGCTACGCCGCGGACGGGAGCGCGGGCCGCCACGACTTCGCGCAGCTGGTACTGCCGGTTGCGGGCCGCTTGCAAGGGGACATCGGCGGGCGCGAGCAAGTGCTGCGCGAAGGGCAGGACGCGTTCGTCGCACCTGGCATGCGACACGCGCAGACGGGCCAGGGCGCTCACCGCGCCCTGGTGCTGGACCTGGACGACACCCAGCTGGGCGCAGCTGCGCCTGCAGCGCGTGCGCGAGTGGCTGGCCCACTGAGCGGCCAATCGCCGAGCTGGCCCTGGCGGTCGGCTACTCGAACCAGAACGCACTGACGCGCGCGATGCGGCGTGCCACCGGGCTCACGCCCGCCGCGTGGCGCCGCCAGGCAGGAGACCGGCCTCAAACACGGCAGTCCAGGCCGATACGGCCGCGCGCCGACCTGCGACAGTGCCGGAATGACCTGTGCTGCACTTTCTTCCCACGGACCCGATCGCAACACCTGGACCGGCGTCGCCTGCGGCGTGGCGGTGGGCACGCTTGCCGCCTGGGCGTGGTGGCGAGCGTGCGGTCCTGCGTGCAGGCGCACCGGCCGCGGCGCGGCTGATCGCGGCAACTTCACTCGATCGCGACCTTGGCCTCCTTCACCAGCTTCGCGTACCTGGCCGTGTCGTCCTTGATCTGCGCGGCCATCTGCTCGGGCGTGTTGCCCACGGGCTCGGCGCCGATCTCTTCCATGCGCTTCTTGAACTCGGGCGAGTGGATGATCCTGACCATCTCGGTGTGGAGCCGGGCCACGACATCCTTGGGCGTGGCCGCGGGCGCGAGGATGCCGAACCAGGTGCCCTGGTCGAAGCCGGCCATGCCGGACTCGGCCAGCGTGGGCACGTCGGGCAGGGTGCTGGAGCGTTTGGCGGTGGTCACTGCCAGCGCGCGCAGCTTGCCGCCCTTGATGTGCTGCACCATGGGCGTGAGCGTGTCGAACGACATGTCGACCTGGCCGCCCAGCAGGTCGGTCGTCAGCGGCGCGCTGCCCTTGTAGGGCACGTGCAGGATGTCCACGCCGGCCAGTGCGGCGAACTGCGTTCCGATCAGGTGCTGCACCGTGCCGTTGCCGTTCGAGCCATACGAGAGCTTGCCCGGTGTGGCCTTGGCCAGCGCAATCAAGCTCTTGACGTCGGTGGCCGCGGACTTGGCGTTGACCACCAGCACGTTGGGCACCAGCGCCACGGTGGTGATGGGCGCGAAGCTCTTCTCGAAGTCGTAGGGCAGCTTGCGGTAGACGCTTGTGGCGATCGTGTGGTGCACCGCGCCCATGAGCAGCGTGGTGCCGTCGGGCTTGGCCTTGGCGACGAAGTCCGCGCCGATGGTGGCGCCAGCGCCGGGCCGGCTCTCCACGATGACAGGCTGGCCCAGCGCCTGCGACAGCGGCGTGCTGAGCGAACGCGCCAGCGCGTCCGAGCTGCCGCCGGCCGGGAAGGGCACGATCAGCGTGATGGGCTTGCTGGGGAAGGCCTGCGCGACGGCGAGGCCACAGGACAGGGCCAGCGCCAGGGCGGTGAAGGTGGTGCGACGGTTCATGCGTGTCTCCAGGAATGGGCGGGCAAAGGAAATCCCCGCAGCGCTGGTGGCTGCTGCCGGGGCGTCAGCGGAGGAGCTGTCTTGCTCCCTCTCCCCAAAGGGGCGAGGGAGCAACAAGGCGTCAGGCGGCCTTGCGCTGCGGCTGTGCGCCGACCAACTCGCAGACCGCGCGCGTCACGTCGGCCGTGGTCGCCTGGCCGCCCAGATCACGCGTGTGCAGCTTCGGGTTGGCCGTGACCTGCTCGATGGCGGCCATGACCTGCTTGGCAGCGTCGAATTCGCCCAGATGCTCCAGCAGCATCACCACCGACCAGAAGGTGCCCACCGGGTTCGCCAGGCCCTTGCCCATGATGTCGAAGGCCGAGCCGTGGATGGGCTCGAACATGCTAGGGTAGCGGCGCTCGGGGTCGATGTTGCCGGTGGGCGCGATGCCCAGGCTGCCGGCCAGCGCGGCAGCCAGGTCCGACAGGATGTCGGCATGCAGGTTGGTCGCCACGATGGTGTCCAGCGTGGCCGGGCGGTTGATCATGCGGGCGGTGGACGCGTCCACCAGTTCCTTGTCCCAGGTGACTTCGGGGAACTCCTTGCTGACCTGCAGTGCGATCTCGTCCCACATCACCATGGCGTGGCGCTGGGCGTTGCTCTTGGTGATGACAGTGAGCAGCTTGCGGGGACGGGACTGCGCCAGCTTGAACGCGAAACGCATGATGCGTTCGACGCCGGCGCGGGTCATCATGCTCACGTCGGTGGCGGCTTCGATCGGGTGGCCCTGGTGCACGCGGCCGCCCACGCCGGAGTATTCGCCCTCGGAGTTCTCACGCACGATGACCCAGTTCAGGTCGTCGGGGCCGCAGCGCTTGAGCGGGCCGTCGATGCCGGGAAGGATGCGCGTGGGCCGCACGTTGGCGTACTGGTCGAAGCCCTGGCAGATCTTCAGGCGCAGGCCCCACAGCGTGATGTGGTCGGGGATGTGCGGGTCGCCGGCCGATCCGAACAGGATGGCGTCCTTGCCCTTGAGCGCTTCCAGGCCGTTGGCCGGCATCATCTCGCCGTGGGCGCGGAACCAGTCGCCGCCCCAGCCGAAGTCCTCGAACTCGAATTTGAACTGGCTGCTGGCTGAGGCCAGGGCCTGCAGCACTTCGCGCCCGGCGGGCACGACTTCCTTGCCGATGCCGTCGCCGGGGATGGTGGCGATCTTGTACGTCTTCATGGTGTGTCTCCTAAAGGGTGTGGTGAAGGGGTGGACGAACTGTAAGAAAGCCTGTGCGCTTTGATCGCGCTCCAAGGCAATCCATCTTTAACCTGTGTTCAATGCTGGATGGCACGCCGCCAGCTGCTGGCTACCATGCCCCACGCCACCACTGCGAGATCTCCATGCCCCCAGCCCCCCTCGACCACACCGCTGCGCAGGCCCAGCGCAGCCTCGCCTCCGAGCGCAACAGACAGCCCATCCTGGAAGTGTTGCAGCGCGTGCTGCCGGCCAGTGGCGCGGCGCTGGAGATCGCCAGCGGCACGGGCCAGCATGTGGCCTTCTTCGCGCGGGCGTTGCCGCAGTGGACCTGGCAGCCCAGCGATGCCGTGGCCGATGCATTCGGCTCCATCCGTGCCTGGTGCGCGCAGCTGGGCGTGGCCAACGTGCGCGCGCCGGTGGTGCTCGACGTGACGCACCAGGACTGGCCGGCCGCGGCATCTGCAGGCTGGGACGCCATCTACTGCGCCAACATGCTGCACATCGCGCCCTGGGCCGCGTGCGAAGGTCTCATGCGCGGCGCTGCGCGCCACCTCGGCGCGCAGGGCCAGCTGCTGACCTACGGGCCGTACCTGGAGCAGGGCGTGCCGACCTCGCAGGGCAACCTGGACTTCGACGCCGACCTGCGCCGGCGCCATCCGGCCTGGGGCATCCGCGCGCGGGAGGATGTGCAAGCCACCGCTGCATCGGCGGGGCTGCGCCTGGTACAGCGCGTGCAGATGCCAGCGAACAACCTGCTGCTGGTGTTCGGGCGGGCCTGAACGGGCGACGGCGCCTTCAGATCGCCAGCTCGATCAGGAACGGCCCGCTGCGGCCAAAGCTCTGGCGCATCAGGTCGGCACACTGCTCCAGCGTGGTCGCACGCGCGGCCTCCACGCCCATGCCATGGGCCAGCTGCACCCAGTTCAGGTCGGGGTTGCCCAGGTCGAGCATGCGCATGGCGGTGTCGCCGGGCTTGGCGCCCACGTTGCCGTATTCGCCGATCAGGATGTTGTACTTGCGGTTGGACAGGATGACCGTGGTGCAGGGCAACTGCTCGCGCGCCTGCGTCCACAGCGCTTGCAGCGAATACATGGCCGAGCCGTCGGCCTGCAGGCTGATCACGCGGCGCTGGCCCTTGGCGCCGATCGCCGCGCCCGTGGCCACGGGCAGGCCGTCGCCGATGGCGCCGCCGGCCAGGTGCAGCCAGTCGTGCGCGGGCGCCGCATGCGTGTGCTTGTAGAAGCCGCGGCCGAAGGAGACGCTTTCGTCCGACACGATGGCGCCCTCGGGCATCACGGCGGCCAGCGTCTGGGCCAGGCCCTCGGGCGTGGGCGCGCCGCGCACGATGGCGGGGCGCGGGCCGGGGTCGGGCAGGGCCGCCTCGGGCGCGCCCAGCGCTTCCACCAGCGCCTGCAGCGCGGCCTCTGGATCCTGGTCGGGGCGCGACAGCACATGCAGTTGCGCCGTGTCGGGGTACTGCGTGGACGGCTTGCCGGGGTAGGCGAAGAAGCCGACCGGCGGCTTGGCGTTGACCAGCACGATGTGCGCGTAGCGGGCCAGTGTCTGGATCGCGAGGTCGGTCACATAGGGCACGCGTTCGAGCTGCAGCCG
Source organism: Pseudorhodoferax sp. Leaf267 (assembly GCF_001422405.1). Lineage (GTDB taxonomy): Bacteria > Pseudomonadota > Gammaproteobacteria > Burkholderiales > Burkholderiaceae_C > Pseudorhodoferax. The sequence goes on from NZ_LMMV01000002.1 coordinate 179,866, forward strand.
GCCCTGGCCGCGCTCGACGTGGGCGGTGACGAAATCGGCCAGCAGGCTGGCGCCGGTGGCCTGCGCCACGCGCCAGGCCAGGGCCTGCGAGCGGCCGCGCACGGCACGGCCAGCCAGCAGCACCAGCACGGGCTGGCCGCTGCGCAGGGCGCGCGCGGCGCCCTCCACGGCATGCGGGTCCAGTGCGGGCGCGGGCTGCGGCGCCAACGCGTCGGCGACGACGCCGCCTTCGTCCCACGACGCGTCGGATGGCAGGATCAGCGTGGCCACCTGGCCCTGCGCGCTGCGGGCGGCCTGCACGGCAGCGGCTGCGTCACGGCCCACGTCCTGCGCGCGCATGCTGGTCTGCACCCAGGCCGAGACGCTGCGCGCCAGGCCGTCGGTGTCGGCCGTCAGCGGCGCGTCGAAGGGGCGGTGGTAGGTGGCCTGGTCGCCCACGATGTTGACGATGCCGCTGCGCGCGCGGCGCGCGTTGTGCAGGTTGGCCAGGCCGTTCGCCAGGCCCGGGCCGCAGTGCAGCAGCGTGCTGGCCGGCTTGCCGGCGATGCGGTAGTAGCCATCGGCCATGCCGGTGACCACGTTCTCCTGCAGGCCCAGCACGCAGTGCATGCCGGGGATGTCGTCCAGCGCGGCCACGAAGTGCATCTCGCTGGTGCCAGGGTTGGCGAAGCAGGTGTCCACGCCGGACTTCAACAGGGTATGGACCAGGCTCTGCGCACCGTTCATCAGTTCACTCCTTGGGGCTGGATGGATTGCGAAGCCGCCCATTGTGAACAGGCCTGCATTCTCAGAGTGTCACGGCCGCGCCTGTGCGCGACGAGCGCACGATGGCGTCGATGAGCCGGTGCGCGGCCAGGGCCGAGCGCCCGGCGGTGAGCGGCGCGCGCTGCTGCGCGATGGCCTGCACGAAATCCTGCAGCACGGCGCGGTGGCCGGCGTGGTCGAAGCCCATGAGGTTGGCGCCCGAGCCCGACGCCTGGGGCTGGCCCACGAGCAGCGGCTCGGCGCCCGGCCGCTCCACGCGCAGCGCGCCGGCCTCCAGCGTTGCCGTGCCGCGTGCGAAGTTCAGCGCAATGCGTTCGGGGTAGCCGGGGTAGGCGGCCGTGGTCGCGTCGACCACGCCGACGGCGCCGTCCGCCCACTGCAGCAGCGCGCCCGCCGTGTCCTCGGTCTCCATGCGGTGCAGCCGTGTGCCGACCAGGCCCGTGACGCGTGCGGGCGCGCCGGCCAGGTGCAGCAGCAGGTCCAGCGTGTGGATGGCCTGCGTCATGAGCACGCCGCCGCCGTCACGCGCCAGCGTTCCGCGGCCGGGCTGGTCGTAGTAGCTCTGCGGGCGCCACCAGCGGATGGAGGCGCTAGCGCTCAGCAGCTCGCCGAGTTCGCCGGCCTGCAGCATGCTGGACAGGTGCAGCGCGGCCGGGCTGGCGCGGTGCTGCAGCATCACGGCCAGCTGCACGCCGTGGCGCTCGCAGGTGGCCACGAGTTGCTCGGACTGCGCGAGCGTGAGTTCCAGTGGCTTTTCGACCAGCACGTGCTTGCCGGCGGCGGCGAGCTGCTCGACGATGTGCAAATGGGTCTGCGGTGGTGTGAGCACCAGCGCGGCCTGCACGCTGGCGTCTGCCAATACGTCGTCAAGGCGTGTTGTGACGGTGGCGCCGACGGGCAGGCCGGCCGCCGCGACGCGCTGCGCATCGCGGCCCCAGACCCACGCCACCTCGACCTCGTCGCGCAGGTCGTGCAGGCTCTTGAAGTGCGGCGGCGAGGCCACGCCGGCGCCGATGACGGCGACGCGCAGGCGCTGGTTGTGCTGCTGGTGCATGACGATCGACTCCTCCTCACAATGAAAAACGGGGCTCACGAAGAGCCCCGTCGCAACGCAGCCTGCGATGGCCGCTGCGCCGGTTTACTTGGGCGCGTTCAAGAGGTTGGGCAACCACAGCGAGAACGCAGGCACGTAGGTCACCAGCATCAGGCAGGCCGTCAGCGCGCCGTAGAAGGGCAGGATGGATTTCATCACCTGCCCCACCGAGACCCCGCCGATGGCGCACCCCACGAACTGCGTGACCCCCACCGGTGGCGTGTTCAGGCCGAGCGCGCAGTTGATCAGCATCACGATGCCGAACTGCACCGGGTCCATGCCGAAGTGCTGTGCGATGGGCAGGAAGATCGGCGTGCAGATCAGGATGGTGGCGGCCATGTCCAGGAAGGTGCCCAGCACGAACAGCAGGATGTTGATCATCAGGAAGATCATCCACGGGCTGGTGGTGACGGACTGCATCAGCTCGCCGGTCTTCTGCGGCACTTCGTACAGCGCCATGAAGTAGCCGAAGGCCGAGCTGATGCCGATCAGGAGCAGCACCACGCCAGTCGTCTTGCAGGCCTTGGCGCAGGCCTTGAGGAAGTCCTTCCACGACAGCGAGCGGTAGACCAGCACGGTGACGAGCAGCGCCCACAGCACGGCGGTGGCGGCCGACTCGGTGGCCGTGAAGATGCCCGACAGGATGCCGGCCAGGATGATGACCACGATCAAGAGGCCCGGCATCGCGCCCAGGAAGGAGACGACGACTTCCTTCCAGCCCGGGAACTTGCCGCGCGTGGGGTAGCCGCGCTTGACGGCCACGTAGTAGGCGGCGATCAGGTTGCAGATGGTCAGCAGCAGGGCCGGGATCACGCCCGCCAGGATCAGGCTGAACACGCTGACCGAGGCGATGCCCGTGGTGGCCAGCGTGAAGATGATCAGGTTGTGCGAGGTGGGCATCAGCGCACCGACCAGGGCCGCGTGCGTGGTCACGTTCACGGCGTAGTCGGCGTCGTAGCCTTCCTTCTTCATGAGCGGGATCATCACCGAGCCCATGGCCGACACGTCGGCCAGCGGCGAGCCGGCGACGCCGCCGAACAGGGTGCAGCCGATCACGTTGCTCATGCCCAGGCCGCCGCGCACGTGGCCGACCAGGCTGTTGGCAAAGCGCACGATGCGGTCGGCGATGCCGCCGTAGAGCATGAGCTCGCCGGCGAACACGAAGAACGGGATCGCCAGGAACGAGAAGATCTGCATGCCGCCCACCATCTTCTGGAAGACGATGGCGATCGGCATGCCGGAGAACAGCACGGTGGCGACGGAGGCCAGGCCGATGGAGAAAGCCACCGGCACGCCCAGGACGAGCAGCACCGCGAAGCTGATGGAGAGGACTGTGAGTTCCATGTCGTTCTTTCGGTCAGTACCAGGACGGCACGACTTCTTCGTGGCGCAGCAGCGCGATGATGTGTTCGATCGAGAACATCACGATCAGGGCGCCGGCGATCACCAGCGAGAGGTAGTCGATGCCCACGGGCATGCCGAGCATCGGGTCGAGCTCGTCCCACTTGAGCCGCGTCCACAGCCAGCCGCTCTGGACCATGATGCAGCCGAACAGAGCCACCAGCGCGTGGATCAGGATCTCGATCTTCAGCCGCAGGCCCTCGGGCAGCAGCGAGACCAGCGACTCCAGGCCGATGTGGCCGGCGTCGCGCACGCCCACGGCCACGCCCAGCGCGGTCACGTACAGCACGAGCTGCAGCGCCAGGGCTTCGGCCCAGGTCGGCGTATCGTTGAAGACGTAGCGGCCGACCACCTGGACCTGCACGCTGACGATGATGCCGATCAGCCCGAGGATGGCGACGACCAGGCTGGCCTTGCTGAGCCAGCCGCACAGGCGCGAGTAGGCATGCGTGGCGGGCGGGCGATCGGTGTGGGCAAGCGTGGGGTCGATGCCCGGGGCGACCGGCGCGGCGATGGCGCTGGTGGCGGCCGCGTGGACCGACGGCGGTGGGGTGTTCATGGTGTGATCTGTGTGGGCGCCGGCCCGCCTGGGGCCGGCGGGTTCGACTTACTTGTTGTCCTGCACGGCCTTGACGAGGCGTTGCAGGTCGGGCGTGGTGATGAACTTGGCGTACACCGGGGCCATGGCGGCCTTGAAGGAGGCCTTGTCCACGTCCTTCACGATGGTGGAGCCGGCCTTGGTCACCACGTCCAGTGCCTTGGCTTCCTGCTCGTCCCACTTCTGGCGCTGGAAGATCACCGATTCCTTGGCCGCGGCGCGGAACATGGCCTGGTCGGCCGGCGTCATCTTGTCGAAGATGGCCTTGGAGATGACCAGCACTTCGGGCGCCATGGAATGCTCGGTGTGCGAATAGAACTTCACCGCTTCGTAGTGCTTGAAGCCTTCGTACGAGGGGATGTTGTTCTCGGCCGCATCGATCAAGCCGGTCTTGAGCGCGGTGTAGACCTCGCCCGTGGGCATGGGCGTGGCGTTGGCACCCATGGCGCCGACCAGCGAGACCCACAGGTCGGACTGCTGCACGCGGATCTTCAGGCCCTTGGCGTCGGCCAGGGTCTTGACCGGCTTCTTGGCGTAGATGGAACGCGCGCCGCTGTCGTAGAAGGCCAGGCCCACGAGGCCCTGGCTTTCGCAGCCCTTCAAGATCTCTTCGCCGATGGGGCCGTCCAGCGTCTTGCGCATGTGGGCGATGGAGTCGAACAGGAAGGGCATGGTGGGCACCAGGCTCTTGGGGCAGATGGAGTTCAGCGAGCTGATGTTGACGCGGTTCATCTCCAGCGCGCCGATCTTCACCTGGTCCAGCGTTTCCTTTTCGGAACCCAGGGCGCTCTTGTTGAAGACCTTGATCTTGTACTTGCCGTTGCTCTGCTTGGCCAGCACGTCGCTCATGTGCTTGACCGCGGCGACCGTGGGGTAGTCGTCGCTGTTGTGCACGTCGGCGGAACGGAAATCGGCAGCCTGGGCGCCGATGCACAGGGCGCCGGCGGCCAGTGCGAGAAGGGTGCGGTGGAACTTCATTTGTCTTCCTCTGTGGTGGTGGGTGGCGAAAGGGGGGATGGTGGCGGCTCAGCCGCCGAAAGTGGGTTCGGGCAGACCCTGGGTGAGCGGGTTCAGCGCGAACACGCCGCCGGCCAGCGGCTGGTCGGACAGGTCGCCGCCGGGGCGGATGGAGGTCACGAACAAGGTGTCCAGCCGCGGGCCGCCGAACGCGCACATGGCGGGCTTCTTGACGGGCACGCTCAGCGAGCGGTCGAGCCGGCCATCGGGCGTGAAGCGGTGGATGAGGCCCGCGTCGTTGCCGCAGATCCAGTAGCCGCCGTCCACGTCGATGGCGGCACCGTCGGGGCGGCCGGGCAGGGGGTTCATGTCCACGAACACGCGGCGGTTGCGGGGCGTGCCGGTCTCCAGCTCGTAGTCGAAGGCCCAGACGGTCTGCACGGTGGGGTGCGAATCGGACAGGTACATCGTCTTGCCATCGGGGCTGAAGGCCAGGCCGTTGGGCACGATGAAATCGTTCAGCTGCGCGGGCAGGGCGGTGTCGCCCGCGCCAAAGCGGTAGAGCGCGCCGGCGCGGATGCCGGCCGCCATGTCCAGGCACATGGTGCCGGCCCAGAAGCGGCCCTGGCGGTCGCAGCGGCCGTCGTTGAAGCGCATGGCGGGGGCGGCGTGGGCGACAGGGGCCAGCAGCTTGGCGGCCAGGCGGCCGTCGTCTTGTGGCGACAGCGCGAAGATGCCGGTTTCCATGCCGGCGATCCACTGGCCGCTGGCGCCAGCGCGGGCCGCGATGCAGGCCGGCATTTCGTCGGACAGCCAATGCGAATGGCCTGCGCCCTCGGACCAGCGGTGCAGCGCACGCCCGGGAATGTCGACCCAGTACAGCGCCTGTTCGTCCGCGCGCCAGACCGGGCTTTCGCCCGTGCCGTTGCGTGCGTCGACGATGAGTTCTGCCGTGCTGCTCATACGGTCAATCGCCGAACGGGCCCTGGGCCGTGAACGCGCCGCCCTGGTAGATGGCGTTCGGGTCGTTGGCCGCCACGGGCGGCTGGGCCTCGACCTTGGCGCGGAACGGCTCCGAGCTGTCCTTGGGCGTCCAGCCCAGGTGCGCGGCGGCAGTGTTGTCCCACCACACGTTCTTGTTGGCCGAGGCGCCATAGACGATGGTGTGCTGCACGGCCGGCGTGAACAGCGACTTCTCGATCAGCGAGGTGAGGTCGTCGTAGCTGAGCCAGGTGCTCATCATGCGGCGGTTGAGCGGCTCGGGGAACGAGGAGCCGATGCGGATGCTGACGGTCTCGATGCCGTAACGGTCGAAGTAGAACTGCGCCACGTCTTCGCCGAAGGACTTGGACAGGCCGTAGTAACCGTCGGGCCGGCGCAGCGCCGACGCGTCCAGCGCCTCGGTCTGCTTGTGAAATCCGATCACGTGGTTGGAGCTGGCGAACACCACGCGCTTCACGCCATGGCGGCGCGCGGCCTCGTACAGGTGGAAGACCCCCTTGATGTTGGCCTCCAGGATCTCCTCGAACGGCCGCTCCACCGAGACGCCGCCCAGGTGCACGATGGCGTCGCAGCCGGCCACCAGCGCATCGACGGCCGCCTTGTCGGCCAGGTTGCAGGGCACGACCTCCTCATGCGCGCCGCGCGGCTCGCCGAGCGCGGCGATGTCGGACAGGCGCAGCGTCTGCGCGAAGGGCACGAGGCGTTCGCGCAGCACCTTGCCCAGGCCGCCGGCGGCGCCGGTCAGGAGCAGGCGCTGCAAACGGGCGGGCGCTGGATCGGAAGGCTTGAGTGTGGACATGAGGCTGGCCGTTGGAATCTGGGTTTTTGGAAACCAGGTAAACGTTTACCCGATCGCTAAAAAAATTCGCCACGAGGGGCAGGGGCTCGATGTTCGGGCGCAGTGGCGGCGCCGTCAAGACGCTTTTGCTAAGCGTTTACCCTGGGTTTTCGGGCCCGGGTGGATTCGCGTGCGACGACGCGGCTTTGCAGGATGTCGTCCTCCGGCGCCGTGGTCTCGCCCTTGATCACGCCCAGCAGCCGGCGCATGGCCAGCTCGCCCGTGGCCTCGCCCATCATGTCCACACTGGTCAGCGCCGGGCTCACCAGGCGGCCGTAGGCGATGTTGTCGAAGCCGGCCACCGAGACCTGCTCGGGCACCTTGATGCCCAGCGACTTGGCCTCCAGCAAGATGCCCATGGCCAGCAGATCGTTGTAGGCCACGATGGCATCGTCCAGGCCCTGCGACAGCAGGATGGTGGAGGCCAGGCGCTCGCCTTCCTCGGTGGAGGGCGCGCCGGCATCGAACACGCGCAGCGACAGATCGGCACCCTCGAACGCATGGCGCAGGCCGTGCTCGCGTTCCACGCTCCAGCGCGCGCCCGAGAAGCCCAGGTAGCTGATCTTGCGGTGCCCCAGGTCGCGCAGGTGGCGGCCCAGCATCACGCCGGCCGTGTAGTTGTCGCAGCCCACGCTGTGGTGTTCGGCATAGCTCGAGGGCCGGCCATAGAACACCACCGGCGTGCCGCTCTGGAACAGGGTTTCGATGACGGGCGCCGGCAGCCGCGAGCTGACGATCAGTCCGTCGACGCGTCGGAACAGCGACTGCAACACGCTCAATTCCGGCGAGGTGCTCTCGGCCGCGTCCGCGATGATGAGGTTCAGCGCCGCGCCGGCTGCCACGCGCGAGGCGCCCTTCACGAGGCTGGTGAAGTAGGGGTTGCGGATGTCCAGGATGATGACGCCGACGTTGCCGGTCTTGCCGGTGATCATGCCGCGCGCCATCGGGTTCAGCGAATAGCCCAGCTCGCGCACCGCGCGCGCCAGGCGGGCCTCCACCTCGGCCGTGAAGCGCTGGTTGCCGTTGACGAACTTGGAGACGGTCGCGGTCGAGACCTGTGCCGCTTCGGCGACATCTTTGAGGGTGGCGGCGCGCCGGCGCGGGACGTTCATGGGCGGTGCATTCGGTGGATGGCAGGGGCCCGACGATGCCACAGCCGCGCGGCGACGGGGCGTGGAATGCGCGGTGGCTCGCCCGGACGTGGTCTTGTCATAAGTTGTCATACAACAGCGGCGGGACTATCATGGCCGCATGTCCACACTGTCATCGGGGCCTGCCGCCGGGCCCGAAAACACCGCCGCGGCGCCCGACGCGGCCTCCCAGGCAGCCGTGTTCGGCAGCGCCGCGCCGCGGCGCCGTTCGCGCGGGCTGGCGCACGGCCTGGTGGATGACCTGGGCGAGAAGATCCGCGGCCAGCAGCTGCGCCCTGGCGACAAGCTGCCCACCGAGTCGGCCATCATGCAGGCCTATGGCGTGAGCCGCACGGTGGTGCGCGAGGCGCTGTCCAAGCTGCAGGCCTCCGGCCTGGTGGAAACGCACCATGGCGTCGGCACCTTCGTGCTGCAGCCGCGCGCGGCGGGCATGTTCCGGCTGGACCCGGCCGACATCGCCACCACCGTCGACGTGCTGGCCGTGCTGGAGCTGCGCATCAGCCTGGAGACCGAATCGGCCGGCCTGGCGGCCCTGCGCCGCACCGAGGAGCACCTGGCCGGCATGCGCCAGGCACTGGACGAATTCGAAAGCAGCGTGGCCGCGTCGGGGGATTCGGTGTCGGCCGATTTCCGCTTCCACCTGCAGATCGCGCAGGCCACGGGCAACCCGTACTTCGCCGACATCATGAGCCACCTGGGCACGACCATCATCCCGCGCACGCGCGTCAACGCGATCCGCAACCACGACCGGCGCGGCGAATACCTGGTGCGCGTCAACCGCGAGCACGAGGAGATCTACGCCGCCATCGCGCGGCGCGATCCCGACTCGGCGCGTGCCGCCATGCGCATCCACCTGACCAACAGCCGCGAGCGCCTGCGCCTGGCCCAGCAGGCCGCCAAGGACGAGGCGCAGCAGGGCGGGACCACGGGCGCCGCCGAGCCGGCGGCCCGCTGAGCCGTTGCAAAGAAATACTTGGCAGCGTCCGCGATTGGTTGTACGATGACTGACGACGACGCGCTGGCGCTCGTCGCACCCGCATCCAACCGGAGACACCCCATGGGTCTGAATCGTCGTGACATTCTTCTGGGCGCTGGCGCGCTCGCGAGCGGCCTGCCCCTGGCCGCCCAGACCAAGGACTGGCCGAACAAGCCCATCCGCATCGTCGTGCCCTACCCACCCGGCGGCTCGTCGGACATCATTGCGCGCGCCGTCAGCGTGCAGCTGGCCGAGCTGCTGAAGACCACCGTGCTCGTGGAGAACAAGCCCGGCGCCAACGGCAACCTGGGTGCCGATTTCGTCGCCAAGTCCGCACCCGATGGCTACACCCTGCTGCTGTGCGACGTGGGCGCGCTGGCCATCAGCCCCTCGGTCTACACCAAGCTGCCATTCGACCCGTCCAAGGACCTGCGTGGCGTGACCATGCTGGCCTATTCGCCGCACCTGCTGGTGGTGCACCCCTCCGTCAAGGCCAACAACTTGAAGGAGCTGGTCGCGCTGTCCAAGACCAAGGACCTGAACTTCGCCGTGACGGCCAGCGGCAGCGCGCCGCACTTGGCCGGCGTGGCGCTGGAACGTGCCAGCGGCGCCAAGTGGGTCTACGTGCCCTACAAGGGCGGCGTGCAGGCCATCCAGGACACCGTGGGCGGCCAGACCGATGTGCTGATGAATGGCATGCTGGCCACGCTGCCGCATGTGCAGAGCGGCAAGCTCAAGCTGCTGGGCGTGTCCAAGTCCACGCGCATGCCGCTGGTGGGTGACACGCCCACCATCGCCGAGCAAGGCGTGCCGGGCTACGAGTCCGGCACCTGGCAGGGCGTGCGCGTGGCGCGCGGCACGCCGGACGCCATCGTCAACAAGCTCAACCAGGCGCTGATCACCGTGATCCGCTCGGCCGACATCCGCTCGCGCCTGGCCGGGCAGGGCGCCGAGGTCGTGACCATGGCGCCGGCCGAGGAAGAGCAGTTCTTCGCCAAGGAGCGTGCCCGCTGGGCTGCCGTGGTGAAGGCCGCCGACATCAAGCTTGACTGACCCCCGTTTGGACTTCTCACTGCGTGTAGAAGTCCCATCCCCCCTCAGGGGGCGCCGCCAGCGGCCTGGCAGAGCCAGATCCGCGGCGTCTGCTGGCATGGCCTGCTCCGCGGCCGCCTGATCTGTTGCACGCAAAGCCGTTTGCTTTCTTTTCTACTCGAGGACACCAACATGAATCCGCAAGAACTCAAATCCATCATGGGCTCCGGCCTGCTGTCGTTCCCGATCACCGACTTCGACGAGCAGGGCAACTTCCGCCCCAAGACCTACATCGAGCGACTGGAATGGCTCGCACCCTACGGCGCCAGCGCGCTATTCGCAGCCGGCGGCACGGGCGAATACTTCTCGCTGGCCGGTGAGGAATACAGCCAGGTCATCAAGACCGCGGTCGAGACCTGCCGCGGCAAGGTGCCGATCATTGCCGGCGCCGGCGGCCCCACGCGCATGGCCATCGCCCATGCCCAGGAAGCCGAGCGCCTGGGCGCCCACGGCATCCTGCTGCTGCCGCACTACCTGACCGAAGCCGGCCAGGAAGGCTTGGTCGAGCATGTGGCCCAGGTCTGCAAGAGCGTGAAGTTCGGCGTCATCGTCTACAACCGCGACCGCACCAAGCTCACGCCGAAATCGCTGATCGAGCTGGCCGAGCGCTGCCCCAACCTAGTCGGCTTCAAGGACGGCGTGGGCAACATCGAGACCATGTCCTCGATCTTCATGGCGCTGGGCGACCGCTTCGCCTACCTGGGCGGCCTGCCCACGGCCGAGGTCTATGCCGCGGCCTACAAGGCACTCGGCACGCCGGTGTACTCGTCGGCCGTGTTCAACTTCATCCCCAAGACGGCGATGGACTTCTACCATGCGGTCGCCAACGACGACATGGCCACGCAGCACAAGCTGCTCAAGGACTTCTTCATGCCTTACCTGGCCATCCGCAACCGCGTGGAAGGCTACGGCGTCAGCATCATCAAGGCCGGCGCCAAGATCGTCGGCCATGACGGCGGCCCGGTGCGCGCACCGCTGTCCGACCTCAAGCCCGGCGAGATGGAAGAGCTGGCGGTGCTGATCAAGAAGCTCGGCCCGCAGTAAGCCGCCCGCGGCGCTGCACCCAGAACAATCCACAACAGAGGAGACAAGCAGATGATGCGCAAACTGTTCCTGACGGCGGCCGCGGCCGCCCTGGTCGCCGGCTGTGCCGGCATGCCCGCGGGCGGCGGCACCAACGATGCCGCCGCCGTGGCTGCCGCTGCCGAGAAGCTGCGCGTGGCCATGGTCGACCCCACGCGCCCTGCGCTGGATGCACTGGTGGCCGACGACCTCAGTTACGGCCACTCGGCAGGCAAGGTCGACACCAAGGCCAGCTTCATCGCCGACCTGATGGACGGCAAGTCCGACTTCGTGACGATCGCCATCAGCGAGCAGACCATCAAGCTCGTGGGCGACGTGGCCATCGTGCGGCACACGCTCACGGCCGACACGCTGGACGCAGGCAAGCCGGGCAAGGTCAACATCAAGATCCTGGGTGTATGGCAAAAGCAGGGCGGACAGTGGAAACTGCTGGCCCGCCAGGCCGTGCGCCCGCCGGTCTGATCCTTCGCTCACCAGGAAGCCCGATGTCCACCCCCATCGTCACCGAACTGCGTGTCGTGCCCGTCGCGGGCCACGACGACATGCTGATGAACCTCTCGGGCGCGCACGGCCCGTTCTTCACGCGCAACATCCTGATCCTCAAGGACAACGCCGGTAACACCGGCGTGGGCGAAGTGCCCGGCGGCGAGAAGATCCGCCAGACGCTGGACGATGCGCGAGGCCTCATCGTGGGCCAGCCCATCGGCAACTGGCAGGCCGTGCTGAACGCCATGCGCACGCAGTTCGCCGAGCGCGACGCGGGCGGGCGCGGCACCCAGACCTTCGACCTGCGCGTGGCCATCCACCATGACCCCGGCCGCCATCGTGCGCCTGGCCGAGGCCGCGCAGGAGCGCTACGGCTTCCAGGACTTCAAGCTCAAGGGCGGCGTGCTGGCCGGCGACGACGAGGTCGATGCCGTCACCGCGCTGCACGAACGCTTCCCCGAGGCCCGCGTCACGCTCGACCCGAACGGCGGCTGGCTCCTGAAAGACGCCATCCGCTTGGGCCAGCGCATGCGCGGCGTGGTCGCCTATGCCGAAGACCCCTGCGGTGCCGAAGGCGTGTTCTCGGGTCGCGAAGTCATGGCCGAGTTCCGCCGCGCCACCGGCCTGCCCACGGCCACCAACATGGTCGCCACCGACTGGCGCGAGATGGTGCACAGCCTGTCGCTGCAGTCGCGTCATGGCCGAGTTCCGCCGCGCCACCGGCCTGCCCACGGCCACCAACATGGTCGCCACCGACTGGCGCGAGATGGTGCACAGCCTGTCGCTGCAGTCGGTCGACATCCCGCTGGCCGACCCGCATTTCTGGACCATGGCCGGCTCGGTGCGCGTGGCCCAGCTGTGCCAGGCCTTCGGCCTCACGTGGGGCTCGCACAGCAACAACCATTTCGACATCTCGCTGGCCATGTTCACGCACGTGGGCGCGGCGGCCCCCGGCAAGGTCACGGCCATCGACACGCACTGGATCTGGCAGGACGGCCAGCGGCTGACGAAAGAGCCGCTGAAGATCGAAGGCGGCTACGTGCAGGTGCCTAAGAAGCCGGGCCTGGGCGTGGAGCTGGACATGGCCGAGGTCGAGAAGGCGCACCAGCTGTATTTGAAGCACGGCCTGGGCGCGCGCGACGACGCACAGGCCATGCAGTTCCTCATTCCGAACTGGAAGTTCGACAACAAGCGGCCGGCCTTGGTCCGCTGAAAACTGGAGTGAATCGATGGCAAATCATGACAACCTGATCAACGGCGAATGGGTCGCGGGCAAGGCCTACAGCCCCAACCTGAACCCCAGCAACCTGGCCGACGTGCTGGGCCAGTACACGCAGGGCGATGCGTCGCAGGTCGATGCAGCAGTTGCTGCCGCCACCGCCGCGTTCCCCGCCTGGGCCACGGGCTCGGTGCAGGCACGCAGCGATGCACTGGACAAGATCGGCACCGAGATCCTGGCGCGCAAGGAAGAGCTGGGCACGCTGCTGGCGCGCGAAGAGGGCAAGACCAAGGCCGAGGGCATGGGCGAAGCCGCCCGCGCCGGCCAGATCTTCAAGTTTTTTGCCGGTGAATGCTTGCGCCTGTCGGGCGAGACGCTGCCCTCGGTGCGCCCCGGCATTGGCGTGGAAATCACGCGCGAGCCCGTCGGCGTCGTCGGCCTGATCACGCCCTGGAACTTCCCCATCGCGATTCCCGCATGGAAGATCGCGCCGGCGCTGGCCTTCGGCAACTGCGTGGTCCTGAAGCCCGCCGACCTCGTGCCCGGCAGCGCCTGGGCGCTGGCCGAAATCATCAGCCGCTCGGGCATCCCGGCGGGCGTGTTCAACCTGGTGATGGGCCGCGGCAGCGTGATCGGCAATGCGCTGGTCGGCCATGCCGGCATCCACGCCATCAGCTTCACCGGCTCCACCGGCGTGGGCCGTGCCATCGCGCTGGAATGCGTGAAGGCCGGCAAGAAGGTGCAGCTCGAGATGGGCGGCAAGAACCCTCAGATCGTGCTGGACGACGCCGACCTGAACCAGGCCGTGGAACTGAGCGTGCAAAGCGCGTTCTACTCCACGGGCCAGCGCTGCACGGCATCGAGCCGCCTCATCGTCACCGACGGCATCTACCCCAAGTTCATCGAGGCGATGCAAGCGCGCATGGCCAAGATCAAGGTGGGCGACGCACTGGCGCAAGGCACGGACATCGGCCCCGTCTCCAGCCAAAGCCAGCTCGACCAGGACCTGGAATACATCGCCATCGGCAAGGGCGAAGGCGCCACGCTGGCCGCAGGCGGTGAGCGCCTGAAGCTGGACACGGACGGCTTCTACATGAGCCCCGCGCTGTTCAGCGAAAGCGCCAAGACCATGCGCATCAACAAGGAAGAAATCTTCGGCCCTGTTGCCAGCGTGATCCGCGTGAAGGACTACGAAGAAGCGCTGGCCACGGCCAACGACACCGAGTTCGGCCTGTCCGCCGGCATCGCCACCACCAGCCTGAAGTACGCCACGCACTTCAAGCGCCACAGCCAGGCCGGCATGGTGATGGTGAACCTGCCGACCGCGGGCGTGGATTACCACGTGCCGTTCGGTGGCCGCAAGGGTTCGAGCTACGGCCCGCGCGAGCAGGGCAAGTACGCGCAGGAGTTCTTCACCACGGTGAAGACGGCGTACACGCTGGCCTGATCGACTCAGCCTGACGACGGCGCGGCAGCTTCGGCGGCCGCGCCGTTTTTCCGTTTGCGCCAGGTGTTTACCGTGCTGCGCCCTGGGCCGCCGCGCGCCGCGCTGCGAACCGCGCGCTCCATTCCTCGACCGGCATGAAGCTGGGATCGGCGCGCACGATGCGCTCGGTCTCGGCCCAGATCGCGGCGTCGTCCTGTTCCAAGTCGAGCGGGTCGCCGTGCGGCTGGCGCACGTACCACGGCGTGTCCAGGTAGACCTCGACCGTGTTGTCCTCCGGGTCCATGCAGTAGATGGACAGCGCGTTGCCGTGGTTGAGGCCGCGCATGCGCGTGGCGCCGCATTCCAGCGCGCGGCGCCGGGCCTCGCGCAGGTGGTCCAGCGTCTGCACCTTGAACGAGATCTGCATCACGGTGCTCGGCCCTTGCGGGTCGCGGCTGGACGCCAGGGCCAGCTGGTGGTGCTGGTCCGCGTGGCCACTCAGGAACACGATGGTGAACGGGAAGGTGAAGCCGACGCCGCGGTCGGTCTCCTGCAGGTCGAACACCGTGCAGTAGAAGTTCTTCATGCGCTCGATGTCGCGGCAGAACACGCCGAAGTGCGACAGATGGGGTTGGTAGGGGGTCTGCATGCGGGGCTTTCAGGGGTGCAGCACGATCTTGCCGAGCGTGCTGCCGCTGTCCAACAGTTCGTGCACGCGGCGCGCATCGGCCAGCGCGAAGCGTGTGGCCTTGGGGGCTCGCACCTGGCCGCTGGCCATGAGTGCGATGGCCTGCTCCATCAGGCCGCGGCGCTGCGCGACGTCGGCGTCGATGGCGTGGATGGAGAAGGTGCGCACGGCCAGGCTGCGGCCCAGCAGCTTGCGCAATTCATCGAACACGTCGGCACTGGGCGGGCCGGCGACGATGTTGTAGGAGACCAGCATGCCGGAGTTGGCCAGCGCGCGCAGGCAGGCCACGAACATGTCGCCGCCCAGGTGGTCGAAGGCCATGTCCACGCCGCGCCCGCCTGTCGCCTGCATCACCTGTTCGGTCAGGGTTGCGGGGTTGCCGTCCACGAGTACGTCCACGCCGTTCTCGCGTGCGAAGGCCTGCTTGGCCGGCGTCGATGCGGTGCCGATCACCTGGATGCCGCGCGCCTTGGCCACCTGCACCAGCGCCGTCGCCACGCCACCGGCCGCGCCGGGCACCAGAATGCTCTGCGCCGGCAGGTTGCCGTTGCTGGCCAGCAGCGCCAGCGCGAGCTGGAAGTTGCCCAGGCTCACCGCGTCGTCGAACGCCAGCGTGTCGGGCAGCACGAAGGGAGCGGAGGCCGGCACGCAGATGGCCTCGGCGTAGCAGCCGCCGCGCTGCGGCAGCTCGCGCGCGCTGACCAGAACGCGCTGGCCGGGCTGCAGCAGTTCGACGCCGGGGCCGACGGCATCGACCGTGCCGGCCAGTTCGTTGCCAGGGATGGCCGGCATCGGCGGCATCCACTTGTAGGTGCCGTTGCGGATCAGCACGTCCGGCCCGCCCGCGCCGATGGCGGCCGCGCGCACCCGCACCTCACCGGGGCCGGGCTCGGGCAGCGGCAGGTCGACCAGTTGCAGGACCTCGGGCCCGCCCGGGGCTTGCAGTTGGATGGCTTTCATGGATGACCTCGTTCGCGTTCAGCGCTGGCCATCATGGACTGCCACCTGGTCGAGCGTGAGCCCGCCCAGGCGCGAATGGATGCGCCCGCCCGTGGCCATGACCAGCGCGAACAGAATCTCGTCGGGCCGCGGCGCGTCCTGGATGCCCACCTCGAACGTGTTGTAGTGGCTGCGCACATACGAGGCGTGGATGTTGTGCAGCGGCACCATCAGCCGGTAGCCCGTGGCCGCCACGGCCTTGGCCGCCGGCACCATGGCCTTGGGATCGCCCAGCACCTGGCGCATGGCCCAGCCACCGGCCTCGTGCCACACGGCGCCGTGCTCCAGCTCGCCGTTCACGCCCACGATGGCGGCCTTGCTGTAGGCCTCCACCTGGTCGCGGCCCAGCGTGGCCACCAGCTCTTCGGCCAGCAGCGTGCCCAGCGCGCGCAGCTCGGCCATGAAGGGCAGCAGGTCGGGCTCGTAGCGGCCGGCGTAGGGGTTGCGCACGACGGCGCAGGCGGCGGCCAGGCGCAGGGGCGTGGCTGCCACCGGCCCGCCTTCGTGGAAGACCGTCTCGACGGTCAGGCTGCGTTTGCGGATCGCGATCAGCGACATGGGGCTTCCTTGGGTTGTCATTGCTTGGGAATCTGGGCGTCGGCGACGACCTGGGTCCACTTCTGGACCTCGTGCGCGACCATGGTGCGCATTTCCTCGGGCGTGCTGGCGCGGGCTTCGCCGCCCATGTCTTCCAGCCGCTGGCGCACGGCCGGTGCCTGCAGGGCCTTGCGCGTCTCGGCGTTCAGGCGTTCGACGATGGCGGTGGGCGTGCCGGCCGGGGCCATGACGCCCGCCCACGAGCGCACGTCGTAGCCCGGCACGCCTTGCTCGGCCACCGTAGGCGTGGCTGGCAGGCCGGGCCAGCGCTGCGGGCCGGTGGTGGCCAACGCGCGCAGCTTGCCGGCCTGCAGGTTGCCCAGCACGGCGGTGGGCGGCGCGATGATGAAGGGTACGTCGCCCGACAGCAGCGCGGTGACGGCCGCCGCGTCGCCGCGGTAGGGCACGTGCAGCATGGGCACCTTGGCCATCTTCGCCAGCAGCTCGCCGGCCAGGTGGTGCGTGGAGCCGATGCCGGCGCTGCCGTAGGACACGGCGTCCGGCTTGGCGCGTGCAGCCTCCAGCAGTTCCTTGAAGGACTGGAACCTGGAGTTCGCCGCCACCACCACCAGGAACGGGAAGTAGGTGACCGTGGACACCATCTGGAAGTCGTCCACGGTCTTGTACGACAGCGTGTTGTAGAGCGCGCCCGCCACGGCGTGGCCACCCGTGGCCAGCAGCAGCGTGTAGCCGTCCGGCTTGGCGCGCGCCACCGAGGTCGAGGCGATGGTGCCGCCGGCCCCGCTCTGCGACTCCACCACGATGGGCTGGCCGAGCCCTTTGCCCATCTCCACGCCGATGGCGCGCGCGATCGAATCCGCGTTGCCACCGGGCGCGAAGCCCTGGTAGAGCTTGATCGCCCGCTCGGGGTAGGGCTGGGCGTGGGCATCGAGCAGGGTGAGCGCCGCCGCAGCGCCGCACACGGCGGCGAACTGTCTTCTGTGCATGCTTGTCTCCGTGCCCGCCGGTCATGCCGGCGGCGTTGTCGTGGGGGCGGGCTCAGTCCTGGGCGACGATGGGGTTGCGTAGCGTGCCGATGGCCTCGATCTCCACCTCCACCGTGTCGCCGGGCTTCATGAACTGCGGTGGCTTCTTGCTCCAGCCCACGCCGGCCGGGGTGCCGGTGGCGATCACGTCGCCGGGCACCAGCGTGAAGATGGTGGAGGCGTACTCGATCAGCTGCGGGATCGGGAAGATCATGTGGCCCGTGTGGCTGGACTGCACGACCTCGCCGTTGAGGCGGGTGATCAGCTTGAGCTCGCGGCCCGGCTCGATCTCGTCGGCCGTGACCATCCACGGGCCGAAGCCGCCGGTGGACTCGAAGTTCTTGCCCGAGGCGATCTGCTTGGCGTGGAACTGCCATTCGCGCACGCTGGCGTCGTTGTAGCAGCTGTAGCCGGCCACGTGCTTCCACGCATCGGCGCGGCGGATGTTGCGGCCACCCTCGCCGATGATGACGGCCAGCTCGCCCTCCCAGTCCAGCGACTCGGACACATGGGGCCGCACGATGGGGCCGTTGTGCGGCGTCTGCGAGCGCCACACGCGCAGGAAGATCGGCGGCTGCTCCGACAGCTCGCGCTGCATGCCGGCGGCCAGAACCTCCTGGTGGTGGTCCATGTAGTTGCGCACCGCGCACACGATCTTTTCCGGTTGCGGGATCACGGGCAAAAACTTCACCTCGGCCAGGCGGGCGTCGGCCGCGAGGCCTTCGACCAGCGCGTTGCGCCGCGCGAAATCAGGGCTGGCGATGAAGGCGGCCAGCGTGGCGTGGCCGGTGCGGCCGGCGAGGCTGGCAACGCCGTCGCCGACCACGACGCCCCAGGTGGGTTGGCCGGCGTGTTCGTAGGACATCAGTTTCATGGGGTACTTCCTGTTGGGCGCGGATGGATCGGATCGCCGTCATGGCATTTGTGCGCGCAACAAATTTTTATGCACAAAAACAAAAATGTGCGTAGATATAAACCCTATGCGTATTGATTGGAAGTTTGCGTGTCGCTTAAGATGCGGCCCCGTGCTGACATCCGCCGCCACCGCCATGGACCCCACGACCGAAACCGAACTTCCCCTTGCAGAACGCGCCTACCGGCGCCTGCGCCAGGCCATCGTGCGCTGCGAATTCCCGCCGGGCCAGCGCCTGCGCGTGGACGAGCTGAGCAAGCACTACGAGATCAGCAGCAGCCCTTTGCGCGAGGCGCTGAGCCGGCTGTCCGAGCAGGGCCTGGTGCGCGCGTTCGAGAACCGCGGCTTCCATGTTGCGCCGCTGTCGGTGGCCGGCATCGCCGACCTCACGCGCGTGCGCCTGCTGGTGGAGTGCGAGGCCCTGCGCGACGCCATGGCGAACGGGCGCGATGCCTGGGAGGCGGGCGTGGTGGCGGCGGCGCACAGCCTGTCGCTGGTGGAGCAGCGCCTGGGCGACGGCCCCTTGGTGCTCGACGAGAACTGGGCGGCGCGCCACCGCGACTACCACCTGGCGATCTACGCCGGCTGCACCTCGCCCATGCTCAAGAGCCTGGTGGCCGAGCTGTTCGACAACGCCGAGCGTTACCGCCATTTCTCGGCGCGCCACCGCAAGGTCGACCGCAAGAAGAACGCCGAGCACCAGCGGCTGCTGACGGCCGTGCTCGCCCGCAATGACGACAAGGCCGTGGGCCTGCTGCGCCAACATATTTCAGGAACCGAGCGCAACGTGACCGAAGCGCTCTTGCACATGGAAGGTGGAATCTCTCAATGAACAGCGAAATCCGCGTCGTCGGCCTCTGCGGCAGCCTGCGCAAGGCCTCCCACAACATGGCGGCTCTGCGCGCCGCCGGCCAGGCCATGCCGACCGGCATGACGCTGCAGATCGAGTCGATCGCCGGGCTTCCGATCTACAACGCCGACGACCAGGCCGCGGGCTGGCCCGAGGGCGTGCAACGCTTGGTGCAGGCCATCCGCGGCGCCGATGCCGTGCTCATCGCCAGCCCCGAATACAACTTCACCATTCCCGGTGGCTTGAAGAACGCGCTGGACTGGATTTCGCGCGTGCCCAGGCAGCCGTTCGCGCAGAAGCCGGTGGCGCTGCTCGGCGCATCGGCCGGGCGGCTGGGCACCTCGCGCATGCAGTACGACCTGCGCAAGTGCCTGCAGTTTCTGGATGCCTTCGTGCTGAACAAGCCCGAGGTGTTCATCGGTGCGGCGGCGGAGTGCTTCGACAGCGCGGGCACGCTCACGCACGAGGGCACGCGCGCGCTGCTGGCCGAGCAGATGCTGGCGTTGCGCGCCTGGGTGCTGCGCACACAGCCTGTCGCGCAGGCTGCGTAAACGGCCGTTCGCTACGTCCTGACCGGGGCGCGCGAGGCAGGCGTGCGCCGCCGGCGGCGCAGCGCGTACTCCAGCAATTCGAACAGAGCTTCACTGAACAGCGCCAGCGCCGCAGCCGGCACGGCGCCGGCCAGCAGCAACTGCTTGTCGTTGAGCGCCAGCCCCGTCACGATGCGCTCGCCGAAGCCGCCCGCGCCGATGAAGGCCGCAATCGTCGCGGTGCCGATGGCGATCGTCGTGGCCGTGCGCACGCCGGCGATCAGGGTCGGCAAGGCCAGCGGCAGCTGCACCAGCTGCAGGTTCTGCGACGCGGTCATGCCCAGCGCCGTGCCGGCCTGCTTGAGGCCATCGGACACATCGGCCAGGCCCGTCACCGCGTTGCGCATGATGGGCAGGAGCGAATACAGCGTGAGCGCGATCAACGCGGGCAGGGTGCCGATGGCGCCCAGCGCCGAGATCAGCACGGCCAGCAGCGCGAGCGAGGGCACGGTCTGCATCAGGCCCGTGATGCCGAGCACGACGGCACGCAACTGCACGTAGGGGAACACGGCTACGGCCAGCGGCACGCCGATCAGGGTGGCTACGCCGACCGACACGGCCACCAGCATCAAATGCTGGCGCGCCAGCCGGCCCAGGTCGCTGCCGAACAATCGGTCCACGAAGCCCGGCCGCTCGGTGGTCTGCGCCGCGCCGCCGGCCAGGAAGTCCCGCGCGATCACGTCGAAGGCCTGGCCCTGCAGTTCGGCGCGCGCGTTCATCGCGATCATCGCGGGCTCGTCGATGCGGCCTTGCAGCTTCTGCAGCGCGGCCCAGGCCTGCGGCAGGCGCTGCGGCAGGTCGATGCGGTGCAGCACCACGGCGTCGTAGCGGGGAAAGTAGGCGCGGTCGTCCTGCAGGACCAACAGGCCCAGGTGGCCTATCTTGGCGTCGGTGGTGTAGATGTCGATCACGTCGACCTGCCCGGCGCCGATCGCGTCGTAGGCCAGGCCGTGGTCCAGGCCGGTCGGCGTTTGCGGCAGGCCGTAGTGGGCGGCCACGCCGCGCCAGCCGTCGGCGCGGCCGATGAATTCGTTGGACAGGCCCAACTTGAGCGTGGGGTGTTTGGCCAGGTCGCCCAGGTTGCGGATGCCCAGGCGCTGCGCCTCGCTGGCGCGCATGGCCAGCGCATAGCCATCGTTGAAGCCCAGCGGGATGGAGGCGGCCAGGCCCAGCGGCGCGAGCTGCGCGTTCATCGCCTGCAGCGACATCGAAGGTGACCCGCGCAGGATCTCGGCCGAGATGGTGCCGGTGTACTCGGCATACAGGTCGATCGCGCCCGAGCGCAGCGCCTCGTAGACGATGGCGGTGTTCCCGAGGCCCTGGCGCACGGCGGGTGCGGTGGCTAGCTGTGGCGCCGCCGTCTGCGCAAAGATCTCGGCCAGGATGTAGGACTCGGTGAAGCGCTTGGAGCCCACGCGCAGGGGGCCGTCGTCGGCAGCGCCTGCGGGCAGATGGGCCAGGAGCATGAGCAGACCGAGTGCGGCTGCGAGGGCTTGTAGCAAGCCGGAGCGGAGAGTCTGCATCGCGTGCAGTTTAGGGTGAACGCACGCGGCGCGGGGTGGGCGCATTCCTACATGCACAAGGGTCGCCCGACGATGCCGATGGCGCGCCGCACCCCGCAGCGCGCCCGCCCGATCACGCGCATGATCGGTCTGCCTGGGATTGCCAAGCGCCACATGGAAGCCTGCACCGATGAGCAAGAAGAAGATCACGTCCAAGACCTCGGCCACGGACAAGGCCAAGGCAGGCAAGACCCCCGATGCCAGGGCTTCGAAGCCCAAGGCGCGCCACGTGCCCAGCGTCGTGGGCGCACACCACGGCGTGACCGAGCTGCCCGGCCTCACGATTGCCGGCTACAACCTGGAAGTGGCGGACGAGCAGGGCTTCGTCGGGGACCGGGCCAGCCAGACGGCGTTTCGCCAGTTGCTGGACGTGTGGCGCAAGCGCTTGCGTGAGAAGGACCAGCCCGACCCGCTGGGCGAACTGCCATCGGCGGAACTCAGCAAAAAGGCGCTGGATCGCGCATTGCGCGGCAAGCATGCCTCGCCGGCCGGTGAGATCGTGCGCAGCGCGATCGAGGAATTCGCGGTCGAGCTCACGCAGGTGATCGAGCGTTTCATGCGCCAGGGTGCCTGGCATGGTGTGCAGCGCATCGTCATCGGCGGCGGCTTTCCCGAGAGCGAGGTGGGCGAGCTCGCCATCCTGCAGGCCGCCGCGCTATGCCATGTGGCCGAGATCCCTGTCGAGCTCGCGCGCCTGCGCCACGAGGTGGACGACGGCGGCCTCATTGGCTGGGTGCACCTGGTGCCGCCGCATTTCGTCGAGCACTGCGATGCATTGCTCGCGCTGGACATTGGCGGCACCAACGTGCGCTGCGGCATCGTGAAGTTCCGCCGCGGCAAGGCGCAGGACTTGTCGCGTGCACAGGTCGTGCGCCGCACGAAGTGGCGCCACGCCGACGACGAGCCCAGCCGCACGGCCCTGGTCGACGGCCTGGTCGCCATGCTGACCGACATGATCGAGTGGGCCCATCGGCACAAGATCCGCCTGGCGCCCTTCGTCGGCATCGCCTGCCCCGGCCTGATCCGCGAGGACGGCACGATCGCGCGCGGCGCACAGAACCTGCCCGGCAACTGGGCAGCCGACACCTTCCACCTGCCCACCGCGCTGCGCGAGAAACTGCCCGTGATCGGCCACGAGGGCACCCAGGTCCTGATGCACAACGACGCCGTGGTGCAGGGCCTGTCCGAACTGCCCTTCATGCGCGACGTCAAGCGCTGGGCGGTCCTGACCATCGGCACCGGCCTGGGCAATGCCAGCTACGTGAACACGGGGCCGCGCACACCGGCTGCCGAATGAGCGCGGGCGCGCGTTCAGGCCGGCGCGGTCGCCCTGCGCAGCGTTTGTAGCGCCGCCTCGAAGTCGTAGCCGGCGATCGCATCGGACAGCGCGTCGAAGTCCGCGCCCAGTGCCTGTTGCAAGGCGCTGCGGTGTTCGGCGAGCAGTTCTGCGGCTTCGGCGTCGTCCTGCGCCAGCAGCGTCTGCATACGTTGCAGGACGGCCGGGTCCAACCGCGCTGCAGGGGCATCGGATGGCATTGCACCGTGCAGCGCCGGCCCGAGCTGTGCGCGCAGCGCCGACAGCAGCGCCGCGAGCTGCGCATCGCACTCGGCGCGGTGCGTGGCGACGACTTGCTCGGGCAGGCGCTCGCGCAGCGCGTGCTCCAGTTGCCCCGCCGTCTGCCGCAGCTCGGTCGCGCCGATGTTCGCCGCCACGCCCTTGAGCGTGTGCGCCAGGCGCTCGGCCGTGGTGTGCTGGCCGCTGGCCAGGGCCAGGTCGATGGCGGCAGGCGTGCCGCTCTGGCCGGCCACGAACTTTTCGAGCAGCGTGCGGTACAGCGCCGGCTTGCCCAGCGCGCGCCGCAGGCCCACCCGCATGTCCAGCCCGTCGATGGGGTCGAGTGCCAGGCTGGCCACGTCTTCGGGCAACGGTGCGCTAATCGGCGCGGGGTCTGCCGCCGTGGCGCCCATCTCCGGCCGCGGCCGGACCCAGCGGGCCAGTGCCTGCCACAGTGCGTCCGGCTCGATGGGCTTGGAGACGAAGTCCTGCATGCCGGCCTGCAGGCAGCGCTCACGGTCGACCAGCATGGCATTGGCCGTCATGGCCAGGATGGGCATGGCGCTGTGGCGCGGGTCGGCGCGCAGTGCGCGCGTCGCGGTCACGCCGTCCATGATCGGCATCTGCATGTCCATCAGCACCACGTCGTAGGCGGGCGTGCGTGCGGCCTGGGCGCGCACCATGTCCAGCGCGATCTGGCCGTTGTCGGCCACGTCCACGGCGAAGCCTGCATCGGCCAGCAGCTCGCTGGCGACCTGCTGGTTCAGGTCGTTGTCTTCCACCAGCAGCACGTGGGCGCCGCGCAGGCCGCGCAGGGCATCGAGTGCGCTGCTGCGCTGCGGCTCGCGCTGTTCGGCAGCGTCGGCAGGCATGGCGACGCGGCTGGCGCGCATCATCGTTTCCAGCAGCACCGATGCGCTCACGGGCTTGAGGACCAGGTAGTCGATGCCGGCTTCCTGCGCGCCGCGTATGACCTCTTCGCGGCCATAGGCAGTGACGATCATGATTTGCGGGGCAGGGGACAAGGCGAGCGCGTGGATGCCGTGCGCGGTCTGTAGCCCGTCCAGGCCCGGCATGCGCCAGTCCAGCATCGCGAAGTCGAAGGGCTCGCCGGCGTCGGCTGCCGACTGGACCGCCGCGATGGCCGCGCTGCCCGAGGACACGGCGTGCACGCGCATCGACATGGCTTGCAGCATCTCGGTCAGCACGGTTGCTGCGTGTTCGTTGTCGTCGGCCACCAGCACGCGGCGGCCGCGCAGGTCCACCGGCGGCGCCAGCGGCAGTGCGCGGCGCTCGCCCAGGCCCAGGCGCGCCGTGAACCAGAAGGTGGAGCCCTGGCCCAGCACGCTGTGCACGCCGACCTCACCGCCCATCAGCGAGGCCAGGCGCTTGCTGATGGCCAGGCCCAGGCCGGTGCCACCGTACTGGCGCGTGGTGGAGCTATCGGCCTGCTCGAAGCTGCGGAACAGTCGCGCCATCTGCTCTTCGGACAGGCCGATCCCCGTGTCCCGCACTTCGAAGCGCAGCACCACCTGGGGCCCGCTGCGTACGCCGCTGGCGGGCTCATGGCTGGCCACGCGCACCACGATGCCGATCTCGCCTTGCTGTGTGAACTTGATGGCGTTGTTGACGTAGTTGATCAGCACCTGGCCCAGCCGCAAGGGGTCGCCCACGAGCTGCTGCGGCACGTCGGCCGCGACGTCGAACACCAGCTCCAGGTTCTTGCTGGTGGCCTTGTCGGCAACCACGCCGGAGACGGTGGCCATCATGTCGTCGAGCTCGAACGGCGTGTGCTCGATGTCCAGCTTGCCGGCCTCGACCTTGGAGAAGTCCAGGATGTCGTTCAGGATGCCCAGCAGGTGCTGGCCGGACTGCTGGATCTTCTCGATGTAGTCGCGCTGGCGCGGCGTCAGCTCCGTCTTCAACGCCAGGTGCGACATGCCGATGATGGCGTTCATCGGCGTGCGGATCTCGTGGCTCATGTTGGCCAGGAAGTCGCTCTTGGCCTGGCTCGCGGCGCCGGCCTCGTCGCGCGCACGGGCCAGCTCGGTGATGTCCACATGCACGCCGGTGATGCGCGTGGCGCGGCCGTTGCGGTCGCGCTGGATGCGGCCCACCGTCTGCGCCACACGCACCGAGCCATCGGCCAGGATGATGCGGAACTCGTCGCGGTGCGTGTCGACGGCCGGGTCCATCAGCGCGTCGCGGAACGCTCGGGCCGAGCGCTCGCGGTCGCTGGGGTGCAGCAGTTTGTTCCATTCCTCGAAGCCGCCCTGGTAGGTGCCGGGCTCCACGCCGTAGATGCGCTCGAGCTGCGGCGTCCAGTGGGTGGAGCCGGTCGCGAAGTTCAGGTCGAACAGGCCGATGCCGCCGGCGTCCTGCGCCACCTGCAGCCGGTCGTTGGCGTGGTGCAGTTCCTCCTGGGCCTTTTTGATCGCCATCACGTCGACCATCACGCCGACCAGGCCCGAGGCCTTGCCGTCGCGCCGCGCGATGGCGCTGGCCGAGTACAGCGTGGTGTGGTCTTCGCCGTTGGCGAAGCGGAAGTCTTCCTCGCGTGTGAAGGTGCCGCGGCTGTCGATCAGCGCCAGCTGTTCCTGGTGCAGCACGCTGGCACGTTCGCTGTCGATGAAGGGCAGCTCCTTGAACGTCTTGCCCACGATGTCCTGCGGGGCCACGCCGAACACGCGCTGGTAGGCCGCGTTGATGCCCAGGAAGCGTGCCTGCGCGTCCTTGTAGAACATGGGCATCGGCACTGCGTCGATCACCGACTGCAGGAAGGCCGAGTGCTCGGCGCCCAGCCGCACGGCCTCGTGCCGGTGCCGCACCATCTGGCTCAGTGTCCGGCTGGCCAGCAGGATCAGCAACAGCCCCAGCGCTGCCACGACGCCGGTCACCATGGCGTGCAGTTGCTGCATGGGCGCCACCCCGTCCAGCCGGCTCAGGGTCATCAGCTGGTAGCCGGGCTCGGAGAGCTCCGTGCGCTCGACGACGTAGGGCTGGCCGTCGACGAGCCAATGGTCCGCATGCAACGCGCCGGAGGGGCGGCGCACATCGAGTGGGCGCTCGGCCGGGGTGGCGGCCGGTGCACCGGTTTGGGTTGCGGCGCCGATCAGCGGGCTGACGTGGCGCAGCACGAAACCGGCTTGCGACGAGGCCAGCACCATGCCTTCGCCGTCCACGATCATGGCCGTACGCTGGCCGGCCAGCATCTCGTTGACGGTGGTGGTGTCCAGTCGCACGACCACGGCGCCGAAGGTGCCTTCGCTGGAATCGACCCGGCTGGCCACGTAGAAGCCCGGGTGGCCGCCATCGGTGCCCATGTCGAAGCGCCGGCCCACGCCGTCCAGCAGCACCTGGTAGAAGTAGTCGCGGTCGCCGTAGCTGGCGCCCAGCAGGCCGCTGGGCTCGGACCAGTCGCCGCTGGCGATGACGGTGCCCGAGCGGTTGACCAGGAACATCTGGTCGTAGCTCAGGTCCTGGATCAGGCGACGCAGGTAGTTGCCGACCTCGCGCACCAGCGGCTCCTCAGCCAGGGTGCCTGCGCGCTCGGCAGCGGTCTGCGCGGTCTCGATCGGCGTGTTGACGACGAAGCGGCGCGAGACCTCGATCACATCGACCTGGTGCGCCGCCATGTTCGACACGCTGCCCAACTCGATGAACATGCGGTCGATCAAGCGGGCCGTGGCACGCGCGTCCAGGCTTGCGCCGTCGGCAACGCTCTGGACGTGGGCGCCGACGATGCGGCTGGACAGCACATGGCCCGTCAGCCCCACGACCAGCAACCACAGCGCGGCTGCGGCGGCCGAGCCCCAGCGGATGGGCCGCAGCGGCGCTGGTGGTGGATCAACGATATCGGGCAGAGGGCCGGGCGAAAACGGCATGCAGAGCGATCCTTTGGAAAATCCGGGCGCCATGGCGATGCGCGGGGCTTCCGACAGGATGGCCGAGCGCATGGCGCCATCTTGCCCGAACGACGATGGTGCCGGCCAGTCGCGCTCCGCGGCACAGATGTTTCGATTTGCTTTCGGAACGCGGCTTGACCTGGCGTTGCGCCACTTCAAGCGCTACAGGGCCGCGGTAAAGCCGCTCTGGAAATGCTTGCGCATGCAGGCCATGGCGGCCTCGGGGTCGCGCCGGCGCAACGCCGCCAGCACGTCGGCATGCTCCTGCAGCGACTCGTCGACGCGGCCGGCCTTGTGCAGCGAGCTGATGCGCGCCAGCCGCATCAACTTGCGCAGGTCGTTGACCATCTGCTCGCGCCAGCGGTTGTTGGCCATGCCCAGGAGCCGCGCATGGAACTGCACGTTCAGGTCATAGAAGCGGTCGCTGTTGGGGCTGCCCTTGGCCGCTTCCAGTTGCGCGTGCAGGGCCTCGAGTTCGTCGAGCTGCTCGGGCGTGGCATCGCGCGCCACGGCGGCCGCCGCATCACCCTCGAGCAACCCCAGCAGGTGGTAGACATCGCGCAGGTCGGTTTCCGACACTTCGGTGACGTAGGCGCCGCGACGCACCTTCATCGTCACCAGGCCCTCTGCGGCCAGCACCTTCAACGCTTCGCGCAGTGGCGTGCGGCTGATGCCGTATTCCTCGGCCAGCTTCAGTTCGTCGATCCAGCTGCCGGGCGCGAGTTCGCGGCTGAAGATGCGTTGCCGCAACAGTTCGGCCACCTCTTCATAGAGCGCACGGGGGGTCAGGGACACGACGGACATGTGAGAGACAGCTGAAACTGAGTTTTGAATCAATAATTATGAATGCCATATACTACCAGCGCCTTGCCAACTACTGCACAGGCTGGCCGTCGCCAGTCTGGCGCTGGCACCTGATTCGATAGCTTTCCGGACGGTTCATCATGCCCCCCAGCTCTTCCGAACTCTCGCCCGAGGCGCTTGCCGCCTGGACCAAGGCTGCGGCCAAGTCCGCCCCTGGTGGCGACCCCGCTGCGCTGAACTGGCTCACGCCGGACGGCATCACGGTCAAGCCGCTCTACACCGCGGCCGACCTGAAAGGCCTGCACTACACCGATACCTTGCCCGGCTTCGCGCCCTACATCCGCGGGCCGCAGGCCACCATGTACGCCGTGCGGCCCTGGACCATTCGGCAGTACGCGGGTTTCTCCACCGCTGAGGAATCCAACGCGTTCTACCGCAAGGCGCTGGCCGCCGGCGGGCAGGGCGTGAGCGTGGCCTTCGACCTGGCCACGCACCGCGGCTACGACAGCGACCACCCGCGCGTGACGGGCGACGTGGGCAAGGCCGGCGTGGCGATCGATTCGGTGGAGGACATGAAGATCCTGTTCGACCAGATCCCGCTGGACAAGGTCAGCGTCTCCATGACCATGAACGGTGCCGTGCTGCCGGTGCTGGCCGGCTACGTGGTGGCGGCGGAAGAGCAGGGCGTGTCGCAGGCCCAGTTGAGCGGAACCATCCAGAACGACATCCTCAAGGAGTTCATGGTCCGCAACACCTACATCTTTCCGCCCGAGCCGAGCATGCGGATCATCGGCGACATCATTGCGTACACCTCGCAGCACATGCCGAAGTTCAACTCGATCTCGATCTCGGGTTACCACATGCAGGAGGCGGGTGCCAACCAGGCGCTGGAGCTGGCGTTCACGCTGGCCGACGGCAAGGAATATGTGAAGACGGCGCTGGCCAAAGGCCTGAACGTGGACGACTTCGCGGGCCGCTTGAGCTTCTTCTGGGCCATCGGCATGAACTTCTATCTGGAAGTGGCCAAGATGCGCGCGGCCCGCCTGCTGTGGTACCGCATCATGAAGGAGTTCAACCCGTCCAACCCCAAGAGCCTGATGCTGCGCACGCACTGCCAAACCTCGGGCTGGAGCCTGACCGAGCAGGACCCCTACAACAACGTGGTGCGCACCACCATCGAGGCCATGGCCGCCGTGTTCGGCGGCACGCAGAGCCTGCACACCAACGCGCTGGACGAAGCCATCGCGCTGCCCACCGAGTTCAGCGCCCGCATCGCGCGCAACACGCAGCTCATCATCCAGGAGGAGACCCACATCACCAGCGTGATCGACCCCTGGGCCGGCAGCTACATGATGGAAAAGCTGACGCAGGACATGGCGGACGCGGCGTGGAAGATCATCGAGGAGGTCGAGGCCATGGGCGGCATGACGCGCGCCGTGGACTCGGGCTGGGCCAAGCTCAAGATCGAGGCCGCCGCGGCCGACAAGCAGGCGCGCATCGACTCGGGCAAGGACGTGATCGTGGGCGTCAACAAGTACAAGCTCAAGACCGAGGACGCGATCGACAGCCTGTCCATCGACAACATGAAAGTGCGCGACGGCCAGATCGCCCGGCTGCAAAAGATCCGCGCCACGCGCGATGCCGCCAAAGTGCAGGCCACGTTGGACGCGCTGACCGCCGCCGCCGAGAGCAACAGCGGCAACCTGCTGGCGCTGTCCATCGATGCCGTGCGCGCGCGCGCCACGGTGGGCGAGATCAGCGATGCGCTGGAGAAGGTGTTCGGCCGCCACCGCGCCGACACGCAGAAGGTGACCGGCGTCTATGCCGCCGCCTACGACTCGGCCGAAGGCTGGGACGCGCTGAAGAAAGAGATCGACGCGTTCGCCGAGGAACAGGGCCGTCGGCCGCGCGTGATGATCTCCAAGCTGGGCCAGGACGGGCACGACCGCGGCGCCAAGGTCGTGGCCACCGCCTTTGCCGACCTGGGCTTCGACGTGGACATGGGGCCGCTGTTCCAGACGCCCGAGGAATGCGCCCGCCAGGCCATCGAGAACGACGTGCATGCCGTGGGCGTCTCCACGCTGGCGGCCGGCCACAAGACGCTGGTGCCCGCCATCATCCAAGAGCTGAAGAAGCAGGGCGCGGACGACATCATCGTGTTCGTCGGCGGCGTGATCCCGCGGCAGGACTACGAGATGCTGTACGAGGCCGGCGTGAAGGGCATCTACGGCCCGGGCACGCCGATTCCGGCCAGCGCCAAGGACGTGCTGGAGCAGATCCGCAAGGCGACGGCCGGCGTGGTGTAATTCGGTAATACCGTATTTCGCCAGGAGCTGACAATGGCTGTTTCTGTTCGCATGGACCCCTTGATGGAAAAAGAGCTGGAGCTCGCCGCCAAGCGCAAGGGCGTCACCAAGTCGCAGTTCATCATCGATGCGGTGCAACACGCGTTGGGCCACCAAGACCCTTATGCGCTGCTTTTGAAGATCGAGGCAGAGGAGCAGGCATCACCCCGATACCAAGTCATGGAGAAGGCCTTTGCCAATGATCGCTTCCAAGGCGACCTGGGCGATTCCGATGCGGTGCGCACCTACATCCGCGACAAGCTGAAGAAGAAGCATGGCCTCGACGCTGGTTGATGCTGGCCCCATGGTGGCGGTGTTCGACCAGCACGAACCCCATTCCGCGCACTACCACGCACTGTTCCAGCGTGCCGCCGCCGAGCGCTGGCGTCTGAGCACGACCTGGCCCTGCGTTGTAGAGGCGAGCCACTTGCTTGCTCCGGCGCGTCGATATGTGCTGCTGCGTTGGGTCGCTCAGGGCGGTGTCACGGTTTTTCCGTTCCAACAGGAGTCGCTCAGTGATTTCGTCGACCTGATGAAGCGCTACACCGAGCAGCCGCGCACTGAAATGGACCTGGCTGATGCCTCGCTGGTCTGCCTCGCCATGGACACCGGCGTGACGCGCATCATGACCACGGACCACCGCGACTTCTCGCGCTATCGCCTGCCCGACGGGCGCGCATTCGAAATCCTGTGAACCGCATCCCCGCCGCCACTCCGTGGGCCGACGCCCTGCTGCACGGCACCGGCTCCGTGCAGCGCCGCGCCATCGCCAAGGCCATCACGCTGCTGGAATCGACCCGCGCCGACCACCGCGCGCAGGCCGACGACATGCTGACGGCGCTGCTGCCACACACCGGCAAGGCCTTCCGCCTGGGCATCTCCGGCGTGCCCGGTGTCGGCAAGAGCACTTTCATCGAGGCGCTGGGGCTGTACCTGATCGGCCGCGACCACCGCGTGGCGGTGCTGACCATCGATCCATCCTCCACCGTCTCGGGCGGCTCGATTCTGGGCGACAAAACGCGCATGGAGATGCTGTCGGTGCACGAGCGCGCCTATATCCGGCCCAGCCCGTCTTCCGGCACGCTGGGCGGCGTGGCCGAGAAAACGCGCGAGGCCATGCTGGTCTGCGAGGCCGCCGGCTACGACGTGGTCATCGTCGAGACCGTGGGCGTGGGCCAGAGCGAGACGGCAGTGGCCGGCATGACCGACATGTTCGTGCTGCTGCAGCTGCCCAACGCCGGCGACGAATTGCAGGCCATCAAGAAGGGCGTGATGGAGATCGCCGACCTGGTCGTCATCAACAAGGCCGACATCGACCCCGACGCCGCCACGCGCGCGCAGGCGCAGATCACCTCGTCGCTGCGGCTGCTGGGCATGCATGGCAGTGGCGGCCACTCGCTGCACGACGAGAGCCTGTGGCGGCCCCGGGCCATGCAGCTCAGCGCGCTGCGCAACGAGGGCGTGGACCGCTTTTGGGAGAAGGTGACGCAGTTTCGCGGCCTGCAGACCGCCAACGGCCGGCTGGAAACGCGGCGCCAGAAGCAGGCGCTGGCCTGGATGTGGGAGCGCATCGAGACCGGCCTGAAGCAGGCCTTTCGCAGCCATCCGCAGGTGCGTGAAGAACTGCCCGCGATGTTGGCTGCAGTGACCGAAGGCCGCATCGCCGCATCCACGGCGGCGCGCCAGCTGCTGGCCGCCGCATCGAATTGAAGAAGACACAAGCCAACGAGGACCGACATGCAAGACATCCTGGAACAACTTGAAAAGAAGCGTGCCCAAGCCCGCCTGGGCGGCGGCGACAAGCGCATTGCCGCCCAGCACAAGAAGGGCAAGCTGACCGCACGCGAGCGGCTGGAACTGCTGCTGGACGAAGGCACGTTCGAGGAATGGGACATGTTCGTCGAGCACCGCTCGGTGGACTTCGGCATGGCCGAGCAGAAGATCCCGGGCGACGGCGTCGTCACCGGCTACGGCATGATCAACGGCCGCCTGGTGTTCGTGTTCAGCCAGGACTTCACGGTCTTCGGCGGCGCCCTGTCCGAGGCCCACGCCGAGAAGATCTGCAAGGTCATGGACCAGGCGATGAAGGTCGGCGCGCCGGTGATCGGCCTGAACGATTCGGGCGGCGCGCGCATCCAGGAAGGCGTGGCCTCGCTCGGTGGTTATGCCGACGTGTTCCAGCGCAACGTGATGGCCTCGGGCGTGGTGCCACAGATCAGCATGATCATGGGTCCCTGTGCCGGCGGCGCCGTGTACTCGCCGGCCATGACCGACTTCATCTTCATGGTCAAGGACTCGAGCTACATGTTCGTGACCGGCCCCGAAGTCGTGAAGACCGTGACGCACGAAGAGGTCACGGCCGAGGAGCTGGGCGGCGGCATCACGCACACCACGCGCTCGGGTGTGGCCGACCTGGCGTTCGAGAACGATGTCGAGGCATTGATGATGCTGCGCCGCCTGTACAACTACCTGCCGCTCAACAACCGCGAGAAGCCGCCGGTACGCCCCAGCAACGATCCGGCCGACCGCCAGGACATGAGCCTCGATACGCTGGTGCCCGAGAACGCGAACAAGCCCTACGACATGAAGGAGCTGATCGCCAAGACCGTGGACGACGGTGACTTCTTCGAGATTCAGCCCGAGTACGCCAAGAACATCGTGGTCGGCTTCGCGCGCATGGAAGGGCAGACTGTGGGCATCGTGGCCAACCAGCCGCTGGTGTTGGCCGGCTGCCTGGACATCAAGAGCTCGATCAAGGCCGCGCGCTTCGTGCGCTTCTGCGATGCCTTCAACATCCCCGTCATCACCTTCGTGGACGTACCAGGCTTCATGCCGGGCACCAGCCAGGAGTACGGCGGCATCATCAAGCACGGCGCCAAGCTGCTGTACGCGTATGCCGAGTGCACCGTGCCCAAGATCACCGTGATCACGCGCAAGGCCTACGGCGGCGCCTACGACGTGATGAGCTCCAAGCACCTGCGCGGCGATGTCAACTTCGCCTGGCCCAACGCCGAGATCGCGGTGATGGGGGCCAAGGGCGCGGTGGAGATCATCTTCCGCGAGGACAAAAGCGACCCCGTGAAGCTCGCAGCACGCGAGGCCGAATACAAGGCACGCTTCGCCAACCCCTTCGTGGCGGGCGCGCGCGGTTTCATCGACGACGTGATCCTGCCGCACGAGACGCGCAGGCGCATCTGCCGGTCGCTGGTCATGCTGCGCGACAAGAAGTTGGAGAACCCGTGGCGCAAGCACGGCAACATCCCGCTGTGAGTGTCCAAGTCAATGGTTCATATTTGACCTGTAAAACCTGTTTTTGAGGTTTAATTGTTCTTTTTGGAGCAGTTGAGTGCTGGAGCTTCAGACCCCGGATGCGATCTGCCAGATGCTGGGCGAGCGCGTGCGCGCCCT
Source organism: Pseudorhodoferax sp. Leaf267 (assembly GCF_001422405.1). Lineage (GTDB taxonomy): Bacteria > Pseudomonadota > Gammaproteobacteria > Burkholderiales > Burkholderiaceae_C > Pseudorhodoferax. The sequence continues at coordinate 213,155 of NZ_LMMV01000002.1, forward strand.
GCGGCTGGCGCGCAACCTTTCGCAGCAGGAGCTGGCCGACAGAGCGGGCGCGTCGCTGTCCACCATCCGGCGCTTCGAGGCCAGCGGGCAGGGCAGCATGCTGCTGATGGTGCAGCTGGCCCAGGCCCTGCAGGCCAGCGACGGCCTGCAGCATTTGCTGACGCTGCCGACACGCAGCATCGCCGAGGCCGAGGCGGCCGTGCAGCTGTCCACGCGCCAACGCGCACGCAAGCCGCGCCAGCCGCAGCGTTCCGGCGGGTGAAGACCATGGCCGGCATCACGCGCCTGAACGTCCGCTACCTCGGCTGGGGCGAGGACTGGGTGCTGGGCACGTTGGCCGAGGTCAGGGCCGCTTGCTGTTCGAGTACTCGCCACAGGCTGTGGAGCGTGGGCTGGAGTTCTCGCCTCTGCGCGTGCCGCTGCCAAGTGCGGGCGCGGTGCAGCAGGCCTACAGTGGGCCGGCGCACTTCCATGGGCTGCCCGGCTTCATTGCCGACAGCCTGCCGGATGGCTGGGGCATGCTGCTGATGGACCGCGCCTTGCGCAAGGCCGGCCGAAATCCGCATGCGGTGTCGGTGCTGGAGCGGTTGGCCATCGTCGGCCATTCGGCCATCGGTGCGCTGGCGTTCGAGCCCAGCGATCCGCTGGAGGCCGAGGAGGCCGGCATCGTGCGGATCGCCGAGTTGGCGCGCGAAGTGCAGGCCGTGGCGGCCGATGACGAAGAGCACAGCAGCAGCGAGCAACTGCGCCGCCTGCTGCTGCTCGGTGGCTCGCCGCAAGGCGCGCGGCCCAAGGCCTTGCTGCGCTGGCAGCGCGCGCAGAACCAGTTCGGCTCCGCACACGCGGCCGCGGGCGAACCCTGGTTGCTGAAGTTTCCCGCGCGTGGCGAGCATGCGGAGGTCTGCGCGCTGGAGATGTTCTACGCGCGGCTGGCCCGTGCGGGCGGCATAGACATGCCCGAGGCCGCGTTCTTCCCCCTGGGCGCTAGGCAAGCGGCCTTCGGCGTGCGTCGCTTCGACCGCGTGGACGTCGATGGCGCCGAACAGCGCGCGCCGCTGCTCAGCATGGCCGCGCTGCTGGATGCCGACTACCGTTTGCCCGCGCTCGACTACGAGACCGTGCTGCTGGCCACCGCCCGCGTGACCGGCGACTACCGCGAGACGCTCAAGGCCTTCGAGCGTTGCGTGTTCAACGTGCTCACGCACAACCGCGACGACCACGCCAAGAACTTCGCGTTCCGCATGGAGTTTGATGGGCGCTGGCGCCTGTCGCCGGCCTTCGACCTGAGCTTCAGCCAAGGCCCTGGCGGCCAGCACAGCACCAGCGTGGCAGGCGAAGGCGCAGCGCCGGGCCGCGCTGAACTGCTACGGGTCGCGCGGCGCGGCTGCATCAAGGACAGGGACGCGCAGGCCTGCCTGGCGCATTGGATGGAAGTGTTGCAGCCGCAACTTGAACTGTTGAATGACCTGCCCATCCGGCAGACGACGCTGCACACCGTGCGCGCCACGTTGGCGCGCGTGTGGCAGCGGCTTTGATTGATCGAAAAGAGGTAAGCATGTTCAAGAAGATCCTGATCGCCAACCGCGGAGAGATCGCCTGCCGCGTCATCAAGACCGCCAAGAAAATGGGCATCCTGACGGTCGCCGTCTACTCGGACGCCGACCGCTATGCCCGCCATGTCGAGTTGGCCGACGAGGCCGTTCACATCGGTGCGGCGCCTTCGCGCGAGAGCTACCTGCAGGCCGACCGCATCATCGCCGCCTGCAAGCAGACCGGCGCCGAGGCGGTGCACCCGGGCTACGGCTTCCTTTCGGAAAACGAAGCCTTCTCCAAGAAGGTCGAGGAAGAGGGCATCGCCTTCATCGGCCCCAAGCACTACTCCATCGCGGCCATGGGCGACAAGATCGCCTCCAAGAAGCTGGCCAACGAGGCCAAGGTCAACACCATCCCGGGCTGGAACGACGCCATCGAGTCGGCCGAGCGCGCGGTGCAGATCGCCAGGGACATCGGCTACCCCGTGATGATCAAGGCCAGCGCCGGCGGCGGCGGCAAGGGGCTGCGCGTGGCCTTCAACGACAAGGAGGCGCTGGAGGGCTTCACGGCCTGCCAGAACGAGGCGCGCAACAGCTTCGGCGACGACCGCATCTTCATCGAGAAGTTTGTCGAGCAGCCGCGCCACATCGAGATCCAGGTGCTGGGCGATGCCCACGGCAATGTGATCTACCTGAACGAGCGCGAGTGCTCGATCCAGCGCCGGCACCAGAAGGTGATCGAAGAGGCGCCGTCGCCCTTCATCAGCGACGCTACACGCAAGGCCATGGGCGAGCAGGCCGTGGCGCTGGCCAAGGCCGTGAAGTACCAGAGCGCGGGCACGGTGGAGTTCGTGGTCGGCAAGAACCAGGACTTCTATTTCCTGGAGATGAACACGCGACTGCAGGTGGAGCACCCCGTCACCGAATGCATCACGGGCCTGGACCTGGTGGAGCTGATGATCCGCGTGGCGGCAGGCGAGAAGCTGCCGCTCACGCAGGCCGAGGTGAAGCGCGATGGCTGGGCCATCGAGTGCCGCATCAACGCCGAAGACCCGTTCCGCAACTTCCTGCCGAGCACAGGCCGTCTCGTGCGCTTCGCGCCGCCCAGGGAGACCATGTTCTCCGCCGACACCGAGCACCTGCAGGGCGTGCGCGTGGACACCGGCGTGCAGGACGGCGGCGAGATCCCCATGTACTACGACTCGATGATCGCCAAGCTCATCGTGCACGGCCGCGACCGCAACGAGGCCATTGCCAAGATGCGCGAGGCGCTGAACGGCTTCATCATCCGCGGCATCAGCAGCAACATCCCGTTCCAGGCCGCGCTGCTGGCGCACCCCAAGTTCGTCGCGGGCGATTTCAACACCGGCTTCATCGCCGAGCAGTACGCCCAAGGCTTCCATGCGGAAGATGTGCCGCACGACGACCCGGATTTCCTGGTCGCGCTGGCCGCTTTCGCCAACCGGCGCTACCTGGGCCGCGCGGCCGGCATCAGCGGCCAGATGGCGGGCCACGAGCTGGAGATCGGCGAGGACTTCGTCGTCGTCGTGCTGGGTGCGGACGGGCACCACCGGGCGCAGCCCGTGCGCGTCAGCGGGTTCGAGGGCGTGACGGGCGCCAGCACCGTGCAGGTCGGCTCGCGCAGCTATCTGGTGGAGAGCGATGGCCGGCTCGGGGCGATCCGCCTGGCCGGCACGGTGAACGGCCAGCCGTTCAGCGCCCAGGTGGAGCGCGGCGCGCAGAAGAATCCGCTGGCCATCCGCGTGGCGCACAACGGCACGCAGATCGACGCGCTCGTGCTGTCGCCACGTGCGGCCGAACTGTTCACGCTGATGCCCTACAAGGCGCCGCCGGACATGAGCCGCTATGTGCTGTCGCCCATGCCCGGCCTGCTGGTCGACGTGGCCGTGCAGGTGGGCCAGAAGGTGCAGGCTGGCGAGCGTGTGGCCGTGATCGAGGCCATGAAGATGGAGAACGTGCTGTTCGCCGCGGCCGATGGCGTGGTCGGCAAGGTGCTGGCCAACAAGGGCGAGAGCCTGTCGGTCGACCAGCCCATCGTCGAGTTCGCCTGAAGGAAGCCACCATGAGCCAACGACCATTCCGCGTGCTGGGCATCCAGCAGATCGCCATCGGCGGGCCCGACAAGCAACGCCTGCAGAAGCTGTGGGTGCAGATGCTGGGGCTGACGGTGACCGGAACCTTCCGCAGCGAGAGCGAGAACGTGGACGAGGACATCTGCGCCATCGGCAGCGGGCCCTACAAGGTCGAGGTCGACCTCATGCAGCCGCTGGACCCGGACAGGAAACCCGCCGTCCACACCACGCCGCTGAACCATGTGGGCCTGTGGATCGACGACCTGCCCAAGGCGGTGGAATGGCTCACGGCGCAGGGCGTGCGCTTTGCGCCGGGCGGCATCCGCAAAGGGGCGGCCGGCTACGACATTTGCTTCCTGCACCCCAAGGCGAACGAGGCCTTCCCGATCGCGGGCGAAGGCGTGCTGATCGAACTGGTGCAGGCACCTCCCGAGGTGGCCGCGGCCCTGGCGCTGGGCACGGCGGCCTGATCAACCGGCCTCGGTGCTGGCCCGTAGCAGCTGCGCCGCTTCGCTGAAGTCGTAGCCATGGATCGCCGCGGCCACGGCCGCGTGTGCCTCGCCCAATGCCGGGCGCAGCAAGGCCTCGTGCCGCTGGAACAGGTCGATGGCCTCGGCGTCGTCCTGGGCCAGCAGCGTCTCCAGCTGCGTGAGCACGGCACGCACGGCGTTCGAGTCCGATGCGATCTCGGGCGCTGCGGCCTGGGGTGGCGGCGCCAGCACCTGGCGCAGCGCGGTGATCAGCCGCTGGCAGTCGTCCTCGCATGCCTGCAGCAGGATGTCCTCGGCTGCATGATCCGCCTGGTCGTGCTCCAACGCCGCCTCGGCTGCCTGCGCATGGCGCGCAAGACCAGCAGCGCCGATGGTGGCAGCCGTGCCCTTGAGCGTGTGCACCAGCCGGCGCGCCTCGGCCCTCTGGCCACTGGCAAGGGCCGCGCGCGCGGCCGGCACGGCCTGGGCCTGGCCGTCGACGAAGCGCTGCAAGAGGCCCTCGTAGGTCGCACGCTTGTGCAGCACACGGCGCAGGCCCGCGGGCGCGTCCAGGCCGGGCACCCGGGCGAGTTGATCGTCCGGTGCCAGCGGTGAGGCGGGCGTGGGCGCCGCCACCGGTGCCGTGCCCCGCGCGGGCGCGAGCCACTGCAGCATCTGGCTGTACAGCTCGGCCGGATCGATCGGCTTGGCGATGTGGCTGTTCATGCCGGCGTCCAGGCAGCGCTGGCGGTCACTGGCCATCGCGTTCGCGGTCATGGCTAGCACGGGCAGGCGGGCCCAGCGTGGGTTGCGGCGGATGGCGCGCGTGGCATCGAGCCCGTCCATGACGGGCATCTGCATGTCCATCAGCACCAGGTCGTAATCCTGCTGGGCCAGCTTGTCCAGGGCCAGCTGGCCGTCTTCGGCCACATCGACGACCACGCCCACGGCCTGCAGCAGTTCGATGCCGACCTGGCGGTTCAGGTCGTTGTCGTCCACCAGCAGGACGCGCACGCCGTGCAGTGCAGCCAGTTGCGCATCGTCGGCCTCGGGAGCGGGGCTGCGCGCGTTGTCCTCCACGACCCGCACGAGGTGGCCGCGCAGCGCGGCATCGGGCAGCGTCGCCGCGCGGCTGGTGGCCACGCCCAGCCGCGCCGTGAACCAGAACACGCTGCCCTGGCCGGGCGTGCTGTCCACGCCGACCTCGCCGCCCATCAGCTCGGCCAGCCGCTTGGAGATGGCCAGGCCCAGGCCGGTGCCGCCGTGCTTGCGCGTGGTGGATGTGTCGGCTTGCTGGAACGACTGGAACAGGCGCTCGCGCTGCTCCTCGGTCATGCCGATGCCGGTGTCCTGCACCTCCAAGCGCAGCAGCACGTCGCCGTCCGGCAGTGGCGCCTGACGCACGCGCACCACGATCTTGCCGTGCTCGGTGAACTTCACGGCGTTGCTGGCGTAGTTGATGAGGATCTGGCCCAGGCGCAGCGGGTCGCCGCGCAGCGCGGGCGGCAGCGCGCCGAGATCGGTGTCGAAGACGAGTTGCAGGCCCTTGGCCGAGGCGCGCTCGCCGATCAGGTCGGCCACGCTGTCGAGCACCGCCTGCAGCTCGAAGTCGACGTTCTCAACCTCCATCTTGCCGGCCTCGATCTTGCTGAAGTCCAGGATGTCGTTGATCAGCGCCAGCAGGTGCTGGCCCGAGCGCTGGATCTTGGTCGCGTAGTCGCGCTGCTTGGGCGTGAGCTCGGTCACCAGCATCAGATGGCTCATGCCGATCACCGCGTTCATGGGCGTGCGGATCTCGTGGCTCATGTTGGCCAGGAAGTCGGATTTCATCTGCGAGGCCGCCTCCGCACGTGCCTGGGCCGCGCGCAGCTCGCCCTCCTGCGCGCGCAGCGCGTCATTGGCCTGGGCCAGGGCGTCGGTGCGCTCGGCCACGCGGGCCTCCAGCGCCTCTTCGCTGCGCTTGAGCGAGGCCAGCAGCGTGGCCTGGGTCTGCAGGGCCTGCACGCTGGCCCGCTCGCGCTTGCCGAACTGGCGCGCCATGGCCAGGGCCAGCCAGAAGGTGAGCAGTGCCTGGAACAGCGTGAGGCCCACGGCCTGCACGGTCTGGCGCCGGATCTCTGCGTTGCGCTGGTCGTTGACTGCGGCAGAGGCGCGCGCGGCCGACAGCGACAGCTCGCGCACGGTCGGGCGCAGGGCCTGCAGTTGCTCGCGCACGGCGCCCAGCGCGGCGCCCTGCGGGTCCACCGGCCCGTCGGTGCCCATCGCACGGTCGGCGGCGGCCACCAGGGCGCGCAGGTCGCCCATGGCCTGCACGTAGTCAGGGTCAGCCTGCAGGAGGCGGCGCGGCGTGCCCACGTCGATGGCATTGATGCGGCTCACGAACAAGTCATAGCGCAGCTGCAGCTGGGCATAGGGCGTGGCTTGCGGACTCGCCAGGTAGTCGCCGAGCGTGTTGTCCAGCCGCTCGTACTCGACTGTGAGCTGCCCGTAGGTCCACAGCGCGTTGATGTCGCTGCGCTGCATCATCTCCGTCAGGTCGCGGTACTGGCGGTACTGCACCAAGCCGATAGCGATGTAGACCAGCGCCAAGCTGGCGATCAGCAGGCGCAGAAGGGGCTTGCTGCGCAAGGCAGGGATGGCGGCCTCCTATTGCACCTGCAACTGGTTCAGCTGCCAGGCCGAGCGGTTGTAGTAGATCTCGGCCTTCAGCTCGGGCTTGCTGTCGTACGGGTAGACGATGAACAGCGGCCCCTTCTCGCGCACCGACATGGGCTTGTCGTTCATGAGCCGGGCCACGATGACGTCGTGCTGCGTCACGTCGTTGAACGGGATCTCGGTGCGGTAGTCGTTCAGGGCCACCGCCACGATCTTGCTGCCCCTGATGCCGGCCATGGCCAGCACGTCGCGCAGCAGCGGGCCGGTGAAGCGCACGGGCTCGGTGTACCAGGGGGTGTGCGTCGTGAAGCTGTGTTGCGGCAGGCTCTCCAGCATCTTCATGTCGAACGCCGTGCGAGGGCCGGCACCGGGCCTGCCTCCCACGGTCAGCACCACATCGCCCGTGGGTTTGGGCTGCGCGCGCGCCATCCCCCAGCCCAGGCAGCACAGCAACAGCATGCGACGTCGCAGCATAGGCACGGGTCGGGCCATGGTCATCTCCCGGGTGAGAACTGTCCACCGGTTCGTGGACAGAGTTGTGATCATTCCGCACTATAGCTACAAGGCAGCCATTTGCGGATGGGTGAGCCGATCGCCGGAGGGCCGGCCTGCACGGGCGGTGGATGCGGGATTTACCGTAGCGCTGGCCGCAATCGCCCGCGTAGACTGCCCCGACCGCTCGGTCGGCTATGGAAGCCGGCACGGGACAAGGAGACAAGATTGCAGCCAACGCAAGCAGCCAGCCCTTCCTACTTCCACAAAGTCGTCGACTGCCAGTGGGCCTGCCCCGCCCACACCCCCGTTCCCGAGTACATCCGCCTGATCGGCCAGGGCCGCTATGCCGACGCCTACATGGTCAACTGGGTGTCGAACGTATTCCCCGGCATCCTGGGCCGAACCTGCGACCGCCCTTGCGAGCCCGCCTGCCGGCGCGGCCGCGTGGAGGAGGGCAGCAGCGAGCAGCCCGAGCCCGTGGCCATCTGCCGCTTGAAGCGGGTGGCGGCCGACATGAAGGGCGACGTGGCCCGACGCATGCCCCCGGTCGCTCCGCGCAACGGCAAGCGTGTGGCCTGCATCGGCGCCGGCCCCTCGTCGCTGACGGTGGCGCGCGACCTGGCGCCGCTGGGCTACGAGGTCACGGTGTTCGATGGCGAGGCCAAGGCTGGCGGCTTCATCCGCACGCAGATCCCGCGCTTCCGGCTGCCCGAGGAAGTGATCGATGAGGAGACCGGCTACATCCTCGACCTGGGCGTGCAGTTCCGCAGCGGTGAGCGCATCGCCTCCATGGCCACGCTGCTGGCGCAGGGCTACGGCGCCGTGTTCGTGGGCTGCGGTGCACCCCGCGGGCGCGACCTGGACCTGCCGGGCCGCCAACAGGCCGCGGCGCACATCCACATCGGCATCGACTGGCTGGCTTCGGTCTCGTTCGGCCATGTGACGCAGGTGGGCAGGCGCGTGATCGTGCTGGGCGGCGGCAATACCGCGATGGACTGCTGCCGCTCGGCGCGCCGGTTGGGCGGTGAGGACGTCAAGGTCATCGTGCGCAGCGGCTTCGACGAGATGAAGGCTTCCCCCTGGGAGAAGGAAGACGCGCAGCACGAAGGCATCCCGTTCCTGAACTACCACGTGCCCAAAAGTTTCGAGCATGTGGATGGCCGGCTCACGGGCATGACCTTCGAGCGCGTGCGTGCCGAGCGCGACGCCGATGGCCAGCGCCGCCTGGTGCCGACCGGCGAGCCCGACGTGCTGATCCCCTGCGACGAGGTGCTGATCGCGGTGGGCCAGGAGAACGCCTTCCCCTGGATCGAGCGCGACTGCGGCATCGCGTTCGACCGCCATGGCCTGCCGGTGCTGAACGGCAACAGCTTCCAGTCGAGCCTGCCGCATGTCTTCTTCGGCGGCGACGCGGCGCTGGGGCCCAAGAACATCATCACTGCGGTGGCGCACGGCCATGAGGCAGCGGTGTCGATCGACCGCTACCTGCACGGAGAGGACGTGCTGCGCCGGCCGCCGCCCGCCCATAACCTGATGTCCACCAAGATGGGCATCCACGAGTGGAGCTACGACAACGCGACCTCGCTGGACGAACGCTTCCAGGTGCCCTGGGCGCAGGCCGAGATCGCGCTGGCCAGCATCCGCGTGGAGGTGGAACTGGGCTTCGACGCCGCCACCGCGTTCAAGGAGGCCAGCCGCTGCCTGAACTGCGACGTGCAGACCGTGTTCACGCAGGAGGCCTGCATCGAGTGCGACGCCTGCATGGACATCTGCCCCATGGACTGCATCAGTTTCACGCCCGATGGCGACGAGGCCGACTTGCGCCAGCGGCTCAAGGCACCGGCCACCAACCTGGCGCAAGACCTGTATGTGTCGGCCCCGCTCAAGACCGGCCGCGTGATGGCCAAGGACGAAGACTTGTGCCTGCATTGCGGCCTGTGCGCCGAGCGGCTGCCCCACGGGGGCCTGGGACATGCAAAAGTTCCTGCTCAAGACCGCGCAGGCCGGCCCGGCCAGTCGTGACGCGGCGGCCCGCAAGGCGGTGGCCGCATGACGCAGCCCATCACCGGGATCAACGACTTCGTCGTCAAGTTCGCCAACGTGAACGGCTCGGGTTCGGCCTCGGCCAACGAGCTGTTCGCCAAGGCCATCCTGCGCATGGGCGTGCCGGTCAGCCCGCGCAATATCTTCCCGAGCAACATCCAGGGCCTGCCCACCTGGTACGAGGTGCGCGTGACCGAAGCCGGCCATTTGGGCCGCCGCGGCGGTATCGACATGATGGTCGCCATGAACCCGCAGACCTGGGACGCCGATGTGGCCGAGATCGAGCCCGGCGGCTACCTGTTCTACGACAGCACCCGGCCCGTGCCGGCGAACAAGCTGCGCAGCGACATCCAGGTGATCGGCATGCCGCTTACCGAGATCGCCAACGCCGTCTATTCCGACCCGCGCCAGCGCCAGCTGTTCAAGAACATCATCTACGTGGGTGCGCTGTCGGTGCTGCTGGACATCGAGGCCGAAGTCATCGAGCAGTTGTTCGGCGAGCAATACAAGGGCAAGGAGAAGCTGCTGGACTCCAACGTGCGCGCGCTCCACCTGGGCCGCGATTTCGCACGCGAGCATCTGCAGGCGCCGCTACCCATCCGCGTGCGGCGTGCCGACCGCGTAGGCCAGAAGATCTTCGTGGACGGCAACAGCGCCGCCGCGCTGGGCTGCGTGTACGGCGGCGCCACGGTGGCAGCCTGGTACCCCATCACACCGTCTTCATCCGTCGCCGAGGCCTTCCAGTCCTACTGCGCCAAGTTCCGCGTGGACCAGGACACCGGCGAGCGCCGCTACGCCATCATGCAGGCCGAGGACGAGATCGCCTCCATCGGCATGGTGGTGGGCGCGGGCTGGAACGGCGCGCGCGCGTTCACGGCCACCTCGGGCCCCGGCGTGTCGCTCATGACCGAGTTCATCGGCCTGGCATATTTCGCCGAAATTCCGGTCACCATCATCAACGTGCAGCGTGGCGGCCCCTCCACCGGCATGCCCACGCGCACGCAGCAGGCCGACATCCTGGCCTGCGCCTATGCCTCGCATGGCGACACCAAGCATGTGCTGCTGTTCCCCGAAGACCCGCGCGAGTGCTTCGAGCATGCGGCAGCCGCGCTGGACCTGGCCGACCGCCTGCAGACACCGGTGTTCGTGATGACCGACCTGGACATCGGCATGAACCAGCGCCTGTGCGAGCCATTCGTGTGGGAGGAAGGGCGCGACTACGACCGCGGCAAGGTCATGACGGCCGAGGAGCTGGAGGCCGGCCGCGACTTCGGCCGCTACAAGGACGTGGACGGAGACGGCATCCCCTGGCGCACGCTGCCCGGCACGCATGCCAGCCGAGGCAGCTACTTCACGCGCGGCACCACGCGCGACGCCTATGCGCGCTATTCCGAGCGCGGGCCCGACTACATCTACAACGTCGAGCGGCTGCAGCGCAAGTTCGCTAAGGCGGCCGACCTGGTGCCTGGGCCGGTGTTGAAGCCGGCTGACGGGTCGACCCGGTTCGGCGTGCTGTATTTCGGCTCGACCAGCCCGGCCCTGGACGAGGCCCTGCAGATGCTGGCCGAGGCCGGCACGCAGCTGGACGCGATGCGGCTCAGGGCCTTTCCGTTCCCGGCCGCCGTGGCGCGCTTCATCGCCGAGCACGACAAGGTCTTCGTGGTCGAGCAGAACCGCGACGCGCAGATGCGCAGCCTGCTCGTCAACGAGCTCGACGCCGACCCGGCGCGCCTGGTGCGCGTGCTGCATTTCGACGGTACGCCGATCACGGCGCGCTTCATCGCGCAGGCCATCACTGCCAACCTGCAACCCGCCCTGGAGGCCGCGGCATGACCTACCTGGCCAAACCCCGGCTGCACCACCCCACGCTGGCCGCTAACAAGGTCGGCTACACGCGGCGCGATTACGAGGGCAAGATCTCCACGCTGTGCGCCGGCTGCGGGCATGACTCGATCTCTGCCGCCATCATCCAGGCCTGCTGGGAGCTGGACGTGGAGCCGCACCGCGTGGCCAAGCTTTCGGGCATCGGCTGCAGCTCCAAGACGCCGGACTATTTCCTGGGCGCTTCGCATGGCTTCAACACGGTGCACGGCCGCATGCCTTCGGTGCTGACGGGTGCGCAGCTGGCCAACCGCGACCTGCTGTACCTGGGCGTCTCGGGTGACGGCGATTCGGCGTCGATCGGCCTGGGCCAGTTCGCCCACGCCATGCGGCGCGGCGTGAACATGGTCTACATCGTCGAGAACAACGGCGTCTACGGCCTGACCAAGGGGCAGTTCTCGGCCACCGCCGACCAGGGGTCCAAGAGCAAGAAGGGCGTGGTCAACCACGACAACCCGATCGACTTGGTCGGGCTGGCGCTGCAGTTGGGCGCCACCTACGTGGCGCGCGGTTTCTCGGGCGACAAGGCGCAGCTCGTGCCGCTGATCCGCGGCGCCATCGGCCACCAGGGCGCGGCCTTCATCGACGTGGTCAGCCCGTGCGTGGCCTTCAACAACCATGCGGGCAGCACCAAGAGCTACGACCATGTGCGCGCGCACAACGAGGCGGTGAACCGCATCGACTTCATCGCGCTGGCCGATGAGGTCGAGGCTTCGCCGGCACCTGGCGAACTCGTGACCCTGGCGCAGCCTGATGGCTCGGTGCTGCGGCTGCGCAAGCTGCGCGAAGGCTACGACCCTACCGACCGCGCCGAGGCCCTGCACCAGGTCGTCGCGCAACAGGCGCGTGGCGAACTGCTGACCGGGTTGCTGTACGCGAACGATGGTGCCGAGGATCTGCACGCGGCACTGCAGACCAGCCGAGCCCCTTTGAACAGCCTGGGGCCGAAGGACTTGTGCCCCGGCGCCGCGGCACTGGAGCGGCTGAACGCCACCCTGCGCTGAGGCTCAGCCTTCGGTGCGTCGCGCGCGGGCGCGGGCCATCGCGGCCTGCACCGCGGCCCGGCGGGCGGCGGCAGGATCGTCGGCCAGTGCGGGAGCTTCTGGTTCTGGTGCGCTTGGCGGCTGCGGAGCAGCTTCGTTGTTCAGCCGCTGCTGGTGCAGCGCATAACGCTTGCGCGCCGCATCGGCCTGCGTGCTGGACCAGGCGGCCCAGCCGCTCAACGTGCCGCTGGCAGGCTCCAGCTGGATGCAATCGACCGGGCAGACCGGGATGCAGAGTTCGCAGCCGGTGCAATGCGCCTCGACCACGGTGTGCATGAGCTTGTTGGAGCCGATGATCGCGTCCACCGGGCAGGCCTTGATGCACAGAGTGCAGCCGATGCACCAGTGCTCGTCGATGAAGGCCATCTGGCGCGGTGCTTCCACGCCGAACGCCGCGTCGAGGGGGAGAGGGGGCAGGCCGGTCAACCGCTCCAGCCGCGCAATACCTTCATGACCCCCAGGGGGGCAGCGGTTGATGGGCGCGTCGCCCGCGGCAATGGCTTGGGCATAGCCTGCGCAGTCCGGGTAGCCGCAGCGCGTGCACTGCGTCTGCGGCAGCGCCGCGTGGATGCGCTCTGACAGTGCCTGCGAGCGGTCGGCCACGCTCACGCGCGGGTGACGGCCTTCTTGGCGCTGCTGGCCGCCTTGGCGCGCGGAGCCTTCACCGGTGCGGCGGCCGCCTTGGATGAGGGGGCGGTCAGGGCCTTCGCCGTGTTCTTGGGCTTGTTGTGCGCCAGGATGAAGTCGCGCACCTTGGGGTAGACCATGTCGCGCCAACGACGGCCGCTGAAGATGCCGTAGTGGCCTGCGCCCTTGGCTTCGTAGTGCTCGCTGTGCGCCTTGGGGATGCCGGTGCACAGGTCATGCGCCGCGGCGGTCTGGCCAGAGCCGGAGATGTCATCGAGCTCGCCTTCCACCGTCAGCAGCGCGCAGCCCGTGATGTCCTGCGGCTGCACGAGTTCCAGAGCGCCCTGGGGGTTCTTGACCTGCCAGGTGCCGCGCACCAGCTTGAAATCCTGGAACACGGTGGCGATGGTTTCGAGGTAGTAATCCGCGTCCATGTCGAGCACGGCGTTGTACTCGTCGTAGAACTTGCGGTGCGTCTCTGCGCTCACGTCGTCACCCTGCAGCAGGTGTTCGAAGTAGTCGTAGTGGCTCTTGGCGTGGTGGTCCGGGTTCATGGCCACGAAGCCGGCGTGCTGCAGGAAGCCAGGGTAGACGCGGCGTCCAGCGCCCGGGAAGCTCTGGGGCACCGGATAGATCACGTTGTTCTCGAACCACTCGTAGCTCTTGTTCATGGCCAGGTTGTTGACGGCCGTGGGCGACTTGGTCGCGTCGATCGGGCCGCCCATCATGGTCATGGACAAGGGAAGGCGCTCGCCGCGCGAGGCCATCAGCGAGACGGCGGCCAGCACCGGGACGGTGGGCTGGCACACGCTCATCACATGGCAGTCGCCATAGACCTTCTGGAGATGGCGGATGAAGTCCTGCACGTAGTTGACGTAATCGTCCAAATGGAACTCACCTTGGGACTGGGGCACCAGGCGCGCGTTCTTCCAGTCGGTGATGTAGACCTTATGGTCGCTGAGCATGGTCTTGACGGTGTCGCGCAGCAATGTCGCGTAGTGGCCGGACAGCGGCGCCACGATCAGCACGGCCGGCTGGCCCTTGAGCTTGGCAAGCGTGGCGGCGTCGTCGGTGAAGCGTTTGAAGCGGCGCAGTTCGCAGAAGGGCTTGTCGATCTCCACGCGCTCGTGGATGGCGATCTCCACCTCGCCCACCTTGACGGTGCGCAGGCCGAAGACCGGCTTTTCGTAGTCCTTGCCGAGCCGGTACAGCAGGTCGTAGCCGGCGGCCACGCGTTGTGCGAAGGGGTTCTGCCCCAGTGGAGAATTCGTGTTGCCGAACAGCTTCGAGGCAGCGTTGGCGAACTCGGCAAACGGCTCCATCAGAGAGCGCTGGGTTTCGTAGATTTGGTACAGCATCGCGTCTATGGGCCTGGAGTGGATAGTTATGTTGCAGTGCAGCAATATACCAGTTGCGGCCCCTCTTTGCATACGAAGTAACACCAATGCGGTGCGCGGTATCGCACCGTTTTGGCGTCGGCATTGGTCCTACACTGCGCGCCCATGCGAATTGCACCTTCATGCTGAACGGCCTGTGGCTGGGCTTCTTCCTGACGTCGGCGGCTTGTGCCTTGTGGCGTTGGCTGGTCGGCGGGGAGGCGGCCGTGTTCGCGGCCATGGTCGAGGCCTTGTTCGCAATGGCCAGGCTGGCTGTCGAGGTCATGGTGTTGTTATTCGGCACGTTGACTTTGTGGCTCGGCTTCTTGCGCATTGCCGAGCAGGCCGGGCTCGTAGCCTGGCTGGCGCGGTTGCTGGGCCCGCTGCTGTGCCGACTGATGCCCCAAGTGCCGCCCGGCCACCCGGCGCTCGGGTTGATCACACTGAACTTCGCCGCCAATGCGCTCGGGCTGGACAACGCCGCCACACCCATCGGACTGAAGGCCATGCGCTCGTTGCAGGAGCTCAACCCCAGTACCACGGTGGCGAGCAATGCGCAGATCCTGTTCCTGGTGCTCAACGCCTCGGCACTGACCTTGCTGCCGGTCAGCATCTTCATGTACCGCGCGCAGCAGGGCGCGCCAGATCCGACCATGGTGTTCCTGCCCATTCTTCTGGCCAACGCCGCCGGCACGCTGGCGGCCCTGCTTGCGGTGGCCTACGCCCAGCGCCTGCGGTTGTGGGACCCGGTGGTGCTGGCCTACCTGGTGCCCGGCGCGCTGCTGATGGGCGGCTTCATTGCGCTCCTGGCCGGCTTGTCGGCTACGGCGCTTGCGGCGCTGTCGTCGCTGCTCGGCAACCTGACCATGTTCGGCCTGGTGATCCTGTTCGTCGTGGCGGGCGCGCTGCGCCGCGTGCCGGTCTACGAATCCTTTGTCGAGGGCGCGAAAGAGGGCTTCGACGTTGCCAAGAGCTTGCTGCCCTACCTGGTGGCGATGCTGTGCGCCGTTGGCGTGCTGCGCGCCTCGGGAGCCTTGGAGCTGGTGCTGGACGGCCTGCGCTGGCTGGTCGGGCTGGCCGGTTGGGACACGCGCTTCGTCGACGCCATGCCCACAGCGCTCGTCAAGCCGTTCTCCGGCAGCGCGGCGCGGGCGCTGCTCATCGAGACCATGAAGACGGAAGGCGTGGACAGCTTTGCGGCCCTGCTGGCCGCGACGGTGCAAGGCAGCACCGAGACGACGTTCTACGTGCTGGCGGTGTACTTCGGAGCTGTGGGCATTCAGCGTGCCCGGCACACGGTGGCGTGTGCAGTGATCGCCGATGTGGCCGGCATCCTGGCCTCCATCGGCGTGTGCTACTGGTTCTTCGGCTGAACCGGCAGCGGCTGCATCAGATGACCTTGGCGATCGCGGCGCAGACGTAGTCGATGTTCTTGCTGTTCAACGCAGCCACGCACATGCGGCCGGTGTCGGTGCCGTAGACGCCGAACTCGTTGCGCAGGCGCACCATCTGGTCCTTGGACAGGCCCGAGTAGCTGAACATGCCGACCTGCGTCGTGATGAAGCTCATGTCTTGCTCGACGCCCGCGCTCTTGAGCTTGTCGACGAGGGTGCCGCGCATCTGCTTGATGCGCACGCGCATGGCGGCCAGTTCCTCTTCCCACAGCGCGCGCAGTTCCGGCGTATTCAGCACGGCCGCCACCACGGTGCCGCCGTGGATCGGCGGGTTGCTGTAGTTGGTGCGGATCATGATCTTGAGCTGGCTCAGCACGCGGCTGGCTTCTTCCTTGTCCTGGCATAGCACCGACAGCGCGCCGACGCGTTCGCCGTACAGGCTGAAGCTCTTGCTGAACGAGGTCGACACGAAGAACGACAGGCCGGCAGCCACACACTTGGCGACGGCGGCGCCGTCTTCCTGGATGCCTTCGCCGAAACCCTGGTAGGCCATGTCCAGGAAGGGCACGAGCTCGCCGCTCTTGAGCACGGCGATGACCTGGTCCCACTGCGCGGACGTCAGTTCGTACCCCGTCGGGTTGTGGCAGCAGGCATGCAGCACGATCACTGTGCCGGGCGCCGCGGCCTTCAGGTCGGCCAGCATGCCGTCGAAGTTCACGCCTCGGCGCGCCGGGTCGTAGTAGGCGTAGGTTTCCACGACAAAGCCGGCCTGCGTGAACAGCGCGCGGTGGTTCTCCCAGCTCGGGTCGCTGATCAGCACCTTGGCACCGGGCTTCAGGTGCTTGATGAAGTCCGCGCCGATCTTCAGGCCGCCCGTGCCACCGATGGCCTGGATGGTTGCCACGCGGCCGCTCTTGACAGGCTCGCTGTCGGCCCCAAATACCAGGTTCTTCACTGCGCTGTCATAGGCGGCGATACCGTCGATCGGCAGGTAGCCGCGGGCCTTGGGCGCCTCCATCATGGCCTTTTCAGCCTGTTGCACGCATTTCAGCAAGGGCAGCTTGCCGTTGTCGTCGTAATACACGCCCACGCCAAGGTTGACCTTGTTGGGGTTGGTGTCGGCGGCGAACTGCTCGTTGAGGCCCAGGATCGGGTCGCGCGGTGCCATCTCGACGGCGGTGAACAAAGACATGAGGGTTCCTGAAGAGGGTTGTCGCTAGCAGGGAAAGCCGGGCTGCGCTAGCCTATCGGGTTGCCCCCAGTTGATTTCGCGGGGGCCGGCCACGGCCATGCACCAAATTTTAAGCACTACTGTCACACGATCGGATTCCCATGTCAGAAGTACTGGCCTCGCCACCGGAAGAGAAGAAGGGCGAATTCATCCGCTTTCCTGACTCGCCGTTTGAGCTGTTCATGCCCTACCCGCCTGCGGGTGACCAACCCGAGGCGATCCGCCAGTTGGTCGAAGGTGTGCGCGACGGCGAGGTCTACCAGACCCTGCTCGGCGTGACGGGATCGGGCAAGACGTTCACCATGGCCAATGTCGTGGCCCGCCTGGGCAGGCCGGCCATCGTGTTCGCGCCCAACAAGACGCTGGCCGCGCAGCTGTACAGCGAGTTCCGCGAGTTCTTCCCGAACAACGCGGTCGAGTACTTCGTCAGCTACTACGACTACTACCAACCTGAGGCCTATGTGCCCCAGCGCGACCTGTTCATCGAGAAGGACTCGGCGATCAACGAGCACATCGAGCAGATGCGCCTGTCGTGTACCAAGAGCATCTTGGAGCGGCGCGACGTGCTGATCGTGGCCACGGTGTCGGCGATCTACGGCATCGGCGAGCCCGAGAGCTACCACCGCATGATCATGACGCTGCGCACTGGTGACAAGCTGGGCCAGCGCGACGTGATCGCGCAGCTGATCCGCATGCAGTACCAGCGCAACGACCAGGAGTTCTCGCGCGGCAAGTTCCGCGTGCGCGGCGACACGATCGACGTGTTCCCGGCCGAGCATTCCGAGGTGGCGATCCGCATCGAGCTGTTCGACGACGAGATCGAGGCGCTGCTGCTGTTCGACCCGCTGACCGGGCGCATCAAGCAGAAGATCCCGCGCTTCACGGTCTACCCCAGCAGCCACTACGTCACGCCGCGGGACAAGGTGCTGTCCGCTGTCGAGACCATCAAGATCGAGCTGGCCGAGCGGCTCAAGGAGTTGGTCGGCATGGGCAAGCTGGTCGAGGCGCAGCGGCTGGAGCAGCGCACGCGCTTCGACCTGGAGATGCTCAGCGAGGTCGGCCACTGCAAGGGCATCGAGAACTACACGCGGCACCTGTCGGGCGCCGCGCCGGGCAGCCCGCCGTCCACGCTGACCGATTACATGCCCAAGGACGCCGTGATGTTCCTGGACGAAAGCCACGTGCTGATCGGCCAGTTGGGCGCCATGTACAACGGCGACCGATCGCGCAAGACGACGCTCGTGGAGTACGGCTTTCGCCTGCCCAGCGCGCTGGACAACCGGCCGCTCAAGTTCGAGGAGTTCGAGCGCCGCATGCGGCAGGCGATCTTCGTGTCGGCCACGCCGGCCGACTGGGAAAAGGCGCATGCCGGCCAGGTCGTCGAGCAGGTCGTGCGGCCGACGGGCCTGGTCGACCCCGAGGTCGAGGTGCGCCCGGCCGTGCATCAGGTCGACGACGTGTTGCAGGAGATCCGCCTGCGCGTGGAGCGCAACGAGCGCGTGCTGATCACCACGCTGACCAAGCGCATGGCCGAGCAGTTGACGGACTACCTGGCCGACAACGGCGTCAAGGTGCGTTACCTGCACTCGGACATCGACACCGTGGAACGTGTGGAGATCCTGCGCGACCTGCGGCTGGGCAGCTTCGACGTGCTGGTGGGGATCAACCTGCTACGCGAAGGGCTGGACATTCCCGAGGTGTCGCTGGTGGCCATCCTGGATGCGGACAAGGAAGGCTTCCTGCGCTCTGAGCGCTCGCTGATCCAGACCATCGGCCGCGCCGCGCGCAACCTGCAGGGTCGGGCCATCCTGTACGCCGACCGCATCACGGACTCCATGCAGCGCGCCATCGCCGAGACCGAGCGGCGCCGCACCAAGCAGGTGGCACACAACCTGGCGCAGGGCATCACGCCGCGCAGCATCGTCAAGCAGGTGCGCGACCTGATCGACGGCGTCTACAGCGAAAAGAGCGGCAAGGAGGCCGAGCGCCTGGAGCAGGCTGCCATGCAGCGCGCCAAGGTCGAGGACATGAGCGAGCGGGACGTGGCGCGCGAAATCAAGCGTCTGGAAAAGCTCATGCTGGAACACGCGCGCAACCTGGAGTTCGAAAAGGCGGCTCGCGTGCGTGACCAATTGACGCAGCTCAAGGCCCAGGCCTTCGGCGCGGCCGGCGGCGACCACGTTCCCCCGGTGTAGTCCGGCTGAGGGTGGCTTTACCCGAGTGAATCGATAGGGTTTTCTGCTATACTTGAGTCAATTCCTCGGGAACAAACAAGCGCATCAAGAAGTCCATCAGTTGAGGGCTCTAGCCGCATGCCACAGACAGGCACCAGCAGGTAAAAGCGCGCCGTATAGGGCAATCAGCCCGGATGCGGCTTCAACGGTAGATCAAAGCACAAAGGAGCTTGCGATGCGTCTCACGACCAAAGGCCGCTTTGCGGTAACCGCCATGATCGATCTGGCCCTGCGCCAGAACAACGGTCCTGTGACGCTGGCAGCCATCAGCCAACGTCAGCAGATTTCGCTGTCCTATCTCGAGCAGTTGTTCGGCAAGCTGCGCCGCCACGACCTGGTCGAATCGACGCGTGGCCCCGGCGGCGGGTACACGCTGGGCCGCAAGGCCGCTGACATCACGGTTGCCGACATCATCGTCTCGGTGGATGAGCCCATCGACGCCACGAATTGCGCAGGCAAGGAGAACTGCCTTGGTGAGGCCGGCCGCTGCATGACCCACGAGCTGTGGGCTGCTTTGAATGCGCGCATGGTCGAGTTTCTCGACTCCGTCACGCTGCAAAAACTGGTGGACGAGCAGCTGGCCAAGGGCGTGCAGGTCGAGACGAAGCCCATGATCAAGCGCGCCATTTCCCCAGCGCCTGTGGTCAAGCCCATCCGCATCAACGCGCCCAACTCGGTCTTCGCGCTCGGCAACGCGTTTGCCAAGTCCTGAGCCCCATCTCCTTCGCAGCCAGCCGACTGAAAGCTAGCCAATGTCAAGCACGCCCCACTTCCCGATTTACATGGACTACAGCGCGACCAATCCCTGCGACGAGCGGGTAGTGGACGCCATGATTCCATGGCTGCGGGAGCATTTCGGCAACCCTGCATCGCGCAGCCATGCCTGGGGTTGGGAGGCCGAAGCAGCCGTTGAGAAGGCGCGCGAACACGTTGCAACATTGATCGGTGCCGATCCGCGCGAGATCGTCTGGACGTCGGGCGCCACCGAGTCCAACAACCTTGCGCTCAAGGGCGCTGCCAATTTCTACAAAGGCAAGGGTCGCCACCTCATCACGGTCAAGACCGAGCACAAGGCTGTGCTGGACACTTGCCGCGAACTGGAGCGCCAGGGCTTCGAAGTCACGTACCTGGATGTCCAGGAAGACGGCCTGCTGGACCTGGCGGTTTTCGAGCAGGCGATCCGGCCCGACACCATCCTGGCCAGCGTGATGTTCGTGAACAACGAGATTGGCGTGATCCAGGACATTGCCGCCATTGGCGAGATCTGCCGTGCCAAGGGCGTCGTGTTCCATGTGGACGCGGCACAGGCCACGGGCCGGGTTGACATCGATCTGGGCACCCTGAAGGTCGACCTGATGAGCCTGACCTCGCACAAGACTTATGGCCCCAAGGGCATCGGTGCGTTGTACGTGCGCCGCAAGCCGCGCATCCGCATCGAGGCACAGATGCATGGTGGTGGCCACGAGCGCGGCATGCGCTCGGGCACGCTGCCCACGCACCAGATCGTCGGCATGGGCGAGGCCTACCGCATCGCCAAGGCCGAGATGGCCGAAGAGAACAAGCGCATCCGGGCATTGCATGACCGTATGCTGGCAGGGCTGAGTGACATCGAGCAGGTGTTCGTCAATGGCCATGCCGACCGCCGTGTGCCGCACAACCTGAACATGAGCTTTAACTTCGTTGAAGGCGAGTCGCTGATCATGGGCATCAAGGGCCTTGCAGTCTCCAGCGGCTCGGCCTGCACGTCTGCCAGCCTGGAGCCCAGCTATGTGTTGCGCGCGCTGGGCCGCAGCGACGAACTGGCTCACAGCAGCCTGCGCATGACCATCGGTCGCTGGACGACCGAGGCCGACATCGACTACGCGGTGCAGACCATCCGCCAGAACGTCGATAAGTTGCGCGCGCTCAGTCCCCTGTGGGAGATGTACCAGGATGGCGTGGACATCGCTTCGATTCAATGGACGGCGCATTGACGCCGGCCGACCAGACAGGAGTTGGAAATCATGGCTTATTCTGAAAAAGTTGTTGACCATTACGAGAACCCGCGCAACGTGGGTTCCTTTGAAAAGGGCGATGAGTCCGTCGGCACCGGCATGGTGGGCGCACCTGCCTGCGGTGACGTGATGAAGTTGCAGATCAAGGTGAATCCCCAGACCGGTGTGATCGAAGACGCACGCTTCAAGACCTATGGTTGTGGTTCGGCCATTGCCTCGTCGTCGCTCGTGACCGAGTGGGTCAAGGGCAAGACGCTGGATGAAGCGGCTTCGCTGAAGAACAGTCAGATCGCTGAAGAATTGGCATTGCCGCCGGTCAAGATCCACTGCTCCATCCTGGCTGAAGACGCTATTAAGGCGGCGGTCGACGACTACCGCAAGAAGCATGGCGTGGCCGAGGCCGCGCAGACGCAGGTCCACTGATATGGGTGTGACGCTGACCGAGGCCGCTGCGCGCCATGTCAGCCGCTACATCGCCAAGCGCGGCAAGGGCTTGGGCGTGCGGCTGGGCGTCAAGACCACGGGCTGTTCGGGCTTGGCCTACAAGTTGGAATACGTGGACGAGCCGGCGCCGGAAGACGTGGTCTTTGAAGACCACGGTGTGAAGGTGCTGGTGGATCCCAAGAGCCTGGCTTATATCGACGGCACCAAACTTGATTTCGTGCGCGAAGGTCTGAACGAAGGTTTCCGCTTCGAGAATCCGAACGAGCGCGACAAGTGCGGCTGCGGGGAAAGCTTCCGCGTCTGAGCGTTTGTCCTTCCGGCCACACCGCCATGGCGCCGCACGCAGTGCGGGATGGCGGTTTTTTCATGTCGCAACGCGTTGCGTGCCTCTCACGATGAATCTTCAGTCCAACGATTTCGAGCTGTTCGACGTGCAGCCCCGCTTCGCGCAGGACATGGCGGCATTGCAGGAACGTTGGAAGGCCTTGCAGCGCGAGGCCCACCCGGACCGCTTTGCCGCGCAGGGCTCCTCTGCGCAGCGCGTCGCCATGCAATGGTCGGTGCGCATCAACGAGGCTTGGCAACGGCTGCGCGACCCTTTGCGGCGCGCGGCCTACCTGTGCGAACTGCACGGCGTAGCCATCGACAAGCACGGCAATACCAAGATGCCGCCCGCGTTCCTGATGCGCCAGATGGCGTGGCATGAGCGACTGGAGGAGGCCCAGAGCGTGGCCGACTGCGATGTGCTGGCACAGGAGCTGACGGCCGAGCGCGAAAACCTGCTGCAGCGTTGCGCGCGACTGCTCGATGAGGCAGCAGACTACGCCGGCGCGGCCGAGCAGGTTCGCGCGCTGATGTTCATCGAGCGCCTGTTCGATGCCGTGGACGACAGGCGCGATGCCTGCTCCAGCGCGGGGGCCTTGCCTTCCGAAGGACAATGACGACATGGCTTTATTGCAGATTTCCGAGCCGGGTTTTTCGCCCGATCCCCACCAGCGCCGCATTGCCGTCGGCATCGATTTGGGCACCACGCATTCCCTGGTCGCAGCCGTGCGCAACGGCGTGGCCGAGTGCCTGCCCGATGCGCAAGGTCGCGTGATTCTTCCGTCGGTCGTGCGTTACCTGGCCCAGGCGGCGGGCGGTTCTGGCCGCCAGATCGGGCACGACGCGCTGGATGCGATGACGAGTGACCCGGAGAACACCATCGCCTCGGTCAAGCGCCTGATGGGCCGCGGGCCGGCCGACGTCGACCGCGCGCACCTGCCATATCGTTTGGCGGATGCGGACGCCACCTCGGGCATGGTCCGCATCGAGACGGCCGCCGGCCCCAAGACACCGGTGGAAGTGAGTGCCGAAATCCTGGCAACCTTGCGCTTTCGCGCCGAGGACAGCTTTGACGACGACCTGCACGGCGCCGTGATCACCGTGCCCGCCTACTTCGACGATGCCCAGCGCCAGGCCACCAAGGACGCTGCGCAACTGGCCGGCATCAACGTGCTGCGACTGATCAACGAGCCCACCGCGGCTGCCATCGCCTACGGCCTGGACAACGCGAGCGAAGGCA
Organism: Pseudorhodoferax sp. Leaf267; assembly: GCF_001422405.1. Lineage (GTDB taxonomy): Bacteria > Pseudomonadota > Gammaproteobacteria > Burkholderiales > Burkholderiaceae_C > Pseudorhodoferax. The sequence continues at coordinate 236,231 of NZ_LMMV01000002.1, forward strand.
TCTACGCCGTCTACGACCTGGGCGGCGGCACCTTCGACATTTCCATCCTTCGCCTGAGCCAGGGCGTGTTCGAGGTCATCGCGGCCGGCGGCGATTCCGCCCTCGGCGGCGACGACTATGACCGCGCGCTGGCCGACTGGGCGCTGCACAAGACCGGCCTGCGCGCCGAGAGCGCCGCCGATCGCGTGGCGCTTTACCGTGCCGCGCGCGCGGCCAAGGAGGCCTTGTCGGCCGAGCCTACGACCACGTTGCGCGTGGCGCTTGCGGCGCAGGAGCTGTCGGTCGAGGTCACGCGCGCCGTGTTCGACGACTGCACAGCTGCGTTGACCGCACGCACGATGGTGGCTGTACGCAAGGCCTTGCGCGATGCGCGTCTGTCGGCTGGCGAAGTGCAGGGCACGGTGCTGGTCGGCGGCGCCACGCGCATGCCGCAGATCCGGCAGGCCGTGCAGTCGTTCTTCGGCAAGGAGCCGTTGACGAACCTGAACCCGGACGAGGTCGTGGCCCTGGGCGCCGCAATCCAGGCCGACCAGCTGGCCGGCAACAGCGGCGCGGCCGACCTGTTGCTGCTCGACGTGATCCCGCTGTCGCTCGGCATCGAGACCATGGGCGGGCTGGTCGAACGCATCGTGCCGCGCAATCAGACCATCCCGACGGCCATGGCGCAGGACTTCACGACCTACCAGGACGGCCAGACAGCGCTGGCGCTGCACGTGGTGCAGGGCGAGCGGGATCTGGTGGCCGACTGCCGCAGCCTCGCGCGTTTCGAGCTGCGCGGCATTCCGCCCATGGCGGCCGGCGCCGCGCGCATTCGTGTCACCTTCACCGTCGATGCCGACGGCCTGCTGACTGTCAGCGCGCGCGAGCAGGGCAGCGGTGTGGAGGCACGCGTGGACGTCAAGCCATCCTATGGCCTCAGCGACGATGAGATCGCACGCATGCTGCAGGAGAGTTTTTCGACCGCGGGCCAGGACATGCAGGCCCGCGCGCAGGCCGAGGCCCGCGTCGAGCTGGACCGCATGGTGCTGGCCACGCGCAGTGCGCTGCAGGCCGATGGTGCGCTGCTGTCCACGGACGAGCGTGCCGCGCTGGACGCATTGATCGCTGCCGCGCAACAGGCGCGCCAGGCCGACGACACGCAGGCCATGACCCAGACCACCGAGCAACTGGCCAAGGGCACGGAGGCTTTCGCTGCCCTGCGCATGAACCAGGGCATCCGCCAGGCACTGTCCGGCAAGAACATCGAGGCCGTTTGAATGCCCGTCATCAAGGTATTGCCCCATCCCGAATACTGCCCGGCAGGCGCAGAGCTGCGCGCCGCCACGGGCACCTCCATCTGCGAGGCCATGCTGGACAACGGCATCGCGATCGAACACGCCTGCGACATGAGCTGCGCCTGCACGACCTGCCACGTGGTCGTGCGCCAGGGCTTCGCGTCGCTCAATGAACTGGAAGAAGCCGAGGAAGACCTGCTGGACCGCGCCTGGGGCCTGGAGCCGCAGTCGCGCCTGTCCTGCCAGGCTCTGCTGGCGCAGCAGGACGTGACGGTCGAGATCCCCAAGTACTCGATCAACCATGCCAAGGAGAACCACTGACCATGCGGCAGATCGTCCTGGACACCGAAACCACGGGCCTGTCCGCGGCCAACGGCGACCGCATCATCGAAATCGGTTGCGTGGAGCTGCTGCAGCGCAAGCTCACGGGCAACAACAAGCACTTCTACCTGAACCCCGAGCGCGACAGCCACGAGGATGCGCTCAAGGTCCATGGCATCAGCAACGAGTTCCTGCGCGACAAGCCCAAGTTCGCCGCCGTGGTCGACGAGCTGCTGGAGTACCTGCAGGGCGCCGAGATCATCATCCACAACGCGCCCTTCGACGTTGGCTTCCTGAACCGCGAGCTCGAGCTGCTGGGCCGGGGCCCGATCAGTGGCGTCGTGGCCGGCGTGACCGACTCGCTGGCCATGGCCAAGGAGATGTTCCCGGGCAAGCGCAACTCGCTCGATGCGCTGTGCAGCCGCCTGGAAGTCGACAACTCAGGGCGCACGCTGCACGGCGCGCTGCTGGACGCCGAACTGCTGGCAGACGTCTACATCAACATGACGCGTGGCCAGGACGCGCTGCTGATCGACGTGGAGCCGACCGAGATCGCCGTGGCCGACGTGCCGAGTGTGGACCTGCGAACCTTCGAGCTGATCATCCTCACGGCAGCTGCCGATGAATTGGTGCAGCACGAGGCTGTGTTGGCCCAGCTCGACAAATCGAGTGGCGGCAAGACGATCTGGCGGATGGCGGAAATTTCTGTGGCATAATCACAGGCTTTCCTGAACAAGATTCAGGGCGGTTAGCTCAGGGGTAGAGCACTGCCTTCACACGGCAGGGGTCGCAGGTTCGAAGCCTGCACCGCCCACCATAGATCGTTGATCTATAAGAGGAATAACGCACGCTTGCGGCGATTTTGACAACCGATCACGGCAGTGATCTTTTGGGAAATCGTAGTGCGCACAACCTCTCGTCAGAAGATCGACCTGGCCGCAGCGCTCGCGGCGAGCGTCGAACAACCCGCCAGTGAACTGACCCTCGCGGAACTCGTGAATGCTTTTTGCGTCGCCAAGTGCGACGGCAGCGACACGCGACTGCGCAAGTGGGTCGCGGCCATGGGCCATTTCTCAGCCTGGACAGTGACCAGCGAGCAGCTGGAGACGGCCGCGCAGGCCATGCTGGACCACGGCTACAAGACGTCCGCCGTCAACCGCGACTTGTCGGCGCTCGGCAGCGTGTACCGCTGGGCCAAAGAAAAGCGACTCTCACCGCGCGGTTACCGCAGCCCCACGCTCGGCGTGCGCCGCTATGACGAGCCGATCCGGCGAGTGCATATCGAGCGAGAACAAGTTGACGCTTTGCGCGCCCGTGCGCTCGCATTTCGGGACCGCTCCTTCGGCGTCTACGTCGCGCTGCTGATCGACACCGGCGCGCGCAAGTCCGAGCTGCTTGAACGGCGCTGGCGTGACGTGGACCTGGAGCGGCGGGAGGTGTTGGCGCCGATCACGAAGAACGGCACACCGCGGGTCCTTTTCTTCAGCGAAGAGACGGCGGCACTGATCCAGCGCGTCTTCCCGACACGCAAGGCCGATGAACTGATGTTCCAGGGCCGTGTGCCGGGGCAGCCGATCAGTTTCAGGAAGGCGTGGGAAACGCTGGCCGCAGAGGCCAAGATGCCCACGCTGCGCATGCACGACATTCGCCACGCCGCGGCCGCATCGCTGCTGCGCGCGGGCGTGACGCTCGGTGTGGCGGCACAGGTACTCGGGCACGATCCCGCGGTACTGGCGCGGCGCTACGGACACTTGGAAACAGAAGCATTGCGCAAGGCGCAGGAAACAGCATGGGCATCGACATAGAGAACGTCTTCAACAGCAAACCAGTTCCGTTCGACGAACTGCCAGATGACTGGTTCTGCAGGCTGGATGTGCTGGTGTTGCAGTTGGGAAAGACGCCAGCGCAGCTCGCGACGGCGATCGAGGAGGACGGGATCGATGGCTACGACCGGTTCGGGCGCCAAGGTCCGTTCTCGAAGGAAAGCTTCGAAGCCAAAGAGGCGCTCGAAGTGTTGGCGGACCACGCCTTATGGCAAGCGCGATGGCAAGTCGACGATGACGATCTGACCCAATCTCCTGCCGCGGACTTCAGGGAGTTTTCTGTCTGGAGCCGCCTCGGCTGGCCCAAGGGCAAGCTTCTAAAGATGAAACCCGATGTCGGCGGCACGTTGACAGTCGCCCGCAAGAAGCAGCCGCGTACGCAGGACACCGCTCGGATCGACAAGACCAATCTTCACATCATCGGCGCTTTGCTGACGATGATCGAAGGAAAGTACAACTTCAAGGCGCATCCGGAATTCGAAAACCGCGCGGCGCTGGTCACACGCATCGCAGAAGAGTTTAAGCATTTCAGAGGCTTGGGTACTGTGACGTTGCGAAACCGTCTCTACGATGGCGAAGATGTCATTGAAGAATCAACGTAGACCAGCGCAATCCACAATTGTGAGATCGAATTGAGTTGATGCGCAGAGACTGCTGCCACGCCGCAAGCGTGAACCAACAGGAGTCTCAAATTTCGACATCACCATCCGAATGGGCACCAGCGCATGACGCCTGGGCAGCATTCATTCGCAATCATCCCGAGCTGGGCCACAACCCGGGAACTTGGCAGTTCCACAACTTCTTGCGCGTGCACCGTCAGGCGCTGCAAGATGCCGACGTCATCCGCAAGGCTCGCGGTCGGCATTGGATTGCGCGCAGGACAGGATTCTCTGCCGCTGCGTTCAACTGCTCGACCGGCGCCCCCGTGACGCGTGCAGAGCCGGCGGCCCCTACGGGTGCAGCGGGGTATTCCCAGCCTGCCAAGGTCGGCCCACACGCCGTCGCGTGGGGCTCTGCACTACTGGGTCCGCTGCAATCCAAGTCAAGCGGGGAGGCCAAGTCGTGACCGGACGCGTGACATTCGACGGTCGCACTGTCCAGGCCGTCAACAGCGAAGAGGTGCACTGCCCCTGCAACGGCTTCGGCCGGACGCATGGATGCTCCGTCGGGGGGCTGGTTGCTAACGCCCTCGGCCACGCGCCTGGGCCGGTGCTGGTGCGGGCAGCAGATCACCAGAGCCTCGTGCGTGAACAGCGCCTTAACGCGGCCGCGCCTCCACTGCAACTGGCGCGACTGCCCGCGCCGTTGCAGCTCGCTGCTCGACCCTCCGTGGCGATTCTGGACGGCCGCGTGAGCGTCGGCGAGTCCAGCCGCTCATTGCTGACGATCTACTCCATGCGGCGCTCTCGAGTCGCTTTGGGGCAGTCGCAACAGTCCCGGCGAAGCTGCGCAGGGTCGTATCGATCCGGCAAATCCTTCAATATGCGTGCGGCAACCACGGGATGCATCAAGTGAGGCCTGAAACATCTACCAACGACCACTTGCTGCGCCTTCCGCAGATCATTGGGCAGCGGGCGATCTCCCCGGAACAGGCACGCCACAACGCTGCCAATGGCCAACGCGGGTGCCGGCCTCGCCAAGCGATCGCGGCGCTGATACCCGTGTCGCGCACGACGTGGCTGGAGGGCGTGAAGGCCGGACGCTACCCGCAGCCCGTCAAGATTGGACTGCACGCAGTTGCCTGGCGCTCGTCTGAGGTGCTTGCCTTGCTGGCCAAGCCCACCGAGGTATCAGGATGATGGCCCAAGGGTACAGCCCCAACTGGATCGAATCCGAAGCCAGCATGGCGCCGCATGCGGTCCACGGTCAGTCTGCGAAGGAGTCGTCTCGCCAGGTTGATCCTGGCTGCGCAGGCACGAAGGCGCGCGCAGTAGTTGTTTGGTGCGGCGTCCATCGCGCTGCAGCAGATGACGGCATAGCGACGTGTCTTTCAAGTGATGGCCATCTCTTCGAATGCCCTTTCGATAGCCTTGTCGCTCTCTTCGCTCGCTTCGGCCGTGTGCAGATGTTCAGCCGAGGGGCGGTCGGCAGGGGCAAGACCGATCAGGGCTTCAGCTTCAACAGCATGGGCTGCAAGAAATGACCAGCGAGGACGCGATGCAGTCGTTCCAACAGCGCGTTGACGCGCTGAAGGAGCGGTACTGCGACATTCCAGCGTCGCTTCGCCAAGCCCGGCGATGGCTGTTTTGGCGATCAGAGCCACGGGGGGAGGGCAAAAAGGCGCGCAAGATTCCCTGCTACGCCAGCGGCAAGCGCCGTGGTTTCGGCATCGAGCTGGACAGTAGCGACGATCGCGCACAACTGTCGGACTTCGAGCAGGCATTGGTCGGACTGGTCCACCACGAAGGCGCAGGCTTGGGTTTTGCACTGGGGCCAGACGAGCGAGGCAAATTCTGGCAAGGCATAGACCTCGACGATGTGGCAAGCCATGGCGAGCAGATGGCGCACATCGTCGACGCGCTCCCCGGCTACACGGAAATCAGCCCCAGCGGCAAGGGCGCGCATGCCATTGGCTACGGACGCCAGTTCGCTCCACTCGCGAGCAATGCATCGGGCATTGAAGCGTACTCCTGCGGCCGATTTTTTACGGTGACAGGGGAGGGCGTTGGACGCGGCGACATCTCGGACCTCGCCGACTTCGTCTGCGTCTCCTTGGTGCCCGTACACCGTGCCGCTGGCGGAACGCCGACTGCTGAGCTCTCGAACGAGGCAGGGGGGCACGAGGCGGAACGGGCTGAGCTGCCCACCGTGGAGGATGTGGATCCGAGAACTGTCGTCGACTTGCGCAGTGCGCTCACCATCATTCCTTCGGACGATCGCGCGATGTGGATCGGCATGATGATGGCGCTGAAAACCATCGGTTCTGCTGGTCTAAGCCTGTTCCATGAATGGTCACAACGGTCCAAGAAGTACGACGCAGCAGACGCGCAGGAGACTTGGGACTCTGCCCAGCCCTCCCGCACCAGCTACGAGGCAGTCTTCGCGGAGGCCCAGCGCCGTGGTTGGGTCAATCCCAGGTCGAATGCGGCCCAGCTCATCGCCGCGTTGCCGGACACCAGTCCGCATGCCTGGGCACCAAAGGCGTTCAAGTTCGTCGACGCGGCCACTCTGCTTGCCAACTACAAGCCGGTCGCTTATCTGCTGGATGGCTTGATCGAAAGCGAGGCGACCTGTGCGATCTTCGGCGCGCCCGGCGCGGGCAAGAGCTTCGCGGCGCTGGCGTTGTCCGCGTGTATTGCGACCGGCCAACCCTGCTGGGGCAGAAAGACGCGGCAGGGCGCGGTGTTCTACATCGCCGGTGAAGGCCATGCGGGCATCACACGTCGCCTGAGGGCCTGGACGCTGGAGACGAAGATCGGCCTGAACGGTGCTCCCTTGTACATCTCAGAGGCGCCGGCGGCCATCATGGACTTGGAAAGTGCGCAAGCGGTCGAGAAGGCCGTCGCCGAACGTATGGCAGTGGTCGGGGCTGCCTCACTGATCGTGGTGGACACGCTGGCGCGGAACATGGGCGGGGGCGACGAGAACTCGACCGCTGACATGAGCCTGTTCGTACAGCGCATGACCCAGATGCAGCGGGCGCTGGGCTGCACGGTGCTCATCGTCCACCATTCCGGCGTCGCCGACAAAGGTCGCATGCGGGGCTCCTCTGCCTTGCACGGCGCGGTCGATTCCGAGTTCATGGTGGGCATGGAAGGCCCCGGCCAGGTTTGCCTGACCCATGTCAAGTCCAAGGAGTCTGAGCTGCACGCACCAATCGCGATGCGGCTGAAACGCGTTGTGCTCGACTGGCTGGACGCCGAGGGGCGCCCGATGGAAAGCGCCGTCCTCCTGCTGAGCGACGAGCACGATCGCGAGAGCGGGGACGAGCGTTTGCCGAAGCGCTTGCCTCCGAAGCTCAGGTTCGGCCTCGAGGCATTCATCGTCGTTGCGGTGGAGCGAGGGCAGAGATCGGGCGGGCGCGTGGCAGTACACGTAGACGACTGGCGAGACCACTTCGTCAGGACCCACCACGCGGACAACCCCGCTGCGCGCAGGAAAGCGTTCTCCCGAGCGCTGAAGGACCTCGTCGAGGGCGGGCATCTCCAGGTCGACGGACAGGACTACTCGTTGCCAGACACCAACGATGCGTTGATCGCCCAGTACTTGCTGAGGCCCAAGCACCCCGTCAGCTCTCCATGGGACGTCGAAGACCGCGATGACCCGAGCTGAAGAAAACTCAAGAAGTATGAGCCGCTTCGACCGATTTGCGGGCAAGCGATTTCTGAACTCCGATGAACGCGATCGCACTCGGTTTGCGGCGTGGGACAAAGTCGAGACTGGCACCGTCTGCGACGAAGGTGGCCGTTGTCCCGCAATTGTCTCGCGATGGTCTCGATGTTCGACAGCGGTTGAACTCCATCGGATCCGATTTCGACACTGCGCGGGCCTTCGGACAAATCCAGGACACGCCCAGGACATCAGTGGGACACCCGGGACACCACCCTTAAGGGGTGTCCCGTTGTCCCTGTCGTGTCCCGCGACCTCAGCGCTAGCTTTCCTTCAACCATCAGCATCACAACAATGAGCACTGCAACACTTCCCAAAGACCCCTGCGCCAGCGCCGTCGACCGCGATTGGTTCGAAGCGCGTCCCAAGCGAACGCTGCGTTTGCGCCTGCGCTTGCCCGCCGAGTTCGCGGCGTCTACGCACGTGCTGGTCGTCAAGCTCAGCCCCGGAGACCGAATGCGGGTGCCACTCACGCCGCAGGGACCGGCCGCATACGTCGAGTCGATGATGTCCAACGCGCCCGTCGCTCCCTTGGTGGAAAAAGGACTCGCCGCAACCCTGGGTCGCGTCATGCCCGAGGTGTCGACGCTGAATCGACGCTGGAGACCGCGATGAACGCGGCCGATGTGGGGCAGGGCGCCGAGCCGGGCTTGCCGGATGGGTCCACGCGCGCGGTCTATGCCCCGACCGCACTGTTGGAAGGTGGCAGCATCCCGGACGGCATCTGGTTCGCGCTACACCCATTGCGCTCGATCCGCATGCGTCCGATTTCGCGGTTTGAGCCACAGTTCGCCGAGGCCAGCCACGTGATCGTTTTCCAGCGCCCAAATGGCACGCTAGCCAGAATTCCATCTTGGCCTCGCGACAGCGCAGCAAAGATGGTCAACGTCCTGATGACCGATGCTCAGAACTGCCCAGGTGTTGAGCGGGTCCTCGAAGCCGTTGTGCACCGCGGCCTGCCGGGCGCATTGGACCAAGGCATTTAGGCAATACGATGGGAACGGTATTTGGTGGATGGCGCGGCAGCCGCGGGGGGGCGAGGGCAATGGAGGATCTTCCGGCCGCCGTGCTGACGCACGCTGCGAGCGGCTCCGCGTTGCAGCGGCACGGCCCTACCATTCAGTGCGAGTACGACGGCCTGGGTCGGCAGGTCAACGAATTCGTGCGCGTGGTGCATGGAGCGCTTGCTTGGTCTGTCAGTCTGTCGTGGCAGCCGCTGCACCTGGGTGGCCATCGGCGTTGGTTGCTCTGCCCCGAGTGTCAGGGCCGTCGTCAGGCGCTGTATGTCGACGGCACGAGGCTCGCCTGCCGCAAATGCCTGAAGCTGCGCTACTTCGTGCAGCATGAAAACGAGCGGACAGGGCTGATCAAGCGCATAGTCAAGCTGCGGCGCAGACTGGGATGGTCGCTCGGCCCTCTGGACCCGATCGGAGGGCGACCACGGTACATGCGACATGCTGTCTTCGCGATGCGATGCGCGGAGATTGAAGTTCTGACAGACAAGTTAGTTGGGGCGGTCAGCGACTGGGCGCGGCGTGCGCATCGTGCGCTGGACCATCGACGCGGGCCGATGGGTGCCGAGCCCGCGAACCTCGGCATTCTGCGGTGTGCGGAGGGCGCTGGAATCAATGAATATTCTGAGGACGAGGATGAACTTTAAGGGGTGTTGCATCAGCGTGATCCGCGCTGCACGCCTCCGACAAATGTCTGGCATTGACGCCGGTTCACGCGCCCTTACCTGCTACCGAAAATCCCGGCTCCCGGTCGCCAGCCGTCCCAGCAACGGGGTCAGGTCCGCCAGCTTCCGCGCGATCAGGTTCGTCACGCCCTCTCGGCGCTGCCACTGCCCGTGCACCGCTAACAGCCGCGAGCGCAGCACCTCAGCACGCTGCTGCTCTTTGAGGCTCCGCCACACGATGACTTGCACACTGCCCGTTTCGTCTTCGAGCGAGATGAACACGGTGCCCTTGGCTGTCTCCGGCTGCTGGCGGATCGTCACGATGCCGGCATAGCGCACCATGCGCCCGTCGGGCACGCGCGCCAGGTCCGCGGCAGACGCTAGCCGGCGCTTGCGCAGAGCTGGGCGCAGCAGAGCCATCGGGTGGCTGCGCAGCGTGAGCCCGATCGTGTGGTAGTCGTGTACGACCTCTTCGCCCTCGCGCGCGGGGGCCAGTTCCAGGAAGTCCTCGTCCACCGCGGCCTCACGCATCAGTTGAGGTGGGCGCCTGAGCGCCGAGGCTTGCCAGACCTGCTGGCGGCGGTGGCCCGCGAGGCTCATCAGCGCGTCGGCACCGGCCAGCAGCTGCATCTCGTGCTGCTCCAGCTCCGCCCGCCGTGCCAGGTCGTCGGCGTCGTCGAACGGCGCCGCCTGGCGCGCGATCACCAGGCGGTTGGCCGAGGTCTCCCGCAAACCCACGACCATGCGCAGCCCCAGACGCACCGCAGGCGGCCGCGGCAGGTCCTCTAGCGTGCAATCCCAGTCGCTGGCCATGACGTCCACCGCCCGCACCTGCACCCCGTGACGCTGTGCATCGTGGACCAGCTGCGACGGCGAGTAGAACCCCAACGGCTGTGAGTTCAGCAGCGCGGCCAGAAACTCCGCCGGATGATGGCACTTGATCCAGCAGGACGCGTAGACCAGCAGCGCGAAGCTCGCCGCGTGGCTCTCCGGAAACCCGTACTCGCTGAACCCTTTGATCTGCTCGAAGATCTGCTTCGCGAAGGCTTCCTCGTACCCACGCGAGGTCATGCCCGTGACGATCTTGTCGTAATACTGCTGCAGGCCGCCCTTGCGCTTCCAGGCCGCCATCGACCGCCGCAGCTGGTCGGCCTCGCCGGCCGTGAATCCCGCCGCCAGGATCGCGACCTGCATGACCTGCTCCTGGAAGATCGGCACGCCCAGCGTGCGGCCCAATGCCTCCTCCAGCGCCGCGCTCGGATACACCACTGGCTCCTTGCCCTGCCGCCGGTTCAGGTAGGGATGGACCATCTGCCCTTGGATGGGTCCGGGCCGCACGATCGCGACCTCGATGACCAGGTCGTAGAAGCACGCGGGCTTGAGCCGCGGCAGCATGGACATCTGCGCGCGGCTCTCGATCTGGAACACGCCCACGGTGTCGGCGCGCGAGATCATGTCGTAGGTGACCGGGTCCTCGGACGGGATGTCCTGCATGGAGAACGCATACCCTTTGCGCTCACTGATGAACGCCAGCGAACGACGGATCGCCGACAGCATGCCCAGGGCCAGCACGTCCACCTTGAGCAGGCCCAACGCATCCAGGTCGTCCTTGTCCCATTCGCAGATCGTGCGGTCTTCCATGGCCGCGTTCTCAATCGGGACCATGCGCTTCAACGGGCCTTTGGTCAGCACGAACCCGCCGGGGTGCTGGCTCATGTGCCGTGGCATGCCGATTAGCTGCGCCGTGAGGCTCATGAGCTGCTGCACGACCAGGGCCTGTGGGTCCAACCCGGCCTCGGCCACGCGCTGCTGCATCACCTCGCTGCCGTCCCACCAGGCCAGGTTGTTCGCCAGGGCCTCCAGCTGCGGCAGCGCGATCCCCAAGGCCTTGCCGACATCCTTGAACGCCGACTTCGACCGGTACTTGATGACCACCGCGGTCAGGGCGGCCCGGTCGCGGCCGTACTTGCGGTACAGGTACTGGATGACCTCCTCGCGGCGCTGGTGCTCGAAGTCCACGTCGATGTCCGGCGGTTCGTTGCGTTCCTTGGAGATGAAGCGTTCGAACAGCACGCTCATGCGGTTCGGGTCGACCTCGGTCACGCCGATGCAGTAGCAGACCACGCTGTTGGCCGCGCTGCCGCGGCCCTGACACAGGATGTGTTGCGACTGTGCGAAGCGCACGATGTCCGCCACCGTCAGGAAGTAGTGCTCGTAGCCCAGGTCCGCGATGAGCCCGAGCTCGTGCTCGATCTGCGCCTGCACCTTGGCCGGCACGCCCTCGGGCCAGCGGCGTCCGGCCCCTTCGTACGTCAGCTGGCGCAGGTAGCTGGTGGGCGTCTGGCCGTCCGGCACGACCTCGTCGGGGTACTGGTAGCGCAACTCGTCCAAGGAGAACGTGCAGCGCGCCGCGACGTTCAACGTCTCGGCCAGCAGGTCGGCGGCGAAGCGCTGGGCCAGCTGCACGCGCGAGCGCATGTGCTGCTCGGAGTTGATCTCCAGGTCGAGCCCGCAGTCGTTCAGCGGCCGGCCGACGCGCGTGGCCGTCATGACGTCGTGCAGCGGTTTGCGCGAGCGCACATGCATGCGCACGTCGCCGCTGGCCACCAGCGGGATGGCGGTCAGCAGGCTGACCTCGCGCAGGCGGTGCAACCACATCTGGTCGTCCAGCACCTGCTGCATCTCCACGGCCAGCCAGCACCGTCCCGTGAAACTGGTCAGCAGCCAGCGTGCAATGGTCTCGAGCTGCGCATCGGAGGACTCGCGGTCCGGTGAGACCAGAATGACACAGTGCTGCAGCGCGTCGGGGTCGATCGCGTCCAATCGCAGGTGGTAGCTACCCTTGTCCGCGCACCTGCGCAGGCCGGTGATGAACTCGCAGAGGTTGCCGTAGCCCTCCAGATCGCAGGCCAGCACGACGAACACGAAGGGCGCGTCGCAATCGACCGCGAACTGGCTGCCGTGGATGACGTGCAGCCCCTGTTCCTTGCCCTCGACGTGCGCGCGCACGGCGCCGGCCATCGAGCACTCGTCGCATACGGCCAGCGCGCTGTAGCCCAACTTCTTCGCCCGTTCGACCAGCTCTTCGGGCCAGCTGGCGCCCTTGAGAAAACTGAAGTTCGACAGGCAGCGCAGCTCGGCGTAGCCGGGGATGCCGGCGCGCGGGTCGGCGCTCATGCGAACGCGCCGTGCAGGTACCAGGCCGTGTCGTCGCCGCCGAGCCGTTCATGGAACACCCATAGCAGCCCCGCGTGCGGACTCTGCGCCACCCAGTAGTCGCGCACGACGACCGCGGTGGTCTCCGCGTTCTGGACCTGGACGCGGTGCCACCAGCCGCCCTCGACGCGGTGCGGTCCGGCCCGCATCTGCAGCACGCCCTGGTACATCGGCAGGTCGCCGCGCATCGCCAGGCGCAGGGGCGTGGGCAGGATGAAGCTTGGCTGGGGGAAGCGGCTGCGGCGGGCGCGCTTCTTCGGGAGGGGCTGCGGGGCCGGCTGCCACTGGGTCTGCCACTCCATGCGGTGGTCCTCGACCAGCCCCGGACGCAGCACCTTCTCGGGACCGAGGCGAGCGGCAACACGCTCGAGCACCAGGGTCAGCGACTCGCCAGACTGGGCCGGGTCCGGCAGCAGCGACTTGCTGAGCTCCTCCAGCGGCTGCACGTCCAGGGCTTCGAGCTCGATGTCGCCGGCCGGGGCGGCCAGCTGGGTCTTGGCCAGGTGCTCTGCCAGCAGGCGGCACAGGTGCTCGACGTCGCGCATGGGCACCGCCGTGCGGACCGTCAGCTCGCCGCCGTCGCCCGCGTCCTTCGGGCGCATGGCGTCGTGCACCCAGCGCAGCACGAACGCGGTCGTGCCGGCATGCCGGGCGGCCAGCCAGCCGCACAGTTGCATGACCAGCCGGCGCGCCCCGAACAGCAAGGCAGGGGCCGTGTCCACGCGCGACATCAGCTCCAGGCGCGCGCGGAAGGTCTCGGGCAGCGCCACCCAGGCATGGGCCTCCGGCCGCAGGCCATAGGTCTGGTCCAGGGCGACCAGCAGCGGCTTGTCGAAACGCCGGCTGAGGCCGCCTCGCGGCAGCGCGCGCACGTCGCCGAGCGTGCGGCAGCCCAGCTGCGTCAGCGTCGTCAGGTGTGGGCGCACGGCCGCCAGCACGTCCATGGGGAGCGCGTCCAGCAGCGCCGACATGGCACCGCGCACGCCGTTCTCCTGGCCGGCGCGGGCAAAGGCCAGGGCCGCGAGGCTCGTGAGCGCCCAGGCCACCTGGGCGACGTCGAGTTCGGACGCCTGCGCCACGATGCGGTCGCGCAGCGCCCGGCGGCCACCGAACAGGCGCACGCTTCCGTCGACCTCGAGCACCACGGCGTCTTCGACGATGGCCACCCGCGGTGAGAACTGCAGGGCCCAGGTCGACAGTCCGCGCAGGTGCTCATCCGACGGCGGCGTGTTCGGGGCGGACCGCAACAACAGGGCGGCCCACAGCATGGGGTGCCTCGCGAAGAACAGGTGCGGAACGCCGCATGCGCGGCGTCAGCACGGAGGCCAGGCCTCCAGGGATCGATGGCAGCTGCAGGGCCTGCTCATGGGGCGGGCCGCGGCGCTTGAGGAGGTGCACGGACAGGTCCCAGTCCTCGCCGGCCGCAGCCTGCACGCGCAGCGGGGCGGCCGACGCCTCGTGGCGGGCGGCTTCGGGACGGCACAGGAACACCAGCCCGTCGCAGGCCAGCGCACAGACCTGCAGGCGGCGCAGCTGGTCGGCCCGGACCTTGGGCAGCCAGGCGATGACGGCCCCGGCCGCGTTGGACTTGATCAGCTGCTCGGTCGTCCACAGCCGTTCGGCGGGCGCGTCGGCCTGGATCCAGACGAACTGCCGTTCGCTCAGGCCCATGTGCTGCAGGCCGGGCAGGTGCGGGTGTCGCGGTGGGCCGATGACCACGATCTGGCCACCGGACTGCACGACCTGGCGCAAGCCGGGCGACAGGAGCCGCCATTCGACGACCGAGGGCTGGGCGGCGAGGATTTCGGTCACGGCACGGCGGGGCCAGCCGCCGCCGGGCAGCTCGGCGTCCAGTGCCTCCCAGCCCGACGACAGGGCCTCGGCGGCGACCTGGTGGCCCAGCTCGTTCCCGCGCCAGACCGCCTCCGCGATGTGCGGTGCGAGCTGCAGCCGATCCTCGTTGGCGGCGGGCAGTGGCTGGTGAGCGGGGAGGGCTGACATGGCGTTGAATACTGGATGTCGATACAGTATCACGAAGTTTGGCCACTGTCTGCCAGCGCGCCCTCAACGAAGGCGTGCTGCCCGGTACCCGGGGGTACAGGTGGCGCGGCCGACGCCGTGTGTATAAGGTCCCATCGCAGTCGGCGCGTGGTCGCTGTCGATGTGATCGCTTTCGCTGCAAGACGATGCCATGGGGTTGTCCCTCGCCGCCGTGGGCAACTCTGTGGACAACTCGATGAGCATCTCGCGGGATCGGCGCTGGGCGTGGGCTGCGACGCGATGCTCAAGAATCGGGCAGCGTCTCGGGCCGGTCTGTCGGGTGGCAGGCACCTGTGCGGCGGATGCGCAGATGGCGGGCCGGTGGCTTGGCCATGTGTGTTTGGGTGATCGATGAAAGGGTGCGACGACGATGTGCTACAGCGCTCAGATCAAAGCCGACTACCAGCGCTTCGTGCGCGAGTACGGCGCGGTCCTCAGCATCAAAGATTTTTTTGACCTGTTTTGGCGCCGGCTGGCCGACCCCAGGATCCGGGTCCCGCGCGCCGTGGAGTCGGCCTTTGCATCGCCGGAGACCGACGAAGGTCGGGAGATCAAGTCCATGACCGCGCAGCACGCTGCCGCGCTCATCGAGGATCTGCGGTTGAAGCAAGCCGCGCAGCGCGAGCGGCTCGCCGCGGCGGAACTGAAGCTTTCCAAGAAGATCACGGTGACGGCGACCGAGAGCAAACGGATCGCACTGAAGAAGATCGCGGCGTTCCAGGAGCGCATCGACCATTTCCAGCGGGCCGAGCTCGAGGCCCTCGATTCGCGCATCTTTCCGGGGAGCTTCGTGCCGGTCATGGTGTGGGAGAACGGCCAACGGGTGTTCAAACCCATGCGCTACCACTGCCGGCCCTGGAACATGCCGGAGAGCTTCGACGCCGAGTACCCTGGCTGCTACAACGCGCGACGGGACAGCTTGAAGGGCTTCTGGCGCGACCTGTACGGCAGCCACCATGGGGTGGTCATCCTCAGCGCGTTCTACGAGCATGTGCCGCGGCATCGCGTCGAGAACCGGCCGCCCGCCGAGGCGCCCGGCACGGTGCAGGTGGAGTTCCGGCCAGACCAGCCGCAGGATCTGTTGGCGGCGTGCATCTGGTCGCGGTGGTCGCGGCCGGGCCAGCCGCACCTGCTGTCCTTTGCCCTCATCACGGAGGACCCACCGCCGGAGGTGGCGGCCGTGGGGCATGACCGGTGCATCTGCCCGATCCAGCCCGAGGACCTGGATGAATGGCTGCGGCCATCGCGAGGCGACCTCGCGGCGCAGGACGCGATCCTCGACCGCCGTGTATTGCCGCACTACGGGTATGCGGTGTCGCATCGTCTCGGAGGACAGATGCCGCGTAGCCGTCAGCTTCCGCATCGGGAGCGCCGGCGCACACGTTGATGCGCTCAGCGCTCAGACAATGCTCTGCGATCGGTCGGGTGAAGGCCAGAATTCGTCGAGCGACACGGGGCAGTGAATCGCAGCTCCTGTTTAGGGTTGTGAGATACCTGCCCGGCAAGCCGCAGGTCGTGGATGAGCCACGACCTGAGGGCAGGTGTCGCACAAGCCTCGAGGGAGGAAACCGCGGATTGCATCGCTGCGGCCGTTTGCCGCAGCGGGCTATGGGGATTTGAGCAACGCGGTACTGGTCCTGGCGGCCAGGCTGCGGGTCTGCGCATGCCGCATGGCGCCGCCCATGACGGCGCCGCCTGATCGGATGAGCCAGCTGCAGCCGGCCAACAGTGGTCCACGATGGTGGCGCAGCTGCCACGCGCACGATGGCCCAGCCGGTGCAGGCCACTGGCCGATCAGCGCGTGTTGCGATCCGTGCGTGCTGTCGCTGGTCATGGCGGCGGTGCGCGGATGGCCGAGCCGCGCATGAAGACCTGCACGATGCCCATCGGTTTGCCGCAGTGCCAGCAGACGAAGGTGGCGGGCTGCGGCCGGTCCGACGCGCCAGCGTCGCTGTCCAGCGCGACCGGCTCTGGCACGACCTGTAGCAGCTCGCGCGCCAACGCAAGGCTGGCCGTGCGGCAGCCGTTGGCCAGCAGGCCGTAGTGCCGGATGCGATGCAGGCCGGTGGGCAGCACGTGCAGCAGGAAGCGGCGCATGAACTCCGCCGGATCCAGCGTCATGGCCTTGTGGCGCGTGCGGCCCTTGGTGCGGTAATCCTTCCAGCGGAACGTCACGCCGCGCTCGTCCATCGCCAGCAGCCGGCTGTTGGAGATCGCCACCCGATGCGTGTAGCGCGACAGGTAGGCCAGCACGGACTGCGGCCCGGCGAAGGGACGCTTGGCGTAGACCACCCATTCGACTCGGCGCAGCGGTGCCAGCCAGCGCTTGAAGGCCGGTGCGTCGGCAAGGGTGGCCTGCTCGCCGAAGAACTGCAGCTTGCCGCCCGCGTGCAGCCGCCACAGCTCTTCAAGGAAGCGCCGTCGGAACAGGCGCGACAGCACCCGCACCGGCAGGAAGAAGCCAGGCCGGCACGCCACCCAGGTCTTGCCATCGGGGGCCAGCCCACCGCCGGGCACGATGCCGTGTACGTGCGGATGGTGCGTCAGCGCCGAGCCCCAGGTGTGCAGCACCAGCGTCGCCCCGATCCTGGCGCCCAGGTGCTTCGGATCGGCGGCGATGGTCAGCAGCACCTCGGCGGCCAGGTCGAACAGCAGGCCATAGAGCACGGCCTTGTTCTGGTACGCGATGTCCGCCACGGGCGCCGGCAACGTGAACACCACGTGGTAATACTCCACCGGCAGCAGATCGGCCTGGCGCGCATCGAGCCAGCGCTGTGCCGCCGCGCTCTGGCACTTGGGGCAGTGCCGGTTGCGGCAGGAGTTGTACGAGACTTGGTCGGTACCGCAGCCTTCGCAGCGCAGCACGTGTCCTCCCAGCGCCGCGCTGCGGCACAGTTCGATGGCCGACATGACCTTGAGCTGGCCCAGGCTCAGGTGGCCGCGCTGGGCGGCACGCCAGGCCGGACCGTGCTGGTGGAAGACATCGGCCACCTCCAGGGCTGGCCGTCCCACGGCTGCACCTCAGGACGGCGGCAGCGGCTCCAGTGGGCCGATCACCTCGCGCAGCAGATCGGTGGCCACGTGGGTGTAAATCGCTGCCGTCTCAAGCCGCCTGTGGCCCAGCAGCACCTGGATCACGCGGATGTCCACTTTGCGCTCCAGCAGGTGGGTTGCGAACCCGTGGCGCAGCGTGTGTGTGGAGACGCGCTTGTCGATGCCGGCAGCATCGGCGGCGGCGTGTATGGCGCGGTTGAGCTGGCGCGGCGTCAGCGGATCGGTGGGGTCCATGCCCGGGAACAGCCAACCACCGGGCCGCATGCGGCCCTGGGCATTGGCAACGCGCCACCAGGTGCGCAGGCGCTGCAGCAACACCGGGCTGAGCATGGCGTAGCGGTCCTTGCGGCCCTTGCCTTGCTCCACCCGCAGCGTCATGCGCTCGCCATCCACGTCGGTGACCTTCAGGTGCACGACCTCGCTGGCGCGCAGGCCTGCGCCATAGGCCACCGCCAGCGCGGCCTGGTGCTTGACGTTGGTAGCAGCGGCGATCAGGCGTGTGGTCTCCTGCACGCTGAGCACCACGGGCACCTTGTGCGGCAGCTTGACCGGATGCATGCGGGCCATCAGGTCCACGCGCTGCAGCGTGACGTCGAAGAAGAAACGCAGGCCGGTCTGCGTGGCGTTCAGCGTCATGGGCGAGGTGCCCGCGTCGACCAGATGGAGCTGGAAGTTGCGCAAGTCCTCCACGCTGGCCGTGTCCGGCGAGCGGTGCAGATAGGCCGCCAGCTTGCGCACGGCCCGGATGTAGGCCACCTGCGTGCGCGGATCCAGCTTGCGGATGCGCATGTCTTCGAGCATGCGCTGGCGCAGCGGCGTGACCGCCGGAATGATCGTGTCCATGGTTGCAGCTCCGTCGATGAGCGATGCGGGATTGCCTCGACATCGACGGTGGCAGCAACGCGGGAATCAAGCGGCCACGCGTCGCGCGGAGCGCCTACCGCGAATACGAAGGGACTTCCCACTTCCCGTGCTGGTGTCGGCGCACCATGATTGCGTCGCAACCCTCAACTGAAACCGCAAAGGAGAATCCCATGGACGACATCACAGGAGCACGGATTGCGCGCGTCGGCGTTGACCTGGCCAAGCAAGTGATTCAAGTTCACGCGGTGGATGCAGCGGGCCAGCGCGTGGCAGTCCGGGCGATCAAGCGCGAACTGTTCTTTGCCTGGTGCACGCAGTTGCCCGCCGGTTGTGTGGTGGCGATGGAGGCTTGCTCAAACGCCCATCACTGGGCGCGCAAGCTGCGCGCGCAGGGGTTGGAACCGCGGCTGATCGCGGCCCACTTCGTCACCCCGTATCGCATGGAAGGCAAAGGCGGCAAGAACGACGCAACCGATGCTGCGGCAATTTGCGAGGCGGCATCGCGACCGAGCATGCGCTTCGTTCCGGTGAAGACTTGCGAGCAGCAAGGCGTGATGAGCCTGCACCGGGTGCGGGAGGGGTTGAAGGAAGAGAGAACGGCCTGCATTAACCAGATCCGCGGTGTCCTGAGCGAGTTCGGTCTGGTGTTTGGCAAAAGCCCCAAGGTCTTGCGTGCCGTCCTGACCGACATCATCGAAGACGCCAGCAGCGAGCTCAGCACGACAGCGCGTCTGGTGCTGCAGCGCGCCTTCGAGCATTGGCGCGAACTAGATGACCACATGCGATGGTGCGACCGCCAAGTCGGCCAGCACGTGCGGTCCAGCCCGGCGGCAAAGCGCGCAGCCAAGGTCATTGGCAACGGCGAACTCGGCGCGTCAGCGCTGACAGCCGGCGTGGGCGACTTCACGCAGTTCAAGAGTGGCCATCAGTTCGGCGCCTGGCTGGGGGTAGTGCCACGCCAGTCGTCAAGCGGCGGCGCGATCCGCCTGGGACGCATCACGAAACGCGGCGACGACTATGTGCGAACGCTCCTGATCCAGGGAGCCAAGGCGGCAGTCATGGGCGCCGACAAACGCGATGATCCGATCTCGCAGTGGTTGGCGCAGCTGACGGCCCGGGTCGGCTGGCAGAAGGCTTGTGTCGCAATGGCCAACAAGAACGCGCGCATCCTGTGGGCGGTCATGACCCGCGAAAAGGGCTTCGACTCCGAGAACGTCAGCATCAAGCCACGGGCCAAGCAGCAGACCGGGGCAGCGACCGTAGACGCCCAGCCGATCTGCGCTCTCAGCGCAGCCTGAAAGCGGCAGCCATCGGGTCAATTCCGCAACAAGTTTCAACGCGGCTACTTCATCCAGCCAAGACGTGCAACCGAAGATGCATTTGACAGGTCAGACCGGCAGCTGGCGAACTCGGTAAACCGTGCGGGGCAGCAATCGAGCCCAACCCCGTACCGCGAATGGAGCCCGGCTGAGCGGTTCGTATCTGGGCCCGCGCCGCGAGCGCAACAAGGCCGTTTGTAGATGTGCAGTCTGTTCTCTGTCGCCCCGCACCTTCACTTGCCGCACGGCCACGGACGAGTAGTCCAACAACCGTCGATCAGGAAAAACGGCCAGTAAGCAGCTTGACGACGGAGGAAGTCCTTGTAGCGAGCGGTTTAGTCCTTAGACTGGTTGCGGACGGTCGACTCTGTAAGCTGAACGACCGCCGGCTCCAGAAGCTGTCGTCCGCAGACCAATACGGCTGGCAACGGAGACGAAGGTGCTGAACAGCTTGGTGGCTTGCACCTTTGCTGAGGCGACAACTACTTTGACGCGCGCCGCCGCTGGTGAACGCCCGGATGCGCCATGACCAGGGCCGTCGGGACGCTGAGCTCCTCGTGGTGCGGCCACCTTCTGGTTCATCGCTTCAGCGTCGAACCTGGCGATGTGACCCTCCAAAAGCCGTGCCTCGCCGGTAGCCATTGGCCGAGCAGTCCTGCGATCAGTCCCATGGGGCGGTGGGTTCGTCAAGGAGCGGGTAGTCTCACATGCGGCGGGCGGATCAACTTCGCGCACAACATTAGTAGGTCGATGGATCTCTTTC
Source organism: Pseudorhodoferax sp. Leaf267 (assembly GCF_001422405.1). Lineage (GTDB taxonomy): Bacteria > Pseudomonadota > Gammaproteobacteria > Burkholderiales > Burkholderiaceae_C > Pseudorhodoferax. The sequence continues at coordinate 256,912 of NZ_LMMV01000002.1, forward strand.
GCGATAGGGAAGCCAACGGAGCGAACCCGCCTCGCGCTTGGGCGAGAATCCCGGCAGATCGTCCGTCTGGACACGTAGCCCTCGGGGAAGGGATGGATGAACGTTGCGGAAACGGCAACGAGCAAAGGCAGTGAAGCGATTCAAAGAAGTCCAGAAATGCACGGGCGAGGGACACGACGCGTTCAATACGCGCTTGGCATAGGCCCTTCTCTCCATCCAAACGCAAAGAGGCGCAGGACGCCGACCTAACCACACAAATGGCACGAAGCAGCAAGAATGACACGAGCGCCTCCATGAAGGCCGCCAGCCCGGCGTCCGGCACCGCGGCCGCATCGGAGGGCGACCAGGTCGCAGAGGTTCCCAGCAGCGAGGAGATCAAGGGGATAGTCGCTCACCTCGCCGAGGACCGTTCAGCCGGCAACCCGCTGAAGACTTGGAAGGAACTCGCAGCCGACGACATCGCAGCTTCGGTTGCTCCGTGCGTGTCGGTGAATCTGGCAAAGTCCAGCGTTCGCTACTCGGACGCCATCGAGAAGGGCCGCGAGATCGAGGTTCTCGGCGATGAGGAGCTTGCGCGCGCGTGGATGGTGAACCGGCTCGCCCACAAGCTCGGCTACAAGCCGTCCTGCATCAAGCTTGAAACCACATACCTCGCGGGGCGCGGGAAGGCTGGCACCTCGGAGAATTCCGTCCGCATCGATGCGATTCTTGAGCAAGAGGACGGGACCCCCTTTTACTTCGTCGAGGTCAAGGCTCCCGAGAAATACGAGCGGGACAAGATTCTCATCGACCGGCAGCTGTTCTCGGTCGCGGCCCTCCATCAGAGCAAGACGGGCAAGAAGCCTAAGTTCCTTGTCTACTACACGGTCGAGGAGATTGGCGGAACCCTACGAGACCGGGCCACCGTGATCGACTATGAAAAATATTCGACCTACGACTCGTGGTTCCAAGCTGGCATGCCGTCGGTGTCGGACTCGCTGAGCGAGAAATACGCCAGGCCCAAGAAGCCTCCCTATGTCCGTAAGGGAGCGCGCGACTTGATCAGCGAGTTTTCTCCCAGCGAGGTGAAGACTCTGGCCACGAGCCTGCACAACGTCCTGTGGGGAGGCGGCAGCACCGGCGACACGGAGGTATTCACCTCGCTAGTCAACATCATCCTGGCGAAGATCCAGGACGAATACGACACGCCGGACGACGAGTCCTACCGCTTCCAGGTGTTTCAGCACGGCGATTCCGTGGAGAGCCCAGAGGCCATTTACGAGCGGCTCAACGGCGTCTACCGTGTAGCGCTGGCCAAGCAACTAGGGAAGCAAGGGGACCTCGCCGAGCAGCAGATCGTCAACCGTGAGAAGTTCCCGTTGGCGAAACTGGCCTTTGCTGTTGCGCAGATCGAGAAATACTCGTTCGTCGATGGCAAAAACTCGCTGAACGGACGCGACCTGCTGGGCGACTTCTTCGAGCAGATTCAGCGCGACGGCTTCAAGCAGTCCAAGGGCCAGTTTTTCACTCCTGTGAACGTGGTTAGGTTCATGCTCTACGCGGTGGGGCTCGACGACCTCGCGGTCGAAATGGTCAACAACCAGCAGAAATTGCCCATGATCATCGACCCCTCATGCGGCAGCGCGACCTTCCTGATCGAGGCGATGAAAATGGTCACCTCCGAAATCAAAGGTCGCCAAAAGGGTAAGCTCAAGAGGGCCAGGCAGGTGCAGGACACATACGAGTCAATGTTCATGCCGGAACACCGCTCGCATCGCTGGGCGCGCGAGTTCCTCTATGGCATCGAGCACAACTTTGACCTCGCGACCGCGGCCAAGGTCAACATGATCCTGCACGGAGACGGCTCCACCAACATCTTTCACAAAGACGGCCTTAAGCCCTTCTCGGCCTATGAGCACCCTCCGGCGGCGGGCTCGCCTAACGCGCTCGCGGTGCGCACGCCCAACGACGCGTATGGAAAGAAGGACGTTAACGGCCAATTCCATGTGATCGTCAGCAATCCGCCTTTTAGTGTGGACCTCGATGACGACACCAAGAAGACGCTGGCCCGCAGCTTCCTGTTCGGCACCAAGAAGAACTCAGAGAACCTCTTCATCGAGCGCTATTGGCAGTTACTCAAGGAAGGTGGCCGCATGGCGATCGTTCTGCCGGAGAGCGTCTTCGACACAACCGAGAACAAATATATACGGCTCTTCATCTTCCAGTTCTTCCATGTCCGGGCAGTGGTGAGCCTGCCGCAGGTGGCGTTTGCGCCCTACACGAGCACGAAGACGAGCATATTGTTCGCGCAGAAGAAGTTTGAGGACGAAGTGGCGCGTTGGCGAGACCTGTGGGCCGCGCAGTCTTCGCGCTACGGCAAGCTCTCCCGCCGCGTCGAGAATCACTTCAAAGTGCATTTGGACGGCGCGCCCCGATCAAGCCTTCCATCCGTCAAGGCGGCGAACGACGCAAGCGTCCGCGTCGACGTCGCGGAGCTGCTGGGCGAGGCGCTGACTGCCGAGGAGAAAGCCCTTCCGATCCCCGAGCTGCTGCGGCGCAAGAGGCGCGCGCTCGACCTAGCGCTTGAGGCTGACACGGACGCAGCGGAAGTCTTCGGTCGGGTGAATTGGAACTGGGTGATGCGGGAGATGCTGGTGCAGTCGCAACTCGAAGCCGAGAATAGCGGGGACCCCTCTTTGGAGCAGAACACGGAGATGTTCCTGGCCGAGGCCACGCACATCGGCTACAAGCGATCCAAGCGCGGAGAGATCACCCAGCCCAACGAGCTGTTCTCCCTGGAGGTCGCCCCGTCAAGCGTAGATCCCGGGGCCGTTGACGCAAACTACGCGAAAGTCATTAAGGACGTCGAGCAGCGCGGCAACGCGGCCAAAGCTCGCAGGAAGCTGGCCGACTCCTCCGACGCCCCCGACGAGAAGGCCACCGCCCTGGCGCTGGCCCTCGAAACCAAGCTCGCGGAGCTTGTGTTGGAGCGCGCCCGCGTCGAGGCGGTCCTCAACAGGTGCTATGACGGCGCTGGCGCGTTGAAGGCGGCCCATAGGGATCGGACGGACCCCGAGCTGCGCGCCGTCTTCGAGCTGCCGGCCATGTCGCACCTGCGCAGCGCCGAGATCCTCCTCGACCCTTCGCAGCCGGCGACGATCCTAGACGCCATACGGGCGAGGAGGATGTGGAAGTGAGCGCCGCTTTTAGCTCGGCGAGGTATCTGGACGCGTGCGCCAGCTCGGGACTCAGGCTCAGCGCGCCGATGCTCAGGCGATTTGCGACCCACCCCGAGCCGCTTGCCCTCGTGCCTGGAAGTGCATACCCCCGCGTAAGCATCCGCGACCTTTCAATCGACTCAACGGCGCGGGTGGTCAAGAAGGGCGACTTGGTGGAGCCGGCCCAGCTGGTGGACTTGGAGAATGTGGGGCCTTGGGGTGCCGTGTTCGACGTCGTGGAGGTCTCGTCCATAGGATCTAACCGCCTGCTCTTTGGGGACTGTGACGTCCTGACCTCCAAACTGCGACCCTATCTTGGGAAGACTATCCACAACGCGTTTCCCGAAGGGATGGGCACAACCGAATGGGTTCCGTTGAAGGTCGACCCTGAGCGGCTGCGGCCGCGCCTGCTCGGCTACCTCCTCCAAAGCAGCCACTACTCCAAGATGTCTGCGGCATTCATGGCCGGCAAGCAGCATCCCCGCATCGCGCCTGAGGACATCCTCAGCCTCCAAGTCCCTCTGCCCACGCCGGGCGAGCAGGACGCTTTGATCTCGGTCCTGGACGTGTTGTCAGCGAAGTGCGAGGGCCTGCAGAGGGCGATTGGCAGCGAGTTGGACTTGGTCGATAGCTTCTTCGAGCGGCGTTTCGGTTTGAGCGTCTCGAAGCTTGAGGCTGAGATGGAGCGCCGCCAGCGCGGCTTGCAAGTTTCACGGGTCGCGGCCAATCCCGACCTGCGGTTCAGCTTCAAATTCCACGCCCCCAGCGTCGAGTTCGCCTTGGGGGCGCTTAAGGCCCTGCCGCACAGGCGCACGGGCGATTTCCTCTCGGAGGAGATCGTCTTGGGCGCGGGCGTTTCGCCAAGCGACTACGATGAGGACGGCAAGCGGCTCTACCTGTCGATGGCCACAATCAAGTCGTGGGAGTTCGATTCCTCGGCAGCCAACGGCGTCGCCGACGCCTACTTCTACTCTAACGCCAACAAATCCGTCAGGGCCGACGACCTGCTGATGGCCCGCTCGGGCGAAGGCACCATCGGAAAGGTCGCGCTAGTGCCGGCCGGCGTAGAGGGCGTCTGCTCCGACTTCACCATGCGCGTCCGCTTCGACCAGAAGCGATGCCTCCCATCGTTCGCTCGGTTCTACTTCATGTCGAAGTATTTCCAGCACGCGGTCTACGGCGAGAAGAAGGGTTTGGGCAACAACACCAACATCTTCCCGGTCCAGCTGCGCGAGCTGCCGTTCTTGGACATCACTGTCGAAGAGCAAACAGAGGCAGTGAAGGAACTCGCCGTGCTTCGGGATGGGCACATCCGCGAGAAGTTAGAAATTGGCAAGCTCCGGGCTCGGATGGAGGAGGCGCTGACCTTGGCCCTACTCGGCAAGCCGTATTCGCAGCTCGCAGCGAACGCGGGCCCGTGAGCTCCGGTGTGTGGGCGCGGCTGACAGGGGGCCGGCGGCAGCTCCCGCGCTTTCCGGCCAGGCGCGTCAGGCGTAGACCGACTGCGATTTTCTTCGATTGTTCGGAACCGGACCCTTCGCGGCCGCGGCGGTCGCTAAAGTTGTCCAGGCCTGACGTGCTGATCGAACGTAATAGTCCGACGAGGGTGAGCGGCTGGCCGCCCCATCTTGACGGCGATCAGCGCTCAGGACTGCACTGATGTCCAGCGATGCGGCAGCAGCTCGGCGAGTTGGGAGTTGGGCAGTGCAGGCAGACGCTGCAGCACATCACGCAGGTAGGCCCAGGGATCATGCCCGTTGATCCGTGCCGACTGAACCAAGCTCATGATGATGGCGGCCCGTTGACCTGCAAGTTCACTGCCCACGAACTGCCAGGCGCGGCGTCCCATCGCCCACGGCTTGATTTGCCGTTCCAGGTGGTTGTTGTCCAGCGCCACGGCGCCGTCTGCCACGGACCGCGCCGACCGCAACCTGGCGGGCGACCTGCGTGGCGCCTTGGAGGTTCCGCGGGTCAAGCACCGGCCGGCGTTGACGACGCGGCGCGAGTTCGGCGAGTTCCTGCGCAACCTGCTGACCTACGAGAACTGTCAGCCGATGACCAGGCTGGCGGCCCGCCTTGCAGTGCTGACGTGGACCAGACCCGTTGAGCTGCGCACGGCGCGCTGGGAACACTTCGACCTTGAGGCCAAGGAGTGGCGGATTCCGGCCGCAAACATGAAGGAGGGCAAGCACCTGCAAGCCCACACGGTGCCACTGTCCGCTCAGGCTTTGTCGGTGCTTGCCGAACTGCGTGCGCTCAATGGGGAGCGTGTGCAGTGGCTGTTTCCAAGCAACCACGCTGCCGACAGCATCATGAGCGAAAACACCTTGAACTTGTTGTTCAAGAGGATGGGCTACGAAGGAAAGCAAAGCCACCATGGACTGCGGGCCTCGGCGCGTAGCCTGTTGTCTGAGCGGGGCTGGTCAGCGGCGGCGCTGGAGACGCAGTTGGACCATGCGGAGCGCAGTAAGGTTGTGGCGGCCTACGCGCGAAGCGAGCATCTCGTCGGCGAAGGATCATGGACGACTGAGGCGTAGTGGTTGCTGTTATGGAAGGTGGCCAGCAGCATGATGGATCGGAAGTTGTACCCTACACCGCAACGGGCGAGAAATAGCTCAATTAAGGAAAACTTGTCGAGCACATCTGGAGCGGGTTTATACAGATCTCGGTTAGCTGTAGACAACAGATCTACGATGACAAAGTCTCGGTTGCGCTGTGAGCCTGCGCAGCCTCGCTCAACCAGTGTGGGTTGGATTGGCGCCCCGACCTGATTTCTCCATCCCCGGGGGGCAGCCCTTTGATTAAACGCGAAACATAAGAATACCGAAAGCCTAGTCGTAATATCTCAACCTATGGATGTCCGAAAAAAAAGCCAACGTTCCATGATAGCCGCTCTTTAGCGGGCCTTTCCTGACATACTCGAAATACTCTTTAACCTTGGCGCTCTCGAACGCTCTCGGATCCATGACCACCCATGCGACGTATCCGAAAGGCGACGAAGCGACTGCGTGTGACGCGGAATAGGATGGAATAAAGCTATCCCAAGTTCGCCCTGGCGGAGGGGGTGGCATGTAAAGTGGGGTGAGTTTCTGTAGAAGTGTATTAGTTCGAATGCTGCGCACATAGTAGTCTGTCGACACTAGTAGCAGCCTATTCTCGTTGTAAGGAATGGATAATATATCGGAATAAATTGAAACTCGCGAAGCGAGACTGCAGCGTTGGATCTGCTCATCATAATTTTGCACCATTTGATCAGATCTTAGAATGGAGCACAGGTATCGAGAAAATCTTCTTGGATGGCTAGATTTTGTATCACCTAAAGTAGCGATTTCGACATCTAAATCTCGGATCCCCATGTCGATATCCGCCCAATTAACGATTTGGTTTGGCTGCAAAAAGCAACTTGAATAAGAAAATGTATCATTGCCAGAAATAGGGCCTGGAAGGTTTTCTTTTTTATACTGATTAATTGTTGCGTAGACATTTGTCCCTAGAATTAGATTGCTGTCATTGTCTCTCATCAGGCAGTCGTTAGAATCAAAATTATCCAGCTTCTTCTCAAATTCCTCTTGGCTGGGCTGCACTTTCAGTGCAACACACGACTTTTTGGATATGTTCTTTGAGTTGATTTTCCATGGGGGCGAGCAGGGTTGGCCAACCAAGCTTGCGGCAGTAATATACGATGGGGGTAACCAGTTTGGAAGCATCTCAGCTTTGGCTTGAAGCGCGACAAACGAAAAAATGCCGAGAGGAAATACTATTGGTTGTCTTGGTCCAAAGATAACCTTTGGGCATTCTTCTACAATTTTCTTCCAAGATGTTTCTTGAAACTTCTCTTGAAATACTATCGGAATGCTTAAAATAATTATCGGATACTGTTCGTCCCCGAAGGGCGAAGACTCCCTCAGAAGCGATCTGCAAATTACATCGATCCACTGCTCTTGATAGAAATCGACCTTTTTAACTTCGATTGTTGATATCTTTAGATCGTCGGCGCTGAGCTCGGTCATGACCTCTATCTGGTCTGTGAAAATATCAAATATTTTCCCAAGATCGAGCTTCTTAAAAGCGGCATCAAGAACTTCTTCTTGCTTTCCAATTGCTGCTTCATGCATGGAAGATGCGAGTCTCGCCATCGCATCAACCTGAGCATTCACAGAAAATGGCATGAAAATAAGCGAAAAAAGTCCTGCCAGGCCATACTCAAATCTCGCACAGATCGAGCGGATCATTTCTGTACTCCAGGAGGTATTGCAGAATACGCTGGCACACTTTGATCTGGATATTGAAATGGTTTTGGAGTTGGCGTCGATGCACTCGAATGATAGAGTTCCGCGCTCGTCGGAAGATTTGGGTCTATTGAGAAGTAGAAGTTAGAGCGGTTCGCATCGAAGCTTGTTGCCGACCCCATGGGATCGTTTAGGCCACCCCCACAGCGGCCAATAAATCCCGAAGAAGAAACCTCGCATCCGCAACGTGCGTTAGCGCATTCGGGAGCTATTGGTAGGCGGGGAGGTCCAGAGCCAGGAGCTAAGCCTTCTGGCGCAGCCGTGGTCGAAACTTCAGTACTGCTTTGGTTACCGTCTAAAACGGTCTTGCTCCCCACGCCCTCAGATGAAGTTCCCGCACCGCCCGCAGGTTTTGGTTGGTCTGGTTTTTCTCCTCCAACACCGCCTTCTTTGTCATCTTCTGGTACGTTGCCTGAGCCTGTCCCTTCCGCTTGCCCATCATCCTCGGACTTCTCTGGTTTCCCCCCAATGAAACCGTCTTTTAAGCACGAGTCTACGCATTTCGACATTTTTTCACCAGACATATTATTTCTGTAATTATCGAACAATAGGTCCAAATTATCACTAAACTCCTGCGAGTTCTTTGAAGTCGCTAATTCTTTAGTGTCATAGCCTAACATTCCAACTGTCCTAATGGTTTCCTTCGTGGCACACCCGGATGTGCAGACTAGATCATTACCAGCTAACATTGACGAGGAGGTTGAGGCCGCGACCGCTTTTGCGGCTGCAAGATTTTCTTGGCTGGAAATCGATGTTCTTCTGGCGCCTCGCTCGGCCTGCATCAATTGCATTCCATTATTTAGTGGGAAATCTTGGTTCTTCGATGGAGGTAATTGTTGCTCAGCGAATCCAATGGGTACTCCTCCAGGAAACATCGACTCTGGCATCCTTTGGAAGCTCACTGGAACTTGACAGAGGGGGCAAAAGGCACCGCTGAAAGGCGTGCTCTCTAAAACTCCTACCCCGCCTTGCGATTTTTTGCTAGGTATTAATGTCGTCTCTTGTGCTCGAGCGATAGCTGCGGTTCCCACTAAAGCCATTGCCAAAGGAATAGGGTTGTTGCTAGCCCCCGAAATGTCTGCTGGCATCTTGAAATCGGATGCAGCATTTCTCGGTACCCCAGGACCAAATGCATCGGCAGGTATTGGTTTCTTCGAGAATACTGATTGACTTCCTGACGGTGCCGAGAATAACCTAAAATCGTCAAGTCCAATAGATTTCCCAGATAGCTGCGACATATAGCTGGAGAAATCAGCTGGTCCATTCAAACGTGTTACACCCGCAAACTCTAGAATCTCTTTTGTGGTGCCGAGATTTAGCTTTTCGACCATCCCTGGACTCAGATACTCGATTGCCAGCAGCGCCTGAGATTTAACCTTTTCGCTTCGTTCCCCAAACGGTGAGTTGGAAAGTGAGCTCAGATCGACCATTCCCATTGCAGGTCCAACTACTGCACTGTGAATTCCAAATTTCGCAATATCACGGAACAGATCGCGCTGAATGCTTTTCGTACTAGCGGTAAGTCCTGCAGAGGACATGGCGGCCGAGAGCATCTCTACCGCAAGAGCAGCGCGCGCAACTTGATATGCACCTAAGTCATATTGACACAGGGGTGAACCTAGTAGATTTGCTCCCATGCGTGCGCAGCTTATTGGGTCCTCCTGAAGCAAGTTCTGTCCAAGCGCGGTCGTTGCTTTGCAGCCGGATGCCCAGATGATCAGGGTTGTCGCTAATACGCAAAGAAAATTCGGTCTTAGCATGGTCACTCCTTGTGGGAGTAGCGGTTTTACGCCGAATGTCAGCGGTCGTCCATACAGTATCTTATTGATACCAACTTGGTGAAAAGGGTTGACGTACCCTAACTGCTGAACTTGGACAGCATCGGATCGGGCAGACCGCCGACCTCACGATTGCGCTCGCAACGCTCTCGAAGGACCCAACCGCAGATGTGCACGACCTGGGCCAGCATGCCGGCGGTGGGGATGCCGTTGTCTATCACATGCGCGGACGCCGACGCCTGCACTAACAGGCCGTTGAAATACCGTCGATGACCGTGCCTGCGGATCTTGGAGATCGGTCCAGTGTGGTCATGTGACCCAGAGAATTGGTTTGGGCCGTCAGGCAGTCGCCAGCACGGTACTTCTGCAGCCCCAAATTGGTGTTTTCGACGCATTTGTCGCTGCTCAAACGTATGGCGGACGCACCTGTGTCGAGGTGCGCAAGCGCGTGAGGTTGTAGGCCGCCATGGTCATCGAACCGTCCCAGTTGCGTTGACACAGCAGCTTGAAGTCGTGGTTCAAGTCGCGCATGGGTCGTTTCTTTTCATTCCTCATCCTGTCGGCGCCGATTCAATCTTGACCCCCAGATGGTCAGTTTTGCGTCGGCGCCAACAGCCATAGGCCACCGACAGCGCGGCCTGGTGCTTGACGTTGGTAGCAGCGGCGATCAGGCGCGTGGTCTCCTGCACGCTGAGCACAACGGGCACCTTGTGCGGCAGCTTGACCGGATGCATGCGGGCCATCAGGTCCACGCGCTGCAGCGTGACGTCGAAGAAGAAGCGCAGGCCGGTCTGCGTGGCGTTCAGCGTCATGGGCGAAGTGCCCGCATCCACCAGGTGGAGTTGGAAGTTGCGCAGGTCTTCCACGCTGGCCGTGTCCGGCGAGCGGTGCAGGTAGGCGGCTAGCTTGCGCACGGCCCGGATGTAGGCCACCTGCGTGCGCGGATCCAGCTTGCGGATGCGCATGTCTTCGAGCATGCGCTGGCGCAATGGCGTGACCGTAGGAATGATAGTGTCCATGGTTGCAGCTCCGTCGATGAGCGAGGCGGGATTGCCTCGAGATCGACGGTGGCAGCAACGCGGGAATCAAGCACTGAGGTTGCCCCTGAAAACCGGAGTGCGTAGCCCGATCTTCAAGCGGCAGATTTGCGCTGCGCCGCCAACCAGCGTTGTTCGAACTGCATCGGGCTGAGGTAGCCCAGCGCCGAATGTAGCCGCGAGTGGTTGTAGAAGGCGATCCAGTCCATGGCGCGTGGCAAACCGCTGGCCGTGAACGCAGGCCGTCTTCAGCCGTCCCCACAGGCTTTCGGTGGGGGCGTTGTCCCAGCAGTTGCCCTTGCGAGACATCGAGCTGCGCATGCCCCAGGCCTTCAGGGTGTCCTGGAAGTCCTGGCTGCAATACTGGCTGCCTCTGTCGCTATGAAAGATCAGGCCCGCAGCCGGCCTGCGCCGAAAGCAGGCCATCAGCAGCGCGTCCTTGACCAGCGAGGTCTGCATGTGCGCCTGCAGGCTCCAGCCCACCACCTGGCGGCTGTGCAGGTCCAGTACGGCGGCCAGGTACAGCCAGCCCTCGTCGGTGGCGATGTAGGTGATGTCGCCGCTCCACACCATGTTGGGCGCTGCCGGCGTGAAACGACGCTGCACCAGGTCCGGGGCCACTGGCAAACGGTGTGCGCTGTCGGTGGTCACCACGAACTTGCGTTTGCCCTTGGCCCGAATGCCGTGGCGCTGCATCAACCGGCGTACCCGCTCCTTGCCCACGCGCAGGCCGCGGGCCAGCAGCTCACGGTGCATGCGCGGCCAGCCGTACTCGCCGCGCAACTGCTCGTGGATGGCTCGGATGTGGACCAGCAAGGCGTCGTCGCTGTGCCGCCGGCATCCGCCGTGCTTGGGATCTCGCGTGGAAGCATCCCAGCGGAAATATCCGCTGGCGCTGACCTGCAGCACCTGGCACATCAGCGTGATCGGCCAGCGCCCCTTCATCGAGAAAATCCAGGCGTACCTTGCAGCACGTCCTGCGCAAAGTACGCCGCGGCTTTTTTTGCGATGTCGCGCTCCATCGTCAGCCGGGCCACCTGCGCCTTCAGCCGCGCGATCTCCGCCTGCTCAGGCGTGACCGTCGGCGTCGTGGTCTTGCCTTCTGGCGTCAGCGCCAACTGGCCCTTCGCATCGGCCCGCACCCAGTTCGTCAGGCTCGCCTTGGGCATGCCCAGCGTCGCGGCCACGGCCGAAGCGGCGCGCCCGGCCTTGACCTGCCGCACGGCCTCCTGCTTGAACTCCAGCGTGTACTTCGCTCTCGTTTGCTTCTCGTTCAATTCATGCTCCCGTCCCGGCATTCTCCGGGCTGGGGCTATGCACTCCAGGATCCGAGGGCAACCTCACACCCAGGCGTCGCGCGGAGCGCCTGCCGCGCGAGCGGCTTAGTCCGCCGCTGCACAACTGACGTCCCGGTTGAAGGGTCGATGTCGGCACGGGCGCAAACGGGTCAGTCAGTTTCCCATCGTGCTCCTCCACGAATCAGAAAGAGTAGGGCGTGCCAGCAAAACTTGCGGCCGCACGCCAGGCCTCGGCGGGCATCGATGCGCTGACCACCAGGTCGCCATCGTCTGCCCAGGCGGCGATGGAGCGGCCGGCCTGGGCTTGGAGCGCACCGGCATCACGGGCCCGCGAGTCCACCAGCCCGATCCAGCCGTTGCGCCCGCTGTGTTTGGCGACGTAGAGCGCGCGGTCGGCCAGGGCGACGGTGTCCATCCAGGCCAGCGCCCGCGGCACCGCCATCGCGAGCGGGAACGCGGCAAACCCCACCGAGCAGGTCCGCCGCAGCGTGGCGCCGGTGCCCAGGTCGAACGGCGTCCCGCCGATCTCCTGGCGCACGCGTTCGGCCAGCGCCGCCGCCTCGCGGCGCGATGTGCCCCGGGCCACGACCAGGAACTCCTCGCCGCCCCAGCGCACCAGGTGATCGGACTCGCGGAACACCGCACGCAGGCGCCGGGCCACATCGACCAGCACCGCATCGCCGGCGGCATGGCCGTGCCGGTCGTTGATCTCCTTGAAGTGGTCGATGTCGATCACGAAAAAGATCAGGTCGTCACCCTCCAGCGGCGGCTGCCCGCGCTGCTGGCGGTCGGCGATGCGGCGCTCGACCAGCTTGACCTCCGGCTCCAGGTGCTGCGACAGGTAGCGGCGGTTGCGCAGGCCGGTCAGCGGATCGGTGAGGCTGGACTGCTCCAGCGCGCGGGCCGTGGCCTCGATCTCGCGGGTGCGCGCACGCACCAGGGCTTCGAGCCGCGCCTGGTCGGCGCGCAGGCGCCGCGTGCGCCACTGCACCAGGGCCCAGATGGCGGACCCGGCCAGCCCCACCGCGAGCAGGCGGCTCCACCAGGTCTGCCACCACGCGGGCAGCACATGGACCGCCAGGTTCAACTCCTCGGACTGCCACGGACCCGCGCGGTCGGCCGCGCGCATCTGCAGCGTGTACCGGCCGGGCGGCAGGTGGCCGTAGCTGGCGGTGCGCTGGCCTTCGCCACCCTGGACCCAGGCCGTCTCGTAGCCCTGCAGGCGCCAGGTGTAGTGCACCCGGCGCGGATCGCCGTAGTGCAGCGCGGCCGCCTCGGCCGTCACGCTGCGCACCGAGGGCGGCAGGGTCAGCGGCTGCCCGGGCCGCCACGCCGCCGTGCGCTGGCCGTCCACGCGCAGCTCCGCCAGCCGCAACGGCGGCACGTGGCTCGCCGCATCCACCTGGCGGGCGTCGATGACCAGCAGGCCCTTGGTGCCGCCGAACAGCAGGCGATCGCCGCCCAGCTGCGCGTACGCGCCGAACCAGCCAGTACCGAAGCGCACGCCGTCGGCCGGCGTCAGCGCCTGCATCCGGTCGGCGGCGGGGTCGTAGAGGTGCATGTGGGTCCAGATGCGCCCCTGGCCGTCCTGCATCAGGTTGGCGCCGAACGGCCGGCCGGCCTGGCCCAGGCGCAGGCTGATGCGGTCGAAGCGGGCCACCGGGCCATCGCGTGCGAGCAGCCGGTGCAGCCCGGCGACGGCGGTGTCCACCCACAGCCGTCCCCCCCGGTCGACGAGCAGGCCGATCACCGCCTGGCTGGCCAGGCCTTCGTCTGGCGGCGAGCGCATGGGCCGCAGCCGGTCGTCGCCAGGCGGGCGCCAGTACAGGCCCTGCGCCGTGCCCACCCACAGGGTGCCGTCCTCGTCCTCGGCCAGCGCGTAGACATCGCCGCCCAGCACGCGGGCCGCCTCGCTGCCGGGGGCCGACGCCGCTTCGCCGTTCGCGTCCGTCCAAGCGGCCTCGGGGGCCAGGGCGACGCGCAGCAGCGGGCTGCCCGAGGCACGGGCCGCTGGCGGGCGGCGGTAGAGCCCGTTGCGCGTTGCGATCCAGAGGTTGCCGTCGCGGCCCGCGAGCAAGGCCCGCACCGGTGAGGGCAGGGCCTGCCGTTCCCGGACCTGGCCTTGCGGATCGAGCGCGACCAGCTGGGTGCTGCCAGCCACCCACACCGCGCCTTGGGCGTCCTGCGCCATCGCGTCGACCAGCGGCGCTGCCTCCCCGGGCGGCCACCGCACGGTGCCGCGCACCTGCAGGGACGCGTCCAGGATCGCCACGCCGCCGCGGCGCGTCGCGGCCCAGAGCCGGCCATCGGCCAGCCGCAGCAGGCTGCGCACGTCCGGATCGGACAGCGCGCTGCCGGCCGCCGTGTCGGCGCCGCGCACCCAGATGCCGCGCTGGCGCGGGTCGTGCCGCTGCAGGCCGCCGCCCGGCCCGCCGACCCAGACCGCGCCGGCCTGGTCGCGCAGCATCGCGAAGATCTCGTTGCCGGCCAGGCCACCCGGGCGCCGCGGGTCGTGCTGCAGGCGGGCCTTCAGGGCGCCCTCAGCCAGGTCGCGGCGGTCGATGCCGGTATCGCGCGCGACCCACAGCTCGCCGTCGACCTCGACCATGGAACGGATGGCGCCGGTGCCGCCGGGCAAGGCGTCGTTCCGTGCTACCAGGCGGGCAGGGGACTCCCCCGAGGCATCAACGCGCAGCAGCTCGCCCTGGCGGGTGCCGATCCACAGCCGCCCATCGCCCGTGCGCAGCAAGGCATGGACGGCACGGCGGTCCAGGTCGATGGCCTCGTCGCCCAGGCGAGCGGCGGCCACCACGCGCGTCAAGCCGCCGGCGCCCGGCGTGTAGCGCCAGAGCCCGGCCCAGGTGCCGATCCACAGACCGCCCTGGCCATCAGGCGCGAGCGCCTGCACGTGAGCGTTGTCCAGGGCCTCGGCACCCGCCAGCGGCTGGCGCAGGCCTTGCGCGTCCAGGTGCAGCAGGCCCTGTCCCTCGGTGCCGACCCACAGCCCACCGTCGTCGGCCTCGAGCATGGCCAGCACGCCCGGCCGCGCCTCGCCGTCCTGCCATGCGGGCACGTCGACGACCTGCTCGGTGCGCGGGTCGTACAGCGCGACGCCGCCGGACTCCGGCGCCAGCCACAGGCGGCCGTCGGCGGTGGCGCACATCACCGCCACCCAGCCCAGGCTGCGCCTGGTCGCGTCCGGCGTGGACCGCTCCAGCGGACGGAAGCGGTAGCCGTCGTAGCGCACCAGCCCGTCGCCGGTGCCGACCCACAGGAAACCGTGACGATCCTGCGCGATGGCGCTCACGACATCGCGCGGGATGGCATCGGCGCCGACGCTTTCGAAGCGCAGTGGTGTCAGCGCGCGGTGCGGGGCCGTGGGGTCCGTCGCCTCGCCCGCGCCGGCTGGCGCGGTGACCCACAACAGCGTGGTAGCCACCCACAGCGTGCAGTGGTGCCCCCTGGGCATGGAAAGCCGCAAGCGTTGGCTGTCGCCGGAGGACCGAACAGCCAGGCGGTTGGGCAGATCCATGGGCGCGATCCTAGTTCAGCTAAGACCCATCGCTGTCCAGAATGCCGACCGTTTGCTTCGACGATCGGGCGAGCTTGTCGCAGTCGAGCTATTGAGAAGGTAGTAGCTGCATAGATTGCCTGGGCCGCTTGACGGAAGTGCGCTAACGCTGGCATTCAGCTCGTTCCAGCTCATGGGTCCGGCCAGCATCTGGCTGGAATCGGCCATGAGCAGGCGTCCGCGAACGTCAGCTCTTGCGAATGCCCTGCATCCTTGATGTACCCAAAAGCGCGCGGTATCGCTCGTCGGCCATATTCAAGACGAGTTGCTAACATCGTTGCTGTCCTACAGCCGTGAACTTGACCATGAGCGATGAAAGTGACAGCCATCTCCTTGAGCGCGTTGCCGCCGGTGGGTCGTCTGCCAACCTAGCGCTAGAAGCATTGATGCTTCGTCACCGCAGGGCGTTGCTGGTCTTCCTGATCCGTAGGGGCGCCAGTGAAGCGGACGCGGAAGACGTTGTCCAGGACGTGTTCCTCCGCGTGAGCGAGACGGCGCATGCTTTCATGGGGGCGGCGAAAGTGTCGAGCTGGTTGCACAGCATCGCGCGAAATATGCTGGTGGACCTGCTGCGCGTCCGGGGGCGCGAGCAGACGCTGGACGAGCGGCAATGGGATGCCGTGGACGCGGTGCTGTCTGACGAGGCGGGCACGGATGCCATAGCGGCAATCGACCGGCGCAACTTCGAAACCTGCATTAAGCATCACTACGCTTCGTTTTCCCGCAAGCATCCCGCCATGG
Organism: Pseudorhodoferax sp. Leaf267; assembly: GCF_001422405.1. GTDB lineage: Bacteria > Pseudomonadota > Gammaproteobacteria > Burkholderiales > Burkholderiaceae_C > Pseudorhodoferax. The sequence continues at coordinate 272,823 of NZ_LMMV01000002.1, forward strand.
CAGACGCGCTGCACCATGTGGTGGTGAGAGGGTGGAAGTCGGCCGACCTGGCCGCCGCGCTGGGCCGCACTGAGACCGCCACCCGCAAGTACCTGCAGAGCTGCCGCCAGGCGTTGGGCCGGAGCCTGGAGCCTTGCGCAGGCTTGGCGCGAGCGGTGCTCCGTGGCTAACGGCGTGCCCGCCGATGGCAGCGATGACCTGGACGGCTGGTTTGAGCAACTAGCCAACGGCACGGCAAGCGACCCGGCGCTGAGCGGTCTGCGCACCCTGATTGCGGCTGAAGGCCGGCGTGCTGAGGATAGCGTGCTGGGCCAGCTTGCCGGCCCACAGGCCGAGGAGCGCGCCGTGCAGCGGCTGCGGACGAGGCTCAGTGAGGCCCACCACCTCGCGCCGCGCGAAGCAACACGGAAGCCTTGGTTTTCGCGGCACGTGCGTTGGGCGGTGCCGGCGTTTTGCGCGTTGCTGCTGACCGTTGGCCTGTCGCTGTACCAGGGGCGGGATGCTGGCGGCTCCCTGGCGCCCCGTGACGAGGTGCCGCCGACCACCCGCAGCGCGATCCAGCTCATCTCTGTGACCGACGCGGCGCCGCTGCAGCGGGCGCAGCGCATCGCGGCGTCGCTGGATCGGGAGGTGGGCGGCCTTGTACTGTACGACCACGATAGCCGCGTCGCGCTGGACTTCGAAATCGATGCCGCGAAGTTTTCAGCCGCCGTGCGGGCGGTCAAGGACGAGGCAATCGCCCAGCAACTGCGGCCGGGCACGAACCGCATCGAGGTGACCCGACCATGAGGGCTACCGCGGCAATGAACTCTCAGGGAGAAGGCATCTGACTGACAGATCCACGTTGATGAACGTCCTCGCCGCGGTCACACACCTTGCCCACCGGTTCCATGACTTCATTCACCATTTTGTCGTGGCCCTAACCGTGGCCTCTGTCGTGGGGCTGTTGCATCACAGCGGCGTCCTAGATTGGCTGGACGCTGCGATGCTGCGTATCGCGGGTGCGTACAACTCTGGTGGCGGCCAGGCGCCGGCCGCCGATGCAACGTCCCCTAAAGTGCTGCTGATAGGCGGCCCGCTGTACGAGCGGGTCTTCGACCAGCGGTCGCCGCTGGACCGTACCAAGGTCGCCTCGGTGGTGGCGGCAATTGCCCAGCAGCCTGGCGGCCTGCCGACGACGCTGGTGTTGGACCTGGACCTCTCGACTACTGGCAGCGACGCCGCGGGGCAGGAGAAGCTAGATGCCAAGCTGAAGGCGCTGGTGGAGGACGGGGTGCGACTGGTGCTGCCCTTGCCTTCAGTCGCTTTCACGCCCCAAGCCGCCGGCACGAAGGCGCAGTGGATGCGCCAGGCCTGCGAGTGGCGGTCCACGCAGCCCAAGTTCGACGGCCGGGTCGTCTTCGCAAGCCCGGTGCTACGTAGCACTGGCGGGCGCGTGCTCCAGTACAGCGCCAGCGACCTGTCGCTGGGCATCGCGGCGACACGCCCGAACACGTTGGACGACGTCTGCCAGCGCAGCGATGCCGAGTTGAAGTTGCTGGTGCAACTGGCGACGGGCGAGGCGACGCGCGACCTGACGGCCGCGGCGCCCCGCTTCCCCAAGATCCGCCCCCTGAATGCTGCGTTCTTCACGGGGCTGCAGCAGCACGTACACGAGTTGACGTCGGTGGCGGCACTGCCTTCAGCCGCTGACGGCAAACCACTGTTGCTGGCCGGCCGGGTGGTCTTCGTGGGCGGCAGCTACGACGTGAGGGACCGCTTCGGTACCGCGCTGGAACTCGACGGACAGCCTACGGAAGGGGTGACACTGCATGCAGCGGTGTACTACAGCGCCATACACCCGGTCACGGTGGAGCAGGGTATTGGAGCATTGGGGCTGGACATCGCTCTTGGCATCCTGATGGGCTACTTATTTACGGCCGCCTGGGGCCGGCATGCTGCGATTCACAGAGGCGGCAGCTGGAAAGGCTATCTGCTGCCGAGGGCGGTGTACCTGGCTATCGTGCTGGGCGCGTTCGGGTTGGCTGTGGTGCTAGTGTGGGCATCCGCGGGGATACTGCTGCCCAGGAATCTTTGGGTCAGCCCAGGACCGGTGGTGATTGGCGTCTGCGCCAAGCTGATGTTGTCTCGCGGGGCCCACGCACACGGCGGAGGGGCGCCCCATGCTAGCCGCTGGCTAGGCCGTGCGGTCGTCGCTGCCCTGGTGCTGGCCAATATCGCGATGATCATCGCGCACAGTCTTTGACGGGCCTCACACTTTGGCCCGTCATCCGTCTAAGTTGCCAGAGAAGTCAAGAATGAGGGTTGCAAGCATGCGTAGCGTTATGAGGAAAGTGCTTATGTCGGCTGCTGCTCTGGCAGGCAGCGCCACAGTGTGGGCGCAGGGCTGTTCTCTGATCAACAAGGGTGTCAGTGAAGTCAGGGACGCCACTGGCGCGGTCGTGCCATTGCCCGCTCCCCAGATCGAGGCGTGCAATGGCCTGCGTGTCGTCAAGGGCACCGTGGTAGCGTGCACCGTTGGCGCCCGAGGCCGCAGCGCGTGCAAGACCTTCCAGGCCGGCCAGCAGCTTTCGCAACCCAACGTGCTGCGCAGCGAAACCGCGTCTGGGGCCTGGTACACGTTGGCGGACATCTTGAAAGGCAGCCCTGGCCGTGTCAGTGCCGTCAGTCGCGGCCGAAGTGCGCGCTCGCTGCCCACCGGCACCGTAGCGATGCTGCAGCCGGTAGCGCTCGCGCCGGCCTTCGAAACCGACCCCGCAATGCGCGGTACCCAAGGGATTGAAGTCCGGGAGGGTGGCGAGGACGGTCCCTTAGTCGCCACGCTGACCGCCAAGGGCACCCGCACGCTAGCCACCAGAAAGCTCAAGCCGGGCCTGCAGTACAGCTGGCGCATCCACCCAGCGCCGGGCGACCTTCCGCTGACGGGCGAGTTTACGCTCCTGGGCGAAGCCGAGCGTCGCCAGGCCGGCGCTGAAGCAGAGCGCGTGCAGCTGGCCACGCGGGGCGATGCCGCAGCGCAGGCAGTGATGTGGGCTGGGTGGCTGGCCAGCCGGCGGTGCGAACACGAGGCGGCCCAGGTGCTGAGCCAGGCGGGCTTCGATGTGGAATGAGAAGTCTGTCAGGGTGAAAAGCCGGTGGGCACGATGAAGAACAGGTTCGAACTCGGCCGGGCGCTGCTGCATTTGGCCAGGTGGGCATTGCGCTTGTCGGCGCTTGCGGTCTTGACCGTCCCGGATCGAGCCCTACCGAACCCGGTGGATCCGCCGCAGGCGAGCATGCTCAGTCGACAGCTGACGATCCATCTTGACTTTGGGGAGTACGCGCAGGCGCTACTTAAAGCCAAGCAGTTGCTGGCAGTGCGCGAGGCGCAGCTAGGACCAGATCACGCGCTGACAGCGCGCAGTATGAGCACGCTTGCCGAGGTCTACCTGGAGTTGGGCCAAGACGAAGAGGCCATACCGCTGTATGAACGCGGTATTGGGATATTGGAGAAAGAGGGAGGCGCTGACAGCCAGTCGATGGGGGTGTGGTCCAGCAACCTTGGCGAGATCTATGTACGGAAAGGGCTCTACGACAACGCGCTGCCGCTGTACGAGAAAGCTCTGGGCATTGCGGAAAGGACCGGTACAACAGATGCGTTGTCTCTCTCCACGGCCCTGCACAACCTAGGCGGCCTCTACCGCCTGATGGGGCGCTACAAACAGGCGTTGCCGCTTTTGCAGCGTGCGCTTGAACTTTCAGAAGCGGAGGAAGGTTCGGAGCATCATTCGACGGGGGCCAGCTTGAGCGCGCTGGGCACGCTGTATTCGAACATGGGCCGCTTCCAGGACGCGCTGCCGTTGTTTCAGCGGTCGCTGGCCGTTACTGAGAGGACCCGTGGAGCAGAGCATCTCAGCACGGGCACGGCCGCGGACAATCTGGGCAACCTGCTGCAGCAGATGGGCGAATACGAGCAGGCGCTTGGCCTGCTCACTCGTGCACTGGCCATCTCCGAGAAGGCGGGCGGGCCGGAGCATCCTGCCACTGCGCAAGCCTTAAACCATCTGGCCAATAACTACCGGTCCATGGGCCGCCACGACCAAGCGCTGGCGCTGTACCAGCGGGCCGTCATGATCGCTGAGAAAACCTTGGGCGCCAGTCACCCTGATATGTCTAGCCTGTTGGGCAATTTGGCTGGAGTACACCAAGACATGGGCCATTACCGGCAAGCGCTGGAGCTGCATCAGCGCTCCCTCGCCATTAGCGTGAATGCGCTCGGCCCAGAGCACCCGTCGACAGCTACTCGCATGAATAACCTCGGCTTGATGTACCAGGAAATGGGGCGCTTCGAGCGGGCGATGCCCCTGTACCTGCGGGCAATGACGGTTTCGGAGAAAGTGAACGGCACGGATCACCCGCGTACGGCCACCTATCTGAACAACCTCGCGCACCTATACCGCGAAATGGATAGCGACGAGCGGGCCGTGCCCTTGTACATGCGCGCGATTGCCATATCGGAGCTGAAGCTGGGACCTGATCATCCGACCACAGGTTTGAGATTGAACAACCTGGGTACCCTTCATCTTAAGAGGGGGCGGGCCAAATTGGCCCTGCCAATGATCCAGCGTGCGCTGGCCATCCAGGAAAAGGCACACGGCTCCGAGCACCCCGCTGTCATTGACCCTCTGACGTCCCTGGCGTTCTTCTATGGAGTGACGGGTCGCTTAGAAGCAGCGCTGCCACTTCTCCAGCGCGCGCTTGCCGTTTCAAAGAAGGCCCTTGGGTCTGGGCACCAGAGCACCGGCGTGAAGCTGAGCCAGCTAGGCAGTCTCTACCGAGACATGGGTCGGTCGGAGCAGGCGTTGGAGGCCTTCCACGAGGCGCTGTTAGTTGCCGACGCGACCGCGGACCCACGGTTGTTCCGATTGGTGTACGAAGGCCTGATGAGGTTGCATGGCCGGCAGGGCGACAAGGAGTATCAGACGTCACTGGCGATTTGGTACGGCAAGCAGGCGGTCAACTTAATTCAAGACGTGCGCGGCCAGTTGCAAGGGATGAGGCGCGATTTGCAGGATAACTTCCTGTCGGCCAACCAGCGCGCCTACCAGACCCTAGCTAACCTGCTCATTGAGGAAGGACGCATCGCTGAGGCCGAGCAGGTGCTGGCCATGCTCAAGGAGAACGAGCTTTTCGAGTTGACACGCAGCTCTGGTGGACAGCCGGGCCGACGCGAGGCGGACTATGTTGGCCGTGAACGGGAGGCTTTGGCCGAGTCACGCCGGCTGGCGGCGCAGGCCGTGAGGGACGCTGCGGAGCTGTCGCTGCTGGACAAGCGCGCCAAATCGGACCAGCCTCTCACGGCGGCCGAGAGAGTCCGCCAGCTTAGCCTGTTGAAGGTAGCAGAGACGTCGCGGGCTGAATACCAGCGCTTCTTAGCCCAATTGGGCCAATCCTTTGCCGAAGCGGCACGGCGACCCGTACTTAAAGAGGCCGATAGCCAGGTCACGCGACTGCGCTCGCAGGTGGCACAGGACGGCGACGGCGCCGTTGGCTTGCACTACTCCGTGGCGGAGGACCGGGTGGGCATCATCGTGTCCACGGCACGCGGGTCTTTCGGCCGTTTCAGCAACGTCGGCCGTAAGGCGCTGACTAACCAAGTAGTCGCGCTGCGCAAGGCAGTGCTGGCGCGCGCCGACACACAGGCCCCCGCTCAGGCCCTGTGGAAGATGCTGATCGAGCCGGTGCAGGACGACATTCAGGCCGCGGGCGCCAGGACGCTTGTCGTCTCGTTCAGCGACGAACTGCGCTACCTACCGCTGGCCGCCTTGCAGAACCCGGCTGGCCGCTACCTCGTGGAAGACTATGCGCTGGCTTTGTGGGCTTCGGCTGCCGATACCCGCGCCGCCCCTAGCGCCACTCCCTGGAACGTGAGCGCGATGGGCTTGACGCAGGCGCGGCAGGGCTTCCCTGCCTTACCGGGTGTTCTGCAGGAGCTCAACGGCATCGTGCGCAGCGGCTCGGAGACCGTGCGCGGCCGCAGCGGCGTGCTGCCCGGCAGCATCGTGCTCGACGCCCAGTTCAGCCGCCAAGCGTTCGAATCGGCGTTGACCGGACGTAGCAACGTGGTCCATGTCGCCAGCCATTTCGACTTCAAGCCAGGCGATGAGAGCCGCTCGGTGCTACTGTTGGGTGAGGGCGAGCCGCTGAGCCTGGGTCAACTAGCGGTGCTGGACTTTGGGCGCGTGGAGCAGCTCACCCTATCGGCCTGCGACACCGCCACCGGCGGCGGCATCAACGAGAATGGCGCGGAAGTGGAAGGCTTAGCCGCGGTGGTTTTGCGTCAGCGGGCGCAGTCGGTGCTGGCAACCTTGTGGAAGGTGGCGGACGACTCCACCGCTCGTCTCATGCACGACTTCTACGCCGCACGCGGCGTGCAGAACCCGCTGAGCCGCGCCCAGGCGTTGCGACAGGCTCAACTGCAGATGCTGCACGGCCCTGAGCTGGGCGCCGGCACCAGTTGGCAACACCCTTACTACTGGGCACCGTTTGTGCTCAGCGGCAACTGGCTTTAGCGCTGCAGCTGAATCCAGCAGCACCCAACCACCACATCTCGCATTTCAGCGTTCCGAAGAAGCTCCGCAATCTCGTACGAAACAATCTGGCGGTTGTGCAAGCTTTCAAGCTTTCAAGATGGGCGGGCTGGACGCTTACCGGGCGCGGGCGGCTTTCGCGGGATGTCATTCACCGCGCTCCAAAGGTGACGCCAACGAGGTCCTGCATGCATCGATCTTGCGTGCGCGAAGGCTGCTTTGCCATTGGGGGTTGCGATGTTGTCAGCAACCCCGTGAGCCGGTCCTTCAGAGACGGGTGATCGCGCTCATTTGGTGCAACTGTTGCCAGGGCAGGCCGACCACGAGCGCATCGAAGTGCGCCTGGCTCAGGGCCACCGGCGCGGCCATCTCGCTGGGCCAAACGAAGCGGCCTGCGTTGAGCCTTCTTGTCGCGCACCACACCCCAAAGCCGTCGTGCACGAGCATCTTGATGCGTGTGGCCCGCGCGTTGCCGAACAGGTACCCGTCGTTATGGGCGGCCATCGAGTCCATCGCCCCAAAGATTGGCTGCGTGCCGCAGCCAGGCGCGCAGCTCGATCTCAAAAGGAGTCATCGGTGGGGTCTGAGTCGTGGTCGTCGACCACGTCGGCGTCTTCAAAACGAAGACAGATGAAACCATCGTCGAACACGGACCGGATGGCGCGCAAGCGCTTTCCATCGAGCTCAAAAGGCTCGCCGACCTCGAATGAGACCAGCCCTGTGGAGGAATCTAGACGATCTGTCGAATTGGCGTTGCTAGGAGCGTTCATTCTCAGATGTTGCCACGAGGGCCGCACAATGCAGTGGCACGTTGTCAACCGTGCGGCCTGGCTGCCGTCCGTCGCCGCCGTGGTAGCAGCGTTGTGCGACAGCAAGACTGCCCGATTCCCAGCCCTTTATCAGCCATGCGCTCAACGTCGAGCGGACTGACAGCACCTGGATGAGCTCAGGCCGGACAGATCCTCTGCCCAGACGCCAGCTTGAACACGAACAAACCTTTGCTAGAACACGTGCCTCAGTCTGCCAGCAACGTGACCTCGGTATCTCCATGGCCTTGCTGGATCAGCCGATCGATCGCAGCTTGACAGTGTGCCGCGATGGGCAGGGTCAGTGACTGCGCTTCGGCAAGCCGCAGGGCCAGGCCAAGATCCTTCGCAACCAGGCGCAGCGGACCGTTGGATCCATAGCGCCGGGTCTTCAAGCTCTCCGCACGGGACTGGTAGTGGCGCGAGCCGACGATGCTGGCGTTCAATGCATCGACCACCATCGGGCGCGACAAGCCGTTCCGCTCGGCAAAGGCCAGCGCTTCGCCGATCAGCGACGTGCTGGCGACGACCATCATGTTGATCGCCAGCTTGAGCACGCGTGCAGCCTCGCCGGGTCCCACGTGGACCTGGTTGCTGGAGAGGCCGGCCAGCAGCGGCCGGGCCTCTTCGAAGTCATGCGCGTCGCCGGAGGCGAACACGCTCAGGGTGCCTTGTTCCGCAAGTGCGACCGAGCCGGAGACCGGCGCGCGCAGGTAGCGGACGCCCACTGCACGCAGGCACTCGGCCACGCGCGACGACGCGCCAGGCGACACCGTGCTCATCTCCACCAGCAGGCTGCCGTGCGGCATGGACGCTGCGAGTCCGCCAGGGCCATCGACGAGCGACAACAGCGCAGCGTCGTCGAGCACGGTGGAGAACACAACGCCGGCGTGCCGCACGGCATCTGCGGCCGACCCTGCGACCCCGAGCCCGTGCGCGGCCGCGTCCTCCATGCGCTGCGGGCTGCGGTCGAACACGGACATGTCGATGCCGCGCTCCTTCAGCCGCAGCGCCATCGGCAAGCCCATCGCGCCGACGCCAATCCAGGCAACGCGCAGCGGTTCAGCAGGTGAGTCCAAGGGTTCCTCCGAAGATCTTGATCGTGTCAAAGCCGGCGCGAGGCGCGCCACCGAATGCCGTGCGCCGTTCAAACAGTTGCTTCGTCGGCGATGGCGTTGCGCAGCAAGCCGATGCGCTCGATCTCGACCTCGACGGTGTCGCCGTGCTTCATCCACAGTGGCGGCTTGTGGCCCAAGCCAACGCCGGCCGGCGTCCCCGTCCAGATCACATCGCCGGGCTGCAGGGTCATCGCCTCGCTGACGGTCGCGATGATGGCCGGCACGTCGTAGATCATGTCGCGGGTGTTGGCGGACTGGACGGTGCGGCCGTTCAGCCGCGTCTGGATCTGCAGGCCTGCGCCGCCGGGCGGCAGTTCATCGGCCGTCACCAGGTAGGGCCCCCAGGCGCCGGTGCCGTCGAAGTTCTTGCCGACCGTCCATTGGGGCGACTTGAACTGGTAGTCGCGCACTGAGACCTCGTTGCCGACGGCGTAGCCGAACACGCAGTCGAGCGCCTGCTCGCGGGCGATGCGGCGGCCGCCACGGCCGAGCACGATCACCATCTCGGCCTCGTAGTCCAGCTGCTCGCTGATGCTTGGCCTGCGGATCACCGCCGCATGCCCCGTGGTGGCCGTGGCGACGCGCAGGAACAGGGTCGGGTAGCTGGGCTGCTCGTACGGGCTTTCCTTGGTGTGGTCCGCGTAGTTCAGGCCCACACAGATGATCTTCGGCGGCTCGACCGCCGGCGGCAGGAATTCGACGTCCGACGGCTGGACGGTGTGCCGGCTCGACGCCAGCAGGGCCTGGAATCCGGCCTGGCCGGTGCCACGGCGCACAAGCGTCCCGATGTCGGCGTCGCCCTCGAAGACGGCGATGCCCCGGTCGGTCAGCGCACCGGCGCGGCGTTGCTGGTCCAGCAGGAATGTTGCGAGTTTCATGGTGTTCCTTTGGGAATGGCGGGGAGGGTGGTCAGTCGCGTTGTTCGGCCGGCGTGTGGTGCGGCGCCATGGCGACGAAGTCGGCGGGCCGCATCGGCGGTCCCCAGACGTACAGCGAGGCATCGTCCAGCGGCACCAGCTGCGGCTCGCTGCCCGGGCGGACCAGGTCTCCGTCCGTGAAGTGCTCGGCGATGTTGCCGCTGGGGTCGAACCAGTAGTCGAAGATCTGGCTGCCGTAGATGTGCCGGCCGATGCCCCAGGTGCGCTTCCAGCCCTGGCGGCCCAGCCACTCGCTGCCCATGGCCTGGGTGTCCAGATCCTCGATCTCGAAGGAGACGTGGTGCACCCGGGGGCGCGCGTCTGGGAACAGCGCGACGGCGTGATGGTCGGTCCACTGTCCGTCGCCTTCGAGGTGCATGAACGAGCCGACCTGGTCGTCGACATGCTCGTCGTACATGATGTCCGAGGGCCGCAGGCCGAGCCGCGACTGCATCCAGGCGAAGTTGCGCGCGAAGTCCCGGGTCAGCAGTGCGATGTGCCCGAGGCGCAGCACCGGGGCCGGCTCCAGCGGCGTGCGCAGTTTCTCGCCGTGGCGGCGCTTGGTACTGCCGTTGTTGACGGTGGCTGGCGCGCGGGTCGGCAGGGCCGGGTAGGGCTCGATGCCGTGCACGATCTCGAACGGCAAGCCGTCCGGACTGGTCAGCGTGACCTTCTCCCCGCCGCCGGCGCGCGTGATGGGCGTGATGGCGGAGGCTTCCGGGAACCGTGCCGCGGCTTCCAGGTCTTCCCGCGCGCTCGCGCTGAAGGCGATCGCGGCCAGGCCAGGCCGCGCGGCCCGGCGCGCCACGTAGCAATAGCCGCGTGCCAGCGCCGGCCGGAACGCGATCTCCTGGTCGTCGCGGTAAGCCAGCTGCAGGCCGAAATCCAGGTAGAAGCGCTCCACTGGCGCCAGGTCCTGGTGGTCGAACACAACGTAAGCGATGTCGGTGATGGCCATGAAGTCTCCGGTGTCGTGATGAAGATGGATGGATGCCGGCTTGTTCAACGCGCTGCCAGCGGCGTGGCGCAGTACGCGGCCAGGCACAGCCCCGTGGGCGTGCGGCGCCAGACGCCCAGGAAGCGGTTGTGCATGTGCCGCTCCCTGCCGTGGACGATCGCCTGCATGCGCACCTCGCCGGTCGTCCAGAAGCCGTCGCCCAGGGGCCAGGCCTGCACCGGCTGCTCGTCGATCGCGTGGTAGCGGTAGTCGCCGCGGCGTAGCGCGGCCAGGTAGCCGGCCTTGTCTTCGCAGGCGCCGTTGGAGTGCGTGTAGCGCAGCGATTCGTCCAGCAGCGGGGCGATGCGCTCAAGGTCCATCTGCAGCAGGGCCTGCCGGCGCGCCTGCATGGCGGCCAACAGGTCCGAGGGCAGGGCGGTCACGTTCTGCAGCGGTTCAGCCATGGAGGTACGCCTTCGTCAACGATTTGTCGGACAGCATGGCGGGCCAGCCGCCCTTGGGGATCTCGTGCACGACGCGGCCGACCGACAGCACATAGGCGCGGTCGGTCATCTCCGACGCCACGGCCACGCTCTGCTCGACCAGCAGGATGCTCATGCCGCGATCGCGCAATCGATTGAGCACCGCCAGGATCTCCTTGACGACCTTGGGCGCCAGGCCGGTGGTGAGTTCGTCCATCACCAGCAGCCGCGGTTGCAGCAGCAGCGCGCGCGCGATCGCCACCATCTGCTGCTGGCCGCCGGACAACAGGCCCACGCGGGCCTGGGCGCGCTCGCGCACCACATCGAACAGCCCCAGGACCTCGTCCATCGTGAAGCGCGTGCCGCCGTGCCGGACCCGTCGGCCGGCGCGCTCGGCCAGCCGCAGGTTGTCCATGATGCTGAGCTCGGTGAACAGGTTGCGGTTCTCCAGCACCATGGCGATGCCGTACTCGCAGCGCCGGTGGCCGGGCACCGCCGTGATGTCGAGGCCGTCCATCTCGATGCGGCCCGACATCGGCCGCACCAGGCCGGCCAGGCAACGGACGGCGGTGGTCTTGCCGGCGCCGTTCGCGCCGACGACGGCGACGGCTTCGCCTTCCCCGATGTGCATGGCCAGGCCATGCAGCACCGGCACACCGTAGCCGGCCGTCAGTCCCTGTACGTTCAGCATCTCACACTCCCAGGTAGGCTTCGCGCACGCGCGGGTCGTCCTGCACCTGCGCCAGCGAGCCGGTGGCGATGATCTCGCCGAAGTACAGCACGTTCGCCTGCGTGCAGACGGTCATCAGGCCCATGTCGTGCGACACCAGCAGGATGCTCAGCCCGTCTGCGTTTAGGGTCTGGATCCAGTGCCGCAAGGTCTCGATCTCCTCGCTGTTCAGGCCCGAGGACGGTTCGTCGAGCAGCAGCATGCGCGGCTGGCCGATGCAGGCGCGGGCCAGTTCCACGATGCGGCGCTGGCCGGCCGGCAGGCGGCCGGCAGGAACGTCCAGCAGGTGGGCCAGGCCGAACCGGTGGGCGCAGGCGTCGGCGCGCTCGCGCATGCCCTTCAGTTCGCTGCGGGCGGCCGGCAGGCGCAGCAGGGCGCCGACCCAGCCGGACCGGGTGGACTTGTATTCGCCGACCATGAGGTTCTCGCGCACGCTCATGTGCTCGAACACCTTGGGCGTCTGGAAAGTCCGCACCAGCCCGGCGGCGCCGCGGCGCTGCACGCTCCACGCGGTCACGTCCACGCCCTGGTACAGCACGGCGCCGCTGCGCGGGGACAGGAATCCCGAGGCGATGTTGAAGCAGGTCGTCTTGCCGCTGCCGTTGGGGCCGAGCAGGCCGACGATGCAGCCCTGCGGCACGGACACGTCGACATGGCTCAGCACGCTGAGGCCGCCGAACTGGTGGCCGATGCCGCGCAGTTGCAGCAGCGGCTCAGCGCCCTGGCCCGCGGCGGCCGTGCCCAGCTGCGGCGAGGGTGACGATTCACGCGGCGGCGCGGCGGACGTGTCGACGGACAGGCGTGCGGTGCTCATTTGGCCTCCTTGCGGTGCAGCAGTTGCGACGCGATGCCGGTCAGCCCGCCTGGCAGCAGCACGACCACCAGCACCAGCGTCATGCCGAACAGCACCTGGTGCATGTCGCCGAGGCCGCTCAGCAACTCGGGCACCAGTGCGACGAACAGCGCGCCCAGCACCACCCCGGGGACCGAGCGGGCGCCCGCGATCACGGGCGCCAGCAGGAACAGGATGGAGCGCTCCACGGTGAAGCTCTGCACGCTGACGAAGAACACGTAGTGCGCGAACAGCGAGCCGGCCAGCGCGCCGAGCACGGCGCACAGCGCGAACATCACGGTCTTGATGCGCTGGCTGTCCACGCTCAGCACCTCGGCCGCCGGCGCCGCGTCGCGCATGGCCCGCATGGCCAGGCCCTGGCGGCTGTGCACCAGGTTGCGGGCCAGCCACAGCAGCACCACGACGACCGGCCAGATGAAGTAGTGGTAGCGCGCAGGGTCGGACAGCGCGATGCCCAGCGGCACCAGGTGCGGGATGCCGCCCAGCCCTAGCGTGCCGCCGGTCAGCCAGTCCCACTCAAAGAACAGCACGCCGGCGATGCTGCCCAGCGCCAGTGTGGCCAACGCCAGGTAGAAGCCGCTGAGCCGCAGGATGGGCAGGCCCACCAGCGCCGCGGTGGCCGCCGCCGCCGCCATGCCGGCCAGCATGCTGGGCAGCGCGCCCCAGCCGAGCACCGTCGTGCCGTAGCCTGTGGCGTAGGCGCCGATGCCGTAGAACGCGGCCTGCCCCAGGTTGACGATGCCGCACTGGCCCAGAAGCAGGCCCACGCCCAGGCCGCCGATGGACAGCAGGGCCGCGAAGTTGAACACGTCGACGAGGTGGCGCTCCGCCACCTGGGGCAGGACGGCCCAGGCGGCCACGGCCAGCCCGGCCGCTGCGAGGCGCATGGCGAGGGATCGCATGGGGTCAGCCTCCTGCCCGGCCGGCGCGGCCCAGCAGGCCGTTGGGCAGGACGATCATGATGACGATCAGCAAGGCCATCGCCACGGCATCGCGGTAGCCCGACGGGAAGCCCACCGCGGCCAGCGACTCCAGCAGGCCGAGCGCCAGGCCGCCCGCCACCGCACCGATGGGGTTGGCGATGCCCCCCAGGATGGCCGCCGCGAAGCCCTTGAGCGTGTAGACGATGCCCATGTGGTAGTGCATGGCGATCAGCGGTGTCACCAGGATGCCGGCCACGGCACCGACGGCCCCGCCCAGCAGGAAGGTGTTGAGCCGGGCCCGGTCGACGTCGATGCCGACCGAGGTGGCGCCGTCCGGGTCGGCGGAGGCCGCCGCCATGGACAGGCCCAGCAGCGTGTGGCGGTAGAACAGGTGCAGCGCCAGCACCACGACCATGGCCACGGCGATCAGCCAGAGCGCGTGGTGCGCGATGGTGGCGCCGCCGATCTCCAGCACGCCTTCGGCGAAACTGGGCAGCAGGTGGCTGTCGCGGCCGGCGAAGTACAGGGCGGCGGCCGACAGGGTCAGGGCCAGGCCGATGGTCAGCAGCAGGAAGCTCTCCTCGCTGGCGTTGCGTCGCTTCATCGGTCGCACCAGCAGCGCATCGACGGCGGCGCCGGTGGCCGCGCCCACCAGCACGCCGGCGGCGATCGCGAGCGGGTAGGGCCAGCCCCAGCCGGCTAGGGCGAACACCGCCACCAGCGCACCCAGCACGGCGAACTCGCCCTGCATGGCATTGATGATGTGGCTGCCGCGGAAGATCACGGCGATGCCGATGCCGATCAGGGCATAGACGAAGCCGCTCGTGATGCCGGCCAGCGCGGCCTGCAGGACCAGGGTTGCGGACAAGGTGATCGTCCTTCAGCGCTGGCCGTCCGGCGCCGGCTTGTAGGCCAGGCGGCTGTACTGGCCGCTGCTGAGCCTGGCGTAGTTGAAGCTGGACAGATTCAGGCCGCCCATGTCCGGCGCGGAGAAGTCGTAGGCCGCCATTGCGCCCACGTACGGCCGGCGCATGGCCGCGCACAGCTTCTCGCCGCTGGCGTCCACGCCCGCGGTCCGGATGGCATCGGCCAGTGCCATGACCGCGTCCCAGGCGGCGGCGGAGAAATGCTTGGGCAGCTTGCCGTATTCCTTGCGGTAGGCCTCGACGAATTCCTGCTGGGTGGGCAGCGGGTCTTCGGCGATCAGGAACTCCGGGAAGATCACGTTGTCTGCGGCGTCCCCCATGGCCTTGACCGTCTCGTAGGTCGACGAACCATGCACCGAGATCATCGGCGCCTCCAGCTTCACCTGGCGCAGCGCGCGGAACGGCACCGATGCGGTCGACATCACGATCACGCCGTCCGGTCGGGCCGCCTTGACCTTGGCCGCCTGGGTGGTCACGTCGGTCGCGGCGATGTCGAACTTCTCCAGGGCCACGACCTCGACGCCGTACTCCCGCGTCAGGCCCTTCATGCTGTTCCAGATGACCTGGCCGTAGCCGGAGTCGTGCAGCACGCCCAGCCGGGCCAGCTTGTGGTCGCGGGCGTAGGCCAGCAGGCCGCGCGCGTTGAGCTCCTGCGCAGGCGTCAGGTGGAACACGCAGTTGCGCTGGCGCTCCACCGGCGGCCCCAGGCCCGTGAACGCGAGCACCGGGACCTGCGCGTTCTGCGTGATGCCGCCGACCGCCACCGTCTGGGCGATGCCCGAGGGACCGACGATGGCGCGCACCTTGTGCGTGAAGACCAGCGCGTTCACCTTCGACACGGCAGAGTCTGGGCTGGACGCATCGTCTTCCTGCACGATCTCCAGCGGCCGCCCCAGGATGCCGCCGCGGGCGTTCAACACCTTCTGCGCGATGAGCATGCCCTCGCGCTCGGGCAGGCCGACCGACGCCAGCCCGCCGGTGACCGACAGCAGCGAGCCGATGCGGATCGGCTCGCCCTTGGCGGGCGACTGCGCCCGCACGGGGTGGAGCGCGAGCGCGGCCAGCGCGCACGCCGTCAGGACCGACCGGCGCACGGCCTGGATGCGCCATTTGGATTCGGATGCATGTCTCACGGTGTCTCCTTAAAGAATTTATAAAATCATATTAATTCTGCAAAATACAAAGAACGATACAAACCCTAATGGATCTCGTAGTCTTGGCTGATAGACTGAACGCGGGCCCGCACTGCGCGCGGGATGAGCGCCTGCCTTGCCATGACTGATCTGAACGAATTCCTGAGCGCCTCGGCCGGCAGGGCCGAGCTCTTTCCGCCGGCTTCAGCGCCCGTAGAAGGGGCCAGCAGTTCTAAGCCGACCCGCGCAACGCATCTTCTGGGTCGGCTGCGCGAGGCCGTCATCACCGGCAAGCTCGCGCCCGGCGAGCGCCTGGTGGTTTCCACCTTGGCCGAAGCTTTCGCCGCCGGCCAGACGCCGATCCGCGAGGCGTTGATGCGGCTGGCCAGCGAGGGCTTCATCGTCCAGGAGGACCAGCGCGGCTTCGCCGTCGCGCCGATCAGTCGCGCAGAGCTCATCGACTTGACGCAGGCGCGGGCGGAGATCGAGGGCCTGGCCATGGCCTGGTCCATCCAGCATGGCGGCGACGACTGGGAGGCCGGGCTGCTGGCGGCCTGCCATCGGTTGCTGAAACTGCCCAAGCTGAGCGGCGACGACCAAACCATTACGCCCGGCTGGAGCGGGCGCCACCTGGCGTTCCACCAGGCGCTGATGGCGGGATGCCCGAACCGCGTCGTGCTGCAGATCTGCGCGCTGCTGAGCGACCGTGCGGAACGCTACCGGCACCTGTCGGTGCGCTACCTGAAGACGCCGCGGGACGATCGCGCCGAGCACGAGGCCATGGCCCAGGCGGCACTGGCGCGCGACACGGCCCGCGCGGTGCATCTGGTCCAGAGGCACATCCAAATCACCAGTGAGATCCTTCTGGCGGAGATTGATGGCGGCTGAACTGCCATGATTGGAACCACTTTCAGTGCGAAGGCCCGCTGATCGGTGGCGCGACCCGCGCCGCGGCCACTGGCTGCAAGCTTGCTGGCGCCAACTCCGATTTGAGCCATGTGCCGGGGTCTCAGGAGCCACATGGTTCAGGCAAGCGTCCAAGTGTTGCGGCTCTATCGGGATGAAGCATCGATCGTGAGCGGCCGCGGCCAACTCGGGCGGCGGGTCGTTACTGATCGCAGCGAACGACCACAGCGCCGGCTCGTCTGAACCCGCCGGCGGCGTCCAGTGCGAGTAGAGACACGCCACCATCATGGGTTCACCCGTGCTGGGCGCGCTGTACTGCACGCCCTTGACGTGAAGATGACGTACTTGCTCACGCGCGCGGGCGTTGAAGCGGCTCCGCGCAGGCGAAGTCTGGTCCGGCGGCCTCCGGGCGCCGATCACGTTCATCCTCTAGTTTGTGGGCAGCTCGGTTGACAGTCTGCGCGGGTGCGCCACACAGTGCGAGTTCAACCTTGTGTTCGATTTCAATGATCCACTCGAAAGCCATGCTCTTGCGAACCTTGTGCCTGCTCGCCGCCGTCAGCGCGCTGCTCGGATGCGGAACCAGCGCCGAGATCATGAGGATCCGCAGCCTGGCGGGGCCTGCGGTGGACCCGGCGGATTCTTCGGCCATCAGCGGCCGGTTCGAGGGCATCGACAGGCTGGCGCAATCGGGCCTAACCGGCGACGTTGCCCTGCTGTTCGTGCATGGCATCGGCTTCACGCAACTGGGGGTCGATGCTGCCGGCCGGCCCCACCAGGTCGGGATCGATCTGGCGCAAGCCATCGCGTCGGCCTACGGGCACCGCGACGGAGGGGTCAAGCCGCTTTGGCAATGTCCTCATACATCCGATCGAGACGTAACGCCGCACCTCGCTATCCGCCCCGGTCGTGTCGAGTCTTTGTCGGCCGATGACCCGAAACGCACCATCGGGTCGGGCGAGATCGGCTGCATTGACAGGATCACAGTTCCACGACCAGGCGGCGGCCACGTGTATGTGTACCGCCTGTTCTGGGACAAGACGCTGTGGGACGCGTTCGAGTGGCCGTTCGTGGGCTACGACGACAACTGGTACAACGATCCGGAGGAGCGGCGGGACAGTCCGCCGCTGCGGGCCGCCGACAACTCGCGGCTTAAACGCATGGTCGTGACCTATGGCCTGACGGATGCTGCCGCGTACATGGGGCGCCTGGGGCGCCTGATGCGTGAGGCCGTCGAAGCAGCAAGCTGCGCCGTGATCGCCGAGCACACAGGGGCCGCGACGCGTTTCGCAGAGCTCGACGCCGCCGTCGGGGATGGTGGCACAGCTCGCTCTGACCAGCATGTCACTGCAGCGCAGGCGTGCACTGGCTCAGGCGCTGGCGACCGGTCCATCGCGTTCGGGCTGGTCACTCACAGTCTGGGCAGCCGTGTGGCGTTCGACGTGTTCACGCAGGACATGACGCCCGCGTTGAACAGCATGCTTCAGCGGACGGCCAACACGACTGTCGAGATCTACATGCTGGCGAACCAGATTCCGCTGATCGGCGTGGGGCGGGTGGCGCCTGAGACCGAGCGTGCGACGGTGGTCCGGAACCGCGCTCTGCGGATCGTGGCGGTGTCCGAGATCAACGACTTGCTGACCTACGAGCTGGTGCCGTACTTCGAGCACTTGTACGCCTATCGCTGCCACAGCGTGTTTCCCGCGGTTGGCTGCAACGGTGATGGTGAGGTCGAGGCGCTTCGTCGAAAAAAGTTGCTGGCCTCCGAAGACAAGATCCGCAACGATCTGGTCGAAGAGCTGGGGTTCGATGTGGTGGATGTGCGCGTGAGGTTCGCGCCGAACTTCAAGGGCGTGTTCACGCCGGACTTCAAAGACCCAGAAGCCGCGCACGCGGATCACATGCGTCATCGCGCCGTCGTAGATGCGCTGCTGTGCGGGGTCGAGAATGGGAGAACGCGGCCGACGCCGCCGTGCCGGCCGAAGTGACGGGCGGACCGTCGACATTCGGACCGAATAGGCAGCGGGGCAGGTGGTGTGCCAGGGCTGCTGGTAGCATGCCGCCGTTTTCCAAGCAGGCGGCAGCCCGCCGATCCACGATGCCTTCTGGACCACCGCCGCCCGCCTTGTTGACTTCGCGCAAGATCACGGCGTTCACTCTAGATACCTCCGTGATTCGTGCGGCGGGCTACCACTTCGAGCACGGCGCATTGCGCCAGCTAGCGCATCAGCTCCCGCCATGGGTGAGACTCTGGATGTCGTCGATCGTGGTGAAGGAAGTTGAGCGGCAGCGGCTGGCAGCAGTCGAAGCCGCAGCTGATCAGGCGAAGCAGGCCTGGACGAATCTGCATCGGCGTCTAGACCAGCCGGTGAATGACGGCGCCGTGCACAACGAGGTTGATCTCTTGGCGGCGGCGGCAGGCGCCCGTTTTGACGACCAGATGGCTCGGCTTCTCGCCACACACGGCGGCGAGGTCGTCGATATCAATAAACCGTGGCTCGCAGCAAGCATGTTCGATGCATATTTTGCTGGCGCTGCGCCATTCACTGGCGGGAGCAAGAAGCACGAATTCCCTGACGTTGCTGCGCTGCTATCGCTAGAAAATTTGCGAGGGAGCGCGACACCTACCTACTTGCGGTTTCGCTGGACGACGGGTGGCACGAGTACTGCGCGAACTCTGGGCGCCTGTATTGCCTTCGAAAGCTGGCCGATCTGGCTGGGTTGTTCCGCTCTACGGGCCCAGAGGCGCAGAGGCTTCGCCTGGCACTGTCAGCCTACCTCAGGGAGCCGCGTGCGATGCGCGAGCTCGGTCTGAATTCAGTAGTCCGCGACGGATTGCGCAACATCGGGGTCCGGGCGATGCCACCAAGCCGTTACACATCGGTGGCGGAGGTCGAAGTTTCCGAGGTCCGGCTGACCGAATTTCAGGTCGAGCCGGACGCCGTTGGAATCTGGCTCACCTCCGGCCCTGACGGCGATGGGGCGGCCGAGGTGTCCGTTGAGTGCAGCGTCGAGCTGGAGTTGCGCTTTTTTGACCTTGAGCAAGGTTGGGCGCTGCGAAACCCCAGCCTTCGCATGGCAGAGGAGGGCGGATTTGTCGTCCGGTCCCTCGCGCTCAACCTAGCATTTGAGCTTACCCCGGCGAGCCAACTACTGCTGTTTCCGCAGGCGATTTCGCGAGTGTCGCTTGCCCCTGGGGAGTACAAGCTGCGGGTCACTGATGACGAGATGCCTGCGAAGTACCGGCCCGAGGCATCCCAGTGGGACGACTCGGACGACATCCCGTTCTAGTGCCCCAGATCTTCGAGCGTTATGCTCTTTAACGACTACAACGTATGGCACGCCTGCTTGCTGGTGCCCGGCATCAGTAAAGCCGAGTGCGCGAACTGGGTGCAGGCCAAGGCCTGAATCCCTTACCCGACGCGACGGGCTTCGTCGGCAGTTATTCCTAAGACCGCGCCGCCCGGACCTGCTTCCACAGCCTCGACCCTTCGGACATGACCGGCTGCACCAGTATTGGCGCGGCCGCGCTATAGGCGGCCCGCACGCGCACCAGAAGCTGAGCTGAACGGCTGCTGGTCGTTCGGCACTTGCTGGTGGGGCTGCGGAGGCTGCCCTGCCTGAGCTTGCTGGTAATAGTCCGCCCAGTGCCATCCTCGGCGACGGCGATGAACGTCAGGCAGTCACGTCGACGACGTGCTGGAGCAGCGCGAAGGAGATCCGCCATGCCCGTTCATGGACACGATTCGGGCCGGGCGCAGCTTTCCAGTGCCCCATTCCCAGAACTGAACCATCTGGCCCAGGTGCAGCTGCTGGCGCGCCTGCACGATCCGCCGCGGATCGGCCATCAGTTGTTCGATGACCCAGCTGAGCTGGTACAGCTCGGCGCTGGTCGCCATGGGGAGGTCTTCGATGAGCTTGACGCGCATCGGACCATTTTGCCCAGCGCCTGGCGCGTGGGTGGCCTTCAGGCGACCTGCTGTGAGGCTGGCTCGGCCGCGTGCTCGCTTTGGCCCAGTTGCGTCGCCACCGCCCACGGCAGGAGTTCGTCCAGGCGGTTGCTGGGGTGGTCGGCAATGAGATCGAGCACGTGGCACAGGTAGGCTTGCGGGTCGACGCCGCACAGCTTGGCCGAGCCGATCAGGCTGTAGATCACCGCCGCGCTGCGCCCACCGGCATCGGAGCCAAGGTGCAC
>NZ_LMMV01000003.1 GCF_001422405.1 Pseudorhodoferax sp. Leaf267
AAGCTGATCAACCCGATCGCCATGGAAGAAGGCCTGCGCTTCGCCATCCGCGAAGGCGGCAAGACGGTCGGCGCTGGTGTCGTGGCCAAGATCATTGCGTAAGCGGAACTGAGCACAAGGAAGCACCATGTCTACCAAGCAAAAGATCCGCATCCGCCTGAAGGCCTTCGACTACAAGCTGATCGACCAATCGGCTGCCGAGATCGTCGACACCGCCAAGCGCACCGGCGCCATCGTCAAGGGCCCCGTGCCCCTGCCCACGCGCATGAAGCGTTTCGACATCCTGCGCTCGCCGCACGTCAACAAGACGAGCCGCGACCAGTTCGAGATCCGCACGCACCAGCGCCTGATGGACATCGTCGATCCCACGGACAAGACCGTGGACGCGCTGATGAAGCTCGACCTGCCGGCCGGCGTCGACGTCGAAATCAAGCTGCAGTAAGCATCCTTTCGCGGCCTTGGCCGTTGTGTATATGGCGCGAAGTTGCCCTGGTGGCAGCTTCGCGCTATAATTTTTGGCTTCGCCCGATTCGGGTGGAGATTCATCAACAGTCTTTCACGCCAAAACGTTGCGGCCAATTGCAGTCGCAACGGTGGAAGTTACGGAGAAAACTATGAGTCAAAGCAACTCCCTCGGGTTGCTGGGACGCAAGGTTGGGATGATGCGTTTGTTCACCGACGACGGCGATGCAGTGCCTGTCACGGTGGTCGATGTGTCCAACAACCGGGTGACCCAGGTCAAGACCCAAGAGAACGACGGCTATGTCGCCCTGCAGGTGACGTTCGGTGCGCGCAAAGCTTCGCGCGTGTCCAAGCCGCAAGCCGGCCACCTTGCCAAGGCAGGCGTGGAAGCCGGTGAGATCGTTCAAGAATTCCGTGTGACCGCCGATGCGGCGGCCCAGTACCAGGCCGGCGCGACCGTGCCGGTGGCTTCGCTGTTTGCAGTGGGCCAAAAGGTCGACGTGCAAGGCACGACGATCGGCAAGGGCTTCGCGGGCACCATCAAGCGTCACCACTTCAGCTCGCAGCGCGCGTCGCACGGTAACAGCCGCTCGCACAATGTGCCGGGCTCGATCTCCATGGCGCAGGATCCGGGCCGTGTGTTCCCCGGCAAGAAGATGTCCGGCCACCTCGGCGACGACACCGTGACCACGCAGAACCTGGACGTCATCCGCATCGACGAAGCGCGTCAGCTGCTGCTGATCCGTGGCGCCGTGCCCGGCTCCAAGGGTGGGTTCGTGACGATCCGTCCCGCCATCAAGGCCAAGATTGCAAAGGGAGCGAACTGATGCAGCTCGAACTCCTCAACGACCAGGGCCAAGCCGCCTCCAAGGTGGACGTGCCCGACACCGTGTTCGGTCGTGCCTACAACGAAGACCTGGTGCACCAGGTCGTGGTGGCCTACCAAGCCAACGCCCGCCAGGGCACGCGTGCGCAGAAGGACCGTGAACAGGTTCGCCACTCGACCAAGAAGCCTTTCAAGCAAAAGGGTACGGGTCGCGCACGTGCCGGTATGACGTCCTCCCCGCTGTGGCGTGGGGGCGGTCGGATTTTCCCGAACATGCCGGACGAAAACTTCACCCAGAAGATCAACAAGAAGATGTACCGCGCCGGCATGGCGTCCATCTTCTCGCAGCTGGCCCGCGAAGGCCGCCTGGCTGTGGTGGAGTCGCTGACGGTGGATTCGCCCAAGACCAAGGCACTGGCTGCCCGTCTGAAGGCGCTGAACCTCGCGTCCTCGGTCATGGTCATCGCCGACGAAGTCGACGAGAACCTGTACCTGGCTTCCCGCAACCTGGTCAACGTGCTGGTCGTGGAACCGCGTTACGCCGACCCGGTGTCGCTGGTGCATTACAAGAAAGTCCTGGTGACCAAGGCCGCCATGGACAAACTCCAGGAGATGTTCGCATGAGCTCCTCCAAGCAATTCGACGAGGGCCGCCTGATGAAGGTCCTCGTGGCACCCGTGGTGTCCGAGAAGGCCACGATGGTTGCCGAGAAGTCCAATGCCGTGACCTTCAAGGTCCTGCAGGACGCGACCAAGCATGAGATCAAGGCTGCGGTGCAGCTGATGTTCAAGGTCGAAGTCAAGGGCGTGTCGGTGGTGAACACCAAGGGCAAGGCCAAGCGCTTCGGCAAGTCCATGGGCCGCCGGGACAATGTGCGCAAGGCGTACGTGACCCTGCAACCTGGGCAAGAACTGCACCTGACCGGGGAGGCCGCGTAATGGCTGTCATCAAGATGAAACCAACTTCGCCAGGCCGTCGCGGCATGGTGAAGGTCACGCGTGACCACCTGCACAAGGGCCCGGCTCACGCACCCCTGCTGGAATCGCAATTCCAGAAGGCTGGCCGCAACAACAACGGTCACATCACGATTCGCCATCGCGGCGGTGGTCATAAGCACCACTACCGTGTGGTCGACTTCGTGCGCAACAAGGACGGCATTCCCGCCAAGGTCGAGCGCATCGAGTACGACCCGAACCGTTCGGCCCACATCGCTCTGGTGTGCTATGCCGACGGCGAGCGTCGCTACATCATCGCGCCACGTGGCCTGGAAGCCGGTGCCACGCTGCTGTCCGGTGCCGAGGCGCCGATCCGCGCGGGCAACACGCTGCCGATCCGCAACATCCCGGTGGGCTCGACGATCCACTGCATCGAGTTGCAACCCGGCAAGGGCGCGCAGATCGCACGCTCGGCCGGTACCTCTGCAACGCTGCTGGCACGCGAAGGCACGTACGCTCAGGTCCGCATGCGCTCCGGTGAGGTTCGCAAGATCCACATCGAATGCCGCGCGACGATTGGCGAAGTGGCCAACGAAGAGCACAGCCTGCGCCGTCTGGGCAAGGCCGGTGTGACGCGCTGGATGGGTATCCGCCCGACCGTTCGCGGTGTGGTGATGAACCCGGTTGACCACCCGCACGGTGGTGGTGAAGGCAAGACCGGCGAAGGACGCCATCCTGTCGACCCATGGGGCAACCTGACCAAGGGTTACCGCACCCGTAACAACAAGCGCACCCAGGTGATGGTCGTGTCGCGTCGCAAGAAGTAAGGGATAGCACATGACCCGCTCTCTCAAGAAAGGTCCATTCGTGGATCATCACTTGGTTGCCAAGGCCGACAAGGCAGTGACCACCAAGGACAAGAAGCCGATCAAGACCTGGTCGCGTCGCTCCATGATCCTGCCCGAGTTCATCGGTCTGACGATCGCGGTGCACAACGGCAAGCAGCACGTGCCGGTCTACATCACCGATCAAATGGTGGGCCACAAGTTGGGCGAGTTCGCACTCACCCGTACTTTCAAGGGTCACCCTGCCGACAAAAAAGTCGTGCGGAAATAAGGAAAGACCATGGAAACACGTGCAGTCCTCCGGGGCGTTCGTCTGTCGGTCGACAAGGGTCGGCTGGTGGCTGATCTGATCCGCGGCAAGAAGGTGGACCAGGCGCTGAACACGCTGCAATTCACGCAGAAGAAGGCCGCCGTCATCATCAAGAAGGTGCTGGAGTCCGCGATTGCGAACGCCGAGCACAACGACGGTGCCGACATCGACGAATTGAAGGTCAAGACCATTTACGTCGAGCAAGGCGCCACGCTCAAGCGTTTCGCCGCACGCGCCAAGGGCCGTGGCAACCGCATCAGCAAGCCCACGTGCCACGTGTACGTGACGGTTGGCAACTAAGGGTCTGGAAAGCTATGGGACAGAAAATCCATCCAACCGGCTTCCGCCTCGCGGTCAGCCGTAACTGGTCCAGCCGCTGGTACGCCAGCAACAAGGACTTCGCCGGCATGCTGGCCGAAGACATCAAGGTGCGCGAGTACCTGAAGAAGAAGCTGAAGAACGCTTCGGTTTCCCGCGTGCTGATCGAGCGTCCTGCCAAGAACGCCCGCATCACCATTTTCTCGGCACGTCCGGGCGTGGTGATCGGCAAGAAGGGCGAGGACATCGAGAACCTCAAGCGCGAACTGGCCAAGCAACTGGGCGTGCCGGTGGCCGTCAACATCGAAGAAGTGCGCAAGCCCGAAGTCGATGCCAAGCTGATCGCCGACAGCATCACCCAGCAGCTCGAAAAGCGCATCATGTTCCGCCGCGCGATGAAGCGCGCCATGCAGAACGCGATGCGCCTGGGCGCACAGGGCATCAAGATCATGTCGTCGGGCCGCTTGAACGGCATCGAAATCGCACGTTGCGAGTGGTACCGCGAAGGTCGCGTGCCGCTTCACACCCTGCGTGCCGACATCGACTACGGCGTGTCCGAAGCCAAGACCACCTACGGCATCATCGGTGTCAAGGTCTGGGTCTACAAGGGCGACACACTGGGCCGTGGCGATGCACCTGTGGTGCAGGAAGCACGTCCTGAAGAAGAGCGTCGTCCGCGTGGTCCGCGTCGTGACGACCGTGGTGGTCGCCCCGGCGGCAATGACCGTCCGCCGGCACGTGGCCCGCGCCGTCCCATGGGTGGTGCAGGCGCTCCAGCCGATGGTTCCGACAAGCCTACCGATGGCGCAGCCGCGCCGAAATCTACCGTTCAGCGCGTCCGCAAGGTAGCCGCGCCTGCAGCACCCGCTGCTGACGGTAAAGGAGAATAAACATGTTGCAACCTGCTCGCCGCAAGTACCGCAAAGAGCAAAAGGGCCGTAACACCGGCATCGCGACCCGAGGCAGCTCGGTCGCGTTCGGTGACTTCGGCCTGAAGTGCACGGACCGTGGTCGTCTGACCGCACGTCAGATCGAGTCTGCTCGTCGTGCCATTTCGCGTCACGTCAAGCGTGGCGGCCGCATCTGGATCCGCGTGTTTCCGGACAAGCCCATTTCGCAAAAGCCCGCCGAAGTCCGGATGGGTAACGGCAAGGGCAACCCCGAGTACTACGTGGCTGAGATCCAGCCCGGCAAGATCGTGTTCGAGATCGTCGGCGTGCCCGAAGAGCTCGCGCGTGAAGCGTTCCGCCTGGCTGCGGCCAAGCTGCCGCTGCGCACGACGTTCGTCAGCCGCATGATCGGCCAGTGATCGAGGAAACCACCATGTCCAAAATTACTGAATCCCGCAAGAACCTGCAGGCCAAGGATGCTGCTGGCCTCCAGGCTGAAGTCAAAGAGCTGCAAAAGGCCCATTTCGGCCTGCGCATGCAAAAAGGCACGCAACAGCTGAACAACAACGCTTCGTTGCGCGCCACGCGTCGCGACATCGCGCGTGCCAAGACCATCCTGGCGCAGAAGCTGAGCGCCGAACAGGCCGCCAAGTAAGGAAGCACCATGACGGAAGCAAAACCCTCCCTCAAGCGCACCCTGGTCGGCAAGGTCGTCAGTGACAAGCGCGCCAAGACGGTGACCGTGCTGATCGAGCGCCGTGTCAAGCACGAGCTCTACGGCAAGATCGTCGGCCGTTCCAGCAAGTACCACGCCCATGACGAAAAGGGTGAGTTCAAGTTGGGCGACACGATCGAGATCACGGAAAGCCGTCCGATCTCCAAGACGAAGAACTGGGTCGCGACGCGCCTGGTGCAAAAAGCTCCCGAGCTTTGATGGGCTGGCCGGCTTGGCCGGTCATCCTCTTCAAAACGGCCCACAATGTGGGCCGTTTTTCGTTTCCGGCTGCACGCGCGGTGTTGCCGAGTTTTTTACACCGTTCACATAGGAGAACAGCATGATCAAAGTTGGCGACAGCCTGCCCCAGGCCACCCTGATGGAGTATTCGGAGGTCGAGGGCGAGGGCTGCAGCATCGGCCCCAATCCGGTCGACGTGGGCAAGACGGCGGCTGGCAAAACCATTGCGATCTTCGGTCTGCCGGGCGCGTTCACGCCGACGTGCTCGGCCAAGCATGTGCCAGGCTATGTCGAACACCAGGCCGCGCTGAAGGCAGCCGGTGTGGACGAGATCTGGTGCGTCAGCGTCAACGACGCCTTCGTGATGGGCGCCTGGGCGCGCGACCAGAAGACCGAAGGCAAGGTGCGGATGCTGGCCGACGGAAGTGCGGCATTTGCCAAGGCCACGGGCCTGACGCTGGATCTGGAGGCGCGCGGCATGGGCTTGCGCAGCAACCGCTACTCCATGCTGGTCAAGGACGGCAAGGTGGCGGCGCTGAACATCGAAGCGCCGGGCAAGTTCGAGGTGAGCGACGCGGCGACTTTGCTCGCGCAAGCCAAGGCCTGAGCGGGCTCAGAGCTCGGCTTTGAGGTAGTGCGCGCCAGCGATCGGGCTTTGGTAGTACGGAGGGATCTCCTCGAAACCCAGCTCCTCGTACAGCGCGCGTGCAGCCTCCATGTCGTCCAGCGTATCGAGCAGCACGTTGGCGTAACCGGCATGGCGGGCGGCGTCCAGCGCGGCCTCAGCCAACTGCCGCCCCAACCCGAAGCCGCGGAACGCCTTGCGCACGTAGAGGCGCTTCATCTCGCAGGCATTGGCATAGTCCACATCCGCACAGGGCCGCAGTGCGCAGCAGCCGGCGATGGCATCGTCCACCTGGGCCAGCAGCAAGGTGCCGTGGGGCGCTGCATAGTGGCCCGGCAGGCTGTCGAGCTCGGCGGCGAAAGACTGGAATGCCAGGTCGATGTCCAGGCTTGCAGCGTACTCTTCGAAGATGGCCCGCGTGGCTTGCAACAGCTCCGGCGTGTCGGGCTGGACGATTCTGATCTGTGGTGTCATCGCTTCGGTGCTTGGGTGGTTGGCGCTACGGTCAGCGGCGTCGGTGCGACGCCGCGGTGGTGCGTTAGCCGCCGAGGCTGGAGATCCAGTTGGCCGCAGCCCCGCACAGGAGCAGGAGCACCAGGGCGAGCATGCGCGAGGCACCGTCATCGCGTGATGCGGCGGCAGGCGATGCGAGCTGCTTGTCGCCGTGGACCATGGGCTGGAGCAGGTTCTGCTTTTTGCGCCACAGGTAGTACAGCACGGCTGCGATGTGCAGCACCACCAGGCCGATGACCAGCCATTGGCCCACGGCCTTGTGGTACCAGGTGGCCTGCCCCACGACCGCATTGGAAACAAAGCGGGACAGCGGCCCGGCAAATGCGATCTCGTCGTCGCTGGTCAGTCCGCTCAGCACCTGCACCAGCAAGGCCGCCAGCAGTGCGAAGACGGAACCGGCGCCCAACGGCGAGTGGCCGATCGACAGCTCCGGCCCGCCCTCGCCGCGCAAGTACCGCAGCAGCGTCCTCGGTGAGTGGATGAAGGACGAGAACCTCGACCAGCGCCCGCCGACGAGTCCCCAGATGAGCCGGAACAGCAACAGGGCCAGCACGACGTAACCCAGGCGGAAATGCCAGACCATGGCGTTGCCGCCGATCTTGGCTGTGACGACGAGCCCGATCACGCTGACGAACAGCGTCCAGTGAAAAATGCGTGTGGGCAGATCCCAGACGCGTACCCGATGCAGCATGCGGCCCTCCTTGGTGCGCTGCGTGCGATCTTATGCGTCAGGCTCTCGATCGGAAATCTGCCAGATGTCCGGGCTTTTCCGGTACAACGTCGCCTGCGTCACGGGCAAGGTTTCACCTTGACGTCTGCACGCATTCCCTACCCACGAAAGAAAAGCCATGAAAGCCATTCTCACGTCCGTCCTGGCCAGCAGTTTGCTGGTGCTCGCCGCGCCCGCATCGGCCCAGTTTGCCAAGACCGAGGACGCGATCAAGTACCGCCAGAGCGCGTTGTTCGTGCTGGGCCAACACTTCGGCCGCATCGGCGCGATGGTGAACGGGCGCGTCCCCTTCGATGCCAAGGTGGCGGCCGAGAACGCGGACATCGTGGCAGCCATGGCGCAACTGCCCTGGGCAGGCTTCGGCCCCGGCACTGACAAGGGCGCGCCGACCAAGGCCGAGCCTGCGATCTGGACCGAGCCCGCCAAGTTCAAGGAAGCCAGCGACAAGATGGTGGCCGAGACCGCGAAGCTGGCCGCTGCCGCCAAGACCGGCAACCTGGACACCTTGAAGACCGCGTTCGGTGCGACCGCCGGCAGCTGCAAGGCCTGCCACGACGCCTTCCGCGGCAAGTAGGCAGGGCCGGGGCGGGGCCCCGCCGTTAGGCTTCGGCCAGCAGTTTTTCGATGAGCCGGTGCAGCTCTGCGAAGTCCGGCTCGCCCACATAGCGCTTGACGATCTGGCCACGCTTGTTGACGACAAACGTGGTCGGGGTCAGCTGCACATCGCCCCAGGCTTTGGCCACGGCGCCGGTGTTGTCGATCGCGACCCGGAACGGCAGCTTGCGCGTTTCCACATAGTTCACGACATAGCTCGGGGGGTCGTACTGCATGGCCACGGCCAGGGTGTCAAAACCTTTTGCGTGGAACTTGTCGTAGGTTTCGACAATGCGCGGCATCTCGGCCACGCAGGTCACGCAACTAGTGGCCCAGAAGTTCACGAGCGTGACGCGGCCCTTGAGATCCTCGGTGGTCTTCGTGCTGCCATCGAGCAGCACATAGCTGGCCTGCGGCGCCGCCGCGGGGGACGCCATCACGTGATAGCCGAGCGCCCCCGCCGTCAGCAGGACGGCAGCGGTGGCAAAGGTGTAGATCTTGTTCATGGCAGAGGTCAGCGAAGGCGAAACCGTGGAGGGCTGCAGCGAGGGAGTCTCTGGCGACGGAAAAGTTCGCCTGCCGGCACTTTACCGTGATGGCGCTTTCCCCACACCCTGCGCTGCCGCCAATTGATGTGGACTACGTGGGTGGCGTCGTCGAGGCGACCCCGATAATCCCGGCATGCGCGGTGCAGTCAGGTGGTGGGTCGTGGCAATGGCGGTGGCAGTGCTGGGCTGCAGCCCAGCCTTGAATTGGCGTGCTGTGCGGTTGGAGGCCACGCCGTTGCGCATGCTCCTGCCTTGCAAGCCGGACCGAGCCCAGCGTGATGTGACGATGGGCGGCCAGACCTTGGCGCTGGTCATGCAGGGGTGCAATGCCGGTGGCGCAACCTTCGCGGTGTCCCACGTGCTTGTACCCGACACCGCCCAGGCGGCCAGCATGCTGGCACTGTGGAAAACCGCGGTGCTGGCGCATGTGCAGGCCACGGATGTACGCGAGCAGCCGTTCGCCGTGCCCGGAGGCTGGAACGCGCCGCAGTCCCTGCGGCTGCAGGCGTCCGGGCGGGGGGCGGACGGCGCGCCTGTAGCCATGCAGGCGGCCTGGTTCGCGCGCGTCGATGCCGATGGCGTGCACCTGTTCCACGCGGCCGCGTTTTCGCCCACGGCCATGGCCATGGCCGATGCGGCCGATACCTTCTTTTCCAGTCTGGCCGTGCCATGAACGTCCACCCAGCCCGGGGCACGGCGCCGTCGCCGCGTTCCCGGTGCCATGCCCCGCCCCATAATGGTCTGCAATGAACAGCATCCTGATCATCGCCCACGCTCCGCTGGCGCATGCGCTGCGGCAATGTGCGCTGCATGTGTTTCCCGATTGCGAGCGGGGACTGCAATCGCTCGACGTTCAGCCCCATGTATCGCCCGAGGAGACCTTCGCGGCAGCCCGTATTGCAATGGCGCAACTGGGCACCGAACACGTGCTTGTGCTCACAGACGTTTTTGGCGCCACGCCGTGCAACGTGGCTGCGCGGCTGGTCGATGGCGTGCGCTCCAAGCTGGTCGCCGGTGTCAACCTGCCCATGCTGTTGCGCACCGTCAGTTACCGGCACGAGCCACTGGATGCGCTGGTGTCGCGGGCGCTGGTCGGCGGCACCCAGGGTGTGATGCAGGTGGCCATCACGGCGCCCCAGAACCAGGCAAGGAAGAGGAATGATCAAAGCGACCACGACCATCAACAATAAGCTGGGGCTGCACGCGCGCGCCTCGGCCAAGCTCACGAAGCTGGCTGGCAGCTTTCCGTGTGAAGTCTGGATGGCCAAGGGCGAGCGCCGGGTCAATGCCAAGAGCATCATGGGCGTCATGATGCTGGCGGCCGGCAAGGGGTCCGAAGTCACGCTCGACACCGAAGGCCCGCAGGAACAGCAGGCCATGGACGCGCTGCTGGCGCTCATCGCCGACAAATTCGGCGAAGCGGAATGAGCGCCCGCCCGCGTTCTGGCGCCATGCGCCCCCTGGGGCGGGCATGACGTTTTCCGTCCACGGCCTGCCGGTCGCACGCGGCGTCGCGATCGGTCGTGCCGTGCTGATGGCTTCCAGCCGCGTGGACGTTGCGCACTATTTCATCGAGGCCGACCGCGTGGATGCCGAGATCGATCGGCTGCGCGCAGGGCGCAATGCTGTCGTCGAGGAGCTGCATCGGCTGCATCTGAGCGTGGCGCAGATGCGGCCCAATGACGCACCGCACGAGCTCTCCGCCATGCTGGACGTGCACCTGATGCTGCTGCAGGACGAGGCCCTGACCAACGGCGTCAAGCACTGGATCAAAGACCGCCTCTACAACGCCGAGTGGGCACTGACGACGCAGCTGGAGATCATCGCGCGCCAGTTCGACGAGATGGAGGACGAGTACCTGCGCGAGCGCAAGGCCGACCTGGAACAGGTGGTCGAGCGCATCCTGCGCTACATGAAGGGCGTGTCCTCCCCGGTGGCGCCCCCGACGACGCCGCGGCGCAAGACGCAACAGGATCTGCTCCTGGACGATACGGTCGATGTGCCGCTGGTGCTGATCGCGCACGACCTCTCGCCAGCCGACATGCTGCAGTTCAAGCAAAGCGTCTTCGCCGGCTTCGTGACCGACGTGGGCGGCAAGACTTCGCACACGGCCATCGTGGCGCGCAGCATGGACATCCCGGCCGTGGTGGGCGCGCGCAGCGCGAGCCAGCTGGTGCGCCAGGACGACTGGGTCATCATCGACGGGGACAGCGGCGTCGTGATCGTCGACCCGTCGGCCATCATCCTGGCCGAATATGGCTTCAAGCAGCGCCAGGGTGACCTGGAGCGCGAACGCCTGGCGCGGCTGCGGCACACGCCGGCCGTGACGCTGGACGGCGAGCGCATCGAGCTGCTGGCCAACATCGAAATGCCGGAAGATGCACCCGGTGCGCTGAAGGCTGGCGCCGCGGGTGTCGGCTTGTTCCGCAGCGAGTTCCTGTTCATGGGCCGCCACGGTCAGTTGCCGGACGAGGAAGAGCAATACCAGGCCTATCGGCGCGCCGTGCTCGGCATGGAAGGGTTGCCGGTGACCATCCGCACCGTGGACATCGGCGCCGACAAGCCGCTCGACCGCGCACTCAAGGAGGAAGCTCACCTGAACCCGGCGCTGGGGCTGCGGGCGATCCGCTGGAGCCTGGCCGACCCGGCGATGTTCCGCACCCAGCTGTGCGCCATCCTGCGCGCGGCGGTGCACGGGCCGGTGCACCTCTTGATCCCGATGCTGGCGCATGGCAGCGAGATCCGGCAGACCCTGGCGCAGATCGATCTTGCGCGTGCAGAGCTGAGCGCGCGCGGGGAGGTCTTCGGCACGGTGCTGCTGGGCGCCATGATCGAAGTGCCCGCAGCGGCGCTCACCCTGCCACTGTTCCTCAAGTATTTCGACTTCCTGTCCGTCGGCACCAACGACCTGATCCAGTACACGCTCGCCATCGACCGGGCCGACGAATCCGTTGCGCATCTGTACGACCCGGTGCACCCGGCCGTGTTGCAGTTGCTGGCCCGCACCATCGCGGAGTGCCGGGCGCAGGGCAAGGGTGTCAGCGTGTGCGGCGAGATGGCCGGTGACGTGCAGTACACGCGGCTGCTACTGGGCCTGGGGCTGCGCAGCTTCTCGATGCACCCGGCACAGATCCTCGCTGTCAAGCAGGAGGTGCTGCGCGCCGATGCTGGCAAGCTGGTGGCCTGGGCCGACCAGGTCATGCAGGCGGAAGAGCCGGCGCTGCTTCTCACGAAGCACTGAGCGCCGGCTGCGCACTCAGGTCGGTGCGAGCACGTGGCCGGCTTGCTGGTCGGCGTGGTAGCTCGAACGCACCATCGCGCCCACGGCTGCGTGGCTGAACCCCATCTTGTAAGCCTCTTCCTCGAACATCTTGAAAGTGTCCGGGTGCACGTAGCGGCGCACTGGCAGGTGGCTGTTGCTGGGCGACAAATATTGGCCGATGGTCAGCATGTCGATGTCATGCGCACGCATGTCGCGCATGACCTGCAGGATCTCTTCGTCGGTCTCGCCCAGGCCTACCATGATGCCGCTCTTGGTCGGCACGCCGGGGTGCATCGCCTTGAACTTCTTCAAGAGGTTCAGGCTGAACTGGTAATCGCTGCCGGGCCGGGCCTGCTTGTACAGCCGCGGTGCGGTTTCCAGGTTGTGGTTCATCACGTCCGGCGGTGCACCCTTCAGGATCTCCAGCGCGCGGTCGTCGCGGCCACGGAAGTCCGGCACCAGGATCTCGATCTGCGTGCTGGGCGACAGCGCGCGTGTCTGGCGGATGCACTCGACGAAATGGCCGCTGCCGCCGTCGCGCAGGTCGTCACGGTCCACGCTGGTGATGACCACGTACTTCAGCCGCAGCTTGGCAATCGTGCGCGCCAGGTTCAGCGGCTCGTCGGCGTCCAGCGGATCGGGCCGGCCATGACCCACGTCGCAGAACGGGCAGCGCCGCGTGCACTTGTCGCCCATGATCATGAAGGTGGCCGTGCCCTTGCCGAAGCATTCGCCGATGTTGGGGCAGGACGCCTCTTCGCACACCGTGTGCAGGTTGCTCTCGCGCAGGATCTGCTTGATCTCGTAGAAGCGTGTGGTCGGCGAGCCCGCCTTGACGCGGATCCAGTCCGGCTTCTTCAGCGTCTCGGCCTGCTCCACCTTGACGGGAATGCGCGACAGCTTGGCCCCCGCCTTCTGCTTGGCCAGGGGGTTGTAGGTGGCGGCGTCTTGTGCGTCGCGAACGACTTCGGTGGTGCTCACGGGTTTGCCTCTATGCGGCGAGCTGGGTGGCGAGCTTGCTGCTCAGCACGGATGCCGCTTCGTTCCAGGTGGTGGGGATGCCGATTGTAGAAAGGTCGACCGTTTGCAGGCTGGGGTAACCGCAGGGGTTGATGCGCGAGAAGGGCTCCAGATCCATGGCCACGTTCAACGCCACGCCATGGTAGGTGCAATGGCGGCTGACCTTGATGCCCAGCGCGGCAATCTTGCCGAGCCCCAGAAAGCTGGGCTGCTCGCCGGGCAGTGTGGGCGCGAGGCGCGCATGGCCGAACGGGTCGTCCAAGCGCACGTAGATACCTGGCGCGCCTCGCACGCGGTGGCCTGTCACGCCGAAGTGCGCCAGGGTGCGCAGCACGGCTTCCTCGATGCGGTAGACGTACTCCTTCACGTAATAGCCAGCGCGCTGCAGGTCGATCAACGGGTAGGCCACCACTTGCCCGGGGCCGTGGTAGGTGGCTTGGCCGCCGCGGTTCGTTGCCAGCACGGGGATATCGCCTGGCAGCAGGATGTGCTCCGGCTTGCCGGCCAGGCCCTGCGTGAAAACGGGCGGATGCTCGCACAGCCACAACGCGTCCGGTGTGTCGGACGTGCGGGTGGCGGTGAACGCCTGCATCTCGGTGCAGGTCGCGCCGCAATCGACCAGGCCGCGCGGCAGGATCTCGAGTGTCGACACGCCTACAGCACGACCTTGACCATGGGGTGGGAGCTGAGCGTGCGGTACAGCTCGTCAAGCTGCTCGCGAGACGTCGCCGTCACCGTGACCGTCACGCCCAGGTAGTTGCCGCCCTTGCTCTCGCGTAGCTCGACCGTGGTCGCGTCGAAGGCCGGATCGAACTGGTGCGCGATGTGCGTCACCGCATGCACGAACCCATCGGCCTTGAGGCCCATGACCTTGATCGGGAACTGCGAGGGATACTCGATCAGCGAGTCCTTGCGCGGGTCTTCTTTTTGCGGAGCGTCCATCAGTCACGGCCTTTCTGCTTGGCTTGTTGGTACAACGCGTACAGGCGTTCGTAGATGGGGCCGGGGCGGCCGTTCCCAATGGGCTGGCCGTCGAGCGTGGCCACGGGCAGCACCTCCTTGCTCGCCGAAGAGAGCAGCAATTCATCCGCCGCAGACACTTCGTCGCGCGTGATGCCACGCAACGTGAAGCCGATACCGGCGTCCATGCAGAGCTGCTCGATCACGCCATAGCGTATGCCCCGCAGCACCAGCTCGTCCGGAGTCGCGCCAGCGAGTTGGCCGTCCTTCACGACCCACACATTGCTCGCAGAGGCTTCGCTCAAAAAGCCATCGCGAAACATCACCGTTTCCGTCGCGCCGACGTCCGCGCTGATCTGCCGCGACAGCACCGCGCCCAGCAGGCTCGTGCTCTTGATGTGGGCCTTCTTCCAGCGAAAGTCCTCTGCGCTGACGCAGGCCACGCCCTGCGCCCGCACGGCTTCCGAGACCGGCTTCATCGGATTCAACATCGCGAACACCGTGGGCCGCAAACCGCTCGGCATGGTGTGCTCGCGCATGGCCACGCCACGGGTGACCTGCAGATACAAACCGTGTTGCGCCGCCGGCTCGGCCGCATTCAGCAACTGCTCTGCGATGGCCCGCCACCCGCGCGCCGTGTGCGGATTCGGGATGCGCACTTCGGCGAGTGAGCGGTCCAGGCGCGCCATGTGCGCGTCGAAGCCGAACAAGCGGCCCGCATAGACCGGCACCACCTCGTAGACCCCGTCGCCGAAGATGAAGCCGCGATCTAGCACGCTGACCTTCGCTTCGCGCAAGGGAAGCAGTGCGCCATCGAGGTGGCAAAGGGTCGCCGGGAGGGGGTCGAAAGGGTCTGCAACAATCGGCATGGCTGGTGACGAAATCAGTGCAGCCGTGAATTGGTCGAGCGCTGCGGGTTTATACGTATAATAAGAGGCTTTGTAGAATTCTCGGGGAAGCACGCGAAGAGTGCAGGCGGCAGACATGGACATGCAAGCCGTGCAACTCGACAGCGCAGGAGCGGATAACGAATGACAACCAATGCTCTTGTTCCCGAGGTCGATGCAGAAGTCGAAGATTTCAAGCCCCTGACCGCTGAAGAGGCGCAGCGGCTGCGCGAAGCCAACCCCGCACTGTCACCCTGGTGGGTGATCGTGGCCCAAGTGGTCGTGGGAATGCTCGTGTCGGTCGTGGCGCTGGTGTGGGTGCGCGAGTGGTCTGCTGCCTGGTCCGCGATGTACGGGGCTCTGGCGGTGGCACTGCCTGCAGCACTGTTCGTCAGGGGAACGCGGCGCGTGCCGGCTGTGAGGGAGCAGTCGGCCGCGATGCTGAAGTTTGCGGTGTGGGAGCTGATCAAGCTCGTGCTCACTGTGGCCATGCTGGCCGCGGCGCCTTTGCTGATCGGCGACCTGCGTTGGCTGGCGTTGCTGGCTGGCGTGATCGCCGCGATCAAGATGTACTGGGTTGCCCTCGTGGTGCGACCCAGGTGGATGAACCGGAACCATGGTTCCGATTTGGAAAAGAGACACTGAAAGATGGCCGCCGAAGGACACGCACCGACCGCGAGTGAGTACATCGTCCACCACTTGCAGCACTGGCAGGTGGATTGGAGTTTGAAGCCCGTGGTGCAGACCGCCATCGTTGACTTCAATGTCATCAACCTCGATTCCGTCCTCTACGCGCTGCTGGTTGGCGTGATCGGCTGCTGGGTGCTGTGGGCCGCGGCCCGCAAGGCCACCTCCGGCGTGCCGGGCCGCTTCCAGGCGGCGGTCGAGATCCTGGTCGAGATGGTCGACAACCAGGCCAAGGCCAACATCCACAACGCCAAGAGCCGCAAGTTCATCGCGCCCCTGGCCCTCACGGTGTTCGTCTGGATCTTCCTGCTGAACGCCATGGACATGCTCCCGGTCGATCTGCTGCCCGCGGTCTGGACCCAGGTCTACGGTGCACTGGGCCATGATCCGCACCATGCCTACATGCGCGTCGTGCCGACCGCTGACCTGTCGACCACGCTGGGCCTGTCATCCACCGTGTTGCTGCTGTGCCTGATCTACAGCGTGAAGATCAAGGGTGTGGGCGGCTGGGCGCACGAGCTGGTCAGCGCGCCGTTCGGCACCAGCAAGAACCCCATTGTCGCCATCATCCTCGGCATCGTGAACCTGCTCATGCAGATCATCGAATACGTGGCCAAGACCGTGTCCCATGGCATGCGGTTGTTCGGCAACATGTACGCCGGCGAACTCGTTTTCATGCTGATCGCGCTGATGGGCGGCGCGATGGCGGCCTCGTTCTCGGGAGTGCTGTTGCCAGTGGGCCACGTCATTGCCGGTACCGTCTGGGCGATCTTCCATATCTTGGTGATCACGCTCCAGGCATTCATTTTCATGATGCTGACGCTCATTTATCTGGGCCAAGCACATGAAGCCCACTGAGCGGGCCCTTGCCTCTCGTTTGTTCTTTTCTCTTCCTCTTCATTTTTCAATCTAAGGAGTCATCATGGAAAACATTCTCGGTCTCGTCGCGCTGGCAAGTGGTTTGATCGTGGGCCTGGGCGCTATCGGCGCTTCGATCGGCATCGCGTTGATGGGCGGCAAGTTCCTCGAATCCTCGGCACGCCAACCTGAGCTGATGAACGACCTGCAAACCAAGATGTTCATCTTGGCCGGTCTGATCGACGCGGCCTTCCTGATCGGTGTGGCCATCGCCCTGCTGTTCGCCTTCGCCAACCCGTTCGCCGCGACCTTCCTGGCCAACCTGCCGAAGTAATCGCGCTCCGCGCCGCTTGAGAAAGGTGTTGCCGTGAGTATCAACGCGACCCTGTTCGTCCAGGGGATCGTCTTTCTGCTGTTGGTGTTGTTCACGATGAAATTCGTGTGGCCACCGATCGCGAAGGCGTTGGACGAGCGTGCACAAAAGATCGCCACTGGCCTGGCGGCCGCTGACAAGGCCAAGGCCGACCTCAGTTCCGCCAACCAGCGTGTCGAGCAGGAATTGGCCGCGTCTCGCACCGAGACCGCCAGCCGCCTGGCCGATGCCGAGCGCCGTGCACAGCAGATCATCGAAGAGGCCAAGGCCCGCGCCAGCGAGGAGGCCGCCAAGATCGTGGCCGCTGCGCTAGGTGAGGCCGAGCAGCAGACCGTGCGTGCCCGCGAGGCGCTGCGCGAGCAGGTTGCTGCGCTGGCCGTCAAGGGTGCCGAACAGATCCTGCGCAAGGAAGTCAATGCCGGCGTGCATGCCGATCTGCTGCAGCGCCTGAAGACGGAGCTCTGAGGACGATATGGCCGAAATCGCGACCATTGCACGTCCTTATGCCGAGGCCTTGTTCAAGGCCGGCGCCTCCGACTTGGACGGCACGGCAGGCTGGCTGGAACCGCTGGCAGCCATCGTCGGCAACCCCCAGTTGCTGGATTTCGCCGCCAACCCGAAGACGACGGGCGACCAGGTCTTCGACTTGGTGTCCGGTCTGGTGCCGCAGCCTCTGCCTGAAGCGGGCAAGAACTTTCTGCGGGTGCTGATCGACAACGGCCGGCTCTCCGCGCTGCCCGAGGCCGCAGCGCAGTTCCGCCAGTTGAAGAACACCGTCAGCGGCGCGTCCGATGCGGTGGTCTACAGCGCCTTCCCCATCGACGCCCAAGCCTTGCAGGACGTGTCGGCTTCGCTCGAACGGCGCTTTGGCCGCAAGCTGACGACCCGCGTCGAGATCGACGAGTCCCTGATCGGCGGCATCCGCGCCGTGGTCGGCGACGAAGTGCTCGATACCTCGGTCAAGGCCCGCCTGGAACAGATGAAAGCTGCGCTCACCGCTTGAGGCGGTGCGCGACGGTGTCTCCATTTATTGAAAGAAGGAAAGAGTCATGCAGCTCAATCCCGCAGAAATTTCCGAACTGATCAAGAGCCGCATCGAGGGCTTTGGCGCCAGTGCCGACATCCGTAACCAGGGCACTGTGGTCTCGGTGACGGACGGCATCGTGCGCGTGCACGGCCTGTCCGACGTGATGCAAGGCGAAATGCTGGAATTCCCGGCCACCGCCAGCGGCGCGCAAACCTTTGGCCTGGCGCTGAACCTGGAACGCGACTCCGTCGGTGCCGTGATTCTGGGTGAGTACGAGCACATCTCCGAAGGCGACACCGTCAAGTGCACCGGCCGCATCCTGGAAGTGCCGGTCGGCCCTGAGCTGATCGGCCGCGTCGTGAACGCACTGGGCCAGCCCATCGACGGCAAGGGTCCGGTCAACGCCAAGATGACGGACGTGATCGAGAAGGTAGCACCCGGCGTGATCGCCCGCAAGTCGGTCGACCAGCCCATGCAGACCGGCCTGAAGTCCATCGACTCCATGGTGCCCGTCGGCCGTGGCCAGCGCGAGCTGATCATTGGCGACCGCCAGACAGGCAAGACCGCCGTGGCGATCGACGCGATCATCAACCAGAAGGGTCAGAACATGACCTGCGTCTACGTTGCGATCGGCCAGAAGGCTTCGTCGATCAAGAATGTGGTGCGCGCACTGGAGCAAGCCGGCGCGATGGAATACACCATCGTGGTGGCCGCTTCGGCTTCCGAATCTGCTGCCATGCAGTACCTGTCGGCCTACTCCGGCTGCACGATGGGCGAGTACTTCCGCGACCGCGGCGAAGACGCGCTCATCGTCTATGACGACCTGTCCAAGCAGGCCGTGGCCTACCGCCAGGTCTCGCTGCTGCTGCGCCGCCCCCCAGGCCGCGAAGCCTACCCCGGCGACGTGTTCTATCTGCACAGCCGCCTGCTGGAGCGCGCTGCCCGCGTGAACGCTGACTACGTCGAAGCTTTCACCAAGGGTGAAGTCAAAGGCAAGACCGGTTCGCTGACGGCACTGCCCATCATCGAAACGCAGGCCGGCGACGTGTCCGCCTTCGTGCCGACCAACGTGATCTCGATCACCGACGGCCAGATCTTCCTGGAAACCTCGCTGTTCAACGCCGGCATCCGCCCCGCCATCAACGCCGGTATCTCGGTGTCGCGCGTGGGTTCGTCGGCCCAGACCAAGATCATCAAGGGCCAGTCCGGCGGTATCCGTACCGACCTGGCCCAGTACCGTGAGCTGGCTGCGTTCGCGCAGTTCGCCTCCGACCTGGACGAAGCCACCCGCAAGCAGCTGGACCGTGGTGCCCGTGTGACCGAACTGCTCAAGCAGGCCCAGTACGCGCCGCTGCCGATCAGCTTGATGGGGGCTACGTTGTTCGCCGTGAACAAGGGTTTCATGGACGACATCGACGTCAAGAAGGTGCTGCCGTTCGAACACGGCCTGCACGCCTACCTGAAGGACAAGAGCGCGGCCCTGTTGGCCAAGCTCGAGTCGAGCAAGGCGCTGGACAAGGACGCGGAGGCCGAGCTGACGGCCGCCATCACGGCGTTCAAGAAGTCCTTTGCCTGATCACCTAAGCAAAGGAGTCTTGCATGGCTGCTGGTAAAGAGATTCGCGGCAAGATCAAGTCGGTCGAGAACACCAAGAAGATCACCAAGGCCATGGAAATGGTCTCGGTGTCGAAGATGCGCAAGGCCCAGGAACGGATGCGCGCGGCGCGTCCGTACGCCACCAAGATCCGCGATATCGCGGCCCACCTTGGCGAGGCGAATCCCGAGTACACGCACGCCTTCATGAAGACGAACGAAGCCAAGGACGTGGGCTTCATCGTGGTGACGACCGACAAGGGTTTGTGTGGTGGCTTGAACACCAACCTGTTGCGTCTGCTGACGGGCAAGCTGCGTGATGTGCAGACCGCCGGCGGCACGCCGCTCTCGGTGGCCATCGGCGGCAAGGGCCTGGGCTTTTTGAACCGCATGAACGCCAAGGTCGTCTCGCACGTGACGCACCTGGGCGACACGCCGCACCTCGACAAACTGATCGGCCCCGTCAAGGTGCTGCTCGATGCGTATGCCGAAGGCAAGCTGGGCGCGGTCTACCTTTGCTACACCCGCTTCATCAACACGATGAAGCAGGAGTCGGTGATCGAGCCACTGCTGCCACTGTCCAACGCACAGATCCAGGAAGAGTCCAAAGCCGACGCGACCAAGAGCACGCACAGCTGGGACTACATCTACGAGCCCGACGCCCAGTCCGTCATCGACGAGCTGCTGGTGCGATACGTCGAGGCACTGGTCTACCAGGCCGTGGCCGAGAACATGGCGTCCGAGCAATCCGCGCGCATGGTGGCCATGAAGTCCGCGACCGACAACGCCGGCAATGTGATTGCCGAGCTCAAGCTGGTCTACAACAAGTCGCGTCAAGCGGCGATCACGAAGGAATTGTCCGAGATCGTCGCGGGCGCTGCGGCGGTCTGACGCCCACCCGATTCAAAATTTTTGGAGCAAACAATGGCTCAAGCACAAGGCAAGATTGTTCAATGTATCGGCGCTGTGGTGGACGTCGAGTTCCCGCGCGACCAGATGCCCAAGGTCTATGACGCGCTGAAGATGGAAGGCTCGGCCCTGACGCTGGAGGTCCAGCAGCAGCTGGGTGACGGCGTGGTCCGCACCATTGCGCTGGGCTCGTCCGACGGCCTGCGCCGCGGCTCCATCGTGTTCAACACGGGCGCCTCCATCATGGTGCCGGTCGGCAAGGCCACGCTGGGCCGCATCATGGACGTGCTGGGCAGCCCCATCGACGAACGCGGTCCGGTCGACCAGGCCCTGACGGCCTCGATCCACCGCAAGGCCCCGGCCTACGACGAGCTGTCGCCGTCGCAGGAGCTGCTGGAAACCGGCATCAAGGTGATCGACCTGGTGTGCCCCTTCGCCAAGGGCGGCAAGGTGGGCCTGTTCGGTGGTGCCGGCGTGGGCAAGACCGTGAACATGATGGAACTCATCAACAACATCGCCAAGGCCCACAGCGGTCTGTCGGTGTTCGCGGGCGTGGGCGAGCGGACCCGTGAAGGCAACGACTTCTATCACGAGATGGCCGACTCCGGCGTCGTGAACCTGGAGAACCTGCCCGAGTCCAAGGTGGCCATGGTCTACGGCCAGATGAACGAGCCGCCGGGCAACCGTCTGCGCGTGGCGCTGACCGGCCTGACCATCGCCGAGTCGTTCCGCGACGAAGGCAAGGACGTGCTGTTCTTCGTGGACAACATCTACCGCTACACGCTGGCCGGTACGGAAGTGTCCGCTCTGCTGGGCCGCATGCCTTCCGCCGTGGGCTACCAGCCGACGCTGGCCGAGGAAATGGGCCGTCTGCAAGAGCGCATCACCTCCACCAAGGTGGGCTCCATCACCTCGATCCAGGCTGTGTACGTCCCTGCGGATGACTTGACGGACCCGTCGCCTGCCACGACCTTCGCCCACCTGGACTCCACCGTGGTGCTGTCGCGTGACATCGCCTCGCTGGGCATCTACCCCGCTGTGGACCCGCTGGACTCCACCAGCCGCCAGCTGGACCCGCTGGTGG
Organism: Pseudorhodoferax sp. Leaf267; assembly: GCF_001422405.1. Classification (GTDB taxonomy): domain Bacteria; phylum Pseudomonadota; class Gammaproteobacteria; order Burkholderiales; family Burkholderiaceae_C; genus Pseudorhodoferax. Next base: position 21,212 of record NZ_LMMV01000003.1, read on the forward strand.
TGGGCCAGGACCACTACGAGACGGCTCGCTCGGTGCAAGGCACGCTGCAGCGCTACAAGGAACTGCGCGACATCATCGCGATTCTGGGCATGGACGAGCTGGCACCGGAAGACAAGCTGGCCGTGGCGCGCGCGCGCAAGATCCAGCGCTTCCTGTCGCAGCCGTTCCACGTCGCCGAAGTGTTCACGGGTTCGCCCGGCAAGTACGTGCCGCTGGCCGAAACCATCCGTGGTTTCAAGATGATCACGGCTGGCGAGTGCGACCACCTGCCCGAGCAGGCCTTCTACATGGTCGGCACCATCGACGAGGCCTTCGAAAAGGCCAAGAAGATCGCCTGACCCGGCGGATGAAGGAAATCCATGGCTACGACCTTTCAAGTTGATGTCGTCAGTGCCGAGGAGTCCATCTTCTCGGGCGAGGCCCGCTTCGTGGCCTTGCCTGGCGAGGCCGGCGAGCTCGGCATCTACCCGCGCCACACGCCGCTGATCACGCGCATCAAGCCAGGCTCCGTGCGCATCGAGCGGCCCGACGGCAGCGAAGAATTCATCTTCGTGGCTGGCGGCATTCTCGAAGTGCAGCCGAACGCTGTGACCGTCATGTCTGACACCGCCATCCGCGGCAAGGACCTGGACGACGAGAAGGCCAACGCTGCCAAGGCCGCGGCCGAAGAGGCATTGCGCAATGCAAAGGGCGAGCTGGACATCGCCAAGGCGCAGTCCGAGCTGGCCGTGATGGCGGCGCAAATCGCGGCGCTACGCAAGTACCGCCAGAAGAAGTAAAGGCTTCGGCCACCCAGCAAAAAGCCACCGCTTGCGGTGGCTTTTTGTTTGGGGAGCGGGCTCAGCGGATCACGATGGTGTTGTCCAGCTCGTCTGCATTGACGGCGCCAGCTTCGCGCGGGAAATGCTGCACCAGCGCGGCCGAGACCTCTTCCAGGGCCGTGGTCAGGCCGTCTTCATACTGCCCGGCGCGCAGGGCCGCGCGCAGGTGATCGACCACATCCTGCCAGTGCTGCGCCTGCACATGCCGATTCAGCCCGCGGTCGGCCACCAGCTCGATGGCATGGTCAGCCAAGAGCAGGTAGATGAGCACGCCGTTGTTGTGCTCCGTGTCCCACACGCGCAGCTTGCCGAACATGGCGATCGCACGCTCGCGCGCGCTGGCGTTGCGCCACAGGTAGCTGCTGGGCAGGGCGGCCTCGACACAGATGCGGACTTCGCCGCCATGGCGCTGTTCGCTGGCTGCGATGCGGCGCTCCAGCCGCTGCAGCGCATCGGGTTTGAGCACGCGCTGCACATCGGCCACGTCGTACCAACGGTGCTTGAGGAAACGCAGGAACCGTGACATGACCGCGCCGCCTCTCACCAGTCGCCGGAGGCGCCGCCGCCGCCGAAATTGCCGCCGCCCCCAGAGCTGAAGCCACCGCCTCCGCCGCCACCCCAGGAGCTGCCGCCACCGCCCCAGCCGCCGGCACCGGCCCCGCCGATCCAGCCGCCTGTGGTCGCGGCTGTGCGGCCACGCATGGTGGTCGGGCGCAGGCCGGGGCCGACGTTGCCGGACAGCAGCGCGATGACGAAGGCGATCGCCGCGCCGGCCAGGGCCAGCACCAGGCCGACCTGCAGGATCAACCAGGCGAACGCACCCACACCCGCGCCGGTCACGACGGCGCCGAGCTTGCGCCCCAGCACACCGCGCAACACGCCGGCCACGATCGGCACCACGAAGAACACGCCGATCAGCAGCAGCGGAAGGTTGTCGCCGAGCAGGTCGTTCGCGTCGGCACCCGGGCGCTTCCTGGCCTGGGGTGCAGGCAGCGCTTCGCCACGGATGCGCGCATCGATCTGCGCCACTCCGGCCTGCAACCCGCCCGCAAAGTCGCCCTGGCGCAGCCTGGGCGTGATGGCCTCGTCGATGATGCGTTTCGCGGCCAGGTCGGGGATCGCGCCCTCCAGCGTCTTGGCGACCTCGATGCGCAGCTTGCGGTCGTCCTTGGCGACGATCAGCAGCACGCCGTCGCCGATCTCGCGCCTGCCGATCTTCCAGTCATTGGCGACGCGGTTCGCATAGGAGGCGATGTCTTCGGGCGCGGTGGTTGGCACCAGCAGCACCACGACCTGGGCGCCGCGTTCGGTTTCCAGCTTCGCCAGCGCCTGGTCCAGCACCCCCTGCTGCAACGGATCCAGCGTGCCGGTGGTGTCGACGACGCGGCCACTCAGTGCGGGCACGGGCTGCAGCGGCTGCGCCTGGGCCAGCCCGCACGCCACGAGCAGCAGCGTGGCCAGCAGCCAGCAGCGTGCGAGCAGGGCCGTCACGCGCGCTTACTTCTTGTTGAAGTCGACGACGGGGGGCGTGGAGATCTGCGCTTCGTTCTGCACGGCGAACACCGGCTTGGGGTCATAGCCGAACACCTTGGCCGTGACGTTGGTCGGGAAGCTGCGCGCCAGCACGTTGTATTCCTGCACCGTCTGGATGAAGCGGTTGCGCGCCACGGTGATGCGGTTTTCCGTCCCTTCGAGCTGCACGCGCAGGTCGCGGAAGCCCTGGTTGGCCTTGAGGTCCGGGTAGCGTTCGCTGACCACCATCAGGCGCGACAGCGCACTGCCCAGCTCGCCTTGCGCGGCCTGGAACTTCTGCAGCGCTTCCGGGTTGTTCAGCGTCTCCGGCGTGACCTGGATCGAGGTCGCCTTGGCCCGTGCCTCGACCACCTTGGTCAGCGTGTCCTGCTCGAACTGGGCCTCGCCCTTGACCGTGGCCACGATGTTGGGCACCAGGTCGGCGCGCCGCTGGTACTGGTTCAACACCTCGCTCCAGGCGGCCTTGGACTGCTCGTCCAGACGTTGGAAGTCGTTGTAGCCACAGCCCGTGAGGGCCAATGCCAATGCGATGATGGATGTCCAGCGTTTCATGGTTTTTTCTCCTGGTTCCGGCGCTCGCCGTTGAAGTCGGGCCGAGCATACCGGACGGTTTGCGACCAACTGTTTCCGCCACGGCCATGGCTGCAATTCGTTGCACAATCGCTCGCATTCCCACGCACCCCAGGCCGCATGACCCCAGCCCGATTGCACGCTGCCGCGCTCGCCGGCAGTGCCGACGACACCGAGGCCGCGTTCTACGATGCCATGCAGCACGGCGACATCGACGCGATGATGGCTTGCTGGGCCGATGAGGACGACATCGTGTGCGTGCATCCGGGCGGCGGGCGTCTGGTCGGTGCCGCCATGATCCGCGCGGCCTACGAAGCCTTGTTCGGCCATGGCGTGGTGCGTGCCATGCCGCGCCGCGTGCGCAAGGTCGAGTCCCTGACCGCCGCCGTGCACAGCGTGATCGAACGTGTGGAGGTGCAGACCGATGCCGGCCTGCGCGCGGCCTACGTCACCGTGACCAACGTCTACCACAAGACGCCGCAGGGCTGGCGCATGGTGGTCCACCACGCCAGCACCGACAGCGTGGGCCATGGCGACGACCCCGAGTCCGCCGGCGGCCCGCAAACCCTGCACTGAGCCACGCCAGTCGATGATGGATTACGCCGCGCCCTGGTGGTTGCCTGGCGGCGATCTGCAGACTATCTGGGCCTCGCTGTATGCCAGGCGGCGCTTCGGCCCCGCACTGGTCTACAAGCGCGAACGCTGGATCACGCCCGACATGGACTTCGTCGACGTCGACCTGGCCGACCCGGCGGAATGGACCGTCGAGCCCGTGGCCAGCCCGGAGCGGCGCCCGCTGCTGGTGCTGTTCCATGGCCTCGAAGGCTCCTCGTCGAGCCACTATGCCGAAGCCTTCGGCGACTTCGCGCGCAAGCACGGCATGGTCTATGCCGTGCCGCACTTTCGCGGCTGCAGCGGCGAGCTCAACCTGGCGCCGCGGGCCTACCACTCCGGGGACTTCGAAGAGGTCGGCTGGATCCTCAAGCGCATGCGTGCGCGGCACGACGGCCCCATCGTCGCGATCGGCGTTTCTCTGGGTGGCAATGCGCTGCTGCGCTGGGCGCAGGAGATGGGCGCCTTGGCTGCAAGCGTGGTCGACGCGGTGGCGGCCGTCTGCTCGCCGCTGGACCTGGCGGCCGGCGGCTTGGCCCTGGGTCAGGGCCTGAACCGGCTGGTCTATACGGGCATGTTCCTGCGCTCGATGAAACCCAAAGCACTGCGCAAGCTGGAGCAGCATCCCGGCCTGTTCGACCGCGAGCGGCTGCTGGCCGCGCGCAGCCTGTACGAGTTCGACAATGTCTTCACTGCGCCGCTGCACGGGTACCGCAGCACCGACGACTACTGGTCGCGCGCGTCGGCCAAGCCGCACCTGTCGCGCATCCGCATTCCGGCCCTGGTACTGAATGCGCTGAACGACCCCTTTGTCCCGCGCGACAGCCTGCCGCGCCCGCAGGACGTCGGACAGCACGTCACGCTGTGGCAACCTGCCGAAGGCGGCCACGCGGGCTTTCCGGCCGGCCGCTGGCCCGGCCATGTCCGCACCATGCCTGAGGCCGTCGGCAACTGGCTGCTATCCGCCACGCGCTGAGTTCCATAATCGTCGCGATGGACGACATCGTGCGACAGGCCATCGCGAAATGGCCCAACGTGCCCGACTGCTACGGTTGGCTGGGCCTGGATGCGCGCGGGGACTGGTACCTGCGCGATGACGCGACACAGGCCGCGGGCCCCTTCGCCGGCGGCGCGGCCGGCAAGGGCTCGGTGCTGCGCCACACGCAGTTGCTGGCCTTCATCGGGCGCAACTATGACCGCGATGCGCGCGGCTGCTGGTTCTTTCAGAACGGCCCGCAGCGCGTCTACGTGGAGCTGGCGGCTGCACCCTGGGTCTGGCGTCTGGCACCCGACCTGTCGATTGCCAGCCACACGGGCACCGCGGCACGATTCGAGGCATGCCTGGTCGATGAGGCGGGAAGGGTGTACTTGTTGACCGACCTGGGCCTGGGGCTGGTGCACAGCCTGGATGTGGACGTGGTCGCGACGGCTGTGGAGCAGGCCGTGTGGGAGACGCAGGCGGTGCGTGCCGCCGATCTCCCGTCGCGCTACGGCTTCGTGCTGAGCCCGCAGCAGTTGGCGGGCCGCTGAAGAGCCGCCTTACTTGGCGGCGGCTTCGGCCGGGGCTGCGCCCTCGGCGGCCGATGCTGCGGGCTTGGCCGGCTCGGCGAACTTGCCACCGCCGGCATTGGCCATGAAGGCCACGGCGCGCGCGATCTCGGTGTCTTCGAAGTCGCCGCCGCCTTGCGGTGCCATCGCGCCCTTGCCCTTCAGCGCCGACTGCACCAGCGCTTCGAAGCCGGTGGCGATGCGCGCGCCCCAAGCAGCCGCGTCACCGAACTTGGGCGCGCCGGCCACGCCGGCTGCGTGGCATGCCGCGCATTGCGTCTTGTAGACCTGCTCGCCACCGGCCAGCTCTCGGTTGGCATCGCGGATCTCGACCATGCCGACCTTCTGCAGACGCGTGGCCACGCCCTGGGCGAGCGATTGCTCCGTCGTGCCGCCGAGCGCCATGACGCTGGCGTCGCCGCTGCCCGAAGGCTTGACGGCCGACACCACGAAATACACGAGGCCGATGATCACGAAGATCGGCACCACGAACGAGAAGAACACGGCCACCAGCAACTGCTTGGGGTTCTTGATCGGACCGGTATGGGCTCCGTCGTCAGCATGTCCTTGCGCAAGATTGCTCATGGTGTCCTCAGTATCGGGGGCTTCTTCGTATCGGGGGGGCTTGGTGCAGCCCGCGAGTATAACTTCGGGGTCAAGCCAAGGCCCTGCGCCGCCACCGGTGTGTGCGCCCTGCGCAAGGGCGCGCCCAGCCCGTGGACGGATCCGTTTTCAGGGCTGCGCGGTCCAGCCGCCGCCCAAGGTCTTGTACAGCGTCACCTGGTTCTGCAGCTGCGCCAACCGCGTCTGCACCACGGCCTGCTGGGTGGTGAAAAGCGAGCGCTGCGCATCCAGCAGATCGAGATAGCTGGCCACGCCGTTGCGGTAGCGCAGATCCGACAGCTTGAAGCGCGCCGATTCGGCTTCCACCTGCGCCTGCTGCGCGCGCAATTGCTCGCCCAGCGTGGCCCGGCCGGCCAGCGCGTCAGCCACTTCACGGAAGGCAGTCTGGATCGCGCGCTCGTACTGCGCCACGGCGATGTCGCGGCCCACCTTGGCCGCGTCCAGCCCCGCCTGGTTACGGCCGGCATCGAAGATCGGCAGCAGCAATTGCGGTGCGACGGTCCAGCCGAACGAGCCGCTTTCGAACAGGCCCGACAGCTGCGTGCTGGCCGTGCCGAAGCCCGCCGTCAGCGAGATGCGCGGGAAGAAGGCCGCGCGTGCTGCGCCGATGTTGGCGTTGCTGGCGATCAGCAACTGCTCGGCCTGGCGGATGTCGGGCCGCGCCACCAGCACGTCGGACGGCAGGCCCGTCGGCAGCTCGGCCATCAGCACCGCGTTCTCCAGCCGCGTGGTGGCCGGCGGCGTGCCGACCTGCTGCGCCCAGTCGGGCTGGCCGACCAGCAGGGTCAACAGGTTCAGGTCCAGCGCGCGCTGGCGCTGCACCTGCGCCAAGGTGGCGCGCGCGGCTTCCAGCAGCGACTGCGCCTGGCGGAAGTCCAGCTCGGAGGCCACGCCGCTGTCCAGCCGCAGCTTGGACAGCTTGATCGATTCCTCGCGCGTGGCCAGCGTCTGACGCGTCAGCTCGAGCAGCTCGTCGTCGGCCAGCAGGCTGAGGTAGGCGTTCGCCACCGAGGCCACCAGGCTGATCTGCGTGGCCTTGCGGCCCTCTTCGGTGGCCAGGTACTGCGCCAGCGCCACTTCGCTCAGGCTCGCGATGCGGCCGAAGAAATCGATCTCCCAGGACGACACGGTCAGCCCGGCCTGGTAGACCGTGAGCGTCTCGCCGCCGGGCTGCGGCGTGCGCGAGCCGCTGATGCCGGCGCCCACGCTGGGGTAACGGTCGGCGCGCTGGATGCGGTACTGCGCACGCGCCTGCTCGATGTTGAGCACCGCCACGCGCAGGTCGCGGTTGTTGGCCAACGCCAGCTCGACCAGGCTGCGCAGCCGCGCGTCGCTGATGAAGCTCTGCCAGGGCAGGTCGGCCGCGGCCTGCGTGCCCGCCGCCGGCGCAGCGCCCGCATCCGGGAACTGCGTGGCCACGGGCGCCGCGGGGCGCTCGTAGGTCGGGATGAAGGAGCAGCCGGCCAGCAGGGCCGCCGCCGCCAGCGCCGCGAGGCGCTTCGAGTGCTTAGTCATGTGCGGCACCTTTCGTTTCGCCCACGCCCGCATGGCGTGCGTGCTCCGCATAGATTTCCTGCTGACGCTTGCTGCCCTTGAACAGGCCGCGCACCAGCACAAAGAACACCGGCACGAAGAAGACGGCCAGCAGCGTGCCCGTGGCCATGCCGCCGATCACGCCGGTGCCGATCGCGCGCTGGCTCGCCGAGCCCGCGCCCGAGGCGATGAACAGCGGCACCACGCCCAGGCCGAAGGCCAGCGAGGTCATGATGATGGGCCGGAACCGCAGGTGCGCGGCCTCCAGCGCCGACTCGACCACGCCTTTGCCCGCGGCCTGCAGGTCCTTGGCGAACTCGATGATCAGGATCGCGTTCTTCGCCGACAGGCCGATGATGGTGATCAGCCCCACCTGGAAGTACACGTCGTTGGAATAGCTGCGCAGCAGCGTCGCCAGCAGCACGCCGACCACGCCGAGCGGCACCACCAGGATCACCGCCAGCGGGATCGACCAGCTCTCGTACAGCGCCGCCAGGCACAGGAACACCGCCAGGATCGCGAAGCCGTACAGGATGATGGCCTGCGAGCCGGCAAGCTTTTCCTCGCGCGACTGGCCGGTCCATTCGAAGCCGAAGCCGGCCGGCAACTGGGCCGCCAGCCGCTCCATCTCGGCCATGGCCGCGCCCGTACTCTGGCCCGGGCCCGCGTCGCCGCTGATGCGCACGGCCGGGTAGCCGTTGTAGCGCACCGTCTGCATCGCGCCGGTCACCCAGCGGGTGGTCGCGAAGGCCGACAGCGGCACCGGTTGCCCTTGCGCATTGGCTGCGTTCAGGCGCAGCAGGTCTTCAGGCTGCATGCGGGCCGGTGCATCGGCCTGCACGATCACGCGCTGCAGGCGGCCGCGGTTCGGGAAGTCGTTGATGTAGCTCGAACCCAGCGCGGTCGACAGCGCGGTGTTGATCGCATCGAAGCCCACGCCCAGGGCCTGCGCCTTGTCGCGGTCGATGTCGATCTGCAGCTGCGAGGCGTCTTCCAAACCATCAGGCCGCACCTGCGCCAGCACCTTGCTCTGCGAGGCCAGGCCCAGCAGCTGGTTGCGTGCGTTCAGCAGTGCCTGGTGTCCCTGGCCGGAGCGGTCCTGCAGGCGGAACGAGAAGCCGCTGGCGTTGCCCAGTTCCGGGATGGGCGGCGGGCTCAGCGGGTAGATGAAGGCGTCGCGGATGCCCGACAGCGCACCGAATGCGCGGCCTGCCAGTGCGCTGGCGGAATTCGCCGGGTCGTGCCGTTCGGACCAGTCCTTCAGCGTCACGAACGCCAGGCCCGAGTTCTGGCCCTGGCCCGAGAACGAGAAGCCCAGCACGCCGACCATGCTCTCCACCTCGGGCTGCTTCAGGATGAAGCCTTCGACCTGCTGCATCACGTCCAGCATGCGCTCCTGCGTGGCGCCCGGGGGCAACTGCACGTTGACGATGATGTTGCCCTGGTCTTCCTGCGGCAGGAAGGAGGTGGGCAGGCGCTGGTACATGATGACCACGGCACCGATGATGGCCGCGTAGATGATCAGGTAGCGCCAGGCGCCCTTGAGCATGCGCGCGACCACGCCCTCGTAGCCCTTGGCCGTGCGCGAGAAGCTCCGGTTGAACCAGCCGAAGAAGCCGCGCTTGTCATGGTGGTGGCCGGCCTCGACGGGTTTGAGCAGCGTGGCGCACAGGGCCGGCGTCAACGACAGCGCCAGGAAGGCCGAGAAGCCGATCGACACCACCATCACGGCCGAGAACTGGCGGTAGATGTTGCCGGTCGATCCCGCGAAGAATGCCAGCGGCACGAACACCGAGACCAGCACCACCGTCACGCCGATGATGGCGCCCGAAATCTGCTGCATCGCCTTCTTGGTGGCGTCCAGCGGCGACAGGCCCTCCTCGGTCATGATGCGCTCGACGTTCTCCACCACCACGATGGCGTCGTCCACCACGATGCCGATCACCAGCACCATGCCGAACATGGTGAGCACGTTGATCGAGAAGCCCAGCGCCAGCAGCGCGCCGAAGGTGCCGAGCAGCGCGATCGGCACCACCAGCGTGGGGATCAGCGTGTAGCGCCAGTTCTGCAGGAACAGGAACATCACCAGGAACACCAGCGCCACGGCTTCGAGCAGCGTGTGCGTGACCTGCTCGATGGAGATGCTGACGAACTTGGAGCTGTCGTAGGGGATGTCGTACTTCACGCCCTGCGGGAAGAACTTGGACAGCTCGTCCATCTTCTGGCGCAAGAGGCGCGCCGACTCCAGCGCATTGCCGCCCGGCGAAGGCTGCACGCCCAGGCCGACCGCGGGCACGCCGTTCAGGCGCGCGGAAGTGGCGTAGCTCTGGCCACCGATCTCGACGCGCGCCACGTCCTTCAGGCGCACGGTGGAGCCGTCGGCGTTGGCCCGCAGCACGATGTTCTCGAACTGCTGCACGTTGGACAGCTGGCCCTTGACGACCACGGTGGCGGCGATGCCCTGCCCGGCCACGTTCGGCAGGTCGCCGATGGTGCCGGACGCCACCTGGGCGTTCTGGGCCCGGATCGCGGCCGTCACCTCGGCCGAGGAGATCTTCACGCCCTGCATCCTGGCCGGGTCCAGCCAGATGCGCATGGCGGTCTCCGAGCCGAACAACTGCACCTGGCCCACGCCCTTGACGCGCTGCAGCTCAGGCTGGATGTTGCGCGCGGCGTAGTCGCCCAGCTCCACCGTGGTGAAGTCGGGGTTGTCCGAGGACAGCATCGCGAACGCCAGGAAGTTGTTGCGCGCCTTGTCCACGCGCACGCCCTGCTGCGTCACGGCCGCGGGCAGCCGCGGCGTGGCGCGCGACAGGCGGTTCTGCACGTCCACCTGCGCCAGGTCGTCGTTGGTGCCGGGCTCGAAGGTCACCGTGATGGTGCCGGTGCCGTCGGCCTGGGCCACCGACTCCACGTAGATCAGGCCGGGCGAGCCGTTCATTTCGCGTTCGATGACGGACAGCACGCTGTCCTCCAGCGTCTGCGCCGAGGCGCCGGGATAGGCAACGTTGATGACGATGGCCGGTGGCGCCACCGGCGGGTACTGCGAGATCGGCAGCTGGGTGATTGAGACCGCGCCCATCACGATGATGAACAGCGCGATCACCCACGCAAAGATCGGGCGATCGATGAAGAACTTGGCCATGGATGCGTGCCTGGTTTATTGCTTGGGAGCGGAGGCCGGGGCGGCGGCCGACGCTGCAGGGGCTGCAGCAGACGCGGCGGGGGCCGCACTGCCCGGGGCCTGCCACGGCACAGCCTTCACGGGCGTGCCCGGCGGCAGCATCTGCAGCTTCTGGAAGCCGTCGACCATGACCTGTTCGCCGGCCTTCAGGCCCTCGGTCACGATCCAGCGGTTGTTCTGGCCAGCCTGGATCTTCACCGTGCGCTTGGCCAGCTTGCCGTCGGCACCGACCACCGTCAGCGTGTCGCCCGCGTCAGTGCGCGTCACGGCCTGCTGCGGGATGGAGATCGCATTCGTGGCCTGGGCCTGCTCGACCCGCACGCGCACGTACAGGCCGGGCAGCAGGTCGCCCTTGGGGTTGGGCACTTCGGCGCGCAGCGTGATCTGGCCCGTGGCCTGGTCCACCGTGAGGTCGGTGAACAGCAGCCTGCCGGCCTGCGCGTATTCGCTACCGTCTTCCAGCACGATGCGCACCGCTGCGGCGCCGTCGGTGCCGCGCTTGAGCGTGCCGGCCTCCATGGCGCGGCGCAGGCGCAGCGCCTCGCTGGCCGACTGCGTGAAGTTCACGTAGAGCGGGTTGATCTGCTGCACCACGGCCAACGGGGTCGGTTCGCCCTGGCCCACGAGGGCGCCCTCTGTCACCAGCGCGCGGCCGATGCGGCCCGAGATCGGCGCCGTCACGGCCGCGTAGTCCAGGCTGATCTTGGCCGTCTGCACCGCGGCCTTGGCCACGGCGACATCGGCCTCGGCCTGCGCCTTGGCGGCCACGGCGTCGTCGTAGTCCTGCTTGCTGATCGCGTTGGCGGCCACCAGCGGCGCGTAGCGCTTGGCCACGTCGCTGGTGCGCGTGAGGTTGGCCTGCGCGCGGATCAGCTGCGCCTGCGAGCTCTGGTAGGTGGCCTGGTAGGGCGCGGCGTCGATCGCGAACAGCGGTTGGCCAGCCTTCACGTCGCTGCCTTCCTTGAACAGCCGGCGCTGCAGGATGCCGGCAGCGCGGGCGCGCACTTCGGCCACGCGCGAGGCTTCGAGGCGGCCGGGCAGTTCGGTCACCAGACCGATGTCGCCCGGCGTGGCCACGACCACGCCGACTTCGGGTGGCGGCATGCCGCCACCGGCCGGGGCGGCTGCACCCTTCTTGTCGTCGCCCTTGCCGCAGGCGGCCAGCAGCACGGCCAGGGCCAGGATCGCCAGCGGACGGGCCGGCTTGTTGAGGTGACGGCGGAAACCGGGGCGCAGGACTGACATGCGATTCCTTCCAGGAGGGGCATCGGTAAATGGATGAGAGGGCCGACGGCTGGCCCGCGTCTGCAAAGAGGGGGCAGGGCGCTGGCCCGTTCCCTGGTGCCGCGGCCCGTGCTGGGCAGGCGGTACTGCGGGAAGACCCGGAGTGTAGCTTACTTACATACAGTGATGAATGTATATTAGTGCGGCCCCGGCAATGCTGCATTGCCCAACGAAAACCGACTGGAGACGCGTTGGCGCGACGAACCAAGGAAGAGGCCCAGGCCACCCGACACCGCTTGCTGGACGCGGCCGAAACGCTGTTCCAGGCGCGCGGTGTGTCGCGCACGTCGCTGCAGGACATCGCCACCGCGGCCGGTGCCACGCGCGGCGCGATCTACTGGCATTTCAAGGACAAGGCCGACCTCTTCAACGCGATGATGGAGCGCGTCACGCTGCCACTGGAGCAGTCGCTGCAGCCCGGCAGCCCGGGCCACCAGGCCATGGCGCGCGATGCGCTCGGCGAACTGCGCGCCGCCATCCTGCGCGCGCTGGCCCAGCTCAAGGCCGACGCCAAGCTGCGCGGCGTGGTCGACATCGCGATGCAGAAGGTGGAATACATCGACGAGCTGCATGCCGTGCGCGACCGCCATCGCAGCGTGCGCGACAAGTGCATCGTCGACATCGCCACTGCGCTGCGCCTGGCCGCGCGCCAGGCCGGGCGCCGGCTGCCATTGCCGGCGGTGCAGGCGGCCGAGGGCCTGCACGCGCTGATCGACGGGCTGATTCGCAACTGGCTGCTGGACACGGCGACCTTCGACCTGCCGGTGCTGGGCGAACAGGTCATCGACGTCTACCTTGCGGGCCTGGGCCTGCGCCCGGCCCCGGCGGCGCGCAACAACTGAAACATATCTGGGCAGGGGCTGGAACGCCGCTGAAACAGGCGTTGCCCACCATGCCTGCACATGTGCCCCATCGCTCCTGGTCTGCCGCGCGGCCTCGCACCGAGCACTGCGCGCTCGGGCGCACTGCTGCAGCTGCCCGTCTCCGACAACCGCACCCGCTACGAGGCCATGGCCTACCTGCAGGCCGATGACGGCGCCAGCGGCGACGTCCATGCCTTCCTGGCCTACAAGGAGACCGACCTGGCCAGCGGCGCCTGGCGCGTGCGCGTCAAGTCGCTGCAGACCGCCGGCGGTGTGTTCGAGCCGGCTGCGATGGTGCAGCAGGCCCAGGCTGCGGCCAGGCGCGGGCAGGCTTACTTCGTCTGGGGCTACCACCTCACGCCGACGGCCTCCGACCCGCGGCGTATCGAGTTCCGCGTGCATGTGCTGAACCGGCGCCCGGCGCGGCTGGAGCTCTATGCGCGGCTGCGGCGCGCCGACCACAGCCCGGGCCTGCCGTGTTCGGTGGTGTGCGACTGGCCCTGAACCTCCACCGCGTCACGCCATGCTCTTGCGGTACTGGATGAAGCCCGCGTTCTCGGCGACCTGGTCGTACAGCCGTCGGCCCGCCGCATTGCTCTCGTGCGTGAGCCAGTGCACGCGGCTCGCACCGGCCTCGCGCGCCCGGGCGTAGACGGCCTCGATCAGCCTGCGGCCCACGCCCTGGCCACGGGCCTGCCCGGCCGTGAACAGGTCCTGCAGGTAGACATAGTGGCCCACCGTCCAGGTCGAGCGGTGGACGATGAAGTGCACGATGCCCAAAAGCTGCCCCTGCGTGTCGAATGCGCCCAGCACGTGCATGGGCTCGGCCGGGTCCATGAGGCGCTCCCAGGTCTGCGCGGTGACCGCATCGCTCAGCTCGACCCGGTAGAACTGCTGGTAGCCCCGCCACAGCGGCAGCCAGGCCGCCTGTTCGCCCGGCGCGAGGGGCCGGATCTCCACCTGTGCACGCTCTGCCTGCGCCGGCGCACTGCGGATGCCGGCCAGCGTGCGGCGTTGCGCGCCGTGCATGTCGAAGTTGTCCGGCGCCAGCCACTGGACGAACGCGGCGCGCACGGCGGGCCAGTCGCCGTCGACGATGGAGAACCACGCCGTGTCGCGGCTGCGGCCCTTGTAGACCACGGCCTGGCGGAACACGCCTTCGAACTGGAAGCCCAGGCGCGCAGCCGTCTTGCGCGAAGGTGCGTTCAGGCTGTCGCACTTCCATTCGTAGCGCCGGTAGCCCAGGTGGTCGAACACGTACTGCATCAGCAGGAACTGCGCCTCGGTGGAGATCGGCGTCTGCTTGAGGGCCGGCGAGAACATCACGTGACCGACCTCGACGACACCGTGGGCCGGGTCGATGCGCATCAGCGCCAGCGTGCCGATGGCGTGGCCGGTCTGCGCGTCGACCACCGCGAAGTGCAGCGGGTCGGTGCTGGCTGCCGCGGCCTCGGCGTGGCGGCGGTAGCTGTCCAGGTCGGCAAACGGGCCGACCGCCATGTAGGTCCAGTCGCGCGCGTCACCGGCCTGCACGTAGGCGTCATGCAGGTCGGCCGCGTGGCGTGCCGCGTCCAGCGGTTCCAGACGGCAGAACCGGCCGGTCAGCGTGGTGTGTCGAGGTCGGGCTCGCGCAGTCCAGCCGGGCAGGGCGGGGCCGACGGGTTGCGCGTGTTCGTTCTGGGTGTGAGACACAGCAGATATCTTTCTTGGGCAACGGCCGGCGATGCGCCAGCATGCCACGCAAGTTAACGGCAGCGAGGTACCATGAAAAGTGCCACGACGCATGTTTTGCGTGGTGCCACGACGACGCCCATGCCCACGCCCCAAGCCTTGCTCGAAGCCCCGCTGGCGCGCGGCGCCGATGCGGAGCCGCTCCAGCGCCAACTGCACCAGCGCCTGCGTCACGCCATTCTGGACGGGCGATTGCTGCCCGCCAGCCGCCTGCCGGGCTCGCGATCGCTGGCCGAGGCGCTGCAGATCTCGCGCAACACGGTGACGGCGGCTTACGAGCAACTCGCGGCCGAAGGCTTCCTGCAGCCCGACCGCCAGGGCACGCGGGTGGCCGCCATGCACTGCCCGCCCGCCGCGCGCGGGGCGCAAGCGCGGCCCGCCATCGCACGCCGCCTGGCCGGCATGCAGGCCGGCACCTCGCGCGACGATGCAGCCGCGGCCCTGCGGCCTGGCGTGCCGGCGCTGTCGCACTTTCCTTTCGCGGCATGGCGCCAGGCGCTCGATCGCGCATCGCGCGCGGCCGGCCCGGCGATGCTGGGCTATGGCGACCCGCTGGGCGAGCCGGGCCTGCGCGCGTCGATTGCGCGCCACCTGGCCATCGCGCGCGGCGTGCGCTGCAGTGCCGCGCAGGTCGTGATCACGGAGGGCGCGCAGGAGGCGCTGGCCCTGTGCGTGCGCCTGCTGGCCGACCCGGGCGACACGGCCTGGGTGGAAGACCCCGGCTACCGCGGCGCCAAGGCGGCGCTGCAGGCCGGCGACCTGCGCGTGGTGCCGCAGCGCGTGGACGACCAGGGCCTGGTCGTGACCGCGCACGACTGGCAGGCCCGGCCGCCGCGCCTGGTCTACACCACGCCGTCGCACCAGTACCCCACCGGCGCCGTGCAGACGGCTGCGCGCCGGCTGGCCCTGATCGAAGCCGCGCGCCGGCACCGGGCCTGGATCATTGAGGACGATTACGACAGCGAGTTCCGCCACGCGGGCGAGCCCATCGGCGCCATGCAGGGGCTGGTGCCGCAGGCGCCGGTGCTGTACGTGGGCACCTTCAGCAAGACCATGTTTCCCGCGCTGCGCCTGGGCTTCGTGGTGCTGCCCGAGGCGCTGCTGCCCTCGGTGCAGGCGCCGCTGGGCGAGATGCTGCGCGGCGGGCACCGCCCTGCACAGCTGGCGCTGGCCGACTTCATCGAGAGCGGCCAGTTCAGCCGCCACCTGGGCCGCATGCGCCGCCTGTACCGCGAGCGCCAACAGGCCCTGCGCGTGGCCCTGGCCGATGGGCTGCGCGTGCCGCATGCGATCGAAGGAGGGCACAGCGGCCTGCATCTTCTGGTGCGTTTGCCGCCGCGCCATCCCGATGCGGCCATCGTCCAGGCGGCGCGGCGCCACGGCATCGGCGCGCAGGCGCTGTCGGGCTTTGCGCTGCAGCCGCTGGCGCAGGACAACGGCCTCGTGCTGGGCTACGGCAACACCGCGTCCGATCTGTTCGCGCCGCTGGTGCGACGTTTGTCGCAGCTGGCACGCGCCGCCGACACGGGCGCTTGAGGGCGCGGTGCGCGTCGTGACGCCTCTTGGCCGATGGCGCGCCAGGTCACGTCGAGGGCGGCAGCTACAATCACGCCCGGTCGCGGCTGTAGCTCAGTGGATAGAGTATTGGCCTCCGAAGCCAAGGGTCGTGGGTTCGATCCCCGCCAGCCGCACCAATCCGCCTAAGTTGTTGATTCACATGAGGAATTGACGATCTAAGCGGCTCATACGCAGCGCTCATACAAGAGGTGCTGTCGTGCAAGGTCTCCAACGTCGTCCGTCTGGTGTGTATGTCGCGCGGGTCACGGTGCCGCCGGGGCTGCGCTCGGTGCTGAGGCGCCGCGAACTGATCCAGAGCACCGGGACCACGGTTCGCGCCGTCGCCGTCGTGGTCGCCAGCGAGGTGTTGGCACGGTGGCGGCGCCAACTGCACGAGCTGGGCCGACTGGTCGTCACCAATGCGCCGATGGATGCTGCTGAACTTCTCAAGATCGCCGACGGCAGCCCGGTGCTGCGCGCTGGCGGGCATATGCGTCTTGTGGCTGCCGGTGCAGTGTCGGGCCTGGGTGTCGACTACCTGCTGCGCAAAGCCGCAGACGGCGCCCTGGGCATGTTTTGGCGTGCTGCCGGTGTGGATGGCCATTTAGTTCCGGTCGAGGCGCTGGAGATCGATGACCCCGCCACTGGCAGGCGCATCGTGCCTCACCCGGCCCAGATGCCCGCTGTCGCATTGGCAACCCGTGCCGTTGGTGTGCATGAGGTTCCGGCAAGTGACGTGCGTGAGGTTGCCGGTCAGCTACTGTCAGATGCTGGACCTGTCGCTATCGCTGCCCTCGATGCGCCTGGCCGGCCGGGCTGGATGTTCGCGCCTGATGTCGGTCTACTTCTAGACCGGCATCATGTTGAGGTGCTGGCCGCCCAAGTCAGTGCGCTCCAAGCGGTGGTCGCTTCAACCATCGATGCGGCCGCGCTGAAGGCCGCCAAAGCTGCGCAGCGGGTCGAGGGAAGGGGTGTAGTGCAGGTGGGCGGGAAATGGGCTGTAAAGCGGTTCAGCGAGGCCGTGGAGCTGTATTGCGCCAGTCCGGCCGGGCTGCCCGAATCCGTGGCGAGTGCCACCGAGCGAGGGCAGCGACGCAAAGGCTTGATGCTGTTCTCCGAATTCATGGGCGACCCCCTTCTGGGCAAGGTGGACGGCGACATGCTCCGGGCGTTCCGGGATGGCCCGCTCAAGCTGGTGCCGGCCAACGCGAACCATCTGCCAAAGTCGATCAGGCAGGCGACCATGCCCGCCACCGTCGAGGCCCTGAATGCAGATGGTCGAGCGTGGCCGGTGCTACGGCCTGCGATGCAGGCCGAGCGCATGCAGTGGCTGGTGCGCCTGTTTCGCTGGCTGCACGAGAAGGACTACCTGGCCATGAATTTGGCAGCCGGCCTGCGTGGTGAGAAGGGCATCACGCGTTCACAGTTCAAGGCCCAGCAGCGTGAGGACCTGGGCGACGATGCACGCGGCCCGTTCACTCCGTGTGAGCTGATGGCGATCTTATCGACGCCGACCTATCGGACCGGAAACGGGGAGCATGTGACCAAACGGAACGAGCGCTGGCGGCCTTTCGAGTATTGGTTGCCGATGTTGGGCCTCTTCAGCGGGCTGCGTATTCGGGAGGCGTGTCAGCTCTGGCTCGATGACGTTGTGCAACGCGATGGCATCTGGTGCTTGGACATCAACGAGACGACGCCGGACAAGTCTCTGAAGACCCTGGACAGCCGGCGCCTCTTGCCGCTGCACGATGTGCTGATCGAGGCAGGTTTCGTCCAGTGGTGCGACGCCTTGCGCGCGGCCGGCTACCGGCGTCTGTTCGCTGAGTTGACCTTCTCTGCGGGTGATGCTGCGTACGCGAAAGAGGCCAAGCGCGCGATGTCGGCGATGCTGCTGAAGCTGGGCATGCCCCGCGACGGCAAGAAGGTTTTTCACAGCTTGCGGCACAACGCCAACGATGCGCTGGCGCGGGTGTCCGACGCCGCCGGGATGGACGAGCACATGCGGCGGTTCGCCCGATACCAACTGATGGGCCACTCCGTAGGCGATGACGTGAACGCTCGGAACTACACCAGCGCCAGCATCGCGGAGAAGGCCGCTTTGATCGCGGGCATGAAGTTCGACATCCCGGTGATCCATCCGTTCGACATCGAGGCCGGCCTCGTCGCCGTTCGTGCCGCGTTGGAAAACAAGATGGGTGCGCGCCGTGGCCGTGAAGACATGGGGCCTGCGGCCTGATCGCGCCGGGGCTGGTCGGCGCCAGCTTTTTGCGTTCTTCGTGATCGAAAACGCAATGCTCTTGCAGACGAACAAGTTGATGTCGTCGGCGATCGGGCTGGACCATTTCACGCTACCTGCGTGTTCTTCTCACCTCGTCAATGGGCCATTCGGTGGATCACAGCTTTTCATCCGGGCCAGTCGCTAGTGGCGGTTCAGCGACCGTCGACGTGTTCCGTTTCCCAGGTGTGCAAAGCAGCTTTCTCCACGTCGGTCATCGACGCATAGGCGGCGATCAGCCGCTCACGCGTTAGTAGCTGGGGCGGGTCAGATTGTGTCGGCGTTGTCATTGGGTCCTTCTGGTAACCGCGATGCTACTGTCTAGCCACACATGGTGGCACTGGCCCTAGCTTGCGTTGATGCACCGTGCCGGGCGTCGCACGTTCGTTGACGGCCCCGATCAGCATCATGCAGCACGAGTGCTTATAGGGCGCCAGCCCGGCCAAAAAAATCTCGTGAAGGGCTACAGGCGTATCGGAGGGCGTGGATAAGGGGTGCAAGGTCGCTACAACCCCTTCGTTCCGGGGTGTCGGCCAGCAGGTTCACGTGGCAGTGTCTGTCTACGTGCTCGACCGATGGCGCATGTGTTCCGGCGCAAGGCACAAGGGGCGGGGCTGAGTTGGTGAGCGCAGTTTCTGCGGGCGCTTGGTTGCTGGTGGGGATTGCGCTGGTCGTGCCCTCTGTGCGGTGCGCCGGATGGTCAAGCCGGCCGGCTGCGCCAGCAGCTTGCCGGCAATCTGATCGGCCCTGAAGCGCACCGGAAGGGGTTGCGCAAAACCTGCCCAAGGGGTTGCGCTGGCGCAGCCGAGCGCAACCCCTTTTTCTGCTTTGGGATGCAACCCCTTAAACCCGCATGTCTGTTGGGTCAGAAGGGGTTGCAGGTTGACCGCCCTTCTGTAAGAAGGGCACGTGGACACAGTCGGTGGAAAACGTTCATCCGTGCTTACGCCTCCACCATCGAAGCGCATCCTCCACGTTCGCAATCTGCTTGCTGATAGCTTGACGGGTGATGGCCTCTCCGCTCACTGCGTGCCATACCGACTGGGTCTCAACCGGCGAGCGCCCAAGCAGCACGTGGTATCTAAACAGGCTCGCTCGCCGCTTGGCAATCGCGACAGGATCATGCTTGCCGCTGCGATCTGGATGTTCGCGCGTGTACGTGCGGAGCTTGACTCCTAACTCTCGAAATGGCTTCTCCATAAACTTGCGGCGGTCGGCAGCCATTGATGCTGTCGGCACGGTCACCAGATGCTGCCGCTGCGCTTCTGAAAGTGCGAGCCCCTTGCCATGTAGATAGGCCATTTGGCCCATTTTGTAAGGCCGGAGCCACATGGAGTACACCGTGGTCTGCCACGTCTCGTCGTTCCAGCGACGCCACCAGTTCTTCAACCAGCCGGCAAACTTTGGCTTGTGCTCTGGCCACGTCAGACGCAACCATTCCACATCAGCGGCGAAGGCGATGAAGTCAAATTGCGGGCCGCCCTCCGCAGGCTCAGGCCGCACTACCGGCGGAACGGCGCGCGCATTGAGCGCCACGTGCACGCACCAAACTGCGAGTGGATCAGTCGCCCGGCCAAGCTCGTCAAGTAGCTTTGCGGTGCTGAGCAACCGCAACGAGCCGACCCATGATCTGAAAGCATTCGCATCCGGGCCTGAACGTTTCCGGTCCATCAGTGTTGGAACTGAAAATGCTTCAGCCTCAAGCACGGGCCGGTCATCTTCCTCCTCAGGCCGCGCTGGCCCCGCAATATCGGCTGGCACGCGATTCGATCAGCAGGGGCGCAACCGATGGGGCTTGTCGTTCGCGGCGCTCTCGGTGGGGCCGGCTCGCTGTGTCCAGTCGGCCATGGGCATCAGGTTGTCGTAGCGGTCAAGCTCCACGATCTGGAGGGCCGAAGCGGCGGCATCATGATCGTGATCCGTCATGGCGCACCTGTTGCGATCTGAGCGCGCCTGAACTGCCACGGTGCGGCCATGTCTTCGGCCGGAATGTCAACCAGCACCCTTGCCAGGCTGCGGTCTGCAGCGCCAACGGGGCACCGCGCCAGCGCGGACCGGATGAACTCGGCAACGTCGGCCGTTGCGTAAACGGGTCGCCGACACCGCCGCCTCAAGCCGGCCACGGGCAGTAGCTCCAGTCCGAAATGAGGCGCGGCACGTCCCCGCAGAGTATCGGCAAGCCAGTCTGGCCAGCTACGGACCGGGCCGAGCGCGTGTCTCAGGAGATAGCTTGTCTCGCTGGCGCTGATCGTTGCGACCCTCACCATGAGGTCCGCTCCGCTGCGGCACGCGCGGCCTGCTCCTCGATAGTTGTGTAGAGCGGTACCGCGTAGTGCATGCCATCCCGCAGACCGGACCTGATCCAGATGCATGCCCTGTTGAACTGATCGGAGCCGGTGACAATCTCGAATGCACCGAAGTCCACGGGGTCGCCATCAATCTTGCTCGCCGCGAGATCTTCGTCGAGTTGCGCATCGTTCATTGCCGAGGCGTGGGACAGCAACGTTGGCACAGGGTTGGCGAGCTGCTCGGCGCGCAGATCGAACACGCCGGCCAGAGAGTGGTCAAGTAAATCGTCAAGTGCTGCTGTACGAATCGCGGCGTGCGCGTTTTTGACACCGGGGTGCCGAGCCAATACGCCGCGCACCCACTCGTGCCAACCCTGCCCTGCGTTGGAGGCGGCCCGTTCGACCGCACGCCATTCGCTGGCATTCAGCTTCACAGAGGTTCTCCGGCCCGATGCTGTCATCAATGTTCTAGAGGTCATCCTGTTTCTTCTTGTTGTTGAATTGCGAAGACCCCACTGTAACAGATGGTTCCACAACTAATCAAGTCCTACATGAATATCTATGTTGGGAGAGGTCCGGTCGTGGAATTGGCGCAAGCACCGGCCGCGGTACGGTGAAGGCCTGGCCCGTTGCTCGATGTGCGCAAGATCCAGCCGCCGCAGGCCCATTACCAAGCGGTCACAGGTTCGGGATAGCATGGTCGCCATGAGCAAAGCGAGAGCCAAGCGCGGGGCACAAAGCACGAAACCAGCGTATCGGGAGTACGAAATTTTGTCGGCTGAAGTGATCCGGCAATACAGCCCGGACAGCTTCGTTTTGCACGACGACAAGATCCGAGGGATCTCAGGGCGCGTTCGGCAGATTGACGTATCGGTGCGCCCACGACAGCCTGAGAAAGAAACGTTCATGGCCGTCGAGTGCAAGCTCTATAAGCGCCGAGTTGGCATCAAGCAAGTTGACTCCATGATTGGCCAGATCCTTGATGTCGGGGCAGACGTCGGGCTGATCGTGAGTGACTCGGGTTTCGATGGGGGTGCTCGTGCACGGGCGAAGGCGGACGGTCGAATTCAACTGCGGCACTTGGTTCACAGCGACATGTCCCAGCTTCGTTCTCGCCTGGTATTGCCACTATGCATGCGATACGTGGATCTCCTACCCACATACCGAGTCAGCATGGCGTCGTTGATGCCTTTGAGCGTTCCGGGGGCGGCTGCCCGGCGTGAGCTTGCTCCTGAGGATCACGCGGCGCTGTTCCACCAGTTTTATAGCACCCGAGGTCTGGAGGTCTTTTCTAGTTTTGAATCATGGGCGAACGAGCGAATCACCACACTTCCTGACGGCGAAAACTACTGCTGTGTCGATGGGTACTTGACTCCCGAGCTGGGCGTGCGAACGGAGTTTCGCTTCGACAAGAGGACAGACATGTTCCGTGGCGCGGTTCCAATGCCCGCGCGCGGTCTCGTGGACCCAGACACTAATCAGTTAACGCTCGGCTCCTTTGGTTACTTCAGCTTTCAGCCGGACCCTGACACTATTCGCGACACGTGGGCGCGTGTAAACGCTCGTGTCAAGCCGAGCGGCATCATCCTAGAGGGTCGAAGGGGCCTTAGAAGCGACGTCGCGGCCTCAGTTGCTCAACTGCTCCAGCAGATTCCCGGGATCGTGGGCGCTAGCTGACGCATGCGCGCGCGGGCCACCGCGTGGAAACCCGGTCACCCCTGCAATGCCGGGGCAGCCTGGAGCGTCCCATGCAGTCTCCAGCAGGTGTCCGAAATCGAACGATTGCGGACAGGGGCGTAAAAGATGTCCAAAAAATAGGGAATAGATGTTTTGGACCGGTGCTAAGATTCGGACATCGTTTTTGGACAAACCAGCCCCATGTCGCGCACCTTTGCTTACTGCCGGATCAGCACCAGCGATCAGACGACCGACAACCAAGTCAACGAGATTCAGGAAGCTGGTTTCAACGTCCAGCCCATGCGCTTCGTGACAGAAACGATCAGCGGCTCGGTGGCCGCGTTGGAGCGGCCTGACTTTAGACAGTTGTTTCGCAATCTTGAGGATGGCGACGTGCTGGTGGTGACGAAGTTGGATCGCTTGGGCCGCAATGCGATGGACGTGAGGGCGACGGTTGAGAAGCTGGCCGAGAAGGGGGTTAGGGTCAACTGCCTTGCGCTGGGCGGCACCGACCTAACGAGCGCAGCCGGGAAGATGACCATGGGCGTGATTTCTGCCGTAGCGGAGTTCGAGCGCGACCTTTTGGTGGAGCGGACCAATGCCGGGCTGCGGCGTGCGCAGAAGGAGGGTAAGACCCTGGGCCGGCCGGCGTCGCTGTCAGCTTCTCAGGTACAAGAGGTTCAGCGGCGTCTGGCCGCAGGCGAGGCTGTAGCCGCTGTCGCGAAGGCGATGGGCACCAGCCGGCAGACTGTGATGAGGGCAAGGCTAGCGACCTGATGAGAACCTGTCGCGGTTCTTGAACAAGCCTACGCTACCCGCGGGTAACGCTAGAGGGCGTGGATGCCGCCCGCTTGGATCGCTGTCCAAGTCTTAGGGTCAGTCGTCGCGATCAGCTTACGGCCGTCTTTGAACTTGACTAAAAAGGTGACTTCCTTGCTCTTGCCGCCAAGCAGCAAGCCAGCGAGAAGTCCCACCGGACCCAAAATTAAACCGCCCGCGGCTCCCCAGCCAACAGTCCCACCTAGTCGCTTTATGTTTTCCTCGCTCGCAAGTGACAGGTATTCGATCTCGGTCGACTCGATTGTTTCGCGTTTAGAGATGCCGTCTTTTTGGCCAATGAGAGTGAACGAACCACCCCCTCCAACCCAGCTCTTGTGATACCAGTCGCCAGCCAGCGACATAGTTGAAAAGTCACCAGCTTTCACATTTAGTTTGCCCACGCGCCCCCCCTGTTACTAAACGTAATGATAGCGCTGGTCGGTTGCACTGCCGATCGATCCATCTGTGTGTTCAGGTCAGTTGGTTACGTCGTGGACCGGCGACGCCTGAGTACGATGTACGGATGATTACATCTGATGCTGCCATTACCATCAAAAAGCGCATTCGCTGGGCACTTGAAAACTTGGGCAAAGCATGCTTGCTCGTTGTTTGCGCTCTGACATGGCTTCGTCTTGCACACGGCGCTGTTGATGGACTTCCAACACTTGCCGTCAGCGTCTTTGCCGTGCTCGCTTCTGTCACTTCTCTGCTTTACAACCGTGCCCGAGCGTATGGCCCAGGGCGGCTGCAGCGTAGGTGCCTGCTGGCAGCTGAGCGCTGCCTTAGGGCATTGCTACTTTTCACCATCGGTGTTCTCGTTGTCGCGCTTGTCTACTGGTGGGTGCCGGCAAGCCTCCATGTGCCCATGAACTCGGGTCGTCTGCCGCATTGGTTCCTGCTTGCAGTGTCGATGCCGATTTGCATGCTGTTCGGCTTTTCAGGTCTGAGTTTCGTCACTGCGCTTCGCGACCTGATCCCACCAATGATCTCATCACAGCGTTTGAGGCGACGGATACGTGCTGACTACCCATTCCACAAATGACGCCCGAGCCATGGTTATTCACCCTGCCCCTTAGGTTAGCGCTCATCCAGTTGCTGCTACAAGCGCATGCTACAAAGAGGCTTTTAAGGACGCTGTGTAGCTGCGTTACGGATCGTGGGCTTAAACCCCGCCAGCCGCACCAATCCCCTTTCTCAATCCCCCGGCCTGAGCCGCAGCGCCGCCGCGTACAGCGCGTTGCGTGGCTGGCCCGTGATCTCGGCGGCCAGCTTCACGGCCGCCTTCAGCGGCAGTTCCGCGAGCAAGAGCTTCAACACCCGCAGGTCTTCCACCGGTGCTTCGGTCGGCGCGGGGTGCACGACCAGCACGAACTCGCCGCGCGTGCGCGTGGACTGTGCGGCCAGCCAGGGCGCCAGAGCCTCGGCGGCCACACTCGCGATCTCCTCGAACTGCTTGGTCAGCTCGCGCCCAACGGTGACGAGGCGGGAGCCCAGTGGCGCGAGCGCACGCGCCAGTGCCTCGATGCGGTGCGGTGCCTCCAGCAGCACGACCGCGCGCGTTTCGGCCTCGAGCACCTGCACGGCGGCATCGCGCTCGCTGGCCTTGCTAGGCAGGAAGCCCGCGAACACGAAGCCCGCGTCCTCGACGATGCCGGCGACCGACAGGGCCGTGGTCACGCTGCTCGCGCCCGGCAGGGGCACCACGGCAAAGCCCGCAGCGCGCGCGGCCGCGACCAGGCGCGCGCCGGGGTCGCTCAAGGCCGGCGTGCCGGCATCGCTGACATAGGCCACGCGCTGGCCCTGCTGCAGCCGCGCGAGCACGGCCTGTGCGGCCTCGGCCTCGTTGTGCTGGTGCGCGGCCAGCAGCTGGGTGGAGGGCCGGTCCAACCCATAGGCACGCAGCATGCCCTGCGTGTGGCGCGTGTCCTCGCAGGCCACGGCGTCGACCAGGCCGAGCACATGCAGCGCGCGCAGGCCGATGTCGGCCAGGTTGCCGATGGGCGTGGCGACGACGTAGAGTGCCGATTGCGGGTAATGCTGGGCCGCTGCGGCCTCGCGTGCGGCCTGCAGTGCCAAGGCGAAAGAAGCGCTCAATGGGTTTCCTCTGGAAGAACGGTGCGTCGGCCAAGCCCACCACCAAGCAGGCCGGCGACGCCGGCGAAGACGCCGCGCTCGCGCATCTGCATGCCGCTGGCCTGCGCCTGCTGGAGCGCAATTATCGAACCCCGGGCCGTGGGGGCGGCGAGATCGACCTGATCCTGCGCGCGCCCGACGGCACCGTGGTGTTCGTCGAGGTGCGGCGCCGCGCCAGCCGCTCGCATGGCGGCGCGGCCGGCAGCATCGGCCCCGTCAAGCGCCAGCGCATCGTGTTCGCCGCGCGCCACTACCTGATGGGCCAGCGCACGCCGCCGCCTTGCCGCTTCGACGTGGTGCTCATCGAGGCCGGCCGCGTGCAGTGGCTGCAGGCGGCGTTCGACGCGAGCTGATACCCCGTCGCGGCCAGTGGAGACAGGGCGCGGGGGTATCATCCCGCGCCATGCTCGAGCAACGTATACAACAGCATTTCATCGACAGCGCCGACCTGAAGTACCAGTCCGCGCAGGCGCTCAGCAAGCCCATCGCAGCGGCCGTGCAGGCCATCCTGGTCAGCGTGACCAGCGGCGGCAAGGTGCTGGCCTGCGGCAACGGTGGCTCGGCGGCCGATGCCCAGCATTTCGCGGCCGAGTTCGTCGGCCGCTTCGAGCGCGAGCGGCCCGAGCTGGGCGCCATTGCACTGACGACCGACACGTCCATCCTCACGGCGATCGCCAACGACTACGACTTCAACCACGTGTTCTCGCGACAAGTGCGCGCGCTGGGCTCGTCGGGCGACGTGCTGCTGGCCATCACGACCAGCGGCAACTCGGCCAACGTGCTGGCTGCGGTCGAGGCCGCGCACGAGCGCGACATGACGGTGGTGGCGCTGACCGGGCGCGGCGGCGGCAAGATGACCAGCGCGCTGCGCGAGACCGACGTGCACGTCTGCGTGCCGCACGAGCGCACGGCCCGCATCCAGGAAGTGCACCTGCTGGTGCTGCACTGCCTGTGCGACGGCGTCGATTCCCAATTGCTAGGTGACCAGGAAACAAGCGTATGAAGATGATCCCCAAGCGCCTCGTGCTGCTGTCGTTGAGCGCGGCCGCATTGGCAGCCAGCCTGTCGGCCTGCGTGCCGTTGGTCGTGGGTGGCGCCGCCGCTGGCGGTGTGCTGGTGGCGATGGACCGCCGCACCTCCGGCGCGCAGCTGGAAGACGAAGGCATCGAGATGCGCGCGGCCAACCGCATCAAGGAAGCCCTGGGCGACGGCGCGCACATCAACGTGACCAGCTACAACCGCCAGGTGCTGCTGACCGGCGAAGTGGCGACGGCACAGGACCAGAAACGCGCCGAGGAAGTCGCCGCGCGCGTGGACAACGTGCGCACCGTGGTCAACGACCTGGCCGTGATGCTGCCCTCCAGCCTCACGCAGCGTTCCTCGGACGTGCTGATCACCGGCAAGGTCAAGGCCTCGCTGGTCGATGCCAAGGACGTGCAGCTCAACGCCTTCAAGGTGTTCACCGAGCGCGGCGTGGTCTACCTGATGGGCCGCGTCACGCAGCGCGAGGCCGAGCGGGCCACGCAGATCGCACGTGGCGTGGCCAACGTGACCAAGGTCGTGCGTGTGTTCGAGATCTTGAGCGAGGAAGAACTCGCGCGCCTGAACCGTCAGGGCCCCACGCCCCAGCAGGCACCCGCCGCGCCCAGGTAACGCGGCTGCGACGCCCCGCTGCGCGCGGGGCCGGCTTCACTTCAAGCGCGTGATCAGGCTGGACGTGTCCCAGCGCTTGCCGCCGGCCTGCTGCACGTCGGCATAGAACTGATCGACCAGCGCCGTAACCGGCAGGCGCGCACCGTTGCGCTTGGCCTCGTCCAGCACCAGGCCCAGGTCCTTGCGCATCCAGTCCACGGCGAAGCCGAACTCGAACTGGCCATTCACCATGGTCTTGCCGCGGTTCTCCATCTGCCAACTCTGGGCCGCGCCCTTGCTGATGACGGCCAGCACCTGCTCCATGTCCAGGCCCGCCTTCTGGCCGAAGGCAATGGCTTCGGACAGGCCCTGCACCAGGCCCGCGATGCAGATCTGGTTGACCATCTTCGCCAACTGGCCCGCGCCGCTGGCACCCAGCAGCAGGATGGAGCGCGCGAAGGCCTGCGCGACCGGCTCGATGCGGCCATAGGGCTCGGCATCGCCGCCGCACATCACGGTGAGGAGGCCGTTCTGCGCGCCGGCCTGGCCGCCCGAGACCGGGGCGTCGATGAAATGCACGCCGGCCTGCTGCGCCTGGGCATGCAGTTCGCGCGCGACGTTGGCCGAGGCCGTCGTGTGGTCCACGAACACCGCGCCTTTGGCCATGCCGGCCAGCGCGCCTTGCGCACCGAGCACCACCGAGCGCAGGTCGTCGTCGTTGCCGACGCAGCAGAACACGATGTCGGCGCCCTGGGCCGCCTCGCGCGGTGTGGCGGCGGTGCGGCCCTTGAACTCCTCGGCCCAGGCCTGGGCCTTGGCCGCGCTGCGGTTGTAGACCGTGACCTGGTGGCCGGCCAGGGCCAGGTGGCCGGCCATGGGGAAGCCCATCACGCCCAGGCCCAAAAAGGCCACTTTCTGCGCTGCAATGGGGGTGTAGGTGCGAGGGTTGGTGGACGCCATGCCTTGAGTACTCCGTGGAATGAAGCGCGGATTCTAGGAGTCGGTCTCCAGCGTGTACTGCGCAATCCCGTTGCCGAAAGACCAGTTCTCACGCAGCGTCTCGACGAGGTGGATGACCACATCCGACGCGGCGAAGCCTGCATGTTGTTCCGCCTGCTGGGCGATGCGGGCGAACAGCACGCGCTTCTGGTCCCGCGAGCGGCCCGGCGAGCAGGTGATCTGAACCAGCGCCACATGGGTCGTGTGCCGGACGCCCAGGTATGCGGGCGTGCAGACGATCGCGCCTGGCCCATGGCGCGTGACGACCTGGAAGCGGTCGTCTGGCGGCACGTCGAAGGTCTCGGCCAGCGCGGCGTGCACGGCCTGTGACAGGGCCTCGGCATGCGCGTTGGATGTGGCAGTGGGGATGTCGATGCGGACGAATGGCATGGTGCGTTCTCCAAAGGGTTGCGATGGCGGAACTGTGCCCCGCCCACCGCCTGCGCGAAACGCCCCGCGCGGCACAATCCTTGTGCAATGGCTGCACAAGCGATGGAGCAACTGGGCTTCGACGATTTCGATCTGTTCGTGCGGATCGCGCTGACGCGCTCGCTGTCGGTGGTCGCGCGTGAGCGTGGGGTGGCCGCCAGCAGCGTGTCGCGCGCGCTAGCACGCATCGAGGCTGCCTGCGGCCTGCGGCTGGCCCACCGCAGCACGCACGGCCTGGCGCTGACAGAGGAGGGCCAGCTCTTGCTCGAGCACGCGCAGCGCATCCTCAACGAGCGCCGGCAGTTGCAGGCCAGCCTGGGGCCGCGGCGCACGGCCGTCGCGGGCATGGTGCACCTGGCAGTCAGCCGACTGCTGGCCGAGCACCTGGTCGTGCCCAGCCTGCCGCGCCTTCGGGCCGCGCACCCGGAACTGGGCATCGAGCTGCACCTGGGCGACCGCGTGACGAGCATGGCCGAGCAGGGCATCGACATCGCGATCCGCGCCGGCGTGGCACCAGCCGACACGCAGGTCGTGCGCGGCCTGGCGCACTATGGGCGCCGGCTGTATGCGTCAAAGGACTACCTGCAGCGCCATGGCGTGCCACTGAGCGTGGACGCGCTGGCCAAACATGCGCTGATCGGCAACACCGCCTCGCCGGGCCACAACCGCTGGCAGTTCGTCGTCGACGGCGTGCCGCAGGAACTGCAGGTGCAGGGCCTGCTGCGTGCCGACTGCAGCGCGGCCGTGGCCGCACTCGCGCTGGCTGGCGCCGGCATCGCGAGCCTCAACGATCTGGTCGGCCGAGCTTTGGTGCAGCAAGGCCGTCTGCAGCCGCTGCTGGCAAGCATCGTGGTGCCAGGCGCTCACGCGGTGCAGGCGGTGATCCTGGCCGAGCGTCACCGTGCGCCGCGCATCCGCGCCACGCTGGCGCATCTGCAGGCCGCGTTCGCAGCCTGCGCCCAAGACAGCTAAACGATGTGCATGTGCTCGGTGCCGGCCGCCAGGTCCTGGCTCTTGGCACGCTGGCTGTTCAGCTTGATCTGCAGCCGCAGGTCGTTGAGCGAATCGGCGTTGCGCAGGGCGTCCTCGTAGGTGATGACGTTCTGCTCGTAGGCGTCGAACAGCGCCTGGTCGAAGGTCTGCATGCCCAGGTTGCGGCTCTTCTTCATGATCTCCTTGATCTCGGCGACTTCGCCCTTGAAGATCAGGTCGGAGATCAGCGGCGAGTTCAGCATGATCTCGACGGCAGCCGTGCGGCCCCGGCCGTCCTGGCGCGGCACCAGGCGTTGCGAGACGATGGCCTTGAGGTTCAGCGACAGGTCCATCAGCAGCTGGGCGCGCCGGTCTTCGGGGAAGAAGTTGATGATGCGATCCAGCGCCTGGTTGGCGCTGTTGGCATGCAGCGTGGCCAGGCACAGGTGGCCGGTCTCGGCGAACGCGACCGCGTGGTCCATGGTCTCGCGGTCGCGGATCTCGCCCATCAGGATCACGTCGGGCGCCTGGCGAAGCGTGTTCTTCAGCGCCGCCTCCCAGCTCTCGGTGTCCAGCCCTACCTCGCGTTGCGTGATCACGCAGTTCTTGTGCGGGTGCACGAACTCCACCGGGTCTTCGATGGTGATGATGTGGCCGTAGGAGTTGTCATTGCGCCAGTCCACCATGGCGGCCAGCGTGGTCGACTTGCCCGAGCCCGTGGCGCCGACCATGATGCACAGGCCGCGCTTGGTCATCGCGATCTCCTTGAGCGTCTGCGGCATGCCCAGGCCGTCGATGGTCGGCAGCGTGGTCGGGATCACGCGCATCACCATGCCGACCTTGCCCTGCTGCATGAACGCATTCACACGGAAGCGGCCGATGCCACTCGGCGAGATCGAGAAGTTGCATTCCTTGGTGCGCTCGAACTCGGCGGTCTGCCGGTCGCTCATGACCGCACGCGCCAGCGCCATGGTGTGGGCTGGCTGCAGTGGCTGCGGCGAGACCTTGGTGACCTTCCCATCCACCTTGATGCCCGGTGGGAACTCGGCGGTGATGAACAGGTCGCTGCCCTGGCGGCTGACCATCAGGCGCAGCAGGTCGTTGATGAATTTACTGGCCTGGTCGCGTTCCATACGGGCAATCCTAGTTCGGGCGGTCGCTGAAGCGCGCGCTCACGGCACGCAGGCGCAGTGACAGCTTGCGGGCCAGCAGGGCGATCAGCGCAGCCGCCAAGCGCGGGTCGGTGTTCATCATGTCGTCCATCGCCTCGGCGGACAGCGCGGCGATCTCGCATTCATCCAGCGTGGTGCAGGCCGAAAAGCGGATCCCGCTGTCCAGCAGCGACATCTCGCCCAGGATGTCGCCGGGCCGCGTCTCGGCCAGGCGCAGGTGCTCGCCCCAGGGCTGCAGTCGGTCCACCGCGATCGTGCCCTTGAGCAGCACGACCATGAAATTGCCGTACTCGTGCTGGCGGATGACGTCGCGCCCGGCCGGCACCGAGACGAATTGAAAGAAGCGCTCCAGCCGCTCGATCGACAGCGGGTCGAGCTGCTCCATGTTTTTGTCCCTGGCCCACAGTGCCTGCAGCGTGGCGACAGCCGGGGCCGAGGCGATGCGCTTGGCGCCGATCTCCAACGCCCGCGTGTCCCAGGGCACGACGACCGACTCCTCCACACCCTGGCCGGCGAAGGCCGTGGTGAACAGTGTGGAGTCGCCGCTGCGCGTGTCCCTCGCCCGCGGGGCGGCGGGCTCGGCACGCAGGAACCCGAACCAGCTCTTCATGCCCATGCGATCCCGTGCTGCACGGTGCTCACGGGGCAAGAGCCGGCGTCGCCTGCGGTGCGAGCGCCTGCTGGCGGCCGGGCGGCGCTCATCCCGGGAAGTTCTCCGGGATCTTGGCCTTGCCGCGCGCCTCGGCCGCGCTGATCACGTTGCGCCGCACCAGCTCGGTCAGGTTCTGGTCCAGCGTCTGCATGCCCACGCCATTGCTGGTCTGGATCGTGGAATACATCTGCGCGACCTTGGCCTCGCGGATCAGGTTGCGGATGGCGCTGGTGCCCAGCATGATCTCGTGGGCGGCCACGCGGCCCTGGCCGTCCTTGGTCTTGCACAGCGTCTGCGAGATCACGGCCTGCAGCGATTCGGACAGCATCGCGCGGATCATGTCTTTCTCTTCCGCCGGGAACACGTCGATGATGCGGTCGATGGTCTTGGCCGCGCTGGAGGTGTGCAGCGTGCCGAACACCAGATGGCCGGTCTCCGCCGCGGTCATCGCCAGGCGGATGGTCTCCAGGTCGCGCAGCTCGCCGACCAGGATCGCGTCCGGGTCTTCGCGCAGCGCCGAGCGCAGGGCGGCCGAGAAGCTCAGCGTGTGCGGGCCGACCTCGCGCTGGTTGATCAGGCACTTCTTGGACTCGTGAACGAACTCGATCGGGTCCTCGATCGTCAGCACATGGCCGTATTCGCTTTCGTTGAGGTGGTTGACCATGGCCGCCAGGGTGGTCGACTTGCCCGAGCCCGTGGGGCCGGTCACCAGCACCATGCCGCGCGGCTTCAGGGCCAGGTCGCCGAAGATCTTGGGCGCGTTGAGCTGCTCCAGCGTCAGGATCTTGGAGGGGATGGTGCGCAGCACGGCGGCCGCGCCGCGGTCCTGGTTGAAGGCGTTCACGCGAAAGCGCGCCAGGCCGTCGATCTCGAACGAGAAATCGATCTCCAGGAACTCTTCGTAATGCTTGCGCTGGCTGTCGCTCATGATGTCGTACACCATGCCGTGCACCGTCTTGTGGTCCAGCGGGTCGACGTTGATGCGCCGCACATCGCCATGCACGCGGATCATCGGCGGCAGCCCGGCCGACAGGTGCAGGTCCGAGGCCTTGTTCTTCACGCTGAACGCCAGCAGCTGGGTAATGTCCACGAATGCCTCGTCGATTTGGTACGCTCTCGGCCGATTATGACGAGCATCGCTAACAGCCTCCAACAAGTGCGTGCTCGGATTGCTGCAGCATGCGAGCAAATGGGGCGCCCGGCGGACAGTGTCTGCCTGCTGGCAGTCTCCAAGACCCAACCGACCGCCAGCGTGCTCGACGCGATCGCAGCCGGGCAGCAGGCCTTCGGCGAGAACTACGTGCAGGAAGGCGTGGACAAGATCCGCGCCGTGCGGGCCTGGGAAGCCGAGGCCGGTGGCGCCGCGCCGAGCCAGTGGCATTGCATCGGCCCGCTGCAGAGCAACAAGACGCGGCTGCTGGCCGCGCACTTCGACTGGGTGCACAGCGTGGACCGGCTGAAGATCGCCGAGCGCCTGTCCGAGCAACGCCCGCCCGAGCTCGGGCCGTTGCAGGTCTGCCTGCAGGTCAACATCGATGGCGGGCCCAACAAGTCCGGCGTGGTGCCGGCCGACGTGCTGGAACTGGCGCGCGCGGTGGCGGCACTGCCACGGCTGCGGCTGCGCGGGTTGATGACCATTCCCGAGCCGGTCAGCGGTTTCGAGGCCCAGCGCGCTGTGCATGTGCAGGCCCGGCAGTTGTTCGAGGCCGTGCGCGATGCGGGCATTCCAGGTGCAGCCTGGGACACCTTGTCGATGGGCATGACAGGCGACCTCGAAGCGGCTGTGGCGGCCGGCAGCACCATGGTGCGCATCGGCACCGCGGTGTTCGGCGCGCGCTGACTCCGGCGCCGGCTACTGGGCCGGCACGATCACCGACACGCGGCGGTTCTGCAGCCGGCGCTCGGGCGTGTCGTTGCCGGCCACCGGGTGCGCCTTGCCCAGGCCCTGCACGTCGATCTTGGCGCCGCGCAGCCCGGCATCGACCAAGGCCTTGGTCACGGCCAGGGCTCGGCGCAGCGACAGCGCCTGGTTGTAGGCGGCGCTGCCCGTGTTGTCTGTGTGGCCCTCGATGCGGATGGTGTCGATCTGCAGGAAGGCCAGTTCGCGGCCCAGCCGGTCGGCCGTGGTCTGGCTCTCGGCATCGAGCTGGTCCGAATCGGTGTCGAACAACAGCTTGCCGTTCAGCGAGAACTCCCAGCCCGCGTCCGTGGGCCGAAAGCCCAGGGCCTGCAGGGCCTGGGCCCGCGTATGGGGGGCGGGCGGCGCGGCCGGTTTGGCGGCGCAGGCGCCCAGCAGCCAGGCCGTGCCGGCCAGGGCGATTCCCAGGGCGGCCCGGCGCGCGGGCTGGTGCGTGTGCGTGTGGTGTGGCATCAAAGCTCCGGAATCTCGTTTGTTGTGGGGGTCTGGGGCGGGTCCTGGAACACGTGGCTGGTGCCGCGCCGGGTTTTCTTGGCCTGGTACATCGCGCGATCGGCCGCGCGCAGCAGCTGGTCGGCGCTGTGGCCATGCAACGGGTAGACCGCGATGCCGATGCTGACCGAGGGCACGATGCGCTCGCTGCGCGCCGGCAGCGGCGTGTCCATGGACGCCGTGATCTTGTCGGCGATGCGCACGGCGTCGCGCACGTGGTGCACGGGCGCCAGCAGCACGGCGAACTCGTCGCCGCCCAGGCGCGCCACCAGGTCGCCCTCGCGCAGTTGGGCGCGGATGCGCTTGGCCACCTCGACCAGCAGCAGGTCGCCCACCGCATGGCCGTAGCGGTCGTTGACTCCCTTGAACTGGTCGTTGTCCATGTACAGCACCGCGATGCTGGAGCCCTGGGTCTGCGCGTCCTGCAGGATGCGCGCCAGCCGCCGGCTGAAGAAAGCCCGGTTGTACAGGCCGGTCAGGCTGTCATGGTTGGCCAGATGGGTCAGGGAACGGTTTTCCTGGGCCAGCTGGGCCTGCTGCGACTCGATCTCGGTCAGCAGGGCGTTGAAGTCCTCGCCGAGCTGGTGGAACTCGGCGATGCGCGAGGCCGGCGCGCGCTGCGCGGCCACACGCTGCGCGCGGGCCACGTGGGTCATCGCGATCAGCGCCTCGACCGGCTCGACGATGTCGCGTCGCATCCGCCGCGAGGATGCGCGCATGCCCAGGCCCAGCAGCACCAGGCACAGCAGGATGCCGCCGACGGCCGTGGCCAGGAAGCGCGCGAACACCGAGCCGTCGCCGTGCAGCCGCAGCTCGCCGATGGTCCGGCCCTGGTCCAGGATGGGCGCGACCGTGGTGCCGGGCATCAGCAGCGCGGCCAGCTGGTCGCCCACGATGCCGGGCACATCGCGCGCGGCCGTGCCCCCCTGGGGGGTGTAGCGCGCCAGCACCGTGCCGCTGGCGTCCAGCAGCTCGGCATCGCGCAGCGACTCGCGCTGTGCAATCGCCGTCAGCTGTTCCTGGATCGCCTGACGGTCATTGAAGACCACGGCCGCCTCCACCGTGTAGGCGATGGACCGGGCCACGAGTTCCAGGTGGTTCGTGGCATAGGTGCGCAGCGCGAGCACGGCGGCCAGCAGCAGCACCAGTGCCACGGCGCCCATGCTGGCCGCCGCCACGCGCACGTGCGCGCGCTGCAGGGTCTCCAGCAGGCTCAGCCGCTGGGTGCGCGGCAGCGGCGCTTGGCCAAAGGACGGCGTCTGCGGCGCGTGTGCAGGCGCCGGCGTGGGGGCGTGCGCGTCCGCGAGCCCGGGCGCGGCGTCGTCGTCGGTGCCCAGCGGCAACATGACGGCGCCTTCGGGCGGCTCTCCCTGGCTCATGGCGGCGCCTTCCCGGCGGCGCGGCGGCCGAGCTTGAGCACCAGGGGGTGGATGCGCACGGTGCTGCGCGCGACGGCGTCCAGGTTGACCTCGAAGCGCACGCGGCCGGCTGCGGCGTCGCTGTCCAGTCGCACCATGCCGCCCGCCGTGCAGGCGTCCGAGCGTTCGCACACGGTCAGCACGGGCTGGCCGGCCACCGCCGGCAGCAGCGCCAGCCAGCCGCTGGGCTCCAGCGTGCCCACGTAGAGCGCGTCGCATTGGCTCGCCAGTGGCGCCTCTGGCAGCGGGCGGCGCACGCTCACGGGCGCATGGCCGTTGCGCGGCAGGCCCTGCTGCTCCAGGGTGTCGGCCTGCGGGCTGCTGCCCATCAGGCACAGGCGCACCGGGTCAGGCTCCGTCGGCCAGCGGGTGTAGGTGATGATGCCGGCCAGCGTCTCGCGCAGGTCCAGCCCCAGGGCGGCGGGCTGCGCGCGTGCGGGCAAGGCCAGGCAGCAGCACAGGCCGGAGAGAAGCAGCACCAAAGGCCAAGGCAAGCGGCAGCGCGAACGGAAGGCGGCGGGTAGCCCGGGAAACATGGCGGATCGGCTTTGCGGCCCTGACGGTATACAGGGATTCGGTCGATGCTAACAGCAAGACCTCTGTCTTTCCTGCCACTGCGCGATGGCCGACGACCCGGCAGTCGCCAGCCGGCCAGGCGCTTCAGCTCTTGTATTTGATGGTGCAGCCATAGGGCTGCGAGGTCGCCGTGCTGATCGGCTTGCCCGCCAGCGCTTCGTCCAGGCCCTGGCGCACATAGTTGGTTGCGGTCTTGATGTCGCTCACGCGGGCCGACGGGATGCTGTCGATGCCGCCTGCATAGACCAGCGTGCCCTGCGGGTTCACGATGTACATGTGCGGCGTGGTGCGCGCGCCGTAGGCTTTGCCGACCGTGCCTTCCTCGTCCATCAGCGTTGCAGTCGGCGCGCCGGCTTTGGCCTGCATCCAGCCGGCCAGCTGCGTGGGCGCCAGATAGTCCGAGGCCGCTTTCTCGGTCGAGTTCACCGCCAGCCAGACCACGTCCTTGCCCGTGAACTCCTTCTGCAGGCCGGGGATGTTGGCGCTGTCGTAGTGCTTGCGCACGAACGGACAGCCCGGGTTGACCCACTCCAGCACCACCGTCCTGCCCTTGAACTCGGCCAGCGTGCGCGCCTTGCCGCTGGTGTCGGTCAGCGTGAACGCAGGCGCCGGCTGGCCGACCGCGGCCGCGGCATGCGCCTGGCCGGCCAACAGGCTGGCCGCGGCCAGGCTGGCGCTGGCCAGCAGCACCAGGTGGCGCCGGGGCGAGGAGAGGCGGATGGCAAAGGTCATGTCGGCTCCTTGAGGCGGGTTCACAGACGGGCGATGGCCGAGCGCAGCTCGCCCACGCCCAGGATCTCGGACAGCACCACGGGCGCGGCGCCTGGCTTGTACAGCACGTACACCGGCACACCACTGCGGCCCAGCTGCTTGAGCGCGGCCGTGATGGCCGGGTCGCGCCGCGTCCAGTCGGCGCGCAGCAGCTGCACCTTGCGGGCGTCCAGGTCGGCCAGCACCTGGTCGTTGGCCAGCGTGGTCTTCTTGTTGTACTGGCAGGTCACGCACCAGGCGGCCGTGAAGTCCACCATGACGGGCTGGCCCTGCGCCAGGATCTGCTCGACGCGGCCCGGCGCCCAGGCCTGCCAGCGCTCGCCGGCCCGGGCCGTGGTCGCGGCCTCGACCGGGCGCAGCACGGCGGGGCCCAGCCAGGCCAGCATCAGTGCCGCCAGCAGCGCGGTGGCCGTGCCCATGACCACGCGCGTGCGGCCGGAGAGCCCCAGCGCCCAGGCCACAGCCGCCAGCGCCACGAGCAGCATCAGCAGGGCCGCCGCGCCATCGATACCGCTCTGCTGGCCCAGCACCCAGACCAGCCAGGCAACGGTGGCGAACATCGGGAAGGCCATGAGCCGGCGGAAGACGTCCATCCACGGCCCCGGGCGCGGCAGCAGCCGCGCCAGCGCAGGCGCCAGGCTGGCCGCCAGGAATGGCAGCGCCATGCCCAGGCCGACCGCGGCGAAGACGAGCAGCGCCTCGCCGGCCGGCAGCGCGACCGCAAAGCCCATGGACGCGCCCATGAACGGCGCCGTGCACGGCGAGGCGATGGCCACGGCCAGCACGCCCGACAGGAAGGCATTGGCGGCCGGGCGCCTGGACTCCAGCGATGCCACGCGGCCCGGCAGGAACTGGCCGAACTCGAACAGGCCCGCCAGATTCAGCCCCATCAGCGTGAACAGCACGGCCAGCGCTGCGACCACGCCGGGGGACTGCAACTGGAAGCCCCAGCCGAGTTGCTCGCCGGCCGCGCGCAGCGCCAGCAGCAGCCCACCCAGCGCCACGAACGACAGCACCACGCCGGCGCTGTAGGCCAGCCCGTCCACGCGCAGCGCGCGCGCAGCAGCCTGCGGCGTACCCGTGCGCGCCTCGGCATGGCGCGCAAAACCCAGCATCTTGATCGCCAGCACCGGGAACACACAGGGCATGAAGTTCAGGATCAGGCCGCCGAGCAAAGCACCGACCAGTGCTGCGATCCAGCCGATCTGCAGGCCGGCGTCTGCGGGCGCGGCCGTGGTGGCCGCGTTCGCGTCCAGCGCCGCCTGCAGCTGCGGCGACACCGCCACCGGCGTGGCGCCACGCGGCCAGTCGCTGGTCACGCGGGCCTCGGCACGCCAGGCCAGGCGCTGGCCGGCATCGTCCAGCGCCACGACCACGGGCATGGGTTGCGGGCTCTGGCTGCGCTGGCTGGACAGCGGCACGCGCGCCGTCCAAACGTCGCCGGCCCAGGCCTGGGTCCAGGCGCCGGCGGTCTCGATGACTTCGGGCGTCTCGGGGAAGAACTCCAGCGTCTTGCCGTGCAGCGCGGCCGGCAGGCCGGCCAGCTTGACCTCGATCGCATCGCCGGCGATGTCCACCGTGCTGCCCGCGCCCAGCGGCCTGGGTTGCGCGGCGAATGCGCCCTCGAACGCGGCGGTGTGCAGCGCCGTGGAGCCGCGCAGGGGCAGCTTCAGCGTGAACTCGCCCTCTTCGGGAATGCACTCCTTGCGGCAGACCAGCCAGGCAGCGCGCAGCTTGACCTCGATCTGGCTGGCCAGTGCCGGGGCCTTGAAGTCTGGCGTGACCGTGAGCGGCACGGGCAGCAGCACCGTGCCCTCGTAGCCGTAGTTGGCCAGCGAACCGATCGGGATCTTGCGCGGCACGGGCCAGGCGATGTCGCCGGCAGCCAGGCCGGCGGGCAGCTGCCATTCCAGCGAGGTCGGCAGGCCGGAATCGCCCGAGTTCTTCCAATAGGTGTGCCAGTCGGGCTTGTGGGTCAGCGACAGGCCCAGCCACAGCGGCTTGCCCGGCTCCACGCCCTCGGGCGCATGCGCGACCAGTTCGGCGCGCACCTGCGGCGTGACGACGACGGCCTTGTCGGCCTGGGCCGAGGCCGGCGTGGCCGACCAGCCGAGGGCGCAGGCGGCAGCGATGAGGAACGAGCGAAAGGGCATGTCGGGGCAGTGGCAGGAGCGACGGTGAGAACGCATGCGCACCCTGAAGTTCCAGCGCGCGCCGGAGCCGGCGATTCTGCCAGCGGCCCTGCCGCGCCTGCCCAATCCCCTGCGCCCTCAGCGGCTGGCTGCGGTGCCTGCGCTCTGCGGCACGCGCACCAGCTCGCGCGTGTCGTAGCCCATGGCGCCGACCCGCTGCACCAACTGCTGGTAGTCGGCGTCGGGCACGGTCGGCGTGCGGGCCATGATCCAGACATAGTCGCGCTTTTGGCGCGCCACGATCACCTGGCCGCCCTGGGGCGCCAGCCAGGCGATGCGGTAGTCGGCCTTGATCGGCCAGATGAACTGCACGCCCCAGACCGCGTTGTCCCCGCCCTGCACGAAGCCGCGCGAGCCCAACTGGTGTTCGCTGCCGCCCGGGCTCCTGCGGTAGCGGAAGTCGATGTCGATGCTGCCGTCCGGCCGCAGGGTATAGGTCTCGACGGCGTCGACCGCGCCCTTTTCGAGAAAGGTCGGGATGCTTGCGATCACATACCAGCGGCCCATGAAGGCCGGCAGGTCGACCGGGCTGGCGCTGGGCAGGGGCAGGGCGGGCGGGCGCGTCATCGTGCTGCCGCAGGCGACCAACGTGGCGCCGACGGCGGCCGCGCCGATCAGCAGGGCCAATTTGCGAGTTTGCATGGAGAAGCCTTTCGATTCGGAAACGCACAGGCTGCATGGCAACGCGCGGGGCGCGGTACGGCGGCTGCGCCGTCCATGGGTCAGCCGTGGCGCTGACCTGGCGGTTCAGGCAAAGCCCAGCACGACCCTGCGGGTCGTGGCGCTCTTCTTCTCGATCTTGGTGACCACGACGGCGCCGATGTCGGCCGTGTTCGCCACATGGGTGCCACCGCAGGGCTGCAGGTCGACCAGCGTGTCCGTGCCGATGCGGATGGTGCGCACCACGCCGCTGCCGCGCGGGGGCGACACCGACATGCTTTTCACCAGCGCCGGGTTCGCGTCCAGCTCGGCATCGGTGATCTCGCCGACCACCACGGGATGCGCTGCCGCGACCAGGTGCGCGATGCCCACTGTCAGCGCGTCCTTGTCCAGCGGATCGGTCATGTTGAAGTCCAGCCGCGCGTAGTCCGGCGTGATGGAGCAGCCGTTCACGAGCTGCGGCACCAGGTGGCACAGCAGGTGCGTGGTGGTGTGAAAGCGCATCAACCGGTGCCGGCGCTCCCAGTCCACCTCGGCCAGCAGCGCCATGCCGGGTGACAGGTGGGCCAGCAGGGCCTCCTGGCCCGGCGCCGGCACATGGCAGATCGCGGCCGTGGGCCGGCCTTCGTCGTCCTTGCCCTTGCGCGTGTCGGCAATGGCCAGCCGCTGGCCGTCCGCCAGCTGCAGCCAGCCCGTGTCGCCGGCCTGGCCGCCGCCCAGCGGGTAGAACACCGTGCGGTCCAGCACGATGCCCTGGGGCGTGAGGGCAGCGACGGTGGCCGTGGTCTGGCGCAGATAGGCATCCTGGCGAAAGAGGTCCTGGGTCATGGTGTGCGTGGGTGGTGGGGTCGGGCGGCAGCGGGCGGCTGCTATCCTGCCGCCGATTCTGACAACAACAGCCGAGGAGACGACGATGGCCCCCTTCCTTCCTGCCGCAGCGCGTGGCACGCGGCGCCTGGCCGTGCTGGCCGGCATGGCCGCCACGCTGGGCCTGGCCCTGCCCGCTGCGGCCCAGACCTGGCCCACGGCCAAGCCCATCCGGCTCATCGTCGGCTTTCCGCCCGGCGGCGGCATCGACTTCGCGGCGCGCACCGTGCAGGTGCCGCTGCAGGAGCTGCTCAAGCAGCAGATCATCGTGGAGTACAAGCCCGGCGTTGGCGGCATGCTGGCCGCCACCGAGCTGACCCGCGCCGCGCCCGACGGCTACACGCTGCTGCTGGCCAACACCGGCCCGTTCGCCATCGCGCCCTATCTGCAGGCCAGGATGCCCTACGACCCGCTGCGCAACTTCAGCTACATCGGCCAGATCAGCCAGGGCAGCTACATCGCCGTCACCCGGCCCGACCACCCGGCCAACACGCTCAAGGAGTTCGTCGACTGGGCGCGCACCAACGCGGGCAAGGTCAACTTCGCCTCGGCCGGCAAGGGCTCGTCCACCCACCTGAACGGCGAGCTGCTGAACCAGGTGACCGGGCTGGACATCACGCACGTGCCGTACAAGGGCAGCGCCCCCGCCGTGCAGGACCTGATCGGCGGGCAGACGCAGCTGCTGATCGACGCCGGCACCGTGCTGCTGCCGCAGGTCAAGGGCGGCAAGCTCAAGGCCCTGGCCGTGACCGGCGCCAGGCGCGACCCGCAGCTGCCCGAGGTGGCCACCGCCGCCGAGCAGGGCCTGCCCGGCGTGCAGTCCATCGGCTTCCAGGGCATCGTGGGCCCGGCCAATATGCCACGCGAGATCGTCGAGCGGCTGGCCGCCGAGCTCGGCAAGGTGCTGGCCATGCCCGACGTGCAGGCCAAGTTCGCGGCCGCAGGAGCCGAGGTCCATTACCAGGGGTCTGACGCATTTGCGGCGTTCGTGAAGTCCGACAACGAGAAGTGGGCCAAGCTGATCCGCGAGCGCAAGATACAGCCGGACTGAGCGCTCCACCCGCCGTTCGCGCGCCACGTGGGTCGCGGGCGCCTCTTCGATCCGCCGACCGGCGGCCATGTTCTGCAACACCGTTGAAGGAACCAGGTCCATGAGCATCCGATCGACCATCAGGGCCGCATTGCGGCAAACCGGCTTCGACATCGTGCGCTACGTGCCCGAGATGGACCGCCCGTTTCCTGTCCTGCCCATGCTCGTGCGCGAGCGGCTGGCGCGCAACCCGGACTTCTTCTTCGTGCAGGTCGGGGCCAACGACGGCATCCTGGACGACCCGCTGCGCGAGCTCATCCATACCCACCACTTCCCCGGCCTGTTGATCGAGCCGTTG
Source organism: Pseudorhodoferax sp. Leaf267 (assembly GCF_001422405.1). GTDB lineage: Bacteria > Pseudomonadota > Gammaproteobacteria > Burkholderiales > Burkholderiaceae_C > Pseudorhodoferax. Next base: position 62,402 of record NZ_LMMV01000003.1, read on the forward strand.
CCGGACCTGTTCGAACAGCTCAAGCGCAACTACCAGGACGAGCCACAACTCGTGTTCGCGAACGTGGCCATCCTGGACCGCGAAGGATCGGTCCAGATCCACCGCGTGCGCAGCGAGGCCGACGTGCCGGAGCACTGGCACGGCATTGCCAGCTTCAATCGCGCGAACCTGCTGTCGCAGGGGGTTCTGCCCGAGCACATCAAGGTGGAGTCGGTCATGGGCACCACGTTCGGCAGCCTGCTGGCCCAGCATGGCGTCGGCGCCATCGGCCTGCTGCAGGTCGACACCGAAGGCTACGACTACGAAGTCATCAAGGCGGCGCTGACGGCCGGCATCTTCCCCGAGATGATCAACTACGAGCATTGCTGGCTGGTGCCGCACGTGCGCCTGGCCTGCAAGCAGTTGCTCCATCAGCACGGCTACCAATTCGTCGAGGTGGGCAAGGACACGGTGGCCGTGCGCGCTGCTTCAGAGAGCGCGCCCGTCGCGGCCTGAGACATGTGCGCGTGGCCCTTACATCTGCCTGTGGGACGCGTGGACCGTGCGCCAGCAGGGCACCCTGGTCTACCTGTTGGCGCTGGGCGTGTTCATCGCGGGCTGCGGCCGGCTGCTATCGATCGGCAAGGTTGGCCTGCCGGAGCCGCACGCGGTCTGGCTGGCCTACCTGATCCCGGAGCTGGTGGTGCCCATCGTGATGGCGATCGCGCACATGCGCACCACGTCCGGCGGGCATTGATTCAGGGCGAGCTGCCTGTCGGTGCCGGCAGGTGACGCGTGAAGAACGCCGCCACCTTGCGGTCCAGCTCCGGCAGCAGCTTGCGGTCGAAGCCAGGCCGGTCGTTCAGCAGATCGCCAACGGAGCCCGTCAATCCGGGTGGCAGTGGCGACAGCATGGCGCCGTGGCCTGCGGCCGGCAGGTTCGCCAGGTGCTCGCAGGATGTGCAGGCCTTTAATACGCGGCCACCGTGCCAGTGCGGTGGCAGCCAGCGGTCTTGTTGCGCGGTCACCAGCGCCAGGGGCACGCGCGGCGTCGCGAGCGAGGCCGGGTCGAAATCGGAGGCCAGCGGCACCATCGCCACCGCCGCGGCAATGCGCGGGTCGTGGTGCGTCTTCGGCTGATCGTCACGGAACTTCCAGCGCAACACGGTGCGCACGGCCCACTTTTTGAGGCCATCGGCCCAGCCCCCGGTCAGCCGCGTGAACAGGCCGGCGCAGCCGGGAAAGTCGTCTTCCAGATGCGCGTTGCAATGGCGCTGGAAGCGGGCCGGCGACCAGTTGCCGCCCGCCAGCGTCAAGGCCGTGTGCCCGCCGGCCGATCCGCCTCAGAGGCCGACCCGGTCCAGCGCCAGCAACGGGGCGAAGCGCGCGTCGCGGCCCAATGCGTCGATGGTGCGCGACACCTCGGCCGGGCTCTGCGCCCAGCTGTCGGGGCCGACACCGCTGATGGCCGTGTGGTTGTCGCCGCGGTGCTGCGGCAGCGCGACCACGAAGCCGGCCTCGACCAGGCTCTGCGCCAGGTCATGGTGCACCCAGGGCGAGCCGCCCGAGCCGTGCGACAGCACGACCAGCCGACCGTTGCCGCGCGCCGGCGTGGCCTGCTGGGCCACCTGCAGCGCGAACGGGCCGCGCATGACGGTGCGGCTGGGCGATGCAGTCGGGTAATAGAGCGTGATGGGGCCGTCTTCGGCCGAGGCGTCGATCTGCGCGAGGCCCATGGCGGCGTGGGCCGAAGCGGCGGCTGCCAGGGTCAGCGCGCACAGGGCCTTCAGGCGGTAGGAGGTCCACATGGTGTCGCCCCTTCAACGCGCCTTGCGCGCGTAGTTCTCGCGCACATGCTGGCTGATGTAGGTGCTGAGCCCGCGCCCGGCCAGCGCCAGCCGCTGCATCTCGGCCACCGCCAGCGCCCCCGGCGCGCTTGCGTCGTACACGTAGGTTTCGCCACCGCGAAAACGCACCGTGATCCGCCCCGGTGCGATGGCGTAGGCCACCACACCGGAATCGCCGCCGAGGTTCGCGTAGCGCTTCACTCCACCGTCGCGCCCGAGGCCTTCACGATCATGCCCGCGTTGTCCCAGTCGGCGCGCAGCAGCTTGTTGAAATCGTCCACGGGCATGGCCTTGGACTCCACGCCCAGGCGCGCCAGGCGCTCCTGCACCACGGGGTCGGCCAGCACCTTCTGCATGGCGGTGTTGATCTTGTCGATCTCGGCGCGCGGCAGCGCGGCCGGGGCCAGCAGGCCGAACCAGGAGTCGAAGCTCCAGCCCGGCAGGCCGCTCTCGGCGGCGGTGGGCAGGTCGGCGATGAAGCGCGAGCGTTCCTTGCCGGTGTAGGCGATGAACTTCACGCGCGGGTCGTCCTTGAACTGCATCACGCCGATGGTCGACGAGGTGACGGCCTGCACGCGGCCGGCCAGCACTTCGTTGACCGCCTCGCCCGTGGACTTCATCGGGATGTGCTGCATCTGCAGGCCGGCCTTGGCGGCGAACGAGGCCATGCCCAGGTGCGTGGCGCTGCCATTGCCGGCCGATGCATAGTTGAACGCGCCGGGCTTGGCCTTCACGGCGTCGATGAACTGCCTGGTCGTGCCGGCGTTCAAGGACGAGGCCGCCACCACCACGTAGCCCGAGTTGCCGATGTAGCTCACGCCCACGAAGTCCTTGAGCGGCGCGTAGTCGAGCTTCTTGTACAGGTGGCCGACGAAGTGGTGGCTGGCGGCGGCCAGTACCAGCGTGTTGCCGTCGGGTGCGGCCTTGGCCACCATGCCGGTGCCGACCGAGCCGCCAGCGCCGGCGCGGTTTTCCACGATCACGCTGGCGCCCAGGGCCTGGCCCAGCTCGCTGTTGAAGGCACGGGCCACGGTGTCCTGCACCGCGCCGGTGCCGAACGGCACGACGAGGCGGATCACGCGCTGGGCCTGGGCCGGCGTGGCCGCGGCCAGGCCGAGCAGGCTGGCGGCCAGCAACGGCAGCAGGCGTGGGAGGAAAGCACGGGTCATGAAAAAAGCTCCTGTGTGAATGTCCGTCGAGGCCTGCAACTAGCGTGCCGGGTCCAGCCAGCGCTGCACCAGCCGCACGAAGTAGCTGGCGCCCACCGGAATGATGTCGTCGTTGAAGTCGTACGAGGTGTTGTGGATCACGCAGGGCCCGGGGCCGTGGCCGTCCAGCCGGTGGTCGCCGTCGCCGTTGCCCAGGAAGGCGTAGCAGCCCGGCCGCACCATCAGCATGTGGGCAAAGTCCTCGGCCGCCAGCACGCCGGGCAGCGCGTCGTCCACCATCGCGTCGCCCACGATCTCGCGCATCACGCCGGCGGCGAACGCGGCCTCGGCCGCGTGGTTCACCACCGGCGGCGAGGCGCGGCGAAAGGCGATGTCCACCGTGCACTCGTGGGCCGTGGCGATGTGCGTGGCCAGGTGGCGCAGGCGGGCCTCGATCCTGTCCAGCGCATCGAGCGAGAAGGTGCGCACCGTGCCGCCGACCCAGGCGCTGTCGGGGATGACGTTGGGCGCGTCCGAGCCCTGGATCTGCGTCACGGCCAAGAGCGCGCGTTCGGTGCTGGCGATGGTGCGCGCCAAAAGGCTGCGCAGCGCCTGGGCAATCTCCAGCACCGCGCCCACCGGGTCCACACCGGTGTGCGGCATCGACGCATGCGTGCCGCGCCCGTGCACGGTGATGCGGTAGGTATTGCTCGACGCCATCAGTGCGCCCGGGTTCAGCGCGAAGCTGCCGACCCGGCCCACGTTCATGTTGTGCAGCGCGAATACCGCATCGCACGGGAAGCGCTCGAACAATCCCTCGTCGATCATCTTCTTCGCGCCGGCCTTGCCCATCTCCTCGGCCGGCTGGAAGATGAAGTGCACCGTGCCCGCGAAGTCGGGCCGCTGCGCCAGGTGCCAGGCCGCGGCCAGCAGCATGGTGGTGTGGCCGTCGTGGCCGCAGGCGTGCATCTTGCCGGGCTGGGTGGAGCGGTGGGCGAACTGGTTGGCCTCGTGCAGCGGCAGCGCGTCCATGTCGGCGCGCAGGCCTATCGTGCGGGTGCCGGGCTGGTTGCCGCGCAGCACGCCCACCAGGCCCGTGCCCGCGATGCCGCGGTGCACGGCGATGCCCCATTCGGCCAGCAGGCCAGCCACGGTGTCGGAAGTGCGCTGCTCCTCGAAGCCGAGCTCGGGGTGGGCATGGAGGTCGCGCCGGATCGCGCGAAAGCGGCTCGCGTCGGCGAAGCTGTCGATGAGGTGCATGGCGTGGTGGTGGCGGTCGTGCGGCGCCGACCTTAGCAGAGGCCAGCCGCTAAGATGCGCCGCCTTGCGCCGGGCGGCTGCTTGGCACCGTCCCGATCATCTGTTCCAAGGAGACAGCGCCCATGTCCAGCTCCACGACTTCTCCGTATGGCGGCCTGCCCGTCGGCGGCCCAGGCCCGCGCAAGCCGCTCACGCTGCCGCGCCTGGCCGAGATGCGCGCGCGCGGCGAGAAGATCGCCATGCTGACGGCCTACGACGCCACCTTCGCGGCCATGGCCGACGCCGCCGGTGTCGACTGCCTGCTGGTCGGCGATTCGCTGGGCATGGTCTGCCAGGGCCTGCCCAGCACCGTCGGCGTGAGCCTGGAGACCATGCGTTACCACACCGAGAGCGTGGCGCGCGGCCTGCAGCGCGTGCAGGGCGCGGCCTGGCTGATTGCCGACATGCCGTTCGGCAGCTACCAGGAATCGCGCGAGCAGGCGCTGCGCAGCGCCACCGTGCTCATGCAGGCCGGCGCGCAGATGGTCAAGCTCGAAGGCGGCGGCTGGACCACGGAGACCGTGCGCTTCCTGGTCGAGCGCGGCATTCCGGTATGCGCCCACCTGGGCCTCACGCCGCAGACCGTGCACGCGCTGGGCGGGTACCGTGTGCAGGGCAGGGGCGAGCAGGCCGCTGCGGTGCTGACCGAGCAGGCGCGGGCCCTGCAGGACGCGGGCGCGACGCTGCTGGTGCTGGAGATGGTGCCGGCCGCGCTGTCGGCCACGCTCACGCAGCAGCTGGCGCACTGCGCCACCATCGGCATCGGCGCGGGCCAGGGCACGGCCGGCCAGGTGCTGGTGCTGCACGACATGCTGGGCATGAACCTGGGAAAGATGGCGAAGTTCGTGCGCAACTTCATGCTGGATGCACCGGGGATCGCCGACGCGTTGGCGGCCTATGTGCGGGCGGTGAAGGACGGCAGCTTTCCCGACGACGCCGTGCACGCCTGGTGAGCGACGGCATGCAGGCCGATCCCTGGCTCGACCCCTGGCTGCAGATGGTCCGCCGCCATGCCGCCGGTGCGCCGGTGCTGGAGATCGGCTGCGGCACGGGCGCGGACACCGCGACCCTGGTGGCCGCCGGTCTGCAGGTTGTCGCGTTCGACCGGTCGGCCACGGCGGTGGCAGCGGCACGCCTGCGCGTGCCGGCCGCCACGGTCCTCGTGCGCGACCTGCGTGAGGACTTTCCGGCGGCGGTGCAGGGCACGGGCGTCGTCATCGCCAGCCTCAGCCTCCACTACTTCGCATGGGACGAGACCGTCCGCCTGTTCGACCAGGTGCGGCAGGCCCTGAAGCCCGGCGGGCTGTTCTTGTGCCGGCTGAACTCCACCGAGGACATCCACTTCGGCGCGCAAGGCCACCCCGAGATCGCGCCGAACTACTACCTGGTCGATGGCGTGCCCAAGCGCTTCTTCGACCGGGCCTGCGTCGAGGCACTGCTGGCATCGGGCTGGCAGCTGCAAGCCCTGGCGCACAAGCGCACCGGCAAGTATCTGCGGCCCAAGGCGCTGTGGGAGCTGGTGTGCACCAAGGGCGACAGCCCCGGGTCGTAGCGACCCGAGCACTGCGCCGGCCTGCTGGCCCGCTTGCCGGCCCACGTGCAGTACGCGCAGCGCGCCGATGCTGCCCTTGGTGCGGCCGGGCGAGGCGCGTGCGTGGCGGCGCCGGCGCGCTCCGTCTGTGCGGACGGCATGCGGTGGCCCTCACAGCTCCAGGTTGTCGATCAGCCGGGTGGTGCCGATCTTCGCCGCCGCCACCACCACCAGCGCGTCGCCCGCGTCCAGCGGCGCGGCCAGGTCGGTGCGGCGGCGCACGGCCACATAGTCGGGCTGCCAGCCGCGGTCGCGCAGCGCTTGCATGGCAGTGGCTTCGGCGCGGGCGATGGCGCTGCGGTCGCTGCGAACGGCCTCCACCACCGCCAGCAGCTGCTGGCGCAGGGCCAAGGCCTCGGCGCGCTGCGTGTCGCTGAGGTAGCCGTTGCGCGACGAAAGTGCCAGCCCGTCCTCGGCCCGCACCGTCTCGCCGCCCACGATCTCGATCGGCATGGCGAAGTCGCGCACCATGCCCTCGATCACGCGCAGTTGCTGGTAGTCTTTCTTGCCGAACAGCGCCACGCCGGGCTGCACGATCTGGAACAGCTTCATGACCACCGTGCACACGCCCGTGAAGAAGCCGGGCCGGAACTCGCCCTCCAAGATGTCGCCCAACCCGGCGGGCGGGTGCACCTTGTAGCTTTGCGGCACGGGGTACATCTCGCGCTCGTCGGGCGCGAAGACGAGGTCGCAGCCCGCGCCCTGCAGCAGCTCGGCATCGCGCGGCAGCGTGCGTGGGTAGCGATCGAAGTCCTCGTGCGGCGCGAACTGCAGCCGGTTCACGAAGATGCTGGCCACCACCGGCCGGCCGGTCGCCTTGGCCTGGCGCACCAGTGCCAGGTGGCCCTCGTGCAGGTTGCCCATGGTGGGCACGAAGGCCGGCCGCGGCCCGGCAAGGGCCTGGCGCAGTTCGGCGATGTGGTGCACGACTTGCATTTCGACATGTCTCCAGAAAAACCAGGAGTGTGGGCCAGCGCGTGGCGTTACATCCGCACTCGGGTGAGCAAACATCTTCACTGCGGCGCTGGGCGCTGGCACGGCCGCGTCAGGCCAGGGGTCGCGTCGCAGTGTCGGGATTCTCCATGGTGCCAGGGCGTCGGCGTCGCCGGGCTGCAGCATCCTGCGCCGTTGGCCGAGAAGGGCGCGCCAGCCCACGATCTGATGGCGCTCTTGCGCCAGCGGCCTCGACTGCCATGCGGCTCTGCCGGCGAAGTCGAAAGGGCAGGATCGGAGTGGGAGTGAGCGTCCCCGTTCGACGTGTCCCGGAGACCACCCATCGAACATGTTTGCATGGACATTGATGGCATGGAGCGAAGGTGCGTGACGGATCAGCGGGCAGCCGTCTACAGTGCCAGGATCATTTGTTCGAGATTTGCGCCATGAACGCTCCACATTCCCGGGCCCAGCTGTTGCACGAGGCGGTGCAGCCGGATGCCGATCCCGCCGAAACCGCCGAATGGCGCGAGTCCTTCGCTGCGCTGATCGCCACCGGCGGCCCTGAGCGCGCGCGCTGGATGCTGGACGAGCTGGCCCGCGTGGCGCGCAGCCAGCGCATCGGCTGGAAGCCCGAGCTCGGCACGCCGTACTTCAACACCATTGCGGTCGAGCAGCAGCCGGTGTTCCCGGGTGACCTGGCGATCGAGGAACGGCTGGCCTCGCTGATGCGCTGGAATGCGCTGGCCATGGTGGTGCGTGCCAACCAGGCCTATGGCGAGCTGGGCGGGCACATTGCCAGCTATGCGAGTGCGGCCGATCTGTTCGAGGCGGGCTTCAACCATTTCTTTCATGCGAGGAACGAACAGCACAGGGGCGACCTGGTGTTCTTCCAGCCGCACAGCGCCCCCGGCGTCTATGCGCGTGCGTTTCTCGAAGGCCGGCTGACCGAAGCCGACCTCTTGCACTACCGCCAGGAGATCACCGCCCCGGCCACCGGCGCGCGCGGCCTGTCCAGCTACCCCCACCCCTGGTTGATGCCGGACTTTTGGCAGTTCCCGACCGGCTCCATGGGCATCGGCCCGATCAGCTCGATCTACCACGCGCGCTTCATGCGCTACCTCACGCACCGGCAGTTGCTGGACTGCGGCGCGCGCAAGGTCTGGGGCGTGTTCGGCGACGGTGAGATGGACGAGCCCGAATCCATGAGCGCGCTGACCCTTGCCGCGCGCGAGGGGCTGGACAACCTGGTCTGGGTCGTCAACTGCAACCTGCAGCGGCTGGACGGCCCCGTGCGCGGCAACGGCCGCATCATCGACGAGCTGGAAAAGCTGTTCGCGGGCGCCGGCTGGAACGTGATCAAGCTGGTCTGGGGCAGCGACTGGGACGGCCTGTTCGCGCGCGATGCCGAGGGCGCGCTGACCCGTGCGTTCGCGCACACGGTGGACGGCCAGATGCAGACCTTCGCCGCCAAGGATGGGCGCTACAACCGCGAGCACTTCTTTGGCCAGAACCCCGAACTCGCGCGCCTGGCCCAGGGCATGACCGACGAGCAGATCGACCGCCTGCGCCGCGGCGGCCACGACCTCGTCAAGGTCCACGCCGCCTATGCGGCCGCGGCCTCTCACACCGGCCAGCCCACCGTGATCCTGGCCCACACCAAGAAGGGCTACGGCATGGGCGCGGCTGGCCAAGGCAAGATGACCACGCACAGCCAGAAGAAGTTCGACGAGACCGACCTGATCGCGTTCCGCAACCGTTTCGACCTGCCGCTGACCGACGAGCAGGCCACGGGGCTGAGCTTCTACAAGCCAGCCGACGACAGCCCGGAGATGCAGTACCTGCACGCGCACCGCCAGGCCCTGGGCGGCTACCTGCCCAAGCGCGAGACCCAGTGCGACCGGCTGCCGGTCCCCGAACTGGCCAGCTATGCCCAGTTCGCACTGGCCGCCGACGGCAAGGACATGAGCACTACCATGGCATTCGTGCGCATGCTGGGCCAGCTGCTCAAGGATCCGCAGCTCGGCCCGCGCATCGTGCCCATCGTGGCCGACGAGGCGCGCACCTTCGGCATGGCCAACCTGTTCAAGCAGGTCGGCATCTACAGCAGCGTGGGCCAGCGCTATGCACCCGAGGACATAGGCTCGGTGCTGAGCTACCGCGAGGCATTGGAAGGCCAGATCCTGGAAGAAGGCATCAGCGAGGCCGGTGCGATTGCGAGCTGGACGGCGGCTGCCACCAGCTACAGCGTGCATGGCCTGTCGATGCTGCCGTTCTACATCTACTACTCGATGTTCGGTTTCCAGCGCGTGGGCGACCAGATCTGGGCCGCGGCCGACCAGCGGCCGCGCGGCTTCCTGCTGGGAGCCACGTCCGGCCGCACCACGCTGGGCGGCGAGGGCCTGCAGCACCAGGACGGCAGCAGCCACCTGATCGCCGCCACCATCCCGAACTGCAAGGCCTACGACCCGGCCTACGCGGGCGAGATGGCCGTGATCGTGGACGCTGGCATGCGCGAGATGTTGGTCGAGCAAAGGGACGTCTTCTATTACGTCACGCTCATGAACGAAAACTATGCCCAGCCCAGCCTGCCCGAGGGCGCGGCCGAGGGTGTGGTGCGCGGCGGTTACCGGTTTGCGAGCTATGGGCCGAACGACGGCCCACATCTGAGCCTGCTGGGCTCAGGCGCCATCCTGACGGAGGTCGTCAAGGCGGCGCAGCAGCTGGCCGATGAGGGCATGGCCGTAGACGTGTTCAGCATCACGAGCTGGAGCGAGCTGGCGCGCAATGGCGCCGCCAGCGACCGTCCTTATCTGACCGAGTTGCTTCAGGGGACAGGCCCCGTGATCGCCGCCACCGACTACGTGCGCGCCGTGGCCGAGAGCGTGCGTGCGTTTGTCCCCGGGGGTCGGCGCTACGTGACGCTGGGCACCGACGGCTTCGGACGAAGCGACACGCGAGCGGCACTGCGCCAGTACTTCGGCGTAGACGCAGCGGCAGTGGCCCGCGCGGCATTGGAAAGCTTGCGCCCATGAAAAAACCCCGCCGAGGCGGGGTTCTTGACGAGGCGACTGAAAAATCAGGCCTTGTTCTTTTGCTGGCGGCGACGGATGCCGGCCAAGCCCAGCAGGCCAACGCCCAGCAGAGCGATGGAAGCGGGCTCCGGCACTTCCGTAGCGCGCAGGCGGAACTGGAAGTTCGTGGTGTAGTCCTGGCTTTCCGGCGTCGTGAAGCCCACGCAGCCTGCGGCTACGCCAGCCAGCGCGCACTGGGCAGGCAGCAGCGTGCCGAAGCCGCTGGCGGTGAAGTCGAAGGTGTAGACGTAACCTTCGTAGAGGAAGCTCTGACCCAGCAGGCCGGACAGAACGAAGATGTCGCTGCAAACTGCGGCGTCAGTAGCGGCAGTCGGGCAGCCGGCCACGGTGTTCGGCGTTTCGACGAAGCTGATCTGGTAGTTCGTGTCAAACGAAGGAAGCGCACCGCCACCACCGGCAGGCGTGAGCGTCAGCGACGCGTCGATCACGGTCTTGCGCAGCGTCCAGCTGTCACGGCCGATGTTGTTGTTGTTGTAGTGGGTGTAAGCGTTGGCCGCTTCGAACGCGCCATTGGTCACCACATTGCCGGCCGTGTTGCCGACGGCAACAGAGGTCGTGCCGCCAGTTGCCGTTGCGGTCGTGACACCCAGGCCGCTGCGCGTACCAGCGCCGACGCTACCGGTGTCGCGGCCCCAGTCCAACTGGTACTGCGAAACTTTCCAGGTAGACGTGGACGCGGCGGTCGGGCCAGTCGTGCCGGACGGCACGAATTGGGACACGCCATCACCTTGGGTGCCGGTGCCGGTGCCGCCGCCCGTGGAGGGGCCAGCGCCGAGTCGGAATTGGCTGGTAACCGTGTAGTCCCAGTTAGCGACTGGAGCAGCAGAAGCGGCGGTCACAGCGAATGCTGCGGCAGCTGCAAATGCCAGCTTGGAAATCTTGAAATGACGCATGGCAGTTCCTTTGTATGCGGTCAATGAGAGAAAAGACGGCCCAACAGAGTTGGTTAGAAACAATGAGCAAGTCGCGTGCCTTCTTATAAATACTCAATAATTTCATCGACTTGTGCGCGTTGAGGCCGCTTGCCATGTGAGTGTTGTCAATTTTTTCGACGGGTCTCGAGCCTTGCTTGCAGAGCACCGCTTTCAGCGCTGATAGCACAAGTGCCTGGGCGAACGAAAGGGAAGCGTTAGTTGCTTCCCTTTGCATAGTGCTCCATCCCGAGCCCCGATCAGGGCGGCGTCAAGGCTTTTGCAAGCCTGGCCGCATCAGGCCTTGTTGTGCTGCCGGCGTGCGCGAACGCCCGCGAGGCCCAGCAGGCCAGCGCCCAGCAAGGCGATGGAGGCGGGTTCTGGCACTTGGCCAGGAACCGTGATCTCGCGGCTGGTGATTTCCATGGCGAAGTTCGCCAGGTTGGCACGGCCCTCGATCGTCGTGAAGCCAATGCAGCCGGCACCCGCACCAGCGGCCGTGCATGCGGCGGAGCTCAGCTCTTCCAGCCGCGGTGCTGCATAGAACTGGAAGAAGTACTGGTAGCCATCCAGCGTGAAGCTGTTGTTCAGGGAGCCGACCAAAACCCAGATGTCGTTGCAGGGGTTGCCGGCGGGGCTCGCGGCGGCGCAGGGCGTGGTGTTGGGCGTCTCGGCGAACTTGATGGTGTACGACTCCGAGAAGGACGCGTAGGCGCCGGTGCTGCCTTGCCGGCGCAGCTGGATCGTCGAGACGATCTTGGCGCTGGTCAACGTGCCAAAGCTGCCGTCCAACGGGTTGTTGGTATGGGTATAGGTGTTGGCCAAAGAAGCAGCACCATCCGTGGTCAGCGTCCCCGAGCGCGGGCTGTTGGTAATGCCAATGCCGCTGCGCGAGCCGCCCAAGACTGCGGGACCTGACGGGCAGGCGCCCCAGGTGATGGCAGTGCCCGTGACTTGCTGGCAACCACCCGAGCCGTTGAAGCTGGTGTCGCCGCCGACAGTGGAGAAAGAACTGGTCACGATGTAGTCCCAGTTGGCGATGGGTGCTGCTGATGCGGCACTGGCGCCCGCGAAGGCAAAGGCGGCCAGGCTGGCCTTGAGAAGAGATTGGCGCATGTTGTTGTCCTCTGTCGATGGATGACGGCAATGCGGAGGGTCCGCTGCCTTGCGCGCTGTGCAATTGGTTGCACTGCGCGGTCAAAAGTGATTGACGACACCAAATGCGCACATTTCATGCCATTAGTCACATGTTCAACGAAATCAATAACTTGTACAAGTGTATGCAATACATATGAATCGAGTGTAAAGATAGTTGACAGTACATATGTCTCAAAAATGAAAGCTGAGTTGAAACAATGACTTGCGTAGTGGCAGGAGGTCCGCTCGTATCAAGACCTGAGTCCATTGTGCGGATACAGCGATCATGTGCAGCGCCTTTGCGCGCCCCCTGCTCCGTCGGTGACGTTACAACTAATTCCCGCTGCGCAGCGCCTTTAGCTCCCACCACCCAGGGAGCAGCGCCTGCACCGCCCGGCGCGCATAGCGGTCATCGATCAGCACCACCATGCCCTTGTCCTCGCGCGTGCGGATCACGCGCCCGGCCGCCTGCACCACCTTGCGGAGGCCGGGGTACAAGTAGGTGTAGTCATAGCCCGCCCCGAATGCGTCCTGCATGCGGCGGCGCATCTCCTCGTTGACAGGGTTGATCTGCGGCAGGCCCAGCGTGGCCACGAAGGCGCCGACCAGGCGCTCGCCGGGCAGGTCGATTCCCTCGGCAAAGCTGCCGCCCAGCACTGCGAAGCCCACGCCGGCGCCGCCGACCACGAAGCGGTCCAGGAAGGCTTGCCGCTCGGGCTCGGACATGCGGCGCGACTGGCGCCAGGCCGTGATCTGCGGGTAGGTAGCCTCGAACTGCGCGGCCACCAGTTCCAGGTAGTCGTAGCTGCTGAAGAAGGCCAGGTAGTTGCCAGGCGCCGCGTCGAACTGCTCGGCGATGAGCCGGGCAATCGGCGCGGCCGAGGCCTGGCGGTCGGCGAAGCGCGTGGAGATGCCGCCGGCCACGCGCACGCTGAGCTGCTCGGCCGCGTAGGGCGAGGGCACGTCGATCCAGGCTGTCTGCTCGGGGAGGCCCAGCGTGTCGCGGTAGAACGCGGTCGGGCTCAGCGTGGCCGAGAACAGCGTGACGGTGCGCGCGGCCTCGATGCGCGGCCCCAGGAAGGGGCCCGGCAGCAGGTTGCGGATGCACAGCGTGGCGTCCTGCCCACGCGCGTCTTCGCGCGTGATGTCCACCAGCGAATGCGCGCCGAAGCTCTGCGCCAGCCGCAGGAACTGCAGCGCCTCGAAATAGAACTGCTGCAGCGCGGCGTCTGGCGGCGCGGCGGCGGCCTCGGCGAAATGCTCGCCGAGTGCGGCCACGGCGCGCTGCAGGGCGTCGAGCCAGGCATCGGGCAACGCGTCGCGCACGGTGTAGGCGGCCTCGCTCTCCTTGAGCAGCGCGCGCCAGTGGCGGTCCAGCCGGTCTAGCGGCTTGCGCAGGTGGGCGGGGGCTGTCAGGCGCAATGCGCGCAGGGCGCCGCGGCGCATCTCGCCCGTGTACATGGCGCGGCCGCGCTCGACCAGGTTGTGCGCCTCGTCCACCAGCACGCCCACGCGCCATTCGTTCTGCTGCGCCAGCGCATGCAGCATGGCGCTGCCGTCGAACCAGTAGTTGTAGTCGCCCACCACCACGTCGGCCCAGCGCGCCAGCTCCTGGCCCAGGTAGTAGGGGCAGACCTGGTGCGCCAGCGCCACTTCGCGCAGCGCTGCGCGGTGTTGCGGGCCGGCCGCCACGGCGGCGGCGCGCGCGGCCGGCAGCTTGTCGTAGAAGCCCTGGGCGAGCGGGCAGGACTCGCCGTGGCAAGCCTTGTCCGGGTGCTCGCAGGCCTTTTCGCGCGCGGTCAGCTCCAGCACGCGCAGCGGCGTGCCGGGCGCGGCGATGCGGGTCAATGCGTCCAGCGCCAGCTGGCGGCCGGGCGTCTTGGCCGCCAAGTAGACGATCTTGTCGAGCTTTTGCCCCGGTGCGGCCTTCAACAGCGGGAACAGCGTGCCCACGGTCTTGCCGATGCCCGTGGGCGCCTGCGCCAGCAGGCAGCGGCCATGGGCCGACACGCGGTATACGGCCTCGGCCAGTGCGCGCTGGCCGGGGCGAAAGCTCTCGTGCGGGAAGGCCAGCGCGGCCAGTGCGGCATCGCGCGCCTGGCGGTGCGCGAGTTCCTGCGCGGCCCAGGCCAGGAAGCGATTGCATTGGTCCTCGAAGAAGGCCTGCAGCGTGGTGGCCTCGTAGCGTTCCTCGAACACCGTCTCGTGCTGGCTGCCCAGGTCGAAGTACACCAGCGCCAGCGTCAGAGAGGCCAGGCCGCGCTCGGCGCACAGCAGCGCGCCGTAGACCTTGAGCTGCGCCCAGTGCAAATGCCGCTGGTGGGCGGGCTGGCGCGACAGGTCGCCGCGGTGCGTCTTGATCTCTTCGAGCCGGTTGCGCGCGGCGTCGAAGCCGTCGGCGCGCCCGCGCACGCGCAACAGGCCGTGCTGGCCATCCAGCCGCAGTTCCGATTGGTAGCCGTCGTCGCGCCGGCCAGTCACCAGCGCATGGCCGGCAATGCCCTCCAGCGCGGTCGGCGAGGGCGTGAAGCGCAGGTCCAGGTCGCCCTGCTTGGCCGTGAACTCGCACAGGGCGCGCACGGCGACCAGGTATTGCATGGTCGCGATGCTACCGGGGCGGCCGCGCCCTCACGGGCAGACCAGCACCGTGCCTTGCTGCGTGCAGAACTGGCCTTGCGGATTGACGAGCTGGTTGCCGGACCGGTTGAGCCGCTGGCCGTTGTTGTCCCAGCAGCCACCCGCATCGCAGCGCGTGACCTGCGCCGGCTGCGGGGCGGGCGGCGCGGTGGGCGAGGGCAGCGCCGAGGGCGTGGCCACTTGCGGCGGCGGCGCGATGGTGGAGGGCACGGCCTCGGCCGGGCGCGCGAGACGGGCCGGGCGCGGCGGGTCGGCCTGGGCGCGCAGGCAGGCGTTGGCCACCTCCTGCCGCAGTGCGCGCCGCTGCGGCGTCATGCCCTGGCCTTGCGCGGCGTCCAGGCGCTCGCGCGCGGCCAGGCAGGCCGGTGATTGCAGCGGGTCGTCGACCTGCGCGCAGGCCATGCCCGCCCACAGGCAGGTCAGCAGCAGGGCGGTGATGCGGAGCATGGGCAGGTCCTTCAAGAAGAGACGACGGCGGCATCGCGCGGCACGACCGTGCCACGGCAGGCGACCAGGTAGGCATCGCGCGTGCTGCCGATGTGCTCGCGCAGGATGGCCTGTGCGCGCAACGTGTCGCGCTGGCGGATGGCGTCGACCACGATGCGGTGGTTGTCCTGGCAATGCGTGACCTGGTCGTTCGCGACCGGCAACCGGTAGCGCAGCGCGGTGATCTGAGCCGACACCAGTTCGAACGCCGTCTTCAGGAAGCGGTTGTCGCAGTTCTCCACCAGCGCATTGTGGAACTCCGTGTCCAGCCGCGCGAAGCTGCCATGGTCGGCCTGCGCGTAGGCTGCGGCCATGTCGTCCAGGGCCGCGTCCAGCGCGCGCAGCAGCTCGGCGTGGCGATGCTGCATGGCGTCGGCCAGGGCCTCGCACTCCACCATTGCACGGAACTGGCACAGGTGCACCACCTCGGCCTCGTCGAGCTGGAACACAAAGCTGCCACGCTGAGGGTGGATCACCACCAGCCCTTCGAGCCGCAGCCGCAGCAGCGCCTCGCGCACGGGCGTCTTGCTCATGCCGAGCATGCCGGCCAGCGCCGATTCCGAAAGCGCCTGGCCGAACTGCAGCGGGCCCGTGACGATGGCCGTGCGGATGCGCGCCACCGCCAGGTCGGTCAGCGACTTGGGGCGTTCGACGGGGTCGGAGAAGTTCATGGTGCAGCGGATTGTCCAGGCCTAGAACTTACCCGGTGTTCAACGCGCGGTTTTACATGGTTTACTTGGTATCTGCAATCTCATATATCAGTTGATCTTTTCACCGGAGATTCGATCCATGACCTTTCAACGCATCCTTGTGGCCATCGCCGCGGCATTGGCGCTCGGCACGGCGCAGGCCCAGCTCGTGAAATTCGGCTATGGCGCGAGCGACGACAACTCCCAGGGCCTGGGCGCCAAGCGCGTGGCCGAGCTCGTGAAGGCCAGGACCGCAGGCCGGGTGAACATTGCCACCTACGGCAGCGGCAAGCTCGGCACCGACGCGCAGATGCAGTCGGCGTTGCAGGGCGGCGTGACCGAAATGATGGTCGGCCCCACATCCAACCTGGTCGGCGTGATCAAGGAGTACGCCTTGTTCGACCTGCCCTACCTGGTGGCCAGCTTCCGGGAGGCAGATGGGCTGCTCGATGGCCCCGTCGGCCAGGCGCTGGCCGCCAGGCTCGACGCGCACGGGCTGGTCGGCCTGGCGTACTGGGAGAACGGCTTTCGCCATGTCACCAACTCCAAGCGTGCCGTGGCGCGGCTCGAAGACTTGCAGGGCCTGAAGATCCGCGTGATTCCGAACCCGGTCTACATCGAGAGCTTCAAGGAGCTGGGGACCAACCCCGTGCCGCTGCCCTACACCGAGCTTTACGGCGCGCTGGAGTCGCGCGCGGTCGATGCGCAGGAGAACGGCCTGGGCCTCATCGAGTCCGGCCGCTTCTACGAGGTGCAGAAGTTCCTGTCGCTGACAGGCCACAGCTACACCCCCTACATCGTGCTGGCCAGCAAGAAGTGGTTCGACAAGCTGTCGGACGCCGACCGCACGGCCGTGCGCGAGGCGGCGCTGGAGGCGGGCGCCTACCAGCGCAAGATCAACCGGGAGCAATCTGCCCTGCTCGTGGGGGAGATGAAAAAGCGCGGCCTGCAGGTGACCGAGGTGGCGCCGGCCGAGATCGCCCGCCTGCGCGACAAGGCCAAGGCCGTGCACGAGAAGTTCACGCCGCAGATCGGCAGCAAACTCATGGCGCAGGCCAGGGCCGAGATCGCCAAGGCCGGCCAGTAGGGCTCAGCCCCAGCCCTGCAGCACCACCTTGCCCAGCGCCTTGCCGCTCTCGATGAGCGCATGGGCCTGGCGCAGGTTCGCGGCGTTGATGGGCGCAAGCGTCTGCTGCAGCGTGCTGCGGATGCGGCCTGCGTCGGCCAGTGCTGCCACCTCGTTTAGCAGCACGCGCTGCTGGTCGATGTCCGGCGTGTCGTACAGCGAGCGCGTGAACATCAGCTCCCAGTGCAGCGACAGGCTCTTGCGCTTGAGCAGGCCCACGTCCAGCACGTTGGGGTCGTCGATCAGCGCCAGCCGACCCTGCGGGCGCAGCGCGTCCACGATCTGCGGCAGATGCTGGTCGGTCTGCGTGAGCGCCGCGACGAAGTTCACGCTGCCGCCCGGCAGTTGCGCGGCGAAGGGCTGGCGGTGGTCGATCACCGTGTGCGCGCCCAGGTCCAGGCACCACTGCCGCGTCTCGGGCCGCGAGGCCGTGGCCACCACCTGCAGCTGCGTCAGCTGGCGCGCGAGCTGGATCAGTATGGAGCCGACGCCTCCCGCGCCGCCCACGATCAACAGGCTCTGCCCCTGGCCGCCACCTTGCGGCACGCCCAGGCGGTCGAACAGCAGCTCCCACGCGGTGATGGCCGTCAGCGGCATCGCGGCGGCCTCGGCGTCCGACAGCTGCATCGGCGCGCGGCCCACGATGCGCTCATCCACCACATGCAGCTCGGCATTCGTGCCGGGCCGCGCGATGGAGCCGGCGTAGAACACGCGGTCGCCCACCCGGTAGTGCTGCACCTCGGCGCCCGTGGCCTCGACCGTGCCCACCGCATCCCAGCCCAGCACTTCGGCCGCATCGGCTTGCGGCGCGCGGCTGGCGCGCACTTTGGTGTCCACCGGGTTCACCGACACGGCCGCCACGCACACCAGCAGGTCACGCGGGCCGGGCGTGGGCGCTGGCAGTTCCAGGTCGACCAGGGAATCGGGCTGGTCGATGGGACCGGGGGTGCGGTAGCCAATGGCTTTCATGGTGCTGTCCTCGAAAACGAAAACAGCCACTGTACGATTGCAAGCCAGGTTTGATAAGCCGGCTCAGATTCGAATCTGCTGCAAATGAAGATTGAAAATATCGCTGACTTGCGCGTGCTGGTGGAGACGGCCCGCGGCGGCACGCTCACGGCCGCTGGCCACGCCCTGGGGCTGACCCCGGCCGCCGCCAGTGCCATGCTCAAACGGCTGGAGACGCAGATGGGCGCGCGCCTGTTCGAACGCTCCACGCGTGCCATGCGGCTGACCGCGCAAGGCCAGACCTTGCTCGACTACGTGCTGCGCGCGCTCGAACTGCTGGAAGAAGGCGAGGCCCAGCTCGCCAGCGACGGCGGCGCGCTGCGCGGCACGGTGCGGCTGGCCGCGCCGTCCGACCTCGCCCGCAGCGTGCTGCTGCCCTGGCTCGATGCGTTCCAGCACGCGCACCCCGGCGTGCAGCTCGCGCTGTCGGTCAGCGACCGCGTGCAGGACGTGGTGCGTGACGCGGTGGACGTGGCGCTGCGCTATGGCGCGCTGGGCGATTCGGGCCTCGTCGCGCGCGTGCTGTTCGTGTCGCAGCCCGTGCTGTGCGCCTCACCCGCCTACCTGGCCCGCCATGGCGCGCCGGCTACGCCGCAGGACCTACTGCAGCACAACTGCCTGAGCTTCCAGATCCGGGGCCGTCGCCATCTGCGCTGGCGCTTCGTACGCGATGGCGTGTGGACCGAGGTGCAGGTCACCGGCGACCGCAGCGCCGACGACGCGGCCATCGTCCACCAGTGGGCGCTGGCCGGCCACGGCCTGTGCTTCAAGTCGCGGCTGGACCTGGTGCACGACCTGGCCAGCGGCGCGCTCGTGCGCGTGCTGCCGCAGTGGCAGGGCGACGACTACCCGCTCAGCGCCGTGCTGCCCAGCGGGCGCTTCGTGCCGGCGCGCGTGCGCGCGCTGGTCGACCATCTGGCCGTGTGCTTCGCGGGTGTCTAGGCACGGGTCTTCGGATAGCGCCTGGCCGACCACAGGTACAACCCCGCCCCCAGCAGCAGCGTGCCCGCCGCACCGGCCAGCGACAGCGTGAACCCCTGCGCCGCCGAGCCGCGCCATGCGATCAGCAGCGCCACCAGCGGCGGGCCCGCCACCTGCCCGATGCCGTACAGCGCCGTGGCCAGCCCCATGGTGCTGGCCGCGTGCAGGGGCCGCAGCCGGCGGATCTCCTGCATCGCGAAGTAGGTGATGGCCGTGAACGGCACGCCCAGCAGCACGCTGCCCAGAACGAAGCCCGCAAGGCTGGGGCTCACCAGGCTGGCCAGCACGCCCAGCGCCTGCACCACGTGGCATCCGGCCAGCAAATGCCGCATGTCCAGCGCCAGCGAGACGCGCGTGGTCAGCATCGCTCCCACCATCACACCGGCGCCGAAGATCGGCCAGAACAAATCCAGCCACGGCGAACCCGGCAGCGCCTGCCGCGCGATGACGGGCAGGAAGGTGGCCGTGATGATGTAGCCGAAGCCCGCGCAGCCGTAGCCCGCGATCAGCAGCGCCACCTCGCCGTGGCCCGCGGCGGCGGGCGTGCCGCCCATCGGCCCGGTGCCTGCGGCCGCGGCCGCCGGCAGCGTGCCGCGCAGCAGCACCGGCCGCACGCCCAATGTGAGCACGGCGGCCAGCACGCCGAACACCAGCCAGCCCAGTTGCGCGCTGCCCTGCCAAGCCACGATCAGGCTGGCGATCAGGCCCGAGAGCACGATGCCCGTGCCCGGCCCCGTGTAGATCATGCCGCCCAGCGCCGCGCGCCCGCGCCGCGCCGTCTGCGTCAGGCACCACCCCGAGATGTAGACGAACACGCATGCACTGGCCACGCCCGCCGCGAAGCGCAGCGTGGGCCACAGGGCCGGCCAGGGCAGGGCCATGGCCAGCGTCAACAGCGTGGTCGCGACCAGGCCGCCGCGCACCATGGCGGCCGGGTCCGGCGGCGGCGGATTGCCGATGCGGCGCCAGATCCAGGGCTGCAGCATGCACAGCACGGCGCCCACCAGATAGCCCAGGTAGTTGGCGCTGGCCAGCCAGCTCGCGCCGGCTAGATCGAGCACGCCGTCGTGCAGCATCATGGGCAACAGCGGCGTGAACGCGAAGCGCCCGATGCCCATGGCAGTGGCCAGAGCCAGGGCGCCGGTGACGGCGATGGCCCAGGGGCCGATGGTGGTGGGGGACATGGGACGTGGAAGCGGAAGGCCGCGGCATGTTAGCCGCGGACATAAGATCGCCCGCATGACGCTGCCTTCCCGCTTCTGGGCCGACCTCACGACCCGCGACTTCGCCCGGCTCGACGCGGCCACCACCGTGGCCGTGCTGCCCGTGGCCGCCATCGAGCAGCATGGCCCGCACCTGCCGGTCAGCGTCGATGCCACCTTGGTCGATGGCGTGCTCGCCGCGTCGTTGCCGCACCTGCCGGCGGCGCTGCCCGTGCTGTTCTTGCCCACGCAGCAGATCGGCAAGAGCAACGAACACCAGCGCTTTCCGGGCACCTTGAGCCTGTCGGCCGAGACCACGATTCGCCTGTGGACGGAGATCGGCGAGTCGGTCGCGCGCGCCGGCCTGCGCAAGCTGCTGATCTTCAACAGCCATGGCGGGCAAGTCTCCATCATGGACATCGTGGCGCGCGACCTGCGCACGCGCTGCGAGCTGATCTGCTACCACGCCAGCTGGTTCAACCTGCCGCTGGGCGAGGCGGTGGACGGCCTGTTCCCGGCCAGCGAGCACCGCTTCGGCATCCATGGTGGCGACATCGAGACCTCGATGATGCTGGCGCTCGCGCCTGCACATGTCGACATGGCGCAGGCGCAGGACTTCCGCTCCACTTCGCAGGACCGCGCCGCCGCATACCCGATCCTGGGCAACGGCAAGAGCGCCAAGCTCGGCTGGCAGATGCAGGACTACAACGCCACTGGCGCGGCGGGCAATGCGGCCATCGCCACGGTGGAGAAGGGCCGCGCGCTGGTCGAGGCCGCGGGCCGGCAACTCGCGGCGCTGCTGGGCGAGATCTCCAGCCTGCCGCTCGGCACCTTGGTGGACCGGCCCGACCTCGGGTAGGCCGGCTTCGTCCGCGCGGCGGGCCGGCCGCATGCCTGCAGCCGACACTACATACGGCGCGACGCGCGCATCCACTCCAGGCATGATGCCGCCCTGACCCCGCGCACAGGAGACAAGACCATGAGCGAACCGATTGCCCTGGCCCGCTTCGCCGGCAAGACCGCCCTGGTCACCGGCGGCGCCAGCGGCCTGGGCCTGGCCAGTGCGCGCCGCCTGCTGCGCGAAGGCGCACGCGTGGCACTGGCCGACATCAATGCGCACGCGCTGCGCAACGTGGTCAAGGAACTCGCGCAGCCGCCCGGCCATGTCAGCCAGCACATGCTGGACGTGACCGATGCGGCCCAGGTCGAGGCCGTGGTGCAGGAGGCCTGGCAGACGCATGGCGCCATCGACGTGCTGGTCAACAGCGCGGGCATCAGCTACCAGGGCTCGGTGCTCGACACGCCCATCGAGGCCTGGCGCCGCGTGCTGGACATCAACCTGTCCGGCAGCTACCTATGCACGCAGGCCGTGGCGCGCCGCATGGTCCAGCGGCGCCAGGGCCGCATCGTCATGATCGCCTCGATCTCGGGCCAGCAGGTCTGGTCCGGCCGCGCGGCCTATTGCGCGTCCAAGGGCGGCGTGCTGGCATTGGCCAAGTCCTGCGCGATCGACCTGGCGCCTTTCGGCATCACCGTCAACTCGGTCTCGCCCGGCCCCATCGAGACCGCGCAGACTGCCGCGCTGCACGGCCCCGTCATCCGCCAGGCCATCGTGCACGCCACGCCCATGGCGCGCTACGGCCAGGCCGACGAGGTGGCCGACGCCATCGCCTTCCTGGCCAGCGACGACGCGCGTTTCGTGAACGGGCACGATCTGGTGGTGGACGGCGGGCTGACCAGCGCGGCCATCCTCTACGACCTGAAGCAGAATCCGCAGGCATGAGCACCGTTCGCGCCCTGATCTTCGATTGCGACGGCACGCTGGTCGACAGCGAACCCTGGCTGGTCGAAGCCATGCTGGCCGAGGGCGCGCTGTACGGCCTGCCAGGCAGTGCCCGGCCCGTGCTGGATGCGCAGCGCGGCGCGCCCATGTCGCGCCAGATCGCCAGCGTCGCCGCGCGCTGCCCCGGGCCGCTGCCCGCCGACTTCGAGGACCGTGTGCGTGCGCGCATGGCCGATTACTTCAAGGCCCACCTGCAGCCGATCGCCGGCGCACTGGAGCTGGTGCGCGGCCTGACGCTGCCGTTCGCCGTCGCCTCCAACGGCCCGCGCCACAAGATCGAGCTCGTGCTGGGCCTCACGGGCCTCATGCCCTGGTTCGAGGGCCGGGTCTTCAGCGCCTACGACATCGGCGTGTGGAAGCCCGCGCCCGACCTGTTCCTGCACGCCGCGCAGGCGCTCGGCTTCGCGCCGGCCGAATGCGCGGTGGTGGAAGACAGCGCCTCCGGCATCGCCGCGGGCCTGGCCGCCGGCATGCGCGTGTTCGCGCTCGGCGAGCAGCCGCACGATCTGCCGGCCTCCGTGCAGCGCATCGCCAGCCTGTCGGCCCTGCCGGCACGGCTCGCGCAGCACGCCTGACGAATTTCCCGATTCCATCCACCCGACGAGGAGACATCCCATGCGTCACACAGTGCCCACGCGCTTCACGCGCCGCAACGTCCTGCAACAGAGCCTGGCCGGCGCGGCCGTGCTGGCCAGCCCGCTGGCCTTCGCCCAGGCCGCCTGGCCGACCAAGCCTGTGACGCTCGTGGTCGGCTACCCGCCCGGTGGCCAGACCGACTTTGCCGGCCGCATGGTCACGGCCGGCATGCAGAAGGAGCTGGGCCAGGGCGTGGTCATCGACAACAAGGCCGGGGCCGGCGGCAACATCGGCACCGACAACGTGATGAAGGCCGCGCCCGACGGCTACCGCCTGCTGGTGGGCAACGGCACCATCACGCTGAACCCGCACACCTACCGCAACACGGCCATGGCCGACCCTCTCAAGCTCACGCCCATCGGCCTGTTGTTGCAGTCGTCGCTGATCCTGGCTGTGCCCATGACGGTGCCGGCCAAGAACCTGCAGGAGTTCATCGCCTGGGTGAAGGCGCAGGACAAGGCCGGCAAGGACATCGACTACGCCTCGGCCGGCCCCGGCAGCCTCACGCACACGTCCATGGAGCTGTTCCGCGAGCGCATCGGCAAGCCCAAGATGAACCACGTGCCCTACAAGGGCAGCAGCCCGGCCATGACCGACCTGATCGCCGGCCGCGTGAGCGCCATGTTCGACGCGGCCTCCGTCGTCGCGCCCTTCATCAAGTCGGGCCAGCTGCGCCCGCTGATCGTGACCGGCGCCAAGCGCGTGCCGGCCTTCCCCGACATCCCGACCGCCACCGAGGCCGGGCTCAAGGACTTCGAGCTCATCTCCTTCATCGGCCTGTACGGCCCGCCCGGCCTGCCCGCCGACATCGTCAAGAAGGCCAACGCCGCGATGAACACGGCGCTGGCCGACGCGAACATCCAGAAGGGCATCGCCGACCGCGGCGACGAGCCCGGCGGCGGCACGCCCGAGCAGCTGGCCAAGCTCACGAAGGACTACTACAAGCTGTACGGCGACATCGTGAAGGCCAACGACATTCGGGCGGAGTAACGCTCAGCGGGCCTGCTCGATCCGCAGGCTGCGCGCGATCACCAGCCGGAACGGGAGCAGCAGCCCCACACCCACGGCCAGCTTGACGCCCAGGTCGCCGATCGCCCAGGTGATCCAGGGCAGGTCGTCGCCCGCGAAGGCGATGCTCCAGAACAGCGCACTGTCCAGCAGCGCAGCGGCCACCGTGGCCACCAGGGGTGCGCGCCACCAGGTGCCGCGGCGCAGCCGGTCGAACACCCGGATGTCCAGCAGCTGCGAGGCGATGAAGGCCAGGCCCGATGCCGCGGCGATGCGCGGTGGTGCCAGCAGCAGCGAGGCCGCCACGGCGAATGCGAAGCCCCACCAGGCCACGCGCCGCGCCACCTGCGGGCCGAAGCGCCGGTTCGTGAGTTCGCTCACCAGGAAAGCCACCGGGTAGGTGAATGCGCCCCAGGTCAGCCAGTCGTTGAGGGCAAACTGCACGAGCACGTTGGACAGCAGCACCACGACAGCCATGGCGGCGATGGCGCCAGCGCGTGCGGCGCGCGTGGCGGGCACGGGTTGGGCGGGGAATTGGGGCATCGCGCGATTGTCCTCAGGCCGGGCCCTCGCGCACGAAGATCGCGTCGCGGTCCACCTGGACGGCCGCACAGCGCTGGCCGGGCATGTCGACGTCGACGTCGCCGACGCCTTCAGCGCACGACGGCATTTGCCCCCGGCCACATCCGCACCACCAGCGCCCCCACGGCCGCCGCCGTCGCCAAGCCTGTCACACCCATCCACCCCCACTGCGCCAAGGCCAGCGCGCCCAGCGCCGAGCCCGTCGCCATGCCGATGAACACGCCCGTGAACATCACCGCGTTCAAGCGGCTGCGCGCGCCAGGGTCGATGCCGTAGACGAGGGTCTGGTGCGCGATCAGCGTCGCCTGCACGCCCAGGTCGAAGGCGATCGCGCTGGCCGCCAGCAGCGCCAGCTGCGCGGGCGTGGACAGCACCGGCATCAGCGCCATCGCCGCGAAGGCCAGGATCACGAGCCCCGCGCCCAGCCGCGTCACGAGCTCCGGCCCGCGCTTGTCGGCCACGCGCCCGGCGATCGGCGCGGCCAGCGCCCCCGCCGCCCCCGCCAGCCCGAACGCACCGGCCGCCGCGCTGCCCAGGTGGAACGGCGCGCCATGCAGCATCACGGCCAGCGTGGACCAGAAGGCGCTGAAGCCCACCGACAGCAGCGCCTGCGCCAGCGTGGCCCGGCGCAGCGCGCCATGCCGGCGCCACAGGCCGGCCAGCGAGCCCATCAGCGCGCCATAGCCCAACTGCGTCGTCGGCGCAAAGCGCGGCAGCCCGCGCCAGCAGGCCAGGCCGATCAGCGCGATGCTGAGGGCCGCCACGACGAACATCGTGCGCCAGCCGAAGCGCTCGGCCACCACGCCGCTGACCACGCGCGACAGCAGGATGCCCAGCAGCAGCCCCGTCATCACCGTGCCCACGGCGCGGCCGCGGCCGGCCTCGGGCGCCAGCGTGGCGGCGGCCGGCACGATGTCCTGCGCCATGGTGGCAGCCAGGCCGATTGCCAGGCTGGCGGCCAGCAGCAGCCCGATGCCAGGCGCCGCACCCGCGGCCAGCAGCGCCGCGCACAGCGCCGCGGCCTTGAAGGCGATGATGGTGCGCCGGTCGTAGCGGTCGCCCAGCGGCGCCAGCAGCAAGATGCCCAGCGCGTAGCCCAGCTGCGTGAGCGTGGGCACGAATCCCACCGTGCGCTCGGCCGCGCCGATGTCCGCACCCAGCACGCCCAGCATGGGCTGGCTGTAGTAGAGCGTGGCCACGCTGAAGGCTGCGCCGCTGGCCAGCAGCAGCAGCAGCCGGGCCGGCAGGCCGGTGGTGGGCGCGGCGGCCGGCATATGCATCGTTGGAATGGATGTCATGGTGGAAACCCTGATCTGGAGATTGGCCTCGAGTGTGACCGCTGGAGGCGCCACGCGGTAGTGGCAGCGCCCGCACTTGACCTATACGATCTGCGCATGAATGACGCCACCGCCGCCGTCCCCGCCGACCGCATCGCGCTGATGCAGACCTTCGTGCGCATCGTCGAGGCTGGCAGCCTGTCGGCCGCCGCCGCGCAGATGGGCGCCACCCAGCCCACCGTAAGCCGGCGCCTGCAGACGCTGGAGCGCTCGCTGGGCGTGCGGCTGCTGCAGCGCTCCACGCGCCAGCTCAAGCTGACGGAGGACGGCGAACGCTGCTTCGAGCGCGCCAAGGAGCTGCTGGACGGCTGGCAGGCGCTCGAGGCCGACCTGCGCGGCGTGGGCAGCGCGGCCGAAGGCACACTGCGCGTGGTCGTGCCGCATGCGTTCGGCCAGCAGCAGCTGATCCCGCCGCTGGCCGTCTACCTGCGCGAGAACCCCGGCGTGTCGGTCGAATGGCTGCTGCACGACATCCAGCCCGACTTCATCGCGCGCGGCATCGACTGCGCGATCCAGGTGGGCGAGGTGGACGACGCCGGGCTGGTCGCCCTCAAGCTGTGGGACGTGCCGCGCATCCTGGTCGCGTCGCCCGCGCTGCTGGCCGGCCGCGCGCCGCCCACGCAGCCCGACGAACTGGCGGCCTTGCCCTGGCTCGCGCTGCGCACTTTCTACCGCACCGAGGTCACGCTCACGCATGCCGCGCGCGACGAGGCGCGCCGGTTCGCAATCCGACCGCGCATGGGCACCGACAGCCTGTACGCGCTGCGCAGCGCCGCACTCGAAGGCCTGGGCGTGGCCATCGTCTCGGCCTGGGTCGTGGCCGACGAGCTGGCGCGGGGCCGGCTGGTGGCGCTGGCGCCGGACTGGCAGGCCAGCCCGCTGCCGGCCTGGCTGCTGTACCCGTATGCGCGCTTCTACCCGGCCAGGCTGCGGCGCTTCGTGGAGGTGATGCGGCAGACGCAGCCGCAAGGCGCGTCGGTCCACCGATGACCGCGTTGCAGCGCGTCGACCGGGCCCTGCCCGGCACGAGCGGCCGGCGCGCGGGCCACCGCCTCAGTACGTCAGCACCGAGGCCCGCGTGCGGCTTGCGCCCTGCAGCACGTTGCCGCGCAGCTCCACCGTGCGCTGCCCGGGCGCCACGCGCAGGTAGATGCCGTTGCTGGGCCGGTCGTCCACCAGCGTGTTGTTGTGCATCACGAGCGCGTTGCGCGGCCAGCGGTAGCCCTCGGCGCCATACGAGACCATGGTCGAGTTCTGCGTGTTGGGCGCCTGGCGGATCACGTTCTCCGTGACGTTGGCCACGCCGCCGCTGGGCAGCTCGAGCTCGTAGCTGGCACTGCCCGGGTTGCCGTCGACCAGCTGGTTGCGGTGGATCTCGTTGATGCCGGCGCGGCTCTTGAGCAGGTGGCCCACGCGCGCGTCGCGCGACTGGCTGTCGGTGAGGCTGAGCCTGCCGATGCCCCCCACATACAGGTTGTGCGACTGGCCGTCGCCCGCGCCGTTGGCCTGGAACAGGCTGCGCGCGATCGTCAGTTCGGCCTGCGGGTCGCTCGACGTGAGGATGCCGTTCTCGTTGTCGACGAAGCTGCAGTCGACCACCTGCAGCCGCCCGGCCTCGAAGCGGATGCCGGCGCCGTTGCGGTCGGGCACGCGTGCGCCGCGGAACTCGAAGCCCTCGATGCGGATGTCGCCACCGCGCACCACCCAGATCGCCTTGCCCTCGGCGTTGGCGCCGTCGGCGATCAGGCGCGCCCGCCCGCCGACCGCGCGCAGCGTGAGCACGCGCTGCGTCCAGACGGCCACGTCGCGCCGGTAGTCGCCGGCCTGCACTTCCACGGTGTCGCCATCGCGCGCGGCGCGGGCCGCCTGCGCGATGCTGGTGTAGGCGCGGCCGGGGCCGACCTGCAAGGTGGCGGCAGCCGCCATGCCGGCCTGCAGTGCGCAGGCCACCAGGGCCAGTGCCTGCAGCTGGCGTCGTCGGGTCGAGGGTGGTGTCATCGTCGTCTCCCTGCGTGTGTGCGCTTGGCGGTTCTGCCGCGGCGCGCCCGTTGGTCCGGGGCGCTTCGGCCATGGAGCCGCGACGGTACACGCGTGCCGCCTGCGCTGGCGTAGGGTTGCATGCCCCTTACGCTTTGCTTGCGCCTGTTACATCGTGCGTGGTCGTGTATGCGCAGTGCAGGCACGGCAGGGACGCAGCGCCCCCTCGCCAGACCCAGGCACGCGCTATCGCAGTGACCATGGCTCCGCCCGGTGCGGGCGCGCCACGAACTACCCAGGCCAATGCGCTTGCGCGGCCGCGGGGCGGCAACGATGATGCCCGTCCCGCAACGCACAACATCCTGGAGACACGCCACATGCCTTCCCTGTCCCGCCGGGCTCCCCGGTTGCTGCTGGCCCTGGCCACCAGCGCCACGCTGGCCCTCGTGTCCGGCTGCGCCACCGATGCGATGACCAGCGCCGTCGCACCCAGCTTCAAGGTCGACGCCCAGTGGCCCAAGCCGCTGCCGAACAACTGGATCCTGGGCCAGGTCAGCGGCATCGCCACCGACGCGGCCGACCACGTGTGGGTGCTGCAGCGCCCGGGCAGCCTGACCGAGGACGAGCGCGGCGCCGCCCTGAGCCCGCCGCATTCCAAATGCTGCGTACCCGCGCCCTCGGTGCTGGAGTTCGACGCGGCCGGCACGCTGCTGCGCTCCTGGGGCGGCAAGGGCCAGGGCTACGACTGGCCCGAGAACGAGCATGGCCTGTACGTGGACGCCAAGGGCTTCGTCTGGATCACCGGCAACGGCAACAACGACGGCCAGGTGCTCAAGTTCACGCCCGACGGCCGGTTCGTGCTGCAGATCGGCAAGGTCGGCCCGCAGACCGGCAGCGCCGACACCACGCGCCTGGGCCGTGCGGCCGGCGTCGAGGTGGACGTGGACGCGCGCGAGGTCTACGTGGCCGACGGCTACCACAACAACCGCGTCATCGTCTTCGACGCCGACACCGGCGCCTACAAGCGCCACTGGGGCGCCTACGGCAAGCCGCCGATCGCGGTGCCGGCCCAGCCCGACGGGCGGCGCAGCGCCCCGCCCACGACCGCGCAGCTCACCACCTTCGGCAGCCCCGTGCATTGCGTGCGCGTGGCGCGCGACGGGCTGGTCTACGTGTGTGACCGGCTCAACAACCGCGTGCAGGTCTTCCACAAGGACGGCCGCTACGTGAAGGAGTTCACCGTGGAGCCCGCCACGGCCGGCAACGGCTCGGTGTGGGACCTGGTGCTGTCGCGCGACCCGCAGCAGCGCTGGCTGCACATGGCGGACGGGCGCAACAACCAGATCATGACGCTGCGGCGCGACACGGGCGCCGTGGTCGGCACCACCGGCCGCCCGGGCCGCTACGCGGGCGAGCTGCACTGGGTGCACGACCTGGCCGTGGACAGCCAGGGCAACCTGTACGCGGGCGAGGTCGACACCGGCAAGCGCGCGCAGAAATTCGTGCGCCAGCGTTGAACGGCAGGAGCCCACCATGTCCGCCGTCCCGCTTTCCCCACCCGAGCCTGCCGCGATGCCCGTGGCCGTCGTCACCGGTGCCGCGCGCGGCATCGGCCTGGCCACCGTGCAGTGGTTCCTGGCCCAGGGCTACCGCGTCGCGCTGCTCGACATCGACGAGGCCACGCTGTCCGCATCGGCCGCCGCGCTGCACGACACCGGCCGCGTGCTGGCCCTGCCCTGCGACGTGGCCGATCCAGGCCAGGTACAGGCCGCCATCGGCACCGTTGCCACGCGCATGGGCCGCATCGACGCGCTGGTCAACAACGCCGGCATCGCCGTGTTCAAGCCGCTGGGCGAGACCTCGTTCCAGGAGTGGCGCGCGGTGATGGCGACCAACCTCGACGGTGCCTTCCTGTGCGCGCAGGCCTGTGCGCCGGTCATGCTGCGCACGGGTGGCGGCGCCATCGTCAACATCGCGTCCATCTCCGGGCTGCGGGCCAGCACGCTGCGCGTGGCCTACGGCACGAGCAAGGCCGCGCTGATCCATCTGACCCGGCAGCAGGCCGTGGAATGGGGCAGCGTCGGCATCCGCGTGAACGCCATTGCGCCGGGCCCGGTCGAAACCGAGATGGCGCGCCAGGTGCACACGCCGGCGATCCGCGCCGACTACCACGACACCATCCCGCTGGGCCGCTACGGCACGATGGAAGAAATCGCCACGGCGATCGGCTTCCTGTGCAGCCCCGCCGCCAGCTATGTCAACGGGCAGGTGCTGGCAGTGGACGGCGGCTTCGATGCCACGGGCGTGGGCTTGGCCACGCTACGGCGCAGCGCCACATGACTCAGTGCGTCTGCTGCGCGTCGCGCGCCTGGTAGACCGCGCGCAGGCAGGCCAGCACCTCGTCCTCGCGCAAGGCCAGCTCGACCAGCATCTCGGGCGGCACCGGGTCGCCCCGGTCAGCGATGCCGGCGATCCTCTCGCGCAAGGCATCGGCCTTGCGCGCCGCCTCGTCCCACTGGCGGATCAACGGGTCCATCTGCAGATTCCTCCTCGAACTCTCTGGTGCTTCGGACGCCCGGCCTCATTGCATCGGCCCGGCTGCAACCCGGGCCGCCTGCACCGCTTCCAGCCGGGCCACCACGGCGGCCTCCAGCTGCACCAGCTCGACCAGCAACGCGCGCGACACCGGCACGCCCGCACGCGCCAGGCCATCCACCCGCGCGCGCACGGCATCGGCCCGCTTCGCTGCTTCCTTCCATCCTGCAATGGCCTCGTTCATGTTGGCTCTCCTTGATTCCCCGCAGTCTGGCCATGTGCCGTGGCGGGGCATGTCAGCGCGCGTGCCGCACTGTTGTGGGAACCGCCATGGGCGCTGCCATCTCCCTGGCAAGGCTGACAGGGCGGCGAAGCGCGGCGCACGCGTTCGCCGTGCGCTGCGTGGGATGCGTGTGCTGAACCCTCATCAAATCGGCTGAAACGCGCGCTAGCTGACGCCGATGGCAGCCGCTATGCTGCGCCGACAAGAATCCAAAAAACACCGCAATGGGCCAGATCGAGCGCATCCGTCGCATCGAGCGATGGCTGAACGATGGACGGAGCCTGCACAAGCTGGGGCTGTGCGGCGCGCTCGTCGTGCCAGCGTGCAGTGGCCCGTGCGCCATGGCCACGTCGGCAACTGACCATCCGCCACCACGCCCGTGGCCACGGCGAGACGCTGGAGTGCAAGCTGTCGCCGCAGCGGTGGGCGCACCACAGCGGCAACTGGTACCTGAAAGCCTGGTGCCACCTGCGCGAGCCACTGCGCGGCTTCAGCTTGCACCGCATCGTGCAGCTGCGCAAACCTGGCACACGGGCCTCCGACGTCCCCGAGCACGCGCTGGACGCCAGCATCAGGGGATGAGGGTGGGGCGGGGTCATGGGGTGAGCCTGGGAGTGGGGGTGATCGGCGCACTCTTCAGCCTCTCCGCCATTTCTTATTCATGCTCCCGTCTTGCTTTCCAGAATCGATGTGCGCACCTGTCACGGCTGCGTCGTGTCTCGCTAGTGGCGCAGTGCCACGATGGTGATCCTCTCGCCTACGACGATGTAGACCAAAGTGTAGGGATAGCGTTGCAGAGCCAGATGCCGCCGTCCACGCGCGACGCGTGTTCCCACGCCCGGCGCTTACAGCAGCACGATCCCGATCTCCTCATAACGCTCCAGAAGTCGCTGCGCAACCCGAACGCCGAATCGATCACGGCACCACGCGACGGCGTCTGCCAAGTCGCGCCATGCCGTCGGCAGGACGATCAGGCGCCGCGCTTGAGCTGGGCGCGCAGGTCCGCGATCACCGTTTCCCATGGCACGCCTTCGACCTCACCGGCATCGAGCTGGGCGATGCGCCGCCCCATCTCTGCGTCCCACGCGGCGTCGATGTCGTCTTGCTGTGCGACGCTGAGCCGCAGGCGGTCGGCCAGGTCGGCGCGCTCGTCCGAGGACAACTGCATGGCTTGGGCAGCAACGGTCTCAAGGCATGTAGGCATGGCGAACCTCCGGCAACAAGGCGGCGGCAGTCGGAGACTGCCGCCGCTCGGACTCGATGTTGACCTGTTAGCCACTGGCCCATCCCTCATTGCCCATCCCACGAACGGAATAGTTTCATGGTGTATCGGGGCCGCCAGTTCGGGTCCGACTCATTGCGGCCGCCTTCCCGCTAATACGCCATGACCGAGCCCGTCTACATCGCACACCACCGCGCATCAGACGGTGCATGGCAGTCCTTGGAGTCCCATTTGCTGGGTGTTGCCACTCTTGCTCGCGGCTTCGCCAGCAAACTTCATGCAGGCGACATCGGGGAACTGCTGGGGCTACTGCATGACATCGGCAAGTACAGCCGAGAGTTCCAGGCCTATCTGAAGTCCGCCACAGGGGCCTTGGACCAGGATGCCGATGAAGACTGGGTGGACTCCGCGAGTTTGAAAGGAAAGGTTGACCACTCAACCGCGGGTGCGCAATGGATCTGGCAATTGCTCTCACAGCGAGGGCCTCAAGCTCAGGTGCTAGCTCAGGTGGCTGCACTGTGTGTGGCCTCTCACCACTCGGGCCTCATCGACTGCGTTTCGGGAGACGGGCGGCGCTTCGGCGACAGCCTGTTCCTGCGGCGCATGGACAAGCCCGATCAACGTACTCATTTGGCCGAAGTGCTGGGTTCTATGGATCCAAGCGTGCGTGCGCGTTGTAACGAACTGCTCAGCAACACAACGCTGGCGAACGAGCTGTTTGCCTTGCTGTCAGCCATTGGCAACCATCGCGTGGGAGCCCAGGCTGTTGGCGGCGCGGTGGCACTTCAGCAGATGGGCTTAGTGGTGCGCTTCCTGTTCAGTTGCCTGATCGATGCAGACCGCATAGACACCGCAGACTTCGAGAGCCCGCGTGGCCGGTGTTTTCGACCGATCGGCGCGTATGGGGACTGGCAGCATCTCATCGATCGCTATGAAGTCCGCCTCGCGGAATGGCCGGTAGCCCGGCCCATCGACCATCTGCGGCGATCCATCTCGCAAGCCTGCCTCGACGCCGCTGCGCGGCCACGCGGCATCTACACGCTGACCGTTCCCACCGGCGGCGGCAAGACGCTCGCCAGCCTGCGCTACGCGTTGCACCACGCGAAGGCGCGCAAGCTCGACCGCATCGTCTTCGTCATCCCGTTCACGTCGATCAGCGACCAGAACGCAGAAGTCGTGCGGGCAGTCCTGGAGCCAGAGGGCGATGCGCCCGATGCGCAGCGCATAGTGTTGGAGCACCATGGCAGCGTTACGCCGGAGCGGCAGACCTGGCGCGAAAAGATCCTCTGCGAAAACTGGGATGCGCCCGTGGTCTACACGACCATGGTTCAGTTTCTCGAAGCCTTGTTCGGCGCCGGCACCCGGGGCGCCAGGCGCATGCACCAACTGGCGAACGCTGTCATCGTCTTCGATGAAATCCAGACTTTGCCCATTCGCTGCGTCCACCTGTTCAACAACGCTGTCAACTTCCTGGCGGAACGCTGCAACAGTACCGTCGTGTTGTGCACTGCGACCCAGCCGCTTCTTCACACTGTGAAGCTGGAGGCAGGTGCGATGCATCTGGAGCCCGGCCACGAGATCATGGACGATGTCGGCGCCTTGTTCACGCAACTCAAGCGTGTGGACGTGCGCGACGCGCGCCGACCAGGCGGATGGTCGCATTCCGAGATCGCCGAACTGGCACTGCAGGAGTTGCAGCGCACTGGCAGTTGCCTCGTCATCGTCAACACCAAGCGTTCCGCGCAAGTCCTGTACGAATTGGCTGCAGGCGCATTGGATGCGGACCTCCTGTGCCACCTCAGCACCGACATGTGCCCGGCCCACCGAAAGCATGAACTGCAGCGTGTGCGTGACCGCCTAGCCGCCGGCCTGCCGACGTTGTGCATCAGCACCCAGCTGATCGAAGCCGGCGTGGACGTTGATTTCCGTGTGGTCATCCGCTTCCTGGCGGGGCTGGATTCCATCGCCCAGGCGGCGGGCCGCTGCAACCGCAATGGCCGACCAGAGCCCGGTGTGCTGCACATCGTCAATCCGGACGAAGAGTCGTTGCGCCGCCTGCCCGACATCCTGCAGGGCCGCACCGTCGCCGAACACGTGCTCGGTGACTACCGCGATGATCCCGCCCGCTACGGCAACAACCACATCGGTCCGCAGGCGCTGCAGGACTACTACCGCCGCTACTTCTACCAGCGCCAGAGTGAAATGGCTTACCCCATTCCGACTTCGCAGCTTGGCCGGGATGACACGTTGCTAGACCTGCTTTCCATCAACGAACTCGCCGTAAAGGAATGTGCGCGACAAAACGGCAGCGCGCCGCCGATCCCGTTGCGCCAGGCGTTCATGACGGCCGCCGAAATGTTCAAGGCCATCGACGCCCCGACGCAAGGCATCGTGGTGCCCTATGGCCCCGCCGGTCAGGAACTGGTCAACGACCTGTTCGCTGCTTATGACCTGACCCGCGAAGGTGATCTGCTGCGTCGCGCACAGCAGTTCACGGTCAATGTATTCCCGCATGTTCTGCGCAAGCTCAGTGAAGCGAAGGCCCTGAAGCCGGCGCATGACGACCTGCGTATTACCTGCCTCGACCCGCGCTTCTATAGCCTCCGCTTCGGCCTATCGACCGAACCCGTCAATCGAATGGAGACGCCAATTGCCTGACCAGTCACGCAACAGCATCGAGTTCTCGCTGCGTGGGCGACACGCTTTGTTCACCGACCCTCTAACCAAGGTCGGCGGCGAGAAGTGCTCGTACCACGTCCCCACTTACGAAGCGCTCAAGGGCGCCGCGAAGTCCATCTACTGGAAACCCACTTTGGTCTGGGTGATCGACCAGGTGCGCGTGATGCGGCGCATCCGCACGCAGACCAAGGGCACGAAGCCGCTGGAGTTCAGCGGCGGCAACACGCTGGCGATCTACACATTCCTGCACGATGTGGATTACCAGGTCCGCGCGCACTTCGAGTGGAACCTGCACCGCCCGGAACTGGCCGCCGACCGGATCGAAGGCAAGCACCACGAGATCGCGCGGCGCATGCTCGCCCGCGGTGGCCGGCAGGACATCTTTCTCGGCACACGCGACTGCCAAGGCTATGCCGAGCCCTGCGTTTTCGGCGAAGGGCCCAGCGAGCTCGATGAGGACGGAGAACTGGCGCTCGGCCTGATGTTTCACGGCTTCGACTATCCCGATGAAGCCGGTGGCGATGCGCTGCATGCGCGCTTCTGGCGGCCGACCATGGTCAACGGCGTGATCCGGTTTCCGCGGCCGGAGGACTGCGCGCAGCGTCGCTTCGTTCGCAAGATGACGGTCAAGCGCTTCGGAGTCGGGAACCTGTGCGACGTGTCGGATGAACTGGCTCGGTCGGGAGACGCGGTATGAGTTGGCTGCAGAAACTGCACGACACCTACGAGGCGTGCAAAGGCAGAGAAGCGCCAGGTTCGCCGACGCTGATGCCGATAAGCCATACGACGCAGCAGGCGCAGATCGAGATCGTGCTCGACGGGCAAGGCCAGTTCCGGCGCGCCGCCGTGATCGACAAGGGCAGGGGGACGACACTGATCCCCTGCACGGAAGAGTCCGGCGGCCGCGCAGGCTCCAAGCCCGTGCCGCATCCGCTGTGCGACAAGCTGCAGTACCTGGCTGCAGACTATCTGCGCTTCGGTGGCGAAGTGACTTCGGGCTACGCCAAGGATCCTGGCGAACCTTACCGGCTTTACCTGGCTGCGCTGCAAGCATGGACGGACTCTGCGCAGCGGCATCCCAAGCTCAACGCCATCTTCCGCTACGTGCAGCAGGGCCGCGTTGTCGCCGATCTGGCTCGGTACAAGCTGCTGCCGGTGGACGACTCCGGGCTACTGGCCAAGACCTGGCTAGGAGACAAGCAGCAGATGCCCACGGTGTTCAAGTCGTTGAACGCGGGGCAGGCGCCGGAGGATGTGTTCGTGCGCTGGCGCGTGGAGGATGACGATCCGGCCTCGGGCACCTGGGAGGATGCGGCACTGATCGAGGCCTGGATCGCCTACTACGCCACGCTGCAACAACAACGCGGCTTTTGCATGGTGCTGGGGCAGGATGTGCCTCTGGCCATCCAGCACCCTTCCAAACTCCGCAATGCCGGCGACAAGGCCAAGCTGATCTCGGCCAACGACGACACCGGCTTCACATTCCGTGGCCGCTTCCTGGAGTCTTCGCAGGCGTTGGGCGTCGGCTTCGAAGTCACGCAAAAGGCGCACAACGCGCTGCGCTGGTTGATCGCCCGGCAAGGCTCGCGCCAAGGAGATCAGGCCATCGTCGCCTGGGCCGTGTCAGGGGCACCGGTGCCCGATCCGATGGAGAACAGCTACGCGATGCTGTTCGGCGAGCAGCCCATGTTCGCATCGGCAACGATCGAAGATGCGGGACAACCGTTTGCCTGGCAACTGAAGCGCGCGATCGCCGGCTACCAGGCCAGGCTGCAGCCCGGCGAGGGTGTGGTCGTCATGGCGCTTGATTCGGCAACGCCCGGCCGCATGGCCATCACCTACTACCGGGAACTGGCTGGCTCGGAGTTTTTGCATCACATCGAAGCCTGGCATCTGCGCTGCGCCTGGCCGCAGAACTTCGGCAAGGACCGCAAGTTCATCGGAGCGCCAGCGCCCGCTGACATCGCCGAAGCCGCATACGGCCCCCGTGTCGACGACAAGCTCAAGCAATCGACGCGCGAGCGCTTGCTGCCCTGCATCGTCGATGCGGCACCGGTGCCGCGTAATCTCGCCGACAGCGCCGCTCGACGGGCCGTGAACCGCGTGGGCCTCGAGCCCTGGGACTGGAAGAGAACACTGGGCATCGCCTGCGCGCTGTTCCGGGGCCTGCATATGGAAAGGAACTATCAAATGGCACTTGAAACTGACCGCCGCAGTCGCGACTACTTGTTCGGCCGACTACTCGCCATTGCCGAGCACATTGAGGGCCGGGCGCTTTTCATCGCGGGCGAGAATGGCCGTACGACAAACGCGGCACGCCTGATGCAACGATTTGCGGATCGCCCAGCATCCACATGGCGCTCGATTGCGCTCGCGTTGGTCCCTTATCAGACAAGGCTCCGCAACTTGCGCCCACCCTTCTTGTCTTTTATGGAGAACCTGGTCGACGAAGTCGTTTCCGCCTTTGAGCCGGATGACTTCAGGCGAGATACCGCTTTGTCGCCAGAGTTCCTGCTCGGCTACCACTGCCAGCGCCAGCATCTGCGCGTAGGCCCCACCGCTGCTGACGACAACGTCTCCGAACCTACCCCTCAATAAGCTGGAGCCATTCGAAATGACCACTCTGCAGAACAAGATCGACTTCGCCTTTGTGATCCGCGTGAAGAACGCCAACCCGAATGGCGATCCGCTGAACGGCAACCGGCCGCGCACCGACTACGGCGGCCATGGCGAGATCACCGATGTCTGCCTCAAGCGCAAGCTGCGCGACAGGCTGCAGGAAGCCGGGTACGGCATCTTCGTGCAGTCCGACGACCGCAAGATCGATGAAGAAACCAGCCTGCGCAACCGCGCCGAATCGGCCAAGAACGGGCTGGGCAAGGAGCGCTTCAAGAAAGGTGTGAACAAGGACGAAACGGCCCGCCTGGCCTGTGCCAAGTGGTTTGATGTGCGAGCTTTCGGCCAGGTCTTCGCCTTCGGCAAGGACGGCGATGCCGCTGGCGTGTCGATCCCCGTGCGCGGGCCGCTGACCATCCAGTCCGCTTTCAGCAAGCAGCCCGTCAGCGTGACCAGCACGCAGATCACCAAGAGCGTCAACAGCGAAGGTGACGGCAGCAAGCGCGGCGCCGACACGATGGGTATGAAACATCGGGTCGATCAAGGCATCTACGAGTGCTACGGCAGCATCAACCCGCAGCTGGCCGAACGCACCGGTTTCAACGACGAGGATGCGTCTGTCATCAAGAGCCTGCTGCCGCGGTTGTTCGAGAACGATGCATCGTCAGCGCGACCTGAAGGGTCGATGCAGGTGCTGAAGGTGGTGTGGTGGAAGCATGGGAGCAAAGCGGGGCAGCACTCGTCGGGCCGCGTACACGACTCCCTCCGCAACTTGCTGCGGGACGATGGAACCTTCGATGCCGAAGCCTTGAAAGCCGCGTTGCCCGGGATTGAGCCCGAGGTGATCGACGGGTTCTGAGCGGACCGCATGTGGACACCGCCGACCCCATCCCCTTGTCCGCGCTGCAGCACTGGGCCTACTGCCCCCGCCAGTGCGCGCTGATCCACCTGGAGCAGGCCTTCGACGACAACATCCACACGCTGCGTGGCGATGCCGTGCATGCACGCGTGGACCAGCCTGGTGTCGAGACGGCCAAGGGCGTGCGCGTGGCGCGTGCGCTGCCCGTCTGGCACGACGCACTGGGCCTGATCGGCAAGGCCGACGTGGTGGAATTCGCGCCGACCGGCGCGCCTTATCCCGTCGAGTACAAGCATGGGAGCCGCCACAAGGCCGCGGGCATCGCGGCCTGCGACGACCTGCAATTGGCGGCGCAGGCCATGTGCCTGGAGGCCATGACGGGGCAGGCGGTGCCGGAAGGGGCGCTGTACTACGCCAGCTCGAAGCGTTGCCGCGTGGTCGCGATCGACGACGGCTTGCGAGGGGCCGTAGCGCAAGCTGCTGCGGCTGTGCGGGCGATGCTGGCATCGGAGGTTTTGCCAGCGCCCCTGATCGGCGCCGATGCCGCGCAGCGCTGCAAGGGCTGTTCGCTGAAGGACCGTTGCCAACCAGAGACCGCCACGTCGTCCGCGCTGGACGCGGTGCGTGCACATCTGTTCGACCCCGACGGCTGAACCTGCGGCCAACTCGCCACCATGCAACTGCTCAACACCCTGTACGTCACGACGCCCGAGAGTTATCTGCGGCTGGACAACGACACCCTGCGCGTGCAAGTGGACGATGAGACGCGGCTGCGCGTGCCCCTGCACCACCTGCAGGCCGTGGTGTGCTTTGGACGCATTGGCCTTTCTGTGCCCTTGATGCACCGCCTGGCCGACGAAGCCATCACCTTGGTGCTGCTGGAGGACAGTGGCCGCTTCAAGGCCAGGCTGGAAGGCCGTGTGTCGGGCAACGTGCTGCTGCGCAGGGCGCAGCACGCGCGCTCGATGGCGAGCGATTTCAGCCTGGCGTTCGCACGCGCCTGCGTCGCGGGCAAGGTCAAGAATGCGCGCCAGGTCTTGCTGCGTGGCGCGCGCGAAGCCAAGACCGATGACGACGTGGCCGGGCTGACGCGTGGCGCGCTGGACCTGGCCGCGACACTGCGCGCCTTGCCTGGCGCCGCCGATCTGGATGCCTTGCGCGGCCTGGAGGGCGAGGCTGCGCGCCAGTACTTCGCGCGCCTGCCCTTGCTGGTGCGCACCGAACTGCGCGGTGATTTTTCGATGGACGGGCGCACCCGCCGGCCGCCGCGCGATCGCTTCAACGCCTTGCTGTCGTTTCTGTATTCGATGTGGATGAACGATTGCCGCAGTGCGCTGGAGGCTGCGGGGCTGGACCCGCAGGTTGGCTTCCTGCATGTGCTGCGGCCCGGTCGCGCGGCGCTGGCGTTGGACTTGATGGAGGAGTTCCGCCCGTTCGCGGACCGGCTGGCGCTGACGCTGGTCAACCGCGGCCAGATCGATGCGGGCGGGTTCGATCTGCGTGAAGGCGGTGGGGTGTCGCTGCGTGCTGAGGCGCGCAAGGCTGTGGTCGTCGCATTCCAGGAGCGCAAGCAGGAGGCCATCCAGCATCCGCTGCTGGCGCAGGCCGTGCCGCTGGGGCTGGTGCC
Organism: Pseudorhodoferax sp. Leaf267; assembly: GCF_001422405.1. Lineage (GTDB taxonomy): Bacteria > Pseudomonadota > Gammaproteobacteria > Burkholderiales > Burkholderiaceae_C > Pseudorhodoferax. The sequence continues at coordinate 101,675 of NZ_LMMV01000003.1, forward strand.
GTTGGTGCAGGCGCGCTTGATGGCGCGCGGGATCCGTGGGGAACGCGATGCGGCCGGGCAGGAGGCTGGGTATGTGCCCTTCATCGTGCGGTAGTCCGGCGGCGCGTGCGCGAGGGTGTGCCGCATGCTGATCATCGTGTGCTACGACGTGAGCACGGAGACCAAGGCCGGCCGCCGCCGGTTGCGCCGCGTGGCCAAGGTGTGCGAGAGCACCGGTCAGCGCGTGCAGAAGTCCGTATTTGAATGCCAGGTGACGCTTGCCGAATTCGAGGAGCTTGAGCGGCGCTTGCTGGCCGAGGTGAATCTGGAGGAAGACTGCCTGCGTCTCTACCGCCTGCCAGATTCACGTGGCGCGGAAGTGCGCGAGTACGGCCGCTTCAAGGCGGTCGACTTCGAAGGGCCGCTGGTGCTTTGACGCCTGGCCTCGCAGCTAACATTGCTGCGCGAACCCCAAGTGACGGCTCGTTCGCCAGAGAGGTTCGCGCTTCCCGCAAGCTGTTGTTTCCCTATGGTTTTTCTGTGTCACATGTGGCGCGGGCGCTTTGTACTTGCAGCGGTGCAGAGGGTTCGCGCGAAATGGCCGGATTCTGCTGGCAGGGGAATGACTTGCGCGCGAGGAGCGTCGCCCGTCAGCGATGACGGGCGTGGATTGAAACAATGAGCAGGCGGCCGCGGCGCGCAACAGTGGAGGCGTCGCCCGTCAGCGATGACGGGCGTGGATTGAAACTAGGCTGCCGGTCCCATCACCCGCTGCTCTCGTGCGTCGCCCGTCAGCGATGACGGGCGTGGATTGAAACAATGAGGCCAGCGAAGCGCACGCACGGCTGGTTGCGCGTCGCCTGTCAGCGATGACGGGCGTGGATTGAAACGGTCTTCGACCGTCTCGTCGGGCACAGCCTCGCCCGCGTCGCCCGTCAGCGATGACGGGCGTGGATTGAAACGGACCACGTGGGGAAAGAGGCCTACACCCTGTTCTTGGCGTCGCCCGTCAGCGATGACGGGCGTGGATTGAAACTTGGCGTTGAGCGCGAACCCAAGTATTTCGACAGCGTCGCCCGTCAGCGATGACGGGCGTGGATTGAAACGCCATTGCGCTGCTTGTCGCAGATCAGGAATGCAGCGTCGCCCGTCAGCGATAACGGGCGTGGATGAAACCTGGATGCGAACACGGCTCATGGCTTGTCTCCTTGGGCGTCGCCCGTCAGCGATGACGGGCGTGGATTGAAACCGCATAGCCGGCACCGGCCACGACCTTGGCAGCAAGCGTCGCCCGTCAGCGATGACGGGCGTGGATTGAAACCATGCACATCGATAGCCGGCGAGCGTTATTACGGCGTCGCCCGTCAGCGATGACGGGCGTGGATTGAAACATCTTCGAAGCCGAAACGCACCTCGATGCTCTTGTGCGTCGCCCGTCAGCGATGACGGGCGTGGATTGAAACTTTCCGCAGGCCAAGGCGCTCAACTACTCGATCGACGCGTCGCCCGTCAGCGATGACGGGCGTGGATTGAAACCACCAAATCGTGGGCTTGTCGCGGCCCGCGCTGTCGCGTCGCCCGTCAGCGATGACGGGCGTGGATTGAAACAAGTCCAAGATGGGCGAGAAGTGGGACTACCTGGCCGCGTCGCCCGTCAGCGATGACGGGCGTGGATTGAAACAAGCAGTGGGGCGAGCACAGCCTGCATGAGGTGCGCGTCGCCCGCCAGCGATGACGGGCGTGGATTGAAACAAGGTCGGCGACGCAGTCCGCTTCCTGCAGGACAGCGTCGCCCGTCAGCGATGACGGGCGTGGATTGAAACGCACGACGCCCGCTATCTCGCCGTCCTTGGCGGTGCGTCGCCCGTCAGCGATGACGGGCGTGGATTGAAACTAGCTACATGGTCCGGTCTGGGCCATGTGACGAGCGCGTCGCCCGTCAGCGATGACGGGCGTGGATTGAAACGCTACAACTACTCGCTCCATGGGCGGCAGGAAACTTGCGTCGCCCGTCAGCGATGACGGGCGTGGATTGAAACCACGAGACCGGCGTGCCTGTTCGTATGGGCGAGAGCGTCGCCCGTCAGCGATAACGGACGTGGATTGAAACAGAGCCGCTGCGCCGTCTAGGGCAAGCACTGGCAGCGTCGCCGGTCAGTGATGACGCGCGTGGATTGAAAGCGACAGGAGCACGTCGAGTCCGATCTGCGCGTGCGTCAGCGCACATCTCGGCTACCACTTCCTCTCTGAAGAAGTGAATCTTTACCGTCCCGCGGGTGAGCCGCAGGCGTGGGCCGGTGCCAGCCAAAAAGTGCTGCAGACCCACTGGCGGCTCATGGCGCCGCAGGGTACGCCACTACAGGAGGGGGTGGAGCTTCCGATGGTGAACTGGTTTGCTGGGCTAACGAGTACCGCCGACCGGATCGCTTCCAACCCAGACTGGTTCGCGCCAGGTGAGCGACATGACCATCTGCGGTCCCACTACACAGACGCACTGCGTCTGGCAGGCGGGCTCTAGCATCACATTAGTTGGAGCCGAGCGCACACCTTGCCGGCATCTCCAGCCGATACCGATGCGCAGAGCCGCCAGCCACGGGCGGCCCCCGGTGGTGGTGTCAGGCCTCGTTGAGCAGTGCCTTGATCGCCTGCGCCTCCTCGGCCGCATCGCGGGTGCTCCACAGGGCCAGCAGGTACCACGGCAAGGCCAGGGCGCCGACGAAGAGACCCGCCAGCACAACCAATGCCAGGGCGCTCAGGAAGTACAGGGCAAAGGCGAACATGGGCGGGCATTTTAGGTTCCGCGTGCCTCTTGGCCCTCGCGCGCGCCACTGCATCAGCTCCGCTGCTGCAGGCCAGCGTTCCCCTCGTGCGTGGGGATGAACCAATAGGGCTGACCGGGTTTGCAAATCGGCGTGACGCGTGCCCCGCGACCGTGGGATGAACCGGGCAAAAGCCAGAAAAGCGCGACCGTGCCGGGCCGGCTCCACGAGGGCGTGAACTTGGCCAATGGAACCTGCCTGCTTTACGTGGGCGCCGGCGTTGTCCATCCATGACGGGCATGGAACGAAATCGGCGCCGCACCCGGCAACGCTCACACGCCGCGCCATCCCGTCCCCTATTCGCTCCCCACTCCTACACCCCCCACCCGCGTCCGGCCCCACCATCGAGCCATCCATCACACCCAGGAGGTACCCCCATGGACCTGTCCAACCACACCATGCACGATCTCTTCGACCAGCTGGGTTTGCCCAGCGATGAAACCTCGGTGCAGAAGTTCATCGCGCGGCACCGGCCGTTGCCGCAGGGGCAGCAGTTGGCCGACGCACCGTTCTGGACGCCGGCGCAGGCCCAGTTCCTGCGCGAGCAGCTGAGCGGCGATGCCGATTGGGCCGAGGTGGTCGACCAGCTGAACGTGAGCCTGCACGCCTGATGTGCTAGCCGGGCGGCGCGTCGCGCCGCTGCTCCGGCGGCGCTGCATCCAGCGGCCGCCCATGGCACACGCGTTGCATGCGTTCGGCGATGGCGGCCGGTGCGCGTTCGCGCAGGGGCCGCGCCATCCGATCCACGCCTGCACACGGAGCCCCTCCATGAACCGTCTCGACGTCACCGAAAAGATCATCTCCACCAAGGTCGCCCAGGGCATCCAGTGGGCCGATGTGGCCCGCAAGGTCGGCCAGTCCAAGGAATGGACCACGGCGCTGTGCCTGGGGCAGATGACGGCGACGGCGGAGCAGGCCGGCACCGTTGGCGAGATCTTCGGGCTGTCGGCCGAGGAGCGCAAATGGCTGCAGGTGGTGCCGTTCAAGGGCTCGCTGGCCGCGCCCGTGCCCACCGATCCATTGATCTACCGCTGGTATGAGATCGTCAGCGTCTACGGCACGACGATCAAGGAGCTGATCCACGAGGAGTTCGGCGACGGGATCATGAGCGCGATCGATCTCTCCATGGACATCCAGCGCCAGCCCGACCCCAAAGGCGACCGCGTGAACGTGCTGCTGTCAGGCAAATTCCTGCCGTACAAGACCTACTGAACCACGGTGAAACGTCGCGCGAAAGCGACGAAATTTCGCGCGAGGCCCTCTATATGACAAATAACCGCCCAGGTTGTGGCGTATTCTGGTGCGCTCAACGGGCACGTCAACGCGTTTGCGCGGGCCGCCGTTGAGTCCATCGCACATGCAGCCTTTGCTTCGTCTTCGAGGCATCGGGTGCTTGGAGCGAACGCGGTGCCGCTGCGTCGCCATTGCTGCTGCCCAGGCAGCGGGGGCGCGGAACAGCGGCATCTGTCTGGAACTTGAACCGCTGAGGCCCACGGCCTGGTTTATTCGTCCTTCGTTACATATAGAAAGTCACAACAAATGAAGAAACTGATTCTTTTGGCTGGTGTAGTGGTTGCCCAAGCGTTCGCGGTCAGCGCGTTCGCCCAAGGCGAAGTGGGTGCCGTCAAGAAGCCGGCACCGGTCACCAAGGCGACGCCTGAAGAAAAGGCCGCCGGCAAGGCCCACCGCAAGGCCGAAGGCACTGCGGCGATCAAGGAGCAGCCTCCTGGCGAAGTGGGCGCCGTGCCCGCCACGACCTCCAAGTCGAACATGAGCAAGGAAGACAAGGCTGCGGCCCGCGCGGCCCGCAAGTCCGAGACGGCTGCTGCCAACAAGGCCGGCACGTTGCCCAAGTCCGGCGAAGTCGGCCCCACCAAGTAAGCACCGGGCCCAGGCGGGCAGCCATCTGCCCCGCCACCACGAGAAAGCAAGCCTCGCGGCTTGCTTTTTTCTTGGGCGCTGCACACGCTCAGGCGGGTAAGTCCATCGATGCCGACACCGCGCGCCAGGAGAGCTGGCCGCCGGCAGCGCGCGCTGGAAGAGGCGCCGCAGGGCGCGGCGGCGTGGCTATTCTTTGTAGCCCGGGTCCAGGCGGTCCAGCTTGCGCAGCAGCGAGGGCCAGACGAACTTGCCGCCCATGCCGCCGGTCTGCACGCGCGAGGCATGGCCCACGCCCTCGACGATGGCGGGATTGACCTGCACCAACTCGCCGCCGCCGGACTGCGCGGCGATCTGGATCTGGCAGGTGGTCTCGAAGATGTACATCGACAGGAAGGCATCCGGAATGCTGGGGCCCACCGTCAGCAGGCCGTGGTTGCGCAGCATCAAAAAGTTGGCATCGCCGATGTCGGCCTGCAGCCTCGCCTTCTCGTCGTCGCGGATCGCCACGCCCTCGTAGCCGTGGTAGGCCAGCGAGGCCAGCACGAAGGTGGACTGCTGGCTGATCGGCAGCACGCCGCCCTGTTGCGCGCTGACGGCGATGCCCGCGCGCGTGTGGGTGTGCAGCACGCATTGCGCGTCCTCGCGCGCGGCATGGATCGCGCTGTGGATCACGAAGCCGGCCGGGTTCACGGGGTAGGGCGAGTCGATCAGCTTGTTGCAGGCCTGGTCCACCTTCACGAGGCTGGACGCGGTGATCTCGTCGAACATCAGCCCGTACGGGTTGATGAGGAAGTGGTGCTCCGGCCCCGGGATGCGCGCGCTGATGTGCGTGAAGACGAGGTCGCTCCAGCCGTACAGCGCCACCAGGCGGTAGCAGGCCGCCAGGTCCACGCGCAGCTGCCACTCCTCGGCGCTGACGAGTTTCTGGATTTCGGATGCGGTGGTGGCGTTCATCGGGGTCTCCGGCGGTTGTGGTGCCAGGACTGTACGGCGCACGCGGCCGTGCCGCGTGCCCGCGAGCGGACAGGCCCCGATGGCCCGTGGGTCAGGCGGGCTGCGCTTCGGCCGGCTGCGGCGCCACGAGTGCGGCGGCGATGTCGGCCGCGCCCTGGCGCAGGGCCGTCTCGCGCGCCTGCGGCCCCATGGCCACGCCCTCGGCGCGCACGAAGCGCACGTCGGTGATGCCGAAGAAGCCAAACACCGTCTGCAGGTAGCTTTCCTGGTGCTCCAGCGCGCGGCCCTGCTCGCTGGTGGAATACACGCCGCCGCGGCCCGACACCACGATCACCGTCTTGCCCGCGGCCAGGCCCTCGGGGCCGTTGGCGGTGTAGCGGAACGCGCGGCCCGGCACGGCCAGGCGGTCGATCCAGGCCTTGAGCTGGCTGGGGATGGAGAAGTTGTACAGCGGCGCGCCGACCACGATCACGTCGCTGGCCAGGAACTGCTCCAGGTAGCGCTCGGTCACGGCGTTCTCACGCTGTTGTGCCTCGGTCAGCGCAGCATCGGCCAGGCCGAGCTTGAAGCCCAGCGCGTCTGCGCCGAAGTGCGCCGGTGCTTCGGCGGCCAGGTCCAGGTACTGCACCTGGGTACCGGGATGGGCGGCGCGCCAGGCCTGGACCGTGCTGGCCGTCAATTGGCGCGTGATGGAGGCGTCGCCCAGGACGCTGGAATCGATGTGGAGCAGTTGCATGGCAGGCCTTTGAGAGGGTGAAAAACGATGGATTGATTGTGGCAGCCATCACATTGACCGATAAGACGGCAAAATTGCGCCGCATCGTCCTGCCAGCGAGACAATCCAACCATGCAAGACCTCAACGACATGCTGTATTTCGCCGAAGTGGCCGAGCGCGGCAGCTTTGCCGAGGCCGGCCGTGTGCTGGGCCTGCCCAAGTCGCGGCTGTCGCGCCGCGTGGCCGAGCTGGAGGAGCGCCTGGGCGTGCGCCTGCTGCACCGCAGCACGCGCAAGCTGTCGCTCACCGAGGTCGGCACGCTGTACCTGCGCCACTGCATGGCCATGCGCAGCGAGGCCGTGGCCGCTGGCGAGGTGGTGCAGCGCCTGTCGGCCGCGCCCCGCGGCACGGTGCGCGTGACCTGCCCGGTCACGCTGGCGCAGTCGGTGGTGGGCGAGCTGGTGCCGCGCTTTTTGCTGGCGCACCCGCAGGTGCGCGTGGAGATGGAGGTCAGCAACCGCGTGGTCGACCCGGTGGAGGAGGGCGTGGACGTGGCGCTGCGCGTGCGCATGACGCTGCAGGACAGCGCCAGCCTGGTCGTCAAGCGCCTGGGCATGTCGCAGACGCTGCTGGTGGCCAGCCCCGCGCAGCTCGCGCGCCAGGGCACGCCCACGCAGCCGGCCGACCTGGCGCTGCTGGACACGGTCGCCATGTCGGCCAACGACGGCCGCGCGCCGGTCACGCTGTACGGCCCGGGCGGCGCCGAGTTCATCTGGCAGCGCCAGCCGCGCTATGTGGCAGACGACATGGAAACGCTGCTGCGCGCCACGCTGCTGGGCGTGGGCGCGGCCATGCTGCCCGACTACATGTGCCGCGACGCGCTGGCAGCCGGCACGCTGGTGCCGCTGGTGCACGGCTGGGCGCCGCCGACCGGCATCGTGCATGCGGTGTTCCCCTCGCGCCGCGGGCTGGTGCCGGCGGTGCGGGCGTTCCTGGACCACCTGGGCAGCGCGCAGTTCTACTGAGCGCCGTCAGATGCGGATGTTGTTGAGCTCGATGAGGCGCCGCCAGTACTGGTCCAGCGCCTTGACGGACGCCAGGAAGGTCGCGCCGCGCTCGCGGCCGGGCGCCATCATGTTGGCCTCCAGGAATTGCTGGTAGCCCGCGCCCTGCATGGCGGTGGTGAGCTCGCTGCCCAGCAGCTCGGCCACGTCCGCCGGCACGCTGGCCGGCGCGAAGAAGCCGAACCAGCCGATCACGTCGAATCCCTCCATGCCGGCCTGCTGCAAGGTCGGCACTTCGGCCATGCCCGGCACGCGCCGCACGCCGTTCACGGCCAGCAGCCGGATCTTGCCCTGGCTGGCCAGCTTGGCCAGCAGCACCGGCGTGCCCAGCGTCCATTGCACGCGGTTGGCCATGAGGTCGATCACCATGCCGGCGTCGCCCTGGTAGGGCACGTGCACCGAGTCCAGGCCGTAGCGGCGCTTGAGTTCCTCGCCGATCACATGGGCCGAGCTGCCCAGGCCCGAACTGGCATAGCTGGTGCTGCCGGGGTGGGCGCGCAGGTAGCGGATGAATTCGTCGACCGTGCGCACCTCGAGCGCCGCCGGCACGGCCAGCGCCACCGGCACTTCGCAGGCGGCGGCCAGCGGCGTGAAGTCGCGCAGCGCGCTGTAGCCGGCGTCGGTGCGCAGCAGTGGCTGCTGCACGAGCGAGGTGTTGGTCAGCAGGATCGTGTAGCCGTCGTGTGGCGCCGCCAGCACGGCACGCGTGGCCAGCAGGGTGCTGCCACCGGGCTTGTTGTCCACGATGACCGGCTGGCCCAGCCGCGCGCCCAGGTCGCGCGCCACGGCCCTGGCGATCGCGTCGCCCGTGCCGCCGGCCGGAAAGGGCACGACGATGCGCACCACGCGGTCGGGGTATCGGGCGGCGCGGGCCCATGGGCCGGTCAGCAGGGCACCGCTGGCGGCGGCGAGTTGCACCATCGCGTGGCGACGTTTCATGGGTCAAGTCTCCTCACAATAAATCGGTGGCAGCCCGGCGAGCGAGATGCCCAGCACCTCGCGCGCCCGGCCAGCGGCCCAGGTGCCGCGGTCGTGCACGGTGGCGCGGTTGTCCCAGACGTAGACATCGCCAGGGCGAAAGCGGCTCTCGAACCGCGGCGCGTGGTGCAGCACGTGCTGCCATAGCGCCTGCAGCAGTGACCGGCTCTGGTCATCGTCCAGGCCGTCGATCGGGCAGTCGTCGCGCACGGGCAGGAACAGGTGCAGCCGGCCGCTGGCCGGGTGGCGCTGCACCAGCGGATGCGGCTGGCCTTGCGCGCGCAGCGCGCGTGGCGTGGGCGCACGCAGGGCGGCCGACGTGGCCAGCACCTGGGTGCGGTCGTGCTGGTGCACCGCGCGCAGGCCGCGCAACCTGGCTTGCAGCGCGGGCGGCAGGCTGGCCAGCGCCGCCGCGGTGTCGAACCAGACGCCGGCCGGCGCCGGCGATGGAACGTCGACCATCTGGAGCAGGATGTGCGCAGGCGGCACGGCGCTGTCGGCCTGGTCGTGGTGGAAGATCTGGGCCACGTCCAGCGCCGGTGGATGGTCGGCGGGCGCGCCGAAGATGCTGATGCCGGCAAAGCCGTCCAGGGCCAGCCCCGGCTCGGCCGGCAGCGGCGTGCCCAGGCCCAGCGCACATTGCCAGAGCTGCGCCGGCGTCCAGTACGCGCTGCGCAGCACGACCACGCCGTGCCGCGCCAGCAGGCCGGCCATGGCGCTGGCCCCGGGGACTTGCGGGCCGCCGACGGTGCCGGCCGCCACTTCGATTCCGAACATCGGCTCCGCTCCGTGGTGGTGAGGCCGCGGATTGTGGGCGCCCCCATGCACGCAGCGGCGTAGCATGCGGATATGCGAACAAGATGTGTGACGGTGCGCTCGCGGGCCCTGCTGCCGCGGCGCGGAAACCTGGGGCCCATGTCGGTCGCGCGCGTGCTGGGCATCGTGCAGGCGGTGTCGGGCGGCCTGGCGCCACTGTCGCTCTCGGCGCTGAGCCGCTTGCTGCAGATCCCCAAGTCCAGCCTGCTCACGCTGCTGACCGAGATGGAGCAACTCGGCCTGGTGCGCCGCGACGAGGACGGGCAATACCACCAGGGTGGGCAGGCGAGCCGGCTCGGCCTGCAACTGGTGTCGCCGCATTCGCTGGCGGCCCTGGTGCGCCGTGCACTCGCCGGCCTGGGCCAGCAGCTGGGCATGACGGCCACCTTCGCCCGCCTGGACAGCAGCACGCATGCGCTGATCTACAGCGACCGCTGGGAGATCCCCGACCCGGTGCGCTTCGCCGTGACGCTGGGCCAGCCGCTGGACCTGCACTGCCGCTCGGCCGGCAAGCTGCTGCTGGCCCACGAGCCGCTGGCCAGCCTGCCGCAGTGGCTGGGGCCGGAGCCCTACCGTGCCATGACGGCGGGTACCAAGACCCGCCTGCGCCAGCTGGTGCCCGAGCTGCAGGCCATCGCGGCCGCGGGCATCGCCTGGTCGCACGGCGAGAGCTTTCCCGGCGTGGGCAGCTGCAACGTGGCGGTGCATGGGGCCGACCAGCAGGTGCTGGCGGCGCTTGGCATCGAGGCGCCGTTGGGCCGTCTCGGCGAAACGGCCGCCGCCGACGTGGCGGACGTGCTGCGCGCTGCAGCGCAGGCGCTGTCGCGCGACATGCGCGCCTTCGGCATCACGCGCCTCACGCTGGCCCAGCACCTCTGAGCCGCGCGGGGACAGCGCGACAGCAGCCGTTACCAACGGTTGCTTATACGGATTTCAATGGAAGTAAACAAGAAAACAGTTGTTTGTGCATAACGACGGTTTCCTGACAATGCGCCCTCTGCTCAGGGACCTGTCATGACTTCTTTCTTCTCCGGCCGCACGGCCCGCTCCGCTCTGGCCGCCGCTTTGCTGGCCGCCGCCACCGCCGCGTCGGCCCAGACCACGCTGCTCAACGCGTCCTACGACGTGGCGCGCGAGTTCTACAAGGACATCAACGCCGCCTTCGTGCCGGCCTACAAGAAAGCCACCGGCAAGGACATCAAGATCGACCAGGCCCACGGCGGCTCCAGCGCCCAGGCGCGCGCCGTCAACGACGGGCTGGACGCCGACGTGGTGACCTTCAACACCACCACCGACATCGACTTTTTGGCCTCCACCGGGGTCGTGGCCAAGGACTGGGCCAAGCGCTTCCCCAATGACGCATCGCCCACCAGCTCGACGATGCTGTTCCTGGTGCGCAACGGCAACCCCAAGGGCATCAAGGACTGGGACGACCTGGTCAAGCCCGGCGTGCAGGTCATCGTGGTCAACCCCAAGACCGGCGGCAACGGCCGCTACGCCTACCTGGCGGCCTGGGGCTATGTGCGCGCCAACGGTGGCACCGACGCGCAGGCGGCCGAGTTCGTGAGCAAGCTCTACAAGAACGTGCCCGTGCTGGGCAAGGGCGGCCGCGACGCGACCAGCATCTTCCTGCAGCGCAACACCGGTGACGTGCTGATCACGTTCGAGTCCGAAGTCATCTCGGTGGACCGCGAATTCGGCAAGGGCAAGGTCGATGCCGTGCACCCGTCCGTCAGCATCGTGGCCGAGAACCCGGTCGCCATCGTCGAGCGCACGGTGGCCAAGAAGGGCTCGGGCGAAGCCGCCAAGGCCTACCTGGACTTCCTGTACAGCGAGCCCGCGCAGGAGATCGCGGCCCAGCATGCGCTGCGCCCGCGTTCGCAGGCCGTGCTCAAGAAGCACGCAGACCTGTTCAAGCCGATCAAGCTGTTCACGGTGAACCAGTACTTCGGCTCGCTGGCTGAAGCGCAGAAGGTGCACTTCAACGACGGCGGCCAGTTCGACAAGCTCTACACCGTCAAGTAACCCATGAGTGCGGCAAGCATCGCCGCCCCGGTGCCAGGCCTGGCACCCGGGCGGCGCCGTGGCAGCAAACGCGTGCTGCCCGGCTTCAACATCACGCTGGGCTACACGGTCCTCTACCTGAGCCTGATCGTGCTGATCCCGCTGTCGGCACTGGTGTTCAAGACCTTCACGCTGAGCTGGGACCAGTTCTGGGCCGCCATCAGCTCGCCACGTGTGATGGCGTCCTACCGGCTCACCTTCGGCGCCTCGTTCATCGCGGCCGTCGTCAACACCGTGTTCGGCCTGCTCGTGGCCTGGGTGCTGGTGCGCTACGAATTCCCGGGCAAGAAGATCGTGGACGCGCTGGTCGATTTGCCGTTCGCACTGCCCACCGCCGTGGCCGGCATCTCGCTCACCGCGCTCCTGGCCGGCAACGGCTGGGTCGGCCAGTACCTGGAGCCCCTGGGCATCAAGCTCGCATTCACGCCCAACGGCGTGGTCATCGCGCTGATCTTCATCGGCCTGCCCTTCGTGGTGCGCACCGTGCAGCCTGTGCTGGAAGACAACGAGAAGGAACTCGAGGAAGCCGCGATGTGCCTGGGCGCCACGCGCCTGCAGACCTTCACCAAGGTGATCTTCCCCGCCATCGCGCCGGCCCTGCTCACGGGCTTTGCCATGGCCTTCGCGCGGGCCGTGGGCGAGTACGGCTCGGTCATCTTCATCGCCGGCAACATGCCCATGGTCTCCGAAATCACGCCGCTCATCATCATCGGCAAGCTGGAGCAGTACGACTACGCCGGTGCCACCGCCGTGGCCGTGGTCATGCTGGTCATCTCCTTCGTCCTGCTGCTGGTCATCAACGGCCTGCAATCGTGGCAGCGCAAGCGCTCCGGGGGAACGTGATGGCTGGCAGCAACCTCACGCACAAGCGCATCCGCACCACCGAGGCACCCTGGGTGCGCTACACGCTGCTGGGCATCGCGCTGGTGTTTCTGTTCCTGTTCCTGGTGCTGCCGCTGGCGGCGGTGTTCACCGAGGCGCTGCGCAAGGGCCTGGGCGCCTACCTGGAAGCCTTGCAGGAGCCCGACGCCTGGTCCGCCATCCGCCTCACGCTGATCACGGCTGCGATCACGGTGCCGCTGAACCTGGTGTTCGGCATCTGCGCAGCCTGGTGCATTGCCAAGTACGAGTTCCGCGGCAAGGCCTTTCTGACGACGCTGGTCGACCTGCCGTTCTCGGTGTCGCCCGTCGTGGCCGGCCTGATCTACGTGCTGATGTTCGGTGCCCACGGCTGGTTCGGCCCCTGGCTGGCCGCGCACGACATCAAGATCATCTTCGCCATCCCCGGCATCGTGCTGGCCACCGTGTTCGTGACCTTCCCGTTCATCGCGCGCGAGCTGATCCCGCTGATGCAGGCGCAGGGCAACGAAGAAGAGCAGGCCGCCATCGTGCTGGGCGCCAGCGGCTGGCAGACCTTCTGGTACGTGACGCTGCCCAACATCAAGTGGGGCCTGATCTACGGCGTGATCCTGTGCAATGCGCGGGCCATGGGCGAGTTCGGCGCGGTGTCGGTGGTCTCGGGCCACATCCGCGGCCAGACCAACACCATGCCGCTGCACGTGGAGATCCTCTACAACGAATACCAGTCCGTGGCCGCCTTCGCCGTGGCCTCGCTGCTGGCGCTGCTGGCCCTGGTCACGCTGGTGATCAAGAGCTGGGTCGAATGGCGCCACGAGCGCGAGATGAAGGCCGCGGCCGACACGCCGCCCGAACGCCCGCCGGCCCTGGCCAAGGCCGCCTGAAAGAACACTTATGAGCATCGAAATCCGCAACGTCAGCAAGCAGTTCGGCGACTTCCGCGCGCTCGACAACGTCAGCCTGGACATCGAGTCCGGCGAGCTCGTCGCGCTGCTGGGCCCCTCGGGCTGTGGCAAGACCACGCTCTTGCGCATCATCGCGGGGCTGGAGAGCGGCGACGCCGGCAACATCCTGTTCGCGGGCGAGGACACGACCGACGTGCACGTGCGCGAGCGCCAGGTCGGCTTCGTGTTCCAGCACTACGCGCTGTTCCGCCACATGACCGTGTTCGAGAACGTGGCCTTCGGCCTGCGCATGAAGCCGCGCGCCACGCGGCCGAGCGACGCGCAGATCAAGCAGAAGGTGCACGACCTGCTGGGCCTGGTGCAGCTGGACTGGCTGGCCGACCGCTTCCCCTCGCAGCTCTCGGGTGGCCAGCGCCAGCGCATCGCGCTGGCCCGCGCGCTGGCGGTGGAGCCCAAGGTGCTGTTGCTCGACGAGCCTTTCGGCGCGCTGGACGCCAAGGTGCGCAAGGAGCTGCGCCGCTGGCTGCGCCGCCTGCACGACGACCTGCACGTGACCAGCATCTTCGTGACGCACGACCAGGAGGAGGCACTCGAAGTGGCCGACCGCGTGGTGGTCATGAACAAGGGCCGGATCGAGCAGATCGGCACGCCGCAGCAGGTCTGGGACCACCCGGCCAGCCCCTTCGTCTACGGCTTCCTGGGCGACGTGAACCTGTTCCATGGCCGCGCGCACGAGGGCGCGCTGCACGGCGAGGGCTTCAGCATCGCCGCGCCCGAGCACCATGGCGCGCAGGACGCCAAGGGCTTCGCCTACGTGCGCCCGCACGACCTGGAGGTGGAGCGCTACTCGCCCGGCGCCACGGGCATCGTGGCGCAGCTGTCGCGCGCCATCGTGGTCGGGCCGGTCGCGCGGCTGGAGCTCACGCCGCAGCAGGGCGCGGCCTCCGACCAGATCATCGAGGCGCAGATGAGCTCGGCCGAGTTCGCCGCGCGTGGCTACCGCGAAGGCGAGACGCTGGTCGTCACGCCGCGGCGGGCCAAGGTGTTCGTGGACCACGGCGCGGGCGTGTGAGGCCGCGCCCGGCAGCGTAGGGCGTCAGAACTTCTTGGTGACGTAGACGAAGGGCACGAGCGGGTCCAGCCGCAAGCTGGTGCGCGACTCGGCGACCTTCTGGCCGCCGGCCGTCGTGGTCAGCACGGCCTGGGTCTTCATGCGCACATACGACAGCGAGGCCGTGAGCCCCAGCGTCTCGCTGAACGCATAGGTGAAGCCCGCCGCGAACACCGGGCCGAAGCGGCTGTCGATCTTGGCCGAGGTGCTCGATGCCCCTGGCGGCACGCCGATCGCAGCGCCCAGCGCGTTCTGCAGGCCATCGGTCAGGTGCACGCTGCCAAAGCGTGCGTAGGTGATGCCCAGGCCCACGCCCACACGCCACTTGTCGTTGGGCTGGCCGAAGAAATACTTGCCCAGCAGCGAGGGGCCGTACGGCCGCGCCGAGCCCAGCTGGCCGATGCCCTGCAGGCTGCCTTCGCCGCTGAGCTTCAGGCGCGGCGGATAGCCGAACACGCCCTCGACGGCCCAGTGGTCGGTCAGGAAGTAGTGCGCGTTGAGCCCCAGCGTGGTGGCGCTGTGCACGTCCGAGCCCGAACCCGGGATCTCGCGCTGCACCGGCTGCGTGAAGCGCAGCGGCGTGCTCTTGTCGTTCGGCGCATAGGTCAGGACTCCCGCGCCGAGCACGATGTCGCCGGCTTTCTGCGCCCAGGCCTGCCCGCAGGCCGCCGCGGCCAGGGCGGTGGCGATGCACAGCCGGGAACATCTGGTGGGAGCTTGCATGCGGGGCCTCCTCGCAGTCGATCGGGTCGCCAGCATAAGCACGCGGGGCGCGGGTGTCGACCGGGCGGTGCATGGCGCAACGAAAAAGGGGCCCGTGGCGCCCCTTGCCTTGCACGCTGGCTGGCTTACTTCTGGTAGATCTGGTCGAAGCTGCCACCGTCCGCGAAATGGTCCTTGTCGGCCTTGGCCCAGCCGCCGAAGGACTGGTCGATGGTGAACAGGTTCAGCTTGGGGAACTGCGCGGCGTACTTGGCCTTGGCCTTGTCCGACACCGCCGGACGGTAGAAGTGCTTGCCGGCGATGTCCTGGCCTTCCTCGGAGTACAGGAACTTGAGGTATTCCTCGGCCACGGCGCGCGTGCCCTTCTTGTCGACGTTCTTGTCGACCACGGCCACGGCGGGCTCGGCCAGGATGCTCAGCGAGGGGGCGACGATGTCGAACTTGGCGCCGAATTCCTTGTCGAGCAGATAGGCCTCGTTCTCCCAGGCGATCAGCACGTCGCCCTGGGCGCGCTGCGCGAAGGTGATGGTGGAGCCGCGCGCGCCCGTGTCCAGCACCGGCACGTTGGCGTACAGCTTGGCCACGAACTCCTTGGCCTTGGCATCGCTGCCGCCGTTC
This sequence comes from Pseudorhodoferax sp. Leaf267, assembly GCF_001422405.1. Lineage (GTDB taxonomy): Bacteria > Pseudomonadota > Gammaproteobacteria > Burkholderiales > Burkholderiaceae_C > Pseudorhodoferax. Next base: position 117,161 of record NZ_LMMV01000003.1, read on the forward strand.
TTGCGCTTGGCGAATTCCCAGGCCGCCAGGTAGTTCCAGCGGGCGCCGCCCGAGGTCTTGGGGTTGGGCGTGATCACGCTGACGCCGGGCTTGACGAGGTCGTCCCAGTCCTTGATGCCCTTGGGGTTGCCCTTGCGCACGGCGAACACGATGGTCGAGGTGTAGGGCGAGGCGTTGTGCGGCAGGCGCTTTTGCCAGTCGGCGGCGAGCCAGCCGCCGTTCTTGAACAGCGCGTCCGTGTCGCCGGCCAGGGCCAGCGTGGCCACGTCGGCTTCCAGTCCGTCGATGATGGAGCGGGCCTGCTTGCCCGAGCCGCCGTGCGATTGCTTGATCGTCACGTCCTGCTTCGTCTTGGCCTTCCAGTAGGCGGCGAAGGCCTTGTTGAACTCCACGTAGAACTCGCGCGTGGGGTCGTACGAGACGTTGAGCAGCGTGACCGGGGCCGGCTGGGCCTGGGCCAGGGGCGCGACGCCGGCGGCCAGCGCCAGGACGGCGCCGCTGAGGGTGGTGATGACGTGGCGGCGGGTACGCATGGGGAAGCTTTCGGAAAGTGATCGAGACCCGGCGATTCTGAAAGCCGCACGCCCAAACGCGAACGATTGATTCCGATGGAACTTATGCCCGGCGCGTCTAAGGCGCTCGCCGCGCGCGCCTGGCGCGGCTCAGGCCTGGGCCTTGCGCGCCGCGGCGGCCTCGCGCAATTCCTGGCCGACCTGCTCCAGCATGGCTTGCGGCAGGTTGCGTCGCAGCGCGCGCAGGTCCTCGCCTTCGTCGTGCAGGGGCTCGTAGCGCGACAGGTCGGGCAGCTGCCCGCGCACCAGGCGTTCGGCCAGGCTGGCGCCCAGCGCGCACAACGCGGCGCGCGCGGCCGCAGCGCGCGCCGCGGCGGGCTCGGCCGCGAACAGGATGCGCGCGATGCCGCGGCTCTCGCCGACCATGCTGTCGGGCAGGCCCCAATCCTGCATCAGCAGAAGGCCGATCTCGCCGCTGGCCAGGCCAAGGCGCGCCTGCTCGGCCAGCGCGCGCGGCACCAGGCCGGCGGCCGATTCCACCGGGGCCGCGCCCTCGGCCTGGCGCTTGTGCAGCAGCAAGGCCGCGGCGAATCGGCCCAGGTAGGACAGCACCAGCTGCGTGGACAGTGCCGCCGCATCGGGCAATTGCAGGCGCTTGGCCATCTGCAGCACGAGCTCGCTGGCCACCATGCTGGTCTGGCCCAGGGTGTCGAACTCGGCGCGCAAGGCCTGGCCGTGCTGCTGGGCGAGCGTCTCGACCATCAGGTACTGCAGGCACAGGTTGCGCACGCTGTTCAGGCCCAGGAAGGTGATGGCCTGGCCCAGGCTGGTCACCGGCTTGCGCAGGCCGTACAGCGGCGAATTGACGGCGCCCATCACGCGCGCGGCGACCACGGGCTCGGTCATCACCAGCTCGGCCAGCTCGGTGGACGAGGCGCGCGTGCGGAACTCGGGCGACAGCAGCTGGTGCAGCGCGCGCGGCGGGCGCGGGATGTCGCGCAGCTGCGCGAGCAGAGCCTGCCGGGCCGGTGCGTCCAGGGTTTCGAGCAGGGTCAGGCGCGAGACGTCGAAGCGCAGGGCCTGCACCGGCTCGGCCACGGGGCCGGCCACCTGGGCCGTAGGCGGCGCGGCCCGCGGATGGGGCCGGGTGTTCTCGAACACGGGGCGCCGGGCACGCGCGGCCGGGCGGCTGCGGCGCATCCACCAGAACACAAGAACACCCAACAACACGACCAGCCCGATCAGCGCCGCCAACATGATTTCTTGTCTTTCTTGGTTCCGGCGCGTCTTGTCGACCCCCGCAAGACGACTGCCTTCGATAGATCACTGTAACCAATGAATGCAAAAATTGGCACATAGGCCGGCCAAATGCCGGAGGCTGCCCGGCCGTGGCCTTTGCGTTATCGTGTCCCGATGAAGACCGTACCACCCAAGACGCCGAGTGACCGGCAAGTGCAGGCGTTCCAGCACGCCAGCCCCAAGTCCAGGTTCAAGCTGGCCGGCATCGACCCGGCGGCCAAGCCGTTTTCCAGCGGCGACAAGGCCAGCGACAAGGCCGCGGTCGAGGCGCTGGCGGTCGAGCTGGACGGCCTGCAGAACCTGTTCTATGCCGATAAGCGCTTCAAGCTGCTGGTGGTGCTGCAGGGCATCGACACCAGCGGCAAGGACGGCACGCTGCGTGGCGTGTTCGGCCGCATGAGCCCGCTGGGCGTGCGCACGGTGGGCTGGAAGGCGCCCACCGAAGAGGAGAAGGCGCACGACGTGCTGTGGCGCATCCACCGCGAGGTGCCGCGCGCCGGCGACATCGTGGTGTTCAACCGCAGCCACTACGAAGACGTGCTGGTGCCCGTGGTGCACGGCTGGATCACACCGGAACAGCGCGCGCAGCGCTATGCCCACATCAACGACTTCGAGCGCATGCTGGCGGAGAGCGGCACCGTGGTCTGCAAGTTCATGCTGCACATCGGCAAGGACGAGCAGCGCGAGCGCCTGCAGGCGCGGCTGGACGACCCGGCCAAGCGCTGGAAATTCCAGCCCGAAGACCTGACCGTGCGCGCGCAGTGGGACGCCTACCAGGCCGCCTACCAGGACGCCATCGCCGCCACCGGCACGCCCTGGGCGCCGTGGACCATCGTGCCGGCCGATTCCAAGACGCACCGCAACCTGATGATCGCCACGCTGCTGCGCCGGACCCTGCAGGGCCTGAAGCTGGCCTACCCGGCGGGCGACCCGGCGCTGGTCGGCCAGAAGATCTCCTGAGCGGCACGCCCAGCCGCATGGACTGGACCCGCCTGCGCGCGCAGCTGGTGCCCGTGGTGGTCGCCTGCCCGCTGTTCCTGCAGAATCTGGACACGTCCGTCATGACCACGGCGCTGCCCAGCATGGCGCGCGCGCTGGCGGTGGAGCCGCTGCGGCTGAACCTGGCCATCACGGCCTACCTGCTGAGCCTGGCCGTCTTCCTGCCGCTGTCAGGCTGGTGCGCCGAGCGCTTCGGCGCGCGCCGCGTGTTCTGCTGCGCCATCGCGTTCTTCACCATGGGCTCGGCGCTGTGCGGGCTGGCCGACTCGCTCTACGAGCTGGTGCTCTACCGCATCGTGCAGGGCCTGGGCGGCGCCATGATGGTGCCGGTGGGCCGCTTGATCCTGCTGCGCAGCGTGCCGGCGGCGCTCATGGTGAGCGCCATGGTCTGGTTCACGGTGCCGCCCACCATCGGCCGCATGCTGGGGCCGGTGGTCGGCGGGGCCATCGTGAGCTTCACGTCCTGGCGCTGGATCTTCCTGATCAACGTGCCGTTCGGGCTGCTCGCCATTGCGCTGGCGCTGGTGTTCCTGGACAAGGAGAGCGGCCAGCGCGAGCCGCAGCCCTTCGATGCCGGCGGCTTCGTGCTGCTGGCCGTCGGCCTCACGGCGCTGCTGGGCGCGGTGGAGACGGCCGGCAAGGCGCTGGTGGCCGAGGGGATCGGCTGGCTGGCCGGCGCCGTCGGCGTGGCCGCGCTGGCGCTGTACGTGTGGCGCAGCCGGCGCATCGCGCATCCGCTGATCGACCTCACCATCCTGCGGCACCGCAGCTACCGCGCGTCCATCGTCGGCGGCACGCCTCTGCGCATCGCCATCGGCGCCTCGCCGTTCTTGCTGCCGCTGATGCTGCAGCTGGGCTTCGGGCTGTCGCCTCTGGAGTCGGGCCTGCTGACCGTGGCCACCGCCATCGGCTCGCTGGCCACGCGCGTGGTGATGACGCGCGTGATCCGCAACTTCGGCTTTCGCCAGCTGCTCACGGGCACGACGGTGCTGACCAGCCTGTGCTACGCCAGCTACAGCCTGTTCACGCCGGCCACGCCGCACCCGCTGATCTTCGCCACGCTGATGCTGGGCGGGCTCGTTAACTCCATGGGCATGGTGGCGCTGCAGACGCTGGGCTTTTCCGAGATCCCCAAGCCGCGCATGAGCCATGCGACGACGCTCAACAGCACGGCGCAGCAGCTGTCGCTGTCCATGGGCGTGCTGCTGGGCGCCAGCCTGGTGAGCCTGGCGGCCTGGTGGCATGGCGGCGATGCCGCGCACCTGGCGGCACGCGACTTCTCGCCGGCCTTTCTGTGCGTGGGCGCCGTCACCATGCTGTCGCTGCTGTGGTTCACGCGGCTGGACGCGGACGCCGGGGCCGAGCTGCGCGCGCCCGCGCCGCGCTGACGCCCGGGCTACGGGTAGCGCGCCAGCCCCTGCCGGTCCATCACCACCAGGTAGCCGTAGCCGCGCCGGATCAGGCCTGCGGCCTCGAGCTCGGTCAGCGCCGTGTTGACACGCTGGCGCGAGACGCCGACCAGCCAGCCCAGTTCCTCCTGGTTGATGCGCAGCGTGGCATCGGTGTTCGGATACAGCACGGGATGGAACAAGCCAGAGATGCCGCGTGCCACGCGCGCGGTGGGCTCCAGCATCCGGTCGAACTTCACCATCGCGATGAACTGCCCGAGCCGCTCGTTCAGGTGCGACAGCATGAAGTGGTTGAACGCGATGCTGCGCTCCAGCAGCCAGCCGAAGGTCTTGCGCGGCAGGTGCACGGTCACCGTGGGGCGCGTGGCCGCGATCTCGTACTTGCGATGCTCCGGCTTGAGCAGCGAGCCCTCGCCGACCCAGCCGCCGGGGGCCACGCCGGTGTACATGATCAGCTTGCCTTCGGGCGTCGTGTCCTGCACGCTCAGGAAGCCCTCCATCACGCCGATCCAGCTGTCCGCGATCTCGTCGCGCTGGCAGACATAGGAATGGGCGTCGTGGCAGCGCACGGTCAAGGCCTCGAAGGCCGTGTGGCGCTCGGCCTGCGTCAGCGCGCGCGGCCAGCTGCAGCGCTCGAAGAAGGCGGCGAGCTCTGCGGGCGTGGGCATTTGCCGCGGATGCTGGCGTGCCGGTGCCTCTGGCCCCGCAGGGCCGGGCATGGCACCGGCCGTGCCCGTCAAGGTGCCGTGCAGGTGTAGTTGCTGGCCAGCGCCGCCGCGGCGGCGTTGTTGGCCGGACCGGTGTAGCGCGGGTACTGCGGGTATTGGCACAGCGGGCGCGTGAACTGCGTCGCGCCGCCTGCGACCTTCGTGGCCGTGAGCGTGCCCGGCGCGGTGCCCTGGCTGGCCCAGGCGTCCAATGCACTGAGCAGGTCAGTGTCGTCGGCACCCGGCCCCCCGGAGCAATGGTTCACGCCCGGCGCGATGTAGTAGCGCGCAAAGCCGTCCATCGCGGCCTGGCCGCCCACCGCCGCGGTGGCGGCCTGGTAGTAGGCAGTGGTGGCCTTGTAGCTCAGCGCCGAATCATTCCCGCCGTGCCACAGGATGAGCTTGGCGCTGCTGTTCATGAGGGGCCGCAGGTCGGAGTTGGTGGCGTCGTTGAGGGCAGCCAGCGCGTACATGGCGTTGAGGTTGGAATCCCAGGTGTAGGCCAGCGAGTCCTGTGCCCGGTTGCGCGCCAGGTAGTTCTTGACCGTCGTGTCCTGGAACAGGTATTGCAGCGCGCCCTGCACGTTGCCCCCGGGGCCGCTGACCCAGGTCGCCCAGGCGCCGGGATCGTCCTCGTTGCCGGTGAGAGCCCAGCCGGTGTTGGTGTAGGCGCCGCCGGCCCAGGAGGCCGTGCCGGTCCACGACGCGACGGCCGCCAGCTGCGGGTCGGACAGGCAGGCGTTGCCCGTGTCGGCGCCGCCCGCGCAGCGCAGCACGGCCGGGTCGAAGGTGCAGGCCTGCGGGTTGGCCACCACGCCGTCGACGATGCCGTCGCCCGCGTCGCAGGCTGCGCGCACGGCCGCGGCCAGCGTGGCCACCTTGGCGGCGCTGAAGCTGCCGCCCGGCGCGGCCAGCGCCTTGGCCGTGCGGTTGAACTGGCCCATGAAGCCCACCCAGTTGTAGGCCGGTGCGCGCGCGATGATGCCGTCGAACAGATTCGGGTTGCGTTGCGCGGCCATGAGGCCTTCGCGGCCACCGTTGGAGCAGCCTTCGAAGTACGCCTTGTCGGGCAGCTTGCCGTAGGCGGCCTGCACCATCTCGCGGGCGGACGACAGCACGGTCGGCACCGACAGCGAGCCGAACAGGTTGGCCGCGTAGGTGTCGTTCAGCGCGAAGTCGGCCGACAGCACGTTGCCGGTGTGGCCGGAGTCGCTGGTGACCGTGGCATAGCCCATCTTGAGCGCGCTCAGGGGGGCGCCGGCCAGCGGGTTGATGGCGCCGTTGTAGCCGCCACCACCGGCGTAGTGCAGCTTGCCATTCCAGGCCTGTGGCAACCGCAGTTCCAGGTTCAGCTGCGGTGCGATGGTGGCGTTGACCTTGCAGTACAGCGGTACGGCACCGCTGGCCGCCACGGTGGCGGCCGTGGCCACCGTGGCGCCTGCCACGGTCTTGCCCGCCAGGGCGCCGCAGGCCTGCTCGGCCGTGGCCGATGCGCCGGCTGCGCCACCGTTGTCGTTGTCGTCGCTGCCGCCGCAGCCGATCAGGGCCGCTGCAGACAGCGCCGTGACCGTGAACCGAAAGACATGAAATCCCGCATGACGTCGCATGGTGTCTCCTCTCGTTGGTGTGGACTGGCCCGGCCAGTGTGGCACGCAGCGCGGTTTGACAATGTCTGCAGGCGAACAATTCGCACGCGAAAAAGCAGCGGGTTTTCCCGCGATCGCCTCACCGCGGCGCGAGCCCCTCGCGCACGCGCAGCGACAAGGCGGGCTCCACGCCCGCTGAGAAGGCACGCGGGCCTGCGGTGCCCGCGGGCGTCCAGCGCAGGCTGCGGCTGCCCAGCTCCAGCCGGCCCAGCGGCAGGCCGTTGCCTTGCAGCAGCACGATCTGCAGCAGCACGGGGTCGTCCGCCGGCACGCCCGTGGGGCCGGTGTCCAGCATCGCGGCGATGGCCTGCGTGATCTCGGCGGGCAGGCCGCTGCGGGGGCGCGCCGGCCCGGTGGCAGGCAGCACCTGCAGGGCCGCCCAGCCGTCCGTGGGCGCGGCGGCGGGGGCCATGCGCGAAGACCGCAGCTCGCGGCTCGGCGCGGGGCCGGTCGCGCGCGGCGCCGTGGCGGCACTGGGGGGCGCGGCGTCCGCGGTCATCTGGTCCTGCGCGACGGACGCGCTTTCCTCTTTGCGGCTGCGTTCCTGCGGCGCGGCCGGTGGCGGCTGCGGCGGCATGGCCTGCGGCAGCGCCAGTTCGGATGGCGCGCGGCGCGCGGGCGCAGGCGATGGAGGGCGGGGAACGGGCCGCGAAGGTTCCCGCGCCTCGGGCGGCACCGGCGCAGGACTGGCCGCGGGCACGGCCACGGAGGAGGGGGCGGGCGCGGGCGGCGTCAGCGGTGGGGCGGGTGCCTCGGCGGCCGGCGGCGGCGCAGCCATGGGCAGGTCGCGCGTGTGCGCGTCGGGCCGCGGGCCCGGCACTTCGCGGTCCCACCACAGGCCCACGACCACACCGGCCAGCAGCACGGAGGCCAAGGCAGCATTCCATGGCCGGCGCGTGCCCAGGAGCGACGCAGGCAGGCGTTTCCACCACGGCGCTGGCGGCGCCGCGGCAGGCGCTGCCGCGGTCGGCGCGGTGGCCTGGCGGGCCTGGCGCAGGATGGCCGCGCGCACGGCCGCGGGCGCGGCGGCCTGCGCATCGGGCGCATGCTCCAGCGCCTTGCGCAGCCGGGCATCGCGCAGGTGGGTCGGGTCGTTCGTGCGCGTCGTCACCATGGGGCTCCCGGTGGCGCCAGGTAGTGCTGCATGCAGCCGCGCAGCTTGGCCAGGGCGTAGCGCAAGCGGCTCTTGGCGGTCTCGAAGCCCAGGCCCAGGCGCTCGGCCAGGTCTTCGACGCTGCTGCCGTCTTCGTGGTGCAGCAGGAACACGGCGCGCTGGGCTGCGGGCAGCGCGTCCAGGCATTGCAGCAGCTGCCGGCCGGCGGCGCGCCAGTGGGCCAGGTCGTGCGTGGCAGGGTGGGCCAGGTCCAGCGCCCCCTGCAGCCATTCCAGAGGGTCGCTGTCCGTCTCGCCGGGCGGCGCCATGTCGTCCATGCTGTGTTCGCGCCCGCTCGTGCGCAGCCGGTCCATGGCCAGGTTGTGCGCGATGGTGAAGGCCCAGCTGCGCCAGGGCGCGCGCGTGGCGTCGAACGAGGCACGGGCCGCAATGATGCGCACCCAGGTGTCCTGGAACACCTCGTCCGCCTGCGCGGCCAGCTGTGTGCCGAGCAGCCGCCGCACGAAGCGCAGCAGCCCTGCCTCATGGCGCGCGTACAGCCGTTCGAACGCGGCGCCGTCGCCGCCGGCGTAGGCCTGCATCAAGGCCTCGTCGGGCATGTCGTCATGCATGTCGTCGGGGGTGCGCTGCGGCATCGATGGATTCTCACACCACGTTCTACGGCGACCGGGCGCGCCTGGGGTTAACGCCGGCCGACTTTTTCAACCCTGCCGGCGGGGGCGGGCCGTACAGCCATTTACCTGTCACCAACGGAGCCCTCGATGCCCATGCCTTTCCCCCTCGTCCTGCAACGCCGCGTGGCGGCCATGTTGTGCGCGCAGCTTGCGCTGTCGGCCTGCGCCGCGCAACCTGGCGCCGGCCTGTGGCCCGAGCCGGCGCCGCAGCCCGTGGCAACCGCGGCGCCACAGGAATTCGCACCGCCCGGGCACTTCGCGCCGCTGCGGCAGCGGCCGGACTTCCAGGCGCCAAGCGCCGCGCATTGCGCCCGGCCCCCGCACACGCGCGAGGTGCCGGGCCGTGCGGCCGGGCAGCAGGACGCGCTGCGCAGGGACCTGCGTGGAGCCCTGTCGCATGGGGCGTCGCCACGCGCGGCCGCGGTGGCCGAGGCGGCACCGGCAGCGCCAGCGCCCTTGACGGCCGACCGCGCGCTGTCTGCACGCGAGGCGGCCTCTGCCGACAAGCAGGCACCTGCCATGGCCAGCGCAGCGCCACCACGCCAGGGCGCGCCTGCGCCCGTGCCCGGGCCGGTGACGGCCGGCGTGGTCGACGACAACGCCGGCTTCGCCGAATACATGGCCTTTCGGGAGCGCACGCAGGTGCCGCACCGTGCGCGCGACATCCGCGAGCGCGCGCTGCTGCAGGTGCGCGACGCGCAGGGCCGCGGCGTGGCCGATGCCGAGGTGCTGGTGCGCTCGCCGCAGGGGCAGGCGGCCTGGGCGCGCACCGATGCCGCCGGCCAGGTGTGGCTGCATCCGGATGCGTTCGACACCCAGCACGCGCGCGTCTACGAGGTGACGGTGCGCCAGCACGGGCAGCAGGCCCGCGGCTACCTGCAGCGGGGACAAAAGAGCGCTCTGGAGCTGCGGCTGGACGGCGCTGCGCGATCGGCCCGTGCCCGGCTGGACCTGGTCTTCCTGGTCGACGCCACCGGCTCGATGGCGGACGAGATCGACAAGCTCAAGTCCAGCCTGCGCAGCATCGCCGACGAGGTGGCCGGCCTGCCCGGCCAGCCCGACCTGTGCTTGGCGCTGGTGGCCTACCGCGACCACGGCGACGCCTTCGTGCTGCGCAGCCATGACTTCACGAACGACCTGGCCGCCTTCCAGGGCGTGCTGAACCGGCTGCAGGCGGCCGGCGGCGGCGACTACCCCGAGGCCATGAACGAGGCCCTGCACGAGACCGTCCACCAACTCAGCTGGCGCGGCGATGGTGCCACCCGCATGGTGCTGCTGCTGGCCGATGCGCCGCCGCACCTGGACCGCGGCGGCCCGCAGTACGACGAGGACATGCAGGCCGCGCTGGGCAAGGGCATCAAGGTGTTCGGCGTGGGCGCCAGCGGCCTGGACCAGCAGGGCGAGTACATCCAGCGCCAGATCGCCCAGTACACCGGCGGTCGCTTCGTGTTCCTGACCTATGCCGATGCGCGGCGCCCGTCCAGCGGCCCGGGCCGCGAGACGGTGCACGACGTGCGCAACTACTCGGTGGACACGCTGGACCGCCTCATCGTGCGCCTGGTGCGCGAGGAACTGGCGCGCTAGGAGCGTGCCTTGCGCAGCCGGTAGCTGAACTGCCGCACCGTGAGCCCCAGCGCCTGTGCGGCGCGCGACTGGACGCCATCGTGCAGGGCCAGCACGCGCTCCAGATCCTGCGCGCTGTGCAGGCGCGCGGGCAGGTAGGCGCGCACCAGGGGCGGGCCCAGGGTGCGCGTGAGCTGCTGCAGCAGCAACTCGTGGCGCTGCAGGGCCTGGCCGGCCAGCGTCGCCAGGATCTGCAGCAGGCCCAGGTCGTGCTCCAGCAGGCGTTCGCAGGGCGCGCCGCGGTGGCAGGCCAGCACACCGACGATGCGCAGGCCGCACTCGATCGGCACGGCCAGGAAGGCCAGCGGCCCGGCCGGCAACTGTGCGCGGGCGACGGCGCGGGCCAGGAACTGCGGCTCGGCGTCGATGTCCTGCACCACCATGGCGCGACCGGTCGCCAGCACGCGGCCCGTGACGCCTTCACCCCAGGCGTAGATGCCGCGGGCCACCTCCTCGCGCGTCAGGCCATACGCCAGGCGGATGCGCGCCGTGGGCATGTGCGGGTCAAGCGCGCCGCCGTCGGCCAGCACCACACGGCCATGGTGCAGGCCCAGCAGCTCACTCATCAGGTGCAGCATCTCGCGCATCAGCAGCTCGGGCGCGCCACCCCGGGCGACATGGCGCATCACCTCGTGCATCAGCAGCAGCGTGAGCGTGCAGCGCGGCGGGACGGGGGTGCTGGCGGGCGGGGGCAGGGAGGCCATTCCCGCCGCCTGCAAGGACTGTGCCCCCTATGGCCTGGCCCTGGCAGTGTTGCCAGGGGTGGCAGCCTCGCGCATGCGCAAGGTCAGGCGAACGTGACCCAGCCTGCGTGGTCCGGATGGTCCAGGTGCGGCAATGTGTTGTAGGTCAGCAGCACATGGCGGCTCGGGGTGTAGACGAACTCCGTGACCGCGCTGTTGCGGATGCGCATGTTCAGGTCGATGGTGGTCTCGGGCGCCGTGCCCAGCACCTGGCCCACGGCCGTGGAGATCGGCCCGCCGCTGGAGACCAGCAGCACGTTGCCCGTGTGGCGTGTGCGCACATGCTCCAGCGCAGCCGCGATGCCGGCGCTGAACTCGGCATAGCTGGGCATGCCCACCGGCTGCGCATCGCCGGCCATCCAGCGCGCCAGGCCCTGGCGCAGCAGCCGGAAGTGGTGCTTGTACAGCTCGGGCGTGCTGGGCTTTTGCAGCGCCTCGGGGTGCACGGCGGCGATCACGGCCACGCTGTCGTACTCGTTCAGGCCAGGCCAGGCCGAGGGCTCGGGCAGCGCGGGCGCGCCGGCCGCCTCCATGCCGCTCCTGATGCCGGCGAAGGTCTGCGCATGGCGCTTGAGCGTGCCGGTCAGCACGGCCTCGAAGGCGAGACCCTTGAACGCGAAGTACTCGCCCAGGCGCTGGCTCTGGCGCTGGCCCTGCTCGCTGAGCTGGTCGTAGTCGTCGGCGCCAAACGAGGCCTGGCCGTGGCGCACGAGGTAGAGGGTTCCCATGGCGGCGCACTGTACGGCAGCAGGCCCGGCCGGCGCGTCACGCCAGCGACGGCGCCGGTCAGCGCCGGGCCGCGCGGTGCCGGTGCGACAGCGGGTGGACCTTGTGGATCGGTGCCTTGGCGATGTCCACGCGCGCCACCTCGCGCACCTCGTCCATCAGCGCGCGCGCGTCCCAGTCCACCGGCCAGCCCCGCCACAGCCGTAGCTGGCCGGCCACCAGCACGGCCTCGATCTGGTCGCGCGCGGCCAGGCGCACGAGTTCCCAGCCCAGGTCCCAGGACGGGCAGAGCTCGGGCACGTCCAGGTCCAGCAGCAGCAGGTCGGCGGCCTGGCCGGGCGCGATGCGGCCCGTGACGGCTTGCAGGCCCGCGGCATCGGCACCGCCCCAGGTCGCGTGCTCGGGCCACAGCCAGCCGGCGCCGCAGGACGAGTCGCCGTTGGCCAGGCCCTGCGTGAGGCGCTGGGCGGTCTCGGCCGCGTCCATGAGACGGAAGCCGTCGCTGCGCGTGCCGTCGGTGCCCAGGCCGAAGCGGATGCCCAGCGCGGCCATCAGCGGCGCGTTGGCGACGGCGTTGCCCTTCCAGCTGCTGGCCACGGGGTTGTAGGCCACGGCGGTGTCGGAGTCGCGCATCAGCACCAGCTCGTGCGGCGTGACCAGCGTGGCGTGGGCCACCAGCGTCTGCGGGCCCAGCGCGCCGACCGATGCCAGGTGCTCCATCGGCCGCAGGCCGCGCGCGACCAGCGAGCGTTCGACCGAGGCCAGGTGCTCGTTCACATGGATCTGGAACACCACGCCGGCCTCGGCCGATAGCCTGGCGATGGCGTGCAGCTGCGCGTCGCTGGCGGCCTCGGGCGTGGAGATGGCCAGCGATGGATGCACCAGCGGGTAAGGCGCGAACGCGCCCAGGTGGCGTTCGGCCGCGGCCACGCGCGCCAGGCGGGCGGCTTCGTCCTCGCCGGCGTCGTTGCAGGTCAGCGCCAGCACGCAGCGGATGCCGGCGTCGCGCGTGGCGTCGGCGATCGCGTCCAGGCCCTCCCTGGCGCGCGTGCCGGCGTCGCAGACGGTGGTGAAGCCGCCGCGCAGCGCCTCCAGCGACGCGAGCTTGGCTGCCAGGTACAGGCTGCGCGCGTCCAGGCTGCCTTCCAGCGGCACCCAGATGCGGCGGAAGATCTCCGAGGGCTCGCCGAACGCCAGCGCCTTGCCGAAGGACTGCGTCAGGTGGTGGTGCGCGTCGACGAAGCCGGGCATCACGAGCCGGCGCGGCAAGTCCACGGGCGCCAGGTGCGGATGGCGCTGGCGCAGCGGCTCCAGCGGCGCCACGTCGGTGATGCGGCCGGCCGCGATGTGCAGCGCCAGGCCCTGCACGGGGCCCTCTTCCATCAGCAGCCAGTCGGGGGCCAGCAGCAGTTCGTCGGCGCTGAGCGCTTCGCGCAATGGCTCGGGATGCATGGTGTGCTCCTATGTCGTCAGAGTGTGGAATCCGTACCAGAGGCCCAGCACCACCAGCACGCCGCCCAGCAGCCGGCGCAGCCGCGCCGTGGGCGTGCGCGCGGCGAGCCGGTCGCCCAGCGCCCAGCCCAGCACCAGCACGGCGCCCAGCGCCAGGCCCAGCGCCCAGTCGAGCTGGCCGGCCCACCAGTTCACGGCCGTGGCCGCCAGCGCGATCGGCAGCTGGATCGCCTGCGCCATGGCGATCGCCGCGCGGGTCGGCTGGGCCAGCGCCATCAGCACTGGCAGCAGCAGGATGGGCCCGCCCGTGCCCGACCAGGCCGAGCCCAGGCCCACGGCCAGCCCGATGGCGGCCAGCGTGGCGCGGCGCGGCATGGCGGCGGCGTGCTCGGGCGCGGCGCGCGCCAGCAGCGTCTGCAGGCCGCTGCCAAGCGCCAGCAACGCCAGCGCCAGGTGCATGCCGGTGGCGGGCAGCCAGCGCAGGCTGAACGCGCCCAACGCGGCGCCCAGCAGAGCAGCCAGCTGCAGGGCCAGCAGTGCATGGCGGCCGGCCGGCGGCGCGGCCGCCGGGGCCGTGCGCCGCTGCCACTGCAGCTTGAGCGTGGCCACGATGCCGGTGAACAGGAAGGCCAGCGTCGAGGCCGGCACCGCGCGCGTCAGCGGCATGCCCTCCAGTGCGCTGAGGCCGGGCACGACCAGCACGCCACCGATGCCGGTCATGCCGATGCCCAGGCCGGCGCACAGGACGAGTGCGAGGACCGCTGCGCTCATGCCATCAATCGAGCTTGATGCCGGCGGCGGAGATCACCGGGCTCAGTGCCTGCTTCTCTTTGGCCAGGTAGTCGGCGAACTGCGCGGGCGTCATGGCCAGGGGCTTCAGGCCCGCGTCGGCCAGCTTGCGCTGGATCTCGGGCTCGGCCAGCACGGCCGCCATCTCGGTGGCCAGGCGCGCGACGATGGCCGGGTCGGTCCTGGCGGGCGCCAGCAGGCCGTACCAGGACTCGATCTCCACGCTCTTGAGGTCCGGCGTCTCGGCCAGGGCCGGCGTGTCCGGCAGCGAAGGCCAGCGCTGGCGCGAGCTCACGCCATAGGCCTTGATCTTGCCGTCCTTGATGAACGGCTGGGCCAGCGTCACGGGCAGCACGGCCAGCTCGATCTGGTTGCCGGCCAGCTCGGTCAGCACCTGCGGGCCGGCCTTGTACGGCACGTGCACCAGGTCCAGCTTCGCCGCCTGCTTGATCAGCTCGGCCGTCACGTGCATGGAGGTGCCCACGCCGTCGGTGCCGTAGTTCAGCTTGCCGGGCTGAGCGCGGACCAGCGCCAGCAGCTCGGCCGTGGTCCTGGGCGCCAGGCCCGGCTGGCCGACCAGCACGAACGGCGCCACCGCCACCGGCGTGATGGGCACCAGGTCCTTCAGCGCGTCGTATTTGATGGTGTTCGGCGAGACCAGCGGTGCCACGCTGATCGGGCTGGCCACGGCGAACAGCAGCGTCTGGCCGTCGGGTTTGGCGCGCACGGCGCGCTGCGTGCCGATGGTGCCGGCCGCGCCGGCGGTGTTCTCGATGACCACCGGCTGCTTGAGCTTTTCGGCCAGGCGCGGCAGCACCACGCGGGCCGCCACGTCCACGCTGCCGCCGGCCGGGAACGGCACGACCACGGTGACGGGGCCGGACGGCCAGGGGGCCTGCGCGATACTCGCCGACGCCGCCGTGGCGGCCAGCAGGGCGGCGGTGGCCGCCTTCATCCAGTAAGCAGTTTGTTTCATGATCGACTCCAGCAACGTTGAACCAGGAACGCACCAGCACGATGCGTATTTAACTTGTTATGACAAGTTAGAACAAGTGATGCAAACACCATGCCTGCGCTGAAAGCCGGTTCCACCCCCCGTTCATCCCCCCGATCGGCCGTTTTGCGCGCCGGACTGGTGCATTCCGCACAGTCCTTGTACGCGCAGCTGCGCGACCAGCTGAAGGCCGAGATCCTGCAGGGCCGCCGCGCGCCGGGCGAGCGCCTGCCGTCCGAGGCCGAGCTGACGGCGCACTACGGCGTGAGCCGCATCACGGTGCGCCAGGCGCTGAACGACCTGCAGAAGGAGGGCCTGCTGGTCAAGGCGCACGGCAAGGGCAGCTTCGTGGCGCAGCCCGCCGTGGCGCAGGACCTCACGCGACTGAAGGGCCTGGCGGAATCGCTGGGTGGCGCCGGCCGCAGCGTGCACGGCCGCGTGCTGGGCTTCAAGCCGGTCAAGGCCAGCGCCGAGGCAGCGGCACGCCTGGGCCTGGCCAAGGGCGCGCCGGTCATGCAGCTGCAGACGCTGCGCTACCTGAACCGCGAGGCGCTGTCGCTGAACCACTCGTGGATGCCGCTGGCCATCGGCGAGCGCCTGGGCCGCATCGACCTGGCGAACCGCGACATCCTGTCGGTCTACGAGAACGAGCTGGGCCTGGCCGTGCACCATGCCGAGCTCTCGATCAGCGCCGCGCTGGCCACGCCGGCCCAGGCCAGGGCCCTGGCCGTGGCACCGGGCAGCGCCGTGCTGCAGGTCGAGCGCGTGGTGCATGCGGCCGACGGCGCGCCGCTGCACTACGAGCACACGGTGTACCGCAGCGACCTGTTCAGCTACCAGCTGACGACGGCGCGCAGCGCGGCGTAGTGACTACAGGCGCCAGCCAGGGCCGTACGTCGACCTCCTTGCGCGTGAAGCGCTCGCTGCCGCCATGGACCAGGCCGGGGTACACGGCTGAGAACGGACCGCGTTCGGCGGCGTAGGCGCGCCGCTTGCGCAGCTTGGTGCGCAGATGGCGTAGTGCAGCGCCTTCAGCTTCCTGCGTAAGCGACCTGGAGGCCCAGGTGTTGCGTGAATGGCTGGAAATCGCGGTCCGCGTGCAGCAGCGTCAAACCGTCCTCAATGCAGCGGGTGGCGATCAAGGTATCGATGGTCTTGCGCACGGTGATGCCGAGTGCGCGCAGCGCGCGGTAGTTGCCGGCGGCTTTGATGGCCAGCGCACAACCAACCAGATCGATGGACTCGAAGGATTCGAAGATCTTCCGGACGCGCTCGAACTGGCGTTGATCCTGCACGCCTTGCAGGACTTCCGTGGCGATCAGGTCGCCCACGGCGATGGGCGTGCGTCCGAGAAGGGAGTCGAGCAGGGCGACCTGCGGCGTGTCGGCCGCGCGAAAGTAGTCGACCCATACGCTGGAGTCGACCAGGATCATCGCGCGGTCCGCATGGCCTGCAGATCGCCTTCCCAGGTGATCTGGCCCTTCAGCGCACGCGCCTTCTCCTGTGCGCGCACCTGCACCAGCGTTTTCAGCCCAAGTCGACCGCCTCGCGCTTGGTTTTGGCGCCGGTGGCGCGCAGGGCGTCCTGCATGAGCTTTTCATCGATCTCGATGTTCGTTTGCATGATGTGTACCCAGTCGAAAAACGATACACATCGTCGCAGCGGGCGTCGACATGTGCGTGCCAGATGGTTCGGCAACATCTCTGCACAGCGTTGGCAAATGACGCGTGGGCCTGCACTCCAGTGACGTCTTGGCCGCCTGCGTCCTTTGCAGATTCGGAGTCGGACTCCGAATCTGCAAAGGTGGATGACGAGGGGCGCTACTTCCGCTCGATCAACGCCACCCGCAGCGCCAGAAACGCCAGCACCGAGCCCATCACATAGCGCTGCGCCCGCATCCAGCCCGCGCTGCGCGACAAGAGCCCGGTGATGCTGGCAGCGCCGAAGATCACCGCCGTGTTCACGGCTGCGCTGGCCGCCATCTGCACCGCGCCGAGCTGCAGCGCCTGCAGCAGCACGCTGCCGTTTTCGGGGTGCAGGAACTGCGGGAAGAACGACAGCGTGAACAGCGCGACCTTGGGGTTCAGCAGGTTGGTCAGAAAGCCAATGCGCAGTAGCGTGCCGTTCGAATGCGCGGGCAGGCTGCGCGCCTGGAAAGGGCCGCTGCCGCCCGGCTTCAGCGCCTGCCAGGCCAGCCACAGCAGGTAGGCCGCGCCGACGGCCTTGACCACGCCGAACGCGAACGGCACGGCCAGCAGCAGCGCGGTGAGGCCGAAGGCGGCCGCCAGCAGGTGCACGACGAAGGCCAGTTGCACGCCCGCCAGCGACACCATGCCGGCCGCGCGGCCCTGGCTCAGCGTGCGCGACACGCAATAGAGCATGTTGGGCCCCGGCGTCAGCGCCATGGCCAGCGTGGCAAGGGCGAACCAGGCAAGGTCGTGCAGGGGGACCATGTCGTCGCAACTCAGAGGTTCACCGTGCCCGCGATGCAGGTCACGCAGTCGCCGCCGACCCAGACCTGGCCGCTGTCGTCGCGTGCGATGCGCACCAGGCCGTCGCGGCCCAGGCATGCGCCCTGCGAGGCGGTGTAGGGCGCGGGCAGCAGTGCGTCGGCCAGCAGCCATTGCGCCAGGCTGGCGTTCAGGCTGCCGGTCACTGGGTCTTCGGGCACGCCGGCGCAGGCGGCGAAGGCGCGCACGACCAGGGCCGGGGCCGCCGCCGGGCGCGTGGCGCTGGCGGCGAAGGCGCGCGCCTCGCGGCTGCTGCGCGCGATCAGGGCGGGCGCCTCGTCCTGTGTGAGTGCGGCCACCCCGATCTTGTGGCCCAGGGCCTTCACCATGAGGTGGTCGGGGTCCAGCCGCAGCACGGTCTGCGCATCATCCAGCAGCAGCGTGAACCAGACGGGGCCGTTGTCCAACACCTGGGCGCGCACGATCTGCTGCGCCTTCAGGCCCAGCGCGCTGGCCACCTGGGCCAGCGTCGAGGGGCTGGGCGCGCTGCGGCGCAAAGGCGGTGCCGCGAACGCGAGTTGCGCGCCGTCGCGCCGGATGCGTACCAGGCCCACGGCCGACTGCTGCACGACGGTGGACGCGTCGCGCGGCTTGCCGCCTGCTTCGAGCCACGCGTGGCAGGTGCCCAGCGTGGGATGGCCGGCGAACGGCAGCTCGCCGCCCGGCGTGAAGATGCGCACGCGGTAGTCGGCGCCGGGCTCGGTGGCCGGCAGCACGAAGGTGGTTTCCGACAGGTTGGTCCACTGCGCGAAGCGCTGCATCTGCGCGTCGGACAGGCCCTCGGCGTCCAGCACGACGGCGAGCGGGTTGCCGAAGTAGGGCTGGTCGGTGAAGACGTCGACCTGGCGGAACGGGCGGGTGGTCATGGTGGTCAGGACAGGGGTTGGTCGAGCACGCCGACGGCGCCGGGGCGTTCGGCGACGGCCTGGTACCAGCGGTCCAGGTGCGGGCGCGGCGTGCGGTCGAAGGGCAGGCCGTTCCAGCGGTGGACTTCGCAGGCCACGGGGATGTCGGCCATGGTGAAGCTGTCGCCCGCCAGGAATGGGCGGCGCGCGAGTTCGGCGTCCAGCAGGTCCAGCAGCGGCTCGGTCTCGTTGAACGAGCGCGCGATGGCCGCGTCCACGCGCTGCTCGGCCGGCGTGCGGATGAGCTGCACGAAGGCATCGCGGCCGGCGGGGTTCAGGGTGGTCTGCTGCCAGTCCATCCACATCTCGGCGGCGAAGCGCTGGGCCAGCGGCTCGGGGTACAGCGTGCCGGCGGCGTGGCGCGCGCAGAGGTAGCGCACGATCACGTTGGATTCCCACAGCGTGACTTCGCCGTCCTCCAGCAGCGGCACCATGCCGTTGGGGTTCTTGCCTCGGTACTCGGGCTCGGTCACCAGGCCGAAATGGCCGCCCGCGTCGGTGCGCTGGGCCGACAGGCCCAGCTCCTGCACCGTCCAGACGACCTTGCGCACGTTGATGGAGCTCATGCGGCCCCAGATGCGCAGCGGCGTGTCGGTGCTCATGGCTGCGCGCTCACAGTTGCACCGGCGCGGCCTGGCGCTGCGTGTCCAGCGCGGCGATGGCTTCGCGGATGGTCTGCGCCAGCGCGGCGATGCCGGTGTCGATCTGGCTGTGGCTGGCCGTCACGAAGGACAGGCGCATGGTGTGGGTCTCCGGCGTGTCGGCATAGAAGGCCGCGCCAGGCACGAAGGCCACGTTGCGCTCCACCGCGCGCGGCAGCAGGGCCACCGCGTCCACGCCCTGCGGCAGGCGCACCCACAGGAACATGCCGCCCACCGGCTTGTTCCACTGCACGCCCTCGGGCATCTCGCGTTCGAGCGCGGCCAGCATGTGGTCGCGCTGGCTCTTGTACAGCGCGCGGATGGTGGGCACGTGGCGGCCGAGGAAGCCGTCCTGCATGACCTGCGCCACCATGCGCTGGTTGAAGCTGGGGCTGTGCAGGTCGGCCGCCTGCTTGGCCTGCAGCAGCTTGGGGTACAGGCCGGGCGGGGCCACCATGAAGCCCAGGCGCAGGCCGGGCGCCAGCACCTTGGAGAACGAGCCCAGGTACACGCCACCCTCGCGGTTGCGCGCGGTCAGCGGCGCGGGCGGCGGCTGGTCGAACCACAGGTCGCCATAAGGGTTGTCTTCGACCAGCGGCACGCCCGTCTCCTGCGCCACGGCCACCACGGCGGCGCGGCGCGCCTCGCTCATGGTGCGGCCCGTGGGGTTCTGGAAGTTGGGCAGCAGGTAGGCGAAGCGCGCGCGCTCGGCGCCCTGGCCGGCCTTGGCCTGGAAGTCGTCGGCACGCAGGCCTTCGTCGTCGCTGGCCACGGCCACGGCGCGCGGCTCCATGGGCGTGAAGGCCTGCAGCGCGCCCAGGTAGGTGGGCGTCTCCACGAGGATGCGGCTGCCCTGGTCGATCAGGATCTTGGCGATGAGATCGAGGCCCTGCTGCGAGCCGGTGGTGATCAGCACCTGCGAGGGCGACACCTTCCACGGCAGGCCGGCGGCGACCATCTCGCGCAGCGGGCCATAGCCTTCGCTGGCGGCGTACTGCAGGGAGGCGGGGCCGTCCTCGGTCAGCACCTTCTCGCAGGCGGCGCGGAACTCGGCGACCGGAAAGGTCTTGGGCGAGGGCAGGCCGCCGGCGAAGCTGATGATGCCGGGCTTCTCCGTGACCTTGAGGATCTCGCGGATCACGGAGGGGTTCATTTTTTCGGCGCGTGCGGCCAGGGTCCAGTTCATGCGTTGCTCCTTGTGCGTGTCGTCCAACATTCTCTCAGCGCGCTACCCGGTGTGCCGGCATGCGGCGGCCCACGAACACCACCGCGATCACCGCCAGGCCGAAGCCCAGCGTCACCGCGTCCAGCGATTCGCCCAGCAGCGGCACGGCGGCCAGCATCGACAAAAAGGGCTGCAGCAGTTGCACCTGGCTCACGCGCACCGTGCCGCCCAGGGCCAGGCCGCGGTACCAGGCGAAAAAGCCCAGCCACATCGAGAACACGGCCACATAGGCAAAACCGCCCCATGCCTGCAGCGCGATCGGCGCCTGCGGCCGGCTCCACCAGGCCAGCGGCAGCGTGACGGGCAGCGCCAGCACCAGCGCCCAGCAGATCACCTGCTCGGCCGGCATGCGCTGCGCGAGTTGGCCGCCATAGCCGTAGCCCAGGGCGCCCAGCAGCATGGCGGCCAGCAGCAGGAGATCGGCCGGCTGCACGGCCAGGCCCTGCGTGCCCGAGCGCAGCAGCGCGAACGCCACCACCAGCGCGCTGCCCAGCACCGCGGCGGCCCAGAACCCGAGCGAGGGCCGCTGCCGGTGCAGCCAGGCGCCCACCGCGGCCGTGGCCAGCGGCAGCACGCCCACGATGACGGCGGCATGCACGGCCTCCACATGGCGCATCGCGACCGAGGTCAGCAGTGGAAAGCCCAGCACCACGCCCAGCGCCGTGGCTGCCAGCGGCAGCAGCACCGCGCGGCGCGGCAGCGCGGCCCGCGTGGCGACCAGGTAGGCAATGGACAGCAAGGCCGCCAGCACGGCCCGCCCCATGCCGACGAACACGCCGGAGAGCTGTGGCACATCGGGGGTTCCCACGGCGATGCGCGTCATCGGCAGCGTGAGGGCGAAGATCGCCACGCCGAGCACGCCCAGCCACAGGCCCAGGCTCTCACCCGAAGCGTTGTTGTGCGCGATGGTGGTCGTCATGTCTTGGCCTGCAGCATCCACACCGCCGTGAGCACGAGCACGGCCGCCATCGCGCGGTTGAACCACAGCAGCCGCCGGCCCTGGGCCAGCCAGCCGCGCAGCAGCGCGCCGAGCAGTGCATAGGTGAGATTGCTGAAAAAGGCGAAGCACAGCATCAGCGGCAGCACCTGGGCCAGCCGCAGGCCCATGTCCTCGCGGCCCGCGATCCAGCCGGCCACGATGGCCAGGGCCAGCATCCAGGCCTTGATGTTGACGAACTGCAGCGCGATGCCCTGCACGAAGCCCACGTCCAGCTTGCGTGCATCGGCCTCGCCCAGCTGCGCGCTGCGCGCCAGCTTGAACGCCAGCCACAGCAGGTAGGCCACGCCGAGCCCCTTGATCGCCAGCGCCAGCGCCGGCTGGGCCACCACCAGCGCGCCGAGGCCGGCCGTGCACAGCAGCAGCACCAGGCCCCAGCCGGCCGGCACGGCCCAGATGAACGGCATGGCGTGGCGCAGGCCGTGGTTGGCCGCCAGCGCCGAGGACAAGGTGGTGTTCGGGCCCGGCGAGAAGCTCATGGCCGTGGCCAGCAGCAGCAGGGCGCTCAGTTCGCTTGCGGTCATGGTGTACAGGTGGGGGCTTGTCGATCGGGGATACAGACTCTATAGTTTTAACCAACACAGATGCAATACAGTTTTTAGTAGCAGTTGCAAAACTGTATTGCTCGATCTGCCGACACACCGCACACCACGAGGGCGCCGCCATGCTCATGCGCACCGCTTCGCAATCCCTGACCGAACAACTCGCCGCGCATTTCGCCGAGCGCATCGGCGACCGCCTGCTGGCCGCCGGCACCCGGCTGCCGTCGGTGCGCCAGTGCGCCGAACAGCACCAGGTCAGCCCGGCCACCGTCGTCGCGGCCTACGACCGGCTGCTGGCCCAGGGCCTGGTCGAGGCGCGGCGCAACCGGGGCTTCTTCGTGCGCGAGACGCGGGCTGCTGCGCGCGCCGATGCCGCGCCGGCCCGCGGCGGCCCGGCCCAGGTGCGCCCGCCGGTCGATGCCGCGGCGTTGATGCGCGGGATGTTCCATGGCGTGGGCGACTTGCCGCAGCCCGGCATCGGCGTGTTCCCCGCCGACTGGCTGGCCGCCGACATCGTGGCCGCCGCCGTGCGCAAGGTGACGGCCGGGCCGGCGCTGTCGGCGCTGTCGCTGCAGTACGGCGAGCCGGCCGGCGACATGGCCCTGCGCCGCGCGCTGTCGCACAAGCTGGCCAGCCTGAACGTGCCGGCCGCGCCCGAGCAAATCGTGACCACGCTCGGCGCCACGCACGCACTGGATATCGTGAGCCGCACGCTGCTGCGGCCCGGCGACCACGTGATGGTCGAGGAGCCCGGCTGGGCCATCGAGTTCGCGCGGCTGCAGGCCCTGGGCGCCATCATCCTGCCCGTGCCGCGCCGCGCCGACGGGCCCGATCTGGAGGTCATGGCGCGCTACTGCCAGGCCCATGCCCCCAAGCTGTTCGTCAGCGTCAGCGTGCTGCACAACCCCACCGGTTACTGCCTCTCCCCGGGCAGTGCGCACCGCGTGCTGACGCTGGCCAACGCGCACGGTTTCCACATCGTCGAGGACGACACCTACTCGCACCTCGCGCCCGACCACGCGACGCGCCTGTCCGCGCTCGATGGCCTGCAGCGCACCATCTACGTCAGCGGCTTCGCCAAGATCCTCGCGCCCGGCTGGCGCGTGGGCTACCTGGCGGCGCCGCCGGCCCTGCTCGAGCGCTTCCTGGACACCAAGCTGCTGTCCACGCTGACCACGCCGCCGCTGCTGGAGCGCGCCATGGCCTGGTGCATCGACCAGGGCCAGCTGCGCCGCCACGCGCAGCGCGTGCGCACCCGGCTGGACCAGGCCCGCGCCCGCAGCGCCAAGCTGGCGCAGGCGGCCGGCTGCCGCTTCGTCAGCGAGCCGGCCGGCCTGTTCGGCTGGGTCGATACCGGCGTGGACACCGAGGTCCTGGCCCAGCGCATGCTGGACGAGGGCTACCTGCTCGCCCCCGGCGCGCTGTTCCACGCCGGCCGCAAGCCCGGCACGCTGATGCGCATCAACTTCGCGACGACGCAGGCGCAGCCGTTCTGGAAGGTGTTCGAGCGGGTGCGCTCGGAGCAACAGACATCGCGGGCGCGCCCGGCAGCAGCCCCTTGAAGGCCGTGGCCGACGGCGCGCAGCGGGGGCGCGCACATGGCCTTATTCTTGCTGGGCGTTTGGTGATTCGCGCCGCACCCGACCCCCGCTGGAGAACCTGCCCATGCGTACCGCTTCCACCCCGACGGTCCACCCGGTGGACCAGGTCTTGCCCACCGGCAAGCTCACCGCCCTCGGCCTGCAACACGTGCTGGTGATGTATGCCGGCGCGGTTGCCGTGCCGCTCATCGTGGGCCGCGCGCTCAAGCTCAGCCCCGACGAAGTGGCGCTGCTGATCTCGGCCGACCTGTTCTGCTGCGGCATCGTCACGCTGATCCAGGCGCTCGGCGCCACGCAGTGGTTCGGCATCAAGCTGCCCGTGATGATGGGCGTCACCTTCGCGTCCGTCGCGCCCATGGTGGCGATCGCCAATGCCAACCCGGGGCCGACCGGCGCGCCGCTGCTGTTCGGCTCCATCATCGGCGCGGGCGTGGTGTCCATCCTGATCGCGCCGCTGATCAGCCGCATGCTGCGCTTCTTCCCGCCGGTGGTGACCGGCACCATCATCGCGGTCATCGGCATCAGCCTGATGCGCGTGGGCATCAACTGGATCTTCGGCAACCCGTTCGGCCCGACCGCGCCCAGCGTGGTCGACCCGGCGCACCTGAAGTGGCTGGCCGAGGTGACCTCGCCCGGCTCGGCCATCCCCGCCGTGCCCAAGGGCCTGGCGCTCGCGCCGACCATGCCCAACCCCAAGTACGCCGAGCTGACCGGCGTGGGCATTGCGGCGCTAGTGCTGGTCTCCATCCTGCTGATCGTGAAGTTCGCCAAGGGCTTCGTGGCCAACATCTCGGTGCTGCTGGGCATCGTCATCGGCGGTGTCGCGGCCACGGCCATGGGCATCATGACCTTCGAGAAGGTGGGCAAGGCCGATTGGTTCGACATCGTGATGCCCTTCCATTTCGGCCTGCCGCAGTTCGACCCTCTGCTCATCTTCACGATGACGCTGGTCATGGTCGTCGTGATGATCGAGTCCACGGGCATGTTCCTCGCGCTGGGCGAGATGACGGACCGCAAGGTCGGCCAGCCGGAACTGGCGCGCGGCCTGCGCACCGACGGCCTGGGCACGCTGATCGGCGGCATCTTCAACACCTTTCCCTACACCAGCTTCTCGCAGAACGTGGGCCTGGTCGCGGTCACGGGTGTGAAGAGCCGCTTCGTGTGCGTGGCCGGCGGCGTGATCCTGATCGTGCTGGGCCTGCTGCCCAAGATGGCGGCGCTGGTCGAGTCGCTGCCCACTGTGGTGCTGGGCGGCGCGGGCCTGGTGATGTTCGGCATGGTGGCCGCCACCGGCATCCGCATCCTGGGCGGCGTGGACTTCAAGACCAACCGCCACAACGCGATGATCGTCGCCGTGGCCATCGGCATGGGCATGATTCCGCTGATCGCCCCGAACTTCAAACAGTGGATGCCGCACGGCCTGCACTCGCTGATCGAGTCCGGCATCCTGTTGACCTCGATCACGGCGGTGCTGCTGAACCTGTTCCTCAACGGTGCGCACCACGATGAGGCTGCGACCATCGCGGCGGCGCGGCAGGCTGAGGCGCACTAGAGAACAACCCCCCAAGCGGCTTCGCCGCTCCCCCCTTCTGCTGCGCGAAGGGGGGCACCGCCAGCGGCCTGGCAGAGCCAGTTCCGCGGCGGTTCACGAACGGGCTTCGCTGCGCTCGCCGCGGGGGATGCCGTTCGGGTTGATGGGCCGCGTCAGCGGCCTTGCCGGCTTTTTTTGTTCCAGTACCCGAACTCGTCGGCGTGGACTTCGATGTCCAGCTCGGACACGCGAAGCTGCATGCGCTCCTGCGCGTCGGCCACGGCCTGGTTGTAGAGGCTGGGGCCGATCTCCTCGATGAAGAAGTTCAGCAGCTGCGCGGCGGCGATGTTGCCGATGGGCTCGTCCATGTGCTCGCGCAAGTAGCGCTCGAGCGAGGCGAGCGCCTGTTGCTGCTTGTCCCTGGGCAGCGCGATCGGCATGCGATCAGGCGGCGGAGCCGGCGACCGCGCGGCGCGCACCGGCGCGCGCATGCGTGAGCGCCCAGAAGAAGATGCCCATGCCGGCCAGCGCCAGCAGCGCGCCGACCCAGCCGGTGGACGTCCAGCCCAGGCCGGCGCTGATGGCCACGCCGCCGAGCCAGGCGCCCAGTGCGTTGGCCACGTTGAAGGCCGAGTGGTTCAGCGCGGCGGCCAGCGTCTGCGCGTCGCCGGCCACGTCCATGAGCCGCACCTGCAGCGCCGGGCCGATGGCCACCGTGGTGCCGATCAGGAATACGTTGATCGCAGCCAGCACCGGGTGGTGCGCCGTGAACACGAACAGGGCCAGCACCAGTGCGGCCCAGGCCAGCATGCCGCAGATGGTGCGCATCAGCGAGCGGTCGGCCATGCGTGCGCCGACCAGGTTGCCCACGACCATGCCCAGGCCGAACAGTGCCAGCACCACGGGCACCCAGGCCAGCGGCATGCCCGAGACTTCGAGCAGCGTGGGCTTGATGTAGCTGAACACGGCGAACATGCCGCCGAAACCGATGGCCGCGATGCCCAGCGTGAGCCAGACCTGCGGGCGCGCCAGCGCGCTCAGTTCGCGCAAGGGGCTGGCGCCGGCCTGGGCCGGCAGGTTGGGCACGTTGCGGTGCACCAGCACCACGGCCGCCAGCGCGATCACGCCGACCAGCACGAAGGCCGCGCGCCAGCCGAAGACCTGGCCCAGCGCGGCCGCGATCGGCACGCCCAGCAGCGTGGCGCCGGTCAACCCCAGCATCACCAGGCCCACGGCCTGCGCGCGCCGGCCGGGCGGGGCCAGTGCGGCGGCCACCAGCGCGGCCACGCCGAAGTAGGTGCCGTGCGGCAGGCCGGCCACGAAGCGCAGCAGGTTCAGCGACCAGTAGCCCGGTGCGGCGGCGCTGGCGAAATTGCCCAGCGCGAACACGGCCATCAGCGCGACCAGCAGCGCGCGCCGGCCCATGCCGGCGGCCAGCACGGCCAGCACCGGCGCACCGATGACCACGCCCAGCGCATAGGCGCTGATCACATGGCCGGCCTGCGGGATGCTGACGCCGATGTCGGCCGCCACTTCGGGCAGCAGGCCCATGATCACGAATTCGCCCGTGCCGATGGCGAAGCCGCCCACGCCCAGCGACCAGATGGCGCGGGCGAATCCAGGGGCGGCGGCGGGCGCGGACGGGGTGTCCGCGGCGGGAAGAGCGGTGTGCAAAACGAAAACTCCTGCGGGACGCGAGGCCGGTCGGGATGGCGGCCTGGAGGGGGTTCTACGGGAAAACCCTGGGCTGCGACCTTATCACGGGCACGGTTTTTTTGCTGCGTGTCAGGGACGGGCGGTCGCCGTCCAGCGCAGCACGCTCCAGCGCCAGGGGTTCCAGCCCGGGTCGCGCGCGATGCGCAGCGCGCCCTGTTCGAAGGCCCAGACGATGCCGGGCGCAATGCCTGGCGCAGGCGCGTCGGTGTCGTAGGCCGAGGGCGCGCCCAGCGTCGCCGCCAGGGTGCGCGCGGCCTGGTGGTGGCGCCACCAGGGCAGGAAAACCTCGGTCTGCTGCAGCCGCCCGCCCTGCAGCGTGGCGCGCAGCCGGGCCGCCGGCAGGCCGTCGGCGCGGGCCAGGTCGGCCTCGCAGATGCGTGCCTCGGCGGTGTTGGTACAGCGCAACGGCGCACCGGCCAAGCGCTGTTGCAGTGCGGCCTCGTCCAGGCCTGCGGACAGCGTGGCGTAGTCGAGCGCGATGCGGGCCTGGGCGCCGCCGAACAGGTGGGCGCGGTGGCTGGCGAACTCGCCGCGGCCGGCCCACAGCCCGGCGCCCAGCGCGCAGGCCAGCGCCAGCAGTACCACGGCCAGGCCGCGCCAGGCCTCAGGGCGCGCCGGTGTGGCCACGGGGACCTCCTGTAGGGTGGCCGCGGCGCGACAGCTCGCCCAGCTGCCGCATCCAGACCGCCATGTCGGCCGACAGGCGGTTGAGCTGGGCGTCGGCATCGGCCGGCAGGTCGGGGTCGCGGTTGAGCATGGCCAGCTCCAGGCGCAGCGCGCGGGTGGCCGTGTCGCAGACGTTCTGGTACAGCGCGACCACGCGGCCCGTGTGGTCCCAGCGCGGCACGCGCAACGGCGCGAGCTCGGCGGCGATGGCATTGCAGGCCGGCACCACGCTGCGTTCGGCAAGGGCCAGGAAGGCCGGACGCCGGATCTCGCCGCGCACCATCCGCTGGTTCTCCTGCGCCAGGCCGCGAAAGGCCTGGTCGAAGCGCCGCCCAATGTCGGGCAGGGCCTGCTGCGCCGCATACACCTGCGAATGCCAGGCCAGCGGCAGCGGCGTGGCCAGTACCGCGTAGACGACGGCGATGCCGCTGGCCACCGTGCCCAGCAGCGCACGCACGCGCCGGCGCCCGTGCGAAGCCAGCGGGTCGAACGGCGCCAGCAGCACCAGGCCCAGCGCCACGCCACTGGCCAGGCCGCCCAGGTGCGCGGCGTTGTCCACGTTCTGCTGGCTGAAGCCATGCAGCAGCGAGTAGCCGATGAAAAAGCCCAGCCCGGTCCACAGCCGGCGCAAATTGGTGGGCGGCACGGCATGGCGGTAGTGCCAGCTCGCGGCCAAGAGCGCGCCCAGCACGCCGAACACCGCGCCCGAGGCGCCCACCGACACCGAGGACTGGGCCGCGTAATGCAGGCTGGCCGCGCTGCCGCTCAAGCCCGCGGCGAAGTAGACCAGCAGGAACTGGCCATTGCCCAGCAGCCGGCACAGCTGCTTGCCGGCCTCCCACAGGCCCAGCATGTTGAAGGCCAGGTGCGCCAGGCCGCCGTGCAGGAAGGTGGCGCTCAGCAGGCGCCACCACTGGTCGTCCAGCACCACGGCCGAGGCTGCGTTCGCTCCCCAGGCGAACAGCTCGGGCGACAGCGGCCTGGTCGGGCTCAGGCCGGCCGCCAGGTTCATGGCCCAGACCAGCACGTTGGCGCTGACCACGGCATACAGGGCCCAGGGGTTGGGCGTCAGCGCGTCCAGGCTGTCCTCGAACGCGGCCTCGGCGCGGGCCGCGCGCCGGCTGGCCGACTCGCCGGCGCCGGCCTGGATGCGCAGCAGATCGAGCCGCGCATGGATGGCGTCGTAGGCGATGTCCTGTTGCGCGGTGCTGAGCAGGTGCAGGCCGACGCGCGGGCGCGCCGGGTTGTGCCCGTCCCACCAGCGCGTGCGGTCGGGGTGCTCGGCGTCGGGGCGGCGGTGCAGGCGCATGAAGCCGCCGCGCTCCAGCGTCACGTCCTCCAGCGCCGACCAGGGCACGGGCGGCTGCAGCCCCACGCCGGAGATGCCGCGCGCGTCCAGCCGCAGCACCGGCTGGCCGCTGACGGCATGGCGCAGCAGCGTGCGCAGCAGCCAGGCCACGGGCGCGGCCACCAGCGCCGCGGCCAGCAGCCGCCAGGGCAGGGCGAAATGCTCCAGCAGGTCGTCCACCGAGGCCATGATGGCCAGTCCGAACACCACCAGCGCGGCCGCCACCAGCAGGCTGCGGCGTCGGCGCGTGGGCGCAAAGCTCAGTGGCGTGTACAGGCCGGTGTCCGGCGCATCGGGGGCCGGCGGCGTCGTCGCTGCCATCAGCTGAACAGATCGGGCCTGGCTTGCGGCGGTGCCACGCCCAGGTGCCGGTAGGCGGCCTGCGTGGCGATGCGCCCGCGCGGCGTGCGCTGCAGGAAGCCCTGCTGGATCAGGTAGGGCTCGATCACATCCTCGATGGTGCCCGACTCCTCGCCGATGCTCGCGGCGATGTTGTCCAGCCCGACGGGGCCGCCGTCGAAGCGGTGGATCACGGCCTCCAGCAGCTTGCGGTCCATCACGTCGAAACCCTGCGGGTCCACGTCCAGCATGGCCAGCGCGCGATTGGCGATGTCCTGCGTGACCGTGCCATTGCCCTTCACGTCGGCGTAGTCGCGCACGCGGCGCAGCAGCCGGTTGGCGATGCGCGGCGTGCCGCGCGAGCGCGTGGCGATCTCGCGCGCGCCGGCCGGGTCGATCGGCACGTGCAGCAGGCCGGCGCTGCGCGTGACGATCAGCGTCAGCTCCTCGACGGTGTAGAACTCCAGCCGCGCGACGATGCCGAAGCGGTCGCGTAGCGGGTTGGTCAGCATGCCGGCGCGCGTGGTGGCGCCCACCAGCGTAAAGGGCTGCAGGTCCAGCTTGATGCTGCGCGCCGCCGGGCCCTCGCCGATCATGATGTCGATCTGGTAGTCCTCCAGCGCCGGGTAGAGGATCTCCTCGACGACCGGGCTCAGCCGGTGGATCTCGTCGATGAACAGCACGTCATTGCGTTCCAGGTTGGTCAGCAGCGCGGCCAGGTCCTTGGGCTTCTCCAGCACCGGGCCGCTGGTCTGGCGCATGTTCACACCCAGCTCGTGCGCAATGATGTGCGACAGCGTGGTCTTGCCCAGGCCCGGCGGGCCGAACAGCAGCACATGGTCCAGCGCTTCGCCGCGCTTTTTCGCCGCGCCGATGAAGATCTCCAGCTGCTCGCGTGCCTTGACCTGGCCCACGTACTGGTCCAGCAGCTTGGGGCGCAGCGCGCGCTCGATGGCTTCTTCGTTCGGCGAGGCCGGCGCGGCCGACACCACGCGGCTGGTCGGCGGCATGGCGAAATCGTCAGTCTGGATGGTCATATGGGAGTGCGTGCAGCGGGCAGTTTAGTGCCTGCCGCACTGGCAGAATGCAGCGGGCCACAAAAGACAAAACAACTGCAGGGGGGCCGGAAAACGTGTCGATCTACGCGCTGAAACCACGCTTCCAAGCCCTGCTGCGGCCCCTGGTCACGCAGCTGCACGCCATGGGCTGCACGGCCAACCAGGTCACGCTGGCGGCCTGCGCGGTGTCGGTGGCGCTCGGGCTGTGGCTGTTCTTCGCGGCGCCCGGGCCTGCGGCCTTCGGGCTGGTCCCGCTGTGGATGTTCCTGCGCATGGCGTTCAACGCGGTCGACGGCATGCTGGCGCGCGAGCACGGGCAGCAGAGCAAGTTGGGCGCCCTGTTGAATGAGTTGACCGACGTGGTCTCCGACGCCGCGCTGTATGCGCCCTTCGCCCTCGTGGCGCCGTTCAGCCCGTTCTGGGTCGGCACCGTGGTCGTGCTGGCCGGGCTCAGCGAATTCGCCGGTGCCCTGGGGCCCACCATCGGCGCGTCGCGGCGCTACGACGGCCCCATGGGCAAGAGCGACCGGGCCTTCGTCTTCGGCGCGCTCGGGCTGTACGTGGCGCTGGGCTGGCCGCTGGCGCCCTGGGCGGCCTGGCTCATGCCGCTGGTGGCCCTGCTCGTCGCCTGGACCACCCTGAACCGCATGCGCGGCGCGCTGGCCGAAGCCAGCGCCGCGCCCGCGGCCGACCGCTAGCGATCCACGAAGGCCACCGTGACCACCACCCCGATGCGTGTTCCACAGGAGCACCACTTCCAGACCCACGACGGCGACTCGCTGTTCTTCCGGCGCTGGCCTGCGACCGGCGCCACGCGGCGCGGCGCCGTGCTGCTGTTCCACCGCGGCCACGAGCACGGCGCGCGCATGGCGCACCTAGTCGACGAGCTGGACCTGCCCGATTTCGACTTCTTCGCCTGGGACGCGCGCGGGCACGGCAAGTCGCCCGGCCAGCGCGGCTACAGCCCCAGCTTCGGCACCTCGGTGCGCGACGTGCAGACCTTCGTGCAGCACATCACCGCCAGCTTCGGCGTGCCCGAGCAGGACATGCACGTCGTTGCGCAAAGCGTGGGCGCGGTGCTGATCGCCACCTGGGCGCACGACTACGCACCCCAGGTGCGCGGCCTCACGCTGGCCTCGCCGGCCTTCAAGGTCAAGCTCTACGTGCCGTTCGCACGCGCCGGGCTGGGCCTGCTGCACAAGCTGCGCGGCCTGTTCTTCGTGGACAGCTATGTGAAGGCGAAATTCCTCACGCACGACCCGGCGCGCATCGCCAGCTACGAGAGCGACCCGCTGATCTCCAAGCCCATCGCGGTCAACATCCTGCTCGGCCTGTACGAGGCGGCCGACCGCGTGGTGGCCGATGCGAATGCGATCACGCTGCCGGTGCAGCTGCTGATCTCGGGCGCCGACTGGGTGGTGCACCACGCGCCCCAGCACCGCTTCTTCGAGCGGCTGGGCAGCGCGGTGAAGACCAAGCTGGAGCTGCCGGGCTTCTACCACGACACCCTGGGCGAGAAGAACCGCGGCCCGGCCGTGCAGGCCATCCGCGCGTTCATCCTGCAGCGCTTCGACGCGCCCGCCGCGCCGGTCGACCGGCGCGATGCGCACCTGCACGGCGAGACGGCCGAGGAGTCGCGCGCGCTGGCCGCGCCGCTCTCGCCGCTGTCGCCACGCGGCGCCTACTGGGCCGTGACGCGCGGCGGCCTGCGCGTGGGCGGTGCGCTGTCCGACGGCATCGCGCTGGGCCACGCCACCGGCTTCGACTCGGGCAGCACGCTGGACTACGTGTACCGCAACCAGCCGCAGGGCCGCTCCATGGTGGGCCGCGCCATCGACAAGACCTACCTCACCTCCATCGGCTGGCGCGGCATCCGCCAGCGCAAGATCCATGTCGAGGAGCTGCTGCGCATCGCCATGGCCCGCCTGGCCCAGGCGCAGCGCCCGGTGCGCGTGATGGACATCGCGGCCGGCCATGGCCGCTACGTGCTGGACGCGGTGCTCGCCAGCCCCGTGCGGCCCGACGCCATCGTGCTGCGCGACTACAGCGACATCAACGTGCGCGACGGCCGCGCGCTGATCGCCGAGAAGGGCCTGCAGGACATCGCGCAGTTCGTGCAGGCCGACGCCTTCGACCGCGCCAGCCTGGCGGCCGTGGCGCCGCGGCCCACGCTGGCCGTGGTGTCGGGCCTGTACGAGCTGTTCCCCGACAACGCCATGGTCGGCCGTTCGCTGGCCGGCGTGGGCGATGCCGTCGAGCCCGGCGGCTACCTGGTCTACACCGGCCAGCCCTGGCACCCGCAGCTGGAGATGATCGCGCGCGCACTGACCAGCCACCGCCAGGGCGAGGCCTGGGTCATGCGCCGGCGCACGCAGGTCGAGATGGACCAGCTGGTGCAGGCCGCGGGCTTTCGCAAGCTCGAGCAGCGCGTGGACGAGTGGGGCATCTTCACGGTCTCGCTGGCGCAGAGGGTGGCATGAAGACGCAGCGGCTGTGGAAGCGCGCGGCCACGTGGCTGGTGTTGCTCGGGCCGCTGTTCTACGCTACCTATGGCCTGGCCAACTGGTGGGCCGGCACGCGCAGCGGCGTGCCCACCATGGCGTTCGCGTGGGAGCGGCAGGTGCCGTTCTGGCCCTGGACCATCTTCCCGTACTGGACCATCAACGTGTTCTACGCGGTGTCGCTGTTCCTCGCGCGCAACCGGCACACGATGGACCGCCACGCCTTGCGCCTGGTCAGCGCGACGCTGATCGCCTGCACCTGCTTCATGGTCTGGCCGCTGCAGTTCAGCTTCGGCCAGCCGGCCGTGCAGGGCGCGCCGGCCTTCCTGTTCGCCGCGCTGCGCGGCTTCGACCAATCGTTCAACCAGGCCCCGTCGCTGCACATCGCGCTGGCCGTGATCCTGTGGGACTGGTACCGGCAGTTCCTGCGACCGCTGTGGGCGCGGTGGGTGCTGCACGTGTGGACGTTCGCCATCTGCGCCTCGGTGCTCACGACCTGGCAACACCACTTCTTCGACATCCCGACCGGCGCGCTGCTGGGCCTGTTCTGCGTCTGGCTCTGGCCGCTGGAGCGCCGCGTGTCCATGCTGGGCGCCTGGCGGTGCACGCGCGATGCACAGCGCCACAAGCTGGCCGCGTACTACGGCCTGGGCGCGGCGCTGCTGCTGGCCCTGGCCATCCATGGCGGCGGCATGCTCCTGTGGCTGGGCTGGGCGGTGGCGGCGCTGGCGCTGGTGGCGCTCAACTACCTGGGCCTGGGCGCGCGCGGCTTCCAGATGGACGGCCGGGGCCGCATGGGCTGGGCCGCGCGCTGGCTGTTCGCACCGTACCGGCTGGGCGCGGCCGTGAACGCCTGGCTCTGGACGCGCCGGCTGCCGGCGTCGGTCGAGGTGCAGCCCGGCCTGCGCCTGGGCCGCCTGCCCGGCCGTGCCGAATGGCTGGCCGCGGGCCAGCCGCGCCTGGTGAGCCTGTGCGCCGAGCTGCAGGTGCCCGCAGGATCCCACGCGCGCTGCGTGCCCTTGCTGGACCTGGCCGTGCCGCCCGCGGTGCGGCTGCAGCGCGCGGCGCTCGTGATCGAGGCCCAGCGCCGCCAAGCCGGTGGCGCGCCGGTCTGGGTCTGCTGCGCGCTCGGCTTTTCGCGCAGCGCGGCGGCGGTGATCGCCTGGCTGGGCCGCGATGCGCCTGCCGGCGGCCTGGCTGCGGCCGAGGCCGCCGTGCGGCGCGCGCGGCCGCAGATCGTGCTGGGCGACGCCTGGCGGGTGTCGCTGGCGCGCGTGCTGGAGGGCCGGCCGCATGAATGACCAGGACCGCGCCACCTGCGCCGCGCTGGCCGGCCTGCTGCGCGCCGCCGGTCTGCTGGCGTGGTGGGGCTTCGCGCTCATGTGCATCGCGGCGCTGGTGCTCGCGCTGACCCTGCGCTCGCTGTCCACGCTGCCCACCATGGGCTTTGGCGCGGTCGTGGTGCTGGGCCTGCTGGAGCGCTACTTCGCCTTCCGCCTGCGCCTGGACGAGGCGCTGTTCGACGGCCTGGCGCGCAACACCGTGGCGTCGCTGCAGGCGCTGGACCAGGCGCTGTCGGCGCTCGGCCTGCGCGATGCGCCGGCAACGCCGCACGCGGTGCGCCCGCTGGACGAGCGCCTGCTCGGCACACGCCAGCTCATGCAGCGCCACTCGCTCGTGGTCGCCTGCCAGAGCGCCTTCTTCCTGCTCGCCTTGTTGACACAGGACATGTCTTGAACAACGACACCTTGGCTGCGGACCATCCGCCCCGCTCGGCGCTGCGGCGCGCGCTGGCGCTCCTCACCGGCAAGCTCATCATCGGCGCGGCCGGCCTGCTGACCGGCGTGCGTGCGATCTGGTCGGGCTGCACGCCCGAGTCGGTGCAGACGCTGTATTTCGCCAACCACACCAGCCACGGCGACTTCGTGCTGCTGTGGGCCACGCTGCCGCCCGACCTGCGCACGCGCACACGCCCGGTGGCGGGGCAGGACTACTGGCTCGCGTCCCCGCTGCGCCGCTTCATCGGCGTGGAGGTCTTCAACGCACTCATGATCCGGCGCGACGGCGCGGGCCGGGACGCCGACCCGGTCGGGCAGATGACGCGCGCACTCGAAAGCGGCGACTCGCTGATCATGTTCCCCGAAGGCACGCGCAACACGGGCGACGACCTCCTGCTGCCGCTCAAGAGCGGGCTGTACCACCTGGCGCGGGCCTGCCCCGACGTGCGCCTGGTGCCGGTGTGGATCGAGAACCTCAAGCGCGTGCTGCCCAAGGGCAAGACCATTCCGATCCCGCTGGCCTGCACGGTGCGCTACGGCGCGCCGATCCGCCTGGCCGAGGGTGAGGACAAGGCCGCCTTCATCGCACGCGCGCGCGCCGCCATGCTGGACCTGCGGCCCGAATACGAACGCAACGAAGACCCCGCACCATGAGCGAGCTGTCCCCCTTCGCCTGGACCACGATCCGGCTGTTTGGCGGCGTGGCCGGCGTGCTGGTCCTGGCCTCGACCATCGGCGCGCTGCTGAAGTGGCGCGTCGCGCACGGCCAGCCGCATGCGGTCATCGACAACCTCAACGCCCGCGTGAAGGCCTGGTGGGTCATGGTCGCCGTGATCGGCCTAGCCTTCGCGTTCGGCAAGGGCGGCGTGATCGTGCTGTTCTACCTGATCTCGTTCTATGCGCTGCGCGAGTTCATGAGCCTGGCCTACACGCGGCGCGGCGACCACGGCGCGATCGCGCTGGCCTTCTTCGTGGCGCTGCCCGGTCAGTACCTGTTGATCTGGGTCGACTGGTACGGCCTGTATTCCATCTTCATCCCGGTCTACGCCTTCCTGATGCTGCCCATCCTGGCCACGGCTGGCGGCGACACGCAGCGCTTTCTGGAACGGACGTCCAAGATCCAGTGGGGGCTGATGGTCTGCGTGTTCTGCATCAGCCATGTGCCGGCGCTGCTGATGCTGCAGATCCCCGGCTTCGAGGGGCGCAACTTGCTGTTGATCGCCTTCCTCGTCATCGTGGTGCAGGGCAGCGACGTGCTGCAGTACGTCTGGGGCAAGCTGATGGGCCGGCGCAAGGTCGCGCCCGAGCTGTCGCCGTCCAAGACCTGGGAAGGCCTGGTCGGCGGCGTGGCCAGCGCCACGCTGCTGGGCGCCGCGTTGTATTGGGCCACGCCGTTCAACCCCTGGCAGGCCGGGCTCATGGCGCTCGTCATCTGCCTCATGGGCTTCCTGGGCGGGCTGGTGATGTCGGCCATCAAGCGCGACCGCGGCGTGAAGGACTGGGGCGCGATGATCGAGGGCCACGGCGGCATGCTGGACCGGCTGGACTCGGTGGTCTTCGCCGCGCCGATCTACTTCCACGCACTGCGCTACTGGTGGGTGCCATGAGCTGACCAGCCCGGCCCTGGCTCAAGTCCGGGGCGCGCGCGCCGATATGCAGGGCAGAGTCGGCTGCCTGCAGGGCGCCGAGCCCTGTTCCGGCCCCTGCGCGCCGCTTTGCTCCAGCCCATGCCCCACCAACGACCTTCGCTGCTGCCCTTTCCCATTGCGCTGCTGGCCGTGGCGCAGCTGCTGGCCAGCCCGGCACAGGCCCAGCAGCCCGCATCGAACGAGCGCGTGACGCAGCAGCTGCGCGAGGCCATCGAGCGCAGCAACGCGCAGCGCGCCGTGCCGGCCGGCAGGAAGGGCGACGCGCCGGCGCCGGTGCCCTCGGTCACGCTGAGCATCGGTGGTGCGGACGGGAGCCGCGTCATGCCCACGCCACCGACCGCGCCCACCGCAGCCGCACCGCGCGCCGCGCAGGCCGCCGCCAAGGCCGGCGCCGCACCCGCCGCCACGCCGGCCTCGGCCCCGGCCCAGGCGCTGCGGCCGGCGCGCATCGTGCTGCCCGAGCGCCCCGCCGCCGCCGCGCCTGCCTCGGCCGAAGCGCCGGCCGACGAGGTGCCGGCCACTGCCGTGCGCCCGTTGCCCGCGCGCGCGGCCGAGCGCTACTCCGATGAGCAGGTCCGGCGCCAGTACGAGCGCGCCCGCGCCATCGCCAACGGCCTGCCGATCCCGGCCTCGGCCCGGCTGCCGCGCGAGGCCGCGGTGCCCGAGCCCAGGGACAAGCCCGACGCGCCGCGCCCGCCCGTGGCCTGGTCCTATGCCGGCGAGGGTGGCCCCGCGGCCTGGGCCAGGTTGCGGCCCGAATACCAGCTGTGCGGCAGTGGCCAGCGCCAGTCGCCCATCCACATCGAGGCCTCGGCCGTGTTGCAGGGCCCCAACGAAGCCCTGGGCCTGGACTACGGCACCGGCGGCGGCACCGTGCTGCACGACGGCCGCACCATCCGCGTCGAGGTCGACGGCAACCACCTGCTGCAGGTGCGGGGCAGCAGCTACCGGCTCGTGCACTTCGACTTCCACCACCCGGCCGAGCCTGTGGTGAACCACGAGGCCTTCGCAATGAGCGTGCACCTCGTGCACCGCGATGCGCAGGGCCGCACGGCCATCGTCGCCGTGCTGCTGCAGCCCGGCGCGGCCAGCCCCTTCATCGACAAGGTCTGGACCTACATCCCGCTGGACGTGGGCGACCGCGTCGCCATGCCGGCCGGCTGGCTCGACATCGCCGCGCTGCTGCCGCAGGACCAGCGCTACTACCAGTACTTCGGCTCCATGAGCACGCCACCGTGCGAAGAGGGCGTGCTGTGGATGGTGCTCAAGCAACCCGTCACGCTCAGCGCCGAGCAACTGCAACTCTTCGCGCGGCTGTTCCCGAGCAACGCACGGCCGGTGCAGGCGCTGAACGGGCGCATCGTGCGGGACGCGCAGTAGGGCCGCCCGCGGCAACCCTCACTGGCCTGCCGCGATCCGTTCGTGGGCGGTCGCGCCGGGCGGCAGCACCACGCCATGCGCCTGCCCGCCCGCCAACAGCACCACCCGGTCCGCCGACGCGATCGTCTCGGGCCGGTGCGCCACGATGATGCGCGTGAGCCGCAGCCCGCGCACGGCCTCGTTCACGCTGCGTTCGCGTGCGATGTCCAGGTGGCTGGTGGCCTCGTCCAGCACCAGCACGCGCGGGCGGCGGTACAGCGCACGGGCCAGCAGGATGCGCTGCTTCTGCCCGCCCGACAGCACCGTGCCCATGTCGCCCACCAGCGTGTTGTATTGCATGGGCATGGCGGCGATGTCCTCGTGCACGGCGGCCAGGCGCGCGCAGGCCTCCAGGTGGGCGTGGTCGGGTGCGGGCTCGAAGAAGGCGATGTTCTCGGCGATGGAGCCAGCGAAGAGCTGGTCGTCCTGCATCACGCTGGCCACGGCGTCGCGCCAGGTGGCCAGGCCGACGCGCGTGAGCGGCCGGCCGCCGATCTCGATGCTGCCGGCCGTGGGCTGCAGCAGCCCCAGCAGCAGCTTGACCAGCGTGGTCTTGCCGCAGCCCGAGGGGCCGACGATGGCCACCGACTCGCCCTCGGCCACGCGCAGGCTGAAGTCCTGCAGCACCCAGGGCTCGCTCTCGCCGTGGCGGAACGACACGTCCTTGAACTCGATGCCCACGTCGGCCAGCGCGGCCAGGCCGGGCTCGGCGCCGGCCGCGTCTTCCACGCCTGCCATGGCGATGTCGCCCACGCGTTCGGTGTGCAGGTTCAGCATGCGCAGCTGCAGTGCGTTTTCCACCAGCGCCGCGGTGCGCTGCATGAACTGCGACTTGTACGAGATGAAGGCATACAGCATGCCGACCGAGAAGGCTGACCCTTGGGCCACGTCCAGCACCAGCAGCGCGCCCAGCCACAGCGTGACGGCGTTCTCGATGCCGAAGATCGCGCCCTGGCCGCTCTGGTAGGCCAGCGCCAGGCGCTTGGCGCGGATGCCGGCGTTGAACTCGTCCACCACCAGGTTCTGCCAGGTCGCGCCGCGCTGCTCTTCGCGGCCCAGCAGCTTGATGCTCTGCATGCCGCGCACGCTTTCCAGCAGGTGGCTGTGCTGGCGCGCGCTGCGCACGATCTGCTCCTCGGTCGCCAGCCGTACCGGCGCGTACAGCGCCAGCCGCAGCACGGTGTACAGCACCGCCGCGGCCACGGCGATGGCCGCCAGCCGGGGGCTGTAGACCAGCATCATGGCCAGCGTGGCCAGCGCCATCACGCCGTCGATCATGGCTTCCAGGAAGCTGGTGGTCAGCGTGCGCTGCAGCGCGCCCAGCGATTCGAAGCGCGACATGACGTCGCCCACGTGGCGCTTTTCGAACCAGGCCATCGGCAGGCGCAGCAGGTGCCGCAGCAGCCGGGTCATGAGCTGCAGGTTCAGCTGCGTGCCCAGCACGATCAGCAGCCAGGCGCGCAACGCCGTCACGCCCGTCTGCACCAGCGCCAGCAGCAGGAAGCCGATGCCCAGCACGGCGATCAGGTCGCGGTCGTGTGCGACCAGCGCCTGGTCCACCACCCACTGCATGTGGAAGGGGCCGGCGATGGCGAAGACCTGCAACACGACTGCCAGCAGCAGCACCTGGCCCAGCGCGCCGCCCAGGCCCGGCACGCGGCCGACCAGGGCCATCAGGCGCACGCGCTGGCGCTCGGTGCGCGGCTGGAAGGCGGGCGTGGGCCGCAGCTCCAGCGCCACACCGGTGAAGTGCTTGGAGAACTCGGCCAGCGCCAGCGCGCGCCGGCCCACGGCCGGGTCGTGCACCACGAGCTGGTCGCCGTCGATGCGCACCAGCACCACGAAATGGTTGAAGTCCCAATGCAGCACGCAGGGCAGCTGCAGCTGCGACAGGTGCCCCAGGTCCAGCCGCAGCGGGCGCGGGGCCAGGTCCATGGCACCGGCCACGCGCATCAGGTCGGTCAGCGTCGAGCCCTTGAGCGAGACGGCATGGCGGCTGCGCAGCGTGGGCAGGTCGACGCAGTGGCCGTGGTGCGCCGCCACCATGGCCAGGCAGGCCAGGCCGCACTCGGCCGCCTCGGTCTGCACCATCACCGGCGTCTGGCGCCGCAAGGAGAAATCGAGCATCGTCAGACCCTCCCGGTGACCGAGTACAGCGGGTCGAACAGCCACTCGACGATGCGGCGCCGGTCGATCCACACATCCGCGTCGAACACCATGCCTGCGCGCAGCGCCACGCCTTGGCCGTAGGCCTTCACCTGCTGCGCGGGCAGGCGCACGGTCACGCGGTACATGGGCTCGGTCATGGCCAGCGGCGGGTTGCCCTCGCCGGGCTGGATCACCGAGCGGCCGACCTGCAGCACCTCGCCCAGGTGGTGGCCGAAGCGTTGGTAGGGGAAGGCCTGGTAGCGCAGCGCCACGGCCTGGCCGGCGCGGATGAAGCCGGCCGCGCGCGTGGGCACCAGCAGCTCGGCCTGCAGCTCGGCCCCCACCGGCAGGATGGACAGCAGCGGCGCGGCGGGCTCGGCCTGCTGGCCGGGGTGCACCAGCAGCGCGGCGACGGTGCCGTCGACCGGCGCGGTCAGCACCACGCTGCGGCGCACGTCGGCCTCGGTCAGCTGCTGGTCCAGCTCGGAGATCTGGCGCGCGATGGCGGCCGTGGTGTTGGCCTGGCGCAGCGCGCTGGCGGCCAGTTCGCCACGCGCCGTCTGCAGCTCGCTGCCGAGCGCGGCGGCGCTGCGGCGCAGGCTGGCCAGCTGCGCACGCAGGTCGATCAGCGCCTCCTGCTTGGTCTGCAGCGAGGCTTCGGACAGGAATTTCTCGGCCACCAGCGTTTCGTCGCGGCGCAGGCTGCGCTCGGCGCTGGCAATGCGGCTGGCCTGCAGGTCGATCTGGTCCTGCGCCTGCGCCTGCTGCATCTCCAGCGCGCGCACGCGCTGCGCCAACGTGGTGGCGCCCAGGCTGTCGATCTGGTCCTGCTTGGCCTGCTCGCGGCGCAGGCTGTCGCGGCGCTGCGCGACCTCGTGCCGCACGGCCGCGTGGGTGCCGCGCTGCTCCATGGAAGCGCGCTCGCTGGAGACGGTGAGCAGCACATCGCCCTGCTTGACGGCCTGCCCCTCGGCCACGCGCAGGTCGACGACCTGGCCGGCCTGCGGCGTGAAGACCTTCACCAGGCCGGCCGTGGGCGCGAGGTAGCCGACCACGTGCTCCTTGCGCGTGTATTGGCCCCACAAGCCGAAGCCCACCAGCGCCAGCGCGAAGCCCGCCACGCAGGCCACCAGCAGGCGTGCGCCGGGCAGGGGCGCCAGCAGCACCTCGCCGGCGACGGGGCTGTTCTGGTGGCGCAGGGCTTCGATGCGGAACATGGGGTCTCTCCTGGGCGGATCGGGCGCTGGAGCCCCGGGCGGGGCTCCAGGCGCAGGGCGTCACGGGTTCAGGTAGCCCCAGAACACGCCGTCCACATACAGCGCAGGGCCTGTGAAGCTGGTGGGGTAGAGGGTGCCCGGCAGCTTGCGCATGCCGCCGCTGACCTCCAGCACTTGCAGTTCATCGAGTTCGACCATGGTCGTCTCCCTTGCAGGCGGTCACGGATGAGGAAGCTGCCGCGCGGCGTGACCGCCGGGGGCCGCGCGGCAGCCGGTGGCTAGAGCGAGACGGCCGGGTCGGCCGCCGCGCGCATCGCCTCGTGGGGCACGAAATTCAGCGTGGCCACTTGCGGGCAGCGCCGGCAGGCGGAGACGCCCTCCTGCTTCCACCAGCGGCAGGTCGGCCGGATCGCGCAGCGCGGCAGGCGCTCCACGACGATGGGGGCCAGCGCCGCCGTCTTCTTCGCCAGCCGGCAGCTGTGCTCGCCGTCGTCGAAGTGGTGGCAGGCGCTGCCCACGCAGGGCGAGGCCATGCGGAAGACCTCGGCCGGGTCCACCGGCCCGGCCAGTGCGCGCACCGCGTCGGTGAGGGGCACGGGGTGCTCCAGGTAGTCGGCGCGCGGCGCGTCCGCGCTGCCGCCGACGACGGCGAACACCCGCGCGCCGGCCATGTCCGGATGGGCGCTCGGACACAGAACCGTGGGGTCGGCGGGCATGGCGCTGGCCTCAGAACTGGCGCTGGACGGCGCCGTTCAGCACCGGCGTCTGGAACTGGTTGATGCCCTGCACGAGCAGCGGGCCGGCCCAGTCGCCGGGCTTGATGGTCAGCACCGGCTGCTGCAGCACGGGGCCGAGCGAGAGACGTGCGCCGCCGACCAGGTCGGCTTGCTCGGCACTCAGCTCGGTGATGGCCTGGCGGGCCGCCAGCGCGCGCTCGACGGCGGCGCCGGCCAGTTGCGGCAGATCCTGTTCGTTCAGCTTGGGCGATGTGGTCATGACGTACTCCTTTGAACCATGGTTGCGGGAAGGTGGCCATCCGGCGGCCGGTCGTTCGCGGGATGCGCACGGGGCCTGCCATCGATCACCTGGACCAAGGCTAGTGGCCGGGCCGGGCCGCTACATCGTTAAAACACGGTAGTGCGGCGCCATCGCGGGTGAACGTCATCAGTTCTGCCAACGCGATTGAAAGGGCAGTCTTGCAGTCGGGGGCCGCAGCGTCCAAGCTGTAGCGGTGGCCGGCGCGGCGCTGGCTGTTTCGTGGAGAAACCGCATGCACGATGCCCCCGTCACCGTGGCCCTCGTCGAGGACGACCCCGAGGTGCGCGAGCGTCTCGTGCAGGCCATCGGCGCGAATGCGCAACTGCGGCTGCTGCAGGCCTGCGGCACGGCCTGCGCCATGCAGCGCTGGCTGGACGCGA
The DNA here is from genome assembly GCF_001422405.1 of Pseudorhodoferax sp. Leaf267. GTDB lineage: Bacteria > Pseudomonadota > Gammaproteobacteria > Burkholderiales > Burkholderiaceae_C > Pseudorhodoferax. Next base: position 159,057 of record NZ_LMMV01000003.1, read on the forward strand.
ACCCGGTCGATGTGCTGCTGGTCGACCTGGGACTGCCCGACCGGCCGGGGCTGGACGTGATCCGCCACGCGCGCGGCGTGCAGCCGCAGTGCAGCGTGATGGTCGTCTCCACCTTCGCCGACGCGGCCCACATGGTGCAGGCCTTCGAGGCCGGTGCCTGCGGCTACCTTGTGAAGGACGGCACGCAGGACGAGCTGGCCCGCCACGTGATGGACCTGCACGCCGGCGGCTCGCCGATGTCCCCCATCATCGCGCGCCAACTCCTGGCGCGCTGGCAGGCGCATGCGCCCAAACCGGCCCGCCCGCGCGCGAACGTGGCGGCCGACACCGTCTCGCCGCGCGAGATGGACGTGCTGCGCCTGGTCGCCCGCGGCTGCAACTACCAGGAGACCGGCGCCTGCCTGGGCATCGCCACGGCCACGGTGCAGGCCCATGTGCGCAACCTGTACGGCAAGCTGGATGTGCACAGCAAGACCGAGGCCGTCTACGAGGCCCGCCAGCTCGGCCTGCTGGACTGGGCATGACCGGGCGGAGTGCCGCATGCGCGCCCGCTTCGCCGCCTGCTGCCTGCTGCTGCTGGCGCTGTGGCTGCCGGGCGCCGTGGCGCAGCCGGCGCAGGCCATAGACGCTGCGCGCTTCGTGCTGCGGGACGACGCGACACCGCCGCCCGACAGCGCCGGCTGGGCCGAGGTGCGCCTGCCCGACAACTGGTCGTCCGCGCGGCGCGAGGCCCAGGGCATCGGCTGGTACCGCATGGTGTTCACGCGGCCGGCGGACGCGGCCGACGGCGTGGGCATCCTGGTGCGCCGCCTGTCCATGAACGGCGAGTTCTTCGTCAACGGCGTGCGCGTGCTGTCGGGCGGGCGGATGGCCGAACCCGTCACGCGCAACTGGAACCACCCGTTCTTCGTCGAGGTGCCGGCCCCGTTGCTGCGGCCCGGGCCCAACGTGCTGGACGTGCGCATCTACGCCTTGCGCAACGCCAACAGCGGCCTGGGCACGGTGCAGGTCGGCGACGCCCAGGCGCTGCGCGCGCGCCATGCCGACCTGTACGCGCTGCACGTCAAGGGCGCGCTGGTGTCGTGCGCCGTGGCGCTGGTGGCGGCCTTCATCGGCATCGTCTGCTGGTGGCGCATGGGGCGCGAGGCGCTCTATGGCCTGTTCGGCCTGGCCATGCTGGCCTGGGCCGTGCGCTACGCCAACTACTTCGTGCAGGACGTGCCGCTGCCCGTCGTGGCCTACGACGTGGTGGTCTATTCGGCCCAGGGCTGGTTCTTCATCTGCTTCACGCCGTTCTTGCTGCGGCTCACGCAGCTGCACTGGCCGCGCGTGGAGCAGTTCCTGGTGGCCATGGGCGTGCTGGGCACGCTGGGCATCTTCGCGGCGTTCCAGGGCTGGGCGCCACTGCCCTGGGTCATCGCGGTCTGGCTGGCGATCTGGCTGCCGGGCTCGGCGGTGCTGCTGCTGGTGTCCACGCGCCATGCGCTGCGCGCGCGCTCGGTGCCGGCGGTGCTGGCTGCGCTCGTGGCCTGGCTGTACGTGCCGCTCACGGTGCGCGAGCTGCTGATCACGGCCAACGTCGTGCCGTTCGATGCCAGCTACATCGCGCACTACGTCGGCATCCCGCTGGTGCTGCTGATCACCTGGATGCTGGTCGACCGCGTGGTGGCCGCGGCCGGCGCGGCAGCCCAGGCCGAGCTGGCCAGCGCGCGCGCTGCCTTCGACGAGCGCCAGCGCATCACGCAGGACATGCACGACGGCCTGGGCCTGCAGCTGGGCGCGGCGCTGCGCATGGCCGAGCGCGGCGTGGTCGACGGCCCGGCCTTCGCCGATGCGCTGCGCGCCTGCGCCGACGAGCTGCGGCTGATCGTGGACGCATCGGCCTCGGGCACGGGCGAGTTCGTGTCGCTGCTGGGCAACCTGCGCCAGCGCCTGCAGCCGCGGCTGCACGCCATCGGCCTGGCACTGCACTGGCGCATGGACGCGTTCCCCGACGCGCTGGTGCTGCCGCCGGCCCTGGCGCTGCAGGTGCTGCGCATCGTGCAGGAGGCCATCCACAACGCCGTGCGCCATGCCCATGCGCACGCCATCCACATCGAGGCCGCGCGCGACGCGCCGCCCGGCCATGTCGGCCTGGTCGTGCGCGACGACGGCCGCGGCTACCAGGCCGACAGCGTGGCGCCCGGGCGCGGCCTGCCCGGCATGCACCGGCGCGCGGCCGAGATGGGGCTGCAGCTGCAGATCCGCAGTGGCAGCGGCGGCACGGCCGTGCAGATCGACATCCCGCGCGCGCTCGCCGTCGAGGGAGCGGCGGACGGGCTCGCCATGGGGGCGCCGGCATGACGGCCTGGGCCCGCGCGCTGCTCTGGCTGTGCCTGGCGCTGCCGGCGGGCGGGCTGGCCCAGGCGGACGGCGCGCCGCTGGAGCGCTTCACGCAGATCCGCCTGCTCACCGACAACGACGAGGCCTGGCAGGCCAAGCGCGCGCTGATCGCCAGCGCCACGCGCAGCCTGGACCTGGCCTACTTCATCGTCGAGGACGACGCCAGCACGCGCGTGCTGCTGCAGGACCTGGTCGCGGCCACGCAGCGCCAGCGCGGCCTGCGCGTGCGCCTGCTGGTCGATTACTTCATGACCTACCGGCAAACGGCGATGCTGCAGGCCCTGGCTGCGCATCCCGGCATCACGGTGCGGCGCCGTGGCGCGCCTTCCGCGGCCCTGCGCGAGGCGCTGCAGGCCGCCGGCATCGACGGCGCGCGGCTGGTGGCCGGGCTGACCACGTCCGACCCGCGCCTGGCGCTGGCCGCGCTGGCACCCAGCCCGCTGTTCCCCGCGCAGGTCACGGCCGCGCTGGCCGCCCTGGCGCAGCAGCCGCCGCAGGCCATGGGCGCCAGCGCCATGCAGATGCTGCACGCGCTGGCGCCCGCCGATGCCGGCCCCTGGAGCGAGGCGCCCGCGGTGCGGCTGATCGTGGACGAGCTGCACCGCTTCCTGCACTGGACGCACCACAAGCTGCTGCTGGCCGATGGCCGCTGCTTCATCATGGGTGGGCGCAACCTGGCCGACGCCTACCACCGCAACGCGCCGGCCCGGGCCCGCGCCTTCCAGGACACCGACGTGCACGCCTGCGATGCCAGCGGGCCGAGCCGCGCGCAACGCAGCGCCTTCGACGCGCTGTGGGCCGGCGCCACCGATGTGCGCGCGCCGGACGCCTGGGTGATGGACGTGCCGCCCGCCGCCCCTGCCGGCGCACCCGAGGCCTTGCGTGCCGATGCCTTCACCAGCGCGCGCGCGCCGCTGCCCGACCTGGACGGCTACCTCGTCAACAACCTGGGCGCGCCCGGCGGCGACGCGGCCATCACGCAGGCCTATGTCGAGCGCATCCGCGAGCGCACGGCGCGCGGCGCGCCGGGCACGATCGACATCGTCAATGCCTACCTGTTCCTGTCGGGCGAGACGCCCGCGCTGGCTGCGCTGCGCGACAGCCTGCTGGCCGCGGCGCGCGCCGGCCTCACGGTCAACATCCGCACCAACTCGCTGGCCTCCACCGACCTCAAGCCCGTGAACCGGGTTGCCTACCAGACGCTGGGCGCGCTGATCGCTGGCGGCATCCAGGTCTACGAGCTGCAGCCCGGGCTGGGCTCGGTGCACACCAAGGCCGCCGCCATCGGCGACGACTGGCTGCTGGTGGGCTCGTACAACCTGGACCCGCGCAGCGAGCTCTACGACAGCAACAACCTGCTGGCGCTGCACGACCCGAGCGGCCGCGCGACCGCCGCGTTCCGCCAGGCACGCGTCGATTGCGACTGCTGGACGCGGCTGACGCCCGAGGCGGCACAGGCCCGCAAGGCCGAGACGGAGCAGGGCGCGCGCATCTGGCAGCGCGTGCAGCGCCTGCTCTGAGCGGGGAGGCCGTCTCCTAGAAGACGGAAAGCCCGGTGCGCGCCACGAACAGCTCCAGCGCGCGCATGCCCAGGGCCGAGTTGCCGGTCGCGTCCAGGGCCGGCGACCACACGGCCAGCGTCAGCCGGTCCGGCATCACGGCCACGATGCCGCCGCCCACGCCGCTCTTGCACGGCAGGCCGATGCGGAACGCGAACTCGCCGGCCGCGTCGTAGGTGCCGCAGGTCAGCATCAGCGCGTTGATGCGCCGCGTCTGGCGTTCGGTGCAGATGCCCGCGCCGTCGCGGCACAGGTAGCTGGCCGCGCGCGCCAGCTGCACGCAGCTCATGCGCAGCGCGCACTGGTGGAAGTACAGGTCCAGCACGGCGTCGACCGGGTTGTCCAGCTTGCCGAAGCTCTTCATGAAATTGGCCAGCGCCAGGTTGCGAAAGCCGGTCTGCGCCTCCGAGGCCGCCACCTCCTCGTCGAACGCGATCGGCTCGCCGGCCAGGCCGCCCATCAGCGCCAGCAGCTCGGCCTTGGCGCGGTGGCCGAACACGCTGACCAGCCGGTCGGCCACGGCGATGGCGCCGGCATTGATGAAGGGGTTGCGCGGCTTGCCTTGTTCGTGCTCGAGCTGCACCAGCGAATTGAACGGGTCGCCCGAAGGCTCGCGGCCGATGCGTGCCCACAGGTCCTCGCCCAGCTGCTGCATGGCCAGTGTGAGCGTGAACACCTTGGAGATGCTCTGGATCGAGAACGGCAGCGCGCCGTCGCCGGCCACGGCGCTCTGGCCTTCGGTGGTGGTCAGCGCCAGGCCGAAGTGGCGCGCGTCGATGCGCGCAAGCGCGGGGATGTAGCTGGCGACCTGGCCGTGCAGCCCGCGGTCGGCGGCGAGCGTGGCGGCGATGTCGTCGAGGATGGGCTGGAAATCCATGGCGGGCGCGGGCGCAAAGCCGGCGATTCTCCCACCGCGCGTGCGGCGGGCCGCAGTCTCAGCGGGGCCGGCGCAGGGGCAGCGTGGGCTGCTCCACGCCGTCCTCCACAAGTTCGTACAGCCCGGGCCGCGAGGTCTCCACGAACAGCGGCATGTCGTCCACGTTCACGCGCGGGCCGATCGCCATGTTGCCGTCGGCCAGCGCGCTGAGCACGCTCTTGCCGTTCTCCAGCGCCTCGCCATAGGTGCGGCAGCTTTCCTCGGCGGCGAGCAGGACCTCGAAGGGCTCGTCGTCCTCGAAGCGCTCGAGGATGGACCACCGGTATTCGCCAGCGCGGTGCTCCTGCACGGTCAGAGCCAGGGATCGGAGCGTGGTGGTAGGCATGGTGTCTCGTCGTGGTTGGGTGCGTTGCCAGCGGGGCGCCGTGGACCGTGCACCGGTACACAAGTCGACCGTCGTGCGATCGTAGCAAGCCGCCCGGTCGGGGGTTGTTACGCCATGTTCCCAGATGTAGGCCGGGGCCGCAGCCGGGCGTCGGAGTGGCCGCGCCAAAGCGTCAGCGTGGCTTGAGTGGCTGCAGCAGATGGCGCATGCCGTTGTGGTCGATCTCCAGCATCAGCGCCAGCAGCCGGCCGATCTCGCCCTTGGGGAAGCCCTCGCGCGCAAACCAGGCCAGGTAATTGCCGGGCAGATCGGCGATCAGCGTGCCCTTGTGCTTGCCGAAGGGCATGGCCAGCGTGGCGAGCTTGAGCAGGTCCTCGGGCTGCATGGGCTCACGCCGTGGGCGGCTGCGCGCGCCACATGCCGCCGGCCCGCACGAAGTTGCCCGCGCCCAGGTGGTGGATGGTCTGCAGCGCGGCGTTGTCCTCGCGGAACGACCAGTGCCCGTCCGCGAAGATGCGCGCGTCGGCGGCGGCCGCCACGACTTCGGCGAAGCAGGTGTCGTAGGCCCGTTCCGTGTGCGGCTCGGGGATGAGCCGGCATTCCAGCCAGGCCGCGCAGCCGTCCTCGAGCAGCGGCACGCCCAGCACCGGGCCGCGCGTGGGCGTGAGCCCGTGCTGCGCGAACTTGTCGCCGGCCCTGCCGCTGGCACTGCCTACGGCATAGGTCAGGTCGGTCAGTGCGGCGCCCGGCACGCACAGGCCGAACGCGCCGCTGGCCATGACCAGCTCGCGCGTCCACGTCTGCTTGTCGATCACCACCGCGATGCGCGGCGGCGTGAACTCCACGGGCATGGACCAGGCCGCCGCCATGATGTTGCGCGCCGCGCCGTGCGCGCTGGTCACCAGCACCGTGGGGCCATGGTTGATGAGGCGGCTGGCGTGGTGCAGCGCGACGGGCTGGAAGTGGGGTGTCATGGCTTTATCTCTGGCGGTCACCGTCGCGCACGGATTCGACCGAGCCGTTGTAGATGCGCACGATGCCCAGGAACATGCCCGGCCCGCGGTCGTAGGTCCATTCCTCCATCGGCACGCACTGCGCGGCCAGCACGGCGCCGGGGCCGTCCAGTCGGAACGGGGTGACGATCCAGCCCAGCTGCAGCATCGGCACGCAGACGGCCTGGCGGTACACCGGCTCGCCGCACTTGCGCAGCAGCGTGACCGGCGATTCGCCGCGCGTCACCAGCGCGCCGTCGCAGCGCAGGGATTGGGAGGCTTCGGCCTGCGGCGCCAGGGCCGTTGCGGCGAGCAGTGCCGCGCAGAAGGCCCATCGGCGGGCGCGCACGTGCGTGATGGACAAGGCCGGCGATGTCGCTGCGGATGGCATGGCCTGGAGCATAGCCCTGGCGGGGCAGGGCCGGGGCCGGCTGCCGGAGAACCAGGGGTTTTTCAGGCCGGGATCGATTTGCTGTAAGCGAAGAACACTTCGTCCCGCACCCAGCCGAGCGACGCATATGCGGCTTGCGCGGGCTTGTTGGTCTTCGCGGTTGTCAGGTCCAGCCGTGCCTTGCCGCGGCTGGCTGCAAGCGATTGCGCCGCCTGGAGCAACTGCCTCCCGGCGCCCGAGCGCCTCGCCGCAGGGGCAACGAACAGGTCGTACAGCGTGTAGATCGGCTTGGCCTCGATGGAACAGAAGCTGGGATATAGCTGGCAGAAGCCGATGGCATGCCGGGCATCGTCAAACGCCAGCAAGACCACCGATTCGTTGTTCTCGATGCGTTTCCGCATGAAGCGGGTGGCGAGGCCCAGGTCAGCGGGCTGCGCATAGAACTGCCGGTAGGCATCGAACAGGGCGGCGACGGTATCGAGGTCGGCCGCGGTAGCCAGGCGGGTGTGCATGATGGTCATGCAGTGTTCTTCGACAGGCGGATCTGATGTTCAAAACAGGCAAGCCTGCTGGACGGGCGATGCCAAACACTTGTAGTTGAAGTCGTTCGTTGATTGACGAGTTGAAGTGCGCCAGGTTTCCGTAACGTCGAAGGCGAGGCACGACATCGAACGCAGCGCGGCGGGCTAGCATACCTGCATGCGAAATCGAGTACAGCGCCAGAAATGTCGCGCCATCATCGGCCTTGCCCTGCTGGGCATTGCCTGTTCCTCCGCCGCACTGTCCCCCCGGGATATCCATGCCAGCACCGCGACATCGGTCGCTGCGCTGGGCATCTTCGACGCGGGCGGGGAGCGCATCACCGAGCGCAGTGCCACGCAGGTGGCCCCAGGGCGGTTCGTCACTGTGTGCGACGACATCGAGGCGTCGATGACGCTGCGCCTGCGCGTGGGCGACGCGCAGAGCACGGCGCTGCTGGGCGCCCGCGACCGCGAGCGCAACTTGTGCGAGTTGCAGGCGCAGCAGGTACTGGGGCAGGCCGCCACGCTACAGGCCGCATTGCCGCAAGCCGGGCAGCGGGTGTTCGCCGTCTCCAACGCCCTGGGTCTGGGCGTGGGCATTTCCGAGGGCGTGGTGGCCGGGGTGCGGCAGGACGCGGCCGGTGCGTTGATCCAGTTCACCGCGCCGTCTCGCCCGGCTCGGAGGGCGGTGCGCTGCTGGACGCGGACGGGCGGCTGCTCGCCCTGCTCGACTACCGGCGGCGCGACGGGCAGAACGTCAACTTCGGCGCCCCCGTCGCCTGGCTGGCCGAGATGGCGCCACGCGCGGCGGCCGCCGCCGCGCAACTGGCGCGGCTGGATGCCGGCCATGCGCTGGGGCGCCAGGCACAGTGGCCGGCCCTGGCCGCGCATGCGGCGCAATGGCTGGCGGCGCAGCCTGACCAGCCCGACGCATTGCGCTTCGCGGCCGAGGCCGCGCGTGCACGGCAACTGCCCGAGGACGAGCTGAAGGCCTGGCGCGCGCTGCGGCGCGTACGCCCGCAGGAGGTGCAGGCCGGCCTGGATCTGGCCCAGGCCGGCCTGCAGCATGGCCAGCTGGCCGAGGCGACGACGCTGGCGCGCCAGCTCGTGGCCGAGCATGGCGGCGAAGCGCGTGCCCACTGGCTGCTGGCGCGCGCGCTGCACGCGGGCGGCGACGGGGAGGCGGCCGAGTCGTCCTACCGCCGCGCGCTGGCGCTCGACCCGTGGCTGGTCGGCGCCTACCGCGGCCTCGCATCGCTGGCGCAGTCGCGCCAGGACCCCGGCACGGCCGCGGCCATCTTCGCCCGCCTGTCGGGGCTGTACCCAGACGAAGCCTGGCCGCGCCAGCAACTGGTCGGCGCGCTCGTGCAGGCCCAGGACTTCGCGCGCGCGCACGCCGAGCTGCAGCAACTGCCGCCGACTCACGCCGACAGTGCCCAGGCCTGGACCTGCGCGGCCTGCTCGCGTCGCGCACGGGGCGGCCCGACGCCGCGGTGCAGGCGCTGCGCACCAGCCTGGCGCGCGACGCGCAAGGCAGCGCCTGGGTGCATGCCGACCTGGGCCTGGCCCTGGCGGCGCTGGAGCGCCACCCCGAGGCCATCGCCGCGCTGCACGATGCCGTGCAGCGCGACCCCGACACCGCGTACTGGCGCCTGCTGCTGGGCGATGCATTGCGCATGGCCGGCCGTGCCGGGGAGGCGCTGGCCGTCGCGGAGCGGTTGGTAGCCGAGCAGCCCGACACCGCGGCGCACTGGGCGCTGCAGGGCCGCGTGCTGGTCTGGCTCGACCGCCATGCCGAAGCCCTGCCGGCCATCGAGCGCGCGCTGCAGCTGGACGCGCGCGATGCCACGCTGTGGAGCACGTTGGTGCTCGTGCAGCAGAACCTGGGGCAGCACCAGCAGGCCGCGCAGACCGTGCGCCGCCTGCGCGAGCTCGACCCGGGCCGTGCCGACCTGGTCTACCGCAGCCTGGTGCTGCCCTACGAGGAGGCCCGGTGATGCGGCGCCCTTACACAGCACACATGCTGGGCTGCGCGCTGCTGCTGGCGCTGCCCTTCGCGCAGGCCAAGGACGACGCTGGTTCGGCGCGCGATGCGCAGCAGGTGTTCGCACGCGCGAGTGCCTCGGTGGTCACGGTGCATGCGCTCGACGCCGCCGGCCAGCCCGACGGGCAGGGCAGCGGCGTGGTCGTCGGCCCCGGCTTGGTGGCAACCAACTGCCACGTGGTGCGCAGCGCCGTAACGCTGCGGCTGGCCGCGGCCAGTGGCGCGCAGGCGGCGCAGTGGACGCGCCAGCTCCCCGGCATGGACCTGTGCCTGCTGGAGGCGCCCGGCCTCGCGGCACCGCCCGTGGCCTTGCGGCCGAGCCGCGACCTGGCGATCGGCGAGCCGGTGTACGCGGTGGGCAACCCGCTCGGCTTCGGCCTGGCGGTCAGCAGCGGCCTGCTGTCCAGCGTGCAGGCCGGCACGCCGCACGGCCGCCTGGCCGCCACGGCGCCGGTGTCGCCCGGCTCCAGCGGCGGCGGTCTGTTCGACCGCCAGGCGCGACTGCTGGGGCTGACCACCGCCATCCTGGGCACCGGGCAGAACCTGAACCTCGTGCTGCCGGCCGAGGCCGTGGCCGCCTTGCTGGCGCAGGGCGCGCCGCGGCCCCCGGCCGAGCCCGCGCCGCCGGCCGAGCAGCGCTGGGCCGCCGTGGCGCTCGAACGGTTCGACCGCAACGACTGGGACGGCCTGCAGCGCCATGCGCTGGCCTGGGCCGGGGCCCAGCCCGCGTCGACTGCGGCCGTGGTCTACCTGGCCCGCGTGGCCAACCACAGGGGCCGCCATGCCGAGGCCGAGGTGCATGCCCGAGGCGCGCTGGCGCAGGATGGCGACCTGGCCAGCGCCTGGGTGGAACTCGCCCGCGCACTGATCGGCGCGGGCCGGGCCAGCGAGGGCGAGCAGGCCCTGCAGCAGGCGGCACGGCGCGAGCCGGCCAACGCCGACGTGCACATCGTGCGCTCCTTCGCGCTGCAGCAGACGGGCCAGGCCGAGGCGGCGCGCGACGAGTTGCGGCTGGCCTTGCGCAAGAGGCCTTTCAGCCCGCGCCTGTGGACCGAGCTGGGCCGGCAGGAAGACCGCCTGGGCCAGGCCGACGCGGCGCGGCGCGCCTTCGCCACGGCCGTGCGCCTTGGCGGTGCGGCGCCGGCCGACCAGTCCGCCGACGGCCAGGCCAGGGCCACCGCGCGCCAGACCGACGCCCTGCTACAGCTGGGGTGGATCGAGTTGCGCAAGCAACGCCATGCCCAGGCCGAAGAGGCCTTCCGCAAGGGGCTGGCGCTCGATGGCCGCCATGCGTCGTTGTGGAACGGACTGGGTGCGGTGCTGTCGGCCACCCAGCGCTGGGCCGATGCCGAGCAGGCCTTCACGCGGGCGCTGGCCGTGGAACCGGACGACCCCGCCGTGCTGGCCAACCGCGGCGAAGCCTTCCGTGTATTGCAGCAACCCGAGCGGGCGCTGGCCGATGCACAGGCCGCGTTGCGCCTGCGGCCGGCGGAGCCCGCGGCCCAGCGCCTGCTGGCCCGCCTGTCATTCGACGCGCGCCAGTTCAAGGAGGCCATCGCGGCCTACGCGCGGCTTTCGGAATTGGGCCCCTTGCAGTCCGACGACCTCGTGCTCTGGGCCGAGAGCCTGGTGTTTACCGGGGACGTGCCCGGTGCGCTGGCACGGCTGCGCGAGGCCGAAGGCGCACCGCCCGTGACCCGCCGGCTGAACCTCGTCATGGGCCGCGCGCTGGGCGCGCAGAACGACATGGCGGGTGCGCTGGTCTACATCGAGCGCGCGCTGGCCGACAACCCCTCCGAGTCGGTGGCCTGGAGTTCCAAAGGCTATGCCCTGATGCAGCTCGGGCGCCTGCCCGAGGCCGTAGCGGCGCTGGAGACCGCCGTGCGGCTGGACCCCGCACTGCCCAATGGCTGGATCAACCTGGGCCACGCGCAGATGCGCGCCAGGAACTTGGGCCGCGCGATCGAAGCACTTGTCAAGGGCGTGGGCCTGGTGCCCGAAGCGCTGGACGCGCGCTTGTACCTGGCGCAGAGCTACCTGCAGGCCGGCATGTCGGCGCATGCGCGTGAGCATGCCCAGGTCTTCATGTCGCGCCAACCGGCCGCGCCGCCGGTGCTGGCGCTCATGACGCTGAGCTACCTCGTCGAGCAAAACCCGGGTGAGGCCTCGGCCTGGTACCGCAAGCTGCACGCCGCGGCGCCCGAGGCCGCGCGCAAGATCCGCAGCCAGGCCATCAGCGGCGGCATGGTGGCGGCGCTGTCCTGGCCCGAGTGATCTCCCTCACCTGAACTCATCCGCCGCGATCCCCATCTTGCGCAGCTTGTCGTGCAGCGTCTGGCGCGGGATGGCCAGCGCCTGCGCGGTGGCCGACTGGTCGCCCTGGTGGCGCCGCAGCATCTCGACGACGACCGCGCGCTCGAAGGATTCCACCTGCTGCGGCAGGCCGCGCGGCAGGGCCGGGCCGGCGTCGGCGCCGCGCAGGCGGGTCAGGCGCTCGCCGGGCAGGCCCAGCACGAAGCGGTCGGCCACGTTGCGCAGCTCGCGCACGTTGCCGGGCCAGTCGTAGCCCATCAGGTCGGCGATCTGCGCGCTGCTCAGGGTGGGCGCGGCGCGTGCGTAGCGGCTGGCGGCCAGCAGCGTGAAGTGTTCGAACAGCAGCGGGATGTCCTCGCGCCGCTCGCGCAGTGGCGGCAGCTCGATGAAGGCCACGCCGATGCGGTAGTACAGGTCGGCGCGGAACTTGTGCTGGTCACTGAGTTCCTTCAGGTCGCCCTTGCTGGCGGCCACGATGCGGCAGTCCACCGGGATCGCCCGGTTCGAGCCGATGCGCTCGATGCAGCGCTCCTGCAGCGCGCGCAGCAGCTTGATCTGCACGCCCATGGGCATGCTCTCGATCTCGTCCAGGAACAGCGTGCCGCCGTCGGCATGCTCGAACTTGCCCACGCGCAGCCGGTTCGCGCTCGTGAAGGCGCCGGCCTCGTGGCCGAACAGCTCGCTCTCGGCCAGGGTCTCGGGCAGGCCGCCGCAGTTGATGGGCACGAAGTTCTTGCGCCGGCGCTCGCTGTGCTCGTGCAGACAGCGCGCCACGAGTTCCTTGCCGGTGCCGGTCTCGCCGTAGATCAGCACGTCGGCCGAGGTGTCGGCCAGCGACATCACGGTGCGCCGCACCTGCTGCATCTCGGCGGAGCGGCCGATCAGCAGCGCTTGGATGCCGTGCCAGTCCTCCAGCGCGTCGCGCAGCTCGCGCACCTGCAGGGCGAGCTGCCGGCGCTCCACCGCGTGGCGCACGATGGCCGCCAGCCGTTCGCGGGTGAAGGGCTTTTCGATGAAGTCGTACGCGCCCTCGCGCATGGCCTGCACGGCCATGGCGATGTGCCCGTGGCCGGTCACCAGGATCACGGGCAGCTCGGCATCGACGGCGCGGATCTGCGGCAGCCAGTCGGTGCCGCTGGCGCCGGGCAGCTTCACGTCGCAGACGACGACCACGGGCGCGCCGCGCTGGATGCGCGCACGCGTGGCCTCCACGCTGGCGAAACTCTCGACGTCGAAGCCGGCCAGTTGCAGCGCCTGGGCCGTGCTCTGGCGCACGTCCTCGTCGTCTTCGACGAGCAGGACCTGGATCGGGGTCATGGTGTTCATGCAGCTGGTTCTTTCGTGGTCCGGTACGCCGGGCGCTGCGCGCCGGGCAGAAGGGGTGGCCTCATGGGACGGCCTTCAGGTCGATCAGGAAGCAGGCGCCGCCGCCCACCTCGTTGCGCGCGGTCAACGTGCCATCCATCGCGCGCAGCAGCTGCGCCGAGATGACCAGGCCTAGGCCCAGGCCGGCGCCGGCTGGCTTGCTGGTCACGAAGGGCTCGAACAGCCGCGGCAGGATGTCCGCGGCGATGCCGTGGCCGGTGTCGCGCACCTCGATCAGCGCGCGCGAGCCGCGCAGCCGCGCGCCGATGCGCAGCGTGCGCTCGGGCGTGGCCTGCATGGCCTCGATGGCATTGCGCATCAGGTTCACCAGCACGCTGCTCAGCGCGGCCTCGTCGGCCAGCACCTGCAACTCGGGCGGCTGCAGGTCGAGCACGATGCGGACCTGCGCCAGCCGGGCCGCCTCGGCCACGCTGGCCTGGGCGTCGGCCAGGCAGTGCGCCAGCGGCACGGGCGCGCCGGGTGCCTCGGCCTTGTGCGCGAAGGTCTTGAGCCGCGTGGTCAGCCGCGCCAGCCGGTCCACCATGCGCGTGATGCGCTGCAGGTTGGCCTGCACGTCCTTCTTGCGGTCCTGGTCCAGCAGCAGGGCGGCGCTCTCGGTCAGCGTGCGCAGCGCGGTCAGCGGCTGGTTCAGCTCGTGCACCAGGCCGGCCGACATCTGCCCCAGCGCGGCCATCTTGCCGGCGTGCACGAGCTCGTGCTGCGCCGCGCGCAGCTGCGCGGTGCGCGCCACGACGGTGGATTCCAGTGTGTCGTGCGCGGCCTGCAGCGCGGCCTGGTTGGCGAGCTTGTGGCGCACGGCGCGGCGGCGTTGCCACAGCGTCACGGCCACCAGCAGCAGCACCGACATGGCCAGCGCGGCGGTCACGGCGGCATTGCGCGCCGACAGGTGCACGGGCGCCATGTCGTCCAGCGTCGTGAGTTGCCACGGCGCGCTGCGCAGCCGGCGTGACGATGCCAGCTGGTCGCGCCCGTCGAGCGTGACCAGCGCCGTGTCGCGGTCCAGCGTGTCCTTCAGCGTCCAGGGCAGGGGCTGCAGCTGCGCATCGCCGTAGGGGCGGGTGCGCAGCACGTCGGCCAGCTGCAGGCCGTCCAGCGCCTGCACGGGCCGAAAGCGCAACTCGTCGCGCGTGGACAGGATCACCACGCCGCGCTCGTCGACCAGCAGCACGTCGCCGGGCAGGCTGCGCCAGCTGCGCTCGGCATCGGCCAGGTTGACCTTGACGGCGACCACGCCGCGCGCCGGCAGGTCGTCGCGCAGGGCATACGACACGTAGTAGCCCGGCCGGCCGCTCGTGATGCCCATGCCGTAGAAGCGGCCACGGCCCTGCTGGAGCGCGTCGGCCACGTAGGGGCGGAACGACAGGTCCTGGCCCACGGTGGTGCCCGGTTTGTCAGAATCCGAGGCCGCAATGGAGACGCCGGCACTGTCCAGCACATACAGCATCTCGGCGCCCGCCGTGGCGTTCACGCCGCCCAGGTAGCGGTTCAAGGCGGCGCGCAGGCGGGCGTCGCCCGGCGCGCCGAGCAGGGCCGGCACCAGCGGCGTCATCTCCAGCAGCGCGGGCAGATGCTCGAAGCGCGTCAGCTCGGAATCCAGTGCACTGGCCAGCATGTCGAGCCGGTGGTCGGCCGCCTCGCGCAGGCGGGCCAGCGCCGAGTGCACGGTCGCTTCGTGGCCGGCGAACGCGGCCAGGGCCACCAGGACCAAAGCGCCGCACCAGCGCGGCAGGCCGCGCCAGCGTCTGGAGAAAGTGGGTGGCCCCGGGGTCATGCGTGGCTCATCGCACAGGCGCGCCGGCCCCCTGCGCGGCGGCAAGGGGCCGGCAGCCCTTTCAGCGCTTGGCCTGGCGCTTGGCAGGCGCGGGCGCCGGTGCCGGTGCCGGTGCCGGCGCCGGGCTCTGCTGCAACGCATCCGACATGCCGATCAGCACGCCGCTCACCAGCGTGGCGTAGCTGTCCAGCATGGCCTGCGAGGCGCGCAGGCCCAGGGCGCGGCCATCGCGCAGGCCCTTCTGCGTGTCGGCCATGAGCTGCTCGACGGCGGCCGTGGCGCGCGCACCGGTGCCGCTGTGCTGGGCCTGCAGCGTCTTGAGCACGCCCGACCACGGCCCCTCGGGCAGCTCGGGCGTGCCCGCGCCGGCGGCCGCCTTGCGCACGCTGGCGAACAGCGCGTCCTCCATCTTCTCGATGTCGGCCAGCGCCTTCTTGAGCTGGGTCTCGCGCAGGCTGGCGCCCTGGTCCACCATCTGCTGCAACGCGCGCTGGCTGGCCTTGACGGCCTGTTCCAGCGCGCTGTCCATGCCCGCGAAGGCCTTGCCCAGCAGGGCCTCCACGTCGGGCGCCGGCAGCGAGCTGCCGGCCGCGCCGGCCGAGGCCGCCTTGGTCACCGTGCCCAGCACCTGCCGGATGTTGGCCAGCGTGAGTTCGCGGCTTTGCAGTGCCTTGAGCGTGGCGTCGTGCACCGCCTTACGCACCACCTCGCCCTGCTTGGCCGAGGCTTCGGTGAATTGGTTGACCAGGGCGGCCTGGTCGATGCCGTGTTTGAAAGCCATGTCAGTCCTTTGCGCTGCGCGTGGCAGCAAATCCAGCAGAGAGTTGCAAGCACCGAATCAAGGGGCGCGGAACAGGCCATGCCAGCGGACGCTTTGGCCCTGGCTCTGCCAGGCCGTGGCGGCGCCCCTCGAGGGGGATGGGGCGGCACGACCAAGTGAGCCGCCCAGACGGGGTGGACCTCTTACTGCATGTGTTGGCCGCCGTTGATGGCGATGTTGGCGCCCGTCACGAAGGCGGCTTCTTCCGAAGCCAGGTAGATGATCAGACCGGCCACTTCTTCCGGCTTGCCCAGGCGGCCCACCGGGATGTGCGGCAGGATCTTGCTGTCCAGCACTTCCTTCGGGATGGCCGTGACCATCTTGGTGCCGATGTAGCCCGGCGAGATGGTGTTGACCGTCACGCCCTTCTTCGCCACTTCGAGTGCCAGTGCCTTGGTGAAGCCGTGCACGCCGGCCTTGGCGGCCGAGTAGTTGGTCTGGCCGAACGCGCCCTTGGAGCCGTTGACCGACGAGACGTTGATGATGCGACCCCAGCCGCGCTCGACCATGCCATCGGCGACCTGCTTGCTCATGTTGAACAGGCTGTCCAGGTTGGTGCGCATCACGGCGTTCCAGTTCACCGTGTCCATCTTCTTGAAGGTCATGTCGCGCGTGATGCCGGCGTTGTTGACCAGCACGTCGATGTTGCCCAGCGCGGCCGTCACATCGGCCACGGCCTTGACGCAGGAGTCGTAGTCCGCCACGTCGCAGGCCACGGCCGTGATCTTGTAGCCGCGCGAGGCCATCTGGTCCACCCACTCGGCGTGCGTCTTGTTGCCCGGCGAATAGGTCACGGCCACCTTGTAGCCCGCGTCCACCATCTTGGTCGAGATGGTCTCGCCCAGGCCGCCCATGCCGCCGGTGACCAGCACCACTTTGTTCTTGTCGCTCATGTCTGTCTCTCCTTCTGTTGAAAAAATTACGCGCGCTCGATCGTGAGGGCCACACCCATGCCGCCGCCGATGCACAGGGACGCGATGCCCTTCTTGGCRTCGCGCCGTGCCATCTCGTGCAGCAGCGTGACCAGGATACGGCAGCCGGACGCGCCGATCGGGTGGCCGATGGCGATCGCGCCACCGTTCACGTTGATNTCGCGCCGTGCCATCTCGTGCAGCAGCGTGACCAGGATACGGCAGCCGGACGCGCCGATCGGGTGGCCGATGGCGATCGCGCCACCGTTCACGTTGATCTTGCTGGTGTCCCAGCCCATCTCGTTGTTCACCGCGCAGGCTTGTGCCGCGAAGGCTTCGTTGATTTCCAGCAGGTCCAGGTCGGCGGCCTTCCAGCCGGCGCGCTCCAGCGCCTTGCGCGAAGCGGGGGCCGGGCCCATGCCCATGATGGCCGGGTCCAGGCCCACGGTGGCGAAGCTGGCGATGCGGCCCAGCGGGGTCAGGCCCAGCGCGGCGGCCTTCTTGGCGGTCATCACCACGACACCGGCGGCGCCGTCGTTCAGGCCCGAGGCGTTGCCCGCCGTCACGCCACCGCTCTTGTCGAACGCGGGGCGCAGGCCGGCCAGGGCTTCGGCGGTGGTCTTCTTGTTGATGAACTCGTCGCTGGCGAAGACGACGGGGTCGCCCTTCTTCTGCGGGATGGTGACRGGGACGATCTCGTCCTTGAAYTTGCCGGCCTCTTGTGCGGCAGCGGCCTTTTGCTGGCTGGCCAGSGCRAARGCGTCCTGCGCCTCGCGGCCGATGTTGTACTTCTTGGCCACGTTCTCGGCGGTGATGCCCATGTGGTACTGGTTGTACACGTCCCACAGGCCGTCGGTGATCATGGAGTCGGTCATCTTCCAGTCGCCCATGCGCTGGCCGTCGCGCGAGCCCAGCAGCACGTGGGGCGCGGCACTCATGTTCTCTTGCCCACCGGCRATGACGATCTCGCTGTCGCCATACGCCACGGCCTGGGCCGCCAGCATCACGGCCTTGAGGCCGGAGCCGCACACGGCGTTGATGGTGAGGCCCGGCGTGCCATGGGCCAGGCCGCTCTTGATGACGCTCTGGCGCGCCGGGTTCTGGCCCGAGCCGGCGGTCAGCACCTGGCCCAGGATCACTTCGTTGATCTGCTCGGCGCTGAGCTTGCTGCGCGAGAGCAGCTCCTTGATGACGGTGGCGCCCAGTTCGGG
>NZ_LMMV01000004.1 GCF_001422405.1 Pseudorhodoferax sp. Leaf267
TCGCGCGCGCGCCCGGTGCGCAACGCATCGAGCAGCGCCAGCAGGCGGTGCAGCGCCGGGTCGGCCAATGCCGCCTGCGGCGCGGTGCGGTACAGCGGGGAAAGCGTGGGCCCCTTGGCGCTGCCGGCGGGGTGCGCCCATACCGGCGCTTCACCAGCGGCGGCCGTCACCCTGCCGGCCAGCGGCTCGGCACCGAACGACGTCGGCACGCCCCGCTTGGCCGGCCCGGCGGTGGCAGGCCAGACGTAGCGCACGCCATGCAGCATGAATTCCAGCAGGCTGGGGCGCACCGGCGACCACTCGCCGCGTTCGGGCGACACGGCCAGGCCCGAGGCCACGGCACGCTTCACGCTCGCATGGGCCTCGGACGCGCTCATGGACAGCGCCTCGCCCAGCGCGGCATAGGTCCAGCGCTGCGGCGGATGCGCCGCCACCTTCAGCAGCACCAGCAGGTCTTGGGGTTTGAGGTCCATCGGAGGGGAGCATTCGCCATTCGCGAATTGCGAATATGGCCGAGCGCGCGAGGTTTGGCAAGGTAGCGCCCTTGTCGCGCCCGCCCAGCACCACCGAGCTGTTGCTCAATGGGCGACGATCGTTGCCAAACAGGCGACAGGTGGCCTTTGGCACGGGTCCGCGCAGGCAGCCGTCCGAGCGGTTCAACCCTCCTGCTAGGCCCGCTCGATCAATGGACTGGCCCGCTCCAGGTCGGCGGGGGTCCGCAGCGACAGTTCCACGTCGCCCGTGCCCCAATGGCCGCTGGCGCGCACGTCGCGGCTGAAGCCTTCTTCCAGCGCCACCGAATCCGGGTCCAACTTCAGGTAGACCAGCAGGCGGTTGTTCTGCACCACCACCGTGGTGAAGTTCTTGAGCTTGCGAAAGGCCGTGTAGAGCTTGAGCTGCTTGTCATTGACGTCGTCGCCCAGCGCGAACACGAAGGAGCGCAGGTCGGCGTACAGCTGGCGAATGCTCTCGGGCGCGCTCTCCAATTGGTCCAGCATGCTCCTGTCCTTGCCTGCCGGCGCACGGCCTGCTTGCACCGCTTCGGATAATGGCGCGGCCCGGGTATCCGCTTCGTCGCGGCCGCCACCTTCCGGCACGCTCTGCGTGTTGACCAGCTCCAGCAGCAGCAGGTCGTCGCCGAACTGCTTGTAGCGGATCAGCTCGATATTGCGCGGAATCTGCTGCACCGCATGCTGGTCGTAGCGCGTGAAGTCCGCCGCGATGCACAGCAGCCGCGTGCCGGCCCATTCCACGCTGTCGGCCACCTCGCGGCCCAGCTTGTCCATCACCAGCCAGCGGAACTCTGCCTTGTGGTCCAACAGCCAGTCCAGGTAGAACAGGCCCTGGTTGATCACGTTCTCGTTGCTGTGGCGCTTGTATTCGACGATCACCGGGCAGGCGTTCTCGTCCAGCCCTAGCGAGTCGATACGGCCGCGGTGCGTCTTGCCGGTGGTGTACTCGGTGGCGAGGAAGCGCACACCCAGGAAGGTTTCCATCTGCGCCTCGATCAGCGCCTGGAGCTGGCGCTCCAGTGCGGCGGAGGACGCGGGCAGCTCGGAGGCTCGGCCTGCGGACAGGCGGAACAGCTGGATGTCGCTCATGGCAATCAGAGTTTGGGGGACAACAGGTTGACGAGGATGCCTTGCCCGATCTCCATCGCCTTTCGGCCGATGCGGACCGCAGGATGCGGAGGCTCCTGATGGTTAGGCAGATAGAGCGTGCAGCCCGTCTTGTGGGTGAAGTGGTTTGCCATGAACCACAGCTCGGCGGCAATGGCCTCTTCCGAGGCGCCTACTGCATGCAGGCGAACATAGCGTTCGACGATGGGTGTCGCAAAGAGGTCTCCATGCACGGTGCTGATTCGGCTGGCATCGCCCTGCCAATGGATGCGTACCATGGCATCTTCGTCGGACCACTTTCCGTCCGGCAATGGGAGCACCAGAGTGCCATCTAGCAAGGAGCGAGCGCTGTACACACCCTGGTGATGCTCGTGGGTGAAGAGGGGCATCAGGTTTGCAATGAAGCCGACGACCGCTGCACTGGCACTCCAGTCGGAACTCATTGCATTGCCTCGCGCACGTCTATCTGGCCGGTGACAGCGGCGGCGATGAGGGCAGAGCGGCGTTCCTTGAGGAGCGCCACGCCATGCTGGGCGCCACCAGACAACGCAGCGAGTCTGTCGGTCTCGGACCGAAGAAAATCAATGATTGCACGCTGCTCATCCAGGGTGGGCATTGGCAACGGCAAGTCGAGCACGACGCTCTGGCCGATATTCAGCATTGAACTGCTGGCGCCCGTTGCGGCGAGTTCAATTTGCGACCGCGCCTCGCGCGTGCCAATGACGGCAGCGGCATAGTCCGGCAAGCATTCGTCTCGTGCAAGCCGAAGACGGTAGAGCTTGTCGCAAAGCAAAAGACGGTCGAAGTTGGATGGCACAACGGCAGCACTTCCAACCAGCTCCTTCGTGTTGGCCCGGGAAATGAGTAGGTCCCCCGCTTTCAATGCGTACTCAGGCCTCGCCGCGAGTTCGGGTGGAAGCTTCTTGTTTTCCTTCGCGTCGAACACTCCGCCGTTGACACATCCCACCTTGAGAACGCCCCACTCTTCCGGATCCTCGGCGGGAAAGTTCTCGCATTGCGGGCTCCAACCCTGCTCAATGCTCAGAACGAGCCGTTTGAGCCTTGCTACATCCCAATGCGCCGGCACCTCCCCCAACCACGCCACGCCGGAATCCTTCATCGGCGCATCGGGATCGAGGCCGCGGGTGACGGCGTGGGAGATGGTGGCTTGGCGCTTTTCGGCGAGCAGGGCGATGATCTTTTCCTGCTCGGCGATCAGCGCGTCGATCTTGGCGATTTCGCGGTCGAGGAAGGTGGCAACAGCCACCTGCTCGTCGAACGGGGGAAAGGCAACCCGCATGTTGCCTAGTTCGCTTCTGCTGATGCGCTGCATCGTTGCGCCGCTCGCAATGGTGCCGGCCTCATGCAAATAGTCGGGCGATGTCAGCCGAAACACAATGAATCGTCTATCGAACTGAGGCCGAGGCCGAACTATCACGTTATCGACTGATGTCACAACTCGAGTACCAAGGTCTGGCGCCAAGCACGCCCGCCCGATCGGCGCGTTAAGTCGAGAGATCAGAACATCACCCGGCTCGACGACCTTGCACCGCAGTTCGATGAATGTCTTTTCGGAGATGTAGCCAGAGCCTTGCTCCTTATAGAAGCCGGGGCCGACGTTGCCTGTGGTGATGTACCGAATGCCGGTCCCAGCTAGATGGCGGCTCTCGATCCAGTCGCCATCAATGAAGCCATCGACCTGACCGGACGCAATCGCCTTCAAAGGAAGGACAGGCCAATGCACGGGAGTGTCTCCAAGCCACGGAACGCCGCTGCCCCTGTACTCCGGATACCTCGGCAACGTCATTCCGCCAACTCCCCCAGCATCCTCATGATGCTGGCCGTCACCGTCTTCAGCTCCTCGTCGATCGCCTGCAGACTGCGCGGCGCCTCGAACACATAGAAGTGCCGGTTGAACGGAATCTCATACCCGACCTTGCTCTTGTCCTCGTCGATCCAGGCATCGCTTGCATGCGGCAGCACCTCGCGCGCGAAGTACGCACCGATGTCCTCGCCCAGCGGCACGTTCTCGGTGTCGCGCAGCGCGCTATCGGGCTGCGGCTTGCCCTTCTGCTTGCCCTTGAGCCCCAGCACCGGCTGGCCGGCTGCATCCTTCAAAGGCCGCTCAACCGTGATGGTCGTGTAGCCGAAGTCCTCGTTGCGGAAGATGCGCGAAATGGGCACGCGCTTGAGCCGCCCGCCCTCGGGCACAGTGGGCGGGTTGTCGGTGTTCGTGACGAGCTGCGCCGCGCCCAGCGCCTGGCCAGCGGCATCGAAGACCGTGACGAGTTCCGCCTCGGTGAAGTCGCCGAACAGCCGCGTGACGGTGGCGATGTGGGCCTCGTTCATCTCACGCCGCTTGCTCCCCAGGCTCTTGCGCATCTTCTGCCAGAAGCCGCAGGCGTCGATGAGCTGCACCTGGCCCTTGCGGTCGGCCTTCTTCTTGTTGGACAGCACCCAGACATAGGTGGCGATGCCGGTGTTGTAGAACATGTCGGTGGGCAGGCCGATGATGGCCTCCACCAGGTCGTTCTCCAGCACGTAGCGGCGGATCTCGCTCTCGCCGCTGCCGGCGCCGCCGGTGAACAGCGGCGAGCCGTTGAGCACGATGCCGAAGCGGCTGCCGCCTTGCCCATCGACCACGGGCGCCATCTTGGCCAGCAGGTGCATGAGGAACAGCATGGATCCAACGCTCACGCGCGGCAGGCCGGGGCCGAAGCGGCCGTCGAAGCCCTTGCTGTCGTGCTCCGCGCGCACCGCCTTTTCGACCTTCTTCCACTCCACGCCGAAGGGCGGGTTGGAGAGCATGTAGTCGAACCTGCGGCCCGCGTGGCCGTCTTCGCTGAGCGTGTTGCCGGCCACGATGTTTTCCACCGGCTGGCCCTTGATCAGCATGTCGGCCTTGCAGATGGCGTAGGACTCGTCGTTGAGCTCCTGGCCGTACATCGTCAGGCGCGCCTGCGGGTTGTGCTCCAGCAGGTATTCGCCGGCGATGGAGAACATGCCGCCGGTGCCGGCCGTGGGGTCGTAGACGGTGCGCACCACGGCGGCGCCGGGCGTGAGCACGTCGTCGTCTTCGATGAACAGCAGGCTCACCATGAGGCGGATGACCTCGCGCGGCGTGAAGTGTTCGCCGGCCGTCTCGTTGCTGATTTCGGCGAACTTGCGGATCAGCTCCTCGAACACCTGGCCCATGGCGGCGTTGTCCACCACCTCGGGGTGCAGGTCGATGCCGGCGAATTTCTCGACCACCAGGTACAGCAGGTTGGCCTTGGCCAGCCGCTCGACCTGCGTGTGGAAGTCGAAGCGCTCGAAGATGTCGCGCGCCTCGGGCGAGAAGGCCTGCACGTAGGCGTACAGGTTCTGGCGGATGTGGTCCTGGTCAACCAGCAGCTTGGCCAGGTCCAGCGGCGAGGTGTTGTAAAAGCTCTGGCCAGCCTTGCGCAGCAGGAAGGGGTCGGGGTTCAGGCCGGCCTGGGTCTTGGCTTCGAACTCCTTGAGCACGGCGGGCTTGGTGGCCTGCAGCACACAGTCCAGCCGGCGCAGCACGGTGAAGGGCAGGATGACGCGGCCGTATTCGCTTTGTCTGTAGTCGCCGCGCAGCAGGTCGGCAACGGACAGATGAAGGACGAAAGGGCGTGGTGGTTCATGCGGTTCCGGGGCAATGGTGCGGCCTGTGCGCGCAGCGCGCCATTGTCTCCGGCGAAACCGGACCTAAGGCATCGTCGCAGCCCCCAGCCACTCGGCCTCCCAACGCCCGCGCGCGATCAGCGTGCGGGCCTCGTGCTCCAGCGCCTGCGCCACCACCGCCGCCGCCGCGTCCAGCGGCCGGTCGGCCGCGGTGGCCAGGCTGTAGCGGCGCTGCAGCTCGGGTTGCACGACACGCGCCACCAGCCAGCCGCTGCGCGCAGGCGAGCTCGGCAGCGCGCAGGCCGGCGTGAACGTGAAGCCGGCGCCGCAGGCGTACAGCGAACGGATGACGCGGGCCGAGTCGTGCTCGTGCGCGATGTTCAGCACCAGGCCCTGCGCAGCCGCCGCATCCTCAACGCATTGGCGGATCGAGAAGCGGCGCGACTGCAGCACCAGCGGCAGGGCCACTGCCGCCGAGAACGCGATGTCCGGATGCGCGTGCCGGGCCCGGCGCTGCAGCAGCGGCGCGACCGCGCCGTCGGCATCGAGCCCGCAGAAGTACATGGCCTCGCGCGCGAAGGGCTGGCAGCGCAGGCCGTCGACCTGGGCCTGGTCGACCAGGATGCCGATGTCGGCGCGGCGGTCCTGCATGGCCTTTTTCACCAGCAGGCTCAGGTCGTCCAGCACGAACACGCGGATGCGCGGGTGCGAGGCCTTCAGCGCCGCCAGCACCGGCCCCATCAGCAGCGAGGCCAGCAGGAACGGCAGCGCCACGGTGACCGAGCCCTCGGGCCCCTGCGGCAGGCTGCGCACGCGCTCGCGCACGGCCGCCGCGTCGGACAGCAGGCGGCGCGCGTCCTGGTAGAGCTGCAGGCCCGCGGGCGTAGGCGTCATGCCGGCGTGCGAGCGCTCGAACAGCTGCGCGCCCAACTCCTCTTCCAGCTTGCGGATCTGCGCCGTCAGCGCGGGCTGGGCCACGTACAGCGACCCGGCGGCGCGCGACAGGCTGCCCGCCTCCAGCACGGCGATGAAGTAGCGCAGGGTTCGCAGTTCCACGGTGAGGCCGACTGTACGGCCTGCCATGGTGGCGCTCAGATGGGTTCGAGGCCGACCCGCTTCATCATCGCCTCGGTGAACGCCATCTCGCGCGTGAAGCCGCGCGCGTAGGCCTCGCCGTCCTGCACGTCGACGCCGCCGCCCTGGGCCTGCAGCGCCTCGACCACGCGCGGCTGCTGCAACGCGGCGCGGAAGGCCGCGCGGATGCGCTCGACCACCGCGTCCGGCGTGCCGGCCGGCACCGACACGCCGCCCCAGGACACGAGCTCGACGCCGGGCACGCCGGCCTCGGCCAGCGTGGGCACCTGCGCCAGCATGGGGTTGCGGCGCGGGCCGGCCACGGCCAGGGCGCGCAGCTGGCCGGCCTTGATCTGCTGGTACGGCACCGACAGGATGGGCGTGCCGAACACGACCTGCTTGCCCAGCACCGCGTTGACGAGTTCGGACGCGCCCTTGTAGGGCACGTGCAGGGCGCGTGCATCGAGCGCGCTCAGCAGCAGTTCCATGCCCAGGTGCGAAGGCGTGCCCACGCCGCCCGAGGCGTACTCCAGCTTGCCGGGCGCGGCGCGCAGCCGCTCGGCCAGGGCCTGCACGCTGTCGATGCCGGAGTCGGCATGCACGATCAGCGCGATGTCCGAACTGGTCAGCCGCATCACGTGGCGGAAGTCCTTGAGCGCGTCGTAGCCGGGCTGCCTGTACATGCGCATGTTGGCCGCCATGGGCGCGGCCGAATAGACCCAGGTGTAGCCGTCGGCCGGCGACTTGGCGGCCAGCCGCGCGCCGATGTTGCCGGCCGCGCCGCCCTTGTTCTCGATCACCACCGGCTGGCCCAGCAGCGGGCCCACGGCCTCGGCCAGGATGCGGGCGGTGTTGTCCGGGCCGGTGCCGGCCAGGTAGGGCAGCAGCCATTTCACGGGGCGGCTGGGATAAGGCTCGGTGCCGCGGGCCGCCGTGGCCAGCGGTGCCAGCGTGGCCGCCAGCGCACTGCCCAGCAGGGCGCGGCGGCTGAGGTCGAAGGGTATGTTCATGTGAATGTCTCCGGATGTTCTGTCGAGCTCAGGCTGCGTCCAGCAGTTCCTTGGCGATGGTGTTCTTCTGGATCTCGCTGGTGCCGGTCAGCACGCGGTACATGCGCAGCATGCGGAACAGGAACTCCACGCGGCGGCCCTGCACGATGCCCTCGCCGCCGTGGATCTGCACCGCGCGGTCGGCCACGCGGAACGCGGTCTCCGAGCAGAACAGCTTGGCCATGGAGGTCTCGGCCCGCGCCGCGCCGCCGGCGTCCAGCGCCCGCGCCGTGCCCAGCATCAGCGCGCGGGCCGCGGCCAGCTCGGTCGCCATGTCGGCCAGCATGTGCTGGATGGCCTGGAACTGCGCGATGCTGCGCCCGAACTGGCGGCGCTGCAGCGCGTAGTCGCGCGCATCGCGCAGCGCCACCTGGGCCAGGCCCAGCATGGCCGGGCAGTGCAGCAGCCGGTTCACGCTGATGCGGCCCAGCGCCAGCGCCAGGCCGCGGCCGGGCTCGCCGATGCGCTGGCCCACCGGCACGCGGCAGCCGTCCAGCACGATGTCGCCGGTGCTGCTCTGGCCGGCCATGGTCTTGTAGCCGCTCTCCACCCGCACGCCGGGCGCGCGCAGGTCGACGAAGAAGGCGGTGACCTCGCGCTCGGCCGCGCCCTCGGCCGCGGTGGACGCCAGCAGCACCGCCGCATCGGCGAACGGCGAGCCGGAGATGAAGCGCTTGCGCCCGTTCAGCACGTAGTGGTCGCCCTGCAGCACGGCGCGCGTCTGCACCGCGCCGGCGTCCGAGCCGGCCTCGGCCTCGGTCAGCGCGAAGCAGATGGCCATCTCGGCCTGGGCCACCGGCACGATGAACTGCGCCATCTGCTTAGGCGTGGCCTGGCGCGCCAGCGCACCCACGCGCGGCGGGCCGCTCAGCTCGCCGAACACATGCGGCGCGAACGGCGAACCGCTGGCGTAGATGGCCTCCTTGATCAACACATGGTCCAGCACCGACAGGCCCAGGCCGCCCATGGGCTCGGGCAGCGTCATGCCGTAGAAGCCCTGCGCGTGCGAGCGGCGCCACACCTGCTGCAGCAGTGCGCGGTCGGCGCCGTGCTCGTGGTCGATGCCGTGGGCGCGGGCCAGCTCGGCCAGCTCGCCGTGCAGGAAGTCCTGCACGCGGGCGATGATGCCGGCGGCGCGCTCGGTGCCCTCGAAGGGGCCGTCGAAGAGAGGTCGGTTCGTCATGGTCAGTTCACCATCCGGCTGTGGTTGGCCCAGTACGGAGCCTGGATCGTCTTGCGCGCCACCTTGCCGTTGGCGTTCTTGACCAGGGCCTGCACGAACTCGATGTGGCGCGGCCGCTTGAAGCCGGCCAGCCGTTCTGCGCAGAACGCATCGATCGCGCGTGCATCCGGCGCCTGGCCGGGGCGCAGCACCACGTGGGCCGCGACCGCCTCGCCCCACTTGTCGTCGGGCACGGCGAACACGCAGGCGTCGGCCACGGCGGCATGCTGGTACAGCACGGCCTCGACCTCGGAGGGGTAGACGTTGAAGCCGCCGCTGATGACCATGTCCTTCTTGCGGTCGACGATGTAGACGAAGCCCTCGTCGTCCAGCCGCGCCAGGTCGCCCGTGTGGTAGCGGCCGTCCTTGAGCACCTCGGCGGTCAGCTCGGGCGCGCGCCAGTAGCCGGCGAACACGTCGTCGCCGCCGACCACGATCTCGCCGATCTCGCCCACGGCCACGGGCTGGCCCGCGTCGTCGAGGATCTGCACGTCGCATTCCAGCAGCGGCCGCCCGCAGGAGGCCAGCCGCTCGGGCCGCGCAGCGCGGGCGTGCAGGTGGTCTTCCACCGACAGGCCGCACACGCCCGAGGTGGTCTCGCCCGCGCCGTAGCCCTGCGACAGCACCGGGCCGAACACGTCCATCGCCTGCAGGATGCGGGCCGGCGCCATGGGGGCGGCGCCGTAGCCCAGGCGCTGCAGTTCGGGCAGCGGGCGGTAGCGGCCCTGCAGTTCGGCCAGCAGCATGTTGACCATGGTGGGCACGAGGAAGGTGTGGGTCACGCGGTCGGCGCGCATGTCGGCCAGGAAGCGGGCGGGCTCGAAGCCGCTGAACAGGCGGATGGTGGTCCCGCTGCACAGCGCCGGCACGATCTGCATGCCCGACGCATGGGTGATGGGGCCGACCAGGCCCAGCGTGTCGCCTGCGCGGGTGGTCTCCGAGCGCATCAGGAACTTGCGCAGCTGCGCCAGCCGGTTGCCGAAGGTCTGCATCGCGGCCTTCAGCACGCCGGACGAGCCCGAGGTGTAGTGCAGCACGGCCAGGTCGTCGGCCTGCACCTCGGCCGTTTGGAAGCTGTCGCTGGCGCGGGCCAGCGCGGCCTCGTAGCCGGCGTCCGCCGGTCCGTCGAGCAGCAGCAGGCGCGGCATGGCGCCCGCGAGGTGCGGGCGGAAGGACTCGGCGCGCTCGGCCGTGGTGACGACCAGCGTGGCCTCGCTGTTGGCGACGGCAGCGGCCACCTCGGCCGGCGACAGGCGTGCGTTGAACGGTGCCTTGACCAGCGCGGCCTTGTAGCAGGCCAGCTCGATCTCGACGATCTCGGCGCAGTTGGGCAGGTAGATGCCGACGCGGTCACCACGCGCCAGGCCCATGCCCAGCAAGGCATTGGCCAGGCGGCAGGCGCGCTGTTCGAGTTGGGCGAAGGTCAGCGTGCGCGCCGGGCTCATGACGGCCACGCGCCGGGCGTGGCGCTGCGCGCTGCGGGCAACGAGGGCCGCGACGTTGGTCACGGGGCGGGGCGGATGGGTGGTCATGGGCTTGTCTCCTGGTCCGGCGGCGCGGCGCGCTGTCGTGCCGGCACTGTCCCAGAAGGCCCGCGATCACGGAAATACGGATTGCTGATGCGGGGCCATCATTCCGAGTGATGGCCCGGCCCGCCGCTCAGCGCCGGCCTGCCGCCGCGTACCGCTCCACCCGCTGCCCCACCAGCGCATACCCGCTGCCCCAACAGCGCATACCCGCTCACGCCATGCACCGTGCTCGCACGCTGCACCTTGAGCCGCCCGCTGACCCACACCGTGTCCATGGTGCTCAGCGATTTGTTCGGCTTGTCCAGCCGCACGTGCACGATCTGGATGGCCGGCGGCGGCGGGGTGTGGATGCAGGCGCCGTCGTGCGGCACCAGCAGCAGCTCGCGCAGGCCCTGCGCGGTTTCCTGCAGCGGCACCACGTAGCCGGGCAGGCGGATGGCTTGGCCATTGAGCGCGGCGCTCAGCGGCGCTTCGTCCCAGACCTTGCGCAACCGCTGCAGCGCGATGGCGGTGCGTGGGTCGTCGTCGGACAGGCGCTGCAGGTCGATGCCCTGCAGGTCCATGTTCTCTCCAGTACTGGTAGCCGCTGTTCGGCCAGCCGGCGTCGATCTTGATGAGCGTGTCGTCCGACTTGTCGTTGGGCGTGCGCATGTCGGCGCGGAACAGGTAGGACGCGACTTCGTTGTCGCCGACGTCGTACATCGTGTCCTTGACCGTCCCGAACGGCTCGGTGCTGCGCGTGCAGGGTGCGTTGGTGACGCCGGTGGGTTGATGGCGATGTAGGGCTGGCCCGAGACGGCTGCTGTCGTCAGCGTGCGCACGCCCTCCTTGGCCAGCACCGCGACGTTGACGCTCTGCGCGCCGGTGGCGCCGGTGGTCAACTGTGGCGCAGCCAAGAACAAGCCGGCGGCGCGGAAGGCGGAACAGTCGACGCCGTCGTCGCCGCTGCCGCCACAGGCGGCGAGCACGGCCGACGCGACGAGCGTCATCACCACACGGGGCTGGGTGTCCTCACGGGTGGGTCTCCTTCGTTGAAATGGGTCAGCGCACCATGCAAGGCCGCTTGTTGTCGAACTTCCAATTCGGAATCAGGAACTGCATGGCTTGCGCGTCGTCGCGCGCGCCCAGGCCATGCTGCAGGTACAGCTGGTGCGCCTTCTCCACCTCGGCCATGTCCAGCTCGATGCCCAGGCCGGGCTTCTGGGGCACCTGCACGTAGCCGCCTTCGATCTTGAGCGGCTCTTTCGTCAGACGCTGGCCGTCCTGCCAGATCCAGTGCGTGTCGATGGCCGTGACCTTGCTGGGGGCCGCCGCGCCCACGTGCGTGAACATGGCCAGCGAGACGTCGAAGTGGTTGTTGCTGTGCGAGCCCCAGGTGAGGCCGAAGGCCTGGCACAGCTGGGCCACGCGCACGCTGCCGGCCATGGTCCAGAAGTGCGGGTCGGCCAGCGGGATGTCGACCGACTGCAGCGACAGGCTGTGCACCATCTCGCGCCAGTCGGTGGCGACCATGTTGGTGGCCGTGGGCAGGCCGGTGGCGCGGCGGAACTCGGCCATGACNCGACTGCAGCGACAGGCTGTGCACCATCTCGCGCCAGTCGGTGGCGACCATGTTGGTGGCCGTGGGCAGGCCGGTGGCGCGGCGGAACTCGGCCATGACCTCGCGGCCGGAGAACACGCCTTCGGCACCACAGGGGTCTTCGGCGTAGGCAACGACGCCGCGCATGCGCTGGCCCAGGCGGATGGCGTCTTTCAGAAGCCAGCCGCCGTTCGGGTCCAGCGTGACGCGGGCCTCGGGGAAGCGTTCGTGCAGCGCGGTGACGGCATCGACCTCCTCGTCGCCGGCCAGCACGCCGCCCTTGAGCTTGAAGTCCTGGAAGCCGTAGCGCTCCTGCGCGGCCTCGGCCAGGCGCACGATGGCGGCCGGGGTCATGGCCTCCTCGTGCCGCACGCGGAACCAGGCGTTGTCGGCATCCGGTTNCTCGTCGCCGGCCAGCACGCCGCCCTTGAGCTTGAAGTCCTGGAAGCCGTAGCGCTCCTGCGCGGCCTCGGCCAGGCGCACGATGGCGGCCGGGGTCATGGCCTCCTCGTGCCGCACGCGGAACCAGGCGTTGTCGGCATCCGGTTCGGTGCGGTAGGCGAGGTTGGTCTTCTTCGCGTCGCCCACATAGAACAGGTAGCCCAGCATCTGCACGGCATCGCGCTGCTGGCCTTCGCCGAGCAATGCGGCAACCGGCACTTCGAGGTGCTGGCCCAGCAGGTCGAGCAGCGCGGCTTCGGCGGCCGTGACGGCGTGGATGGCCACGCGCAGGTCGAAGGTCTGGGTGCCGCGCCCGCCCGCGTCGCGCTCGGCGAACTGCGTGCGCATGGCGTTCAGCACGGCCTGCCAGTTGCCGATGGGCTGGCCCACGATGAGGCTCTGGGTGCCGCGCCCGCCCGCGTCGCGCTCGGCGAACTGCGTGCGCATGGCGTTCAGCACGGCCTGCCAGTTGCCGATGGGCTGGCCCACGATGAGGSCKCGCGCATCGTCCAGCGTCTGGCGGATCTTCTCGCCGCCGGGCACTTCGCCCACGCCGGTGTTACCGGCGTTGTCCTTGAGGATCAGGATGTTGCGGGTGAAGAACGGACCGTGCGCGCCCGAGAGGTTCATCAGCATGTCGTCGTGGCCCGCGACGGGCACGACACGCAGTTCGGTGACGATGGGGGTGGAGGTGGAAGTCATGTTCGGTGGCCTGTGAAACGTGGTGTGGGTTCGCACCGGCAAGCGCAGCGAAGCCCGTTGGTGGACACCCGCGGAACTGGCTCTGCCAGGCCGCTGGGTGTGCCCCCCTTCGCGCAGCAGAAGGGGGGAGCGGCGAAGCCGCCTGGGTGGTTGCTCTCTAGTCTGCGGTGATCTTGCGGGTATCGATCAAGGTCTTCCAGCGCGTCCATTCCTTGGCCTGGAACGCGGTGAAGTCGGCCGGCGTGCTGGCGACGATCTCCAGCCCCTGTTCCTGCATGCGCTTCTTGACGGCCGGGTCGTGCATGGCGGCCATGGCGGCGGCGGCGAGCTTGTCCTTCACCGCGGGCGGCAGGCCCTTGGGCGCGGCCAGGCCCTGCCAGGAATAGACCTCGGCGCCCTTCACGCCGGCCTCGGCCAGCGTGGGCACGTCGGGCAGCACGGGCGAGCGCTTGTCGCCGGTGACGGCGATCGCATGCAGCTTGCCGGCCTTGATGTGCGGCAGCACGGCGTTCACGTTCTGGAACGAGAACTCCACCTGGCCGCCCAGCAGGTCGTTGACGGCGGGCGCGCCGCCCTTGTAGGGCACGTGCAGGCCTTCGGTGCCGGTCTGCTGCCAGAAGACTTCGGCCGACAAATGGTCGGACGAGCCGTTGCCCGAACTGGCAAAGCTCACCTTGCCGGGCTGCGCCTTCAGCAGCGCCAGCACCTCGGCCACGGTGCGCTCCTTCTGCCTGGGGCTGGCCACCAGCACATTCGGTGCCTGCACCGGCACGCTGATGTAGTCGAAGTCCTTGTTCGCGTCGTAGGGCACGCTCTTGACCAGGTGCGGCGTGACGACGAAGGCGCCCAGCGAGGACACCAGCAGCGTGTAGCCGTCCGGCGCGGCGCGCTTGACGAAGCCGGCGCCGATGGTGCCCGTGGCGCCGGGCTTGTTGTCCACGATGAAGCTCTGGCCCAGGGCCTGGCCCATGTGCAGCGCCATGGCGCGGGCCACCATGTCGGTGGAACCACCGGCCGGGAAGGGCACGACGATGGTCACGGGCTTGTCGGGCCACGCGGCGTGGGCACCGGTGGCGAGCGACAGCGTGCAGGCCATGGCGGCGAGGATCTTTTTCATGGGTTTCTCCTGAAGCACAAGAACACGCGTACGCGGCTGGAGCGGACTGCGCAAAGTTATCGTTAACAGGTTGATGTTAACGATATCTACCAATGGAAAACTAAGGGATTACCCTGGAGCTGTGCCGCCGTGAGGCGCGCGGGCGCCCCTAGCTGCTGGCGCGCTCGACGATGGAAAAGCCGATGTCCACCACGCCCGCGTCGGCGCTCTGGCCCTCGACGCGCGCAATCACCATCTCGGCCGCCAGGCGCCCGATGCGCGTGCCGTCGATGCGGACCGTGGTGAGCGGCGGCGCCGCGTCGGCCGCCACGCTCTGGTCGCCCAGGCCGACGATGGCCAGTTGCCCCGGGATGGCCAGGCCGCGCTCACGCGCCTCGATGCACGCGCCCAGCGCCAGCATGTCGGAGCTGCAGAACACGGCCGTGAGCCCCGGCGCACGCGCCAGCAGCGCGGCCAGCCCGGCGCGGCCCGCGCCCATGGTGCTGGGCGCAGGCGAGTAGGCGGTGGGCACGACCTCGATGCCCAGCGCCTGCGCGCGCGCTGCGAACGCCGCGATGCGCGTGGCCGCGCGCCGGTCGTCGGCGCTGACCATGCCGATGCAGCGGTGGCCGCGGCCGTGCAGGTAATCGACCACGGCCGCGCCGATGGCCGCGTGCGAGAAGCCCACCAGCATGTCCACCGGTGTGTCCGTGAGCTCCCAGGTTTCCACCACCGGGATGCCGCTGGCGCGCAGCGCGCGGCGGCCTTCCTCGGAGCGCACCAGGCCGGTCATCACGATGCCGTCCGGCCGGCGCTGGATGATGGTTTTGAGCAGCTCGTCCTCGCGTGTGGCGTCGTAGCCGCTCTGGCCGATCATGAGCTGGTAGCCGCGCTCGTGCAGCGCCAGGTCCAGCGCCTCCACCATCTCCTGGAACACCGGGCCCACCAGCGTGGGCAGCAGTGCCGACACCAGCCGCGCGCGCGACAGCCGCAGCCCGCTGGCCATGGCGTTGGGCACGTAGTTGGTGCGCTGCACGGCCTCGCGCACGCGCGCCAGCGTGTCGGGCGAGACCTTGGCGGGGGTGTTCAACGCGCGCGAGACGGTCATGGCCGAGACGCCTGCCATGCGCGCGACGTCGTGGATCGTGAAGGGCTTGGCGCTGGTGTTCACAGGGTGTTTTCTTGCCGGGTGCGGGATTGTGACGAACTTCACCGGCACGGCGCCGTGGCGCGCGACGCATTCGTGGCGCTGCGGCACCCGAATCACGTGCCGGGCCAGCGCATGCGCGTCGACAACCGCGCGCGCGGCATCACCGAGCAGCTGACCACACACGACATCGAGGCCGCTCCCGCCCGGCGAGCCGGCTCAGGCCCAGCCGTTGCGCCGCACGTCGGCCCAGGTCAGGTCCAGGCAGCGGCGGATGAGCGCCATCATCTCGTCGATCTGCGCGCGCGTCATCACCAGCGGCGGCGCAATGATCATGCGGTCGCCCACGGCGCGCATGATCAGGCCGTTGCCGAAGCAGTGGCCGCGGCACACCATGCCGACCTCCAGCGCTTCGGGGAAGGCTTCGCCGCCGGCCTTGTCCTTGACCAGCAGCACCGCGCCCATCATTCCGCAGGACTGCGTCTCGCCCACCAGTGGGTGGTCCGCCAGCGCCTCGAAGCACTGCGCGAGGTAGGGGCCGCTGTCGCCGTGCACGCGCTCCACCAGCCCTTCGCGCTGGATGAGGCGGATGTTGGCCAGCGCGACGGCGCAGGCCACCGGGTGGCCGGAGTAGGTGTAGCCGTGACTGAACTCGCCGCCCTGCTCGATCAGCACCTTGGCGATGCGCTCGCCCACCATCACGCCGCCCAGCGGGACATAGCCCGAGGTCACGCCCTTGGCGAAGGTCATGAGGTCGGGCCTGGTGCCGAAGCGCTCGCAGCCGAACCAGTGGCCGGTGCGGCCGAAGCCGCAGATGACCTCGTCGGACACGAGCAGGATGCCGTACTTGTCGCAGATGCGTTGGATCTCGGGCCAGTAGCTGTCGGGCGGCACGATCACGCCACCGGCGCCCTGCACCGGCTCGCCGATGAAGGCCGCCACCTTGTCGGCGCCGATTTCCAGGATCCTGGCCTCCAGCCAGCCCGCGGCCTGCAGGCCGAAGGCCTCGCGCGACTGGCTGCGGCCCAGCGCGTGCCAGTAGGGCTGCTCGATGTGCACGATGCCGGGGATGGGCAGGCCGCCCTGCACATGCATGCCGCGCATGCCGCCCAGCGAGGCGCCCGCCATGGTGGAGCCGTGGTAGGCGTTGTTGCGGCTGATGATGACCTGGCGCTCGGGCTGGCCGAGCAGGTCCCAGTAGCGGCGCACCATGCGCACCACGGTGTCGTTGCCCTCGGAGCCCGAGCCCGCGAAGAACACGTGCTGGAACTGGCGCGGCGTGACCTGGGCCAGCAGCTCGGCCAGCTCGATCGCCGGCGGCGTGGCGGTCTGGAAAAAGGCGTTGTAGAACGGCAGCTCCTGCATCTGGCGCGTGGCCGCGTCCACCAGCTCCTGCCGGCCGTAGCCCACGTTGACGCACCACAGGCCGGACATCGCGTCGAGGATCCTGTGGCCCTCGCTGTCGTGCAGGTGGATGCCTTCGGCCCGCGTGATGATGCGCGAGCCCTTGCGCGCCAGGCTCTGGAAGTCGGTAAAGGGGTGCAGGAAGTGCGCGGCGTCGGCGCGCTGCCAGTCCTGGGTGCTGCGGGTGGCGGTGCCGGTATGGGTGGTCATGGGGGGGGTGCCTCGTGCGGGGGATCGGTACGGCGTGGGTTCAGACATGCAGGAGCAGATGCTCGCGCTCCCAGGGCGAGATCACTTTCATGAACTCCTCGTACTCGATCTCCTTGACCTCGGTGTAGACGGTCACGAACTCCCTGCCGAGCGCGTCGTGCAGGTCCGTCTTGGCCTTGAGCAGTTCGAGCGCCTCGCCCAGGCTGCGCGGCAGGCTGTAGTCGCCCAGGTAGGCGTCGCCCTTGCACTCGGGCTTGGGCTCGATGCGGTTCTTCATGCCCAGGTAGCCGCAGGCCAGCGTGGCGGCCAGCGCGACATAGGGGTTGGCGTCGGCGCCGATGACGCGGTTCTCCACGCGGCGTGCCGCAGCCTGGGCCAGCGGCGCCCGGATGCCCACGGTGCGGTTGTCCGTGCCCCACTGGATGTTGATCGGCGCCGCCGTCGCGCGCGCCAGGCGTCGGTAGGAATTGACGTAGGGCGCGAACAAGGCCATGGCCGCCGGGATGTAGCGCTGCAGGCCGCCGATGTACCAGCGAAAGGCGTCCGAGGGGCTGCCGTCGGTGTTGCTGAAGATGTTGCGGCCGGCGGCGTCGACCACGCTCTGGTGGATGTGCATGGCGCTGCCAGGCTCGTTGGCCATGGGCTTGGCCATGAAGGTGGCGTACATCTCGTGGCGCAGCGCCGCCTCGCGGATCGTGCGCTTGAAAAAGAAGACCTCGTCGGCCAGGCCTAGCGGATGGTCGTGGAAGAAGTTGATCTCCATCTGCCCGGCGCCGACCTCGTGGATCAGCGTGTCGACGTTGAGCTCCATCTTTTCGCAGTAGGCATAGATGTCCTCGAACAGCGGGTCGAACTCGTTGACCGCATCGATGGAATAGGCCTGGCGCGAGGTTTCGGCCCGCCCGCTGCGCCCGCGTGGCGCGCGCAGCGGCTGGTTCGGGTCGGTGTTGCGCTCGATCAGGTAGAACTCCAGCTCGGGCGCGACCACGGGCGACCAGCCCTCGGCGGCGTACAGGTCGCAGACGCGTCGCAGCACCGAGCGTGGCGCGTAGGGGATGAGCTTGCCGTTGCGGTCGAAGCAGTCGTGGATGACCTGCGCCGTCGGGTCGGCGGCCCAGGGCACGATGCGCACGGTGGCCGGGTCGGGCTGCAGGTGCATGTCGCGGTCGGTCGGCGCGATCACGTCGTAGTAGGGGCCGGACTGCGGGAACTCACCCGTCACGCCGATGGCCACGATGGCCTCGGGCAGGCGCATGCCGCGGTCTTCGGTGAACTTCTCGCGCGGCAGGATCTTGCCGCGCGCCACGCCCGTGAGGTCGGGCACGAGGCATTCGATCTCGGTCACGCCACGCTGGTCGAGCCAGTGCTCGAGCTCGCTGAAGGGGGAACTGTCTCTTGCAACCATCGCTACCTTTCGAATGCGCCCGGCGTGAAGGCCGGGCACGGGGACGCTTGTGACACCGGGGGTGGGCGCGCGCAGGCGCCGCTAGGTCTCGGGCACGTGGTCGGCGTGGGGGCTGCGCGCGTCGCGCCAGCGCCGGCAGGCCTGGCCGAAGGCGGCCAGCAGCTGGCGCGAGACGGGGTTGTCGGCAGCCTGCCATTCCGGGTGCCATTGCACGCAGAGGTTGAAGCCGCTGGACCGCGGGTCGGAGAAGGCTTCGATGAGGCCGTCGGGCGCGCGGGCCTCGACGCGCAGGCCGTCGGCCAGGCGCGCGATGCCCTGGCCGTGCAGGCTGTTGACCTGGAAGTCGGCGGGCCCGAGCACGGCCTCCAGGACGCCGCCGCGCTGCACGTGCACCACATGGGCCGGGCCGTACTGGACCTCCACCGGGTCGGCGTCGCGCGAGCGGTGGTCGGCCAGGCCAGGCTGCTCCTGCACCGCCTGGTGCAGCGCGCCGCCGAGCGCCACGTTGGTCTCCTGCAGGCCGCGGCAGATGCCAAGCAGCGGCATGCCGCGCCGCAGCGTCTCGCGGATCAGCGGCAGCGTCCAGGTGTCACGCGCCTCGTCCAGCGGCAACGCGGTGTCGTGCACCGCCTCGCCGAAGTGGCGCGGGTGCACGTTGGACGCGGAGCCGGTCAGCAGCACGCCGTCGGCGATGGCCAGCAGCGCGCCCACCTCCTGCGGTGCGGCTGCCGGCACCACCAGGGGCAGGCAGCCGGCCAGCCGGACGGCGTCGACGTACTTCCTTCCGGCGACATGAAACGCGTGGTGGCCGATCGGCTTGCTGCAGGCGGGAACCAGGACGATGGGCCGGTTGCGTTCGAGGGGCGAAGTGGTGGTGCTCATGGGCTCGCTGCGTCGGGTTCACGACCGTCGTGCGACATGACGCAGGGGCTTGCTGTGCGCATGCGCTTCGATGCCGGGGCCATCGATTGAGCAAGCCGTGTGCCAGGACGCAGGCCGGTCGACGCCGTGAAGGGTGCAAGTCGAGGGCTGCCGCAGCACGCCCTCAACCGGTCACAGGCGCCGGTGCAGTGTAGGACAGCGCTGTGACGGCTCGGCGATCAGGCCAGCTCGGCGCCGTCGACGAACACCTTGAGCTGGCCCGGTGCAAAGGCCGTCCAGGCCTCGTTGGTCGTGAGCGGGGTGGTCACGACCACGGCCACGCGGTCGTTCGGCGTGGTCAGGCTGGAGAAGTCGACGGACAGGTCCTCGTCGGCCAGCTGCGCGTTGGCGAACGGATGCCGGCGCTCCACGTAGTGCAGGTGCGTGGACGCATGGGCCCACAACGCCTGGCCGTTGGACAGCAGGAAGTTAAAGGTGCCGTGGCGCGCGATGCGCGGCGCCAGCTCGCGCAGCGTGAGCGTGAGCTCGGCGATCGAGGGCACGCCGGCATGCGACTTGGCCAGCTCCTGCATGATCCAGCAGAAGGCGCGCTCGCTGTCGGTGGTGCCGACCGGGCGGAACGCGGCGTGCAGCCGGGGGTGGAAGTCCTTCAGGTCGCCGTTGTGCGCGAACACCCAGTAGCGGCCCCACAGCTCGCGCACGAAGGGGTGGCAGTTCTCCAGCACCACCTCGCCCTGCGTGGCCTTGCGGATGTGCGAGATCACGTTGCGGCTCTTGATCGGGTAGCGGCGGATCAGCTCGGCCACGGGCGAGCTGCAGGCGCTCTGGTGGTCGACAAAATGGCGCAGGCCGTGGCCTTCGAAAAAGGCGATGCCCCAGCCGTCGGCATGGTGGTCGGTGCGGCCACCGCGCTCGGCGAAACCCGTGAAGCTGAACACCACGTCGGTCGGCGTGTTGCAGTTCATGCCCAGCAGTTGGCACATGCTTACTCTCCCTGTGCCGGACGCAACTGGCGCGCCGCCACGACGGCCAGCGCGCACAACGCGGCCAGCATCAGAAACGATTCGTTGAACGCGGCCAGCCGCGCCGGGCTGGTGACGGGGTTGGCAAAACTGTCGCCATGCGCGGCCAGCCGCCATTCGAGCACGATGCCGCACAGGCTGACGCCGGCCGCGCCGCCCAGCATGCGCAAAAAGTTGATGGCGCTCACGCCCTGCGGGATCAGGCCCTTGTCCAGCCCGCGCATGGCGCCCAGGTTCAGCGAGGGCAGGATGAAGCCCAGGCCGATGCGGCCCAGGATGGCCCAGGCCACCAGCCACCAGATGGAGGTGCCCAGGGTGATGGTGACCATCAGCGCGAACGAGGCCGCCAGCAGTACCAGGCCCGTGCTGACCAGCAGCGAGGCCGGCAGCCGGTCGGCCAGCCGGCCGACGCCCACCAGCACGCCGGCCAGCACCAGGCCAGCCGGCATCAGGATGGTGCCCACATAGGATGCCGACAGGTTGAGGCCCGACTGCATGTAGACCGGCAGCAGGTAGGTGGAGCCGAACAGCGCCGTGCCGTAGATGAAGGACACCAGGCTGCCCATGGCGAATTGCCGGTAGTGGAACAGCGCCAGATTCATGAGCGGCGCGCCGCCCTGCGCGGCCAGGCGCCGCTGCCACCACAGGAAGATGCCGAACGCGGCCCCCATGCCGGCCAAAAGCGCCGCCGCCAGCGCGAACGCGCCGGCATGCAGCTCGATCATGCCGTTGAGCAGGCACAGGGTGCCCACCGTGCCCAGAACCAGGCCGCGCCAGTCCAGCGCGGCGCCGCGGTCGGCCGCACCGCCGCCGGGGGCGGTGACGGGCACGAACTTGCGCGCCAGCCACAGCGCGGCCAGGCAGAACGGCACGACCATGAAGAAGATGGAACGCCAGCCGAACAGGTCGACCAGCACGCCACCGATGCTGGGCCCCAGCGCAGGCGCCAGCACCACGCCCATGCCGAAGATGCCGCTGGCGCGGCCCTGCTCGGTGGGCGCGAAGGCGCGCAGGATGATGATGGCCGGGATCGGCTGCAGCACGCCGGCTGCCAGGCCCTCGGCCACGCGCGCGGCCAGCACCAGCGGGTAGTTGCCGGCCAGGCCGCCGACCACGCCGCCGGCCAGCAGCAGGCCCACCGCGCCGTAGCAGGTCCTGCGGTAGCCGTAGCGCGACAGCAGCCAGGGCGTGGTGAGCATGGAGCTCGTCATGGCCACCATGAAGCCCGAGCTGACCCAGGTGGCGCGCGAGGGGCCGAGCGCGAAGTGGTGGCTCATGTCGGGGACGGCCACGTTCACGATGGTGGACGACATGATGGACGCCATCGTGCCCACCATGACCGAGAGCAGCAGCAGCCAGCGGTAGCGCGGCCCGTAGCGGGCCTGCAGCTCGGGCAGTGTGGCCGGCGCGCTCAAACTGGCAGGCTCGTTACTTCTTCTCGGACCACAGCGTGCCGCCGGTGGCCCAGTTCTCGCGCTTGATGTCGGTGATGAGGATGTCCACCGACTCCGGGGAGCCGCCCAGGATCTCGACCGAGACGCGCGTGATCTCGGCGACCAGCTTCTTCTTCTGCTCGATGGTGCGGCCTTCCATCATTTCGACGTGGTAGGTGGGCATGGAGGTTCCTCGGTTGACTGAAAGGCGGGCATGTTAGCCGCGCGCGCACTGCGCGCAGACGCAGGCCCGCCCGCGCTGCGCGGCCGGGATGCGCTCGAGCACGCCGGGCGCGATGTCTGTGACCATGCACCAGCAATCGTGGACCGCGGCGGCCACGAGCCCATCGCGGGCAGCCTGCGCGGCGCAGCCGTTCTCCGCCCCGCACAAAGGGCAACGTGCAGCGTCCATGGCCGGCTCGGGCCACTGCGTGGGGGAGAGCATGCGGGCCAGTGTAGGGGAAGCCCCAGCGCCGGCGCCGCAGGACAACAGGCCGTTGCGGCGCCTGGCGCACCTCACAATGCGCAGGCTCGCCACAACAAGGAGAACGAGATGCTCGCCAACATCCTCATCGCGCTGGTCGCGCTGCTGCACCTCTACTTTCTGGTGCTCGAGATGTTCCTGTGGGACAAGCCGTTCGGCATGAAGACCTTCAACAACACCCCCGAGAAGGCCGAGACCACCAAGGTGCTGGCGGCCAACCAGGGCCTGTACAACGGCTTCCTCGCGGCGGGCCTGCTCTGGGGCCTGAACCTGGGGCCGCAGGGCACGCACATCCAGGTGTTCTTCCTCGCCTGCGTGGTGGTGGCCGGCCTGTTCGGCGCGCTCACCGTGAACCGCAAGATCTTCTTCGTGCAGGCCT
The DNA here is from genome assembly GCF_001422405.1 of Pseudorhodoferax sp. Leaf267. GTDB lineage: Bacteria > Pseudomonadota > Gammaproteobacteria > Burkholderiales > Burkholderiaceae_C > Pseudorhodoferax. The sequence goes on from NZ_LMMV01000004.1 coordinate 22,308, forward strand.
TGCCGGCCCTGCTGGCGCTGGCCGCGATCTGGCTGCGCTGACGCCGCGTCAGGGCAGGCGGCGTAGCGGGGCCTCCAGCGCGGCAGGCTCGGGCTGGGCTGGCACGGCCGCCGCCTGGGCCAGCGCATTGGCCTGGGCCTGCTCGGTGGCGAAGATGTCCCACACGGCGATGAACATGGCCGCAATCAGCGGGCCGATCACGAAGCCGTTGAGCCCGAACAGCGCCATGCCGCCCAGCGTGCTGATCAGCACCAGGTAATCGGGCATCTTGGTGTCCTTGCCCACCAGCAGCGGGCGCAGCACGTTGTCGACCAGGCCGATCACGAGCACGCCGTAGACCACCAGGCCGATGCCCGGCAGCGTGGCGCCGGTGGCCAGCAGGTAGATCGCCACCGGCCCCCAGACCAGGCCCGCGCCCACGGCCGGCAGCAGCGAGAGGAACGCCATCAGCACGGCCCACAGCACCGGCGCGTGGATGCCCAGGACCCAGAACGCCGCACCACCCAGTGCGCCCTGCACGATGGCCACGACGATGTTGCCTTTGACCGTGGCGCGGATCACGGTGATGAACTTGCCCGAGAGGTTGCGCAGGTAGGCCGAGTTCAGCGGAATCGCATCGCGCATGCGGCGCGACAGCTTGGCCCCATCGCGCAGCAGGAAAAACAGCAGGTACAGCATGATGAAGAAGCTGACCACGAAGTCGAAGGTGTTCTGCCCGATGTTGAGCGCCTGGGTCGCGATCTTCTGGCCGCCCTCGTTGAGCGCGGCTGTCAGGCGCTGTTGCAGCACCGAGAGGTTATCGAGCCCGAAACGGCCCAGCAGTTGCGTGAGCCAGTCGGGCAGCGCGGCGTAGATCTGGTTCACGTAGCCCGAGAAGCTCACGTCGCCCTGGCGCATGCGCTCGAACAGCGCCGTGCCCTCCTGGATCAGCGAAGCGGTGATCAGCGACAGCGGCAGGAACACCAGCACCAGGATGAGCAGCAACGTCAGCAGCGCGGCCAGCGTGGGCCGGTTGCGGGTCTTGATGAGCAGCCGGCGGTACAGCGGCGAGAACACGATGGCGAGCACCGCGCCCCAGAACACCGCGCCGTAGAACGGCAGCAGGATCCAGACGAAAGCCACCGAGACGGCGAGCAGCAACAGCATGAACGCCTTTTGCTCCAGGGCGGGCGGCGATTCGGGGGGCAGGGAGTTCATGGTGTTCGAGGATGGCAAGGTGGGCCGGATCGTATCGGGAATCGCGGAGCGGGCTTGTGGGACGGGGGCGCATGCCGCAGGCCGGAGGGCAGGGCGGGAAGGCTGATTGCGTGCAACGTAGCGCCGGCAACGTCGCCGACATCCTTGCATTTGTGGAACTTCACTCCATGAATTGCATGGATCAATAGGAGCAGGACCACCTATGCAAAGTCCCGCCAGCTCATCACCTGGACATCCCCCACCACGTAACTGTCGTGACCCCCGTACACCACCGTCGCGGGCGCTGCCGATGCTCCCGCGTAGGTTCTCCAGCGGGCGGCGGCGTGCGTCCAGTCGCTGGCAAAGGTGGCGCCCGACTTGATCTCGACGGCGTGCAGCAGCCCGGCATGCTCGAACACCAGGTCGATCTCGGTACCGTGGTTGTCGCGCCAGAAATAGAGGTCGGCATCGAGCCCGCGGTTGAAGCGGTACTTCAGCGTTTCGCTGACGACCCAGCATTCGAAGATGGCGCCGCGCATCGCGTGGGTGGCCAGGGTCTGCGGGCTGTCGATGCGCAGCAGGTGGCACAGCAGGCCGGTGTCCAGGAAGTACAGCTTGGGCGTCTTGACCAGTCGCTTGCCCAGGTTCTGGTGAAAGGGCTGCAGCAGGCGCACGACGTAGCTGGCTTCCAGCACGCTCAACCAGCTGCGCGCCGTGGGCTGGCTGATGCCGCAATCCGCGGCCAGCGCGGCCAGGTTGAGCAAGCTGCCGGTGCGCGACGCACACATGAGCACGAAGCGCTGGAACAGCGACAGGTTGGTGACCTCCAATACCTGCCGGACGTCGCGCTCGATGTAGCTGGCGATGTAGGCGCTGAACCACTGGCTGGGCAGGGCCGCGGCGGTGCGCCGGGCGTCGAACAGGGCCGGATAGCCGCCCTGCCACACTGTCTGCTCCATGGACGACGCATCGGAGCTTGCCGCGCCGATCTCGGCCAGCGACAGCGGCAGCAGTTGCAGGCTGCCGGCGCGCCCCGCCAGCGACTGGCTGATGCGGTCGCGCAAGCCGAACTGCTGCGACCCCGTGATGATGAAGTCGCCCATGCGGCCGCGCGTGTCGACCACGCCCTGCAGGTACGAGAGCAGCTCGGGCGCACGCTGCACCTCGTCCAGAATCGCGCCCTGCGGCAGGTTGGCGAAGAGCTGGCGCGGGTCGGCCAGCGCCCGTTCGCGCGTGTCGATGTCTTCCAGCGACAGGTAGGGCTTGGCGGGAAACGCCATGCGCGCCAGCGTGGTCTTGCCGGATTGGCGCGGCCCCGTCAGCGCCAGCACCGGGAAGGCCGATGCCAGGCGCATGAGCAGGGCGTGGGCATGGCGGGGGAGCGGATCTGTCATTTGTACAAATCCAAAATTAAATTTTGAAATTGTACAAATCTTCCTATAGCCGTTCCATCGGCTCAGCTTGCCGAAGCACAAAAACAAGCGGCGCCATTGGCGCCGTTCGTTTACGCTGGGGCCGACCTCACCCCGCCTTCACCTTCAACCGCCAGGCATGCAGCAGCGGCTCGGTGTAGCCGCTCGGCTGCTCCTTGCCCTTGAACACCAGGTCCAGCGCCGCCTGGTAGGCCGCGCCCTGCGGGTTGCCGGCCATCTTGCGGTACAGCGGGTCGTCCGCGTTCTGCCCATCGACCACGGCGGCCATGCGCTCGAAAGTGGACTTCACCTGCGCCTCGGTCACCACGCCGTGGTGCAGCCAGTTGGCGATGTGCTGGCTGCTGATGCGCAGCGTGGCGCGGTCTTCCATGAGGCCCACGTTGTGAATGTCGGGCACCTTGGAGCAGCCCACGCCCTGGTCGATCCAGCGCACCACGTAACCGAGGATGCCCTGGGCGTTGTTGTCCAGTTCCTGCTGCTTCTCGGCATCGGACCAGTTCGGCGTGGCCGTAACGGGGATGCTCAAGAGCTTGTTCAGGATGTCGGCACGCTCGGCGGCCACGTCGGTCTGCTCCAGGCCCTTCTGGATGTCGGCCACGTTGACCTGGTGGTAGTGCAGCGCATGCAGCGTGGCGGCCGTGGGGCTGGGCACCCAGGCGGTGTTGGCGCCGGCCTTGGGCTGGGCGATCTTCTGCTCGAGCATGGCGGCCATCAGGTCGGGCATGGCCCACATGCCCTTGCCGATCTGCGCCTTGCCGCGCAGGCCGCAGGCCAGGCCGACCAGCACGTTGTTCTTCTCGTAGGCCTGGATCCAGGCCGTGCTCTTCATGTCGCCCTTGCGCAGCATGGGGCCGGCCAGCATGGCGGTGTGCATCTCGTCGCCGGTGCGGTCCAGAAAGCCGGTGTTGATGAAGGCCACGCGGCTGGCGGCCGCGGCGATGCAGGCCTGCAAATTCACGCTGGTGCGGCGCTCCTCGTCCATGATGCCGAGCTTGACGGTGCTGTCGGCCAGGCCCAGCAGCTGCTCGACACGGCCGAACAGTTCGCTGGCGAAGGCCACCTCGGCCGGGCCGTGCATCTTGGGCTTGACGATGTAGACCGATCCGGTGCGCGAGTTGCGCACGGTCTGGCCGGCTTTGGGCTTCAAGTCATGCAGCGCGATGGTGGTCGTGATGACCGCGTCCATGATGCCTTCGGGGATTTCCTTGGTCGTGCCGTCGGCGGCCTGGTACAGGATGGCCGGGTTGGTCATCAGGTGGCCCACATTGCGCAGGAACATCAGCGAGCGGCCGTGCAGCGTGACGGGCTTGCCGTCGGCCCCGGTGTACTGGCGATCCGGGTTCAGGCCGCGCGTGAAGGTCTTGCCGCCCTTGGCGACTTCTTCGGTCAGCGTGCCTTGCAGGATGCCGAGCCAGTTGCTGTAGGCCAGTTCCTTGTCCTCGGCATCGACCACGGCGACCGAGTCTTCCAGGTCGAGGATGGTGGACAGGGCCGCTTCCATCACCACGTCGCTGACGCCGGCCGGGTCGGTCTTGCCGATGGCCGTGCTGCGGTCGATCTGGATGTCGATGTGGTTGCCGTTGTGCTTGAGCAGCACCGAGGTGGGCGCCTCGGCCGCGCCCTGGTAGCCGATGAACTGCGAGGCGTCGGCCAGCCCCGTGGCGCCCTCGCCCAGTTGCACCACCAGCTTGCCGCCTTCGACGCGGTAGCCCGTGGCTTCGATGTGCGTGCCGCTGGCCAGCGGTGCGGCCTGGTTCAGCACGTTGCGCGCGAACGCGATGACCTTGGCGCCGCGCACGGGGTTGTAGCCCTTGCCCTTCTCGGCGCCGTCGGTCTCGGGAATGGCGTCGGTGCCGTACAGCGCGTCGTACAGCGAGCCCCAGCGCGCATTGGCCGCGTTCAGCGCGTAGCGCGCGTTCAGGATGGGCACGACGAGCTGCGGGCCGGCCTGGATGGCGAGTTCGGCATCGACGTTGGTCGTCGTGGCCTTGGTGCCGGCCGGCACGGGCACGAGGTAGCCGATCTTTTCCAGAAAGGCCTGGTAGGCCGGCATGTCGGCGATGGGGCCAGGGTGGGCGGTGTGCCAGGCGTCGATCTCGGTCTGCAGGCGGTCGCGCTCGGCCAGCAGGGCGATGTTCTTGGGCGCCAGGTCGCCGACGATGGCGTCGAAGCCCTTCCAGAACGCCGCCGCCTCGATGCCGGTGCCGGGCAGCACCTTGTCTTCGACGAAACGGACCAGGTTGGTCGCGACCTGGAGGCGGTGTAAGGTAGTGCGTGCGGTCATGGTGCTGGCCTTTCGAGTTCCGTGGAACGACGGGTGAAGCAAAAACGGAGCCGCGCACGGGCGCGGCGAACCACCGACTGTAGAGGACGCACCGCCCGCGATTGCCCATCGGGCTGGCGCGTCATCTGTGACCTGGACGATGGTAATCGGAGCCAAGTCCGCCAAAAACCGATGGCCCAGCGGCGCAATGCCGCCCGGGCCAGCCCTTCATCGACGAACCGGAAAGCTTGCCCATGGCCCGACTGAACCCCGCCGCGCTGCAGCGCCTGTCCCAGGTGCTGCAGCAGCACATCGACAACGGGCGCATCCCGGGCGCGGTCGCGCTGGTGGCGGCCGGCGGCGAGGTGCAGCACTTCGAGGCCCTTGGCCGGCGCGACCCGGCCAGCGGCCAGGCCATGGCGCCCGACGCCGTGTTCCGCATCTATTCGATGACCAAGCCCATCGTCTCGCTGGCCGCGCTGATGCTGGCCGAGGCCGGGCAGCTGCAGCTGGTGGACACGGTCGCGCAGTACCTGCCGGAGTTCGCCGAGACGCCGGTGGGCGTGGAGCGCGACGGCGTACTGTTGCACGAGCGCCCACTGCGCCCTGCCACGGTGCACGACCTGCTGCGCCACACGGCCGGCCTGACCTACGAGTTCGTCGGCAACGGGCCCGTGCACCGGCTCTACCAGGGGGCCGACCTGGCCGACCGCTCGCGCAGCAACCGCGCCTTCTGCCAGGCGCTGGCCCAGCTGCCGCTGGTGGCCCAGCCCGGCACGCTGTGGGAATACAGCCGCGCCACCGACGTGCTGGGCGCCGTGCTCGAAGTGGCCAGCGGCGAGCCGCTGGGCCAGCTGCTGCAGCGGCTCATCCTGGGGCCGCTGGGCATGGCCGATACCGGCTTCAGCCTCTCGCCCGAGGCACAGGCGCGCATCGCCGAGCCGTTCGCGCACTGCCCGGACAGCGGCCAGCGCGTCGTGATGATGGACGCGACCATCGTGCCCGCCTTCGAGTCGGGCGGCGGCGGCCTGCTGTCCACGGCCGGCGACTACCTGCGCTTCCTGCAGTTGCTGCGCAACCGCGGCTGTTTCGAGGGCCGGCGCCTGGTGTCGCGCACCACCATCGACTGGATGACGGCCGACCATCTGGGCGCCATTCCACCCAGCGGCGAGCTGCTGACGCCGGGCCACGGCTTCGGCCTGGGCGTGGCCGTGCGCCGCGGCGCGGGCCTGGCGCCGCAGCCGGGTGCGCCGGGCATGTACTTCTGGAGCGGCATCGGCGGCACCTCGTTCTTCGTGGACCCGCAGGAGGACGTGTTCGCCATGCTGCTGACGCAGGCGCCGAACCAGCGCATCTATTTCCGAAACCTGTTCCGCCATCTGGTCTATGCGGCGGTCGAGTAAAACCTGGGCATGACCAAGCTTCAACCCCCTGTGACCACCGGCCACTGGCGCTGGCTGGTGCTGGCCGCGGCCTGCGCGCTGGCCGCCTGCGCCAACCCGTTCGCGGGCAGGCCGATGGACACGCAGATGCGCGCGGGCGTGGCCGCCGGCACCGTCAGCGTGACCTACGGCGACCCGGCACGGTTCAGCGATGCGCGCGACGGCCGGCACGAGAGCGACAGCGCGCGCCGCGCCTGGCTGGACGCGCTCAGCGAACACCTGTCCGAGCGCGCCGCGGCTGCCCTGCCGACCGGCGAGCGGCTCGAAGTGCACCTCACCGACGTGAAGCGCGCCGGCAGCTTCGAGCCCTGGCGCGGCGCGCAGGCCGCCGACCTGCGCGTGGTGCGCGACATCTACCCGCCGCGCATCGACCTCGATTTCAAGCGCCTGGCCGCCAACGGCCGCGTGCTGCAAAGCGGCAGCCGCCAGCTGCGCGACCTCAATTTCATGATGCGGCCCAGCCCTTACGCGAACGACCCCCTGCGCTTCGAGAAGGTGCTGGTCGACGACTGGGTGGGCAGGGAATTCAGCGCGCGGCGCTGATGCGTCGGCTGCGTCAGTCCGCGTAGACGCCGGCGGCGCGGATCACGGGGCCCCACTTCGCGATCTCCGACGTGAGCCAGGTCTTGAGCCCGTCTGGCGACTGCTTGGACTCGGGCACCACCTCGGCGCCCAGGTCGGCCATGCGGCTCACGAAGGCCGGGTCCTTCAGCGCCACGTGCAGCGCCGCGTTGAAGCGTTCGATGGCAGCGGCCGGCGTGCCCTTGGGTGCGTAGATGCCGTGCCAGACCACGACCTCGAAATCCTTGAGCCCCTGCTGCGCGAGCGTGGGCGCGTCCGGCAAGGCGCGCACGCGGTCCTTGGTTGTGACGCCGAACAGCTTGACCGAGCCGGCCTTGATGTGCGGCGTGGTCTGCGTGGTCTGGTCGCACAGGATGTCGACCTGCCCGCCCAGCAGCGCATTCATGGCCGGCGCCGTGCCCGAGAACGGCACGGTCGTCACCTCGGCGCCCACGGCCTTCTGGAACAGCATGCCGCACAGGTGCGACACCGCGCCCAGCCCCGCGTTCGCCAGGTTGGCCTTGCCCGGGTTGGCCTTGAGCCAGGCCATCAGCTCCTGCAGGTTGTTGGCCGGCAAGTCCTTGCGGCCCAGCAGCGTCATGGGCACGTCGACGACCTGGCTCACGTACTCGAAGTCGGTCAGCGGGTTGAAGCTCATCTTGCGGTACAGCGCCGGCGCGGTCGACATGCCGTTGTGGTGCAGCAGCAGCGTGTAGCCGTCGGGTGCCGACCTGGCGACCAACGCCGAGGCCACCGTGCCGCCCGCGCCGACCTTGTTCTCCACGATCACCGTCTGGCCCAACTGGCGGCCCAGCAGCGTGCCCAGCGTGCGCGCGACCACGTCGGTCGGCCCGCCGGCCGCGAAGGGCACGACCAGCGTGATGGGCTTGTTCGGGTAGGCCTGCGCATGGCTGGCCAGCGCGCCGAGCGCGAGGGCCGGGCCCAGCAGGGCCGCGAACGCGCGGCGGGACCAGGGGCGGGGCGAGGTGGGCAGCGACAGGGGCATGGTGGCAGCGTCCGGGGGATGGGGAAGGGAGCCGGCAGTCTGCGGGCGACGCCCCGGCGGGGCAAGCGCGTTATCCCGCAGCCGGCCCGGCGCTTCGCGGGATACTCGGCGCCGTCATCAATTGCCAGATTCCCTCCGAATGGAAAAAGAAGTCGATCCCACGGTCCTTGCGGTCATCAATGAAAAGCGCCTGGCGGGCGACAAGCGCACGCCTGTCGAGATCATCGCCAAGATGGGCGTGTTCGATGCGCGCGACAAGGCCTCGGACCATGCCTGGCTGGCCACGGGCGACAACGTGATCGCCACCATGTGGGCCGAGTTCGTGCGCGTCGGGGCCGGCGGGCGCTGGTTCGCGCTGGAGTCGCTGGACGCGCTGCACCGCATCGGCGGGGGCGAGCGCAGCGCGCTGCAGATGCAGCGCGCCAAGGACCGCATCCAGCTGCTCAAGCGCACGCTGGACGCCGGCCAGGGCTTTCGCGTGGTGCTGCAGACCAACCGCGTGGCGATCGCCAGCCTGGAGACCGACAAGGCGGCCAAGGTGTCCATGCGCGTGCCCGATGAACAGGAATGGCATGTCGCCGACTGGAACCCCGACCAGAAATTCGCCGTGCTGGTGCGCGGCGAGCGCGGCTGGCTGCCCAGCGAAGAAGAGCAGCAGGCCGCGCGCGCGCCCGGCCACGTGCCAGCCATCGTGGTGCAGGCCGCTGCGGGCCAGGTCTCGCGCGAACAGGTGCAGGCCATCGCCATGGAACACCTGACGCAGCATTTCTCGGCCTATGGCTACAAGGCCGAGGACGTGTCGGCCCAGCAGTTGGGCTATGACATCCAGGTGTCCGACAAGAAGGGCAAGGTCCTGCTGCAGATCGCCGCGAAGGGCACGGCCACCGGCGTGGCCGGTTTCCAGCTCACGGCCAAGGAACGCGCCCGCGCCGCGCAGGGCGACCCGTGGCGGCTGGCGGTGGTGATGGACGCCACCGGCCCGGCCAAGGTGCACAAGCTGTTCAAGCCATCGGAGATCGAACAGGCCCCCGGCCTGGAGCCCCTGCTCGACTGAGTGTCAATCCGGCGTGAAGCGCGCCTGGAACCGGGCCGCGTCGGCCGCCAGCTCGTAGGTCACGAGCTGGCCGTTCTTGCCGTCGGCCAGCCGGTAGGCGGCGAACAGGCTCCAGCGGCCCTGCGGGTCGTAGCTGGGCGGGTCCACCAGCGCATACGGGTGCGGCACGAAGACCTCGTGCTCGAAGAGCGCGCGGTCGCGGTCGCGGTTGCGCGGCGACGGGAACAGCTTGTAGGTGGCGGTGGTGACGGCTTCGGCCATGGCGGCAAGGGGTGTGAACTCAAAGCCGCATTGTCGGCCTCGCTCAGCCGGGCTCTACACCCGCCACCACGGCCGCGTCGTGCAGCCGCCCGATGGCCGCGCCGTCCAGGCCCAGCACCTCGGCCAGGACCTCGTCGGTGTGGCTGCCGATGTAGGGTGCCGGCCGCGTGGGCGCACGCGCCATGGCCGGCGCACGCACCGGGCTGCCGGCCACCAGGTGCTCACCCATGCCTGGTGTGGTGGCCTGCTCGAACACCGGGTTGTGCAGGCTCACGCGCGGGTCGCTGGCCAGCAGCTCGCCCACGGTCTTGTAGCGGCCCCAGCAGACCTTGTTCGCCTGCAGTTCGCGCTCCACGTCGGCCGTGCCGCGCGCGGCGAACCAGGGCTCGACCAGCTCGGCGATGGCGTCGCGGCCGGCGTAGCGCTGGGCCTCGTCGTCGAAGTCCAGGCCCAGGCGCTGCTGCGTGGCGGCCACGGCCTCGGCGATGCCGCAGGCCTTGACCAGCGAGCGCCACTGCCCGGCCGAGATCGCCGCGACCATGATGCGCTCGCCATCCGCCGTGGCGAAGTCGCGGCCGAAGGCGCCGTAGATGTGGTTGCCAATGGACGGCCGCTCCGCGTGCAGCAGCTCGGCCTCGGCCAGCACGCCCAGGTTGGACAGCGTGGCGAACGCCATGTCGGACAGCGCCAGCTTGAGCTCGGCGCCCTCGGCCGTGCGCGTGCGCTGGTGCACGGCCGCGACGATGGCGAACGCGGCCTGGTAGGCGCAGGCCACGTCCCAGGACGGCATCACGTGGTTGACCGGCCGCTCGCGCGAGCCGCCGCCCGTGGCATAGGGGTAGCCGGTCGCGCAGTTCACGGTGTAGTCCACGGCCGTGCTGCCGTCGGCGTTGCCCTGGATGGTGCAGCTGATGACGTCCGCACGGCGTGCGGCCAGCACCGCGTGCGCCAGCCACGGCGTGCCGATGTTGGTCAGCAGCACGCCGGCGTCCGGCCCCGGCGCGGTGGCCAGGGCTTGCACGAGCTCGCGGCCTTCGGGCTTGCGGATGTCGATGGCCACCGAGCGCTTGCCCTTGTTGAGCCCCGCCCAGTAAATGCTGCGGCCCTGGCCCTCGGGGTGCGGCATGCGCGGCAGGCGTGCGTAGTCGATGCCGCCACCGGGAATGTCCACGCGGATCACGTCGGCGCCGAACTGCGACAGCGCCAGGCCGGCCAGGGGGGCTGCGATGAAGGCTGAGCTTTCGATGACGCGCAGGCGGTTCAGGAACGGGTAGGTCATGCGGGCTCCAGTTCGGCCGTGGCCTGCATCGCCAGCGCGCCTTCGTGGTCGCGCGCCCACAGCGCCAGCTGGCCCCCGCCCTCGTCGCGCCCGCAGACCGTGAAGCGGTGGATGTCGAAGATCGGCCGCACGGCCTTGAACGCGAAGCGTCGCACCGCCTGGCCCGGCCGCTCGCGGCGCGCCAGGTCCATCAGCAAGGTGGCGATCAAGGGGCCGTGCACGATGAGGCCGGGGTAGCCCTCGACCTCGGTCACATAGCTGCGGTCGTAGTGGATGCGGTGGCCGTTGAAGGTCAGCGCCGAGTAGCGGAACAGCAGCACCGGGTCGGGCACGATGCCGCGCTCGAATTGCGCATCGGCCGGCGCGGGCTCCGGCGTGGCGGCGGGCGCGCCGGGCTGGGGCGCGTCGCGATAGACGATGTCGTGCTCCTCGGTGATGGCCACACCTTCTGCGCCGGCGATCTCGTGCTGCACGGTGACGAACACCAGCGCGCCGCTGCGGCCGGACTTGGTGGTCACGTCGAGGATGCGCGAGGTGCGCGTGATGGCCTCGCCCAGGCGCAGCGGGCGGTGGAACTGCAGCCGCCCGCCGGCCCACATGCGGCGCGGCAGCGGCACGGGCGGCAGGAAGCCGCCACGGCGCGGGTGGCCGTCCTCGCCGATGGCGCGCGCGGGCGCCAGGGGCAGGAAATACAGCCAGTGCCACAGCGGCGGCAGCGCATCGCCGGGCGCAGGCGCCGGGTCGTCGCGGTCCAGCGTGGCCGACAGGGCGGCCACGGGCTGCAGGGCGGCGGTGTCGCGCAGGGTCTCGGTGCGGCCGATCCAGTCGCGCAGGTGGTTCAGGTCGGTGTCGGAGGCGGAAGCGGAAGAGGTGCGGGGTGTGCTCATGCCGCCATCTTGCGCGATGGCGGCGCGCCCGGCCATCGGCTTTTCAAGAAGGGGCTGTTCGGCCGCGGCGCGCGGCCACGGCGTCCAGGTAGTCCTGCAGGATGGCGGCGTCGTCGATGGTGTCCGAGCCGGGCTGGTGGAACTCCGGGTGCCACTGCACGGCGGCCACGTAGCTCTTGTGCACGTCCTTGCGGCGGATGGCTTCGATGATGCCGTCGCTGACGCTGAAGGCCTCGGCGTCGAAGTCGTCGGCCAGGCGCTTGATGGCCTGGTGGTGGATGCTGTTCACGCGCGCGCGCTCCACGCCGGGGTACAGCCGCGACAGGCGCGAGCCCTGCACGATGTCCACGCTGTGGTAGTTCAGGTCGTAGGTCACCGCGTCACGGTGCACGAAGGACTCGGGCACCTGGGTGTTGATGTCCTGGTACAGCGTGCCGCCGAAGGCCACGTTGAGCAGCTGCAGGCCGCGGCAGATGCCGAAGATGGGCTTGCCCACAGCCTCGAACGCGGCGACCAGGGCCTTGTCGTACTCGTCGCGGATGCGGTCGCCGGCCCAGTTCTCGTGCAGTGGCTCCTCGCCGTAGCTGCCGGGCCAGACGTCGGCGCCGCCGTGCATGACCAGGCCGTCCAGCCACTGCGCGTAGTGCTCGTAGGTCACGTCGCCGCGCTGCGTGCTGCCCGTGGGGCAGGGCACCATGACGACCATGGCGCCGGTGGACATGAGCCAGTGCGCGATCGACTGCTCCACGTACTGCAGCGTCTTGCCCGTGAACAGCGAACGCGTGGGGTCGGCATGCGAGAAGCAGGCGGACAGGCCGATCTTCAGGCGGCTGTGGGTGGTGTTCATGGCCGTGCGTGCGCAAAGAACACCATTGTCCCTGCGTGGCACGCCCCGCGCTGCGGCCCTATGGCCTGTGAGGAAAGCCGGCCCCTGGCGTCACCGGAACCTCAGTGGCCAGCGCCTCTTCCATACGCCGGCGGTAGATGGCGGCGGCGATGCGGCCCAGTGCCTCGCGCCGGTCGGTCATGGCAGGGTTTGCGGCCACGGAATCGTGGGCCAGTTCGTCCGGCGTGGTGCCCGCGAGGTCGTCCCTGGCAAAACCTTGCGCTCCGAAATCGATGCCGCCACCCGGTAACGACAGACCGATGCCCGGCGCCACGCGGGTGCCAATGTTGCGCGCCGTATCAGCCCGCTGCACCACGCGCAGGCGCTCGAAGCCCGGTCGCATGGCGCCTGCCTTGAACGGCACGCGCGTGCCAACGCTCGGGGAACAACCGCTGCCGCTTCCTGCAGTGCGGACGCGCTGCATGCCGCCAGATCGTCGAACTGTTCTCGGTTTGCGCCGGCTGGCGCGCAGCGCGGGCACGGCCCGGGCCGGGCGGTCGCTAGAACACCACCGGCTGCACGACCGGATGCAGCACCACCTCGTCGATGCGCACATGCCGTGGCGCGCACAGCACGTGCAGGACGGACTGCGCGACGTCCAGCGGCTGCAGATGCAGCGCGCGTTCTGCCGTTCCCGGCACGTGGCCGTTGAAGTGGGTGTCGGTCATGCCGGGCCGGATCTCGGTCACGCGCAGGCCGATGGGCTGGCCTTCGTGCGCCAGCGCCTGCGTCAACGCGCGCTGCGCGTACTTGCTGGCCGTGTACAGCCCACCGTGCGCGAACGTGCGGGTGCTGACGTCGCTGGTGATGGTGACCACCTGGCTGTCCAGGCCCGCCGCATGTCGCCGCCGGAAATGCGGGAAGAAGCACTGGCTGGCCAACAGCAGGCCCAGCACGTTGGTGTCCATGACACGGTGGTAGTCCGCCACGCTGGTGTGCTCGATCGGTGCGAAGAAGCCGACGCCGGCGTTGTGCACCAGGCTGTCGGCGCCCGCGTCGGCCGCGGCATCGGCGAAGGCGCGTACGCTCGACGCGTCGGTGACGTCCAGTGCAAGCATGCGCACACCTGGCGGCGCGGGCCCATCCGCGGCCCGGGCGCCACCGATCACGCTCGCGCCGTGTTCGGCCAGCAGCACCGCCATGGCCTGGCCGATGCCGCGGCTGGCGCCGGCAATGGCCACGGTACGCCCGGCCAATGGCCGCGCCGGTCGCTGACCGTCCACGGGGTTCAGCCCGGGCGTTGCCGGCGCCAGGCGAGCAGCGCCACGGCCCACAGGCCCAGGCCCCACAGCCAGCCCGTGCTGCCGCCGCCGCCACCGCCGCCGCCACCGCCACCGCCATCGCCGCCGCCGGCCGCGACGGCGTTCACGTTGACCGTGGCGGCGTCGCGCAGGCCGTCACTGTTGGTCACGACCAGGCGGAACACGTAGTCGGCGCTGGAGGACGCGAGCTGCACGCTGGCCTGGGCCGAGGTGGCCCCGTTGATGGTCACCGTCGGGCCGTCGATCTGGGTCCACTGGTAGCTGGTGATAGCGCTGCCGGCGCCGGCCGCGCTGGTGCGGCCGTCCAGCGTGACCGTCGCGCCGGCCACGGCCTGGGCGACCGGCGCGATGGCCGCGCCGGGCGCCCGGGCGGTGCTGGCGATCTGCAGGGCCGCCGTGGCGTCCAGCAGGCCGGGGCCGCAGGTGGCGGTCGTGCAGTTGCAGGCCACGGTGCCGTTCACGCTGCACGAGGGCGCGCCGGCCACCGCCACGTGCGGGCGTGAGGAGTCCTGCAGGCGCACCACCAGTTGCGCCGGGGTCAGCGAAGGGTTCACGGCCAGCATCAGCGAGGCCACGCCCGCGGCCATGGGCGACGAGAAACTGGTGCCGGCTTTCAGGCCGTAGGTGTCGACGGTGGGCACGGTGCTGCCCGCGTTGTCCAGCGCATAGATGCCGCGCGCGGACGTGCCGCCCGGCGCCATCAGCCCCGTGTTGGGCCCGTAATCGGAGTAGGCGGTCTTGCGGCCATCCTCCTGCACCGCACCGACCGCCAGCACACGGGCGCAGTCGGCCGGCCGCGCGAGCGCGCCCGCGCCGTTGCCGGCGGCCACCACCAGCAGCGCGCCGGCATCGGTGATCTCGTTGATGACGTCCTGGTAGCTCGCGCTGCAGGCCGCATCGCCACCAAAGCTCAGGTTCAGGATACGCGCCGGGTTCGGGTTGGCGGGCACGCCCTGCACCGCCAGGCCCGCGGCCCAGCGCATGCCGTCCAGCAGGTCGGACAGCAGCGCGCCGCACTTGCCTGCGATGCGCACCGGCAGGATCCTGCCCTGCCAGTCGATGCCGGCGATGCCGGCCCCATTGTTCGTGGCCGCCGCGATCTGGCCGGCGATGAAGGTGCCGTGCCAGGAGCTGTCCTCGACGTCGCAGGTGCTGAACAGCGACGAGCGCTTGTCCGCGGCGCTGACCCAGTCGCCCGGGTCGCTGGGGTCGGCGTCGCGGCCGTTGCCGTCGTTGGCGAATTCGATCTCGCTGACGAAGTCGTAGCCGGGCAGCAGCTTGCCGGCCAGGTCGGGGTGGGTCAGCCGCACGCCCACGTCCAGCACGGCAACCACGCCAGCGGGGCGGCCGGTGCTGATGTCCCAGGCCGTGGGCATGTTGATGGCGGCGGGGAACTGGTTGGACGACTGCAGGTTCCACTGGCGGGCGCCGTATTCCGGATCGGTGGGCACGGCCAGGCGCTTGATGCGCACGTCGGGCTCGACATCGCTGACGTCCGGGTGCAGGCGCAGCCGGCGCATGGTGGCGTCCAGCGCCTCGCCGGTCTGCGCGGCGGGCAGGCGCAGCAGCTGGTGGTGCGTGCCGACAGGCCGCGCGTCGCTCATCTGCACACCCGCCGACGTGGCGACCGATCGCAGGCGTTCGCGCGCGGCCTGCGGTGCCTCGCGTGTCGCCTCGGGCGTGGGCTTGAGCCGCACGATGAGGTTCTGGACCGGTGCCTGTTCGGCGTGGGCTTGGGGCAGCAGGCCAGTGGCCAGCGCCATCGCGGCGAGGAGTTTGCGCATGGCGGCGGTTGTACCCGAGATTGGCACGGGTCAGGTGTCGGAAAGCATCGCGTCCGGCGTGCTTGCACGACAATCGGCGCCCCGCGCGCACCTGCGCGCTCCAGAACCCGCATCCGCATGAAGATCACCAAAGACACCGCCGTCACCCTGCAGTACAGCGTGACCGAAGCCAACGGCAAGCCGCTGGCCAACCGCGAATCCACGGCCTACCTGCACGGCGGCTACGACAACACCCTGCCGAAGATCGAAGAGGCGCTGGAGGGCCGGGAAACCGGCTACCGCTGCACGCTGGAGCTTTCGCCCGAGGACGCCTTCGGCAAGCGCCAGGAAAGCCTGGCCCGTACCATTCCCAAGAGCGAATTCCCGCCCGGGGTGAAGGTCGGCGGCCAGCTGCGCGGCATGACGGAGGACGGGCAGGAGCAGGTGTTCACGGTCATGAAGATCAAGGGCGACCAGGTGTTGCTGGACGCCAACCACCCCTGGGCCGACAAGGCGCTGCGCTTCACCCTGCAGGTGACCGAGGTGCGCGCAGCCACGGCTGAGGAGATCACGCACGGCCACGTGCACGGTGGCCACGGCCACCACCACTGACCGCGGCGGCGCGTCGCTGCGCTAGAGCGCGTCGGCGTGCAGCATGTGGCGGCTGTACACCTGGGTGCGGCCGGACACGGCCAACGCCATCTGCTGGACCAGGCCATGGGTTTCCGCGGGCCGGCCCATCTGCGGCACCAGGGCCAGCGTGCAGGCCAGTGCCACGGGCACCCAGCGCTGCCGGATGCGCGGGGCGCCCGACCGCCAGGCGATGGGCAGCAGCGCGGCCATGGCGCCCAGCGCGAAGCCGGTGACCACCTCGGACACGGAATGCGCATGCAGCGCCAGGCGCGAGATGCTGACCAGCACACCGACCAGCAGGCCGGCAGCGACGGCCAGCTGCCGCGCGCGCGGTGATCGGTCGGCCACGGCCAGCCAGGCGCCCATCGTGAACACGGCCGTCGACACGGTGCTGTGCCCGCTCAAGCCCGTGAAGTCGATGGCCGCGATGCCCAGGCCCCAGCCCATGAAGGCCAGCTTGCTGGCCAGCACCAGCGCCACCGCCGTGCCGAACGACAGCAGCCAGGCGGCCGGCAGGCGCAGCTGGCCCGTGGCCAGCAGCCACAGCGCCAGCGCGAGGGCGGCGGGCTGCAGCAGCGTGGAATTTCCAAGCTGGGTGATGGTGGTCCAGAAACCGAGTGGCATGGCGGGGAGGCGGGCGGCGCGTGCATTGTCGCGACATCCGGGAAGACCCTAGGGTCAGGTACCGCGTCCGCGGGCACGGTTCACAGCCCGCGCTCCACCATGTCCAGCAGCCTCTGCGTGAGCCCGTCGACCTGAGCGCCCGGCAGGCCGCGCAGCGGCCCGTCGATCAGCAGCAGCGCCAGGCCGTGCACGGTGGACCAGGCCAGGAACTCGGCGCCGGGCCGGCGTTCGGGCGGCAGCGCGCCGGCCGCGACCAGCGCGTCCAGCGCCGCCCCCAGGTGCCGGAACGGGTCCAGCCCGCTGCGGCCGGCCTTGGCCGGGTCGGGTGCGCCGCCCAGCGCGAACCGGCCGCCGAAGGCCGTGCGGAACAGGCCCGTGTGCGTGCGCGCGAACTCCAGGTAACCGGCGCCCACGGCGCGCACGCGGGCGCGGGCCTGGGCCAGCGGCGTGCCGTCGGTGGGCACGCGCGCCATTTCGGCCTCCATGGCCTCGGCCACGGCGGCAACGGCGGCGGTGCGCACGGCGTCCAGCAGGTCCTCGCGGTTCGCGAAATGGCGGTAGGCCGCGTTCGGCGCCACACCGGCACGGCGCGTGGCCTCGCGCAGCACCACGGCGTCCGGCCCTCCGGCCGCGGCCAGCTGCAGGCCAGCATCGAGCAGCGCGCGGCGCAGGTCGCCATGGCGGTAGGTGCTGCGCGCGAGCGGCGGTTCGGCAAGCGGATCGGTCATGGAAACCCTGATGTGGACGCTGTCCATTATTGCGGTTATATTGCTTGTGAGCACTGTTCACAAGTGTTTACAACCCCGAAGGAGATTGCCATGCAGGTCCAACCCTATCTGTTCTTCGAAGGCCGCTGCGAAGAGGCCCTCAATTTCTACCGCGACCGGCTCGGCGCCACGGTCGAGCACGTGATGCGCTTCAAGGACAACCCCGAGCCCGGTGCGGGCGGCGATGGCTGCGCAGGCGGCCCGCCGCCCGATGGCGAGAAGATCATGCACGCCTCGTTCCGCGTCGGCGGCGCGGTGCTCATGGCGTCCGACGGCATGGCCAGCGGCAAGCCGAACTTCCAGGGCATCTCGCTGTCGCTGATCGTGCCGGACGCCGCCCAGGGCCGCCGCCTGTTCGACGCACTGGCCGACGGCGGCCAGGTGCAGGTGCCGCTGGCCAAGACCTTCTTCAGCCCGCTGTTCGGCATGGTGGCCGACCGTTTCGGCGTGCCGTGGATGGTCGTCACCGAAGACCCGGACCAGCCCAGGCCCTGAGCCCGCTCGACAGGAGACCCCGATGGAAGTCGAAACACTGGAACAGCACCGCTGGCTGCAGCAACTGGTCGGCGAATGGACCATGGCGGGCGAGGGCGACATGGGCCCCGGCCAGCCGCCGTTCAAAAGCCAGGGCACCGAGAGCGTGATCGCGCTCGGCGACCTGTGGATCGTGGGCGAGGCCGTCGGCAACATGCCCGGCGGCGGCGACGCGCAGATGCGGCTGACGCTGGGCTACGACCCGGCGCAGCAGGCCTTCGTCGGCAGCTGGGTCGGCTCGATGGCCACCCACATGTGGGTCTACAAGGGCCAGCTCGACGCCGCCAAGAAGGTGCTGACGCTGGACACCGAAGGCCCGAGCATGGCGGGCGACGGCACGAACATGCGCTACCAGGACGTGATCACGCTGGTGGACGCGAACACGCGCACGCTGCATTCGCAGACGCTGGGCGCCGACGGCCAGTGGACGCGCTTCATGACGGCCACCTACCAGCGCCAGTAGGCCGACGCAGGCCGGACAGCGATGGCGCCGGGCCTCGGGTACGCTCGCGCCCCATGCCTTCCACGCCCGCCGCCAACTCCACCAGGGCCGTGTGGCCCATGCTGCTGGCGCTGACCGCGGCCTTCGCGATGAGCCAGGCGTTCCGCACGCTGGCCGCGATCCTCGGGCCGCCCTTGCAGGCCGAGTTCGGCCTGTCGGCCCAGCAGCTCGGTTTGTTCGCGGCGACCTTCCATTTCGCGTTCGGCGCGCTGCAGCTGTTCATGGGCATCGGCATGGACCTGCACGGCCTGCGCCGCACGGTACTCACCGCGTTCCCGTTCGCCGTCCTCGGCGCCGCGCTGTCGGCCATGGCCACGGGCAACGGCATGCTGCTGGTGGGCCAGTTCCTGATCGGCATCGGCTGCGCGCCGGCCTTCCTGGCCTGCACCTTGTTCATCGCGCAGAACTTCCCGGCCGAGCGCTTCGCCATGCTGTCGGGCCTCATCATCATGCTGGGCGGCGTGGGCATGCTGGCCACCGGCACGCCGCTGGCCTGGCTGATCGAGGCCAGCTCGTGGCGCATGGGCATGTGGGTGCTGGCCGGCTGTTCGCTGGCGGCCTGGGCGCTGGTGTGGTGGAAGGTGCACGACCAGGGGCCGACCGCGCCGCCCGGTGCGCCGCGCGAGTCGCTGGGCCAGGCGCTGCGCAGCTTCGGTGCGCTGTTCCTCATGCCGCACACCTGGGGCATCGTGGCGATGTCCTCGGTGAACTACGCCGCCTTCCTGAGCCTGCGCGGGCTGTGGCTGGGGCCGATGCTGATCGAGCGCCATGGCCTGGGCCTGGTGGCCAGCGGACATGTCGCGCTGCTGGTGTCGGTGGTGTCGCTGGTCAGCCCGCCGCTGTTCGGCCGCTTCGACCCCGGGCCGCTGACACGGCGGCGCCGCATCACGGCCTGCACGTTGTGGATCGCCGGGCTGTTCGTGCTGCTGGCGGTGGTGCGCGGGCTGGCAGCTGACGTGCTGCTGGCCGTGCTGGTGGCCGCCGTGTCGGGCTACATGGTGCTGCAGTACGCCGACGTGCGCGCCGTTTACCCGCCCGCCATGATCGGCCGGGCGCTGGCGGTGTTCACCATGGCCATGTTCCTGGGCGTGGCGCTGATGCAGTGGGTTACGGGCTGGGTCGCCTCGCGCGCGCCGGCCTGGGGCATCGAGCCGTTCACGGCCGCGCTGCTGGCGATCGCCGCTGCGCTGGTGGCGGGGGCGGCGGCCTATGCGTGGCTGCCGCAGCCGCCCGCGCCGGCAACTTGACTCATTTCAGTTTTCCAGGGCGCTGCGCGCCACCCGCAGGTCATGCAACCTGCTCGCCAGCAAAGGCTCAGAAGGCCGCGGAGCAGGCCATGCCAGCAGCCGCTGCGGAACGGGCTCTGCCCGGCCGCTGGCAGCGCCCCTGGGGGCGGATGGGACGGCTCCACGAAGTGAGCCGTCCAAACGGGGTGGTTTCTTTCAGATCGCCTGCGCGCCCAGGTCGGCGTAGTCCACCGCGTACTTCACCAGCGCGGCCTGCCCGTCGATGCGCAGCTTGCGGCGCAGGTGCAGGCGGTGCGTCTCCACCGTGCGCACCGAGGCGCCGAGCGCGCTGGCGATCTCCTTGTTCGAGCAGCCGTCGGCCAGCAGCGAGAGCACGGCCGATTCCTTGGGCGTGAGGTGGCCCCAGGCGCGCGTGACCGGCGGCGGCGCGGGCTCCTGCGGCAGCGTGAGGCCGGGGCTGAAGTAGCGGCCGCCGCCGTGCACGGCGTCGATGGCCTCCACGAGCTGGTGGCCCGGCCCGTCCTTGAGCACATAGCCGCACACGCCGAACGCGATCGCGCGGCGCACGTACTCCGCGTCCTGGTGCATGGACAGTACGAGCACGCGCACGTCGGGAAAGCGGTCGCGGAACGCGCAGGCGAGCTGGATGCCGCTGGCGTCCGGCATGCGGATGTCGGTCAGCACCAGGTCGGGCTGCAGGTGCTCGGCCAGCGCCGTGGCCTCCTGCACACTGCCGGCCTCGCCGACGACCCGGATGTGCGGCGTGGCATGCAGGCGCATGCGCACGCCGTCGCGCAGCAGCGGGTGGTCGTCGACCAGCAGGACGCGGACGATGGGGCAGGCAGTGCTCATGGCGTGGGCTCCGTG
Source organism: Pseudorhodoferax sp. Leaf267 (assembly GCF_001422405.1). Taxonomy (GTDB): domain Bacteria; phylum Pseudomonadota; class Gammaproteobacteria; order Burkholderiales; family Burkholderiaceae_C; genus Pseudorhodoferax. Next base: position 42,755 of record NZ_LMMV01000004.1, read on the forward strand.
GGGCGCAGGTTCAGGGGGTGGGCGGCGTGTTGGGCGCGCGGCGCGCGCGCCGTGCCGGCCAGTGGCTCGGTGTCGCCGGCCGGCAGCGGCAGGCTGGCGTGGATGCGCGTGCCCTCGCGGCCCGAGACGATGGCCAGCGTGCCGCCCAGGCCGGCCGCGCGCTCGCGCATGTTGCGCAGCCCGATGCCGCGCTTGCCGTCGGCGAACACGCGCTGGGTGTCGAAGCCGCCGCCGTTGTCGATGACGAGCAGCTCCACGCGGGCGCGCGCGCCGCGCAGCACCACGTCGACCTGGGTCGCGTCGGCATGCGTGCGCACGTTGTGCAGCGCCTCCTGCGCGATGCGGAACAGCGCCGTGCCGTGCTCCAGCGGCAGCGCGGCCGGCGGGTGCTCGCAGAGCAGGTGGATGTCGCAGCCGCCCTGCTCGTTCATCTGCTCCACCAGCAGCGCCAGCGCGGGCGCCAGGCCCAGGTCGTCCAGCAGTGCCGGCCGCAGGCCGTGCGAGACGCGGCGGATCTCCAGCAGCGCGCCGCCGAGCCGGGCGATGCCCTGGTCCAGCGCCTGGCGCGGTGCCGCAGCGCTGGCCGCGGCCGGGTCGGCCAGCTGCAGCTGGGCTGTCTCCAGCAGGAATTTGGACGAGGCCAGCACCTGCACCACGCCGTCGTGCAGCTCGCGCGCCACGCGCACGCGCTCTTCCTCCTGCGAGTGCACGACGCGGCGCGCCAGGCGCCGCAGCTTGTCGCTGGAGACGCGGTGGTCCTTGAGGTTCAGCGCCAGCCCGCCCAGGCCGATCAGCACCACGCACAGCGCGGCGATGCCGTACAGCCGCTTGCGCGTGGCCTCGATGTTGGCGCGCGCACCGGCCTCGATGGCCTGCAGCGCGCCCTGCACATCGTCCAGGTAGATGCCGGTGCCGATGACCCAGTCCCAGCCCGGGATCATGAGCACGTAGCCCAGCTTGGGCACAACCGCCTGCGAGGACGGCTTGTTCCAGCTGTAGCGGACCACGCCGCCGCCGCGGCGCGCGGTGGCCAGGATGCGCTGCGCCGAATCGGCGCCCACCGGGTCGTCGGGGTCGCAGAAGTCCACGCCCTGCATCGGCAGGCTCTTTGGGTCCATCAACAGCTTGCCGTGCTGGTCGTAGGCGAAGAAATAGCCGTTGCTGCCGTACTGCATGCGCATCAGCGTGGCCAGCGCTTCCTCCTTGCGCGCGCCGACCGGGCCCGGAGCCTCGGCGATGCGCATGAGGGTGTTGCGCGCCAGCTCCACGTAGTGCTGCAGCTCGGCTTCCTTGCTGTGCACGAACGCGGCCTGCACCAGCGCCCGCTCCTCGCGCGCCAGCGTGAGCGTCTGCTGCTGCATGGTGGCGCCCATGAGCGCCAGCGCGACCACGATGGGCACCGCCGACAGCAGCACCAGTTTGAGGCGCAGCTGCACCTCAGCGCTCCACGACAGAGCAGTTTGTGTTCTCGGATCCCATCATCGAAAGCGCCCTCGCCCCATGCGTCCAGAAGTTCGGATATTGACCAGATGCGTGCAGCAATAAAGAGGCCATACCCTTAGTCTGCGCCACGCCCCGTCATGGTGCATCGCATCATTTCTCGCTGGCGGAACGGCGTTTGCGTAGCACTACGTAGGGGAAAAGAGATGACCGTTTCGTGAAATCCCGTTCCTAGAATTGCTCGCGAAATCGGACCAATGACCACCCCTGGAAGCCCCGAATTCCCAGCGTGGAGCCCGTCCGACACCCGTTCTTTGTTCTCAGAAAGGAAGCCCCGTGCGTCACCCCTCCCCCACCCACCGGCTCATCGCGGTCGCGGCAAGTTGCGCTGCAGCATTGGCCCTGACGGCCTGCGCCGTGCCGGCCAAACGCATGGTGCTGTCGACCACCGGCGTGCCGCCGGCCATCGGCCCGTATTCGCAGATGGTCTCGCACGGCAACACGCTGTACCTGTCGGGCGTGATCCCGCTCAACGAGGCCGGAAACGCCGTCGTCGGCACCACCATCGAGGAGCAGACGCATGCCGTGCTGCGCTACATCGGCACCATGCTCAAGTCGCAGGGGCTGGATTACGGCGACGTGCTCTCGTCCTCGGTCTACATGAAGGACTTGAACGAGTTCGCCGCTATGAACAAGGTCTACGGCGAGTACTTCAAGCCCGGCAATGCACCGGTGCGCGCCACCGTCGAAGTCGCGCGCCTGCCGCGTGACGTGAAGGTCGAGATCGCCGTCATCGTCGGCCGCCGCTGAACCCACCCCACCCCCCGCCCACCCCAAGGAACCACACCATGAACGAGCAGATGACACGCAGCGACACCGTCGCGCTGGAGGCGCCCACCGCCATGCCCATGGACACGTCGCGCTGGACGAACAAGCGCCGCGACTTCCTGCGCATGATGGGCTACGGCGCCGGCGCCGCGGCACTGGGCCCGATGCTGATGGCCTGCGGCAGCAGCAACTCGGCCACGCAGGCCGAGACGCTGCGCGCGCAACTCGTCGCCGACGAGGCCTTCTGGACCAACGTGCAGAACATGTTCACGTTGAACCCGGCCAAGACCTTCATGAACATCGGCACGGCCGGCTCCATGCCCAAGCAGACGCTGGACCTGTTCGACACCGAGAACCGCAAGAAGGCCGCCGAGTCGGGCAACGGCTACAGCAACCTGCTGGACCTGCGCAAGCTGGCTGCGCCCGGCTTCGGCGTGGACCCGGACGAACTCGCGTTCTCGGCCAACACCTCCTCGGGCATGTGCCACGCCATCCTGGGCATCCCCTGGCAGGCCGGCGACGTGGTGGTCACGACCAACCACGAGCACGGCGGCGGCCTGACACCGCTGAACATCGCCAAGGACCGCTATGGCATCGAGATCTCGATGATCCCCATGCCGGTGGGCAACAACCAGACGGCCGCCACCTACCAGAACCTGTTCGACGAACGCATCCGTTCGTTGAAGGCCGCGGGCAAGCGCGTGCGCGCCGTGATGTGGTCCTCGCCGACCTACAAGACCGGCACGCTGCTGCCGATCGCCGAGATCATGCAGGTGGTCAAGCAGCACGAGCTCATCAGCATCGTGGACGGCGCCCATCTGCCGGGCATGATGGACTACAACTACGGCGAGCTGGGCATGGACTTCATGTCCGGCGCGGGCCACAAGTGGCAGTGCGGCCCTGGCTCCACCGGCATCCTGATCATGCGCAACAAGATCCGCGCATCGAACCCGCTGCCGCTGCCCAAGTGGTACCCGGTGCACACCAGCAGCTACTCCACGCGCGAGCGCACCACCAACGGCACCGAGACCTTCGACATCGCCGCCAGCGTGACCTCCTGCGGCAGCGTGCACACGCCGATGTTCCAGGCCCTGGTCAACGCCTGCCAGCTGTGGGATTCGATCGGCCGCAAGAAGATCGAGACCTACGACCTGACGCTGTCGGCCTACCTCAAGGAAAAGGTGGTCGAGCGCTGGGGCATCGGCGCGCTGTACTCGCCCAAGGACGACCCCAAGCTGTGCTGCGCACTGACCTCGTGGAACCCGTTCCGCAACCCGGCCGATGTGATGGACTCGGTGAAGTCGGCCGCCTTCGTGTCGCGCCTGCAAGCCGAATACCCGCAGGGCCTGATCATCCGCAACTCGGGCTTCGAGGTGATCGGCGCGGCCAACCAGCACTATGCGATGCGCGTGTCCACCCATGTGTGGCACGACGCGAACGACATCGACGCGCTGGTGAACGCGATGTGGGATCTGTCGGGCAAGATGGCCTGACCCTCCCGTTCGCGCGATGATCGACGGCGCCGCCTGTGCGGCGCCGTCGTCATTTGCACTGCCCCACCATGCCCACCTCGCCCATCCTGCGCACCGCGCCGCTCGGCTTTCCCTGGGAGACCGCCGACCCCTTCCTGTTCTGCGTGCACCACGACGATGCCTACCCCCGGGGCAACGCGGCGTTCGGCCCGGCCGCGCCGCTGGCCGGGCGCGACATCGGCCAGGACTTCAGCCGAAAAGACGGCTGGAGCATGTACCACGGCGAGACGGTGCCGGGCTTTCCGGCGCACCCGCACCGCGGCTTCGAGACCGTGACCATCGTGCGCCAGGGGCTCATCGACCATGCCGATTCGCTGGGCGCGGCGGCGCGCTTCGGCGGCGGCGACACGCAGTGGCTGACGGCCGGCGCCGGCGTGGTGCACGCCGAGATGTTTCCGCTGCTGCGCCGCGACGCGGCGAACCCGCTGGAGCTGTTCCAGATCTGGCTGAACCTGCCGGCGGCCTCCAAGATGGCGCCCGCGCATTTCACGATGCTGTGGGCCGAGCGCATCCCCAGGTTGGTGCACCGCGACGACGCGGGCCGCACGACGGAGGTGGCCGTGATCGCCGGCCACCTGCCCGGTGCCGACGCGCCCTTGCCGCCACCGCCCGATTCCTGGGCCGCGCAGGCGCAGGCCGATGTGGCGATCTGGACGCTGCGCCTGGCGCCCGGCGCGCATTGGCGCATGCCGGCCGCCGCCGGCGCCGGCACACGGCGGCATCTGTATTTCTTTCGTGGCAAGGCGGTGCAGGTCGGCGGCCAGGCGATCGCCGGCCACCAGCTCATCGAGCTGCAGGCAGACCAAACGGTTGAACTCGTCAACGGCGATGCCGAGGCCGAATGCCTGCTGCTGCAGGGCCGGCCCATCGGCGAGCCCGTGGCCCAGTACGGGCCCTTCGTCATGAACACCCAGGCCGAGATCGCGCAGACCATGGCGGACTACCGCCGCACGCAGTTCGGGGGGTGGCCCTGGGGAGATGCCGCGCCGGTGCACGGCGGGGATGTGGGGCGCTTCGCGCGCCACCCGGATGGGCGTCAGGAGCAGCCCGGCTGACAGCAGCCGCTTCGCCGCTCAGGACTTGGCGGCGGTGGCCGAGACGCTGTCCAGCGATGCGTTGACCTGGTTCAGCACTTCGGCGGACTTGGTCAGCGTCTTTTCGACGCTCTCGCCGTGCTCCAGCGCCTGGGCGACCTCGCCCGTGCGCACGTCCTCGGCCAGCTGGGTGCCGAGCACGGTGTTGGCCACGGCCAGGTCGTCGGCGGCCTGGCGGATGTCGGCCGCGACTTCCTTGGCCTTCTCGATGGCCTGCTCCAGCGTGGCGGCAGCTTCAGCGTCTGGGGATGGCTGCATGGCGAGACCTGTCAAATCTGAGGGGAGTTTGCGCATCGTAGCGCCAGCACGCAGCCCCGGGCAAATGCCCAGGGCCGCGCGCAGGCGGTTTATTTGGCGATCACGCGCACCATTTCGAGCACCTTGTTCGAGTAGCCCCACTCGTTGTCGTACCAACTCACGAGCTTGACGAAGGTGCTGTCCAGCGCGATGCCGGCTTCGGCGTCGAAGATGGAAGTGCGTGCGTCACCGCGGAAGTCGGTGGCGACGACCTTGTCCTCGGTGTAGCCCAGCACGCCCTTGAGTGCGCCTTCGGACTGGGCCTTGAACTCGGCGCAGATCTCCTTGTAGCTGGCTTCCTTGACCAGTTCCACCGTCAGGTCGACCACCGACACGTCGGAGGTCGGCACGCGGAAGGACATGCCGGTCAGCTTCTTGTTCAGCTCGGGGATCACCACGCCCACCGCCTTGGCCGCGCCGGTGCTGGAGGGGATGATGTTTTCCAGGATGCCGCGGCCGCCGCGCCAATCCTTGTTGCTCGGGCCGTCCACGGTCTTTTGCGTGGCGGTGGCGGCGTGCACGGTGGTCATCAGGCCGCGCTTGATGCCCCACTTGTCGTTCAGCACCTTGGCCAGCGGGGCCAGGCAGTTGGTGGTGCACGAGGCGTTGGAGATGATGGCCTCGCCCTTGTAGGTCTCGTGGTTCACGCCGTAGACGAACATCGGGGTGTCGTCCTTGGAGGGGGCGGACAGCACGACCTTCTTGGCGCCGGCGTCGATGTGCTTCTGCGCGGTCTCCTTGGTCAGGAACAGGCCCGTGGACTCGACCACGATGTCGGCGCCGACCTCGTTCCACTTCAGGGCGGCGGGATCGCGCTCCTGGGTCAGGCGGATCTTCTTGCCGTTGACGATCAGCGTGTTGCCGTCGACCTTGACCTCGCCCTCGAAACGGCCATGCACCGAGTCGTACTGCAGCATGTAGGCCAGGTAGTCGGGCTCCAGCAGGTCGTTGATGCCCACGACCTCGATGTCCGAGAAGTTCTGCACTGCCGAGCGCAGCACGTTGCGGCCGATGCGCCCGAAACCATTGATACCGATCTTGATCGTCATAGCGACTCCTGAGTTGAAATTACTTGGAAAGAACCTTGCGCACGGTCGCCGCCACGTTCTCGGGCGTGAAACCGAAATGCTTGAACAGCACGGGCGCGGGCGCCGACTCGCCGAAGGTATCGAGGCCCACGACTGCCGCGCAGCCGTACTTCCACCAGCCGTCGGTGGCACCCATTTCCACGGCGATGCGCGGCAGGCCGGCCGGCAGCACGGCCTTCTTGTAGGCCAGGCTCTGGCGGTCGAAGGTGGTGGTGCTGGGCATGGAGACCACACGCACGGCGATGCGGGCTTCGGCCAGCTGCTTTTGCGCGGCCAGCGCCAGCTGCACTTCGGAGCCGGTGGCGATGATCACGGCCCGGGCCTTGGCCTTCAGGCCCACGTCCGCGGGCTCGCTCAGCACGTAGGCGCCGCTTGCAATGTTGTCCAAAGCGTCTTCGCTCTTGGGCGCGTAGGCGATGTTCTGGCGCGACAGCAGCAATGCGGTCGGGCGGTCCTTCTGGGCCAGGGCCACGGCCCAGGCGATCGCCGTCTCGGCCGTGTCGCCGGGGCGCCAGACGTCCAGGTTGGGGATCAGGCGCAGGCTGGCGGCATGCTCGACCGACTGGTGCGTGGGGCCGTCCTCGCCCAGGCCGATGGAGTCGTGCGTGAACACGTGCACCACGCGCTGCTTCATGAGCGCGGCCATGCGGATGGCGTTGCGGCTGTAGTCGCTGAACGTGAGGAAGGTGCCGCCGTAGGGGATGTAGCCACCGTGCAGCACGATGCCGTTCATGATGGCGGCCATGCCGAATTCGCGCACGCCGTAGTTGATGTGGCGGCCGATGACGCCGTGCGGCGGCGCGCCTGCCGGGGCGCTCTTCTCGTCCTCGGCGCCGGCCTTGCGGTCGGGCGCGGCGCCCAGCACCACGGCGCCGGTCGCCGGGTCCACCCGGAAGGCGGGCGTGTGGGCGGTGTTGGTGAGGTTGGAGCCGGTCAGGTCGGCCGAGCCGCCCAGCAGCTCGGGCAGGGCGGCCGTCAGGCCTTCCAGCGCGAGCTGGCTGGCCTTGCGGCTGGCCACGGTGGCGGCCTGGTCGTGCGCCTGCGATGCGATGCGGGCCGCGGTCTCGCCGAAGTTGGCAGGCAGCTCGCCGCGCATGCGGCGCGCGAACTCGGCCGCCAGCGCCGGGTGGGCCGCCTTGTAGCCGGCGAAGAGCACGTCCCAGTCGGCTTCGGCGGCCAGGCCCTTGGCCTTGGCGTCCCAGGCGGCGTAGACCTCGGCCGGCACTTCGAACGGGGCGTGTTCCCAGCCGATGGCTTCGCGCGTGAGCTTGATTTCTTCGGCGCCCAGCGGCTCGCCGTGGGCCTTGGCCGTGTTCGCGCGGTTCGGCGAACCCTTGCCGATGGCGGTCTTGCAGATGATCAGCGTGGGCTTGCCGCTGGAGGCCTTGGCTTCGGCAATCGCGGCGGACACGGCGGCGGCATCGTGGCCATCGACCGGGCCCAGCACCTGCCAGCCGCAGGAGACGAAACGCAGGGCCGTGTTGTCCACGAACCAGGGCGCAACCTTGCCGTCAATCGAGATGCCGTTGTCGTCGTACAGGGCGATCAGCTTGTCCAGCTTCCAGGCGCCGGCCAGGGCCACGGCTTCGTGGCTGATGCCTTCCATGAGGCAGCCGTCGCCCAGGAACACGTAGGTGCGGTGGTCGACGATGGGGAAGTTGGCGCGGTTGAACTCGGCCGCCAGCAGCTTCTCGGCCAGCGCCATGCCCACGGCGTTGGTGATGCCCTGGCCCAGCGGGCCGGTGGTGGTCTCCACGCCGGGCGTGATGCCGTGCTCGGGGTGTCCGGCCGTCTTGCTGTGCAGCTGGCGGAAGTTGCGCAGCTCGCCGATCGGCAGGTCGTAGCCCGTGAGGTGCAGCAACGCGTACAGCACCATCGACGCGTGGCCGTTGGACAGCACGAAGCGGTCGCGGTCGAACCAGTTCGGGTTGCGCGGGTTGTGCTTCAGGTGCTGGCCCCACAGCGCGACGGCCATGTCGGCCATGCCCATGGGCGCGCCAGGGTGGCCGGAGTTGGCCTGCTGCACGGCGTCCATGGCGAGCGCCCGGATCGCGTTGGCCATCTGGGTGGCCGGACCGGCGTCGGATGCCTGGTCAACGGGGGTGGAAGAGGCCAGCGTGTCAGTGTTCGCCATGGATGGGCAGCTCCGGTCGGGATCGGGGGAAACCCGGGATTTTAGCGACCGACCCGGCGAAGGCACTTGGTCTACAGTCGCCAGCGCATCATGGCCACGATCCTACTTCCTGCTGGCGCCACGCTATTCGAGCGCGGCTGGCTCTCGTCCAACAACCTGTTGCTGCAGGACCCGGCCGGCCGCGGGCCCACGGCGCTGATCGATTCGGGCTACTGCACGCACGCCACGCAGACGCTGGCGCTCGTGGCCCATGCGCTGCAGGGCGCGCCGCTGGAGCGGCTGCTGAACACGCATCTGCACAGCGACCACTGCGGCGGCAACGCGGCCCTGCAGCAACGCTACCCGGGCGTGCACACGGCCATCCCGCCCGGCCAGGCGGCGCAGGTGCGCGATTGGGACTTCGACGCCCTGAGCTACGGCCCCACGGGCCAGGAATGCCCGCGCTTTCGATTCGACGCGACGCTGCAGCCCGGCAGCACCGTGCAGCTGGGCGCCGCCGACTGGCAGGTGCATGCCGCGCCAGGCCATGACCCGCATGCCGTGGTGCTGTTCGAGCCGGCCACGCGCACGCTGGTGTCGGCCGACGCGCTGTGGCAGAACGGCTTTGGCGTGGTGTTCCCGGAACTGGAGGGCGATGCGGCGTTCGCCGAGGTCGGCGCCACGCTGGACCTGATCGAGCGCCTCGCGCCCGCCGTGGCCATCCCCGGACACGGCAGCGTGTTCGACGATGTGGTGCCGGCCATCGCCCGCGCGCGGCGGCGGCTGGACAGCTTCGTCGCCGCGCCGCTCAAGCACGCGCACTACGCGGCCAAGGTGCTGCTGAAGTTCAAGCTGCTGGAGCTGCAGCGGATCGCCGAGGCCGATCTGCTGGCCTGGGCACAGCAGACGGCTTACTTGCGCACCTTGCACGCGCGGCATTTCGCCGCGGCGGGGGACCTGGCGAACTGGTCCGCACAGCTGGTGGACGACCTGCTGCGCAGCGGGGCCGCGGCGCGCGAGGGGGCGCTGCTGGTGAACCTGTAGCAGCGTTCACGGCACTGTCATGCGGGGGCCGCAAGCTCGCGGGCTTGTCGCACTCCCGTCACGCCTGTCCCATGTTCCGCATCCCCTTGAGCGCCATCTGCGCCGCCCTTGTCTGCGCCGCGCCCGCGCCCGCCGCCTTCGCCCAACAGGCCTTCCCCTCCACGCTGGCCGGCCACGCCATCCTGCCGGCCCGCACCATGATCGCGGCGCCGCAGGACGCGCCGGCCGACCTGCGCGTGTCCGGGAAATTCACCACCGCGCGCCGCGTGGACCAGCCCGGCTCGGTGGAGGGCCTGTCCGGCGGCCGGCCCACGGGCGTGTCGCTGCCCTTCGAGGGGCAGCCTGCGCAAGGCCATTCGGGCATCAAGCGCATGGCCGATGGTTCGTTCTGGATCCTCACCGACAACGGCGCCGGCGCCAAAGCCAATTCGCCGGACTTCATGCTGTACCTGAACCACTACGCGGTGGACTTCAAGACCGGCCAGTTCATGCGCCACAAGACGGTGTTCCTGCACGACCCGGACCGCAAGGTGCCGTTTCGCATCAATCAGGAAGGCACGGCCCAGCGCTATCTGACCGGCATGGACTTCGACCCCGAGAGCTTCCAGTTTGCCGGCGGCGCGCTGTGGGTGGCCGAGGAGTTCGGCCCCTGGCTGATCAAGGCCGACCTGAACGGCAAGGTGCTGGCCGTGTTCGAGACCCTGGTGGACGGCAAGACTGTGCGCTCGCCCGACCACCCGGCCATCGCCATGGCCGCCGCGCCGGACGCCGCGCTGCCGTCCTTCGAGGTCAAGCGCTCCAAGGGCTTCGAGGGCATGGCAGCTTCGCCCGACGGCAGCAAGCTGTATGCGCTGCTCGAAGGCCCGCTGTGGGATGCCGCGGCCAAGGGCTACGAGACGCTGGACGGCAAGACCGTGCTGCGCGTGCTGGAGTTCGACGTGGCTGCCGAGCGCTGGACGGGCCGGCACTGGAAATACCTGCTGGAAGCCGGCCACCACGCGATCGGCGACTTCAACCTGCTGGACGCCACGACTGGCCTCGTCATCGAGCGCGACAACGGCGAAGGCACGGCCGACAAGGCCTGCCCGGCCGGCCAGAAGGGCGCGGACTGCTTCCATGACCTGGCGAAGTTCAAGCGCGTCTACAAGATCGAGATGAACGAGGCCAACGTGGGCGGCGCCGTGCGCAAGATCGGCTACATCGACCTGATGCGCATCCAGGACCCGAACCGGCTCGCCAGGAAGCCGCTGAACGACGGCGTGCTGACCTTCCCGTTCTTCACCATCGAGAACGTGGACCGCGTGGACGCCACGCACATCGTGGTGGGCAACGACAACAACCTGCCATTCAGCAGCAGTCGGCTGCCGAACCAGGCCGATGACAACGAGCTGGTGCTGCTGGAAGTGGGCGAGCTGCTGCGCGCCCGGTAGGCGACGGGTGGCCGACCGTTCAAAACGCTTGAACGCTGCCGTCAGGCGCGACGACCGGGCCCCGGGGATGGCTGCGCCAACATGCAGGCATCCCTTTTTTCCATTCTTCAGGAAGCACCATGGCCAAAGTCCTCGTTCTGTACTACTCCACCTACGGCCACATCGAGACCATGGCCGGCGCCATCGCCGAGGGCGCGCGCGCGGCCGGTGCCCAGGTGGACATCAAGCGCGTGCCCGAGACGGTGCCCGACGAGATCGCCCGGGCCTCGCACTTCAAGCTGGACCAGGCCGCCCCCGTGGCGAAGATCGACGAGCTGGCGAACTACGACGCCATCGTGATCGGCACCGGCACGCGCTTTGGCCGCATGTCCTCGCAGATGGCGGCTTTCCTGGACCAGGCCGGCGGCCTGTGGGCGCGCGGCGCGCTGAACGGCAAGGTGGGCGCGGCCTTCACCTCCACCGCCACGCAGCACGGCGGCCAGGAGACCACGCTGTTCTCCATCATCACCAACCTGCTGCACTTCGGCCTGGTCGTCGTCGGCCTGCCCTACAGCCATGCCGGCCAGATGGCGCTGGACGAGATCGTCGGCGGCGCGCCCTACGGCGCCACGACCATCGCCGGCAGCGACGGCGCGCGCCAGCCCAGCGCCATCGAGCTGGCCGGTGCACGGCACCAGGGCGAGATCGTCGCGAAGACGGCGGCCAAGCTGTTCGGCTGAAGGTTCAGTCGGTCGGCTTGAAGCCGGAAGCCCGGATCGCGGGCGCCCAGCGTTCGTAGTCGGCCTTCATGACGGCCGCCAGGCGCTCCGGCCCCTCGCCGGTCGGCTCCAGCCCCATGCCCAGCAGACGGTCGTGCTGGGCTTTGCCGCTGACGGCGGCGATGGCGGCTTTGGACAGGCGCGCGACGGCCGCAGGCGGCGTGCCGGCCGGCGCGAACAGGCCATACCAGGGCAAGGCCGTGAGGTCGAAACCCTGCTCGCGAAAGGTCGGCACGTTGGCGAACGCGGGAGAGCGCTTCTCGCCGGCCACGGCCAGCAGCCTGGCCTTGCCCGCATCGACCAGGTTCTGCAGGTCGGCCGCGACCGTGGACAGCGCGGCGATCTGGCCGCCGGCCAGTGCCTGCATGGAGTCGGCCGTGCCCTTGTAGGGCACATGCGTCAGCTCGATGCCGGCCGCCTTGGCGAACATCACGCCGAAGAAGTGCGGCAGGCTGCCGGTCGCGGCCGAGCCATAGAAGCCGTTCTTCGCCGGATCGGTCTTGACCCAGGCCACGTACTCGGCCAGCGTCCTGGCCGGCACCTGCGGGCCAACGCCCAGGCCGACCTGGAAGTTGGACAGATGCGCCACGGGCGCGAAGTCCTTGAACGGGTCGTAGCGCAGCTGGCCGGCGTAGCTGCTGGCGAAGATCGACATGGTGGCCACCGGCGTCATGAGCAGCGTGAGGCCATCGGCGGGCGCGTTCTTGACGAACTCGTTGCCGATGCGGCCGCCTGCGCCGACCTTGTTCTCCACGATCACCGGCTGGCCCAGCTCGCGCGCCATGGCCTCGGCCACGATGCGCGCCAGCGCGTCCGACGTGGCGCCTGCCGGGTAGCCGACGACGATGCGGATCGCCGGGCCGCCCTGCGCCCGGGCTGCGCCGGCCAGGCTGGCGGCACCGGCCAGCAGCAGCGTGCGGCGGTGGATGGTGGGGGTGGACATGAAGCTCTCCTGCGGTGCGTTCGGACCGGCATGGTAGTGCGGCCGCCCCTCGGATAATCCGCCGATGCCCCTGCCCCAGCCCTCTCCCCCCGTGCGCAGCGCCATGGTCCTCGCGGCCGGCCGCGGCGAGCGCATGCGCCCGCTGACCGACGCCACGCCCAAGCCGCTGCTGCCGGTGCGTGGCAAGCCCATGATCGTGTGGCACCTGGAGGCGCTGGCGCGCGCCGGCATCGAACGCGTGGTCGTCAACTGCGCGTGGCTGGAGGACCAGATCCCCGCCGCGCTGGGCGACGGCAGCCGCTGGGGCCTGCAGATCGCCTACACGATGGAAGGGCGCGACCACGGCGGCGCGCTGGAGACGGCGGGCGGCATCGCCAAGGCCCTGCCGCTGCTGGACGAATGCTTCTGGCTGGTCTCGGGCGACATCTTCGCGCCCGGCTTTGCGTTCAGCGCCGAGGCCGCCGCGCGCTTCCTCGCGCAGGACCGGCTGGCGCATCTGTGGCTGGTGCCGAACCCCGACTTCCACCCCCAGGGCGACTTCGGCCTGTCGCCCGACGGCCTGGGCCTGGACGGCCCCGGCCCCGACGGCCGGCGCTGGACCTATGCCAACCTGGCCCTGATGCGCCGTGACCTGTGCGCCCAGCTGCCGGTCGGCCACAAGGCCGCGCTGGGGCCGCTGCTGTTCGCGGCCATGCGCGCGCGGCGCGTGGGCGCCGAGCTCTACACCGGCGCCTGGCACAACGTGGGCACGCCGGCCCAGCTGCGGGCCTTGGACGCCGGGGAGCACGCATGAACGACGCCGTCCTGCTGGCGGGCGCGACCGGGCTGGTCGGCCGCGAGATCCTGGGCCTGCTGCTGGCCGATCGCAGCATCGCGCGCGTCCACACGCTGGGCCGCAGGCCAGCGCCGCTGCAGCACGCCAAGCTGCAGCACCATGCCTCGGACCTGCGGCAGATGCCGGCACTGCCGCCCGTGCAGGCGGTCTACATCGCGCTGGGCACCACGATCAAGGTGGCCGGCAGCCAGGAGGCCTTCCGCGCCGTGGACCACGACGCCGTGCTGGCCGTGGCGCGTGCCGCGCGGGCCGCCGGTGCGCGCCGGCTGGGCCTGGTCAGCGCCATGGGCGCAGACGCGGGCTCGCGCGTGTTCTACAGCCGCGTCAAGGGCGAGGTCGAGCAGGCCGTGGCCGCGCTGGGCTACGACAGCGTGGTGATCGCGCGGCCCTCGCTGCTGATCGGCGACCGCGGCCCGCTGGGCCAGCCCGCGCGGCGCGGCGAGACCATCGGCGAGGCCGTCAGCAAGGCCCTGCGCCCGCTGATCCCGGCCAACTACCGCGCGATCCTTGCCAGCGACGTGGCCAAGGCGCTGGTGGCCGGCGTGGCGCGCGGCGCGCCCGGCGTGCAGACGCTGCTGTCCGGGCAGATGCAGCGCAACTGAAGCGGACGGCCGGCGGTAGGATGGCGCGATGACCACGCCCTACGCCCAACGCCGCGCCGCACTCGCCCGCCAGATCGGCCGCGACGGCATCGCCATCGTGCCCACCGCCCCGGAACGCCCGCGCAACCGCGACAGCGACTTCCTGTACCGGCACGACAGCTACTTCTACTACCTGACCGGCTTCACCGAGCCCAACGCCTGGCTGGTCATCACCGGCGACGGCAAGAGCACGCTGTTCTGCGCGCCCAAGGACCTGGAGCGCGAGATCTGGGACGGCTACCGCCTGGGGCCCGAGGCCGCGCCCGACGCCCTGGGCGTGGACGACGCGCACTCGGTGGCCGCACTGGACGCGCAGCTGCCCAGGCTGCTGGAGAACCGCGGCACGGTGTGGTTCCCGTTCGCCATCCACAAGGGGCTGGAATCGCGCGTGGACGGCTGGCTGTCCAGCGTGCGCGCCCGCGTGCGCTATGGCGCGCTGTGCCCGCAGTCGCAGCAGGACCTGTGCGGCATCCTGGACGAAATGCGCCTCGTGAAGGACGCGCACGAGCAGGACATCATGCGCCGCGCCGCGCAGATCAGCGCCGGGGCCCACGTCCGCGCCATGCAGCTGTCGGCCCGCCGGCTGCGCGACGGCCAGGACGTGCGCGAATACCACCTGGACGCCGAGCTGCTGCACGAGTTCCGCCTGCACGGCTCGCAGTACCCGGCGTATGGCTCCATCGTGGCGGCCGGCGCCAATGCCTGCGTGCTGCACTACCGCGCCGATGCCGCGCCCGTGCGCGATGGCGAGCTGGTGCTGATCGACGCCGGCTGCGAGCTCGACGGCTACGCCAGCGACATCACCCGCACCTTCCCGGCCAACGGCAGGTTCACCGGCCCGCAGCGTGTGCTGTACGACCTGGTGCTGGCCAGCCAGGACGCGGCCGTGGCCGCCACCCGCCCCGGCAAGCGCTTCAACGACCCGCACGAGGCCACTGTCCAGGTGCTGGCGCAGGGCATGCTGGACGTAGGCCTGCTGGACAGGAACAAGGTCGGCAGCGTCGACGACGTGATCGAGAAGCGCGCCTACTTCGCCTATTACATGCACCGCACCGGCCACTGGCTGGGCATGGACGTGCACGACTGCGGCAGCTACGTGGAGCCCAGCGAGATCGGCAACGGCAGCGAGCGCAAGGACGCACTGTCCGGCGAGACCATCCTCGACCGCCCCAGCCGCATCCTGAAGCCCGGCATGGTGCTGACCATCGAGCCCGGCATCTACGTGCGCCCCGGCCCCGGCGTGCCCGAGCAGTTCCACAACATCGGCATCCGCATCGAGGACGACGCCATCGTCACGGCCGATGGCTGCGAGCTGATCACGCGCGGCGTGCCGGTGAAGGCGGACGAGATCGAGGCGTTGATGCGATGACCGGCCGGATCCCAGGCCGCAAAGTGGCGGGGCGTCCCCTGCCCGACCCGCGGCCTCGCGGCGCACGCCGTCTGTAGGCGCTGGCCGACATGGTCCAGACCGCAACACGTGGCAAGGTCATCTCCATGCGTAAAACCAAACGACGCCTCACCAAGCTCGCCTTCACGCTGTATGGACTGGGCATGGGCGCCTCCATCGGCGCCCAGACGCACCCGGTCGCCAGCCGTCCGGCGGCCCGTGCCACCGCCGTGGTGGATACCCGCTGGAAGGACAGCTTCGACGCCTTCGCCGAAGCCGACCAGAAGCAGGCGCCCAAGGCCGGCGGCATCCTGTTCGTCGGCAGCTCGTCGATCCGGCTGTGGAACGACCTGGAAACCCAGTTCGGCGACGAGCCCGTGGTCAAGCGCGGGTTCGGCGGCTCGCGCATGCTGGACGTGACGGCCCATGTCGACCTGCTCGTGCTGCCCTACAAGCCACGCCTGGTCGTGGTCTATGCCGGCGACAACGACCTGGCCGAGGGCCGCACGCCCATCGAGGTGCTGGCCAGCTTCACGCAGTTCGTGGAAAGGGTGCGTGCGGCCCTGCCCGACACGCGCATCGCCTACCTGTCGATCAAACCCAGCCCGCTGCGTGCGACGCTGATGCCGCAGGCCATCGAGACGAACGCGCTGATCGAGAAGTACAGCGCGTCCGTCCCGAACCTGGACTACATCGACATCTACTCGCGCATGCTGGACGCCGAGGGCAAGCCGCGCGCCGATCTGTACGGCGCCGACTCGCTGCACATGAACCCGGCGGGCTACGCCGTGTGGAAGTCCGCCATCTCGCCGCACCTGGTGGTCAAGCTGCCCGAAGCCGCATTGGCCGACGCCAAACTCAGCGCGGAACCGTCGCTGGTGTCGGTGAAGGTTCCGCCGCGCGCGCCTTGAGCTTCTCGCGTCGGCGGCGCTTCGCAGCGGCGGCCTGACGGTCCAGCTCCTGGCTGGCGAGCGCGACCGCGTAGAGCGCGGCGAAGCTGACGACCAGGATGCCGATGTCGATGAACCAGGAGCGGTTGGCCGATGGCGCGCCGAACAGCGCCAGCGCCAGCAGGGCCGCGACCAGGTGCGCGAAGAAAACGGGCAGCGAGGCGGCGCCCATCGTCTCCAGGAAGCGGGGCCGTGGCAGGTGCGTGGCCATCCATGGCGCGAAATGCACGGTGAGCACGAGCAATGCAAACAGGTTGACGATGCGCAGTGGGGCGAGCTGCCACTTGTCGAACAGCATGTTCAGGCTCGCGTTGCCCGGGATCGGCACCTGGCCCACCACATGGCGCCACACGAAGCCGATGGCTGCGACCACGATGGCCGTGATGAGCATCCAGCGCGGGAACACCAGTGGCGGCCGGTCCGGCCGCGTGCTGCGCTCGGCGCCCAGCCACAGGCCCATGACCCACAGGAACTGCCAGGCCAGCACGTCGAACGCGCCGGTCTGCTCCAGCGGCACCGGCAGGCGCGTGGCCGAGGCCGCGGCCTCGTAGAGCCAGGCGCCCAGCTTGAACTGCGCGCCCAGCCACAGCGCGACGCTGATGGCCAGGATGCCGCCCCAGCCGTGGCGCAGCCCGTGCAGCAGCAGCACGGGGCTCACCAGCATGAACAGGATGTACAGCGGCAGGATGTCCAGCAGCGGCGGGCTGTACAGCAGCAGCAGGCTGCCCACCAGCGCATGCAGCGGCTCGTGCAGGTAGTAGCGCATGAGGCCGGTGATGGCCTCTTGCTGCGCGACGACTGCGAGCACGGCGACCACGCTGAAGAGGAAGGCCAGCAGCGCCGCCTGGCACAGGTAGATCTTGAGCACGCGCTTGTAGAAGGCCGCGCGCATTTTGTCCTCGCCCTCGCGCCGTTCGCGCGCGGCGTAGACCATGCCGGCCATGAAGCCGGACAGCAGCACGAAGCCCTCGGCCGCCGACACGAAGCCGAAAGGCTGGCCGGTCGGCGACGAAAAGCGCGTGGGCAGGTGCGTGAGCGTCATCAGCACCAGCATCAGGCCGCGCAGCGCGTCGACCTGCCACAGGCGCTCGCCCGATGCAGCGGGTGCGGCCGCGGCCGCCGGCGCGCTCATCGCCCGGCTCCTTCGGTCGTGAACGGCTGGACGGCGCAGGCCTGGCCCTCGGCGCAGTAGCGCTCGTACTCAGCGATGACCTGGGCGCCCAGCAGCAGCAAGATGGCCGCCACCTCCAGGCTCAGCAGCACGGCGATGGCCGTGGTCAGCGAGCCGTAGACGACACCGATCTGCGACAGCGTCAGGAAATACCAGACCAGCGCGCGGCGCGAGATCTCCCACAGCACGGCCGCGGCGACGGCGCCGATCAGCGCGTGGCGCAGCAGCGGCCTGCCGACCGGCATCACGAGATAGATCGAGGCCAGCACGAACACCTCACCGACGAAGCCCAGCAGGTACAGCAGCGCGGCCGAGACGCCGTTGAGCGACAGGTCCAGCCACAGGAAGTGCAGCTCCTCCTCCCCCAGCGCCTGCAGCACGCCGGCCACGATGGTGACGACCAGCAGGCCGACGCCCAGAAACAGGATGTAGGCATAGGGCAGGATGGCCGACACCATGAAGTGCCGGCGGCGGATCTTCACGCGGTGGTGGAAGATGACCGAAAACGCGTTCTCCAGCACCGTGAACGCCAGCGAACTGAAGAACAGCATGCTGACCAGCAGCACCCAGCCCAGCACTTCGCGGTGCGCGAGGAAGTTGCCCAGCTCTGCCACCACGGCGCGCGACTGCCCGGGCAGCAGCCATTCGAGGTAGCGGCGCAGCGTCAGCAGCAGGGCCTGCTGGTCCACGAAATGCGAGAGCGCGATCACCGTGAGGATCAGCAGCGGCACGATGGACAGCAGCGCGTAGTAGGCCACGGCACCGGCCAGCAGCAGGCCCTGGTTCGCCTTGAAGGCCTTGAGCACCCGCAGCACGAAGTCGGCTGGATGGTGCAGGATCTCGGATGCCTGTGGCCCGAGAAAACGCACCCTGTCGTGCAGCGACCACATGGAGAGCGGGCCCGCGTGGGCCGCGGTCAAACCTCGGGCGCCGGGTCGCCGCCCGGCTCCGGCTCGGTCGGCATGCCCGGGATGGGAGCGCCATCGTCAGGCTCCACCGGCATGCCGCCAGGCTCGGGCGCACCCTCATCGGCGCCATGGTGGTGGGGGGTGCGGTGCGACGTGTTCATGGCGGCGTGCGGACGAGAATAGGCTTTCCATCTTCGCGCGCAGGCCGGGCCCGCCAGCCCAGCCGTTGCCGCGAGCGCCTGTCAGCGCAGGCCGACACGGCCCACGCGCCTTCCATGAGGACCAGACCATGCACATCAGCAAACGCAGCCTGCTCGCCACCGCCGCCATGGCCGGCATCGCCAGCGTCGCGCGCGCGCAGGACGCGCTGCGCATCGGCCTGATCGGCAGCTACACCGGCCCCTATGCCGACTACGGCCGCCAGTTCGATGCCGGTGTGGCGCTCTACCTGCGGGAGCAGGGCGGCCGCATCGCCGGCCGCGTCGTGGACATCCTGCGCCGCGACACCGGCGGCGCCGCGCCCGACGCGGCCCGGCGCCTGGCGCAAGAGCTGGTGGTGCGCGAGAAGGTGCAGCTGCTGACCGGGCTGGACTTCAGCCCCAACGCCTACGCCGTGGCGCCCATCGCCACGCAGGCGCGCATCCCCACGGTGGTGATGAACGCCTCGTCCTCGGGCATCACGGCGGCCTCGCCCTACATCGCGCGCGTGTCGTTCACGGTGCAGCAGGTGGCCGACCCCATGGCGCGCTGGATGCTCAGGAACGGCCAGCGGGAAGCCTTCCTCGTGGTGGCCGACTACGGGCCGGGGGCCGATGCGCTGGCCGCGTTCCGCACGGCCTTCGAGGCCGGCGGTGGCCGCATCGTCGGCGAGCTGCGCACGCCCATGGGCACCCTGGAATTCGCCGCCTACGTGCAGCGCATCAAGGACGCCGCCCCCAAGGCCGTGTTCTTCTTCTTTCCGTCGGGCGTGATGCCGCAGGCTTTTCTGAAAACCTGGCGCGAGCGCGGCATGGCGCAGGCCGGCATCGCGCTGTATGCCACCGGCGAGGCCACGGACGACAGCTACCTGGACGCCACGGGCGACCTGGCGCTGGGCCTGGTCACCAGCCACCACTATTCCTACGCGCATCCGTCGGCCAAGAACCGCCAGTTCGTGCAGGACTTCGAGGCCCGCTTCGGCAACCGCCTGCGGCCGAGCTATTTCGCCGTGGCGGCCTACGACGCCATGGCCGCCATCGACCTGGCGCTGCGCAAGACCGGCGGCGACACCAACGGCGATCGCGTCATGGACGCCGTGAAGGGCCTGGCCTTCGAGAGCCCGCGCGGCCCCATCGAGATCGACGCGGCCACGCGCGACATCGTGCAGACGGTGTACATCCGCAAGACCGAGAAGGTGGGCGGCCGCCCCGTCAACGTGGAGTTCGACCGCTTCGAGCGCGTGAAGGACCCGGCCCGGCCGAACCAGTAGCGCCTACCAGCGCACCTTCCCGCTGCCCGAATCCATGACCATGCGGGTGGCCAGGTACAGGCGCGGCGCCATGTTGGACACCAGCACGTACTCGTCGTCGTTCGAGTGCGCTCCGAAGCCGCGCAGGCCGAAACTTTCCAGCACGCCACCGCGCGGGCGCAGGCCCGCGAAGGCCGCGTCCGTGCCGCCGCCCGTGGCGCGCTCGCGGATGTCCAGCGGCACGCCCAGGCCGCCATACAGCGCCACCGCATGCTGCGCCAGCGCGCGCGAGGCGGCGTTGGAGACGAAGGCCGGGCGGCTGCGGTAGAAGCCCAGCTCGATCCTGGTGTCGGGGATCAGCTTCTCCTCGATCGACTTCTTGAGCGCGGCTTCCATGAGGTCCAGGTCCTCGTTGGTCAGCGAGCGCACGTCGGCAATGGCCGTGGCCTCGGCCGGGATCACGTTGCGCGAGCCGCCGGCGTTGGCCACCGTCCAGTTGATCTGCAGGCCCTTGGCCGGGTCGCCGAACTGGCGGCTCTTGAGCATCTGGTGCGACAGCTCGTACAGCGCGTTGCGGCCCAGCTGCGGCGCCGAGCCGGCGTGGCTGGCCTTGCCCGTGACCTTCATCTCCACGATGGCGATCGAGCTGGTGGCCAGGCGCACCATGTCGCCGCCACCGGCCGCCGCGCTGCCGCCGCCCTCGAACGACAGCACGGCGTCGTATTCGCTGCCCAGCTGCGTGATGAAGGGGCCGGAGCCGGGCGAGCCCACCTCCTCGTCGCCGTTGATCAGCACGCCGAGCTGCGCGTAGTCCTTGAAGCCGTTGCGCGCCAGCAGGTCCACCACGTGCAGGATCAGCGCCACGCCCTGCTTGTCGTCGGCGATGCCCAGGCCGTAGGCGCGGTCGCCGTCGATGCGGAAGGGCTGCTTGGCCGCCATGCCGCGCTGGTAGACGGTGTCCATGTGCGCGATCAGCAGCACCTTCTTGGCGCCGGTGCCGGCCTTGGTCGCATACACCATGCTGCCGAGCGGCGCGCCCTTGAGCTGCGGGTGGAAGTCGGGCGCGCGCGCGGGCTTGATCTCCACCTGCATGCCGGCCTTGCCCAGCCGTTCGGCCACCACGTCGCCCAGGCGCTTCAAGCCCTCCAGGTCGCGGCTGCCCGATTCGATGTTGACCAGCGACTCCAGTGTCTTGAGGTAGGGCTGCACCTCGGCCTGCGTCTGCGTGCGCAGGGCGGCGTCCACCGGCAGGGTGGCCGCGGCCGGCGAGGCGGCAGGTGTGGCAGCAGACGTGGACGCGGTCGGCGACATCGGCGCGCAGGCGCCCAGCAGCAGGGTGAGGCTCAGGGCGCTGGCCAGGGTGGTCAGGCGGCAGGTACGGGTGGTCGGCAAGTGCTTCTCCGGGGGTTAAATGCGTCGTGCAGTCTATGTGCCCAGCAACTCCCGGGCCAATCGATGCGCGCGCGCGGCCGGGTCGGCCAGCTCGTGCAGCACGTTCATGTGATGGCGCCCAGGCACCGTCTCGCAGACGGGCACCACGGCTTCACCCCAACGCTCGCGGATCAGCGCGTTCTGGCGCTGGAACTCGGCGCTCTCGTCGCCACCGACCAGCGCCAGCAGCGGCCCCTGCGGCGCAGGCAGCAGGACCGGGCTGAGCTGCCGCGCGGACGCCTCGGTGAGCCCCAGGTCCGGCGCCAGGAAGGGCGCGTGGCGCAGCGGCTCCAGCTCGTACAGCCCCGACAGCGCCAGCGCACCGCGCAGCGGCTGCGCCGGCATGCGGCGCTCGATGTCGCGCCAGCGGCAGGCCAGCAGCATGGCCGCCAGGTGGCCGCCCGCCGAATGCCCGGCCAGGGCAATGCGGCTGCGGTCCACGCCCAGCATGTCGGCCTCGCGCCAGATCCAGACGATGGCGCGCACCAGCTGCAGCACGATGTGTTCGATGGACACGGCCGGCGCCAGCGCGTAGTTCGGCAGGATCACCGACATGCCGGCCTGCACGAAGGGCTGGGCGATGAAGCTGTGGTCGCGCTTGTCCAGCGCACGCCAGAAGCCGCCGTGGATGTAGACCAGCAGCGGCGCGTTCGGCCGCGCGGCGGGGAACAGGTCCAGCAACTCGCCCTGGCCCGGGCCGTAGCGCAGGTCGAGCCGGCCTGCCAGCTGTGCGCGGGCGCCCTGCGAGGCCTCGGTCCAGTGACGCAGGATGGCCGGGTGTTCGGGAATGGCAGCGCGCGTGTGGTACTGGGCGTCGTACCAGGCGGGGGTGTGTTCGGCCATGCAGGTCTCCTTCATTTCTTGCGCGGGGGCAGGCCGGCCTCGCGCATCGCGGCGTCGACCATGGCGTCGGCCATCCACAGCGCGGTGCGCTCGACCTCGCGGTCGGACACGCCCCAGATGTCCTTGAGGATCACATACGGCTCGATGCCGTAGACGACCGACAGCGCCCGGTGCAGCCGGTCGTACACGGGCTTGGGCAGGTCGGGCGCGAGCGGCGCCAGCGCGTGCTCGAGGATGCCCACGCGGTGGCCGCGCCGATAGGGCTCTTCCTCCAGCAGCCCGGCGCGCGCCAGCGCCCACTGTTCCAGCGCGAGCTGCGCGGCGGCGCGCAGCTGCGGCTCGAACTCCTTGAAGCGCGGGAACGTGTTCTTGAACAGTTCGTGCAGCCGCTCGCGCGTGCCGGGCAGGTCGGACGCATGCGTGCGCACCGGGCCGAGCGAGGTGTCGATCACGGCCGTGATCAGCGCGCTGCGGCTCGGGAAATAGCGGTAGGCCGTGGCGCGCGAGACGGCGGCACGCTTGGCCGTCTCGGCCACGGAGGGGATGTGGCCGTCGGTCTGGATGATGGCCATGGCCGTCTCCAGCAGCAGCTTGAAGGTGGAGGCCTTGACGCCGCGCTCGGGTGCAGAAGGCGGAAGAGTGACTTGGTGTTTGGGACGCGCCATGCGGGTTTGTACGGGTCGTTGCGGGCTTGTTCGGTCTTGTGAGTGTCCACGCTTGCTGCTTATGATGCGCCACCTCCAAATTGAGACGCAAGTCTTATATTGGACAACAGATCTCACAGCCGCCTGTCCGGGCCGAGCATGTGGGACGCACGGAGACAACACATGCGACTGGCAAGCTGGCGCTGGGGTGGAACCGACCACGTGGGGCTGATCTCGCCCGACGGCCGCGAGGCCACGCCGCTCGCGTGCCGCGATGCCGCAGCCGGCGTACTGCCGCTGATCCTGTCACTCGCCGAAGGCGGCGCGCTGCCAGCGCCCAGCGGCACGCGACTGCCCGTCTCCGCCATCGCGCTGCGCGCGCCGCTGCCCCGGCCGCGCCGCAACCTGTTCTGCGTGGGCCGCAACTACCGCGCCCACGCAGCCGAGCTGGCCGGCACGGTGTTCCGCGACAGCCCGCCGCAAGAGGATGCGTGGCCCATCGTGTTCACCAAGGTGCCCGAGACCGTGATCGGCCCGTTCGACACCGTGCGCCTGCCGGGCCGCGCCATCACCGAGCAGATCGATTACGAGAGCGAGCTGGCCGTTGTCATCGGCCGCGCCGGCCGCGACATCTCCAAGGCCCGCGCCATGGACCATGTGTTCGGCTACACCGTGGTCAACGACGTCACCGCACGCGACGTGCAGACGCGCCACCAGCAGTGGGACCTGGGCAAGAGCTTCGACACGTTTTGCCCCATGGGCCCGTGGATCGTGACGGCCGATGAACTCGACGGGCGCGACACGCGCGTGCGCGGCTGGGCCAACGGCGAGTTGCGCCAGGACGGCAGCACCCAGGACATGATCTTCGACATCCCCACGCTGATCGAGACCTGCTCGCGCGGCATCACGCTGCTGCCCGGCGACGTGATCGCCACCGGCACGCCCTCGGGCGTGGGCATGGGCTTCAAGCCGCCACGCTGGCTCAAGGCGGGCGACGTGTTCAAGGTGGAGATCGATGGCATCGGGGCCATCGAGAACAGGTTCGCATGACCCTCCATCTGATCGACCGCGTGGTCGCCGAGGACGAAGGCGAGGGCGACGCCGTGCTGTGCATCCACGGCCTGGGCGGCAGCGCCAACAGCTTCGGGCCGCTGCTGCCGGCGCTGTCGCGGCACCGCGTGATGCGGCTGGACCTGCCGGGCAGCGGGCGCTCGCAGCGTGCCGAGGGTGCGCTGTCGATCGAGCGCTACGTGGACGCGGTGCAGGCCCTGTGCAGCCGCGCCGGTGTCACGCGCGCCCATGTGCTGGGCCATTCCATGGGCACCATCGTGGCCCAGCACCTCGCCGTGCAGGCGCCCAAGCTCGTGCGCAGTCTGGCGCTGTTCGGCCCGCTGATCGCGCCGCCCGAGCCGGCCCGCGCCGCCATGCGCGCCCGCGCCGTGAAGGCGCGCGAGGGCGTGGCCGGCCTGCACGAGATCGTCGTCGCGCTGCTGCAGGCAGCCCTGTCGTCCGAGACGCGCCAGCGCCACCCGCTGGCCGTGGCCTTCGTGCGCGAGAGCCTGATGCGCCAGGAACCCGAGGCCTATGCGCGCAGCTGCGAAGCGCTGGCCGGGGCGCAGCCCGCGGCCGTGGAGCGCATTGCCTGCCCCACGCTGCTGGTGACCGGCGACGAAGACGGCGTGGCGCCGCCGCAAGCCGTGCGCCTCATGGCCGAGAAGATCGTCGGCGCGCGCGTGCTGGTGCTGCCGCGCTGCGGGCACTGGACGCCGGTGGAGAAGCCCGAGGAATGCCAGCGCGCGCTGGGCGAATTCCTGTCGTCCCAAAGGAACTGACATGGCCGATGTCCACTTCACCAATGTGCGCATCTTCGACGGCGGCGGCGAGCAGCCGTTCATGGGCGAGATGCTGGTCTCGGGCAACCGCATCCAGCGCGTCGTGAAGACGGCCTTCGGCCAGCGCAGCCAGCCGGTTGCAGGCGCCACGGTGATCGATGGCGGCGGTGCGTTTTTGATGCCCGGCATGGTGGAGGCGCACACGCACTTCAGCTGGAACGACCAGCCCAGCCTGGACGCGATCCAGCGCATGCCGCCGGAGGAACACATCCTGTGGTGCGCGGAAGTGGCCAAGCGCTACCTGGACATGGGGTGGACGAGCTGCGTGGGCGCCGCAGCGGCCAAGCCACGGCTCGATGTCGTCATCCGCAACGCGATCGCCGACGGCACCATCGTGGGCCCGCGATACCTGGCCGCCAGCCAGGAGATCACGGTGCCCGGCGGCCTGGGCGACACCACGCAACCGCACCTGCCGCAGCCGGAATTCGCGTTCGGCGCCGTCGTCAGCGGCCCCGAGGAGATGCGCCGCTGCGTGCGCATGTTCGCCAAGTACGGCGTGGACACGCTGAAGATCAACCTGAGTGGCGAGTCCATCACCGGCATGCCGTCGGAGATGAGCCAGTTCACCACCGAGGAGGTGCGCGTCTGCGTGGAGGAAGCCAAGGCCTGGGGCAAGCGCGTGGCCGCCCATGCGCGCAGCACGCCGTCCATCAAGCGCTGCGTGCAGCTGGGCATCGAGGTGATCTACCACGCCAGCTTCTGCGACGAGGAGGCGCTGGACCTGCTGGAGGCGCACAAGTTCGAGCACTTCGTCGCGCCCGGCCTGGCCTGGCTGATCCGCACCGTGCACAACGCCAGCGAGTGGGGCCTGACGCCCGAGGTCACGAAGAAGATGGGCTACCACCGCGAGCTGGAAGCCGCCATCGCCAGCATGCAGGCGCTGCGCCGGCGCGGCGTGCGCATCCTGCCCGGCGGCGACTACGGCTTCGCCTGGACGCCGCACGGCACCAATGCGCGCGACCTGGAGTACTTCGTCAAGCACGTGGGCATGAGCACCATGGAGGCGCTGCTGTCCGCCACGGCCTGGGGCGGGCCGATGATGAAGATGGGCAAGGAGATCGGCTACCTGCGCGAGGGCTGCCTGGCCGACATCCTGCTGATCGACGGCGACCCGCTGGCCGACATCACCATCCTGCAGGACAAGGCCCGCATCCTGGCCGTGATGAAGGACGGCGCGTTCCACCGCGCGCCGCCGCTGCGGGCCATGGCGGGCCAGCGCGACATGCGCACCATCAACCGCTGGGCAGCGTGAGGAAATCGCCATGGCCGAAGTCCTGTTCACCAACGTGCGCATCATCGAGGGCAACCTCACGCCGCCCTACCAGGGCAGCGTGCGGGTCAGCGGCAACCGCATCCGCGAAGTGGGCCGCAGCCTGGCCCCGGTGGGCGGATTCAACAGCGGCGTGACCGTGATCGACGGCGCGGGCGCCACGCTGATGCCCGGCATGTGCGAGGCGCACACGCACTTCAGCTGGAACGATGCGGCCACGCTGGCCGCGATCCAGGCCATGCCACTGGAAGAACACGTGCTGTGGTGCGCCAAGGTGGCGGGGCGCTACCTGCAGGCCGGCTTCACCTCGTGCGTGGGTGCGGCCTGCGCCAAGCCGCGGCTGGACGTGGTCACGCGCAACGCGATCAACAGCGGCCAGATTCCCGGCCCGCGCTACCTGGCCGCCAGCCAGGAGATCACGGTGCTCGGCGGCCTGGGCGACGAGACGTTGCCGCACCTGCCCTTCCCCGAGTTCAGCTTTGGCGTGAACGTGAACGGCGCCGACGACATGCGCGGCCATGTGCGCCGCTTCCTGAAGTACGGCGTGGACTCGATCAAACTGAACCTGTCGGGCGACAACTTCACGCCCCAGTCGCCGGCCGGCACCACCTGGATGACGGACGCCGAAGTAGCCGCGGCCATGCAGGAAGTGAAGATGCGCGGCAAGCGCGGCGTGGCCCATGCCCGCTCCGCCGACAGTGTGAAGCAGGCGCTGCGCCACGGCATCGAGGTGATCTACCACGCGAGCTACACCGACACCGAAACGCTGGACGCGCTGGAGGCCGCCAGGGACACCGTGTTCGTCGCGCCCGGCATCGCCATCCTCTACGCCATGCTGCACGAGGCCGAGCCCTGGGGCATCACCCAGGCCATGGCCACGCAGATGGGCTACCAGGACGAGTGGGACAACGCCATCGAATCGCTGAAAGCCATGCACAGGCGCGGCGTGCGCGTGCTGCCGGGCGGAGACTACGGCTTCGCGTTCACGCCGCACACGCAGAACGCGCGCGACCTGGAGTTCTTCGTCAAGTACCTGGGCATGACGCCGCTGGAGGCGATCCGCTCCACGGCCGAGTTCGGCGGCCAGATCATGAAGATGCCCGGCGAGCTGGGCCTGGTGCGCACCGGCTGCCTGGCCGATCTGCTGCTGGTGGACGGCGACCCGCTGGCCAACCTGGCCATCCTGCGTGACCCTCGGCGCATCCTGGCCGTGATGAAGGATGGCACGTTCGCCAAGGCGCCACCTGTCGCGAGCGAACGCCGCTGGGAGCGCGCCGCATGAGTCGCAACCGGCGCATCGCGCTGTGGCTGGTGGTCGGCGGGCCGATCCTGGTGTTCAGCATCTGGGCCGTGGCCGACAACACGCGGCTGTACTTCGTCACGCTGCTCAACAGCCTCACGCTGGCCTCGCTGTACTTCATCGTGGCCAGCGGCTTCACACTGGTGTTCGGGCTGATGCGCAACGTGAACCTGGCGCACGGCTCGCTGTACCTGCTGGGCGGCTACGTGGGCTATGTGGTGGCCGACAAGACGGGCTGGTGGCTGCTGGCGCTGGCGGCGGGCTTCGCGGCGGCGGCCATTGCGGGGCTGTTGATCCAGGTGCTGGTCCTGCGCCGCATGCAGGGGCAGGACCTGCGGCAGACGCTGGTAACCATCGGGCTGTCCATCGTGATTGCCGACGTGCTGCTGTGGATCTTCACGGGCCAGGTGCACCAGATGGAAGCGCCCGAATGGCTGCAGGGGCCCATCCGCGGCATCCCGCTGATCAACGCGTACGGCGCGTTCCGGCTGAGCCTCTTGGGCTTCGGCATCGTGATCGGCCTGGGCCTGTGGTGGCTGCTGAACAGGACGCGCGTGGGCACCATGATCCGCGCGGGCGTGGACGACCGCGGCATGCTGGCCGCGGCCGGCGTCAACGTGAACCTGGTGTTCGCCGTGACCTTCATGCTGGGGGCCGGGCTGGCCGGCCTGGGCGGCGTGATCGGCGCAGTGGAGCTGTCCATGGTGCCGGGCGAAGACATCCGGCTGCTGCTGGCCTCGCTGATCGTGGTGATCGTGGGGGGCATGGGCAGCGTGGTGGGGGCTGCGATCGGTGCGGTGATTCTGGGGCTGGCGGAGACGTATGGGCTGGCCTATGCGCCGACCTACAGCGTGGTGTTCACCTTCGTGATCCTGATCCTGGTGCTGGCGTTTCGGCCGCGCGGGATCATGGGGCGGCCCGCATGAGCGCCTCGCAATGGCGCCGTGCCATGAACCGGCAGCCGGCCGACGCGCCGGTGCGCCCGCGTGTGTCGAGCCCGCTCGCGCAGGTCGGGCCCAGCGAGGCGGTCGCGCCGCGCTGGACCTCCGCCTGGCGCGCCATCCGCATCCGCCACGCCATCGCGCTCATCGCCCTGGTGCTGCTGCCCTTCGTCGCCACGCCCTTCTTCACTTTCCAGGTGGCGTCGCAAGCCCTGGTGCTGGGCCTGATCGCGCTGTCGCTGACCTTCCTGGGCGGCTACGGCGGCATGGTGTCACTGGCGCAGATGACGGTGGCCGGCATCGCGGGCTACGGCGTGGCCGTGCTGGGCACGAGCAGCGCCGCGGAGATCAGCCTGGGCTGGGCGTGGTGGGTGGCGATCCCGTTCGCGGTGCTGATCGCGGTGGCCTGCGCCACGCTGATCGGCTGGCTGTCGGTGCGCACCGAGGGCATCTACACCATCATGATCACACTGGCCGTGGGCGTGGCGTTCTACTACCTGGTGCTGCAGAACTACAGCGTGTTCAACGGCTTCCAGGGCCTGCGCGAATTGAAGCCGCCGACCGTGTTCGGCCTGCAGTGGCGTGACCCGCTGCCGTTCTACTTTCTCTCGCTGTTCTGCGCGCTGGGCGGCTACTGGCTCGTCCAATGGGTGGTGCGCGCGCCCTTCGGCATCGCGCTGCAGGGCATCCGCGACAACCCGCGCCGCATGGCCGCGCTGGGCTACGCCGTGGTGGCGCACCGCGTGGCGGCCTATGCGTTCGCCGGTGCGCTGGCGGCGGTGGGCGGCATTTTGCTGGCCTGGTACAACGGGCTGATGACGCCGGGCTCGGTGGGCACCAGCTGGCTCATCAACATCCTGGTCATCGCCGTGCTCGGGGGCATGCGCCACCCCATCGGGGCGTTCATCGGCGCCGTGCTGTTCGTACTGCTGCAGACCTTCGCCATCGACCTGGTCGACCGCGAACGCTTCAACCTCGTCATTGGTGGCGTGTTCCTCGCCATCGTGCTGTGTTCCCCCGACGGCCTGCTCGGACTGTGGGCGCGCGCGCGTGCGCGCTTCGCACCCAGGCAGACCACAACCCCAAGGAGACAAGCGTGAACATGAAGCAGACTTTGCTCGCGGCTGCGGCCGCCCTCGTCGCGGCCGGTGCCTGGGCCCAGGGCCAGCCCGTGAAGATCGGCCTGTTGGCCACGCTGGAAGGCCCGTTCGCGGCCGGTGGCGCCGACGGCATGCGCGGTGCAGAACTGGCCGTGAAGGAGCGCGGCGGCATGGTCGCCGGGCGCAAGATCGAACTGGTCAAGGCCAGCTCGGACGCCAAGCCCGACGTGGCCGTGAACGCCACGCGCAAGCTGGTGGAGCAGGACAAGGTCGACATCATGGTCGGCCCGCTGTCGGGCGGCGAGGGCATCGCCGTGAAGGACTATTCCAAGACCCAGCCGCAGGTGACCTTCATCAACGGCGCCTCGGGTGCGCAGGGCACCACGCTGGACAGCCCCAGCCCCAATTTCTACCGCTTCAACACCGAGGGCGCGCAGTGGATGGTGGGCCTGGGCCAGGCTGCGCTGGACAAGGGCTACAAGCGCGTGATGGTGATCGCCGAGGACTACGCCTTCCCCTACTCGCAGGTGCAGGGCTTCATGGCCGAGTTCTGCGCCAAGGGCGGCAAGGTGCCGGTGAAGGCCTGGGTGCCACTGGGCGGCAAGGACTACAGCTCGGTCATCGCGCGCATCCCCAAGGACGTGGACGCACTGCTGGTGGTGCTGGGCGGCGCGGATGCGGTGAACTTCCTCACGCAGTACGAGAACGCGGGCGGCGACAAGCCCATGCTGGGCGGCTCGATCACGGTGAGCCAGGACGTGCTGAACTACCGCGGCAAGCGGCGCGACTCGCTGGTGGGCACGCTGTCGGCCGGCCCCGTGGCCGACAGCTACGACGGCGCCGGCTGGAAGGCCTTCGTGGCGGACTATCAGAAGACCTACCCGGTCTCCAGCGGCGCGTTCCCCAGCCCCAGCCTGTTCGCCTACGTGTACTACACCAACATGAAGGCCGCGCTCGACGGGCTCGATGCGGTGAAGGGCGACCTGTCGGGCAACCAGGCCAAGTACCGCGAGGCGCTGCAGAAGATGGTGCTGAAGACGCCCACCGGCGACGTGCGGCTGGACGCCAACCGCCAGGCCATCGGCACCACTTTCGTGACCGAGGTGGTGAAGGACGCGCAGGGCAACCTCACGACCAAGGTGAGCAAGAAGGTCGACAACATCGACCAGCTGCTCGGCATGAAGAAGGAAGACTTCAAGACGGGCACGCGCGACGTTCCTGCCTGCCCCTGAGGTCTTGAGAGATGGCCACCGTCACCCCCCTGCGACCCGGCCATGCACGTGCGGCGGCCCCGCGCGCGCTGGCCTCGGGCGACGCGCTGGTGCTCGAAGGCGTGACGCGCGCCTTCGGGGCGCTGCGCGCCGTCGACACGGTGTCGTTCGCGGTGGCGGCGGGCCAGAAGTACGCGGTGCTGGGCAGCAACGGCGCGGGCAAGACCACGCTGTTCAACGCGATCACGGGCGACTTCCCGCCGACTGCGGGGCGCATCCGCTTCTTCGGCGAGGACATCACCGAACTGCCGCCGCACGAGCGCATCCGCAAGGGGTTGCGGCGCACCTACCAGTCCTCGCTGCTGTTCCGCGACCTGTCGGTGCGCGACAACCTGTTTCTGGCCGTGCGCGGCGTGGCCAATGGGCGCTTCAGCCTGCGGCGGGCCGGTGCCACGCATGCGTCCACGCTGGCCACGCAGGACCTGCTGGAGCGCGCGCGCCTGTCGCACATCGCCGATGAGCTGGTGGCCAACCTGGCGCATGGCCAGCAGCGCCAGCTGGAGATCGGCATGGCACTGGCCGGCGCGCCGCGGCTGATCCTGTTCGACGAACCGGCCGCCGGGCTGTCGCCGGCCGAGCGGCGCGAGCTGGTGGCGCTGTTGAATTCGCTGCCGGCGCACATGAGCTTCGTGCTGATCGAGCACGATTTGGACATCGCGCTGCGCGTGACGGAGTACGTGACGGTGATGCACAACGGGCGTGTGCTCAAGAGCGGCACGCCGGCCGAGATCGAGGGCGATGGCGAGGTGCAGGCGATCTACATGGGAGGGCGGCACTGATGCGCGCGCACAGCTCACCCTCATGTGGGCGGGCGGCCCGGTATTGCCCCCTCTCCCTCTGGGAGAGGGCTGGGGTGAGGGCGCGCGGCGGCAGCACAAGCCGCGCCTCTTCGAGGCCCCCTGCCCCTCACCCCAACCCTCTCCCCAAAGGGGCGAGGGAGATGAGAGCCCGCCCATGACTGCACCGCTGCTCGCCATCGAAGGCCTGGACGTCTACTACGGCCGCGCCCACGCGCTGCAGGGCGTCAGCCTGTCGCTGGACCGCGGCGTGCTCGGCATCGTGGGCCGCAACGGCATGGGCAAGACCACGCTGTGCAATGCCATCACCGGCCTGGTGCCCGCGCACTGCACGGCCACCGGCAGCGTGCGGCTGATGGGCGACGAGATCCTGGGCCTGCCGCCCGACCGCATCACGCGGCGCGGCATCGCCTACGTGCCGCAGGGCCGGCGCGTGTGGCCCTCGCTGACGGTCGACGAAACCCTGCGGCTGGTCGCTGCCAAGCGCAACGACGTGGACCGCGTCTACGCCATGTTCCCGCGCCTGGCCGAGCGCAAGGGCAATGGCGGCGCGCAGCTGTCGGGTGGCGAGCAGCAGATGCTGGCCATCGGCCGCGCGCTGCTGCTCAAGCCCCGGCTGCTGGTGATGGACGAGCCCACCGAGGGGCTGGCCCCCGTGATCGTGGAGCATGTGGCGAACGCGCTGCGCGCACTGGCGGCCGAGGGCGAGATCGGCATCCTGCTCATCGAGCAGAACCTGGGCGTGGCCATCGAGGTGTCGGACCGCATCGGCGTGATGGTCAACGGCCGCATCGCGCAGCTGATGCCGGCCGCCGAGCTGGGCGCGGACCGCGCGCTGCAGGAGCGGCTGCTGGGCGTGCGCTCGGCCGCCGACGAGCCGGACGAGACCGCCGAGGCGCCCACCACCGGCGGCCCCACCACCATCTTCACCGTCGCGCGCGCCCATGGCGATGGCGCGCCCTCGCTCGACGCGCTGCTGCCCCGCACCGTGCGCGGCTTCAACCGCTGGAACGCGGGCGACACCGCCGCGCCCGTGGCCGACATCCCGCGCACGGCCGAGGCGCCGGTCAACCCGCGGCCCGCGCCCGCCGTCGTCGTCGAGTTCCCCGTCGCCGCCACGAGTGGCCGCGCCGCCTACGTGGCGGGCACCTTCGACACCAAGGGCCGCGAGCTGGCCTACCTGCGCCAGTGCCTGGAGAAGCTGGGCCTGCGCGTGGTGACGGTGGACCTGTCCACCAGCGGCAAGCCCTCGCCCGCCAGCGTGCACCCGCGCGAGGTGGCGCGGCACCACCCGGGTGGTGAATCGGCCGTGTTCAGCGGCGACCGCGGCACGGCCGTCACCGCGATGGCACAAGCCTTCGAGCGCTACGTGCTCACGCGGCGCGACCTGGGCGGCCTGATCTCGGCCGGCGGCTCGGGCGGCACGGCGCTGGCCACGCCGGCCATGCGCGCGCTGCCGATCGGCGTGCCCAAGATGATGGTCAGCACCGTCGCCAGCGGCGACGTGCGGCCCTACGTGGGGCCGAGCGACATCTGCATGATGTATTCGGTGACCGACGTGCAGGGCATCAACCGCATCAGCGAGAAGGTGCTGGCCAATGCCGCGCATGCGCTGGCCGGCATGGTCACGCACCCCTTGCCCGAGAGCGCCGTGCGCAAGCCGGCCCTGGGCCTGACCATGTTCGGCGTGACCACGCCCTGCGTGCAGGCCGTCACCAAACAGCTGGGCGACGACTACGACTGCCTGGTGTTCCACGCCACGGGCACGGGCGGCCAGAGCATGGAGAAGCTGGCCGACTCGGGCCTCCTGGCCGGCGCCATCGACGTCTCCACCACCGAGATCGCCGACCAGATCGTGGGCGGCATCATGTCGGCAGGCCCCACGCGGCTGGACGTGTTCGCGCGCCACGCCGTGCCCTGGGTCGGCTCGGTGGGCGCGCTGGACATGGTGAACTTCGGCGCACGCGACACGGTGCCCGAGCGCTTTCGGCAGCGGCGCTTCTACCAGCACAACGCCAGCGTGACGCTGATGCGCACCACGCCCGACGAATGCCGTGCCATCGGCGAGTTCCTGGCCGCCAAATGCAACGCGATGCGCGGGCCGGTGCGGCTCTTGATCCCCGAGGGCGGCGTCTCGGCCATCGACAAGCCTGGCCAGCCCTTCCACGACCCCGAAGCCGACCGCGCGCTGTTCGACGCCATCGCGCAGAACCTCCGCACGGGCACGCACAAGAAGCTGGTGCGCCTGCCGCACCACATCAACGACGAAGCCTTTGCCGACGCGCTGGTTGCAGCCTGGCGCGAGGTCTCGGCCCATCCCCAGGAGCGCGCCCATGCCACGCATCGCTAGAGAAGAACTGCTGCAGCGCTTTCGCGCCAAGATCGCCGCGGGCCGGCCGCTGATCGGCGGCGGCGCCGGCACCGGCCTGTCGGCCAAGTGCGAGGAAGCCGGCGGCATCGACCTGATCGTGATCTACAACTCGGGCCGCTACCGCATGGCCGGCCGCGGCTCGCTGGCCGGGCTGCTGGCCTACGGCAACGCCAACGAGATCGTGTGCGAGATGGCGCGCGAGGTGCTGCCGGTGGTCAAGCACACGCCGGTGCTGGCCGGCGTGAACGGCACGGACCCGTTCATGATCCCCGAGCAGTTCCTGCGCCGCCTGATCGACCTGGGCTTCTCGGGCGTGCAGAACTTCCCCACCGTGGGCCTGATCGACGGCACCTTCCGCGCGAACCTGGAAGAGACCGGCATGGGCTACGGGCTCGAAGTGGAGCTGGTGCGCCGCGCGCGCGCGATGGACCTGCTGACCACGCCCTATGTCTTCCAGGCGTCCGAAGCGCGCGCCATGGCCGAGGCCGGCGCCGACATCGTGGTCTGCCACATGGGCCTCACCACGGGCGGCAGCATCGGCGCGGAGACCGCCCTGCAACTGGCCGACTGCGTGGCGCCGATCCGCGAATGGGCCGCCGCCGCCAAGGCCGCGAACCCCGACGTGCTGGTGCTGTGCCACGGCGGGCCCATCGCCACGCCCGAGGACGCGCGCTGGATCCTGGGCCAGTGCCCCGAACTGCACGGCTTCTACGGCGCCAGCTCCATGGAGCGGCTGCCCACCGAAATCGCCTTGACCGAAACCACACGACGCTTCACGGAGATCGCACTATGACCGGCGCGCAATTTGGCAGCTTTCTGTTGGGCCTGATCGTGGTGGCGATCGTCGTCGCCATCGCGGTGGCGCTGTTGCACTGGCTGTACCTGCGCAGCAGCAAGGAGCGCGCCTTCGTGCGCACCGGCCTGGGCGGGCAGAAGGTGGTGCTGGACGGCGGCGCCTTCGTGCTGCCCATCGTGCACGACGTGATCCCGGTGAACATGAACACGCTGCGGCTGGAGGTGAGCCGCGGCCGCGACAAGGCCCTCATCACCAAGGACCGCATGCGCGTGGACGTGATCGCCGAGTTCTACGTGCGCGTGGCGGCCGAGCCCGATGCCGTGGCCGCCGCCGCGCAGACGCTGGGCCTGCGCACGCTGGAGCCCGAGCAGCTCAAGGAACTGGTGGAAGGCAAGTTCGTCGACGCGCTGCGCACGGCCGCCGCCGAGATGACCATGGAGGAGCTGCACGAGAAGCGCGGTGCCTACGTGAAGCGCGTGCGCGAGGCCGTGGCCGGCGACCTGACCATGAACGGGCTGGAACTGGAGGCCGCCTCGCTGACGCAGCTGGACCAGACCGGCATGGAGTTCTTCAACCCCAGCAATGCCTTCGACGCCGAGGGCCTGACCCGGCTGACCGAGCAGATCGAGCACCGCAAGAAGCAGCGCAACGACGTGGAGCAGGACACGTTGATCGCCATCCGCAACAAGAACCTGGAGGCCGAGAAGCTGAGCCTGGACATCGACCGCGAGGCCGAGCAGGCTCGCCTGTCGCAGCAGCGCGAGGTGGAGATCTCGCGCGCACGCCAGCGCGCCGAGCTGAGCACCGAACGCGCCCAGCGCGACCAGGACACCGAGGGCGCGCAGATCACAGCCAAGCAGGCGATCGACCTGGCGCGCATCCGCAGCGAGCAGAGCCTGGAGCAGGAGCGCATCCGCAAGGAGAGCAGCATCCAGGCGGCCGAGATCGAGCGCCGCCAATCGCTGGAGCTGGCCGAGCAGCAGCGCGCGATTGCCGTGGCGCGCGAGAGCGAGGCGCTGTCGAACGCGCAGGCCGGCGCCGAGGCCGCGCGCGCGCTGGCGGTGGCAGCAGAGGAGAAGGTGTTCACCGCGCGCGAGGTCGAGATGGCCGAGCGCAAGAAGGCCATCGAGCTGATCGGCGCCTCGCAGGCGGCCGAGCGTGAGGCGCTGCAGCTGACCGTGGCCGCGCATGCCGAGATGACGGCCAGCGCCGACCGCGGCACTGCCATC
Organism: Pseudorhodoferax sp. Leaf267; assembly: GCF_001422405.1. GTDB lineage: Bacteria > Pseudomonadota > Gammaproteobacteria > Burkholderiales > Burkholderiaceae_C > Pseudorhodoferax. Next base: position 78,546 of record NZ_LMMV01000004.1, read on the forward strand.
CGCGCGCAGGCCGAGGCCGATGCCGATGCCGACCGCATCCGCGCGCTGGCCGTGCGCGTGCGCGCCGAGATCGAGGCTGAGGCCCAGCGCTGGATGAACGAGGCGCAGAACGTGCTGTCGCCCGAGGCCCGCACCTCCGCGCTGCGCATGCGGCTGGTGGAAAAGGCCGAGGGCATCATCCGCGAATCGGTGCGGCCCATGGAGCGCATCGAGGGGATCAAGATCCTGCATGTGGACGGGCTGGGCGGCGGTGGGGGCGGCGGCGGCGACGGCAGCAGCGGCGGCGGGTTTGCCGATGGGGTGGTGAACTCGGCGCTGCGTTTCCGTGCGCAGGCGCCGCTGGTGGACCAGTTGCTGCGCGAGATCGGGCTGGAGGGCGGCGACATCCAGCGCCTGGCCGGTAACGCATCGGGCGCGACGGCAGCCCTGCCACCGGCCCAACAGAAGTCCGAGGCTTCATGATCCGCCTCTACGTCTCCAGCGTGATCGAGGCCAGCGCCGACAACGTGTGGGCGCGCGTGCGCGACTTCAACGGCCTGCCGCAGTGGCACCCGGGCATCGCGGACAGCCGCATCGAGAACGGCGAGCCCGCCGACCGCATCGGCTGCATCCGCCACTTCCACACGCGCGACGGCGGCACCATCCGCGAACGATTGCTGGCTCTGTCCGACTACGACTTCAGCTGCACCTACGAGATCCTGGAAAGCGCCATGGGCGTGGCCAACTACGTGGCCACCTTGAAGCTGACGCCGGTAACCGACGGCAACCGCTGCTTCGCCGAGTGGAGCGCCGAGTTCGACTGCGACGAGAGCCGCGAGCGCGAGCTGACGCGCACGATTGCCGACGGCGTTTTTCAAACCGGCTTCAACGCCTTGAAGCAGCACTGGCGATGAGCCCCCACGCTCGTCACTGCGTGTACTCGCTGCCCCCCAAGGGGGCGCAGGCCCTCCTTGGGGCGGCCCGGCGGAGGGCCTGATGCTGCAGAAAGTCGTCCGCTCCACCGTCATCGACGCGCCGATCGCCCGCGTCTGGGCCGTGCTGCGCGACTTCAACAGCCACGACCAATGGCACGACGTGGTGGACCAGAGCCGCATCGAGGGCGGCGAGCGCAGCGACCAGGTCGGCTGCGTGCGCAGCTTCGCATTGAAAGACGGGAACCGCATCCGCGAGCAGCTGCTGACGCTGGACGACCGGCTCTACAAAAGCACCTACTGCATCGTCGAGGCCACGGTGCCGCTGCAGCGCTACGTGGCCACCGTCACGCTCAAGCCCGTCACCGACGGCGACCGCACCTTCTGGCATTGGGAATCGACCTTCGCCACGCCCCCCGGCATGGAGCGGGAGCTGCGCGACATGGTGGCCAATGGCGTCTACGAAGCCGGCTTCGCCAACCTGCGCCGGCACCTGGAACGCGGCGCCGACCTGCGCGGCCCCGGCAGCGCGCCCATGCCCACCGCGCTGGCGCTGCCCACGCGGCGCGTGGTGCTGCAGGGCTATGGCGATGCCGCGCAGCTGCGGACCGAGGACGCCGAGGCGCCGCCGCCCGCGCCTGGCGAGGTGCGCATCCGCCAGCGCGCCATCGGCCTGAACTTCATCGACGTGTACCAGCGCCGCGGCCAGCTGCCGGCCATGCTGGCGCCGGGTGGCACGCCCGGCATGGAGGCGGCCGGCAGCGTGCTGGACTGCGGCGCGGGCGTGCACGGCTTCCTGCCCGACGAGCGCGTGGCCTACCTGGGACCGCAGCCGGGCGCCTATGCCGGCGTGCGCAACGTGCCCGCGCCCTGGTTGGTGCGCCTGCCGCCGGCCGTGGACGACGAGGTGGCCGCCGCGCTTCTGCTCAAGGGCCTGACCGCCGAATTCCTGCTGCACGATCTGGCGCCCGTGCGGCCCGGCGCGCGCTGGCTGGTGCATGCGGGCGCGGGCGCGCTCGGCAGCCTGCTGTGCCGCTGGGCCAGCCGCCTGGGCGCGCAGGTCATCGCCACCGTGTCGACCGAGGCCAAGGCCCGCATCGCGCGCGCGCACGGCGCGGCGCAGGTCATCGTGACGCCGGACTACCGCTTCGCCGACGCGGTGCAGGCGCTGGGCGGCGCCGACGTGATCGTCGACGGCCTGGGCCGCGCCGCGCAGGCCGAGAACCTGGCCGCGCTGGCGCCCTGTGGCCACTGGATCAGCTTGGGCCAGGCCAGCGGCCCGCTGGCGCCGGTGGAGCCCGATGCGCTGGTGGCGAAGTCCGCCACCTTCTCGCGCCCGGTGGTGTTCGCCTACGTGGCCGATCCGGCAACGCTGGCCCGCCGCGCCGCACGCCTGTGGGCCGCGCTGGCCGATGGCAGCGTGCAGCCGCCTACCATCGAGCGCTTCACCCTCGCCGCCGCCGCCCAGGCCCACCTGCGCCTGGAGTCGCGCGAACGCAGCGGGGCCCTCGTCCTGATCCCCTGAAGGAGCCCATCCCCATGATCCTCGGCATGAACCACTTCACCGTGATCGCACAGGACCCGCAGGCGACCATGGAGTACTACACCGGACTGATCGGCCTGACGCCCGGCTTCCGCCCCGACCTGGGGTTCCCCGGCGCCTGGCTGTACGGCGAGGACAAGCGGCACGCCATCCTGCACGTCTACTTCGACCGCCCGGTGCCGGCCCAGCGCGCGGGCGTGATCGACCACATGGCCTTCACCGCCAAAGGCCTGCGCGAGGTCAAGGCCCGCTTCGACGCCGCCGGCTGGAAGTACGACTTGCGGCGCCAGGCCGGCGCGCTGTGGCAGATGTTCAGCCACGACCCGAACGGGGCGCGCGTGGAGCTGGATTTTGACAAGGCGGAAGAGCCGTAGCGCAGCGACGGCTGCCAGCAAGTCCGGGGACGGCATCGGGCCCCGTTCCATCACGACGAGCGCACAAACCTCCCGACGCCACCCGATTCCCTTGCGACCGCACGGGATTGATCCAGCCGAAGCAGCCCGTCGTACCTGGACGACGTGCTGCGAAGCGCGCCGCCGGCGTGGGCGGGGCGTGTTTCGCGCACGTGAAACCCGAGCGCCGGCCTGCCATTGCGCGGGGCCGTGCTGTCCCAACCCGACTGGAGAGACGAGATGATGCTTCGCTGGGTCAAGCACCTGGCCGCCGTGTCGACGCTGGCCTTCGTTGCCGCCTGTGGCGGTGGTGGCGACGACGATCCGGACACCGTCGTGCAGCTCGCGCAGGGCGACGCACGGTTTTCCATCCTGGTCGAGGCCGTGACCGCGGCCGACCTGGCCGGCACGCTGTCAGGTCCCGGCCCGTTCACGGTCTTCGCGCCCACCAACGACGCGTTCGCGGCGCTGCTGGCCGAGCTGGGGGTGACCAAGGAGCAGCTGCTGGCCAACAAGACGCTGCTGACCGCGGTACTCCAGTACCACGTGGTGTCCGGCGAGGTCGAGAAGGACGACGTGCCACTGGGCCGGCCCATCACCCCGCTGGCTGGCGGCATCTTCAAGATCGACCGGGTCGGCAGCGATCTGGTGGTGACCGATGGACGCAACCGCACGGCGCGGCTGGTGGCCACGGACCTGGAAGCGGACAACGGCGTGGTGCATGCCATCGACAAGGTGCTGCTGCCGGCCGACAAGACCATCGTGCAGACCGCGGCGGCCACGCCGTCGCTGAGCATCCTGGTCGAGGCCGTGACGGCCGCCAACCTGGCGGGCACGCTCTCCGGCCCTGGCCCGTTCACCGTGTTCGCGCCGACCGATGCGGCCTTCGCCGCGCTGCTGGCCGAGCTGGGCGTGACCAAGGCGCAGCTGCTGGCCGACACCGCGCTGCTCACCAAGGTGCTGACCTACCACGTGGTGCCAGGCAACGTGCTCAAGGCCGCGGTGCCGGTGGGCCAGCCCATCGCCACGGTGCAGGGCGGCACGTTCACCGTGGGCAGCAACCTGGCGATCACCGATCAGCGCGGCCGCATGGCCAACATCACCGCCACCGATGTGCTGACCAGCAACGGCGTGGTGCACCTGATCGACAAGGTCATCCTGCCCGCGCCGTGATGGCGGCCGCGCAGCCCGCTCCGCGCGGCTTCAAGGGCAACAAGCAGGCCCTGCCGAGCAAGGACTGCGCGGCGTGCGGCCGGCCCATGGTCTGGCGCCGCGCCTGGGCGCGCACATGGGAACAGGTCAAGTACTGCTCCGACGCCTGCCGGCGCGCAAAGGGCCGCGACGGCCCCGGCTGATGCGTGGTGGCGGCCCGCGGGCGCGGGCCGTAGCCCGTCACGCCACGTCGAAGCGGTCGAGCTCCATGACCTTCACCCACGCCGCCACGAAGTCCTGCACGAACTTGTCCTGCGCGTCGGCGCTGGCGTAGACCTCGGCCACCGCGCGCAGCTGCGCGTTGGAGCCGAACACGAGGTCGGCGCGCGTGGCCGTCCACTTGGCTGCGCCGCTCTTGCGGTCGCGCCCTTCGTACACCGCGTCATCGCCTGCCGCCGGCTTCCACTGCGTGCCCATGTCCAGCAGGTGCACGAAGAAGTCGTTGGTGAGCTGGCCTGGCCTGTCGGTGAACACGCCATGCTTCGCATCGCCCACGTTCGCGCCCAGCACGCGCAGGCCGCCCACCAGCACGGCCAGCTCGGGCGCGGTCAGCGTGAGCAGCTGCGCCTTGTCGACCAGGAAGACCTCGGCCGGCACGCTGTAGCGGGCCTTCACGTAGTTGCGGAAACCGTCGGCCACGGGCTCCAGCGGCTCGAAGCTGGCGACGTCGGTCTGCTCTTGCGTGGCGTCCATGCGGCCGGGGGTGAACGGCACCTCGACTTCATGGCCGGCGGCGCGCGCGGCCTGTTCCACACCGGCGCTGCCGGCCAGCACGATCAGGTCGGCCAGCGAGATCTTCTTGCCGCCGGCCTGGAAGTCGCCGCGGATGGCTTCGAGCTTGCCCAGCACCTCGGCCAGCTGCGCGGGCTGGTTCACGGCCCAGTCCTTCTGCGGCGCCAGGCGGATGCGCGCGCCATTGGCGCCGCCGCGCATGTCCGAGCCGCGGTAGGTGGAGGCGGATGCCCAGGCGGTGGACACGAGCTGCGCCACCGTGAGGCCCGAGGCCAGCACCTTGGACTTCAGGCCCGCCACGTCCTGCGCATCGACCAGCGGGTGGTCCACCTCGGGGATCGGGTCCTGCCACACCAGCACCTCGGCCGGCACTTCGGGGCCCAGGTAGCGCGCGCGCGGGCCCATGTCGCGGTGGGTGAGCTTGAACCAGGCGCGTGCGAAGGCGTCGGCGAACTGGTCGGGGTTGGCCAGGAAGCGGCGCGAGATCGCCTCGTAGGCCGGGTCGAAGCGCAGCGACAAATCGGTCGTGAGCATGGTGGGCCGCTGCTTCTTCGCCGGGTCGAAGGCGTGCGGGATGATGTCGCCGGCCCCCTTGGCCACCCACTGGTGGGCGCCGGCCGGGCTCTTGGTCAGCTCCCACTCGAAGCCGAACAGGTTCTCGAAGTAGTTGTTGCCCCACTGGGTGGGCGTGGTGGTCCAGGTGACTTCCAGGCCGCTGGTGATGGCGTCGGAGCCCACGCCGCTGCCGTGGCTGTTGTGCCAGCCGAAGCCCTGGGCTTCGATGCCGGCGCCCTCGGGCTCGTCGGCCACGTGCGATGCAGGCGCCGCGCCGTGCGTCTTGCCGAAGGTGTGGCCGCCGGCGATCAGCGCCACGGTTTCCTCGTCGTCCATGGCCATGCGGGCGAAGGTGTCGCGGATGTCGCGTGCCGCGGCGATGGGGTCGGGCTTGCCGTCCGGGCCCTCGGGGTTCACGTAGATCAGGCCCATCTGCACGGCGGCCAGCGGGTTCTCCAGGTCGCGGGTGTGCGGCACCTGGCTGTCGTCGTCCTTCACGAGCACACCGCGGTCCTTCTCGACGCCGGGCGAGCCCTGGCTGTAGCGCACGTCGCCGCCCAGCCATTTGTCTTCACGGCCCCAGTACACGTCCTGGTCGGGCTCCCACACGTCGGGCCGGCCACCGGCGAAGCCGAAGGTCTTGAACCCCATGGTCTCCAGCGCCACGTTGCCGGTCAGGATCATGAGGTCGGCCCAGGAGATCTTGCGGCCGTACTTCTGCTTGATGGGCCACAGCAGGCGGCGCGCCTTGTCCAGGCTCACGTTGTCGGGCCAGCTGTTCAGCGGGGCAAAGCGCTGCTGGCCGCGGCCACCACCACCGCGCCCGTCCTGGATGCGGTAGGTGCCGGCGCTGTGCCAGGCCATGCGGATGAAGAGCGGGCCGTAGTGGCCGAAGTCGGCCGGCCACCAGGGCTGCGAATCGGTCATCAGCGCAGCCAGGTCGGCCTTCACGGCGGCCAGGTCCAGCGTCTTGAACTCGGCGGCGTAGTCGAAGCCCGCGCCCATGGGGTCGGACTTGGACGAGTGCTGGTGCAGCAGGTCCACGCGCAGCTGTTGTGGCCACCAGTCGCGGTTGGTGCGGCCGGCACTGCTGGCCTGGCTGAAGGGGCACTTGGCGGAAGTGGTATCGCTCATGGGCTTTTCTCCTGGGGGATGTTGTGGGGAACAGAGCCGCGCATTCTGTGGCCGATGCAGCGCCGGCGCGAATTGAGGTTTTCGATGCCGCCGATAGGCAAACCGGTGCGCGCGCCGCAGGTGCCCGTCAGGCCAGGTGCGTCTTGAAGAACGCCACCGTGCGCGCCCAGACCTGCTGTGCGGCGGCGGCGTCGTAGCGCGGCGTGGTGTCGTTGTTGAAGCCGTGCTGCGTGCCCGGGTAATGGTGCACTTCGACCCTGGCGCCCGCGGCTTTGAGCGCAGCCTCGTAGGCCGGCCAGGCGGCGTTGATGCGCTCGTCGACGGCCGCCAGATGCACCTGCAGTGGCGCCTTGACCCTGGCCGCTTCCTCCGGCGGCGGGCTGTTGCCGTAGAAGGGCACGGCGGCCTGCAGGTCGGGCAGCCGCGTGGCCAGCCAATGCGCCATGCCGCCGCCGTAGCAAAAGCCCACCACGCCGAGCTTGCCGTTGCCGTCGGCCCGGGCGCGCAGCCAGGCGGTGGCGGCCAGGAAGTCTTCGCGCGTCTTGCCCTGGTCGAGCTTGGCGAATTCGGCGCGGGCCTTGTCCTCGTCGCCCGGGTAGCCGCCCAGCGGCGTCAGGGCATCGGGCGCAAAGGCCATGAAGCCGTCCAGCGCCACCCGGCGCGCGATGTCCTCGATGTGCGGGTTCAGGCCGCGGTTCTCGTGCACCACCAGCACGGCAGGCAGCCGGCCCGTGCCGGCCGAGGCGGGGCGCACGAGGTAGCCGTTGATGCTGCCGTTGCCGGCCGGCGACGGCACGGCGACGCGCTCGGCCTTCAGGCGCTTGTCGTCGGGCGGCACCTGCTGGGCGGCGGCGAAGTTGGGGCTCAGCGCGGCCAGCAGGCCGGCGGCCGTCATGCCGGCCTTGGCGAAGCGCTGGGCCTGGCCGAGGAAGCCGCGGCGGTCCAGGTCGCCATGCACGTAGGCGTCGAAGAGGATCAGCAGTTCCTGGTCGAAGTCGTGGGCGGTCAGGCGAGGGGGCATGGCGGCTCCTGAAAAAAGAACGCAGGTTAGCCGCTCCGCCAATGCCCTGCTTGCCACGGCGCCAACGAACCGTCGAGGTACTTTGTATCAATTTGCATCACAAACTATGTGACGGATGTCACTAAATTGCTGCAGTTACGTATCGAATGTTTAGTTTGTTACTTACCATCGCGTTCCCATTTGTTAGTTTGGAGCGCTTGATGAACATCTCTTTTCGCACGCTTTGGCGTGCGCTTTGCCTCGTTGCCTGCCTGGCCGCCCTGCCCGCGGCCTGGGCTGGCCAGATCAAATACCCCTCGCTGGTCGTCTTCGGCGACAGCCTGTCGGACACAGGCAATGACTTCAAGCTGACCACCGACCTGGGCCTGCCGACGGCGCTGCCGCCGTCCACGAGCCCGCACGCCACCTACTGGCAGGGCCGCTTCACGAACGGGCCGGTCGCGGTCGAGTACCTGTGGCGCCTGATGTCGGGCAAGCACAACGCGGCCGTCGTGCCTTCGCTGGCCGATCGCGCGGTGCGCACCCAGGCCGCCGTCAGCTTCGCCTATGGCGGCTCGAGCTCGGGCACGGGCCAGGGCGTGCCGCTCGGCTTTCCCGTGGAGAACCTGCAAAGCCAGGTCGAGCAGTTCAAGAGCGCGTTGCCCGGCGGCAAGGCGTCCAAGCAGGCGCTGTACGTGGTGTGGAGCGGTGCCAACGACTACCTGCAGGGTTTGAGCGTCGACCCGGATGCGGTCACGAACAACGTGCTGAAGGCCATCACCGACCTGTACGACGTGGGCGCGCGCGACTTCCTGGTGCCCAACCTGGCGAACCTGGGCGGCACGCCCTTCGTGCTGGGCCAAGGCGGGCCGGCCGCCGGCGCGGCAGCCACGCAGCTGACCAAGGGACACAACGCCCTGCTCAAGGCCAAGCTTGCCGCCTTGCGCAGCCAGCGCCGCGACATCCGCATCGTCGAGGTCGACGTGTTCAAGCTGGGCGAGACGGTGGTCGCCACCGGCCTGGTCTGGGCCAGCGTGCCGGCGGTGGACTACCTGGAGCCTGTGGCCGAAGGCCAGATCCCGACCTCGATGTGCCTTTTCGTGCCCCCGACATCGACCACCCACCTGTGCCCGGACGTGCGCCAGAGCGGCATCATGCCGCCCTTCATGTTCTGGGACGCGATGCACCCGACGACGCAGGTGCACGGCGTGCTGGGCACGGCCATGTTCGGCGCGCTGCTGCTGCAGCGCTGAGCCGCAAGGGGGCCGGTGGCGCTGCAGCAGCAGCGCCCGCCCCAGCGCAGGTGGCCGCGGCCTGGTGGCGTCAAGCGCCCTTGGCCGCCGTCACCAGCCTCTCAGGCGCCCTCGGGCTTGATCTGCGCGCGCGCGATCACGGGCTTCCAGCGCGCCTGCTCGCTCAGGATGAAGGCCTCGAACTCGGCAGCGCTGCTGCCCACGGCCAACGCCGTATCGGCCGAGAGCTTGTCCTTCACGACGCTGCCCTTGGCCGCCTTGACGGCCTCGGCCTCCAGCTTGGCGACGTTGGCCCGGGGCCACTTGGCCGGCGCCAGCAGGCCATACCACTGCGTCATCTCGAAGCCCTTGTAGCCCTGCTCGGCCACGGTGGGCACGTCGGGCAGCTGCGGCAGGCGCTGCGCCGTGCCGGTGGCGATGCAGCGCAGCTTGCCGGCCTTGATGAAGGGCAGCAGCGCCGGCGCGCCGACCGATGCCGCCTGCAGCCGGCCGGACATCAGGTCCGTCAACATCGGCCCGGTGCCGCGGTAGGGCACGTGCACGACGAAGGTGTTGGTCACCATCTTCAGGTACTCGAAGGCCAGGTGCCCGGCGCTGCCATTGCCAGCCGAGCCGTAGTTAAGCTGGCCGGGCTTGCCCTTGGCGTAGGCCACGAAGTCCTTCAGGTCCTTGACCGGCAGGTCGGGGTGCACCACGTACAGGCTGGGCACCTTGGAGACCAGCGTCACGGGCACGAAGTCCCTGGCCGGGTCGTAGGGCAGCTTGCTGAAGATGTAGGGGTTCACGGCCAGCGTGCCGATGTGGCCCAGGATCAGCGTGTGGCCGTCTTCGGCATTGGCCACCTCCTGCATCGCGATGTTGCCGGCCGCGCCGGGCTTGTTGTCCACGAACACGTTCTGGCCGATGGTCTTGGCCATCTCGCCCGCGATGGAGCGGGCCACGATCTCCGAGCTGCCACCGGGAGCGAAGGGCACGACCAGGCGCAGCGGCTTGGCGGGCCAGGGAGTCTGGGCGTGGCCGAGCCAGGGCGCGCCGGCGAGCGTGGTGGCCAGGCCCTGGGCGAGAAGGTGGCGGCGCGAAAGCGCCAGGTGGGGCGGGTTGTGGGGTGCGGGCATGTCTTCTCCGGGGCGGCCGGATTGGCCGCAAGGGGATGGTACGGCCGGTTCCACGCGAGGCACCCGGGCTTGCGCCGGTGCGGCGCGCTGTCCCACCCCTGGTGCGCAGCGCGGGCCGCACAGTGGCTGCATGACCGATCCCCGCAATGTCGCGCACGACAAAAAAGTGCACCAGGAAAAGAAACACCATGGCGAGGCCATCGCGCCCGATGCCGAGCACACACCGCAGCCCGGCAAGAAGCCGGCGCTCAAGCACCCGCAAGATGGCGCAGAAGCGGCCGGGAGTGGCGAAACCGCCGGCTCCTGAGCGCAACGCGCCCGGACTGCCACCGCTGCGCACGCCGGACGGACGCTACCTCGTGGTGCGTGGACGACTCTGGCGCGCGGCCGACCCGGCCCTGCCAGCGGACCAGCATGAGCGCCTGGTCCACGCGCTGATGGCGGCACGCCGCGCCGTCGGCGTCGCCCTGCGCGCCCACGACACCGCCGCACTGCGCGCCGCACGTGATGACGTCGATGCCGCCAAGCAGGCGCTCGGCGAGCGCGGGGCCGTGTGGTGGACCGATGGCGCACCCGACTGGAACCGCCATCTGGTGCGCAACACGCCGTATGCGGAGTGGCACCGCGGGCTGGTGGGGGACACCGGTCGCTGACGCGCGCAGCACGCGTCGTGCCGCTCAGTCGCTGGGCGGCTGCCCCAGGATCCAGGCTGCGAGCAGCTCCGCATCGGCCTGGCTCACCTGCGGCTGGCGCGGCATGATGACATTGCCCCAGGTGCCCACCGAGCCCTGGCGGATCGTCTGGCGCAGCCTGGCCGCTGCGGCCGGGTCGCCCCGGTAGCGCGCGGCGATCTGCGCAAAGCCGGGCCCGACGAATTTGGTGACCATGCCGTGGCAGCGCATGCACCCCAGCGCCTCGCTGCGCAGTGCGGCCTCGCTGGTCTCGCGCGAGCAGCCCGTCAGCGCCGACAGCAGCACCAGCACCGCCAGCCCGCAGCGCAGACCCATCGGCGCCGTGGGCCTGCACGGGTGGCAACGCCTGGGGGCATCGGTCTTGCGCATCGACCCCACGATACCCGCATGCGCAGCGCCGCCGATCTTGCGCACAATCGCCGCTGCCCCCGGGCACGGCTGCGCAGCCTTGCGCAGCCAGCGACATCCACCCTCGAACTGGCGCCCAAGGCGCCCCAGGAGACACACGTGTTCAACCACATCATGGTCGGCAGCAACGACATCGAACGGTCCAAACGCTTCTACGACGCCGTACTCGGCACGCTGGGCGCGGGCGAGCCGGTGCGCAACGTGGCGGGCTCGGGCCACACACGGCTGTTCTACCGCCACGACGGCAGCAGCTTTTGCATCAGCGAGCCCATCAACGGCGAAGCGGCCACCTGCGCCAATGGCGGCACCATCGGCTTCAAGTGCGGCTCGCCCGAGCAGGTGCAGCTGTTCCATGAAACGGCCGTGGCGCACGGCGGCACCTCGATCGAAGAGGAACCGGGCCTGCGCAGCGGCGCCATGGGGGCCTTGTACCTGGCCTATGTGCGCGACCCCGATGGCAACAAGCTGTGCGCGATCCACCGGCCCAAGGCATGAGCACGCTGCAACCGGTGCTGCTCGTGCCCGGCCTGCTGTGCGACGCCATGCTGTGGGCGCCGCAGGTGCAGGCCCTGGCCGACGTGGCCGACTGCTGGGTCGCCGACCCCACACGGCACGACAGCATCGAGGCCATGGCGCGTGACGCGCTGGCCACCTGCCCGTTCGAGCGCTTCTCGCTGGCCGGCCTGTCCATGGGCGGCTATGTGGCGATGGCGATCTGGCGCCTGGCGCCTGAGCGCGTGCAGCGCCTGGCGCTGCTGGACACCAACGCACGGCCCGACACGCCCGAGGGCAGTGCCCAGCGCCGCACGCTGGTGGCCCGCGCACGGGCCGAGGGCCTGGCCGTGGTGGCCGAGGCGCTGCTGCCCAAGCTGGTGTGGCCGCAGGCGCCGCAGCACGCCGGTCTGGCCGCCGTGGTGCGCAGCATGGCGCGCAACACGGGCGTGGAGGCCTTCGCGCGCCAGCAGCAGGCCATCATCGGCCGGGTGGACCAGCGCGAGGCCCTGCGCGGCGTGGCCTGCCCCACGCTGGTGGCCTGCGGCGCCGACGACGTGCTGACGCCGCCGGCACTGCACGAGGAAATGGCGGCGCGCATCCCAGGCGCGCAGCTGCGCACGTTTGGCGCCTGCGGCCACCTGAGCCCGCTGGAGCAGCCGCAACAGGTCAGCCTGGCTCTGCGCGACTGGCTGCAGCGCTAGCGCTTGCGAGCGCCGCGGCCAGCGTGCCCGCCGCGGCGTCGAAGTCGTAGCCGTCGATGGCGCTGGCGATCTCGGCGCAGGCCGGGCCGATGGCCGTCTCCAGCGATGCGCGGTGCTCGGCGAAGTAGCTTGCGGCATCGCTGTCGCTCTGCTCCAGCAGGCTGTGCAGCCGTGCGGCGATGGCGGCGATGGCGGCGCTGTCCTGGCCGTTCGTGCCTGGCGCCGCGGCGGCGGGCGCCGCCGCCGGCAAGGCCGCCACCAGCGCGGCGGTCAACGGGTCCAGCAACTGCGCCAACTGCGCCAGTGCCGGCTCCAGCGCGGGCAAGGTGACGCCCGCGCCGATGGCCAGCTCGACCTCGGCCGCCTGGGCCTGCAGGGCGCCCGCCCCGAGGTTGCCGGCCAGGCCGCGCAGCGTGTGGGCCAGGCGTCTGGCCAGCGCGGTGTCGCCGGCCTGCAGCGCGCTGCGCACCTGCGCGGGCACGCGGTCCTGCGTGCGAGCGAACTTGCCCAACAGCTCCAGGTACAGCGCCTGCTTGCCCAGCATGCGGCGCAGGCCCTGCGCCATGTCCAGCCCGGCGATGCCCTCGGGCAGGGCCGGCGCTGCGGCGCCGGGGTCGGCCGGCGGTGCCTGCGCCTGCTCGGGCATGGGCAGGCCGGCGCGCGGGCGGATCCATCGGGCGAGCGCCTGCCAGAGTTGTTCGGGCTCGATCGGCTTCAGGACGAAGTCGCTCATGCCGGCGGCGGCGCACAGGTCGCGGTCGGAGGGCATGGCGTTGGCCGTCATGGCCAGGATGGGCATGGCGTCGTGCACGGGCTGCCGGCGCAGCAGACGGCTGGCGGCCAGGCCATCCATGACAGGCATCTGCATGTCCATCAGCACCACGTCGTAGGGTTGGGCGGCAGCCTGCGCGCGGTCGGCCATGGCCACGCCGATGGCGCCGTCGGCCGCCACGTCCACCTGGAAGCCGGCCTGCTGCAGCATTTCGCAGGCCACCTGCTGGTTGAGCGCGTTGTCTTCCACCAGCAGCACGCGGGCACCGCGCAGCCCGGCCAGCGCGGCCATGGCGTCGTCGCCATGGCTGCGCCCGTCGCGCTGCGGCTGCCCGGCGCGGCCGAACACGCGCAGCATGGCCTCGACCAGCGTGGAGCCGCTGACAGGCTTGACCAGCACCACGCCGATGCCGACCTGCATCGCCTCCTGCGAGACGTCGCCATGCGCGGTGGCCATCATGAGCCGCGGAGGATGGTCCAGCCCCAGCGCCTGGATCTGCACGGCCGCCTGCAGGCCGTCCATGCCGGGCATCTGCCAGTCGAGCACCACCACTTCGTAGGGCTGGCCCTGGGCATCGGCCTGGCGCACCGCCTGCACCGCGGCGCTGCCGGACAGCGCGGTGGCGACCACGAAGCCCTGGTACTGCAGCATCTGAGACAGCACCTGCGCAGCGTTCTCGTTGTCGTCCACCACCAGGACGCGGCGCCCGCGCAGGTCGATGGGCGGCTGCGTGCCGCGCACCCGGCGCGCGCGCAGGCCCACCTGTGCGGTGAACCAGAAGGTCGAGCCCCGGCCGGGCCTGCTCTCCACGCCGACCTCGCCACCCATCAGGGAGGCGAGCTTTTTGCTGATGGCCAGGCCCAGGCCGGTGCCGCCGTACTGGCGCGTGGTGGAGCTGTCGGCCTGCTCGAAGCTCTGGAACAGCCGGCCGATCTGCTCTGGCGACAGGCCGATGCCGGTGTCGCGCACCTCGAAGCGCAGCATGGCCTGGCCACCGTCCTGCGAGAGCAGGCGCACGGCGATGCCGACCTCGCCCGCATCGGTGAACTTGACGGCGTTGTTGGCGTAGTTGATGAGCACCTGCGACAGCCGCAGCGCATCGCCCGTGAGGCTGTGCGGCACCTGGGGCGGCAGGTCGCAGATCAGCTCCAGGCCCTTGGCCTGGGTCTTCACGCCGATCAGGCTCACCACGCTGTCCAGCAGCTCGTCCAGCTCGAACGGCGCGTGCTCGATGGTCATCTTGCCGGCCTCGACCTTGGAGAAGTCCAGGATGTCGTTGAGGATGCCCAGCAGGTGCTGGCCGGACTGCTGGATCTTCTGCACGTAGTCGCGCTGGCGCGGCGTCAGCTCGGTCTTGAGCGCCAGGTGCGACATGCCGATCACCGCGTTCATCGGGGTGCGGATCTCGTGGCTCATGTTGGCCAGGAAGGCGCTCTTGGCGGCGTTGGCCGCGTCGGCCGCTTCCTTGGCCCGGCGCAGCTGCTCCTCGGCGGCCTTGCGCAGCGTGATGTCCATGCTCATGCCGCACACCGCCCAGATGGCACCGCTGGCATCGGGCAGGCCGAACTTGTAGACCTCGAAATGGCGCGGGCCGTCGGGCGTGGACAGGCTGACGTCGTAGGGGAGCGGGATGTCGCCGTTGAAGGCTTGCCGGTCGGCCTCGTGCACGGCGGCATCGCCGCTCAGCGGCCCGATGAAGTTGTCGTAGCTGCGGCCGACCAGCGTCTCGCCGGGGTAGCCCACGCTGGCGGCGTAGGTGGCGTTGTGCATCACGCAGACGTTGTCCCGGCTTTTCACGAAGATGGGCAGCGGCGCGTTGTGCAGGACGGCCTGCAGCGTGGCCTGGCTCTGGCGCAGCTCGCCGGTGCGCGCGGCCACCTTGGCCTCGAGCTGGCTGTAGAACTGCGCGTTGTCGTAGGCCGCGGCGAACTGCGCGCCCAGCAGGCGCAAGGTTTCCAGTTGCGTGTCGTGCAGCGTGGTGGCGGCCTGGCAGTTCTCCAGGTACAGCAGGCCGACGGTTTCGCCGCGCAGCACGATGGGCAGCGCGGCGATGGACTTCGCGCCGCGCGCCTGCAGCGCGTGGTCGTGCGAGAAACGCGGGTGCGCGCGCACGTCGGCCAGCACCAGCGGCTGGCCGCCCTGCGCCAGGGTGTGCTGCACGGCAGCCGGCACCTGCAGCAAAGCCTCGCCTTGCGCCGTGCCGTCGCCGTCGGCCACGCGCTGGCGCGCCGGGTCGAATGCCGCCAACGGGCGCCACTGCTCGCCGTGGCGCCAGCACAGCACGCCGTATTCGGCGGCGGCGTACTGGCGCAGCAGGCGCAGCAGCACGCGCAGCAGCTGGGCCGGGTCACGCTCGGCGACCAGGGCCTGGCCGGCACGGGTCACAGCCTCCGCGTCGATGCCGCGCTCGGCGTGGGCGCCGGATTCTTCGCCCCCGGCGGCCCGGGCACTGAACAGCGGCAGCAGCGCGTGCGTGTCCGCGTGCCGGGGCAGGCCACGCAGCCGCGCCGCCTGGCCCGTGGCGCCCCAGCGCTCGAACGCCAGCAGGGCCTGCGCCAGGTAGAGCGCGGCGGCGCGCTGCAGCCCCTGTGCGCCGTGGCAGCGGGCCGCCAGCTCGCAGGCGATGGCCTGGTGCCACGGCCGGTGCGACGAGGCATCGATGGCGGCCTCGAACCGGCGCGCGGCGCCGGCAAAGTCGTCCAGCGCCCAGGCACGCATGGCCTGCAGCAGCTGCGCCATGTGGGCGAAGTTGTGCGGCGCATCGGCGGCACGCTCGTCGAGCCACTGCGCGCGCTCGGCGATCTCGGCCAGCGCCTCGTCACGCGCGATGCACGGGCTGGCCTGCACCACCGCGTGGCACAGCGCCAGCGCGCGCAGCCAGTGGTACAGCGCGTAGAAATAGTTGTTGCGCAGCAGGCGCAGCGGCGGTGCCTGGGTGACATCGGCCAGCAGGCGGTCCCAGTCACCGCCCAGCGCCGCGGCCACCAGGTGGTAGACGGTGTGGTGCAGCCGCGCATAGGCACTGCGCGCGATGCGCTCGCGCAATGCCTCGTCCACGCTGTCCAGCGTGGACAGGCGGCCGCATGCGTAGTCGGTGAGCCACTGGAACACGCCCAGGCTGCCCTGGCTCATGCTGTCGCGCAGGCGGCGCGACAGGGCGGTGGCGCGCTCCAGCGGCGCGTCCATGCCGTCCAGCTGCGGCGCGGTCTCGAAGGTGGCCGACAGTTCCCAGACCAGGTTTTCGGCCAGCGTGGACTGGTCGCCCATGGTGTCGGCCAGGTGCTCGATCTGGCGGTAGTGGGCGAAGCGCGCCTCCAGCGGGTCGCAGAAGCTGGAGACGACGTTGGCATGGCGGTACAGCGCGCGGCTGGCGCTGCGCTCGTCGGACAGGGACGGCACCAGCCGCACACCGATGCGGCCCAGGCGGCAGCCCAGCGCGTAGTCGTTGCGCAGGGTGGCCAGGGGCGTGAAGGCGCCGGTGAGCGCCTCGGGCAGGCCGAGGAAGCTGCCGCGCTCCAGGCCCAGGCGGATCATGCGCAGGCAGCACCACGAGCCGCTCTGGTGCTGGTCGGTCATGGGGTTGAGCTGGGCCACGATCAGGAGCGCGGTGGCGGCCTCCAGCGGCGCGTCGTCCATGGGCAGCAGCGCGTCGAACAGGTGGTCGCCGCCGGCCGCCATGCGCGATTGCAGCTGGTCGAGCTCGAACTCCATGGCGCCGCGCCATTCGTCGGGGCCGGGTGAGGGCAGGCCCAACCGCCGGGCGCCGTCCAGCGCCAGCGCGATGGACTCGGCGTTGCGCCCGCGCAGGAACAGCGTGCGCGCCTGCAGCAGCACGGCGCTGTGCACGGCCAGCGGGTCTTCGTCCAGGTCACGCGCGAGGCCAGCGAACAGCGGGTCCATCTCCTCGAAGCGCGACTGCGAGAACAGCGCGGCATGCAGCAGCATCGCCATATCGCGCGTGCGGGCGCCGTCGGCGGGCAGCATGGCATCCAGCGTGCGCGTGCCCTGCAGCAGGCGCACCGCATGCTCGCTGGCGCCCTGGGCCAGTGCGTCGCGGCCGGCGCGCAGCATGAGGCCCATGGCGCGGGCGCGTTCGTGCAGGTCACCCTGCACATCCACCAGGCTGTGCAGCGCGGCCAGGTAGTGGCCCGCCGCAGCGGCCACGCCCGGCGCACCGGTGCGGGCCTGGCGCTGCCACATGACGCGCGCCAGGCCCAGGTGCCAGCGCTCGCGTGCCGGCGCATCGAGCAGTGCGAGCGCGGCCTCCTGCATGCGGTCGTGGCAAAAGCGCAGGGCACCGACGCTGCCGGGTTCGTCGTCCAGCGCTGTGCTGCTGCCCACGATGGCGCGGCGCAGCAGCGGCAGCAACTGCTGCTCGAGCGTGGCAGGCGTGACCTGGCGCACGGCGGCCAACGCCTCGATGTCGATGGCGCCGTCCAGGCAGGCACAGCCGCCTGCCAGGTCCTGCGCGTCGGCCGGCATGCGGTGCAGTTCGGCGATCAGGCCGGCGACCAGGTTGTCGGAACTGGGAAGCGCGGCCACGGCGTGCGCGTCCCACTGCCATTGGCCGTCCGTGCGCTGCAGGGCATGGGCGTCGAACAGCCGGCGCACGTAGTCGAGCACGAAGAAGGCATTGCCGCCGGTCTTGGCGTGCAGCGCCTCGGCCAGCGGCGCCAGCGCCTCGGGCGTGGCGTCCAGCACGTCGGCCAGCAGGTCGTGCAGGTCAGCCGCGGCCAGGCCGGCCACACGCACGTCCAGCAGCTCGGTACCGGCCTCGCGCAGGTGCGCCAGCATGCGGCTGAGCGGATGCGCGGCATCGACCTCGTGGTCACGGTAGGCGCCGATCAGCAGCAGCGTGCCGCGGCTGTGCTCCTGCGCGATGGTCTCCAGCGCGGCGAGCGAATCGGCGTCGGCCCACTGCAGATCGTCGATGAACAGCACGCACGGCGCGCCGGCATCGCGCAGCGTCTCGCACAGCGCGGCCAGGGCCTGGCGCATGCGCACCAGCAGCGGGGCATCGGTCTCCACGTCGTCGGGGGGCGTGCCCTGCGGCCACAGGAGCTGGGCGAAAGCCGGCACGGTGCGGGCCAGCAGCGCGGCGTTGCGGCCCAGGCGCTGCACCAGGCGCGCGCGCATCGCGTCCAGCCAATCAGGCGGCTCGGCGCGCCAGTATTCGGTGACGCCGCCCAGCGCCTCGGCCAGCCCGCTGAAGGGCTGCAGGCGGCGGAACTGGGTGTACTTGCCGGCCGCGACCAGGCCGCGCCGTGCGCTGATGGCCGGCACCAGGGCCTGCACCAGCGCCGACTTGCCGGCGCCCGAGTAGCCGCGCACCAGGGCCACGCGGCAGCCCGTGCCATCTGCGGCCAGCGCCGCCTGCAGCGTGGCCAGCGCGGCTTCGCGGCCGAACAGGCGCGAGGGGCGCGTGGGCTGTGTGCGGTGGTCGTGCGCCCCGGGCGTGAAGTCGCGTGCGCCGTCCAGGCAACGCTGCAGGTCCTGCCGCAGGCCGTGGGCCGACTGGTAGCGGGCGTCGGGGTTCTTGGCCAGCAGCTTGTCCAGCAGCGCGGACAGCGCCGGCGGCACGGCCGGGTTCAGCAGCGCGACGGAGACTGGCGGCTGTGTCAGCACGGCGTGCAGGAGCGCCAGCGGCGCGGTCTCGGTGAACGGCGCACGGCCGGCCAGCACCCAGTAGGCGACGGCCCCGAGCGCGTAGTAGTCGGCCCGGTAGTCGACGGCGCGGGCCATGCGGCCGGTCTGCTCGGGCGCGCCGAAGGGCTGGGCCAGCTGCTGGTCGCCCAGGTGGCGCAAGCCGGCGTCGATGTGCTGCTGCGCGGCAGCATGGCTGAAGTCCAGCAGCCCGGCCGCGCAGCCGTCGGCCAGCACCAGCACGTGGTCGGGCGTCATGCGGCCCACGAGCACACCGCGCGCGTGCACGTGTTCGAGCAGTCCGAGCAGCGACAGCATGCCGCGCAACACGGCCGGCACGTCGGCCCGCAGGCCGGCCGCTACCTGGCGCAGCGGCTTGCCGGGCAGGCGCGTGTGCACCAGCCATTCGCCGGCGCCGTCGACCTCCAGCAACTGCGGCACGCCGGCGATGCCGCTCAGCAGGCCGAGGATGCGGCCCTCGTTGCGCAGTTCGGCACTGCGCCCGCGGCCGGGGCGCATGGCCTTGCGCTGGGCGGGCACCAGGGCCTCGCCCCAGAGCAGCTCGCTGACCGTGTAGCGCGCGCCTTCGAGGGCAGACGCGGACGGCAACGGCTGGTGCGTTTCGACCAACATGGCATCGCAGGTGGTGGCAATCGGGATGCGATCGAGCCCGTGGCCATCAGCTGGCTACGGATTGAACAAACTGAACGATAGATTGGCACAAACCGATAACGACCGCTACCTGCCAGAAAACACATGGCAGGCGGCGCGCGGATGGCACGGGTCGACGGGCGGCCACCGCTCGCTCAGACGCCGAAGCCGCCGGCGAACGCATGCCGCAGATAGGCCACGAAGGCCTCGACCGCGCGCGGCACGTAGGGCGAGTACGGCCGGATCGCGTACAGCGTCTCGCTGAACGGCCCCTCCACCTTCCAGAGCGGCAACACCGGCTGCAACTGCCCGCCGCGCAGCGCGGCCTGGGCGCTGAAGTCGGGCACCAGCGCGATGCCGAGGCCCGCCAGCGCGGCGTCGCGCAGCGCCTCGCTGTTGTTGGCCGCGAACGCCCCGGCCACGGGCACGACCTGGCGCTCGGCGCCGCGCAGCAGCGTCCAACCCGCCACCTGGCCGGCGCGCGGGTAGTGCAGGCAGTCGTGCGTGCGCAGGTCATCGGGCGCGGCCGGCACGCCGCGCCGGCGCAGGTAGGCGCGGCTGGCGACCAGCAGCGACTGCGTGGCCGCGAGCGGCCAGGCCACGTGCGTCTCGGGCGGTGCGGCCGTGTGGCGCACGGCGAGGTCGAAGCCCTCCATGGCCAGGGTGCGCAGGCCGTCGGACAGGTCCAGCTCCAGCCGCACCTGGGGGTGGGCACGCAGGAACTCGGGCAGGCGCGGCACGAGTTGCTGGCGCGCGAACGCGACGGGCGCCGTCACGCGCAGCGGGCCGTGCGGCGCGGCGGCCAGGTCGCGCACGGTGGCAAAGCTCTGCTGGATCTGCGCGAAGGCGCCGCGCGTGCCGTCCACCAGGCGCTGGCCGGCCTCCGTCAGCCGCACGCTGCGCGTGGTGCGCTGCACCAGCGGTACGCCGGCGGCGCGCTCCAGTTCGGTGATGCGCTGGCTCATGGCGGCCTTGCTGATGGACAGGCGCGCGGCAGCGGCCGTGAAGCTGCCATGCTCGCCCAGCACGGCCAGGCTGTGCAGGTGCGGCCACAGGGCGTCGAGCTTGTCGGGATTCATGGCAAGCATTGTTCAGCAGACTGAACAATCAATTCAAGGCTGCGGCCTGTACAAGCGCGCGCGGGCTTCCTAGACTGCCGGCTCCTCACCTCTACCCTAAGCGAGACACCATGAAGCGCGACCTGCCCGCTACCCCCGCCTTTGTCGACAGCGCCGAAGTGGCGCACTTCATCGGCGGCCAGCCCACCCCCGGCCAGGGCACGCGCACGCAGCCGGTCTTCAACCCCGCGCTGGGCACCGAGGCGCGCCAGCTGCGCCTGGCCGCACGCGAAGACGTGGACGCGGCCGTGGCCGCCGCGCAAGCCGCTTTCCCGGCCTGGGCCGATACGCCGCCGATCCGCCGCGCACGCGTGCTGAACAAGTTCCTCGAACTCGTGAACCAGCACAAGGATGAACTCGCCGCCATCATCACGGCCGAGCACGGCAAGGTGTTCACCGACGCGCAGGGCGAGGTCTCGCGCGGCATCGACATCATCGAGTTCGCCTGCGGCGTGCCGCAGCTCTTGAAGGGCGACTTCACGGACCAGGTCTCCACCGGCATCGACAACTGGACGCTGCGCCAGCCACTGGGCGTTGTGGCAGGCATCACGCCGTTCAACTTCCCGGTGATGGTGCCGATGTGGATGTTCCCCGTCGCCATTGCCGCCGGCAACACCTTCATCCTCAAGCCCAGCGAGCGCGACCCATCGGCCTCGCTGTTCATCGCCAAACTGCTGCAGCAGGCCGGCCTGCCGGACGGCGTGTTCAACGTGGTGCAGGGCGACAAGCTGGCCGTGGACGCGCTGCTGGAGCATCCGGATGTGAAGGCCATCAGCTTCGTGGGCTCCACACCGATCGCGCAGTACATCTACGAGACTGGCGCGCGCCACGGCAAGCGCGTGCAGGCCCTGGGCGGCGCCAAGAACCACATGGTGGTGATGCCCGACGCCGACATCGACCAGACCGTGGACGCGCTGATCGGCGCCGGCTACGGCTCGGCGGGCGAGCGCTGCATGGCGATCTCGGTCGCGGTGCTGGTGGGCGACGCGGCCGACAAGGTCGTGCCGATGCTGGCCGAGCGCGCGAAGAAGCTGGTCATCAAGAACGGCATGGAGCTTGACGCCGAGATGGGCCCGATCGTCACGCAGCAGGCACTCGAGCGCATCGAGGGCTACATCGACATCGGCGTGCAGGAAGGCGCCGAGCTGGTCGTCGACGGCCGCGGCCACAAGGTCGAGGGCCACGAGCAGGGCTTCTTCACCGGCGGCACCTTGTTCGACAAGGTCACGCCCGAGATGCGCATTTACAAGGAAGAGATCTTCGGCCCGGTGCTGGCCTGCGTGCGCGTGCCGGACCTGGCCACCGCGGTGGAGCTGATCAACGCGCACGAGTTCGGCAACGGCGTGGCCTGCTTCACGCGCGACGGCAACGTGGCCCGCGAGTTCGCGCGGCGCATCCAGGTCGGTATGGTGGGCATCAATGTGCCGATCCCGGTGCCCATGGCCTGGCACGGCTTCGGCGGGTGGAAGAAGAGCCTGTTCGGCGACATGCACGCGTATGGCGAGGAGGGCGTGCGCTTCTATACGAAGCAGAAGTCCATCATGCAGCGCTGGCCGGAGAGCACGCCCAAGGGGGCGGAGTTCGTGATGCCCACGGCAAAGTAACCGCTCCGGCGCGGCCCGATTCCGAGAATCCGAGACGTGTGCACCATGTCAGTTAACGTGTTGATTGCGCTCCATCGAATCGACATCATTTTTTGACATTTGTTCGTATACATAATGAAAACGGCGGCAAAATGCCGCCGTGTACACAGACAACCGCCCTTCACTCGAGCACGCCGCGCCATGGCCCATGGCGCACCCAGGCAATGGCGCCGCCCGCTTGCCCGAACCCGCGCTGCCCACGGGTGCGACCTCTTGCCCCGTGCCGGCTCGCACGCTGGTTCGCGTGTTGCGGCCGCAGCTGCCGACCATCGGCACGCTCAAGCCTTACATCGAGCGCATCGACGGCGCACGCATCTACAGCAACTACGGCCCACTGAGCCGGGAGTTCGGTGAGCGGTTGGGGCGCATGGCCGGCGCGGCCGGCACGGCCTTGACGGCCAACGGCACGAGCGCGATCGAACTGGCCTTGCGCCTGCGCGCGCGCCAGGGCAGCCTGTGCCTGATGCCCGCCTTCACCTTCATCGCGAGCGCCCATGCCGTCTGCAATGCGGGGCTCACGCCCTACCTGGCCGACGTGGACGCCGAAGCGCTGGTGCTGACGACGCAGATCGCGCACGCGGCGCTGGCGCAGGCGCCGGCCCAGGTCGCCGCGGTGCTGGTCGTCAGCGCGTTCGGCGCGCCGCCGGACCAGGGCGCCTGGGCGCAGTTCGAGGCCGACACCGGCATCCCCGTCGTCTTCGACGCGGCGGCTGCCGTCACCGCGCTGGACGGCATTGGCCGCCAGCCTGTCTGCGTGAGCCTGCACGCCACCAAGGTGCTGGGCATCGGCGAGGGTGGCGCGATCTTCAGCGCCGACACGGCCCTGACCGACGAAGCCACGGCCCTCACCGGCTTCGGCTTTCGCAGTGCCGAGCGTGTGTCCACCCTGCGCGGCGGAAACTACCGCATCTCCGAGTACGCGGCCGCCGTGGGCCTGGCGGCGATGGACGGCCTGCCGCAGCAGACGGCAGCGCTGCGCGCGCTGACGGCCGCCTATGCGAGCCGGCTGCAGCACAAGGCCGCACGGCTGCAGCGCGGCGCGGGCGCGCAATGGGTCACCATGACGCTCAACGCCATCGTGCCGGCATCGCAGGTGCAGGCCGTCACCGACCGCATGGACGCCGACCGGATCGAATGGCGCCGCTGGTGGGGGCTGGGCTGCCACCGCCACCCCGCGTTCGCCGACGTGCCCCGCGCCACGCTGCGGCAGACGGACGCGGTGGCCCCGTGCGTCATCGGTTTGCCGTTCCACCTGGGACTCACGCAGGACGAGATCGATCGCGTCGTCGCCTGCCTGCCCTGAGATCGGCCGCGGCCGCGCAGGCGCTGCAAGACCTGGGGATATCCCTGGGTTGGCCCCCCTTGTCACTTTCTGCCAATGCCCGCCGCGCTTGCGGCCATTGGTCCGGCCTGCCAAGTCGTCCAGACTGCGGCCAGGGACACGCCCGTCCCGCCGCGACCGACAGGAGACACGACACATGGGCCGACACCTCTCGATTTCACGCCGCCAGGCCATCGGCGGGCTTGCCGCCTTCGGGCTGGGCACCCTGCCTGCCTTTGCCCAAGGCCCCGGCAGCTACCCGAACCAGATCATCCGCATCGTGGTGCCCTACCCGGCCGGTGGCGCCACCGACACGCTGGCGCGCATGATGGCCAGCCACCTGCAAACGGCCTGGGGCCAGACCGTGATCGTGGAGAACAAGCCTGGCGCCTCGGGCGCCATCGGCAACGACATGGTGGCCAAGGCCGCGCCCGACGGCTACACCGTGCTGATGGCGATCACGGCCATCGTGCAGATCCCGCCGCTGATGCCCAACCTGCCCTACGACGTGATGCGCGACCTGCAGCCGCTGGCCCAGGTGGCCAACACCAACTCGCTGCTGGCCGTGCCCAAGGCGGCACCGTTCAAGGACGTGCAGGACTTCGTGGCCCAGGTGAAGGCCAACCCGCGCAAGTACAACTACGGCAGCTACGGCGTGGGCACGTCCTCGCACATCCAGGGTTCGCTGCTGAACATGCAGGCCGGGCTGGACCTGGTGCACGTGCCCTACAAGGGCGCGGCACCGCTGCTGCAGGACCTGCGCGGCAACCAGCTCACCGCGGCCTTCATCGACATGGCGACGGCGCGGCCGCACCTGGACGCGATGCGCGTGCTGGCCGTGACCGGCAGCAAACGCAACCCCACGCTGCCCGACGTGCCGACCTTCGCCGAGCTGGGCTACCACTCGTTCGAGCCCGTGGGCTGGTTCGGCCTGTTCATGCCGGCCAAGGTTCCGGCGGCCATCGCCACCAAGTTCGCCGAGGAGAGCAACCGCATCCTGCGCCTGCCCGATGTGGTGCAGCGCATCGAGGCGCTGGGCATGACGCCGGGCGGCATGCCCACGGCGGACTTTGCCAAGGTGGTGCGCGACGACGCGGCGATCTACGCGCGGATCATCAAGGACGCGAACATCCGGCTGGAGTGAAGCTCAGCCGTTGCGCAGGCGCGCCTGCCGGTAGGCGCCAGGCGCCACGCCGGTCCAGTGCTTGAAGGCGCGGTGGAAGGTGCTGGCTTCGGAGAAGCCCAGGAGGCCCGCGATCTCGGGCAGCGCCATCTCGGGTCGGGCCAGGCATTCGATGGCCACGTCGCGGCGCAGGTCGTCCTTGATGGCCTGAAATCCCGGCTGCCCCTCGTCGCGCAGCCGGCGGCGCAGCGTCTGCGGTGTCATGTCGAGCTGGCGGCCGATGTCGGCCAGCGAGGGCAGCTCGCCCGCGAGCTGGTGGCGCAGCAGCCGGCGGATGCGCTCGGTCACGCTGGACTGGTCGCGGTATTTGATGAGCAGGCTCGCCGGTGCCTGGCGCAGGAACGCGCGCAGGCTCTGCGCGTCCTGCACCACGGGCAGCGCCAGGCAGCCGGCCCCGAAATGCCAGGCCGTGCGCGTGCCGCCGTAGCGCACCGGCGCCTGGAACACCGCCGCGGCCTCGCTGGCGGGGCGCTCGGCCGTGGCGGGGTAGTCCACCGCCAGCAGCGGAATGCGCCGCCCGACCAACCAGGACGCCAGCCCGTAGGCCAGGAAACTGAACACACGCTGCGCGTAGGACTGTGCCGGCCCGGGCGGGTGGCGTGGCGAGACGCTGACCGTGGCCATCTCGCCGTGCAGCTGCAGGCGCGGCACGAAGTCGTCGATCTGCAGACGGTACTGGCGCAGGCCCAGCTCCAGCGCCTCGCCCAGGCTGCGGCAGCCCACCAGCAAACGCCCCGCCTGGGCGAAGCTGCCGACCGGCACGGGCCGGCTGCACAGGCCCCACAGCTCGTCGCGCAGGCTGCGGCGCAGCACATGCGTGAGGCACGCGTACTGGGCCTGCGTGACACGCGAGAGCGGCGCGCCCAGCAAGGCGGGTGCGATGCCGGCGCGCTCCAGCAGCGCGTGCACGTCGGCACCGCGCTGGCGCGCGCCCAGCAGGATGCGCTCCACCTGCGCGATGGCGATGGTGTGGCGGGCGCGGGGGTGCGTGGCGTCGGTCAAGGCAGGGTTCTGCAAGCGGCCAGGGGAACGACTTAGTAACCCGGCACGCTGCGCGCCTGGGCGCTGCGCAGTCGCGGCGTCGCCAGCGCGCCGGCCCTCAGCCGATCACGCCGTCGGCCCGCAACCGGGCCAGCGTGTCGGCCGAGTACCCCACCTCGCCCAGCACCTCGTCGCTGTGCTGCCCCGGCCGTGGCGCGGGCCGGCGCACTTCGAAGGCGTGGCCGCTCATCTGCACGGGGCTGGCCAGGTGCGCGCCGTCGGCCGTGTCCAGCACCATGCGGCGGGCGCGGAACTGCGGCTCGTGCAGCGCCTCGCCGAGCCGCAGCACGGGCGTGACGCAGCAGTCGTTGTCGGCGAAGACTTCCTGCCAATGCGCCAACGGTTGCGAGGCGATCAGCTCGGCCACGTCGGCGCGCACGGCGGCGGCCTCTGCAGGGCTGGCCGGCAGGTGGCGGGCCTTCAGATCAGGGCGGGCGATGGTCTCGCAAAAGCCGTCCCAGAACTTGCGCTCCAGGGCGCCCACGGCCAGGTGGCGGCCGTCGCGCGTCTGGTACAGGCCGTAGCAGGGCAGCGCGCCGGAGAGCTTGTCGCCACCGGCCGGCTGGGTGGCGCCCTTTCCGTTGAGCGTGACCATGGCCACCAGGTTGTGCGCCAGCGCGGCATCGGCCATGGCGATGTCCACATGCCGGCCCTGGCCGGTGCGGCCGGCGTCGAACAGCGCGGCCAGCAGGCCCATGGCCGAGGTCAGCGCGCCGCCCATGAGGTCGGCGATCGGCAGGTTGGACAGCGCGGGCTGGCCGGCCACGCCGATCTGGTCGCTGACACCGGCCAGCGCGCAGTAGTTGAGGTCGTGCCCGGGCGCGTTGCGCAGGGGGCCGCTCTGGCCGTAGCCGGTGATGCTGCAGTAGACGAGCCTGGGGTTGAGGGCGGCCAGCGTGGCGTAGCCCACACCCAGGCGGTCCATCACGCCGGGGCGAAAGCCCTCGACCAGCACGTCGGCCGTGCGCGCCAGCGCCTTGAGCGCCTGCACGCCGTCGGGCTGCTTCAGGTCCAGCTGCAGCGCGCGCTTGTTGCGGTGCACCAGCGCACGCAGCGGCGGCGCGGCGTAGTCGCCCGCGCCGGTGTCTTCGATCTTGATGACGTCGGCCCCCAGGTCGGCCAGGTGCAGCGTGCACACGGGGCCAGGCAACAGGCGCGTGAGGTCGAGCACGCGCACGCCGGCCAGCGGCGGGCGGGCACTGGCGGGTGCGCTGGGGGGGGCGTCGCGGGTCGCATCTTGTGTCATGCGGGCAAGTCTAGGCAGCGCCCTGTGCCGCGACGATGGCCGAATGGATGCTTCCGATTGGCGAGAACGATCAAGTTGCCCATCAGGCTATCGCGGCCTTCGATGGAATCGATTGGCATTGCGAGTCGTTCGCATCCAGAATGCCTGCATCGCACGCCCACCGAGAGCACCATGACCCGATTCATCCGCGCCAACCTGGCGACCCTGCAGAAGACCGCCAGCTACTACCTGGTCCACATCACCGTGGCGGCGCTGGTGGCCTATGCGGTCACGGGCAACCTGCTGATGTCGCTCACGCTGAGCCTGCTGGAGCCGACCGTGCAGGCCTTTGCGTTCTTCTTCCACGAGAAGGTCTGGGAGCGGGTCAGAGCTGCTCGCGCATCACCCGCTTGAGCAGCTTGCCGGTGGCGCTGCGCGGCAGCGGGGTGTCGGACCAGGTGAGGGTCTCGGGCATCTTGTAGTCGGTGAGCCGCGCGGCGCAGTGCGCGCGCACGGCCGCGTCGTCGGGCGCGATGCCGGGTGCGTGGAGGAAGGCGTGCACGCGCTCGCCCAGCACGGGGCATGGCCGGCCGATGACCGCAGCCTCCACCACACCGGGGAACGCCATCAGCGTGTTCTCGACCTCCACCGAATAGATCTTGAAGCCACCGCGGTTGAGCATGTCCTTCTTGCGGTCGAACAGGCGCACGAAGCCCTGGGCGTCGATGCTTCCCAGGTCGCCCGAGTGCCAGTAGCCGGCCGTGAAGTTGGCGGCCGTTGCGGCCGGGTTGTCCCAGTAGCCGGGCACGACCATGGGGCCGCCGATCCACAGCTCGCCGGCCTCGCCGGGCGGCAGTTCACGGCCGGCGTCGTCCATCACGCGGATGTCGGCGCACGGTAGCGCCAGGCCCACGCTGTCGGCATGCTCGCGCGTGAGGCCGGGCGGCATCATGGTCGCGGGCGAGGTGGTCTCGGTCGCGCCATAGGCATTGACGAGCGTGAGGCCCGGCAGGCGTGCACCCAGCGCGTCGATGGTGGCCACCGGCATGGGCGCGCCGCCGTAGCCGCCGATGCGCCAGTGGGCGAGCGCGGCACCGTCCAGGCCCTGCATCAGCGCCAGCGTGTACATGGCCGGCACCATCAGCGTGTGCGTGACGCGCTCGGTGGCCATGGTGGCCAGGAAGTCGGCGGCCTTGAACTGCGGCAGCACGATGACGGCGCCGCCCACATGGGCCATGGCCGCGATGATGGCGATGAGGCCGGTGACATGGCTGGCCGGCACGGCCAGGGCCGAGCGGTCGCCCGCACGCAGGCCCATGCAGACTTCGTAGTGGCGCACGGAATGGGCAACGTTCAGGTGCGTGAGCATCGCGCCCTTGGGGCGGCCCGTGGTGCCGGAGGTGTAGAGGATGAGCGCCGTGTCCTGCGGCTGCACGTCGGCGGCCTCGGTGCGGGGCGGCAGGCCGGCGCCCAGTGTGGAGAGCGCGCTGGCCGCGATGCGCAGGCGC
This sequence comes from Pseudorhodoferax sp. Leaf267, assembly GCF_001422405.1. Lineage (GTDB taxonomy): Bacteria > Pseudomonadota > Gammaproteobacteria > Burkholderiales > Burkholderiaceae_C > Pseudorhodoferax. The sequence goes on from NZ_LMMV01000004.1 coordinate 106,794, forward strand.
AGCGCCGGCACGTCGGACGACGGCACGCGCTCGGCCAGCGGGTCGTCGAACACGATGGCGCAGGCGCCGCACTGCTGCAGCATGTAGGCCAGGCCAGGCAGCTGCTCGCGCTCGCCGACCGGCACAGCGATGGCGCCGAGCCGCGCGATGGCGTACAGCACCGCTACGAACGCGGGCCGGTTGCCCATGAACATCAGCACGCGCTCGCCGGGCGTGACGCCCGCCGCGGCCAGGCCGGCGGCGATGCGGGCGACTTCGGCCTCCAGCGCGCGGTAGCTCCAGCGCGTGGCGCCGCAGACGACGGCGTCCTGTTCGGGGTGTTGCGCCACGGCCCGGGCGAGCAGCGCGTGCAGGCTGGCCGGGCGTTCGGCGAAGCAGCGCACGAGGCGGTCGCCATAGACGGCCTCCATGCGCAGCGGCGGCAATTCAGTCGTGTGCCACAGCGTCATGCGGCCTCCACCACGGCATTGGCCCCGCGCTCGATCGTGACCTCGCTGTCGACCAGCTTGCGCGCGTGGTTCAGGTCCGACTGCGCGATCAGCACCGACAGCGCGCCACCGCGCAAGCCGGCGATGACCTCGCCCAGCCGCATCGACAGCGCCGGAGCCACGCCCTCGAAGGGCTCGTCCAGCAGCAGCAGCCGCGTGCCCACGCCCAGCGCGCGGGCCAGCGCCACCAGCTTCTGTTGCCCGCCGGACAGCAGCAGCGCGCGGCGCGCGCGCATGTCGGCCAGCTCGGGCAGCACGCCATAGACGAAGTCCAGCCGCTGACGCGTGTCGCGCATGCCCGTGGCCCACAGCGGCACGAGGATGTTCTCTTCCACGCTGAGCTCGGGCACCAGGCCGCGGTCTTCGGGCATGTAGCCGATGCCCATGGCGGCGCGCGCATGGCGTGGCACGCTGGCCAGGTCTTGCCCTTCGAAGCGGATGCGGCCTTGCGTGCAAGGCAAATGGCCCATGACGGTGCGCAGCAGCGTGGTCTTGCCCGCGCCGTTGCGGCCGATCAGGCCGACCATGGACTGCTGCGGCACAGTGAGTGTGAGCCCGCGCAGCACCTGTACCGAGCCGATGGCGACGTGGATGGATTCGACGGTCAGCATCGCGTGCTCCTAGTGCAAGGTGCCGGTGACATAGCGCCGCACGTCCTCGGCCGCCAGCGCCACGGCAGGCACGTCGTCCGCGATGATGCGGCCCGCGTAGAACGCCACCACGCGGTCGGCGTAGCGCTCCACGATGTCCATGTCGTGCTCCACGAACAGCACGGTCATGGCCTCCTGGCCCAGCGCGGTCATGATGACGTCCATCATCGGGAACTTCTCCTCGGCGGCCACGCCGCTCGTGGGCTCGTCCAGCAGCAAGAGGCGCGGCTCGCCGGTCAGCGCCATGGCAATGTCGAGCAGCTTGCGCACGCCACCCGGCAGCTCGGCCACGCGGCGCTCGCGGTGCTCGGCGAGCTGGAAGCGCTGCAGCAGCACGTCGGCGCGCGCCACGGCATCGGCACGCCGCGCGGAGCGCCAGAACGACAGCCGGCGACCATGGCAGGCGGTAGCGACCAGCATGTTCTCCAGCACCGTGAGTTCGGCGAACAGCTGCGGGATCTGGAACGAGCGCGCCACGCCCAGGTGGGTGATGGCGCGCGGCGCCAGCTGCGTGATGTCGCGGCCCGCCAGCTCGATGCTGCCGGTGTCGGGCTTCAAATAGCCGGTGACCATGTTCACGAAGGTGGTCTTGCCGGCGCCGTTGCTGCCGATCAGGCTCACACGCTCGCCGGCCGCAATCGCAATCTCGATGCCGCTGGCGGCGACCACCGCGCCGAAGCGCTTCTCGACGCCGCGCGCGCGCAGCAGGATGTTCTCGCTCATCTCTTCTTGATCCACAGGGAGCCGATGCCGCCCGGCAGGAAGCGGATCATCAGCAGCAGGAACAGCCCCAGGCACAGCTGCCAGGTGTTCGGGAAGTACAGGTTGGAGAACGAGCGCACCACCTCCAGCAGCGTGGACGCCACGAACACCGCCAGCACGCTCTGCGAGCCCGCCAGGATGGCGACGAACACGAACTCGCCCGAGGTCGTCCAGTAGCTGAAGTTCGGGTCGATGTGGCCCAGCGACATGACCGTGAGCGCGCCGCCGCAGCCACCCGCGAAGGCGGCCATGCCGAAGTTCAGCGCGACCGCCTGGCGCACCGAGCCGCCCAGGTATTCGACGCGCAACTCGTTGTCGCGCACGGCCAGTGCGATCAGGCCGCGCGTGGAGTCGAAATACACGCGCGTCAGCAGGGCCAGCACGCCGGCAACCGTGATCGTGACCGCGTACAGCACGTAGGCCACGCGCTCGTCCGACAGGCTCTGTCCCAGCAGCGTGGGCCGGCCCATGTTGAAGCCGTCCGAGCCGCCCAGGCTGGTGGTCTTGACCAGCACGCCATAGCAGACCATGGACAGCGCCAGCGTCAGCATCGCGAAGAAGATGCCGCGGTAGCGTGCCAGCAGCGGCGCGAACGGCGCGGCCACCAGCACGGCCGCCAGGCCGCCGAGCAGCGCGAGTGCCAGTGCGTCGGTCACACCCAGGTGGTTGAAGGCCAGCGCCGCGCAGTAGCCGCCGACCGAGAACACCAGGCCCTGGCCGAAGGACACGACGCCGCTGCGCATCAGCAGCACGATGCCCAGCGAGACCAGGCCGTGCGAGGCCGCCATGGTCAACAGGAACACCAGCCAGCGCGGCAGCCAGGCGCCGATGGCGACGAGCGCCGCCAGCAGCACCAGGCCACCCCAGAAGACCGCATTGCCGCGCGGCGCCGTGCGCGCCACGGCGGGTGCAGGAAGGGAAGCGCTCTTCATCAGATCTTCCTTGCTTGAATGCGCTGGAACAGGCCCTCGGGCCGGAATACGAGGACCAGCGCCATGACCACATAGATCGCGAACAGCTCGACCTGCGGCGCCAAATGTACGGCGCAGGAGCGCGCGAGACCGACGATGAGCGCGCCGATGGCCGCGCCCTCGATGCTGCCCAGCCCGCCGATGATGACAACCGCGAACGAGACAATGATCACGCCGACCGAGACGCCCGGCTGCACCGAGATCAGCGGCGCCGTGAAGGCCCCGCCCAGCGCCGCCAAAAAGATGCCGACCGAGAACGCCAGCATGTACACGCGCGAGACGTTGACGCCCATGCTGGAAGCCACTTCCTCGCTGTGGATCACGGCCAGCACGATCTTGCCCTGGCGCGTGCGGTTCAGCCCCCACCACACGGCCAGGCCCACGGCCACGGCCAGGCCCATGAGCATGAAGTCGTAGCCCACGTAGATCTGCTCGCCGATCTCCACGTTGCCGAACATCGCATAGGGCTCGGACAGGTAGTAGGGATTCGCGCCCCAGATGAGCTTGGTCACGTCTTCCAGCATCAGGAACAGCGCGTAGGTGACGAGCACCAGCAGCACCTCGTCGCGGCCGTAGAAGAAGCGCAGCAGGCCGCGCTCGGTCAGCGGCGCGACGAGCGCCGCCACCGCCACCGCCGCCAGCAGCATGGCCACCAGCGACCAGCCCGGCGCCCACTGCAGCGTGGCGAACCAGCCGACGAAGCTGGCCGCCGCGTACGCGCCGAGCGCATAGAAGCTGCCATGCGCGATGTTCAGGATCTTCAACACGCCGAACACCAGCGTGAGGCCCAGCGCCACGATGAACAGCCAGGAGGCGTAGCTCAGGCCGTCCACCAGGATGGTGATGAAGCTGCTCATGGCGTCATTCGCACTTCGCGCCGGCCATGCCTCCCTTGATCCAGTCCTCCGACTTCATACCCGCCGGCGGGTTCACGCATTCGGCCGGGAAGCGCTGGATGTCCTCCAGCACCACCATCTTCTTGCCCGCGTCATACCGGGTCTTGCCGATCGCCGTGGGCTGCGTGGCCTGGTGGCCGTCGGCCAGCGTCATGCGGATGCGGCCGCCGGGGGCGTCCCACTCGCTGCCCTTCAGGGCGGCGGCCAGCTGCTCGTGCGTGGGCTTCTTGCCGCCGTTGGCGGCCATGGCCTTCTCGGCCGCGAGCTTGAGGCCCAGCAGCGCCTGCGCCATGCGGTACGGAGCCTGGGCGGGGTAGGTGTTGTAGCCGGTCTCGTAGAGCTTCCACCACCAGTCGTTCAGCGCGCTCTTGGGCGCCAGCAGGCCGTAGGCGCCGCGCGCGCCGAGGATGGTGCCGTCGGGCATCTTGTCGCCCAGCGGGGTCAGCACATGGTCGGCCGCCGACAGCACGACCTGGGTGCGCTTGAACAGCCCGCGCGGGCCGGACTGCAGCACGAAGGCCTGCAGGTCGCCGCCCCACAGGCTGGAGTGCGTGACGTCGGCGCGCTTGGACGTCAGCGCCGAGATCTCGGTGCCGTACTGGCCGGCGCCGAACTTGGGCAGCAGGTCTTCGCCGACCTTGGCCTGCGGGTACAGCTGGCCCATGGCAGCCTTGAAGTCGTTGCGCGAATCGTGGCCCCAGGCGTAGTCCTGGTTGATGAGGTTGATCGTGTCGGCCTTGATGTTGCGCGCCTTGAGGTAGCGCGCCAGCGCCACGTTGTCCATGGTGCCGTGCGAGGCGGTGCGGAACACGTAGTTGTACTTGCCGTCCTCGAACACGCGCGGCGTGCCGCAGTCGTACAGGATCAGGAAGCGCTTGAGTTCCTCTGCCACCGGCGCCACGGCCAGGCAGTCGCCCGAGCTCACGTAGCCCACCACGGCGTCGACCTTCTCGCGGTCGTACAGGTTGCGCAGCTCCTGCACCTGCTTGGTGGCGCCGCCGTTCTCGTCCACGTAGACGGCCTCGATCTTCATGCCGCCGATGCCGGGCTTGTCGTAGGGGGCCGGGGCGCCGCCCTTGTTGAAGGCCTCCACCAGCACCTTGGCGCCGTTGACGGCGGGAATGCCGAAGCTCTCGGCCGCCTGGCCGGAGAGGAAGCTGACGATGCCGATCTTGAAGCTGTCCTGGGCCTGGGCCGCGTTGCTGAACGTGGCGATGGCCAGGGCGGCTGCCGCGGCGATGTGTCGTGTCTTCATGCTGGTCTCCTTCAGTGGTGGTGTCTGCACTTGCTACGAGGAACGGGCCCGGGCGATGGGCGTCTGCATGTCCAGGCCCGTCATTTCGAAGCCCTTCTGGAAATCGACCATGTGCTTGCGCGTCCACTCGGCGGCGGCGGCGGCATCGCGGCGCTGCAGTGCATCGAGGATGGCGCGGTGCGCCGCCAGGTTGCGCGCCTTGGACTGCGGCAGGCGCAGGTGGATCTGCAGCAGCGTGGGGTTGTAGAGCAGGCTGATCGGCTCGCGCGCCAGCATCAGGGCGCGGTTGTGGCTGGCGCGGCCGACGAGCGCGTGGAACTCGACGTCGAGCTCGACCAGGCGCGCGTTGTCTTCCACCGATTCGGCGCCCTGGGCCTGCAGATCGGCGGTGCGCTCGGTGTTGGCCGCGAGCTCCTGCAGGTCCAGCGGCTCGGCGTTCAGCGCCGCCAGTTGCGCGGCCAGCGGCTCCAGCGTGACCGCCACCTGCCACAGCTCGGCGAAGGTGGTCTGTTGCAGCAGCAGCAGGCGCGCGGCACGTGGCGCCATCTCGTACAGCCCGGGCAGGGCCACGAACAGGCGGCGGCCCTCGCGACGCTGCACGAGCCCTTCCTGCTCGATCTGGCGGATCGCCTCGCGCACGGTGGAACGGTGCACGCCGAAGCGCTCGGCCAGGCTTTGCTCGGTGGGCAAGGGCATGCCGGGCTGGAGCTGGCCGTCCAGGATGCTGCGCTCGATCTCCGACGACACGACCTTGTAGGCCGGCTCCAGCCGCAGACGCTGGAACATCGACGCGTCGGCCCGTGGCCGCCGGCTGGGTGTGCCATCGTCGGCATCGACGGTGCGCACGGACGGAGGCTCCGCCGGGCGGCGGGGCGCTCGGGTGCTGGCTGTCACGCGTTGTCTCCTGGCCGCCGTTGTCGGCGTTGTGCGTTTGTCGGACAAACGGATTTTGCGCAGCGATGGGCGCGGCACCGCAGCGGGTTTTCCCGGGCCACCAAGGCCGCACCGGCCGGGTGTACGGACCCGGTGCCGGGCCTGGAGGCCCCCCTACAATCGCGCTCCCCTACAGCATCAGACAGGCTGGACCGTGCAACTTCGCACGGAACGCCCATCTCGAGGAGACGCCGAATGGCTGACACGACCGTGAGCAACGAACAAAAACGGGCTGAACTGCGCCAGGCGGCGCTGAACTATCACGAGTTCCCGGTCCCCGGCAAGATCTCCGTGACGGCCACCAAGCAGCTCGTCAACCAGCGCGACCTGGCCCTGGCCTACTCGCCCGGCGTGGCGGCCCCGTGCGAAGAGATCGTCAAGGACCCGAACGCGGCCTTCAAGTACACGGCGCGCGGCAACCTGGTGGCCGTGATCACCAACGGCACGGCCGTGCTGGGCCTGGGCGACATCGGCCCGCTGGCGTCCAAGCCGGTGATGGAAGGCAAGGGCGTGCTGTTCAAGAAGTTCGCCGGCGTCGACGTGTTCGACATCGAGATCGACGAGAAAGACCCGCAAAAGCTGGTCGACGTGATCGCCGCGCTGGAGCCGACCTTCGGCGCCATCAACCTGGAAGACATCAAGGCGCCGGACTGCTTCTTCGTCGAGCGCGAGCTGCGCAAGCGCATGAAGATCCCGGTGTTCCATGACGACCAGCACGGCACGGCCATCACCGTGGCGGCCGCGATGCTGAACGGCCTGAAGGTCGTGGGCAAGAACATCGGCGAGGTCAAGCTCGTCACGTCGGGTGCGGGCGCTGCTGCCCTGGCCTGCCTGAACCTGCTGCTCAAGGTGGGCCTGAAGCGCGAAAACGTGTTCGTGACCGACCTGGCCGGCGTGGTCTACGAAGGCCGCACCGAGCTGATGGACGACGACAAGCGCCAGTTCATGCAGAACACGACGGCCCGCACGCTGAGCGAGATCATCGAGGGCGCGGACGTGTTCCTGGGCCTGTCGGCCGGCGGTGTCCTGAAGCCCGCCATGGTCGCCAAGATGGCGGCCAAGCCGGTCATCTTCGCCCTGGCCAACCCCAACCCCGAGATCACGCCCGAAGACGCGCGTTCGGTGCGTGACGACGTGGTCATGGCCACGGGCCGTACGGACTATCCGAACCAGGTCAACAACGTCCTGTGCTTCCCGTACATCTTCCGCGGCGCGCTGGACTGCGGCGCCACGACGATCACGGACGAGATGGAGATCGCGGCCGTCAATGCGATTGCCGAGCTGGCCCAGGCCGAGCAGAGCGAGCGCGTGGCCGCGGCCTATGTCGGCGAGAAGCTGAGCTTCGGCCCCGAGTACCTGATCCCCAAGCCATTCGACCCGCGCCTCATGATGAAGATCGCGCCGGCGGTGGCCAAGGCCGCCGAGGAAAGCGGCGTGGCGCAGCGCCCGATCGCCGACCTGGACGCCTACCGCGACCGTCTGCAGAGCTTTGTCTACGCCTCGGGCACGACGATGAAGCCGATCTTCGACGCCGCCAAGCGCGCCAAGAAGAAGCGCGTGGTGTTCTGCGAGGGCGAGGAGGAGCGCGTGCTGCGCGCGCTGCAGATCGTGGTCGACGAGGGCATCGCGCGCCCGACCGTGATCGGCCGCCCGGCCATCATCGCCCAGCGCATCGAGAAGTTCGGCCTGCGCCTGCGCGAGGAGCTGGACTACGACATCGTCAACGTCGAGCAGGACCACCGCTACCGCGACTTCTGGCAGACCTACCACCGCATGACCGAGCGCCAGGGCACGACGGCCCAGCTGGCCAAGATCGAGATGCGGCGCCGGCTGACCCTGATCGGCGCGATGCTGCTGCACAAGGACGAGGTCGACGGCATGATCTGCGGCACCTGGGGCACGACCCAGACCCACCTGCAGTACATCGACCAAGTCATCGGCAAGCACCCTGGCGGCGCCGACAGCACGGCGCAGAGCGTGCCGGTCTACGCCTGCATGAACGGCCTGCTGCTGCCCGATCGCCAGATCTTCCTGGTCGACACGCACGTCAACTACGACCCGACGCCGGCCGAGCTATGCGAGATCACGGCATTGGCGGCCGAAGAGATGATCCGCTTCGGCCTGAAGCCCAAGGCCGCACTGCTGTCGCATTCGAACTTCGGCAGCAGCAACCGGCCTTCGGCGTTGAAGATGCGCGAGACGCTGGCGTTGCTGCGCGAGCAGGCGCCCTGGCTGGAGGTAGACGGCGAGATGCACGGCGACGTGGCGCTGGACGGCAAGCAGCGCGACGTGCTGATGCCGCACAGCGCGCTGACCGGCGACGCCAACCTGTTGGTATTCCCCAACCTCGACGCCGCGAACATTGCATACAACCTGCTCAAGACGGCGGCCGGCGGCAACATCGCCATCGGCCCGGTGCTGCTGGGCGCGGCCAAGCCGGTGCATATCCTGACGGCCAGTGCCACGGTGCGGCGCATCGTGAACATGACGGCCCTGACCGTGGCCGACGCCAACGCCGAGCGCTGAGCCTTGGTGCCATAGCAAGCACCAACTTGGAACGGGCTTTTGCCCCTGTGCACATGCCCAAAATTTGGGCATGGCCTTGCTTTTCCAGGTACCTTGGGGCACACTAGCGCGCTTCACTTCCGGGGGTTAACCCGGAGTTCGCGCAAGCCCCAAGTTTTCCTCCATGCTGTTCACGCCCAACAACGCCACAGGCCGGTTGTTCCGAAGTTGCCTGTTGATGTTGGCGTTGGCAACAGGCACCGTAGCGGTGCATTCGCGACAACCCGCTTCACCCGTCGAGCTGGACCAGATTGCGTTGGTAGAGCTGCCTGCACAAGGCAGGCAGACCTACCAGCTCATCCTGCAAGGCGGCCCGTTTCCTTATGAGAAGGACGGCACGGTGTTCGGCAATCGCGAGCGTCTGCTACCGGCCCAGCGGCGTGGGTATTACCGCGAGTACACGGTGGCCCATGCCGGCGCCCGCAATCGCGGGGCGCGGCGCATCGTGTGTGGCGGTCTGCGCCCGACGGTGCCGGACGGCTGCTACTACACGAGCGACCACTACGCGAGCTTTCGAAAAATCGTCCATTGAAAACGGACGCCTGGATTAGTTTTAGTGAGACCGGGGTATTTTGATGACTAACGTTAAAACGGAGTTGGATGCGCCACTTCGTACCGTGCGAACCAACATCGTCCAGTCGATCCGGGCGTTCCGGGTGCAGGACCTGCAGGAAGCCGCCCAGTCCATGGGCCATCACTTCCTGTACGCCAACCTGTCCAGCGCCCAGAGCAAGCAGGACGTGCTGGACCTGATCGCACAGCAGTTCACCTTCCCCACGCACTTCGGCAAGAACTTCGACGCCTTGTACGACTGCATGACGGACCCGTTGCACAAATCGGGCCCGCAGCCGGGCTTCATCGTGGTGCTGGAGCAGATTCCCGCGAACGCGAAGTTCGACAAGGAAGCGCGCGAGCAGCTGCTGGACATCTTCCGCGACGCCGCCGACTACTGGGGCGACCGAAAAATACCGTTCCGCTGTTTCTATTCTTTTCTGTAGCCCGTTCTGCACACACCAGCCAAGCAGAACGGGCGAATGAGGCTCAGACCGAGGCCGTTGCCGGCATCGAACTCACGACGGATTCGGGCGAGAAGATGCCCACGGACAAACTGGTCGATGTGTCGCCGCTGGCGCTGCGCATGAGCAGCCCGTTCAACGCGGGTTACTGGCTGGCAGCCGCCTGAAGCCTTGCATCGCGCAACCTGAACGCCCGTCCCTCGACGGGCGTTTTTGTTGGCGGGCCTACAGCGCCTGCGCCAGCGCGACGAATTCTGCGACCGGCACTTCCTCTGCGCGGCGCTGCAGGTCGAACGGGCCGGCGAACTGCCGCGCCTCCAGCCAGCGGCCCAGTGCGTGGCGCAGCAGCTTGCGGCGCTGGCTGAAGGCCACCTGCACCAGTTCGCTGAGCAGGGCCGCGTCCAGCACGGGCGCTTGCGCCAATGGCTCCATGCGCACGACGGCGCTGTCCACGCGCGGTGGCGGGTCGAAACTCTCCGGCCCCACGAACAGCACGTTCTCCATCGCGTAGCGCCACTGCAGCATCACGCTGAGCCGGCCATAGGCGGCCGTGGACGGCGCCGCCACCATGCGGTCGACCACTTCCTTTTGCAGCATGAAGTGCTGGTCCTGGATGGCATCCACATGGTCCAGCAGGTGGAACAGGATGGGCGTGGAGATGTTGTAGGGCAGGTTGCCGACCACGCGCAGCCGCTGGCCGGCCGGGGCCAAAGCCGTGAAGTCGACCTTCAGCACGTCGGACTCGACGACGTGCAGCTGCGGCCGGTTGCGCAGGCGCTGCGCCAGGTCGCGGTCGAGCTCGATGACCGTCAGCTGGCCCAGGCGCTCGACCAGGGGCTGGGTCAGCGCGGCCAGGCCGGGCCCGATCTCCACCATGGGCTCGCCGTGCTGCGGCCCGATCGCCCGCACGATGGCGTCGATGACGCCGGCATCGGACAGGAAATGCTGGCCGAAGCGTTTGCGTGCGATGTGCTTCACTGCGGGGCGTCGCGCATCTCGACGTAGGCGCGCGCACGGACTTCCTGCAGCCAGCTGCGGTAGGCCTCGTCCATGCGCGACTCGCGCACCATGGAGCGCGCCATCTCGCGCTGCTCGCGCGGGCTCAGCTTGTACTGCCGGCGCTCGATGAGCTGGATCAGGTGCACGCCGAAGCGCGAGACCAGCGGGTCGGACAGCTGGCCGGGCTGCAGGCTGTCCAGCACGTCCTCGAACTCGGGCACGAACTGGCCAGGGCTGGACCAGCCCAGGTCGCCACCCTCGGCGGCACTGCCGTCCTGCGAACTGGCGCGCGCCAGCGCCGCGAAATCGGCCTGGCCCGCTTCGATGCGCCGCTTCATGGTGGCCAGCCGCTCCCGCGCGGCGGCCTCGGTCAGTTGCGGGCCGACACGCAGCAGGATGTGGCGCGCATGCTGCTGCGCGATGGTCTGCGCAGGGCCGGCCTGGCGCTTCTCGATGACCTTGAGCACGTGGAAGCCGGCGCCCGAACGCACGGGCTCGCTGATGCCGCCCGTGGGCACGGCGGCGGTCGCTTCCAGGAACAGGTCGGGATAGCGGTCTGCGGTGCGCAGGCCCAGCGCGCCGCCGGCCGATGCCTCGGGCGCATCGGAATAGGCGCGGGCCAGGGCCGCGAAGTCTTCGCCGGCTCGGGCCCGGCGCAGCACGTCCTGCGCGCGGGCCTGGCGCTCGGCAACCTGCTGGGGCGTGGCGTTCTCGGGCACGGCCACCAGGACCTGCGCCAGGTTGAGTTCGCTCGGCGCGGCGGACGGCGCCGTCGCGTGCTCGCGCAGGTACTGCTCGACGTCCGCGTCGCTGACCTTCACGCGCGATTCGAGTTCACGGTCGCGCACGCGGGTCAGCAGGATCTGGTCGCGGATCTCGTTGCGGAACTGGGCCGGCGTCATGCCGTCGCGCGCCAGGCGGCGGCGCAGTTCGGCCACGTCGACCTGGTTCTGCCGTGCCACGTTCTGCTCGCCCTGGTCGATCGACGCCTCGTCGGCCCGGATGCCCAGCTCACGCGCCAGCTGCAGCTGCGCCCGCTCGACGATCAGGCTTTCCAGCACCTGGCGCGCCAGCTCGGCCTGCGGCGGCACGCGGCCACCCTGCTGCTGGATCTGCTGCGTGACGCGCACGATGCGGCGCTGCACTTCCTGGTTCGTGATGGGCTCGGAATTCACGACGGCCACGATGAAGTCGGACTGGCGCGCGGCACTGGAGGCAGCACCCTGGGCGTGCGCGACGGGCGTGGCCGCCAGAAGGCTGGCGGCCGCCATTGCCGCGGCGGACAGGAGGAGGGCGTGGGTCTTGCTGCGCATGCTGGACAAATCAATCGTAGGAGCCGAAGCGGCTCGAGGTGGTGACCTGCTCGCGCAGGTACTGGTAGCGGGGAATGTTGTCGCGCAGCGTGCGCAACGGGCTGGAGCCCAGGCGTGCCAGGCCGAAGAACTCGATCTGGAACATGTACTTGGTGTTGGCCGTGGCCTCGGCGCGCTGGATGCGCTCGACCACGATGCGGCCGATCCAGCAGTCGCCCTCGTATTCAAGGCCGACGATGGATTCGACGAACTTGCGGTCGACCATGCTGTAGTTGAGCCGGCCCACGCCGTACCAGCGGCCCGGGCCCTGGCCCATGCCGGCACCCAGGTCGCGGCCGCGGTCACCCCACAGGTCGTTCAGCGGCCATTGCCAGCCCAGCTCGACCTGCTCGCTGGCGGTCAGCGTGTTGGTGGCGCGCTGGACGCGGTAGGCGGCGCTGACCACGCGGTAGTTGCTGGGGCTGTAGCGCCCGCCGACCGTGAAGCGCTCGGAGCGTTGGGTCTTGGGGTTGTACTGGACCATGGTGTCCAGCATCCACTGCGGCGTCCAGTTGATGGTCGCACCGGCTAGGAAGTCGCTGAGCCGGTCCTCGACCGGTGCACCGCCGGGCAGGAACACTTCCTGGTCCTTGAAGCGCAGCCGCTGGGCGACGCCGAAGCGCGCCACCTCGGCGCCGGTGTCCGGCTGCAGGAAGCGCGTGGTCACGCCCAATGTCAGCACGTTGCTGTCGGAGATGCGGTCGTTGCCGACGAAGGCGTTCTCGCTGTAAATGCTGGCGAAGTTGAAGTCGCTGCCGCCCGAGTCGTAGTTGGGCAGGCCGTTCTGCGCGCGGTAGGGCGTGTTCACGTAGAACGCGCGCGGCTCCAGCGTCTGCAGCCAGTCGCGGCCGAAGTACCGGGCGTTGCGCTCGAAGATCAGGCCGCTGTCCAGGCTGAACGTCGGCACGGTACGGCTCGCGCTGGTGCGGCCGTCGGCCAGCGGTGCGTCGAACTGGTACGTGGTGGCATGCAGCTGCACCTTGGGCGTGAAGAACCAGCCCGGGCGCAGCCAGGGCCGGCTCACCTGGCCCAGCATGTAGCTGCGCTTGGCATTGGGCTGCAGCGTGAGGTTGCGGTCCGCGGAGAACTGCGTGTAGTCGCCGTCCACCGAGAAATCCAGGCCCGCCACGTCGTAGCGCGCGTAGCGCGCGGTGAGCTGCGGCAGGCGGTCGTAGGGCGGCGTGATGGGCGCCGTCACGTCCTGCAGCGTCTGGTACTTCAGCGTGCGCAGGCCGGCCGTGAAGTCCTTGTAGCCCCAGCGCAGGTTGGCGTCCGTGGTCAGCAGCCGGCTCGTCAGGGAGTTCGACGAGCTGCCGAAATCGCGCCAGTAGTTGTCGTCGCTGACACGGTTCGCGTCCAGCGAGAAGCCCAGGTTGCCAAGCACCGGCACGCCGGTGGAGATCACGCCCGTGTGCTTGGCCGCATACGACCAGCGCTCGCGCTCGCGCAGCCGGTCGTCGGGCATGTACTCGGCGCGGATCTGGCCCTGGTAGGTCGGCTCCATGTAGCGGAACTCACCGCCCATGTTGATGCCGCGCTTGCTCATGACCGAGGGGTAGAACGTGGCGTCGCGGTTCGGTGCGATGTTCCAGTAGTAGGGAATCATCACCTCGACGCCTGCCAGGTTGTCCAGTGCCACCGTGGGCGGCAGGAAGCCGGACTTGCGCTTGTCGGTCAGCGGGAAGCTCATCACGGGAATGGCCAGCACGGGCACGTTCATGAAGCGCAGCACGCCGGCCTTGGCCAGGCCGGTCTCTTCCTCGTTGTCGATGTCGATCGTGCTGGCCGACAGCATCCAGGCCGGCAGCCAGCCCGCGCCGGGCTCGCGCCGGCAGGTGGTGTAGGTGGCGTCGTGCAGCACGGAACGGTCGCGGTCCAGGAAGTCGACACGGCTGGCCTCGCCGTGCGCATCGCCGCGCAGCAGCCGGTAGCGCGGGCTATCGAAGAAGCCCTCGAAGGCATCGACCTTGAGCTCCAGCGACGGGCCCTCGAACACATTGCCGGCCTGGTTGATGCGCACCGCGCCCTGGGCCCTGGCCACATCGGTGGACTGGTCGTACTCGAGCCGGTCGGCCTCGATGACGAGGTCGCCGCGGCGCATCATGGCATCGCCTTCGAGCACCGTTTCCAGGTTGGGCCGGCCGGAGCTGCGGTCGCCGTAGAAGAAGCTGGGCAGCTGCTGGCGCACGCCCTGCGGCCAGGCTTCCTGCAAGCGCGTGCTGGGCTTGAGCACCAGGGGCTGCTCATCGGCCTGGGCATGGGCCTGCGCGCACGGCAGCAGGAGGCCGACCAGCGCCACGGCACCGGCCACATGGCTGCGGGCAAAGCGGCCGGCGGGCGGGGCAAGCAGGTCGGGTTTTGCGGGAGGCATCGAGGAAGAGGGAGACGGTCCGGGCATGCGGGCTGATCGACAGAAATGGCGCTTGGCGCAGGCCTTGCGCCGCGTCGCGCCACAGGGCGTGCCGGCAAGCCGGGTTTGTAGAATCGATTATCCATGAGCCCGATGCCCTCACCAACCGGGTCCACTGGCCCCAACCCCCACCCTCCCATCGCCTGGTCCGACCCGCAACGCGAGGCGTTGCTCCAGCGTTGGCTGGCCGAGACCGCGCCCGCGCAAGGCCTGCTGCCGCACACGCTGCGCCTGGCCTCCGCCGATGCGAGCTTCCGCCGTTATTTCCGCATCGACACGCACAGCGGTGCCAGCCGCATCGTGATGGACGCGCCGCCCGACAAGGAGAACAGCGAGCCCTTCGTGCGCATCGCCGCGCTGCTGCAGGCCGCCGGTCTGGTCGTGCCCGAGGTGCTGGCCTGGCAGCGCGAGACCGGCTTCCTGCTGCTGAGCGACCTGGGCACGCAGACCATGATGGAGCGCATGGACCGCGAGAACCCGCAGGCCAACGCAGCCCGCTACCGCCAGGCCGTCGATGCGCTGATCACCTGGCAGCTGGCCTCCCAGCCCGGCGTGCTGCCGCCCTATGACGAGGCCGTGCTGCGGCGCGAGCTGGCGCTGTTCCCCGACTGGTACCTGGCGCAACACCGCGGCATCGTGCTGGACGACGCCCAGCGCGCCACGCTGGACCAGGCCTTCGATGCCATCGTGGCCGAGAACCTGGCCGCGCCCAGCGTCTACGTGCACCGCGACTTCATGCCGCGCAACCTGATGCTGCTGCCGCAGGACGCCACGCGCCTGGGCGTGCTGGACTTCCAGGACGCGCTGTACGGCCCCATCACCTACGACATCGCGAGCCTCATGCGCGACGCCTTCCTGACCTGGGAAGAAGACTTCGTGCTCGACGTGACCGTGCGTTACTGGCAGGAGGCGAAGAAGGCCGGCCTGCTGGGCGCGAACAGCGCGAGCGGCTGGGGTGACGACTTCGGCGCCTTCTACCGCGCCGTGGAGTGGATGGGCCTGCAGCGGCATCTGAAGGTGGCCGGCATCTTCGCGCGGCTCACGCTGCGCGACGGCAAGCCGCGCTACCTGGCGGACACGCCGCGTTTCATCGCTTACATCCGTTCGGCGGCCAGCCGCTACCGCGAGCTCAAGCCGCTGCTGCGGCTGGTGGACCAGATCGAAGGCACCGAGCCGGTCACAGGCTTCGCCTACGGCCGCGTCTAAGGCCATGCCACGCATCCATTGCCCCGCGCCGCTGGCCAGCGGCGCGTCGCTGGCCCTGCCCGCCGGCGCCGCGCGCCATGTGCAGGTGCTGCGCATGCAGCCCGGCCAGGGGCTCACGCTGTTCAACGGCGAAGGCGGCGAGTTCGACGCCACCGTCACGCAGATGGGCCGCAGCGACGTGCAGGTCGAGATCGGCGCGCACCACGCCATCGAGCGCGAGGCGCCGCAGCCCGTGCACCTGGCCGTCGTGATGCCGGCAAACGACCGCATGGACTGGCTGGTCGAGAAGGCCGCCGAGCTCGGCGCCGCCAGCGTGCAGCCGCTGCAGTCGGCGCGCAGCGTGCTACGCCTGCAGGGTGACCGCGCCGCCAAGAAGACGGCGCACTGGCAGGCCGTGGCGATCGCCGCCTGCGAGCAGTGCGGCCGCAACCGCGTGCCCATGGTGCACGCCGTGCGCGACCTGTCGGCCTGGCTCGCGCAACCGGCCGCGGCCGACGCCGGCCAGCGCCTGTTGTTGTCGCTGCGCGAGGGCACGCGCAGCCTGCGCGCGTGGCAGCCGCTGGCGGCCGTCACGTTGCTGAACGGCCCCGAGGGCGGCCTCACGCTTGAGGAAGAAGACCTGGCCATCGCAGCCGGCTTCGCGCCCCTCACGCTCGGCCCGCGCGTGCTGCGCGCCGAGACCGCGCCCTTGGCCGCCCTGGCCGCCCTGAACTGCTGAGCCCACCTCCACCATGAACCGCAACCTCTGGCTGCTCGCGACATGCCAGGCGCTGTTCCTGGTCAACAACGTGACCTTCATCGCGATCAACGGCCTGGTCGGCTGGTCGCTCGCGCCGCTGGGCTGGATGGCGACCTTGCCCGTCATGGGCTACGTGGTCGGCGGCGCGCTCAGCACCGGTCTCGTGGCGCGCACGCAGCAGCGCTGGGGCCGGCAGCGCTCGTTCCTGCTCGGACTGGCCGTGGCCTGCGGCTCGGCGCTGCTGTGCCTGTACGCGGTGCTGCACAAGGACTTCTGGCTGCTGTGCGCCGCCACCGTGATCGCGGGCTACTACAACGCCAATGCCAGCCTGTACCGCTTCGCCGCGGCCGAGCTGGCCGCCGCGCCGCAGCGCGAGAAGGCCGTGTCGCTCGTGATGGCCGGCGGGCTGCTGGGCGGCATCGTCGGGCCGAACCTGGCCAACGCCACGCGCGAGTGGTTCGCCGTGCCGTTCGCAGGCGCCTATGTGGCGCTGGCCGTGGCGGCCGTGCTGTCGGCTGCGCTGCTGGCCTGCATCCAGTTCCCGCCCGCTCCGGCCATGCGCGCAGGCGGTGGCGGCCGGCCGCTGGCCGAGATCGTGCGCCAGCCCGTCTTCATCGTCGCGGCGCTGGCCGGCTCGCTGGGCTTCGGCGTCATGAACCTGCTGATGGCCGCCACGCCGATCGCCATGCAGCAGTGCGGCCTGCCGTTCTCCAGCGCCGCGCTGGTGCTGGAATGGCACGTGATCGGCATGTTTGCGCCGGGCTTCTTCACGGGCCATCTGATCAAGCGCTTCGGCGCGCAGCCGGTCATGGGCGTGGGCCTGGCGCTGAACCTGGCCTGCATCGTGGTGGCGCTGTCGGGCGTGGAGCTGCACCACTTCCTGGTCGCGCTGTTCGTGCTGGGCGTGGGCTGGAACTTCCTGTTCACGGGCGCGACCACCCTGTCGCTGCAAGCCTACGCGCCCGAAGAGAAGGACAAGGCACAGGCCGTGCTGAACTTCTGCATGTTCGCCACGCTGGCGCTGACCTCGTTCGCCTCCGGCGTGCTGGTCACCACGCGCGGCTGGACGCTGCTGAACTACGGCTCGCTGCTGCCCGTGGCGCTGACGGCCGCGGCCCTGGTATGGCTGGCCGCCCGCACGCGCGCCACCCAGCCCATGCACTGATGCCGGCATTCGTGAGATAGGTCACAGCGCACACACCCGGATACATGGCTGCAGCGCAGAATGCGCGTCCCTTTGTCACTCTCTTGCGAGGCTTCCACATGGGTCTACTCGAATCGGTTCTCGGCTCCGTTCTGAACGGCGGCGCATCGTCCCAACAGGCGCCCTCCGGTCCCTCGGCCGGCGCTCTGGCTGGGCTCGGCGGCATCGTCGGTGCATTGGCCGCCAACCCGCAGCTGCTGCAGGTCTTGATGAGCCTGTTGTCTGGCGGCGGCCAGGGCCGTGCCGGCGCGCAGGCCGCAGATGGCGGGCTGGGTGGCCTGGGCGGGCTGGCCTCGCAGTTCCAGCAGGCGGGCCTGGGCGACGTGCTGTCGTCGTGGATCGGCACCGGCCAGAACCGCGAAGTCTCGGGCGACCAGCTCACGCAGGTCTTCGGCCAGGACAAGCTGTCGCAGCTCGGCGCGCAACTGGGCATGGACGGCTCCAGCCTGGCCGGTGAGCTGTCGCAGATCCTGCCTGGGCTGATCGACCAGATGACGCCGCAGGGCCAGGTGCCGCAGGCGGCCGAGGGCGGCAACCCGAACGATCTGTTCGGCATGCTGGAGGCGTTCCAGCGCCGCTGAAGCTTCTCGGTGCTGCCACAGGGCCGGCCTTGCACCGGCCCTTTCGCGTTCAGGCGGCCGGAAACGCCGCGATCACCTGCGCCACCGCCGCCGTCAGCTTCTTCGCATAGGGCACATGCAGGAACTCGTTGGGGCCATGTGCATTGCTCTTGGGGCCCAGCACGCCGCAGACCATCATCTGCGCCTTGGGGAAGCCCTTGGACAGCATGTTCATGAGCGGAATCGTGCCGCCCTGGCCGATGTAGCCGCATGACGCGCCGAACTGCGCCTGCGAGGCCGCGTTCAGCGCGCTCTCGAACCAGGGCACCGTGGCCGGCGCGTTCCAGCCCGTGGCACCGCCTTCGCCGTCGAACGTGACGCGGGCCTGGTAGGGCGCGTTGTCCTCCAGCAGCGCCTTGAGTTCCTGCACGGCCTGGCCCGCGTCCACCAGCGGCGGCAGGCGCAGCGACAGCTTGAACGCCGTGTAGGGCCGCAGCACGTTGCCGGCGTTCTTGAGCTCGGGAAAGCCTTCGGCGCCGGTGACCGACAGCGTGGGCTTCCAGGTGCGGTTCAGCAGGGCCTGCACCGGGTCGGTGGTGGTGGGCAGCGCGAACTGCGTGGAGCCGCCGCAGTCGTAATGCGCCCACGGGAAGCGTTTGTAGATCTCGTCGCCCAGGATGGCGGCCGTGGCCTGGGCCTGGGCCAGCCGGTCGGCCGGCACATCGCAGTGGAAGCTGGCGGGCAGCAGGCGGCCGGTGGCGCTGTCTTCCAGCCGGTCCAGCACCTGCCGCATGATGCGAAAGCTCGACGGCACCAGGCCGCTGGCATCGCCCGAGTGCACGCCCTCGGTGAGGATCTCCACCTTCAGCACGCCGCTGGCCATGCCGCGCAGGCTGCTGGTGATCCACAGCTGCTCGTAGTTGCCGGCACCCGAGTCCAGGCACACCACCAGCGCCACGTCGCCCAGCCGCGTGCGCAGCGCGTCCACATAGGGCAGCAGGTCGTACGAGCCGCTCTCCTCGCAGGTCTCGATGATGCCGACGATGCGCGGGTGCGCGGCCTTCTGCGCCTTCAAGGCCTGCACGGCGGCGATGCTGGCGTAGACGGCGTACCCGTCGTCCGCACCGCCGCGGCCGTAGAGCTTGCCGTCCTCGTACTTGGGCGTCCACGGGCCCAGGTCGTTGCGCCAGCCGTTGAACTCGGGCTGCTTGTCCAGGTGGCCGTACATCAGCACGGTCTGCGTGGTCGTGGTGCCCGTGGCCGGCACCTCGAAGAACAGCACCGGCGTGCGGCCCGGCAGGCGCACGATCTCCAGTTGCAGGCCCTCGACCTTTTGCGCTTCGACCCAGGCCGCGGCGTTGCGCATCACGGTTTCCAGGTAGCCGTGCTCGGCCCATTCCTTGTCGAACGACGGCGACTTGGCGGGAATGGCGATGTAGTCGGTGAGCTGGCGGACGATGTCGTCGTCCCAGGCGCGCGACACATGGGTCAACGCGGCGGCGGTATCGAGCACTTGGGCGGGGACGCGGGCATTCATGGTGGGGCTCCTGGTCGCAAAAGGCCATTGCACCATAGGCGGCAAGACCTGGCGAGCGGGTCGAGATGGCGGCCGCGCGTCCTGCACAGGGGGCGCATCCCGCGATCGTGGGATGGACGCAGGCGCTGCGCGCCTTCACGATGGGCGCCCCTGTTCCACATCGGGATGCACCATGCGCGAAGGCATTTCCACCAACCGGCTGTGCAATGCTTGCGCCGGCTCTCTCGTCGCGGCTGGCCAGCAGTGCCCGAGGGAGACGGCAACCCGCGGCACCTGCCCACCACGCACGGCGACCAGTCCGTCGCGCTGCTGCCGCAAGGCCAGGTGCCGCGCGTGCGCACCCTGCTGGGCGGCAGCGAAGTGATCGGCCATGTGGCGCTGTCGCGGCTGGAGCCGGCGGGCGCCGCGCCGCAGGAGGACGCAGCGCCGCCCGCCACCGCGCAGCTGCCCATTGCCCAGCTGCGCGAGGACAACACCGAGGCCCGGCGCGACCGCACCAAAGCGCGCGCCTTCCCCATCGGCGAGGCCGGCCGGCCCAGGCGCGACCTGGCGGCCGGCGCCGAGGCGCGTGTGGCGCAGCTCACGGCGCTGGGCGACTGGCTGGACGTGGCGCGCGCCGCGCGCTGGCGGCCTACGTTGATCGCCACCTTCTGCAACGTCTACGCGGCCGACTACTGCTACCTGGCGCGCGCCTACCTGCCGCGCGTGTGGTGGACGTCCTCGGCCCTGGTGCGCCTAGGTCGCGGCGAGGCCGTGCCCGTGGTCTATGCGCAGACCGTGGTCGAGCTGCGCGCCGACGACCTGCTGGCCTGGCTCGTCGACATGGGCCCACGCTTCGGCTGGCGCCGCGTGTTCGATGCCGGCGCGCTGCAGGCCGCGGCCAACGCGGGCGGCCTGGGCCTGATCTGCGCCGACCGCGAGGCCGCAGGGCGCGCCGGGCACATCACCGTGGTGGTGCCCGAGACGCCCGCGCACCGGGCCGAGCGCGATGCGGACGGCAACGTCACGCAGCCGCTGCAGAGCCAGGCCGGTGCGTCGAACCACCGCTACGGCAGCGCCGGGCCGTCATGGTGGAGCGGCAGCCAGTTCCGCGACCGGGGCTTTTTCGTGCACGACTAGACGCGTCATGCAAAGCCCCGGAACCGCGCGAACGACTCCACCGCGCGCCGCGGCATGGCCATCCGGTTCACGGCGGCGTCGGCCGCCGCATAGCCCAGCGACATGCCGCAGACCACCACCTCGTCGGCGGGCAGGCCCAGGTGCTGGCCGATCAAGGCATCGAAGCGCGCAAACGACACCTGCGGGCACGTGGCCAGGCCGTGGGCGTGCGCGGCCAGCATCAGGCTTTGCAGGAACAGCCCGCAGTCCAGCCAGCTGTGCGCGCGCAGGCTGCGGTGCGTGGTGAGCACCAGGCCCACGGGCGCGCCGAAGAAGTCGTAGTTGCGCACGGTCTGCGCCGTGCGCGCGGCCGTGTCGGCACGGTCGATCCCGAGGGCCGCGTAGTAACGCGCGCCGAAATCCGCCTGGTGCGCGGCGATGCGCTCGGGCAGCACATCAGGAAAGTGCGAGAACGCGGGCGCGGCCCCGCTGTCGCAGGCTTCGCGCAGCGTGGCACTGAGCGCGGCGAGCGCATCGCCGGCCAGCACGTGCAGTTGCCAGGGCTGGGTGTTGGAATTGCTGGGTGCGCAGGCCGCGGTCTGCAGCACCTGCTGCAGCAGTGCGCGCGGCACGGGCCGGCCGGGCGCGAAGCCGCGCACGCTGCGGCGGGTGCGCATGAGATGGTCGAAGGCCTGCGCGGCAGGGGTCGTGTCGTGGGTCATGGCGCGATGGTGGCAGCGGCGCGTGGCGCGCGGAACTGCAAAGTGCACATGCGCATCGTGCACGGCATGCAAGTGGCCCGCGCACTCACCGCTGCAGGGCCGCCACGGCCGCCGCCGCCTGTGCCACCTCGGCGCGCAGCCACTGGTGGCCGGCATCGTCTTCGTTGCGCTGGTGCCAGACGGCGCGCACCGCCATACCGGGCGTGGTGTAGGGCAGCTCGGCGCAGGCCACAGGCGCACCCTGAACGAACTCGCCCGCCAGCGGACGCGGCACGATGGACAGCATGTCGGTCTCGCGCAGCAGCATGGGAATGGCCAACGCATGCGCCACCGTCACGCGGTAGCGCGGCAACAGGCTTTCGCGCGCCAGCGCCTGTTCCAGCGCGTGGCGGTCGAACATCTCCGACTGGCGCGCAAGCCCGCGCTCGACGATGAAGCCGCTGATCGCGCCCTCTTCCTGCCCGCCCAGCGAGACGGTGAGCAGCGGGTAGGCGGCCAGGTCGGCCAGCCGTGCGCGCCTGCGGCCGATGGGATGGCCGCGCCGCATCACGATGACCTCGTCGTGCTGGCCCAGCGCCATGGCGCCGAAGCGCTGCGGCACCTCCGAGAAGATGCCGATGGCCAGGTCGATGCGGCCCACGTCGATCTGCTCGGCCAGGTCGATGCGGGTCGAGGGCCGCACCACCACGTCGATGTGCGGCGCCGAGACCGCGATGGCGCGGCTCATGCGCGCCACCAGCACGGCCGTGAGGTGGTCGTTGGCGGCCACCACGAAGCGGCGCGCGCTGTGGGCGGCATCGAAGCGCGGGGCGCCCAGGGTCTGGTGGATGCGCTGCAGCGACTGGCGCAGGCCCGGCGCCATGGCCAGGGCGCGCGCCGTGGGCTCCATGCCGCGGCTGGTGCGCACGAACAGCTCGTCGTCCAGCGCCTCGCGCAGCCGCGCCAGCGCGTGGCTCACGGCGGACTGGCTCAGGTGCAGCCGGTGGCCGGCGCGCAGCAGATTGCGTTCTTCGAACACGGCGTCGAAGACGCGCAGAAGGTTCAGATCGATGCGTTCGACATTCATGGCGGCCTGGTGTGCATGTTGCATGCCATGCAAGATGGTCCTGCAGATTCGTCGCTTCCGGCGGGGCCGAGCAGCCAGCACCATGCAGGCCATTGCAACCCCACCCCACCGGAGAAACCCCATGATGCACCCCACGCGCCGCGAATTCACGGCTGGCCTCTCGGCCGCTGCCCTCGCCCTGTCCATCGGCCGGCCCGCGCTGGCGCAGAACGACAAACTGAGCCGCATCCTCGTGGGCTACCCGCCCGGCGGCACGCTGGACGTGACGGCGCGCCGCGTGGGGGAGGCCTGGCGCGAACAGGGCCGTGCCTGCATCGTCGACAACCGCGCCGGTGCCGCCGGCCGCGTGGCCAGCGGCCAGCTCAAGCGCGAAAAGGCCGATGGCAGCGTGCTGCTGTGCACGCACACCTCGGCGCTCACCATCTACCCGCACGTCTACAGCAGGCTGGGCTACGACGCGGTGGCTGACTTCCGGCCCGTGAGCCCGATCGCCAACGTGGGCTGCGCCTTCGCCGTCAGCGCCGCGGCCGTGCCCGCGTCCGTGACCACGCTCGACGCCTACGTGCAATGGGTGAAGGCCAACCCCAAGGCGGCGCTGTTCGCATCGCCCGCCGCGGGCTCGATGGCGCATTTCCTGGGCTACCGGCTCGACCAGGCCGCGGGCCTGCAGCGCACGCACGTGCCCTACCGCGGCTCGGCACCGGCCATGCAGGACCTGCTGGGCGGGCAGATCCCGGCCTACATGGGCTTCGTGGCCGACTTCCTGCAGTACGCGGACAACGGCAAGCTGCGCATCCTGGCCGTGACCAGCGAGAAGCGCTCGCGCTTCCTGCCCGGCGTGCCCACCTTCGCCGAGCAGGGCCTGGCGCAGGTGACGGGCGCCGAGTCGTACGGCCTGTTCCTGCCGCCGCAGGCCAGCGACGCACTGGTGGCCGAGCTGGGCGAGGCCACGCGCCAGGCGGCACGCAGCGCCGCGCTGATGGCCGGCTTCGACAAGCTGGGCCTGGAGCCCGTGTGGTCCACCCCCGCGGCCTATGTGCAGCAGATCGCACGCGAGTCCGAGCACTGGCGCCCCATCGTGGCCGCGTCGGGCTTCAAGTCGGAAGAGTGAACGCCATGACGCTGCACACCCCGCCCCATCCCGACCGCGATGCGCTCATCGCCACCAGCTTGCCGTTTCTCGACACGATCAAGGACATGACGGCCGGCACCGAGCTCGAACGCTGGCTCAACGCCGAGCACGGCCCGGGCAGCCCGCTGTACGAGCGCCTGGCCGAGCTGGTGCGCCGCGGCGTGCGCGACGGCTGGGCCGCGAACGTGGAAGTGGGCGGCCCGCGCTACCGCCGCAGCCGCATCGCCGAGCCCACGGCCGAGACACTGCACTTCAGCATCACCGCCGTGTACATGGACTCGACCGGCAACACGCAGCACAACCCTGGCGGCAGCCTGCGCGGCGACTACCACGCGCATCCGTATGGCGAGATCAACATGGTGATCCCGCTCAACGAAGGCGCGGCGCTGGCCGGGCCGAACGGGTGGTGTGAAGGCGGCTGGACGGCGCCGCCGCCCGGGAGCCACCACTATCCGGAGGCCAAGGGGGGTGCGGTGATCGCGCTGTTCTATCTGCCGGCGGGGCGGATTTCGTATGCGGTGGCGCCGCCGGGTTGAGGGCGGCTTTGACGGAGAGCAGCAGTGCGGCAGGTTGCGGGGCAGCGCCTCGTGGACATCAGGCGCGCCTCACGGCCGCGCGGCGACGATGAGGCTCCAGACGATGACCACGAGCTGCACCAGGTTCATCAGGATGGCCGTGACGTGGATGCGGCCGAAAGTGGCGATGGCGCTGGCGCACTGGTCTCCGATTTCGATGCGGAGCCGGTCCATCGTCGGGATGACCTTGCGCCGCAGAAGGGCCGTCAGGCCCGCGAGCGCCGCCGCCCCCGCGGCGAAGACCGGCCGCCCGGCCACCGCATAGCTCAGTGCAGCAACGCCGGCCGTGCCCATCGCAGCCAGGTAGTAGGTGTTGAAGAAGCCGCGCACGAAGCGCGCGTCCATGGGCACGTCGTGCTTGAGGATCAAGAGGGGTATCGAGCCCATGACGAAATACGCGGTCGTGAGCAGCAGCGCGCCGGTGCAGCACAGGGCGATGAACAGGGCGGCGGACATGGCGGTGGAACGAGGTGGCGGCCTGGCGCGCGGCGGGTGCGGTGCCTTCGTGCGGATCGACGTGTCGTTGCGGCCAGTGGGCGTCTACGCGCTCACGCCGGCGCGTGGCAGACCGCTTCGATGTTGTGTCCGTCCGGGTCCAGCACGAAGGCGCCGTAGTAGTTGGGGTGGTAGTGGGCGCGGATCCCCGGCGGCCCGTTGTCGCGGCCGCCGGCCGCCAGCGCGGCCTGATGGAAAGCATCGACATGGGCACGCGATGCGACCCGGAATGCGATGTGGATCGGCGGCTGGTTGGCCGTGCCCGAGGCGATCCAGAAATCCGGCTGGGGCGGCTCGCCGAAGCCGGCGACATCGGTGTGGCCGGTGACGGAGGCGGGGATTTCCGCGAGCAGCGCATAGCCGATGGGGGCAAGGGCGGCGATGTAGAACGCCTTGCTCTTGGCGTAGTCGGTGACGGTGAGGCCTGTGTGGTCGATCATGGGTGTTCCAACAAACAGCTGAATATTCCGTACTGTGGGCTCGAGCGAATAGTTCAGCGTCGGCGTTGAGAGTCGTCTCCGCAGGTCAGGCCCCGTAGTCGCCGACCTCATATCGAGCGCCGAAGGAAAGTGACGTCAGCTGGAGAATGTGACAGACCGCGCCCGCCACCTTCTCTGGTGATACGAGCGCACCCTGCTCCTTGCGTTTGATGAAACGTTCGATCTCTGGAAAATCAGCCGCCGAAGAGCTGCGGATAAGGGCCTGCATCTCGGTGTCGATCACGCCCGGGTCCACATTGATTGGAATGAATGGGTGCGGCTCGAGCTGTTGTTCCAATGCCAGCGCCCGGACGTAGTTCTCCATGCCTGCCTTGGCGGCGCAATAGAGCGACCAGCCTGCGTAGCCTCTCTGCGCCGCTCCGGACGAAATATTGGCCAGAACCTTGCGGCATGGCGTATCTTGGAAATGCGCCACGATTTCGGTCAAAACAAGAATTGCGGATGTGAAGTTCGTATTCACGTTGGCGAGTACCGCGGCACGCTCTTGACGAGAGGCAGGGCCGATCGAGTCGAGGGTTCCAGCGTTGCTGACGACCAGCAACTCTTCGATGTGCTTGTTGCCGAAAGAAGCAACGGCGGTCGCTGCGATTCGATGGCTATCGCCGGGCGACGAAAGATCCAATCTGACTGAATAGGCGTGTGGTGCGCCGCGCGAGAACTCCATCACGCGGTAGCCGCGTTCGGCAAGGGCCTCGCACAGCGCGAGGCCGAGCCCCCTGGAACCGCCGGTCAATATTGCGAGACGCATGGTGGTGCCGCCGTTCTACGATGCGACGCTGCGTTGAGCGGCCGCCTGTTTGCGGGTGGTTCGTTTGGGCCTGACCGTGGTCTGCGTTCCTTTGGCAACACGTTCCAGATACTTTCCTCGCATTCCGTTGCCGAGGTCTGCGCGCTGGTATTCCTTCCGCATTTCATCCTGGGGCTTGCTCATGACAGTTCTTCTTGCTGGGCGGTCACGCGATCACGGACGATTCGTCAGACCGGATGGCCTGAGCGCGAGTAACTCTACAGAGAATCCAGCGGTGCCCTCCTGCTGTTACATGTTCACGCCTGACCGAGCGACATTCGGCCGCTCGCTCTTTTGCGGAATCAAAGACCGTAGGCCATGCGCGCCGTCGCTTCGAAAACGGCTCCCCGATCCTCCAGTTCGACACCATCGCGCGCCGCCGCCAACCAGTCCTGGTAGCCCCCTGCCAGTTCCAGCACCGGCCAATCGCTTCCCCACACACACCGCCCCGCCCCGAAGCACGCCAGCAGCCACCCCGCATGCCGCTGCACCACCTCCACCGGCGCCCCCGGCTTCGCCTCCGTCCACAACCCCGAAATCTTGCAGAACGCCCCCGTCTCGCGGGCCAGCGCCTGCATCCCCTCGGTCCACGCTGCCCACCCCGCCGCATCGCCTGGAATCGCAGGCTTGGCCCCGTGGTCGATCACGATCCTCAAATCCGGGTGCCGCGCCGCCAGCCGCAGCAGGCGCGGCAGGTGCACCGGCTTGACCAGCGCATCGAACACCAGCCCGCAGGCCACCATGGCCTGCAACGCAGGCGCCAGCGCGGGCTGCAGGATCCAGTCCGGGTCCGCGATGTCCTGCAGCATCGGCCGCAGGCCGCGCAGCTTGGGCCGGCGCGCCAGGGCCTCGATGCGGGCCGGGGCGTCGCTCGCCAGCAGGTCGACCCAGCCGACCACGGCCAGCACGTCGTCGGCCTGCTCGGCCTGGTCCAGCAAGAAGGCGGTCTCGGCCTCGGTGGGCGCGGCCTGCACCAGCACGCCGCCACGCACGCCACAGGGGCGGGACACGGCGCGCCAGTCGTCCAGGCGCACGTCGCGGTGGATGGTGCCCAGGGCGGGTGTGAGCCAGCCGTAGTCGCCGCGCGCCAGGCGCCAGATGTGGAAGTGGGCGTCGATCATGGCGTGGGAGCGTCTTTGGGCAACAGCCCCTGCTCGCGCAGCGCCCGCCAGAACGCGGCGGGAATGGGATGCGCCAGCATGGCGCGGCTGTCCTGCCACTGCGCCACGCTCTGCGCGCCCGCCATCACGATGGCGATGGCCGGATGCGCCAGCGGGAACTGCAGCGCGGCCGCGCGCAGCGGCACGGCGT
This sequence comes from Pseudorhodoferax sp. Leaf267, assembly GCF_001422405.1. GTDB lineage: Bacteria > Pseudomonadota > Gammaproteobacteria > Burkholderiales > Burkholderiaceae_C > Pseudorhodoferax. Next base: position 134,023 of record NZ_LMMV01000004.1, read on the forward strand.
GGTCGGCGCAGACGCGTTCGACGGCGGCAACGCGCTCGACCCAGGCCTGCGGCGCGCGCGCGTAGTTGAAGCGCAGTTCGCCGCCCGCGCCCACGCCGGTGGCCAGGATGCCGGAGTTGTAGACGCCGCCGAGCGCGATGCGCACGCCGCGCGCCTGGCACAGCGGCAGCAGCGCGGCCAGCGCGCTGTGGTCGATCAGGCTGTAGCGGCCGGCCAGCAGCAGCCCGTCCAGATCCGCGTGGGCCAGCACGTCCAGGCAGATCTGCACGTCGTTGACGCCCAGGCCGACGTGGCGCACCAGGCCCTCGCGCTGCAGCGCGCGCAGCGTGGGCAATGTTTCGTCCAGCACCTGGGCCAGCACGCGCGGGTGATCGGCGCCGTGCGTGGCGGCGTCGCAGTCGTGCACGTAGGCCATGTCCAGGTGCGCCAGGCCCAGGCGCTGCAGGCTGTCTTCCACGCTGCGCCGCGTGCCGGCGGCGCTGTAGTCCCAGCGCTGCGTGAACGGCAGCACCTGCACGTAGCCATGCTGGTCGCGCGGCGCCTGCGCGTCGGGTCGCAGCACGCGCCCGACCTTGCTGGACAGCGTGAAGCTGCCCCGTGGCAACCCGCGCAGCGCCTGGCCGAAGCGGTGCTCGCTGAGGCCATTGCCGTAATGCGGCGCGGTGTCGAAGCTGCGGCAGCCGTCGGCCAGCGCGGCGGCCAGCACGGCCTGGGCATCGGCCTCGGGGATGGCGCTGAACAAATTGCCCAGGGCCGCCCCGCCCAGGCCCAGGCGTTGGCCCTGTGCGTCGGGCGGGACCAGGCCGGCCTGCGGTTCTGGCATCGGATTCCTTCGGTATCGGCAGTGATGTTGCGCTGACCCTATAACTGACATGTCAGTTCGTCAACAGGGCAAGCGATCATGGCCGCTGGCCGGGCATGCGCGCACCATCGGCCGCCGCCATGCTCAAAAACCTCTCGCCCCTGCTCTCGCCCGATCTGCTGCACGCGCTGGCCTCCATGGGCCATGGCGACGAGATCGTGCTGGCCGATGCCTACTTTCCGGCGGCGGCGCTGGCGCAGCGGCTGGTGCGGCTGCCCGGCATCGCGGCCGATGCGGCGCTGGACGCCGTGCTGTCGGTGCTGCCGCTGGACGATTTCGTGGCGCAGCCCACGTGCACCATGCAGGTGGTGGGCAACACGGCCGAGGTGCCGCCGGCCGTGGTGCAGTTCACCGAGGTGCTGGCGCGGCACGGCCATGGCGCACCGGGTGCGCTGGACCGGCAGGCGTTCTACGAGCGTGCGGCCAAGGCCTTCGTGGTGGTGGCAACGGGGGACACGCGGACCTACGCCAACATCCTGCTCAAGAAGGGCGTGCTGCGGTGACAAGCGCCGCGCGGCCCTCACCCCAGCGCTCTCCCAGGGGGAGAGGGGGTAAGACCGGGACGGCACAGCGGCGGCTCGAGGTGGTGGCGGCCGAGCCCACCAGCCAGCGGGCGCGCGCCTACCAGGGCTTCACGCAGCAGATCCTCAGGGGCAGCATCAAGCCCGGGCAGTTCGTGTCGCAGCGCGAGCTCATGACGCTGCTGGACATGCCGCTGGGCGCCGTGCGCGAGATGATTCCGCGGCTGGAGGCGGCGGGCCTGGTGAAGACGGTGCCGCAGCGCGGCCTGCAGATCGCGCATGTGGACCTGAAGCTCGTGCGCAACGCGTTCCAGCTGCGCGCCATGATCGAGCGCGAGGCCGTACGCCACTTCACGGCCGTGGTCACGGCCGAGGAGCTGCAGGCGATTGCGGCCGCGCACCAGGACATCCTCACCCGCGCCAGCGCCGGCCGTGCCGATGCGGCCCTGCTGGACGATGCCCAGGCCGTGGACTGGGGCCTGCACGACCGCATGGTCGATGCCATGGGCAACGAGATCGTCTCGGAGATCTACCGCGTGAACAGCCTGCGCATCCGGCTGATTCGGCTGGAGCAGGCCGTGATCACGCCCGCGCAGCTGATCCCCGCCATGCACGAGCACCTGCAGTTCGTCGCCGCGCTGGAGCGCCGCGATGCCGACACCGCCGTGCGCCTGCTCGACGCGCACCTGGACAGCGCGCGCAACCGCGCCCTGGCCGGCCCCGCCGCGCCACCGATGCCCGCACCTTCGGAATCACCTGTTCCCACCCCGATCAACACCCCGAGGAGACGCACGCGATGACGCATGCCATCACCGGCCTGTGGCCTGCCCTGGCCACGGCCTTCACCGACAGCGGCGCCGTCGACACCGCGCGCACGCTGGCCCAGGCGCGCCGCATGCTGGCCGCCGGCAGCGACGGCATCACGCCCTTCGGCACCACGGGCGAGGGCCCGGCGCTGACGGTGGCCGAGCGCCAGGCGCTGCTGCAGGCGCTGCTGGACGACGGCGTGCGGCCGGACCAGATCATCGTGTGCACCACGGCCTGCGCGCTGGGCGACGCGATCACGCTGGGGCGCCACGCCATCGCGCTGGGCTGCACACGCCAGCTGTTCATGCCGAGCTTCTACTTCAACCACCCGCGCGACGAGGGTGTGGTCGCCTCGGTGACGCAGATGGTGCGCGGCATCGGCAGTGATGCGCTGCGCGTGCTGCTGTACCAGTTCCCCTCGCTCAGCAACGTGGCGTTCAGCCATGCGGCGATCGCGACGCTGGCCGATGCGCACCCGGGCGTGGTGGTCGGCATCAAGGACAGCACGGGCGACCGCGCGCACTCGCTGGGCTTGGTGAAGGCCTTCCCGCAGCTCGGCACGCTCGTGGGCGCCGAGCTGGATGTGGCACCCGTGATGGTGGCCGGCGGCGCGGGCTCGGTGAACGGCCTGGCCAACCTGGCGCCGCATTTGATGCGCCGCGTGGTGAGCCGGCCCGCCGAGGTGTCGGCCGCCGATGTGACGCTGATGCAGGGCCTGCTGCACCTGCTGAGCGTGAAGCCCAACATGCCCTTCGTCAGCGCCTACAAGACGGCGCTGGCCGAGCAGCTAGGCGACGACGGCTGGCTCCACGTGCGCGCGCCGCTCTCGCCCCTGGATAACACCGAGGCACAGGCGGTGCGTGCCGCGTATCGTGCGCTCGGCTGCGACGTCGCGTCGCTCTGAGCCCCACCCCCAAGGAGACCATCATGACCGCTTCGAACTTCAAGCGCCGCGAGCTGCTGCAAGCCGCTGCCGGTGCCACCGCCCTCGCGACCCTGCCCGCCTTCGCGCAAGGCAACTTCGACTGGAAGCGCTACGCCGGCCAGACGCTGGAGGTGCACCTGATCAAGAGCCCGCGCGGTGAGCTGCTGCAGCGGCACCAGAAGGAGTTCGAGGATCTCACCGGCATCAAGGTGGGGGCCGAGCAGATGCCCGAGCAGCAGTCGCGCCAGAAGACGGTGATCGAGTTCAACTCGGGCCGCACCAGCTTCGACGTGGTGCATCTGAGCTACCACGTGCAGAAACGCCAGTTCGCCAAGGGCAAGTGGATGGAGGACCTGCGGCCGATGTTCGCCAGTGCCGCGCCGCCGGATTTCGACCAGAAGGACTACTCGGCCGGCGGCATGTTCTACGCCACGCAGAGCGACGGCCGCATCGACAGCCTGCCGCTGAACCTGGACCCGTGGATCCTGTACTGGAACAAGGATCTGTTCGCGGCCAAGGGCGTGGCCTACCCCAAGACCTATGCCGAGATCCTGGAGGCGGCGAAGAAGCTGCACGACCCGGCGAACGGCGTCGCCGGCTTCGTGGGCCGCGGCCTGAAGAACGCCAACGTGCCGCTGTGGACGGGTTTCTTTTTGGGCTGGGGCGGGCAGTTCTTCGATGCCAACGGCAAGCTGGCCACCGAGACGCCCGAGGCCATCGCGTCGGCCACGCTGTACCGCGACCTGCTCAAGACCACCGGCCCGGCCGGTATCGCGGGCTACAACTGGAACGAATCGCAGAGCCTGTTCCTGCAGGGCAAGGCCGCGATGTGGATCGACGGCTCGGGCTTCGCGCCGCCGCTGGAGGACGCGAGCAAGTCCAAGGTGGTGGGCAAGGTGGGCTACGGCGTGATGCCGCCCGGCCCCAAGGCCCAGGTGTCGGCCACGTTCGGCGATGGCATCGGCGTGTCGTCGTATTCCAAGAAGAAGGAGGCGGCCTTCCTCTACATCGTGTGGGCCACCAGCAAGGCCATGCAGGCGCGCATGCTGGCCACGGGCTCGGGTGCGCCGGTGCGGCTGTCGGCCTACGCGGACAAGGAGGCCATCGCCAACCTCAAGGTGCCGGCCGCGTGGCTCAGCGCTGTGGCAGAGTCGCTGCGGATCGCCAAGCCGGGCTTGCCCATCATCGAGCCGGTGACGGAGTTTCGCGATGTGTTCGGCATTGCGCTGAACAACATGCTGACGGGGGGCGACGTGGCGGCCGAGCTGAAGAAAGCGACAGCCGAGTTCGCGCCGGTGCTGGCGAAGGCCGAAGGCTGAACTGCATTGCGCCCTCGCGTCTCCCCCTTCCTCTGGTTCATCCTGCCCGCCGTGCTGGTGGTGGTGGCCGTGATCGTGTTCCCCTGGCTGTTCACGCTGTGGATGAGCCTGTTCGACTGGAAGATCGGCTCGGCCTCCAGGTTCGTGGGGCTGGCCAACTATGCCGAGCTGGCGACGAACACGCGCTTTCTCTGGTCCATCGTCCACACGCTGGTGTTCACCGCGCTGGCCGTGATCGCGCCGCTGGTGCTGGGCACGGCGGCGGCGCTCGTCTTCAACCAGAAGTTCGCGGGCCGCGGCTTCTGGCGCGGCGCCTTCGTACTGCCGATGATGGCCACGCCCGTGGCCATTGCGCTGGTGTGGGTCATGATGTTCCACCCGCAGCAGGGCGTGCTGAACTACCTGCTGTCGCTGGTCGGCATCCCGCCCAGCGAATGGGTGTACTCGCCGATGCTGGCCATTCCCTGCCTGGTGCTGGTGGACATCTGGCAGTGGACGCCGCTCGTGATGCTCATCGTGCTGGGCGGCCTGGCCTCGCTGCCGACCGACCCGTTCGAGGCCGCGCACATGGAAGGCGCGACACGCTGGCAGACGCTGCGCTACGTGACGCTGCCGCTGCTCATGCCCTTCATCATGGTGGCCGCCGTGGTGCGGCTGATCGATGCGCTCAAGACCTTCGACACCATCTACGTGATCACGCAGGGCGGGCCGGGCACCTCGTCGGAGACCATCAACATCTACCTGTACCTGCAGGCGTTTTCGTTCTACCAGATCGGCAAGGCCTCCAGCGTGGTGGTGGTGTTCTTCGTGCTCGTGGTGGGCCTGAGCCTCTTGCTCTTCTGGCTCAAGGAACGGTCCCGCTATGACGCGTAAGCTCATCGACAAGGCGCTGCTGGCGCTGTGCGTCTTCCTGCTCGTCTCGCCCGCCATCGGCTTCTTTTTATGGATGCTGTCGCTGGCGTTCAAGAACGAGGTGGACAACCTGGCCTACCCGCCGGTGTTCATCCCCAGCCCGCCCACGCTGGACAACTTCCGCAAGGTGTTCGACAGCGGGCCGTTCTTCCAGTACTTCATCAACAGCGTGATCGTGTCGGGCCTGGCCACGCTGGTCGCGCTGCTCATCGGCGTGCCGGCCGGCTACGGCATCGCGCGGCTCAAGGCGAAGAAGCTGCTGCTCACCATCCTGATCGCGCGCATGACGCCGGCCATCAGCTTCCTGATCCCGCTGTTCAGCCTGTTCCAGGCGCTGGGGCTCACGGGCACGCTGGCGCCGGTGGTGATCACGCATCTGGTGATCACCGTGCCCATCATGGTCTACATCGTGGCGGGCTACTTCGAGACGCTGCCGCACGAGCTGGACGAGGCCGGCCTCATGGACGGCTGCTCGCCTTGGCAGCGCTTTCGCTACATCGCGCTGCCGCTGGCGCGGCCGGGCATCACGGTGGCGGCCATCCTGGCCTTCATCTTCTCGTGGAACAACTTCATCTTCGGCGCGGTGCTGGCCGGGCGCGAGACGCGCACGCTGCCGGTGGCCATCTACAACGTGCTGACGTTCGAGCAGATCGCCTGGGGGCCGCTGGCGGCCGCGGCGCTGCTGGTCACGCTGCCGGTGCTGGTGCTGACGCTGGTGATTCAGAAAGAGATCGTCGGCGGGCTCACAGCCGGCGGCGTCAAGGGCGGATAAAGAAATGGCTTCAGTCACGCTTTCGGGCATCACCAAATCCTTCGCGGAGACGCAGGTCATCAAGGGCGTGGACATCGCGATTGGCGACGGCGAGTTCGCGGTGTTCGTCGGCCCCAGCGGCTGCGGCAAGTCCACGCTGCTGCGCATGATCGCGGGGCTGGACGCGCCGACCACGGGCGAGATCCGCATCGCCGACACGGTGGTCAACGACCTGCCGCCCAAGCAGCGCGAGGTGTCCATGGTGTTCCAGACCTATGCGCTGTACCCGCACATGAGCGTGCGCGAGAACATGGGCTTCGGCCTCATGATCGCGGGCCAGGCGGCCGATGCCATCGGCGCCAAGGTGGCCGGCGCGGCGCGCATGCTGGGCCTGGACCAGCTGCTGGACCGGCTGCCCAAGCAGCTCTCGGGCGGCCAGCGCCAGCGCGTGGCCATGGGGCGCGCGATGGTGCGCGACCCCAAGGTCTTCCTGTTCGACGAGCCGCTGTCCAACCTCGACGCCAAGCTGCGCGTGCAGATGCGCACCGAGATCCGCGCGCTGCACCAGCGCCTGAAGACCACCTCGATCTACGTCACGCACGACCAGGTGGAGGCCATGACCATGGCCGACCGCATCGTGGTGCTGCGCGATGGCAAGGTCGAGCAGATCGGCACGCCGGTGGAGCTGTACGACCGGCCGGGCAACGCCTTCGTGGCGACCTTCATCGGCTCGCCGTCGATGAACCTGCTGCCGGCCGTGGTGCAGAACGGCAGCGCCAATACGGTGGGCGGCGCCGTGGCGTTGCCGGCGCTCCAGGGCGTGCAGGACGGCCAGCAGGTGCTGCTGGGCCTACGCCCCGAGCACCTGCGCGTGCAGCGCGCCGGCCACTCCGGGATCGGCTGCGAGGTCAAGGTGGTGGAATTCAGCGGCGCCGACACGCTGCTGGCCTGCGAGGCCGCGGGCCAGCCGCTGCAGGCCCTGGTGCACGACCGGCTGCTCGTGAAGCCGGGCGATGCGATCAGCCTGGCCATCGCACCGGAGCAGGTGCACCTGTTCGACGCAGGCACGCAGCAGCGCCTGCGTTGAGCGATCGAGAGACTGGCACCACTCAGAGTTCCTCAGCGGAGACCCACCATGCAAGAACGCCCCTGGCTCGCCAGCTACCGCGCCTACGGCATCCCGGCCGAGATCGCGCCCGCACAGCACGCCAGCGTCACGGCCATGCTCGAAGAGGCGATGCGCACGCATGCCGACCGGCCGGCCCTGCGCTTCGCCGGCCAGCCCCTTCGCTACGCGCAGGTGGATGCGCTGTCGGCTGCGTTCGCGGCCTGGCTGCAGTCGCGCGGCGTGCAGCGCGGCGACCGCATCGCGGTGATGACACCCAACGTCCTGGCCTTCCCGATCGCGCTGCTGGGCATCCTGCGGGCCGGCGCGGTGCAGGTGAACGTGAACCCGCTGTACACGCCGCGCGAGCTGGAGCACCAACTGCAGGACGCGGGCGCGCGCCTGATGGTGGTCTTCAACGGCGCCACGCCCACGCTGGCCCAGGTGCTGGCGAACACACCGGTGCGCACGGTGCTGGCAGCAGGCTTTGGCCTGGGCACGGAGCCCACGCCGCAGGACCCGCCGGTGGACGCCGGCCTGCTCGCGGCCCCGGGCTGCGAGGTGGTCAGTTTCGGCGCAGCGCTGGCCGCCGGCGCTGCGCTGCCCCGCTTCCAGAGCGTGGCCACCGGCCCGGACGACCTGATCTTCCTGCAGTACACGGGGGGCACGACCGGCCTGTCCAAGGGCGCGTCGCTGTCGCACGGCAACCTGCTGGCCAACTGCGCGCAGTTCGCGCTGTTCATGCCGTCGGCGCGGCGGCCGGGCGAGGAGGTGGTCGTCACGGCCATTCCGCTGTACCACATCTTCGCGCTGATGGTGAACTTCATCAGCTACTTCAGCATCGGCGCGGAGAACTGGCTGGTGCCCAACCCGCGCGACATGAACGCCTTCGTCGCGCTGCTGCGCCAGGCGCGGCCCACCGTGGTCACCGGCGTCAACACCTTGTACGCCGGCCTGACGCAGCACCCTGACTTGCGCCAGGTGGACTGGTCGCGCCTGCGCCTGGTGGCCGGCGGCGGCTCGGCCATCGTGCCGGCCGTGTCGGAGCGCTGGCAGGCGATCACCGGGCATTTCATCCGCGAAGGCTACGGCCTGTCGGAGACCAGCCCCATCGTCACCTTCAATCCGGCTGCCGTACAGGAGTTCAATGGAACGACAGGCCTGCCGTTGCCGTCCAGCGACGTGAAGCTGCTGGATGACGACGGCCATGAGGTGGCGCTGGGCGAGGCCGGCGAGGTCTGCGTGAAAGGCCCGCACGTGATGCGCGGCTATTGGGAGAAGCCGCAGGCCAATGCCCAGGCGTTCACGGCCGACGGCTACTTCAAGACCGGCGACGTGGGCCAGTTCGATGCGCGCGGGTTCCTCAAGATCGTGGACCGCAAGAAGGACATGATCCTGGTCTCGGGCTTCAACGTCTACCCGAACGAGATCGAGGCCGTGGCCTCGGCCTGCACAGGCGTTGCCGAATGCGCCTGCATCGGCGTGCCGGACGAGAAGACCGGCGAAGCCGTGCGCCTGTTCGTGGTGCGGCTACCGGGCGCCACGCTGGACGAGGCGATTGTGCTTGCGCATTGCCGGGACAACCTCACGGCGTACAAGCTGCCGCGCTCGGTGCGCTTCATCGAGGCACTGCCCAAGTCCGCCGTGGGCAAGGTGCTGCGGCGCGAGCTGCGCGGGCAGTAGGCGGCGCGATCAGCGCCCGCCGCTGCCCTGGCGGCTGCGGTTCTGGTTGCCCGAGCCGACCTGCGATTCGCGGTCGCTGCGGCTGGCCGGTGAACGCTGCGATTGGTGGATCTGCGTCGCGCCTTCGGGCGTGGGGGCATTGCGGTCATTGGCGACCTTGCCACGCGCCTTGGCCTGGGCGTCGCCGTCCAAGTCGCTGCGGGTGGAAGAGGGTTGCTTGGACATCGTGGCTCCTTCAGTTGCGATGGGCCTACCTTGCGCCCGATCGGTGCAGGCCGCGCGTAGGAGAAGGCCGATTCGGGCGCAAGACGCAGCGGCCGTAGCATGCGGTGACACACCAGCACGGAGGCACACATGGGTGAGATGGCCGGCATGGCCGCGGCGATGCTGTCCAGCGCACTGGGCGGCGCGGCCGTGGGCGCCACGCGCTACCTGGCGGGCGTGCTGGACCCGCTGGCCGTGGGCGTTTTCCGTTTCGGCATCGGCGTGCTGTTGCTGGCACCGCTGGCGCTGCTGGGTAAGGCCGCCTGGCCGTCACGGCGCGACTGGCCGGCCACGGCAGGCCTGGGGTTGCTGTTCTTCGCTCTGTTTCCGCTGCTGTTCAACGCCTCGCTGCGCTACACGACGGCTGCGCGCGGCGCGCTGGCGTTGTCGGCCCTGCCGCTGTTGACCATGGCCGTAGCCGCCGCATTGGGCGTGGAGCGGCTCAACGCGCGCAAGACCACGGGCGTACTGATCGCCATGGCCGGCGTGGCCGCCGCCTTGCTGACCGGTCTGTCCACGGCGCCGCCGGGCGCGTGGCGCGGCGATCTCCTGATGCTGGCCGCGGCCCTGTGCATGGCCTGCTACAGCGTCTGGTCGCGCCCGGTGATCCGCCGCGCCGGGCCGGTCACGTTCACGGTGGCGGCGATGGCGGTGGGCGTGCTGGGGCTGCTGCCGCTGGCCCTGGCACGCGGCAGCTTCGCGCCGGTGGCGCAGTTCGGCACCGCGCAGTGGCTGGCGATCGGCTACCTGGGCGTGTTCGGCGGGGCCATCGGCTTCTTCCTGTGGGCCTGGGCCCTGGGGCGCACCGGCCCCACGCTGGTGGCGGTGTCGGTCACGGTGAACCCGGTCACGGCCGCGCTCGTGGGCGCCTGGGTGCTGGACGAGCCGCTGCGCTGGAATTTGGTGCTGGGCCTGGTGGCGGTGCTGGCGGGCATCGCGTTGGCGTCGACCGCGCGCGAGCGGCCCTGATGCGGCACAGCCGCAGCTGGCACGCGGCCTGCATGCAAGGCCCGGCCAAGCGCCGGTCATGCGAGTGGTCCATACTGGCCCTCCCCTTCGGGCGCACTCCGTGCCCACGCCCATGCTCCAACGCAAGACCCTCAGAACCCTGACCCGGCTGTTCACGAGCAGCCTCGTGCCCCTGCTCACCCCCCCGGCCAAGCCCAAGAAGCGCAAGGCCAGCGCCAAAGCCAAGCCCAAGCCTGCTGCCCGGGCCCAGGCGCCGTTGGCCCCGTTCGCGCGCAGCGCGCCGCTGGCCAAGGCGCTGGTGCCCCCTTCCGCCGCCGATGGCCGCTGGACCAGCGGCCGGGCCATCACGGGCGGCGGCACGCGGCGCTTCCGGCTCTTCGTGCCGCCGGGGCGCCGATTGGGCGAGCAGGTGCCGCTGATGGTCATGCTGCATGGCTGCGACCAGAACGCCGAGGACTTCGTGGCCAGCACGCGCATGCACCAGCTGGCCGCGCGTGAGGGCTTTGCCGTGCTCTACCCCGAGCAGGACCGGCTGGCCAACGTGAACGGCTGCTGGAACTGGTTCGACACACGCAACGGCCGCGGCCACGCCGAGGCGGCGTTGATCATGCGGGCCATCGACCAGGCCTGCCTGTACGGCGCGGACCGCACGCGCGTGGCGATTGCCGGGCTGTCGGCCGGCGCCAGCATGGCCGCACTGGTGGTCACGCGCTACCCGGACCGCTTCCAGGCCGTGGCCATGCACTCGGGCGTGCCGCCCGGCACGGCGCGCTCGGGGCTGGGGGCGCTGTCGGCCATGTACGGCCACGGCAATACCAAGCCGCTGGAGGCCGATGCCGTGGCCATGGCTGCGCACTGGCCGGCGCTGCTGGTGGTGCACGGCGGGGCCGACCGCGTGGTGACGCCCGGCAATGCCGAGGCGGCGGTCAATGCCTGGGCCGAGGCGGCGGGCGCACGGCCAAGGCCGGCGCGCACGGTGCAGCGCGGCCAGCGCCATCCGATGCTGGTCACCGATTACCGCGTACGTGGCCGCACCGTCGCGACCTTGGTGCAGATCCCGAAACTGGGCCATGCCTGGAGCGGCGGCACGGCGTCCCAGAGCTACAGCGACCCGCAGGGGCCGGATGCCTCGCGGCTGATCTGGGCCTTCGTGCAGCGGCAGTTCGCGCGGACTGCATAGGCCGAGCCTGCAAGCGGCGCTCAGGCAGAGGCGGCGCCGCAGAAGTCGAGGAAGGCGTCCAGCTCGGTGGACTTGTCGAACACCGCATCGGCCCCCAACGCCAGGCATTGGGCGCGGATGTCCACGTCGGCGTAATTGGTCAGCACCACGGCGCGCTGGCGTGGGCCCCGGTCATGGCAGCTGCGCAGCACACCCAGGCCCGTGCCCTCCTTGAGAAACATGTCGATGACGGCCAGCTGCCAATCGTGTGGATGCTGGCGCAGCCATGTCGAGGCCTCGGCCTCGGATTCGGCGCAGGCCACGACCTGCGTGTCCGCCACCTCGGCCATGGCCAGGATGAGGTTCTCGCGGATCAGGGCGCTGTCTTCGACGAGGAAGGCGGCATGGGGGTTGGACGACGGCTCCATGCCAGGATGCTGGCCCCGATCCAGGCCGCAGCTCCGCCGCCATCGACGCGGGCTGGGGTAGGACAGTGCGCCCTCTCGATGCCGGGCGCTTGGTCGCCAGCACCCCCGGGCACGAGAAAGCCGCCCGCGGGCGGCTCATGTGGGTGGCGCGGGCTCAGCCCTTCATGCGCTTGATTTCGGCCTTGGCGCCGTCATGCTGCGCCTTGGCCTGCTTGACACACGCGCTCTTGGCGTCGCCCGACATGTCGTCGCATTTTTCCTTGGCGACCTCGTAGGTCATCTCGGCCTTGGCCTCGGCCACCTTCTTGGCGTGGCCAGCCGACGGCTTGTACTGTTGCTCCAGTTCGGCCTTGGCAACGTTCTCCGTCCCCTTGGCTTCCTTCTCACACACATCCTTGGCATTGCTGGCCAGTGCGTCGCACCGGGCCTTGGCGGCCTTGTAGTCAGCCGAAATCTTGTCCTTGGCGGCGCTGTACTCGTCCTTGGTCATCGCGCTGGCGCCGGTCGTGGCGAAGAGGCTGCCAGCCAGTGCGATCCAGAGAAGCTGCTTTTTCATGGTGTCTCCTTGAAGCGTTGACAGTTGCGAAGATGTCGGCGTACCGCACAGGCTGGCGGGCTGCACCGGCAGCGCCACTGTGCGCCGGGGGCGCACCGCACACAGTAGGACGCCGCGCATTGCACCGATAGGCCGCCGCTGCATGTCTACAGTCCCGTAGCAGCCCGCGACATCCTGGCTGCACGATGGCCCTGGGCAGCAGGCAGCCGTGCGTTCAGACGCTGCCGCCGAAGAAGCGGCTTTCCTTGACGGCCGACCTTGCCCCCTCGCGCACCTGCGCGCGGGTCAGATTGCTTCTTGTCGGGCTCGGGGCGCCCACGTCCCGCCCCTCCGCGGTGGACGGGAGGTTGAAGTTACGCACCGCCTGGCGCGCGTTTTGTTGCACATCGGCGCGGCTCAAGGTGCTGGACGATGCGGCCGGGGGTTCTGGGACATAGCCGACCTCACCCGTCTTGTTGTCGCCGGCGAAGCCGGTGGCCGCGATGCAACCGACGGCTGCGATCAGGGCGGTGGCGAAGGATCTTGTCTGCATGATGGCCTCCAGGTTCTGGCAATGCGCAAAGCTACGCCCGCGTACAGGCCTGCGGGTGATCAGGAAACGTGCCATCGCGTAGGACGGGAAGCAGTGCCGCGCTGGCCCTCGATCCGGCCGGCTTCGATGGTGGAGAGGAGGAGGATCGAACTCCCGACCTCCGCATTGCGAACGCGGCGCTCTCCCAGCTGAGCTACCCCCCCACACGCGAGCGAAATTCTAGGACTGCTCCCCAGGCAGCGCCAGCGCCATGGTGTCCAATGCCGGCCATGGACGAAGAAGACCCCGTGCTGCGACGACTGGACACGCTGGAACTGAAGGCCTTCGATGCCGAAGACCTGCTGGACCAGTTGAACATGACCGTCTACCGCCAGCAGCAGCAGATCGACAACCTGCTGCAGCAACTGGCCCTGCTGCGCGAGCGCCTGCCCGAGCCCGGCGCCGCGCCCGGGCGCAACCTGCTCGACGAACTGCCGCCGCACTACTGAGCCTGGTGCGCTGCCACCAGGCACTGCTGCAGCAGCATCGCAGCGCGTGAGGGTTGGGGCGCGCGGCGCAGCAGGCTGACGAACTGGCAGGCGTATGAGAAGCGCTCCGGCGCCACGGCCTGGAGCAGGCCCTGGGCCGCGAAGCCGGCCGCGTAGTGGTCGGGCAGAAAGCCCAGGAAACGGCCCGACAGCACCAGCGTGGCGATCGCTTCCTGGTCGAAGCCCGAGGCGCGGCGCACCAGCTGCTCGCGGTGGCTCAGCTCCATGTTGGGCGAGTGGTAGCCCAGGCCGGCGAACGGGTGCTGGCGAAGGCGCGCCCAGGTGAGGCCGGCGTGGTCGGCGCCGAAGAGGGCATGGCGCCGGCCGCAGTACAGCAGCATGGTCTCGCCGAACAGCTCGGTGTAGCGCAGGCTGCGCGAGGCACGGTGCGCGGGGATGATGCCCAGCGCGAAGCGGCCGTCGATCACGCCGCGCTCGATCTCGTTGATGGACGCCACATGCAGGCTGGGCGTGACCTCGGGTGCGCGCTCGCAGAACAGCGCGATGGCCTCGTCGATGTGGGCGGCCGGGTTGGTGGCGGTCTTGTCGAACAGCGCCAGCTCCAGCGTGCCGCCCATGCGGCCGTGGATGTCGTCGATGCCGCTGCGAAACGCATCGACCGAGGCCAGCAACTGCTGCGTCTCGGCGTAGACACGCTGGCCTTCCTCGGTCAGCGCGAAGCCGGCCCGGCCGCGCCGGCACAGCACCAGGCCGAGCCGGGTCTCCAGGTCCTTCACGTGCCGGCTGATGGTGGAGGTGCCGATGTTCAGCTCCAGCTCGGCCGCCGTCATGCCGCCACACTGCACGACGCTGCGGAACACGCGCAACAGGCGCAGGTCCATGTCGTCGAGCTGGCCCAGCAGGGCCCGTTCACGGGACAGCGTTACTTGCATGGATCGTCAAGTGAAGATTGATATGCCGGCATTGTCCAACTGTGCAGGCGCTCGAACAATGGCGAGCTTGTGTCCATTTCGCCGAAGGAAACCACCATGACCGTGCTGACCGCCACGCCCGCCGCGACCACCCGCACCGACGCCGCCTGGCTGGAGGCGCACTGGATGCCGTTCTCCGGCAACCGCAACTTCAAGGCCGACCCGCGCATGGTGGTGGAGGCCAAGGGCGCCTACTTCACCGATGTGGAAGGCCGCAAGATCTTCGACGGGCTGTCGGGCCTGTGGTGCACGGGCCTGGGCCACGGCCGGGCCGAGATCACCGAGGCGGTGAGCAAGCAGATCGCCAGGCTGGACTACGCGCCGGCCTTCCAGTTCGGCCACCCGGGCTCGTTCGCGCTGGCCAACAAGCTCAAGGAACTGACGCCGGCCGGGCTGGACTACGTGTTCTTCACGGGCTCGGGCTCGGAGGCAGCCGACACCTCTCTGAAGATGGCGCGCGCCTACTGGCGCACCAAGGGCCAGGCCGGCAAGACGCGGCTGATCGGCCGCGAAAAGGGCTACCACGGCGTCAACTTCGGCGGCATCTCGGTGGGCGGCATGGTGGGCAACCGCAAGGCCTTCGGCCAGACGATCGAGGCCGACCATCTGCCGCACACGCAACTGGCCGGCAACGCGTTCAGCCGCGGCATGCCCGAGCATGGCGCCGAGCTGGCCGACCGGCTGCTGGACATGATCGCGCTGCACGATGCCTCGACGATCGCGGCGGTGATCGTGGAGCCGTTCTCGGGCTCGGCCGGCGTGGTGGTACCGCCCCGCGGCTACCTCAAGCGGCTGCGCGACATCTGCACTGCAAACAACATCCTGCTGATCTTCGATGAGGTCATCACGGGCTTCGGCCGCTGCGGGGCGATGACGGGCGCCGAGGCGTTCGGCGTGACGCCGGACATCATGAACGTCGCCAAGCAGGTGACCAACGGCACGCAGCCGCTGGGCGCGGTGATCGCCACGCGTGAGATCTACGAGACCTTCATGGCGGCCGGCGGCCCCGAGTACATGGTGGAGTTCCCGCATGGCTACACCTACTCGGCCCACCCCGTGGCCTGCGCGGCCGGGCTGGCCGCGCTGGAGCTGCTGCAGGCCGAGGACGGCATCGGCCGCGTGAAGACGCTGGCGCCGCATTTCGAGAACGCGGTGCACAGCCTCAAGGGCGCCAGGCACGTGACCGACATCCGCAACATCGGCCTGGCCGCAGGCCTCACGATCGCGGCCGTGCCGGGCGAGCCTGCGCGCCGGCCCTACGAGATCGCAATGCACTGCTGGAAGGCCGGCTTCTATGTGCGCTACGGCGGCGACACGATCCAGATGGCGCCGCCCTTCATCAGCGAGAAGGCGGAGATCGACCGCATGGTCAATGCCGTGAACGACGCGCTGACGGCGACGGCCTGAGCGCCGTTGCGCCGATGACCAAGGGGCCTCGCGGCCCCTTTTTCTATGCTGCCGCGCCGTTGCCGCGCTGGAAGCGGAACAAGGCGGTGGAGGCCCGCACGTTGGGCAGTGCACGGATTTCCAGCCCTGCCTGCAGGCCGAAGGCGTCCAGGATCTGCAGACCGTTCTTGCGTGCCAGCGCCTCGAAGTCCTTGAAGGTGCCGACGCGGATGTTGGGCGTGTCGTACCACTGGTAGGGCAGGCGCCGCGTGACGGGCATGCGGCCACGCAGCACCGAGAGCCGGTTCGGCCAATGCGCAAAGTTGGGGAAGGCCACGATGCCGGTGCGGCCCACGCGCGCGGTCTCGCGCAGCATGGTTTCGGCATTGCGCAGGTGCTGCAAAGTGTCGATCTGCAGCACCACGTCGAAGCTGGCGTCGTCGAACATGGCCAAGCCCGCTTCCAGATTGAGCTGGATCACGTCCACGCCGCGCCGCACGCAGGCCAGCACGTTGGCGTCGGCGATCTCGATGCCGTAGCCGGTGCAGCCGCGCGTGGCCTGCAGGTGCGCCAGCAGCGCGCCGTCGCCGCAGCCCAGGTCGAGCACGCGCGCGCCCTGCGGCACCAGGCGGGCGATGGTTTCCATGGTGGCTTGGTCGGTCATGCGGCCAATCCTTCCGCGGCGATGCGCTCGAAGTAGGCGCGCACCACGTTCATGTAGCGCGCGTCGTCGAGCAAAAAGGCGTCGTGGCCGTGCGGCGCGTCGATCTCCGCGTAGCTGAGCTGGCGCTTGTTGTCGAGCAGGGCCTGCACGATCTCGCGGCTGCGCGCGGGGGCGAAGCGCCAGTCGGTGGTGAAGCTCACGAGCAAAAACTTGGCCTGCACCTGGGCCAGCGCGCGGGCCAGGCTGCCGCCGTGCGCGCGGGCGGGGTCGAAGTAGTCGAGCGCGCGCGTGATCAGCAGATAGGTGTTGGCGTCGAAGTACTCGCTGAACTTGTCGCCCTGGTAGCGCAGGTAGCTTTCGATCTGGAACTCGATGTCCTGCGTGGAATATTTGTAGGCCCCCACGCTCGGCACTGGCGTGTCCCCGCTGCCCCCCGAGGGGGCGCGTTCCGCCTTGGGGCGGCCCTGCGGCGGAACACGCAGGTCGATGCCTTCGCGCAGCTGGCGCCCGAACTTCTCGTTCATCACGTCGTCGCTGAGGTAGGTGATGTGGCCGATCATGCGGGCGATGCGCAGGCCGCGCTTGGGGATCACGCCCTGCGCGTAGAAGTGGCCGCCGTGGAAGTCGGGGTCGGTCACGATGGCGCGGCGCGCCACTTCGTTGAACGCGATGTTCTCGGCCGTGAGGTTGGGCGCGCTGGCCACCACCACGGCGTGGCGCACGCGCTCGGGAAAGCGCAGGCTCCAGCACAGGGCCTGCATGCCGCCCAGGCTGCCGCCCATCACGGCGGCCAGTTGGCGGATGCCCATGGCGTCGAGCAGGCGGGCCTGCGCGTCGACCCAGTCCTCCACCGTGACGACCGGGAAGTCGGCGCCGTAGACGCGGCCGGTGTCCGGGTTGGTGTGCATGGGGCCGGTGGAGCCAAAGCACGAGCCCAGGTTGTTCACGCCGATCACGAAGAAGCGGTCGGTGTCCACGGGCTTGCCGGGGCCGATCATGTTGTCCCACCAGCCCTCGGACTTGGGGTCGCCCTCGTACACGCCGGCCACGTGGTGCGAGGCGTTCAGCGCGTGGCAGATCAGCACGGCGTTGCTCTTGTCGGCGTTGAGCTGGCCGTGGGTCTCGTAGCTCAGCGCGTAGTCGCGGATGGACGCGCCGCTTTGCAGCGGCAGCGGGGCCGCGAAGGGCATCGATTGGGGCACCGCGATCAAAGGGGCAATCAAGGGCATGGACGCTTCAGACAACAAAAAACCCGGCTCGCTCAACGCGAAGCCGGGTGGGGCGTCCTCGTTTAGCTGTACTTCGGAACTCCAGGGTTCCGGCGCCCGCAATATGGAACAAATCGGCGCAGGCGGGCAGTATAGCTACGCACTGATCAGCGCGGCGATGCCCAGGCCCGCGAAGACGACGGCCGAGACGATGTGCACGGCGCGGATCGGCACGAGCTTGGTGACCTTCTCGCCCAGCCAGACCACGGGCGCGTTGGCCAGCATCATGCCCAGCGTGGTGCCGCCCACGACCCAGGCCAGCCCGGCCTCGTAGCGCGCGGCCAGCATGACGGTGGCGATCTGCGTCTTATCGCCGATCTCGGCCAGGAAGAACAGCACGAGCGTGGTGCCGAAGACGCCGAAGCGCGGCGCCTTGTCGGCCTCGTCGTCGTCCAGCTTGTCGGGGATCAGCATCCAGCCGGCCATCGCGAGGAAGGAGATGCCGAGAACGATGCGCAGCAGCGAGGGCCCCATTTGCGTCTGGATCCAGGCGCCGACGGCACCGGCCGCGGCGTGGTTGGCCAGCGTGGCGACCAGGATGCCGGCCACGATGGGCCAGGGCTTGCGGAACCGGGCGGCCAGCACCAGGGCGAGCAATTGCGTCTTGTCGCCCATTTCGGCGAGCGCGACGATACCGGTGGAGATGAGAAAGGCTTCCAAGGAACGAGCTCCAGCCGGGATACGGACACCATTGACCGCGCCAACCCTCCCGGCACGAAAGGCTTGCGCAGTCATTGGTCTCGCTTGAATCACCGGTGCCATGCAGACACCGGGTGAGTCACCTACGCCATGTCGGCCACATGGCGTGGCGCGGACAAGTCTGTTGACGCAGGTCCCTTTCGCGGATCGAAGGGTGGCTACTCCCCAAAGACAGCCCGGGAGTGTACCCACTGGGCCATTCGCACCGGCGCTGGCGTTTCGCGCAGTCTCCGCGTTTTTCCTTAGTACAAATAGCTCAAAATTCGCGCAGGTAGTCTGATAATTGGCGCCCGTCGCGCCTGGCGCGGCGCAATCGTGTGCGGTGATTGGTCGGGTTCGGGTCTGCAGGGTCTCCAGGGATAAGCGGATTGCGGCACAAAGGCTCCATCGCGTTGTGCGTTTTCTCTAGGAGTGCCTCGTGGGCAACAAACTGTATGTGGGCAACCTGCCCTATTCCTTCCGTGACGATGACATGCACCAGGCCTTCAGCGCCTACGGCAGCATCAACAGCGCCAAGGTCATGATGGAGCGCGACACCGGGCGCTCCAAGGGTTTCGGTTTCGTGGAAATGGGCAGTGACGCCGAAGCCCAGGCTGCCATCGCCGGCATGAACGGCCAGAGCGTGGGCGGCCGCGCGCTGGTGGTCAACGAAGCACGTCCGATGGAGCCACGCGCGCCTCGTTCGGGCGGCTACGGCGGCGGCGGTGGTGGCGGCAACTACGGTGGCGGTGGCGGTTATGGCGGCGGCGGTGGCAGCGGCTATGGCGGTGGTGGCTATGGCGGTGGTGGCGGCCGCAGCAGCTACTGAGCGCGGAGCAGGAACACAAGCCGTGCGTGCTTACAACACATTCGGTCGCAGGTCATGGAAAATTGTTTGACTATTTGTGTTTCTTTTCGACCTGACGGCATATGATGTGCGGGCGTGGGCCTATGGCCTGCGCACCTTGCGGTGTCGGTCAGTTTCGCGTCCTTGAGTTCTGCAGATTGCGTTTTCGGGACTCCATCGCTTTTTCAATGTGTTTTTGAGGAGTCCCTTGAATGGGCAACAAACTGTACGTCGGCAACCTGCCTTACTCGGTTCGCGATAGCGATCTGGAGCAATCCTTCAGCCAGTTCGGCACCGTGACCAGCGCCAAGGTCATGATGGAGCGCGACACGGGCCGGTCCAAGGGCTTCGGCTTCGTGGAAATGGGCAGCGACGCGGAAGCGCAGGCGGCCATCAACGGCATGAACGGTCAGTCGCTGGGCGGCCGCAGCTGCGTGGTGAACGAAGCGCGCCCCATGGAAGCACGTCCCCCCCGTAGCGGTGGTGGCGGCGGCTACGGTGGTGGTGGCGGCGGTTATGGCGGCGGCGGTGGTGGCGGCTACGGCGGCGGTGGTGGCGGCGGCTACGGCGGCGGCGGTGGTCGCAGCGGCGGTGGTGGCGGCTACGGTGGTGGCGGTGGCCGCAGCGGCGGTGGCGGCAGCGACGGCGGTTTCCGCAGCCCGTACGGCTCCGGCCCGCGCGGCGGTGGTGGTGGCAATGGCGGCGGCGGTGGCCGCGGCGGCTACTGAGCCCTGTGCTCCGCGCCTCGCGCGACAATGAAAAAGGCTCCTAGGGAGCCTTTTTTGTTGCCCGCCTGTTCTCAGGACTCGGTCTGCCGCGGCTTGCGCGAGCGCCCGACCAGCAGGCGGTCGAACCAGGCATTGGGCAGCGCGCGCATGAGCTTGGCCACGACGCCCATCTGCCACGGGATCGTGCGGTAGCGCACGCCGGCCTCGATCGCGTCGAAGGCCTTGTCGGCAAACGCGGTGGCCGGCATCAGGAACGGCATGGCGTAGCGGTTCTTGCGCGTAAGCGGCGTGTCGATATAGCCCGGGCACAGCGTCACGACCTGCACGCCATCCGGACGCAGCTCGCCGCGCAGGCTTTCGCAGTAGCCGATCACGCCGGCCTTGCTCGCGCAATAGCCGCCATGGCCCGGCAGGCCGCGGATGCCGGCCACGCTGGCGATGCCCACCAGCGTGCCGCTGCGCCGTTCGCGCATGGCCTGCACGAAGGGGTGGAAGGTGGCGGCCATGCCCACGTTGTTGACCGCGAAGATGCGGGCCATGACGGCGATGTCTTCGCGCATGGCCGTGTCCATGCCGATGCTGATGCCGGCGTTGGCGATCACCACGTCGGCCAGGCCCTGGCGCGCGATGCTGGCCTGCGCTGCGGCGACGATGCTGTCGGGCACGGCGACGTCGGCCTCGTAGATGCCGACGCGCTGCGCGTCCAGGCCATTGGCGGCGCGCCAGTCCTCGATCTGCGCGGTGCGGCGCGCGACGAGCGCGAGCGCGTAACCCGCCTGGTAGTAGCGCAGCGCCAGCGCCTGGCCGATGCCGCTGGACGCACCGGTGATGAACGCGAGCCTGGTGCTCATCGGGTTGCGGCCGGCCGCGCGGTCACCATGCCGCGGACCCGGCCGTCGAGCTGCATCAGCCGGTCGAGGTTGTCGTAATCCATGCGGTCGCCCGTGAAACGGTCGCTGCCGCGTGTCATGACCACGGGGAGGTGCGTGCGCACGCGCTCCACGTTGGAGAACGCATGCAGGAACTCGCTGCGCAGCTCCATGCGCGGCAGCACGCGGCCCGACTTGTCGGTCACGGACTCGCGCACCACGATGGCGTTGCCGAAGAGCTGGACTTCGGAACCGTCGGCGTTGGACAGCGCACGGTTGGCGGTGGACAGCGTGACATGCCCCTGCTCGTTCAGCGAGCGGATGCGGGCCTTGTCGATCTCCAGCGTGTCGGTGTCGGGGAAGTGCCAGGCCTGCTCGCCCTGGATCTCGGTTTTGAGCCGGCCGCTCGCATCGAATGTCTTGACCGAGAAGTCGCGCATGAAGTAGTCGGGGTCGTGGTCGACCGGCCGCTCGCTGTGGGGGGTGACCATGGTCGGCGCGTTGCGCACCAGCCAGTAGGTGCCCAGCGCCAGCAGCGCCATGAGCAGCACCGGCAGGTAGATCGAGAAACGATCCCAGCCGTCACGCAATGTGGCGAGCAGTTTCAACGGTGGTACTCCGCCAGCAGATCGGCGTAGCGCCCGCTGGCCACCAGCAGCAGGTCGCAGAACTCCCGCGCGGCGCCGTGGCCGCCGGCCAGGGTCGTCACGTAGTGCGCGGCGGCCAGAACCTCGGCCTGGGCCTGCGGCGGCGCGCAGGCCAGTGCGCAGCGCGTGAGCACCGGCAGGTCAGGCCAGTCGTCGCCGATCGCGGCGGCCTGGTGCCAGCCGAGGCCCAGTTCGTCCAGGATGGCCTGCGCGGCGGGGCGCTTGTCTTCGGTGCCGAAGCGCGCATGCACCACGCCCAGCGCCTGCAGCCGCGCGCGCAACGCCACCGAGTCGCGGCCCGTGACCACGGCCGGCGTGATGCCGGCGGCCCGCAGCAGCTTCAGGCCGAAGCCGTCCAGCGTGTGGAAGCGCTTGAAGACCTCGGCCGTGCCGCGCGGGTCGCCGGCCGGCAGCTCGGAGATGTACAGGCTGCCGTCGGTCAGCACGCCGTCCACGTCGAAGAACGCCACGCGCACGGGCTGCGCGCGCAGCAGCAGCGCAGGCGGGTGTTGCAAGGCAGGTGCGGACGCCATCAGATGACCTTGGCGCGCATCAGGTCGCCGATGTGGACCACGCCGACCAGCGTGCCGGCGGCATCGACCACCAGGACCGCGGTGATGCGGTGCTGCTCCATCAGCTCGACGGCCTCGACCGCGAGCGCATCGGGCCGTATGCGCCGCGGCTGGCGGTGCATCACGTCTTCGGCGCGCACGGCGCGCAGGTCGGCGCCTTTCTCCACCAGGCGGCGCAGGTCGCCGTCGGTGAACACGCCCAGCACGCGCTGCGCCTCGTCGACGATGGCGGCCAGGCCGCCCTTGGCGCTCATCTCGCGCATCATCTCGGCCAACGGCGTGGCCGGGCCGATGGCGGGGATGTCGGCACCGCTGCGCATCACGTCGGCCACATGCGTCAGCAGGCGTCGGCCCAGCGCGCCACCGGGGTGCGAGCGCGCGAAGTCTTCGGCCTTGAAGCCACGCAGCTCCAGCAGCGCAACGGCCAGCGCATCGCCCATGACCAGTTGCGCCGTGCTGCTGGCCGTGGGCGCCAGGTTCAGCGGGCAGGCTTCCTTTTCCACGCCGCTGTCCAGCACCTCGTCCGCGTGCCGCGCCAGTGTGGATTCGAGGCCACCGGTGATGGCGATCAGCGGCACGCCCTGGCGCTTGAGCACGGGCAGGATCAGGTTGAGCTCGGCGCTCTCGCCGCTGTTGGAGATGGCCATGACGAGGTCCTGCGCCGTGACCATGCCCAGATCGCCATGGCTGGCCTCGCCGGGGTGCACGAACAGGGCCGGCGTGCCGGTGGAGGCCAGCGTGGCCGCGATCTTGCGGCCCACGTGGCCGCTTTTTCCCATGCCCATCACGACCACGCGGCCAGGTAGCACGAGGATGCGTTGCACGGCACGCACGAAGCCGTCGCCGATGCGGCTCTTCATGCCCAGGATGGCTTCGGCTTCGATGTCCAGAGTGAGCCGCGCCTGGTGGATCACCTGCGCCGCATCGAGGGGCGTCGGTGGCCCGGGCGGTTGCGTCATGCGGCGGATTCTATCGATGCCCCTCGTGGCGCACGGTTGCGAATTCCGGCCGCCGCAAGGGCCACGCACGCTAGCATCCGCGCATGTCTTCGCTCGAACTCACGCTGATCTATCTGCTTGCAGCGGTGACCGGCGTGGTGGTGTTCCGTTCGCTCAAGCTGCCGCCCATGCTGGGCTACCTGGCGGTCGGCGTGCTGATCGGGCCGAACGCGCTGGCGCTGGCGCAGAACTCGGAGAGCGTGAAGCACCTGGGCGAGTTCGGCGTGGTGTTCCTGATGTTCGTGATCGGGCTGGAGTTCAGCCTGCCCAAGCTGCGTGCGATGCGCCGCCATGTGTTCGGCCTGGGCCTGTTCCAGGTGGTGCTAACCATCCTGGCCGCCACCGCGTTCTCGCTGGCGCTGGCGGCCGTGGCGCCCAGCTGGTGGGGCCTGCCGTGGCAGACCGCGCTGGCGCTGTCCGGTGCGCTGGCGATGAGCAGCACGGCCATCGTGATCAAGCTGATGGCCGAGCGGCTGGAGATGGAGTCCGAGCACGGCAAGCGCGTGATGGGCGTGCTGCTGTTCCAGGACCTGGCCGTGGTGCCGCTGCTGGTCATCATCCCGGCGCTGGGCGCATCGGCCGAGACGCTGCTCTACGCGCTGGGCCTGGCGGCGCTGAAGGCCGCCGCGCTGATCACGCTGCTGCTGGTGGGCGGCCAGAAGATCATGCGCTGGTGGCTCACGCTGGTGGCGCGGCGCAAGAGCGAAGAGCTGTTCGTGCTGAACCTGCTGCTGATCACGCTGGGCCTGGCCTGGCTGACCGAGCTGGCCGGGCTGAGCCTGGCGCTGGGCGCCTTCATCGCAGGCATGCTGATCTCGGAGACCGAATACAAGCACCAGGTGGAAACCGACATCCGCCCGTTCCACGACGTGCTGCTGGGCCTGTTCTTCATCACCATCGGCATGATGCTGGACTGGCGCCTGGTGCTGGAGCGCTGGCCCCTGGTGCTGCTGCTGGTCACGCTCCCGGTGGCATTCAAGCTGGTGATGATCACGGCCCTGGCGCGCGGTCTGGGCGCGTCCATGGGCGTGTCGCTGCGCACCGGGCTCTACCTGGCGCAGGCCGGGGAGTTCGGCTTCGTGCTGCTGGCGCTGGCGCAAAGCCGTGGCCTGGTCCCGCCCGCGCTGCTGAACCCGATCCTGGCCAGCATGGTCCTGTCGATGCTGGCCACGCCGTTCATGGTCATGTACAGCAACGCCATCGTCACGCGCTTCGTCAGCAGCGACTGGCTGCAGCAGTCGCTGCAGATGACCAGCATCGCGCGCCGCTCCATCAACGCGAACAAGCACGTCATCATCTGCGGCTACGGCCGTAGCGGGCAGAACCTGGCGCGCATGCTGGAGCGCGAGTCCATTCCCTACATGGCGCTGGACCTGGACCCGGACCGCGTGCGCCAGGCCGCCGCGGCCGGCGATTCGGTGGTGTTCGGCGACGCGGCCCGGCTGCAGGCGCTGATGGCCGCGGGCCTGTCGCGCGCCAGCGCGGTCGTCATCACCTACCAGGACGTGCCCGGCGCGCTGAAGGTGCTGGCCCACATCCGCGGCCACGCGCCGCAGGTGCCCGTGATCGTGCGCACGCAGGACGACCACGACCTGGAGCGGCTGCAACAGGCCGGCGCGACCGAGGTCGTGCCCGAGGCCATCGAGGGCTCGCTGATGCTGGCCAGCCATGCGCTGGCCCTGGTCGGCGTGCCGATGCGGCGCGTGATCCGCGTCGTGCAGGACCAGCGCGATGCGCGCTACAACCTGCTGCGCGGCTACTTCCGGGGGGCGGACGACGACGGCCTGGACGAGCTGGACCAGGAGCGCCTGGCCACGGTCTCGCTGACCATCGGCGCGCGTTCGCTGGGCAGGACCGTCGGCCAACTGGCCCTGCATGCCATCGGGGTGCGCGCAGTCATGCTGCGCCGCCAAAGCGGCGTGCAGGAGGCGCTGAGCGACGACGCGCTGCTGCAGGACGGCGACACCCTCGTGCTCTCGGGCAAGGCCGATGCGCTGGCCCGCGCCGAGGACAAGCTGCTCAAGGGCTGATCAGGTCACCGCGTCGCGGCGGCGCCGGTTGGTCAGCCGCTTGGCGACCACGGAGCCGGCTGCCATGGCCACGGCCAGCGCCAGTTCCGGCTGGCGGTTGCTGAGCTCGTGAAAGCGCATCGGCGACAGGTTCCACAGGCGCGCCGGCATGCCGGCCTGCACCGTCGCGCTGCGCGGTGCGCGCGAGAAGAAGCTGCCCTCGCCCACGGCCGAGCCCGCGCCTACGATGGCCAGGCGCACCTCGCCCTGCTCGTCCTCGTAGTGCACGCTCAGGTTGCCGCTCTCGATCAGGTACAGGGTGCGGTCGGCCGCGCCCTGCTTGAACAGGATCTGCCCGGGAGACAGCGCCAGCGGCTGCAGGTAAGGGGCCAGCGCCAGCCATTGCGCCGGCGTCAGCTGCAGCAGCAGCGGGTCGTCGACGCGGGCCTGGGCGATGGCGTCGACCAGGTGCTGGATGTCGAAGCTGGCAGGAGGCGGCATGGCGTTCATGGAGGTCTGGCCAGGAGGCGGCTACTTTCCGATGCAGAACCGGGAGAAGATGACGCCCAGCAGATCGTCCGACCCGAAGGCGCCCGTGATTTCGTTCAGGGCATTTTGCGCGAGCCGCAGTTCCTCGGCCATGAGATCCAGCGTCAACCCCTCCACCAGATGGGCGGCCACCTCGGCCAGATGCCGCTGCACGCGCGTCAGCGATTGCACGTGACGCGCGCGCGCCAGGTAGACGCCCTCGGGCAGCGACTGCCAGCCCGCGATCTTCAGCAGCGCGGCGCGCAAGGCCGCCAGGCCCTCGCCGGTCTTGGCCGACAGGCGCAGGCCGTCGACCTGCGCCTCGGCCTGTGCCGGCGCGGCGTCGAGCTTGTTCCAGACATGCAGCACAGGCACGCCGGCCGGCAGGCGCTGCGCCAGCGTGGCGGCGATCTCGGCGTCCGCCTGCAGCGCCTGCGCGTCCTGCGCGCGCACCAGGTCGTGCAGGAACAGCACGGCGTCCGCACCCTCGATCTCGGCCCATGCGCGTGCGATGCCGATGCGCTCGACCGGGTCGTCGCTGTCGCGCAGGCCGGCCGTGTCGACCACGTGCACCGGCACGCCCTCGATCTGGATCGCCTGCACGACCTTGTCGCGCGTGGTGCCGGCGATCGGTGTCACGATGGCCAGCTCGGCGCCGGCCAGCGCATTGAGCAGCGAGGACTTGCCCGCGTTCGGCTGGCCCGCGATCACGACCGTGATGCCCTCGCGCAGCAGCGCGCCCTGGCGCGTGCGCTGCATCACCGCGTCGAGCTGGCGCTGCAGCCCGTCGAGCTGGCCCTGGGCGTCGGCCTTGCGCAGGAAGTCGATGTCTTCCTCGGGAAAGTCCAGCGTGGCCTCGACCAGCATGCGCAGGTGGATCAGGCGCTGCAGCAGGCCGTCGATCTGCTGCGAGAACTCGCCGGCCAGCGAACGGCTGGCGCTGCGCGCCGCGGCCTCGGTGCTGGCGTCGATCAGGTCGGCCACGGCTTCGGCCTGGGCCAGGTCGAGCTTGTCGTTCAGGAAGGCGCGCTGCGTAAACTCGCCGGGCTCGGCCGGCCGCAGGCCGATGCCGGCGCCGGCCTCCAGGCAGCGCGCCAGCAACAGCTGCAGCACGATGGGGCCGCCGTGGGCCTGCAGCTCCAGCACGTCCTCGCCGGTGTAGCTGTGCGGGGCCGGGAAATGCAGCGCCAGGCCCTGGTCGATGGCCTGGCCGTCGGCGTCGCGGAACGGCAGGTAGGTCGCCTCGCGGGCTTTCAGCGCGCGGCCGCAGACGGCCTGCACGATGCTGGACACGTCGCCGCCGGACACGCGCACTATGCCGACCGCGCCGCGGCCAGGGGCGGTGGCAATGGCCACGATGGGGGTGTGCGGGGGGGCTACCATGGCCGCCATCCTACCGGCCAGCACTTGGGGAGAACTGGGCATGACTTCGTACCTTCTGCGCGGCGGCAATGTGCTGGACCCGCGCCAGGGCCGACTGCTGGAACGGCACGACGTGCTGGTCGAGGGCGGCCTGGTGCGCGAGGTGTCGGAGCGCCCTCTCGCGAGCGCCCAGGCCCAGGCCATCGACGTGCGCGGCCGCACCGTGATGCCCGGCCTGATCGACGCGCATGCGCACGTCACTTTCTCGCAGACCAACCTGGGCCTGTTGGCCGGCACGCCGACCACGACCGTGGTGCTGCGCGCCCTGCCCATCCTGCGCGGCATGCTGCGCCGCGGCTTCACCACCGTGCGCGACGCGGGCGGCGCCGACCATGCGCTCAAGCAGGCGGTTGCCGAGGGCCTGGCCGTGGGCCCGCGGCTGTTCGTGAGCGGCGCGGCGCTGAGCCCGACGGGTGGCCATGGCGACTTCCGGCCGCGCAGCGACCGGCTACAGCCTGTGAACGCCTGCGGCTGCTGCCACCGCCCGGGCAGCACGCGCGTGGTCGACGGCGTGGACGCCGTGCGCCTGGCCGTGCGCGAGACGCTGCAGATGGGCGCGGACCAGATCAAGATCATGTCGTCCGGCGGCGTGGCCTCGCCGACCGATCCGATCGCGGCGTTCGGCTACTCGCTGGAGGAGACCCGCGCCATCGTCGACGAGGCCGCCGCACGCCAGACCTATGTGCTGGCCCATGCCTACACGGCCGAGGCCATCGCGCGCGCCGTGCGGTGCGGCGTGCGCAGCATCGAGCACGGCAACCTGGTGGACGAGGCCACGGCGCAATTGATGGCGGCCAGCGGTGTGTTCGCCGTGCCGACGCTGGTGACCTACGAGGCGCTGGCCGAGGACGGCGCGCGCCTGGGCCTGCCGCCCGAGAGCGTGGCCAAGATCGCGCAGGTGCGCGAGGCCGGCCTGCAGTCGCTGGAGATCTTCCGCCGCGCCGGCGTGCGCATGGCGCTGGGCACGGATCTGTTGGGCGCATCGCACAGCCGGCAGAGCGACGAGCTCGCGCTGCGCGCCCGCGTGCTGCCGGTGGCCGAAGTGCTGGCCAGCGCCACCATCGTGGGGGCCGAGCTGCTGGGCATGGCCGGCCGGCTCGGCGAACTGGTGCCCGGCGCGCTGGCCGACCTGCTGGTGGTGGACGGCGACCCGCTGCAGGACCTGGCCTGCCTGGGCGGCCAGGGCGAGCGCGTCGCCCTGGTGATGCAGGGCGGTGCGGTGGCGTTCAGCCAGCTCGCCTGAGCCGCGTTACTTCGCGGCGCCGACCGTGGTCCACCACGGCACGGGCCGGTCGTCGGCGCGGTACACGGTGGTGATGTTCTTGCGCATGACCCAGGGCCGGATCTGGTGGTGCAGCGGCACGTAGGCGAAGTCGTCCTTGACGATCTTGAGCGCCTCGTGGATGAGCTGGTTGCGCTTGACGGGATCGGTCGCGATCTTGATCTGCGCGATCAGGCCGTCCACGTCCTTGCTGCTGTAGCCGCCGATGTTGTAGTTGCCGGCGGCGCCGCGCTTGGGGTCCTCGGTGCTGATCAGCGAGTCCAGCGAGTACAGCGCGTCCATGGTCGCCACGCCCCAGCCCAGCATGTAGATGCTGGTGTCGCGGCGCAGGATCTTGGGGAAGTAATTGGCCGTCGGCAGGGTGGCCAGCTTGGCCTTCACGCCGATGCGCGCCCACATGCCGGTGACGGCCTGGCAGATCGCCTCGTCGTTCACGTAGCGGTCGTTCGGGCAGTCCAGCGTGACCTCGAAGCCATCGGGGTAGCCGGCGTCCGTCAGCAGCTTCTTGGCGGCCGCGACATCGTACTTGGCGGCGCGCGCCTCCAGGTCCTTGGTCCAGCCGTTGACCATGGGCGCGATCATGGTGCCGGTGGGCACCGAGAGCTGGCGCATGGTCGTGCGGTGGATGGTGGCGAGGTCCACCGCCTGGTAGAGCGCCTGGCGCACGCGGATGTCCTTGAGCGGGTTCTTGCCCTTGACGCTGGAGTACAGCAGCTCGTCGCGCTTTTGGTCCATGCCCAGGAAGATGGTGCGGTTCTCGCTGCCGTCCAGCTGCTTGAGGTCGGGGTTCTGCACCAGGCGCGCCAGGTCCTGCGTGGGCGGGTCGTTCACGAAATCGACCTGGCCCGACATCAGCGCCGCGGTGCGCGTGGCGGAGGACTTGATGGGCGTGTAGACCACCTCGGTCACGTTGCCGGTGGGCTTGTCCCACCAGTTCGGGTTGGCCTCCAGCACGGTCTTCACGTCGGGCTGCCAGGACTTGAGCACGAAGGGGCCGGTGCCGTTGGCATTGCGCGCAGAGTAGGTCTCCTCCTTGGCCACGTAGTCCTGCGCCTTGAGCGCGTTGTGCTTCTGGGCCCAGGCCAGGTTCATGATGCGCGCGTCGGTCAGCTCGCGCAGCAGCACGGGGCTGGGGCCCTTCAAGATCAGGTCGACGGTGAAGTCATCGACCTTCTTCACGTCCTGCAGGCTTTGCACATAGGCCGTCATGTTGGACGGCGGCGACATCGCGCGCTTGAGCGAGAACACCACGTCGTCGGCCGTGAACGGCGCGCCGTCATGGAATTTGACGTTGCGCCGCAGCTCGAAGCGCACCTGCGTGGGCGTCACTTCGGTCCACTTGGTCGCCAAGCCGGGCTGGATCTGGAACTTGGCGTCGTAGCGCGTGAGCCCTTCGTAGACCTGCTGTAGGAAGGCCAGCGTGGTCTGGTGGTTCTGCGCGTGCGGGTCGAAGGTGACCAGGTCGTTGGCGCCGGCCCAGCGGAACGTGGCGGCCTGGGCCGAGCCCAGCGTGGCCGCCGTGGCCAGCGCGACGAAGCCAAGGGCGAAACGATGCCGTGTACGGGTGGTGTGCATGCGGTCTTCCTGCAGGAGTTGGGGAGGGCCATCGTAGCCCCACCAACGACAAGGGCCGCTTGCGCGGCCCTTGGCGGGGGGAGGCAGGCGCCTCTACGAGAACTTCGGCAGGTTGAACTGCGGCGGCACGCCCATGCGGGTGTTGATGACCCACTGCTGCACGATGGACAGGATGTTGTTCGTGATCCAGTACAGCACCAGGCCGGACGGGAAGAAGAAGAACATCACCGAGAACGCGAGCGGCATGAACCACATCAGCTTGGCCTGCATCGGGTCCGGTGGGGCCGGGTTCAGCGCGGTCTGCAGCATCGTCGTCAAGGTCATGATGATGGGCAGCAGGAAGTAGGGGTCGGGTGCCGACAGGTCCTTGATCCACAGCATCCACGGCGCGCCGCGCATTTCCACGCTGGACAGCAGCACCCAATACAGCGCGATGAACACGGGGATCTGGATCATGATGGGGAAGCAGCCACCCAGCGGGTTGATCTTCTCTTCCTTGTACATCTTCATCATGGCCTGCTGCATTTCCTGCGGCTTGTCCTTCAGGCGCTCGCGCATTTCCTGGATGCGCGGGTTCACGGCCTTCATCTTGGCCATGCTGGCGTAGGCCTTGGCGTTGAGCCAGTAGAACGCGATCTTCAGCAGCACCACCAGGGCGACGATGGACCAGCCCCAGTTCTGGATCACCGAGTGCAGCTTGTCGAGCAGCCAGTACAGCGGCTTGGACAGGATGGTCAGCCAGCCGTAGTCCTTGACGAGCTCCAGGCCGGGCGCCAGGGATTCCATCATCTTCTCGAGCTGCGGGCCGACGAACAGGCGCGCCTCGACGGACTGCGTGGCACCGGGTGCCACGGTGGCGACCGGCGTGATCATGCCCACGGCATACAGGTTGTTCGACACCTTGCGTGCGAACAGGTCACGCGCGATGCCGTCGCCCAGCAGCCAGGCCGATGCGAAGTAGTGCTGCACCATGGCCACGTAGCCGTTGGTGGCCTGCTTCTCGAAGGTGGCCTTGTTCTTCTCGATGTCGGAGAACTCGACCTTCTGGTACTTCTTGGCTTCGGTGTAGACCGCCGGGCCGGTGAAGGTCGAATAGAAGCTGGACTCGCCGGGCGGCTTGTTGCCGTCGCGCACCAGCTGCATGTACAGCTGCGGCGTGATGGCGGCGCTGCCGTTGTTCACGATGTCGTGCTTCACGCTCAGCGCGTAGGAGCCGCGTTGCAGCGTGTAGGTCTTGACCAGCTTCACGCCGTCGACGGCGGGCGATTCGAACCGCACCTGCAGCGTGTCGCTGCCCTCGGCCAGCGCGCGCGGGCCGGGCACGGCCGTCATGACCGTCGTGTGGTTGGGCAGCGTCGGCGCGCCGATCAGGCCGGTCTGCGCCATGTAGACGCGCTCGGCGCTGTCGTCCAGCAGCACGAAGTTGCGCGTGTGGTCGTTGGTATCGGCGTTCTTGAGCAGCTCGGCCTTGACCAGCGAGCCGCCCGCAGTGTCGAAGGTCAGCTTGAGCAGGTCGGTGCTGACCTCGAAGCGCTCATGCTGCGCAGCTGGCGCCGGCGCGGCCTGTCCCGGCACCTGGCCCGATGGCACGGCGCCCGGCGTGGCGGTCGCTGCCGTCGGCACGCCCCCTGCGGCCGCCGGCGTGGCCGAAGCCGCGCCACCGGGCGCCGAGGCGGCAGGCGCGGTCGCCGTCGGCATCGGGAAGAAGGTGGCCTGGTGGCCGTTGTGGACCTGCCATTTGTCCCACAGCATCACCAGGGCAAAACCAAAGATCACCCAGAGGATGGTTCGGCGAATATCGTTCATGGAAGGCTAGTCGGAGGTAGACGAGAAGTGCCGCCGGTCGAAAAAACGGGGGCGCTGCTGGGGCACGGCGTCATGGCCGCCATCGCACCAGGGATTGCAGCGGACCAGGCGGTGCAGAGTGAGGTAGCTGCCCATGCCGGCACCGTGGCGCTCCAGCGCCTCGATGGCATAGCTGGAACAGGTCGGCTCGAACCGGCAGGACGAGCCCAGGGACGGGCTCAGCAACAGCTTGTAGCCGCGCACGAGCGTGATCAGCGCGCGGCGGATCATGCAAGGGCCCGGCGCACGAGTTGCTCCAGCTCGCCGCGCACGGCCTGCTTGAGCTGAACCGACGTGGCGCTGATGAATTGCTTGCGGTCGAAGCCGCTGCGCAGGCGCACCACATGGGCCGCGCGCGGCAGGCTCGCGGCCTGGTCGCCGCACACGGCGTAGATCTGCCGACGGATCGCATTGCGCGTGACCGCGCGGCGCGCCCAGCGCTTGGGTAGCAGGACGCCGACCCAGACGTCGTCGACCGCGAACAGCACATCCGCGCCTTCGACAGGCGAAGGCGCCGGTTGCAGCGCAAGGCGGTGCAGGGCGAAGTGGGCTGTCCGGGAAACGGTGGTGCCGGCCATCACGGCCTGGAACTGCGCGCGCGTCTTGAGTCGCTGCACAGCGGCACGGCCCGGAAGTTCGAGAACGGAATCATCGGGCGCACCATCGCAGGGAAGGCCGCCCGCGACAGACAGTTAGACCGCCAGGCGCTTGCGGCCCTTGGCACGGCGCGCGTTGATCACGGCGCGGCCACCACGGGTCTTCATGCGGGCCAGAAAGCCATGCGTACGCGCACGACGGATCTTGGAGGGTTGATAGGTGCGTTTCATGTCACTTCCTTGGAAATCGTTGCAGAGGGAACTGCCCGCATGCGGGCCGCAGGTGGGGTGCAGCGAGCTGGAGCCGCAACGCCCTCGTCATCCGAGAGCTGCTCTGCCCAATCCGCACCCACAGCCTGGCTCCATCGCTCAGCGCGCAGGCAGGCCCACCTCAGGGGAACCCGCGATTATCTCCAAAAATCGGTGGGGGGCAAGTTTTCCGGTCGGAATAGCGCGCAGACCCGTGCCGGCGGCGCAGCGGCTGTGGCGCCCGGCCCACCCAGCGCGGACTTGCCCCTGCGCTTGTGGACAAATGCCTGGCTAACTAGAATGCCCGGTGCTCCAAAAAAACATTTATCCACAGAGGCTGAGCGGCTCATGATCGAGGGGACCCACGCCGGCGGCAACGCTGGCGACAGCCTTTGGCAGGCCTGCGTCGACCAACTCGCGCAAGAACTTCCGGAACAGCAGTTCAACACCTGGATCAAGCCCTTGACGGCCCAGGTCAGCCCTGACTTCAGCAAGGCCACGATCTTCGTGGCCAACCGCTTCAAGCTCGACTGGATCCGCGCCCAGTACGCCGGCCGCATCACCCACATGCTGGAGACGCTGTACGGCCAGTCCATCCAGCTCGAGTTAGTGCTCACTCCGCGGGAAGCCGTTGCCAGGCTTGCGCCTGTGCAGCTTGCGCGCGAGATCGGCGCGCCGGCCGAGCCGCCCGATCTGGGCGAGGACGCGGCCCAGGGCCAGTTCAAGAACCGGCTCAACACGGCGCTGACGTTCAACACCCTGGTCGAGGGCACGGCGAACCGCATGGCGCGCGCGGCCGCGATGCACGTGGCCGGCACGCCGGGCCACCTGTACAACCCGCTGTTCATCTACGGCGGCGTCGGCCTGGGCAAGACCCACCTCATGCATGCGGTGGGCAACAAGCTGATCGCCGACAAGCCCGGCTCCAAAGTTCTCTACATCCATGCCGAGCAATTCGTGTCGGATGTGGTTAAGGCCTACCAGCGCAAGACCTTCGACGAGTTCAAGGAGCGCTACCACTCGCTCGATCTGCTGCTGATCGACGACGTGCAGTTCTTCGCCAACAAGGACCGCACGCAGGAAGAGTTCTTCAATGCGTTCGAGGCCCTGCTGGCCAAGAAGTCGCACATCGTGATGACCAGCGACACCTATCCCAAGGGCCTGCCGGACATCCACGAGCGCCTGGTTTCGCGTTTCGACTCCGGCCTCACGGTCGCCATCGAGCCGCCCGAGCTCGAGATGCGCGTGGCCATCCTGATCAACAAGTCGATCTCCGAAGGCACGGAGATGCCCGAGGAAGTGGCCTTCTTCGTGGCCAAGAACGTGCGCTCCAACGTGCGCGAGCTCGAGGGCGCGCTGCGCAAGATCCTGGCGTACTCGCGCTTCAACCAGAAGGAAATCTCGATCCAGCTCGCGCGCGAAGCCTTGCGCGACCTGCTGTCGATCCAGAACCGCCAGATCAGCGTCGAGAACATCCAGAAGACGGTGGCCGACTACTACAAGATCAAGGTCGCCGACATGTACAGCAAGAAGCGCCCGGCCAGCATCGCGCGGCCGCGCCAGATCGCCATGTACCTGGCCAAGGAACTCACGCAGAAGAGCCTGCCCGAGATCGGCGAGCTGTTCGGCGGGCGCGACCACACGACCGTGCTGCACGCCGTGCGCAAGATCGGTGGCGAACGCCAGCAACTGGCCGAGCTGAACCAGCAACTGCACGTGCTGGAACAGACGCTGAAGGGCTGAAGCGCTTGGACCGGCCACCCCCGTTCGCACGCGCGGTCCACAGTGCGGATCGGGCCTTGGAAACAGGCGAAAATGCACAGGTTTGCGCCGGCCGGCTCCACAAGAAATTCATCAAGAGGTTGACATGATTGTTCTGAAGGCTCCCCAGAGCACCTTGCTTGCAGTTCTGCAGTCGGTCTCGGGCATCGTGGAGCGCCGCCACACCTTGCCCATCCTGGCCAACGTGATGCTGCGCAAGACGGGCAGCGACGTGCAGCTGACGACCAGCGACCTGGAGATCCAGATCCGCACCACGGCCGAGCTGGGCGGCGATGCCGGCAACTTCGTGACCACGGTCGGTGCGCGCAAGCTGATCGACATCCTGCGCACCATGCCGGCCGACCAGACCGTGTCGCTCGAATCGGCACAGAATAAGCTCGTCTTGAAGGGCGGCAAGAGCCGCTTCACGCTGCAGACCCTGCCGGCCGAGGACTTCCCGCTGGTGCAGGAATCCGCCGAGTTCGGCCCCGCCTTCAGCGTGCCGCAAAAGACGCTGAAGGACCTGCTGGGCCAGGTCGCGTTCGCGATGGCCGTGCACGACATCCGCTACTACCTGAACGGCATCCTTTTCGTGGCCGAGGGCAAGCAGCTGAGCCTGGTCTCCACCGATGGCCACCGCCTGGCCTTCGCATCGGCCACGCTCGACGTCGAGGTGCCCAAGCAGGAGGTGATCCTGCCGCGCAAGACCGTGCTCGAACTGCAGCGCTTGCTGTCCGACGCCGAAGGCGCCATCGAGATGCAGTTTGCGAACAACCAGGCCCGCTTCCGTTTCGGCGGCATGGAGTTCGTGACCAAGCTGGTGGAGGGCAAGTTCCCCGACTACAACCGCGTGATCCCCAAGAACCACAAGAACGAGATCACGCTGGGCCGCCAGGCCCTGCTGTCCAGCCTGCAGCGCACCGCCATCCTGACCAGCGAGAAGTTCAAGGGCGTGCGGCTCAACGTCGAGCCCGGCAGCCTGCGCGTGGCCTCCAGCAACGCCGAGCAGGAAGAAGCCCAGGACGAGCTCGACATCGACTACAGCGGCGACAGCATCGAGATCGGTTTCAACGTCACCTACCTCATCGATGCGCTGACCAACATGCAGCAGGACATGGTCAAGATCGAGCTGTCCGATGGCAACAGCTCGGCCCTGCTCACCATCCCGGAAAACAGCAATTTCAAGTACGTGGTGATGCCGATGCGTATCTGACGCACGCGCATTGCCCTGCCGCGACCCGCGTTCCGACGCGGGTTCGCTTTTTCAAGAGTGACTCGAAAAGCACGCCATGACCGAAGACAGCAAGCCCGTTCCGCCGATTTCCAACGAAAGCGCCATGGCGCCTACCGGTGAAGACGGCCTCCCATCGCTGTCGCAGCAGCCCAAGATTGACGCCCACCAGGCCGGCGCCAGCGAAGGCTATGGCGAAGGCGCGATCCAGATCCTCGAAGGCCTGGAAGCCGTGCGCAAGCGCCCCGGCATGTACATCGGCGATACGTCGGATGGCACTGGCTTGCACCACCTGGTGTTCGAGGTGGTCGACAACTCCATCGACGAAGCACTGGCCGGCCATTGCGACGAGATCCTCGTCACCATCCACAGCGACAACTCGGTGAGCGTGGTCGACAACGGCCGCGGCATTCCCACCGGCGTGAAGATGGACGACAAGCACGAGCCCAAACGCTCGGCTGCCGAGATCGCGCTGACCGAGCTGCACGCTGGCGGCAAGTTCAACCAGAACAGCTACAAGGTCTCGGGCGGCCTGCACGGCGTGGGCGTGTCCTGCGTGAACGCGCTCTCCAAGATGCTGCGCCTGACGGTGCGCCGCGAGGGCAAGGTCCACGTGATGGAGTTCAGCAAGGGCTTCGTGCAGAACCGCATCGTCGAGCAGGTGAACGGCGTGGACGTGTCGCCCATGCAGGTGCTGGGCGAGACCGAGAAGCGCGGCACCGAGGTGCATTTCCTGCCCGACACCGAGATCTTCAAGGAGAACAACGACTTCCACTACGAGATCCTCTCGAAGCGGCTGCGTGAGCTCTCCTTCCTGAACAACGGCGTGAACATCAAGCTGAAAGACGAGCGCACCAACAAGGAAGACGATTTCTCCGGTGCCGGTGGCGTCAAGGGCTTCGTGGACTTCATCAACAAGGGCAAGACCGTGCTCAACCCGAACGTGTTCCATGCGATCGGCGAACGCCCGGCCGAGACCTACGGCGGCATCGCGGGCACGCACATCGGTGTGGAAGTGGCCATGCAGTGGAACAGCGGCTACAACGAGCAGGTGCTGTGCTTCACCAACAACATCCCCCAGCGTGACGGCGGCACCCACCTCACGGGCCTGCGCGCCGCGATGACGCGCGTCATCAACAAGTACATCGAAGAGAACGAGCTGGCCAAGAAAGCCAAGGTCGAGGTCACCGGCGACGACATGCGCGAAGGCCTGTGCTGCGTGCTGAGCGTGAAGGTGCCCGAGCCCAAGTTCAGCAGCCAGACCAAGGACAAGCTGGTTTCCAGCGAAGTGCGCGCGCCGGTGGAAGACATCGTCGGCCGCCTGCTCACCGACTACCTGCAGGAACGCCCGAACGACGCCAAGATCATCTGCGGCAAGATCGTCGAGGCCGCGCGTGCCCGCGAAGCTGCCCGCAAGGCGCGCGAGATGACGCGCCGCAAGGGCGTGCTCGACGGCATGGGCCTGCCCGGCAAGCTGGCCGACTGCCAGGAGAAAGACCCGCGCGAATGCGAGATCTACATCGTCGAGGGTGACTCCGCCGGTGGCTCTGCCAAGCAGGGCCGCGACCGCAAGTTCCAGGCGATCCTGCCCCTGCGCGGCAAGATCCTGAACGTGGAGAAGGCGCGCTACGAGAAGCTGCTCACCAGCAACGAAATCCTCACGCTGATCACCGCGCTGGGCACCGGCATCGGCAAGGCCGGCGGCAGCACTGGCAGCGACGATTTCGACGTGGCCAAGCTGCGCTACCACCGCATCATCATCATGACCGACGCCGACGTCGACGGCGCCCACATCCGCACCCTGCTGCTGACCTTCTTCTACCGCCAGATGCCCGAGCTGGTCGAGCGCGGCCACATCTACATCGCGCAGCCGCCGCTGTACAAGGTCAAGGCCGGCAAGGAAGAGCTGTACCTGCAGGGCCAGACCGACCTGGACAGCTTCCTGCTGCGCATCGCGCTGGTCAACGCCTCCGTGCACACCGGCGGCGACGCCGGCACCACCCTGGCCGGCGATACGCTGACCGAGCTGGCCCGCAAGCACCAGGTGGCCGAAGCCGTGATCGCGCGCCTGCGCAACTTCATGGACGCCGAGGCGCTGCGCTCCATCGCCGACGGCGTGGCCTTGAACCTGGACACCGTGCCCGACGCCGAGGCCTCGGCCGTCGCGCTGCAGGCCAGCCTGCGCGCGCTGGGAAGCGGCGCCGAAGTGGCCGGCGAGTTCGACGTGCGCACCGACAAGCCCGTGCTGCGCATCAGCCGCCGCCACCACGGCAACACCAAGAGCAGCGTCATCACGCAGGACTTCGTGCACGGCGCCGACTACGCCGCCCTGGCCGAAGCCGCCAACACCTTCCGCGGCCTGCTCAGCGAAGGCGCCAAGGTCATGCGCGGCGAAGGCGAGCGGCAGAAGGAAGAACGCGTCGGTGACTTCCGCCAGGCCATGCGCTGGTTGATCTCGGAGGCCGAACGCGCCACCTCGCGCCAGCGCTACAAGGGGCTGGGCGAGATGAACCCCGAGCAGCTGTGGGAGACCACGATGGACCCGCAGGTGCGTCGCCTGCTGAAGGTGCAGATCGACGACGCGATCGAGGCGGATCGGGTGTTCACGATGCTGATGGGGGACGAAGTAGAACCCAGGCGCGATTTCATTGAGACCAATGCGCTCAGGGCGGGGAATATCGACGTCTAGATTTCGCTCGCTGAATTTAGAGGCTCAGCGCCCGGCTATGCCGGGCGTTGTCGTTTGAATGGTCTGCTTCGCTTGCGCCGTTTTGCCAGACTTCACAACTGACCGATCTACGCCGCCGCCTGCGCCCGCAAGGCCTCATAGAGTTGCGCCGGCCCAGCAAAATGTCCTTGAGCCCAGCACGCACCTGCGACGAGCCCAGCGCCTGCGCGCTCATGACCTGGTGCGCCTCCAGCGCGTTCATGATCGCGTGCATCAATGCGTTGCTCGGGTCGGGCGAGTTCGCGAACTGCTCCTTGCTGTTGCTCGCGGCCTGTTGCACCAAGGTCTGGTTCTCCAGCAGTTTGCCTTTGAGCACGCCATTGACGTAGACCAACTGGTCGTCGTCCGTCAGCTCGCCTTCGAACAGGCCATTC
This sequence comes from Pseudorhodoferax sp. Leaf267, assembly GCF_001422405.1. Taxonomy (GTDB): domain Bacteria; phylum Pseudomonadota; class Gammaproteobacteria; order Burkholderiales; family Burkholderiaceae_C; genus Pseudorhodoferax. Next base: position 172,532 of record NZ_LMMV01000004.1, read on the forward strand.
ACCTTCTCGATGATCTCGACCAGGTACGCCGCCTGCTTCTCCTGCACGCTGCCGCTGCCCACGGCGTCCATGGGCGGCAATTTGTAGCTTCCGTCGGCGCTCAGCCCCATNGATCTCGACCAGGTACGCCGCCTGCTTCTCCTGCACGCTGCCGCTGCCCACGGCGTCCATGGGCGGCAATTTGTAGCTTCCGTCGGCGCTCAGCCCCATGGGCTGCTAGCCGCGGCTCTTCAAGGTGTGGTGGGTCAGAACCACCTTGGACAGGTCCACCGTGTCGCGCTCGCGGCCAAAGTCCAGTAGCGGGATCAGGCGCTTGTAGAACAGAAAACGCTTCTCGATGGCGGTGTTCCCGTAGTCGAAGATCTGGCTCAGGAAGGCATAGAGGCGCACGTAGGCGCCCATGTCGTTCTTGAACAGCAACAGCGCATCGAGCTGGTCCCGCGCGGCGCGGGCGGTCTTGTCGTCCTGCTTGTCCTCAGCCGCCGCCATGTCCTGCTGCGCCGCCTTGTAGCGCCGCAGCAATCGGTCGGCCACAGGTGCAATCGCTGCATCGAGCTGCTGCTGCGTGCCGTTCGGGTCCAGGTCCACCTGGGCCACGCGGTCGACCTCGAACGCGTCGTAGCAGCCAGCGGCATCGAGCTTAGCGCGCAGGTCGTAGACCTGGTGCGGGTCGGTCACGGCCTGCAGCTCGGCCGTCTCGTAGTAGGTCTTGAAGGCCTTGAGGATGTCGGCCGGCTCGTTGACNCTTGTCCACGTACATGCCGCACAGCAGCGGCTGGTCGAAGCCGGTCTGGAACTTGTTGGCCACCAGCAGCAGGTGGTGGTCCGGCCCCTTGAACACCTCACGGATGTCGCGCCCGCGCAGGCCCGGGTTCAGGGCCTCGCTGGTCTCGGACACGGCATCGGGAAAGCTCTCGGCGTCGATCACTTCGCCCGAGAACGCCACCAGCACACCCAGCGGGTAGTGCTGGCTGGCGATGTAGGCGCGGATGGCCTTGTGCCAGCGCACGGCCTCTTTGCGGCTGGCCACGACCACCATGGCCTTGGCCCGGCCCTCCAGCAGCGGCTGCACGTTCTGGCGGTAGTGCTCGACGACGGCCTGCACCTTGCTCGCGATGTTGTAGGGATGCAGCCGCACCCACTGCATCAGCCCCTTCATCGCCGTGCTGCGCTCGACCTGCTTGTCGTCCCACTCCTGGCCGTCGTGGGCCAGCTTGAACGCGAGCTTGTAGCTGGTGTAGTTCTTCAGCACGTCGAGGATGAAGCCCTCCTCGATGGCCTGGCGCATCGCGTAGACATGGAAGGGCTGAGGCAACCCGTCCGCGTCCTTGCGGCCGAACAGCTCCAGCGTCTTGGCCTTGGGTTTGGCGGTGAAGGCCACATAGGTCAGGCCGTTCACACTGGCGCGCGCCTCCATCTGCGCGGCCAGCAGCGCCTCGGTGTCCACCTCGCCGCCGTCCTGCCCGTTCACACTGGCGCGCGCCTCCATCTGCGCGGCCAGCAGCGCCTCGGTGTCCACCTCGCCGCCGTCCTGCAGCTCGGCCCATTCCTGCGCGCTCAGCAGCTGCTTGAGCTTGGCCGCGGCCTCGCCGGTCTGCGAGCTGTGGGCTTCGTCGGCAATCACCGCGAAGCGCTTGCCCTCGGTGGCAGCCAGCTTTTGCACCTCGGCCAGCGCGAAGGGAAAGGTCTGGATCGTGCAGACGATGATCTTCTTGCCGGCTTTGAGCGCCTGGCCGAGCTGCGCGCTCTTGCTGCCGTGCTCGTGCGTGATGCTGGCCACCACGCCGGTGGTGCGCTCGAAGTCGAAGATGGCTTCCTGCAGCTGCGCGCCCAGCACCGTGCGGTCGCTGACCACCAGCACGCTGTCGAACAGCTTCTTGTGCTGTGCATCGTGCAGGTCGGCCAGGAAGTGCGCCGTCCAGGCGATGGAGTTGGTCTTGCCCGAGCCGGCCGAGTGCTGCACGAGGTAGCGCTCGCCCGGGCCCTTCTCCAGCACGTCGGCCACCAGCGCGCGCGGCATCGAGCTGGTGGTAGAGCGGGAAGATCACGGCTTTCGGCTGCTTCTTGTCGTTGCGCTTGCAGATCAGGTAGCGGTGCAGGATGTCGAGCCAGCTCTCGCGCGCCCACACCTCTTCCCACAGGTAGGCCGTGGCAAAGCCGGCCGGGTGGGGCGCGTTGCCGGCACCGCCCGCGTTGCCGCGGTTGAAGGGGAGGAACTGCGTCGCCGCGCCGGCCAGCCGGGTGGTCATCATCACCTCGCTCTGGCTCACGGCGAAGTGCACCAGCGCGCCGCCGGGGAAGCCGAGCAAGGGCTCCGGCACGCCGCCCTTGGCCGTCTTGGGCGCAGGGTGGCGGTCGAATCGGTACTGGTCCACCGCGTCCTGCACGCTTTGCGTG
>NZ_LMMV01000005.1 GCF_001422405.1 Pseudorhodoferax sp. Leaf267
TTGGCTTGCAGCAAGGCCTGGATCGACATCCGATCAGCTGCTGTGACGTGCGAGTAGTGAGTTCCCATTTGGGCGGCACCTTACAGGTTGCGCCGTGTCGCACTTCAAACTTGAGGCCACCTAGCTGCGAGCCGCAGGCCGTGGCATGCTCGCACCGTCATCTGCCATGCAGGTCGACAGATGTAACGGGCGCCGCTTTCGCCGGAATTTTTAATGACCATGCAAAGCCACAAGAAGAGAAGAAAGGTGATGTCTTTCAAATACTTACGCGCCTGCGCGCCACTTTGTTATGGCGCACGCGCCGTGATGGGGAGCAGTTCGTTGCGCTCCATAACACGTTAGCCATCAGATCCAATGATTGAGCAGACCGAAGCGATGCAAGTCCTGGTTGACGCATGCCCGTCATTTCAGGGGTTGTGGCGTGCTCACACTGACGACTACGGGACTGATCTCCCGTACGTGGCAGCGGGCGAGTTCGCGCGCCATTTGCTCAACCTCTACCAATCGGGAGACTCAGCGGCCCTCGTAGCGGCAGGCGCTGCCATTGACCGCCTACACAATGAAGGCACATCAGCCGCTCAGGAGTTCGCAACCGTTGGTGTGCTCGAAGCTATCCAAAACGTTTGGGGCCACTCCGCGACAAACCCCGATGCGTTTCTTCCTTACCTCGGTCCATCCTCGAGGCACTGGTGGCAAAGCCTCAACAAATTCTGGTCTGGCGAAACAACTCATGTGGGCGCCGATGGCTAACTGGTCAACCAAGGCGGACGCCTTCGGCGCCGCTTGTTTTCAGCGTTATGCAAGAGGATCGCGATGATTGAGCAGTTCATTGCCATGACTCATCGAGTTATTGAAGAGGAGGGCTTCGAGGACTATTTGCCCACGCTGTTGCGGCCTCAACGCAAGGACGTTCGGGTTCTTGACGGCATTCCGGAGGGAGACGACATTGAAAGCCAAGCAAAGGATTGGGCCGAGTGCTCTGTCGATGAAGATGAAGATGAAGATTTCATATTGGCCTTTAAGGCAGACGCCAGCCACTTCAAGGTGGTCGCTCGGGTGAACGGCATCAATTCGGAGACGGTTTGCGATGTCAATATTGCATAACAGGCCGCTGCATCCGACCGCCTGCGGCGCCGGCTGAGCGGCGGCGTTATGCGTCCTGAGATCGAACGTCTGTTGCAGCTCGGTCCGCTGCCTGCTGAATCCGAGGCCTCGATCGAGCACTTGCGTCAGCTTGAGGAAGCGCTCCACTCCGTCGCCAAGCCGGTGTCAGATGAAGAGGCCCGCGCGCTGGTCAAACTCTTTGGGCCGGACAACTGCTTCGGCTTAGCGTGGTCTTTTCTCCATTTGATTGAGTCCGCATCAGGCTGGCCATTGGTGGATTGCTTGGCGAGCTCGGACAACGACTGGGTGGCGTCCCTGAGAGATCGCGCAATTCGTGGAGGAGTGTTGTGATCCTTTGTACTGGATGCGTCGCAACGCATAACCTTTCGCTGCAGCGGACGGCTTCGCCGCCCGCTGAGCTCGCACCTTAGCCATCAGATGCAAACGCTTCCTTTCGCGACCGAGTGGCGCGCTAGCTTCGGCGATGCATTGCCCGCAGGCTTCCTCTGTCGAGCGGCATTGGCAGATCGGTGGCTTCGTGTTCATATCCTTCCAGAATCGAAGCGATATGCGGAGACGGATGCCGAGCGTGTTGAACTTCTCCATCGCCAGAATGTCGCCGCGAGCTACGTCCTAGGCGATGACGCCGATTGTCAATTGCTCGTCACTCGCTTCGGCGAGAACCAAGCGTGGTCATTTGAAGCATTGCCGCTGAGTGGCAGAACGCCGGTGCATGTCTTGTCTGCAGGAGATGAGGGTGACGAGCTTCAGTTCTTCGGTCTGCCAGTTAAGTGGCACAAGGCCGCCTTCAACGATCTTCTCCTTGCCGTCGCAGACGATAGAACTGGACCTGTACTGTTCGCAGATGTTCAACGAAGCCGCATCTATGCTCCCTACGACGGAGGCGCTGACCTGTTTTTCCCCAACCCCGAAGCGGCGAAGTTGGCCCGAGCGCACTTTCAGGGTTGGCTATCGGGCAGGGAGGATGGGCTGTGAAGCTGATGGCTAACTGGTCGTTCGTGTGGGACGGCTTCGCCGCCCCACAACTTCAACGTTGAGCAGCATGAAGACGAGTCCACAGTTCATCGTCTATTTGGTCGGAGTCGCGTTGCTTGGCTTTTTCTACGAGCCTGTTAAATCAGCGCTTGGCGGCCAGTGGTTATTTGTCGGCTGCGTTCTTGCCTACCTCGTCGCACTTCGACTGCTCGGAACACTGATCGCCAAACGGAAGCATGGGCGCGCGCATGAGTGAAGCCGTCTTGTCATTGCTCATTCGGCGGTCGCTCCACCTTGGTGTTGCGGACACCGCGATGCTGAACTGGCACGATGCTCAACCATTTGCTGCAGCGGACGTTGAACTCATGAAAGTGTTCGGCTATCCCGCAGGCGCGCCTCTTGACGACGAGGGTTTGGTCGGATTCACGGAGGTGCCACTCCAGGCAAACGCGCAGACTCGTGTCGATCACTTTTCCCCTTTGCTGCTGAAGAGCCGACTGTCGTCATGGGAAGCTATTTCGACTCACGAGGGGAATATGTCCCAAATGACCTGCCCCCTTCCAGCCGTACCAGCGTAATGGCAGCGAAGTCCGTCAACTTGGAGAATGACGGACATGAGAAAGAGCAGATTTACGGAGGAGCAGATCATCGGTTTCATCAAGCAGGCCGAAGCCGGTGTGCCGATCAAGGATCTATGCCGCAAAGGCGGCTTCAGCGACGCGACCTTCTACAAATGGCGCGCCAATCGTGTTCACGCCTGGCCCCTTCATTGAGCGAACATCGCAAGAGCAACCCATGTCGAACGCGAACCCGACCGCCAACATGGTGCAGCCCTCCTGGCATCGGTGTTGGTCGGCTCTCGGTGCGCAAGGCGACGGCCTTGCGCTCATGCAAAAGCTGCTCGACGCCTATGCGGAGCCCCAGCGCAAGTACCACACGGTCCAGCATCTGTCCGAATGCCTGACGCTGATGGGCCAGCACCTTCACCTGGCGATCGAGCCCGGCGAGGTGGAGATGGCGCTGTGGTTTCACGATGCCATCTACCACGTGCAGGCCCGCGACAACGAGTTGAGGAGTGCCGAGTGGGCCGCGGCGCAATTGCGTGCGGCCGGGGTCGTCGAGCAGCGCATCGCGCACATCACGCAGCACATCCTGGCGACCCGGCACTCGGCCTTGCCGCAAGGCCCCGACCAGATGCTGCTGGTCGACATCGACCTGTCCATCCTGGGCGCGCCACGGCCGCGCTTCGACGCGTACGAGCGGCAGGTCCGCGAGGAATACGCCTGGGTGCCCGAGGCGCTGTTTCGCCGCAAACGGCAGCAGGTCCTCGCCGAGTTCCTGGCGCGCAGCCCCATCTACAACACGCCTGCGCTGCGCGCGGCGCGGGAAGACCAGGCCCGAGACAACCTGGCGCATTCGCTCCAGCAGCTGAAGTTCTGACGGTTCCCAGCAGGCCGGTTGCGTTGCGCCGCCATCACCCCAGAGCCGCCGCCACCAGCCCGGCGGCCAACACCAGCATCGTCACCCCCAAGGCCGCATCCAGCCACTGCCAGGCCCTGGGCCTGGCAAATACCGGCGCCAGCCACCGCGCACCGAACCCCAGCGCCGTGAACCACCCTGCACTGGCGACCGCCGCGCCCGCCACGAACGCGGCGCGGGCCAGCGGGGCATGCTGCGCGCCCACCGTGCCGACCAGCAGGACGGTGTCCAGGTACACATGCGGGTTCAGCAGCGTGAACGCGACCGCCTGCGCCATCACGGCCGCCCGGCCCGGGGGTGCGGACATCGCAGCCTGCAATGTGGACGGGCGCCGGCTGCGCCACAGCGCGCGCAGGCCGTAGCCGGCCAGGAACACGGCACCCACCGCGGCCAGGGCGCGGGCCAGCATCGGCTGCGCGCCGAGCACGCCGGCCAGGCCATAGACGCCGGCGGCCACCAGCACCGCGTCGGCCAGCGCGCACCACAGCACGACCGGCAGCACATGCGCGCGCTGCAGGCCCTGGCGCAGCACGAAGGCGTTTTGGGCGCCGATGGCGACGATCAAGGTGAGGCTGAGCGCGAAGCCCTGGAGAAATGCAGACATGGCGCCAGCATGCCGATCGCCTGGCTGCGCGGCCAGCGCAAACTTCTAAACTCGATGCAGTTCTGCTTCATCGGGAGATTGACCATGCTCGACTACGCCGCCCTGTCTGCGCTGGCCGCCGTGGTGCGCGAGGGCAGCTTCGAGCGCGCGGCGCAGGCGCTGCATGTGACGCCGTCGGCGGTGTCGCAGCGCGTGCGGCTGCTGGAGGAGCGCGTGGGCTGCGCGCTGGTCGTGCGTGGGCAGCCATGCACGGCCACTGAGGTGGGCCAGGGGCTGTGCCGCCACCTGGCCCAGGTGCGGCTCATGGAGCATGACCTGCAGGGCGTGCTGCCCGTGGCGGCAGGGCCGTCGGCCGAGCGCGCGCGGCTGCCCGTGGCCGTGAATGCGGACAGCCTGGCGAGCTGGTTCGCGCCCGCGGTGGCGCAGCATGCCGCACAGGCGCCCGTGCTGCTGGACGTGACCGTGGACGACCAGGACCACACGGCCGAGCGGCTGCGCAGCGGCGCCGTGCTGGCCGCCGTGACGGCGCTGGCCAAGCCGGCGCCGGGCTGCAACAGCCAGGCGCTGGGGGCGCTGCGCTATGTGGCCGCGGCCAGCCCGGCGTTCATGGCACGGTACTTCGCCGATGGCGTGAGTGCGCGCACGCTGGCGCATGCGCCCAGCCTGCTGTTCGACCGCAAGGACCAGCTGCAGGCGCGCTGGGTGCGCCGCCAGTGTCGGCGCGCCGTGGCGCTGCCCTGCCATGTGCTGCCGTCGTCGCAGGGCTTCGTGGAGGCGGGCCTGGCCGGCATGGGCTGGGGCATGCAGCCGCTGCTGCTGGTGCAGCCGCTGCTGGCGAGTGGGCGGTTGGTGGAGCTGGTGCCGGGCGCGGGGCTGGATGTGCCGCTGTATTGGCAGCATGCGCGGGCGGCTTCGTCGTTGCTGGATGGGCTGGGGCGGGCGGTGGTGGCGGCTGCGCGGGGGGCGCTTGCATGACGTCCGCTCAGCTGGTTCAGGCCGCAGCCCCTCACCCCAACCCTCTCCCCAGAGGGGCGAGGGAGTAAGTCAGCCGCTCTCCGGAGCAGCGAGGGAGCCCGTCAACCGCCGCTGGCGCCCACCACCACCGTCACCATGCGCTCGGGCTGCAGCTTGCGGGCGAACGCGGCGCGCACCTGGTCGACGGTGACGGCTTGCACGCGCTGGGTCCAGGTGTCCAGGTAGTCCAGCGGCAGGTTGTTCCAGGCGATGTTGGCCACGTTGTCGAGCAGCTTGCGGTTGCTGTCGATGCGCAGCGCAAAGCCGCCGACCAGGTTGTCCTTGGCGGCCTTGAGCTCGTCGGCGGTGGGGCCTTCGGCGACGAAGCGCGCCAGGGTCTCGCGCGCAACCGAGATGGCCTGCTGCGCCTGGCTGGCCTTGGTCTGCAGGCCGACCGTGAACGCGCCGGCGTGCAGGCCCGGCGCGAAGTAGCTGTAGACGCTGTAGGTCAGGCCGCGCTTTTCGCGCACTTCGTTGGTCAGGCGCGAGACGAAGCCGCCGCCGCCCAGGATGTAGTTGCCCACCGTCAGCGCGAAGAAGTCGGGGTCGTCGCGCTTGTAGCCGGGCTGGCCGATCAGCACCTGGGCCTGGGCGGCCTCGAACGGCACGATGCGCTCGGTGGCCTGCGTGAGCGCGGGCACTTCGGGCACGGTGGGCAGCGGCGCGCAGGCGGTCTGCGGCAGGCGCGCCAGCAGGGTCTGCACCAGCGCGTCGGCCTGCGCGCGCGTGACGGCGCCGACCACGCTGACCTTGGCGCGGCAGGGCAGGATGGCGCCCGTGTACAGCGCGCGCATGTCGGCGACCGAGATGGCCGACAGGGTCTGCTCGGTCATCTCCTGGCCATAGGGGTGGCCGCTGTAGACGGCCTGCGCGAAAGTGCGGCCGGCAATGGTGGCGGGCCGCGTGTTGGCCTCCTTGAGCGATGCGGCGATGCGCTCGCGGTCGCGCTGCCAGACAGGCTCGGCAAAGGCCGGCTCGCCGAGCTGGCGGGCTGCGAACTGCGCGGCCTTGGGCAAGAGGTCGGGGTAGGTCAGCGAGCGCAGCGAGAAGCTCATGCGGTCGCTGCCGGCGCTGGCGCCGAAGGATGCGCCGAGGTCGGCCCAGGCTTCGGAGACGGCGTTCTCGTCCAGGGCTGGATCCGATCCCCTGGCCAAGACACCCTTGCCGCTCTGCCCCGCCGTCACGGCGGCCAGCCCGGCCTGGGCTGCCGGGTCGCGCCGGCTGCCGGCGTCGAAGTCGATCTGCACGTCGACCATGGGGATGGCCGGGCTCTCGACCAGGTAGACCTGGGCGCCGCTGGGCTGCGTCCAGCGCTGCAGGGGGATGGCGGCGGCGGCCAGGCCGCTGGCGCACAGCACGGTGGCGGCGAGCAACACGCGCGCCGAAGGCATCAAGGGATTCATGGCGATGGGGTCTCGTGCGGGGTCGTACGGGTTCAGTGGCGCAGGCCGGCCGGTGCGGCCTTCTTGCGCTGCGGGTCCACGGGCTGCGGGCGCAGCACGCCGACCGTCAACTGGTCGTCGCCGAAGTAGCGCGCGGCCACCGCCTGCACCTGGGCCGCGCTCACGTTGCGCAGGCGCGCGATGAGCTGGTCCGACAGGTCCAGCGGGAAGCCGTCGACCCACTGGCTGCCCAGCTCGCGCGCCTGGTTGAACACCGAGTCGAGCTTGTAGACCTCGCTGGCCACCCACTGCGTCTTCACGCGGTTGAGCTCGGCCTCGCTGACGCCTTCACGCGCGACCTTGGCCACCTGCTCGCGCAGCGCGGCCTCCAGCTGGTCGGTGGTCTTGCCGGGGGCCGGCACGCCATCGAGCATGAACAGCTGCGGGCCGCGACCCATGAGGCCGTTGCTGGCGCCTGCGCTGTCGGCCACGCGGTCGACGCCCTGCGTCAGCGCGCGCTCCAGCCGCGCGCCGGGGTAGCCGTCCAGCACGGCCGACAGCACGGTGAGCGCCAGCGCGTCGTCGCTGTTGTCGAGTTGCTCCAGCTTGGGCACCTTGAAGGCCATCGCCAGGTAGGACTGCTCGGCCGGGGCCTTGAAGTCCATGCGCCGGATGCCGGCCTGGGCCGGCTCGGTGCGCGGCTTGCGCACGGGCACGGGGCGCGCAGCGATGGCACCGTAGGTGCGCTCGGCCAGCCGCCGCACCTGGGCCACGTCCACGTCGCCCGCGATGACGACGGCGGCGTTGGCCGGCACATACCAGCGCTGGTAGAACGCGCGCACGTCCTGCGGCGTCATGGCGTCCAGGTCGCTCATCCAGCCGACGATGGGCCGGCGGTAGGGCGAGGCCACGAAGGTGATGGCGCTCATCGCCTCGTACAACTGCGCGCGCGGCGCGTCGTCGGTGCGCAGGCGGCGCTCTTCCTTCACCACCTCCAGCTCGCGCTTGAACTCGTCGTCGGGCCACTGGTTGTGGGCGAAGCGGTCGGACTCGAGCCGCATCACGTCCTCCAGCTTGTCGGCCGGAATCTGCTGGTAGTAGCCCGTGTAGTCGCGGCCCGTGAACGCGTTCTCGCGCCCACCGAGCGCGGCCACGCGGCGCGAGAACTCGCCGGGCTTCACCTTGGCCGAGCCCTTGAACATCATGTGCTCGACCACATGCGCGACGCCGCTCGTGCCGTCGACCTCGTCCATGCTGCCCACGCGCAGCCAGACCATGTGGGCCACCGTGGGCGCGCGCCGGTCGGGCTTCACGATCAGCGTCATGCCGTTGGCCAGCTGGAACTGCTGGGCCTGGTTCGCAGCCTTGGCAGCGCCCGGGGCATCGGTGGCCAGGGGCTGGGGCGCAGGCTGCGCGTGCAGCCCGGCCACGAGCATGGCCGTGCCACACAAGGAAAGAAGTCGTTTCATAGAATGATCCGATTCTAAGAACGCCCCAAATGTTCAGTTTTTTCAAGAAAAAGCCAACAACTCCCGCTGAAGCCGTGCCCGCGGACACACCGGTCGACATCCCGCTGGCGGATGAACCACCGGCGCCGGCCGAGCGCGGCGGTGCGTTCGGCTGGCTGCGCAAGCCCTTCGGCGGCAAGCCCGAAGTGGACCCGGCGTTCGCCCCCACCGAGCCGTTCGAATGGCGGCCCGAAGACCTGGCCCAGGTCGAGGCCGAGCCTGAGCCCGAGCCGCTGCTTCCCGACCTGGTGATCGCGCCCGAGTCGCCCGCCGTGCGCAAGGGCTGGATGGACCGGCTCAAGCTGGGCCTGCGCAAGACCGGCTCGTCGATCACCACCGTGTTCACGGGCACGAAGATCGACGAGGCGCTGTACGAGCAGCTCGAAGAAGCCCTGCTCATGGCCGACACCGGCGTGAAGGCCACCACCCAGCTGCTGAACGACCTGCGCCGCCGCGTGAAGGAGGCGCGCGCGACCGACCCCGCGGCCGTCAAGGGCCTGCTGGTCGAGGCCATCGCCGACCTGCTGCGCCCGCTGGAGAAGGCCCTGGTCGTCGGCGAACGGCAGCCCACCGTGATCATGGTGACGGGCGTCAACGGCGCCGGCAAGACGACCTCCATCGGCAAGCTCACGCGGCACCTGGCCTCGCACAAGGCCTCGGTGCTGCTGGCCGCGGCCGACACTTTCCGCGCCGCGGCGCGCGAGCAGCTGGCCGTCTGGGCCGACCGCAACTACGTGGAGATCGTGAGCCAGGAAGGCGGCGACCCGGCGGCCGTGGCCTTCGACGCCGTGAACGCGGGCCGCGCGCGGCGCAAGGACGTGGTGCTGGTGGACACCGCGGGCCGGCTCCCCACGCAGCTGCACCTGATGGAAGAGCTCAAGAAGATCCGCCGCGTGGTGGCCAAGGCCGATGCCACGGCCCCGCACGAGGTGCTGCTCGTGATCGACGGCAACACCGGCCAGAACGCGCTGGCCCAGGTCAAGGCCTTCGACGACGCCATCGAGCTCACCGGCCTCATCGTCACCAAGCTGGACGGCACGGCCAAGGGCGGTGTGCTGGCCGCCATCGCGCAGGAGCGGCCGATCCCGGTCTACTTCATCGGCGTGGGCGAGAAGCTGGAGGACCTGGAAACCTTCGACGCGCGCGAGTTCGCGCAGGCGCTGCTGAGCTGAGCACCCCACGGATTTCCGTCCGTTCCAGGCGCATGCGAACGGGAATCCGCCAGCCGCCGCCGGCTGTGCAGGAACGATTCCCCGGTGGCGCACTCCAAGAGCTGCGTGGCATGCAACCTGCTGTTACGTGTGCGTCTGCGGTCGGGATCCCCCCGCGCCGCGGGTGCGGGGTCTTCCCACGAGCTATCCGATAGGAGTTATTGAATGAACAAGCACATCCTCGCCATCGTCTGCGCCGCAGTGGCGGCCGGCAGCGCCTATGCGCAGAGCAACGACACGCTGGCGAAGATCAAGTCGAGTGGTGCCATCAGCCTGGGCGTGCGCGACTCGTCCGGCCTGTCGTACACCCTGGGCAACGGCAAGTACGTGGGCTTTCACACCGAGATGGGCGAACGCATCATCGCGGACCTGGGCAAGGCCGCGGGCAAGGAACTGAAGATCACCTACTCGCCCGTGACCTCGCAGAACCGCATCCCGCTCGTGCAGAACGGCACGGTCGACCTGGAATGCGGCTCCACCACGAACAACTCGGCACGTGCGCGCGACGTGGCCTTCGCCGTCACGACCTACGTGGAGGAAGTGCGCATCCTGACCAAGAGCAACTCGGGCATCCAGGGTGTGAAGGACCTGAACGGCAAGACCGTGGCCGTGACGACCGGCACGACCTCCGTGCAGACGCTGCGCAAGAGCGAGCGCGGCACCGACATCGATTTCAAGACGGTGATGGGCAAGGACCACGCCGACAGCTTCCTGCTGCTCGAATCGGGCCGCGCCGACGCCTTCGTGATGGACGGCTCCATCCTCGCGGCCAATGCCTCGAAGTCGCGCAATGCATCGGACTACAAGATGGTCGGCGAGGTGCTGTCGGTTGAGCCCATCGCCTGCATGCTGCGCAAGGGTGACGACGCCTTCAAGAAGGCCGTGGACGACAGCATCAAGCGCCAGATCGCCGATGGCTCGCTGGCCAAGCTCTACGACAAGTGGTTCATGCAGCCCACGCCGCCGACCAACACCAAGGTCGGCCTGCCGCTGTCCGAGGCCACCAAGGCCGCCTGGGCGAACCCGAACGACAAGCCGATGGAAGAGTACGCGGTCAAGTGATCGCGCAGCGTTGAAAGGCACAAGGCCGTCCCTCGGGACGGCCTTTCTTCTTGCGTGTGCCGCCTGGCGGCTTTACTGCGCCGTCACCTTGTAGCGGATGGCAGCCGGGGCGCCGCCGGCGAGATCGCCCTCCTTCACGCCCCGGAATGCGTTCTCGGCATCGGCACCGGCCTTGGCTGCCGCGGTGACCTGGGCCACCATGGACTGCAGCGCCGTGGCGTCGGCCGCAGTCAGCAGCACCTCATAGCGCGCATCGCTGGCCAGGCTGTTGACCGAATTGCCGCCGTTCAGGCCCCGAAGCTGGTAGGCACCTGCCGGCAGCCCCGCGGTCTTCATCTGCACGATGGCACGGCCCGCGGCATGGACCGCACTGGTCCGGCCATAGGCGCCGTTGCTGTGGCCGCCAGGAGCCTGGAACTCGACCAGCACGCGACCGGTCTGCTGCGCGGCCACCGGCGCGGATGCCAGGCTGAACGCTGCGAGGCACAGCAGGGAAGCAATGGTTTTCTTCATGGAATGGACTCCTTCGATTACTTGACTTCGGCCGTGCGCTTGCCGATGGCTGGCGCGGCAGGTGCCACCACGGTGCCGTCGGCGGCGGTGAAGCCGGACGCGATCAGCGCGGCGCTCATGACACGCTGCATGCGCAGCACTTCCTTGGCCGATTCGCCAGGGATGCCCCATTCCCAGAACGCGTGGCCGCCGCCGCCGGTGGCAGACGTGCCGATGTTCAGGTTGATGGTGGGCACGCCGATGGCGGCCGGCACGTTGTCGTTCAGGCTGCTCGCGGCGGTGGACACCTCCTTGAGCTGGTCGACGCCGACGGTTTCGGCGGACTGCCAGGCGGCCTGGATCGACACGTCGGACAGGTCGGTGCGCTCATGCGGTGGGCGGTCGCCGAACCAGGTCAGCTGCAGCTGGACGGCCTGCGCCGAGTTGTCGGCCACGCTGAAGCGCGCGTTCTCCTCGGTCACGCCGGCCTGGAACAGGGGCTCGATGCGCGCGCGGATCTCGTTGAGCGGCGCGATGCGCGGCGAGCGCATGTCGACCTGGATGGTGCAGCTGGGCACGACGTTGCTGCCGGCCACGGGGTCTTCGCAGCTGGCCACGCCCACGGTGTAGGTGGTCTTCAGGGCCGTCTTGTCGGTGTCCCAGGGCGTCTTGATGTCCGCGATCTTGGCGATCGACGCTGCAGCCGCTTCCACCGCGTTCGGCGTGTTGGGGCCAGGGGCCGTGGGCGCCGTGTACTTCATCTCGAAGCGGTAGCTGCCGATGAAGTTGATGGTGCCGCTGCCGCCGTCGATGCCGAAGTTCGTCACGAAATTCAGCGGGTTGGTGCCCGTGCCCAGGTTCTGGTCGTAGCCGTAGAGCTGCTTCATGCCGGCCAGGTTGCCCTTGCCCTCTTCGCCCGCCGTGCCGCAGAACCACATGTCGTAGACCGGCTTGACGTTGTACTTCTTCATGGCCTTGGCGATGTTCAGCACGCCCGAGACGTTGCCCATGGCGTCGCCATAGCCGGGCACGTAGATGCGCACGGCGCCGCCGGCCATGGCGGCCTCGGCGTTGGCGTAGTACTGGCGTGCCTTGATGTAGTTGGCGTCCTGCACCACGCGGCCGGTGCCGTCGAACGCCAGCTCGTCGGCAATGGCGGCAAGTTGGGCCGGTGTCTCCACGATCGGCTGGGCGATGGGCTGCAGCTTGACCGGCTCGTACAGGTAGGTCAGCTTCTCGGGGTTCACCGTGTCGATGTGGCCCTCGACCAGCACCTTGGGATATTGGCCGCGGTAGGACTGGGCGCCCGGCGAGCTGGAGTACGTGCCCTTGATCTCGGCGCAGATGTTGTAGACGGGCAGGCCATCGACCAGTTGCACGTCCGACCCGGCCAGCGTGCCGTCGTCGCGCGTCTTGATCTCGCTGGGCAGGAAGCCCCATTCCTGGACCATGCGGCGCTTGATCTCGAGCGCGCGGTTGTATTCCTCACGCGACGGCGATGCGATGCGCACCAGCTCCATGTGCTGGTTGAACCGTGCCTGCGTGTCCGTGGGCGTCTTCCACTCCGCCACGATGGCCTGGATGGTGGCGTCGGTGGCCAGCTTCTGCGCAGCGGACTGCACGGCCGGCGAGATGGTGGGCACGTTGGGGTTGGTCTGGGGCGGTGGCGCCACTGGCGTGTCGTCGTCGCTGCTGCCGCCGCAACCTGCGATGACAAGGGCCACCGAACAAGCGACCGCACTCAAGTTGAATCTGTTCGTCATGAAGACCTTCCGGATGAAGTCCGTGATGCATGGGAAATGCCGGCACGGGCCACATGTGCGCGCCCTGCCGGCAACTGAAGTCGTTCGCGTGACTGCGCGATGACAGAGGCACTCAGCAATGCATGTGCCACACGCAGGTCGCTTACAACTCAAGCGAAAAAGTCATGCAATTCAAGGCCCTTGGGTCAACGCACGTGTTGCATTCGCCAAAGCGTGCCTTTCGCCACAAACGGAAATCCGTTCGCGCCGCAACGGCTTCCCGTCGCGGCCCGCGCGGGTCACGACAGCCCGTGCTTGCGGATCTTGTCGGCCAGCGTGGTTTTGGGGATGCGCAGAGCGCGCGCGCTGTGGGCCACGTTGCCCTGGTTGCGGCTGAGCTCGGCGGCGATCAGGTCGCGCTCGTAGCCGTCGACCAGCTCGGTCAGCGAGGCCTGCGGCGCGTCGGGCGCCTGCGCCTGCGGCTCCACCGGGCCGAGCACGCTGTTGGCGATGCCCAGCACCATGCAGTCGCAGACGTTGCGCAGCTCGCGCACGTTGCCCGGCCAGTCGTGCGCCATGAGCCGCTGCATCTGCTCCTTGCTTACGCCGGGGTGCGGCCGGCTGTAGCGGCTGGCGCCCAGCAGCATGAAGTGCTCGGTCAGGAGCGGGATGTCCTCGCGCCGCTCGCGCAGCGCGGGCAGCTCGATGGCCACCACGTTGAGCCGGTAGTACAGGTCGGGCCGGAAGCTGCCCTCCTTGGCGCGCTGCAGCAGGTTGTCCTTGGTGGCGGCGACCACGCGCACGTCGACCAGCGTGCCTTCGTTGGAGCCCAGGCGCTCGATGCGCCGCTCCTGCAGCACGCGCAGCAGCTTGATCTGCATGCCCGAGGGCATGGACTCGACCTCGTCCAGGAACAGCGTGCCCTGGTGCGCATGCTCGATCTTGCCGATGCGCTTCTTCTGCGCGCCCGTGAACGCGCCGGACTCGTGGCCGAAGAGTTCGCTGTCCAGCAGCGCGTCCGGCATGCCGCCGCAGTTCAGCGCCACGAAGGGCGCGGCGCGGCGCGTGGAATGCGTGTGCAGCGCCTGGGCCACGACCTCCTTGCCGGTGCCGGTCTCGCCATGCACGAGCACGTCGATGGGTGAGTCGGCGATCTCGGCCACGAGCTTGCGCACGCGCTGCATCTGGGGTGAGTTGCCGATGAGCTTGCTCTCCAGCCCCGCGCGGCTGGCTAGCGACTTGCGCAGCGCCACCACCTCCAGCGTGAGCGCGCGTTTCTCCAGCGCACGGCGCACGACCTCGACCAGCACCTCGGGCGAGAACGGCTTGGGGATGAAGTCGTAGGCGCCGCTGCGCATGGCCTCCACTGCGAGCACCACGTCGCCGTGGCCGGTGATCATGATCACGGGCAGGTCGGCATCGAGCTGGTGGCAGTAGCGGATCAGCGCCAGGCCGTCCGCGCCCGGCAGCCGCATGTCGGTGACGACCACGCCGGCGAAGCCGGGCTGCACGCGCGCCATGGCCTGCTCGGCCGAGTCCACGGCGCTGACGGCCACGCCGGCCAGCTGCAGGGCCTGCACGCAACCGAGCTGCACATGGGGATCGTCTTCGACGATGAGGACGGAGATCTGGAGATCGTTCATGCGGGGGTGCGCTCCGGGGCTTCGGCCGGCAGCGCCAGCCGGAAGCTGGTGCCGCCTCCGACGCGGTCTGCGGCCTGGATGTCGCCGCCGAACCCGCGCACGATGTCGCGCGAGATGACGAGCCCCAGGCCCAGGCCGGCGCCGGGCGCCTTGGTGGTGAAGAAAGGTTCGAACAGTTGCGCGCGCGCTGCCGTGGACAGGCCGCTGCCGTTGTCCTCGACGCAGATCCAGGTCCAGCGCGGGCCGCCCTCGTCCTTGAAGAAGGAGCCGGCGCGCAGCGTGAGGCAGGGCGCCGGCGTGGACACCATGGCGTCCAGCGCGTTGCCGATCAGGTTGATGAGCACCTGCTCGAGCCGGTTCGCGTCGCACCAGGCCCAGACCTCCGCCGGCGCGCAGCCGTTGACCACCTGCACCTTCTGCTGGCGCACGCGCAGGCCATACAGGAACAGCGCGTTGCTGAAAGTCTGGCCGACGTCGACCGCCGCGTGCGTGGCCTCGGACTTGCGCGCGAAGGCCTTGAGCGGCTGGATGATCTTGCCCATCTGGTCGGTCAGCCGCGCGATGATCGTGAGGTTGCCGGCCAGCGGGTCCATCTGGCCGCGGCGCAGGAACTCCTCGGCATTGCCCGACAGCGTGCGCAGCGCGCCCAGCGGCTGCGTGAGCTCGTGCGTAATGCCGGCGGCCAGCTGGCCGATCACGGCCATCTTGGCGGCCTGCACGAGTTCGCTCTGCGTGGCGCGCAAGGTCTGCTCGGCCTGCTCGCGCTCGCCGACCTCGCGCATGAGGCGCAGGTTCGCGGCGGTCAGGTCCTGCGTGCGCGCGCGCACCTTGGATTCGAGCTCGGCGTTGGCGGCCTCCAGCAGCCGCCGCGATTCGGCGCGCTGGCGCTGGATGCGCCGGCCCTGCGCCAGGAACAGCGCCAGCAGCACCAGGAAGGACGCCGCCACGGCAGACATGGTGGCGCCCAGCAGCGCGCCGGAGCGCACGTCCTTCAGGTCCAGGAACAGCATCACGCGCCAGTCCATGCCGTCCAGCGGGCGCGTGAGGATCAGCTGGTTGCCGATGCGCTGGCTGTCTTCCTGCGCGAGCTCGGGCACCAGCGGGAACTGCGGGATCTGCATGTCGTTGTACAGGCGGGTCAGCTGCAGGTCCACGCGCCGGTC
Source organism: Pseudorhodoferax sp. Leaf267 (assembly GCF_001422405.1). Classification (GTDB taxonomy): domain Bacteria; phylum Pseudomonadota; class Gammaproteobacteria; order Burkholderiales; family Burkholderiaceae_C; genus Pseudorhodoferax. The sequence goes on from NZ_LMMV01000005.1 coordinate 15,401, forward strand.
CACCGAGAGCGGCGCCAGCGAGGTGTAGCGCCATTCGCTGCGCGAGGAGTCGATCACGATGCGGTTGGCATCGGCCAGCAGGGCCGGCGCGCCCACCATCTCCCAGGTCTGGGCGATCGGGTCCAGGCTGATCTTGATGGCCGCCACGCCGACCACGTTGGCGCCGTCGCGGATCGGGTGCGAGACGAAGTAGCCCGGGATGCTGCCGTCCACGCCGATCGCGAAATGCCGGCCCACGCGGCCGGACAGCGCCTCCAGGAAGTAGGGCCGGAACGACACGTCGTTGCCCAGCAGGCTGTCGTCCGGGTGGCTCTCGTTGCTGGACGCCACGACCACGCCGCGGTCGTTCAGCGTGAAGGCCGCCAGGCTGCCCACGTGCGCGTTCAGCCGGCGCAGGTAGAAGTTCGCCGCGGCCACGCGCGCCGGGCTGTCGGGCTCGCGCAGCAGCGACAGGATCTCGCGGTTGAGCTGGATCGTGGCCGGCACGTGCTCGGAGCGCTTGATCATGCCCTCCACGGCCGAGGCGAACAGGTCCAGCCGGTGGTTGGCGTCGGCCTGCAAGGCGGCCTGGCCGCGGCGTTCGCCCTCGTCGTAGGCGTAGACCGCGCAGCCCAGCACCAGCGCCAGCGCGGCCAGGGTGGCCAGCACGCGGCGGTACAGGCGAAGGCGCGGTGTGCGGTCGGCCATCACGCGCGCGCTGCGGGCGGCATGCGCATCAGTCCACGGGCCGGTCGTTCGGCGCGCGGTACAGCTCGCGCAGCGCCTCGGAGGCCGGCCAGTTCAGGTTCAGCCCGCGCGGCGGGATGGGCCGCTCGAACCATTTGCTGTAGATGCGCAGTGCCTCGCCGGAGCGCATGATCTCGCGCAGCGCGTCGTCCACGATGCGTTTGAACTGCCGGTCGCCGCTGCGCATCATGCAGCCGTAGACCTCGGAGGACATGGGCGTGCCGACCACCACCCAGCGCTCGGGCTCCTGCGCCTTGGCGCGCTCGCCGTACAGCAGGGCGTCGTCCATCATGAAAGCGTCGACGCGGCCGCTTTCGAGCAGCGCGAACGACTCGCCGTGGTCCTTGGCGACCACGATGGTGAACTTGCGGTCGATGCCCTCGTTGAAGGTGCGCAACAGGCGTTCGGACGTGGTGGCCCCGGTCACCGCCACGCGCTTGCCGCGCAGGTCGGGGAAGTCGTGGATGCCGGCGTCGCGCGCGGCCATCAGCCGCGTGCCGATCTTGAAGATGGAGACCGAGAACGCGACCTGGCGCGCCCGCTCGGCGTTGTGCGTGGTCGAGGCGCATTCGATGTCGACGGCGCCGTTCTGCACCAGGGCCAGCCGGTTCTGCGGCGTGACGGGCACGAGCTTGATGGTCAGCGCCGGCAGCTGCAGGTCGCGCTTGACCGCGTCGAGCACGCGCAGCATGAGCTCGTGCGAATAGCCGACCACCTGGCGCCGGCTGTCGTAGTAGGAGAACGGCACCGAGGACTCGCGGTGGCCCAGGTTGATGGTGCCGGTGTCGGCGATGCGCTTGAGCGTGTCGATGGGCTGGGCGCCGGCCGCAGCGGCCCAGCAGAGCAAGGTGGTGGCGATCAGGGAACGCAGCATGGCAAGGCGCCGCAACGAGGAAACGGCCGGTGCAAAGGCGCTGGTGACAGCACGCACCGTGCCAGCCGCCCGCTGCGCCATGGCCGGTGGCCGCGCCTGTGGCGGCGCGGCCCGCGCACGGCTGCGTGGCGCGTGCGGGAGACGGTTTTCCGCGCCGCGGCGCCTGGGCCAGCCGGAAATCCGTGTCACGCCGTCACGGCCGGGCCGCCGCTGCGGCATCGGGCTGCGTGTCGCAGCTGCCCGTGAACAGCAGCTTGCCGTTGTCGCGCACCAGGCGCACGGTGCGCTTGCCGCGGTCCAGGCGCCACTGGGCGCCGGCGCCGAAGACGACTTCGTGGTTCACCAGGAAGCCCGAGCTGAGCCACTGCCCGTTGACGGCGACCGCGTTCTCGGAAGGGCTGTAGCGCACCTGCACGCGGCGCGCGGGCTTGCCGGAGTCGGGCCGCATGTCGCAGTACAGGCTGGCACTGTCGGCCGGGCCGCCGTTGCGCACCAGCTCCTGCGCGATATGCGCGGCGCGGCCCGGGGCGGCGCTGGCTGCGCACGTGAAGTCGGCCACGAAGGCCGTGCCGTCCATCACGTGCACGTCGCCGAACGTGAGCTGCGTCACGTCGAGCCGGCCGCTGCGGCGCGGCGGCTGCACGAAGGGGGTGTTCTCTTCCAGACGGCCCGAGGGCATGAAGGACGACAGGATGGCGATGCGCCGCGGCGTGCGGCAGTCCACCACGTAGTTGGCATAGCCCACCATGGGGCTGGGCTTGCGCGCGTGGACCAGGAAGTAGGTGCCGGCCACGTGGTCGCGACCCACCACGTCCAGCGAGATCGCGTCCACGCCCACGAGCATCTCGTCGATGCGCTGCACGAGGTGGAAGGGTTGCTGGGGCGTGGCCGGCTGGGCGATGGCCACGCCCGGCAAACCGGTGCAAAGAAAAGGGATGGAGCAGAGGAAACGGGGGAGCATGGGTATTGCGCCGCACGCCGCCCCCGGGTTGCAGGGGGCGCGCTACATGGCCGGCTTGTCGCTGAACGCCGTGAGATTGTCGCGCAGCTGCTGGCTCATGGGCAGATTCAGGTTGATGCCCTTGGGCGGGATGGGCGAGACGAACCACTTGGTGTAGAGCCGCTCGAACGCGCCGGACTTCATCGCGTCGGTGATCACGCCGTCCACCAGCGCCTTGAAGGCCGGGTCGTTCTTGCGCAGCATGCAGGCATAGGGCTCGACCTGCAGCGCATCGGCCACGACCTCCAGGCTGGCCGGGTCCTTGGAGTTGGCCATCAGGCCGAACAGCAGGATGTCGTCCATGGCGAACGCGACGGCGCGGTCGCTCTGCACCAGCAGCAGCGAGTCGTCATGGTCCTTGCCGAGCACCAGGTTCATGGCCAGGTTGTTGTCCTGGCTGTACTTGCGGATGACCTGGGCGTTGGTCGTGCCGGTGGTGCTGGCCACGGGCTTGCCGGCCAGGTCGGCGTAGTTCTTGATGTTGGAGGACTTCTTCACGAGCAGCCGCGTGCCGGTGTAGAAGTGGTTGATGGCGAAGTCCACGTCCTTGCCGCGCGCGGTGTTGTTGGTGGTGGAGCCGCACTCCAGGTCGATGGTGCCGTTCTGCAGCAGCGGAATGCGGTTCTGCGAGGTCACGGCCATGGTGCCGACCTCCAGGCCGGGCTTGCCCACCTTCTTCTTGACGGCCTCGACGATGGCGTCGGTCAGGTCCACCGCGAAACCCACCGCCTTGGTCGAGCCGGCCAGGTAGCTGAACGGCACGGACGATTCCCGGTAGGCCACGGTGATCTTGTTGCTGTCGGCGACTTTCTTCAGCGTGTCGGCCTGGGCGGCGGACAACAGCGCGCAGCCGAGCGCCAGGGTGGTCAGGCGGGCGAGAGGGTGCATGGGAGCCTTTCGTAGGGATGGGGCAGGATCAGTGTAGGCACGGGTCCGCGCTTTCCATGCAAGGGATATGCCGGAGGCCATGGCATGCGGCTTGCACGTAGGCTGCGCAGCGAACGGGGGTCCAGCATGGAGGTGTGTGTGATGGGTGCGGGCATCGTCGGGCTGGCGAGCGCCTATGCGTTGCGCCAGGCCGGCCATGCGGTCACCGTGGTCGACCGCGGGCCGGCCGGCAACGGCGCCAGCGGCGGCAATGGCGCGCAACTGAGCTACTCGTACGTGCAGCCGCTGGCCGACCCCAGCATCTGGCGCCAGCTGCCCCAGCTGCTCATGTCGACCGATTCGCCGCTCAAGCTGCGCCCGCGGCTGGACCCGGCCCAGTGGCGCTGGGGCCTGGCCTTCCTGGCGGCCTGCAACGCGAGCACCTCGCGCGCCAGCACGGCGGCCCTGCTCGACCTGGCCGCACGCAGCCGCGAGGCGTTCGACGCCATGCTGCTGCGCGAGCGGCTGGACTGCGATTTCTCGGCCACGGGCAAGCTCGTGCTCTACCCGACGGCAGAAGCCTTCGCCGCTGCGCGCCGCCAGCTGGCGCTGCAGCGCGCCCTTGGCAGCGCGGTGCAACACGCCGTGTCGGCTGCCGAGTGCGTGGCGATCGAGCCGGCGCTGGCGCACTACCAGGGCCGGATCGCCGGCGCGATCCACACGCCCAGCGAATGCGCGGCCGATTGCCGCAAGACCTGCGACGGCCTGCACCAGGTGCTGCGCGCGCAGGGCGTGCGTTTCGAGCTCGGCACCGAGGTGCGCGGCTTCGTGCAGCGCGCGGACGCCGTCGTGGCGCTGGTGACCGCGCGCGGCGACCTGCCGGCCGACGCCTTCGTGCTGGCCTTGGGCCCCCAGACGCCGCGCCTGGCGCGCCAGCTGGGGCTGCGGCTGCCGATCTACCCGCTCAAGGGCTACAGCGTGACGCTGCCCGTGGGCCAGGCCGCCGCGCCGCGCGTGAGCGTGACCGACAGCGCGCGCAAGACGGTGTTCGCGCGGCTCGGCGACCGGCTGCGCGTGGCCGGCATGGCCGAGCTGGTGGGCGAGGACCTGCGCATCGCACCCGAGCGCATCGCGACGCTGCTGGCCTCCACCGAGGCCTTGTTCCCAGGCTGCGCCGCCGTGCCGGACCCGCGGCCCTGGGCCGGGCTGCGGCCGGCCACGCCGACCGGCCTGCCCATCGTCGGGCGCCAGCCGGGCGGGCCGTCCAACCTGTGGGTCAACAGCGGCCATGGGGCGCTGGGCTTCACGCTGGCCTTCGGCACGGCGGTGCAGTTGTGCGAGGACCTCGGCAAAGGGTAAGACCCCAGCCGCCGGGCGCGGGCGGCACGTAAGCTGGGCCTCCCCAAAGAAGGAGACCTGCCGCCATGCCGATGACCCGTTCGATGTTCGCTGGCGCCCCACGGCGCCAACTGTTGCTGGCCACTGGCCTGGCGCTGGCCACCGGCCTGGCCCCGGCGCTGGCGCAGACCGCGCCCTGGCCCAGCAAGCCCGTGCGCATCGTCGTCACCTTCCCGCCCGGCGGCGCACCGGACACGCTGGCGCGCGTGCTGGCCGACAAGTGGAGCGCGCTGGGGCAGCCGGTCACGGTGGACAACAAGCCGGGCGCAGGCGGCAACATTGGCGCCGACATCGTGGCCAAGAGCGCGCCCGACGGCGCCACGCTCGTGCTGGGCACGGTGGGCACGCACGCCATCAACCCGGCGCTGTACGCCAAGATGCCCTACGACAACCTCAAGGACTTCACGCCGATCAGCTTCCTGGCCTCCACGCCCAACCTGCTGGTGCTGAACAAGGACGTGCCGGCCAACAACGTGAAGGAGCTGGTCGCGCTGGCCAAGAAGACGCCGCTGGCCTTCGGCTCGTCGGGCAGCGGCACCTCGATCCACCTGTCGGGCGAGCTGTTCAACACGCTGGCCGACGTGAAGATGCAGCACATCCCCTACAAGGGCCGGGCCCAGGCGATCCCCGACCTGATGGGCGGGCGCATCGCGATGATCTTCGACAACATGCCCTCGGCGCTGCCGCTCGTGAAGTCGGGCGAGCTCAAGGCGCTGGGCGTGACGAGCGCGCAGCGTTCGCCGGCCGCCCCCGACATCCCGACCCTGGCCGAGGCGGGCCTGCCCGGCTTCGAGGCGACCTCGTGGTTCGCGCTGCTGGGCCCGGCCGGCCTGCCGCGCGAGGTGCAGCAGCGCATCAACCAGGAAGTGGCGCGCGTGCTGGCCCTGCCCGATGTGAAGGAGAAGCTGGCCACCTTGGGCCTGGAGCCCAACCCCGGCACGCCGGAGGCGCTGATGGCGCTGATGCAGAAGGAGACGGACAAGTGGGCCAAGGTGGTCAAGGCGTCGGGGGCGAAGCTGGACTAGAGCCAGGTCGAGCAAGGCGAATCTCGGCCATTCAGGCGGCCCAACGGCCGTCGCGAATTTTTGAACTGATCGATGACGCGGCGCGTCAAATGGGCTTCGATCACTGCGCCGTCGTCATGTGTGACGCGTGGCCGGTGACCCGATCGAAGCCCCGGCAATTCAGCAGCCAACCCCTACCGTGGCAATTGCGGTATGCGCAGGCAGGCTATATCCACATCGACCCGACCGTTCGGCACGGCCTGCGCAGTGAAGCCCCTGTCGTCTGGTCCGACAAGCTGTTTGCGCAGGTGCTGCAACTACGCCGCGAGGCACAGGAAGCCGGCCTGCGCCATGGCTGGACGCAATCCAGCCTGGACTTCGTCGGTGTCGGCAGCATCGTGAGCCTGACGCGGTCGGCCGACCCTCTGACCGCGAGCGAGCTCCAGCACAAACGCGCGAGCCTGCGCTTCGTGGTCGAAGTGGCGCACATGGCGCTCGGCACCACGCAACCCCAGCCCACGACCAGGCCGCCCATCGCGCTGACGGACCGAGAGAAAGACGTACTGCGCTGGACGGCCGACGGCAAAACAGCCGACGACATCGCCGCAAGGTTCAAGGTCTCGGCCAACACGATCAACTTTCACCTGAAAAATTGCGCCGCCAAGTTGCAGACGAGCAACAAGACATCCATGGTCGTGCGCGCCCTGCTCCTGCATCTGCTCGACTGACCCTCTGCACGCCACAGCCGTGCCGGCCTGTTGTTTCTGGTAGTTCCGCCGCGGTCATGGCCGCGGTGCAATACCTGCTCACCAACCGCGTCGCCGGTCGGATCTCCGCTCACTCGAACCATCTCGCGCCGCTGAATCCAGCCCGGGTGCGCTCTTCCCCGATTCCATGGACCCCGCGCTCACGCAAATCAGCGCCAGCAATGTGCACGCGCCCCGCACCCAACTTGCCATCGAGACCCTGGCCGCAGCTGCGGCAGAACTCGGTTTCGATGGCTTTGCGGCCGTGGCCTGGATCCCCTGCCCCGCATCGAAGCCCATACCCTGCGTGATGAGCAATCTGCATGACGATTGGCTCGCACGCTACAGCGGCGAACGCGACGCCGCCACCGATCCTGCGGTGATCTGGTGCAAGACCCACGGCGCGCCGTTGGTGTGGTCTGAGGAAATTTCAAGCCACCGCCCGATGCTCAAGCACGGGCATCCATTGCAAGGGCCAAGCCATGGATGGTCCGTGGCCGTGCGGGACGCACTGGGCGTGCCTGGCATGTTCAGCCTTGTGCGAGCGAGCAGGCCGGTTGGCGCGGATGAACTGGCCAACAAGCAGCTGGCCATGCAGGTGCTGGCCCTCCGCGGCCACCGCATGCTGCTGAGCGACTGGCGCGCGCGTTGGAACACCACGGCCGGTGAGGCACTGACCAGTCGCGAAGTGGAAGTGCTGCGCTGGGCCGCGGACGGCAAGACGGCCCTGGACACGGCGGCGATCCTGGAGATCGGGCTGTCCACCGTGCGGTTCCACATCAGCAACGCCGTGCGCAAGCTCAAGACCGACAACATCGCCGCTGCCGTGTTTCGGGCTTTGGTGCTGGGGTTGCTGCATGGGCTGCCAAACTTGCCCGCGGAAGCGGACGGCAAGCCGTGACCCTAAGCCACGCGCGGCGCCAGGCGACGTCATGGCTTCGCGACGGACACGATCAGGGAGCGACGGCCTCGCCCGTGACTGCACTTGCGGCCTGCGCAGCACGTGCCTCGCTTCACAACTAGCGGACTACTGGCGCTGACTGGCGGCGTCCTGCGCCATCGCCTTGTGCAGTTCCCTGGCTGCGGCCGCACCGCGTGCCCACAACAAGAGTCCCGCGCCCCACACCACCAGCGGAATGCAAAGCAGACCGGCCACCACTTGCTGACCGACCAGCACGGCCTTCAGTTGTGCCTGGCTACGATCCGCTTGCAACAGATCGCAAAGAACCTTGATGTCGTACGCCGGATAGCCGGTGCGCTGCACCACTGCCGCGCGGTCCTCGCAAGTCGCCGACGACAGCTGGTGGGTTCGCCCATGGGTGTGCCACCAGTCGGATTGCCGCGCCGTTTGCCCGTCCAACGCATACCAGGTGTCCGTCGCGATCACCCGCAGCAGCGGTGGCTGCAGCACCAGCATGTTGACAACATGCACGGCACCCAGCCCGAGCAGCATGCCCGCCAGAATCGCAGCGCCGATCCAACGCGCGCGCGGCCTGCCCCGCAGTGCCGGCCCGCGCAAGTCGACATGGCGCCCGGCGCGGCCCACCAGGTCCATGTCCAGATCGTGCCGCGTCGCCCATTGCACGATGCGCTCGGCCGCAGCTCGGGTAGGGCCACCGCCACGAAACCGGCGATCGACGCCACCCAGAAGAGGGCGGGCGGCCTGTCTTTGGTGAGGATGGTGCCGAAGATGGCGGTGGACAGGGGCAACGCAGCGAGAACCACCCCCCCATGACCCACCGGTACATGTTTCATGCCGACTGCGGTGAGGATGGGAAAACCGTAGACCACACCGAGCGACATGAGCAACAGGCGCTTGACCTGGGAGGCATTGGGCAGGGCCGAACGCATCCAGATCAGCACAGGGACGGCTGCCAGCCCGGCCAGCATCGACCGGAACAGGCCAATCTGAATGGCGCTGAGATGGCTCGCCAGCAACTTGGCGCACGGCAGGGTAAGTGCGAAGGCCGCGACGGAAATGACGCCGAGGACGTATGCCTCCAGTTCGACCGAGGAGGCTGTTCGCTGAGACGAATGTGTCACGTAGCTCGTTTGGGTCATGGCTTGCTTCTTCAAGAGGTGGTATCGACAGGCATCTGCACTCCAGCGCGGGGAAGGGCTCAGATCTGCTTGTGGTCGGTGTTTGCCCGGGACAGCGGCGACTTGCTGAGGAAGAACACCAGGGAGGTGCGGTTGCCGCCTCGAACGGTGCGCACACCGTGCGGGATCTCGCAACGATTGACCAGGAAGTCCGCGTAACCGGTGCGGACCTCTTCTTCTTTTCCGTTGAACTCGACGAAGAACTCGCCGCCTTCGAAGTCCTCGCCGAACTGGAGTACACAGGAGTACCGGTAGTCGAGGTTGCTGTAGGTGTCGATATGCTTGCCGATGAAACTGCCGTTGCGCAGGACATTGACTTGGCAGCGTCGGATGTAGAAGTCGCCCCCCATCATGGCCGATAGCAGCGCGCGGCAACGTCCCGAGTTGAGGCGGTCGACCACATCCTTACCCAGAGGGGCGTTGCGGTAGACCGGTGTCTGTTCTTTCTTGTCCTCCATGAAGCGCCCCACATCGAGGTTATTCTGTTCGCCGACATCGCCCACCCGGATCAGTTCCTTGGGCACCTTTTCGCAGGCTCGATGCAGAAACTGCAGGTCTTCCGAACTGAAGAGCTGGCGTCCGTCGACAAGGGCAAACGCCTTGTTCTCGATGTCGTTCTTGGCGCTAAGGAAAATGTCTTTCATGGTGTGTGACAGTCAAGTTGAAACAGTGGAGGAGAAACGGAATGGCGTGGAATCACCGCGGCAGAGGTGGTCCCTTAGCACGCGCAAGCTCGCGAGAAAGCCCCACACCTCGCAGCTCGGTCCGAAACGGCCCGGCTCCCCCTCGCAGGTGCGCCGTAGATCGGCGATGGTGTGATACGGAGCCAGAGGAAGCCGATGGTGGTAGTCGTGGTTGGGCAGATCCTGCGGATAGACGTAGAGCCTGACCGGGAGATCGAACACCACCAGCGAGAGCCACCAGTGCAACCAGCCCGCAAAGCCGCCCCGAGGCAGCGGTCGGCCCTGGAACCTCCCCAGGTGAGCCTTCCATAAGCGACCGGGGTGCCAGCATCGTTCAGCCTTGGAGAGAACCACAGGTGTTCGGTGATGAGCTGCAACCACAGGGAATGCCTCAACAGCACCAAAACGGGCAGCCAGAACAGGATCAGCAGGCGATCCAACCAGTCGAACTGCGCCGCCAGCGCGGTGGTCCCCACCAGAAACGCCACGCGGTACGCCTTCTCAGGCCATGCAGGCTGCACCACACTGGCGAGCCAGGCGTCCCTCAACTGGTGCCACACGAAGGCGGGCGCAAACGGGCGGAACCAAACCCGCCACCAGAAGGAACGCTCAGCCATTCCTGGCCGCAATCCGTTCTCTTCAATGAACAGCTGGTCGGGATCGTCCGGGGAACACAGGACTCGCATGTGGTGGTGGGTGCTGACGTGGCTGTTGCTATAGGCGTCCCATCCTTGATACAGGAAAGGTGTGCTGAAAGCCGCAGTAGCGGCACGGCGCGCCCAGCGCCGGTCGGGCATGGCGGCGCCATGGGTCATGTAGTGGAACGACGCTTGAAGAGTGCGTCCGCGATTGACCACGACCAACCAGCAAAACACCACGCCGGCCACCGCCAGCGCCAATGATCCGCTCGCCAATGCCCGATCACCTATCCAGAGTGCCGCCACGATGAGTTGCCAGCTGCCAACCAGGTGCCACAGCGTTCGGGAGGCGGAGAGCGGGCGCATCGCCTGGTCCAGCTCATGCGCCGCCAGCAACCGGCCCTTGCCGGTGACCCAGGTCCAGAACACCTGCCAGGGCAGCTGGTCATACTCCTGACGGACGTTGTATCGCAGCCCGTGGGCCGTGTAGAGCACTGCCGCGGTCATGTTCAATACACCCGCTTGAGATAGAGCACGGGGATGCGCTGATACAGCCAGTAGAAGGGCATCATGCGGTTGTGATCGCCCCCGACGACCAGTGCATTGCGGTAGGTAGCGTGAAAAAGCTGGCCCATGGCCGCGTATTCGGCGCACTGGCGTAGCAACACATCGGCCAACTGGTCGCGGGTTCTCCCCACATGCCAGGCGTGGTAGAGCGGCATGCGCGTGTCCAGAATGCTGGAGAGGTCGACACGGGTCGGCATCAAGGCCGCGAAGTCGTCCCCGCGCAGCGACTGGTAGGCCGACCCGACCAATGCATTCCAGGCGGCCTCACCACCCGCCAGCTCGGCAATGAACACCGAGGCGGCCGGGCGCCCGAGGGCACGCAGAATGCGTTCCTGGCTGCGCGCGAGCTTCTGTCGGAAGGATTCGCGGGTCTCCTTCACACGTCCGACGGTGGCATCGTCAAGACCTTCGAAATCACCCGCCGCGATCACGATCCGGGACCGAATGCCGTGACGGGACAGTAGATCCTGCAGATGCGGCAGCACGCCCACCACACGCCCAGCCACCAGGCCCACGCCATCGCGCAGCTCGTCGAAGGTGTAGCGGAATCCACCCGTCACCGTTTCGTAGCCATAGTCTGGACACACCGGGGATATCAGCGTGATCTGCTCGCCGGCAAGGCCCTTGAGCAGCAATTCCGCCACGACTGCGATGTAATCGTCGTCCGGAAGGTAGAAGGACAGGTCATTGAGCAGACGCTCGAAATCGCGCACCAAGCTGAGCGGCATGCCGCGAAGCGACGGGTAGCGCACTAGCAGCTTAGGAGTGATCGAGGTGTCGCCACGGACACTGCAGGTCAGCAGGGTTAGCAGGGAAGGTCGGGCGAAATTGATGTAAGGCTTGTCGAACAGCACCTGCGGCTTGCCCTGGGCTTCGGCGAATTGCCAGTCGAAGTCGCCTTCGAAATGGGTTTTGATCGAACGATAGAACGACAGGTATTTGGGCTGCCCCGCTGGTGCCGTGCCGCCATGGCGGCGAAACAGATCGACGATGCGAGGCATGGCGGCCTGCAAGCCGAGGTGCTCAACCAGCACGCTGGGCGGCTCGAAGCCGAATGCAATGGGCGCCAGGACCGACTTGCTGATCAGTCTGTCCGTCAGCTTGCCATGGCGCGCAAAAGTGCTCAGCGTCATGGCGAACTCAGCGAAACGACATGGCCTGACCGGCAGGCACTAGCTCAATGGCATTGACGTTGGCATGCGTGGGTTGTTCCAGCGCCCAGCAGATCGCCTCGGCAACGTCGTCAGCCCCAAGGGTGGGCACCGCGTTCCCAGCCGGAGCCGTTGCAGGGCCAGAAACGCCAGTGCGCACCGATTGGAATTCCGTCTCCACGCGTCCTGGCGCCACGTTGGTCACCCGGACGCCTTGGGACGCCAACTCAGGCCTCAGACTGGCACCGAAATGCGCCACGAAGGCTTTGGTGGCGGCATAGACATGGCCGCTGACATACGGGTGGTGCGCACCGATGGACGTCACGTTTACGATGTGTCCACGGGCGCTGGCCTTGAGCGATGGCAGCAGGACCGAAGTGTTGTGGAGCACACCCATGCAGTTGGTCATGACCATGGTGCGCATGGCGCTTTCCGCAAGCGTGTCGAAGTTATCGGTGCCCAGCATCAGCCCTGCGTTGTTGATCAGGGTGTCCACCGGTGTGAAAGCCGGTGGCAGGTCTTGGTAGACCTGCTGAACCTGATCAATGTCCTGCACGTCACAGGCTGCCACGTGTAGGGCGCCCTCCGGCAATCCTTCCAGCAGCCTTTTCAGTCTTTCCAGGCGGCGGCCCAGCGCCACCACCCGGTGACCCCGAGCCACCAGTTTGGCCACACAGGCCCGTCCGATTCCGGACGTAGCGCCGGTCACCCAGACAATGCGCGATGCGCTTACCGACATGTTTTTTTCTTCCTCAGATAGCAGATTCCGTGCGACTGCGACTGCATCAACCGCCATACCTGGGCCGACGAATCTCAGTGCGGGCCGGATAATAGGAGCGCAGCAGGCGCACGAACTGAACAGTGACGAGATCCGTTTCCGAACTGTTGTGGCGCCCGAGCAGAACAGTTGGCAGAGGGAAAGTGTGATCAGCATCGACAAGGACAGCCGCGATGCGTTGTCCGATCAGATATGCGATGGGCTGCTCAAGCTCATCGGTTCGCGGCTTCAGGCGCGCGACCAATTGCCGTCCGTGCGTCAGCTGGCCTTGCAGTCTGGCGTGAGTGTCTGGACGGTCAACGAGGCCTACCATCGGCTGGTTGCACGAGGGGTGATCACGTCTCGGCCGGGGCTAGGTTACTTCGTCGCTCCAACGACATCGGTGCAGCGCGAATCCAATGTCGCGGGAACCCCGTACCCCAAGGTGCGACCGGTCAACTCGGTCAGTTTCGTGCGCAACTCTATGGACCCGGCAACCCACGCTGTGCCAGTGGGCACCGGCTTTTTCCCCAGGGCATGGATGGAACACGCGATCCCCAGTGCGGTGATGGGCAAGGTGCTCAAAGACCCCGTGATGTCAATGCCCGCTCCTGCACAGGGTCTGCTGGAACTGCGAAAGCAGCTCAGCACCAAGCTGGCACAGGCGGGCAGCGTAGGGTTGCCCACGGCGTCGAAGGTCAGCGTGTTGGTGATGTTCAGCTTGCCCGTGCCGGCGTCGGCCACCACCGTCTGCGGCACGTACTTGTTGGCCGCGTTGTAGCTGGTGGTGGAAAGCACCGTGTTGCTGGCGCTGGTCTTCTGGCTGACCGAGGTCTGCAGGTAGAAGGCCGGGAAGCCGGCGGCCGTGTAGGCGGTGTAGCCGTAGGTGGTGACGGGTTGCACGCCGGCGGCGTCTGCCGGGCTGGTGATCGCCAGGGGCAGGCCCTGGGCGGTGTAGGTGTAGCTGGTGACCTTGGCGCGCGCATCGGTGGACGTGGCGACCTTGTTGAAGGCGTTCTCGTAGGTGAAGCTTTGCGTCAGCGTGGCCAGACCGCAGCCGGGTTTGGCCACCTGGCGGATGGTCTTAACGTTGTGCGTGCAGCGCTGCTGGGCGGCGCAGGGCGCGTCGTCGTAGTCGTATTCGACCGAGTTGCCCTCGGGCAGCACCGTCTTAGTCAGGCGCGTCTGGCCGTCGTAGGTATTGGTCAGGCGAGGTCGAACCGAACGAGGCGGAGTGAAGCTAGATTGAAGCGAAGGCCTAACATCGGTGCTTTTTGCACCAGGCCACCATGACCGCCCTGCTCGACACCATCCAGATCGAATCCGCCCCCTCGCCCACCGCCGCCGTCATCTGGCTGCACGGCCTGGGCGCCAGCGGCGACGACTTCGCCGCCATCGTGCCCGAGCTGGACCTGACGGGCTGCCAGCCGATCCGCTTCGTGTTCCCGCATGCGCCGGTGATGCCGGTCACCATCAACAACGGCTATGCGATGCCGGCCTGGTACGACATCTTCGCGCCCGACCTGGTGCGGCGCGAGGATGCGACCGGCATCGCCGCGTCGGCCCGGGCCATCACCGCGCTGATCGACGCCCAGGTGGCGCAGGGCATCGCGCCGGCCAACATCGTGCTGGCCGGCTTCTCGCAGGGCTGCGCGATGACGCTGCACACGGGGCTGCGCCATCCGCAGCGGCTGGCCGGGCTGATGGCGCTGTCGGGCTACCTGCCGCTGGCCGGCACGCTGGCGACCGAACGGCACCCGGCGAACTTCGCCACGCCGATCTTCATGGCGCACGGCACGGCCGACCCGGTGGTCGTGCTGGCGCGCGCCGAGGCCTCCTGCCAGGCGCTGCTGGCGCTGAACTACCCCGTCCAGTGGCATACCTACCCGATGCCGCACAGCGTGCATCCGCAGGAGATCGCGGACATCTCGCGCTTCCTGCAGCAGGTGCTGCCGGCGGCCTGATCAGGCGCGGACGGTCAGGCGCGGGCCGGCTGCCCAGGGCTGGACTTCGCCGATGTCGGCGGCTGCGTCGAAGCCCTGGGCGCGGAACAGCGCCAGCACCTCGGCCACGGCCTCGGGCGCGCAGGCCACCAGCAGGCCGCCGCTGGTCTGCGGGTCGCTGAGCAGGGCCTGCTCGGCTGGCGGCAGGTCGCTGGCCACCTCGGCGCCGTAGCCCTGCCAGTTGCGGCCGGACGCACCGGTCACGCAGCCCTGGGCGATCCAGTCGCGCACACCGGGCAGCACAGGCACCCGCGACCAGTCCAGCGCCACCTGGCAGCCGGCGCCGCGCGCCATCTCCAGGGCGTGGCCGGCCAGGCCGAAGCCGGTCACGTCGGTGAGCGCATGCACACCGGGCAGGGCCGCCAGGGCCGGGCCGGGGGTGTTGAGCCGGGTGGTGGTGGCGATCATCCGGGCGTAGCCGGCGGCGTCGAGCTGTTCCTTCTTGAACGCGGCTGACAGCACGCCCACGCCCAGCGGCTTGCCCAGCACCAGGCGGTCGCCGGGCCGGGCGTCGGCGTTGCGCCGCACGCGGTCCGGGTGCACCAGGCCCAGCGCGACCAGGCCGTAGATGGGTTCGACCGAGTCGATGGTGTGGCCGCCGGCGATCGGGATGCCGGCCGCCTGGCAGACCGACTGCCCGCCCTCCAGGATGCGGCCGATGGTGGCCGTGGACAACACGTTCACCGGCATGCCGACGATGGCCAGCGCCAGGATGGGCGTGCCGCCCATGGCGTAGACGTCGGAGATGGCGTTGGTGGCGGCGATGCGGCCGAAGTCGTACGGGTCGTCGACGATGGGCATGAAGAAGTCGGTCGTCGCGATCAACGCCTGCTGGTCGTTGAGGCGGTAGACGGCCGCGTCGTCGGCCGTCTCGATGCCGACCAGCAGCTGCGGCGGCACGGGCAGGCCGCCCTGGCGCTGCAGGATTTCGGTCAGCACGCCCGGCGCGATCTTGCAGCCGCAGCCACCGCCGTGCGACAGGGAGGTGAGGCGCGGCTCGGCAGCGGGCTTCTCATAGACGTTCATGGTGGGGCGCAGGCGGGTGGATCGGGCTTGCATTTTGGGCCAGTGCCACGATGTGCTTGTCAGGGAAACCTTTTGCCCGCTTCGTACTCGAATTCCTGGTCAGATCGGTGCAGTTCCTGCCGCATATTCCGGGTAAACCCTGGGGTCTTTGTGGTGACTGCGCCGGTCTTAGCACTCTCCTATCGAGAGTGCTAGTATGACGCCTCAGAAGGAAGGAATCTGGTATGACTATTCAAACTGGAACCATGTCCACCGCACTCGCCGCAACGAATCCGTGGTCCCTGGTTCCCTCGCTGGGCAACCTGGACGCGTACATCTCGGCGGCCAACCGCATGCCCATGCTCACGCTTGAACAGGAGCAGGAGTACGCGCGCAAGCTGCGCGATGACAACGACGTCGAGTCCGCCGGGAAGCTGGTGCTGTCGCACCTGCGGCTGGTCGTCTCCGTCGCGCGCCAATACCTGGGTTACGGCCTGCCGCATGGCGACCTGATCCAGGAAGGCAACGTGGGCCTGATGAAGGCCGTCAAGCGTTTCGACCCCGACCAGGGCGTGCGTCTGGTCAGCTACGCCCTGCACTGGATCAAGGCGGAGATGCATGAGTACATCTTGAAGAACTGGCGCATGGTCAAGGTGGCGACCACCAAGGCGCAGCGCAAGCTGTTTTTCAACCTGCGCTCGATGAAGCAGGGCTTCAAGTCCGATGCCGCCGCGGCCGATGGCGCGACGCACCGCGACACGCTCAGCAAGGGCGAGATCGACTCCATGGCCGAGCAGCTCAATGTGAAGCGCGAGGACGTGATCGAGATGGAAGCGCGCCTGTCGGGCGGCGACGTGATGCTGGACCCGGGCCCGTCCGACGACGGGGAGGACAGCTACGGCCCGATCGCCTACCTGGCCGACGCCAAGCAGGAACCGACCGCGCTGCTCGAAGCGCGCCAGCGCGACAGCCTGGCCAGCGATGGCATCAGCACGGCCCTGGCCGAGCTGGACCCGCGCAGCCGGCGCATCGTGGAAGAGCGCTGGCTGAAGGTGAACGACGACGGCTCGGGCGGCATGACGCTGCACGAACTGGCGGCGGACTACGGCGTCAGCGCCGAACGCATCCGCCAGATCGAGTCGGCCGCCATGAAGAAGATGAAAAAGGCGCTGGCATACTACGCCTGACGCTCCGGCCCTCTTCTTCCTCCTGACCACGCCAGCGCCCGACAGCGCTGGCGTTGTCACGTGTGGGGCCGCTTCCCTCCATTCGACCGAAAGCGACCCCATGCCCCAGTTCCTGCCGCGCCGCGTCTGCCTGGCGGCCACCTTGGCCACCGCCGCACTGCTGTCCCTGCCCGCGGCCCTGGCCCAGGCGCCCAGCTGGCCCACCAGGCCCGTCAGGATCCTCGTTGGCTTCCCGGGCGGCTCCTCACCCGACCTGGTGGCCAGGGCCCTGGCCGAGCCGCTGTCCCAGGCGCTCGGCCAGCCCGTGGTCGTGGAGACCAAGCTCGGCGCGGGCGGCAACATCGCCGCCGACCAGGTGGCCAAGAGCACGGACGGACACACCCTCGGCGTGATGATCAACGGCAACCTGACCATTGCCAAGCTGCTCAACCCCAAGACGCCTTACGACCCGGCCCGCGACCTCGTGCCGGTGAGCCTGGTCGGCACGGCGCCGCTGGTGCTGGCCGCGCGTGCGGACCTGCCGGGCAATTCCATCGCCGAATTCTTCGCGGCGGCGCGCGCAGGCGGCGACCAGTGGAACTACGGCACGCCGGGCGTCGGCACGGTGGGCCACATCGGCATGGAGCTGCTCAAGGCCCGCAGCGGCATTGCGCCCGTGCATGTGCCGTACCCGGGCAACCCGCAGGTGATCACGGCGATGGTGGGCGGCCAGCTGAACCTGTCGCTGCTGCCACCCGCGCTGGCCATGGCCCAGGTGCGTGCCGGAAAGCTCAAGGCCATCGGCGTGACCTCGGCCGGACGCAGCCCGCTGGTGCCTGAGCTGCCCAGCCTGGCCGAGGGCGGCATTCCAGGTTTCCAGCTGGAGATCTGGACCGCGGTCGCGGCGCCGGCATCCATGCCTGCGGCCACCGTGGCGCGTCTGTCGGCACTGGTCAGCGAGATCGTGCGCACGCCAGACATGCGCGCGCGCCTGTTCCAGCAAGGCTGGCAGGTGGCCGGCACCTCGTCGGAAGGCCTGGCCAACCGCATGAAGTCCGATACTGCGTTGCTCGGCGGCGTGATCCTGATGCAGGGCATCAAGGCCGACTGAACAACCGGCCCGCTCGGCCGAGCCCCCAGCAACAGGAGCACCGATGCCGCGTACCAAGCGCCCTGCCAAGAGCACCCGCCACAAGCTGCTGAAGGCTGCGGCCTGGGGCCTGCCCATCCTGGCGCTGGCCGGCATGGGCGCCGCCTGGCTGGCCTACCGCAGCCTGGACCGCATGCCGGGCGAATTGCTGCGCCATGCGGAGCAGCGCCTGTATGGCCACACCAAGCTCGAGACCGTGGGCCTGCCGCTGATCGCGATGCTGCGCGCGCGGGTCGAGCGCGAGGTACCGCCGGGCCTGCCGGCGCTGGGCAAGGGCGTGCAGGTGCGCCCGCTGCCGCCCGTGCGTTACAAGGACGGCAACCCGCTGGAAAGCGAGCTGCTGGACGTGCCCTCGGTGGCCCCGACCGTGCAGGTGTCCACGTTCGAGGAACTGCAAAAGGCCATGCAGGCGGCGCGCCCTGGCGATGTCGTCGAGCTGCAGCCCGGCCGCTACGCGATGCGCGGCCGGCTGTCCACCGCCAACGCGGGCCGCGCCGACAACCCGATCACCGTGCGCGCCGCAATGCCGGGCACGGCCGAGATCCTGTCCACGACGGTGGAGGGCTTCTTCGTCAACCAGCCGTACTGGATCTTCGAGAACCTGACGATCCGCGGCGTGTGCGACAACGACGGCAATTGCGAGCACGCCTTCCACGTGGTCGGCGCGGCCAAGGGCACCGTCATCCGCAACAACCGCATCAGCGACTTCAATGCGCACCTGAAGGTCAACGGCGACGGCGGCCGCTTCCCGGACGACGGCCTGCTGCAGTTCAACACGCTGGACAACAGCCGCCCGCGCCGCACGGGCCAGCCCGTGACCCCGTTCGACCTGGTGGCCGCGTCGCGCTGGGTGGTTGCCGACAATCTGGTCGCCAACTTCGTCAAGGCCGGCAGCAACGGCATCTCGTACGGTGTCTTCATGAAAGGCGGTGGCAGCCAGGGCCGCATCGAGCGCAACCTGGTGATCTGCAGCCTGACCGATATCTCCGCGCGGGGCGACCGCCCGGGCACGGGCGCGCGCGTCGGCATCTCGCTGGGCGGCGGCACGACCGGCGGGCCCTACTGCCGCACGCCGCAGTGCATGACCGAGCACTACCAGGGCATCGTCGCCAACAACGTGGTGGCCCACTGCAACGACGCGGGCATCGACGTGAACCGCTCCGAGCAGAGCGTGGTGGCGCACAACACGCTGATCAACACGGGCTGGATCGACGTGCGCAACAGCCCGGCCTCGGCCGTCGTCTACGGCAACTGGCTCGAGGGCCGCGTGCGCACGCGCGGCGGCGGCTGGGTCGAGGACGCCGGCAATGAGACGCGCGCCCTGGCCGGCTTCACGGCGGCGCCCGATGCGCTGGCGCTGGGCTGGACGAGCCAGCCACCCACCATCGCGCCAGCGCGTGCGGTGACCAGGGATTTCTGCGGGCGCCCGCGCGGTGCCGCATCGCCGCCTGGCGCCATCGGCACCGAAGGCGTGCCCTGCGCGCAGGGCGCGCGCGCACGCTGAACGCGCGGCCTCAGCCGGCCTGCTTGAGCAGCTGGCGCACGTCCGCCGTCAGCGCCTCGGCACCGGAGCCGTAGCGCGCGTACAGCCGCAGCCGGCCCTGCGTGTCGTAGACGTAGCTACCGGCCGAATGGTCCATGGTGTAGCTGGTCGGGGTCTTGCCTTCGACCTTCTTGTAGTAGACCTTGAAGTCCTTGGCCAGCGCGGCCAGGCCCTCGGGCGAGGTGCGCAGCGCCAGGAAGCTGGGGTCGAAATTGGCCATGTAGGCCTTGAGCACCTCGGGCGTATCGCGCTCCGGGTCGACCGTGACGAACAGGCCCTGCAGCTTGTCGCCGTCCGCGCCCAGCGCTTCCTTGACCTGGGCCAGCTCGGCCATCGAGGTCGGGCAGACGTCCGGGCATTGCGCAAAGCCGAAGAAGACGACGACCACTTTGCCCTTGAAGTCCTTCAGACTGCGCGCCTGGCCGTTGTGGTCGGTCAGCTGGAAGTCCTTGGCGTAGTCGGCCCCGGTGATGTCGACGGCGGCGAAGCTGGGCTTGGTGTCGGTACAGGCCGCCAGCCAGGCGCCAGCGCCCAGGAGCAGCAGGGTGCGTCGTTGCAGCATGGTCTAGAAGAGGTAGTGGTCCACGAGCAGCGCGGCGAACAGCGCGCTCAGGTGGACCAGGGAGAACCGGAAGGTCTTGCGCGCCAGCGCGTCGGAGTACGACCGCCACAGCGCGAAGGCGTAGCCGCAAAAGCCCAGGCTCAGCACCATGGCCGCAACCAGGTAGAGCCATGAGCTCATGCCGTAGACGAAGGGCAGCAAGCAGGCCGCGAACAGGATCAGCGTGTAGAGCAACACCTGCAGCCGCGTGAATTCGTTGCCATGGGTGACGGGCAGCATCGGCAGGCCGGACTTGCGGTAGTCCTCCACGCGGTACAGCGCCAGCGCCCAGAAATGCGGCGGCGTCCACAGGAAGATGATCAGGAACAGAATCAACGCCTCGGGCCCGACGTCGCCCGTCATGGCCGCCCAGCCCAGCACCGGTGGCATGGCACCGGAGGCACCGCCGATCACGATGTTCTGCGGCGTCAGCGGCTTGAGGATCACGGTGTAGACCACGGCATAGCCGACAAAGGTGGCGAAAGTCAGCCACATCGTCAGCGTGTTGACCGTGAAGTACAGCAGCGCGGAGCCGACGGCACACAGCACCACGGAGAACAGCAGTGTCTGGCCGTCGCCGAGTTCGTTCTTGGCCGTGGGGCGCCAGGCCGTGCGCTTCATGCGCGCGTCGATGCCCTTCTCGACCAGGCAATTGAACGCAGCGGCGGCCCCGGCCACGAGCCAGATGCCCAGGCTGGCCAGCGCCATGCGTTGCAGCTCGGCCCCGTTGGGCAGGCCCGGCACCGCCAGCACCATGCCGATCACCGCACAGAACACGATGAGCTGCACGACCCGCGGCTTGGTCAACGAATAGAACTGGCGCAGTTTCGACATCGAGGGCGATGCAAGGGGGGTGGAATCGACGGCGCTCATCGGAAAGCCCTGGCCGCTGGCAAGGCGCGCGGCGCAGCCTGCGAGGTGGAAGCGCGCGTGGCGCAGAGCAGCCAGGTCAGCACCACGACCAGGCCCGCTGCGCCACCGGTGTGGGACACGGCGGCGGCCAGCGGCCAGTCGAGCACGACGTTGGACAGGCCGGTGCCGAACTGCCAGGCTGCCAACGCCGCGAGCCAGCGCGCGGGCCGGTGCAGGCCGGGCACGCGCCACAGCCGCCAAGCCAGCAGCGCCAGCGCGGCCAGCACCGCGTAGGCCGCGAGGCGGTGGGTGTAATGGATGGCGGTCAGGGCGGAGAACTGGATGTGGCTGCCGTCGGACAGGCGGCCCAGCGGGCGCCAGATCTGGAACGCCTGCGAGAAGTCCATGTCCGGCCACCAGCTGCGCTGGCACATCGGGAAATCGGTGCAGGCCAGCACGGCGTAATTGGTGCTGACCCAGCCGCCCAGTGCGATCTGCAGCAGCGTGAGCGCAGCCGTCGCCGCCATCAGGTTGCGCACGCCGGACGGCAGCTCGGTGACGATCAGCGTGCCCCCCGCCCGGCCGTCGCGCACGACCTGGGCACACAGCAGAGCGAGCAGCCCCAGGCCACCGAGCAGGTGCAGCACGACGATCACAGGGAAGAGCTTCAGGGTCACGGTCCAGGCGCCGAAGGCACCTTGCAGGCAGACCCAGGCCAATGTCAGCGTCGGCCACCACGGGTTGTTGGCCGCGTCCCGCGGGCCGCGCCGCCGCGCCGCCCAGGCGACGGCGGTCATGGTCAGGATCAGCACGCCGACGGCGGTGGCCAGGTAGCGGTGGACCATCTCGATCCAGGCCTTGGTGTGGGTCACGGGGCCGGTCGGCATCGCGGTCTGGGCCGCAGAGATTTCGGCGCGCGCGCCGATCGGGCTCGCATTGCCGTAGCAGCCCGGCCAGTCAGGGCAGCCCAGGCCGGAATCGGTCAGGCGCGTGAAGGCGCCGAACAGCACGAGATCGAAGGTCAGGAACAGCGTCAGCGCGGTCAAGGCCTGGCGGCGGCGCTGCGGCGAGGCCTGGCGATTGCGCAGCCAGACCCAGGCCAGCGGGCCGAGCGCGATCACCACACCCAGCAGCATCATGCGGGCGATGGGCGTCCAGTCGTAGGAGGCGATGTCCATGTCAGTGCGGCCCGGCCACCCGAAGGCATTGGCGCGCCCCCTCGGGGCGCAGCGATACGCGAAGCGATGAGCGTGAGGGCTTCATGTCAACGCCCTGCGTTGTCCCACGAGGCCGAAGCGCGCAGCAGGCGGTCGATGTCGCGCTTGGCCTTGGCCGCACCGGCAGCATCCAGGTGCGCAGGCAGACGCATCATCCAGTTGCCCATGGGATCGACGACATACAAATGGTCGGGCAACGCCTGACCTGCTGCCGGGGCCAGCCACTGCGCCAGTTGCGCCTCGTCCACGCGCAGCACGGTCGCATCCTTGAGGGCCGGGCGCAATGCCGCGGCCACCGGTGCCTGGCCGGTGACCAGCCAGACCCAGTCCACGCGGTCCTTCTCCTTGCCCAGGGTCTCGCGCAGCTGGCGCTGCAGGTACAGGTTGCGCTCGCATGCAGCGTTGCACGTGGCGTCGCCCACGCTGACCAGCAGCCACTGGCCCTTGAGCGTGCGCAAGTTGGCCGGCTTGCCCTGCAGGTCGACGGCGGCCAGGTCCGGCAAGGGCCGTTGCGGCTGGACCAGCTCGCCAAACACGCGGCGCCCCTCGGGCCGGACCACGTAGTAGGTGAAGTAGGACGCCACCACCGGCGCGGCGCAGACCAGCACCACGAGCAGCATCTTGAAGCGGCCGGAGCGGGTGCGGCGCGTGGACGCGTCCACGGCCTCGGCCGGGGTGGGCAGCGAGTGCACGGTCAGGCCCAGCGGCTGGTCGCTACTGGCCACGGAGGGCGCGCCGCGCAGCGGATGGGCGTCGGACAAATTGGAACCAGACATAAAGACCCGTGAGCAGGGCAGCGAGCCCGAACCACTGAAACGCATAGCCGTAGTGCTTGTCGACCCCGGTGTTCGGGGCCGGCCAGTCGCGCAGCAGGCCGGCGGCATCGTCGCCCGTCTGCTGGACCGACAGCGGCTGCAGCGGCAGGCCCGTCTCGTCGGCAAATGCGCGGAGTTCCAGATTTTGCCGGATCAGGCCCTTGTCCTCGCCTGCGAACTCGTAAAGCCTTGAAGGCGGTGGGACGACCCGGCCCTCGATCTCGACGATGCCCGGCGGCGTGGCCACGGGCTGCAGTGCATTGCGTTCGACGAAGTTGCGCTGGATCCAGCCGCGCTGCACGAGCACGACCGCGGCGCTGTGTTCCAGCGCCAGCGGCGTCACGACGAAAAAGCCGGGCTGGCCTCGCATCTGACGGTTGTCCAGGTACACCGTACGTTCGTTGATCCACAGGCCGCGCAGGCGCACGGTGCGGTGCAGCAGCGCCGCAGTGTCCGTGGCCGTGAGCAGGTCGCGCGCACCCAGCGCGGGCAGCCGGCCCTGCGCATCGATGGCCGCCTGCAGGGCTTCCTTTTCCGCCGCGCGCGACAGCTGCCAGCGGCCCAGCGACACCGTCAGTGCAATGCCCAGCAGGGCGGCCACGGTCACCAGCCAGAAGCGCACGCCGAAGGTGCGCGCAGGATAATTCGACGATGAACTACTTCGCACCGCTCGCCTTCGTGGCCATCATCGGCAGCCTGGGCGCTGCCCTGTATTTCATGTTGCGCGGCGGCAGCACGACCGACGCGGACGGCAAGCCCAGGCCCAACCACATGGTGCGCGCGCTGGCGCTGCGCGTCGCGCTGTCCATCCTGCTGTTCGTGTGCATCCTGATCGGCTGGAAGCTGGGATACCTGCACCCCACCGGCATTCCGGCCGGAAAGTAAAAAGGCCGCTGCGCGGCCTTTGTGGAGCGGGAGCGCGGGAGACTCAAAGCCAGTACACCAGCACGTAAAGGCCCAGCCAGACCACGTCCACGAAGTGCCAGTACCAGGCCGCGCCCTCGAAGCCGAAGTGGCGCTCCTTCGTGAAGTGGCCCTTCATGAGCCGCAGCGTGATGAACAGCAGCATCAGCATGCCGACGAACACGTGGAAGCCGTGGAAGCCGGTCAGCATGAAGAAGGTGGAGCCGTAGGGGCCCGAGCTCATCTTCAGGTTCAGGTCGCGGTAGGCATGCACGTATTCATAGCCCTGCACGAACAGGAAGACGATGCCCAGGACCACGGTGGCCCACATCCAGGTGATGGTCTTGGCACGGTTGCCATGCTGCAGCGCGTGGTGGGCGATCGTGAGCGTAACGCCGGAGGTCAGCAGCAGCGCGGTGTTGATGGTCGGCAGCCAGAACGGCGTCATGGCCTGGAAGGGCTCGACGATGTTGGCCGGCGAGCCCGTCACGCCCGCAGCCATGCTCGGCCAGACCGCCTTGAAATCAGGCCACAGCAGTGCGTTGTCCAGGCTGCCCAGCGTGGGCACCGAATGCGCGCGCATCCACCACAGGGCCGTGAAGAACGCGCCGAAGAACATCACCTCCGAGAAGATGAACCAGCTCATGCTCCAGCGGTAGGACAGGTCGATCTTGCGGCTGTACATGCCGCCCTCGCTTTCGGCCACGGCGTCGCGGAACCACTGGTACAGCACGACCCACCAGAACAGCATGCCGAAGGCCAGCGACCATTTGCCCCAGTCGTGGCCGTTGATCCACTGGCCGGCGCCCAGGATCACGAAGAACAGGCCGATCGCAGCCATGACCGGATGGCGCGAGGGCCCGGGGACGAAGTAGTACGGCGTGGTTCCGTGGGTCGTTGAACTCATTTCAGCTCCTGCTTTCTTTCACTCTTTTTGTCCGGGCGTTACGCCACCACCCAGTTGACCAATGCGATCAGCGCCAATACCAGCACCACAACGGCGAGCAGGCCCGCCACCACCAGGTGCATGGGCGTGATGCGTGCCATGTCCTCATCCCAGCCGCTGCGCTTGCGCACGCCGAAGAACGACCAGGCGACCGCCACCAGGGTGCGCCAGAACGAAGGCTGCGGCGCGGCCATCACGAGCGGTGCTCCTGCACGCTGGCACCGGCGCTCGGCGCCTGCGGCGCTGGCGGCGTTTTGCCGCCGACTTCGAAGAAGGTGTACGACAAGGTGATCGTCGTCACATCCTTGGACAGCTTGGGGTCGATGATGAAGGCCACCGGCCATTCCTTCTTCTCGCCCGCGTCCAGCGTGTACTGCGTGAAACAGAAGCATTCGAGCTTGTTGAAATGCGCGGCGGCCTGGCGCGGCGCATAGCTCGGGATGGCCTGTGCTGCCATGCGCCGGTTCTGCACGTTCTGGAACTCATACATGACCGTCGCCATCTCGCCAGGATGCACCTGCATCGATCGCATGGCCGGCTTGAACTCCCAGGGACCGCGCGAATTCGCGTCGAACTCGACCGTGATCGTGCGGCTTCGGTCCACCTGCGTGTTGGCGGGCGTCGCATTGGACGACAAGCCCGGCACCTGACGCTCGCTCAGCGACAGGATGTTGATGCCCGTCATCTCGCAGATGGCGTTGTAGATCGGCACCAGTGCGTAGCCGAACGCGAACATGCCGGCCGTCACCACGGCCAGCTTGCCCACCATCCGGATGTTCGCGCGCTGGATGCTCATGCAGTTGCCGGGCCTAGTGGCTGGCCAGCAGCGTCATCTTGACCATGAAGCCGACGAAAAAGGCCAGTGCCACCGACAGCAGGATCAGGCCCATGCGCAGGTTCTGCTTCTTCTTCTCGGGCGTCATGGCCATGTCGATCAGCCCACCACGCGCGTGGCGGTGGCGTCCAGCTTGGGCGGGTTCTCGAAGGTGTGGAAGGGCGCCGGCGACGGCACTTCCCATTCCAGGCCCTCGGCCGCTTCCCAGGGCTTTTGCGGCGCCTTCTCGCCCTTGCCCAGCATGCAGGGCAGCACGATGAACAGGAAGAAGTAGACCTGGGCGATGCCGAAGAAGAACGCGCCCACGGTGGCCACCGCGTTGAAGTCCGCGAACTGCATCGGGTAGTCGGCATAGCGGCGCGGCATGCCGGCCAGGCCCAGGAAGTGCATCGGGAAGAAGGTCACGTTGAACGCGATCAGCGACCACCAGAAGTGCACCTTGCCGCGCGTTTCGTTGTACATGACGCCCGTCCACTTGGGCAGCCAGTAGTAGACGCCGGCAAACATGGCGTACAGCGAGCCGGCCACCAGCACGTAGTGGAAGTGGGCCACCACGTAGTAGGTGTCCTGCAGCTGGATGTCGATCGGCGCCATGGCCAGGATCAGGCCGGTGAAGCCACCCATGGTGAACACGAAGATGAAGCCGACCGCGAACAGCATGGGCGTCTCGAAGGTCATCGAGCCCTGCCACATCGTTGCGATCCAGTTGAAGATCTTCACGGCCGTGGGCACGGCAATCAGCATGGTGGCGTACATGAAGAACAGCTGGCCGGTGACGGGCATGCCGGTCGTGAACATGTGGTGCGCCCAGACGATGAACGACAGGATCGCGATCGACGAGGTGGCATACACCATGGAGGCGTAGCCGAACAGCTTCTTGCGCGCGAAGGCCGGCACGATCTGGCTCACGATGCCGAAGGCCGGCAAGATCATGATGTAGACCTCGGGGTGTCCGAAGAACCAGAAGATGTGCTGGTACATCACCGGGTCGCCGCCGCCGGCGGGGTTGAAGAAGCTGGTGCCGAAGTGGCGATCCGTCAGCGTCATGGTGATGGCGCCGGCCAGCACGGGCATCACGGCGATCAGCAGGTAGGCCGTGATGAGCCAGGTCCAGCAGAACATCGGCATCTTCATCAGCGTCATGCCAGGCGCGCGCATGTTGAGGATGGTGACGATGATGTTGATCGAGCCCATGATGGACGAGGCGCCCAGGATGTGCATGGCGAAGATGCCGGCGTCCATCGAAGGGCCCATCTGCAGCGTGAGCGGGGCATAGAGCGTCCAACCGGCCGCCGGTGCGCCGCCAGGCATGAAGAACGAGCCGACCAGCATCAGCGCGGCCGGGATCATCAGCCAGAAGCTGAAGTTGTTCATGCGCGCGAACGCCATGTCGGAGGCGCCGATCTGCAGCGGGATCATCCAGTTCGCGAAGCCCACGAAGCCCGGCATGATGGCGCCGAACACCATGATCAGCCCGTGCATGGTGGTCAGCGAGTTGAACAGCTCGGGGTTGACCAGCTGCAGGCCGGGCTGGAACAGCTCGGCGCGGATCAACAGGGCCAGCACGCCGCCCACCATCAGCATGGTGAACGAGAACAGCAGGTACAGCGTGCCGATGTCCTTGTGGTTGGTGGCATACACCCACCGCCGCCAGCCCGTGGGGGCGTGGTGGTCATGGTGATCGTCGTGGGCGTGGTCGTCGTGGGGGTGGAGAACTGCACTCATCTTGCTTGCCTTGTGATGACGTTGGGCCGCCGCTTACTTGCCGCGCTGGGCCAGCACTTCGGCCGGTTGCACGAGTTGCCCGGTCTTGTTGGACCAGTTGTTCTTGGTATAGCTGGCGACCGCAGCCAGGTCGGTGTCACTGAGTTGCTTCCAGGACGGCATCGCGCCGTTGTTGGCACCATTCAACAGGATGGCGATCTGCTTGGTGTGGTCGGTGTCGAGCACGATGGCAGAGCCGTCCAGCGGCTTGATCGGGCCGGCACCCTTGCCGTTGGCCTGGTGGCAGGCGGCGCAGTTGGCGGCATAGACGCGCTCGCCGCGCTTGGTGATGTCCTCCAGCGTCCAGACCTTGGTCGGGTCGTCGAGCTTGGCGGCCATCTTCTTGCGCTCCGCATCGACCCAGGCCGTGTAGTCCTCGGCGGAAACGACCTTCACGTGGATGGGCATGTAGGCGTGTTCCTTGCCGCACAGCTCGGCGCACTGGCCGTAGTAGCTGCCGATCTTCTCGGCGCGGAACCAGGTGTCGCGCACGAAGCCGGGGATCGCGTCCTGCTTGATGCCGAACGCCGGCACCATGAAGGCATGAATCACGTCGTTGGCCGTCGTGATGATGCGGACCTTCTTGTTGACGGGCACGACCAGCGCATTGTCGACCTTGAGCAAGTAGTCATCGACGGCCTGGTCCTTGGCGGGGCCACCGGCGTTGGACATGGCGCGGTGCGAACTGTCCAGCGTGGACACGAAGCCGATGCCCTCGCCTTCGCCCTTGATGTAGTCGTAGCCCCACTTCCACTGCATGCCCGTGGCCTTGATGGTCAGGTCGGCGTTGCTGGTGTCCTTCATCGCGACGACCACCTTGGTGGCTGGCAGGGCCATCAGGATCACGATGACGAAGGGAACGATGGTCCAGATGATTTCCACCGTGACCGACTCATGGAAGTTCGCCGCCTTGTAGCCCTGCGACTTGCGGTGCTTCCAGATGGAATAGAACATCACGCCGAACACCGCCACGAAGATCACGGTGCAGACGATCAGCATAAACCAGTGCAGCCACTGCTGCTCTTCGGCGATCTTGGTGACAGCGGGGCCGAGGTTGAGCTGGCGCACGGCCGGGCCACCCGGCAGATCGTTGACCGCATGGGCGGCCGTGGCAGCCCACGCACCGGTTGCGACAACTGCGCGGGACAGCAGGGAAGTCAGCTTGTTCCAGATCATTTTCATCGTCTTTACTTCTTCAACCTCAATGAACCACCCTGCTCAGGCCCCACGCAGCGCCATCCTGATCTCGCGCGCCAGCGCCGGCCGCAGATCGGGCCGCACATAGCGGCCCACCTCGACGCTGCGGCCCTGGCCCGAAACCTCGATCAGCGAATGATCGCTGGTCTTGGGCTCGATGCGGACCCACTCCCTGCGGAACTCGGCCCGCTCCAGACGGCCCGCGTTCTCGAGCTCGACGACCAGACGACCGTCCTGCAACGAGATGCGCTCGCCATCGGTCGCGTGGCGGGAATACACCAGGAAGGCAATTCCGACGACCAGCACTTCCAACCACGCGAACGGCAGGATCAACTTGGCACCCTGCAACCAGAAAAACGTCCCGATGCCCAGAGACACCACGCAGATCGACGCGTACAACCAGCCCAGTTGGGCCGGCGTGACGGAACAGTTGCGCTTCAGGAACCAGTGGATGTTCTGGCCTGACACAGTGGCGAAGCGATAAACCAGATTCGTCACGGACAACGGCTCAAGAAAAGCGGCAAGCTTCGACGGGCCGAGGCCCGCGAAACCACCTGATCAATGCATGGGGGAAGACCCGGGTGTTTCAGAAACCCTTCATTGTAGCCCGGGATTCCGTGCGATTTGCCCAGCAAAGCCGGGGCGAAAAGGGCTGCGCGCGCCCTCATCCGCCGGGTGTCCCGCCCTGCTGCAGCATGCTGCGCATGTCCTGCAGCGAGACCGCGGATTCGGCCGCCATGCGCGGGCGCGGCGCGGGCTTGAAGGCATGTCCGTACACGATCTCGAAAGTCAGGGTGAGCCGCCCCTGCTCGTCCGCGTCGGCCAGTTCGCGCGCCAGCTCGGCTTCCAGCCGCTGGCGCCAGTGCCGGCCGCGCAATCCGGCGAA
Source organism: Pseudorhodoferax sp. Leaf267 (assembly GCF_001422405.1). Taxonomy (GTDB): domain Bacteria; phylum Pseudomonadota; class Gammaproteobacteria; order Burkholderiales; family Burkholderiaceae_C; genus Pseudorhodoferax. The sequence goes on from NZ_LMMV01000005.1 coordinate 44,795, forward strand.
GCGCTGCGGATGCAGGTTGCGGCCCAGCTCGCGCAGGTCCTGCAGCAGCCGGTCGGGCGACGCATAGGTCAGGCGGATGCGCTCCATGTCCATGATGGGTTCGGCGAAGCCGGCGTGCACCAGCATGTCGCCCCAATCGTGCATGTCGGTGAAGGCGTGGCCCGGCGGTGGCCAGCCCATCGCGGCGTAGACACGGCGCAGCTCCTGCAGAGTGTCCGGCCCCAGGCACGAGAACATCAAAAAGCCGTCCACAGCGAGAGAACGGCTCCAGTCGCCGATCAGCGCCTGCGGGTCGGCCATCTGGTGCAGCAGCATGTTGGACCAGGCCATGTCGATGCCGCCGGCCGGCGGCGGGCCGGCATGCTGGAGCGCGGCACTCCAGCGCTTGGGGTTCCACCAGGCGTCGGTCTGCGCCGCGATGGCCTGTTCGGCCAGGGCTGGCGACGACTCGACGATGTAGCAGGCGGCCTGCGGGTAGCGCTTGCGCAGCGCGGCATGCGCCTGCATGCCACCACGCAGTGGCGACCAGTCGGCCCAGGACGTGGGCTGGCGCGTGATCCACTGCAGCCGCTCCATCATGCGGCGCGCCACCTCCTCGTGCAGCCAGGGCGCAGTCTGCGTGGCCTGCTGCGCCCAGCGGGCGGCGGCAACGGGGTCGATGGTGGGGGGGCGCTGGCTGCTCATGGGGCGCTGGCGAGTATATTGACCCGATGCTCGCGCGCCTGCTTGCAGCCCTGCCCAGCCAGTGCGCGGTCTGCCGCCGCTGGCAGGGCCAGCCGCTGTGCGAGGGCTGCGTCCAGCGCTTCGCGCAACCGGAACCACGCTGCAACACCTGCGCGCTACCCATCACGGGCGGCGCCGCGCAATGCGGCGAATGCCTGCGCCACCCGCCGCCCCTGGACGCCTGCATCTGCGCCGTGGCGTATGCCTACCCGTGGTCCGACTGCATCGCGCGCTACAAATTCCGGCAACAGCCGGGCTGGGCCGCGGCATTGGCCGAGCTGCTGCGCCACGCGCCCTGGGTCGAGCCCGCGCTGGAATGCGCCGATCTCGTGCTGCCGATGCCGCTGTCGCCGCAGCGCCTGCGTGAGCGCGGCTTCAACCAGGCCCTGGAGATCGCGCGCCGGCTCGCACCTGCAAAAACCGATGCGCGGCTGCTGCTGCGCATCCGCGACACAACACCGCAGCTGTCGCTCAGTGCCGCCGAACGGGCGCGCAACGTGCGAGGGGCGTTCGCACTCGAGCCGCTGCGGGCGCACCGGCTGCGCGGTCTCGATGTCGTGCTGGTCGACGACGTGATGACCAGCGGAGCCTCGTTGTTCGCGGCCGCGCGAACCCTGCGCGAGGGCGGGGCCGCACGCGTGACGGCGGTGGTGCTGGCCCGCACGGCCAAAACCTGAGCCGACAATCGCGCGATGTTCCACATCGTCCTCGTCGCGCCCGAAATCCCGCCCAACACGGGCAATGTCATCCGCCTGGCCGCCAACACCGGCTGCACGCTGCACCTGGTCGAGCCACTGGGTTTTTCGATGGACGACAAGCACATGCGCCGCGCCGGGCTGGACTACCACGAGTACGCCGAATTGCGCCGCCATGCCGATTGGGCCAGCCTCGTCGCCACCGAGCAGCCCAGCCCGCAGCGCATGTTCGCCATGACCACACGCGGCTCGCGCCCTGCGCATGAGGTGGCCTTTGCACCTGGCGACTGGCTGGTGTTCGGCTCGGAAACCAGCGGACTGCCGCCCGCATTGCGCGACGGCTTCCCGCTCGAGCAGCGCCTGCGGCTGCCCATGCGCGCCGGCCAGCGCAGCCTGAATCTGTCGAACGCCGTGGCCGTGACGGTCTTCGAAGCCTGGCGCCAGTGCGGCTTCGCCGGCGCCGGCTAAAAGCGCCGCACCAGCGACTCGGCTACGCAGGCCGGCTTGGCCTGGCCTTCGATCTCCACCGTCACTTCCCAGGTCTGCTGCACACCGTCGCCCGCCACGGGCTCGCTGGACAGCAGTTTCAAATGCCCGCGCAGCCGGCTGCCCACCGGCACCGGGTTGATGAAACGCACCTTGTTCAGCCCGTAGTTCACACCCATGCGCGTCTGCTCCACCTTCACCGCGCTGGCGAAGAACAGCGGGAGCAGCGACAGCGTGAGGTAGCCGTGCGCGATCGGCGCTCCGAAGGGCCCGGCCTTGGCGCGCTCTGGGTCGACATGGATCCACTGGTGGTCGCCCGTGGCCTCGGCGAACAGGTTCACCTGCTGCTGCGTGATGGTGGTCCACTCGCTGACCGCGATGTCCTGGCCCACCAGGGCCGTCAACTCGCCCAGGGTCTGGAAAGTCCTCATGTGTCTCGTCTCTTTCTTCGGTTTCAGGGGTTGTCCAGCCAATGGCACAGGGCGCGCCATTGCTCCAGATCTTTCTCGACGCGTGCAGGCGCCACGTCGAACAGCGTCAGCCCGCGTGCGGCCAGGTGCACGTAGTTCTGCGTGTTGCGCAGCTCGCCCAGCACCGGCAAGCTCAGGCTGGAGATGTAGTCGCGCAGCTTGTCGGCAGCCAGCGTGCGCGCATCCACGCGCATGCCGACCAGGCCGATGCGGAGCTTGTCGGCATGGCGGCGCTCGGCCAGCTTGTCCAGGAAATCGCGCGTGGCGAAGATGTCGAACACGCTGGGCTGCAGCGGCACGACCACCTGGTCGGCCAGCTTCATGAGCTCGTTGAACCGCTTGCCATGCAGGCCGCCCGGCGTGTCGATCACCACATGCGTCGTGCCCCTGGGCGGCCGTGCGATCTGGTCGGTGCCGATCTCCCAGGTGCGGATAGGCCGCGCCGCGGCGGGCCGCAGGCCCAGCCACAGCGCCGAGGACTGCTGGCGGTCTGCATCGCCCAGCATCACGGCATGGCCTTGCGATGCGAAGTAACCCGCGATGTTGGTGGCCAGCGTCGACTTTCCGACACCGCCCTTGGGATTGGCAACGACCACGACCGGCATGCATGCTCCTCTCGCCACTGGCGCTGGCTTTGCGCTATGTTAGCGAGATGCCCGCAGCTCAGAATTTCGACAACAGGCCCGGCATCTACCTGATCGCAGCCCACCCCGCATGGCGGCAGTCGCGTGTGAACCAGCGCCTGCTGGCCGGCGCGCGCGCCCTGGCGCGGCCGGGGCTGGACATCCAGGACCTGTACGCCAGCTATCCCGACTACAGCATCGACGTGCAGGCCGAGCAGGCCCGCGCCGAGGCGGCCCGCCTCATCGTGCTGATGCACCCGATCCAGTGGTATTCCATGCCCGCGCTGCAGAAGCTTTGGCTGGACGAGGTGCTGACCTACGGCTGGGCCTACGGCGCGGCATCGGCCGAAGCCGGCTCGCGCGAACAGGCGCCGGCCGGCACGCCAGGCACCGCGCTGCGCGGCAAGGCGCTGTGGCTGGTGGCCACCACGGGTGGGGCGGAAGACTCCTACAGCACCGGCAGCTACAACCGCCACCCCTTCGAAGCCTTCCTGCCGCCCTACCGGCAGACCGCCGCGCTGTGCGGCATGGACTTCTTGCCGCCGCTGGTGCTGCACGGCGCACACAGCGCCGGCGTGAAGGAGGTGGACGCCCATGTGCAGCGCTTCTGTGACCTGCTGCAGCGCTACCCCGAGTGGACCGGAGCGGCCTGACCCATGGACCACGCACCCACCTGGCTGGTCAACAGCTTCATCTATCTGTCGGCCGCCGTCGTCGTGGTGCCGCTGTCGCGCGCGCTCGGCCTGGGCGCCATCATCGGCTACCTGGTGGCCGGCATGGCCATCGGCCCCTGGGGTCTTGCCTTGGTGCCCAACGTGCAGGACGTGCTGCACTTTGCCGAATTCGGCGTGGTGCTGATGCTGTTCCTGGTCGGCCTGGAGCTGGAGCCCAAGCGGCTGTGGAGCCTGCGCCGGCCCATTTTCGGCGGCGGTTCGGCCCAGGTGCTGGCCTGCGCGCTGGCCATCTTCGGCGTGGCGCTGGCCTGCGGCGTGGGCTGGCGCATCGCGCTGGTGGCGGCGCTGGGCCTGTCGCTGTCGTCCACGGCGATCGCGCTGCAGGTGCTGGCCGAGCGCAACCTCATGGGCACACGCAGCGGCCAGGCCGGCTTTTCCATCCTGCTGTTCCAGGACGTGGCCGCCATCCCCATCCTGGCGCTGCTGCCCGTGTTGGGCGTGGCCACGGCCGATGTCGACAGCACCCACCCGGCGCTGGAGGCGGCCAAGACCGTGGCCGTGATCGCCGGCATCGTGCTGGGCGGCCGGCTGCTGGTGCGCCCGCTGCTGCGCTGGATCGCGCGCAGCCGCACGCCCGAGATCTTCACCGCCACCGCCCTGCTGCTGGTGGTGGGCATCGCGTTCCTCATGCACCAGGTCGGCCTGTCGATGGCGCTGGGCGCCTTCCTGGCCGGCGTGCTGCTGGCCGAGAGCGAATACCGCCGCGAGCTGGAGACCGACATCGAGCCCTTCAAGGGCCTGCTGCTGGGCCTGTTCTTCATCGCGGTCGGCATGAGCATCGACTTCGGCGTGCTGATCAAGTCCCCCGGCACCATGGCGCTGATCGTCCTGGGCTTCCTCACGCTCAAGCTGGTCGTGATCTACGCGCTGGCGACCGCCATGCGCATGCCGATCCAGGAGCGGCCGGTGTTCACGCTGCTGCTGGCGCAGGGCGGCGAGTTCGCATTCGTGGTGTTCCAGGCTGGCACCAGCGCGCGCGTGCTGCCGGCCGACATGGCCTCGCTGCTGACGGGCGCCGTGGCCTTGTCGATGCTGCTGAGCCCGCTGCTGCTGGTGTTGGTGGACCGCTACCTGCTGCCGCGCTTCAACCGCGGCACGGCCGCCCAACCGGCCACCATCTCCGAGCCGCAGGAGGCGCCGGTCATCATCGCGGGCTTTGGCCGCTACGGGCAGATCGTGGGCCGCGCGCTGTTCGCCCAGGGCCTGCAGTGCACGGTGCTGGAGCATGACGCCGACCTGATCGAGGCCATCCGCCCGCTGGGCTTTCGCGTGTTCTACGGCGACGCCACGCGGCTGGATGTGCTGCGCGTGGCCGGCGCCGCGCACGCGCGCGTGCTGGTGGTGGCGGTGGACGACAAGGAGCAGAACCTGCGGGTGGTCGACCTGGCGCGCGAGCATTTCCCGCACCTGCAGATCGTGGCCCGCGCGCGCGACGTGCCGCACTGGAACGCCCTGCGCGAACGCGGCGTGCATCGCGTGGAGCGCGAGCTGTTCGAGTCCAGCCTGCGCAGTGCGCGCAGCGTGCTGGAGGTGCTGGGCCTGCCGCCGCACGAGGCGCGTCATGAGCTCATGCGCTTTCGGCGCCACAACCTCGCGCTGTTCGAGCGCATGCACCCGCACTTCAAGGACCGGGCGACCGCCCTGGCGCTGGCGCGCCAGGGCCGGCAAGAGCTGGAGCAACAACTGGCACGCGAGCGCGAGGAACGCAACGATCAACGCTCGCGCTGGGGCGATTGAGCCTCAGCGCAGCCCGTCCCACAGCAGCTTGCAGCCTGTCAGCAGCATGCCGATGTTGATGAGGCGGTAGAACAGCACCGGCGAGATGCGCCGTGCAATCCGCACGCCGGCCCACACGCCCAGCGGCGCGAACGGCAGCAGCAGCATCGAGGTGGCCAGGTTGCGCGCATCGAACAGCCCCAGCCAGGCCTAAGGCACCCACTTGGCCAGGTTGATGCAGAAGAAGAACACCGCCAGCGTGGCAGCGAACTGTATCGGTGGCAGCTTGAGCGGAATCACATAGGCATTGAGCGGCGGCCCGCCCGTGTGCGAGACGAAGCTCGTGAAGCCCGACAGCGTGGCCAGCACGCCGCCGGCCCAGCGCGGTGGCGGCGGGCTGTCGGCACGCGGCGCAAGCAACCAGCGCTGCGCGAGAAAAGCCAGTGTGAACACGCCCACCAGCGTGGCCACCGTGCGGGTGTCCAGCACGCGGAACAGCAGCGTGCCGACCAGCGTGCCCAGCAGGCCGAACGGGATCAGCAGCTTGAGCAGCGGCTTGTCCACCTCGCGCCGGTAGGCTGCCACGCTCACGATGTCGATCAGCAGCATGGCCGGCATCAGCAGCGCGGCGGACTGCGGCACCGGCGTGACCAGCGCCATGAGCGGCACGGCCAGCGCGCCCAGGCCGGCGCCGAAGCCGCTCTTGGACAGACCCATCAGCAGCACGGCGGGAATGGCCGTGGCGTAGAAGGGCCAGCCGGTGATGAGGTTCCAGTCCATGGGCAAGTTCTGGCGGATAGCTGCGTGGAGAGGTTGCAGGCAGGCGCTCAGGACGTCGCATCGCGCAGGCCTGCTGTCGAAGGCGCGGCAGTGTAGGCCACGGCCCGTCGCACCTTGGCGCGACTGTGGCGATGGCAGCGCGCTCAAGCTGGCGCCGCAGGCGCCGATAACCCGAAGACGATGCGCACCCTGTTGATCCCTTGCCTGGCCGGCCTCTCGCTGGCTGCCGCCTGCCAAGGCGCCGCCGCGGCCGAATGGACCCTGCTGCCCCACCCCGCCTCCAGCGGCTACACGCTCTACACCGACCCGGCAGCCGGCCAGCCCAGGCACAACAAGTACGTGGGCTATGTGTTGGGCAATGCCATGCAGGCCTGGTTTGTGACGGACTACGCCACGCCGCACCGCTGGACGATCTTCCAGGTGCTGTCGAGCAAGGAGCTGCTGGAGTTCGACTGCAAGCGCGGCAGCGTGCGCATGCTGGTGCGGCGCTATTACGACAGCCCGATGGCGCAGGGCCGCATCGTCGCCAGCGAGCCCGAAGCCACGGGCTTCACACGCGTGGTGCCGGGCGACCCGGAGGAGACGATGTTCCAGTCGGCCTGCGCGCGCATGCAGGCGCTGCACCATCCGCCGACCGCCCCGCCGCCCGCCGCCACGCCGGTTGCGCAGGCGCCCGTGATGGCCCCGCTGGATGTGCCGGCGGCGCAGGGTGTGGTCGTGCAGCCGGTCGAGATGCCGGCCGCCGCCCCCGCACAGCCCTGAGCGCTACTTCAGCGCCAGCGCGGTCAGCACCGCCACGCTCATGGCCTGCACGCCGGTCTTGATGGAGGGCTCGGGCGCAGGCGCGAAGAACGGCGAATGGTTGAAGGCCAACGGCTTGCCGCCCGGCTTCATCGCAGCCGCCACGTCCTCGGGCGCGGACACGCCGACGAAGAACATCATGCCGGGCACGCCCGCGTTCAGGAACTCAGAGAAGTCCTCGCTGGCCGTGATCGGCGGGACCTGCACCACCTGCGCACCGCCCATCACGGCCTGGATGGCGGCCGTGGTGCGGTTCACCACCGCAGCGTCGTTGACGATGGCTGCGCCGCCCGGCACCAGCGCCACATCGGGCTCCGGCGCGCCGCCCATCATGGCCGCGGCCTGCGCCGTGCGGCGGATGCCGGCCAGCAGCTTCTCGCGCACCTCGGGCTTGTAGGAGCGGATAGTGCCGCGCAGCACCACCTGGTCCGGAATGATGTTGCCCACCGTGCCGCCCTGGATCGCGCCGACCGTCACCACGCCGAACTCGGCCGGGTCCTTCTCGCGGCTGACCACGGTCTGCACGTCGGTGATGAAGCGCGCGGCGATCGTGATGGGGTCGATGGTCTTGTCGGGCGCCGAGCCGTGGCCGCCGCGGCCCTTGAAGGTGATCTCCAGCCCGTCCGAGTTCGAACTCGTCGGCCCGGCGCGCACGCCGACGAAGCCATAGGGCGAAGGAGAAGTGTGCAGCGCGAAGGCCTGGTCGGGCTTGCCGAACCGCTTGAACAGGCCGTCGTCCAGCATGGACTTGGCACCGGTCACGGTCTCCTCGGCCGGCTGGGCGACGAACATCAGCGTGCCCTTCCACTGGTCCTTCAGCGCCAGCAGCGTGCGCGCCGTGCCGACCCAGCTGGCCATGTGGATGTCATGCCCGCAGCTGTGCGCGACGAAGGTCTCGCGGCCCGCGTACTGGGTCTTGGCCTTGCTTGCATAGGGTAGGCCGGTCTTCTCTTCCATGGGCAGCGCGTCGAGCTCGGTGCGCACCATCACGGTGGGGCCGGCGCCGTTCTTGTAGATCGCCACGATGCCGGTCTTGCCGATCTTCTCGGTCACCTCGAAGCCCAGCTTGCGCATCTCCTCGGCCAGCCTGGCGGCCGTGCGCACTTCCTGGTAGGCCATCTCCGGGTTGGCGTGCAGATCCTTGTACAAGGCGTCCAGCGACGCATACATGCCATTGACGAGCGGCGGCACCTGGGCGTGCAGCGCGGGCGCCTGGGCCGAGGCGCTGGCGGCGATGGCCAGCAGTGCGGCCGCCACGAGAAGGCGGATGGATGTGTGTGTCATGGTGAGGTCCTCAGACGCGTTCGAGCACCACGGCGATGCCCTGCCCCACGCCGATGCACATGGTGCACAGCGCGTAGCGGCCACCGCCATTGTGCAGCTGGTTCACGGCCGTGGTGGCCAGCCGCGCGCCGCTGGCGCCCAGCGGATGGCCCAGCGCGATGGCGCCGCCGTTGGGGTTCACGCGCGGGTCGTCGTCCGCAAGGCCCAGCGCGCGCAGCACCGCGAGGCCTTGCGCGGCGAAGGCTTCGTTGAGTTCGATCACGTCGAGCTGGTCCAGCGTGAGGCCGGTCAGCGCCAGCACCTTCTGCGTGGCCGGCGCCGGGCCGATGCCCATCACGCGCGGCGCCACGCCGGCCGTCGCCATGCCGACCACGCGCGCCTTGGGCGTGAGCCCGTGGGCGGCGGCGGTTTTCTCGTCGGCCAGCAGCAGCGCGCAGGCGCCGTCGTTCACGCCGCTGGCGTTGCCGGCCGTCACGCTGCCGTCCGGCCGCACCACGCCCTTGAGCTTGGAAAGCGTCTCCAGGCTGGTCTCGCGCGGGTGCTCGTCCTTGTTCACCACGACGGCATCGCCTTTCTTCTGCGGAATCATCACGGGCGTGAGCTCGGCGTCGAAGAAGCCGGACTTCTGCGCGGCCACGGCTTTCAGCTGGCTGGCCAGCGCCATGCGGTCCTGCGCGGCGCGCTCGATCTTGTGCTCCACGGCCACGTTCTCGGCCGTCTCGGGCATGGAGTCCACGCCGTACAGCTCTTTCATGCGCTTGTTGATGAAGCGCCAGCCGATGGTGGTGTCGTAGACCGCGTTGGCGCGGCTGTAGGCGCTCTCGGCCTTCGGCATCACGAAGGGCGCGCGGCTCATGCTCTCCACACCGCCCGCGATCATCAGCGTGGCCTCGCCGGCCTTGATCGCGCGCGCCGCGCTGCCCACCGCATCCAGGCCCGAGCCGCACAGCCGGTTCAGCGTGCCGCCCGGTACCTCGATCGGCAGCCCGGCCAGCAGCGCGGCCATGCGCGCCACGTTGCGGTTGTCCTCGCCGGCCTGGTTGGCGCAGCCGTACAGCACATCGGTCACGGCCTGCCAGTCCACCTTGGGGTTGCGCGCCATCAGCGCCTTGATGGGGATCGCGCCCAGGTCGTCGGTGCGCACGCTGGCGAGCGCGCCGCCGTAGCGGCCGAAGGGCGTGCGGATGGCGTCGCAGATGAAGGCTTGGGTGCTCACGGGGTCTCCTTGCAGGGGTTCAGGCAGACAGGCGCCGGATGGGCAGGCCCACCAGGCGTTCGAGTTCTTCATGGGCCAGGCCCTCGACCGCGTCGACGAGTTCCAGGCCCTGCGGCGTGCAGGCGAAGGTGGCCAGGTCGGTGTAGATGCGCTTGACGCAGGCGATGCCGGTCAGCGGGTAGCTGCAGCGCTCCACGATCTTGCTCGCGCCCTGCTTGGTCAGCAGGTCCATCATGACCCAGGTCTGCCGCGCGCCGATGGCCAGGTCCATGGCGCCGCCCACGGCCGGAATCGCGCCGGGTTCGCCCGTGCTCCAGTTCGCCAGGTCGCCCGTGGCGCTGACCTGGAACGCGCCCAGCACGCAGATGTCCAGGTGGCCGCCGCGCATCATGGCGAAGCTGTCGGCATGGTGGAAGTAGGCGCCGCCGGGCAGCAGCGTGACGGGCTGCTTGCCGGCGTTGATGAGGTCGTAGTCTTCCTCGCCCTCGGCCGGCGCCGGGCCCATGCCCAGGATGCCGTTCTCGCTGTGCAGGATCACCTCGCGCCCGGCGGGCAGGTGGTTGGCCACGGCGGTCGGCTGGCCGATGCCCAGGTTCACGATGGCGCCGTCGAAGATGTCCTGCGCCACACGCGCGGCCAATTCGTTCTTGCTGCGTCGCTGGTAGTTCATCGTGCACCTCCGGCCTGCGTGGCCACGCGCGGGATTTTGACGATGTGCTGCACGAAGATGCCGGGCGTGACCACGGTCTCCGGGTCCAGCGCGCCGAGTTCGACGATCTCGTGCACCGTGGCCACGGTGGTCGTCGCGGCCATGGCCATCACGGGGCCGAAATTGCGTGCGGCCTTGCGATAGGTGAGATTGCCCCAGCGGTCGCCGCGCTCCGCGCGGATCAGCGCCACATCGCCATGGATCGGCATCTCCAGCACATAGGGCTTGCCGTTGATCACACGCGTCTCCTTGCCCTCGGCCAGCTCGGTGCCATAGCCCGTGGGTGAGAAGAAGGCGCCGATGCCGGCGCCGGCCGCGCGGATGCGCTCGGCCAGGTTGCCCTGGGGCACCAGTTCCAGCTCGACCTGGCCGCTGCGGTACAGGCCGTCGAACACCTGGCTGTCGGCCTGGCGCGGAAAGCTGCAGATCACCTTGCGCACGCGGCCGGCCTTCAGCAGCGCGGCCAGGCCGGCTTCGCCGTTGCCGGCGTTGTTGTTGACGATGGTGAGGTCGCGCGCGCCCTGCGCGATCAGGCCGTCGATGAGCTCGCCCGGAATGCCGGCCGTGCCGAAGCCGCCGATCAGCACGGTGGCGCCGTCGCGCACGTCGGCCAGGGCGTCGGCAATCGACGCAGAGATTTTGTCGATCATGGTTCTTTGGTTGGAGGTGGACCCCGTTGGTACCACGGAACGCGGCAATCCCCTCTAGGAAATGCCCCCGGCGCAGCGGGCCGTTACAGCGGCGCGAGGGGCCGTGCTAGGCTTGCACGATGTTCAATCCGTCGCAAGCCGACGTGCGCCGATTCTTCTGCGGCGCACATGCCAAAGCCCTCGCCGGCCAGCCCATGGAGGCCATCGAGACACTGGCCAGCCAGTGGATCGCCGAGCACCCCGAGTACCACGCCGACCTGGCCGATGTCGAGGCAGCGCTGGTGCGCGTCTACGACGGCCAGGACGGCACGCAGAACCCGTTCCTGCACCTGTCCATGCACTTGTCGATCAGCGAGCAATGCTCGATCGACCAGCCGCGCGGGATCCGCCAGGCCGTTGAATTGCTGGAGCGCCGGCGCCAGTCCCTGCACGACGCGCACCACGAGGTGATGGAGTGCCTGGGCAAGATGATGTGGGAGGCCCAGCGCGCCGGGCGGCCGCCGGACGGGCAGGCCTACATCGATTGCGTGCAGCGGCGCGCCACGCAGGACCGGACATAACAAAGCCCGCACGCGGCGGGCTTGGTCGGGAGCGGATCACGCTCAACGGAAGCGGCTCTCCGGCACGGTCTTCAAATCGCCGTCCAGGCTTTGCAGGTAGCTGGCGATCGCCTTCAATTCCGCATTCGAGAACTGCTTGGCGATCGGGCCCATCACGCCGTTGGCGCGGCCGACCAGGCCTGTCGTGCCCTCGACCTTGTACGACTTGAGCGCGACGAACAGGTAGTCCGCATGCTGGCCGGCGATCTTGGGGTAGCTTGGGTCGATGGGCTTGGCGAAGTTGACGCCGTGGCATGACACGCAGGCGCCCTTTTGCAGGAGCGCGGCCACCATTTCGTTGGGCTGCTTGGACGGCTGCTCGGGCACCGTGGCGCCCTGCACCGCGCCGTCTGCCGCGTAGTAGGCCGCGACATCGGCGATGTCCTGATCGGTCAGCGACTCGGCAATGCCGCGCATGGAAGGGTGCTTGCGTGCGCCGGTCTTGTACGCGTTGAGCGCGGAGCTGATGTAGGCCGCGCCCTGGCCCGAGATCTTCGGCACCTTGTGCACTTCGGGGAACGCGGTCTGGTAGCCGGCGATGCCGTGGCAGCCGATGCACATGTCGACCTTGGCGTGTCCTGCCTTGGCATTGCCCTTGACCTCCTGGGCCATCGCACCAGTGGAAAAGGCCGTCACCGACGCGACAGCAAACGCAAACACCGTGGTCATTAAGTTATTCATTTTGCGCGCACAATCTCAAGGAAATCAGGCCGGAACCAGCCTTCGAGTATATCCGGCGCATGCTCAAAACCCCCCTTCCAGCACACTCCATGAAATTCCAAGGCTCCAACAACTACGTTGCCACACAGGACCTGATGCTCGCGGTGAACGCGGCCGCGACGTTGAAGCGTCCGCTGCTGGTCAAGGGCGAGCCCGGCACCGGCAAGACGATGCTGGCCGAAGAGGTTGCAGCCGCCCTGGAACTGCCACTGCTGCAGTGGCACATCAAGTCCACGACCAAGGCGCAGCAGGGCCTGTATGAATATGACGCCGTGAGCCGGCTGCGCGATTCGCAACTGGGCGACGAGAAGGTCAAGGACATCCATAACTACATCGTCAAAGGGGTGCTGTGGCAGGCCTTCACGGCCGACGCACCCGTGGCGCTGTTGATCGACGAGATCGACAAGGCCGACATCGAGTTCCCGAACGACCTGCTGCGCGAACTCGACCGCATGGAGTTCTACTGCTACGAGACGCGCGAACTGATCCGCGCCAAGCACCGGCCGCTGGTGTTCATCACGTCCAACAACGAGAAGGAACTGCCCGACGCCTTTCTGCGCCGCTGCTTCTTCCACTACATCAAGTTCCCCGACGCGGCGACGATGCAGCTGATCGTGGACGTGCACTTCCCCGGCCTCAAGAAGGAGCTCCTGACGGCGGCCATGAAGACGTTCTACGATGTGCGCAACCTGCCCGGCCTGAAGAAGAAGCCCTCGACTTCCGAGCTGCTGGACTGGCTCAAGCTGCTGGTGGCCGAGGACATCTCGGCCGAAGCCCTGCAGAGCAAGGACGACAAGGTCGCCGTGCCACCGCTCGTTGGCGCCTTGCTCAAGAACGAGCAGGACGTGACGCTGTTCGAGAAGCTGGTGTTCATGCAGCGCCACAACCGCTGAAGGTCTTCACGCCCATTGCACCATCATTACCAGCAGGAGAGTTGCCGTGGCCCGCTTCATCGACTCCGTGACCCTGGCCGGCCGCAAGATCGCGCTGCTGGAGCCCATGCGGCTCGAACACGCGGACGAACTGCTGGAGGCCGCGCGCGACGGTGAGCTCTGGGAGCTCTGGTACACGAGCGTCGGCGGCGGGGCCGGCATCACCGACTACGTGGAGTCCGCCCTCAGGATGCGCGACGAGCACGGCGCACTGCCGTTCACCGTGCGCCGCCAGGAAGACGGCAAGGTCGTCGGCTCCACGCGCTTTTTCAACGTGGACGAGAAGAACCGGCGCCTGGAGATCGGCCACACCTGGTACAGCCAGAGCATGCAGCGCACGGCGCTGAACACCGAGTGCAAGCTGGTGCTGCTCGAGCATGCGTTCGAGAAGCTCAACTGCATCGCGGTGGAGTTCCGCACCCACTGGTTCAACTTCGACAGCCGCGCCGCCATCGCCCGGCTGGGCGCTAAGCAGGACGGCGTGCTGCGCAACCACCAGATCATGCCGAACGGCACGCTGCGCGACACCGTCGTGTTCAGCATCATCCAGAGCGAATGGCCCACCGTGAAGGCCCACCTGCGCTGGCAGCTCAAGAAGCCCCGCGCCTGAACCGAGGACGCCACCATGCTGATCGACTTCTTCTACACCTTGCGTTCGGCCAAGCTGCCGGTGTCGGTCAAGGAATACCTGATGCTGCTGGACGCCATCAAGCAGGGCGTGGTGGGCCCGGCCAGCGAGGATGGCGGCTATGCGATCGACGACTTCTATTACCTGAGCCGCACATCGCTGGTGAAGGACGAGAAGCACTACGACAAGTTCGACCGTGCCTTCGCCGCCTATTTCAAGGGTGTGGAGATGGTGGCCGACTTCACCAAGGACATTCCGCTGGAGTGGCTGCGCAAGAACCTGGAACTTGAACTCTCCCCCGAAGAGAAGGCCAAGATCGAGAAGATGGGCTGGGACGAGCTGATGGAAACGCTGAAAAAGCGCTTCGAGGAGCAGAAAGAACGCCACGAAGGCGGCAGCAAGTGGATCGGCACCGGCGGCACCTCGCCCTTCGGCGCCAACGGCTTCAACCCGCAGGGCATCCGCATCGGCCAGGAAAAGGGGCGCAACAAGAGCGCGGTGAAGGTCTGGGACCAGCGCGCCTACAAGGACTACGACGACAGCCAGGAGCTGGGCACGCGCAACATCAAGGTGGCGCTGCGCCGGCTGCGCAAGTTCGCGCGCGAGGGCCACGAGGAAGAGCTGGACCTGGACGGCACCATCCGCTCCACCGCTGCGAACGCCGGCTGGCTGGACATCAAGATGGTGCCCGAGCGCCACAACAACGTGAAGGTGCTGCTGCTGATGGACGTGGGCGGCACCATGGACGAGCACATCGCGCGCGTCGAAGAACTGTTCTCGGCCACCAAGACCGAGTTCAAGCACATGGAGTTCTACTACTTCCACAACTGCGTGTACGACTTCATGTGGAAGAACAACCGGCGCCGCTTCTCGGAGAAGTTCCCGACCTGGGACATCATCCGCAAGTACAACAAGGACTACAAGCTCATCTTCGTCGGCGACGCGACCATGAGCCCCTACGAGATCTTGCAACCTGGCGGCAGCGTGGAATACAACAACGAGGAGCCCGGCGCCGAGTGGCTGCAGCGGCTCACGCACGCCTTTCCCAAGTTCGCCTGGATCAACCCCGAGCCGCAGGGCGTGTGGCAGTACCGGCAAAGCATCAGCGTCGTGCAGCAGCTCATGAGCAACCGCATGTACCCCTTGACTTTGAAAGGGCTCGAGGACGCAATGCGACTGCTGTCAAAATGAATTGATGTCTCCTGCGGTCGCGATGCGTGCGCCGGCCCGTTGGTCGGCGTTTTTGTTGGTGCTGGTCCTCGTGCTCCCTGGCTGCGGCTTGCTGAAGCGCTCGGACAACGACCCTGCCAAGACGCCTGACGACGGCACCCAGGTCATGAAGACCGAAGAGGCTGCCAAGGAGGCCAGCGACAAGAAGGAAGGCACCAGCGCCACTGGCCAGCGCGCGGCCTTCACCGTCGAGGTGCGCGGCCCGAATCCGGCGCGCGAATACCTCGAAACCCATCTCGACCTGCAGCGCTACCGCAAGCTCGACGACCTGGCCGTGCCCGAGCTGTCGCGCCTGATGGCGGCCGCCGAACCGAATGCGCGCGGCCTGCTCGGCACGCTGGGCTACTTCACGCCCACGCTCACGCTGGAACTGCAGGACACCCCCGGCGGGCGTGACGCAGACCATGCCATCGTGGTCACGGTCGAGCCCGGGCCGCTCACGACCGTTGGCGAGGTGCAGCTGGACTTCGATGGCGCGATCGCCAGCGACAACCCCGACGCCAGCCGCCGGCGTGCGGCCATGCAGCGCGCGTGGTCGCTCAAGAGCGGCGCGACCTTCACGCAGGCCGACTGGGACGCGGCCAAGACCAATGCCACGCGCACGCTCACGCAGCGGCGTTACCCGCTGGGCCGCATCGCCGACAGCCGCGCGCAGGTGGACGCCGACCGGAGCATCGCCGACCTGGGCGTGCGCTTCGATTCGGGCGCAGCCTACCGCTTCGGCCAGCTGCAGATCCGCGGCGCCCAGCGCTACAGCGCCGTGAACGGCGTGCGCATCGCGCAGCTGCCCACGGGCGAGGAATACGACCAGCAAAAACTGCTGGACACGCAGGCGCGCCTGGCCGCCAGCGGCTTCTACGAGTCCGTGTTCCTGACGCTGGACACCGACGGCACCGACCCGATGAACGTACCCGTCATCGCGCAGGTGCGCGAGGCGCCCTACCAGAAGCTGGTCTTCGGTGTGGGCTACACCACCGACAGCGGGCCGCGCGTCAGCATCGACCACATCCACAACAAGATCCCGCTGCTGGACTGGCGCGCCGTCTCGCGTCTGTCGCTGGACAGCAAGACGCAGTCCATCGGCACCTCGCTGAGCGGGCTGCTGGACGAGCGCAGCTGGCGCTGGTTCGGCTCCGGGCTGTTGCAACGTGAGGAGTCCGGCAGCTTCGACGTGACCAGCGCCAGCGTGCGCTACGGCCGCAGCAAGTCCACCGACCACATCGACCGCAGCTACTTCGCGCAATACGACTACGCCAAGAGCTCGGGCACCGATGCGCCGCCGCCCGCATCCACCGTCAGCGCGAACTGGGGCTGGACCGGCCGCTACTTCGACAACAACACCCGCCCGCGCCGCGGCCAGGGCCTGCAGCTCGAAGTGGGCCTGGGCACCACGCTGCTGGGCGGCTACTACCCCTACAACCGCACCGTGGCGCGCTGGCTCGGCTTCGTGCCGCTGTACCAGGTGCGCGCCGGTGACGGCCCGGACACGCAGGCCCGCCGCGCGCGGCTGCAGCTGCGCGCCGAGGGCGGCGCCGTGGTGGCGAACAACGCAGCCCAGATCCCGGCCACGCAGCTGTTCCTGACCGGCGGCGACACGACCGTGCGCGGCTTCGGCTACCGCAAGATCGGCGCGAGCTACGTCAACGACACCACCGTGGCCGGCCGCTACCTGGCCGTGGGCAGCATGGAGCTGCAGCACCCCGTGGTCTGGAACGGCGCGCTGACCGAGTTCGAGGCCGTGGCCTTCGTGGATGCCGGCGCCGTGGCCGATCGCGCCAGCGATTTCGAGAACAAGGTCGGCGCCGGTGCCGGCATGCGCTGGTACAGCCCGGTCGGCCTGGTGCAGGCCGATGTGGCCCACGGCTTCGGCGAAGGCGGCATCAGCGTGCACATCCGACTGGGCTTCACGTTTTGACGGACACCACCACCGCTCCGGCCCCAGCCCCGCCGCCGCGCAAGCGCCGCCGCCTGCTGCGCGCGCTGGGCTGGACGGGCGCCGGCCTGGCCACCGCGATGCTGGCCCTGGGCGGCACGGCCTGGTGGTGGAGCGGCACGCCGCAGTCGCTGGCGACCACGCTGGACTTCGCCTCGCGCTACCTGCCCGCGGGCCAGAGGCTGCAGACGCGCGAGGTCACAGGGTCGCTGCGCCAAGGCGGGCAATTGGGCTGGCTGCGCTGGCAGAGCCCCGACCTGACCGTGGAGGTCAACGCCGCGACGCTGCGCTGGCAATTGCGGCCCCTGCTCGACCGCCGCTTGGTGGTCGATCAGCTGCAGGCCAACAAGGTCGTGCTCACGCCCGGCCCGCCGACCGAAAAGCCGCCGGGCGAGCCGCTGCGCAGCGTGGAACTGCCGATCGACATCGAGCTGCCATTCGACGTGCGCGAGATCGTCTGGGCCGCCGCCACGCCCGTGACCGTCCACGGACTGGCCGGCCACTACCGCTACGCCGAACACACCCACGGGCTGCGGCTGGACGGCGTGGAAGTGGCCGACGGCCGCTACCAGGGCCAGCTGAGCCTGCAAGGCGCTGCGCCGATGGCGCTGACGGCAGCGCTGCGCGGCACCGTGACGGCACCGATGGCCGAGGGTGTCGCCCCGCTGGTGGTGCAGGCCGATGCCGACGTGCAGGGCACGCTGTCCGACCCCGAAGGCCGCCTGGCCGTGAAGGCCCGCGTGGCGCCCGCGGCCGGCAGCGACGACCCCATGCGCGCGAGCCTGGACGCAGAGATCGCGCCCTGGGCCACCCAGCCCGTCGTGCGCGCGCAGGGCGACTTCACGCGCATCGATGCCGCGCGGTTCTGGCCCACGGCGCCGCGCACCGATCTGTCGGGCGACGTCGTGGCTGGCCCGCTGCCCGGCGCCACACCGGCTGCGCCCGCCTGGCAGGCCCGCGTGCAGGCGCGCAACGCACTGCCCGGCCCCTGGGACCAGCGCAAGCTGCCGCTCGCCAGCGTGGACGCCACGGCCCAGCTGCAGGGCCAGGACTGGACCATCCTGCCCAGCACGCTCGCGCTGGGCCAGGGCGAGATCCAGGTGCAGGGCCGCTACAGCCCGGCGCCCGCGCCGTGGCAGATCGAAGCCAAGGTGCAGGGCGTGCGGCCCTCTCTGCTCTACACGGGCCTGGACCCGTCCCCCATCTCGGGCACGGCCACTGCCACGCAGCAGGACAGCACCATCGCTTTCGATGTGGCGTTGAAGGCCGCGCCGGCCGGGCGCCAGGCCGCAGGCGGCGCGCTGATGGCCGGCCAGCGCGTGGACGAAATTCTGGCCAAGGGCCAATGGCGCGCGCAGACCCTGGACCTGCAGAACCTGCGCATCGACGCGGGCCCCGCCCGCCTGGCCGGCCAGTTGCGCGCGCAGATCGATGCCAAGGCCGGCGCCGGCCGTCTGGACTTCAGCGCGCCCGGCGCCACCGCCCGCATCGAAGGCGACATCGCGGCCACGCGCGGCACGGCTACGGCCAACGTGGACCTGCGCGACGCGGCAGCGCTGCAACGCTGGGTCAGCGCCTTGCCGGGCCTGTCCAACCTGTTCGCCGGCGCCACGGCCGCCGGCGCGGCGCAGCTGGACCTGCGCTGGCAGGGCGGCTGGGCCACGCTGCAGCAGCAGATCGACCAGCCCTCGACACCGCTGCCCGGCCTGTCGGTGCAGATGGCCCTGAACGCTCCGCGGCTGGATCTGCAACTGCCGGCAGCGCCACCGGCCGTGGGCGCCACACCAGCCCCTGCGAACACGCCCACCCGCGTGCAGCTGCGCGGCCTCAAGGTCGACCTGGCCGGCACGCCGGCCAACGCCACGCTGGCCGTCGATGGCACCGCCACGCTGGGCACGCAGCAGCTGCAGCTCAGCACGCGCGCCAGCGGCGGCATCGCGGGCCGCGACCAGTGGCGTCTGGCCCTGGCCAGCTTGCGCGCCACGGCCACGCTGCCCGACCCGGCCAAGCCCAATCCCGACACCTGGAGCCTGCAACTCGATTCGCCGCTGTCGGCCACGGTGCGCAAGACGCCGGCGCCGGGCTGGCGCGTCGAGGCCACCGGCGCCAGCGCGTCGGTCACCGGCCCCGTGCCCGGTACCGTGCGCCTGCAGTGGCAGCCCCTGCTGTTCGTACAGACGGCGGGCAGCACACCGGATGCACCCGCGCGCTACCAGGTGCGCAGCAGCGGCCGGCTGCTGGGCCTGCCCATGGCCTGGGCGCAGGCCATGGCCGCGCAGGGCACCGCGGATCCACGCGCCGGCATCACGGGCGACCTGGTGTTCGACGGCGATTGGGACATCGACGCCATGGACAGCCTGCGCGCCACGGTCAAGCTCGCGCGGCGCAGTGGCGACATCCAGGTGCGCGCAGGCGGCGCTGCGCAGATCCGGCGCATCCAGACCACGGGCACCGGCACCGCGAGCGAGACCCGCATCGACGGCGGCAAGCCGGCCGACGCACCGGCCACGCCGGCCGGCATCCGGCGTGCCGAGCTGGTCGTGAGCGCCGAAGGCGAAGCCCTGCGTGCGCAGCTGAACTGGGACAGCGCGCGCGCCGGCCAGGCGAGTGCCGATCTGCGCACCCGGCTCGTTCAGCAGGGCAACGCCTACAGCTGGCCCGATGACGCGCCGCTGTCGGGCCGTCTCGTGGCCAGCGTGCCCAACATCGGCGTGTGGTCCATGTTCGCGCCGCCGGCCTGGCGCATCGACGGCACGCTGGCGGCCGATGCCACGCTCGCCGGCAACCGCAGCGCGCCGCAGTGGAGCGGCCTGCTCTCGGCCGACGGGCTGGAGCTGCGCGCGGCCGTCGAAGGCATCGAGCTGCGCGATGGCCGCCTGCGCGCCAACCTGCGCGGCAACCGGCTTGTCGTGGACGAGTTCTCGCTCAAGGGCGGCAGCGCCAGCCGCGCGCGCATCGCCGGCCCCAGCGGCAACCTCAGCACCGTCAGCAGCGAAGCCGCACGCGACGGTGGCGAGCTGCGCATCACGGGCGACGTCAGCTGGGACCAGGCCTCGGCCGAGCGCTCGGGCATCCGCATGGCGCTGGCGGCGCAGTTGCGCACGCTGCGCGTGCTGGTGCGCAGCGACCGCCAGGTCACGCTGTCGGGCCAGGTGCAGGCCAACCTGGACGACGGCCAGTTCAGGCTGCGCGGCGCGCTGACCACCGACCGCGGCGTCATCATCCTGCCCGACGAGACCGCCCCCACGCTGGGCACGGACGTGACGATCCGCTCGGCCGCCATCGACAAGGAGGCCGCGGCCCGGCAGGCGCGCGAGAAGGCCAGTGCCGACAAGGCCGCCGCCCAGGCGGCCAAGGCTACGCCGAGCAAGCCGCCCGACGTCGCCATCAGCGTCGACATGGGCGAGGACTTCGCCGTGCAGGGCCACGGGCTGACCACGCGGCTGGGCGGGCAGATCGAGGTCACGGCCAACGCCCGCTCCGGCGGCCAGCCGCGCATCACGGGCGAGATCCGCACCGTGCAGGGCCGCTACCGCGCCTATGGCCAGCAGCTGGACGTGGAATCGGGCCTGGCCCGTTTCAACGGCCCTTACGACAACCCCTCGCTCGACATCCTGGCGATCCGCCCGAACCTGGAGCAGAAGGCGGGCGTGCGCGTCACGGGCTCCGCACAGTCGCCACGCGTGGCGCTGTATTCATCGCCGCAGCTGACCGATGCCGAAACCCTGTCGTGGATGCTGCTGGGCCGCTCCACGGCCGGCGGCGGCGCCGAGGCTGCCGTGATGCAGCAGGCCGCGCTGGCGCTACTGGGCGGATTCGGCCCCAAGGGCGGTGGCGGCAATTTTGCGAGCCGCTTCGGCCTGGACGAGATCGGCTTCAAAGGCCCGGCCAGCGGCGAAAGCGCCAGCAGTTCGGCCCTGACGCTGGGCAAGCGCCTGACCGACCAGGTCTACGTGACTTATGAAGCGAGCCTGGCCGGCAGCCTGGGCACGCTCTACATCTTCTACGACCTGACGCGCAACTTGGCACTGCGCGGACAGGCCGGGCTCAAGAGCGGCGTGGACCTGATCTACACCCTGAGCTACGACTGAATGGGGCCCGGCACGGCCCCTACAATGCCGCGCTCTCCTCGTAGTTCAATGGATAGAACGAGTGCCTCCTAAGCGCTAGATACAGGTTCGATTCCTGTCGAGGGGACCAAGTATGGGTCCAGGTATATCCACAGACGGCTAATGTTTTGGTTTTCTCGTTGGAAATCAATAATCTGCATGTCCAAGGTCGTCTAACACCATCCAACCAGATACCGTACAATTTTCGGTATCTCCTACGGTACGCCGGCCAGTACTGCAGTGGAGATACCGTAAATGAGGGCGCTATGGGTCTGGTTGATACCTTTGTCCGGCAGGTCAAACATAGGGGCGCTCCTGCGGGCGAAAAGTACGCCGATGGAGGCGGCCTGTACCTGCATGTCAAGGCGGCCGGCAAGTACTGGCGCATGGACTACGCCTTCCTGGGCAAACGCAAGACCTTGGCCATTGGCGTCTACCCTGCCGTCTCCCTGCTGAAGGCCCGCCAGCGCCGGGACAAGGCCAAGGAACAACTGGCCGACGGCATCGACCCGAGCGCTGCCAAGAAGCAGGAGCGCAAGGCCGCCGTCGATGCTGCAACCAGCACCTTCGAGGTGATCGCGCGGGCCTGGCATAAGACAAACAAGGCCGAGCGCGGCAAGGTCACGCAGGCCAAGGTGCTGACCTGGCTGGAAAAAGATGTGTTCCCAACACTTGGCGCGATGCCGATCAAGGCCATCTCGCCCCAGGACGTGCTTCAGGTCGCCCGTCGCATGGAGGCCCGCGGCGTTCAGGAGAGCGCGCACCGGATCAGCCGGATCTGCGGCCACGTGTTTCGGTACGCCGTCGGCGAGGGCCTGGCTGACCGTGACGTCACGGCCGACTTGAGCGGCAACCTTGCGCCGGTCAGGAAGGGCCACTTCGCTGCGATCACCAAGCCCGAGCTGGTCGGCCCCCTGCTCCGCGCCATCGAGGTCTACGGCGGCCACATCTTCGCCGCGTCGGCGTTAAGACTGGCGCCGATGTTGTTCGTCCGGCCCGGCGAACTCAGGGCGGCCGAGTGGACAGAAATGGATCTCGACGCGGGCATCTGGGAGATACCGGCCGAGCGCATGAAGATGAAACAGGCGCATGTCGTGCCGCTGGCGACCCAGGCCGTTGCGATCCTTCGCAGGCTGCACCCGGTCACCGGCGAGGGCCGCTTTGTCTTCCCCAGCATCAGGACCGGCGAACGGCCCATGAGCGAGAACACGATAAACGCGGCGCTGCGTTCGCTGGGGTACGACAGCACAGTGATGACCGGTCATGGCTTCCGGGCGATGGCCAGGACCATCATGGACGAGGTGCTCGGCGAGCGCGTCGACCTGATCGAGCACCAGCTGGCCCACACCGTGAAGGACGCTAACGGGCGGGCCTACAACCGCACGGCTCATCTTGCAGCGCGGCGAGAAATGATGCAGCGGTGGGCCGACTACCTCGAAAAGCTGCGGGCGTGACCAGAACACCGGCATCAACTCGATCTGCGACAGCAGCGGCGGGTCACATTCGCCCACTACTACAAGATCAAAGTGCGCGACCGGCAGATGTTCAGCAACCCGCCGTGCAGATCTTCGAGAACAACTTCGACTACATCCGCGACGACTTCAAGATCACTAAGGACTAGGTTGCGTAAATCGTCTTTTGACTTAGTTGACCTATCCAGCGAGACGCCCGCGCGCGCTTCGCTCGAAGATGCTGCCTTTCAGTTGCTGTGTCAGTATGCGCGCATGTTTTCCTCAGAAAACAACGACTTACGACGGTCTGGAGAGGAGAAGCTGAAGGAGATAGCGGCAATCTGGGCAGAGAGAAAAGGCGCTAGCCTGATCGGTCTGATGTTGAAGGAGAAGCAGAAGGAAGTGTTCGAAAGCAAGAACAACGACTACTTTCAGTTCCTCAATACCCAGCGAGGAGTTACCAATACAAAAAAGTTGGCAACGCTTTTGCAAAAACGCTTTGAAATCAACAGCTTCCGGAGCTGTGAGGATGTTGTGAGAGCGTGGAAGAAGAATTTACGTTCAGCGGGCGGCCCGTAAATCCGCCGCGCGCCAGCTCAAATTGCCAATGTGGCATCCCATATCATTTGGGCACCGTTGGACGACTTAAGGCCACATGTGGCTGCTTCCAAAGGCGAACGGGCCAGCAACTTCCACATCGCTGACCCGTCCTTGAACACCAGGCCAAAGCCTAGAGCCCACTCCGTCAAGAGGACTCTGAGTATGCCAGCGTAGCCCGCACCTGGGTGTAACTGGTCGGTTCTGGTGGTTTTTTCACTTACCGAAAAGGCAAGTTATGACCACTGCGACCCCCTCCCCCGTCACTGAAGACGCCATCCTGCGCGAGCCCAAGGTGCTCATGCGCTTCCCCGTCTCGCGCGCCGCCTGGTGGGCTGGCGTGAAGGACGGACGCTACCCAGCACCTGTGAAGCTGGGCCCGCGCAGCACCGGATGGCGCAAATCCGACATCGATAAGTTGATCGCTAGCCTGTAAGAGGTGGCGCTCATGAATAAGACCGGTCACGACGCGGTCAGCTCGACCGCACCCGCCGACAAGGATTTCCGCACGCTCCAGGCGCAATTCGCGCTCAAGGGCCACCAGCTGCACCGCACCGAGGGCGCCAAGCCTGAACTGTTCTGTACCCGCTGGCGCTTGGTCAAGCACTTGGACGACCTGGACCACGCCCGCCGCTTCCTGGAACAGATCGGCGGTGGCCAGTGATGGACGCGTTGACCCAATTCCGCGACGCAATGGTCGCGCGCGATCTGATCCCGCCCGACCGCATCGACGCCGACGGGCAGCTGCACCGCTGCGACGTGAAGGGCAAGCACGGCAAGAACGACGGCGCCTATGTCCTGCACCTGGACGGGATCCCCTGCGGCGGCTTCCAGAACCACAAGGACGGCCTGGACTGGCAGAAGTGGCGCGCCGATGTCGGCCGCGCACTGACCGTCGAAGAACAGGCCGCCGAGCGCGAACGCATCGCAGCCATCCAGTCCCAGCGCGAGCGGGATGACGAGGGCCGCCGCCTGGCTGCATCCATCGAAGCATCCGGTCTGGTTGCCAAGTCCAAGGCCGGGGCGCCTGAGCACCCCTACATCATCAAGAAGGGCATCAAGTCGCACGGCCTGCGCATCGTCGGCGCCAATCTGATCGTCCCCGCCAAAGACGTGAACGGCAAGCTGCACACCGTGCAGCGCATCGGGCCGGATGGCAGCAAGCTGTTCCTTTCCGGTGGCCGCAAAACCGGCTGCATGTTCCTCATGGGGCGGATCTCTGACATCGTCATCGTAGTAGAGGGTTTCGCCACCGGCGCTACCGTCCGCGAGGCCACCGGGCATCCCGTCGCCGTGGCTTTCGATGCCGGCAACTTGACGCCGGTCGCTCTGGCGCTGCACGACAAGTACCCGGAGGCGCAGATCGTGATCGGTGCTGATGATGACGCCGGGACCGATGGCAACCCGGGCACCGCCAAGGCCCTGGAGGCCGCGGAGCGGGTGGGCGGCAAGGTGGTGTTGCCCAACTTCCGCGAGGACCGTCCGGCCGGCGCCAGTGACTTCAATGACCTGCACCTACTCCACGGCCTTGATGCCGTGCGGGCCTGTTTCGAAACCGTCGCAACGCCTGCGCAGCACAGCGTGATCTTGACGTGCGGCGCCGATCTGGTGCCGACTGCGGTCAGGTGGATGTGGCCCAACTGGTTGGCGCTTGGAAAGCTGCACATCCTGGCGGGGTCTCCCGGTCAGGGCAAGACAACGCTGGCAGTGACGATGGCTGCCACCGTGACCATCGGGGGCCAATGGCCCGACGGGTCCAGGTGCGATGCAGGCAACATCCTGATCTGGAGCGGCGAAGACGACGCGGCAGACACCTTGTTGCCGCGGCTCATGGCTGCTGGCGGCGACAAGCGGCGATGCTTTTTCATCACCGGCGCCAAGAGGGATGGCGAGGTCGTCCCATTTGACCCGGCGCGCGACCTGGGGCAGCTGCAAGCAGCAATCCAGCGGATTGGTGGCATCCGCCTCCTGGTGGTGGACCCGGTAGTCAGCGCGGTCGCTGGCGACAGCCACAAGAACACCGAGGTCCGCCGTGCACTACAGCCGCTGGTCGACCTGGCAGCAAGCTGCGACTGTGCGGTACTGGGCATCACGCACTTTGCCAAGGGCGGGCAAGGCACTGATCCTGCGCAGCGCGTCGTCGGCTCAGTGGCGTTCGCCGCTGTTGCCCGTGTCGTGCTGGTGGCGGCCAAGGTACAGGGCGAGGAAGGCAAGGACACGCGCATCCTGGCGCGCAGCAAATCCAACATCGGCCCGGACGATGGTGGCTTTGAGTACCACCTTGAACAGACCGAACCACTGCCGGGCATCCATGCATCGCGCATCGCTTGGGGCAAGGCCGTCGAGGGCAGTGCGCGCGAGCTGCTGACCGACGTTGCAGACGAGGAAAGCCAGGCTGATGACCACAACGACGCAGCCGACATGCTGCGCGCCGAGTTGTCGGCGGAGGTGTGGACCAATTCAAACGACGCGGCCAAGACGCTGAAGGACGCCGGCTTCAGCAAGAAGCAGATTTGGCAGGCAGGCAAGAAGCTGCACATCCTGCGCCAAAAAGGGACTGCGGGACCGCACGATGCCTGGTACTGGCGCCTGCCCAACTATCCCGGCAAGGCGTTCGTGAACGGCCTGGAAGTCCAAGATTCCGCCCAAGGTTCCCAAGGTTCCACGTTCCGAGACGGGGAATCTTCGGAATCTTGGGAATCTTCGGAGGTGCGTGTATGACCGCCGACCGTGTCTGTAAGCTGGTGTTCGATGCCGGCATGACCATGCACGCCGATGGCGCCGAGCTCGTCCTGAAACCTGCTGCGAAGTTGACGGCCGAGCTGCGCGCCCTGCTGGTCAAGCACAAAGCCGACCTGCTCGACTTCATCCGCCAAGCTGACATGCTGACCGCGGAGACGCTGGCCCGCGCCATGGCCGTTTGCGACCGGCACGACGACAGCGACCAGGCCCGCGAGGACATGCGGCGGGAAGTGATCGAGACGCCGGCCCACTTGAAGGCTGATCTGCTGGAGCACTTCAGGCAGGCCTACCCTGGGCCAGGAGCGTGAGCGACGACTACGACTCCGGCCTGGTGCCCGGGCGCAATCCTTTCCTCGATCTGGTGGCCGACCCTGACCGCCTGAGCCACCGGGAAAGGGTCGATGTCGTGCGTCGCCTGGCCGGCCGCCTGCAGGCCGCTGCAGACCGCGAAACCGTGTGGTTCGGGCGCCGGCTCACGGCCTGGCTGTCCGGCCCGGCTGACGGCGATCTGACCGCGGCGCTGGGCCTGCGTCCACCACCAGGCAGCCACCTCACGGCGCCGGCCATCCTGTCGCAGGAGAAGCGGGACATTGCGCTGCTGGAACTGAGCATTGCAGCGGGCAGTTACCGGGCCGCGCTGCGCCTGCTGAAGAGCGGCGAGGTGTCGCCCGAGTGGGCCGACCTGGCCAACGACCCGCCACGCTCCGCAGCCGCTTTTACCCGCGCGCTCAAGCGTGTTTCGCCTCCTAACGGCTGAACAGTACGTTTTGACAGAGTCGATGAGGATGCAGGCAACTCACCAATTGAGGCGCCTGCCTCCTGCATCAGATGATCGAAGGCAATCAAGAACAACGCGGCCTGCTGGCACTTCGCGTGCTGCGCGCCCGGGCTGTTGGCCACGGCGACCCGGTGGCCGCCATGAGCTTCGCCCAGGCCAAGAGCCACTGGTCAGGGCATCAAAAAATCCTGCACTACATGACCGGCAAAGCGGCGGTCGCGCCGGTCAACTCTCTGAACGCGCCGTTGATCAGCGAAGTCGGCTCCGACTTGCTGCTCGCGCTCAGGCCGATCACAGTGCTCGGCAAGCTCGGCGTCCGTCGCTTACCTTTGCGGACCAGGCTGCTGACCGGCTCACACGGCGCCGTCGCAAACTGGATGGCCGAAAGTCGGCCCATCCCCCTTACGCTCGGCTCGTTCTCGGCGCTTTCGCTCGATGGCCGGAAGATCGCGGCGCTGATGGTCGCCAGCAATGATCTGTTGCGCTCCGACCTGGTGGACGTGGAACAAAGCCTGCTCGATGACCTGCTGGCAGCCTGCCGTCAGGTTCTGGACATGGCATTTCTCGATCCGCAAAACAGCGGCATCGTCGACGAGCGGCCGGCCAGCATCACGCATCCGTCCAGCGGCGGCGTCCTGATCAGCTCGACCGGCACGAGCGTCGGCGCGTTGGACGCCGACCTCAAGTCCGCCATTGCTGCCTTGCTGGCGGCTGGCTCTGACCTGTCGCGCGCCACTTGGGTGATGAGCCAATCCCTGCACTCCAAGCTGAGCCTAGTCCGCGGATCTGGCGGCGTGACCATCTATCCCGGCTTGAGCCAACGCGGCGGCCTGCTGGCCGGCCTGCCGTGGATCGCATCGCAGAGCGCACCGACCAACATCATCAGCTTGATCGATCCGCAACACGTTGGCGTGTCGGAAGAAGAGCCCTACCTGTCCACGGCCAAACAGGGCGCAATCGACATGAGCTCGGCGCCTGGCGAACCATCGATGACCACGCCCGTGTCGTTGTTCCAAAGCGAATCAACCGCGCTCAAGGCCGTGCTCAATGTGGACTTTGTGGCACGTCGCCCGAGCGCTGCGACCGTCACGGGAGTGGGCTTGTGACCGCGCCGATGGACCAAGCCGTCAAACGCCTGACCGACGTCGTCGCCGCTACCCGCCAGCGCCTCGCGCAGGTCAAGGCGCCCGGCAGCACCCTGCACACGCTCGGACTGTTCATCATCGATTCGGCTGATCTGCTCAGCACCGCGAAGGGCTTGTTCGATCTCTGCGGCCAGGTCGACGAGACGTCAGCGCTGGATGTGACTAAGGCCGGCCTGTTCGCGATGGACATGCCAACGTCCATCGCACAGCTGAGCCTGGCAACGCGATTGGCTCAGCGCTGCCGTGATGACCTGGCGAAAGCCGAGACCCGCAGCATCGAGGAAACCCGCGCGGCAGAGGGGCCCTACCTGCGATCTGTCGAGCACGTCATCGAAGTGGCTGAAAACCTGTTCCGCTGCACCAAGGTCGCAGCAGTCCAGGCCGCGGCTGCGAGCAAGCCCAAGCCCACGCCGCCCGCCCCGCCCAAAGTAGATCCGCAAGCCCTGGCGAGGGCGGTGGCCGAACAGATGATGGCCACCGTGAAGGGCACTATCGATGCCGCCCTGAGCGCGCACACCGAGGCCGAGCGCAACGAGGTGCAGCGGCTGGTCAGCGACAAA
The DNA here is from genome assembly GCF_001422405.1 of Pseudorhodoferax sp. Leaf267. GTDB lineage: Bacteria > Pseudomonadota > Gammaproteobacteria > Burkholderiales > Burkholderiaceae_C > Pseudorhodoferax. The sequence continues at coordinate 73,106 of NZ_LMMV01000005.1, forward strand.
CTGGGGGATCTGAAAGACAGCCTGCGCACCCGCGAGGACATGCGAGAACTCAAGGCGCTGCAGGCTGCGGGCGAACTGGACCGCCGCTTCGCCGGCATGGGCAAGACCATCAACACGATGGTGGACCGTCGCATCCAGCAGAGCCAAAGCCAATTGGTAAAGGACGCCGACCGGCTGGCCAAGATGCAGGCGCGTCAGGTGCGCAAAGACCTGCTCGACCGACTGGAGGAGATCGAGGCATCCGAGCACGCCATGGGCGAGATGCCGCGCCACGAATGGGACGGCACCAAGATCCGCTTTGAGCAAGAGCCCGGCGTCTTTGGTCCATGGGTGGATCTGGAAGGCCCGGCAGGTCGCAACGGCCTGAACGGCGGCGGTGGTGGCGTCCCAAAGAACCTGGTGCTCGACGGCGGTGGAGCATTCGACGAGCACACCACCATCAACGGCGGCACCGCCAGCAGCATCAATCAGTTCGCGCTGGGCGGCGGCGGCGCGAACACCAAATACAGCACGCGGGTCTTCAACGGTGGCCGCGCGTTCTGACGTGGTCGACCCGACCGACTTCTCTGCCGTCCGGCCGCTCACGCTGCAAGCGTGGATGGTCATCCGCGAGGCGCACGACCTGCCTGTTCTGGAGGCCGTGCGCAAGATGCTTGAGGACGTAGAAGCCGGGCACGTGGCGGCCCTAGATCGGCAGTTCGGTGGCCTCGAACTTCATTGAAATCAAGCCCGCGTTTGGGCCTTCGAGAGCCGGCCCGTGCCGGTGGTTAGGAGTGGACCGCCCGCGATGGGGCACACCACAGCCCACGCGAGCACTGGTATCGGTGGTGGGCACCCTCATTCAAGAAAGCGAAACATGATGAATCGGGCTTACTCCGTCGTCGAGGTCAAGCGCATGTCCGAGCAGTCGGATACTGTGACCATCGAAGGCATTGCCAGCACACCGACGGTCGACAAGGCCGGCGACGTCGTCATCCCCACGGGTGCGAAGTTCTCCTTGCCGATGCCGCTGCTCCTTTCCCACAAGCACGACATGCCGGTGGGCAAAGTGGTCTACGCATGCCCCACGGCGCGCGGCATTCCCTTTACCGCCCGGCTGCCGCGCATCAAGTCGCCCGGCGTGCTCAAGTCCCGAGTGGATGAGGCCATCGACAGCCTGCAGTCCGGCTTGATCGCCGCATGCTCGGTCGGGTTCACCGCCATCAGCAGCAGAACCAAGCGCCTCCCCGGTGGTGGCACCGAGTACAGCGAATGGTCCTGGCACGAGCTGAGCCTGTGCACCGTTCCCATGAACAGCGAGGCCGTCATCACATCCGTCAAGGCGATGGGACCAGCAAGCACCGCGGCCCACCTGTCGCCCGAACTGATCCATCAGATCAAGCTGGCCAACTTCCGCGCCTCGCGGGTCGGTGTGCCGCTGGTGGGCTTGGCACCTCGCACGGGTGTGAAGCTGCTGGATGCCCGGCGATGATCAAGCCAACACAAGCCCAGTGGAATCAGCGCATCGACGATGCTCAGGATCACACCCACGACACCATCGGCGGCGTTCGGTACGCGCGCATCGCCTACGGCATGGACTACCCCGATGGCAAGGCCAAGTGCAGGGACTGCGCTGTTGAGCATGGACAGTTGCATGTCGTGGGCTGCTGCGTCGAGCGCTGCCCACGTTGCAAGGAACAAGCCATCGGATGCGGTTGCGATGAGGCCGGCGAGTACCGGCTCCAATGAGGCTGCGCGCCCTCAAGTCCACGCTGCGCACGGTCGGCCCAACCGTCCGCACGCTGGGCGACTCGTGGCGGACGTCGGGCATGACCACCGGCCAGCGCGGCTACAACTACCGATGGCAGCAGGCCCGCGCGCGCCACCTGCGCAACAACCCGCTGTGCACGATGTGCGAGGCCGCTGGGCGCGTGGAACTGGCTACCGTCGTCGATCACCACATCCCCCATCGCGGCGACCAAGAGCTGTTCTGGCGCGAGAGCAACTGGCGGAGCTTATGCGTCACGCACCATTCCAGCGACAAGCAGCGCCAGGAGCGCGAGGACGCTAGGCATGGCATCGGCCCGATCGCACCGTGATTGCGTCGCCTGCGTCGTTCTGGTGGGCCGCAGACCCCGGCAGGGCCTGGGGGGTAGGACCGACTGGAGCGGGACCGATCTTTCTAGACCGCTCTGTCCCGCACGCACACTGAATAGCTCCCCTCAGAAAGGAATCAGCAGCAAATGGCAGGCACAAAAGGCAGGAGCGGTGGAGCACGCGCGAATAGCGGTGGGGCTCGGGAGAACGCAGGCGGACCCCGCCCTGGTGCCGGTCGCAAGCCCAGCGCACCGGTGGTCGTCATGTTGTCGACGCAGTTCGACGAGCCGGACGGGTTCCTCAAGGCCGTGATGAACAATGACACCACGGACGTGAAGCTGCGAATTGATGCCGCCAAGGCGCTGCTGTCGGCCAAAGTGCGCAGGGCGGAGAACGGCGGCAAGAAAGAGCAGGCCAAGGAAGCAGCCAAAAAGGCCGACACCGGCAAGTTTGCATCGTCGGCACCGCCAAAGCTGGTGTCGGCGGGAGGCAAGACGCTGTGACCGAGCGCTCCACCGCCTGCCTGGACTGGGCCGACCGGCTGCGCGACGGCCGGTCCATCATCCCGCCGCCCATCTTCCCGGATGAGGCGGAAGCCGGCCTGTCGGTCATGCGTGAACTGCGTATCGTCGACGCACCGGGAAGCCCGCGGATGGGCGACGCTTGCGGCCAGTGGGTGTTCGACCTGGCGGCGTCCGTGTTCGGCGCCTACGACGCGGACAGCGGCCGGCGCCTGATCACGGAATGGTTCGTGATGCTGCCGAAGAAGAACTTCAAGTCTGGCTTGGCGGCATCGATCATGCTGACCAGCCTGATTCGCAACTGGCGGCAGTCGGCCGAGTTCACCATCCTGGCACCCACGGTCGAGGTGGCGAACAACAGCTTCGGCCCGGCGCGCGACATGGTGACGTTCCGCGAGCCCGACGAGAACCTTTCCGAGCTGGAAAACCTCATCCACGTGCAGGGCCACATCAAGACCCTGACGCACCGGAACAAGAACGCCACGCTGCGCGTCATCGCGGCCGATGCCAACACCGCGGCCGGTAAGAAGTCGGTCGGCACGCTGATCGAGGAGCTATGGCTGTTTGGCAAGCAGCCAGGCGCCGCCGAAATGCTGCGCGAGGCCCTGGGCGGCCTGGCATCACGCCCCGAGGGCTTCACAATCTGGCTGACCACGCAAAGCGACGAGCCCCCGGCCGGCGTGTTCAAGGAAAAGCTGCAGTACGCCCGCGATGTGCGCGACGGCAAGATCCACGATCCCCAGTTCGTGCCGATCATCTACGAGCATCCGCCCGAGGTGGTGGAGGCCAAGCAGCACCTGAAGGTCGAGAGCCTGGCCATGGTCAATCCGAACCTGGGCTACTCCGTCGACCAGACATTCCTGCACCGCGAGTTTCGCAAAGCCACCGAGGAAGGCGAATCGTCATTGCGCGGCTTCCTGGCCAAGCACGGCAATGTCGAGATCGGCTTGAACCTGCGGCATGACCGCTGGGCAGGTAGCGACTTCTGGGAGGCCGCAGGCGACGCTACCCTAACCCTGGACGAGCTGATGCGCCGCAGCGAGGTGGTGGTCTTCGGCATTGACGGCGGCGGTCTGGACGACTTGCTGGGCCTGTCGGCCATCGGCCGCGAGAAGGACACGCGGCGCTGGTTGCACTGGGCGCATGCATGGGCGCATGAAATCGTTCTGCAGCGGCGAAAAGAGATTGCGCCGAGACTGCTGGACTTCCAGAAGGCCGGCCAACTGACCATCGTGCAGCGGCCAGGCCAGGACGTGGTGCAGGTCGCAGACATCATCTGCAAAGTCCGCGACGCGCAGTTGCTGCCTGACAAGAACGCCATTGGCGTGGATGCGGCCGGCATCGGTGCCATCGTCGAAGAACTGACCACGCCAGCGCGCAACCTCACGCCGGATCACATCGTGGCCATCTCGCAGGGCTGGAAGCTCAACGGCGCGATCAAGACCGTGGAGCGCATGGTGGCCGGTGGCGAAATGGTGCACGGTGCGACCGAGCTAATGGCTTGGTCTGTCAGCAATGCGCGCGTAGTGCCTGTCGGCAACGCCGTGACGATCAACAAGCAGGTCAGCGGATCTGCAAAGATCGACCCGTTGATGGCTACGTTCGACGCGGCCTCGCTGATGGCGCTTAACCCGGCTCCAGCCGTCGCGGAGTATCAGATTTTTTTTCTCTGACCGCTCGCAATCGACAAAACCGATCTTGGGGCGACGTGCTACTCCAGGACTAGTCGCCACAAATTTAGACCACTCCGAAAGCCTGCCAAGTGCGCCACGCGCACACCGATGCAGCGCAAATTCCGGCGATCCAGGGATAAAAAATGGCAAGGCTGGCCTTTGCATACGTGAGAAGAAAGCAGGCAACCGTTGAATTAAGGAAGTGCCTGACGACAGGTGGCATCGGACATCTGATCACCGTCTCAGTTGTGACCGTACCCCCACCGTTCGGCTTCATCACATCCAAATCGACTTTGGCAATTTGTGTACCTGGCCCCCAAGCGCGCTCATCGCGCCCATCGTCGCTGTAGGCCACGATTGCGCGCCGGACCTTGATGTGGCGCTTAGCAGTGCCCAGTTCCTTGAAGAGGATCTCGAAGTGCAGCGAATCGCGCAAAGCTGCCTTGATAACCGGCGGCGTGTACTTCCATTTTCGGAGAACGAACGACTCAATGGACATCCAACGTCGAAAGTGCAAGTTCCGAAGCCTTGCTGCCTCCTTGCGCATCTCTTCCACTGAAGTTTCGTGCGAGCCTGAGAATCGAAATCTCAAGGCGAAATACAGCAGCGCTGCGCTCGTGGCCACCCACACGCGCCACTCGAAGGCCGTAGACACGTCTCTCAAGCCAAGCAGTTTCTCGAAAATGCTTTGCGCCGGCAGCTGCAGCCACCACACCAGCAAAATGACTGTGCTTACCGCGATGAAGTTGCGGCGCGCCTTGGTGTCCTCGTCGTCCATGGTTCCTCCGGCGCGCACTGTAGCGGAGCCGGATGACCGAGGCTCAGGAGCGCCTCAGCCGCTTTCTGCTTGGCAGGTGCCGCCCTGTTGACGTGGGCGGGTTCACGATCATGTCAATGCCGAAGTCGGCAGGGACCTCGGCTGTGGCTTCGGCCAACATCTTGGCCCATTCCGCTGGGTCAAGGCCGGTTGCCTCGTTCAATGCCGCGACTTTGGCGAGGAATGCTTCATGCAACTTGAAGTAGTCCACAAGCAGCGCTGCCGGCGGGTGCCGCCCAGCGCGAAAGTACGCTTCGGTCTGCGAGGCCGCGGCATCCACCTTGTGCAGCAGTTCGTAGACCTCAGCGCGCAACTTGTCTGCGTCAGTCTCCATGCAACTCAGAATAGACCGCAGCCGCGCAGTTGCAAGTCTCGTTCGCGGCCAGGCTCGGAGCCCTGACCGATGTAGGCTCACTGTTGAGCCCACGTCGGCCGCTTCAGTCGGCCTGCTCGCGCTATGCCGTGGCGCGCAGCGCGCGGACGGGATCTTCCAGACCCGGCACCAGCTCCAGCGAGTCCAGCGCCAGCAGCAGTACCGACGGACGCATGCGCCGCGCGTCGTGCATCTCCAGGAGGTGGTCTAGGAGGTCGCGCGCAAGCACGCGCAGTTCATCCGTCACGCCGGCATCAGCGACGATGCGGCGGCAGCGGACAAGCGCATCCCGTGTTGCTGGCGAGTGCATCAAGCAAATATAGCCCACGGCAGCACGTCCACTTCAGCAGGGCGGCAGTGCTTACCCTGAGCCCCGACAGCCCTTCCACCGCTGGACAATGCCCACATGGACGACTATCCGCGCATGCTGTACCGACCTGGCACGGGCCCCTCAGAGTTATGGGGCGCCTTGGTCGATAAAGCCATCGTGAACAACGCACAAGAAGAAGCCGAGCACCGTCGCCGTGGCTGGCTACGTGAGCCCGTCGTGGCGGTCGCGCGCGCGAAGCGCCAACAGGCCACTAGCACCCGGTGGCGCTGGTTTTTAGGGCACTGGCAGTTCTGGATTACGACGGCAATAGCACTGTGCACAGCGGTGGTCGCGTACCTCGCGCTTGGCTGACCAGAATTAGGCTTAGCGGCCCCACGAGCAATTTGGTGCACTGGTGGGGCAGCTTTCAGGACCCCGCTCTGATCGTCGACCCCTTTTTGATTGTTTGATTTCCTGCTCTGCAGAATGCTAACTTTTGCTAATGGCTCCGCAGCCTTCACACACCCCGGCCCCTGCGCATGCGACGTGTGCGAGTTTTGTGATGTGGCGTCGAAGTGCATTAGATTTGCACTATGTCGCTCACACTGCTGAAGCGGCTTGCAACGTCAGCGCTGCCCTACCGCACGACCGAGCAATCCGAAATGTTGCACATCGCTGTGCTGCGCGCCTCCAAGTTGGTCGAGGCCGACCTGCCGCCCATGAAGGACCATCTGTACGTTGGTGAGGCTGTCGTCTACTCCATCACAAAAAATGGCCGAGCTCTCGCGACAGTTAGCCAGCGAAGGGGCTGACACTGACAGCACTCATGCAGCGCACCCGCCATGGCTACCGTAGGCCGGTTCACAACCAAGGCTTTTGGGTATCGGCCTTCGCAAGCCGCACCATCTCGCGCTGCCTGGCAGACGCTTCAACACGCAAATCTGCCGCTCGGTCGAGCTGCTCCTGCGAGGGATTTCCGCCTTGGCGGATCAATGCCGAAATCGCGTCCTGGGCAACTGAAGCTAGGTGCTCAGCTTCTTGCCACTCGTGAAATTTTTGTAGTCCTGCCATGTGGCACCTCCAAACGGGGTGCGCTCAGATGACGTAGCAGCCAGGGCACGACGGAGGCTGCGCGCCCACTCTACGCTTTCTCCAACAGGACAGTTGCCCAGATTCTCGACCGCTGCAGCCCTTTCGTCAGTTTTGGCAGTGCCTACACAGGGAGCTTTGTGAAGAGCGCAGGCCCAAGATTCCGCCCGCACGTGGTTGGCGAATACTTCAGTCAAGCAAGCTGGGTCGCTCGGAGGGGCCTGCCAACATGCCATCGGAGCCTGAGGCAGTGCACCGATCGCAGTTATTTCAGTTTTAAAAGTTCGATCAACTGGCGCAACTGTGCTTCCGCATCATCGCGCTGGCGCTTCAGCTCCGCGATCTCGTGCGCCGAGTACAACCGGCCGCAATCAACAGCCGCGGCGTGAGCGGCGGCAGCATTCCGCGCGCGGGCTTGGGCTTCCTGCAAATCAAAAGTTGGGGGATTGTGTGCCACGGGCGCACTCCTCGGTGAAGGTGGGCTCAGCTTCCGTGGCAGCCAAGGCACGAAGGAAGCTGCCTGTTAAGTCTCTCATGGCCGCGCTGATCGCGCTACATCAAATGTCACAGCTAAGGCTTGGAAAGCCGCAAGCGCTTCAGATATCAAGCTTCGATCTGTAAACCGCACGGAGCTTTACCAGGACTTCTTCCTCAAGCGCAGCCACGTCCGCAAGCATCTCGGGCGGCACAGGCAGCTCCGCTAGGCTCAACTGAGCTACCCGCTCGTGCGCAGCCCGCAGCCGCCGCACCGCATCCCCCCACTCGCGCATTTTTTGATCCATGGCCGATTCTGTTGGCGCTACGTCGCTCCGCTTTTGTCGGCGCCCGCCTGTCACGGTTGACCGACGCACGCCCAACATTCCGCCCCAAGGGTCCAGACTGCCAACGTCGGAATCTTGGCTTCTTGGAACCTTGGCGGTTCTTGTTGCAGCTTTAGAAAGCGAAAGTCGCAACCCGGGACTATGAAAAAGTAAACACGCATCCTCAAAAACGTGTACGATTCCAGACATGGAGAAGAAGTCAACTGTCGGCGGCGCAAGGCCTGGTTCGGGGCGTAAGCCAATCCTTGAGGGGGAGCAGACCGTACCAGTAACGGTCCGCCTCACGCCACCTCAGCGCGACAAGCTGCAGCGCTTAGGCGGGGCTCCTTGGATGCGCAAGACGATAAGCAAGGCGAAGGAGCCCACGCCGAAAGAATGAACCTCGATGGCCTGCCGGGGAAAACGCAGGCCACAAAGGGCGACGGCCACGGATGTATCAGATCCGCAGCCGTCTAACCACAACGTGCAACCGTCTTAAAGGAATCAGCACACCATGGCTATCCCAAGTATCGCCTCTAACGCCGCGCCCACTCATCCGCAAAGCGCAGGACACGCGCCGCGCTGCACTACCGCCGACTTCTCCACCTGGCTGCGCGCCAAGCAGCAGGCCGCCCTCGACGGCATGCGCACCACCACGGGCGCCGAGTTCACCAAGCACTGCGACGCCTTCCAGAACGTCACCACGGCCATCAACGTGCTGTGGAATTTCGAAGTCGAAACCGACATGGCGGCAGCCCGGGGTGCAGCATGACCAGCATCACCAAGACCGAGCGCCCTTTGTACGACGAGTACACGGGCAAACTCGATGACCTGATCGCGGCCGGACTGGTCCGCACCGATCAACTGCCGCCGCTGGGCAAGGCGTCCGTGTCGTACAGCCACGGCAGCGTCCAGCGGCGCCGCTGCCCGATGGACGAGCACTATCTGCGGGTCGTGCGCAACCTGGATGGCACGTGGTCTGTGCAGGTCGGCATCACGGCACAGATCGCCGCGCCACGCAAGGCCGCTCAGCGCGCCGCCAGTGCAGCCAGGGAGCGCGAGCGTCAGGCCCGCTGGAACAAGCAGGAGCGCGCGCGCAAGCAGGTCGAGTTGGACCAAGCGGCTGCGCTTGCACGGCGCAATCTGGCGAGCGTGATCAAGTCCGAAACAGCCTACCGTCGGTATCTCGTGGGACGTCTGCGAGAAATGACCACCCTTGTGACCGACAGCGCGGCCGAGCCTGCGACCTGGCACGGCTACCGCCTTACTGAGGAATCGCGTGACGCCATCGTGATCGCAACCGATGCCCTCGCGGAGGCAGTGCTGCAGGCTGATGTGATCTTTGACCAACAGGTGCACGACAAGATCATCGCCAGCTATCGCGCCACCATCAGGGCAGCAGATCCATCGTTCGCCATGCAGCTGAGCGCATTGGTGCAGCCCAACCCGGCCATCCTGCAGGGAGAGGCATCATGAGCCGCCGTTGCAAGCCCGGTCAGCGGGCGCGGGTCAAGGAGACTGGTCAGATCGTGCTGGTCGTCGGCCACTACTTCGAACGCATGAAGTGGGGCGGCGATGACAGGTGGCACATCGACTTCTTTCCGTGGCGAGTGCTGTCGCTGGGCACGCCGTTCACCATCATTAGCGCAAAGACTGGCGCCTTTCTGACAAAGTCCATGTACTGCGTCATTGACGACAGCGAACTTGAACCGCTGGAGGACGACGACGACGGTCTGAGCCGCAGCACCGAAAAGGGCAAACCCGTGCAGAAGCCCCGCGAAGAAGCAACGGCGACAGGAGGTGCAGCATGAGTGCCGCGCTTTTCACTCTGCCCACCTCGCAAGCGGCCCCTGTCAAGCAGTCGCTCAGGCGTGGTTGCCTGCCCGAAGGCGTCTCAAGCATCTGGCAAGGCAGGGTGCTGCGCCAACGCCAAGCGCAGCATGAGGCCAATCGGCAGCGTTATACCGCTGATGCCATTGCGTTTGCCGCTGGCTACAACCAGGCCGACGCAGACCTGAGAGCCCGCCGCGCAGGGCGGTTGCCGCAAGGTGGTGCAGCATGACCACGTCGACCAAGCAACAGCCCGTCGAAATCTCATCGGCGGCACTTGAAGCGCTTCACCTTAGCCAGCTGGTTGAGTGGGTGATTCAGGCCAGTACGGTCCTCAATCAGATCGACGCAATCGCCAACGGACACGGCGAGCTTTTCCAGCTGCTGCAGAAGTGCAGCGTTCGCTATGGCACGCCGGACTGGGAAGCCAGCGAGATGGAGTCAGGGTTGTCCTTCGTTCTGCATCGCCAGCGCCAACTGATCCAGCAGATTGCGGAGGGCAAGCCATGATGCCGATCGACAGCCCTATGGTCGCTGCCTTCAAGGAGGAAGTAGAGCGGCAGCGGCGGGTGCAATCGCCCTGCAACGTCATCCGCTTGAGCACCGCTGCGGCGCAGCCTCCAGTTCAGCCAGCCAGGCGCGGCCGGTTCCCCAAAGGCGTAGTCCCGATCTGGAAGGGCCGGGCACTTCGCAATGATCGCGAAGTGCGTAGAAAGCAGATTGAGAGACGACACGGCCTCATAGAGGGCTGTCTCATGTCAGCTGCGGCCTACCGCGCCGAGATCGCGGAACTGGAGGCAAGGCAATGATCGCCGCGCCCATGGTGCCCCTGCTGCAGCACGCCGGCTGCACCGACCAGTGCGGCACGTTCCTGCCCGAGGACGACGGCCCGCCCGTGCTGGTGGTGGGATCGCTGGCCAGCCCCGAGCGCATGGCGGCGCTCGCACGGCGCCACGGCCTGGAGGTCGACACGCTGCTGGCCTCCGCGACCACCGGCATAAGGAGGGGAACATGATGACCGAAAGAAACACGGTATCAATTACGGTATCTGACCGCGTAAAATTCCCAATCGCCAGCAATGGCGCGGCTTTCCAGGCACCTTGCTATTCCTGTCGAGGGGACCATCTCCCAACCGCGCGGGCCGCGCCTTCCAAGACATTTCTGTCTCCAACGCAAAAAGACGCGCATCTGCGCGTCTTTTCGATGGCGGTAACCCGGGACTGTGCACGCCCCGAGCGTGCGGCCCTGCCAGCCTCAGCTGGTGGCGCGTGCGGCGTTGCGCAGATCGCGGATCTGGTCGTGGTTCTTCTGCGCGCCGTCGGCCTGGCGCTGCACCACGGCCAGCACGTCGGCCGGCAGGGGCTGCTTCAAGGCCTTGCGGTAGCGCGCGATGGCGGTGTCTTCGCCGCGCTCGCAGGACTCCAGGATGGACAGCTCGCTGTCCGCACCCACGCTGCCCTTGATCTGCACCCAGCCGCGGTGCAAGGCACCGGCAGCCGTGCCGCCCGAGGCAGGCTCGCCGCCGTACTGGCGGATCAGCTGCAGCAGTTCTTCGCCGGCCTGTCGGCAGCCTTCGGCGCGCGTGGCGAACAGCTGCTTGGCGTTGGCGGTCTCGACCTGCTCTGCGCAGGTCTTGAAGCCGTATTCGCCGTCGCGGGCGTTCTCCAGCAGGTCGTTCAGCACGTCGACGACGTCGCCATCGGACAGGGCGGCATCGTTCACGATGTCGCTGCCGTTGGCCTGCGTGAGCGGGAGGCCGGTGGTGGGGTCGAGGTTCAACGTGCCGGGAAGGGTGTCGTTCGGGATGGACATGTGCAGTTCTCCAATGGGAGCCTCTCGCGAGGCGGTGGACCGACTGTGGGCGACGCGCCGCACGGCGCAGGTCATCATGCGGGAACCCCGCGTGTAGGCGCTGCGCGCGACCTGCGCGGCGCTGTGCGCGGCACCCTACGCGGGCAACGCCTGGGCGCCGACCCTGTCGCGCGGTGCCCGGCGCCACGATGGCCCAGTGCCACACACACAGGAACCGCGCGCCGCTACCCTGCACGCCACCGCGCCCGTGCTGCTCGTGCTTCCCGGCTGGGACGATGACGGCAAGCCCCAGTTCGATGCCTTGAACGCCAGCCTGTCGGACCGAGGCTGGCGCTGCCGCCGCGCCCATCTGCCCGATGCGAGTTGGCCGGCCGCAGAGCGCGCCGCGCAGACGCGTGACGACGGACTGCGCAGCGCCTTGAAGGACTACGACGACCTGGTCGCCAGCACGCCGGGCCCGCCCGCCGCGGTCGCGCTGCTGGGCTTCAGCTATGGCGGCTACATGGCCACCCTGTTGGCAGGTGCGCGGCCCGTCGACTGGCTCGTGCTGCGCTCACCCGCCATCTATCCCGATGCGGACTGGGCCGTGCCCAAGGAAGAGCTCGACAAGCGTGCGCTGGACGACTACCGCCACCGGCCATTGGGCCCCGGCGACAACGACGCGCTGCGCTGCTGCGCCGCCTTCCGCGGCCATGTGCTGCTCGTGGATTCCGGGTGCGACGCGATCATTCCGGCCGCGCTGATCCAGAGCTATGCACAGGCCTTCGACCAGGCGCGGTCGTTGACACGCCATACCCTGCCCGGGGCCGACCACGCCCTGTCGGAGCCGGCGTCGCAGACCGCGTACCACGCCCGTGTCGTGGCCTGGCTCGCCCAGCGCCAGGGCGGATGACGAGAGCGCAGGCGCCCGAGCACAAGTTCCCGGCCGCCTGGGACGATGCACTGGCGGCCTACAAGTGGGCCCTGGCGAATGCCGCCTCTGTGCAGGGCGTCCCCAAGCGCGTGGCGCTGGCCGGTGAGAGCGCCGGGGGCAACCTGGCCATGGCCACCGCCTTCGCGGCGCGCGACGCCGGGCTGCAGCAGCCTGCGCATGTGCTCGCGGTCTACCCGGTGGCGCAGACCAGCCTGAACACCAGTGACGCACGAGTTCCTCGGGGAGGCAGCTGTGGTGCAGAAGCCAGGACGCCCAGGCTTACGTTGGCCAGCGGCTGCAGCAGGGCTTTGCCGCCAAGCCTTGAGCGAAGACAGGCTGGCCGCCGGCTCAGGCGGTCGGGTTCGCAGACGGCGGCACAGGCCGCTTGAGCGGCAGGCGCACCGTGAATTCCGAGCCCTTGCCAAGGCCCAGGCTGCGCGCGGCGACCGTCCCCCCGTGCTCGACCACGATCTGGCGCACCAGGCCCAGGCCCACGCCAAGCCCGCCAGGCGCGAGCTTGCGCGCCGATGCATCCTGCGTGAAGAACTCGAAGATGCGCGGGAGCATGTCCGCAGCAATGCCGATGCCCGTGTCGTCCACGCGCACGACCACCTCGTCCACCTCTTCGCCAGCCTTGACGAACACCTTGCCGCCCACGGGCGTGTACTTCAGTGCATTGCCGACCAGGTTCAGCATCACCTGCATCAGGCGGCGGCGGTCCGCCTCGATGAGGATCGGGGTCTCCTGCAATACCGCACGCAGCGCGATGTTCTTGGCGTCTGCGGCGCCGGCCATGTCGGTCATGACATCGGACAGCAGCTGCTGCAGGTGCACGCGCTCGATCGACAGCTCGAAGCCGCGGTGGTGTGCGCGCGCCAGGTCCATCAGGTCATCGGCCAGCCCCTTGAGCACGGCGATCTGGCGGTTGATGACCTGGACCGCCTGGCTGGAGGCGGCCGATGTCTCACGCGTGCCGAGCAGCTGCACCGCCATGGTCAAGGGCGCCAGCGGGTTGCGCAGCTCATGGCCCAGGGTGTGCAGGAAGAGCTGCGAGCGCTGCATCGCCTCGCGCAGTGCGTCACGTTCCTTGTCGTTGGACTCGATTTTGGTGCGCAGGTCGGTGCGGTCGCGCAGGATCTTCACGAAGCCGCGCACGCTGCCGTCCTCGGCATGCACCGCCGACAGCATGCCCGTGACCCACACACGGCTGCCGTCGCGCCGCAGATGCCAGCGGTCGTCCTCGGCGCTGCCCTGGGCCCGCGCGACATCCATCTCGTAGTCGTCCAGTCCGCGCTCGCGGTCCTCCGGCGTGAAGATCGCGGACAGGGGGCGGCCGATGGCCTCGGCGGCAGACCAGCCCAGCAAGGCCTCGCTGGAGCGCGCCCAGCCACGCACGACGCCCTGCGGGTCGCAGACGATGACGGCCTCCCCGGTCTCCGTGGCAAAGAAGGCGTCCAGGATGTGTTGGGCGAAGTGCGGGTCGGCGGCGGGGTGATCCATGCACGCTCCATTCAGGGTGCGGCGCGGCCAGGCCGCGGCCGACTCACGGGCACGCCCGGCAATAGGCGAGGAAGCTGTCCAGCTCGGTGGACTTGTCGAACACCTGGTCGGCACCGGCGGCAAGGCAGCGTTCGCGCATCGCGGGCGTCGCATAGTTGGTCAGCACCACCACGCGGCGGCACGGCGAACGGTCGCGGGGTAGCGCGCTCAGGACGCCCAGGCCAGAGCCCTGCTTGAGGAACAGGTCGACGATGGCCAGGTTCCAGGCCTGGCCCGGACGCTTGAGCCAACGTGCGGCGTCGGCCTCTGTGTCTGCCACGCCGACGATGCGGGCGCCGAAATCCTCACGTAACGTGACGATCATGGCGTCCCGGATGGTCGGGTTGTCTTCCACGAGATAGATGAGGAGGGGCACGGTCGGTGATGGGGGGGTTTTGCAGACTGACCGTAGCGCAGCGCCACAGGCCCATGCGTAGGACCACAGGCCCTATCGCGCAGGACAAAACGCAAGCGCAGCCACGCGCTGGCCACCTGCCGCAGCCTCAGTGCCAGCCGCCCGGAAACGCCCAGACCAGCGAGCCGGTCATGAGTAGATAGCGCAGGAACTTGCCGATCGCCATGTAGAAGAGGCAGGGCCAGAACGACAGCCTCAGCCAGCCGGCCACCGCGCAGAGCGGGTCGCCCACGGCCGGCAGCCAGGCCAGCAGGCAGGCCTTGGGGCCAAGGCGCTGCAGCCAGCCCAGCACGCGCACATGGTGCTGCGAGTGCGCGTACTTGTCGGCGACCTTGTGCGCGCCGTAGCCGATCCACCAGTCCAGCGCGCCGCCCAGGGTGTTGCCCACGGTGGCCACCAGAATCGCAGGCCAGAACATGTCCGGGTTGAGCTTGACCAGGCCGAACACCACAGGCTCGGAGCCCAGCGGCAGCAGCGTGGCCGAGATGAAAGACACGATGAACACCGTGCTCAAGCCGAACTCGGGCAGGGCGAGTGCCGCGAGCAGTTGGTTGAGCCAGGCTTCCATGGCGGCTCAGTATAGGGAGGGGTTTTGTAGTCCGGCGCCGCGATCCGACCGCATTTCAATTGCTGAAATATGAGGCAGCTAGAATCGCTCCCCCGCTCCGCCCCCCCAGCCAGCCCCGCCCCCCGTTCCCATGCACATCGGCCCATTCGCCCTGGCGAACAACGTCTTTGCCGCGCCCATGGCCGGCGTGACGGACCGCCCGTTCCGCCAGCTGTGCAAGCAGCTGGGCGCGGGCTATGCCGTGAGCGAGATGGTGACCTCGCGGCGCGACCTGTGGGCCTCGCTCAAGACATCGCGCCGTGCCGACCACACGGGCGAGGTGGCGCCGATCGCAGTGCAGATCGCCGGCACCGAGCCGGCCATGATGGGCGAGGCCGCGGCATACAACATCGAGCGCGGTGCGCAGATCATCGACATCAACATGGGTTGTCCGGCCAAGAAGGTCTGCAACAAGTGGGCCGGCTCGGCGCTGATGCAGAACGAGGCGCTGGCGCTGTCCATCGTCGAGGCCGTGGTCGCCGCCTGCCAGCCGCACAACGTGCCGGTCACGCTGAAGATGCGCACCGGCTGGTGTGCCGAGCACCGCAACGCCGTGCAGCTGGCGCGCGCCTTCGAGAACGCCGGCGTGCAGATGCTGACCGTGCACGGCCGCACGCGCGAGCAGGGCTACAGCGGCCATGCCGAGTACGACACCATCGCCGCCGTGAAGGCCGCCGTGCGCGTGCCCGTGGTGGCCAACGGTGACATCACCACACCCGAGCGCGCACGCGACGTGCTGGCCGCCACCGGCGCCGACGCCGTGATGATCGGCCGCGCGGCCCAGGGCCGGCCCTGGATCTTTCGCGAGATCGTGCACTTCCTGGCCACCGGCGAGCACCTGGCCCCGCCGCTGGTCGCCGAGGTCCGGCGCCTGCTGCTGGCGCACCTGGAAGAGCACTACGGGCTGTACGGCCCATACACCGGCGTGCGCTCGGCCCGCAAGCACATCGGCTGGTACCTGCGCGCACTGCCCGGCGGCGAAGCCTTTCGCCAGCGCATGAACCTGCTGGAAGAGCCCGCCGCGCAGCTGGCGGCCGTGGCCGACTACATGGACGCCCTGGCCGCCGACCACGACCGCATGCCGGCCGGCGGTGCAGAACAACACGAATCACTGGAGAGCGCAGCGTGAGCAAGAAAAGTATCGACGAGTGCGTGCGCAACAGTCTGGAGACGTATTTCAAGGACCTGCACGGCATCGAGCCCAACGGTGTCTACGAGATGATGATCCGAGCCGTCGAAAAGCCCATGCTGGAGGTCGTGATGCAGCAGGCCGAGCAGAACCAGTCGCGCGCGGCCGAATGGCTCGGCCTGAACCGCAACACCCTGCGCAAGAAGCTGGTGGACCACAAGCTCATCAAGTGAGCCTCGCCGCACGCACCGATCCACCCTTTCCCCGAGTCTCTTCCACATGAATGCACTGATCTCCGTTTCCGACAAGACCGGCGTGCTGGCGCTGGCCCAGGGCCTGCACGCGCTGGGCGTCAAGCTGCTGTCCACCGGCGGCACGGCCAGGCTGCTGGCCGACGCCGGCCTGCCGGTGACCGAGGTGGCCGACCACACGGGCTTCCCTGAAATGCTGGACGGCCGCGTGAAGACACTGCACCCCAAGATCCACGGCGGCCTGCTGGCGCGGCGCGAGCTGCCGGCCCATGTGGCCGCGATCGAGCAGCACGGCATCGCGCCGATCGACCTGCTGGTCGTGAACCTGTACCCGTTCGAAGCCACGGTGGCCAAGGCCGGCTGCACGCTGGAAGACGCGATCGAGAACATCGACATCGGCGGCCCGGCCATGGTGCGCAGTGCGGCCAAGAACTGGAAGGACGTGGCCGTGCTGACCGACGCCTCGCAGTACGACGCCGTGCTGGCCGAGCTGCAAGGTAACGGCGGCAAGCTGTCGGACAAGACGCGCTTCGGCCTGTCGGTGGCGGCGTTCAACCGCATCGCCGACTACGACGGCGCAATCAGCGACTTCCTCTCGGCCGTCGACTTCGAGGCCAGCGCCGGCCAGCCCGCACCCGTGCGCAGCCTGTTCCCGGCGCAGAGCAATGGCCGCTTCATCAAGCTGCAGGACCTGCGCTACGGCGAGAACCCGCACCAGCAGGCCGCGTTCTACCGCGACCTGTACCCGGCCCCCGGCTCGCTCGTCAGTGCCAGGCAACTGCAGGGCAAGGAGCTCAGCTACAACAACATCGCCGACGCCGACGCGGCCTGGGAATGCGTCAAGAGCTTCGACGTGCCGGCCTGCGTGATCGTCAAGCACGCCAACCCCTGTGGCGTGGCCATTGGCAGCGATGCGCTGCAGGCCTACGGCAAGGCCTTCAAGACCGACCCGACCTCGGCCTTCGGCGGCATCATCGCCTTCAACCGCACGGTGGACCTGGCCGCTGCGCAGGAGATCAACAAGCAGTTCGTCGAGGTGCTGATGGCGCCCGGCTACACGCCGGAAGCGCTGGCCGTGTTCCAGGCCACCAAGGCCAAGCAGAACGTGCGCATTCTGGAGATCGCCATGCCGCCGGGCGGCGCCACCGACTGGCACAACGGCCGCAACGCCATGGACGTCAAACGCATCGGCTCGGGCCTGCTGATCCAGACGGCCGACAACCACGCACTTGCACGCGCCGACCTGAAGGTGGTGACCACCACGCAGCCCACGCCCGAGCAGCTGGACGACCTGTTGTTCGCCTGGAAGGTCGCCAAGTACGTGAAGAGCAACGCCATCGTGTTCTGCAAGGACGGCATGACCATGGGCGTGGGCGCGGGCCAGATGAGCCGTCTCGATTCGGCCCGCATCGCCAGCATCAAGGCCGAGCATGCCAAGTTGTCACTGGCCGGCACGGCCGTGGCGAGCGACGCGTTCTTCCCGTTCCGCGACGGGCTGGACGTGGTGGTCGACGCGGGCGCGACCTGCGTGATCCAGCCCGGTGGCTCGATGCGCGACCAGGAGGTGATCGACGCGGCCAACGAGCGCGGCGTGGCCATGGTGTTCAGCGGCGTGCGGCACTTCCGCCACTGATCCAGTACCGGTCGCGCCCATGAAAAAGCCAGCCCGTGAGGCTGGCTTTTTTTCGTGCGCGCGGCGCGTTCAGTGCCGGTAGTAGCCGCGTGGCGGGCCGTAGTAGCCGCGGCCGCGCGACGAAAAATGCCCGCCGATGTAGCCAATGCCCAGGCCGATCGCCAACGGCGCGACGTAGGACGGAGCAGCATAGACGGGCGGCGCGTACACCGGCGCGGGATACGTGTAGACCGGCTGCTGCTGGTAGATGGTCACCTGCTCAACCGCCGGCCGCGCATAGCTGTTGCTGGAGACGATGCGCGCGGGCGCCTGCACCGGCGGCATTGGGCTGCCAACGGGCGTGACCTGCAGCTGCACGGTGGGGCCCGGGTCCTGCGGCATCTGCACCGAATAGCGCTTGCCGGCGAAGTCGTAGACCACGTCGTAATAGGTGGCGCGCGACTCGTAGAAAGTCTGCGTGCTGCAGTTCTGCACCGACTGGATCTGCGTGGGCTGCTGGGCCTCAACCTGGTTGCCCAGCACCGCCCCACCCAGGGCGCCGAAGGCAGCGGCGGCCGCCTGCCCGCTGCCACCACCGAACGCGCTGCCCAGCACACCCCCGGCGATCGCGCCGATCACGGCGCCAGCGCCCGAGCGCTGCGGCGTGACCGCCACCTGCTGGTCGTGGCACACCAGGCGCGGCACCGCCACCTGCTGCAGCACCGGCGTGGCCGACACCACCGTGCCCACTTCCTGGGCCAGGACGGCGGCGCTCGCCAGGCCAGCGCCGCACAAGAGGAAGATGTGTTTCATGGTGTTCCTTCAGAGCCGCAAGCCCGGGAAAAGTTTAGGCCTTTACACAGGGTTTGCAACGCTTGAGGCGAGCCGCCTGTTGACGGCGCTCAGGCCGTTGCGAGCCCCCGAAACACCGCGCGCGCCGCGGCCACGGTTTGTGCGATGTCGTCCTGTGTGTGCGCGGAGCTCACGAACCCGGCCTCGTAGAGCGCCGGCGCAATGTAGACGCCGCGCTCCAGCAGGCCGTGGAACAACCGGTTGAAGCGCGCGCCCTCGGTGCGCATGACGGCGCCGTAGTTCTGCGGCAAGGCCTCGAGCAGGAAGAAACCGAACATGCCGCCCTCGCTGTCGCCGCGAAAGGCTACGCCCTCGGCGTCTGCTGCCTGCTGCAGGCCGGCGACCAATGCCTGCGTGCGCTGCGCCAGCGCGTCGAAGAAGCCGGGCTTGGCGATCTCGCGCAGCGTGGCCAGGCCGCAGGCGGTGGCCACCGGATTGCCCGACAGCGTGCCGGCCTGGTAGACCGGGCCCAACGGCGCCAGTTGCTCCATGACGGCGCGCTTGCCGCCGAACGCAGCCAGCGGCATGCCGCCGCCGATGACCTTGCCCATGACCGTGAGGTCGGGCGCGAAGCCCGGGATGTCGCGCGCGTAGACGCTTTGCGCGCCGCCCAGCGCCACGCGAAAGCCCGTCATGACTTCGTCGAAGACCAGCAGCGCTCCATGCTGCGTGCACAGCTCGCGGCAGCGCCGCATGAAGGGAACGCTGGCGCGCACGAAGTTCATGTTGCCGGCGATCGGCTCGATCATGAGGCAGGCCAGCTCGGCGCCGTGTGTGGCGAAGGCCTGCTCCAGCTGCTCGAGATTGTTGTACTCGAGCACCAGCGTGTGCTGCACGACCTCGGGCGGCACGCCGGCGCTGGTCGGGTTGCCGAAGGTGGCCAGGCCCGAGCCGGCCTTGACCAGCAGGGCGTCGGCATGGCCGTGGTAGCAGCCCTCGAACTTGATGATCTTCTTGCGGCCGGTGGCGCCGCGCGCCAGGCGCATGGCGCTCATGGCGGCCTCGGTACCCGAGCTGACCAGGCGCAGCATGTCCATGGACGGCACCAGCGCCAGGATGGCCTCAGCCAGCTCGACCTCGCGCTCGGTCGGCGCGCCGAACGAGAAGCCCTGGCCCACGGCCTCCTGCACGGCCGCGACCACGGCCGGGTGGCCATGGCCCAGGATCATCGGGCCCCAGGAACCGATGTAGTCGATGTAGCGCTGGCCCTCGGCGTCCCACATGTAGGCGCCCTGCGCGCGCGCGATGAAGCGCGGCGTGCCGCCCACGGCCTTGAAGGCGCGCACGGGCGAGTTGACGCCACCGGGGATCACGCGCTGCGCGCGCGCGAACAGTTGCTCGTTCATGGTTGTCTCCACTGTCTTCAGTGCCGCGTGGGGCTGGGCATGCCGCCGATGTCGCGGCTTTCGTTCGCGTCGTCGCCGGCCGTGTCGTCTTCGTCGTCCTCGGGCTGGGCCCAGAACATGCGGTCGGGCACAACATGGCCCATGCCGGGGCGAAAGCCGCCATCCAGGCAATGGTCCAGGTAGGTCAGCGCCTCGGTCGCTGCCTCGGCCAGCTCGGCGCCACCGGCCAACAGGGCAGCCAGCGCGGCGGACAAGGTGTCGCCCGCGCCCGTGAACTGGGCCTCGAACAGCTCGAAGCGCGCGCTGGCCAGCACGGCCTGCGGCGAGGCCAGCACGTTGTCGACATGCTGGTCGGGCAAGAGGATGCCGGTGACCAGCGTGTAGGGCACGCCCTTGTCGGCCGCGGCCTTGGCGATGTCGCGCGGCGACGGGCTGCGCTCGCTGCTCCAGTCGGGCAGCAGCCAGCGGCGCAGCGTGCTGTGGTTGCCCACGAGCACGGTGGTCTGCGGCAGCATGAGTTCGCGGAAGGCATCGAGGTAGGCGTCGATCTGGTCTTCTTCCCACCATGAGAGGTTGGGCATGTAGGCCACGACGGGCACGTCGGCATAGTCGGAGGCCAACTCGGCGATGGCCGAGATGTTTTCGGGGCTGCCGACGAAGCCGACCTTGATGACCTGCACGGCCACATCCTCCAGCACGGCGCGCGCCTGTTCGGTGACGGCGTCCTCGTCCAGCGCGAAGTGGTCGAAGATCTCGGCCGTGTCGCGCGCGTACGCCCCCGTCAGCACGGGCAGGGCATGGGCGCCGACCGAGGCGATGGTGGTCGCGTCCGCGCCCAGGCCGCCCGCGCCGCTGGGGTCGTTGGCATTGAAGACGACCACGCAGGCCGGGCCTGCGGCCTCGTCCTGGTCAGCCTCGTCGGGGTCTTGGTCGGTGGTGGCGGTGGGCTCGGTCATGGGGGTGATGCAGGCGTGATTTGGATCAAATTCCACCGGGCATTGCGCTCGGAACGCCTCTATACAATCGTTGCATTCTATTCGAAGGCCCCTTACGCTGTGACTGACTTCAAAACCTGGATGTGCTTGATTTGCGGGTGGATTTACGATGAATCCACGGGCGCTCCAGAGCATGGAATTGCCCCGGGTACGCCCTGGCCCCAGGTCCCGATGAACTGGACCTGCCCCGAATGCGGGGCCCGCAAGGAAGACTTCGAAATGGTGGAGATCTGACCCTCGGCAAGGTTCCGGGCACGGCCAGTCTGAACGGGAGCGCCCAGCAGTGACGACGACAGCAGCCAGCCTGCGCGTGATGGTGGTCGACGACAGCAACACCATCCGCCGCAGCGCCGAGATCTTCCTGAAGCAGGGCGGCCACGAGGTGCTGCTGGCCGAAGACGGCTTCGATGCCCTGGCCAAGATCGACGAGCACCAGCCGCAGATGATCTTCTGCGACATCCTGATGCCCAAGCTCGACGGCTACCAGACCTGCTCCATCATCAAGCGCAACCAGCGCTTCGCCTCCATTCCGGTCGTGATGCTGTCGTCCAAGGACGGCGTGTTCGACAAGGCCCGCGGGCGCATGGTCGGCTCGCACGACTACCTGACCAAGCCGTTCACCAAGGACCAGCTGCTGCAGGCCGTGCAGAAGATCAGCGCGCTCGGCTAGGCGATGGCGCAGCGCGAAACCCTCACGGAGTTGCAGAACCGCCTCGCCGCACGCCTGCAGGCTGCGCAGACCGAAGGCCCGTCCGTGCACTGGCTGGCCGTCGAGGCCGGCGGTGGCCGTTACCTGGTCCCGCTGAACCAGGCCGGCGAGATCTTCCCGTGGACCACGGTGCAGTCCACGCCCTACACCAAGCCGTGGTTCCTGGGCGTGGCCAACCTGCGCGGCGCGCTGTGCGGCGTGGTCGACCTGGGGCATTTCCTGGCCATCGACGGCCTGGGCGTGCGCAGCCCCTCGACGCTGGCCGAGTGCAAGCTGCTGAGCTTCAACGCCGCACTGCAGATCAACTGCGCGCTGGCGGTCGACCGGCTCGCGGGCCTGCGCGGCGCCGATGCGTTTGCGCTGTCGGCCCCGGCGCTGCAGGACGCACCGGCCTACTTCGGCCGCATCTACACCGATGCCGCCGGACTGCCATGGCAGGAGATCCAGTTGCAGGCGCTGGCGCAGACCACGAGCTTCCTGGCGATCGACGCCTGACCCGGCGTACGCGCGCCGACGCTCCCTTCAGAGAACCGTCCATGTCGTTCGAAGACAACCTGAAGCGCCCGTCCGCGGACGCCTCGCCCGCACAGCCGCCCGCAGCACCCGAGGCCACGGCCACGCTGCCGCTGCTGGGCACACGCCCGGCGCCACGGCAAGCGCGCCTGCTGGGCCTGCTGCTGGCCGCCGCGCTGCTCGCACTGGCCGGCCTGCTCGCCGCGCCACTGGCCCGGGCCGGCCTGGGCGGCGGCACACTCGCCGCCATCGCAGGCTCGGTGCTGCTGGCCATGCTGGCCGCGGCAGGCTGGGTAAGCGTGCAGCGCCAGCAGCACGCGGGCCAGATCGCCGCCCTGCGCGCGTCGGCCCCGCCGCCCGCCCCGACGACCGAGCATGCCGCCGATGCAGTGAACGACACCGCCGCTGCCCTGCACGCGCTGGTCGGCAGCGTGCAGGACACGGCCACGCGCGTGGCGCAGACCACGGCCGAGGTCGAAGGCGCCTCGGCCGCGCAGCTGGACGCGTCGACCGCCCAGCTGCGCGAAATCCGCGAGGCCGCCCGCGCGGTGCTGGACATGGCGCTGCGCATGAACGAGATGGCGGGCCAGGCGCAGGAATCGGCCCAGGTCGCGCAGCAGTCGCTGCAGGCCGCGGACGCGGGCCGCGCGGCCGTGCAGAACGCCATCGGCGGCATGGATGCGATCCGCGACCAGATCCAGGACACGTCCAAGCGCATCAAGCGGCTGGGCGAGTCGTCGCAGGAGATTGGCGAGATCACCGAGCTGATCTGGGGCCTGACCGAGCAGACCAACGTGTTGGCGCTGAACGCGGCCATCCAGGCCGCCTCGGCTGGAGAGGCAGGGCGCGGCTTCTCGGTCGTGGCCGAGGAGGTGCAGCGCCTGGCCGGCCGCTCGGCCGACGCCACGCGGCAGATCGCCACGCTGGTGCAAACCATCCAGGCCGACACGCAGGACGCCGTGGCCGCCATGGAGCGCTCCACCCAGGGCGTGGTCGCCGGCGCCCGCCTGTCCGACACGGCGGGCACGGCGCTGGCGGAGATCGACGCCGTCACGCGCCGGCTGGCCGAGCGCATCGAACACATCGCCGGCGCCACCACGCGCGAGACGGAACGCGCCAACGGTGTGGCCGACAGCATCCAGCACATCTTCACCGCAACCGAGCAGGCTGGTGACGGCACGCGCGCCATGGCCGAGCAGGTGCGCGCATTTGCGCAGATGGCCGCGGAACTGCGCCAGTCCGTTGCACGCTTCACGACCGTTTGAGCCCATGTCCACCACACCACCGGCAGCCGCCTTCCCCCGCGTCGCGGACGATCTGGGCCCGCTGGCCTGGGTGCGCGAAGAGCTGCGCAAGACCCTGGAGGCGGCGACCAAGGAACTGCGCCGCCACCTGCGCGAGGCCGACGCGGTCGCACAGGGCGGCAGCAACGCGCCCGACGGCGGCCACCTGGCGCAGGCCGGCCGGCTGCTGCGCCAGTGCACGGGCGCCCTGGCCATGATCGAGCAGCCCGCGGCGGCCCACATGCTGCGCGCGATGGAGGCGGCCACGCAGCGCCTGGCCGAGCAACCTGAAGCCTGCACCGAGGAGGCCGTCACGCACATCGAGCGCGCCGGCTTCGCGATGAACGACTACCTGGACGCGCTGCTGGCCGGCAAGCCGGTCTCGGCCGTGTCGCTGTTCCCGCAGTACCGCGACGTGCAGGCGGTGGCCGGCAACGACCGCATCCACCCGGCCGACCTGTGGACGCACGCGGAGCCGCAGGCGGCGCCCACCGTGCCCGTGGCTGCCGCCGCGCTTGCACCCGAGCCCGCCGTGCGCAGCCGGCTCGACCAGGCCGTGCTCCAGCTGGTCAAGACCGGCGACCCGGCGGCCGCCCGCGCGTTGCATGCCCTGGGCCTGGGGCTGGCCGCCGGCGCCGCGTTGCCGGACCAGGCCAGCTTCTGGAACCTGGCCGCGGCCTACTTCGAGGCCGTGGCCCTGGGCCTGGTGCCGTCCGACCTGTACGCCAAGCGCATGGCCTCGCGCGTGCTGACGCAGTACGCAGCGCTCGCGCGCGGCGAGGCCGCGCCCTCGGCACGGCTGGTGCAGGACCTGCTGTTTTACTGCGCGCGCGCCGTGCCCGGCGCCGATGCCCAAGCCGGCACGCTTGCCGCCGTGCGCTCCGCCCATGGCCTGGGCGCCGCACTGCCGGTCGACTACGAAGACCGCCGCTTCGGCCGCTTCGACCCCGCGCAACTGGCCCAGGCGCGCAAGCGCATCGCGGCCGCGGCCGAGACTTGGTCTGCCCTGGCCGGCGGCGACACGCACCCGTTCAAGACCGCGCTGGAACAGTTCGCCCTGGTCGGCGAATCGCTGACCCGGCTGCACCCCGACAGCGCCGTGCTGACGCAGGCGCTGCAGCGCACCGTCGAGGCCGCGGCCCACCAAGGCACGGTGCCGGCCGCGCCGCTGGCCATGGAGGTGGCCACCGCCGTGCTGTACCTGGAGGCTGCCTACGCCGACCTGGACGAGGACGACGCCGGCATGCGCGCGCGCGCCGCGCTGCTGACCGAGCGCCTGGACCAGGTGGCCGCGGGCGGCGCGCCGGAGCCGCTGCAGCCCTGGATGGAAGAGCTGTACCACCGCGTGAGCGACCGCCAGACCATGGGCCACGTGGTCGAGGAGCTGCGCAGGACGCTGGCCGAGATCGAGCAGACGCTGGACCAGTTCTTCCGCGCGCCGCGCGAGAAGATGGTGCTGGCCAGGGTCGTCGCGCAGTGCGCTCAGATGCGCGGCGTGCTGTCGGTGCTGGGGCTGGAGCAGGCCGCGCACGCCGTGCAGCGCATGCGCGAGACCGTGGAAGGCTACATGGCCGATGCGCCGGACGACGCGCCCGCGCGCGCGGCCAGCTTCGACCGGTTGGGCGCCAGCCTGGGCGCGCTCGGGCTGCTGATCGACATGCTGGGCTACCAGCGCGCCCTGGCGCGCGAGCTTTTCGTGTACGACGAGTCGCAAGGCCTGCTGCGCATGGCACTGCCGCCGCAGGCCGATGCACAGCCGGCCGACCCGGCACACGATCCACCGCAGCTGCAGCCGGCCGTGGCCGACGCCGGTGAAGGCGACAGCGCCGCGCTGCAGGTCTTTGCGGACGAGGCGCGCCAGGCCGTGCATGGGGCGCGCTTGCTGACCGCCGCGCTGCGCGCGACGCCAGCCGACGCCGATCCCTTGCCCGCACTGCGTCGCGTCTTCCACAGGCTCAAGGGCAGCGCGCGCATGGTCGACCAGCCGGCATTCGGCGACACGGCCTGGGCACTGGAGGATCTGCTGACGGCGTGGCTGGCCACGCAGCAGCCGGCCACGCCGGCGCTGCTGGACCTGGCCGACGACGCGTTGCAGGCGCTCGCCGCCTGGGCCGACGACATCGCGGCCGGCCGCGACGGCGACCACCATGCCGCCGACCTGCGCGTACGCGCCGAGACCTTGCAGCTGGAGCCCGAGGCGTCAGCACCCGCGCCGGCCGTTGCCGACGAGGATGGCATGCGCGCGGTCGGCCCGCTGCGCATCGCGCTGCCGCTGGACAACGCCTACCTGAACGACGCCGATGAATCGTCACGCCGCCTGCTGGCCGGGCTGGGCGCCTGGTCGCAGGAGCCGGCCACGCCGCTGGACGAGGCGACCATCGCGCTGGCCCGCGACCTGGCCGACAGCGCCGCCCGCATCGGCTTTCATGCCTTGTCGCAGCTGGCGCACCGCCTCGTGGCTGCGCTGGCCCACGTGCAGGCCCACGGTCTGCGCGAGGGCCAGGGCCGCGTGCTGCTGGATGCGGCCGAGGACGTGCGCCGGCTGCTGCACCAGTTCGCGGCCGGCTTCCTGAAGGAGCCGAACGCGGCCGTGCAGCACGCGCTGGAGACCATCGTGCCAACGTCCGCGCCCGCGCCGGCGGCCACGGGCCCGGCCTTCGACGACGCCATCGACGTGGCCGATGCGATCGACCCCGACCTGTTCCCGGTGTTCGACGACGAGGCCGCCGAGCTGCTGCCGCGGCTGGGGGCTGCGCTGCGCCAATGGTCGGCCGAGCCCGCCGACACCGACGCGCGCCAGCGTGCGCAGCGCGCGCTGCACACGCTCAAGGGCAGCGCGCGCCTGGCTGGCGCCCTGCGGCTGGGCGAGAGCGCCCACCGGCTGGAGACCGCCATCGAGCCGCTGGCCGGCGATGGCGTGCCCACGGCTGCCATCGCCCCGCTGCTCGCGCAGGCCGATGCGCTGCAGACCGACTTGGACCGGCTGCGCGCCGCGCACCAGCCCGCGCCGCTGGGCGCGCTGTCGGCGCAGCCCGACACCGAAGCGCACGAAGTCGTCGGGCCGCAGCCCATCCCCGTGCCGCAGCCGCTGGCGCCGCGCGCCATGTCCAACCAGTCGGTGCGCGTGCGCTCGCAGTTGCTGGACCGCATGATCAACCAGTCCGGCGAGGTGCTGATCACGCGTGCGCGCATGCAGTCACGGCTGGACCAGCTGCGCGGCGCGCTCGGCGACCTGGGCGGCAACCTGGACCGACTGCGCCAGCAGCTGCGCGAGGTCGAACTGCAGGCCGACTCGCAAATGCAGTCGCGTCTGGCGCAGGCGCGTGACACCAGTCCTGCGGCCACGCCGTTCGACCCGCTGGAGTTCGACCGCTTCACGCGCGTGCAGGAGCTGACGCGCATGATGGCCGAGTCGGTCAACGACGTGGCCACCGTGCAGCGCAGCCTGCAGCGCACCATCGAAGGCACGGAGGACGACCTGGCCGCGCAGGCACGCCAGGCCCGCGAGCTGCAGCACGATTTGCTGCGCATGCGCATGGTGGCGTTCGACGCCATCGCCGAGCGCCTGCACGGCGTGGTGCGCCAGGCCGCCACCGACCTGGGCCGCCACGTGCAGCTGGAGATCAGCGGTGGCCTCATCGAGCTGGACCGCGGCGTGCTGGACCGCCTGGCGCCGACCTTCGAGCACCTGCTGCGCAACGCCATCGTGCACGGCATCGAGGACGCGCCGCAGCGCAGCGCCGCCGGCAAGCCCGAGGCCGGCCGCATCGAGATCGCACTGCACCACGAGGCCAACGACATCGCCATCCGCGTGCAGGACGACGGCCGCGGGCTGGACCTGCCGCGCATCCAGGCCCGCGCCCTGTCGCTGGGCCTGCTGTCCTCGGGCGCGCCACTGTCGGCCGGCGAGGCGGCGGACCTGATCTTCCTGCCCGGCTTCACGACCGCGCACCAGGTCACCGGCCTGGCCGGGCGCGGCATCGGCATGGACGTGGTGCGCACCGAGGTCCATGGCCTGGGCGGCCGGATCGAGACCCGCACGACGGCCGGCCAGGGGACGGAATTCAAGATCGTGCTGCCACTGACCACGGCCGTCACCCAGGTCGCCATGCTGCGCGCCGGCCCGCACTGCGTGGGCGTGCCGACCAACCTGGTCGAGGCCGTGCGCCGCGTGCCGGCCGCCGCACTGGCCCAGGCCTACGCCAGCGAAACCTTTGCCGAGGGCGGCGAGGCCCTGCCCTTCTACTGGGCCGGTGCGCTGCTGCAGTCCGCTGCCGCGAGCGAGGCACCCGGCGAGCGGCACGCCAGCGTGCTGGTGCTGCGCAGCGCCTCGCAGCGGCTCGCCCTGCATGTGGACGAGGTGCTGGGCCAGCAGGATGTCGTGGTCAAAAACCTCGGGCCGCAGCTGTCGCGGCTGCCGGGGCTGGCCGGCATGTCGGTGCTGGCCTCTGGCGCCGTGGTGTTGATCTACAACCCCGTGGCCCTGGCCGCCGTGCATGGCGCGCAGGCGCGCCAGGCCCAGCACGACCAGGCACTGCGCTCGGGCGACGGCGGCCTTGCGACCACCCAGCCGCCGGTGGCCACGCCGTTGGTGCTGGTGGTGGACGACTCCGTCACCGTGCGCCGCGTCACGCAGCGGCTGCTGCAGCGCGCGGGCTACCGCGTGGCGCTGGCAGCCGATGGCGTGCAGGCGCTCGAGGTGCTGCAGGCCGAACGCCCGGCCCTGGTGCTGTCGGACATCGAAATGCCGCGCATGGATGGCTTCGACCTGGCGCGCACGCTGCGCGCGGACACCGGCTGGGCCGGCCTGCCCATCGTCATGATCACCTCGCGCATGGCCGAGAAGCACCGGACACATGCGCTGTCGATCGGCGTCGACCACTACCTGGGCAAGCCCTACTCCGAAGAGGAACTGCTGAGCCTGGTGCGCCGCTACACGGTAGCCGCCGACGGAGCGGACTAGGCGGCCGGCCCGTCGCTGTCGCCCGGCACCAGCACCGGCTGGTGCAGGCGCTGCAGCGTGGCAGGCGGCGCGCCTTCCAGCCTGGCGAGCGTGAGCTCGGCCAGCACACGGCCGATCTGCGCCGGCCCGGGCTGCTGCACGGCCGTGATGGCGGTGCGGATCACCGAGTCGGTGCCCAGGCCGTCGTACACAATGAGCGACAGGTCACGGCCCAGGCTGCGGCCCTGGTGCAGGGCCGCGTGGACCGCGCCCACACCGGCCAGGTGGTTGTCCACCAGCACCGCCGTCGGCGGCTGCGGCAAGGCCAGCAACTGCTGCATGGCGGCGTAGCCGGAGCGCCGGTCCAGCGCCTGGCGCAGCAGCAGAGGCGGTGACGGCGCCAGGCCGGCAGCCGCCAGCTCGGCACAGAAGCCATCGAAACGCAGGGCTGCGAAGTTGTACTCGGCCGGCGCGCCCAGGTAGGCGATGCGCCGGTGCCCCAGGCCGGTGAGCCGGCGCGTGGCCAGGCGGGCGCCGCGTTCGTTGTCGAAGTCCAGCCAGGCGTAGTCGGTCGCCAGGCCGGGACTGCGGCCATAGGCGACGAAGGGCACGCCCTGCTGCTGCAGCAGGGCCAGGCGGGCATCGTGCACGCGCGTGCGTGGCACCACGAAGGCGCGGATGCGCCGGCCGCGGATGGCCCGCTGGTAGGCCGCCAGCTCGTCGCCCGCAGTCGACACGATCAGCAGGTCCATGGCCGCCTCTTCGAGCCGCTCGCTAAGCGCGGCCGCCACCGTCAGGAACAGCACGTCGCCCAGGTCGCCGGGCGTGATCGGGAACACCAGGCCTACGGCATCGCCACGGCCCAGGGCCAGGCCACGGGCGCCGGGGTCAGGCTGGTAGTGCAAGCGCGCGGCCGCAGCCAGCACGGCCGCACGCGTGGCCTGCGCGACCTCCGGGTAGCCATTGAGCGCGCGACTGACCGTGGTCAGCGACAGGCCGAGTTCGGTGGCGATCTTCTTGAGGCTCATGGTCGGGAAGACAGGCCGTGCGCAGGCGCTGGCGACACATGCTAACAACGCATACAAACTTTTCGTATACACATAGTTTCTGCGTAACTTATTGGTTACCATGGTAAACCACGAAATCGACTCAAATTGCTTTGGACACAATATTCAAAGCGCTTTGGACATCTGTCCAGACGTGAACAGCGACAACAATTTCCAGGGGATTTCCGTGAACGTCAACACAAGAAACTACATCCTTGCCGCGGCCCTGGGCCTAGGCATGGCGGGCGCGCAAGCGGCCGGCGTCACCATCACCGTGTCCTGCGGCACGGTCGGCCAAGACTTCGAGTTCTGCAAGAAAGCCACCGACGAGTGGAGCAAGAAGACCGGCAACACCGTCAAGCACCTGACGATTCCTCAATCCACTTCCGACATCCTGGGTCTGTTCCGCCAGATGTTCGCCGCCAAGTCCGCCGACGTGGATGTGATCTCGGTCGACGTGGTCTGGCCCGGCACCATCAAGAGCCACCTGCTCGACCTGGGGCCCTACGCCAAGGGCGCCGAGAAGGCCCACTTCCCGGCCCTTGTGGCCAACAACACCGTGGACGGCAAGCTGCTGGCCATGCCCTGGTTTACCGATGCCGGCGTGCTGTACTACCGCAAGGACCTGCTGGCCAAGTACGGCGAGAAGGCCCCCACCACCTGGGACGAGATGACGGCCACGGCCAAGAAGGTCATGGACGGCGAACGCAAGGCGGGCAATGCCGACATGCAGGGCTACGTGTTCCAGGGCAAGGCCTACGAGGGCCTGACCTGCAACGCGCTGGAATGGGTGGCCAGCCACGGCGGCGGCTCCATCGTCGACGCCAGCGGCAAGGTCACCGTCAACAACCCGCAGGCCGCCAAGGCGCTGGCCACGGCCGCCGGCTGGATCGGCACCATCTCGCCCACCGGCGTGCTGAACTACGGCGAAGAAGACGCGCGCGGCGTGTTCCAGAAGGGCAACTCGGTCTTCATGCGCAACTGGCCCTATGCCTGGTCGCTGAGCCAGGGCTCGGACAGCCCGGTCAAGGACAAGGTCGGCGTGGTCAACCTGCCCAAGGGCGGCGACGGCAAGCCGGCGGCCACGCTGGGCGGCTGGCAGCTGTCGGTCGTCAAGTACTCCAAGAACCCGGCCGTCGCAGCCGACCTGGTCATGTACCTGACCAGCCCCGATGTGCAGAAGGACCGCGCGATCAAGGGTTCCTACAACCCCACCATCCCCGCGCTGTACCAGGACGCTGCCGTGCTGCAGGCCAACCCCTTCTTCGGCACGCTGTACGAGACCTTCGTCAACGCCGTGCCGCGCCCGGCGACTGCCACGGGCCAGAAGTACAACGAGGTTTCCGCCGCGTTCTGGAACGCCGCGCACACGGTGCTGTCGGGCAAGGCCAAGCCCGAGGAAGCGCTGAAGTCGCTCGACGCCAAGCTGGGCCAGGTGCGCCGCGGCGCGAACTGGTAAGCCAGCCCTGACGCGGCCGGCGCTGCACGCGCCGGGCCGCGCCACCCCACCACCCCCTGCAGCGCCATGCCGGCGCCGGGTGCATCCATGCGCCCCGGTCCCGACACGCGTGCCAGACGGTGGCCGGCCCTTGTTCTTTCCTCCCTTGCAGGAGCTTGTCATGAGCAGTCCTCCCTCTGCCCTCACGCGTGAGCGCACCCGCAGCGCGTGGATCTTCCTGGCCCCGACGCTGGTCGTGCTGTTGCTGGTCGCAGGCTGGCCGCTGGGCCGCACGATCTGGTTCAGCTTCACCGACGCCAGCCTCGACTCCATCGGCGACTCCACCTACCTGTGGGTGGGCCTGTCCAACTACTTCGGAGAGTACGGCGTCTTCAACTTCGCGGCCGCGCAAGGCTTCTGGGCCACGGACTGGGGCATGGCGATCCGCAACACCTTCAAGTTCGCGGTCGTCTCGGTGGTGCTGGAGACGGTGCTGGGCGTGGTGTTCGCGCTGGTGCTGAACGCCGAGTTCAAGGGCCGCGCCTTCGTGCGCGCCGCGGTGCTGGTGCCCTGGGCGATCCCCACCATCGTCTCGGCCAAGATGTGGGCCTGGATCATGCACGACCAGTTCGGCGTGCTGAACGCCATGCTCAAGAGCTGGGGCGTGATCGACGCCAACATCGCGTGGACGGCCGACCCGGCCTACGCGCTGTGGTCCGTGGTCCTGGTCGACGTGTGGAAGACCACGCCCTTCATGGCGCTGCTCACGCTGGCCGCGCTGCAGATGCTGCCGCGCGACTGCTACGAGGCCGCGCACGTGGACGGCATCCACCCGGTCAAGGTGTTCTTCAAGGTCACGCTGCCGCTGATCTGGCCCGCGCTGATGGTGGCCGTGATCTTCCGCCTGCTCGATGCGCTGCGCGTGTTCGACATCATCTACGTGATGACGTCCAACAGCGTGGACACGATCTCCATGTCGGGCTTCGTGCGCCGCGAGATCGTGGACAACAACTACGTGGGCTACGGATCGGCCGCGTCCACGGTGCTGTTCCTCATCATCGCGGCCTGCACGCTGCTGTATCTCAAGCTGTCCCGCGTCGACCTCGGCGGCAAGAAGTGAGGAGCGGCGCCATGAACCTCTCCACCCAACGCCTGCTAGGCAACATCGGCCTGTACACGCTGGTCGCCGTCATCAGCCTGTTCTGCCTGTTTCCGTTCTACTTCGCGATCGTCACGTCGCTCAAGGAAGGCACCGAGCTGTTCAGCACCTCGCTGTGGCCGGCCGCCCCCACGCTGAAGAACTACGTCAACCTGTTCACGGTGCCCGAGCAGCCGTTCGGCCGGCACCTGTTCAACTCGGTGGCCGTGTCCTGCCTGGTCGTGGTCGTCTCGCTGTTGCTGGGCGTGACGGCCGCCTACGCGCTGGGCCGCATCCACTTCAAGGGGCGCGGCCTCTTGCTGCTGACCGTGCTGGCCGTGTCCATGTTCCCGCAGGTGGCCGTGCTGTCCGGCATGTTCGAGCTCATGCAGGCCATCGGTTTCTACAACCACTGGTGGGGCCTCACGCTGCCCTACATGATCTTCACCTTGCCGTTCACGGTCTGGGTGCTCACCACCTTCGTGCGCGACCTGCCCAAGGAGTTGGAAGAGGCCGCCATCATGGACGGCTGCACGCCCTGGGGCATCATCACCAAGGTGTTCCTGCCCGTGATGTGGCCGGCGCTGGTGACCACGGGGCTCTTGGCCTTCATCGCGGCCTGGAACGAGTTCCTGTTCGCGCTGACCTTCGTGCTGGCCAACACCGACCGCACGGTGCCGGTGTCGATCTCGCTGATCAGCGGCGCCGACAAGTTCGAGATCCCCTGGGGCAAGATCATGGCGGCTTCGGTGCTGGTGACCTTGCCGCTGATCGTGCTGGTGCTGGCCTTCCAGCGCAAGATCGTGGGCGGGCTGACCTCCGGGGCGGTGAAGGGATGAGCGCGCTGCACAACGAATGGTGGCGCGGCGGCGTCATCTACCAGGTCTACCCGCGCAGCTTCGCCGACGGCAACGGCGACGGCATCGGCGACCTGCCCGGCATCACGGCCAGGTTGGAGCACATCGCCGGCCTGGGTGTCGACGCGGTCTGGCTGTCGCCCTTCTTCAAGAGCCCGCAGAAGGACTTCGGCTACGACGTCAGCGACTACCGCGATGTCGACCCGATGTACGGCACGCTTGCCGACTTCGACGCGCTCGTGGCCAAGGCGCACGGCCTGGGGCTCAAGGTCATGATCGACCAGGTACTCTCGCACTGCTCCGACCAGCACGCCTGGTTCGCCGAGAGCCGCGCCAGCAAGGGCAACCCCAAGGCCGACTGGTTCGTCTGGGCCGATGCGAAGCACGACGGAACGCCACCCAACAACTGGCTCAGCGTGTTCGG
This sequence comes from Pseudorhodoferax sp. Leaf267, assembly GCF_001422405.1. GTDB lineage: Bacteria > Pseudomonadota > Gammaproteobacteria > Burkholderiales > Burkholderiaceae_C > Pseudorhodoferax. The sequence continues at coordinate 106,416 of NZ_LMMV01000005.1, forward strand.
CGGCAGTGCCTGGCAATGGGACACGCGGCGCTGCCAGTACTACCTGCACAACTTCCTGGTCAGCCAGCCCGACCTGAATCTCCACAACCCCGAGGTGCAGGACGCACTGTTGGCCGAGGTGCGCTTCTGGCTGGAACGCGGCGTGGACGGCTACCGGCTGGACGCGATCAACTTCTGTTGCCACGACCGGCAACTGCGCGACAACCCTGGCCGCGGCGCGCCCGCGCATGTGGACCCGACCGCCCCCGCCGCCAACCCGTATTCATGGCAGGTGCACCAGTACGACAAGAGCCAGCCCGAAGCGCTGGACTTTTTGCGCCGGCTGCGCAAGTTGGTGGATGCATACGCCGACACCACCATGGTCGGCGAGATCGGCGACGAGGCCGGCCTGCGCCTGATGGCCGAGTACACGGGCGGGGGCGACAAGCTGCACATGGCCTATTGCTTCGACCTGCTGGGCCCGGTGTTCGATGCGCCCTATGTGCACGGGCTGCTGACCAGCCTGCACGACCAGATCGCCGACGGCTGGCCCTGCTGGGCCATCTCCAACCACGACTGCGTGCGCGTGGCAACGCGCTGGGGCGGCAAGACGCCCGCCCCGGCGCTGCTGCGCCAGGTCGCCGCGCTGCTGCTGACGCTGCGCGGCAGCGCCTGCATCTACCAGGGCGAGGAACTCGGCCTGCCCGAGGCCGACATCGCACTGGCCGACCTGCAGGACCCCTACGGCATCACGATGTGGCCCGAATTCAAGGGCCGCGACGGCTGCCGCACGCCCATGGCCTGGCAGGCCGATGCGCCCGACCTGGGCTTTGGCAGCGGCGCCGCCAAGCCCTGGCTGCCGCTGGCTGAAAGCCACCGCGCGCTGGCCGCAGACCGGCAGCAGGCCGACCCCGGCTCGCTGCTGCACCACTACAGGCGCCTGCTGCAGTGGCGCCGCACGCAGCCCGCGCTGGTGGCCGGCGCCATGGCGCTGCTGCCGCTGCAGGGCGATGTGCTGGCCTTCGAGCGCTCGCAGGGCGCGCAGCGCCTGCTGTGCGTCTTCAACATCAGTGAGCAGGCCGCGCGCTACGAGGTCGCGGCCACCCACTGGGAGCTGGCCCCAGACGCGCCCGCCACCACGCCGGGCACAAGCCGCGACGGCAACGCCCTCTGGCTGGCGCCGCACGCCACCGCCTTCCTCACGCTTCGCACCCCGGATTGACAGGAGACTTCCGATGTCCGCCATCAGCTTTCGCAATGTCCACAAGCGCTACGACGGCGCCAGCCTGGACACCATCCGCAACGTGAACCTGGAGATCCAGGCCGGAGAGTTCGTGGTCTTCGTAGGCCCGTCGGGCTGCGGCAAGTCCACGCTGCTGCGCATGGTGGCCGGGCTCGAAGACATCTCCAGCGGCGACCTGTCGATCAAGGGCGCCCGCGTCAACGAGACCCCGCCGTCGCGCCGCGGTGTGGCCATGGTGTTCCAGAGCTACGCGCTGTACCCGCACATGACGGTCTACGACAACATGGCCTTCGGCCTGAAGCAGCTCAGGACCGACGGCACCACGGTGGACCAGCGCGTGCGCAAGGCCAGCAAGATCCTGCAGCTGGACCCGCTGCTCAAGCGCCTGCCCAAGGAACTGTCGGGCGGCCAGCGCCAGCGCGTGGCCATCGGGCGCGCCATCGTGCGTGAGCCTGACGTGTTCCTGTTCGACGAGCCGCTGTCCAACCTGGACGCCTCGCTGCGCGTGCAGACCCGGCTGGAGATCGCCAAGCTGCACAAGGACATCGGCACGGCCAGCATGATCTACGTGACGCACGACCAGGTCGAGGCCATGACGCTGGCCGACAAGATCGTGTTGCTGAACGCCGGCGAGCCCGTGCAGCGCGACGGCAGCGTGGCCCAGTTCGGCGCGCCGCTCGAGCTCTACCACCACCCCGTCAACAAGTTCGTGGCCGGCTTCATCGGCAGCCCGAAGATGAACTTCGTGGCCGCCGTTCTGTCGCAGGCCGATGCGCGCCAGGCCACTGTCATGGTGGGGCCGGTGCCCTGCCGGGCCGACGTCGATGCCAGCGCGTTGCCGCGCGACAGCGAGGTCACGCTGGGCGTGCGGCCCGAGCATGTGCAGATCGCCGACGGCCAGGGCCCCAACATCGTGACCGGCCTGGTCGCGTTCCTCGAGCGCCTGGGCGAGGCCGGCTACGTCTATGTGCGGCTGGCCGGCGGTGAGCTCGTCACCGTGCGCCAGACCGGCCATTCCGCCCTGGCAGTCGGCAGCCCCATCAGCCTGTACTTCCCGCCGCAGGACATCCATGTGTTCGACGGCAACGACGTGGCCGTCAAGCGCACGGCCGACACGCTCACGCACGACCAGCCGCCCATGGTGGCCGGCGTGTCGATCTCTCGCACGAGCAGCTACGCCGGACGGCACTGACGCCAGCGCCCGGCCGCGGTGCGCTGCGCACCGCCCCTTTCACTTCGACTGAGTTCATGACCGACACCGAAACCTCCCCGCTGGGGGTGGCTCCCTGGAGCCTGCCCGAATCGCGCTTCGACCCCGCGCGCGCGCCCCTGCACGAGACCCTGTTCTGCCTGGGCAATGGCCGCATCGGCCTGCGCGGCGCGCACGAAGAAGCGCACTGGCCCGGCACCGAGCAGGACGCCACCTACCTGAACGGCTTTCACGACGTCGAAGACATCGCCTATGCCGAAAACGCCTACGGCCTGGCCCGCCACCACCAGTTCCTGGTGGCCGTGCCCAACGCCAAGGCCATCGGCTGGCAGATCGACGACGAGCGCTTCGACCCGCGCACCGGCGCCATCGAGGACTACCAGCGCGCCCTGGACTTCCGCACCGGCCTGCTCACCCGCAACTTCACATGGGTTTCGCCGCAGGGCCGGCGCGTGGCGGTGCGCAGCACGCGCCTGGTGAGCCTGGAGCGCGAATCGATCTGCGCGCTGCGGTATGAGCTGCAGGTGCTGGACGGGCCGGCGCGCATCGTCGTGGAGTCCTTCATCGACGCGCGGGCGCACGAGATGGAGGTCAGCGACGATCCGCGCGTGGGCTCGGCGAACGCCGCCAAATCGCTGGTCGAAGTCTCGGCCGAACGGCGCGCGCAGCAGGTGCAACTGATCCACCGCACCAAGCGCAGCGAGCTGTATGTGGCCAGCTTCATGCACAACAGCGCCGAGGGCTCGCAAGGCGCCATCGCCGCGCACGACGCCGGCACCACGGCCTGCCTGGGCCACCGCTTCGAGGCCGAGCTCATGCAGGGCGAGAGCCTGCGGCTGGACAAGGTCTTCGGCCTCATGAGCTCGCAGCACGCGCCTGCGGCCGACGTGCCGGCGCTGCTCGGCCGCGCCGTGGAGCAGGCGGTGGAGGCCGGGTTCGCACAGCTGTGCGCGGAGCAGCAGGCCTACCTGGCGCGCTTCTGGCAGGACGCCGACATCGAGATCGAGGGCGACGACGCGCTGCAGCAAGGCATGCGCTTCAACCAGCTGCATCTGCTGCAGTCGGTGGGCCGCGACGGCCGCACCAACATCGCGGCCAAGGGCGTGACCGGCAGCGGCTACGACGGCCATTACTTCTGGGACACCGAGATCTACGTGTTCCCCATGCTGCTGCACACGCAGCCACAGATCGCGCGCCGCCTGCTGGAGTTCCGCTACCACACGCTGGACGCCGCCCGCGCGCGCGCGCGCGAGATGGCGCATGCCCAGGGCGCGCTGTTCCCGTGGCGCACGATCAACGGGCCGGAATGCTCGTCCTACTTCCCGGCTGGCACGGCGCAGTACCACATCAACGCCGACATCGCGTTCGCCGTCAAGCGCTACTGGGAGGCCACCGGCGACGACGCCTTCATGCTGGCCCACGGCGTGGAACTGGTGTTCGAGACCGCGCGCATCTGGATGGGCCTGGGCCACTTCCAGGACGGCCGCTTCGAGGACGGCAGCACGCGCCGCTATTGCATCCACACCGTGACGGGCCCGGACGAATACACGGCGCTGGTCGACAACAACTTCTACACCAACGCGATGGCGCAGATGCACCTGGCCTTCGCGGTGGAGCTGGTGCAGTGGATGGCGCAGCAGCATGCCGGCACGCTGCTGCAGCTGCAGTTGCGCATCGGCCTGGACCTGCGCGAAGCCGAGACCTGGCAGGAAGCCGCGCGGCGCATGTATCTGCCCTACGACGGCGCGCTCGGCGTGCACCCGCAGGACGATGGCTTCCTGGCCAAGCCGCGCTGGGGCTTTGACACCGGCAGCGACGACGCGACCGCCCAGCGCCCGCTGCTGCTGCACTACCACCCGCTGGTGATCTACCGCCACCAGATCTGCAAACAGGCCGACGTGCTGCTGGCCCTGCTGCTGCTGGGCGAGCAGTTCAGCCTGGCGGACAAGCGCCGCGACTTCGACTACTACGAGCCGATCACCACGCACGACTCCTCGCTGTCGCGCTGCATCTTCGGCATCGTGGCCTCGGAGGTCGGCTACCACGCCAAGGCCTACGATTACTTCGCGGCCGGTGCACGCGCAGACCTGGACGACCACCACCACAACACGCGCCACGGCGTGCACACGGCCGCCATGGCCGGTGCCTGGCTCGGCGTGGTGGCGGGCTTCGCCGGCCTGCGCATGCACAAGCGCATGCCGACTTTTGCGCCCACGCTGCCCGCGCACTGGCAGCGATACGGCTTCAAGTTGCGGCTCGCTGGCGTGCAACTGCAGCTCAGCGTGGACGCCGAGTCCTGCACCTACCGGCTGCTCGAAGGCGGCTGGCTCGCGCTGCGCCACTGCGGCCAGACCGTCGTGCTGGGCGGCGAGCGCACCGAAATGCGCCTGCCACTGGCCACGCGCCCCCCCGTCCTGGCCGTGCCCGCAGTGGCCCACCCCGCCTGATTTCTCACCTGCCACACCACCACAAGAAAGCTCGCCACCGTGACCTTGCGCTTCACCCACGCCTTCATCTTCGACCTGGACGGTGTGATCACCGACACCGCCACGCAACACCTGCAGGCCTGGCACAACCTGGCGCTGGAGATCGGCGTGCCATTCGATCCGCAGATGGGCGAGAAGCTCAAGGGCCTGTCGCGCATGGACTCGCTGGAGCTGCTGCTGGCAGGCTCCAAACGCCACTTCGACGACCGCATCAAGCAGCAGTTCGCGGACCGTAAGAACGCCGCCTATGTGCAGTCGCTGGCCCGCATGTCGGCCGCCGACCTGCTGCCCGGCGCGCTGGACGCGCTGCAGGCCGTGCGTGCCGGCGGCTGGGGCCTGGCGCTGGCCTCGGCCAGCAAGAACGCCATGACCGTGCTGGACCGCCTGGGCATCGCCCACCTGTTCCACCACGTGGTGGACGCCGCGCGCATCGCCCGCGGCAAGCCCGACCCCGAGACCTTCCTCGCCGCCGCGCAGGCGCTGGACGTGTTTCCCACGCGCTGCATCGGCATCGAGGACGCCGTGGCCGGCGTGCAGTCCATACGAAGCGCCGGCATGTTCGCCGTCGGCATCGGCAGCGCCGAGGTGCTGGGCGCGGCCGACCTGGTGCTGCCCGACCTGACGGCCCTCCAACCCGAGGCCTTGCTGCGACGGCTGCCCTGACGTCCGCACCGCTGCCTCTCCCACAAGAACAGAAAAGGAGACACCCCCACGAAAGCAGTCCACGCCCGCCACCGACCGACGTCACGACCGGCCGGCGCCCCTGCACGCGCCGGCCTCATCCCCCAAAAAGATCCGAGGAGATTTCCATGATCACCCATCCCTTGACCCGCACGGCCGCGGCAGCCGCCGCGCTGCTGCTGGGCGCCGTTCCCCTGCTGGCCCAGGCCCAGGACAAGGCCGACCCCACCAAAGAATTCGTCCAGAAGGTCAACAACGCGACCGGCCTGGAGTTCTGGGGCTATGCACGCAGCGGCTTCTACGTGGGCCACAAGGACCAGGGCCGTCTGCGCGGCAACTATTCGCTGGGCGGCGATCTGCACAAGTACCGCCTGGGCAACGAAGGCGACCACTACATCGAGTTCGGCATCGGCAAGCGCTTCGACCTGGGCGACGGGCTCAAATGGGGCGTGTTCTACATGCCCAAGATCTACAACGGCGACACCGGAACGGCCCAGGCCTACGCCACCATGACCGGCATCTTCGACAACAGCGCGACGCTGTGGGCCGGCCAGCGCTTCCACCGCATCCAGGACGTGCACATCGTCGACAACTGGGTCATGGAAGACGGCGACAACTACGGCGCCGGCATCGACGACATCCCGATGTTCGGCGTGGGCACCCTGAACGTGGCGCTGCACACCTCGGACTCGTTCGACAACAAGGCCGGCAACGTGAACGACGCCAAGCGCGTGAACCTGCAGTGGCGCAAGATCCCGACCAACCCGGGCGGCAGCATCACGCTGACCGCGGGCCTGATCTCTGGCGACTTCGCCAGGGGCAGCGACGGCGGCGCTCTCGGCATCGTGCACAACCAGAAGGACTTCCTCGTCAAGGGCCTGAACAACTCGCTGATGTTGCAGGCCTCCACGGGCCATTCGGACATCCGCGGCAAGTTCAGCGGGCTGGACGTGGACGGCACTTCGTTCGGGGGCGCCAAGCAGCGCCGCATCCTGGACGTGGTGGACTTCCAGCTCGGCAAGCTCGGCGGCCAGGCCCTGATCGGCTACCAGACCATCGACCCGGACGACGGCGGCGACATCAAGGACTTCAGCCTGGGCGGCCGCGTGAGCTACGGCATCGCCAAGCGCACCAAGCTGCTGGCCGAGATCGCGACCACGCAGCGCAAGGTGGACGGCGAAGCCAACCGCCGGCTGAACAAGGGCACGGTGGCCGTGGCCTTCGCGCCCAACACCGACTTCTGGACGCGCCCGGAATTCCGCATCTACTACACGCACGCCAACTGGAACAACGCCGCGCGCCTGGCTGCCGCCAACTCCTACGGCTTCGGTGGCAAGCGCAACAACAACACCTTCGGCGTGCAGATGGAAGTGTGGTGGGAATGATGTGAAGACGGCCTCCGCCTGAGAGGGCGGGGCATTTGGTGCCGCCTCGGCCTCCGGCCGCAGGCGGCTTTTTCTTGCCCGCGCACGGTCCCGGGCCAGACCCGATGCCGGTGCGCAGGGCCTTCGGGCAGCGGCGAGACACTGGACTTCGGCCAGATGCTCACGCGCACCTACACCGACGGCATCCTCGTGCTGCACCAAGGCCGCGTGGTCTACGAGAAGTATTTCGGCGCGCCACGCCGGAGCGCCCTGGCGACGCCACGGTGCGCCAGGTGATGGACATGACGATTGGCGTCAGGTATTCGGAGAACTACGCCGATCCAAAGACCGAGATGGTGATCGTGCGCTACGCGGCGCACCCGATCGGGGCGAATGCCGGCAACGATCCGCTGACGCTTCCGGCGTTCCATGCGGTGGCAACGGCGTTGATGGCGCCGTGACCAGGCCGCACAGAGGCATCACAGGTTCAGAACTCCACCCGCGCCACGCTGTCGTGGCCGCCCTTGGCATCCTTCCCGACCACCGCCGGCGGCGGTGAAAGTGTCAGCCCACCAGGCGCTGGCGCACGACGAGAGAGATGGAGACCAGTCCTGCGCAGAGGCTGGTGTGCCCGCTGAGTGTCACCAGCCCCAGGCTCCATCCCTGTGCGCGCACTGCAGCCAGCAGGGCCAGCAGCAGCGCGGCCCAGCCCGCGCTGCGCAGCGCGAGCGTGGTGCGGCGTGGCAACGGGCGTTTGAACAGATCTTCCTGATGCCGCTCCATGGCCAGCGCCAACGCCGCAAAGCCCAGCAGCGACAGCGTGAAGACGGCGAGATGCGTCATGCGCCCTCCCCGACCGCATCGCCCGCCAAGGGGCGTGCAGCCGCAGCGCGCCGGGCCGGCCGCGCCTTGGGTTGGTGCCGCGCCGTGCGCAGGGCCAGCGTCGCGTGCAGCGCGGCCAGCGCCAGCAGCGTGAGCTCCAGGCCGGCGAAGGCCCAGTCGCCCTGGGCCAGGCTGGTCCACAGCGGCCGCTCGGTCGTGAAGACGTTGAGCACGGGCAGCAGCGCCAGCAATGCCGTGGCCGCCCACAGCTGCTCGATCCAGGCGCGCCTGGCGGGCCGCAGCACGGCATGCAGCAGCGTCGCGGCCCAGACCATGAAGAACAGGTGGATCTCCCATTCGCTGCGCGCGGTCATGGTGGTCGGCAGCAGCCGGTTGCCCCACAGGAAGGACGCCATCGCGATCGACAGCCCGGCGATGGCGGCGATGTTGAGCCGCTCCACGAGCCGCAAGCCAAGATAGGGCTTGTCCGGGTCGGGCAGCTGCGCGCGGCGCTTGACGGTCCACATCACGAGGCCCGTGCCCACCATGGCCGTGCCGGCCAGGCTCACGAGGAAGTACAGCCAGCGCGTGGTGGTGTCGGAGAAGCGCCCCAGGTGCAGCGCGTACAGCACGCCGCGCGTCTCGGCCGCGGGGCCCACGTGGTCCTTGGCCCCGACCAGCTGGCCAGTCGTTCCGTCGAACAGCAGGTACTGCGGGCTGTACGACACGCGGCCGACCTCGCTGCGCACCACGGTCACGCGGGCCGCGGCGTCGCCGCCGTGGTGGACGGTGATGCGGCCCACGCTGCCCGCGCCCCAGCGCACCTCGGCCTCGCGCACCATGTCGGCCACGGGCGCCAGCGGCGCGGCCTGGCCCGTGGGCTTGCCGGCCTGCACGAACGCGCTGAGCGCGGCATTCATGGCGCGCCGCTCGGCCTGGCTCTTGAATGCCGCGTCGCCGCCCCAGGGCATGTACAGCAACATCAAGGTGATCAGCCCCGAGTAGGTGATCATGAAATGGAAGGGCAGGCCGAACACCGACAGCATGTTGTGCGCGTCCAGCCAGGAGCGCTGGCCCTTGCCCCAGCGGAAGGTGAAGAAGTCGATGAAGATCTTCTTGTGCGTGACCACGCCGCTGACGATGGCCACCAGCATGAACATGCCGCAAAAGCCCGCCAGCCAGCGGCCCCAGAGCACCGGCATGTAGTGGAAGTTGAAGTGGAATCGGTAGAAGAAGTCGCCGCCGCCGGTTGCGCGCGCCTGCACCTGGCGGCCGCTCACCGCATCGAAGGTGGCGCGCTCGAAGCCGCGCCGGCCGTCGACGGCAGGCACGCGCCAGAACGCGTCCACCGTGGGGTTGCGCGCATCCGGCAGGCCGAAGCTCCACTGCGGGCTGCCGGGCGCCGCCGCGGCCATGGCGCCGGCCATGGTCTGGGCGACCGTGGCGGCGTCGGGCAGCGGCTGCTGCGCAGGCAGCTCCGGCCGCATCCAGCCCGAGATCTCGTCGCGGAAATAGGAGACCGTGCCGGTCAGGAACATGGCGTACAGCAGCCAGCCGACCAAGAGGCCAGTCCAGATGTGCAGGTCCGACATGGTTTGCCGAAGGCCGGGCGCTTTCGCACTCATGGCGCGGCCCCGTGCCAGTACGGCCAAGCCGCCAGCAGCAACGGCGCGGCCGCCACCAGCAGGCCCGCCCAGGCCCGGCGCGCGCTGCGCACGGCGAACACCCAGACCACCGCGCCGGCATAGACCAGGAAGCTCAGCAGCATCCCCGTCAGCACGGCCTCGGATCGGGACAGCGGCAGCGCCAGCGTGGCCACGGACGTGAGCGCCGCCAGCGCATAGCCGCCGAACAGCGCGGCCACGATGCGGGACAGCAAGGGGCCGTTACGATAAAGAGGAAGGGGGGCGCGCGCAGCCACGAGCAGACCTCGAACGGAATGGAGCAACTAGGACAGGGGCGCCGTCGACGGCCCGGTCTGGCTGCGGCTTGACCTGGGAGTGCGAAAAGCGACGGAACGGGCGCCGAGTATAGGTTCTGGATGCGAACAGTTCGCGTTGTCGCCCTGGCGCCGACGCAGGTTTGGCCGCGCTCCTACGGCCGGGCCACGCCGCCGACCACAGCGCCCAGCCCGGGGTGTGACCACACTGAAATCCTGAGGCCGGTCACCTCGATCGGCCAGCCAACAGGAGAACACCATGGGCAATCCCGTCATCTCGTCCGACAAGGTCGAAGGCACCACCGTCTACAGCCCGGACGGCGGCAAGCTGGGCAGCATCGACAACCTCATCATCGACAAGCGCTCGGGCCAGGTGCGCTATGCCGCGCTGGAGTTTGGCGGCTTCCTGGGCATGGGCACCGACCGCTACCCCATCCCCTGGAGCATGCTGACCTACGACACCAACCTGGACGGCTATGTTGTGCCTCTGCAGCAGGACCAGCTGGAACAGGCACCGCGCTACGACAAGGCCGAGTCGCCCGAATACACCGACGAATACGGCCGCCGCGTCTACGACCACTACGGCGTGACCTGGTAAGGCCCGCCGTCAGCGCCGCTTGGGCTTGGCGTCCAGCGGCTTCTTGACCACGGCATAGCGCGCGAGCGTCCGCTCGCGCGCATCGGCGTGGTCCACCAGTGGCCGTGGGTAGTCGTGGCCCAGCTTCACACCCGCCGCCTCCAGCTCAATCTCGCTTGCACGCCAGGGCGCGTGGATCAGCTTGTCGGGCAGGCTGGCCAGCTGCGGCAGATAGCGGCGGATAAACTTGCCGTCGGCGTCGAAGCGCTCGCTCTGGCTCACCGGGTTGAATATGCGGAAATAGGGTTGCGCATCGCAGCCGGTCGACGCCGCCCATTGCCAGCCGCCGTTGTTGGAGGCCAGTTCGAAGTCGTTGAGCTTCTCGGCAAAGTAGCGCTCACCCCAGCGCCAGTCGATGCCCAGGTCTTTCGTCAGAAAGCTGGCCACCACCATGCGCAGCCGGTTGTGCATGTAGCCGCTCTGGTTGATCTGCGCCATGGCCGCGTCCACCAGCGGGTAGCCGGTCTGGCCATGGCACCAGGCGGCGAACAGCGTCTCGGCATGCTTGCCGTGCTCCCACTTGATCGCGTCGTACTCGGGCTTGAAGGCCGAGCTCGCCACGTGCGGGAAGTGCGCCAGGATCTGCATGTAGAAATCGCGCCAGCACAGCTCGGACAGCCACACGCTGGCGCCCTGCATGCCCTGAAGGGACAGCTGCTGCGCCGTGCCCGCCAGCTGGCGGATCGACACCGTGCCGAAACGCAGGTGCACGCCCAGGTAGCTCGGCCCCTTCACGGCCGGGTAGTCGCGCGCCACGTGGTAGTGGTCCATGCGCTCGAAAAATTCTTCGAACAGCTCCAGCCCGCCGCTGGCGCCCAGCGGGATCTTCAGCTCGCGCAGGTTGGTCGCCTCGAAGCCGATGTCGGCCAGGCCCGGCACGGCCTTGCGGTCGCCCTCGGGCCGCGGCGCCAGCGCCTGGGCATGGCGATCCACGGGGTAGGACGACAGGTAGAACGGCTCGAGCTTCTTCAGCCAGGCACTCTTGTACGGCGTGAACACGCTGTAGGGCCGGCCCATCTGCGTCAGCACCTCGCTGCGTTCGAAGATCACATGGTCCTTGCTCGTCACGAGCGCGATGCCCATGCCGGCCAGGTCGCCGCGCACGCGCGCATCGCGGGCCAGCGCGAAGGGCTCGTCGTCGTGGTTGGCGAACACCGCCTGCGCATGCAGCGCCTGCGCCGTCGCGGGGATGGCATCGCGCGCGGAACCGATGCGCACGATGAGCCCCGCATGCGGCTGGCCGGCCAGGCGGCGCAGGGCGGTGTCGAGCTCCTGCAACGCTGCCAGGATGAACTCCACGCGCCGGTCGGCGCGTGGCAGGTCGTCCAGGATGTCGGTGTCCAGGATGAAAACACAGTGCAGCTGGCTGCACGAGCGCAACGCGTGGTAGAGCGCCGCGTTGTCATGGGCGCGCAGGTCGCGCCGGAACCACATCAAACCGGTTGGGTACTTCTTGTCCATCAGCTGGGGGATTTGGGCCGGCAGCACGCCGTTAAAATTCGGGAATGAGCTCAGATTCTGCGCCGATGAACCTCACGCATCATTTCCTGATCGCGATGCCGGGGCTGGAGGATGAGACCTTCTCCCGCAGCGTGGTCTACCTGTGCGAGCACAGCGCCCGCGGCGCGCTGGGCCTGGTGATCAACAAACCCAGTGACATCAACCTGAAAAACCTGTTCGACAAGGTGGACCTGCCGCTGCGCCGCGCCGACCTGTCGGAAAGCCCCGTGCTGCAAGGCGGCCCGGTGCAGACCGAGCGCGGCTTCGTGCTGCACGAGGCCGTGGTCGCCACGCCACCCGACGAGGGCGAGAGCATCTATGCCTCGACCATGACCATCCCGGGCGGGCTGGAGATGACGACGTCCAAGGACGTGCTGGAGGCGCTGTCTACCGGCGCCGGCCCCAAGAAGGTGCTGGTCTCGCTGGGCTACGCAGCCTGGGGCGAGGGCCAGCTCGAATCGGAGCTGGCCGAGAACAGCTGGCTCACGGTGGAGGCCGACACGGCCGTCATCTTCGACACGCCGATCGCCGAGCGCTACGACCGTGCCCTGCTGCTGCTGGGCCTGCAGTCGTGGATGCTGTCGCCTGAAGCGGGGCATGCGTGAGCATTCCCGTCGACACACCGGCCGTTCCTTCGCATTTCCAATCGTTTCTGGCTTTCGACTACGGCACCAAGCGCACCGGTGTCGCGGTGGGCAACAGGCTCACGCGCACGGCCACGCCGCAGGCCACGATCAAGGCCGAGGGCGCCGCGGCGCGGCTGGCCGCCGCCGAAGCCCGTGTGCGCGAATGGCAGCCCGACGCGCTGGTGATCGGCGTGCCCTACCACCCCGACGGCGCCGCACACGAGAACACGGCGCGCGCGCAGCGCTTCGGCCGCCAGCTCCGCGCGCGCCTGCAGCAGCCCGTCTACGAGGTGGACGAGCGCTACAGCACGACCGAGGCCCTGAGCGAAGGCGCGCGCGATGCCGATGCCGCCTCGGCCTGCATCATCCTGGAACAGTTTTTACGAGCCCTGCCATGACACAACCCCCACGCTCATCGCTTCGCGTATCGCTGCCCCCCAAGGGGGCCGAGCCCGGACACGAAAGGTCCGGTGGACCTTTCGCGCCTGGCGAGGGGCCGGGGCGCAAGCCCCGGCGCGGCCTGCAGGGCCGTCAGTGCCTTCGGGCGGCCGGGCGCCACTGACATGAGCACCCTGACCCTGAACGCCGAGGCGCTGTACGCCGAGCTGCTGCGCGGCATCCGCCCGCTGTGCACCCCTAAGACGCAACTGGTCGGCATCGCGTCCGGCGGCGTGTGGCTGGCCGAGCGCCTGCAGGCCGACCTGCAGCGCAGCGGCCAGCCCGGCACGATCTCGTCGTCCATGCACCGCGACGACTTCGCGCAGCGCGGCATGGTGGGCGGCAGCGGCAACAAGACCACGCTGGCCTTCGACGTGCAGGGCGCGCAGATCCTGCTGCTGGACGATGTGCTGTACACGGGCCGCACCATCCGCGCGGCGCTCAACGAGCTGTTCGACTACGGCCGGCCCACCAGCGTGCGCCTGGCCGTGCTGGTGGACCGCGGTTCGCGTGAACTGCCGATCCAGCCCGATTTCGCGGCGGCTCGCGTCACGCTGCCGGCGAACCAATCGCTGGCACTCGCGCGTGCCGACGACGGCGCCTTCAGTTTCAAGATCGAGGGCTGACCATGCTCGCCAGCAGAAATCCGCAGCTGAACAAGAACGGCGAGCTGATCCACCTGCTCTCCATCGAAGGCCTGCCCAAGGACATCCTGACGCAGATCCTGGACACTGCCGCCAACTTCGTGAGCGTGAACGACCGCGAGGTGAAGAAGGTGCCGCTGTTGCGCGGCAAGAGCGTCTTCAACCTGTTCTTCGAGAACAGCACGCGCACGCGCACCACGTTCGAGATCGCGGCCACGCGCTTGTCGGCCGACGTGATCAACCTGGACATCGCGCGTTCCTCGGCCGCCAAGGGCGAGTCGCTGCTGGACACCATCGCCAACCTCTCGGCCATGGCGGCCGACCTGTTCGTGGTGCGGCACAGCGAATCGGGCGCGCCCTACCTCATCGCGCAGCACGTGGCGCCGCATGTGCATGTGATCAACGCAGGCGATGGCCGGCACGCGCACCCCACGCAGGGGCTGCTCGACATGTACACCATCCGCCACTACAAGAAGGATTTCAGCAATCTCACGGTGGCCATCGTGGGCGACGTGCTGCACTCGCGCGTGGCGCGCTCCGACATCCACGGCCTCACCACGCTGGGCTGCGCCGAGGTGCGCGTGGTCGGCCCCAAGACCCTGGTGCCGAACGACTTGGCGCAGATGGGCGTGCGCGTGTGCCACACGCTCGAAGAAGGCATCAAGGACTGCGACGTGGTCATCATGCTGCGCCTGCAGAACGAGCGCATGAGCGGCGCGCTGCTGCCGTCCAGCCAGGAGTTCTTCAAGAGCTTCGGCCTCACGCCCGACAAGCTGGCGCTGGCCAGGCCGGATGCGATCGTGATGCACCCCGGCCCCATCAACCGCGGCGTGGAGATCGACTCGGCCGTGGTGGACGGCAAGCAGAGCGTGATCCTGCCGCAGGTCACCTTCGGCATCGCGGTGCGCATGGCCGTGATGGGCATCGTCGCAGGGAATGAAGCATGAACATGGGGTCCACCCTCGTTTCTTGCTCACTTCGTGTAGCCGAATCCTCCCTCAAGGGAGCGACACCAGCGGCCCGGCAAAGCCGGTTCCGCGGTGTCCCCCGCCTTCTGGCCGCAGCCTGCGTGAGGCCGCGCAACAAATTCGACAACGCTCGCTCGAGAGAATCGTCATGAAGACACTCATTCGCGGTGGCCGCGTGATCGACCCGGCCTCGGGCCTGGACACCACCTGCGACATCGCCATCGGCTCCGGCCGCATCCTCACCATCGGCCAGGTGAGCGCCGAGTTCAAGCCCAACCGCACGCTGGACGCTGCCGGCTGCATCGTGATGCCCGGCCTGGTGGACCTGTCGATGCGGCTGCGCGAGCCCGGCCATGAGCATGCCCGCATGCTGGAAAGCGAGATGGCCGCGGCCGTGGCCGGCGGCGTGACCAGCCTGGTCTGCCCGCCCGACACCGACCCGGTGCTGGACGAGCCCGGCCTCGTGGAGATGCTCAAGTCGCGCGCCGAGAAGCTGCACCAGGCCCGCGTGTTCCCGCTGGGCGCGCTGACGCGCAACCTGGCCGGCGAGGTGCTGACCGAGATGGTCGAGCTGACCGAAGCCGGCTGCGTGGGCTTCAGCCAGGCTGAGGTGCCGCTGGCCAACATCCAGGTGCTGCAGCGCGCGCTGCAATACGCCAGCACCTTCGGCCTCACCGTGCACCTGCGCCCGCAGGACCGCGACCTGGGCAAGGGCGTGGCCGCCAGCGGCCCGCTGGCAACGCGCATGGGCCTGTCGGGCGTGCCGGTGGCGGCAGAAACCATTGCGCTGCACACCATCTTCGAGCTCATGAAGACCACCGATGCGCGCGTACACCTGTCGCGCATTTCCAGCGCGGCCGGCATCGAGCTCGTGCGCCAGGCGCGCGCAGCCGGCCTCAAAGTCAGCTGCGACGTGAGCATCAACTCGCTGCACCTGACGGACCAGGACATCGGCTACTTCGACAGCCGCGCGCGCGTGAACCCGCCGCTGCGCCAGCAGCGCGACCGCGACGCCCTGCGTGCCGCGCTGGCCGACGGCACGGTGCAGGCCCTGGTCTCCGACCACACGCCCGTGGACGCCGACGCCAAGACCCTGCCCTTCGCCGAGGCCGAGCCCGGCGCCACGGGCGTGGAGTTGCTGCTGAGCCTGGCGCTCAAGTGGGGCGAGGAACAGGGCGTGCCGATGGCGCGCACGCTGGCCACCGTCAGCGCCGCGCCAGCCGCCGTGCTGGGCGGCGCGCTGGGCACCCTGCAGGCCAGCATCGGCCAGCTGGTGGAAGGCGGTGTCGCCGACGTCTGCGTGTTCGACCCCGCCGCGCGCTGGACGGTGGCCGACGAGGCACTGCGCAGCCAGGGCAAGCACACGGCCTTCACCGGCTACGAGCTGCCCGGCCGCGTGCGCTGGACGCTGGTCGGCGGCCACGTGGCGTTCGACGCCGCCTGAGGCATGCGCCACGCGCGGGCGCTGTGGCGGCTGCTGTGCCTGCTGGCGCACGGCGTGCGCGGGCTGTGGACGATCAAGACGCGCTTTCCGGGCTGGAGCACGCTGGAGCGTGAACAGGCCGTGCAGCGCTGGGCCGCGGGCGTGCTGTCGCTGTCCGGCATCGGGCTGCAGGTGAACGGCGCGCCGCTGTCGGCCGGCCCGGTGCTGCTGGTGGCCAACCACATCTCGTGGCTGGACATCGTGGTCATCCACGCGGCCGGCTATTGCCGCTTCGTCTCCAAGGCCGACGTGCAGCACTGGCCGCTGGTGGGCGCACTGGCCACCGGCGCCGGCACGCTGTACATCGAGCGTGCCTCGCGGCGCGACGCCATGCGCGTGGTACACCACATGCGCGACCGCCTCGCGGCCGGCGACGTGGTGGCCATCTTCCCAGAGGGCACGACCGGCGACGGCCGCACGCTGCTGCCCTTTCACGCCAACCTGGTGCAGGCCGCCATCAGCGCCGACGTGCCGATCCAGCCGCTGGCGCTGCGCTTTGCCGATGGTGTGCGCGGCCCGACCAGCTTCGCGCCCAGCTTCGTGGGTGACGAGACGCTGGTGGGCTCGGTCTGGCGCACGCTGGGCGCTGCCCAACTGGTGGCCCATGTGCACGTGGGCACGCCCGAGCGGCACGTGGGCCGCGACCGGCGCACCTGGGCGCAGGATCTGCAGGCCGAGGTCGAGCGGCTGCGCGCGCTGACGGGCTGAGGGCTACCCGCCGCGCGGCGTGGGCGCCTGCAGGTAGGCGCCCGATTCGAACAGCTGCCGCTCGGCCTCATCGATGCGTCGCACCACAGCCTTGCCGGCGCGGCTGGCCAGCAGCTCGACCAGCGCCTCCGTCAGCGCCAGGCCGGCCGCAACCGACGGGAAGAACGAGGGGCTCGCGATCGTGAACAGCAGCAGCTCGTGCGCCAGCAGCGCCAGCGGCGAGGCCGCGCTGTCGGTCAGCGCGACGATGCGGCAACCCGCGGCTCGGCCGGCCTCGGCCACCTGGACCGCCTCGCGCGAATACGGCGCGAAGCTGGCCACCAGCAGCACATCGCCCTTGGCCAGCGCGCGCTGCTGCATCTCCAGCGACCCGCCCTGCCCGTCCAGCAAATGCACCGTGGGCCGGAACAGCCGGTACTGGTAGACGAAGGCGAACGCGATCGGAAAGCAGGCCCGGAACCCCGCGGCATGCACGGCGGGCGCCTTCTCCAGCAGCGCGCAAACCGCCTCCAGCCGCGCCGCGCTCTGCTCCTGCGTGGCCTGCAGGTTGCGGCGCTGCACGGCGAACATCTCGCCGGCCAGATCGCCCTGACGCGCCCGGCCCACCAGCTGCTGCGCACGCGCGCCATAGGTGGCGCCACCCAGGCCCATGTCGGCCACAAAGGCGGCCTTGAGCTGCGGCCAGCCCGCAAAGCCCAGGTGCTGCGCAAAGCGCACCAGCGTGGCCGGCGTGCTGCCGGACTGCACGCCGATGTGGCGCATTGAGCTGGTGACCACCTCGGCCGGGTGGTCGAGCAGGTAGCGCGCCACCTGCTGCAGCGCTGGGCTGAGTTCGGCAAAGCGCTGGCGGAGCCGGTCCTGGATGGTCATGGAACAAATGTTACCGGCAGCGGCCCAGCGCCCATGTTGACGGAACATTTGATCCACCCAATAATTTAAACAGATCATTTGTTCCAAGCCCGTTCCACGCTGCATGACCGCATGACACACATCTTCCACCGCCACCTGCATCACACCCCGCCCGTCGCCGTCTCGGCCCGGGGCCTCTACCTGCGCGACGCCGAGGGCCGCGACTACCTGGACGCCTCGGGCGGCGCCGCCGTCTCCGCGCTGGGCCATGGCCATCCCGACGTGGTCGCCGCCATGCACGCGCAGATCGACCGGCTGGCCTACGCGCACACCAGCTTCTTCACGAGCGAGGTGGCCGAGCAGCTGGCCGACGAACTGGTGCGCAGCGCGCCGGCTGGGCTGGAACAGGTGTACCTGGTCAGCGGCGGCTCCGAGGGCGTGGAGGCCGCGCTGAAGATGGCGCGCCAGTACTTCGTGGAGATCGGCCAGCCGCAGCGCACGCACTTCATCGCGCGGCGCCAGAGCTACCACGGCAACACGCTGGGCGCGCTGGCAGTGGGCGGCAACGCCTGGCGACGCGAGCCGTTCGCGACCATCCTGGTGCCGGCCACGCATGTCGCGCCCTGCTACCCCTACCGCGAGCAGCGCGAGGACGAGACGCCCGAGCAATACGGCCAGCGCCTGGCGCGCGAGCTGGAAGACGCCATCGTGGCCCAGGGCCCGGGCCGCGTGATCGCCTTCGTGGCCGAGACCGTGGGCGGCGCCACGGCCGGCGTGCTGACGCCGGTGCCGGGCTACTTCCAGGCCGTGCGCGCGGTCTGCGACCGCCATGGCGTGCTGCTGATCCTGGACGAGGTCATGTGCGGCATGGGCCGCACCGGAACGCTGTACGCCTGCGAGCAGGAGGGCGTGGTGCCCGACCTCGTGACCATCGCCAAGGGCCTGGGCGGCGGCTACCAGCCCGTGGGCGCGGTGCTGGCGCACAAGAACATCGTCGAGGCCATGTCGCGCGGCAGCGGCTTTTTCCAGCACGGCCACACTTATTTGGGCCACCCGGTCGCCTGCGCGGCGGCGCTGGCCGTGCAGCGCGTGATCCAGCGCGACGGCCTGCTGGCCAAGGTACGCAGCGACGGCGAACACTTCAGCGCACTGCTGCGCCAGGCGCTGGGCGAGCACCCGCACGTGGGCGACATCCGCGGCCGCGGCTTCTTCTGGGGCGTGGAGCTGGTGGCCGAGCGCGCGCGCAAGACACCGTTCGACCCCGCCCGCAAGCTGCACGCGCAGATCAAGAAGGACGCCATGGCGCGCGGCCTGCTGGTCTACCCCATGGGCGGCACGGTCGACGGCCGGCAGGGCGACCACGTGCTGCTGGCGCCGCCCTTCATCGCCTCACGCGCCGAGCTGGAGCGCATCGCCGGCCTGCTGGCCGAGACCATCGCCGCCGTCACGCGCTGACCCCCCCCCCGGCGCGCACAGCAGTGCCCATGTCCCGCCCCCTCTGCGCCCTGCTCGCCAACATGGACATCGCTCGTCGCACGCTGGTTCATGGCGCCGATCCCGCCCGAAGGTGCCAACATCAACTACCCGCTGAACGCCGAGACGCGCGACGCCTTTGCCAACCCTTCTTCCAAAGGCATCTGATGCCACGCATCGCCCTGATCCACGCCCTCTCGCACTCGGTCGAACCGATCAACGCGGCCTTCGTGCGTGACTGGCCCGAGGCCCAGCGCATGAACCTGCTGGACGACAGCCTGTCGGCCGACCTGGCCGCCGGCGGCCGGGGGCTGGACGCG
Organism: Pseudorhodoferax sp. Leaf267; assembly: GCF_001422405.1. Taxonomy (GTDB): domain Bacteria; phylum Pseudomonadota; class Gammaproteobacteria; order Burkholderiales; family Burkholderiaceae_C; genus Pseudorhodoferax. Next base: position 125,786 of record NZ_LMMV01000005.1, read on the forward strand.
GCCATGCACGCGCGCTTCGAGCGGCTGGCGCAGTACGCGGTGGACACGGGCGCCGACGGCATTTTGTTCACCTGCTCGGCCTTCGGCCCGTGCATCGAGGCCGTGGCGCGCCGACATGCAGCGCTCCCGGTGCTCAAGCCCAACGAGGCCATGGTGGCGCAGGCCACACAGGGCCAGGGCAAGCTGGGGCTGATCGCGAGCTTCGCAGCCACGCTGCAGTCCATGCCGCCGGAATTCCCTGCATCGGTGCCGTTGGAACTGGCGCTGGCCGAGGGCGCGTTGGAGGCGCTGCATGCGGGCGACGGCGCCACGCACGACGCACTGGTCGCGGCGCAGGCCCGGGCCCTGGCCGCGCGCGGCTGCACGCGCATCGCGCTGGCCCAGTTCAGCCTCGCGCGCGCGCGGGCCGCCTGCGAACAGGCCAGCGGCCTGCCGGTGCTGACCACGGTGGACAGCGCCGTGCGGGCACTGCGCGCGCGGCTGCAGCCGGGTGATCCCGCGTAGCCTCGGCCAGGAGAACGCGGCATCATCCGCGCATGTCACACCAAGCCCTCTACCGAGACAAGCGCACTACGGCCGCGCAGGCCGTGCGCCACGTGCGCAACGGCGACATGGTCATCGTGCCGACCGGCGTCGGCGAGCCGCCGACCTTGCTGACGGCACTGTCCGAGCAGCGGCGCGACTTCCTGGATGTGAAGGTCGCGCAGATCCTGGCGATGCGCCCGTACGCCTACATCGACCCCGAGACCACTCAGCATGTGCGGCACGTGGCGCTGTTCTTCGGCGGCGCCACGCGGGCTGGTGGCCAGGCCGGCTGGATCGACTTCATCCCGAACTACTTCTCGGAGATCCCGGCGCAGATCGCGCGCGGGCTGATCCCGGCCGAGGTGGTGTTCAGCATGGCCTCGCCCATGGACGACGACGGCTGGCTGTCGCTGAGCCTGGGCGCCGACTACACGATGGCGGCCGTGGCCAAGGCGCGCGCCGTGGTGCTGGAGGTGAACCCGAACGTGCCATTTGCCAATGGCGACTGCCGCATCCACATCTCGCAGGTGGCGGCGCTGGTGGAGAGCAGCGAGCCGGTACTGGAGGTGGGCCTGCCCAAGATCGGCCCGGTGCAGGAGGCCATCGGCCGGTACGTGGCCGAGCGCATCGACGATGGCTCCACGCTGCAGATCGGCTACGGCGGCATTCCGGACGCGGTGGTGATGCAGCTCGCGCACAAGCACGACCTGGGCATCCACACCGAGATGCTGGGCGACGGCATCCTGACGCTGATCGAGGCCGGCGCCGTCAACAACAGCCGCAAGAACTACCTGCCGGGCAGGACGATTGCCACCTTCGCGCTCGGCTCGCGCAAGCTGTACCAGTACATGCACCGCAACCCGGCGCTGGAGATGCACCCGGTCGATTTCACGAACGACCCGCTGCTGGCCGGCCAGAACGACAACCTGGTCGCCATCAACGCCACGCTGCAGATCGACCTGCTGGGCCAGTGCGGCTCGGAGAGTCTGGGCCACGCGCCGTTCTCGGGCACGGGCGGGCAGTCGGATTTCGTGCGCGCCGCGAACCGCTCGCGCGGCGGCAAAGCCTTCATCGTGCTGCCCTCAACGGCCAAGGGCGACACCATCTCGCGCATCGTGCCCTCGCTCTCGCCCGGCACGCATGTGAGCACGAGCAAGAACGACATCCACTATGTCGTGACGGAGTACGGCGTGGCGCAGCTGCGCGGCAAGTCGGCCAAGCAGCGCGCGCAGGAGCTGATCGCGGTTGCGCACCCGGATTTCCGGGGCGAGCTGACGGCGCAGGCGCGATTGGCGCGGCTGTTGTAGCCGCGTCAGACGGCGGGGCCCAGGATCACGCGCAGGCCCGTCAATCGAGAGAAGTCGCGGTCGTGCGTGACCAACGCCACCGCGCCGATCTCCAGCGCCGTCGCGGCCTGCAGAGCGTCCGGTAGCCGCAAGCCACTGCCAGCGCGCAGCCGGGCAGCAGTCACTGCGATCTCCTGCGACACCGGCACCACCTCGAATCCGGACAACGTCTTCTCATAGCGCTTGGCCAGGGCATCCTGCCCGTGCTTGAACGGGCCTGCCAGCACCTCGGCCACGGCCATGGTCGAGATGGCGATGTGCAGCGCGCCTTGCTCGTAGGCCTCGAACAGGCCTGCGAACTGCGGCGCGAGTACAGGGTGGTCGTCGAGCAGGTAGATCAGCGGCGCGGAATCCACCACGACCAGATCGCCCTGGCCGAGACCACCCCATCGCTCGGAAGCCGCCGAGCGGCTCGCGGTCTTCCTGGCCGCCACGTCAAGACCATTCGTCGCGCAGGTCTGCCACGGTGGCAGCCGGCGACGTGCCCCACAGCCCCTTGCCACTGCCACGCAGCGCCAGGAAACGCGCCCTGGGCCGCGACTTGGCCAGCATGTCGGCCGAGACGATGGCCGCATAGGGCTTGCCATGCCGCGTCAACAGGCTGGGCTCGCCGGCATGGGCACGCGAGGCCAGTTCAGGCAAGGTGTTGCGGCCTTGTTCCAGTCCCACTGTGTGCAGCGTCATAGTGTCGTTTCCGTACAGTCCGTACATTATAGAAACGACCCGCCGTTCTCGCGCGAAACCCTAGCCGCCCCGCGGAAACGTCACCACATGGTCCAGGTCCGCCCGCACGCCGATCCACTCGCCGATGCGGTGGTCGTGGTGGCTGGGCACATGGGCCAGCACCACTTCACCCGAGGCCAGGCGCAGCGTGTACAGGAACTCCGAGCCGCGGAACGCCTTGCGCAGCACCTCGGCCTTGATCGGCGCGGCGTCGTCGTGCACCACGTCGTCGGCACGCAGCAGCAGGTCCAGCGGGCCGTTGCCCTGCAGGCTGGCGGCGGCCTGGGCGGCGGCGCTGCCGTTGACGGGCCCGAGCGGCGTCTCCACGCGCAGGCCGGTGTCGCCGTGCGTGACGGTGACGGGCGCGAACACGCCATGGCCGATGAAGTCGGCCACGAAGCGCGTGGCCGGCCGGTGGTACAGCGTGTAGGCATCGGCCCACTGGTGCAGCCGGCCCTCGTGCATCACGCCGATGGCGTCGCCGATGGCGAAGGCCTCCAACTGGTCGTGCGTGACGAACAAGGCCGTGGCCTTGGCCGCCTTGAGGATGCCACGCACCTCGTGGGCCAGGCGCTCGCGCAGCTCCACGTCCAGGTTGGAGAAGGGCTCGTCCAGCAGCAACAGCTGCGGACGCGGCGCCAGCGCGCGGGCCAGCGCCACGCGCTGCTGCTGGCCGCCCGAGAGCTCATGCGGCGCGCGGCGCTCCGCGCCCTCCAGGCCCACCAGCGCCAGCACCTCGGCCACGCGCGCGGCGCGTTCGGCACGCGGCAGCGCGGCGAGGCCGAAGCCCACGTTTCGACCCACGTCCAGGTGCGGGAACAGCGCGTAGTCCTGGAACACCATGCCGATGCGGCGCTGCTCGGCCGGCACCTGCAGGCCGGCGCTGCTGACCACCTTGCCCGACAGCCGGATCTCACCTGCCTGCGCCGGCTCCAGCCCGGCCACGGTGCGCAGCAAGGTGGTCTTGCCGCAGCCCGAAGGGCCGATCAGCACGCCGATCTCGCCTGCAGCCAGGCCGAACGACACATCGTCCACGGCAGGCCGGGGGCGGCCGGCGTAGCGCACGGCGAGGTGGGAGACATCGAGGAACATGGCGGCCGATTGTAGGCAGCGTGATGCGTACAATTCTCATCTTCTGCGCCCGCGGCGGCGCCCCTCCCCGCTCCCCTCCCTCGCCTATCTCCATGCCCCGCCGCTGGCTTTCCCTCGCGCCCATGCTGCTGGTCGCCGCCGTGCTGACCTTGCCCGTGCTGGCCGTGCTGGCGTCGTGGACGCAGTGGGACGCCCAGACGGCGCAGATCCTGCGCGAGATGGGCCAGACCGTGCTGCCCGGCTACGTGGGCACCACGGTGGCGCTGAGCGCGATGGTGGCGTTCGGCGTGGTGCTGGTCGGCACGGCCACCGCGGCCTGCGTGACGCTGTTCGACTTCCGCGGCCGGCGCACCATGGAATGGGCGCTGCTGCTGCCGCTCGCCATGCCGGCCTATGTGCTGGCCTATGCCTACACCGACTTCCTGCAGTTCAGCGGCCCGGCGCAGACCTGGCTGCGCGAGAGCTTCGGGCTGCGCGGCCGCGTTCTGCCCGAGGTGCGCAGCCTGTGGGGTGCGGCCTGGGTGTTCACGTTCTCGCTGTACCCCTACGTCTACCTGCTGGCGCGCACGGCGCTGGCCGAGCGCGCCACGCACCTGATGGAGGCCGCGCGGCTGCTGGGCGCACCGCTTTCGCGCCGCATCCGCGAGGTGGCGCTGCCGATGGCGCGGCCGGCCATCGCCGCCGGCACGGCGCTGGCGTTGATGGAGACGCTGGCGGACTTCGGCGTCTCCAGCTACTTCGGCATCCAGACCTTCACGGCCGGCATCTACAAGGCCTGGCTGGCCATGGACAACCGCATCGCCGCCGCGCAGCTGGCCACCATGCTGCTGGCGCTGGTGGTGGTGCTGCTGGCGCTGGAGCAGCGCGCCCAGGCGCGCATGCGCTTTGCCACGTCGCGCGGCGCGCGCCCCGCCGGCAGCGATGCCCAGCCCGTGCGACTGCAGGGCGCGCGCTGGCTGCTAGCGCTGGCGCTGTGTGCGCTGCCGGTGCTGATGGGCTTCGTGCTGCCCGCGCTGTTCATGTTGCGCCCGCTCGCGGCCGACTGGTCGGTGCTGCCCTGGAACCGCTTCGTGCAATGGGCGACGAACAGCATCTGGCTCGGCGCCTTGACCGCCGTCCTGGCCGTGGCGCTGGCGCTGTTCCTCGCGTTCTGCGTGCGCCGCACGCCGCGAACGCTGCAGCGCGGCGCCGTGCAGCTGGTGGCCCTGGGCTATGCCGTGCCGGGCGCGGTCATCGTGGTGGGGCTGCTGCTACCGGTGGGCTGGCTGCAGCAGGCGGCGCCCGACAGCAGTGCGGGCTACTGGATCACGGCCACGGCCTTGGGCATCGTCTGGGCCTACCTGGTGCGCTTTTGCGCCGTGGCGCTGCAGTCCATGCAGAGCGGCTATGCGCGCATCCCGCAGAGCTTCGACGACTCCGCGCGCATGCTGGGCACGGGCGCCATGGGGCTGCTGCGCCGCGTGCATTGGCCGCTGCTGCGGCGCTCGACGGCTGCGGCAGCGCTGCTGGTGTTCGTCGACGTGATGAAGGAATTGCCGGCGACCATGGTGCTGCGCCCGTTCAACACCGACACGCTGGCCGTGGTGGCCTACCAGCTCGCGCGCGACGAGCGCCTGGGCGAAGCCGCCCTGCCGTCTCTGGCCCTGGTGCTGGTGGGGCTGATGCCGGTGATGCTGCTGAGCCGCACGCTGCGCAAGTAGCCAGCCCCCGGCCTGCGCGCAGGGCTGCCAGGGAATCGGCGTTCAGCGCGACGACGTCGGCGGCATCGGGCCGCGGTTGTCCAGGTGGCGGAACTTGATCCGGCCCTTGGTCAGGTCGTAGGGCGAGAGCTCCAACGTCACGCGGTCGCCCGCCAGGATGCGGATGTGGTGCTTGCGCATGCGCCCGGCGCTGTAGGCCACGAGCTGGTGGCCGTTTTCAAGCACCACGCGGTAGCGCGAATCCGGCAGCACTTCGTCCACCACGCCGGTCATTTCGATCAGGTCTTCCTTCGCCATCGTCAGCTTTCGTATCAGTCCATTCCATCAACGGCCCGGGACGGGCCAACCGTATCGCCCTCGCGCCGCATGGGCGCGAGGTGCCGGTTAGCCCGCACAGGCGGAAAACCCAGCAACGATGCGGTTTAGGAGTCTACCGGAAGGCATCGTTTTGCAGGGTTGCCACAGTGCCGCGCGCAGCCCGGCCGCGTGCTCGCGCAGGACCGCCGGGTGTCGTGAACGACGCGCGGTCTCAGCCACGCTCGCGCGAGCGCTGCAGGATGTAGTCGATGAAGGTCGCCATGGCCCGCGTGTGGTGCCGGTTCGGCATGTACAGCAGATGCATGTGCGTGCCGAAGATCGACAGCCGCCAGGCGTCCAGTGCCGTGACGGCGGTGCCGGCCTCCAGCAGGTCGCGCACCGTGTAGTCGGGCACCAGTCCGACACCGAGGCCGGCGACGATGGCCTCGCGCAGGAACATGAAGTTCTCCGAGATCAGCGTGGGCTCGATCAGCACCTCGTGCCGTTCGGCGTCCAGATAGGCGGCCAGGCGCAGCTGCCTGCCGATCACCGCCGCCGTCAACAGCGGCGTGTGCTGCAGGTCTTCCAGACGCTGCGGCAGGCCCTGGCGCTCGGCATAGTCGCGCGAGGCGCAGGCCACGAAGCGCACCGGCCCCATGTCGCGCGCGACCAGGTTCTGCGGCGGGTCCGACAGCACGCGCACGGCGATGTCGATCTCCTCGCGCATCAGGTCTTCCACGCGGTTCTCGAACAGCACGTCCAGCACGATGGCCGGGTACAGCCGCTTGAAGTCCAGCAACCAGGGCGACATGGTCAATTGCCCATAGCCGCTGGGCACCGAGAGCCGCACGCGCCCGCCCAGCTCCTGCCCCAGCGTGGCCACGGCCTCGCGCGCGGCCAGCAGCTCGTTCTGGATCACGCGGCCGTGCTCGTAGAGCTTGAGCCCGATCTCGGTCGCCTCCAGCCGGCGCGTGGTGCGGCGGATCAGCTGCTGGCCGATGGCGCGCTCCACCTGGTTCAGGTGGTAACTGATGTTGGCCCTGCTCATCTTGAGCCGGCGCGCGGCCTCAGCCAGGTTGCCGGCATCCAGAATCTGGACCAGCAAGGTCAGGGATTGGACATCGAGGCTCATTGTTCAAATCGGCTTGACGGTGTGTCCAAAGTCTATGCCATTGTCAAGCCGACGAAGCAGGCGAACAATGCCGGCTCCGCTTCCTCAGGAGACAAGACATGGCGACAGACGAACAAGTGGTCCGCACCCAACTGCACGGCAAGGTGCTGCTGGTCACCGTGGACAACCCGCCCGTGAACGCGCTGGGCGCCGCTGTGCGCCGCGGCCTGGCCGACGCGATGGAGCGCGCCGAGGGCGATGCCGCCATCGCCGCCGTGCTGATCGTGGGCGCCGGCAAGAGCTTCATCGCCGGGGCCGACATCCGCGAATTCGGCCTGCCGCCGCAGCCGCCGCTGCTGACCGATGTCTGCAAGCGCATCGAGGCGAGCAGGAAACCCGTGATCGCCGCTATCCACGGCGCCGCGCTGGGCGGTGGATTGGAAGTGGCCATCGCCGCGCACTACCGCATCGCGGTCGCCAACGCCAAGCTCGGCCTGCCCGAAGTGCTGCTGGGCCTGCTGCCCGGTGCCGGCGGCACGCAGCGCGCACCGCGCCTGGTGGGCGCCGCCGCCGCGCTGGACATCATGCTGACGGGCCGCCACGTGGGCGCTGCCGAAGCGCTGAAGCTGGGCCTGATCGACCGCCTGGCCAAGAGCGACGACACGCTGGCCGAGGGCCTGGCCTATGCCCAGGAACTCCTGGCCGCGGGCGCCGGCCCGCGCCGCGCGCGCGACGCCACAGGCCTGGCCGACGTGGAGGCCAGCCGCGCCGCTATCGCCGCCGCGCGTGCCGAGCAGAAGAAGAAATCGCACAACCTGTTCTCGCCGCACAGGATCGTCGACGCGGTCGAAGCCGCCCTCGACAAGCCCTTCGACGAGGCCATCAAGTACGAGCGCGAGCTGTTCATGCAGTGCCTGGACAGCCCGCAGCGCGCCGGCCTGATCCACGCTTTCTTCTCCGAGCGCGACGTGGCCAAGGTGCCCGAGGCCGCAGCCGCCCAACCGCGCGCGCTGCAGTCCGTCGGCGTGGTCGGCGGCGGCACCATGGGCGCCGGCATCGCCGTGGCCGCGCTGGACGCCGGCCTGCCCGTCACCATGGTCGAGCGCGACGAGGCCTCCATTGCCCGCGGCCGCGCCAATGTCGAGAAGGTCTACGACGGCCTCATCGCCAAGGGCCGCATGACGGCGGACGGCAAGGCCAAGGTCATGGCGCGCTACACCGGCAGCACCGACTACGCCGCCTTCGCCAACGTGGACCTCGTCATCGAAGCCGTGTTCGAAGACATCGAGGTCAAGAGGGCCGTGTTCAAGGAGCTCGACCGCGTCTGCAAACCCGGCGCCGTGCTGGCCACCAACACCTCCTACCTGGACATCGACGCCATCGCCGCCAGCATCGGCCGGCCGCAGGACGTGATCGGCCTGCACTTTTTCTCGCCGGCGAACATCATGAAGCTGCTGGAGATCGTGGTGCCGGCCAAGGTCAGTCCCGACGTGGTGGCCACGGCCTTCGAGTTGGCCAAGAAGCTCAAGAAGGTGCCGGTGCGTGCCGGCGTGTGCGACGGCTTCATCGGCAACCGCATCCTGGCCGTCTACAAGCAGGCCGCCGACTACCTCATGGAAGACGGCGCCAGCCCCTACGCCATCGACGCGGCGGTGCGCAACTTCGGCTACCCCATGGGCCCTTTCCAGGTGTCGGACCTCGCCGGTGGCGACATCGGCTGGGCCACGCGCAAGCGCAAAGCGGCGACGCGCAACCCTGAAGCCCGGTATGTGCCCGTGGCCGACCGCATCTGCGAGCGCGGCTGGTTCGGCCAGAAGACCGGCCGCGGCTGGTACCAGTACCCGCAGGGCGCACGCACCGGGGTGGAAGACCCCGAGGTGCTGGCCATCGTCGACGCCGAACGCGCCGCCAAGGGCATCACGCCGCGCAGCTTCACCGAAGAAGAGATCATGCGCCGCTACATGGCCGCCATGGTCAACGAGGGCGCCAAGGTCGTGGCCGAAGGCATCGCGCTGCGCCCGCTGGACGTGGACGTGACCTTCCTCTCGGGCTACGGCTTTCCGCGCTTTCGCGGTGGCCCCATGCACTACGCCGACACGGTGGGCCTGCCTAAGATCCTGGACGACATCCAGACCTTCGCCAAGGAAGACCCGCTGTTCTGGCAGCCCGCGCCGTTGCTGGTAAAGCTCGTCGCCGAAGGCAAGAATTTCGCGAGCCTGAACAAGGCCTGATCCCTCTCTCACACACAACCACCAGGAGACCCGCCATGCGCGAAGCCGTCATCGTTTCCACCGCCCGCACCCCGCTCACCAAGTCGCACCGCGGCGAATTCAACATCACGCCCGGCCCCACGCTGGCGGCCTTCGCCGTCAAGGCCGCGGTCGAGCGCTCGGGCCTGGACCCGGCGCTGATCGAAGACCTGATCCTGGGCACCGGCTACCCCGAGGGCACGACCGGCCGCAACGTGGGCCGCCAGACGGCCCTGCGCGCCGGCCTGCCGCTGTCGGTGGCCGGCCTCACCGTCAGCCGCTTCTGCGCCTCGGGCCTGCAGGCGATTGCCAGCGCGGCCGGTGCCATCGTGGCCGGCGCGCCGGCCATGGTGGCCGGCGGCGTGGAAAGCATCTCGCAGATCCGCACCCGCAGCGCCACCGATGCCGGCGATTCGGGCATGGACCCCTGGCTGGTCGAGCACAAGCCCGCCCTCTACATGGCCATGATCGAGACCGCCGACATCGTGGCCGCCCGCTACAACATCAGCCGCGAGGCGCAGGACCGCTTCTCCGCCGAGAGCCAGCGCCGCACCGAGGTGGCGCAAAAGGCCGGCATCTACGCCGACGAAATCGTGCCCTGCACCACCACCATGGCCGTGACCGACAAGGAAACCAAGGCCGTCACGCAGCGTGAAGTGACCGCCACCATGGACAACTGCAACCGCCCCGGCACCACCTACGAGGCGCTGGCCAAGCTGCAGCCCGTGCGCGCGCCGGACCAGTTCATCACGGCCGGCAACGCCTCGCAGCTGTCAGACGGCGCCTCGGCCTGCGTGATGGTCGAAGCCAAGGAAGCCGAGCGCCTGGGCCTCAAGCCCCTGGGCGCGTTCCGCGGCTTTGCGGTCGCCGGTTGCGAGCCCGACGAGATGGGCATCGGCCCGGTCTATGCCATCCCCAAGCTGCTCAAGCGCCATGGCCTCACGGTGGACGACATCGACCTGTGGGAACTGAACGAAGCCTTCGCCTCGCAGGCGCTGTATTGCCAGCAGCAGCTGGGCATCCCGCACGAGAAGCTCAACGTGAATGGCGGCGCGATTTCCATCGGCCACCCATTCGGCATGACGGGCGCGCGCCTGGCCGGCCACCTGCTGCTGGAAGGCCGCCGCCGCAAGGCCAAGTACGGCGTGGTGTCCATGTGCATCGCCGGTGGCATGGGCGCCGCCGGCCTGTTCGAAATGTATTGACCACCCCCGTTTGGATGGCTCACTGCGTGTAGCCACCCCATCCCCCCTCGAGGGGGCGCACCCAGCGGCCTGGCAGAGCCAGTTCCGCGGGTGCACTGGGATGGTCTGCTCTGCGGCCTTTGGCATCGCCGCATGCCGGCCCGCGCTGAGAACGGCAGAACTGAAAGGACAAAAGTATGGACATGAACTTCACCCCCGAAGAAATCGCGTTCCGCGATGAAGTGCGCGCCTTCCTGAAGGACAACCTGACGCCCGAGCTCTCCGACAAGGTCGGCGATGGCGAGCACCTCTCAAAGGCCGACATGGAAGCCTGGCACGCCAAGCTGAACGCGCGCGGCTGGCTGGCCAACCACTGGCCCGAGCAGTATGGCGGCCCTGGCTGGAGCGCCGTGCAGAAGTACATCTTCGAACACGAGTGCGCCATCGCACACGCACCGCGCATCGTGCCCTTCGGCGTGAACATGCTTGGCCCCGTGCTCATCAAGTACGGCAACGAGCAGCAGAAGAAGCATTGGCTGCCGCGCATCCTGAACGGCGACGACTGGTGGTGCCAGGGCTACAGCGAGCCCGGCGCGGGCTCGGACCTGGCGGGCGTGAAGACCACCGCCGTGCGCGACGGCAACGACTACATCGTCAACGGCCAGAAGACCTGGACCACGCTGGGCCAGCACGCCAACATGATCTTCTGCCTGGTGCGCACCGACCCGGCGGCCAAGAAGCAGTCGGGCATCAGCTTCCTGCTGGTGGACATGCAGAGCCCGGGCGTGGAGATCCGCCCCATCATCACGCTGGACGGCGCGCACGAGGTCAACGAAGTCTTCTTCACCGACGTGCGCGTGCCCGCCGAGAACCTGGTCTACGAGGAGAACCGCGGCTGGGACTGTGCCAAGTACCTGCTGACCTACGAGCGCACCAACATCGCCGGTGTGGGCTTCTCCATCGCCGCGCTGGCCCGGCTCAAGAAGGCCGCCGCCAAGGTGCAGAAGAACGGCAAGCCGCTGCTGGACGACCCGCTGTTCGCGGCGCGTGTGGCCAAGGTCGAGATCGACCTGGAAAACATGAAGACCACCAACCTGCGCGTGATCGCGGCCGTGGCCGGTGGCGGCGTGCCGGGTGCCGAGAGCTCGATGCTGAAGATCCGCGGCACGGTGATCCGCCAGGAACTCACCTCGCTGCTGCGCCGCGCCATGGGCCCCGAGGCGCGTGCGCTGGCCGACGAAGAAGGCTGGCACCCCGGCGCCGAGGAAGCGCCCAACGCGGCGCTCGGCTACTTCAACAACCGCAAGCTGTCGATCTTCGGCGGCTCCAACGAGATCCAGCGCAACATCATCTCCAAGATGATCCTGGGACTGTGAGGCCAAGATGAACTTCGAACACACCGAGGACCGCCGCATGCTGGCGGACACTTTGAACCGCTACGTGGCCGAGCAGTACGGCATCGAGGCGCGGCACAAGATCGTGAAGGCGCCCAAGGGCTACAGCACCGAGCAGTGGCAGCAGTTCGCCGAACTCGGCGCCATCGGCGCGCTGTTCAGCGAGGCCGATGGCGGCTACGGCGGCGCGGGCTTCGACATCGCCGTCGTCTTCGAGGCGCTGGGCCGCGGCCTGGTGGTCGAGCCGCTGCTGGGCAGCGCCGTGCTGGCCGGCAGCGCGATCGCCAAGGCGGGCAACGAAGCCCAGCGCGCGCACTTGGAGAAGATCATCGACGGCAGCACGATTGCTGCCTTCGCGCATGGCGAGCCGGGCAGCGGCTACACGCTGGACCAGGCCGCCACCACCGCAACGCAGACCAGCGACGGCTGGCTGCTGAACGGCACCAAGACCATGGTGCAGCAGGGCGAAGCCGCCACGCTGTTCGTGGTCTCGGCCAGCACCACGCAGGGTCTGTCGCTGTTCCTGGTGCCGGCCGATGCCACGGGCGTGTCGGTCAACGGCTCGCCCACGGTGGACGGTGGCCGCGTGGCCCAGGTCACGCTGACGAACGTCACCGTGCCGGCCGACGCGCTGCTGGGCACCGAAGGCAAGGCGCTGGCCACCGTCGAGCATGCGGTCGCCCGTGGCATCGTGGCGCTGGCCGCCGAGTCGCTGGGCACCATGGACGTGGCGCGCGCCGCCACGCTGGAATACCTGCAGACGCGCAAGCAGTTCGGCGTGCCCATCGGCAGCTTCCAGGCGCTGCAGCACCGCATGGCCGATGTGCTGCTGGAGATCGAGCAGGCCCGCTCGGCCGTGATCAACGCCGCGGCCGCGGTGGATGGCGACGACCGCATCGCACGCGAGAAGGCTGTGTCGGCCGCCAAGTACAGCGTGGGTCGCATCGGTACGCTGGTGGCCGAGGAGGCCATCCAGCTGCACGGCGGCATCGGCATGACCTGGGAACTGCCGCTGTCGCACTATGCCAAGCGCCTGGTCATGATCGACCACCAGCTCGGCGACGAGGACTTCCACCTGCAGCGCTACATCGCGCTGGGCAAGGAGGCCGCATGAGCGAGGCACTGCTCACGCGCCGCGAGGGCGCGGTGCTGGTGCTGGTCAACAACAACCCGGCGGCGCGCAACGCGCTGTCGCCGGATTTCTACACGGCCGCCACGCAGGCCCTGGCCGATGCCGACGCGGACCCGGGCATCGGCGCCATCGTGCTGACCGGCGCCGGCAACTTCTTCTGCGCCGGCGGCAACCTGAACCAGCTGATCACGCGGCGCGACATGGCCCCAGCCGACCGGCGCGAACGGCTGGAGCTGCTGCACGGCTTCGTGCGGCGTCTGCGCGACACGGCCAAGCCGGTGATCGCCGCCGTCGAGGGCGGCGCGGCCGGCGCCGGCATGTCGGTGGCGCTGGCCTGCGACCTGCTGGTGTCCTCGCGCACCGCGTTCTTCAGCGCCACCTACATCAAGGTCGGCCTCACGCCCGACGGCGGGCTTACGTCGTTCCTGGCCGAGTTCGTCTCGCGCCAGGTGCTGACCGAGATGTGCCTGCTGGGCGAGCGCATCACGGCCGAGCGCCTGCATGCGCTGGGCGCGGTGAACCGCCTGGTCGATGCGGGCAGCGCCGAAGCCGCAGCGATTGCACTCGGCGCGCAACTGGCCCAGGGCCCGGACCGTGCCAGCGCGCGCATCAAGGCGCTGTGCCGTGGTGCGCATGCGCGCACGCTGGACGAACAGTTGGAACTCGAAGCGCGGTCCATGGTCGAAAGCCAGGGTGATGACGAGGCACAGGAAGGCATTGGTGCCTTCCTGCAAAAGCGCAAGGCCGATTTCACGGCACTGCGCCGGCGCTGAGCGCGCAGCCTCCGACATCCCCTCGCCTTGCACGCCCCCCCTGGGGCTGTGCACGGCGCCCTGGCGGCGGCTCTCGCCGCGCAGAGGCGCCCCCTCCCATCGCATCGATTCCGAAGGACCCCCTCCATGCGTTTTCCGTCCAGCGCCACGCGCCGCCATGCCATTGCCTTCGCCGTGGCCGCCCTGGGTGTCGCCAGCACTGCATCGGCCCTGGCCCAGGCCTGGCCCAACAAGCCCATCAGGCTGATCGTGCCGTTCCCACCGGGCGGCCCCACCGACACGGCCTCGCGCGTCGTGGGCCAGAAGCTGGCCGAGCGCCTCAAGCAGCCCGTGGTGGTGGAGAACCGCGCCGGCGCCTCCGGCACCATCGCCGCATCGTTCGTCGCCAAGAGCCCGGCCGATGGCTACACGATCATGATGCTGGCCACGCCCACGCTGCTGGCGCCGCACCTGTACAGCAGCGTGAGCTACGACACCACGCGCGACTTCGTGCCCATCGCCACGGTGTATGACCTGCCGATCGTGATGGTGGTGAACCCGAGCGTGCTGCCCGGCGTGACCAGCCTGCCGCAGATGATCGACAAGGCCAAGGCCGAGGCCGGCAAGCTCAACTACACCAGCTCCGGCCCCGGCAGCTTCGGCCACCTGACCACCGAGATGCTCAAGGACCTGGGCAAGTTCGACATGCAGCACGTGCCGTACAAGGGCGGCACGCCGGCCGTGACCGACCTGTTGGGCGGCCAGGTGCCGATGATGTACGCCGACCTCGTGGCTGCGCTGCCGCACATCCAGGCCGGCAAGCTGCGCGCCATCGCGGTGGGCTCGCCGCAGCGCGTGAGCATGCTGCCCGATGTGAAGACGGTGGCCGAGCAGGGCTTCCCCGGTTTCGATGCCGTGTCCTGGGGCGGCCTGCTGGCACCGGCCGGCACGCCCAAGGACATCGTGGAGCGCCTCAGCACCGAGGTGAAGCAAATCCTCGCCGACAAGGACGTGCAGTCGCGGCTGCTCAACGCCGGCGCCATCGCGGCCTACCAGCCGCCCGCCGACATGGCCACGCGCATCCGTGGCGACTTCGACAAATGGGGCAAGGTGGTGCGCGACAAGCACATCGTCGCGAACTGATCGCCCGCCAGCGCCGGGCATGATCCCGGCATCCACAACAAAGGAGAGACAACCGTGACCCAAGCTTCCCCCTCCACGCTGCCGCTCGCCGGCATCCGCGTGCTCGACTTCTCGCGCGTACTGGCCGGCCCGCTGTGCGCCCAGGTGCTCGGCGATTTCGGCGCCGACGTCGTGAAGATCGAGCACCCCAAGCGCGGCGACGACACGCGCGACTGGGGCCTGCGCGTCGGCAAGACCGAGACCACCTACTTCAACAGCATGAACCGCAACAAGCGGTCCATCACGCTGGACCTCTCCACGCCCGAAGGCCAGGACATGGCGCGCCAGCTCGTCGCCAAGGCCGACGTGGTGGTGCAGAACTTCAAGACCGGCGGCATGGAGAAGATGGGCCTGGGCTACGAGCAGTTGCGCGAGCTCAACCCGCGCCTCATCTACTGCTCGGTCACCGGCTACAACCGTGGTGGCCCCGAGGCCAAGCGCCCGGGCTACGACCTGGTGATCCAGGGCCAGGCCGGCATCATGGCCATGAACGGCGAAGAGGGCCAGGGCCCGCTCAAGTTCGGCATCGCCGCGGTGGACCTGATGACCGGCATGTACAGCGCGCAAGCCGTGCTGGCCGCGCTGTACCAGCGCGAGAAGACCGGCGTGGGCCGGCATGTGGAGATGGCCCTCTTCGACTGCGGCCTCATGATCACGGCCTACAGCGGGCTGGAGGCGCTGCTGCAGGGCGGCGACCCGCCCAAGTACGGCAACGCGCACCCCAGCATCGTGCCCTATGGCGTGTTCGACGCGGCGGACGGCCCCGTCATCATCAGCGTGGGCACCAACGCGCAGTTCGAGAAGCTGTGCACCGAGGCGCTGGAGCGGCCCGACCTGGCGGCCGACGAGCGCTTCAAGACCAACCTGGGCCGCGGCCAGAACCGCGCCGCGCTGCTGCCCGAGCTGTACAAGGAAATCGGCAGCCGCAAGCGCGACCAATTGGTCGCCACCATGAGCAAGGCCGGCATCCCCTGCGGCGAAGTGCTGGGCCTGCATGAGGCGCTGACCTCCACGCGCGCGACGGAAGACGGCCTGGTCACGCAGCAGCCGCACCCGGACGCCGGCACCACGCATGTGATGGCGCCGCCCTACCGCATGGACGGGCAGCGACTGCCGATCCGCCTCGCGCCGCCGCAGCTCGGCGCCGACCGCGATGCGGTGCTGAAGGAATGGCTGGGCTGAGCCCGCCGCATTGATTTCCCCCACAACAAGAGAGACAGACATGACCCGAACGACTTCCCGCCGCACCCTGCTCGCCCTGGGCACCGGCCTCGTGGCCGCCCCCTTCGTGCGCGCCCAGTCCGCCTGGCCCACGCGGCCCATCAAGATCATCGTGCCCTTCAACGCCGGCGGCGCCACCGACGCCGTGGCCCGCATGCTGGCCGACAAGCTCACCGCGCGCCTGGGCCAGCCCGTGATCATCGACAACAAGGGCGGCGCCGGCGGCATCATCGGCACCGACGCCGTGGCCAAGGCTGCGCCGGATGGGCAGACCTTCACCGTGTCGCTCAGCACCTCGCTGCTGATCAACCAGTTCCTCTACACCAAGCTGCCCTACAACCCGCAGAAGGACCTGGCGCTGGTTTCTCAATTGGCCATCGCGCCGGTCACGCTGGTGGTGCACCCCAGCGTGCCTGCCAGCAACGCGGCCGAGCTGCGCAAGTACATCCAGGCCAACAAGGGCAAGGTGTCGTACGGCTCCTACGGCATCGGTTCGTACGCGCACCTGGCCGGCGCGTTCATGAGCCAGTCGCTGGACGCCGACATGGCGCATGTGTCGTACAAGGGCGAGGCGCCCATGGTGCAGGACCTGCTGGGCGGCCAGATCCAGATGGCGTTCTCCAGCGCGCAGAACACCAAGCCGCACATCGATGCCGGCAAGCTCAAGGTCATCGGCACCACGGGCGACAAGCGCATGGCCGTGCTGCCCAACGTGCCCACGCTGGCCGAGCAGGGCATGAACGACGACGCCTACCGCATCGTCGGCTGGGTGGCGATGGCCGCGCCGGCCAAGACGCCCACCGAGATCGTGCACCGCATGGCCAAGGAGATCACCGCCGTGTTCGAAGCGCCCGACATGCGCGAGCGCATCGCCAACCTGGGCTTCGATGTGGTGGCCGGGACGCCGGAGGCTTTTGCGGCGGCGTACAAGAAGGATGCGCCGGTGTGGGAGAAGCTGGTGAAGGCTTCGGGGGCGAAGCTGGATTGAGCGGCGTGGACCACAGCCGCCCAACATGGCGGCCGTGGCACTGCGCCAGCGAGGCGACTACTCCGGCTTGATATTGTTGTCCCTCACCACCTTGCCCCAGCGCACCGTCTCGGCCTGCATCCACTCGGCCATCTGCTGACGGCTCATGTCCGAGGGCTCCGAGCCCAGCTCGGCCAGGCGCCTGGCCACGTCGGGCCGCGCGACGATCTCGCGCACCGTGGCCTGCAGTTTGTCGAGCACCGCGGGCGGCGTGCCAGCCGGCGCCATCAGGCCCTGCCAGGAGCCGGTCACGAAGTCGGGGATCTGCGAGGCCACGGTGGGCACGCCGGGCGTGGCGGCGAATGGCTTGGCGCTGGTGACCGCAATCGCCTTGATCTTGCCGCTCTGCACCAGCGGGTTGGTGGCCAGCACGCTGGCCATGGCGCTGTCGATCTGCGCGCCGGCCAGGTCGGCCAGCGCCTGCGCGCCGCCCTTGTAGCCGATCACGTTGAATTCGAAGCCTTTGTTCTGCGCCAGCAGGATGCCGGCCAGCTGGCTGATGGAGGCCAGCGGCGTGCCGAAGCTGAGGGGCTTGCCGTTCTTCTTGGCCCAGGCGGCCAGCTCGTCGATGTTCTTGACGGGCAGGTCATGCCGCACCACCAGCAGGTGCGGTGAATAGGCCGGCATCAGGACCGGCGTCAGTTCCTTGAGCGGGTTGTAGTTGAGCTGGGCGACGCTGGGACCGATGGTGGCGTTGCTCATGTCCATGAGCAGCAGCGTGTAGCCGTCAGGCGCGGACTTGGCGACGAAGGAGGCGCCGATGTGGCCGTTGCCGCCAGCCTTGTTCTCCACCACCACGGGTTGCTTGAGCGTCTCGCCGAGCTCCTTGCCGATCAGGCGGGCCAGTACGTCGGAGGTGCCGCCGGGCGGGTTGGGCACGATGATGCGGATCATCTTGTTGGGGTAGCTGGCGGCGTCTTGCGCGAGGGCGGGCAGCGCGGTGCCGGCCAGCAGAGCCGTGGTGATGGCGATCGCGGCGCGCCGCGTGGACAGGTTCTTGTGGGTAGGCATGCTTGTCTCCAGGTTGAAAGAGGTGCGATCAGCTCGCGGGGTGGATCACGTTTTGTGGCGGCTCGCCAGCCTGCAGCCGCAGGATGTTGCGGGCCATGAAGGCGTAGCGCCGCTGCAGCAGCGCTGGCGTGATGGCCGAGATGTGGGGCGTGGCGCGCACGTTGGGCAGCTCGTGCAAGGGAAAGCGCGAGGGCGCCACGGGCGGCTGGCCCTTCCTGGGGTACTGGTACCAGACGTCGAGCACGGCGCGGCCCAGGCGCTGGTCGCGCAGCGCCTCGTACAGCGCCTGTTCCTCGACGACCTCGGCACGCGCCACGTTGACCAGCAGCGCACCGGGCGGCAGCAGGCCGAACTGGCGCGCACCGATGAGGCCGCGCGTGCTGTCCTCCAGCGGGCAGGCGAGCACCAGCACGTCGGCGCGCGGCAGCACGCGGTCGAGCGCGGACACGGCCACGCTCTCGTCGGCCAGCTCATCTGGCTTGCCGCTGCGCGTGACGGCAACCACGTGCATGCCGAAGGCGCGCGCGCGCCGCGCGATCTCCTGGCCGATGTGGCCGAAGCCGACGATGACGACGGTGCGGCCATCGGCCTCGCCATGCTGCGGCCGCGCGGCGTAGACCTGGGCGAAGGCCTCGGCGTCCAGCCGCGCCGGGTACTGCCACAGCTGCAGGCAGTGCTCCAGGATCGCGTGCAGCGTGAACTCGGCGATCGGCACCTCGTGCCCGTGCACGTTGCAAACCGTGGTGCCGGCCGGCAGGAATGGCAGGGCGACCTGCTCGGCGCCGGCGCCGGGCACGTGCACCAGGCGGCAGCGCAGGCGCGCGGCCTCGTCGGCGGCGATGGCGTTGGCGATGACCACGTCGGCAGCGATCTCGCCGCTGGCGGGGAAGGCGTCCAGCGCCTGGACCTCGTGGTCGGGTCCGAGCAGCTCGCGCAAACGCGGGGCGTTGGGGGCGTGCAGCCCGACGATCTTGATCTGCATGGGGGTCCTCGACGCAGTCATCGGCTTTCGCGCACGATCACGCCGCTCTGTTGCTTGAAGCTGTCTTTCAACCGCGTGCACAGGCCGGACTCGGCCGGCGGCTGGGCCATGCCGGCGTCGATGACGGGCAGGCCGGTCACGATGTCGCGGTACCAGGTGGCCAGCGTGGCGCGCACCACCTCCTGGTAGATCGCAGTCGGGGCGTGCAGCGCCATGTGCAGGCCCGCCATCAGCGTGACCGGGCCGGTGCAGTCGTGCGGTGCCAGCGGCCGGTTGTAGGCCTGGGCCAGGGCGGCGATCTTGCGGCCCTCGGTGATGCCGCCGCACCAGGACAGGTCGAGCATCACCACGTCCAGCGCGTCGCCGGCCAGCAGGTCGCGGAACGGGCGCAGGCCGCCCAGCGTCTCGCTGCCGCAGATCGGCACGCGCGTGCGGCGGCGCAGGTCGGCCAGGCCGGCCACATCGTCCATCTTGTTCAGCGGGTCCTCGACCCAGAACACGCCGTACTCCTCCAGCGCCTGGCAAATGCGCAGCGCCGAATGGCCGCCGAACAGGCTGTGCAGCTCGCACATCACCTCGATCTGGTTGCCCACGGCCTCGCGGATCTGGCGGAAGGGCTGCAGGCCCTTGTCCAGGTCGGCCAGCGTGATCAGGTTGCCGCCGCTGGCCGGAACGTAGATGTCGAACGGCCAGATCTTCATGGCCTTGTAGCCCTCGGACAGCAGGCTCTTCGCGAGCGCGCCGGCATCGCGCATGAAGGCGACCTGGTCGTCGTAGGGGCCGGCCGCTTCGTCCTCGGTGCCGATGTCGCGGCGCTTGCCGGTGGTGTTGTACGCGTAGCCCGCGCAGGTGTTGTAGACCGGCACGCTGGCCCGCGCGCCGCCGCCGAGCGCCTGGTACACGGGCACGCCCTGGCGCTGGCCGGCCAGGTCCCACAGCGCGATGTCGACCGCGCTGGCCGAGCGCACCTCGGTGCCCGAGCTGTTGTAGCCCACGTAGGGCGTGAGCAACTGGCGCGAGATGCCCTCGATGTGGCGCGCGTCGCGGCCCAGCAGCACCGGCGCGAGTTCCTCGTGCAGACAAGTCTCGACAGCAGCAGCGCCGCGGAAAGTCTCGCCCAGGCCGACGAGGCCGTCACTGGTCTCCAGTTCCAGCCAGATCAGGCTGGGGCGTTCGGGCACGCGGTAGGTGCGCAGGGTGCGGATGGTGGTCATGTCAATCGGCGGTGATCTTGCGGGTCTCGATGAGCGTCTTCCAGCGCGCAAACTCCTTCGCCTGGAAGTCCGCGAACTGGGCCGGCGTGTTAGCCACGATCTCCAGTCCCTGCTCGGTCAGCCGCGCGGCGACCTGCGGGTCGCGCATGGCGGCAGCGGCTGCGGCGGCGGCCTTGTCGCGTACGGCCGGCGGCAGGCCGCGCGGTGCGGCCAGGCCCTGCCAGGAATAGACCTCGGCACCCTGCACGCCGGCCTCGGCCAGCGTGGGCGTGTCCGGCAGCACCGGCGAGCGGCGGGCGCCCGTCACCGCGATGGCGTGCAGCTTGCCCGCGCGGATCTGCTGCAGCACGGCGTTGACGTTCTGGAACGAGTAATCGACCTGGTTGCCCAGCAGGTCGTTGATGGCCGGCGCGCCGCCCTTGTAAGGCACGTGCAGGCCGGAGGTGCCGGTCTGCTGCCAGAACAGCTCGGCCGACAGATGGTCCGACGCGCCGTTGCCCGAACTCGCGAAGCTGACCTTGCCGGGGCTGGCCTTCAGCTCGGCCAGCACATCGGCCACGCTGCGCGCTTTCTTGCCCGGCGCGGCCACCAGCACATTGGGCGCCTGCACGAGCACGCTCAGGTAGTCGAAGTCCTTGAGCGCGTCGTAGGGCACGGACTTGAACAGGTGCGGCGCGACCACGTAGGGCGCGAGCGAGGCCACCAGCAGCGTGTAGCCATCGGGCGCGGCGCGCTTGACGAGGCCGGCGCCCAGGGTGCCCGTGGCGCCGGGCCGGTTGTCGACGACGAAGGACTGGCCCAGCGCCGCCTGCATCTGCGTGGCCATGGCGCGTGCGGCGGAATCGGTAGCGCCACCGGCCGGGAACGGCACGACGACGGTGACGGTCTTCTCGGGCCAGGCAGCCTGGGCGTTGGCGATGCCAGGCAGGGGCACAAGGAAACAGGCAAGGGCCAGCGACAGCAGGGATTTCAAGGTTGTCTCCAGAAGCAGGCACTGGGGCCGGTGGCGCATGGTCCGCGCGCACGCCTCGACATGTCAATTTCGGAGCCGACATGTCAGACAACTTGCCGATAATCGGCTGACAACTCCGACGCCCCACCATGGCCACGACTCTGCTGACCGACACCGTCTACGACCAGGTGCTGGTGCTGATCCAGCACGACAAGCTCGCCACCGGGGACCGGCTGCCGGGCGAGCATGCGCTGGCCGAGCGCTTCAGCGTGTCGCGCCCCGTGGTGCGGCAGGCGCTGGCCCGGCTGCGCGCCGAGGGCCGCGTGACGGCCGCGCGCGGCGCCGGCCATTTCGTGGCGGAAGAACCGGCCCACAAGACCATCGACTACGGCCCGATCCAGGGCATTCCGGACGTGCGCAGCTTCCTGGAATTCCGCTGCATCCTCGAAGGCGAGAGCGCGGCGCTGGCTGCTCAGAGCCGCGACGCACGGCTGCGCGCGGCCATCACCGCGCGGCGCAAGGCCCTGGACACGGCCCAGCAGCGCGGCGAACCCGGCGTGGAGGAAGACATCGCCTTCCACGCCGCCATCGCCAAGGCCAGCGAGAACCGCTACCTGGTCCTCACCATCGCAGCGCTGGTGGAGCACACGCGCGTGGCCATCCGCCTGGTGCGCGAGCTGTCGCCGCAGCCGCTCATGCACCGCTGGCGCGACGTGCGCGCCGAGCACCTGCGCATCGACGAGGCCATCGCGGCACGCGACCCCGCGGCGGCGCGCGAGGCGATGACGCTGCACCTGCGCAGCGGCATCGGGCGGCTGTTTCCGCGCGAGGCCTGAGCCGGATGCGCCCAAGGCGCTTCAGTGGCGGCCTGGCGCGGGCGGCGTGGGCTGGCGGGCGTGCAGCTCCTGCACCAGCAGTTCGCACAGCGTGGCGTACAGCGGTCGGCTGACCATGCGCGAGACCAGGCTGGCCAGCAGCGCGCAGCCGATCAGGCTCAGCACCATGGCATGGCCGTCGGTCATTTCCATCACGATGATCATGGCGGTGATCGGCGTCTGCGTCACGGCGGCCAGGAAGCCGGCCATGCCCAGCGCGATCAGCGCCGGCAGGTGCGGCGACCCGGTGATGGCCGCCACGTCGGCGCCCCAGCTGGCGCCGATGGACAGGGCCGGCCCGAAGATGCCGCCCGGCACGCCGGACCAGGCCGACAGCCACGAGGCGATGAACTTCAGGCCCGTGTAGGTCAGGAAGGCGTGCTCCTGCGCCGACGCGGCGGCCAGCAGTTCGCGCGTGTGGTGGTGCCCGCCGCCCACGGCCGCGCCCTGGCTGATCAGGCCGATCAGCGCCACGAAGAAGCCGCAGCCCGCGGCAAAGCGCACCGGGTGGCGCCGGCGCCAGCCGCAGAAGCGGTCGGGCAGGCCGGTGGCCGACGCGATCATCAGCCGCGCCAGCAGGCCGCCGAACAGGCCGCTGCCGAGCGCGACCAGAGCGCCGGGCAGCAGCTGGCTCCACCAGGCCAGCATCTCCACATGCACGCGGCCGAAGTACGAGAAATTGCCGAAGGCCGACACCGCCACCAGGCCGCCGACCACGATGGCCGCCAGCATCAGGCCGCTGCTGCGCTGCTCGATGCGCCGCGACAGCTCCTCGATCGCGAACACGATGCCGCCCAGTGGCGTGTTGAAGGCGGCCGCCAGACCGACGGCCCCGCCCGCCACCAGCAGCTCGCGGTCGCTCACGCCCGAGCGCGCGGACAGGAAGCGGCGCGCGGCGAACATCACGCCCGCGGCCACCTGCACCGAGGGGCCCTGCCGGCCCGTCGACAGCCCGGCCAGCAGGCCGCCGGAGACGGCCAGGATCTTCGCGCCCGACAGGCGCAGCGAGACGAAGCGCGCGCGCTCGTGCGGCGGCACGCGCGGATCGAGCGCCGCGCAGACATGGGGCACGCCCGAGCCCGCCGCGCCCGGGAACCAGCGGCGCGTGGCCCAGACCACGGCCGCCGTCAGCGCGGGCGTCCACAAGAGCGCCAGCCAGGGCCGCTGCGCGCGTTGCGCGAGGAACCAGTCCATCGCGCCATCGGCCAGCAAGGTCAGCAGCACGACAGCCAGGCCGGCCAGCGCGGCGAAGCCGAGCACCAGGGCACGGTCGACCCAAACGCGCGCATCTGACAGTTCTTCGTGCAGCTTGCGCAGGAAATCCGGTTCGCGGTCCATGGGGCGGCCGATTGTCGCAGCCATGCCCGGGCGACCTTGGCGACGCCATGGAACAGGCCGAGCGGCGATCATCAGGGCTGACCAGCCACACCCGAGGAGCAGCATGAAAGTCCAAGGCCAGTGCCACTGCGGCGCGATCGCGTTCGAGGCCGACGTGGAGCCGGGCAGCATGACGGTCTGCCATTGCACCGATTGCCAGACGCACTCGGGCTCGGCCTTCCGGGCCAACATCTCCGCGCCCGCCGCCAGCTTCCGGCTGCTCAAGGGCGAACCCCGCACCTACGTCAAGACCGCGGCCAGCGGCAACCAGCGCGTGCTGGCGTTCTGCGCGCACTGCGGCAGCCCGCTGTACGCCTGCGCCACGCAGGAGCCGACGGCCTACTCGCTGCGCATCGGCACACTCCGGCAGCGGCATGAACTCGGCCCGCCGCAGCGGCAGATCTGGGCACAGCGGCGCCTGGCCTGGGTGGCGCTGCCGCCCGATGTCGAGGCATTCGAAGGCCAGCCCTGACGGGCCGCACGGCTCAACGCCTCTGCACGACCGCCTCCAGAACGTCGCGCGCCATCGGCGACAGGGCGCCCGCCTGTCCCGGCAGACATCGGTATGGGCCCGGAGGGAACGCCCGTCCGGGCCATGGTCGCCCAACTGCCTGGACGCCATCGCGCGCGCAAGCCTGCTGGCATGCCACGCTGCCGCTGCGCGATGGGCGAGGTGGCCCTCGGCCGAACGGGCCGAGACCTGCAACGCCAGCGCCCAGGCTCGCCATGCCGGGTCTTCGTTTCGCTGCTGTCGGGCGGGCCGGGCCTCTGCGGTGGCCCCAGGTGCCAGGCTGTGCAAGCTGCCTGCCCTGGGGAACGGCGCCGCGGCTGCGCGAGCACACGCAGGCCGTGGCGGCCGGCTTCGGGCTGGAAGGCCTCAGGAACTGAACAGGAAGTTCATCACGTCGCCATCCTTGACGACGTAGTCCTTGCCTTCGGCGCGCATCTTGCCTGCGTCCTTGGCGCCTTGCTCGCCCTTGTAGGCGATGTAGTCGTCGAAGGCGATGGTCTGGGCGCGGATGTAGCCCTTCTCGAAATCGCCGTGGATCACGCCGGCCGCCTGCGGGCCGGTGTCGCCGATGTGGATGGTCCAGGCGCGCACTTCCTTCACACCAGCGGTGAAGTAGGTCTGCAGGCCCAAGAGCTTGTAGGCGGCGCGGATCAGGCGGTTCAGGCCCGGCTCGTCCTGGCCCAGCTCCTTCAGGAATTCGAGCCGGTCGGCATCGTCCATCTCGGACAGCTCGGCCTCGATCTTGGCGCAGATGGCGACCACGGGCGCGCCCTGCTTGGTCGCGTACTCGGTCAGCCGGTCGAGGAAGGGGTTGTTCTCGAAGCCGTCCTCGGCCACGTTGGCCACGAACATGGCGGGCTTGGCGGTGATGAGGCTGAAGCTCTTGACCAGCGGGCGCTCTTCCTTGGTGAAGTCCAGCGCGCGCACGGGGGTGTTCTCGTTCAGCGCGGCCTGGCAGCGCTCCAGCAGCGCGACGAGCTTTTGCGCGTCCTTGTCGCCGGAGCGGGCCACCTTGGTGTGGCGGTGCAGGGCCTTCTCGACCGTGGCCAGGTCGGCCAGGCACAGCTCGGTCTGGATGACCTCGATGTCGGAGATCGGGTCGACCTTGCCGGCCACGTGGATCACGTTCGGGTCTTCGAAGCAGCGCACCACGTTGACGGTGGCGTCGGTCTCGCGGATGTGGGCCAGGAACTTGTTGCCCAGGCCCTCGCCCGTGCTGGCACCGGCCACCAGGCCGGCGATGTCCACGAACTCGACGATGGCGGGCACCACGCGCTCGGGCGAGACGATGGCCGACAGCTGCGCCAGGCGCGGGTCCGGCACCTCGACCACCCCGGTGTTGGGCTCGATGGTGCAGAAGGGGTAGTTCTCGGCCGCGATGCCGGCCTTGGTCAGCGCGTTGAAAAGGGTGGACTTGCCCACATTGGGCAGGCCCACGATGCCGCATTGGAGGCTCATGGCAGGGCTTTCAGGGGGATTCGGGAGAACCCGGCATTTTAGGCGGCCGGCATGCACCCGCGCTGCGGTGCGACCGGCCGCGCACGGGCCGGCGCGCAGGCTTCAGTCGAACCGGTAGTCCGCACCCGCCTGCTGGCCCGGCCGCAGCGCGTGGTCGATGCCGTCCAGCACGATGGCGTTCATGCCGAAGGCGATGGCGCCGCCCACCACGTCCAGCGCGCGGTAGGCCTGCATGGCATCGCCGACCTCGGGGCTGGAGAGCGCCGTGGCCGGGTCGATGTTCGGGATTGGGCAGCGCGGGCAGGGCTTGACCATCTTCAGGCGCGCCGGGCCGTCGGCCGTGGCGATCTCCAGCACGTCCAGGCGGTCCTCGTCGTGCGCCTCGATGCCGTCCAGCACGATGTTGGGCCGGAAGCGCTCGATGCCGACCGGGGCGTGCCCGGCGGCTTGCAGGCGCTGGTTCAGGCCGTCCAGCGAGGCCTGGCTCAGCACCAGCGCGGCAAAGCCGTCGGCGAACTGGGTCGGGGCATCGATGTCGCCGGTCCAGCGCTTGTTCGACAGGCGCTGCTGTTCGGGGTCGAAGCGCACCAGGCGCAGCGCGCGCGCGGGTGTGCCGGCTGGACGATCGGCGTTCAGGAAGTCGCTGAACCACTGGGCAGCGACATCGCCCATGTCGTAGGCCTGGACCTGGTCCTTCCAGACCCGCACCTGGACGGGTGCTTCCACCGTGTCGAGCGCGATGTGCAGGGCCAGCATGCCGGGCGCGCGCAGGACCATGTCGAAGTGCTTGAGCTGCGGCCGGACCAGCGCCATGCGCGGACACTCGCGCTGGGTCACGAACACGCCCTGTTCGTCCACCACCATCCAGGCGCGGTCGAACTCGAGCCCGGTTTCGGTCAACAGCGCTTCGGGAACCTCGATCCCGGCGCAGGACTTGATGGGGTAGATGAACAGCCGCGCGATGCGGGCCTGGACATCGCGCGCCGGAGCGGCGGCGGCAGAGGGATGCGTGGTCACGGCGGCTGAACTTCCTGGTCGCAGAGAAGGCGCGCATTGTGCATGGGCCGTGCCAGGCCATCCAGGCCCGCGCGCCCGGGCTGTGGCACCCCACTCCTACAATCCCGCGATGCCTTCTCCCCCAGCTTTCGACATCTGCATCCGCGGCGGCGGCATCGTGGGGCGCACGCTCGCGCTGCTGATGGCGCGCGAGCGCCTGCGCGTGGCGCTGGTGCCGCATGCCGGCGCGACGCGCGCGGGCGAATCGTCCGATGTGCGTGCCTATGCGCTGAATGCCGCATCGCGCGCGCTGCTGGAGGGCCTGCGTTGCTGGCCCGACTCCGTGCATGCCACGGCGGTGCAGGCCATGCAGGTGTTCGGCGACGACGGTGGCGAGGTGAATTTCGATGCGGCGCGCCAGGGCCGTGGCACACCGCTGGCCTGGGTCGTGGACGTTGCGGCCCTGGAGACGCGCCTGGCCGAAGCCGTCCGCTACCAGCCGCAGATCGAGGTGCTGGAGCAGGCACCGCCCGCCGCCCTGACCGTCCTGTGTGAAGGCAAGGCCAGCAGCACCCGCGCTGAATGGGGCCTCGACTACGACGCGCATGCCTACGGGCAAAGCGCCATCGCGACGCGGCTGCAATGCGAACGCCCGCATGGCCAGGTCGCCCGGCAATGGCTGCTGGCGGGCGAGGTGCTGGCCTTGCTGCCATTGGGCGGAGCAGAGGGCAGCACCGTGGCCGTGGTCTGGGCGGTGCCGCAGGACCGCATTGCCGCCAGCCTGGCGTGGGACGACACCACGTTCACGCAGGCGCTGGAGCAGATCAGCCACCAGTCGCTGGGTCGCTTGCAGGCGAGCGGCGAACGCGCCGCGTGGCCGCTGCAGCTGGCGCAGGCCCGCCATTTCGTCGGCGTGCGTACTACGGGGGACGGCCAGGCCATGGCTTGGGCCCTGGCGGGGGACAGTGCGCACACCGTGCACCCGCTCGCGGGCCAGGGCCTGAACCTGGGCCTGGGCGATGCCGCAGAACTGGTGAACGTGCTGCGCAGCCGCGAGAGCTGGCGCAGTGTGGCCGATCTGCGGCTGCTGCGCCGCTACGAACGTTCGCGCAAGGCCGCATTGGCCGCGATGCGGCTGGCGACCGATGGGCTGCAACAGCTGTTCGCGCACCAGGCCCCTGCGTTGCAGGGCCTTCGCAACTGGGGCATGAAGGGCTTCGAGCGCAGCGGCCCGTTGAAGACCTGGGTGGCGCGCCGTGCGATGGGCACCGGCGGCTGAACCACACAACTCACAAAGGACATCCCGTGATCCAACAACTTCCCCGCTCGCGCGTCGCGCTCGCCGCGCTGTTTCTGGCGGGCCTTGCCGCGTGCGGCAAGAACGAGGCGGCCAACCCGGTGCCCGCGGCGGCCCCTGTCGCCACCAGCGCCGCATCGGCCGACCCCATCGCAGCGATCCGCAAGAACCTGGCAGAGCGCCTGCCCCAACTGCCCCCGATCGAGGAGATCACGCCTGCGCCCATGGCGGGCCTGTACGAGGTCCGGCTGCAGGGTGCAGACATCGTCTACACCGACGCCGAGGGCAACTACCTGATTCAGGGTCAGGTCTTCGACACCAAGCTGCGCCGCAACCTGACCGAAGAGCGCATCGACAAGCTGACGGCGATCGATTTCAAGAGCTTGCCGCTGAAGGATTCCTTCAAGCTCGTGCGCGGCGACGGCAAGCGCACGCTGGCGGTGTTCGTCGATCCCAACTGCGGCTATTGCAAGCGCTTCGAGCGCGACCTGGAGAAGATCGACAACGTGACCATCCACCTGTTCCTGTACCCCATCCTGGGCGCGGATTCAGTGGCGAAGTCGCAAAGCATCTGGTGCGCCAAGGACAAGGCCAAGGTCTGGTCCGACTGGATGGTGCGCGACCAGGCGATCCCATCGGCGCAATGCGACGGCGCGCCTGTCGCGCGCAACGTCGAGTTCGGCCGCAAGCACAAGATCACGGGCACGCCGACGCTGTTGTTCGCCAACGGCACGCGCGTGCCGGGCGCCTTGCCTGCGGCAGAGGTCGAGAAACTGCTCGTGGCGGCGGCGGGCAGCACCAAGCCCTGACGGGGCGCCAGCCC
Organism: Pseudorhodoferax sp. Leaf267; assembly: GCF_001422405.1. Classification (GTDB taxonomy): domain Bacteria; phylum Pseudomonadota; class Gammaproteobacteria; order Burkholderiales; family Burkholderiaceae_C; genus Pseudorhodoferax. The sequence continues at coordinate 154,217 of NZ_LMMV01000005.1, forward strand.
GGGGAGATCGCGCCGACGCTCCTGTATTCTCAGGACATGCAGACGACTTCTTCCCCAGCGCGCAAGTCCCCCTCCGATGCGCACCATGACACGCCTGCGATCGGCTACCGCGTCGAGCTGGCCGATCTTCATGCCCATCTCTACCGTGTCACGCTGACGATCCAGGCGCCATCCGCCCATCAGCGCGTGTCACTGCCGGTGTGGATTCCCGGCAGCTACATGGTGCGCGAGTTCTCCAAGCACCTGCAGCAGTTGGAGGCGCATCAAGGGCGCCGCGTCGTCAACTGCGTTCAACTGGATAAGAACAGTTGGGATCTGACCGCCGAGCCCGGCAAGCCCCTGGTGCTGCGCTACGTGGTCTATGCGAACGACAATTCCGTTCGGACGGCATGGCTGGACAGCCAGCGGGGCTTTTTCAACGGCACGAGCCTGTGCCTGCGCGTTCATGGCCATGAGACGCAGCCACATGCCCTGGAACTGGTGGCATCGCGCGCGACGGCCAGCTGGTCGGTGGCGACCGGGCTCACGAGCACCGATGTGGACGCTGCGGGTTTTGGCCACTACCTTGCGGCCGACTACGACGAACTGGTCGATTGCCCATTTGAATTGGGCACGTTCTGGCATGGCGAGTTCAAGGCTGCCGGCATTCCACACCGCTTCGTCGTCGCAGGCGCACCCCTGTCGTTTGACGGCGCTCGCCTGTTGCACGACACCCAGAAGATCTGCGAGGAGCAGATCCGCTTTTGGCATCCGCCAACAGATGGGGCTGTCAAGGGCAGCAAGCCGCCACACAAGCGCTATGTGTTCATGCTCAACGCAGTCGACGACGGCTACGGCGGGCTGGAGCATCGCAATTCCACGGCGCTGCTGTGCAACCGTCGGGATCTGCCGCGCCGTGACGAGCAGGCAGGGGAATCCGCGCAGGGGCCGCATACCTCGCGGCAAAGCGAGGGTTACACGACATTGCTGGGCTTGATCAGCCACGAATACTTCCACACCTGGAACGTGAAACGTCTGCGCCCAGCCGAGTTCGCCCGCTATGCCTACGACGCCGAACAATACACCCAGCTCTTGTGGTTCTTCGAGGGGTTCACGAGCTACTACGACGACCTGATGCTGCATCGCTGCGGCTTGATCGACAACGCCGGTTACGTGAAGCTTTTGAACAAGGGCATCAATCAAGTCATGCAGACGCCCGGTCGGCTGCTGCAGTCCGTCGCCCAGTCCAGCATGGACGCCTGGGTCAAGTACTACCGCTCCGACGAAAACACCCCGAATGCCACGGTCAGCTACTACACCAAGGGCGCGCTCGTGGCGCTGTGTCTGGACCTGAGCCTGCGCGCAGAGGGCAAGACAACGCTGGACAACGTCATGCGGGCGCTGTGGACGCGCTGCGGCGGCGGGCCGATGGCCGAGGCCGATCTGGCCGCCGTACTCGCCGAACTGGCAGGCCGACCCTTCGATGACGAATTAACTGCGTGGGTGCACGGCCATGACGAGCTGCCATTGCAGCCATTGCTGGAGGCACATGGTGTGGCCGTGCACGAGGACGCGGCGCAGCTGGCGCACCGGCTTGGCCTGCGCGTATCGGAGGCCAACGGCATCCAGGTCAAAATCGTGTTGCGGGGCGGGGCCGCCGAACTGGCCGGATTTTCCGCTGGCGACGAGTGGCTGGGCGTGGAAACAGAACACGATGGCTGGCGGCTCTCACGCCTTGACGACCTGCTGTTCTATACGGGCAGAACCCGGCACGTCACCGCCCTTGTCGCACGTGACAAGCGCCTCATGCGTCTGCGCCTCGAGATTCCGACGACAACAGACGTCAGAACCTGGCGGCTTTCTGTCGAGAATGCCGCATCTACGACCCAATGGCTGGGCTGATATTCGACGCGCACTGATTGCGCGACATACGGTGCCCGTCAAATTCTTCCGCGCAAAGTAAAACGCCCAGACCTTTAGGAGGTCTGGGCGTTTTAGGGCTGTAGGAGCCTGACGATGACCTACTTTCACACGGGAACCCGCACT
>NZ_LMMV01000006.1 GCF_001422405.1 Pseudorhodoferax sp. Leaf267
TCATGGCCGCGCCGGTCTCTGGCCAGAAATGCCCGAGCAGCACGCCGATCACGATGGCGGTGATGACCTGGAAGTACAGGCTCTTGTAGAAGGGTTGCGGGGCCGTTGGGTGGTCCATGGGCTTGTCTCTGCGGTGGTTGCGATGGGGAATGCATCGCAATGCGTGTGCCAGGCCAGCGACCGCAAAAAGCACACCCAACCGATTGATTTACAACGGCTTTTCAGAAACCGTGAGAGCCTCCATCCCGATCCGCCAGACAGCCCTGCGCTGACCTTCACGGAAACCCGGAAGCGCATCCCAGGGCTTACCCTAGGCCCAGGAATCTGGGGCCTTCAAAGCCGAACGGGCCCCGCTGGCCAATGCAGCGGGGCCCGTTCGGGCAAGGGCGAGGCCGGCAGCGCCGGCCCCTGGGCCGATCAGGCTTCGCGCGATGCGCGCTTGCGCTCGTGCTCCTTCAGGTGGCGCTTGCGCAGGCGGATGCTCTTGGGCGTGATCTCGACCAGCTCGTCGTCCTCGATGAACTCGACGCCGTACTCCAGCGTGCACTCGATCGGCGGCGTGATCTTCACGGCGTCTTCCTTGCCGCTCACGCGGAAATTGGTCAGCTGCTTGGTCCGCGTCGCGTTGACCACGAGGTCGTTGTCGCGGCTGTGGATGCCGACGATCATGCCTTCGTAGACTGGGTCGTTCGGGCGCACGAACATGCGGCCGCGGTCGTCCAGCTTGCCCAGGGCGTAGGTGAAGATTTCACCGTCGTCCATGGAGATCAGCACGCCGTTCTTGCGCCCGCCGATGTCGCCCTTGTGCGGCTCGTAGCTGTCGAAGATGTTGCTGATGAGGCCGGTGCCGCGCGTCAGGTTCAGGAACTCGTTCGAGAAGCCGATCAGGCCACGCGCGGGGATGCGGTATTCCAGGCGCACACGGCCACGGCCGTCCGGCTCCATGTTGACGAGCTCGCCCTTGCGCTCGCCCAGTGCCTGCATCACGCCGCCCTGGTGCTGCTCTTCGATGTCGGCCGTCACCATTTCGATGGGCTCGTGCCGCTCGCCGTCGATGTTCTGGAACACCACGCGCGGCTTGGACACGGCCAGCTCGTAACCTTCGCGGCGCATGTTCTCCAGCAGGATGGTCAGGTGCAGTTCACCGCGGCCCATGACTTCGAAGATGCCTTCTTCGTCGGTTTCCTTCACGCGCAGGGCCACGTTGTGCTGCAGTTCCTTCTGCAGGCGGTCCCAGATCTGGCGGCTGGTGACGAACTTGCCTTCGCGGCCGGCCAGCGGGCTGGTGTTGACGCAGAAGTTCATGGTCAGCGTGGGCTCGTCGACCTTGAGCATGGGCAGCGGCGCGGGGTTGGCCGGGTCGGTGATCGTGACGCCGATGCCGACGTCGGCGATCCCGTTGATCAGCACGATCTCGCCCGGGCCGGCCTCGGTGGCCTGCACGCGCTCCAGGCCCTGGAAGGTCAGCACCTGGTTCACGCGGCCCTTGACCGTCTTGCCATCCGGGCCTTCCATGACCAGCACGTCCATCATGGGCTTGATCGTGCCCTGGCTGATGCGGCCCACGCCGATGCGGCCGACGAAGGTGGAGAAGTCCAGTGCCGAGATCTGCAGCTGCAGCGGTGCAGTGGGGTCGCCCTTTTGCGCGGGCACGTGCTGCAGCACGGTGTCGAACAGGGCCGACATGTCGGGGCCCCACTGCTCGTTGGGCTCGCCTTCTTCCAGCGACGACCAGCCGTTGATGCCCGAGGCGTAGACCACCGGAAAGTCCAGCTGCTCGTCGGTGGCGCCTAGCTTGTCGAACAGGTCGAACGCGGCGTTGACGACGTAGTCGGGGCGTGCGCCGGGCTTGTCAACCTTGTTCACGACCAGGATGGGCTTGAGGCCCAGGGCCAGCGCTTTCTTGGTCACGAAGCGCGTCTGCGGCATCGGGCCTTCCTGCGCGTCGATCAGCAGCACCACGCCGTCGACCATGGACAGCGCGCGCTCGACTTCACCGCCGAAGTCCGCGTGGCCCGGGGTGTCGACGATGTTGATGTGCGTGCCCTTCCAGGTCACGGCGCAGTTCTTCGCCAGGATGGTGATGCCGCGTTCCTTTTCGATCGCGTTGTTGTCCATCACCGTGTCGACCACTTTCTCGTGTTCGGCGAAGGTGCCCGACTGGCGCAGCAGCTGGTCCACGAGCGTGGTCTTGCCGTGGTCGACGTGCGCAATGATGGCGATGTTGCGGATTTGTTTGCTCATGGTTGGCTTTCTAGGATCTGTTGAATTTCGGGTGGGCTCAGGAGCCGCGACGGAATCAGTTCGCCGGCCTTGGCGTGGGCCGTGCCCAGCAAGGCGGCAGGCTCGGCGCCGAACACCGCGACGCGCTCGGCATCGGGCCAGGTGCCGCGCCGGCGCAGGCCGGACAGGAAACGGCCGGCATCTTCAGCCGCCAGCGTGACGGCCGCGTGATCGGCCAGCAAGGCCTGCGTGGGCAGCATCAGCGCCTCGCGCTCGGGTTCGGCCATGGCGATCAGCGCATCGAGCGTCACGCACTGCGCGATGTCGAACGGGCCGGTCACGACACGACGCAGCGCCGTCAGGTGACCGCCGCAGCCCAGGGCTTCGGCGATGTCTTCGCCCAGCGTGCGGATGTAGGTGCCCTTGGAGCAGCGCACGCGCAGGCGCAGCGCGGGCGCATCGCCTTGCAACTGCATGTCCAGCAGGTCCAGGTCGTGGATCACGACATGGCGCGCCGCGCGCTCCACGGTCTGGCCCTGGCGCGCGTACGCGTACAGCGCCTTGCCGTCCTTCTTGAGCGCGCTGTGCATGGGAGGGACCTGCGCGATCGGGCCCATGAAGCGGTCCAGCACCTCGACGACCTGGCCGGGCGTGCAGGCCACGGGCCGCTCGCGCAGCACCTCGCCCTCGGCATCGGCCGTGGTGGTCGTGACGCCCAGGCGGACGGTGGTCTCGTAGGTCTTGTCGGCGTCCAGATGCAGCTGGCTGAACTTGGTCGCCGCGCCGAAACACAGCGGCAGCACGCCGGTGGCCAAGGGGTCCAGCGTACCGGTATGGCCGGCCTTCTCGGCGCGCAGCAGCCACTTGGCCTTTTGCAAGGCGTCATTGCTGGAAAGACCCAGCGGCTTGTCGAGCAGCAATACCCCATGCACAGGGCGCCGCTGCACCCTGGTGCGTGGCGCGCGAACTGGACCCCCACGCTCTTTCACTGCGTGTAAATCGCTGCCCCCCAAGGGGGCTCTCGCACCTTGGGGCGGCCCGGCGTTGCTCACGGTCTAGTCGTCTTTCGCGCGCGATGCGACGGCCTTGGCGATCAAGGCGTTCATGTCGGCGGCGTGTTCGGTCGTGCGGTCGAACTGGAAGTGCAGCGTGGGCACGGTGTGGATGTGCAGCCGCTTGAACAGATGGCTGCGCAGGAAGCCTGCGGCCTGGTTCAGCGCGGCCTCGGTCTCCACCGGGTCGCCCACGAGCAGGCTGAAGAACACCTTGGCATGGGCGTAGTCAGGCGTGACCTCCACGCCCTGGATCGTGACCATGCCCACGCGCGGGTCCTTCAACTCGCGCGCGAGCAGCTCGGTCAGATCGCGCTGGATCTGATCGGCCACCTTCAGGCTGCGGTTGGGCGCGGAAGACTTTCTCGCCGGCATGTGGCTCCTTTGCAAGAACGCTTACAGCGTCCGTGCAATCTCCTTGATCTCGAAGATTTCGAGCTGATCGCCTTCGCGGATGTCGTTGTAGTTGCGCAGCTTGATACCGCACTCGAAGCCTTCGCGCACTTCCCGCACGTCATCCTTCATGCGCTTGACCGATTCGATCTCGCCCGTGTAGATGACCACGTTCTCGCGCAGCAGGCGGAAGTGGGCATTGCGCTGCACCACGCCGTCGAGCACGTAGGAGCCGGCAATCGTGCCGATCTTCGTCGCCACGAACACCGTGCGGATCTCGGCATGGCCGATGACTTCCTCGCGGCGCTCGGGGGCCAGCATGCCGGCCATGGCCGTCTTGAGCTCGTCCACGGCGTCGTAGATGATGCTGTAGTACTTGAGCTCGACACCGTTGCCTTCGGCCAGCTTGCGCGCACCGACATCGGCACGCACATTGAAGCCGATGACCAGGCCCTTGGACGCGATCGCCAGGTTGACATCGGACTCGCTGATGCCGCCGACACCCGCGTACACGATCTGCACCTTGACCTCGTCGTTCGACAGCTTGAGCAGCGACTGCGACAGCGCCTCCTGCGAACCCTGCACATCGGACTTGATGATGAGGGGCAGCGTCTTGACTTCGCCCGCCGACAGGTCGGAGAACATGTTCTCCATCTTGGCAGCCTGTTGCTTGGCCAGCTTGGTGTTGCGGAACTTGCCCGCACGGTAGGTGGCGATCTCGCGCGCACGGCGCTCGTCCACCATCACCATGAAGTCGTCGCCGGCCTGCGGCACTTCGGTCAGGCCCTGGATTTCCACCGGGATCGACGGGCCGGCGGACTTGCTGACCCTGCCATCCTCGTCCAGCATGGCGCGCACACGGCCCGAGGTGGAACCGGCCAGCACCACGTCGCCGACCTTCAGCGTGCCGGACTGCACCAGCACCGTGGCCACAGGACCGCGGCCCTTGTCCAGCTTGGCTTCGATGACCAGGCCCTTGGCAGCGGATTCGACCGGCGCCTTGAGCTCGAGCACTTCGGCCTGCAGCAACACCTGCTCCAGCAGCGCGTCGATGCCCTGGCCGGTCTTGGCCGAGACTTCCACGAACGGCGAATCGCCGCCGAATTCTTCGGGCACGACCTGCTCGACCACGAGCTCGTTGCGCACGCGCTCGGAGTTCGCATCGGGCTTGTCGATCTTGTTGATCGCGACCACGATGGGCACACCCGCCGCCTTCGCGTGCTTGATGGCTTCCTTGGTCTGGGGCATGACGCCGTCGTCGGCCGCCACGACCAGGATCACGATGTCGGTGGCCTGCGCGCCGCGCGCCCGCATCGCCGTGAACGCCTCGTGGCCCGGGGTGTCCAGGAAGGACACCATGCCGCGTGCGGTCTCGACGTGGTAGGCACCGATGTGCTGCGTGATGCCACCGGCTTCGCCCGCGGCCACCTTGGCACGGCGGATGTAGTCCAGCAGCGAGGTCTTGCCGTGGTCCACGTGGCCCATGACGGTGACCACGGGGGCACGCGGCAGGGACTCGGACTGCTGTTGCGACACTTCGTCTTCGGTGAAGGCTTCCGGGTCGTCCAGCGAGGCGATGACGGCCGTGTGGCCCATTTCCTCGACCACGATCATGGCCGTGTCCTGGTCCAGCGGCTGGTTGATGGTGACCATCTGGCCCAGCTTGATCAGGTGCTTGATGACCTCGGACGCCTTGATCGACATCTTGTGCGCCAGCTCGGCCACCGTGATGGTCTCGGGCACGTGCACCTCGATGATGCGCGTCTCGGCCTGCGCCTGCGGCGCATGATCCTCGCGGTGGTCGCGGTGGTCGCCACGGCGCCCCCGCGGGCCGCCGCGCCAGTTGCCGCGGCCCACACCGCCGCTGGAATCGCCGCGCGTGGGGATGGCCTTCTTCTTGGCCGGATCACCAGCCCAGGCGGACGACGTCTTGGCCGACTTGATTTCCTTGCCTGCGCCAGCCGGCGCAGCCGCCGGCGCACCGGGACGCGCGACGGTGCTGCCGGCAGCCGGCTTGTGCAGCGTGCCCTTGACGCCGGGCTTGGCCGCCTCGGGCGCCTTGACGACGGGCTTGGGCTCTTCCTTCTTGGCGACCAGCACCTTCTTGGGCGCCGCCATCATGGAACGGATCGCAGCGGCTTCGGCTTCGGCCTTGCGACGGCGCTCGGCCAGGTCGCGCGCACGCGCTGCTTCGTCTTCGGCACGTGCCTTGGACTCTGCAGCCGCGGCAGCGGCCTTGTCGCGTTGCGCGGCTTCTGCCTTGGCCTGGGCATCGGGCACCGGCACGGCCGGGGCCTGCGCCTCTGGCGCCTTGGCCTGCGGTGCGGCGGCTTGCGCCTTGGCCTGGGCCGCCTGCTCCAGCTTGTGCGCAGCCTCGGCAGCAGCAGCCGCAGTGGCGGCCTCCTGCGCGGCCTTGGCGGCGGCTTCGCGTTCGCGTTGTTCCTGGGCTTCGCGCTGGCGGCGCTGCTCGGCGAGCTCTTCTTCCTGGCGACGAATCAGCTCGGCCTGGTGGCGGGCTTCTTCCTCGCGGCGGGCAAGCTCGGCGTCCTCGGCACTCGTGTCGACGACTTCTTCGGGCGCTTCGCCCTCGCCCTCGGCGACATCGTCACGCTTGATGAAGGTGCGCTTCTTGCGCACCTCGACCTGGATCGTGCGCGCCCGGCCGGAGGCGTCGGCCTGCTTGATCTCGGTGGTCGACTTCTTGACCAGCGTGATCTTCTTGCGTTCGGCCGACAGCGTGCCATGGCTGGCCTGCAGGTAGTTCAGCAGCTTTTGCTTGTCGGCTTCGGACAGCACATCGGCGGACGACTGCTTGGACACGCCTGCGCCCTTCAATTGCTCGAGCAGGGTTTCCGCAGGCTTCTTCAGTTCGGTGGCGAATTCAGCGACGGTGGTAGTGGACATGTGTTGTGCGACCTTTCATGACCGTTACTCTTGAGAAGCGGCATCGCTGGTAAACCAGTGTTCGCGCGCCTTCATGATCAACGTCGTGGCCTCGTCCGCAGACTGGCCGGTAATTTCAGTGAGTTCATCGACGGCCAGATCGGCCAGATCGTCGCGGGTGTTCACCCCGTTCGCTTGCAGCTTGTCGATCAGGTCGGCGGGCAGGCCTTCCAGATCACGCAAATCTTGCGAGACTTCGTTCACGCCTTCTTCCCGCGCGATCTCCATGGTGAGCAGGGCATCCTTGGCACGCGAACGCAGCTCGGTCACCGTCTCTTCGTCGAAGCTCTCGATTTCCAGCATCTCCTGCAGCGGCACATAGGCCACCTCCTCCAGGCTGGTGAAGCCTTCGGAAATCAGGATGTCGGCGATCTCCTCGTCCACATCGAGTTTTTCCATGAACAGCTTGCGGCTGGAATCGGTCTCGTCGGCCTGCTTCTGTGCAGACTCGGCGGCATCCATGATGTTGATCTTCCAGCCGGTCAGCTCGGAGGCCAGGCGCACGTTCTGCCCGCCGCGGCCGATGGCAATCGCGAGGTTTTCCTCGTCGACCACCACGTCCATGGCATGGCGCTCCTCGTCCACGACGATGGAGGACACGTTGGCCGGCGCCAGCGCACCGATCACGAACTGCGCCGGGTCTTCGCTCCACAGCACGATGTCGACGCGCTCGCCGGCCAACTCGTTCGTGACGGCGTTGACCCGCGTGCCGCGCACGCCGACGCAGGTGCCGATCGGGTCGACGCGCTTGTCATGCGACAGCACGGCGATCTTGGCGCGCGAGCCGGAGTCGCGGGCGCAGGACTTGATCTCCAAGAGGCCCTGTTCGATCTCGGGCACTTCCTGGCGGAACAGCTCGACCATGTACTCGGGCGCCGAGCGCGACAGGATGATGGGCGCGCCGCGCAGCGTCAGGTCCACCTCCATGATCATGGCCCGCACGCGGTCGCCGGTGCGCAGGTTTTCCTTGGGGATCATCTCGCTGCGGCGCAGCCGGCCTTCGACACGCCCGCTCTCCACGATGATGTCGCCCTTGTCCATGCGCTTGACGGTGCCGACGAAGATCTTGTCGCCGCGCGACATGAAGTCGTTGAGCAGCATCTCGCGCTCGGCGTCGCGGATCTTCTGCAGGATGACCTGCTTGGCGGCCATGGCGCCGATGCGGCCGATGGGCACGGAGTCCACCGGCTTCTCGATGAAGTCGCCTTCCTCGATGTCGGAGATGTCTTCCTTGACGTCGGAGAACAGTTCTTCGGCTTCCGGGTTCTGCAAGCCGGCGGCGTCGGGCACGACCAGCCAGCGGCGGAAGGTTTCATAGTCGCCGCTGTCACGGTCCACGGCCACGCGGATGTCCACCTCGCCCTGGTACAGCTTTTTCGTGGCCTGGGCCAGTGCCGCCTCGACGGCACCGAACACCACGTCCCGCTCCACGTTCTTCTCACGCGAGATCGCGTCGACCAACATCAACATTTCGCGATTCATGTCACGCTTCTCCTGCAACGTTCACACCAAACACCCGGGCCCCGGCCGCGAAGCACCGCCCGCCCCTCAATCGGTATCCGCGGCACCGCCGCGGCCCTTGAAATTCACCACCGGTGCCAGCCGCGCGTCGCGCAGCTCGTCCAGCGTAAAACCCAACACATTCACCGGCAACGGCTGCGCCTTCTTGCCAGGCTTTTTGCCCGGCTTGGCCGCTGGCGGCTCCTCGGTCCAGAGCAGTTGCCATTGCACGGCACCACCAGGCTCGGAGGGCGCCACGCGTTCCAGCGTGCCGCGAAACTTCTTGCGACTGGCATGCACCTGGCCGCCAGCAGCAGAGCCCAGCGGCGCCTTCAGTGTCAGGTCGACCAGCGCGCCGGCAAAACGCTCGAAGTCAGACACGCGCCTGAGCGGTCGGTCGATACCGGGCGAGGACACCTCCAGCCGGCGGTACTCGACCCCTTCGACCTCCAGGCCGAACTGCAGCTGGCGCGTGACCTTTTCGCAGTCTTCCACCGTGATGAAGCGCTCCACGCCAGGCGCCCAGGGGTGGTCGATCGTGATGCGCAGCAGCCCGCCGGCGGACCGTTCGATCTCCACCAGTTCGTATCCCAGACCCTGTACGGTCTTGTCCACCAGCTCCTGCAATGCCACGGCTCTCCTTACCTGCGCCCGAATCTCTCAAAATAAAGCGACCAAAAAAAACGGGCGGTAAATACCCGCCCGTTTGGTCGTGAAGCAGCGATTGTAACGCAGAACGCGATGAATTGCCCGAGGTTAGGGGGCGCTTGACGCCTGAAACGCGCGATCCGAGAGCGCCGCCGCAGCAACTAGCGCCTGTGTGTAGGCATGGCGGGGGGCGCCCAGGACGGCGTCCACGCTGCCGGACTCCAGGATCTCGCCATCTTTCATGACGATGACCTGGTGCGCCATGGCGCGCACCACGTCCACGTCGTGCGTGATCAGCAGATAGGCCAGCCCACGCTCGCGCTGGAGCCGCTGCAGCAACTGCAGCACCTGTTTCTGGATCGTCACATCCAGCGCGCTGGTGGGCTCGTCCAGCACGAGGAGTTGCGGATCGACCACCAGCGCACGCGCGATCGCCAGGCGCTGGCGCTGGCCGCCGGAAAACTCGTGCGGGTAGCGCTGTAGCAAGCCTGGAAAGCGTGCCGGCGTCATGCCCACGCTGTCCAGCGCCTCCAGCACACGCGCTCGGCGCTCTACCTCGGAAAGTTGCCGTACATGCACCTTGAGCCCCTCGCCCACGATGTCTTCGACCGTCATGCGCGGCGATAGCGACGAGAACGGGTCCTGGAACACCACCTGCACGGCACGGCGCAGGGCCAGGTTGCCGCGCGTGTCGCGCCCCCAGGCGCCGCCGGCGACTGCCAAGCGTCCCTCGAACGGCACCAGCCCCAGCGCCGCCAGCGCCAGCGTGGACTTGCCGGAACCGGATTCGCCGACCACGCCCAGCGTTTGCCCCGGCGCAACCTGGAAATCCGCCCCCTGGACCGCCACGAAACGGCCCTTGCGGAACCAGCCCTGGATGCCGGAACGCGGCACCGGGTAGGTCACGCGCACACCTTCGCCGCGCAGCACGACCGCCTGCGTCGGCGCGGGCTCCACCACGTCGCGCGCCGGCCGGCTGTCCAACAGGCGCTGCGTGTAGGGATGGCGCGGGCGGGCGAACAATTCGGCGACCGCGCCCTGCTCCACGATGTGGCCGGACTCCATCACGGCAACTCGATCTGCGAAGCGGCGCACGAGGTTCAGGTCATGCGTGATGAGCAGCACGGCCATGCCGTTCTTGCGCTGCAGATCGGACAGCAACTCCAGGATCTGGCTGCGCAGCGTGACGTCGAGCGCCGTCGTGGGCTCGTCCGCCAGCAACAGCGCAGGCTTGCAGGCCAGGGCCATGGCGATCATGGCGCGCTGGCGCTGGCCGCCCGACAACTGGTGCGGAAAGGCCTGCGCGCGTCGCTCGGGCTCAGGAATGCCGGTGTCGCCGAGCAGGCGCACGGCATGGGCCCAGGCCTCGCCGCGCAGCAGGGCCTGCTTGAGCTGCAGCACCTCGGCGATCTGCTCGCCGACGCTGAACAGCGGGTTCAGCGCCGTCATCGGCTCCTGAAAGATCATGGCGATCTCCTGCCCTCGCAGGCCGCGCAGCGACCGCTCGGGCAGGCTCACCAGGTCGACCCAGCCTTCACGGCTCTGGAACAGCGCCTGGCCGCCCAGGCGCGCATCCGGCAGCAGGCGCAGCAGGCTCAGCGCAGTCACGGTCTTGCCCGAACCGGACTCGCCGACCAAGGCCAGCTTTTCGCCCGGCGCGATCGTGAAATCCACCCCGTGCACGACCGTGTTCTCGCCGAACGCAATTTGCAACTGCTTGACGTTCAACAGCAATGGCTGCGTCATGTTTCGGCCTTACGCGGGTCCAGCGCATCGCGCAGGGCGTCGCCCATGAAGGTCAGCAGCATCAGCGTGACCATCAGCACGCCGAAGGTCGACATCGAAATCCACCAGGCGTCGATGTTGGCCTTGCCCTGGTTCAGCAACTCGCCCAGCGACGGCGTGCCGGGCGGCACGCCCAGGCCCAGGAAGTCCAGCGAGGTCAGCGCCAGAATGGCAGCACTCATGCGGAATGGCAGGAACGTCACGACGGGCACCATGCTGTTGGGCAGGATGTGGCGCCACATGATCTGCAGGTTGGACACGCCCAACGCACGAGCGGCACGCACGTAGTCCATCTGCCGGTTGCGCAGGAACTCGGCGCGCACATAGTCCGACAGGCCCATCCAGCCGAACAGCGACAGCAGCACCAGCAGCAGCGCCACGCTGGGCGCGAAGATCGCGCTGAAGATGATGAGCAGGTAGAGCTCGGGCATGGAGCCCCAGATCTCGATCAACCGCTGCAGCACCAGGTCGGTCCTGCCGCCGGCATAGCCCTGGATGGCACCGGCCACGATGCCCAGCACCACGCCGATGGCCGTCAGCGCCAGCGCGAACAGCACGCTCACGCGGAACCCATAGATCAACTGAGCCAGCAGGTCACGGCCGCGGTCGTCCGTCCCGAAGTAGTTTTCCGACGACGGCGCGGCCGGGTTCGGCGACTTGGCGAAGTAGTTCAGCGTGCGCGGGCCGTAGGGGTTGGGTGCGTACACAGCCCAGTTGTCGCCGCCCTTGATGCGGTCACGGATGAATGGGTCCAGGTAGTCGGCAGGCGTCTCGAAGTCGCCCCCGAAAGTCTTCTCCGAATAGTCGCGCAGCACGGGGAAGTAGGTCGCGCCCTCGTAGCGCACGACGAGCGGCTTGTCGGTCGACAGCACTTCGGCGAAGAGGCTCAACACGACCAGCGTGCTGAAGATGAGCAGGCTCCAGAAGCCCAGCCGGTTGCGTCGAAAGCGCTGCCAGGCGCGACGGCCGGGCGAGAGGTGGACGGCGAGCGAAGCTGTGGCCTTCATTCCGTGAGAGGGTTCAGAAAGGCGCTGCCGCAGCCACTGAAGTCGCGTACGTCGATGGCCCGAGGCTCCTGCGCGCTCAGCCGCACGGCCTCGGAGAACTGCTGCCTGGTGGTGGCGATGTTCCAGTCCATGGTCATCTCCCACAGTCAAAGGTGGACACGCTATTCATTGAAGTTCCCATGCCCGTCAATCGAACTTGACCCGCGGGTCCACCAGGACGTAACACAAATCGCTGATGAGCTTGGTCACGAGCCCGATGGCCGTGAACAGGTACAGCGTGCCCAACACCACCGGGTAGTCGCGCCGGATCACGCTCTCGTAGCTCAGCAATCCGAGGCCGTCCAGCGAGAACAGCGTCTCGATCAGCAGCGACCCCGTGAAGAAGGCCCCGATGAACGCGGCCGGGAAGCCGGTGATGATAGGGATCAAGGCATTGCGGAACACGTGCTTCCACAGCACCTTGCGCTCGTCCAGGCCCTTGGCGCGCGCGGTCAGCACGTATTGCTTGCGGATCTCCTCCAGGAACGAGTTCTTGGTCAGCATGGCGGTCACGGCGAAGCTGCCCAGCACCATGGCTGTCACCGGCAGGGCGATGTGCCACAGGTAGTCGACGATGCGCGCGCCCCAGCCCAGTTGCTCCCAATTGGAGGATGTGAGTCCGCGCAGCGGGAACCACTGCAACTGGCCGCCGAAGATGACCAGCAGCGCCACGCCCAGCACGAAGCCCGGTATCGCATAGCCGACCAGCACGACCAGCGTGGTCACGAAGTCGAAGCGCGAGCCCGCGCGCACGGCCTTGGCGACGCCCAGCGGCACGGCGATCAAATAGCTGATGAAGAAGGTCCACAGGCCCAGGCTGATGGACACGGGCAGCTTTTCCTTGACCAGCTCCCACACGGCATTGCGTTGGTAGAAGCTCTGGCCCAGGTCGAACTTGGCGAAGGACTTGAGCATGATCCAGAAGCGCTCATGAGCCGGCTTGTCAAAGCCGTACAGCGCGCGGATCTCCTCGATGCGCTGCGGGTCCAGGCCCTGCCGCCCACGGTAGCCGGCGCCGCTGGCTGCAGCGCCCTCGCCGCCTGAGTCGCGGCCCTGCAGTTGCGCCACCATCTGCTCGACCGGCCCGCCCGGCACGAACTGGATCACCGCGAACGTCAGCAGCAGCACGCCGAACAGCGTGGGCACCATCAACAGCAGACGTTTGAGGACGTAGACGGCCATGCGGGGCTAGCGGTTCGCGGGCGACGCCCACCAGGTGGACTCGGCCCAGATGCCGGCGTCGTAATACGGCGGGATCACATCGGGCAGCACGAAGGGTCCAGGCCGGTAGCCGATGAGGAATGCGCTGCCGTAGTACTGCGGCACCGAATAGTGGCCATGCGACAGGATGCGGTCGAGCACGCGCATGGCGGTCGCGAGCTCGGGCCGCGTGGTCGCGCTGAGCACCTTGCGCACGACGGTGTCGATGGCCGGGTCGCTGATGCCCCAGATGTTGGACGAGCCGTTGGTCCTGGCCGCCTCGGAGCCGAAGCGTTCGAGCAATTCACTGCCGGGCGCCGCGCTGCCGGGCAGGCGCACCGAGGTCATTTCGAAGTCGAAGGTGTCCATGCGCTGCTGCGACAGCGAGAAGTCCACCGTGCGAAAGCTCAGCTCGATGCCGAGCTTGCGCAGAGCCGACTGGTAAGGCGTCGCCGTACGGACCAGCGACGGCTGGTCGTTCAGAAACTCGATCGTGAAGGGCTCGCCCTTGGCGTTGCGCAGCGCGCCGTCGCGGTAAGTCCAGCCGGCCTCGGCCAGCAGCGCGCGCGCCTGGCGCAGGTTCTCGCGCAGGCTGCCCGGCGGCGCCGTGCTCACGGAGCGCAGCGCAGGGCCGAACAACTCGGGCCGCAGCTTCGCGCGCAGCGGCTCCATCAAGGCCAGTTCGTCGGCCTTGGGCAGGCCTTCGGCATGGAACTCGCTGTTCGGAAAGTAGCCGTTCACGCGCTGGTACAGGCCATAGAACAGTTGCCGATTGAGCCACTCGAAGTCGTAAGCCAGGCCCAGGGCCTGGCGCACGCGGATGTCCTTGAACTTGTCCTTGCGCACGTTGATCACGTAGCCCTGGAAGTCACCCGGGTTGCGGTTCTGGAAGGCCTGCTTTCGAACCTCACCGCGGTCGAACACCTTGCCGTAATACTGGCGCGCCCAGTTGCGCGACGTGAACTCGCGCATGAAGTCGTATTCGCCGGCCTTGAGCCCTTCGAAGCGCGAAGTCTCGTCGAGGTAGATCTTGTAGGTGACGCGGTCGAAGTTGTATTGGCCGCGCCGCACCGCCAGGCCGGCGCCCCAGTAGTTCGGGTCCCGCTGATAGGTGATGTCGCGGCCCAGTCGTGGGCTGGCGATCTTGTACGGGCCGGATGCCACCGGCACGTCGGTCGTGATCTGGTCGAAGGGCTTGCCGGCCCCCCATTGGCGCCCGAACACCGGCATGCCGCCCACGACCAGCGGCAGCTCCGGGTTCGGCGTCCTGAAGTCGAAACGCACCGTGCGCTCGCCGACCGCGTGCGCACCCTTGACCTCGGCATAGATGCTGCGGAACTGCGGCGCGGCCAGCTTGCTGATCAAGGTCTCGAACGAGTGCACGACATCGCCGGCGAGCACCGGCGAGCCATCGTGGAAGCGGGCCTTGGGGTTGAGGCGGAATGTGGCCGAGAGCTTGTCCGCCGCCACTTCCACGTCCTCGGCGAGCAGGCCATAGGCCGTGGTCGACTCTTCCATGTTGCCCGTGAGCAGGCTCTCGAAGACCAGGTTGCCCATGCCGTAGGGCGCCGTGCCCTTGAGCGTGAACGGGTTGAACTTGTCGAAGTTGGTGGGCCGTGTCGGCGGCACCATGCGGATCTCGCCACCCTTGGGCGCGTCCGGATTCACATAGGAGAAATGCGTGAAGTCCGGGCCGTACTTGATGTCGCCGAACTGGGCATATGCGTGGGCTCCCCAGGCTGGCATCGACGCCAGGAAACCCAAACAAAGCCAGCAAATCCGCATGCGACAATTCTGCACCAATCCTTCAGCGCCTTCGGAGTGACCCTTAGCAGGGGCCTCTTCTCCGCTGCTTCGCGACCGGCTCGGAGCACCAAGGCGCGGACCTCTCCTCAAAGCCGCGCGAGACACTACGACATGGGCTTTCTTACCGGCAAGAAACTGCTGATCACCGGCGTTCTGAGCAACCGCTCCATCGCTTATGGCATCGCCAAGGCCTGCCACGCACAGGGTGCGGAACTGGCGTTCAGCTATGTCGGCGAACGCTTCAAGGACCGCATCACCGAATTTGCGGCCGACTTCGATTCCAAGCTGATCTTCGACTGCGACGTGGGCGACGACGCGCAGATCGACAAGCTGTTCACCGACCTGGCCCAGACCTGGCCCAAGTTCGACGGCTTCGTGCACAGCATCGGCTTCGCGCCGCGCGAGGCCATCGCCGGCGACTTCCTCGAAGGCCTGTCGCGCGAGTCGTTCAAGATCGCGCACGACATCAGCGCCTACAGCTTTCCGGCCATGGCCAAGGCCGCTCTGCCCTACCTGAATGACAAGTCGGCGCTGATCACATTGACCTACCTGGGCGCCGTACGCACCGTGCCCAACTACAACACCATGGGCCTGGCCAAGGCCTCGCTGGAAGCGTCCGTGCGGTACCTGGCCGGCGCATTGGGGCCCAAGGGCATCCGGGTGAACGGGGTCAGCGCCGGGCCGATCAAGACCCTGGCCGCCAGCGGCATCAAGGGCTTCGGCAAGCTGCTGCCGGCTGTCGCCGCCGTGTCGCCGATCCGGCGCAACGTGACCATCGAAGACGTGGGCAACGTGGCTGCCTTCCTGCTGAGTGACCTGGCGGGCGGCGTGACGGCAGAGATCACCTATGTGGACGGCGGCTTCAGCCAAGTGGTCGGCGGGCTCGACGAATAGGCTTCGTCGCGCACTGGTCCTGGCCGCACTCGCGGCCACGCTGCCCGCTGCCGCGGCGCCGCCGCGGCTGATGCTGGCCAACGTCTACCGACGTGGCATGCCCCTGGCCGGCTATTGGGTGAGAGAGAAATACGATGGCCTGCGTGCCTACTGGGACGGCCGGCAGTTATGGACGCGCGGCGGCGAACGCATCGTGCCGCCGGCCTGGTTCACCGCGCCGCTGCCCGGCGTCGCACTGGATGGAGAACTGTGGGCCGGCAGAGGCCGCTTCGAGCAGGCCCTGGCGACCGTGCGCAGCCAGCAGCCGTCCGATGCCGCGTGGCGCGCCATGCGCTACATGGTGTTCGACCTGCCCGCCGAGCCAGGCGATTTCGACCGGCGGCTGCAGCGCCTGAATTCGCTGCTGCCGCTTTCGGGGGTGCCATGGGTCGTTGCCGTGCCCCAGCAACGGGCGACCACGCATCAGGCGCTGCAGGCCGAACTCGACCGCATCGTGCGCGCAGGCGGCGAGGGGCTGATGCTGCATCTGGGCAGTGCGCCGTACCGCAGCGAGCGCAACGATGATCTTCTGAAGTTCAAGCCTTACGATGACGCCGAGGCCCGCGTCGTGGGCTATGTGCCAGGCCAGGGCCGGCACGCAGGCCGACTGGGCGCGCTCATCGTGGAGACCGGTGAGGGCTTGCGCTTCAGGCTCGGCAGCGGCTTCACCGATGCGCAACGCGCCGATCCGCCGCCGATCGGGGCACTCGTCACCTACCGCTATAACGGCCTGCACGGCAGTGGCATGCCGCGCCACGCGCGATTTCTTCGTGTGCGACTTGACGGTTGACAAGTTGCCTTTAGAACATCCTGGTACACAACTCACCTTATGAATGTTTTCCTGCTGACGGAATACCTGACAGTCTCCAACTAATTTCTCGAATCGAAGAAAACCAACACCTGACAGATCAATGAACTTCAAGTGGCGGCATACACCTTGCTCACCTTCATCTTTGGGTCACCAACTTTCTGGTGATTCGAGTAAAGGAGTAACAACAAGTATGTCCCTCAAGAAATTAACCCTCCTCGCCGTCATGTCCTCTGCTGCGGCAGCCGCTAGTGCAGCCGTGGTCACGCAGTCCTCTCCCCAAGTGATGGAACTGACGGAGATCAACCAGACGCACACGCTCCAACAATTCGATGCCAGCCTCGGCACGCTGAACAGCGTGACGATCACCCTGGATGGCCGCGTCCTGTCGAGCGCCTCACTCCTCAATGAAGCAGCGCAAACGCAGATCTTCGGCTTCGTCAGTACCGAGAACTTTTTTCTGACAGGCCCTGGCTCCATCTTCCAGACCTTCGATGCGCCGCTGTTCAACTACGGCCCCTCGCCCATTGCGGGCGGACAACGGGTTGACCTGGGCGCGCAGGACATCAGCAACACGCTGACCTTCACCGCCGCGGATCTGGGCTCCTTCATCGGCGGCGGCACCGTGGACTTCCTCTGCACGACCGCGATCAGCAACACCCAGACCGGCGGCGGCGGGAACATCCTGATCGAGCAGTCCACGACCGCAGGCTGCGGCTTGAACGTCGTCTACGACTACACGGCGGACACTCCTGTCGAAGTGCCGGAACCCGGCTCGCTGGCGCTGCTCGGTGTGGCCGCGCTGGGCCTGGTGGCCGTGCGTCGCCGTCGCAGCTGATCCTCGCGGCAAGATGAAGCCATCGCGCGCGTGACGCCGCGATCGGCCCACACAGGCCCCGCATGCGCGGGGCCTTTTTCTTCGTGGAATTGGATCGTCTAGATCGTGCGACCGAAAGGCCCGTCGCTGCCGACCTGGACCACATCCTCGGCGCGCGTGACCTTCTCGGCCTCGGACATCGGCTTGCCCTCGGCGACGCAGTCCGCAAAGTAGCTAATCTTGCCGTTCTCGTCTTCGGTCTCCACCAGGCCATGGATGTCGGTCTCGAAGCCCGGGCACTGGATGTTGAACTCGCGCGAGAACTTGAGGTAGTCCACGATCTTCTTGTTGAAGACCTCGCCCGGGATCAACAGCGGAATGCCGGGCGGGTACGGCGTGACCAGGCTGGTCGTGATGCGGCCTTCCAGTTCATCGATCGGCACGCGCTGGGTCTTGCGGTGCGCAATGTGGGCATAGGCGTCGCTGGGCTTCATGGCAGGCGTCAAGTCCGACAGGTACATCTCGGTCGTGAGACGCGCGATGTCGTACTTGGCGTACAGCGTGTGGATGTGCTGGCACAGGTCGCGCAGACCCATGCGCTCGTAGCGCTTGTGCTGCTGGCAGAACTCCGGAAGGATGCGCCACATCGGCTGGTTCTTCGCGTAGTCGTCCTTGAACTGCTGCAGCGCGGCCAGCATGGTGTTCCACCGGCCCTTGGTGATGCCGATCGTGAACATGATGAAGAAGCTGTACAGCCCCGTCTTCTCCACGATGATGCCGTGCTCGGCCAGGTACTTGGTGACGATGCTCGCGGGGATGCCTTGCTCGGCGAACTTGCCGTCCAGGCCCAGGCCCGGGGTGACGATGGTGGACTTGATCGGGTCCAGCATGTTGAAGCCGTCGGCCAGTTCACCGAAGCCGTGCCAGCGTTCGGCACTGGCGTCCTTGATGATCCAGTCGTCGGCGCGGCCCACCCCCTCCTCGACGAGATGCTCTGGCCCCCAGACCTTGAACCACCATTCGTCTTCGCCGAACTCGCGTTCGACCTGGCGCATGGCGCGGCGGAAGTCCAATGCTTCGAGGATGGACTCCTCCACCAGCGCCGTGCCGCCGGGCGGCTCCATCATGGCTGCCGCCACGTCGCAGCTGGCGATGATGGCGTACTGCGGCGAGGTCGACGTGTGCATCAGGTACGCCTCGTTGAACAGGTGGCGGTCCAGCTTGCGGTTCTGCGAGTCCTGCACCAGCACGTGGCTGGCCTGGCTGATGCCGGCCAGAAGCTTGTGCGTGGACTGCGTGGCAAAGACCAGCGCGTCCTTGGGCCGCGCACGGCGCTTGCCCATCGCGTGGTAGGCGCCGTAGAACGGATGGAACGCCGCGTGCGGCAGCCACGCCTCGTCGAAGTGCAGCGTGTCGACGTAGCCGTCCAGCATCTTCTTGATGGTCTCGGTGTTGTAGAGCACGCCGTCGTACGTGGACTGGGTGACGGTCATCACGCGCGGCTTGACGGTGTCCGCGTCCACGCCGGCCAGCAGCGGGTTGGCGCGGATCTTGGCCTTGATGGCCTCCGGGTCAAACTCGCTTTGCGGGATCGGGCCGATGATGCCGAAGTGGTTCCGCGTGGGCTTCATGAACACCGGGATCGAGCCGGTCATGATGATCGCGTGCAGGATGGACTTGTGGCAATTGCGGTCCACCACCACCACGTCGCCCGGCGCCACGGTGTGGTGCCACACCATCTTATTGGAGGTCGACGTGCCGTTGGTCACGAAGAAGCAGTGGTCGGCATTGAAGATGCGCGCCGCATTGCGTTCGCTGTCGGCCACGGGGCCGGTGTGGTCCAGCAGCTGGCCCAGTTCCTCGACCGCGTTGCAGACGTCGGCACGCAGCATGTTCTCGCCGAAGAACTGGTGGAACATCTGCCCGACCGGGCTCTTGAGGAACGCGACGCCACCGGAATGCCCGGGGCAGTGCCACGAGTACGAGCCGTCCTCGGCATAGTCCAGCAGCGCTTTGAAGAACGGCGGCTGCACGCTCTCCAGGTAGCTCTTGGCCTCACGGATGATGTGGCGCGCCACGAACTCCGGGGTGTCCTCGAACATGTGGATGAAGCCGTGCAGCTCGCGCAGGATGTCGTTGGGCATGTGCCGCGATGTCTTCGTCTCGCCATACACATAGATCGGCACTTCCAGGTTCTTGCGCCGCACTTCCTCGATGAACTTGCGCAGGCTCAGCACGGCCGGGTCCAGGTCCGGTCCGGGCGAGAACTCCTCGTCGTCGATCGACAGGATGAAGGCGCTGGCGCGGCTTTGCTGTTGGGCGAACTGCGACAGGTCGCCGTAGCTGGTCACGCCCAGCACCTCGAAGCCTTCGCTTTCGATCGCTTGTGCCAGCGCACGGATGCCGAGGCCCGAGGTGTTTTCGGAGCGGTAGTCCTCGTCGATGATGACGATGGGAAAGCGAAACTTCATGCGGGGCTCCGGCCCTTCTGGGCGTGGTGGAAAACGACAGGCGCGAAGTGTAAGGACATTGCATGACGGCGCGTTTGGGCCCTGCTGCTTTTGTCCCACAATGCGCGGGTTCAAACACAAGGGGCAAGCGGATGGGCATGGCGGACTCGACGTTCTGGTGGCTGCTGGCAGGTGCCTGCATCGTGCTGGAACTGGTGACCGGCACCTTCTATCTGCTCATGGTGGCGCTGGGCTTTATCGCAGCGGCCCTGATGGCCTATCTGGGTGTCGCGATGACGGGCCAGATCGCAATGGCGGCCGTCGTCGGCGGCGGCGCGGTGGCCGTGTGGTATGCAGTGCGCAGCCGCAGGCCGCAAGGTGTTGCTGCCCAGGCCAATCCCGACGTCAACATGGACATTGGCGAGACGCTCACGGTCCAGGCCTGGAGCCCCGATGGCACGGCCTCCGTACACTACCGCGGCGCACGCTGGACTGTCGTGCAGCGCGGTGCCGCAACGCCCGAGCCTGGCCTGCACCGGGTGGTTGCCGTGGTCGGCAACCGGCTGGTGGTCGACAAGGCCTGACGCGCCGTCTGTCACAACATCTCTGGAGAAACTGGATGGAATTTGCTCTCGTCCTGCTGGTCATCGCGGTGGTCTTCGTGTCCCAGTCGATCAAGGTCGTGCCGCAGCAGAACGCGTGGGTGGTCGAGCGGCTGGGCAAGTACAACGCCACGCTGACACCCGGCTTGAACTTCCTCGTGCCCTTCGTGGACCGCGTTGCCTACAAGCACAGCCTGAAGGAGATTCCGCTGGACGTGCCGAGCCAGGTCTGCATCACGCGCGACAACACGCAGCTGCAGGTCGACGGCATCCTGTACTTCCAGGTCACCGACCCCATGCGCGCCAGCTACGGCTCGTCCAACTACATCATGGCCGTCACACAGTTGGCCCAGACCTCTCTGCGCAGCGTGATCGGCAAGCTGGAGTTGGACAAGACCTTCGAGGAGCGCGACATCATCAACGCGCAGGTCGTTGCCGCCATCGACGAGGCCGCGCTGAATTGGGGCGTGAAGGTGCTGCGCTACGAGATCAAGGACCTCACGCCGCCGGCCGAGATCCTGCGCTCCATGCAGGCGCAGATCACGGCCGAGCGCGAGAAGCGCGCGCTGATCGCCGCCTCCGAAGGCCGGCGCCAGGAGCAGATCAACATCGCCACCGGCGAGCGCGAGGCCTTCATCGCCAGGTCCGAGGGCGAGAAGCAGGCCGCCATCAACCAGGCCCAGGGCGAAGCCGCCGCCATCACGGCCGTTGCCGACGCGACGGCCCAGGCCATCGCGCTCGTGGCCTCCGCGATCCGCCAGCCCGGCGGCGACCAGGCCGTGCAACTCAAGGTGGCCGAGCGTGCCGTCGACGCCTACAGCAAGGTCGCTGCGGATGCGAAGACCACGCTCATCGTGCCGAGCAACATGACGGACGTGGCCACGCTGATCGGCTCGGCGATGCAGATGATCCACTTGCCGACACCGAAGGCCTGAGGCCGTGGCAGACGGCGCCATGGACCACAACGTGCTGGGCTCGGAACTGGTGCCCTGCTCCTACGCTCCGCTGACCGGCTGGTTCCGCGACGGCTGTTGCCGCACCGACGCGCAGGATGCCGGCACGCACGTGGTCTGCGCCAAGGTCACGGCCGAGTTCCTGGCGTTCTCGCAGCGCCGCGGCAACGACCTGTCGACGCCGCGGCCGGAACACCGCTTCGCCGGCCTGCAGCCCGGCGACCGCTGGTGCCTTTGCGTGAATCGCTGGAAGGAGGCGCACGAAGCCGGCTGCGCGCCCTGGGTGGTGCTCGAATCGACGCACATCAGCGCGCTCGAGTTCGTGCTGCTCGAAGACCTGCAGCGCCACGCCTGGCCCAAGCGCAGTGCGCCCACTTGACACTGCTATACTTGCGGGCTTCGCGGAGCGGTGGATGAGCGGTTTAAGTCGCACGCCTGGAAAGCGTGTGAGGGTTAATAGCCCTCCGCGGGTTCGAATCCCGCCTGCTCCGCCAATAACGTAGTTCCGAGCAATTCACGAGGCTCGGGACGTCCCCTGAAACCCTGTAGAACGATGCTTCTACAGGGTTTTTTGTTGTGGGTCCCCACTCCACCACGAAACGTGGCGAGCCGGTCAGCCGACTCGCACGGCCAGTGGAGCAACCTGCGCGTGGGTTACGCCTTGTAGGACCTGTCCTCCGTCGATAAATGTGTCAACTCCGTCACATCCTCGACAGTGTTTTTCAAACAAGTTATTGATTCAAAAGTGTTTTTTGACACTGGCACGGGGCGTGCTAAATGTTACCCGTCGTAACAAATTTGGATCAGGAACCCCATGACCCGTACCTTCTCCCGCGTTGCCATTGTTATGGCCGCCGCTTGTGCAGTCAACGCAGCGGTCGCTGCACCCATCATGCAGTGGGACTACATCGTCGACAGCGCCTTCAACGTCGATCAGACTTTTTTCAACGCTGGCCGTGCAGGCAGCAATGGCCTGGCCAGTGCCTTGGAAGTGAGCTGGGGCGTGCAAGGCGGTGACGTCGGCCTCAACCGCAGCGCGCTGCAGATCTCCAACACCCCGAGCGCCGGCACCCTGGACACCGATGGTGCATCCAAGCTGGCCAATACCTATACGCACATCAACAACGGCGCACTGGGTTTGAACAGCGTCTCGCTCAAGAGCACGCAGATCGACGCGTCCCTGAGCCTGCGGCCCACCGGCTCTGGCCTGGCCTACGAGGCGTTCACCGCGAACTACACCATCAACTTCGCAGAAACGCGCAACGTTGCCGGCACCTGCGCCGTGACGACCTCGGCAGTGCCCTGCGACGACATCTTCGTCCTGAGCGGCTCGCTGAACGAAACCTTTGACTTCAACGGTTTCCGCTACTTCGTCAGCTTCTTCGCAGCACCGTCGCTGACGGCGCTCGCACCTGAAGTCTGCGCGGCTGCCAACGCAGCAGCCGGCTGCTTCGGCTTCACCACGCAGGAGTTCCAGGACACGGCCGTGAACTTCAACCTGGTGATCACGAGCCAGGCCATCGAAGTGCCGGAGCCCGCCTCCATCGCCCTGCTGGGTGTGGGACTGCTGGGCCTGGCCGGCCTGCGCGGCCGCAAGCAAAAGACGAAGGCCTGAGTTCTTCGCCTCCCATGAAACCCGCTTCGGCGGGTTTTTTTATTGCTGTACCTTCCGTCGCACCTGCAGATGCTTTCAGGGTCGCGACAGGCACCGCCAGGGGCGAGCGCCGACACAGTCGCGCCACGATGGGTGGCGTGCCCGCAACACGCCGGGGCCAATCGTGGCGCAACTGTGTCGCCAGAGGATTGGCTGGCCTGCGGTGCGCATTAGTTGCCATCAGGGTTTCTCCCAGCCTGAAAAATCAACGCATCGACAGCCCATCCTTGCGAGATTCACCATGCAGCGACACCTCATCAAGACAGCCGCTCTCCTGGTCCTGGTCGCTGCCTTCCTGCCCGGCTGCGGCGGTGGCGAAGACAGCGACGGGTTCGCCGAAGCCACCGCGTTGGAAATGGAGAGCTACGAGGCGCCGAGCCGAGGCCCCGAATGGCTCAGACCGCCCGCCGACGCCAGTGTGGCCGATCAAGTCTGAGCCGCAGCGAGCTGCATGGCAGCCTAGGCTTCGCTGCCGCGCACCACCAGCACCGGCACGCGCGCGTCCTGCAGCACACGCTGGGTCACGCTGCCCAGCAGCAGTTTCTCGATGCCGCGCCTGCCGTGCGAGCCCATGACGATCAGGTCGGCGCCACAGGTCTTCGCCGTCGCCAGGATGCCTTCCTCAGCCGCGTGGCCGTCCACGACGGCGGAATCACTCTGCAGCCCTGCGGCCGTGACGATCTCGGTTGCCGCATGCAGCGCGTTGTTGGCGTTCGACGTGGCCGCCGACAGATAGTCGGCCTGGCCCAGGGCGTAGTCGGCCCCCGCACCCAGGAACGGGTAGGGGTCGATCACATGGACGAGGAACAAGGTGGAACCGAAGGCCTTGGCCACGGTGACGGCCTGGCGCAAGGCGTTGAGCGCGCTCTGCGAGCCGTCGACGGGAACGAGGATCTGCTGGTACATGCTGGCGTCCTTTTCCGGGAAAGACAGCGGCGCCGATGCCGCCGCAGCCAGTCTAGGAAATCGCCAGCCACCAGGCTGTAGGACCGCACCCGCGATTCAGACGCCCTGGAAACCGCCGGCCCGGAAGGTCAGCACCAAGGTGTCGCGCCAACCGCCCTGCTCCAGCGGCTGGATCGGCGTGGACTCGTGGATCACGCGTGCGTCGTCCAGGAACAGCAGCGACCAAGGCTCGGTGAGCGTGAAACGCTGGCCTTTCGGCCCCTCGGCCTCGAATACGCGCGTCTCGCCGCCCTTGATGCCGTGGCGGCCGATCAGCAGCACGGCCACGAAGTCCACGCCATCGCGGTGCGCGCCTTCGGGCGTGGGCCGGCCGATGCCGTCGGTGGTGTCGATGCGGAACTGGTGTGCCTCCACGTACCAGGGCGTGCCGGCCTGCCCGCGCAGCGCCGAGCACAGGTTGCCCAGGCCCACCAGCAGCTGGCGCCAGGCAGGCTGCAGCACGTCGCTGGCGTGCATGGGTTCGAACCAGCGTTCCATGCCGCCATGCAGTGCGTTGTAGGCTACGGGCTGCCAGTGCGCACGGTGCGCGACCTGGTTCAGCGTGTCGGCCTGGACCACGAAACAGGAATGGCGGCGGCGCCGGTAGCGTCCGCCGTCCTTCAGGTAACCGTCGGGCGGCAAGTCGGCCCAGCCGGGCTCCAGCGGGCGCAGCGCGGCCGGCGTGCAGCCCGCCAGCTCGCAGACGGCCGCCGTGCCGAGCACGGCATAGCCTTGTTGGCGGACGACCGCCACGGCCTCGGCCGATGAGGTCAGGGAAGGGGCAAGAATGGGTGTGGTCATGGCGTCGCTCGGGCCGATGGTACCCAAGCCACCAGTGGCGCAAGCAGGCGCGGCCGCCAGCTCAACGTGAGCGCTATGGCGATCGCGGCAGCGGCCAGGCTCATGGTCCAGACCAGTGAGGCCATGGAGCCATGGTCCACGGCCAGGCACAGCAGCAGCGCGCCGGCGAGCGTTAGGGCGCCGAGCACGCGCAACAGACGCACGCCACCTGGCGCCGGCACGGTGCCGCCGCGCACCTGCGCCCAATGCACGTCCATCGCCAGGGCCAGCCAAGCCAGGCCCAGCGCGTTGGCGGCCACGGCCGCCGCGACCATCAGCGACTCAGGCACGGGCCGCTCCCACGGCCGTGCCGCGCGGCACCGCGCCCTGCGCCCGGCTTCGCAGCCGGCGCGCGGCCACCACCGCGAGCGCAGCGCCGGCCAGCATCACGAGGTCGACACCGGCCACGGGCCAATAGCCGTCGGCGATGGTGCGCAGCAGATGGTCGCCCGTGGTCACCCAGTTCAGCAGCACGGCTGCCACGGCCAGCGTCGCCACCGCCCAGCTCTGCTCGCCCCAGGCGGGTGCCATGCCGCCGTCGGCCACGGGAGCCGTGCGCCAGATGCCATGTGCAAAGGCCAGCAGCCATGCGCCCCAGAAGGTGTACTGCTCCCAGTCGCCGCGGGCCGGCAGGTCCACCGGCAGCACGCGGTTGGCGATGAGCATGACCAGGGCCGCGCAGAGCATGCCGGTCACGGTGCTGACCGCGAAGGCATCGACCCAGCGCGCCCCGCTCACGCCCTGCTTGGCGTGCTGGCGCTTGCGCTTCTCGACGAAGAAGATGAAGCCCGTGGCGATGCAGACGCAGCCCGACAGGCCGCCGATGAAATACAGCCAGCGCAGCGTCCAGTGCCGGAAGTGCTGCAGGTGCAGGCCGGTCAGGAAGTTGTTGATGCCGGCCACGGCCGTCACGGGCGGGTCTTCGTGCAGCAACCTGCCGGTGGCGGCCTGGTAGTGGATGCCCTCGCCCGTCAGCGTCACGCGGTCGGTGCCGGCCCGGTAGACGCTGACGTAGGCGTTGTCATGGCCTACGTGCTGCACGTTGAGGAACCCGACCTCCCCGGCCATGCCCTTGGCCGCCCAGCGGCGCTGCGCATCGGCCACCATGGCATCGACCGAGGCCAGCGTGCCGGGCACGCCCGAGGCCTTGGCCGGCAGGCCGGTCTGCGTGGCCTCGTGCTGCTCGTGCAGTTCGTGCAACGGCGCCAGCTGCGTGTGCGTGATCGGGAAGTAGGTCCCACCGAAGATCACCAGGCCCGAGAAGGCGAAGATGAAGTGGAACGGCAGCGCCACGACGCCGGTCAGGTTGTGCAGGTCCAGCGTGCTGCGCTGCGTGTGCTTCTTCGGGCGGAAGGTGAAGAACTCGCGAAAGAGCTTGCGGTGCATGACCACGCCGCTGACCAGCGCCACCAGCATGACCAGCGCGGCGAAGCCGACGATCCAGGTGCCCAGGTTCATCCACTGCCAGTTCAGGCTGTAGTGCAGCGGATAGAAGAACTGGCTGCCGATCTTGAGCCGGTCGTCCGACAGCGATCGGCCCGAACGCGGGTCGATGGTGCGCGTGCCGAAGATGCTGTCGTCCGGGTCCTTGGCGTTCGGCAGCTCGAAGCCCACGAACACGCTGAGCACCGGGTCGCGGTGCGTGGTGTAGGCGCCGTAGCGCTGCGCAGCAAAGCTGGTGGCCATGGACCCGTTCACGCGCGAGCGGGCCTGCTCGATGGCGTCGGGCAGCGGCTTGATGTCCTGGAACACGGGAAGCAGCATGCGGTCGAACGAGGGCATGGGCTGCGGCGCGAAGCGCGACTCGGGGATGGCCCAGCGGTCGATCTCGCGGTCGAACACCGACAGCGCACCGAAGAAGAAGACGGCCATCAGCACGAAACCCAGCACCAGCCCGAACCAGGTGTGCAGCCAGGCCATGGACAGGCGGAAATTCTGGAACATGTGTCGCCCCCCTCAGACCAACGCGCGCTGCACGAGCCAGGCCACGCCTGTCATCGCCGCGCCGCCACCGGCCAGCACCGCCCACACCCGCGCCAGGCTGCCGGCCGCGAAGGACCAGCAGAACAGGCCCAGGAACAGCAGGAAGCCGATCATGGTGCTCAGCGACTCGGCGTCGTGGAATGGCATGCCAGCCGCGAACAGCAGCGCGATGCTGGCGGCCATGAAGCCCCAGGTGAAGGCGTAGCCGCCCAGCGTGCCAGCGGCGATGCGTGACGCGATGTGCAGGCGGGACAAAGGGCGGAAAGCCATGGTCGATCCACTTCGCTATTTGAGAGTGGTTCGCATTATCGCCGACGCCGCCGCGCCTTCAGATCGTCAGCAGCAGGCGGTGCGCGCCCCCATCCAGCGCCACGCGGGCGCCCTGCGCGGCGTCCAGCAGCGTCTCGTCGTCCAGCAGCGCCGCCGTGATGCCGCGGCCACTCCGCGAGGCATGCAGCACGCGCACGGCGTACACCGTGCCCTCGATGCGCAGCGTCATCTCGAACATCGGCCAGTCGGCGTGCAGGCAGGGGTCGATGACCAGCGTCGCGCCCTCGCGCCGCAGCCCCAGGATGCCCTCCACGCCCGCCCGGTACATCCACGCGGCCGAGCCCGTGTACCAGCTCCAGCCGCCGCGGCCCTGGTGCGGCGCCACGGCATAGACGTCGGCGGCCACCACGTACGGCTCCACGCGGTACAGCGCCGCGGCCTCGGGCGTCAGCGCGTGGTGGATCGGGTTCACGAGCCGAAAGAGCTCGGTCGCGCGGTCGCCGTCGCCCTGCTGCGCGAAGGCCAGGATGGCCCACATGGCGGCGTGGCTGTACTGCCCGCCGTTCTCGCGCACGCCGGGCGGGTAGCCCTGGATGTAGCCGGGGTCGCGCGCCCCCTTGTCGAACGGTGGCGCCAGCAACAGCACGAGCTGCTCGGCCGGCAGCACCAGGTGCCGGGCCAGCGCGTCCATGGCCTGCGCGGCGCGCTGCGGGTCGGCCGCGCCGGACAGCACGGCCCAGGCCTGGGCGATGGCGTCGATGCGGCATTCGGCGTTGCCGTCGGCGCCCAGCCAGCTGCCGTCGTCGAAAGTGGCGCGCCGGTACCAGGCGCCGTCCCAGGCCCCGCGCTCGATGGCGGCGCGCACGGACTCGGCATGCGCACGCCAGCGCGCGGCGCGTGCGTCGTCGCGGCCGTTGGCCAGCGGTGCGAACAGCGCAATGGTGCGCACCAGCAGCCAGCCCAGCCACACGCTTTCGCCGCGGCCCTCGGCGCCGACACGGTTCATGCCGTCGTTCCAGTCGCCGGTGCCGATCAGCGGCAGGCCCAGCGTGCCGGTGAGCGCCAGGCACTGGTCCAGCCCGCGCGCGCAATGCTCGAACAGCGAGGCCGGCTGCCCGGCCGGCTGCGGCTGGAAGAAAGCGTCGTGCTCGCCGGGTTGGAGCGCCGGGCCGTCGAGGAAGTCGAGCGGCTCGTCCAGCACGGCGGCGTCGCCTGACACCCGGATGTAGTGCGCCGCGGCATAGGCCAGCCACACGCGGTCGTCAGAGATGCGCGTGCGCACGCCCTGGCCCGAATGCGGCAGCCACCAGTGCTGCACGTCGCCCTCGACGAACTGGCGGCCCGCCGCGCGCAGCAATTGCGCGCGCGCCGTGGCGGGCTGCGTGAAGCCCAGCGCCATGCTGTCCTGCAGCTGGTCGCGAAAGCCGTAGGCGCCGCTCGCCTGGTAGAACGCCGCGCGCGCCCACAGCCGGCAGGCGATGGTCTGGTAGAGCAGCCAGCCGTTGAGCAGGATGTCCATGGCGCGGTCCGGCGTCTTGACCTGCACCGCCCCTAGCGTGCTGCGCCAATGCGCCTGCACCTCGGCCAGCACGGCGTCCAGGTCGGCGGCGCGGTAGCGTGCGATCAGGGCCTGGGCGTCTTCCAGCGACGCGCCCTGCCCCAGCACGGCGACGACCTCGATGGTGGCGCCGGGTGCCAGGT
This sequence comes from Pseudorhodoferax sp. Leaf267, assembly GCF_001422405.1. Lineage (GTDB taxonomy): Bacteria > Pseudomonadota > Gammaproteobacteria > Burkholderiales > Burkholderiaceae_C > Pseudorhodoferax. Next base: position 28,553 of record NZ_LMMV01000006.1, read on the forward strand.
CCACCACGCATTGCAGCGCCGCGCATGGGTCCAGCCCGGCACCGGTCGCGCCCGACAGCGAAGCCCGCGCCAGCAGCGCGGCGGGTGCGGCCAGGCTGCCGTTGCGGCCCAGGAACTCGCTGCGGTCGGCCGTCCACGCGGTCTGGCGGCCACGCAGGTCGGCGAAGGCCACGCGGCCGGGGAAGGCCAGGCCCCAGGGCTTGTGCGCCAGCAGCGCGCCGCTGGCCGCGTCCACCGCGGTCACGATGAACGGGGCCGAGGCGCCGCGCGAAGTGCCCAGCACCCATTCCGCATAGGCCGTGACCGACAGGCGCCGTGGCTGGTCGCTGCGGTTGTGCAGCTTCAAGCGCGAGATCTTCACCGGGTCGGCCAGCGGCACGTATTGCAGCAGCTCCACCGCGATGCCCTGCGTGGTGTGCAGGAAGCGGCTGAAGCCGTGGCCGTGCCGCGCCTCGTAGCAGCCGGCGCCACGCACGGGCTGGGCGGTGGGCGTCCACAGCGCGCCGCTGGCCTCGTCGCGCACATAGAAGGCCTCGCCGGGCGGATCGCTCACGGGGTCGTTGGACCAGGGCGTGAGCTGGTTGTCTCGGCTGTTGGCGCACCAGGTGGCGCCGCTGCCCTCGGTCGATGCGTGGAAGCCGAAGCCCGGGTTGGCGATGACGTTGATCCACGGCGCGGGCGTGGCCTGGCCGGCGTGCAGGCGCACCACGTATTCGCGCCCGTCGTCGGCAAAGCCGCCCAGGCCGTTGAAGAATTCCAGCGCATCGGCGTCGGGCACCGTGGGTTCCCCCTGCTCCTGCACGGGTGCGGCGGGCTCCGGCGACGCCACCGGCCGCGGCGCGGGCAAGCGTGCCAGCCGGTCGGCGATGGCGCCATGCCGCGCCACCAGCTCCACGCGCGCGGCGGCCTGCAGCAGGGCGCGGGCGCTGCTGCCCATGAGATCGGCGCGCAGCACATGCACGGCGCCCTGTACCAGGCCCGCACCCAGGCGCGGCCGGGCCTGGCTGCTGCGCACGGCGGTTTCGATGGCGATCTGCAGGTCCTGCACATACGAGCTGGCGCGTTCGTTCACGATCACCAGGTCCACGCCGACCTGCTTCATGCCCCAGTACTCGTGCGCGCGCAGCGCCTGGCGCACCTGGGCCAGGTCCTCCATGTCGTCGATGCGCAGCAGCACGAGGGGCAGGTCGCCCGACACGGCATGCGGCCACAGGCCGGACTGCGCCCCTGCACCGCGCAGCAGTGTGTCGGCTGGCGCGCGCAGGCGCCGGTCGGCGTACAGCAGCGGCGCGGCCAGGCGCTGGAAGTCGGCCGCCTCGTCGGCGTCCACGCCCAGGTGGCGCAGCTGGACCTGGGCCTGCGTCCAGGCCAGCGTGGCGGCACGTTCGAAGGCGCTGCGGTCGTGGTGCTTGTCGATCAGGTGCAGCAGCTCGGCGCGCGAGGGCGCGACCACGGTCCAGAACGCCACGCGCACCAGCGCGCCCGGCGGGATGCGCACACGGTGGCGCAGCGCGAAGACCGCATCCAGCACCGTGCCCACCGTGCCCGACAGCGGCTGGCCGTCGACGATGGCCGCGGCCGTGCCGGCGTCGCGGCTGCGGCCCAGGAAGCGCGCGCGGTCGGACTCGTGCTGCGGCGCGGCCGTGCTCTCGCCCTCCACCACCGCGAAGTGCGCGGCCCACACGGGCGGCTCGTCCGGCGAGCGTGGGCGGCGCGTGGCCAGCAGCGCGCCGAACTCGGGCAGGTATTCGGTGTGCACGAACAGCTTGGCAAAGGCCGGGTGCGCCTCGTCGGCGGCCGGTGCGGCCAGCACCATCTCGGCATAGGAGGTGATGTCGATCTCGCGCGCGCGCCGGCCGCTGTTGGCCAGCGACAGGCGGCGCACCTCGGCATCGCTCTCGCCCGAGACCAGCACGGCCAGGGTGCTGGCCAGGCCGCCTTGGCGGTGCGTGAAGCTGGCCTGGTCTTCGCCGAACACCACCTCGTAGGCCCGCAGGTCGGCGCCGGCCAGCGGCATGGGCTGCGCGCACGGCGACCAGGCCTGGCCCGTGACCACGTCGCGCAAATAGAGGAACGCGCCCCAGGGGTCGCGCGTGGCATCTTCGCGCCAGCGCGTGATGGCCAGGCCGCGCCAGCGGCTGTAGCCCGCGCCCGATGCGGTGAGCATCACGCTGTAGCTGCCGTTGGACAGCACATGCGTGACGGGAGGGCGCCCCGGCTCCAGCCCCGGCAGGCGGCGCACGGTGGCGGCCGCGGCGCCGGCCTCGTCGCGCGAGGCATGCACCTCTTCGGCACGCGGATGGCCCACGGCCACGTTGCGCGGCATGCGTTCCTGCAGCAGCAGCTCGCTGGACTGCACCATGGGCTCGCGGTGGAAGCGCTCGCGCATGCGGCCGTTCTGCAGCACGTTGGCGATCGCCACGATGGCCATGCCCTGGTGGTGGGCCATGAAGTTGCGCACGATGGCCACGCGCGCGCCCTCGGGCAATCGCGCAGGCGTGAAGTCCAGCGCCTCGTAGAAGCCGTGGCGGCCCAGCGCGCCCATCGCGGCCAGGCGCGTGAAGTTGCGGCACGCGGCCTGCGGGTCGACCATGGCGGCCAGCGCCGTGGCATAGGGCGCCACCACCTGGTGGTCGGCCAGGCCGCGCTTCAGGCCCAGGCCGGGCACGCCGAAGTTGGCGTACTGGTAGGTGAACTCCAGGTCGCGCGCGTTGTAGGCCGACTCGGAGATGCCCCAGGGCATGCCCAGCGCATGGCCATACGCGATCTGGCGCTGCACGATGAGGCGGTTGGTCTGCTCCAGCAAGCTGCCGGCCGGCGCGCGCATGACCAGGGACGGCATCAGGTACTCGAACATCGAGCCCGACCACGAGATCAGCGCCGAGCCGCCGAACAGCGGCGTGGCCGTGCGGCCCAGGCGGAACCAGTGGCGCGTGGGCGCGTCGCCCTTGGCGATGGCGAACAGGCTGGCAAGCCGCGCCTCGGACGCCAGCAGGTCGTAGCAGTTGGTGTCCAGCCGCTGCTCGGCCAGCGCGTAGCCGATGGACAGCAGCTTGCGCTCGGGGTCGAGCAGGAAAGCGAAGTCCATGTTCAGCGCCATCTCGCGCGCCGTGGCGGCCAGGGCCTTGAGGCGCAGCACCAGCGGCGGCAGGGGCTGCGCGCGGTCCTGCCCATGCGCGGCGGCCAGGCGGCCCAGCGCCTGCGCCCAGAACAGCAGGTCGGCCAACGCGTCTTCGCTCTGCTGGCCCAGGCCGCGCGCGGCGCCGGCCAGCTTGTCGGCCAGGCGCACCAGCGCGGGGGCCAGCGCGTCCAGCGCCAGCGGGCTTTGCAGCTGGGCCGTGATGTCGTCCAGCACGGCCGCAGCACGCGGCGCGGCGGCACCATCGGCCTGGCGCGCCAGGCGCACCGCGTCCCACAGCCCGGCACGCGGGTCGGCCAGCGCGGCGCCGGCCTGCCACTCGTCGCAGGCATTGGCCAGCGCGATCAGGTGGCCGGCCAGGTTGCCGCTGTCCACCGAGGACACGTAGCGCGGGTCCAGCGCACGCAGGTCGGCCGTGCCGTACCAGTTGAAGAAATGGCCCTTGAGACGCGGCAGCTGATGCAGCGTGGCGAAGGTGGCCTCCAGCCGCTCCACGGTCTGCACCAGCCCGGCCCAGCCGAAGTCGCGCGCGGTCGCGGTGGCCAGCAGGTACAGGCCGATGTTGGTCGGCGAGGTGCGGCGTGCCAGCACGGGCTGCGGGTCTTCCTGGAAGTTGTCGGGCGGCAGCATGTGGTCGGCCGGCGTCACGAAGGTCTCGAAGAAGCGCCAGGTGCGCCGCGCGACCAGGCGCAGGGCCAGCGCGTCGGCCGCGGGCAGCACGCGCTTGCGGCTGGGCGCCGGTGGCCGGCTGGCCCACAGCGCGAGCGCGGGCGCAGCGGCCCATAGAAGCGCGAACGGCAGCACCCAGGGCGCGGCCGCAGGCGCCAGCAGCAGCGCGCCGCCGCAGGCCGCCAGGCCCAGCGCCGTGCCGCCGGCCATCTGGCGGTAAAAGCCCCACAGGTCCAGCCGCGGTTTGCGGCCGGACTGCGCGGCCGTGGTCCACTCCAGCAGCCGGCGCCGCGTGAAGCCCAGGCGCACCAGCGTGCGCACGATGGCGTCCCCCATGCGCCAGGCCTGCTCGGGCAGGAAGGCCAGGGCCGTTGCAATCTGAAGCAAGGCCATCCGCAGATCCGCCACCAGGGCCTGCACATGGCTGCGCAGCAGCACGCCGGGCCGGTGCGGCCAGATGCCGAACACGGGCGCCAGCAACGGCGCGACCGCCAGCGTGGCCAGCACCAGCAGCACGGCCACAGGCACCGCGCTGGCCGGCATCCACCAGGCGGCGAGCAGGGCCAGCAACATCGAAGGCGCCAGCAGCGCGCGGCGCAGGTTGTCGGCCATCTTCCAGCAGCCCAGCGCGGGCACGGCCTGCGCACCGGTACGCGCGCCGAACAGCCAGGGCAGCAGTTGCCAGTCGCCACGTGTCCAGCGGTGCTGGCGGCGCGCGGCCACGTCGTAGCGTGCGGGGGCCTCTTCGACCAGCTCCACGTCGGACGCCAGGCCCGCGCGCGCGAACACGCCTTCGAACAGGTCGTGGCTCAGCATGCTGTTGTCGGGCACGCGGCCCTGCAGCGCGGCCTCGAAGGCGTCGATGTCGTAGATGCCCTTGCCGGTGTAGGAGCCTTCGCCGAACAGGTCCTGGTAGACGTCGGAGACGGCCATGGCATACGGGTCCATGCCGCCGGGGCTGGACGAGATGCGCTGGTACAGCGAGCCCTCGCGGCCCACGGGCAGCGAGGGCGTGATGCGCGGCTGCAGGATGGCGTAGCCGCCCACCACGCGCTGCAGCGCGGCGTCCAGGCGCGGCTGGTTCAGCGGGTGCGCCATCTTGCCGACCAGGCGCAGCGCGGCGTCGCGCGGCAGGCGGGTGTCGGCGTCCAGCGTCAGCACGTAGCGCACGCCTTGCGGCACGGTGCACGGGCCGTAGCTGGTGTCGGTCGCGCCACGCAGCAGGCGGTTCAGCTCGTGCAGTTTGCCGCGCTTGCGCTCCCAACCCATCCACACGGCTTCGCGTGCGTTGAACGTGCGCCGCCGGTGCAGCAGCAGGAAGCGCGCGCCGCCGGGCGCCGGGCCGTGGCGCTGGTTCAGCGCCGCGATGGCCTCATGGGCCACGGCCAGCAGCGCGGCGTCGCCAGGCAGGGTTTCGCTGGCCGCGTCCAGCCCGTCCGTCAGCAGCGCGAACACGAGGTCGCCACCGCCGCCGGCCAGGTGGTGCACCTCCAGCCGTTCGATCTGCTCGCGCAGTTCGGCCTCGCTGCCCAGGAGGGTCGGCACCGCAACCAGCGTGCGCAGCGCCTCGGGCACCCCGCCGGCCAGCTCCAGGCCCGGCAACAAGGTCGCGCCGAAGCGCCAGGCCGCGGCGCGCTGCACGAGCGCGGTGGCGACCTCGCTGGCCGGCAGCGCAAGCCCCAGCAGCCACAGCGCGACGACGGCGAGGCCGGCGCCCACCGGCAGCCACCACCAGGCCAGGGCCAGCAGCGCCACGGTGGTGAGCGCGATCGCGCCGATGTAGGCCGCCAGGCCGCGCCCCGCGTGCCAGCGCACGATGCGCAAGCCCAGCCGCGGCCGAAAGCGCACGGTGGCCTCCAGCGCTGGCCGGCCCTCGGCGATCAGGTGGTAGCCCGGGTCTTGCGCGCGTGCGAACGCAGGCGGCGCCGCGTGCGCAGCGGCCAGGGCGTGGCCGGCGATCTCCAGCTCGGAACACGGCGAGGCGCGTGCCAGCTGCTCGATGGCGTTGCGGTACAGGTTGCGCGTGGCGAAGTCCATGGCCGCGAAGCCGCTGCCTGCGCACAGCGCGGCGTCCACCAGGCTCACGCGCTCGAACAGGTCGGCCCAGTCGATGTCCGACATGAGGCGCAGGCTGGTCATCACATTGCGCACGGTGACGTTGGAAGCTCCCTGGCGCTGCTGCGCATGCGCGACCACGGCGTCCACGCTGCTGCCCTGTTGCTGCAGGCGCTGCTCCAGCCAGCCCAGTGCCGGCATGGTCTGCGGGTCGCGGTCGCGCAGGCCCTTGGCCAATTGCGCGGCGAAGAGCTCGGAGAGCGGCCGCGGCGAGCGCGCGGCGATGTCGTCGGCCAGTGCGGACGCAGCCTCCAGGCCCGTGAGCCGGCCTGCGAACGCATCGGCATCGGCGCGCGCCACGCGGCCCACGCTGATCTGGTCCGCCAGCCGGCGCAGGTTCTCGATCAGCACGATGCGCACCGTGATCGCCACGGCCCACAGCTCGCCGATGGTCAGCGGCTGCACGCGCTGGTAGGCCGCCAGAAAGCCCGCCAGCACGCCGGCATCGACATGGCTGTCGGTGTGCGCGACGAAGGCCCAGGCCAGGCCGAACACGCGCGGGTAGCCCGCGAATGGGCCGTCGGCCAGCTTGGGCAGCTGCCGGTAGAAGTTGGGCGGCAGGTCGCCGCGGATCTCGCGGATCTGCTTCTCGACGAGGTGGTAGTTGTCGAGCAGCCACTCGGCCGCCGGCACGACACGGCGCCCGGCCTCCAGCTCGGCGGCACTGTCCTGGTAGGCGGCCAGCAACACGCGCGCGTTGTCGTCCAGCCGCGTGCGCAAGGTGGTGACGCGCGGCGGGCGCTCTGTGACGGTCTGCGCAGCGGCCAGGCTGCGCGCATGCTGCTCGAGCCGTTCGACGCCGAACAGCTCCTCGCGCACGGGCGCGGTGTCATGCCAGGGGGTGGTGCGGGGTGTACGGCCGAGCGTGCGGTTCCACAGCAGGTTCGCGGCGCTCAAGCGACGACCAGATCCGCGTCGCGCAGCATCACTGGTTCACGCGCACCGCCCGCCACCCGCCGGCGCACGGCGGCATCCAGCTCCGGCATGTGCTGACGGTAGGTCTCCATGGGGTCGTCGTCGCGGCCGTCGGGCCGGTAGGCGTAGTGCAGCGTTTCCTTGCGGATGCTGGCGCCGACCAGTGCGGCGTCGATCTCGACCCAGAAGCGCACGGCGCCGGAGGCCTCGTGGAAAAAAGAATCCTGGGACATGGCGAACTCCAAAAATGCGGCGGGTCAACCGTCCGCAGTTGGCTTCGCCTGAATTCGCCGCCTGCAACAGGCGGCGCAACGCCACCGGCCTTGTGTCCCAGGGTAGGCCCGCCACGCGCTGCCGTCTGTGCGCTGCCGCACATAAGGCCTGCGAGGCGCCAGCCAGGATGAGATCGAACCCTCAGGTGCGTCTGGCTGTACCCGCGGCGGCAGATTACTTGTTCTTCAGCTTGCCCTTGGGCAGCACCGCCGTGGTGGGCGGCATGGGGCGCGTGGAGGTGCTGGAGGAGTCCGACGGCGGGCTGTTGTCCTTCTTCGGCTTTTTCGTCATCTTGTTGCTCCGCTGTTCGCCTTTGGCCATGATGTGTTCCTCGTCAAAGTGGTCGAATGTACTGCCCGCGTAGGCCACCGCAGCGCACCGTCAGCGCGCCGTGGCATTCATTTCCTGGAACACTTGCCGCCCATGCACCTGAACACCACAGAACCGCGCCGCGCGACGCCGCGCCTGCAAGCCGCCCCCCTGCCCGCGCGAGGGCCGGCCGCATGATCGTCGAGCGCATCTGGACGGGCAACGCCTACCGCAACTACAACTACCTCGTCGCGTGCCCCGAGACCGGCGAAGCGCTGGCCATTGACCCGCTGGACCACGAGAAGACCCTGTCGACGGCCAAGGCCAAGGGCTGGCGCATCACGCAGGTGCTCAACACGCACGAGCACCACGACCATACCGGCGGCAACGCAGCCGTGCTGGCCGCCACCGGTGCGCAGCTGATCGCGCACGAGCGCGCGGCCGGCAAGATTGGGGGCGTCACGCGCGGCGTGAAGGCCGGCGACGTGATCAAGGTCGGCCGCCACGTGGAGCTGCAATGCCTGGACACGCCGGGCCACACGCTGTGCCACGTCTGCCTGTTTGCGCACACAGACCAACCCGCGCTGTTCTCGGGCGACACGCTGTTCAACGCCGGCGCCGGCAACGTGCACAACGGCGGCGACGTGAACCAGCTCTACGACACGTTCACCCGCCAGCTTGCCCAACTGCCCGCGCAGACCGCCGTCTACCCCGGCCACGACTACATCGAGAACAACCTGCGCTTCACGCTCGCACGCGAGCCCGGCAACGCCGAGGCGCAACGCCTGCTCGACCGCGTGGCCGGGCAGGATGCGGCCCAGGCCCCCGTGACCACGCTGGCGCAGGAAAAGGACGTGAACACCTTCATGCGGCTGGACAGCCCCGCGCTGATCGCCCGTCTGCGCGAGGACTTCCCGGACCTGCCCGAGCAGCCTGATGCGAAGACGGTGTTCGTGAAGCTGCGGGAGCTGCGCAACCGCTGGTGACCCGCAGCGCGGCACGGCTTCTCAGGCCGCGGCTGGCTCCAGCGGCGCAGCCGCCGACAGGCCGAGCATCAGGTCCAGGTTCTGCACCGCCGCACCGGCTGCGCCCTTGCCCAGGTTGTCGAACACCGCCGTCAGCAGCACCTGGCCCGTGCGCGCGTTCCCGAACACCGCTAGCCGCAGCCGGTTCGTCCCGTTCAGCGCGCGGGGGTCGAGCCGCTGCGCGTCGGCGTCCTCGGCCAGCGCTTGCACTTCGATGCAGGCCTGCGCCGTGTAGCGCGCCTGCAGCGCGGCATGCAGGCGTTCGGCCGTCACACCGGCGGTCAGCAGGCGCAGGTGGAGCGCGATGGTCAGCACGATGCCCTGCCGGTAGTGGCCGTAGGCCGGCACGAACACCGGTGCGTGCGCCAGGCCGGCGTGCTGCTGGATCTCGGGCACGTGCTTGTGGTGCAGGCCCAGGCCATAGATTTGCAAGGGCACTGCACGCGCCGCGCCTGCGCCCTCGTGGTCGTCGAGCCCGGCACGGCCGCGCCCTGAGTAGCCCGACACGGCGTGGATCGCCAGCGGGTAGTCGGCCGGCAGCAGGCCGCTGTCGACCAGGGGCCGGAGCAAGGCCAGCGCGCCGCTCGGGTAGTAGCCGGGATTGCTGACGCGCGTGGCACTGGCAATGCGCGCGGCCTGGCCCGCATGCAGCTCGGGCAGGCCGTAGACCCAGCCCGGCGAGGTGCGGTGGGCCGAGCTCGCGTCGATCACGCGCACGCCCGGGCGGCGCACCAGGGCCACGGCCTCGCGCGCTGCGTCGTCGGGCAGGCACAGCAGGGCGACGTCGCAATCGTTCAGCGCCTCGACGCGGTGCGCCGCGCTCTTGCGGTGACCGGGCGGCAGTTGCAGCAGGCGCAGGTCGGTCCGCCCATGGAGCCATTGCTGCACCTGCAGGCCGGTCGTGCCCTGGTCGCCGTCGATGAAAACAAGAGGGGTCATGTCGCGCTCCGAGTGTTGTCCGCACGCATGGTGCACCGGCCAGCGCGTGCAGGCCAGTTGAATCTGACAAACTAGCCGTTCACGAATCCTGAAGGGGCGGCACGATGCGCGAGATCAACCTGGACCGCCTGCGCACGCTGCTGGCAGTGGCCGACCTCGGCTCCTTCGCCGCAGCGGCCAAGGCACTGCACCTGGCGCCACCCACGGTGACGCTGCATGTCGCGCAGCTCGAAGCCCGGCTCGGCACGCGCTTGCTGCACCGCGCGCCGGCCGGTGTCACCACCACGTCGGCGGGCGCCCTGCTGGTGGACAAGGCGCGGCGGCTGCTGGCCGAGGCCGACGACCTGCTGCAGACCGTGCAGCGCCAGGTCGCCGCGCGCGGCGGGCGCGTGCGCCTGGGGGCCTCCACCGGCGCACTCGCGCATCTTCTGCCGCAGGCCCTGGAGACGCTGGCCGCCCGGCATCCGGAAATCGACGTGCAGGTGGCGGTGCTGACCAGCGAGGAGGCCCTGGCGCGGCTGGCCGCCGGCAGCCTGGACATCGGCATCGTCGCGCTGCCCCAGCCCGTGCTGCGCGGCCTGCGGGTTCAGCCCTGGCGCCAGGACCCGGTGCTGGCCTTCATCCCTGCCGCCTGGAAGCCGCCGCGGCACGTGACGCCGGGCTGGCTGGCCGCCCGGCCGCTGATCGCCAACGACCGCGGCACCCGGCTCTCGCGCCAGACCGCCGAGTGGTTCGCCGCGGGCGGCGAGCGGCCCGAGCCGCGCATCGAGCTCAACTACAACGACGCGATGAAGAGCCTCGTGGCCGCCGGCTACGGCGCCGCGCTGCTGCCGCACGAGGCCGGCGCGCCCGCGCCGGACCCACGCATCAGCACTAGAGCGCTGCGGCCGGCGCTGTCGCGCGCGCTGGGCATCGCGCACCGCACCCGGCCGGACGACGAAGCCACGCAGGTGACGCTGCGGGCCCTGCTGGAGATGAAGGAAGGACGCGCCTAGCCCAGGTGCAGGTGGGCCGAGTTCTTCACTTCTTCCATGACCGCATAGGTGCGCGTCTCGCGCACGCCGGGCAGCTGCCACAGCACGGTGCCGGCGAACTCGCGGTAAGCGGCCATGTCGGCGCTGCGCGTCTTGAGCAAATAGTCGAAGCCGCCGGCCACCATGTGGCATTCCATGATCTCGGGCCGCACCTGCACGGCCGCCTTGAACTGGTCGAACACGTTGGGCGTGGTGCGGTCCAGCAGCACCTCGACGAACACCATCATGCCGGCGCCCAGCTTGAGCGGGTTCAGCCGCGCCTCGTAGCCCAGGATGTAGTTCTCGCGCACCAGGCGCTGCACGCGCGCCAGCACGGCGGTGGCCGACAGGCCCACGGCCTCGGCCAGCTTGAGGTTGGCGATGCGGCCGTGCGCCTGCAACACGGACAGGATGCGCAGGTCGATGCGGTCCAGCGGGACGGGCTCGGTCATGGCTAGTGAATCGTTCGTCGAAATGGAGGAAAAACGAATCTTAATTCGGGCAGAAGCGCAGCATCATCCCGGCTTCCACTGCCGAGACCGCCATGCCTCCACCCCCCGCCCTGCCCCGCCACGACCTCGCCAGCGCCAGCGTGCAGGCCTCGCCGCTGCGTGCCGCCATCACCGCGGCCACGCGCATGCCGGAGCCGCAAGCCGTGCCGGCGCTGCTGGAACAGGCCCGGCTGGCGCCCGATGTCGCGCGCGCCACGCAGGACCTGGCCCAGCGCATCGCCCGCACGCTGCGCGAGCGCAAGGCGGCCGGCGGCAAGGCCGGCATCGTGCAGGGGCTGCTGCAGGAATACGCGCTGTCGTCGCAGGAAGGCGTGGCGCTGATGTGCCTGGCCGAGGCGCTGCTGCGCATCCCCGACAAGGCCACGCGCGACGCGCTGATCCGCGACAAGATCGCGCACGGCCAGTGGCAGCCGCACGTGGGCCGCAGCCCTTCGCTGTTCGTCAACGCAGCGACCTGGGGCCTGCTGCTGACGGGCAAGCTGGTCGCCACGCACAGCGAGGCCGGCCTGTCCACGCTGCTGGCGCGCATCGTCGGCAAGGGCGGCGAGCCGCTGATCCGCAAGGGTGTGGACATGGCCATGCGCATGATGGGCGAGCAGTTCGTGACCGGCGAGACCATCGGCCAGGCGCTGGACCACGCGCGATCGCTGGAGGCCCAGGGCTTTCGCTATTCCTACGACATGCTGGGCGAGGCCGCGCTGACCGCCGCCGACGCCAGCCGCTACCTGCGCGACTACGAGCAGGCGATCCACGCCATCGGCGCGGCGTCGGCCGGCCGGGGCATCTACGACGGCCCGGGCATCTCGATCAAGCTGTCGGCGCTGCACCCGCGCTACAGCCGCGCCCAGGTGGCACGCGTGCACGAGGAGCTGTACCCCATCCTGCTGGGCCTGGCGCAACTGGCGCAGCAGTACGACATCGGCCTGAACATCGACGCCGAGGAAGCCGACCGGCTCGAGCTGTCGCTGGACCTGCTGGAGCGCCTGTGCTTCGAGCCCGCGCTGGCCGGCTGGAACGGCATCGGCTTCGTGATCCAGGCCTACCAGAAACGCTGCCCCTTCGTGATCGACCACATCGTCGACCTGGCGCGCCGCAGCGGCCACCGGCTCATGGTGCGGCTGGTCAAGGGCGCGTACTGGGACAGCGAGATCAAGCGCGCCCAGGTCGACGGCCAGGCCGGCTACCCGGTTTACACGCGCAAGGCCTACACCGACGTGGCCTACATCGCGTGCGCGCGCCGCCTGCTGGCAGCGCCTGACGCCGTGTACCCGCAGTTCGCCACCCACAACGCGCACACGCTGGCCGCCATCTACGAGCTGGCCGGGCCGGCCACCTACCACCCGGGCCAGTACGAGTTCCAGTGCCTGCATGGCATGGGCGAGCCGTTGTACGAGCAGGTCGTGGGCCGCCCGGCCGACGGCAAGCTGGGCCGGCCCTGCCGCATCTACGCGCCCGTCGGAACGCACGAGACGCTGCTCGCCTACCTGGTGCGCCGGCTGCTGGAGAACGGTGCCAACACCTCGTTCGTGAACCGCATCGCCGATGCGTCGATCCCCATCGAGACGCTGGTCGAGGACCCGGTCGCCACCGTGGAGCGCATGGCCGCGCAGGAGGGCTCGGCCGGCCAGCCGCACCCCGCCATCCCGCTGCCCGGCGCGCTGTACGGCGCCGCGCGGGCCAACTCGCACGGGCTCGACCTGGCAAGCGAGCGCGACCTGGCGCAGCTGGACCTGGGCCTGCTCGCCGGCGCGCAGACGCCGTGGACGGCCGCGCCGCTGCTGGCCGCCGGCACCACCGCTGCCCAGGCCAACACGGTGCGCAACCCGGCCGACCACGACGATGCCGTCGGCAGCGTGCAGGAGGCCAGCGACTCCGACGTGGACTCCGCCCTGGCCAGCGCCACGGCCGCCGCCGCCGGCTGGGCCGCCACCGCGCCGGCCGAGCGGGCCGCCGCGCTGGAACGCGCGGCCGCGCTGCTGGAAGCCGACCTCGCGCCCCTGCTCGGCCTGCTGTCGCGCGAGGCCGGCAAGACCTATGCGAACGGCATCGCCGAGGTGCGCGAGGCGGCGGACTTCCTGCGCTACTACGCGGCCCAGGCACGCCACGACTACGACAACGCCAGCCACGTGCCGCTGGGCCCGGTGGTCTGCATCAGCCCGTGGAACTTCCCGCTGGCGATCTTCGTCGGCCAGGTCGCCGCCGCGCTGGCTGCAGGCAACGTCGTGCTGGCCAAGCCGGCCGAGCAGACCCCGCTGGTGGCCGCCCATGCCTTGCGCCTGCTGTGGCAGGCCGGCGTACCGCGCGCGGCCGTGCAGCTGCTGCCCGGCCGCGGCGAGACCGTGGGCGCGCGACTGGTCGGCGACGCCCGCGTGCAGGGCGTGATGTTCACGGGCTCGACCGAGGTCGCGCGCCTGTTGCAAAAGAGCCTGGCCCAGCGCCTGGCGGCCGACGGCGGCACCGTGCCGCTGATCGCCGAGACCGGCGGGCAGAACGCCATGATCGTGGACTCGTCCGCGCTGGCCGAGCAGGTGGTGACCGACGTGCTGGCCTCGGCGTTCGACAGCGCCGGCCAGCGCTGCTCGGCGCTGCGCGTGCTGTGCGTGCAGGACGACGCGGCCGAGCGCATCGTCGCCATGCTCAAGGGCGCCATGGCCGAGCTGCAGGTCGGCGACCCGGCCGCGCTGGCGACCGACGTCGGCCCCGTCATCGACGCCGAGGCGCAGCAAGGCATCGCGCGCCACATCGACGCCATGCGTGCCAAAGGCCGTGCCGTGTTCCAGGCCACCGATGCGCCTGCGGCCGGCACCTTCATCGCGCCCACGCTGATCGAGCTGGACACCATCGCCGAACTGCAGCGCGAGGTCTTCGGCCCCGTGCTGCACCTGGTGCGCTACAAGCGGCGCGACCTGGCCGCCCTGATCGCGCAGATCAACGCCACGGGCTACGGCCTCACGCTGGGCCTGCATACGCGCATCGACGAGACCATCGCCCAGGTGGTGGCCAGTGCGCATGCGGGCAACGTCTACGTGAACCGCAACATCGTGGGCGCCGTGGTCGGCGTGCAGCCCTTCGGCGGCGAGGGCCTGTCGGGCACCGGGCCCAAGGCAGGCGGGCCGCTGTACATGTACCGGTTGCTGTCCGGCAGGCCGCAGGATGTGCTGGCCCGCGCGCTCGCCTATGTCGGCGCGCAGGACGCGCCGGCTGCCGCCACGCCGATGACCGAGGCGGCCGAGGCCCTGCACGCGCTGCGCGCCTGGAGCGCTTCGGGCCAGCCCGATCTGGCCGCCTGGTGCGCGCGCTATGCCAGCCTGGCCTGTACCGGCGCGGCGCGCACGCTGCGCGGGCCGACCGGTGAGCGCAACGTCTACAGCCTGGTGCCGCGCGACACCGTGCTGTGCCTGGCCGACAGCGACGCCGACCGGCTGGCGCAATTGGCGGCCGTGCTGGCCGTGGGCAGCCGTGCCGTGTGGCCGGCCGACGCGGCTGCGCTGCATGCTCGCCTGCCGGCGGCCACCCAGGCCTGCGTGGTGCTGGCGCAGGACTGGGCGTCCGACGCCGTGCCGCTGGACGCCGTGCTGCACCACGGCAACGCCGCGGCCCTGCAGCAGGTGAACGCGCGCGTGGCGGCACGCTCCGGCCCGCTGGTGGCCGTGACCGGCCTGCCGGCAGGCGACACCGCGATCCCGCTGGAGCGCCTGGTGGTGGAGCGCGCGCTGAGTGTCAACACGGCTGCAGCCGGCGGCAATGCGAGCCTGATGGCGATCGGCTGACGGCTCACGGCGGCTCGCCGCGGCCCTGCGTGGTCTCCACGAGCTGCCAGCCACCGTCCGCCCATCGCGAGCGCTTCAGGGTGTAGACGCCGGGCGCCGAGTACGCCCGCAGCTCGCGCGCCTGGGGCACCAATTCGCCCCCACGAAACGCATAGGTGTCGCGCCCGTATTGCGTGGCCCCGTCGCGCCACGACGAAAGCACTTCGCGCCGGGCCGCATCGAACGCCGGTGCCGGCAGTTCATCGAGCGCCGCGCTGCGCACGAAGCGCTGGCCCGCTGGGTCGAACAGCCAGTTCACATAGCGCACATTCGGCCCGGCCGGGCGCACGTCGATGACGCGCAGGTCGGGCGCGCCATCGAAATTCATGTCCAGCACCTCGATCTCGGGCGCCTCGGCCGATGCCGGGATCTGAAGCCGCTGCAGCACATCGGCGCCACGGCGCACTTCGATGGTGTCGCCGGCACGTGCGAACTGCAGCGCCGCGCTGGTGGCGGCCGCGGGTGTTGATGCAGGTGCCGCCGGCGCCGTGGCGGCCGGTGGCGCAGCCGCCGGCTGGCACGCTGCGAGCAGCGCCGCGCTGACCAGCGCGGCGGCCCGCTTCAAGCCAGCCCCAGCACGGCCTTGGCGCGCGCCAGGTTGGCCAGCCGGTCGTCCAGCCCATTGAACGGCGGGCCGCCGTTGATCAGGCGCGTGACCTTCTTCGCGTCGTCGGCTTCGGCGTGCGGGCCGATCCTGCGCAGCACGGCCCAGTACCAGCAGGCAGCATCCACCGACAGCAGCGGGTCGCGGGCGATCGGCGTCGGGTCGCTCAGGTAGTCGGCGTTGTTGAACTGGCTGTAGCTTGCGTAGTTGGCGCGCCCGGTCAGCTGGATCAGGCCGCGGCCCTTGAAGCGCTTGCCATCGCCGGGCTGGGTGTTGCCCAGGTCGCCGCGCCCCTCGTAGGCGGCGCCGCTGGCGATCTCTTCGGAGTACAGGAACGAGCCGGACTCATGGCCGATCTGGGCAATGAAGTGCGCCATCTGCAGCGGGCTGCTGGCGATGCCGTACTTGACCATGCCGGCCTTGAGCGGTTCGAAATACAGATCGATCTTGCTGCTGGCCGCGGCCGGCAGCACGATGGCCAGCTTCTCCTTGGTGGGCCCGGGCGCCAGGCCGGCCAGCAGCGCCCGGATCGTGGCGTCGCCCGGTGCGATCACGCGGTCGGACTCGGGCAATCCCATCACTTTCGTCTCGAAGGCCTCGATCGCGGCCAGCGTGTTGGGGCCGATGCGGCCATCGGGCGTGAGCGGCTTGCCCGGCGCGGGCAGGCGGTGCGCGTTCTCGTTGAGCAGGATCTGCACGACGGCCACGTCGGCCGTGTCGTTGCGGGCGCCAACGCCCACGGTTTTGGCGATGCACATGGTGACTCCTGCTGTCCGTGGTCAGTGGATGCGCTTGCACAGGCGCTGGCGCGCGGCGTCCAGCGTGTCCTTCAGGGCCGGGTCCAGGTGAGGGCCAAGCTCGTCGAGCCGTGTGTACTCCAGCATGGCCAGGCAGGCCTTGCGCTGGGCGTCGGACCCGGCAGCGTCGCAACGACCCAGCTCGATGAGATGGCTCAAGAAGGTCTCCTCTCAAGAAGAGTGCGCGCCGATTTGAGCGCTTGCGGGTGCGACATGCAAGCACTGTTCGAAGACTTCGGTGACGGACACGTCTTGCTGCCGGCCGCAGTCGGGCCAAGCAAGGCGCGCCTGGCCAAGCAGAACCACGCACGTCGGCCCAGGCAGGCCGGGCGCACCGGGCGGTACGCTCCAGCTGTCCTGAACCTCCGGCCTGCCGTCACAATGGCGCTTTTCGCCCCTGCCCAACGACTCCTATGCGCCTGCTCCGCTCGCTCGCCTGCCTCGTTCTCGTCACCCTGTCCGGCCTGTCCGCGGCGCAGGACGGCCCCCAGCTCGACCTGCCCCGCACCACGTTGTCGGCGGGCATGCACCAGCTCGATGTGCAGCTGGCCATGACGCCGCTGCAGCGCCAGATCGGCCTGATGCACCGCAAGGAGATGCCGCAGCACGAAGGCATGCTGTTCGAGTTCGAACAGCCTGGCGTGCAGTGTTTCTGGATGAAGAACACGCTGCTGCCGCTGACCGCGGCTTTTGTCGACGATGCCGGCGTGATCGTGAACCTGGCCGACATGCGGCCGCTGGACGAGGCCTCGCACTGCTCGGCCAAGCCCGTGCGATTCGTGCTCGAGATGAACCAGGGCTGGTTCGCCAAGAAGAACATCAAGCCCGGCTTCAAGCTGACGGGCAAGCCGTTCGCGGCCGCACGCTGAGCGCATCGCCCGCCCAAAAAAATGCCCCGCATGGCGGGGCATTTTCAATTCGACCAGGCCGCTGCGGCGGCCGGCATGTCAGGCGAAGTTGGACTCGGCGAAGCCCCAGTTCACCAGCTTGTCGAGGAAGGTCTCGACGAACTTGGGACGCAGGTTGCGGTAGTCGATGTAGTAGGCGTGTTCCCAGACGTCGACGGTCAGCAGCGCCTTGTCGGCCGTGGTGAGCGGCGTGCCGGCCGCGCCGGTGTTCACGATGTCGACCGTACCGTCGGCCTTCTTGACGAGCCAGGTCCAGCCGGAACCGAAGTTGCCCACCGCAGACTTCACGAAGGCCTCCTTGAAGGCGGCGTAGCTGCCCCACTTGGCGTTGATGGCGTCGGCCAACGCGCCGGAAGGCTCACCGCCGCCGGCCGGCTTCATGCAGTTCCAGAAGAAGGTGTGGTTCCAGATCTGGGCGGCGTTGTTGTAGATGCCGCCGCTGGACTTCTTGACGATCTCCTCGAGCGTCATGCTCTCGAACTCGGTGCCCTTTTGCAGGTTGTTCAGGTTCACCACGTAGGCGTTGTGGTGCTTGCCGTGGTGGTATTCCAGCGTTTCCTGCGAATAGGCCGGTGCCAGGGCATCGATCGCGTAAGGCAAGGGAGGCAGCTTGTGTTCCATTTTTTTCCTCGTGAGGTGGGGGTGAAGAATGATGCTGTCGTGGGGGACGGGGCATTGTAGGAATTAAACGCGACGCGCCTGCTGCACGAGCAGATCAACCTCGCCATCCGCGAGGGTGGCGCGCAGCGAGTCCCCGGCCTGCACCTGGGCCACGCTGGAGACCGTCTTGCCCTGGCCATCGGCCAGCCAGGCATAGCCGCGGCGCAGCACGACGCGCGGGTCCAGCAGGTCGAGCACACGCTGCGACTGGGCGAGGGCCTCGTGCGCCTGCCGCACGCGGCTGTGCAGGCTGCCGGTCAGGCGCGGCTGCTGCAAGGCCAGTGCGGTGCGACGCTGCTGCAGCTGCGAGCGCAGCGCATGCGTCATCTGCTGCGCGCTGCGTGCCAGCCGCAGCTGTTGGCGGCCGACCAGTTGCGAGGGGCGGCCCAGCCGCGATGCGGCCTGGTCCAGCCGCTGCGCGCGCAGGTCGATGGCGCGGTCGGCCGCATCGCGCAGGCGATCGCCCATGCCCTGCAGCACCGACAGCCAGATCTCGCGCGGCTGCGCGACCAGCTCGGCCGCGGCCGTGGGCGTGGGCGCGCGCAGGTCGGCCACGAAATCGGCGATCGTGAAGTCGGTCTCGTGCCCCACGCCGCTGACCACGGGCACGGGGCTGCGCGCGATGCAGCGTGCGAGCTGTTCGTCGTTGAAGGCCCACAGGTCTTCGATCGAACCGCCACCGCGCACCAGCAGGATCACGTCGATGGCACGCGGCGCCGCCTGCGCGTACAGGCCGTCGAGCGCGCGCACCAGGTCGGCCGGCGCCTGCTCGCCCTGGACCAGCGCGGGCGCCAGCAGCACCGGCACATGCGGCAGGCGGCGGCGCAGCGCGCTGACCACGTCATGCAGCGCCGCAGCCTGCAGCGAGGTGACCACGCCGATGCCACGTGGCAGCGCCGGCAGCCTGCGCTTGCGTTCGGCGTCGAACAGGCCCTCGGCCTCGAGCCGGGCCTTGCGTTGCAAAAACTGCTCGAACAGCGCGCCCTGCCCGGCGCGCTGCAGGCTCTCCACGACGAGCTGCAGGTCGCCGCGCGCCTCGTACACACCAAGCCGGCCACGCAGTTCGACCAGGTCACCGTCGCGCGGCGAAAAATCGACCAGGGCGGCCGCGCGGCGGAACATGGCACAGCGGATCTGGCCTTGCGGGTCCTTGATCTGGAAGTAGCAATGCCCGCTGGAAGCGCGCGAAAAGCCCGAAATCTCGCCGCGGACCGCGACGGGATTGAAGCCGTGGTCCAGCGCCCCAGCAATGGCGCGGCATAGCGCGCCGACTTCCCAGATGGACGGCGCCAATCCTGGCCTCAGCACGTCGTGCAAGGGCATTGGCATGCTGCAGCACAGCATGCGAGGCCGCAATACTCCACAAGCGTGCGCCCTGGGCTGGTGCGCAGTCCACACAGCGTCCCAGAGCCAGCATTCACGTTGAAGATGGTTGATTTCATTGAATATTCTTGTGCCCGATTTTTAATCGAACTGACTTGAGCCCGCGCCAGTGCTGGCGATCAGCGCTTTGCACCAGAGTTCTTCACAAAGTTATCCACAGCAATTGTGGGTCTGCGCCGACGGCCGCTGACAGCGCAAAGCCGACGCCACGTGGGCCGGGATTGGCTCATAAGACCGCGCTGAAAAGGGCCTGGGCCATAATCCGCGACCTTTCCATCCGCACGGAGATTCGTGTTGTTTTCGATCATACAAGCCGCAGGTTGGCCCATCTGGCCCTTGATTGCATGCTCCATCCTGGCCCTGGCATTGATCATCGAACGCTTCATGAACCTCAACACGCGCAAGGTGGCTCCGCCCCAGTTGCTGGAGGAGGCCATCACCGTGTCGCAGCGCGCCGTGCCGGCGCCCGGCGTGGTGGCGCAGCTGGCGCAGAACTCGGCGCTCGGTGAGGTGCTGGCCAGCGGCATGCGCGCGCTGAACAGCAACCCGAACTGCAGCGAGGCGGACTTGCGCGCCGTCATCGAATCGGCCGGGCGCGGCGTGGCGCACCGGCTGGAGCGCTACCTCAGCGCACTGGCCACCATCGCGTCGGCCGCACCGCTGCTCGGCCTGCTGGGTACCGTGATCGGCATGATCGAGATCTTCGGCTCGCAGGCCGGCGCCACCAGCGGCGTCGGCGGCAACCCGGCGCAGCTGGCGCAGGGCATCTCGATTGCGCTGTACAACACGGCGTTCGGGCTCATCGTGGCCATCCCCTCGTTGATCTTCTGGCGGTACTTCCGCGCACGCGTCGATGGGTATCTGTTGACGCTGGAGACCTCGGCCGAGGCTTTTGCGCGCCACCTGAACGGCCTGCGCCGCAAGCCATGAACTTCCGGCACCGGAACCGGGACGAGCCCGAGATCAACCTGATCCCGTTCATCGACGTGCTGCTGGTGGTGCTGATCTTCCTGATGCTGTCCACCACCTACAGCAAATACGCCGAGCTGCAGATCCAGCTGCCGGTGGCCAATGCCGACCAGCAGCGCGACCGCCCGCGTGAGGTGGTGGTCGCGATCGCTGCCGACGGCCGCTACGCGGTCAACAAGCAGGCGATCGAAGGGCGCAGCGTCGAGCTGCTGTCGTTGGCGATGGTGGAGGCGGCCAAGCAGGCGCAAGATGCGATGGTGATCATCAGCGCCGACGCCAGCACGCCGCACCAGGCCGTCATCACGGCCATGGAAGCGGCCCGCCGATCCGGCCTGCACCAGATCACGTTCGCGACGCAGACGGCCGCCGGCGCCGGCGCGCGCTAGGCGGCGGGGCCACCCGGCATGCGCGCCTGGCTTGCGGCTGCGTTGCCGCAGCTGTGGCTGCGGCGCGGCTGGCCTGCCATGCTGCTGTGGCCGCTGTCGCTACTCTATGGCGCGGTCACCGCCCTGCGCCGCGCACTGTTCCGCACCGGCCTGTTGCGCAGCACGCGTCTGCCGGTGCCGGTCATCGTGGTCGGGAACGTCGTGGCCGGGGGCTCGGGCAAGACGCCCGTGGTCATGGCGCTGGTCCGGCATCTGCAAGCCGCGGGCTGGCAGGTCGGCGTGGTCTCGCGCGGCTACGGCCGCAGCACCACCGACTGCCGCGAGGTGCAGCCCGGCAGCCTGGCCGCGCAGGTCGGCGATGAGCCGGCCTTGATCCAGCGCATGTGCCAGGTCCCGGTGTTCGTCGCGGCACGGCGTGTCCAGGCGGGGCTGGCCCTGCTGGAGCGGCATCCGCAAACGCAGATCCTGGTCTGCGACGACGGCTTGCAGCACCTGCCCTTGCAGCGCGACGTGGAGGTCTGTGTCTTCGATGACCGCGGTCTCGGCAACGGCTGGCTGCTGCCGGCCGGGCCCTTGCGCGAACCTTGGCCGCGGCCGGCGGACATCGTGGTGCACACCGGCGAGCGGCCGGCCTTCGGCGGCTTTCGCGCCCGGCGCAGCCTGGGCGCTTTCGCGCAGCGCGCGGACGGCACACGGCTCGCCTTGCACAGCCTGGCCGACACGCCGGTGCTGGCCGTTGCCGGCATCGCACGGCCCGAGCGCTTCTTTGCGATGCTGCGCTCCGCCGGTGTCCGGCACCTCGTCGAGATGGGCCTGCCAGACCACCATGATTTCAGCAGCTGGCAGTCACCCGCGGGCGCGCCCAGCACCTGGCTTTGCACGGAAAAGGATGCCGTCAAGCTCTGGGACCGCCACCCCGAAGCCTGGGCCGTGCCGCTGGAACTCGCACTGGATCCCGGCCTGCTGCAGGACCTCGATGCGCGCCTGGCCGCGCAGGTACCATCCTCCCCTTCCCATTCACACATCCCCGATGGACAGCAAACTCCTTGAACTGCTGGTTTGCCCCGTGACCAAAGGGCCCCTGCAATACGACCGCGAGCGCCAGGAACTGGTCTCGCGCAGCGCCAGGCTGGCCTATCCCGTGCGCGACGGCATTCCCATCCTGCTGGAGCAGGAGGCACGCACCCTGAGCGACGAAGAATTGGGTCTTTGATGCGCCCGTTTACCGTCCTGATTCCCGCGCGGCTCGCGTCCACGCGTCTGCCCAACAAGCCGCTGGCTGCATTGGGCGATGCGCCTATGGTCGTGCGCGTTGCGCAGCGGGCGCAGCTGTCGCAGGCGCAACGCACCGTGGTCGCCTGCGACAGCCCCGAGATCGCCGCCGCCTGTGCGGCCCATGGCGTGGACGCCGTGCTCACGCGCAACGACCACCCTTCGGGCAGCGACCGCCTGGCCGAAGCCTGCGCACTGCTGGGCCTGGACGGGGACGACCTGGTGGTCAACGTGCAGGGCGACGAGCCCCTCATCGCACCGCGCTTGATCGACGCCGTGGCGCAGCTGCTCGAACAGCGGCCGCAGGCGAGCATGAGCACCGCCGCGCATCCCTTCGACAGCCTGGAAGACCTGCGCAATCCGAACGTGGTGAAAGTCGTGCTGGACGCACAGGACCACGCGCTGTACTTCAGCCGCGCGCCCATTCCCTGGTGGCGCGACGGCTCCGCGGCCGGCGGCGCAGCCCTTCCCGCGCCGGCCCCGTTGCGCCACATCGGCATCTATGGTTACCGCGCCGGTTTCCTGCGCCTGTTCCCCGCCTTGTCGCAGTCGCCAATCGAGCACATCGAGGCCCTCGAGCAATTGCGCGCGATGTGGCATGGCCACCGGATCGCTGTCCACGTCACCGACCAGGCACCCGGCCCTGGTGTCGACACGGCGCAGGATCTGGAACGGGTGCGGCGGCTGTTCTGACGAACTGTTGCATGGACTGAAACGTGACTTACTGCATGCTATTCTCGGGTGCATGAAGCACTGCGGCGGCCCGAGCCGCCAGCGGCGCCGCGAGCATTCACAACATCCGAGGACATCCATGAGACTGATTCTGTTGGGCGCGCCAGGCGCCGGCAAAGGCACGCAAGCCACTTTCATCTGCAAGCAGTTCGGGATTCCCCAGATCTCTACAGGTGACATGTTGCGCGCGGCCGTCAAGGCCGGCACGCCGCTGGGCCTGCAGGCCAAGTCGGTGATGGATTCAGGCGCCCTCGTCAGCGACGACATCATCATCGGCCTGGTGCAGGAACGCATCCGGCAGCCTGATTGCGCCAACGGCTTCCTGTTCGACGGCTTCCCGCGCACGATCCCGCAAGCCGACGCACTCAAGTCTGCAGGGGTGAAGCTGGACTATGTGCTGGAGATCGACGTCCCTTTCGACGCCATCATCGAACGCATGAGCGGCCGCCGCTCGCACCCGGCATCGGGACGCACCTACCACCTGAAGTTCAACCCGTCCAAGGTCGAAGGCGTGGACGACGTGACGGGTGAGCCCCTGGTGCAGCGCGAGGACGACCGCGAGGAGACCGTGGCCAAGCGCCTGGATGTCTACAGCGCCCAGACGCGGCCCTTGATCGACTACTACTCCCGCTGGGCCAAGGCCGACCCGGCCAACGCGCCCAAGTACCGTGCCATCAGCGGCACCGGTACGGTCGACGAGATCACCACGCGCGCCCTCGCGGCCCTCACGTCCTGACGCAGCCCCGGCCAAGCTGGGCTGGCGCGGCCCTTTACGCCATCAGCTCCAGCATCAGCTGGATGCGCGCCTTGACCGGTGACAGCGGCCCCGCATGCGGCAAGGCTCCTGCGGCCGCACCCATCACCCGACCCTGATCGCATCGGCTCGTGCGCAACACGCGCACGCCGGCCGCCTGCGCCTGGTGCAGCGCGGCCTCCAGTGCATGGTGCACGCTGCCATTGCCGGTGGCGGCGACCACCAGGCCCTGCACGCCGTCACGCACCAGCGCCTGGACCAGCGCGCCGCCGGCACCGGCGTGGCTGGTGACGATCTCCACGCGTGCCCAGGCCTCGGGCGTGACAGGCCATTGCCGCGGGGCACATGCGCGCGCCGCCTGCGGCCAGTCGCGCACCTGGCGCAAGGCACCCTCCTCCACGTAGCCGATCGGCCCGGCATCGCCTGAACCGAAGGCATCGAGCCGGTACGCGTGCACCTTGCGCACATCGGGCGCGCCGTGCACGACACCCGCACACACGGCGAGCACACCGCGGGCGCCTGCAGTGCTAGCAACCGCCATGGCATCGCGCAGGTTCTGCGGCCCATCCGGCATGGCGGCGTTGGCCGGCCGCATCGCGCAGGTCAGCACCACGGGCTTGGCTGGGGCCAAAGTCGCGTGCAGGAAGTACGCGGTTTCCTCCAGCGTATCGGTGCCATGCGTGATGACGATGCCCTGCACGCTGTCGTCGGCCAGCCAGTGTGCGCACCGCATGGCCAGCGCGCGCCAGACGCTGGCGTCCATGTCCTTGCTATCGATCTGCGCCACCTGCTCGGTCTGGATCGCATCTACAGAGCCAGACGAGACGCCCTGGAGTAATTGGGCGATGCCAACCTGCGCGGCCTGGTAACCCAGGTTGTCGCCAGCGGCGGCGGCCAGGCCGGCGATGGTTCCGCCGGTGCCAAGCACCACAATTTTGCGAGCCACTTGCTCACTGCTGCTATCGAATGCTTGCATGTGCTTAGAAACTGGTTAAAAATACAGATACTGGACGTTTCAACAGAAGTCCAGGGCCAGGCCACAAGGAGCTGCCATGACCGATGCACCGTCCACCCCCGTCAAGCTGACCGCGCGCCAGCAGCAGATCCTGGAACTGATCCAGTCTGCCATCGCCAACACCGGCGCGCCACCGACACGCGCGGAAATCGCCAGCGAGCTGGGGTTCAAGTCCGCCAACGCGGCCGAGGAGCATCTGCAGGCGCTGGCACGCAAGGGCGCGATCGAGCTGGTCAGCGGTACATCCCGCGGCATCCGTCTGCGTGGTGACATGCTGCGCTCCATCCACGAAAGCCGTGGCAAGCAGTTCCTGTTGCCGTTGCAGGAACTGGCCCAGCTGGCGCTGCCTTTGATCGGCCGTGTGGCTGCGGGATCGCCCATCCTGGCGCAGGAGCATGTGGACCAGACCTACTACGTCGAGAGCAGCCTGTTCCAGCACAAGCCCGATTACTTGCTGCGCGTGCGCGGCATGTCCATGCGCGACATCGGCATCATGGACGGCGACCTGCTGGCCGTGCGCGCCACCAAGGACGCCAAGAACGGCCAGATCGTGGTGGCCCGCATCGGCGACGACGTCACCGTCAAGCGCTACCGCCGCAACAAGGACACGGTCGAGCTGCATCCCGAGAACCCGGACTACCCCACGATCTACGTGGAGCCGGGCGAGCCGTTCGAGATCGAAGGTCTGGCCGTCGGCCTGATCCGCAACACCATGCTCATGTAGCACCCGGATCTTCGCGGCACCAGGTGGCGGGCGTTTGGCCGTGCGACAGCACGGCGACCCTGGCGCAGCGGAATCGTCAACCAATCCTGCCTGTGTTCACCCCTTCGCGGTGTTAGGAGTTCACATGGGAATCGCAATGTTGGCAGCAGCTCGCCTGGTGCAGGTCGTTCCGGTCTGGGTTGAGGAATGCAAGCCGTTCAAGGCCGGCAGGTGGGCCAATCGGGCAGGCAAGCCGGTGGCGCGCACGGCGGTGGACAGTCAGGCCGGTACGGTCTGGCCAGGCATGGCCAGGGTCGCGGGCAGCCTGCTGGCCAGGCTGGCGCAACGGCGGCAACGCACCGGCGCGCCCTTCCCGGTGCAGACGGCCGATCGCCCGGCCCACCCCAGGCCCCTGCGCGTGTTGCGCGTGCTGGAACCACAGCAGCCGCGCGCAGCCGCAGGCCGCATGGTGATTTCCGGTCGCATGGCCGATGTCTGCGCCGAGCTCGACCGGCTCGCCGCGGCCGAGGCGGCGAACCAACCCTAGGCACGGCTGTAAGGGGAACGGCGCGGGCAGCCTTGCGGCTGCGTCCTTTCGAGGAGCCTCTAAGATCGGTCTAGCTGCCGCGACGAGGGCCAAGGTGGTCGAGCTTGCGCGTCTGCCTCGATGTCTGGCGCAACGCTGTGTCGCCACCGGAGGATCACCCCTTGCCCACCAGTTCACCATGGTTGTACCTGTCAGTCGGCGTCTGCGTCTTGCTCGCTGCCGTGATCTGGTCGATCCGGCGGCATCGCGCACCCACCCTGCGCGTGGAATGCCAAAGCCCGATTGACCGCCTTGCGCCTTCCGTTGCAGGCCTGACCTTGGGCACGGCGCTGGGCGGCAACCGCGTGCAGGTGCTGGAGAACGGCGCGTTTTTCGACGCGCTGCTGGAAAGCATCGCGAGCGCCCGACACACGGTGCATTTCGAGACATTCTTGTGGAAGCAGGGCGTGCTGGGCCAACGCGTCGCCGATGCCATGTCGGCCCAGGCCCGGGCCGGCCGCAAGGTGCGTGTGATGCTGGACGCCGATGGATCGAAGGACGCCGGCAAGGAAGTGATCGCCCAGATGCGCACGGCCGGTTGCAGGGTGGAGTTCTTCCACAAACGCGCCTTCGTGAACATCGGCGTGCTGAACGACCGCACCCACCGCAAGATGCTCATCGTCGACGGCCGCGAGGCCTTCGTCGGCGGCCATTGCATCGTGGACACCTGGCTCGGCGATGCCCAGGACAAAGAGCACTTCGCCGACCTGAGCGTGCGGCTGCACGGCCCCATCGTCAACAGCATCCAGAGCGCGTTCAGCGAGAACTGGGGCGGCCACACCGGCGAGCTGTTCCTGGGCGACGACGTGTTTCCGCGCCTGGAGCCGGCCGGCGACATCGTGATCCATGCGGCGTTTGCGAAGCCGCACCGCTCGGCGCCAGCCGTGAAGATCCTGCACCACGCCGTCATCTGCCTGGCGCGGCGCCGCATCTGGATCCAGAACCCGTATTTCATCCCCGAGCCCGAAGCCATCGACGCCTTCGGCGCGGCCGTGCGGCGCGGCGTGGACGTGCGGGTGCTCATGCCTTCCACGGCAGGGTCGGACAACCCCATGGTGCAGCACGCCGGCCATCGCAACTTCGAGAAGCTGCTGAAATGCGGCGTGCGGCTGTTCGAATACCCGCACACGCTGCTGCACCAGAAGGTCATGACGATCGATGGCTGCTGGAGCGCGATCGGCTCAAGCAATTTCGACGACCGCTCATTCGAGACCAATGACGAGATCACGCTGGCCATCACGGACGAACAGACCGCCGGACAGCTGGACGCCGTGTTCGAGAAGTACGTGGCGCGGGCTCAGGAGATCGACTTGCACGCATGGCAGCACCGCGGCACATGGCACAAGCTCAAGGACAACGTTGCCTACCTGTTCAACGAAGTGCTGTGAGCGAGGTTTCGGCGGGCGTGTAGCTTTGGGGTGCACCGGCCTTCAGCCTTGCATTTCGCGAACACCGTCTGCAGCACGGGCGGGGCCGATCCACCGGCTTGCAACGCCTCCCATGACGCGCCAGTGATGCGTGCCGGCGTTGCTCGCCGGATCTGGGCCGGCGCAAGCCTGTACGACAATGCGCCCACCGGGCCCCAGCCTGGCGGCGCGCGCACCCCGAATTGCGCAGGCGACACCAGGCCCAGGGGCACATCCAGTTAAGGCGTCAGGCCGCACAATCGGACAGCACATCCCAAATGAATCGACCAGCTTGCGGAGAAAGCTCCACACAGACCCCTCACATGCAAACGGCGGGGCACGTATGAACATCGTGATTCTCGATGACTACCAGGACGCCGTCCGCAAGCTCGACTGCGCCGTCAAGCTCGAACCCTATGCCGCCAAGGTCTACACCAATACCGTGAAGGGCCTGGGCCAACTGTCCGTGCGGCTGCGCGATGCCGACGTGATCGTGCTGATCCGTGAACGCACGCATCTGAACCGGCAGGTGATCGAGAAGCTGCCCAAGCTCAAGCTGATCGCCCAGACTGGCCGGGTCGGCTCGCATGTGGATGTAGCCGCCTGCACGGAGCGCGGCGTCGCCGTGGCCGAGGGCGTGGGCTCACCAGTGGCGCCTGCCGAGTTGACCTGGGCCTTGATCATGGCCGCCACGAAGCGGCTGCCGCAGTACATCGGCAACCTCAAGCATGGCGCCTGGCAGCAGTCCGGCATGAAGACCGCCTCGATGCCGCCGAACTTCGGCCTGGGCACGGTGCTGCGCGAGCGCACCATGGGCATCTTCGGCTACGGCCGCATCGGCCAGATCGTGAGCACCTACGCGCGCGCCTTCGGCATGCGCGTGCTGGTCTGGGGCCGGGCCGGCTCCTGCGAACGCGCGCGGGCCGACGGCCACCAGGTTGCCGCCAGCCAGGAAGAGCTGTTCGCCAACAGCGATGTGTTGTCCCTGCACCTGCGCCTGAACGAGGAGACACGCGGCATCGTGACGCTGGAAGACCTGTCGCGCATGAAGCCCACGGCGCTGCTGGTGAACACCTCGCGTGCCGAGCTGATCGAGCCCGATGCGTTGCTGGCCGGCCTGAACCGCGGCCGCCCGGGCATGGCTGCGGTCGACGTGTTCGAGAGCGAGCCCATCCTGCAAGGCCATGCGCTGCTGCGCCTGGAGAACTGCATCTGCACGCCCCACATCGGCTATGTGGAACTGCAGAGCTACGAGATGTACTTCAACGCCGCGTTCGACAACGTGCTGAACTTCATCAAGGGCACGCCGACCAACATCGTCAACCCCGGCGCGCTGCAGGTCAGGCGCTGAGGGCCCCGGTCAGCGCGTCGACTTGGGCGCGATGCGCGCCTCGGTGCCGGGGTCGAACAGGTCGAAGTCGACCAGGCCGCTGTCCACCACCGGCTTGTTGCTTCCCGCATCAGGAGGCGCCGGCATGGGTGCCAGTGCCGGCGTTTGCGCATCGGGTGGCGGCAGCGTGGCGGGGCCGCTTTCCATGTCAAGCAGTTGCAGATCGATGTCCAGGCCCAGATCGATGTCCAGTTCTGGCAGGGGCACCTCGCGCGGCGCGGGCGTGGCGTCCATGGGTGCCAGGTTGGTCGTCGACAGGTCGAGGTCCAGCACCAGGCCGTGGTCGTAGTTCGGCGAGGACAGTGGCGCGGGCCCGGAATCCAGCTCCAGCGCCGCCGGCGCCACCGAAGCGGCAGCCAGCCCGGCGCCGGCCGGCGTCAGGGAGGCCGTGAAGTCCGGTCGCGTCAGCCGCCGGGGCTGGAAGGCCGAGTCTTGCGCCAGGCCGGTACGCCAGGTGGGGTTGCCGGTGGAGTCCGGCGCCACGCCGTCCTCGCCGGTGCGCAGCACGGTCTTGGCGATTGCATAGAGCAGCAGCAGGTCGCGGAAGGCGGCCAGGTCCAGCGGGCGCCCCGTGTCTTCCGGGTGGCGGAAGATGTTCGCCTCGATGGTGTCCAGCACGCGGGTTTCGCCCCAGGCGGTCTCGATGCTCATCAGCGGCACCGGGTAATCCTCCAGGCCCAGGCCCTCGTCCGCGAAGGCGGCGAAGTTCGGAACGCGGCCGTTGAACGTGCGTTGGAACTCTTCGCGCAGCGCGTTGTATTCGCCCTGCCGGCCCAGCGTGTGGTAGATCTTGAACAGCTCGAGGAAGGCCAGCGGGCTCATCTCGGCCTGCTCTTCGATGTGCTTCTTGAGCACCTCGATCGCCTGGTCGTACTGGCCCAGCGACACGAAGAAATCGGCATGCTGCTGCACGTCGAAGAATTCTTCGGGGTTGATGCTGCGCGACGGGGGCGCCGGCGCAGGCACCGCGCCCTCTGAAGCGCCAGCCTCCACAGGCACCGGCCGCGCCGCCTGGGCAGCGGTGACGGGCGCACCCAGGCCAGCGGCCGTGGCCCATTTGTCCAGGCCTGCACCGGCGGGCGTCGGAGGCCGCTCCTGTTGCACCTCGACGGGCTCGGGGGGAATCGAAGACGGGGAGAAGTCGGCGCTGCGCGAGGGCCGGACGACGACAGACGCAGGCTCCTGCACCCAGTTCGCAGCCGCCAGTGCGTTCCTGCGTGCGCGGTGCCAGAAGTACGCGGCCGCGGCGATGGTCAGCAGCAGCAACGCCAGCAGGCCGTAGACCAATGCGATGTCGACGCGGTTGTTGTCGGCCTCGTCCAGCCGGCGTTCCGCGCGTTCCAGGCGGGCGCGCAGGTCGCGTTCGGACTTGTCGCGCGCATCCTGCGCGGCCTTGGCCTGCGCTTCCATGGCCAGCATGCGGTCGATGACCTGCATGTCGCCGGGCTGCGCGTTGAGCGCGCGCCAGGCGTTGACGGCTTGCGCACGTTCCGGCGGGTTTTCGGCCGGCGGTCCGGCCAGGGCGGTGATGCTGCGCAGCGGCGCGTCCAGCGTGAGGCGCGGTCGGCCCTCGGTCGGTGCAGCGGCCACGGCCGGCTCCGCCGCCTTGGCAGGTGCCTCGGCCTTGGGTGCTGCAGGCCGGGGCGCTGCGGCCACGGCGCGCGGTGCAGGCCGCTGGGCAGGTGGCCGTGCCTGCGCCGGCCTCGGGGCCGCAGCGGGAGCGCGCACAACCGCCGGTGGCGCGGCCGCGGCAGGCCGCGGCGCCGGTGCGGGGGCCGGCACGGGCAACGGTGTCGGTGCGA
Source organism: Pseudorhodoferax sp. Leaf267 (assembly GCF_001422405.1). Classification (GTDB taxonomy): domain Bacteria; phylum Pseudomonadota; class Gammaproteobacteria; order Burkholderiales; family Burkholderiaceae_C; genus Pseudorhodoferax. Next base: position 58,638 of record NZ_LMMV01000006.1, read on the forward strand.
CCGGCGCCGTCGCAGCGGAATCGGGCGCGGCGAACGGCACAGACGCGGGCGCCTCGGTGGGCCGGGCCACCGGCACCTGGGCGGCGACCAGTTCGGCCGGGTATTCGGGCAGGAAATCGTAGCGGCGCTCACCGCGCTGGCCGCACAGGGCATGCAGGACGACGCCGATCACGGGCTCGTCGACCACGGCGCTGGAGCGGATGCGGATCACTGCGTCCTGCGACCCGGCGCCCGGTGCCTGAACGATGATGCGGACCCGGCTGGCCTCGACGGCGGCATCGCCATGGAACACGTCGGCGCGGAAACACTGCGCGACGGCATCGTCGGGGCTGTCGACACGGACTTCGACCGCCAGACTCAGAGGCTGGCCCAAAACCACAGCGCCGCGCGCCCGACCCAGGCTCAGCGCTGAACTACCGAAGGCCGCACCGAGCAACGTGACGCCAACCAGCTTGTTTCGTAGTTTCACTGTACTTTTTTACAAACTATTAGCACACCATACCATTAGAAATGACGGGCGATAATCGATTCATGAACAAGACATATGCGGTCGTCGGCGTCGTGGGCGCCGGCGCCATGGGCCGCGGAATCGCGCAAATTGCAGCACAAGCGGGTAGCACCGTCAAACTCTTCGACGTGCAAGCGGGGGCGGCTGCCACGGCACGCGCCGCAGTGTTGTTGCAGTGGGACAAACTGCACGAGAAAGGGCGTCTCGACGCGGCAGAGCTTGCCAGCCGGCGCGCGTTGCTCGCCGAAGCCGGGGCCTTGTCCGCACTGGCGGACTGCGATCTGGTGATCGAGGCGGTCGTTGAGAAGCTGGATGTGAAGCAAGCGCTTTTTGCAGAACTTGAAACAATCGTGCGGCCAGACACGGTTTTGGCCAGCAACACGTCCTCGCTCTCCATCACCGCGATCGCAGCGCGGCTGCAGCGCCCGCAGCGCTTCGCCGGCTACCACTTCTTCAACCCTGTGCCGCTCATGAAGGTGGTCGAAGTCATCGGCGGTTTGAAGACCGACCCGGCGGTCTGCGACGGGCTGCAACGCTACGCGCGCGACATGGGACACACGCCGGTGCTCGCGCAGGACACGCCCGGCTTCATCGTCAACCATGCCGGCCGCGCCTACGGCACTGAGGCGCTGCGCATCGTCGGCGAGGGCGTGGCCGACTTCGCCACCGTCGACCGCATCCTGAAGGACCAAGTCGGCTTCAAGCTCGGCCCGTTCGAGCTCATGGACCTGACGGCACTGGACGTGTCGCACCCGGTCATGGAATCGGTCTACCGCCAGTACTACGACGAGCCGCGCTACCGGCCCAGCGTGATCACGGCCCAGCGGCTGGCCGGCGGTGTGGTCGGCAAGAAGGTCGGCGAAGGGTTCTACCGTTACCACGACGGCGTGGCCCAGGTGCCGGGCGAGCCCGTGGCGCCGCAGGTTGCCGACATCCCGCCGGTGTGGGTGTCGCCGCGTGCGGCGCGGCGGGCCGAGCTGTTGCAGTTGCTCAAGGACCTGGGCGCGCGAATCGAGACCGGCGTCTCGCCCTCCCCCCAGGCGCTGACCGTGGTCTCGCCCCTGGGCTTCGACGTGACGACAGTGGCCGTCGTCGAGCGGCTGGACCCGGCCCGCACCATCGGCATCGACATGCTGGTCGACGACGCCAGCACCAGGCGCCGGGTGCTGGCCACCAACCCGGCCACCCGCATCGACATGCGCGAGGCGGCGCACGCCCTCTTCGCGCGCGACGGCAAGGCGGTCAGCGTGGTGCGCGACAGCGGCGGCTTCGTCACGCAGCGCGTGGTGGCGGCCATCGTCAACATCGCCTCCGACATCTGCCAGCAGCGCATCTGCACGCCACGCGACCTGGAGCTGGCCGTGACGCTGGGCCTGGGCTACCCGCTCGGCCCGCTGGCCATGGGCGACCGCTACGGCCCGGCCAATGTGCTGGAGGTGCTGTTCAACATGCAGACCGTCTACGGCGACCCGCGCTACCGCCCCAGCCCCTGGCTGCGCCGGCGCGGCGCCATCGGACTGTCGCTGTCGCACGAAGAGCTTTGAGAAGCTGACCCCGCCATGTCCGCCGCCCTCCTCAGCACCAGCCATGGCCAGACCCTGGTGCTCACGCTGTCCAACCCCGAGCAGCGCAATGCGCTGGGGCCGGACATCTACGCCGCCGGCATCGAGGCGCTGAACGTCGCCGAATCCAGCCCGGAGGTGCGCAGCGTGGTCATCACGGGCGCGGGCGCGCTGTTCAGCGTGGGCGCCGACCTGCAGCGCCTGCAGGCCAGCCGGCGCGAGCCGGCCGCGCACCAGGTGCAAGACACCGAGGGCCTGCACAGCTGGATCGAGTCCATCCACACCTTTCCCAAGCCCGTGATCGCCGCCGTCGAGGGTGCAGCGGCGGGCTCGGCCTTCTCGCTGGTCCTGGCCTGCGACCTTGTGGTCGCGGCCAGCAACGCCGTGTTCGTCATGGCGCACAGCACGGTCGGCCTGTCGCCCGACGGCGGGGCCAGCTGGAGCCTGGCGCACGCGCTGCCACGCCAGCTGGCCGCGGAGCTGCTGATGCTGGGCGAGCGCATCGCCGCCGAGCGCCTGCATGTGCTGGGCCTGGTGAACCGCATCGCCGCACCGGGCGCGGCATTGGCCGAAGCGTTGGCACTGGCCGACCGCCTGAACGCGCGCGCGCCCAACGCGCTGGCCAGCATCAAGGAGCTGTTGGGCGAGGCCGGCGCCGCGACGCTGCCGGCCCAACTCAACCACGAGCGCGACCATTTCGTCGCCAACCTGCACCAGGCCAACGCCGGCATCGGCATGGCCGCGTTCCTGGACAAGACCACGCCGCGCTACAGCTAGGCGCGGATCCGCTCCCCGCCGCGCACGACAATGCGCCCGTCGCGCACCCTTGCGCGCAGTCACCCAAACGACAGCCCATGGACGAACCCATTCTTACCATTGCGGAGCGCGAGGCCATCAACGCCGGGCGCTGGTTCTCAACCCTCTCGCCCTCCCTGCGGCACGACATTCTTCGATGCGCCTACGTCAAGCGGTACAAGGACGGCGAACTGATCGCCGCGCGCGGCGACCCGCCGGAAGAATGGATCGCCTGCGCCAAGGGCGCGGCCCGCGTCAGCTCCACCTCGCTGTCGGGCAAGCAGATCACGCTGACCTATGTGGAGCCGGGCATCTGGTTCGGCGACGTGGCCATCTTCGACGGCGACCGGCGCACGCACGACACCTACGCGCATGGCGAGACCACCATCCTGTGCGTGGCACGTGCCGATTTCCGCAAGATCCTGGCCACGCATGCCGAGCTGTACGAAGCCTTGCTCTGGCTGCAGGCGCGCCGCATCCGGCTGCTGTTCGGCCTGGTGGAAGACCTGAACACCCTGCCCCTGCGCGCGCGGCTGGCCAAGCAGCTGCTGCACCTGGTGCGCAGCTATGGCGTGCCCAGCCTGGACGACCCCGACGAAGTGCGCATCAGCCTGCAGCTGGCGCAGGAGGAACTGGCCCAGCTGCTCGGCGCCTCGCGCCAGCGCGTGAACCAGGAACTCAAGGCCATGGAGCGCGACCAGGCCATCCGCATCACGCCCGCCGGGCTCACCGTACGCGACCGTGATGCACTCATGCGCATCGTCGAGGCGGACCGATGACCTGACCACCCGGCGCGGCTGCGCCATGCTCGACAGCGCAGGCCGCGCCTGATCCCACAGCACCCCGAAGACATCCCAAGGAGACAAGCACATGAGCGAGTACGAGCATTTCGTCGGCACCAAGGAAGTCAGCGGCCAGCACGCGTTCGACACGGCCAGGCTCGCAGATTGGCTGGGCCGCCACCTGCCCGGCTTCGCCGGCCCGTTGACGGTGGAGATGTTCAAGGGCGGGCAGTCCAACCCCACCTACAAGCTCGTGACGCCGGGCCAGAGCTACGTGATGCGGTCCAAGCCCGGCCCGGTCGCCAAGCTGCTGCCGTCCGCCCATGCGATCGAGCGCGAGTTCGCCGTCATGGGCGGGCTGGCCGGCACCGACGTGCCCGTGCCGGCGATGCACTGCCTGTGCGACGACGAGTCCGTCATCGGCCGCGCCTTCTACGTCATGGAGTTCAAGCAGGGCCGCGTGATCTGGGACCAGTCCCTGCCCGGCATGGCGCCCGCCGAGCGCGCTGCGATCTACGACGAGATGAACCGCGTGATCGCCGCGCTGCACAGCGTGCCCTACGCCGAGCGCGGCCTGGCGAACTACGGCAAGCCCGGCAACTACTTCGAGCGCCAGATCGGCCGCTGGAGCAAGCAGTACGCCGCCTCCGTCACGCAGCCGATCCCGGCCATGGACGCGCTCATCGCCTGGCTGCCGCAAAACATTCCCGACAGTGCGCGCGACGCATCGCTCACGCGCATCGTGCACGGCGACTACCGGCTGGACAACATCATGTTCCACGCCACCGAACCGCGCGCCATCGCCGTGCTGGACTGGGAGCTGTCCACGCTGGGGCATCCGCTGGCCGACTTCAGCTACCACTGCATGTCCTGGCACATCTCGCCCGGCCAGTTCCGCGGCATCGCGGGGCTGGACCTGCCGGCGCTCGGCATCCCCGCCGAGGCCGACTACATCGCGCGCTACTGCGAGCGCACCGGCTTCACGACGCCCGAGGCGCTGGCCCGCGACTGGAACTTCTACCTGGCCTACAACATGTTCCGCCTGGCCGCCATCCTGCAGGGAATCGCCAAGCGGGCCGAATCGGGCACGGCCTCCAGCGAGCAGGCCAAGCGCTCGGGCGCCGGCGCCAGGCCGCTGGCCGAGATGGCCTGGGCCTACGCGCAGCGGGCCTGAACCGCAACACCACCGGAGACAAACCATGGATTTCGACTACTCGGCCAAGACCCAGGAACTGCAGGCGCGCGTGCAGCGCTTCATGGACGACCACATCTACCCGGCCGAAGCCACCTACGCCGCCGAGCTGGCCGCCAACACCGCCGCCGGCAAGCGCTGGACGCCGCTGCAGGTCATCGAGGACCTGAAGGCCAAGGCGCGCCGACAGGACCTGTGGAACCTGTTCCTGCCGGTCGACAGCGCCGAGCTCTCGGGCTACAGGGGCGCGGGCCTCACCAACCAAGAATACGCGCCGCTGGCCGAGATCATGGGCCGCGTGCCATGGGCGTCCGAGGTCTTCAACTGCTCGGCGCCCGACACCGGCAACATGGAGACCATCGCGCGCTACGGCAGCGACGAAAACCGCGCGCGCTGGTTGAAGCCCCTGCTCGAAGGCCAGATCCGCTCGGCCTTCGCCATGACCGAGCCAGATGTGGCGTCCAGCGACGCCACCAACGTCGCGACCCGCATCGAGCGCGATGGCGACGAGTACGTGATCAACGGCCGCAAGTGGTGGATCTCCGGCGCGGGCGACCCGCGCTGCGCCATCTACATCACCATGGGCAAGAGCGACCCGGACGCGCCGCGCCATTCGCAGCAGAGCATGATCCTCGTGCCCGCCGACACGCCCGGCGTGAAGGTGCTGCGCCCGCTCAACGTGATGGGCTATGACGACGCGCCGCACGGCCACATGGAGATGGTGTTCGAGAACGTGCGCGTGCCGGCCGACAACATGCTGCTGGGCCAGGGCCGCGGCTTCGAGATCGCCCAGGGCCGGCTCGGCCCGGGCCGCATCCACCACTGCATGCGCCTGATCGGCCTGGCCGAGCGCGCGCTGGAACTCATGTGCAGGCGCGCATCCTCGCGCGTGGCTTTCGGCAAGACCGTGGCCGCGCAGACCGTCACGCAGGAGCGCATCGCCGAGGCGCGCTGCAAGATCGACATGGCGCGGCTGCTCACGCTCAAGACCGCCTGGCTCATGGACAAGGCCGGCAACAAGATCGCCAAGAACGAGATCGCGATGATCAAGGTGGTGGCCCCCAGCATGGCCTGCCAGGTCATCGACTGGGCCATGCAGGTGCATGGCGGCGGCGGCATGAGCGACGACTTCCCGCTGGCGATGGCCTATGCGCACGCGCGCACGCTGCGCTTTGCCGACGGCCCGGACGAGGTGCACCGCAACGCCATCGCCAAGATCGAGCTCGGCCGGTACTCGGACCGGCCGCAGCAGCACGACATGCCGGTCACGCGCTTCTGAGCGGCGCCGGGCCCGTGGGCCGCGCGCAGCCTGCCAGTGCCGTGGCGCTGGCCACGGCCAGCACCTGCAGCACGTGCTGCAGGGTCGGCAGATCGTCCGGCACGAAGGCCATGCGCAGGTACAGCTTGCCGCGCTGCAGCTGTAGCAGCAACGGCGGCACGTCGTCTGCCGCCACCGGCCAGCCAAGCAAGGCCTGCATCAGTTCGGGCTTGACCCAGGCCTGCGCATGCGCCCGCGCATCGGCCACGATCGCATAGCGCGGCCAGAACGCCGCCACCGCGCCGCGCTCCCAGCCCACCTCGTCGAACATGGCGAGCCAGCGCACTTCCTCGGGCATGTTGGCGTCCAGCGTGGTGCGCACGCGCCCCGTGTAGTCGGCATAGGCCTCGTGCTCCAGCGCGTCGCGCAGGCTGCGGCTGATCACCATCACCGAGACCTCGGGCGCGATGTCCAGCTCCACGCGCGCGCGCAGCTCGCTGCCCACGATGTAGGCGCGCGAGGGCAACGTGCGGTCCATGCGGAAGGGCTTGCCGGCCAATTGGCCCGTCAGCGAGAAATGCGGCGTGCGACCCTGGTGCACCACCTCGAAACCCGACGCCCGGGCCCAGCGCTGCAGCGGCGTGGCAGGCCCGACAGCCAGCGGCGGCGCTTCTCCGCGCGCGGTCAGGACCTTTCTCAGACGTTCGAACATCGGCTCTGGATTTCCCCTAAAGTTGCCCACTTCACAGCAGCCGCCACCCGTGCACCGCCCATGATCACAGTCTATTCCTGGCCCACACCCAATGGGCACAAGGTCCACATCATGCTGGAGGAGTGCGGCCTGCCCTATGAGGTCGTGCCCGTCGACATCGGCGCTGGCGAGCAGTTCGCGCCCGAGTTCCTTCAGATCAGCCCGAACAACAAGATCCCGGCCATCGTCGACACGGACGGCCCCGACGGCAAGCCCGTGTCGCTGTTCGAGTCCGGCGCCATCTTGCTGTACCTGGCCGGCAAGACCGGCAAGCTGCTGCCCAAGACCGACCGCCAGCGCTATGCGGTGCTGCAGTGGCTGATGTTCCAGATGGGCGGCGTCGGCCCCATGCTGGGCCAGACGCACCACTTCCGCGTGTACGCGCCCGAGAAGGTCGAGTACGCCATCAACCGCTACACCAACGAAACGCGGCGCCTGTATGGCGTGATGGACCGGCAGCTGGCCGACCACGCGTACATCGCCGGGCGCAGCTACAGCATCGCCGACATCGCCATCTTCCCGTGGCTGCGCAGCTGGCAGAACCAGGGCATCGACTGGGCCGAGTTCCCGCAGCTCAAGACATGGTTCGACCGCATCGCCGCGCGCCCGGCCGTGCAGCGCGGCGTGGCCGTGCTGGCCGACCGGCGCAAGCCCATCACCGACGACAAGGCGCGCGAAGCCTTGTTCGGCGCCACGCAATACCAGCGCCGATGAGCCGCCCTCTCCAAAGCCACTCGATGCCCGACACCACCACGGCCGCCTACATCGGCGCCCCCAGCGACGCGGGCGCCAGCGTGCGCGGCGCCGGCATGGGGCCGGACGCGCTGCGCGTGGCCGGCATCGCCGAAGCCCTGGCCGGCCAGCGCGTGGTGCTGCGCGACCTGGGCAACCTGGCCGGCCCCGTGGCCGACTGGGCGCCGCACCAGGGCGGCGTGCGGCATCTGCAGCAGGTCGTGGCCTGGAACCGCGCCGTCTTCAATGCCGTGGATGCGGCGCTGGCCGCGGGCCAGGTGCCCATCATGGTCGGCGGCGACCACAGCCTGGCCATCGGCTCCATCAGCGCGGTGGCCAAGCACTGCCGAGCCCAGGGCAAGCACCTGCGCGTGGTCTGGCTGGACGCGCATTCCGACGTGAACAGCGAGTCCATCAGCCCCAGCGGCAACCTGCACGGCATGCCCGTGTCCTGCCTGCTGGGCCACGGCCCGGCCGAGCTGGTGGGCTGGGCCGGCACGCCCGCGGCGCTGACCGCCGAGCAGATCGACTTCGTCGGCGTGCGCTCGGTGGACGCGGCCGAGAAGGAGGCCGTGCGCGCCTTCGGCCTCCAAGTGTTTGACATGCGCCACATCGACGAGCACGGCATGCGCAACACCATGACCGAGGTACTGCAGGACATGGATGAGAACACCCACCTGCATGTGAGCTTCGACGCCGACTGCCTGGACCCGGCGGACGCGCCCGGCGTGGGCACGGGCGTGCCCGGCGGCCCCACCTACCGCGAGATGCAGCTGTGCATGGAGATGCTGGCCGACACCGGCCGGCTGGGCTCGCTGGACGTGGTGGAGCTGAACCCGGCGCTGGACGTGCGCAACCGCACGGCCGAACTCGTGGTGGACCTGGTCGGCAGCCTGTTCGGCAAGTCCACGCTGATGCGCTGAACACTCAGGCCGTCGCGCGGCGCAGCACCAGGTTGGCGCCCTTCTCGCCGATCACGATGGCCGCGGCATTGGTGTTGGCCGAGGTCATGGTCGGCATCACCGAGGCATCGATCACGCGCAAGCCGTCCACACCGCGCACGCGCAGATCCGGGTCGACCACGGCCCCCGCATCACTCCCCATGCGGCAGGTGCCGACCGGGTGGAACACGGTGCCGCCCTTCTCGCGCGCGAAACGCTCCAGCTGCGCATCGCTGCGCAGCGCGTTGCCGGGCAGGTATTCCTCGCCCGTGGTCAGCTCGCGGAACGCCGGCTGGGCGTAGATCTCGCGCAGCATCTTCAGGCCCTCCACCAGCACGCGCACGTCGTGCGGCGCGGTCAGGTAGTTCGACACGATGCGCGGCGGCGCCAGCGGGTCGGCCGAGCGCAGCGACACCTGGCCGCGCGACTCGGGCCGGCACTGCGCGGCCGAGGCCGAGAAGCCCGAGAAGCGGTGCAGCGCATCGCCCGGCTTGTCGACCGACAGCGGCATCACGTTGAACAGCACATCGGCGCGCGCGTCCTTGGCCACGGGCGTGCGCACCATGCCGCCCACCTGGCCGGCGCCCACCGTGAGCGGCCCGCGCTGCTGGAGCAGCCATTGCGTGCCCATGCGTGCGAGGCCCCAGGGGCTGCGCACCTGGTCGTTCAGCGACATCTTCTCGCGCAGCTTCACGATCACGCGGGCCTGGTAGTGGTCCTGCAGGTTCGCGCCGACCTCGGGCGCGTCCACCTGCACGTCGATCCCGTGTGCACGCAGTTCGTCGGCCGGGCCGATGCCCGAGAGCTGCAGCAGCTGCGGGCTTTGCAGCGCGCCCGCCGCGAGGATCACCTCGGCATCGGCTCGCGCGCTGTGCAACCGGCCGTCCTGCAGCCATTCCACGCCCGCGGCCCGGCCCTGCGCCAGCAGCACGCGCGTGACCTGCACGCCGGTCAGCACCGTCAGGTTGGGCCGCGCACGCACGGGCGCCAGGAATGCCGTCGCCGCATCGCAGCGCCAGTGCCCGCGCAGTGTGAGCTGGTAGGCGCCCAGGCCTTCGTCCTGCGCGCCATTGAAGTCATTGCTGCGCGGGTGGCCGGCCTGCGCCCCGGCCGCGAGCCAGGCCGCGCAGTACGGGTGGTCATTGCGCAGGTCGGAGACGCCGAGCTCGCCCGAGGCGCCGTGGTACGCGGTCTCGCCGCCCGCATAGCGCTCGGACTTCTTGAAGAACGGCAGCAGCGCGTCGTAGCCCCAGCCGGGCGCGCCGGCCTGCACCCAGCCATCGAAATCGGCGCGCTGGCCGCGGATGTAGATCAGCCCGTTGATCGCGCTGGAGCCACCCAGCACGCGGCCGCGCGGCCAGACGATGCTGCGGTTGGCCGTTTCGGGTTGCGGCTCCACCTCGAACTGCCAGGAGAAGCGCTTGTCGTAGATGGAGCGGAAATAGCCCACGGGCAAGCGCAACCAGAAGTGCCGGCTCGCGCCGCCGGCTTCCAACAGCAGAACCCGATGACGCGCATCGGCGCTGAGCCGGTTGGCCAGCACGCAACCCGCCGAACCCGCGCCGACGATGATGAAGTCGTAGCCGGCGCTCTTCTCGCTCATGCCTTCACGAGATGCGTGAACAGCGCGGGATCGAAGTACTGCTGCGCCTTCACCGCATTCGGAATGTTGGCGCTTTGCACGAAGAAGTCCGTCACCTGCTGCAGCCACCCCGTGACCGTGCCGTCCACGTACTTGGCGCGCCACTCCGCGCTGGAGTGGTACTTGGAGGCCTTGAACTGCTCCTTGAATTCGGCCAGCGGCACTTCCTTGTAGCGCGTCTTGTGCAGCTCTTCGGCCGCTGCATCGGGGTTGGCCACGATCTGCTCGTTGGCCGGCAGCCAGCCCGCGATCAGCTTGCCGAGCACGGCCTTGTTCTTGTCGTAGTAGTCGTTGCGCGCGGCCCAGCCGCCCACGATGGCGGCCTGCGGGAAGAAGGCCGAGGCATCGACGATCTTGCGCGCGCCGGGCAGCTTTTGCCGCACCACGGAATCGAACGGCGCCCACAGCGCCACGGCCGGCACCGCGCCCGAGATCAGCGAGGTCACGGCCTCGGACATGCGCTGGTTCACGAGCCGCACGTCCTTGGTCGGATCGAGGTTGGCCGAGCGCAGCGCGCGGTCCAGGAACACATGGGCCGTGGTGCCCGTGGTGGTGGAGATCTGCTTGCCCTTGAGGTCGGCAATGCTCTTGATGCCCGAGTCCTCGCGCACCCAGAGCTGGGCCGTGGCGTACTCGATGTTGTTGATCAAAAACACCTTGCCCTGGCCGCGCGCGGGAAAGTTCGACAGCACCGCGCCGGTGGCCAGCACGTCCAGGCTGCCGCCGATCATGGCCTGGAACAGCTCCAGCCCGGTGGTGAACAGAACGGGCTCCAGCTCAAGCCCCTGTTTGGCGAAATGGCCGCCCTGGATGCCCAGCCACAGCTGGCCGTCCACGGCCGGCGTGTGCAGGTAGCCGACCTTGACCTTGGTGCGCGACTGCGCCAGCGCGGGCCAGCCCATGGCGGCCACGGCGGAGGCGGCGACGGTGTTGCGGAGGAAACTTCTGCGGGCGATGGCCATGGGCTGCTCCTGAAAAATCAATCGGAAAGACGAACGCTCTGCCGCGCCTGGGCGGCGTACTCCTGCATCACGAGTTCGCGGATCTGCGCCCGTAGCGCGCCGAAGCGCGGGTCCTCGTGCACGTTCTCGGCGCGCGGGTAGCCGAAGGGCACGTCAATCACGGTGCGGATGCGCGCCGGCCGCGCCGTCACCACCACGATGCGCGACGAGAGGTAGATCGCCTCCTCCACCGAGTGCGTGATCAGCAGCACCGTCTTGCCCTCGGTCTGCAGCACTTGCAGCAGCAGGTCCTGCATGGCGCTGCGCGTCTGCGCGTCCAGCGCGCCGAAAGGCTCGTCCATGAGCAGGAACTCGGGCTTGACCGCATAGGCGCGCGCCAGGGCCAGGCGCTGGCGCATGCCGCCCGAAAGGTGCTTGGGATGGTGCTCGGCGAAGTCCTTAAGGCCCATGAGCCCCATGTAACGCTCGACGATGGCGGCATGCTCGGCCTTGGGCACCTGGTTGCCCGCCAGGCGTAGGCCGAAGGCGATGTTCTGCCGCACGGTGAGCCAGGGGAACACGCCGTATTCCTGGAAGATCACGCCGCGGTCCGGGCCGGGGCCGCGCACGGGCTGGCCGTCCAGCAGCACCTGGCCGCTGGTGGGCTGCAGGAAGCCGCCCAGGATGTTCATGAGCGTGGTCTTGCCGCAGCCCGAGGGGCCGATCACGGACACGAACTCGCCCTGGCGGATGTCCAGCGACACACCGTCGAGCACGCGCATGGGGCCCTGCGCGGTGGGGAACTCCACCACCACGTCCTGGAACGACACGCGCAACGGCGTCTCTTGCGCGGCCGTCATGCGATGCGGTCCTGCCAGGCCACGAGCCGGCGCGTGGCGGCGCGCAGCGCGAGATCCATCGTGAGCGCGATGAAGCCGATGCAGATGATGCCCACGTAGATGATGTCGAGCTGGAAGAACGACGAGGCGTTCTGGATCAGCGAACCCAGCCCCTGCTGCGCCGCGATGAGCTCGGACGCGACCAGCGTGGCCCAGGCCACGCCCAGCGCCACGCGCACGGCCGTGAGGATGTGCGGCACCGTGAGCGGCACGATGACCTTGGCGAAGATTTCGAAATCGTTGGCGCCCAGCGTGCGCGCCACGCGCACGTAGATCGGGCTGATCTGCGCGATGCCCTCGTACATCACGATCACGCCCGCGAAGAACGAGGCGTAGAACAGGATGGCCGTCTTGGCCGCCTCGCCGATGCCGAAGTACACGATCACCAGCGGGATCAGCGCAATCGGCGGCAGCGCACGAAAGAAGTTGATCACCGGGTCGATGAAGCTGCGCAGGCCCTGGTACCAGCCCAGGCAGAAACCCACGGGCACGGCCAGCAGCGTGCCCAGCAGCACGCCGATGAACACGCGCTGGGTCGACATCCAGATGTCCAGCGGCAGGCGGTCGCCCATCAGCTCGACGAACTTGCGCGCCACCTCGTGCGGCGACGGCACCAGCGCCGGGCTGACCAGGCCGCTCAGCCGCACGCCGTACCAGAGCACCAGCAACAGCAGCCAGGGCGCGAGAATCAGGGCGGCGCGCCTGGGCGCCGAACTCGGTGGCATCACAACGAAGGTCTCCTGAAACTGTTTGTGCTGCTGCAGTGGTCGAGTCATACTATAGACCAGACTTTTAGGCGACCATAGCCATTTTCCGCATAAGCTTCTGCACCCCATGGCCGTCGTTCCGTTCTCCGCCAGCCCCATCCCGCGCTACCTGCAGCTGGCCGACCTGCTGCGCCAGCGCATCGCACGCGGCGCCTGGCCCACGGGGCATCGCCTGCCCTCGCTCGACGAGCTGGCGGCCGAGTTCGGCGTGGCGCGCGTGACCATGCGCCAATCCATCGAGCTGCTGGCGCGCGACGGGCTGGTGTCGCCGCAACAGGGCCGTGGCACCTTCGTAACCGGCCAGCCGCGCAACGAGCGCTGGCTCAGCGTGGTGACGACGCTGGACGAGCTCTCGCGCATGTACCGCGACACCGAGCCGCAGATCGTCAACATCGACGAGTCCACCGCGCCGCCCGCGTTGCACGCGGGCGAAGGCCAGCCGGCCGAGCGCTACGTGTTCATGCGCCGCGTGCACGCACGCGATGGCCAGCCCTACTGCGTGATCAACATCCACCTGGACGAGCGCATCTTCCGGCGCAGCCCCAAGCGCTTTCGCGACGAGACCGTGATCCCCATCCTCACGTCCATGAAGAGCGTGGTGATTGCCAAGGCGCATCAAGTGCTGACCATCGGCACGGCCGACATGGAGGTGGCGCGTCTCTTGGGCGTGCCGGTCAACGCGCCGACGGCCGAGGTGCGCCGCATCTTCCGCGACGCGAACGACCGCGTGATCTACCTGGGCGAAGTCACCTACCGGGGCGACGCCATCCATGTCGAAATGAACTTGATGCCATGAGCTTCCGAGATTTGCCCGCAAGCCCCTTCACGCTCGCGCGCATCGAGGCGCTGGTGTTCCGCTACCCGGTCAAGACGCCCGTGCGCACCTCGTTCGGCGTCATGCACGACCGGCCCGCCGTGTTCGTGCGCGTGGAAGACCAGGACGGCGCCGTGGGCTGGGGCGAGATCTGGTGCAACTTCCCGAGCTGCGGCGCCGAGCACCGCGCGCGCCTGCTCGACACGGTGATGGCACCGCTGCTGCTGCAGCAGGCTTTCGACGGCCCGGCCGCGGCATTTGCCGCGTTGACGGCGCGCACGGCCGTGCTGGCCATCCAGTCCGGCGAGCACGGCCCGATCGCGCAGACCATCGCCGGCATCGACCTGGCACTGTGGGACCTGAGCGCGCGCCGCGCGGGCCAGCCGCTGTGGTGGCACCTGGGCGGCGCGCACGGCCGCATCCCGGTCTACGCGAGCGGCTTGAACCCCGACCAGCCCGAGCAGCTGGCGCTGCGACGACGCGACGAGGGCTATTGCGCATTCAAGCTCAAGGTCGGCTTCGGCGCACAGCGCGACCTGGCCAACCTCGATGCCTTGCGCGCCGCGCTGGGCGACCACACGCCCTTGATGGTGGACGCCAACCAGGCCTGGTCGCTGGACGAGGCGCTGCACATGGCGCCGCTTTTAGAACCCTACCGCCTGGGCTGGCTGGAAGAGCCGCTGCGCGCCGACCGGCCCTGGCACGAGTGGCAGGCGCTGCGGGCCGCCACCGGCATCGCGCTGGCCGGCGGCGAGAACCTGGCCGGCGACGCAGCCTTCGATGCAGCAATGCAGGCCGGCGTGCTGGCGGTGCTGCAGCCCGATGCGGCCAAGTGGGGTGGCATCTCGGGCTGCTGGCCCGTGGTGCAGCGCGCGCAGGCCGCAGGCCTGCGCTACTGCCCGCACTACCTGGGCGCGGGCGTGGGCCTGCTGGCCTCGGGCCACCTGCTGGCCGCGGCCGGTGGCGGCGGCATGCTGGAGGTGGACGCCAACGACAACCCGTTGCGCACGGAATTGAGCCCCGCGCTGCGCAACATCGACGGAGAAGGCTGCATCACGCTGGGCGATGCGCCTGGCATCGGCGTGGTGCCCGACGCGGCGCAGATCGCCGAGGCGATCCGCCGCGCCGCCTGAGCTCAGCGCGCGGAGATCAGGCGTGCGCCGGTCGCATGGCCGGCGCTGCCCTGCAGCTTGAACACCGCCATGGCCTGCACCAGCTGCTCGGCCTGGCTGCGCAGGCTGTCCGCCGCGGCGGCCGACTCCTCGACCAGGGCCGCGTTCTGCTGCGTGGCCTGGTCCATCTGCGCGATGGCCTCGCCCACCTGCGACACGCCGGCACTCTGCTCGCTGCTGGCCGCGCTGATCTCACCCACCAGGTCGCTCACGCGCTGGATGGCCTGCACCACCTCGCCCATGGTGCTGCCGGCTTCGCCGACCAGATGCGTGCCCTGCTGCACGCGCTCCACGCTGGCGCCGATCAAGGCCTTGATCTCGCGCGCTGCGTCGGCCGAACGGCGGGCCAGGCTGCGCACCTCGGTGGCGACCACGGCGAACCCACGGCCCTGATCGCCAGCGCGCGCGGCTTCCACCGCTGCGTTCAGCGCGAGGATGTTGGTCTGGAACGCGATGGAATCGATGGTGCCGATGATGCTGGCGATCTTGCCCGAGCTCTCGTTGATCTCCTTCATCGTGCCCACCACGCGGGCCACGACTTCGCCGCCCTGCACTGCGACGCTCGACGCATTCAGGGCCAGGTTCTTGGCCTGGCGGGCGTTGTCGGCGTTCTGCTGCACGGTGGAGCTGAGCTGCTCCATCGAGGCGGCGGTTTCCTCCAGCGCCGAGGCCTGCTCTTCCGTGCGGCCCGACAGGTCGTTGTTGCCCTGGGCGATCTCGCTGCTGGCCGTGGCCACGCCGTCGGCGTTGTGGCGCACACGGGCGACCACGCTGGCCAGCTGCTGCTGCATGTCGCGCAGCGCGGCGATCAGGTCGGCGGCCTCATCGCGCCCTTCGACCTGCATGGCCTGCGTGAGGTCGCCGTCGGCGATACGGCGCGCCACGTCACCGGCCTGCGCCAGCGGCCGCGTGATGGAGCGCGAAATCAGCCACGCGAACAGGGCGCCCAGCAGCACGGCGACCACGCCGCAGGCGATCAACACCGTCTGACCCTGCGCCGCGCCGTCCTCGGCGCTTTGCAGGGATTGGGCGTACAGGCTTTGCTGGCGCTCCTCCAGCTTCACGATGCTGTCGCTGTAGGCCGCGGCCAGCGGCTTCAGGGTGCGCTCGAGCTCCGCCGTCACATCCTCGCCGCCCATGCGGCGCTTGAGGATGGCGGCGCGTGGTGCGCGGTAGGCCTCGCGGCGCGCGTCGATGTCGGCCAGCAGGCCCTTGCCGATGTCGGTCTGGATCAACTCGTGCAGGCGCTTGCGCGATGCCGCCGTGGTCTCGGAGGTCTTGTCCATGTCGGCCTGCCACTGCGGGATGCGGCGCACGTCGGAGTCCAGCAAAGCGGCCTGCGTGCGCACCCAGTTCAGGTCGATGGTCTGGCGCCAGCGCACGGCCACCTGCATCTTCTCGTTGTCGATGGTGCCGAGCTGGTGTGTCAGCCCGCTCAGCGCGCTCAGGCGCCACACGCCCACGGCCGCGCTGGCCGCCAGGATCAACAGGACGACGCCGAAGGCCAGGTTCAATCGGGCGCCGATGCGCAGGCTGCGAAGCCCGCTCATCGCGCGGGCTCCAGGCGCGGGGCGCATGGGGCGGAAAAGAAAAAGTGGTGCATGGGATCCCTGTAGGTTGCGTCCGAATACATGGCCAGAGCGGCAACGCGTGGCGACGCACAAGGTCCAGCGCCAGAACAGGGACTGGCCCGCCAGATGCAACCCAGCTGCCCGCGCGGAACCCGCATTCCAGCGCTTGGGCCTGTGGCTTTGCGTGCGCAACTTCCATTGCGTTTGCCGGCGGCCAGTCTAACATTTGATCTATTTACATACCCAATCCGCCGATCTAATAGTCATTAGGCCGAAACAGTTGGGCGTGATCCCGGGCGCGGCGGGCTGGCGTATCGCCAGGGCCGTGATTCGCTTGCAAGCGCGCCACCCGGTATGCTGTGACCGCGCGCCGCCCGGTCCCGCACCTTCCGAGAGCATGGCGCGCTAGCGAAAGGCGACCGTGCCAGGATTTCCACACTATCTCGGCGAGGCAGTGACGGAACTGCCCTTCCTGCTGCTGCAGGCGGCGGCCATCGTCGGCATGGTGTCCGTGCTGCTGTTGGTCAAGCGCGATGTGCCATTGGACGATGTGCGCTACAAGGTCCGCTTCGGCCTTGTGTTCGGCGTGTCCGGCTTTGTGTTGGCAATGCTGGTGTCCGAGTTCATCAAGATGCCGTCCAAGCCTTACTTGCGCACGGACATGTTGTTCCTGGCCGGCTTGCTGGGCGGCTGGCGCGGCGGCCTGATCAGCCTGGCCTTCGCGACCGCGGCCCGCCTGTACCTTGGCAGCCACGCGCTGTTCTTCGCCGCGATGATCGACCTGGTGGCGGCCACGGCCAGCGGCATGGTGCTGCACGGCTGGCTGATGCGGCGACCGCTGACGCAGCTGGGCTGGCACGAGCTGCTGGTCTGCTTCGCGGTGCGGACCGTGGTCTCTTTCACCGTCGTGTCACTGGTCTACGCTGCCGGCCTGATGGGGGCACTGCTGTACTGGAGCAACATGGCGCGCCGGCTGGCCGGCATCTCGGTCGCGGTGCCCATGGTGGGCGCGATCTTCATGCTGTTGCGCAGCGACGCACAGACGCGAGAGCAGGCCCGCAAGCGCGAACAGGCGGCCGTCACCGACACGCTGACCGGCCTGCCGAACCGGCGCGCGCTGCGCGACTACATCGAGGCCGAGCCACCGCGCGCGCCCGCCGGCACGCGGACCATCGTGCTGTTCGAAGTGGTGAACATGGCGGCGCTGGTCTCGGTGCATGGCGACGACTGGTCCGACGGCTTCTGGCAGCAGCTGGCGCGCGACCTGGGCAGCGGGCCGTCGGGCGACGTGCTGGCCGGCTTCAGCCCCTGCACCTTCCTGTTCTCCGACACCACGCTGGCCATGGTCGTGCACCGGACATCGGCCCAGGAGCTGGAGGCCAGCGGCACGATGGCGCAGCTGCATGCCAGGCTCACGGCGCTGTTCCAGGAGCGCGCCTCCGACGAGCAGCCGATCCCGCAGCTGCGCATCGGCGCCGTCACGCTGGACGCCCACCCGGCGCGCAGCGTGGCGTCCAGCCTGCGCAACATCAGCCTGGCGCTGCAGGGCAGCGAGAACCCTGTGCAGGTGTTTCCGCAGTCGTTCGCGGAGAAGGCCAAGAGCGACGAGCGCCTGCGCCGGATGCTGGTGGAGTGGATCCGGCACGGCACGCCGCCCCTGCACTACCAGCCCAAGTTCGCGCTGCGCAACCTGCGCACGGTCGGCGCCGAGGCCCTGCTGCGCGTGAGCGACGAGCAGGGGCAGCCGCTGCCGCCGCCCTATGTGCTGGAGATCGCCGAGCGCCACCGCCTGCTGGTCGGCCTGGAATGGGCCACGCTGCAGGCGGTGGTGCGCGATCTGGAACAGGTCGGCCGTGCCATGCCGCGCCTGGGTCTGGCGGTGAACATCTCAGCCGCGTCGTTCGTGACCGACGGCTTCGCCCAGCGTGTGCTGCAGCTGCTGCGCAGCACGGGCGTGGCACCGAGCCGGCTGACCGTCGAGCTGACGGAGACCGCCAAGCTGCCGCTCATCGAGATCGTGCAGCACAACGTGCAGGCGCTGCACCAGGCCGGCGTGAAGCTGTCGCTGGACGACTTCGGCACCGGCTACGCCGCGCTCGCCCTGCTGGCGCGCTTCCCGTTCTCCGAGGTCAAGATCGACCGCTGGATGACCACCGGCATCGCCCATGGCCGCATCCGCCAGGCGGTCGTGCTGGCCGGCGAGACCGCCCGCCGCTACGGAGCCGCCCTGGTGACCGAAGGCGTGGAGACCGAGTGGCAGCGCCAGGCGCTGCTGGAGCTCGGCGTCACGACCGGGCAAGGCCACCTGTTCTCGCACGCGGTGCCGCTGGCGGAGCTGCTGGCGCTGCGCGCGCCCCAGCCCAGGACGGAGCCTGCGGTGCTGTGAGTCGTGGCGCCAGCGAGGGCTGGGGCCAGGGCGTGGGCGCCGCCGCGCACACCGCATCCGCCAGCGCCTGCTGCATGGCCGGCACCGTGGCCGCCGGCGCATCGCCCAACATACGCACCACGCACACGCCATCGGCGCCGGCCTCGGCCGCCTGAGCGATTTGCTGTGGCGCCAGGATGCCGCCGATGGCCACCACCGGCGCGCCGGCCATCGCACACCACCAGCGCAGGTTGGTGAGGCCCTGCGGCCGCCACGGCATGGCCTTGGTCAGCGTCGGCCAGACCGGGCCGCAGGCGATGTAGGCGGGAGCAAGGCTGCGTGCGCGCGCCAGCTCCCACAGGCTGTGCGAGCTGACGCCCAGCGCCAGCCCGCTGGCCGCCAGCGCGGCACGCTCGCCCTCGCCCAGCGCGAGCAGGTCTTCCTGGCCCAGGTGCGTGCCGTGCGCACCGGCCGCGGCGGCGGCCTGCCAGTGGTCGTTGACGAACAGGCGCGCACCGGCCGCGCGGCAGGCCTGCACGGCCAGCAGCACCTCGTCATACAGCCACTTGCGCCAGCGCGCATCCGCCTGCGGCGGCTGCTTGATGCGCAGCTGCACGGTGCGGATGCCGGCCTGCAGCACGGCCAGCACGCGTGCAACGGAATCCACGATGGCATAGAGGCCCAGCGGCGCCGTATCGGCAGGCATGGCGGGCGCGAAGCACGGCTCGGTGCCCAAGCTCAGGCGCGGCAGCAAGGTGGGCTCGGCATGGAAGCCCGGCCGCGCCAGCACCTGGCCCGGCCCGCGGCCAGCCGCATGGCCATGGCGCAGCGCATGGGTGGCTGCCATCTTGGCCAGCACCACCGCATCGGCCGCGACGAAGCCGTGGGCCAGCGCTGCCGCGGCGCTGCTGGCGAAGGTGCAGCCCGTGGCATGGGTGTTGCCCGTGCCCAGCCGCGGCAGCGCCAGCCAGCCACGCGCATGCGGGCTGTCCAGCCAGTCCAGCGCCAGGCCCTGCTCGTCGGCGCCGGCGTCCTGCGGGTCGCCACCGGTGATGCAGACCGCCTCGGCGCCGAGCGCACGCAGCGCCTGGGCCGCGGCGGGAATGTCCTCGCGCGCCAGGTTCGCGCGGCCGAGCAGCCGCGCCGCCTCGCGCCGGTTGGGCGTGACCAGCGTGGCGCGCGGCAGCAGGTGCGTGCGGTACGCCTGCACGGCGGCGTCGTCGGCAAAGGTCGCGCCGCTGCTGGCGCCCAACACCGGGTCCACGACCAGCGCCAGGCCGGGCCGGCGCGCGCGCAGGCGGTCGGTCCAGTCGGCCACGCAACGCATCCGCGCGGCGTCGCACAGCAGGCCGGTCTTCAGCGCGTCGGGCGGCATGTCCTCGTGCAGGGCCCGCAGCTGCGCCTCGACCAGCGCCACGGGCATGGGTGCCACCTGCGTCACGGCGCCCGAGTTCTGCGCCGTGACGGCCGCGACCACGCCGCAGTAGTGCGTGCCCTCGAACGCGTCGATGGCGCGCTGGTCGGCTGCCAGGCCCGCGCCGCCGCTGCTGTCGGTGCCGGCAATGCTCCAGACGGTCTTCATGGCGTGCCCCCGATCAGCAGCGGCTCGCTGCCCACGGGTGTGCTGGGCACGGCGAAGTCCTGCCGCGCCATCACGCCGGCCTGCCAGGCATCGCGCCCGGCCTGCACCGCCGCGCGGAAGGCCCGGGCCATGCGCACAGGGTCGCGCGCCTGGGCCACGGCCGAGTTCAGCAGCACGGCGTCGAAGCCCAGCTCCATGGCCTGCGCGGCGTGCGAAGGCGCGCCGATGCCGGCGTCGACGATCAGCGTGGCGCCGGGCAGGCGCTCGCGCAGCGTGCGCAGCGCGAAGGGGTTCAGCAGGCCCTGGCCCGAGCCGATGGGCGCGCCCCAGGGCATCAGCACTGGGCAACCCACATCGAGCAGGCGGCGGCACAGCACCAGGTCGTCGGTGCAATAGGGCCAGACCACGAAGCCTTCGCGCACGAGTTGCGTGGCGGCCTGCAGCAGCTCGAACGGGTCGGGCTGCAGCGTGTGCTCGTCACCGATCACCTCCAGCTTGAGCCAGGGCGTGTCGTACAGCTCGCGCGCCATGTGGGCCAGCTCGATGGCCTCGCGTGCGGCGCGGCAGCCGGCGGTGTTGGGCAGCAGGCGCGCGCCCTGCGTGCGCACGGCCTCGCGCACGATGGCGACGAAGCCGTTGTCGCCGCCGGCCGCCAGCGCGCGCTTGAGGCCGACCGTCACGACCTGCGTGCCCGATGCGGCGATGGCCTCGCCCAGCACCTGCGGCGAGGGGTATCCAGCCGTGCCGAGCAGGAAGCGACTGCTGAGCGGCGTGCCGGCAACCTGCCAGGTGTCGTGATCGAAAGTGGGGTCGTGCATGGGCTCAGCCTCCGACGATGGGTTGGAACAGCAGCACGGCGTCGCCGTCGTGCAAGAGGTGGTCGCCGCGCGCAGCGCGTGCGACGAAGGCGCCGTTGACGGCCGTGCCCACGGCCTCGGGGGCGTGGCCCAGCGCCGCGATCAGCGTGGCGAGGGTGCTGTGGGCCGGGACGTTGTGCGGCTGGCCGTCGAGCTGGATGTGCAGGGCCTCGGTCATGCGGCCACCTTGTGCGCCAGCACGCCCATCGCGTCCTCGACCAGTGCGGGCGCCATCAGCCAGCCGTGGCGGAACAGGCCGTTGATGCGCAGCAGGCCATCCGCGTGCTCGAGCCGCGGCAGGTGGTCGGGCAAGGCAGGCCGCAGGTGCCGGTCCAGCCGCAGGATGCGCGCCTCGGCCAGCATGGGCAGCACGCTATGGGCGGCGCTCATGAGTTCGACCGCACTCTTGAGCGAGACGTTGGAGCAGTCCTCGCTCTCGATCTCGGTCGCGCCGACGAACATCAAATCGCCTGGCCGTGGCACCAGGTACACCCGGTGGCGCGCATGCAGCAGGCGCACGGGGCGCGCGAGGCCGTGGCCTGGCGCATGCAGCCACGCGGTCTCGCCGCGCACGCCGCGCAAGGGCAGCGCGTCACGCGCGCCGAGGCCACGCACGTCGATGGCGGTGTCGAAGTCGGCGGCGCTGCCGTCGGCGAATTGCAGCCGGCCGGGCGCCACGCGCGCGACGGGCCGCCCCCAGTGCCATTGCACGCCACGCGCCTGGGCGTGCAACGCCGCCAGCGTGGCCAGCGGGTCGATCTGCGCCTCGCCGGGCAGCAGCCAGGCATGGGCGAAGGCCGGCAGCGCGGGCTCCAGCGCTTGGAGCGCGGCCGCGTCCAATGGCTGCGGGGTCGCGATCGCGTCGTGCAGCCGCGCGAGCACGCGCTGGGCCGTGCCCCCGTCTGCGCGGTGCGCCAGCAGCAGGCTGCCGCGCTGCGCGAAGAACGGCCCCGGCGATCCGAGCGCGGCGACGATGCCCTGCCACAGCGCAATCGAGCGCCAGCCCAGCGCCGCCACGGCCGGTGCCGCATGGTCGCGCTCGGCCAGCGGGCTCAGCATGCCGGCCGCGCTGAAGGCCGCCGGCCCCTGCGCGTCGAACAGAGGCTCGCGGCCGGGTGCTGCGTCGTACACGGCCACACGGTGCCCCGCGCGCGCGAGCTGCCAGGCCAGCAGCCGGCCCAGCAGGCCTGCACCTGCGATGCCGAAGGTGGGCATGGCTTCAGGCCTTGGCGATCGGGATGTAGATCTCGCTGCCTGCCGCCTTGAACTCGGCCGACTTCTCGGCCATGCCCTGCGCCAGCGCTTCCTGCTCGGCCACGCCCTTGGCCGCGGCGAACGCGCGCACCTCCTGCGTGATCTTCATGGAGCAGAACTTGGGGCCGCACATCGAGCAGAAATGCGCCTCCTTGCTGGAATCCTTGGGCAGCGTCTCGTCATGGAAGTCGCGCGCCGTGTCCGGGTCCAGGCTCAGGTTGAACTGGTCGGTCCAGCGGAACTCGAAGCGCGCCTTGCTGAGCGCATCGTCACGCGCCCGCGCGCCCGGGTTTCCCTTGGCCACATCGGCCGCATGCGCGGCGATCTTGTACGCGATGATCCCCTGCTTCACGTCGTCGCGGTCGGGCAGGCCCAGGTGTTCCTTGGGTGTCACGTAGCACAGCATGGCCGTGCCCATCCAGCCGATCATGGCCGCGCCGATGGCGCTGGCGATGTGGTCGTAGCCCGGCGCGATGTCGATGGTCAGCGGCCCCAGCGTATAGAACGGCGCCTCGGCGCAGTGCTTGAGTTGCTCGTCCATGTTGGCCTGGATCATGTGCATCGGCACATGGCCCGGGCCTTCGATCATGGTCTGCACGTCGTGCTTCCACGCGGTCTGCGTGAGCTCACCCAGCGTACGCAGCTCGGCGAACTGCGCTTCGTCGTTCGCGTCGGCACCGCTGCCGGGCCGCAGGCCGTCGCCCAGCGAGAAGCTCACGTCGTAGGCTTTCATGATCTCGCAGATCTCGTCGAAGTGCGTGTAGAGGAAGCTCTCGCGGTGGTGCGAGATGCACCACTTGGCCATGATCGATCCGCCGCGCGACACGATGCCCGTCCGCCGGTTCGCCGTGAGGTGGATGAAGGCCAGGCGCACACCGGCGTGGATGGTGAAGTAGTCCACGCCCTGCTCGGCCTGCTCGATCAGCGTGTCGCGGTAAATCTCCCAAGTCAGGTCTTCGGCGACGCCGCCCACCTTCTCCAGCGCCTGGTAGATCGGCACCGTGCCGATGGGCACCGGGCTGTTGCGCACGATCCAGTCGCGCGTGGTGTGGATGTTGCGGCCGGTGCTCAGGTCCATCACGTTGTCGGCGCCCCAGCGGATCGCCCACACGAGTTTTTCGACCTCTTCCTCGATGCTGGATGTGACGGCCGAGTTGCCGATGTTGGCGTTGATCTTCACGAGGAAGTTGCGGCCAATCGCCATCGGCTCCACTTCGGGGTGGTTGATGTTGGCCGGGATGATGGCGCGGCCGCGCGCCACCTCGTCGCGCACGAACTCGGGCGTGACCAGGCCGCGCGGCAGCCTCGCGCCCAGCGGGTTGCCGGCCAGGCGCTGCTCGCGCGCCGTGTCGGCCAGGTACTGCGCCATCCACTCGCGCCGGCCGTTCTCGCGCAGCGCCACGTATTCCATCTCGGGCGTGACGATGCCGCGGCGCGCGTAGTGCATCTGCGTGACGTTGGCACCGGCCTTGGCCCGGCGCGGCTGGCGCTGCAGCGCGGCAGCGTCGGCGCGCAGCTGCGCGATGCGGTCGGCCGATTGCGCCTCATGCTTCACGCCATCGTCCAGCACCTGGCGCATGCGGCCGTCGTACAGCTCGGTGTCGCCCCGCTCGGCGATCCAGGGTGCCCGCGGCTGGCCCAGGCCGCGCCGCACGTCGATGGCGGCATCGGGCTCGGTGTAGGGGCCGGAGGTGTCGTACAGGTGCACGAGCTCGCCATTGGTCAGCGCCACCTCGCGCAGCGGCACGCGCAGGTCGACGCGCGAACCTTCGAGGTAGATCTTGCGCGACGCGGGAAAGGGTTCGCGCGTGAGGGCGAGAAGTTGGCTGAGCTTGTCTTCGGGTGCGTTCATCGGGGCTCCACAGGTGGTGAAAGATGCCCCGTGCGCCCCTGGGCACGATGCGGCCGAACTGGCCGGACTGGTGCCGAGATGATGCAGCTCTTCTTACGCCGGTACTAACCGGTTCAAGTTCGCGGGTTTGGCTTGAGCCATCTCAGCACGTATCGCAGCGTGCACCCCGGAGCGGGCGCGAGTCTAGCGCACACCACGTGGGATGGCCAGACATCTTGGCTGGCCATGACTTGATCCAGGTTAGTTACCGCGCGCAACAAGTCGTCTAGACTCGGCGCCCCGGCCGGCATCCCTGGCCCGCCGGATCTCACGAAGGGCCGTGCCGCTACCGTGCTCAACCAACCAACCGACCAGCGTCATCCCCGCCGCCCCAACGCGGCACTGCCCAGGCGCCTGCTCGCCGCCCTCGTGCTGCTGCCCTCCTTGTGCTGGTCCGGCAGCGGCCTGTGGTTCACCATCACGGGCGACCCTGATCGCGAGGAAGTGAACACGATCCAGATCGATCCCGCCCCGCTGTCGGTCGAAGGCCCGGTGCGCACGATGGCGATCCGTGTCAGCCGCAACATCGAGCGCGTCAGCGGCGACGGCATCCGCTTTCGTTCGTTCAGCGGCACCGTCGAATTTCGTTGCGACGTGTTGCAAGCCAGGTTCGTGACCAGCCAGTTCTACGACCAGCCGCTGTGGCGCAGCCCGGGCCGCCTCGTGCAATACCCGCCGACCGACGTGCGGCCGATGGCCTTCCGCGAGTTCGAGCCGAACCCGCGCGACCGCGTGATGCGCGCCGCCTGCGGCAGCAACAATGCCGCGGCAGGACGGCCCGATCTGCAGTGACGCGGGGAGGCAAAAGAGTTTTCCCTGCCGCGTGGGGACAAGCCTGGGGACAACCCCCTGCGCATCTGCGGGAATCGTTGCTGGGCCTGGGCTGCGCCACGGTGCCCGCGAAACAGGCAGCGTCCGGCTAGCGCTCGCCGGCGATCTTCTGCGCGATCTCTTCTGACACCGGGCGCGCGCCTGCGTTCGAAAGATGGTTTGAGTCGGTGTAGAGCGACCGGGAGTTCACGACGGCGGCGCAGCGGTCCCGGATGGAGGTGTTGCACAGCATCGCGCTGGGGAAGATGCGCACCAGCTGGGGCGAATCGCCCAGCGCATCGAGCACCGACCAGGCCTTCGCATTGCGCACCACGTAGTGCGCGGCCGATGTGGACAGATTCACCTGGCCCGCCGTGTCCAGCGCAAGCTTGGACGCGGTGATGGGCACATTCCAGCCGACCTCGGGGATCGGGTAGACCAGCAGCACCCGCTTGCCCGCAGACAGCAGCTCCTGGATGGAATCGGTGATGCGCTGCGCGATGAAGGCCTGCCGCTCGGCGTGGCTGCGTGCACGCCCCTTGAAGGCGATGCCGTCGTAGACCACTGCCTGGCTGGGCCCGGCTTCGATGCCGCCCTCGCGGTTGTCGAAGCGGCTGGACTCCAGGTACAGCGTGAAGCGCGCGGCGACCACGACGTCCTTGACCGTGCTGTCGCGCAGGATCGCGTCGAACGCAGCCCGGTAGTGTGCGTCGCAGGCATCGGCGTAGCTGGCGATGTCCACGCGGTACAGGCCCGTCGCAGGCGGGCAGCCGACCTTGGTCAGCAGCCGCAGGCCCTGCCCACGCCTGGCCAGGCTCTCGCCCAGTGTGGCGGCGAGCGACTCGGCATGCGAATCGCCGATCAGCACACCGCGCACGTTGGTCCGGTCGCCGACCACGGGCGGCTGCGCGGCGTCGCTCTGGATTCGGCTCGCGTCGGCGGATGTCTGGGCGATCATGCGCGCGCTGTCGTTGAGCCGCCCAGGGAAGCCCTGGCCCAGCACGCCGGCCACGCCGATCGCCACCATGGCCACGCTGCCCACGGCGCTGAATGCAAAGATCTGCCGGCGACCGAAGCGAGCGCGGCTGCGGAACGGCTGCTCGACGAAGCGCCAGCTCAGATAGGCGAGCACCCCTGTCAGCGCGATCAATGCGACGAACACGCCTGGCGCCGGATGCCCCGGCATCCGATGGCGCGCAAACGCCAGCAGTGGCTGGTGCCACAGGTAGGCGCTGTAGCTGACCAGACCGATGCCAACCAGCAGCCGGCTGCCCAGCAGCTTGCCGGCCAGCGTCTCGCGGGTCGCAAACAGGATGACGAGCGCCGTGCCGACCGTGGGGACCAGGGTGTAGAGGCTGGGGAACGGCGTGCGTGGATCGAATGCGAGCACGGCATAGGCCAGCAGCAGCACGCCCACTGCGCCGCCGGCCTCGGCAATTGGGGGGCTCGGCGTCCACCGCTTGTCGCGGAAGAAATGGAACGCGATGAAGGAGCCGATCAGCAGCTCCCAGCAACGTGTAGGCAGCAGGTAGAACGCGGCATCGGGCCTGTGGGTCGCGGCCCAGTGCGCCGCGCCCAGGCTGACCAGCGCCACGGCCACCAGGCAGGCCACGATGCGACCCCGCCCGAAGCGCCACATGACCAGCAGGAACACGGGGAACAGCAGGTAGTACTGCTCCTCGACCGCCAGGCTCCAGGTGTGCAGCAGCGGCTTGAGTTCGGCCGCGGTGTCGAAGTAGCCACTCGTCAGCCAAAACAGGATGTTGGACGCGTAGAACGACACCGCGATCAGGCTATGGGAGAACAGTTGCAAGTCTTGCGGCAGCAGCCACAGCCAGGCGAACGGCAGGCAGGCCAGCACCACGAAGAACAGCGCCGGAAGAATGCGACGCGCCCTGCGCTCATAGAACTCGACGACGCTGAAGGTGCCGGCGCGCTGGCTGTCCAGGATGATGGAAGTGATCAGGTAGCCGCTGATCACGAAGAACACATCGACGCCGACGAAGCCACCGCTGAACGTCTGGAAACCCGCGTGGAACAGGATCACAGGGACCACGGCCAGCGCCCGCAGCCCATCGACCTCCCTCCTGTACTCCATCATGCGAACGACCCTTGCAGCCAAAAACGCGCGATTTTGCCGTCGAATCATGGACCGCAATCCAGCGGACACGACTCCGCGTGCGTCAATGCCCGATCAGGGACCGGGCACTAAACATGCCAAATTCCTGTTCCATACGTGATGCTAGTCACACAGATGATGGTGTAGACGGCCCTAATCTCACTGCATGCAACAGGTCAGAATCGCACGCAAGGAAGGCCGTACCTTCGCCGACGCCAGGCGTTTCGTCAGTGAATGGATGGAGGCGTCGTCGATGAACCGATGGTTCCTCAGGGCCAGGCTTTCCGACGCTTTGGAAGTCCATGGCGAAGGCTCGCACTGGATCGAAGTGCGCGACAACGCTCCGGCATTCAAGTCTGAAACAGCCTGACCACGGCAGGCATCGCGGCGGCCCGGCCGTGGTCTCGTTCGCTCGGTGACCCTGATCTCCGAGAGCCCGCGTGGACCTCGCCCCGCGCGGGCGTTGTGCATCTAGGGTGACTACGGTGTCGGTCTTCCTGTCAATTCAGACAGGGGCGTTGGCAATATTTCTTTTGGATCAAGGACTTGAGCAGTTGGCTCGAGTCTTGCAACAGTGCTGGCGTCCTATGCTTTTCTTGAGAGTGCGTATGAACGACCGGCTTCCGCAACACCAGCCATCTACTTCTCAAACGGAATCTCGTACGGCTGCCCCCAGGACTCTTGTCAACAGCTCGGCCACCGCGCCCTACGTTCCCAGCAAGGCCGTGCCGCTGCGCGCCGGTGCCGACGGCCATAAACGGCACCCGACCAAAGGGCAGCCCACCTGAGGTGAGGCGGCACGCGCGGCCTGCGGCGGCGGCATCAAGCTGAGCCGCCACGGTCGCCACGCGACCGGGTCGCAACGATCGCGGCCCTCACCTGCCTTGCTGCAGTCCAGACGCCCCATGCCCTACTACAGCGTGAGCCGAAAGGCGGAGGCAGATGGCGAGCACTTGGTACACGCACGAGGTTGCGCCCACTACCCGAACGAGCTGAACGCCCAGGGCCTGGGCTGGCACGTGTACTGCAGCACCGCCGTCAAGGCGGCAGCCGAATTCTTCCTGCAGGTGAACGGCTGTGAGGTGTGTTGCTGGCCTTGCCACAAAGAGCACGGGCACAGCTAGGAAGCCGGCTTAGGGCCGGATTGACCGCCCTCCATCCAATACCCGATCGACGACGAAAAACCCGGCCGGAGCCGGGTTTGTATCGACCGTCAAGACGAATCAGGCTTTCTTGCGGCGGCGTGATGCTGCGAGGCCAGCCAGGCCCAGGCCGATCAGGGCCAAGGAGGCCGGCTCAGGCACCTCGACAATCGGCGGCAGGCCGAGGCCCACGAAGCCATAGCCGTAGGCGGGACCGAAGCCGCCACCGGCGAGTGCACTGTCGCCCGTGGTGAACGAATAAGCTTCCACGCCGACGGAGCCCAGCGCCGACAGCAGGCCGCCGCTGGTTTCGCTTGCGCCAATGTATGTATCGAAGTTGGCACTGGCGCCAGCGGCCAAGTCGCCGAAACCAAACACGAAGTACCCGCCGAGATCGCCCCGCTGGTTCACCACGTTCGTGTCGGCGTCCCTGCTGCGCAAGACCATGGGGTTTGGCTCAGCGAACGGGTCCGTCGACGTGTGCAGCACCTTGCCGCCGGGGCCCGTGGGCGTACCGCCGTAGACAGTGGTGTAGTTGCTTTCGTAGAAGCCTGGCGTCACATCCCAATCCAGGGTGCGGGCATAGCGCACATCCGTCAGCAGACCGGTGGTGCTGTTCTTCAATTCGACGTTCACCTTGAACAGCGTGCCACCCGCAGCGGCGCTGTACGTCTGGGTCACTTGCAGCCCGTTGCTCAGCGTCACGATCGACTGTGCCGACAGGCCCAATCCGCTGGACTGCAAGGTCGTCAATGCAGCGGTCATGATGCCGGACGTGCCCGTCGCACCGTAGGTGTAGTTGCCGACGCCGTTCGCGGCGGCACCCCAACCTTCGCACAGGCAGCCAGGCGTGATCGCGTCGCCGGTTGGGCCGACGAAGCCGACACCATCGGCGCCCAGGGAGCCGTCGTCCTTGACGCCCATGCGGACCATCCCAGTGTCCAGGGTCATGGGTGCGGCCCAAGAGGCCGTCATGCTCAGGCCGAGAGTGGCGCTGGCAAAAATACTCAACAAAGTGCTTTTCACGATATTCGTCCTGGTTAGGTTCAGCGGCAGACACGCTCTGCCGCAACGAACATCTAGCAACACTTGTACCAACATGTGTACTTGTTTTAAATCAATAGGTTAGGGACTAATTGGTGTGATTTCTGACAGGGTTATGTAACCTTTTCTGACAACTTTTGTAACGATCGTCCTACGCGCGGTGGGCGTGCGACAACGCAAGGTACAGGCCCGCCTGACGTGATTCGAGCGCCCGAGCGTGGGTCAACTAGAGAGCCGAGGGCGTGTGGTGCGCGTGCGTGTCCGCAAGCGCCCGGGGGCACTGTGGCGTCTGCGTCAGGTTAGGTTCGCGGGCGTTGCCGACGCGCATGGCAGGCAGGCAGCCATGCGCGGCTGGCTGGTGGCGTGCCGCCGTCAAGCGTCGTGCAATCTGGGATGGCCTGCCCGGAGGGGATCGAACCCCCGACCCACAGCTTAGAAGGCTGTTGCTCTATCCAACTGAGCTACGGGCAGAAAAAGAGGGCCTGGTGCCCCCTGCTGCCGCGTGGCGGCCGGGGCATTGTATCGGCGCCACCTCGCGCGCAATGGCGGCGTCCAGGCAGCAAAAAGGCTGGGGATTGCCCAGCCTCGAGTACGGCGCGGTGTTCGGCCCGGTCAGTCGACGACGCGCAGCTCCACGCGGCGGGCTTCCTGTTCGGTGCCGGAGCCCGTCGTGACTTCCGGCTTGCGCAGCGCCACACGCGAGCCTGCGATCCCGGCAGCCAGCAGGGCGGTACGGGTCGACATGGCACGCTGCTTGGCCAGCTCGGCGTTGATCGCGGCGTCGCCCGTCGAGTCATGGAAGCCCGACAACACAATCTTGCGCGCCGGCGCAGCGGCCAGCGCCTGCACGGCCTTGTCGATCTCGGCGGCGGCGCCAGCCGGCAATGCGGATTGCGCGGTCTCGAAATACAACGTGCCCGCCAGGTCGCCCGCCAGAGGGCCTTCGATCAGTACGATCTCTTCGACGACGGTGGTCGTCACGACGGCGGTGGGCGGCGTAGCAGCATCGGCCGCCACACCGCGCAACTGGCGCACGACAACGCCGCTCAACACGCTGATGATCAACAGCGTGACGACACCGAAGGTGATCCAAAGGCCCACGCGTGTGGTGTCGTCGTTGTCTTCCTGGTACATGCTCGAAATCCTTGTTGCAATGGTGTTGGCTGGCGCAGCAGCGCGCAGCCGGCGATTCTAGCCAGCAGCACCCAAGCCAAAGGCCGGTCGACAGCCGCTGCCGCCCACCGGCAGTGCTGGATGCTCGCCGCTTCAGCCTGCGCGCCGCTGGCTTGCCAGCCTGCGCACTACGGCCACCAGACGGTCGATTTCCTCGAAGGTGTTGTAGAACGCCAGCGAGGGCCGCACGGTGGTCTCCACGCCGAAGCGGCGCAGGATGGGCTGGGCGCAGTGGTGGCCTGTGCGCACCGCGATACCTTCGTCGTTCAGGGCGTGGCCGACCTCTTCGGTCGTGTAGCCATTCAGCACGAACGACATCACGCTGGCCTTGTCATCAGCAGTGCCGATCAGCCGCAGGCCCGGGATCTGCCGTAGCTGCGCCACGCCGTACACCAGCAGCTCGTGCTCGTAGCGCGCGATGTTCTCGATGCCGACCTTGTTCACGTAGTCGATCGCCGCGCCCAGTCCCACCGCGTCGGCGATGTTGCCGGTGCCGGCCTCGAACTTGTTCGGGATCGGCTGGAACACGGTCTTCTCGAACGTGACGTCGGCAATCATGTTGCCGCCGCCCTGCCAGGGTGGCATGTCTTCGAGCACCTCGCGCTTGCCCCAGACCACACCGATGCCGGTGGGGCCGAACACCTTGTGGCCCGAGAACACGAAGAAGTCGGCACCGATGTCCTGCACGTCCACGCGCATGTGCGAGACCGACTGCGCACCGTCGACCAGCGCCTTGGCGCCGGCGCGGTGGGCAAGCTCCACGATCTCCTTGACCGGCACCACGGTGCCGAGCGCGTTGGAGACCTGGGTCACAGCCACGATCTTGGTGCGGTCGTTCAGCAGCTTCCTGTACTCGTCCAGCAGCACCTGGCCCGAATCGTCGACCGGGATCACGCGCAGCCTGGCACCCTTGGCAGACGCCAGCTGCTGCCACGGCACGATGTTGGCGTGGTGCTCCAGGTTGGAGACGACGATCTCGTCGCCCTCGCCCACATGCTGGCCGCCCCAGCTCTTGGCGACCAGGTTGATGGCTTCGGTGGTGCCGCGCACGAAGATGACCTCGTTCACGTCCGGCGCATTGATGAAGGCTTTCACGCGCTGGCGCGCGCCTTCGTACGCATCGGTGGCACGCGCTGCCAGCTCATGCGCCGCACGGTGGATGTTCGAGTTCTCGTGCTCGTAGAAGTATGAAATCCGGTCGATCACCGATTGCGGCTTGTGCGTGGTGGCCGCGTTGTCGAACCACACCAGCTGCCGGCCGTTGACACGCTCCTGCAGGATGGGGAAGTCGCGGCGGACCGCATTCACGTCGAAAGCCGGATGGCGGCCCTGGTCGGCCTGCGGCGCTGCGCCGTTGGGCGCGGGCTTGGCAGGCGTCACATAGCCGCTGGGCAGCACCACGGCGTCGACAAAGTAGAACTTCGGTTCGGTCGATAGTGTGGTCTGTGACACACCGGCCGCCGTGTTCGGGCTGGCGACGCGCGGCACGGCGGGCTGCGCAAACGGCAGGTGGGCCAGGCTGTCGAGCGAGTCGGCTACCGGTGCGGGCCGTGCGTCTGTGCCAGCGCCGCCGGGGGACGGCACGCCATGGCCTGGGCTCAGGAAGTAGAACGGCGCAGCGCCGGCGACCGGGTGCGTCGCGGCCTGGTGCGCGCCGGCACCGCTGGCCTCCGGCACGCCCACTACGGCGCCACCGAAGCGCGGCTCATAGGCCGGCAGCGCGGTGACCACGGTTTCGGGCACGCCATAGCCGGCCTGCGCGTGCGGCAGCAGCGCGGGTGCGCGGTGCACCAGCGAGGCCAGCGGCGTCGGCGATGCGGGCAGCAGATTGCCGCCAGGCACGACACCTTGCGGCAGCGGCGTGCCGGGCACCGACGGGCCGAAGCCAGCCGGGCTGGCCAGCGGCGAGCCGCCGGGCGCGATGTTCACGGGCGCCTGCACGCCGATCGGCGCGCCGAACTGGCCCGGGATGGGCACGGTGGACGCAGGCGAGCCCGGCAGGGCCGCGAACATGGCGTTGGCCATGCGCGCAAGCACCGCGGGATCGATCGGCGCCTCCGGCCCTGTGGGCAGAGAAGCTTGGGTCATGTGACGCGCTGCTTACTTGTAGGTGTCCAGCACCGAATAGTCGTGGTAGCGGTTGATCTCCACGTCGTCCAGCACGGCCAGTGCGTCGCTGGTCAGCACGGCCAGCGAGCAGTACTGCGAGATCAGGTACGAGGCGATGGCGTGGTTGTTGATGCCCATGAAGCGCACCGACAGGCCAGGGCCCTGCTCACCCGTCAGGCCAGGCTGGAAAAGGCCGACCACGCCCTGGCGCTTGTCGCCCACACGCAGCAGGATGAACTTGCTCTTGCCGTCGGCCACCGGCACCTTGTTCGACGGAATCAAAGGGATGCCGCGCCAGGTGATGAACTGCGAGCCGAACAGGCTCACGGTGGGCGGCGGCGTGCCGCGGCGCGTGGCTTCGCGGCCGAAGGCGGCAATCGCGAGCGGGTGGGCCAGGAAGAAGGCCGGCTCCTTCCAGACCTTGGTCAGCAGCTCGTCCAAGTCGTCGGGCGTGGGCGGGCCTGACAGCGGGAAGATGCGCTGCTCGTCCGTGACCTGGGCCAGCAGGCCGTAGTCGGGGTTGTTGATGAGCTCGCTTTCCTGGTTTTCCTTGATTGTCTCGATCGTCAGGCGCAGCTGCTCCTTGATCTGGTCGTGCGGGCTGCTGTAGAGGTCTGAGATGCGGGTGTGCACGTCCAGCACGGTGCTGACGGCGTTCAGGAAGTATTCGCGCGGATGCTCTTCGTAGTCGACCCAGGTGCGCGGCAGCTGGTTTTCGCTTTCCTTGGCGGTGCACACGACCTTGATGTCGCCCGGGTTCTTCACCTTGTTCAAGCGGTAGATGCCCGCCTCTACCGGCACCCACTGCAGCAGATGCGTGAGCCAGCGCGGCGTAATCGTTTCCAGCTGGGGAACGGTCTTGGTGGCATTGGCCAACTGACGTGCTGCGCTGTCGCCCAGGGCGGTGGTGCCGCCTACGGTTGCTGTCATTCGAACTCCAAAGGGTCTGAGAAAAACTGGCGGCCAGTGTCTGGCGCCGATGGTGATGTTTCAACCGGCTATAGCCGCCAACTGCAGGCCGCGGGCCTGGCGCTGTTTGCCAATCTGCGCGCTGCGCGCCAGCAGGCCGGCGGCGTCCAGTTCGAGCGCCGACGCCAGCTTCTGCACGGTGACGATGGACACGATGACCTGCCCGCGCTCGATCTCGCCGACGTAGGAGCGGTTCAGGCCCGACAAGGCGGCCAGTTGCTCCTGCGACCAGCCGCGTTGCTCACGCAGCTGACGTACCGAGATGCCGAAATGCTCGACCAGTGCCGTCGGCATGGCTCACCGCACCAACGCCGGATGCGGCGTGTTCTGCAGGCTGGCCTGCGTGACATTGGCGCCAGCCGGTACGCTGTCGGTAATCCAGACATTGCCGCCGATCACCGCACCCGCGCCGATGGTCACGCGGCCCAGGATGGTCGCGCCGGCATAGATCACCACGTCATCCTCGACGATGGGGTGGCGCGGCAGCCCCTTTTGCAGGAAGCCTTCGGCATCCGTCGGGAAGCGCTTGGCGCCCAGCGTCACGGCCTGGTAGATGCGCACGCGCTGGCCGATCACGGCTGTCTCGCCGATCACGACACCCGTGCCGTGGTCGATGAAGACGCCCGCGCCGATCTGCGCGCCGGGGTGCAGGTCGATGCCGGTCTGCCCATGCGCCAGCTCGGCCACGATGCGCGCCAGCAGTGGCAGGCCCAGGCGGTACAGGCTGTGGGCCAGCCGGTGGTGGATCATGGACAGCACGCCGGGGTAGCACAGCAGCACCTCGTCCACGCTGCCGGCCGCCGGGTCGCCATGGAAGGCGGCCAGCACATCGCTGTCCAGCAGGCGGCGCGTGACCGGCAGGCTGGCGGCGAAGGACTGCACGGCCTGCGTAGCGCGCTGCGTGATCTCGGCTTCGGCCAGCGGCTCGTGGCGGTGGCTGTAGTGCAGCTCCAGCCGGGCTTGCGCCAGCAAGGCGTGCAAGGCGGTGTCCAGCGTGTGGGCGACGTAGTAGTCCTCGCTCTCCACCCGCAACTCGGGCGGCCCCAGGCGCATGGGGAATAGTGCCCCCTTGAGGTCTTCGACCACCGCGGCAAGGGCATCGCGCGACGGGAACTCGCGCCCGCCGGGCTCGCGCGAGCGCCTCTGCGCAGCACGCCATTCATCGCGCACATCGTGGAGCGCGCGCGCGATCTCTGCGACTTCGAACTGGGCCATTCTTTTCCTTGTTGTGGTGGCGGACTGCAATGCCCTGGCGCCTGGCCGCCGGCCGGGGCGTCGTGGGTCAGTCCTGCGTCCAGGGCAGGCCGTGGAAGCGCCAGCCATCGGCATGGCCGCGCTGGCCGCTGGCGTCGATCTCGCCTTCGAAACCTTCGAGCACGTTGTAAACGTTCGTGAAGCCGGCCTTGGCTGCTGCCTCGGCGGCCAGCACCGAGCGCTTGCCGCTGCGGCACAGCAGCAGCACGGTGGCGTCCTTGCCGCCCACCTTGGCCAGCTTGGCCTCCAGCTCACGCACGAAGCGCGGGTTGCGCGTCAGCGCCGTGCCGGTGGCCCAGGCCACATGCTGGCTACCGGGCACCTGGCCCACGAATTTCAGCTCCTCTGCCGAACGGACATCGACGAGCTGGGCCTCACCGGTCTGCACCAGCTGCCAGGCCTGCCGCGGCGGCACGCCACCGGCATAGGACAGGCCCTGCTCCGCAGCCTGTGCACGGGCGTGCTCCAGCGCTTTGGGCAGGACAATTTCGGCGAGATCGGAAGACATGCGGGCTCCTGAGGTTCTTCTGGATGGGGAATGGGTGGCACTTTAGGGCGGCCCATCCAAATACCAAACGATTAAAAAATCGTTTCCTAACAACCGATCGGACTAAGGGGGTTGCGGGGCGCACGTGAGCGTGGACGCGATGCCCGCGGCAACAAAAGGATTGGAGACAACATGCAGA
This sequence comes from Pseudorhodoferax sp. Leaf267, assembly GCF_001422405.1. Taxonomy (GTDB): domain Bacteria; phylum Pseudomonadota; class Gammaproteobacteria; order Burkholderiales; family Burkholderiaceae_C; genus Pseudorhodoferax. Next base: position 94,220 of record NZ_LMMV01000006.1, read on the forward strand.
ACTTCTTGAGCCGCACGCGCCGCACGCCGTGCCAGGCGCTGTCGGCCGCCGCGGCTTGCGCAGTGTTGGCATCGCCTGCGCTAGCCCAGCAGCCGGGCAGCGACCGCGCGCTGAAACTCATCGTGCACTATGCCCCGGGCGGCGTGACGGATCAGCTGGCCCGCTTGGTGGCCGGCAGCATGGCCCGCCAGCTCGGCCAGCCCGTGGTGGTGGAGAACAAGCCCGGCGCCAACACCATCATCGCGGTCGATGCGCTGATGCGCGAGCCGGCCGATGGCAACACCCTGCTGATGGGTGCGGGCTCCACCATGGTGCTGAACCCGCTGCTGATCAAGAAGCTCTCCTACCAGCCCCGGCGCGACCTGCGCATGCTGTCGGTGGTGGTCGACACGCCCGTGATCATGGTCGTGCCCAGCGCACTGGCGCCGAACACCGTGGACGAATTCCGCCGCCATGCGCTGGCGCACCCGAACGCGGTGAACTACGCCTCGGTCGGGGTCGGCGGATCGCTGCACCTGGCCGGCGAGCTGTTCGCGCAGAACGCCGGCGTGCAGATGACGCACGTGGCTTACAAGGGCAGCGTGCCGGACGTGACCGACCTGATCGGCGGCCAGGTGCAGCTCATGTTCGACGCGCCGGCCACCAGCCTGCCGCAGATCAAGGCCGGCAAGCTCAAGGCGCTGGCTGTGACCACACGCGAGCGCATGCCGCTGCTGCCCGACGTGCCCACCGTGGCCGAGACACTGCCCGGCTACGACGCTGCGCTGTGGTTCGGCGTGATCGTGCGCGAGGACACGCCGCCGGCTGCCGCCGCGCGGCTGAAGGCCGCGGTCGAACAGGCGCTGCTGGACCCGGCCCTGCGCCAGGCCATGCAAGCCCAGGGGAACATCGTGCGCAAGCCGCAAACGCGCGAGGAGATCGACGCCTTCCTGGCGCGCGAGGAGGCGCAATGGGCCGCGCTGATCAAGGCCGGCAACATCACGCTGGAATGAGGCCTGGAGTTGCTCACAGCCTTCAAGCCCAAGGACGGCGCGCTGGGCAACCGCGAGCTCGCCGAGCGCACCGGCATGCCGGCCGCCACCGTCTCACGCCTGGCCCACACGCTGGTGCAGCTGGGCTACCTGCGCTACGACGCGCGGCACGAAACATACGACCTGGGCGGCAGCACTCTGGCACTGGGCCATCTGGCGCTGGCCCGGTTGGACCTGCGCCGAGTCGCGATCGAACCCATGCAGCAGCTGGCCCAGCAGTCCAACGCCAACGTGGGCCTGGGCATGCAGGAGCGCCTGAGCATGCTGTACGCCGAGACCTGTGAAGGCCCCGGACCGGTGGGGCTGCGGCTGTTTCCGGGCACGCGCATCCCGATCGCCACCAGCGCCATGGGCCGGCCCTACCTGGCCGGCCTGGCCGAGCCCGCGCGCGAGACCTTGCTGGCCGAACTGGCCGCCCAGCACGGCCGCGACTGGCCGCAGCTGCGCCGCGGCATCGACCAGGCGGCACGCGAGATCGCCGAGCTGGGCTTTTGCTGCTCCCTCGGCGACTGGCAGGCCGACATCCATGGCGTGGCCGTGCCGCTGGTGGAGCCCGGCGGCGCGCGCGTGCACGCGTTCAACCTGGGCGGCCCTGCCTACCTGCTGCCAGCCAAGGCCATGCGCACGCAACACGGCCCGCGCCTGCTGGCCATGCGCGACGCCATCCGGCGACGCCTCCTGGGCGCCTAGACGGCGGCCAGGGCCCGTCAAGGCCGGCCTGAGGCCGTCAACGTTGTCGTGGCGCGTGAACGGATGCAGCGGATCGAGGAAGCGCGCCCCGCCCTCCAGGGCGCAGCGCGTGGTTCACACCGTGTCGGGTTCGAGGAATTCAAGCCGGTTGCCGGCCGGGTCGTGCACGTAAAAGCGCAGGTAGCCCGGCAGCGGCAGGTGTTCCTCCAGCTTCAGCGACGCGTCGAGCAGGCGGCGGCGCAAGCCGGGCAGGCCCTGCACCTCGAACGACAGCTGCGTGAGACCGGCCGGCCGCTCGGGTGGCGGGTCCGTGGCCACCAGGTCGACCCGCTGGCCGCGCGCGGCGAAGCGCAACACGGGCTCGGTGGGTTGTGGCATCAGCGTGAGCCCCAGCAGCTCGCCATAGAAATGCTGCACTTCGCGCTGCAGCGCGGGCGGGTAGCTCAGCTGCACGCGGTTGATGGCGTAGACGTCCATGGCCGTGCTCACCACGAATACGCAAAGCTGGGGCCGGCCGGCCGCAAGGCCAGGGCCGCAGCGGTGCGCAGCCGGGTCCGCCGCGGCACGTAGCCGTAGGCGGCGCGACGCGCCAGGGCCTGGGCCGAGCGCGGCGTCAGACGCCAGGCGCGCGCGGTAATGGCCAAGATCTGCGCGACCTGCGTTTGGAACGCCTGGGGGGAATCGAGGTTCGGGGTGGCGGCATCTGCCATGGAAGCTCCGGCGGAAGGTTCAGACCGCAGCGGGTGCTGCCAGTCGGTCGGCGCCATTGTGTTGGCCGCGCGCGCAAACGCGAACGAACGATTCGTCAGAACCTTATGCCGCCAGGCGCATCGACTTGCCCCGTGCCTTCCCGTGGCGCTGGAGGCATGGCGTCCAGCCGGGGTCTCACCAGCTCAGAGTGACCTGGAGGACGTCGGTGTAGGTGCCGGCAGGCATGGCGGCGGCGCTGGTCTTGTTGATGCGGCCGAAGATCGGCAGCGCGAGTGCAACGCCGGTCCCAGGCAGCGCCACGCCGACCATGCTGGCGTTGGCTGCATAGGGCGCGGTCAAGCCCGGATCGCTGTAGACCTCGTAAGGCAGGTAGGCGCCGTTGCTGAGCTTCATGGCGCGGCTGCCAGTGCCCACCGCGGTGCCCTGCCCCGGGTTGTTGCCTGCATTCACGCTGACCGACATCGACGCCACGTCGGGCGAGCAGACGATCTGGGTCGGGCCCGCACCGCCACCGCCGCTCGCGGTGGCCACGAGCACGCCGGTGAACGTCGACGGTTGCGCGCCGAAATCGAGCGTGCCGAAACTAGCGCCCGAGCCGCCCGTGCCTGAGGCGCCGGACACCATGCAGCCACCCTGGAGCGTCATCTGTGCAAGGAGTTGGCCGGACGTGTTGCCGGACGCAGCACCGTGAGTGGCGATCAGCGAAACGAAGGAAAGAGCGAGAGCGATCTTGTGAATCTTGCGCATGTCGGATGGGGCTGCCGCGCCGTGGTACGGGTGGCGCTCCCATGGGCGTTTGGTGAAGCCCACGATTATCCGACGCCCGGCGCAGTCCGGGGGGTGCGAACACACTCCCAGTCGCCCACGATTTCACGCTTTGAGGAGCGCATCGATGGCGCCGGCCCATGAAAAAAGCCGGCAGGTACAGGTCCTGCCGGCTCGGTTCGATTCGTGGTCGGAGCGATAGGATTCGAACCTACGACCCTCTGGTCCCAAACCAGATGCGCTACCAGACTGCGCTACGCTCCGAAGCCCGCCATTCTAACCCGGGGAAATGAAGCGCCCCCAATTCAGAACAAAAAGGAGAGCACCATGGCATTGCGAGTCGTACGTCTCGGAACGCCGCGCGCGGTGGACGAAGGCCTGCGCATCGGCACGGTTCGGCGCCCGCCACGCGGCGTGCCCAAGACCGCCTTTGCGGAGCAGGACTGGTACGACTGCTGGTACCCCAATCTCGCGCCCAGCGCCGAAGCCATGGCACTGGGCCAGGCCGCCCAGGCGTCCGGCACCGAGAAGGACTGGGGCCGCTTCCGCAGGAAGTACCTGGCCGAGATGAGCCTGCCCGATCCCAGCCGCAGCCTGGACCTGCTCGCCGCGCTGTCGCACGGCGCCAACCTGTCGGTGGGCTGCTATTGCGAGGATGCGTCGCGCTGCCACCGCTCCCTGCTGCGCGAGCTGCTGGCCCAGCGCGGTGCCAATCTGGCCTGATCGATACCTCATAGATTGATATGATCCGGCGCGCATGAATCTGCCCGACCTGCCCGCCTGGATGCGCGCCGCCGCCGCGGGCGGGCTGGTCGCAGGGGGTCGGGTCAGCCGCACCGAAGTGCTGCGCGCCGCTGCCGGCAGCGCCATCGGCATCCTCGTGGCGGCACTGGTCGGACGGTGGTTGGCACCTGACCTGCCCGGCACGGCATTGATCGCGCCGCTGGGGGCCACTGCCGTGCTGGTGTTTGCCGTGCCCTCCAGCCCGCTCGCCCAGCCCTGGCCGGCCATCATGGGCAACACCGTGTCCGCCCTGGTGGGCGTGGCCTGCGCGCGCCTGTTCGGCGACACCGCCCTGGCCGCGCCGTTGGCCGTCGGCCTGGCGATCGCCACGATGTTCTTGTTGCGCTGCCTGCACCCACCCGGCGGCGCCTCGGCATTGCTCGCGGTGCTGAGCCATTCCGAGCCCGGCTTCGCGTTGCATCCCGTGTTCATCGACACGCTGGTCATCGTGCTGGCAGGCGTGGCCTACCACCGGCTGAGCGGCCGCCGCTACCCGCATGCGTTGCAGCCGCCCAAGCCTGCGCCGCCGGGCCGGTCGGCTCGCTTCAGCAGCGATGACCTGGATGCCGCACTGGCCCATTACGACCAGGTGCTGGACATCAGCCGCGACGACCTGGAGCAGTTGCTGCACTACGCCGAGTCGGCCGCTTACGAGCGCACGCTCGGCGACCTGCGTTGCCGCGACGTCATGTCGCCCGAGCCGCTGACGGTGCAGTTCGGCACCGCGCTGAGCGAGGCCTGGCAGCAGATGCGCACGCGGCACGTCAAGGCCCTGCCCGTGACCGACAAGGCCAGGCGCATCGTCGGCATCGTGACCGTGGCCGACTTCATGAAACATGCCGACATCGAGCCCATCGACGGCCTGGGTGCCCGTCTGAAGGACTTCATCCGCGCCAGCGGCCTTACGACCGGCGACAAGCCCGAGGTGGTCGGCCAGATCATGACGCGCGAGGTGCGCGTCGCCACCGCCGACCGCTTCATCGCCGAACTGCTGCCGCTGATCTCCGAGGCTGGCCACCACCACATCCCGGTGCTGGACGAAGAGCGCCGCGTGGTCGGCATCATCACGCAGTCGGACCTGATCCGCGCGCTCTACCGTACCGTCAAGCCCGGCTGAGCCAGCGGCGTGCCACCCAAGGGTTTGCGCGAGGGTCGAGCCGTCTTGCGCGGCGTCGATGCCGCAATATACTGCCTGTCACTGCGCAAACACGCAATTTAATGCATCAACGGAGCATGCATGAAACTGAAGATTCTGGTCGGCACCGTGACCAACACCGCTGAGTACGTTGCCCAGGCCATCGAGATGGACTGCGCCGATCTGGTCGACGAAATCGAGGTCGTGATGATGGACGGGCTGTCCATCGATGCGTTTGCGGAAGATGCACTTTATCTCCTGTGCACGTCGACCTATGGCGCGGGCGACGTGCCCGACAACGCGCAGGCCTTGTACGCCTCGCTGGACGACGCACCGCGCTATCTCGGCCATGTGCGCTACGGCGTGATCGCGCTGGGCGACGCGGGTTCGCACGGCGCCACCTTCGCGTTCGGTGGCCGCAAGTTCGACGAACGCCTCGAATGCCTGGGCGCCAGGCGCATCGGCGACATCTTCACGCACGACGCCAGCGACGGCAGCGTGGCCGAAGAGGTCGCGACCGCCTGGTGCCGCGCCTGGCTGCCGACCGCGCTGGCGCAGATGCCCGCGTGAGCCTCGGGAAAGTCATAGGCGCCGGGCCACCGGCGATGCGATAGATTCTTTAGACCTAAACGATTGACCACGGAGAGACCTTCATGAGCCCCACACGCCGACTCGTCCTGTCCCGCAGCGCCGCCCTGGTCGGCGCCGCCTCGTCCGGCCTGCTGCTGCCGCAGTTGGCACGTGCCCAGGGCGCCAAGGTGCGCGTGGGCTTCATGCTGCCGTACACCGGCACCTTCGCGCAGCTCGGCGTGGCGATCGAGAACGGCGTGCGCATGGCGATCGCCGAGCAAGGCGGCAAGCTGGGCGGGCGTGAGATCGAGTGGTTCAAGGTCGATGACGAGTCCGAGCCGGCCAAGGGCATCGAGAACGCCAACAAGCTGGTGCAGCGCGACAAGGTCGACGTGCTGATCGGCACCGTGCATTCCGGCGTGCAGATGGGCATCCAGAAGGTTGCGCGCGACAGCGGCGTGCTGACGCTGATCCCGAACGCCGGCGTGCATGCCGCCACGCGCGCGCTGTGCGCGCCCAACGTGTTCCGGGCCAGCTTCACCAACTCGCAGCCTACCCTGGCGCTGGGCCAGGCCATGGTCGCCAAGGGCCACAAGCGCGCTGTGTGGATCACCTGGAAGTACGCGGCCGGCGACGAGGCCTACGAGGGCTTCAAGGACAGCTACACCAAGGCCGGCGGCACCATCGTGAAGGAACTGGGCCTGCCCTTCCCCAACGTGGAGTTCCAGGCACTGCTGACCGAGATCGCCTCGCTCAAGCCTGACGCCGTGGCCTGCTTCTTCGCCGGTGGCGGCGCGGCCAAGTTCATCCGCGACTACGCGGCCGCGGGCCTGAAGGACAAGATTCCGCTGTACGGCTCGGGCTTCCTGACCGAGGGCGTGCTGGACGCCGCCGGCCCCGCCGCCGACGGCATCATCACGACCATGCACTACAGCGACTCGCTGGACACGCCGCGCAACAAGCAGTTCCGGCTCGACTACGTGAAGATGTTCCGCAGCCAGCCCGACGTCTACGCCGTGCAGGGCTACGACACCGGCCTGCTGCTGGCCCAGGGCGCCAAGGCCGTCAATGGCGACCTCACGGGCAACAAGCCCGCGCTGTACAAGGCGCTGGAGTCGGCCACCATCGACAGCCCGCGCGGCAAATGGACCATGAGCAAGGCGCACAACCCGGTGCAGGACATCTACCTGCGCCGGGTCGAGAACAAGGAGAACAAGGTCATCGGCATCGCCGCCAAGGCGCTGTCAGATTCCGGTGCCGGCTGCAAGATGGGCTGACTGGTGAGCCTCTCCACCTACCTGCTCTACGTCGCAGCGGTCGCGCTGCTGATCGTGACGCCGGGCCCCACCATGCTGATGTGCATGACCAACGCGCTGAACCACGGCGCGCGCCCGGCCATGACCTCGGTGGCCGGCTCGGTCAGCGCCGTGCTGTGCGTGATGCTGCTGTCGGCCATGGGCCTGGGCGCCCTGCTCGCCACGTCCGAGACCGCCTTCACCGTGGCCAAGACGCTGGGCGCCGCCTACCTGATCTGGCTCGGCATCAAGACCCTGCGCAGCGCAGCGCCGGCCCTGGACGTGGCCGCTGCGCCGCACGCAAAGCCGGGCCGCTCGTTCTACCTGCAAGGCTTCCTGGTCGGCGCGAGCAACCCCAAGGCCGTGCTGTTCTTCGCGGCGTTCTTCCCGCAGTTCCTGGACCCTGCCGCGCCCATGGCGCCGCAGTTCGCCATCCTCGCGCTGACCTTCATGGCCTTCGAGTTCGGCGTGCTGACGGCCTGCGCGCTGGGCGTGTCGCGCCTGGCACCGCTGCTGCGCCGCAGCGGGCCGGCGCGCTGGATCAACCGCGTCTGCGGCGGCCTCTTCACGCTGATGGGCGGCCTCTTGCTGCTCACGCGACGCAGCGCCTGACCCGAGCCGCATGGACTTCGCCAGCTTCCTGATCCAGTTGCTCAACAGCGTGCAGTACGGCCTGCTGCTGTTCATGCTGGCAGCCGGCCTCACGCTGATCTTCGGCATCATGGGCGTGGTCAACCTCGCGCACGGCAGCTTCTACATGCTGGGCGCCTACCTCGCATACTCGCTGACCGCCCGATTCGGCAGCCTGACGCTGGCCATCCTCGCGGGCGCGCTACTGGCCGTGGCCTTCGGCCTGCTGCTGGAGCGGCTGCTGTTCCGCCACTTCTACCACCGCGACCACCTGGACCAGGTGCTGCTCACCTTCGGCCTGATCTACATCTTCGAGGAACTGCGCTCCATCCTGTGGGGCGACGACGTGCATGGCGTGGCGATCCCCGCCGCGCTGTCGGCCTCGATCCCGCTGACCGACACGCTGTCCTACCCGGTCTACCGCCTCTTCATGTCCGGCATCTGCATCGTGCTGGCGATCGGGCTGTACTGGCTGATCGCGCGCACGCGGCTGGGCATGAAGATCCGCGCCGGCGCGTTCAACCGCGAGATGACGGAATCGCTGGGCATCAACATCCGGCTGATCCATGCCGTCGTGTTCGCGCTGGGCATCGGCCTGGCCACGGTGGCCGGCATGATCGCCGCGCCGATCGCCAGCGTCTACCCGAATATGGGCTCGCAGGTGCTGATCATGTGCTTCGTGGTCGTGGTGATCGGCGGCATCGGCTCGGTGCGCGGCGCGCTGATCTCAGCGCTGCTGGTCGGGCTGGTCGACACCTTCGGCAAGGTGCTGCTGCCGCAGGTAGCGGGCATGCTGGTCTACATGTTGATGGCGGCGGTGCTGCTGTACAAGCCCGAAGGGTTGTTCAAGCAATGAGCGCTGCACGGTCGAATCTGGAAATCCTGCCGCGCGGCGTTCAGGTAGCGCTGGCGCTGGGCCTGGTCGCCCTGCTCGCCTTCCCCTTCGTCGGCAGCGATTTCTACACGCAGGTCGTCACGCGCATGATGGTCATGGCGATCTTCGCGATGAGCCTGGATTTGATCCAGGGCGTGACCGGCCTGGTGTCGCTGGGGCATGCGGCGTTCTTCGGCGTGGCCGGCTACGCGCTCGCGTTCATGACGCCTGCGGGCGAACCGGTCAGCCTGTGGTGGACGCTGCCGCTGGCCGTGCTGGCCTCGGCGCTGGCCGCGCTCGTGATCGGCTTCTTCGTCGTGCGCACGCATGGCATCTACTTCATCATGGTGACCATGGCCTTCGCGCAGATGGTCTATTACCTGTTCTTCGACAACAAGGCATTGGGCGGATCGGACGGGCTGTACATCAACTTCCGCCCCAGCGCTGAAGCCTTTGGCTGGACCCCATTCGACCTGGACGACAAGCGCACGCTGTACTACTTCACCGCGTTCTGCATGCTGGCCGTCTACGCCTTCCTGCGCCGCCTGCTGTGGAGCCCCTTCGGCCGCACGCTGGCCGGCATCCGCGTGAACGAGCACCGCATGCGCGCCATGGGCTATGGCAGCTTCGGCTACAAGCTCGCCGCCTTCACGCTGGCCGGCGCGCTGGCCGGGTTGGCGGGCTTTCTGTGGGGCGTGCAGACCGGTTTCGTGAACCCCGAGCTCATGGGTTTTCACATGAGCGCGCACGCCATCATGATGGTGATCCTGGGCGGCATGGGCAACTTCGCCGGCGCCATCGTCGGGGCGTTCGCGTTCGAGACGCTCCTGTCGGTCTTCAAGGACCTGCCCACGGTGGGCGCCGTGCGCTTCGGCAAGCACTGGCAGCTGTGGATGGGCATCTTCATCGTGGCCGTCGTATGGCTCGCGCCGCGTGGCCTGATGGGCCTGGCGGACCGGATGCTGGGCCGTGGCAAGGACAAGGCATGACGGCCGACGTATTGCTCTCCGCGCGGCAGTTGACCAAGCGCTTCGGCGGCCTGGCCGCGGTCAACGCCGTTTCGCTGGACCTGTGGCGCGGCCGCATCCACGCCGTGATCGGCCCCAACGGCGCCGGCAAGTCCACGCTGTCGCACCTGCTGTCGGGCGACCTGCCGCCAACCGAAGGCAAGGTGACCCTGGCGAGCCAGGACGTGACCGGCTGGTCGCCGGAGAGGATCTCGCGCCAGGGCCTGGGCCGCAGCTACCAGAAGACCAACATCTTTGCGCCCTTCTCCGTCTGGGACAACGTGCACCTGGCCGCCCAATCACGCGCGCAGCACCCGGCCCGCTGGCTGCGCCGTGCGCAGGACTTCGCCGCCACGCGCGAACGCTGCGAACGCGCGCTGGAGCTGGCCGGCCTCACGGCGCGCCGCGACGCCATCGCCGGCACCATCAGCCACGGCGAGCAACGCCAGCTCGAGATCGCCATGAGCCTGGCGACCGCACCGCGCGTGCTGCTGCTGGACGAGCCGCTGGCCGGCATGGGCCAGGCCGAGGCCGAGCGCATGGTGGCACTGCTGCTGCGCATCAAGCCCGACCACGCCATGCTGCTCGTGGAGCACGACATGGACGCCGTGTTCGCGCTGGCCGACCACCTGACGGTGATGGTCAACGGCCAGGTCATCGCCAGCGACAGCCCGGCCGCCGTGCGCGCCGATGCGGCCGTGCAGGCGGCCTACCTGGGCGAGGAAGCCGAGCACGACCATGGCCACTGACACCCTGCTGATCGAGGCCCGCGGCCTCGACACCTACTACGGCGCCAGCCACATCCTGCACGGCGTGGATTTCCGCGTCGCGGCCGGCGAGACCATCGGCCTCATGGGCCGCAACGGCATGGGCAAGACCACCTTGCTCAAGACGCTGATGGGCATCGTCGTGCCCAAGGCCGGCAGCGTGGCCGTGCAGGGCCGCACCATGACGGGCCGGCCGACCTACGAGGTCGCGCAACTGGGCATCGCCTACGTGCCCGAGGGCCGCGGCATCTTCGGCAACCTGAGCGTGGAGGAAAACCTGCGCATGGCCGCGCGCGCCGGCCGCAGCGACGCGGCCAGGGCCCGCGCCACCGCAGGCGAGCACTGGCACTACGAACGCGTGCTCGACACCTTCCCGCGTCTCAAGGAACGGCTGGGCCACGGCGGCCAGCAGTTGTCAGGCGGCGAGCAGCAGATGCTCACCATCGGCCGCGCGCTGATGACCAACCCCGACGTGCTGATCCTGGACGAGGCCACCGAGGGACTTGCGCCGCTGATCGCGCGCGAGATCTGGCGCATCTGCGAGCTCATCCGTGGCTCGGGGATCAGCAGCGTGATCGTGGACAAGAACTGGCGCCACGTCACGCGCATCACCGACCGCAATGTGATCCTGGTGAAGGGCCGCGTCGTGTTCGAAGGCAGCAGCGCAGCGCTGCTCGGCCAGCCCGGCCTGCTGCAGGTGCACCTGGGCGTCTGAGGTTCAAACGTCGATCGCGTGCAGCCGGCCCTGCACGTCGCGCCGCCAGCGCGCGAACGGCGGCAGCGCCTGCAGCAGCCGGCGGCCGAAGGCGGTAGCGATCAGCCGGCGGTCATAGCACAGGATGCTGCACTGGTCCGTCTCGCTGCGGATCGCGCGGCCGGCCCATTGCGCCAGCCGCATCGCGGTGGCCGGCAACACCAGCTCGCTGAATGCATCGCGCCCGATGTTGCGCAGCCAGGCCGCGCGCGCCTCGCCCACCGGGTCGTCGGGCGACGCGAACGGCAGCTTGGTGATGAAGAGCTGCTCGCACAGCGCGCCCGGCAGGTCCATGCCCTCGCCGAAGGACTGCAGGCCGAACACGATGGACGGCCCACCGGCTGCCACGGCATCGCGGTGGCGCGCCAGCAGCGTGGTGCGCGGCATCTCGCCCTGCGCCAGCACCAGCGCGCGCAGGCCGGGCGGCAGCGCGGCGACCGTCTGGCGCATCTGCTCGCGCGAGGTGAACAGCACCAGCGCACCGCGCCGCACGTCTGCCAGATCGGCCAGCAGCAGTTGCACGAGCTCGGGCGTGAAGCGTGCAGCGTCCTTGGGGTCGGCGCGCGTCTCCACCACGATGAAGCGGCCCTGTTCCGGATAGGCGAAGGGGCTGGCCACGGCCAGCGTGGCGACGGCTTCGTCGTTGGCCAGGCCGGTCTCACGCAGGAAGAAATCGAACGCGTCGCCGGCGCGCAGCGTGGCCGAGGTCATGACCGCGGCGCGCACGCCGCTCCACAGCTGACCACGCAGGCTGCTGCCGGGCAGCACGGGGCTGGCATGGGCGCGCACGCGCGGGCCCTTGGCGCTGCCGGCGTGCAGGCTGAACCACTTGGCCACGGGCGGCGACTCGGGCGCGGTCTCCGTCAGCAGCAGCTGGGCCGCGGCATGCACCTGCTCCAGCCGTGGTGTCAGCATGCCCAGCTGGGCGTACAGCACCGACAGGCGGCGTGCCTCGTCGGGCAGGTCGCGGATCTGCGCCCGCAAGGCCTTGGCCACGCTGGACAGGATGTCCAGAAAGGTCTCGGCCATGGCCTGCACCATCTGCAGCGGCTCGTTCAACGTCTCGGGCAGCAGCCCGCCCGGCACGCGCACGCGGGCGCCCTCCACGCCCTGCGGCGCGGCGGCGAACTCGGCGGCATAGACGTCGAGCACCAGGCGTTGCAGGTCGGCCAGGCTCTGCTGCAACTGCGCGGCCTGGCGTGGCGTGTCGGCGGCCTCGGTCACCAGCATCAGGCCGCCGATGCGCCGGCAGCGCTGGGCCAGGGTGTCGATCCAGCCGGTCGCGCCCAGGTCCATCGCGCAGGCGAAGCGCTCCAGCGCGACGGATGGCAGGTGGTGGGCTTCGTCCAGGATCAGCAGCGCGTTGTCCAGCGACGGCAGGTTGCGCCCGCCCAGCGAGGCCAGCAGCAGGTCGTGGTTGACCACGATGACCTGGGCGCCCACCAACTCGCGGCGCTTGTCGAAGTAAGTGCAGCCGTTGAACACCGGGCAGTGCTTGCCGGTGCAGGAGCTGGCCTCGGCCGCGACGGGCCACCAGGCTTCCATCGCGGGCTGTTGCGGCAGGTTGTCCCGGTCGCCGTCCCAGTCCTTGCCCAGGCTCTTGGCCAGAGCGCCGTAGAACTGCACGCGGGCCAGGCGCTCGGCGGCCGAGCCCGGCGCCTGCATGTGGTCCTCGCTGGCGTCGGCGAACAGATCGTCTTCCTCGGCGCCCTCCTCGCCGGCCAGGCGCGCCAGCTTGAGCTTGCAGACGTAGCGGCCCCGGCCCTTGGCCAGCGCGAAGCGAAAAGGCTGGTCCATCACGGCGGCCAGCGCGGGCAGGTCCTTGTGGACCAGCTGCTCCTGCAGCGCGACGGTGGCCGTGGAGATCAACACGCGCGTCTTGCGCGCCAGCGCGATGGACACGGCCGTGGCCGCGTAGGCCAGCGACTTGCCGACGCCGGTGCCGGCCTCGATCACGGCAATCGCACGGTCCGGCTCGTCGCCCTCCTCCACCTGGCCCAGCGTGGCGCCGGCAAAGGTGGCAGCCACGCGCTCGGCCATCTGGCGCTGGCCGGCCCGTACGCGCAGGCCCGGGCTGGCGGCCAGCACCTGGTCGAAGGCGTGCAGCGCCGCAGCGGCGATGGCGGCCGGCGAGGCCGGTGGGCAATCCGAGGGAGAAATGGCGACGGCCTTGACGAACGGGAAACGCCGGGCAGCGCCGATGGGCAGGCTGCGCGGGGGGGCAGGAAGTGTATCGCCCGGGCTGGCGCTGGCCGGCTACAGCTGGTCTTCCCCCACGAACAGCGAGCTGAGCCAGTTGCGGATCTCGGCCATCCAGGTCGTGCCGGGGTTGGTCTTGTGCACGATGACACCGCCGTCGTCCGTGCGCTCCAGCCACTCGACGCGGCCGGCGTCCGACAGCCGCAGCCGGTAGGCCGACTTGAAGCCATCGGCCGGAATCATGCGCATGAACTCGCGCACGATCTCGGGGCTTTCCACCACCAGGCCGATCTCGGTATTGATGCGCGCCGAGCGGCTGTCCAGGTTCATCGAGCCGACGAAGATGCGGTCCTCGTCGATGACCGAGATCTTGGCGTGCAGCCGCGAGATCGAGCTGCCGAACACGCCCAGCTGCGTGCGGTTGCCCAGCTGCGGCGCCACTTCGTAGAGGTCGAAGCCCAGGCGCAGCAGGTCGTCGCGGTAGCGCGCGTAGCCCAGGTAGACCAGAGGCTCGTCGGTGGAGCTCAGCGAGTTGGTGTAGACCGTGAGCTTCACGCCGTTGGCCGCCGAGCGCGCCAGCCGCGCCATGCCCAGCTTGCCGGGGATGAAGTACGGCGAAATGATCAGCACCTTGGACCGCGCCGAATCCATGAGGTCCAGCACGCGCAGGCTGACGCTGCCCTGCAGCCGCGCGTCGCGGTCGCTGCGCGTGATCTTGGACGGGTCGTCCACCAGCACGCGGGCGTGGGCGAACATCAGGTCCAGCCGGCCGCGGGCCAGCTGCTCGCGCACGGGCGTATGGCCCAGCACGTCTCGCTCCCGCACGTCGATATCGGGCAATGGCGCGCCGACGATCTCATCGAAACGCCGGCGCGCCTGCTCCGGCGCCAGGGCGGGGCGGGCCACCTGCGCGACCGGCCACACATGCTCGCTGTTCCAGTACAGGTCGAATGCGGCCGACTGCTCGCGCACCACGGGGCCGGCGGCCATCACGTCGGCGTCGATGAAATTGGCCGCTCCGCCCTGCATGAAGTACTCGTCGCCGATGTTGCGCCCGCCCGAGACCGAGAAGCTGTTGTCCGCCACGAACAGCTTGTTGTGCATGCGGTGGTTGATGCGCGAGAACTCGTGCAGCGACGCCAGGAAGCGGCCGACGAGAGAGCCCTCGCGCGCCGGCAGCGGGTTGAACAGCCGCACCTCTACGTTGGAGAACGCGGCCAGCGTGCTGAACAGCTCGTCCTGCCCGGCCGTGTAGAAGTCGTCGACGATCAGCCGCACGCGCACGCCGCGCCGGGCCGCATCCCGCAGCTCGCGCAGCAGGCGAAAGCCCACGCTGTCGCTCTGGAGCTGGTAGTACTGCACGTCCAGCGACTTCTCGGCGCGGCGCGCCAGCGCGATGCGCGCGTCCAGCGAGAACGGCCCCTCGGGCAGCATGCGAAAGCCGGACTTCCCGCCCACATCGGCCGGCGTGCTGGACGCGGCCACGCGAGCCAGCGCGGTGCCGGCCACGTCCGCCAGCGCATGCGTGGACGCGGGCGGCTCGCGCGGCGCCAGGCTTGCGCAGCCGGCGAGCAGGCCCGCCATGAACACGGCGGCATAGGCCACCAGCAGCGATCTCGTACGCCCCATCTCGTCTCCCCTGCGGATGCGCCGACTGTGCGCGCGCGCCGCCGCTTTTACAACAAGGCCCGCAGCTCGCGCGCCGCCTCCAGCAGCAGCGGCAGCAGCTCGCGCTCCATGGCCTCGCGGCCCAGCCGGCCGGGCGAGGCCACCACGTTCAGCGCTGCCACGGTGGCGCCCTGCATGTTGCGCAGCGGCACGGCCAGTGCGTGCACGCCGAGCTCGTGCTCCTCGATGGCGATGGCGTAGTCGGCGCGGCGCACGTCGTCCACCAGTGCACGAAAGCCGCGTGCATCGGTCACCGTGTAGGCCGTCAGCCGCGGCAGTTGCCGGCCCTTCATCCAGGCCGTGAACACCGTGCGCGGCTCGGCGGCCAGCAACACGCGGCCCGTGGAGGTGGCATGCACCGGCAGCCGCGCACCCAGGTGCAGGCCGTAGGCCAGCATGCGCAGCGTGCCGCTGCGCGCCACGATCACCACCTCGTCGCCGTCGCGCACCACGGCCGAGAAGGATTCGCCGGTCTGCGCCGCGAGCCGGTTCAGCGTCGGCTGGATCGCGCGCGGCAACCGCGCCGACGCCAGATAGCTGCCCGAGAAGCGCAGCACCTTGGGCGCCAGCCAGAAGTAGCCGCCGTCCGTCTCCAGGTAGCCCAGATGGGCCAGGGTCAACAGATGACGCCGCGCGGCCGCGCGCGTGATGCCGGCGCGCTGGGCCGCCAGCGTGGCGTTCAGACGCTGGCGCTCGGTGTCGAAGCTCTCCAGCACGGCCATGCCCTTGGCCATGCCTTCGATGAGGTCCGCCTTGGCAATCGTCATGGGTTGGCCCGGTCGGTGAAGGTTGCGCGATCATCGCGCAGCGGGCTCGATGATCGCACAACGTCGCCACGGCCGCGACCCCACCGGCGCGATGCGGCCCTACGCTTGCGCCATCCCCAGAACCGATCGGCCGGCAGGCCCAGGAGACACCCCATGCGTACCCAAGTCGCCATCATCGGCGCCGGCCCCTCGGGCCTGCTGCTCGGCCAGCTGCTGCACAAGGCCGGCATCGCCAACATCGTCATCGAGCGCCAGAGCGGCGACTACGTGCTCGGCCGCATCCGCGCCGGCGTGCTGGAGCAGGTGACCATGGACCTGCTGGCCCAGGCCGGCGTGGCCGAGCGCGCACTGGCCGAGGGCCTGCCGCATGACGGCATCGAGCTGCTGTTCGCTGGCCAGCGCCACCGCATCGACCTGCATGGCCTCTCAGGCGGCAAACGCGTGACGGTCTACGGCCAGACCGAGGTCACGCGCGACCTCATGGAAGCGCGCGCCGCCGCCGGCCTCACCACCGTCTACCAGGCCGCCGACGTGCAGCTGCACGACTTCGACGGCAGCAACCCCACCGTGAGCTACACGCAAGGCGGCCAGCGCCACGCCCTGCAGTGCGACTTCATCGCCGGCTGCGACGGCTACCACGGCATCAGCCGCCAGAGCGTGCCGGCCGCTGCCTTGCGCACCTACGAGAAGGTCTACCCCTTCGGCTGGCTCGGCGTGCTGGCCGACGTGCCGCCGGTCTCGCACGAACTCATCTACGCCAACACCGAGCGCGGCTTCGCCCTGTGCAGCATGCGCAGCGAGAGCCGCAGCCGCTACTACGTGCAGTGCTCCATGGACGAGCAGGTCGAGAACTGGAGCGACGAGGCCTTCTGGAACGAGCTGCGCGCGCGGCTGGACCCGCAGGCCGCCGAGCGCCTGATCACCGGCCCGTCGCTGGAGAAAAGCATCGCGCCGCTGCGCAGCTTCGTGGCCGAGCCCATGCGCTTCGGCAGGCTGTTCCTGGCCGGCGACGCGGCCCACATCGTGCCGCCCACGGGCGCCAAGGGCCTGAACCTGGCCGCCTCCGACGTGGGCTACCTGTGGCGCGGCCTGGCCGAGTACTACGGCGAGAAGTCCAGCGTGGGCATCGACCGTTACTCGGACACCTGCCTGCGCCGCGTCTGGAAGGCTGAGCGCTTCTCGTGGTGGTTCACCTCGCTGATGCACCGCTTCCCCGACAACGGGCCTTTCGGCCAGAAGATCCAGGAGGCCGAGCTCGACTACCTCGTCCGGTCACAGGCCGCATCGACGTCGCTGGCCGAGAACTACGTGGGCCTGCCCGTCGAGTGGTGAGGCCTCGGCTTCGTTTCCATCTGCAGAAAGGACCGCCAACGACCTGACCCTTGCGACCGCCCATTCCGAATACCACCTTTACAGGAGACAAGATGCAGACACTGACATCGCACGCGCACCGCGTGCACGCAACAGGCTTGGTTTCGAACAAGACCCTCATCGCCGCGGCCATGGCCGCCCTGCTCGCCGGCTGCGGTGGCAGCGACGGTGACGACAGCTTCGCCACACCTCTGGTCGTGGCCAATCCGGCGGGGGCCTGCGCGGCGCTGGCCGGCCAGAGCGTCGAGGCCGGCAAGATCGGCGAGCCGACGACGGGCGCGACCGTCAAGTCCGCCACGCTGAAGCCGGCCGTCGCCGACGCGCCCAACGCAGCCGGCACCGCCACCGTGCTGGGCACGCCCGAGTACTGCGAGGTGCTGGTCGAGATCAAGCCGGTCGACCCCGCGGCGCCGCTGATCAACACGCAGCTGAACCTGCCCACCAGCTGGAACGGCAAGAAGCTGCAGTTCGGCGGCTCGGGCTACAACGGCGCGCTCGTGACGGGCCTGGACGCCAGCCGCAATGCGCCGCCCGACGTGCCGCGCCCCATCACGCGCGGCTACATGACCACGGGCACGGACTCGGGCCACCAGAACCAGACGGGCGTGGAAGCCTATGCCTTCGCGCTGAACCAGGAGGCCCTGGTCAATTTCGCCTACGCCTCCTACAAGAAAACGCACGACGTGGCCATCGAGCTGGGCCGGCGCTACTACGACAAGCGCCCCATGAAGAGCTACTACATGGGCGGCTCCGAGGGCGGGCGCGAAGCCATGATGATGGCCCAGCGCTACCCCGACGACTACGACGGCATCGTCTCCATTGATCCGGTCATGAACTGGACCGGCCTGCAGACCTTCGGCAACTGGATCGGCGGCATCCGCCAGGCTGCACCGGGCGCCGCGCTGGTCGGCAAGACGCAGCTGGTGCACGACACTGTGACGGCCGCCTGCGACGCGCTGGACGGCATCGCCGACCAGGTGGTGAGCAACTACCGCGCCTGCAAGCCCGTGGCCGAGGCCGCGCTGGCCGCGAAGGTCTGCGCCTCGGGCACCGACGAGGGCGCAGGCTGCTTCTCCAGCGCGCAACTGGCCGTGATCCAGTCCGCCCATGCGGGCTACCAGTTCAGCTTCCCGGTGGCCAACGGCATGCAGGCCTATGCGGGCTTCGGCTTCGGCGGCGAAGGCCTGGCGGGCAACTGGTCGAACTGGCTCGTGGGCACGGTGCCGCCGACCGCAGGCCCCGCGGCCAACGGCATCAACCAGGTCTACCGTTTCGGCAATGGCTACGTGCGCTACTTCGTGGCACAGAACGCGGCATTCGACCCGCTGACCTACGAGCCCGCGAACTTCCGCGACCGGGTGCTGCAGGTCTCGCAGTGGATGGACGCCACCAACCCCGACCTGTCGGCCTTCCGCGCCAGCGGCGGCAAGCTCATCCTGCGCGAGGACATGAGCGACACGGCGCAGAGCCCGCTGACCGGCCTGAACTACTGGGATGCCGTGGTCTCGCGCATGGGCGCCGGGCCCGTGGCCGAGTTCTTCGCGGCCTACGCGGCGACCGGGCTGCCCCACACCTCGGGCGGTATCGCCGCCGGCACGGCCAACGCGCCGGCCTACGGCATCCCGGGCCGCGTGGACCTGCTGGCCGTGATGGAGGACTGGGTCGAGAAAGGCGTGAAGCCGGCCACGCACTACACGCTCACGAACAAGAGCGCGCTGGCGCCGTTCGCGCAGGTGGCGTCCAAGCCCATGTGCCAGTACCCGCAGTACCCGCGCTACACGGGCGCGGATGCGAGCGGCGGCGCCGTCGCCAGCAACTTCAGCTGCGTGAACTGACGCATCCCGGGCGCGCAAGCGCATGGCGGTCACGCGCGGCGGCGCAGGCGGCCTGCGCGCCGCCCTCAGCGTGCCGTGCGTGGCCTGCGCCGCCGGCCAGCCCAGCCCACCAAGCCCAGGCCGCCGAGGACCATGCCCAGGGTCGCCGGCTCGGGCACTTCGGCCACGGGCGTAGGGATGGCCACGGACTTCGATTCACCGGCGACGCGCGGAAATGCGTTGAACGCGATGAAGCCATAGGCCGTGGTGTTCACGCGGTCGGCCAGCGTGATGAGCGGGCCGCTGCCCGGGTAGATTGCCAGGCCGAACGGCCCTCCCGGGATGCGGCCGGTGTCGTTGACCGCCGTCATGACGAACAGGTCGTCGACATAGGCCAGCGAGAGCGCGCTCGGGCCCACGAAGTAGGCGTAGGCAGGCCCGTTCTGCTCCAGCGTCACCACGCCCAGCGTGCCGCAGGGCGCAAAGCTGAAGCCGCACTCCTCACGGAATCGCACGGTGGCAGCGTGCGTGGACGACAGCGCCACCAGGGACAGCAGCAGGCTCAGCAGAAGGCGCGGCATCCACAACTCCAGGCGATCAGAAAACGAAAAGCCTGGCATTTTCGGCATGCAATCCCTTGAGACCAAGCGCATGCATGCAATTGATTGCAACTGTTGTGACGCCTGGAGGTCGGCGCCCCTCTCCCATGACAATGCCATGCACCGCTCGACGTCAGCGCGGGTCCCCACCGGCGCGCGGACAATGGCGGCCGGAACAGGAGGCGCAATGAACTTGAAACTGGTGGTGATGGGCGTGTCGGGCTGCGGCAAGTCCTCCCTGGGCGCCGCGCTGGCGCAGGCGCTGGGCAGCAGGCTGATCGAAGGCGACGACTACCACCCGGCTGCCAACCAGGACAAGATGCAGCGCGGCATCGCGCTCACCGACGACGACCGCTGGCCCTGGCTGGCGCACATCGGCGCGCTGGTGCGTGACGAAGCCGGCGGCGCGGTGCTGACCTGTTCCGCGCTTAAGCGCAGCTACCGCGACCGGCTGCGCGCGCTGGAGCCCGCGCTGCGCTTCGTGTTCGTCGACATCACCGAAGAGGAAGCCCGTGCCCGCGTCGGCGCGCGGCAAGGCCACTTTTTTCCAGCGCAGCTCGTGGCCAACCAGTTCGCGGCGCTGGAGCCACCGGTTGGAGAGACCGGCGTGGTGCGTGTCGATGCGCTGCTGACCCTGCAAGACCAGCGCGATGCGGTGCTGCGGGAGCTGGGCGTCGCGCGCCCGGGCTGACGCGGCGCGATGACCAGCCCCATCCACCCGGCAGACCTGGGCTTTTTCTCGACCCTGGCCAGCGCGGCCAGCCTGTCGGCCGCGGCACGCGAACTGGGCATCACCACGCCGGCCGTCAGCAAGCACCTGGCGCAGATGGAAACACGCGTGGGCGTGCTGCTCGTGAACCGTTCGACGCGGCGTATGAGCCTCACGCCCGAGGGCGAGCTGTACCTGGAGCATGCGCGCCGCATCCTCGCCGAGATCGACGGCATGGGCGAGCTGCTGGGCGTCTCCAAGGCCACGCCGCAGGGCCTGCTGCGCGTGAATGCCACGCTGGGCTTCGGCCGCAGCCACGTGGCGCCGCTGATCTCCAGATTCGTGCGCAAGCACCCCGAGGTGCAGGTGCAGCTGCAGCTGTCCGTCGCGCCACCGGCGATCACGGAAGACCTGTTCGACGTCTGCATCCGCTTCGGCGCGCCGCCCGACAGCCGCGTCATCGCCAAGAACATCGGCGCCAACCGGCGGCTGCTGTGCGCGGCGCCCGCGTACCTGGCCCGACACGGCATGCCCAAAGTGCCGAACGATCTCACGCGGCACAACTGCGTGGGCATCCGCCAGGGCGAGGAGGCGTATGGCCTGTGGCGGCTCACCAGCGGCAAGGGCCGCGGCGCGAAGACCGAGGCCGTGAAGACGCGCGGCAACCTGACCACGAACGACGGCGAGATCGCCGTGAACTGGGCGCTGGAGGGCCACGGCATCGTGATGCGCGCCGAATGGGACGTGGCGCGCCATTTGCGCAGCGGCCGCCTGGTGCAGGTGCTGCCGCAGTACTTCACGCCCGACGCCGACATCTACGCCGTCTACCCGCAGCGCCACCAGATGGCGGCGCGCGTGCGGGCGTTCGTCGATTTCCTGGCCGCGTCGTTCACGCAGCAGGCGGCCGGCAAAGGCTGACCGCCCGGCACCTCACCAGTTCATCGTGCGCGAAACACCACGTCGCGCATGCGCGCCAGCCGGGGCGCGACCATCGGCACGGTCAGCATGGTGCTGGCCACGGCCATCAGCAGCAGCGCCGTGAAGGCTTCGTTGGTGATCACGGCCTTGTCCAGCAGCACGTTGGCAAAGATGATCATGATCAGCGCCTTGGTCTGCAGCAGCCAGCCGATCAGCGAGGCCTCACCCGGCTGCCAGCGCAGGATGCGGCCGGCCAGCTGCAGGCCGATCAGCTTGCCCGCCACCGAAGCCAGCAGCAGCACCAGGCCGGCCACGAACACGGCCGCCCCCCCCACCTGCCAGTTGGTGCGCAGGCCGGTGCTGAGAAAGAACACCGGCATCAGCACCAGCAGCACGTTGTGGCGCAGCCAGTCCATCTGTTGCTGGTCGAACCACTCGGCGTCCATCACGGCACCGGCGATGAACGCGCCCACCATGTAGTGCAGGCCGCACCAGTCGGCACCCAGCCCGCAGGCGGCCAGCCAGACCAGCCCCACGTACCAGCGGTCGCGCTCGGGAATGCGCCGCATGAGCCGACGCAGCAGCACGCTGGCCACGGCGAACAGCACGAGGAAGGCGAGCTGCTTGCCCACGCGCTCCCAGTCCATGAGGATCAGCGCCAGCACGCCCCAGATCGCGATGTCGTCCAGGCTGGCGTAGCGCAGGATGCGCTGGCCGATGGGCTGGCGCAGGATCTGCAGTTTCTCCATGAACAGGATCAGGATGGGCAGCGCCGTGACGGCGCACGACATGCCGATGCCCAGCACGAACTGCCAGGGCATGGCGCCGGTGCCGATCCAGCCCGGCCAGGCCAGCATGCCGACGCCGGCGGCCGCGCCGAAGACCAGCGGCACGCCGAGCGCCAGGCCCGCCGTCACGAAGCTCTCGCGTCGGTGCACCAGGGCCTGGCGCAGGTCCAGCTCGATGCCGGCGATCCATACGAACAGCATCACTGCCCACTGCGCGATGGCATTGAGCGACTGGATCACGGGCGGGCTGAACACGAACCGGTAGTAGTCGGGGAACAGCGCGCCCAGCACGCCCGGCCCGAGCACGATGCCCGTGATGATCTGCACCACCACCAGCGGTGCGAAGTACTCGGTGCGCCCGAGCCGCCACACCAGGTAGGGCAGCGTGAAGATGATCAGCATGGCGATCAGGAAGATCTCGGAGGTGGTCATGTCAAGGACGGGATGTGGGCGAAACGGCGCCCGGCATTGTCCACACGCGCGGCCCGTCCGCCCGCGCGGCTGCGGGACAATGCCTGCATGCACGACGCCACCCCACCCGAAGAAGCCGACCTCACCATCCAGGAGCCGCGCCTGTGGCGCGACGAGCGCTGGACCGCCCGCGTGATCAAGAACGAAGACGACGACGGCTGGGCGGTGTCCATGACACTGCACGGCGAGGCCGAGCCGGCACTGGTCGGCCCCTGGACCATGGGCCGCGACAAGAAAAACCCCAAGCCGCTGGACGCGCCGGCCTTCCACACGCTGGTGAAGACGGCGGCCGAGGTGCTGCGTCGGCACGAGCAGCAACTGCATGCGCGTTTGCACAAGCAGGTGGACATGGGGGTGGGAAGCGAGCGCGTGCGGGTGACGCTGCGCATCGTGCCGGACGACGAGTACCCGTACGCCGTGCTCACGGCCCAGGACGAATTCGGCCAGCCGCTCGGCGAGGCCCGCGTGGCAGCCGACTTCAAGCTCAGCGCGGCCAGCGCCGAGGCCTGGGTGGCCAGCGGCTACAGCGCCAGGCCGCGCTGACGGCGCGCCCTCCTAACCCGCGCGCATGCTGGCCACGAGCTGGCGCGTTGCGTCCAGGCCTTCGGCAGTCCAATGCGCACCGGGGGCCAGCTGGCCGACCGTCGGCTCCGGCACGGCATCGAGGCTCGCGCGCTCGCCGCGCAGCGCACGCAGTCGCTGCTCGGCGCGGAACGAGCGCGCGCGCGCTCCGGCCGGCACGCGCGGCGCATCGTACTTGAGCCCATCGGCGCTTGCCGCGCCGCGCATCCAGTCGAAGATGGCCTGCAGCTCATAGTCGCTGAAGACACCGAACATCTCGGCCCGGTCGCCCACCAGCAGCTGCCAAAAGCGGCTTTGCGCCGGATCACCGCCCTGCACGATCCACCCCTTGCGCACCAGTGCCTGCACGAAGCCGCCCACCAAGGCCGGGTCGCTCAACCATTCGTTGACGGTGCGGCCTTCGATGCGGCAGTAGTCCGAATGCGCGCCCGCCCCGGCCACGCTCTTGGCCGCGAAGATGCGCAGCACTTCCGCGTCGATGTCGAAGCCGCCGATCACGGCGTTGGTGCCCAGGCCCAGGTCGTTGAGCCGGTAGCCGCGGCGCACGCGCTGCCAGTAACGTTCGGCGTCGGGGTAGCGTGGCGCGTTCAGCGCGACGGCGTCGACCGCCTTGCGTGCGTGGCCGCTGTCGGCGTTGTCCACCGTGATGTGCAGCGTGAAGTAGTACGGGTCCAGCCCCAGCTCGTTGAGCTCGTAGGCCGTGATCAGCAGGTGCAGCGGCAGCTGCTCGTAGCCCAGGTTGAAGCCGATCACCTCGGGCAGCATCTGCTCCGTGGTGTGGCCCAGCGCCAGCTGCAGCGCGCCCTGCTCGAAATACGCATCTGCCAGGTGCTGGCCCTCGCTCAGGCCATGCGAGCGCAGCAGCTCGCGGTACAGCAGGACGTGGTTCTTGGTCTCGTCGCCGTTGCCCAGCTCTTCGAGGTAGGTCTGCGCCAGGCCGGCCATGCGCGGGTCGCGCGCATAGCGCAGGCAGCCATGCAGCCAGGCGCCGTCGACCAGCTTGGTCGGTGCCACGGCCTGCAGGAAGTGCAGCGCATGGGTGCGGTTCGTGAAGAAGCGGCGCGGCGCGCCGGCCTTGCGCTCGGCCAGGTAGGCCTGGTAGGCGTCGGTGGCCCGGTGCGCCGAGGCCGCCATCCAGTCCGCCAGGCCGTCCGGCGAGGCCGGCAGGTCGTCGGCCGTGCCGGCCACGGCCTCCAGCGCCCGGCGCACAAGCGCCAATGAGCGGTGGCTGGCCTGCTGGCGCTCGGCCTGCGGTGCCACGAGCTCGTCGTAGGCCGCCCGGAACGATGTCGGCCGGTCCGGCGCCGGCGTGGCCCCGATGCTGGCGGGGTAATGGTCGTCGGAGCAGGGATAGGCCTGACGCGGCGCGGGCGCCGGGCGGGAAGTGTGAGCAGTGTGCATGGCCTGAGCATGACGATGCGCCCGCCCAGGCTGCCCAGGGCAAGGCGAGCTCCGCGCGTGGGACAGCAGGCGCTGTCGGGTGGGGCTCCGGTCTTACGCGGGTCGCCTGCGTGCCACGGCCGCCCGGCCGACACCCCAGTGCCCGGCACGGCGACAACGATGCGCTGATCGACGAACGGGCGTCGAGCGGCATCGCCTGCGTGTCCTTCGTCCTGTTGGGCTCCGTCGCTGGGTGGACAGGCCCGACCTGCACGCGCAACGCCGAAGCAACGCAAGCCGCCTGGCCAGTGCCACTACAGTCACGGCCTCATCCACAGGCCCAGCCGATCGTCGCGCGGGCCGCAACCCACAGCACGTGTCGGCACCAGCGGACCCCATTTCGATCGAGAACCAGTGGCTGCGCCAACGCCGGTACCGGCCGAACGCGGGCCTGCTGCGCGCGGTCCTGGGCTCGCTGCTGGTGCACGCGCTGCTGCTGAGCCTGCGCTTCGGCGGCGCGCAGCACGGGCTGCCGGGCCTCGTCTTCCCCTGGCAGGAGCGGCGTGGCGCGGTGCCCGACCTGCGCGTGGTGCTGCAGGCCGCTGCCCCACCGGCCGCGGCGCCGGTGGCCACGGAGCCGGTGACGCCGCCGGCTGCCGTGCCGCGCAAGGCGAACCCAGCCCAGTCCAGCGCGGCCCCGCCCCCCAGCCCGGCACCAACGCAGGCACGCGTCGCCCCGGCCGCACCGCCCTCGAGCGCGGACGGCCCTCCCCGGGTTGCTCCCTTGGCGCCCGAACTGGCCGCATCCCCCAGCGATGCCGCTGGCCCGCAGGTCAGGCGCCAGGCGGCAGCGGCACGGGCTGAGGCACGGGCTCGGGCGGCGCAGGCCCGTGCCGGGCAACGCGACGACGCGCGCCGGCAGGCTGCGCAACGCGCGCAGGCCCAGCGCGAGCGATCGCGCCAAGCCACGCTGGACGCGGCGCGTGCACAGGCCGCGCGCGCCGAAGCCGATCGTGCCGACGCCGAACGCCAGGCTGCCTTGCAACAGCAGTCGGCACAGCGCGAGGCCGCGCAACGGCAAGCCGCGCGGGCCCAGGCCGCCGAACGGGAAGCCGAACGCCTGGACATCCTGCAGCGCCAGGCGGCCGACGAAGCGGCTACGGTGGCCTTGTCGGCGCAGCGCGAGGCCGCGCGCCAGCAGGCCGCACAGGCCGAAGCAGCGCGTCGCGAGGCCGAGCGCCAGGCCGCCGAACAACAGGCCGCGGCACAGCAGCAGGCGGAGCGCCAGGAAGCCGATCGCGCCCAGGCGGCTCGCATCGAAGCGGAGCAACGCGCCGCCGCGCAACAGGACGCCGTGCGCGAGACCGCGCTGAAGGCCGAACAGGAACGACGCGAGGCCGAGCGCAACGAAGCCGCCCGGCAGGCGGCAGCCCAGGAAGCCGCCGCACAGGACGCCGCCGCGCAGCAGGCGCTGGCGCGCGAGCACGATGCCTGGCAGGCAGCTGCGCGCACGCTGGCCGCCACGGAACAGGCCGCCCGAGAACAGGCCGCCCTGGAGCAAGCCGCCCGGGAGGATGCCGAGCGGACCGCGGCGGCGCGCCAGCAGGCAGCGCAGCAGGAGGCCGCACGCCAAGAGGCCCAGCAAGCCGATGCGGCCCGCCAGGAAGCGGCCCGCCAGGAAGCCGCCCGCCAGGAGGCCGCAAGGGCCGAAATACGGCGGCAGGCCGAAGCACGAGAGCTGGCCTCCCGTCAGGAGGCCGCACGGGCCGAAGCGGCACGGCAGGAGAACGAACGCGCCGAGGCCAGCCGGCAAGAGGCCGCACGCCAGGCGGCCGAACGCCAGGCCGCGGATCGCCAGGACGCGGCGCGCCAGGAAGCCGCCCGCGCCGAGGCTGCGCGGCAGGCCGCCGCCCAGCAGGCCGCAGCCGAGGAAGCGGCCCGGCGCGCAGCCGCGCAGGACGCAGCGGCGCGCGCGGCCGCCGAACAGCGCGCGTCGACAGCCCAGGCCGCGGCCGCCGCCCGAGATGCCGAACAGCGACAGGCCGACCAGCGCGACGCCCAGGCGCAAGCCGCGCGCGCCCACGAAGCCCTGCGCGAGGAACGGCTGCGTGCGATCGGCCGCCAGCTGAATGCGGAGGCCGACCAGCGCGCCGAGGCCGAGGCCGAGGCCGCTGCCCGCGCCTCGCCCGACCTGCCCTCGTCCTGGAGCAACGCGCGGCGCGGCCGCATCCTGGGACGCGGCGACCCGAACGAGCGGCTGCGCCTCTATGCCGAAACCTGGAGCCGCAAGATCGAGCTCAACATGACCTTCGACGAAGTGCGCGAGACCGTGCGGCAGCCGCACCAGCCGCCGATCGTGACGGTCGCCGTGCGGCGCGACGGCTCGGTCGAGTCCATCACTTTCGTGCGCTCCAGCGGTGTGCCCGCCATCGACGAAGCCGTGCGGCGCATCGTGCAGGGCCAGGCCCACTACCCGGCGTTCCCGCCCGACCTGGCCCGCGACTTCGACGTGGTCGAGATCCGCCGGACCTGGCATTTCGACATGGCGGTTCGGCTGTACTGATTGCGCGCATGGCCGGTGCAGCCCAGGGCCGGGCCGGCCGCATGGCGGTCAGCTGCGGCTGGCGCAGCCGCCCAGCCCAGTCTCAGGCCTTGACTTCCACCACCTGCTCGAAGCCGCCGAAGATCATGCGCTTGCCGTCGAAGGGCATGGGCGGGTTCTCGGGGTTGGACGGGTCCATGCGCGGGTCTTCCATCATCTTCTTCATGCCGGCGTCGCGCGTGGCCTTGTCCGGCCATTCGACCCATGAGAACGCCACTGTCTCCTCGGCTGTGGCCTGCACGGCGCGGCGGAAGTCGGTGACCTTGCCGTCGGGCACGTCGTCGCCCCAGCCCTCGATCACGCGGGTCGCACCCAGCTCGATGAACAGCGCGTCGAAATGGCGTGCATGCTCGATGAACTTGTGCTTGTTGGCGGTGGGAACGGCGATCACGAAACCATCGATGTAGGACATGGGTTGACTCCTGTGCGTTGACCGGTCGGCGCGCTCGCCCGAGAGCGCCTTGCCTGCCATCGACGAACGAGGAGACACCGAATCGACATGGCCGGCCGGGCGGCAGTCTCTGGCCGTGCAGCGGCTTGGGGACGCGCAGCGGCAGCGTACACCCTTGGCCTGCGGCGAGTCACGGCGGCCAACAAGTCACGGCGGGCCTCGGGACGCACGCTGATCGGCATTCGGGTTGCGATCCGACACCGGCCCGGCCTCCAGGCAATAGGCTGCAGACACACTTCATAGGAGACATGCCATGCCTGACGCCAAGAAGCTCGATCCGACCGGTGAACGGGCCGCCGCCACCGAGGCCATGGAGACAACGCCGATCAGCGGCAAGGAGCATGCGTACCGGGCTGACGGGGACCACCATCCGCGCCAAGACGCGGCAGCCATCGATGGCGCCGACGCCGATGCCGACGGCCTGGATACGCCGGGTCTGGGTGCAGCGCCCAAGGCAGAAGTCCCGGCTGAGCGCCACATCAGCCAGGGCATCCCGGGTGCAGGCGGGCTGCCCGAGACGGACCCGGCGCCGGACGGTGAGCGCGAGCGCGGGCCGCACACCTGACGAGCGCCTTGCCGGCGCCGGGCACTGCAAGGCGGCCCGCCGGCTACCGGCCTTTGCGGATGCTGTCGGCTGCGGCCTGCGCGGCCGCGATCACCGGCACCACCAGCGGAATGTCGAACTGTGGCTGAAGCCGCAGCGCCGAAGCCGTCAGCGGGCCACCGCCGATGATCACGGCCTTCGCGCCGTCCGCAGCCGACGCACGTACGGCTTCTGCCAGCGCCGCGTCGAGTTCCTCCGGCGACTTTTTCATCAGCGCGTTCGGGTCGCCAGGCGTCGCGCGCGTGCCGCGAAACTGCGCGCCGTAGCCCAGTGCCACAGCCGTCTGGCGGAACCCTTCGAGCAGGCCCGGGTCGGGTGTCGTCGTGGCGATGCCGAACGGGCGACCTCCCTTGGCGGCCTCGTGAAAGGCCTGCTCGCGGATGCCGAAGACCGGCACGCCGACCTTGGCACGCAACTCAGGCAAGCCCGGATCGCCAAAGGCCGAGACGATGATCGCGCCGACCTTGGGATCCCGTGCGGCTTCGGCCCCGATCCTGACAACGCCCGGCAGCGCGTCCGCCAGGTCCTTCGGCGTCGTCAGCAAAGGCGGGACGCCCTCGTTGCTCTTGCCCTCGACCTTGATGCCACCGGTCGCCGTCGAGGCGATGTCGGTCATGGACAGCGTGGTGCCCGCGTTCGAGTTCGGATTGATCAGCACGATGTACCGGCTCTCGGCTGCGGCGGTGGCGCCCTGCGCCGCGGCGAGGCCAGGCGCCAGTGCGCAGACGGCGCACATGGCAGCACGCAGGGTGCGGCGCGCAGCCAGGCGCGCGGCCGAGGGTGGCTGCGCTGAAGTGGGCGTGGGCATCATGGGTTTCCTTTTCATCGGGATATGCGAGGGGGTGGTGGCCGGGGCCGGTGTTGCCCCGATGCTTTAGCAGGATCTGCGCCACAGCCGCTCGGGCAAACCCGAACCCTGTCGCACAGCGCACCTGGCGCGCCGCGGGCCGCCTGCGCTAGATTGCGCGTTTGCTTTCCACGCGCAACCGCATGACCATCCGCACCGCATCCCCCGCCCCCAAGCCCGCCCGCCCCCTGGCGGGCGTGCGCATTCTGAGCCTGGCGCTGAACCTGCCCGGCCCCGCCGCGCTCATGCGCTGCCGCACCATGGGCGCGACCTGCGTGAAGCTGGAGCCACCAGCGCCCGACAGCGGCGCGGGCGACCCGATGGCCAGTTACGCGCCGCAGGCCTACGCGGCGCTGCACGCCGGCGTGCGCGTGCTGCGGGCCAACCTCAAGACGGAGGCTGGCCAGAAGGCACTGCACCGGGAGCTGGCGCGCACCGACGTCCTGGTGACTTCGTTCCGCCCCTCGGCGCTGGCCAGGCTCGACCTGGGCTGGCGCAAGCTGCACAAGCTGTATCCCACGCTGTCGCAGGTGGCCATCGTCGGCGCGAGCGGCGAGCGCGCCGAGGAGCCGGGCCACGACCTGACCTACCTGGCGGAGCACGGCCTGGTCAGCGGTCTCGATCTGCCGCCCACGCTGTACGCCGACATGGGCGGCTCGCTGATGGCCAGCGAGGCCGTGCTGCAGGCGCAGCTGCTGCGCGCCGCGAAGGGCCGAGGCGTCTTCCTGGAAGTCGCCCTGGCCGATGCGGCCGGCTACCTGGCGCTGCCGCGCGCCTGGGGGCTCACGGCGCCGCAGGGCTCGGTCGGCGGTGCGCATGCGGGCTACCGCGTCTACCCCTGCCAGGATGGCCGCGTCGCCGTGGCCGCACTGGAGCCGCATTTCGCGCAGGCGCTGTGCGCCGCGGCCGGCGTGGCCGATGCGTCCCGCAAAGGCATGCTGGCCAGCGCCACACACGAGGCCATTGCCGCATTCCTGCTGGGCCGCACGCGCCGCCAGCTCGAGCGGCTGGCCATCGAGCAGGACATTCCGCTGCACGTGCTGCCAGCCTGAACACGCATGCCCAAAGCCACGCTGCGCTGCACCTGCTTCGACCGGGGTGGCACGTTGATGGCCTAAGACGGGCCGCGGGACCTGCCCTTGGCGCTGTGGCCCACGCTGCTCGTGACCCCGCGCGTACTTTGCCAACCGCCGAATCGGCTCACAACCTGTTGCAGGTGTTTCACAGGCCGCACACATCGCCGACAGGGCGGCCCAGGCGTCGCTCTACCGTCACGTGGCATTCACGCGCGTGTCATCCGGCGCGCGCAGACTGCGGCGATTGCACAACAGACGAGGAGAACAACCACATGACAAACACCCGCACCCTGATCCTGAGCGCGCTGGCTGTCGCGGCGCTGGCCGCATGCGGCAGCAGCGATGACGACTACCCCACCCTGTCGGGCGACAAACCGCTGGTCGTCGGCCACCGTGGCGCAAGCGGTTACCGGCCCGAACACACGCTGGCCAGCTATACCCTGGCCATCGAAATGGGCGCCGACTTCATCGAGCCCGATCTCGTGGCCACCAAGGACGGCGTGCTGGTCGCGCGCCACGAGCCCAACATCACCAACACCACGGACGTCTCCACGCGCCCCGAGTTCGCCGACCGCAAGACCACGAAGGTGGTCGATGGCGTCTCGGAGACCGGCTGGTTCGCCTCGGACTTCACACTGGCCGAGATCAAGACCCTGTACGCCAAGCAGACCTTCGCCGAGCGCGACCAGTCGTACAACACGCAGTTCCGCATCCCCACGCTCGAGGAAGTGCTGGACCTGGCGAAGACCGAAGGCGCCAAGGTGGGCCGCACCATCGGCGTGATCCCGGAAACCAAGCATCCGACCTACCACGTCGGCCTGGGCCTGCAGCTGGAAGACCGGCTGCTCGCCATCCTGGCCAGGTACGGCTACACCGAGAAGAGCTCGCCCGTGGTCGTGCAGTCGTTCGAGGTGTCCAACCTCAAGTACCTGCGCAGCAAGTCGCAGATCCGCCTGGTGCAGCTGATCGACGCCAACGACGTCAAGGCCGATGGCTCGATGGACCTGACGGCGCCCTACGACAAGCCCTACGACTTCGCCGTGGCCGGTGACGCGCGCACCTTCGCCACCATGCTGACGCCAGCCGGACTGCAGGAGATCAAGACCTACGCGGACATGATCGGCCCCTGGAAGCCTTACCTGATCCCGACGCGCCAGGTGGACGCCAACAACGACGGCCAGCCCGACGACCTGAATGGCGATGGCAAGATCGACGAGCGTGACCGTGTCGTGATGCCCACCACCAGCGTGATCCGCGACGCGCATGCCGCGGGCCTCATGGTCGTGCCCTACACCTTCCGCAGCGAAGTCACGCGGCTGCCGTCCAACGACAAGGGCGACGCCAAGGCCGAGTACAAGCGGTTCTACGACGCAGGCGTGGACGGCGTGTTCAGCGACTTCCCGGACGCGGCCGTCGCGGCGCGCTAACAGGCTGCTGAAATACCCGACGCCGCAGCTCGTCTCACCTCGGTGAGAGTGCGGATTCAGCAGGGCGTTCGGCGCTGACGGCTCAATTACGCATTCAGAGCGCGATTCGGGTCATTGCACGAACTCGTTCATGGGCAGCGGCTGNCAGGCTGCTGAAATACCCGACGCCGCAGCTCGTCTCACCTCGGTGAGAGTGCGGATTCAGCAGGGCGTTCGGCGCTGACGGCTCAATTACGCATTCAGAGCGCGATTCGGGTCACGCCAGCGCCGTGTGGCGCGCCTTTTCCCCTCATCGGGCACCTTGCAGACGCACCTGCCCTAGCGAGCGCATGCGCACAAGGTTGTAGGCGGCCATGTTCAGCACGAACATC
>NZ_LMMV01000007.1 GCF_001422405.1 Pseudorhodoferax sp. Leaf267
GTTTGGCGGGCGCGGCACGCTGGTGTTCGACTTCATCGAGAAGTTCTCGCACGTGCTGTTCGTGATCGTGGGCTACATCATGAAGGTCGCGCCCATCGGCGCCTTCGGCGCCATGGCCTTCACCATCGGCAAGTACGGCGTGAGCTCGCTGCTGCAACTGGGCCAGCTGATGGCCACCTTCTACGCCACCTGCCTGCTCTTCATCTTCGTGATCCTGGGCGGGATCGCCAAGGCGCACGGCTTCTCGATCTGGAAGTTCATCAAGTACATCAAGGAAGAGCTCTTGATCGTGCTGGGCACCTCGTCCAGCGAATCGGTGCTGCCGCGCATGATGGCCAAGCTGGAGAACCTGGGCGCGCGCAAGTCCGTGGTCGGCCTGGTCGTGCCGACGGGGTACTCGTTCAACCTNCGAATCGGTGCTGCCGCGCATGATGGCCAAGCTGGAGAACCTGGGCGCGCGCAAGTCCGTGGTCGGCCTGGTCGTGCCGACGGGGTACTCGTTCAACCTGGACGGCACCAGCATCTACCTCACCATGGCCGCGGTCTTCATCGCGCAGGCCACGAACACGCCCATGTCGCTCACCGAGCAGATCACGCTGCTGGCCGTGCTGCTGCTGACCAGCAAGGGCGCCGCCGGNCGCGGTCTTCATCGCGCAGGCCACGAACACGCCCATGTCGCTCACCGAGCAGATCACGCTGCTGGCCGTGCTGCTGCTGACCAGCAAGGGCGCCGCCGGTGTCACGGGCTCGGGTTTCATCGTGCTGGCGGCCACCTTGTCGGCCGTCGGCCATGTGCCGGTGGCCGGCCTGGCGTTGATCCTGGGCATCGACCGCTTCATGTCCGAGGCGCGTGCGCTGACCAACCTGATCGGCAATGGCGTGGCGACCATGGTGGTGGCCAAGTGGACGAACGACCTGGACACGGCGCGCATGACGCGCATCCTGAACGACGAGTCGCCGGCCGAAGCGCAGGAACCAGAGGCCGTGCTCGACCAGGTCGAGCACCACATGCCCGCAGCGCCCGCGCGCTGACCCCGCAAGGCGTCGATTCGGGCAAGAATCGCGTCCGGGCGCATTCCGGCGCCCGAACCGACCCAACGTACCAGGAGACTCCGCATGGCCAACAAATTCGGCATCGACACCGACGCGCTGATCGCGCAGTACGAGAACGCCACCAGCCAGCAGGGCGCGGCCCTGCGCAAGGCCGTGCAGGCCGCGACGCTGCAGGCATTGCAGCAGCGCGAGCTCACGCTCAAGGCGATCAAGGAGGTGGTGAAGGTCGTCTCCCAGGCCGCCTCGGCCGGCGCCGCGCGCAACGTCCAGGGGGCTGACGTCGAGGCGCTGCTGGAGCAGACCGTCGCCGGCATCGACGGCGCCGTGCAGCAGGCCGTGCAGGCCAGCCAGCGCGCGATGCAGCAGCTGCTGGACCAGGGCGTCGACCTGCGCGAGACGCAGATGAAGAAGGCGCTGACCGACATCGAGAAGATGGAGGACATGGTCTTCGACACGCTGCGCAAGGCCACCAGCGGCGAGGTGCCGGCCCCGGTGCAGCAGGCCTGGGGCGAGGCCCTCAAGCTGTTCGGCCAGGGGGACAGCGCCACCGGCAAGGCGGCGAACACGGCCGTCGAATCGCTGATCGCGCAGGCGCAGGCCATGAGCCGTGAAGGCCGCGCATTCAACCAGCGCGCGGCGCAGGCGTTCATGGACCACTACGCGACGCTGGTCAGCGGCGTGCTGATCGGCATGTCCGAGGCGCTGTCGTCCACGCCTGCCGCCAAGCCGGCCCCGGCTGCGCGCAAGAGCCGCTGACGCCGCGCATGCAGGACGGTGCCGTGCCCCGGCCACGCCAGCGCCGGGCCGGTACCTGGCTCGTGCGCGGCCTGCTGGCCGCGGCCTGGATGGCGCTGGCCGCCTGGGGCGGGCATGCGCTGGCCATGCGGCACGGCCTGCAGGCGCTGCAGGAGGCCGCGGCGCAGCGGCTGGAGATCACCGCCGCGCGGCTGGACGCGCAACTGGCGCGCTTCGACTTCCTGCCCTCGCTGCTGGAGACTTCCGCCGAGGTCATGCGCCATCTGGAGGCGCCTGGCGACGCGTTGCTGGGCACGGCCGTCAACCACTACCTGCAGTCGCTCAACGCCATCGCCGGGGCCGAGAACCTGTACGTGGTCGGCCGCGACGGCATGACGCTGGCAGCAGCCGACTTCGCCTCGCCCGGCACGCCGCTGGGGCACGACCTGTCCTACCGGCCCTATGTGCGCGACGCGCTGGCGCAGGGCCGCGGGCGCTTCTATGGCGTGGGCGTGACCAGCGCGCGCGCCGGCTATTACCTGTCCTATGCCTTGCCGGCGCGCGGCCAGCCGCGTGGCCTGGCCGCCGTGAAGGTGAACCTGGCAGACATCGAGAACGAATGGCGGCAGTTGCCCGGCCAGGTGCTGGTGGTCGACGAACACCGCGTGGCCATCCTGTCCACGCGCGACGAATGGCGCTACCGTCCGCTGGAGCCGCTGCAGGACGCCGCGCGGGCCGAGGCCGCGCAGGCCAAGCGCTACGGCGCGAGCGAACTCGTGCCCCTGAACTGGCGGCTGCGCAACCCGGGCGACCACGACGCGTCGGAGCAGCGCGTGCGCGTGGACGGCCTGGCCTTTGCAGCCAGCGTGCGCGACGTGAACCAGGGGCGCTGGCAGCTGATCCTGCTGGACGACGAGACGGCCCTGCGCGCCAACGCCCGCACCGTAGCGTTCAGCGCGGCGCTGGTGGCGGCGATCGTGCTGCTGCTGGTGGCACTGTTAGCGGCGCGGCGGCGCGAGACCCGCCAGCGCCTGGCCAGCGGCGTGGCACTGCAGGCAGCCCACGATTCGCTGGAGCGCAAGGTGCTGGAGCGCACGGACCAGCTGCGCGCCGCGCAGGACGAGCTGGTGCACGCCGGCAAGCTCGCCGCGCTGGGCCAGATGTCGGCCGGCATGGTGCACGAGCTGAACCAGCCGCTGGCCGCGCTGCAGACCGTCTCGGACAACGCCGACAAGCTGATCCAGATGAACCGGCTGGACGAGGCGCGCGACAACCTGGCGCGCATCGGCCGGCTGGTCGGCCGGCTCAAGCGCCTATCAAGCCAGCTGCGGCTGTTCGCCTACAAGCCGGGCGGCGTGCCGGGCATGGTGCAGCTGCGCCGGCTGCTGGCCGAGGTGCTGCAGCAGCTGGACGGCCGGCTGCAGGAGGAGGGCATCGCCGTCGATGTGCAGGTCGAGCCCGAGGGCTTGGCCGTCACCGGCGACGAAGCCCGGCTCGAACAGGTGCTGGCCAACCTGCTGGGCAATGCCATCGATGCGCTGCGCGGCAGCACGGCGCCGCGCCGTATCGAAGTCCATGCCACGGTGCAGGACGGTGTGGCCCGGCTGCGCATCCGCAACAATGGGCCGCAGATCGACCACGCCATCCTGACCCGCATGTTCCAGCCTTTCGTCACGTCCAAACCCGCCGGCAAAGGCCTGGGGCTGGGGCTCATGATCTCGGACCACATCGTGCGCGAGTTCGGCGGCACGCTGCGCGCGCAGAACCTGGCGCCGACCGGTGCCGAGTTCGTGATCGAACTGCCCGCGCGGCGCGACAACAGCAGGGAGACCTGAAACCCATGAGCGAGAAGCACCCGATCCAGGTCGTGTTCGTCGAGGACGACGAGGACGTGCGCGCCGGCAGCGCCCAGGCGCTGGAGCTGGCCGGCTTCGGCGTGGTCGCGCACGAGTCGGTCGAGGCCGCGCGCCAGGCCGTCGCGCCCGGCGTGCCGGCGGTGGTGGTGTGCGACGTGCGCCTGGGCGGCATGAGCGGCGTGGACTGGCAGGCCGAGCTGCGCCGGCTCGATGCCGAGCTGCCCGTGATCCTGATCTCAGGCCACGGCGACATCGCCATGGCCGTGCAGGCCATGCGCGACGGCGCCTACGACTTCATCGAAAAGCCCTGCACGTCCGAGCACCTGGTCGCGGTCGTGCGGCGCGCGGCAGACAAACGCCGGCTGGCCATCGAGGTGCAGTCGCTGCGCCGCCAGCTGGCCGACTGGCCCGGCATCCAGGCCAGCCTGATCGGCCGCTCGGCCGCCATGCAGCAGGTGCGCGAGCTGGTGCGCAACCTGGCCGGCGCGCCGGCCGACGTGGTGATCTATGGCGAGA
The DNA here is from genome assembly GCF_001422405.1 of Pseudorhodoferax sp. Leaf267. Classification (GTDB taxonomy): domain Bacteria; phylum Pseudomonadota; class Gammaproteobacteria; order Burkholderiales; family Burkholderiaceae_C; genus Pseudorhodoferax. The sequence continues at coordinate 4,161 of NZ_LMMV01000007.1, forward strand.
CCGGCAGCGGCAAGGACCTGGTCGCGCGCTGCCTGCACGAGCACAGCGCGCGACGCCAGGGCCACTTCGTGCCCGTGAACTGCGCGGGCCTGCCCGAGTCGTTGGTGGACAGCGAGATCTTCGGCCACGAGAGCGGCGCGTTCACGGGCGCCACGCGCCGGCGCATCGGCAAGTTCGAGCATGCCAACGGCGGCACGCTGTTTCTGGACGAGATCGAGGGCATGCCGCTCAACGTGCAGGCCAAGCTGCTGCGCGCACTGCAGTACCGGACCGTGGAGCGCCTGGGCTCCAATGCGCCTGTGGCGGTGGATTGCCGCGTGATCGCCGCGAGCAAGGAAGACCTGCGCCTGCTCAGCGAGCAAAAGCGCTTTCGCAGCGACCTGTACTACCGGCTGGGCGTGGCCTTCATCGTGCTGCCGCCGCTGCGCGAGCGGCGCGAAGACATCCCGCTGCTGTTCGAGCACTTCGTGCTGGAGGCTGCGCGCCGCTTCGACCGGCCGGCACCTGTCGTCACGCCCCATGTGCTGTCGCTGCTGATGGCCCATGCCTGGCCCGGCAATGTGCGCGAGCTGCGCAACGTGGCCGACCGCTTCGTGCTGGGCCTGTTCGACAGCGAGGCCGCGCGCCTCCTGGACCAGCGCGGCAGCGGCATGAGCCTGCCCGAGCAGCTGGAACACATCGAGCGCGTGCTGGTCTCCGAGGCACTGCGGCGCGAGCACGGCGACATCAGCGCCACGGCCGCCGGCCTGGGCATCCCCAAGCAGACGCTGTACGACAAGCTCAAGCGGCTGCAGATCGATGCCGCTGCGTTCCGCGGCGAAGTGCGCGCGCGCGAGAGCGGTCTTCCGCTGGGTTCAACCTAGAGCTGGTCGGTCGGCACGAACCACGAGAACAGCAGCAGCTGCAGCCGCGTGAGCAGGCTGGAGTCGGGCTCTTCGGTCAGCACTTCGTCGGCGCCGTCGTCACCGGTGCTGACCCATTGCACGTTCTGCCCGTCGGGCTGCAGCGCGACGCGGTAGACGCCGTCGATGTCGTCCATGTGGTAGGCGTAGACCAGCGCATGCGCCAGCTCGCTGCTGCGGATGCGCACGCCGACCTCGGTGTTGAGCCGGGCCGAACGCGGGTCCAGGTTCATGGAGCCCAGCAGCACCCATTCGCGGTCGATGAGTGCCAGCTTGGCGTGCAGCCGGCCACGCGCCTGCTTGAGCAGCCGGCGGAACTGGCCGCGGCGCTTGAGCTGGTGCGAGCTGACCTCGTACAGCGTCACGCCGGCCTGCAGCAACGCCACGCGGTAGCGGTTGTAGTGGATGTTCACGAGCGGCTCGTCGCTGTCGGCCAACGAGTTGGTGGCCACCGTGACCTGCACGCCGCGCTCGCGCAGAGCGCGGATGCGGGCCACGCCCTCGTCGCCGGGGATGAAGTAGGGCGACACGATGGTGATCTCGGACCTGGCCTGCGCCGCCATGGCCTGCGTGGAGCGCGCCAGTGTCTCGGTGGGAAAGGGGCCCTCGCCCAGTGCCTTGGTCGGGCTGTCGGCCTCGGCCTGCGCCAGCGCGCGGATCCACGGCATCCTGCCGCTGTCCAGCTGCTCGCCCAGGGGGCCTTCGCCGAAGGTGTCGGGCGCATCGGGCGGCTCGGGCTCGGGTGTGCCGGGGCCGCTGGTGGCAGTCTCGAACGCGCTGCGCAGCTGCTCCGGCGTGTCGGGGCTGGCGGCCACCGTAGCCAGCGGGTAGACCACTTCACTGTTCCAGTAGCGGTCGAAGATGCCGGCCAGCTCGGGCACGACCGGGCCGGCCATCACCACCTCCAGGTCGATGAAGTTGGCCGTCGTACTGCGCAGGAAATACTCGTCCGCCAGGTTGCGCCCACCTGCGATGGCGAAGGCCCCGTCGGCCACGAACAGCTTGTTGTGCATGCGGTGGTTCAGGCGGCGGAAGTCGGCGAAGAAGTCGATCCAGCGTGTGAACGCGTGGGCCCGGCCGTTCACGAAGGGGTTGAACAGCCGCACTTCGGCGTTCGGCTCCGTGGCCAGGGCCAGCAGCAGCGGGTCCAGGCCGGCGGTGTAGAAGTCGTCCAGCAGCAGCCGCACGCGCACGCCGCGCCGGGCCGCGTCGCGTCGCGCAGTTCGCGCAGGATCAGCCGGCCCGTCTTGTCGTTGCCGATCTGGTAGGTCTGGACGTCCAGCGAAGCCTGGGCGCGGCGCATCAGCGTGAGCCGCGCGTCCAGCGCGAAGTTGGCCTGCGACAGAGAACGCACGCTGGAATGGGTGGGTTCGCGCCCGGCCTGCAACTGCTCGGCCGCCCGGCCCAGCGCTGTGGCGGGCGACGCGGCGACGGCCGCCACCGGTGGCGTGGGCGGCCGGGCGGGCAAGCCGGCGCAGCCTGCCAGCAGGCAGGCCAGCCACAGCAAAAGGCCTTGCCTGAGCCGGCGAAACGGTGGGTGCGTCACAGGCATGGAGTGGAAAGGCTGCGCGGGGGCGGGCGCAGATGGTAGCGGCTGCCCAGGGCCGCGGCCACGGCGGCTAGACCAGCGACAGCATGTGACCGACGCGCGGATCGCCGCGGCCGCCCAGCACGTCCAGGTAGGCGGCCTGCACGGCCTGCGGCCCGCGGTGGTGACGCGGCTGCAGCCAGGGCGCTGCCGGATCGGCAACCCGGGCGATGTAGGCCTGCCAGGCTTCCAGCAGGCGCGCGTTCAACGTGGCTGCACCCCAGTCGTCATTGCGCTTTTTGACCTGCGCCGGCGCGAAGAACAGCGTGGCGCGCGGGCCCGGCAGGTCTTTGGCGCCGCCGAGCTGCTCCACATGCGTGCCGCCGATGGCGCTGCTGTAGCGCAGGTTCGGCAAGCGGGTGTGGATGTCGCGCCGCAAGTCGGCGTTGCCGGCGAAATCGACATAGACGCAGGGCTGCTCCGCCGGCACCTTGCCCAGTTCGTCGTAGCCCAGCACGCGGCTGTAGCAGCCCAGGCTTTCGCAGAACGCCTTGTTGCCGGGCGAGGTCAGGCCCACGACTTCGATGCCTGGCCGCTGGGCGAGCTGGAACGCCGTGGCGCTGGCGGTCTTGCTCGATGCGCTGGACAGCAGCACCGTGGCCGCGCCGAAAAAGCCGTTGTCCTGCAGGAAGTCGTCGATCAGCCAGGCCGTCATGAACAGCGGGCGCAGCAAGGCCTGCAGATCCTCGGTGGGCGCGGTGTAGCACGGGTCGGTGTTGCAGCGCGTGTAGCGGTTGTAGACCGCGTGCAGCGCGGCGCGGTGCGGGGCCGCGTCGAAGAAGCCCTCGGGCGTGAGCCGGGCCGGCTGCAGCACAGCCTGGTCGGCCATCGGGAAGTAGCCGTACAGCCGCTCGCCCACGGCGACGCCGGGGTGCAGCGACTGCGCGACGGTGGCAAAGCCCCACACCGGCACGACGCCCCAGCCGGCCTCGCCACTCGGAAAGAAATCCCAGTAGTGCATGGCATCGCCGAACGCGGCGTAGGTGATGTTGTTGGAGGTCAGCGCGAACGGCGCGATGCGCACGCGAACCTGGCCCGGGGCCAACGGCGCGTCCTGCGCAGTGCGCAGACGCGTGGTGCCGAGTGCGTCGTGGCGCACGAGGAGTGTGGTGGTCATGCGCTGACCTTAGCGCACCGCACGCAGCCGCGGGCTCCGGCAAGACCCGCAGGCGACAAGCCCGCCCGCCAGGGTCGGCACCGGGTCGGGCCGCAGCCGCGCTGACGCACAATCGCGCCGCATTCTTTTCCTCGCCATGAAACTGACCCACACCCGCGCCCTGTTCCTGATGGTTGTCGTGACGCTGATGTGGTCGATTGCCGGTGTGGTGACACGGCACCTGCATGCGGCGCAGAGCTTCGAGGTCACGTTCTGGCGCAGCTTCTTCACGCTGCTGACACTGCTCGTGCTGCTGCCCGCGCTGCAGGGCCGCGCGCTGTGGTCGCGCATGCGCAGCGCGGGCTGGGCGCTGTGGGTCTCGGGCCTGTGCTGGAGCGTGATGTTCACGGCCTTCATGCTGGCGCTGACCATGACCAGTGTGGCCAACGTGCTCGTGACCATGGCGCTGGGGCCGCTGTTCACGGCGCTGGTCGCGCGCGTGGTGATCGGCCACCGGCTCGCGCCGCGCACCTGGTGCGCCATCGTGCTGGCCGGCATCGGCATCGCCTGGATGTACGGCACGCAGTTCGAGCTGGGCGGCGGCGCCGCGCTGGCGGGCACGCTGGTGGCGCTGTGCGTGCCCGTGGCGGCCGCGGTCAACTGGACGGTGGTGCAGCGCAGCCATGCCTCGGGCCGCGACCTGGACCTGGTGCCCTCCGTGCTGGTGGGCGCCTTGCTGTCCTCGCTCTACACGCTGCCAGCGGCGCTGCCGCTGCAGGCCACGCCGCACGACATCGGCCTGCTGGCGGTGCTGGGCGTGCTGCAACTGGCGATTCCCTGCGTGCTGTCGGTGCGCTGCGCGCGCGTGCTGAAGGCGCCCGAGGTCTCGCTGCTGGCATTGCTGGAGGTGATCTTCGGTATCGCCCTGGCCTGGCTGGGCGCGCGCGAGGAGCCCGGCCCCTCGGTGCTGGCCGGTGGCGCGCTGGTGATTGCCGCGCTGGTCGGCAATGAGGTGCTGGGGTGGCGCGCGCGCAGCGCGCCGGGCTGACAGGCACCGAGCCCGTGCCGGGCTCGGTGCCTGCGTGGCCTACAGGGCGCCGTCGCCCAGGATGATGCCCTCGCGGCGCGGGTCCACGCCGCCTTGCAGCACCCACTTGCCGTCCTTCTGGACGCGCATGATGGTGGAGATGCCGCTGGACTGGGCACCGGTGGACACGGTGTGGCCCATGGCGCGCAGGCCGGCGACCAGGGCCGAGGTGTCCAGCGAGGTGTTGGCACCGTCGACGTTGGTGGTGGGGCTGTTGGCCGCGCCGAAGTCCACCATCGAGGTGGCCATCTGCGCGTCCATGCCCCAGTCCAGCGCCCCGACGACGGTCTTCAGCACGTACTGGATGATCGTGCCGCCGCCCGGCGAGCCGGTGGCCAGCATGAAGTCGCCCGGCTCGGAACCGCGGAACACCACGGTAGGCGCCATCGTGCTGCGCGGGCGCTTGCCCGGTGCAACGCGGTTGGCGATCGGCACGCCGGCGCCGTCCACGGGCTGGGCCGAGAAGTCGGTCAGCTGGTTGGTCAGCAGGAAGCCGTTGGTCATGTGGAACGAGCCCATGCTGGACTCGACCGTGGACGTGACCGAGGCCACGTTGCCGTAGGCGTCGACGATGGAGAAGTGCGTGGTGCCGGCCTCGACCGAGGTGTCGCGGCCCAGCGGCACGTCGCCCAGGTTGCCGGCCTGCGCCGTGCCCATGGTCCTGGTCAGGTCGATCAGCGCCGCGCGCCCGCGCAGGTAGCTCTTGTCGAGCATGGTCGACAGGCCGTTGCCCGGCAGCGGGATGTAGTCGGTGTCGGCCACGTACTTGTCGCGGTCGGCATAGGCCAGGCGCGAGGCCTCGGACACCAGGTGCACGCCCATCACGCTGGGCACGCCGCCTTCCACGGTCGGGTTGGTCGGCGGGTAGAACGACAGCGGGAAGTTCTCCAGGATGCCCAGCGCCTGCGTGATCGCGATGCCGCCGGAGGACGGCGGCGCCATGGCGCAGACGTAGTAGGTGGCGCGGTAGGTGGTGCAGGCCGGGTCGCGCTTCTTGGCCTTGTAGCCGGACAGGTCGGCCAGCGTCATGAGGCCGGGCGTGATCGGCGTGCGGGCCGCGTCGTCACCGACGGCCTGCGCCACCTTGTCCACGATGGCCTGGGCGATGGGGCCGGTGTGCAGTGCGTCGGCGCCCTGGGCAGCCAGTGCCTGCAGCGTCTGCGCGTAGGGCAGGTTGGTGGTGGTCTCGCCGCTCAGCTTGGGCGTGCCGTCGGGCTTGAAATAGGCCGCCATGGCGTTGGCGTCCAGCGCCAGGCTGTTGCGGTTGCTGTTGATGGCCGCGCCCAGGCGGGCCGGGATCACGTAGCCGTTCGTGGCGAGGTCGACGCCTTCGTCGAACAGCTGGTTCCACTTGAGCTTGCCGTGCTCCTTGTGGGCCATTTCCATCATGCGCATCACCCCGGGCACGCCGATGGACCGGCCGCTGCGCCGCCCGACAGGGTTGGATGCCGGCACGGGCGCGGGCGAGGCGGGATCGGCCTGGTCCTGGCGTACCAGGTAATAGCCGGTGGCGGCGGCGGGGGCGGTTTCGCGCCCGTCGTAGGCCGTGACCTTCTTCGTGGCCGCGTCGTAATACACCATGAACGCACTGCCAGCGATGGTGCTGGACTGGGGCTCGACCAGGCCGAGCACCGCCTGCACGGCAATGGCCGCATCGGCAGCCGTGCCGCCGGCCTTGAGCACTTCGCAGCCAGCCTTGCTGGCCAGCGGCGTGTTGGCCACGACCATGTAGCTGTTGGATTGCTTGGCCTTGTACCCCAGGCGGTAGCCGGAGGCAGCCTCGGGCGCGGCCGGGTCGCCGGCCACGCCGGAACCGACGACGACCGTCGAGCCGTTGCTGGCCAGGATCGCGCAGCTGTTCGGGTTGCTGTCGACGACCAGGTCATCGCCGTCGCTGCCGCCGCAGGCGACCAGTGCGATGGCCACCGCGACGGGGGTCACGATCCAGAGGGGTGTACGTGCTGTGAATCTCATGTCGTTCGAAGAGTCCTGGTTGTTCTGATCTGCGCACCGGAAGTGGGCGCAGGGCTTGTGGGAAGCACCGACTGTGCCAGCAGCCTCCAGCGCGGGAGCTTGACGCGTTGCAGCAATTTGTTGCCGTCTGTTACGGCGCCGGCGGGCGCGGTCAGCGCGTGCCCGGCAGCCGCACGGCGCCGGTGGCCAGCGCCGTGCCGCTCACGATGACCAGGCCGCAGCCCAGCATCCAGGCCGTCAGGTCCTCACCCAGCAGCAGCGTGCCGTACAGCACGGCGAACACCGGCACGACGAAGGTGACCGTCAGGGTGCGCGACGGCCCCACGCGCGCGATCAGCCGAAAGAACAGGATGTAGGCCAGCGCCGTGCACAGCACGCCCGCGGCCAGCAGTCCGGCCCAGGCCTTTGCGCTGGGCATGGTGGCCGGCCACAGCCAAAGGGCCGGCAGCAGCAGGCCCAGCGTGGCGCCGAGCTGGCTGCCCGCGGCCAGCACGAGCGAAGGCACACCGGTCAGGTAGCGCTTGGTGAAGCTGGCCGCCAGCGCGTAGAAGATGCACGCGGCCAGGCAGGCCAGCACGGCCCAACCGGTGGCCGCGGCGCCGGCCTTGGGCGCGAAGCTGGCCTTGTTCCAGGCCAGCAACGCCACGCCGACGAAGCCCAGCGCCAGGCCCGTGGCGCGCGAGGCGCCGGGCCGGTCCTTGAGCCACAGCCAGGCCACGATGGCGCCGAACAGCGGCACGGTTGCGTTCAGGATCGACGACAGCCCGGTGCTGATGGACAGCACCGCAAACGAGAACAGCGCGAACGGAATGCCCGAGTTCAGCAGGCCGACGAAGAGCACGGGCCTGGCGTGCTGGCGCAGCTGCGGCCCCAGCCCGCGCCAGTACAGCAGCGGCAGCAGGCAGGCCGCGGCGATGGTCACGCGACCGGCCGCCGTGGGCAACGGGCCGAATTCCAGCGCGGCCATGCGCATGAAGAGGAAGGACGCGCCCCACAGAGCCGACAGCAGCACGAAATCGAGGATCCAGGCGGATGCCGCTGTGGCGGGCGCGTTGGCCGATGGGGTCACGTCGACGGCCGGACGTGCGGCGTTCAAGCTGCTCTCCTCAGTGCGTCTGGCTGGCTACCAGCCTCCAGCGCCAGCAGCGCCGTCTTGCGCGGCAGGCCACCGGCGTAGCCCGTGAGCGAGCCGTCGCTGCCGACGACGCGGTGGCAGGGCACGATGACGCACACCGGGTTGCGGCCGACCGCCGCGCCCACGGCACGCACGGCGGCGGGGTTGCCGATGCTGCGCGCCAGGGCACCGTAGCTCGTGAGCCGGCCCGGGCCGATGGCCAGCAGGCCCTGCCAGACGGCGCGCTGGAAGGCCGTGCCGGCCGCCAAGTCCAGCGGCAGGTCGAACGCGCGCAGCCGTCCGTCGAAGTAGGCCAGCAGCTGTTCCTGCGCCGCTTGCAGCACGGCGTGGCGCGTGGCATGGGGCCAGCGGCTGGTGTCGGGCTGGTGGCGCTGGCCGTCGAACCAGGCGCCGCACAGGCCCTGGTCGGATGCCGCCAGCACCATGGGGCCGAGCGGCGTGGTGAAGCGGCTTTGCTGGGTGGAGGCGTGGTAGTTCATGGTGTCGTGCCTGCAGAAGTAGATGGTGTGGATCTGGCCCTGACCGGAACCTTGGCCGGCCGGGGCGGCATGCTGGCCCAGGCGCGCAGCACGGCGTAGCTGCGCCAGGGCTTCCAGGCCAGTGAGGCGGCCTCAGCCGCACGCGCGGGCTGGCGGTCGCTGCGCACCCCCAGGGCCGTGTGCAGCGCCACGTCGCCGGCCGGGAACGCGTCGGGCCAGCGCAGCGCGCGCATGGCGATGTACTGCGCCGTCCAGTCGCCGATGCCGGGCAGGGCCTTCAATGCTTCGATGGTGGCGGGCACGTCGCAGCCCGGGTGCAGTTGCAGCCCCCCGGCCACCGCCTGCGACAGCGCGACGATGGCGGCCTGGCGCTGGCGCACGATGCCCAGGTGGCCCAGCGCGTCGCCGGCTGCGTCGCCCAGGCTGGCCAGCGCCGCGGCCTGCGGGAACAGGCGGTCCAGCCCCGGCTCGGGTGTCGCCACCGGTTCTCCGAAGCGCGCCACCAGCCGGCTGGCCAGCGTGCGCGCGGCGGCCACGGTGATCTGCTGGCCCAGCACGGCGCGCACGGCCAGCTCGTAGCCGTCCATGCAGCCGGGCACGCGCAGGCCGGCGCCGTCGGGGAAGCGCTCGCCCAGCACGGCGTGGATGGCGGCAGGGTCGGCGTCCAGGTCCAGCAGCATGCGCACGCGGCGGATCGCCTGTGGCAGCACGCCGCGCAGGCTGTCGGACACGCGCAGCACGGCCTGGCTGCGCTCGGGCACAAAGTCCACATGCAGCCAGCCGCTGTGCCACTGTCCGCCGGACCAGACACGCCAGGTGCGCGCCAGCGCGCCGTGCACGCCATCGGCGTCGCACTGCACAGCCTCCATGCCGGCGATCTGGCGGTGGGCGAAGAAGCGCAGCATGGCGCCCGTGTCGTAGGGCGGCCGGTAGCCCAGGCGCACGCTGGTGCCCTGGCCCTCGGGGCCGCCGCCGGCGCGGCGCAGCTGGCTGGGGTTGAGTCCGTAGTGCTCGACGAACGCGGCATTGAAACGCCGCAGGCTGTGGAAGCCGCTGGCGCTGGCGACCTGGGCGATGGGCAGGCCCGTGTCTGCCAGCAACTGCTTGGCCGTGAGCAGCCGGCGCGTTTGCAGGTACTGCAGCGGCGAGACGCCGAAATGGGCCTCGAAGATGCGGCGCACGTGGCGGTCGCTGACGCCCAGGCGCTGGGCCAACGCCTCCACCGTGGGGCCTTCGTCGGGCCAGGCGTCGGGCTCGTCGAGCAGGCGGGCGGCCTGGTGCGCCAGGATGTAGGCCGCGTCCTGGACGGACCACAGCACCGAGCTGGGCGCCAGCTCGGGCCGGCAGCGCAAGCAGGGGCGGAACCCGGCGCTCTCGGCCTGGGCCGCATGCTCGAAGAAGCGGCAGTTCTCGCGCCGCGGCGTGCGCACGCTGCAGACCGGCCGGCAGTAGATGCCGGTGCTCGTCACGCCCGTGAAGAAACGCCCGTCGAATCGCGCATCGCGTGCTTGCAGCGCGTGGTAGCGGGCATCGTCCTCGGCGGCCTCGCCCGGGGGCGCCGCAGCGTTGGTGGTGGGGGTGCAAGCGCAGGACATGGCTGGATCATAGAAGCGCGCGGCCCGCCCACCTGGCCGTTTCCGGACCTGTGGCCGCGGCACATCGTACGCACGCCGACCCGGCTTCGCGGCGTTTGCCGACAGGGGCTTGCGCACGCGCGGCGCACGATCGCCGGCACCAGAACCCAGGAGAACCCGACGATGGCTGAGTACCGCGTGACCGCCTTGCGCTATGTGAACCAGGAATTGATCGCCGTGCTGATGGGGCAGGCGGCCGGCAGCGGTGGCGATTGGACGCAGGAGCCGCAGGAGGCCCGCGTTCCCGAAGTCGTGGCGCGCATTGAAGCCGGCGACACGGTGCGCGCCCTGTTGCGCGACGGCAGCCAGGTCGACGTGGGGCCCGCGCTGAAAGTCGTCACCGACGAGCAGGGCCACAAGACTTTGGCCCTGGACAACGCGCCCAGCGACTGCCTGGAGCTGTCGGATCTGGAGCGTTTTTGACCGGCCGACAGGAGATGAGCATGTCCCGCAAACCATTGAACCATGTGCAGTATCTGGCCGAGCTGAACCAGCGGTTGTGGAGCGACGCGGACTTCAGCGAAGGCATGGAGTTCAAGCTCTACCCGGACGGCACGATCGCCGGCCACCTGCGCGATGCGGACGGCATGGGCAGCTGCACGATCCCGGCGGTGTTCGCGCGCATCGAGCATGAGGTCGCACAGCGGTTCTCGCTCGTGGTTCCATTTGTCGTCATGCCGATGCACGACGCAATGCCCGCCTGATCCAGGCGCCGCGCCGGGCCGTGCTGGCCCGGCGCTTCTCATCTGATCTGAGGACGGATACCGCCGGCTTGGCGCCGTACCGCGCCTGGCATCGTTCGTATGAATGATGGCGAAGGAGTGCGCGCTCCCTAAGTTACGCACCGGGGAATATTCCCGGACAAAGTTTCTTAGGAGCCACCATGCGACACGCATTTCGACTGAGTCTTCTGGCAACGGCTATCGCTGCGCTCGCCGCCTGTGGCGGCGGTGGGGACAGCGGCGACGCGACCACGCCGCCCGAGCCCGTCCCCACGACGACGCCAGTGGCCGTGTCGGTCGGGGCCGGCGTCACGGAAGGCGCCCAGGTCTGCGTGGACGTCAATGGCAACGGTGCCTGCGACCAGGGCGAGCCGCAGGCCACCAGCGCCAATGGTGGTGCCAGCCTGAACGTACCGACCGCCGACGTCGGCAAGTACGCGGTGGTGGTCACGCAGGCCGATGGCGTGGTCTACAGGGCGCCGGCAGGTGCCACCGACGTGGTCGGCCCGTACAGCACGATGGTCTTCGACCAGATGCGTGCCACCGGCGCCACGCTGGCCGAGGCCACCGCGGCGCTGCAGAGCCAGTCCGGTCTTTCGGTGTCCCCGTTGGCGCGCCACGCGGCCGGCACGGACGCCGGCAGCGCGACGGCAGCGCTGGCCGGCCGCATCATGGCCGCTGCACTGAAGATGCAGCTCGATGCCCTGCTGCCCCTGGCCGGTCAGAAAGACAGCGGTGGCGTGGACATGACGGCAGCCGCCATCCGCGACACGGTCACGGGCCGGCTCACCACGATGGCTGCAGGCGCCACCGACGCCGCAGCCAGGGCCCTGGCTGCCGGCACGTGCACCGACGCCACCAGCGCCGGCTGCAACGCGGCCGTGCAGGCCGCGGCCACAGCCGCTGTGGCCGCCCACCCGCTCAAGGCAGCCACCTTGCCCGACTACGCGCAGGCCCAGCGACTGCTTGCCGCCGCCCAGACAGCCACCGGCCCCAACGAGCAGATCCAGGGCACCTTCTCGCTGGACTTCGTGAATCCGGGCGATGCCGACAACTGGTTCTACCGCGTGCTGCTGACCACCACCGCCGGCGCCGTGCCGGACGCCAACGGCATGTTCACGGCGAGCGACCTGCGTGTGCGCAGTGTCGGCGGCGTGCAGACCACCACGAGCTGGACCAACGACCCGGCCCGCCAGGGCGACCTGCACTGGAGCGGTTCGGCCTGGGAAGGCTGCGCCGTCGGCAGCCCCATCAAGTCGACACCGCGCGATGCTGGCGGCGTCAACCGCTCGGACGCGTGCGGCAGCCTGAACGTCAACGCAATACGCCAGGTGCGGCAGGACATTTCGGGCCAGTCGATGCAGGCCGTGGTCGATCGCCTGGCGGTGGCGCGGCCGGGCTGGGGTGTTCCGGTGGCCGGGTTAGGGGCGTCGAGCGCACTGGCCGGCGCCGTGTTCCCGGCGGGGTCGCAGCTACTGCACCGCTGGGCCACCGACGTGTCGCTGGCCACCACCTACGACGTGCGCAGTTCGAACGAGGTCACGGTGCCCCTGGCCATCACGGCAGCCGGCGGCGACGCGCGCGGCGGCGCCACGCCGGCCTGTGCCGTGACGGCCAACCAGGCATTTAGCCCCGCCGATACGCTGGAGACGCTGGTCGCACGCATGCGCGGCACGCCTTGCATCTTCGACCAGGCCACGCAGACGGTCGGCGGCAGCACCTTCACCAGCGCGTCGCCCAATGAGTGGGCCGGGCAGAGCACGGCGTCGTTCGGCACGCTCGGCTCGGCTGCCGTGGGCGCCACGCCACAGACGGCCTACTACACGCCCAACGAGCTGATCCGGGTGGCCTTCGGCGACGGCAACGTGGCGCGCTACTACAGCTGCCTGCAGCGCTGGAGCGACGGGTCGCCGCGCAACTGCACCGCCATCGGCACCGGCAGCTACACCATCACGCAACTGGGCGACGGCCGCGCGATGACGTTCCAGGGCGTGCCCGGGCAGGCGGCGCGGCTCGGCTTTGAGCGCGTGTTCGTGGAGCGGGGCGGCAAGGTGTACTTCGGCTTTCGCAACAGGACAGCCGCGAACAGCTACAACCCGCGCCTGAACAGCGTTGCCGCCAACGCCTTGCTGACGCAGTATTCGATCCCTGCGGTCGTGGTGCCCTGAGGCGCGAGCCCCGTTGACATGACGCAAGCTGCTGCCCTCAGCCGCGCGCTGGACGCCCTGCAGACGCTGGACGACCCCGACCCGCGGTGGGGCGACGTGCTGGAGGGCTTTCGGCAGTGCGTGGGCGGCGACTCCGCCCGGCTGTTGATGTTCGGAGGCGACGGCGAGTTGCTGCTGGTGCAGCGCGAGGGCGGCGACGCCCAGGCCGACAGCGACTATGCCGCGCACTTCCACGCGCATGACTTCCTGCTGCCGCTGGCGCGTGGCAGTGGCGCCGGCGTGTGGAACGACAGTGCCGAAGCGTTGACCGCCGCGGCGCTGGACCGCAATGTGTTCTACGTGGACTTCCTGTGCCGCCACAGGATCCGCCAGGTGGTGGCGCACACGGCCGTCGATGGGCTGCGCACACTGGCGCTGAGCGTGCAGCGCAGCCAGCCGCGCGGTGGCATGCGCGCCGTGGTGGAGAGCGCCGCCACGCGCCAGTTCACGGCCACGCTGGCGCGCGCGCTGCAGGAACGACAGGCCTGCGCCGTGCAGGCCTGGGCGTCGCTGGACGCGTGCTTCAGCGCGTATGGCGAAGCCTTGCTGCTGGTCACACCGTCAGGCGTCGTCCTGCACCTGTCGGCGCTGGCCAGGGAATGGCTGGGCCGGCATACGGCGCTCGTGCTGCGCGGTGGCCGGTTGCAGCATCCCGACGCGCACGCGCAGGACGTGCTCCTCGATGCGCTGCGGCGCAGCACCCGCCAGCGCACACCGGTGTGCCTGGCGCTGCCGGGCATGCAGGGGGCTGTGGACCGGCTCGAACTGGTGCGCGCCGACGACGGGCTGAGCCTGGCGGGCGAACGGCTGGCGCTGGTGCGGCTGGGCCGGCGCGGTGCTGGGCCGGCCGCCGCGCCCGAGTTGCTGGCCCTGGCGTTCGGGCTGACGCTGGCCGAGGCCCGGGTGCTGGCAGCGTTGGTGCAGGGCCAGCGCGCCGCGGACATCGCCGAGCGCCACAAGGTGCGCATCACCACCGTGCGCACGCAGATCGCAGGGCTGCTGGCCAAGATGGATTGCACGCGCCAGTCGGAGCTGGTGCTCAAGGCCTGCACGGCCATCTGAATGGAGGGGGCCGCCGCCACGGCCTGGCTGCCGCGCGCCGGCCCGCGGGGCACGCTCAGTGGGACACGGAGGCGGCGGCGCGCCCGTACAGCCGCGTCAGCGCCGCCAACCGCTCCGCATGCTCCGGCCGCACCTGGTCCCATCCGAAGCGCCAGGCCCAATGGCCGTGGCCCTCGCCGGGCAGGTTCATGCGGTCCGCGGTGCCCAGGCCCAGCACGTCCTGCAGCGGGGCGATGGCGGTGTCGGCCACGCTGGCCCAGGCCATGCGGATCAGCGTCCAGTGGATCTCGGGCGCCAGCGTGTCGGGCGCGCGGTCCAGGTAGGCGCCCACATGGTTGCGCTCGGCCTCGCTCGCCGTGGCCCACCAGCCCTGCGTGGTGTCGTTGTCGTGCGTGCCGGTGTAGACCACGGTGGGCGCCTCGTGGTTGTGCGGCAGGTACAGGTTGTCGGCCTTGCCGTCGAAGGCGAAGTGCAGGATGCGCATGCCGGGCAGCTGCGTGGCGCGGCGCAGCGCGTCCACGTCGGGCGTGATCAGCCCCAAGTCCTCCGCGATGATGGGCAGCGGCCCCAGCGCCTCGGCGATGGCCTCGAACAGCGCCAGGCCGGGGCCGGGCAGCCAGCGGCCCTGCACGGCCGTGGGTTCGCTTGCGGGGATCTCCCAGTACGCCGCGAAGCCGCGGAAATGGTCGATGCGCACGATGTCCACCATCTTGAAGGTGTGGCGCACGCGCTCGGTCCACCATGCGTAACCGTCGGCCGCGTGGGCGCTCCAGCGGTACAGGGGGTTGCCCCAGCGCTGGCCCGTGGCGCTGAAATAGTCGGGCGGCACGCCGGCCACGACGCGCTGGCGGCCGTCGGCGTCCAGCTCGAACAGCTGCTGGTGCGCCCAGACGTCGGCGCTCTGCGGCGCGATGAAGATCGGCGCGTCGCCCACGATGGCGATGCCGCGTGCGTTGGCATAGGCGCGCAGCCGCTGCCATTGCCGGAAGAAGCACCACTGCCCGAAGCGCCAGAACGCGATGCGCCCGGCATGTGCCTCGGCCGCATCTCGCAGGGCCGCAGGCTCGCGGCGGGCCAATGGCGCGGGCCAGTCGGCCCAGTCGCGCCCGGGGTGCTCTTCGGCCAGCGCCATGAACAGCGCGTAGTCGTCCAGCCAAGCCGCATGGTCGGCGCAAAAGGCCGCGTGGTCGGCGCGTTGCTCGGCGCTCGCATGCACCGCGAAGGCGTCGGCTGCGCGTGCCAGCCGCGCCATGCGCCAGGGGATCAGGGCGCCGTAGTCGATGCGCGCGTCCTGGAAGGCAGCGTCCGGCGCCAGGTCGTCGGGCACCAGCCAGCCCTGCGCGGCCAGGTCGGCCAGGTCGATCAGCAGCACATTGCCCGCGAACGCCGAGCTGCTCATGTAGGGCGAGTTGCCTGGTCCAACGCCGCCCAGCGGCAGGATCTGCCAGAGCTTCTGGCCGGCGCCCTGCAGCCAGTCGACGAAGTGGTAGGCCGAGGGGCCCAGGTCGCCGGAGCCATGGGGGCCGGGCAGGCTCGTGGGGTGCAGCAGGATGCCGCTGGCGCGGGGGAGTCGCATGGGGGAGAGGAGCTCGGATCAGGAAATGGAAATGTTCGCGCCTTCGGCGGCCAGCAACGACAGGCTGAGCCCTGGCAGCGCGTAGGCCTGCTCGCCCTGGTCGTACCAGCGCGAGCGGCCTTGCGGGTGCTGCGTGTCGAGCACGCAGCGCCACACGCCAGCGGGCAGCATGAACGCCGTGTCCTGCGTGCCGCCGTTGACCAGCAGCAGCAGCGGTGCCCTGGCGCGGCCGGGTTTGCCGACCAGGCAGCCCAGCACGCGCTCGCCGGTGTCGTTCCAGGCATCGCCCTGCAGCGGCGTGCCGTCGGCCTGCAGCCAGGTGAGGTCGTGCAGGCCCAGTGGGTCCGACAGGCCGCTGTACCAGTGGTTGCCGAAGGGCAGGGCCTGGCGGCGCAGCGAGAGCACGTGGGCGGTGAATGCGATCAGGTCGGCGTCGGCGCGGTCCCAATCGATCCAGGTCGTGGCGTTGTCCTGGCAGTAGGGGTTGTTGTTGCCACCCTGGGTGTGGCCCAGCTCGTCGCCAGCGGCCAGCATGGGCGTGCCCTGGGCCAGCAGGGCCGTGGCCAGCAGCACGCGCTGCAGCCGCCCGCGCAGCGCCAGCACGCCGGCATCGTCGCTGTCGCCTTCGGCGCCGCAGTTGAAGCTCATGTTGTGGGCATGGCCGTCGCGGTTGTTCTCGCCATTGGCCTCGTTGTGGCGCTGGTCGTAGGAGACCAGGTCGCGCAGCGTGAAGCCGTCGTGCGAGACCACATAGTTCACCGACTCGGCCGGCACACGGTTGCGCGGCTGGTACAGGTCGGACGAGCCGCACAGCCGCAGCGCGAATGCGCCGCGCGCGGTGGCACCGGCCTGGCCGGCGGCCGGCAGCATCCAGAAGCCGCGCATGGCATCGCGGAACTTGTCGTTCCACTCCTGCCAGCCACGCGCGAAGCCGCCGACCTGGTAGCCGCCCGGGCCGATGTCCCAGGGCTCGGCGATCATCTTCACGCGCGAGAGCAGCGGGTCTTGCGCGACGGCCGTGAAGAACGCGCCGCCACGCTCGAAGCCCGTGTCGCCACGGCCCAGCACAGGCGCCAGGTCGAAGCGGAAACCGTCAACATGCATGTCGGCCACCCAGTAGCGCAGGCTGTCCATCACCAGCTGCAGCACGCGCGGCTGGCGGATGTCCAGGGTGTTGCCGCAGCCCGTGTGGTTCTCATACAGGGCCTTGTGCTCCGGCGGCAGGCGGTAGTAGAGCGCGTTGTCCAGCCCGCGGAACGACAGCGTGGGGCCGTTCTCGTCGGTCTCTGCCGTGTGGTTATAGACCACGTCGAGCAGCACCTCGATGCCCGCGGCATGCAGTGCGGCGACCATGGCGCGGAATTCGTCGCGCTGGGCTGCGCCGTCGGCTGCGTGGGCCAGCCGCGGCGACGGGCAGAAGAAGCCCAGCGTGTTGTAGCCCCAGTAGTTGGTCAGGCCCAGGTCCACGAGGCGCTGCTCGTCCAGCGCGTAGTGCACGGGCAGCAGGCTCACGGCCGTGATGCCCAGGCGCTGCAGGTGCGCGATGGACGCGGCATGCGCCAGGCCGGCATAAGTGCCGCGCAAGGCTTCGGGCACGGCAGGGTTGCGCTGCGAGAAGCCCTTGACGTGCAGCTCGTAGAGCACGGTGTCGGCCAGCGGCGTGTGCGGCGGCTGGTCGCCGCCCCAGTCGAACGCGTCGTGCACCACGCGGGCCTTGAGCGCATGGGCGGCGTTGTCGGTCTGGTCCATGTGCAGCGGGTGCCGCATGTCGGCGCCGAAGTGCTCGTCGCGCCACGTGAAGTCACCCACGATCTCGCGCGCGTACGGGTCGAGCAGCAGCTTGAATGGGTTGAAGCGGTGCCCGCGGTCGGGCCGCCACGGGCCATGGGCGCGCAAGCCGTAGACCAGGCCGGGCATGGCGCCGGGCAGGTAGCCGTGGAAGACGTCGGCGCTGCGCCCGGGCAGGGCGATGCGCGCGATTTCCTGCGCGCCGCTGTCCTCGTACAGGCACAGCTCGACGGCCTGCGCGTGCTCGGACACGACGGCGAAATTCACGCCTTTGCCGTCGAAGCTGGCCCCCAGCGGCCAGGGCTGGCCGCTGTGCAAGGCATGGGCGTCGGGCTTCCTCACGCCGTCCACTCCAGGAACACGGTGGCCAGCGGCGGCAGTGTCAGCAGGACCGAATGCGTGCGCCCGTGCGCGGGGATGGGCTCGGTGCCCGCCACGCCCCAGGGCGTGCCGGCGTTGCTGCCGCCGTAGTAGCTGGAGTCGGTGTTCAGCCGCTCGTGGTAGCGCCCCGGGCGCGGCACGCCCAGGCGGTAGCTGCCGTGCAGCTGGGGTGTAAGGTTGCACACGACGACCATGAGCTGCCCTTCCTCGCGGCCGCGGCGCGCGAAGGCCAGCACCGAGTTGCGCGCGTCATCGGCTTGCAGCCATTCGAAGCCGCCGGGCTCGCTGTCGCGCTGGTGCAGTGCAGGGTAGTGGCGCAGCACGCGGTTCAGGTCGCGCACGAGCTGCTGCATGCCGGCATGCAGCGGGTCCTTGAGCAGATGCCAGTCCAGGCTCTGCGCATGGTTCCACTCGCGGGCCTGGGCAAACTCGCAACCCATGAACAGCAGCTTCTTGCCGGGGTGGCCCCACATGTAGCCGTAGCAGGCGCGCAGGTTGGCGAACTGCTGCCAGCGGTCGCCCGGCATCTTCTGCAGCATCGAGCCCTTGCCGTGCACGACCTCGTCGTGCGAGAACGGCAGCACGAAATGCTCGGTGAACGCGTAGACCAGGCTGAAGTGCAGCTCGGCATGGTGGTGGACGCGGTGGATCGGGTCGCGCGCGAAGTAGCGCAGCGTGTCGTGCATCCAGCCCATGTTCCACTTGTAGTGAAAGCCCAGCCCGCCGCTGCTCGTGGGCCGCGACACGCCGGGGAAGGACGTGGACTCCTCGGCCAACGTGATGGCCTCGGGCCGCGCGCCGCCCACGACCTCGTTCATGCGCTGCAGAAAGCCGATGGCCTCCAGGTTCTCGCGCCCGCCGTGCCGGTTGGGCACCCACTCGCCGTGCTTGCGGCTGTAGTCGCGGTAGAGCATGGAGGCCACGGCGTCCACGCGCAGGCCATCCACGCCGTGGCGCTCCATCCAGTACAGCGCATTGCCGACCAGGAAGTTGCGCACCTCGGTGCGGCCGAAGTTGTAGATCAGCGTGTTCCAGTCCTGGTGGAAGCCTTCGCGCGGATCGGCGTGCTCGTACAGCGCCGTGCCGTCGAACTGCGCCAGCCCGTGCGCGTCGGTCGGGAAATGCGCGGGCACCCAGTCCAGCAGCACCCCGATGCCCTGGGCATGGGCGGCGGACACGAAGCGCCGGAACCCCGCCGCGTCGCCGAAGCGTGAGGTGGGCGCGTACAGGCCGATGGGCTGGTAGCCCCAGGAGCCGTCGAACGGGTGCTCGCTGATGGGCAGCAGCTCCAGGTGCGTGAAGCCCAGGTCGCGCGCGTAGGGAATCAACTCGCTCGCCAGCTCGTCCCAGCTGAGCCAGCGGTCGCCGTCCTCGGGCTTGCGCCGCCAGCTGGCCAGGTGCACTTCGTAGATGGACACCGGCGCGTCGTGCGCATTGGCGGCGCGGCGCTCCTCGCTGGCAGGCACGTGATCCGGCAGCGCCGCCACCACGCTGGCGGTGCTCGGGCGCAGCTGGGCGGCCAGCGCATACGGGTCGGCCTTGAGCGGCAGCAGCGTGCCGTCGGCCGCCTCCAGCTCGTACTTGTAGAGCGCGCCCTCGGCCACGCCGGGCACGAACAGCTCCCACAGGCCGGCACCGGGCCGCTGGCGCATGGGGTTGGCCCTGCCGTCCCAGGCATTGAAGTCGCCCACCACGCTCACGCGGCGCGCGTTGGGCGCCCACACGGCGAAGCGCGTGCCGTCCGTGCCCTGGTGACGGGCAGGGTGCGCGCCCAGCACCTCGTAAGGTCGCAGATGCGTGCCCTCGGCCAGCAGCCAGAGGTCGGTGTCGTGGATCAAGGGCGTGTGCTGGTCGTCGGGGCAGGGCAGGGTCATGGCTTGGGTTCGATGCGCCAGATTTGGCGCGCGTACTCCCTGATCGTACGGTCTGCGGAGAACACGCCCATGCCGGACACGTTCGTGATCGCACGTGCGCACCACTCGGTGGGCTTGCGGTACAGCGCGTCGACCTCGGCCTGCGTGTTCACGTAGGAGGTGTAGTCGGCCAGCAGCATGTAGTGGTCGCCGCCCCACAGCAGAGAGTCGACCAGGCCCCGGTAGCGGCCCGGCTCGTCGGGCGAGAACTGGCCACCGGCGATGGCGTCGAGCACGGGCTTGAGGCCCGGCTCGCTCTCGTAGTAGCGCATCGGCTGGTAGCCGCTGGCGCGCAGGGCCTGCACCTGCGGTGTCTTCAGGCCGAAGATGAAGATGTTCTCGTCGCCCACGGCCTGGCGGATCTCGATGTTGGCGCCGTCGTCGGTGCCGATGGTCAGCGCGCCGTTGAGCGCCAGCTTCATGTTGCCCGTGCCCGAGGCCTCGGTGCCGGCGGTGGAGATCTGCTCGGACAGGTCGGCGCCGGGCATGATGGTCTCGGCCACCGAGACGCCGTAGTTCGGGATGAACACCAGCTTGAGCAGGTCGCCCACGCGCGGGTCGTTGTTGATCACGCGGCCGGCGTCGTGGATGAGCCGGATGATGCTCTTGGCCGTGTGGTAGCTGGAAGCGGCCTTGCCCGCGAAGATCACCGTGCGCGGCACCCAGCCTCGCCCGTCCGGCCCATTGGGGTTGGCCAGGATCGCCTGGTAGCGGCCGACCACGTGCAGCACATTGAGCAGCTGGCGCTTGTACTCGTGGATGCGCTTGACCTGCACGTCGAACAGGCTGTCGGGGCTGACCTGCACGCCGGTCGTGCGCGCGATGAGCGCGGCCAGGCGCGCCTTGTTGGCGCGCTTGATGCCCATGAACTCGGCTTGCACGGCAGGGTCGCTGCGGTGCGCGGCGAGCTTGTGCAGCTCGTCCAGGTCACGCCGCCAGCCATGGCCGATCTGCCGGTCCAGCAGGCCAGACAGGCCCGGGTTGGCCTGCGACAGCCAGCGCCGCGGCGTGATGCCGTTGGTCATGTTGGTGAAGCGCTCGGGCCACAGCGCGGCGAAGTCCGCGAAGATGGTCTGCACCAGCAGGTCGGAGTGCAGCTTGGACACGCCGTTGACCTTGTGGCTGCCCACGATGGACAGGTGCGCCATGCGCACGCGGCGCTCGCCCTGCTCGTCGATCAGCGACAGCCGCGCGAGGAAGCCGTCGTCGCCCGGCCGGAAGGCAGCGGCGAACTCCAGGAACTCCTTGTTGATGCGGAAGATGATCTCCAGGTGCCGCGGCAGCACGTGCTGCATGAGGCCCACCGGCCAGGTCTCCAGCGCCTCTGGCATCAACGTGTGATTGGTGTAAGAGAAGGTATTGCGGCAGATGGCCCAGGCAGGCGTCCAGTCCATGCCGTGCTCGTCGCACAGCACGCGCATGAGCTCGGCCACCCCGATGGCCGGATGCGTGTCGTTGAGGTGGATGGCGACGCGGTCGGCCAGGTTGGTCAGGGTGCCGTGCTCGCCCAGATGGCGATGGATCAGGTCCTGCACCGAGGCGGCGACGAAGAAGTATTCCTGCTTCAGGCGCAGCTCGCGGCCGGCCGGCGTGCTGTCGTTGGGGTACAGCACCCAGGAGATGTTCTCGTACTCGTTCTTGGCCGTGGCGGCGCGCTGGTAGTCGCCGGTGTTGAACGCGTTCAGGTCGATGTGCGAGGGCGCAGTCGCTTTCCACAGCCGCAGCGTGCTGACCTTGGTCGTGCCGTGGCCGGGGATGACCATGTCGTAGGCCTTGGCCTCCACCTCGCCGGCAGGGCGCCAGATGGCCTTGCCGTCCACATGCTCGACCCAGCCGCCAAAGCGCACCGGGTAGGTGACGCCCCAGCGCGGGAACTCCCAGGGCGTGCCGTCTTCGAGCCAGGGATCCGGGTGCTCGATCTGCGCGCCCTGGCGGATCTCCTGCGCGAACATGCCGTATTCGTAGCGGATGCCGTAGCCGAAGGAGGGCAGGCCGACGGTGGCCATGGAGTCCAGGAAACAGGCCGCCAGCCGGCCCAGGCCGCCGTTGCCGAGCGCCGCGTCGGGCTCGCAGGCGGCCACGTCTTCCATGGCCTGCGCGTGGGCGCCCAGGGCTTCGGTGGCGCCGTCCTGCTGGCCCAGCGCGGCCAGGGCGTTGGACAGCGTGCGGCCGATCAGGAACTCCATCGAGAGGTAGTAGACGCGGCGCGCGCGGGCGCCGCGGTCGGCGGCCTGCGTCTGCACCCAGCGCTGCGACAGCTCGGCGCGGGCGACCTGCGAGACGGCTTGCATCAGCTCGGTCTGGGTGGCCTTGGCGGGCGCGGTGCCCACGGTGTGCAGCAGATGGTCTTCGACGCGGGAGGCGATGGCGTGGGCGGGGCGTGTGGGGGTGGGGCTCATGGCGAATCCTTTTTTGTTGGTTGACGACGCCTTGAGAAGGGCGTCAAGCCGGCCGCGGAGGGCAAGCAGAGTCCATGCCAGCGGACGCGGAAATTCTCCCACGCAGGGTGCTCAGGCAAGGCGAGTGCGACTATCCTAGACGCTCACCTATTTCTTTTGTGAGACAACGCGATGCCCGCAGCAGAACGCATGAATTCAAACGATCTTGCCCAGCAACTCGATTTGCCCAAACGCGCGATTGCGCTGGTCCTGGCCGGTGGCCGGGGCAGCCGCCTGATGAACCTGACCGACCGGCGCGCCAAACCGGCCGTGTACTTCGGCGGCAAGTTCCGCATCATCGATTTCGCGTTGTCCAACTGCCTGAATTCCGGTATCCGCCGCATCGGTGTCATCACCCAATACAAGAGTCACAGTCTGTTGCGCCACCTGCAGCGCGGCTGGGCGTTCCTCAAGAGCGAGATGAACGAGTTCGTCGACCTCATGCCTGCGCAGCAGCGCAACGACGACGAGAGCTGGTACCGCGGCACGGCCGATGCGGTCTACCAGAACCAGGACATCCTGGCCAGCTACAGGGCCGACTACATCGTCGTGTTGGCCGGTGACCACATCTACAAGATGAACTACGCCATCATGCTGGCTGACCACGTGGCCAAGGGCCGCGACTGCACGGTGGGCTGCATCGCCGTGCCGCGCAAGGAAGCGTCGGCCTTCGGCGTGATGGCCGTGGACGAGAACAGCCTGATCACCGACTTCCTGGAAAAGCCGGCCGACCCGCCCGCCATGCCGGGCCGTCCGGACATGGCGCTGGCCAGCATGGGCATCTACATCTTCAACGCGCGCTTTCTCTACAAGGAGCTCGAGCGCGACATGGCCGACCCGGATTCGCAGCACGACTTCGGCAAGGACATCATCCCGCGCGCGGTGAAGAACGGCCAGGCGGCGGCCCACCCGTACGAGCTGTCCTGCGTGAACATGCGGCTGGGTGAAGAGGCCTACTGGCGCGACGTGGGCACGATCGACGCGTACTGGGACGCCAACATCGACCTCACAGCCACCGACCCGCAGCTGA
This sequence comes from Pseudorhodoferax sp. Leaf267, assembly GCF_001422405.1. Taxonomy (GTDB): domain Bacteria; phylum Pseudomonadota; class Gammaproteobacteria; order Burkholderiales; family Burkholderiaceae_C; genus Pseudorhodoferax. The sequence continues at coordinate 27,173 of NZ_LMMV01000007.1, forward strand.
ACCTGTACGACACCCGCTGGCCGATCTGGACCTACCAGTCGCAGCTGCCGCCGGCCAAGTTCGTGCACAACGCCGAGGACCGGCGCGGCATGGCGGTGGAGTCGCTGGTCTCGGGCGGCTGCATCGTCTCGGGCAGCGTACTGCGCTCGGTGCTGTTCTCCAGCGTGCGCGTGAACTCCTACGCGAGCGTCAGCTGGTCGGTGCTGCTGCCGGAAGTGCAGATCGGCCGGCGTGCGCGCGTGACCCGGGCCATCATCGACCGCGGCTGCCAGATCCCCGACGGCATGGTGATCGGCGAGGACGCCGAGGCCGACGCCGCGCGCTTTTACCGCAGCGAGAGCGGCATCGTGCTGGTCACGCCACCCATGCTGGCCAAGCTCAACGCATGAAGGTCTTGCAGGTCGCGGCGGAGGTCTTTCCGCTGGTCAAGACGGGCGGTCTGGCAGACGTGGTGGGGGCCTTGCCCCAGGCCCTGGCGGCCGTTGGGGCCGATGTGCGGTTGCTGCTGCCAGGCCTGCCTGCCATCCTGGCCGGCATCGAAACGCCCAGCCTGGTGTGTGAACTGGGCCCCATGTTCGGCGCCGGCCGCGTGCGGCTGCTGCGCGGCATGCTGGCGCCGGCGCTGCCGGTCTACGTGGTCGATGCGCCGTATCTGTACGACCGGCCCGGCAACCCGTATCTCGCGGCCGATGGCGCGGAGTGGGCCGACAACCTGCAGCGCTTCGCCCTTTTGGGCTGGGTGGCCGCCCATGTGGCGGCCGGCGAGCTCGACCCTGGCTGGCAGCCCGACGTGCTGCATGCGCACGACTGGCATGCGGCCCTGGCCTGCGCCTATGTGGCGGCGCGGCCGGTGCGCAGCGTGGCGACCGTGTTCACGGTGCACAACCTGGCCTTCCATGGCCTGTTCTCGCCGACGGACTTCTTCCTGCTGGGCCTGCCCTCGCGCTTCATGGCGCCCTCGGCGCTCGAGTTCCATGGCCAGTTCTCGTTCATCAAGGCCGGCCTCAAGTTCGCCTCGCGCATCACCACCGTGAGCCCGACCTATGCGCAGGAGATCCGTACGCCCGAGCTGGGCAGCGGGCTGGACGGCGTGATCCGGGCGCGCGGCAATCATGTATCGGGCATCTTGAACGGCGTCGATCCCGAGGTCTGGAGCCCGGCCAGCGACGCGCAGATCGCCGCGCACTTCAGCGCGGCCGACCTGGGCGGCAAGGCGCAATGCAAGGCCGCGCTGCAGCAGGCACTGGGCCTGACGGTGGACGCCGGCGCGCCGCTGTTCACCATCGTGAGCCGGCTCACGTCGCAAAAGGGCCTGGACCTGGTGCTGGACGCACTGCCCGACCTGCTGCACCAGGGCGCGCAGTTCGCGGTCCAGGGCTCGGGCGATGCGGTGCTGGAGCACGCCTTTCGCCAGGCCATGGCCCAGCACCCGGGCCGTGTGGCCGTGCGCCTGGGCTACGACGAGAACTTCGCGCACCAGATGATCGCCGGCGCCGACGCCATGCTCGTGCCCTCGCGTTTCGAGCCCTGCGGCCTCACGCAGCTCTACGCGCTGCGCTACGGCACGGTGCCGGTCGTGCGCCGCGTGGGCGGGCTGGCCGACACCGTGGTCGATGCCAGCGACGACCACCTGCGCCAAGACCGCGCCACGGGCTTCGTGTTCGGCCCGGCCACGGCCGACGCGCTGGGCCGTGCCATGCAGCGCGCCGTCGTGGCCTTTCGCCAGCCCACGCTGTGGCAGCAGCTCATGCGCCGCGGCATGGCACAGAACTTCTCCTGGGAACCGGTCGCGCAGCAATACCTGGCGCTGTACCACGAGGCCGTGGTCACGCTCTGATGCTGTCGGCGCTGGCGATCGGCAACTACCGCTCGCTGCGCCGGCTGGTGCTGCCGCTGGGGCGGCTGACGCTGGTGACGGGCGCCAACGGCAGCGGCAAGTCCAGCGTCTACCGCGCGCTGCGGCTGCTGGCGGCCGTGGCCCAGGGCGGCGTGGTGCGGGCCTTGGCGCGCGAGGGCGGCCTGGCCTCCACGCTGTGGGCCGGGCCCGAAAACATTTCCGCTGCGATGCGGCGCGGCGAGCAGCCCGTGCAGGGCAGCGTGCGCAACGCGCCGGTGTCCTTGCAGCTGGGCTTCGGCGCGGCGGACGCGGATGGCTACGGCTACGCCATCGACATCGGCCTGCCGATCCCGCGCAGCGGCACGGCCTTCAACCACGACCCCGAGGTCAAACGCGAGGCGGTCTGGCACGGGCCCTGGCTGCGGCCGGCTTCGCTTCTGGTGGAGCGGCGCGGTGCTGCATTGCGTACGCGCCACGCCACGAATGGCTGGCAGCGTGTGGACCGGCCTTTGCCGGCCTGGGCCAGCATGATGACCGAGTACGCGGAGCCGCGCGAAGCGCCCGAGATGCTGGCCCTGCGCGAGCAGATGCGCGGCTGGCGCTTCTACGACCACTTTCGCTCCGATGCCGATGCGCCCGCGCGCCAGCCGCAACTGGGCACCACCACGCCGGTGCTGGCCGACGACGGCGCCGATCTGGCCGCGGCCTGGCAGACCATCCGCGAGATCGGGGACGGGGCTGCGCTGGATGCTGCCGTGGACCATGCCTTCCCCGGCGCGCGCGTGAGCGTGCAGTGCCAGGGCGAGCGCTTCGGCCTGCAGATGCACCAGCACGGGCTATTGCGTCCGCTGGCGCTGGCCGAGCTGTCCGACGGCACGCTGCGCTTCCTGCTGTGGGTGGCGGCGCTGCTCACGCCGCGGCCGCCTGCGCTGCTGGTGCTGAACGAACCCGAGACCAGCCTGCACCCGGACCTGCTGCCCGCCCTGGGCCGGCTCATCGCGCAGGCCGCCGCGTCCTCGCAGGTCATCGTGGTCACGCATGCGCCGCGGTTACTGGCGGCGCTGGAGTCCGAGGGCGCGGCGCTGTCGCCCAGCCGCATCGAGCTGGAGAAGTCCTTCGGCGAGACGCGCATCGCTGGCCTGGAGATGGACCAGATCCCGCGCTGGGAGTGGCTGGCGCGTTGATCAGGTCGGCGTGAGCAAGCGCAGTTCCTGCTCGACGGTCCGCAGGAATTGCTGGCCCAACCGCGACGGGGGCCGGTTCAGGTTGGTCACGCTGTAGATGGCAAAGCGCGGTGCGTCCGGCACGTCCAGCAGCACCAGGCCCTCCGGGCGGTGCGCGCGCGCCGACAGGTCGTCCACGAATGCGATGCCGGCGCCGCCGGCCGCCATGGCGCAGGCTGCGTAGCCCGAGCGCACTTCCACCGCCACCTGGCGCGGCAGGCCCGACTGCTCGAACCACGCGTCGATGACGCGGCTCTGCGGTGCCTCCGGGCTGTAGACGATCAGGCGCTGCTGCAGTGCCTGATCCAGCACCAGCGCACCTTGCCCGGCCAGCGCATGGCCTTGCGGCACCGCGCACATCAGCGTCCAGTGGCCGATCTCGCGCACATCCAGCACGGGGTGGTCGAGCGGCGCGCTGGAGATGGCCACGTCGGCTTCTTCGGCCACCAGCAGCTGCACGATCTCGCGCGTGGGCAGCGACTCGAAGAACACCTTGGATTGCGCGAACTGCGCCAGTAGCCCCGCGATGGCGCGCGGCACCAGCTGCAGCCCGGTGTTGGCGCTGGACAGCACGCGCAAGGTGGCGTGGTCGCCAAAGCGCAGATGGGCCGACACGTTCTGCACATGCTGCACGCCGCGGTAGACCTGGTCGATCGCCGATTGCAGCGTGTGTGCCTCGGGCGTGGCCACCAGGCGGCCATTGCGCCGCTCGAACAACGCCACGCCCAGCCGCGTTTCCAGGTGGCGGATCAGCCGGCTCACGCCGGGCTGCGAGACATGCAGCAGCCGCGCCGCATTGGTCGTGGAGCCGGTCGTCATGACGGCGCGGAAGACTTCGATCTGGCGCAGGTTCATCGCGGGCTGCCTACTCCATCCATGCTCAGGGATAACCCCTCTCAAGAACTCGATGTTATAGACACCACCGCGATCGGTATTGGACCGGCCGCGTGCTGCTTCCTAGGATGACCACCTTTCCATAGACCTCAGAGAGACAAGCATGAACCCATGGATGCGCAAGGCTCTGCTGGCCGCCGGCGCCGCGCTGGCCCTGGCTGCGCAGGCCCAGACCTACCCGAACAAGCCCATCACCATGGCCGTGGGCTTTGCGCCCGGCGGCTCGGGCGACATCCTCGCGCGCCTGGTGTCGACCCGGCTCGCGACCGCCCTGGGCCAGCCCATCGTGGTGGAGAACCGGCCCGGCGCCGGCGCCACCATCGCCACCAGCTATGTGGCCAGCGCGCCGGCCGACGGCTACACACTGCTGTTCGTGACCAGTGGTTTCCCCGGCAGCACGGCGCTGTACCCCAAGCTCAAGTACGACACGGTCAAGAGCTTCGCGCCCGTGGCCAAGGTCGGGGCATCGCCGGTCGTCGTCGTGGTGCCGGCGGCCGCACCGTACAAGACCTTCGGCGATGTGCTGGAGGCGGCGCGCAAGACGCCCGGCAAGTTGAACTACGCGGCCGGCGGCGGCGGCGCCACCACCACCAGCCTGGCGGCCGAGTTCCTCAAGAGCGAGGCCAAGGTCGACATGCTGATGGTCCCGTACAAGGGCTCCGGCCCGGCGCTGACGGCGCTGCTGGGTGGCGAGGTGGACCTGGGCTTCGACATCCCGTCCAGTGCCTTGCCGCACATCCAGGGCGGCAAGCTGCGCGCGCTGGCCGTCACCACGGCCAGGCGTTCGGCCGTGCTGGCGGGCGTCCCTACGGTGGCCGAGCTGGCATTGCCGGGCTTCGAGGTCACGGGCTGGTTCGGCGTGCTGGCGCCGGCCGGCACGCCAGCGGCCATCCTGGAGCGTCTGAACCGCGAGATCAACGCCGTGCTCGCGCAACCCGAAGTCAAGGAGCGGCTGCAGGCCATGGGGGTAGAGCCGGCCAGCGGCAGCCCGGCCGATTTCGGTGCCCTGATCGCCAGCGAGACCAAGCGCTATGGCGATGCGATCCGCCGCCTCGGGTTGACGGCGGAATGAGCGCGCACGGCAACGAACTGCCGGCCGACCTGGTCGTCGTGGGCGGCGGCCTGGGCGGCATCGCGGCCACGCTGGCGGCCTGCCGGCTGGGGCGCACGGTGGTGCTCGTGGAGGAGCTGGACTGGCTGGGCGGCCAGCTCACGTCGCAAGGCGTGCCGCCCGACGAGCACCCCTGGATCGAGGTGCTGTGCGGCTCGCAGAGCTATGCCGAGCTGCGCCAGGCGATCCGCGCCTTCTACCGCGCGCATCTGCCGCTGACCGACGCTGCACGCGCGCAGGTGCGCCTGAACCCGGGGCAGGGCAACGTGGGCACGCTGTGCCACGAGCCTTGGGTGGCCGTGCGCGTGATCGACGCGCTGCTGGCACCGCACGAGGCGGCGGGCTTGTTGACCGTGCTGCGGCGCCACCGCGTGCTGCGCGCCGAGACACAGGGCGACCGGGTGCAGGCGCTGACGGTGGTGGACCTGGCACAGGACCGCCAGCGTGTGCTGCGGGCCCCGATGTTCATTGACGCCACCGAGATCGGCGACCTGCTGGAGCAGGCCGGCGTGGAACACGTGTTCGGCGCCGAGGCGCAGTCGCGCACCGGCGAGCCGCATGCGCTGCGCGCGGCCGACCCGTTCGACCAGCAGGCCATCACCTGGTGCCTGGCGGCCGACTACCTGCCGGGCGAGGACCACCGCATCGACCAGCCGGCCGGCTACGAACGCCTGCGCACGCTGCAGCTGGAGTGCTGGCCGGGCCCGCAGTTCAGCTGGACGCTGAGCGACTTCGTCACGCACGAGCCGCGCGAGCGCCCGCTGTTCGTCGGCCCGACCGATGCCGAGTCGCTGTACGACCTGTGGCATGCGCGGCGCATCGCCTACCGCCACCACTTCGAGCCCGGCCGCTATGCCAGCGACATCACGTTGGCCAACTGGCCGCAGATGGACTACTGGGAGCAGCCCATCGTCGGCGTGTCGCACCAGGAGCAGGCCACGGCGCTGCAGCAGTCGCGCGAGCTCAGCCTGGCCTTCTTCTACTGGATGCAGACCGAGGCGCCGCGCCACGATGGCGGCCAGGGCTACCCCGGCCTGCGCCTGCGTGGCGACGTGCTGGGCACGACCGACGGCCTGGCCAAGCAGGCCTACTACCGCGAAGGCCGCCGCATCGAGGCCGAATTCACGGTGCTGGAGCAGCACATCGGCGTCTCGGCACGGCCGGGCAAGGACGGCGCCGAGCCGTTTGCCGACAGCGTGGGCATCGGCGCCTACCGCATCGATCTGCACCCCAGCACGCGCGGGCGCAACACGGTGGACATCGATTCGTTCCCGTTCCAGATCCCGCTGGGCGCCTTGCTGCCCGTGCGCGTGGACAACCTGCTGCCGGCCTGCAAGAACCTGGGCACGACGCGCATCACCAATGGCGCCTACCGCGAGCACGCCACCGAGTGGAGCATCGGCGAGGCGGCCGGCGCGCTGGCGGCGTTCGCGCTGGCGCGTGGTGTGCCGGCGCGGGCGGTGCGGGCCCGGCCGGAACTGCTGGCCGACTACCAGCGGCTGTTGCAACAGCAGGGCGTGCTGCTGGCCTGGCCGCGCTTCGGCGCCCTGACGCCGACGCAACGGGTGGGCTACCGGCATGCCGCGCGCTGAACGCGGCCCGGGGCGGGGAACCTGGGGTTTCCACCATAATCGCCCGCACCATTCGAACGGCATCAGGGAGTTCCATGCAAGTATCCGCGTCCATCTTCAAGGCTTACGACATCCGTGGCGTCGTGCCGTCCACCTTGAACGAGGCCGTGGCCGAAGGCCTGGGCCGGGCGTTCGGCACCATCGCGCGGCAGGAGGGCGAGACCGTTATCGCGGTCGGCCGCGACGGCCGCCTGTCCGGCCCCAGCCTGTCGGCGGCGCTGATCCGCGGCCTGGTCGCAGCTGGCGTCGAAGTGATCGACGTGGGCATGGTCACCACGCCCATCCTGTACTTCGCGGCGCACACGCTGGCCAGGACCGGCATCCAGATCACCGGCAGCCACAACCCCAAGGACTACAACGGCTTCAAGATGATCATGGGCGGCCGTGCCATCTACGGCGACGAGATCCAGGCCCTGCGCAAGATGATCGAGGCCGAGTCCTGGACCGACACCCCCGGCGGCAGCGTGCGCCAGGCCGATGTGCTGCCTGCCTACCGCGAGCGCATCGTGTCCGACGTGAAGCTGGCCCGGCCGCTCAGGATCGTGGTCGACTCGGGCAACGGCATCGCCGGCGCGTCGGCACCCGACATCCTGCGCGGCCTGGGCTGCGAGGTGACCGAGCTGTTCAGCGAGGTCGACGGCAACTTCCCCAACCACCATCCGGACCCGAGCAAGCCCGAAAACCTGCACGACCTGATCGCCGCGCTGAAGACCACGGGCGCCGAGCTGGGCCTGGCCTTCGACGGCGACGGCGACCGGCTGGGCATCGTGACCCGCGAGGGCAACAACATCTACCCGGACCGCCAGATGGCCTTGTTCGCGCAGGACGTGCTGTCGCGCGTGCCGGGCGGCACCATCCTGTTCGACGTGAAGTGCTCGCAGCGCCTGGCCCCGGCGATTGCCGCGGCCGGCGGCAAGCCGCTGATGTTCAAGACCGGCCACTCGCTCATCAAGGCCAAGATGAAGGCCATCGAGGCCGAGGGCGGCCAGGCGCCGCTGGGCGGCGAGATGAGCGGCCACATCTTCTTCAAGGAGCGCTGGTTCGGTTTCGACGACGGCACCTATGCCGGCGCGCGGCTGCTGGAGATCCTGAGCAAGTCGCCGGACGCCAGCGCCGTGCTGGACGGCCTGCCGAGCAGCTTCTCCACGCCCGAGCTCAACGTGCTGTGCGCCGAGGGCGAGCCGCATGGTCTGGTGCAGCAGCTGGTGGACAGCGCGCGCTTCGAGGCGCCGGCCACGGTCAACACCATCGACGGCCTGCGCGTGGACTGGCCGGACGGCTTCGGCCTGATCCGCGCCAGCAACACCACGCCGGTGCTGGTGCTGCGCTTCGAAGGCCAGACGCATGAGGCCCTGTCGCGCATCGAGGCGCAGATGATGGCGCTGCTGCGCTCGGCCAAGCCCGACGCGCAGATCCAGGCTGCTGCGCATTGAGGAGCGCGCCGATCCGCCGGCGCCGCGCATGCAGGTCCTGATCGTCAAACTCTCCTCGCTGGGCGACGTCGTGCATGCCTTGCCGGTGCTGCACGACATGCACCAGATGCTGCCCGGCGTGCAGGTGGACTGGGTGGTGGAGGAGGGCTTCGCGCCGCTGCTGGGCCAGGCCCATGGCATCCGCCGCGTGATCCCGGTGGGCCTGCGGCGCTGGACGCGCACGCTGACGCGCCAGCCCCTGCGGGTATTGCGTGAGTTCGCCGCGTTCCGGCGCGACCTGCGCCAGACGCGCTACGACACCGTGATCGACATCCATGGCCTGTCCAAGAGCGCCCTGGTCGCCAAGCTGGCGCGCGGCTACCGCTATGCAATGGCCAACGCGACGCAGGGCTCCAGCTACGAAGCACCTACGCGCTGGGTGGCCGACACGGCCATTCCGGTCGAGTCGGAGATCCATGTCGTGCAGCGCTCGCGCGTGGTCTGTGCGCAGGCGCTGGGCTATGCGCTGCCGGACGAGATCCGCTTCGGCCTGGGCCAGCGCGACCGCCTGACCCAGCGGCCCGTGGTCGCGCTGGTGCACGGCACCTCGCGCGCCGACAAGGAATGGCCGATCACGCACTGGGTGGAACTGGCGCGCCGGCTGCATGGCCAGGGTCTGGCCGTCGCCTTCCCGCATGGCAGCAGCGACGAGCAGGCGCGCAGCGAACTGATGGCGGAAACGCTGGGCGCCGAGGGCATCGTGGCCACGGTGTACCCGCGCCTGTCGCTCGATGCACTGGCGCGCGAACTGGCGCAGTGCGCGGGCGTGGTCGGCGTGGACAGCGGGCTGTCGCACATCGCGGTGGCGCTCGATCTGCCCCATGTGCAGATCTACAACTTCGACACCGCGTGGCGCACCGGCCCCTTGCCGCCGGTGCACGGCCCGGCCCTGCAACGCAGCGTCTATGCGCGGCCCACGCCGGATGTCGACAGCGTCTGGCAGGCCTGGCAACAAGTGCTGGCCGCCGACGCGGCGCGGACGCCCGGCTGATGCTGCTGCGCCTGTACGGCTGGCTGATGTGGCTGGTGCAACCCCTGTTGCGCCGCAAGCTGGCACGCCGCGCCGTGGCCGAGCCCGGCTACGGCCAATGGGTGGAGGAGCGCTTTGGCCGCTACACGCAGCCGCCGTCGAACGGCTGGGTCTGGGTGCACGCCGTGTCGCTGGGCGAGACGCGCGCGGCCGCGGTACTGATCGCGGCCCTGCGCGCGCGCATGCCCGGCATGCGGCTGCTGCTCACGCATGGCACGGCCACGGGGCGCGCCGAGGGCACGCGGCTGCTGCGAGGCGGCGACCTGCAGGCCTGGCAGCCCTGGGACATGCCGGGCGCCGTGGATCGCTTCCTCGCACAGTTCCGGCCGGCCGTCGGCATCCTCATGGAAACCGAGATCTGGCCGACGCTGATCGCGGCCTGCGCGCGCGAGCGCGTGCCGTTGGTGCTGGCCAATGCCAGGCTGTCCGACAAATCCTTGCAGGGCGCGTTGCGTGTGCCGCTGCTGCCGCATGCTTACGGTGCGCTGACGGCCGCATATGCGCAGACCGAAGACGACGCCGCGCGGCTGCGGCAGGCCGGCGCACCGGTCGCAGGCGTGTTCGGCAACCTCAAGTTCGACGCGGCGCCCGAGGCGGCGCAACTGGCGCGTGGCCGGGCGTGGCGTGCTGCGGCTGGCCGGCCTGTCCTGCTGTTCGCCAGTTCACGCGAGGGCGAGGAAGCGGCCTTGCTGGCGATGCTGGCAGCCGACCGCGCGTTGCAGTCCAAAGTGCAATGGCTGATCGTGCCGCGCCATCCCCAGCGCTTCGACGAGGTGGCTGCGCTGGTTCGCCAGCAAGGCTTCGAGGTGTCGCGGCGCAGCGCATGGGCGGATGGCCCGCCCGCGCCGCAGCAAGCCATCTGGCTGGGCGATTCGCTGGGCGAGATGGCGCTGTACTACGGCCTGGCCGACCTGGCCCTGCTGGGCGGCAGCTTCGAGCCCCTGGGCGGGCAGAACCTGATCGAAGCCGCGGCCTGCGGCTGCCCGGTGTTGATGGGGCCGCACACCTTCAACTTTGCCGAGGCGGCCAGCCTGGCCGAGGCTGCCGGCGCGGCATTGCGCGCGGCAGACCTGGCGGCCGCCGTGCGCCTGGCGCGCCAGCTGGTAGCAGACGACGCGGCGCGCGCTTCGGCCGCCCAGGCCGGCCTGGCCTTCGCGGCGGCGCACCGTGGCGCGGCCGCGCGCACGGCCGATGCCGTGGTCGCGCTGGTGCGCGCAGGCTGAGGTCTCGGCGCAGGGGTGCGTTGCGTCGGCAGCGCCGACAAGGGCGAGCGGTCGCGCAGCGCGTTCAGCGCGCCAGCAATGCGTTCACACCCTGCAGGTCTTGCGGCTGCAGGCTGCCATTGGCCTGGCGCAGGCGCAGGCCACCGAGCAGCACGTTGTAGCGCGCCTGGGCCAGGTCGCGTTTGGTCTGGAACAGCTGGCTCTGCGAGTTGAGCACGTCGATGTTGATGCGCACGCCGACCTGGTAGCCCAGCTTGTTGGCGTCCAGCGCACTCTGGCTGGAGGCCTCGGCGGCCTCGAGTGCGCGGACCTGCCCCTGGCCCGACACCACGCCGTACCAGGCGGTGCGGGTGTTCTGGGTGATGGTGCGGCGCGCAGCCTCCAGGTCGGCCAGGGCTTTCTCTTCCAGCGACAGGGTCTCGCGCACGCGGTTTTGCACCGAGAAGCCGGCGAACAGCGGCACCGTGAGCTGCACGCCGACCGTGCCCAGGTTGCTGCGCGTGCCCAGGCCGATGGTGGGGCTGCCTTGCGGGTTGCGGTTGACGCCGTAGCTGGCCGTGAGGTCCAGGGTGGGCTTGTGGCCGGCGCGGGCCTTTTCGGTTTCCAGCCGGGCTACGTCCAGCGCCACCAGGGCCTGCTGCAGCACCGGGTGCGTGCCCTCGGCCTGCTGCACCCAGCTGTCGACGTCACCCGGCAGCGCGGGCAGCGTGAGCGGCAGGGCCAGCGGCACGGGCTGGGCGTCGGTCTTGCTGACCACTGTGTCCAGCGCGAGTTTCTTCACGCGCAGGTCGTTGTCGGCGGCGATCTCCTGGGCCTGCACCAGGTCATAGCGCGCCTGGGCCTCGCGGGTGTCGGTGATGGTGGCTGTGCCGACCTCGAAATTGCGCTTGGCCGATGCGAGCTGCTCGCCCACGGCGGCCTTTTGCGCGCGCACGAACTCCAGCGTGTCCTGTGCCGCCAGCACGTCGAAATAGGCCTGGCCGACACGGATCACGAGTTCCTGCTCAGCCACGATCAACTGGGCGCGGGCGGCATCGACAAGCTTCATGCCCTGCTCGTAGCCGGCCCAATTGCCGGGCCGGTACAGCGGCTGCGATGCGCCGACGGACGCGGTCAGCGCGGTGTAGGTGCGGTCCACCGGCGGCATGGTGCTGTCGTATGCGTTGCGCGATGCGCCAGCCGACAGGCTGGCACTGGGCAGGATCAGCGCGCGCGCCTGGTCGGCCTTGGCCAGGTTGGCGTCGTACTGGGCGCGTGCGGACTGGTAGGTCGCGTCGCTCGCACGTGCCGATTCGAACAATTCCACCAGGCTCTGTGCCCGCGACGGCGGGGCGTAGGCGGCTAGAGCGGCGAAGGCGATCGGGACGAGGCGACGGATGGCGGTCATGTTCTTCCTTGTATGAACCGTTGCAGACAGTCTCAATACCTGGGCACGGAGGGGTCTCGCTGTTGCGACCAGGCATCGATGCCGCCGCTGATGTTGGCCACGTGGGCAAAACCGTTCTGCACCAGGAATTGGGCGACGCGCATGCTGCGCGCGCCGTGGTGGCACAGGCAGGCGATGGGCTGGTCCGGGTCCAGCTCGGCCAGGCGCGCCGGGATCTCACCCATGGGAATGGTCAGCAGCGTGAAGCCGTCGGGCTTGACGCTGGCCACGGCCAGCTCGGCCGGTTCGCGCACGTCGAGCACCGTGATGGCGCCAGCGGCCTCGGGGGTGGGATGCCAGTTGGCCAGGCCTGCAGGGTCGACGTGATCGATCATGGAATGGGCCTCAGAACTGGAAGGGCGAGGGTTCGGGGAAGTTGGCCAGGCGCGGCACGATGGCGTCCCAAGGCTGGAGGGTCTCGAAGCGTCCGTCGCCGGTGCGCGTCACGACATGGGCGCGCATCATGGGCTCCTGGCCGACGATTGCGAACAGCCGGCCGCCGGGGGCGAGTTGTTCCAGCAGCGCAGCCGGCACCGAGGCCACCGAGCCGCCGAGCAGGATGGCGTCGAACGGGCCTTGCGCACGCGCGGCCGAGGCGCCGTCGCCGTGGCGCACTTCGACATTCGACACGCCGGCACGGCGCAGGTTGGCGCGGGCCTGTTCGGCCAGGTCGGCATCGATCTCCAGCGTCAGCACATGGCCGGCCAGATGGGCCATCAGCGCGGCGGTGAAGCCCGAGCCGGTGCCGATCTCCAGCACCTTGTCGGTCTTACGCAGCTTCAGGTCCTGCACGCTGCGCGCCTCGACACGCGGGGCCAGCATGCATTGGCCCAGGCGCAGGGCCTCCTCGTGCGGCGCGCGCAGCGGCACTTCGGTGTCCATGAAGGCCAGCGAGCGCACGGCCTCGGGCAGGAAATCCTCACGGCGGACCTGGCCGAGCAGGTCCAGCACGGTGGTGTCCAGCACATCCCAGGGGCGGATCTGCTGCTCGATCATGTTGAAGCGGCTTTGTTCGATATCGGCGGGGGTCATCATGGCAGGAGGTGTGTGGTGCGCGGAAGTCACGGCAAGCCGGCGATTTTAGAGGCGGCTGCCGTTCGGATCGGCGCCGGTGCGGGGGAAAAGCGACGCTTGCACCAGTTGGCCAGATCGTCCATGTAACAGTACATCACGGGCACGACCACCAAGGTGAGCAGCGAGGAGGTGAGCACCCCGCCGATGACGGCCTGGCCCATGGGCGCACGCTGCTCCGAGCCTTCGGACAGCGCGAACGCCAGCGGCACCATGCCGAACACCATGGCCAGCGTGGTCATGAGGATGGGCCGCAGCCGCACGCGGGCTGCGAGCAGCAGGGCCTCGTGGCGCGGCAGGCCCGGCTCCAGCACCGTGCCGTCGTCGGCCAGCACGCCCTCGCGCGCGCGGATGGCGAAGTCCACCAGCAAGATGGCGTTCTTGGTCACCAGGCCCATGAGCATCACGATGCCGATGATGGAGAACATCGACAGCGTAGAGCCGAACAGCATCAGCGCGCCCACCACGCCGATCAGGGTCAGCGGCAGCGAGGTCATCAGCGCCAGCGGCTGCAGGAAGCTCTTGAACTGGCTGGCCAGGATCATGTAGATGAACACGATGGCCAGCACCAGGGCCGACACGGCGTAGCCGAAGCTCTCCTGCATGTTGCGCGTGGAGCCGCTGAACTGCGTGCGGTAGCCCGAGGGCAGGGCGATGCCGTCCAGCACGCGACGCACGTCGGCCGAGACTTCGCCGGCGGATCTGCCGGACACATTCGCGTTGAACGCCACCTCGCGCGACAGCGCGCGCCGGTTGATCTGGTTCGGGCCGGTGGTCTCGCGCACCTGGGCCAGCTGGTTCAGGCGCAGCACCTCGCCATTGGGCCCGGCCATCAGCGGCAGCCGGGCCAGGTCTTCCGGTGTGGTGCGGGCCGAGGGCGCCAGCCGCACGTTGACGTCGTAGGTCTGGTCGTCGGGCGCACGCCAGTTGCCCACCGTCTGGCCGGCGACCATGGTGCGCAACTGGCTGGCGATCGCGGCCACCGACAGGCCCAGGTCGGAGGCCGCCTCGCGCCGCACCTCCACGTTCAGGGTGGGCTTGTCGGCCTTCAGGCTGGTGTCCAGGTCCACCAGGCCGGGCACGGTGCGCAGCCCGGCCTCGATCTGGCGCGTGAGCCGCTGCAACTGGGCCAGGTCCGGCCCCTGCAAGGAGAACTCCACCTGCTTGCCGCCGCCCACGGCATCGACCAGCCCCACGTGGGTCACCGTGATGCCGGCCACGCGGCGCAGGCGCTCGCGCAGTGCTACCGAGATCTGCGCCACGCTGCGGCTGCGCGCGGCGCGGTCCACCAGCCGCACGTAGATGGACGCGTACATCTTGCCCTGGGCGTTGCCGGTGTTCAGCGTGGCCACCGTGTAGCGCACCTCGGGAAACTCGCGCACGATGGCCTCGACCTGCCGGGCCTTGGCCTCGGTCACTTCCAGTGCCGAGCCCACGGGCGTATGGAAGTTGATCGAGGTCTCGGAGAAATCGGCCTGCGGCACGAACTCGGTGCCCAGCAGCGGCAGCAGCACCACGCTGAGCACGAAGATGCCCAGCGCCAGGCCCAGCGTCTTGAGCTTGTGCAGCAGCGACCAGCGCAGGATGCCTTGGTAGACCTCCGACAGCCGTTCGGTCGCGCGGTCGAACCAGCCCGTCACGCGCCCGATGGTCTTGTCGTACAGCGTGGGCGGTCGGTCGGGTTGGCCGTGGATGCTCGGGTCTTCCCAGATGCTGGACAGCATCGGGTCCAGCGTGAAGCTCACGAACATGGAGATCAGCACGGCTGCCACGATGGTGATGCCGAACTCGTGGAAGAACTTGCCGATGATGCCGCCCATGAAGCCGATGGGCAGGAACACCGCGACGATGGACAGCGTGGTGGCCAGCACGGCCAGGCCGATCTCCTGCGTGCCCTCCAGCGCGGCCGTGTAGGCGCTCTTGCCCATCTGCACATGGCGCACGATATTCTCGCGCACGACGATGGCGTCGTCGATGAGCAGGCCCACGCACAGCGACAGCGCCATCAGCGTGATCATGTTCACCGTGAAGCCGGCCACATACATCACGAGGAAGGTGCCGATCAGCGCGATGGGCAGCGTGAGCCCGGTGATGACCGTGGAGCGCCACGAGTTCAGGAACAGGAACACGATCAGCACGGTGAGCAGCGCGCCTTCGATGAGCGTGCTGCGCACATTGGCCACGCCGACGCGGATGGCGCGCGAGGCATCGGTCACGGGCTCCAGCCGCACGCCGGGCGGCAGCTCGGCCCGCATCTCGGCAATCGTGCGTGCCAGGCCGTCGACCACGGCGATGGTGTTCTCGTCCTGCGCCTTCTGCACGCTCAGCAGCAGCGTGCGCTGGCCGTTGTACAGGGCCAGGCTGTCGAGCTCCTGCGCGCCGTCGTGCACGTTGGCCACCTGGTCGAGCCGGATGCCGGTGCCGCCACGGCGCGCGACGATGATGCGGCCCAGGTCGTCGGGGCGCTGCGCGCGGCCGTCGATCTGCAGCACGCGGTCGGCCTGCAGCGAGCGCACCGCGCCCAGCGGCAGGTTCTGGTTCTCGCCGCGCAGCGCGTCCACCACCTGGCTGGTCGTGATGCCCAGGGCCTCCATGGCCTGCGGCTGCAGGTAGACATTGATCTCGCGCTTGGTGGCGCCGACCAGCGTGACCGAGCCGACACCGCGCACGTTCTCCAGCCGCTTCTTCAGGACCTGGTCGGCCCAGTTCGTGAGCGAGACGGCCGAGGGCGCGGTGCCGGCGGCACCGGCCTGGGGCAGCACGGCCAGCGACCAGACGGCGCGGCTGGCCGGGTCGAAGCGCAGCACGCGCGGCTCCTTGACCTCGTCGCGCAGCAGCGGGCGCACGGCGGCCACCTTCTCGCGTGTGTCCTCGGCGCCCTTGCGGCCGTCCACATGCAGCTGGAACTCGATGATGACCACCGACATGCCCTCGTAGCTGCGCGACGTGAGGGCGTTGATGCCGGCAATCGCGTTGACGCCTTCCTCGATCTTCTTGGTGACCTCGGCCTCCACGATCTCGGGCGATGCGCCCGGGTACTCGGTGGTGATGACCACGATCGGGAAGTCGATGTTCGGGAACTGGTCTACCTGCAGCCGCTGGTAGGCGAAAGCGCCCAGTACCACCAGGGCCAGCATCAGCATCGTGGCGAACACCGGGTTGCGCAGGCTGACGCGGGTGAACCACATGGGGTGTCAGGGCCTGGGCACGGGCAGGCGCACGGCCGTGCCCGCGGCCAGCCGGCCCACGCTGCCGCGCAGCACGAGGCTGCCGGCCGCGATGCCGGGCACGGCCACCATGGTGTCGCCCTCGGCCTGGCCGCGCAGGCCTGGCTGAACGGGCCGGTGCACCACGCGCTCGTGCTCGATGAGCTGCACATAAGGCGCGGGCTGGTCGGTGCGCACAGCCGACAGCGGCACGCTGAGCTGCGCCTGCTGGCCCGTGTCGAGCAGGCCCTGCACGAACAGGCCCTGGCGCAGGCCGGGCGCCGGGTCGAGCGCCAGGTAGACCAGCACGCCGCGGCTGCCGGCCTGGGCGCTGGGGTTGATGCGCGCCACGCGGGCCTGCAGCGCGGCACCCGGCAGGCTGCCCTCGATGTGCAGCGTGGCGCTCTGGCCCACGCGCACGGCCTGCGCGTCGGCGGCGGCCAGCACGGCTTCGAGTTCCAGCTGGCGCAGGTCCACGATCTCGACGATGCGCGTGTCCACGGCCACGCGCTCGCCCGGCTGGGCCAGCCGCTGTGCGATCTGGCCGGCGATCGGTGCGCGCAGCACGGCGTCGTCCAGGCTCTTGCGCGCCAGAGCGACGGCAGCCAGCGCGGCGCGGTGCGTGGCCTGTGCCGCGCGCAGGCTGGACTCCGAGCTCTCCAGCGCGGTGCGCGAGATGAAGCCCTGGTCCACCAGCGCCTGGTTGTTCGTGTACTGGCGCTGGGCGATGTCGATCTGTGTGCGGGCCGCGTCGGCCTGTTCCTGCGCCTGGCGCAGCCGGGCTTGCACTTCCTCGGGGTCGATGCGCGCGATGACCTGTCCGGCCTGCACGCTGTCGCCTTCGCGCACGCGCAGGTCCTGCAGCTCGCCTGCCACGCGGGCCCTGAGCACGACGGCCTGCACGGCCTTGATCGCGCCCGACACAGGCAGGCCCTGCACCAGCAGGCGTTCTCGCGCCTCGACCAGATCGCCGGCGATGAGTTCGAGCGCGGTGTCGACCGCGGTGCTGGCGGCAGCGGCCTGCTGCGCCTTGCGCGCCTGCAGCTGGCGCAGGCCGACGGCCACAACCAGCGCCACCACCAGCAGGCCGGCGACGAGGCCCAGCGCGCGGCGGCTCACACGCATGGCACGCGGCGCAAGCCGTTGAGCAACAGGTCTACCTGCGCGGCGATGAAGCGTTCGGGCTCGAAGCTGCCCAGCGACGACGCACAGGCGCCCAGCGAATGTTTCCAGGTCACGAGGTAGAGCATGACGCCAGTCACGCTGTACACCGCGTACTCCGCATCGACGGCGCGGAACTCGCCGCTGTCGATGCCGCGCTGCAGGATGCGCCGGATCAGTGCCGTCGCCGGGTCGACCACGGCGGTACGGTAATAGGCGGCCAGCTCGGGAAAGTTGTGCGCCTCGCTCATGACCAGCTTGGTGATGCCCGACGCCTTGGTCGATCCCACGCGCGTCCACCACATCGCCAGGCAGTAGCGCAGCATGTCGGCCGTGCTGCCCTCGTAGCCTTCGTACTCGACATTCCACTCGACGAAGCGCGACGCCAGGTTCTTGTGGACCACCGCCTTGAAAAGCTCCTGCTTGCTGCTGAAGTACAGGAACAGCGTGCCTTTGGAGACGCCAGCGCGCGCCGCCACCTCCTCGACGCGCGTGGCGGCGAAGCCCTTTTCGGTGAACAAGTCCAGTGCCGAGGCCAGCAGTTCGCCCGGACGTGCGTCGGGACGGCGGGCGCGCGGCGCGCCGGTCTTGCGTGGCGTGGGGGTGGTGGGCATCAGCTTGTTACTGACCAGATGGTTAGTACTGTAGCCAGCCGCCGCAGCCTGTCAAGGCGTCAATAGCGGCGCATCTGGAGCGCCAGCCATTCGCGCAGCACCTGGTGCGAGGCTTCCAGCCCATAGGTGGAGGGCAGCCATTCCAGCACTGCGCGCTGGCGCGGAATGACGAAGCCCATGGGTGCGGGCACGACCGCGAGCCCGACGGCCTCGAACGCCCGCACGGCCCGCGGCATGTGGAAGGCGCTGGTCACCAGCGCGATGCGCTGCACGCCGTCGGGCTGCAGCAGTGCCGCCATGTTGCGCGCGTTCTCGACGGTGTCGCGCGAGCTGCCGTCCAGCCAGCGCGGCACGCCCGCGCCATTGCGTTGCAGCATGGCGCGCACGGCCTGCGCCTCGCTCGGATGGTCCGGCGTGCCGGCGTTGGACCAGCCCAGGCCGCCGGCAAAGCCCAGTGGCAGGGCACTTTCGCGGGCCAGCCAGGCGCCGTAGTGCACGCGTGAGGCCGTATAGGCCGTCAGCAACGGCCCGTCGTACTCAGGTGCGTACGGCGACACGCCACCACCGAGCACGACGATGGCCTGCACGTCGCGCTGCTTGAGTTGCGCGACCGCACTGGCAGGGGGCAGGGCTTGCACGGGCGGTAGCAGCTCGCGCGCGAGCCAGATCGCCGTGCCGTTGCAGCTGAGCAGCCATAACGTGGCCAGGCCCAGCAGCACCAGCACGCTGCCAAGCCAGCGCCGCGACAGCGTGACCAGCCAACCCAGCGCGATCAGCAACAGCGGCGCCATCGGCGGCAGTGCCAGCGTGGCCAGGATGGGGCGCCATTCAGCGGATTCCAAGGCGGGCCTCGCTGCGATCGAACGTGTGGAAAGAGGGCATGAAAGAGAGTGCGCGGCAGCCGTCGCGGCCCGCGTTTACACTGAATTTTTCAGTGTACAAGGCCGTCCATGACCGACAGTTCCTCCTCTTCCCCCGGCTCGCCGCAGCTGGAAACCATCACCCTGGGCGGCGGCTGCTTCTGGTGCACCGAAGCCGTGTTCGTGCAGGTCCAGGGCATCGTCGATGTCGAGAGCGGCTACAGCAATGGCCACGTGCAGAACCCCAGTTACGAACAGGTCTGCACCGGGCGAACCGGCCACAACGAGGTGGTGAAGCTGCAGTTCGACCCGGCGCAGATCTCGCTGCGCCAGATCCTGGAGATCTTCTTCGTGATCCACGACCCGACCACGCTGAACCGCCAGGGCAACGACGTCGGCACGCAGTACCGCAGCGGCATCTACACGCACAACGAAGAGCAGCAGGCCGTGGCCAGGGATGTCATCGCCGAGCTGCAGGCCCAGCCGGGCGTGGGCCGCGTGGTGACGGAGGTCGTGCCGGTCGCCAACTACTCTGCCGCCGAGGACTACCACCAGGACTTTTTCGAGAAGAACCCGAACCAGGGCTACTGCATGATGGTCGCCGCGCCCAAGGTGGCCAAGTTCCGCAAGACCTTCTCAAGCCTCGCCAAGGGCTGACAGAAAAACGCCCCCATGACGGCCCGCCCACCACGCCGCACCCGGCCGCCCCTGCAGGCTTTCCTGCTCGGCGCGCTGCTGTTCGCGTGGCTGGCGGCGCAGTCCTTGGGCCTGGCGCACCGCAGCCTGCATGGCGGCGCGTTGGCCTTGCCATCGGCCGCGGCGACACCGGCCCCGGCGCACGGCCACGCGCATGCCGGCCTGTTCGCCGGCCACGCGCATGCGGGCGATTGCCAGTTGTTCGACCATGCGAGCGCGGCCGACCTGCTGGCCGGCGGCGCCATGCTGGCCGTCGCCGCCTTCTGGTCGGCGCCGTTCGCAGCGCTCCTGCGCGCCGGCCTGCCGGCCCGGGCAGCGCCGCCGTTCCAGGCACGCGCCCCGCCTTTCCTTCGCTGAACCCCGTCCATCGCACGCGTCCCGCGTGCGGCCTTGCGCCGCACGTGGGCGTGTTCTGTCCGATTCATCGAAGTCTTCATGCACCACCATTCCTCACGCAGCGCCGTCGCGGCCGCTGTGCATTGCACCGTCCTGTCGCTGTCCGTCTGCGGCGCGCCGTCCGCTTCGGCCCAGAGCTCGTCGCTGAACGAAGTCACCATCACCGGCAACCCGCTGGGCCGCAGCGAGCTCGTCGCGCCCACCACCCAGCTGCAGGGCGACGACCTGACGCTGCGCGCCAGGCCCACGCTGGGCGAAACACTGGACGGCCTGCCCGGCGTCAGCAGTACCTAGTTCGGCCCCAACGCGAGCCGGCCCATCATCCGCGGGCTGGACGGCGACCGCATCCGCGTGTTGCAGAACAGCGGCGCGAGCATCGACGCGTCCAGCCTGAGCTTCGACCATGCGGTGCCGGCGGACCCACTGTCCATCGAGCGCGTCGAAGTGCTGCGTGGCCCGGGAGCGTTGCTGTACGGCGGCAGCGCGGTGGGCGGCGTGGTCAACGTGATCGACAACCGCATCCCGCGCCAGCCGCTGTTCGACGCGGCCGGCGGCGTGACAGGCAAGGCCGACCTGAACGCGGCCACCGGCAACGGCGAGCGCGGCGGCGGCTTGCTCGTGGAGGGCGGCAACGACCGCTATGCGCTGCACGCCGACGTGTTCAAGCGCCGCACCGACGACGTGAAGGTGCCGGTGGACCTGGCCTGCGCACGCCCCGGCGCACCCGGCCTGGCCCGGCGCATCTGCAATTCGGCCAGCGACACCGAGGGCGGGGCGGTCGGCGGCTCGCTGTTTTTCGACCATGGCTTCATCGGCGCATCCGTCACGCGCTACAAGAGCGACTACGGCACCGTGGCCGAGGACGAAGTGACCATCGGCATGCGCTCCACGCGCTATGCGCTGCAGGGCGAATGGCGCAACCTGCCGGGCTGGGTCTCGGGCATCAAGGCGCAGTTCAGCCACACCGACTACCAGCACACCGAGTTCGAGGGCGACGAGGCCGGCACGCGCTTCAAGAACCGCGGCAACGACTTCCGCGTCGAGGCGCGTCACACCAAGCTTGGGCCGCTGGAAGGCGTGTTCGGCGTGCAAGGCGAGTCGAACCGCTTCTCGGCCGCAGGCGAAGAAGCGTTTGCGCCATCCAGCCGCACGTCGCAGCTGGCCCTGTTCGCGTACGAGGAACTGCCGACGTCCTGGGGCAAGCTGAGCCTCGGCGCACGCACGGAACGTGTGGAGGTGCAG
Organism: Pseudorhodoferax sp. Leaf267; assembly: GCF_001422405.1. GTDB lineage: Bacteria > Pseudomonadota > Gammaproteobacteria > Burkholderiales > Burkholderiaceae_C > Pseudorhodoferax. The sequence continues at coordinate 48,266 of NZ_LMMV01000007.1, forward strand.
TCCTTCGGCAGCACCGACCCCGAGGTCACGCGTTTTGCCACCGGCACGCGCACCTTCGACCCGCACAGCCTGTCGGCGGGCGCGCTCGTGAACCTGGCGCCGAACTGGCAGCTCACCTCGAACCTGGCGCACACGCAGCGCGCACCCAAGGACTACGAACTCTTTGCCAACGGCCCGCACCTGGCCACGGCTGCCTGGGAGACGGGCGACCCGTCGCTGCGCAAGGAGAAGTCCAACAGCCTGGACCTGGGCGTGGCCTGGGCCAGGGACCACGACCGCTTCGCGCTCACGGGCTACATCACGCGCTTTTCCAACTACATCGGCCTGCTGGACACTGGCAACACGCGCAGCCCCGAGGGCGAGTTGAACCCCGGCGGCGACGAGGAGGCGTTGACCGACCTGCGCTACGGTGGCGTGCGCGCGCGCTTCTTCGGCGCCGAGGCCAACGGCAATGTGCGCCTGCTTGGACCGGCCGGGCTGGCCCAGGCTGGCAACGGTTCGTCGCTGGACCTGCAATGGCGCGCCGACCTCGTGCGCGCGACCGACCTGGACAGCGGGCAGCCGCTGCCGCGCATCGCGCCGGCACGGCTGGGCGCCACGCTGGTCTGGGGCCAGGGCCCGTTCGGCGCACGCCTGGGCTTCGACCATTCCACGGCGCAGCGCCGCGTGCCGACCACGGGCCAGCGGCCGACCGATGCCTACACCCTGTGGAACGCCGCGCTCACGTTCAAGCAGCAGGCCGGCGCGTCGCAGCTGCTGTGGTACGCCCGCGTGGACAACCTGACGGACCAACTGGCCTACAGCGCCACGTCGGTGCTGACCACGACGGCGTTCCCCAAATCGCCGCTGCCCGGGCGCAGCCTGAAGCTGGGCCTGCAGGTCGCGTTCTGAGCATCGGGGGGGCAGCGGCTGAGACAATGCGGCCGCGTGAACCACCCCGTCGTCTCCTCGCTGTTCCCGGTCGTGCTGATGATCGCGCTGGGCTTCTTTGCCGGGCGGCGCGGCATGGTGGCGGCCAGCTCGGTCAAGGACCTGTCGGCGCTGGTGTTCTACCTGCTGTCGCCGGCTCTGCTGTTCCGCTCCATGAGCGCGGTGCGCGTGCAGGACCTGGACCTGCGGCCCGTGGCGGCGTACTTCATCGGCGCCGGGCTGATCTACGGTATGACGGTCTGGCGCGGCCATTTTTCGCGCGAGGCCAGCGTGCTGGCCATGGCCAACACCTACAGCAACACCGTGATGATCGGCATTCCGCTGGTCGGGCTGAGCTACGGGCCGGCCGGCATGGTCACCCTGCTGGCGCTGGTGTCGCTGCATGCGCTGGTGTTGCTGACCACGGCCACGCTGGCGGTGGAGCTGGCCATCGCGCGCGAAGCCCGTGCCGAGGGTGCGCCGCCGCGCAGCCTGGTGCGCGTGCTGCTGCCGGCGCTGCGTAGCGCGCTGATCCATCCCGTGCCCATCCCCATCGTGGCTGGCCTGCTGTGGGGCCAGACCGGCTGGGTGCTGCCGGCGCCGGTGGACAAGACTCTGATGCTGGTCGGCCAGGCCTTCGCGCCCCTGGCCTTGATTCTGGTCGGCATCACGCTGGCGACGACCGCCATCGGCCCGCACCTGCGTGGCGCCTTGAAGCTGGCAGCGACCAAGAACCTCGTGCACCCGGCGCTGGTCGTGGGCATCGGCCTGGCGCTGGGGCTGTCGGGCCTGCCGTTCACGATCATGGTGGTGGCCGCCGCAATGCCGATCGGCGCTAACGTCTTCCTGTTCGCGCAGCGCTACAACGTCGCCGAGGGCATGACCACGGCCGCCGTCGCCGTGTCGACGGTGATGGCGTTGGTCACCGTGCCCACGGCGATGCTGCTGATGGGCCGCTGAAGCCCAGCCGGCGCGAGATCTCGGCTGCAGCCGCGCGCACGGCCTGGGCCGCGCCCGAGTCCCAGCCCGCCGGGAAATGGTCCTGGTGCCCCAATGAGGTGATCACGATGGCCGGCACGCCCTCGTGGTCGAAGGCGGCGGCGCTGAACGCGTTCACGCCCGGCATGGGCCGGCCATTGGCGCGCGCCACGCCATGGGCCTGCATCTCGGCGATCGCCGTGCGCAGCTCCTCGCGCTGCTGCGCGTTCATGGGCTGGCCGGCCGCCTCGGGTTCGCCCAGCGGGCCGCCGATGGCGTGGTCCAGCTTTTCCTGCGGCAGCACGGCGGCGAACGCGCGCCCGGTGGCCGTGCCCAGCAGCGACATCACCGTGCCCGCGCGCATCGACACATGCAGCGGCTGGCGCGCGTCGATCATGCGCACGATGGTGGCGCCGAAGTTGCCCCACACGGCCAGCGCCACCGCGTAGCCGGTGGTGCGCGCCAGTTCCTCCGCCACGGGCACCGCGGCCTTGACCGGGTCGAGCTGGTACAGGCAGGTCAGCCCCAATTGCAGGGCCGCGGCGCCCAGCGCGTAATGGCCGGCGGCGTCCTGCTCGATCAGGCGCAGCTTGCCGAAGCTGACGAGGTAGGGGTGGGCGCGCGAAGGCGGCATGCCGGCCGCGGCGGCCAGGTCTTTCAAAGTCATCGCGCCGGGCTGGCCGGCCAGGGCGAGCAGCAAGCGGCCCCCCACCTCGGCCGACTGCACCCCGCGCTGGCCGCTGTCTTCGGTCTGTTCCTGCTTGTCCATGCGGATGAGTTTGTCTTACGCAAATTCTTTTGACAAGAACAAATTCACGTCAAATAATGCGAACGCGTTTGTCAATGACGAATATCAACCCACGGAGACCGCCGCCATGACCGAGAAGAAATTCGCCTCGCAAGCCGACCTGGAAGAAAAGAAGGTCACCTTCAGCCAGATCTCGGAACACGCCTGGGCCTACACGGCCGAGGGCGACCCGAACACCGGCATCGTCATTGGCGACGACGCGGTGCTGGTGGCCGACACCCAGGCCACGCCGGCCATGGCGGCCGACGTGATCCGCCGCATCCGCGAGGTCACCGACAAGCCCATCCAGTACGTGGTGCTCACGCACTACCACGCCGTGCGTGTGCTGGGCGCCAGCGCCTACCAGCCGCAGCAGATCCTGGCCAGCCAGGACACGTATGACCTCATCGTCGAGCGCGGCGAGCAGGACAAGGCCAGCGAGATCGGCCGCTTCCCGCGCCTGTTCCAGAACGTGGAGACCGTCCCGCCTGGCCTGACCTGGCCGACCATGACCTTCAGCGGCAAGATGACCGTCTGGCTGGGCAAGCTCGAAGTGCAGCTGCTGCAGCTGGGCCGCGGCCACACCAAGGGCGACACGGTCGTCTGGCTGCCGGGCGAGAAGGCGCTGCTGTCGGGCGACCTGGTCGAGTTCGGTGCCACGCCGTATGCGGGCGACGCCTACTTCAAGGACTGGCCGCAGACGCTGGACAACCTGGCCGCACTGCAGCCCAAGGCCCTGGTGCCGGGCCGCGGCGCCGCGCTGACCACGCCCGAAGACGTGGCCAAGGGGCTACAGGAGACGCGCGACTTCATCGCCGACGTCTACGCCTACGTGCAAAAAGGCGTGGCAGCCGGCAAGGACCTGAACGCCGTCTACAAGGACACCTTCGCCGCCATGAAGCCCAAATACGGCCACTGGGTCATCTTCGACCACTGCATGCCGTTCGACGTGACGCGCTGCTACGACGAGGCCACGCAGTGCGCCGACCCACGCATCTGGACCGCGGAGCGCGACATCCAGATGTGGAAGACGCTGGAAGGTTGAGCGGGCGGAGGAGACATGCACATCAAAGACCTGGCCGGCAATGCACCGGCCGATTTCCAGAAGATCGCGTTCGACTACGCGCCGCACCCGGACCAGCAGGCCGCCAAGCCGGCCCGCCACCCGGTCGTCATCATCGGCGCCGGCCCGGTCGGCCTGGCGCTGGCCATCGACCTGGCGCAGCAGCAGGTGCCCGTGGTGCTGCTGGACAACGACCACAAGCTCTCCACCGGGTCGCGCGCGATCTGCTTTTCCAAGCGCTCGCTGGAGATCTTCGACCGCCTGGGCTGCGGCGAGCCCATGGTCGCCAAGGGCGTGTCGTGGAAGGTCGGGCGCGTGTTCTTGCGCGGCGACGAGGTCTACAGCTTCGACCTGCTGCCCGAGGAGGGGCACGCCCGCCCGGCCTTCGTGAACCTGCAGCAGTACTACGTTGAAGGCTTCCTGGCCGAGCGCGCCGGCCAATTGGCGCTGATCGACGTGCGCTGGCAGAACAAGGTGGTGGGCGTGGAGCAGCATGCAGACCATGCGCTGCTGACCATCGAGACGCCGGACGGGCCGTACCAGCTGCAGGCCGACTGGGTCGCGGCCTGCGACGGCTCTCGCTCGGCCGTGCGCCAACTCATCGGCCAGGAGACACACGGCCGCCAGTTCAAAGATCGCTTCCTGATCGCCGACGTGAAGATGAAGGTCGACTTCCCGGCCGAGCGCTGGTTTTGGTTCGACCCCGACTTCCACCGCAACCAGAGCGTGCTGCTGCACCGCCAGCCCGACGGCGTGTGGCGCATCGACTTCCAGCTCGGCTGGGACGCCGACCCCGAGGTCGAGAAGCGGCCCGAGAACATCATGCCGCGCGTGCGAGCGCTGCTCGATGCGTCGCCGTTCAAGGGCGCGGAGGTGGAACTGGAATGGGCCAGCGTCTACACCTTCGCCTGCCAGCGCATGGACGCGTTCCGCCACGGCCGCGTGCTGTTCGCAGGCGACTCGGCACACGGCGTGTCGCCGTTCGGCGCGCGCGGCGCCAACTCGGGCCTGCAGGACGCCGAGAACCTGGCCTGGAAGCTGGCCGCCGTGCTGCGCCAGCAGGCCCCCGATGCGCTGCTGGACAGCTATGCCCGTGAACGCGAAATGGCGGCCGACGAGAACATCCTGAACTCCACCCGGGCCACCGACTTCATCACGCCCAAGAGCGAGGTCAGCCGGCTGTTCCGGGACGCGGTGCTGCATCTGGCGCGCCGGCACGATTTCGCGCGGCGCATGGTCAACAGCGGGCGTTTGTCGGTGCCGGCCACGTTGCACGACTCGGCGCTGAACACGGACGATGCGGACGCGTTCACGGGCCGCATGGTGCCCGGCGCCGTGGCCGCCGATGCGCCGGTGGCGCAGGGCTGGCTGCTGCAGCAACTGGGCGGTACCCGGTTCGCCGCCCTGGTGTTCGGCGACGGGGAAGGCGCGCAGGCCAGCCTGCGTGCGTTGGCCGAGGCCGACCTGCAGACGACTGTCGTCCGCCTGCCGCTCGACAGCGTCCACGCGCTGGCCGCCGCACGCTACGACGCGCAGGACGGCACGACCTACCTGCTGCGGCCGGACCAGCATGTCTGCGCGCGCTGGCGCCAGCCAACCGCCGCCGCGGTGCGCGCAGCCCACGCCCGCGCGCTGTGCAAAGCCTGAGGGAGCCACACATGAACGCACACCATTTGGTCACCGCCCCCAACCTGGCCGCGCCCGACGACTTCTACGAAGCCCTGATCGACGCGCACCAGGGCCTGGCCACCGACGAGAGCCACGCATTGAACGCGCGCCTCGTGCTGCTGCTGGCCAACCACATCGGCGCCATGCCCGTGCTGCGCGAGGCCCTGGCGGCAGCGCGCGCCGTTTGAGATTTCAACGAGACCCCCGGAGACAACCACCATGATCAAGAAACTCATCCCTCTACTGGCCGCTGCCAGCCTGTCGTTCACTGCGTTCGCCCAATCCGGCAAGCCCGTCGAATGGATCGTCGGCTACGCGGCCGGCGGCGGCTCCGACGCCGTGGCCCGCGCCACGGCCGAGGCCATGGCCAAGACGCTGGCCGCGCCCATCGTCATCAACAACAAGCCCGGCGCCGCCACCAACATCGCGGCCGAATACGCCGTGCGCGCCAAGGACCTGGAACACACCCTGTTCACGGCCGACTTCGCGACGCTGGCAGCCAACCCCTTCCTGTTCGGCAAGCTCGGCTACAGCGCCGAGAAGGACCTGAAGCCCGTCGGCCTGCTCGCGCGCTTTCCGCTTGTGCTGGTGGTCGGCCCGCAGGTGCCCGCCAGCAACTGGGCCGAGTTCCTGGCCTGGGCCAAGGCGCAGGGTGGCGGCGTCAACTACGCATCGGCCGGCGTCGGCAGCCCGCACCACCTGGCGACCGAGCTGCTGGCCGAGCAGGCCGGCCTCAAGCTCACGCACGTGGCCTACAAGGGCGCGGCACCGGCCGTGGCCGACGTGCTGGGCGGCCAGGTGCCGTTCATGCTGGTCGACACCGCCAGCGGCAACCAGTTTGTATTGAGCGGCAAGCTCAAGGCCATCGGCGTGGCCAGCGCCCAGCGCATCGCCAGCCTGCCCAAGGTGCCCACGCTGACCGAGCAGGGCCTGGCCGGCTACGAGGCCTATGCCTGGCAGGGCCTCACGGTGCCGTCCGGCACGCCGGACGCCAGCGTCGCGCGCTACAGCCGCGCGCTGCAGGAGGCGCTAGCCTCGCCGACCGTGAAGGCGCGCTACGAAGCCCTGGGCGTAGAAGGCCTGCCCGGCACGCCCGAGCAGATGGCCGCCTACGTGAAGACCGAGCGCGAACGCTGGGGCCGGCTCATCAAGGCCAATAACATCAGGATTGATTGATGAACACCCCCAGTCTTCGCGCTTCGCGCTCCGCCAACCCCCTCAAGGGGGCGCCGCCAGCGGCCTGGCAGAGCCAGTTCCGCGGCGGCCACTGGCATGGCCTGCTCCGCGGCCCTTTGAGCCCCTGCCGGGTGGGCCGGCTGCGTGGGCTGTGGATGCGGCCTCGCGCCATTAGCAACTGAGAAAAGGAAATATCCATGACCCAGGACCCGCTGCGCTACCAAAGCGGCTTCGGCAACGAATATGCGACCGAGGCCGTGCCGGGCGCGCTGCCGCAGGGCCGCAACAGCCCGCAGCGCGCGCCGCTGCAGCTCTACCCTGAGCTGATCTCGGGCACCGCCTTCACCGCGCCGCGCCATGAGAACCGCCGCACCTGGATGTACCGCCGCCAGCCCTCGGTGGTGTCGGGCCGCTATCAGTCCTATGCGCAGCCGCGCTGGACCACGGGCGGCGACCGCGACACCGCGCTGGCCCCCGAGCCCATGCGCTGGCACCCGATTCCGTTCGCGGGCGATGCCGACTTCGTCGATGGCATGGTCACGCTGGCCGCCAATGGCGATGCCGACGCACAGAGCGGCATCGGCTCGCTGGTCTACCTGGCCAACCGCTCCATGGACAAGCGCGCGTTCGTGAACGCCGATGGCGAGCTGCTGCTGGTGCCGCAGCAGGGCCGGCTGGTCATCACGAGCGAGCTGGGCGTGCTGGAGGTGGCGCCCGGCGAGATCGCGCTGCTGCCGCGCGGCCTGTTGTTCAAGGTCGCTCTGCCTGACGGCCCCTCGCGCGGCTACGTGTGCGAGAACTACGGCGCCCAGTTCCGCCTGCCCGAGCTGGGGCCCATCGGCTCCAACGGCCTGGCCAATGCGCGCGATTTCCTGGCGCCCGTGGCCGCGTTCGAGGACAACGCCGGCCCCTACGAGATCGTCAAGAAATTCGGCGGCCGTTTCTGGACGGCGCCGATGCAGCAGTCGCCCTTCAACGTGGTCGCCTGGCACGGCAACCTGGCGCCCGTGAAGTACGACACACAGAACTTCATGGCCATCGGCTCCATCAGCTTCGACCACCCGGACCCGTCGATCTTCACCGTGCTGACCTCGCCCAGCGACACGCCGGGCACGGCCAACTGCGACTTCGTGATCTTCCCGCCGCGCTGGCTGGTGATGGAGGACACCTTCCGCCCGCCCTGGTACCACCGCAACCTCATGAGCGAGTTCATGGGCCTGGTCTATGGTGAATACGACGCCAAGCCCGGCGGCTTCAAGCCCGGCGGGGCCAGCCTGCACAATGCCATGGTGCCCCACGGGCCCGACGAAGAGGCCTTCGAAAAGGCTTCTGCGGCAGACCTCAAGCCGCAGAAGCTGGACCACACGCTGGCCTTCATGTTCGAGAGCCGCTTCCGTTTCATCCCCACGGCGTTCGCGCTGCAGACACCCGCGCTCGACCAGGAATACGCCGACTGCTGGGCCGGCCTCAAGGACCAATTCAAGCCATGACCACGCATTCCCGCCGCAACGCGCTCGCGCTGTTCGCCGCGCTGGCCCTGCCGCTGGCCGGCCAGGCCGCGGACTTCCCCACCAAGCCGATCCGCTTCGTCGTGCCCTACACGCCGGGCGGCACCACCGACCTCGTGGCGCGCACCGTGGGCCAGAAGGTGGCCGAACTGCTGGGCCAGCCCGTGGTCGTCGACAACCGCGGCGGCGCGGGCGGCAACATCGGCATGGACCTCGTGGCCAAGGCCGCGCCCGACGGCTACACCATCGGCTTCGGCGCCATCTCCACCAATGCGCTGAACCCGCATGTCTACAAGTCCATGGCCTTCGACCCGCGCCGGGATTTCAGCGCGATCAGCCTGCTGGGCACCTCGACCATCGTGCTCGAAGTGCCGGCCAGCTCGCCGATCCGCAGCGTGGCCGACCTCGTCGCCGCCGCGAAGAAGACGCCCGGCCTGCCGTACGCGACGGCCGGCGCCGGTACTTCCATGCACCTGGCCGGCGTGATGTTTGCGCAGATGACCGGCACCGAGCTCACGCACGTGGCCTACAAGGGCAGCGGCCCGGGCATCACCGACCTGCTGGGCGGCACCATCGGCGCGATGTTCGACAATCTGCCGGCTTCGCTGCCGCACATCCAGGCCGGCCGCTTGCGCGCACTGGCCGTGGCCGGAGCGGCGCGTGCGCCGTCGCTGCCCGATGTGCCGACCATCGCCGAGACCGGGCTCAAGGGCTACGCAGTGGACCCATGGTTCGGCGTCTACGGCCCGGCCAACCTGCCGCCGGCCGTGGTGCAGGCGTTGAACAAGGCCTTCACGAGCGCACTGGCCATGCCCGAGGTGAAGGAGAAATTGCTGGCCGCCGGCTTCCACCCGCGTGGCTCCAGTGCAGACGAACTCACGCAGCTCACCCAATCCGAATACCAGCGCCTGGGCGAGGTCGCCCGCAAGGCCGGCATGTCCGTCGATTGACAAGGAACTCCATGACCACACGCAACGCCACCCACGACCCCCAGCTGCGCAGCTGGGTCGCCTCCGCCAATGCCGAGGGCGCGGACTTCCCGATACAGAACCTGCCGTTCGGCCGCTTCCGCAGGGCCGGCAGTGCCGAGGCCTTCCGCATCGGCGTCGCCATCGGCGACCAGGTGCTGGATCTGCAGGCCGCGGGCCTCGTCGACCATGCCGACATGAACGCGCTGATGGCCGCATCGCCGGCCGAGCGCCAGGCCCTGCGTGCCAAGCTGTCCGAGGGTCTGCGCGCAGGCAGCACCAATGAAGCCGCATGGAGCAGGGCGCTCGTGCCCCAGGCCCAGGCCGAATACACCGTGCCCTGCCGCATCGGCGACTACACGGACTTCTACACCGGCATCCACCACGCCACCACGGTCGGCAAGCTGTTCCGCCCCGACCAGCCGCTGATGCCCAACTACAAATGGGTCCCCATCGGCTACCACGGCCGCGCCTCGTCCATCGTCGTCAGCGGCAACAGCTTCAAGCGCCCGAACGGCCAGACCATCGCGCCAGGCGCGAGCGAGCCCGGCTTCGGCCCCTGCAAGCGGCTGGACTACGAGCTGGAGCTGGGTTTCTACGTGGGCCAGGGCAATGCGCTGGGCGAGCCCATTCCCATGGGCGAGGCCGAGCAGCATCTGTTCGGCGTGGGCCTGTTCAACGACTGGTCGGCACGCGACATCCAGGCCTGGGAATACCAGCCGCTGGGGCCCTTCCTCTCGAAGAGCTTCGCGTCCACGATCTCGCCGTGGATCGTGACCATGGAGGCGCTGGCACCCTTCCGCGCGGCCTTCACGCGGCCCGAGGGCGACCCGCAGCCGCTGCCCTATTTGGACGCACCGTCCAACCGCGAGAGCGGTGCGCTCGACATCACGCTGGAGGTCTGGCTGCAGACCGCGAAGATGCGCGCGGCCGGCGAGGAGGGCGTGCGCCTCACGCGTGGCAACACCATGCAGGCCGCCTACTGGACGGCGGCGCAGCTGGTCGCGCACCACACCGTGAACGGCTGCAACCTGCAGCCGGGCGATCTGCTGGGCTCGGGCACGCTGTCGGGGCCGGCGCAGTCCGAGGCCGGTTCGCTGCTGGAACAGACGCTGGGCGGCAAGCAGCCGATCACGCTGTCGAACGGCGAAACGCGGACCTTCCTGGAGGATGGCGACACGCTGATCCTGCGCGGCTGGTGCGAGCGCGAAGGGGCGGTGCGGATCGGGTTGGGGGAGGCGCGCGGGACGGTGGTGGGCTGATCAATGCGGGGGGTGGGCCACGTCGAAGCGCCCGGCCAGTGCGGCCAGGCGCTTGTCCAGCGTCCATAGCCGCGCGCCAGGCGTCAGCAGCGTGGACGTGAGCAACGTCATGTCCACGAATCCGCACCCGAGGCCGAAGAGGGCCTCGCGTTCGATGAAGTCCAGAACTTCGCGCTGACCGGCCTGCTGGGCCGTCTGCAAGCGTGCGATGTCGCGCAGCGTCTGTGCGCGGGCGGGCGGCGTTCCGCACGCGAGTTCGCCGATCACCAGGGGATGCACCAGCACCAGGTCGCGCGCCAGCAGGGCCACGAGTATGTGACTCGGCTGGCGGAAATGAGCCACCCAGACTGATGTATCGACAAGGACGCTCATCGCTGCGTCGCGTCGCCCCTGCGCGGGATGTCCGCCATCCCAGGTGCGCTGCCACCCAGGGCCGCCAGCCGCTTGGCGGCCTGGACGCGTACGAAGGTCTTGATGGCTTCACGGAACAGGTCGGCCTTGTCCATCTCCGGGTCGGCCACCTCCAGGGCTTGCTCGTACAAGGCATCCTCGATCGTCACGGTGGTTCGCATTGCAGTCTCCAGCATCAAAGTTGATGCGATTTTGCAGTGAAAGGAAGCATCAGCATAAATGCAAAGCCGCCGTGCATCCACGGGAAAATCCTAGGTCGCAAACGTTTGCGCAAACGTTTTGGCGCGCCTATATTGCCTGCCTGTCATCGATGCACCACAAGGAGACAAGCATGCAATCGACACGCCGCACCCTCACCACCGCACTGGCCCTGGCCGGCCTGCTGGCCGCCACGCCGACATGGGCGCAGAGCCCGCCCAAGGTGGCCCTGGTCATGAAATCCCTGGCCAACGAGTTCTTCCTGACCATGGAAGAAGGCGCCAAGGCCCACCAGAAGGCCAATGCCAAGCAGTACACGCTGCTGGCCAACGGCATCAAGGACGAGACCGACGCGGCCGCCCAGATCCGCATCGTCGAGCAGATGGTGGCGCAGAAGGTCGATCCGCCAAGCAGGCGGTGTTCGGCATCGAGACGGCGCTGAAGGCGCTGGCCGCCAAGACGCCGCAGAGCGGCATGCCGGCCGAGATCAAGACCGACGTGGTGCTGGTAACCAAGGACAGCAAGTAAGCATGGCGCAGCACCCGCCCGTCCTTTCGCTGCAAGGCATCGGCAAGGAATACGCCGCGACCGTGCTCGACGGCGTGAGCCTCGATCTGCACGCCGGCCAGGTGCTGGCGCTGACGGGCGAGAACGGCGCGGGCAAGAGCACGCTGTCCAAGATCGTCTGCGGCCTGGTCGCGCCCACGCGCGGCAGCATGCAATTGGGCGGCCAGCCTTTCGCGCCACGCTCGCGCCGCGAGGCCGAGGCTCAGGGCGTGCGCATGGTCATGCAGGAGCTGGGCCTGGTCTCCACACTCACGGTCGCCGAGAACCTGCTGCTGGGCCGCCTGCCGCACCGCGCCGGCTGGCTGCAGCGCGGCCGGCTGCGCGCACTGGCCGAACGCCAGCTCGCCCGCATCGGCCTGACCGATGTCGACCCCGACATGCCGGTGTCGCGCCTGGGCATCGGCCACCAGCAGATGGTGGAGATCGCGCGCAACCTGCAGGACGACACACGCGTGCTGATCCTGGACGAGCCCACCGCGATGCTGACCGCCCGCGAATCCGAGCGCCTGTTCGCGCAGATCGCGCAGCTGTCGGCGGCCGGCGTGGCGCTGGTCTACGTCTCGCACCGCCTCGAAGAACTGCGCCGCATCTGCGACCGCGTGGCCGTGTTGCGCGACGGCCGCCTGGTCGACGATCGGCCCATGGCCGGCGTCAGCGAGGCCGACCTCGTGCAGCGCATGATCGGCCGCGCGCTGGACGACGACGAAGACCGCCCGCGCCGCCCGGCCGGCCCCGTCAAGCTGCGCTTGCGCAACCTTTCCCGCGGCACGGCCGTGCGCGACGTGAGCCTGGACCTGCATGCGGGCGAGGTGTTCGGCATTGCCGGCCTAGTCGGCTCGGGCCGCACCGAGCTGCTGCGGTTGATCTACGGCGCTGACCAGGCCGAGCAGGGCAGTGTGGAACTGCTGGAAAACGGCCAGCCGCAGCCACCCTGGTCCAGCCCCATCGAGGCCGTGCGCCGCCGCATCGGCCTGGTCAGCGAAGACCGCAAGTCCGAAGGCCTGCTGCTGCCGCAACCGATCCGCGTCAACACTACGCTGAGCGACCTGCAAGCCGTGGCCAGTGGCGGCTGGCTGCAGCCGGCCAAGGAGACCGACATCGTGCGCGGCCTCGTGCGCAAGCTGCGCGTGCGCTGCCGCGACGAGGAGCAACCGGTGGCAGCCCTCTCGGGCGGCAACCAGCAGAAAGTGGTCTTCGCGCGCTGGCTGCACCGCGACTGCGAGGTGCTGCTGCTCGATGAGCCTACGCGCGGCGTGGACGTGGGCGCGCGCGCCGACCTCTACGCCGAGCTCGAACGCATGGCGGCCGACGGCCGCGCGCTGCTGATGGTCTCCAGCGACCTGCGCGAACTGATGGCCATGTGCGACCGCATCGGCGTCATGAGCGGCGGGCGCCTGGTGCAGGTGTTCGAGCGCGGCGCCTGGACCGAACAATCCCTGCTGGCCGCTGCGTTCAGCGGCGTCAGCGAACAACGATCCGAGGAGACTTCGGCATGAGCGCCGCACTACCCACCACGCCACGCAGCGGCCTCAACGCCCAGCTCGGCACCTACCTCGGCCTGGCCGTCGTGCTCATCGGCATGGTCGCGCTCTTCAGCAGCCTGTCGCAGTACTTCTTCACCTTCGACACCTTCGTCGCCATCGTCAACGAAATCCCGGCGCTGGCGGTCATGGCGGTCGGCATGACCTTCGTGCTGATCATCGCCGGCATCGACCTCTCGGTCGGCTCGGTGCTGGCGCTGAGCGCGGCGCTGTCCGCGATGGCCGTGCTGCAGTGGGGCTGGCACCCGGTGGCCGCGGGCCTGCTCGGCCTGGGCGCCGGCGCGCTGTGCGGGCTGGTGCTGGGCTCGGTGTCCGTGGCCTGGCGGCTGCCGTCCTTCATCGTCTCGCTGGGCATGCTCGAAGTCGTTCGCGGCTCGGCCTACCTGGTGACAGGATCGCGCACGCAGTACGTGGGCGAGCGCATCGCCGGCCTGGCCGCGCCGCTCGTCGGTGGCGTGTCGGTGGCCTTCCTGCTGGCGGTCGTGCTGGTCGTCGTCGGGCAACTGGTGCTCACGCGCACCGTGTTCGGCCGCAGCGTGGTCGGCATCGGTACCAACGAGGAGGCCATGCGCCTGGCCGGTGTGGACCCGCGGCCGGTACGCATCATCGTGTTCACGCTGACCGGGCTGCTGGCCGGCCTTGCGGGCCTGATGCAGGCGGCGCGCATGGAGGCTGCAGACCCGAACGCGGGGCAGGGCATGGAGCTGCGCGTGATCGCGGCCGTGGTCATCGGCGGCACCAGCCTCATGGGCGGGCGTGGCTCGGTCGTCAACACCTTCATCGGTGTGCTCATCATCGCGGTGCTGGAGGCCGGCCTGGCCCAGGTCGGCGCCAGCGAGCCGAGCAAGCGCATCATCACGGGCTGCGTGATCGTGGTCGCCGTGATCGTCGACACCCTGCGCCAGCGGCGCGCCAACCGGGCGCACTGATGGCCACCATCAAGGACGTGGCCCGCCACGCGAACGTGTCCGTGACCACCGTCTCGCACGTGGTCAACAAGACCCGATTTGTCAGCGACGATGGGCGCGCGCGCGTGGAGCAGGCCATCCGCGACTTGGGCTACGTGCCCAGCGCGGTGGCGCGCAGCCTGCAGCGCAGCGCCACCAGCACGCTGGGCATGCTCATCCCGAACAGCTCGAACCCGTACTTCGCCGAGATCGTGCGCGGCATCGAAGACCGCTGCTTCGGCGCCGGCTACAACCTTCTGCTGTGCAACACCGACGACGAACCGCGCCGCCAGGGCATGGTGCTCCAGGTGCTGGCCGAGCGCCGCGTCGATGGCTTGATCGTGGTGTCCTCCGGCGAAGACCCGGCCCTGCCCGAACTGCTGAGCGGCCTGCGCGTGCCCACCGTGATGGTGGACCGTGAGATCGACACCTTGCCCTGCGACCTGGTCGAAACCGCGCACATGCAGGGCGCGCTGCTGGCCGTACAGCACCTCACGACCCTGGGCCACCGCCGCATCGCCTGCATCGGCGGGCCGGCTGGCGTGGCCACGGCCGACCAGCGGGTGGAAGGCTGGCGGCTGGCACTGGCTGGCATTGGCCTGGCCAGCACGGACCTGCTGCACACTGGCGATTTCACGAGCGAGGGCGGCTATGCCGCGATGCACGCCATCCTGCGGCAGGCGCCGCGGCCCAGTGCCGTGTTCGCGGCCAACGACCTCATGGCCATCGGCGCGCTGTGCGCCGCGCACGAATGCGGTGTGGCAGTGCCCGACGATCTGTCGCTGGTCGGCTTCGACGACATCGAGCTGGCGCGCTTCACCTGCCCACCGCTCACCACCGTCGCCCAGCCCAAGCAGCGCATCGCCAATCTGGCCGTGGACATGCTGCTCGAGCGCATCGAGGGCCGGCGCCAGGAGCCGCGCAAGGTTGTATTGCAGCCCGAGCTGCGCGTGCGCGCATCCAGCGCGCCCTACCGGGAGCCCGCCGCATGACGCCCACCCCCACCATCGTCGTGCTCGGCAGCCTGAACATGGACTTGCTGCTGCGCGTGCCGCGCGCCCCCGAAGCCGGCGAGACGCTGCTCGGCCATTCGCTGGCCCTGCTGCCTGGCGGCAAGGGCGGCAACCAGGCGGTGAGCTGCGCACGGCAGGGCGCGCACGTGCGGCTGCTGGCGCGCGTGGGCCGCGATGCCGACGGCCAGGCGCTGCAGGACGCGCTGGCGCGCGACGGCATCGCACTCGACGCGCTGCAGGTGGACGACACCGAGGCCACAGGCCGCGCGCTGGTCATGCTGGAAGACTCGGCGCAGAACCGCATCGTGGTGCTGCCCGGCGCGAACGCCACGCTGCAGCTGGACGATGCGGACCTGGCAAGGCACCTGCAAGGCGCCAGCTTCCTCGTCACGCAACTCGAGTCGCCGTTGCCGGTCGTGCTGCAAGCCGTCGCCGCCGCGCGCCGGGCCGGCTGCCGCGTGCTGTTCAACCCCTCGCCGATGCTGCCGCTGCCAGACGGGTTGTGGCCGCAGCTGGACACGCTGGTCGTCAACGAGGTCGAGGCAGCGGCCTATGCCGGCTGCGCCGTCTCCACGCCGGCCGAGGCAGTCGTGGCCGGCCAGGCCTTGCGCGCGCGTGGCGTCGGCCGCGTGGTCGTCACGCTGGGCGCCCTCGGAGTGGTCACGGTGGAGCAGGGTGGCTGCCGCTTGCAGCCCGCGCTGCGCGTGCAGGCCGTTGACACCACGGCCGCGGGCGACACCTTCGCCGGCGCGTTGGCCGTGGCCCTGGCCCAGGGGCAGGACCTGGCCGCGGCCACCGCACGTGGCGTGCGCGCGGCAGCGGTCTGCGTGACACGGGTCGGCGCACAGGTCTCGATCCCGACCGCGGCCGAGGTCGATGCCCAACCCGCCGCCCCCGCGGCCAGCACGCCATGAAGCACACGACCCTGTTGCATGCCGAGCTCTCGCGCGTCATCGCCGGCATGGGCCATGGTGACCTGCTGGTCATCGGCGACGCCGGCCTGCCGATCCCGGCCGGGCCGCTGCGCATCGACCTGGCGGTCATGCGCGGCGTGCCGCGCTTCGCCGACGTTCTGCAGGCCGTGCTCAGCGAGCTGCAGGTCGAGCGTGCCGTGATCGCGCAGGAGGCCGCGGCCGGTGCCATGCCCACCTGGTGCCAGCCGCTGGAGCCCACCCCGGTTCAACAGGTGTCCCATGCCGAGCTGAAGCAGCTGTGCATGGGCGCCCAAGCCATGGTCCGTACCGGCGAGTGCACGCCCTACATGAACGTGTTGCTCTACGCAGGCGTGGCCTTCTGAGCGCGTCGCAGGCGCCTGCGAAGTCGTGGACGCACGCGGCCTCTTGAAGCCACGGCATGAAAACAGCCATGATCGCTCCCTCAACAGGAGAGCACCATGGCACTGAAAGACATCCTCCCCGCCAAGACGCTGGGTTTCGGCACCGCCCCGCTGGGCAATATGTTCCGCGCCATTCCCGAAGCGGAAGCCCAGGCGACGGTGGACGCCGCGTGGAACGACGGCATCCGCTACTTCGACAACGCGCCGTTCTACGGCGCAGGCCTGGCCGAGATCCGCATGGGCGAGGCGCTGGCGCAGCGCCCGCGCAACGAGTACGTCATCAGCACCAAGGTCGGCCGCCTGGTGCTGGACGAGGTGGAGGACGTGAACACGCGCGACCAGGGCGAAAAAGGCGAGGTATTCAAGCACGGCCGGCCCAACAAGGTCGTCAACGACTACTCGGCTGACGCCACGCTGCGCTCCATCGAGGACAGCTTGAAGCGCCTGAAGACCGACCGCATCGAGATCGTCTGGGTGCACGACGTGGCGCAGGACTTCTATGGCGACGAATGGCTCGGCGTATTCGAGAGCGCACGCAAGGGCGCATTCAAGACGCTGGACCGGCTGCGCGACGAGGGCGTGATCCAGGCCTGGGGCCTGGGCGTGAACCGGGTCGAGCCGATCGAGCTGCTGCTCGGCCTGGAAGGGCCGCGGCCCGACGGCTTCTTGCTGGCGGGGCGCTACACACTGCTGGACCACGCCAGCGCGCTGCAACGCGTGATGCCCAAGGTGGCGGCCAAGGACCTGGGCATCGTGGTGGGCGGGCCGTACAGCTCGGGCGCGCTGGTGGGCGGGCCAAACTTCGAGTACGCGCCGGCCACGCCGCAGATCCTGGCCCGGGTCGCGGCCATCAAGGCGATCGCCGACCGCCATGGCGCGACGATGAAGGCGGCCGGCCTGCAGTTCGCGCTGGCGCATCCAGCCGTGGCCGCGGTGATCCCGGGTGCCAGCCAGCCTGGCCGCATCGCCGAAGACCGCGCCGCCCTGCAAGCGGCGGTGCCGCTCGCGTTCTGGCAGGAGATCCGCGCGGCTGGCCTGGTCGACCCGGCGGCGCCGCTGCCGGGTGGTGCCTGAACTTCAGGGAATCGGCACGGGCCGCGTCAGCAGGTCGACATAGAACTCGAAGAAGCGCGGGTTGTCGAACTTCTTGACCACCTTCATCTTCTGCAGCGTCGGGCCGGCCGGCTGAGTGGCGTAGCCGATGGACTGGCCGTTGTTGGCGGCGCCGGGCGCGTTGACCACGTCCACGTATTCCTCGCTGACCTCGGTTGCGTACTTGGGGTCCATCAGGTAGGCGATGGTCAGCGTGTCCCAGACGTCCATTTCGTAGTTCGGGTCACCCTCGAAGCCCACGCCATTGAAGCCTGGGCCCATGACCTCCTGGAACTGCCGCGTGACGGCGGTTTGGCGCACGCCACGGACGACGCGGTTGTAGATCGGCGTGGTCAGCTGCACGGTGTCGGTCACGTCCAGCGGCACCACCACCTGCGGCACGGGCTGGCGCACCACGTACTGCGCGGCCTCGGGGTCGAACCACCAGTTGAACTCGGCGGTCTTGGTCGTATTGCCTGGCACGTGCACCGCCCCGCCCATGTAGATGATCTGCTTGATCAGCGGCACGATCTCGGGCGCCTTGCGCATGGCCTTGGCGATGTTGGTCAGCGGGCCGATGGCCAGGATGGTGACTTCGCGCGGGTTGGCCTTGATGGTGTCGATCAGGAAGTCGACCGCGTTCTGGGGCTGCAGCGTCGTGGTCGTCGCCAGGCCGTCCGACGGCGCGACCAGTTCGGCAGCGGTCGGTGCCGTCTTCTGCACGCTCCAGGCGCCGTAGTAGCCGTCGTTGGCCGCACCGGCCGCCAGCTCCTGCTCGATCGTGGCCCAGTCGTGCGACAGCGCGTAGTTCTCGCCGGCATAGACGGGGATGCGCTGGCCCATGCCGACGCGCTCCATGGACTTCAGCGCCTCGAGCACGCCCTGGTCCCGCCACTTGTTGCCCGAGACCACGGTGATGCCCAGCACCTGCAGCTTGCCCTCGGCCTGCAGCTGCGCGGCCATCACGCCGAGCTGGCCGTCGTCGCTCATGGTGTTGTAGTCGGCGTCGATGATGATCTTGGGCGGGGCGTCGTCGTCGCTGCCGCCGCAACCGCCGAGCACCAGCGCAATGCTGGCCACCACGGCCCAGAAAAGTCGTCTTTGCATGTCCAGCCCCTTCATTTGGAATCCTTGGTCACCAGCACCACGTCGGTCTTGATCTCGGCCGGCATGCCGCTCTGCGGCGTCTTGGCGGCCAGCGCCTTCAGCGCCGTCTCGATGCCGAACACCGCCTG
>NZ_LMMV01000008.1 GCF_001422405.1 Pseudorhodoferax sp. Leaf267
CCATGTTGCCAGCGGCCTGGGCACCCGGGGCCACCATGGCCAGGGCGGTGGACAGAGCCAGGATGAACTTGGAAGTGGTGCGCATGGTGGGCCTCGTGAAGTCGTTGCGGGGGCCGGACCGTTGTGTGATCCGATGCCGCCATTGTTCGACGCGAGACCCCGCACATCGTGGCGCAACGGTGTCGCAAAGCCTGTGGTTCGCGACACATTCGCATCACATTCGCGGCCACCGGCTGCGGCTCAATCCAGGTCTTCGATGCGCCCGCCCCGGCCGCTGCATCGCCCCGACCAGGAGACGCGCGATGCCTTTCGAGACCCTTTCCGCCTTCCTGATGCCTGCCTGCGAAGCCCCTGCGGGACCGGAAGCGCCCGCGGCCCCGGCCAGCCCGGCGGCGCTGGACGGCCTGCTGGAGACCGCGCTGGCCAGCGGCCCCGACGGCTGCGTGGTGCTGGACCTGGCGGGCCGCATCGTGCGCTGCAACGAGCGCTTCGCCGACCTGTGGCAGCTGCCGTCCACGCTGCTGTCGGTGGGCACGGCCGACGCCGTGCGGGCCTACATGGCGCGCCAGCTGGTCGATGCCACGCGCTTTCTGGACCGCGTTGGGCAGGACATCGCCCACGCGACGCTACCGCCCACCGAGTCCTTCGCGCTGCACGACGGGCGCGTCTTCGTGCGCCGCGTGACGCCCTGGTATGCGGGCCGCACCTGCATGGGCCTGCTCGTGCGCTGGCGCGACGGCACCGAGAGCACGGCCCTGCGCGAGGCGCTGGCGGCGAGCGAGGCCAGCCACCAGGCGTTGCTGGACCACCTGGACAACGGTGTCTTCGTGGCCCGCGGCGGCCGCTTCCTGGCCACCAATGCGGCGCTGCCGGCGCTGCTGGGCTACAACGCGCAGGCCTTCCTGGGCCTGGGCTTCGAGGACGTCATCGCGCCGGAATTCCTGGCGCTGTGGAAGCACCGGCTGGCCAACCACCTGCCGCAGGGCGAGGCCACGCGCCGCAGCTACCGGCTGCGCCTGCTGCCGCGCTGCGGCGACGAGGCCGTCTGGATCGAGCTGCAGGTGCGGCCCAGCCTGCACCAGGGCCAGCCCTGCGTGCTCGGCCTGGTACGCGACGTGACCGAGCGCCGCCGCGCCGAGCAGTGCGCGCGGCTGCGCGAGCGCGTGCAGGCCAGCCTGCCCACCGCCGCCGACCTGGACAGCGTGCTGGGCGCGATCGTCTGCGGCACCGAAGACATGCTGCCCACGCTGCGCAGCGCGCTGCTGGTGCGCGAACCCGGTGCCGACCGGCTGCGCCTGGCCGCCGCGGCCTCGCTGCCCGAAGCGCTGGCCGCCGCCCTGGACGGCCTGCCGTTGAGCGACGCCGCCCGCCACGGCCTGGCCACGCAGCGCAGCGGCACGCTGATGGTCGACGGCCTGGCCCAGGCCGAGGCGGACCCGGCGTTCGCCGCGGCCGTGGCCGCTTCCGGCCTGCGCGCCAGCTGGTCCACGCCCGTGCTCGGTGCCGGCGGCATGCTGCTGGGCGTGCTGGTGGCCTACCGCGAGGCGCCCGGCGCACCGAGCGCGGGCGACGCCACCGCGCTGGCCCACGCCGCGCAACTGGCCGCCACCGCCATCGAGCGCCGCCATGCCGACGCCCAGTCGCGCCTGGCCGCGCTCGCGCAGCAATGCAGCGGCGAGGGCCAGATGGTGCTCGACGCGCAGCAGCGTGTGCTGTGGGTCAACCCGGCCTTCCTGCGCATCACCGGCCACGCGGCCGACGAACTGCTGGGCGTGGACGTGCGCCGCTTCGACCTGGCGCCCAACGGCCGGCATTTCCTGCACGACCTGTGCCGCGCGCTGCAGGCCGACGGCCAGTGGCGCGGCCTGGTGCACAGCCGCCGCCGCGACGGCCAGACCTTGACGGGCTGGGTGACGGTGCAGCGCTGCGGCACGCAGGGGCAGACGGTGGTGCTGCTGTCGGATGCCGGCGCGCCATGAGGCCTGCGCGCAGTGGCCGATCATGGTGCCGTCTGACCTGACAGCAAAAAACCCGGCCGAGGCCGGGTTGATCTTCAGCGTCGAAGCGCCCTCAAGCGCGTGTGCGGCGGCGTGCCGCGGCAAGACCTGCCAGCCCCAGGCCGAGCAAAGCCAGCGAGCCGGGCTCCGGGACTTCCGCGGCCAACTGTCCGCGAAGCGTCGACGAGCCCTGGTAGCACCATGCCCCTTGGACAGCCGTTCCGTTTTTGCAGCCGGCTGCGGTGCCGTTCTCCTCGTCGAACCTGTTCAGCACCGAATTGTTGAAGGACGAAGTCAGGGTCGTGTCGGCAAAGCCACCGATTGCGTCCTGCTCGCTGTTGCCATTGAGTTTGGAAATGACATCGGCAAGACCGGGCCCCAGCGTATTGACGTCGAACAATCCGTACCCGGACCCGGAGAGAGTTTCCCCCGTCAAAATGCCTGAGCCATTCCCCTCGGCTTGGGGCGATGCCAAGCCGCCGAGATTTTTATGGCCGACCAGCGTCAGCCATGGCGTCAGCCCCTGGATCAGGCTTAGATTTTGATTGGAGCTCTGGCTCAAGAGGTTGAAACCCACGTCGGCGTAGTACACCGAAACCGCAGTCTCCAGAAACTCAACGTAAGCGCCGCTGAATGCCTGTGAATTGCTGAATGTGGCCACGTAATAAAGGCTGCAGCCAGGGGTGGCGCAATAGTCCAGGCGATCGGCTCCGTTGACGGTCGAAATCACGCCGTAGCCGATTGCGCTCTGCCCATTTCCATTCACGTAGGTTTGCGCAATCGTTGCTGTTTCCAGGTGCGCGTTGACAAAGGAGCCATTGAAGTCGATGCCACCGATGACGGCAGCATGGGCGACGACAGCAGCCATACTGGAAGCAATAATTCCGGTCTTGAAAGCAAGCTTGTATTTGGACATTTTTTTGGTGTATGAAGGTGTCGCAAGGTGGTTGGGATGGTTACGCAGTGGGGGCGAGCTGCTCGCGTCGTTCAGACCGTCAGGCCAGAGCGCCAGCGGTCAAAAATACGGCCTGGCAGATGGTGCTTCGTTTGCCTGTGGGTGTTCATCGAATATCCCATTTAAGCGCCGAGTGTGGCGCTACGAGCATCGAGCGATGTGCACGAACTCATCAAACGCCCATGCATATTTGATGCCATCGTGATTTATTTTCTGTGTGTCGTTGAAATGAATACGTTTTCTGAGCTTGTTTTTTCGACACGCGTGCCAAGCTGTAAGAAATACCGTCACGATTCTCGTTGGATGGTATTTACCGATGCGTCACACCCGAATGCCTGCGTCTGTACGCTGGCGAACATAGGCAGCGATATTTCTGCCGTTCCAACGACGGTCGCCCAGGCATTTACTGGACGAACATTGAATCTAGTGTGTAAATACAAAGGGAGTGTGGCCGGAGCCGGTAGCGCCTTGACGTGGCCTGCTGGAGCGCGCGCCATCGACCATCCGCCGCGAGCGGGGATGCACACGTCTGCCGACGCCGTGATCGGTTCGCACCATGCTTCTCGCACCCACCGGCCCTGGCCCGCAGGGCCGATGCTCGCTCCATCCAGGCGCGTTGCGCTTCAGCCCTGCAACCGCCCACCCAAGGGCGGTGCGCCGGCCACGATCTGCGACAGCACGTCGGGATCGACGGGCTTGACCAGATGGCGATCGAAGCCCGCGGCTGTCGCCCTGGCGATGTCCTCGGGTTGGCCATAGCCGGTCAGGGCGACCAGCGTGACCGCCGACGTCGCTGCAGCGCCGCGCAGCACGCGCGCCACCTGGTAGCCGTCCATGCCGGGCAGGCCGATGTCCAGCACAACCACGTCGGGCCGCACCGCGGCCGCCATGCGCACGGCCTCGTGGCCGTCGTAGGCGACGTGGACCTCGTGGCCATCGAACCCGAGCACCTGGGCCAGGCTGTCGGCGCCATCCACGTTGTCGTCTACGACCAGCACGCGCATGGACCGTGGACCCGCCCGGTCGGACGGGGCGCCTGCATCGCCGGGCTGGGGCGCGCGGCGCGCGAGCATCGGCAGGCACACGGTGAACGTGCTGCCCATGCCGAGGCCTGCACTTTCGGCCTGCACCGTGCCGCCGTGGAGCTGGACCAGTTGCTGCACCAGCGTCAGGCCCAGCCCGAGGCCGCCCTTCGCACGGTCCAGCGTGGTATCGGCCTGGGAGAACAGGTCGAACACGCGCGGCAGCATCTCGCTGGAGATGCCGGCACCGTTGTCCTCGATCCGCACGCACACCTGGTCGCCTGCCGGCTCGACCCACAGCGTGATCGCCCCCCGCTCGTCCGTGTACTTGGACGCGTTGTTCAGCAGGTTGGCGAACACCTGCGTGAGCCGCAACAGGTCGCCCTCGACCAATACGTCGTCGGCACCATGGACCGTCAAGGCCTGCTGGCGCGCGGTGATCGAGGCCTGCCCGATCTCCACGGCGCGCTGCACGACGACCATCAGCTCCACGGGTGCCTTGTCCAGCGTCAGCTTGCCGCGCGAGATGCGCGCCACGTCCAGCAGGCCGTCGAGCAACTTGGCCATCAGCTCGGCCTGCCGGTCGATCATGCCCAAGGCCCACGCCGCCCGGGCATCCGGCAGCCCCAGGCGCCCCAGGATGGTCACGGCGCTGCGGATGGGGGCCAGGGGATTGCGCAACTCGTGCGCCAGCATCGCCAGGAACTCGTCCTTGCGGTGGTCGGCCTCGACCAGTTGCAACTCGGCCTGCTTGCGGTCCTGCACATCCACCATCAACGCCACATAGCCTGCGAAGCCGCCAGCCGCATCCACGTGCGGCACGCTCATGGAGCGCATCCACCGGTAGGCGCCATCGTGGCGCTGCAAGCGGATGTCGCTGTCCAATTGGCGCTGCTCTGCCCGCGCCGCCGCGTACTCGTCCAGGTAGCGCTGCCTGTCCTGCGTGTGCACGAACTCCAGCCAACCCTCGCCCACGAGCTGTTCACTGCTGCGGCCGACGAACGCGACACAGCCGCGGTTGACGAACGCGGTGCGGCCGCGCACATCCTCGACACGCAACAGCGCCGGAATGTCGTCGGCCAGGCGTCGGAAGCGGATCTCGCTTTCCGTACGCAGCCGCTCGGAGATGTCGCGCTCGGTGAACAGCACGGCATGCACGACGCCCAGGCCCTCGCGCAGTGCCGTGGCCGACATCGACACGGTCACCGTGCGGCCGCCCTTGGTCCGCCGCTCGACGTCCCTGGCACCGACGGAGCCATGTGCGATGGCGTGGGCGAGCGCTTGCGCATCCGCCGCCCCGGCGGGTGCCCGATGGCTTGAAAGCTGGTCCACCGTCAAATGCAGGGCCTCGTCCCTCGAATAGCCGTAGATCTTCTCTGCGCCCTTGTTCCAGGACAGGATGCGCCCGTCCAGCCCGCAGCTGTAGATGGCGTCGTTCGAGTCGTCCAGCATCGCGGTCAACTGGCCGATCTGCCGGGCCGCAACCCGCAATACGGTGATGTCCACGAAGGTGACCACCACGCCCTCGGTGCGGCCGTTGTGTCCCACGTAGGGCAAGAGCCTGCGTAGCCAGACCGTCTCGCCCAGCCCGGTCACCTCCGCCTCCACCGCCTCGTTTTCGCGCAAGACCACCTGCGCATCGCGAAACAGCGCCGGGTCGTGCACCTCCGCAGCCATGTCGCTCAGCCGCCTGCCTTCGTCGCCCGATCGCAGGCGAAAGAGCTCGCCAGCCAATGGTGTGAAGCGGCGCAGGCGCAGGTCCCGGTCCAGCAATAGCGTTGCCACATGGGTGCTGTCCAGCAGGTTGCGCAGGTCGTCGGTGTTGAGCTGGGTCTCGGCCACCTTGTCTTCGAGCTGGGCGTTGACGGTGGACAGTTCCTCGTTCAGCGCCTGCAACTCCTCCTTGGAGCTTTCGAGCTCCTCGTTGGACGATTGCACCTCTTCGTACAGGGCGGACGCCTCCTCGTTGGCAATGCGCAGCTGCTCGTTCGTGCGCTCCGCGTCTTCCAGCGCCATGGACAATTCCTGCTGGCTCTCGAGGACCTGCGCTTCCAGCGTCTGCCAGTCGAAGTCGTGCGCCTCGGTGGCGGCGGTGTGGTCCATCGGCTTGACGGAGAAGGTCACCAGCTGCATGCCGTTGGCTTCGGTGCGGTCGATGCGCTGTGCGTGCAGGTCGACGTGCTGGCGGATCGAGGGATCGCGGCGCGTCGGCAGCGCCAGGCTGCGGCTGGCCATGGGCTCTCCCTCGGCAACTTGTCGCAGCACGATGCGGGCCGATGGCCGCAGCTCCTTGCGCAGCATGCGCAGCAGCTCCAGCGTCGCCTCGCCCGAGGGTTCCAGAAAGCGCGCCGTCTCGCCGGCAAAGTACAGGGCGCGCCCCTCACGGTCCACGAGCGTGGCGGCCGTCACCTTGCGGCCCCCCAGCTGCTCACGCAGCAGGTCCGGCAGCGGCGGCAGGCGCGTGGCCGCGCCGTGGTGCCACACCGTGGCCGCCGGCGCCACCCTGGAGCTGAAACCGCGCGGCAAATACGATTGGCCGCCCAGGCGCCGGTACAGGCGCAGTGGGCCGGACACCTGTTCGAACAGCGCGGCGTGGGCTGCCCCCAGCGACTCGGCCTTGCCCAGCCACAAAAGGCCACCGGGCTTCAGCGCAAAGTGAAACAGCTGGAACACCCGCTCCTGCAACGCGGGCTCGAAGTACATCAGCAGGTTGCGACAGCAGATCAGATCGAGCTTGGAGAACGGGGTGTCCTGCACCAGGTTCTGCGGCGCGAAAGTGACCGCATCGCGCAGCCGCTTGCGGATCGCATACTCGCCCCGCCTTCGATCGAAGAACCGGCTCAGCCGCTCCGCCGAGACGGTGGAGGTGATGCTGTCGGGATACACGCCCTGGCGCGCCGTGGTCAGCGCGCCTCCATCGATGTCGGTGCCGAACACCTGCACGAAGCCGCTGACCTCGTGCTGGTCGAACAGCTCGAGCATCACCATCGCGATCGAGTAGCTCTCTTCGCCGGAGGAGCACGCAGGCGTCCACACCCGGAAGGTGGCGTCGACGCGCGGCCATTGCGCGATCAACGGCGACAGCGTTTCGCTGGCCAACGTCTGCCACAGCTCGGGGTCGCGAAAGAAATCGGTCACACCGATCAGGAACTCGGCGCTCAGGGCCGCTGCTTCGGTCAGAGAACCCTGTAGCAAGGCGACATATTCCGTGACGTGCGCACAGCGCGTGACCGACATGCGCCGCTTGAGCCGGCGTTGCAGCATGCCGGGGCGGTACTGCCGAAAGTCAGCACCGGTGCGCTCCAGGACCAGCTCCAGGATGCTGTGCAGGACCGATGCCGACGCATCCGAGGATGGCGGCTCGGCCAACTCGCGCTCGGCGTTCTGCGCGCCGAGGAAGTCGGACAAGGCGGAGGCCACCGCGGACGGGCTCAGCACAAGATCTGCTGCGCCTGCGCTGATCGCGCTGTTGGGCATGTCCGGGAACTCTGCCGTTGCCGGCGACTGCGCAATGGTGAGCCCGCCGACCGCCTGGATGGCCTTCAGCCCCAACGTGCCGTCGTGGTCGGTGCCGCTCAGGACGATGCCGACGCAGCGGTCGCCCGCATCTTCGGCCATCGAATCCATGAAGAAATCGATCGGCTTGGGCGCGGGGCGCTGCAGCGCGGGCATCGGCTTGAAAAACACCTTGCCCTGGCGCAGCCCCATCAGCTTGCCCGGGGGCATGACATACACGCGCCCGCCCTCCAGTTGCTGGTGGTTCAGCGCGTTGCAGGTGGGCAGCGAACCGGCGCGCCCCAGGATGTCGGCCAGGTAGCTTGCATGGTCCATCGGCAGGTGGGTGACCACCACATAGGCAAGCTGCGGATCGGGGACGGCGGCCGCGAACAGTTCTCTCAGCGGCTCCAGGCCACCGGCGGACGCGCCCACCGCCACATAAGTGAGCGGCTGCGCCATGTGGCCTGCGGCCCCAGGCGGGGCCTGCTCGACATCATCGTCCATGAGACGCTCCTCATCGCACCTGGTTGCGGGGCATGCCAGCGTGCGCGGCTCGGCGCCTGGACAAGCGAGCGGACATTCTAGGAGTTGGCAACACCCGCGCAGCTCTCTCCGCCAGGCCGCTGGGGCGCCCTCTTGGCGCGGCAGAAGAAGGGGAGGCGGCGAAGCCGCCTGGGAACGTGATGGTCAGTGCGCTTCGGCCGCCTTGGCGGCCTCGATCGCATCGTCTGTGTTGTCGCCCGTGCCGTTGAAGAACACGTTCAGCACCACGGCCGCGATCGCCGTGAGCAAGATGCCGGACTCCAGCAGCGGGTGCAACCCGTGCGCCATCTGCTGCATCCAGCGCGGCGCGACCAGCGGGATCATGCCGAAGCCGATCGACAGCGCCACGATGTACAGGTTGTTGCGGTTGCCGCGAAAGTCCACGGCCGACAGGATGCGGATGCCCGTGGCCGCCACCATGCCGAACATCACGAGCCCTGCGCCACCCAGCACGAAGGTGGGCACGCTCTCCACGAGTGCGCCCATCTTGGGCAGCAGGCCCAGCACCACCATGATGGCGCCGGCCGCCACGCAGACCCAGCGGCTGCGCACGCCCGTCACGCCGACCAGGCCCACGTTTTGGCTGAAGCTGGTGTAGGGGAAGGTGTTGAAGAAGCCGCCGATCACGGTGCCCAGGCCATCGGTGCGCAGCCCGGCGGCCAGCTCGGCCTGGCCGATCTTCTTGCCCGTGATGTCCGACAGCGCCAAGAACATGCCGGTGGACTCGATCATCACCACGACCATGACCAGCGTCATGGTCAGGATCATCACGATGTCGAAGGTGGGCATGCCGAAGGCCAGCGGCGTGACGAAGTCGAACCAGTGCGCCTCGGCGACCTTGTGGAAGTCCATCTTGCCCACGGCCACGGCGACGACGCAGCCGGCCACGATGCCCAGCAGCACCGAAATGTTGGCGACGAAGCCGCGCCCGAAGCGCACCAGCAGCAGGATGAAGACCAGTACCGCGGCCGCGATGCCCATGGTGTCCAGCGCACCGTAGTTGGGGTTGTCCACCATCGGGATCGGGCCCAGCAGCTGGCCCATGGGCACGCCCTTGGCTTGGGCGGCGGCGCGCGTTGCGTCGACCAGGCGGCCCAGCGCTTCGGCGTTCACCGTCTGCGCCAGGTGGGCCGGCCCACCCATGGCCCAGCCCACGCCCACGCGCATCAGGCTGATGCCGATGATGGCGATGATGGTGCCGGTGACCACCGGCGGGAAGAAGCGCAGCAGCTTGCTGATGACGGGCGCGATCAGCATGGAGATCACCCCCGCGCCGATGATGGCGCCGAAGATCGCGCGCGCGCCCTCGACGCCCGGCATGGCCTGCGCGAACGCCACCATGGGCCCGACCGCCGCGAAGGTGACGCCCATCATGACGGGCAGCTTGATGCCGAACCAGCGCGTCATGCCAAAGGACTGGATCAGCGTGACGATGCCGCAGCAGAACAGGTCGGCGCTGATCAGCAGCGCCACCTGCGACGGCGTGAGCTGCAGCGCGCGCCCGACGATCAGCGGCACGGCGACGGCACCGGCATAGATCACGAGCACATGTTGGAGGCCCAGCGCCGTCAGGCGGCCGGTGGGCAGGCGTTCGTCCACGGGGTGGACAGCAGGCGTCGTCATCGGGATGTCTCCTAGGGGCTTGGAGTCTGGACGCGCGCTGGCTGCGGACTTTTCAAGGGGGGAGAAGCCGCGGCCAGTGCCGGCCGTTTCTTCCCCCACCACAGCGGGTTCTGTGAGGTGTGTTGGTCGCAACCCCCGTCAAGCAGGGGACCCGCGGCGACCTATGGGCCTAATCGTATACAGAATAGACCATATTTAGTATCCGGAGTTACCCTTGCGACGCATACGAAGCGGGCGTCAGGAGCCCCGGTAGGTGCTGTAGCTGAACGGGCTGACCAGCAGCGGCACGTGGTAGTGGCCGTCGGCGTCGGCGATGCCGAAGTCCAGCTGCACGGTGTCGATGAAGGCCGGCTCGGGCAGCGCCACGCCGCGTGCGCGGAAGTAGGGCGCCACCTCGAACACGAGGCGCCAGCGGCCCACGGCCATGGTGCTGTCGTCCAGCAGGGGGCCGCCGTCGTTGCGGCCGTCGGCGTTCAGGGTGAGGGCTTTCACGTTGTCCACGCGGCCGTCGTCCTGGATGCGCTGCAGCAGTACGCGCATGCCGGCGGCGGGGCAGCCATTGGCCGTGTCGAGAACGTGGGTGCTCAGGTGGCCCATGTCGTTTCCTTTTCGTTGGGGGGAGGGTGAGGTCGCAAATCGTATACCGGATTGCCGGCGCTGCCGACAGACCTCGCTCGCAAGCACCGTGCCGAGGACCGGTCAGGCGGTCTGCCCGATCTCGAAGTTCGAGAGATTCTCCAGCGCTCGCACCATGGCCGAATGGTCCCACCCGGCGCCGCCCTGCGCCACGCAGGCCGAGAACAGCTGCTGTGCGGTGGCCGTGGCTGGCAGTGCCAGGCCCAGCGTGCGGGCGGACGACAGCGCAAGGTTCAGGTCCTTCTGGTGCAGCGCGATACGGAAGCCCGGCTCGGTCTTGCGTTGCACCATGCGCTCGCCCAGGATGTCCAGGATGCGCGACGTGGCCAGGCCGCCCATCAGGGCCTCGCGCACCTTGGCGGCGTCGGCGCCGGCACGCGCGGCGAACAGCAGGCCTTCGGCCACGGCGTTGATGGTCAGCGCCACGACGATCTGGTTGGCGACCTTGCAGGTCTGGCCATCGCCCGTGCCGCCCACGCGCGTGATGTTCTTGCCCATCAGCGCAAAGACGGGCTGCATGCGGTCGAACACCTCGGGCTTGCCGCCGCACATGATGGACAGCGTGGCGTTCTTCGCGCCCACGTCGCCGCCGGAGACGGGCGCGTCCAGGTAGTCGGCGCCCAGCGCCTCGATGCGGCGCGCGAAGTCCTTGGTCTCCACGGGCGAGATGGAGGAC
Source organism: Pseudorhodoferax sp. Leaf267 (assembly GCF_001422405.1). Classification (GTDB taxonomy): domain Bacteria; phylum Pseudomonadota; class Gammaproteobacteria; order Burkholderiales; family Burkholderiaceae_C; genus Pseudorhodoferax. Next base: position 10,951 of record NZ_LMMV01000008.1, read on the forward strand.
ATGTCGATGACGACCTTGCCGCGCGACAAGCCTTCGGCCACGCCGCCTTCGCCGAACAGCACGGCCGCCACGTCGGGCGTGTCCGGCAGCATGGTGATGACGATGTCGGCGCGCTCGGCCACGCCGCGGGCCGAGGTGCATTGCGTGGCGCGCGACTCTGCGATCTCTGGCGGTACCTTGCCGCGCGTGTGCACATAGAGCTGGTGGCCGCCGCGGATCAGGTGGCTGGCCATGGGCGTGCCCATGATGCCCAGGCCGATGAAGCCGATCTTCAGGGGGGAAGGGGAGGTCATGTTGTCGGGTGTCTTTCAGTGTTTGTTGGTGGCGCGGCCCCCTCTCCCCAGCCCTCTCCCGCGAGGGGAGAGGGAGCAAGAAGGGCCGCGCGCTCTGGCTCCCCTCGCCCCTTGCGGGAGAGGGGTTGGGGGAGAGGGGTGACGGCCGTGGCGGATCAGCTCACTTGCGCCAGCCCAGCCCAGCTTGCGTCGTCGTTGCCGGCTTGTACTCACACCCGATCCACCCCTGATACCCAATACGGTCCAGGTGCGCGAACAGGAAGGGGTAGTTGATCTCGCCCGTGCCCGGCTCGTTGCGCCCCGGGTTGTCGGCCAGCTGGATGTGGGCGATGCGGGCCAGGTGCTTGCTCATCGTGGCCGCCAGCTCGCCTTCCATGCGCTGCATGTGGTAGATGTCGTACTGCAGGTAGAGGTTGTCGGCGCCCACCTCGTCGAGCACGGCCAGCGTCTGCGCGCTGCGGCTCAGGTAGAAGCCGGGGATGTCGTAGAAGTTGATGGGCTCGACCAGCAGCTTGAGGCCCGCTTTCTTCAGCTCGGCTGCGGCGTAGCGCAGGTTGTGCACCAGCGTGCTGCGCAGCAGCGCATCGTCGACACCGGCGGGCGTCTTGCCCACCAGGCAGTTCAGCTGCGGCACGCCCAGCACTTGGGCGTATTCGATGGCCTGGCCCACGCCGGAGCGGAACTCGGCCACGCGGTCGGGCAGGCAGGCGATGCCGCGCTCACCCGCGTCCCAGTCGCCGGCCGGCAGGTTGTGCAGCACGAGCTGCAGCTTGTGCTCCTGCAGGCGCTGGCGGATCTCGTGCGCCGGGAAGGCGTACGGGAACAGGAACTCGACCGCTTCGAAGCCGGCCTGGGCGGCCAGGGCGAAGCGGTCCAGGAACGGCGCTTCGGTGAACAGCATCGTGAGGTTGGCTGCGTACTTGGGCATTTCTCTGTGTCCTTTCAATCCAGCATGGATGCCGCGATGGCGGTGGGCGCATCGGCCTTGTCGGCGGCCAGGTCCTCGAACTCCATCACGTTGTCGATCTCGGTGCCCATGGCGATGTTGGTCACCTGCTCGAGCAGCACCTCGATGACGACCGGCACCTGGAACTGCTCCATCCACGCCTCGGCCTGGCGGATCGCGGGTGCGATTTCTTCCTGGCGCTGCACGCGGATGGCCTTGCAGCCCAGGCCTTCGACCACCTTGATGTGGTCCACGCCATAGCCGTGCGCGGCCTCGTCGCTCGGCGTGTTGATGTTGTCGAACGCGAGCTGCACGCAGTAGTCCATGCCGAAGCCGCGCTGGCTCTGGCGGATCAGGCCCAGGTAGCTGTTGTTCACCACCATGTGGATGTAGGGCAGCTTGAACTGCGCACCCACGGCCAGCTCCTCCAGCATGAACTGGAAGTCGTAGTCGCCCGACAGCGCGACGATCTTGCGCGTGGGGTCGGCCGCGCGCACGCCGAGTGCGGCCGGCACCGTCCAGCCCAGCGGGCCGGCCTGGCCGCAGTTGATCCAGCGGCGCGGGCCGTAGATGTGCAGGAATTGCGCGCCGGCGATCTGCGACAGGCCGATCGTGGAGACGTAGGTCACGTCCTTGCCGAAGGCGTTGTTCATGCACTGGTACACGCGCTGCGGCTTCATGGGCACGCTGTCGTAGTTGGTCTTGCGCAGGTACTTCACGTCGCGCTTGCGGCCCTGGCATTCGGCGGCCCAGTCGCTGCGGTCGCGCAGCTTGCCGGCGGCCTTCCATTCGCGGGCGGCTTCGACGAACAGCGTGAGCGCGGCCTTCGCATCGGAGACGATGCCGTAGTCGGGTGCGAACACGCGGCCGATCTGCGTGGGCTCGATGTCCACGTGGATGAACTTGCGGCCCTTGCAATAGACCTCGGGGCTGCCGGTGTGGCGGTTCGCCCAGCGGTTGCCGATGCCCAGCACGAAGTCGCTCGCCAGCATGGTCGCGTTGCCGTAGCGGTGGCTGGTCTGCAGGCCGCACATGCCAGCCATGAGCGGGTGGTCGTCGGGGATGGTGCCCCAGCCCATGAGCGTGGGGATCACCGGGATGCCGGCGATCTCGGCGAACTCGACGAGCAGGTCGCTCGCGTCGGCATTGATGATGCCGCCACCGGCCACGATCAGCGGGCGCTCGGATGCGTTGAGCATCTCCAGCGCCTTGTCGATCTGCTTGCGCGAGGCCGTGGGCTTGTAGACCGCGAGCGGCTCGTAGGTGTCGATGTCGAACTCGATCTCGGCCATCATCACGTCGAACGGCAGGTCGATCAGCACCGGCCCCGGGCGGCCCGAGCGCATGAGGTGAAAGGCCTGCTGGAACGCACGCGGGACCTGCGCCGGCTCCAGCACCGTCGTGGCCCACTTGGTCACTGGTTTGGCAATGGAGGCGATGTCGACCGCCTGGAAGTCTTCCTTGTGCAGCCGGGCGCGCGGCGCCTGGCCCGTGATGCACAGGATGGGAATGCTGTCGGCGCCGGCCGAATACAGCCCCGTGATCATGTCGGTGCCGGCCGGGCCCGAGGTGCCGATGCACACGCCGATGTTGCCGGCCTTGGCCCGCGTGTAGCCCTCGGCCATGTGCGACGCGCCCTCGACGTGGCGCGCCAGCACGTGGGCAATCGTCTGCCGTTCGCGCAGCTGCGCATACAGCGGGTTGATCGCCGCGCCGGGCACGCCGAACGCCTGGGTCACGCCTTCTTTTTCCATCACCAGCACGGCAGCGAGGGCTGCCTTCATCTTGGCCATGTTTGCTCCTTGTGTTTGAAACCGGGGGTGATGGTCGCGGCGGGGCCTGCGCTTGAGAACGCCTGGGGCCGGATATGACTTATTCCTGGATGGAATGCGTGGCCCTAGACTGCGCGGCATGGACCACCTCATGACCATGCAAGTCTTCGTGCGCGTCGTGGAGACCGCCAGCTTCAGCAAGGCTGCGGCCGAGCTGGGCACGACGCAGCCCACCGCCACCAAGGCCGTGGCCGAGGCCGAGCGGCGGCTCGGCGCGCGGCTGCTGCACCGCACCACGCGCGGCGTCACGCCGACCGAGATCGGCCTGCTGTACTACGAGCGCTGCAAGCTCGTGGCGCGCGAGGTCGAGGAGGCCGAGAACGTGACCGCGCTGGTGCAGAGCGGTGCCACGGGCCTGCTGCGCATCAGCAGCTCGGTGGCCTTCGGCCGGCGCGTGCTCGTGCCGCTGGTGCTGCGCTACATGCAGGAGCATCCGCAGCTGCAGATCGACCTGAGCTTCGACGACCGCTACGTGAACCTGGTGGAGCAGGGCATCGACCTGGCCGTGCGCATGGGCCGGCTGGCCGACTCCTCGCTGGGCGCGCGCTACCTGGGCAGCAACCCGTGGATGCTGGCCGGCGCGCCGGGCTACCTGGCGCAGCACGGCACGCCTGCTTGCGCGGCCGACGTGGCCCGGCACGCCTGCCTGGTCTACAGCAGCGTGCAGGGCGATGCGCGCTGGCTGTTCCACGGGCCGGGCGGCGAAGAGCAGTCGGTGCCCGTGAAGGGGCCGCTGCGCTCGAACAACCTGTCGGCCGTGCTGGCGGCCTGCCGCGCCGGCATGGGGCTGGCGATCCTTCCCTGGTACGTGGCGCGCGAGTCGGTGGCCGATGGCGCCATCGTGCCGCTGCTGCCCGACCACGGCCTGCCGTCGCAGGAGATGCATGCCGTGTTTCCCTCGCCCAAGCTCGTGCCGCAGAAGGTCACGGGCTTCATTGCCTGGCTGCAGCAACGGCTGCAGGGCGAGTGGTGGTGACAAAAACGGTGCATCACTGTATTCACTATTGACCTCGCCTTGGGCTGGGAGGAACAGGCGTTCTCCCAGTGAAACTCGTGGCTGTTGGGCGCGTTTCGGGCATCAACCCGCTTGCAAACAGGGGATTACCTGTATACATTTATCGGCAATCCCGCGTACCATCCAGCCATGCCCCGCAAGTCCGCCACCACCCTGCGCCTGATGGAGCCCGTGCGCCTGCCGCGCGAGGCACCCAGCAGCACCGACCAGATCGTGGAGTCGATCACCAGCGCCATCGTCGAGCAGCGCCTGATGCCCGGCACCAAGCTCGTGGAGCAGCAGATCGCCGACGTGTTCTCGGTTTCGCGCACGGTGGTGCGCCAGGCGCTGAACCAGTTGAGCCGCAGCCGGCTCGTCACGCTGCTGCCCGCGCGTGGTGCCTTCGTGGCCACGCTGAGCGCCGAAGAGGCGCGCCAGGTCTACGAGCTGCGCCGCCTGGTCGAGGGCGGCATGGCGCGCGAGCTGGCCGCGCGCATCACCGACGCGCAGATCGCCGAGCTGCGCGCCCACCTGCGCGAGGAGCGCAATGCCGTGGCCCGCGCCGACGTGCCGGGCCGCACGCGGCTGCTGGCCGACTTCCACGTCGTGCTGGCGCGCCTCTTGGGCAACGAAGTGCTGGCCGAGCTGATCGCCGACTTGCTATCGCGCTCGCAACTCATCGCGCTCATGTACCAGTCCGGCCACTCGGCCGAGCATTCGCAGACCGAACACATCGAGATCGTCGAGGCGCTGGAACGGCGCGACGGCCGCGCTGCCGCCAGGCTGATGGAGCAGCACATCAGCAGCGTGGAACGCAACTTGCGCCTCGACCCCCGCTCCCCCGACCTGGCCACCGTGCTGCGGCCAAAAACCTGAACCAGCGACCATGACCACTACCGCCCCATCCGCCCGCTACCCGCGCGACCTGCGCGGCTACGGCCGCAACCCGCCGCATGCGCAATGGCCCGGCCAGGCCCGCGTGGCCGTGCAGTTCGTGCTGAACTACGAGGAGGGCGGCGAGAACGCCGTGCTGCACGGCGATGCCGGCAGCGAGCAGTTCCTGTCCGAGATGTTCAACCCGGCGTCCTACCCGGCGCGGCACATGAGCATGGAAGGCATCTACGAATACGGCGCGCGCGTGGGCGTGTGGCGCTTGCTGCGCGAGTTCGAGAAGCGCGGCCTGCCGCTCACGGTGTTCGGCGTGTCGATGGCGCTGGAGCGCTGCCCCGAGGTCACGGCCGCCTTCGTCGAGCTGGGCCACGAGATCGCCTGCCACGGCTGGCGCTGGATCCACTACCAGAACCTGGACGCATCGGTCGAGGCCGAGCACATGCGCATCGGCATGGAGATCATCCAGCGCATCACCGGCCAGACCCCGCTGGGCTGGTACACCGGCCGCGACAGCCCGAACACGCGCCGCCTGGTGGCCGACCACGGCGGCTTCGAATACGACAGCGACTACTACGGCGACGACCTGCCGTTCTGGCTGCAGGTCAAGAAGACCGACGGCGCACTGGCACCGCAACTCGTCGTGCCCTACACGCTGGACTGCAACGACATGCGCTTCGCGCTGCCGCAGGGCTTCAGCCACGGCGACGAGTTCTTCGAGTACCTGCGCGACGCCTTCGACGTGCACTACGCGGAGGGCGAAGAGCGCCCCGCGATGATGAGCATCGGCATGCACTGCCGGCTGCTCGGCCGGCCCGGCCGCATGCGCGCGCTGCAGCGCTTTTTGGACCATGTGCAGGCGCACGACCGGGTCTGGGTCACGCGGCGCATCGACATCGCGCGCCACTGGAAAACCGTGCATCCCTTCGATGCGCAAACCGCCTTCGTCTGGGAGTGAACATGCCATTGACCTTGGAGCAGATCAACGCCGCCACGCAGCCCGAATTCACGGCGCTGCTGGAGGGCACGTACGAGCACTCGCCCTGGGTGGCCGAGGCGGCCTGGGCGGCGCGGCCGTTCGCCTCGCTGGCCGCGCTCAAGCAGGCGCTGGCCCAAGCGGTGCGCGATGCCGGGCGCGAGCGGCAGCTGGGGCTGATCCGCGCCCACCCCGAGCTGGCGGGCAAGGCCATGGCCGCCAACACGCTGACCGCTGAGTCCACCAACGAGCAGAACAAGGCCGGCCTGACCAACTGCACGCCCGAGGAAATGGCGCTGATCAGCGGCCTCAACACCGCCTACCTCGCGCGCTTCGACTTCCCGTTCATCCTGCCCGTGCGCGGGCCGCGCGGCACGGGGCTGAACAAGCAGCAGATCATCGCCACCGTGCAGCGCCGGCTGGAGAACCACCCCGACTACGAGTTCGCCGAGGCATTGCGCGCGATCCACCGCATCGCCGAGATCCGGCTGGACGACAAGTTCGGCCATTCGCCCACCCTGGGCAACCAGGTCTGGGACTGGGCCGAGCAGCTGGCCGCGCACAGCGACCCGGGCTACGCCGAGCGCGGCGAGCTGACCGTCACCTACCTCACCGACGCACACCGCGCCGCCGCCGCGCAACTGGCCGCCTGGATGCGCGAGGACTGCGGTTTCGACGAAGTGAACATCGACGCCGTGGGCAACGTGGTCGGCGTCTACCACGGCACGGACCGCGCTGCACCGCGCCTGTTGACCGGCAGCCACTACGACACCGTGCGCAACGGCGGCAAGTACGACGGCCGCCTGGGCATCCTGGTGCCCATGGCCTGCGTGCGCGAGCTGCACCGCGCGGGCCGGCGGCTGCCCTACGGCTTCGAGGTCGTGGGCTTTGCGGAAGAGGAGGGCCAGCGCTACAAGGCCGTGTTCCTGGGCTCGGGCGCGCTGACGGGCGACTTCGACATGAATTGGCTCACGCAGAAGGATGCCGACGGCATCACCATGGACGAGGCCATCCGCCACGCCGGCCGTTCGCCAGCCGACATCGCCGCGCTCAAGCGCGACCCCGCCAAGTACCAAGGCTTCGTCGAAGTCCACATCGAGCAGGGCCCGGTGCTCAACGAGCTGGATCTGCCGCTGGGCATCGTCACCTCGATCAACGGCAGCGTGCGCTACGTGGGCGAGGTCATCGGCATGGCCAGCCATGCCGGCACCACGCCGATGGACCGGCGGCGCGACGCGGCGGCGGCCGTGGCCGAGCTCGTGCTGTTCATGGAAAAGCGTGGCGGCAGCGAGCCGAACCTCGTGGCCACCGTCGGCATGCTGGAAGTGCCCAGCGGCTCGATCAACGTGATACCAGGCCGCTGCAAGTTTAGCCTGGACATTCGCGCCACCACCAACGAGGCCCGCGACGCCTGCGAGCGCGACGTGCTGGCGGAGCTCCGATCCATCTGCGAACGCCGCGGTGTGCATTACAAGGTCGAGGAGACCATGCGTGCCTCGGCCGCGCCCAGCGCCGCCATCTGGCAAGACCGCTGGGAGCGCGCCGTGCAAGCCCAGGGCCTGCCGCTGTACCGCATGCCCAGCGGGGCGGGGCACGACGCCATGAAGCTGCACGAACTCATGCCGCAGGCCATGCTGTTCGTGCGCGGCGAGAACGCGGGCATCAGCCACAACCCGCTGGAATCGACGACCAACCACGACATGGAACTCAGCGTGCGCGCGTTCCAGCACCTTCTTGACCAACTCGCGAGCGAACCACGATGAGCACGAACACTTCCTACGCCGCACTCGACCAATGGATCGACGCGCATTTCGACGAACAGGTGCAGTTCCTGCAGGCCCTGGTGCAGGTGCCCACGGACACGCCGCCCGGCAACAACACGCCGCATGCGCTGCGCACGGCCGAGCTGCTCAAGGGCTACGGCTTCGAGGGCCAGACGCATGAGGTACCGGCAGAGACGGTCAAAGCCCATGGCCTCGAGTCCATTACCAACCTGGTCGTGCAGCGCCGATATGGCGACGGCGGCCGTGTCGTGGCGCTGAACGCGCACGGCGACGTGGTGCCGCCCGGCGAAGGCTGGACGCGCAAGCCCTACGGCGGCGAGGTGGTGGACGGCAAGCTCTACGGCCGCGCCTCGGCCGTCAGCAAGTGCGACTTCTCGACCTTCAGCTTCGCCGTGCGCGCGCTCGAAGCCGCTGGCGTTCCGCTCAAGGGCGGCGTGGACCTGCTGTTCACCTACGACGAGGAATTCGGCGGCGAGCTCGGCCCGCAATGGCTGCTCGACAAAGGCATCACCAAGCCCGATCTCGAAATCGCCGCCGGCTTCAGCTACCAGGTCGTCACCGCGCACAACGGCTGCCTGCAGCTCGAAGTGACGGTGCACGGCAAGATGGGCCACGCGGCCGTGCCCGAGACGGCGGTGGATGCGCTGCAGGCCGCCACCCGCGTGCTGACCGCGCTGTACGCCCAGAACGGTGAGCTCAAGAAGACCAAGAGCGCGGTGAAGGGCATCAACTCCGGCTACATCAACGTGGGCCAGATCAATGGCGGCACCAACACCAACGTGGTGCCCGGCACCGTGGTGCTGAAGGTGGATCGCCGCATGATTCCTGAAGAGGATCCCGTGGCGGTCGAGGCTGCGTTGCGCCAGCTGATCGAGCAGGCGGCCAGTGGGCAGGTCGGCATCAAGGTCGACATCAAGCGCCTGCTGCTGGCCCGCTCCATGGTGCCGCTGGCGGGCAACGCACCGCTGGTCGATTCGCTGTGCCGCCACGCCACCGAGCTATTCGGCGAGACGGTCGAGGCCTCGGGCACGCCGCTGTACACGGATGCGCGCCTGTTCAGCGAGCGCGGCATCCCGGCCGTGATCTACGGCGCCGGGCCGCGCACGGTGCTGGAATCGAACGCCAAGCGGGCCGACGAACACATCGTGCTGGAAGACCTGCGCCGCGCGACCAAGGTCGTGGCGCGCACATTGCTGGATCTGCTCAAGGCGTGATCCCGGCCAGGGACGTGAAGAAGGGCGGTGCCCGCGCGATCGCCGCCACCAGGATCGTGAGTTAAAAAAACGCCGGCTTTCAGGCAGACAGCGGCTGCAGACGCCCGGGTCTGCAGCCGCGTCGTATGTGCCCTGGGCGCGGTCGCGACTGCAGCGCCAAGTGTTTTGTGGTATGCACGGCATTCCTTTGCCTCAATCGAGAGGAATGCTGTGGACAAGTCGACAGGTATGCAATGGGCTGGGCTGCGGGGCTGCTGGGCTTTGCCGGACGCCACGGCCCAGGTCCGCGCTGCGCTGCTCAATGGACAGCTGCGCAACCTGCTGCGCGTCGTGCCCTGGTTCGCGGCCTCCAACGTCTACACCGCCGGCGCCGTCTTCTACACGTTGTGGCCCTTCGTGCACGGCCGGCCCTGGCTGCCCTGGCTGGCGGGCCTCGTGCTCGCGCACCTGGCCTGGGCCGGCCATGCCATGCTGACCGTGCGGCGGGTGCAGCGCACAGGCCAGCTGCTGGACATGCGCGATATGTACCTGTCGGCGGGGTGGTGCGCCTGCTGCGCGCTGGTCTGCGGCCTGGGCATCTACGGCGGCGCGCTGCTGGCGGGTGACGATGCCAGCCGCCTGTTGCTGAGCGCCTACACGCCTGGCCTGATCGCCACCGGCGTGCTGGTCGGCATCACCACGCCGCTGCTGTCGTTCATCTGGCTGGCGATCCTGACGGTGGCGGCCTGCCTCATGGTGGCGCAGCTCGACTTCCTGGCGCAGGGCATGACCATCGTGCTGCTGTGCTGCTACGCCTTCATCCTGACCGTGGCGCTGCTGTTCGCCTCGCGCCTGTTCGTCAAGCGCATCGAGGCCGAGCAGGCCACCGAACAGGAGCGCCAGATCGTCGGCTTGCTGCTGCGCGACTTCGAAACCGATGCGCGCGACTGGCTGTGGGAAAGCCGGCCCTCGGGCGAGCTCACCCGCGTGGGCGTGCGGCTGTGCGAGCTGCTCGGTCGCAGCCAGGACGAGCTGCTCGGTCAGCCGCTGGGCACGCTGTTTTCGCAAGCGCGTCTGCTCAGCGTGGGCAGCGACGTCGAGGTCGGCCCGCACGCGCTGGGCCGTCTGATGGCGGTCTGCCAGCCTTTCAATGGCCTGGTGATGGAAGCGCGCGTACAAGGCGAGCTGCGCAGCTGGGCGCTCAGCGCCAGGCCGCTGGTGGGCGCCGACGGCGCGTGGACCGGCTGGCGCGGCGTGGGCGTGGATGTGTCGGACGCGCGTGCCCGCGAGGCCGAAAGCGCCGTGCGCGAGTACCACCTGCATTACCTGGCGCACCACGACGCGCTGACCGGCCTGCCCAACCGCCGCGCGTTCCTGGACGAGGCCGAGAAGGAGCAGGCCACGCAAGGCCGCTGGGCCCTGGCCCTGGTGGACCTGGACCACTTCAAGACCGTCAACGAGAGCCTGGGCCACGCGGCGGGCGACGAGCTGCTGTGCTCCGTTGCGCGGCGCCTGCGCAAGGCCACGCAGGGTGGCGATGCACTCGCGCGTCTGGGGGGCGACGAATTCGCGCTGGTGCTGCGCCACCTGCCCGCCCAAGGCTGCGAGGCCGAGATCGAGCGGCGCCTGGGCCACGTGCTCGACGCCCTGCGCGTGCAGGAGCGCATCGGCGAGTACCGCGTCGACGTGCGCGCCAGCATCGGCGCGGCCTGGACCAACGGCGCGCTGACGGCCGGCGACCTGCTGCGCCAGGCCGACACCGCGCTGTACGTGGCCAAGAACGGCGGGCGCGACGCGCTGCGCCTGCATGCGCCCGGCATGAGCGACCGCCTGCGCGAACGGCTGGCCATGGTCAGCGACCTATCGCTGGCCGTCGAGCTGGACCAGTTCGACGTGGAATACATGGGGCTGCGCGACGCAGGCTCGCTGCGCGTGCAGGGTTACGAGGCCCTGGTGCGCTGGCGCCATCCACGCCACGGCCGCCTGTCACCGGCGTTTTTCATCCCGGTGGCCGAGGAGTCCGGCATCGTGGTGCAGATCGGCATGTGGGTGCTGGAGCGCGCGTGCCGCGATGCGCTGGCCTGGCCGCACGACACGCTGGTGGCCGTGAACGTGTCGCCCGTGCAACTGGCCCTGCCGCGCTTCGTCGAGTCGGTCATGGAGGTGCTGCAGCGGGTGGGCCTGCCGCCGTCGCGGCTGGAGCTCGAAGTGACCGAGACCGCGCTGACGCGCGACGCCGGCAGTGCGCGCACGGCGCTGCAGCGGCTGCGCGCGCTGGGCGTGCGCACCGCCATCGACGATTTCGGCGTCGGCTATTCGTCGATGGCACAGCTGCGCGAGCTGCCGTTCGACCGCATCAAGCTGGACCAGTCGTTTGCGGCCGCGCTGCTGCGCGAGCAGGCGGGCGGCATGACGCATTCCATCATCGCCTCGGTCGTCCTGCTGGCCAACACCATGCGGCTGGACGTCACGGCCGAAGGCGTGGAGCAGGCCGAGCAGCTTCGTACGCTGCGCGCGCTGGGCTGCCCCACGGTGCAGGGCCACCTGTTCGGGCTGCCGGCCGGTGCAGACAGCGTGGGTGGCCGGCACCGCCTGGCCACCGCGCCGGCCGGCGCGCAGGTCGTGGTGCAGCCGGCGGCGTAGTGGGGCCCGAAGGCACGGCGTGAGGCGCACCGAGGCGCTACGAGCTGGCGATCCCGCAGATGCGGCGCATCCCGGTCGATCAGGTCCGCCGCCACTGGCCGCGGCGCCACGTGCGGTATCGCATTACAGCGGCGAGCGCAGGCGCAGCTCGGGCTCGGGGCCGGGGCGGGTGGGCTGCGCCTGGGCTTGCGACAGGACGTTCTCCAGCCGTTCCAGTTCCAGCAGCAGGGCCTGCAGCTCTCGGGCCTGCTCGCCGTTCAGCAGCGCGTGGTTGCTGCGCCGTCCCATGGGTTGCTGCACCGTGGACTTGGCGCGCGCGATCAGCGCGGCCATGGGTGTGGCGTGTGCGGGCCATGCGGCATTCGCCGCCAGGCCCGTGAGGCGCTCGCGCAGGCCGTTGACCAGCAGTTGCAGGCGCACCAGGCGTTGGTCGCGCCACGCGGGCGTGTGTCCGTCGTCGCCTTCGGCGAACTGCTGGACGAAACGTTTGCCTGCCGTCGTACCGTAGCGACCGGCCATGTCCAGGATCTGCTGGCGTGACATCGCGATGTGCAAGCCGCCTTCGTCGGGCGCGAGAAGCATGCGCGCGACCCGGGTGCGCACATGCGGCAGGCGCATGCTGGTTCTGTCGCGCCAGTCCTTGGCCGCCATCACGACGCCCAGCAGAAAGCCGGACAGCAACGACATGTCGGGCCGATGATCCGCTGCATCGGGCGACGCACCGGGCGCCGCGGGCGCGGCCGGCCGGGTCCGCGGGTCGAAGCGGTTCCAGTTGTCGCCCCAGCCTTTGTCGATGAAGTCGGGCAGCCACACGTCGCCGTAGTCATACGGGCCCTTGCTGTCCAGCCACAGGCCGAAGGTCGGCCAGCGCGGCACGGACTCATCGAAAAAGTGGATGGGAAAGTTGGAGGAAATCCCGCCGTCGCTGAACCAGCAGGGGCGCAGCTTGCGTTGCCCGCGCGGCGCCTCGTAGTCGATGGCCCACAGCGGCACGGCGGAGAACAGGAGCGGGAAGCTCAAGCTGAGCCGTGCCGCCACGACCACGGGCAGGTCGGCCGTGGGCAGTTCCAGCAGCCCCTGCGCCTGGGCCTCGGACAGCGAGGGGTCGGAACCGTGCGCAGGGCTGGGTTCGTAGGGGCGCGCCACCAGTTCCAGCGCATCGAGCACAGCCTGCGGAAAGTAGTCCTTCCATTCATCACGGCTGTAGAACAGCCGGCTGGTCTGGTCGGCCAGCGGCAGCCGGTAAGGCCGCCCGTGGGTCACGTTGGTCGTGATCATGCGCAGGTCGATGGTGCGCTTGTCGACCGGGTCGTCTTCGGTGCGGCGCTCGGGCGCCGCACCGCGATAGGCGGGTGCGCTCCAGAGGTCGCGGAAGGTGAGCGGACGGTCGGTGTCCTGCAGCCCTGCGCAGGCCTGGATGCCCTCGTGCAGCCACTCCGACAACCCCGGGCGGCGGCCTTCCGGCCCGGGTGCCTCCATCGTTCCCCCTTTGCACAGCCCGAGCCCGTTGCCAACCAGCCCGCAGCGCACGTCGCCCCACACCGCCAGCCCCAATCCGGCAAGGCCGCCGAGCGGTACGGACAGCGCATGGCCGATGGGCCCTGCGCCGTCCACGGCCGCCAGCGCAAGCCCCGCCAGCGCACCCAGGCCGCTGGGCCAGCGGTAGACAGTCAGCACTGCAGCGGCCACCGTGGGCCATCCGCCCACCGCACGGCCAGGCTTGCCTGCGCGCCGACCGCGGGCCAGGCGGCCCCAGAGTTCGATGAGCCGCCGGCCGCGCCGGTGGGTCTGGAATAGCGACAGCATGCGGGTGCGGCCGTCCGGCAGCATCTCGCCCAGGGCCGCCGGCGTGCGGCGCAAAGCTTCGAACGGCGCGTCGCAGCCGGTGCGGCGGCCGTACTCCGACGCCGCGGCCAGCGCCGCCGCCATCGCACCGACCGAGGTGCCGCCGATGCTCTGGAAGCGGTAGACCCGCGCGAGCTCGACGATCGCCCATGGGTAGACCACGCCGCTGGCCACGCCGCCGGTCAGCACCAGATCGCAGAAGCGGTCGATGGGCGGCTCTTCATCCACCGGTGGCGGCACGGCACACACGTCGTCGCCCGGTGGGATCTCCTTGCGCTGCGGCGTTTGCGGGGCCGTCATCGGACCGCCTTGGCGGCGCGCGCTGCAGCGTGGTGGGGCAAGGGTCCACCCGGCGGATCTTCAGCGTCCCGCTCCAGCCACATGCGGTTGTCGGCGATGCCCTCCAGGGTGGGCAGGCTGGGGTAGAACAGGTAGGCCACGCCCAGGGTGCGGGTGAAAGGCTGCAGCCCGTGGAGCCGCAGGGGCGGCTGGCCCGCGCGCGGGATCTCGTAGGGCCCATCGTCGGATGCGTGCGCTCCGATCAAGGGGTCGCGGGCGCCGCCGCGGTCTTGGCTTCCCATCGGCACGCGGTCGGCCCACTGGCCCAGCAGGTGTTCGTACTGGTCTTCGATGCTGGCGCAGAAGAACAGCCCCATGAGGCCGGGCTTGCGGCACTCCGGCAAGGTGTAGGGCATGCCGCGGCGCAGCAGCGCGCGCGAGCGCAGGCCATGCACCAGGTTGTCGCCGCGCGGATTCATGCGGCGCATGTGGCTGCCAAAGGGGCAACCGATGCCTTGCGGGTCCGCGGTGTAGTCGAATGCGTCTGTCGCCAGGGCCTTGGGATGGCCGACCGGGGTGCCGCCTGGATAGCGTCCGCAGAGCTTGGCCTTCAGCTCGTCCGGCTGAAGGCCCGTCAGCGCCGAGGCCTCGGCCACGAACGCCTCGAACGCTGCCACGTTCTGTTCGATCTGGTGCAGGACGCCGAAACTGCCTTCGTGGAAGAACGCGCGCACGGGTGCGGGCCAGACCGTGCGGCCCGGCCCGGCGATCCAGGGGTTGGCGCCAGAGTCCTGTGCCATGCCCAGCACGAACTCGCCAGCCGCATGGCCGGGTGCGCAAGGGTCGTGGGCGCGGCCGCACGGCCAGCCTTCGATGCCCACACGCGTGAGCCCGTCGCGGTACCCGAAGTGCACCCACTGCTCGTCCTGTGCCGCCGGGCTGCCGTCGGGCCGCAGCGCCAGCCGGCGCGCCAGCGGTAGCGGCATCACGTCCACGCCGGCCTGCGCTGCCCGTTCGCACACCCGCCGACGCATGTCCTGCATGCGCGCTTCGTGCCTGCCGTGCAGGCTGAGCACCGCATCCAGCGTGGTGTGCGCGAACACGGGATCCCACCGCTGCGGCGCATCGTTGCCCGTGATACCCAGATGCTGGGCCGCGCGCCTGGACGCACTGCTGGAAAAGGCGGGGGACTTCAACGCGAACCGCGCCAGCACGTGGGGCGGCACCCTGGCGTTTTCCAACCCGCGCCGGCTGAAGCCCAGGCTCAGCTGCACGAAGGGCTGCCCCTGCAGCGCACCCTCTGGCCACAGCGCGTCCTGTCGCAGCAGCTGCAGGAAGCGCTGCGGCGAGGACCCGGGGCCGAAGCACAGCACCAGGTGTTGCGCCGCCTCCCACCGGTTGCCGTGCAGCACGATGCGCTGCACGCCTGCGAACGGCCGGCTCATGGCCGGGCCCATTCGTTGCGCAGGATGTTCGACACATCGCTGCCCGGATAGGCGCTGAAGAAAAAGCCCATGGCCGGCTCGCTGTTGTAGCGCTGGATGTGCGCAACGAACTCGTCCGGGAACTTGTCCACCGGCATCGGCGGCGGGTTCTGGATGCACTCGAACAGCGCGTCGAAGATGTCGCCTGCCTTCAATGCGAAGTGCTGGATGTAGGCCGCGAACGGCCCGTCGTAGACCGTGTGCAGCACCAGCACCGTGTCGCTCTCGATCAGCTCGAACCACGCGAAATGCACATGCTGCGAAGTGCGCAGCGCCTCCTCGATGCGCGGCGCACCGGCGCGCAGCACATCGCGCACCCGCGCCGCGCTGTCCTTGACGGGCGACTTCAGGCGCATGGCGACGTTCAGGCTCGCCTGGTACAGGCGCCGGTCGCGGTGGTGGGTCAAGGGATAGCTTTCGCAGGCAAAGCCCCAGCGCTTCTTCAGACCGATCACGGTGGCGTCCTCGGCGTCCAGGCGCTGGGCCAGTCCGGGCAGCGCCATCACCTGCTGCACGATCGCGGCCACCAGGGGCCAGGCCAGGGCCTTGCCAGCGCACCAATGCGGCCCGCCGATGGGCATGCCCCAAATGAGGGGATCGTCCGGGGCCGGTGCGTCGGCATGCGCCGTCCCACCACCCAACGCCAGCAGGACCTGGTATTGCAACTGGCCCTGGCCATCGACCTTGAGCCGCGGCAGCATCGGGATCGGCGGGTTCGCCGCCAGCGCAGGGCCGATCAAACCCTGCCAGCGGGACCGCTGCAACTGCGGCAAGAGGCTTTGGCCCGCAAGAATGCGCGCCTGCTGCAGCAGGCGGGTGTCGTTGAAGAGCGCCTGGACCGCAATGCATGCGGCGGCCTGCACGTTGCCCACCGTGCCCACGGCGGCGCCGACGGCGATGATGGCGCGCTGCTCGGCGTTCAGGTCGGGGCCGGCATGGCGTGCGAGCTGCCGCAACACGGGCTGCAGGTTCGCCGGAACGGCAGGGTCGTCGCAGCCTTTGAGCCCATCCTCGTCGTCGGTGGTGTAGGCCTCGATCAGCGCACTGGTGCGTCGCAGCAGCATGCCGAGCGCCTGCCTGGCCGCCGGGATGGCCAGCGGGTCGACCACGAGGTGGCGTCCCAGCACCTGGTGGACGAGGCCGCGGTACGCCGTGCCCAGGGCGCTCTCCAGCAGCGTGTAGTCGGTCGAGGCATAGCCCATGAGCTTCTGGCAAAAGCGCAGCGCCGCCTGCTGGGCGAACTGCGCCAGGTCGAAGTCCGACGCGCGCAGCGACAGCACGGACGCATCCTTGCACGCCGCTTCGCTCAGTTGCGTGATGAGTTCCAGATGATGCGGAAAGCACGCAAAGTAAGCTGCCCGCTGTTCCGCGTGGATGCCCACGCCGCCCGGATCCAGCGCCAGCATGAAGCTGCCGCCGCCGAGCTCCGCATAAACGCGGCTCGCGTACTCCCTGTCCTTGTCCACCAAGATGCGCTCGATCTCGTCGCGCCGGGTGATCAGGCGCACGTGGTGCCGATGGCCGAGTGTGGGCGGCGACCGAGGCTGCTCCAGCCCCTCGCATCCGCATTCACGCTCCAGCGTGTCGCTCGACGGGAAGTCGAATTGGCCGCCGAGCCCTTCGATGACACGGTAGAGATGGGATCGGTGCTCGTCGTCGCCGAGCCACTCGCGCAGATGCCAGTTCAGCGCGTACGGGTTGTTGGACCTCAACTCTTGCAGCAGCGATGCGCTGGGCGCAGTCGCGAACCGTTCCCTCTTGGCCATGCGCATCCCCTCCTGACTGTTGTTGTCACGCCCACTGCGCGCACACCGCCAGCGCATCGCGCAGATCGCGTGTGCCACGCCCCTCTGTCCATCGCGCCACCAGCGGCACCAGCAGCCGGCGGGCGCGTGCACTTCGTCCATCTGCTGCCCACAGGCGTGCCAGCGCGGTCGCGCTGCGCAGCGCAAAGCCCAGGCGGCGCTGCCGGATCGCCAGCGCATAGGCGCTCGCGAAACAGCCTTCGGCATGCGCCCGTTCACCGCGCCGCCAGGCCAGTTCGCCGCGCAGTCGCAGCAGTTCGGCCTCGAGCTGGCGCTCGCCGTAGCGTTGCACGGCCGCCAGCCCCTGGTCCACGCATGCCGTTGCGGCGTCGCTCTGGCCGGCCAGCATCAGCCCCTCGGCCTGCAGCACCATGTACAACGGTTGCGACACCATGGAGCCCGTTGCCAGCCACATCTCGGCGCCCGCGCGCATGTCCCGCAGGCCCGCCGCGTGATGGCCCTGCTCGCACAGCAAACGGCCTTGCATGCAGCGCGCGATGGCGAGCCAGACCGGAAAGCCGGCGTCCTCGCAGACCTGGATGCAGGCGTCCGCGCGGTGCAACGCGGCCTCGGTCTCGCCGCGCAGCAGTTCGATGCTCACGGCGTAGGCCATGGCGACTGCCTGGCTGAACTTGTGTTCGAACTCGCTGGCGATGGCGTTGGCGTGCAGGATGCGCGCCAACGCCTTGTCGGGCTGGCCCAGCTCCCACAGCGCCCAGGAGGAATACGCCAGGCACATCACGCCCGGGTCCTGCACGCCGAAGCGCTGGTGCAAGGCTGGCGTGTACAGGGCCAGGCCGGCGTCCATCTCGCGCATGGTGGCGCGCAGTGCGCCCTGGTGGAACAGCGTGCAGGCCAGGCCCCAATGCGCATGCAGGCGCTGCCCGAGGTCGCCCGAGCGCTGCGCAATGGCGGCCGCACGTCTGCCGTGTTCCAGCGCCAGGCCGAAGTCCGCGCGCATGAAGCGGTAGGCCTCCAGGCCCATCTCGACTTTGAAGCGCGCCGCGTCGTCGCCGATGCGGTCGCACAGGCGCTCTGCCTCCTGGTAGGCATGCAGGACGGTTTCGGCGCCGTAGCCCTCGGTCGCGATGAGCCGCGCCGCCAGCGACAGCTGCAGGCGCAGCCCGGTGCGGTCGCGTGCGTCGCCCGGTTGGGTGTGCGACAGCACGGCCAGCGCCCGGCGCAGGTGGCTGATGGCCTCGAACTCGGCCGAACGGGCCGCCGCGTTGCGCGCTGCGCGTTCCCATTGCGCCAGCGCATCGTGGTGCTGGCCGGCCTCGGTCTGGTGCAGGGCCAGCAGCTCGGGTTGCATGGCAGCGCGGTCCGGCCAGCGTTCCTGCAGCAGCGACACGACCCGAGCATGCAGTGCATGGCGGTCGCGGGCCCAGAGCGAACCGTAGGCCGCATCGCGGATCAGCGCATGCTTGAAGGCGAACTGGCCCGCACCCACCGCCCGCACCAGGCCAGAGGCCTCCAGCACCGCGAGCCGCTGTGCCAATGTGACGGCGTCCAGCGCCCAGTGGCCCGACTCCAGCAAGGCAGTGAGCACCTCCAGCGAAAATTCGCGGCCCAGCACTGCCGCCACTTGGGCCAGGGCCTTGGCATCGCCCAGGCGGTCCAGCCTGGCCATCAGCAGGTCTTGCAACGACGCAGGCACCCGCTCGAGTGCCGCGCTCGCCGCTTCTGCGCGCTCGCCGCCTGACTCCAGGGCCATGCGCGTGGCCTCTTCGAGGAACAGGGGAACGCCGTCGCCCCGCTCGGCCAGCATACGCACGAAGCCCGCGGGCAGGGGGGTGTCCCGGCAGGTCAGGCGCACGAGCGAGCGGGCGGCATCGGGGGGCAGCCCTGCAAGTTCCAGTTCCTCGTCGACCGGGAACGCGCAGGGGGCTTGAGCGCTGCCGCCCCGCGTGTTGATGACGACCAGCAGCCCAGCGGCGGCAGGCTGCGCGACGAGACGCTCGACGAAAGCGCGCAGCGACGGGTCGGCCCAGTGCCAGTCTTCGACGATGAGGCAACTGGGCTGGTGCTGCATGAACTGGCCAAGCCAGTCCAGCAGGAGCTGCAGCAGGCGCTGTCGCAGCACGGCGGGTGTCGCATGGGATGGCTGCGCGCCAAGCCCCAGCATGGCCGCCAGCAAGGTGAACGGCTCGCCCTGGCGCGATGCCTGCGGCAGCGCCGCTGCCAGCTTGGCGAGCGCATCGGTGCGGGGTTCGTCCGCGCCGATGCCGAGCCAGCGCCTCAGCGCCTCCGCGAGCACCAGATAGGGGCTGGCACTGGCGTCTGCGCGGCACCGGCACTCCAGCACCCTGACGCCACGCATAAGCAGTGTGTTGCGAAACTCCCGCACCAGGCGCGACTTGCCCATGCCAGCCTCGGCGCGCACCACCACGACACAGCAGACGCCCGCGCGTGTCTTGTTCCAGCAATGGTCCAGGCGATCGAGCTCCGTTTGCCTGCCCACCAGGGGCGTGAGCGCGGGCAGCGGCTCGGCTGGGTGCGCCCCCGTGTCGCTGCGCGCGGCCAGTACGACAAAGGCATCCTGCGGCTCTTCGATGCCCTTGAGCCGCAATGGAGCGTCAAGCGCGCGCAGCGCGAACCTGTGGGCCACCAGCCGGCGCGTGGCTTCCGAAGCCATCACCTTGCCCGGAACGGCCGCGTTCTGCAGGCGCGCCGCGAGATGGATCGACAGGCCGACCGGCTGGCCTGCCTTGACGGCGACCAACCCGGTCGCGATGCCGATCCGCACCGCGACCCCCAGCTCGCACACCGTGCGGACAAGCTCCAGCCCCGCTTCGACCGCATGCACGGGCGCATCTTCGACCGCCGACGGATGGCCGAAATAGCACATGACGCCGTCGTCGCCCTGTGGATCGTCGGGCAAGCCGCCATGGCGACGCACCACATCGGCGCACCGCGCATGCAGGCGCGCCAGCATGTCCGCGTAGGCTTCGTCGCCGATGCGCGCCATCAGCGCGGTGGAGCCGACCAAGTCGAAGGACAGGCTGGTGACCTGGCGGCGCGAGGTCGGCGACTGCATGCGCACGAAGCGTGTGTCGGGGTCGCCATAGACCCGCGCGTCGAAGTGCGCAGGCGCTCCGCGGCGGTGCACGGAGCGCACGGACTCGCCGACGCTGGCGCCGTTCTCCAGCTGGCGCAGCACGGCCTGCAGCGGCTCACCCGACAGGTCGGCTGCATGCCGCAGCACGAGCAGGGCTGCTCCCGTGTCGAGCACGCGCGCCAGGAGGGCCGGCGGCTGGGGCGCACCGAGCACGAACAGATGCGCGTGCAGGGGTGGGTTCGCACGCGCCAGCACCTCGGTCAACTCGACGCCATCGAGCACGAGCACGTGTGCCGCGGCGATGGTGTCGCGGCTTGCGCTTTGTTCCAGCGCGTCCAGTGCGACGTGCCGCGCCCAAGGGCACACGCGCGAGGCGGCCCCGTGGACGACCACCACGGCCAGCGCGTCGGCACGTACGGACTGCAATGCTGCAACTGCATCGCTCGCGCTGACCAGGTGCCGGCCCAGGCAGAAGTGCCCGGCCAACGTGGTCGAGCCGATCTGCAACGACTCCCAGGCTGCTGCGTCGAGCGCGTCGTCAATCTGTACGTGCAGGACACGCGCCTCGCTGCCGGCCAGGCGCCTGGCCAGGTCGTCGCCCAGGAAGTCTCTGGCCGCCATTGCATGTTGGGCCTGGTCCAGCAGATAGGCGGGACGCTTCGCGCGCCAGTCGAGACGGCGGCCGTCGCCCAGCCTGAATTCGAGCAAGGGTCCTTCCAGGCTTGCGCTCAGCGTCCAATGCGGCCGGTCCAGGATGTCCAAAGATTCTCCTTGATGCCTTCGGGCAAGGCGCCCGTCTCTCCTGAGGCTGTACAAGACGCTACCCCAAAGGCCCCCGATCGCCTAGAGGCCATTGGTCATCCGGCGGCGGGCGCGCCTCAGGCAGGTGTGCCCAGCAGCACCACCCCCAGCGCCAGCAGCGCACAGCCCAGGGCGCGGCCCGGTCCCACGCGCTCCTTGAGCACCACCATGCCCAGCAGCGCGCCGACCATCATAGACATCTCGCGCGTGGGCGCCACCACACTGAGCGGCGCGCCGAGTTCCAGCGCCTCCAGCACCAGGATGTAGGAGAGCGGCGAGAGCGCGCCCACGGCCAGCGCCAGGCCCCAGTGGCCGCGCATCGCGGCCACGGCGTTCGCGCGGTTGCGCAGCATCCACGGCAGCAGCACGCACAGCCGCACCATGTTCGAGCACCAGTCCAGGATCACGGCCTGGATGCCCAGCGTCTTCACGCCGTAGGCATCGACCACGGTGTAGCCGGCGATCAGCGCGCCCGTGGCGCCGCCCCAGCGCACGCCCTGCAGCGCGCGCGCCTGGCGGAACATGGCAAGCCGGCCCTGCGTGGCGATCAAGCCGATGCCGAGCACGATGGCGGCCAGGCCCAGCAGCCCGCGGCCGGTCGGCGTCTCGCCCAGCAACACGAAGGCGCCGATCGAGGACAGCAGTGGCCCGGTGCCGCGCGCCACGGGGTAGACCACCGACAGGTCGGCCACGCGGTAGCCCTTCTGCAGGCACAGGCTGTAGGCCAGGTGCAGCAGGCCGCTGGCCACGATGCAGGCCACGACGGGCCCGCTCCAGGGCAGGGTGTTGCGCGCCAGCAGCCAGGCTACCCAGGGCAGGTAGACCATGCACGAGACCACGTTGGTGGCGGCAACGAAGGCCGGCCCCGCATGCGCGGCGCGCTTGGCCAGCAGGTTCCAGGTGGCGTGGATCAGCGCGGCCAGGACGACCATCGAGAAGGTGAGAAATGACATCGAAGGCCCCGAATCGAACAGCGTGCAGGAGGAAGACTCGACGTCTCCTCCTCTGGGCTTTTGTCCCTCGGGTGCTGCCGCGGCGCAGGCCGCGGTGTCCGCAACGCTTGGACCAGCGGCGGGGCCTGGTGTGCCCGCCCGGAACCCTAGTTGCCACTCGGTCGAACGCGCATTCTAGTGAGGGCCTGCATGCGCGCCGCCGCGTGGTCTGAGGCCCGCTCTGTCCACCGGTTTGCGGACGGAATGGCGATGGCGTCGTTGGAACTGAGGATGCCCGCCGCGCAGGGCGACTCGAACATGGCAGCCATCGATGAGGTGCGCACAACCCGGGAACTCATCGAGAAAGGCCGAGGGCAGGGCGCCCAAGGCCGATGTGTCGTCGAACCCAACTTTGCGAGGACCGAACCATGTACACCAAGCTCATTGCCCCCTGCCTGCTGGCCGCCGCCTGCGCCGCCACGCCCTGCCTTGCCGACACCAATGTGTTCGGCGAGGTGGGCTACATCCCGCCCGTGCCCAGTGGCAGCACCACCACGCGCGAGGCGGTGATCACCGCTTACCTGGAGTCGCTGAAGCCCCAGCAGCCGCCGCCGCCGAGCACGGTCAAGCGCGCTGACGTGGTGGCCGAACTCATGCGCGCGCTGCGCGAGGGCACCATGCCGCCCTATGGCGAAGGCAGCGACACCGGCACCATGCTGGCGCAGCGGCCGGCCCCGGCGCAGACGCAGCCGATGTTGGCCACGCGTTGAAGCGCACCGGTGCGCGCAGGGCGGCTCTGTGCCGCGCTGCGCCCTGGCGGTGCCTCAGCGCATTGCCAGCGTGCGCAGCGCCGGCAGATAGGGCAGCTCCACCCAGGCCCGCCCTGGCGCCGCCACGCTGGTGGCCACGGCCAACGGGCAAAACTCCGGCGCCAGGTACACCGAGTGCAACGGCGAGCCCGGCCCCTGGCGCGCGCACAGCGAGGCCTCGGATTCCACCAGCCGCATGCCGTAGCGCGCCGAGCGCGGCAGCAACAGCGTGGCGCGGCGCTCGGGCGCGTCCAGCACCAGCAGCGTGACGCGGCTGGCGCCCACCGCCACCGCACCGGCGCCCAGCGCGGCCACCAGCGCCACCACCGCCACGGTCTTCCTGCGCATCACCAGGCGCCCTATTGCGGCCGCAGCGTGAGCGTGTCCCCGCGCAGGCTGTCCACCTTGCTGCGGCTGAACGCCATGGGGAAATACTCGCCCTTGGCCCAGCGCTCGATCAGGTCCTTGTAGTGCGGACTCTTGGGGTCGGCCGATTGGCCTGGCACGTTGATGGCGAGCGACTTGTCCCAGTCCGACAGGTCGATCACCTGCCGGTACGACGCGCCACTCGTCACACGGAAGTCCGAGGTGCGGTACGAGGCGCGGTGCAAGGTGTCGTTGTCGCCGCCCACGGGGTAGCGCGGCGTGGCCAATGCGGCGGCCTGGTCGCCGGTGAGAAAGCCCGCCAGTTCATGCTCGAACTGGATGTGGTGCAGCAGGCCCCACTGCCAGTTGGCCGGGTCGGCGCCCTGGCGGCCTTTCAGCTCGGTGACGGCGGCCTTGAGCGTCTCCAGCATCAGCGCGTCGCGGCCGGCCGCGGGGTCGGCGCCGAAGACCGCATCGGGCGCGGCCAGCTTGGCCAGCACCACGGGGCGCGACAGCGTGCCGAACAGGCTGCGGCCCGCGGCCGGCACCAGCAGCTCGGTCACGCGGCTCTGCAGCCGCGGCAGCCACAGCTGGTGCAGCGTGGCGGCCGCCGAATCGGTGCTGACCACGTGGTTCCAGCCGCGCAGCAGGCCCAATGCCTGGCTCACGTCCGCATCGGCCGAGCTCAGGCGGGCCACCAGCGGGGCCAGCGTGCGCGCCGGGATCGACAGCTCGTCGATCTGCATCTTCGCGGAGTCGGCCACGCTGTGGCGCGGGTTGGCCGCCAGCATCTCGCTGGCGCGCTGGAAGCGGTAGGGCTCGGCCCAGGCCGTGGCCGACATGCTGCGGTAGGCGTAGTCGGCCGGCACGTTGAATTCGTTGGCCGTGGCGTAGAAGCCCTGCGCTGGGTTGAACACACGCGGCAGCAGCGAGCCGGGCAGGTAGCCCGCCCATTCGTAGCTGCCATCGCCCGGCACCGGCAGCTGGCCGTTCCAGTCGGCGCGGGGCCGGATGGGTGCCAGTGCGCCGCCGAACCAGCCGATGTTGCCGTCCACGTCGGCATAGACCATGTTCTCGCCCGGCGTGAAATGGCGCGCCATGCCCTCGGTGAACTGGGTCCAGTTCTGCGCCTGGTTCAGCCGCAGGCTGGCCAGGTAGGCGGCCGTGCCGGGGAACTCCAGGTAGGCCGCGCGCACGGCGTAGGCCTTGCGGTTGGCCGGGTCCTCGTAGACCACCGGGCCGTGGCGTGTGAACTTCAGCGCGGCGCTGGCGCCGGCGGCCTGGCCACGCACGGGCACGGTTTCGTTGACCACGCGCATGGGCTCCCAGCCGGCGCCGTAGCGGTACTCGCCGGGGTTGGCGGGGTTGGTGTCGTAGACGTAGAGGTCTTCCTCGTCGCCGAACGCGAAGATCGTCAGCCCGAACGCGATGCGCTCGTTGTGGCCGATGGAGACGCCGGGCAGGGCGGGCTCGCCCGCGCCGATCACGTTCCAGCCCGGCGCGTTCAGGTGGACCATGTAGCGCAGCGACGGCATGCTGATCGCGCGGTGCGGGTCGTTGGCGAGGATGGGCTTGCCGGTGTCGGTGCGCGAGCCGTGCACCGTCCAGTTGTTGCTCTCGTAGCGCAGCGCGGCGCGCTCTTCCTCGCTGCGCTCGACCGTGCCGTTGCCCACCGACAGGGCCTGCGCCAGCGCCGCCACCTGGGCTGGCTGCAGCGGGCTGCGCGGGAAGTCGCCCGCCTCGAAGGCCAGGCCGTTGCGCGCCAGGTTGTAGGGCGTGAGGATGCTGGACGTGATGCTCGCCACGTCGATGCCCGCCGGCACCTGGATGGGCGTGGGCGGCTCGTTCACCGTCAGCTCCTGCGTGGTGGCCAGGCCCACGGCTGCGATGCGGCGCGCCAGCTGCACCTCGCTGCCCACGTTGCGCGTGATGCCGTAGATGCGGATCAGCGAACTCGTGGGCGACCAGCGGCCCGGCTGCGTGCCGGTGAGGCGGAACTCGATGGGCAGCTTCTCGGGGTCGGCCAGCGCCTGGTCGACGAAGGCGTTGATGCCCTCGGAGAACGCCGTCAGGATCTCGCGTGCATCGGGGTGGTAGCTGGCGAACTCGGCATCCAGGTCGCCGCGGAACAGGAAGAGCCGCGCCGCGCGGTCGGCCTCCACGAAGCGCGCGCCGAACTGCTCGGCCATCTTGCCCTCGCCGCGGCGGCGCCACTGGTCCAGCTGCCAGAGCCGGTCGCGCGCGGCGTTGTAGCCCTGCGCGTAGAACAGGTCGCGCTGGTTCTGCGCGTAGATGTGGGCCACACCGCTGGTGTCGCGCACGATCTCCACCGGCTGCGACACGCCGGGCACGCGGGTGCTGTTGCCATCGTCGTCGCTGCCGCCGCCACCGCAGGCCGCCAGGACCAGGGCCGCCAGCAAGGACGCTGGCCAGGAGGCCGAAAGATGGGCTCGTGATGTATTCACTGTGTGTCTCCTCCAGGGGCTGTGTTCGCACCAGGGCGGTGCGGCCGCGGGGCAGCGTATCGCCAAACACGTCAGATGTGCACAAATGACACAAATGGATGCAGGTTTTCAGTCTGAAATTTGAACCAGTGAAACAAGCGCGTGCGCCAAGTTGGCGCACGGCACAATCTGCGCCGGCCGCGGCCAGCCCAATACCACCACAACACGAGGAGCACCATGCGCCTGTTTCCCACCTGGACCCTGCAGACGAGCGGAGAGGTCGCGCCCGACGAGCGCCTGCCCACGGCACAGACCATCGTCATGGGCGTGCAGCACGTGGTGGCCATGTTCGGCTCCACGGCGCTCGCGCCCATCCTGATGGGTTTCGACCCCAACACCTCGATCTTCTTTTCGGGCATCGGCACGCTGATCTTCTTCCTGCTGACCGGCGGGCGGCTGCCCAGCTACCTGGGCTCGAGCTTCGCGTTCATCGGCGTGGTGATCGCCGCCACGGGCTACGCCGGCAGCGGGCCAAACGCCAACATCGGCGTGGCACTCGGCGGCATCATCGCGGCCGGGGTGCTCTACATCCTGATCGGCCTCGTGGTGCAGGTGCTGGGCACGGCCTGGATCGAGCGGCTGATGCCGCCCATCGTCACCGGCACCGTGGTCGCGGCCATCGGCCTGAACCTGGCGCCTGTGGCCATCAAGATGCTGGGCGCCACGCCCGTGGACACCACCATCGGCCTGTTGACCGCGCTGGCCGTGGGCCTGATCGCCGTGCGCGGCCAGGGCGTGGTGGGCCGGCTGCCCATCCTGCTGGGCGCACTGGCCGGCTACGTGCTGTACGGCATCGTCGCCAACGGCCTGGGTTGGGCCAAGCCCATCGATTTCTCGGGCGTGGCCGCGGCCGCGTGGTTCGGCCTGCCCAAGTTCAGCGCGCCCGTATTCCAGGCCTCGGCCATGGCGCTGATCGCGCCGGTCGCCGTGATCCTGGTGGCCGAGAACCTGGGCCACGTGAAGGGCCTGGCGGCGATGACCGGCCGCAGCTTCGACCCGCTGATGGGCCGCGCCTTCATCGCCGATGGCATCGCCACCGTGGTCTCGGGCTCGGGCGGCGGCACGGGCGTGACCACCTATGCCGAGAACATGGGCGTGATGGCCGTGACGCGCATCTACTCCACGCTGGTGTTCGTGGTGGCCGCGCTGGTGGCGCTGCTGCTGGGCTTCTCACCCAAGTTCGGCGCGCTGATCTTGACCTTGCCCGTGCCCGTGATCGGCGGCCTGGCGCTGGTGGTGTTCGGCCTGATCGCCGCCACGGGCGGGCGCATCTGGGTCATGAACAAGGTCGACTTCTCGCGCCCGCGCAACCTCATCACGGCGGGTGTGGCGCTGACGGCTGGGGCAGGGGACCTGACACTGTCGATCGCGGGGTTCAAGATGGGGGGGATTGGGACGGCCACCTTTGGGGCGATCGTGCTGTACCACCTGCTGCGCGAGCGCGAAGCGGCACGCTGAGCGTCATTGCGCGGGGTTGCAGCGACCCCGTTCAAGCCTGGGAGCTGCTGAGCACCCGCAACACGATGAACAGGACCACCACCACCGCGATCGCGCCGCAGATCACCAGCATGCGTTTGTTGGCGAAGCGGTTGCGGCTGGAAGAGGTGGGAACTGCGCCGGGTTCAGGTTTCTGTTCGAGCATGGGAGGCTTTCAGTGAGGACTGCACCGATTGGGACGCGTGCCGCCCGCTGCCCGTGTGGGGCGGGCGGCTGACTGGGCGCAGGACAGATGCCCTATGGTCTAGCTGCAGGCCGGAAGCTGGCTTCAGCCAAGCAACTCCACTGGCGGCGTCAGCGCGAGGGCTTTAGCACGCCGCGCAAGTTTGCGGTCGAATGTGGCGAATCTGGACGCACGAGCGCTGCGCGCCACGTGCAGCGCATCGGCGAAATCCAGGCCCTTGTCGAACGCATCGATTGCGGCCAGAACCACATCACGGTCCTCGAGCGTGATGTGCTCAATGCTCGCCAGTGCACGCATCACGCGGGAAACATCCTTTGCTGGCAATTTGTAGAACCCGCGCATCACCCACTCCAGCTCAAGCAACACGGTGACCGAGACAAACGAGCGTTCGGAGACCGCGGCGATGGCCGCGGGGCGTTGTAGGGCAGCCTGTGCATCGTCGGCGTCATCGACGAAGAACCGCGCCAGCACGTTCGTATCCAGGGCCCTCATGCGTCGCCGCGCCGTGAACGGGTCAGCAGCGATGCGGGATCGAAGTCCTCCAGGCGCCGTGGAACACCGCGCGCTGGTGCCTTGACCATGCCCGCCATGTCCGCGATGTCCACCTGCGCCACAGAGCGGACGACGCGCAGCTTCAGGCCGTCCGACTCTTCGAGCACCTCGATCCTTGCGCCTGCACCCATCCCGAGTCGTCGCCGCATTTCGGCGGGCAACACGATCTGGCCTTTCGAGGAGACGAGAAGAGTCGACATACGGATCTCGGATTGAACGGCGGCACCGCATCGTAGTGCGGCTTACGTGGTAAGTCAAAAATGGATGCCCTCATCCTGTGCGCAAGCCCAAGGCCCGACACTCCGCCCATGAAGCTCGACTCCATCACCGTCCAACTCGTCCTCACCATCGTCGAGGAGGGCAGCATCTCCAAGGCCGCCGACAAGCTCAACCTGGCGGTGGCCGCCGCGTCCAAGCGCGTGACCGACCTGGAGTCGCAGCTCGGCGCCAAGCTCTTCAAGCGCCAGCCGCACGGTGTGAAAGTGACCGAGGCCGGCGACCGCCTGCTGGCCCACATCCGCCAGATCGACAACCTGATCGGCCGGCTCGAAGGCGACGCCCAGGCCCTGGGCCACGGCCGCGACGGACGCATCATCATCGGCGCGCCCAAGGCCGCCATCATCCAGTTCCTGGCGGCCGACATCGCGCGGCTGCAGGCCGCGTATCCGCAGATCACGCTCAAGATCCTGGAAGAGAACAGCAAGATCGTGCAGCAACTGCTGCGCGACAAGGTCATCGACGTGGGCATCTACGAGAAGACCAGCGGCTTCCTGGACCTGCCCCAGTTCGCCTACCGGCAAGACCGCCTGGTGCTGGTCTACAGCCGCCCACATTTCCAGTTCGGCGCCGGCCCGGTCGGCATCGACGACATCCTGGACCTGCCCATCGTGAGCCTGGGCAAGGGCTCGGCCGTGCTGGCCGCCGTGGAGCGCGCCTACCGCAGCCGCGGGCGGGCGTTTCCGAACAACTTCTCCGCCAGCGGCTTCGACACCATGCTGGCGCTGGTGCGGCACGGGCTGGGTGTGGGGCTGATGCCGCCGGAGGTGCTGCGCAGCTTCCACCCGGAGGCTGCACTGGGCGCGGCGGAGCTGGAGGGCGACTGGCACCAGCGCAGCTATGTGCTGTCGTGCGTGGAGGGGCAGGCGCAGGAGCAGACCTTGCGGAACGTGGTGGGCGAGCTGCTGAAGAGCTGACGGCGCCTGCCACGGACAATGCTGCCATGACTTCCACCGTTCTTCGCACGCTGCCCAACGGCGTCAGGCTGCTCGCCGTTCCCATGCCCCATGTGCAAAGCCTCAGCGTGGGCGTCTTCCTGCGCGTGGGCTCGCGCGACGAGACGCCGGCCACCAACGGCATCGCCCATGTGCTGGAGCACATGGCCTTCAAGGGCACGACCACCCGCTCCGTGCAGGCGATCAACCTGGATGCCGAGCGGCTGGGCGCGGACGTCAACGCGTTCACGGGCAAGGACATGACCGGGTACTTCATGACCGGCCTGGGCCGGCACGCCGACCAGCTGCTGCGCATGACGGCCGACATCGTGCTGAACAGCACCTTTCCGCAGGCCGAGCTGCAGCGCGAGCTCGACGTCATCCGCCAGGAAGCCATCGAATACGCCGAAGACCCCGAGGACCGTTCCAGCGACCTGCTCGACCGCGCCATCTGGGGAGACGATGCGATGGGCATGCCCGTGATCGGCACCGTGGAGAACATCGAGGGCTTCACGCGCG
The DNA here is from genome assembly GCF_001422405.1 of Pseudorhodoferax sp. Leaf267. Classification (GTDB taxonomy): domain Bacteria; phylum Pseudomonadota; class Gammaproteobacteria; order Burkholderiales; family Burkholderiaceae_C; genus Pseudorhodoferax. The sequence continues at coordinate 40,346 of NZ_LMMV01000008.1, forward strand.
ACGACCTGGTGCGCCATGTGCGGGCCCACTACACGGCGCACAAGACCGTGGTCGTGGCGGCCGGCAATTTCGATGTCGAAGCCTGGATGGAGCGGGCCGGCGAACTGTTTGCCACGATGCGCCAGACTGCGGACACGCCTGTGCTGCCACTGCCAGCACCCGCGCCGTACGTGGGCCACGCCATGGCGCAGCGCTTCACGCAGGTGTCGCAGGTGTTTCTGAACATCGCCTACCCGCTGGTGCCCGCCCGCCAGGACGAGATGCCGCAGCAGCGCTGGCGCCTGGCCTCCGCGCTGGCGTCCAACCTGTTCGGCGGCGGCATGTCGGCGCCCCTGGTCGACACCGTGCGCGAGCAGCTGGGCCTGGCCTACACCGCCCATTCCACGGTGGACAGCGGCGACGTCTGGGCCAACTTCGTGGTGCATGCGGTCACCACGCCCGACAAGCTGGACGCCTTGGTGGCGGCCACGGGCGAGTTGCTGCGCGCCCAGGCCATGGCCATCGACCCGGTGCACCTGGAGCGGGCGAAGAACCAGTTGACCGTGTCGCGGGTGCGCGGGGCAGAACGGACCTACGCCACGATGGAGCAGGCCGTCGAAGAGCTGTTCGCCAGCGGGAGCGTGACGCCGATGGATGAAGCGATGGCGATGATCGAGGACATCGGCGCAGACGAAATGCGAGCCGTGTTCCAGCGGATGCTGGCCAACCCGCCGGCGATCGCGGTGACCGGCAAGGGCGTCAGCGCGCGGACTGCGAAGCAACTGGCAGCGCGGCTGGTCGGTTGAATCCCGCCTCTGTGGCGGGCGTTCGCGCACGACTGCGGCGCACCATGCGCTGCCGTGGTCGAATCCCTCGATGCATCTAAAGAGCTACAAGTACCAGCGCGTCGTGCTTGTCTGCGCCGACTGCGAGAAGCGAGACGACGGACCGCGCCATCTGGACAGCAAGGCCGGCGCCAGCGCACTGCGGCAGGCTTTGCGCGAGGCGCCAGGGAAGGTACAGGTCACGCGCACGCGCTGCCTGGGCCTGTGCCCGCGCAAGGCGCTGGCGGCGGTGGCGTTGGGAGCTGGATTGCAGGCGATGGCGGCGGAGCTCCGTGATGCGGGTGACTTGGCGGTCTTGGCGCGCTTCGCGGGGTCCGTCACGGGTTAAGCATTTCACTCTTTGGCTTCGAACTGCGCTGCAGAATGGGGGCGTACAGGCGCGTGAAAGTGCCGTCTGTCTAAGCGTTTGCTGGGCCAGATGCGCCAGAAGGAAAAGGCGATCAGCCATTCAAAGGCAAACCGCCACGCGCTGGGCCAAGCCCGCAATGACCGCATCGGCACCAGTGTCCCGGAGCGCATGCAGGTGCATTGGGCGGTTTCAAACTTGAAGTGCAACGCCGGCAATGAGATCCGCAGTGAGTTGTGAGAACACTTCATGCGGGGAGTGGAAGTTGAGGATTTTGCGCGGACGGTGGTTGAGCATG
>NZ_LMMV01000009.1 GCF_001422405.1 Pseudorhodoferax sp. Leaf267
GCGCGCAGCTCCTGGATCTGCTTGCCCCATTCCTGCGTGAAGCCCACACCCGACGTCACCAGCAGGCGCTGGCCGGCCGGGTGGGTGTGCCACGCCGAGCGCGCACCGGGCTCGAAGGTCACCATGTGGCCGGACGCGGTGATCTGCGCATTGGCAGGCCAGACCGGCTCCACCCGCACGCGGCCGGTGAAGTACTCGGCTGGGCCGACGCCAGACGGCTGGCTGCCGGCACGCGAGATCTGCTGGGTTGCGGTGGTTTGCGCCTCGGCGAGGCCTGCAGTGGCTATGACGGCGACCATTGCCGCGGAGCACAGGGGACAGGTGTTGATCATGCGTTTCCTTGTATGGAGTGGTGTAAAAATTGCTGTGGCGGCCGTCAGGCCACCTTGCATGCCGGCAGCTGCACATGCGCTTCTCGTCGCGCAGCACCCGCGGCAGCGGGGTTCTCGGCAGGCGCTGGCAGCCCGCATGGCTGGCCCTTGGCCTGCAGTGCGGTCATCGCCGAGGCAAGTGTGGAACCCGTGTAAAGGTAGCCAGAAAAAGCCACCGCGACTAGCCGGTTTGCGTTGCATGCGCTTATCAACCTCATTCATGAATGGGCAGACCCCTGCATTCATGAACGAGGTCGATAGAAGCTTGCAGTCCACGCTACTGGATCCCGCCCGCCATCGCGCTTAAAGTCTGCGCCAGCAGGCCTGCCGAACACCCGACTTCGATCCGACGCCAGCCCCCACGCGCGAGCCACACCCATGAAAATCCGCATCGTTCTCGGCGAGCAAGCCATCACCGTCGCGCTGGACGGCAGTGCTGCAGCACGCGACTTCACTCTGCTGCTGCCCCTCACACTCACGCTGGAGGACTATGCCGCGACCGCGAAGATCGCGACACTGCCGCGCAAGCTCGACACCTTTGGCGCACCGGCCGGATGCACGCCACAGACCGGCGACTTCAGCTACTACGCGCCCTGGGGCAACCTGGCGCTGTTCCACAAGCCCTTCACGCATTCGGCCGGGCTGGTCCGGCTCGGCCGCATGGAAGGCGACCTCGCGCTGCTGCGCATGCCGGGCCCTGTGTCGGCCCGCTTGGAAGCCGTTTCCAATGCCGCGCGATGACCTGAGCGACCTGCTGGCATTCATCGCCATCACGCGCGAGGGCAGCTTCACTCGCGCAGCATCCAAGCTGGGGCTGTCGCAGTCGGCGCTCAGCCACCGGATCCGCGCCATCGAGACACGCATGGGGGTGCGCCTGCTCAACCGCACCACCCGCAGCCTGGGGCCCACCGAGGCCGGCGAACGCCTTCTCGCCGCCGTGACGCCGCGTTTCGAGGCCATCGAATCGGAGCTGCAGGCCCTGGGCGCATTGCGCGACGAGCCGGCCGGCACCGTGCGCATCACGGCGGTCGATTCGGCGGTCGACACCTACGTTTGGCCCCGGCTGGCGCCACTGTTGCAGAGATACCCCGACCTGCGCGTCGAGATCGACACCGGCTACCGCATGGTGGACATCGTGGCCGAGAAATACGACTTCGGCGTGCGCGTGGGCGAGGCGATCGCCAAGGACATGGTGGCCGTGCGCATCTCGCCGGACTTCCGGCGCCTGATCGTCGGAGCGCCCAGCTACTTCGCGCAGCACGGTGAGCCGCGCACGCCGCAGGACCTGCTCAAGCACAACTGCATCGCACTGCGCCTGCAGAAAGGTGGCATCTACGCCTGGCCATTGCAGAACGGCACCCAGGAGCAGACCGTGCGCGTGGAAGGCCAGTTCACCTTCAACGGCAGCTACCAGGTGCTGCATGCCGCGCTGTCCGGCAGCGGCCTGGCGTTGAGCCCCGAGTACCTGGCGGGCCCGCATGTCGCGGCCGGGCGCCTGCGTGCCGTGATGCAGGACTGGCAGCCGGTCTCGGCCGGCTTTCACCTGTATTACCCGAGCCGCCGCCACATGCCGCGCGTGATGCGGATCGTCATCGATGCACTTCGCCACGACGGCGCTGCCGCACCGACCGGCTCAGCCGCGCCAGCGGATGGCGTCGATCACCAGGTCCAGGGTGCGTGAAGACTGGCGCCGGCTCGGGTAGTAGGCATGCAGACCGGGAAACACCGGACACCACACGGCCATGACGGAACGCAGCCGACCCGCCTGCAGGTGCGGCGCCACCAGGTCCTGCGGCAAGAACGCCAGCCCGGCTCCCGAGAGCGCCGCGTTGAGCATCTGGTAGATGCCGTTGAAGGTGGCCTGCCCCTCGACACGCACCTGGGTCTCACGGCGCCCCTGCTGCCGCAGCTCCCACCCATAAAGCCCGCCGCTGCCGGCCAGACGCAGCGTGATGCAGTTGTGCTGCAGCAGATCCGGCGGCGTCCCGGGCTCGCCGCGGGTGTCAAAGTACGAGGGCGCACCCACCACGGTCATCTGCATGTCCGGCGCCAGGCGCACGGCCACCATGTCTTTAGCGACCTGATCGCCCCAGCGCACACCGATGTCGAAGCGCTCGGCGACGATGTCGACCATGCGGTAGTCGGCGTTGCACTCGATCTTGACCTCGGGGTACTGCGCCAGCACCGGGGCCAGGCGTGGCCACAGGATGCTGTCGATCACGTGGTCGATGGCGGTGATGCGCACCGTGCCCGCCGGCCGGTCGCCCAGTTCGCTGACGGCTGCGACCTCGGCCTCGATCTCCTGCAAGCGCGGCGCTACCGACTGCAGCAAGCGTTCGCCAGCCTCAGTGGGTGCGACGCTGCGCGTGGTGCGCGTGAGCAGGCGCACACCCAGGCGCGCCTCCAGCCCGCGCACGGTGTGGCTCACGGACGACTGCGAGATCCCTAGGTGGGCGGCAGCGCGTGTGAAGCTGCGCTCGCGCGCAACAACGAGAAAGGCCAACAGATCACTGATCGTTTCACGCGGCATGTCTGCTGCTCCACCCCGCGCGCTCACCGTGCTTCATGCTTGGGATTCTGCCAGCGCACCGAGAGCCCGACGCCTGCACATCAGCCACCCGGCGCCCCTGCCAGCAAACGCAGCAGCAGGTCCCAAACGCGGCTTCTGATTAGTAAGATTAATAGATTTATTAAGCATTCATTATCTAGTCAAGTCGAACACAGTTCGTCAAACTGGCCTCCAGTGCTGAAAGGCCCCGTTTGGAAGCAACGCACGGCGCTCAGTGCCACATTTTTACAGGGCAACGACCATGAACCATTTCGAACAGACGGCAGCGGCTGCCGTGCAAGACGCCAACAGCTCCGATCGACGCGACTTCCTGAGGATGGCCGGTACCAGCCTGGCTGCGGCGGGCCTGCTGTCGAAGGCGGGCGCGACTTTGGCGGCAGCGCCACCCAAAAGCACGCGGCTGCCCAACGGCGCCGACAACTTCTACACGAGCGACAAGGTCACCGTGCAGAAGGTCACTTTCAAGAACCAGTACCAGATGACCGTGGCAGGAAATCTCTTCGTTCCCAAGGCGCTGGACCGAAAGAAACGTGCCCCCGCAATCGTCGTGGGCCCCCCGATGGGAGCGGTCAAAGAGCAAAGCGCCAACCTTTACGCGACCAAGATGGCCGAGCAAGGCTTCGTAGCGATGTCGCTGGACCTGGCCTTCTGGGGCGGCAGCGCAGGGCAACCGCGCAATGCCGTCTCGCCCGACATGTACGCCGAGAGCTTCAGTGCAGCGGTCGACTTTCTAGGCAGCCAGGCCTTCGTGGACAGGCAGCAGATCGGCGCCATCGGCATTTGCGGCAGCGGCAGCTTCGTCATCAGTGCGGCGAAGATCGATCCGCGCATGAAGGCCAGCGCCACGGTGAGCATGTACGACATGGGCGCTGCGAACCGCAACGCGCTCAACCATTCGCAGACGCTGGAGCAGCGCAAGCAGATCATCGCGGCGGCTGTCGAACAACGCCAGGCTGAGTTCGATGGCGGCGCCATCCAGTACACCGGCGGCACCGTGCTCGCGCTGAGCGCGGACACGCACCCGATCCAGCGCGAGTTCTTCGACTTCTACCGCACGCCGCGCGGCGAGTTCACGCCGCAGGGTGCGTCGCCACGGACCACCACCATGCCGACCCTGAGCAGCAACGTGAAGTTCATGAACTTCTATCCCTTCAACGACATCGAGACGATCTCGCCGCGGCCGCTGCTCTTCATCACCGGTGATCAGGCGCACTCCAGGGAGTTCAGCGAAGACGCCTACCAGCGCGCTGCCGAACCGAAGGAACTGGTCGTCGTGCCGGGCGCGGGCCATGTGGACCTGTACGACCGCGTGACCCTGATCCCGTTCGACAAGCTCACGGCCTTCTTCAACAAGCATCTCGTGTCGGCGAGCCTCTGATGACAGCGCAGGTCATGCCGGTCAACGCGGGCGACGGCACCGCCACACACATGCATGAAGCGCAGGCGTCGCATTGGAGCGGTGTGTTTGCGATGACGCTGTGCGTCTTCGCCTTGATCGCTTCCGAGTTCATGCCGGTGAGCCTGCTCACGCCGATGGCCACCGACCTTCAGGTCACCGAAGGCATGGCGGGGCAAGGCATCGCCATTTCCGGCGCTTTCGCCGTGCTCACCAGCCTGTGCATTTCCAGGATCGCCGGCAGAGTCAACCGCAAGACCTTGCTGCTGGTGCTGACGGCAATGATGTGCCTGTCCGGCGCCATCGTCGGGCTTGCCCCCAACTATGCGGTCTACATGGTCGGCCGGGCGCTGATCGGCGTGGTGGTGGGGGGCTTCTGGTCGATGATGGCCGCCACCGCCATGCAGCTCGTGCCGCCGTCCAAGGTGCCAAGCGCGCTGGCCATCTTCAACGGAGGCAACGCACTCGCGACCGTGGTGGCCGCCCCCATCGGAAGCTATCTCGGCGCCACCGTCGGGTGGCGGGGAGCGTTCTTCTGCCTGGTGCCCATCGCGATGGTCGCGTTCGTGTGGCAGTGGGCAAGCCTGCCTTCGATGCGGCCGCAGCCGCGCGCGCCGGGCGCCGGCAACGTCTTCCGACTCCTGAAGAACCCGGTGGTGGCGGTCGGCATGTTGGCGGTCGGACTGTTCTTCATGGGGCAATTCGCGCTCTTCACATACCTGCGTCCATTCCTGGAGACCGTCACAGCGGTCGACGTGTCGACCTTGTCCCTCGTCCTGCTCACCGTGGGAGTCTCGGGCTTCATCGGTGCGACTGTGATCGGGTGGTTCCTGAGCAAAGGCATCTACCGCGTGCTGGCGATCATCCCGCTGCTGATGGCGGTGATCGCGGTCTCGCTGATGGTCGTCGGCACGTCGGTGGCCGCGACCACCGCGCTGATGGGCGCCTGGGGACTGGTTGCCACCGGTGCGCCGGTGGGATGGTGGGTGTGGATCGCACGCACGTTGCCGCACGACGCCGAAGGCGGTGGCGGCTTGATGGTGGCGGTGGTTCAGCTCTCCATCGGACTGGGCTCGACCGTCGGTGGCCTCTTGTTCGATCACCAAGGCTACACAAGCACGTTCAGCTTCAGCGCTGGAGCGCTCGTGCTCGGTGCGATCATGGTCCTGATGACATGGGGCGCAGAGCGCAGGCACACACGGCAGCGGGGCCACTGACCATGAGGAATGTTGTGGTTCTCGGCGCCAGCGGGCGCACTTCGGCGGAAATCATCTCCAGGCTGCTGGCACGGGATGATGTGACGCTCACGCTGTTCCTTCGCCGCGCCAGCCGCTTGAAGCACCTCGCGAGCAAGCGCGTCGCGCTCATCGAGGGTGACGCCAGGAACACGGCGGATCTGCAGCGCGGCATCCAAAGCCAGGACATCGTCGTCAGCACCCTGGGCGGCATGGATCTCGATCTCAAGACATCTCGTGTCATTGACGCGATGCAGGCGGCCGGTGCACAACGCCTCGTCGCCATCAGCGCGGGTGGCATCTATGACGAACTGCCCCAGCCCTTCAACGCCTGGGACAAGCGCATGGTCGGCCAAACGCGTCCGGTCAACCTGAGGGCCGTGCAGCTGATCGAGCAGTCGCCATTGGTCTACACCGTCCTGCGTCCGGTGTGGTTGACCGACAAGCCAACGGAAGTGTTCGAACTCACAACGAAAGGCGAGATCTACAAAGGCACGGAAACCTCGCGCGCCAGCATCGGGCGCTTCGTGGCCGACCTTGTCGACGACCCGGCGCACCACGCCCACCAGAACCTCGGCATCAGCCAGCCCGGCACGGATGGAAGCAGGCCGCAGGCCTACCGCTGACGCTCCAAGGCACTCCCGCAACCACAAAGGATAGATCATGACCATCAAGGCTTATGGCGCTCGGTCGAGCGACCGCCCACTCGAATCCATGGACATCACGCGACGCGCACCGGGCGCGCACGATGTGCAGATAGACATTGCCTATTGCGGCGTCTGCCACTCCGACCTGCACCAGGTCCGCGCCGAATGGGGCGGCACCCTGTATCCCTGCGTGCCGGGGCACGAGATCGTCGGCCGCGTGTCGTCTGTGGGACAGGATGTGTCGGGCTTCAAGCCGGGCGATCTGGTCGGCATTGGCTGCATCGTCGACAGCTGCAGGCATTGCGCGGATTGCGGCGAAGGGCTCGAGAACTACTGCGACCACATGGTCGGCACCTACAACAGCCCGACAACGGAGGCACCCGGGCACACGCTGGGCGGCTACGCGCAGCAGATCGTGGTGCACGAGCGCTACGTTCTGCGCATCCGACACCCCGAAGCACAACTCGCCGCGGTGGCGCCGTTGCTGTGTGCGGGCATCACCACCTATTCGCCGCTGCGCCACTGGAAGGTCGGTCCGGGCCACAAGGTGGGCGTGGTGGGCATCGGCGGCCTGGGCCACATGGGCATCAAGCTGGCCCATGCGATGGGGGCGCACGTAATAGCACTCACCACCTCCGAATCGAAGCGCGAGGCGGCCCTGGCCCTGGGCGCCGACGAGGTCGTGGTGACTCGCCATGCGGCCGAGATGGCAGCGCATGCCACGAGCTTCGACTTCATCCTGAACACGGTGGCAGCGCCGCACGACCTGGACCCGTTTCTCCAACTGCTCAGGCGCGACGGCACCATGACCCTGGTCGGGGCGCCCGCCACGCCGCATCCGGCCCTGCAGGTGTTCAGCTTCATCATGAAGCGCCGCAGCCTGGCGGGATCGATGATCGGCGGCATTCCCGAGACGCAGGAAATGCTCGATTTCTGCGCAGCGCATGGCATCGTGGCCGACATCGAGATGATCCGCGCCGACGAGATCGAGGCCGCCTACGCACGCATGCTCAACGGCGACGTGAAGTACCGCTTCGTGATCGACAACGCCACGTTGGCAGCGTAACTTGAACCGCCAGCGCGGAGTGGACCAGCCTATCGCCAAGAGCCTGCCCGGCACGCCGTCCGTCCTGCGCGCCTTGGTCCCCATCATGGTGATTGTGCTGCTGGGTTTTGCCGTCATTGGCATGGCACTGCCCGTGTTGCCGCTGCACGTACGCGAACGGTTGGGCATGGGGCCTCTCGTCGTCGGTCTGATCTCCGGCAGCCAGTTCGCGTCGTCCTTGCTGTGTCGGCCGTGGGCCGGTGCGTTTGCCGATCGACGCGGGGGCAAGCTGGCGGTGACCATCGGTCTTGTGGCAGCCACGGCTGCCGGGTTGCTCTACCTGGCATCTCTGCATTACGTGCACCTGCCGTTGGTGTCGGCGGCCGTGCTGCTCGTTGGCCGGGGCGTCCTCGGCGGAGCCGAAAGCTTCATCATCACGGGCGCGATGGGTTGGGGCCTGGGCATGGCCAGCGCGGAATACACCGGCAGGGTCATCGCCTGGGTCGGAACGGCCATGTTCGCGGCCTTTGCCGTTGGAGCGCCAGCCGGCTCCACCTTGTACGAAAGCTTCGGTTTTAGTGCGGTGGCAGTGGGCACCGTGGTGGTCCCGCTGCTGACCTTGCTCGTGGTCGCACCCATCCGGAGCAGCCCTCCGGTCGCTGTCGAGCGGACCTCGTCTCGGGCGGTGCTGTCTGCGGTCTGGCTGCCGGGACTGGGTCTGGCCCTGAGCTGCACAGGCTTCGGCGCCATCATCGGGTTCGGTTCGCTGCTCTTTGTCGATCGTGGCTGGTCGCCGGTGTGGCCGGTCTTTTCAAGCTACGCAGTGGCTTTCATCCTTGCCCGCGTCGTACTGGGCCATCTGGCCGATCGTTTCGGCGGCGCGCGCGTCGCACTCGTCTTTCTCGTCGTCGAAGCCGTCGGACTCGCGCTGCTGGGGCTGGCTACGACCCAGGCGCTGGCGCTGGTCGGCGCAGCGCTCACCGGCTTCGGCTTCTCGCTGGTCTTTCCCGCATTCGGTGTCGAGGCGGTCAAGCGCGTTCCGGCGTCCAACCGCGCGCTTGCGATGGGCGTCTACACCGCGTTCCTCGATCTGTCGCTGGGGCTTGCAAGCCCGTTGATGGGATGGGCGGGCGAGTCGGCCGGCCTTCCGACGATCTTCGTGGGTGCAGCCGTCGCGGTGCTGTTGGCGACCGTGATCGCGATCCATCTGGCTGCACGCCGTCTGCCATGAACTCTAACCAGACCTCGACATCAAGACTCGATCGGACGCAAACGGCACGGTCATCGGCGGGCGGCGACACGGCGGTGTCGTGCGCAACAAGCAGATTGATTAGTCAGGTTGATAGGTCTTAGAAGTTCCCCTGCGCTACTCAAGTTTGCCCGCATGCGCCACCATCCAGAGTCGCGCCCATGCCCGGCAAACATCGCCCCGCCCGTCTGGCGGCACCACCCATGAAAGCAATGAGAAAAGAGATGGCAACTACCGACAGCAGCGCGTGTGGCAACCAAGGCCTGTCGCTCAGGCGTCGGGGCTTGATCCTCGGCGCTGCTGCGCGCGCACCGCTACCGCTGGGCTCGCTTCTGGCGGCCCTGCCGGCGTTCGCGCACCACGGGTGGCCTGGCTTCGACACCGCCCAGCTGGTCTACATCGCGGGCACTGTGTCCTCGAACGGGGTCTGGGGCAATCCGCATTCACTTTTCGATGTCGTCATCGACGGCAACCTGCCGGCCCACACGCCGGAGTTGGCGATTCCTAAGGAGTTGCAAGACCCCGAGGACAGCGTCCGGGTCAAGGCCGCGCGCGCGTACAAGGGTCCGCACAATGAACTAGAGATCATCATTGCGCCGCCGGCATGGTCGGGCAGGTGGGGCCTGGGCCGGGCGCTGAAGATCGGAGAGCGCTTCCAGGCGGTCGGCTACATCAATCGGTCAGACGACAGCCTGTTTCGACCCGTCGTATTCTGGTACGGCAGTGACGCCGTTCCTGTGAACCAGGTGCTCGGCAACACGCTCCCGGTCCGCGCGCCGCTGCCCAGATAGGCCCCGCACAGATGCTGGACACTTTGCTGGAGCTATTGCAGGGATCCGCGCTCGGAGAAGCGGTGCGCAATGCCAGGTTCGTCTATCCCTTGCTCGAGGCCAGCCACATCCTTGGAATCGCGCTTCTGGTCGGCCCGGCTTTCACCTTCGACCTGCGGTTGCTGGGCATCGGGCGGCGCGTCGTGTCCGTCACCACAGCCGCGCGCGTTCTGCTGCCAATTTCACACCTCGGCTTCGCCATCGCCATCTGCACGGGGATCGCGCTGCTCAGCGCGCAGGCCACCGTGGTCGCCGAGACCGGCGCGGCGCCGTGGAAGTTCGGCCTTTTGATACTCGCCTGCCTCAACGTGCTGATCTTTCACTGCGGCATTTACCGCCGCGTCGATGACTGGGCGGATGGCGCGGTCACCCCGCTGGCGGCCCGCGTCGGCGCTGGCGTGTCACTCACCACCTGGACGGGCGCGACCTTCGCCGGCAGGCTCCTCGCCTATAGCTGACCCCCGAGGTGCTGGCGTTGGCTCCAAGCCCCGATCCCTGGTGGCTCCGAAGGCCGCCGACATCGGCCATTGATAAGCACAGCGAATAGGCAATAGAAGCCGTCGTTGGCTAGTCAGATCGGCCTTCGCACGCGACCATCGACCGGCAGCCCTGCGGTAGACACCGCCTCGCTCGACATCCGCCACGACAGAGAACGGAGCATTCCATGACGACCCAGGCAGGTCAGGCCTGTTCGGCCACTTTCTCCGCCCCACGCGGCACCGCGGCGCATCCCCCGCGCGCAGGCGGCGTGTTCGCCCCGCCGCTGTTGCGCGCACTGGGCCTGCTCTTGGGCCTGTTCGCCTTCGTCGGCAGCAGTGCAGCCCAGTCGGCAGCGCCAGTTGCTTCGAGTTCCACCGCGGCGCCAGCCGCCCAACCGGAGAAGTCCCGCATGTGGATGACCATCGGCGAACGCCGCTTCGCCTTCACCCTGGCCAACACCGAGGCCGCCCGCGCCTTCGCCTCGATGATGCCGCTCACGATCTACATGCCCGACCTGAACAGCAACGAGAAGCACGCAAAGCTGCCGAGGTCCTTGCCGACGAGCACCACGCGGCCCGGCACGATCCGCAGCGGCGACCTCATGCTCTACGGGTCGGACACCCTCGTGGTCTTCTATTTGACGTTCGATTCGGCCTACTCGTACACGCGCTTGGGCAGTGTGGACGATCCAGCCGACCTGGCACAGGCGCTCGGCAAGGGCACTGCGCGGATCACGTTCACCAAGCGGTAACGATGGTGCATTCGTTGACGCCCCTAGGTGGCGTGGATCGGCACGCCGCATCGACCGGAACCAGGCACACCCGATGAGCGACGTACACCCTACGCCTTCGTCGTCGACCAACGGGTCTTGCGGCAAACAGAACGGACGCTTCCCGCTCATGGGCCTGCTGGCGCTGTCGACAACCGCATTCCTGACCATCCTGACCGAGACCATGCCCGCCGCCGTGCTGCCGGCGATGGCCGACAGCCTGGACCAGTCGGCAACCGGCATCGGCCAGCTCGTGTCCGTCTACGCGCTGGCCTCGGCGGCAGCCGCCATCCCGATGGTGGCGCTCACCAGAGCCGTTCCGCGCAGGCTGCTCTACATCGCTCTCGTGCTGGCCTTCACGGTTGCGAACACCATCACTGCCCTGTCCAGCTCCTACCCGCTGACCGTCGCCTCGCGCGTGGTGGCCGGCCTCGCTGCGGGTGTTGTCTGGCCAGTGATCTGCGGCTATGCCATCCGGCTGGTCGACACCAGGGACATGGGGCGCGCACTGGCAATCACCCTGGCCGGCAGCACGGTCGCCATGGTGGCGGGCCTGCCGCTGGGAAGCCTGCTGGGTTCATGGCTCGGCTGGCGTTTCAGCTACGGACTGCTCTCCCTGTTGTCGGTGCTGGTCGTCATCTGGGTCATCATGGTGGTGCCACCGGCGCCGGGTGAACGTGGCCGGAACATGCCACGGGTCGGCCAGGTCTTGCGACTCCCTGGACTGCGCCCCATCCTGCTGGCAACGCTCTTCGGAATCGTCGCGCACTACACCCTGTACACCTACATGGCACCGCTGTCCGCCGCGCTCGGGCTGCCGGGCGGCACAACGCAAGGCCTGCTGCTATTCGGCGCCGGGGCGCTCGTCGGCGTCGTGTTGGCTGGTCGCCTGGTGGATGCCAGTCTGCGCCGCATGGCCATCGGTGCACTGCTGCTCGCGGCATTGACGACGGTGGCGCTGATGGCCGGTCTGCCCCCTGCATTGGCGAGCGTGGTGCTGTTGCTCTGGGGCGCATCGTTCGGCGGCCTGCCGACGCTTTTTCAGTCCGCCACTGCACGGGTGACAGGCACCAGCGCGGAACTCGGCACCGCCATGCTGACCACCATCTACAACATCGGCATCTTCGGCGGCGGAGCGATTGGCGGCCTGGCGATTGGCATCCATGGCGTCGGCAGTCTCGGCCTCATCGCAGGCTTCGCCCTCTGCGTGGCGCTGGTCATCGTGCTGCAAAGCAGCCAGCATGCGTTTCCGCGCGCGCTTGCTGCAACAGCCGAGTGCGCAGCATGAACGGTCGTTCTCCAGGGCCGCAGCAGCTTCTTGCCAGTCCAGCCGCCGGCCGGGCGCGTTGCGGGGTTCAGCAACGACCGCCGACACGCTTGATTCCAGGGACCGGCGTTGCCAACGCTGCCCTGCCCCTACATGCACCGCAACGTGAAAAGACCGGGGTCACCGGACTGCAGCGCATGCCATTGCCCTTGCGGGCGCGTCAACCGCCAACGCCTTGAGCGTTAAAGAAAGGACCCCACGATGAAATACCCCATCGAGACCGACCCGCCGGTCGAGCTGAGCGCTGACGAAGCAGCGCTTCTGAAAGAAATGCCCGAGTTGGATGGTGTGGGCCAGTCGCGGCGCACCTTCATGATCAACTCCGCCGCAGGCGGCGTTGGCGTGTTCGCGGCGAACCTGCTGGCTCAAGAGGCTGCATTGGCCCAGTTGCCGCTTGCCGAGGGTGCTGCCGTGGCCCCTATCAAGGCCCAGAACGTCGTCAAGGTGGTCTTTCAGGTCAACGGTGTGCAGCAGACCCTGGAACTCGATTCCCGTGTGGTTCTGCTCGACGCCCTGCGGGAGCGCTTGGCGATGACTGGATCGAAGAAGGGCTGCGATCAAGGCCAGTGCGGCGCCTGCACGGTACTGGTGGACGGCCAGCGTGTGCTGTCCTGCCTCACCCTGGCAGCGACGCTCGAAGGGCGAGAAGTCACAACCATCGAAGGGCTGGCCCAGGGCGATCAACTCCATCCGGTGCAGGCCGCCTTTATCAAGCACGATGGCTTCCAGTGTGGCTACTGCACGCCGGGACAGATCTGCTCGGCCGTCGGTCTGCTTGGCGAAGCCCGTCGAGGCGACGTCAGCCACGTCACCGCCGACGTTCGCAAGACGACCACACGCCTGACGGACGATGAGATCCGCGAGCGCATGAGCGGCAACATCTGCCGCTGCGGCGCCTACCCCGGCATCGTCGCCGCCGTGCAGGAGGCGCACTCGGGCCGCCAAACCGCCCAGACCTGGGGATTCGCCACCGAAACGCAACTGGCGTCGGCACGATTGGAGGATGGCCATGAGACCGTTTGAGTATGTACGCGCGGCCGATGCCGCTTCCAGCGTCGCCGCAGTAGCGAGCGTTCCGGGCGCGAAGTTTCTCGCCGGCGGGTCCAACCTTGTGGATTTGATGAAGGAAGACATCGAGCGGCCCACCCGCCTGGTGGACATCCGGCAGTTGCCGCTGCGGCAGATCCAGCGCAGCCGTGCTGGCCTGTCGTTGGGCGCACTCGCCACGAACACCGAAACCGCCAACCATCCACTGATCCGCGAGAACTACCCGCTGCTGACGCAGGCCATCGTCGCAGGTGCCTCGGGGCAGTTGCGCAATATGGCGACCAATGGCGGCAACCTTCTGCAGCGCACCCGGTGCAATTACTTCTACGACACCGCTACGCCGTGCAACAAGCGCGAACCCGGTACTGGCTGCGGTGCGCGCGACGGACTGAACAAGATCCACGCTGTCCTCGGTGGGAGCGAAGCGTGTGTGGCGACCTACCCGGGAGACATGGCCAACGCGCTGTATGCGCTGGACGCCAACGTGCGAGTGCGTGCGACTGACGGACGCGAGCGACTGATCCCGATCGTCGACTTTCACCGCCTGCCGGGCGACACGCCGCAGCGCGACAACAACCTCGAGCACGGTGAGTTGATTCTTGCCATCGAATTGCCGGTCGCCACAGCGGAGTTCGCCCGCCACTCGCATTACCTCAAAGTTCGCGATCGGACTTCCTACGCCTTCGCGATGGTCTCCGTCGCCGCCGCGCTGCAACTCGACGGCACCACCATTCGCCAGGCGCGCGTGGTGCTGGGCAGCGTTGCGCACAAACCCTGGCGTAGCGCGGAGGCAGAGGCAGTGCTGGTCGGCCGCCGAGCCAGCGAGGACACGTTCCGTCAGGCTGCGCAAGCCGCGATGCGCGATGCCCGCCCATTGGCCCACAACACCTACAAGGTGGAACTGGGACAGCGATCTGTTGTGCGTGCACTGATGCGCGCTTCGAAACTGGCTTGAGCGGAAGGAAAATAACCATGGCACGCTATCTTGGAAAAGAAACGACCCGCGTTGACGGGATCGCCAAAGTTACGGGCAAGGCCAAGTACACGGCCGAGTTCCAGATCCCGCACGTCGCCTACGGATTCATCGTGCTGAGCACGGTGGCCAAGGGACGGATCACCACCATCGACACCCGTGAAGCCGAACAGGCCGCAGGGGTGCTGCGCGTTTTCACCCATCTCAACGCGGGCCGCTTGGGAAAGGCGCCGGCTGCCGGCGCGCCGCCGCAGTGGTCATGGCCGCTGCAGTCGGATCGGGTGTTTTTCAGCGGGCAGCCGATCGCGCTGGTGGTCGCCGAGACCTACGAGCAGGCCCGGTATGCCGCACGGCTGGTCAAGGCCAGCTATCAAGCCGAATCGCACGTTACCGATCTGGAGGCGGTGTTGGACAAGGCGCAGCCTGCACCTCAGAACACCCCGGCCCGCGGTGATCCGTCGAGGGCACTGCAATCAGCGGCGATCAAGGTTGAAGCGGAATATCACATCCCGATCAACCACCACAATCCGATCGAACCGCACGCGGCCATCGCTTTCTGGGAGGGCGACCAGGTCACCATTTTCGACAAGACCCAGAACGTCTACGGCGTCCAGAACCACCTGGCCGAAGGCCTGGGCGTTTCGGCTGAGAAGATCCGCGTGATCTCGCCTTTCGTCGGTGGCGCGTTCGGCTCCTCGTTGAAACCGAACTACTACCCGTCGTTGACTGCGATGGCCGCGCGCGAACTGAAGCGGCCCGTCAAGGTGGTCTTCACGCGCGCGCAGATGTTCACCGGACACGGCTATCGCCCGCAGACGATTCAGAAGGTCACGTTGGGCGCGGACCGCAGCGGCAAGCTGCAGGCCATGCTCCAGCAGGCATTCCACAACACCTCGTCCTTCGAGCCGTTCTCCGACAACACCACTGGCTTTCTCAAACAGGTGTACGCCTGCCCCAACCTCGACATGCCTCTGAAGGTCGCGGCAACCGATTTGTCGACGCCAACCTGGATGCGAGCACCCGGCGCAGTCAGCGGCATGTTCGCGTTGGAAAGCGCGATGGACGAGTTGGCCTATGCACTGAAGATCGACCCGCTGCAGTTGCGTTTGATCAACTACGCGGAGGTCGACCCGGTCAGCGGCAAGCCCTTCTCCAGCAAGGCCCTGCGTGAGTGCTACCGACTGGGTGCCGAGAAGTTCGGCTGGAAGAACCGCAACCCGGAGCCGCGATCGATGCGCGACGGCAAACTGCTGGTCGGTTGGGGAATGGCATCGAGCGTCTGGGGCGCCATGCAGATGCCCGCGAGCGCGCGCGTTACTTTCCGCGCTGATGGCACCGCCAGCGTTGAGAGCGCGACCAGTGACATCGGCCCTGGCACGTACACCGTGATGACCATGATTGCCGCTGAGTTTCTTGGGCTCCAGCTCGACCAGGTGAAATTCGAACTGGGCGACACGCGCCAGCCACAGGCGCCCGCGCAGGGCGGGTCGTGGACGACATCCAGCGTGGGTTCGGCGGTGCGCGGTGCTGCGTTGACCATCACGGCGAAGCTGCTGGAGTTGGCGAGCCGGGATGCAGTCTCCCCGCTGCGCGGTCTCGCTGCAGATGAGGTGGAGATGCTCGATGGTCGCCTGCGTGCCAAGAACGATTCATCACGTGCAGCCGACATTGCCGACGTCATGCGGCGCACCGGCACGAACGAGATCACGGAGGTCTACAACTCCACACCGTCGCCCGAGCGCGAGAATTACGCCTCGCTCGCCCATGGCGCACAGTTTGTCGAGGTCAAGATCGACCCCGACCTAGGCACCATTCGCGTGACTCGGGTGATCGAGATCACCGCCTGCGGCAAGATCCTCAATCCGCTGGCCTCCCACAGCCAGGAGATCGGCGGCGTGGTGTGGGGCATTGGCATGGCGCTGGAAGAGGCGACCGAAGTCGATCATCGATCGGGTCGGTTTATGAACGCAAACCTGCAGCACTACCACGTGCCCGTGAATGCCGACATCCACTCCATCGAGACCATCTTTGTCGAGGAGGACGACCTGATCGTCAATCCATTGGGGGTCAAGGGCATGGGTGAATTAGGCATGGTCGGGATCCCGGCCGCTATCGCCAATGCGGTGTACCACGCCACCGGCAAGCGCATCCGCCACCTGCCGATCACTCCGGAAAAGCTCTTGTAACCCCACCCCACACGGCGACGCACCCCATGGCGAACAAGAACTCCGAAACCTCTACATCGAAGCCGCGTCGTTCGTGGCCCCGAAGGCTCGTGGCACTGCTCCTGCTTGCGTTCGGTCTCGCGCTCGCCGTTGGTGGCGTGGTGCTCGCCACGAGCGGAGGCTCGCTTTACTACCTGATCACCGGTCTGGCGTACATCCTCAGCAGCGTCCTGATCTGGAGGGGCGATGCACGAGGCACCTGGATCTACGGCGCGATGCTGATCTGGACCGTCGCCTGGAGCCTTTGGGAAGTGGGCTTCTCTGGCTGGCCGCTCGCGCCGCGGCTCATTGCCCCCGTCGCTCTGGCCGCCTTGTTGCTGCTGCCGTCGATCAGGCAGATGCCGGCAAGCAAGCCAGCGCCGTGGCGGACCCACGGCTGGGGTACCTTCGCAGGCGGATTGTTCATGGCGGTGGTACTCGGCGGCCTTGCCCACACTATGGGCGACGCCCCCGAAATGCCAGCGCTGCGGCGTGGAGTGCAGACGCACGCGCCGGCAGCGCTGCCGCAACCGTTGGCGACCATCGATCGCGATGACTGGCAGGCCTATGGAAACGATCAGGGCGGCACGCGTTTCAGTCCTCTCGACCAGATCAACACGTCCAACGTCTCCGGCCTGATCAAGGTCTGGGAGGCCGAGATGACGGCGACTGTACCCGGAGAAATGAACGCGCTGCAGGTCACTCCGATCATGATCGGCGACACGCTTTTCGGCTGCGACGGCAACAACGGCGTTCACGCATTCGATGCGGAAACCGGCAAAGTGCGCTGGCGACAAAACGTCTCCAACGGCGAGCCGCCTTCTGGCAAACCTTGCCGAGGCGTGGCGTACTACAAGGTTCCAGATGCGAGTGGTCTGTGTGCCGAGCGCATTTACGCGCCAAGCCATAACCCCACTTTGGCCGCACTCGATGCAAAGACCGGCCAGCTCTGCCCAGGTTTTGGCAATAAAGGCCTGGTCAATCTGCAGGCCGGTATCGCTCCCTACCCGCATGGGCTCTTCTACGTGAGTTCAGCGCCGCAGCTGATCCGTGGAAAGGTCGTGGTCGGCGGGGGCATCCCGGACGGCCAGTATTGGGGCGGCCCCTCCGGGGTCATCCGCGCCTTCGATGCGGTGACGGGCGAACTGGCCTGGGCCTACGATGCGGGTACGCCCGAGCGGATCGGTGCGCCGCCGCCCAGCGAGTTCTATACGCCATCGTCACCCAACAGTTGGGCGCCGAGTAGCGCGGACGAGGCGCTCGGCCTGGTTTACCTGCCCATGGGCGGTGCGACGCCCGACGCATTCGGCGGGCTACCGCGGCCGTTCGACGACAGCATTGGCAGTGCGGTCATTGCGCTGGACGCGGACACCGGCCGGCTGCGCTGGCGCTTTCAGACGACTCACCATGACATCTGGGACTACGACGTCGCCTCGCAGCCGACGCTGGCCGACCTGCCCACGTCGCAGGGCGTGCGGCGTGCGCTCATCCAGCCTACCAAGCGCGGAGAGATCTTCGTGCTCGACCGCGAGACTGGCGAACCCATCAAGACGGTGCGGGAACTGCCGGCGCCGCAACGTGCTGTTGCTGCGGGCGAGCGATTGGCTCCCACCCAGCCCGAGTCCAGCGACATGCCCGCCTTCCGCGGAGCGCCGCTGCGCGAGCAGGATATGTGGGGCATGACGCCGATCGATCAGATGATCTGCCGCATCGAGTTCAAACGCTCGCTCTACGAGGGCATGTTCACCCCTGTCACGCTGGGCAAGACCATTGTGATCGACCCCGGCTCCATGGGTGGGGTGAACTGGAACGGTGTGTCGCTGGACGCCGGGCGCGGCATCATGATCGTTAACTGGACGCAGGTGCCCGACCGACTCGAACTGATCACGCGTGAAGAAGCGACGCGTCGCAATTTCAAGATCGCGCCGGGCATCGATGCGGGCGGCCAGACCGACCAGCCGATGCTCGGCACGCCCTATGGTGCTTACCGGACTCAGTTCCTCTCGCCACTGGGGAGCCCATGCACGGCACCGCCATGGGGGCTGATCGCGGGGGTGGACCTGGCGAGCGGCAAGGTGCTTTGGTCCAAGCCGTTCGGAACAGGTCGTGATATCGGCCCGCTGAAGTTGGGTGTTCGCACCATGCTGCCGATCACGATCGGCACGCCGACTGCGGGCGGCGCTGTGACGACGCGCGGCGGACTGGTCTTCATCGGCGGAGCCGCCGAACATACGTTCCGCGCACTGTACGCAGCAACCGGTCACGAACTGTGGAGCAGCCGCTTGGCGACCAGCGCCAACGCAACTCCTATGACCTACCGCAGCCCGCAAAGCGGGCGGCAGTTCGTGGTGATCGCCGAAGGTGGACGGCCGCAATACGGGACGAAGTCCGGAACGAAGTTGGTCGCTTTCGCTCTACCAGTCGCGCGAAAGTGAGCGCTCTTCCGCCTACGATTACCTGCACGGCATCTTCGTCAAGAGCTTGGCTGCCTGATATCGATTCCGTCTGCGCCGGCGCTTCGAAATGGCCTCTTCCTCAGGCCCGAAACGCCTTTCCGCCATCGACTGAAATGACCGTTCCGCTGATGTAGCTGGCGCGTGGAGAGGCAAGGAAGACGACGACGTCGGCAATCTCCCGGGCAGTCGCAGCCCGACCGGCTGGAAGCTTGCCGGTGTCCTGGCATTCCCGCCATCGCTCGGCGTCGCCGAATCGCTCCATCGCCTGCTGGCGTAGCAGCGACTCCATCCGCTCCGTGTTCACTGGGCCGGGGTTCACGCCCACGACACGAATGCCGTCGTCCATCGAGGCTCCGCCCAGGCCGCGCGTGAAGGCCATCAGCGCCGCGTTGCCGGTCGAGCCGACGATGTACTCGGCCGAGTTGCGTTCGCCGGCCATGCCGATCACATTCACGACCACGCCACTGCGGCGGGCTTTCATGCGCGAGAAGACCGCGCGGCTCAGGTCGATGGTCCCAAAGACCTTCAGGTCCCAGGCCTCGCGCCAACGGTCTTCCCCGATCGCCTCGACCGTCCCCCGGGGAATCGCGCCGGCGTTGTTGACGAGGATGTCGAGGTCGCCACATGCGTGGGCAAGGGCCGCCGGACTGCCCCGCTCCGCCAGGTCGATGGCATGGACCTCAGGTCTCGGTGCGCCCGTATCGGCGATCTCCTGCGCGATCGCCTCCAGGTCCGCAAGGCTGCGGGCCGCAAGATGGACGCGACAACCTTCTCGCGCAAGCTCCATGGCAACGGCGCGGCCGATGCCCTTCGACGATCCGGTGACGAGGGCCGTCTTGCCTTTCAATTCCAGTTCCATGCGAACCTTTTCTATGCAGATTGCGCGTCAACGCCACACAGGCGGAAGCGAGGTAGCGAGACTTCGGGGGTCACTTCTTCAAAGACGACCTGCACGGCATCGCCGACTTTCGGTACGTCATTGGCAACGCCCACCACGTTGCTGAAGAGGCGAGGTCCTTCCTCAAGCTGAATCATGGCCACGTTGTACGGGACGTCGTGCTTGAAGGCCGGGTTGTAGACCTGGTGGTAGACGATGTAGGAGTAGATGGTGCCCCGGCCGCTCAACGTGCACCACTGGTGCTCCAGCGCCAGGCACCTCGGGCACACGTGGCTGATCGGGAAGCGGACATGTGCGCACGCGCTGCATTGCTGCATCACCAGGTGGCCTTGCCTTGCCGCCTCCCAGAACGGGCGGTTGCTGCCATCGATGCAAGGCAGTGGCTTGAGGTATTCGTTCATGGAACTCAGCCCTTCCTCAAAATGTTGGCATTGGCCGTGTTGAGTTCGCGCCCGCGTCCGGTGACCAGGCAGACTTCGGCGCCCGAGACCTGCCGTGGCCCGCATTCGCCACGCATCTGGCGCACACCTTCGACGATGTGCAACCAGCCTTCCATGTAGGACTCCGACAGATTGCCACCGGCCGTGTTGATCGGGAGTTCGCCGCCGAGGCGGATGCGGCCACCTTCCACGAAAGGGCCAGACTCCCCCACCTTGCAGAAGCCGCCGTGTTCGAACCACAGCAGCACGCTGCTCGTGAAGTTGTCGTAGAGCTGCGCGACATCAATGTCCCGTGGGCCGACGCCCGCCATGGCGTAAGCATCGTTGACCGCCAGCTTCTGGTGCGGCACATACCACCAGTCCGGGTTGTCAAGGTTGCGTGTTGTGTAGGCCTGGCCGAACCCTGAGATCAGCACCAGCGGCTGCTTGAGGTCGCGGGCACGCTCACGCGTTGTGACGATCACGCAGACGCCGCCATCGGAGATGAGGCAGCAATCGAGCAGATGCAGCGGCTCCACGATCCAGCGCGAGGCCTGGTGGTCGTCGACGGTGATCGGTGTGCGCATCACCGCGTTGGGATTGAGCGAGGCGTGGTACCGGCAGGCAACCGCGATCTCGCCGAGCTGACGACTGGTCGTGCCATAGAGCGCCATGTGACGGCTGGCCGTGATCGCGCTGTTGCCTGCGGCGGCCTGGAAGCCCCAGATGCCCCACGAGTCCCCCCAGCCCGCGGCGCGGTCGAATCGGTAGCCGCCCGTGGCGGCGGTGTCGCCGAAGACGCAGGCCACATAGTTCGCCATACCCGCATTGACAGCCAGCACTGCCTGCTGGAGCAGGGCCCCGGCGGTGCCGCCACCCATGTTGAAGGTGCCCGTGAAGCGCGGATCGATGCCCAGGGCCTCGCCCACGCGCAGGTAGTTGAGGGGGCCTTCGGGAGAGGTGGTTCCGGCCATCGTCATGAGGCCGTCGATCTGGTCCTTGCGCAGCCCTGCGTCGTCGAGCGCGCGCTTGAAGGCCTCGACGGCCAGCGTGAGGGGGGTGGAGCCGGGCAGCCGGCCTTGTGGCGAGGCGCCGACGCCGACGATGGCTGCCTTGTCGCGAAGAGGGTGCATGTTTTTTCTTTCTCCGTGGTCGTGTGGTCTAGCGCAGGACGTCGTCGGCGAGCAGATCGTCGTACTGCTCGTCGCTCAGGTTCAGGACTTCACGCAAGACCTCTCGCGTGTGTTGCCCGAGCAACGGCGCTGCGCTGCGGACCTGCACGTCGGTGGTGGAGAAGCGGAACGGCGGCTGGTTGTACAGAGCCGTGCCCATCTCCGGATGGTCCAGGGTTACCCAGTGGCCGCGGTGTGCCAGTTGCGGATCGTGCTCGACGACGTCGCGCGCGGTCTGGACCACGCCGGCCGCGACACCCAGTGCCTGGAGATTCGCCATGAGGGCTGTCGCGTCGTGCGGTCGCGTCGCCAGCGTCAGCAGGTCGTCTAGTTCGTCTGCGTGCGCCAGGCGTGCCTCCGCACGGTCCCATCGCGCATCCATGGCCCAGGACGGACTGCCCAACCCGATGCGCAGTTGGCGCCACCCCTCGTCGTCGCGCACGGCGATGGCGATCCAACGGTCTTCTCCCGCGCAAGGGTAGACACCATGCGGTGCCAGCGCGGCATGGCGATTGCCTTGGCGGTGCTGCACACGCCCATTGGCGGTGAGATCCAGCAGCGTCGGGCCAAGCAAGGCGACCGTTGGTTCGACCTGCGCGAGGTCGATGAACTGGCCCTCTCCCGTGCGGCGCCGATGCCGCAGCGCGGCCAGCAGCGCAAAGGCCGCGTGGCAGGGATTCGGGATGTGGTCCGGATAGTTGGTTCCCGTGCCTGCCGGTTCGCGGCCGGGCAGACCACTCAGTTCGTGCAGGCCCGTCAAGGACACCATGCTCGCGCCGTAGCCGAGATAGGCGCGTTCGGGCCCTTCCGATCCCGCCATCGACATGGCGAGATAGACGATGTCCGGCTTCATCTTGCGGACATCGTCGTAGCCGAGCCCGAACTTTTGCATGACGCCGGGCGTGAAGTTGTTGGAAATGACATCGCTGTCTTCGATCAGTCGTTTCACGAGCGCCAGCGCGCGCGGGTGCTTCATGTCGATCGTGATGCTCCGCTTGCTGGTGTTGCGGTCGGCGAAGTAGCCGCTGCGGTTCACGCCCGAGACCCCGTCCTTGTAGGGCGGAGCAAGCCGCAGGGAGTCCAGCCGGGCGGCGCTCTCGACCTTGATGACGTCTGCGCCCATGTCGGCCAGCAACTTCGTGCAGTACGAGCCCGCGCCCAGCCAGCAGAAGTCAAGAACGCGGATGCCGGACAGCGGAAGTCGGGAATCGGATTTCACGGGCTCACCTCGGCAGCGGCGGCAGCGTGGACACCGCGACCCGCTTCGCGCCAGATTTCTTCGTTGTGCTGGCCCAGACGAGGCGCCGGCCGCTGCACGCGCCATGGCGTGCCGGACAACTTGTAGGGCGCGCCGGGCATGCGCAGCGTGCGGCCTGCCGCGGCACCAGCGACATCGACAAAATGGCCGCGGCTGCGCAGCTGCGCGCTCTCCAGGATGTCCACGGGCGTGTTGACCGGGGCGATCGGGATCTGGCGTGCCTGGCCTGCGTGGTACAGGCTGGCCTTGGTACGCGGCGCTGCCCAGGGAAGAAAGATGTCATTGAAGCGCCGCTTTGCCTCGTCCGACTGCAGGTACTCCACCTGCTGCCACTTGGGCAGCAAGAACTCCTCGGCGCCCACCATGTCTTCGTCGGCGAACCACTTGATGGTGCGCTCCCAAAACCGATTGGCGCCGATGCCGCCTGCCATCAGGAACACATGGCCGTCGCTGCAGGCGTAGACGCCCGTCCCGGCGAAGCGCTGCTCGCCGGCCCATCGCTTGCGGACCGTGCCCTCCAGGTCATAGAACTGCACGGCGTTCTCCATGGCCAGCACGACGGCCTCCTGCATCGAGACATCGATGTGCTCGCCTCGCCCGGTAAGTTCCGCCTGCGTGAGCGCAACCATGGCGGCGACCGCGCCGTACATGTTGGCGCACAGGATGGCCTGGTCGCCATGCACGCGCATGGGCGCGCTGTCCGCGTATCCACCCAAGGACAGGAAGCCGCCGAGCGCCAAGGCCACGATGTCTTCGGCCTGGTAGTGCGCGTAGGGACCTGTCTGCCCGAAGGGCGTGATGCTGAGCATCACCAGTCCCGGGCGCAGCTTTGCCAGAGCGCCGTAGTCGAGGCCGCGCGCCGCCATCGCGCCGGGTACTGCGGTCTCGATCACCAGGTCGCATGAGGTTATCAGCGTGCGCAGACGGTCCTGGTCGTTCGGCGCGTCGAGGTCGAGTGTGATGCCTCGCTTGCTGGTGTTGTGGTACGCGAAGGCCAGGCTGGCCTCGATGCCCGGGGTGTCATCGAGATAGGGAGGCTGGTGGCGCAAGGCCGAACCCTGCGGCGGCTCGACCAGGACCACGTCAGCGCCCAGCTCCGCAAAAAGCTTGCCGGCGTAGTTGCCCATGGGGCCGGACAGATCGAGCACCCGCAGGCCAGCCAGTGCGTCTCTGGCCTGGCAACTAATAAAGTCCATAATATGGATTTCTTTAAAATGATGGATTGCACCGAAGTCTAGCGATGATCCTCTTGTCACGCAATCTGTCTATTGCTATTCTTGGTTTTGTTGGCAGATACCAATTGCCAATTGAACCCACATAGTGGACTAACATTCAAGCAACCAGGAACCAGCCATGGCACGCGAATACAAGGACATCCTCGTAGAGCACCGCGATCACGTCGCGCGCATCACCATCAACCGCCCCAAGTCGTACAACGCCTTCACAGGCGACACGCTCAATGAACTCACGCTGGCTTTCGAGGACGCCGGTGCAGATCCAACTATCGGTGTGGTCGTCCTGACGGGTGCGGGCGACAAGGCCTTTTGCGCGGGCGGCGACGTCGGCTGGGAGGCCAAGGGCGGCAAGGAGCGAACGCTGCTGGAGCCGTACATGCTCCACGTCACCATCTCGCGCTGCCCGAAGCCGGTGATCGCACGCGTGAACGGCTATGCCATCGGTGGTGGCAACCATCTGGCCTATTACTGCGATTTCACGATCGCGTCGGAGAACTCCGTCTTCGGCCAGAACGGCCCGCGCGTGGGCAGCGTGCCCGCGAGCCCGCTGCCCAGCTACCTGTCGAAGATCGTCGGCCACAAGCGCGCACGCGAGATGTGGATGCTGTGTCGCAGGTACACGGCCCAGCAGGCGATGGACATGGGCCTGGTCAACGCGGTCGTGCCCGCTGACCAGCTCGATGCGGAGGTCGATCGCTGGTGCGACGAGTTGCTGAGCGCATCCCCCACCGTGCTGCGCGTCATCAAGGCGGCCTTCGTGGCCGAGTTCGAATACATCTTCGGCCACAACGATTCGCACCGCCGCCAGATGGTCGCGCCCGAATTCTGGTCCACCGAGCAGAAGGAAGGCACGAGCGCATTCGCTGAAAAGCGCAAACCGAACTTCCGTCGCTTCCTCAAGCCGCGCTGAACCTCACTGGTATCTGGAGACATCGAATGAAAGCACCCCTTTCGCACATCCGTGTGCTCGACCTGAGCCGTCAGTTGGCAGGGCCATGGTCGGCGCAGATGCTGGCCGACTTCGGCGCGGACGTCATCAAGGTCGAGCGGCCCAAGGTGGGCGACGACATGCGCCACTACGGACCGCCTTTCGTGAAGGGAGCCGATGGCAAGGAAACGCGGGAATGCCCGTTCTTTCTCGCCGCAAACCGCAACAAGCGGTCGGTGACGATCGACATCGGCCACCAGGAAGGGCAGGAACTGATTCGGCGCATGGTCGCGCACTGCGACGTGGTGATCGAGAACTACAAGGTCGGCACGCTGCAACGCTACGGCCTGGGCTACGAGGACTTGAAAAAGATCAAGCCGGACCTCGTGTACTGCTCGGTGACGGGTTATGGGCAGGATGGGCCCTACAAGGATCGCGCGGGCTACGACTCCGTCCTGCAGGCCATGAGCGGCATCATGAGCATCACCGGCGACCCGGACGATGTTCCCGGCAGTGGCCCGCAGAAGACAGGTATGCCGGTGAGCGACTTCTCGGCGGGGCTGTACGCGACCGTCTCGATGCTCGCGGCCCTCATGCACCGGGAGCGAACCGGCGAAGGCCAGTACATCGACATTGCGCTGCTGGACACGAGCATGTCGCTGCTGCCGGTCGAAATACTGCGCCACCTCCAGTTGGGCGAGACGCCCAAGCGGATCGGGCTGAAGAGCCGCAACATGGTGCCCGCGCAGGCCTTCCATTGCGCGGACGGACAACTCGTGCTCGCCGTTGGCACCGACGAGCAGTTTCGCAAGCTCATGCAGGGACTCGGACGCCCAGAGCTGGGCACGGATCCACGCTTTGAGACCAATCGCCTGCGCAAGCAGAACCGCGACGCGCTCATCCCCATCCTCGATGGACTGTTCATGCAGCAGACCGTCGCGCACTGGGTCGAGACGCTGAGCGCGCGCCAGGTTCCGTGCGGTTCGGTCAACGACATCAGCCAGGTATTCAAGGATCCTCACGTTCAGCACCGGGGCATGCGGATCGAGATGAACCACCCGACCATCGGCAACGTGCCCTTGCTGGGCAACCCGGCGAAGCTCTCTGTCACGCCGCCGTCGTACCGGCGCGCCCCGCCTTTGCTGGGCCAGCACACACGCGAGATCCTGTGCGAGTTCGCCGGCGCCGACGATGCCGTACTCGCCAGGCTCGCGAACCAGGAAGTGATCTGAGCGCCATGGCGAACGCCACGCTCCCTGCGGACTCCACGCGCCTGCTCGCGCGCTGGGTGTCGTCGTTGCGCTTCGAAGATCTTCCTGGCGAGGTCGTCACGGCGGCGCGGTTGCAGATCATCGACACGCTGGCGGTGGCATGGGCCGGCTCGAAAGCCGAGTCGGTCAACCCGGTGCGCACTGCAATCTCCGACATCGGGGGTACGCCGCAGGCCCGTGTCTGGTGCTTCGGCGACCGGTTGCCCGCCACGCAGGCGGCGTTCGTGAACGGCATGCTCGCTGCGGCCCTGGACTTCGACACGCTCCATGACCGCGCCAATGTCCACAGCGACGGCGTGGTGCTCCCTGCCGTGTTCGCGTTGGCAGAGGCCAGGGATGCATCTGGCAGCCAGATGATCGCGGCACTCGTCGCGGGCGGCGAATTGATGGTGCGTCTGGGCCTGGCCGCCCAAAGCGCGCCCGGATGGTACTACTCCTCCGTGTTCGGTGCATTCGGCGCCGCGGCAGCAGCGTCCAATCTCCTTGGCCTGAGCGAGACGCAGACGCTGCATGCGCTGGGGATCGCGCTGAGCCAGGCTGCAGGAACACAACAGCCCTTGCTGGAGCGCAGCCTCACGAAGCGCCTTCAGACTGCCTATGCGGCCCGGCAGGGCGTGGAGGCAGCGCTCCTGGCTGAAGCCGGCGTGACCGGGCCGACCCAGCCTCTGGAAGGTGTCGCCGGAATCGGTCGCCTGTATGCGCCGCTGGACGCAAGCCTGCTGGAAGGACTGGGTCAGCGCTATGCGTCGCTGGGCATGACCTTCAAGAAGTACGCGAGCTGCATGTGCAACCATGCCCCCATCGAGGCGGCGTTGCGGCTGCGGGCCGACACCAAGGTGCAGCCGGCCGAACTGGACCGCGTGCAGGTCACGATCTCGCCGTTCATGCACCGGCTCACCGGCGCACCGTTCACGCCGGGTGACAGCCCGCAAGTCAGCGCGCAGTTCAACGTGCGCTTTTCGGTCGCGAGTGCACTGTTGCGCGGGCGGTTCGAGACACGCGATATCGCACCGGATGCCGTTCTCGACAGCCGCGTGCTGGATCTGGCGTCGCGGGTCGAGGTGCGTGTGGACGAGAGTGCGGGAAGGTTCGGCCCTGCCTACCTCCAGATCCGTCGGCGCGACGGCCGCGAGCACACCATCCATGTGCAAGCGCCGCCAGGAACTCCTGAGGATCCGCTGACCGAAGCGGAAATTCTTGAGAAGACGCACAAGGCCTTCACACAAGCGGCGAACCCGCTGAGCGATCACGCGGCGGGCGCATTGATACAAGCCCTGCAGTCGCTGGAGCGCTGGCCCCATGTCCGCGCCCTGCCGCACTGACCATCCCCCCAACACCACCGCCTCTGGAGACAAACATGAAAACCAAACAACCGTTCGCGCTGCCGAGCCGCCAACTGTCCACGCTCGTGCGTTCGCTCGCCGCGGCGCTGGGGCTAGCGTCCACCCTGGCCGCGACGCAGGCCGCGGCGCAGGCGACCTATCCGAATCGCCCGATCCGGATGGTCGTTGCCTTTGCCGCTGGCGGCTCGACCGACGTCGTCGCCCGGGTCATCGGCCAGAAGCTCTCCGAAGGGCTCGGCGTGCCCGTTGTCGTCGACAACCGGGCCGGCGCCAACGGCACGGTCGGAAGCGAGGTCGTGGCGAAGTCTGCGCCCGATGGATACACGATCATGATGGGCGAGGTGGGAAGTCTGGCGATGGCACCGGGCCTCTATCCGAAGCTGCCGTACGAACCGACCCGGGACTTTGCGCCGGTGACGCTGGTCGCCCGCACGCCTCTGCTGGCGACGGTCAAGGTGGACAGCCCGATCAAGTCGCTCGCCGAACTGATCGCCTATGCCAAGAGCCACCCAGGCAAGCTGAACTTTCCCTCCTCCGGCGCCGGCGGGCCAAACCACCTTGCTGGCGAGCTGTTCAACCTGCAGGCGAACGTCAAGACCCAGCACGTGGCCTACAAAGGCGGCGGTCCGGCCGTCCTGTCGCTGGCGAGTGGAGAGACCGACTTCGGCTTGCTGAGCCGTGTGACGATCGACTCCCAGTTGCAGTCGGGGCGCCTCAAGCCGCTGGCCGTTGCGAGCGAGCAGCGCCTCGCCAACATGCCCAACACGCCCACCTTTGCCGAAGCGGGCCTGCCGGGGTTCACCGCCGAGACCTGGTTCATGGTCGTCGCCCCCGCGGGCACGCCGCCACCGGTCATCACCCGCCTGAACGCCGAGATTGTCAAGATTCTTCCTGCGCCCGAGATGGTGGACCGTTTCGCGAGCATGGGCGCGATCGGTGTGGGCAATTCTCCAGAGGTTGCGGGCGCGTTCCTGAAGGCCGAACTCGCCAAATGGACGCGGGTGAGCAAGGCAGCCAGCATCACTCTCGACTGATTTACAAGGGTGCCACCGACGCCCAGCAACGATGGCGCCCCGAGGGCGCGTCATCGCACGCCAAACCCGGATCGCAACGCGACGGATCCGTCCGCTGCGATGCCGGCCGGGACGCAGAGCATCCAGAGGGTTGTCAGGATCCTGCGCGAACTCGGCGCGCGCAACCGCGAGGGCGTGCGGCTTTCCGATCTGGTCCAGTCGCTCAAGCTGGAGCAGCCCACTGTTCACCGCATGTTGCGCTCTCTCGTGGCAGAGTCGATTGCCACGCAGGATCCTGCAACGAAACGCTACTTTCTCGGGCAGGCGGTCTATGAGCTGGGGCTCGCCGCGGGCCATCGGTTCGGACTGAAGTCGCTTTGCGAACCCATCCTGAGCAGTCTGTCGACGCGAACGAAGGACACCGCGTTTCTCGCGGTGAGAAGTGGCGACGACTCGGTGTGCCTGGACCGGCGTGAAGGGGACTCGCCCGTCAAGATCCTGACACTGGCTGTGGGCGACAGGCGCCCCCTCGGTGTGGGTGCCAGCGGCATGGCCCTACTTTCCGCCTATCCCGAAGATGAAGTACGGCGCGCCATCGAGGCGAACAGTTCACGCCTGGCGAAGTACGGAGAGAACGACATCGCCAACCTCGTCGCACGCGTGCTGGAGGCGAAGGACCGCGGCTATTCCCTGCGCGACCTGCCTGGCTATGAGGGCATTCGTGCGATCGGCATGCCCGTGTTGGACCTGCAGGGCCGCCCCATCTGTGCGCTGAGCATCTCCACACTGGTGGGCCGCCTGACGGGCGAGAACTTCGACGACAGACGCAGGCTGTTGCAGAAGCACTGTGAAGCCATCACGCGTTTGACGCCGGATGCACGCTGAGCCGATCGCTTCTTCCCGTCCTTCACAGGACGGGAAGAAGCGATCACTTTACATTCGATTCAGCCTCAGGCTTTTCGACAGGTACTAGGCCGGGCTGCTGGCCAGGATCAGGTCAGCCGCGATGTCCGCGATGGCCAGAACCGGCGCGTGGGTGTTGCTGCATGGCAGCGTCGGCATGACCGACGCATCGACGACGCGCAGGCGGTCCACACCGCGCACGCGCAGGGCTTCGTCCACAGGTGCCGTGGACTCCTTTCCCATGGCGCAGGTGCCGGCATAGTGGAAGTAGGTCACGAAGGTCTTGCGCACAAAGTCAGCGATGTCCGCCTTGTTGGCACCGCGCAGGCTGAATTGCTCCGAACGGATGTCGGAGAAGGCCCTGGCATTGCCGATCTCGATACCGAGTTGCATACCCGCCACGTACGTATCGATGTCTGCCTGTTCGGCAAGATAGTTCGGGTCCACCAGCAGGGGGGAATCCGGGTCCGTGCCCGTTAGGCGCACGCTTCCACGGCTCTTTGCCTTCATCAGGCCCGGCATGATCGCGTAGCCCTCGTCGAACTTGATGTCCGCAGAACCGAACACGTTCTGCCGGCCCAGAATCTGAATGTCGGGTCCGGGCAGCGATGCGCTTGTCTTCAGGTACGTGGTACCGGAGACGCCAGTGCCTTCGAAGGCCGGCATCTTGGTCTTGGAACGGAAGTAGATGCGAGTCAGAACGTGGTCCTGCAGATTGGCGCCGATTTCCGGCCGATCCACGATGACGGGAATGCCGAGCTTGCGCAGATGCTCGGCGGGCCCTACCCCTGACAGCATCAGGATCTTGGGCGAGTGGATGGCGCCTGCACACAGCACCACTTCCTTGGCTGCAGCGATGCGGCGCTCCTGTCCGCCGACCGTCGCGAACACCCCCCGGCACGTTCCGTTCGCGATGTCGAGTCGCCACACCGGGGTGTCGGTGAGCAGGGTGAGACTGCTGCGCGACAGCGCCGGCATCAAGAAGCAGTGCGCAGCCGAGACGCGACGACCGTTCTCGATGTTGTGGTCCGTCTGGCTCGCCCCCAACATGCTCGCGCTGCCGTTGATGTTCGACTTCTCCGGAATACCCTGCTCCTTCGACGCCTCGATGACGGCTCGGGTGACCGGGTGCGAGAGCGCTGTGGTCTGGGTCGGGATCGGCCCCGATCCGCCGCGGTATTGGCCTTCACCTCCCGCATACCGCTCAAGTTTCTTGAAGCGTCCAGCGATCGCATCGAATCCCCAGTTCGGGCCAGCCTTGGCTTCCCATTCGTCGAAGTCGGCCTTGTCGCCGCGCAGCCACATCATGGCGTTGATGCTCGACCCGCCTCCGATCACCTTGCCGACGGGAACAGGGATGACGCGGTTGCCTAGGTGCGCCATCGGTACCGTCTTGTGGCACCAGTCGGTGTCCGAACCGATGTTGGTCGGCCATCCCAGCGGCCCGGAGATCTTCTCTTGCTCAATGTTCGTGCCGCCGCCCTCGATCACCAGCACGCTTGCACGTCCTCCCTGGGACAGGCGATGCGCCATCAAGCAACCGGCCGCGCCAGCGCCGACGACGATGTAGTCGTATTCGCCTTTGAGGTTGGCGTTCTGGGCGGATTGGTTGGCATGCGCGAACGTGGCGTGCTCGGCCATGTCGTAGGCGGTGGCCGTTGCTATCCCCAGGGATGCAAGCCCCCGGAAGAACGTGCGACGGCTGATTCGGCCGCGGTAGGCCGCATCGATCAATGAGTTGATTGCTTCGCCGCGGTACAGGTTGCGATCCATTCTCTTGTCTCCTCGTTGCTCAGTCAGTGGTTGGGTGCGGCATCGCCGCAGTTTGAAACTCGGACGGGCATGGCTGCGCCTCGTGCGGGCGCAGCCAGTGCCCGCAGGGTCGTTCGTTTGAAGGTTGTCGCTCGTCTCCTCGGTGCTTGGATGTCGGGTTGCGCAGATGCCGCCCGTCGAGAGCGCGGGTGGAGCTAGCCTCGCGCCAATTGGTCGCCGATGGGCAGTTGGCGAATTCGTTTGCCTGTGGCTGCGAAGATCGCGTTGCACAGGGCCGGGGCCACAGGTGGCAGTCCGGGCTCCCCTACGCCGCCAGGCGCAACGGAATGGTCCGAAGGTGAAAGGTGGACCCGGATTTCGCGCGGCGCTTCGGCATGCCGCGCCAATGGATGGTCATGAAAGTTGCTCTGCACGACGCTTCCGTCCTTGAACGAGATCTGTCCGTGCATCGCCAGGCCCAAGCCCATGATCACCGACCCTTCAAGCTGCGACGTGATGCGTTCAGGGTTCACATGCGGACCGCAGTCGAGGGCAATGTCGACATCGACGATGCGCAGAAGGCCCTTGTTGTCGATCTCGACTTCGACGACCGCCGCGCTGTAGCTCACGAACGAGTTGGCCATCGCAATGCCCATTCCGCGGCCTTTGGGAAGTTTTCTGCCCCAGCGCGCGCCGGCAGCGGCCAGTTCGATGACGCGTCGCATGCGTCCGGTGTCGATGGGGTAGCGCTCTGGCGACTCGCCGTAGTTGATCTGGTCGGACAGGGTCCGCGGGTCAATGCGTCGATCCGGACCGAGCAGTTCGACCAGGTAGTCCTTGGGATCGCGCCCCGCTGCGACGGCCAACTCATGCACGAAGCACTGCACGGCGAACGCGTGCGGAATGTTGTAGACCGCCCGGAACCACCCGATGCGCGCATGGGCGGCAACTTCCGGCGACTCGACCCGCACGTTCGGGATCGCATACGGGACGTTGATGGCGGTCATGCCCATCTCCAGCGGGCGCAGCATCCTGTTCTCGAGCGAGAAGGTCGCGCCAATGGACGGCGCTGCGGAGCGGTGCAGCCAGGCGACAGGTTTGCCTGTGCTGTCCAGTGCCGCCTCCAGGCGCTCGACGGCCACTGCGTGGTAGTAGCCGTGCCGCAGGTCGTCGTCGCGGGTCCACTGCAGCTTGACGGGTGTGCCACCCATGGCCTTGGACACCAGCGCGGCCTCCGAGACGAAGTCGGACTTCGACTTGCGGCCGAAGCCTCCGCCCAGCAAGGTGACGTTCATCGTCACCTGCTCGGGCTTGAAGCCCAAGTGGGCTGCAACGTTGTCCCGCGCTCCTTGCGGCGCCTGAACTGGCGCCCAGACTTCGCAGTGGCCATCGACAATGCGTGCCGTTGCGACAGGTGGTTCCATCGTCGCATGCGCAAGATGGGGCAGGTAGTATTCCGCCTCGACACGCCGCGTGGCCCGTGCGAGTGCCGCCATCGTGTCGCCATCGTCGCGCACCGCCTTCGACGGCGTGCGCGCTGCCTTTTCCAGCGTGAGCCTGTACGCTTCGGAGTCGTACGTGCCGTTGGGGCCACTGTCCCAATCCAGCTCCAGGACTTCACGGCCCTTCATCGCCGCCCAGGTGTTGCTTGCCACCACGGCAACACCGCCCAGTGGATGGTGGGCCGCAGGCAGCGGAGTGCTCTTGAGCTCCACCACGCGGATGACGCCCGGCACCTGCAGCGTCTTCTCGGCCTTGAAGGACTTCAAACGCCCGCCCACGACGGGAGGGCGGGCGACCACGGCGTACACCATCCCTGGCAAGCGGGTATCGATGCCATACGCTGCCCGGCCTCGGACGATGTCGGGGCCGTCGATGAGGGGAATGTCTGCTTTTCCGATGTAGCGGAACTGCGCCGGGGCTTTGAGCGTGAGCGTGCTCCGGTCCGGAATCGGCAGACTCGCCGCTGCAGCAGCGACCTCGCCGAACCCAAGTTTTCTGCCCGAAGCCTGATGGACGAGCTCATGGTTCAGGGCTCGCACTTCTGTCGCCGGCACTCCCCAACGGGCAGCGGCAGCGGCCTGCAGCATCGTTCGGGCCGCCGCGCCCACACGTCGCAATGGTTCCGTCGAATGCCGCATGCTGCGAGAGCCGTCGGTATTTTGGTTGCCGTATTTCTTCTCATCGCCAGGCGCCTGGATCACCCGAACCCTGGTGAGGTCGGCTTCCAGCTCTTCGGCCACGACCATCGGGATGCTCGTGCGCACGCCCTGACCCATCTCCTGGCGATGGCAAACCACCGTGACTGTGCCATCCGTGGCGATGCTCACGAACACCAGCGGGTTGTCAACCAGGCCGCCGGGCATGCGGTCACCGCCGTACTTCGGCGGTGTCGGGGTTGCGGCTTGCGCGTAAACCTCGCCGGTATGTGCGACGGCCAAGGCCAGCCCGGACGCGAGACCTTTGAGCAGCCGACGCCGCGCGTTATTCAGAACAGCGTCTGTGGCAGTCGAAACGTGCGTCATGCCTTGCTCCCCTTTTGTGCAGCGACCTGTTTGATGGCAGCACGTATTCGGGTGTAGGTGCCACACCGGCACAGATTGCCGTTCATGGCTTCGTCGATCTCGCCATCGCTCGGGTTCGGCACCCGCTTGAGGAGTGCCACGGCGGCCATGATCTGCCCACCTTGGCAGTAGCCGCACTGCGGCACACGAAGCGCAAGCCATGCAGCTTGCACTGCGGCCCCCAACGGGTCCGTTTCGACGTGCTCGATCGTGGACACCAGCATCCCAGTGGCGGCGGAGACGGGCGTGATGCAGGAGCGCGTTGGCTCTCCATTCAGGTGAATGGTGCAGGAGCCGCACAGGCCAGCCCCACAGCCGAACTTGGTGCCGACCATCCCGAGTTCGTCACGCAGAACCCAAAGCAGTGGCGTGTCCGACGAAGCGCTGACCTGCAAGGTACGGCCGTTGATGTTCAGATTCGTTGATGTCATGTCTCCCTTTCTCCGCTTGGCGCAAATGCACTGCCTTCAACCCACCAATCATCAAATCTCAGATATAAATCCATATAGTGGACTTTCCGAAAAATGTCTTGGTGCCAGGTAAGTATTGATACTTTCAAATGATCCATCAACGATCTGACCGCCAAAATCACTTAAAAATTTCTACGATAGCCCACAATATGGGTCTTTGGCTGACCCACGCCGCTGCGGATTGCTTCAGGCTTGGCCTACAAAAGAATGCGCCGTCCAGCCAGCCATTGCAGCGGTGAACGGAGCCGCTTCGAGCGCTCGGTGTGCGCGCGCCAGCTGGCGCGCGTACAGCCCTGGCGGCCGATCACGGGGGGCTCTCGTGGCCGAAGCACGTGAACTTCGCAGCACTGCCTTCGAAGGTGCCTCAGCCGCTACCATCGCAGGCTGAACAACCGCACCAATACATGTCAGTGCAAGATCGCAAGGCTGTAGGGCCGCTCGCTGCGGCCCCGGCTGGAACCCAGAGCATCCAACGGGTGGTGTTGATCCTTCGGGAACTTGCCGCGCGAAACCGTGAGGGTGCGCGTCTGTCCGACATGGTGCAATCCCTTGGACTCGAGCAGCCCACAGTGCATCGCATGCTGCGCTCGTTGGTTGCCGAGTCGATGGCGACGCAGGATCCCGAGTCCAAGCGGTACTTTCTCGGTCAGGCGGTTTACGAGTTGGGACTCGTTGCAGGGCATCGATTCGGCCTCAAAGCGCTGTGCGAGCCCCTTCTCAGCAGCCTGTCCTCTTTGACCCGGGACACCACGTTTCTGTTGGTGCGCAGTGGCGACGAATCGGTCTGCCTTGACAGGCGTGAGGGCGATTCGCCGATCAAGATCTTCACCGTGGCACTGGGGGATCGTCGCCCGCTCGGCGTGGGGGCGAGCGGCATGGCTCTGTTGTCGGCATATCCTGAAGAGGAGGTCCGGCGTGTGATCTTGGCCAATGCCGGGCGGCTGGCGAACTATGGTGAACGCGATCCTGCGGCTTTGATCGCGCGGGTACTGGAGGCCAAGGAACGCGGCTATTCGCTGCGGGACCTGCCAGGCTATGAAGGGATACGTGCAATTGGGATGCCCGTCGTGGATGCAGATGGCAATCCTGTTTGCGCGTTGAGCGTGTCGACCCTCGTCGGCCGGCTCACTGGGCAGAACTTCGAAGAGCGCCATCGCCTGCTCCGCGAGCACTGTGATGCAGTGGCCCGCGTCACGACCGGCCGGGTGGGCGCTGCTTGAGATCGAAGAGCCCAGCCAGGGCGGCGTTCTGAACCAGACTGGAGGCACGATCGGCGCGCCCATGCCGTTGCTGCTGAATCGCACAGGGGGCTGTTCACGAACGCGCCCGAGATAGCCCCCCAGCCCTGCCATATCTTCGCTGACGCCAAGGTCGGCTGCCAGCGGTGTCAGCAGGCGCACAGGCATGAACTCCGCGCGCTCAGCGTCATTGCGAACACACCGCCCCAGTGCGCTGGCTGCGCCATGCCCTCGGGCCGACGGCGCCGCCGCGACGGCCATGGCTGAGGCTGCCGTCAGGCGCTCGCCGCGGCCCGGTGCTTGCCGAAGAACGCGTTCAGCGCGTCCCAGGGGATCAGGGCCACCCGGTCGTACAGATCGACATGTCCGGCACCGGGAACGATGTGCAGCTTCTTCGGCTCGGCCGCACGCTGGTAGGCGTCCTCGCCGACCTCCCTGAAGTGCGCGCTGTCGCCGGTAATGAACAGCAGGGGCCGCGGCGAGATCGTCTCGATGTCGCTGAACGGATAGAAGTTCATGAACTTGACATCGCTGCTCAGCGTAGGCTTCGTGGTGGTTTGCACCGACGCGCCTGGCGGCGTGGACTGCCCGCGCGACGTGCGGTAGAAGTCATAGAACTCACGCTGGATCGGATGCGTGTCCTCCGCCAGTTCGAGCACCGTGCCGCCCGTGTACCGGATGGTGCCGCCGTTGAACTCCATCTGGCGTTGCTCGGCAGCCTCGGCAATGATCTTGCGGCGCTCTTCGAGCGTCTGCGACTGCTGCACTGCATGGCGGCTGGCCGCCCCCATGTCGTACATGCTCACGGTGGCGATGGCTTTCAGGCGAGGGTCGATCTTGGCTGCGCTGATCACAAAGCTGCCGCTCCCGCACACGCCGATCGCGTCGATCCGCGCACGGTCCACGAACGCTTGGCTGCCCAAAAATTCGACCGCGGCACTGAGGCTCTCGGCGTAAATGTCGGGTGACACAGCGTTGCGCGGCTGGCCTTCGCTGCTGCCCCAAAAGGGCAGATCCAGCGACAACGTGACGTAGCCTTGCTCCGCCATCTTCGTGGCGTACAGGTTCGCGCTCTGCTCATTGACCGCACCCATGGGGTGGCCCACCACGATGGCCGGGCTGCGCCTCTAGCGGTCCAGCGCTTCGGGCAAGAAGAGGTTGCCAGCGACGGTCATCTGGTACTAATTCTTGAAGAGAACCTGCTGCACAGTGACCCTGTCGCTCGTGTAGAAGTTGTCGCGCAGGGGCGCCGTCGGGTCGTCCTGGCGGCGCTGGCGTTGGAGGGGTCGTTTGTAGACGGGTTCATGGTTGATGTCCTTGGTGGCGCAGGGACAAGTTTGCCGGCCATTGCGCAGTTTGACTAGGTAATGAATTCTTACTACATTCATAAGTTACATTAATCAGCTAATGCGCATTTAAAGGCGGCATGCCGCGACGCAGTCTCAACGACTTGCTGGCCTTCGTCACCGTGGCGCGCGAGGCCAGCTTCACCAAGGCTGCCGGCACGCTGGGCGTGACCCAGTCGGCGCTCAGCCAGGCCATCCGCGGGCTGGAAGAACGGCTACAGATCCGCCTGCTCACGCGCACCACACGCAGCGTGGCGCCCACATCGGCCGGCGAACGCTTGAACGCCATCGGCCACCGCTTCGACGAGATCGAGGCAGAGCTCGACGCGCTGACCGACCTGCGCGAGAAACCTGCCGGCACCGTGCGCATCACCTGCGGCGACAACGTGATGCACACGGTGCTGCTGCCCAAGCTCATGCCGCTGTTGCGCGAGTACCCCGACATCAAGCTCGAGTTCGACATGAACTACAGCTTTAGCGACATCGTGGCCGACCGCTTCGATGCCGGCGTGCGCATGGGCAACACGATCGACAACGACATGATCGCCGTGCCCATCGGGCCACCACTGCAGATGGCTGTGGTGGCCTCGCCGGGTTACTTCGCCACCCATCCGGCGCCGAAGACGCCGGCCGACCTGACGAAGCACCGGTGCATCAACCAGCGCATGCCGACATCTGGCGGGCTCTACGTCTGGGATTTCGAGAAGCGCGGACGCAAGGTCAACGTGCGGGTGGATGGCCCGTTGATCTTCAACACCGCGCCACCGCAGGTGGACGCAGCACTGGCCGGACTGGGCATCTCGCTGCTGCCGGAAGACGAGTGGATGCAGCACATCGCCTCGGGCCGGCTGGTGCGGTGCTACAGGACTGGTGCCCCAAGTTCGCCGGCTACCACCTGTACTACCCGAGCCGGCGACAACCCTCACCCGCGTTCTCGCTCGTGGCGGAGGCGCTGCGCCTGCGCCGCCAGCCCGCGTGACGGTGGCCCGCATGTCCTACGGTTTCGCTGGCGCATGCGGACCCAGTTCGATGCCCACCCACCAGCGACCGAACTGCTGCTGCGCATCACCGATCCGCACCACCTCGCCGATGCGCGGTGTGAGCAGTCGGTAAGGCTTGCCCCTGCTTGCCACAACGGCGCGCTCGAATGGCTCGTCCCAGGCATGGCGCGCCAGGCTGAAGCGGCCAGCATGCGCCGTGAGCAGGCTGCGTGCACGCAGGATTTCGGCAGCGCGCGAAGCCTCTTCCGGGTTCATGTGGATGTCGGCCCACTGCGCGTTGTACTGGCCTGCATCGAGCGCCACCAGGTCGAAGCCGTCGAAGCGCGTGGCCATGCTTTCGAAATGCGGGCCGAAGCCGGTGTCGCCGCTGAAGTACAGGCGCCGCGTGGGTGTCTCCACCGCGTAGCTGGCCCACAGCGCC
>NZ_LMMV01000010.1 GCF_001422405.1 Pseudorhodoferax sp. Leaf267
CATGCTCAACCACCGTCCGCGCAAAATCCTCAACTTCCACTCCCCGCATGAAGTGTTCTCACAACTCACTGCGGATCTCATTGCCGGCGTTGCACTTCAAGTTTGAAACCGCCTAGCCCCGGGCGCGCCGCGGCCCGGCTCTCAGATGCCGGTGGTCTTCTTGGCCGACGGGTCGGCGTAGGTGACGGGCCCGTCGGATTCCTTGGGCGGGTTCAGCACCAGGTTGCCGTTCTGCGCCACGTCGATGGCGTTGCCGCCGGCCCGCCACAGGGACTGCAGGAACTCCAGCAGCTTCTTGGAAATGGGCTCCTTGGGCGGCTCGGGCGGCTTTTCTTCCTCGACCTTGGGCTTCTCGGTCCAATCCTTGGACGTGGCCTCCTTGGTGCCCGTGGGCTCGTCCGGCCCGGGTTTCTGGCCCGTGGACAGGTACTTGGCCATGGCTTCGGGCGACTCGGGCTTTTGGGCGGCGCTGGCCTTGGCGGTTTCTTCCTCCATGGCGCGCAGGCCCTGCACGCCGCCGGCCGTGGACGGTTCGCCCACGGCACCGGGCCGCGGGCCGGCAGCGCTGGCGGCCACGAAGACCGCGCCGGCGGCGGCGCCGGCCTGCGCTTCGGCCTCGACGCGCCCGCTGCGGATCAGCGCATCGGCCTGCGCCGACAGCTCCACGCGGATCGACGGCTCGGGCGCCGTGACGGCTGCGGCCTGCTCCTGCAGCACGCGGGTTTCTTCGCGGGTGGCACGGGGCACCGTGCCGGTGCTGGCAGCTGCGCCGCCGGCGGCCGGCTGCGAATCGGCGCCGAAGGACGGTCCGTTCACAGTGCGATCAACAGAGGGCAGTTGCATGGCGATTACCAGGGCTGGGGGCGGTGGCCGGAACAGGTTTTCCAGGCCTCGCATTTCTTAACGGCAGAACTGCAGCGCAATTTAGGCCTATTTGTCTGCCCAGGCCAAAATTTTTCACGCTCGCGGGCCGCACATGGCCCCGGTGCCTACAGGAACCGGTCGAGCAGCCGGCGCGAGGCCCGGTCCAGCGCCTGCCGGTCGCGCACGATGTAATGCACGCCCTGGCCGCTGGCGATCAACAGCCCGGTCGTTCCAAGGCGTCGGATGTCTTCCTCGCTCTTGAGCACGAACTCCGTCTGGCCGCGGTCGGTCTCCACGGTCCAGACGCTGGGCGTGGAGAACGTGGACACGCTGACCAGGCGCAGCACTTCGGGCTGGAATTCGCGCGCGGCCAGTTCTTCGGCGATCAGGCTGCGCAGCGGCCCTGGCAATCCATCGAGCCGATCGATCCAGGCCAACTCATGGCCGTCGGTGCTGACCAGGGACAGGCCTTCGTCAGGCGCGGCCAGCGGAAAGGCGCGCACGGGGACCACGCCGACATGGGCGGCGCCACCGGCTGTATGGAAGACCAGCTGGCCCATGGCATTGCGTTCGAGGCGGAAGTCCATCATGCGTCTCCCGCGGGGTGGGCCGAGTGGGTGGGCGGCGGCCGGCGCTCCTCCGCTTCCTTGTCGGCATTGGCGTCGACGCGGCGCACCTGGGCTTCGTACAGACGCCAGTAGGCGCCCTGGCGCGCCATCAGTTCGTCGTGCGGGCCGACCTCGACGACCTGGCCGCGGTCCATCACCACCAGCCGGTCGGCCTTGCGCAGCGTGGACAGCCGGTGCGCGATGGCGATCGTGGTGCGGCCCTGCACCAGGTTGTCCAGCGCTTTCTGGATCTCCTTCTCGGTCTCGGTGTCCACGGCCGAGGTGGCCTCGTCCAGGATCAGGATCTTGGGGTCGATCAGCAGCGCGCGCGCGATCGAGATGCGCTGGCGTTCGCCGCCCGACAGGCCCTGGCCGCGCTCGCCGACCAGCGCGTCGTAGCCCTGCGGCAGGCGCAGGATGAACTCGTGCGCATGGGCGGCGCGCGCGGCCGCCACGATCTGGGCGCGCGAGGCGTTGGGCAGCCCATAGGCGATGTTCTCGGCGATGGTGCCGAAGAACAGAAAGGGCTCCTGCAGCACCAGGCCGATGTGGCGCCGGTAGTCGGCTACGCGGTAGCGGCGCACGTCGGCGCCGTCCAGCCGGATCGAGCCATCGGTCACGTCATAGAAGCGGCAGATCAGGTTGACCAGCGTGCTCTTGCCCGATCCGCTGTGGCCGACCAGGCCGATCATCTCGCCGGGCTGGATGGTCAGCGACAGGTTGCGGATGATGGCCCGGTTGCCATAGCGAAAGCCCACGCCGTCCATCTGCAGCCGGCCCTGCAGGCCGCCGTGCGCCGGCGCCGGCAGCGGGTCGACCGGCTCGGGCACGCTGGAGACGTGGTCCAGGATGTCGAAGATGCGCTTGGCGCCTGCCGCCGCCTTTTGCGTGACCGAGACGATGCGGCTCATGGAATCGAGCCGCGAATAGAAGCGGCCGATGTAGGCCAGGAAGGCCGTCAGCACGCCGACCGTGACAGCCTGGTGCGACACCAGCCAGATGCCGAAGGCCCAGACCACCAGCAGGCCGATCTCGGTCAGCAGCGACACGGTGGGCGTGAACAGCGACCAGACCTTGTTCAGCCGGTCGTTGACCTCCAGGTTGTGCTGGTTGGCTTCGCGGAAGCGCTGGGCCTCGCGCCGCTCCTGCGCGAAGGCCTTCACGACGCGGATGCCGGGAATGGTGTCGGCCAGCACGCTGGTGACCTCGGACCAGACGCGGTCGATCTTCTCGAAGCCGGTGCGCAGCCTGTCACGCACGACATGGATCATCCAGGCGATGAACGGCAGCGGCACGAGCGTCACCAGGGCCAGGCCGGGGTGGATGGAGAACAGCACGGCCGCGGTCATGGTGATCATCAACACGTCGGTCGCGAAATCGAGCGCATGCAGCGAGAGGAACACACAGATGCGGTCGGTCTCCGAGCCGATGCGCGACAGCAGGTCGCCCGTGCGCTTGCTGCCGAAGTAGTCCAGCGACAGGCCCAACAGATGGTCGAACGTGGCCGTGCGCAGGTCGGCGCCGATGCGCTCGGACACCAGGGCCAGCAAATATGTGCGCCACCAGTTCAATGCCCAGCCGAACAGCGCGGCCGCCAGCAGCCCGCCCAGGTAACCAAGCACAACAGAGGTTTCGATCTTCTGGCCGTTCTGGAACGGAATCAGCACATCGTCCATCAGCGGGATGGTCAGATAGGGCGGCACCAGTGTGGCCGCGGTGGAGGCCAGCGTCAGGATGAAGCCCAGCAGCAACTGCATGCGATACGGATGGGCGAAGCGCCACAGCCGCAGCAGGACCCAGGTCGATGGCGGTGTATGCAACTCGCGGAAGCAGACATTGCAGACGTCGCTGTCGGCAGGCAACGGTGCCTTGCAGGTCGGGCAGACGGTAATGTCCTCGTCCAAATCGTCCGCAGGCAGATCGCGGCGTTCGAAATGGCGCAGCAGGCGCAGGGCCTGCGGATCGACCGCGAGCGTGAAGCGCCAGCGTGCCAGGCGCGCCTGGCCGTCGTGCAGCTCCAGCGTGCCCACGCCGGCATGGTCGGCATGGCGCAGGCCCAGCGCAGGCGTGAGCGGCCAGCTGCGCACCGCCGGGGGGTGGCCGGCGCCCGCAGGCTCGATGCTGACCAGCCGACGGTCGGTCAGCGCCAGCAGGCCGGCGGCAAAACGCAGCTCCGCATCCAGGTCAACCGACAGAGTGGCTGTTACGTTTTCAGCGCCTGCCAGTTGCGCATGCAGCGCAGACTGGAGCATCGAAGAACTGTCGCTGGAGACCTCGACCTGATGTGGATGATGCATAACGAACGTAGAGGGCGGGGCATTCTCGCCGAAGCCACTGGCGACGGCCGGGGGCTACAACGGGTCAGACGCCAGGCTGGCGGCCTCCCATAACGCGACACCCCGCAACCATGACGACAAGCACCCTGGCCGCCAAGGCCGACATCCAGATGCTGCGCATCAACTACCTGCGCGGCCCCAACATCTGGACCTACCGGCCTGCGCTCGAAGTCTGGCTCGACCTGGGCGAGCTGGAGGACTTTCCCTCGCACCTGCTGCCCGGC
The DNA here is from genome assembly GCF_001422405.1 of Pseudorhodoferax sp. Leaf267. Classification (GTDB taxonomy): domain Bacteria; phylum Pseudomonadota; class Gammaproteobacteria; order Burkholderiales; family Burkholderiaceae_C; genus Pseudorhodoferax. Next base: position 4,033 of record NZ_LMMV01000010.1, read on the forward strand.
TTCACCGAGCGCCTGGTGGCCATGCTGCCGGCCCTGGTCGAGCACCACTGCGGCGTGGGCGAGCGCGGCGGCTTCCTGCAGCGCCTGGTCGAAGGCACCTGGGCCGGCCATGTGCTGGAGCACGTGGTCATCGAGCTGCTGAACCTGGCCGGCATGCCGACCGGCTTCGGGCAGACCCGCAGCACCTCGCAGCGCGGCGTCTACCGCATGGTGTTCCGCGCGCGTGACGAGCAGGTCGCGCGCACGGCCCTGGCCTGCGGCCACCGGTTGCTGATGGCGGCCATCAACGGGCAGGAATTCGCCGTGCCGGTGGCTGTGGCCCAGGTGCGCGCCAAGGTCGACGACTGCTACCTCGGCCCGAGCACGGCCTGCATCGTGGCCGCGGCGGCCGACCGCGGCATTCCTCACATCCGGCTGAACGACGGCAACCTGGTGCAGCTGGGCTACGGCGCGCGCCAGCGCCGCATCTGGACGGCCGAGACCGACCGCACCAGCGCCATCGCCGAAGGCATCGCCCAGGACAAGGACCTGACCAAGAGCCTGCTGGCCTCGTGCGGCGTGCCCGTGCCCGAAGGCCAGATCGTGGACAGCCCCGCCGCCGCCTGGGAGGCCGCGCAGGACATCGGCCTGCCGGTCGTGGTCAAGCCCTCGGATGCCAACCATGGCCGCGGCGTGAGCCTGGACCTGACCGAGCAGTCCGACATCGAAAAGGCCTTCGGCGTGGCCGATGCCGAGGGCAGCGAGGTCATGGTCGAGCGCTACATCCGCGGCGACGAGCACCGCCTGCTGGTCGTGGGCGGCAAGGTCGTGGCGGCGGCGCGCGGCTCACACCTGGCGATCACGGGCGACGGCCGGGCGACGGTGGCCGAGCTCATCGAGCGCCAGCTCAACAGCGACCCGCGACGCGGCGACGCCGAGGAGTTCCCCCTGGAGACCATCCGCCTGGACAGCGACGCCGTGATGCGCCTGCTGCTGGAGCGCCAGGGCCTGGACGGCGCCTCGGTGCCGGCGGCTGGCCGGCGCGTCATCGTGCAGCGCTCGGGCAATGTGGCGCTGGACTGCACCGACGACGTGCACCCCGAGGTTGCGCACGCCGCCTCGCTGGCCGCGCGCGTGGTGGGCCTGGACATCGCCGGCATCGACCTGGTGGCCGAGGACATCTCGCGCCCGCTGCAGGCGCAGCGCGGCGCCATCGTCGAGGTGAATGCCGGCCCCGGCCTGCTGATGCACCTGAAGCCGGCCGAGGGCGCACCGCGCCCGGTGGGCCAGGCCATCGTCGACCATTTGTTCGCCGAGGGCGAGAACGGCCGCATCCCCCTCGTCGGCGTGGCCGGCACGCTGGGCACCAACACCATCGCGCGGCTCGTGGCCTGGCTCATGCACCTGGGCGGCCTGCGCGTGGGCGTGGCCTGCACCGACGGCCTGTTCCTGGACAGCCGGCGCGTGGACCCGGCCGATTGCGCCTCCTGGGAGGCCGGCCACCGGCTGCTGATCAACCGCTCCATCCAGGCCGCCGTGCTGGAGAACAGCCCCGGCTCCATCCTGCGCGACGGCCTGGCGTACGACCGTTGCCAGGTCGGCATCGTGACGGACCTGGGCGGCGCGTCGCAACTGGCCGACTTCGACATCCAGGACAGCGACCAGCTCAGCCGTGTGCTGCGCACCCAGGTCGACGTGGTCCTGCCCGAGGGCGTGGCCGTGCTGAACGCGGCCGACGCGCGCGTCTCGGCGCTGGCCTCGCTGTGCGACGGCCAGGTGATCCTGTACGGCAAGGACGCCGCGCTGCCCGCCATCGAGGCGCACCGCGCAGCCGGCGGCCGGGTAGTCGTGCTGCAGCAAGGCCAGCTCGTGCTGGCCCAGGGCAACCAGGTCACGCCCGTGGCCGGCCTGCCCTACCTCACGGCGCGGCGCGGCAAGCACATGCGCGACGACAAGCTGGTGTGCAGCGTGCTGGCCGCCGTGGCGGCAGCCTGGGCGCTGCAGATCTCGCCGGACCTGATCGCCGCCGGCCTCAAGACCTTCGAACTCGACCCCGAATCGACCAACCGCAGCGCCAAATCGCTGGCGGCCCGCTGATGCCCTCCTCCGCCCCCTTCGTGCAAGCTCAGGACAACACCATGCACATCTCACGCGTGCGCGCCTTGCGCGGCCCCAATCTGTGGAGCCGGCACACGGCGCTGGAGGCCATCGTCACCTGCGCGCCGCCCGAGCGCTCCATCGTCGACCTGCCGGGCTTCGAGATCGCCGTACGCGTGCGCTTCCCGGCCATCGGCACGCTGCGTTCCGGCCCGAACACCGGCCCGGTTGCGCTGGCCCATGTGCTGGAAACCGCCGCACTGGCGCTGCAGGCCCAGGCCGGCTGCCCTGTCACGTTCAGCCGCACGGCCGCCACGCTGGAGCCCGGCGTGTACCAGGTCGTCGTCGGCTACAGCGAGGAGGCCGTTGGCCGCCGCGCGCTGGTGCTGGCCGAGGCGCTGATCCAGGCCACGCTGCAGGGGCAGCCCTTCGATGTCGACGCCGCCATCGCCGAGCTGCGCGAGCTGGACGAGGACGAGCGCCTGGGGCCCAGCACGGGTTGCATCGTCGAGGCCGCGGTGGCGCGCGGCATCCCCTATCGCCGGCTCACACGCGGCTCCATGGTGCAGTTCGGCTGGGGCTCGCGCCAGCGCCGCATCCAGGCCGCCGAGCTGGACGCGACCAGCGCCGTCTCGGAATCCATCGCGCAGGACAAGGACCTGACCAAGCGCCTGCTGCACGCGGCCGGCGTGCCCGTGCCGCTGGGCCAGCCCGTCGCCAGCGCCGAAGAGGCCTGGGCCGCGGCCCAGCGCATCGGCCTGCCGGTGGTGATCAAGCCGCAGGACGGCAACCAGGGCAAGGGCGTCACGGTCAACATCGTCAGCCGAGAGCATCTGGACGGCGCTTTTGCCGCCGCCCAGGAATACGGCGACGTGCTGGTCGAGAAGTACCTGCCAGGCTGCGACTTCCGCCTGCTGGTGGTCGGTGACCGCCTGATCGCCGCGTCGCGCCGCGACCCGCCGCAGGTGACGGGAGACGGCGTGCACACGGTGCGCGAGCTGGTCGACATGGTCAACGCCGACCCGCGCCGCGGCGACGGCCACGGCACGGCGCTGACCAAGATCCGCTTCGACGACATCGCCGTCGCGCGCCTGAAGGTGCAGGGCCTGGAGCCCGACTCGGTGCCCGCCAACGGCCAGCGCGCCATCCTGCGCAACAACGCCAACCTGTCCACCGGCGGCACGGCCACCGACGTGACCGACGACGTGCACCCCGCCATCGCCGCGCATGCGATCGCCGCCGCGCAGATGGTGGGCCTGCACATCTGTGGCGTGGACCTGGTCTGCGAGACCGTGCTCAAGCCGCTGGAGCAACAGCAGGGCGGCATCGTCGAGGTCAACGCCGCGCCCGGCCTGCGCATGCACCTGCTGCCGTCCTTCGGCAAGCCGCGCAACGTGGGCCAGGCCATCGTCGACACGCTCTACGGCCCGGGCGAGGACGGCCGCATCCCGGTCGTGGCGGTGACCGGCACCAACGGCAAGACCACCACCACGCGCCTGATCGCGCACCTGATGACGGGCGCCGGCCTGCGCGTGGGCATGACCAACACCGACGGCGTCTACGTCGAGGGCCGGCAGATCGACAGTGGCGACTGCAGCGGCCCCAAGAGCGCGCGCAACGTGCTGATGCACCCCGACGTGGACGCTGCCGTGTTCGAGACCGCACGCGGCGGCATGCTGCGCGAGGGCCTGGGCTACGACCAGTGCCAGGTGGCCGTGGTGACCAACATCGGCGCGGGCGACCACCTGGGCCTGAACTACATCACCACGGTGGAAGACCTGGCCGTGCTCAAGCGCGTGATCGTGCAGAACGTGGCGACCACGGGCTACGCCGTGCTGAACGCGGCCGACCCCAACGTGGCGGCCATGGCGGCCACCTGCCCGGGCCAGGTGATCTTCTTCGCGGCCGACCGGCACCACCCCGTGATGGCCACGCACCGCGCCCAGGGCCGGCGCACCGTGCATGTGGACGGCGACGCCATCGTGGCGGCCGTGGGCTCGTGGCGCGAGAAGATCGCGCTGCGCGACATCCCGATCACGCGCGGGGGCAGCATCGGCTTCCAGGTCGAGAACGCCATGGCTGCCGTGGCCGCGGCCTGGGCGGCAGGCCTGTCCTGGGACGCCGTGCGCCGCGGCCTGGCCAGCTTCGCCAACGACGCCGACAACGCGCCGGGCCGCTTCAACGTCATGGACTACCGCGGCGCCACCGTGATCGCCGACTACGGCCACAACCCGGACGCCATGCGCGCCCTGGTCTCGGCCGTGGACGCCATGCCGGCGCGCCGGCGCAGCGTGGTCATCAGTGGCGCGGGCGACCGGCGCGACGAGGACATCCGCGAGCAGACCGCCATCCTGGGCGACGCGTTCGACCAGGTCATCCTGTACCAGGACGCCTGCCAGCGCGGCCGCGCCGACGGTGAAGTGCTGGGCCTGCTGCGCCAGGGCCTCAAGAGCGCACGCCGCACGGGACAGGTCGAGGAGATCCACGGCGAGTTCAAGGCCATCGACCATGCGCTGGCCCAGCTGCAGCCGGGCGACCTGTGCCTGGTGCTGGTGGACCAGGTCGAAGAGGCGCTGGCGCACCTGGCGCGGTGCGTGGACGAGGCGCAGACCCTGCCCGCCTGAGCCGCCGATCACGGCAGATGCGGATTTTTGGCGCCAGGGTGCGCGCTAAAATCCGCCCTTTGTCGAAACCGCCCCCCATGTCCGCTGCACCCGCAGGGCACGCACGTGCCAGCTTCGACTTGAAGAACGCCAGCCTGCCGTTGATCTCGGTGGTGCTCAAGACATCCAACCTCGCGTCGCTGTCCCAGGAACTGCAGGCCCGCTTCGGCGACACGCCGGGCTTCTTCGACAACGACCCGGCCGTGGTCGTGCTGTCGGCGATCGAGCAGGACTCGACGCCGCTCAGCTTCAGCGTGCTGCTGACGCTGCTCAAGCACTACCGGCTGCGCCCCATCGGCATCCATGGCGGCAGCGCCGCGCACCGCGAGGCCGCCGCTGCGGCCGGCCTCATGGACCTGCCCGACATCTCCTCGTCCGCCGTGGCCATCGCGGCCAGCGAGCCGCCGGCCCCGGCACCCGTCGCTCCGGCCGCTGCGCTGCATCCTGCTGCCGGCACGATGGTGGTCGACCGGCCGCTGCGCTCGGGCCAACAGGTCTATGCCCGCAACGCCGACCTGATCGTCCTGTCGGTCGTGAACTTCGGCGCCGAGATCATTGCCGACGGCAACATCCACGTCTACGCGCCGCTGCGCGGCCGTGCCATCGCCGGTGCGCGCGGCAACGCCAACGCACGCATCTTCAGCACCTGCATGGAGGCCCAATTGGTCTCCATCGCCGGCATCTACCGCACCAGCGAAGTGGCCCTGCCCAACGACGTGCAGGGCAAGACCGCCCAGGTGCGCCTGCTGGGCGAGAGCCTGGTGCTCGAACACCTTTGAACAAAATCCTCAATGAAAAGGACCTCTACTCCATGAGCAAGATCATCGTGGTCACCTCCGGCAAGGGAGGTGTGGGCAAGACCACCACCAGCGCCAGTTTCGCCTCCGGCCTGGCGCTCAAGGGTTTCAAGACCGCCGTGATCGATTTCGATGTGGGCCTGCGCAACCTGGACCTGATCATGGGCTGCGAGCGGCGCGTGGTCTACGACCTGATCAACGTGATCCACAACGAGGCCAACCTGCACCAGGCGCTCATCAAGGACAAGCAATGCGAGAACCTGTTCGTGTTGGCCGCCTCGCAGACGCGCGACAAGGACGCGCTGACGCAGGACGGCGTCGAAAGGGTGCTCAAGGACCTGTCCGAGATGGGCTTCGACTACATCGTCTGCGACTCGCCGGCCGGCATCGAGGTCGGCGCGCTGATGGCCATGCACTTTGCCGACTACGCGCTGGTGGTGACCAACCCCGAGGTCTCCTCGGTGCGCGACTCCGACCGCATCCTGGGCATGCTGGGCTCCAAGACCAAGCGCGCCATCGAAGGCCTGGAGCCGGTCAAGGAGCACCTGCTGATCACGCGCTACAACCCGGGCCGCGTGGCCGACGGCCACATGCTGTCGCTGACCGACATCCAGGACATCCTGCGCATCCCGCTGCTGGGCGTGATTCCCGAGTCCGAAGCCGTGCTGCAGGCCTCCAACCAGGGCGTGCCGGCAATCCACGGCAAGGACACCGACGTGGCCGAGGCCTACAAGGACGTGGTCGCCCGCTTCCTGGGCGAAGACCGCCCGATGCGCTTCGTCGACGCCGAGAAGCCAAGCTTTTTCAAGCGCCTGTTCGGGAGGTAAGCGGCATGTCCTTCCTGTCCTTTCTGCTCGGCGAGAAGAAGAACACGGCCAGCGTCGCCAAGGAACGGCTGCAGATCATCCTGGCGCACGAGCGCACCGGCCGCAGCGTGATCCGCCCCGACTACCTGCCCGCGCTGCAGCGCGAGCTGGTGGCCGTGATCTCCAAGTACGTGGCCATCAATCCCGAGCACATCAAGGTCAACCTGGAGCGCCAGGACACGCTGGAAGTGCTCGAGGTGAAGATCGAACTGCCCGAAGCGCGCTGAAACCCCAACCATGCGTGCCTGGCTGCTGCTCCTGAGTTCCGTTCTGCTGCTGGCCTGCACGCGTGCCGACGCCGAGAAGGTCGGCGAGGTCGACACGGCCTTCCAGTGGATCGGGCCGAACCACAAGATCGTGGTCGACGCATTCGACGACCCCAAGGTGCAGGGCGTGACCTGCTACATCTCGCGCGCACGCACGGGCGGGATCTCCGGCGCCGTGGGCCTGGCCGAGGACAAGGCCGAGGCATCGATCGCCTGCCGCCAGGTCGGCCCCATCAGCGTGCCGCAGCCGCTGCCGCAGCAGGAAGAGGTGTTCAGCGAACGCATGTCGGTGCTGTTCAAGCGCCTGCGCATCGTGCGCATGGTCGATGCCAAGCGCCATGCGCTGATCTACCTCACGTATTCCGAACGGCTCATCGACGGCTCGCCGATGAACGCCATCACCGCCGTGCCGGTCGACCGCGCGACCGCCCTGCCGGTCAAGTAACCGGCCCATGCCCCCCGAAGAGCGCCCCTCGATCCTGACGCCGGACGAGGCCTCGACGCCCGACGCCGACCTCTCCGCCCTGGCCCCGCTGCGCTGGCCGGTGTTCCGCATGCTGTGGCTGGTCTGGCTGGCGTCCAACGTCTGCATGTGGATGAACGACGTGGCGGCGGCCTGGCTCATGACCTCGCTGACCACCTCGCCGGTGTGGGTGGCGCTGGTGCAGACGGCCGCCACGCTGCCGGTGTTCCTGTTCGGCCTGCCCAGCGGTGCGCTGGCCGACATGCTGGACCGGCGGCGCTTTTACATCGGCACGCAGTTCTGGGTGGCCGCCGTGGCGATCCTGCTGTGCATCGCCGTGCTGACCGACACCATGAGCCCCCCGCTACTGCTGGCGCTGACCTTCGCCAACGGCATCGGCCTGGCCATGCGCTGGCCGGTGTACGCGGCCGTGGTGCCCGAGCTGATCCCGCGCGCGCAGCTGCCGGCCGCGCTGGTGCTCAACGGCGTGACGATGAACGCCTCGCGCATCATCGGCCCGCTGCTGGCCGGCGCACTGATCGCCAGCCTGGGCAGCCACTACGTGTTCGTGCTGAACGCCGTGCTGTCGGTCGCCTCCGGCTTCGTGCTGATGCGCTGGAAGCGCGAGCACAAGCCCGACCCGCTGGGCCGCGAGCGGCTGTGGAGCGCGATGCGCGTGGGCCTGCAGTTCGTCGGCCAGTCGCCCCGGCTCAAGGCCGTGCTGCTGCGCATCGCGCTGTTCTTCTTCCACTCCACGGCGCTGATCGCGTTGCTGCCGCTGGTGGCGCGCGGCCTCAAGGGTGGCGACGCCGCCACCTTCACGGTGCTGCTGGCCTCCATGGGCATGGGCGCCATCGCCACGGCCTTCCTGATGCCGCGGCTGCGCCAGGCCTTCCCGCGCGACCGGCTGGTGCTGTACGGCACCTTGCTGCAGTCCAGCGCGACCCTGGCGGTGGCCGTGGCGCCCAACGTGGCCGTCGCCGTGCCGGGCATGTTCATCGCCGGCATGGCCTGGATCGCAACCGCCAATTCGCTGAGCGTATCGGCCCAGCTGGCGCTGCCGGACTGGGTGCGCGCGCGCGGCATGGCCATGTACCAGATGGCCATCATGGGCGCCAGCGCCTTCGGCGCCGGCCTGTGGGGCCAGGTGGCCTCGATGACGGCGGTGCAGACCAGCCTCGTCGTCGCGGGGCTGACGGGCGCCAGCGCGATGTGGCTGGCGCAGCGCTTCGTGGTGGACCTGCAGATCGAGGAAGACCTCTCGCCCTCGCACGCGCTCAAGGTGCCGGTGGCCGAGAAGCCGCCTCTGGCCGGCCAGGTGCTGGTGACGATCGACTACCGGATCGACCCGGCCCGGGCCGAGGACTTCGAGCGCACCATGCAGGACAGCCGGCGCAGCCGCCTGGCGCAGGGCGCGCTGTCCTGGCACCTGCTGCGCGACATCGCCGACCCGGCGCATTACACCGAGCAGATCACCGACGAATCCTGGACCGAGCACCTGCGCCGCTTCGACCGTGTGACGGGCTCGGACATCGCGCTGCGCGAGCGCAAGCTGGCTTTCCACGTGGGCGAGGAGCCACCGCGCGTGACGCGCTTCGTGATGGACAGCCCGCACGGCTGACCGGTAAACGCAGGTAAAGGTGGGGCCTGCCAGCGAACCGCCGCCAGCCACCCGGGTCTCAGGGCACATGAAATCCGCAGGAAACACTCTTGCTTGACGCCGCACTGGCGCACACCGTCGCCTCGCCAGCGCGCCGCCGGCTGCTCGCCGCCACAGCCTGGGGCTGCCTGGGCGGCAGTCTGCTGCCGGGGTGCGCCACGGTGGTCGCAGCCCCCGCCGCCGATGAAGACCTGGCCTGGTTGAACCGCATCAGCTGGGGTGCCGACAGCGCAGCCTGGGCCGCGTTGCAGCGCCAGGGCCGCCGTGACTATCTGGCCGGCCAGTTGCACCCCACCGCCACCGCTGCCCTGCCGGCCCCGGTGCAGGCGCGCATCGACGCCCTGCCGCTGCTGCGCCAGTCCATGGACGGCTGGGTGACCGAGCTGGCGCAGCGCAGCCGCGACGCGCAGGCCGTGCCCGACCTGCAGGCCAGGCGGGCCGCGGTGCAGGCCTACCAGCGCGATCTCAACGCGCTGGCCCAGGACGCCGCAACGCGCACGCTGCTGCGGGCCGTGCATTCGCCGCAGCAGCTGCAGGAGCAGATGACCTGGTTCTGGTTCAACCACTTCAACGTGCACCAGGGCAAGGCCAACCTGCGCGCCATGGTCGGCGACTACGAAGAGCGGCTGCGTCCGCTGGCGCTGGGGCGTTTCGCCGACCTGCTGGTGGCCAGCGCCACGCACGCGGCCATGCTGCGCTACCTGGACAACGTGCAGAACGCCGGCAAGCGGCGCAACGAGAACTACGCGCGCGAGCTCATGGAGCTGCACACGCTGGGCGCTGCCGGCGGCTACACGCAAAACGACGTGCAGGAACTGGCGCGCGTGCTGACCGGCCTGGGCGTGCGCTTCGGCGATGCATCGGCGCCGGAACTGGACGCCGCGCTGCAGCCCTTGTACTGGCGCGAGGGCCCGGTCGAATTCAACCCGGCCCGCCACGACATGGGCCCCAAGCGGCTGCTGGGCGCGAACGTGGCCGCCCGGCGCGGCTGGGACGAGATCCTCGCCACGCTGGGCCGGCTCGCGCGCCACCCCTCGACCGCGCGGCACGTGGGCATGCGACTGGCCCTGTACCTGGCTGACGACCAGCCCGCACCCGCCCTGGTGGGCCGCATGGCCACCGCCTTCACGGCCAGCGACGGCAGCATCGCCCACACGCTGCAGGCCATGTTCGACGCGCCCGAATTCCCGGCCACGCTGGGCCGCAAGTTCAAGGACCCGGTGCACTACCTGGTGTCGGCCGTGCGCCTGCTGTGCGATGGGCAGGAGGCGCCGCCGACGCCGCCGCTCGTGGCCGCGCTGACGCACATGGGCCAGGGCCTGTACAACCGCTCGACGCCGGACGGCTACCCGCTGGATGCGGCCGCCTGGTCGGGCTCGGGGCAGATGGGCACGCGCTTCGAGGTCGCCCAGGCCCTCGTCGCCCGCATCGGCAGCGGCACGCCCACGCCGGCGCAGGCTGCGTTCGAGGCCGGCGTCGATGCGCGCACGCGCAGCGCGCTGGACGCCGCCGGCTCGCGGCAGGAGCGCCAGCTGCTGCTGCTCTGCGCGCCACCATTCCAGTACCGCTGAACCGATCGGAGCCCGCCATGCACCGCCGCACCCTGCTGCACGCCCTGGCCGCCACGCCCCTGGCCATGGCCAGCGCCCACCTGGCCGCTGCCAGCCACGGCACGCCGCGCGTGCTGCTCGTGTTCCTGCGCGGCGCCTACGACGCCGCCAACCTGCTGGTGCCGGCCACGTCCACGCTGTACCACGAGAAGCGGCCGACCATCGCGATCGAGCCACCCGGCAGCGGGCCGGACGCCGCCGTGGCGCTGGACGCCGACTGGGGCCTGCATCCGGCCGTCGCGCGTTCCATGCGGCCGCTGTTCGAGCGCCGGCAACTGGCCTTCGTGCCGTTCGCCGGCACCGACGATGCGTCGCGCAGCCATTTCACGACGCAGAACAGCATCGAGCTCGGCCAGCCGCTGCAGGGCACGCGCGACCTGGGCTCCGGCTTCCTGAACCGCCTGGCCCAGGTGCTGGGCATGCGCGACGCCATCGCGTTCAGCGAGCGCCTGCCGCTGTGCTTGCGCGGCAACGTGGCCGTGCCCAACCTGGGCCTGGCCCGGCTGGCGCCGCCCGCGCTGGACGCGCGGCAGTCGCAGCTGGTGCGCGACATGTATGCCGGCACGCCGCTGGCCACGCCGGTGCAGGAGGGCTTTGCGGTGCGCGAGGCGGCCGAGCGCGACATCGAGGGCCTCGGCGCCATCGGCGAGATGGTGGAGGCCAACCAGAACGCCATCACGGCCAAAGGGTTCGAGGGCGAGGCGCGGCGCATCGCCCGGCTCATGCGCGAGCGCTACCACCTGGGCTTCGTCGACGTGGGCGGCTGGGACACGCACGCGAACCAGGGCGGACGCCACGGCTACCTGGCCAGCCGCCTGGACCAGCTGGGCCAGGGGCTGGCCGGCTTCGCCGACGAGATGGGCCCGGCCTGGGCCGACACCACCGTGGTCGTGCTCAGCGAATTCGGCCGCACCTTTGCCGAGAACGGCAACCGCGGCACGGACCACGGCCATGGCAGCGTCTACTGGGTGCTGGGCGGCGGCGTGCGCGGCGGGCGCATCGCGGGCGAGCAGGTGGCGCTGACCGCCGCCAACCTGCACCAGAACCGCGACTACCCGGTGCTCAACGAATACCGTGCCTTGCTCGGCGGCCTGTTCGCGCGGCTGTACGGGCTGGACGCAGGCCAGCTCGGCCGCGTGTTCCCGGGCGCTACAACCGCAGACCTGGGCCTGGCCTGATCAGGCGCGGCGCCGGTAGCGCCGCAGCATCTCGATGCTGATCACGCAGACGGACAGCCAGGCCAGGCCGGAGGCGAAACCGGCCATCACATCGCTGGCCCAGTGCACCTGCAGCAGAACGCGGCTCACGCCCATGCCGAAGGCCAGCGCCGCCGCCGCCAGCACGGCCGGCAGATGCCAGCGCGGCGGCAACAGGCGCAGGCCCAGGTAGGCCAGCATGCCGTAGACGACGACCGAGCCCGAGGTGTGGCCGCTCGGGAAGCTGAAGCCGTCGGCCACCGCGAAGCCATGGTCGTGCACCGGCCGCACGCGCGCGAACACCTGCTTGAGCGCCTGGTTCAGCACGCCGTTGCCGGCGCAGGCCGCGGCCCAGCCCAGCGCCAGCCAGCGCCGCCCCTGCAAGGCCAGCAGCAGGGCCACGACGAGCACCAGCGCCGTCAGGGTGATCGGGTCGCCCAGGTGCGTCACGACGCTCACCACGCGCAGCACGGCCGGCGACAGCGTCTGCGACAGCACCTCGGCCAGCCGGCTGTCGAACAGGCCCAGCTCTTCTTCGGCGTCCAGCGCTTCCATCATCTCGGTGAACAGCGCCGCCGCGCCCAGCACGACGCCGAAACCGATGGCCAGGCGCAGGCCCAGGAACAGCGCGGGCGGCAGGCTGCTGTCCTGCGGCCGCACCGTCCAGCGGCGCAGGCCGACGAAGCCCAGCGCAGTGCAGGCCAGCACCACGAGCAGCGCGCCGCCGAAGGCCGCCAGCGCATGCTGGCCGATGGTCTGTGCCCAGGCCTGGGCGGCGATGGCGTCCTGGTTCATGCGGCTTCCCGTGTTTCGAGGTCCAGATCGTGCTGCGCGGCCTGCTCGAAGCAGCCATGCACGTCCACGTAGTCCCAGCGCTCCACGACGGCGTGGCGCCGGCCGGCGCCATCCACGCTGCGGCGCAGTACGTTGACCGAGTTGCCGGCCTCGGCGCGCGTGCGCGAGGAGATCGCCGTGCCTGCCTGCACGCACCAGGCGCGGCGCGCCAGGTCGGCATGCAGGCCGTGCAGCGCCAGCACGTAGGGCAGATGGATGTGGCCGCCGGCCACCAGGTCGGCACCAGCGGCCGACCAGCGGCGCACCGCCGCCTCGTGCCCGCGCAGCAGGTCGGTCGCGTCGCGATCGCGCGCCACTGCGACCGGCTGGTGCACGACGACCACGCGCACCTGCGCCGGCGAGGCGCCGTGCAGAGCCTGCGCCACGCGCTCGATCTGCGCTGCCGAGACTTGGCCGTGCTTGTGCCGCCAGCGTCGCGTGGTCTTCACGCCGATGACCAGCCAGTCGGGCGAGCGGTGCACCGGCTCCAGCTCGGCGCCAAACGCGCGCTGGTGCCGTGCGTAAGGCGAGAACAGACGCGCGAACGGGTTGAAGAGCGGCACATCATGGTTGCCTGGAATGGCCAACACGGCAGCGGGCCGCAGCCGGTCGGCGAAGGCGCGGGCGGCGGCGAACTGCGTGGGTGTCGCCCGCTGGGTGATGTCGCCGGACAAGACGACGAGCTCGGGCGCCAGGCCATGCACCAGCTGCACCAGCGCCTCGGCCACCGGCACGCGCTCGGTGCCGAAATGCGGGTCGGAGATCTGCACCAGGACGCTCACTGGCGCTCCACCCGGTCCTCGGGCGCGGGCGCCAGCAGCCAGAGCCGTTGGGGCGCCACGCCGAAGGACAGCGGCGCGCGCAGCCACTGGATCTCGCCATCGGTGGCCACCTTCACGCGCGCCGAACGGCGTGGCGCGGCCGGCCGCACGACGAGCTGGTCGAATCCGAAGCGCAGCACGTCCTCGGCCTCGCCCAGCTTGCCGAACGCGCCGCGCAGCATCAGGCGCAGCATGGACAGCGTGCCCACCGGCTTGAGCATCAGCGCGACGAGCTGGTCCTGTGCCAGCAGGGCCGCCTCGGCCACGCCGATCTGCTCCAGCTGCAGCGCGTTGTTGGCCACGAACAGCGTGGACGTGCGCACGTCGCGCGCCACACCCTGGCACTGCACATGCAGGCGCAGCGGGCGGTGCGCATGGAACAGGGTGACCAGCGCCGACCACACGGCCACCGGGCGGCTGCGGCCGTAGCGCTGCTTGTAGGCCTCGCGGTCCTCGAGCAGCTGGGGGTACAGGCCCACGCTGGCGTTGACGATGAACACGCGGTCGTTGACCGTGCCGACCTGGACCGGCTCGACCTGCGCGCGCAGCAGCGCCCGCGTGGCGCGCTCGGTGTCGGCCGGAATGCCATGCGTGCGGCTGAAATAGTTGAAGGTGCCCTGCGGCAGCACGCCGAACGGCAGGCCCGCGGTCAGCACCGCCTGGGCCACGGCGCTGATGGTGCCGTCGCCACCGGCCGCCACCACGGCACCGCCGCGCCCGCGCGCCATCTGCACGGCGCGCGCCGCCACGTCGGCCACCGATGCACCGCGCTCGATCAGCAGCAGCTCGTGCTCGCGGCCTGCCTCATCCAGCACGGCGCTGATGGTCGCGCGCGTCTGCTCGGCATCGTCGCGGCCGGAGCCGGCGTTGAGCACGATGAACAAGGGACTGCCCGGGCCAAAGGCGGGCGTTGTGGCAGGGAAGGTGGGGGTCACGGCCGGGCAGCTTAGCAGTGGCTCGAAGGCCGCCACGTCGGACAGCACCGGTGTTTACCAGCGCACCGACAATGCGGGCCCCCACCCGAGCGCGCAGGAGACCGCCATTTCGTCCACCAACAACCGCCGCGGCATCCTCGCCATGCTGGGCGCCGTCAGCTTCTTCGCCTGGATGGACGCGGTGATGAAGCTGCTGGCCGCGCACTACCCCGCCGTGCAGGTGGCCGCGCTGCGCGGGCTGGCCGGCCTGCCGCTGGTCTGCCTGTATGTGTGGTGGCGCGGCGAGGCGGGCCGCGTGCTGCAAGTGCGCTGGCCGCTGCACCTGCTGCGCGGCGGGCTCGGTGTGGCCATGCTGACGCTGTTCGCGCATGGGCTGCAGACCCTGCCGATGGCCGCGGCCTACACGCTGTTCTTCATCGCGCCCATCCTGATCACGCTGCTGTCGGTGCCCGTGCTGCACGAACGGGTGCGGCCCGCGCACTGGCTGGCCATCGGCGTCGGCATGGCAGGCGTGCTGGTCGCACTGCGGCCGGACGGCGACGCGCTGATGAGCTGGGGCGCGCTCTCGGTGCTGGCCGCGGCCGGTTGCTATGCCGTCTCGGCGATCGCTGGTCGGCTGCTCACGCGCACCGACTCCAGCGCCAGCCTGGTGTTTTGGATGACGGTGCTGGTCGCCACGGGCGCCACGGCACTGGCCGCCGACGGCTGGGTGCCCTTGCGTGCTGAGCACGGCTGGACCATCGTGGCGTTGGCCGTGACCGGCTTCATCGGCCAGCTGTGCATCACGGAAGCCTTCCGCCATGGCCAGGCCGCCGTGGTGGCGCCCTTCGAGTACGCGGCCCTGGCCTGGGCGGTGGCACTGGACTGGCTGCTGTGGCGCGCCCTGCCCGATGGCGCGACGCTGGCCGGGGCGGCCATCATCGTGGCCAGCGGCCTGTACCTGGTGCGGCTGGAGCGGCGCGCGCCGGCCTAGCGTTTGGCGCTCTTGCGTGCGGCCTTGGCCGCTGGCTTGGGCGACGTCTTGGGTGCGTGCCGCTCGTGCCATTCGGCCAGCGAGAAATCCGGGTAGGCATCGAAGCGCGTGTCGCCGCGCTTGCCTTCGACCGCCACCCACCCGGCCTTGGAGCCCAGCATGATGTGCGCGCTGTGCGGCGGCACCGGCAGCGGCGTGTCGATCGCGCTGGCGTGCGGGTGGATCAGCTCGGGCCATTGCGGATCGAACAGCCACAGCGCGCTGCCGCAGCGCCCGCAGAAATGGCGACGGCCGCTGCTGGTGTGCGGTGGCTTGCCCTCCTCGTGCAGCTGGGCCTGGTAGACGCGCAGATGGCGCTTGCCCGTCACCCGCATCGTGCTGGCATCGGCGCCCAGGTTGATCGCGTAGCCGCCACCGCCCGCGGTCTTGCGGCAGATGGAGCAGTAGCAGCGCATGAAGGGAATGGGCTGGTGCGCGGTGACCGAGAACTTCACGCTGCCGCAATGGCAGGAACCTTCGAGATGCATGGCGGGCCTTTGGTGCAATCCCTTGCGGGCACAAAAAAAGCGCCTGGCGGCGCTTGCGTCTGGGTCGCTGCGACAGGCCCCTGGCGAGGCCGGCGCTGGCCGGGTCAGGCCGAGAAGCTCGATCCGCAGCCGCAGGTGCTGGTCGCATTCGGGTTCTTGATCACGAACTGGGCGCCCTGCAGGTCTTCCTTGTAGTCGATCTCGGCGCCGACCAGGTACTGGTAGCTCATGGCATCGATGAGCAGCGACACGCCGTTCTTGGTCATGGTCGTGTCGTCCTCGTTCGTGATCTCGTCGAACGTGAAACCGTAGGAGAAGCCCGAGCAGCCGCCGCCCTGCACGAAGACGCGCAGCTTCAGGTCGGGGTTGCCTTCCTCTGCGATCAGGTCGGCCACCTTGGCGGCCGCGCTGTCCGTGAACAGGATGGGGGCGGGCATTTCGGTGGGGACGGTTTCGGCAAGGGCGCTCATGGGGTGGACTCCGTGGATGTGGGGGCGATGCTACTGCAATCGGGTGTGCAGCGACGCGGCGCTGCGATGAACCGGCCATGCAAGTGCGGTCTTTGCGCGCGATGTCAAGGCCACACAAAAAAACCGCCACGAGGGCGGTTCGGGATCGCTGTGCCGGCGAACCGGCAGGGAATCAGCGCTTGGAGAACTGCTTGCGGCGGCGTGCAGAGTGCAGACCGACCTTCTTGCGTTCCACTTCGCGGGCGTCGCGGGTCACGAAGCCGGCCTTGCTCAGCTCGGGCTTCAGAGCCGCGTCGTAGTCCAGCAGGGCGCGCGTGATGCCGTGGCGGGTGGCGCCGGCCTGGCCGGACTCACCGCCGCCGTGCACGTTGACCTGGATGTCGAAGGTCTCGACATGGTTGGTCAGAACGAGCGGTTGCTTGGCAATCATGATCGAGGTTTCGCGGCCAAAGAAATCCTGGATGTCCTTGCCGTTGACCGTGATCTTGCCGGTGCCCTTCTTGAGGAAGACACGAGCGACGCTGGATTTGCGACGGCCAGTGCCGTTGTTCCATTCACCAATCATTGTGTGGTTCCTCAGATTTCCAGGGCTTTGGGCTGCTGGGCGGTGTGCGGATGCTCAGCACCACCGTAGACCTTCAGCTTCTTGATCATCGCGTAGCCCAGCGGGCCCTTGGGCAGCATGCCCTTGACGGCCTTTTCCAATGCGCGGCCCGGATGGCGGGACTGCATGTCGCGGAAACTGGTGGCCGTGATGCCGCCGGGGAAACCGGAGTGGCGGTAGTAGATCTTGTCGAGGGACTTGGCACCCGTCACACGCAGCTTGCCTGCGTTGATGATGACGATGAAGTCGCCGGTGTCGACGTGAGGCGTGTAAATGGCCTTGTGTTTGCCGCGCAAACGGAGAGCAACTTCGCTGGCTACTCGTCCGAGGACCTTGTCGGTCGCGTCAATCACAAACCACTCGTGCACGACCTCAGCGGGTTTTGCGCTGAAGGTAGTCATGGAGTTTCTCTTTGAGAACAATGGTTTGGGCAACCCTTTTCCACGTTCGGTGTTTCTCTGAAGGAAACCTCTTAGGTGGTTCCAGTGCTTTCAGGTGGTCACCTGTCGGCACTTTTCGCCGCGGGGTCAGCCATTCGCTGCGAAACCGCGCATTATAGGCAAAACCGTGGCGGCTGTGTCAGGTTCCGTCCTGGCGCCCGCTGTCGCGCAGGCGGCGCGCGTTCTCCACGCAGACCGGCGCACGGGCATAGCGCGGCTTCTGGCACTCGCGATGCAGGCACATCGGCCGGGTCAGGAAGTTGCTGTCGGGGCAGATGTCCTCGGCACGCAGCGCGCGCGCGGGCGGCCTCGGCGCGGGCCGGGTTGCCTCGGTGGCGCCGGGCGCACGGGTGGTCTGGGTCTGGACCGGAGCCGAGCCCGACACGGGTGCAGATGCCGGCTGCGCCGCGGCCTGTACAGGGGTCGCAGCCGGCGGCGCCGGCTCGGGCGCCGATGCGGGCGACAGCACGATCGCCCCGGCCAGCACGCAGCCCAGCAGGCCGATCGCCAGGCCCCAGAAGGCCGGCCCGCGGCGCGCCGGGGCGGTGGCCACGGCGGCCGGCTGGATGCGCACCGTGGCCTGCTCGGCATGCAGCGCACGCGCGGCCGCCAGGGTCACGGGGTCGAGCCGCAGCGTGGCCTGCTCGTCGGCATGCAGGGGCTGGCTGGCCGGCACGGGCGCTTCGTGCGCCGGCTGCCAGACGCTGCCCAGCTCCATGCGCCAGTCGAACCGGTCCATCGCCGGCGGCGGCGCCAGTTGCAGCAGGTCGGCGAACGCGGCGACGCTCTGCGGCCGCTCGGCCGGCTGGACCGCCAGGGCCTGCGTCAGCCCCTGCACGAAGGCAGCCGAATAGCCCTGGCCGCTTTGCGCCTGCAACGAGGCAACCACCTCGGCCAGCGGCGGCAGGCGGTCGCGCAACACGCGGAAGGTCGCCGGCACCGGCAGCGCACTGCTCAGGCAGCCGTGCACCACGGCCGCCAGCGCGTACAGGTCGCTCCAGGGGCCCTGGCGCAGATCCTCGGCCTCGGCGTATTGCTCGATGGGCGCGTAGTTCACCTTCAGGATCGCCGTGTGCCGCTGCGTCTGTTCGCCGATCGCTCGGCGCGCGGCGCCCAGGTCCAGCAGCACGGGTGGGCCCACGTCCTGCAGGAAGATGTTGTCGGGCGACAGGTCGCGGTGGACCATGTCGTGCAGGTGCAGCACCTCGAGCGCCTCCAGCAGCGACCACAGCAGCTTGCGCAGCCAGGCCTCGGGCGGCGGGTGGCGCATCTGCGCGCGCGCCTGCTTGAGCGTCATGCCCTGGTAGAACGGCATCACGATGTAGGCGGTGTCGTTCTGCTCCCAGACGCGGAACACCTTGACCAGCGAGGGGTGGTCGAACTGCGCGAGCAGCCGCGCCTCGGCCAGGAACGAGCGCAGGCCGGACGCAAAAAGCGCTTGGTCGACCGACGCCCGCACCGCCACGGCCGTGCCCACGCGGCCGGCCAACACCGAGGGCATGTACTCCTTGATCGCGACCATGCGGTGCAGCGAATGGTCGTAGGCCCGGTAGACCACGCCGAAGCCACCCACGCCCAGCAGGGCCTGCAGCTCGAACTCGGCCAGGCGCGTGCCGACCGGCAGTGCATCGCGGTGATGCAGCACGGGGTCAGCCGGCAGGGCAGGGATCGCAGCCATCTCGGGAACGCAAAAGGACCAGTGTAGAGGCCGGCCCGCGTGCCCACCGGGCCGCGGCAGACCGGCCGTTTACCATCGCCCCATGTTCAGTTACCGCCACGCCTTCCATGCAGGCAACCACGCCGACGTGCTCAAGCACCTGGTGCTGGTCGCCATCCTGCGACACCTCGTCGACAAGGAGACCGCCCTGGCGTTGGTGGATTCCCATGCCGGTGCCGGCCTGTACCGGCTCGACGGCGACTATGCCGCCACCAGCGGCGAGGCGGCCGACGGCGTGCTGCGCCTGCTCACCGCGGGCCGGCAGGGCCAGGCCGCGCTGGCGCCGGCGCTGCAGGACTACCTGGAGCTCATCGCCAGCTTCAACCAGCCCGGCAGCCACAAGGTCTACCCGGGCTCGCCCTTCGTGATGCAGCGGCTCATGCGCCCGCAGGACCGGCTCAAGCTGTTCGAGATGCATCCGACCGACACCAAGACGCTGCAGGCGAATATCGCCCAGCTGGACGCCGGCCGCGAGATCGCCGTGTTCCGCGAAGACGGCTTCGAAGGCGTGCGCCGCTTCCTGCCGCCGCCCTCGCGCCGCGCACTTTTGTTGTGCGACCCGAGCTACGAGGTCAAGAGCGACTACGGCCGCGTGGTGGACATGCTGACCATGTGCCTGCAGCGCTTCGCCACCGGCACCTACGTCGTCTGGTACCCGGTCATCGCGCGCAACGAAGCCCACATCCTGCCGCGCAAGCTCAAGACCATCGCGCAGCGCGCCGGCAAGCCCTGGCTGCACGCCACGCTGACCGTCAAGGCCGCCAAGCTGCCGACCGGCCCGTCCGCGGCCGACCAGCGCCGGCCCGGCCTGCCGGCCAGCGGCATGTTCGTCGTGAACCCGCCGCACACGCTGCACGGCGCGCTCGCACCCGCCCTGCCCCAGCTGGTGCAGATGCTGGGCCAGGACAAGCACGCCACCTTCGCACTCGAACGCTCGCCCGCCTGAGGGCGCACGGCACGGCCCGCACGGGCAGGCCGCGCGCCATGCTGCGGTGCACAAAAGCTGGTCCGGTTCTTGCAAAACTGGCAGCGGTACGTCCCAGGTACCGTTTCCAGACTCTCAAAGAACCGCCATGAAATTTCACTTGTCCCTCCTCGCCACGGCAGCCGCCGCGGTGTTCGCCACCAACTGCGCCCACGCCCAATCCAGCGTGACCATCTCCGGCCTGCTCGATGCCTACGTGGGCTCCATGCGCGCGGCCGGCTCGGGCGACCGGGTCGAACAACTGGGCAGTGGCGGCCTGACCACGTCCTGGTTCGGTTTCCGCGGCGTGGAAGACCTGGGCGGCGGCCTGTCCGCCACCTTCGCGCTGACCTCGTTCATGCGCGTGAACACCGGCTCGCCTGGCCGCTTCGATGGCGACCCGTTCTTCTCGCGCGATGCCAACGTCGGCCTGGCCGGCCGCTTCGGCTCGGTGCGCCTGGGCCGCGGCACGGCGCCCAACTTCCTGCCGACCATCCTGACCAATCCCTTCGGCGACTCGTTCACCTTCTCGCCGCTGGTGCTGCACGCCAACGTCAACACGCCGGCCTGGGCCTACCGCACCACGCCGTCGGACACGGGCTGGAGCAACCAGGTGGTCTACTCCACGCCGAGCTTCGGCGGCCTCACGGCCACGCTGCAATACCAGTTCGGCGCGCGGAGCAGCACGACCGACTTCAACAACAAGAAGAACATCGGCCTGAGCCTGCTGTATGCGAACGGCCCCTGGTCGGCCGTGGCGTTCTACGAACGCGACCAGGTCTCCAACCCGGTCAACCCCAGCCCGCTGACGACCACGGTGGACGGTGTGGTGCTGCCCGAAACCAAGAAGGACTGGATGGTCGGCGGCACCTACAACGCCGGCTTCGCCAAGCTGTTCCTGACCTACGGCGGTGCCAAGGCCAAGGTGCTGGACTACGACGCCAACACGGCGTCCATCGGCGCGTCCGTGCCCGTCGGTGCCGGCCTGATCCTGGCGGCCGTGGCGCGCACCAAGGTCGAGGGCGCCTACGACGGCACGCGCACCACGGGCAGCCTGGGCTACGACTACTTCCTGTCCAAGCGCACCGACCTGTACGCGGTCTACATGCACGACCGCATCACCGACGTGAGCCGCGGCAACAGCTACGGCCTGGGCATCCGCCACCGCTTCTGACCACGCAAGCGGCACGGGCCGCGCCGCTACCATCGCGGCCCATGTCATCCACCTCGCGCCGGCAGCTGGCGCTCGCCCTGGTCCTGATCACGCCCGCGTTCTGGGGCGTGAACTACCTGGTGGCCCGCAGCGCGCCGGCCGTGATCGAGCCGCACCTGCTGGCGCTGCTGCGCTGGTTCGCCGCCGGGCTGCTGTTCGCGGCGCCGGCGTGGCGCGAACTGGTGCAGCACCGCACGCACATCGCCCGCGAATGGCGCCGCTTCCTGGTGCTCGGCGCGCTCGGCATGTGGATCTGCGGAGCCTGGGTCTACATCGGCGGCAGGACCACGGCGGCCGTCAACATCGCCCTCATCTACGCGCTGTCGCCGGTGCTGATCGCGCTCGTCTCGGCGCTGTGGCTCAAGGAGCGCTTCGACCGTGTGCAGGCGCTGGGCGTGGCGTTGGCGCTGGCCGGCGTGGTGCACGTGATCCTGAAAGGCCAGTGGGCCTCGCTGGCCGGTGTGACCCTCGTCATCGGCGACGCCTGGATCTTCGCGGCCACGGTGTCGTGGACGCTGTACTCCGTGCTGCTCAAACGCTGGCAGAGCCCGCTGTCGCCCATGGCGCGGCTGGCCGCCATCAGCGCGGCCGGCGTGCTGGTGCTGCTGCCGTTCACGGCCTGGGAGATCGCACATGCCACGCAGCCGGCGCTGACCTGGCCCGGCTTCGGGCTGGCCATGGCCGCGGCCGTCATCCCCGGCTTCGCGGCCTACCTGGCCTACGCGGTGATGCAGCGCGAACTCGGCGCGGCGCGCGTGGCCGTGGTGCTCTACCTCGGCCCGCTGTACGCGGCCGGCCTGGCCTGGCTGGTGCTCGGCGAGCCGCTGTACGCGTTCCATGCCGCCGGCATGGTGCTGGTGCTGGCCGGCATCTACCTCGTCAACCGCGCGGGCACACGCTGAGTGCGCTGCGGCCTGGCCAGCAGTTCGCGCGCGACCTCGACGAACGAGGCCAGCACGGCCAGGCCCGCGTCCTCCTTGCGCCAGGCCAGCGCGCCCACCGTCAGCGGCACCATGCCGCGCACCGGCACCAGGCGCGCGCCCCGCATGCCGGCGCGCGCCAGCGAGGCCGGCACCAGCGCCACGCCCAGGCCGGCCGAGACCATGGCGATCACCGTCAGCCACTGCCGCGCCGCATGGCGCGTGCGCGGGTGGATGCCGGCGCGGTTGAACACGGCGATCACGTTGTCGTAGTTGGCCGGCGCCACGTCGCGCGCGAACATCACGAAGTTCTCGTCTGCCAGGCGCTTGAGATCGATGCTCTTCTCGGCCGCCAGCGGGTGGCTGTCCGGCAGGCAGCACACCAGCGTGTCATCGGCCAGCGCCACGCTGGCCAGTGCCGCGGGGAACGCCTTGGCGTTCAGGAAGCCCGCGTGCAGCTGGCCGTGGCGCAGCGCCTCGAGCTGCTCGGCCGATGACATCTCGCGCAGGTTCACCTCGATGTCGGGCCGGCGCGCGCTGAAGGTCTCGACGATGGCCGGCACCTCGCGGTAGACCATGGAGCCCGTCATGCCCAGCTCCAGCCGGCCGCGCATGCCGGCCGCCACGGCCTGCGCCGCATCGCGCGCCGTGGCCAGCCGCTCCAGCGCCAGCCGCGCATGGCCCAGGTAGGCCGCGCCGGCCGGCGTCAGCGCCACATGCTTGCTGTTGCGCTCGAGCAGGCGCACGCCCAGTTCGTCCTCGAGCGCCTTGATCGCCGAGCTCAGCGGCGGCTGCGTGATGGCCAGGCGCTGCGCGGCGCGGCCGAAGTGCAGCTCCTCGGCCAGCACGACGAAGTAGCGCAGCAGATGGATTTTCATGAAGGCAGTATGGCGCCGACGACCGGGCCGCTGCATGGGGCAGACGGCGCACGCACCCGCACGCGCCAAGGCCTGCGCCGCGTAATCTGGCGGCGCAGGGCACACCTGTCTACCGTGCCAAGGAGAACCCCATGACCTGGATTTGCGCCACCGTGCTGGCCCTGTCGCTCGCGGCGCGCCTGCGCGCCCGCTTCAGTAAGACTTCGGCAGCCCGAGCACCTTCTCGGCGATGAAGCACAGGATGAGCTGCGGGCTCACCGGCGCCAGCCGCGGGATCCACGCCTCGCGCAGGTAGCGCTCGACGTGGTATTCCTTCGCATAGCCCATGCCGCCGTGCGTGAGGATGGCGTTCTCGCAGGCGCCGTAGCAGGCCTCGGCGCCCAGGTATTTGGCGGCGTTGGCCTCGGCGCCGCAGGGCTGGTGCGCGTCGTACAGGCTGGCGGCTTTCAGCACCATCAGCCA
This sequence comes from Pseudorhodoferax sp. Leaf267, assembly GCF_001422405.1. Lineage (GTDB taxonomy): Bacteria > Pseudomonadota > Gammaproteobacteria > Burkholderiales > Burkholderiaceae_C > Pseudorhodoferax. The sequence goes on from NZ_LMMV01000010.1 coordinate 27,388, forward strand.
GGCCGCTTCCAGCTCCATCCATGACTTGGCCAGCGGGTGCTGGATGCCCTGGTTCTGGCCGATCGGCCGGTCGAACACCACGCGCTCCTTCGCGTACTGCGCGCCGCGCGCCAGCGCCGCACGGCCCAGGCCGATGGCCTCGGCCGCGATCAGGATGCGCTCGGGGTTCAGCCCGTGCAGGATGTAGCTGAAGCCCTTGCCCTCCTCGCCGATGCGGTCTGCCACCGGGATGCGCAGGCCGTCGATGAACACCTGGTTGGAGTCCACGGCCTTGCGGCCCATCTTCTCGATCTCGCGCACCTCCACGGTGCTGCGGTCCAGGTCGGTGTAGAAGAGGCTCAGGCCCTCGGTGCCGCGCGCCTCCTCCACGGGCGTGGTGCGCGCCAGCAGCAGCATCTTGTTGGCCACCTGGGCCGTGGAGATCCAGACCTTCTGGCCGCTCACGGCATAGTGGTCGCCCTCGCGCACGGCGCGCGTCTTCAAGCGCAGCGTGTTGAGGCCGGTGTTGGGCTCGGTCACGCCGAAGCAGGCCTTGTCGCGGCCCGCGATCAGCGGCGGCAGCCAGCGCGCCTTCTGCTCGTCGCTGCCGAACACCACGACCGGGTGCAGGCCGAAGATGTTCATGTGCACGGCCGAGGCGCCCGAGAGCCCGGCCCCGGTGGCCGCGATGGTCTGCATCATCAGCGCGGCCTCGGTGATGCCCAGGCCGGCGCCGCCATAGGCTTCGGGCATGGCGATGCCGAGCCAGCCGGATTGCGCCATGGCCTGGTGGAAGTCGTCCGGGAAGCCGCCCTCGCGGTCGCGGCGCAGCCAGTAGTCGGCGTCGAAGGGTGCGCACACGCGCTGCACGGCGTCGACGATCTGCTGTTGCTGTTCGTTCAGGTTGAAGTCCATGGCGGTTCCTCAGGTCCGGCGCACTTTGGCCGGGTCTTCGCCGTAGGGCGGGCTGTAGATGACGAGCAGGCGCGCGGGCTGCTCGCTCGTGACGGTGAACACGTGCAGGGCATCGGCCGGGAACAGGCAGCAGTCGCCGGGCTGCATGTCGAACACCTCGCCATCGACCTCGGCGCGGGCCGTGCCTTCGAGCAGGTAGCAGACCTGCTCCATGCCCGGATGCGCGTGCGGCAGCGCGCCGCCGCCGCGGCCGATGGTGCCCAGCACCACCTCCAGATGCCGCGCGCCGTTGGCCGGGCCGATCAGGCGCTGGTTGCTGGTGTGGTCGTGGTTGGCCGGGTGGTAGGCGGGCACCTCGGCGCCGCGCACGAACAAGGGGGAGCGTGTGGGTGTCGTCATGGGGTCTCCAGCAGTTGGGCGATCTCGGCGTCGCCGTAGCCGATCTCGCGCAGCACCTCGGCGGAATGCTCGCCCAGGCGCGGCGCGGGCGTGGCGTCAAGCGCCGGCGGCGTGCCGCTCCAGCGCGTGGGCACGCCGGGGCTGCGCAAGCGGCCTTCGCTCGGGTGGTCCACCGTGCGGATGAAGCCGGTGGCCGCGTGGTGCGGATCGTCCAGCAGGTCCTGCGGCGCGTTCATGGGCATGTTGGGCACGTCGGCCGCGTCCAGCAGTTGCTGCCACTCGGCCGTGGTGCGCTCGGCCATGAGCCGGCCGACCTCGGCGTAGACGGCGTCGATGTTCGCCGCGCGCGCGCCGTGCGTAGCAAAGCGTGCGTCCTGCGCCAATCGGTCCGGCTCGCCGATGGCGGCGAAGAAGCTGCGCCAGTGCTTGTCGTTGTAGATCAGCACGCACAGATGGCCGTCGCGCGTGCGGTAGGGCCGGCGGTGCGCGGTGAGCAGCCGCGCGTAGCCGGCGTCGCCCTGCGGCGGTTCGAAGGCCAGGCCGGCCAGGTGGTCGCCGAAGACGAACTGCGTCATGGCCTCGAACATGGGCACGACGATGGCCTGGCCCTCTCCCGTCTTCTCGCGCACATAGAGCGCGGCCGTCACGGCGTAGACCGCGTGCAGGCCGGTCACGCGGTCGGCCAGCGTCACGGGCGCGTAGCACGGGGCCTCGGCGCCGTACTGCTGCATGAGCCAGGGGATGCCCGTGGCGCCCTGGATCAGGTCGTCGTAGGCCGGCCGCGCGGCGTAGGGGCCGTCCTGGTCGAAGCCGCAGCAGCTCACGTGGATCAGCCGCGGGTGGCGCGCGCGCACGGCCTCGGCGTCCAGCCCCAGCCGGGCCAGCGCCTGCGGGCGCACGTTGCTGATCAGCACGTCGCTCTGCGCGGCCAGGCGCAGCACGGCCTCGCGCGCGGCGGGCTGCTTCAGGTCCAGCACCAGGCTGCGCTTGCCCTGGTTGGCCTGCAGGAAGATGTGGCCCATGCCGGGGTTCACCATGGGGCCCACGTGGCGCATGTTGTCGCCCTCTGGGCTTTCGACCTTGACCACCTCGGCGCCCAGCGAGGCCAGGATCTGCGTGGCGAACGGGCCCATGATGACGGTCGTCAGGTCCAGCACCTTGACGCCCGCGAGCGGTCCTTGCGATGCGGGCATGGCTACTCCGGCCGCACGCCGGCCTGGCGGATCAGGCTGCCCCAGTGCGCGAGCTGGTCGCGCACGTACTGGGCGAACTCCTCGGGCGTCTTCGACGGCCAGACCTCGAATCCCAGCGCGCCCAGCTTGTCCTGCGTGTCCTTCTCGGCCAGCACGATCTGCAGCTCGGCGTTGAGGCGGTCCACGATGTCCTTGGGCACGCCGGCCGGGCCGAAGATGCCGTTCCACGAGGTCAGATCGAAGCCCTTCACGGTGGCGCCCACGGGCATCACGCCGGGCAGGATCTTCGACTCGCGCGCGGTGGTGACGGCCAGCGTGCGCACCTTGTCGGTCTTCATCATCGCCATGCCCGAACCGAGGTCGGCCACGTAAACCTGCACCTGGCCGCCCACCAGGTCGGTCATGGCCTGCGGGCTGCTCTTGTAGGGGATCTGCGCGATGTCCACGCCGGCGATGCGCTTGATGGTCTCCATCGCCACCAGCGAGGTGCTGTTGGGCGTGGCGTACGACAGCTTGCCGGGGTTCGCCTTGGCATGGTCGATGAGTTCCTGCAGCGTCCTCGCCGGCACGCTGGGGTGCACGGCCAGTGCGAACGGCAGCTCGCCCACGCGCGCCACGGGCGTGAAGTCCTTCACCGGGTCGTAGCGCAGCTCCTTGTACAGCGCAGGGTTGGCCGAATGCGAGGTATTGGTCGTCATGAACAGCGTGTAGCCATCCGGTTTGGCCTTGGCCACGAACTGCGCGGCCACCTGCGCATTGGCGCCGGGCTTGTTGTCGATGACCACCGGCTGCTTGAGCCGTTCACCCAGCTTCTGGGCCACCGTGCGGGCCACGGCGTCGGTGCCGCTGCCGGCCGCGAAGGGCACGACCAGCGTGACGGGTTGGGTGGGATAGGTCTGGGTCTGTGCCTGGGCCGGGGCCAGCACGGCCGCGAGGGCCAGCGCCAGCAAGGGGCGACGTGAAATCCGCATGGGCTTGTCTCCTGTGGGATGAGGGCGAAACGCGCCCGCATCTTGCGCAAGGCAAGCATTCGTGTCCAATTGGCCTTTCGGCTGGCACGATTGGTTTTGCGAATGGTTGCGCGGCGGCCGCCGCGCCGCTCAGCGCCCGTCGATCAGCACTGGCCGGCGGATCTCGGCCAGCCGCGCCTGGTCGTAGACCGGCTGCGGCGGCATGCCGTCCAGGTGGGCGATGTCGGCCCAGCCCACGATGTCGAGCCGGTGCACGTCGGCATCCACCACCACCTGCACCTGGTTCACGCCGCCGTTGGGAATGTGGCTTTGCCGCGGGCCGTCCAGCGGCAGCGCATGCGAGGCGCGCCAGACCATGTCGAGCACTCCACCGTGCGTGACCACCACCAGCGTCTGCCCGGCATGCGACTCGACCAACTCGCGCAGGCCCTGCAGCACGCGCGACTGGAAGCCGCGCGTGCTCTCGCCGCCCTTGAACGCGTAGTCGGCCTGGAAGTTGATCCACTGGTTCCACGCCGCGGGGTGGCGCTGCTTGATCTCATCCACGCTCAAGCCGTCCACCTCGCCGAAGCTCTGCTCGCGCAGCAGGGCCATCTCCAGCGGGTCCGGCGCGCCGCGGCGGGCCAGCAGCTCGGCCAGCGGCTCGGCCGTCTGCCGCGCGCGCGACAGGTCGCTGCTGATCACGCGGTCCACCTGCCCCAGCGCCAGCCGGCGGCCCACGCGCTGGGCCTGCTCGTGGCCGGTGGCGTTCAGTGGGATGTCGACCTGCCCCTGGAAGCGCAGTTGGCGGTTCCAGTCGGTTTCACCATGGCGGACGAGGATCAATCGGGTCATGCCTGAATTATCCTGACGACCCATGTCACAGGGCTTTGAATTGCAACAGTCTCACCCTGCATATCGAGAATAAATGAGCAAATTGATCCTGATCCCTGGCCTGGCCTGCGACGCGGGCATGTGGCGCGACCAGTTGCCGGGCCTCACCCCCGACTGGCACGCCGAGGTGACCGACGTCGCCACGCGCTGCCCCAGCATCGAGGCCATGGCGGCGGCCTTGTTGGCCGAGCATGCCGGCGCGCTGGTGCTGTGCGGCGCGTCCATGGGCGGCATGGTGGCCATGGAGGCGGCGCACCAGGCGCCCGACCGCATCCGCGGCCTGGCGTTGCTGGGCACCTCGGCCCGGCCCGAGACGCCGGACATGCAGGCCCTGCGCGAGCAGGCCATCGCGCTGTTCGAACAGGGCCGCGCCGAAGAAGTGCTGCGCGCCAACGTGGCGTTCGCATTCGACCGCCAGCACCCCGACCTCAAGGCCCTGGCCGCGCGCTACTTCGCGCTGATCCTGCGGGCCGGCACCGACCAGCTCGTGCGGCAGAACCGCGCCGTGATCGCCAGGCCCGATGCGCGCCAGCACCTGCGCCAGGTGCGCTGCCCCACGCTGGTCGTGACCGGCCTGGCCGACAGCCTGACGCCGCCCGACTGCGCGCGCGAGATCGCCGGACTGGTGCCCGGCGCCGAGCTGCACCTGGTGCCGCGCTGCGGCCACATGCTGACGATGGAGCAGCCCGACGCGGTCAACGCGCTGCTGCAGGGCTGGCTGGCGCGGTTGCCCGCCGCCACTTAGCCGTTCTTGAGGCTGCGCACCTTCTCGACCAGGCAGCTGAACACATAGGGCGAGACGAACTTGTCGACCTCGCCGCCCAACGTGGCGATCTCGCGCACGAAGGTGCTGGAGATGAACTGGTACTTGTCGCCCGGCGTCAGGAACACGGTCTCGACCTCGGGCATCAGCGAGCGGTTCATGCCGGCGAGCTGGAACTCGTAGTCGAAGTCGGTCACCGCACGCAGGCCGCGCACCATGGCCTTGGCGCCGCGCGCGACCACGAAGTCGCGCACCAGGCCCGAGAAGCTCTCGACCGTCACATGCGGATAGGGCCGCACCGAGTCGCGCACCATGTCCAGCCGCTCGTCCAGCGAGAACAGTGCCTTCTTGTGGTGGCCCGCCGCGACCGCGACGATCACCGAGTCGAACAGCTGCGCCGCACGGCGCACCACGTCTTCATGGCCCAGGGTCATGGGGTCGAACGTGCCGGGGTAGACGGCGATCACCTTGGGTTTCATGTGCTTCCTGCTGTGAGGGCTTGTCTCGTATAGGGCGCTGGGCCCCGCGGCTGGCGCGCGATTATGCAGCGCGCTCCAGCAGGTGGGCATGCACGGCGCCGGCCTTCAGATGGCGCGCCAGCACTAGTCCCTGCGCGGCCAGCCGCTCGGTGGTCCACAGCTCGGGCGCCTCCAGATAGATGCGGCCCGTGGGCGCCAGCACGCGCAGCGCGGCGGCCAGCGCCTTGTCGTAGATGGGGGCTTCGAAAGGCGGGTCCAGGAACACCAAGTCCACCGAATCCGGCGCCAGCCGGCCCGCCAGCGCGATGCCATCGCCACGCGCGATCTGCACCATGGTGGCGGCCAGCCGCGTCTGCACCTTGGCCAGCTGCGCGAGCAGGCCCGCGTCGGACTCGAACATGCGCACATCGACCGCGCCGCGTGACGCGGCCTCGAAGCCCAGCGCGCCGCTGCCGGCGAACATGTCCACGCAGCGCCAGCCCGTCAGGTCCTGGCCCAGCCAGTTGAACAGCGTCTCGCGGACGCGGTCGGGCGTGGGGCGCAGGCCGGCGACGTCTGCCACGGGCACGCGCGTGCGCTTCCATTGGCCGCCGATGATGCGGATCTCGCCAGGCAGGCGGTTGCCGTGCCGTGGGGCGGGCGCGGGCTTGGACTTCGGCTTCGGCTTGGTGGTTTGGGGCTTGGTGGGCATGGGGGGAGCTTACGACAGGGGCGGGCGGCACTTGGGGCGCGCGGGACCGTGCGCGCGCTTGCGGCGCGGAATCTGAGGCGACCGCAGTTCGTTGTAATCAGCGCATTGGCTTGTTCGTTGAATGTCCGAAACAGTAGGGCGGTTTCAAACTTGAAGTGCAACGCCGGCAATGAGATCCGCAGTGAGTTGCGAGGACACTTCATGCGGGGAGTGGAAGTTGAGGATTTTGCGCGGACGGTGGTTGAGCATG
>NZ_LMMV01000011.1 GCF_001422405.1 Pseudorhodoferax sp. Leaf267
CGCAGATCTTGAGTGCCCAGGCAAACATCGAGATGCTGCTTGGACACGTCAATGCCAGCGTTGGGCCGCGTCGGGTCGTTCACCACCCCACCTTGTGCATGCATGTTCATGATTGGCAACTGTTCGGGCTACATGAAAGGATGAAAGAGGTCAGTGCGTTGACCGGATGCTCAAGGGCGAACTCAAGGCTCCAGGGGGAAACAGGTTTAGCGCACTGACGCAAACTGATGGAAAGGCTCCTTGGCGAAGATACAAGGGGGTAGCGCGCACACGCAGTGAGCGCGTAACGGGTGTGGTCTATCGCACGGGCAGGAACTGGAAGAACTGGCCGCCCAGCAGGCCCTGCACGTAGCCGATCGCGGCGCGCCGGTATTTCTCGGTCAGGTACACGGCCACCAGGTCCAGCCGGCCCACGATCTTGCCGAACTCGCGCTCGAAGCTCAGGTTGCGCCCGCGCTCGTTCATCTCGTCGGCCAGCAGCAGCGGCTGGCCGGTGGCCGTGCGCCGCGTGGCCAGCAGCCAGACGGCGGTCTCGATGTTGCGCGCCGCGTTGTACAGATGCTGCGGCTCCTGGCTGTCCAGCAGGTTGAAGCTGGTCTTGCCGCCATGCGCCACGATCAGCATGTCGGCGTTGGCGTAGATGAACGCGGCCACGCGGTCGCCGGTGAACTCGGGCGTCAAGGCCAGGGCCAGCGCGGCAATGTCGCGCTTGCCCTGCAGCGTGGCCGGCGCCTGCTGCTGGCGGATGGCGAGCGCGAGCACGTCGAGCGCGGCTTCGCGGCTGGCATGGCCGGCGCGGCGCCACTCGCCGGGGTTGCGCCGGTACAGCTTGTCGGCCAGCAGCATCAGGCCGGCCAGGTTGTCGCGCATGGCCAGCGTGACCATGCGGTTGGTGTCCGACTGCAAGGCTTCGCCGGCCGAGGTCGGCTCGCTCTGCACTGCGCCGCGCGGTGCCGGCGGGCTGGCGCACCCGGCCAGGCCCAGCGCCGCGGCGATCCACGCGGCACGCCCCCACAAGATGACGTCCACGGCCCTACCGGAAGTGGTCGAACGAGGCGTAGCGCGCGTCGAGCAGGCGGCCCTCGGCGTCGACCACGCGCACGCCGGTCTGCGCCTCGATGCCGCCGATGCGCGTGACCAGGGTCTCGGCCTGGATCGACGCGCTCTTGACGTGGCTGCGCGCGGACGGCGGGGCCGTGAACACCAGTTCGTAGTCATCGCCACCGGCCAGCACGCACTGCAGCACCTGCTCGGGCGACAGCGTGCCGGCCGGGCAGCCCAGCAGCGTGCGCGCGGCCTCGGCGTCGATGCGCGCGCCGACGTTCGAGGCGGCCAGCACATGGGAGAGGTCGCCCAGCAGCCCGTCGCTCACGTCCACCGCCGCCGTTGCCACACCGCGCAGTGCCTGGCCCAGCGCCACGCGTGGCGTGGGCTGCTCCATGCGCATGCGCGCCTGGGCGAACTGGGCCTCGGGCAGCGCCAGCGTGCCGCGGAACACCTCGAGCGCCAGCCGCGCGTCGCCCAGCGCGCCGCTGACGTAGATGTCGTCACCGGCCTTCGCGCCCGAGCGCAGCAGGGCTTGGCCGCGCGGCACCTCGCCGAACACGGTGATGCAGATGTTGAGCGGGCCGCGCGTGGTGTCACCGCCCACGAGTTCGCAGCCGTGCGCATCGGCCAGCGCCAGCAGGCCTTCGGAGAACGGCGCGAGCCAGGCCGGGTCGGCCGCCGGCAGCGCCAGCGCCAGCGTGAAGGCCAGCGGCCTGGCGCCGCAGGCGGCCAGGTCGCTGAGGTTCACGGCCAGCGCCTTGTGGCCCAGCCGCCGCGGGTCCACGGTCGACAGGAAATGCCGGCCCTCGACCAGCATGTCGCTGGAGACGGCCAGCTGCATGCCCGGCGTGGGCTGCAGCAGCGCGCAGTCGTCGCCCACGCCCAGCGCGGCGCGCTGCACGGGGCGCTGGAAATAGCGCGCGATCAGCTCGAATTCACCCATGTCTGTCCACCTCAGGCCGGCTGGCCCCGGAAGCGCCCGGCCGCCTGGCGGATCACCTCGGCCAGCAGGCGCTCTTCGCCCTGGCGCTCGCGCAGCCAGCGCGCGTCGTTGCGGTCCTGCTCGACCTCGGTGCGCAGCAGCGCCAGCCCGGGCTCGGCGCCCAGCCCCCTGGCGTGCGGCGCGATGTGGTCCATGGTCTGGCGGATGTGCTCGCGCAGCGGCAGGTGCTCGCCCGTGGCCGGGTCCACGTAGACCGCATCCAGCCCGAAGCGGCAGGCCTGGAAGCGGTTGTAGGTGTAGACCAGGTAGTCGTCGTCGGCCGGCATGAAGGGCTCGTCCGCCATGCACCAGGCGGCCAGGCTCTGCACGTAGGCGGCCAGCGCGGCGGCGCGCTCCACGGTCAGCGGCGTGTCGAAGACGCGGATCTCGATCGTGCCGTACTCCGGCTTGGGCCGGATGTCCCAGTAGAAGTCCTTCATGCTCTTGACCACGCCGGTGCGCGTCATCTTGTCGTAGTAGGCCTCGAACGCGTCCCAGGTCAGCGCGAACGGCGCGCGGCCCGACAGCGGGAACGCGAACACCGAGTTCAGCCGCGCCGAGTCGAAGGCCGTGTCCTGCCCCTGCACGTAGGGCGAGGAGGCCGACAGCGCGATGAAGTGCGGGATGTAGCGCGACAGGCGGTGCAGCGTGACCAGCGCGGTGTTCGCGTCCGGGCAACCGACGTGCACGTGCTGGCCGAAGATGGTGAACTGCTTGGACAGGTAGCCGTACAGCTCGGACAGCTCGCGAAAGCGCGGCTTGTCGTAGATGCGGCGCTCGTGCCACTGCTGGAACGGGTGCGTGCCGCCGCCGACCACGGCGATGTTGAGCTTGTCGGCGCAGGCCACGAGCGCATCGCGCAGCTGCGTGAGCTCGTCCAGAACCTGCGTGGTGGAGGTGCACACGTCGGTGGAGATCTCGATCATGCTGGACGTCATCTCCGGCACCACCGAGCCTGGCAGCTTGCGCGCGGCCATCAGGCGCAGCATGTCCTGCGCGTAGGGTGCGAGGTCGTAGTCGTGCGTGTTGACGAGCTGCAGTTCCAGTTCCACGCCCAGCGACAGCGCGGCCGAGTTGCCAAAGGGTTCGAGCTTCATTCCAGTCTCCCGCGCGTGCTGTCGCCGGCGTCCTCGTGGGCGCCGGACCTGGTGCTCTCGCCGGCTCGGTGCAGCGCCACGGTGGCCGCGAACGCGCCCACCACCTCCATGAGCAGGATGGCCGGCAGCGCCACGCCGGTGATCACCGTGCCATGGGCGCTGGACGAGCGCGCGAACTGCGAGGCCAGCAGCAGTGCGATCGACGACATGGGCAGCATCGCGCAGCCCACCCATAGCGCTTGCGACAGCTGGAGCCCGCTGCCAAAGCTGGCCAGCACCGTGCCCGTGAGCTTGGCCAGCATGCGCACGGCCACCAGACACAGGATCAGCGCCGCGCCGGCCGTGGTCCAGGCGGTGTTGGCCGCCACCGTGGACACCAGCACGAACATCAGCATGGTCAGCATGGAGGCGGCCGTGCCGAGCTGGCGCGGCCAGACCCAGGGCCGGGGATTGAGCTGCTTGAGCAGCAGGCCGGCCAGCAAGGCGGCAAGGGCGGCCGAGCCGCCCACCAGCGACGCCAGCGCCGTGCTGGCCGCGATCAGCGCCAGCAGCAGCATCGAGGTGTTCTCGCTGGTCGGGCTCATCACGCGCAACGCCGAGCGCATGGCCAGGCCCAGCAGTGCGGCCACCACGAGCGACAGGCCCAGCAGCGCGAACACGGGGTAGATGGTCTGCGCCAGGTTGGCGCCTGCGCCGCCGTCCACCAGGCCGGCCAGCGCGCTGCCGACCGTGAGCGCATACAGCGTGTTGAGCGTGGACAGCACGATGGCGCGCTCGGTCACGGGGCCGGCTGCGCGCGTGTCCATGACCACGCGCGTCAGCACCGCGGGCGAGGCGGCCACGGCCACGATGGCCAGCGGCTCGGCCGCGCCGGCCGCGATGTCGAACTGGCGCAGCAGCCAGTAGACGGCGACGAAGGTCAGCACGCTTTCGAGCAGCGACTGCACCAGCACCATGGGGTTGTGGCGGAACCAGCGCAGCGAGATGCGTGCGCCCGCCTCGAACAGCACGACGGCGATGCCCATCTCCAGCAGGAACAGCGCATTGCCGGCAAGCGGCCAGGCAGCGTCGGCGAAACCGGCGAAGCCGGCGATGGCGCCGACCACGGAATAGCCTGCCACCTTGGGCAGGCCGCTGTAGCGCTGCACCAGATAGCCGGCGGCGGCGGCGGCGGCCAGCACCAGCGACCAGGCCAGGGTCGGCATGCTGGCGCTGGCCTGCGCGCCCTGGGACCAGAGGGTCAGCAATTCCTGCATCGTGGGGGTGTCTCCTTCATGTCGCGGTGGGGTGCACTGCACGCGGCGGGCCAACGGGGCCCGCGCGGTCAGGCGGGAACGAAAAACTGCAGCGGCCGGCGCCGCAAGCGCGAGCGGATGGCGGCATGGATGCGGGCGCGCTCGACGCGCCCGACATTGTGCGCACGCAGCGCCACGCGGAACGCCAGGTAGAAGCTCACGCCCAGGTTCAGCGCGCCGATCAGCGGGATGGATGCTACACACCACCAGAACGCCGGCTCGTGCAGCACGGCCGGCCCCAGCGAGGCCACGGCCGCGGCCAGCTGGCCGGCCGACAGCGTGACGTGGCGCACATCCAGTGCCAGGCCGAAGAAGGTTGCGAAGGTGGGCACCAGGCCCAGCATGAAGCCCAGCGCGATGTTGGAGGCAAAGCCCGAGATGTTCTCGCGCATGAAGCCGGCCCAGCGCGCCGCGCGGCCCGTACCCAGCACGCGCGTGATGCGCGGGTTGTAACGCAGGGCCGAGTCCAGCCGGTGCAGCACGAACCAGTTCTCGGCCCAGCCCGCGATGATGCTGGCCGCGAACAGCAGCACGCCGGTGAACGCGGCATAGATCAGCGTGGGGCCGAGCAGCGTCAGCGATTGCAATACGTAGCGCGCCGTCTTCGCGTCCAGCATCGGGTGGCCCAGCGCTGCCTGCATCAGCAGGCTCAGGGCCAGCACGGCCGGCACCACGACGATGACGTTGCCCAGCACGGCCGCCACCTGCGAACGCACCAGGTGCGTGATCTCGTCGACGAAGCGCACCACGGCGTCGCCCGACAGGTCTTTCAGCTTGGCCGCCATGGCCGGGGCCGTCATGGCCGGCTGCTTGGTCGCCAGCGTGCAGTGCAGCAGCTGGATCATGAGGAAGCTGCCGGCGTAGACCACGCCGGCCCAGAAGCCGTTCCAGAACGCCGACAGGCCGATGGCCAGCACGGTGTATTTCAGCAGCACCGTGAAGCCCGTCAGGAAGCCGCCGCCCGCGGCCTTGCGCAGCATCTGCAGGTAGGCCGTGCGGTCGCGCGTGATGTAGTGCTCGCCGGTCTCGGCGCTGCGCTCGGCCACCTTGGCCGCCAGCAGCGAGGAGTTGGCCGCGACCAGCGCGCGCACGCTCTTGCGCTCCTGCTCGGTCTGCGCCATGTGGCCGATCAGCCGCACGCCGGCCAGCAGCGGCTTGCCACCCAGCAGCATGTCCAGCAGCTCGCGCACACGCACGATGCGCGCGCGCAGCTGGCGCAGCCGGAACACCATGCCGACCGAGATGCCGTTGTCCTCCAGGTGCGTGTAGACGCTCGTCACGGCATGGCGGCAGGCCTCCAGCCGCTCGCGCAGCTGCTGCGCGGCCGCGTCGATGGCCTCCTGCGAGGCGGTCTGGCCCACGGCGCGGCGCAGCATGTCCACATCGCTGAGCAGCGCGTGGAAGGCACGGTCGGTGCGCGCCTTCTCGCCCATGCGCAGGCGCAGCTCGGGCGCGAAGCCGCTGGCCTGGATCTGGCCCGCGCAGTAGGTGATCGCGTCCAGCACGATGGTCTGCCAGGGCGGCGTGCGCGGGTCGTCCGGGTCGGCCAGCTGCGCAGCCAGTCGGCGCAGCAGCGGCTCGTCCAGCGCGGCCAGCCAGGCGCTGTCGGCCCGGCTCGGGAACGCCAGCGAGAACAGGGCGGATGCGTCCACCGTCTCGGGCGTGCCGGGCAGCAGCTTGCGCCGCAGCCGCTCGGCCAGCTCGCTCACGAAAGCCGTGCGCGGCGCGAAGCCGTGGTCGCCCAGCAGCACCGAGAAGTCGACCGTCAGCACCAGCGTGCGCCACCAGCCGCGCAGGCGCGGCAGCAGCTCGGGCCGGGCCTCGATGGCGTTGACCAGGAACTGCACGCGGCTGACCGCGGCCGGCACCGACTTGCCGTTGCCGCGCACCCAGTCCAGCACGCTGATCAGCCAGATGTGCCGGTGCGCCAGCGGCGCCGACGGATCCAGCGCATCGAGGATGCGGTTGATGTCCTGCATGGACGCAGCCACGGGCTAGTGCAGCACCCGTGGGCTCGCCTGGCCGTCCGCGCCGGCTGCGTCGTCCGCATCCAGGATGAAGGCCGGGATCTCGACCTCGAAGCGCTCGCCGTCCTCGGCCACGCAGAAGTAGCTGCCGCGCATGGCACCGCTGGGCGTGCGCAGCCGGCAGCCGCTGCTGTACTGGAAGGACTCACCAGGCCGCAGCAGTGGCTGCTGGCCGACCACGCCCAGGCCCTTGACCTCTTCGCTGTGGCCATTGCCGTCGGTGATGACCCAATGGCGGGCGATGAGTTGCGCCGCGACCTCGCCCGTGTTGTGCACGGTGACCGTGTAGGCGAAGCTGTAGATGGCCTGCTGCGGCGCCGACTGCTCGGCGATGTACTGCGGGCGGGCCTCGACAGTGAACTGGTACTTGGACATAGGGCGCGATGCTAACGGCTGCGCGCATGCGCCGCCGCAATGCCCCGGCCTGCCAAAATGCCGGCCCATGAGCCGCACCTACCGCATTTCCCCCTCCTTGCTGTCCGCCGACTTCACCCGCCTGGGCGAGGAGGTGCAGGACGTCATCTCCGCCGGCGCCGACTGGATCCATTTCGATGTGATGGACAACCACTACGTGCCCAACCTGACCTTCGGCCCCATGATCTGCAAGGCGCTCAAGCCCCTGTGCAAGAAGGCCGACGGCACGCCGGTGCCGATTGACGTGCACCTGATGGTGCAGCCCGTGGACGCGCTGGCCGCGGCGTTCGCCGAGGCCGGTGCCGACCTGATCAGCTTCCACCCCGATGCATCGACCCATGTGCACCGCAGCGTGCAGGCCATCCGCGCGGCCGGCTGCCAGGCCGGCCTGGTGTTCAACCCCGGCACGCCGCTGGACGTGCTGGACTGGATGATCGAGGACATCGACCTGGTGCTGATCATGAGCGTGAACCCCGGCTTCGGCGGGCAGGCCTTCATCGACAGCGCGCTGCGCAAGATCGAGGACGTGCGCCGGCGCATCGACGCCAGCGGCAAGGACATCCGGCTCGAAGTGGACGGCGGCATCAAGACCGACAACATCGCCCGCGTGGCCGCGGCCGGCGCCGACACCTTCGTGGCCGGCAGCGCGATCTTTGGCCAGAAGGACTACGCGGGCGTGATCGGCGCCATGCGCAAGGCGCTGGGCTGAGCCGGATGGTGCCAGCCACCGCGTCGGCTCTGGTCGACGCCTGCACGCAGGCCGCGCTGGAGCTGCTGGAGCGCAACTGCACGCCGCACGGCATCCTGGCCGCGAGCCCCACCGCCGCGGCCGTGGCGCGGCGCTACACGCGCATCTTCGGCCGCGATGCCGCGATCTGCGTGATGGCCATGTGCGGCAGCGGCGTGCCGGCGCTGGAGCGGGCGGCCGTGGCCAGCCTGGACGCGCTGGCCGCGCAGCAGGCGCCGAACGGCCAGATCCCCAAGTATGTGGACCCGCAGGGCCAGGACGCCGACTTCTGGTATCTGGGCTGCATCGACGCCACGCTGTGGTGGCTGATCGCCGTGGACCATGTGCGCCGCCATGGTGACGTGGGCGCGGCGCACTGGCAGCCGCAGGTCGAGCGTGCGATCCAGTGGCTGCTGGCGCAGGAGCACCAGACCTTCCGGCTGCTGCAGCAAAACGAGGCCAGCGACTGGGCCGACATCATGCCGCGCTCGGGCTATGTGCTGTACACGAATGCGCTGTGGTACGAGGTCAAGCGCCGCTTCGCGCTGGACCATGCCGAGGACACGCAGCACCACTTCAACCATCTGTTCAACCCGTTCCAGCGCGACCTGCCCCAATACCACCGCGCACGGCTGCTGCGCCACTACGCGCGGCGCGGCCGACGCGACCCGGGCCTGTACCTGTCCTTCGTGAACCTGGCCGTGGTGGGCGACGAGGGCGACGTGTTCGGCAACGTGCTGGCGATCCAGAGCGGCCTGGCCGACGCCGACATGGGCGCGCGCATTGCGCAGACCATCGCCGACGCACATGCCGGCGACCCCTACCCTGTGCGCGTGGTGTTGCACCCGCTCACGCGGCAGCACGACCTGTGGCGCCGCTACATGGAGCGGCACCAGCAGAACCTGGTGCACCAGTACCACAACGGCGGCATCTGGCCCTTCGTGGGCGGCTTCTGGGCCATGGCACTGGCCCGGCTCGGGCTGCGCGAACAGGCCCAGTCCACGCTGGAGAGCCTGGCGCGCGTCAATGCGCTGGACGACTGGCGCTTCACCGAGTGGTTCCACGGCCGCACGCTCGTGCCCATGGGCATGGCCGGGCAGAGCTGGAACGCGGCCACGTTCCTGATGGCGCGGCGCGCCTTGCAGGGCGACGCGGCCGCCTGGTAAGGCTGCGGCGCCGACGCGCTGCCCAGGGCCGGTGCGGGACAATTGCCTCATGGCCCAAGGCAAACGCATTTCCGCAGACATCGGCGCCGATGTCCTCCACTCCATCCGGGACATGGGCGCTGCCGCCAGGCAGGCGCGCATCGACGCCGGGCAGGGGCAGGCGACGGCGGCCGCGCGCCTGGGCGTGCACGTGCAGACGATTGCGCGCATCGAAGCCGGCGAGCCCGGCGTGTCGGTCGGCCACATGCTGGGGCTGCTCGCGCTGTACGGCGTCTGCCTGCGGCTGGACCCCCCGGCAACCTGAAGCGCGCAGCGGCGGTCTCAGCCGGGCTTGCCGCGCCCCTTCTTGCCGGCCTTGCCCTTGGGCGCGTCACGGCCGCTGGCCGGGGTCGCGGCCTGGGCCTGCTCCAGCCACATGAGCGCATCGACATGCGACATGAAGCGCTGCAGGTAGCCGGGCGACAGTTCGCGCATCAGGCTCAGCGCGCGGTGCACGAGCCGGTGTGAATTGAGCGGGCCGGCGTTGTCCGGCAATCGGGCCAGCGATTCCGTGAGCCGGCGCTGCGCGCTGAGCCGTGACCAGGTGCTGCGGAAGTAGTGGGCCGATTTCAGCTCGGCAGGGCCGGCCAGGCTGGGCGGCAGGCCGCTTGACATGGCGGGCGCCTGCGCCGCGGCATGCTGTGCGAGTGCAGCCGTCAATGCGGCCAACGGGCCGGGCGCGGGCTTGGCGGGGCCGGCGGCGCTGCGCAGGGGCGGCGCCTGTTCAAGGGCCTGGCCATAGGCCGCCAGCAAGGCCGCCACGCGCGCATCCAGCAGCTGCCGTGCCTGGCCCTGCTGCACAGCGGCGCGCTGCGCCATGGCCTCGATGAAGCGAAAGCGCACGGGGTCGGCCCGGTCGGCTCCGCGTGCGCGCCAGGCCTGCACAGCTGCCAGGCCGGTCGCAGGCGCCGCGCCGGCGCCGTGCTGGTCCAGACTATCCACGGGGCTTGGCGGCACTGTGGGACGGCCTGGGCGTCGGCGCCATCTCGACGCGGCGGTTCTTCGAGCGCCCCTCGGCGTCGTGGTTCGAGGCCACGGCCTGCTCGGCGCCGAACGCGGCGGCGAACACGTTCGATGCGGGGATGCCTTCCTCGATCAGCGCGCGCGTGACCGTCAGCGCGCGCTGGGCCGACAGCTCCCAGTTGTCGGCGAATTGCCGGCTGCCGCCGCGCACCTGGCGGTTGTCGGTAAAGCCGCTGACCATCAGGATCTCGTTGCGCTCCTTCAGGTAGCTGGCCAGCGGCGCGGCCAGGCTATTGAGCAGCTGACGCCCTTCGGGTTGCAGCTCGGCAGAGCTCAGGTCGAACAGCAGGCTGCCGCTGATGCCGATGCGCCCGTCGTTCAAGGTCACGCGCCCGGCGGCCAGCGGGCCGGCCAGGGCCTGCTCCAGCGTCTGCAGGCGCAGGGCCTGCGTCTTGCGCTGCGCGATCTCCGTCTGCAGCCGGCTGTCCAGCTCCAGCTGCATGCCGATCACGCCGACCAGGATCAGCACGAACGCGCCCAGCAGGCCGGCCATGAGGTCGCCGAAGACAGCCCAGACCGGGGCTGACGATTCGGCGCCAGCGTCCACGTCATCCAAGATCATGCTTCGCTGCCCACGGCCGCCTGGTTGCGCGCCAGCTGCTGCAGGTCTTCGACGATCTGCTGCTGCGACAGGATGGACAGGTCGATGACTTCACGCGCCTGGGCCACGTAGTAGGCCAGTTGCTCGTCGCTGCGCGCGATGGACTTGCCCAGCGCACTCTCGATGCCTTGCAGCTGCGCAGACAGCTTGTCGTTCGATGCGCTGAACAACTGCACCGCCAGGCCGAAGGCCTCGCCCAGGCTGGCGACCTCCACGGCGCTGCCGGTGAGTTGCGCGGCCACGCTGTCGAGCTTGCCGGTCTCGGCCTCGACACGTTCCGCGAAGCGCGTGCCCACGCGTTCCAGCAGTTCGGCCGAGCTGCCGACCAGGGCGTCGATGGCGCTGCGCTGCTCGGTGGACGCGTGGTTCACGGCGTCCAGCAAGGTGCGCAGCGTGTCCATCACGCGCGTGCGTTCTTCCAGCATGGCGTTGTCATGCGCCAGGCTGTCCGAGAGCTTGGCGCGCAGTTCGCCGATGACTTCGGCAGCGGCGCGCGGTGCCTGCGCCGCAGCTTCGACCAGGCGGCCGATCTCCAGGATCGTGTCGTGCGCCTGGGCCTCGGCCTGGTGCGTGATGGTGCGGGCGGTGTCGGCCAGCGTGTTGCAGATGTCCTGCTGCTGGCGCGCGGCCTGGGCGCCTGCCTGCTGCCAGGTGTCGCGCAGCGCTGCGGCCATGTCGGCCAGCGATGCCGTCCACGCGGCCAGCCGCTCGCTGTCGCGCGCCTCGACCTGGGTGCGCAGGTCGGCGTGGGCCTGCTCGACCGTGCGCTGCAGCGCAGCCGCATGCTGCTCGAAGCCGGCCGCCGTGCCGGCCAGGGCCTGTTGGGTGTCGCTGGCCAGGGCCTGGCTGGCGCGTTCGTGCTGCGTCAGGGCTTGCGTCCAGGCGGCCAGGCGCTGGTCGTCGCGCGCGGCGACCTCGGCCTGCAGCCGGGTGTGGGCCTGGTCCACGGTCTGCTGCAGCGCGGCGGCGTGTTGCGCGAAGTCGGCGGCCGTCGCGGCCAGGGCCTGCTGCGTGTCGCTGGCCAGGGCCTGGCTAGCGCGTTCATGCTGCACCAGGGCATCGGTCCACGCGGCCAGGCGTTGGTCGTCGCGGGCGGCGACATCGGCCTGCAGGCGCGTGTGCGCCTGCTCCACGGTCTGCAGCAAGTTGGCGGCGTGCTGGTCGAAGCCGGCAGCGGTGCGGGCCAGGGCCTGCTGCGTGTCGGCAGACAGCGCCTGCGACGCGCGGGCGTGCTGGTCCAACGCACCGTGCCAGCGGGTGGTGAGGCCGTCCGCCGTGTCGGCCAGACGGGCAGAGACACCCTCCACGAGCGCCGTGGAGCGCTGGGCGAACTGGTCCGTGAAGCCGGCCAGCGCACCGCGCAGGTCGGCGGACATGGCCTCGTGGCTGCGCCGCTGCTCGGCCAGTGCGTCGGTCCAGCCCTGGGCCACGGCTGTGGTGCTCGTGGCAAAGCGCTGGGACAGGCCGTCGAGCTGCTGCTGCACGGCCTGGGCCACGCTGTGGTGCAGCGCCGCGGCTTCGCGCGCAACGCCGGCCATGGTGGCCTCGGCCACCGGCTGGATGGCGGCGCTGGCCAGGCGGGCGCTTTCGGTCAGGCTGTCCTTGAGCGTGCGGTCCACCGAGGCGGCCAGGCCCGCGTAGGCCGTGCCAGCCTGGTCGTGGAAGCGGTCCTGGCTCGCGGCCAGGCGCTCGTGCAGGGCCTGGCTCTGCTGTTCCATGCTGGCCATCATGGCCTGCAGCCGGTCCACCAGCAGCGGCATGGCCTCGGCCTGGCGCTGCAGCAGACGGAACGATTCTTCGCGCTGGTGGGCCTGCGAGAACGGCCGTAGCGTGGTGGCGGCGCGGCTGTCCAACAACTGGCCGGCCTGCTGGCGCTCGCGGCGGCACAGCGCCGACAGCAGGCCCAGCATGGCCGAGGTCGCGATGCCGGCCAGCGAGGTGCCGAAGGCCACGCCCAGGCCTTTGACCGGCTCGGCCAGCGACGCGCGGATGGCAGCCAGGTCGCTCGCGCCTTCCAGCGCGAAGCCCGTGCCCTTGAGTGTCACGACCATGCCGACGAAGGTGCCGAGCATGCCCAGCAGCACCAGCAGGCCGGCCAGATACGGTGCCAGGGCCGGGCCGGGCAGCCCGACGCGTTCGCCCTCCACGCGCAGGCGCACGGCGTGGCGCAAGGATGGGTGCAACTGCTCCAGCCAGGGCGCGAGCGCAGGCGGTGCGTGTGGCAGTTCGGACATGGCGCGCACCAGGCCGTCGGTGGCCTGCTGGTAGCGGCGCAGTTCCAAAGCACCTACCAGATAGAAGGCGCCGATCAACCAGGTGACGGCCAGGGCCAGCAGGTTGACACCGACATAGCCGGCGCCGACCCAGGCCACGGCGGCCAGGCCTGCAAGAAAGACAGCGAGGTGGATGAATCGGTTCATGCGTGATCGTGTTGCGTGTGAAGGGCTGCGAGCAGCCCCTCGATGGGTTGCCAACGGAGCTCGAGTTCGGCGGCCAGCACGGCCTGCAGCTCCTGGTGGAAGGCGTCCAGCCAGCCCGACCAAGCCTGTGGCTCGGCCTCGGCGGCCGCGCGAAGGCGCGCGAAGCGACGCTCCAGCAGCGCAGGCAGCGCGGCGAGCAGGCGGTGTTCGTGTTCGCCGAGCACGCGCTCCATGACCTCGTCCACGGCCGCCAGCGCTGCCATGTCAGGCGAGCGTGCGGCCAACCGGGTGCGCAGCCGCGCGCGCAGGGGCTCGATCGCGTTGCCCATTGCGATCTGCCGGCCCTGGTAGTGCCTGCGGTAGGGCGCGAACTCGGTCTTGGTTTCCAGCACCGGCAGCGGCGTGGTGGTGCGTTGGTGGGCACGTGCGCGCGGGCTGGGGATCTCCGGCATCCAGGGGCCGTCCTCGTCCAGCGACTCGACGAGCTGGCTGCGTATGCGGCTGGCTTCGGGGTCGTCGACCGGGGGCTCGGCCGGTGCGGGCGCATGGGTGGCAGCGCCGTGGGCCGGGCTGTCCTGCAGGGCCGTGAACAACGACATGGCGTCGGTCCACCTGAGCCAGTCGCTCAAGCGGTCCGCGAAGCGTTGCGGCGATTCGCGGACGTCTAGGTCGGTCAGCCGGGCGAGCAAACGAACCAGCGTCGCATCGGCCAGACCTGCGCGCCGTGAGCCTTGCACCATGCCGCCAGATCGAAAAACTCGGCAGTCTACACGCATGGGCCAGCCCGTCTGATCGGTGCCATGGAGCTCTGTGCAGGGGTCTGCCCGAGAGCGGCTTGCCTCTGCGCAGTCTGTTCATGCTCGCCACCGCTGTCAGATATGTCAGGTAAGAGTCACAGAAGTATCAAAATGATCGCTAGGATTGGCTCTTATTTCGCCCCAATCCATCCGCACCCGTTGCGCCATGCCATGAGCCTGTATTTCCTGCACCAGCTGGAACACGCGGCCTTTCCGTTACGGGTTTCCGACCCGCAGGCGCTGCGTTGCATCGAGGAACTGCTTGCCGCCCAGATGATTGAAGGCGGCCTGGGCACGTCGGCGGCGGACCAGCACAGCTTCGCCATCGTTCGTCGCATCACGCCCCGCGGACGGGCGCATCTGTCGCTGACACGCCACGCGGCATTGGCGGATGACGCGGCCCGACAGCAGCACAGGCCCTTGCGCGACGACTGATCACCACCAGTGGCCGTCCTGCGGCCACCCTACGCCGCTCGGGCCAGGCGGCGCTGACGCGCGCTGCATTCAGTCGGTACGAAGGCGCATGCCGGGTCAGCGGTGGCCATGCAACATTTCTTACACAAAATGGGCAGAGTGAGTTTGTGTATATAAACATTAAACTCTCAATACTTGTGCACAAAATGAAAAAAACGATCTTGTCGTCGCCGCTTGAGCCCCATTTCACTTCGCCAGAACCCTCCGCTCCGAATGGGAGTCTTCGGGTACTGTTCGCAAGGCCCGTCATTCCGCCCAGTCGTTTCGCGCTGGCAGGCGGCTCGGCCTGGGATCGCCTGTACACGGCATTGAACCGAGCCCTGGCCGCCCTGCTGATCCTGCTGCTGTCGCCCCTGCTGGCGTGGATCGCCTGGCGCATCGCGCGCGTGGATGGCCGCCCGGTCACCTTTGCGCATTACCGCGTCGGGCAACGTGGCCAGATGTTCCGCTGTTTCAAGTTCCGCAGCATGGTGCGTGACGCCGATGCGGTGCTTGCCGAGCTGCTGAGGGCCGATCCCATGGCGCGTGCGGAATGGGAACGCGACCACAAGCTGCGCAACGATCCGCGCATCACGCCGATCGGCCAGCTCCTGCGCCGCACAAGCCTGGACGAATTGCCGCAGCTCTTCAACGTGCTGCGCGGGGACATGCATTTCGTCGGCCCGCGGCCTGTCACCCTGGTAGAACTTGGTCGGTACGGGGCCGACAAGCGCCACTACCTCTCGGTCAAACCCGGGCTCACCGGGCTGTGGCAGGTCAGCGGACGCAACAACACGAGCTACCAGCGGCGCGTCCATTTCGACCGCACCTACGTCGAGAGCCGCAACCCCCTCGTCGATGGCTGGCTGATGCTGCGCACGGTCAAGGTGCTCATCACGCGGGAAGGGGCGAGTTGACCATGCCGCCGACCGTGACGCCCGCGCGCGTGGTCTTCAACGGGCGCTTCCTGGCGCAGCCGCATACGGGCGTGCAGCGCTACGCGCTCGAAACCCTGCGCGCCCTGGACGCCCTGCTGGCGGCGGCGCCGGCGCGCCTGCTCCGCGCGCACTACGAACTGGCGCTGCCCGATGGCGCGACGGTGCCGGCGATGTCCGCCGTGCGCACCGCGCACGTCCCCGGCCACGCCAGCCACCGATGGGAGCAATGGCCACTGTTGCGCCATGCCCGCGGCGCCTTTCTCGTGAACTTCAGCTACTCGGGCCCCTGGCTCAAACGCAGCCAGCTGGTGACCGTGCATGACGCCACAGCGCGGGTGATGCCCGAGACCTTCTCGCGCGGCTACCGCTGGTTCCACGATGCCAGCGTGGGGCTGCTGGGGCGCAGCGCGCGGTCGTTGATGACGGTTTCCCATTTCTCGCGCGACGAGCTGCGCCGGCATTTCGGCCTGCTGCGCTCGGACATCGTGGTCGGTGTCGAGGGCGGCGAGCATGCCTGCAGCCGCGCCGACGACGACGCCGTGCTGCGCCGCCATGGGCTTGTGCCGCGCGGCTATGTGCTGTCCGTGGGCAGCGAGAAGCCGAACAAGAACTTCGGCATCCTGGGGAGCGCCGTGGCGCTGCTGCCGCAATTCCCATGGCCGGTGGCAGTGGCCGGAGCGCGCGACATCGGCATCTTCCGGGGTGCCGCAGTGCGCGCGGACGGCTTCCGCTTCCTGGGCTTCGTGCCGGACGAAGACCTGCCGGCGCTGTACCGGCAGGCCGCCTGCTTCGTGCTGCCTTCGCTCTACGAAGGATTCGGACTGCCGGCGGTCGAGGCCATGGCCAACGACTGCCCGGTGCTGGCCGCACGCGCTGCCTCGCTGCCAGAGGTGTGCGGCGATGCGGCGCTGTATTTCGACCCGCGCGATCCCGCTTCGGTGGCGGCCCAATTGCAGCGCATGGCGACGGAACCCGGCTTGCGCGAACAGCTGCAAGCGGCCGGCCGCGAGCGCCTGCGCCAGTACAACTGGGACACCAACGCACGCATCCTGCTCGAGCATCTCGACACGCTCGGCGTCACTGGTTGAAGGCCATGTCTCACATCGTCCACGCCACCGAATGCCTGGCTGCAGGCACGCTGGCTTTTCTGGCGCAGGCCACGCGGGCCCTGGTGGAGCAAGACGTCGACCAGGTGTTGCTGTTCGCGCGCCGCGAGGACACGCCGCCGGGCTACGCGGCCATGTTCCATCCGCGCGTGCGCCTGCAGGAGCTGCCGTCGGCGCGTGATTCGCTGCCCGCGTTTTGCAGCGCTTTGGGGCAGGCGCTGCGATCGCAGGCGCGCGACCCGCAGTGCCGCGCCATCCACCTGCACTCTTCGCGCGCAGGCTTCGTCGGCCGTCTGGCGCTGGCCGGCGTGCGCCAGGGGCCGCCCATCCTCTACTCGCCGCACGGCCTGGCCTATCTGGACCGGCGCATGTGGCTGCCCAGCATGGCCTTTCATGCCCTGGAGTGGCTGGCCGCACGTGTGCCGGCCACGATGGTGGGCTGCAGCGCGAGCGAGGCGGCACTGCTCAAGACGCTGTCGGGCAACCCCACGCGCGTGCTGGAGAACCCGGTTGATCCGGCCTTTCTCGCACTGCAGGCGCTGCCCGCGGAGCGCCCGACCGTGGTGACGATCGGCCGCATCTGCTATCAGAAGGCGCCCGAGGCGTTTGCGGCGCTGGCCACGCGCTTTCGCATCGCCGAGCATCCGGCGCGCTTCATCTGGGTCGGCAGCGGCGATGCGCGCCGCACCGCCGAATTGCGCGCAGCCGGCGTCGAGGTCACCGGCTGGCTCGACGCCGCGGGCGTGCGCGGCATGCTGGCGACGGCCTCGGTCTACGTGCAGACCTCGCGCTGGGAGGGTATGCCGTTGGCGGTACTGCAGGCCCTGGCCGCCGGGGTGCCCTGCGTGGTCACCGACGTGGTCGGCAGCCGAGACGCCGTGCGCCACGGCATCACCGGTTTCGTCATGCGCCACTTCGACGCCATGATCGCCGGGGTCTCGCGGCTGCTGGAGGATCCGGCGATGCGCGGGCAATTCAGCCGCGCGGCGCGGCGCGACGCCGCCGAGCGGTTTGCCCCGGATGTGTTCGGGGCGGCGCTGGCGGGGCTGTACAGCCTGGGATGGCGGCAGCGCATGCGCGAACGTCGTGCCGTGCCGCGTGGGCACGAGCGCCGCGCCGCGCCGCGCGTCCCGGCGCTTCAGCTGCCGGTCGGCTGAGCATGCTGCGTCGCCGCGCCGTGCTGGCGGCCTGGCTTCCATTGGCGGTGCGTGCCGGGACGGTGCTGGACGTGCGCAGCTTCGGTGCGCTGGGCGACGGCGTCGCCGATGACACGCGCGCCCTGCAGCGCGCGCTCGACGCGCTGGCGCCGGGTGATGTGCTGCGCTTTGCGCCCGGCCGCTACGTGCACGCGCAACGGCTGGAGGTCCGCACCCCCCATGTGCAGCTGCTGGCCGATGCAGCCACGCTGCATGCCAGCAATCCCGACGACCAGGCCCTGCTGTTGCAGGCCGACGGCATCGAGGTGCGCGGCTTTGCCATGACCGCGGTCACCGACCGCCGGCGTGACGCGCCCTGGCAGTCGCGGATCGCGATATGGCGCGATCCGCGCGAGCGCTTCGAAGCCGCGCCCTTGCGCGACATCCGCATCGTCGGCAACCGCATCGTCGAGGGCGGCCCACCGGGCAGTGCCACGGCCAACAGCAGTTCCTCGGCGGCGATCTTCGTGCATGGCGTGCATGGCTTCGAGATTCGGGGCAACGAGGTGCGCCGCTCGCTGTCCGACGCGATCCACATCACGGGCGGTGCGCGCGATGGCCGCATCGTCGGCAACCGGGTGCGCGAGAGCGGCGACGACATGGTGGGCATCGTCTCCTATCTGCATGGCCGCACGCGGGTGGACGCGCAGACGCTGGCTGCAACGCTGGATGCTCTGCGTGCGCGACGACTGGTACAGCGCATCCTCGTCGCCGACAACGACCTGGCCGGCAACTATTGGGGGCGTGGCATCACGGTCGTGGGCGGAGAGGACGTGACCATCGAGCGCAACCGCATCGACGCTACCAGCCACGCAGCCGCCGTGTACCTGGCGCGCGAGGACAGCTACGCGACATTCGGCGTGCAGCGCGTACGGGTGTGCGACAACCGCATCACGCGCGTGCAAACCCTGGCGCCGGCCTACAGCGTGCTGCCACCGGGTCGGCGCGAGCGGCGCACCGGACATGCCGCAGTGGAGGTGGTGGCCCTTCTGCGCCGCGAGGAGGCCGCCGTGCCGGCGTTGGTGCAGGCTTTGGGCATCGCAGCGGTGGAAATTGCCGGCAACACCATCGAGGATGTGGCGACCGACGGCGTGCGCATCGGAGACCGCTGGCAAGCCGCCCTGGCGCCGCTGGGCGCGCCGGTGCGTGGGGTGCGCGTGCGGGGCAACCGCCTTGCGCGCGTACAGGGCCGTGCCGTGCGGCGCGTCAATGCGGACGACCCGGATGCGGATGTCGGCTGCGAGGGCAATCGGCTCGATGGCCGCCCGTTCGAGCCCGCAGGGTGCGGCGCCAAGCTGGCCGTCAGCGCGCCCCAACTGCCGCGCTAGCCGGGCCGCCCATTTGCCGGAGCGCGTCCTGCCGGCGCATGTCCAATGCCAGAATTACAAGCCCCAGCGCCAGCGGCACGAAGCGCGATTCCGCCAGGTAGTTGTAGCGGATCGACTCCAGCAGGAATAGAACCCACATCGGATAGGTGAGCAGGCCGGAGCGGTAGCCCAGGCGAAAGCCGATCCACGCACGGCCGATCAGCCAGCCGAGCAACAGCACGAACAGCACGCTGCCCAGGAAGCCCACGTCCAGAACGAAGCGGAAGTAGGCAGACGGGCTGTTGAACTCGGGCCGCGCGAAGCGCGCCAACCAGTCGTTGTCGATCGGGCGTGTGTTGCCCAGGGAGGCCGTGAACAAGTCGCCCAGCACTGGCGTGCGGTGCAGCCATTTGAAGAGGTAGCCGCCTTCAAAGAAGGGCCAGCCCGTCAGATCGGCCAGAAGACCCACGCCGTTGTTGACGGCCGTGGCGTAGTAGGTCAACAAACGATCCAGCGTGAAGCCCCAGATGCTGTCGTACTGGTCGACGTAGTACTCCCAGGACCGGAAGTACTCGCTGGCCGTGAAGGCCAGGTACACGGCGACCGGCGCGAAGGCGGGTGCCACCGAGGCCATGCGCCAGCCCGAGGCGCTGTGGATCGGCAGGTAGGCCAGGCGCGCAACGACCCAGCAGACCAGCAGCTCCAGCACGGCCAGGCGCTCGGCCCAGGCAAAGGCGCGCAGCACGGCCAGCAGCATCACCAGCCAGAAACCCACCCGCTCCGCCATGCTGACGCGCTGGATGCCGGCGCCGCACTTGATGGCGTAGGCGATCACATAGGCCACGCCGAGCTGTGTCAGCGTGGTCAGACCTGGTGAGGTCGACAGATCGTCACGCAGCTCGGCCCGCTGGCCGCGCCAGATCTCGACCAGCAGGCTCGGGCGCATCGCCACCGGACCCAACCAGACCACATAGGCCATCATGGTCAAGGCCAGCAGCATCAGCATGGTTCCCGTGGAGACCATGGGTGGGTCGCGGGGCACGGCCCGAGGGGGGGCATGCACGGTCGCGGCCGCGATGCCCAGCCCCATGGCTGCAATGAGCACGACGCCGAACAGGTACATGGCGCTGGGCACGTACACGTTCTTGACCACGCGGGCGAAGTCGAAGCTCGCAATGGCGAGATACAGCGGCATCAGCCCGAGCATGACCATGCGGCCCGGGTGCAGCCACCACAAGTGGGCGGCGCGGTGCATCTCAGCTGGCGGCCGGCGCTGCGACACGCCCGGCGCGTGCCCGGTTCAGCACGATGCCTTTCAACGGGATGGCGGCGCGCTCGATGACGCGCACGGCTTCCTGAATGTCGGTCACGCTGGTGGCTTCCGCCTGCACCACCAGCACGGCGGCATCGGCCAGCATGGCCGTGGCCAGCGCGTTGCCCACACGTTGCGTCGGCGCAGCATGCAGCACGATGTGGTCGTAACGTGCCCGCAGCTCCTGGAGCAGTTCCTGCAGACGCGGGCGTTGCAGCAGCCCGGCCTCGGACATGTGCATGGTGCCGGGCAGGATCACGTCGAAACCGAGCGCCGCCTGGCCGCGCAGTACATCGGCCAGGCTGGATTGCCCGGTGACGACTTCGGCCAGGCCCGCGGCATTGCGGTCCAGGCCCGCATAGCGGTGCACCTGGCCGCCGGCGAGGTCGGCTTCGACCAGCAGGACGCGCCGGCCCGCCTCGGCCAGCAGCGCGGCCAGATTGGCCGCCACGAAAGAGGCGCCACAGCCGGAGGTGGGTGCCGTGACCATCACCACCTGCGACATGCCGTTGGTCCCGCGCATCCGGACGGTGAGTTGCATCGCACGCAAGGCTTCCACCGCGGAGTCGTGCGGGGCGGCGCGTGCCAGCATCGCATGCATGCCGGTTTCCTCGACCCGCTGGTAGCGCAACCGGCCCGCCGCCAGCTGCCGTTCCGCACGTGACTCCGGCACCTGGGCCAGGGTACGCAGGCCCAGGCGGGTCTCGACGTCGTGAGCGTCGACCACGGCGCTGCGCATGACCTGCGCCAGCAGGGCGGCGCCCAGGCCAGCCATGATGGCCAGCCCCAGCCCGAGTGACAGCACGGCCGCCGCACGTGGCCGCTCGGGCTTCGTGGCGGGCAGTGCAACGTCGAGCTGGCGTGCACCCGAGAGGCGGCTGGCGACGGCCAGCCGCAACTGCTGCGCCTGCGCGAGGGCGGCGCTGTACATCTGCGTGCCGATCTGCGTCTCGCGCTCCATGCGGACGATGTCGCGTGCCTGGCCGGGCCGGCGCTGGATGTCGGCGTCGATGCGGCTCAGCGCGCGGCGCACCGTGGCTTGCTGCTCGCGCACGGCGGCCAGTTCCGGGTGCTGGGGCGTCAGGCGGGCACTCAGCTGGTCGCCGCGCGTCGTCAGCGTGGTCAGATCGCGCGCCAGCTCGGCGCGCTGGCGTAACAAGGTTTCGGCCTCGGCGGAACCAGGCATGGTCTGGTGTTGCTCGCGGTAGGCGGCCAGCGCGTCCTCGTCGAGCTCGACGCGGCGTTTCAGCGCAGGCAGCTGCTCTTCCAGGAAGGCCAGTGCCTGGGCCTCGGCCTCCCTGCGGCGCACCATGTCCTGTTCGAGGAAGGCGCTGGCGAGCTTGTTCAGCAGATCTGCGGCGCCCTGGGCGCTGTTGCTTTCGTAGGTGACGCGGATCACGCCGGAATCCTTGCCAGGTTCAAACACGCGCAGCCGCTCGATCACGCTCTCATAGGCTTCAGTGGCCTGCGCCTGGCTTAGCAGGCTGCTGAAATACCCGACGCCGCAGCTCGTCTCACCTCGGTGAGAGTGCGGATTCAGCAGGGCGTTCGGCGCTGACGGCTCAATTACGCA
>NZ_LMMV01000012.1 GCF_001422405.1 Pseudorhodoferax sp. Leaf267
ATCAACGTGAACGGTGGCGCGATCGCCATCGGCCACCCGATCGGCGCGTCCGGCTGCCGTATCCTGGTCACGCTGCTGCACGAGATGGCACGGCGCGACGCCAAGAAGGGCATCGCCTCCCTGTGCATCGGCGGCGGCATGGGCGTGGCGCTGACGATCGAGCGCTAAGCAGCTCCAGCCCCTCGGCTGATCAACCCAGTTCGAGGACCACCGGTTGGTGGTCCGACAGCTGGGTTTTTTCATCCACCATGAGTTGGCGCACGCGCGGTGCCAGGTCCTCGCTCAGGTAGAAAAAGTCGCAGCTGATCGGCTCCGGCCCGTAGCGCCGGTCGAACACCCGGAAGGTCGGCGCATGCGCGTCGCCGGCATGGGCCACGGTCCACGCATCGACCAGCCGCGTCGTGTCGTGCGGCCCCGCGGCCTGCAGCACGCGGTATTCCTCGTCCACCGTCTCGAAGTTGAAGTCGCCGCACAGCACGGCGCTGGCCGTGTGGCGCTTGTTCTGGAACGGGCCACCACTCTCGTCGTCCAGCGGCGGCTGCGCGGCATGGCCGCAGGCCTGGCGGTGCAGATCTACCAGCGCATGGGCCTGGGCCATGCGCTGGCGCTTCGAATAGAACTCCAGGTGCGTGGTCATGATGCGCACCGGGCCGAATGGCGCGGATACCGTCACGCTGGTGCACATGCGCGGCATGGAGCGCACGCCGCCATCGGCCGGCCAGGGCAGGGCGTGGTGCTGCACCTGCTCCACCTGCAATCGCGTGGCGACCAGGTTGCCAAAGCGCTGGCGCTGGCCGTCGCGGCCTCGCTCGTCGACCGCGGCGCCAAAGAACACCGCGAAGCCCGGCAGCAACGCGCGCACGCGCGCCACCTGGTCGAAGCCGGCATTGCCGGTCAGCCCCGCGTAGTCGATGGCCACCTCCTGCAGGCACAGCACGTCGGCATCGCACCAGGCTTGCGCATGCCGGATCACGCGGTCCACGTCGACCACGTCGTCCAGGCCGCAGAACCATTGCACGTTCCAGGTCAGGATCTTCATCGCGGCTCCATGGGTGGGCGCGCCAGTGTCGCATGCCACCGCCGGCCTCATGCTCGTCATGGGCGCGAAGCGATGCGTGCCAACTTCTCTGGATTGCGCACTGCATAGATCGCGACGATGCGCTCGCCATCCGACACGAACGCCTGGGCGGATTCCAGCACGCCGTCGACGTAGCGCAGCAGGCCGGGCTCGCCATTGACGGTGGCCGCTCGGTAGACCAGCCCATCGCCGAAGCGCCGCGTGCCCGCGAAGAACAGGTTGGCGATGCGGAACGCGCCGCGCAGCACCTTGCCGAACGAGGGCACCCGGCCGCCGCCGTCACCGACCAGTTCGGCGTTCTCGGCCAGCAGAGCCTGCATGGCATCGCGCTGGCCGCTGCGCGCGGCGGCGATGAAGCGTTCGAGCACGCGCCGGTGCGCCTCCCGCGGCACGGCAAAGCGCGGCTGCTCGCGCCGCACGCGCTCGGCGGCCCGGTGCACCAGCTGGCGGCAGGCCGCCTCGCTCTTGCCCAGCGTGGCGGCGATGTCGGCGTAGTCCTGGTCGAACACCTCGCGCAGCAGGTAGGCGGCGCGCTCCTCAGGTGCCAGGCGCTCCAGCACCCACATCAGCGCCACCGACAGCTCGCCAGCCTGCTCAGCCGCAGCCTCGGGCGTGTGCTCGTCCAGCTGCACCAGCGGCTCGGGCAGCCAGAAGCCCACGTAGGCCTCGCGCTCGACCTTGGCCGCGCGCAGCCGGTCGATCGCCAGCCGCGTGGCCACGGTGACGAGCCAGGCTTCGGCCGATGCCAGCGTGCCGTGTTCGGCCGCTTGCCAGCGCAGCCAGGTGTCCTGCACCAGGTCGTCGGCATCGGCGCGCGTGCCCAGCATGCGGTAGCCGATCGCGAACAGGCGCGGGCGCAGTGTGGTGAAGAGGTCGTCCGTGGCAATTGCCGTGTCGGCTGGGTCGGCGGGCAAGGGCTCAGTCCTCGTCGCGGTGCGTGGTGGCGATCACGTTGAAGTCGTCTGCCACGGCCACGAAGGCGTCCACGATGTCGGGATCAAAGTGCTTGCCCCGGCCCTCCACGACGATGCGGCATGACTCCTCGTGGCTGAAGGCCGGCTTGTACACGCGCTTGCTGATCAGCGCGTCGTAGACGTCGGCCAACGCCATGAGCCGCGCCGCGACCGGGATCGCGTCGCCGGCCAGGCCCAGCGGGTAGCCCGAGCCGTCCCATTTTTCCTGATGGCTGTACGCGATCTCCTTGGCCAGCGTCAGGAAGTCCACCCTCATGCCCAGGCGCTTCTCGGCGTCCTCGATCGCCGCACGCCCCAGCGTGGTGTGGCTCTTCATGATCTCGAATTCTTCGGGCGTGAGCTTGCCGGGTTTGAGCAGGATGTTGTCCGGGATGCCGACCTTGCCGATGTCGTGCAGCGGTGCCGACTTGTAGAGCAGCTCGATGCAGCGCTCGGTCAGGAACTTGGAGAAGCGGGCATGCGTGCGCAGTTGCTCGGCCAGCCGCCGCACGTAGAGCTGCGTGCGGCGGATGTGCGCGCCGGTCTCGTTGTCGCGCGTCTCGGCCAGCGAGGCCATGGCCATGATGGTCACGTCCTGCACCGCCTGCACCTCGGCCGTGCGCTTGGCGACCTCGCTCTCCAGGTAGGCGCTCTTGTCGCGCAGGAAGTCGGCGTTGGCCTTGAGCGTCAGGTGGGCATGCACGCGGGCCAGCACGATGGGCGGGCTGATCGGTTTGGTGATGTAGTCGGCCGCGCCCAGCTCCAGACCGCGCGTTTCGTCCTCCACCTCGGAGCGCGCGGTCAGGAAGATCACCGGGATATCGCGCGTGCGCGGCTCGGCCTTCAGCCGACGGCAGACCTCGTAACCGTCGATGTCCGGCATCATGATGTCCAGCAGGATCAGGTCGGGCGGAGTTTCTGAATTGGCGATGCGCAGGCCGCGCTCGCCGTGGTTGGCCACCTTGACCTTGTAGTGGTCCTTGAGCAGCGCGCTCATGAGCGACAGGTTGTCCGGCGTGTCGTCCACCACCAGCACGGTGGCCAATTTGGGCGGTTCGATCCAAGCGTCCATCATGCAGCTCCAGCGGTTTCGGCGTTGCGTGAGGTCCAGGCGATCACACGATTGCGCCCGGTCTTCTTCGCATGGTAGAGCGCCTGGTCCGCCAGGTCGATCAGGGCCGAGGGATCGGCCAGGTCGGGCGCGATCTCGGCCACGCCGAAACTCATGGTCACGCGCACGTCCGCATGCTCGCGCAGCGCGCTGCCCAGGTTGGCCTCCACGTCCTCGCGCAGGCGCTCGGCCACTTCACGCGCCTGCTCCAGTGTGCCGCCCGGCAGCACCACGCAGAACTCCTCGCCGCCGTAGCGGCCCACGAAGTCGTTCAGCCGCAGCCCGCGCAGCAGGGCTTTGGCCGCACCCTGGATCACGCGGTCGCCGCCGGCATGGCCGTAGCGGTCGTTGACCGACTTGAAGTGGTCGATGTCGCACATGATGCAGCTGATGGGCGTGCCCGCGGCGCGCGCCTCTGCAAAGCGCAGCTCGGCCTGCTGCATGAGCGAGCGGCGATTGAAGATGCCGGTCAGCGCGTCCCGCGTGGCCAGCAGCGTCAGCTCTTCGTTCTTGCGCTCGATCTCCGACTGCGAGGCCGATATTTCCTGCAGCGCCGCATGCAGCCGCTCGGTGCGCTCCTGCAGCTCCGTCACGTCCGAGAAGCTGGCCAGGCAGCCGCGCACGCGCCCTTCGTCACTGATCGGTGCGCAGTTCATGACCAGTTGGCGTTCGCGCTGCCCGGCGATGCGCGGGTCGCCGGCCAGCCGCAAGGGTACCTGCAGCACGGGCTGCTTGAGCTGCGCGGCGCGGCGCCAGGGCGGCGGCTGGCGTTGGTCCTCAGGCAGTGCAGCCAGCAACCAGGGCAGGCTGGCGGCATCGCGCCCCACCAGGGCCTGGGGCGCCTCGTTGTGCAGCAGGCTGAACGCCTGGTTGGCCAGCATCACGCGGCCTGCCGGGTCCAGCACCAGCACGCCTTCGGTCAACGTGTCGAACGCGGCACGCACGCGCTCGGGCACGGCGGCATTGGGATCTAGGTGGCGCAGCACGCGGCGCAGGTACAGCAGGTAGACCAGCAGGCCCATGCCCGCAAGGAACGCCAGCCAGCGCAGAAACGGCTGCTGCAGCCAGCCGGCCAGCGTGTGCGGCGCGATCGGCACGAAGGCCAGCTGCACCTCGCCCCAGGGCTGGTCGTTGAGCATCAGCGGCACGCGGATGTTGTCCACGGTGGAGGGCGCACCGGGCTCCAGACGCCACTGCGCCGCGTGCGCGCCCACCTGCCCCAGCGCGCGGCCCTGCGCGTCCAGCACGCGGGCCGACAGCAGCCGCGGCTCGCGTTGCTGCGTGTCGGCCAGCACGCGCTGCACCGTGGCGGCGCCCTCGGGGCCCGCGTTCAGGCCCGTAGCCAGCTGCTGGCCCAACGAGCGTGCCAGCTGCGCGTTGTAGCGGCGCACCAGGTCGCCGCGGTCCGTCGGGTAGCCCGTGAACATCTCGCCGACCAGAACCAGGGTCACGGTCAGCGACACCAGCCCCAGTGCGATGCGCACCGCCGGACTGGGCCTCCAGCGCCAGAACTTGTTCATGCTCGTCCTTCCATTACAGCGCGCCGTCAGCCGAGCGTGGCGCATCGCTGCCCTGCGTGTCCTTGCCATCATCGACCAAGGCCGGCGCCGTGTGTGGCTCACCGCGCACCCGCTGCCTGCGACGCGTGAGCACCGGCAGCGGATCGAAGGGCCTCCAGGCTGGCGAAGCGGCCAGCAGGCTGGCCACCAACGCACTGCCGCGGCTGGCCCAGAACACCGCGCCCAGCGAGATCACCAGCCCGCCAACCAGCACGTTGTCGACGTCGATGGCAGCACGCACCGCGCTGTCGCTGCTGCCGACCGGCTCGGCTGCCGTGATTCTCGCGCGCAGATGGCTGCCGTTGCCGACCACCGATGCCAGGCCCGCCGCGTCCGCAGCATCGCGCAGCAGCATTGCGAGCACGTCGTCGGCCCGCTCGTGCTGCAGCCGGCTGCTGTGCACGCTGGCCCAGTCCATGCGCTGCACGCGGGAGGCGCGCAGCGCGGCGTCGAAGGTCGAGCCGGCCAGCACCGCCGGGGCCGGCACCGTGCCCGGCGCGCGGTCTTGCAGGGCCCAGGCGCCGGTGCTGTCCGTGCCGTCGACGCCACCCGCTTTTTCAGGGCGACCGGTTCCACCGGCGCCACCGGTCCCGTCCAGCTCCGTGGCCCCGCCACCGCTGCCCAGGAGGGCCGGCAGCCGCACCGGGCCCAGCGGGCTGCCGGGCGCCACCGCGAGGGGCACGATGGTGACCGGCGCAATGGGGTCCGGCGGCAGGCCCGGCCCCAACGAGTCCCCGGGTTCCGCGATGACGGGGGGCAGCACCTGCACGTACACCATCTGCGTGGCGAACAGTGTGCCGTTGCTGGCGCGCACCAGCACCTCGTACCGGTTGTCGCGCCCTGCGTCGCGCGGCAGGTCGTAGCGTGGCGGGGCTGTGAAGCGCAGCGCGCCCGTTGCCGCGTCGATCTCGAACTGCGCGGCGTCGGCACCCCCGGCGATGCTGTAGGCCAGCGTGCGGCCCATCGGATCGGTGGCGGCCACGGTCGTGATCGGCACCTGCTCTTGCGCCACGTCCACGGTGCTGCTGTCCGCGGCGAACACCGGCGGCAGGTCGACGGGGTCCTGCCGCAGGCGCACGGCCACGCTGCGCACCAGCGTGCTCGCCGAGCCATCGGCGCTCGTGGCCTGGATGACGATGCCATGGCTGGCGGCCACGCGGCCGTCCAGCAGCCGGCCATCGGCCACGGTCACCACGCCGGTCGTGGCGTCGATGGTGAAGCGGCCACCGGCATCGTCCAGGAGCGTGTAGCGCACCGTGTTGTTCGTGCCGTCCGGGTCCACGGCATGGGCCGTGATGCCCACCGGCGTGCCGGTGGCGGCGCCCTCGGGCACGGTGTCGGCTGCCGGGTCCACGTCTGCCACCGGCCCGATCGCATGCTCGTTCGTGTCGGCCAGCACGATGGTGAAGCCGGCAGTGGAGAACGAGCCGTCGGCCGAGTCGGCGCGCACGGTGATCTGGTGGCTGGAGGCTGCCTCGTAGTCCAGCCGGCTGCCATCGGCCACCGTCACCACGCCGCTCACCGGGTCGATGGTGAAGCGGCCACCGGCATCGTCGTTCAGCGTGTAGCGCACGGTGCTGTTGGTGCCATCGGGGTCGACCGCATGCGCCGTGATGCCCACGGGCGTGCCGTTCGCTGGATGCTCGGCCACCGGCAGCCCGTTGCCGTTGTTGGTGCCCACCGTGCCGTAGACGCGGTTGCCCAGCAGGGCATTGCCCCGGGCGGCGCTGTCCTCGACCTGGATGCCGCTGGCGCCGCTGCCGCCCTGGTTGCTGAAGGCGACGAGGTTGCCCTCGCCCGCGCCGGTGCCGCCGATGAGGTTGTTGCTGCTGGCGCCCGACAAGCGGATGCCGTAGGTCTGCGCGCCCCAGTTGAGCGTTCCCGCCGCGTCGGTGCCGATGGTGTTGCCCTGCACGGTGTTGCCGCTGGACGCGATCAGGATGAGGCCCGTAGCGCCCGCGCCCGCGATGCGGTTGCCGGCGGCCGCCGTGCCGATGGTGTTGTTGTCGCTCTGCTCGACCCGGATGCCGCTGGACACCGTGCCGATGCGTGTCGTGCCGTCGCCACTCAGGCCCACCCAGTTGCCCAGCACCTGGTTGCCCGAGGCCGACGCCGAGACGAACGCGATCTCGATGCCGTAGAAGGTCCCGGCCACCACGTTGCGGTCGGCGGCCGCCGTGCCGCCGATGGTGTTGCTGGCGCCCTCGACCAGGATGCCGGTGTCCTCGATGGTGGTGGTGCCCACGCCGCCGCCGGGTGCGAGCCGGCCCACGTAGTTCCCGGCGATGGTGTTGCCGTTGGAGCCTGGCTGGATCCAGATGCCGCTGCTCAGCCCGTTGGTGATGACCAGGCCGCGGATGGTGCTGCCGCTGGCGCCGGGGGTCAGCGTCAGGATCTGGTTGTCCATGCCGTTGCCGTTGAGCACGATGGCCGGCCGGCTGCCGTTGGCGGCGAAGCTGTCGTCCGTGCTGCCGTCGATGACGACCGGGCGGGCGATCTCCGGCAGGGGCGAGCCGAGCGTGATCGTGTGGGTTCCCGTGCCGCTGATGCCGAACTCGATGCGCAACGCCTGCGCGCCCGCCGCCGTGTTGTTCACCGCGATGAGCGCCTCGCGCAGCGAGATGCGTCCGTCGCTGCCCTTGCTGTCGAGCAGCGCGAACACGCTGCTGGTGTCGCCATTGACCGTGTCCGCATTGGTGTCCACCACAAGGACCGCGCTGGTGGTCACGCGGCTGAGCGAGAACTCCGAGGTGTCGGTGAAGCTGGTGTAGCCGGCCACCGAGCGCGTGGCCGTGGCCGAGATCACATGGCCGACCGGCACGGCCGTGCCGGTCAGCACGGCCGAGAAGCTGGCGTTGCCCGAGCCGTCGGTGGCGACGTCCACGTAGCCCAGGTAGGTCTGACCCTCGCCGTAGCCGCTGGGGTCGGCCGCGGGCGAGGAGAAGAACTCCAGCCTGTAAAAACCGTTGGCATTGGTGTTCAGCGTGCCGGCCACCTGCACCAGACCGGCGCCGTCCGTGCGGGCCTGCGTCAACACCGGGTGGTTCTGCAGGTTGTTGGCGCCACTGTCACCGTCACCGGTGTCGTTGGCCGTGACGCCGTTGGTGCCCAGGTCGATGCCCAGCCCCCCGCTGCCGTAGATGCGGTTCGCGGAGAAGGTGTTGCGCACGACGCCCGCGTCGGAGGCGTTGATGCCGTCCGAGGAGGTGACGCTCTGCCCGCTGAAGGCGATCACGTTGCCTTCCACACGCGTGTCGGTCGCTGCCCCGGAGCCGGGGTCTTCCAGCAGCACGCCGTTTCCGAGCATGCCCCAGTTCGCCGTGCCGGCCAGGTCGGTGCCGATGCGGTTGCCCTGGATCAGCGTGCCGGTGGAGGGGCCGTCCACCTCGATGCCGGTGGAGGCGTTGGCGATCCAGTTGCCGGCGCCCGCACCGAGGCCGCCGATGACGTTGTTGTCCCCGCCGCCCAGTACGCCGATGCCGGTGGAGCCAGTGCCCGGCGCCGTCGTGCCGTCGGGCAGGACGCCGATCCAGTTGCCGCGCACGACATTGTTGTCGGCCGCCTCGAAGGTCATGCGGATCGCCGTGGAGCCCGCGTTGGTGATGACGTTGCGGTCCGCCAGGGTGTTGCCGCCGATGGTGTTGGACGACCCTTCGATCCAGATGCCGGACGCGCCCACGCCGGTGGCCAGCGCGGCGCCGTTGGCGCCCACGCCGCCGATGAAGTTGCCCGCGATGGTGTTGCTGTCCGATCCGGCCTGGATCAGGATGCCGCTTTGCTGGAAGTTGGTGATGACCAGGCCGCGGATGGTGCTGCCATCGGCCGTGCTGGAGAGCGTGAGGCCGTTGGCGTTGAGGTTGTTGCCATTGAGCACGATGGCCGGCCGGTTGCCGTTGGCAGCAAAGCTGTCGTCGGTGGTGGCGTCGAGGGTCACCCGGTCGGTGATGGTCGGCAGCGCGCTGGACAGGTTGATGGTGTGCACCCCCGTGCCCGGGATGTTGAAGGCGATGGTGTCGTCGACCGTGGTGGTGGCGTTGGAATCCAGGATCGCCTGGCGCAGCGAGCCGGCGCCGCTGTCGGCCGTGTTGGTCACGGTGTAGGTGGCCAGCAGCCCCTGCCATTGCGCCTGGGTCTGCAGGCCGAAGGCGAGCCGTGCCTCGATGGCGCCGGTCTGCATTTCCAGCGTCCAGTTGCCGCCCAGCGCGGCGGCGCCCGTCGCATCCTCGCTGGCTGCCACGTCGGCGCCCGTCAGCGCGGCCAGGCCCCGCACGAGCTCGCGCCCGTCGTCGGTGGATGCCACGTCGCAGCCATACAGCAGGATGTCGGCATCGCGGCCCAGACGGAGTCCCCAGGCCGCGATCTCGTCGGCGCGCTGCAGCAGCGCCGGCGAGTCGAGCGCCTGCCGCCCCAGCAGCAGCTGGCCGGCACCGCCATGGCTGACCAGGTGCAGCGCGGCCACGTCGTCGCGGCCGGCCAGCGCGGTGCCGATCGCAGTGATGGCGTCTTCGTCCGCGCCGATGCGGATGGTGTCGATCGTCCGCCCGTCGCCGGCCTGCGCCGCGAAGGCGGCGGCCAGCGCGTCTGCGTCCTGCACGCGCTCGTCGATGAACACCAGCTCGGTAGCGGCGCGCGGGTCCTGCGGGACCATCTGGTCGTGCTCGCGCTCCTCGGCCTGGTGCAGCAGGGGGGCAGCCAGCACCGCGCCCGGCGTATCAGCCGAGTAAAGGATGCGTCGCTCGATATCTTCTAGTTCTGGGCGCTGACGGGGGCTGTTCCTCTTCATGGACGGTGGCAGCGCGCTAGCGGGTCGCGGTGCCGGTGGGCGTGAGCGTGGCGGGCGCGGCGGCGCGCAGGCCTAGATCGACCTTGCAGCGCAGGCCGGCGGGCAGTGCATGGTCGGCGTTGGGCAGGTCCAGCCGCAGGCGGAAGGTGTTGCTGGCCGGGTCCAGCACCTGGTCGATCTGCGCGATGCGCGCGCTGCGCGGCGTGGTGCCGGCCAGCTCGGGCACCACCTGCACCTGCTGGCCCTGGCGCAGCTGGCCGAACAGCGTCGTGGGCGCGACCACTTCCACGCGCAGGTGGGCGATGGCGGCGATCTTCACCAGGGGCTTGTCCTCGAAACGCTCGCCCAGGTTGGCGTAGCGCTCGACGATCACGCCATCG
This sequence comes from Pseudorhodoferax sp. Leaf267, assembly GCF_001422405.1. Classification (GTDB taxonomy): domain Bacteria; phylum Pseudomonadota; class Gammaproteobacteria; order Burkholderiales; family Burkholderiaceae_C; genus Pseudorhodoferax. The sequence goes on from NZ_LMMV01000012.1 coordinate 9,865, forward strand.
AAGGGCGCGCGCAGCACGCGCTGGTCGGTCTGCGCGCTGGAGACGACCAGCTCGCGCGCCGCGGTGCGCAACGCGTCGCGGGCCTGGGCCAGGCGCTCGTTGGCCACCTTGTATTCCGCGTGGGCCTGCTCCACGGCCTGGGTGGAGACGAAGTTCTCTTCCTTCAACGAGCGTGCCCGATCCAGCCGCAACTGGGCCAGCTCGCGGCCGGCCTCGGCGCCGCGCAGCTCGGCCTCGCTCTGCGCGCGCGAGCGCACCAGGTCGGCGTTGGCGCGTTCCACGTCGGAGCGCAGCCGCGCGAGGATCTGGCCCTTGCGCACGGCGTCGCCGCGCTCGACCTCGAGTGTCTCGACCACGCCGATCACGGCGCTGCCGACATCGGCCACCTGCGAGGGCAGGATCAGGCAGGCCAGCGCCTGCATGGGGGGCGACGTGGCGGGCTGCTGCTGCGCGTCCACGGCCCAGGGCGCGGCGGCCAGCACCGCGCTGGCCAGGACGAGAGGGCGGCGCCGTGCGGCCGGTTCGTGCGGGCGCAGCGGAGGATGGGTGTGCATGGTGTCGACCTTCCTAACGCGAAGGGTTGAAGCTCAGGCTCGCGTCCATGGCGAGGTCCTGCTTGAACAGCTGGCGGCGCAGGCCGGACTGGCGCCGCTCGGCGAGGCGCTGGGCCAGGCGCAGCATGGCCAGCGCGAGGCGGGGCGACAGGGCCAGGCGGCCGCTGGCGTCGGGAGCGGGCGCCAGCACGCGCGCGGCGACGGCCAGGCCGGCCAGCAAGCGGCTGTCGGCGCCCGGGGTATGCAGCGCGAGCCAGACCTCGTGGCTGCCGGGCTGGCCCTGGCGCGCAGCGCGGCCCGCGAGCTGGCGGTCCAGCCGCTTGGAATCGTTGAGCTGGCAGCTCAGCACGTGCAGGCCGCCGGCGGCTTCGGCCGCCGCGTCCAGGCGGATGTCGGTGCCGCGGCCGGCCATGTTGGTGGCCACCGTGACCTGCGCGGCCCGGCCCGCGCAGGCCACGATGGCGGCCTCCTGCGCGTCCTGCCGCGCGTTGAGCACCTGGTGCGCGATGCCGGCCGCCTGCAGTGCCTCGGCCATGGCGAGCGAGCTCTCGACCGAGTCGCAGCCGATCAGCACGGGCCGGCCGGCGGCCACCAGCGCGGCCACGCGCGGCACGGCGGCGGCGCGGCGCGCGGCGTCGTCAGCGTAGACGCGCGTGGGCCAGGCGCTGGCCTGGCTGGGCAGGCGCAGGGGCACGCGCACCATGGCGCAGCCGTACAGCGCGCGCAGCTCGGCGCGGGCCTCGTACAGCGTGCCGCTCATGCCGCCCAGGCGGTGGTAGCGGCGAAAGAAGCGCTGGAAGGTGATCTGCGACAGCGTCTCGGTCTGCTTCTGGTGCGGCAAGCCCTCCTTGAGCGCGACCAGGGCATGCAGGCCGCGCGACCACTTGCGGCCGTCGGCGATGCGGCCGGTCAGCGCGTCGACGATGGCGATGTCGGCCGGGCGCTCGGTGGCGGGATCGGCCGGCTGCACCACGTAGTCGCGGTCGCGCTGCAGCAGGTGCTGCGCGGTCAGCGCCAGCGTGACGGTCTCGTCGCGGTGGCGCTCGTTCTTCCACAGCGGGCCGAGCGTGGTGGCCAGCCGCGTGAGGCGCGCGCGGCCGGCGGAGGTGAGCGCGATGCGGCGCGGCGTGCCGGTGATGGTGAAGTCGTGCCGCTGCGCGAGCCGGCCGGCCAGCGCGCGGGCCTGCCACAGGAAGGCGCGGGCGGCGCCGTCGTTCACCTCGCGCGAGAGGATCAAGGGCATCAGCGCTTCGTCGACCAGCACGCTGTCGGCCTCGTCGATCACTGCCATGCACAGGCCGCGCAGCACGGGCCGGCTTTCGGCGGGTGCGCTGAGTGCCAGCGCGCGGCGCTGCAGCGGCGCGCGCGCCGTGCCGTGGCTCAGGCGGTCGCGCAGGTAGTCGAACGCAGCCTCGCGCGCGGTGACGTAGACGACCGGTGCGGCGTAGGCGGCGCGGCGCGCGGGCTCCTTGTGCGAGCCGATCACGAAGGCCACGGCCAGGCCCAGGCGCGCATAGAGCGGGGCGAAGAGCTCGGCGTCGCGCTGCACCAGGTAGTCGTTGGAGGTGAGCACGTGCACCGGGATACCGGCCAGCGCGCCGACGCCGGCGGCCAGCGCGGCGGCCAGCGACTTGCCCTCGCCGGTGGCCATCTCGACCAGCTGGCCGTCCAGGATGGCCAACGCGGCCATGAGCTGCGTGGCGTAGGCCTGGCGGCCCAGCGTGCGCCGCCCGGCCTCGGCCACGTAGGCACAAGCCTGGTCGCGCGCGGCGCGCGCGAAGCCGCTGGCCAGCAGGGCGTCCTGCACCGAACCCAGCAGCGCGGAGAAGGCGCCATCGCTCAGGGCCTGCCACGCGGCGGCCTGGCGCCACATGGCGCCGGCCCGGCGCGGCAGGGCGCCGGGGCGCAGCGGCACCAGCGGTGCGCTGCGGCGCCAGCGCTTGCCACCCACGGGCTCGCTGCGCTCGGGGTAGCTGCCCCAGCGCAGGCCGGGGACGGGCAGGGTGGCAGAGGGCATGATCATGTCAGTGGCCCATGGCGCGACGCGCCGCCCGCAGCCCACGCACCTGCTCGCACGCAAAGACTCCCACGGCCGCGGAGCAGGCCATGCCAGCGGCCGCCGCGGAACGGGCTCCGCCCGGCCGCTGGCGGCGCCGCTGGAGGGGGATGGGATGGCGACACGAAGTGCGCCAGCCAAACGGAGTGGTCGTCATGTCGTTGGTGAGAAATGCCCGAGCAGCAGCTGCTGCAGGCCGCGCAGCGCCTGGCTGGCGATGGGGGCGGTGCCGTGGTCGAAGCGCACCAGCGCGCGCGCGCCGAAGCGTTCGCCGGCTGGCTGGTCCAGCGCGATGTCCATCACCACCACGGGCTGGCGCGGCGTGACGCCGTCCTTGTCGCCCGGGTCGGTGGGGATGTCGCCCCCGGCGAAGTCGCCCAGCGCCGCGCTCGGCAGGCGCGCCAGCGTGCCGGGCACCTGCAGCGCGATGCGGCCGGCATGCTCGCTGCGGTCGTCTTCCATCAGGCGCACGTGGATGTCGCCCTGGCGCGAGCGCACCAGGTCGGCCTGGCGCTGCGGCAGCGCCACGCGCACCACCTGCGCGGCCTCGGTGAGCAGGTAGCCGATGGACTCGCCGCGCTTGCGAAACTGGCCCAGGATTTCCTCGCCCGGCGGCAGCACCAGCACGCCGTCGGCCTGGGCGCGCACCTCGCGCAGCGCGAGTTTTTCGTCCACGCGGGCCAGCTCGGCCTGGCTGTAGGCCAGCTTCTCGCGCAGGTCGGGTGCCTCCTCGGGCGCGCTGGCGATGGCGTGGTACAGGCGCACGTCGGTTTCGGCCAGATCGCCGGCCAGGCTGGCGCGGCGCGCGACCAGGTGCTCGTCCTGCAGCACGGCGATCAGCGCGCCGGCCTGCACGCGCTGGCCGTCGGTGGCGGCCAGGCGCACAACGAAGCCCTCGGTGCCGGCGCGGATCTGCGCGTGCTCGGGCAGCCAGACGACGCCCTGGGCGACGCTCGTGAACGGCACGGGCAGCCAGGCCAGCAGCGCGAGCAACGCCAGGCCGACGCCGGCCACGCGCGCGTAGGCGCGGCCGCGTGCCTGCCCGTCCTGCAGGCCCCCGCGCATGGCCAGCAGCATGCGGCGCATCGGGAAGATGGTGTTGGCCGCCAGCATGAGGCCGCCCACGAAGACGCCCATCAGCGTGGAGATGCTGCCGATCCACAGCGCCACGACGATGCTCAGCACCAGCCGGTAGACCCAGGACGCAGGCGCGTACACGCGCAGCCACCAGCGTTCGCCGGGCAGCGGCTCGACGGGCACGCGCGCCGGCACGCCGAACAGCCGCCGGTTCAGGCCCTCGGCCCAGTAGCGGCCGCTGCGCGTGGCCAGGTTGCGCAGGTCCAGCAGGTCGCACAGCACGAAGTAGCCGTCGTAGCGCAGCAGCGGGTTGCCATTGGTCAGCAGCGTGGACAGGCCCGCCGTCAGCAGCACGATGAACGCCATGTCGCGCACCAGCCCGGGCTGCACGGCCAGCCACAGGGCCAGCGCGATGGCGGCGATCAGCAGCTCGGCCATGATGCCGGCCGCGCTGATCAGCGCGCGCTGGTAGCGGCTGCGCAGGCCGTCGGCGGCCGAGGCGTCGACGAACGGCACCGGGTTCAGCACGATCAGCGTGATGCCCGCGCTGTGCACGCGCCCGCCGTAGCGCATGAGCGCCAGGCCGTGCGCGGCCTCGTGCAACACTTTGATGAAGGGGTAGCTGAGCCAGCCCAGCAGCAGGTAGCCGGGCGAGTACAGCACCTTGTCGGCATAGGGCACGAGCGCATCCCAGTGCATGGCGGTGCCCAGCAGGCCGGCGCCCACGGCCAGCAGCCACAGCGCAAAGCCCAAGGGCGAGAACAGCACCGGCGCGAAGCGCCGCAGCGGCTCCAGCAGCCAGGACGGGTCGCCCAGCGGCAGGCGAAAGGCCATGGGGTTCACGCCGGTCAGGCGGCGCTTGCGGCGGCGCTTGTTCTGCGCGTGGAACAGGGCCTCGACATCGGGCGGAACGTCGAACTGCATGAGCCCGCGGCCGTGCAGCGCGACCAGCAGCTCGATGGCCTCGGTCTGCGACATGGCCTCCTCGGGATGGGCCTGCAGCACGGCGTCCCAGATCTGCTGCACCGTGGCCTGGCCGTCGCAGCGGCCCACGAAGGCATAGGCCGCGGTGTTCAGGCGCTGGGCGTTGTCGTTGGTCAGGTCGCGCAGCACGTAAAAGGGGGTACCGCGCTGCACCTGCAGATCGATCTGGACATGGCCGCGCAGTTGCGGCTTGAGCCCGGCCACGCGGTGCCAGCGCGGATTGAACAGCGAGGCCGGCGCGTCGGGCGTGCCGCGTTCGGCCGGGCGTGCGGGCCAGAGCTTCACAGCCAGCTCCACACGGCCAGGCGCAACCAGTCGGTCGCGCGGTGGAACCACACCCAGGCCAGCGGCGCCTGTCCGACGCCGATCTTGGCCACGCCCTGCAGGCCGGGGCGGATGCGCGCCGGGTCGGCCTGGATGTCGGCCTGCACATCGAACACGTTGCGGCCCTCGACGGCCTGCGCCATGGGCGTGATGCGCGTGACCGTGATCGGCAGCGCGTCCCAGGGCAGGGCCGACAGGGCCAGCGTGCCGGCCTGGCCGAGCCTGAGGTAGCGGATGTCGCGCTCGTCCACCTGCACCATCACGCGAAAGCGCTCGGGCGGCGTCAGCAGCAGCAGCGGCTTGCCGCGCTCCAGCGGTGCGCCCAGGGACTGCGTGAGGTCGCCCTCGACGACAAGGCCGGCGAACGGCGCGGTGATGCGCGTGCGCGCCAGCTCCGAGGAGACGAGGCCCAGGTGGGCGCGGGCCTCGTCGGCGCGCGCTAGGGCGATGACCATGGCCGAGCGGTCGGCACGCGCCAGCGCGGCGGCATAGGCGTTCTCCTGCTGGCTCAGGTCGCTGCTCCACTTGCGCTGCTGCAGCAGCAGGTCCTGGTCGGCCAGCTCGAGCAGCAACTGGCCGGCCTCGACCCGGTCGCCGGGCCGCACGTGCACGGCCTTGAGGAAGCCATCGGCCGGGGCCACCAGCGCGCGCTGCTCCTGGCCCTCGATGCGCGCCTGGCCGCCCACGCGGTGTTCCACCGGCACGGCCAGCACGCCGACGAGCGCCAGGGCGCCCACGCCCAGGCCCCAGGCCAGCCGAAGGTCATGGCCGTCGCGCAGGCGGCGCAGGCGGCGGCGCCAGGCGTCGCGCAACCGCCAGTGCAGCGGCGCGTCGCGCCGGTACATGAGGTGCAGCACCGGGCCGGCCAGGCTGACGTGGTTCTCCAGCTCCTCCACGATCGCGGCCAGGTGCTCGGGCGGCGTGGTCCATTCGCAGCACACGGCGCCCACGCACTGGCCCAGATGCACGATGGGCAGCGTGGCGACGGCGCCGCCACGCTCGCCGAGCAGGCGGCGGTGCGACTGGCGCAGCGCGGGCGGGCCGTCGGCCGGCCAGTGGATGGCCAGGCCTTGCTGCACGGCCTCGTCCATCGCGGCGGTCAGGTTGTTGTAGGCGGGCTGGTGCAGCTCGTCGTTGCTGCCGTGCGAGACCGCCACCAGCCGCACCAGATGGTTGTGCACGAAACCCACGCTGACCCGCGCACAGCCGCGCGCGTTGGCCAGCTCGCCGGCGAAGGCGGTGGCCGCTTCGTCCAGGCGTGCATGGGCCAGCACTGTCGCCTGAAGCGAAAGCGCCAGCGCTTGTGGATCGGCGATCCAGGACTTCATGCGGTGGCCTGTGTCGGTCAGCTGCCGGCACCGCCTGCGCTCGAGAGCGCCGCGCGGTCTTCGGCAAAAACTTCAGGCGAATCGGTGCGGGAACCCATGCAAAGCTCGCAACAGTGGGAAAAGCTTACAACGAACGCGCATATTCGGCTAGAAAAGGTGCCAATGTGGAGCGGCGGCCGCGCGATTTTTGATGATTTTTAGTGGGGGCCAGGCCGAGAAAAAGTGGGTGGCTTCCCTTCTGATGCGCGCACCACCGCCTGGACATTCGTTCGCAAGTAAGCAATGATTTCCCGACATAACCGTTCATAGGATGCGCGCATGCACGGACTCCGACACCTCAGGCTGTCAGCACGGTTGTCTGTGTTGATCGGCATCTTTGCGCTGGGCTTCATCGTCTCGGGCGCATGGGCGTTCAAGACGCTGGACACGCTGAAGGTGAACGGGCCGATCTACGAGCGCATCGTGCAGGGCAAGGACCTGATCGCCGACGTGCTGCCCCCGCCCGAGTACATCATCGAGTCCTACCTGGTGGCGCTGCAGCTGGCGCGTACGGCCGACGGGGCGCAGCAGGGCGCGCTGGCCGGCCGCATGCGCGCGCTCCAGGCCGATTTCGACGCGCGCAACGCGTTCTGGCAGAAGCAGGATCTCGATGCCCAGACGGCGCGCCTGCTTTTGACGGATGCGCACGCGCCGGCCCAGGCTTTCTACCGCGTGGCGCAAGAGCGGCTGCTGCCCGCCGTGCAGGCCGGCGATGCCCAGGCCGTGGGCGCGGCCTTGGCCCAGCTCGACGCGGCCTACGAGGCGCACCGCAAGGCCATCGACCAGCTGGTGGTGCTGGCCACGAAGCGCATCGCGCAGGACGAGCGCGAGGCCGCCGCCCTGATCCAGCGCGACAGCCTGCTGCTGCTGGCCCTCATGGCCGGGGCGCTGGCCGGTGCCGTGGTCGTGGCGCTGCTGGTGGCGCGCAGCATCACGGTGCCCCTGCGCGATGCCGTGCGCGTGGCGCAGGTCGTGGCCTCGGGCGTGCTGAACAGCCGCATCCACGTGCGCTACCCCGACGAGCCGGACCAGTTGCTGCAGGCCCTGAAGGACATGAACGGCAGCCTGCAGCGCATCGTGGGCGAGGTGTGCTCGGGGGTGGACAACATCGCCGCGGCGTCCAGCCAGATCGCGCAGGGCAACGACGACCTGTCGGCGCGCACCGAGCGCCAGGCCAGCGCGCTGCAGCAGACGGCCGCGGCCATGGAGCAGCTGACCAGCACGGTGCGCCAGAACGGCGACAACGCGCGCCACGCCAACCAGCTTGCGCAGTCGGCCTCGCAGGTGGCGCAGCGCGGCGGCCAGGTGGTCTCCGAAGTGGTCAGCACCATGGAGTCGATCAATGGCTCGTCCAGGAAGATCGTGGAGATCATCGGCACCATCGACGGCATCGCGTTCCAGACCAACATCCTGGCACTGAACGCGGCCGTGGAGGCGGCGCGCGCGGGCGAGCAGGGCCGGGGTTTCGCGGTCGTGGCGTCCGAGGTCCGCAGCCTGGCCCAGCGCTCGGCGCAGGCGGCCAAGGAGATCAAGACGCTGATCGGCGACTCGGTGCACAAGGTGGAGGCCGGCAGCGCGCTGGTGGCGCGGGCCGGCAGCACCATGGGCGAGATCGTGCAGAGCGTGCGGCGTGTCACCGACATCATGGGCGCCATCACGGCGGCCAGCGCCGAGCAGATCGCCGGGCTGGAGCAGATCAACACCGCCATCATGGAAATGGACGGCACCACGCAGCAGAACGCGGCGCTGGTGGAGCAGGCCGCCGCGGCGGCTGCGTCGCTGCGCACCGAGGCCCACAAGCAGGCCCGGGTGGTCAGCGTCTTCCAGCTCGACGACTCGGCCGGCGCGGCAGGCCCGGGTCTGCTGCTGCCGCATCCCGCATGACATCGTGACGCCAGGCGGCAGCGTTTCCGTGGGTCGCGCCGACCCGGCGCCGGGCGCGGGCGTCGACCGCCCTGCGCAGCGGCTCCCGCGCGCTGCCGGCCGCTGGGCGGCGGCGCTGGGCTGCCTGCTGCTGGGCCTGGTGGTGGCCGCGCTGCACCACCGCCATGTGCTGCAGGGCCTGCAGGCCGGGCTGCAACGCGACGCGCAGGTGCTGGCCGAGCAGGTGGAGAACCTCAGCACCGACGGCAAGGTCATGGGCAGCGCCATCCTGATGGGGCTGGTGGACCAGGAGATCAAGAAGCTGCTGGCTGGCGAGCGCGCACCCGACGACGCGGCGCTGAACGCGGCCTTTCAAGCCGTGATCGGCGAGTACCAGGCCGACAACGTGCTGGTGCTGGACGCCAAGGGCCGCACGCAGGCCTACGTGTCACGCGACCCCGGCGTGCGCGGGCTGGGGCGCGACCTGTCGGTGCGGCCGTATTTCCAGCGCGCGATCGCCGGCGAGGCCAACCTGTATCCGGCCGTGGGCAAGAACAGCGGCGAGCGCGGCATCTACCTGGCCGCGCCCGTGCGCGCGCGGCCCGATCCGCAGGCCGCCGTCGTCGGCGTGGTGGTCGTGAAGATCGGCCTGGAGCGGCTGGACACGATGCTGGCGCGCTACCCGCACGCGGCGCTGCTGGTCTCGCCCGACGGTGTGGTGTTCGGTGGCAACCGCCGGCCGTGGCTGCTGCAGCTGGCCGAGCCCATGGGCCCGGGCGCGCAGGACGCGCTGGTGCGCTCCGAGCAGTTCGGCGACCTCTTCACGCAGGGCACGCCGCAGCAGCTGCCGCTGCAATGGACCGGCGATGGCGCGCAGGGCATGGGCACGCAGTTCACGCTGGCTGAGGAGCCGCTGAACTGGCCGGGCACCGGTAAGGGCTGGCGGCTGTTGCTGCTGCGCGAGCGCACGCTGGCCGATGCCTGGCTGGCCAGCGCCGCGCTGGGGCTGGCCACCTTCGCGCTGGCCATGGCGTTCGGCACCTATGCGCTGCGCCGCCAGTCGCGCCGCCTGCGCAGGGCCCTGCAGCGCCGCGCCGATGTGGCACGCCTGCGCGGCATGCTGGAGGCCATGCCGCAGGGCGTGGCCGTGCTGGACGTGGACGGCGCCATCCTGTATGCCAACTCGGCGCTGGAGCGGCTGGCCGGCGCGCCCGCACAGGGCCTGGTCGGCATGCGGCTTCCGCAGCTGTTGGCGCTCGACGCCACGCCCGAGCAGCTGCTGGCCGACTGCCACGCTGCACCCGACCAGCTGGTAGAGACGCGGCTGCAGCCGATGGCCGGGCCGCCCGTGCCCGTGGGGCTGGCCGTGGCCAGCTTCGACGAGGGCGGCGAGCGCCACCTCGTGGCTTCGCTGCGCGACATCTCGGCGCGGCGCCGTGCACAGGACGCCGTGGCGCGCGAGCTCGCGTTCCAGCAGCGGCTGATCGACACGCTGCCCAACCCGCTGTTCCTCAAGGACGTGCAGGGCCGCTACACGCGGGTGAACCGGGCCTTCGAGCAGGCTTACGGCATGCGGCGCGAGGACCTGGTCGGCCGCACGGTGCTGGAACTGACGTCGCTGGACGCGGCCACGCGCGAGGCCATGCACCGGCAGGACATGCAGACCATCACGCAGGGCGACCTGTTCCATGGTCAGTTCACGAACCACTGGGCCGACGGGCAGCTGCACCAGACGCTGTTCTGGGGCCAGGGCATGACGGACGTGGACGGCCAGCCGGACGGCATGGTGGGCGTGGTCCTGGACATCACCGAGCAGGCCGAGGCGCGCGCCGCACTGGCCGAGCGCGAGCACCAGCTGCGCGACCTGCTGGAGTCGGCGCCCGGCACCGTCATCGTGACCGACGCATCGGGCCAGGTGCTGTTCCACAACCAGCATGCGTTGCAGATGTTCGGCATGGACGCGCAGGCGCTGACCACGCAGGGCATGGTCATGCGCTATGTCGACGTCGCGCAGCGTCGCGCGCTGCTGGAGCGGCTGGCGCGCGAAGGCCATGTGCGGGCCGCCGACGCCCAGATGCTGCGCGGCGACGGCACGCCGTTCTGGGCACAGCTCTCGCTGAGCCGCGGCACCTTCGGGCAGGTGCGCGGCGCGACCTTCGGCTGGGCCGTGGACGTCACCGAGCGCCGGCGCACGACCGAGATGCTGCAGATGGCCAAGGACGCGGCCGAGGCCGCCACGGCCGCCAAGTCGGGCTTTCTGGCCAACATGAGCCACGAGATCCGCACGCCCATGAACGCCATCATCGGCCTTGCCCACCTGGCGCTGCAGACCCGGCTGACGGAGCGGCAGCGCGACTACGTGCAGAAGGTGCACGAGGCAGCGCGCGCGCTGCTGGGCATCGTCAACGACATCCTGGACTTCTCCAAGATCGAGGCCGGCAAGCTGGTGATCGAGCAGGCCGACTTCGACCTGGACGCGCTGATGGCCCAGCTGGCCACGCTGACCGGCGAGAAGGCCGGCGACAAGCAGCTGGAGCTGCTGTTCGACATCGGCGAGGCGGTGCCGCGCCAGCTGCGTGGCGATGCGCTGCGCCTGGGCCAGGTGCTGACCAACCTGGTGACCAATGCCGTGAAGTTCACGGCCAGGGGCGAGATCGTGCTGCGCTGCCGGCACCGGGTGCTGGCCGGCGGCGCGCTGGTGCTGGACTTCAGCGTGCGCGACACCGGCATCGGCATGAAGCCCGAGCAGGTGGCGCGCCTGTTCGTGCCGTTCAGCCAGGCCGACGAGTCGACCACGCGCCGCTTCGGCGGCACCGGGCTGGGCCTGTCGATCTGCAAGCGGCTGATCGACGCCGCAGGCGGGCACATCGACGTGCAGAGCACGCTGGAGCAGGGCGCGCAGTTTTCATTCACCTGGCCCTGTGCGCCGGGCGGTGGCCCGCCGCCCGCGCTGCCCGTGGCCGGGCAGGGCCTGCGCGCGCTGGTGGTGGACGACCATGCCGCGGCCGGCGCCATCCTGGCCGGCGCGCTGGCGCGCAGGGGGATGCAGGTGGAGCGGGCCGCCGACGCGCAGGCGGCGCTGGCCGTGCTGCGCGGCGCACCCCTTGGCCTGGTGTTCACCGACCTGCACATGCCGGGCCTGGACGGGCTGGCGCTCACGCGCCAGATCAGGGCCGGTGGCGCGGCCGCGCCCAAGGTGGTGCTGGTGGCCGCGCAGGGCGACGACGCGCTGCGCCGTGCGGCCGCTGCCGCCGGGGCCAGCGCCGTGCTGCTCAAGCCCGTGACCGGTGCGGCGCTGGCGGCCGTGCTGGCGCCGCTGCTGGGCGAGGACGCCGGGCCGCTGCCCGCCGCGGCCCACGCGCCCGAGGCCGTGCCGCGGCTGGACGGGCTGCGCGTGCTGCTGGCCGAGGACAACGCGATCAACCAGCAGATCGCGGTGGAGCTCCTGCGCGCGGCCGGCGTCGCGGTCGAGGTGGTGGGCGATGGCCGCGCCTGCGTGCAGCGGCTGCTGGCGGCTGGGCCGCGCGCCTTCGACGTGGTGCTGATGGACCTGCAGATGCCGGTCATGGACGGCCACGGCGCGAACGCGTTGATCCGCGCCCAGGGCCGCTTCGATGCGCTGCCCATCGTCGCCATGACAGCGCACGCCATGGTCGAGGAACGCCAGCGCTGCCTGGACGAAGGCATGAACGACCACATCGCCAAACCCATCGACCCGGCGCAGCTGTACCGCACGCTGGCGCAGTGGGCGCCGCGCACGCCGCAACCGGCCACGCTGCCCGCCGCGGCGCTGCCGCCTGCTCCGGCTGCGGCACCGAGCGCCTGGCAGCAGCAGCTGGTGCAGCACGTGCCGGGCCTGGACGCCGCGGGCGCCCTGCGCCGCGTGCTGGGCCGCCAGCCCCTGTACGCGCAGCTGCTGCAGCACTACCTGGACACGCAGGGCCAGGCAGCCGAGGCCATCGACGCCGCGCTGGCGCAGGGCGACTGGGCCCAGGCCGAGCTGCTGGCCCACACGCTCAAGGGCGTGTCGGCCAACATCGGTGCCGACCGGGTCGCGGCCGAGGCTGGGCAGCTGGAGCAGGCGCTGCGCGCGCGGGCCGGCACCGACACCGCCGCCCTGGCCGCCGCGCTCGCGCCCGTGCTGCAGGGCCTGCGCCGCTTCCTGGGTGGTGCCGCGCAGGCGGCGCCGGCACTGGCGGCGGCCGGCCCGTCCGACGCGCAGGCCCGCGCCGGGCTGCAGCGCCTGTGCGAGATGCTCGAGAACATGGAGAGCGAGGCCCGCGAGCAACTCGAGCGCATGGAGCCCTGGCTGCGCGAGCAGCTCACGGCAGCCGAGATGCAGGCACTGTGGCGCCATGTGCGCCAGTACGACCTGGACGAGGCTCTGGCCCTGCTGCACGGGGCGCCCGGGCTCGCGCGCTGGCAGACCGGCGCGCAGGGCGTGGCAACGGCCGGGGCGCCCGGAAGCCCGTGAGCATGGCCCGCTCTGGTGCGCTGCCGGCGCCATCGGCCGATGGGGCGCAGCGTGGGCGCCGCGCGGCCTGGCTGCTGGCCCTGACTTGGCTGGCCCTGGTGGCCGCCTTCGTGTACTGGGCCTCGCAGCGCATCGTGCGCACCCATGTGGAGGTGGCGGCCGCCAGCGCCATGCACGATGCCGCCGCCACGGCCCGCGTGCTCGACCGCCTGTTCACCGAGATGGCCGGCGTGGCCGGCATGGTCTCGCGCCAGGCCGACGTGCACCAGGTGGCCGGCGGCAGCAGCGCGGCCGCGGCGCGCAAAGCGGGCGAGGACGCCACGGCGCGTGCGCTGGCGCTGCTGCGCGACGCGCAGGTGCGCGAGCTCAGCTTCTACCTGGACCGCGTGGCCGGCGATCTGCACTACGCGCGCATCTACGTGCTGGACCGCACGGGGCTGGCCGTGGCGGCGAGCAACTGGGGCCATGACAACAGCATGATCGGCGTCGACTACGGCGACCGCGCCTACTTCCAGGACGCCATGCGCGACGGCCTGGGCCGCCAGTTCGTGACCGGGCGCTCCAACGGCACGCCGGGCTTCGTGGTGGCCAGCCGGATCGCCCAGGCCGAGGGCGCCATGCCCGGCGTGGTGGCCGTCAAGTTCGATGCGGCGGACGTGGCGGCGTTCCTGGACACGCAGCAGGTCTCGCTGGTCGTGGACCGGCAAGGCCGCGTGGTCACCGCCTCGCACGCGGCCTGGGTCGATCGGCAGATCACGGCGCTGCTGCCCGCCACGGGGCCGTCCGATGCCGGCGCGCTGCCGAGCGGGCAGGGCGCATCGGCGCCGCTGCAGGCCAGCCGGCCGGCCTGGCCCGTGCATGCCGACCATTGGCAGATCGACGGCGCAGCCCATTTGGTGCGTGTGCAGGCGCTGGCCGAGCCGCACTACCGGCTGGTGACGCTGACGTCGCTGGAGCGGCTGCCCGGCATGCGGCGCCTGCATGCGCTGGTGGCTGCGCTGCTGGCGGTGTTCGGCCTGGCGGTCATGGCCGTGGCGACGCGCGTGCAGGCGCGGCGCCGGCTGCGCAGGCGCACGCGCGACCGGGCGGCGCAGTACCAGTCGGCCTTCATGCAGGCGCTCATCGACCGCATTCCGAACCCGATCTTCTACAAGGACGCGCGCGGTGCCTTCTCGGGCTGCAACAAGGCCTACGAGGAGGCTTTCGGCGTGACCTCGCAGGAACTGATCGGCAAGACCGTGCTCGACCTGGACTACGTGCCCGCAGCCCTGCGCGCCGACCTGCATGCCGAGCAGATGGCGCTGCTGGACAACGACGGCCGGCTCAGCCGCGAGGCGCAGTTCATGTATGCCGATGGCCGGCTGCGGACCACGCTGTTCTCGGTCAGCGCGATCCGCATGGGCGATGGCACCAGTGCCGGCCTCGTCGGCGCGATCGTGGACATCACGGCGCTGAAGGACGCGCAGCGTGACGTGCGCGACGCGACCGAGCGCCTGCAGGTGGCGCAGGATGCCGGCGGCATCGGCCTGTACGACCTGGACCTGGCCACCGGCACCGGCTACTGGACGCACGAGTTCGAGCGCCTGTACGGGCTGCCCGAGGGTGGCTTCGACGGCACGCTGGCGCACTGGATCTCGCTCCTGCATCCCGAGGACCAGGCCGCCACCGCCGACGCGGCAGCCGCCGTGCTGGCCGACCCGCAGCAAGGTGGCTACCACCTGGAGTTCCGCCGGCTGGAGCCGGACGGCGCGGTGCGCCATCTGCAGAGCATCGGCCGCGTGGCGCGCGCGCCCGACGGCACGGCGCTGCGCGTGATCGGTGTGAACATGGATGTGACGGCGCTGGTGGTCGCGCGCGACGCGGCCGGCGCGGCGAGCCAGGCCAAGAGCGACTTCCTGGCCAACATGAGCCACGAGATCCGCACGCCCATGAACGCGATCATCGGTATGTCGCACCTGGCGCTGCGCACCACGCTGACCGCGCAGCAGCGCGACTACCTGGCCAAGATCCAGCAGTCGGGCCAGCACCTGATGGGCATCCTCAACGACATCTTGGATTTCTCCAAGGTCGAGGCCGGCAAGCTGACGGTGGAGAGCATCCCGTTTGAACTGGATCGCGTGCTCGAGACCGTGGCCGGCGTGGTGGCCGACCGCGCCACGGCCAAGCGGCTGGAGCTGGTCTGCGACGTGGCGCCCGACGTGCCGCAGAACCTGCGCGGCGACCCGTTGCGGCTGGGGCAGATTCTCATCAACTACGTGAACAACGCGATCAAGTTCACCGAGGCCGGCGAGATCGGCATCGTGGTGCGCGTGGCTGCCTTCGACGCGGCCCCGCCGGGGGCAGGGGCCAGCGGCCACGAAGTGGTGCTGCGCTTCGAGGTTCGGGACACCGGCATCGGCGTGTCGCCCGAGCAGATGCAGCGCCTGTTCACGAGCTTCGAGCAGGCCGATACCTCCACCACGCGCCAGTACGGCGGCACCGGCTTGGGCCTGGCCATCAGCAAGCGGCTGGCCGCGCTCATGGGCGGCGAGGTCGGCGTGCACAGCCAGCCGGGCCAGGGCTCGACCTTCTGGTTCACGGCCAGGCTGGGCCTGGGCGAGCGGCGCGGCCGGCCGGTGCTGCCGCAGATCGACCTGCTCGGGCGGCGCGTGCTGGTCGTGGACGACAACCTGCATGCGGCCCAGGTGCTGGGCGAGCTGCTGGTCGCGCAGGCTTTCGAGGTGGGCATGGTGCACAGCGGCGCCGAGGCCGTGGCGCTGGTGCGCGATGCCGCGTCGGCCGGCGCACCCTACGACATCGTGATGCTGGACTGGCAGATGCCGGGCCTGGACGGCCTGCAGACCGCGGCCGGCATCCGCGCGCTGGGGCTGGCCGCGGTGCCGCAGATGGTGATCGTGACGGCCTACGGGCGCGAGGAGGTGATCCGCGGCGCGCAGGCGGCCGGCATCGACCACGTGATGCTCAAGCCGGTCAGCGCCTCGGTGCTGGTCGACACGCTGATGCGCGTGCTGGGCCAGGCGCAGCCCGCGGCAGCCGTTCCCGTGAGCGCCGACCCGGCGCGGCGCACGCAGGCCCTGCATGCGCTGGACCCGCTGCGCGGCGCGCGCATCCTGGTGGTGGAGGACAACGAGCTGAACCAGCAGGTGGCCTGCGAGCTGCTGCGCGACGCGGGCTTCGTGGTCGACCTGGCTGCCGACGGGCGCGAGGCCGTGGAGCGCGTGCGGGCCACGGTCGGCGCCATGCCTTACGACGTGGTGCTCATGGACATGCAGATGCCGGTCATGGACGGCCTGGGCGCCACGCGCGCGATCCGGCGCGACGGCCGCCATGCCGCGCTGCCCATCCTGGCCATGACGGCGAACGCCATGCAGGCGGACCGCCAGCGCTGCCAGGAGGCCGGCATGCAGGACTTCGTGGCCAAGCCGATCGAGCCCGACGCGCTGTGGCGCGCGCTGGCTACCTGGATCCGGCCGCGCCCCGGCCTGGGCGGGCCGATGGCAGACGCGGCGCCCGTGCCGGCCGACGGCGCCGGCCCGTTGCTGGCGCAGCCGGTGCCGGGACTGGACACGGCCGCAGGCCTGCGCCGCGTGATGGGCAAGCAGGCGCTGTACCTGGGGCTGCTCGGCAAGTTCCGCAGTGGGCAGCGCGACACGCCGGCCGCCGTGCGCCAGGCCCTGGCCACGGGCGACCGGGCAACGGCCGAGCGGCTGGCCCACACGCTCAAGGGCGTCGCCGGCAACATCGGCGCCGAGCCGCTGCAGCGCAGCGCTGGCGCACTGGAGGAGGCGCTGCGCGAAGGGGCGGGCAAGGCGCAGGTCGAGGCGCTGCTGGACGCCACAGCCGCGCTGCTGCAGGCCCTGCTTGCCCACCTGGACGCCCTGCCCGGGCTGGGCGACGCGGCGCCCGTCGGTGATGGGCAGGCGCTGGACCCGGCGGAAGAACGCGCGCTGCTGCTGCGTGTGGACGCCCTGCTGCGCGACAGCGATGCCGATGTGCAGGCCCTGGTGAGCAGCGAGGCGGCGGCGTTGCGACACGGCCTGGGTGGCGACTACGCCAGCCTGCGCGAAGCCGTCGACAACTATGAATTCGAGGCCGCAGCCGCGCTGGTGCGCGCCCGGCTGGACGCAATCTGATGCCGAAGTCGGCTTGCCTGGCGAGAGGGGCGATTCCTACACCGGCGAGGCTGGCGCGGGCTCAAGATCGAACTTCGATGCATCCCGACAAGGTGCTTTCTGGGAAGCGGATGCATCGTTTGGGCTGCCTATGGGCAGCCCTTTTTACGGCGTCACGGGACCGGCCGGCAAAACAGGCAGACGAGGACGATGGCGCTGATGGCGAGGATGACTTCCATGGCGTTCTCCTTCCTGGTGGGTGGGCAGGGCGGCAAGCATTGCAGCCCCTGACTTCAGCATAGGCCATGGGCCGCGCCCGGCTGTCGGACGGCGACCGCACGCCATGCCGTCTGCGGCGCTCTCTCAGCGAGCGCCGCAGACGGGGCAATGCGGCTGCCTGGCCACGCGCAGTGGCGTCCACTCCATCCCGCGCGCATCGAGCATCAGCAGCCTGCCCACCAGCGCCGAGCCCATGCCGGCCAGCAGCTTGATCGCCTCGGCCGCCTGCAAGCTGCCGACGATGCCCACCAGCGGCGCCAGCACGCCAAAGGTGGCGCAGCGGGTTTCCTCGAACTGGCTGTCGGGCGGGAACAGGCAGGCGTAGCAGGGCGAGGCGGCGTCGCGCGTGTCGAACACCGCGATCTGGCCGTCCAGACGGATGGCCGCGCCCGAGACCAGCGGCTTGCCGTGCTGCACGCAGGCCGCGTTCACGGCCTGGCGTGTGGCGAAGTTGTCGCAGCAGTCCAGCACCAGATCGGCGCCGGCCACCAGATCGGCCAGCAGGGCCGCGTCGGCGCGCTGCGTCACGGTGCGGACCACGACCTCGGGATTGATGGCCGCGATGGCGGCTTGCGCCGATTCCGTCTTGGGCTGGCCGACCCGTTCCATGTTGTGCGCGATCTGGCGCTGCAGGTTGGTCACGTCCACGCGGTCGTCGTCCACCAGCGTGATGCGCCCGACGCCGGCACCGGCCAGGTACAGCGCCACGGGCGAGCCCAGGCCGCCGGCGCCGACGATGAGCGCGTGGGCCGCCAGCAGGCGCTCCTGGCCTTCGATGCCGATCTCGTCGAGCAGGATGTGGCGCGAATAGCGCAGGAGCTGGTCGTCGGTCATGGGGCGATTGTGGAGCGCCCAAGAAAAAGCCCCGCGGTGCGGGGCTTGGTCTGGGGTAGCCTTGGCGGCTTAGTTTTCCTTCTTTTCCTCGGGCGGGCGCTCGACCTGGGTCTTGCTGATCAGCACCGGGCCGCCCTTGAGCCGGCTGATGGCCTGGGCAAGCTGGAAGTCCTTGTCGGAGCCGAATTCCGGCGGCCGGCGGTCGGCGTTGGGCTTCTTGGCCTCCTCTTCCAGGCGCTTGCGGGCCTCCTCCCGCGCGGCCTCGCGGGCAGGGTCCTTCTTTTCCTCGCCCTGGCCGCTCTGCAGGTGCTTTTCCAGGTCGGCCTCGCGCACGCGCAACGCGGCAAACGGGCTGCCTTCGGCCGTCTCGTCCACCATCACGTCGGGCACGATGCCCTTGGCCTGGATGGAGTTGCCGCTCGGCGTGTAGTAGCGGGCCGTGGTCAGCTTCAGGCCCGTGTCGGGGCCCAGCGGGCGCACGGTCTGCACCGAGCCCTTTCCGAAGGTCTGGCTGCCCATGATGGTGGCGCGCTTGTGGTCCTGCAGCGCGCCGGCCACGATCTCGCTGGCGGACGCCGAGCCTTCGTTGACCAGCACCACGATGGGCACGCTCTTCAGGGCTGCGGGCAGGCGCTTGAGCGGGTCGCTGCCGCCGCGGCGCAGGTAGTACTCGGGCGCGGCCTTGTAGGTGAACTTGCTGTCGGCCAGCTGGCCGTTGGTGGAGACGACGGTCACGTTCTCGGGCAGGAACGCGGCAGAGACGGCGACGGCCGCGTCGAGCAGGCCGCCCGGGTCGTTGCGCAGGTCCAGCACCAGGCCCTTGAGGTTGGGCTCCTGCTTGTAGATCTCGTCGACCTTGCGCGCGAAGTCGTCGACCGTGCGGTCCTGGAACTGGCTCAGGCGGATCCAGGCATAACCAGGCTCGACCACCTTGCCACGCACCGATTGGGTGCGGATTTCCTCGCGCGTGATGGTCACGGGGAAGGTGCGGCCCTCGTCCTTGCGGAAGATCGTGAGGTCGACCTTGGTGTTGGGCTCGCCGCGCATGCGCTTGACGGCGTCGTTCAGCGACAGGCCCTTGACGGCCGTGTCGTCGATCTTGGTGATCAGGTCGTTGGGCTTCAAGCCGGCGCGGAAGGCGGGCGAGCCTTCGATCGGCGAGACGACCTTGACCAGGCCGTCTTCCTGCGTGATCTCGATGCCCACGCCGACGAAGCGGCCGGTCGTGCCTTCGCGGAATTCCTTGAAGGACTTCTTGTCGAAGTACTGGGAATGCGGGTCCAGGCTGGCGACCATGCCGGAGATGGCGTCGCTGATGAGCTTTTTCTCGTCCACGGGCTCGACGTAGTCGCTCTTGACCATGCCGAACACGGCGGCGAGCTGCTGCAACTCTTCGAGCGGCAAGGGCGCCATGGCTCCACGGGCCACGGTCTGCAAGGACACCGTGGTCATGGCGCCGGCCAGGGCACCGGCAGCGACCCAGCCTGCGATCTTCAGTTTTTGACCCATTTCAACAATCCCTTGACCGTTTTCCAGATAGATGCGCATTGGAACCCGGCGGCGCGCGCCGGTTCCGTCCGATGAAGCAAATAAAAGACCAGCAGTTGCGGGCTTAGCCGGCTTTCTGGCCTTGTGCCGCCACGGCCGCCGCAGCGCGCGCTGCCGCCTCGGCGTCGCCCAGATAGTAGTGGCGGATGGGCTTGAGGTCGTCATCTAGCTCGTAAACCAGCGGAATTCCGTTGGGAATGTTCAGGCCCACGATGTCGCTGTCGGAGATGCCGTCCAGGTACTTGACCAGGGCGCGGATGGAATTGCCGTGCGCGGCCACGACCACGCGGCGGCCGGACTTGATGGCCGGGGCGATGGATTCGTTCCAGAACGGCATCACGCGCGCGACCGTGTCCTTCAGGCATTCGGTCAGCGGCACCTGCTCGGCCGGCAGCTTGGCGTAGCGGATGTCGCCGCGCTCGCTGCGTTCGTCGCTCGCTAGCAGTGCCGGCGGCGGCGTGTCGTAGCTGCGGCGCCAGACCAGGACCTGGTCGTCGCCGTACTGCTTGGCCGTCTCGGCCTTGTTCAAACCTTGCAGCGCACCGTAGTGGCGCTCGTTCAGGCGCCAGCTGTGCACCACGGGCAGCCAGGTGCGGTCCATCTCGTCCAGCACATGCCACAACGTGCGCGTGGCGCGCTTGAGCACGCTGGTGTAGGCCACGTCGAACTCGTAGCCTTCGGTGCGCAGCAGCTGGCCGGCATTCTTGGCCTGCGCGATGCCGGTGTCGGTCAGGTCCACGTCGGTCCAGCCGGTGAAGCGGTTTTCGAGGTTCCAGGTCGATTCGCCGTGGCGGATCAGGACAAGTTTGTGCATGGTGGTGGTCGGGTGAGGCGGCTGGCTGCGCATGCGCAGGGCCGTGGACAGGTGGCGGATAGGGGCTTGGCGGACCGCGCGAACGGCCGCACCGGGCGGCATTTTAAAATCCGCGCGCGCCGGGCCAGCCGGCCGGCGCCAACAACCCAAAGGCTTAGATGAATTTCGTGATCGACAACTGGATGCTGTTTGCCGTGGCACTGGTCTCCGGCGGCATGCTGCTGTGGCCCATGGTGTCCGGCGCGGCGGGTGCCTCGGCCCTGACGGCCAACGGCGCGGTGCAACTGATCAACCGCGAAAAGGCTGTGGTGGTGGACGTGCGCGAGGCCGAGGAATTCGCTGGTGGCCACATCGTCGGTGCCAAGAACGTGCCCGTGGCCCAACTCGAAGAGCGCCTGCCCGCAGTGGTGAAGAACAAGGGCCTGCCGCTGCTGCTGGTCTGCCCGACCGGCGCGCGCGCTAACAAGGCCGTCGCCGTCGCCAGGAAGCTGGGCTATGAGAAGGCCCAGGCCATCGGCGGTGGCATGAAGGGCTGGCGCGACGCCGGCCTGCCACTGGAGAAAGCATGATGCAGAACGTTCGCATGTACACCACGGCCGTGTGCCCCTATTGCATCCGCGCCAAGCAGATCCTCAAGAGCAAGGGCGTGGCGCAGATCGAAGAGATCCGCATCGACACCGACCCAGCGCAGCGCCAGCAGATGATGGAGATGACCGGCCGGCGCACCGTCCCGCAGATCTACATCGGCGACACGCATGTCGGCGGCTGCGACGACCTGATCGCGCTGGACGGGCGCGGCGGCCTCGTGCCCCTGCTGCAGGCGGCCTGACGGGTCACCCGCCAAGGCGATAATCGCCGGCTGACTTCCCCGCCCGCCGTGGACGATCCCGGCGGGCTTTGTTTTGACACCCGAAAGCATTCCATGGCCGAGACCCAAGACCCCGTGTTCCAGATCCAGCGCGTCTACCTGAAGGAGGTTTCGCTGGAGCAGCCCAATTCCCCGACCATCCTGCTGCAGCAGGAACAGCCATCGGTGGACATCCAGCTGGGCGTGGATGGCACCAACGTCGCCGATGGCATCTTCGAAGTGACCGTGACGGCCACCGTTCATACCCGCGTGGGCGACAAGACCATGTTCCTGGTCGAAGCCAAGCAGGCTGGCATCTTCGAGATCCGCAACCTGCCGCAGGAGCAGATGGGCCCCATCATGGGCATCGCCTGCCCGCAGATCGTCTACCCCTACCTGCGCGGCAACGTGGCCGACCTGATCCAGCGCGCCGGTTTCCCGCAGGTGCACCTGGCCGAGATCAATTTCCAGGCCATGTACGAGCAGCAGCAGGCACAGCAGGCCGCCGCCTCCAACGGCGCTGCGCCGGCCGCCATCCAGTAAGTCTTGGCCGCGGCCCAGTCCCCCGCGATGAAGATCGCCGTCCTGGGCGCCGGCGCCTGGGGCACGGCGCTGGCGGTCAATGCCAGCCGCCACCACCAGGTCACGCTGTGGGCGCGTGACGCAGCCCAGGTGGCGCAGCTGCGCACCGAGCGCGTGAATGCGCGCTACCTGCCGGGCACGGTGCTGCCGCCGTCGCTGGCGCTGCAGGACGGTGCATTGCCCGCCCTGTGCCAGGGCCAGGATCTGCTGGTCATCGCCACGCCCATGGCCGCGCTGCGCGCGATGCTGGGCACGCTGGTGCCCACCGGCGTGCCGCTGGCCTGGCTCTGCAAGGGGTTCGAGGCCGACGCCGGCCTGCTGGGCCATGAAATCCACCACGCTGTGGCCGCCGCGGGCCACGCCGGCTTCGGCGTGCTGAGCGGCCCCAGCTTCGCCCAGGAAGTCGCCGCCGGACAACCCACGGCATTGGTTGCAGCCAGCGCCGACGCGGCCGTGCGCGACCTGCTCGTGCGCGCTTTCCACGGGCCGGCCTTGCGTGTCTACAGCAGCGATGACGTTGTGGGCGTGGAGGTCGGCGGTGCCGTCAAGAACGTGCTGGCCATCGCCACCGGCCTGTGCGACGGCCTGGCGCTGGGCCTGAATGCGCGGGCCGCGCTGGTCACGCGCGGCCTGGCCGAGATGACGCGGCTCGGCGTGGCGCTGGGCGCGCGTGCCGAGACCTTCATGGGCTTGTCGGGACTGGGCGACCTGGTGCTGACGGCGACGGGCGACCTGAGCCGCAACCGCAAGGTCGGCCTGCTGCTGGCCCAGGGCCAGAGCCTGGCGCAGGCCGTGGCCTCGCTGGGCCATGTGGCCGAGGGCGTGTACAGCGCACGCACCGTGGTGCAGCGCGCGCGCGCACTCGGCGTGGCCATGCCGATCGCCGAGGGTGTGCTGGCCCTGCTGGACGGGCAGATGCGGCCCGACCAGGCCGTCGCCGCGCTGATGGGCCGCGAGCCAGCGGCCGACGGGATCTAGGGCCGCCTAGGCTGGCGTGTAGGCCAGGCGCACGTAGATCGGTGCGAAAGCCTCGGCCTGCACGATCTCGACCAGCGTTTCCTTGGCCAGCTCCAGCAGTGCGATGAAGGTCACCACCAGCACCGCCCCACCCTTGGCCGGGTTGAACAGCTCCTCGAACTCCACGAACTTGCGGCCTTGCAGGGTTTTGAGCACCTGGCTCATGTATTCGCGCACCGAGAGCTCCTCGCGCGTGATCTTGTGGTGCTGCACGAGCTTGGCCCGCTTCATGATGTCGCGCCACGCCTCCTGCAGGTCCGCCAGGTGCACCTCGGGAAAGCGGGGCTGCAGCGACTGCTCGATGGTGACCTGGGCCTTGAGGAAATCGCGGCCGAACTGCGGCAGCGCATTGAGCCGCGCGCCGGCCAGTTTCATCTGCTCGTATTCCAGCAGGCGCCGCACCAGTTCGGCGCGTGGGTCTTCGGGTTCCTCGCCCTCGGCCACCTTCTTGGGCGGCAGCAGCATGCGCGACTTGATCTCGATCAGCATCGCCGCCATGAGCAGGTATTCGGCCGCCAGCTCCAGGTTGCGGGTGCGGATCTCCTCCACATAGACCAGGTACTGGCGCGTGACGCCAGCCATGGGAATGTCGAGGATGTTGAAGTTCTGCTTGCGGATCAGGTAGAGCAGCAGGTCCAGCGGGCCTTCGAACGCTTCGAGGAAGACTTCCAGCGCGTCCGGCGGGATGTACAGGTCCTGCGGCATGGCGAACAGCGGTTCGCCGTACAGGCGTGCCAGGGCCACCTGGTCGACCACGTCGGGCATGGACGCACCCCGGCCCTCGGCCTGCAGCAGTTCGGAACTCACCCGGCCAGGCCCAGGCTCAGCTGTTGTCGGTCTGGTAGACGTAGGGCTTCTGGGGGACTTGCGCGCTGCGGTACTGCGACCAGGCGCTGCGGTCGACCGCCTTGTCCCACAGCAGGGCGCGGCCAGCGCGCTGGCGCGCTTCCATGTCCGGATGCTGCGACTTGAGCTGGTCGATGAACTGGGTGGCGTCGGACTGGTAGTCGGGGCGGCGGAAGATGGACATAGACTGGAACCTCTTGAATGCGCGAATTTTACGGGGGTGGCATGGTGCCTGGTTTTGGAAAGATGACGGCGCTGGCCAGCGCCCTGGTAGCGGCCCTGGTCTTGGCCGCCTGCGACCCGCAGCGCATCGACGCGCTGGAGGAGGGCGTGGCCACCGAGGCCGACGTGCGCAAGCAGTTCGGCGATCCCGAGAAAATCTGGGACGCCCCCGCCGGCGCCCGCACCTTCGAGTACAGCCGCCAGCCTGCCGGCCACCGCAACTACATGATCACCATCGGCCCCGACGGCAAGATGAGCGCGCTGCGCCAGGTGCTCACGCCGGAGAACTTCGCCAAGGTGCAGCCCGGCATGATGATGGAAGACGTGCGCAAGCTGCTGGGCAAGCCGATGAAGATCACGCCCTACGACCTCAAGCGCGAGGTGGTCTACGACTGGCGCTACCTGGATGCGCCCAACACCTCCATGGTGTTCAGCGTGGTGTTCAACAACGACTACCGCGTGCTGCGCACAGGCTCGGTGCTCGATCCGCAGGCGCCCGAGAACAGGGTGCATTAAGCCTCAGATCTCGGCCGAAGGGCGCTGCTGAGCCACCTCTTGGGCAAACCCCGAGCGCTCGAACACCTCGCGCGGCTGCGGCTGCAGCGCTTCCACGCGCAGCGTGCCGCCGCGGAGCAGCACGGCCTTGTGCAACTGGCGCAGCGCGTCCAGGCCCGAGGTGTCCAGCGACACGAGCTGCAGTGCATCCAGCACCACGGTGATGCCGCGCGGGCCGGACTCCACCTCCTGCACGGTGCGATCGATCTGCGCGACGGCACCGAAGAAGAGAGCGCCGAACAGCCGGTAGGTCACGACATCGCCCTCGTGCGACACCTGCTCGACGCGGAACAGCCCGCTCATGCGACGGATGAACAGGCCGCAGGCCAGCAGCAGGCCCACCTGCACGGCCACCGTCAGGTCGAACACCACGGTGAGGAAGAAGGTGCCCAGCATGAGCAGCTGGTAGTGGTGGCTGTAGCGCCGCAGGTGGGTGAACTCGCGCCACTCGCCCATGTTCCAGGCCACGTACAGCAGGATGCCGGCCAGCACCGCCAGCGGCACGTACAGCGCCAGCGGCGCGGCCACCAGGACCACGGCCAGCAGGGTCAGAGCGTGCACGATGCCGGCCACGGGCGAGGTGCCGCCCGAGCGCACGTTGGTGACCGTGCGCGCAATCGTGCCCGTGGCCGGCATGCCGCCGAAGAAGGGCGCGACCATGTT
Source organism: Pseudorhodoferax sp. Leaf267 (assembly GCF_001422405.1). Lineage (GTDB taxonomy): Bacteria > Pseudomonadota > Gammaproteobacteria > Burkholderiales > Burkholderiaceae_C > Pseudorhodoferax. The sequence goes on from NZ_LMMV01000012.1 coordinate 34,883, forward strand.
GGCCACGCCCTGGGCCATCAGCTCCTGGTTCGGATCGTGCCGCGGCAGGCCGGACATCTGGTCGGCCACGCGCGCGCACAGCAGCGACTCGATGGCGCCCAGCAACGCAATCGTCAGCGTTGGCGCCAGCAGCAGCTTGACCGTCTCCCACGAGAACGCCGGTAGCGCAAAGGCCGGTGCGCCCTGCGGAATGCTGCCGAAGCGCGAGCCGATGGTCTCCACCGGCAGCCGCAGCGCCCAGGCCAAAACGGTCAGCGACACCAGCGCGATGATGGGGCCGGGCATGCGCGAGGCCATGGTCAGCGCGCGCTGCTCCACCTTGGTGCTGGCCACGCTGTGCAGCACGGTGTGCACGGCGTGGTGCAGCCGCGAACGCTCGCGGAACAGCAGTGGCCAGACGAAAAGGCCCAGCAGGCATGTCGCGCCCAGGCCCAACGCGTACAGGTTCAGGCTGCCTGCATGCGTGCCGATGGCGTGGATCTGCGCGAAGAAGTCGGCCGGCATCCGGGCAATCGACAGGCCCAGCAGGTCCTTGATCTGCGACAAGGCAATCAGCACCGCGATGCCGTTCGTAAAGCCCACGACGATGCTGACCGGCACGTAGCGCACCAGCCGGCCCAGCCGGAACAGCCCCATCAGGAACAGCAGCACGCCGGCGCAGGCCGTGGAGATCAGCAGGTTGGCCAGCCCGTAGCGCTCCACGATGCCGTAGACGATCACGATGAAGGCACCCGCCGGCCCGCCGATCTGCACGTTGGAGCCGCCTAGCAGCGAGATCAGGAAGCCCGCGATGATGGCCGTCCAGATGCCGGCCTCCGGCTTGAGCCCCGAGGCAATCGCGAACGCCATGGCCAGCGGCAGCGCGACGATGCCCACCGTGACGCCGGCGCCCGCGTCCTTGACCAGCCGCTCGCGCGTGTAGCCCTTCAGCGCATCGATGGAACGGGGGTGGAAGCGCGCAAGCTGGATCGGTGGCTGCATGGGTGAATTGTGGACCCTGCCTGCTGGCCTCCTAGAAGGTGCGCCAGTACAAGCTCGCCGTGACAACGGTCACGCGCCAGACCTGTACCTATTGCTCGGGCGGCTGCGGCATCCTGATGTATTCGCTGGGCGATGGCTCCAAGAACGCCAAGCCCTCGGTCATCCACGTCGAGGGCGATCCGGATTACCCGGTGAACCGCGGCACGCTGTGCCCCAAGGGCGCGAGCCTGCTGGACTTCATCAACAGCCCGAACCGGCTGCGCAGGCCCCAGCTGCGCACGCCCGGCGCCAGCGCGTGGACCGACATCTCCTGGGACGACGCGCTGGACCGCATCGCCCCCTGATGAAGGACGACCGCGACGCCAACTTCGTCGAGCGCACGGCCGACGGCAAGCTGGTCAACCGCTGGACCAGCACCGGCATGCTGGCAGCCTCGGCCTGCAGCAGCGGAGCCGGTGACATCACCCACAAAGTGGCCCATAGCTGGGGCCTGCTCGCATTCGACAACCAGGCACGTGTTTGACACGGCCCGACGGTGGCAGGTCTTGCCCCGACGTTTGGCCGTGGAGCGATAACCAACCATTGGCTCGACATCAAGAATGCGGATGTGATTTTGATCATGGGCGGCAATGCCGGAGGCCCACCCCTGCGGCTTCAAATGGGTCACCGAAGCCAAGGCGCACGACAAGGCGCATTTCATGGTGGTGGACCCACGCTTCGACCGCGCGGCCTCGGTCGCGGATTTCTATGCGCCGATCCGCTCCGGCAGCGACATCGGTTTCCTGGGTGGGGTCATGCACTACCTGCTCAGCAACGACAAGATCCACCACGACTACGTGCGCAATGAGACGGACATCAGCTTCGTGTTGCGCGACGGCTTCAAGTTCGAGGACGGCTTCTACTCCGGCTACGACGCCGACAAGCGCACCTACGAGAAGACCAGTTGGGACCATGAGCTGGGCGCCGATGGCTTCGTGGTGACCGATGCCACGCTGGCACACCCGCGCTGCGTCTACCAGCTCATGAAGGCGCACTACAGCCGCTACACGCCCGAGGTCGTGGAGCGCATCTGCGGCACGCCCAAGGCCAAGTTCCTGCATGTGTGCGAGAGGCTCGCCAGCACGCCCGTGCCGGGCCGCCACCATCCTGTACGCGCTGGGCTGGACGCAGCATTCCACCGGCGCGCAGATGCTGCGCATCGGTGCCATGGTGCAACTGCTGCTGGGCATCATCAGCGTGGCTGGCGGCGGCATGAACGCGCTGCGCGGCCACTCCAACATCCAGGGCCTCACCGACCTGGGCCTGCTCTCGGCCAGCCTGCCCGGCTACCTGCCTGCGTGAAAACCTGCCCGACGGGCGCCATTGTGTTCGGCACCAAGCAGGCCATGAAGGACCATGCGGCCGAGCGCATCGAAGACCTGAAGGAGCGCGGCTTCGAACATGCCGGCCTGTACGACCCGGCCGGCGTGGGCGGCACGCACGTGATGTACGTGCTGCACCATGCGCACAAGCCTTCGCTGTACGCCGGCCTGCCCGACGCGCCGAAGATCAGCCCCATGGTGGCGGTGTGGAAGGGTCTGGACAAGCCCATCGCGCTGGCCGGCATCGCGCTCACGGCGCTGGCCGGCTTCTTCCACTATTCTGGCCTTCCTGGGGCTGGTGATCCGGTTCTGGCACCACAACTTCTTGGACATCACCGTTGGGCGATGGATGCGCCGGATGGGCGACGTGCTGCACAACCGCGAAGAGCGCCTGCCGCCCGTGGGCCGTTACAACGCCGGGCAGAAGCTGCTGTTCTGGGTGCTGCTCTTGAGCATGGCCGGCCAGCTGCTGACCGGCCTGGTGATGTGGCGCGCCTACTTCAGCCACCTGTTCCCCATCGGCATGCTGCATCTGGCTTCGCTGTTGCATGCCTTCTTCGGCTTCGTGCTCGTGTGCTCGATCATCGTGCACGTCTACGCCGCCACTGGATCAAGGTCTCGATGAAGGCCATGACGCAGGGAACGGTGAGCTACGCCTGGGCGCACAAGCACCACTCGGCCTGGCACCACGAGGTGGTCGAGCGCGAGCGCACACTGGCACGCGACGGCCGCGCGCCTTCGGCCTGAGCATTTTTCCTTCCCGATCGGCCATCCACTTGCAACGCATCCTCCAGCCCAGCGAGATCGAAGCACCCGACCGCACCAGCTTTCCGCGCGTGCTGCTGTCCGGCACCTTGCTGACGACCGCAGCGCTGATCGGCTGCGGCCAGCGCAACGACACGCCCGGGCCAGCCACACCAGCGTGCCGGCGCCGACGGCTGCAGCCTCGGCCGCGCCACCGGCCCACGACCCCAGCAACTTGAAGCCGCATCCGTCGGCGCCCGAGCCGGCAATGTGTCAGGGTGCCGGGGTGCTGTCTGGCAGCACGGCGTCGGCAGCGGCGCCCACGGCCTTGCCCGCGATGCGCACCGTGCCCACGGCCGCGTCTGCAGCCAGGCCGACGGCACCGACCCCCACGCTGACGACCGTGGACGCCAAGGTCACCACCGCGCAGCCGGTGAGCGCGCCAGCCGCGAAGAGCGTGACGCACAAGCGTGCGGCGCGGGCCGATGCCGTGCCTGGCCGGTGCGGCGACGAGGGGCGCAGGGCCATCAGTCCACCTGCGCGCCCGAAGCCTTCACGACCTTCTCGTACTTGGCCAATTCGGCCTTCATGAACGCGCCGAACTCGGCGGGCGTGTTGGCCACGGGCTCGGCCATCAGGCTGCCGAAGCGCTGACGCGTCTCGGGCGACTGCAGCGCCGCCACGAAGGCCTGGTTCAGCCGCGCGAGCACGTCGGGCGGCGTGCTGGCCGGCGCGACCAGGCCCCACCAGGTGTCGATCGCGAAGCCCTTGAGCGTGTCGGCCACGGGCGGCACGTCGGGCAGCGCGGGCGAGCGGGCGAGCGTCGTCACGGCGATCGCCTTGAGCTTGCCCGAGCGGATGTTGGGTGCGGCCGTTGCCAGGTTGTCGAAGTTGAAGTCGACCTGGCCCGACAGCAGCGCCAACTGCGCGGGGTTGCCGCCGTTGTAGGGGATGTGCAGCGCGAAGATGCCGGCCTGGGCCTTGAACATCTCGCCCGCCAGATGCCCCGCGCTGCCGTTGCCGCCCGAGGCGTAGTTCAGCTTGCCAGGGTTGGCCTTGGCGTAGGCGATGAGGTCGGCCAGGCTGTTGATCTGCAGACGCTGCGCCGTGTCGGCGTTCATGACCAGCACGTTGGGTACGCGCAGCATCTGCGTGACGGGCGCGAAGTCTCGGGCCGCGTCGTAGGGCATCTTGCGGTACAGCCAGGGGTTCACGGCGTGCGTGGCGGTCGCCGCGATGCCGATCGTCAGCCCGTCGGGCGCGGCCTTGGCCACCATGTCGGCGCCGATGTTGCCGCCCGCGCCCGGCTTGTTGTCGATGATCACCGTGCCGAGCTGGTCCTTCACGCGCTCGGCCAGCACGCGGGCCGTCACGTCGATGGGGCCGCCTGCTGCGTAGGGCACGATCAGGCGGATCGGCTTTTGCTGCGCAAGAGCGGGCAGGGCGGCCAGCGCGAGCGTGGCCAGCACGGTGGCGCGGCGCAGGGTGTCGGTCATGGCTGTGCCTTGTCGGCTTCGGTCGTGAACGCGTCGGCGAAGAATTCGTCCAGCGGCAGGCCGGCCTGGGCGGTGTAGGCGGCACGCGCCGAGTCCACCACGATGGGCGCGCCGCAGGCATAGACCTGGTAGCCCGACAGGTCGGCGATGTCGTCCAGCACGGCCTGGTGCACGAAGCCGGTGCGGCCCGTCCAGTTGTCCTCGGGCACGGCGTTGGAGACCACGGGTACGTAGCGCAGATTGGGCATGGCGGCCAGTTGCGCGCGCATCCAGTCGTCCATGTACAGGTCGCTGGGACGGCGGCCGCCCCAGTAGACCGTGGCCGGGCGAGCGATGTTCTTGAATTGCATCTGCTCGATCACGGCCTTGATGGGCGCGAAGCCCGTGCCCGAGGCCAGCAGCACCATGGGCTTGGTGGAGTCCTCGCGCAGGAAGAAGCTGCCGTAGGGGCCTTCGATGCGCAGGATCTCCTTCTCCTTCATGGCGCTGAACACGTGGTCCGTGAACTTGCCGCCCGGCATGTGGCGGATGTGCAGCTCCACGCTGGGGCCCACCGGCGGCGTGGCCGCGGGCTGGCCGCCCGCCAGGTGCGGCGCGTTGGCCATGGAGTAGCTGCGGCGCGCGCCGTCGCGCAGGATGAACTCGATGTACTGGCCCGCGTGGTAGCGCATGGCGTCGTTGGCCGGCAGCTGCAGGCGAACCAGCATCACGTCCTGCGATTTCTTCTCCAGGCTGATCACGCGCGAGGGCATGCGCTTGATCGGGTACGCGCTCTCGTCCGTCACCTGGCGCGATTCGAGCACCACGTCGGACAGCGGCACGCCGCAGCAGGTGAGGATGAGGCCGGCGGCTTCTTCCTCGGCCGACAGCGCCTTGCTCTGGTGCGGGCCATGCGCCACGCGGCCTTCGAGCATCTTGCATTTGCACGAGCCGCAGGCGCCATCCTTGCAGCCATAGGGCAGGCCAATGCCCTGGCGGATGCCGGCCGCCAGGATGGCCTCGCCGGCGGCAGCCTGGAAGGCGCGGCCGCTGGGCTGCACGGTGATCTGGAACTCCGGCGCGGCGGCCGTTGTGCTGTTCATCTTTGGGTATCCTCGAGGGCTTCTTGCCGCTTGTGGACCGGGATTTTGCCTTCAAACCAATCACCTCTCGGCGCGCTGCCTGCGCGGTTCCGCCGTGCCCGCCTGCTGATCGTGGGCTGTGGCGACGTCGGCCAGCGGGTGGCTGCCCGGCTGCCAGCGCATGTGCGCGTGCTGGCGCTGTCCTCGTCGGCAGATCGGCGCACGAGCCTGCGCGCGCAGGGCATGGTGCCGCTGCTCGGCAACCTGGACCACCCGGCCTCGCTGCGCCGCCTGGCCGGCCTGGCCGACCGCGTGCTGCACCTGGCGCCACCGCCCGGCGAGGGCCGCGACGACCCGCGCACGCGCGCGCTGGTCCAGGCCCTGCGCCGGCGCACACGTCCCCTGGCGCTGGTCTATGGCTCGACCAGCGGCGTCTATGGCGATTGCAGCGGTGAGCTGGTCGCCGAGACGCGGCTGCCCGCGCCGTGCACCGAGCGCGCGCACCGCCGCGTCGATGCCGAGGCGGCCGTGCGTTTCCTGGGCCGCGCCGGCGGCGTGCGGGCCAGCGTGCTGCGCATTCCGGGCATCTACGCGCCCGATCGCGAAGGCGGCACGCCACGCGAACGCCTGCTGCGCGGCACGCCCGTGCTGGCGGCGCCAGACGACGTCTACACCAACCACATCCACGCCAACGACCTGGCCAGGGCCTGCATCGCCGCACTGTGGCGCGGCAAGGCCCAGCGCGCGGTCAATGTCAGCGACGACACGGTGCTCAAGATGGGCGACTACTTCGACCTGGCCGCCGACTTGTACGGCCTGGCGCGGCCCCCGCGCGTGGCGCGCGATGCGGCGCGGGGCCAGCTGCCGCTGGGCGTGCTGAGCTTTATGTCGGAGTCGCGTCGGCTGGACAACGGTCGCATGAAGCGCGAGCTGCGGCTGGCGCTGCGCCATCCCACGGTGCGCGAGGGCCTGGCGCCCTGAAGCTCAAATCCCCGCGGGCTTGCGCATGGTGCTCATGCGGTCGACGGGCTTGACGGTGATGGCCTTGATTTCGGCGCCCTGCAGCACGGTCAGCTGCACTTCGGCGGTCGGGTCGGCGCGGTCCCAGAGCTTCTTGTAGAAGCCTTCCAGCGTTGTGACCTTGGTGCCGTCCACGGCCAGCACCACATCGCCGGCCTGCAGCCCGGCGGCCAGCGCCGGGCTCTGCTTGCTCACGCGCACCACCTGCACACGGCCGGATTGCTCGGCCGAGTTCAAGCCCAGCCACGGGCGGCGGCTCAGCGACGTGCTGCCCGTGCGCTGCAGTTCTGCAAGGATGGGCTTGAGCAGGTCGATCGGCACGAACATGTTGCCCGGCAGCTGGCGGTTCTCCCCCATGGCGTCCATGACGAACAGGCTGCCGATGCCCACCAGTTCGCCCTTCTGGTTGAACAGCGGCGCGCCGGAATGGTTGGCAATGGGCGGGCTCGTGAAGAGCGCGGCGTCGATGAAGTACTCCCAATACCCCGAGAACGCGCGCTTGCTCACGAGCTGGGTCATGGCGACGTCGGCCTCGGTGCCGCCGGCTGCGCCGGTGGCGGTCATCAACACGGTACCGGGCTCGATGTCGCGGTAGTTGCCCAGGGGGACGGCGGCGACGCCACGCAAGGGCAGCAGCGGCTGCAGCAGGCCGAAGCCCGTGGCCAGGTCATAGGCCACCGCCTTGGCCGGCAGCGTGCGCCCGTCCTGCGTCACGACCTGGATGTTCTCGGCCTCCAGCATCAGGTAGCCGATGGTCAGGATCAAGCCGTCCGGGCCGATCACCACGCCCGAGCCCTGGCGCTGCCGGCCCAAGGTCTCGACGGAGCTGCCGTCCGCGGACGCGTTGACCTGAATGCCGACGACGGCCGCGTTGGCGCGGCTCAGCGCGTCGATGGTCTGCTGCGCCGGTGGCGGTGCGGGAGTGGCCGCCCAGGCGATGCCGACGGCGAGCGCCCATGCCCCGATCAGGAGCGAGCGTGAGAAGGCTGTGATGTTGCGCACGATGGACTCCCGATGGTTGGAGGAGCAGACGTACGCAAAGAATGCGCCCGAAAGAAAGGCCCTGCAAGTGCCAGGGCCCTGGTCGAAAGCGATGCCGTGCGGCACCGCGGATCGTCAGCTCTTGAGCTGCAGGTACTTGCCGTAGGCGAACACGGAGTTCGGTGCGCTGACCACCGACGGACGCGCCTTGGGCTGCACCGCCGCGCGGCGGCGGCTGGGGCCGGCCTCGATCGAGACGCCCTTGGCGCGCTGCTCATCGGCCAGCTGACGCAGCGAAATGCCCTGCATGTAGTCCAGCATGCAGGCGCTCAGGCTGTCCCACAGTTCGCTGGCCATCTTCTGGTCTTCGTCCAGGCCGACCTGGTGCACGCCCTGGGCATCCTGGGCGGCCTGGTCGTCCACGGCCAGGATGATGTCCGCCACGCTCACGGCACTGGCTTTGCGCGCCAGCGTGTAGCCGCCGCCCGGGCCACGTGCGCTCTCGACCAGACCACAGCGGCGCAGCCGGCTGAACATCTGCTCCAGGTACGACAGAGAAATCTTTTGCCGCGCGCCGATGGCGGACAGCGTCACTGGTCCCAGATGTTCCCGCAATGCGACATCGATCATGGCGTTCACAGCGAAACGGCTCTTGGTAGTCAGTCGCATGGTGGGCTCCTTCTTGGTAGTGAAATTCTGGAAACAGAGGCTGACTCTAAACGCGATGACACTTCGCGTATATTCGTATTTAAGACAAAAATACTTCGATAAAAGCGATGGAACTTACAGATCGGTTGACCCAGCTGGCGGCTGGAGGTTCCATGAATTTCAAGCATTTGCGGTATTTCTGGGTCGTGGCGAAAGCCGGTGGCGTCATGCGCGCTGGCGAGCAGTTGCACACCACGCCGCAGACCTTGTCGGGCCAGATCAAGCTGTTCGAGGACTGGATCGGCCACAAGTTGTTTCGCAAGGTCGGCCGCCGGCTGGAGCTGACCGAGCAAGGTCGTGTCGCGCTCGACTACGCCGAGGAAATCTTCGCTTTGGGCGCGGCACTGGAGACGGCGGTGCGCCACAAGCGCGGCGAGCGGCGCACGCTGGACTTCCGTGTCGGCGTGGCCGATTCGGTGGCCAAGTCGGTGGTCTACCAGCTGCTGGAGCCGGCGCTGGACGGCCCGGAGCCGGTGCGCATGATCTGCCACGAAGGCAAGCACGACGAGCTGCTGGCGCAACTGGCCTTGCACCGCCTGGACCTGGTGATCGCCGACGAGCGCGTGTCCAGCAAGGTCAGCGTGCGCGCGTTCAACCATTCGCTGGGCCGCAGCCCGATGACCTTCTTTTGCTCCACGGCGCTGCGCGGCCGGCTGGAGGGCGCATTTCCGCAGTGCCTGGATGGCGCGCCGCTTCTGGTGCAGGGCTCGACGTCGTCCGTGCGGCGCCAGCTGGACCCCTGGCTGGTGCGGCACCGGTTGCGCCCGCGCATCGTGGGCGAATTCGACGACACGGCGCTCATGAACGCGTTCGGCCGGGAGGGGCGTGGCGTGTTCATGTCGCCCTCGGTGCTGGAGGCGCAGATCGCCGCCCAATACGGCGTCGAAGTGCTGGGCCGCAGCGATGAATTGGTCGAAGAGTTCTTCGCGATTTCGGTGGAGCGCCGGATCAGTCACCCGAGCGTGGCGGCCATCACGCGCGTCGCGCGCTCCAAGCTGTTCCACGCTTGAACTTGTCACTGTCGCGCCGCGTTGCGCTTGCGCGTGGCAGCAGCCTTTTTGGCCGATGCCGAGCGCTCTTCGGCCGACCGCGCAGCCGATGCACTGCCGCCGGCCTCGCCACCCTTGCGGGCCGGCGACTTGTCGACGGGATGACCGCGGCCCGATCCGCTCTTCTTGCCGCCGCCGGTCTCCTTGTTCACGGTCGCCCATGCGCGGCGCTCGGCTTCTTCGCTCGAGAGACCGCGCGCTTCATAGCCGCGCTCGATATGTTCGGCCTGGCGTTTTTGCTTGTCGGTGTACGAGGACTTGTCGCCGCGTGGCATGGCACTCTCCTGGATCATGGCTGCCAAGAGGTTAAAAGGCTCGCGCCTCGCGCCTGTAGGAAACGCATGACCCTGTGCGTAGGCATGCGTCCGCAATGCCGCGCTGCATCCCAAAACAAAAACGCCGACAGCTGTCAAGAACTGTCGGCGTCGTATCTGGTGCCCGGGGCCGGAATCGAACCGGCACACCTTTCGGTGGGGGATTTTGAGTCCCCTGCGTCTACCAATTTCACCACCCGGGCGGCGCGCAAAGCGAGCCGGAAATTATGGCACAGTCAAGCCCATGCAATACCCAACGATAGAAGACGCCATCGGACGTACGCCGCTCGTGGCGTTGCAGCGGATCGGTGCCGCCGACAACCAGGCGCGCGGCAATGTACTGCTGGGCAAACTGGAGGGCAACAACCCCGCGGGCTCGGTGAAGGACCGGCCTGCCGTCTCCATGATCCGGCGTGCCGAGGAGCGCGGGGAAATCAAGCCGGGCGACACGCTGATCGAGGCCACATCGGGCAACACCGGTATTGCGCTGGCCATGGCGGCGGCGATCAAGGGTTACCGCATGCTGCTGATCATGCCGGAGGATCTGTCGATCGAACGGGCCCAGACCATGAAGGCCTTCGGCGCAGAACTGCTGCTGACGCCCAAGAGCGGCGGCATGGAATACGCGCGCGACCTGGCCGAGCAAATGCAGCGTGACGGCAAGGGGCGCGTGCTCGACCAGTTCGCCAATGCCGACAACCCGCGCGTCCACTACGAGACCACGGGGCCGGAACTGTGGGCCGACACCAAGGGGCGCATCACCCATTTCGTGAGCGCCATGGGCACGACCGGCACCATCACCGGCGTCTCGCGCTTCCTGAAGGAGAAGAACCCGGCCATCCGCGTCATCGGCGCCCAGCCCAGCGAGGGCTCGCGCATCCCCGGCATCCGCAAGTGGCCGCAGGAATACATGCCCCGCATCTACGACGCCTCGATGGTCGACGAGACCGTGTCCGTCGGCCAGGACGATGCCGAGGAAATGTGCCGCCGCCTGGCGCGCGAAGAGGGCATCTTCGCGGGCATCTCCGCCGCCGGTGCCTGCTGGGTCGCGCAGCAGGTCGCGCAACGCGAGAAGAACGCGACAATCGTCTTCGTGGTCTGCGACCGGGGCGATCGCTATCTCTCCACGGGCGTGTTCCCTGCATGAGCGCGCCAGACTTCAAGTTCTGCCCGCATTGCGCGACTCCGCTGGCCTGGATCAGCCGGCTCGAAGACAGCGGCGAGACCGAGCGCCTGCGCTGCCCTGCCTGCAACTACACGCACTGGAACAATCCCACGCCCGTGCTGGCCGCGGTCATCGAATACGGCGGCCAGATTCTGCTGGCGCGCAACGCCGCCTGGCCCGGCAAGATGTACGCGCTGATCACCGGCTTCATGGAGGCCGGCGAGACGCCGCAGGAGGGCATCGCGCGCGAGATCAAGGAGGAGACGGCACTCGACGTGACGGCGCTGAACCTGATCGGCGTCTACGACTTCCAGCGCATGAACCAGGTCATCATCGCCTACCACGCCCAGGCCCAAGGCGAGGTGCGCCTGTCGCCCGAGCTCGTGGACTACCGGCTGTATGCGCCCGAAGATGTGCGCTGCTGGCCGGGTGGCACCGGTCAGGCCATGGCCGACTGGCTGCGTTCGCGTGGGCACACCCCCCAATATCTGAGCCGCTGAGCGAAACCTAGAATCGCGCGACCTGCAAGGAACACCATGGACATCCACAAAGAAATCGACACCCGCGGCCTGAACTGCCCGCTGCCCATCCTGAAGGCCAAGAAGGCCCTGGGCGAATTGCAAAGCGGCCAGTTGCTCAAGGTGGTGGCCACCGATGCCGGCTCGGTGCGCGACTTCCAGGCCTTCGCCAAGCAGACGGGCAACGAGCTCGTGGAGCAGCAGACCGCAGGCGCGGAATTCATCCACGTACTGCGCCGACGCTGAACGAGGCGGCGCCCAGAATGAAAAAAGCCGGGTCACCCCGGCTTTCGTGTCTCTGGCGCTGCGCGCTCAGATCTTCAGCGTCGACAGGTACTCGCGGAAGCCCTTGCTGACTTCGGGGTGCTGCAACGCAAGCTCCACGGTCGCTTCCAGAAAACCGTGCTTGCTGCCGCAGTCGAAGCGCTTGCCTTCGTACTGGTAGGCGTGGACGATTTCGGTGTTCAGCAGGCCGGCGATGCCATCGGTCAGCTGGATCTCGCCACCGGCGCCGCGCGGCTGATTGCGGATGTGGCCGAACACGGCCGGCGTCAGGATGTAGCGGCCAGCCACGCCCATGCGCGATGGCGCGGCTTCGGGCGCGGGCTTTTCCACCATATGGTTCACGCGCGTGAGCCGGCCGTCCTCGATGTCCTTGACCACTTCACCGGCAACGATGCCGTAGCGGCGCACCTGCTCCAGCGGCACTTCCTGCACGGCGATCATCGAGGTGCCCAGGCGGCTGAAGGCATCTGTCATCTGCGCCAGCACGGGCTTGCCGCCCTTGGGGCCGATCATCAAGTCGTCGGCCAGCAGCACGCCGAACGGCTCGTCGCCGACCAGGTGCTCGGCACACAGCACGGCGTGGCCCAGGCCCAGCGAACGCGGCTGGCGCACGAACGAGCAGAACATGTCGTCCGGCGACACGGACCGCACCAGGTCCAGCAGCTCTTTCTTGCCGGCGGTTTCCAGTTCGCTCTCCAGTTCGTAGGCCGTGTCGAAGTGGTCTTCGATCGCGCGCTTGTTACGCCCCGTCACGAAAATCATCTGCCGGATACCCGCTGCATACGCCTCTTCGACGGCGTACTGGATCAGCGGCTTGTCCACCACCGGCAGCATTTCCTTGGGCTGCGCCTTCGTGGCGGGGAGGAAACGCGTGCCGAGGCCGGCAACGGGGAACACGGCTTTTCTAACGGTCTTCTGGTAGCTGGACATGGGTCTGGGACTCTCTCTTCAATCAAAAAAGGGGTGCTTTGGGGGAAAGGCGGCAGTCTGGCAGAGTTGTTGCAAAACGTGTGCCATCGATCCCGCTCTGGGGCTGTCAGCCCAATCGTACAAGCTGGTCGTGAAGCCTTTGTAACGTGGCCGTGTAGTCCGCGACGCGCTTGCGTTCCTGGTCGATGACGGCCGGCGGTGCCTTGGCAACGAAGGCCTCGTTGCCCAGTTTGCCGTTGGCTTTCGCGATCTCGCCCTGCAGCCGTGCGACTTCCTTGCCCAGACGCAGCTTCTCGGCCGCCACGTCGATCTCCACGTACAGCGCCATGCGGGCCTCACCCACCACGGCCACCGGTGCCGCCTGGGCCGCGGCCTGCCAAGCCGTCTCATCGTCGAACACCTTGACCTCGCTGAGCTTGGCCAAGGCCTGCAGCACGGGCGCCGCAGCGCGCATGAAGTCGGCATCGCCCAGCACATACAGCGGCAGCCGCGTGGCCGGCGACACGTTCATCTCGCCGCGCAGGTTGCGGCAGCTATCGACCAGCGACTTGAGCTTGGCGACATGGGCGATGGCCCCCTCGTCGATCTTGCTGGGCTGGGCTTCTGGGTACTTGGCCACGCTCACGGACGCGCCGGGCAAGCCAGCCACGGGCGCGACCTTCTGCCACAGCGCCTCGGTGATGAAGGGGATGATGGGGTGCGCCAGCCGCAGGATGGCCTCCAGCGTGCGGATCAGCGTGCGGCGCGTGGCGCGCTGCTCGGCCTCGCTGCCGGTCTGGATCTGCACCTTGGCGATCTCCAGGTACCAGTCGCAGAACTCGTTCCAGACGAAGTCGTAGAGCGCGTTCGCCACGTTGTCCAGCCGGTACTCGGCAAAGCCCTTGGCGATGTCGGCTTCCACCTTCTGCAGGGCCGAGCTGATCCAGCGGTCCGCCTGGGAAAAGCGCATGTAGCCGTGGAACTCGCCGCCAGGCTGGCACTGTTCCTTGGTGTGTTCCTTGAGGCCGCAGTCCTGGCCCTCGCAATGCATGAGCACGAAGCGCGTGGCGTTCCAGAGCTTGTTGCAGAAGTTGCGGTAGCCCTCGCAGCGCTTGCTGTCAAAGTTGATGCTGCGGCCCAGCGAGGCCAGCGCCGCGAAGGTGAAGCGCAGTGCGTCGGCGCCGTAGGCCGGGATGCCTTCGGGGAATTCCTTCTCGGTGTTCTTGCGCACCTGGGGCGCGGTCTCGGGCTTGCGCAGGCCGGTGGTGCGCTTGTCGAGCAGCGGGGGCAGGGCGATGCCATCGATCAGGTCCACCGGGTCCAGCACGTTGCCTTCGGACTTGCTCATCTTCTTGCCCTGCGCGTCGCGCACCAGGCCGTGGATGTAGACATGCCTGAACGGCACGCGGCCCGTGAAGTGCGTCGTCATCATGATCATCCGGGCCACCCAGAAGAAGATGATGTCGTAGCCCGTCACCAGCACGGTGGAGGGCAGGTAGAGGTTGTAGTCGTCGGTGGGCGCGTCGGTCTGTTCGGGCCAGCCCATGGTCGAGAAGGGGACCAGCGCGGACGAGTACCAGGTGTCCAGCACGTCCTCGTCGCGGCGGAGCAGCTTGCCGGGCGCCTTGGCCTGTGCATTGGCTTCGCTGCGCGCCACGATCACGTTGCCGTCCTCGTCGTACCAGGCCGGAATCTGGTGGCCCCACCAGAGCTGACGGCTGATGCACCAGTCCTGGATGTTGTTCATCCACTGGTCATACGTGTTGACCCAGTTCTCGGGCACGAAGCGCACCTCGCCGCTCTTCACGGCGTCGATGGCTTTGGTGGCGATGCTCTTGCCGGTCGGGTCTTGATCGGACACCTTGGTCATGGCGACGAACCATTGGTCCGTCAGCATGGGCTCGACCACCTCGCCGGTGCGCGTGCAGACCGGCACGGTCAGCTTGTGCTTCTTGATCTCGACCATGGCGCCGATGGCTTCCAGGTCGGCCACGATGGCCTTGCGCGCCACGAAGCGGTTCAGGCCGCGGTACTTCTCGGGCGCCTCGTCGTTGATGGTGGCCTGCAGCGTCAGCACGCAGATCATGGGCAGCTTGTGGCGCTGGCCCACGGCGTAGTCGTTCACGTCATGCGCGGGCGTGACCTTCACCACGCCGGTGCCGAAGGCCTTGTCCACGTAGTCGTCGGCGATCACCGGGATCTCGCGGCCCACCAGCGGCAGCGTGACGGTCTTGCCGATCAGGTGCTGGTAGCGCTCGTCCTCGGGGTGCACCATCACGGCCACGTCGCCGAGCATGGTCTCCGGGCGCGTGGTGGCCACCGTCAGGCTGCCCGAGCCGTCGGTCAGCGGGTAGGCGATGTGCCACAGCGAGCCGTCTTTCTCTTCGCTCTCGACCTCCAGGTCGGACACGGCGGATTGCAGCTTCGGGTCCCAGTTGACCAGGCGCTTGCCGCGGTAGATGAGGCCTTGCTCGTACAGCTTCACGAAGGTGTCGGTCACCACCTTGGACAGTTTGTCGTCCATGGTGAAGTACTCGCGACTCCAGTCCACGCTGTCGCCCATGCGGCGCATTTGCGTGGTGATGGTGTTGCCCGACTGCTGCTTCCACTCCCACACCTTGGCGACGAAGTTCTTGCGGCCCAGGTCGTGGCGGCTGAGCTTGTGGTCCTGCAGCTGGCGCTCCACCACGATTTGCGTGGCGATGCCGGCGTGGTCGGTGCCCGGCACCCAGGCCGTGTTGAACCCGCGCATGCGGTGGTAGCGCGTGAGCGCGTCCATGATGGTCTGGTTGAACGCGTGGCCCATGTGCAGCGTGCCCGTGACGTTGGGCGGCGGCAGCTGGATGGCGAACGAGGGGGCTGCCGCATCGGGCTGGCCCGTCCCGCGGACGCCTGCGGCGCCCAGGCCGCGGCGCTCCCACTCGGGGCCCCAGTAGGCCTCGATGGCGGCGGGTTCGAAGGATTTGGACAGTTCGGCCAGGCCGGGTTGCAGGGGGGTGTCGCTCATGGGGGAATCCAGACGGAAGGCGGCGCCGGTGGCGGCGCTGCGGGGCGAGAACGCGAAGCGGGCGATTTTAGGCGGTCCGTGCGGTACGGCGCCCTGGGTGGAGCGGGTGGCCCAGGGGCAGCGGATCAGCGCGTCTCGCGCTTCTCGCCCTTGCCCAGATAGAACTTCTGCAGCAGCCGCTGCAGCGTGGTGCGCTCGCGTTCGGTCAGCCGGCCGGCCAGCTCGCTCTCCATCTCCACCACGATCTTCTCGGTCTCCTGCGCCAGTGCATGCCCGGCGTCGGTGAGGTGCAGGCCCACGGCGCGGCCGTCGCGCGGGTGCGGGCGGCGCTCGATCAGGCCGCGGCGATCGAGCGCGGCGATCAGGCTCACAAAGTTGGGCGGCAGGATGTCCAGCGTGGCGCACAGCTGGCGCGAGGTGGCGCCGGGGTTGTGCGCCAGCAGGGCCAGCACCGAGAAGTCGGCCTGCTTCAGGCCATAGGGCGCCATGCGCTCGAAGAACTCGGCGCCGATGGCAATCGAGGCGCGCCGGGCGTTGTAGCCGACCAGGGCCTCGAGCACGCTGGTGTCCAGCTGCTCGGGGCCGGGCGTGGCGGGAGAGGGCGTTGTTGTGTTCTTGGATGCTCGGGCCATGCCCGATTGTTGTCGTTCAGGCGGCACCGGCCAAGGCCACGGCTTCGCTGGCGCGTTTGACCATGGCCAGGCGCATGTCGAACTCGGGCAGCACCCAGCGGCGCAAGGCGGCGGCCGGTTGCGCCCAGCGGGCACCGTCAGGCGCCTTGGCCTCGATGCGGGCCCAGGACCAGGCCAGCAGCGCCAGCGCGGTCACGCGCAGGAAATCGTCGGCCACCTCATAGGCCAAAGCGGGCTGCGCCTTGGCGGCCAGCGCCACGCCGGTGGCCAGGTAGCGCAGCTGCGCCAGCCGGCGCTGGGCGTCGGCATCGTGGTCGCGCGAGGCGTCGAGTTCACTGCGCAGCTCCACCAGCATGGCGCTGAAGTCGGCGCCACCGTCGGGCAGCACCTTGCGCACCAGGAGGTCGATGGCCTGGATCTCGTTCGTGCCCTCGTAGACCATGGCCACGCGCACGTCGCGCAGGTTCTGCTCGATGCCCCACTCGCGCACGTAGCCGTGACCACCGAACACCTGCAGGCAGGCGCTGGCGCCGTCGAAGCCCTGCTGCGTGCAGGCGGCCTTGAGGACGGGCGTCACGAGGGCGCACCAGCGTTGCGCGCTGGCGCGGGCCTTGGGGTTGGCGTCATGGCGCGCCACGTCCAGCATCAGGCCCGTGCGGTAGGCCAGCAGCCGCGCGCCATCGATCCAGGCGCGTTGGGTGGCGAGGATGCGTGCGATGGCAGGGTGCTCGGCGATCAGGCTGGGCTCGGCGCCGGTGTGGCCGGGTGCCTTCATCTGGCGGCGCTCGGCGGCATACGCATCGGCCTTTTGCCAGGCTGCGTCCAGCAGGCCGATGCCCTGCAGCGCCACGTGCAGCCGCGCTGAATTCATCATCACGAACATCGCATGGAGGCCACGCCCGGGCTCGCCGACCAGCCAGCCCTGGGCATCCTCGAAGCGCATCGCGCAGGTGGGGCTGGCGTGCAGGCCCATCTTGTCCTCGATGCGGTCGCAGAACGCGGCGTTGCGCTGGCCGTTCGGCAGCTGCTTGGGCACCAGCGCCAACGAAAGGCCCTTGGGCCCGGGCGGCGCATCGGGCAGCCGGCACAGCACCAGGTGCACGATGTTGTCCGTCAGGTCGTGCTCGCCGCCGGAGATGAAGATCTTGCTGCCGCTCACGCGCAGCGAGCCATCGGCCTGCGGCACGGCGCGCGTGCGCACCAGGCCCAGGTCGCTGCCGGCGTGGGCCTCGGTCAGGCACATGGTGGCCAGCCATTGGCCGGTGGCGATCTCGTGCAGATACGCGGCCTTGAGCTCCGGGCTGCCGTGGTGCTTCAAGCAGTCGTAGGCGCCATGCAGCAGGCCAGGCGCCATCGTGAAGCCCTGGTTCGCGGCCGACAGCCATTCGTACAGCACGGCCTCCAGCACGGCTGGCAGGCCCTGGCCGCCATGGGCCTGGTCGGCCGACAGCGCGGGCCAGCCGGCCTGCTGGAAGGCTTGGTAGGCATCGCGGAAGCCCGGCGGCGTGGTGACGGTGCCGGCCTCGAAGCTGCAGCCGATCTCGTCGCCGCTGCGGTTCAACGGCGCGATCACGTCGGCCACGAACTTGCCGGCCTCGTCCAGCACCTGGCCTGCCAACGCGTCGTCGACCTCGGCGAAGGCAGGCAGTGTGCGCAGCTGGTCGCCCGCGCCCAGCACGCCGAGCAGGAAGCGGATGTCGTCGGGGCGGGGGCGGTAGTCCATGGCGGTGTGTCGTTACTTGCAGCTGAAACTGGCGGCGCTTTCGATGTCGCCGGTGCCGTTGTAGCGCGCGACCTGCGGGTAGGGGCACAGCGGGCGGGTGCGGGTGGGCGACCAGGCGGCGGGCACGTCGGCGTTCACGCCACCGGCATTGCCGGCGCCGCGCGCGTTGGCGATCACGCGGTCGGGCGCCACGCCCTTTTCGACCCAGTCGACCAAAGCCGTGACCATGTCGAACTGGTCGGTGGCCGGGCCGGCGCTGCAGTGGTTCATGCCGGGCACCAGGTAGAGCCGCGCAAAGTTGGCGGCGTTACCGCCGTTGGCGTTGCGCAGGCCGTCGTACCAGGCCGCCGTGTCGTCGGAGGAGAACACGCCGTCGGACGTGCCGTGGTAGACCATCATCTTGGCGCCGCGGTCCTTCAGGGCCGACAGGTTGGTCGGGTTCGGCGGCGTCATGAAGCTCAGCGACGACTCGGTGTAGGTCGCGTTGGTCGCGGCGATCTTGGGCGCGTCCGTGTCCATGTTGAACGCCAGCGCGAAGGCCTTGGTGTCCGTCAGGATGCTGGTCGGCGCGGGCGGCACCTGGAAGATGAAGCCCACGGCCACCGGGTCGCGCGCGGCGCCGATGGAGGACTGGAACTTCCAGCTCGCCCAGTTGGCCGAGGTGATGCCGGCGTCCCACGGGAAGCTGGCATACAGCGCGGTGCCGGCGCTGTTGCGTGCGCCGCGGAAGATGTTGGACAGAGCCGTCTTTTGCGCCGTGCTGATGCAGCTGCCGTCGCGCGCGCCGGTGCAGCTCGGCACGTCGCGCTCCAGCGAGAAGGCGCTCTGGCAGGCCTTGATGTCCTGCACCAGCCCGTCGGTGGCGCCATCCAGCGCGTCGCATTTCTCCAGCACCTTGGCCGCCACCAGTGCACGTTCCGCGGGCGTGAAGGAGGTGGCGATGTCCGCCGGGTCGCTGGCCACGCTGTTCAACTGCTGCGCACCGTAGAGCTGGGCCACGGCCGCCTTGGGCAGGTTGAAGCCGGGGTTGCCGGCCAGGATGCCGTCGTACTGGTCGGCATAGCGCGACGCGCCCACCATGGCGTGGCGCCCGCCATTGGAGCAACCCACCAGGTACGAGCGGTCGGGCTGCTTGCCGTAGGCAGTCTGGATCAGCGACTTGGCCATGGGTGTGAGCTTGCCCACGGCCTGGTAGCCGTAGTCCAGCCGGGCCTGCGGGTCCAGGCCGAACAGCGGGTTCTGCGCGCCGCTGTGGCCGGCGTCCGAGCTCAGCACGGCGAAGCCGTCGCGCAGGCCGTTGCTCAGCGCGCCGCCGCCGCCCTTGCCGCCCGAGGCGGTGCCGATGTTGCCGTCCGTACCGCCGTTGACCTGGTGGAAGAAGCGGCCGTTCCAGTTGTTCGGCAGCCGCATCTCGAATCCGATGGCGTAGGTCTGGCCGTCGACGGCGCTCACGCGCTCGAACATGCGGCCGGTCACGCGGCAATGCTCGGGCACGGCCTGGCCGGCCACCGTGAGCGTGCCGGCCGGCACCACGGTGGTGGCGGTGATCTGCGTGTTGGCCAGCGCCAGGCGGCTCACGAGATCGGCGCAGGCCTGCAACGTGGCCGGCTTGGCCTCGGCCAGCTGCGGCAGGTCGTCGTCCGAGCCGCCGCAGGCGCCCAGCAGCAGGGCAGGGGCCAATGCGGCCAGGATCAGCGTGGGGGTGTTCTTTGCCATGGTGTGTCTCCTCCGGTTGAACGAATCAGGACTCTGCGGTGAAGCCGATCTGCTTGACCAGCGGCCCCCAGCGCTCGTACTCGGCCTTCTGGTCGGCCACCATTTCCTGCGCCGTGCTGCCGTGTGCCACCAGGCCGACGATGGCCAGTGCATCGATGACGGTCTTGTCTTTCAGCGCCGCGTTGATGGCGGCGTTGGCGGCGGCCAGTGTGGCGGGCGGCGTCTTGGCCGGCGCGTAGAAGCCGAACCATTCCTCCGAGGTCACATCCGGGTAGCCCAGCTCGGTGAAGGTGGGCACGTCGGGCAGGAACGGCGAGCGCTTCTTGCCCGAGGTGGCCAGCACGCGCACACGGCCGGTCTTCATGTATTGCAGGTAGTCGCCGCTGGGGTTCATGGCCGCGGCGATCTGGCCGCCGACCAGGTCGGTGATGCTGGGCACGGTGCCGCGGTAGGGCACGTGCTTGAGGTCTACGCCGGCGCGGATGCCGAGCAGCGCGCCCAGCAGGTGGGGCATGGAGCCGGCGCCCGGCGAGCCGTAGCTGGCCTGGTTCGGGTTCGCCTTGGCCCAGGCCAGAAAGTCCTTCAGCGTCTTGACCTCGGCCGGCACGGCAGGGCCGACCGCCAGGCCGTGGAACATGATGGCGCCGATGGAGACCGGGGTCACATCCTCCTGCTTGTATGTGAGCTTGGGGTAGATGTAGGGGTAGACGGCCAGGGCCGACACCGGCGCCAGCGTCAGCACCGAGCCGTCGGCCACGGCGACTTTGAGCGACTCCACCGCGATGCGGCCGCCGGCGCCGGGCTTGTTCTCCACATAGCCTGGGTTCTTGCTGTAGGGCGTGCCGCCCAGCTTCTCGGCCACGCGGCGGGCCACGCTGTCGCCCGCGCTGCCGGCCGGGAAGCCGTACATGACCTTGACCTGGTCCAGCGCCTGCGCGAGCACGCTGAGCGGCGAGAGGGCGCCGAGCGCAGCAGCGCTGCCCAGGGCCTGGATGAAATGACGACGGTGTTGCATGCGGTTGTCTCCTCGGGGTGGGTGGTTCAGCGCGGGGCCATGCGCAGCGCGCCATCCAGCCGGATGACTTCGCCGTTCAGGTGGTTGTTGGTCACGATGTGGCAGGCCAGCTCGGCGAACTCCGAGGGCTTGCCCAACCGCGACGGGAAGGGGATGGACGCGGCCAGCGACTGCTGCACCGGCTCGGGCAGCTCCAGCAACAGCGGCGTGGCGAAGATGCCGGGCGCCACCGTGCACACCCGGATGCCGTGCTGCGCCAGGTCGCGCGCCATCGGCAGCGTCATGCCGACCAGCCCGCCCTTGGACGCGCTGTAAGCCTGCTGGCCCACCTGGCCGTCGTAGGCCGCCACCGAGGCGGTGAACATCATCACGCCACGCGCGCCGTCCTCCAGCGCTTCGAGCTTGGCGCAGCGCGCGGCGAACAGGCGGCTGATGTTGTAGGTGCCGATCAGGTTCACGCCGATGACCTTGGCGAAGTCTTCCAGCGGCGCGGCGCGGCCGTCCTTGCCGACGATGCGCTTGGCACCACCGATGCCGGCCACGTTCATGAGGATGCGGGCCGGGCCGTGGGCGGCAGCGGCAGCGTCGAGCGCAGCCTCCACGCTCGCGGTGTCGGCGATGTCGCAGGCGTGCGCCGTGCCGCCGATGTCGGCCGCGACTTTTTGCGCCAGCTCGCTGTTGCGGTCCAGCACCGCGACCCTGGCGCCCAGGCGCGCCAGTTCGCGTGCGACGGCCTCGCCCAGGCCCGATGCGCCGCCCGTGACGAGTGCTGACGTTCCTTCGATTTGCATGACGGTCTCCTTTATTGCGGCTTGAGGGTGAAGGGCAGCGTGTCTGCGTGCAGCGCCTGCACGGCCGCGTCGCGGTGCTTCAGCACGGCGCGCTGGTTGATCGAGCCCTTGTCGGTGACTTCGCCCTTGTCGATGGACGGGGGCTCGGCCACGAGCACCGCGCGCGCGATGCGGTTGGCGCTGCCGGTGGAGTCGGTCGCGAGCTTGTTCAGCACGCGCTGGAAGTGCCCCTGCACGGCCGGGCTTTCCAGCACCTGCTGCCACGGCGCATCGGCCGGCAGCCGCGCCAGTTCGCGCACGGCCTGCGTGCAGAAGATCAGCGCGCCGACCTCCTTGAGGTTGATGCCGGTCAGCACCGCGTCCTGCACATAAGGCGCCCCGTAGGCGGTGATCCTGGCGCGCATCGGCCCCACGCTGACGAAGGTGCCTGTGGCCAGCTTGAAGTCTTCGGCAATGCGGCCGTCGAATCGCAGGCCCAGATGGATGTTCTGCGGGTCGATCCAGTCCACCGCGTCGCCGGTCATGAAGAAGCCCTCTTCGTCGAAGGACTCGTGCGTCACGTCCGGCAGGCGCCAGTAGCCCGGCGTGACGTTGGGGCCGCGGTAGCGGATCTCGGTCTTGCCATCGGTGGGCACGAGCTTGATCTCCATGCCGGCGGTGGGCAGCCCCAGGTCGCCGGTGGCCACCTCGGGCCGCGTGATGTACAGGCCGAACGGGCCGGACTCGGTCATGCCCAGGCCCGTGCCCATCACCAGGCGCTCGCCGATCTCGGCCTCCTGGATGGTGTGCAGCTTGTCCCACACGGCCTGCGGCAGCGCCGCGCCGGCGTAGAAGAACATGCGTGCGCGCGACAGCAGGTTCTTGCGCAGCACCGCGTCGGTCTCCATCGCGTCGGCGATGTATTCGAAGCCGGTCGGCACGTTGAAGTAGACCGTGGGTGCGATCTCGCGCAGGTTGCGCAGCGTCTCGGCGATGCCGGAAGGCGTGGGCTTGCCGTCGTCGATGTACAGCGTGCCGCCGTTGTCCAGCACGATCCCCACGTTGTGGTTGCCGCCGAAGGTGTGGTTCCAGGGCAGCCAGTCGACCAGCACCGGCGGCTCCTCGCCCAGCGCGGGGATGGAGCTGCGCAGCTGTTGCTGGTTCGCGCACCACATGCGGTGCGTGTTGATGACGGCCTTGGGGTTCTTGGTGGAGCCCGAGGTGAAGAGGAACTTGGTGATCGTGCCGGGGTGGATGTTGGCCATGGCGGCGTCCACGGCCGGCGTCACTTCGGTGGCCAGCAGCTCGGCCAGCGTGGTGCTGGCGCGGTCTTGCAGCCGGCCCTCGCCGAGCACGACCTCGGTGTCGGCCGGCACCACGGCGGCGATCGCCTTGGCATAGCGTGCGTCGGCGGCGAACACCAGGCCCGGCGTCAGCGTGGCCATCACGTGGCGCAGCTTCTCGTAGTCCTTGCTCACCAGCGCGTAAGGCGTGGAGACGGGGCAGTGCGGCACGCCGGCCAGCAGCGCGCCGAAGGCAATGAGCGCGTGGTCGATGCCGTTCTCGGCCAGGATCGCGACCGGCCGCTCGGGCGACAGGCCGCGCGTGAGCAGCGCCTGCGCGATGGCGCGCGCCTTGGCCAGCATCTCGCGGTACGTCATGTGCACCCAGTCGCCGCGGCTGCCATCGGCGTTGCGCGCGCGCTGGGCGATGAACGTGCGGTCGGGCGCCACTTCGGCCCAGTGCACCAGGCGGTCCGTCATGCGGTGGGCGTAGGGCGGCAGCGGCGTCTCGGCGCTGAGGTAGGCCACGCCGCCTTCGCCCTCGCGCAGCACGCCGCGCGTGATGCCGAAAGCCAGCGGTCGGTACTTGGGTGTTGTCTCCGTCATGTCGTTCTCCTGGTGGTCGCCGGGGGTCAGTTCTTGCTGACCTTGGGCGCCTTGCCTTCGAGGAAGGCGCGCACGCGCTCCTTGGCGTCGGGGGCGTCCTGCACGATGCCCGCCATCAGCGCCTCGGTGAAGAAGCCGTGGTCGGCCGGCTGCTCGGCGATGCGCGGCAGCGCGTGCATGAGCGCGTAGTTGGTCAGCGGGGCGTTGGTGGCGATGCGCTTGGCCAGCTCCACCGCCTTGTCGAACGCCGTGCCTTCGGCCACCAGGTACTGCGCGAAGCCGGCGCGCTCGCCGTCTTCGGCGTTGTAGACGCGGCCGGTCATCATCATGTCGGTCATGCGCGCCACGCCGATCAGCTTGGGGATGCGCACCGAGCCGCCGCCGCCCACGAAGATGCCGCGCGTGCCTTCGGGCAAGGCGTAGAAGGTGGTGCTGTCCGCCACGCGGATGTGGGCCGCGCTGGCCAGCTCCAGCCCGCCGCCGACGACCGCGCCGTGCAGCGCCGCGACCACGGGCACCGGGCCGTGCTGCACGCATTCCAGCGCCTGGTGCCACATGCGCGAATGCATCACGCCCTGGCCGGCGTTGCGCTCCTTCAATTCCGACAGGTCGAGCCCGGCGCAGAAGTGCGGGCCGGCGCCGTCGATGACGACCGCGCGCACGCTCTCGGGCAGGTTCTGGAAGGTGTCGCGCAGCGCCAGGATCAGCGCGTCGTTCAAGGCATTGCGCTTGGCCGCGCGTTCCAGTCGAACGATGGCGATGTCGCCCTGGGTTTCGAAAGTGAGGTCGGGGTGGGTCATGATTGCGTCCTTGGGTTGGATCGATTATGGTTATGAAAAATAACCAAATCAAGCGCTCTGAGCGCCTCCAAAACCCCGTACTTACCCTGAGAGGAGACCTGAGTGGACTGCACCAACCTGATCGCCATCGACACCCACACGCACGCCGAAATCAGCTGCTGGAACCCGTTCGACAACTACGGCGAGGAATACGACCGCGCCGCCGACAAGTACTTCCGCTCCAGCCGCCGGCCCACCATCCAGGAGAGCATCGACTACTACCGCGAGCGCAAGATCGGCTTCGTGATGTTCGGCGTGGACGCCGAGTCGCAACTGGGCCGCCGCCGCATCCCCAACGAAGAGATCGCCGAGGCCGCGCAGCAGAACCCGGACATCATGATCGCCTTCGCCAGCATCGACCCGCACAAGGGCAGGATGGGCGCGCGCGAGGCGCGCCGGCTGGTGGAGGAGCACGGCGTGAAGGGCTTCAAGTTCCACCCCACCGTGCAGGGCTTCCACCCCTACGACAAGATGGCCTGGCCCATCTACGAGGTGATCGCCGAACGCAAGCTGCCCGCCATCTTCCACACCGGGCACAGCGGCATCGGCTCGGGCATGCGCTGCGGCGGCGGGCTGCGGCTGGAGTACAGCAACCCCATGCACTTGGACGACGTGGCGATCGATTTCCCCGACATGCAGATCGTCATGGCCCACCCCAGCTTCCCGTGGCAGGACGAGGCGCTGTCGGTGGCCACGCACAAGCCCAACGTGTGGATTGACCTGTCGGGCTGGAGCCCCAAGTACTTTCCCAAGCAGCTCATCCAATACGCCAACACGATGCTGAAGGACCGCGTGCTGTTCGCCAGCGACTGGCCGCTGATCTCGCCGGACCGCTGGCTTAAGGATTCGGAAGAGGCCGGCTTCAAGCCCGAGGTGATGCCGGGCATCCTCAAGGGCAATGCAATGCGCCTGCTGGGCCTGGGTGCATGAAGCCGCTTCATCTGGCCGCGCGACAGGGTTGACGTCCGCCGGCGCTGCAGGGCGGCAACGCGGCGACCACAAGCAGGCCGCGACGACGGCCACCACCGCAGTTCCGAGGCCTTGGTGATCGTGCCGCGCTGAGGCCGGCTCTGCATATGCAAGACATATGCAGACCCGTTGTTTCAGATATTTGATCTGCGGGAGAGGGCGCCCTAGCATCCGCGCTCCAACGATTTCCCGGAGACATCCATGCCCCGCCCCCTCCTGCGCGCCCTGGCGCTGCCCGCGCTGCTCGCCTGCGCCGCAGCGGCCCAGGCCGATCCCGTCAGCGTGCTGTTCGTCGGCAACAGCTACACCTTCGGCCGCGTCGACCCGGTCATGAGCTACAACGCTGCCAATGTGCGCGACCTCACGGCGCCGATGGCAGCGGCCAACCCCACCGGCAGCAACAGCTTCGAGCCCCACCCCTGGGGCGGCGTGGCCGGCATCTTCAAACAGTTCACGACGCAGGCGGGCCTGGACTACCAGGTGGCGCTGTCTACGCGCAACGCCGCCTCGCTGCGCGGTCATTTCCTCAACAGCAACCCGGCCGACTGGAACCTGCGCGGCAACATCGCGAGCCAGACCTGGAGCAAAGTCGTGCTGCAGGAGCAGAGCGACGAGGCACTGCCCAAACAGACGGGCCTGGCGTCCAACCCCGCGTACTTCAACGCCTACGTGAATGTCATCGAGAACTACCTGCACCAGGGCAACGCGTTGTCGTACCGCGAGCGCGAGCTGATCGGCGGCACCAATGCCGAATGCGCGCGCATCACCGGCGCGTCCGCCGGCACCTGCGGGCTGCTGCGCAACATCGAGGCCAACCCGAACGCCAGCGCCGATACGCAGGTCTACCTCTACCAGACCTGGGCACGCCCGAACCTCGTGAATGCGCCGTTCACCACAGTGACCGACCCTGTCACGGGCGAGGTGAGCTTCACGACCACGCCCGCCACGTCGTTCTACGGCTCGCTGCAGGCCATGACCGAGGACCTGCGCGATGCCTATGCCAAGGCCGCGGCGGACGCCGGTGCCGACGGCAGCGGCGGCGTTGTCGACGTGGCACCGGTCGGTGAGGCCTTCATGCTGGCCCTGGCGATGGGCGTGGCCACGGCCAACCACTATGCGCCCGACGCCGTGACCGATGGCCTGGTGGACCTGTGGTGGGACGACGGCACGCACGCCAGCAAGTTCGGCTCCTACCTCAGCGCACTGACGTTGTTCGGCACGCTGACCGGCCTGGACCCGGCCAGCCTGGGCGCCGCCGAAATCGCGGCGCGCGACCTGGGCATCGCCGTACCCGAAGCCGTGCTGCTGCAGCGTGTGGCCAGCCTCACGCTGGGCTTCGACCCGCAGCAAGTGCCCGAGCCCTCGGTGCTGGCGCTGTGGTTCACCGCCGCTGCCGCCGGGCTGGCGCTGCGGCGACGCCGCTCTTCTCGCGCCTGACGGCGAGTGGCTGGCCGCAAAGGCCTGGGTGGGCGGTGGCCATGCGGCCTGCAACATAATTTGCGCCGCACTTCACCCGCCCCATGCTGTTCCTGATTTCACCTGCCAAATCCCTCGACTACGACACCCCGCTGGGGCCCGTGCCCCACACCAAGCCGCTGTTCCCCGAGCAGGCGGCCGAGCTGATCGCTGTGCTCAAGGGCAAGACGCCTCAGCAGATTGCCGAACTCATGGACCTGTCCGACAGCCTGGCTGCGCTGAACGTGGCGCGCTACCAGGCCTACAGCCCGCGCATGACGGCGCGCAATTCGCGCCAGGCCGCGCTGGCCTTCGACGGTGATGTCTACGGCGGGCTGGACGCGCGCAGCCTGCCACTGGACGATCTGCGCTGGGCCCAGCGCCACCTGCGCATCCTGTCGGGCCTGTACGGCGTGCTGCGCCCGCTGGACCGCATGCAGCCCTACCGGCTGGAGATGGGCACGGCGCTGGCCAACGCGCAGGGCGCCAACCTGTACCAGTTCTGGGGCAGCCGCATCGCCGAATACCTGAACGGCGAACTGGCCGGCAGCAAGACGCCCGTCGTCGTGAACCTGGCCTCGCAGGAGTATTTCAAGTCGGTGGACCGCCAGGCCTTGCGCGCGCGGGTGGTCGAATGCCAGTTCGAGGACTACAAGAACGGGCAGTACAAGATCATCAGTTTCTTCGCCAAGCGCGCGCGCGGCCTGATGGCCCGCTATGCGATCGAGCACCGCATCAAGACGCCGGCCGGGTTGAAGGGTTTCAACGTGGACGGCTACGCCTTCGACGCCAAGGCCTCGGCGCCGGATCGCCTGGTGTTCCGGCGCCGCGCGGACTGATCTCAGAAAGGAGCACCATGGCCGCCAACACATCGTCGCAAAGCATCACGCCGCAGCTGCGGCAGTGGATTGTCGAGCAGGCGCAAGCCGGCCACGCGGCCGACGTGGTGCTCCAATCCATGCGCGATGCGGGCTGGGACGAGGACGTGGCCATCGAGGCCATGGAAACCAGCCTGCGCGACCACCTGGAGCAAGCCGCCAAGGCCGCCAGCCTGCCGCCGGCCGTGCCCGTGCCCGAGCCCGACCTGGCCGATGCCCCGCTGTACCTGGATGCCGGCGACCGCCGCGTGCATGTGCTGAGCATGCAGCGCGAGCCGCGTGTCGTGGTGTTCGGCAACCTGCTCAGCGACGAAGAGTGCGAAGCGTTGATCGAAGAGGCCCGCCCGCGCATGGCGCGCTCGCGCACCGTGGCCACCAAGACCGGCGGCGAAGAGATCAACGTGGACCGCACCAGCGATGGCATGTTCTTCCAGCGCGCCGAAACGCCCTTGATCGCGCGCATCGAGGACCGCATCGCCCGCCTGCTGCGCTGGCCGCTGGAAAACGGCGAAGGCCTGCAGATCCTGCACTACGGCCCCGGCACCGAATACAAGCCGCACTACGACTATTTCGACCCCGGCGAGCCCGGCACGCCCACCATCCTGCGCCGCGGCGGCCAGCGTGTCGGCACGCTTGTGATGTACCTGGGCGAGCCCGAGCAGGGCGGCGCCACGGTGTTCCCCGACATCCAGCTCGAAGTGGCGCCCAAGCGCGGCAACGCCGTGTTCTTCAGCTACGAGCGGCCACACCCGAGCACGCGCACGCTGCATGGCGGCGCGCCCGTGCTGCAGGGCGAAAAATGGATCGCCACCAAATGGCTGCGTGAACGTGAATTCGCATGACATCCCCTGACCAATCCCCCCTGGGCAAGGCCTCGGCCTACGCCGACCGGTACGACGCCTCGCTGCTGTTCCCGATCCCGCGCGCCGACAAGCGCGCCGAGCTGGGCATCCAGGGCGCCAGCCCCTTCTTCGGGGCCGACCTGTGGACGGCGTATGAGCTGAGCTGGCTCAACACGCGCGGCAAGCCCCAGGTGGCGCTGGCGCATTTCACCGTGCCCTGCGAGACGCCCAACATCATCGAGAGCAAATCGCTCAAGCTGTACCTGGGCAGCTTTTCCAACACGCCGTTCGAGTCGGTGGACGCCGTGCGTGCGCACCTGCGCACCGACCTGTCCGAGGCTGTATGGCGCGGCAGCGACCAGCCGGCCACCATCGGCGTGCGCGTGCTCGGCCCGGAGTTGTTCGACCGCGAGCCCGTGCACGAGCTCGACGGCCTGAGCCTGGACCGGCTGGACCTGGAATGCACGCACTACCAGCCCGCGCCCGAGCTGCTCACGGCGGCGTTCGACGAGGCGCCAGTCACCGAAGTGCTGACCTCCAATTTGCTCAAGAGCAACTGCCTGGTCACCGGCCAGCCCGATTGGGGCGCGGTCCAGGTAAGCTACAGCGGCCCGCAGATCGACCAGGCCGGCCTGTTGCGCTACATCGTTTCGTTCCGCAACCACAACGAGTTCCACGAGCAGTGCGTCGAACGCATGTTCATGGACATCTGGCGCCGCTGCCGCCCGGTCAAGCTGACGGTCTACGCGCGTTACACGCGGCGCGGCGGGCTGGACATCAACCCTTGGCGCACCAGCCACCCGGGCGCGGTGCCGGCGAATGTACGCACGGCGCGCCAATAGCGCACACGGTACACGGCGCCGGCGCCGGCCTACATCAAATGATGTTGGCGGCGCGGTGCGGGGTGGCTAACATCCTTCGCCCTTGTCAACCATCCGCAGATCGGTGATACGTTCCTTGCCTCATCCCGCCTCCGAAGCCCAAGAAGGCCGAGACCCGGTGCACGCCTTGCGTGACGCCACCCGATCCCTGCACCACCTGCTCGACAGCCAGCTGCCGCTGGCACGCCCCGATGCGGGCGTTGCCGACTACCTGTCCCATTTGCGCGTGCTGCGCGGCTGGCTGCTGGCATTGGCGCCGTTGCTGCAGCCCACCGGCTGGGGCCAGGGCTACCTGCAGGCGCTGGATGCCGACCTAGCCCAGGCCGGCGCAGTGGCTGCGCCCGTAACCGCCGCGGCGCCGGCCGACGACCCGGCCTTCGCGCTGGGCGTGGCCTATGTGGTCGAGGGCTCGCAACTCGGTGGCCAGGTGTTGCTGCGCCGGTTGCGCCAGTCCGGCGTGGACCACGGCCTGCGCTATCTGCAAGGCCGTGGCGAGGCGACCGGCGCGCATTGGGGCGCCTTCCTGAAAGCACTGCGCGCGCGGCTGACGCAGCCCGCCGAAATCGCCGCCGCCTGCCGCGGCGCCTGCTGGGCTTTCGAGGACCTGCTGGCGCGCATGCGCCGCGCGGGGCTGCTGGCGTGAGCGCCGTGTTCAAGGCGCCAGTCGGCCTGGACAACTGCGACCACGAGCCGATCCACATCCCGGGCCGCATCCAGTCGCACGGCGTGCTGGTGGCTTTCGACCTCGCGCAGCGCGTGAGCCACCGCAGTGCCAACGCCGAGGCACTGCTCGGGGCGTTGGCGCCGGCACTGGGCCAGCCACTGCAGGAGACCTGCTTTGCGGCCGATGCCGACATGCTGGAGCTGCTGCAGGAATGCTTCGCCGCCGAGGCCGGCGACGTCCAGCCCGCCGCCACCGAAGTGGAACTGGCCGGCCAGACCTTCGAGATGATCGGCCACCGTGTGGGCGACACCGTGCTCGCTGAACTGGAACTGCTCGCCCCCGATGCCGCCGGCTTCGCAGACGACGCCTTCAAGGGCCACCGCGCCCTGACGCGCATCAAGCGCCAGCGCACCGTGGATGACCTGCTGGCTGCCGCGGCGCAGGAGGTGCGCACGCTGACCGGCTTCGACCGCGTCATGGCCTACCGCTTCCGCCACGACGACAGCGGCGATGTCGTGGTCGAGGCCAAGGCCGACGCGCTGGAGCCGCTGGCCGGCCGCCGTTACCCCGCCGGCGACATCCCGGCCCAGGCGCGCCGCCTCTACACGCTGAACACGCTGCGCATCATCGTCGCGGTGGGCAGTGCATCCGTCCCCGTCGAAGCCCGCGCCGACGCCGCCGCCATGCCGCTGGACATGAGCCACAGCGTGCTGCGCGCCGTCTCGCCCGTGCACATCGAGTACCTGACCAACATGGGCGTGCAGGCGTCCATGAGCATTTCCATCGTCGTGCACGGCAAGCTGTGGGGCATGCTGGCCTGCCACCACATGTCGCCGCGCCACGTGCCCTACCGCGTGCGCTCGGCCTGCGACGTGCTGGCCCACATCCTGGCGGCCAACGTGCAGAGCGCGCTCGCCCGCGCCAGCGCGCACCGGCTGGAGGCGGCGGCCTCCGTGCGCGCCCGCGCCATCGAGGACGTGCTGCATGCCGATGACGGCGTGTTTGCGCTGCTGCCGGCGGCCGAGGCGCTGTACGGCATGTTCGAGGCCCATGGCCTGGTGCTGGCAGAGCAGGGCCGTATCGCGTCCGTCGGCGTTCCGGCCGAGGCGGCGCGCGAGCTGGTGCCCTGGTTGCAGGCCCAGCCCCAGGCGGCCTCCGGCCTGTACAGCCGCGCCTCGCTGGCGGGCCTGCCCCCCGGCTTGCAGGACGCGCTGGGCATCTGGTGCGGCTTTCTCGCGCTGCGCTTTTCCAGCGCAACGGCTGGCTGGCTGGTGCTGCTGCGCAAGGAGCAGGTCGAGACCATCGCCTGGGGCGGCAAGCCCGACAAGCATTACGACCACGGCCCCATGGGGCCGCGCCTCACGCCGCGCGGCAGCTTCGACGTCTGGAAGGAAACGGTGCGCGGCCAGTGCGTGCCCTGGAGCGAGACCGACCTGGAGATCGCCCACGCGCTGGTAGCCGACCTCATGCGCGCCAGCGTGGCGCGCAACGCCGAGCTGGACCGGGCCCGCAGCCATCTGCTGTCCATGCTGAGCGCCGGCATGGGCACGCCGGAGCAGCTCCAGGCGGCCTCCGTGCAGCAGGCCGGCGGGCGCATGCAGCGCTTCGTGGCCCAGGTGCTCGACGCGGCGCTGCTGCAAAAGGGCGAGGGCCTGGCGCTCAATGTGCAGCCCGTCGACCTGGGCCAGCTGCTGCACCGCATGCTGGACGAGGAGGCGGCCGCCCATCCGGCGCTGCGCTTCGTGCGCGAGATCCCGCGTGCGCTGCCGTTCGCGGGTGACGTGGCGCGGCTGCGCCAGCTGCTGGCCTGCCTGATCGGCAACGCGCGCCGCCATGGCGCGCCGGACGAGTCCGTGGTCGTGCAGCTGCAGCAGCAGGGCGATCTGGTGGTGCTGGAGATCAGCAACGTCGGCGCTGAGGTCGAGCCCGTCGCCGCCGACGTCATGTTCGACCCCTTCCGCGCCACGCCCACCGGCATCCGCGCCACGGCCGATGGCCTGGGCCTGGGCCTGTACATCGCGCGCCACATCGCGCGGGCGCACGGCGGCGACCTGGAATACGCCTACGCCGATCCCTATGTGCTGTTCACGCTGACGCTGCGCGCGGAGCCCGGCGCGGCCACATGAAGCGGGCGGTGCGCTGCAGCGCCTACGCAGGGGCCCCGCTTGCCACGGACCCCAGGCGCTGGCGGCGTGCTGTAGTGACAGCGCGATGAAAGCCCCGGCGGTATAAACCGCCGATGCCTTTCGCCCGCACGCTTCCCAATCCCATCGCGCGCCTGCAGGCCGCGGCCCAACCCCTGCAGACGCCCTGTGGCGACGGCCACATCCAATGGCACCGCTGGGGGCCGGCCGATGCCGGCCCGCGCGGCCCTGTCGTGCTGCTGCACGGCGGCAGCGGCAGCTGGACGCACTGGGTGCGCAACATCGACGCGCTAGTGGCGGCAGGCCGCCAGGTGCTGGCGCCCGATCTGCCGGGCTTTGGCGATTCGGCGGTGCCGCCCGGCGGCGGTGATGCCGACGCCGTGGCACCTGCGCTGGAGCAGGGCCTGCAGTTGCTGCTGGGCGCACAGGCCTGCGACCTCGTGGGCTTCTCGTTCGGCGGCCTCACGGCCGGCCTGCTGCTGGCCGAGCACCCGGCGCGCGCCACGCGCCTGGTCCTCGTCGGCGCGCCCGCCATGGGCGTCTCCGACGCCGGCCAGATCGCGCTGCGCGGCTGGCGCCATCTGCCCGATGCAGCCGCGCGCGAGGCCGTGCACCGGCACAACCTGGCCGTGCTCATGCTGCACAAGCCCGAGGCCATCGACGCGCTCGCGCTGGCGCTGCACGGCGCCAACGTGGAACGCGACCGCATGCAGCGCCGCCGCCTGGCGCGCACCGAGGCCCTGAAGAACGCGCTGCAGCGCGTGGCCTGCCCGGTGCACGCGATCTATGGCAACGAGGACGTGCTGTACGCGGGCCGCATGGAGGCGCTGGCGAAGGCCTTTGCCGAGTCGCCGCACTTCCAGGGCCTGACCTTGGTCGACGAGGCCGGGCATTGGGTGCAATATGAGCGGCCGGATGCCTTCGACGCCGCATTGCGCCAGGTCCTGGCCTGACCCATCGGGACGCCTCGCCATGTCCAGACCGGCCTCCAGCCTCGTTGGCGCATGCAGGCATGCGCAAGCCGGGCAGGGCGCGGTCGGCACACCCTGGACGGTCAGAACAGCTCGCCGTTGGCCGCCTCGATGGGCGGCTCGGCCGCCAGTTCGGCGGCCTTGCGCAGCGCGCCCACGCGCACTCCCAGCAGCCGCAGCCGGCGCTCCAGCGGCACGCGCTTCAAGCACTGGCCGGCGGCCTGGCGGATGGCCTTGGCGTCGGCCGTGAAGGTGGCCACGGTCTGGTCGCGCGTGGCGATCTTGAAGTCGTCGAAGCGCAACTTGATGCCGATGGTCTTGCCCACGTAGCCCTTGCGCTGCAGGTCGTCGGCGACCTTCTCGCACAGGTGCGTGAAGATGGCCGACAGCTCGGCCCGGTCGCGCACGGCATGCAGGTCGCGGTCGAACGTGGTTTCGCGGCTCATGGAGACGGGCTCGCTCTCGGTCACCACCGGCCGGCTGTCGCGGCCCCAGGCAGCCTCGTGCATCCACGCGCCATAGGACCTGCCGAAATGCTCGACCAGCCAGGCGCGGTCCTTGGCGGCCAGGTCGCCGATGGTCGACAGGCCCAGTGCCGCCAGCCTGGCCTCGGCCTTGGGGCCGATGCCGTTGATCTTGCGCGCCGCCAGCGGCCAGATGCGCGTCTGCAGGTCGGCCTCGTGCACGATGGAAATGCCGTTGGGCTTGTTGAACTCGCTGGCCATCTTGGCGATCAGCTTGTTCGGCGCCACGCCCAGCGAGCACGTCAGCCCGGTGCGCTCGAAGATGGCCTTCTGGATCAGCCGCGCCAGCACGCGCCCGCCCTCGCGCTGGCCGCCGGGCACCTCGGTGAAATCGATGTAGACCTCGTCCACGCCGCGGTCCTCCATCAGCGGGGCGATCTCCAAAATGGTGCTTTTGAACAGCCGCGAGAAGTGGCGGTATTGGTCGAAGTCCACCGGCAGCAGGATGGCCTGCGGGCATAGCTTGGCGGCCTTCATGAGGCCCATGGCCGAGCCCACGCCGAAGGCGCGTGCCGCGTAGGTGGCGGTGGTGATCACGCCACGGCCCGCGTAGTCGGCCAGGCGCGGGAACTGGTCCAGCGGCAGGTTCTCGCGCTGGGCCAGCACGCTGTCGGCCTGTCGCC
This sequence comes from Pseudorhodoferax sp. Leaf267, assembly GCF_001422405.1. Classification (GTDB taxonomy): domain Bacteria; phylum Pseudomonadota; class Gammaproteobacteria; order Burkholderiales; family Burkholderiaceae_C; genus Pseudorhodoferax. The sequence goes on from NZ_LMMV01000012.1 coordinate 69,017, forward strand.
GCCCACCGCCGATCACGACCGGCAGGCCCTTCAATTGCGGATAGCGCAGCAGCTCGACCGACGCGTAGAACGCGTCCATGTCGAGGTGGGCGATGCGGCGGATCGGGGCGGGAGCTGGTGGCGCAGGCACAGCGCTGTACTCAAAACACTGCACTTTCGCACAGTCTGAGCTCCTTGCGGGGCGCACGCAGGGGCTGGCCCTGCCAAGCTGCCGGTGCGCCCCCTTGTCGCGTTGCAGAAAGAGGGGCGCGGCGCAGCCGCCCGAAGGGTTCTTACCCCGCGGCGTTGATTTTTTCAATGAGTTCGCGCAGCACCGGCGTGGCACGGTCGTTGGGCACCTGGCAGGTGCCGGCCGCATGGTGGCCGCCGCCGCCGTACTGCAGCATCAGCTCGCCGACGTTGCAGCGGCTGCTGCGGTCCAGGATCGACTTGCCCGTGGCGAACACGGTGTTCTGCTTCTGCACGCCCCACATCGCGTGGATGGAGACCTTCACCTGCGGGAACAGCGCATAGATCATGAAGCGGTTGGTGGCCCAGATGGTTTCCTCGTTGCGCAGGTCCAGCACCACGACGCGGTTGTAGACCGTGCTGCAGCGGTCGATCTGCGCGCGTGCCTTGTCGGCATGCTCGCGGTACAGGTCGACGCGCTCGCGCACGTCGGGCAGATCGAGGATCTGCTCGATCACGTGGTCTCGGCAGTAGCGGATCAAATCCATCATCAGCGCGTAGTTGCTGATGCGGAAGTCGCGGAAGCGGCCCAGGCCCGTGCGCGCGTCCATCAGGTAGTTCAGCAGCACCCAGCCCGTGGGGTTCAGGATCTCGTCGCGCACGTACTGCGCCGAGTCGGCCTTGTCCACGGCATCCATCATCTCCACCGAGATCTGTGGGAAGCGCGCCGCGCCGCCGAAATGGTCGTAGACCACGCGCGCGGCCGACGGCGCGCTGGCATCGATCACATGGTTGGCCAGGCCGCTCTTGTTGCGCAGCGTCTCCGACAGGTGGTGGTCGAAGGCCATGTACGCGCCCGGCACATAGGGCAGGTTGGTCGTGATGTCGCGGTCCGTGATCTCGATCTTGCCGTCCTGCATGTCCTTGGGGTGGACGAACTTGATCTCGTCGATCATGTCCAGGGCGTTGAGCAGCACGGCGCAGACCAGGCCGTCGAAATCGCTGCGGGTGACGAGGCGGTACTTGGGGGACGGCATGAAAAACCTCCGGCTGGACTGGGCGCGCCATTTGTGCTGTATGGCGCGCAGAAGATTGGTTGGATTCGTCACGATGATGACACAGGAGTGCGTCGCTATGATCGTCCGACCCCCCTCGTACGGAGACAAACGCATGGCTGAGCTGGACCTTGTTGAAACGGCGCGACACCTGCTGGAGCCGCTGCGTGCGCAGTTCGACGCCACCGTGCGGGCCGTGGCAGGGCGCTGCAGCGCCGGGGGGCGGCTCGACCCGCGCGCACTGGATGCGCGCCAGGGCGTGTCCTACGAGCTGGCCTGGGCCAGCGCCGAGCTGCTGGCCTGCACCACGGTGCTGGGCAAGGTGGCGCCCGGCGCGCTGGACCGCGCGCTGGCCTTGCTGTTCGCCACCGAGTCCATCGCCAGCGTGCTGGCCCGGCTCGAGGCCGTGGCCGTGGACGAGGCGCTGGACCTGGCCGCGCTGCGCGCGCTGGGCGACACGCCCGCCTGGGCCGCGCTGCGCCGCGCCGCCGCCGGCCCCGAGGCGCTGGCGCGCACGGCACGCGCGCTGGCCGCATCCGACGGCGAGATCGGCCCCGTGCGGCTCAGCGAGGATGTGGCCATGGCCCAGCAGGCGTTTCGCCGCTTCGGCGCCGAAGTCGTCGCTGCGCTGGCGGCCCACATCCACCAGCACGACCTGACCGTGCCCGAGACGCTGCTCGGCCCGCTGCGCGAGATGGGCGTGTTCGGCCTGTCGATCCCGCAGGAATACGGCGGCAGCGCGCCGGGCAACCACGACGACACGGCCATGATGATCGCCGTGACCGAGGCCTTGTCCGAGGCCTCGCTGGGCGCGGCCGGCAGCCTCATCACACGGCCCGAGATCCTGTCGCGCGCCTTGCTGGCCGGCGGCACCGCGGCGCAGAAGGAGCATTGGCTGCCCCGGCTCGCGGCGGGTGAGCCGCTGTGCGCCATCGCCATGACCGAGCCCGACCACGGCTCGGACGTGGCCAGCCTGGCGCTCAAGGCCACGCGCGTGGCAGGCGGCTGGCAGCTCAACGGCGCCAAGACCTGGTGCACCTTCGCCGGCAAGGCCGGCTTGCTGATGGTGGTGGCGCGCACCGACCCCGACAAGGCCGCGGGCTACAAGGGCCTGTCCATCCTGCTGGTCGAAAAGCCATCGGACGACGCCCACGCCTTCGACTTCCGCCAGGACGGCGGCGGCCGGCTGCGCGGCCAGGCCATCCCGACCATCGGCTACCGCGGCATGCATTCGTATGAGCTCGCGTTCGAGGACGTCTTCGTGCCCGACAGCCATGTGCTGGGCGGCGAGGCCGGCCTGGGCAAGGGCTTTTACTTCAACATGGCCGGCATGGTCGGCGGCCGCATGCAGACTGCCGCGCGCGCCTCGGGCGTGATGCGCGCCGCCCTGCGCGCCGCGCTGCGCTACACGCAGGACCGCAAGGTGTTCGGCCAGCCGCTGATCGACTTCCCGCTCACGCAGTCCAAGCTGGCGCGCATGGCGGCGCGCTTCGCCGCGTGCCGGCAGACGGCCTACGCCGTCGGCGAGCGGCTGGAGGAGGGCCAGGGCCGCGTCGAGGCCGCGCAGATCAAGCTGCTGGCCTGCCGCTCGGCCGAGCTCCTCACGCGCGAGGCGCTGCAGTTGCACGGCGGCATGGGCTACGCCGAGGAGACGCCGGTCAGCCGCTACTTCGTCGACGCGCGCGTGCTGTCGATCTTCGAGGGCGCCGAGGAGACGCTGGCCCTCAAGGTCATCGCGCGCGGGCTGTTCGAGCAGGTGCTGGCTGCGTAGCGCCATGACGGCGCCAGCACGCCGCGCTGAACGGCGCTACGCGGCCCTGACCTCATCGAGCAGGTCAGGATGCCGGTCCAGCACCTTGAGCAGCTTGACCAAGGCCAGTGGTGGCTTGGTCTTGCCGTTCTCATAGCGCGAGAACGCATTGGCGCCGCCGCCGAAGATCTCTGCGGCTTCGCGTTGGTCCAGCGCTAGTTTCTTGCGTACGCCCGCGATGAACGACGGGTCGACGATGGCCGCGTTGACCTGCTTTTGGAAGGCGCGCATCTCGCGCATGACGCGGTCGGATTCGCTGGCGTCGAGGATGGACTCCGCGCAAGCCGGGCAGAAATCGCCAGTGACCGCCGCGATGACCGTCGTCTCGCCCTTGTAGCTGTATGGCAAGTCGCGCGTGTCGCCGACCAGTTCTGCCGCGCCGCATACAGGACATTTCATGTTCACAGCTCCTTGAACGAGACGATCAGCACATCGTCGATGGCGGCCAGTGTCAGCTTGGCTTCCCGTCGCTCAGGAAGACGTCGGAAAGCTGCCCGGCAGCAAGATTCTGCTGTCCACGTTCTGCAGATTCGTATGGCCGCAAAAGGCCATGGTCACGTCCAGTTCCTTGTGGATCATCTGCAAGGCCTTGGTCACGCCGGCCTCACCCATCGCGCCCAGGCCGTAGGCCATGGCGCGGCCGATCATGGTGCCGCGCGCGCCCAGGGCCCAGGCCTTGAGCACGTCCTGGCCGCTGCGAATGCCGCCGTCCATCCAGACCTCCAGCCGGTTGCCCACCGCATCGACGATGGCGGGCAGCGCGGCGATGGAGCTGGGCGCGCCGTCGAGCTGGCGCCCGCCGTGGTTGCTCACCACGATGGCATCGGCGCCGACGTCGGCGGCCAGCACGGCGTCTTCCGCGACCATGATGCCCTTCAGGATCAGCTTGCCGCCCCATTGCTTCTTGACCCATTCGATGTCGGCCCACGACAGGCTGGGGTCGAACTGCTCGTTGGTCCAGGCCGACAGCGAGCTCATGTCCGACACCCCCTTCACATGGCCGACCAGGTTGCGGAAGGTGCGGCGCTGGGTGCCGGCCATGCCCAGGCACCAGCGGGGCTTGGTCATGAGGTTCAGGATGTTCTTGAGCGTGGGCTTGGGTGGCGCCGTCAGGCCGTTCTTGATGTCCTTGTGGCGCTGGCCGATGACCTGTAGGTCCAGCGTCAGCACCAGCGCGCTGCAACGGGCGGCGCGGGCGCGCTCGATCATGTTGGCCATGGCCTGGCGGTCGCGCATCATGTAGAGCTGGAACCAGAACGGCGCCTGCGTGTGCTCGGCGATGTCCTCGATCGAGCAGATGCTCATGGTCGACAGCGTGAACGGGATGCCGAACTTCTCGGCCGCGCGCGCCGCGTGGATCTCGCCGTCGGCATGCTGCATGCCCGTGAGGCCGACCGGCGCGATGGCCACCGGCATCTTGGCCACCTGGCCGACCATGGTGGTGGCGGTGGTGCGGCCTTCCATGTTCACGGCCACGCGCTGGCGCAGCTTGATCCTCTGGAAATCGGCCTCGTTGGCCTTGTAGGTGCTCTCGGTCCAGGAGCCCGAATCGGCGTAGTCGTAGAACATGCGCGGCACGCGGCGCTCGGCCAGCACGCGCAGGTCTTCGACGGTCGTGATGATGGGCATCCTGCTTCTCCTGGGGGCTTCTTTTCGGGCCGCCATCCTAGCCCGCTTTGCCGTGCGGCAAGCTGAGCGTTTTTTGCGGCCGCTGCAATCGCGCTCACGCGCCACGGCAGGGGCGCTCACAGGCGGGCCGGCAGGGTCTCCAGCAGTTCGGCGGCGCGGTCCAGGTCGAACATCGCCAGGGCCGATTCCACCTGCGCGGCCTGCGCGGCCAGGCCCAGGCCGCGGAGCAGGTGCAACAGCTCAGGCAGCGTGGCGTCCGGATGGTCGCCGCTGCGCAGCGCGTGGATGGCCTGGCGCACCGACTCGGGCAGGGCCAGCGGCGCGGCGGCCCGGTCGAGCCGGTGCGGCCGTGGCTCCGGCTCCGCGGCCACGGCCTGCAGTGGGGCGGCCGCTGGCCGCAGCGCCTGCGCCGGCTGTGCATGGGCGGCGGGCGCCAGCGGCACGAGCACGCGGAAGCTGCTGCCCACGCCCGGTGTGCTCTGCACGCCCAGGCTGCCGCCCATGTGCCGCACCAGTTGCTGCGCGATCGTGATGCCCAGGCCCACGCCGCCGTAGCGCCGGCTCATCGACGGGTCGGCCTGCGTGAAGGCTTCGAAGATGCAGTCCTGCCGGTCGGGGGCGATGCCGATGCCGGTGTCGTGCACGGCCAGCAGCAGGCGGCCGTCCTGCGTCCCCAGCTGCAGGCGCACCGAGCCGCGCTCGGTGAACTTGACGGCGTTGTCCAGCAGCTTGTCCAGCACCTGGCGCAGGCGCGGCGCGTCGCCATGGAACCACTGCGGCAGCGACCGGTCGATGTCCAGCTGCAGCGCCAGGCCCCTTCTGTCCGCCAGCGGCCGCAGCGTCTGCACGGCATCGTGCGCCAACTCGTGCAGCGAGAAATCGCCGGCAGCCAGCGTCAACTGGCCGCGTTCGAGCTTGGCCATGTCCAGCACGTCGTTGACCAGCTTGAGCAAGGCCCGCGCGGCCTGGCGCACCTTGTAGACATGCTCGCGCTGCAACGCGTCCAGCGAAGTCTTCAGCACGATCTCGGAAAAGCCGATGATCGCGTTCAGCGGCGTGCGCACTTCGTGGCCCATGTTGGCCAGGAACAGGGTTTTGGACGCCGCCGCTTCCTCGGCCTGCTCCTTGGCATCGCGCAGCGCGATTTCCATGGCCTTGCGCTCGCTGATGTCGATGATCACGCCGTCCAGCCACACCACTTCGCCACTGGCGTTGCGCACGGCATTGCCCTGCTCCCAGGCCCAGAACTGCCGCCCGTCGCGGTGCACGGCGCGGTACTCCAGCGTGTAGCCCTGGCCCTGGGCGATCGTGTCCTGGATGCGCCGGTGCACCATGGCCTGGTCCTCCGCATGGATGAACTCGCGCAACAGCGTGGCCGAGGCCTGGTAGTCCGCCGGCCGCCAGCCCGACAGCTGCTCGATCACGTCGCTGATGAAGATCACGGTCCAGTTCTCGTCCGGCGTGCAACGGTAGGCCGCGCCGCGGATGCTGGCGATCAGCGAGCTGTACAGGTGCTCGCGCTCGTACAGCTGGTGCTCCAGCGCCTTGCGCTCGTCGATGCTCAGGAACGCGCCTTCGATGAAGACCCGGCCATCGTGCGTGCGGCGCAGGTCGCTGTGGCCGTGCACCCAGAAGCAGCGGCCGTCGCGGTGCAGCACCCGGCATTCGAAGCGCAGGCCAGTGCCCTCGCCGAGCGCCTGCCGCAGGCGGCCGCGCAGCGCATCCAGGTCCTCGGGGTGGACGATGTCGTCCAGCAGCTTGCCCTGTGCCGTGAACGCCTCGGCCGGCCAGCCGCACAGCTGCTCGATGGCGTCGCCGACGAACAGCACCGGGCCACCGACCCTGGCCTCGCAGCGGTAGGGCACGAGCGGCGATTTGTGCACTGCCGTGGCCAGCAGCTCGTGCCGGTCCTGCAGCTGCCTGAACTGGGCCCGCAGCGTGCTGGCCTCTTCGCGCGCACGGCGCAGGCGGCTGCGCTGGCTCCACCACAACCACGTGGTGACCAGCAATGCCGCAGCGATCAGCAGCGCGCCCCACAGCACAGCAGGGGCAAGCGCCGACCACTGCACAAGCGTGTCGGGCGACAAGGGCATGGGCAACCGGGGCGCTCGCTTAGGCGCAGCTGACGCTAATGGCGACCTGTATTGGTACGGAACACTATACAAATCCAGCAGTCTGGAAGCGAGGCGTATTTTTTGCGCGAAGCGATAAATATTTCACGTTTTGGACGCGCCCGCCGGCCGTCGCGCTGCGCGGGCGACGCCTTGCGCGATGGCGCCATCGGTCTCCGTCTATTGCTCTTGGGCGCCGTGGGTCACGGGCTGGGCCGCATGGTGGGCGGTGCCTCCATGCGCATCCAATGAAATTGAGGACTGGCTTCATGCCGTCCCGGTTGAGTATTCGCAGAGCGGTCAGCGCGCCTTGACGCCGGCCCCGCGCACTTCGATGCGAACCTGGTCCAGCACCGCGCCGCGCGCATCGACCAGCTGCAGCTGGTGCCGGCCCGGCCAGGGCAGCCAGGCGAGTTCTGCGCCCCGGCCCAGCGGCTTTCCGTCCAGGCGCCAGCGCGCGTCCGCCCCCTGCGCGCGCAGGCGCAGGCGCTGGTGGGTGGGCGGGATGTCCGGGTCCAGCGCCACGATGCTGCCGTCGACCGGCGCCAGGATGCGCGGGGTGGCGGCCCTGTCGGCGGCCTTGGCGGCCAGCGCGAACAGCGGCTGCGCGGTGCCGGCCAGGAACCATTCGCTGCGCGCGGCCTCCAGGTCGTCGCCGAAGCGCACGGCGGTTTGCTGCAGGCCGGGCGGCGCAGCCGGCGCGCGGCTGGGCTGCTGGCGGTGCAGGTGGTGCATGAGCGCGGCCCAGACCGGCGCTGCGCCGCTGGTGCCGCTCACATCGTGCATGGGCGCGCCGCCCGCGTTGCCGACCCACACGCCCACCGTGTAGCGCTGCGACCAGCCCACGGCCCAGTTGTCGCGCATGTCCTTGCTGGTGCCGGTTTTCACGGCTGTCCAGATGCGCGTGGCCAGCACGCTGTCGGTGCCGAACGTGGGCGCGCGCGCGTTGGGGTCGGACAGGATGTCGCCGACGATGAAGGCGGCGCGCGGGTCGATGCCGGGGGTGCCGATGGGCGGCTGGGCGCCGGTGCGCAGTGTGGTCGCGCCGTAGCGGCCTCCGTTGGCCAGCGTGCGGTAGGCGTTCGTCAGCGCCAGCAGCGAGACCTCGGCGCTGCCCAGCGCCAGGCTGAAGCCATAGTGGTCGCCGGCCCTGGCCAGCGGCAGGCCCAGCGCGCCCAGCTGGCGCGCGAACGCATCGGGCGAGACCATGACGAGTGTGCGCACGGCCGGCACGTTCAGCGAGGCCGCCAGCGCCGTGCGCACCGAGACCGGGCCCTTGAAGCGCCGGTCGTAGTTCTGCGGGATGTACAGGCCGCTGGCCGTGGGGATGTGGGTGGGTGCGTCGTCCAGCAGCGAGGCAGCGGTCAGGCGCCGCTCGGCGATGGCCTGGGCGTACAGGAAGGGCTTGAGCGTGGAGCCGGGCTGGCGCTGCGCCAGCACGCCATCGACCTCGGCCGCGCGGCTCAGTGCGCCGGACGAGCCGACCCAGGCGAGCACCTCGCCGCTGGCGTTGTCGAGCACGACGAGCGCGCCGTCTTCGACGTGGCGGCCATGCAGCTCGCGCAGGTGCTGCGACAGTGTCTGCACGGCGAAGCGCTGCAGGCCGGCGTCCAGGCTGCTGGTGACGCTCGGGCCGCCGGCGCCCTCCTTCAGCACCTGGCGCGCGGCATGCGGCGCGATGCCTTCGCTGGGTGCATGGGCGCGGCGCTGCAACGCGCCCAGCGTGAACAGCTCCAGGCCCTGGCAGTCACGCGCTTCGGTGCTGGCGCGCAGCACCTCGCAGGCCCGGCGCGCGACGACGCCGGGCGCCGCGTTCGGCCCGCGCACGAGCGCCGCGGCGACGGCCGCTTCGCGCGCATCCAGCCCATGCGCGGCCTTGCCGAACAGCGTGCGCGACAGCGCATCCAGCCCCACGATCTCGCCGCGGAACGGCACCAGGTTCAGGTAGGCCTCCAGGATCTGGTCCTTGCGCCAGTGGCGCTCCAGCCGCTGCGCGGCCACGGCCTGGCCCAGCTTCTGCGTGACCGTGCGCCCGCCCGGGCCCTGGCGCCAGTCCTCGTCCAGCAGGCCGGCCAGCTGCATGGTCAGCGTGGACGCGCCGCGCGTCCTGCTGTTCCACAGGTTGGCCCAGGCCGCAGCCGACACGGCGCGCCAGTCCACGCCGCTGTGCTGCCAGAACAGCCGGTCCTCGCTCATGACCATGGCCGTGCGCAGGGCGGGGGAGATGTCGGCCAGCGGCACCCAGGGGCCGCGGCGCACGGTGGCGTCTGTCCGCACGCGCTGCAGCAGCTCGCCGTCGCGCGCCAATACCAGGGTGTCGGAGGGGCGGTGGTCGGCGCGGACTTCGTGGTAGGTAGGCAGGGCGGCGGCGTGGGTGGAGGTCGCGCTGAGCACGATCACGACGTGAATCAGTCGCTGCCGAACATCCATCAGGCGTACCCGGCCTCTTGTTTGACGTCGCATCAGATGGTAGATAGCATGAGGCATACCATGCTCCTCGGGAGATCGACCATGCAACAGACAGCCAAGGTATTTGTGACCGGCCGCAGCCAGGCGGTGCGCTTGCCACGTGAGTTTCGGTTTGCGGAATCCGAAGTGTTCATTCGCCGCGACCCGTTGACGGGCGATGTCGTCCTGTCACGCAAGCCGGCGGATTGGCAGGGATTTCTGGATGCCGTCGCGCAGACGCCGGATGTGGACGACTTCCTCGCTGAACGCACGCAGACGCGCACACAGCGGGATCCTTTCGAGGGCTGGGCTGAATGAGCGCCATTCCCTCGGGCGGGTTGTACCTGTTGGACACCAACATCGTCAGCCATGTCATTCGAGCAAAGGACGCCAGCCTGCTGACTCGCCTTGGGCAGACGCCGATAGGCAGGGTCGCCATCTCCAGCGTGAGCTTGGCAGAACTGGAATACGGCTGGCAGCGCGTCGGGCGCCCGCAAGGGCTGCGCCGTCGCATCGACGAGTTCTTGCTGCGGGCCGACGTGCTGGTGTGGAACGACGGCGTTGCGAGGTGCTATGGCGAGGTCCGTGCCGCGTGGGAGGCACGGGGCGTGAGCCTCGCGGATCTGGACATGATGATCGCGGCGCACGCTGTGGCAACAGCCTCCGTTCTGGTGAGCCGAGACCGGGCCTTTCGACATGTGCCGGATCGACTGACCGTAGAGATTTGGTAGCGCGCCTTCAGAGGGCCCACGCCCCAACCTTCCAGAAGATGCAGCAGTTTTCACCATGTTTTGCGCCATCTCCAGATCACGATGAAAAGCGTCGAGGAACAACGCACTTCCTACCGCGCCTCCACCTTCACACGCGCATTCGGCAGCGCCCCGAACATCTCCGGCGCATACAAGGCCTCGACCCGCGTCGGCGGCAGCGCGAAGTCGCCCACGTTGTTGAGCCGCAGCGTGTAGACGGCCTTCATCGTGCCGCGTGGCAGGAAGTCGTAGTAGCCCCGGTAGGCCTCGAAGCTGCGTTCCTCGAACGCCGGCCAGCCGGCCGCGCCCTGGCGCTCGCCCTGGGTGGCGATGGCCGAGTCGCGGCCCAGGCCGCTGCCCAGGATGGTGGCGCCGCCGGGGATGGGGTCGCTCAGCACCACCCAGGTCATGTCGCTCGCGGCCGTGACTTCCAGCGTGACGCGCAGCACGTCGCCACGGCTGTACCTGCCCGCGACGGCCTGCTCGACGGGGGTGATGGTCTTGGCGATGCGGTACCCCGCGTCGAACGGCGCTTTCAGCGGCACGGCCGCCAGCGATTGCAGCGTGAGCCAGGGCTTGCCCGTGCCCTGCTGCGCCACCTCCACCGTGCCCATGCCGCCCGTGGGCCAGGGCAGGAAGGCGGTGTTGCCGCGCAGGGCGCCCGGCGCGGCTGGCGCGCCGAAGCCACCGGCCTGGTGCGGCGCGCCGCTGGCGTCCGTGCTCTGCACGCGCTCGACCTTGGCCCAGTCCACGCTGGCCGCGGCATCGCCCAGGCGCGCAGTCGTGACGCCCGCAACCGGCGTGGTTTCGAACTTCGCGGAGAACTTCTCCAGCGCCAGCCCGCCCCACAAGTTGGCCGTGGTGGTCTGCCAGGCGCCGCGTTGCTGGCGCGCGATGAAGCCGGCCGCCAGGCGGCCCATGTCGTCCTTCCACGCGGCGTCGTCCATCACGGCCAGCAGCAGGCGCGCGGCGTTCACGTCGCCGTTGACCATGAGCCACCACCACTGGTCGTCGCGCTCGGTGCTGAAGACCATCTTGGTGCCGCTGGTCGCGATGCGCGCGCGCAGCACCTGCTGGGCCTCGGCCAGCCGCTGCTCGCGCTGCGGCGCGTCGGCCACGCGCTTGAGGACGCTGAGCCAGTCGATCACGGCATGCGTGGGCCATTGGTTGGGCGCGACGGTGATGCTGGCCAGCATGCGGCCCTGGGCCCGGCCGCTACGCGACAGGGCTTCGAGCGCGGCCAGCTTGCGCACGTCGAGGTCGGCGCGCGGGCTCCAGAACTCGCGCTGCAAACGGCCTTCGACGAAGGCGACCAGGCCGTTCTCCATCTGCGTGCGCAAGGCCTCGGGCAGGGCGAAGGCCGGCTGCAGCGTTGAAGCTTCATGCGTGGCCGCCAGCAGGTAGGCCGTCAGCGTGTCGCTGCCGCGGTTGGCGCTGCCGTCTCGCGGTGGGAAGTAGTGCGCCAGGCCATCGCCGTCCAGATAGGTCGGCATCTGCGCGACCACGCCCTGCCAGCGCTTGGCATCGCGCAGGCCGATGGCCTTGCTGGTCTGCTGCTCCAGGCAGGAGTACGGGTAGTTGGCGAACCAGTCGCGCACGCCCGGCAGGCCTTCGGCCAGGCGCGGCTGCAGCGCGAGCTGCAGGCCGCCGCGTGCGCGGCCTTCGTTCGCCAGCGCGTCGGCCGGGGGCTGCACGGGCAGGCTGAACGGGCCGTCGAGCTGCACCAGCGTGGCCTGCTGCACGGTTAGCGGCACGGCGGGCAGGATGCGCTGGCTGGCCTTGAGCGCATCGCGGGCGCCGCTCGCCTGGTCCTTGGCCTCGATCTCCCACAGGATGGCCTCGGCGCGCGTCTGCGCGAGCTGCGCCGGGGCTGTCACGTCCCAGACCACTTCACGCGCTTCGCCGGCGGGAATGTCCACGGTCTGCGCGGGCAGCGTCAGCAGCGTGGCGCGTGGCGCCACGTCCACCTTCATGGCCTTGGTTGTCGTGTTGCGCAGGGTCAGCTGCGCGCGAAACTTGTCGTCCTCGCGCACCAGCGGCGGCAGGCCGCTGATGATCTGCAGGTCCTGCGTGGTGCGGATGCTGGCCTGGCCGGTGCCGAACAAGGCCGTGCCCGCATCGGCCACGGCGACGATCTTGAAGGTGGTCAGCGCGTCGTTGAGCGGCACGGTTACCACGGCTTGGCCGTTCGCATCCAGCACCACGCGCGGGTTCCACAGCAGCAGCGTGTCCAGCAGCTCGCGCGTCGCGCCGCGGCCACCGCCGCCGCCGGCCGGCACGGCTTTGCGGCCATAGTGCCGGCGGCCGATGATTTCCATCTGCGCCGTGGACGTCTCCACGCCCCAGGCGCGGCGCTGCAGCATGGCGGCAAGCAGGTTCCAGCTGTCGTTGGGCATCAGCTCCAGCAGCGCCTGGTCCACGGCGGCCAGCGCCACCTCGGCGTTGGCAGCGGGCTTGCCGTCGGGCAACGTGGCCTGGATCGTCACGCGGGCCTGGCCGCGCACCTGGTAGGTGGGCTGGTCGGCCGCGACCTTCACGTCGATCTGGTGCGCGCGCGTGCCCACGCGCAGCTCGGCCACGCCCAGGCGGAACGCGGGCTTGGACAGATCGACCAACGCGCTCGGCGCCACGTACTCGCGGCCCTCATGCCAGAACGCCGTCCACCACTCGCGCGGCGCCTTGTAGCCCCAGGTGAACAGCGAATACCAGGGCACCTCGCGCAGCCGGCCGCGCAGCACGAGCGCGCTCACGTAGACGTTCGGCCCCCAGCCTTCCTCGATCTTGAGTTCCAGCGTCGGGTCCTGCCCGTTCAGCTGCACCACGCGGTGCGACAGCACGCCTTCGCGCTCCACCGTGACCAGCGCGGTCGCGTAGCGGAACGGCATGCGCAGCTGCAGCCTGGCGGTCTCGCCCGGCGCATAGTCCTTCTTCTCGGGCAAGAGGTCGATGCGGTCGTGGTTCTCACCGCCGAACCACAGCTCGCCCTGGCGCGTGACGTAGACCGAGCTGGCCGCCTGCACGGCGAGGCCGGCGGCGTCCTTGGCCGTCACGACCAACTCGACCTCGCCGGCCTCGGCGAGTTTGGCCTCGCACAGCAGCAGGCCGCGCGCGTCGCTCTTGCCGCTGCACACGCTGCCCAGGTCCTTGCCCTCGCTCTTGTTGTCGTAGGTGTAGAAGCCGCCGACCATGCGCTTGCGGCTGGTGGTCACGATGCGCGCGATGGCCGTCACCTCCAGCGCCACGCCGGCCTGCGGCTTGCCGGCCAGGTCGAGCGCCAGCGCCTGGAAGCGGATCTTCTGCGCGCTGGAGACCCAGCCCTCGGTCTTGATGCCGGCTACCACGCCGGCCGGCCACACGGTGGCGGTGCTACGCAGCGTCTGCACCTCGCCGTTCGGGTCGGCGTAGGTCGCCTCCAGCAGCAGCTCCTGCGCGCGCGGCGCGGCGGGGATCTTGTCGATGGTCAGCTTGCCGGCGCCGCTGGCGTCCAGGTTCAGCGCCAGCTTGTCGGCGATGACGCGCGGGCCGCTCGTGGCCTCGGGCTCTTCCTCGTCTTCGTTCGAAGGGTTGGCGGCGCGGTCACGCGGCGGCGTGAAGCTGAACGCGTCGAAGCCGTCGAAGTGCAGCGCGCGGTCGCGCAGCAAGGCCGACACGCGCACCGGCAGGTTGGCCGCGCCGCCGCCCGACACATAGTTCACCTGCACGTTCGTCGGCACGCTTTCGGGCTTGACCAGCGGCCTGGCGTCTGCCGGCGCGATGCGGCCCTCCAGCACCGGCAGGCGGAATTCCTCGACGCGGAACTGGCCGGACGGCAGGCTGCGCGCGTCTCGTTCGCCGCCCTGCAGCAGCGCCACCTCGTAGGCGCCCAGCTTGGCAGCCGGCGGCAGCGCGAACTGGCTCTCGGCGCTCTGGCCGCCGGTGGCGGTCTTGCGCCAGGCCAGCGGCTGCGTGAACTGCTGGCCGCTGCCCACGTGCGTGATCTGCAGCCGCGTGGGGAACTGCTCGGGCAGGGCCAGGCCCTTGGCCGTCTCGGTGCGCAGCAGGTGCTTCATCGCCACCGTCTCGCCGGCGCGCAGCAGCGTGCGGTCGAAGATGGTGTGGGCGCGCAGGTCGGGGTTCGGATCCTGGCTGGTGGGCACGTCGAAGCGCCAGGGCTCGATGCCACGGTTCCAGTCGCTGAACGTGAAGGCCATGTCGTCCACGCCTTTCGCGTCGCGCGCGCGGGCCGTGACGAACCAGGATGGCGCGGTGTAGTCGTCGTCCCGGTCGTTGCAGGCGGGCGGCTGGGGCGACAGGCCGGCCAGCTGCACCACGCCCTGCGCGTCGGTCGTGCCGCTGGCCACCGGCTTGCCACGGCAGTCCGACACGGCCACGCGCGCGCCGGCCACGGGCTGGCCCTTGTCCAGCGTGGTCACCCAGGCGAGCGCGTTCTCGCGGCCCAGCTTGAAATGCACGCCCAAATTGGTCACCAGGGCCGAGCTGCGCACGACCATGGTCCGCTGCGGGCCGTAGCGCTCGTCCAGCAGCGCGGCGCCCAGGCGTTTGGAGCTGATCTCCAGCACGTGGAAGCCGGGCGTGAGCGGGATGCCCACCACCTCGAACAAGCGCGGGTCGGAGGTCGCGGGCTTGGGCAGGTCCATCGCCCGCACGCCGGCCTGGCCGGCCAGCAACGACAGCATGCGCGTCTGCACCCACTCGCGCTGATCGCTGTCGACGATGCGCGGCAGCGGTGTCGTGAGTTCGGCCGCGGCGCGCTTGCGCAGCACGGTGGCGTTGTCATAGCGCTGCAGTTTGCGGAACCAGGCCAGGATCTCGGCGTCGCTCTCGGGCCGCAGGTTGGCCACGCGCGCATCGGCCGCGATCGCCTTGGCGGCCAGCGGCAGTTGCGCTTCGACGTTGCGCAGCGTCACGGGCAGCATGGGCGGGCTGTCGGGCTCGGCGAAGCGCTCGACGATGCCGAAGGGCGCGGCGGCGAACTTGGCCAGCGGCGGCATCGCGCCCGTGGCCACCTGCAGCGGGTAGCTGTCGGCATTGGCCAGTGCGCGGCCGGCGTCGTCCTTGAAGTTGGCTGGCAGCACGATGCTGTGGTTGGCGCTCTCGGCAAACGGCGGGGCGAACTGCACGCCGGTGACCTGGGCGTCCTTGTCCTGCGCCTCGAACGTGGGCGCGACGGACTGGCTGCCCGTCTTGAGCCGTATCGCCTCGGCCAGCGCGCGCGGCACGGGCGCGTTGAACTGCAGCCGCAGCGGCCGGATCGGCAGGCAGGCCGCGTTCGCGTTCTCGCGCTCGCACGAGAAGCTGGCCGTGAACGGCTCGCGCACCTTGAAGTTGAAGCGCTTCTCCACGTTGTTGGCGATGCCGCTGGGCGTGGCCACGCCGGTGCCGAACACCAGCTGCACCTCGGCCGATGGCGGCAGGCGACGGTTGCAGGCCAGCGTCTGCACGGCCAGCGGTGCCTTGGCGGCTTCCTCGTCCAGGCGCCGGGCTTTTAGCAGCGCGGCGCGCTCGGCGCCCTCGACCAGCTTCACCGGCACGCGCTCGCCCAGTCCCTCGACCTGGCACCACACGTTGGCCTGCACGCTCGCCAGCGTGGCCGGGCCGTTGAGCCGCAGCACGAAATACTGCTCTTCGTCGATGGCGCCGCCATAGGGCCGGGTGTTGCGCACGAAAGGCCCGCCGGTGTTGAACGCAAAGCTGGTGTGCCCGGTGAGCGCCTGGTTCTGCGGCGACTGGAAGCCGGGGGCGGCGGCGATCGTGCAGCGCACGCCGGGCGGCAGGTCGTCCTGGAACTGCCAGACCCACTCGCGCGCGCTGTTCCAGCGGCCCGTGCCGCGGCCGGCGGCGTTGTCGCTGCAGCTGACGGTGGCGGGCGGCTTGGCGGCCGCATCGCCGGAGCGCACGGCGTCGGCATCGAAGCGCAGCACGACCTGGCGCACCTGGGCGACCTCGCCTTGCGGCGAGGCGTTGGTGATCTGCAGGGCCTGGGCGGCACTGGCCGCCGTGAGGGCCAGGACGGCGGTAAGAAAAAAAGAGGGGAAGGCCACGCGGGAGTCCTTTGCTGGACCCCGCAGGTTAGCCGACGCCGGGCGGCTCAGCCGGTCGTGCGCTTGCGCCCGCGCGCCTTCGCGGCCGGCTGGGCTTCACGCGCATCCGAGCTCGCCGCGATCAGCTGGTCGAGCATGATGTCCTGGTCGGTGCTGAGCTTGTGCGGGAACACGGGCACGATGGTGACGACCTGGTCGCCGCGCGCGCCGCGCCGCTCCTTCGGAAAGCCCTGGCCCTGCAGCAGATAGGTCTGCAGGTCGCGGTTCAATTGCAGCGTCTGCGCGCCGGCCAGCGTGGGCACCTGCACGGTGCGGTTGGCGATCCAGGCGAAGCCGTTCACGCGCACCTCGCAGCGCACCGTGCCGTCGTCGTGCAGCTGGAACAGCGCATGCGGCGCGATCTGCACCTGGATCTCCAGGTCGGCCGGGGCGCTGCCGGCGCGGGCGCGCCGCGCGTCCACGTGCAGCAGGTCGCCATCGCGCACGCCATGCGGGATGCGCACCTGCACCTCGTAGCTGACCTCGCACTTGCAGGCGCCATCGCAGGTGGGGCAGGTGCGCCGCGCGATGCCGCCGCCCAGGCAGGCTTCGCACTCGATGCGCACGCTGGGCCAGCCGAACCAGGCGGAGCGCTGCTGGATGGCGCCGGAGCCGCCGCAGCTGGCGCAGTTGCCGCCCAGCACCTGGTGGCCCGCGCCGTCGCAGGTGGTGCAGGTCTCGGTGAGCTTGCCGCGCACCGGCTTGATGCAGCCGGCAGCGGCCTCCTCCAGCGTCAGCTTGATCTTGCGGCGGATCGGCGGGCGCTGCGGGCCCGGGTCGGCCGCTGGCGGGGCGGCCGGCTCGGGTTCGGGCGCCACCGGCTCGGCCATGGCCTCTGGCTGCTGCCGTGCGCGGCGGATGGCTTCGAAGGCCTGGTTGATGCGCTGCACCTTGGCGACTGCGGCAGCGCTGGCGTTGCGGTCGGGGTGCCATTGCGACACCAGGCGCCGCCAGGCGGCCTTGACTTCTTGTTCGCTCGCATCGACGGGCAGGCCCAGTTCGGCAAAAGCGTGGTCGGTGATCAAAAAGGCGCTCCCTCGTGGCCAGCCACGCCGTGCAAGATGGCATCTCGTCGAGCGCCGGGCTGTGGGGCCAGATGGTAGTCGAAGCCTCCTTCGCCAAGCTGACGGCGAGCGCCCCTGGCCTGCGGCGCCGGCGGTGCGGCGGGAGGGGAATTGGGGTGGATTCCAGCGCTTTTTCAGCGCATCGCGCCGCGAGGTTGGCGGGCCTAATCACGGCTCGTTACATCAAGCAACATTCAGGGAACCTCCGATGCGAACCACAGCCGCACCGCTCAGCACCACACCGCCGGCCATCACCCGGGGCCAGCTCATCCGCGAACTCGCCGTCTTCGCCACGCCGCGCAACACGAGCGGCCTGCTGCTGCTGGCGCGCGACATGGCGCTGTACTGGGGCCTTTGGGCCGCCGTGCTGTTCGCGCCCGTGCTGGGCTTGAAGATCCTGGCCAGCGTGCTGCTGGGCGTGCGGCTCACGTCCATGTACACGCTGGCGCACGACGCCGCGCACCGCACGCTGTGCGCGAACGCCCGCCTGAACTGGGTCTGCGCGCTGCTGCTGGGCACGCCCTCGCTGCAGAACTACCGCATGTGGACGCATGACCACAACCACCTGCACCACCCGCTGACCAACGGCGAGCAGTACGACTTCTTCCGGCCGTACGCCAAGGCCGAATTCGACGCACTGCCCTGGCACGGCCGCCTGATGGAGCGCGTCTACCGCTCCTCGGGCATCGCCGGCCCGTTCCTGTACTGGACGCTGCGCTGGATCCCCACGCGCGTGTGGCCCAACGGCCGCACGCCAGTGGCGCACCGCGGCACGTCGATGCGCTACTCGGCGCTGCTGTTCAGCTTCCACGCCGGCATGGTGTCCTTCCTCGCGCTCGTGGCACCGCAGATCGCGCCGATCCAGGCCGGCACTGCCGTGCTGCTGGGCTGGGCCGTGCCGCTGGTCACGCATTTCTGGATCAGTAGCGTGACGCTGTACCTCATGCACACGCACCCCAACATCCCGTGGTTCAAGGGCGACTTCAAGCGCACCGGCGACTTCGCGCCCGAGCTGTGCTCCACCGTGCTGACCACGCCCGACTGGTTCAGCAAGATGGTCAACAACGTCTACTGCCACGCCGCCCACCATGCGCACCACGGCATTCCGAGCTACATGCTGCTGCCGGCGCAAAAGCGCATGAACGAACTGCTGGGCAACCGCCTGGTGGTGGAGCCGCTGTCGCTGTTCAAGGCCATGCGCACGATGAAGGCCTGCAAGCTGTACGACTTCGAGCGCCACCAGTGGCAGGACTTCGCGGGCCGCCCCACGGCCCGGCCCATCAACCTGTCGGCGCGCAATGCCACGCCCGAGCCGACCAGCGCGGCCCAGCCGCGCCGGCCCGCGCGCGGCGCCGTCACGGCGTAACAGGCTGCCCGCACCCGGCGGGCTTGTACACCCGCGTGGCCGAGGGCGGGAACTTGGCCAGCTTGCCAGCCGGGCGCCGCGGCCGCGCCACCAGTTCGCCGCCGCAGTTGGGGCACAGGCCGGCCAGGCGCTGGCTGGCGCAGTCCTCGCAGAAGGTGCATTCGAAGCTGCAGATGCGCGCCTCTGGGCTGTCCGGTGGCAGGTCGCGGTTGCAGCATTCGCAGCCGGGGCGCAGTTCGAGCATGTCGGTTCCTCAGGATCAGGTGGCGCGCAGGCAGACCACCAGGCCGGCGATCGGCTGGCGCTGGTCTTCGCGCAGGATGGTCGGCTGCAGATGCTCCACGCGCAGGCCGTGGGCCTCAGCCAGCGTGCGCAGATAGGGCTCGGCATGCGCGTAGCGCAGGCTGGGCCGCAGCACGAAGCCCGCGCCATCGTGCGATTCCACCGAGAACGCGAACACGCCGCCTGGCTCCAACACGCGCTGCACGCCGGCGAACACCGGCGCCAGGTCGCCCACGTAGATGAACACATCGGTCGCCACGACCAGGCCGTGGCGGCGCGGCGTGTTGCGCAGGTGCTCGGCGATGTCGGCCTGCACCAGCGCGTCGTAGCAGTGCCGCGCCTCGGCCCGCGCCAGCATCGTGGGCGACAGGTCCACGCCTTCCAGGTGGGCCGCCAGCGGGCGCAGCAGCGGGCCGCACAGGCCGGTGCCGCAGCCCAGGTCCAGCGCGGACGCGAGCGGCGCCGCGCACAAGGGCGCGGCGGCCTGCACCACCGCCTCGTGCGCGCGGTAGTGCAGCACGTCCAGCAGATGCGGCTCGAAGTCGTCGGCATAGTGGTCGAACAGGCCACGCACATAGGCGTCGGGCGCGGCCGCTGGCGCATCGCGACCGTCCAGCGCGGCCAGGAAGTAAGCGTTGAGTGCCGCATCGGCCCCCGCCGCGATGGCGCGCTCGAAAGCGTGGCGTGCGGCCTCGCGCTGGCCGGCGTCCTTGTGCAGCTGGCCCAGCAGGCTCCAGGCTTCGCCCAACGCCTGATCGAGCGTGACCGCACGCTGGTAGGCCGGCAAGGCTTCGGCATGGCGCTCCAGCGACTGCAGCGTCTGGCCCTGCAGCTGCCAGGCCGGGGCCAGGCCGGGGTGCTGCGCCAGCAGCGTCTGCAGCGCGGCCAGTGCCGCGTCGTGGCGGCGCAGGCGGTTCAGGCTCAGCGCCTGCTGGAAGCGCGCCGCCGCATGGCCGGCGTCCACGGCCAGCGCGCGCTCGAAGCTGGCCAGCGCCTGTGCCTCGCGTTCCAGCGCGGCCAGCGCCAGGCCGCGGTGGCACCAGGTGTCGGGCTGGTCGGGCTCGGCGGCCACGGCCTCGTCCAGCGGCGCCAGCGCATCGGCCGGCCGGCCCAGGCGCAGCCGTGCCACGCCCAGGTTCACCAGCACCGAGGGCCGGCCCGGCGCCAGTTGCAGCGCAGCCTCGAACTGGGTCTCGGCCGCGTCGGCGCGGTCCGATTCGAGCAGCTCCACCCCCTGCAGGAACAGGGCGCGGGCGCGGGCGAGGGCATCGGCAGGCTGGTTCATGGCGGCGCAGCATACCTGCCGCGCCTTGCGCCGGGCGGCCGACCCGCGCGAGGCCGGCATGCAGCGACGCGCCAGCCAGCCTGGGCAGCCCTGCTATCTGCCTCGGACCATGGCCAGGATCTTGCCGGCGTCCAGTGTGCGTGCCTTTTCCTGCATGGCGGGCAGGTAGCGGCCCTGCAGGCCCTGGCCTTCCTGCACCACGCTGGCGTAGGTGTCCTTGAGCATCTGCGTGGACAGCGTGCGGCCGCCTGCGTAGTAGCGCTTGGCCACATGCCCCAGCGCATAGGTGGAAGCGAAGCTCATGCCAGAGCTCACGGCCTGCTTGCCCACGCCGCCCAGCATGCCGCCACCGATGCGGCCCAGCAGGCCTCCCAGCAGCTTGCGCCCGGCCTGTTCCAGGTATTGCGACGTGAGGCCCACGCCGGCCGTGGCCAGGAAGTCCTTCACATGGCCGCTGTCCAGCTCGTAGCCGTGCGCCTTGCCGATGCCGTAGACCAGCTTCATCTGCAGCGGGATGATCGCCATGGTGGACAGGCTTTCGGGCAACAGCTCCAGCGCGCCGTTCAGGATCGCCGCGTTCAGGATGGTCTTGTCCAGCGCCGCATCGTCCACCGCGGGCCGGCCCGGGGCGGTGGCTGCCGGCAGCTCGGTGCCGAACGCAGCCGCGCCGCCCACCGCCATGGGTGCAGCAGCCATGGCCTCGGCCTGCTCGACGAAGCGGTCGGCGGTGGCGGGCTGCAGCCCCAGGGCGGTCTTGGCCTCGTCGAGGAAACGTTGCTCGGCCTGCGAATGCACGCCATCGGCATCGCACACGCACACGGCCATCTCGTAGGCCAGGAGGCGCGCATCGGGCGTCGTCAGCGCGCTGGCGACGTCGGCCAGTGTGACGCGCTTCATGAGCACGTCCTGGTACAGCGAGGGCAGATTCACGCCATCGGCATGCGACAGGTTGTCGGCAATGCGCTTGATCTCGGTGCGCTCGCGGTCGTGCTTGTCCCCGTCCGCGAATGCGGCCAGCAAGGAGAGGGACACGATGGCCCGGGTTTCGTTGGAAGACATGGGTTTCCTTGGGGAACATGGCGGCGCGCCATCGCAGCGCGCCCAGCACGAAAGATTACGTCAGGCCGCCTTCAGCGCGCTCAAGGCCTTGGCGACTGGATGGTGATCCACCGGGCGCACCAGGCGCTCGACCTCCCGCCCGTCTTGCAGAAACACCAGCGTGGGCCACAGCTTCACGCCGAAGGATCGGCCCAGCGGGCGGCCTCGGCCGTCGGCGATCTTCAGGTGCGTGACCTCGGGCTGCTCTTGGAGCGCACGCTCGATGGCCGGCTGCGCGGCGCGGCAAAAACCGCAGAACGCGTCACCGAATTCCAGCAGCACGGGGCCGCGCATGGCATCCACCTCGCTGCGGCTGGGCTCCGCGCTGGTGTAGGGCTTGGAGGACATGCGGCTTCTCAGCGTTCAGGCGGCGTCTCGTCGTCCTGCACACGCTCTGCGGCGGCCCTGCGCTCGGCGCCCTTGTGCGACTTGTCGGCCTCGCCGGAGGATTCCCACACCGCGTCGGTGATGGCCTTGCCGAGCGATTCGAGCGCGTTGTCCTTGTGCTGCGGTGCGCCGGTCGGCGGGGTCTGGGTGTCGGTGGCGCCGGCATGGGGCTTGGTGGTCATGTCGTTCTCCTGTTCTGGGTGTGGCGCGATGATCGGGCGGCGCGGTCCCGCCTGCAAGCCGCGCCGCCCGCAAGCCGCTGTCAGGCGGCTCCTACGCCTCAGCCGATGCGCACCGGCACGAAGATCTTGTCCTCGCCGCGCTGGATCAGCAGCGCCACCGACTTGCTGGACTTGGCCACGGCCGCGCGCACCTGCTCCACGCTGCTCACCGGCGTGCCGTTCACGGCCAGCAGCACATCGCCGGACTCCACGCCCGCGCGGGCCGCCGGGCCGGCCACGTCCTGCACCACGACACCGGCCGTGCCGGCTGCCTGCTGCTCGTTCGGTGCCAGCGGGCGCAGCGACAGGCCCAGCTTGCCCTGGGCGACTTCCTCCCCCTTGCTCGCCGCCGTCGTGGCCGGGCCCTTGGCACCGCCCAGCTTGGCGTTGATCTCGCGCGGGGCGCCCTGGCGCCAGACGTCCAGCCGCACCGTGTCGCCCGGCGCCGACAGGCCGATGGCGGCCGGCAGGTCGCCCGAGGACACGATGGGCTTGCCGTCCAGGCTGCGGATCACGTCGCCAGGCTGCAGGCCGGCCTGGTCGGCCGGGCCGCCCTTGTCCACGCTGGAGACCAGCGCACCTTCGGGCTTGTCCAGCTTGAAGGAGTCGGCCAGCGTCTGGTTCACCTCCTGCACGGCCACGCCCAGGCGCGCATGCTCCACCTTGCCGTGCGCCACGATCTGGTCCTTGATGCGGCCGGCCAGGTCGATCGGGATCGCGAACGACACGCCCTGGTAGCCACCCGTGCGGCTGTAGATCTGCGAGTTGATGCCCACCACCTCGCCGCGCGTGTTGAACAGCGGCCCGCCCGAGTTGCCGGGGTTCACGGCCACGTCGGTCTGGATGAAGGACACCGAGCTGTCGTCGGGCAGCGAGCGGCCCTTGGCGCTCACGACGCCGGCCGTCACCGTGTTCTCGAAGCCGAAGGGCGAGCCGATGGCCAGCACCCATTCGCCCACGCGCAGGTCCTCCGTGCGGCCGATCTTGACCACGGGCAGGTTCTTCGCCTCGATCTTGAGCACCGCGATGTCGGTCTTCGGGTCCTGGCCCAGCACCTTGGCCACGTATTCGCGGCGGTCGGTCAGCTTGACCGTGACCTCCTTGGCGCCGCGCACCACATGGGCGTTGGTCAGCACGATGCCGTCGGCGCTCACGATGAAGCCCGAGCCCTGGCCGCGCACGACCGGTGCCTCGCGCGGCACGCTGCGGCCCTGGCCCTGCCCGGGCTGCTGGAAGCGGCGGAAGAACTCGAAGAACGGGTCGTTGCCGAACGGGTCTTCGCGCTGGCCGCGCTGCGCCGTGCGCTCGTCTTGATCTGCGTCATCTCGCGTGCCGGTCACGCTGATGTTCACGACCGCCGGGCCGTACTGCGTGGTGATCTGCGAGAAGTCGGGCAGGCCCATGGGCGCCGCCGTGGCGGCCATGGCGATGGGCGCGGCGGCCTGCACGTGGTTGGACTGCACCAGCGAGACACCGGCACCGCCGATGACGCCCGCGGTGGCCAGCGCCAACACCAGGCGGACTTTCTTCACGGATTGGCGACCTAATGGGGTGTTCATGGCAGGCTTCCTTCGTTTGCGGTTGGGATGTCCGAAATAGTGCCTCGCCAGACTTAGACAGGACTTAAACGGAACGTTGCAAAAGCGCCGTGCCTGTCATAACTGCCAGTTGCCACTGCATGCCGCCGGCTGGTGCAATCGAAGCCGCCAGTGGGAGCAGCCTTTTTCACAGCCCCTTGCATTGCCCAAGGGCAGGACATGAACGAACAAGATCTACTGGAATTCGTCGACGACGCCGAGTCCACCCCCCCCGCAGACCATCGCGACCTCGCCCCGTGGCGAATCCTCGTCGTGGAGGACGACGCCGACGTGCACGAGAGCACCCGCTTCGGCCTGCGCGGCATGGAGATCGAGGGCCGGCCACTGCAATTGCTGCATGCCTATTCCGGCGCCCAGGCGCTGGGCCTGTTGGGCCGCGAAACCGACATCGCGGTGATCCTGCTCGACGTGGTGATGGAGACCGAAGAGGCCGGCCTGCAGACCGTGGAGCGCATCCGCGGCGAACTGGGGCTGGCGCATGTGCGCATCGTGCTGCGTACCGGCCAGCCCGGCCACGCGCCCGAGATCGAGACCATTCGGCGCTACGACATCAACGACTACAAGTCCAAGAGCGAATTGACGCGTGTCAAGCTCTACACGGCGCTCACCGCCTCGATCCGTTCCTACGACCAGCTGCTGCGGCTGGACAGCAGCCGCCGCGGGCTGGAGAAGATCATCGAGGCCAGCCACCACTTCCTGGCCGAGCAGGGCCTGCACGCCTTCGCCGGGCGCGTGATCACGCAGATCGCCAGCCTGGTCGGCGTGCAGCCCGACGGCCTGGTCTGCGCGTCGCGCCCGTCCGCCCGCGGCGACACGGCGGACTGCACCGTGATCGCCGCCGCAGGGTCGTTCGCGGCCCTGATGGGCGGCGGCATCGGCGACATCGGCGACCCGGTGGTGGCCGCCAGCGTGCAGCGCGCACTGGGCGAGCGCCGCAACCTCATCGAGGCCGGCCACCTGACGCTGTTCTTCGCGGGCCACGACGGCCACGACTTCGCCGCGTTCGTGCACATGCCCAGGCCGCTGCGTTCCGTCGATGCGCGGCTGCTGCAGGTGCTCTGCACCAACATCGCGCTGAGCGCGTCCAACATCGACCTGCTGGTGCGGCTGCGCGAGTACGCATTCATGGACCGCCTGCTCGGCCTGCCGAACCGCGTCGCGCTGATCCAGCACATCGAGCAGGCGCTGGCCGCGCACGCAGCCGGCGGCCACGTGCTTGCGCTGCTGGACATCGACCAGTTCGCCGAGACCAACGACATGTTCGGCCATGTCTATGGCGACATGCTGCTGGCTGCCATCGCGCGCCGCCTGGGCGACCACCTGCCGGCGGCCTGCCTGCTGGCGCGTGTGGCCGGCGACACCTTCGCCGTCTGGGGCTCGGCCGGCGTGGTCGAGCCGGTGCGCCTGGCAGCCCTGCTGGAGCAGCCGTTCGAGGTCGATGGCGTGAAGCGGCCCGTGTCGCTGTCCATGGGCCTGGCGCGCTGCGATGCCGGCGTGGGATCGGCACAGGAGCTCTACAAGAACGCGGCCATCGCGCTCAAGCAGGCCAAGGGCGGCGGCCAGGGCGGCGCGCAGTACTACACGGCCGAGGTCGGCTCGGCCACGCGCGAGCGCACACGGCTGCTGCACGGCCTGCAGCAGGCTTTCGTCCGCGACAGGCTGTTCGTGGTCTACCAGCCGCAGCTGGCGCTGGGCACGGGCCGTGCGGTCGGTGCCGAGGCGCTGCTGCGCTGGCGCACCGACGAGGGCCGGTTCGTCCCGCCGGCCCAGTTCATTCCGGTGGCCGAGCAGTCCGGCCTGATCGTGCCGATCGGCCACTGGGTGCTGCGCACCGCGCTGCTTGCCGCCGCGGGGCTGCGCGCGGCTGGCACACCGCTGCGCGTGGCGGTCAACGTCTCGCCGCTGCAGTTCGCGCAGCCGCAGTTCCTGGCCGAGGTCGACCAGGCGCTGGCCGATGCCCGGCTGCCACCGGATTGCCTGGTTGGGCATGCAGGTGCTGGCCGAGGGCGTGGAGACCGAGGCCCAGGCCGCCGCGCTGCGCCAGCTGGGCTGCAACGAGGTGCAGGGCTATCTGTACGGCAGGCCCATGGCGCTGGACGCCTTCACGGCCTGGCTCGGCGCACAGGGGCCTGCCTGCTGATGCGGGCTGCGCCTGCGTCGACGCCGCGCGTCTGGAGCCTGCGCAGCCACCTCTCGGCGTTGTTGCTCGTGACCATCGGCGTGACCGTCACGGTCGTCGCCCTGGCTGCGCTGCTCTGGAAAGTGCCGCAGACCGAGCGTGACAGCGTGCGCCAGCTGCGGCGCGAAACCGAGGAAGTCTCCAGCCGTCTGTGGCTGCTGCTGCGTGCGCGCCAGGCCCGGCTGGAGCTGTTGGCCGGCCGCGTGCGCGGGCGCTCGGCGGCGGCTGCCGACGCGCTGCTGGTGGAGAGCGTGGGCGCGGAGCGCGAGTTCCAGGCCCTGTACCTGCTGGCGTCGGACGGGCGCGTGCAGGCCGCTGCGCTGGCCGACGTGCTGCAGCTGCGCGACACCGACCTCGTGCAGGCCGACCTCTCCGCCAACGCGCTGTTCCGCGCCGCCCAGCAGCGCCACAGCGTGGTGTGGAGCGGCACCTACCGCTCCGCCCTGTCGGGCCTGAACACCGTGGGCGTCGCGCTGCGCCTGGCCAGCAACCAGGTGCTGGTCGGCGAGATCGCGCAGGCCGAGTTGCTGCGCACGCTGCAGTCGGCCGCCGGCCGGCATGCGGCCTCGATCTGGGTCGTCGACCAGGCCGGCGAGGTGATGGCCGACACCGACGACAGCCGCCATGTCGGCAAGATCAACCTGTACAACTGGCCTGTGCTGCAGGGCGTGCGCGACGGCGCCACGGTGCAGACCGAGGCCAGCCTGCTGGGCCGCGAGCTGCAGCTGGTGGCCACGCGCGCGCCCAGCCTGGGCTGGCTGGTGGTCGGCAACGTGCCCTCCGGCTGGGGGCACCCGCTGATCCGCGAGCTCGTGTTCAATGTCGTGGCCGCCTTCGTCGGCTGCCTGTCCATCGGGCTGCTGATGGCGCCCTTCTGGGCACGGCGCATGGGCCAGGACCTGCGGGACATCGTGGCCCGCGCGGCGCTCACGACCTCGGGCCAGGCGCAGGGCCGCTCCTGGCCGCGCGGCAGCGTCGACGAGTTCAACACGCTGTCGGCCGACCTGGAACAGGTGGCCGCCACGCTGCAGGAGCGCGAGCAGAAGTTCCTGGCCATCTTCAACGCCACGCCGGTGCCCATGGTGGTGACCGATGTCGCCAACGCGCTGCGCATCGTCGATGCCAACGACGCCTACTGCGCCGCGGTCCGCATCCGGCGCGAGGATGCGATCGGTCGCAACGGCCTGGAGCTCGGCCTCTTCAGTGCCGAGGGCTTTGCCACGCTGCCGGACTTTCGCCAGAGCGACAGCCTCGCGGGCGCCATCGACCTGCGGCGCGCCGATGGGCAGGTGCTCAGGGCCCATGTGTTCGGCCGCCGCGCGCGCCTGGAAGACGCGGACTGGATGGTCTGGGCCGTGATCGACACCGGCCCCATGCATGCGCTCGAAGCCGAGCTGTGCGCCCTGAACGAACAGCTCGAAGCCCGCGTGGAGCGCCGCACGCAGGCCTTGTCCGCATCGAACGCGCAGCTCACGCAGACGGTGGCGCAGCTGCAGGTCGCGCAGGACGAGCTCGTGCGCTCCGACAAGCTGGCCGCACTCGGCGCGCTGGTGGCCGGCGTCGCGCACGAGCTGAACACGCCACTGGGCAATGGCGTGATGGCCGTGAGCGCCATGGCCGACGCCGCCGCGCGCTTCGAGGCCGGCATGGCCGGCGGGCTGCGCCGTGCCGACCTGCACCAGCTGCTCGAAGGCGTGGCCCAGGGCGTGGACATCGCGCAGCGCAACCTGCGCCGCACGGCCGACCTGGTGCAGAGCTTCAAGCAGGTCGCGGTGGACCAGACCAGCGCGCAGCGGCGCAGCTTCGAGCTGGCCGAAGTCGTGCACGAGATGGTGGTGAGTCTGCGGCCCAGCCTGCACCGCACGGCTTACCGCATCGTGGTCGACGTGCCGGCCACCGGCCTGCGGCTGGACAGCTACCCCGGCGCGCTGGGCCAGACCATCGGCAACCTGATCCAGAACGCCGTGCTGCACGGCTTCGACGGCCGCTCCCACGGCACGGTCACGCTCACCGGCCTGCGCGATGCCGACGGCCGCATCCGCCTGCGCGTGCAGGACGACGGGGCAGGCATCGCGCCCGAGAACATCGACCGCGTCTTCGAGCCCTTCATGACCACGCGGCAGGGCCGCGGCGGCAGCGGCCTGGGCCTGCACATCAGCCGCAACGCCGTGCAGAGCCTGCTGGGCGGGCAGCTGCTGGTGCAGAGCGCGCCAGGGCAGGGCACGGCGTTCACGCTGGTGCTGCCCGATGTGGCGCCGCGCGCCGAGGGCGACGGCGGCGGCGTGGCCGGCGCGCCATGGGAGAGGGTGTGACCGCGGCTGCGCCCCGCCGCCGCACCGTGCTGCAAGGCGCGCTGGGGCTTGCCGTGGCGGGCTGCGGTGCGCCACGCGCGGCGCTGCGCATCGGCTTTCTCGGCGGGCTGTCGGACCGCGATGCGCACTTCAGCCGCGAAGCGCGCGACGGCGCCTTGCTCGCGATCGAGCAGGCCAATGCGGCCGGTGGCGTGCGCGGCCGCGCGCTGCAGCTCGTGGTGCAGGACCACGGCGGCCCCTTGCACGAGGCTGCGGCCGCGCGGCGCCTGATCGATGCACAGGTGGATGCGGTGGTCGGCCCCTACACCAGTGCCGTGGCCCTGCGCCTGCTGCCGCTGTTCAATGCCGCCCGCGTGCTGCTGCTCAGCCCCACGCTGTCGGCCGACAGCCTCATGCGCCGCGCCGATTACCTGGTGTGCCTCAACAGCTCCACGCGCGAAAGCGCCCAGGCGCTGGCGCAGCTGCTGCTCGCGCGCCGCTGGCGCAGCCTGACCGTGCTGCGCGACATGCGCAACGCCGAAGCCACGCGGCCCTGGAGCGAGGCTTTTGCCCAGGTCTTCGCCGCGGGCGGCGGCACGGTGGCGCAGCAGGTGGACTTCGGCGCCGACGGCCCGCCGGTGTTCGGCGACCTGGCGCAGCGCGCCCTGGCCGTGCCGGTCGATGGCCTGCTGCTGCTGGCCAGCAGCGCCGACACGGCCCGGCTGGCGCAGCAGGTCGCCCAGCGGGCGCGCGGCCTGCCGCTGGCCTCGACCAGCTGGGCGGCCAACCCCGACCTGATCGAGCTGGGCGGCCGGTCGGTCGAGGGGCTGGTGCTGGTGCAGGCCTTCGACGAGGCCGACCGTTCGCCGCGCTACCGCGCGCTGCACGCCGACTACCTGGCGCGCTTCGGCCTGGCGCCCAGCTTCGCCGCCGCCTCGTCCTTCGACGCGGTCATGGTGCTGGCCGCCGCTCTGCAGCGCGCCGCGCCGGGCGAGTCCGTGCGCGACGCCGTGCTGCGCCACGGCCCCTACCAGGGCGTGCAGCAGCTCCTGACCATCGACCGGTTCGGCGACACCCGGCGCGCCGTGGTGGCCAGCATCGTGCGCAACGGCCGTTTCGCGCCCCTGTGATGCGCTGGCCCCGCACCACCTGGCCGCTGGCCAGCCACCTGCTCGCCCTGCTGGGCGTCGCCATGCTGCTGACCTTCACGGTGGTGGCCGGCACGCTCGTGGCCTGGCGCGTGCCCGCCATCGAGCAGGAGGACCGCGAGGCGCTGCAGCGCGAGGCCGAGGACGTGAGCCGGCGCCTGGAATCCCTGCTCGGCACGGCCGAATCGCGCATCAGCCTGGCGCAGATGGCACTGGACGATGCGCCGCGCGACCAGGCCAGCCGCGTGCTGGCGCAGGAGGTGCGCAACAGCCTGGTGCTGGGCGCGCTGTACAGCGTCTCGGCGGACGGCGTGGTCACGGCCGCGGGCGTGGCGCCGGCCCATGCCGCCCGGCAGGGCGACCTGCTCGGCATGGACCTGTTGCACAACCCGCTGGTGCGCGCCCTGTCGAGCCGGGTCGGCGCCGTCTGGGACGGCCGCTACCTGTCACCGCTGACCGCGCTGCGCACGGTCGGCATGGGCCTGCGCGACCCGCTGGGCCGCGTGCTGCTTGCCGAGATGGAGTACGACGCCTACCTGAAGCTCGTGCTGGCCGCGGCCGGCAGCGACGTGGCGGCGTTCTGGATCGTCGACCGCAGCGGCGAGGTGATCGTGGACTCGGACAGCGCCGCCGTGCGCGGCCACGTGAACCTGCGCGGCTGGCCCCTGCTGCAGGCCGCGCTGCAGCAAAAGGTGGCGCTGCAGGAGATCACGCTGGACGGGCAGGCCGTGCTGGCCGCCGCCACTTATTCGAGAGCGCTGGACTGGTATTTGGTGACGCGCCGGCCGACCGGGCTGGACCACCCGCAGGTGCGCAACCTGCTGTCCTCGGTGGCGCTGTCGCTGGGCGCCTGCCTGCTGACGGGCGTCTTCGTGGCCATGTTCTGGGCCCGGCGGCTCGCGCGCCCGCTGCAGGCCATCGTCGCGCGGGCGCGCGCCACCGCCCAGTCGCGCCTGCCGGGTGTGCCGCTGGCGCCGGGCTCGGTGGCCGAACTCAACGCCCTGGCGCGCGAGCTGGACACCATGGCCGGCGCGATGCGCAAGCGCGAGCAACGTTTCCTCGCCATCTTCAATGCCGCGCCGATCCCGATGAGCGTGGCCGACGTGGGCAATGCCCTGCGGCTGCTGGACGTCAACGAGGCCTGGTGCCGCGACCTCAAGCGCCAGCGCGAGGACGCGCTGGGCCGCACCGGCATCGAGATCGGCCTGTGGTCCCTGGCCGAGCGCGACCGCTTCATGGCCGAGCGCCAGGGCGACAAGCTGCAGGGCGAGGCGCGCATCCGGTGCGGCGACGGCACGGCGCTGCAGATGCAGGTGTTCGGCCAGCGCGTGCGCCTGCCCAGCCAGGAGCTGCTGGTGTGGGCCACGGTGGACATCGGCCCGCTGCGCGCGCGCCAGACCGCCTTGCGCGAGCTGAACCAGGCGCTGGAGACGCGTGTCGTGCAGCGCACCGAGGCCCTGGCCGAAATCAACGCCGTGCTCGCGCGCAACGTGGAGCAGCTGCGCGCCGCGCAGGACGAACTGGTGCGCTCGGGCACCATGGCCGCGCTGGGTGGCCTGGTCGCCGGCGTGGCCCATGAGCTCAACACGCCACTGGGCAACAGCCTGATGGCCATCAGCGCGCTGGCCAGCGTGCAGCAGCGGCTGGAGGCCGCCATGGCCGGCGGGCTGCGGCGCGCGGACTTGCAGACCTACCTCGCTGGCCTGCGCGAAGGCACGGACATCGCGCTGCGCAACCTGCGGCGCGCGGCCGAGCTGGTGCAGAGCTTCAAGCAGGTGGCCGTGGACCAGACCAGCGCCAAGCGCCGGCCCTTCGCGTTGCACGAGGTGGTGCACGAGCTGGTGGCCAGCCTGCGGCCCAGCTACGCGCGCACCCCGTACCGCATCGAGGTGCAGGTGCCGGCCAGCGGCCTGGCGATGGACAGCTACCCCGGCGCGCTGGGCCAGGCGCTGGCGCACCTGGTGCACAACGCCATGCTGCATGCGTTCGAAGGCTGCGACCACGGCACCGTGCGCATCGATGCACGCCTTGCCGCGGACGGCGCTATCGTGCTGCGGGTCTGCGACGATGGCCGGGGCATCGCGCCCGACCTGCTGGACCGCATCTTCGACCCCTTCGTCACCACGCGCATGGGCCGCGGCGGCACGGGCCTGGGCCTGCACATCAGCCACAACGCCGTGGCCCAGCTGCTGGGCGGCACGCTGACGGTGCAGAGCGCGCCGGGCGAGGGCACCTGCTTTGCGCTGCGCATGCCGGCCAAGGCCCCGCGCACGCCGCGCAGCACGGGCTTCGGCGCGTTCGAACCAAGCGTTCACGCGCGCGCGCCATGACGATGGCCCGCGCGCCCTGCCACCGACCGTGCCGGCGTGCGCAGCGCCGCGTGGCGCTGGCCTTGGCCGGCACGGGCAGCGTGAAGGCGCGCCTGCATGAGCGCGCATCCATGGGCCGGCCGATGTCGCCAGCCCCTGGCGAACCTTCCATCTGTCGACCGCGATCGCTGCTGGTGCCACGGGCGCGCCAGCATCACGTCCCACCACGCCAACCCCTGCCTCGCACGGGCCACCTATGAACGACCAAGACCTGCTGGAATTCGTCGATGACGACGACGCCACCCCCGCGACCACGCGACCTGCGCGCGCGCCCTGGCGCATCCTCGTGGTGGACGACGACGAGGATGTGCACGAGAGCACGCGCTTCGGCGTGCGCGGCCTGGAGATCGACGGCCGGCCGCTGGAGCTGTTGCACGCGCACTCGGGTGCACAGGCCCTGGCCGTGCTGGCGCGCGAGCCCGACATCGCCGTGATCCTGCTGGACGTGGTGATGGAGACCGACGAGGCCGGCCTGCACACCGTGGAGCGCATCCGCGGCGAGCTGGGCATGGCGCATGTGCGCATCGTGCTGCGCACCGGGCAGCCCGGCCACGCACCCGAGATCGAGACCATCCAGCGCTACGACATCAACGACTACAAGACCAAGAGCGATCTCACGCGCGTGAAGCTCTACACGGCGCTGACCTCGGCGGTGCGCTCGTACGAGCAGCTGCGCCGGCTCGAGGACAGCCGGCGCGGGCTGGAGAAGATCATCGAGGCCAGCAACCAGCTGCTGGCCGCGCAGGGCCTGCGCGGCTTCGCCGACGGCGTGGTCATTCAGGTCGCCAGCCTGATCGGCGTGCCGCCCGAGGGCCTGGTCTGCGCCGCGCAGCGCCAGGCGGCCGGAACCGGGACGGCCGATGGCGTGGTCATCGGCGCCGCCGGTGCGTTCACGGGCCTGGTGGACCGCAGCATCGACGCGCTGCCCGACCCGCAGGTCACCGCCCAGCTGCGCCGTGCCCTGGCCGAGCAGCGCCACCTGCTGGAGCCGGGCCAGCTCACGCTGTTCTTTGCCGGCCACGAGGGCCACGACTTTGCTGCCTTCGTGCGCGCGGATGCACCGCTGCGCGAGGTGGACGCACGCCTGCTCGAGGTCTTCTGCACGAACATCGCCTTGAGCGCGTCCAACCTGGACCTGCTCGCGCGGCTGCGCCAGCACGCCTTCGTCGACCGGCTGCTGGGCCTGCCCAACCGCACGGCGATGATCCGGCACGTGAGCGAGGCCGGCAGCGACGGCCATGCGGCCGACCATGTGCTGGCGCTGCTGGACATCGACCAGTTCGCCGAGACCAACGACATGTTCGGCCATGTCTACGGCGACCAGCTGCTGGAGGCCATCGCGCGGCGCCTGACCGACGGCCTGCCGGCCGCCTGCTTCCTGGCACGCGTGGCGGGCGACACCTTCGGCGTCTGGGGCAGCGCCGCGGCCGTGCAGCCGGCGCGGCTGGCCGCCCTGCTGCAGCAGCCCTTCGAAATCACGGGCGTGGCGCGGCCGGTGTCGTTCTCCATGGGCTTCGTGCGCTGGGAGCAGGACACCGCAGGCGGGCAGGAGCTCTACAAGAACGCCTCGATCGCGCTCAAGCAGGCCAAGGCCGGTGGCCAGGGCGGGGCGCAGTACTACACGGCCGAGGTCGGCTCGGCCACGCGCGAGCGCACGCGGCTGCTGCACGGCCTGCAGCAAGCCTTCAACCGCGACAGGCTGTTCGTGGTCTACCAGCCGCAGCTGGCGCTGGGCACGGGCCGTGCGGTCGGTGCCGAGGCGCTGCTGCGTTGGCGCACCGACGAGGGCCGGTTCGTCTCGCCGGCCCAGTTCATTCCCGTGGCCGAGCAGTCCGGCCTGATCGTGCCCATCGGCCAGTGGGTGCTGCGCACGGCGCTGCGCGCGGCGGCGCGCCTGCGCGACGCGGGCACGCCGCTGCGCATGGCGGTCAACGTCTCGCCGCTGCAGTTCGCGCAGCCGCAGTTCCTGGCCGAGGTCGACCAGGCGCTGGCCGATGCCCGGCTGCCACCGGATTGCCTGGNTGGCGGTCAACGTCTCGCCGCTGCAGTTCGCGCAGCCGCAGTTCCTGGCCGAGGTCGACCAGGCGCTGGCCGATGCCCGGCTGCCACCGGATTGCCTGGAGCTGGAGATCACCGAGTCCGTGGCCGTGATGGGCCTGGAGCGTGTGGGCGCGCTGCTGCGGCAGATCAAGGCACGCGGCATCGCSGTGGCGATCGACGACTTCGGCACGGGCTTTTCCTCGCTGTCCTACCTGGACCGGCTGCCGGCCGACCGGCTCAAGATCGACCGCGCCTTCGTGTCGGCRCTGGACTCGGGCGACGCCGSSGCGCGCATCGCCGAGATGATCGTGCCGCTGGGCCAYCGGYTGGGCATGCAGGTGCTGGCCGAGGGCGTGGAGACCGAGGCCCAGGCCGCCGCGCTGCGCCAGCTGGGCTGCAACGAGGTGCAGGGCTATCTGTACGGCAGGCCCATGNTGGGCATGCAGGTGCTGGCCGAGGGCGTGGAGACCGAGGCCCAGGCCGCCGCGCTGCGCCAGCTGGGCTGCAACGAGGTGCAGGGCTATCTGTACGGCAGGCCCATGCCGTTCGATGAGTTCGGCGCCTGGCTGGCCACGAACGGGGCCGTGTGATGCGGGGGCACTGCACACGCCGGCGCGCCTGCGCGGCGCTCGTGGTGGCCGGGCTGGGCCTGGCGGGCTGCGGCCGCACGGCGCCGATCCGCATCGGCTTTCTCGCCGAGCTGACGGGCCGCACGGCGCGCTTCGGCGAGGACGGACGCAACGGCGTGATGCTGGCCGTGGAGCAGCGCAACCTGGCCGGCGGCGTGGCCGGGCGCCAGCTCGAACTGGTGGTGCAGGACCACGGCGCGCAGCTGGCGCAGGCCCTGCAGGCCCTGCAGGCGCTGCAGGGCGCGGGCGTGCAGGCCGTGATCGGCCCGTTCTCCAGCGATGTCGCGGTGCAGCTGCTGCCGCAGGCCGACGCCGCCCGGCTGCTGCTGCTGAGCCCCGTGGTCACGGCGGTGTCGCTGGCGGGCAAGGACGACCACCTCGTCCGGTTGAACCGCTCCACGCGCGAGAACGCGCGCGACCTGGCGCAGCTGTTGCACCAGCGCGGCCAGCGCCGGCTGAGCCTGGCGACCGACCTGCGCAACCGCGCCTACCACGTGGCCTGGCGTGACGACTTCCACGCCGCATTCACGGCCCTGGGCGGCGTGGTCGCGGCCGACGCCGAGTTCGGGCAGGGCGGTGCCGTCTCCTACGACGAGGTGATGCGTGCCATGCTGGCCGGTCGGCCCGATGGACTGGTCGCCATCTGCGCCAGCGTGGACGCCGCGCTGATCGCACAGCAGGCCTTCAAGCACCGGGCCGTGCTGCCCATGGCCACGCTGACCGCCAGCGACGCCCTGCTGGAACTGGGCGGCGAGGCCATCGAGGGCATCGTGGTGGTCCAGTCGCACGACCGGGCCAGCACGGCACCGGCCTACCTGGCCTTCCACCAGGCCTACGAGGCGCGCTTCGGCCGCGAGCCCAGCTACAGCGCCGTGGCCTCGTACGACGCGGTGACGGTGCTGGCGCAGGCCCTGGCCCAGGCCGGGCGCGACGAGCCGCTGCGCGACGCGGTGCTGCGCCTGCAGCCCTACCCGGGCCTGCAGCAGCCGATCCGTTTCGACCGCTTCGGCGACAGCTCTCGGGCAGCGCACTTCAGCACCGTGCGCAATGGGCGTTTCGAGCCGCTGTGATGCGTGCGGCCGGTGGGTGGGGTGTGTGGTCCTTGCGCAGCCATCTGTCGGCGCTGCTGCTGGTCAGCATGCTGCTGATGCTGTGCGTGGTCGGCAGCACCGTGCTGGCCTACCGCATCCCGCGGATCGAGCGCGAGGCCCAGGCCAGCCTGCAGCGCGAGGTGGCCGAGACCGGCGCGCGCGTGGAGCTGCTGCTGAGCGCGCAGCAGGAGCGGCTGGCGCTGCTGGCGGCGCTGCTCGACACCACGCCCGCGTCGCGCGCCGATGCGGTGCTGGACAAGGCCGTGCGCCATGGCGACCCGATGCGGGCCGTGTACTGGGTCTCGCCGCAGGGCCGCATCGTGGCGGCGGGCCTGCCCGACGGCGGGCCGGCCCGGCGCGCCAGCCTGCTGGGCAGCGACCTGTCGG
The DNA here is from genome assembly GCF_001422405.1 of Pseudorhodoferax sp. Leaf267. Lineage (GTDB taxonomy): Bacteria > Pseudomonadota > Gammaproteobacteria > Burkholderiales > Burkholderiaceae_C > Pseudorhodoferax. Next base: position 104,502 of record NZ_LMMV01000012.1, read on the forward strand.
CCAACGGGCTGTTCCGTGCGGCGTCCGCCGGCGCCGGCGCGGCCTGGAGCGGCCGCTACCAGTCGGTGCTGGCCGGCGACGTCCTGGCCGGCGTCGCGCGGCGCGACCGACGCGGCGGCGTGCTGATCGCCGAGGTGCCGCTCGACCTGCTGCTGCAGACGGTCGAGGTGGCGGCGGGCGCCGGCGCCGCGTCGGTCTGGGTCGTCGACCGCAACGGCGAGATCATTGCCGACACGGACGACGGGCGCGACGTGGGCAAGTTCAACATCCGCAGCTGGCCGCTGATGCAGGCGCTGCTGCGCGGGCGCGAGATCGACGGGCGCCAGCACTTCCAGGGCGCGGACTTCCGTGTGGCCTCGGTGCATTCCGCGGCGCTGGACTGGTACTTCGTCGGCCATGTGCCGCTGGGCCTGGCCAACCCCGAGGTGCGCGGCATGGTGCTGGCCGTGCTGGCCTCGATCGCCGGCTGCCTGGCCATCGGCCTGCTGATCGCGCCGGCCTGGGCGCGCACCATGGCGCGGCCGCTGCAGGGCATCGTCGCCCGGGCCGCGCAGACCATGGGCGGTGCGGCATCGGTGCAGGCCTGGCCGCGCGGGCGCGTGGCGGAGTTCAACCACCTGTCGGACAAGCTGACCGAGATGGCCCAGGCCCTGCACGAGCGCGAGCAGAGGTTCTCGGACATCTTCAATGCCTCGCCGGTGCCGATGGCGGTCAGCGACCTGCGCAACGCGTCGCGGCTGCTCTATGCCAACGACGCCTGGTGCAGCACGCTGATGCACCGGCGCGAGGACGCGCTGGGCCGCACCGGCCTGGAACTGGGCCTGTTCAGCGAAGCACAGCGCGATGCGTTGCGCCGCCAGGCCCAGCACGGCGACATGAAGATCGAGTTCGCGATGCGGCGCGGCGACGGCGCGCTGCTGCAGACGCAGACCTTCGGCCGCCGTGTGGCCGTGGGCGGGGAGGACTGGCTGATCTGGGCCAACGTCGACATCGGCCCGCTGCGCCGCGTCGAGCAGGCCCAGCGCGAGCTGAACCAGCAGCTCGAAGCCCGCGTGCGCCAGCGCACGGACGCGCTGGCCGCGGCCCACGACGCCCTGTCGGCCACCGTGGCGCAGCTGCGCGCGGCGCAGGACGAACTCGTGCGCTCGGAGAAGATGGCCGCGCTGGGCCAGCTCGTGGCCGGCGTGGCGCACGAGCTCAACACGCCGCTGGGCAATGGCGTGATGGCCGTCAGCGCCATGGCCGATGCCACGCGCCGGTTCCAGTCGGCGATGCAGGCCGGACTCAAGCGCACCGACCTGCGCGCGCTGGTGGACGGCGTGCAGCAGGGCGTGGACATCGCCGGGCGCAACCTGCACCGCGCGGCCGACCTGGTGCACAGCTTCAAGCAGGTGGCGGTGGACCAGACCAGCGCGCAGCGGCGCCGCTTCGCGCTGGGCGAGGTGGTGCACGAGATGGTGGTGAGCCTGCAGCCCAGCTTTGCGCGCAAGCCCTGGCGCATCGACGTGGACGTGCCGGCCACCGGCCTGCAGATGGACAGCTACCCCGGCGCGCTGGGCCAGGCCGTCGGCAACCTGATCCAGAACGCCGTGCTGCACGGCTTCGACGGGCGCGCGCATGGCACGGTGCGCATCACGGCCGGGCCGGCGCAAGAGGGCTGGGTCTGGCTGCGCGTGGCCGACGACGGGCGCGGCATCGCGGCAGAGCACATCGGGCGCATCTTCGAGCCCTTCATGACGACCAGGATGGGCCGCGGCGGCACCGGCCTGGGCCTGCACATCAGCTACAACGCCGTGGTCGACCTGCTGGGCGGCACGCTGACGGTGCACAGCACCGAGGGCCAGGGCGCCACGTTCGAGATGCGGCTGCCCCGGCTCGCACCCCTGACCGCGCCCGCCGTGGCGCCCGGCGCCGCATGACGCCGGGGGCCTGGCGCCTGCGCAGCCACCTGGCGGCCCTGCTGCTGGCCACCATGGGGCTGAACGTCGCCGTCATCGTCGTCACGGGCCTGCTGTGGCGGCTGCCCCAGCTCGAACGCGACAGCCAGCGCCAGGTGCGCCTGCACACGCATGACGTGGCCGCGCGGCTGGAGCTGCTGCTGGGCGCGCGCCAATCGCAGCTGGCCCTGCTGGCCGACGCGCTGCCAGGCGATGACGCGGCGCGCGACGGCGCGCTGCTGCAGGACCAGGTCGATGCGGTGGCCGATGCGGGCCGGGCCTTCCAGGCGCTGTACCTGCTGTCGCCAGCCGGCCAGGTGCGCGCACTCGGCCTGCCGCAGCCGGACCAGGGGCTGGCCGGGCGCGACCTGTCGGGCAGCGCGCTGGTGCGCGCCGTGCAGGCTGGCGGCCCGCTGGCCTGGAGCGCCGACCACCCGGCGCTGCAGTCCGGCGCCGCCACCTTGGGCCTGGCGCATCGGCGGGCAGACGGCCAGGTGCTGATCGGCGAGCTGCCCGAGGGCTTTGCCCAGGCGCTGCTGCATTCCGTGCCCGGCGACCCCGCCGCCGAGGTCTGGGTCGTGGACGCGGCCGGCACCGTGCTGGCCGATGCCGCGCAGGGCCGCTGGGTCGGCCAGGTGCTGGCGGCCGACGCACCGCTGTTGCATCCCGTGCGCGACGGCGGCGTGGCCCCCGGCGAGATCGTGGTCGACGGGCGTCGCTACTGGGCCGCCGCGGTGCCCGCCGCGCCGCTAGGCTGGTTCGTCATCGGGCGCACGCCGGCCGGCCTGCGCCACCCCGCGGTGCGCGAGCTGCTGCCCCATGCCGCCTCGGTGCTGGCAGCCTGCCTGCTCATGGGCATCGGCATCGCGTGGCTCTGGGCGCGCGGCATGGGCCGGCCGCTGCACGACATCCTGGCGCGTGCGGCACGCACCACGGCCGGCGCGGCGGGCGGGCGGCGCTGGCCGCGCGGCAGCGTGCGCGAGTTCAACGCCGTGTCGCGCGACCTGGAGGGCATGGCCGCGGCGCTGCAGGAGCGCGAGCAGAAGTTCCACGCGATCTTCAACGCGCTGCCGGTGCCCATGGTCGTGACCGACGCAGACCGCGAAGGGCGGGCCGTGCATGTCAACGATGCCTGGTGCAGCGCCTTGGGCTACCGGCGCGAGGACGTGCTGCAGCGCACGGGTGTGGAGATGGGCCTGTTCACGTCGCAGCAGCACGAGTGCATGCTGGCCGAACTGCGCGAGGACGGCGCCGCCTTCGAATTCGAGATGCGGCGCAGCGATGGCCAGGCCATGCAGTTGCGCTGCTCGGCCCGGCGCGTGCGCCTGCCCGGTGCGCACTGGTGGATCCTGGCCAGCGTGGACGTGACGCCGCTGCGCGCGATCGAGCGCGAGCTGCGCGAGCTCAACCAGCAGCTGGAGCAGCGCGTGGCGCGGCGCACGCAGGCCCTGACCGAGGCCAACGCGCACCTGGCGGGCAAGGTGGAGCAGCTGCGCCTGGCGCAGAACGAGCTGGTGCAGTCGGAAAAGCTGGCGGCGCTGGGCGCGCTGGTTGCCGGCGTGGCGCACGAGCTCAACACGCCGCTGGGCAACGGCGTGATGGCCGTCAGCGCCATGGCCGACGCGGCGCAGCGCTTTCGCGGCGCGGTGCAGGGCGGCGTGCGCCGGGCCGACCTGCGCCAGCTCATCGACAGCATGCAGCAGGGCATCGACATCGCGCAGCGCAACCTGCGCCGCGCCGCCGACCTGGTGCACAGCTTCAAGCAGGTGGCGGCGGACCAGACCACCTCCCGGCGCCGCCGGTTCGAGCTGGCCGAGGTGGTGCACGAGATGGTCGTGAGCCTGCGCCCGAGCTTCAGCCGCACGCCCTACCGCATCGAGACCGACGTGCCCGAGACCGGCCTGCTGCTGGACAGCTACCCCGGCGCGCTGGGCCAGACCATTGCCAACCTGATCCAGAACGCCGTGCTGCACGGCTTCGACGGGCGCGACCACGGCACGGTGCGCGTGTCGGCCGGCGCGGGCGCGGACGGCCAGGTCTGGCTGCGCGTGGCCGACGACGGCCGTGGCATCGCGCCCGAGCACATCGGCCGCATCTTCGAGCCCTTCATGACGACCAAGATGGGCCGTGGCGGCACCGGCCTGGGCCTGCACATCAGCTACAACGCCGTGGTCAACGTGCTGGGCGGCACCCTGACCGTGCACAGCGTGCCCGGCGAGAGCAGCTGCTTCATGCTGCGCCTGCCGAGCGAGGCGCCGCAGTCCGGCCTGGGGCCGCTGGAGCGTGGTGAATGAGTACGGCCCGGTTGTCCAAAGGCGCTCGCACCGCAGGGCAGGCCGGCCGCCCCTTGAACGTGCATATCTGGGGCCTGGCGAACCATGTGCGCGGGCTGCTGCTGGTGGCCATGCTGTCGAGCTTCGCGCTGGCCTGCGGCGCGCTGGTGTTGCACCGGATCCCGCTGATCGAGCAGCAGGACCGCGCGGCGCTGCAGCGCGAGGTCGACGCCATGGGCGAGCGCCTGGCGCTGCAGCAGCAGGCCGTGCAGGGCCGGGTCGGGCAACTGGCGCGGCTGCTGGCGCGCGTGCCGGCCGAGGCGGCGGACGGCTGGCTCGATGCGCGCGTCGACGACGACGCGCTGCTGCTGGCGCTGTACCACCTCGGGCCGGACGATCGCGTGCAGGCGCTGGGCCTGCCGCCGGCCTTGCGCGCCGGGCGCGACGCCTGGCGCGGCCGCGACCTGGCGCGTAGCCCCCTGCTGCAGGCGCTGGCTGCCGGCGCCGGCCTGGCCTGGGACGGGCGCCACCCGTCGCCCATCACCGGCGAGCCGCGCGTGGCCCTGGCCTTGCGCGACGCGCAGGGCGGGGTGCTGGTGGCCGAGATGCAGGCCGGTGCGCTGGTGCGGGGCGCAGCGCTGGCGGGGGGCACAGACGCCTCGCCGGCCTGGGTCGTCGACCCGGCCGGCGAGCTGCTGGTCGACACGCGCCCCGGCGCCGCCCCGCCGCCGCGGGACCTGTCCGCCTGGCGCGCAGCGGCCCGTGCGGCGCAGAGGGGCGCCGCGCCCTCGCTGCGCATGGACGGCCAGCGCTGGCAGGCGGCGATGGCCGAGTCCGCCACGCTGGGCTGGACCATCGTCGGCCGCGTGCCGGCCGGGCTGGACAACCTGCAGGTGCGCCGGCTGGTGGTCTACAACGGCCTGGCGCTGCTGGCCAGCCTGCTGGCCGGCCTGGCCCTGGCCTCCTGGTGGGCGTGGCGCATGGCCCGGCCGCTGCATGACACCGTGGCCCGGGCGCGCCGCGCCATGGCCGGCGACCTGCCGCTGCCGGCAGCCCGGCGCAGCAGCGTGGTCGAGTTCAACCAGCTGGCCCATGCGCTGGAGACCATGGCGCTGGCCCTGCACGCGCGCGAACTGCAGTGGAAAAGCATCTTCCACGCAGCGCCGCTGGCGATGGGCCTGAGCTACACGCGGCAGGGCATGCGCCTGCTGGACGTGAACGAGGCCTGGTGCCGCGAATACGGCTTCACGGCCGAGCAGGCGATCGGCCGCAGCCCTGTGCAGTTGGGCATGTTCGCCCAGCCGCCCACGCCCGAGGCAATGGACCGCGTCATCGCGGCCGGCCCCACGCGCACCCGGCTGCGCCTGCGGCGCCGCGACGGCCAGGAGCTGCAGGTCGTCATGTTCGGCCCGCATCCGGTGCCGGGCGCCGAACGCGAGGTGATCTGGGCCTCGATGGACATCGGCCCGCTGCGCCAGGCCGAGCAGACCGTGCGCGACCTGAACCAGCAGCTCGAGCAGCGCGTGGCCCAGCGCACCGAGGCGCTGGCGGCCTCCAACGCGGCGCTGGCGCGCACCGCGGAGCAGCTGCACCGCGCGCAGGACGAGCTCGTGCGGGCCGAGAAGATGGCCGGCCTGGGCGCACTGGTGGCCGGCATCGCGCACGAGCTGCACACGCCGCTGGGCAACGGCCTGCTGGCGGTCGGCAGCCTGGCCGGCGTGCTGGAGCGCTTCGCGCAGGCCACCGCGGCCGGGCTGCGCCGCGCCGACCTGCAGGACCTGCTGGCGGGCCTGGAGCAGGGCACGGAGATCGCCGTGCGCAGCCTGCGCCGCGCGGCCGACCTGGTGCAGAACTTCAAGCAGGTGGCGGTGGACCAGACCAGCGCGCAGCGGCGCCGCTTCGAGCTGCACGACCTGGTGCGCGACATGGCGGCCAGCCTGCGCCCGGGCCTGGCCGGCACGCCCTACACCATCGAGGTGGACGTGCCGGCGACCGGGCTGCAGCTGGACAGCTACCCCGGCGCGCTGGGCCAGGCGCTGGGCCAGCTGGTGCACAACGCGGTGCAGCACGGCTTCGACGGGCGCGACCACGGCTGCGTGCGGATCACGGGCGGGCCAGGTGCGCCGGGCCAGGTCTGGCTGCGCGTGGCCGACGATGGCCGCGGCATCGCGGCTGGCCGGCTGGCCCGCATCTTCGAGCCCTTCATCGGCGGCGCGCCCGGCCGCAACGGCACCGGCCTGGGCCTGTACGCCAGCGCCAACGCCGTGGCGACGCTGCTGGGCGGCAGCCTCACGGCCGACAGCACCGAGGGCCAGGGCAGCTGCTTCGAGCTGCGGCTGCCGACCGAGGCGCCGCACGCCGAGCCACCGACATGAACCGCCCCGGCCACACCGTCTGGCGCCTGCGCACCCATCTGTCGGCCCTGCTGGTCGTGGCCCTGCTGCTGAGCTTCGCCCTGGTGCTGGCCGGCCTGCTGGCCTACCGCGTGCCGCGCATCGAGGAGGAGAGCCGGCAGGCGCTGCTGCACGAGGTCGGCGAGATGCGCACGCGCGTGGAGCTGCAGGTGCTGCGCTACAGCAGCCGGCTGGCCCTGCTGGAGGACCTGGTCGACGACGGCCCGCCCGACCTGGCCCAGGCGACGCTGGACGCCGGCGTGGGCGACGGCAGCGTGTTGCGGGCGCTCTACCGCGCCTCGTCGCGGGGCCGCATCACGGCCGTGGGCCTGCCGCCCGCGCGGCAGGCGCAGCGCAGGGACCTGCTGGGCAACGACCTGTCGGGCAACCGCCTGTTCCGCGCGGTGACGACGGCCAGCAGCGGCGTGGCCTGGAGCGCCATGTACGCGTCGGTGCTGGACGGCGAGCCATCGGTGGCGCTGGCCCGGCGCGACGCGCATGGCGATGTGCTGGTGGCCGAATTGCCGGTGCAGGCGCTGCTGAGCGCGGTGCAGCTGGCCGCCGGGGCGAATGCCTCCGCCATCTGGGTGGTGGACCGCCATGGCGCGCTGCTGGCCGACACGCGCGGCGGGAAGGACATCGGCAGGCTGCATTTGCGGGACGGGCCGCTGATGCAGAGCCTGCGGCAAGGCGGCGGCGACGTGGAGCGCTTGCGGCTCGGCGACGCACGGTTCCGCGCGACGGTGTCGCATGCGCCGACGCTGGACTGGTTCTTCATCGGCCGCGTGCCCGTGGGCCTGGAGAACCCGGCGGTGCGCGACCTCGTGCTGCTTGCGGTCGCCGCGCTGGCCGGGGCGATGGGCATCGGCCTGCTCGTGGCGCCGGTCTGGGCCCAGCGGCTGGCGCGGCCTTTGCACTGCATCATCGAGCGCGCCGGCCGCAGCACCAGTGGCCAGGGCGCGGGCCTGCCGTGGCCGCGCGGTGCGGTGGCCGAGTTCAACCGGCTGTCGGGCGACCTGGAGGCCATGACCGGGCAGCTGCTCGCGCGCGAGCAGAAGTCGCAGGCCGTGTTCCACGCGGCACCCGTGCCCATGGTCGTGGCCGACGTGGACGACGACTACCGCCTGCTGGACGTGAACGAGGCCTGGTGCCGCGAGTTCCAGTACCGGCGCAGGAAGGTGCTGGGCCGCACCACGGCGGACATCGACCTGTGGGTGGACCGCAAAGCCCGGGTCGCGCTGCGCCAGAACGCCGAGCAGGGTCGCGTCATCGGCGATGCCCGGCTGCGTCGCCGCGACGGCACGGTGGTGCTGGTGCAACTGCACGGCCGCCTGGCCGTGCTGCACAGCGCGCGCTGGCTGATCTGGGCTGCCATCGACGTGGGGCCGCTGCGCCGCATCGAGCAGGACCTGCGCGAGCTGAACCAGCAGCTCGAGGCCCGTGTCGCCCAGCGCACCCAGGCCCTGGCCGCCTCCAACGACGCGCTGTCGCAGACCGTGGCGCAGCTGCGTGCCGCGCAGAACGAGCTGGTGCGCGCCGAGAAGATGGCCGCGTTGGGCAGCCTGGTGGCCGGCGTGGCGCACGAGCTGAACACGCCCCTGGGCAACGGCGTCATGGCCGTCAGCGCGGTGGCCGACGCCATGCGCGACTTCGGCGCGGCGACCCGGGCCGGCGTCACGCGCGCAGAGCTGCAGCGCCTGGTCGACAGCCTTGAGCAGGGCCTGGACATCGCCGGTCGCAACCTGCGCCGGGCGGCCGATCTGGTGCACAGCTTCAAGCAGGTGGCGGTGGACCAGACCAGCGCGCAGCGGCGCAGCTTCGAGCTGGGCGAAGTGGTGCGCGAGATCGTGGTCAGCCTGCGGCCGAGCTTCAGCCGCACGCCCTACCGCGTGGAGCTGGCCGTCCCCGAGGCAGGGCTGCGGCTGGACAGCTACCCGGGCGCGCTGGGCCAGGCCATCGCCAACCTGGTGCAGAACGCGGTGCTGCATGGCTTTGACGGCCGCGACCACGGCACGGTGACGCTGTCGGGCTGGCGCGACCCGGCCGACGGCCGCATCGTGCTGCGCGTGGCCGACGACGGGCGCGGCATCCCGGCGGCCGTGCTGCCGCGCATCTTCGACCCCTTCATGACCACGCGCATGGGCCGCGGCGGCACCGGGCTGGGCCTGCACATCAGCTACAACGCCGTGGCCAACCTGCTGGGCGGCACGCTGACCGTGCACAGCCAGGAGGGCCACGGCGCGGCGTTCGAGCTGCGCCTGCCGCCGCAGGCGCCGCGCGCCGAGGGCGCGGACGCAGCCGTGGCGGGTGGCGGACCAAACACGGTCTAATAGCGGGCTCACGCGACCGCGGCCGGGCACCAGCACGGCGCTGCGCGCATGTTGCAAACGCAAGGAGAAACGATATGGGCGCGCAATGGAAAGCCAAGGGCAAGGAGCTGGCGGCCAACGCCAAGGGCCGTTTGTTCAGCAAGCTGGCCAAGGACATCATGCTGGCGGCACGCAACGGTGCCGATCCCGCGAGCAACGCCAAGCTGCGGCTGGTGGTCGAGGCCGCGCGCAAGGTCTCCATGCCCAAGGACACGCTGGACCGCGCCATCAAGAAGGGCGCGGGCCTGACCGGCGAGGCCGTGCACTTCGAGCATGTGATCTACGAAGGCTTTGCGCCGCACCGCGTGCCGGTGATGGTGGAATGCCTGACGGACAACGTGAACCGCACGGCGCCCGAGATGCGCGTGCTGTTCCGCAAGGGGCACCTGGGCACATCGGGCTCGGTGTCCTGGGATTTCGACCATCTCGGCATGGTGGAGGCCGAGCCCGCCGCCAAGGATGCCGACCCCGAGCTGGCTGCGATCGAGGCCGGCGCGCAGGATTTCGAGCCCGGCCATGAAGAGGGCACGACGCTGTTCCTGACCGACCCGGCCGACCTGGACATCGTGAGCCGCGCACTGCCGGCCCAGGGCTTCACGGTGCTGTCGGCCAAGCTGGGCTACAAGGCCAAGAACCCGATCGCGCCGGACAGCCTGTCGGCCGCGGAGCTGGAAGAGGTGGAGGCCTTCCTGGCCGCCATCGACGCGAACGACGATGTGCAGAACCTGTTCGTGGGGCTGGGCAGCTAACAGCGGGGAATGGGCAGCGCGGGCAGCATGCGCTGCCACAGGCCGGTCCACACCGGCCAGTCGTGGCCGCCCGGCGCCGTGAACACCTGCTTGGCCGGCAAGGCGGGGCGCAGCTGCTCGGCGTTGTAGAAGAAGCGGTCGTCCAGGCCGTAGCCCAGCCACAGCGGCGGGGCCGAGGGGCCCGCCGTCTGCTGCTGCAGCCAGCGCCACAGGCCGGCGTCCAGGTCCTGCGCGAGCGGGGCGGGTGGGGCGCGCCAGGCGGCCAGCCCGCCCGCGTTCGCGATGTCCTTGGCAACGAGGTGCGTGCCCAGGTAGGGCGCCAGCACCACCAGCCCATCGACCTCGCCGGGCCGCGCCTCGGCGTACAGCATGGCGCCCAGGCCGCCGATCGAGATGCCGGCCAGCCAGACCTGCCGGTAGCCCTGGGCGCGCGCGGGCGCGACCACGTCGGCCTGCAGCCGGTCGACGATGCTGCGCTGGTGGTAGTAGCCCACGTGGGCATCGACCAGCAGCAGGTCGGCCGCGAGCCGTTGGGCGCGGACCGCGTCGATGAAGCCCTCGCGCTCGAATTCCTCGGGCAGCGAGTACGAGCCCGGCAGCAGCACCAGCAAGGTGTCGGCCCGGGCAGTGCACTGGGAAGGCATGGCGATGCTGCGCAGCGGCACGGTCGCCGGGCGCCAGGCCGCGCAGCCGGTCAGGAACAGCGCGCTGGCCAGCAGGGCGGCGGCCGGCTTCACGTGGTGACCTGCCGGGCCTGCAGGTCGGCGATCTCGGCCTGGCCATAGCCCAGCTCGCGCAACAGCGCGGCGCTGTGCTCGCCCGCGGTGGGCGGCTGCAGCCGGATGCCCAGGCGCTCGCCGTCCAACGTGAGCGGCAGCAGCGGCACGCGGGCCTCGCTGCCGTCGTTCATGCGCACCGGCGCGAGGCCACCGCTCTGGTTCAGGTGCGGGTCGTCGAACAGCTCCTGCGGCCTGGTGATCGGCGCGAAGGGCAACTCGTTCGCCTCGAACACGGCGGCCAGTTCGGCGGCCGTGCGCTCGGCCAGGTGCGAGCGCAGCATGGGCATCATCCACTCGCGCGCGCGCACGCGGTCGTTGTTGGTCTTGAGCCGCGGGTCGCTCAGCATCTCCTGCAGGCCGAAGGCGTTGCAGAAGATGGCCCACTGCTTGTCGCTCACGGCGGCCAGGAAGATCTGCTCGCCGTCCTTGACCGTGAACACGTCGTACACGCCCCAGGCCGAGATGCGGCTGGGCATGGGGTCGGCCGCGCGGCCCGTGGCGGCGAACTGCATCATGTGCTGCGCGACCAGGAACACGTTGTTCTCGAACAGCGCGGACTGCACCTCGCAGCCCTCGCCGGTCTGCTCGCGCTGGCGCAGCGCGGCCATGGCGCCGATGGCGCCGAACATGCCGCCCATGATGTCGTTCACGCTGGTGCCCGCGCGCAGCGGGTCGCCGGTGCGGCCGGTCATGTAGGCCAGGCCGCCCATCATCTGCACCACCTCGTCCAGCGCCGTGCGCTCCTCGTAGGGGCCGGGCAGAAAGCCCTTGTGGCTCACGTAGATGGCGCGCGGGTTGAGCTTGCGAATGCTGGCGTAGTCCAGCCCCAGCTTGGCCATGGTGCCGGGCTTGAAGTTCTCGCTCACGATGTCGGCCGTGGCCACCAGGCGCAGCGCGGCCTCGCGGCCCTCGGGCTGCTTCAGGTCCAGCGTGATGCTCTTCTTGTTGCGGTTGAAGGTGGGGAAGAAGCCCGCCCCCGAGCCCAGCAGCCGGCGCGTGCTGTCGCCCTCGATGGGCTCGACCTTGATGACCTCGGCGCCCAGGTCGCCCAGCAGCAGGCCGCAAGTGGGGCCCATGACCATGTGGGTGAATTCGACGACGCGGATGCCAGCGTAGGGCAGGGGTTTGTGTTGTTCAGACATGGCGTGTTGCTGGGGTAAAGCCTTTCGGCAGGCCGGCTTCCGGCGTCATGCCGTAGACCGGCTCGCCGGGCAGGCCGGCGATCAGGGGTGCGCGGGCCGCGATGAGTTGCTGGAGATCGATGCCGGTGCCGATGCCGCTGGCCTCGAACATGAAGACCAGGTCTTCCGTGACCACGTTGCCCGAGGCACCGGGCGCATACGGGCAGCCGCCCAGGCCGCCGAGCGAGGCGTCGAAGGTGCGCACGCCTTCCTCATAGGCCGCCAGGCAGTTGGCCAGGCCCAGGCCGCGCGTGTTGTGCATGTGGGCCGCGCCGGCATGCTCGCCCAGCTCGGCACGCAGCCGGCGGAACAATCGGCGCACCTGGGCCGGGTTGGCGTAGCCCACGGTGTCGGACAGGCCGGATTCGTCGGCACCGGCCTGCACGCACTGCACGGCCAGGGCGATGACCTCGTCCTCGGGCACCAGGCCCTGCAGCGTGCAGCCGAAGGCCGTGGAGATGCCGGCTTCGAGCTTCACGTGGGGTGCCCGTTCGCGGCACAACTCGGAAATGGCGCGCACCTCCTCGACCATCTCTTCGCGCGTCTTGCGCACGTTGGCCAGCGAGTGCGCGGCGCTGGCCGAGACGGGCATGGTCAGCTTGTGCACGCCGGCTGCGAGCGCGGCCTCGGCGCCGCGCCGGTTGGGCACCAGCGCCATCACGGTGAGGCCGGGCAGCGTGATCGCGTGGCGCACGACCTCGGCCGCGTCGGCCATCTGCGGCAGCAGTTTGGCGGGAACGAAGGAGGCGACCTCGATCTCGCGCACGCCGGCTGCGTGCAGCGCGTCGATCCAGCGCAGCTTGTCGGCCGTGGGCATCGTGGACTTGACCGATTGCAGGCCGTCGCGCGGGCCGACCTCGCTGATCAGCACGTCGGCAGTGGGGGTAGGTGTCATGGAGTGGAGGGTGTGGCGAACACGAGTGTGGCGCAGGTGCCGCCCAGGCGCGTGGAAGTGTCCAGCGACAGCGTGGCGCCATGGCGCTCGGCGATGGCGCGCGCGATCGGCAGGCCCAGGCCGCTGCCGGGGGCGGCGGCGTCGGCGCTGCGGTAGAAGCGTTCGAAGACGCGTTCGCGCTCGGCAGGCGCGATGCCGGGGCCGCTGTCATGCACCTCGATGCGGCCTGGGGCCAGCACCAGGTCGACGCGGCCCTGTTCGGGGCTGTACTTGAGCGCGTTGTCGAGCAGGTTGCGCAGCAGGATCAACAGGGCGTCGGCATCGCCGCGCGCCGGGGGCAGGTGGGCTTCATCGCCCACGATGTCCAGCCCCAGGTCGATGCCGCGCTCGCCGGCCTGGGGCAGCGCATCGGTGATGGCTTGGCGCGCGAGCGGCGCCAGCGCCAGGGGCGGGAGCAGGCCGGCCGGGGCCTCGGCCTGCTGGCGCGCCAGCACCAGCAGTTGCTGCATGAGCCGGATCGCGCGGTCGATGCCCTGCTGGAGCCGGCCCACGGCCACGGCGCGCGCGGCCTCGTCGCCGGCGCGTTCCAGCGCCTGCACCTGCAACTTGAGCGCGGTGAGCGGCGAGCGCAGCTCGTGTGCGGCGTTCGAGACGAAGGACTTCTGCGCCGTGAAGGCCTGGTCCAGCCGGCCGAACAGCAGGTTGATCTCGTCCACGAGCGGGCGCACCTCGTCGGGCAGGCCTTCGCCGGCCAGTGGCGCCAGGTCGTCGGCCGCGCGCAGTGCGACTTCGGCGCGCGCGCGTTCGAGCGGCGCCAGCGAACGGCTGATGCCCCACCAGGCCAGCAGCATCAAGATCGGCGCGATCACGGCCATGGGCAGCGTGGCGCGCAGCGCCAGCGCACGCGCGCGGGCCTGGCGCGCGTCCAGGTTCTGCGCGATCTGGATGGTCTGGAAGGGGGTCTGCACCGCGTAGACGCGGTAGTGCACGCCGCGCATCAGCGCATCGGAAAAGCCCAGCACCGCGCGCGGTGGCAGCGGCACGGGCGCGGAGCGGAACAGCTGCACGCCGTCCGGCCCCCAGATCTGGATCTGGTATTCCTCGCTGCCGTTGGACTCCAGCGAGGGCGGCGCCAGCGGCAGGCCGCCGCGCAGCGCGTGGGCCATCTGCTGCAGGTGGTAGTCGAACATCTCGTCGGCCTGCTGCACGGCGCTGCGCCAGGCCGTCATGGCCTGGATCGCGGCGGCCAGCACGATGGCGGTCATGATGAAGCCGAGCAGGCGCCTTCTGAGCGAGTGTGGCTGGCTCATGGCTTGGGCATCAGATAACCCAGGCCGCGCACGTTCTGGATCACGCCGGCGCCGAGCTTCTTGCGCAGCCCGTGGATGTAGACCTCGATGGCATTGCTGCTGATGTCGTCCTTCCAGCTGTAGAGCTTTTCCTCGAGCTGCGCGCGCGACAGCACCACGCCGGGGCGGCTCATGAGCGCCTCCAGCACGGCCCATTCGCGCGCCGACAGACTGACCGGCTGGCCGTCCTTGCTCGCCTCGTGCGTGACCGGGTTCAGCTCCAGCCCCTCGTAGCGCACGACCGGGTCGGCCCGGCCCGCGCTGCGCCGGATCAGCGCGCGGATGCGGGCCAGCAGCTCGTCGAGTTCATAGGGTTTGAGCACGTAGTCGTCGGCGCCGGCGTCCAGCCCGGCCACGCGCTGCGCCAGCGCGTCGCGCGCGGTGACGATGAGCACGGGCACCTTGTCGTGCCGCGCACGCAGGGCGCGCAGCACGTCCAGCCCATCGCGCCGCGGCAGGCCCAGGTCCAGGAGCACCAGGTCGTAGCGCTCCGTGCGCAGGGCCTGGTCGGCCATCTCGCCATCGCGCACCCAGTCCACGGCGAAGCGCTCGGCGCGCAGCACGTCGAGCACCGTCTCGCCGATCATGGTGTCGTCTTCGACCAGCAGCAATCGCATGCCGGTCATTATGGAAGTGGTGTCGCGGCACCGGCTGAAGCCGGGCTTAAGAGTCCGCCAAGGTTCGGCGAGCGCGAAGGGCCGGCAGCGGTACGTTTCAGGCACCGAGGGCATGATCTTTTGTCCACGAGACGGACGGCTTGACGCTTGATTTTGTATCAAAATAGCTGCAAGTTTCGGCTGGACCCAGGACCAGGCGGCGGGCTTGCATGGGTGAGCCGCCCGGTGTTCGCAGGAGGCTTTCGGATGCGTCATGACGCGACACGCGCGGACAGGCTGCCCTGGCTTGGCTGGGCAGCCGGTGGTGGACTGGCCGCGGCCCGGCATGGCCGCCCCCCATGAGGCGCGACCTGCTGTCCTGGCTTCGCGAAACCCGCATCGCCACCCGGCTGGCGTTGATGCTGGCCTGCATCGCCGTGGTGATGGTGAGCGCAGTGGCGTTCGGCGCCAAGAAGCTTCAGGACACCACGCTGCTGTTGACGCAGCTGGAGCAGCGCGAGTGGCGCGTCAGCGTGCTGGCCGGCAACTGGGCCGGGCTGGCCGAGGCCTTGTCGGTGCGGGTGTCGGCCAGCATGCGCCTGCCCGACGGGCCGCTGCGCGAGAACCTGTTGGCCGACACGGTGGCCGCAGAGGGCACCATTGCCACGCTGATCAGCACGCTGGAGGGCCTGGTGCACGACCCGCAGGTGATGCTGCACGTCGAGCAGGCCAAGGCGGCCAGCATCCGCTTTCGTGCCGTGCACCGCAAGCTGGAGGACCTCAAGCGCGTCGGCGAGTTCCTGGCCATCGACACGCTGTTGAACGGCGACTTCGAGAGCGCGCGGGGCGACTACATGATCGCCATCGACCGCCTGCGCACCGGTGCGGCCCTGCGCTCGCAGCAGGCCACGGCGCGCGCCAGCGAAGACACCCAGCGTGCCGCGCTGATCGCGGTGGCCTGGGTGGCGCTGTCCATCGTGGTGGCCACGCTGTCGGCCATCTGGCTGGCACGCTCGATCACCGAGCCGCTGCGGCGCCTGGCCGAGCAGGCCCGTGCCATGGCCCAGGGCGACCTGTCCGGCACGCTGGACCGGGCCTCGGGCGGCGAGACGGGCGAGGTGGAGCAGGCGCTGCACGGCATGCGCACCTCGCTGCGCGCGGTGGTCGAGCAGGTGCGCTCGTCCACCGAGATCGCCACCCAGGCCACGGTCAGCGCCGTGGGCAAGTCGCATGCGTTCGACACCGCGGCCACGCCGCACAACGCGCTGGCCGGCGCTGGCGACGTGGGCGCCATGGCGCGCGCCGTGCGCCAGCTGCAGCACTCGGCCCAGGTCATGGCCGACGTGAGCTGGGTCAAGGCCGGCGCGGCGGAAATGGCGCGCCAGCTGCAGGTGATCGAGGATGAGGCGGAGTTCGCGGCCACCTTCCTGGGGGCGCTGGTGCCGGCCTTCGGCGCCCAGGTCGCGGCGCTGTACGTGCGCGACCGCGGCGCCGACATCTACCGGCTCATGGGCGGTTATGGCCTGCCGGCCTGCGACGGCACGCCGCCGGCCTTTGCCGTGGGCGAGGGCCTGGTCGGCCAGTGCGCGCGCGAAGGGCGCGTGCTGGTGGTGGACGCCGTGCCGGTGCCGGCCCTGCGCGTGCGCTCCGGCCTCGTGGACGGCCCACCCGCCCATCTGCGGCTGGTGCCGCTGGCCGGGCGCGACGGACGCTGCCTGGCGGTGCTGGAACTGGCCAGCCTGGTGCCGCCGAGCCCGCGTGCGCTGGCGCTGGTGGAGGAGGTGCTGCCGGTGGCATCGATGAACCTGGACATTCTGGCCCGCAACGCCCACACGCGCCGCCTGCTGGACGAGACCACGCAGCAAAGCCAGGTGCTGCAGCAGCAGGCCCAGGCGCTGGAGCAGGCGCGTGCCCATGCCGAGGACGCGACGGCCGCCAAGAGCATGTTCCTGGCCAACATGAGCCACGAGATCCGCACGCCGATGAACGCCATCATCGGCATGTCCTACCTGTGCCTGAAGACCGAGCTGCAGGCGCGCCAGCGCGACTATGTCGAGAAGATCCACGGCGCGGGCACCTCGCTGCTGGGCATCATCAACGACATTCTGGACTTCTCCAAGATCGAGGCCAACAAGCTCAGCCTGGAGACGGTGGACTTCCGGCTCGACGAGGTGCTGGGCCAGATCGCCACGCTGCTGGCCCAGCGCGCCGAGGAGAAGGGCCTGGAGCTGCTGGTGCGCATCGCGCCGGACACGCCGCTGGGCCTGCGCGGCGACCCGCTGCGCCTGTCGCAGGTGCTCACCAACCTGATCAGCAATGCCATCAAGTTCACCGAGCGCGGGCAAGTCAAGGTCGACGTGGCCGTCGTGGCGCGCGAGGGCGAGCGCCTGCAGTTGCAGCTGGCGGTGAAGGACACGGGCATCGGCATGTCGCCCGAGCAGCTCGGCCGCCTGTTCGAGGCCTTCAGCCAGGCCGACGGCTCGACCACGCGCCGTTTCGGCGGCACGGGGCTGGGGCTGGCGATCGCCAGGCGCCTGGCCGAGCTGATGGGTGGCCAGCTCACCGTGGCCTCCACGGTCGGCGCCGGCACCGAGTTCAAGGCCACGGTGTGGGTGGCTCCGGGCGCTGCCCGGGCGGCGCCGGCCCTGCTGTCGGACGTGGCCGGGCTGCGTGTGCTGGTCATCGACGACAACCCGGACGCCGGGCTGATCCTGCACGAGCGGTTGCAGGACATGGGCATGCGGACCGAGACGGTTGGCGACGGCGCCACCGGGCTGGAGCGCCTGCGGCACGCTGAGGCCGCAGGCGATCCCTTCGCCATCGTCTTCGTCGACTGGCAGATGCCGGGCATGGACGGCATCGAGACGCTGCGCCGCCTGCGCACGCAGACGGCGCTGGTGCCGCGCATCGTCATGGTGACGGCGTTCAACCTGGAGGCCCTGCGCCCGCAAGCGCAGGAGGTGGGCGCCACGGCGTTGCTGTCCAAGCCGATCAACCCCTCGCAGCTCTGGGACACCCTGGTCGGCCTGGTGCGTGAGGAACCGGCGCGCAGCGCGCCGGCCGCCGGCCCGGCGCCCATGCCCATGCCCGTGCCCGTGCCCAGCCAGTTCACCGGCCTGCGCGTGCTGCTGGCCGAAGACAACGAGATCAACCAGCAGATCGCCGTCGAACTGGTGCAGTGCGTGGGCGCGCAGATCGAGGTGGCCGGCAACGGCCGCATCGCGCTGGACCGGCTGCTGGCCTGCGCGGACCCGGTGCCCTTCGACCTCGTGCTGATGGACCTGCAGATGCCGGAGATGGACGGCCACCAGGCCACGGCCGCGCTGCGCCGGCAGCCGCGCTTCGACCGGCTCCCCATCATCGCCATGACGGCGCACGCCATGCTGGAAGAGCGCGAGCGTTGCCTGCGTGCGGGCATGAACGATGTGATCACCAAGCCGGTCGACCCGGACGACCTGTACCGCACGCTGGCGCGCTGGTGGCCGGCGCCCGGTGCGCAGCGGCCGCTGGACGGGGCCGCGCCCGCGCAGGCCGGCGCGGCGGTGCTCGACGTGGACACCGGCCTGCGCCGCGTGAACCGCAACCGCGGCCTGTACGAGCGCACGCTGCGCCAGTTCCTCATGCGCTACGAGAACTTTGCAGACGACTTCGCGCGCACGCTGGCGGACGCGCCGGCCACTGCGCTGCGGGCCGCGCACACCCTCAAGGGCCTGGCCGGAACGGTCGGCGCCCTGCAGCTCGCCGACGCGGCAGAGCGGCTGGAGACCTGCCTGCCAGCGCATGCCGCCGACCTGGCGGTGCAAGCGCGTCTCGGCGAAGTCGGCCAGGCGTTGGCGCTGGCGCGCGCAGCGATCCGCGAAGCTTTGCCTGCATTGGCGAGCGCCGATGCCGATGCGGGCCCGCCGCGCGCCGCCACCCCGCCCGCCGCCGACATGCAGGCCACGCAGGACATGCGCGGGCGTCTGCGCATGCTGCTGGAGGCATCGGACCCGGAAGCCCTGAGCGTGCTGGAGCAGCATGGATCGGCGCTGCGCGTCGCGCTGGGCGCCCCCTATGCGGAACTCGTCCAGCTGGTGCAGGACTACGAATTCGAGGCCGCACTGGCCCTGTTGGCCCACGACGGCGTGGCGCTGCAGGCCGGTGCGGCCTGACAGGGGTGGCCAGCGTCAGCGCCGCTTGGCGCGCCGTTCCTCGGCCAGGATGTCGGCCAGCTCCGGGTCGGCGGCGTCGACGCAGCCCGCGCCGGCCATGGTCCAATCCTGGCCGTTGAAACGCGCCATGGGCCCGCTGTAGCTGGCGTTGTGGCGCTTGCCCTTGCCGATGTAGTAGGGGCGGCACAGCATGTCGCTCTCAAACTTGTCCACGCGGCGGAACGCGGCGTTGATGTTCGCGCGGTCCAGTTGGTCCGGCGGCAGCTTCAGCATGGCCTCGGTGGCCAGCCGCGCGGCCAGGTAGCCGCTTTGCGAGAAGGCGTTGCGGGCGATCGTCTTGGGCGCGTAGCGGTCCAGCACCTGCGTCCAGTTGCGCATGTCGGGGCCGTCGTGGTCCAGCGGGCGGAACTCCAGGTTGGCGTGGAAGGCGTCCTTCCAGTACGGGCCCAGCGCGCGTGCCACGTCCATGTTGTAGGCCGGCGCGGAGGATGCGAAGCGGATGCTGCGGCCCAGGTCCATGGCCTGGGCGGCCGCCATCATCGGCAGCAGGTGCGCCTTGTCCAGGTTCATCACGATCACGTCGGGCTTGCGGCTCACCGTCTTTTCCAGCACCTCGCGGGCGCTGAAGCCGCCGAGTTTGACCGTCACCACCTCGACCTCGATGCCCTGCTTGCGGCCCCAGTCCTGCACGCCCGAGCAGGCCCAGTCGCGCAGGCCGGGGATGTCGGGAATGATGCAGGCCATGCGCCTGGTCGGCCCCAGCCCGGCGGCGAACTGCCCGGCGATGGTCGCCGAGATCCGTGGCCCGGTGTTCAGCGGGGCGTAGGAGGACGAATGAAAGCACGTGCGCTCCACGCCGGCACCGCCGATCACCACGATGCCGGCATCGGCGTAGCGCTGCACGTTGGCCTGGCACTCGACGAAGCTGGAGCTGCCCACCATGGCCACGACCTGGCGCTGGTCCAGCAGCTGGGTGGCTGCGCTGGCAGCGATCTTGGGGTTCCACTGGTCGTCCATCACGATGTACTGCACCGGCCGGCCATGGATGCCGCCGTTGTCGTTGACGCACTGGAAGTACGCCGCCGCGGCCGTGCCGGCAATGCTGAAGTCGTCCGGGCCGGTCTTGCCGACGATGCTGCCGATGGGCAGCGGCGTACCGGTGGCGGGCTTGCCGGTGTTGGCGCCGCAGTCCAGGGCGTGGGCGCTCGGGCACAGGGCGGCCAGGGCCAGGGTGAGCGCGGCGGCGGCGCGTGGTGGACGGATGCGAAGGACCATGGGGTGACCTTTCGATGCGTTGGCTGACGTTGCGGCGACATGCTCGGGTGGCGGCACTCCTGGCTCAACCAGTCCTGGCCGGCAGGCGAGGCGTTGGCACGCGGCGGCCGGCCGCCGCATGCCAGCGCGGCTCAGGTGGGCGCGCGGCGCTGGCGCACTGCGTCGGCCAGCTGGCGCAGCACCGGCTCGGTTTGCGCCCAGCCGATGCAGGCGTCGGTGACCGAGACCCCGTAGCGCAGCGGCACGCCGGGCTGCAGGTCCTGCCGGCCTTCTTCCAGGTGGCTCTCGATCATGATGCCGGTGATGCGCCGGTCGCCGCCCGCGATGCGGCGCGCCACGTCTTCGGCCACGACGATCTGGCGCGCATGCTGCTTGGACGAATTGGCGTGCGAGCAGTCGACCATGAGCTGCTCGCGCAACCCGGCCTTCTTGAGCACGGCGCAGGCTGCGTCCACGTGCTCGGCGTCGTAGTTCGGGCCCTTGCTGCCGCCGCGCAGGATGGCGTGGCAGTCGGGGTTGCCGCGCGTCTCGAAGATGGCGGCCTGGCCCATCTTGGTCATGCCCATGAAGGCATGCGGCGCGCGCGCGGCCAGCATCGCGTCGGCCGCGATCTGCACGCCGCCGTCGGTGCCGTTCTTGAAGCCGATCGGGCAGCTGGAGCCCGATGCCAGTTGCCGGTGGCTCTGGCTCTCGGTGGTGCGCGCACCGATGGCGCCCCAGGCGATCAGGTCGGCGATGTACTGCGGGCTCAACAGGTCCAGGAACTCGTTGCCGCAGGGCAGGCCCAGCGCGCCCACGTCCAGCAGCAGCTCGCGCGCCTTGCGCAGCCCTTCGTTGATGCGGAAGCTGCCGTCCAGCCGCGGGTCGTTGATGTAGCCCTTCCAGCCCACTGTGGTGCGCGGCTTCTCGAAGTACACGCGCATGACCAGCAGCAGTTCCTTCTCGACCTTGGGCTGCAGCGCTTTCAGGTGCTGGGCATAGGCCATGGCCTGGCCGTGGTCGTGCACGGAGCAGGGGCCGGTCACCACGACGAGCCGGTCGTCGCGGCCGTGCAGGATATCGGCGATCTCGCGGCGGCTGCGCTCGACCAGGTCTTGCACGCCGGGCGGCACCGGCAGCTCGTCCAGCAGCAGGGCCGGCGAGATCAGGGGGCGCACGGCGGAGATGCGCACGTCGTCGATGCGGGTCGTGTCCTGCGTGCTGTCGCGCGAACCGGCTTCCTGGTCGCGGGTGGGGTCGTCGATGCGGGTCATGGTGGTGTCCGGTGCGCGTGGGGTGTGGGTTGTACTCTGTTCGTCCAGGCCGCGCAATTCGTGGCCCGGCGTCAGCCCAGCCGCGCGCGGTGCCGCGCGATCTGCGCCTTGACCTGGGCCGGCGCCGTGCCGCCCAGCGTGTTGCGAGCGTCCAGCGAGCCGCGCAGGCTCATCACGTCGAATACGTCCTTTTCGATGGAGGCATGGAAGCCCTGCAGCACAGACAGCGGCAGCTCCGACAGGTCGCAGGCATGCGACTGCGCCGCCTTCACCGCATGCGCCACGGTCTCGTGCGCATCGCGGAACGGCAGGCCCTTCTTGACCAGGTAGTCGGCCAGGTCGGTGGCCGTGGCGTAGCCGCGCGCGGCGGCTTGCTCCATGGCGGCGGGAACGACGGTGATGCCGCCCACCATCTCGGCGAAGATGCGCAGCGTGTCCTTCAAGGTGTCCACCGTGTCGAACAGCGGCTCCTTGTCTTCCTGGTTGTCCTTGTTGTAGGCCAGGGGCTGGCCCTTCATCAGCGTGATCAGGCCCATCAGGTGGCCGACCACGCGGCCGGTCTTGCCGCGCGCGAGTTCGGGCACGTCAGGGTTCTTCTTCTGCGGCATGATCGACGAGCCGGTGGTGAAGCGGTCGGCGATTTTGATGAAGCCGAAGTTCTGGCTCATCCACAGGATCAGCTCTTCCGAGAAGCGGCTGATGTGCACCATGGCCAGGCTGGCCGCGGCGGTGAATTCGATCGCGAAGTCGCGGTCGCTCACGGCGTCCAGGCTGTTCTGGCAGACCTCGTCCATGCCCAGCGTCCTGGCCACGCGTTCGCGGTCCAGCGGGTAGCTGGTGCCGGCCAGCGCGGCGGCGCCCAGCGGTAGCCGGTTCACGCGGCGGCGCACGTCGGCCATGCGCTCGGCGTCGCGCGCGAACATCTCCACGTAGGCCAGCATGTGGTGGCCGAAGCTCACGGGCTGGGCCACCTGCAGGTGCGTGAAGCCGGGCAGGATCACGTCCACGTTCTGCTCGGCGATGTCGACCAGGGCCTTTTGCAGGTCGGTCAGCAGCCCGGCGATCAGGTCGATCTCGCCGCGCAGCCACAGGCGCACGTCGGTGGCCACCTGGTCGTTGCGGCTGCGGCCGGTGTGCAGGCGCTTGCCGGCGTCGCCCACCAGCTGCGTGAGCCGCGCCTCGATGTTCAGGTGCACGTCTTCCAGGTCGAGTTTCCACTCGAACTGGCCGGCCTCGATCTCGGCCGTGATCTGCGCCATGCCTTTCTGGATGGAGGCGAGGTCTTCGGCCGAGATGACCTTCTGCGCGGCCAGCATGTCGGCATGTGCCAGGCTGCCGGCGATGTCGGCCTGCCACAGGCGCTTGTCGAAGAACACGCTGGAGGTGTAGCGCTTGACCAGGTCGCTCATGGGCTCGGAGAACAGCGCCGACCAGGCTTGGGATTTCTTGTCGAATTGGTTGTGTGACATGGGAAGCGGCCCGTGGACAGGGAGATCAGAAGGGGGCGCGGGCCCGCTGGCGGCGGGCGCATGGCCCAGGTGCGACGGGCTGCACCATAATCAAAAAACCGCCTGCAGCACGCGCATGAAGGATTCGCAAATTTTATCGGCCTTCCAGGAGCCTGCCCTGCCGCGTCGCCGCGTGCGCGCGCCAGCTGCGCTGGTGTTCGATGCCTGCAAGCCCGGCGTCGTGCTGCGCGCCGTGGTGTTCGTCGAGGCCGTGATGACGGTCGGCGCCATGTTCGGCACGGCCGACCCCCTGCAGTGGATGGAGCGCGTGGCGCTGCTCACGGCGGGCGCGCTGCCGGCCACGCTGCTGTGGCTGCTGGCGGCCTGCAGCGTCAAGCACCGCATGAGCCGGCTGGGCCGCAGGGCGCACTATCCGGTCGGTGTGGTGCTGGGCGTGCTGGCCGGCCTGGTGGCCTGCGCGCTGCTGGCCTCGCTGGGCCTGGCCGCCGAGCCGCCGTGGCTGGCCAGCGCATCGGCTGGGCTGCTGCTGTCGGTGCTGCTGGTGGCCGGGCTGGTGCTGCGCGCGCGCGGCCGCACGCCGGCGGCCACCGCAGCGCGCCTGTCGGAACTGCAGGCCCGGATCCGGCCGCATTTCCTGTTCAACACGCTGAACAGCGCCATCGCGCTGGTACGGGCCGAGCCGGCCCAGGCCGAGGCCTTGCTCGAGGACTTGGCGGATCTGTTCCGCCATGCGCTGGCGGACCCGGCCGAGGCCGTGAGCCTGGCACAGGAAATCTCGCTGGCTGAGCGCTACCTGGCCATCGAGCAGGTGCGCTTCGGCTCGCGGCTGCGCGTGCACTGGTCGCTGGACCCGGCGGCCGATCGCGCGCGACTGCCCCCGCTGCTGCTGCAGCCCCTCGTGGAGAACGCGGTCAAGCACGGCGTGGAGCCCAGCCCCGCCGGGGCCGAAGTGCACATCTCCAGCGAGCGCCGCGGCGCGACGGTGGTGATCAAGGTCGTCAACACGGTGCCGGCCGGGCAGGGCGCCAGCGGCCATGGCCTGGCGCTGGACAACGTGCGCAACCGGCTCGGACTGCTGCATGATGTGCAGGGCCAGTTCCAGGCGTCATTGCGGGGTGGCGTTTTCCAGGTACGCATCCAGGTGCCGGCATGAGGAGAAGCAAATGGCCTTGAAAGTGCTGATCGTCGACGACGAGCCGCTGGCGCGCATGCGGCTGCGCACGCTGCTGGGCGACTGCCATGCGCCTGCCGCGCTGGTCTGTGGCGAGGCCGGCAATGCGGCAGAGGCCTTGGCGCTGCTGCAACGCGAGGCCTTCGACGTGGCGCTGCTGGACATCCACATGCCCGGCAGCGACGGCCTGGTTCTGGCCAACAGCCTGCGCTCGCTTCCCGTGCCGCCGGCCGTGGTCTTCGTGACCGCCTATGCCCAGCACGCGCTGCAGGCCTTCGAGGTCGAGGCGACGGACTACCTCACCAAGCCGGTGCGGCTGCAGCGGCTGCAGCATGCCTTGCAGAAGGTGGAGCGCCAGCGCGGCCTGGCCAGCGCGCCCAGCCCGGCGGAGCCCGATGAAGTCATCCTGATCCAGGACCGCGGGCGCACCGAGCGCGTGCCGCTGTCGCAGGTGCTGTACCTGAAGGCCGAGCTCAAGTACGTGACCGTGCGCAC
Organism: Pseudorhodoferax sp. Leaf267; assembly: GCF_001422405.1. GTDB lineage: Bacteria > Pseudomonadota > Gammaproteobacteria > Burkholderiales > Burkholderiaceae_C > Pseudorhodoferax. The sequence goes on from NZ_LMMV01000012.1 coordinate 128,837, forward strand.
GCTGGCGCGCAGCTACATCCTGGACGGAGCGCTCAGCGAACTGGAGACGCGGCACCCTGCGCAGTTCGTGCGCATCCACCGCAACGCGCTGGTGGCCCGGCGAGCCTTGCGCGCGCTGGAGAAGCACCACGACCCGGAAGAGGGCGACGGCTGGGCCGTGCGCCTGCATGGACTGGACGAGCCGCTGGCCGTATCGCGGCGCCAGCTCGCGGCGGTGCGCGAGGTGCTGGCGGCTTGAGCGGGCTGCGCGCGCAGGCCGGTGTCCTACACTGCCGCCCACTCGAAAGGGACGGCATATGAAGTGGAACGACATCGGCGTGGGCCGCAGGCTCTGGTTGGTGGTGCTGGGGCTGATGTTCACCATGCTGGCCATCGCGGCCTGGGCACAGCTGCATTCGGCGCGCGTCATGGACGAAGCGCTGCACACCCTCGCGACCTACGAATCCAGGATCTCCGATGCGTTGCGCTGGCGCGGCATGACCGAGACCGCGACCACGATGGTCGTGGGCAGCGCCGTCACCACCGACGCGAACCTGGCCGCGGCCTACGACACGCGCGTGAAGGCGTTGATCGCGCAGATCTCCACGGTGCAGCAGCGCATCGTCCAGGGTGCAACCGGCGCGCAGGACCAGGCAGCGTTGCAGGCCATCGCCGCGGAGCGCACGCGCGTGCTGGCGCTGACCGCGCGCGCCGGTGAGCTCAAGCAGGCCGGCGGCGATATGCAGGGCTTCGTCGCGCGCGAGTACCAGCCGGGCATCGCGGTCTACCTGAAGACGCTGGACGATTTCGTGGCGTTGCAGGAGCGCCAGCGCGACAGCGCCGTCCAGGCTGCTGCGGCGCAGCGGCGGACCGGCTCCTTCCTGGGCCTGGGCATCGTCGGCCTGGTGTTCGTGGCCGGCCTGGTGCTTGCCGCGGCGCTGGTGCGCTCCATCGTGCGCCCGTTGCAGAGCGCCGTGGCGGCTGCCAATGCGATCGCAGCGGGCGATCTCACGCTGACGCTGGAGGCGTCGCGGCGCGACGAGTTCGGCCGGCTGCTGGCCGCGCTGTCCACCATGACCGCCCGGCTGCGCCATCTGGTCGGCGATGTGCGCGACGGCGTGGATGCGGTGTCCACGGCCTCGGCGCAGATCGCCAGCGGCAACCAGGACCTGTCCTCGCGCACCGAGCAGGCCGCCTCCAGCCTGCAGCAGACAGCGGCCAGCATGGAGCAGCTGACGAGCACGGTGTCGCAGTCGGCTGACACCGCGCGCCAGGCCAACCAGCTGGTGGCCACGGCGGCGCAGGCCGCCACCCACGGCGGCGAGATCGTGAGCCAGGTGGTGCGCAGCATGCAGGACATCACGGAGTCGTCACGCAAGATCGCCGACATCATCGGCACCATCGACGCCATCGCGTTCCAGACCAACATCCTGGCCTTGAACGCGGCCGTGGAGGCCGCGCGCGCGGGCGAGCAGGGCCGCGGCTTCGCGGTCGTGGCCTCCGAGGTGCGTGCATTGGCAGGCCGCTCCGCGCAGGCCGCCAAGGAGATCAAGCAGCTGATCGGCGCGTCGGTGCAGACCGTGGAGTCGGGCTCGCAGCAGGTTGCGCACGCGGGCCGGTCCATGGGCGAGATCGTGTCCAGCGTGCGCCGTGTCAGCGACCTGATCGGCGAGATCAGCGCCTCGTCGACCGAGCAGCGCGACGGCATCGCGCAGGTCAACCACGCGGTGAACCACCTGGACCAGATGACGCAGCAGAACGCCGCGCTGGTCGAGGAGTCGGCCGCCGCGGCAACGGGGCTGCGCGACCAGGCGCAGCGCTTGTCGCAGGTGGTGGCGGTGTTCAACGTCGGCAGCATGGCCGTCGCCGCCCCGGCGGTTGCGCCACCGGCCCCGGTGGCGGCGCGCGCGCCCGCTGCGCCGCCGCGCGTGCCGGCCCGGCGGCCCGCGGCCGCGCCGCCGGGCGCACCCAGGATCGCGGCCAGGCGCGCGGCAGCCACGACCCAGGCGCCGGCGCTGCCCACGGGCCGGGTGCCCGCAGCGCCCAAGCCCAGGCCAGCCGGCCAGGGCAGCGATGGCGATTGGGAGAGCTTTTAGTCTTGGTGGATACGCCACCACCGCAGACGGCAGGCCAGGGCGCTCCGGCCCCTACGGCCCTTGCGCCACTGACCTCGATCCGCGGCATCGCCGCGCTGGCCGTGGTGCTGCTGCACATCAACGACACCTTCCGCCACGAGCATCTGGTGTTTTTGCGCGCCTTCGAGAACGGCTGGCTCGGCGTGGACCTGTTCTTCGTGCTCAGCGGTTTCATCATGGCGCATGTCTACACCCGCACGCCGGTACGTGGCCGGGCCGGTGCCTTCACGATCGCGTTCCTGCAGGCGCGGCTGGCGCGCATCTACCCGCTGCACCTGGCCACGTTGCTGGCGGCGTTGGCGCTGGTGCTGTGGCTGCCCGGCTTCGGGCCGCGTTACCCGACCTACTTCGGCGCCGGCTCCTTCGTGCTGAACCTGCTGCTGGTGCAGAACTGGGGCTTCATCGGCTCGTCCTGGAACATGGTGTCGTGGTCGATCAGCGCCGAGTGGTTCATGTACCTGTTGTTCCCGCTCATGCTGCTGGCCAGGCAGGCCCTGTGGCCGGCCTCGGAGCGGCGCGCCGCGGCCCTGGTGTTCGTGCTGATTGCCTGCACCCTGGGCCTGCACCATGCCGTGATCCTGGCGCGTGGCTGGAGCGACTACGGCGGCATGTCGGCCAGCGGCATGGTGCGGGTGTTCTTCGAGTTCGTGCTGGGCTTTCTGGTCTACCACGTGCGGGACCGGCTGCATCCGCGCCCAGGCGGCCTCGTGTTCGAGGTCTACGGCCTGGCGCTGTGGGCCGCGGTGCTGCTGGCCTTCCTCGACCGGCGCTACTGGTTCGTGTTCGTGCCGGCCGTGGCGATGCTGATCGCGACCTTGGGCAGCAACCGCGGCATCACGGCGCGGCTGTTGGGCCTGCGGCCCATGGTCTACCTTGGCGAGATCTCGTTCTCGCTCTACATGTGGCACTGGCTCGTGATCCAGGTGCACAACCTGCTGCGCGACCAGGGGCCGCTGGCGATCGACAGCCGCGTCGGCATCTACCTGCAGTGCCTGAGCATGGCGCTGCTGTCGCTGCTGCTGGCGGCGCTGTCGTACGCCTGGATCGAGAAGCCGGCCAGGGCCTGGATCAACCGGCGTGCAGCGCGGGCACGCGGCCAGCGCGTGACGGGCCGCGCCCAGGACATCAAGGCCTGAGAGCCCGGGGCGCTCAGCCCGCCATGCCTTCCACCAGGAAGCGCACGCGCCGGTTGCCCTGCCACTCGTCGGTCTCCAGCCGGAACGCCAGCACGGCGCGGTCGGGCAGCGGCTCGACGCGGCCGAACCAGATGCCGTCCACGGGCTGGCCCTGGTGCCTGAGCTTGAGCGCCAGGTGCTTCTCGCCGACCAGGCGTTGCGACACCACCTCGACCTCTTCGCTGAAGGTGGGCGCGGCGAAGCCCTGGCCCCAGACCTCGCGGTGCAGCGTGTCGACCATGTCGGCGCGCCGGTACTCGGGCGCCAGCGGGCCGTCGGTGTCCAGGCGGCGCGTGAGCGCGGCCTCGTCCAGCCACTCGGCGGCGATCTGGCGCAGGCCGGCATCGAATTCGGGCCAGCGCTCGGCGTTGACCGTGCAGCCGGCCGCCATGGCGTGGCCGCCGAAGCGCAGCAGCACGCCGGGGTGGCGCTTGGCCAGCAGGTCCAGCGCATCGCGCAGGTGGAAGCCGGGGATGGAGCGGCCCGAGCCCTTGAGCTCGCCTGCGTGGCCCGGCGCGCGCGAAGCGGCGAACACGAAGCTGGGGCGGTGCAGCCGGTCCTTCAGGCGCGAGGCGACGATGCCGACCACGCCCTCGTGGAAGTCGGCGTCGTAGACACAGATGGCGGGCGGTGCGTCCTCGTCCTCACCGAACAGCGACTCGGCGATCAGCATGGCCTGCTCGCGCATGTCGCCCTCGATGCTGCGGCGTTCGCGGTTGATGCCGTCCAGTGTGCGGGCGAGCTCCGTGGCGCGGCCCATGTCATCGGTCAGCAGGCACTCGATGCCCAGCGTCATGTCGGCCAGGCGGCCGGCGGCGTTGATGCGCGGGCCCAGCGCGAAGCCGAAATCGAAGGTCGTGGCCTGCGCCGCCTTGCGGCCGGCGGCCTCGAACAGCGCGGCGATGCCGGGCTGCACATGGCCGGCGCGGATGCGCTTGAGGCCCTGGGCGACCAGGCGACGGTTGTTGCTATCCAGCCGCACGACGTCGGCCACCGTGCCGAGCGCGACCAGCGGCAACAGGGCGTCGAGCTTGGGCTGCTGCTCGGCGCTGAAGGCACCGCGCGTGCGCAGCTCCGCGCGCAGCGCCAGCAGCACGTAGAACATCACGCCGACGCCGGCCATGGACTTGCTCTCGAAGCCGCAGCCGGGCTGGTTCGGGTTCACGATGACCTCGGCCTCGGGCAGCGTGGGGGCGGGCAGGTGGTGGTCGGTCACCAGCACCTGCAGGCCCAGCGCGCGTGCACGGGCCACGCCGTCGATGCTGGCAATGCCGTTGTCGACCGTCACCAGCAGGTCGGCGCCGCTGGCGTGCACGCGCTCGGCGATGGGCGCGGTCAGGCCGTAGCCATCGACCACGCGGTCGGGCACCAGGTAGGCCACATGGCGCGCGCCCAGCAGGCGCAGGCCGCGCACGGCGACGGCGCAGGCCGTGGCGCCGTCGCAGTCGTAGTCGGCCACGACGCAGATGCGCGCGTCGCGCGCGATGGCGTCGGCCAGCAGGCGCGCAGCCTCGGGTGTGCCCTTGAGGCCCGACGGTGGCAACAGGCGCGTGAGGCCGTTGTCGAGTTCGTCGAAGGCCTGCACGCCACGCGCGGCATACAGGCGGGCCAGCAGCGGGTGCACGCCGGCCTGCTCCAGCGCCCAGGCGGCGCGCGGCGGGATGTCACGGCAGGCGATCTTCACAGCGCGCCCAGCAGGTCGTGCAAGCGCGGTTTGCGCCACAGGCCGCCAAGGCGCGCGAGCGTAGAACGTGGCGCGCTGCGCCAGGTCTGCAGCGAGCGCGCGCCGCACAGCGTCAGCACCACCGGCTGGCCGGCGCGCAGGCGCGCCAGCAAGGGCGCGCAATGCTGTGCATCGACCTGCTGCCAGGCTGCGGCCCAGGCCTGCCAGTCTTCGCGCAGCGCGCTCGGGGCCAGGTCCTGCACCAGCATGGGCCGGGCTGCATCGCGCGGCGCCGTGGCCGGCAAGGCGCCGCAGCCGCTCAGCCACAGGGCGTTGACGGGCGGCAGGCCCTGGCCTTCGCGCTCGGTGTTGACGGGGTGGGTGTAGAGCAGCATCTGCATCTCGTTGAGCAGCCGGCGCAGCAAGGGGCTGGCCGGCATCCAGGGGTTGAGGTCGATGCCGGCCACGCGGGCCGGCGAGGCCGTGGCCAGGTCGCGGAACGCCTCGCCCTGCGCCAGCCAGCGGCCCTCGTCCAGGCCATGCAGCACGATGCCGTCTTCGGCGAAATAGGGCGCCATGCTCGCGGTCAGCGCCTGGGCCTGCGCAGGGGGCAGGGCCAGGCCTTCGGCGTCGGACAGGCGCACATCGTTCATGCCCACGTCGAAGTGGCAGGGCGTGAGCCAGCCCCAGGCGGCGCCTCGTGGCGCGAGACCGGACCGCGTGGCCTGCAGCGCGGCCCACGGGATGCGCCCGTCCGCCACGGCCAGGCCCATGGCCTGCGCGAGCGCGCGCTCGTCCGGCGTGTCGAAGGCTTCGTCGGGCAGGTGTTCGATGGGCCCGGGCGTCAGCGCTGCCAGCAGGGCGCCGAGCTGGGGCAGTGGCAGCGTCCGCAGCAGTTCGCGGGCTTCAAGGTTGGTGCTGCCGGCGTGGGCGATCAGCAAGGGGGCGGTGTCCGACATGGGGGCGATTGTCCGGGATGCCACAATTCGCGGTTTTCGCTCTTCGACGAGTCTGCACCCCCGTCTATGCAAGTCCCCTACGAACTGGCGGTCGGCTGGCGTTACACGCGTGCCGGCCGCGCGACGCGGCGCAACGGCTTCATCTCCTTCATCTCCGGTGTCTCCATGCTGGGCATCGCGCTCGGCGTGGCCGCGCTGATCATCGTGCTGTCGGTGATGAACGGCTTCCAGAAGGAAGTGCGCGACCGCATGCTGGGCGTGGTCTCGCACGTGGAGATCTACGCGCCGCAGGGCGCGGCTTTGCCGGACGTGAACCGCACGCTGGCCGAGGCGCGGGGCAATCCCGCGGTGGTGGGCGCTGCGCCGTTCATCGCGAGCCAGGCGCTGATCGCGCGCGGCGAAGACATGAAGGGCGCCATCGTGCGCGGCATCGATCCGGCCACCGAGGGCCAGGTGACGGACGTGGCCGGCGGCGACCGCGCGGCCACGATCGCCAGGCTCAAACCGGGCGAGTTCGGCATCGTGCTGGGCGTGGAACTGGCGCGCAGCCTGGGCGTGCGCGAGGGCGACCCGGTCACGCTGGTCTCGCCGTCCGGCCAGGTCACGCCGGCTGGCATCGTGCCGCGGCTCAAGCAGATGACCGTGGTCGGCATGTTCGACTCCGGCCACTACGAGTACGACTCGTCGTTGGCCATGCTGCACATCGAGGACGCGGCGCGCCTGTTCCGTCTGGAAGGGCCCACCGGCGTGCGGCTCAAGCTGCGGGACCTGCACCAGGCCCGCACGGTGGCGATGGAACTGGCGCGCAGCCTCTCGGGCGACCTCCTGATCCGCGACTGGACGCGGCAGAACCAGACCTGGTTCGCAGCCGTGCAGCTCGAAAAACGCATGATGTTCATCATCCTCACGCTGATCGTGGCCGTGGCTGCGTTCAACCTGGTCAGCACCCTGGTGATGACCGTGACCGACAAGCGCGCCGACATCGCCATCCTGCGCACGCTGGGCGCGAGCCCCCGCAGCATCATGGGCATCTTCATGGTGCAGGGCGCCATGGTCGGCGTGATCGGCACGCTGGCCGGCCTGGCCCTGGGCCTGGGCATCGCCTACAACATCGACGTCATCGTGCCGGCGCTGGAGAAGCTGTTCTCGGCCAGCTTCCTGCCGCGCGAGGTCTACCTGATCAACCGCATGCCCAGCGATCCGCAGCAGAGCGACATCATGCCGATCGCCGTCATTTCGCTGATCCTGGCATTTCTGGCCACCATCTACCCGAGCTGGCGTGCCAGCCGCGTGAACCCGGCCGAGGCGCTGCGTTATGAGTGACGTGCAAGCCACCGCGGCACCCGCTGTGCTGCAGGCCCGCGGCCTCACCAAGCGCTTCCACGAAGGCCGGCTTGACGTGACCGTGCTGCAGGGCGTGGACCTGGACGTGCATCCCGGCGAGACGCTGGCCATCGTGGGCGCCTCCGGCTCGGGCAAGAGCACCTTGTTGCACCTGCTGGGCGGGCTGGATGCGCCCACGGCCGGCACGGTGCAGCTGGCCGGCCAGGCACTGGCGTCATTGAGCCCTGCGGCCCAGGGCGAGCTGCGCAACCGCGAACTCGGCTTCGTCTACCAGTTCCACCACCTGTTGCCCGAGTTCAGTGCCCAGGACAACGTGGCCATGCCGCTGTGGATCCGTCGCGAGACCAAGGCCGCCGCGGCCGAGCGCGCCGCCGCCATCCTGGGCGAGGTGGGCCTGGCCGAGCGCATGGCGCACCGGCCGGCCGAGCTGTCCGGTGGTGAACGCCAGCGCGTGGCGATCGCGCGTGCGCTGGTGGCCTCGCCGCGCTGCGTGCTGGCCGACGAGCCGACCGGCAACCTGGACCGCGGCACGGCCGAGGCCGTGTTCGGCATGATGCTGCGGCTCGCGCGCGAGCATGGCACCGCCTTCATCGTGGTCACGCATGACGAGTCGCTGGCCGCGCGCTGCGGCCGCTTGTTGCGGCTGAACCGTGGCGTGCTGACCGAGGCGGGCCGCTGAGGCTGTCGTTCAGCGCTGGCGTGCAGCGGCCTGCAGGCCGGGCGTGGTGCCGAACAGCGCTTCGCGCGCTTCTTCGCTGAGCACGGGGGCGCGCAGTTCGCGGCCTAGCGCCAGGCCGCGTTGCACGCCGGGGCGCTGCATCACCCGCTCGCTCCAGTGCGCCACGTGGGGGTAGTCGGCCAGGTCGATCTGCTGTGCCTTGTGCAGGCGGATCCACGGCAGCACTGCGATGTCGGCGATGGAGAACGCCGCGCCGGCCACGTGCTGGCCTGTATGCGCCAGCTGCTTGTCGAGCACGCCATACAGCCTGCGCACTTCCTTGCCATAGCGGTCGATGGCGTATGGCACGTCCTCGGTCGCATATTGCAGAAAGTGCCCGTTCTGGCTGGCCATCGGGCCCAGGCCCCCGATTTGCCACATCAGCCACTGCATGACCTGGAGCCGCTCGACGCCTTCCGCAGGCAGGAACTTGCCTGACTTTTCAGCGAGATAGACGAGGATGGCGCCACTCTCGGTCACGGTGAGAGGGTCGCGGCCCGAAGGTGGCTCGTCGTCCACGATGGCCGGCATCTTGTGGTGCTGGTTGATCAGCGCCACGAACTCAGGGGTGAATTGCTCCCCACGCCCGATGTTGACCGGCACCATGCGATACGGCATGCCGCACTCCTCCAGCATGATGGAGATCTTCCAGCCGTGCGGCGTTGGCCAATAGTGCAGTTCGATCATCGGGTTCGATTGTGTACGCGATTGGATTTGGTGTTCGATTTTGCGCTGGGGGATACAAGTATTTCACTGTTCGAATTGCATTTGGTAGGACAAGTCCGCGCCAGCACGCGCATAAAACGCCATCCTCAGGCTCTGCTGCATTGCAATAGTTCCTGCCGGCCGGCTACTGCACAATGTTTCCATGGCTGACGACGTACGCGCCTTGCCCGGCACCGGACCACTGGTCCTCGATTCCCCCCACAGCGGCACCGTCTACCCCGACGACTTCGCCCATGCCTGCGACGCGGCCGTGTTGCGGCGGGCCGAGGACACGCATGTGGAAAAGCTGTACGACTTCGCGCCCGGCCTGGGTGTGGCCTGGATCGAGGCACTGTTCCCGCGCAGCTACCTGGACGCGAACCGCGACCTGACCGAGATCGACGAGACGCTGCTCGATGCGCCCTGGCCCGGCCCGATCGCGACCGATGCACGCGTGCTGTCCAAGGTGCGGCTGGGCAAGGGGCTGATCTGGCGCACCACCGACGAGGGCACGCCGTTGTATGCGCGCAAGCTCTCCGTGGCCGAAGTGGAGGAGCGCATCGACCGCTGCTGGCGCCCCTACCACGCAGCCGTGGCCCGGGCCATCGACGCCGCCCATGCGGCCCACGGCTACAGCATCCACATCAACTGCCATTCCATGCCGGCCGTGGCCTCGCGTTTCGCCACCGATTTCCCGGGGCTGGCGCATGCCGATTTCGTGGTCGGCGACCGCGACGGCAGCACGGCCGACCCGGCGCTGTCGCAGGCCATCGTGGCGCACCTGCGTCACCTGGGTTACGACGTGGCCTACAACCACCCGTACAAGGGCGTGGAACTGGTGCGCCGCTATGGTGACCCCGCGCGGCATCGCCACAGCATCCAGATCGAGATCAACCGCAAGCTCTACATGGACGAGCAGACGCTGGCGCTGCATGCCGGTGCGGTGCCCTTGAAGGCGCATCTGCGCGCGCTGGTCGAGATGCTGCTGGCCACCGACCCGAGGGCGCCGTGATGGACCGTGTCGACCTGGTCGTCATCGGTGCCGGCGTGGTCGGGCTGGCCGTGGCCCGCGCGCTGGCGCTGTCCCCGGCCTTCGCCGGGCGTGAGGCCATGGTGCTGGAAGCTGCCGACGCCATCGGCACCGGCACCAGCTCGCGCAACAGCGAAGTCATCCACGCCGGCATCTACTACGCCGCCGGTTCGCTCAAGGCGCAGCTGTGCGTGCGCGGCAAGCAGATGCTTTACGCGTACTGCGCAGAACGCGGCATCGCCCACAGCCCCTGCGGCAAGCTCATCGTCGCCACCGATACCGCGCAGATCGACCAGCTGCAAGGCATCATCGCCAAGGCGGCGGCCAACGGTGTGGACGATCTGGTGCTGCTGTCGGCGCAAGACGCGCGCGCCATGGAGCCGCAGCTGCGCTGCACGGCTGCGATCCATTCGCCAAGCACGGGCATCATCGACAGCCACGCGCTGATGCTGGCTCTGCAGGGCGATTTCGAGAACGCTGGCGGCCTTGTCGCGCTGAACACGCCGCTATCCCGTGCGCGCTGCACGGCCCAGGGCATCGTGCTCCAGATGCAGGACGGCACCGAGCTGCTGGCCGGCACGGTGGTCAATGCGGCGGGCCTGTCGGCGCAGGCTCTGGCACACCGCATCGACGGCCTGCCAGCGCGCCACGTGCCGCCCAGCCACTTCGCCAAGGGCAACTACTTCACGCTGTCGGGCCGCGCGCCGTTCTCGCGCCTGATCTACCCCGCGCCCGAGGCCGCCGGCCTAGGCGTGCACCTGACGCTGGACCTGGGCGGCCAGGCCAAGTTCGGCCCCGACGTGCAGTGGGTCACGTCGCCGGATGACCTGGTGGTGGACCCGCGCCGCGGCGATGCCTTCTATGCCGAGGTGCGCAAATACTGGCCCGGGCTGCCGGACGGCGCGCTGGTGCCGGGCTATGCCGGCATGCGCCCGAAGATCCAGGCGCCGCACGAGCCGGCGCGTGACTTCATGGTGCAGGGGCCTGCCGAACACGGCGTGGCCGGCCTGGTGAATCTGTTCGGCATCGAATCGCCGGGGCTCACGAGTTCGCTGGCCATCGGGGAGCGCGTGGCAGCGCTGCTGGCGACGCGCTGAGGGCTTCAGGAATCCGGCGGTGGATCCAGCGCCATCGGCACGGTGGGCTGGAAATCGACCGGGGCGTCGCTCTCCTTCGGCTGCTCCGCTGCCCGGTGGTTGCGCAGCAAGCGCAACTCGCCCGGAATGCCATAGCCAAAGCCCTGCCGGCTGCCGTCGCGCTGGTCGGCGAGCAGCTCGTCCAGGTAGTCGACGCAGCGCTCCTCCAGGCTCCACAGCGCCGCAATCTTGTTCACGACACGCGGATAGTGTTGCGCGCACTTGAACGGGCGGATCTCGCGGGGCAGGCTCTTGAGCCACAGCAACGTGAAGCTCTGCAGCTCGTCGTCGAGCAGCTGCGGCTTGCGCTTCCACTCGGTTGGCGCAGCGGCAGGGCCGCCCGTCGCAGGCGCAGGAGGCTTGGAAAACACCGGCTTGTTCATGGGTTGGCGTCAATGCGTGTGCGGGAACACGTGACGACCAGTGTAGTGTGCACACGCAGGGGCGTCTGTCGGCGGCGGGCGCGTGGCCATGCCTGGTGCTGCAGGCGCGGCATGCCGGGTGCTCAAGCGCTGCGCTGCACGCGCAGCAGGCTGAACATGCCGGCGCAGGTGGCCAGCGCGGCAGCCATGCCCAGCGCAATCTTGGCGCCGGCCCCGTGGCCGGCCTGCAGCGCCGGCACGCTGAACACGATGGCCAGCAGCACGGCGCCGATGCTCTGGCCCGTGAGCCGCGCCGTGCCCAGCATGCCGCTGGCGCCACCGGCACGGTGGGGCGGGGCCGAAGTCACGATCGTGTAGTTGTTGGGCGACTGGAACAGGGCGAAGCCGATGCCGCACAAGGCCATGCGCCAGGCGATGTCGGCGTTGTGCGGCGCTGCGGGCAGCATGGCGAGCAAGGCCAGGCCGCAGGCCATGGTCCACATGCCGATGGCGCCCAGCAGGCCAGCTGGCACGCGCCCGATCAGTCGGCCGGCGATGGGCGCCGTGACGATGCTGCCGAGCGGCCAGGCCGTGATCAGCAGGCCGGTGTCCACATGCGAGCGGCCATAGCCTTCGAGCAGCAGGAAGGGCAGGGCAATGTTGGACAACATCTGCGCCGCGAACGCCGTGACCGAGCTGCACATGGACAGCGCGAAGATGCGGATGCGCAGCAGGTCCACCGGGAACAGCGGCACGGCCTGGCCCAGCTGCCGGCGCACGTAGACCACGCCGATCGCAAGCCCGGCCAGCAGCAGGGCGGCGGCCATCGCCATGGCGCTGGCGCCGCCCGGCGCACCGGCGCGGGTGCCCAGCGTGTCCACGCCCAGGAAGATCAGCGCGAACATGGCCGCGTTCAGCAGCACGTCGAGCAGCGACAGGCCGTCGGCCTTCTGCGGGCCCGGCGGGTTCGACGGGAGCGCGCGCGCGCCCAGCACCAGCAGCGCGCCGGCCAGCGGCAGGTTGATGGCGAACAGCCAGGGCCAGCTGGCCACCGACAGCACCGCCGCCGCGACGCTGGGGCCGGCCACCGAGGCCACCGCCACGGTCATGGAGTTGATCGCGATGCCGCGGCCCAGCATGGCGCGCGGATAGGTCAGGCGCACCAGCGCCGAGTTCACGCCCATCACGCCGGCCGCGCCCATGCCCTGCACGGCGCGCGAGGCGACCAGCATGCCCATGCTGTCGGCCAGCACGCAGCCCAGCGAGCCCAGCAGCAGCACCGCCAGGCCCCACAGATAGACCTTGCGGTAGCCCAGCAGGTCGCCGAGCTTGGCGCAGGGCAGCAGCAGCGTCAGCACGCCGAGCTGGTAGGCGTTGACGATCCAGATCGCGTCCGAGGCCGGCCGCTGCAGGTCGCGCGCGATGCCGGGCAACGCGAGGTTCACGACCGTGGCGTCCAGCACCGAGATCGCGATGCCCAGCAGGATCACCGCCATCGCCCAGTAGCGAGCGGGTGTGGGCAGGCCGTCTGCGGGGGCAGGTGCGGCCATCAGGCCTTGCGGTCGCGGATGGCGATGGCCGCCTCACGCACCAGCGCCGGGCCCTGGTAGATCAGGCCGGTGTAGATCTGCACCAGGTCGGCGCCGGCTTCGATCTTGGTCAGCGCATCGCGCGCGCTGAGCACGCCGCCCACGCCGATGATGGGGAACTGCGACCCCAGCGCCTGGCGTAGCTGCGTGATCACGCGGTTGCTGGCGGCCAGCAGCGGTGCGCCCGACAGCCCGCCGGTTTCCTCGGCATGCTCCAGGCCTTGCACGCGGTCGCGCGCCAGCGTGGTGTTGGTGGCGATCAGGCCCCAGCCCAGGTTGTCGGCGGCGGCGTCCGCGGCGTGGTAGCGCTGCAGTGTGGCGGCGATCACGGCGACCTGGCCTTCGTCCAGGTCGGGCGCGATCTTCACGAACAGCGGCACGCGGCGCAGCACCTGGCGCCCGGCCGCGTCGGTCGTCGCGTGTTCGCGCGCCAGCAGCGCGCGGCGCTCGGCCAGCGCGCCCAGCAGTGCGTCCAGCGCGGCATCGGCCTGCAGCGTGCGCAGGTTCTGCGTGTTCGGGCTGGAGATGTTGATGGTCACGTAGTCGGCATGCGGGTAGACGCCGGCCAGGCCCGCCAGATAGTCGTCGGTCGCGCGCTCGGTCGGCGTGGCCGCATTCTTGCCAATGTTCAGGCCCAGCAGCAGGGGCTGGCCGGGCTGCTGGCGGAACCGGGCGCGCTGCACGTTGGCGATGAAGGCGTCCAGGCCTTCGTTGTTGAAGCCCAGCCGGTTGATCAGGGCCTGGGCGCGCGGCAGCCGGAACATGCGCGGCTTGGGGTTGCCAGGCTGGGCCTTGGGCGTGACGGTCCCGACCTCGACGAAGCCAAAGCCGAGCGCGCCCAGCGCGTCGATGCAGCGCGCGTTCTTGTCCAGGCCCGCGGCCAGGCCCACGCGGTTGGGGAAGGACAGGCCGGCGACAGTCACCGGGTCGGCGACGCGCTTGTCGCACCAGGCCCAGGCCAGCGGTGTGCCATGCATGGAGGCCAGCGCGCCCATGGTGGCCTCGTGCGCGGTTTCGGCGTCCAGGCCGAACAGGAATGGCCGGGCCAGGGCGTAGGTGAGCCGGGAAGGCAACAGGGGCATCGGATAATTCTCGGCTCGTTCAGACAACCGGCGGATTCTCCCAGATGACTTCTTCCTCACCCCTGTCCCAAGACCAGCTCAAGGCCCTGGTCGGCCGCGCCGCACTGGCCTACGTCGTGCCCGGCGAGATCCTGGGAGTCGGCACCGGCTCCACGGTGAACTGCTTCATCGATGCATTGGCCGATCTGCGCGACCGCATCCCGGGCGCCGTGTCCAGTTCCGAAGCCAGCACGGCGCGGCTCCAGGCGTTGGGCATCGCCGTGTTCGATGCGAATGCGGTCGGCGAGATCGCGGTCTACGTGGACGGTGCCGATGAGATCGACGGCGAAGGCCACATGGTCAAGGGCGGCGGCGCGGCGCTCACGCGCGAGAAGATCGTGGCCGCGCAGTCGCGCCGCTTCGTCTGCATCGCCGATGCGTCCAAGAAGGTCCCGGTGCTGGGGCGATTCCCGGTCCCGGTGGAGGTGGTGCCCATGGCTGCGCAACAGCTCGTGCGCCGGTTCGCGGCCATGGGCGGCACGGCCACGCTGCGCCTGCGCAAGGGCGAGGACCAGCCGCTGGTGACCGACAACGGCCAGCACATCCTGGACGTGGCGGGCCTGCAGATCGCCGACCCGGTGCGCTTCGAGACAGAGGTCAGCCAGTGGCCTGGCGTGGTGACGGTGGGCGTGTTCGCGCACCAGCGCGCCCAGGTCTGCCTGCTGGGCACGCCCGAGGGCGTGCGCACGCTGACGTTCTGAGCATGCGCGGCGGGCTCAGAACGTGATGCCGGCGGGGTTCGGGGGGGCAGGGGGCGGTGCTGGCGCGGCCTTGGCCGGTGCGGGTGGCGCCGTGGCCGAGGCGGGCGCCATGGGCGTGCGGACGGCGACCAGCGGCGTCGGTGCTGCAGGCCGGTACTGTGCCGGCAGCTGCGAGGTGCTGGGGTAGCCCGCGGCGTCCAGGAACTGGCTCCACTCGAGGTCAGAAAACCCCTTGAGCTGCTGGCCGCCGATGCTGCCGAACGGCAGGCTGGTGTCGCCGCTCAGGCGCCGCAGCGCCTCGATGTCGTCATTGCTGTTCACGGTTCGCTCGGTGAACGGCACACCGCGCGCCAGCAGCAACTGGCGTGCGCTGTCGCAGGGTGTGCAGTCCGCACCGGTGTACAGCGTCACCGGGAAGCGGTTGACCACCTGCTGCAGGGCATAGGGCAGGGCTGGCCCGGATGCGGAAGCGCTGCCCTGCGGGCTGGGCCGGGCCGTGGCCTGGCCGGCGGCAGTCGGTGGAGGCGGCCGGTCGGAGAAGGTCACGCGCCCGTCGGGGCCGACGCTGCGGTAAACCGTCTGTGCAGCCACGCTCCCGGCCACCAGCAGCAGCCCATGGCCCACCAGCAGGGCCAGCGTCTTCGGAGTCAGGCGCAGGTGCTGCATGCGGTCGCCCCCGTACGGTCAGGCCATGCCCTGGTGGCGCAACAGTGCGTCCAGGCTGGGCTCGCGGCCGCGGAAGGCTTTGAACGACTCCATTGCCGGCCGACTGCCGCCGGATTCGAGGATGGCCTCGCGGTATCTGCGGCCCGTCTCCACGCTGGGCAGGCCGTCGGGTCCGGCCGTCTCCTCGAACGCGGCGTAGGCGTCGGCACTCAGCACTTCGGCCCACTTGTAGCTGTAGTAGCCGGCCGCATAGCCGCCCGCGAAGATGTGGCTGAAGGTGTGGGCCGTGCGGCTGAACGCGGGGGCGGGCAGCACGGCCACTTCTTCGCGCACCTGGCGCAGGAGCGGCATGAAGTCGGCGTCCGGCGCGTGTTCGGTGTGCAGCAGCATGTCGAACAGCGAGAACTCGATCTGGCGCAGCGTCTGCATGCCGCTCTGGTAGTTCTTGCCGGCCAGCATCTTGTCGTACAGCGCGCGCGGCAGCGGCTCGCCGGTGTCCACGTGGGCGGTCATGTGGCGCAGCACATCCCATTCCCAGCAGAAGTTCTCCATGAACTGGCTGGGCAGCTCGACCGCGTCCCATTCGACGCCGCTGATGCCCGAGACGTCGTGCTCGTCGATCTGCGTCAGCATGTGTTGCAGGCCGTGGCCGAACTCATGGAACAGCGTGGTCACATCGTCGTGCGTGAGCAAGGGCGGCTTGCCGTCCACGCCGGCCGCGAAGTTGCAGACCAGCTGTGCGACGGGGGTCTGCAGCTGGCCGTCGTCGGGCCGCAGCCAGCGTGCGCGCACGTCGTCCATCCACGCGCCACCGCGCTTGCCGCTGCGGGCCGAGGGGTCCAGGTAGAACTGGCCGACCAATTGCGGCTCGCCGCCTGCCAGCGCGGCGGCGCGCTCGATCCGGTAGAACTCCACCGTGGGATGCCAGACCGGTGCGTAGTCGCGGCGGATCGTCACCTCGAACAGGGTCTCGACGATCTTGAACAGGCCGGCCAGCACCTTGGGCGCGGTGAAGTACTGCTTGACCTCCTGCTCGCTGAACGCGTAGCGCTGCTCCTTGAGCTGCTCGCCGACGTAGGCCCAGTCCCAGGGCTGCGGATCGGGCAGGTGCAGCGTGCTGGCCGCGAACGCGCGCAGGTCGGCCACGTCCTTTTCGGCGTAAGGCCGGGCGCGCCTGGCCAGATCGCGCAGGAAGCCGATGACCTGGGCCGGCGAGTCGGCCATCTTGGGCACGACCGACACCTCGCCGAAGTTGGCATAGCCCAGCAAACGAGCCTCTTCCTGGCGCAGGGCCAGGATCTCGCGGATCAAGGCGCTGTTGTCGAAGCGAATGCCGTCGCCCTCGGCCTGGTCGGAGGCGCGCGTGACGTAGGCGCGGTACAGGCGTTCGCGCAGTGCGCTGCTCCTGGCGAACTGCATGATGGGCAGGTACATGGGCAGCTTCAGCGTGAGCTTGAAGCCGGCCTTGTCTTCGGCCTCGGCAGCCTCGCGCGCGGCCTGGCGCACGTCGGGCGGCACGCCGTCCAGCTCGTCTTCGGTCGCGTAGTAGGCATAGGCGTCGGTCGCATCGAGCGCGTTTTCGCTGAACTTCTGCGCCAGCTCGGCCTGGCGCTCCTGGATCGCTGCAAAGCGCTCCTTGTCGGCCCCGGTCAGCTCGGCGCCGCTCAATACGAAGTTGCGCATGGCGTTGCGGTGGGCCTGGCGCTGCGCCGGGTTCAGGGCTGCGGTGTCGATGGCCTTGTACTTGGCGTATAGCCGTTCGTCCGCGCCCAGGCGCGTCCAGAACTCGGTGACGCGGGGCAGGGCTTCGTTGTAGGCCGCGCGCAGCTCAGGCGTGTCGGCCACGGCATTCAGGTGGCCGACGGCATTCCAGGCGCGGCCCAGGCGCTCGGTGGCGGTGTCGAGCACGCGCGCGATGCCGGTCCAGTCGGCTGGGAAGTCCGCTGCGGTGACCTGCTCCAGTGCGGCGTCGGCGTCGGCCAGCAGGGTATCCAGGGCCGGCGCCACATGCTCGGGGCGGATCTGGTCGAACAGCGGAAGGTCGGAGAACGAAAGGAGTGGGTTGGGCTGCATGCACCGCATTTTGCGGCAAGCATGCAAAACGCAAGCCGGTGGGGAAATCGCTCAGCGCTGCGCCATGCGCTCGGCGGCTTCCAGCGTGTTGACCAGCAACATGGTCACGGTCATCGGGCCGACGCCGCCCGGCACCGGCGTGATCCAGCCAGCGACTTCGCGCACACCTGCGAAGTCGACATCGCCACACAGCTTGCCTTCGTCGTTGCGGTTCATGCCCACGTCGATGACCACGGCACCGGGCTTGACCATGTCGGCCGTGAGCGTGTTGCGCCGGCCCACGGCCGCGACGACGACGTCTGCCTGGCGCGTGAACGCTGCGAGGTCGGCTGTCGCGCTGTGGCAGATGGTCACGGTCGCGTTCTTCTGCAGCAGCATCAAGGCCATGGGCTTGCCCACGTTGTTGCTGCGGCCGATCACGACGGCATGCTTGCCCTTGAGCTCGATGCCCGTGCTTTCCAGCAGCTTGATGCAGCCGTAGGGCGTGCACGACCAGAAGCCCGGCGTGCCCGTCATCAGCGCGCCGGCGCTGGCGACATGGAAACCGTCCACGTCCTTGGCCGGGGCGATGGCCTCGATGACTTTTTGCGCATCGATGTGCCTGGGCAACGGCAGCTGCACCAGGATGCCGTGGATGCTGGGGTCCTCGTTGAGCGCCGCCACGCGCGCCAGCAAATCCGCCTCCGACAGGCTCGCGTCGTAACGCTCCAGCACCGAGTGCAGTCCGGCCTGCTGGCAGGCTTCGACCTTCTTGCCCACATAGACCTGGCTCGCAGGGTCTTCGCCGACCAGCACGACGGCCAGGCCGGGCGTCACGCCGCGCGCCTTCAGCGCCTGGGTGCGCTCGGCCACTTCGGCGCGCAATTGCTTGGCCACGGCATTGCCGTCGATGAGTTGTGCAGTCATGTCGTTCTCCATGAGAAACGCCCGTCAACCGGAGGGTCGACGGGCGTGGTGGGTACGGGGTGGGTCAGGCTTTGGCCGGCTGCTGGCCGAGTGCGATCTTGAGCAGGTCGGCGACCGTGTTGGCATTCAGCTTTTCCATGATGTTGGCGCGGTGCGCCTCCACCGTCTTGATGCTGATGCCCAGGTCGTCGGCGATCTGCTTGTTGAGCCGGCCGGCCACGATGCGCTCGAGCACCTGGGTTTCGCGCGACGTCAGCTTGGACAGCAAGGCGCCGCGGCTGGCGGCTTGCTGGTAATCGGTGAAAGCGTCCTTGGCATGGTCCAGCATGCGCTCGACCAATTGCACGAGTTCTTCTTCCTTGAACGGCTTCTGGATGAAGTCCATCGCGCCCTTCTTCATCGTGTCCACCGCCATCGGCACGTCGCCATGGCCGGTGATGAAGACGATGGGCAAGGGCGACTTGCGCTCGATGAGTTTGTCCTGCAGCTCCAGGCCGCTCATGCCGCCCATGCGGATGTCGACGATCAGGCAGGCGACCTCACGCGCATCGAACCGGCTCAGGAACGACTCGGCCGACTCGAAACAGCGCACGCGATAGTCCTTGCCTTCCAGCAACCACTGGAGCGAATCGCGCACGGCTTCGTCGTCGTCGACGACATAGACAGTACCTTTTTTCGGAATCAAACTCATGCGGGTACTCCGGTGCTTTTGCTGGTGTTGGCTGGATTTGGCAGGGTGTTGGCCGCTTTTGCCAACGGAATCCAGAAAGAAAACCGGCATCCCATGCACTCTGGGCCATTGTAAATGTTCTCTGCCTGCATTCTTCCCAAGTGCGATTCGACGATGCTGCGGCACAGGTTGAGCCCGATGCCCATGCCATGCGCCTTGGTGGAGAAAAACGCCTCGAACAAATGTTCCATGACTTCAGGCGCCAGCCCGGTGCCCGTGTCGGTCACGGCGAACTCAATCCCCGGCGCATCCTCGACCTGCTTGGGTAGCACGCGCAACTCGATGTTGCGACGCTGCAGGGGTCGCTGCGCGGAATCGATG
Organism: Pseudorhodoferax sp. Leaf267; assembly: GCF_001422405.1. Taxonomy (GTDB): domain Bacteria; phylum Pseudomonadota; class Gammaproteobacteria; order Burkholderiales; family Burkholderiaceae_C; genus Pseudorhodoferax. Next base: position 148,150 of record NZ_LMMV01000012.1, read on the forward strand.
GCTTCGGCCGCGTTGCGCAGCAGGTTGATCAGCACCTGCTCGATCAGGATGGGGTCGACGATCAGGGGCGGCAGGCGTGCCGCCACGTAATGGCTGAGCCGCACGTTGCGGCGCCTCAGTTCGATGCCTGCCAGTTCCACTGATTCGTGGACGATGTCCTGCACGTTTGAGACCGTGCGATTCGGTTCGCTGCGTTTCACGAACGACTGGATGCGGTGAATGATCTGCCCCGCGCGCTGCGCCTGGCGCGCGGTCTTTTCGAGCGCTGCGAGCAGATCGTCATGCGCAATGCCGTTGCCCCGCAGGCGCGAGACCATGCCACTGCAGTAGTTGCTGATGGCGGCCAGCGGCTGGTTCAATTCGTGCGCCACGCTGGAGGCCATCTCGCCCATCGTGATCAGCCGGCTGGAGGTCTGGGCGCGCTCGGCCTGCGTCGCCGCCTGTTCCTCGGCGAGGCGGCGTGGCGTGATGTCGGTGGCGATCACCATCTGCACCAAGCGGCCGTCCACCCAGCTCAAATAACGCGCGCGCACTTCCAGCCACTTGCCGAGTTCGGGGGCGTGGATTTCCGCGCTTTCCGTTTCCCCGGTGGTCAGCGAATCGGTGGGCAGCCCGGCAAAGGCGTCGACATCGTCCAGCCCTTCTTCCACGGCCGGTGTGGGCGGCATGCCGGCGCGTGCCACCAGCATCTCGTGGCCACGCGTCTGGGCGCCGAACCACAGGCGGTACAGCTTGTTGGCGAACAGCAATTCCGGGCTGCCGAGCGGCGCCACCGAGACCGCGGCATCCAGGGCCTCGAGCACGGTGGTGAAGCGCTCGTACGACGCAGAGAGCTGCTCGCGGATGCGGTTGGGCTCCGTGATGTCGGTCATCGATGTCATCCAGCCGGTCTGCTTGCCCACGGCATCGATGAGCGGCGAGACGTACAGCCGTGCGTCGAACAACGAGCCGTCGCGCCGCTTCACGCGCACCTGGAAGCCCGAAGGCGTGCTGCGCCCGTTCAATTCGTCTTCGAGTCGGGCGATCAGGAACTCCAGGTCTTCCTCGGGCCAGTAGGGAAACGGCGCGGTGCGGCCCACGAGTTCGTTCTCGCTCCAGCCTGTCATCTGGCAAAAGGCTGCGTTCACATAGGTGATGCGGCCCTGCATGTCCAGCGCGCGCATGCCGGTCAGCATGGAGTTCTCCATTGCGCGGCGAAAGTTGGTCTCTGCAATCAGGGCCTGCTGCGCCTGTTGACGGCGACGCGTGTGGCTCCAGTTGCCTATCAGCATCCAAGCCGTCAGCACCGACAGCGCGCCGACCAGCCAGAACAGGCCGGTGCCGACCAGGCCCTGCGAGGTGCGGTAGGCCTGCGCACGCAACATCAGCCCGTTGCCGACCGGCGACACCGGCACTTCGTAATACTCGGCCTGGCTGGACCAGGGCAACAGCCGCGTGCCCGCCGGGGCCTGTGGCACGGCATTGCCTGCCAGGACGCGCCCATTCGCGGCGAGTAAGGCCACGGCGTATTTGTTCAACACCTCAGCCGGAACGCCGTGGCGTAGCAGCCCGTCCGGCGCGTACTCGGCCAGCACCACGCCCGAGAAGCGGCCGCGGTCCGTTAGCGGGATGTGCAGCTGCAGCAGCGGTGTCGCATCGTTGCTGCCCAGCGGCTGACCATAGACGGGCTGGTGCAGGTCGCGCGCCAGGCTGAAATTGGTTTCGGTCTCGCCGGGCAGCAGCACGTCGTCGACCAGGCGCATCAAAGGCGTGTGCAGGCTGGGCGTGGCGTAGCTGGTCTTGATACGGCGGCGTTCGTCGATCCAGGTGACGGCCTGCAGCTCCGGGTATTGCGCGATCAGCGACTGCGAGCGGCTGACAAACTCCTCGACGTCGATCTCCTCATTGCCGGCATCCCGCGCAACGCGCATCAGCTGTTCCTGGCGCTCCAGAAGGCGCAGGCGGATCTGCTGCTGCGCGTATTCCACGTCGCGCTTCACGGCTTCCTGTTCGCGGTCCATTTCTTCCAGCCGCAGATACAGGAACGACGAGGCGATCGCGGCCAGGAACAGCACCACCGCGACCAACGGCGCCAGTGCAGCAAATCGGTCCTGGCGATGCGGCGCCTGGCGCCGCCACCAAACGCGCCAACGCCCGGCCAGGCGGCTGGCGCCAGAGCTGTTCGGTGCGGTATTGGAAGGGGCGGGCGGCCTCATGGGCGGCAGTGTATGTGAGGGTTTGCAGCAGTTGCCGGCGTTGCCATTCCATGCGGGATTTGTTCACGCATTCCCCGTTCATATTTTCATAATGCGGAGTTGTAAATTGCTATTTGAAAATCGAAACATTTATGGGAAACTCCCGGACGGTCAAAAAACCCGTATCAAAATACCGCTGATCAATCCAAGGAGACCGCATGTCAGCCCAACCCCAGAACCTGTCTGGCGCCGCCGCGAACGACGCGAAGGACACGGACCACCAAGAGACCCGTGAATGGATGGACGCGCTGTCCGCGGTCATCGCCAGCGATGGTCCTGAGCGTGCGCACTTCCTCCTCGAGCAACTGCTCGAACACGCGCGCCAGAGCAGTGTTGACATGCCGTTCTCGGCCAACACCGGCTACGTGAACACCATCGAGCCCAGCCAGGAAGCCCGCAGCCCCGGCAACCTCGAGATCGAACAGCGCCTGCGTGCCTACATGCGCTGGAATGCCATGGCCATGGTGGTCAAGGCGAACCGCCACCATCCGCCCGAAGGCGGTGACCTGGGTGGCCACATCGGCTCATTCGCCTCGCTGGCCAGCATGTTCGGCGCCGGCTTCAACCACTTCTGGCAAGCCGAAAGCGAAAAGCACGGCGGCGACCTGCTGTACATCCAGGGCCACGTCTCGCCCGGCATCTACGCCCGCGCCTACCTCGAAGGCCGCCTGACCGAAGAGCAATTGCTGAACTTCCGCCAGGAAGTCGACGGCAAGGGCCTGTCGAGCTACCCGCACCCCAAGCTGATGCCGGAGTTCTGGCAGTTCCCCACCGTGTCCATGGGCCTGGGCCCGCTGATGGCCATCTACCAGGCCCGCTTCCTGAAATACCTGCACGCCCGCGGCATCGCCGACACGGCCAACCGCAAGGTCTGGGTGTTCTGTGGCGACGGCGAAATGGACGAAGTCGAATCGCTGGGCGCCATCGGCTTGGCCGCACGCGAGAAGCTCGACAACCTGGTCTTCGTCATCAACTGCAACCTGCAGCGCCTGGACGGCCCGGTGCGCGGCAACGGCAAGATCATCCAGGAGCTCGAAGGCGAGTTCCGCGGTTCCGGCTGGAACGTCATCAAGCTGATCTGGGGCAAGGGTTGGGACGCGCTCCTGGCCAAGGACCACGACGGCGCGCTGCGCGAACTGATGATGAACACGAACGACGGCGACTACCAGGCCATGAAGGCCAACGACGGCGCCTACGTCCGCAAGAACTTCTTCGGCCGTGACCCGCGCACCGCCAAGATGGTCGAGAACATGAGTGACGACGAGATCTGGGCGCTGCAGCGCGGCGGCCACGATTCGCAGAAGGTCTACGCCGCGTTCCACGCCGCGCAGAACCACCAGAACCAGCCCACCGTGCTGCTGGTCAAGACCGTCAAGGGCTTCGGCATGGGCAAGGTCGGTGAGGGCAAGAACAATGTCCACCAGACCAAGAAGCTGGCCGATGAGGACATCAAGGCCTTCCGCGATCGCTTCAACATCCCGGTGCCCGACAGCCAGCTGGCCGAGCTGCCGTTCTACAAGCCGGCCGACGACACCCCCGAGATGAAGTATCTGCACGAGCGCCGCAAGGCCCTGGGCGGTTACCTGCCGCACCGCCGGACCAAGGCCGATGAAAGTTTCACGGTTCCGCCGCTGGAAACCTTCAAGTCGGTGATCGAGCCCTCGGCCGAAGGCCGCGAGATCTCCACCACGCAGGCTTACGTGCGCTTCCTCACGCAACTGCTGCGCGACCAGGCCCTGGGCCCGCGCGTGGTGCCCATCCTGGTGGATGAAGCCCGCACCTTCGGCATGGAAGGCCTGTTCCGCCAGATCGGCATCTACAACCCCGCAGGCCAGCAGTACACCCCGGTCGACAAGGACCAGGTCATGTACTACAAGGAAGACAAGGCCGGCCAGATCCTGCAGGAAGGCATCAACGAAGCCGGCGGCATGGCCAGCTGGATCGCTGCGGCCACCAGCTACAGCACCAACAACCGCATCATGGTGCCGTTCTACGTGTACTACTCGATGTTCGGCTTCCAGCGCATCGGCGACCTGGCCTGGGCGGCCGGCGACATGCAGGCACGCGGCTTCCTGCTGGGCGGCACCTCGGGCCGCACCACGCTGAACGGTGAAGGTCTGCAGCACGAAGACGGCCACAGCCACATCCTGGCCGGCACGATTCCCAACTGCGTCAGCTACGACCCGACCTTCGCGCATGAAGTCGGCGTGATCCTGCACCATGGCCTCAAGCGCATGGTCGAGCGCCAGGAAAACGTCTACTACTACATCACGCTGCTGAACGAAAACTACCCCATGCCCGGCCTGCAGCCCGGCACCGAAGAGCAGATCATCAAGGGCATGTACCTGGCCAAGCAGGGCCCTGCCCTGGACGCCAAGGCGCCCACCGTCCAACTGCTGGGCAGCGGCACCATCCTGCGTGAAAGCTTCTTTGCGCAAGAGCTGCTGGAAAAGGACTGGGGCGTGTCTGCTTCCGTCTGGAGCTGCCCGAGCTTCAACGAACTGGCACGGGACGGCCAGGACGCCGACCGCTGGAACCTGCTGCACCCAACGGAAACGCCGCGCGTGCCCTTCGTGGGCCAGCAGCTGGCGGCCTCGACCGGCCCCGTGGTCGCGTCCACCGACTACATGAAGTCCTACGCCGAGCAGATCCGTCTGTTCATGCCCAAGGGCCGCAACTACAAGGTGCTGGGCACCGACGGCTTCGGCCGGAGCGACTTCCGCAGCAAGCTGCGCGAGCACTTCGAGATCAACCGCCATTACATCGTCGTGGCGGCACTCAAGGCCTTGAGCGAAGACGGCACCGTGCCTGTGGCCAAGGTGGCCGAGGCCATCAAGAAATACGGCATCAAGACCGACAAGGTCAACCCGCTGTACGCCTGACCCCACAACCACAACGAGCGAGACGAACAACATGGCATTGGTGGAAGTGCAAGTCCCCGACATCGGGGATTTCGATGAAGTGACGGTCATCGAAGTGATGGTGAAAGTGGGCGACACGGTCAAGGCCGAGCAATCGCTGATCACCGTCGAATCGGACAAGGCCTCGATGGAGATCCCATCCAGCGCCGCCGGCGTGGTCAAGGAGATCAAGGTCAAGATCGACGACAAGGTCAAGCAGGGCTCGCTGGTCCTGGTGCTGGAAGCTGCGGGTGATGCCGCCGCACCGGCGCCTGCCCCAGCGCCTGCTGCGGCCCCAGCCCCGGCGCCTGCGGCTGCGGCACCGGCTGCCGCGGCCCAGGCGCCAGCGCAGGGCGGCGGCGTGGTCGAAGTCCGCATCCCGGACATCGGCGACTTCAAGGACGTGGCCGTCATCGAAGTCATGGTCAAGCCCGGCGACAGCATCAAGCTGGAGCAGTCGCTGATCACCGTCGAATCGGACAAGGCGTCGATGGAGATCCCTTCGTCCGCCGCTGGCGTGCTAAAGGAACTCAAGGTCAAGGTCGGCGACACCGTCAACATCGGCGATCTGCTGGGCACGGTCGAGAGCGCAGGCGGCGCACCTGCCGCCGCGCCGGCCGCGGCCCCTGCGGCTGCCGCCCCCGCACCGGCCGCCAGGAGCGAGGCACCTGCCGCCGCGCCGGCTGCCGCAGCGCCCGCACCCGCTGCCGCCCACAACCCGACCACGGCCCCCACGGGCGCCATGCCGCACGCATCGCCCTCGGTGCGCAAGTTCGCCCGCGAACTCGGCGTGCCGCTGGCTGAGGTCAAGGGCTCCGGCCCCAAGGGCCGCATCACGCAGGACGACGTCCAGGCGTTCACCAAGTCCGTCATGAGCGGTGCTGTGCAGACCAAGGCCCAGGCTGCCAAGGCCCCGTCCGGCGGCGGCGGCGGTGGTGGCGACGGCGCGGGACTGGGCCTGATCCCGTGGCCCAAAGTCGACTTCACGAAGTTCGGCGAGATCGAGCGCAAGCCGATGGGCCGGATCAAGAAGATCAGCGGCGCCAACCTGCACCGCAACTGGGTCGTCATCCCGCACGTCACCAACCATGACGACGCCGACATCACCGACCTGGAAGCCTTCCGCGTCTCCACCAACAAGGAGAACGAGAAGTCGGGCGTCAAGGTCACGATGCTGGCCTTCCTGATCAAGGCATCCGTCGCCGCGCTCAAGAAGTTCCCCGAGTTCAACGCTTCGCTGGACGGCGAGGAACTGGTGCTCAAGAAGTACTTCCACATCGGTTTTGCGGCCGACACGCCGAATGGCCTGGTCGTGCCCGTGATCAAGGACGCCGACAAGAAGGGCGTGCTGCAGATCAGCACCGAGATGAACGAGCTGGCCAAGAAGGCACGCGACGGCAAGCTGGGCCCGGCCGACATGAGCGGCGCCTGCTTCACGATCAGCTCGCTGGGCGGCATCGGCGGGCGCTACTTCACGCCCATCATCAACGCGCCCGAAGTCGCGATCCTGGGCGTCTGCAAGAGCACCATCGAGCCCAAGTGGGACGGCAAGGCGTTTCAGCCGCGTCTGATGCTGCCGCTGTCGTTGTCGTGGGACCACCGCGTGATCGACGGCGCGGCCGCTGCGCGCTTCAACGCCTACCTGGGCCAGGTGCTCGGTGACTTCCGGCGCGTGATGCTCTGATCGCATGACGACCGTCGTTGTCGTGAAGAAGGCCGGTCAGGTCGCCATCGCGGCCGACACGCTGGTGACCTTTGGCGACACGCGTCTGACGCACCGCTTCGAGGACAACAGCAAGATCTTCAAGGTCGACACGCCGGCCGGCCCCACCTACGTGGGCATGGCCGGCACGGTGGCGCACTTCCCCGTGCTGCGCAAGGCCCTCACCGGCCTGCCGCCCGAGGAGCTGCGCCTGTCGAGCAAGGACGAAGTGTTCGAGACCTTCACGCGGCTGCACCCGATCCTGAAAGAGAAATTCTTTCTGCAGACCAAGGAAGACGACAGCGACCCCTACGAGTCCAGCCAGTTCAGCGTGGTCATGGCCAATGCCAGCGGCATCTACGGCCTGTACAGCTACCGCGAGGTGTTCGAGTTCAAGGAGTTCTGGGGCATCGGCTCGGGCCGCAGCTTCGCACTCGGCGCGATGCACGCGTCCTCGGGCCGCGTGAAGACCGCGCGTGAACTGGCGCTGATCGGCGTGGAGACCGGCTGCGAATTCGACAAGAACTCGGCCGGCCCGGCCGAGGTGTTCACGGTCAAGTTGAAGACATAGAAAGCGGCCCGGACGAACGGGCGGCCCATGGAGAAACAAATGGCAAATGTGGAAATCAAGGTTCCGGACATTGGCGACTTCGACGAAGTCGCGGTGATCGAAGTGCTGGTCAAGGTCGGCGACACGGTCAAGACCGAGCAGTCGCTGATCACGGTCGAGAGCGACAAGGCCTCGATGGAGATCCCGTCGAGCACGGGCGGCAAGGTCGTCGAGCTCAAGGTCGCCGTGGGCGACAAGGTCAAGGAAGGCTCGGTCATCATGGTGGTGGAGGCGGCCGGCGAGGCTGCCGCGGCAGCACCTGCCCCTGCGACTGCGCCTGCCAAGGCACCTGCACCCGCACCGGCACCCGCGGCTCCCGCACCCGCACCTCAAGCCGCCGGCAGCTTCAAGGGCACGGCAGACCTGGAATGCGACGTGCTGGTGCTCGGCGCCGGCCCCGGCGGCTATTCCGCCGCCTTCCGCGCGGCCGACCTGGGCCTCAAGACCGTGCTGGTCGAGCGCTACGCCACGCTGGGCGGCGTCTGCCTGAACGTGGGCTGCATCCCCTCCAAGGCCTTGCTGCACGTGGCCGCGGTGATGGACGAGGTCAAGCACTTCGCCGACCTGGGCGTGGAGTTCGCCCCGCCCAAGGTCGACCGCGCCAAGCTGCTCGCGCACAAGAACAAGGTGGTGGGCAAGCTCACCGGCGGCCTGACCGCCATGGCCAAGATGCGCAAGGTAACCACCGTGCGCGGCGTCGGCACCTTCCTGGATGCCTACCACCTGGAAGTGGACGAGACCTCCGGCACGAGCTGGGACACGACCGGCAAGAAGCAGGTCATCAAGTTCCGCAATTGCATCATCGCGGCCGGTTCGCAGTCGGTGAGCCTGCCCTTCATGCCCAAGGACGACCCGCGCGTGGTCGACTCCACGGGCGCGCTGGCGATGGGGACCGACCCCAAGCGCATGCTGGTGCTGGGCGGCGGAATCATCGGCCTGGAAATGGGCACGGTGTATTCCACGCTCGGCGCGCGGCTGGACGTGGTGGAGATGCTGGACGGCCTGATGCAAGGCGCCGACCGCGACCTGGTCAAGGTCTGGCAGAAGATGAACGCGCCGCGCTTCGACAACATCATGACCAGCACGAAGACTGTCGGCGCCGAAGCGACCAAGGACGGCATCAAGGTCATGTTCGAAGGCGCCAACGCGCCCAAGGAGCCGCAGGTCTACGACCTGGTGCTGCAGGCCGTGGGCCGCAGCCCCAACGGCAAGAAGATCGGCGCCGACAAGGCCGGCGTGGCCGTGACCGACCGCGGCTTCATCAACGTCGACATCCAGATGCGCACCAACGTGCCGCACATCTTCGCCATCGGCGACATCGTGGGCCAGCCCATGCTGGCGCACAAGGCGGTGCACGAGGCGCATGTGGCCGCCGAGGTCATCGCCGGTGAGCAAAAGGGCGACAAGGAACTGGCCAGCGCCGCGTTCAACGCGCGCGTGATCCCCAGCGTGGCCTACACCGACCCCGAGGTGGCCTGGGTCGGCCTCACGGAAGACCAGGCCAAGGCCGAAGGCATCAAGGTCAAGAAGGGCCACTTCCCGTGGTCGGCTTCGGGCCGGGCGATTGCCAATGGCCGCGACGAAGGCTTCACCAAGCTGCTGTTCGACGCCGAGACGCACCGCATCCTGGGCGGCGGCATCGTCGGCACGCATGCCGGCGACATGATCGGCGAGGTGGCCCTGGCCATCGAGATGGGCGCCGACGAGATCGACATCGGCAAGACCATCCACCCGCACCCCACGCTGGGCGAGAGCATCGGCATGGCGGCCGAGGTGGCGCATGGGACGTGTACGGACTTGCCGCCTGCGCGGAAGTAAGCACCGTCAAGCTGGCCATTGCTGAAAGGGCCCGGACTGGCAACGGTCCGGGCTTTTGTTTTGATGAAGTCGAGCCGATCACGATCGCTGTCGCGGAACTGGCGTGAAGTCGACTACTTCAACTCGACCTTGATCCCATCGGCCAGCACCGTGATGGCGCCGATCTCGTAGGTCTTCAAACCCACGGTCAGCTCCTCCTTCGTGAAGGTGCGCAGCGCCCGGCCCTGCAGCAGTTCTTGCGCGACCAGCCCGCCGATGCGCTGCAGGCGTTCGGCATTGCTGCCGGTCACACCCTGCAGCGTCAGCCGCTCGGCCTTGGGCTGGTCCAGCTGCAGGGCCCGCGTCGCCGGGTCGTAGCGCAGCGCGCTGCTGAGCGCCACCACCCCATCGACCACGCCGGCCGCCAGCAGCGGGCTGGTGATCGATAGCTGGGCCGTGATGGCCGCGCGGTTGGCTGCGGCATTCAGGCCCAGCTGCGGGTCGCGCAGCGCCACCGTGAAGATTTCGGCGTAGCGCTGCGCCAGCGGGAACTGCTTGGTGACGAGCGCCTGCAGCTCCGCATGGCTGGCTGTGTACTCGCTGGTCCAGAAATTGAAGCCGGCCAGCGCGCGCAGCGGCAGTGCGGCACCGAGCAAGGCAAGTGACAGATGGCGGCGTGAGAGGGCGGACATGCGGCGTTGCGAAGAGGCAGCCCGCCATTGTGGGGCGGCGCGTCAAACCCCGGCCGGGCCTGCGGTCTTGCGCTCAGGCCGCGCGCAGACGCCAGCGCACGGCCGCCAGTCCGATCAAAGTCAGCACCGCGAACCCCGCGCCTGCCAGAAAGGTGCCTTGGTGGCCCACCGCGTCCCACAGCGCCCCGGCGATCACGCTGGCCAGCAGCAGCGCCACGCCCGTCAACAGGTTGAACATGCCGAAGGCCGTGCCGCGCAGTTCGGCCGGTGCGTGGTCGGCGATCATGGCGTTGAACAGGCCCTGCGTGAAACCCATGTGCAGCCCCCACAGCGCCACGCCCAACGCCAGGCCCCAGGCGTCGCCAGCAAACGCCAGCACCAGATCGGCAGCGACCAGCAGCACCAGCCCGGCACTCAGCACGGCCGTGCGGCTCACGCGGTCGGACAGCGCGCCGGCCGGATAGGCCGACAGCGCATAGGCCACACCCATCACCACCAGCACGGCGGGTGCCCACATGAGCGGCAGGCCGACGGACTCCGCGCGCAGGATCAGGAAGGCCTCGCTGAAGCGCGCGAGCGTGAACACCGTGGCCACACCCACCACCCACCAGTAGGGCGTGCCCAGCCGGGCCAGCTCGCTGCGACTGAGCGGCGCGCGCACCTGGCGTGGCGCGACCACCTTGGGCTCGCGCACCGCGAACACCAGTACCGCCACGGCCAGGAAGGCCGGCACCACGGCGACCCAGAACACGGTCTGGAAGTTGTTCGCCGTCCACCACATCAGGCCCATGGCCAGCAGCGGGCCTGTGAAAGCGCCGATGGTGTCCAGCGTCTGGCGCAGGCCAAAGGCGGCGCCGCGCAGGTGCGCGGGCGCGATGTCGGCCACCAGCGCATCGCGCGGCGCACCGCGGATGCCCTTGCCCACGCGGTCGACGAAGCGCGCGCCCACCAGCCATTCCAGCGCGGGCGCCAGCGGGAACACCGGCTTGGTCAGCGCGCCCAGGCCGTAGCCCACCACGGCCAGCAGCTTGCGCTTGCCGAGCCGGTCGCTCAGCGCGCCCGAGAACACCTTGGTAATCGAGGCCGTGGCCTCGGCGATGCCTTCGATCAGCCCCACGGCCAGCACCGAGGTGCCCAGCACCGTCACCATGTACAGCGGCAGCAGCGCATGGATCATCTCGGAGGAGATGTCCATGAGCATGGAGACGAAGCCCAGCGCCCACACGCCGCCGGGGATGGCGCTGGAGCAAGCAGGTGTGGGCGGCTGGGAATCGGTGGTGGGCGTCGAAGGCACAGCGGTTTGTAGCGGCAAGCCGTGCAGTATCGATGACGGACTAATTGGCGCTGATCTTGCGCTCGCGCACGATGGCGCTCCACTTCGCGTCTTCCTGCTTCATGAACGCCGTCAGCTCGGCTCGCGTGGTCGGTTGCGGCGTCAGGCCGTGCTTCTCCAGCGCGTCCTTCACGCCCGGATCGTGCAGTACCTTCACGATCTCCAGGTTCCAGCGTTCCAGCAGCGGCGCGGGCGTCTTGCCGGGTGCCACGAAGGCGTACCAGTTCAAGGCCTCGAAGCCAGGGTAGCCAGACTCGGCCACCGTGGGAATGCTCGGCATGTAGGCCGGCCGCGCCAGCCCGGTCGTGGCCAGCGGCACCAGGCGGCCGCTCTCCACGTGCGGCAAGGCAGTGGGCGGTGCCGAAAAGTAGGAGGCAATGCGTTCGCCCAGCAAATCTTGCAGCGCTGGTGCGCCGCCCTTGTAGGGCACATGCACCATCTCCACCCCGGCGCGCTGGTTGAAGAGCTCGCCCGCCAGGTGCGATGCCGACCCGGCACCGGTGGAGGCGAAGTCCACCGCGTCGGGCTTCTTCTTCGCCAAGGCCACGAACTCGGCGAGGTTCTTCACGCCCAGGCCCTTGTGGGCGACCAGCACGTTCGGAAAGTTCACGCCGCCCGAGATCGCGGCGAGGTCCTTGAACGGGTCGTACGGCAGCTTCATGAGGTGCGGCGCAATCGTCAACGGGCCGATGGAGCCGAACAACAGCACCGAGCCGTCGGCTGCGGCGTTGGCCACGAACTGGTGGGCGATGTTGCCGCCCGCGCCGCCCTTGTTGTCCACCACGACCGCTTGGCCGATGTTATCGCCCAGCTTCTTGGCGATCAGCCGCGCGGCCGCGTCCGCAGCGCCGCCAGCCGCGAAGCCGACGACCAGCGTGACCGGCTTCTTGGGCGGAAAGTCCTGCGCCTGCGGGATGCCGCACAGCAGCAGCGTGGCGCCGGCCAGCGCGGTGGCGCGCAGCATGTGTCTTTTGTTCATCGTGGGCTCCTTGGTGTTGAATCAGTCGCTGCCCAAGCCGATGGGGTTGGGCTGGCGTTTCTCTACTGCATGGCGCAGCAGCGCGGCCGTGCGGAAGATGCCGTGGGCGAATTTGCCGTAGGGCAGGGTGGCGAACAGCGCCATCACGGCGCCCAGGTGCAGGCACAGTGCCAGCGCCAGGGCCGGCGTGCCGCGCGCCAGCCACAGCGCCAGGCCGCTGGCGCTGGTCAAGAACAGCAGCGCGATGAAGCCGCGGTCCATGGGCTTCTGTGCCGCATCGCCATGCTCAGGGTGGCGTCGCAGGTTCAGCCGCCACAGCCCGGCCGTGCCCACCATCAGGCTGATGCCGCCCACCACGCCCAGCAGCTTGGGCAGGCTGGGCAGTTCGTAGGGCGCCACCCAGCCGAAGGCGTAGTGGTAGAGCGTGGCCACACTGGTGGCTGCAAAGCACAGCATGAAGCCGTAGAACGTGAGGTGATGCATGCGCCTGCGTGCCAGCGTGTGGGCGTCGTCCTCGTTGTGGCAACCCTCGCCGTGGCCGCCGTCCAGGTACTTGAGGCGCAACACGGCGTCGGCCGCCTCGGCCGTGGCCGGCGGTGTCAGCGCCGCGCCGCTGGTGGCAGGCAGCACCTCGCGCCAGAAGCGGCGTACGCCCAGCGCCAGCGCCAGCGTGGCGAAGAGGAACACCGGCGCGAACAGGCCGACCAGCAGGTTGTGCGGAAAGATCGCATAGAAGCCGCCGGTGGGCGACGTGCGCCACAGTGCGGCAAGCCCCTGGCCCTGCAGCACCACGGCCAGCACCAGGAACAGCGCCAGGCCACCCGCCAGCGCCAGGGCCAGCGTGAGCCCGTTGCGCTGGTACAGCGCGCCCAGTGCCCTTGGCCAGGCGTAGTCGGCATAGGTCTGCCCGCGCACCTGGGCCATGGCCTGCGGCACGTTCACGGCGAACGCGTGCGGCGGCGCGTACTGGCAGGCGTGCAGGCAGGCGCCGCAGTTGTGGCACAGGTTGGCCAGGAAGTGGATGTCGGCCTTGCCGAACTCCAGCCGCCGCGTCATGGCCGGAAAGACCGCGCAGAAGCCCTCGCAGTAGCGGCAGGCATTACAGATCTGCATCTGGCGTGCCACCTCGGTCTCGGGCGGGCTCAACACGATCTCGCCGTCGGCCAGCGCGCTGGCATCGCGGACCAGGGCTTCAAGCGCCTGCATGCTGTGCTCCCAAGGCGGACTTGGCCGCGTTCGTTCCGGCAATGCGGCCGAAGGCCGTGCCGATGGACATGCCCACGCCCGCCGTGTAGCCCTTGCCCAGCACGTTGCCGGCCATCATTTCGCCGGCCACGAACAGGTTCTCGCTGGGCGCACCGGCAAAGCGCACGGCCGCGGTCTCGTCGGTCAGCAGGCCCAGGTAGGTGAAGGTCACGCCGGGCTTGAGCGCGTAGCCGTAGAACGGCGGCTTCACGATGGGCCGCGCCCAGTGCGTCTTGGCCGGCTGCACGCCTTCAGTGTGGCAATCGTCCAGCGCGGTGTGGTCGAACGTGCCGACGCGGCAGGCGGCGTTGTAGGCGTCCAGCGTCTGCATGAAGGCTGGCACGGGCAGGCCGAGTTGCTGCGCCAGTTCGGGCAGGCTGTCGGCTCGCACGCCGGGAAACACCGGCGGCATGAAGCGCCCGATGGCCTGGCTGTCGATGATGGAGAAGCCGACCTGCCCCGGCTGCTGCGCCACCAGTCGCCCCCAGATCGCGTAGCGCTTGGGCCAGAAGTCCTCGCCCTCGTCGTAGAAGCGTTCACCGTCGCGGTTCACCACGACGCCCAGCGACACGCAGTCGATGCGCGTGCAGATGCCGCCGTCGTACAGCGGCGCGCGCGCGTCGATGGCCACCATGTGGGCCTGCGTGGCGTCGCCAATGCGCTCGGCGCCGTGGTCCTCCAGCAGGTGCCGCAGCAGCACGCCCTGGTTGAAGCGCGTGCCGCGGATCAGGAAGTTGTCCGACGGCCATTCGCCGCGCGCGTTCTGGCCCCAGGCCTCGCGCAGCCAGTCGCGGTTCGATTCGAAGCCGCCGGCCGCCAGCACGCAGGCCCGCGCCGTGATGCGCTCACCCCGGCAGTGCGCGGCGATGAAGCGGCCGTCCTCGACCTCGATGCGGTCCACCGGTGCGTCGTAGCGCACCTGCACGCCCAGCCGCTCGGCACTGCGGTAGTAGGCGTTCACCAGCGCCTTGCCGCCGCCCATGAAGAACGCATTGGTGCGCGCCACATGCAGCGCGCCCGACAGCGGCGGCTGAAAGTGCACGCCGTGGCTGCGCATCCAGGGCCGGCAGCCCGACGATGCACGGATCACCAGCCGCGCCAGCGCCTCGTTGGTCAGGCCGCCGGTCACCTTCAGCAGGTCCTGCCAGAACTCTTCTTCGGGATAGGCCTCGACCAGCACGTCCTGCGGGGCGTCGTGCATGCAGCGCAGGTTGCGGGTATGGGCGGAATTGCCGCCGCGCCAGGGGCGGGGGGCGGCTTCCAGCAGCAGCACGCTGGCGCCGGCTTCGCGCGCCATCAGCGCGGCGCACAGCGCGGCATTGCCGCCGCCGATGACCAGGACATCGATCACTTCGGAGTCTCCTTGTGGGGTGCCGCGACTCTAGGGACGCGAGCGGCACCGCGACAGGCGGCCCCGGGAAACGGGTCTTCAGTTTTCGAGAAGGCGGGCGCCGGCCCAGCGGCCCGCCTGCACCAGCGTGCGCACGGTGTCGGCCAGCACCACGCGGGTGGCCAGCGCAGCCGGCGCGAGCTCGTCGTCCGACAGGCTGACCAGCAGGTTGCGCCGGCCCACGTGCTCGTCGGCGATGGCGTTGCTGGTCAGGCCGTCACCGGCCAGCCGGGCGATGGCGGCACCGGGCTGGATGGTGGCGCCCTCGCCGGCGCGCACCGCATCCATCAGCAGCGCCAGGCCGTCGATCTCGGCCACCACGCGGGGCCGCACGCCCACATGGGCGAAGGCGGCTTCCAGCGCGCTGCGCAGGCCGTGGCGTGCGCTGGGCAGGATCAGCGGCACGGTGGCCAGCTGCGCCAGCGTGATCTCCTGGCCGGCTGGCCAGGGCGCCTGCCCGCGCGCGGCGATGGCGAACAGCCGCTCGTCCAGCAGCGGCAGCATGCTGCAGCGCGGAGGCTGGCTGGTTTCGAACAGCATCGCCAGGTCCAGCTGGCGCGCCTGCAGCATGCCGGCCAGATGGCCCGACAGCGACTCGACCAGATGCAGCCGCACGTCCGGGTAGCGTGCCCGCATGGCCTGCATCAGCGGCACGCCCAGCACCGATGCCGTGGTCGGCGGCAGGCCCACGCTCACATGCCCGGCCAGCCGCGCCTGCTGCGCCGCACGCACGGCTTCGTCGGCATGGCGCAGCGTCAGCTGGGCCTGGTGCAGGAAGGCCACGCCGGCATCGGTGGGCAGCACGCCGGTGGAGCTGCGCTGCAGCAGCCGCGTGCTGAGTTCGCCCTCCAGCCGGCTGATCTGCTGGCTCAGCGCCGAGGTGACCACGCCGAGTTCCAGCGCAGCACGGCCCATGCTGCCCAACTCGCAGACTTTGACGAAGTAGCGCAGCTGGCGCAGTTCCATGGCAGTGGGTTCAGCGCGAGGTGATCGGCTCCAGCCCGGTCTTGGCGATGGCAGGCGCTGCGGCGGCCGAGCCGAGGTAGCGGATCAGTTCGCGTGCCGCCTCAGGTTGCTTCGCGGCCGTGGCAATGCCGGCCGAAAACACCGTCACGCGTTGCACCTCGGCCGGTAGCGGGCCGATGTAGTCGATGCCTTCGATCGGCAGCAGTTCGCTGACCTGCTGCAGCCCCAGCGCCGCCTCGCCACGCGCCACGATGGTGCCCACGCGTTCGGAGAGGATGCGCCGGCTCTTGGGCTTGACCTGTGCCTCAAGGCCCAGCGTTTTCAGCAGCTCGGTCTCGTAGTAGGTGCCGCTGGCGCTGGCCGAATACGCGATGGACGGCGCGGCCAGCAGCGTGCGCTTGAGCGCGTCGACCGTGCTGATGTCGGGCCGCGGCTCGCCCTTCTTCACGGCAAAGCCAATGGCCGAGCGCACCAGGTCGACCTGGCTGCCCGCGACCACCTTGCCGTCCTTCACCAGCGCGTCCAGCGCCGAGCGCGCGAGGATCACCACGTCGGCTGGCTCGCCGCGGTTGAGGCGGCTGGGGATGGAGTCGCTGGCCGCGCCCATGGAGGCGCCGTAGGCTGTCTGCACGCTGTGGCCGGTCTTCTTCTCGAACGCGGGCCGCAGGTCGTTGTAGGCGGCCGTGAAGCCGCCCGAGGTCATCACATGGATTTCGGTGCCGGCGGGCCGGCTGCCGGGGCCCGCGCAGGCCGTGAGCGCCAGGGCGGCAGCCAGCGCGAGCGCGCGGCGGCGGGTGAGTGAATGCAGCAGCGCCATGTCGTGTCTCCTTCGTCGTGATGGGTCGCGTGATCGTAGCCGTGGACGGGCCGCAGAATGGCGGCTCAGCCCTCACAACCAACGAGACCACCATGCCCGCTCCCTTCGTTTCCAAAGTCGCCACCCTCGCCGCCGCGGTGGCCCTGCTCGCCGCTGGCGCCGCGCAGGCGCAGAGCACCGCCCCGGTGCCGCCGGCCATCGACCAGGCCTACACGCAGCTCATGGCCGCGCCCGCCATCGCGCGGCTGCTCGACGCCGTCAAGGCCGACCACGAGCGCTCCATCGAAGACCTGAAGCTGCTGGTCGAGATCGAGGCGCCACCGTTCAAGGAACAGAGGCGGGCCGAGGCTTTCCTCGCGCGCATGAAGGCCCTGGGCCTGGCGGACGCGCGCATCGATGCCGAGGGCAACGTGGTGGGCCTGCGCAAGGGCACGGGCAACGGCCCCGAGCTGCTCGTCTCCGCGCACCTGGACACCGTGTTCCCCGCTGGTACCGACGTGAAGGTCAAGGAGCGTGACGGCAAGCTGTATGCGCCCGGCATCTCGGACGACACGCGTGCGCTGAGCGTGCTGCTGTCGTGGATCAAGGTGCTCAACGACCACCAGATCCAGACCGTGGGCGACCTCATGATCGTGGGCAACGTGGGCGAGGAGGAGCTGGGCAACCTGCGCGGCATGAAGGCGCTGTTCCGCGAGCACCTGGACATCGACGGCATGGTCGGCATCGAGCCCTCGGTCGACGGCACGGTGCTGACGCTGGGCACGGCCAGCCACCGCTACGAGTTCACGTTCAAGGGCCCGGGCGGCCACAGTTTCGCGGCCTTCGGCCAGGTGCCCAGCGCGATCCACGGCATGGGCCGCGCCATCGCCAAGATCGCCGAAGTGCAGACGCCGACCTTCCCCAAGACCACGTTCACCGTGGGCACGGTGGGCGGTGGCACCTCCGTCAACACCATCGCGCCGGACGCGCGCATGGCCGTGGACATCCGCTCCGACGCCATGGGCCCGCTGCTGGAGACCGAGAAGAAGATCCTGGCCGCCGTCGACGCGGCCGTGGTCGAGGAGAACAAGCGCTGGGGCGTGGACACGCTCACCGTGTCGAACAAGCTCATCGGCGACCGCCCCGGCGGCCAGACGCCGACCGACTCGCCCATCGTGCAGGCGGCCGTGCGTGCCAACGCGGGGTTCGGCCACAAGACCCTGTTCCGCGGCGCCAGTACCGACGCCAACGTGCCCATGTCGCTGGGCATCCCGGCCATCATCGTCGGCGGCGGTGGCAAGACCGGCGGCTTCCATGCGCTCAGCGAGTGGATCGATCTGACCGATGCCTGGAAGGGCGCGCAGAACTCGCTGGTGACCGTGTTGGGGCTGGTGGGCGTGCAGGGCGTCAGTGCGCCGGTGCTGGAGAAGCGGGCGCCGCGGGCGGCGGCGAAATAAGTTCACTGAAGCACCTTCGGCTTCGCCTGCGGTGCGAGCTTGCTTGGGGCGGCCCGGCGCTGCGCTCAAGGCCGCACAGCCGGCGTCTCCAGCGCCATGCCCTGGGCGCGCTGCATCAGGTACAGCTCCAGCTCCACGAGTTCGGCTGCGCCGAAGGGCGGTGCCTCGGCGCGCACACCCGTCATGCAGTTGCGCAGCCGCCGCTGCAGCGAGCCCATGCCCTGCCATTCGAGCCGGTACACGGGGTAGCCGGTCGGGTGCGCCTGCGGGATCGGGTTGCCGGCCAGCCGCTGGCCCGCCTGGCCGTCGTGGCACTGCGCGCACGACAGGTCGATCTGGCCGATGCGGCGTGCATAGACGGCCTGGCCGCGTTGCGTGAAGGGGGCCAGCCGGGCATCGTCCGGCGGCGCGATGGACAGGCCGCGCGACTGGTGGGCCACGTAAGTCTCCATGCTCAGCAGCGGCTGGCTCTCGGCCGCCCAGGGCGCGGCCTGCTGCTGCGACTGGCGGCATTGCTGGATGCGCTGGGAGAGGTTCAACGGCAGCTTGCTTGCCGCGTCGAACGCCGGGTAGCGCGCCGCCACGCCGCGCATGGACTGTGCGGCATCGCCATGGCAGGACATGCAGGACTTCTGGTCGCGCCCCGCTGGCGCGCGCCACAGCGCCTCGCCTTCGGCCACCCACAGCATGGCCGGGTTCTGGCTGTCGTCGCGCTGCATGGCCTGCGTGGCCGGGCCCATGTACGACAGGCCGGAGCGACGCGTGTCGGTCTGCGCCCACCCGGGTGCCAGCAGGCAGGCCAGCGCGAGCACGCCCCAGCGTTTCATGCGACGAGGTTCAACGCCACCGTCTGCGTCTGCGCGAAGCCGTTGTCGCCTTCCCAGCGAAAGGTCAGCGTGCCGCTGGCCTCGGCGCGCACGAAGAAGGCGACATAGGGGTTCGCCGCGACGGCCGGATGCAGCTCGGCGCTGAACACGGTCTTGCCGTCGAGCTGGCAGCTCAGGCGCCGGATGATGTCGCGCGGCACGGTCTGGCCGCCGTCGTTGACGCGGTAGCCGGTCTCCATAGGGTGGGCGATGGTGGTGCGCACCTCGAAGACTTCGCCGCGGCGCACCTGGGGCGGGATGTGGATCAGGGTTCTGGCCATGGGTTCTTCACTCGATGCAGGCGGCCAGCGTGACGATCACGTCGACCGTGTGTGACCAGGCCGTGCCGTCGCTCAGCAGCGCCACGGCCACCAGTTGCTGCGAGGTGGCGAGGCGGATGCGCGTGGAGGCCGCGGCGCGGGCCGCGTCGGGGCCGAAATGGAACACGACCACGTCGCGCTGCGGGTTGCGCTCGTTGAACAACGCGATGGACTTCACGTGGTCGGCGGCCGTCATCGGGCTGTCCACGCTCAGCGTCACGGGCACGGCATTGCCGTTCTCCACCAGCGTGGAGATGTCGAGCTTCACCTTGCCGGGCTGCGGCGCCCTGCCGCCCGCGAAGGCGTTCACGGCAGCGGCCAGGTCGCCCGTGGCGGCGCGGCCGGGCCGCACGAACACCAGCCCGGCGGCCAGGGCCAGCGTCGTTCTGCGCTGCAAGCTCATGCGTTCAGTCCTTCAAGGTCACGAGATACGCCACGACATCCTCGATCTGCTGCGCGTCCAGCAGAGGCTTGCCGCGCCAGGCCGCACCGACCTGCTGCAGGCCGTCCACGCGGTAGTAGGCCGGCATCAGGCTGCCAGGCATCAGGCGCTGCGGGTCCACCAGCCGCAGCCGCAGCTGGCCCGCGTTCCAGCGCGCGCCGGCACCGGCCAGGGTGGGCGCCAGGTCGCCCTGGAACCGTTCCTCGGCCATCGGCGCGGAATGGCACAGCAGGCACAGGCCCAGCTGCCGGTTCGCCACGATGGCGCGGCCACGCGCGGCGTCGCCCTGCTTGCCGCCCAGCGGCGCGGTGATCGCGTCGCCGACGACGGCATAGGGCGCGAGCGCCTGCGCGGGCGCCAGGGCCGGCAGCGCGGCCAGCAGCAGGGCAGGCCACCGCAGGGTCAAGCTTTCTTCAGGCTGTGGTTCTTGAGCGGCAGGTCGCGGATGCGCTTGCCGGTGGCCGCGAAGATCGCGTTCAGCACGGCCGGCGCTGCCACCGCGATGGTCGGCTCGCCCACGCCGCCCCAGAAGCCGCCCGAGGGCATGCTGATGGTCTCCACCGCCGGCATCTCGTCCATCTTGAGCACGGGGTAGGTGCTGAAGTTGTCCTGCTCAATGCGCCCGTCCTTCACCGTGCATTCGCCGTACAGCGCGGCCGACAGGCCGTAGGCGAACGAGCCCTCGACCTGCGCCTCGATCTGCTGCGGGTTCACCGCGTAGCCCGGGTCGGTGGCGGCCACGATGCGGTGGATCTTCAGCACGCCGTCGTCGCTGACCGACACCTCGGCGCACGCCGCCACATAGCTGCCGAAGCCCATGGTCTGCGCAAGGCCACGGAAGCGCCCGGCGGGCGCCGGCTTGCCCCAGCCGCCGCGCTCGGCCGCGGCGTTCAGCACGGCCAGGTGCTTGGGGTGGTTGGCCATCAACTTGCGGCGCAGCGCCAGCGGGTCTTGCTTGGTCGCGTGCGCGATCTCGTCGATGAAGCTTTCCAGGTAGATCGCGTTCTGGTTCAGGTTCACGCCGCGCCAGAAGCCCGGCGGCACATGCGGGTTGCGCATGGCATGGTCCACCAGCAAGTGCGGCACGCTGTAGCCAATGGAGGCCTCCGGCCCCGGCGCGTTGAGACCCTGGAACACCACTGGGTCGCGCCCGTCCTTGATGTTCTGCGGAAAGATGCCGGCCACGATGGACTGGCCCGAGATGCGCATGTGCAGCGCCTGCAGGTTGCCCTGCGCGTCCAGCCCGGCCGTGAGCTTGCATTGGGTGACGGGGTGGTACAGGCCGTGCTGCATGTCCTCTTCGCGCGACCAGATCATCTTGACCGGCACGCCGGGCATCTGCTTCGCAATCGCGACCGACTGGCGCACCCAGTCGTGCACCGCGCCGCGCCGGCCGAAGCCGCCGCCCAGGTGGAGCTTGTAGACCTCGCACTTCTCGGGCGGCAGGCCGGCGGCCTCGGCGGCTGCTGCCAGGGCGGCCTCGCCGTTTTGCGTGGGCGTCCAGACCTCGCAGCGCTCGGGCGTCCAGCGCGCCGTGGCGTTCATGGTCTCCATGGTCGCGTGGTTCTGGTGCGGGTAGCTGTAGACCGCCTCGATGCGGCGCGCGGCGCTGGCCAGTGCAGCCTTGGCGTCGCCATTGCTGTTGCCCACCACCGCCTGCTCGGCGGTCAGCCCGGCCTTCAGCACCTGGGCGAACTCGGCGCTGGTCGCCTTGGCATGCTCGCCGAGATCCCACTCGATGGGCAGCGCGTCCAGCGCGGTCTTGGCGCGCCACCAGGTGTCGGCCACCACGGCCACGGCGTTGTCGTTCACACGCAGCACCTTCTTGATGCCAGGGCGCTTCTCGATGGTGGCCGCGTCGAAGCTCTTGAGCTTGCCGCCGAACACCGGGCAGGCCTTGATGGATGCGTTCAGCATCCCGGGCATGGTCAGGTCCATGCCGTAGACCTGCTTGCCCGTCACCTTCTCGGCCGTGTCCAGCCGCGCCAGGCGCTTGCCGATCAGCGTCCAGTCCTTCGGGTCTTTCAAGGGCGCGTCGGCCGGTGGCGTGAGCTTGCCGGCGGCCACGGCGACCTTGCCGTAGGTGGTGCTGCGGCCCGAGGGCTGGTGCGTGATCACGCTCTTGGCCGCGCGGCATTCGGCCACCGGCACCTTCCAGCCGTCAGCGGCTGCCTGCACCAGCATCACGCGCGCGATGGCGCCGCCCTTGCGCACATAGTCGTGCGACTCGCGGATGCCGCGGCTGCCGCCGGTGGAGAAGTTGCCCCAGGCCCGCTTGCGCGCCAGGTTCTGGCCCGGCGTGGGGTATTCGGTCGTGACCTTGGCCCAGTCACATTCGAGCTCGTCGGCCACCAGCTGGGCCAGCCCGGTCAGCGTGCCCTGGCCCATCTCGGAGCGCGCGATGCGGATGACGATGGTGTCGTCCGGCTTCACCACGACCCAGGCGTTCACCTCGTCGGGCAGCGGCGTCTGTGCCAGGCCCTTGCGCGGGATGTGGAAGCCCACGACCAGCGCGCCGGCCGTGGCCGCAGTGCTGCCGAGGAAGCGGCGGCGGGTGGACATCAGGGCGCTCATGTCACGCTCCCGTCCACGTGCTGGATCGCCAGCGCCGCGCTCTTGGTGTTGCCGCCGGCCGCCACCACCTTGATCGCCGCACGCACGCGGTTGTAGGTGCCGCAGCGGCAGATGTTGGTCATGGCCTCGTTGATGTCCTGGTCGGTGGGCTGCGGCTTGGCCTTGAGCAGCGCCGCGGCGGCCATCACCATGCCGCACTGGCAGAAGCCGCACTGCGGCACGTCCAGCGCCACCCAGGCCTTTTGCACCGGGTGCGAGCCATCGGGCGACAAGCCCTCGATGGTCACGATCTTCTCGTTCGGCTCGATGGTGGAGACAGGCCGCACGCAACTGCGCGTGGGCACGCCGTCCAGGTGCACGGTGCAGGCCCCGCAGGCGGCGATGCCGCAGCCGTACTTGGTGCCGGTCAGCCCGAGCTGCTCGCGCAGCACCCACAGCAGTGGGGTGTCGGGTTCCACATCGACATCGCGTGCGACGCCGTTCACGTTCAGTTTCGCCATCGGGTGAGCTCCTGGTTCTTGTGGGGACAGAGGCCGCGGCAGTGCTGCACCGGCTCTGCGCGGCGCAGTATGCGCCGAATGTGTTGCCCGATGCACGCCCGTCGCAAAGCGCAGCACTACAGTGGGTCAATTGACAAGCGCCACGCAGGAGCCACGCAATGCCCGCCGAACGCACCCTCGACCGCCGCGCCTGGCTGCAACAAGCTGCCGCGGCTGCCACCACCCTGTGGCTGCCCCGCGCAGCCCGGAGCCAGCCGCGCCTCACGGACGACCCGTTCACGCTGGGCGTGGCCAGCGGCTCGCCGCGCGCCGATGGCGTGGTGCTGTGGACGCGGCTGCATCTGCCGGGCGCGGTGATCGGCAGCGACGCCGTCACGCTGCGCTGGGAAGTGGCCCACGACGAGGCCTTCACGCGCATCGCCCAGCGCGGCCAGGTGCAGGCGCTGCCCGACCTGGCCCACAGCGCGCATGCCGAAGTGCAAGGCCTGGCGCCCGACCGCTGGTACTTCTACCGCTTCATGGCCGGCGACGCCGTGAGCCCCACGGGCCGCACGCGCACGCTGCCCGCGGCTGACGCGCCCGTCACACGCCTGCGCCTGGCCTACGCCTCGTGCCAGCGCTGGGAGCACGGCTACTTCAGCGCCTACCGGCACATGGCAGAAGAAAACCTGGACCTCGTGCTGTTCCTGGGCGACTACATCTACGAATACCCGACGGCTGCGCAGCCCGTGCGCATCCCCTCCGGCGGCTGGGTGCTGACGCTGGACGACTACCGCCAGCGCTATGCGCTGCACAAGAGCGAGCCGGAACTGCAGCGCATGCACGCCGCCTGCCCCTGGCTCGTGACCTGGGACGACCACGAGGTGCAGAACGACTACGCCGGCAGCCATGTCGGTCAGGGCGGCCCGGCGGTGGCCGATTTCGCGGCCCGCCGCGCGGCCGCCTACCAGGCCTTCTACGAGCACATGCCCTTGCGTGCGAGCGTGCTCACGCGCGCATTCGCGGGCCTGGCCTCGGGAGCCGAGATGCGCATCCACGGCCAGCTGTCCTGGGGCCGGCTCGCATCGCTGATGCTGCTGGACGCGCGCCAGTTCAAGAGCGCCCAGGCCTGCACGCCCGAGGGCCGGCCCGGCTCGGCCACTCTCGACCCGCAGACGTGCGAGACCTGGGCCGACCCCGAACGCAGCATGCTCGGCACCGCGCAGGAGCAGTGGCTGGACCAGACGCTGGCCACCCAGGGCGCGGCCCATGTGTGGAACTTCGTCGGCCAGCAAAGCCTGCTGGGCCAGCGCGGCTTTCGCACCGCGTCGGGGCAGCGCCTGTGGAACGACGGATGGGACGGCTACGCCCCGGCTCGCCGCCGGCTGACCGATGCGCTGCAGCAGCACCGTGTGGCCAACCCGGTCTTCCTGGGCGGCGATGTGCACGAGAACTGGGTGGGCCATGTGAAGGCCGATTACGCCGATCCGGCCAGCGCCAGCGTGGGGGTGGAGTTCTGCGGCACCAGCATCACTGCGCGCGCATCTGCCAACCCACGCACGACCGAGGTGCTGGCGCAGAACCCGCATTTCGTGTTCGCCGACGCGCAGCGGCGCGGCTATGGGGTGGTCGAGTGCACGCCGCAGTTGCTGACGACGCGGTTGCGTGTGCTGGACGACGTGACCCGGCGCGACACGCAGGCCGAGACGCTGGCCAGTTTCGTGGTGGAGGCGGGCAGGGCGGTGGTGGAGCGGGCCTGAATCGGTTTCAGGTTTTGTCGTCCGTGCGCCGCCGCTTCTCGGCGCGCTGCTCGGCGATCAGTTCCACCGAGCCATCGGCGTTCTGCCGCTCCAGCCGCACGTTGAAGCCCCACAGCGTGGCCAGGTGGCGCAGCATGGTGGTGCTGGACTCGCCCAGCGGCCGGCGCTGGTGCGCGAAGTGGCGCACGGTGAGCGAGCGGTCCCCGCGCAGGTCCACGTTCCACACCTGCAAATTGGGCTCGCGGCTGCCCAGGTCGTATTGCTCCGAGAGCTGCCGGCGCAGCGCGCGGTAGCCGTTTTCGTCGTGGATGGCCTGGATCTCCAGCTTGCCGCGGCTGTCGTCGTCCAGCACCGAGAACAGGCGGAAGTCGCGCATCAGCTTGGGCGACAGGTACTGCGCAACGAAGCTCTCGTCCTTGAAGTTCTGCATGGCGAAGTCGAAGGTCTTGCGCCAGTCCGAGCCCGCGATCTCCGGGAACCACTCGCGGTCTTCGGCCGTCGGATCCTCGCAGATGCGGCGGATGTCGCGCCACATGGCAAAGCCCAGCGCGTACACGTTGATGCCCGAGAAATGCGGGCTGTTGTAGGCCGGCTGGTAGACCACGTTGGTGTGCGACTGCAAGAATTCCATCATGAAGCCGTCGCTGAGCCGGCCTTCGTCGTACAGCGTGTTGAGGATGGTGTAGTGCCAGTAGGTGGCCCAGCCCTCGTTCATCACCTGCGTCTGGCGTTGCGGATAGAAATACTGCCCCACCTTGCGCACGATGCGCACCACCTCGCGCTGCCAGGGCTCCAGCAGCGGCGCGTTCTTCTCGATGAAGTACAGCAGGTTTTCTTCCGGCTCCTTGGGGAAGCGCGCCTCCTGGGCGCGCTGCTCGGCCTCGGCCCGCGGCGGCAGCGTGCGCCACAGGTCGTTGACCTGGGCCTGCAGGTATTCCTCGCGCTCCTTCTGGCGCAGCGTTTCCTTTTCCAGCGACAGCTTGGGCGAGCGCTTGTAGCGGTCCACGCCCACGTTGGTCAGCGCGTGGCAGGCGTCGATGAGCCGCTCCACGGCCTCCACGCCGTGGCGCTCCTCGCACTGCGCGATGTAGTTCTTGGCGAACACCAGGTAGTCGACGATGGCGTCGGCGCTGGTCCACTGCTTGAACAGGTGGTTGCCCTTGAAGAACGAGTTGTGGCCGTAGGCCGCATGGGCGATCACCAGCGCCTGCATGGGCAAGGTGTTCTCGTCCATGAGGTAGGCGATGCAGGGGTTGGAGTTGATGACGATCTCGTACGCCAGCCCCATCTGCCCGCGCTTGTAGCGGTTTTCCGTCGCCAGGAAATGCTTGCCGAAGGACCAGTGGTGGTAGTAGACCGGCATGCCGATGGAGGCGTAGGCGTCCATCATCTGCTCGGCGCTGATCACCTCCAGCTGGTGCGGGTAGCAGTCCAGCCCGTAGCGGTGGGCGACCTGGCGAATGGCCTCGTCGTATTCCTCGATGGCCTCGAAGGTCCATTCGGAGCCTGCGGGCAGGGGCTTGGCGGTGGTCTTGGTCAGCATTTCAATGTTCCATGCCGCGGTTCGAATGGCCGCGGAGCAGGCCATGCCAGGGCACCCGCGGATCTGGCTCTGCCAGGCCGCTGGGTGCGCCCCCCCCCGCGTAGCAGAGGGGGGTTGGCGCAGCGCGCAGCGCGGAGACTGGGGGCAGTCATCTCAAGCCCGGCGTTTGAACAGTTCGCGGAACACCGGGTAGATGTCGGCGACCGTGGAAATGCGCTGCATCGCGAAATGCCCCTCGCGCTTGGCCTGCAGCTTCTCGTACTCTTCCCACAGATTCTGCGGCGGGCCGTCCGTGATCTCGATGTAGGCGAAATACTGCGTCAGATCCAGGATCTGGTTCTGCAGGATGTCGCGGCAACGCGGCGAATCGTCGTGCCAGTTGTCGCCGTCCGACGCCTGCGCGCCGTAGATGTTCCAGGTGGTGCTGGGGTAGCGCGCCACGATGATCTCGTGCATCAGCGTGAGCGCACTGCTCACCACCGTGCCGCCCGATTCGCGCGAGGTGAAGAAGTCGTCCTCGTTCACCTCGGTGGCCACCGTGTGGTGGCGGATGAACACCACCTCGATGTGCTCGTAGTTCCGGTTCAGGAACAGGTAGAGCAGCATGAAGAAGCGCTTGGCCACGTTCTTGCGGCCCTCGTCCATGGAGCCCGAGACGTCGAGCAGGCAGAACATCACGGCCTGCGTCGACGGCTTGGGTGTCTTCACGCGGTTGTTGTAGCGCAGGTCGAAGGTGTCCACGAAGGGCACGGCTTCGATCTTGGCGCGCAGCTTGGCGATCTCCTTGCGCACGCGTTCGACTTCCGGGTCGGTCTCGGGCACGGTCTCCATCAGCTCGGCCAGTTCCTTCTCAAGCGCGCGCAGTTGCGACGCGTATGGCCCGCCGATCGCGATGCGCCGGCCCGCGGCGCCGCGCATGGTGCGGGTCAGGTTCACGTTGGTCGGCACGCCGGTCTGCACGAAGCCGGCCCGCGTGCGCTTGTACTGCTCGATCTGGGCCAGCTGCTGCTTCACGAGATTGGGCAGCGCCATCTCGTCGAAGAAGATGTCCAGGAACTCGTCCTTGGTCAGCGTGAAGACGAAGTCGTCCAGGCTCTCGCCCTCGTTGCCGGCCTTGCCCTTGCCGCCACCCCCGCCGCCACCGCCCTTGGGCCGGTCGACCTGGTCGCCGCGGTTGAAGCGGTCGTTGCCGGGCCGCACGGCCTCCCATACGCCGCCTTGCCCGTGTTCGAACTGGGGCTCGTCGATGTCCTTGCCGGGGATGCCGATCTTCTCGCCATCGTCCAGGTTCTTCAGGCCGCGCTTGTTGATGGCATCGGCCACCGCCTTGCGGATCTGCCCCTTGAAGCGCTGGATGAAGCGGCTGCGATTGACGGAGCTCTTGTTCTTGCTGTCGTAACGTCGATCGACGATGCGCACGTTCATGCAGGTCCTCCGTTGCGACGCGACCTCAAGACGATTTGCGCACGCGCAGATACCACTCGCAGAGCAGGCGCACCTGCTTCTCGGTGTAGCCCTTGGTGATCATGCGGTCCACGAAGTCCTTGTGCTTCTTCTGCTCCTCGCCGCTGGCCTTGGCGTTGAACGAGATCACGGGCAGCAACTCCTCGGTGTTGGAGAACATCTTCTTCTCGATCACCGCGCGCAGCTTTTCGTAGGACGTCCAGGCCGGGTTCTTGCCATCCTGCCGGGCACGGGCGCGCAGCACGAAGTTGACCACCTCGTTGCGGAAGTCCTTGGGGTTGGAGATGCCCGCGGGCTTCTCGATCTTCTCGAGCTCGTCGTTCAGCGCGGCGCGGTCCAGGATCTCACCGGTGTTCGGGTCGCGGTACTCCTGATCCTGGATCCAGAAATCGGCATAGACCACGTAGCGGTCGAAGATGTTCTGGCCGTATTCGGAGTAGCTCTCCAGGTAGGAGGTCTGGATCTCCTTGCCGATGAATTCCGCGTAGCGCGGCGACAGGAACTCCTTGATGTAGCGCAGGTACTTCTCGCCGACCTCGGGTGGGAACTGCTCCTGCTCGATCTGCTGCTCCAGCACATACATCAGGTGCACCGGGTTGGCCGCCACCTCGCGGTGGTCGAAGTTGAACACCCGCGAGAGGATCTTGAACGCGAAGCGTGTGGAGAGCCCGATCATGCCCTCGTCGACGCCAGCGAAGTCGCGGTACTCCTGGAAGCTCTTGGCGCGCGGGTCCGTGTCCTTCAGGTTCTCACCGTCGTACACGCGCATCTTGGAGAAGATGGCCGAGTTCTCCGGCTCCTTCAAGCGCGACAGCACCGAGAACTGCGCCAGCATGCGCAAGGTGTCGGGCGCGCAGGGCGCCTGCGACAGCGAGGAGTTGACGACCAGCTTCTCGTAGATGTGGATCTCGTCCGACACGCGCAGGCAGTACGGCACCTTGACGATGTAGATCCGGTCGAGAAAGGCCTCGTTGTTGCGGTTGTTGCGGAAGGCCTGCCACTCGGCCTCGTTCGAGTGCGCCAGGATCAGGCCGTCGAACGGGATGGCGCCAAAGCCTTCCGTGCCCTTGTAGTTGCCTTCCTGCGTGGCCGTCAGCAGTGGGTGCAGCACCTTGATGGGCGCCTTGAACATTTCCACGAACTCGAGCACCCCGCGGTTGGACAGGCACAGGCCGCCCGAATAGGAGTACGCGTCCGGGTCGTCCTGCGAATACGTCTCCAGCTTGCGGATGTCGATCTTGCCGACCAGGGCCGAGATGTCCTGGTTGTTCTCGTCGCCCGGCTCGGTCTTGGACACGGCGATCTGCTTGAGCACCGAGGGCCGGATCTTCACCACACGGAACTTGGTGATGTCGCCGCCGAACTCCTGCAGCCGCTTCACGGCCCAGGGGCTCATGATGGTGGACAGGTAGCGGCGCGGGATCTTGTAGTCGTCTTCGAGCAGCTGCGCGTCTTCGGCCGGGTTGAACAACCCGAGCGGCGACTCGTGCACGGGCGAGCCCTTGATCGCGTAGAACGGCACCTTCTCGATCAGATACTTGAGCCGCTCGGCCAGCGAAGACTTGCCGCCGCCCACCGGCCCCAGCAGGTACAGCACCTGCTTCTTTTCTTCCAGGCCCTGGGCCGCATGGCGGAAGTACGAGACGATGCTCTCGATCACCTCTTCCATGCCGTACAGGTCGCGGAAGGCGGGGTACACGCGGATCATCTTGTTGGCGAAGATGCGCGACAGACGCGGGTCTGTGCGCGTGTCCACCAGCTCCGATTCGCCGATGGCCAGCAGCATGCGCTCTGCAACACTGGCGTAGGCGGTGGGGTCTGTCTTGCACAGCTCCAGGTATTCCTGGACTGACATTTCCTCTTCCTGGGCCGCCTCGAAGCGGTCTTGATAACGGGCAAAGATCGACATCGTTTCTCCTGTGATTTGGATACTGCTGTCTACGCTTTGAGTGGCGTTTCGCGAGAAGGTTTAAATCATCATAGCCCTTCCCCGAAAACGTTAAGCAACAAATATGCGCGGTGTTGCAGGGGATCCAGATCCCTTGGCGGCAAGGTCCGCGCAGGCCCTGCAGAATGACGTCCCCACGCCGACCGCGCGGTGCCTGCCCATCAGGGCTGCATGAGTTCCAGCAGCCTGTCCAGCCCGCCGGTTTCGATGGACACCATGGCCTGCTCGCGCACCTTGGGCTTGGCGTGGTAGGCCACCGACAGGCCGGCCTCGCCCATCATCGGCAGGTCGTTCGCGCCGTCGCCCACCGCGATCGTCTGGTTCGGCGCGATGCCCAGCAGCGAGGCCACTTCCAGCAGCGTGCGGCGCTTCTCGGCCCCGTCGCAGATGTCGCCCCAGGACTGCGTGACCACGCGGCCCGTGAGCTGGCCGTCGGCTTCCTCCAGCAGGTTGGAGCGCGCGAAATCGATGCCCAGGTCGGCCTTCACGCGGTTGGCGAAGAACGTGAAGCCGCCCGATACCAGCAACACCTTGAGGCCCGCGGCCTTGCAGGCGTCGACGAGTTCGCGCGCACCGGGGTTGAGCCGCAGGCGCTCGTCGTAGACCTGCTGCAGCGCCCGCACGGGCACGCCCTGCAACAGGGCCACGCGGCGTGTGAGGCTCTCCTTGAAGTCCTTGATCTCTCCGCGCATCGTGGCCTCGGTGATGGCCGCGACCTCGGCCTTCTTGCCGACGGCGTCTGCGATCTCGTCGATGCATTCGATGTTGATCAGCGTCGAGTCCATGTCGAACGCGATGAGCTTGAAGTCGGCCAGGCGCAGGCTGGGCGTGACGATGCGGACCGTGAGGCCAGGGGCGAAGGATGAGGCTGTCATGGGGGCTTGGAGGTTGAAGGGGTCAGGCGGCTTGCACGACGGGCTTGCCCAGATGGCGCAACACATCGCGCACCATCTGCGCCCGGTCCTTGGGCTCGGGCAGTTCGCGCTCGATGCGCAGCTTTTCGTTGCCTACCAGCTTGATGTGCTTGTTCTTCTGGATCAGCTCGATGATGCGCATGGGCTCGATCGGCGCGTCGGGCTTGAAGCTGATGTGCGTCACGCCCGGTGCGGCGTCGACCTTGACCACTCCATATGGGCGGGCCAGCACGCGCAGCCGGTGCACATCGATCAGTGTCTGCGCCTGCGGCGGCAGCTTGCCGAAGCGGTCGACGATTTCCTCCAGCAGGATGTCGACCTGGTCGGCGGTCTTCGCCGTGGCCAGCTTCTTGTAGAACGACAGGCGCAGGTGCACGTCGCCGCAGTAGTCGTCGGGCAGCAGGGCGGGCGCGTGCAGGTTGATCTCGGTGGTGACCGACAGCGGGGCCAGCAGGTCGGGCTCCTTGCCTTCCTTCAGGCTGCGCACGGCCTCGGCCAGCATCTCGTTGTAGAGCTGAAAGCCCACCTCCAGCATGTTGCCGCTCTGGTTCTCGCCCAGCACTTCGCCGGCACCGCGGATCTCCAGGTCGTGCATGGCGAGGTAGAAGCCTGAGCCCAGTTCTTCCATCTGCTGGATGGCTTCGAGCCGCTGCGATGCCTGCTTGGTCAGGCCCTCGATGTCCGGCACCATCAAGTAGGCGTAGGCCTGGTGGTGGCTGCGGCCCACGCGGCCGCGCAGCTGGTGCAGCTGAGCCAGGCCGAACTTGTCGGCACGGCTCATGACGATGGTGTTGGCCGTCGGCACGTCGATGCCGGTCTCGATGATGGTGGAGCACAGCAGGAGGTTGCTTCGCTGGGCGGTGAAGTCGCGCATCACGGCTTCCAGCTGGCGCTCGGGCATCTGGCCATGGGCGACGGCGATGCGCGCCTCGGGTAGCAGCTCCTCGAGCTTGGCGCGCCGGTTCTCGATGGTCTCGACCTCGTTGTGCAGGAAATAGACCTGGCCGCCGCGCTTCAACTCGCGCAGCACGGCCTCGCGGATCACGCCATTGCTCTCGCTGCGCACGAAGGTCTTGATGGCCAGCCGGCGCTGGGGTGCGGTGGCGATCACCGACAGGTCGCGCAGGCCCTCCAGCGCCATGCCCAGCGTGCGCGGAATCGGCGTGGCCGTCAGCGTGAGCACGTCGACCTCGGCGCGCATGGCCTTCATGGCCTCCTTGTGGCGCACGCCGAAACGGTGTTCCTCGTCGATGATGAGCAGGCCCAGCTGCTTGAACTTGACGGACGCGCTGAGCAGCTTGTGCGTGCCGACCACGATGTCCACGCTGCCGTCTTCCAGGCCCTTGGCCGCAGCCGTGATCTCCTTGCCGGAGCGGAAGCGGCTCATCTCGGCGATCTTGACCGGCCACTTGGCGAAGCGGTCGGTCAGCGTCTGGTAGTGCTGCTCGGCCAGCAGCGTGGTCGGCGCGAGGAAGGCCACCTGCCTGCCGCCCGTCACGGCAACGAAGGCGGCGCGCAGGGCGACCTCGGTCTTGCCGAAACCCACGTCGCCGCAGACCAGGCGGTCCATGGGCTGGGGCGAGATCATGTCCTGGATCACGGCATGGATGGCCGCGTTCTGGTCGGCCGTTTCGTCGAAGCCGAAGTCGTTGGCGAAGGTCTCGTAGTCCTGCGCCGCGAAGCGGAAGGCGTGGCCTTCGCGCGCAGCGCGGCGCGCGTAGATGTTCAGCAACTCGGCGGCCGCGTCGCGCACCTGTTCGGCAGCGCGGCGCTTGGCCTTGTCCCACTGGCCCGAGCCCAGCTTGTGCAGCGGCGCCTCGTCGGCGCTGACGCCGGTGTAGCGGCTGATCAGGTGCAGCTGGCTGACCGGCACGTAGAGCAGGGCCTTGTCGGCGTATTCCAGGTGCAGGAATTCCGAGCTGCCCTGGCCCAGGTCCAGGTTCACGAGCCCGCGGTACCGGCCGATGCCGTGCGCAGCGTGGACCACCGGGTCGCCGACGTTGAGCTCGGCCAGGTCCTTGATCAAGGCCTCGACGTCGCTGACCTGCTCCTGCTTGCGGCGCCGGCGCACGCCGGGGCCCGCGGCGAACAGCTCGGTCTCGGTCACGAAGTCGATGCCGGCCTCCAGCCAGGCGAAGCCCGCGCCGAGCGCTGCCGTGGCCATTCCCAGCTTCTCATCGCTGGCCTCGAAGTCGGCCAGGCTGTCGAACACCGGCGGCGCCAGCGCGCTGGCGCGCACGAAGTCCAGCAGGCTTTCGCGCCGGCCATCGGACTCGGCCAGCAGCAGCACGCGCTGCTGGGTGTTGCGCAGGTGGCCCGTCAGGCGCGCCAGCGGCTCGTCGGCGCCACGTACGACGGACAGGGCCGGCAGCGGCGCGAACTCGGCGTAGGGCGTGTCGTCCGCCCCCAAGGCCTGCGCGGGGCGCAGCGCCAACTGGGCATGCTGGTTGGACTGCGCGTAGAACTGTTCGCTGGACAGGAACAGCGCCTCGGGCGGCAGCACGGGGCGGTCCGGGTCGCCCTGCAGCAGGCGGTGGCGGTCGCGTGTGTCCTGCCAGAAGCGCTGGAACGCCGATTCCAGGTCGCCATGCAGGACCACGGTGGCGGCTTCGCCCAGGTAGTCGAACACGGTGGCGGTCTGCTCGAAAAACAGCGGCAGGTAGTACTCGATGCCGGCCGTGGCCACGCCGTTGCCCATGTCTTTGTAGATGCGGCTTCGCGTGGGGTCACCCTCCAGCAACTCGCGCCAGCGGCTGCGAAAGCGCGCGCGGCCTTCGTCGTCCATCGGGAATTCACGGCCCGGCAGCAGCCGGACCTCGGGCACCGGGTACAGGCTGCGCTGGCTGTCGGGGTCGAAGGTGCGGATGGAGTCGATCTCGTCGTCGAACAGGTCCACCCGGAAGGGCACGGCAGAGCCCATGGGGAACAGGTCGATCAATCCGCCGCGTACTGCGTACTCGCCCGGGCTCACGACCTGGGTCACATGGCTGTAGCCGGCCAGCGTGAGCTGGGACTTCAGCCGCGCCTCGTCCAGCTTCTGCTTGACCTTGAAATGGAAGGTCGTGCCGGCCAGGAAGCTGGGAGGCGCCACGCGGTACAGCGCCGTGGTCGCGGGCACCAGCACCACGTCGACACCGGCCTCGGGGTCGCGCCGCGCCGCGCCCGCGTACAGGCGCCACAGCGTGGCCAGGCGTTCGCTGATCAGGTCCTGGTGCGGCGAGAAGGTGTCGTAGGGCAGGGTCTCCCAGTCCGGGAACAGGCCGCAGCGCAGTTCGGGCGCAAAGAAGCGCATCTCTTCGAGCAGGCGCTGCGCGTCGTTGGCGTCCGAGGTCACGATGGCCGTCACGCGCTGGCCGGCCTTCTCGCGCAGGGCCAGGCGGGCCAGCAGCAGGGCGTCGGCCGAGCCGGGCGGGCGCGGCAGTGTGAAACGTTTGCCGGGAATGAGTTTGGGGAGATCCATGGGCGGCGCAAATGCAGGCATGTGGAAAAACCAAAACCCCCCGCCGGGCGAGGGCGGGGGGTGTGGCGATGCGGGGATTTTAGGCAAGGGCTGCAGGATGTGCAGACTCCTAGAATCGCGCCCTCATGAGCCCTGTTCCAGACCCCGGCGAGGCCGCGCCCGCGCCGCGCTTCTTCGCCCTGATTCCGTGTGCCGGCAGCGGCAGCCGCGCCCTGGCGCCAGGCGCCGTGTTGCCCAAGCAATACCAGGCGATTGCCGGCCAGCCCATGGTCATGCACACGCTGGCCGCGTTCGCCGGCGTGGGGCGCATCAGCGACGTGCTGGTCGTGGTGGCGCATGGCGACGATTTCTTCGAACACCACAGCGCGCCCTGCGTGGTGCGCGACAACGGCGGCGCCACGCGTGCGCAAAGCGTGCGCAACGGCCTGCACGACCTCTTCGAGCAGGGCGCGCGCGGGCACGACTGGGTGCTCGTGCACGACGCAGCGCGTTGCCTGATCACCCCCGGACAGATCGACGCGCTCATCGATGCCTGCGCGGGCGACGCGGTCGGCGGGCTGCTGGCGCACAAGCTGCCCGACACGTTGAAGCAGGAGGGCGCGCAGCCCGGCCGTGTGGCCGCCACCTTGCCACGTGCGGACAAGTGGCTGGCGCAAACGCCGCAGATGTTCCGCATCGACCTGCTGAGCCGGGCGCTGGACGCGGCACTGGCCGGCGACGCCGCCCAGGTCACGGACGAGGCCAGCGCCATCGAGGCCCAGGGCCTGGCACCGCTGCTGGTGCCGGGCAGCGCGCTCAATTTCAAGGTCACGTACCCGGAGGACTTCGCACTGGCGGAGCAGGTGCTGCGCGGCCGGCAGGAAGGAACGCCATGAAGATCCGCATCGGCGAAGGCTGGGACGTGCATGCGCTCGTGCCGGGCCGCCAACTCGTCATCGGCGGCGTGACGATCCCGCACCCCATGGGGCTGCTGGGCCATTCCGACGCTGACGTGCTGTTGCACGCGATCACCGACGCGCTGCTGGGCGCAGCCGCCCTGGGCGACATCGGCACGCATTTCTCCGACACCGACCCGCAGTTCTCGGGTGCCGATTCCATGGTGCTGCTGGCCGAGGCCGCGCGCCGCGTGGCGGCCAAGGGCTGGCGCATCGGGAACATCGACAGCACGGTGATCGCCCAGGCGCCCAAGCTGATGCCGCACATCCCGGCCATGCGCGCGGGCATCGCGCAGGCGTTGGGGCTGGAGCTCGACCAGATCAATATCAAGGCCAAGACAGCCGAGAAGCTCGGGCCCGTGGGCCAGGGCCAGAGCATCGAGGCTCGGGCGGCCGTGCTCCTGCAAGGCGCCTGAAGCTCAGCGCACCACGCGGTGCAGCTTGATGTGCGCGGCCAGCCCGCCTGAGCGCGTGTTGGTGAGCTGGAACACCCCGCCCATGCGCTGCACCGCGGTGTCGACGATGGACAACCCCAGGCCGGCGCCGGTGGCCTCGGTGCGCGCGGTGTCGCCGCGGAAGAAGGGCTTGGCCAGGTCGGCCAGCTGCGATTCGCTGACGCCGGGGCCGCGGTCGCGCACCTTCAGCAGTACCCACTCGTCGCGTGACTTGGCGGCGATGTCGATGTCGGCGACGCCGGTGCCGGGCGTCTTGCCATAGCGGCGCGCGTTCTCCAGCAGGTTGGAGATCACGCGTGCCAGCTCCGTCGCGTCGGCCATGACGACCAGCGGCTCGGAGATGCTGATCGTGATGCGGATGTCCTCGTGGTCGCGCACGGCGTAGCGGCAGGCCTCCACGACCTGGTTCAGCGACACGGGCTTGAGGTCGATGTGTTCCGGGCGGGCGTAGTCGAGGAACTTGTCGATGATCTTGTCCAGCTGCTCGATGTCGGCCACCATGTGCTGGCGTGCATCGAGGTCGCTGACGCTCATCTCGGTCTCCAGCCGCAGCCGCGCCAGCGGCGTGCGCAGGTCGTGCGAGATGCCGGCCAGCATCACCACGCGGTCGTTCTCGATCTTGGCCAGCCGCTGGGCCATGCGGTTGAACCCGATGTTGACTTCGCGGATCTCGCCCGTCACGCCGCCCTCGTCGAGCTGCCCTGCGTCGAAGTCACCCTCGCGCACGCGGCTGGTGGCGATCAGCAGGCGCTTGAGCGGCCGGTTGATGAGGCCGGCGATCAGCGCCGCACCGGCCAGCGAAATGGCTCCCGTAGTCAGCAGCCAGACCAGCCAGGTCTTGCCACCGGCGCTGCTGAAACGTTCGGCATCGATCTGCAGCCAGTTGGGGTCCCCGTTGATCGTGAAGCCGACCCACAGGCCAGCCTCGCCATTGACCGCCTGGGCGACCAGCGTGCCGGGGCCGAGCCGCGTCGCCAGCTCGGTCACGATGCGCCGGTTCAGCGCATCGTCGTCCAGCGGCTGGTAGCTGTCCTTGGGCTCACGCGGCGTGATGCGCACCCGTTCCTGCTCGGCCATCGCCTTGAGCAGGGACACTCGGGCGATGGGGTCGGCGTATTGCAGGGCCGCGCGCGACAGGTTGACCAGCGCGGCGATCTG
This sequence comes from Pseudorhodoferax sp. Leaf267, assembly GCF_001422405.1. GTDB lineage: Bacteria > Pseudomonadota > Gammaproteobacteria > Burkholderiales > Burkholderiaceae_C > Pseudorhodoferax. The sequence goes on from NZ_LMMV01000012.1 coordinate 184,569, forward strand.
CTGCGCGGTCTGCACGGCACGCGGTTCGAACTCCAGCGCACGCATGGTCTGCAACCAGGCCAGCATGCTGCCCAGCAGCAGCACGGCCAGAAGGATGAAGGTGCGCCAGAACAGGCTGACGGCGAGCAACGAGCGCGCCAGGCTTCGCTTGGGGGGGAGCAGCTCCAGCGGGGCCGGGCTGGTGGCGTCCGAAGGGTCGTCTGCGGGCCGGAAGTGGCTGGGCACGACCGCGCGTCAGTTCGCGCCGTCCGGCACGAACACGTAGCCCACGCCCCAGACCGTCTGGATGTAGCGCGGCGCTGTGGCGTCATGCTCCACGAGCTTGCGCAGGCGCGAGACCTGCACGTCCAGGCTGCGGTCGAAAGGCTCGAACTCCCGGCCGCGCGCGAGCAGCGCGAGCTTCTCGCGCGACAGCGGCTGGCGCGGGTGGCGCACGAGCGCCTTGAGCATGGCGAACTCGCCGGTGGTCAGCGGCAGCTCTTCGCCGTTCTTGCGCAGCGTGCGTGCGCCCATGTCGAACGCGAATGGACCGAAGGACGAGACTTCGTTGTCGGTGGAAGGTGCGCCGGGCGCCTCCTTCACCGGGCGGCGGCGCAGCACGGCGTGGATGCGGGCCAGCAACTCGCGTGGGTTGAAGGGCTTGCCCAGATAGTCGTCGGCACCCACTTCCAGGCCGACGATGCGGTCGATGTCCTCGCCCTTGGCCGTCAGCATGATGATGGGCGTGCGGTCGTTGGCAGCGCGCAGGCGGCGGCAGATCGACAGGCCGTCTTCGCCGGGCATCATGAGATCCAGCACGATCAGGTCGGCGGTCTCGCGCAGCATGATGCGGCTGAGCGCCTTGCCGTCTTCCGCAAGAATGACTTCGAAGCCCTCTTGCACCAGGTAGCGCCGCAGCAGGTCACGTATGCGAGAGTCGTCATCCACGACCAAAATCTTGTCAGGGCGGGAAGAGGTCTGGGTCATAGCGGCACGCGGGAATTTGTAACAGCGGGGATTTTGCAACGCACCCCAGCGGTTTTTGGAGAAAACCCCTGGCTCGGACACACTGTTACAAGTGAAGCCCGATTGTTTACGTCTCGGAGGTTTGTGTTGTTCACCATCGACTGTGTACCGGAATTGCCGGTCTGTTGTTCATTCATAAAGGTTGATCCCAATGCTCATGTCGCGCCTGTCCAAGACCCTCTTGCTGCCCGTCGGCGCTGCCGTGCTGCTGGCCGGCCCGCTGCAGGCCCAGACGCTCCCCGTGCCGCAGAACGTGGTGCAGCTCAGCGCGTCAGGCTCGGTCGAAGTGCCGCAGGACTTCCTCACGCTGGTGCTCAGCACGACGCGGGAGGCCGCGGATGCGGGAGCGGTGCAGACGCAGCTTAAGAGTGCCATTGATGCAGCGCTGGCCGAGGCGCGCAAGTCGGCCCAGCCGGGCCAGATGGATGTGCGCAGCGGCGCGTTCAGCCTGTACCCGCGCTACACCAAGGAAGGCAAGATCAGCACCTGGCAGGGCACGGCCGAGATCGTGCTGGAGGGCCGTGACTTCGGTCGCATCAGCACGACAGCCGGCCGGGTGCCCGCTTTGACGGTGAGCCAGGTCGACTTCAGCCTCAGCCGCGAACAGCGCACGCGCGTGGAGGCCCAGGCCCAGACCATGGCCATTGACAAGTTCAAGGCCAAGGCGGGCGAGATCGCACGCGCGTTCGGCTTTGCCGATTACAGCCTGCGCGAGGTCTCCGTCAACGCCGATGACGCCAATCCGCCGCGCCCGCGGATCATGGCCATGCAGGCCAAATCGGCATCGGCCGACATGGCAGGCGTGCCGGTGGAAGCGGGCAAGAGCACGGTGCAGGTCACGGTGTCCGGCGCTGTGCAGCTGAAGTAGGCGGCAGCAGCGGCGCGCCGCTGCAGCACCAATGGCCGTGGGCCTGCGCGGCCTATGGCGCATATACGCCAGTTCATGCCGCGTATCCCTTAGGATGGTCTGCACCGCGCCCGACCTTTCCACTGATACGCACCATGACAGATCCGGTCCTGCACCACGTCGTATGTCCCGGCCCCGCTGCCGCCGATGCAGGCGAGGGCGTGGCGCCCGCCGGGCACCGCATGGCTTATTGGCAGTGGGGCGATCCACGCCATCCGCATGTGCTGGTCTGCGTGCACGGCCTGTCGCGCCAGGGCCGTGACTTCGACACGCTGGCACGTGCGTTGGCGCCGCACATGCGCGTGGTCTGCCCCGACGTGGTCGGCCGTGGCCGCAGCGATTGGCTGGCAGATGCTCTCGGCTACCAGTTCCCGACCTATGTGGCCGACATGCTGGCCCTGCTGGCGCAACTGCAGGTCCAGGCGCCGATACAGGCCCTGGATTGGGTAGGCACCAGCATGGGCGGCCTGATCGGCATGATGGTCGCGGGGCATCCGGGCCTGCCACTGCCCGCGCCGGTGTGCCGGCTGGTGCTCAACGATGTCGGCCCGGTCGTGCAGTGGGAGGCGCTGCAACGCATCGGGACGTATTTGGGGCGCAGTGGGCGCTTCAGCTCGCTGCAGGAGGCGGCCGACGCGATGTGGGCTGTGTCCACGGGCTTTGGCCCGCACACGGCCGAGCAGTGGCTGGACTTGTCGCGGCACATGGTGCGGCCGGTGGCACCTGGAAATGCAAGCGGCGCGCTCGAACTGCACTACGACCCGCGCATCGCCGTGCCGCTCGGTGGACTCACGCAGGAAGCGGCCACGCAGGGTGAAGCCACGCTGTGGCAGCTCTACGACCAGATCCAGGCCCGCACCCTGCTGCTGCGGGGGGCTGATTCCGACCTGCTGTCCACGGCGACGGCTGCCGCCATGGTGCAGCGCGGCCCGCGGGCGCGGCTGGTCGAGTTTGCGGGTGTGGGCCATGCGCCGACGCTGGTCGCCGACGACCAGTTGCAGGCGGTGCGGGAGTTTCTGCACGATGCATGAGGCAAGGGAGCCGACATGAAAGTCTCCACGCTCCAGCCCCAGGTGGCGGAGCCGGTCAACGATCTCATCGCTGCCAGCGAACGTGGCCTGACGGACCAGGTCCATGCGCTGGCCCGTGCGCGGGCCTTCGCCGAACCGCTGATCGCCGAGGAAACGCTGGATTCCGGCGAGAACACGCTGGACCATGCGGACGCGGTCGCGTCGATCCTGCGCTCGGTGGGCGGCTCCGAGGCCATGCAGGCTGCCAGCTATCTGGTCCATGCCTGCGTGCACTTGAACCGGCCGCACGAGGTCATTGCCAAGGCCTTCGGTGAGAACTTCGCGGCGCTGGCGGTCGAGACCACGCAGCTGATGCGCGTGCAACGGCTGTCGCGCGGCGCACAGTCGTCGGCGCATCTGGTCGACGACCCGGCGGTGCAGACCGAGAACGTGCGCAAGATGCTGCTCGCCTTCTCGCGCGACCTGCGTGTGGTCATGCTGCGCCTGGCATCACGCCTGCAGACGCTGCGCTGGTGCGCGGCCAGCCGTACCGAGGTCAGCGAGCAGTTGGCTCGCGAGTCGCTGCAGGTGTTTGCACCGCTGGCCAACCGGCTCGGCATCTGGCAGATCAAATGGGAGATGGAAGACCTGTCCTTCCGCTTCCTGGAGCCTGCGACCTACAAGCAGGTCGCCAAACTGCTCGACGAGAAACGCATCGAGCGCGAAGCCGGCATCGAGCATTTGCGCGCTTCGCTGCAAAGCGAGCTGCGGGCCCAGGGTATCAATGCCACCGTGCAGGGGCGGCCCAAGCACATCTACAGCATCGTCAAGAAGATGCGCGGCAAGTCGCTGGACTTCGATCGCGTGTTCGACGTGCGTGCGCTGCGCGTGGTGGTGCCGACCGTACCCGAGTGCTACGCGGTATTGGGCTGGGTGCACGAGCGTTTCATCCCCGTGCCCGACGAGTTCGACGACTACATCGCCAAACCAAAGGGCAACGGCTACCAGTCGCTGCACACGGTGGTGCGCACGCGGCAGGAGGGCAGCGCGGGGCTGCCGATCGAGATCCAGATCCGCACGCAGGCCATGCATGACCATGCCGAGCACGGTGTGGCGGCGCACTGGGCCTACAAGGAGGCAGGCGCCAAGGGCTATGCCGGGGTGTCGGCCAGCGGAGCCTACGACGCCAAGATCGCCGTGCTGCGCCAGTTGCTGGCCTGGGAGCGCGATCTGTCGGGCGAGTTGCGCCCGCAAGGCCTGTCCGAGGACGGCCGTGTCGACCTGCTGACCGACCGTATCTACGTGTTGACGCCGGACGCTGCCGTGGTCGAGTTGCCTGCGGGCGCCACGCCAGTGGATTTCGCCTATTCGCTGCACACCAGCCTGGGCCACCGCTGCCGCGGTGCGCGCGTGGACGGCGTGATGGTGCCGCTCAACACGCCGCTGCAGAATGGGCAGACAGTGGAGATCACGGCGGCGAAAGAGGGTGGGCCGTCGCGTGACTGGCTCAATGCCGATCTGGGCTATCTCGCGAGTCACCGGGCCCGCGCCAAGGCCAGGGCCTGGTTCAACGCAGCAGCTGTGCATACCACCGTGGCGCGCGGGCGCGAGGCGGTCGAGAAGCTGTTGCAGCGCGAGGGCAAGACGGCGATCAGGTTGGAGGATCTGGCGTCGCAGCTGGGCTTCAAGTCGGCCGACGCGCTGTTCGAGGTTGTGGGCAAGGAGGAGTTCTCGCTGCGCACCATCGAGACTCTGCTGCGCCCGGCCGCGCCAGCGCCCTCGCAGAACGACGCGCCGCTGCTCAGGAAGTCGCGCGGGACCGACAAGGGTGGCGTGCTCGTAGTGGGCATCGACTCGCTGATGACGCAAATGGCGAAGTGCTGCAAGCCCGCACCAGGGGACCGCATCGTCGGCTTCGTCACACGCGGCAAGGGCGTGAGCATCCACCGCGCCGACTGCAGCAACCTGCGCGAGATGGCGGCGCGCAACGGCGAGCGCGTGATCGAGGTGGAGTGGGGGGCCGAGAGCAGGGGGGGTGGGTCGGTCTATCCGGTGGATGTCGCTGTCGAGGCGGCCGACCGGCAGGGCCTGTTGCGCGACATCTCCGAAGTCTTCACCAAGGAGCGCATGAACGTGACCGGCGTACAGACGCAATCGGTCAAGGGCACGGCCTGGATGACCTTCACCGTGGAGATCGCCGATTCCGCGCGCCTGGCCCGCGTGCTGGGCATCGTGGCCGAAGTGCCCGGTGTGCGTTCTGCGCGCCGCCGCTAATTGCGGCTTGAAAAGCTGACAAGATGAAAAAACTGTGGCTATAATCACGGTCTTTCGACAGGCGCGTAGCTCAGCTGGTTAGAGCACCACCTTGACATGGTGGGGGTCGTTGGTTCGAGTCCAATCGCGCCTACCATCGCTCGTTTCTCTGGTACCAGGGAGAAACATCACACAGCGATGGATTCATCTCCGTAAGCACCGGAAACAATCCTCAGGGTTATCCTTGGGCGGCCATCTGCTGACGGCTCTCTAGAATCTGCTGCAGCGCAGCGAAGCTGTACACATACCCCCGAAGGATCGCAGTGCAGACCAAGAAGCCCAGTGCCGAAAAACCGGCACAGCGCGTCATCAAGAAATACCCGAATCGGCGCCTCTATGACACGGACACTTCGACGTACATCACGTTGGCCGAAGTCAAGAAGCTGGTGATGGGCAGCCAGGCGCTTGTCGTACGCGATGCGAAGACGGGTGACGATCTGACGCGTTCCATCCTGCTGCAGATCATTCTGGAGGAAGAGGCCGGTGGCGCGCCCTTGTTTACGGAGCAGGCACTGGCCAACATCATCCGCTTCTACGGCAACACCATGCAAAGCTTCATCGGGCCCTACCTCGAGAAGAATATGCAGGCGTTCGTGGACATGCAGACCAAGCTCACCGAGCAGTCCAAAGGCATGTCGCCCGAGCTGTGGGCGCAGTTCCTAACCATGCAGTCGCCCATGATGCAGGGCATGATGGGCAGCTACGTAGAGCAATCCAAAAACGTCTTCGTGCAGATGCAGGAACAGATGCAGAAGCAGACCGAGCACCTGCTGGGCACCATAGGCGGCAAGCGCTGAGGCCTGTTCTGGCCATCACGGCGACAATAGCGCGATGACTGTTGTCGATCCCCCCACGAAAATTCCAAAGATCGGATTCGTCAGCCTTGGTTGTCCCAAGGCCTTGACCGACTCCGAACTGATCCTGACGCAATTGAGCGCCGAGGGTTACCAGACCGCCAAAACCTTCGAAGGCGCAGACCTGGTGATCGTCAACACTTGCGGCTTCATCGACGACGCCGTCAAGGAAAGCCTGGACACGATCGGCGAGGCGCTCGCAGACAATGGCCGCGTGATCGTGACCGGCTGCCTGGGTGCCAAAGCCGGGGCCGATGGCGGCAACCTGGTGCGGCAAATGCATCCCAGCGTGTTGGCGGTGACCGGCCCGCACGCAACGCAGGAGGTCATGGATGCGGTCCATGCCAACCTGCCTAAGCCGCACGACCCCTTCGTCGACCTGGTGCCGGCGCAAGGCATCAAGCTCACGCCCAAGCATTACGCCTACCTGAAGATCAGCGAGGGGTGCAACCACCGTTGTACGTTCTGCATCATCCCGTCCATGCGCGGCGACCTGGTGTCGCGGCCGATCGGCGATGTCCTGAACGAGGCGCGTGCCTTGTTCGAAGGAGGCGTCAAGGAGTTGCTGGTCATCAGCCAGGACACCTCGGCCTATGGTGTCGACGTCAAGTACCGCACGGGGTTCTGGAACGGCAAGCCGGTCCGTACGCGCATGCTGGAGCTGGTGCAGGCACTGGGCGATCTGGCTGAACCATTCGGCGCCTGGGTTCGGCTGCACTATGTGTACCCCTACCCCAGCGTGGACGAGATCATTCCGCTGATGGCCGCGGGCCGCGTGCTGCCGTATCTGGACGTACCGTTCCAGCACAGCCATCCGGATGTGCTGCGGCGCATGAAGAGGCCAGCCAGCGGAGAGAAGAATCTGGAGCGCTTGCAGCGCTGGCGCGAGGCGTGTCCGGAGCTGGTGATCCGCAGCACCTTCATCGCGGGTTTTCCGGGTGAGACCGAAAAAGAGTTTTCACACTTGCTCGACTTCGTGCGTGAGGCGCAGATCGACCGGGCGGGCTGCTTCGCCTACAGCCCTGTGGAGGGTGCGATCGCCAATGGCATCGCGCCGATGCTGCCAGCTGAACTGCGGGAAGAGCGGCGCGCGCGTTTCATGGAAGTCGCCGAGCAGGTGTCTGCCGCGCGCTTGCGCCGCCGCATCGGCGCGACCATGCAGGTTCTTGTGGATTCGGCACCGGCGCTCGGCCGCAAAGGTGGTGTCGGCCGCAGCTATGCGGACGCACCGGAGATCGACGGTAGCGTGCAGTTACTGCCGCCCGAGAAAATCAGCAAGACACTCAAGGTGGGTGAGTTCACGCGGGCCCGCATCGTGGGCGCGCAAGGTCACGATCTCGTGGCCGTGCCGGTGTGAGGATGGTGCGCGCACAAGCGCGTGCTGTCTGCGGCGCCTGCATTAACAAGCAGGCAACAAAAAAGCCGCTGATCTCTCAGCGGCCTGTTTGCCTATCTATCATTGGTGCCCAGGAAGGGACTCGAACCCCCACGATGTTACTCGCTAGTACCTGAAACTAGTGCGTCTACCAATTCCGCCACCTGGGCATTTCAGGAAAGAAAGCGATTCTATCATCAAAAATTCAATGCAAGCAACAAGTCTTCTTGAAGAGGTTGAAGGCACCGTTCAAGGCCATCGCGATGGCCATGGTTTCGTGCTCCGTGACGACGGCCAGTCGGACATCTATCTCCCCTCCAACGAGATGCGCGCCGTGCTGCACAAGGACCGCGTCAAAGCGCGTGTGGTGCGCCAGGACCGCAGGGGTAGGCCCGAGGGGCGGGTCGTGGAAATCATCGAGCGTCCGCCCCAGCCCATCATCGGCCGGCTATTGCAGGAAAGCGGTGTCTGGCTCGTCGCACCTGAAGACAAGCGCTATGGCCAGGACATCCTGATTCCCAAAGGCGCCACCGGTAGCGCGAAGAACGGCCAGGTCGTGGTGGTCGAGTTGACCGAGCCGCCTGCGCTGTATGGCCAGCCCGTGGGCCGTGTGAAGGAAGTGCTGGGCGAGGTGGACGACCCCGGCATGGAGATCGAGATCGCGGTGCGCAAGTACAGCGTGCCGCATCTGTTCTCCGACGCCTGCATCGCCCTCGCGCGCACCTTGCCCGACAAGGTACGGCCGCAGGACCGCAAGCACCGCGTCGACCTGACCGATGTGCCGCTGGTCACGATTGACGGTGAAGACGCACGTGACTTCGACGATGCCGTGTACTGCGAGCCGGCCAAGGTCGGCCGCGGCAATGGCTGGCGCCTGTTGGTCGCGATCGCCGATGTCAGCCACTACGTGGAGACCGGCTCGGCCATCGACGTTGACGCCTACGACCGCGCGACCAGCGTGTACTTTCCGCGGCGCGTGATCCCCATGCTGCCGGAGAAGCTGTCCAACGGCCTGTGCTCGCTCAATCCCGAGGTGGACCGGCTATGCATGGTCTGCGACATGCTGATCACGGGCAAGGGCGAGGTCCATGCCTACCAGTTTTACCCGGCAGTGATGTGGAGCCACGCCCGCTTCACCTACACCGAGGTGGCCGCCATCCTGGGCAACACCCGCGGCCCCGAAGCCATGCGCCGCAAGGACCGCGTGCCGGACCTGCTGCACCTGGCCGAGGTCTACCGCGCCCTGCTGGGGTCGCGCGAGAAGCGTGGTGCCGTGGACTTCGAGACGGTGGAGACGCAGATCGTGTGCGACGAGAACGGCCGCATCGAGAAGATCGTGCCGCGTGTGCGCAACGAAGCCCACCGCCTGATCGAGGAAGCCATGCTGGCGGCGAATGTTTGCAGCGCCGACTTCATCGCGCAGAACAAGCGCCCAGGCCTGTACCGCGTGCACGAAGGCCCCACGCCCGAGAAGAAGGACACGCTGCGCAACTACCTCAAGGCCATCGGCGCCGGCATCAGCATCACCGACGATCCGGAGCCCGCGGAATTCCAGGCGATCGCCAAGGCCACCAAGGACCGGCCGGATGCGCAGCAGATCCACACCATGCTGCTGCGCTCCATGCAGCAGGCGATCTACACGCCGACCAACAGCGGCCACTTCGGCCTGGCCTATGAGGCTTACACGCACTTCACGAGCCCGATCCGGCGCTATCCGGATCTGCTGGTGCACCGTGTCATCAAGTCGATCCTGCAACGCAGCAAGTACCAGTTGCCGGCCCTGCCCACGCCAGGCGAGGCGCACGCGAAACTGGCCAAGCGCCTGCAGAAGAACCAGACATCACGCCTGGACGGGCGCGTCGGCGAGCCGGAACACAAGCCGCGCAAAGTCAGCGCCGAAACCCTGGCCTGGGAGGCTGCGGGCCTGCATTGCAGCGCCAACGAGCGCCGGGCGGACGAGGCCAGCCGCGATGTCGAGGCCTGGCTCAAGTGCAAGTACATGCGTGAGCACCTGGGCGAGGAGTATGGCGGTGTCGTCACGGCCGCGACCACGTTCGGTATCTTTGTGACGCTGGACGCGATGTACGTCGAAGGGCTGGTGCACATCACGGAGTTGGGGGGCGAGTACTTCAAGTTCGACGAGGCGCGGCAGGAACTGCGCGGCGAGCGCACCGGCATCCGCTATGCCGTCGGCACGCGCGTCCGTGTGCAGGTCAGCCGCGTGGACCTGGATGGGCGCAAGATCGACTTCCGCTTGATCCGCGACGGCGAGGAACTGGTCACCAGGACCATGAAGGACAAGGGGATGCCGCGCGATACTGCGGAGCCCGGCGGGCGCGGTGAAGGCGGTCGCATGTCAGGCCGAAGGTCGGGCCAGCAGGCGCGCGAACATCAGGGCAGCGCCTTGACGCAGACCTTGAAGAGCGCGGGCAAGAAAGCTGCGGCGCAGAAGAAGGGTCGCAATCGGCGCTGAGGCTGCAAGCGCTCACCACCACATCAATCGAAACAGGAGATCAGACATGGCAACGAACGGAAAAGTGGCGATCGTGACGGGCGCCGGCACGGGCATCGGCAAGGCTGCAGCCATGGCGCTGTTGGCGGCAGGCTACCGGGTGGCGCTCGCGGGCCGTCGTCGCGAGCCGCTGGAAGAGGTGCGGGGTGCCTCGGGGGCTGGCGACAACGCCCTGGTCGTGCCGACGGACGTGGCCAAGCCGGACTCGGTGCGTGCCCTGTTCGACGCCACGGTCGAGGCCTTCGGCCGCGTCGATGTGCTGTTCAACAATGCGGGCGTCAATGCGCCCGGCATTCCGCTGGAGGACCTCACCCTGGAGCAGTGGCAGAACGTCGTCGACATCAATTTGACCGGCATGTTCCTGTGCACGCAGCAAGCCTTCCGCGTCATGAAGTCGCAGACGCCGCGCGGTGGCCGCATCATCAACAACGGTTCGATCTCGGCCACGACACCGCGCCCCAACTCGATCGCCTACACGTCGACCAAGCATGCTGTCGAGGGCATGACCAAGACTGCGTCGCTGGATGGGCGCAAGTACGACATCGCGGTCGGCCAGATCGATGTCGGCAATGCCGCGACCGAGATGGCGATGCGCATGGCCAAGGGGGTGCCGCAGGCCAATGGTGAGATCGCGGTGGAGCCGCTCATGGACGTGGCGATCGTCGGGCAGTCCGTGCTGTACATGGCCAATCTGCCGCTGGAGGCCAACGTGATGTTCCACACCGTGATGGCCACCAAGATGCCGTTCGCCGGCCGCGGCTGATCAGCCGGCTGCGCGCGCCAGCGCCGAGGCCGTCAAGACCTGTTGCGCGGGCCAGCGGTCTGCGGCCGCACCGTGCTGGAACACCGCACCGCAGGCTGCATCCTGCGGGCAAGCGCCAGCGGCCCAATATGCGGCCACCATGCCGGCCAGGACGTCGCCCGTCCCAGCCGTGGCGAGCCGCGCATTGCCGGTTGGAGTGATGCGTGGCGCCTGCCCAGGCGCTGCGACCACGGTGCCGGAGCCCTTCAGCACGACCACGGCGCCGAAGCGGTCGGCCAGTTGCTGTGCAGCAGCGAGGCGGTCAGCCTGCACCAGCGCAGTGGTCGTGCCAAGCAGCCGGGCGGCTTCGAGGGGATGGGGTGTCATCACGGTCGACGGGCCGCGCGCGTTGCGGGCGATCAGTTGCGCTTGCAGGCCGGCAGCCAGCGCCACGGCGTTCAGTGCGTCGGCATCCAGCACCAGTTGCGCCGCTTGCGCCAACGCCCGCGGCAGCACGGCAGCGATGTGCGTGCCGCCGCCGCAGCCGCAGACGAGGGCCAATTGGCGCAGATCCAGCGTCTCCGGCTCGCGCCACATGAGTTCGGGCCATTGCGCCGATTCACCGTGGGATGCCCCGCCCAACGGCGCGACATAGACGCGCCCTGCGCCGGCATGCAGCGCGGCTGCTGCGGCCAACACAGCTGCACCTCGCATGCCCGGTGCACCACCGATCACGGCGACATCGCCGTAACTGCCTTTGTGGCTGGCATGGGCACGCGCGGCCTGCGGAGGTGGCCCGGCGAGCCAGGCGCTGGCGGGTGTGACCTGCGCGCAGGCGCCCAGATCGTCGAACCACACCTTGCCCGCGAGATCGCGGCCATGGCCAGTGAACAGGCCAGGCTTGAGCGTCAGCAGGCTCAGCGTGTGGTCGGCGCGGACCGCGTGCCCATGGCGCGCACCGGTGTCGGCGTGCAGGCCCGTGGGCAGGTCGACGGCGAGCACGCGCGTGCCGCAGCGGCCGATGGCATCGATACAGTCCGCCATGGGCCCTTCGGCGGGGCGGCCGCCCAGGCCCAGCAGGGCATCGACGCACAGATCCTGCGGCCCCAACGCGCTGGGTGACGCGCTGCTGAATGCCACCCCGGCCGACCTGGCGCGTTGCAACGATGCGGCGGCGTCTGCCGGCAGATGTGCTGCATCGCCCAGCCACTGCACGACGGGTCGCCGTCCCCACTGCTGCAGGTGCGAGGCCGCCTCGAGCCCGTCGCCGCCGTTGTTGCCGGGGCCACAGGCGATCCAGACCGTGCGCGCGTGTGGCGCCAGCGCCAGTGCAAGCTGCGCCACCGCCAGTCCCGCACGTTGCATCAGCACATGCGGACCCGCTTCGGCGATGGCGTTGGCTTCCTGCTGTCGTGTCGCCGCCGTGTCGTGCAGGGGCCAGGCACGGTCTGGGGTGATGATCTGCATGCCGGCATTGTGCGTGCCGACCGCGCAGGATCACGACCGCAGGCGCGCGATGCCCAGGCCTTCGGAATCGATGTCTGGCGTGCGCCCCGCGATCTGGTCCGCGAGGACGCGGGCACTGCCGCAGCTCAGGGCCCAGCCGCTGGAGCCGTGGCCGACATTCAGCCAGACGCCGGGCACGCCGCTCGCCCCCAGTAGCGGCGGCCCGTCGGGCAGCATGGGGCGCGCGCCTTTCCAGGCCTGCACGCCGCTGGCCAGCTGCGCTGCGCCGGGGAACCAGTCGTGCAGCACTTTGTACAGCGTCTGGATGGACGCTTCGCGCTGGCGCCCAGGAGGCCCGCCCAGTTCGGCGCTGCCCGCCACGCGCACACGCTGGCCCAGGTGCGAGATCGCCACCTTGTAGCGTTCGTCCATGACGGCACTGCGTGGAGCGTTCAGCGGCTCGCGGATTGCGGCCGTGATCGAGTAACCGTGGACCGCCGCCATGGGAAGCGCCACACCCAGCGGCCGCAGCAGCCGGGACGATGCCACGCCTGCGCAGCACACCAGCGCGTCGAAGGCGTGCATCTCACCCGAACCCGCAAGCCGCAATTGGACCAGCGGCCCCGGCTGGATGGCATCGACGGCCGTGTTGAACAGGAAGACGACGCCCAGGCGCTGTGCCTCGCTCTTGAGCAGCATGCTGAACTGACGGCAGTTGCCCACCTCGTCGTCGGGCAGGTGGATTGCGCCATGGAAGTGCATATCGGGACTGAGGGCCGGCTCCACACGGCGCGTGGCCTGCGCATCCAGCCGCTCGAAGCGCACGCCCGCGTCGCGCAGCACCTGCAGCCCGGGCTCGACCAGCGCCGCGTCCTGATCTGAGCGCAGCAGCACGGTGTAGCCGTCGCTGCGGTCATAGGCCAGGCCCAGCTCATGCGTGAGCTTGTGCAACTGGTCGCGGCTGTAGAACGCCAGTCGCTGCATGCGGGCGCGGTTGGCCAGATAGACCTCCAGCTTGCAGGCCTTGAGCCAGCGCCACATCCAGGCCAGTTCATGCGGCCGCAACGGCAGGCCAATCTTGATCGGTGCATGGCGGCGCAGAAGGTAGCGCGCGACCTTGCCCGGCATTCCGGGGGCGGCCCATGGTGTCACGTAGCCCGGTGCGACGACTCCGGCGTTGGCAAAGCTGGTCTCCGCGGCGGCCGTGCTGTGGCGCTCGAACACCGTGACCTGGTGACCTTCCGCAGCCAGGGCATAGGCGGTGGTGATGCCGACGATGCCGGCGCCAACGATGGCAATGTTCATGGCTGGTGCGGGGAAGGGGCCAGTATTGGCCGGTGTGCTAGACTCGTCGGGTTTTGCTGATGGCCCCAGCTGTTGGGCTCATTCATCAAAACAATCGCAAACCAGCCCAACAAGGTGTTGCGCCGCTCTTGATTCACTCAACGAGCCGGCGCAAAACGGGCTGGATTTTAGACCCAACCTTCGGAGTTACCCCATGTCCGTCACCATGCGCGAAATGCTGGAAGCCGGTGTCCATTTCGGCCACCAAACCCGCTTCTGGAACCCCAAGATGGCCCCGTTCATCTTCGGCCATCGCAACAAGATCCACATCATCAACCTGGAAAAGTCGCTGCCGATGTTCCAGGCGGCTGCCAAGTTCGTGAGCCAGTTGACCGCCAACCGCGGCACCGTGCTGATGGTCGGCACCAAGCGTCAAGCGCGCGAAATCCTCGCTGGCGAAGCCCGCCGTGCCGGCGTGCCTTTCGTCGACCAGCGCTGGCTCGGCGGCATGCTGACCAACTTCAAGACGGTCAAGACCTCGATCAAGCGCCTGAAGGACATGAAGGCCCAGCAGGAAGCCGGGCTGGACAACATGAGCAAGAAGGAGCAGCTCATGTTCGCCCGGGAGATGGCCAAGCTGGAGAAGGACATCGGCGGCATCCAGGACATGGGTGCGCTGCCTGACGCAATCTTCGTGATCGACGTGGGCTTCCACAAGATCGCCATCGCCGAAGCCCGCAAGCTGGGCATCCCGCTGATCGGCGTCGTGGACTCCAACCACTCGCCCGAAGGCATCGACTATGTGATCCCTGGCAACGACGACTCGGCCAAGGCTGTGACGCTGTATGCGCGCGGCATCGCCGACGCCATCATCGAAGGCCGTAACAACGCCGGCAACGACGTGGTCAAGGCAGTGGCTGCCGAGAGCGGCGACGAATTCGTCGAAGTGAACGAGGCCGCGGCCTGATCGACTCCCGAGAACGCGCTCCGGCGCGATGAAAGAGGGGCTGCACGGCCCCTTTTCTCTTTCCAGTTTGTTTGTTGTTGAATCCCGAGACGGAGAATTGAAGATGGCTGCTATCACCGCAAGCATGGTTGCTGAACTGCGCGGCAAGACCGACGCACCGATGATGGAATGCAAGAAGGCGCTGACCGAAGCCGGTGGCGACATGGCCAAGGCAGAAGAGCTGCTTCGCGTGAAGCTGGGCAGCAAGGCTGGCAAGGCCGCCTCGCGCGTCACGGCCGAGGGCGTCGTCGTCAGCGCCGTGAACGGCACGGCCGGCGCGCTGCTGGAAGTCAACTGCGAAACCGACTTCGTGACCAAGAACGACAGCTTCCTGGCATTGGCTCAAGGCGCCGTCGATTTGATCGTGCAGCACAACCCCGCCGACATCGAGGCGCTGGGCGCGCTGGCCTACAGCCAGGACGGCTTCGGCCCCACGCTGGAAGATGTGCGCAAGGGCCTGATCGGCAAGATCGGCGAGAACATGAGCTTCCGCCGCTTCAAGCGCTACGCGGACGGCGGCAAGCTGGCTGGCTACCTGCACGGCACGCGCATCGGGGTACTGGTCGAGTACGAAGGCAGCGAGACGGCAGCCAAGGACGTCGCCATGCACGTGGCTGCGATGAAGCCCGTCGCGCTGACCAGCGCCGACGTGCCGGCCGAGCTGGTGCAGAAGGAACGTTCGGTCGCAGCGGCCAAGGCCGAGGAAGACAAGAGGATCGCCGAGGCCGCCGGCAAGCCCGTGCAGTCCGACGAGATCGTCGCCAAGCGCATCGAAGGCGGCGTGCAGAAGTACCTGAAGGAAGTCTCGCTGTACAACCAGTCCTTCGTGAAGAACGACAAGCAGACCGTCGAGCAGATGCTCAAGGCCGCCGACACCCAGGTCAAGTCGTTCACGCTTTATGTGGTGGGCGAGGGCATCGAGAAGAAGGTCGACGATTTCGCGGCCGAAGTGGCGGCCCAGGTCGCGGCCGCCAAGGGCGCCGCCTGAGGCCCGGTGCCTGCCGGCAGCGCGATCCGCGCATCCTGTCGGTGGGCCTTGCTAACATTCCACACCACCGCATCACCATAAGGGAAGTTCATGTCCGCTGCCATACCGGCCCATAAGCGCATCTTGCTGAAGCTGTCGGGCGAGGCGCTGATGGGGGACGACCAGTTCGGCATCAACCGCGACACCATCGTCCGCATGGTCGAGGAGGTTGCCGAGATCACCCGCATGGGTGTCGAGGTGGCTGTGGTGATCGGTGGCGGCAACATCTTCCGCGGCGTCGCCGGCGGAGCGGTCGGCATGGACCGAGCAACCGCCGACTACATGGGCATGCTGGCCACGGTCATGAACGCTCTGGCGCTGGCCGACACGATGAACAAGGCCGGCCTCGTGGCCCGTGTGATGTCCGCCATTGCCATCGACCAGGTGGTCGAGCCCTATGTGCGCCCCAAGGCGCTGCAATATCTGGAAGAAGGCAAGGTGGTGGTCTTCGCGGCCGGCACCGGCAACCCGTTCTTCACGACCGACACGGCTGCGGCTTTGCGCGGCGCGGAGATCGGCGCTGCGCTTGTGCTGAAGGCAACCAAGGTTGATGGCGTGTACACGGCCGACCCGAAGAAGGACCCGACCGCCACGCGCTACACCCGCCTGTCGTTCGACGAAGCCATCGCGAAGAACCTGGGCATCATGGACGCGACCGCATTCGCGCTGTGCCGCGACCAGAAGCTGCCGATCAAGGTGTTTTCGATCTTCAAGCATGGCGCGCTCAAGCGCGTGGTGCTTGGCGAGGACGAAGGCACTCTGGTGTATGCCTGATCCTGCGGCCGCGTGCGCCTGATGGCGCGGCGGCCCCCATGAGAAGTCGGAGAGAGCATGACAATCGCAGACATCAAGAGTACGACGGAAACACGCATGGGCCAGTCCCTGGCGTCGCTCCGGCACAACCTCACGCGCGTGCGCACCGGCCGCGCCAACCCCGCATTGCTCGACACGGTGCAGGTGGACTACTACGGCTCGCTGGTGCCTATCAGCCAGGTGGCCAATGTGTCGCTGCTCGACGCGCGCACGATCAGCGTTCAGCCCTGGGAGAAGGGAATGGGCGCCAAGATCGAGAAGGCCATTCGTGAGAGCGACCTGGGCCTGAACCCGGCGTCCATGGGTGAACTCATCCGCGTGCCGATGCCGATGATGACCGAGGAGCGGCGCAAGGAGCTGACCAAGGTGGTGCGCGGCGAGGGCGAGAACGCCAAGGTCGCCGTGCGCAACCTGCGCCGCGATGCCAACGAGGCCGTGAAGAAGCTGGTCAAGGACAAGCTGGCTTCGGAGGACGAGCAAAAGCGCGCCGAGGCCGACATCCAGAGGACGACGGACAAGCACATTGCCGAGGTCGACCAGATGGTGGCGGCCAAGGAGCAGGATCTGCTGGCGGTGTGATGCACACGGCCTGGTTGCTTCATTCCTTGCTGGCGCGGGGGCTTGGCGGGTGAGCGCCATCCCGCGCCACATCGCGATCGTGATGGATGGCAACGGCCGTTGGGCCACGCGCCGCTTTCTTCCGCGCGTCGCCGGCCATCGCCAGGGCGTCGAGTCGCTGCGTCGTTGCGTGCAGGCCTGTCTGGACCGCGACGTCCGCGTGCTGACGGTGTTCGCCTTTTCCTCCGAGAACTGGGACCGTCCGCAGGACGAGGTCTCCGGGCTGATGTCGCTCATGGTCGGCGTGCTGGCCAAGGAAGTCATGCCGCTCAAGGCCAACGGCGTGCGGCTGCACTTCGTCGGCGCATTGCATGCGCTTTCGGACAAGGTGCGTCGCGGTTTGGAGCAGGCGGAGCGCGATACGGCCGACAACAGCAAGCTGGTGCTCAACATCTGTTTCAACTACGGTGGTCGCTGGGACATCGCCCAGGCGGCCCAGCGTCTGGCCGAGGCCGGACAGCCCATCACCGAGGCCAGCCTGAACGAGGCGATGGCCCTGTCGCACGTGCCCGATCCGGATCTCGTGATCCGCACGGGCGGCGAGTTCCGCATCAGCAACTTCCTGCTGTGGCAATCGGCCTATTCCGAGTTCGTCTTCAGCGACAAGCTGTGGCCGGACTTCGACACGGCCGCGCTCGACGAGGCGATTGCCAGCTATGGCCGGCGCGAGCGCCGCTTCGGCAAGACGTCCGATCAGGTCGTTGCGGGCCGGGGCGCCTGAAGTCGCCCATGCTGCGCACCCGCATCATCACCGCGCTCGTCCTGCTGGCCGTCCTGCTGCCGGCGCTGTTCTATCCCGATCCCCGGCCGTTCTGCGTCGTCGCGTTGTTGATGATCGCCGGCGGCGTTTGGGAATGGGGCAGGCTCAATCAGCTCGGCCAGGGCGCTTCGGTCGCCCTGGCGCTGCTTGGCCTGGCGCTGTGCGCCGGGTCCTGGGCGGCCGGATGGCTGCAGCAGCCCGCTCTGGCGCTCTGGGCTCCGGTCGGCGCGGCATGGGTGCTCGTCGGGCTGTGGCTGATCCGGCGCGGGATCGCGGGCTGGGCGCCCATTCCGGTGGCCCTGCGCGTGGTGGGTGGCTTGCTCGCGCTGTGCCTCGCCTGGCTCGCGGTGGCGCAGGCGCGCGTCATCGGCATCAATTTCCTGCTGTCTGTGCTGACGCTGGTCTGGATGGCCGATGTCGGAGCCTACGCTGCCGGGCGCACTTTCGGCAAGCGCAAGCTCGCATCGGCCATCAGCCCGGGCAAGAGCTGGGAGGGGGTATACGGTGGCGTGGTGGGCGTGCTCTTGCTGGCCGCCTGCTGGATCTGGGCTGAAGGCGGCGCAGGCCACAGCCTGTACAGCCGCATCTGGGCCTTCGCGCCCTGGCTGCTGCCCTTGGCACTGCTGTTCCTGTGTGCCACCAGCGTGGTCGGCGATTTGATCGAGTCGCTGATCAAGCGCAGCGCAGGTGTCAAGGACAGCAGCGGCCTGCTGCCCGGCCACGGCGGTGTGCTGGACCGTGTCGATGCGCTGCTGCCCACGCTGCCACTGGCCCTGATGTTGTACTGCGTGGCGGCATGAGGCAGGCTCTGACGATTCTGGGTTCCACCGGCTCCGTCGGTGTGAACACGCTGGACGTGGTGGCGCGTCACCGCGACCGTTTCGAGGTCTTCGCGCTCACGGCAGCAACCCAGGTCGAGCCCATGCTGCGGCAATGCGCGGCAGTTCGACCGCGCTATGCCGTCATGGCCGACCCGCAGGCCGCGCGGCTGCTGGACCAGCGTGTACAGGCCGAAGGGCTGGCTGTCGAAGTGTTGGCTGGCCCAGCGGCGATTGCCGAGATGGCGTCGCATCCCGACGTGCATGCCGTGATGGCCGCCATCGTCGGGGCTGCAGGCCTGGCGCCCTGCCTTGCGGCTGCGCACGCCGGCAAGCGCGTGTTGCTGGCCAACAAGGAGGCCTTGGTCGTGGGCGGCGACGTGTTCCTGGCCGCCGTGCGCAGCGGTGGCGCCATGCTGTTGCCCATCGACAGCGAGCATTCGGCCGTGTTCCAGTCGCTTCCGGAGGATGCATCCACCTGGAGCGCCAGCATCGAGAAGATCATGCTGACCTCGTCGGGCGGCCCGTTCCGCACGCGCGACCCGGCCACGCTGCGCGATGTGACGCCGGATGAGGCCTGTGCGCACCCGAACTTCGCCATGGGGCGCAAGATCTCGGTCGACTCGGCCACGATGATGAACAAGGCGCTGGAGGTGATCGAGGCCAAGTACCTGTTCGGCGTCACGCCCGAGCAGATCGAAGTCGTGATCCATCCGCAGCAGATCATCCACTCCATGGTGCAGTTCCACGATGCGTCGGTCATGGCCCAATTGGGCACGCCCGATATGCGGGTCCCGATCGCCTACGGGCTGTCCTGGCCGCAACGCATCGAGAGTGGCACGGCCCGGCTCGATTTCTCGCGCATGGCGGCGATGACGTTCGAGGCACCGGACCCGGTGCGCTTTCCCTGCCTGCAGCTGGCCTGGGAGTCGTTGCGCGCGCCTTCCGGCACATGCGCCGTCCTGAACGCGGCCAACGAGGTCGGCGTGGCAGCTTTTCTCGCGCGGCGCATCCGCTTCGACCAGATCCATGCCTTGAACCTTGCAACTTTGGAGCAGGTGCAACCCTCCAAGCCGCAGTCGCTGGCCGACCTGCTGGCACTCGACGCACAGGTGCGTGCCGTCGCGGAACAATGCATTGCACGCTTGGCAGGCCAGTGACCCGGCCTTGAGAGGATTCTCATGTTGACCATCGTTGCCTTCGTCGTGGCCCTGGGCCTGCTGATCGCGGTGCACGAGTACGGCCACTACCGCGTGGCAGTGGCCTGTGGCGTCAAGGTACAGCGCTTCTCCATCGGATTTGGCAAGGTGTTGCTACGCTGGCAACCCAAGGGGTCGCCGACCGAGTTCGTCATCGGCGCCTTTCCGCTGGGTGGTTACGTCAAGATGCTGGATGAGCGCGAAGGGCCGGTCGCTCCCGAAGAGCGGCATCGCGCATTCAACACACAGACAGTCGGCAAACGTGCGGCCATCGTCGGCGCCGGGCCGGCTGCCAATCTGCTGTTGGCCGTGCTGCTGTACGCGGTGGTGAACTGGAGCGGCATCGACGAGCCGCGCGCCGTGCTCGCCAGCCCGATCACGGCGTCCATTGCCGAGCGCGCAGGGGTGCGTGGCGGTGAAGTGGTAACGCAGGCTGCCTGGGATGGCGATGAACTGCGCCCTGTGCGCTCTTTTGAGGAACTGCGCTGGCTGCTGACGCGTGGTGCGCTCGATGGCCACGACGTGCGGCTCGAGGTGGCTTCGGGTGCGCAGGGCCAACGACGCGAACTGCTGCTGCCGCTGGGGCAGATCGGCGCCCGTGACGCCGACGCCGGCCTGTTCCGCCGCATCGGCATCGTCGCACCCTGGACGCAGCCCGTCATCGGCGATGTGATGCCCGATGGCGCTGGTGCGGCCGCCGGCCTGCGCAGCGGCGACGTGGTGCGTGCCATCGGCGCGACCAGCATCGTCGACGGGCAGCAGCTGCGTGAAGCCATCCGCGCCTCGGTGCGCGGCGAGCAGGGCATGGCCCAGCGGTGGCGTGTCGAGCGCGATGGGCGGGCACTGGAACTGGATGTGACGCCGCAGCCGCAGCGCGAGGGCGAAGCTTGGATCGGCCGCATCGGTGCCTACGTCGGCGCACCTCCGGCCATGGTCACCGTGCACCACGGTCCTCTGGAAGGGCTATGGAACGGCGTCGTGCGGACCTGGGAGGTGTCGAGCCTGACGCTGCGCATGATGGGCCGCATGGTCATCGGTGAAGCCTCGCTCAAGAACCTCAGCGGCCCGCTCACGATCGCCGACTATGCCGGCAAGTCCGCCAGCCTTGGATTGACCCAGTACCTCGTGTTTTTGGCCTTGATCAGCGTGAGTCTCGGGGTGCTGAACCTGCTGCCGTTGCCGGTCCTCGATGGAGGGCACCTGATGTATTATCTTTGGGAGGCGGTGACGGGCAAAAGCGTGTCGGATGCGTGGATGGAACGCATGCAGCGCACAGGGGTCGCCCTGCTGCTCGTGATGATGTCCATCGCCTTGTTCAACGACGTGACGCGAATCTTCGGTTGACCTCTTTGCAGTGTGCTGCACGCCCAGCAGACGCCGTCAACCCTCAACTTTCATCCATGAAACACCACATGCATCGCTTTCGCACGCGCGCGGTCACCACGGCTCTGGCCCTCATGTTCGCGGCCAACACGGCCTGGGCGGTCGATCCGTTCCAGGTGCGCGACATCCGCATCGAGGGCCTGCAACGCGTCGAGCCCGGCACCGTGTTCGCATCCTTGCCGTTCCGTGTGGGTGACACCTATTCGGACGAACAGGGCAGTGCGGCGATCCGTTCGCTGTTCGGTCTGGGCCTGTTCACCGACGTGCGCATCCAGGTCAGCGGCGATGTGCTGGTCGTTGTGGTCGAAGAACGTCCCACCGTGGCCGACGTGGAATTCGTCGGCACCAAGGAATTCGACAAGGATGCCCTGAAGAAGTCCATGCGGGACGTGGGCCTGACCGAGGGTCGCCCGTTCGACAAGGCGCTGGCCGACCGCGCCGAGCAGGAACTCAAGCGCCAGTACATCAACCGCAGCCTCTATGGCGCCGAGGTCGTGACGACCGTCACGCCGATCGAGCGCAACCGCGTCAACCTGACCTTTACGATCACCGAGGGCGACCCGGCCAAGATCAAGGAGATCCGCATCGTCGGCAACAAGGCGTTCAGCGAGTCCACGCTGCGCAACCTGTTCGAGCTCGATACGGGCGGCTGGCTGAGCTGGTACACCAAGTCCGACCGCTACTCGCGTGCCAAGCTGAACGCCGACATCGAGACCCTGCGTTCCTACTACCTGACACGTGGCTACCTGGAGTTCCGGGTCGAAACCACGCAGGTGGCAATCTCGCCGGACAAGCAGGACATCGCCATCACGCTGAACATTACCGAGGGCGAACGCTACGTGGTGTCCAGCGTCCGCCTGGACGGGAACTACCTGGGCAAGGACGACGAGTTCAAGTCGCTGGTCACGATCAAGCCCGGCGAGGCCTACAACGCCGACCGCGTGGCAGAAACCACCAAGGCCTTTCGCGACAACTTCGGCAACTTCGGCTTCGCGTTCGCGAATGTCGAGGCGCGGCCCGAGATCGACCGCAGCAACAACAGCGTGGCCTTGCTGCTGGTGGCCGAGCCTTCGCGTCGCGCTTACGTGCGGCGCATCAACGTGGTGGGCAACACGCGCACGCGTGACGAGGTGATCCGCCGCGAGTTCCGGCAGTTCGAATCGTCCTGGTACGACGGCAACAAGATCCGGCTCTCGCGCGACCGGGTCGACCGGCTGGGATACTTCAAAGAAGTGAACATGGAGACGCAGGAGGTGCCTGGCATTGCCGACCAGGTCGACCTGCAGGTGGGCGTGGAAGAAAAGCCGACCGGCAGCCTGCAGCTGGGCGCCGGTTTCTCCAGCGCTGAAAAGCTGGCGCTTTCCTTTGGCATCAAGCAGGAAAACGCGTTCGGTTCGGGCAACTACCTGGGCCTGGACATCAACACCAGCAAGTTCAACCGCACGATCGTGCTGAACACAGTGGACCCGTACTTCACCACCGACGGTGTGTCCTTGTCGGTGGACTTATTCCACCGCAACTCCCGGCCGTACAACGACCAGGGTGGCAACTACCAGCTGGAAACCACGGGCGCGGGCCTGCGTTTCGGCGTGCCCTTCAGCGAGATCGACACCGTGTACTTCGGTGGCACGGTGGAGCGCACGACGATCAAGCCGGGCACCAACATCCCGGCTGCGTACCTGGCCTATGGCGACAAGTTCGGCTACACCAGTTACTCGTTCCCTCTGTCCATTGGCTGGGCGCGCGACAACCGCGACAGCACACTGGTGCCGACCACGGGCCGCATGCAAAAGCTCAATGCGGAACTGGGCGTCGCAGGCGACACCCGCTACCTGCGCAGCAGCTACCAGTATCAGCAGTACATCCCGCTGAACAAGCAGTACACGCTGGCATTCAACGGTGAGCTGGGCTATGGCAAGGGCCTGTCGGGCCGGCCGTTCCCGGTCTTCAAGAACTTCTATTCGGGCGGCCTGGGCTCGGTGCGTGGTTTCGAACAGGGCACGCTCGGTCCGCGTGACGTGACCGGCTCGGTCATTGGCGGTACCAAGAAGGTCACGTTGAACGCCGAGCTGCTGACTCCATTCCCCGGCGCCGGCAATGACCGCACGCTGCGCATGTTCGGTTTCGTCGACGTGGGCAACGTCTACGGCGAGGAGCAGAAGTTCGAGTTGAGCGATATGCGCGCCTCGGTCGGTATCGGTCTGAGCTGGATATCCCCTGTTGGCCCGCTGCGCTTGGCAATTGCCAATCCCGTGCGCAAATTTGCGGGCGATAGAATCCAAAAACTGCAATTCCAGATAGGTACGTCGTTTTGATGAAGAAACTTTTGCGTTCTTTCGGTCCGGCCCTGGCACTGAGCCTTGCAGCCCTGTGCGCCCCTGCGCAGGCGCAGGAGTTCCGGGTGGGCTTCGTCAACATCGATCGCCTGCTGCGTGAAGCGAATCCCGCCAAGATCGGCCAAGGCAAGCTCGAACAAGAATTCTCCAAGCGTGAGAAGGACTTGCTGGATGCTGGCAATGTGCTGAAGGCCGCCTCCGAAAAGTTCGAGCGTGAAGCGCCGACCCTGGCCGAGAGCCAGCGCGCGGCACGCCAGAAGCAGCTGGTCGACCAGGACCGCGATTTCCAGCGCAAGCGCCGCGAGTTCCAGGAAGACCTCAATTCGCGCAAGAACGAAGAGCTTCAGCAGGTCATCGAGAAGGCCAACCGCGTGATCAAGCAGGTGGCCGAAGCCGACAAGTACGACGCCATCCTGCAGGAAGCCGCGTACATCAATCCCAAGCACGACATCACCGACAAAGTCATCAAGGCTTTGAACGCGACCACGCCCGTCAAGTGACGGGTGTGCTGACCTGACGTGGCTCTGGATCTCGGCAGCATCGTCGACGCATTGGGTGGAGACCTGCACGGAGACCGGTCTGTGCGCATCGAGGGCCTCGCGGCATTGGCCACGGCCGGCCCGGGCCAGATCGCCTTCCTGGCCAATCTGAAACTGCAGTCGCAGCTCGCGCTTTCCACGGCCGCCTGCGTGATCGTGGGGCCGGCACTGCGCGAGGTGGCCCAGGCCCGCGGCGCGTGCATCGTGGCCGACGATCCCTACCTGTACTACGCACGCCTGACGCAGTTGTGGAAGCGCGCGCATGCCCCGGCGGTGCCTGCCGGCGTCCACCCCAGCGCCGTGGTCGACCCGGAGGCGGTCGTCGACCCCTCCGCCTGGATCGGCCCGCTGTGCGTGGTCGAGCGCGGTGTGCGCATCGGCGCCGGCACGGTGCTCAAGTCGCGCGTGACGATCGGTGAGCGCTGCACGGTCGGCGAGCGCTGCACGTTCGAGGCGGGTGCCGTGATCGGGTCTGATGGTTTCGGGTTTGCCCCTCACGCGGGACGCTGGGAAAAGATCGAGCAACTCGGCGCAGTGCGCATCGGCAACGATGTGGATGTCGGGGCCAACACCTGCATCGACCGCGGCACGCTCGGGGACACGGTGATCGAGGACGGCGTCAAGCTCGACAACTTGATCCAGATCGCGCACAACGTGCGCATCGGCAAGTATTCCGCGATGGCCGCCTGTTCAGCCATCGCCGGCAGCACCACCGTCGGCGAACACTGCACCATTGGCGGGGCCGTATCGATCGCGGGCCATATCGCGATTGCCGACCACGTGCACATCGGTGGCGGCGCGGCCGTCACGAACAACATCAAGAAGGCAGGTGCCTACGGCGGCATCTTCCCGCTCGATGAATTTGGAAAATGGGAAAAGGCTGCGGCCACCCTGCGACAGCTTCCCAGCCTGCGCGAACGTCTGCGGGCGTTGGAGCGGCTGGTGGCACAAGGCGATTGACACGACATGATGGACATCCACGAAATTCTGAAGAAGCTGCCGCACCGCTATCCCATCTTGCTGGTGGATCGCGTGCTGTCCCTGGAGAAGGACAAGTCCATCCAGGCGCTGAAGAACGTCTCCATCAACGAGCCGTATTTCGTCGGGCATTTCCCGAACCGGCCCGTGATGCCGGGCGTGTTGATGCTCGAAGCCATGGCGCAGGCGGCTGCCTTGCTGTCGTTCGCCAGCGCCGGCAAGCCGCTGGACGACAACACGATCTACTACTTCGCGGGCATCGACGCGGCGCGCTTCAAGCGGCCGGTGGAGCCGGGCGACCAGCTCATTCTGGATGTGGAACTGCTGCGCCAGAAGTCGGGCATCTACAAGTTCAAGGGCGTGGCGCGCGTGGCCGATGCCGTGGCCTGCGAGGCCGAGCTGATGTGCACGATGCGCACCATCGTTTGAGCTGGCCGCGTTGACGGAGAACGGCATGGCCCTCGTACACCCAAGCGCCGTCGTCGATCCCGGGGCGCAGATCGACGCCAGCGTCAGCATCGGCCCGTTCAGCGTCATCGGCCCGCATGTGCGCATCGGCGCGGGCAGCAGCGTCGGCCCGCACTGCGTGATCGAGGGCCACACGACGATCGGCCGCGACAACCGCATCTTCCAGTTCGCCTCCCTGGGCGCCGCGCCGCAGGACAAGAAGTACGCGGGCGAGCCGACTGAACTCGTGATCGGCGACCGCAACGTGATCCGCGAGTTCTGCACTTTCAACCTGGGGACGGTGCAGGACGCCGGCGTGACCCGCATCGGCGACGACAACTGGATCATGGCTTACGTGCACATCGCGCACGACTGCGTGGTCGGCAACCAGGTCACGATGGCGAACAATGCAACGCTGGCCGGCCATGTACAGGTCGGCGACTGGGCCACGGTGGGTGGCCTCGTGGGCGTGCTGCAACGCATGCGCATCGGCGCCCATGCGATGGTCGGATTCGCGAGCCATGTCAACAAGGATGTGCCGCCATTCATGGTGGTGGATGGCAACCCGCTCGAAGTGCGGGCCGTGAACCTCGTGGGCCTGCGCCGCCGCGACTTCTCGAACGCGCGCCTGTCGGCGATCCGCGAAATGCACAAGCTGCTGTACCGCCAGGGCCACACGCTAGACGAGGCCATGGTGGCCATTCTGGCGCTGGGCCAGGCCCAGCCCGACGCAGCAGCAGATGCCGCGCTGCTGCATGATTTCCTGAAAACCTCCGCCAGCGGCATTGCCCGCTGAGCCTGCGGCCATGGCCCATGCTCCCGCGCAGCGCTGCGCCATGGTGGCTGGCGAGGCCTCGGGCGACTTGCTGGCCTCGTTGCTGCTGGCGGCCATGCAGCAGCGCTGGCCTGCGCTTCAGGCGGCCGGCATCGGTGGCGCGGCCATGCGGGCGCAGGGCTTCGACGCCTGGTGGTCCAGCGAGCAACTCGCAGTGCGCGGTTACCTGGAGGTGTTGCCGCACCTGCGCAAGCTGCTGGCCATCCGCCGCGAACTCGGCGACCGGCTGCTGCGCGAGCGGCCCGACATCTTCATCGGCATCGACGCGCCTGATTTCAACTTCGGCCTGGAAGAGCGGCTGAAGAATGCCGGCATTCCGACCGTGCACTTCGTGAGCCCGTCGTTCTGGGCCTGGCGTGCAAAGAAGGTGGAAAAGCTCAAGCGCAGCGCCGACCATGTTCTGTGCATCTTTCCGTTCGAGCCGGCGCTGCTGGCCCGGCATGGGATCGACGCCACCTACGTCGGCCACCCGCTGGCCGGCGTGATTCCTCTGGTACCGGACCGCGCGGCTGCGCGCCAGGCGCTGGGACTGGACCAGGATGCGACGGTGGTTGCCATCCTTCCGGGCAGCCGCAGGTCCGAGGTCCAGCAGATGGCGGCGCGCTTCTTCGCGGCCGCCGAGATCTTGCTGCGTTCGCAGGGCGCGCTGCAGTTCGTGGTACCGGCCGTGCCAGCGCTGGAGGCCGAGATCCGGCGCCTGGCGCAGGCGACCAGCCTGGGCCCGCGCCTGCACATCGTCGCTGGTCAGTCCCATGCCGTGCTGGCGGCCTGCGACCTGGCCTTGGTCGCCAGTGGCACGGCCACGCTGGAGACTGCGCTGTTCAAGCGCCCGATGGTGATCGCGTACCACATGAACCGGCTGTCCTGGTATCTGATGCGCGGGCGCAACCTGCAGCCCTGGATCGGCCTGCCCAACATCCTGTGCCGCGACTTCGTCGTGCCCGAGCTCCTGCAGGACGCCGCCAGCCCCGAGGCCTTGGCGGCAGCGCTGGGCCGCTGGCTGGACCAGCGTCGGGCCGATCCGGAGACAATCGCCGACCTTGAACAACGATTCACCGCGCTGCATCTCGAACTGCGGCGCGACACAGCTTCCCTGGCCAGCGATGCCATCCAAAAGATTCTTGGTTCCTGAGCAGCAGGTGCTCGGCTGGGCCGCCCCGGGCCTGCTGGCCGGCGTGGACGAAGCCGGGCGCGGCCCTCTGGCCGGGCCGGTGGTGGCCGCCGCCGTGATCCTGGACGAACTGCAGCCCATCACCGGCCTGGCCGATTCCAAGGTGCTGACGCCGCAGCGGCGCGCGCAACTGGACGAAGAAATCCGCGCCAAGGCTCTGTGCTACGCCGTGGCACAGGCCTCGGTCGAGGAGATCGACCGGTTGAACATCCTGCAGGCCACGCTGCTGGCCATGCGGCGTGCCGTGCAGGGCCTGCGGCTCAAGCCTGCGCGCGTGCTGATCGACGGCAACCAGTTGCCGGTGCTGGACGTGCTGGCCGAGACCGTGGTGAAAGGCGATGCGCTGGTGCCGTCCATCTCGGCCGCTTCCATCCTGGCCAAGGTGCACCGCGACCGATGGTGCGCGCAGGTGCATGCCGATTTCCCGCACTACGGATTCCACGAACACAAGGGCTATGGCACGCCGGCCCATATGGAAGCCCTGCGCGTGCATGGCGCCTGCGCCTTGCACCGCCAGTCGTTCGCGCCGGTGCGGGCTGCCGGCATGGTGCAGGTGACGGTGGTCACGCCGGCAGGGCTGGGTCGATGAGCGCCCCGGGCGAGCCGACCGTCCTGCGCTCGCGCGAGAACAGCCTGTTCAAGGATCTGCGCCGGCTGGCGCAGGACAACAGCGCCTACCGCCAACAGGGCCGTGTGTGGATCGAAGGCGACCATCTGTGCCGGGCCGCCTTGGCGCGTGGCCTGCAGCCCGTGATGGCCGTGCTGGCCGAACGCTTCTTGCCAAGCGCGCCGGCACTGGGCTTGCCGCCCGGCCTGCGCCGTGTCGTCGTGGCCGATGCGCTGTGGACCCAGCTGAGTGCGCTGGAATCGCCGGCCGCCATGGGATTTGTATTGGACCTGCCCGCATCGACCGCGTTGGACCCGACCGCGCCCAGTGTCGTGCTGGACCGCGTGCAGGATGCCGGCAACGTCGGCTCCATCCTGCGCAGTGCTGGCGCGTTCGGCTACTGGCAGGTGCTCGCGCTCAAGGGCACGGCCGGGCTCTGGTCGCCCAAGGTGCTGCGCGCCGGCATGGGCGCGCATTTCGGCCTGCACCTGGTGGAGTCGCTGGAGCCCCAAGCCCTGTCTGCGCTGGCCGTGCCGCTGCTCGTGACCAGTTCGCATGCCGGCGACTTTCTGCATGCAGCAGGCGTGCCCTGGCCCTGTGCCTGGGCGTTCGGGCACGAAGGGCAGGGTGTCGGCCCGCAGGTCGAGGCGCTGGCCAAGGGCCGGGTGCGCATCGCCCAGCCCGGCGGCGAGGAGTCGCTGAACGTCGCTGCGGCGGCCGCCATCTGCCTCCATGCGGGGATGGGCCAGCGGCTATAATCAGCGGCTTTTTCGCCAATCCTCCGTACGCCTAGCGCGGCCAGCACCTCCCCGATAACAGCAACATCGAGAGCCAGCTCTCGAGCGCGTTTGGGCGTACCCGTCACCACCCGGAGAACCCAGTGCTTTTGTCCCTTCAGGGAACCGCCCCACACGCCATCCTGGCGCTCGCAGACGGCACGGTCTTTCTCGGCAACTCGATCGGTGCCGCCGGCACCACCGTCGGTGAAGTCGTGTTCAACACGGCCATGACCGGCTACCAGGAAATCCTGACCGATCCGAGCTACTGCCAGCAGATCGTCACGCTCACCTATCCGCACATCGGCAACTACGGCGTCAACGCCGAAGACGTCGAGGCCGAGAAGATCCACGCCGCCGGCCTGATCATCAAGGACCTGCCCCTGCTGGCTTCCAACTTCCGCCTGAACCAGACGCTGACCGAGTACCTGGTCGCCGGCAAGACCGTGGCCATCGCCGGCCTGGACACACGCAAGCTCACGCGCCACCTGCGCACCCAGGGCGCGCAGAACGGCGCCATCGTGGCGCTGGCTGCTGGCGCCACGGTAACGCAAGCCATGATCGACCAGGCCATCGCCGCCGCCAAGGCCGCGCCCAGCATGTCGGGCCTGGACCTGGCCCAGGTCGTCTCGGTGCGTGAAACCTACGAGTGGACCCAGACCGAGTGGAAGCTGGGCTCGGGCTACGGCGTGCAGATCACGCCCAGGTTCCATGTCGTGGCCTACGACTTCGGCGTCAAGAAGAACATCCTGCGCATGCTGGCCCAGCGCGGCGCGCGCATCACGGTGGTGCCGGCGCAGACGCCCGCGGCCGATGTGCTCAAGCTCAAGCCCGACGGCATCTTCCTGGCCAACGGCCCCGGCGACCCGGAGCCCTGCGACTACGCCATCGCCGCCACGCGCGAACTGATCGAGACCGGCATTCCCACCTTCGGCATCTGCCTGGGCCACCAGATCATGGCGTTGGCCTCCGGCGCCAGGACGTTCAAGATGAAGTTCGGCCACCACGGCGCGAACCACCCGGTGAAAGACCTGGACAACGGCCGCGTCTCCATCACGAGCCAGAACCACGGCTTCGCGGTGGACGAGAAGACGCTGCCGGCCAACCTGCGCCCCACCCACATCAGCCTGTTCGACAACACGCTGCAGGGCCTGGCCCGCACCGACAAGCCGGCCTTCTGCTTCCAGGGCCACCCGGAAGCCTCGCCCGGCCCGCACGACATCGGCTATTTGTTCGACCGCTTCACGCAACTCATGGACCAGCACAAGGCGGAGGGCAAGCATGCCTAAGCGCACAGACCTCAAGAGCATCCTCATCATCGGCGCCGGCCCCATCGTCATCGGCCAGGCCTGCGAATTCGATTACTCCGGCGTGCAGGCTTGCAAGGCGCTGCGCGAGGAGGGCTACAAGGTCATTCTGATCAACAGCAACCCCGCGACGATCATGACCGACCCGGCCACGGCCGACGTCACCTACATCGAGCCCATCACCTGGCAGACGGTCGAGAAGATCATCGCCAAGGAGCGCCCCGACGCCATCCTGCCGACCATGGGCGGCCAGACCGCGCTGAACTGCGCGCTGGACCTGTGGCGCAACGGCGTGCTCGACAAGTACAAGGTCGAGCTGATCGGCGCCACGCCCGAGGCCATCGACAAGGCCGAAGACCGGCTGAAGTTCAAGGACGCGATGACCAAGATCGGCCTGGGCTCGGCCCGCTCGGGCATCGCGCATTCCATGGACGAGGCCTGGGCCGTGCAGAAGAGCGTGGGCTTCCCGACCGTGATCCGGCCCAGCTTCACTCTGGGCGGCACGGGCGGTGGCATCGCCTACAACGCCGAAGAGTTCGAGATCATCTGCAAGCGCGGCCTGGAGGCCTCGCCCACCAGCGAACTGCTGATCGAAGAGTCCCTGCTCGGCTGGAAAGAGTACGAGATGGAGGTTGTGCGCGACAAGGCGGACAACTGCATCATCGTGTGCTCGATCGAAAACCTGGACCCGATGGGCGTGCACACGGGCGACTCCATCACCGTGGCCCCGGCGCAGACGCTGACCGACAAGGAATACCAGATCATGCGCAACGCCTCCCTGGCGGTGCTGCGCGAGATCGGCGTCGACACGGGCGGCTCCAACGTGCAGTTCTCGGTCAACCCGGCCGACGGCCGCATGATCGTGATCGAGATGAACCCGCGCGTGTCGCGCTCCTCGGCACTGGCCTCCAAGGCCACGGGCTTCCCGATCGCCAAGGTGGCGGCCAAGCTGGCCATCGGCTACACACTGGACGAGCTGCGCAACGACATCACGGGTGGCGCCACGCCGGCCAGCTTCGAGCCGAGCATCGACTACGTGGTGACCAAGATCCCGCGTTTCGCGTTCGAGAAATTCCCGACCGCCGACAGCCGCCTCACCACGCAGATGAAGAGCGTGGGCGAGGTCATGGCCATGGGCCGCACGTTCCAGGAAAGCTTCCAGAAGGCACTGCGCGGGCTGGAGGTCGGCGTGGACGGCATGAACGAGAAGACCACGGACCGCGAAGTGCTGGAGCGCGAGCTCGGCGCCCCCGGCCCTGACCGCATCTGGTACGTGGGCGACGCCTTCGCCTCGGGCTGGACGCTGGACGAAGTCCACGCCATCACCAAGATCGACAAGTGGTTCCTCGTGCAGATCCAGCAGATCATCAAGATCGAGCTGGAGCTGGATACCTTCACCGACGAGCATGGCGCCGCTGCACTGTCAAAGGTGACCGAACTGGAGATGCGTACCCTCAAGAAGAAGGGCTTCTCCGACCGTCGCCTGGCCAAGCTGCTCAAGACCACCGAGAAGGCCGTGCGCGACACGCGCCGCGGCCTGAATGTGCGCCCCGTCTACAAGCGCGTGGACACCTGCGCGGCCGAGTTCTCGACCGACACGGCCTACATGTATTCGACCTATGAAGACGAGTGCGAGGCCGAGCCGACGAACAAGAAGAAGATCATGGTGCTGGGCGGTGGCCCCAACCGCATCGGCCAGGGCATCGAGTTCGACTACTGCTGCGTGCACGCGGCGCTGGCGATGCGCGAGGACGGCTACGAGACCATCATGGTGAACTGCAATCCCGAGACCGTCTCGACCGACTACGACACCTCCGACCGCCTGTACTTCGAGCCGCTGACGCTGGAAGACGTGCTGGAGATCGTCGACAAGGAAAAGCCGCTCGGCGTGATCGTGCAGTACGGCGGCCAGACGCCGCTCAAGCTGGCGCTGGGCCTGGAAGCCGAAGGCGTGCCCATCATCGGCACCAGCCCCGACATGATCGATGCGGCCGAGGACCGCGAGCGCTTCCAGAAGCTGCTGCAGGACCTGAACCTGCGCCAGCCGCCGAACGCCACGGCCCGCGCCGAGCCCGAGGCCCTGGAAAAGGCCGCCGCGCTGGGCTACCCGCTGGTTGTGCGCCCCAGCTACGTGCTGGGCGGCCGCGCGATGGAGATCGTGCACGAGCAGCGCGACCTGGAGCGCTACATGCGCGAGGCCGTCAAGGTCAGCAACGATTCGCCGGTGCTGCTGGACCGCTTCCTCAGCGACGCGATCGAGTGCGACGTGGACGCCGTGCGCGATGCCACGGGCCGCGTGTTCATCGGCGGCGTGATGGAGCACATCGAGCAGGCTGGCGTGCACAGTGGTGACTCCGCCTGCTCGCTGCCGCCTTACTACCTGAGCAAGGCCACGGTGGACGAGCTCAAGCGCCAGACCGCGGCCATGGCCGAGGGCCTGAACGTGGTGGGCCTCATGAACGTGCAGTTCGCCATCCAGGAGAAGGATGGCCAGGACGTGATCTACGTGCTGGAAGTGAACCCGCGCGCCAGCCGCACCGTGCCCTTCGTGTCCAAGGCCACGGGCATCCAGCTCGCCAAGGTGGCGGCACGCTGCATGGCCGGCCAGTCGCTGGACAGCCAGGGCATCGGCGCCGAAGTCACCCCGCCGTACTTCAGCGTCAAGGAGGCCGTGTTCCCCTTCGTCAAGTTCCCGGGCGTGGACACCATCCTCGGCCCCGAGATGAAGTCCACCGGCGAAGTCATGGGTGTGGGCAAGACCTTTGGCGAGGCCTTTGTGAAGAGCCAGCTCGGCGCGGGCACCAAGCTGCCCCGCTCGGGTACGGCCTTCCTGACCGTCAAGAACGGTGACAAGCCGCGCGCTGTCGAGGTCGCGCGTGCGCTGGTGGCGCAGGGCTTCACGCTGGTCGCAACCAAGGGCACGGCCCAGGCCATCACGGCGGCGGGCGTGGCCTGCAAGACGGTGAACAAGGTCACCGAAGGCCGGCCGCACGTGGTCGACATGATCAAGAACAACGAGATCGCGCTGGTGATCCACACGGTGGAGGAGCGCCGCAACGCCATCTCCGACAGCCGTGCGATCCGCACGTCCTCGCTGCTGGCCCGCGTAACCACGTTCACGACGATCGCCGGTGCCGAGGCGGCCGTGGAAGGTATGCGCTACATGGACCAGATGGACGTCATCTCGGTCCAGGAAATGCACGCGCAACTGGCCGCCTGATCCGCGGCCACCGACTCGATTCACATTCGCCAGCGGCATAATCTGCCGCTTCAACACACCGCCGAACGGCAACGCTCGGCGGTTTGCTTTTGGGAGACCCAGAAATGCTCAACACCATCCCCGTGACCCGGCGTGGCGCCGAGGCGCTGAAGAACGAACTGCACCGCCTGAAGACGGTCGACCGGCCCTTCATCATCAATGCCATCGCCGAGGCGCGTGCGCAGGGTGACTTGTCCGAGAACGCCGACTACGACGCCGCGAAGGACCGCCAGGGCTTCATCGAAGGCCGCATCCAGGAGATCGAGGGCAAGCTGTCGGCGGCCCAGATCATCGACCCCGCCGAGGTCAATGCCGACGGCAAGGTGGTGTTCGGCGCCACCGTCGACCTCGAAGAGGAAGAGAGCGGCCAGCCCGTGACCTACCAGATCGTGGGCGAGGACGAAGCCGACCTGAAGCTGGGCCGCATCAACATCTCCAGCCCGATCGCACGCGCGCTGATCGGCAAGGAAGAGGGCGACGCCGCTGAAGTGCAGACGCCCGGCGGCACCAAGCGGTATGACATCGTGGCGGTGCGCTACATCTGAGCCTGCCCCTATGAAGGGCCGCCTGCCAGTGACGGTTGCCGCCCTTTGGTGGGGCAGCCTGACCACCATCTTCTGGGTGGTGCCCATGCTGTTCGCCCATCTGCCCAGCCCGGCGTTGGCCGGCGGCATGGCGGCGCGGCTGTTCAGCACGCAGACCTGGATCACGATTGCCTGCTGCATGTTGCTGTTGATGGCTTCGCGGCCGCGGCAGGACCCGCGTATGGCGCCCTGGGCGCGACCCGTGCTGGGCTTCGTGCTCGGCGGGCTGCTGCTGGCGCTGCTGGGGGAATTCGCGGTGTCGCCGCGCATCGTGGCGCGCGAGAATCTCAAGCTCTGGCACAGCCTGGGCAGCGGCATGCTGCTGCTGCAATGGGTCTGCGCCGGCGTGACGTTCTGGAAACTGGCGCTCCCTGCGCCCGCACAACAAGGAGACTGACCATGCCTGGACTGTTGCCCGACATCGATCCCGACGGCCTGCTGGAATTCTCGGTGGTCTACACCGACCGCGCGCTCAACCACATGTCCAAGCGCTTCACCGGCGTGATGCAGGACATCCTGGCAACGCTCAAGCAGGTCTACAACGCGCACACGGCCGTGCTGGTGCCCGGAAGCGGCACCTTCGGCATGGAGGCCGTGGCGCGCCAGTTCGCCAATCGCGAGAAGGTGCTGATCGTGCGCAACGGCTGGTTCAGCTACCGCTGGAGCCAGATCTTCGACGCGGGCGCCCTGGGTGGCGGTGCCGTGGTCTGCAAGGCGCGCCGCGTCGGTGAGGGTCCGCAGGCGCCGTGGCAGCCTGCCGCGGCCGAAGAGGTGGCGGCCGCGATCCGGGCCGAGCAGCCCAAGGTCGTCTTCATGCCGCATGTGGAGACGGCCAGCGGCATCATCCTGCCCGACGCCTACCTGCGCACCGTGACCGAAGCCGCCCACACCGTCGGCGCGCTGGTGGTGCTGGACTGCGTGGCCTCGGGCGCGATGTGGGTGGACATGCAGGCCACCGGCGTCGACGTGCTGATCTCCGCGCCGCAAAAGGGCTGGAGCAGCTCGCCCTGCTGCGCCATGGTGATGCTCAGCGCCCGTGCGCGCGATGCGATCGACGGCACGACCAGCAGCAGCTTCTCGTGCGACCTCAAGAAGTGGATGCAGATCGCCGAGGGCTACGAGAAGGGCCAGCACGCCTACCACACGACCATGCCCACCGATGCGCTGGTTCGCCTGCGCGAGGTGATGCTGGAGACGCGCGACTACGGCTTCGCCAAGGTACGCGAGGAGCAGATCGCCCTGGGCGCGAAGGTGCGTGCGCTGCTGGAGTCACGCGGCTTCCCCAGCGTGGCGGCCGAGGGCTACAAGGCGCCCGGCGTGGTCGTGAGCTACACCACCGACCCCGACATCCAGAACGGCAGGAAATTCCTGGCGGCCGGCTTGCAGACCGCGGCCGGCGTGCCACTGCAGTGCGACGAGCCCGCTGACTTCCGCACCTTCCGCATCGGCCTGTTCGGCCTGGAGAAGTGGCACCACGTGGACCGCACCGTGGGCCACCTGGCCACGGCGCTGGACCGGGTGGCGCCGCGCTGATCAGGCCACCGGCGCCACGTGGGCGATCAGCCGCCCCATGCGCCGGATCCAGTCCGAGGTCACGATGAACTGTGGCTTGTCCTTCTTCACGTAGGGCGCAATCTCCGGCGGGTTGTCGGCCGGGTAGGGCGAGGTGTCGTAGACATCGCCCACGTGCTTGCTGCGGTAGGCCGTGCCGGTGTAAGGGGTCGTCGGCCCGTCGCCGCGGTAGGGATTCACGATCTCGGGCACCGGTGCCGTCCAGTAGTTCTTCGTGCCCAGCTCGTCGATCAGGGTCGTGACCTCGGTCTCCGGGACGGCCGGCGTGGTCATCTTCGCGCCGGTGAAGAGATCGGCGAAGTCGACCTCGCGGATCGAGAAGTACTTGGGCAGGGCCGCGCCGCCCGTGGACTTCAGCGGTGAGCGCGCTGCCATTTCGGCCACGGCTGCATCGGTCATGCCGCTGAGCTCGGCGTAGCGCTTCTCCAGCCCGGCGATGTCGATCACACGGCCCGACGAATAGTGGCTGATGGTGTTCGTGATCTCCTTGTCGGCGTAGTAGGCCCCGTTGTGGATGTTCGATCCGTAGCGGTGGATGTACAGCGGCTCGTTGGTGCCGAGCTCGACAAAGGTCGGGTGCGTGCGGCCGCCCGCCAGCAGCGGGTTGACCTGCGCCGCATTGGCCGGCAGCGACACCGACTTGAGCCAGGCGATGGCCTCAGGGACGCGGGCCAGGTACTTGCGGTCGCCGGTCAGCGTGAAGTAATTGAAGAGCTGCTGCAGGTTGGTCTGGGTCGTGTGCGTGGCCAGCGAGCGGGGCTCGTAGCTGCGTGCACCGGCGGGTGACCCGCCCGCGCGTCCATTGGTCGTGCGCGACAGGTGCTGCAGGCTCCAGCCGGCCTGCGGCGCCGGTTGCTGCAGGCCGCGCATGCATTCCATGGCGCGCGTGATGGCATTCAGCACGTCGCTCCGCCCCAGGCTCAACATGCACATGGTCAGGAACTTGATGTTCTCGCCCATCACGTCGTCGTTGAAGGTCACGTGCAGCGTGTAGTCGCCGTCCTCCATGCCGGCCCGGGCACCCGCGGGTACCTGCTCGGGGTTGGGCAGTGGCATGGACGAGATGGCCGCAGGGTTGTGCGGGAAGCGCTGGGGCCAGCCGCCGCAGGCAATGCCGTATTCAGGGCCGAACTGCGCGCGCAGGATGAAATCGATGGCCTTGTTCAGCGGCTCGAGAAAACGCGCGTCCTTCTTCTCGACGTACATACGCAGCATCAGCTGCGAGGCCACGGCCGTGCCAGCGTCGTCGAAGGTGGCATTGCCGTAGTAGTGCTGGAACTCCTCCAGCCGCCAGCCGTTGGCGCCGATGGTGTCGTACCAGTGCTTGAGCGACTCTTCGCCGGCGAAGTCGTAGATGTAGTTCCAGCCGCCAGCGGGGTGCTGGGCCGCGACCACGGCCAGGGCCGTGCGCTCGGCGGCCTGGTAGAAGCGCTCGTCATCTGTCGCGTGGTAGGCGTCCAGGTAGACGTGGCCGACGGACGGTGTGCCGGGCGGCTGGATCCAGCACATCGTGCGCTTGGCCTCCATCTCGCCGAAGGTCTGCGTGAGGTCCGGCGAATACGACCACACATAGCCACCCCGGTAGGACACGGTTTCGTCCATGTAGGTGGCAGCACGCTTCAGCGCGTCGATGGCGCTTTGCTGCAGTGTGGGTGGCGCTTCTCCGTCACTTCCGCCTCCGCCGCCGCAGGCTGCCAGGGCCAGTGGCGACAGGGTGGCCAGCGCAAATTGTCTCCGTTGCATCATCTCTCCTCGTCTTTGGTTGTCTGACGACGAGAATTATGCGAGGGCCGTTTGCGTGATAGTTAAACGATTACCTAGGGTTTATTCGGAAATGAGTTGCCAAATGTTGCGGGCTGTTGTCCGATGACTCGCCTTGCAGTTGGCCATCATCCTTGGCGTTTCTTGATGCTGGTCGGCGGCTTCGGCTTGGCCCGCTTGACCTTGCCGCCGGGCGTCAGACGCTGGTTGCCCAGCACGCGCAGCATCTTCACCTCCGGACGCTGGCCGCCGCGCTTGCTGTACTTGAGCACTTTCACGTCACGCGGACCCGGCATGCGGTCTTCGTCCACTTCGCGTTCCTTGCCGGGCTCCGGCTTGGGCCGCCACAGCACCAGCAGCTTGCCGATGTGCTGGATGGGTGCGGCGCTGAGCTCGTCGCTCAAACTCTGGTACATGGCTTCGCGCGCGACGCGGTCGTCCGACAGCACCCGCACCTTGATCAGGCCGTGCGACTTGAGCGCGAGGTCGACCTCGCGGACGACGGCGGGCGTGAGGCCGTCGCCGCCCACCATGACCACGGGGTCGAGGTGGTGGGCTTCGGCGCGGTGTACCTTGCGCTGGGCAGGCGTGAGTTGAATCTGGGTCATGGCCGTATTATCCAAGGCAACATGAAAGTCAAAACGAAAAGCAAAAAGGTGAACAAGGCGTGGTTGAACGACCATGTCAACGACACCTACGTGAAGCTCGCGGCCAAGGACGGCTACCGCGCGCGCGCGGCCTATAAATTGAAGGAGATCGACGAGTCCCTGCACCTGCTGCGGCCCGGTCAGCTGGTGGTCGACCTGGGCTCTACGCCGGGGGCCTGGAGCCAGTACGTGCGGCGCAAGCTGTCACCGCGCACGGCCACCGGCGGCGGCGCGGCCGTCGGCGAACTGAACGGCACCATCATCGCGCTCGACCTGCTGCCCATGGACCCGGTCGAAGGCGTGCAATTCCTGCAGGGCGACTTTCGCGAGCCGGAAATGCTGGCGCAACTGCAGTTGGCGATGGACGGGCGGCTCGCGGACGTCGTGGTCTCCGACATGGCTCCCAACCTCTCGGGCATCGAGTCGGCCGATGCCGCACGCATCTCGCACTTGGTGGAACTGGCCGTGGACTTCGCCCAGGGTTACATGAAGCCCGAGGGTGCCCTGGTTGCCAAGGTGTTCCATGGCAGCGGCTACGCCGAACTGGTCAAGCTATTCAAGGAACGCTTTCGCACGGTCAAGCCCGTCAAGCCCAAGGCGTCGCGCGACAAGTCATCCGAAACCTTCCTGGTCGGCATCGGCATGAAGCCGGCCCACCCGCCACAAATCGCCTAAACCCTTGCTGCAGCTATGGCTGACGCGGCAGAAACCGGGCCTTGGCGATCTTGAAATGCCTAAAATGAGGCGCAAGTACGCCCCATGCCGTGCGCCGTACTGCTTACCGGAGTCCCCGCTTGAAGAATCCCTGGTTTTCCAAAGTTGCCGTCTGGCTCGTGATCGCCATGGTGCTGTTCACGGTGTTCAAACAGTTCGACACGCGCGCCACGGCGGGCTCCGGCTTCCTCGGCTATTCCGATTTCCTGGAGGAAGTGCGCAACAAACGCATCAAGTCGGCAACGATCCAGGAGGGCCAGGGAGGGACCGAGATCATCGGCGTAACCACCGATGACCGCCGTGTGCGGACCACCGCCACCTACCTGGACCGCGGCCTGGTCGGTGATCTCATCGCCAACAACGTCAAGTTCGACGTCAAGCCCCGCGAAGAAGGTTCGCTGCTCATGACCCTGCTGGTCAGCTGGGGCCCCATGCTCCTGTTGATCGGCGTCTGGGTGTACTTCATGCGCCAGATGCAGGGTGGCGGCAAGGGCGGTGCTTTCAGCTTCGGCAAAAGCAAGGCGCGCATGCTGGACGAGAACAACAATTCCGTGACGTTCGCCGATGTTGCCGGCTGCGACGAGGCCAAGGAAGAAGTCAAAGAGGTCGTCGACTTCCTGAAGGACCCGCAGAAGTTCCAGAAGCTGGGCGGACGCATTCCGCGCGGCCTGCTGTTGGTCGGCCCGCCGGGCACCGGCAAGACGTTGCTGGCCAAGTCGATCGCAGGCGAAGCGAAGGTGCCGTTCTTCAGCATCTCTGGCTCTGACTTCGTGGAAATGTTCGTCGGCGTGGGCGCGGCCCGCGTGCGCGACATGTTCGAGAACGCCAAGAAGAACGCCCCGTGCATCATCTTCATCGATGAAATCGACGCGGTCGGCCGCCAGCGTGGCGCAGGTCTGGGCGGCGGCAACGACGAGCGCGAGCAGACGCTGAACCAGATGCTGGTCGAGATGGACGGCTTCGAAACCAACCTGGGCGTCATCGTGGTCGCGGCGACCAACCGGCCCGACATCCTGGACGCAGCCTTGCTGCGCCCCGGTCGTTTCGACCGCCAGGTCTACGTGACGCTGCCCGACATCCGGGGCCGCGAGCAGATCCTGCACGTGCACATGCGCAAGGTGCCAGTGGCGCAGGACGTGAACGCCAGTGTGATTGCCCGCGGCACGCCCGGCATGTCGGGTGCCGACCTGGCCAACCTGTGCAATGAGGCTGCGCTGATGGCCGCACGTCGCAATGCACGGGTGGTCGAGATGCAGGACTTCGAGAAGGCCAAGGACAAGATCCTGATGGGCCCGGAGCGCAAGAGCATGGTCATGCCCGAGGAAGAGCGCCGCAACACGGCCTACCACGAGTCCGGCCACGCCCTGATCGGCAAGCTGCTGCCCAAGTGCGACCCGGTGCACAAGGTCACCGTGATCCCGCGTGGCCGCGCCCTGGGCGTGACCATGAGCCTGCCCGCGCAGGACCGCTACAGCTACGACAAGGAGTACATGCTGAGCCAGATCAGCATGCTGTTTGGTGGCCGCATCGCTGAAGAAGTGTTCATGCACCAGATGACCACGGGCGCATCGAATGACTTCGAGCGGGCCACCGCAATTGCCCGCGACATGGTCACGCGCTATGGCATGACCGACGCGCTGGGCCCCATGGTCTACGCCGAGAACGAAGGTGAAGTCTTCCTGGGCCGGTCGGTCACCAAGACGACGAACATGAGCGAGACCACGATGCAGAAGGTCGACGGCGAGGTGCGCCGGATCATCGACGAGCAGTACGCGCTGGCGCGGCGCCTGATCGAAGAGAACAGCGACAAGATGCACACCATGGCCAAGGCCTTGCTGGAATGGGAAACCATCGATACCGAGCAGATCGACGACATCATGGCCGGCCGGGAACCGCGCCCGCCCAAGGACTGGACGCCGCGCACGCCGACGGGCGGCAACAACGGTGGTGGCAGTGGTGGCGCGCCGGCCGTGAACCCGGAGCCTGCACCGACGGCCGCCTGAGCCAGTCGCGCAGATTCCTGGCAGACAATACGGGGCCTCAACGGCCCCGTATGCATTTGAAGCCCACGTACTGGCAGACATCCCGTTTCCGCATCGACCTGGATGCGCCCAAGGTCATGGGGATCGTCAATCTCACGCCCGATTCGTTCTCCGACGGTGGCCGCCTGGCCGGCCCCGTGGCCGCGCTGCGCCATTGCGAGCAACTGCTGGCCGCCGGTGCGCACATCCTGGATCTCGGTGCCGAATCGTCGCGGCCCGGCGCCGCCATGCTGCCCGTGGCGGACGAACTCGCGCGCCTGTTGCCGGTACTGCGCGATGCCACGGCGCTGGGCGTGCCCGTCTCCGTCGATACCTACAAGCCGCAGGTGATTCAGGCCGCTCTGGACCTGGGGGCCGACATCGTCAACGACATCTGGGCCCTGCGCTGGCACGACGCGGACGCAGGCGAGCCGCCCGGTGCTGCCGCCGCTGTGGTCGCGGCACATCCGGACTGCGGCGTCTGCCTCATGCACATGCACGGCGAGCCCGCCACCATGCAACGCGAGCCCATGCACGGCGACGTGCTGGCCGACGTGCAGGCCTTCCTCGCGCAGGCGGCTGCTCAGCTCGAAGCCCGCGGCGTTGCGCCGCAGCGTATCGTGCTCGACCCGGGCATCGGCTTCGGCAAGACCGTTGCGCAGAATTTCGCGCTGCTGCGCCACCAGCGCGAGCTGTCGGCAGCGCGCCATGCCTGGCTGGTCGGCTGGTCCCGCAAATCGTCGCTGGCAGCCGTCTCGGGCGGCCCCATGCAGGCACCGGCAGACCGTGTCACGGAAAGCGTGACCGCCGCGGTGCTGGCCGTCGAGCGGGGCGCACGCATCGTGCGCGTGCACGACGTGCGCGAGACCGTGGCGGCGCTGAACGTGTGGCATGCCGCCACCGCCCCTTGCCCATCGAACCCAAAAGAAAGCTCATCGACATGACACGTCAATACTTCGGCACCGACGGCATCCGCGGCACCGTGGGCGTTGCGCCCATCACGCCCGATTTCGTGCTGCGGCTGGCGCACTCCGTCGGCCGCGTGCTGCGCAGGACCGAGCACCGGCCCACGGTGCTGATCGGCAAGGACACACGCATCTCCGGCTACATGCTGGAAAGCGCGCTGGAGTCGGGCTTCAACTCGGCCGGCGTCGACGTGGTGCTCCTGGGGCCGCTGCCCACGCCCGGCGTGGCCTACCTCACGCGTGCGCAGCGCGCCAGCCTGGGCGTGGTCATCAGCGCCAGCCACAACCCCTTCGCCGACAACGGCATCAAGTTCTTCAGCGCGCAGGGCACGAAGCTGCCCGATCAGTGGGAGCGCGAGGTCGAGGCCGCGCTGGAGATGCCGCCGCAGTGGGCCGAGTCCGCCGACCTGGGCAAGACGCGCCGGCTCGAAGACGCGGCCGGCCGGTACATCGAGTTCTGCAAGAGCACCTTCCCGAGTGCACTGACCCTGAAGGGCCTGCGCATCGTGGTCGACGCCGCCCATGG
This sequence comes from Pseudorhodoferax sp. Leaf267, assembly GCF_001422405.1. Classification (GTDB taxonomy): domain Bacteria; phylum Pseudomonadota; class Gammaproteobacteria; order Burkholderiales; family Burkholderiaceae_C; genus Pseudorhodoferax. Next base: position 226,686 of record NZ_LMMV01000012.1, read on the forward strand.
TGCGGCCTACCAGATCGCGCCCCTGGTGTTCCACGAACTGGGCGCCGAGGTCATCTCCATCGGCTGCGCGCCCGATGGCATGAACATCAACGAGAAAGTCGGCGCCACCCACCCCCAGGCTTTGATCGAGCAGGTGCTTGCGCAGGGTGCCCATTTCGGCATCGCGCTGGACGGCGATGCCGACCGCCTGCAGTTGGTGGACGGCAACGGTCGCCTGTTCAACGGCGACGAGATCCTGTACCTGCTGGTCAAGGAGCGCCTGTCGCGCGGCGGCAGCCAGCAGAGCAAGCGGGCCGGCGACGCCGTGCCTGGCGTGGTCGGCACGCTGATGACCAACAAGGCGGTGGAGCTTGCCTTGCGCGCCAAGGGCGTCGACCTGGTGCGCGCCAAAGTCGGCGACCGCTACGTGCTCGAAGAAATGGAAAAGCGCGGCTGGCTGCTGGGCGGGGAGGGTTCGGGCCATTTGCTGACGCTGGACAAGCACACCACGGGCGACGGCCTGGTCAGCGCGCTCCAGGTGCTGCAGGTCTGCGTGCGCAGCCGCCAGAGCCTGTCCGAGGTGCTGGGCGACCTCACGCTGTTCCCGCAGGTGCTCATCAACGTGCGGCTGCAGCCCGGTCAGGACTGGAAGTCCAACACCGCGATGACGGCCGCCACGGCCGATGCCGAGCGCGAGCTGGGCGAGGACGGCCGCGTGCTGATCCGCGCCAGCGGCACCGAGCCCCTGGTACGCGTGATGGTCGAGGCGCGCGACGCCGACCAGGCACGCCGCTGCGCAGAGCGCATCGCCGCCACGCTGCGCTGAGCCGGGGGGCGCATGGGGCATCGGCAGGCTGTCACGCCGCCGCCATCTGGGCGACACGCAGCGGTCACGGCTGCTGCGCACACTGCTCCCAACGCACGGCCGCACTCCGCGCCGCGCCCCAGGAGCACCCCATGCAAGCCTTGCCAACGCCTGGGTTCGAACCGCTGCGCGGTCTGGACCTCACCGCCACCGCCGCCTCTCAGAACAGCGCGTCCAAGCTGCCCTCGGGCATCTGCGTCGCCTGGGCGCGCCACCAGGACGAAGTGCGCGAGGCCCAGCGCCTGCGCCACACGGTGTTCGCCGCCGAGATGGGCGCTCGGCTGCCCGGCCCGCTGCCCGGCCATGACATCGACCTGTTCGACGACTACTGCGAGCACCTGCTAGTGCGCGATGCGGCCACGCGCGCCGTCATCGGAACCTACCGCGTGCTCACGCCGGTGCAGGCCCGGCGCGTGGGCGGCTTCTACACCGAAGGCGAGTTCGACCTCACGCGGCTGCGCCATCTGCGCGGCCGCATGGTGGAGCTGGGCCGCAGCTGCGTGCACGCGGAGCGCCGCCACGGCGGCGTGATCATGGCGCTGTGGGGCGGACTCACGGAATTCATGTTGCGCAACCAACTCGACCTCATGATCGGCTGCGCCAGCATCGCGCTGCTGCACAACGGCGCGCCCAGCGGCGCCCCGGCCGCCAGCCTGTGGCGCCAGCTGCGCGCCACGCACCTGGCCCCCATCACCGAGCATGTGCGGCCGCGCCTGCCGCTGCCCGTGGAGCGGCTCGACGACAGCCTGGCCATCGAGCCACCGGCCCTGATCAAGGGCTATCTGCGACTGGGCGCCAAGGTGCTGGGGCCGCCGGCCTGGGATCCGGACTTCAACACCGCCGACCTGCCTATGCTGATGCGCCTGGCCGACATGCCGGCGCGCTACCGCCGCCACTTCGCGGCGGGGCGGCCCTGACATGCGTGCGGCGTTCGACGCGCTGGGCTTTTGGACCGACGTCGCGGCGCCAGACGCGGTGGGCGGCGACGACGCATCGGAAGGCGCGAACGCGCGCTACCGTGCCGTCTTCATCTCCGACCTGCACCTGGGCACGCCCGGCTGCCAGGCCGGCCCGCTGCTGGACTTCCTGAAGGCCTACCCGAGCCAGACCCTGTACCTGGTCGGCGACATCGTCGATGGCTGGCAGCTGCGCCGGCGCTGGTTCTGGCCGCAGGCCCACAACGACGTGGTGCAAAAGCTGCTGCGCCGTGCGCGCAAGGGCTGCAAGGTCGTGTTTGTGCCCGGCAACCACGATGAGTTTGCGCGCGGCTTTGCCGGCCACCATTTCGGCGGCATCGAGGTCTGCCACGAAGCCGTGCACACCACAGCGGACGGCCGCCAGCTATGGGTCGTGCACGGCGACCACTTCGACGCCGTGATCCAGTGCGCCAAATGGCTGGCCTACCTGGGCGACAACGCCTACGAACTGACGCTGCGGCTGAACCGCCACCTGAACAGCCTGCGCGCGCGCCTGGGCCTGCCGTACTGGTCGCTGTCGGCCTATCTCAAGCTCAAGGTCAAGAAGGCCCTGAACTACGTGACGGCCTTCGAGCAGGCCGTGGCGGCCGAGGCGCGCAAGCGCGGCTACCAGGGCGTGGTCTGCGGCCACATCCACCGCGCCGAGATGCGCGAGATCGACGGCACGCTGTATTGCAACGACGGCGACTGGGTGGAAAGCCTCACGGCGCTCGTCGAGCACCACGACGGCCGGCTGGAACTCGTGCAGTGGCACGGCGCACACCAGCATGCGCCACGCCGCGCTGCGGCGCCGGTCGTCGCCTGACCGGGCGGGCACAATCGCGCGGCCCGTCCGTCCTGTTGCCTGCATGCCATTCGATTCCCCCGCGCCGCGCGCGCCCCTGGCCATCCGCACCATGGGGGCTGGCGACCTGCCCGGCGTGCTGGCGATCCAGGCCGAGGCCTATGCCGGTGCCGCGTTCGCACCCGAACAGCCCGCCGTCTATACCGACCGCATGCGCGTCGCGCCTGACCTGTGCATCGTCGCGCTGAACCCCGCCGGCACGCTGTTGGGCTACCTGGTGTCCCATCCGTGGCACACAGGCGCGCCGCCCAGCCTGGACATCCGATTGCCGCCCTTGCCACCTGCCTGCGGCTGTTGGTACCTGCACGACTGCGCCGTGGCGCGCACCGCACATGGCGCCGGCGTCGCGGCGGCCCTCTACGACGCAGGCCGCACGCGTGCGCTGGCGCAAGGCCTGCGCACGGCCGCGCTGGTGGCCGTGGGCGGCGCGGCGGGCTACTGGGCCCGCCGGGGCTATGCGGTATGCCACCGGCCCGAGCTGGCCGACAAGCTCGCCGGATATGGCCAGGGCGCGCGCTACATGGCGCGCGAGCTCACTTGACCTGCTGGATGGTCTCGCCCTGGAGCAGGCCGAAGTCGCGGATGTTGTGGCCATGCCGGCGCCAGCCGCGCCAGGTGCGCATGGGGTGGCGCAGCGAGATCATGTAGTAGATGCCCTTGAACATGTTCAGCGCGCGCCGGTAGGGCGTCTTGCCGTAGATGTCGCCGGCCAGCACCGACATCAGCGCCTCCTTGCAGCGCATCGGGTTGGCCGGGTACATGAACATCTCGCGGATGGTCGGGTTGGTCACGCGGTAGATGAACCACGAATACTCGCGCGGGCCCTTGCGCATCATGGCCTCGAACGCGCGCCGCGCGGCCGGCAGCTCGGCCGGCTTGTCCAGTGCCTTGGCCACCAGTTCGGCGCCGTCGAAGGCGCTGTGCATGGCCAGGTACACGCCAGAGGAGAACATCGGGTCGATGAAGGCGAACGCATCGCCCAGCAGGATGTAGCGCTCGCCCGTGGCGTGCGTGCTGTTGTAGGCGAAGTTGCCGGTGGCGTGCACCGCGTCGTCCACCAGTTCAGCGTCCTTCAACCGGTCGGCCAGCTCCGGCGCCAGCGCGATGGTCTCCAGCAGGAACTGCTTGAGCGGCTTGTCGCCGCGCGACTTCAGGTAATAGGCCCAGGAGACGGCGCCCACGCTGGTCGTGCCGTCGGCCAGAGGGATGAACCAGAACCAGCCGTGCGGGAACCAGCAGATGCTGATGTTGCCCTCGCGCTTGCCCTTGAGCCGGCGCACGTTGCGAAAGTGGCCGAACAGCGCCGTGCTGTTGTGGTCGGGGTTCTTCTGCTTGCTGCGCATCTTGTGCGCCAGCAGCGTGTCGCGCCCGCTCGCGTCCACCACGAAGCGCGCGCGCCAGGTGCGCTGGCTGCCGTCGTCCAGTTGCGCCTGCACGGTGGCGCCCTCAGCGTCGAACGCCACATCGCGCACCTTGCAGCCCTCCACGGTGCGCGCGCCGCGCGTGGCCGCGTTGCGGAACAGCAGCTCGTCCAGTTGCGAGCGGCGCACCTGCCAGGCCATGGGCATGCTCTTGTCCCAGGCCTCGGCGAAGTCCACGTAGCTGCAATGCTTGTGCTCGGGCGAGACGAATTCGATGCCGAACTTGGGCATGCCGATGCGCTCGACCTGGTCGCGCACGCCCAATTGCTCGAACAGCGCCACGTTGGCCGGCAGCAGCGATTCGCCGATGTGGAACCGCGGGTGGTGCTCCTTCTCCACCAGCACCACGCTGCGGCCCTGCTGCGCCAGCAACGCGGCGATCGTGGAGCCGGCCGGCCCGCCACCGACCACGAGCACGTCGCAGGTCTCGTGCGGCACAGGCTGGTTCGCGGCAGGGGATGGGGTGGCGGTGGACATGGCGTGCAGGGGCGAATGCGAAGCGCCGGATCATAAGATAGCGCCCCTTCCATCGCACGCCTGCGCACCCTCCATGCCTCTTGCCCTCCTGCTGCTGCAGCTGTGCGTGATCCTGCTCGTGGCCCGGCTGTGCGGCCTGGTGTTGCGCGCGTTGGGTTAGCCCATGGTCATCGGCGAGATGACGCGCACGCGGGTCGGCCAGCTTGCCCTGGGCTCGGCCGCCGTGGTCGATGCCCTCGCCTGGATCGTGCTGGCACTGGGTGCTGGCCCTGGCCAGCGCGGGCGGCGGCATCGCCGACTTCCTGCGCATCAGCGGCGGCCTGGCCGTGTTCGCGGCCATCGTGTTCGGCGTGCGCAAGCCGGCCTACGCCTGGCTGCTGCGCCGGCAGGCGCATGAAGGCGAACTGTCGGACATGGCGTTCGCCGCCATGCTCATTGGCCTGTTCGCCTGCGCCATGGTGGCCGAGTGGCTGCACCTGCACGCCACCGTCGGCGCCTTCATGGTCGGCATCTGCCTGCCGCGCGACGACCGGCTGCTGCACGCGCTGGAGGCGCGCATCAAGCCGCTGGCCGTGGTCGTGCTGCTGCCCGTGTTCTTCGCGCTGGCCGGCCTGGGCACCAGCGCCGACGCATTCGCCGGCGCCGGCCTGGGCGCGCTGGCGCTGATCCTCGCGGTCGCCATGCTGGGCAAGATCGTGGGCGGCGCGGCCGGCGCGCGCATGGCCGGCCACGACTGGCGCGACAGCCTGGCCACCGGCTCGCTCATGAAAGCGCGTGGCCTCATGGAGCTCATCGTGATCAAGATCGGCCAGGACGCGGGCCTGATCGGCCCCGCGCTGTTCACCATGCTGCTGGTCATGGCACTGGTGACCACGGCCGCCACCGGGCCGCTCTTGAGCCTGCTGGCGGCGCGCCGGGCGGCTGCGCCCCAGGTCGGGTCTCGGTCCTGAATGGGTCTGCGACTGCCTGATATCCGGCTTGGATATACACTTTGCTCCTGTATATCCAAGGACCCGTCATGCAGGTTGCAAAGTGGGGGAACAGCCTGGCCGTGCGCTTGCCGGCCGCGGTTGTGCAGGCGCTGTCGCTGAACGAGGGCGACGACATCGAGATCGTGGTGGACGACCGCCGGACGTTCGCCGTGCGCAAGCGCCCTGGCGCAGACACTTTGCTGGCAGAGCTGCGTGCATTCCGGGGGCGCTTGCCGGCCGACTTCAAGTTCTCGCGCGATGAGGCCAATGCCCGGGACTGAAAGCATGCAGGGCAGGGCATTCCTCGACAGCAATGTGGTGCTGTACCTGCTGTCGGGCGACGCGGCCAAGGCTGATCGGGCAGAAGCCTTGCTCCTTGCGCGTCCAATGATCAGCGTGCAGGTGCTCAATGAAGTCACGCAGACCTGCTTGCGCAAGCGCGCCATGCCGTGGACCGAGATCAGCCGCTTTCTCGAACTGGTCCGCCACTTTTGCGAAGTTGTGCCGCTGACGGTGGAGGTGCACGACCAGGCCCGGCACCTGGCCGAGCGGTACCGGCTCTCGTTCTATGACGCCTGCATCGTCGCGGCAGCAACCCTGGCCAACTGCGAAGTGCTCTACAGCGAAGACATGCACCACGGCCTGGTGATCCACGGCGGCCCGGTGCTGCGCAACCCGTTCTAAGTCACACCGGCTTCAGCCCACCCGCATCAACGCCTGGCCCATGCGGATGCGTGCCCCCTCCGCGATGCCGGGGCACAGCGCGAATCCTTTGGGCGCGAACACGATGATGGTCGAGCCGTGCTCGAACCAGCCCATCTCCTGGCCTTTGGCGTAGCGCGCATTGCACGGGATCTGGTGCGGCCCGCGGTAGCGCACGTGCAGCAGCGTGTCCAGGAAGTGCAGCCGGATGCTGGCCACCAGGATCGCCGCCACCGGCACCAGCGCCACCGGGTGGCCGCTGGCGAGCCGCGTGCGCAGCACGGCGCGCTCGTTGCGGCAGAACAGCCGCTCCACGCGCTGGAGCGCGATCGGGTTCACGTTCCAGGTGTCGCCCGAGAGGTAGGTCAGGTGCTCCACCGTGCAGTCGTGCGGCGCATGGAAGCGGTGGTACATGGCAGACGTGAGCCGCAGCGTCACGTACTGCCCGTCGCGCCAGGGCTCGGCGGCGTCGGCGTCACCGAACAGGTCGCCCAGGCTGTACGGGAAGCCTTTGGCCTGGAATAGCCGCGTGCCCGACACGGCACCGCAGCTGCCCACGATGGCATCGCAGGGGCTGGCCATCACGTCCGGCGCCATGTCGATCTGCCGCGCCCCGGACTGCAGTTCGCGCGTGAACATCGCATGCAGGCTCTTGAAGCGCTGCTGCTTTGCGTCCGACAGATCGATCTCGGTGAATGCGCGCCAGGTCGCGATCGACGCGTCGCGCACCCAGGGGAGCTCGACCTTGCTGAACCAGCCCATGAAGCGCGTGAGGGCGATGCGCGGCACGCGGTTGGTCAGCAGGAAATTCAGGTCTTCCTGCTGCAGCAGCCGGTCGCGCCAGCGCGCGAGCGTGGAGGTGTTTTTCATACGTTTGACAAATCCCGCGGTTACCAATGGGGGGTACCCACTTCGTGCACCCCATGAACGACACCACTCTCCTGGCCGGCCTGGGCCTCGCGGCCCTGGCGGCCCTGCTGCCCGCCGCCCACCAGCGCCTGGCGCTGTCGCGCGCCAAGCACCGTTCGCTGGCCGGGCATTCCAAGCTCGCGCGCCGGGTCGCACGGCGTTTGCCGTTCTACGACTTCGGGCCCGAGCGCTTCTTCGATTCGGACGGCGCCCCCGCGGCCATCACGCAGCAACGCCGCGCCGGCCTGGTGCGCCTGTCGGCGCTGTTCGAGCAGCGCTTCGCCAGGACGCTGGCCATGACCGAGGCCGCGCGCGAGGGCATCGCCGACCTGCAGTTCACCAGCCGCTACCGCGTGCCCTTCCAGTACAGCCGCACGCTGCGCGCCTCGCTCCAGATCGGCGGCTTCGTCGAGCGCAGCAGCGGCGTGCAGCTCATCGACGTGGACGGCAACGCGCTGTACGACCTGGCCGGCTCCTACGGCGTGAACCTGCTGGGTTATGACTTCTACAAGTCCTGCATTGCCGAGGGCAGCGCCCGCGTGCAGGAACTCGGCCCCGTGCTGGGCAGCTACCACCCGGCCGTGCTGGACAACATGCGCCGACTGCGCGCGATCTCGGGCATGGACGAGGTGTCCTTCCACATGTCCGGCACCGAGGCCGTGATGCAGGCCGTGCGCCTGGCGCGCTACCACACGGGCCGCACGCACATCGTGCGCTTCTGCGGCGCCTACCACGGCTGGTGGGACGACGTGCAGCCCGGCATCGGCAACCCGCTGGCCGTGGAGCGCACCTACACGCTGCGCGACCTGCACGCGCGCAGTCTCGCCGTGCTGAAGAAGCGGCGCGACATCGCCTGCGTGCTGGTCAACCCGCTGCAGGCCCTGCACCCGAATGCGAACGCGCCGTCCGACTCCTCGCTGGTCGCCGGCCGCGCGCCGGCACAGTTCGACCGCGCCGCCTACACCGCCTGGCTGCAGCAACTGCGCGAGGTCTGCACCGCGCGCGGCATCGTGCTGATCTTCGACGAGGTGTTCCTGGGCTTCCGGCTCGCACCGGGCGGCGCGCAGGAGTACTTCGGCGTGAAGGCCGACCTCGTCACCTACGGCAAGACGCTGGGCGGCGGCCTGCCAGTGGGCGTGGTCTGCGGCCCGCACCGGCTGATGCAGCGCTGGCGCCACGACAAGCCGGCCGACATCTGCTTCGCGCGCGGCACCTTCAACGCCCACCCCTATGTGATGGGCGCCATGCAGGTGTTCCTGGAGCGGCTCGAAACCCCCGAGGTGCAGGCGCTGTACCAGGGCCTGGATGCCACCTGGGAGGGCAGGGCGACGCGCCTGAACGCAGCCCTGGAGCGCGCCGATCTGCCGGTGCGCGTGAGCGCCATGTCCACGGTCTGGTCCGTGGGCTACACCCAGGCCTCGCGCTACCACTGGATGCTGCAGTTCTACCTGCGCGCACAAGGCCTGGCGCTGAGCTGGGTGGGCACGGGGCGGCTGATCTTCAGCCTGAACTATGGCGACGCGGAGTTCGACGAAGTGATGCAGCGCTTCGTCGCCGGCTGCGAGGCGATGCGCGCCGATGGCTGGTGGTGGCAGGACGCGGCGCTCACCAAGCGCAGCATTGCGCGCAGCATCCTGCGGGAGATGTGGGGACATCGGGGCGGGTGAGAGGCCGGAGCCCGGGTTCGTGGCGGGATCCGGGCGGCGCGGTGCTGTGCTCCGCGAATGCTCCCCGGCCTCGCCGGCCTGCGGCCCGGGGCGGGGGACAGTCGCGCAGAGGCCCGTTCGGTCCCCTCGGCTCCAACGGCTCAGCGGCTCCCCATCGGATCGATCAACTCCCCGCGCATCAGGTACAGCGGGCTCTTCCAGTACAGCTTGATGTCATGGAACGGGTCCGTCAGGATCTTCGTCATCCACGCCAGCCCTGCCATCACGCCCTGCAGGAAGAACAGGTGCACCGTGCGCATCAGCAAGGCCGCCACACCCAGCGCCAGCCAGGCCAGGCCCAGATGGTGCAGCCAGCCCTGCAGGCTGGTGGCCGGCTCGATCAGGCCGAACAGCGAAGGCTCCATCCACAGCAGCAGCGGCAGCATCACCCACAGCAGCATCAGCACCACCTTGCGGCGCAGGTTGTAGCCGACCTTGATGGCTTCCTTGTGCGCGTGCGTGGCCTGGTTCACATGGTCGTAGCCCTTGGGCTCGAAGAAGAAGTGGCCTGCCTGCCGGCTCGTCATGCTGACCGTCCAGGCCAGCAGCGCGGCGGCGGCCGGGTCGATGAACAACAGCCCATAGGCCACCACGAAGGTGCAGGCGCTCAGCAGGTGCAACGACTGGTTGATGCGGCTGTGGTGGTAGTAGCGGTGGTCATCGTCGCGCTGGATCTGGACGGTCTGGAAGAAGGCGTTCACATGGGCTCCCGGTGTCATGTGGCGCGATCGTGACGAACGGGCATGAAGGACTGATGACAGGCAGGCGCTTGAGCCGCCCGCGACGGCACCGCTGTCCGCCGTCTGCTACAAGCTTGCCCATGCCACCCCACACCCCCGCCAGCCCGATGTGGAAACGGCCGCTCGAGCCCGGCCCCGCGCTGGCCTGGACCGCGGCGACCATGATCACCTTCCTGGCGGCCTCCAGCGCGCCGTCGCCGCTGTACGCGCTGTACCGCGAGGCCTGGGGCTTTTCGGCGCTGACCTTGACCTGGGTCTTCGGCAGCTATGCGTTCGCGCTGCTGGCCGCGCTGCTGGTGTGCGGCCGCCTGTCGGACCACCTGGGCCGCAGGCCCGTGATCGTGGCCGCGCTGGTGCTGGAGTTCGCCTCCGTCGTGCTGTTCTGGCAGGCCGAATCGGTGGCCTGGCTGCTGGCCGCGCGCATCCTGCAGGGCGTGGCCACGGGCATCGCCACCAGTGCGCTCAGCTCCATGCTGCTGGACCTGAACCCGCTGCGCGCCTCGATGCTCAACGGCGTCTCGCCCATGGTCGGCATGGCGCTGGGCGCGCTGGGCACGGCGGCGCTGGTGCAGTTCGCGCCCGCGCCGACGCGCCTGGTCTACGAAGTGCTGCTGGTGCTGCTGGCCGTGCAGTTCCTCATGGCGCTGCGTCTGCCCGACACCCAGGCGCGCCGGCCCGGCGCCTGGGCTTCGCTGCGGCCGCAGCTGGCCGTGCCGCTGGCCGCGCGCGCCACGCTGCGCCGCCTGCTGCTGGCCAACACCGTGGGCTGGGCGTTGATGGGCTTCTTCCTGTCGCTGGGCCCCACGCTGGCGCGGCAGGTGACAGGCAACGACGCGCCGCTCACGGGCGGCGCGCTGATCGCAGCCATGACGCTGCCCGGTGCGCTGTCCAGCGTGCTCGCGCAGCGCCGCATGCCGGCGCAGGCGCTGGTCTTCGGCACGGCCGGGCTCACGCTGGGGCTGGTGTTCGCGCTGGCCGGCATCTGGTGGCGGGTGCCGGCCGGCTTGTTCGCAGGCGCGCTGACGGCCGGGTTCAGCATGGGCTGCAGCTTCAACGGCACGCTGCGCACACTGGTGCCGCTGGCGCCGCCGCAGCAGCGCGCGGGGCTGATGGCCAGCTTCTTCGTGTGCAGCTACCTGGCGTTCAGCGTGCCGGCCATCGGCGCCGGCCTGGCGACGGGCTGGTACGGCCTGTACGCCACGGCGCTGGGCTACGGCGTGGCGCTGCTGGCGCTGGTCAGCGTGGCGCTGCTTGCCACGCTGCGCCAGCGCGAGCTGCCGGCCTGACCGTTCACGCCGGCGTGCGGCGCTGCCAGGCCGTGGTGAAGGCCTGCGCGCGTTGCGCGAGGTCTGGCAGGCCCATCCCCGGCGTGAACAGCGCGGAGCCCAGGCCGAAGCCCTGCACGCCGGCCGCCAGGTAGTCGGCCATGCGCTCGGGCGTGATGCCGCCCACCGGGAACAACGCCAGCGTGCGCGGCAGCACGGCGCGCATGGCACGCACCACGGTGGGCGTGATGAGCTCGGCCGGGAACAGCTTGAGCGCGGTGGCGCCCGCGGCCAGCGCGGCGAAGGCTTCGGTCACGGTGGCGACGCCGGGCACGCAGACCAGGCCGGCCGCGGCGGCCCGTGCGATGACGGCCGTGTCCGCATGCGGCATCACCACCAGCTCGGCCTGCAGCTCGGCCAGCCGGTCCACGTCGGCCGTGCTGCACACCGTGCCCGCGCCGACCAGCGCATCGGCCGGCAGGGCCTGGCGCAGCCGCGCGATGCTGTCGAAGGGCTGGGGCGAGTTGAGCGGCACCTCGATCAGCCGAAAGCCTGCGTCGTACAGCGTGCGCCCCACGTCCAGCGCCTCTTCGGGCCGCAGCCCGCGCAGGATGGCGACCAGGGGCAGGGCTGCGCAGGCCTGTGCGAAGCGGGCGGCGTGGGGCTGGGGGCGGGTGGGTGCGGACATGGCGGGCTCTCGAGGTGAAGGGTTCAGCGTGGCGCGCCCAGCAGGCCTGCGGCCAGGGCGAAGTGGTACAGGCCCAGCGGCGCGGTGTTGCCGGTCTGGGCCGTGGCCGGGTGGCCGAAATGCGTGAGCGCGCGGGCATAGCGCGTGCAGAGTTCGGCATCGCCCACCAGCAGCAGCGGCAGGGTGCCCGGCGCGTCGTCCAGCGCGCGCAGGTGCGCAAGGCCGGAGACCACCTCGTGCCCGATCAGCAGGCCCGAGAGGTAGTCGGCCAGCGCATGCGGCGCCAGTTGCCGGTCCAGCTGCAGGCCCAGCGTGCGCGTGGCGAAGATCTGGTGCGCCAGGTCGCCCGGGGCGCTGCGGCCGGCCTGCTCCAGCCCCAGCGTGAAGCCGGCCGCGTGGTCGGCCGGCTCGCCCGTGCTGCCGTCCGCGGGCATCAGCCGCCCCAGCAGCGAATGGCGGCACAGCAGCGCGAACAGCTCGCCCGTCATGTAGGTGCGAAAACCCAGCACCGCGCCTGCGCGCACCTGCGCCCATTTGCCATGCGTGCCGGGCAGCACCACGTGGCAGGCGCGCGCCCAGTCGGGCCGGCCGTGCAGCGCACCGGCGATCTGGATCTCCTCGCCGCGCATCACATCGGGCAGGCCGTCGCCCGCTGCCGCGGCGCAGACCAGGCCGGGCGCCAACAGCACGTTGCCGGCGAGTTCGCTGTGCACGCTGGCCGCGCTGGCCGCCAGACGGTTCACGTCGGCCGGGCAGGGCACGTACGGCGCCTCGCGCCAGCCCTGGGCGCTGCCCACCATGCCGCCGGCCACCACGGGCAGACCGGGCCGCTCGCGCAGCCAATCGCCGGCGATCTCGGCCAGCGCTTGTTCGAAGCCGGCCGGGCCGGGCTCGGCCAGCTGGCCGATGCCGCGCGCCGCGGCGCGCTGCTGCAGCACCTGGCCGTCGGCATCGAGCAGGAAGGCGCGCAGGCTGGAGGTGCCCCAGTCCAGCGCGAGCAAGCGGGCGTCGTGGCGTGTCATCGTGCGGCCTCCTGGGGCGCGACCGTGGCGGGGCGGGTGTCTTGCATCGTGGCCGCGATGGTAAGGGGCTGCCGGGTGCGCGGGCACCGGCCGACACCGGACTGCCACGCAGGCGTCATGCCGCTGACTTGCACCGCCTGCAGCATCGCGCCATGCCGCAAGCCGAGCCCGCCCCCATCGTCGTGGACGCGTTCGCGCCCGAGCGGCGCACCCTGCGCATCGCCATCGTCACCGAGACCTATCCCCCCGAGGTCAACGGCGTGGCCGCCACGATCGCCTGCTGCGTCGAAGGTCTGCGCGCGCGCCAGCACCACGTGCAGCTGGTGCGCCCGCGCCAGGACGGGGCCGACATCGGCGGCGACGTCCTGCTGCGTGGCCTGCCGATCCCGAACTACCCGCACCTGAAGATGGGCCTGCCGGCCACGCGCGCGCTGGTGCGGCTGTGGACGCTGTCGCGGCCCGATCTCGTGCACATCGTGACCGAGGGGCCGCTGGGCTGGTCGGCCCTGCGCGCGGCGCGCAAGCTGCGCCTGCCCGTGAGCTCGGATTTCCGCACCAACTTCCACGCTTACGGCCAGCACTACGGCATGGGCTGGCTGCACAGGCCGCTGATGGCCTACCTGCGCAAGTTCCACAACCGCTGCGACCTCACCATGGTGCCCACCGAGGCGCTGCGCCAGCAGCTGGCCGGGCAGGGCCTGGAGCGGTTGCGCGTGGTGGCGCGCGGCGTGGATGCAGCCCTGTTCCACCCCGGCCGGCGCAGCGATGGTTTGCGTGCCGAATGGGGGGCGCGGCCCGACACGCCGGTCGTCGTGCACGTGGGCCGCATCGCGCCCGAGAAGAACCTGGGCGTGCTGATGGACGCCGTGCAGGCCATGCGCGCCATCGACCCGCGCGTGCGCCTGGTCATGGTGGGCGACGGCCCGATGCGCGCCGAGCTCGCGCGCCAGTGGCAGGGCCGCGGCGTGGTGTTCGCCGGCGCGCGCACCGGGCACGAACTGGCCGCGCACTACGCGTCGGGCGACATCTTCCTGTTCCCCAGCGTGACCGAGACCTTCGGCAACGTGACGCCCGAGGCCATGGCCAGCGGCCTGGCCGTGCTGGCCTACGACTACGCGGCCGCGCACCGCCTGATCCGCCATGGAAGCAACGGCCTGCTGGCCGGTTTGGACGATGCGGCGGATTTCGTGGCGCAGGCCGAGCAGATGGCGCGCCGGCCCGAGCTGGTCAGTGCCCTACGCCGGCACGCCCGCGAAGCCGCGGCGGCCCTGGCCTGGCCGCAGGTGGTGGGCGAGATGGAGAGCCTGTTCCTGGGCGTGCTGCAGGCCGATGGCCATCGCGTGCAGGGCCTGGCGCTGGCCGCGCCATGACCACCATCGACCTGGTCTACTTCAACGCCGGCGGCGGCCACCGTGCCGCCGCGCTTGCGCTGCAGGCCCTGTGCGTGCAGCAGCGCCGGCCCTGGGCCGTGCGGCTCGTGAACCTGGTCGACGTTCTCGATCCGCAATCGCTGTTCCAGCGCTGCACCGGCATGGCGCCCGAAGACCTGTACAACAAGCGCCTGGCGCGGGGCTGGACGCTGGGGCTGGCGCAGGAACTCAAGCTGCTGCAGGGCCTGGTCCGCATGGCGCACGGCACGCTCGTGCAGCGCCTGGCCACGCATTGGCAGCGCAGCGCGCCCGACCTCGTGGTCTCGCTGATTCCCAACTTCAACCGCGCCCTGGGCGAGGGCCTGGCGCAGGCCCGCCCTGGCGTGCCCTTCATGACGGTGATGACCGACATGGCCGACCATCCGCCACATTTCTGGCGTGAAGGCGGCGTGGCCCAGCACCTGGTCTGCGGCACCGCGCAGGCGCTGCGCCAGGCGCGCGCGGCCGGGCACGACCCGGGCCTGCTGCACGCCGTCTCGGGCATGCTGATCCACCCCGACTTTTACGCGCCGCTGGCGCTGGACCGCGCGGCCGAGCGCCGTGCACTGGGCCTGCCTGTGGACCGGCCCGTCGGCGTGGTGATGTTCGGCGGCGCCGGCTCCATGGCCATGGACGCCATCGCCCGCGCCTTGCCCGACCAGCCGCTGGTCCTGCTCTGCGGCCACCACGCCAAGCTGGCCGCGCGGCTGCGCAGCCGGCCCGGCGCGGCGCCGCATGCCGTGGTCGGCTTCACGCGCGAGGTGCGGCGCTACCTGGCCCTGGGCGACTTCTTCATCGGCAAACCCGGGCCGGGCAGCCTGTCCGAGGCCGTGCACATGGGCCTGCCCGTCATCACCGTGCGCAACGCGTTCACGATGCCGCAGGAGCGCTACAACACCGAGTGGCTGCACACACAGGGCCTGGGCCTTGTGCTCGGTGGCTTCGGCGACGTGGCCGCGGGCGTGCGCAGCCTGTGCGCTGCGCTGCCGGCTTACCGCGCGCGCGTTGCCCAGGTGCGCAACCGGGCCGTGTTCGAGGTAGTCGAGACCATGGCGCAGGTGTTGGCGCCATGTTCCCGGCGGCCTTCATTGGCTCTCGTGGCGTGACAATGGATTCACGAATTCGTCATGCCTTTGTCACAATTTCGGTGGGGGTGGCAGTGTCCAATACGGGTTTTCGCTAGTGCATCGCACAAGGACAACGCATTGAACGCCATCAAAGAAGCCAAAAAGCTCATTGCCAAAGACCCGTTCCAGCCCTCTGCCAAGACCCTGGCCGACCTGGTCGTGTCGCTGGAATCGCGTGAGCCGTTCCAGCTCGAACGCCTGTACGACCTGAACCTGAGCCACTTCGACCTGGCCGTGCAGATCGTCAAGGAATGGCGTCTGGACCGCTACTACGCCGGCAAGGCCAAGCTGTACGACTTCGCCGTGCAGGCCAACCAGCTGCACCAGCACGAGGCCACGGCCGGCGCCGCGCCCCACCCGGCCTGACGCGCGGCGGGCCGCGCCGGCGCGGCCCTGTCTACTTCTTCTTGTTCCAGAACTTGCGCGCTTCGGCGATGCTCTTCAGAGCCTCGCCGCATTCGCGCGCGTGCGCCGATTGCCGGGCCAGCAGCCAGCCCACGGCGAACCAGGCGCGCGGCTCGCGGTCGGCCGCGGCGCGGTAGGCCTCCTGCGCGACCACCTCGTCGTAGTAGGCGCCCAGCACGTCCTGCACCGGTGACAGCGCGTCCGTGTAGCGCGCGGCGCGCCTGTCGCCGAAGGCCGCACCCACGAACTCGGCCAGGTAGCGCAGGCGCTTGAGGCGCTTGCGTGCGCGGTGCTGCGCGTCGGGCGGCAGCGCCTCGAAGGCATGGCCGTCGCGCAGCAGCTGCGCATGCAGCTTGGAAAGGCGCGTGCGCAGGATGCGGCGCGTCTGCTTGGGCGATGCGCCAGGCGCGGCGCGCGGCGTGGCGGCAAAACCGATCAGGCCGACCAGCGCGGCCTGGAAATCCGACGCACGCACGGCCTCGCCGGGGCTGGCCTGCGGCGTGGTGTCCTCGGGCAGTGTGAGCACCGGCCCGCCGGCGGCCACCAGCCGCGGCTGCATCTTGTCGACCAGCTGCTGGCGGTCGCGCGTGGCGCCCAGCGCACGGAAGGTGCGCACCAGCGCGGGCAGCCAGGCCTCGTCCAGGCCGGCGCCCAGCGGCTGCAGCTCGCGCAGGGCCGTGCGCAGCCGGCGCAGGCCCACGCGCGCCTGGTGGATCTGCGCGGCGTCCAGGCTGCCGGCCGCGATCTCGCTCGCGTTCGGCAGGATCTGCGCCAGGCAGGCCGCGACCACGGCGCGTTGCAGCGTGGGGCCATCCGGGAAGCCGCCGTTTTCGTCCAGGCGCGGCGCGCTGGCCTTGACGGCCGGCCGCGTGGACTGGCCCAGCGCCAGGCGCATGCCGCGTTCGGACTTGGACACGGTGCTGAACCACAGGCCATGGCGCTCGGCCCAGAGCCGGGCCAGCGTGGCCAGGTCGTCCACGTTGCCGTCGACCAGCTCCAGCTCCAGCTCGCAGACCTGGGCGCTGCGCTCGCCGCTGCCATCGGCCGACGGGGCCAGCACGCGGCCCTGGTCCAGCGCCAGCTCCACCGTGCTGTCGGCAAACTGCTCGTGGCGCGCGATGCGCCAGATGTCGGTCGCATAGACCTCCACCAGCGGCGCGGGCTGCGCGCCCAGCGCCCGGGCCAGCCGCTCGCCCACCGGCGTGCCCGCATGCCGCGCGGGCAGGGCGGCCAGCGGCTGCGACTTGCGCGCCGGCCCCAGGTCCACGTTGTGCTCCAGCCGGTGCAGCGGGCCTTCGCCCGCGGCCTTGGCCGTCTGCACCCAGTTGCGGCCTTCCTTGCGCAGGCGCAGCACCACGCCGTGTGCGGCCAGGTCGCCGCCCTCGGTGTCGTAGTAGCGCGCCTGCAGATGCGTGCGCGTGGACGATGCGCCGAGCATGGCGGCCTCGACGGCCTCCAGCCGCTCGGCCGGGACCTGGAATTTGAATTCGATTTCCATGGGGACCATCAGATGAGAAGGGGCGATGGTCGCACGCACGGCTGCACCATCGGTCGTGTTCAGCGCTCGCGGCGCCCGCGGAACGCCAGCCAGCCGGCCACGGCCGTGAAGCCGATCACCAGGCTGACGAGGATCCAGAAGCCGTGCGGGTTCTCCGCCAGCGGAATGCCGCCCACGTTCATGCCGAACAGGCCGGCCAGGATGTTGATGGGCAGCGCCAGCACCGTCACCACCGTCAGCACGAACAGGCTGCGGCTCGTGCCCTCGTTCACGGCGGCGGCCAGCTCCTCCTGCAGCAGCTTGATGCGCTCCTGCAGCACGGCCATGTCGCGCAGCGCGACCGAGAACTCCTCGGTCGACTGGCGCAGGTCGTCCACGTCGCGCTCGGCCATCCAGGCCGGCGGGTGCTGCAGCAGCCGGAACAGCGCGGCCGGCTCGGGCGCCAGCAGCCGCTGCAGCCGCACCAGGAGCCGGCGTAGCCCGCCCAGGCGCGTGCGCTTGTGGTCCAGCTTGCCGGCCAGCAGCTGGTCCTCGATCTGGTCCACGCGCCGCGTCACGCCGCGCACCACGTCCACCAGCACGTCGGCCTGCGCGCGCAGCAGTCGCTCCAGCAGCTCCACCGTGGAGCGGATCGGCTCGCCGCACTTGATGGCCGTGCGCAGCTGGTCCACCGAGCGCAGCGCCGACTGCCGCGCCGTCACGACCACGCGCCGGTCCACGCTGATCCACAGCGTGGCGATGTCGGAGGACTCGAACGAGAAGTCGAACTGCACGTCGTTGATGACGGCGATCAGCGCTTCGTCGTCGCGCTCGATGCGCGTGGAGTGCAGGCCCTCGTTCAGCGTCTCGAAGAAGGTGTCGGACAGTCCCGCATGCCGGCGCAGCCAGCGGTCTGCGCCGGCATGGGCCAGGTTGAAGTGCAGCCACAGGAAGCCGCCGTCCCCCGCGCCGGGCGTTTGGGCCAGCCAGGCCGCTGCGGCATCGGAATCGATGGCCAGCGCGCCGGCCTGCGGCGCGAAGCGGTAGCCGCAGATCAGGCCGAACGCGTCCGTGCCGTAGGGGCGGTGTTCGAAGATGCGTTCGTGCAGGCGGTTGCTGTCCATCCGGTGTCGGGCACGCGAAGGGCGCTCCCACGGCGCGATGGTGCGTCAGCCATGTGACGGTTTGATGTCGGCCGCATGACGCCTCGGTGGCGCGGGCCCCGGCGCTATGCTGGCGCTCCCCCGCCAACGCCGCCGCGCCGCCATGAACCTCTGCAGCCTGCTCGCCCAGTCCGCCACGCGCTTTGCCGAGCAGGGCGCCGTCTACCGCGGCACGGCGCTGTGCTGGACGTATGGGGCGCTGCGCCACCGCGTGGGCTGCATCGCCGCCGCGCTGCGGGCGCGCCACGCGGCCGGCGAGCGCATCGCCATCGCCTCCGAGAACCGGCCCGAGATCGTCGAGCTGCTGTGTGCCATCTGGGCGGCCGGCATGGTGGCCGTGCCCGTCAACTACAAGCTGCACCCGCGCGAGGTGCGCCAGATCGTGGACGACGCTGGCGCCGTGCTCACGCTCGCATCCCCCGCGCTCGCGGCGGACCTGCACGCCGCACTGCCCTGCGAGGTCATCGCCATGGACAGCCCGGCCTACGCGGCGCTGCTGGAGCCGGCCGCGTTCTGCATCGCCGCCACCACGCCCGACACGCTGGCCTGGCTGTTCTACACGAGCGGCACCACGGGCCGCTCCAAGGGCGCGATGCTGACGCATGGCAATCTGATGGCGATGACGGTGGCGCACTTGGCCGACATGGAAACGCTGGACGCGCAGTGCAGCCAGATCCACGCGGCGCCCATGTCGCACGGCTCGGGCCTGTACCTGCTGCCCGCGCTGGCGCGCGGCGCCCGGCAGGTGGTGCCGGCCTCGTCGGCGTTCGAGCCGGCCGAGTTCCTGGGCCTGTGCGATGTGCACCCCGGCTGCGGCGCGTTCCTGGCGCCCACCATGGTGCAGCGCCTGCGCGAAGCCCTGGTCGCGCGCGGCGGGCGCCGGCCGGCGCACTTGCGCAGCATCGTCTACGGCGGCGGGCCCATGTACCTGGAGGAGATCCGCAAGTCGCTGGCCGCGTTCGGCCCGGTGTTCGCGCAGATATACGGCCAGGGCGAATCGCCCATGACGATCACCGGCCTGGCCCAGGCCGACCACCGCGTGGACGACGCGGCCGTGCTGGCCTCCGTGGGCTGGCCGCGCACGGGGACCGAGGTGGCCGTGCTCGACGACGCCGGCCAGCCGCTTGCAGCGGGCGAGCCCGGCGAGATCGTGGTGCGTGGGCCGACCGTCATGGCCGGCTATTGGCGCAACCCCGAGGCCACGGCCCAGGCCCTGCCGCAGGGCGCGGGCGGCTGGCTGTACACGGGGGACATCGGCGTGCTGGATGCGCGCGGCTTCCTCACACTGCGCGACCGCTCCAAGGACGTGGTGATCAGCGGCGGCTCCAACATCTACCCGCGTGAGGTCGAGGAAGCCCTGCTGTCGCATCCCGGTGTGGCCGAGGTCTGCGTGCTGGGCGATCGCGATGCGCAGTGGGGCGAGGTCGTGGTCGCGTTCGTGGTCACCGCTCCCGGCACAGGTGTGCAGCCTGCCGCGCTGGACGCGCACTGCCTGGAACGCATCGCGCGGTTCAAGCGCCCCAAGCGCTATGTGTTCGTGGATGCGCTGCCCAAGAGCAGCTACGGAAAGGTGCTCAAGCGCGCACTGCGTGCGCAGCTGGGCGACTAGACCGCGTCGTCGTCGTCGCCCGTGCCTTCGATGGCCTCGTCCAGGCTCTCGCCGTCTTCGCCGGCGATGTCGCCCACGTCGCCCAGCGCATCGGTGCTGGTGCCACCCAGGCCAGGCGTGACGATGCGGTCGGGCAGGATGTCGGCATTGTCGCGGCCACCGTCACCGGCGGCCGACGCGCGCTCGCCCGTGCCGGTGGCGTCGCTGTCCGAGTCGTGTTCGGAGACGACGGCGCCCCACTCGGCCTGGTTGTCCGGCGCAGTGGCCATCGGGCGCTCGCCCTGCACGTCGCTGCCGCTATCGGAACTGTTGCTGGGGCCGAGTGCGTCGACGTCGTTGCCCGATGCGCGTGCGGGTGCGGTCTCGCCGCCAAGAATGCTGCTGCGTGCCATGGGATTGCTCCTGTTCGTTGTGTGGCACAAGCTTAGGCACGGCCTCGTGGCGGGCCTGTAGGCCCAGTCGCTTGCGGGCGTAGGAGCGGCGCGCGGCATCGCGGCTGACAGGCTGCGGCGCAGCCGTCCGAACCCCGGCGCGTCGATCCCGCGTGAGCATGGCGCTTTGCGTGTTCACAGGAGACCTTCGCATGACCAGGAAGACCGGCAAGCCCATCGACAGGCCCGAGGCCAGCGCCGCGGCGGATGCCACGGCCCACAAGCAGCAACGCATCCAGCGCGAGCAGGACCACCGCGACGCCCAGGAGCGCGCGCAGGCCAGGGGCCAGGGCGGCCCGGATGGCACGAGCGGGCAGGCCGCGCCCGGCCCGCACCGCGACGAGCCTGCGCCACCGATGTCGCGCCAGCACCTGGCCAAGCCCGGCCACGAAGCCGAGATGACGCAAAAGCCGCGCTTCGAGGCGCCGCACTACAAGGGCAGCGGCAAGCTCGCCGGCTTCGCCACGCTGATCACGGGCGGTGATTCCGGCATCGGCCGCGCCGTGGCGGTGCTGTATGCGCGCGAAGGAGCGGACGTGGCGATCGTCTACCTCAACGAGCACGAGGATGCGGTGCTGACGAAGCAGCATGTGGAGGCCGAGGGCGGCCGCTGCCTGCTGATCCCCGGCGACGTGAAGGACGCGGCCTTCTGCCGGCGGGCCGTGGAGCAGACCGTGCAGGCGTTCGGCAAGCTCGACGTGTTGGTGAACAACGCGGCCTTCCAGGAGCACGCCAAGGACATCGGCGACCTGAGCGAAGAGCGCTTCGACGAGACGCTGCGCACCAACGTCTACGGCTACTTCCACATGGCCAAGGCGGCCGTGCCGCACCTGCAGCGGGGCGCCAGCATCGTGAACTGCGGCTCGGTCACGGGGCTCAAGGGCAGCAAGCATCTGCTGGATTACTCAGCCACCAAGGGCGCCATCCACGCCTTCACGATGTCGCTGGCCGCCAACCTCATGGACAAGGGCATCCGCGTCAATGCGGTGGCGCCGGGCCCCGTGTGGACGCCGCTCAATCCGGCCGACAGGCCGGCCGACGAGATCGCGCAGTTCGGCGGTGCGACCGACATGGGGCGCGCCGCCCAGCCCGAGGAAATCTCGCCGGCGTTCGTATTCCTGGCGGCGCCTTGCTGTTCAAGCTACATCAGTGGGGTGGTGTTGCCGATCACGGGGTCGGTGGGGTAGGGCCAGGCGGCTCCTCGTGAGGGCCTGCCGGCGTCCGCCAAGGGCAGGCCGGCAGGCGCACGGGACGCCGAACGGCGCCGCGTGCGGTGTGCTCGCGCAGTTACTTGGCGGGCGCCATGCCCTTGCCGGTTGCCGGTGCCATGCCCTTTTCGCCATTGGCCTCGGTCGTCGGCGTGGGCGCCGGGACGCGGGCGGGGGTGGCGCCGGCCTTGGGGGCCATGGTGCCAGCGCGCGTGCCGTCGGCGGCGGACTTGGGGTTCGCCGGTGCGGTGCCCTTTTCGCCCAGCGACCCGGTCATGGGTGCGGGCGCCTGCACGCGCGCAGGGGTGTCACCTGCCTTGGGCGCCATGCCGCCCGTGCGCCGGCCGTCGACGCCTGACTTCGGGTCGGCTGGCACCGTGCTCTTCTCGCCGTTGGCCTGGGTCGACGGGGTGGGGGTCGCAGAGGTCTGCGCGAACGCGTGCATGCCGGCCGTCTGTGCAAGGACGAGTCCCGTGGCGAGTAACAGTTTCTTCATTTCGATTCCTTTAGCTTTCATCCGCTGCGCCGAAGGTGGCGCGGTTGGGGACACCCCCAGCGTAAGAAGCCGCGTGGGGCCAGCCGGTAGGACGAACGCCAGTTGGCGCGCAAGAGGAAGGGGCCGGGCCATGGCAGCAGGCCATGACGGCGTACCCTGTCGCTGTTCGCTGTGCGGCGCCCGTGCTGGCGCGCCCTTGCGGTTCAGCCGCCCGGGGCCGCGTCCCGCGCGGCCGTCGCGCGCAACTGGCGCACGCAATCTTCCAGGCCGGGCACCAGCGCCAGGGAGTCCAGCGCCAGCAGCAGCACGGACACGCGCATGCGGCGCGCATCGTGCATGTCCAGAAGATGTTCGAGCAGGGTCCGCGCCAGCGTCCGCAACTCATCGTCCACGTCCGCGTCCTGCACGACGGCAAGGCAGTGCTCCAGGGTGGCGCGGGTGGCTGGGGAATGCATGGCGCGCCGAATGTAGGAGCGCCTCGCAGGCACTGGCAAAGAGTCTCCGAGAGTGGCGAGGGGTCTTTCGCCGCCCAGGCGTGGCACGCAGGCGCGGATCAGTTCGCCCTGCTCAGCGCCTGGTAGACCGCCAGGCCACCGCCTTGCGTCACCCAACTCGGAAAGCTCGCCCGCAGCTCGCCATGCTCGTGGTCGTCATGCCATGACACGCCTTCGCGCGACTTGCGGATCCAGCTGCGCGCCAGCTCGTGGTCGCGCGGCACGCCGTAGCCGGTCTCGTAGGCGCGGCCCAGCGTGAACTGGGCGCGCGGGTTGCCGGCCTCGGCAGCCTTGCGCAACCAGCCGGTGGCGATGGCCAGGTCGCGCGCCACGCCCTGGCCGGCCTCGTAGCCGACATACAGCGCAAATTGCGCCTTGGGTGCGCAGCGGTCGTCCTGCGTGGCGCTGGCCGCATACCAGCGCATGGCACGCGCATCGTCCTGCGGCACGCCGCCCGCGCCGGTGCGGTGCAGGTCGCCCATCATGCATTGCGCGATCACGGCGCCGCCGGCAGCGGCCTGGCCGAACCAGTGCGCGGCCTGCGCCATGTCACGGGTAGCGCCGCCGCTGCCGTTGAAGTGGTGGAACGCCAGCGCGACCTGCGCCTGGCGGTGGCCCGCTTCGGCCGCGCGCTGCAGCAGCGCCAGCGCACGCGCGCGGTCGATGCGGCCGCCGCGCGAGCCGTCGTGCCATTGCGCCAGCGTGTAGGCGGCCTCGGCATGGCCTTGTTGCGCGGCGGCCTGCAGCAGCGCCAGCGCGCGCTGGTGCTGGGCCGCATCGCCATGGCGGGCCAGCAACTGCTGGGCCAGCGCATGCTGCTGCTCGGCGCTGCCGCCGTGCAGCATGGCGTCGCGCTGCCAGGCGGCCACGGCCGCCGCCAGGCCCAGCGCGACCAGGCCGGCGCGCAGGGCCTTCTTCCTCGTCCAGTGCCGGGCCATGGCCTGCCGCCTACTGGAAGGTCTGCGCCGGGTCGGCCGGCACCACGATCTCGCTGGCCGGGGTCAGCGAGATGGTGTAGGTGCCGCCCTTGACGATGCGCGCCAGCACCTTCTGCGCGTCCTGCAGCGACGCTAGGCGCACCGTGCGCAGCACCTCGGGCGGGTGGTACGTGCCGCGCTCGGCATGCGTGGACTCGATCGGCCCGCCCTGGTAGGTGATGCTCGTGCCCATGCCGGGGCTGAACTGCGTGTAGCCCTCGGGCAGATAGCCCTTGTAGAGCGGGTCCTGCACGTCGATGGAGACCTGCACGTAGTAGCCGTTCGGGTCGTTGGTGTACGGGTCCAGCGTGGTCGGCATGCCGTCGGCCAGCAGCGGGATCAGCGGGTTCTTGTTCTGCGCGCCCACGAAGCCTTGCACGATCCTGGCGTCGTCCAGCACCGTGGCGCGCACGTTCACGAGGCCGTTCTCGCGGCCCGGCTTGAACGGGCCCGATGTCTCCAGGCTCATGCGCGTTCTGGCCGCGTTGTCGGTGGCCTTGTACGACACGACGGAGCGGCGCTTTTCCAGCTGGTTGGCGAATTCGCTGGTGATGCTCTGGCCGGCCACCACGGGCGAGTCGAACACCTTGGAGCGCAGCGCGTCCAGCATGGTCAGCTGCTTGTTCGCGTTGGCCGGGTCGCGGTTGTAGGCCTTGAGCGCCTGGTACACCTCCACGATGGGGAAGTGGTTGGCGTGCTGCGGCGCGACGAAGTCCACCTCCAGCTTTTGCTGCAGGTAGCTGAAGCCGTGCTGCCAGGCCAGCCGGCGCCAACCGTTGGTGGCGGTGGGCCGCTCCATGCCGTTGAAGCCGTAGCCGCCGTGGTAGCCGAAGGTGACGAACTTGCCGTCCACCGGGTTCTTGACCTGGAACAGCATGTTGGTGCTGCCCGGCGTGTGGCCGGGCGAGAAGATCACCATGATGCGCACGTTGCCGAACTCATACCACTGGTCGAACTTGTAGAACTCGGTGGTGCGCGCGCGGATCTCGGTCTCGCTGGCCGGCAGGGCGGGCGCGATGTTCCAGCTGTTGCCCTGCAGGTCGGACTGGATGCCGGTCGTGTCTTCCTTGGAGCCCCACAGCGTGAGCTTCTTGCCCACGTTGTCCATCATGCGCAGCTGCTCGACCACCGTGCCGTAGTGGTCGCCATGGCCGTGGGTCAGCCACAGGTCGGTGACCGAGCGCGGGTCGATGCCCAGCAGCTCCATGTTCTTCCAGTACTGGTAGCCGCTGTTGGCCCAGCCCGCGTCGATCTTGATGATCTTGTCGTCCGACTTGTCGTTGGGCGTGCCCATGTCGGCCTTCAGGATGTACGAGGACACTTCGTTGTCGCCCACGAAGTACAGCGTGTCCTTCACCATCTCGAAGGGCTCGGTGCTGCGCGTGTAGGGCGCGGCCGTGACGCCCGTGGCATTGATGGCCACGTAGGGTTGGCCCGAGACCGGGTCGTTGCCCTTGTCGGCCAGCAGCGGGCTCAGCGTGGGCACGTCCCACACGGGCTTGCCGTCGCTGGTCGACTGCGGCGTGAAGTACCAGATGGCCACCACCTTGGCCTTGTCGGCGCGCTCGTGGTTGCGGTCGAACAGCAGGTAGGCGGCCTGGCGCGACGTGGTGCTGTAGTCGTAGTTGGCCGTGACCGGGATGGACGCGTAGTCCGACGCCGCGCTCTTGGCGTAGTCGCTGGTGTCCACGGCGAACACCTTCACGTCGCGCGCGACCTGGAAGGTTTCCTCATAGCGCTTGATCGGTGTGTCGTACGCGCGCCCGGCCATGTCGGCCTTGACCAGGCCGCCGTCGCCCACGGTGATGGTCCCGGGCGTTTTGCCGTAGACCCAGCCGGCCGCCACCATGGGGCCGGGTGCGCCCTCGTGGCGGCTGACTTCCACGCCGTACCTGGACATGTCGAACTGCGCGGCCGTGGCGCTGCCCTTGGACATCAGCACGTTGAAGGTCTGTGCCGGGTCCGGCGCGGCGGCGGCCTGGTCGGCCGTCGCGCCGGGGATCCAGTCGACCAGATCGCCGGGAGCCAGCTGCGCCTGCAGCGCAGTGGCCACCTCGGTGGACACGGGCGCGGTGGAGATGGTCTTCATGCCGTCGCGCGTCAGCACGGCCACGCTGACGGTGCTGCCGCCCGTGGCGGCGGCGGCCACAGTGGGGGTGCCGTAGACCAAACCGGCCGAGCGCGAGGGCGGCAGGTCGTCGCCCGAGCCGCCGCAGGCCACGAGGGCGGCGGCGGTGGCGGCGCAGGCCGCCAGTTGGACGCTGCTGCGTTTGAAGAAGGGTTGTTGCATGGAGTCTCCTTGGGGTGATGGTGAAAGCTTCACTGGCGCGAGAGCGTGCCGTCGGCCGCGCGGCGGTATCTGGACAACATGCCGTCCCACATGCGCAGCGCCTGGCCCGGATGCCAGAAGTGCGGCACGTGGTCGGTGACCTGCCAGCGGTATTCGGCGCGGCCGTCGTTCCAGACCTCGATGCGGTTGCGGCCATCGACCACCAGCTGCGGCGGGCCGAAGTTGCCGTTCACGGTCTCGCGCCAGAAGGTGCGCGCGGCGGTCTCGCCGGCCGTGCCGCCGGGGAATTCGGTCGGCAGCTCGTCGCCGCCGCGGCACTGCCAGACCGGCATGGCGATGTCGGTGCGCACGATGGCATTGGCGTAGCTGGCCGCGGAGAGATGGCCCGAGTAGCACGGCGCGATGGCCGCGAACAGCTGCGGGTACTGCACGGCCATGCGGTTCACGAAGGCCGTGCCCTGCGAGGAGCCATTGAGCACGATGCGCGTCGCGTCCACCGCATGGCGGCGCTTGAGCTCCTCGATCAGGCCCAGCGCGAACGGCACGTCGGGGTTGTCGGCGGCGATGCCGGTGCTCCAGGTCGCGTTCAGGCCCTGCGGGTAGACCACGATGAAGCCGCGCGCCTCGGCCACCTCGTGCCAGCGCGAGATCTGCGCCTGCCAGCGGGCCGAGCCGTTGCGGCCGTGGAAGGACAGCAGCAGCGGCAGCGTCTTGCCGCCGGCTGTCAGCGCGGCGTAGTTGCTGGGCACATAGGTCAGCCAGCGGCGCTGCGTGCCGGCGATCTCCAGCGTGGTGTCGGTCAGGCCCATCTGCTCGGCGTTCTGCTGCACCTGCACGCTGCCGTTGACGGTGGTGTCGTCGTTGAAGCGCACGACGGGGTTGAACATTTCGTTCCAGATCTGCTCGCTGAGCGCCTTGCCTGCGAAGCCGGCGCGCTTGAAGTCGGCCAGCGTGAGCTGGTGGCGCGGGTTGGTGGTGGACGCATAGGTGGTGCGCGCGAAGTCCGCCGTGTCCTGCGCCTGGCCGTCGGCCGCGCCGTTCATGCGGTTCCAGTAGGCGACCTGCTGCAACTCCTTCGCCGACAGCGCACCGGCGTCGCGCAGCACCCAGGCCGACATGGCCGTGGTGGGCAGTTCGCCCGCGGGCAGCGAGAACACCGCTGCATCGGCCGTGCCGCGGATGCTGGCCACGGCCGGCAGGTTGACCGGCGAGCGCATGGCCATCAGCTGCGCCATGGCGCCGCCTTGGCCGCTGCCGGTGGCGTAGACCATGTTGGAGGTGGACAGCGCGTAGCGCGTGCGCATGTCGGCCAGCGCGGCGCGCACGAAGGCGGCGTCGTCGGCGCGGGCCGCATCGGCCGCGGTGTTCCACTGGCCGCCCTGTGCCGTGGGGAACAGCGCGACGAAGCCCTTCTCCTCGGCCACGCGGTGCCAGCAGGTGGCTTCGGCCGTGGCGGCGGGCGTGGTGCCGGCGTCGTGGAAGGCCACCACGGTGGCGATGGCGCGCGCGTCCAGTGCCTTGAGGGCCTCGGCATTGCTGGGTGCGTAGACGAAGTACTCGCGCTCGACGCCATTGAACTGCACGGTGGCGCGGGTCAGCGCGGTGGTGGCATCGGGGCAGGTCACGGCCGTGGGCGGCTCGGTCGGTGGCGCGGTGCCGTCGTCGCCGTCGCTGCCACCGCAGGCGGCGAGCAGCAATGGGGTGGCGAGGGCGAGCGCGAGATGGCGTGGGTGCACGTGGAGTCTCCTGTCTGTTGTGGGCAAAGGCTTGGGTTCAGGGCGCGGCCAGCGAGGGGCCAGAAGTCGGTAACGTTGTCATCCGGGGCCTGGGCAGCACGGGCGGGCCTGCGCAGGGCGGTCAGGCAAAGGTGGCGCGGCGCGCCAGGAAGTCCAGCACGTGGCGGTTGAAGTCGACGGGCTTTTCGAAGTAGGCCGAGTGGCCGGCCTGCGGCACGACGACGCACTCGCTGCCGCGCACCAGCGCCGCCACGTCGCGCATGGCGCTCACCGGCACGAGCGGGTCTTCGCTGCCGACCAGCAGCAGCGTGGGGCAGGCCAGGTCGCGCAGCGCCTGGGTGGGCAGCAGGTTCGCCGGCTCCAACAGCGCGGCCACGGCGGCGCTCCAGTCCCTGGCGGCGAGCGTGTGCGCGCTGGGGTTGAAGTGGTTGATCTGCGCGTACAGCGCCGCACGCTCGGGGTGGTGCTGCAGGAACCAGGCGCCCAATGAGCGCTGCTCCACGCCCAGGGCCTGCGTGCTGGCCAGGCGGCGCGCCACACGCTCCAGCAGCTCCGGGTGGTCGATGGCCAGCGAGGAATCGCAGGCCACGAGCGCGGCCACGCGGGCCGGGTGCTGCAGCGCCAGCCGCAGGCCCACCATGCCCCCCAGCGACTGCCCGACGACGGCCACGCGCGCCAGGCCCTCCTGGTCCAGCACGGCCAGCGCATCGGCCACGAACAGCGCCAGCGTGAACTCGTCCAGGGGCGCGGGCGAGCGGCCGAAGCAGCGGATGTCCATGGTGATGCAGGTGTGCCGCGCCGAGAACGCGGGCAACTGCTGCCACCAGGTGGCGGCGTTGGAGCCGGCGCCGTGCAGGAACAGCACGGCCGGGCCCTGGCCGTGGCGCTCGTAGTAGAGGGGGCGGCCCTGCGAGGTGGCGAAGGGCATGTCAATTCGCCTTGAGGTTGAGGCTGCGAACCAACTCGCCGAAGCGCGCCGTGTCGTCGCGCACCAGCTGCGTGTAGTGCGCCGGCGTGTCGGGCAGCGCGGTCAGGCCTTCGGTGTCCATCTGCCGGGCGATCGCCGGGTCGCGCAGCGCCGCGTGCAGCGCGGCGTTGAGCTTGCGCACGATGGGCGCGGGCGTGCCGCGCGGTGCCGACAGGCCGACCCAGGCGCTCACCGTGAGCTGCGGCAGGCCCAGCTCGGCAAAGGTCGGCACCTGCGGCACGAGCGGGCTGCGCACGCGGCTGGACACGGCCAGCACCTGCAGCTGCCCGGCCTGCACCGGCGCCATGGCGGCATTGGACGGCACCACGATCACGGCGACCACGCCGCCCAGCACGTCCTGCAGCGCGGGCGCGCCGCCCTTGTAGGGCACGTGCGTGAGCGTGATGTCGGCCGAGCGCTGCAGCTGCTCCATCAGCAGATGGCCGGTGCTGCCGGCGCCCGAGCTGGCGTAGTCGATGCGGCCCGGCGCCTGGCGCGCCTGCGCGAGCAGGTCCGCGAAGCTGGCGATGCCGGCGCCCGTGCGCACCACCAGCCACTGCGGCCCCTCGCCGATGGCGCCCACGTGGGCGAAGTCCTCGACGATGTCGAACGGCACCTTGTCGTAGACGCTGGCGGCGATGGCGTTCTGCAGGCCCGTCATGGTCAGCGTGTAACCGTCGGGCGCGGCGCTGGCGCCGGCCTGCGTGCCGATGATGTTGCCGGCGCCGGGCCGGTTGTCGATGACGATGGGCTGCCCCAGCGTGCGTGCCATGTGCTGTGCCAGCGGCCGGATCGATCGGTCGTAAGGCCCCCCGGGCGGTGCCGGCACCACGATGCGCAGCGTCCGCGTCGGCCAGTGCTGCACTGGCGGCTGCGCGAACGCCGTGGCGGCCAGGCCCAGCAGGGTGGCCGCGGTCAGCAGGCGTGTCAGCAATCGCATGGGTCTCCTGGGGTGCCGCGTGGGGCGGCTTTCTCGGTTTGCCGCGCATGATCGGCCCGCGAGGCATCAGAGACCAATTAAATAGAGCCCTCGGGTATTAGACTTTCCGATACCTTGACCGCCGACACCGCCTCCGTCCTGCTCAACCGCTTGCTGTCGCGCGGCAAGTTCCGCCATGTGCAGGTGCTGCTGCGCCTGGCCGAGCTGGGCAGCGTGCAGCGCACGGCCGAGGCCATCGCCATGACGCAGTCCGGCGTCACGCAGACCCTGGCCTACCTGGAGAGGCTGCTGGACACGCCGCTGTTCGAGCGCCACGCGCGTGGCGTGCGCCCCACGCCGGCCTGCCTGGACCTGCTGCCCGTGGCGCGCCAGCTCATGCTGGGCCTGGCCGACAGCGCCGAGGTGATCGCCGCGCGCCAGCAGCAGGGCGAGGGCCTGGTGCGGCTGATCGGCTCGGCCGCCGCCACCAACGGCCTGCTGCTGGCCGCGCTGACGGCGTTCGCCGCGCAGCAGCCGCGCATCGTGGTGCAGCTGCGCGAGGCCGAGGGCGGCGACCAGCTGCTGGCCATCGGCCGCGGCGAGGTCGACCTGGTGGCCTGCCGCAAGCCGCGCGTGCTGCCCGAAGGCTGGGAATTCCATGCGCTGCGCGCCGACCGCTTCGCCATCGTCTGCCGGGCCGACAACCCGCTGGCCCGCGCCACGCACATCGCGCCGGCCGATCTGGCGCGCCAGACCTGGCTGCAGCTGCCCGCCAATGTGGAGGCGCGCACGCGCCTGGACGAGTTGCTGGGCCAGTGGCCCGGCCCGGTGCGCACCTATCCGGTGGTGACCATCTCGCCCACCATGCTGTGGTGGCTGCTGCGGCACCACGACCTGCTGGCGCTGCTGCCGCTGAACCTGGTGCGCCCGCTGCTGGACGGTGGCGAGATGGTCGAGGTGGCCATGCGCGTGAACGTCGCGCTGGAGCCGGTGGGCGTGCTGCAGCCCAAGGCCAGGCTGGGCGATGCGGCGGCCCGGCTGAGCGCGTTCCTGCGCGCGTTCGCGTTCGAGCCCGACTAGCCGCTGCGCACCTGCGCCAGCCAGCCGTCCACGCCGCGCTCGATCAGGTCGAACGCGTGCACGAAGTCGCGCGCGCTGCCATACCAGGGGTCGGGCACGTCCCGGCCCTGGGCGCCGGGCACGAAGTCCAGCAGCAGGGCGATGCGCGCAGGGCTGCCGGCTGGCGCCAGTCGGTGCAGCGCCGCGCAATGCGCCTGCGTCATGCCGACGATCCAGTCGAAGCGCGCGAAATCCTCGCGCCGCACCTGGCGTGCGCAGTGGTCATGGGCGGGCACGCCACGCCGTTGCAGTTCGGCCGCGGCGCGGCAGTCGAAGGGGTTGCCGCGCTCCTCGTCGGAGATCGCGGCGCTGTCCACATGCACGTGCCACGACATGGCGCGCGCCTTGTCCACCAGCAGCGCATGGGCCGTGGGCGAGCGGCAGATGTTGCCGGTGCAGACGAACAGGATGCTGGGGTGCGGGGCATGGCTGGCGGGCATGCGGCGCATTGTGGTCGTGCGCGGGCGTGGCCGCCTTCCAGGCTCCCGACGTGTTTACAGACGCTTACGAGAACTAGGGATGGCCCTGTGCTGCACCAAACAAACCGTTTCGTACATTTTGCGAAGCCCTGCGCCCCGACAGTGCGGACGGGACCAACCACAACGGGAGACAACGATGCGAGATGACGAAGCAAGCGCGCTGCGGCGCAGCCCCTGGGCGACGCGCGCATGCCGCGCGGTGGCGGCGGTGGTCATGGCCTGTACGGCCGTGCTGGCCCAGGCCGCGGTGCCCACGCCGCAGATCGAGGGGCCGATCCGTTCCGACCTCGCGTCGGCAGACAGGAACCGCACCTTCTTCGGCACCGACCTGGACCTGGCGGCGCGCGGCTACGTCGAGGAGGAGTTTTTCTTCAGCGGTCAGGCCAACCGCTACGACGCCACCGTGGCCGGCGGCATCGGTGCGCGCCCGAGCGCCTCGCCCACGGCGCAGGTCGTCTCCAGCGGCCATGCCTACAAGACGCGCATGGTGGTCCGTCGGCCTGCCGACGGCCAGCGCTTCAACGGCAAGGTGATCGTCGAGTGGATGAATGCCACGAGCAACTACGACGTCGAGGCGCTGTGGTTTCGCGTGCACGAGTTCGTGCTGCGCGAGGGCTATGCCTGGGTCGGCATCACGGCGCAGAACGGCCCCATCGTCAACGCCACGCTGGGGCTCAAGCAATTCAGCCCCACGCGCTACGCCACGCTGGACCTCACGGCCGGCGGCCAGTTCAACAGCGGCGACCCGCTGTCCTACGACGTCTACGCGCAAGGCCTGCAAGCCGTGCGCCGCGGCAACGTGATGGGGCCGCTGTCTGGCCAGGTGCGGCAGGTGCTGGCGGCGGGCGTGTCGCAGTCGGCGGGGCGGCTGTCGGTGTTTTTCAACGCCATCCACCCGCGTGACGAGGCCGTGGCCGACGCGGCGCTGCTGTACATCGGCGGCGAGAAGATCCGCACCGACCTGAACCTGCCGGTGCTCAAGCTGCTGTCGGAGACCGAGTACACGGCACCGGCCTCGGCCAACGAGATCAACGTGATCCAGCCAGACACCGAACGCATCCGCGTGTGGTCCATGGCCGGCACCTCGCACTCCGACTGGGCCTCGTTCGCCGTGCGCTACGCGCTGCTGCAGCGTGACCAGCCCACGGCCGCGCTGGCCGACGCATGCGCATTTCCGAGCCGCAGCCGCATCCCTGACCGCTACGTCATTTCCTCGGCGCTCGACTGGTTGGGCAAGTGGGCCGCGGGCACGGCCACGCCGCCCGGCAGCGCCACCATCGCGCTGCAGGCCGATGGCGTGACCGTGCAGCGCGACAGCCGTGGCAACGCGCTGGGTGGCATCCGGCTGGCGCCGTTCGCAGTGCCCGTGGCGCTGGACAGCGGCTACAACGAGGTGCCGCCCGGCGCCGGCGGCCTGTGCTTCCTGAACGGCACCCACCGCCCTTTCGACACGGCCACGCTGAACCAGCTCTACACCACGCCGCAGGCTTACTTCGACCAGTTCAAGACGGCGGCCACGCAGAACGTGCGCGACGGCTACGTGCTGCAGGCAGACGCCGACGAGATGATCGAGGAAGCGCGTGTCTCGCTCTACGGCCGTGGTCTGGACTGCGGCGCGCTGTGCGCCAACTTCGCGCAGTTCCCGATCCAGCCGTCCACGCAGCTGCTGCGCGACCACATCAAGTTCCTCTACGTGCGCGAAGCCACCGAGCTGCTGAAGTCCGTCGATGCCGCCTCGCTGAGCGTGGCGCGCGGCTACACGGCCAGCGTGCCCGCTGAGAAGGCCGCGCAGTTCTCGCAGGGCGCGGCCTGGCTGCAGCGGCTGCAGGGCCAGCTGCAGGACTACCGCGCGCGCGGCCTGGTCACGGACGGGCAGTCCACCCTGCTGAACCAGTACGCCGAGAAGCTGGTGACCGAGCTGCGCGCGCTGGGCGCAGACCCGGCGAGTGCGCGGCTCGACCCGGCTGTGGTCGAGACCCTGTACGGCGACGAGGGCGGCGGCGGTGGCTGCACCATCGGCCGCGGCGCGTTCGACCCGATGTTGTGGCTCATGGTGCTGCTGGCCGGCGGCATCGTCTGGCGCCGCACGCGCGCCCGCGCATGATGGATGCGCTGCGGCCCTTGCCAATGCTGCGCAGCGCGGCGCTGCAGGTGGCCGCCGTCGCGCTGGCGGCGCCGGTCGTCGCCATGCTGTGGGCCGCGCAGACGCCGCCGCGCGGGTCGGCGCCGGCCTGGGACGCGCTGCTGGCTCTGCTGCTGATTGCCCCGGTGGCCGAGGAGATCGTGTTCCGTGCGGGGCTGCAGGACTGGCTGCAGCGCCGGGCGTGGGCCGGGTCGCCACGGGTGCGCACGGCGCTGGCCATCGGGCTGTCCAGCCTGGTGTTCGCGCTGTGCCATGCGCTGGCGCATGGCAGCTGGCCCGCGCTGGCGGTGGTCGTGCCGTCGCTTGCGCTCGGCCTGGTCTACCAGGCCTGCGGGCTGGGCGTGGCGATCGGGTGCCACGCGTGGTTCAACCTGTGTTTCGTGCTGGCGGCGCGGGGGTGATGGCTGCCGCGTCGGCACGTGCGGGGCGCTGAGGCCCCGCAAGGACAGACAGGCACGCTGCGCAAAGCTGCGCCGCGATGGCCGCCTTCCGTGCCGTCACGTCAGCCAGCCAGACGGCCGGCCCCGCGCGCCCATCGGTCGGGTGCCAGCGCCGGGGATGGATGCCGAGCGCGCAGGGGCGATCAGACCAGCGCCGTGCCGAAGGTGGCCAGCAAGCGCGTCCACGCGCGCTCGGACTGCGCGGCGTCGTAGACCCGCGTGTCGGGCGGGCACCAGCCGTGGGCGGCCGGGTAGACCTCGACCTCGGCCGGCAGCTTGGCGCTGTCGAACGCCGCGCGCAGGGCGGCCTTGGCTTCGGGGTCCTTGGCATCGTCGTTCTCGGCCACCGCGATCAGGTAGCGCGCCTGGGTCTGGGACACCAGGCGGTGCGGGCTGTCGGGCGCCGCGGTGACCATGGCGGCGCCATGGAAGCTGCCGACCGCGCCCACGCGGCCCGGCGCCACGGTGGCCGTGCGCACCGCGATCGGCCCGCCCATGCAGTAGCCGGTGGTACCCAGCTTGCGCGCCTTGTCCACCTCGGCCTGGGCGTCGAGCCAGGCCACGAAGGTCCTGCCGTCGGCGAGGTGCATGGCTGGCGTCAGCGCCTGCATCAGCGGCATCACCTCGGCGATCGGCGTCTGGCCGCCCTGCGGCGCGGTGGGCGCCTTCTTCTGCCGGTAGAACGGGTTGACCACGAGCACGCTGTAGCCCGATTCGGCCAGCCGCTTGCCCATCTGCCGGAAGGCCGGGCGCAGGCCGAACACGTCGGGCCACACCAGCACGCCGGGCGCGGGGCCCGCGGTGGGGGCGACGAAGTAGGCGTCGCAGCTGCCGTCCGGCGTGGCGATCGTCACCTCGCGCTCGGCCACGGCCACGGCGTTGGCCACGCGCGGCAGCGCGGCCAGCAGGCCGGCCGACGCGGCCCACGCGCCGAAGTCGCGCCGGGTGTACTTGTTGAGCTCTGCCTGGTCATTCAGATCGCACATGATGGATTACCTCGGTTGTAGAAAATCGCAGCGCAGCTTATGCCATGGAGCGGGGCGGCCAGCAAGGCCGCAGGCTCAGTGCATCGGCCGGCCAAGCCGTTTGCTGGCCCGGGATATCGCGTAGTTCACCAGGCAGTAGAGCGCCGCGACCACCAGGTACACGGGCACCAGCGCGTTGTAGTTGGCGATGAGCACCTTGGCGTTCTGCATCAGCTCGCCGTAGGTGACGACATAGCCGAAGGTCGTGTCCTTGACCACGATGACCAGCTGCGCGACCAGCGCCGGCACGATGTAGCGCAGCGCCTGGGGAAACACGATCTGGAAGAACACCTGGGCCTCGGTCAGCCCCAGGCTGCGCGCCGCATCGGTCTGGCCGCGTGGCACGGCGAGCACGCCGGCGCGGTAGACCTCGGCCACCACAGCGGCGGTGCTCAGGCCCACGGGCAGGGTCAGCATCCAGTAGGTGCTGAGCTTGACGCCGGCCGAGGGCAGCACCAGGAAGCACACGTAGATGAGCAGCAGCGTCGGCGTGCCGCGCAGGAACTCGATCACCGCGATGCTCGGCCAGCGCACCAGCCGCGGCTTGGCCATACGCCCCAGCAGCAGCACCAGCCCGAGCGTCAGCGCGATGACGGCCGCCATCGCCGCCGAGGCCAGCGTGCCGAGCAGGCCCTTGCCCAGGAAGGCCCAGGTGGTCGGCTGCGTGAAGAACCCCCAGAGGCGCCCTTCGAGCTGCCCCGCGGAATGGAAGCGCAGCACCACCGCCGCCGCCATCAGCAGCAGCATGGCCGCGGCGACCGCGCTCACCACGCGCGTGCGCTGGCGGGCCTGCGCGCTGGGCGCGGCGAACAGAATGTCTTCGAGCGCGCGGCTCATCGCAGAATCCGCACCTTCCTGTCCAGCGTGGCGCCGGCCCAGGCGATGAGCAGGCCGGTCGCCACGTACAGCGCGGCGGCCACCGCGAACGCGGCCATGCCGGCGGCCGAGTCGGTGGCGATCTTGGACACCAGCGTGGTGAGCTCGCGGCCCGGGAACGGCACCTGCGACGCCAGCGAGGTCGACAGCATCAGCGCGATCAGCAGCGAGGTCATCGGCTGCACCACCGAGCGCAGCGCCTGCGGCAGCACCACCGCCGTGACGACGCGCATCGGCCGCATGCCCAGGCTCAGCGCGGCCTCGGCCTGGCCACCGGCCACGGTGTTGATGCCCGTGCGCAGGTAGTCCGCCGTGAATGCCGAACACACCAGCGTCAAGGTCAGCACCACAGCCGGCTCGTAGTCGATCAGCACGTTGAGATCGGGCAGCGCGAACACGATGAAGATCAGCAGCGCCACGCTGGGAATGTTGCGGAAGATCTCGACGTAGACGGTGAGCACGAAGCGCAGCGGCGCCAGCGGCAGAAGCCGCAGCACCGTCACCACCATGCCCAGCACGAAGCCGGCCACGAACGACACGGCCGTGAGCTTCCACGTCAGCAAAAGGGCCTGCCCGAAGGCAGGCCCGTACTCGGCCAGCAGCCTTGCGACACCGCCCATGGATCAGGGCAGGGCGGGCGGGGTGGGCACGGCCGTGCTACCGGTGCGCTGGCCGATGGACACCGTCCACAGCTTGGCCCAGGTGCCGTCGGCCTGGACCTTCTTCAGGAACGCATTGACGAAAGCCACGCCATCCGAGCCCTTGGGCAGGCCGATGCCGTACGGGTCCTGCGGGCCGAACGGCGCGCCGGCCAGCTGGGCATCGCCCGTGCCCTGGCTCAGGGCGTTCAGCAGCAGCGTGTAGTCGGTCACGTAGGCCTCCACGCGGCCTTGGCGCAGGGCGTCCAGGGCTTCCTGGTGGGTCTGGAACTCCTGCACGGTCGCCTTGGGCGCGAACTGCGCCAGGATCGCGGGCCCCGTGGAGCCGGCCTGCGTGGCGGTGCGCTTGCCGGCCAGATCGTTGTGCGACTGGATGGTCTTGTTGCTCGACTTGACCAGCACCCCGGCCTGCGAGGTGTAGTAGGGGCCGGCGAACGAAATCTTCTCGGCCCGCGCCGGGGTGATGGAGTAGGTGGCGAACACCATGTCCACCTGGTCGTTGATCAGCACCTGTTCGCGCGTTGACGAGTTCACCTGCGTGAACTGGAACTTGGAGCCGTCGCCCAGGATGTAGCGCGTGAGCAGCTGGGCCAGGCCTGCGTCGAAGCCGCGGATCTTGCCGTCCTTCTCGTTGAGCAGCGAGAAGAGATTGGAGGTCTGGGTGCCGCCCAGGCGCAGCGTGCCGGCCTGCTTGATCTTGCTGGCCCAGGTGCTGGCCGCGACGGTCGCCGCGTCGGCGACGGGGCCCTGCGCCACCAGCGCGTCGAACGCCGCCGTGTTGATGGGCGTGCCCTGGGCGAACAGCGAACCGCCGGTGGCGAGCGCCAGCGCGGCGACGGAAGACTTCAGGATGGATTGGATCGACATGCGGCTTTCTTGAGAGTGTGTGAAAGGGTTCAATGGGCAGTCATGGAATCGACGGGTTGCGCGGCGCCGGATGGCCCGGCTCCATGGCAACGCGGGAGCATTTTGACGCGGAGTCCGAATGTGTGGGGCCGGGCGGGTTTGTCGTGCGCGGCTGACCGCGCGGTGAGGTGATTCCCACCGGCCGAAGCCTGGCCTGTGCATCCCGCCCATGCGGTATTCACGGGGGGGCGTCAGCTCAACACACGGCGCGGCATGCAGCTCCCACGACCCAGGCCAATCCGTTCGCGCTGTTGCGGCAACGCATGGAAGGCCGCACACTGCATCTCGGCGCATCGCACGCGGCCAGCCACCGATCCCCGTGACGCTGACGTTTCGGCCTCCATTCTTTCCACCGTCAGCAGCGATCACCCATGACAGCATCAGCCCATGTGAAACGCTTCTCGGCAGCGGCCGCCCTGTGCGCAGCCGTGTTGGTCGGCACCGCACAAGCCAGTCCAGCGTATGTGACCGTGGAAGTTTCCGGCGTGGCGGACATGGACGAGCGAGGGGCCGTCAGCAACATCGTCAAGGCACTGTCGTTGGGCCCGGGCGCGAGCATCGAGAGCCTGAAGTGGGACATCCAGCTCACCAGCTACGGCCCGAGCTATCTGTCGGAGATGCAATTGACCTTCAGCGATTCGCTGGGCAATGGCGTCACCTTCACGCCAGGGGGCGGCGACGACTTCGAAGGCACCAGCCACTACGCCGGGTTCCAGGACCTGCGCCTGATCCTCCAGCAATTCCCATTGGGCGACGACGGGTTGCTGCGCCTGGAGTTCCACGACGCCTTCAAAGACCGGGCATTCGACGAACCGGAGGGCATGTGGGACTTCGGGACGCTGACGTTCGGCGTGTCGACGGTGCCCGAGCCGCAGGTCCTCGCATTGGTGCTGAGCGGGCTGCTGTCGCTGCGGGCCGTTGCCAGGCGGCGCCCATCGCAGGCGCAACGCGGCTGACGCGCGCGTCCAGCGGCCGCAACCCCTCACCCCACTGCAGTCCTTCGAGGCCCACTCATGTCGCCCAACGCCTTGCGTCACTCTCTCGCGCGTCTTTGCCACCGCGTCGCCGGCCCGGCAGCCATCGCCCTGGCATCGTGGATCGCCGCACCCCCGGTGCTTGCGCAAGCCACCTTCGAAGTCGCCAAGCCGATCCCGCTGTACTCCTACTACGCGCAGGGCAATGCCAACGCTGCGGTCCATGCGCCTGCGTCCCGCCCGACGCCCTCGTTCGTGCTGATGGGCGGAGGCCCCGATGTGGATCCTGCCTTTCGGTGGCTGATCCAGCGCGCAGGCATCACACGTGGCAGCGGCGGGCGCTTCGTCGTGATCCGCGCCAGCGGAACCGACGCCTACAACCCCTACATCTTCTACAGCGATGAAGCCCTCTCGACGTCCGGTACGGTCGCCGACCAGTGGGTGGGCGGCGCCTCTATGGGCCTGTCGTCGGTCGAAACGCTCGTGATTCCCAGCGTGAAGGCGGCCAACAGCGCGGCCGTGAACGCCATCGTCGCCAAGGCCAACGTGGTCTTCATCGCCGGTGGCGACCAGGGCCAGTACATCCGGTTCTGGAAGGGGACGGCGCTGGAGCAGACGCTCAAGGGCCTGATGCAAAGGAACGTCCCGATCGGAGGCACGAGCGCGGGCCTGGCAGTACTCGGGCAGTTCGACTATTCGGCGCTTTACAACTCGGCCACTTCCGAATTGGCGATGCGCGACCCGTTCTACAGGGACATCATATTCGACCCCTCGCCCTTGAGCCTGAGCGGTGGCTTCATCGCTCTACCTGCGCTGGAAAGCCTTATCTTCGATTCCCACTTCGACAGCCGAGACCGCATGGGCCGCCTGGTGACCTTCATCGCGCGGATCGTTGCGCCGGTCAGCATGTCGGGCAGCGTCTTTGGATGCAGCGGCGGAGTGCTCCCTGCGTCGTTGAGCGGCAACAAGACGGCGCGCGGCATCGGCATCGGTGTCGAAACCGCCCTCCTGGTGCAAGGCAATGGGGAAGGGCGCCCCGTCACGGCAACGCGTGTCACCAACCCGTCGACGACGACGGAAAGCGCGGTCTATTTCGTGCGTCCCTCGGTCGCGCCGACGGTCTGCAAGCCGCTGACACCTTTGTCGGTGGCCACGGTGGAGGTGAGAAAGCTGGCCAACTCCGCGGCGGTTTTCAACTTGACCGAATGGACGGGCGTGCCGCTGTACAGGTACGTCGACGTGAACGCCGGGCAGCTCTATCCGGCGGACTGGTACTAGCCGATGCCAACGGCCGGCCGCGTGGCCACCGGCTGGCGGCGGCCTGACCCCGGAGCTGGGGCTGTGCTGTGCGTCGGCCAGCGCGGCTGAGCCGTGCAGTCAGT
This sequence comes from Pseudorhodoferax sp. Leaf267, assembly GCF_001422405.1. Lineage (GTDB taxonomy): Bacteria > Pseudomonadota > Gammaproteobacteria > Burkholderiales > Burkholderiaceae_C > Pseudorhodoferax. The sequence goes on from NZ_LMMV01000012.1 coordinate 265,963, forward strand.
CCAGCTGCTTGCGCAACCCCGCATGCACGCCGATCCACTGGTTGATCAGGTCAAGCAGGTGATCCGGATCGATGGGCTTGGCCAGATGCGCATCGAATCCTGCCGCTGCCGTCTGCTCCCGATCGCGTTGCGTTCCCCATCCCGTCAACGCAGCGATGGATGCATCGCGCAGACCCACATCGGCGCGCAGCCGCCTGGCCACTTCCAGGCCATCCATGCCCGGCAGCCCCAGGTCCAGCAGGACGACCGTCGGCGTCCACTCGGCCGCAATCTGCAGTGCCTGCGGGCCGTCTGCTGCGCCGCGCACATCGTGACCTTCCGCCTCGATCAGCTGCACCAGCGTGGCCAGGCCATCCGGGTTGTCCTCCACGACCAGCACCCGACCGGGCTGGACGGCGGCGCTCGGCGGTTCGGGCATGTCGATCGTGAGGGGGGCCGCCACCAAGGGCAGCGTGAACGTGACCGTGCTGCCCGCGTTCAGGCCCTCACTGCGCAACTCCACACTGCCCCCATGCATCTCCACCAGGTTCTTCACCAGCGAAAGGCCGATGCCCAAGCCGCCGTGGGCCTTGGTGCCGGTGTGGGCCAACTGCGTGAACAGCTGGAAGACACGCTTGTGATCTTCAGGTGGGACGCCGAACCCGTTGTCGGACACTTCCACGATGGCGTGGCCTTCGTGGATCCACGCGGACAGCGCCACCTCCCCACCGTCGGCTGTGTATTTGGCTGCGTTGTTCAGCAGATTGGTCACGACCTGGACGATGCGGGCCGGGTCCACATCCACCGGGACCGGCGTCTGCGGCAACCGGACAACGACATGGTGCCTCGCGCGTTCGAGAGCGGGTGTCGCCGCCTCGAGGGCCTGCGCCAACAGCGGCCTCACGTCGACGACTTCGCGTTTCAACTCGACGATGCCGCGGTTGATGCGTGAGACGTCGAGCAGGTCGTCGATCAGCCGCGACAGATGCCTTGCCTGGCGCTCGATCACCTCATGGGCGCGAACGGCCTGCCTGATGTCCGGTGCCTGCTTCAGCAAGGACAGCGAGTACAGCATCGGTGCCAGCGGGTTGCGCAACTCGTGCGCAAGCGTGGCCAGGAACTCGTCCTTGCGTCGGTCCTGTTCCCGCAGGGCGCTTGCATCGCGAACGCGCTCGATGTGGGCCCAGCACCGGTCCACCACCTCCGTGATGATCCGCAGCTCCTCCTGGCGCCACTGCCGGGGCGCGCGGTCGTGGACAGCCATCATGGCCACAAGCCGTCCCGCTTTGACCAGCCCGGCGCAGACGATCGCTTTGATGCCGATGGCATTGAACATGCGGCCGCCGTCGTCGTCACCGAGTTCACGGTCCACATCGTTCACGACCAGGTGGTGGCCATTGCGAAGATGGGAGGTCGCCTGAGAGCCAAACAATTCGAGCGAGTAGACCCCCGCGCTGGACGGCACCCCGGCCTGCGACCAGTCGCTCCGGATGGTGAACCGGTCGTTGTCAGGATCGACATCTGCGTATGCGCAGCGCGTCGCGCCCAGATGCTCTCCGAGCAGCCGGGCGGTGACCTGCATGACCTCAACCGCTTCCGTCAGCGGACGGGTCGCGCGTTCGATGCTGTCGAGCAGGTGCAGGCGGACCTGGTTGCTGACTTCCATGGCGTTGGCCAACTTGCGCGCCGTGATGTCGGTGGCCGTGCCGATGGCACGTGTGCACACGCCCTCCTCGTTGAACAGCCCTCGACCCCTGGCAGCCACCCAGCGCAGCACGCCGTCCTCCTTGCCGATGGTGCGGTATTCGACGTCGTAGACGGTGCGCAGCGCGGGGTTCTGCGCATCGGAGAATGCCTGGGTCACAGCGACCCGGTCGTCGGGGTGCAGGCCGTTGACGAAGTCCTGCAGCGTGGCGTGGGCATCCGGAGACATTCCGAACATGGCCTTGACGCGCGCTGGCCAGTACAGGGTGCCCGTCAGCACATCCACGTCCCACAGCCCGATTTCGGCAGCCTCGATCGCCAGCCGCAGCTGTTCTTCCCTGTCTTGAAGGGACAAGCCCGGATGCGCTGCGCTTTGGTTGTCTGAATCCATCGTGTTCTCGTGGTCTGCAAGCTTGCTGGTTCGTAGCAGGTGCTGCCGCTGTCGATGCTGCCGCCGCAGGATGGCGCCGATCAGGCCACGCTGCCGAACAGCGCCCCGGCGCCCGCCGTGACGCCCAGGGCCAGCGCACCCCAGAGCGCCACCCGGACGGTGGCCGGCAACAGCGGCGCGCCACCGGCCCGCGCCGCCAGCATGCCCAGCAGCGCGAGAAAGCCGATCGACGCAGCCGACACCCAGGCCACCAGCTGCGGGCCGGCGGCCAGCCAAGCCACAGCCAGGGGCAGCGCCGCACCCGCGGTGAAGCTCAGCGCCGAGGCCAGCGCCGCCTGCAGCGGGCGCGCGCCCAGCGCATCGGTGATGCCCAGTTCGTCGCGCGCGTGCGCGCCCAGGGCATCGTGCGCGGTCAGCTCTTGGGCCACCTGGGCCGCCAACGCGTACGACAGGCCGCGCCCGACGTAGATGGCGGTGAGCTCGCGCTGCTCGGCGGCAGGATCGGCGGCCAGCTCGCGGCCCTCGCGCGCCAGGTCGGCTTGTTCCGTGTCGGCCTGCGAGCGCACCGATACATATTCGCCCGCCGCCATCGACATGGCACCTGCCACCAGGCCCGCCACGCCCGCCGTGAGCACGCTCGCCTGGCTGGCACTGGAGGCTGCCACGCCGACGATCAGGCTGGCCGTGGAGACAATGCCGTCGTTGGCGCCGAGCACCGCCGCGCGCAGCCAGCCGATGCGCGCCGTGCGATGGTGCTCGATGTGGCGGCGTGCGGAGATCTTCATCGCGCGACGCGGGCCACCGCGGGTGTGTGGGCAGCCGATCGCAGCACCGGCGTGCGCAGCCGAGCAGGGGTGCGCTGCACTGCAGGCGCGGTCGTCGCCGCTGCAAAGTCTGAACGTCTTGCTTCCATGAGGTCCTCACCACGATGCGCCGCATGCTCCAGGCGCCGCGCCTGCATCCTTGCGAACGAAGAAGTGGATTTATTAGAACACTCGGGCGCAGCACCACGGCGCGCGCAGGGGCCCGGCGGATTGCCGCAGCACGCGACCCAGACCGCCGTGCTGGAGCCAGTCGCGTACGGCCAGGATCGGCACCGTGGCGCAGATCGAGCAGCTCGTGCGCATCAGCCGCGAGTTGGGGCTGCCGATCGCCACAGCAGCCCAGGCGCGAGAGCTGCTGGACCGGTGTGTGCACCCGCTGAAGGAGCGCGCCGCGCTGTTCACGGTGATCGGCCTGGCGGCGTGGATGGCGCACCGGCAGGCGGCGCGGCAGGCCGGTGCGCCGCAGGACAAGCCGCCGCTTCCCTGGTGCGCGGCGGCCTTCGTGGTGCTGGTGGCAGTCCTGATGCGCTTGCTGGTAGGGCCTTGAGCCCCCTCACGCCGCCAGGCGCTCGAACAGATCGGGCGTGCCCATCTGCCCGCCCTTGAGCGCGATCTCCATGCCGTCGAGCGCGGGGTGGTCGCTGTGCACGCGGCACAGTGCCACGCCGGGCGCGACGGCGGCCATGTACGACAAACCCCAGGCGTCGAGCGCCTGCACGGCGTGGCTGGAGGTGTCGCCACCGGCCACGCCCACGCGGGCCAGCGGCATGGTCGTCAAGACCTCGGCCAGCAGGGCGCCACCGGCCATGGCGAGGGCGCGTGCGTCGATGGCGTGCGGGCCGGCCTGGCCGGGCGCGACGGTGCAGGCCAGCACATGGCGGCCGGCGCGCAACAGAGCGGTGATGCGCTGGGCCGCCTCGCTGCGGGCCTGGGGCTGGGCGACCAGGGCCTGCGGGTCCAGCCAGAGTTTTTCGTAGGAGGTCGCGGCCTGCACCTGCTCGGCCGTGACGGGCGACAGGCTGCCGGCCAGCACCAGCACGGGGCCGCGCGCGGGTGCCATGGCAGGGTGTGCCTGGCCGGCACGGCCGGGCGCGATGCTGGGCGCCAGGGCCTGCACCACGCCGCTGGCGCCGGCCACCAGCAGCGGCACGCGCTCGGCCTCGCGCCAGAGCAGGGCGCCGATGCGTTCCAGGTCGCTGTTGTCCAGCACGTCGAACAGCACGCCATCGGGCGCGGTGTCGAACAGCTCGTGCACGGCTTCCTGCGAACCGCGTAGCGTGGTGAACGGCAACAGCGCGAGTTCGTCCAGCCCCTGCAGCGCCAGGTGCCGGCGCAGGTCGGCCTCGCCCATGGGCGTGACCGGGTGGCGTGCCATGGTGGGGTGGCGGTCGATGCGGTGCACCTCGCCGGCACTGCCAGCACGCGCGAACAGGTGTCCGAACACGCAGTAGCGGCCCAGGTCGGGCTGGCCGCCGACGATGGCCGTGCGCGCGCCCGGCAGCGCGGCGCGCAAGGTTTGCAGCGCCACGCCGATGCTGCCGACCTGCGGGGCGCTGTCGAAGGTGGAGCACAGCTTGTAGTGCAGCACGCGCGCGCCGAGTCGGCGCAAGAGCGGCACGACGGGCGCCAGCTCTGCGCGCATCGCCTCGGGTGCCATCGAGCGCGCGGCGCCGGCCAGGCCCACGGCGTCCAGCGGGCCGGCTGCCGCCAGTTGCGCATCCGTAGGCTGGCGCAGGAACAGCAGGGCGCGCAGGCCGGCGCGCGCGGCCGTGCCCAGCGTGTCGGTGGCGCCCGTGAAGTCGTCGCCGTACCAGAGCAGCGCGGGGCGGTGGTTCACCGAGGTGCCTTCGCGCTGCGCGCTGCGGTGCTGAGCATCTTGGGGCGGCCCGGCGGTGCTCACGGCTGGCCGAAGAAGTCCAACGCCTGCGCCAGTTCGGGGGCCTGGCGTGCGGCCTCGTGCACGGGCACGCCGGCACGCGCCGCGGCCCAGGCCTGGCGGATGCTGGCCACGCCCGCGGCCGCACCGCCGGGGTGCGCGAGGATGCCGCCGCCGGACATGAACAGCAGGTCGTCGCGGCCCAGGGCCGCCCAGGTCGGCGCCACGGTGCCGGCCCATTGGCCCGAGGAGAAGGCGGGCATCACGGTGTCGTCGATGCCCTCGGTCAGCGGCGTGTAGCAGTCGTGCGCGGACGCGATCACTTCCGCATCCGCCTGCGCGAACTTGCCCGCGAGCCCGTGCACATGCATGTGGTCCACGCCGGCCAGGCGCCACAGCACTTGGTAGGCCTGGTACGAGATGCCCAGCAGCGGATGCCGCGACAGCGCGCCGAAGCCGTTGCGGTGGCCGTGCAGCGCCAGCGGCGTGTGCCGCCGCAGGGCCTGGATGGCGGAGAAGCCACACCAGTTCAGGCTGGCCATCACGCAGCTGCCGCCTTCGCGTTGCACCAGGTCGGCGTGGCGGCGCATGGCGTCCACCTCGTCCGTGATGTTGAAGGCCACCATGACCAGCTTGCCCGTGCGCTGCTGGTGTTCGCGCACGACGGCCATGACGGCGGGCACACGGTCGGCCAGCGGCGCGTGGTCGGGATCGGCGCTGACCTCGTCGTCCTTGATGAAGTCCACGCCGGCAGCGCACAAACGGCCCACAAGCTCGGCCGTCTGCGCGGCCGAGAAGCCCACGTTGGGCTTGATGATGGTGCCGACCAGGGCGCCCTGCGCCACGCCGGTCGATGCGCGCGTGCCGGCGATGCCCACGCGCGGCAGCTCGAAGCGCTGGCGGTAGGCGGCGGGCACGCGCATCGTCTCCAGCCGCATGCCGGTGCTCTCACCCAGGTCGTACAGGTTGCCGGCCACGGTAGCGGCCAGCGTGGGCAGGTTGGCGCCGATGTTGGCGACGGGGAATGACAGCCGCACGCGCGCCCGTCGCCACGGGCCGGGGTTGCGCTGGCGCTCCAGCAGCGCGTTCGGCAGGCTGGGCGCGCCGACGCTGTCCAGTTCCTCGATGCCCTCCACCGTGGCGCGTGCCCGCGCACGCAGGTCGTCGGTCTCGCCTTCCACGCGCTTGAAGGTGCCGCAGGATTGCTCGCCGGCCATGACCTCGGCCACGGCAGCCGGGGCCAGCGGCGTCTCGATCAGGTAGCTGGCGTGGATGCGATCGGTCATCAGAGCTTGCTCAGATCGGGGAATGGGCGCACGGGATCGGTCTTGCCGTCCCAGCCCTCGGAGGCCTCACGGATCAGGTCGAACATCTTCCCTTTCGGCCCCGCCACCTCCGACAGCTCGATCACCGTGCCCGGGTGGTACTCGGTGTCGAAGTAGACGAAGCGCCCGCGCTCGCCCACCTCGCCGCTCATGACAGACTTGAAGCCCTCGGCCGTGAGCCGCGCCAGGTCGGCGTCGTAGTCGCTGGTCCAGTAGGCCACGTGCTGCAGCCCCGTGCGGCCGGCCTGCAGGAAGTCGCGGTACATCGAAGGCACGTCGTTGCGCGTCTGGATCAGCTCCACCTGCACATAGCCCGAGTTGGCCAGCGCCACCGAGTTGTGCGGCGCATGCGATTCGCCGCGGTACTGATAATTCACGATGGGCACCTTGGGGTTGTAGAACCAAGGCCCCACGCCCAGCGTGCGGCTCCAGTAGTCCATGGCTTCCTCGATGTCGTGGACCACGTAGCCCAGCTGGCGGATGGCTCCGAAATGGCGGCTCATGCTCTGCTCCTCACTTCGCGCCGGCGACGATCTCGTCGGGGATGGGCACGCCCGCGAACTTCACGTGGATGTCGTTGAGCTTGCCGTTGGCCAGGTTGGTCTTGATCCAGCCGTTCACCGCGTTCATGAGCTCGGGCTGGTTCTTGCGCATGGCCATGCCGAGCTGGTAGGACTGCAGGATGAACTTGACTTCGAACTCGCGCGCCGGGTTGCGCTTGGCAATGGCCGCGATGATGGGCGGCGTGATGGCCACGATGTCGGCCTGGCCCGTGGCGCCGGCCGTGATGGACGCAGCCTCGTCGTCGAAGCGCACCACCTTGGCCTGCGGCGCGCGCTCGCTGACCAGCTTGTCCTGCGGGCCGCCGCGCGTGACAGCCACCGTCTTGCCGGCCAGGTCGTCGATGCCCGTGATCTTGAGCGACTTGGGCGCGCCCACTGCTGCCTGGATCGCGCCGTAGGGGATGGAGAAATCCACAGCCTTTTGCCGTTCGGGCGTGATCGAGAGCGACGAGATGATCAGGTCGACCTTGTTCGACAGCAGGTTGGGAATGCGCGCCGAGTTCGTGGTGTTGACGATCTCCAGCGGAATGCCCAGGTCCTTGGCGAGCAGTCGCGCCGCCTCCACGTCGGAGCCCGTGGGCTGCATCTTGTCGTCGACGAAACCGTAGAACGGCGCGCCGAAGTCGATGCCGACGCGCAGCTTGCCGGCTGCCTTGATCTCGGCGAGGTCGGCCAGGGCCGGGAGGGCCAGCGTGCCGATGGCAGCGGCCAGCAGGAAGCGGGACAGGTTCATGGGTCGTCTCCTAGGAAAAATCAAAGGCCGTGGGACAAAAATTCGCGCAGCTCGGCCGTCTGCGGGTTCTTCAGCATCTCGCCGGGGCCGGTCTCCCAGACACGGCCCTCGTGCATGTAGATCACGGTGTCGGCCACGCGCGCGGCGAACTCCATCTCGTGCGTGACCAGCACCATGGTCATGCCGCCCTCGGCAGCGCCTCGATCACGCGCAGGACCTCGCCCGTGAGCTGTGGGTCCAGGGCCGAGGTCACCTCGTCGAACAGCATCACCTGCGGCTCCATGGCCAGCGAGCGCGCAATGGCCACGCGCTGCTGCTGGCCGCCGGAGAGTTGTTCGGGGTAGGCCTGGGCCTTGTCGAGCAGGCCCACCTGGCGCAGCACGCGCTCGGCAATGGCGCGTGCATCGCCAGCGTTCATGCCCTTGACGGCCTTGGGCGCCAGCGTCACGTTCTGCTCCACCGTCAAGTGCGGGAACAGGTTGTAGCTCTGGAACACGATGCCCACGTCCTTGCGCAGCGCGCGGATGTCCAGGGCCGGGTCGTGCACCGCGTGGCCGCAGACCTGGATGGTGCCGCCGTCGATCACCTCCAGCCGGTCGATGCAGCGCAGCGCCGTGCTCTTGCCCGAGCCGCTCTTGCCGATGATGGCCACGACCTGGCCACGGGGAATGGCGAAGGACACGCCCTTGAGGACCTGGTTGGTCCCGAAGCGCTTGTGCACGTCCTTGAGTTCGACGACGGGGTTCATGTCTTTCCCAGGTGCAGGCGCTGCTCCAGCTTGCGGCTCCAGACCGACAGCGGATAGCACAGCGCGAAGTAGAAAGCCGCGATCAGCAGGTAGACCTGGAACGGCTGGAAGATGGAGTTGTTGATCATCTGCCCCGTGCGCACCAGCTCCACGAAGCCGACGATGGACGCGAGCGAGGTGTTCTTGACGATCTGCACCATGAAGCCCACGGTGGGTGGCGTGGCGATGCGCACGGCCTGCGGCAGGATCACGAGCCGCATGCGTTGCGTGCGCGACATCGCAAGGCATTCGGCCGCCTCCCACTGCGTGCGCGGCACGGCCTCGATGCAGCCGCGCCAGATCTCGCCCAGGTAGGCGCTGACGTACACCACCATCGCGATGCCGGCTGCCACCAGCGCCGGCAATTCCAGCCCCGCGATCGACAGCCCGAAGTAGCAGACGAACAGCACGACCAGCAAGGGCGTGCCCTGGATGACCTGGATCCACGCGATGGCCGCCCAGCGCACGAAGCGGTTCGGGCTGATGCGGCACAGCGCGATCACGCCGCCCGCCAGGCCACCGCCCACGAAGGCGATGAGCGACAGGCACACCGTCCACAGCGCGCCGAAGGCCAGGTACTGCACATGCAAGAGGCTCAGGCCGCCCCCGGTCATCGCGCGTCCCCCAGCTTGCGCTTGCGCGTGAAGACGGCCTGCCCGAACAGCCACAAGCCCACGCGCATCAGCAATGACAGCGCGAGGTAGGCCACGGCCACCACGATGTAGGCCTCGAACGGCCGGAAGGTCTCGGACTGCACGCGCGCCGCGGCGGCCGTGAGCTCCTCCACCGAGATCTGCGAGGTGATGGACGTGGCCAGCATCAGCAGCACGAACTGGCTCGTGAGCGCGGGATAGACCTTCTCCATCGCCGGCCGCAGGATCACGTGCCAGTACACCTGCCGGCGCGTGAGGCCCAGGCACTCGGCCGCCTCGATCTGGCCCTTGTGGATGGCGTCCATGCCGGCGCGCATGATCTCGCACGAGTAGGCACCCACGTTGATCACCAGCGAGGCCAGCGCCGCCGCGAAGGCCGAAACCTTCCAGCCCAGGCTGGCCAGGCCGAAGAACACCAGGAACACCTGCACGAGCAGCGGCGTGTTGCGGATCACCTCGACATACATGCCGCAGGCCTTGCGCAGCCACGTGTGCTGGCTGCGCCTGCCGATGGCCAGGAGCGTGCCCAGCACGAAGCCGATCAGCGTCGCAGGGAACGACAGCTGCACCGTCAGCCAGGCCCCCGCCAGGAACTGCGGCCAGGCGGCCAGCACCGCGGCGAAGTCGAATTCGTAGCCCACCTTGTCTCCGGGTTGGCCGCTGGTGGCGACTCTGATGGTTGATGGAATTTGATGCTTTGAGGCATCGATTGCGGGTGATAGTATCCGCAGAGACCTCACCAGGCCAGCCGGTTGATTGATGTAATTTGATGGAATCCAGCAAGTCGCCCCGCATCCCGGACATCGCGCGGCTGGCCGGCGTGTCCACGGCCACCGTCGACCGCGTGCTGAACCAGCGTGCCGGCGTGCGCGCCGGCACGCAGCAGCGCGTGCTGCAGGCCGCGGCAGAACTGGGCTATGCCGAGCTGCCTGCTGCACCGGCACTGGCGTCGCGCGCCGCGCCCAAGCCCATGCGCCTGAGCTTCCTGCTGCCGGCCGGGCACAACCGCTTCATCCGCATGCTGGGCGACATGGTCGGCTACTCGCAGGAGCACTGGACGCCCTGGAACGTGCGCTGCAAGACCGAGTTCATCGAGAGCTTCGACCCGCAGGCGCTGGCCGCCGCGCTGCGCCGCCACGGCCAGCGCGCCGACGGCATCGCGCTGATGGCGCTGGAGCACCCGGCCGTGCGCGAGGCCGTGCATGAGCTGGTGGCGGCCGGCGTGCCCGTGGTCACGCTGATCTCCGACCTGTCGAACTCGCCGCGCACGGCCTACCTGGGCCTGGACAACCGCGCCGCGGGCCGCACGGCGGGCTACCTGATCGGCCGCTTCATCGGCCCGCGCGCGGCCAAGGTCGCGCTGATCGCGGGCAGCCGCAGTTACCGCGCGCACGAGGAACGCGAGGCCGGCTTCCTGCACGTGCTGTCGGAGATGTTCGGCCAGCTGGAGGTGGTGGGCCTGCGCGAGGGCCATGACGACTCGGAGCAGAACTTCGCGCAGACCGCCTCGCTGCTGGAGCAGCACCCGCTGCTCGCTGGCATCTACAACATCGGCGGCGCGTCCGACGGCGTGGCGCGCGCGCTCAAGGAGGCCGGCCGCGACCAGAAGGTGGTGCTGATCGGCCACGGCCTCACGCCCGACACGCGCGCACTGCTGATCGACGGCAGCATGGACGCCGTCATCACGCAGAGCCCGCAGGCCACGCTGGCCAACGCGGTGCGCATCTTCGTCAACGTGCGCGAGGGCCGGCCCGCGCTGGCCGGTGTGGAAAGCACGCGCAGCCAGGTGATCTTTCGGGAAAATCTGCCGTGAAGGAGACCCGCGACATGAACGCACAGGCCAAGGCAGCGCTGCTGCACACCGTGAAGAGCCGCTTCGAACGGCACATGCAGCGGCACCCCGGCATGGCGTGGGCGCTGGTCCAGGCCAGGCTGGACCAGCACCCCGCCAGGCTGCGCGCGTTGCAGGCCATGGAAGACACGGGCGGCGAGCCCGACGTGATCGGCCAGGACGGCGAGGCGGTCCTGTTCTGCGACTGCAGCGCCGAGAGCCCGGCCGGCCGGCGCAGCAGCTGCTACGACCGCGCCGCGCTGGACGCGCGCAAGGAGGCCAAGCCCGCGCACAACGCGGTGGACCTGGCGGCCGAGATCGGCATCGAGATGCTGACCGAGGCGCAGTACCGCGCGCTGCAGCAAGTCGGCGAGTTCGACCTCAAGACCTCGAGCTGGGTCGCCACGCCCCCCGCCATTCGCCAGCTGGGTGGCGCCCTGTTCTGCGACCGGCGCTACGGCCAGGTCTTCACGTACCACAACGGCGCGCAGTCGTACTACGCGGCGCGGGGCTTTCGGGGGCTGCTGCGCGTGTGAGGCCAGGGCGCAGCAGGCACACTCGTGGCGTTGGGCTGCGCGCCGCACCGCGGCAGCCCCGTCTGCATGGTTTTTTCCACAAGGATCACCCGCATGAGCACCGCTTTGCCCGCCGCCACCGTCGGCGCCTTCACGCCCACCGGCCGTTTGCGCGCCTCCATCAACCTGGGCAACCCCATCCTGGCCGGCCGTGGCGCCGATGGCCAACCGCAGGGCGTCTCCATCGACCTGGCGCGCGCGTTCGCCCAGCGCCTGGGCGTGGAGGTCGAGCTCGTGGTGTTCGACACGGCTGGCAAGTCGGTCGACGCGGTGAAGGCCGAGCAGGCCGACATCGGCTTCTTCGCCATCGACCCGCTGCGCGGCGAGGGCATCCGCTTCACCGCGCCGTATGTGCTCATCGAAGGCTGCTACCTGGTGCGCGACGGCTCGCCGCTCCAGGACAACGCCGAGGTCGACCAGGCCGGCCGCACCGTCATGGTCGGCAAGGGCAGCGCCTACGACCTGTACCTCACGCGCGAGCTGAAGGCCGCCACCATCCTGCGCGCACCCAGCTCGCCAGCCGTGGTGCAGAGCTTCGTGGACGAGAACGCCGAGGTGGCGGCCGGCGTCAAGCAGCAGCTCGAAGCCGACGCGGCCCGCCTGGGCGGCCTGCGCCTGTTGCCGGGCCGCTTCATGGTGATCCAGCAGGCCATGGGCACGCCCGCCAGCCGCGGCGCCGAGGCCCAGGCCGCGCTGGCGGCCTTCGTCGAAGACATGAAGGCCAGCGGTTTCGTGGCCGAGGCGCTCCAGCGCCATGGCATCGCGGGCGCGGCGGTGGCGCCGGCCGCCTGATCAGCCGTTGACCGTGGTCGGCGCGGGCTCGTTCACCGAGCCCGGCTGGTTGCGCATGGAGCCATAGGTCTTGGCGTAGTGCCAGGTCAGCTCGGCGCCCATCAGGAACACCTGGGCCGAGTAGTAGACCCAGACGAAGATCACGATCAGCGAGCCGGCCGCGCCGAAGCTGGACGCCACGCCGCTCTTGCCGATGTACAGCCCGATCAAAAAGCGGCCCACCGTGAACAGCAGCGCCGTGATGGCCGAGCCGATCCACACGTCGTACCAGCGCACGTGCACGCGCGGCATGATCTTGTAGATCATCGCGAAGACACCGGTGGTCAGCGCAAAGCCCAGCACGATGTTGATGAGCTGGGCCACGATCTCCCAGCCGATGAAGGCGTCGCCCCACCACTTGCCCAGGGCCGAGACCACGGCGCCCAGGACCAGCGAGACCATCAGCAGGAAAGCGATCCCCAGCACCATGCCGAAGGACAGCAGCCGCGTGTGCAGCAAGTTCCACAGGCCGCTGGACGTATTGCGGGCCGGCGCGCGCCAGATGCGGTCCAGCGAGTTCTGCAGCTCGCCGAAGACGGTGGTCGCGCCGATCAGCAGCACGGCCACGCCGATGAGCGTGGAGATGATCCCCTGCGCCGGCTTGTTGACGCTGACCAGCAACGTCTCCATGGTCTTGGCCGCTTCCACGCCCATGAGGCCGGCCAGTTGGCCGAACAGCTCGCCGCGCGCGGCCTCTTCACCGAACACCAGGCCGGCCACCGAGATCACGATGAGCAGCAGCGGCGCCATCGAGAACACGCTGTAGTACGACAGCGCCGCGCCCATGCTGGGCGCGTAGTCGTCGGACCAGGCCACGACGGCCTGCTTGATCAACGCCCACCATTGCTTGAACGTGGGGCGGATGGGGCGCAGATCGCGCGACGCGGTGGAGCGGGGGGTGTGTTCGGGCTGGGTCACGGCTTGCATTGTCATCCCTGGGATTTGCGGGGGGCGGCGGGCTGGGCCTTGGGCACGGGCTGGCCGGCATTGGCGGCAGCCGGCCTGGCCGAGGCGAGCAGCTTGGCGCAGTCTGTCTCTTCACCCGGGCCGGTTTCGATCAGCGGGATCAGCGCGGCCAGCGGGTTGATCAGCGCCAGCGCCACGGCACCGCCGCCGCGCAGGGCCAGGCCCTTCTTGTCCAGCGAGAAGTCCGGCTCGCGGAAGGTGCCGAACACGTGCACCGGCGTGCGCAGCGAGAGGATGCCCAGGTTCTTGGGCTTGGGCGCGAAGGTCAGGTCGATGCGCTCCTTGTCCAGGTCGAAGCCGCCTTCGGCCTCGATGCGCGTCTCCTCGGTGTCGATCACGAACACGCGCGACTGGCCCTGGCCGTTCTTCACGTCGAAGGCGGCCGCGCCGCAGCGCACGGGGATGGGCTTGTCGCCGCCCATCAGCAGCGTGATGATCTTGCCGCCGTTCAGGCCCGATGCGGCGTCCAGCAGGTTCGACAGCTGCCCTTGCGACAGCACGGCCTGGATCTCGCCGTCGGCCTTGCCGGCCAGGTCGGCAATGGAGTTGCCCGTGCCGGCAAGCCGGGCCCGCGCGCCGATGCTGCCGGTGGAGGGCGCCAGCCGCGGCGAGGGCGGCACCAGGCCGGCCAGCTTGAGCTTGCGCGCTTCCACGTCGACCTTGGCCTTGAGCGTGGGCTCGCGTGCATCGAGCAGCAGGGTGGAGACGATCTCGCCGTCGGCCAGGTTCACGTTGAACGGGTCGAGCTTGAGCACGGCGTCCGTGAGGTTCAGGCCCACGTGCAGCTTTTCGAGCGCGATGAAGTCCGGAGCGTCGATGCGGTCCACGCGCAGGTCGGCCTCGGCGTCGATGGCCTTGAAGCGCCCGCCTTCGAACTTGCCCGTGGGCAGCAGGCGTTCGCCGGCCTGGATGGTGCCGGCTGGCAGCACGCGCTCGCCATTGGCTGCACCCTCGGTGGCTTGGGCCCGGGCCTGCGTGGCGGTCTGGGCCTGGGTCGGTGGCCGCGCGTCGGTCGTGGTCTTGGTCGTGACGCCAATCAGCGGGCCCAGGTCGGGCAGGTTCAGCAGCTTGCTGTGCAGCTTGGCGGTGAGCAGCGGCCGTGGCTCGCGCGCCACGTAGGCGGCCTCGCCGGCCACGTCGGTCTTGCCGATCAGGCCGCGGATCTCGTCCATGGCGTAGCGGTTGCCGTCCAGCGTGAGGTGGCCGGCCAGCTGGTAGGGCGGCGAGGCCGGCAGCGGCAGCAGCAGGAAGGGGTACAGGTTGGCCAGCGTGCGGCCGGCGATCTTCAGGCGCACGTCGATGCCGCTGATGTTCGCCGCATCGGCCACCGTGCCTTCGACATTCACGCGCGTGGTACCGGCCACCAGCTCGCCCTTGAGCGGGAATTTCACGCCCGAGTTATGGAAGCTCAGCACGTCGCCGGTCAGCGCGTTGCCGCGGAACCTGGCGTCGTGGTAGGCGCCGTCAAAGGTGTAGCGCGTGGTGTAGGCCTGGTTGACGGGCTCGGCCTTGGCGTCGTCGGCCTTGGCGGCAGCGGCCGGGTCGAAGGTGTCCACGGCCACGGCCAGCTTGAAGGGCATGCCGCGGTCCACGAAGCTGAGCTTGCCGTGCGTCACCGACAGGCTGGCGATGCTGAACTTGCTTTCCTTCTTGGTCTCCGAGGGCTCGTCCAGCACCCAGTTGCGCCGGTCTTCCTCGGTGATCTCGAAGTTGAGCTCGGCGTTGTCCAGCGCCACGCGCGGCACCAGCACTTCGCCATCGAACAGCTTGCGCAGCGAGATCGAAAATTCCAGCGTGCCGATGCGCGCCATCGGCCCGCCCTGGGCCCAGTCGGCATTGGCGAAGTACACATCGCGCAGGCGGATCACCGGGTGCCAGCCGAGCTTCACGTGCAGGTCCGAGCTGTTGAACTCGCGCTGTGTCTTGTTGGTGATATAGCGGTTCATCGGGCCGCGCAGCCAGTTCCAGTCGAACAGCAGCACGAAGAGCACCACCAGCGCAACGACTGCCAGCACGATCTTGGAGGCCAGGCCCAGGCGTTTGGTCATGGGCACAGACTACGGCGCGCACGCCGCTCCGACGAGGGCCGCGTGCGACGCCTGCGGGGCGGCGTTCAGCCCCTTGTCGTGTCAGAGATGGCTGACATCGCGCGGCTCCTGTACCTGCGTGGCGTTGTGCTGGCTGCGAAAGCGCGCCGCGTTCTCGTAGACCAGCTGGCGCACCCGCATGATGGAGCCGATGGGTCGGTGCGCGGCCAGGCCGTGCCAGGGGCTGAACGACATGCCGTCGTCGATGGCCGCGGCGCGCTGCGCGGACCAGGCCGCCTGCGGCGGCACGGTGAGCCGGGCCACGGTCACGAAGGGGCTCAGGTCTTCGGGCCATTGGACGGAGGCGTCCTCGATGGGCATGGATTCCAGGTCCGTGCACAGCTGGGCACGCAACTCCCACACGCCGCCGTGCTGCGCGAAATGCACGACGACGGCGTCGCGCAGCGCATCGGGCGCGTCGGCCAGGTCGACCTTGGCGTCGGTCAACGCCGTGAGCTCGGGCGCCACCGGGGCCAGCGACAGCTTGGCCATGTAGGGCCCATAGAGCAGGGGCACCTGGGTGTAGTAGGTCTCGCCCAGCGGGTTGGTGGCCGGGTGGCCACCCATGGCCTTCACAGTGCCGCTCTCGCCGCCGGCCTTCTCGATGATGGCCTCCAGCCCGCGCAGAGCGGCCGAGAGGATCTTCTTGGCGCCGGGCAACCGGTCGGTGGTGGAGGCCAGCAGCTTCAGGCTGCGCAGGAATTTCTTGGCCGTGGGCACGCTGAACACGGGGCCGTTGACCATCAGGAAGTCCTGCGTGGCCGCGCCGTCGTCGGCCTGCAGCCGCGCGCCGGGCACGTCCAGCACCTTGAGTGCCAGGCCGCGCGGGGTGGAGACGGCGTCGTCCAGCAGGTCGCCGGGCGTGGTCGACAGCCGCATCACGGCCGGGTGCCTGCCGGGCTGCGCGAACAGGCCCTGTGCCAGCACGGGCGGCAGGCCGGCCAGCACCTCGAGCTCGCCGCGCAGCAGGCCGTGGCTCTTGGCATGCACGCCACGAAAGGCGTGGCCCTCGTCCCGGCGTACGGTCTCGGCGATCTCGGTGAGCGTCTCGCTCATCTCGCGCGTGGTCTCGGCTTCGTCTTCTTCGGGCTCCTCGAAACGGGGCTCGTAGACGAGCGGGGCGAAGGGGGGCAGGGGCTGGTCGGATGGCATCGTGGGTGGGGGTTGTGGGTGAAGGTCTAGGCTTCGAGGTGCAGCCGGATCGGGATGGCCTTGGAGGCCGGCACATGGCTGCCCTCGGCATGGTGGGCCAGGGGCACGAGCGGGTTGCACTCGGGGAAGTAGCCACCCGCGCAACCGGGCGGGATGTCGTAGGGTGTGACGCGCAGGCCGCCGACCGCGCGGCGGTGCCCGTCGTCCACGGCGGTCTCGGCGCGCACCAGGGCGCCTTCGGCCAGGCCCAGGCGCGCGATGTCGGCCGCGTTGAGCAGCAGCACCTTGCGCGTGCCGTAGACGCCGCGGAAGCGGTCGTCCAGCGCGTAGATGGTGGTGTTGAACTGGTCGTCGCTGCGCAGCGTCATCAGGCGCAGCACGTCGGCGCCGTGCTCGGGGGTGTCGGGGTTGGCGACCAGGCCGTCGGGCACGATGAACTGGGCCTTGCCGCTCTCGGTGTTCCAGCGGCGTTCGCGCGCAGCGTTGGGCTTGGGCATGCCGCCCGGGGTGCGAAAGCGCTGGTTGAAGCCAGCGAACACCTCGGGCCAGGTGGCCTCGATGGCGTCGCGCACGCGGGCGTAGTCGCCCATCCATGCGGCCCATGGCACGCGCGGGTTGGGCGGCAGGCTGGCCAGCGCGATGGCGGCCACGATGGCGGTCTCCGAGCGCAGATTGGGGTCGGCCGGGGTGGCCACGCCGTCGGACGCATGGAAGAAGCCGGTCGAGTCCTCCACCGACACGGTCTGGGCGCCGCCGGCCTGCTGGTCGATCTCGATGCGGCCCAGGCAGGGCAGCACATAGGCCACCTGGCCGGGCAGCATGTGGCTGCGGTTGAGCCGCGTGGTCACGTGCACGGTGAGCCGCAGGCGCGGCCAGGCGGCCTCCAGCCGGTCGGTGTCGGGCGCGGCACGCAGGAAGTTGCCGCCCAGGCCGACGAAGGCGCGCACCGAGCCGTCCAGCACGCCTTCGCAGGTGGCCACGGTGTCGCGGCCCTTGTCGCGCGGCGGCTCGAAGCCGTAGAGCGCGGCCAGCTGGTCCAGCGGCGCCAGCTCGGGCTTCTCGGTGATGCCCACGGTGCGCTGGCCCTGCACGTTGGAGTGCCCGCGCACGGGGCAGATGCCGGCCCCCGGCTTGCCGATGTTGCCGCGCAGCAGCAGCAAATTGCTGACCATCTGCACGTTCTGCACCCCCTTGCGGTGCTGCGTGAGCCCCATGCCGTAGATGGCCATGGCGGTCGACGCGCGGGCATAGGTGGCGGCGGCCTGCTCCAGCGCGGCGCGCGTGAGGCCGCTCTCGCGCTCGATGTCGGCCCAGGCCGCGGCGCGCACGAAATCGGCGAAGGCCTCGAAGCCGTGCGTGTGCTCGGCGATGAAGGCGGCATCGAGCACGCGCGGCGCGCCACCCGCCTGCGCGGCGTCGTCGGCCTCGACCAGCCATTTGCACAGGCCGGTGATGGCGCCCAGGTCGCCGCCATTCTTCACCTGCAGGTACTGCGTGGTGATCGCTGTCTCGGCCGGCGTCAGCATGTCGCGTGGCGACTGCGGGTTGGCGAAGTGCACCAGGCCGGCTTCCTTCAGCGGGTTGAAGGTGACGATGGGCACGTTGCGCTGGCGCGCCTCCTGCAGCTGGTGCAGCATGCGCGGGCTGCTCACGCCCACGTTCTGGCCGAAGAAGAAGATCGCGTCGGTGCGCGCGAAGTCGTCCAGTGACACGGTGCCCACCGGCACGCCGATGGTCTTGGGCAGCGCGACCGAGGTGCTCTCGTGGCACATGTTGGAGCTGTCGGGCAGATTGTTGTTGCCGTACAGGCGCGCGAGCAGCTGGTACAGGTAGCTGGTCTCCAGCGAGGCGCGGCCCGAGGCATAGAACACGACGGACTTGGGGTCCTCCTCGCGCAGCGCACGCAACTCGGTGCCGATGGCGGCAAAGGCCTCGTCCCAGCCTACGGGCACGTAGCGGTCGCTGTCGGCGTCGTAGCGCAGCGGCGTGGTCAACCGTCCGATGCCTTCCAGCTCGTGGTCGCTCCAGCCGCGCAGCGTGGCCAGCGGGTGGGCCGCGAGGAAGTCCTCCTGTACGCGCTTGTCGGTGAGTTCCCAGGCCGTGGCCTTGGCACCGGTCTCGCAGAACTCGGCCGTGTGCGGCTCGGCCGGCTTGGCCCAGGCGCAGCTCACGCAGGCAAAACCGTCGGGCTTGTTCTGCCGCAGCAGCGCCTGCGCAGTGCTGAGCGGCGCGCCTTCGCGCACCACGTTGATGGCGACGGCCTTGATCGAGCCCCAGCCGCCGGCGGGGTGCTCGTAGGCCTTGAATTCGGGCTTCTCGCGCATGGGCATCGTCTTTCGTCGTTCGCACGACTCTAGGAAGCACGGGCTGCGCCCGGCGTCGGACGGTGCGGGCGCGCCGTGTGGGACACGGGGCTGCGCGCGGGCTACTCTGGCATGGCGGGCCTACCGCGATGCGGGCGGCGCGCCGACGGCAGGGCACCTGCGCCGGGCCGCACCATGGGCCACCACCACACCAGGCCATTTCCCATGAACACCACTTCGCTGCGCGCCGTCCGCCGGACCATGCCCTTGCAACTCGCCCTGCAGGGCGGCGGCGCCCATGGCGCCTTCACCTGGGGCGTGCTGGACCGCCTGCTCGACGAGGAGGACATCGACATCGGCCAAGTCAGCGGCACGAGTGCCGGGGCCTTGAACGGTGCGGCGCTGGTGTCCGGCCTCGCGGCCGGCGGGCGCCCCGCGGCCCGGGAACGCCTGAGCCGGCTGTGGCACGCCATTGCCGCGGTGGGCACGCCCATGACCTGGCTCATGACGCCCCTGCGCAAGCCCGGCATGGGCCTGTGGGACGACGCCATGCCGCTGCTTTCGCCCTACCAGACCAACCCCATGGCCATGGAGCCGGTGCGCATGCTGCTGGCAGGCGTGGTCGACGTGGACGCGATCAACGCGCCGGGGCCGAATGCGCTGTTCGTGAACGCGGTCAACGTGAACACCGGGCGGTGCCGTGTGTTCGGGCCTGGCGAGCACAGCCTGCAGACCATCCTGGCCTCGGCCTGCGCGCCGCTGGTGTTCCAGGCGGTGGTGATCGACGGGCAGTCGTACTGGGACGGTGGCTACGCCGGCAACCCCTCGCTGTGGCCGCTGTACCGATCCTCGCCCAAGGCCGACATCCTGCTGGTGGAGCTCACGCCGCTGGAGCGCGCGGAAACCCCGACCACGGCCAAGAACATCCTGAACCGCATCAACGAGATCGCCTCGATCCAGGGCCTGGTCGCCGAGCTGCAGGCCATCGATGCCATCAACCGGGCGACGGCGAAGGCCGACATCCGGCTGCACGTGGTGAGCCTGCCCGAGGCCGGCACGGCGCTGGAGATCGAGCCCTCGATCAAGCGCACGGTGGCGCTCGAACTGTTCTACAGCCTGCACCAGCGTGGCCATGCCGCCTGCGAGGCCTGGCTGGCGACGCGCCAGGGCAAGGCCTTGCCCGCGGCGGCGGACATCGGCGCGCGTTACCTGGGCAGCGACCAGCCGGGCTTCCAGCGCGCGGCCTGACGGCAGGCACCGGCGCCCGCACACCCTGGGAAAACCCGGTCACGCGCGGCGCCGGGCCATCGTACTCTGTATACGGAGTACGAAAGACGCCGCCATGACCGCCCAGCTCGTTCAGATCGCCACCGCCCCCGACCTCGTCGACCAGGTCTACCGCTCGCTGCTGGACGCCATCAGCAGCGGCGCGCTGGCGCCGGGCGAGCGCATCACGCAGGAGGACATCGCGCAGCGCCTGGCGGTGTCGCGCCAGCCCGTGCTGCAGGCGCTGCGGCTGCTCAAGAAGGACGGCTTCGTGCTGGACGCGGCGGGCCGTGGCGTGCTGGTGGCGCCGCTGGACGCCGACTGGATGGCCAAGGTCTACCAGGTGCGCGGCGCGCTGGATGTGCTGGCCGCGCGGCTGGCCGCGGCGCAGCGCCGGCAGATCGACCCCAAGCTGATCGACCGCGGCCGGCGCGCGGCACGCGGGCGCAGCGTGCAAGCCATGCTCGATGCCGACATGGCCTTCCACCAGGCGATCTACGCCGGCTCGGGCAATGAACTCATCGCGCAGAGCGCCGACCAGCACTGGCGCCACCTGCGCCGCGCCATGGGCGCCGTGCTGCAGGCCGAGCCGCAGCGCGAGTCGCTGTGGGACGAGCACGCCGCCATCGCCGCAGCCATCGCCGCGGGCGATGTGGACCTGGCGGCCCGCCTGTCCGACGAACACGGTACCCAGGCCAGCGCCACGCTCGCGCTGCGCCTGGCTGCACGCCTTTCCCGTTCCCCCCAAACCCAGCAAGGAGACAGACGATGAAGCTCAGCGCCGAACAGCGTGCCCAATTCGACCGCGACGGTTACCTCTTCTTTCCCGGCCATTTCTCGGCCGAGGAGACCAAGGCCCTCACCGACGCCGTGCCCGACCTGTACAGCCGGCGCGAGGCCTTCAACGTGCGCGAGAAGGGCAAGGACGCGGTGCGCACCAACTTCGCGGCGCACATGATCAGCGAGCCCTTCGCCCGGCTGGCGCGGCACCCGCGCATGGTGGGCCCGGTGTCCGATCTCTTCGAGGAAGAGGTCTACATGCACCAGTTCAAGATCAACGGCAAGATGGCCTTCGAGGGCGATGTCTGGCAGTGGCACCAGGACTACGGCACCTGGCTCAACGACGACCAGATGCCGACCGAGCGCGCCATGAACGTGGCCATCTTCCTGGACGACGTGAACGAGCACAACGGGCCGCTGATGTTCATCCCGGGCAGCCATGTGAAGGGCGTGGTGGAAGCGCAGCACGACCTGACCACGACGAGCTACCCGCTGTGGACGGTGGACAACGACCTGATCCGCCAGCTGGTGGACCGGGCGGGCGGCAAGAACGGCGGCATCGTCTCGCCCAAGGGGCCGGCCGGCTCCATGATCCTGTTCCACAGCTGCCTGGTGCATGCGTCCGGCAGCAACCTGTCGCCGTTCAACCGCGTGGCCGTGTACCTGAGTCTGTGCGCGGTCAGCAACCACATCCGGCGCTTCAAGCGGCCCGAGTTCATCGCGCACCGCGACTTCACGCCGATCAGCATGCTGCCGGACGACTGCCTGCTCAAGCTCTATCCGGTGGACACGCCGTGGAAGGACGGGCTGCCGGCCAGCGCGCTGGAGACTTCGCTCGAACCCATTGACGCCCTGGAAACCCAAGCATGAGCCTGTATGCCAAATTGCAGCAGCGCGCTGCTGCCGGCAAGCCCGTCCGCATCGGCCTGATCGGCGCGGGCAAGTTCGGCTCCATGTACCTGGCGCAGATCCCGCGCACGCCGGGCGTGCAGCTGGTCGCGATTGCCGACCTGTCACCCGACACCGCGCGCGCCAACCTGGCGCGCGTGGGCTGGACCAGCGCGCAGTCGTCGGCCCGCTCGGTCGATGAGGCGCTCAAGACTGGCCACACCTGGATCACCGAAGACTGGCAGGCGCTCACGCGCGAGCCTAGCATCGACGTGGTGGTCGAGTGCACGGGCCACCCCGTGGCGGCCGTGGACCACTGCCTGGACGCGTTCGCGCATGGCAAGCACGTGGTCAACGTGACGGTGGAGGCCGACGCCTTCTGCGGCCCGCTGCTGGCGCGCCGCGCCGCGGAGGCCGGCGTCGTCTATTCACTGGCCTTCGGCGACCAGCCCGCGCTGATCTGCGACCTGGTGGACTGGGCACGCACCTGCGGCTTCCCGGTGGTGGCGGCCGGGCGCGGCCACAAGTGGCTGCCGCACTTTTGCGAATCCACGCCCGAGACGGTGTGGGGCAACTACGGCCTCACGCCCGAGCAGGCGGCGCGTGGCGGGCTCAATCCCAAGATGTTCAACAGCTTCCTCGATGGATCCAAGCCGAGCATCGAGAGCACGGCGGTCGCCAATGCCACGGGGCTGCTGGTGCCGTCCAACGGCCTGCTGTATCCGCCGGCCAGCGTGGAAGACATCCCGGTCGTCACGCGGCCGATCAGCGAAGGCGGCGTGCTGGAGCAAAAGGGCATGGTCGAGGTCGTGTCCTCGCTGCACACCGACGGCCGCAAGATCGACTACGACATCCGCATGGGCGTGTGGGTGACGGTGGAGGCCGAGACCGAGTACATCAAGAACTGCTTCGAGGAATACAACGCCCACACCGACCCGACCGGGCGCTACTTCACGCTGTACAAGCGCTGGCACCTGATCGGGCTGGAGGTCGGCATGTCGGTGGCCAGCGTGGCGCTGCGCGGCGAGCCCACGGGCGTGGCCTCCTGCTGGAACGCCGACGTGGTGGCCACGGCCAAGCGCGACCTGGCACCCGGCGAGGTGCTGGACGGCGAGGGCGGCTACACGGTGTGGGGCAAGCTGCTGCCGGCGCAGCGCTCGCTGCAGCTCGGCGGCTTGCCGCTGGGGCTGGCGCACGGCATCAAGCTGGTGCGGCCGGTGAAGAAGGGGCAGAGCCTGTGCTGGGACGACGTGGCCATGGACACCACGACGCGGGCCTATGCGCTGCGCCAGGAGCTGGAGGCGATGTTCGATGGCCGCCAGCGCGGTGCGCCACTGCAGCCCCAAGAAAAACAGCCCGCGTTGGCGGGCTGATCGTTCGCAGGTACAGGCTGCGCGCCGCGCTGCACCAGCAGGCGGCGCGGCACTCGCTCAGGCTCAGGCCTTGGCCGTTTCCAGCGCGGCGTTGAAGGTCGCGCTGGGGCGCATCGCGGCGGCGGTCTTGGCCTCGTCGGGCTTGTAGTAGCCGCCGATGTCCACCGGCTTGCCCTGCACGGCGGCCAGTTCGTCGACGATCTTCTTCTCGCCCTTGGCCAGCCGCTCGGCCAGCGGCTTGAAGTGCGCGGCCAGTTCCTGGTCGTCGGTCTGCGCGGCCAGCGCCTCGGCCCAGTACAGCGCCAGGTAGAACTGGCTGCCGCGGTTGTCGAGCTGGCCGGTCTTGGGGCTGGGGTTCTTGTTGTTGTCCAGGAGCTTGCCCGTGGCGGCGTCCAGCGTGCGGGCCAGCAGCTTGGCCTTGGCATTGTTGGTCTTCAGCCCCAGGTCTTCCAGGCTCACGGCCAGCGCCAGGAACTCGCCCAGCGAATCCCAGCGCAGGTGGTTTTCCTCGACCAGCTGCTGCACGTGCTTGGGCGCGGAGCCGCCGGCACCCGTCTCGTACATGCCGCCACCGGCCATCAGCGGCACGATGGACAGCATCTTGGCCGAGGTGCCCAGCTCCATGATGGGGAACAGGTCGGTCAGGTAGTCGCGCAGGATGTTGCCGGTGGCGCTGATGGTGTCCAGCCCGCGGATCACGCGCTCCAGCGTGTAGCGCATGGCGCGCACCTGGCTCATGATCTGGATGTCCAGCCCGGCCGTGTTGTGCTCGTGCAGGTACATCTTGACCTTGGTGATCATCTGCGCTTCGTGCGGGCGGTACTGGTCGAGCCAGAACACCACCGGCATGCCCGAGTTGCGCGCACGCGTGACGGCCAGCTTGACCCAGTCGCGGATGGCCGCGTCCTTGACCTGGCACATGCGCCAGATGTCGCCGGCTTCCACGTTCTGCGAGAGCAGCACCTCGCCGGTGTTCAGGTCGGTGATGTTGGCCACGCCGTCTTCGCTGATCTCGAAGGTCTTGTCGTGCGAGCCGTATTCCTCGGCCTGCTGGGCCATCAGGCCCACATTGGGCACCGTGCCCATGGTCTTCGGGTCGAACGCGCCGTGCCACTTGCAGAAGTTGATGATCTCCTGGTAGATGCGGGCGAAGGTCGATTCCGGCATCACAGCCTTCACGTCCTTCAGGCGGCCGTCGGCGCCCCACATCTTGCCGCCGTTGCGGATCATCGCGGGCATGGACGCGTCCACGATCACGTCGTTGGGCGAGTGGAAGTTGGTGATGCCCTTGGCCGAGTCGACCATGGCCAGCTCCGGCCGGCCTTCGTGGCAGGCGTGCAGGTCGCGCTTGATCTCGTCCTGCTTGCTCTGCGGCAGCGAGCCGATCTTGTTGTACAGGTCGACCATGCCGTTGTTGACGTTGACGCCCAGCTCCTCGAACAGCTTGGCGTGCTTGTCGAATGCCTGCTTGTAGAAGATCTTCACGCAGTGGCCGAACACGATGGGGTGCGAGACCTTCATCATGGTGGCCTTCACGTGCAGCGAGAACATCACGCCGGTCTTGAAGGCGTCGTCGATCTCCCTCTCGTAGAAGGACACCAGCTCCTTCTTGCTCATGAACATCGAGTCGATGATCTCGCGGTCCAGCAGCGCGACCTTGGGTTTCAGCACGATGGTCTTGCCGCTCTTGGTGATGAGCTCCATCTTGACTTCGCGCGGGCGGTCCAGCGTCATGGACTTCTCGCCGTGGTAGAAGTCGCCGCCATGCATGTGCGAGACGTGCGAGCGCGAGGCCTGGCTCCAGTCGGCCATGCTGTGCGGGTTCTTGCGCGCGTACTCCTTGACGGCACGCGGTGCGCGGCGGTCGGAGTTGCCCTCGCGCAGCACCGGGTTCACGGCCGAACCCGTGCACTTGTTGTAGCGCGCGCGGATGTCCTTCTCTTCGTCGGTCTTGGCGTTCTCGGGGTAGTCGGGGATCTTGTACCCCTTGTCCTGAAGTTCCTTGATCGCCGCCTTGAGCTGGGCCACCGAGGCGCTGATGTTGGGCAGCTTGATGATGTTGGCCTCGGGCTTGAGCGTGAGCTTGCCGAGCTGGGTCAGGTTGTCGGCCACGCGCTGCTCTTCGGACAAGAATTCCGGGAACTGGCCCAGGATGCGGCCGGCCACCGAGATGTCGCTGGTCTCCACCTCGATGCCTGCCGGTGCCGTGAAGGTGCGGATGATGGGCAGGAAGGCGTGGGTGGCCAGCAGCGGCGCCTCGTCGGTAAGGGTGTAGATGATCTTGGAAGGACCGGCAGCCATGTTGACCTCTCTTGGATGAAAAACTCGTGTGAAGCGCAGGGGCGGTTGGGCAACCGCGCAGCCCGCAACTTTAGCAAGTCCGAGGCCAGATAAGCTCGCCAGATGCAATCGATCTCCACAACAGAGCCGGGCGATACCGGCCGCGGCGTCTTTTTCGGCATTGCCGCCGGTGCGGCCTGGGGCCTGGTCTTCCTGGCGCCCGAGCTGGTGCCCATGTTCAGCCCGCTGCAGCTGTCGGCCGGGCGCTACCTGGCCTACGGGTTGATCGCCGCCGTGCTGGTGCTGCCGCGCTGGCGGCAACTGGCGGCGCAGATGGGGCGCGCCGAATGGAAGGCGTTGTTCTGGCTCAGCATCCTCGGAAACATCCTGTATTACGTGCTGCTGGCCACGGCCGTGCAACAGGGCGGCATGGCCATGACCTCGCTGGTGATCGGCTTCCTGCCCGTGGCCGTGACCGTGATCGGCAGCCGCGGCGACGGCGCCGTGCCGCTGCGCCGGCTGGGCTGGTCGCTGGTGCTGGGCATGGCCGGGATCGGCTGCATCGCCTGGCAGTCGCTGGCCACGGCGTCCGCTGCGCCGCTGGCCACGCGCGTGCTCGGCTTCGTCTGCGCCCTCGGTGCGCTGGCCTCGTGGACGGGCTACGCGGTCGCCAACAGCCGCTGGCTGGGTCGGCTGTCGCAGGTGTCGGCGCATGACTGGAGCCTGCTGACCGGCGTGGTCACGGGCGCGCAGGCGCTGGTGCTGGCGATTCCCGCGTTCTGGTTCACGGCCTCGGCGCCGCATGCCTCGGCCGAGTGGCTGCGCTTCATCGGCGTGTCGGCCGGCGTGGCGCTGCTGTGCTCGGTGATGGGCAACGCGTTCTGGAACCAGGCCAGCCGTCTGCTGCCGCTGACGCTGATCGGCCAGATGATCGTGTTCGAGACCTTGTTCGCGCTGCTCTACGGCTTTCTGTGGGAGGCGCGCTGGCCGACCCTGCTGGAGACCGCCGCCATGGTGCTGATCACCAGCGCCGTGCTGTCGTGCATCTCGGCGCACAAGCCCGGCGCCGCCGTGGACGAGGCCCATCCCTGATGCTCTCGCTGCTGGCCGATGCGGTGCTGGCGCTGCACGTGGCCGTCGTGCTGTTCGTGGTCGGCGGCCTGGTGCTGGTCGTTGGCGGCAACCGGGCCGGTTGGCGCTGGGTCAACCGCTGGTGGCTGCGACTGGCCCACCTGGGCGCCATCGCCTACGTGGCCGCGCAGGCCTGGTGGGGCATGGTGTGCCCGCTCACCACGCTGGAGATGTGGCTGCGCCGACAGGCTGGCGAACCAGCCTATGGCGGCAGTTTCGTCGCGCACTGGCTGCAGCGCCTGCTGTACTGGGACGCGCCGCAGTGGGTGTTCACGCTGGCCTACACGCTATTCGCACTGGCCGTGGCCTGGGCGTGGTGGCGCTATCCGCCGCGGCGTGCGGGCTGAACGACACGGGCGCGCCGCCCGCCAGTGAGGCCCGGGCGCGCGCCGCGGCGCGCCTTGTGGTGGGGATGCGGCATTCGCTGTCAGACGCCGCCGCGAGGCGCGTGCCGCAGCCCAAGCGGCCCGCTGGCGCGCCCACAATGTGCCCGACTCCTTGAGCCTCGACGGATACGCGACATGCCGACCCCAGACCCCCACGCTTGGCCGTTCCTGCAAGGCGGCGGTGCCATGGCCGCGCTGATGGCGGCGTTCGAATGGGAGAGCACCGCGCTCGGGCCGATGGCGCAGTGGCCAGCGCATGTGTGCACGGCCACGGCGCTGATGCTGCGCAGCCAGGTACCCATCGTGATGCTGTGGGGCCCGCCCGGCGTGATGGTCTACAACGACGCCTATGCCGTGTTCGCCGGCCAGCGCCACCCCCGGCTGCTGGGCTCCAACGTGCGCGAGGGCTGGGCCGAGGTCGCGGATTTCAACGACAACGTCATGCGCACCTGCCTGGCCGGCGGTACGCTGCACTACCGGGACCAGGAGCTGACCCTGGTGCGCCATGGCCGCGCCGAGCAGGTCTGGATGGACCTGGACTACTCGCCGATGCTGGACGACGCGGGCATGCCGGCCGGCGTCATGGCCGTGGTGCTGGAGACCACGGCCAAGGTGCACGCCGAACGCGCGCTGGTGCAGGAGCGCGAAAGCCTGCGCCGGCTGTTCCAGCAGGCGCCCAGTTTCATGGCCATGCTGGAAGGGCCGGAACACCGCATCGTGATGGCCAACCCCAACTACCTGCGCCTGGTCGACCACCGGCCGGTGCTGGGCCGCACCGTGGCCGAGGCCCTGCCTGACGCCGTGGCCCAGGGCTACCTGGCGCTGCTGGACCAGGTCATGCGCAGCGGCGAGCCTTACCACGCCAGGGGTTCGCGCTACGCCGTGCAGGCCACGCCCGGCGGGCCGGTGCACGACCGCTACGTGGACTTCGTATTCCAGCCGATCCGTGACGGCAGCGACGCCGTCAGCGGCGTCTTCGTGGAAGGCGTGGACGTGACCGACCGCATGCTGAGCGTGCAGCGCAGCGAGGCCCTGATCGCGCTGACCGACGCGCTGCGCCCGCTGGACGACAGCGTGGACATCGGCTACATCGCCGCGCGCATCGTGGGCGAGACGCTGGGCGTGAGCCGGGTCGGCTACGGCGGCATCGTGCCCGAGGCCGACACCTTGCACGTGGTGCGCGACTGGGTGGCGCCCGGGGTGCAGACGCTGGCCGGCGTGCTGCAGCTGCGCGAGTTCGGCTCCTTCATCGACAGCCTGAAGGACGACCGCACCATCCGCATCGCCGACGTGCGCGAGGACGCGCGCACGGCCCCGGCCGCGGCGGCGCTGGAGCAGCGGCACGCGCGCTCTTTCGTGAACGTGCCCGTGCTCGAGCAAGGCCGGCTGGTCGCCCTGTTCTATGTGAACCATGCCGACGTGCGCGACTGGTCGCCCGAGGAGGTGGCCTTCATCCGCGAGGTGGCCGACCGCACGCGCACGGCCACCGAGCGCGTGCGCGCCGAGGCCGCCGTGCGCGAGAGCGAGGCACGGCTGCGCGAGGCCAACGAGTCGCTGGAGGCCAAGGTCCAGGCGCGCACGCGCGAGCTCATGGACCTGGAGGCCACGCTGCGCCAGTCGCAAAAGACCGAGGCCATCGGCCAGCTGACCGGCGGCATCGCGCACGACTTCAACAACCTGCTGGGCAGCATGGGTTCCAGCCTGCAGATCCTCGAACGCCGGCTGCTGATCGGCAAGACCGAGAACGCCGCGCGCTACATCGGCATGGCGCAGGACGCCGTGCGACGCGCCGCCTCGCTCACGCAGCGGCTGCTGGCGTTCTCGCGGCGCCAGACGCTGGACCCCAAGCCGATGAACGTGAACCGGCTCGTGGCCGGCATGGAGGAGATGGTGCGCCGCTCCATGGGTCCGGCGGTGCAGGTCGAGGTAGTCGGCGCGGGCGGGCTGTGGCCCACGCTGGTGGACGGCCCGCAGCTGGAGAACGCCGTGCTCAACCTGTGCATCAACGCGCGCGACGCGATGGCGCCCGACGGCGGCAGGCTCACCATCGAGACCGCCAACAAGTGGCTGGACGAGCGCGCCGCCATGGAGCGCGACCTGCCGCCGGGCCAGTACATCTCGGTCTGCGTGACCGACACCGGCTGCGGCATGGCACCCGAGATCGTGGCGCGCATCTTCGACCCGTTCTTCACGACCAAGCCGATGGGGCAGGGGACAGGGCTGGGCCTGTCCATGGTCTATGGCTTCGTGCGCCAGTCCGGCGGGCAGGTGCGTGCGTATTCCGAGGTCGGGCGCGGCACCACCATGTGCCTGTACCTGCCGCGCTACATGGGCGAGATGGGTGAGGACGAGGCGCCTGGCGCCGTGGCGGCCGGCGCCGTCGAGCCCGAGCGCTCCGACGGCGAGGTGGTGCTGGTGGTGGAGGACGAGGCGATCATCCGCATGCTGATCGCCGAGATGCTGGAGGAGTCGGGCTACCGCGTGCTGACCGCGGCCGACGGCCCGGCGGCGCTGCAGGTGCTGCTGTCGGACGCGCGCATCGATCTGCTGCTCAGCGACGTGGGCCTGCCCGGCGGGCTCAATGGCCGGCAGGTGGCCGACGCCGCGCGCGTGCAGCGGCCCGCGTTGAAGGTGCTGTTCATCACCGGCTACGCCGAGAACGCCGCGATCGGCAACGGCCTGCTGGCGCCCGGCATGCAGGTCATCACCAAGCCCTTCGACATCGCGGCCCTGGCAGCCAAGGTGCGCGACATGGTGGAGCAGTGATCGGGCGCGGCCGCGTCGTCGCGCCGCACCACAGCAGGATGCGCCGCCGGCCTACCCGCGAGCTGCGCCGGCCTGGCTAGGCTGCGGCAGCACACCGCCCGGAGACCGCATGCCGCCCAACGACCGACCCCGCTTCATCGTCTGCATGGCGGCACTGCTGTGCCTGTGCGGTGCCTTCCTGGCAGGCGGTGGCGCCTGGTTGCTGGCCCTGGGGGGCAGCCCGTACTACCTGGCAGCCGGTGGCGCGCTGCTGCTGGCAGGCGTGCTGCTGTGGCGCCGCTCGGGCACAGCGCTGACCGTGTTCGCCGCCCTCTTTGCTCTGAGCCTGGTCTGGTCGCTGTGGGAGGCCGGACTGGACTGGTGGCCGCTGGCGGCGCGCATGGGGGTGCTGTTCATCCTCGGCGTGCTGCTGCGCACGCGCTGGATCACACGCGCGCTGCGGCCCGAGCCCGACAACCGGTGGGCGCGGCGGCCGGTGGGCGGCCTGCTGCTGAGCCTGGGCCTCACGGCCTTCGTCGCCGTGGCCATCGCCTCCTGGGCGCAAGACCCGCACCAGCGGCAGGGCGATCTGCCCGGCGCGCGTGGCGCGGTGGCGGCCGATGCGGCCGGGCTGCGTGGCATGCCGGCCGGGGAGTGGCATGCCTACGGCCGCACGGGCGACGGCCAGCGCTATTCGCCGCTGGACCAGATCACGCCTGCCAACGTGGCCGACCTGCAGCTGGCCTGGCAGTTCCGCACCGGCGACCTGCGCGGCCAGCCCGGTGACCCGGAGGAGACGACCTACGAGGTCACGCCGCTCAAGATCGGCAAAAACCTGTACATGTGCAACCCGCACCAGACCGTGATGGCGCTGGACGCGACCACGGGCGCCGAGGTCTGGCGCCATGACCCCAAGGTGCAGGGCAGCCTGGCCTTGCAGCACCTCACCTGCCGCGGCCTGTCCTACCAGCCGCCCGACCCTGCGGCGCCCGTGGCCGCCGGGCCGGGCGCGTGCCCGGCCGGCAAGCTGTTCATGCCCACGGCCGACGGCCGGCTGCTCGCGCTGAACCCGGTCGACGGCCGACCCTGCACGGCCTTCGGCGCGGCGCGCGGCCACATCGACCTGTGGGCCAACATGCCCAACCATCGGCCCGGCGCCTACTACTCCACCTCGCCCGTCGTCGTCACGCACAAGCTCGTGATCGTGGGCGGCACGGTGCTGGACAACGCTTCGGTGCGCGAACAGTCCGGCGTGATCCGCGCCTTCGACATCGAGACCGGCGCGCTGGTCTGGAACTGGGACTCGGGCAACCCCGACAGCACGGCCCCGATCGCGCGCGGCCAGCGCTACACGCCGAACTCGCCCAACAGCTGGTCGATCTCCAGCGTGGACGAAACCCTGGGCATGGTCTACGTGCCCATGGGCAACCAGCCACCGGACCAATGGGGCGGCAACCGCAGCCCGGCGGTCGAGAAGTACTCGTCCTCGGTGGTGGCGCTGGACCTGGCGAGCGGGCAGGTGCGCTGGGTGTTCCAGACCGTGCACCACGACCTGTGGGACTACGACGTGCCCTCCCAACCCAGCCTGATCGACCTGACCATCGA
Organism: Pseudorhodoferax sp. Leaf267; assembly: GCF_001422405.1. Lineage (GTDB taxonomy): Bacteria > Pseudomonadota > Gammaproteobacteria > Burkholderiales > Burkholderiaceae_C > Pseudorhodoferax. The sequence continues at coordinate 296,997 of NZ_LMMV01000012.1, forward strand.
CGGCGCGACCGTGCCGGCGCTGGTGCAGCCGACCAAGCAGGGCGAGCTGTTCGTGCTGGACCGGCGCACCGGCACGCCCATTCACCCGGTCACCGAGGTGCCGGCGCCCCAGGGCGCGGCCGCAGGCGACCGCACGGCGCCCACGCAACCGAAGACGGCCCTGTCGTTCGAGCCTGCGCGGCTGACCGGCCGCAGCATGTGGGGCGCGACCCTGTTCGACCAGATGGCCTGCCGCATCGCCTTCCACCGGCTGCGCTACGAGGGCCGCTTCACGCCGCCCAGCGTGCAGGGCTCGCTGATCCACCCGGGCAACTTCGGCGTCTTCAACTGGGGCAGCGTCGCCGTGGACCCGGTGCGCCAGATCGCGTTCACGACGCCGACCTATCTGGCGTTCGTCTCCACGCTGGTGCCCCGCCCCGACGACCGGACGCTCATGGTGCAGGACGGCGGGCCGCCCGAGGGCGCACTGCCGGCGCTGAACGAGAACTTCGGCGCGCCCTACGCCGCGCGCATGGGTCCGTTCCTTTCGCCTGTCGGGCTGCCATGCACCGCGCCGCCCTGGGGCTATGTCGCCGGGGCCGACCTGCAGCGCGGCACCGTCGCGTGGCAACACCGCAACGGCACGGTGCGCGACCTGGCGCCCGTGCCGCTGCCGTTCCGCATGGGCGTGCCCACGCTGGGCGGGCCGATGCTGACCGCCGGAGGCGTGGCCTTCCTGTCCGGCACGCTGGACAACTACGTGCGCGGCTACGACGTGACGAGCGGCCGCGAGCTGTGGCGCGAGCGCCTGCCGGCCGGCGGCCAGGCGACGCCCATGACCTACCTGGGCGAGGACGGGCGGCAGTACCTGCTGGTGGTGGCGGGCGGCCATGGGTCCACCGGCACCAAGGCCGGCGACTCGGTGATCGCTTACGCGTTGCCTCGGCGCTGAGCCTCCAGGCAGGCGCCCAGGTCCGCCGCCAGGCGCGCCGCCTGCCCATCTTCCAGCGTCGCCACCGTGATGCGCATTGCCTGCGTGCGGGCCTGCACGTCGAACGCATCGCCCGAGCGCAACAGCCAGCCGCGCCGGGCCATGGCGTGCACGACCTCTCGCGCGTCGATGGGCAGTGGCACCCAGACGTTGAAGCCGTCCGGCGGCAGCGGCGCCGCGATGCCGTGCGCCCGCAGAGCCTGCACCAGCTGGGCACGCTGCGCCGCATAAGCCGTGCGCGTACGCAGCGTCTGCGCGGCCACGTCGGGCGAGCGCAGGCAGGCCTCGACCAGGTCCTGCAGCAGGTGGCTGACCCAGCCCATGCCCGGCGCCAGCCGCAGCCGCAGCTTGCGCGCCGTGTCTTCGTCGCTGGCGAGGAAGGCCAGGCGCAGGTCCGGCCCGAGCGCCTTGGAGACCGAGCGCACCAGCGCCCAGCGCCCGGCGTTGGCCGGCAGGATGGATTGGTAGGCCGACTCGGCCAGCAGCGCGAAATGGTCGTCGACGATGACCAGCACGTGCGCGAAGCGCGCCAGCACCGCGCGCAGTGCAGCGGCCCGCCCGGGCGTGAGGCTGCAGCCGGTGGGGTTGTGAGCGCGCGGTGTCACGAGCACGGCCTGCGCGCCGGCTGCCAGCACCGCCTCCAACGCATCGGGCCGCATGCCCTGCGCGTCGATGGCGACGCCTGCGGCCTGCATGCCGGCGATGCGCAGCGCGTTGATGGTGCCGAGGAAGCAGGGATCCTCCACGGCCACGCGGTCGCCCGGCACCAGGTGGGCGACGGCCAGGCGCTCCATGGCGTCGACGGCGCCATGCGTGAGGTTCAGCGCGTAGCCGGCCGGGCAGTCGGGGTCGAACCAGGGCCGGGCCAGCGCCAGCAAGCCGGTGTTGACCGTGGCGTCGCCATACAGGCGTGGCGATGGAGCGAGCCTGGGAAACAATGACGCGACAGCCGGCAGCCAGGCCGGGTTCGGGTTGCCGCTGGCCATGTCCACGAGCGGCGAGCCTGTGTGCCGGCCCTCCTGTTCACCCGCTGCCACCGGTGCGCTGATGGTGGTGCCGAGCCGGCCCTGGGCCAACGCGATGCCGGCCGCGGTGAGCCGCTTGTAGGCCGAGGCCACGGTGTTGCGGTTCACGCCGAGCTGCAGTGCCAGGTCACGCACGGGCGGTAGCGCAGCGCCGGGCTGCAAGGCGCCGGATTGCACTTGCAGGCGGACGCTTTCGAAGATCTCCAGCACGGTGGAACCGGTCAGGTGCATTTTGTCCTATGACAATGTACAGTTGGGCCTAGGCCAATTCTAGATGCGCCCCACATGTACATCCCTCGCCATTTCGAAGAATCGCGGCTCGACGAGATCCACCGCATCATCGAGACCTATCCGTTCGCTGCCCTGGTCGTGCAGTCGCCCGCGGGGCTCGACGCCACGCACATTCCGTTCGCGTTCGACGCCAGCGCCGGCGCGCATGGCGTGCTGCAGGCCCATGTGTCGCGCAACAACGCCCTGTGGCAAGAGTGCAAGGACGGTGCCGACGTGATGGTCATGTTCCAGGGCGGCGACGCGTACGTATCGCCCAACTGGTATCCGAGCAAGCATGAGCTGCACCGCCAGGTGCCCACCTGGAACTACCAGATCGTGCACGTGCACGGCAAGCTGCGCATCCGTGACGACGAACGCTTCGTGCGCGGGGTGGTGGCGCGCCTCACACGCACGCACGAGGCACGGGCCGCCACGCCTAAACCGTGGAAGATGGGAGACTCCGAGCCGGCCTACATCGACCAGCTGCTCAGGGCGATCGTGGGAATCGAGGTGGAGATCGAGCGCATCGTCGGTGCTTCCAAGCTCAGCCAGAACAAGGAAACACGCGACCGTGACGGCGTGGTCTCGGCGCTGCGCGCGCGAGGAAATGCGCAGACGGCAGACGCCATGGTGGCGGCTGCCATCCGCCAGCCAGCGGCCTGACAGGCAGCGGGGCTGACCCGCGTGAGGCGGGCCGTGCCTTTTACTTAGAAGGGGCCGGCTTCACATCGCCGACCAGGCCGCCACGGGGCGCCTTGCCGTCGTGGTTCGCGGCGGCGGCGTCCTTCTTGACCTCGGCGCGCGACATCGACGACGACGCGCCGGCCGTGGGGGCAGCCTTCACACCGCCGACTTCGCCGCCCTTGGTCGCCATGCCAGCCTTGTTGGCGGCGGCGGCATCGGCCTTGCGCTCCATGCGCGCTTCGGACTTTTCTTCCTTGGACATGGTGTTGGGCATCGGGGCCTTCTTCACGCCGCCGACTTCGCCTTGCGCGAATGCGCTGAACGCCAGGGTCTGGGCCAGCACGATGCCGGCGGTCAAGATTGCTTTTTTCATTTGTCTTCCTTCTAGGTGGTGGAACATCTGCGCGCCACATGCGGTGGGGTGTGGCTCTGATCGCGCCAATGCAGATTACGTGTCTGCCGCGGCCGCCCCGTAGGACGTTGCCCAGTCCCCTGGCAGGCCCCGGCCGCCACCGGCTGGGTGCACCCGCATGGGTGAGTGCGGGGGCGCTACGCTCGCCCCATTCCTTGCACGGGCCAACGATGCGCAACACCCTCGATTTCAGTTCCTGGCAGGGCATCCTGTCGACCCTGCTCGGCCTGGTCATCGTCTCGCTGGTGGCCGTCGGCATCCGCTTGCTGGTCATGCACAGCGTGCAGCAGCGGCGCGAGCGCCAGAACCGCCAGATCAACGAGCGGCTCAAGACCCTGATCGCCGCCTACAAGACGCTGGGCGGCTCGTTCACGGGCAACCTGGGGGTGGACCCGCGGCACCTGCGCGAGCTGCGGCTGCAGGCCGTGGCAGCGCGGGCGGCGCTCGATGCGGCGCAGGGGCCGGTGGGTGCGGAGTCCGCTGGCGACAGTGGCTCCGAGCGCAACCGGCGCATCCGCGATGCGGTGGAGGCCGCGCTTTCCGACGTGATCCTGCTTGGCACCGAGGAACAGGTGCGCCTGGCCGCCCAGGCCGCCAGCGACATGGTGGCGGGCCGAACCATCGAGACGGCCGCGCTGGTGGCCTCGCTGCGCCAGTTCATCCGTGAGGTGCTGGACCTGGAGGCCATTCCGGCCAGCGTGGCCATTCCGAAGCAGGGGCCGGTGCGCGCGGCCGGGTCGGGAGGGCGCGCGGGCGGCCAGGCGGCTGGCGCGGGGCGCGGCGGTGGTGGGCAGGGCGGCGGCGGCGGTGGTGGCGTCATGGCGGCCGGCGGCCTGCTCGGGCTGGGCGTGGCCGGCGCGCCCGGCGCCGACGCGACGGGCGCCGACGCGACGGGCGCCGACGCGACGGGCGCCGCGCCGCAGGACGAGCGCCAGCCCTGAGCGGCCTGCGGCCTCTCTAGTCGCCGCGCCGCCACACGGCCAGGAAGGCCAGGCACTTTTGCCACACGCTGGCCCGCTCGTCCGAGAGCACATCGAGGAAGTCCGATAGCCGCTTGGACTTGGCCATGGTGTAGACCGTCAGCACCGTGGTCAGCACGAACACGATGGCGAACACCAGCAGCCTGTGCGACAGCGGCGCATCGGCCTCGGCCAGAAGGTTCATGCCCAGGAATCCGGTGGTCACGGTGCCGATCAGGCCGAAGATGGTGACCACCGTCAGCCGCACCACGGTATTGGCCTGGCGCCGCAGGCTGTCGCTCTCCAGGTACTGGTTCATGTCGCCGATGCGTTCCTTGACCTCGGCGAACAGCGGGTCCAGGTCCAGGTGCCGCGCCGTCATGTGCCACAGCGCGCGCATCTGCGCCTGCTCGGAGATCTCGTGGAACCAGTAGCGGTGCGTGAAGCGCAGGAACGATTCGAAGCTGCCGCGGATGGCGCGCTTGAACTGGCGCACGCTGTCGGCGTCCGAAATGTCCAGGTCGCGCAGCGCCTCCACGAGCTTGTCGGACGACATCAGCAGTGCGGCCTTCTGGAAATGCGCGATCAGGAACAGCAGGAAGTGCTGGTGCCGGAACTGCGCCAGCACGCCACGGTCGCGGCAGCCGTAGAAGGTGGAGCTGGCCTGGCCCACGACGATCAGCGACTGGCCGCTGCACAGGTAGCGCGTGCGCGGCGCCGTGCCGCCGTCGCTCCAGAACCGGTCGTAGCAAAAGCGTTTCTCGAAATCGGCCAGGTGGTCCTCGCCATAGGGCAGGGTGGCTTCGCCGCCGCCCGTGCCCGTGACCAGGCCGAGCCGCACGAAGTCGGCCCGCGTCAGCGCGCGCGGGTCGTCCAGCGCCAGGTAGGCCATCATGGGCATGCGGTAGTACTCGATCTGCCGGAAGCGCAGCGCGCCGGGCTGGCCCGAGTGGTCGCTGACCAGGGGCTCCAGCATGGTGGCCCAGTGCGCGGCGATGCGCGGCGCGCGGTGCTCGGCCACATGCGCCATGAAGGTGTCGCGCTGGTTTGCGTCCGAGTGCGCGAGCACACGGCCCTGCGCATCCAGCCACTCGGCGTTGGCCAGGCAGTGCAGGGCCTGGCCGTCGGCGTCCCAGCCGGCCGGATAGCCGCGGCCGAAGCGGTACAGCAGCTCCTGCGCCTGGGGCAGCGTGAGGTCGTTCGTGCCGATCTCCAGGTTGAACAGCACCAGGTCAACGTCGAGAAAGAAGTACAGGTCGGCGTGCACGATGGTCAGGGTGACCGGCGCGTCGCCCGGGCGGGGCGTGAGCCGCACGGCCGCGATGTCGTGGCGCCGGAACACGCGCATGGGTGAGCCCATGTTGCCCTCGCTGGCGCCGCGCCGGTCGCGCCCCTCGCCGTACAGGAAGCGCTGCACATAGGGCAGGAAGGTCACGAACTCGTTGTAGTGCCGCTCGTGGAACTTGCCGATGTCGCCGGTGTATTCGTCCACCACCTCTTGCCAGGGCGAGCGCTCGCCCATGGCATTGAGCACGTCCCAGGGCCTGGCGCGGGTGCCGACCTCGGCCGGCAGCGGCATCAGGCGCAAGGGCCACAGCAGGATCTGGCGAAAGTGCCGGACGCAGGTGGCGTCGGGCGCGCGGGGGGAATCCGGTTGGAGTGTTGTCATGTCGGGCCTGCGCGGGGGCGATGGGGCGCAGTGTAGGGGCGCCCAACGGACCTCGTCCTTGCCCAAGGCGGCCTGCGTGGCCGCACCGCATGTGCGGGGCTTCTGCTTAATCCCTGGCACGATTTGGGCCAAGGGCGCAGCATGGTTTGCGTTGCGGACTGCAATAATCCGCTCGCCCTGCCACCTCTGCCCATCAGGAGTCCGCCATGCGAGCGCCCGCGTTGCCTGCATCCGAAGCCCAGCGCATCGCCACGCTGCGCGAGCTGCTGATCCTGGATACCTTGCCCGAGGCGCGCTTCGACGGGATCACCGCCTATGCGGCATCGCAATTCGGCGTGCCGATGGCCATGGTCACGCTGGTGGACACGAACCGTCAGTGGTTCAAGTCCTGCGTGGGGCTGGAGCCCGGTGAGGCGCCGCGCGAGCTGAGCTTCTGCGGCCATGCCATCTTGGAGAGCGGCATCTTCGAGATTCCCGATGCGCGCGCCGACGAGCGCTTTGTCGACAACCCTTTCGTGACCGGCGACCCTTGGGTCCGCTTCTATGCCGGCTGCCCGCTGGTGATGGACAACGGCGAGGCCGTCGGCACGCTGTGCCTGCTCGGCCGCACGCCCAAGCGGCTGAGCACCTGGGAGCGCCAGCACCTCACGGTGCTGGGCAAGATGGTGTCGGCCGAGCTGCAGGGCGTGTCGGCACGCAGTGTCGAGGGGCGGCCGAACATCCCGGCCTTCTACACGTGACCCACGCCGCAGCAGCCTGCGGCAGCGTGGCGCAGCGGCCTCAGCCGACAAGCTTGAACTGCGACGGCGTGGCCGTGAGGTAGCCGACGCTGGCGCCGTAGCCGTTCTTGTAGTTGGCCTTGATCAACGGGTCCAGCACACTGCGGACCTTGCCGTGCAGGTTGGTGTTCCAGTCGCCCGCATGCTGGAAGTTGCTCATGACGTAGGTCCAGCCATTGATCTCGTCCACCGAGTGCAGTCCGGTGGATTCGGCTCCGGCCGGGCAGGACAGCACGCGCGCCAGCACCTTGGTGTCGACGTTGTAGGCCCACAGGAAGTTGTTCACGTGGTTGCCGCTGTCCTCGCCGATGAACAGCGTGCGCAGCTTTTCCGAAAACTTCAGGTTGTCGGGGCTGCCGATCTTCTCCGGGTTCGACAGGTTGCCCAGCACGTCGGAGGCGATGTCCTCGCCCAGCAGCAGCATGTGCGAGTGCTGCGGCACCCATTCGCTGTTGATCGCAGTGCCTGCCGTGTCCTTCACGCCGCTGCCCAGCTTGTGCTCGACGACGCCGCCGGCCACGATGGCCTTCTGGAACGTGATGTTGCGGCTGGCGGACCAGGCCGCGTTGCCCTGCACCATCGAGGCCTGGATGTTCGCCAGCGCCGAGTAGGCCGTCTTGTCCTTGGTGTTGACGGTCGTGCCTTCCATCTTCGTGAAGGCCATGCTGGCGCCCACGAGGTTGGCGTAGCGGTGCGTCTCCAGGAATGCCGCGGCCTTCTCCATGCCGGGCTTGAGCCGGACCCATGCGGCCCGGCCGTCCAGGTAGACCTTGGTGTAGCTTGGGTCGGCGGGGTCGGCGCTCACCGAGTCCATGATGTCGGTGGGCTTGAGCGTGTTGGCCAGTGCCTCGATCTCGGCGCTGGTGGCGTGGCCCAGGTGGATCCACGCCATCGTGGCGGTGGAGGTCTCGGTCAGCGTCTGCTGGTACTGGGCGACGTAGAGCGAGCCGGACGACAGGTCGCGTGCGCGGTCGGCCACGAACATGAACAGGCCGCCGTTGGTGTAGTCGTCACCCATCAGCGCGGTGCGCTCGTCCGGCATGACCTGGATCAGCTCGTGCGAAATGCGGCCCAGGCAGTAATGCTTCTTCGCGCTGCCCGTGCCGTCGGGGTTCACCGTGATCTCGGGCAGGTGGCCGTAGTGGTAGGGGTTGGCCTGGGTCTCGTTGCCATACACGTTCTTGCTGAAGGCCTTGAACTGCGCGGCGCTGGCGGCCGTGAACGCATCGGGCTCGTACTCTTCGCTGGACAGGTGCGTGTTCCACGGTGACAAGCTGGCGCCGCAGGTGATCCACAGTCCGTGCAGCGCGGACATGTCGACGTTGTGGTACTTCACGACGCTGAGCTTGCCGGTGGACTGGTCCTGGTCCAGCGTGACCACGCCGATCGGCGAGGGCAGGGTGCCGTAGGTGTCGGCGCCGGCCAGGTTCTTGGACGTGTATTCGAACTGGACCACGGCAAAGACGGCCTTGCCCTTTACGCCCGGCACGTTGGCGTTGTCCAGCTTCAGCAGTGAAGAGCCATCCGGGCAGTCCGAGAAGAACTGACGTTCCTGGCCCGGCACCGAGCGGTCGATGATGGGCTGGTTGTGGATGTCGTAGTAGCCGCCCGCCACGATGGTGCCGCCCTTGCCGTCGGGTAGCGCGTCGCCCGTCATGAAGAACGGCTGGTAGGCCAGCGCGTAGTTGCGCGTCGTGCCATCGCTGAGCTTCACGTTGAGCTGCGAGGCCACGCTGGTCGTGGCCATGGCCGCGGGGTTGGCCAGCGTGGGTGCGGCCATCGGCGTGAAGCTGGCCGACTCGAAGGCGGCGGCATCGTCGCTGCCGCCGCACGCGGCGAGCAGCGCTGCAGCGGAGCTGCCCATTCCGAGGGGAAGCAGAGGGGCGCCTGCAAGCCATTGCAGTGCCTTGCGGCGCGTGGTCAGGGCGACGGCGGTGATGGAGCCGCTTTCGATGGGCGAGGTCATTGGAGTGCTTTCGTTGTGTGACGGGCCACGGTGGATCGGCCGGGAACGTGGGGGATCCCCGGCGCCGATGCTAGGAAGGTCATGTGACATCCGCGTGAATGTGACGAGCCGATGAAAGCGCCCAAGTCCTTGTTCCGTATGACGGTTTTGCCGTGTGGCTATCACGGAACCGTCACATGTCCTGCCGAACATCGCGGCCGCACCTAGCCAGCTTCGCGAGCCAACTGCAGCGCGCGGAGCGATTCCAACCACCGATGAGGACCTGCCCCGATGAGCGCTTTCGATTCCGAAGACATCCCGACCAACACCACGGCCAATCCGCATTTCAACGAGATCGTCGAGAGCGTGCGTTCGCGCCGCGGCTTCCTCAAGACCGGCCTGGGCCTGGGCGCCGTGAGCTTCTTCGGCGCGGGCCTGGTGGCCTGCGGCGGTGGCGGCGATGACGACACGCCCGAGGCCAAGCTGGGCTTCACGGCGGTGGCCGCCAACACGCTGGACACCATCACCGTGCCGGCTGGCTACAAGCACGCCGTGTTCTGCAAGTGGGGCGATCCGCTGTTCGCCAACTCGCCCGCCTGGAAGCCCGATGCCACGAACACCGCGGCCGACCAGGCGCTGCAGTTCGGCGACAACCACGACGGCATGCACTTCTTCCCGCTGGGCAACGACAGCAGCACCGAGGGCCTGCTGGTCATGAACCACGAGTACATCAACCCCGAGTTCTTCTTCACGCCCGGCGTGCAGTCAGGCGCCACGCCCTGGTCGCTGGAGTCGGTGCGCAAGGGCCAGCACGCGCACGGCGTGTCGGTCGCGCACGTGCGGCTCGTGAACGGCAACTGGCAGGTCGTGATCCCGTCGGCCTACAACCGCCGCATCCACCTGAACACGCCGATGGCGCTGACCGGCCCGGCCCGCAGCCACGCGCTGATGCGCACCAGCGCCGACCCGGCCGGCGAAGGCTCGCTCGGCACGGTCAACAACTGCGGCAACGGCTACACCATGTGGGGCACCTACCTCACGTGCGAGGAAAACTTCAACGGCTATTTCGGCACCACCAGCGGCGCGGATACACGCAACGCCAACATGCGCCGCTATGGCGTGTCGGCCACCACGTCCGGCTACCGTTGGGAAGAGTTCGACGCGCGCTTCGACTACGCGAAGGAGCCGAACGAGGCCAACCGCATGGGCTGGATCGTGGAGATCGACCCGTTCGATGCCGCGTCCGTGCCCAAGAAGCGCACGGCGCTGGGCCGCATCAAGCACGAGAACGCCGCGCAGACGCTGGCTGCGGACAAGCGCGTGGTGGTCTACATGGGCGACGACCAAGCCAACGACTACGTCTACAAGTTCGTGTCCGACGGCAAGTACGACGCGGCCAATGCAGCGGGCAACCGCAACCTGCTGGAAAGCGGCACCCTGTACGTGGCCAAGTTCGGCGCAGGGGCCGCGGTCGGCGACATGATGGGCACCGGCACCTGGACGGCCCTGGTGCCGGCCACGCCGACCACCGACGGCAGCACGCTGGGTGCCAAGTTCGGCGACCTGGGTGGCATCCTCGTGAACACGCGCCTGGCCGGTGACGCCGTCGGCGCGACCAAGATGGACCGCCCCGAATGGGTCACCGTGCACCCCGAGACCGGCGAAGCCTACCTCACGCTGACCAACAACAGCGGCCGCACGGCGGTGGACGATGCGAACCCGCGGCCGTCCAACATCTACGGCCAGATCATCCGCTGGCGCGAAGCCGGCAAGGACGCTGCCGCGTTGACCTTCGAGTGGGACCTGTTCGTGCTGGCCGGCAACCCCGCGCACACGGCGGGCGGCCTGCAGGCGGGCTCGGCCAACGTCAACGCCGGCAACCTGTTCAACAGCCCCGACGGCCTGGCTTTAGACGCCGACGGCCGCCTGTGGATCCAGACCGACGGCAATTTCTCCAACGTCGGCAATTACGCCAACATGGGCAACAACCAGATGCTGGTGGCCGACCCTGTGACCAAGGAGATCCGCCGATTCCTCGTCGGCCCCTCTGGTTGCGAGATCACCGGCATCACCTGGACGCCGGACCAGAAGTTCGTATTCGTGAACGTGCAGCACCCGGGCGAGTACGGCAGCCACCCGCGCAAGCCCACGGTGGAGCCGGACGTCGATCCGCTGGCCTTCTCGCAATGGCCTGACGCAGCGGGTGGCCGACCACGGCCCGCCACGGTCGTGATCTGGAAGGAGGACGGCGGCAAGGTCGGCACCTGACCCATCGGGCCTCTAGCCCGTCGCCGAAGCCCCGGTGCCTTGCGGTCCCGGGGCTTTTGCATGATCAGGCGCAGCGCGCAGGCGTGCGCATGCCGCAAAGGAAATCGAGTGAGGGGGAATCCCGACCTGGGACTGGTCGGGGTGAGAGGATTCGAACCTCCGGTCTCTACGTCCCGAACGTAGCGCTTTACCAGACTAAGCTACACCCCGTGAGCAACGCTCCAAATCCGTGTTTCAGGACCTGCGCTGCAACAGCTGAGCCGCTAATTGTAGCAAAGCCTCGGTGTGCGAATTGCGCGGCAGATGCTCCGTTGCAGCAACAGCGCGATGCGCTTCGGCGGCCGCCGCTTGCCGCGTCACGTCCAGCGCGCCAGTCTCGCGCACGATGGCCAGGATCTCGTCGATGTTGTCGATGGCGCCGTTCTCGATGGCCTGCCGGATGGTGTCGCGCTGCGCTGGCGTGCCCAGGCGCATGGCTGCGATCAGGGGCAGCGTGGACTTGCCTTCGCGCAGATCGTCGCCCAGGTTCTTGCCCATCTCGGTGGGCGTGCCGTCGTAGTCCAGCACGTCGTCGATCACCTGGAAGGCCGTGCCCAGCGCCTGGCCGTATTCGGCGCAGGCCTGTTCCAGGGCGGGTGGGCAACCTGCAAGGATCGCGGCCAGCCGCGTGCTGGCTTCGAACAGCTTGGCCGTCTTGGAGCGGATGACGCGCAGGTAGCCCGCCTCGTCGAGCGAGGCGTCGTGCATGTTGACCAGCTGCATCACCTCGCCTTCGGCGATCACGTTGGTCGCATCGGCCAGCGTCTGCATGATGCGCATGTTCCCGGACTCGACCATCATCTGGAAAGCCCGCGAATAGAGGAAGTCGCCGACCAGCACGCTGGCGGGATTGCCGAACACCTCGTTGGCCGTGGCGCGCCCGCGGCGCAGCGTGGAGTCGTCCACCACGTCGTCGTGCAACAAGGTGGCGGTGTGGATGAACTCGACCACGGCCGCCATGTTGAAGCGCTGCGGAGCGTCGTAGCCCAGTGCGCCGCACATCAGCAGCAGGATGCCGGGCCGCAGCCGCTTGCCGCCGGCCGAGATGATGTACTGTGCGACTTCGCCCACCAATGGGACACCGGAGGCGAGACGCTGGGCGATCAGTCGATCGACCTCGCGCATGTCATCGGCGATGAGGGCAACCGCTGCTGCGGTGCTGGAGGAGTTGACTGACAAGTTGTAACCCGGGGTAGTTGGGCAATTATAGGAACGCACCCAACGCCACAAGTTCGGGCGGATTTGAGTCGGCTTGTGGGCAAATGCCGCGTGCTATACTCGCGGGCTTCGCGGAAATTCGTCCGGCGAAGACTCACTCCTATAGAGGTCCAACATGTACGCGGTCATAAAAACCGGCGGCAAGCAGTATCGCGTTGCTTCCGGCGAAAAAATTAAAGTAGAACAGATTGCTGCGGATGTAGGCCAAGAGATCGTGATTGATCAGGTTCTCGCAGTCGGCAACGGCAGCGAGATCAAGGTCGGCACCCCCTTGGTATCCGGCGCAACCGTCACGGCAACCGTCGTGGCGCATGGCAAGCACGACAAGGTCCACATCTTCAAGATGCGCCGTCGTAAGCACTATCAGAAACGTCAAGGTCACCGTCAACAGTTCACCGAACTGCAGATCGGTGCAATCGCCGGATAAGAGGTACAGGTCATGGCACAGAAAAAAGGCGGCGGCTCTACACGCAACGGTCGCGATTCCAAGCCCAAGATGCTCGGCGTCAAGGCCTTTGGCGGCGAACTGATCAGCGCAGGCTCGATCATCGTGCGTCAGCGCGGCACGCGCTTCCACCCCGGCACCAATGTAGGTGTCGGCAAGGACCACACACTGTTCGCCCTGGTGGACGGCCATGTGTCCTTCGCCGTGAAGGGTGCACTGAACCGCCAAGTGGTGGTCGTCACGCCGGCTGCCTGATTTCCTCGGGCGTCCCGTCGTTCGAAGCCCCGCTCGTCGGGGCTTCTTCGTTGCTGGGGTCGTATGTTTGTAGACTGGGTGGACCATGAAGTTCGTTGACGAAGCCTTTATTGACGTTGCCTCTGGCGACGGTGGGGCCGGCTGCGTCTCGTTCCGCCACGAGAAATACAAGGAATTCGGGGGCCCGAACGGCGGCGACGGGGGGCGCGGCGGCCATGTATTCGCCGTCGCGGATCCCAATCTGAATACGCTGGTGGATTACCGTTTCTCGCGCCGGCACGAGGCCAAGCGCGGCGAGCATGGCATGGGTTCGGACATGTTCGGCGCTGCCGGCGACGACATCACGCTGCGCATGCCGGTGGGCACCATCATCACCGACGCCGAGACCGGCGAGCAACTGTTCGAGTTGCTCGTGCCTGGTGAAGTGATCACGATCGCCAAGGGCGGCGATGGCGGATTCGGCAACATGCGTTTCAAGAGCGCCATCAACCGCGCGCCACGCCAGAAGACGCCGGGTTGGCCTGGCGAGAAGAAGCAGCTGAAGCTCGAGCTCAAGGTGTTGGCCGACGTCGGCCTGCTGGGCATGCCCAACGCGGGCAAGTCGACGCTGATCAGCGCGGTCTCGAACGCCCGTCCGCGCATCGCGGACTACCCGTTTACGACGCTGCATCCCAACCTGGGTGTGGTGCGCGTGGGGCCGGAGCAGAGCTTCGTGATCGCCGATCTTCCCGGCCTGATAGAGGGTGCTTCCGAAGGCGCGGGCCTGGGCCATCTGTTCCTGCGGCATCTGCAGCGTACGCGGCTGTTGCTGCATGTGGTCGACATCGCCCCGTTCGACGAAGGGGTCGACCCTGTCGTGCAGGCGCGCGCCATCGCCAACGAACTCAGGAAGTACGACGAATCGCTCTACAAGAAGCCACGCTGGCTCGTGCTCAACAAGCTGGACATGGTGCCGGTGGACGAGCGCGCAGCCCTGGTCAAGGATTTCGTACGCCGCCTGCGCTTCAAGGGCCCGGTGTTCCAGATCTCCGCTCTGAACCGCGAGGGCTGCGAGCCCTTGATCAAAGCGGTGTACCAACACATCCACTCTGAGCAGGCTGCCGAGCACACGCCGTTGGCGATCGACCCGCGTTTTGCCGACGGCCCCGGCGTGTGATCCGTTGACTTCATCGCTCCGGGTGCACCGGAGCTGGTTGCATCCATGACAACTTCCGCTTCATCGACCTTGCTGCGCGACGCGCGGCGCATCGTCGTCAAGGTCGGCTCCAGCCTGGTGACCAACGAAGGCCGTGGCCTGGACGAGACGGCCATCGGCGAATGGAGCCGGCAACTGGCCAGCCTGGTCGGCGGCGAGGGCGGTCGGGCACGCGAACTCATCATGGTGTCCAGCGGTGCCATCGCCGAGGGCATGAAGCGCTTGGGCTGGAGTACGCGGCCACGCGAGATCCGCGAGTTGCAGGCCGCCGCTGCAGTTGGCCAGATGGGCCTGGCCCAGATGTACGAGACCAAGCTGCGCGAGAACGGCATGCGCAGCGCGCAGGTGTTGTTGACCCATGGCGACCTGGCGGACCGCGAGCGCTATCTGAACGCTCGTGCGACCTTGTTGACGCTGCTGCAGCATGGCGTGATCCCTGTGATCAACGAGAACGACACGGTCGTCAACGACGAGATCAAGTTCGGTGACAACGACACCCTCGGCGCGCTCGTGGCCAATCTGGTCGAAGCCGATGCCCTGGTCATCCTGACCGACCAGCGTGGCCTGTATTCGGCGGACCCGCGGCGCGACCCGGCGGCCGTGTTCGTGCAGGAGGCCAAGGCCGGCGATGCCGCCCTGGAGGCCATGGCGGGCGGTGCCGGCTCCAGCATCGGGCGGGGCGGCATGATCACCAAGATCCTGGCAGCCAAGCGGGCAGCCGGTTCTGGCGCGTCCACCGTCATCGCCTGGGGCCGCGAGCCCGACGTGTTGCTGCGCCTGGCGCGTGGCGAGGCCATCGGTACGTTGCTGGTGGCGCAAACCCAGAAGACGCAGGCGCGCAAGCAATGGATGGCCGACCATCTGCAGCTGCGTGGGGCCGTGACGGTGGACGATGGTGCTGCGCTCAAGCTGCGCGCGGAAGGCAAGAGCCTGCTGCCGATCGGTATGACGGCCGTGGAGGGTGACTTCTCACGCGGCGACGTGATTGCGATCCGCGACGCGCAGGGCGTCACGCTGGGGAGGGGCCTGGCGAACTATGCGAGCGCGGAAGCGCGGCTCTTGTGCCGCAGGCCTTCCAGTGAATTCGAGAACCTCCTCGGCTACCTGGCCGAGCCGGAGATGGTGCACCGGGACAACCTGGTGCTGAGCCGCTGAGCGGCTTTCCGCTTCAGCCGGGGTAGACGATGGGTGCAGGATTTTTCAGCTTGCGCACCATGTCGCTGACCGAGGTCGGAGGCGCCTTGCTGTCGCACCCGCCCTGGCGCGCCAGCGCCAGTGGATAGCGCACACGCGTGGAGTCGAACAGAGACTGCCATTGCGGCGAGGCAACCGGCGCCCAGCGCGCGTCGTTGTAGCGGGCGTAGACCTTGTGCTCGCCCGTCCCACAGCGCAGTCCTTCGTACATGGCGGTCATCGCGCCACTCGGGCTGCGCGCGACGATCACATAGCGCACGACGCCATCCTTGCCGATGCTCATCGTGGCCGGGTCCACGCCGTACTGCAGGCTGCCGCGCTTGTCGACATCCACCGAGATCAGCTTGTCGGTCTGGAAGGTCGGCGGCGGCGGCACGTCGGCTTCGGCCCAGTCGGGCTGATCGGGAAGGATGGTTTGCGCCAACGCCATGGACGCAGACAGCGCGCCCACCGCGAGCCAGGCCGCGATGCGGCCGCTACGAAGATGCATGGTTTTCCTGGGAAGCCTTGAGTCGCTCGCTGGCCTGGGGGTCGGGCTCGAAACTGCCACCGGGCGGCAACTCGAATTTGTGGCCCATGACGTCGTGCGGCTCGTCGGGTTGGTCGCCATCGCGTGTGCGCATGCTGCTGCGCAGGTAGCGGTTGCGATGGTCGTGGCGCGGCAGAAACCGCGCCAGCTCGGTCAGCGCCATTTCGTAGACGCCGCGTTTGAACTCGACCACCACGTCCAGCGGGACCCAGTAGTCGTTCCAGCGCCAGGCGTCGAACTCGGGGTGGTTGGTGGCGCGCAGGTTCAAGTCCCAGTCGTGGCCGACCAATTGCAGCAGATACCAGATCTGCTTTTGTCCCTTGTAGTGACCGCGTGCATCACGTCGGATGAAGCGGTCCGGCACCTCATAGCGCAACCAGTCACGGGTCCGGGCCACCACGCGCACATGCTCCGGACGGAGGCCGACTTCTTCGTGCAATTCCCGGAACATGGCCTGTTCGGGGGATTCGCCCCGATCAATGCCGCCTTGCGGAAACTGCCACGAATGTGTGCGGATGCGTTTGCCCCAGAAAACCTGGTTCTTCTGGTTGAGCAGGATGATGCCGACGTTGGGCCTGAAGCCTTCCCGGTCAAGCATAATCGAACCCCAATTTCTTAAACTGAAACCATTATGCACAGCAGAGTCTGTGTATCAAGCGGCGACAGCCCGCCCCCGGTTTCAGCTCTTCACCTCCCACCCGCCAGAAGCCGCCCATGAAAGCGTCCCAGTTCCTGATTTCCACGCTCAAGGAAGCGCCCGCCGATGCCGAGGTCGTCAGCCACCAGCTGATGACCCGCGCCGGCATGATCAAGAAGCTCGGCGCCGGCATCTACAGCTACATGCCCATGGGGCTGCGCGTGATCCGCAAGGTCGAGGCCATCGTGCGCGAGGAGATGAACCGGGCTGGAGCGATCGAGATGACGATGCCGGTCGTGCAGCCGGCCGAGCTGTGGCAGGAGACGGGCCGCTTCGACAAGATGGGCCCGGAGCTGCTGCGCATCAAGGACCGCC
This sequence comes from Pseudorhodoferax sp. Leaf267, assembly GCF_001422405.1. Lineage (GTDB taxonomy): Bacteria > Pseudomonadota > Gammaproteobacteria > Burkholderiales > Burkholderiaceae_C > Pseudorhodoferax. The sequence continues at coordinate 313,865 of NZ_LMMV01000012.1, forward strand.
ACCAGCGCGACTTTGTGATCCAGCCGACCAGCGAAGAGGTGGTGACCGACATCGTGCGGCAGGAGCTGCGCAGCTACAAGCAGCTGCCCAAGAACTTCTACCAGATCCAGACCAAGTTCCGTGACGAGCGGCGCCCGCGCTTCGGCCTCATGCGCGGCCGCGAGTTCACCATGAAGGATGCATACAGCTTCGACCGCGACCCGGACTCGGCCAAGCAGAGCTACCAGGTCATGGCCCGGGCCTACCGCGCCATCTTCGACCGCTTCGGCCTGCGCTACCGTGCCGTGGCGGCAGATAGCGGCGCGATCGGCGGCGACCTGAGCGAAGAGTTCCAGGTCATCGCCGCGACCGGTGAAGACGCCATCGTCTATTGCCCGGACAGCGACTACGCAGCCAACATGGAAAAGGCCGAGGCGCTGGCACCGACGCAGCCGCGCCCCGCCGCTTCGCAGGCCATGGCCAAAACGCCGACGCCGGGCAAGAGCACTTGCGCCGATGTCGCGCAGTTCCTCAACGTGCCGCTGCAGACCACGGTCAAGTCGCTGGTGCTGGCCACCGAGTCGGCCGAGGGCGACGGCCCTGTGCACACGCAAATCTGGCTAGTGCTGCTGCGCGGCGACCACGACATGAACGAAGTCAAGGTCGGCAAGCTGCCGGGTATGGCGGCGGGGTTTCGCTTCGCCACCGTGCCCGAGATCGAATCGGCCTTCGGCTGCCAGCCGGGCTACCTGGGCCCGATCGGGTTGCGCGCCCCCGTCACCGTCGTCGTCGACCGCGAAGTGGCCGTCATGCACGACTGGATCTGCGGTGCGAACGCACCAGACTTCCACATGACCGGCGTGAACTGGGGCCGCGATCTGCCCGAGCCCGACCTCGTGGCCGACCTGCGCAACGTGGTCGCAGGCGATGCGTCGCCGGACGGCAAGGGCCTGCTGGCCATCGAGCGCGGCATCGAGGTCGGTCATGTGTTTTACCTGGGGACCAAATACTCCAAAGCCATGGGCGCGACCTTTCTGGACATGGCGGGCAAGCCGCAGTTCCTGGAAATGGGCTGTTACGGCATCGGCATCACGCGCCTGCCGGCCGCGGCCATCGAGCAGAACCACGACGCGCGCGGCATCATCTGGCCCGACGCGCTGGCGCCGTTCACGGTGGCCGTTTGCCCGATCGGGCCGGACCGCAGCCCCGACGTGAAGGCTGCAGCCGAATCGCTGTATGCCGACCTGCTGGCCGCCGGCATCGATGTGATCCTGGACGATCGTGGCGAGCGCCCGGGTGCCATGCTGGCCGACTGGGAACTGATCGGCGTTCCACACCGCGTCGTGATCGGCGACAAGGCCTTGAAGGACGGCCAGGTCGAATACCAGCATCGGCGTGACGCGGCTGCAACGCGCGTGGCTTCCGCGGAGATCGCGGCATTCGTAAAATCGCGCCTCTCTTCGCCCGCCCCAGGCGCTGCTTGAAGCCCACGACCGTCACGGCCCTTGTCTCCCGCCGCGCCGCCATCGCCAAGGTGGTCGCCGGCGCGGGGTTGTTGGGCCAGGGAGGCCGGGCACATGCAGGCGGGCAACTCGAAGAGCCGCTGATCGACTCGGTCCGCAGCGCGCTGAGCTCGGCGGTCCGCAACCAGGCGCCGCCTGTCCCCGAGTTTCCCGACACGGAGTCGCGCCTGACCTACCTGCGCTGGCTGGCTGCCAGCAGCCAACGGCTGCAGCGTCGCAAGCCCGAATGGAACGTGCGCAAGGAGTTCCTGGAGACCGTCTGGTACGAGAGCCGGCGCGCCGGCCTGGATACGGCGCTGGTGCTGGGTCTGGTCGAGGTCGAGAGCAACTTCCGCAAGTTCGCGATCAGCAGCGCGGGCGCCCGCGGCTACACCCAGGTGATGCCGTTCTGGACGCGTGTGCTGGGCGATGGCGACGCCGACAAGCTGTTCCACATGCAGACCAACCTGCGCTTCGGCTGCGTGATCCTGCGGCACTACCTGGACCGCGAGCGCGGTGACCTGTTCCTGGGCCTGGGCCGCTACAACGGTTCGCGCGGCCAGGCGCCTTACCCCAACGCGGTGCTCGCGGCCCGCGCGCGCTGGGACGTCAGCGCGCAGGTGTAGCTGCGGGTGGCGGGTCGGCAGAGATGCGCGACACCATCACCTGGTCGATCCGGTAGCTGTCCACGTCCAGCACCTCGAAGCGAAAGCCGCCCCAGCTGACCGTGTCCGTGCGTTTGGGCACGCGTCGCAGCATCACCATCATGAAGCCGGCCAGCGTCTCGTATTCCTCGGGGTGCGGCAGCTCGTCCAGCAGCAGCGCGCGCTGCACGTCCTGCACAGGGGTGGCGCCGTCGATCAGCCACGAGTTCTCGTCCCGCTTGACGATCTGCTCCTCGTCCAGCGGGTAGGCCACGAGCTCGCCCATGACCGTGCTCATGACGTCGTTGAGCGTCACGACGCCGACCACCATGCTGTACTCGTTCACGATGACCGCGAAGTCCTCGTGCACGAGCCGGAACTGGTCCAGCACCTCGGCCAGCGTCAGCCGGTCGGGCACCACCAGCACCTTGCGCACCAGCGCGTCGTCGCGCAGCGAGATCGACTGGTTGTTCAGCACGCGCTGGAACAGATCCTTGGCGTCCACATAGCCCACGACATGGTCGATGTCGATCTCGCAGACCGGGTATGTCGAGAACGGTTCGGCCGCGATGCGCAGGCGGATCACTTCGTCCGGCTCGTCGCGGCGGAAGTAGGCGATACGGTCGCGGTGCGTCATGGCGCTGGAGACGGTGCGTGTGTCCAGCTCGAAGACGTTGGCGATCACCTGCTGCTCGCGCGCGGCCAGCGCCCCCGAGCGCGCGCCGGCCTCGGCCATGGCCAGGATGTCCTCGGACGTGATGCGGTCGTCGCGCTGGGTCGGCAGGTCGAACAGCTTGAACAGCCCATCGGCCGTGCGGCTGTAGACCCACACCAGAGGCTTGAACAGCGACATGCAGGCCTGCATGGGCTTGACCACGCGCACGGCCAGCGCCTCGGGCTGCGTCATGCCCAGGCGCTTGGGGAACAGGTCGGCGAACAGGATGAACAGCGAGGTCGTGACGAGGAAGGACAGCAGGAAGCCGGCCGTGCGGGCCTGCGGCTCGTCCAGATCCCACCAGCGCCACAGATCGGCGAACAGCGGGCTCATCGCGCCTTCGCCGACGATGCCGCCCAGGATCGCGACCGCGTTCTGGCCGATCTGCACCACGGTGAAATAGTGGCCGGGCTGCTCCTGGATCTTCATGACCAGCGCCGCGCGCGCATCACCCTCGTCGGCCATCTGGCGCAGGCGCAGCCGGCGCGAAGCGGCCAGCGAGATCTCGGCAATGGAAAAGAACGCGCTGGACACGATCAGCGCGAACACGAGCAGCAGACTGGTCGAGAGGCTCAGTGGACGAACCCCATGCGGTTCTTGCCGTGTGGCGGACGCGGCAGGTCGTCGACGCGGATCGCGTCGCGGCCGTCCAGCCGGGCATTCCCGAAACCGGTCATCAGCGCGCGGCGCATCTCGCGCGGTGCTTGCTCGGCCAACACATCCAGCACATCGGCCTGCGGCTCCGGATCGAAGCGCGCGCCCCAACCGTGCTCGCCGCGGATGGACGTGTAGAGCTGCCCGGCGATCTGTCGCGCCTGGTCCGGCGTGGGCGCCGGGATGTTGAACACGTTCATGCGGTTCAGGATGGGCTCGGGGATCGCGCGCTCGTCGTTGGCGGTCGTGATCCAGATCACCTGGCTGGCGTCAATGGCAACCTCGGCGAATTCGTCGACGAAGTTCTGCGCGGTGTCGTGTTCGAGCAGGGTGTAGAGCGCGCCCAGCGGGTCGTACTGGGTGTCGGTGCCGGCCTTGTCGATCTCGTCCACCACAAGCACCGGGTTGGCGTACTGGCCGTCGACCAACGCTTCGAACACCTTGCCGGGCTTGGCGCCCTTCCATTGCGAGGACGCGCCCGACAGCAGCCAGCCAGCCGTCATCGAGCTCATGGGCAAGAGGTTCATGCCGGTGCCCAGCAGCTCGGCGAGCTTCCTGGCGAAGTGCGTCTTGCCGATGCCGGGCGGGCCCAGTAGCAGCATGGGCGTGACCTCCAGCCCGTCTGCGCTGTGCTGGGACAGCGCCACGTGGCGGCGCACGTCGTCCAGCGCTTCGGTGAAGTTGGGCAGGGTCTGGTAGAGCGCGGCCATCTCGGGGATGCCGGAGGGCTTGACCTGGAAGCGCTCGGGGCCGCGTTCCAGCATGCGCTCGTAGGTGCTGCGCAGGTGTTCCTGGTCCTTGGCCGGCAGCTTGGCCAGCTTGCGCTCCACGTCATGGGGCGTGAAGACGCTGCGCATGCTGGCGACCGGCAGATGAAACGAGGCAGGCGTCTGGGAGGTCATGCGCGATTCCATCGAAACTCCTTGTGAGAGGGACGGAATCATTTCAGCACAAGCCGTGCCAGGCCGCTGTCAGCCGGGCGCGACAGTCACTCGGCGGTCGTGCCCAGCACCGTCTGCAGTTCGCCGGACTCGTACATCTCCATCATGATGTCCGAGCCGCCGACGAACTCGCCCTTCACGTAAAGCTGGGGGATCGTGGGCCAGTTGCTGAATTCCTTGATGCCCTGGCGGATCTCGGCGTCGTCCAGCACGTTCACGGTCTTGATGTTCTTGGTGTCCACGCCACAGGCCTTGAGCACCTGGATGGCGCGGCCCGAGAAGCCGCACATCGGGAAACTGGCGTTGCCCTTCATGAACAGCAGGATGTCGTTGGACTTGACCAGGTCGGCAATGCGTTGTTGGGTGTCGCTCATGGGGATTCCTTTGTCGGCATGCGGCCGATGTCGCAAAAACAGGGCGCGATTATCCCGCGATCGGCCATTGCCCGCCGGAGCAGCGCGCGATGCCCGCGAGGTCCCTGCGGCTGGCGACCTTCCCGAAGCCGCGTTGCGCGAGCAGGGCGCGCACGGCCTCGGCCTGGTCATAGCCATGTTCGAGCAGCAGCCAGCCGCCGGGGTGCAGATGGGCGCCCGCACTGCCCACGATGGTGCGCAGGTCGTCCAGCCCGTCGGTGCCCGCGACCAGGGCCTGCAAGGGCTCGTGCACCAGGCCGGGCAGGTGCGGGTCGTGCGCGGCGATGTAGGGCGGGTTGGAGACGATCAGGTCGAAGCGGCCCGCCACGCCTTGCAGCCAGTCACCCTGGGTGAAGCGCACCGGCAGGCCCAGGCGCTCGGCGTTCGCCCGGGCAACGGCCAGCGCGTCGGCGCTGCGGTCCACGGCCGTGACCGTGGCGCCGGGCCGGGCGTGCTGCAGGGCCAGCGCGATGGCGCCGCTACCGGTGCCCAGGTCCAGCGCCGTGCCGTTGGCCGCCAAGTGGTCCAGCGCCCAGGCGACCAGGGTCTCGGTGTCAGGGCGGGGCACCAGCACGCGGGCGTCCACGGCCAGTTCCAGGCCGAAGAATTCCTTGCGGCCCACGATGTAGGCCACGGGCTCGCCATTCAGCCGGCGCTCGCAGGCCGAGCCGAAGCGGGCAACGGTATCGGTGGCCAGTGCGTCCGTGTCATGCGCCAGCAGCCACGCGCGGTCGTTCGGGTCGCGGCCCAGCGCATGCAGCAGCAGCAGTTGGGCGTCCAGCCGTGCGATGCCACGCGCGGCCGCGTCGCGCAGGGCCTGGTCCAGGGTCACACCGCGCCCACTTCCAGTTCGGCCAGCTGTTCGGCCGCGCGCGCGGCGGCCAGCGCCTGTACCACGTCGTCCAGGTCGCCCTCCATGATGAAGGACAGCTTGTAGAGCGTGAGGTTGATGCGGTGGTCGGTCAGCCGGCCTTGCGGGAAGTTGTAGGTGCGGATGCGGTCGCTGCGGTCGCCGCTGCCGATCAGGCCCTTGCGCTCGGCCGCGTCCTTGGCGGCGCGTTCGGCACGGTCCTTCTCCTGGATGCGGGCCTGCAGCACCTGCAGCGCCTTGGCCTTGTTGCGGTGCTGGGATCGGTCGTCCTGGCACTCGGCCACGATGCCGGTTGGGATGTGCGTGATGCGCACGGCCGAATCGGTCTTGTTGATGTGCTGGCCGCCCGCGCCGCTGGCGCGGTAGGTGTCGATGCGCAGGTCGGCCGGGTTGATCTGCACCGCCTGCGCCTCGTCGGGCTCGGCCAGCACGGCGATGGTGCAGGCGCTGGTGTGGATGCGGCCCTGGGTTTCGGTGGCCGGCACGCGTTGCACGCGGTGGCCGCCGGATTCGAAGCGCAGGCTGCCGTAGACGTTGTCGCCGTCCACGCGCAGCACCACTTCCTTGTAGCCGCCCAGTTCGCTCGGCGACTCGCTGATGAGTTCGGTCTTCCAGCCGCGGCGCTCGGCGTAGCGCGTGTACATGCGCAGCAGGTCGCCCGCGAACAGCGCCGACTCGTCGCCGCCGGTGCCGGCGCGGATTTCGACGAAGGCGGGGCGTGCATCGTCCGGGTCTTTGGGCAGCAGCATGCGCTGCAGTTCGTCTTCCAGCCTTTGCAGCTCGGCCTGCGCACCGGCGATCTCCTCCTGCGCCATCTCGGCCATCTCGGGGTCGGCCAGCATCTCCTGCGCGGCGGCCAGGTCGGCCTCGCGCTGCTGCTGGCGGGCGAAGCGGCCGGCCACCTGGGCCACGTCGGCATGCTCGCGCGACAAAGCCATGAACTGCTTCATGTCGGCCATGATGTCCTGGCGCGACAGCAAGAAGTCAAGTTCTTCGAGGCGCAGCGCGTAGCGCTCGAGTTGTTGGCGAAGAAAGGGCTTCAAGGCGAGATCCGGTAAGGCAGGCGCCCCAGCCGGGCGCGAAAGATGGAGTGGCCCATGGACGGGCCGGCAGCGCGCAGGCGCCGCTAACGCTCTTTGCGCAGGAACAGGCGCGAGATGGTCTGCGCGGCCTGCTCGCGTGCGGCACCGTCGCCGGCATGCAGCTCGGCCATGGCGCCGTGCAGCATCTTCTGCGTGAGACCTTTGGACAGCGCCTCCAGCACCGCCTCCACGTCCTCGCCACGCGCCAGCAGCTTGCGCGCACGCACCAGCTCGGCCTGGCGCCAGGCATCGGCCTGGGTGTTGAGCTGGCGGATGAGCGGCACCACGCCATGCACCGGGTCGCGCTGGCCCATCCAGTGCAAAAAGCTCTGCACGCCCGCGTCGATGATGACCTCGGCCTGGGCCACGGCCGCCTGGCGCTGGGCCTGGCCCGTCTGCACCACGCTGGCGAGGTCGTCCACGGTGTACAGGAACACGTCTTCCAGCGCCTTGACCTCGGGCTCGATGTCGCGCGGCACGGCCAGGTCGACCATGAACATGGGGCGGTGCTTGCGCTGCTTGAGCGCACGCTCCACGGCGCCCAATCCGATGATGGGCAGCGTGCTGGCCGTGCAGCTGACGATGGCGTCGAACTCATGCAGCCGCGCTGGCAGGTCGGCCAGCCGCATGACTTCGCCGCCAAAGCGGCTGGCCAGCTTCTCGCCGCGCTCCAGCGTGCGGTTGGCAATCGCGATGCCCTTGGGCTTGCGGGCGGCGAAATGTGTGGCCGCCAGCTCGATCATCTCGCCGGCGCCCACGAACAGCACCTTGACCTCGCCCAGGTCCTCGAAGAGCTGCGAGGCCAGGCGCACCGCGGCGGCGGCCATGCTGATCGAATGCGTGCCGATCTCGGTGGCCGTGCGCACTTCCTTGGCGACGGCGAACGAGCGTTGGAACAGCTGGTTCAGCGTGCTGCCCAGCGCGCCGGCCTCGTCGGCCACGCGCACGGCGTCCTTCATCTGGCCCAGGATCTGGGCCTCGCCCAGCACCATGGAATCGAGCCCGCTGGCCACGCGGAACACGTGGCGCGCGGCCAGGCCGTCGTGCAGCGTGTAGGCATGCGAGCGCAACAGGGCCGGGGACACGCCGCCAGCCTGGGCCATCCAGTCGACCGTGTAGTCCACGGCCTGCTGGTCGCCCGCACAGTAGATCTCGGTGCGGTTGCAGGTGGAGATGATGGCGGCCTCGGGCTGCCGGGCCACCGGGCTGGACAGGGCACTGCGCAAACCGGCCAGCGTGGGAGCGATCTGGTCCAGGGCGAACGCGAACCGCCCGCGCAGATCGAGCGGGGCGGTGGTGTGGTTGATGCCGAGGGCCCAGACTGCCATGGACCGCGATTATAAAATCCGGGGCTCGCCTGCGCTGCTTGATCTTCATCAAGCCCTGCGCGTCCATCCCCTTTGATCGCCACCGCCATGGGTTTCGTTGCCTTGCTGCTGCATGTGTCCGGCTTTCTGGCGCCAGCCGTGGCCGTGGCCCTGTGCACGACGCTGGTCGGCCGCTGGGGCACGGGCCGCCCCGGCCGCATGCGCTGGTGGGTGGAATGGGCGTTGTCCAGCCTGGCGGGCGGCCTGGCGCTTCTGGGCGCGCTGTGGATGCTGGGACACGACGGCACGATCGCCGGCTACTCGGCGCTGGTGGCCTGCTGTGCCACGCTGGCCTGGCTGCTGTCGCTGCGCGGCGCGCGCTGATTCAGGCCGCGGCCGCCTGCTGCACCAGGTCGTGGTGGGTGTGGCCCGACTGCAGGGCGTGCACGCATTCGCGCCACACCGCATCCGCTTCGTTGATCAGGAAACCGTACGCGCCATAGTCGTCATAGCGCCTGCCGCGCATGACGGTGGTCTGCAGCACGGATTGCTCGTCCGCACCCAGGTGCACCACCACGCGCCCGCTGGCCTTGAGCGGCAGGTTCTCGCGCGCATGGGCCTGGAAGCCCTCGTTGGAGACGTCCACCACCTGCAAATCGATGAGCCGGCGCTGGCCGTCGATCTCGATTTCCAGCTTGCCCTTGCACTTGAGCGAAAAGCGCGGGTGCCGGCGCAGCGTGTCCATCTGCGCGGGCGCCTGGTCGGGGGTCGGCAGCACGGCACGGTAGGCCGGCAGGTCGTAGATCTCGTGCAGCATGGCCTTCTTGCGCGCATCGAGTTGCGTGAAGCCCTGCGTCTTCTGGTTGAAGAAGTAGTCCAGCAGCTGCGGCGTCATGACCGGGTCGTTGGTCGTGAAGTAGCGCCGCGCCGGCATCTGGATGTTGGGCAGCTCCATCTTGAAGAAGTAGTGGTGCAGGCTCTTGCGTGGCGGCTTGCCAGCGTAGACCTTGGCGAACACCGCGTCGGCCGTGCCCAGGTCCAGCGTGGCGCCCACGGCCGGCGCGCCGTTGGCGAAGTCGTAGGCTGCCACCGTCTTCTGCGGCAGCCTGCGGAACGACAACAGCGACTCGTACAGCTCGATGTGGTAGGGGTTCACTGCGATCACCAGGTGCCGCGTGTCGAAGTAACGCGTGCAGTAGGCGTGCATGAACTTCATGAGCGGAAACAGGATCGCGCCGCCCGTCTTGCGGAACTCCGGATGCACCGCTAACGCGGAGACCTCGGCGATCTGGCCCGGCTCGGCCTCCACGCTGGACAGATCGAACACCGCCTGCAGCGGGAAGCCGAACGGGCTCTGGCGGATCAACGAGATCGTGCCGACGACCCGGTCGTCGTACTTGGCGCACAGGGTGGTGGTGGTCGGCAGCGCGTGGTAGATGGTGGCGCGCATGCCGGATGGGTCGGGCTTCATGAAGCCGACGGCCACGTAGGCGTCGTGCAGCAGGCGGAAGCAGGCCTCCAGCTCCTCCTGGGTGTCGGCGATCTTCAGCGTGAGACGCGGGTCGGGCGAGGGGTCGCCATCGACGAAGGAGCGCGCCACTGCGAAGCGCGCGGACTGGGGCAGGAAAGCGAACGCCTTCCGCATACCCTTGTGCGCCGCGCGGCGCGCCCGCGAGATCAGTGACTTGGATTTGGCCATCGCACGCTCCTTGTTGTTGTCGTGGCAGCCGCGGGTGTCAGCGGCCGGGCAGGTGGGCTTCGATCAGGTGCCCGGCGATCGATAAACCGCGCGGCGGCGTCGGTGGCAGGTCGTCGCCCGGGCCGAACCAGCGGGCTTCGGCGATCTCGTGCTCGTCCACGCGGATCTCGCCGCCCACGTACTCGGCGGTGAAGGCCAGCATCAGCGAATGCGGGAACGGCCAGGACTGGCTGGCGAAGTAGCGCAGGTCGGTGACCTGCAGGCCGACCTCTTCGAACACCTCGCGGTGGATCGCATCCTCGATCGACTCCCCAGCCTCCAGAAAGCCGGCCAGCGCCGTGAAGAAGCGCGACGGCGACTGGCTGTGCCGCGCCAGCAGGATGTCGGACCCGCGCCGCACCAGCACCATCATCGCCGGCGAGATGCGTGGGTAGGCCATGTGGCCGCAGGCCGGGCAGCGCATGCAGCGCTCGCCCGCGACATGCGTGGTCGGCGTGCCGCAGGCACCGCAGAAGCGGTGCGTGCGCGCCCATTCGGCGATCTGAAAGCCGCGGCCCGCCACCGCCAGCAGGCGGTCGTCCATGGCGCCGAACAGCGCGCGCAGCTTGCGCGGGCGCAGCCCGTCGGGGACCACAGTGTCCTTGGGCAGCCAGGCGACCCGGCAATACGCGCCGTCCAGCACGCCGATCGGCAGGAACTGGCTGGCGCCCAGGCCCAGCGCGGCCAGCGCGTAGGCGCCGGGTAGTGCCAGGTCTTCTTCGGCGACCACGAGTTCGTCCCCGCAGAACACGAAGCTCTGGACGACATCGTGTTCGCGGGCGGTCAGCAGCGGGGTGAACGAGGCGGGCGTTTGCAGCATGGGGCAGTGCCGAAGTGGGGCACCGATGCTACCGCTACGGGGCCGGTTTCAGGTCGCCAACACGACCGGGAAGCGCGCCTGCAGGCCGTCGGCCCCCGGCGTGAAGGCCACCGTCACGGCCTCGCGGTCGGCGCTGCCCAGCCGGCGCCAGAGCATGTCGCGGGCGTTGCCGGGGTCGCCGGCCACGTAGAGCTGGGTCGTCAGCAGCTCCCGGGCGCCCAGCCGCACCTTGACGTGGATGTGCGGCGTGCGGCCGCTGTAGGGCACGGGCTTGATGGTGCGAAAGCGCCAGCTGCCGTCGGCCGCCACCGCCGTGCGGCCGAAGCCCTGGAAGGCCGGGTTCTGCCGGCTGCCGTCGCCCGGGTGGTCGTAGTGGCCGTCCTCGTCGCATTGCCAGATCTCGACCTGCGCGCCACGCACGGGCTGGCCGGCCAGGTCCTGCACCGTGCCCTGCAGCCAGACCGGCTGGCCGCCCGTGTACCGCAGCGCGCCGTTGCGCAGCAGGTCGGCGTCCGCATCGGCCGGCAACCGCACGGGATAGAACGGCCCCTCGGTCTGCGCGGGCGTGGGGTGTAGCGGCCTGGCGGGCTGGGCACGGGCACCCAGCCACAGGGCGGGGAAGGCCACCAAAGCGGCGGCGACGGTACGGCGTGGGGTCGGCATCGCTGTCAGAGCCGGTACGCGCCGGGCGGTTCCGTGCGTGCCTTACTGGAACAGCGCCTCGAAGCCATCCACCGGCTCGAAGCGCTTGTTCTGCCAGCGCAGCCGCGTCGGGCCCTGCATGGCGCGTTCCTGGACCGGGTGGCAGGCGTCGCCCGGATAGCAGACCACGCGCGTGCCGCCGTCCTCCAGGCTTTCGGGCTGGATCAGCGGCGGCCGGCCGGTGCGCGCGGCGGCCAGTACGGCGTCCACGCTGGCATGGCGCGAGAGCTGGGCCAGCGTCATGATCTGCGGCGGTGCCATCTCGATGGCGCCGTCCCAGTAGCGCTGCAGCGCAGCGCGCGGCGTGAGCCACACGCTCTCGGTGGTCTCGAAATCGTCGTGCTGCGCCACCTGTTCGGGCACTACCGCGGCGACGAAGAAGCGCGTATCGAAGCGCTTGTTCATGACCGAGGGCACGCGCGGCGTGATCCAGCGCGACCAGGGCACGAGCCGGCGCGTCTGCAGGCGCAGGCCCAGCTGCGCGAGGATGGCGTTGAACGGCGTGCCGGCTTTGAGCAGGCTGGTGGCCTGGGCCAGGTCGGGCTCGCCGCCGGCCAGCGGCTCGGCCAGCAGCACGCCCGATTCCTCGAACGCCTCGCGCACGGCCGCCACGTACAGGCCGGCGGCCTGGGCCGTGCCGAGCGCGGGATCGTGCAGGCTGGCGTGCAAGGCGTCGGGTGGCTGGTCCAGGTGGCCGACGGCGTCCAGTTCCGCGTCGGCGGCGTCCAGCTTGCCGCCCGGGAACACGAAGGCGCCACCGAGCACATCCGACAGCCCGTGGCGGCGCATCAGCAGCACCTCGGGCCCGGCGCCCACGTCGCGCAGCATCACGACGGTGGCCGCGGCGCGTGGTGGCGTGTCGATGGGTGTGAGGTTCAGTTCCATGGCGTCTCCGTTAGAGTTCTGCTCTTTTGTCTGGCGCGAACGAGGCTAACAGAGCCCGACCGGCCGCGCTGTCGCGCAGTTTTCACAACAGAGAGGGACAAGCATGGAACTGGATTTCAAGGGCCGCGTGGCCATCGTGACGGGCGCCGGCGGCGGCCTGGGCCGTGAGCATGCGCTGGCATTGGCAGCGCGCGGCGCCAAGGTGCTGGTGAACGACCTGGGCGGCGCGCGCGACGGCTCGGGCGGCTCGGTCAGCGCGGCGCAGGCCGTGGTCGACGAGATCGTGGCGGCTGGCGGCGAAGCACTGGCCAACGGCGCGTCGGTCACCGACTACGACGCCGTGACCGCCATGGTGCGCCAGGCCGTCGACGCCTGGGGCCGGGTCGACATCCTGGTCAACAACGCCGGCATCCTGCGCGACAAGAGCTTCGCCAAGATGGAGCTGGCCGACTTCCGGCTGGTGCTGGACGTGCACCTGATGGGCGCCGTGCACTGCTGCAAGGCCGTGTGGCCGCTCATGAACGAGCAGAAGTACGGCCGCATCGTGATGACGAGCTCCTCCTCGGGCCTGTACGGCAACTTCGGCCAGTCCAACTACGGCGCAGCCAAGATGGCCCTGGTCGGGCTGATGCAGACGCTGTCCATCGAGGGCGCCAAGAACGACATCCGCGTGAACTGCCTGGCGCCCACGGCGGCCACCCGCATGACCGAGGGCCTGATGTCCGAGGAGGTGCTGCGCGCGCTGGACCCGAAGGCCGTCGTGCCCGCCATGCTGGTCATGGCCTCCGAGGAAGCGCCCACGCGGGCCATCCTGTGCGCCGGCGCCGGCTCGTTCGAGGCCGCGCACATCACGCTCACGCAGGGCCAGTGGATCGGCACCGGCGACGAGGCCGCCGAGCGCCTGGCCGAGCAACTGGACGCGGTGCGCGCACGCGATGGCGAGACCGTGCCGCAAAGCGGCTCCGAGCAGGGCCGGCTGGAGGCTGGCCGCGCGCTGCAGCGCCAGCAAAGCTGAGCCGAAACGGGGCGTTTTCGGGCGCCCTGCAGCGCTGGGCGGCCTGTGATACCGTCCGGCCCCTGACAGATTCCGGGGCTTGACACAACATGGCCGATACGACTTTGCACGCCAGCACGCCCCTCGCACAACGCCTGGGCGCGCTGGATCCTGAGCGGCTGCGCGGCATCCGGCGCGGCCTGGAAAAAGAAAGCCTGCGCGCCAAGCCCGACGCGGGCCTGGCCCTCACGCCGCATCCCGCCGCGCTCGGCTCTGCGCTCACGCATCCCAACATCACGACCGACTTCAGCGAATCGCAGCTGGAGCTGATCACCGGCGTGCACGCGGGCGTCGAGAGCTGCCTAGACGAGCTCACGCAGGTGCACCAGTTCACCTACCGCGTGCTGCAGGAACTCGGCGACGAGATGATGTGGGTGTCCAGCATGCCGTGCGGCCTGCCGACCGACGAGACCATCCCGATCGGCCGCTACGGTTCGTCGAACGTGGGCCGCGCCAAGAGCGTCTACCGCATGGGCCTGGGCCACCGCTACGGCCGGCGCATGCAGACCATCTCGGGCATCCACTACAACTGGTCGATGCCGGGCATCTCCAGCGAAGAGTACTTCGGGCTGATCCGCAACTTCCGGCGCCACGCCTTCTTGCCGCTGGTGCTGTTCGGCGCGTCGCCGGCTGTGTGTTCGACCTTCGTGCAGGGTCGCGGCGAGCACAGCCTGCAGGCGCTGAACGAGCACACCATGTACATGCCGCACGGCACCTCGCTGCGCATGGGTCGGCTGGGCTACCAGAGCGACGCGCAGTCCTCGCTGGCCGTGAGCTACAACCATCTGGACGGCTACGGTGCCTCGCTGCAGGACGCGCTGACGCGGCCGTATCCGCCCTACCAGGCCGTCGGCATCAAGAACCCCGGCGGCGACTACAACCAGCTCGCCACCAGCCTGCTGCAGATCGAGAACGAGTTCTACGGCACGATCCGCCCCAAGCGCGTGATCTTCCCGGGCGAGCGCCCGCTGCACGCGCTGCGCGAGCGTGGCGTGGAATACATCGAGGTCCGCCTCATGGACCTGGACCCGTTCGAGCCGCTGGGCATCGCGGCCTCGACCATGCGCTTCCTCGATGTGTTCCTGCTGCACTGCCTGCTCAGCGACAGCCCGCCGGACACGCCCGAGGAAATCGCCGCGCTGGCGCGCAACCAGCACCGCGTGGCGGCGCGCGGGCGCGAGCCGGGCTTGACGCTGGAGCAGGGCGGCCGTGAACGCCCGTTGAGCGAGTGGGCGCTGGAGCTCGTGGATGCCTGCCTGCCGATCGCAGCGGCGCTGGACGCGGCGCAGGGCGGTCGGCTGCACCAGCAGGCCGTGGAGGCTGCACGCGCATCGCTGATGGCGCCCGACACGCTGCCCTCGGCACGCGTGCTGGCTGCCATGCAAAAGGACCACGAGGGAAGCTTTACGCGCTTCGTGCTGCAGCGCTCGGAGCAGGTGCGCGCGCAGTTCCTGGCGCTGCCGTTTGCCGAAGAAGCACACGCCCGGTTCGTTGCGGCATCCGCCGCCTCGATCGAAGCGCAAAAGGGCATTGAGGCCGAAGACACGATGCCGTTCGACATCTACCGGGAGCAGTATTTGCGCCCCGAGCGCCTGGGCCTCAAGCGCCAGGGCGGGGCCAGCCAGACGGTGCAGTCCTCGCTGCAGACCGCGGCGATCTAGCCGCTAGCGCTGGCCAGGCGGCGCCTTGCGCCGGTGCCAGAGATACTGGCCCGTGAAGGCCAGGCCCAGCACCAGCGCAAACCATCCTACGATGGCCGACTGCGCAAGCAGGTCGCGCAAGGGCGTGGCGCCCAGGAACATCGGTCCCAGCAGCACCAGCAGGCCGATGGCGATGCACAGGCCACCGCGCCAGGCCATGTCGTGGCGCGTGGGATCGGGCCGGCTCACGACGGATCGGCGGTCTCGTCCAGCACACCATCCTTGCGGATGGAGTCACGTTCGCGGTGGCTCTTGTCCTTGGCGCGCTCGATGGTGCTTTCCACGATGCGCTTGAGCTTGTCGGCCGCGCCGCGGAAGGCCTCGTCCTGGTTGCCGCCGTCATGGTGCACAGCCAGCGGCTGGTGGTGCACGAGGCGGGCTTCCATGGTGCAGCGCTTGTCGGCATTGCCGGACTTCTCGGCGTTCTCGTCGCTCAGGTGCACCTCGACGCGCGTGATGTCCTGCCGAAAGCGCGACAACGTCTCGCGCAGATGGTCTTCGGCCCAGCGGTCCAGCGATTCCTTGTTGGCCACGCCGGTCGTGTTGACTTGAACTTGCATTGGATGTGTTCCTCTTGGCTTCGGTGTCCCGAGTGTGCCGCAGCGCCAGGGCAGGGGGTGTAGGACCGGCGCGGAGTTTTGGCACCACCCGGCGCAGGGGCTCTGGTATCGTTCTTGCTGTTTTTTCGACCAGTTCCAGGAGCATCCATGTCTCATCTTTCGCGGGGCCGCACGGTCCGTTCGCTGTGCCGGGCGCTGGCCCTGGGCGCGCTGTTCACGGTGGGCGTCGCGCATGCGCAGGCCACGGCCACGATCCGCCTGCTGGTCGGCTTTCCGGCCGGTGGCGGCACCGACGTGATCGCGCGCACGCTGGCCGACAAGCTCAAGGACGAGCTGAGCCAAAGCGTGATCGTGGAAAACCGCGCCGGCGCTGGCGGCCAGATCGCGGCCAACGCTCTCAAGGTGGCGCCACCCGACGGCACCACCTACTTCCTCACGCACGACCACACCGTCTCCATACTGCCGCTGGTGGTCAAGAATCCGGGCTTCGATCCGGCCAAGGACTTCGTGGCCGTGGGCGGCTTTGCCACCTTCGTGAACGCGCTGGCCATCTCGGGCGGCACGCCGGCCAAGTCCATGCCCGAGTACCTGAACTGGGTCAAGGCCCAGGGTGGCCGCGGGACCATCGGCGTGCCTGCACCCGCGTCGGTGCCCGAGTTCCTCGTCAAGATCCTGGGTGAGAAGTACAAGATGGACCTGCAGGCCGCGCCCTACCGTGGCAGCGCACCCATGATCGCCGACATGCTGGGCAACCAGATCAGCGCCGGCATCGGCTCCATCCCCGATTTCATCGAGAACCACAAGGCCGGCAAGATCCGTGTTGTCGCCGTGCTGGGCAATGCGCGCCAGGCCGCCATGCCCGAGGTGCCGACCTTTGCCGAGCTCGGCGTGACCGGGTTCGAAGACGTTCCCTACTACGGCATCTTCGCGCCGGCCGGCACGCCGCAGCCGTCCATCGACCGCTTCTCGGCCGCACTGGCCAAGGTCATCGCGCTGCCCGACGTGCGCGAGAAGCTCACGGCCATGGGCCTGTCGGTGGGCTACATGCCGCAGCAGCAGCTGGCCAGCCGCGAGCAGGCCTATTCCAGGGTCTGGACGAAGATCATCAAGGACAGCGGCTTTCAGCCGCAGTGATGTGATTCAGCGCAGCCGCCGAACCGTCGCCTCAGCCGGGTGAGGACCGTCATCCTCCTCAGCCCGGGTTTTAGCAAACCTCGTCCGACAACGCGCCAGCCTTGGCAGCCGCGCCCTGCTAGGGCGTCGCGGCCGGCGTCTCCGCACAGCTGAACGAGGCAGCCAGGTTCACGTCGCCCGCCCCCGTGTAGCGCGGCCACTTGGGGTAGTCGCACAGGGGCCGCGTGCGGCCGGGTACACCGGCGGTGTCGGCCACCACCTCGGCGCGCGGCGCGGTGCCGCTTTCGCGCCAACGCTCCAGGGCGGTCAGCGAATCCCACGACGCGTTGAACGCCGTGCTCACCGCATGGCCGTAGCCAGGCACTTCGTAGTAGCGCGCAAAGCCGTCAACTGCCGCGATGCCGAATTGCGCGCGCAGGCGCTTGTAGTAGTCCTGCGTCGCGCGGGTGGCCACTAGCACGTCGGACTGCCCATGGGCCAGCAGCAGCTTGCCGCCGCGCGCGACGAACGCGGAGATGTCGGTGGACGTGTCCAGCTGCTTGCTGAGCTCGCTGATGCGCGGGCCGTAGACGCCGGGGTTTTCCGGGTCCAGCGTGAACGAGTCGAAGCTGGCGTTGCGTGCCACCGAATACTTCAGCCACTGGTCCACCAGCACGCTGATATAGGGCGCGGTGCGCGGCATCGGCATCGCCGGTGGTGTGGTGCCCAGCGCCAGGAAGGTGATGGTCGGCTGCAGCGGCGAGGGGTTGGACGTGATGCCGAGGTCCGAGCCCCAGACGTTGAAGCCGGGGTAGCCGGTCTCGCCACTGGCCAGTGTGAAGTTGAAGCGCGAGGCCGTGCCCAGCTTCCTCAGCGTGGCGATCTGCACGTCGGACAGGCAGCTGTCGCCCGTGTCCGCACCGCCCGCGCAGCGCAGCGGCTGGCCGCCCACGGTCGCCACGGCCGGGTCGAACTGCGCGTTGCAGCGCACCTGGTCGCTGATGAGCCCGTCGGCCACGCCGTCCAGCGTGTCGCAGGCCTCCATCGCTGCGCGGTAAACGAGCAAGCGCTTGGGCGTGTTGGGGTAGGCGCCGGGCTGGGCCAGGGCGAGGCTGGCGCGCTGCCCGGCCAGCAAAGCCGACACGTCGTTCCATGCCGGGTACCAGGCGATCGCGCCGTCCCAGTCCGCCGGCCAGCGCTGGATGGCCGCCAGCGCCTCGCGCCCGCCGGTGGAGCCACCGGCGAAGTACGACTTCGCAGGGCCGGCCACGCCGTAGCGCGCCTTGACCAGGAACACCGCGGCATCGCGCGTCTTCTTCAGTGCGTCGCCGCCGAAGTTGCGCACGGCCTCGTCGTTCAAGCCCCATGCGCCGTCCTGTGACCCCAGCGCATTGGCCTGGTGTCCCGAGTCGCTGGCAAAGGTGGCATAGCCGCGGGCCAGCGGCGCGGGCTGGGTGGTGGGGCCGGCCGGCACGTTGCCCGCCACGTTGGGGATGGAGCCATTGAATCCGCCGCCACCGAACATCACCACCTTGTTGTTCCAGGTGGTGGGCAGGGCCGTGCGGAAGAGAATCCTCGGTGCGGTGCTGTCCACGGGCGCGATCTGGCCGCTGACCAGGCAGTGCTCGGGCACCGCCGCCACGCCAGTGCCTGCAGCGGGCACGACCTTGGCCTCGGTCACCGCGCCGCCCGAGGTGGCCAGGCCGATGGCCGAGGCCGGGATGACCATGCCGTTCAGGTCGGCACAGGCCATGGGCTTGGCGCTGCTGTCGTTGTCGTTGTCGTCGCTGCCGCCACACCCCACGAGGGTCGCTGCAACTGCACAGACCAGCGAGGCTTTGGCCCCGCGTCGCATCGTTCGTTGGTTCATGCTGTCTCCTTTTGCTTGGATCACATCGGCTGGGATCGATGTTCGTGGCGGCCGATCAGCGCCACGAACCAGGACATTGACTGGCGCGGCCTGGTGTCAAACGCCCACCGCGGCATGCCCCTTCAACTGCAGCATCGCCCGCGCCTCGGCCGGCGTCGCCACCTCCAGCGACAGTTCCGCCAGGATGCGCCGGATCTTGCGCACCTGGTCCGCGCAGGAGGTCGCCAGCTCGCCCTTGCCCAGGTACAGGCTGTCCTCCAGCCCCACGCGCACATTGCCGCCCATGACCGCGCCCATGGTCAAGAGCGGCATCTGGTGCCGGCCCGCGCCCAGCACCGAGAAGCGGTAGCCGCGGCGCCCGAACAAGCGGTCGGCCGTGCTGCGCATGGTCACCAGGTTCTCGGGGTCCGGCCCCATGCCGCCCAGGATGCCGAAGATGCTCTGGATGAACAGCGGGCCCTGGATCAGCCCCTCGTCCACGAAGTGGGCCAGGTTGTACAAATGCCCCACGTCGTAGCACTCGAACTCGAAGCGCGTGCCGCAGTCCTCGCCCAGCACCTTGAGGATGTGCTTGATGTCGCGGAAGGTGTTGCGAAAGATCAGGTCCTCCATGCCCTCGATGTACGGCTTCTCCCAGTCGTGCTGCCACGCGTTGATGCGCCGCGCTGCCGGGTGGATCGAGAAGTTCATCGAGCCCATGTTGAGCGAGCACATCTCGGGTTTGAGCTGCAGCGGATAGGCCAGCCGCTCCTGCAGCGTCATGCGCGTGCTGCCGCCCGTGGTGATGTTGATCACCGCGTCGGTGGCGGCGCGGATGCGCGGCACGAACTGCGCGAACACGGCGGGGTCGGCGCTGGGCCGGCCGTCCGCCGGGTCGCGCGCATGCAGGTGCAGGATCGCAGCGCCGGCCTCTGCGGCGTCGATGGCCTGCTGCGCGATCTGCTCGGGCGTGAGCGGCAGGTAGGGCGACATCGACGGAGTGTGGACCGAGCCGGTGACGGCACAGGAGATGATGACTTTGTCGGTGGGGGGCGTGGGCATGGTGTGGGTGGTTCAGGGGGAGGGACAGGGTCAGACGGCCAGCCACTGCGCCTGCAGTTCGGCGTCCTCGGCCAGTTCGCGCGGTGTGCCCTCGAAGACGATCTGGCCGTGGCCCATCACGCACACGCGGGTGGACACCTTCAGCGCGATCGCCAGCTTCTGCTCCACCAGCACCACCGAGACGCCCTTGCGGTGCATGTCGCGGATGCATTCGGCCACGTCGGCCACGATCCTGGGCGCCAGGCCCTCGGTAGGCTCGTCAATCAGGATCACGAGCGGGTTGCCCAGCAGCGAGCGGCAGATCGTCAGCATCTGCTGCTCGCCGCCCGACAGGCTGCCGGCTCGCGTGTTGCGCCGCTCGCGCAGGCGGGGGAAGTAGCCGAACATGTCCTGCAGCGTCCAGCGCGCGGCACCGGGCGCGGCGTTCTGCTCGCCCATGCGCAGGTTCTCGTCCACCGTGAGGTTGGCGAACACCTCGCGCTCTTCCGGCACGAAGGCCAGGCCCGCGCGGCAGATGGTGTAGGGGCGCGCGCCGGCCAGGTCGCGGCCTGCGAGCTGGATGCGGCCCGAGGTCGGCGGCACCAGGCCCATGATGGCCTTCATCGTGGTGGAGCGGCCCGCGCCGTTGCGGCCCAGCAGGCTCACGATCTCCTGGCGGCCGACCTCGAAGCTCACGCCGTGCAGGATGTGGCTCTTGCCGTAGTGGGCGTGCAGGTCCTGCACGGACAGCAGCGGCGCCGTAGCGGCCGTGCCCGGGGCTCTTTCAAGAACGGCGTTCATGCGGTCAACTCCTCTCCGAGATAGGCTTCCTTGACGGCCGCGCTCTGGCGGATCTCGTCGGGCGTGCCGGTGGCGATCACCTGGCCGTAGACCAGCACGCTGATGCGGTCGCTGAGCGCGAACACCACGCGCATGTCGTGCTCCACGATCAGCAGCGCGCGGCCTTGCGTCACCTCGCGGATCAGGTCGGCCGTGTAGGCGGTCTCTTCGTTCGACATGCCGGCCATGGGCTCGTCGAGCAGGATCACCTGCGGGTCGGAAGCGAGCGCCATGGCGATCTCCAGCGAGCGCTGTTCCGAGTACGGCATCTCGCCGGCGATCGTCGCGGCGCGGTGCGTGAGGCGGAACTGCGCCAGCAGCGCCTCGGTACGCTCGCGCACCGGCACGTCGCTGGCGATGCGGCGCCAAAAGGTGAACTGCACGCCGCCGGCCCGCATCACGGCCAGGCGCAGGTTCTCGAACACGCTGAGCTTGGGGAAGATGTTGGTGATCTGGAACGAGCGCGCCAGGCCGCTCTTGTTGATGGCCTGCGGCGTGTGGCCGTCGATGCGGCGGCCGTTCAGCAGGATCTCGCCCGAGGTCGGCGTGAAGTTGCCCGAGACCAGGTGGAACACGGTGGACTTGCCGGCGCCGTTCGGGCCGATCAGCGCGTGGCGCTCGCCCGGCATCAGGTCCAGGTCGACGCCGCGGATGATCTCGGTGTCGCCGAAGGATTTGCGCACGCCGCGCAGCGAGAGGACGGGGGCGGTCATGCGAGGCTCCTGGCGGTGTGGGGTGTCATGGCGAGTGCGGGCTCGGCGCTGGCGTTCTGCAGCCGGCCATGGGCCAGCCGCACGGCCCAGGCCAGCAAGGCGCCGCCTGCGAGGAGGCTGGCTGGCACGAGCCAGGTCGACACCGCGGCCGGCAGCCATTCGCGGCCCGCCAGCGACACCGCAGGCCACGTTGCGGCCGGGTTGGCCGCCGCCAGCGCGCGGTAGTCCTGCGAGAAGATGCGCTGCAGCAGTTCCACCGTGAAGGCGATGCCACCCGCCACCAGCACGCTGGCCAGCGCGGCCGCCAGCGTGAGCGGCAGCACCCCTGCCAGCCCGAAGCGCTGGCGCAACCGGGTCCACAGCGCGAACAGGCCGGCCAGCCCGTCGGGCACGTACAGCATCACCAGCAGGAACACGATGCCCTGGTACAGCAGCCAGGAGACCGTGAGGTCGGACACCGCGTAGCCGAAGAAGGTCATCAGCGAGGCGCCGAGCGCCGGGCCCAGGAACACCTTCACGCCGCCGATGTAGCTGTTCAGCACCACGGCGGCCGACAGCGTGGCGTCGAACACCACGTAGTTCACGGCCTCGTTGCTGACCACCTGCAGCCCACCCGCCACGCCCCCGAACATGGCGGAGATGGCGAACACCATCACGCCCAGGCGGTGCACGTCGTAGCCCAGGAAGGCCAGGCGGTGGCTGTTTTCGCGCAGGCCCAGGGCCAGCCGGCCGAGCGGCGTGCGCGTGAAGAAGAACAGCGCCGCCAGCGACACCAGCACCCAGGCCAGCGTGAGGTAGTACACCTGCACCGTGGAGCCGAAAGACAGGCCCATCCACGGCTGGCGCATGGCCGACACGCCGGCCTCGCCGCCGAACCAGCCCTTCAGGTGCGGCGCCAGCGAGTGCAGCAGCTCGGCGATGGCCAGCGTGATCATGGCGAAGTAGGTGCCCGAGCGCTTGGTGGCGAACCAGCCCGCGCCGATGCCCACGAGCAGCCCGGCGCCGGCCCCCGCCAGCGGCAGCAGCGGCGTGGGCAGCAGGCCCGTGCCGCCGACCGCGTTCATGGCATGGACGGTGGCGAACGCGCCCACGCCGAAGTAGGCCGCATGGCCGAACGACAGCATGCCGGCCTGGCCGCAGACCACGTTGTAGGCGGTGGCGAGCAGGGCTGCGATCAGCATCTGGATCGCCGCGTTGAGCAGGCCCGGCGTCAACACGCCGGGTGCCACGACGAGCGCGGCCACGCCGATGCCGACGAGCACGACGGCGGGGCCTGTGGATACCCGGTTCATGGCTTTTCTCCCATCAGCCCGGCGGGCCGCAAGGTCAGGATCAAGAGCATCAGCGCGAACGGCAGCGTGGCCGCCAGGCTGGACACCTTGAGCGTGAGCAGGCCGCCCACGCCCTCGGCCCATTCGCGCGCGCCGACCACGTTCGCCAGGTCCGCCAGCGTGGCGTCGATGCCCACGGCGAACGAGGTGATCACGCCGATCAGCAGCGAGGCCAGCATGGCGCCCTGCAGCGAGCCCAGGCCGCCGACGACGACGACCACGAAGATGGTCACGCCCAGCTCCAGCGCCATGTTGGGGTTGGTGGTGTAGAACGCGCCGGCCACCGCACCGGCCAGGCCGGCCAGCCCGGCGCCGAAGCCGAACACGCCCATGAACACCAGCGGCACGTTGTGCCCCAGGGCCTCGGCCATGCGCGGCCGGTGGATGGCCGAGCGCACGACGATGCCCACGCGGGTGCGCGTCAGCAGCAGGTGGATGGCGATGAACATGCAGACCGCCAGGCCCCCCATGAACAGCCGGTAGGCCGGGTAGTTCATGGCGCCGAGCGAGAAGGCCGAGAAGTCCAGGCCCGCCGGCAGCCGGTAGTTCACCGGGTAGTTGCCGAACACCAGCTTCACGAGCTCGGTGATGATGAACGACAGCCCGAAGGTCAGCAGCAGCTCGTGCGCATGCCCGTGGTGGTGCACGCGGCGCAGCAGGTAGCGCTCGACGATGACGCCCACCGCGGCCACCAGCAGCGGCGAGGCGATCAATGCCCACCAGAAGCCCAGCGCGGGCTGCAGCGCGAACGCGAAGTACGCGCCCAGCATGTAGAACGAGGCGTGTGCGAAGTTCAGCACGCCCATCATCCCGAAGATGAGCGTGAGCCCGGCGGACACCATGAACAGCAGCAAGCCGTAGATGACGCCGTTGAGCAGCGAGAAGATGAAGGTGTCCATGGCCAGGTCCGAGGGGCTCAGCCGATCAGGACGGGCGCTGCATCTTGCAGCTGGCCTGCGCCGGGGTGGACGCCTCGGCTGCCGTGAACACGCGCACGGGCTTGAAGCCCATGTCGGTCTCGTCCACCTTGTACTTCGCGTCCTTCGTGACGGTGGACACCACCATGGGCAGCTGGGCCTGGTGGTCGGCCGCGCGCATGCTCATCTCGCCCACCGGCGTCGTGACCTTGGCGGCCTCCAGCGCCTTGGCGAACGCGTTGACATTGAGCGCGCCTTTCTCAGGCTTGGTCTGCTTCAGCGCCTCGGCCATCATCGCCAGGCCGAACACCGTCTGCGGCTCGGTGGCGGCCGGCGCGTGGCCGGTCCTGGCCGTGTAGTCGCGCACGAACTGGTCGCCGGCGGCGGCGCCGGCCTCGGCGTTGAAGGTGTGGGCGATGTAGTGGCCCAGCGCCAGGTCGCCGGCGTTGGCCAGGTTGCCCGGCTGGTCCAGGTAGATGGTGCCGAAGCGGGCTTTCAGGCCGGCCGCCTTGGTGGCCTTCATCAGCAGCAGCAGGTCGTTGGACCAGTTGCCCGTCATCACGGTCTCGGCCTTGGCGGCGCCGATCTTGGCCACATAGGGCGCGAAGTCCTGGATCTTGTTGACGTCGTGCAGCGTCTTGTCGACCACCTGGTAGCCGCCCGCGCCGGCGTTGTCGACGATGGCCTTCTCCATGTCCTGGCCCCAGGAGTAGTTCTGGTTGATCGCGAACACGCGCGTGCCGAGCACGTTGGTCTGCTTCATCGCCTGCACCAGCACCTTGGCGCGCACCTGCGCGTTGCCGCTGAAGCGGAAGTGGTGGAAGTGGCAGCGCTCGCCGGTCAGCTCCAGCGCCTCGGCGCCCACGTTGATGTAGACCACCTCCTTGCCCGGGTTGCGCAGGTTGTGCTTGCGCAGGTCTTCCGAGATCTGCCCGCCGACGGCCGACGACGCCCCCTGCACGACGATGTGCACGCCGTCGGCAATCGCCGCCTTGATCTTGTCGGCCGCGCCGGCCGGGCCGCCCTGGTTGTCGTATTCCAGCAGCTGCACCGGCTCGCCGTTCCAGCCGCCTTCGGCGTTCATGCGGTCGACCACGTAGCGCACGGCGGCGCGGTAGGTCTGGCCGGAGGCGGCCTGCGCGCCCGAGAGGGTCTCGACGACGGCGATCTTCACGGGGTCGGCGAGTGCGGCGCCACAGGACAGGGCGGCGGCGAGGGCGAGGGCAGTGGCGCGGGGAAAGTGGGTTTGCATGGTGTCTCCGTGGGGTGTGTTGAACAGGGAAAGGGCGGGATGCATCACAGGTATTCGAGGTTGCCGTCCACGCTGATGGCCTGGCCGCTCAGGTTGCGGGCGCCGGGCGCGCACAGGAACAGCGCTAGCGCGGCCACGTCGTCGACCTCGACCATGCGGCGCATCGAGCTCTGGCGCAGGTAGCTGTCGCGGGTCGCCTCGACGCTTTGGCCCAGGGACGCTGCGCGTGCGGCGATCACGCCGTCCATGCGCTCGCCCGCGACCGGGCCGGGCAGGATGGCGTTGACGCGCACGCCGGCCGGGCCGAGTTCGATGGCCAGCGACTTCATGAGGCCCACGATGGCCCACTTGCTGGCCGCGTACGGCGTGCGCAGCGGGTAGCCCAGCCGGCCGGCGACGGACGACATGGCGATCACGCAGGGGCTGGACCGGGACTGCCTGAGCAGCGGCACGGCGTGGCGCGCGAACAGGAACTGGCTGTTCAGGTTCACGGCCACGGTGCGTTCCCACTGGGCCGGCTCCAGGCTTTCGATGGGGCCGGTGGGGCCGGAGATGCCCGCGTTGTTGACCAGCACGTCCAGCCCGCCCAGCGTGCCGCGCACGTCGTCGAAGACCAGGGCCACGTCGCGCTCGACGCTGGCATCGGCCGTGCTGGTGGTGATGCCCTGCTGCCGGGTGGCCAGCCGGTCGAGCGCGGCCGGATCGATGTCGCACACATGCACGTGCGCGCCGGCCGTGGCGAAGGCGCGGGCGATGCCGGCGCCGATGCCGCTGGCGCCGGCGGTGACCAGCACCTTGAGGCC
Organism: Pseudorhodoferax sp. Leaf267; assembly: GCF_001422405.1. Taxonomy (GTDB): domain Bacteria; phylum Pseudomonadota; class Gammaproteobacteria; order Burkholderiales; family Burkholderiaceae_C; genus Pseudorhodoferax. The sequence goes on from NZ_LMMV01000012.1 coordinate 339,291, forward strand.
CCGCGGGGGGATGAGCGCGTCCAGAATCGTCATGAAGAAACCTCGTGTGTCGTGGGGGGGTGCCCGTCGCGGGCCGGTCTCGCCGGCCGCCTCGCGCTGGGCAGGACGCCACTGTCCCAGAGGGGTTGGTCGCGATCTATGTGCGCGCCGCACACCGGCAAGCGCTTTCCTGTGTGATGAGCGAACGCCGGGAAAACCCTGGGGTGGCGGCCTGCAGGCCGCGCGGCGCTCTGTTAGCCTCGCCCGCTTTGGCTGGCCAGGAGGATCTGCAGATGGAGACCGCGCCGGACACCGGACAGGCACAGGGCAATGTCGGCGAGCTGATCGCGCTGCTGCACCAGGACGCGGCGGCCGAAGACTTCGCAGCCGAGCTGGCGCGCATCGAGCGCCTGCCGTCCAGCACGCACAAAACCGCCATGGTCGAGCGCACGCGCATGGCGATGGCGGTGCGCAACCGGCTCGATTCTCTGCAGCAGCGCGAGCGCGGCATGCTGGCGGTGGTCGAGTCGGCGCGCGACCTGTCCGGCCGGCTCGACCTGCACGAGCTGCTGCAGGCCATCGTGTCGCGCGCGCGCCGGCTGCTGGGTTCGCACGTGGCCTGGCTGTCGGCCTATGACGCCGCGCTGGACGCCTTCCACGTGCGCGCCGCAGACGGTGCGCTGCTGCCGAACACGGGCGAGATGGTGGCTGCGCGCGAGCACGGCATCGTGAGCATGGTCGTGGCCACGCGGCTGCCCTTCACCACGCCGGACTACCTGCACGATGCGCGCTTCGCGCATGACGCCAAGCTGGACGCCACGTTCCAGGCCGAGGGCATCGCGGCGGTGGTCGGCGTGCCGCTGCTGTGGGGCGACGAGGTGATCGGCCTGCTGTTCGTGGCCGACCGCTACCAGCGCACCTACACCGCGCTGAGCATCTCCATCCTGTCCACGCTGGCCACGCATGCCGCCGTGGCCATGAAGAACGCCATGGCCTTCGAGCAGGCCCAGGCGGCCGTGCGCAATGCCGAGCGTGCCCGCGCCGAGCTGGAGCTGCACGTGCGCCAGGTGCAGGCCGCGGCCGAGGCGCACGAACGGCTGACCACGCTGCTGGCGCGCGGTGCCACGCTGGCCGAGCTGGCACAGGCAGCGGCCGAGCTCATGCAGGGCGACCTGCTGGTGCTGGACGAGGCCGGGCAGCCGATTGCGCGCGGCACGGCGGCCGGCCGTGCGGCGGCCGAGGGCGATGCCTACGCGCCGCACGGGCCGCGCAGCCTGGCGTTGGGCGAGGCCCTGGGCCGCAGCCGGCAGACCGGCCGCTCGGTCATCGCCTACGAGGCCGGCGGTTTGGCCTGCCGGCTCAATGCCGTCATCGGCGGCAGCGCGGTGCTGGGGGCGGTGCTGCTGTACCGCAGCGAGCCGCTGGACGAGATGTCGGTGCGCACCTTCGAGCGCAGCACCGGCATCGTCGGCATCGTGCTGCTGTCGCACGAGCGCATGGAGGCGGCCAGGAGCCACGACCTGTCGGAGCTGCTGCGGGCCCTGGTCTCGCCGCGGCAGATGGACCTGGCACTGCTCAGCGAACGCGCGGCGCGCTTCGGCCTGGACCTGGCCCGGCCCACCTCACTGGTGCTGCTGGCCCTGGCGCCGCACGAGGCGGGCTACATCGTTCGGCGGCTGCGTGCCGGCAACCTGTTGCCCGACGCGGTGTTCGACGAGAACGAGGGCGTGGTCTCGCTGCTGTGCGCAACCACGCGGCTGGACGAGGCGCGCCGCGTGCTCGTGGAGCTGGCCCGGGCTGGCGCGGGCACGGCGTTCTGCGGCGTCGCCTCGCGGCCCATCGCGTCGCCTGCCGGGCTGCCGGCGCTGCACGCCGCACTGCGGCGCGCACTGCCCGTGCTGCAGCGCATCGGCGTGCAGGGCCAGGTGCTGGCGCAAAACGAGCTGGCGCTGTATTCCGCGCTGTTCGAAACGCACGACCAGGCCAGCCTGGGCGCCTTCCTCGACGCCACCATCGGCACCCTGCTGGCGCACGACCGGCGCCGCGGCACCGACCTGGCCGGCACGTTGCTGTGCTACTTCGACCACAACCAGAACGCCACCCTGGTGGCCCAGCGGCTGGGCATCCATGTCAACACGGTGCGCCAGCGCCTGGCCAGCATCGAGGAGCTGGTGGGCCATTGGGGCAGTGCCACGCGCGCGCTGGAGCTGCACATCGCGCTGCGGCTGTGGCATTTGCGCGATGCGCCCCGCGGCGACGGCGCGGCAGCAGCGGCCGCAACGGGGTGAGGCGGGCCGGCGGGCGCGCCCGTCGGCTAGTGCTGCACCACCGCGTTCTCCAGTTGCGCGACCGCCTGCCGTACGGCGCCCAGGCGCGCGTCCTGCGCGCGCGATGCCTGCACGATGCCGTCCATGATGGCGCTGGCGCGCTGGGCGGCCTCGCGCATCTGCTTCATCATGCGGCGCGAATCCTCCACGCGCGCCGAGCCCGTGCGTACGCTCTCCACCGAGGAGCCGATCACGGTCTTGATCTCCCTGGCGGCTTGCGCGCTGCGCTGGGCCAGGTTGCGCACCTCGCCGGCCACGACCGCGAAGCCACGCCCGTGCTCGCCCGCGCGCGCGGCTTCGACGGCGGCGTTCAAGGCCAGCAGGTTGGTCTGGAACGCGATGCCGTCGATCAGGCCCACCATTTCGGCGATGCTTCTGGAGTCCTTGGTGATGAGCGCCATGGCGTCCACTGCGCTTGCGATGGCGGTGTCGCCCGCCTGCGCCACCGTGCTCACCTCGCGCGTCTGCGCCTGGGCCTCGTGCGCCTGCACGGCGCTGGTGCGCACCAGCTGCTGCAGCTGCTCGAAGGCGGCTTGCACGAGCTGGGTGGCCTCGAAGCGGGCCGTCACGTCCGAGGCGTACTTCACCACCTTGAAGGGCTGGCCCGCCTGGTTGAGCACCGGGCTGTAGTTGGCCTCGATCCACACCTCGTTGCCGCGCCGGCCGATGCGCCGGAACATGCCGCGGTGGTGCTGCCCGCTGGCCAGGTGCTCCCAGAACGCCGCGTACTCCACCGACTGGCGTTCCGCGGGCGTGACGAACATGCGGTGGTGCTGGCCGACCAGCTCGCGCTCGGATGCATAGCCCATCGTGTCCAGGAAGTTGCGGTTGCAGCGCAGGATGTGCCCGTCCAGCGAGAACTCGATGACGGCCTGCGCCCGGCCCACGGCGGCCAGCTGGCTGTTGGCCTCGGCGTCGCGCAGCACCTCGGCCGAGATGTCCATCGCGTACTTCACAACGCGCACCACGCGCCCGGCGCGGTCCAGCACGGGGCTGTAGTTGGCCTGCAGCCAGACCTCGCGGCCCTGGCCGGTCAGGCGCTTGCAGCGGCCGATGAAGGCCTCGCCGCGCTGCAGCCGCGCCCAGAACGCCTGGTACTCGGCCTCGTCGTTGTCCCGCGGGTCCACAAACATGCGGTGGTGCTGCCCACGCACCTCGTCCAGCCGGTAGCCCATGAGCTCCAGGAAATGCGGGTTCGCCGCCAGGATCCGGCCCTGCGCATCGAACTCGATGACGGCCTGATTGCTGTAGAGCGCCTGCAACTGGCGTTGTGTGCGGGCGGAGCACAGGCCGATCGAAGCCAGGAGAGCGCGAACCATGTGCATGGGAAAGATCCGGGAGGGTGAACAGGCGCCAATTGTTTGTTACTTGTTGCAATAGCTAGCGGAACTAGTGCGCAAACCGAGCAAGTAAAGACATCGCCCACGCGTGCGGTGGCGGCTGAACGCCCTTGCGCAGATGGGCTGCGCCAGTGGCCGGTGGAGCCCGCGCCGCTCAGTGGGCCTGGAACGCGAACAGGTATTCGTCGCTCCGCTGCGTGTCTTCGGGTCGCCGGTGACCGTGATGCGGATGATCGCCAGCAGCTGGGTGCCGACGATCTCGGAGCTTGTGGCCCTGCCGCACAGGCAGGTGACGGAAGAGGCGAGGTGGCGGCACGGCGTGGGCTGCGGCACCAAGGCGCGCCGGGCAACCCATGGGGCGCCGCCGCGTGTGCCAGGCCGATGACGTCGGCCTGGCCGGGGCTCACTTGCCCCAGCTGTCCTTCAGGCTCGTCGTACGGTTGAACACCGGGCGGGTGGCCTGGTGGTCGCGCCGGTCGGCCACGAAGTAGCCATGGCGCTCGAACTGGAAGCGCTGGTCGGGCGTGGCCTGGGCCAGCGACGGCTCCAGGTAGGCCTGCACGGTGCGCAGGCTGTCGGGGTTCAGGCTGGACAGGAAGTCCTTGCCGCCCGCATCGGGCTGCGGATCGCTGAACAGTCGCTCGTACAGCCGCACCTCGGCCGGCACGGCCTCGTGCACGCCGACCCAGGTGATGACGCCCTTGACCTTGATGGCGTCCGCGCCCGGCGTGCCGCTCTTGGTGTCGGGCACGAGCTCGGCGTGGACCTCGGTCAGGCGGCCGTCGGCATCGCGCACGGCGCCCGTGCACTGCACGACGTGGCCGTATTTCAGGCGCACGCGGTTGCCGGGCTTGGCCGTGCCGTCGGCCGCCGTCTGCGGTGGGTACAGGCGGAAGAAACCCTTGGGCGGCACGTCCTCGTAGTCGGTGCGCTCGATCCACAGCTCCTTGCCGAAGCGCAGCGCGCGTTTGCCCTGCGCCGGGTCGTGCGGGTTCACGGGCGCGCTGCAGTCGTCCAGGGTACCGGCGCCGTGCAGGGCGTCCCAGTTGGTGATGACCAGCTTGACCGGGTCGAGCACGGCCATGGCGCGCTCGGCCGTGGCGTCCAGCGTGTCGCGCAGCGAGCCTTCCAGCGTGCTGTAGTCGATCCAGCTGTCGCTCTTGGTCACGCCGATGCGCTCGGCGAAGAGCTGGATGGCCTCGGCCGTGTAGCCGCGCCGGCGCAGGCCGACGATGGTGGGCATGCGCGGGTCGTCCCAGCCGCTGACGCGCCCTTCGTTCACGAGCTGGGCCAGCTTTCGCTTGCTGGTGATCACGTACGTCAGGTTGAGCCGCGCGAACTCGTACTGGCGCGGCGGCGGCGCCTGCAGCAGGCCGCCCTCGGCCAGGCGTTCGAGCAGCCAGTCGTAGAACGGGCGCTGGTCTTCGAACTCCAGCGTGCAGACGCTGTGCGTGATCTGCTCCAGCGCGTCCTCGATCGGGTGCGCATAGGTGTACATCGGGTAGATGCACCAGCGGTCGCCCGTGTTGTGGTGCGTGGCGCGGCGGATGCGGTAGATCGCCGGGTCGCGCATGTTGATGTTGGGGCTGGCCATGTCGATCTTGGCGCGCAGCACGGCGGCGCCGTCGGCCAGCTTTCCGTCGCGCATTTCGCGCAGACGGGCCAGGTTCTCGTCGGGCGTGCGTGTGCGGAACGGGCTGTCGGTGCCAGGCTTGCCGAAGTCACCGCGGTTGGCGCGCATCTCGTCGGCGCTCTGCTCGTCCACGTAGGCGTGGCCGGCCTGCACCAGGTATTCGGCCGCGCGGTACATGAAGTCGAAGTAGTCGCTGGCCTGGTAGAGATGGGCCGTGCCGTCGGCGTCCCAGCTAAAGCCCAGCCAGCGCACGCTGTCGATGATGCTGTCGACGTACTCGGTGTCTTCCTTCTCCGGGTTGGTGTCGTCGAAACGCAGGTGGCAAACGCCGCCGTAGTCGCGCGCGAGCCCGAAGTTCAGGCAGATGCTCTTGGCATGGCCCACGTGCAGGTAGCCGTTGGGCTCGGGCGGGAAGCGCAGCCGCACCGGGGCCGGGTCGAGCGGCCCCTGGGCATGGTGGGCCGCATCGCCGGGGCTGCCGCCCCAGTGGCGTTCGGCATAGGTGCCCTGGGCCAGGTCGTTCTCGATGATCTGGCGCAGGAAATTGCTGGGTTTGTGCGGGTCGGCGGCCGTGGCGGCGGGCCCGTGGGGTGCGGAACTCATGCTGCGATTTTAGGAGGGCATGGACAACCGTTACGTCTGGTCATGTCTTTAACCTGCCGTGCGCTATTGCAGATACGCAACCGAACTTCAATGGCGCCATGGGGTCAGATGGCCCGAAGGAGCAATTCGATGGCAATGACGACGATGAACAGGTGGCTGGCAGCCGGCGCGGCAGTGGCGGCGCTGGCCATGGCCGGTGCGGCCCAGGCGCGGGACGTGGTGTGGTCGGTGGGTGTCGGGGCGCCCGGTGCCCAGGTCATCGTGGGCAATGCCCCGGTCTACGTGGCGCCGCCGGTCATCTACCACGCGCCGCCGCCGCGCTACTACCAGCCGCCGCCGCGCGTGGTCTACGGGCCACCGGTCTATTACGCGCCGCCTCCGGTGTACTACCAGCCGCGCACGGTCTACTACGGGCCGCCTGGGCATTTCCACGGGCATCGGCATGGCCGGGGGCACGACCGCCACGACCATGGGCGCCGGGGTGACCGCGACTGGCGGCGCTGAGGCTCAGCGCGCCAGCAGCAGCGCCACGGTTTTCATGCCCAGCGCCGTGAGCGCGAGCGAACCCAGAAGGTGCACGGCCGCCGTGCCCAGCGCCAGGCCGTGGCGCTGGTCCTGCAGCATGAGCACGACCTCGGCCGAGAAGCTGGAGAAGGTGGTCAGCCCGCCGAGCAGCCCGGTCACCAGGGCCAGCCGCCACAGCGGGTCGATCTGCGGCAGCGCCTGGAACACTGCGACGCACACCCCCACGCAGTAGCCGCCGATCAGGTTGGCGGCCAGCGTGCCAAAGGGCAGCGGCGCGCCGCTGGTGTTGAGCCAGATCGAGAGCCGCCAGCGCAGCAGCGCGCCGATGGCAGCGCCCACGCTGACCGCGAGCGCCGCCAGCATCAGCGTGCCACGCCCATCACCAGATCCGGCAGGCCGGTCACGATCTGCGGGAACACCGTGATCAGCACGATGCACACGATCATGCACAGGAAGAAAGGCACGGCGGCCAGCGCGATGGTGTTGCTGTCCTTGCCCGTCATGTTCTGCAGCACGAAGAGGTTGAAGCCCACCGGCGGCGTCACCTCCGCGATCTCGACCAGCAGCACCACGAAGATGCCGAACCAGACCAGGTCGAAGCCGGCCTTCTGGATCATGGGCAGCACCACGGCGCTGGTGAGCACGATCATGGAGATGCCGTCCAGCGCGGTGCCCAGGATCAGGTAGACGAAGGTCAGCACGAAGATCAGCGTGTAGGGCGACAGGTCCATGCTGTCCACCCACTCGGCCAGCTCGCGGGGTATGCCCGTGAAGGCCATGGTCTTGGTCAGGAACGCCGCGCCGGCCAGGATGAACATGATCATGCAACTGGTGCGGGTCGTGCCCATCAGGCCTTCCCAGAAGTTGGTCCAGGTCAGCGAGCGGCTGGCCGCCGCGATCACCAGCGCGCCCAGCACGCCCCAGGCCGCGCACTCGGTGGCCGTGGCCCAGCCGGCCACCAGCACCCAGACGATCAGCACGATCAGCAGGCCGCAGGGGATCAGGCTGCCGGATCGGCGCAGCTTCTCGCCGAACGACAGGTCGGCCTCGGCTGCCGGCACCTTGTTGGGGTTGCGGATGCTCCACCAGCCGATGTAGAGGGAGAACAGCGCCATCAGCAGAAAGCCCGGCAGGAAGCCCGCCAGGAAGATGCGGATGATGGACGCGTCTGCCGCCACGGCATAGACCACCATGGTGATGGACGGCGGGATCAGGATGCCCAGCGTGCCGCCGCAGGCCAGCGCGCCCAGCGTCAGCTTCTCGTCATAGCCGCGGCGCTGCAGTTCGGGCAGGGCCACCTTGCTGATGGTGGCGCAGGTCGCGGCGGAGGAGCCCGACACCGAGCCGAAGATGCCGCAGCCCAGGATAGTGGTGTGCATGAGCCGGCCCGGGATGCGGTTGAGCCAGGGCGCCAGGCCCTCGAACATCTGCTCCGAGAGCCGCGTGCGGAACAGGATCTCACCCATCCAGATGAATAGCGGCAGCGCCGCCAGCTCCCACGAGACGTTGGACTCCCAGAACGCCGAGAACAGATTCTTGCCCGGCAGCGTGCTTGTGAAGAAGGCCTGGCCGACCCAGCCCGCGATCGCCAGCGACATGGCGATCCACACGCCGCCCGAGAGCAGCAGCAACATAACGAGGAGGAGCAGGCCTCCGACAGCGATCAGGCTCATGGGTCAGATGTCTTCCGAGTAGTCGCCGCGCGCATGGCGCTCTTCGACCAGGCGCACATAGGTGGGCTTCTCGCCGCGCAGCACGATCACGAGCTCGTCGAGCACGGCCAGCAGCAGCACGATGGCGCCGACGACGAAGGTCATCTGCGGCACCCAGATCGGGATCACGACCATGCCGCCGGCCATGTCGTTGAACGTGAAGCTCTCATAGGTGAAGCGCGCGGCCCACCAGGCCAGATAGCCCACGGCCACGGTCGCGATCAACAGCGAGACCACTTCCAGCGCACGCCGCACGCCGGCATCCACGTGGTCCAGCAGCAGCGTCACGCGCACGAAGTCGCCATGCTTGAACGCGTGGCCCATGGCCAGGAAGGCCGCGGCCGCGCAGGACCAGGCCACCACGTCGTTGACCCAGCCCACGCGCCAGCCGGCCATGCGGCCTACCGACGCGAAGATCATGAGCACGAAGATGGCCAGCACGCACAGAGCGGCAAGCCGCCCCGTCCATTCGAACAGGCCGTCGAGCAGGCGGCGCACTTACTTCCTGTACGCGTCGACGACCGCTTGCCCGTCAGGCCCGGCCTTCTTCAGCCAGTCGGCCAGCATCACGTCGCCGACCTTCTTCATGTCGGTCATGAGCTGCGGTGCGGGCTTGACGATGTTCATGCCCTTGCCGGCCAGCTGCTGCAGGTACCAGGCGGTCTTCTCTTCGCTGCTCTTCCAGCCGCGGGTCTCGGCGTCGGCTGCGGCCTTTATGAGCGCGTCCTGCGTGGGCTTGTCCAGCGCGTTGAACGCGGCAGCGTTCACGATCACCGCGTTCTTGGGCAGCCAGGCCTGGGTGTCGTAGAAGTTCTTGATGTGCTCGTAGGTCTTGGAGTCGTAGCCCGTGGAGCCCGAGGACATGTAGGAGTCGATCACGCCCGTGGCCATGGCCTGGGCCAGCTCGGCCTGCTGCACGGTGACGGGCTGGGCACCGACCAGCTCGGCGATCTTGGCCGTGGCCGGGCTGTAGGCGCGCCACTTCAGGCCCTTCATGTCGGCGCCTGAATTGATCTGCTTGTTGGCGAAGATGCCCTGCGGCGGCCAGGCCACGGCGTAGAGCAGCTTGAGGTTCTGCGTGGCCAGCAGCTTGTCGAGCGCGGGCTTTTGCGCCTTGTAGAGCTTCATCGCATCGGCGTAGCCCGTGGCCAGGAAGGGCACGCCGTCCAGGCCGAACAGCGGGTTGTCGTTCTCGAAGTTGACCATCAGGATCTCGCCGGCCTGGGCCTGGCCGCCCTGCACGGCGCGCTTGATCTCGGGTGCCTTGAACAGCGAGGCATTCGCGTGCACGGTGATCTTGAGCTTGCCGGCCGTGGCCTTGTCCACGTCGGCGGCGAACTGCGTGAGGTTCTCGGTGTGCAGGTTGGTGGTCGGGTAGGCGCTCGGCAGGTCCCACTTGGTCTGGGCGAAGGTGGGGGCGCTGAAGGCCAGGGCGGCCACGGCGCAAGTCGCGAGCAATCCGAAACGGTGAAGCATGGTCTCTCCGAACAAGGGTAGGAACGAGGGCTGGAGCTTAAATGCAAGGACCGGGCCACCCGCACCCGTGTTTGCCCCCGGGGCCGGCCCACTACCATGGCGCGGATCTCGCTCCACACGACCCATGCACGCACCCATCGCTTCCACCGACCCCCGCTGGCAGTTCTGGATCGACCGCGGCGGCACCTTCACCGACGTCGTGGGCCGGCGACCCGACGGCACATTGGTGACGCACAAGCTGCTGTCCGAGAACCCCGAACACTATGCCGACGCGGCCGTCGCCGGCATCCGGCATCTGCTGGGCCTGGCGCCCGATGCGCCGATCACGGCCGCGCTGGTGGACTGCGTGAAGATGGGCACGACGGTGGCCACCAATGCCTTGCTGGAGCGCAAGGGCGAGCCCACGTTGCTGGTGACTACGAACGGCTTTCGCGACGCGCTGCGCATCGCCTACCAGAACCGGCCGCGGCTGTTCGACCGGCAGATCGTGTTGCCCGAACTGCTGTACAGCGCCGTGGTCGAGGCCGACGAGCGCGTGGCCGCCGACGGCGAAGTGTTGCGGCCGCTGGACGCTGCCGCCTTGCGCAGCGAGCTGCAGGCCGCCTTCGACCGGGGCCTGCGCAGCGTTGCCATCGTGTTCATGCACGGCTGGCGCTTCACCGAGCATGAGCGCGCCGCCGCCCGCATCGCCGCCGAGGTCGGCTTCACCCAGGTCAGCACCTCGCACCAGACCAGCCCCATGATGAAGCTGGTGAGCCGCGGCGACACCACCGTGGTCGATGCCTACCTGTCGCCCATCCTGCGCCGCTACGTGGACCAGGTGGCGAGCCAGATGCCGGGCGTGCGGCTGTTCTTCATGCAGTCCTCCGGCGGGCTGGCCGATGCGCATGCCTTCCAGGGCAAGGACGCGATCCTGTCCGGCCCGGCCGGTGGCATCGTGGGCATGGCACGCACGGCAGAGCTGGGTGGCCACGGCAAGGTGATCGGCTTCGACATGGGCGGCACGTCCACCGACGTGTCGCACTATGCGGGCGCCTTCGAGCGCGAGTTCGAGACCCAGGTGGCCGGCGTGCGCATGCGCGCGCCCATGATGGGCATCCACACGGTGGCGGCCGGTGGCGGATCCATCCTGGCCTTCGACGGCCAGCGCTTTCGCGTGGGGCCGCAGAGCGCGGGCGCCAACCCCGGCCCGGCCAGCTACCGGCGCGGCGGGCCGCTGGCCGTGACCGACGCCAACCTGCTGCTGGGCAAGATCCAGCCGCGGCACTTTCCCCATGTGTTCGGCCCGGCCGGCAACGAGGCGCTGGGCCTGGACGTGGTGCGGCAGCAGTTCGACGAACTCGCCACGCAGACCGGCCGCAGCGCCGAGCAGGTGGCCGAGGGCTTCATCGCGATCGCCGTGCAGCAGATGGCCAACGCGATCAAGAAGATCTCGGTCGCGCGCGGCTATGACGTCACACGCTACACGCTGCAGTGCTTCGGTGGCGCGGGCGGCCAGCACGCCTGCCTGGTGGCCGATGCACTCGGCATGGAGCAGGTCTTCGTGCACCCGCTGGCCGGGGTGCTGAGCGCCTACGGCATGGGCCTTGCCGACCAGTCTGTGATGCGCGAGCAGGCGCTGGAGCTGCCCCTGCAGCCGGATGCGTTGCCGGCCGTGCAGGCCGCGCTGCAGGCGTCGGCCGAGGCGGCTGGCACCGAGCTGGGCCGCCAGCAACTGGGGCAGGGCGCCATGCTGGTGCACCGGCGCGTGCATGTGCGCTACCAGGGCAGCGACGCGGCGCTGATCGTGCCGTTCGGCACCGTGCCCGAGATCCAGGCCGCGTTCGAGGCGGCGTACCGCCAGCGCTTCTCCTTCCTCATGCAGGGCAAGGCGCTCGTGGTGGAGGCCGTGTCGGTGGAGGCCGTGCTGGCCGGCGACGCGCCGGCCGAGCCGCTGCTGCCGCTGGGCGCGCCGCGGCCCGCGCCGGTGCACGAGCGCGTGGCCATGTATTGCGAGGGCGCCTGGCACGACGCGGCGCTGGTGGTGCGCGAGGACCTGCGGCCTGGCGACACGGTGGACGGCCCGGCCGTGATCGCCGAGCGCAACGCCACGACCGTGCTGGAGCCCGGCTGGCAGGCCCGCCTGACCGAGCGCGACCACCTGGTGCTGCAGCGCCAGATACCGCGCGCCGTGGCCTACGCGGCCGGCACCACGGCCGACCCGGTGCTGCTGGAGGTCTTCAACAACCTGTTCATGAACATCGCCGAGCAGATGGGGCTGCAGCTGCAGAACACGGCCTACTCGGTCAACATCAAGGAGCGGCTGGACTTCAGCTGCGCGCTGTTCGACGGCGCCGGCAATCTGGTGGCGAACGCGCCGCACATGCCGGTGCACCTGGGCTCCATGGGCGAGAGCATCAAGGCCGTGATCCGTGACAACCGGGGCCGCATGCAGCCCGGCGACGTGTTCGCGCTGAACGACCCGTACCACGGCGGCACGCATCTGCCCGATGTGACGGTGATCACGCCGGTCTACCTGCGCGAGGACGATGCCGCGCCGCTGTTCTACGTGGGCTCGCGCGGCCACCATGCAGACATCGGCGGCAGCACGCCGGGGTCCATGCCGCCGTTCTCCACGCGCATCGCGGAGGAGGGCGTGCAGATCGTGAACTTCCGGCTCGTCGAGCGGGGTCGGCTGCGCGAGGCCGAGCTACTGGAGCTGCTGGGAACAGGAGAGTTCCCAGCCAGGAATCCGCAGCAGAACCTGGCCGACCTGAAGGCCCAGATCGCCGCCAACGAAAAGGGCGTGCAGGAGTTGCGCAAGATGGTCGCGCAGTTCGGGCTGGACGTGGTGCAGGCCTACATGGGCCACGTGCAGGACAACGCCGAGGAGTCGGTGCGCCGCGTGATCACGCGGTTGAAGGATGGTGCCTTCACGCTGCCGCTGGACAACGGCGCGCAGATCCAGGTGGCGATCCGCGTGAACGCCGCCGCGCGCAGTGCGGTGATCGACTTCTCGGGCACCTCGGCGCAGCAGACGAACAACTTCAACGCGCCCACGGCTGTCTGCATGGCGGCCGTGCTCTACGTGTTCCGCACGCTGGTGGCCGACGACATCCCGCTCAACGCGGGTTGCCTGAAGCCGCTGGAGGTCATCATCCCGCCCGGCTCCATGCTGAACCCGAACCCGCCGGCCTCGGTGGTGGCGGGCAATGTGGAAACCTCGACCTGCATCACCAACGCGCTGTTCGGCGCGTTGGGCTTGATGGCGGCCGGGCAGTGCACGATGAACAACTTCACCTTCGGCAATGCGCGCCACCAGTACTACGAGACCATCGCGGGCGGCTCCGGCGCGGGCGAGGGCTTTCACGGCACGAGTGTCGTGCAGACCCACATGACGAACTCGCGGCTGACCGACCCCGAGGTGCTGGAGTTCCGCTTCCCGGTGCGGCTGGAGAGCTATGCGATCCGCGCAGGCTCGGGCGGCGCAGGCCGCTGGCACGGTGGCGACGGCGGCGTGCGGCGCGTGCGCTTCCTGGAGCCGATGACGGCCAGCATCCTGTCCAACGGGCGCGTGCATGCGGCCTTTGGCATGGCCGGTGGTGCGGCCGGCGCGCTGGGCATCAACCGCGTCGTGCGCGCCGATGGCCGCACCGAGGCACTGGGCCACATCGGCCAGGTGGACATGCAGCCAGGCGATGTCTTCGAGGTCCACACGCCGGGCGGCGGTGGCTTCGGCACAGCCCCATCCGTCAATTGAAGGGCCCGACGCCAGCGCCTACGGGCGCTGCCAGGCTGCGCTTCATGAGCCAGGGCACGCCAGGCATGCGCTGGCCCAGTGCAAAGGCCAGGTCTCGCCACAGGCCGCCGCCGCGGGCCTGGAAGCATGGCGTCAGCGCGCGGCTGAGGGTCTGGTAGGCCTGCGAGGGGCGCAGGCGCCGGGCTGCGTAGGCAGCCACGGCGCCCGCAGCGCCGTGGCGCCGCACGGCATCGGCCAGCGCCAGCGCATCCTGCATGGCCAGCGTGGTGCCCAGGCCGAGCTGCGGGCTCATGGCATGCGCCGCGTCACCGACGATGCACAGCGGCCCCTGGCCCATGGACCGCGGCCAGGTATGGCGATAGACCGCGAGCGCCAGGTCGTCGTGTTTGGTGATCTGCGCCAGCACGGCCTGCGCCTGCGGCCAGAGCGACAGTACATGCGCTTTCCACGCGTCCAGGTCGCTGTCGCGCCAGGCGGCGTGGTGCTCGACGGGCAGGCTCCAGAAGAAGGAGAGCCGCACGGCGTCGCCGGAGCGCTCGGTCGGCAGCAGGCCCATCATCTCGGATGTGCCGCGAAACCGCTGCAGCAGCATGTCGGCCGCCTGCCAGTCCGGCACCCAGAACTGGCCCCACAGCGCGCCCCAGCGGTAGGCGCGCGAAGGGCCGGCCAGGCCGACGGTCTCGCGCAGCCCTGAGGCCGCGCCATCTGCGATGGCGAACAGGTCGAAGTCCGATGCGCCGTGCGGTGTCGTCGCGCGTGCGCGTGTGCCCACCGCCGCCAGCGATTCGACCGGGCAGCCCAGCGCGAACCGCACGCCGGCCGCGTGCGCTGCCGCGTGCAGCACGCGCGACAGGGCGGCGCGGCCGACCGCGCGGGCGGGGATGTCGCGGTAGTTGATGTCCACCACGCGCCAGCCGCGGTGGCTGGTGCCCAGCAGCCGGTGGATCGGCACGCTGGCCGCATCGAATGCGGGCCGCACGCCGAGCGCGCCCAGTGCATGCAAGCCCTGCGGCTGGATCAGCAGGCCGGCGCCCAGCGGGGCAATGGCGGGGTGCTTCTCGAACACCTCGACCTGGTGGCCCTCGCCCGCCAAGGCCAGGGCCGTGGCCAGGCCGGCAGGGCCGGCGCCAGCGATGCCGATACGCAGTGGCATGCCGCGGCTACGGCGCGGCCGATGCGGCCGACGCGGCGGCGACGGGCGGGCGCGCGTAGGGCTGGCCGTTCACGGTCAGGCCCTGGGCCGAGAAGCGCGCGGCATTGCCCGGCCCCATGCCCTTGGTGCGCGCGATCAGGTCGGCCCAGTCCTTGAACGGCGCCTTGGCGCGCTCGGCCAGCATGGGGGTGGACAGGCCGGGGCCGATGCCGCGGATGCTGTCGAGCTCGGCGGCGCTGGCCTGGTTGATGTCCAGCGCGCTGGCCGTGCCCGCCAGCGCGAGCAGGGCGCAGCCGACGAGCGCGCGCATGCTCAGGCGCCCGCGAGCGCCAGCGCCTGCATGTAGCGCGTGACGCCGGTCTGCACGTCGGCGAAGGCGTGGTCGCAACCGGCCGCGCGCAGCGCCGTCAGGTCGGCCTGCGTGTGGCACTGGTATTTGCCGCGCAGCGCGTCGGGGAAGGGCGTGTACGTGATGGCGTCGGCCGCGACGGCCTCGGCCAGCGTGAGCACCGGCTGGCCCTGCGCGCGCCGCGCGTTGACCACGGCCAGCGCGATGTCGTTGAAGGGCTGGGCCCGGCCCGTGCCGAGGTTGAACAGGCCGCGCGCCTCGGGGTGGTCGAGGAACCACAGGTTCACGGCGACCACGTCGTCGATGAACACGAAGTCGCGCTCCTGCTCGCCAGGTGCATAGCCGCCGTACTCGCCGAACAGGCGCACCTGGCCCTCGTTCTTGAATTGGTGGTACTGGTGGAACGCGACGCTGGCCATGCGGCCCTTGTGCTGCTCGCGCGGGCCGTAGACGTTGAAGTAGCGAAAGCCCACGGTCTGTGCGTTGGCCTGCTCGAAGCCCAGGCCCACTTCGCGGCGCAGGCGCTGGTCGAACAGCAGCTTGGAGTAGCCGTAGACGTTCAGCGGCGCCTCGTTGGCGGGCTCTTCGCGGAACACGCTGGAACCACCGTAGGTCGCGGCCGAGGACGCATAGAGCAGGCGCACGCGCTGGCGCTGGCAGCTGTCGAACAGCCCACACGACAGCGTGTAGTTGTTGGCCATCATGTACTGGCCATTGCTCTCCATGGTGTCGCTGCAGGCACCTTCGTGGAACACCGCCTCGACGCGGCCGTAATGGCCGGCGGCGAAGCGCGTATAGAAGTCGGCCGCGTCCACGTAGTCGGCCATCGAGAGGTCCACGAGGTTGCGGAATTTGTCGCCCTGGGTCAGGTCGTCGACCGCGATGACGTCGGTGATGCCACGGGCGTTCAGGCCCTTGATGAGGTTGCTGCCGATGAAGCCGGCGGCGCCGGTGACCACGTATCGCGTCATGTCAGTCGTTCCCGAACAGTTCGTCGTAAGAGGCCGTCGCGGTGCCGAACTTGCCGACCACGATGGCGCCGGCCTTGTTGGCCATGGGCAGTGCGTCGCGCAGGGTGCAGCCGGCTGCCACCAGTGCGGCCATGGTGGCGATCACGGTGTCGCCGGCACCGGTCACGTCGAACACCTCGCGTGCCTGGGCCGCGACATGGGTTTCGCCGTGCGCGTCGTAGAGCGTCATGCCCTCTTCGCTGCGCGTGACCAGCAGGCCCTCCAGATCCAGCTGGGCCCGCAGGTTCTGCGCCTTCTCGCGCAGCGCGTCCTCGTTGCGCCAGCTGCCCACGACCTGTTGCAGCTCGGCGCGGTTGGGCGTGATCAGCGTGGCGTTGCGGTAGCGCGAGTAGTCGCTGCCCTTGGGGTCGATCAGCACGGCCTTGCCGGCCGCGCGCGCGGCCGCGATCATCTGCTCGACGTGGGCCAGCCCGCCCTTGCCGTAGTCGGAGAACAGCACGGCGTTGTGCCGCGGCAGCAGCTCGGCGAACTGCGCGGACTGCGATGCCAGCGTCTCGTGCTCGGGCTGGTTCTCGAAGTCCAGCCGCAGCAGTTGCTGCTGGCGGCCGATCACGCGCAGCTTGACCGTGGTGCGCATCTGCGCGTCGCGCCCGAAGTAGGGCGTGATTCCGGTGGCGGCCACCAGGGCCTGCAGCTTGTGGCTGGCCTCGTCGTCGCCGACCACGGACAGCAGCGAGGCCTGCGCGCCCAGCGTCACGATGTTGTAGGCCACGTTGGCCGCAGCGCCGATGCGCTCTTCCTCGCGCGTGACGCGCACCACGGGCACGGGCGCCTCGGGCGAGATGCGGTCGACGGCGCCGTACCAATAACGGTCCAGCATGGCGTCGCCGACGACCAGCACGCTGGCTTGCGCCAGTTGCTCGCGAGTTGGGAGAGGGTTGCGCAGCAGCGCGGCAGTAGGTGTCATTGGGTACCTCCGGCTTCGCCTGCGGTGCGAGCTTGCTTGGGGCGGCCCGGCGCTTTGCTCATAACTCCTCCACGCGCCGGGGCGGATAGCTGTCCCAGGCCTGGCAGCCCGGGCATTGCCAGAAATGCTGCTTGGCCTCGAAACCGCAGGCCGCGCAGCGGTAGCGCGTGAGCGGCCGGGTGGCGTGCTCGATGGCGCGCTGCACCTGGGGATGGAATTGCTCGTGCTCCAGCTTTTCACCGGACAGCCAGCGCGCCGTGGCCACCAGCGACTGCTGGCGTTCCAGGTGCTGCAGGTAGCGCTGGCGTGCGGCATCGGCCTGGCCGGGCTCGGCGGCCTCCAGCATCACGATGGCCTCCAGCACGTCGAGCGAGGCGAACTCGGTGTAGCTGGCCTGCAGCGCGGCCAGCGCCTGGCTGGCCCGCCCGGCGGCGGTGCCAGCCTGGGCCATGGCCTTGGCGATGAGTGGCATGGCCTGGGGGGCGGCCTGGCCCAGGTCCAGCAGGGTCTGCAGCGCCACGCCGTGCTGGCCCGCCTTGACCTGCATGAGCGCCAGGTCGATGCGCGGCCGTGGGGCCTGCGGGGCCGTGGCGATGGCATGGGCCAGCAACTGGCGCGCGGCCTCCGTGTCGCCCGCGGCGTTGCGCGCCGCGGCCTGCTCGCACAGGTAATGCGCCATGCGGCCGCTGAAGCTGCCTTCGCCGTTGTCCTGCAGCTTCTGCGCGATCTCGGCGGCCTCGGGCCAGTCGCGCGAACGCTCGTAGATGGCCAGCAGCGCGAGCCGGCTCTGGGCCTCGTACCTGCTGCCTTCGAGCTTGCGCAGCGCGTCTTCGGCGCGGTCCAGCAGGCCGGCCTTGAGGAAGTCGAGCGCCAGGTCGTGCTGGGCGCGCTGGCGGTCGGAGGCGGTGAGGTCGCCGCGCGACAGCAGGTGCTCGTGCACGCGCACGGCACGCTGGTACTCGCCGCGGCGGCGGAACAGGTTGCCCAGCGCGAAGTGCAGCTCGGTGGTGTCCGGGTCTTTCTGCACCGCCTCGATGAAGGCGTCGATGGCCTGGTCCTGCTGTTCGTTGAGCAGGTAGTTCAGGCCCTTGAAGTAGGCCTTGGGAGCGCGACGGTTCTCGATGCGCATCTGCCGCAGGTCCAGCCGCGAGGCCAGCCAACCCAGCACGAAGGCGATCGGCAGGCCCAGCAGGATCCAGCCGAGATCAAAGTCCATGGCGCGGGATGTTGGCCAGGGCCGTTTCGCTGCTGGTCGGCTCGTCGATGGTCGTGGCCGTTGCAGTCGGCGCCAGGGGCTCGGCCGGCGCAGGCTGCGGCGCGGCGCGGTGGCGCCACCAGCGCGGCACCATGGCCAGCACGCCGAGCGCCATGCCGGCGGCGAACGCGGCCAGCACCACCAGCACCATCGGCGCGCGCCATTGCGTGCCAAAGAAGAAGCGCACCGTGGCCTCTTGCTGGTTGTTCAGCGCGAACGCGAACAAGGTAAAAAAAATGGCTGCCTTCAGTATCCACTTGAGCAGCCACACGAGATTTTTCATTGCTTGAACGTCCCCATTGCGGGGGAATTCTAAAGGTCAGGTTCCGGCCGACCGGGCCCAGGCCGAGAGGCCTTGCACGCTCAGTCGATGCGGCCGGCGGCGATCTCTTCGGTGCGCTTGTCCACAGCCTCGCGCAGGGCCTTGCCGGGCTTGAAATGCGGCACGCGCTTTTCGGGAATGGCCACGCTCTCGCCGCTGCGCGGGTTGCGGCCCATGCGCGGCGGGCGGCGGTTGATGGAAAAGCTGCCGAAGCCACGGATCTCCACGCGGTGGCCGCGCACCAGCGCGTCGCCCACGGCGTCCAGGATGGTCTTGACCGCATGCTCGGCGTCGCGGTGGGTCAGCTGGCTGAAACGCGCTGCCAATTCTTCTACGAGGTCGGATCGGGTCATGGTGGCTCACACGGGTGCATCAACGAATCGGGCCAGTCCCGCCGCCACTGGTGTGCGGCGGAAGTGCTGGCCCGACAAATGTCGCACGGGAACCGGGTTCCCGTGCACCTCACGCAACGATCAGTTGTTGCTGTTGTTGTCCAGCTTGGCACGCAGCAGTGCGCCCAGGCTGGTGGTGCCGGCGTTTTCACGCGCGGACTGCTGGCTGAGCGATGCCATGGCTTCGTTCTGGTCGGCAGCATCCTTGGCCTTGATGGACAGCTGGATGTTGCGCGTCTTGCGGTCGACGTTGACCACCACGGCCGTAACTTCGTCGCCTTCCTTGAGCACGTTGCGCGCGTCTTCGACACGGTCGCGGCTGATTTCGGACGCACGCAGGTAGCCGATCACGTCGCTGCCCAGATCGATCTCGGCGCCACGCGCGTCCACCGTCTTGACCTTGCCCGTCACCGTCTGGCCCTTGTCGTTGACCGTCACGAAGGTCGTGAACGGGTCGCCGTCGAGCTGCTTGATGCCCAGCGAGATGCGCTCGCGGTCCACGTCCACGGCCAACACGATGGCGTCGACTTCCTGGCCCTTCTTGTAGTTGCGCACCGCGGCTTCGCCGGTTTCGTTCCACGAGAGGTCGGACAGGTGCACCAGGCCGTCGATGCCGGCAGCCAGGCCGACGAACACGCCGAAGTCGGTGATCGACTTGATCGGGCCCTTGACGCGGTCGCCGCGCTTGGTGTTTTGCGCGAACTCTTGCCACGGGTTGGCCTTGCACTGCTTCATGCCCAGGCTGATGCGGCGCTTGTCTTCGTCGATTTCCAGGACCATGACTTCGACTTCGTCACCCAGCGAGACCAGCTTGGAGGGGGCGATGTTCTTGTTGGTCCAGTCCATTTCGGAGACGTGCACCAGGCCTTCGATGCCGGGCTCCAGCTCGACGAACGCACCGTAGTCGGCGATGTTCGTGACACGGCCGAACAGGCGCGTGCCTTGCGGATAGCGGCGCGAAACGCCCATCCAGGGGTCGTCGCCCATCTGCTTCAGACCCAGCGAGACCCGGTTCTTCTCGGTGTCGAACTTGAGGATCTTGGCGGTGATCTCCTGGCCAGCCTGCACCACTTCGCTCGGGTGGCGCACGCGACGCCAGGCCATGTCGGTGATGTGCAGCAGGCCGTCGATGCCGCCCAGGTCGACGAACGCACCGTATTCGGTGATGTTCTTGACCACGCCTTGCACGATGGCGCCTTCCTTCAGCGTCTCCATCAGCTTGGCGCGCTCTTCGCCCATGGAGGCTTCCACCACGGCGCGGCGCGACAGCACCACGTTGTTGCGCTTGCGGTCGAGCTTGATGACCTTGAATTCCAAGGTCTTGTTTTCGTACGGCGTCAGGTCCTTGATCGGACGCGTGTCGATCAGCGAGCCGGGCAGGAAGGCGCGGATGCCGTTGACCAGGACGGTCAGGCCGCCCTTGACCTTGCCGCTGGTGGTGCCGGTCACGAACTCGCCGGATTCCAGGGCCTTTTCCAGGGCCATCCACGAGGCCAGGCGCTTGGCGGTGTCGCGGCTGACGATGGTGTCGCCGTAGCCGTTCTCGATGGCGACGATGGCGACCGACACGAATTCACCGACCTGGACTTCGACTTCGCCCTTGTCGCTCTTGAACTCGTCGAGCGGCACGTAGGCTTCAGATTTCAGGCCAGCGTTGACGACGACGAAATTGTGTTCGATGCGAACGACTTCAGCGGTGACGACCTCGCCGACACGGGTTTCCGTGGTTTGCAGCGATTCGGCGAATAGGTCGGCAAAAGATTCAGACATGTAGTTCCTAAGACCACGGAGCAGGTTGACAGGTGCGGGATTGCGCCTGTTTCTAAGACTGTCGTGGCGGTTGTGCGGGATCGCCCCGCGGGGTTGGGTTGAAAACACCAGACCACCGATGCGCTTGCTGCGCTGCTGGGGGCCTGGACCTGGAAGACTTCGTGCGAACCGGGGCTAAAAGCCCTGACGGCGATCCCACCACTGGAGCACCTCTTCGACGGATTGATCGACCGTCAAATCGGAGTTGTCCAGTGTGAAAGCATCGACAGCGGCTCGAAGCGGGGCGACGGCGCGGGACGAGTCCCGGGCGTCGCGCGCTTCCAAATCCGCGCGAAGGTCGGCGATTGTAGTTGAAATACCTTTTGAAATCAATTGCTTATGCCGGCGCTCCGCGCGGCGTTCGGCGCTGGCGGTCAGATACACCTTGAGCGGGGCGCCGGGAAAGATCACCGTGCCCATGTCGCGCCCGTCGGCGACCAGGCCGGGCAGGCGGCGAAAGCTCAATTGCAGGTCGACCAGCGCGCTGCGCACAGCCGGCAGGGCCGAGACCTTGGACGCGTTCATGCCGGCTTCCTCGGTGCGGATCTCGTCGGTCACGTCTTCGTTGTCCAGCCAGATCCGGCCCTCGTCGAAGCGCACCGGCAGTGTGGCGGCCATGGCGGCGATCGCGGTCTCGCCGGCGGCGCCGATCGCGAGGCCGGCGCGCAAGGCGGCCAGCGCGGTGATGCGGTACATGGCGCCGGAGTCAAGGAAGTGGTAGCCCAGGCGCTTGGCGACGGAGGCCGCGACCGTGCCCTTGCCCGAGGCGGTCGGCCCGTCGATGCACAGCACCGGGATCTGGGCCGTGGGCGTGCTGCTCACCGCAAGCAGCGCCTCGAAGTAGTCCGGGAATGTCTTGGCGACGCACTTCGGGTCCAGGATGCGCACCGGCGTCGTCGAGGCCCCGCGCGCGCCTGCGCGCAGGCCATGGAACGCGGCGAGAGAAAAGCACATCGCGACCCGGTGGTCGTCGTAGGTGTGGATTGCCGCCGGCGGCCAGGGCCGGGCCACGGGCGGCGGCGTGATGTGCAGGAAGTCCGGGCCCTCTTCGATCTCGGCGCCGAACTTGCGCAGCTCGGCCGCCATGGCGGCGATGCGGTCGGTTTCCTTCACGCGCCAGCTGGCGATGTTGGACAGTCGGCTGGGACCGTCGGCGTACAGCGCCATGACCGCCAGCGTCATCGCCGCGTCGGGGATATGGTTGCAGTCCAGATCGATGGCCTTGAGCGGCCAGGCGCCGCGCGATACGGCCAGCCAGTTCGGGCCGGCATCGACGCGCGCGCCCATGGCCTGGGCGGCTTCGATAAAGCGGATGTCGCCCTGGATGGAGGCCGCGCCCACGCCATCAATACGCAGCGGCTGCGCGGTGTCGGCGGCGATGGCTCCCAGCGCGATGAAGTAGCTGGCCGAGGAGGCGTCGGCCTCGACGTGGATCTCGCCAGGCGACACGTAGCGGCTGCCGGCCGGGATCGTGAAGCGCTGCCAGCCGTCGCGCGCGACGCGGATGCCGAAGCGCTCCAGCAGGTTCAGCGTGATCTCGACATAGGGCTTGGAGATCAGCTCGCCGACGACCTCGATCACGACATCGCGGGTCGCGACCAGCGGCAGGGCCATCAACAGCGCGGTCAGGAACTGGCTGGAGACGTCGCCACGCACGCGGATCGGGTCGGCCAGGCGCAGGGCGGCCGGCGTGCCAATGCGCAGCGGTGGGTAGCCGGGGTTGCCGGCATAGGCGATCGCGCAGCCGAGCTGGCTCAGCGCGTCGACCAGATCGCCGATGGGCCGCTCGTACATGCGCGGCACGCCGGTCAGCGTGAAGTCGCCGCCCAGCACGGCCAGCACGGCGGTCAGCGGGCGGATGGCCGTGCCGGCATTGCCCATGAACAGCTCGGCCTGGCCCGTGGCCAAGCGGCCGTCCAGCCCGGTGATGGTGACGCTGCTGCCCTCGTGCGCGATGCCGCAGCCCAGCGTGGCGAGCGCGGCCAGCATGACGCGTGTGTCGTCGGAGTCGAGCAGGTCGCGCACGACGGTGCGGCCAGCCGACAGCGCAGACAGCAGCAGCACGCGGTTGGAGATGCTCTTGGAGCCCGGCAGCGCCACGGTTCCGGCGGCTCCCTGCAATGGGGGGAGGTCCAGGAAGGAGGTGGTGAACATTCAGTCGTCTTGGGTGATGGAGGCCATGCGCCAGCGCGCGCGGATGCTGCTGGCCTGCGCGATCTGGCGCTCGAGCGTGGGGCCGTCGTCGTGGAGGATGGACTGCTCCATGGCCTGCAGGGCCTGCTGGTGCCAGCGCAGTTGCGCAAGCAGTTCGGTCTTGTTGGCCAGGAAGATGTCGCGCCACATGGTCGGGTCGGCCGCTGCGATGCGTGTGAAGTCGCGAAAGCCCGGGCCGCCCAGGGCCAGGATCTTCTCGCCTCCGGGCTGGGCGGCGATGCCCTGCACCATGGCGAAGGCCAGCAGGTGCGGCAGGTGGCTGACGGCGGCGAAGGTGGTGTCGTGCGCATCGGGCGCCATGTGCACCAGCTTGCCGCCCACTGCAGCCCAGGCCTCGCGTGCACTCTGCAACTGGGCCGCCTGCGTCGTCGCCAGCGGGGTCAGGATCACATGCCGGCCCTGGTACAGCTCGGCGTCCGCATGCTCCACGCCCGCGACCTCCTTGCCCGTGATGGGATGGGCCGGCACGAACGACCCGATGCGCTCGCCCAGCGCGCGCTCGGCTGCCTGCACCACGTCGCCCTTGGTCGAGCCCACGTCCATGACCAGCATGTCGGATGTGACCTGCCCGCGGATGGACGCCAACGTGCTCTCGGTTGCAGCGACGGGCACAGCGATGAGCACGATGTCGGCCCCGGCCACGGCCTGCTCGGCCGACACGGCCTGTGCGTCGATGACGCCGAGCTCCAGGGCGCGCTGGCTGCTGGCCGGCGACCTGCTGTAGCCCACGACACGACCGACCAGGCCGGCGCGCTTGAGGGCCAGCGCGAACGAGCCGCCCATCAGGCCACAGCCGATCAGCGCGAGTTGTTGGAACATGGCGCGCGCCCCGTCCAGGCTCACGCGCTGACCGGGTACGTGCCCAGCAGCTTGTAGAAGGCGCAGATGCGGCGCAGCTCTTCGAGCGCCTTGGCGACGTGCGGTTGGGACGGGTGGCCGTCCAGATCGATGTAGAAGAAGTATTCCCACTGGCCTGTGCGGGCGGGGCGCGACTCGAAGCGCGTCATCGAGACGTCATGGGTCTTCAGTGGCACCAGCAGGTCGTGGAGCGCGCCTGGGCGGTTGGGCACCGACACCACGAGGCTGGTGCAGTCCTTGCCGGAAGCCGCCGGCGCTTCCAGCGTTTCGGGCAGGCAGATGATGGCGAAGCGCGTGCGGTTGTGCGCGTTGTCCTGGATGGCGCGCGCCGCGAGGTGCAGGCCGAACTGCGTAGCCGCGCGTTCGCTGGCCAGGCCGGCCCAGGCCGGGTTGGTGGCGGCGAGCCGCGCGCCCTCTGCGTTGCTGGAGACGGCCCGGCGCTCGGCGTGCGGCAGGTGGGTCGACAGCCAGTTCTGGCATTGGGCCAGGGCCTGGGGGTGGGCCAGCACGGCCTCGATGCCATCGAGTGAATCGGACAGGCGCAGCAGGTTGAACTGCACCGCCAGGCTGACAGAGCCCACCATGTGTGCAGGCGTGTCCAGCAGCAAGTCCAGCGAACGCGTGACGCCGCCTTCGGCCGAGCTCTCGATGCCGACCACGCCGAAATGTGCCGCACCAGAGGCCGTGGCTTGGAACACTTCATCAAAGTTGGCGCAGTACTGCAATTCCACGGCACTGCCGAAGTACTGCAGGGCCGCCTCTTCACTGAAGGTGCCGGCCGGCCCCAGCACGGCCACGCGTTGTGGCGCTTCCAGCGCCAGGCAGGCCGACATGATCTCGTTCCAGATCGCCCCCACATGTTCGTTGCGCAGCGGCCCCTTGTTGCGCGACTGGATCCTGGCGATGACCTGGGCAACCCGGTCGGGGCGGTAGAAGGGCGAGCCCTCGCTGCGCTTGACGGCGCCCACCTGTTCGGCCACATGGGCCCGCTTGTTCAGAAGCGCCAGCAGTTCCTGGTCGAGTGCGTCGATCTGCACGCGCAGCGCCGCGAGATCGGGAGAGGAAACGGTGCTGGGCTCGGCACTCATGGCGGGCTTGTCTCTTTCAGGCGTGGGATTGCTCAAATTCTCGCATGTAGTCCACGAGCGACTGGACGCCGGCCAGCGGCATGGCGTTGTAGATGCTGGCCCGCATGCCGCCCACGGACTTGTGGCCTTTGAGCTGCAGCAGACCGCGCGCCTTCGCACCGGCCAGGAAAGCATCGTTGCGGCTTTCATCGCGCAGGAAGAAGGGTGCGTTCATGCGCGAGCGGCAGGCCGGCGCGACCTTGTTCTCGTAGAACTGCGAGCCGTCGATGAAGCTGTAAAGCAGCTCGGCCTTGGCGCGGTTGCGCTGCTCCATGGCGGCAATGCCGGTCAGGCCGCCTTCCTGCTGGCGTTTGAGCCACTGGAAGGTCAATCCGGCGATGTAGATCGCATAGGTGGGCGGCGTGTTGTACATGGAACCGTGTTCGGCCACCGTGGCGTAGTCGAATGCGCTGGGGCAGATCGGCAGCGCATGGCCGAGCAGATCCTCGCGCACGACGACCAGCGTCAGCCCGGCCGGGCCCAGGTTCTTCTGCGCACCGGCAAAGGCCAGGCCGACGCGCGACCAGTCGATCGGCCGCGAGGCGATGTGCGAGGAGCAGTCGATGACCAGAGGAGTATCTGAGCCCAGCGCCTTCAGGTCGGGCAGGATCTGGAACTCTACGCCGTGGATGGTCTCGTTGCTGCAGATGTGCAGGTAGCTGGCCTTGTCGCTGAGTTGCCAGCTACCGGGCATGCTGGTGTGCTGGTCCGCGGCATTGCTGGCGGCCAGGTGCGTCGTGCAGTAGCGCGCTGCCTCGTTGAACGACTTCTGGCTCCAGCTGCCCGTGACCACGAAGTCGACCGTAGCGCCGCGCGACAGGTTCATCGGCACGATGGCGTTCTCGCCCAGGCCGCCGCCCTGCATGAACAAAATCTTGTAGTTGGCGGGCACGGCCAGCAACTCACGCAGATCAGCCTCGGCCTGCTCATAGATCGAGATGAACTCCTTGCCACGGTGGCTCATCTCCATGACGCTCATGCCGCTGCCATGCCAGTCCAGCATTTCGCCGGCGGCCTCACGCAGAACTTCTTCGGGAATGGCAGCCGGGCCGGCGGAAAAGTTGTAGGGGCGGCGCATGCGGAGCTCCGTTTGCAAAAGAAAAAACCGCACTGCCGTGAGGCGGCGCGGTGGGGCAGGTGGGTATCAGGCGGCCGGCGGGCTGTCCGCGCCATCCTCGCCGGCGCCGCCGTCACCTTCGGGCAACACGGCGTTGGCGTCGTTCTCGACGATGCGCTGCAGGCCGCTGAGCTTGGAGCCTTCATCCAGCCCGATCAGCGTCACGCCCTGCGTCGCACGGCCCAATTCGCGGATCTCGCTGACGCGCGTGCGCACCAGCACGCCCTTGTCGGTGATCAGCATGATCTCGTCGTCCACATGCACGAGCGTGGCTGCGACGACGCGCCCGTTGCGTTCGCTCTGCTGGATCGCGATCATGCCCTTGGTGCCACGGCCATGGCGCGTGTATTCGGTGATGCTGGTGCGCTTGCCGTAGCCATTGAGCGTGGCGGTCAGCACGCTCTGCTGCTCGTCCTCGGCCACCAGCATGGCGATCACGGTCTGGCCCTCGTCGAGCATCATGCCGCGCACACCGCGTGCGTTGCGGCCCATGGGGCGCACGTCGTTCTCGTCGAAGCGCACGGCCTTGCCGCCGTCGGAGAACAGCATCACATCGTGCTGCCCATCGGTCAGTGCCGCGCCGATTAGAAAGTCGCCCTCGTCCAGGTCGACAGCGATGATGCCGGCCTTGCGCGGGTTGCTGAATTCATCGAGCGTCGTCTTCTTGACGGTTCCCATGGACGTGGCCATGAAGACGAACTGGTCGGCCGGGAAGGTGCGCTTCGGCCCCGTGAGGGGCAGCACAACGGTGATCTTCTCGCCCTCGGCCAGCGGGAACATGTTGACGATGGGGCGGCCACGCGATCCGCGCGAGCCCTGCGGCGCCTCCCATACCTTGAGCCAGTACAGCCGGCCGCGGTTGGAGAAGCACAGGATGTAGTCGTGTGTGTTGGCGATGAAGAGCTGGTCGATCCAATCGTCTTCCTTGGTCGCGGTCGCCTGTTTGCCGCGGCCGCCGCGCTTTTGGGCGCGGTATTCGGACAGCGGTTGGCTCTTGATGTAGCCGCTGTGCGACAGCGTGACCACCATGTCGGTCGGCGTGATCAGGTCTTCGGTGCTGAGATCAAAGGAGCTGTGTTCCACCAGGCTGCGCCGCGCGCCCACCTTGGTCTGGCCGAACTCCTGCTTGATGGCGGTGAGTTCGTCGCTGATGATGACCGAGACGCGCTCGGGCTTGGCCAGGATGTCCAGCAGATCCTCGATCTCGGACATGACTTCCTTGTACTCGGCGACGATCTTGTCCTGTTCCAGACCCGTCAGGCGCTGCAAGCGCATCTGCAGGATCTCCTGGGCCTGGGTGTCGCTCAAACGGTAGAGGCCGTCGTTGCCCATGCCGTAGATCAGGTCCAGGCCTTCGGGGCGGTAGTCGTCGGCGTTCACGACGCCGCCATCGGCGCGCGTGCGTGTCAGCATCTCGCGCACCAGCTTGCTGTCCCAGGGGCGCGCCATCAGCTCGGCCTTGGCCACCGGCGGCGTGGGCGATTCGCGGATGATGCGGATGAACTCGTCGATGTTGGCCAGCGCCACGGCCAGGCCTTCCAGCACATGGCCACGGTCGCGAGCCTTGCGCAGGTTGAACACCGTGCGCCGCGTCACGACTTCGCGGCGGTGGTCGAGGAAGACCTCGATCAGGTCCTTCAGGTTGCACAATTTGGGCTGGCCGTTGACCAGCGCCACCATGTTCATGCCGAAGGTGTCCTGCAGCTGCGTCTGCTTATATAAGTTGTTCAGCACCACTTCAGGCACTTCACCGCGCTTGAGCTCGATCACGAGGCGCATGCCCGACTTGTCGGACTCGTCCTGGATGTGGCTGATCCCCTCGAGCTTCTTTTCGTGCACGAGCTCGGCCATGCGTTCTTGCAGCGTCTTCTTGTTCACCTGGTACGGCAGCTCGTCGACGATGATGGCCTGTCGCTGGCCGCGGTCGATGTCCTCGAAGTGGCACTTGGCCCGCATCACAACCTTGCCGCGACCGGTGCGGTAGCCGTCCTTGACGCCGTTGATGCCGTAGATGATGCCGGCCGTGGGGAAGTCGGGCGCCGGCACGATCTCCATCAGTGTGTCGATCGATGCGTCCGGATTGCGCAGCAAGTGCAGGCAGGCATCCACCACTTCGTTCAGGTTGTGCGGCGGGATATTTGTCGCCATGCCGACTGCGATGCCGCCCGAGCCGTTGATCAACAGGTTCGGCAGCCGGGTCGGCATGACCAGCGGCTCCTTTTCGCTGCCGTCGTAGTTCGGGCCGAAGTCGACCGTTTCCTTGTCCAGATCGGCCAGCAATTCATGCGCGATCTTGGTCAGGCGAATTTCGGTATACCGCATGGCCGCGGCGTTGTCGCCGTCGACCGAGCCAAAGTTGCCCTGTCCGTCCACCAGCATGTGGCGCATGGAGAAGTCCTGCGCCATGCGCACGATCGTGTCATAGACCGATTGGTCCCCGTGCGGGTGGTACTTGCCGATGACATCCCCGACGATGCGGGCCGATTTCCTGTACTGCCGGTTCCAATCGTTGTTCATTTCGTGCATTGCGAACAACACACGTCGGTGCACAGGCTTCAGACCATCGCGTGCGTCGGGCAGCGCACGGCCGACGATGACGCTCATCGCGTAGTCCAGATAGCTCCGCCGCATTTCCTCTTCCAGGCTGATTGGCAGTGTTTCTTTAGCGAATTGGGTCATGTGTCAGGCTTCGGCGGAGGTGCCGCATTTTAGGCTCAGGGGTGTGTGGCGAATCGGCAACAAACAGGCTGGTTTTGGGTTTCGTCCTACGGCTCCAGCCCTGGTCGCCATAGGGTCGTGTGGCACAATCAAATCGTACGTGCTCAGTGGTGGTCACTGTAGGCGTCCGGTTTCGCAGCGCTGCTGCGCCTTATTCCCCCAGAGGAGAACCATGAAGAAATTGAACAAAGTGGCGATGTTGTTTGCCTCCGCAGCGCTCGCTACTGCCGCAGGTGCCCAATCGGTCGACAACTGGCGTACCGCCGATTCCAGCCTGGTCTGGAAGACGGCCGACCAAAGCCTGTGCTGGCGCAATGCCAACTGGACGCCGGCCACTGCTGCCGTGGGCTGCGATGGCGCCATCGTTGCACAAGCCGCTGCTGCTCCTGCACCCGCACCGTCTGCTGCTCCTGCAGCACCTGGCGCGGCTCCGGTCGCTCCTGTTCCGCAGCCGCCCGCTGCCACGAAGGTGACCTACGCGGCCGATGCGTTCTTCGATTTCGACAAGTCTGTGCTGAAGCCAGAAGGCCGCGCCAAGCTTGATGATTTGGTCGGCAAGATCAAGGACATCAACCTGGAAGTCATCATCGCCGTCGGTCACACGGACTCGGTGGGCTCCGATGCTTACAACCAGCGTCTGTCGGTGCGTCGCTCCGAAGCGGTCAAGGCATACCTGGTTTCCAAGGGCGTGGAACGCAATCGCGTCTACACCGAAGGCAAGGGCGAGAAACAACCTGTCGCCGATAACAAGACCGCCGAAGGCCGCGCGAAGAACCGTCGCGTGGAAATCGAAGTGGTCGGTACGCGCGCCAATCGCTGATCGTCACGATGTCTCACGGGCTTTTTGGCCCGTGCGCCTCAAGCCCGCGAGCCTTGCTAGCGGGCTTTTTTTATGTTTTGGACCTTTGAATGAACGCCTCCTTGAACGCTGACCCGGCGGAGCTGGCCAAATTTTCCGACTTGGCGCATCGGTGGTGGGACCCGGAAAGTGAATTCCGCCCCCTGCACCAGATCAATCCCTTGCGTCTCAACTGGATCCAGGAATCTATTGTTCTGCAGGGCAAGGATGTCGTCGACATCGGCTGCGGTGGTGGCATTCTGTCGGACAGCATGGCGCGCCGTGGCGCGAATGTGCTGGGCGTCGACCTATCGACCAAGGCCTTGAAAGTCGCGCAACTGCACGCATTGGAAGCACAGACGCCCAACATCGCGTACCGCGAAGTCAGTGCGGAAGAGCTTGCGCAGGAGCGCCCGGCAAGTTTTGACGTGGTCACCTGCATGGAAATGCTGGAGCACGTGCCGGACCCGGCATCGATCGTGCGGGCTTGTGCGACCTTGGTCAAGCCAAGTGGTTGGGTCTTTTTTTCGACCCTGAACCGCAACGCCAAGTCATTTCTGTTCGCCATCGTCGGTGCCGAATACCTGTTGAAGTTGCTGCCCCGTGGCACGCACTCCTACGACAAACTGCTCCGGCCGAGTGAATTGGCGCGCTTCGTTCGTGGCGCGGGCCTGAGCATGGAGCATAGCCGTGGCCTCGAATACAACCCGCTGACACGGCGCTACTGGCTCAGCGCCGACACCAGCGTCAACTACATGCTCGCGACGCGCCGTCCGGCGGAAGGATCCCATGTTTCGTGACGTCAAGGCCGTGCTGTTCGATCTGGACGGGACGCTGGTCGACAGCGCATTCGATCTGGGCGCGGCCGCCGATCAATTGCGTACCGACCGTGGTATGAATGCGCTCGGCGCTGGCCGCTACCGTGCCATGGCGGGTTCGGGTGCGCGCGGCATGCTGGGCATTGCGTTTGATATGACGCCCGAGCATCCGGACTTCGCCGCTCTGCGAGAAGAGTTCTTCGTCAACTACGAGCGAATGATGACGGAGCACACCGTCCTGTTCGACGGTGTAACGGCATTGATCGACCGTCTCGTGGCATGTGGCGTTCCCTGGGGCGTGGTGACGAACAAGTCCTCGCGCTTCTCTGTTCCGCTCACGGCCAGCATTCCGACCTTCGCATCCTCCGGCGTACTGATCAGTGGCGACACGACGCCATTCAGCAAGCCGCATCCGACCCCCTTGCTCGAGGCGGCTAGCACGCTGGGCGTACCGCCTGCGGCCTGCATCTACGTGGGCGATGACGAGCGGGACATCATGGCCGGCCGTGCGGCCGGCATGGGCACCGTCGTGGCCACGTATGGGTATCTGGGAGTTGCAACGGAGACCGCGAAGTGGGGCGCAGATGCCAGCATCGCCACACCGCTCGAACTGCTTTCTCTCCTTCCATCCTTGCAAATGCGGTGAGTGGCCTAAAATAGCGAGCTTGGGGCTGCATTGGTTTCGACGTGGGTTCGGAATCGCAGTGGTGCATGTCGAGCTGAATGCGCTCGTAAAACAGATTCAAACAAACTAACTGCAAACGACGAACGTTTCGCACTCGCTGCTTAATTGCCAGTGAGCTTTACAACAGCAGGCCGATGGGCTGGGCAAGGGGTTCTTGACGCAAGTTGAGAGCTCCCGGCTGTAAAGATAATTTCATCGGCTGGCTCCGGACCGGGTACCTTGGTCGGGGGCGAGACAATAGGGTACTGGCGTCCTGTGTAGCGTGCGACTGCGCGACACAGGTGGCGAGACTCAAAACAGACCGCTAAACATGTAGATCTGCGCGAAGATGGCTTGCGGACGGGGGTTCGAATCCCCCCAGCTCCACCAAACCCAAAGCCCCAACCGTCACTGGTTGGGGCTTTTTCTCGTGCGGATCGTTCTCGATGCAATTGCAGGATGTTCTTTTCTCCCAGGGCTTTGGCACGCGGCGCGTGTGTGCGGGCCTGATCCAGCAGGGTCTCGTGCGCGTCCATGGTCGCAACGCGACCGAGCCTGTGGTCTGCACCGACTCGACGCTGGACGTCACACCGCAAGGTCTGCGTTTCGAGGTGCAGGGCGTGGACTGGGAATACTTCGAGAAGGCCTACGTGCTGTTGCACAAGCCGGCCGGGACTGAGTGCTCTCAGAAGCCTTCGACCTACCCCAGCATCTACACCCTGCTGCCGTCGCCGCTGCGCCAGCGCCCCAACAAGAGTGCGGTGCAGGGCGTTCAGGCCGTGGGCAGGCTCGACCAGGACACGACCGGGATGCTGCTGCTGAGCGACGACGGCCAGTTCATCCACCGCATGAGCTCGCCCAAGAAACATGTGCCCAAGGTCTACGAGGTCCAGGTCAAGCATGCGCTCGACGCGCGCCAGGTCGAAGCCCTGTTGCGCGGCGTGGTGCTCGACGACGACCCGCGCCCCGTGCAGGCAGCGGCGGCCGAGATCGTCGATGCCGACGCCGCAGCGCTGCATCTGCGCCTGACCTTGACCAGCGGCAAGTACCACCAGGTCAAGCGCATGGTGGCCGCGGTCGGCAACCGGGTCGAAGCGCTGCACCGATCGCAGATCGGCACCATGGCGTTGCCGGACACGCTGGCCCCCGGGCAATGGTGCTGGCTGCGCCCGGCCGATCTGGCGGCGCTCGTGGCGCCGGCCTGAGTACACTTTCCAGCTGATTCCAAAAGGGTGCCGTGAAGTCGTTTCTGTCTGTCCTGATCCGGCCCGTCTTGGCCGCCTTGGTCGTCCTGGTGCCGCTTGCGGCATCCGCGCAATCGCATCCCATCTTCGTGCTCAATTCGCTGGACGCCTCTGTCAGCGTGATCGACCCCGTGTCGTGGCAGGAGACGCGGCGCATCGCCACCGGCAAGGAGCCGCACCACCTGTACCTGACGCCCGATGAGAAGTCGCTCATCATCGCCAATGCGCTCGGCGATTCGCTGACCTTCATCGATCCGCGGACGGCGGAGGTGCAGAAGGTGGTGCAGGGCATCGTCGACCCGTACCACCTGCGCTTTTCGCCGGACATGAAGTGGCTGGTCATCGCTGCGAACCGGCTGAACCATGTCGATGTGTACCGCTGGAACGGACAGGACTTGCAGCTGGCCAAGCGTGTGTCCACCGGCAAGACGCCCAGCCACCTTTGGATCGACAGCAAGAGCACGACGGTCTACGCCACGATGCAGGACAGCGACGAACTCGTCGCGCTGGACCTGGCCACGCAGGCCATCAAGTGGCGCGTGGCCACCGGACCGACGCCGGCCGACGTCTACGGCACGGCCGACGACAAGACGGTGCTCGTGGGCCTGACGGGGGGCGACAGCGTGCAGGTCTTCGACGTCTCCGGCAAGGAGCCACGGGCCATGCGCAACATCAAGACCGGCGACGGCGCCCACGCCTTCCGCGGTGCCGGCGACAAGCGCCACGTGTTCGTCAGCAACCGGGTGGCCAACAGCATCAGCAAGATCGATCTGCAGACCCTGGAGGTGGTCGCCAGCTACCCTGTGCCGGGCGGCCCGGATTGCATGGATTTGTCGGCCGACGGCAAGCTGCTGTTCGTGACCTCGAGGTGGGCGCGCAGGCTGACCGTGCTCGACCTGACAACCGGCAAGCTGTCACGCCAGGTCAAGGTCGGCCGTTCGCCGCACGGGGTCTGGACACTGGACCATGCGCAACGCTGACAGCCCGCTGCGCTGCCGGCGCAGTGCCGTGGCGGCACTGCTGGCCGTCTCGAGCGGCCTGGCCGCCGCCAACTGTGCCAAGCCGCTGTATCTCACATTCGACACCGGCCACATGGGCATCGCGCCGTTGGTGGCAGAAGTGCTCAAGCGCCAGGCCGTGCATGTCACGTTCTTCGCTGCGAACGAGTCCACGCAGACCGGCGACGGCAGCCTGGGCGACGATTGGGCCTCCTGGTGGCGCGAGCGTGCCGCGGAGGGCCATGCCTTTGCTTCGCACACGTTCGACCATGTGTACTGGACGTCGGACGTGGCCCCGGCGCGCGATGGCACGCCGCGCTTTCGCATCCGCGCCTCGGCCGGGCCGCAAGTGGGCCAGACCCGGCTGGTGTCGGCGCCCCAGTACTGCGAGGAAATCGACCGGGCGGCGCAGCGCCTGGAAGTGTTGACCGGGCAGGCGCCTCTGCCGTTGTTCCGCGCGCCTGGCGGTCGCACCTCGGCAGCCCTGGTCGAGGCTGCGCGGCAATGCGGCTATGCGCATGTCGGCTGGTCGCCCGCCGGCTTCCTCGGCGACGAGCTACCCAGCGAACGGTCGCCCAACGCGCAACTGCTGGAGCAGGCGCTGCGCGACATCCGCCCGGGCAACATCCTGCTGGCCCACCTGGGCATCTGGTCGCGCAAGGACCCCTGGGCGCCGGCCGTGCTGGAGCCGCTGATCGTCGGCCTCAAGGCCAAAGGCTTTTGTTTCGCCACGCTGCGCGAGCACCCTGAGTTCGGCAGGTGGATCGCAGCGCAGAAAGATCGGCCGTGGATGCGCTGACCGATCTGTTCGGCAATGCGCAGCAGTGGCTGTTCGAGAACGCCGTGCAGCCGCTCGCATTCGCACTGGGCCTCGGCGGGCGCCTGGAAGAGGCCTTCGTCGGCACCGGCTGGCTGCTCGTGGGCTTGCTGCAGATCGTCGTGATGTTGCTGGTCATCGGGCCTCTGCAGCGCCTGCGGCCCGTGGAGCCGGTGCGCGATGCCGCGGCGATCCGCACTGACGTGGTCTACACGCTGGTCCACCGGCTCGGCCTGTTCCGTCTGGCCCTGTTCTTCACGCTCGAGCCCTGGATGGACGATGTGTTCGGCTGGCTGCGCGTGGCCGGGCTCAGCACCTTTCATCTGGACGCACTGTGGCCCGGCGTGACGGACCTGGCCCTGGTCAGCTTCCTGCTGTACCTGGTCGTGTTCGACTTCGTCGACTACTGGATCCACCGCGGCCAGCACCAGTGGCGCTGGTGGTGGAGCCTGCATGCGCTGCACCACTCGCAGCGCCAGATGACGATGTGGAGCGACAACCGCAACCACCTGCTCGACGACGTGCTGCGCGACCTGATCCTGGTCGTCATCGCGCAGACGATCGGCGTCGGCCCGGGCCAGTTCGTCGCCATCGTCGCGCTGACGCAGTTGTCCGAGAACTTCCACCATGCCAATCTGCGCGTGTGGTTCGGCGCGGTCGGCGAGCGGCTGTGGGTCAGCCCACGCTTTCACCGGCGGCACCACAGCATCGGCATCGGCCACGAATCCACGGGCCGCGACACGCTGGGCGGCTGCAACTTCGGTGTGCTGCTGCCCTGGTGGGACATGCTGTTCGGCACGTCCGACTTCCAGCTGCGCTACGACCCCACCGGCATCCGCGACCAGGTGGAGCAGGGGCCGCGCGGCCTGCGCGACTACGGCCGCGGCTTCTGGTCGCAGCAGTGGCTGGGCTTGCTGCGCCTGTTGAACCGCGCGTGAGCTTGCCCGGCCGCGTCGGCTTGCGGCGCGCCGGGTCTGCCGGGTTATCCTCGCCGCATGCGTTTGTTGCTTGACTCCTTCTGGCGCGCCGCCGCCTATTGCCTGCATCCCCGGGTGATCGCGCTGTCGCTGCTGCCCCTGGTGCTGATCGCCGGCCTGGCCCTGGGCCTGGGCTACTTCTTTTGGGAATCGACGATTGCCTTCACGCGTGCCTGGCTGGAAAGCTGGCCCGTGTTCGGCACGGCGATGGGCTGGCTGCAGGGCTTCGGCTGGGGCAACGTGCAGGGCCTGATCGCGCCCCTGCTCGTGGTCGCCCTCATCACGCCGTTGATCGTGGTCATCTCGCTGCTGCTGGTGGCCGCGCTCATGACGCCGTCCATCGTCGCGCTCGTGGGTGAACGGCGCTTTCCGAAGATGGACAAGCGCCACGGCGGATCGTTTTTCGGCAGCCTGTTCGGCGCCTTGTGGGCCACCATCGCCGCGCTGGTCGTGCTGGTGCTGTCGATCCCGCTGTGGTTGATCCCGCCACTGGTGCTGGTGCTGCCGCCGCTGATCTGGGGCTGGCTGACCTACCGCGTCATGGCCTACGACGTGCTGGCCGACTACGCCAGCCGCCCCGAGCGCCAGGCCATCATGCGCGAGCACCGCGTGAACCTGCTCGTGCTCGGCATCCTCACCGGTTACCTGGGCGCCGCGCCGGCGCTGATCTGGGCCTGGGGCGCGCTGGCTGTCGTGCTGGCGCCAGTGCTGGTGCCGCTGGCGGTCTGGGTCTACACGCTGGTGTTTGCCTTCTCCGCACTGTGGTTCACGCACTACGCACTGGCCGCGCTGGAGGCCATGCGCGCCCGTGAGGCCGCGGTGCAGGTCGTGCCGCCCAGCGCCGACTGGCCCCAGCCCAGCGCCGTGCTGATCGAGCCGGGTGCCTCCTCCTCGTCGTCCTCCACGCGCCCTTATGAACCAGCCCCACTCCCGCCCCCCTGAGTCGCTGCCCACAGCCATCGGCCTGGTCATCGTCGGTGACGAAATCCTGTCGGGCAAGCGCGCCGACAAGCACATGGCCAAGGTCATCGAACTGCTGGGCGCCCGTGGCCTGCAGCTGGCCTATGCCGACTACGTGGGCGACGCGCCCGACCGCATCACGGCCACGCTGGAGCGCGCCTTCGCGTCCGGCGACCTGGTCTTCTCCTGCGGCGGCATCGGCGCCACGCCGGACGACCACACGCGCGGCTGCGCGGCACGTGCGCTGGGCGTGCCGCTGGCGCTGCATCCGCAGGCCGAGGCATTGATCCGCGAACGCATGCAGGACATGGCCAGGGAGCAGGGCGTGCCCTATGAGCCCGACCGTCCCGACAACGTGCACCGGCTCAACATGGGCGTGTTCCCGCAGGGCGCGCGCATCATCCCGAACCCGTACAACAAGATCCCCGGCTTCAGCGTGGGCCACGTGCATTTCGTGCCGGGCTTTCCCGTCATGGCCTGGCCCATGGTCGAGTGGGTCCTGGACCAGGATTACGCGCCGCTGTTCCGCCAAGCGGCCTGGGCCGAACGCTCGGTCATCGTCTATGGCTCGATGGAGTCCACGCTCGTGCCGCTGATGGAGCGCATCGAGAGCGTGCATGCCGGCATCAAGGTGTTCAGCCTGCCCAGCGTCGACCATCCGCAGCACGGCCGGCACATCGAGCTGGGCGTCAAGGGCGCGACGCAGGACGTGGACGCAGCCTACGCCGACCTGTTGGCCGGACTGCGCGCGTTCGATCTGCAGCTCGGTCCCGAGTTGGTGCGCCCCTGAGATTCATCTTGGTGCATTTGCGAGATTGCACCAAGCAAGTGCGTAAACTGCGCTCTGTGCCGCGTTTTGCGGCGATGCAACGGCCGCCTGCAGCCCTTTGCCAGGGGCGGAGCGCAGTGTCCCCAGGCCGCTTTTGGTGCGTGTGCCATGGCATGGAATCTGCATCCCATGCCATGTCCTTGTTTGACCCCAACCCGATTCCAACCCCCAACCGCAGGAGCATTTGATGGCTAAGAGCGTCGCAGACGTCATGAAAATGGTGAAGGAAAACGAAGTCAAGTTCGTCGACTTCCGCTTCACCGACACCCGTGGGAAAGAGCAGCACGTGACCGTGCCCGTGTCCCACTTCGATGAGGACAAGTTCACCTCCGGCCATGCCTTCGACGGTTCCTCCATTGCCGGCTGGAAGGGCATCGAAGCCTCGGACATGCAGCTCATGCCCGACCCGAACACCGCCAACGTCGACCCCTTCTTCGAAGAAACGACGCTGATCCTGACCTGCGACGTGATCGACCCGGTCGATGGCAAGCCCTATGAGCGCGACCCGCGCTCGCTGGCCAAGCGCGCCGAAGCCTACATGAAGGCCTCCGGCCTGGGCGACACGGCCTACTTCGGACCCGAGCCCGAATTCTTCGTCTTCGACAGCGTGCGCTGGAAGAACGACATGTCCGGCTGCTTCGTCAAGATCGATTCCGAGGAAGCCTCCTGGAACACCGGCAAGGAATACGAGCACGGCAACACCGGCCACCGTCCCGCCGTCAAGGGTGGCTACTTTCCCGTTCCCCCGGTCGACAGCTTCCAGGACATGCGCTCGGAAATGTGCCTGGTGCTCGAAGCCCTGGGCATCCCGGTCGAAGTGCACCACCACGAAGTGGCCAACGCTGGCCAGATGGAACTGGGCACCAAGTTCAGCACGCTGATCGAGCGCGCCGACTGGGTCCAGCTGCAGAAGTACGTGATCCACAACGTGGCCCACACGTACGGCAAGACCGCGACCTTCATGCCCAAGCCCATCGTGGGCGACAACGGCTCGGGCATGCACGTGCACCAGTCGGTCTGGAAGGACGGCAAGAACCTGTTCGCCGGTGACGGCTACGCCGGCCTGTCCGAGTTCGCACTGCATTACATCGGCGGCATCATCAAGCACGCCCGTGCGCTGAACGCCATCACCAACCCCGGCACCAACAGCTACAAGCGCCTGGTCCCCGGCTACGAAGCCCCGGTGAAGCTGGCCTACTCGGCCAAGAACCGCTCGGCCTCGATCCGCATCCCGTTCGTGGCCAACCCCAAGGGCCGCCGCGTGGAAGCGCGCTTCCCCGATCCATTGATGAACCCCTACCTGGGCTTCGCCGCGCTGCTGATGGCCGGCCTGGACGGTGTGGAGAACAAGATCGATCCGGGCGAAGCCGCCACCAAGGACCTGTACCACCTGCCGCCGGAAGAAGACGCGCTGATCCCCACCGTCTGCCACAGCCTGGACCAGGCGCTGGAGCACCTGGACAAGGACCGCGCCTTCCTGACCAAGGGCGGCGTGTTCACCGATGCCTACATCGATGCCTACATCGAACTGAAGATGCAGGAAGTCACGCGCTTTCGCATGGCGACCCACCCGGTCGAATTCGACATGTACTACTCGCTGTAATTCAGGCGCGACCCGCTGCAACTTGTGGCGGGGCCCGCAGTCTCAGGCAAGGACGGCGCAAGCCGTCCTTTTTCGTTGGCGCTGCCAACCCGTGCATGCGATGGCGCGCGCTACCATCCGGCGATACCGATTCGAGGGCCTTTGTGAACGCATGAACTACGCAACCGTCTTGACGCTGGCCGCCAGCCTGCTCGCGGTAAACGCCTGGGGGCAGGTCTACCGCTGTGGCAACGAGTACACCAACAGCATCCGCGACGCGCGCGAAGCGCAGGCGCGCGGCTGCAAGCTCGTCGAAGGCGGCAACGTGACGGTGATCGAGGCACCGCAGCGCGCCAAGGCACCCGCACCGGTGCGGGCACCGGTTGCCGGCGGCGGCGCGCGCACGGACGACAACCAGCAGATCAGCCGCGACAACGAGTCGCGCCGCATCCTCGAGTCCGAGCTCAAGCGCGTGGAATCGCGCCAGGCCGAACTGCTCAAGGAATACAACAACGGCGAGCCCGAGAAGCAGGGCATCGAGGCACGCAACTACCAGCGCTACCTCGATCGCGTGGCTGAGATGAAGGCCAGCATCGAGCGCAACGAGAGCGACATCGCCGGCATCAAGCGCGAGATCGGCCGGCTGCCGGCGGCGGGGGCGCGATGACCGCGGCCCCACGCAAGCATGCCTTGAACCATAAGCCCTCGTCCCGCTTCCATTCCTTCGACCTGCTGGCCACGCTGGTGGCCGTGCTGCACAGCGATGGCTCGGTGCTGTTTGCCAATGCCGCGCTGGAAGACGCGCTCGGCTTCTCGCGCCGCACGATCGAAGGCTCGCACTTTCCCGACTTCTTCACCGAGCCGCATCTGATGCAGAACGCGCTCGAAGGCGCGGGCAGCAACGAGTTCGCCGCGCTGCGCTACGAGGCCTGGCTCAAGCGTGCCAGCCATGAGCCGCTGCCCGTGCACGTGGTCGTGGCGCAGACCGAGCAGGCCGGCGAGGTCGTCGTCGAGCTGCTCCCGCTGGAGCAACAGGCCAAGCAAGACCGCGAGGAGCGCCTGATCGACCAGGCGCAGGCCAACAAGGAACTCATCCGCAACCTCGCGCACGAGATCAAGAACCCGCTGGGCGGCATCCGCGGAGCGGCGCAGCTGCTGGAGATGGAGATCGACTCGCGCGAGCTCATCGAGTACACGCAGGTCATCATCCACGAGGCGGACCGGCTGCAGGCCCTGGTCGACCGGCTGCTCGCGCCGCACCGCCGCCCGCACGTGGTGGGCGACGTGAACATCCACGAGGTCTGCGAACGCGTGCGCTCGCTGATCATGGCAGAGTTCCCACGCGGGCTGCGCGTGGTGCGCGACTACGACACCTCCATCCCGGAGTTCCGCGGCGACCGCGAGCAGCTGATCCAGGCCGTGCTCAACATCGCGCACAACGCGGCCCAGGCGCTGGCCGAGCGCATCGCGGCGGGCGAGGGCGAGATCACGCTGCGCACGCGCATCGCTCGCCAGGTCACGTTCGGCAAGCAGCGTTACCGCTTGGCATTGGAATTGCATGTCATCGACAACGGACCGGGGGTCCCGGAGTCGATCATCGGACGCATCTTCTACCCGCTGGTGTCGGGCAGGGATGGGGGATCGGGGCTGGGGCTCACGCTGGCGCAGACCTTCGTTCAGCAACACCATGGGTTGATCGAATGCGACAGCGTACCGGGACGAACGGATTTCAAGCTATTGATCCCGCTGCCCTAGCCGGCGGCCCGACCCCGAGGTGACGACACACATGAAGCCGATCTGGATAGTAGATGACGACCAATCCATTCGCTTCGTGCTGGAGAAGGCGCTGTTGCGCGAAGACCTGCCCACACGCAGCTTCACCAATCCGCGCGAAGTGCTGGCGGCGCTGGAGAGCGCTGGCGACGAAGACGGCCCGCAGATCCTGGTCAGCGACATCCGCATGCCGGGCGGCTCGGGCCTCGATCTGCTTGGCAAGGTCAAGGAAAAGCATCCGGGCCTGCCCGTGATCATCATGACGGCGTTCTCCGACCTGGACAGCGCCGTGTCCGCCTTCCAGGGCGGTGCTTTCGAGTACCTGCCCAAGCCCTTCGACCTGCCCAAGGCCGTGGAGCTCATCCGCCGTGCCGTCGAGGAAAGCCAGCGCGAGGAAGTGGCCGAAGAGCGCATGGCCGCCACGCCCGAGATGCTGGGCCAGGCGCCGGCCATGCAGGACGTGTTCCGCGCCATCGGCCGCCTGTCCCAAAGCAACGTCACGGTGATGATCACGGGCGAGTCCGGCTCGGGCAAGGAGCTCGTGGCACGCGCGCTGCACAAGCACTCGCCGCGCGCGAGCGGCCCCTTCGTGGCCATCAACACGGCGGCCATCCCCAAGGACCTGCTGGAGTCCGAACTGTTCGGCCACGAGCGCGGCGCCTTCACGGGCGCGCAGACCATGCGCCGTGGCCGCTTCGAGCAGGCCGAGGGCGGCACGCTGTTCCTCGACGAAATCGGTGACATGCCGTTCGATCTGCAGACGCGGCTGCTGCGCGTGCTGTCCGACGGCCACTTCTACCGCGTGGGCGGCCACAACGCCGTCAAGGCCCATGTGCGTGTGATCGCCGCGACGCATCAGGACCTGGAGCAGCGCGTGCGCGAAGGCGTGTTCCGCGAGGACTTGTTCCACCGCCTGAACGTGATCCGCCTGCGCCTGCCCGCGCTGCGCGAGCGCAAGGAAGACGTGCCCATGCTCACGCGGCACTTCCTGCAGCAAAGCGCCGCGCAGCTCGGCGTGGAGCCCAAGCGCATCTCGGACGCGGCCCTGGCGCAGATCGGCCTGTTCAGCTTTCCGGGCAACGTGCGCCAGCTCGAGAACGTGTGCCACTGGCTGACCGTGATGGCGCCGGCCCAGGTCATCGAGCCCAAGGACCTGCCGCCCGAGGTCATGTCGGCCGCTGCCGCAGCGGGCGTGCCCGTCGGTGCCGCCATCGCCGTGGCGCCGCGCCCGGCCCCCATGGTGGCGGGCGAGCCCGAAGGCGCTTCCAGCGTGGGCGCGCAGGCGCCGCTGGCCGACCCGATCGCCTATCCCGACGTGCTGGCGCCTGCCACACCCGGCCTTGCCGGATGGGAGCACGGCCTGGAGGCCGAGGCGCTGGAGTTGCTGGCCGCGGACCGCCACGACGTGTGGGACGTGCTGACGCGCCGCTTCGAGTCCAAGCTGATCCTGACCGCGCTCAACAACACGCGTGGGCGCCGCATCGAGGCCGCGCAGAAGCTCGGCATCGGCCGCAACACCATCACGCGCAAGATCCAGGAACTCGGCCTGGAGTAGGGATCAGATCTCCAGCACCACGGGCGCGTGGTCGCTGGGCTTTTCCCACTTGCGCGGCACGCGGTCGATCACGCAGCTCTTGACCTGCGGCTTCAGGGCCTCGCTGACCAGGATGTGGTCGATGCGCAGGCCGCGGTTCTTCTGGTAGCCCAGCATGCGGTAGTCCCACCAGCTGAAGCTCTTGGGCGGCTGCTCGAACATGCGGAAGCTGTCGGTCAGGCCCAGCGCCAGCAGCTGCTGGAAGTGCGCACGCTCCTGCGGCGAGTGGTGGATGGTGCCGGCCAGCGCCACCGGGTCGTAGGAGTCCTGGTCTTCCGGCGTGATGTTGAAGTCGCCCAGCAGCACCAGCTGCGGGTGCTGCGCGAGCTCCTGGCGCAGGTAGGCCTGCAGGCCGTCCAGCCACTTCATCTTGTAGACGAACTTGTCCGAGTCCAGCGCCTGGCCGTTGA
This sequence comes from Pseudorhodoferax sp. Leaf267, assembly GCF_001422405.1. Lineage (GTDB taxonomy): Bacteria > Pseudomonadota > Gammaproteobacteria > Burkholderiales > Burkholderiaceae_C > Pseudorhodoferax. The sequence continues at coordinate 381,381 of NZ_LMMV01000012.1, forward strand.
CGAAGTAGCCGTTGACCACGCGGATCGGCCCCGCCGGCCCGTCCACCGTGGCCGCGATCACGCGCGCGTGCTCGTCGTCGAAGCCGACGATGTTCTTCACCACCTCGCGCGAGGGCGTGCGCGAGAGAATGGCCACGCCGTTGTAGGTCTTCTGGCCGAACACAGCCGACTCGTAACCGGCTTCGCGCAACACCTCGAGCGGAAACTTGTCGTCGGTCATCTTGAGCTCCTGCAGGCACAGCACATCGACCGGGTTGGCGGCCAGCCAGTTCTGCACATGGGCCAGACGGGCGGTGAGGGAGTTGACGTTCCAGGTGGCGATCTTCATGGGTTGGGCTCGTGAGGGAGCCGGCAAGCCTATCACCGTGGCCAGGTTCGTGTTCGAAAGCCAGGGGCGCTGTCGATCCAGGACTTCGCATCCTGCCCGCACGGCCCGAAGACGGGCCTACTTGCGCGCAAATAGCGGCTGCTCGAAATGCGCCACGCGCGTGGTGCGCCCGGCGATGCAGACCTCGCGGAACTGGTAGAGCAGCGCGGCCGTGGGCGCGGCCACCCAGCCGTCGCCCATGGGCATGCGCAACACGGGGTGCGGGCTGTCGGCGATGGGCTCCAGCAGCGGCGCGTCCTCGCGCATGAACTCTTGCACGCGCACACGGTGGATGCTGGCCACCTCGGCCGGGTCGGCCACCAGCGTGGCGCGCGCCGGGCCGGCCCAGACCACCACGGGCGTGATGACGAAGCCCGAGCGCGTGACGAAGTCGTCCAGCAGACCGAGCACCGCGCTGCCATCCAGCCGCAGGCCCACCTCCTCGTGCAGTTCGCGCAGGGCCGCCTCTGCAGCGGATTCACCGGGTTCGATGCGCCCGCCGGGCAGCGACCACTGGCCCGGGTGGTTGCGCAGCGTCAAGGCTCGCCGAGTCAGCAGCACGGCGGCAGCCGAGCTCCAGGCCGTGGGCTTGGCCAGCCCGGCCAGGTCGGCGCCCCAGCCTTCCTCCAGCAAGGTCAGCGCGACGGCCGCGCGGTGGCCGGCGCAGGGCGTGGTCTGCAGTGCGAAGGTCTGCAGGCGGTCTTGCACGCGTTGTCGCAGCGGCGCGTCGAGTTGCATGGTGGGTCGTGTGGGGTGGCGTGCGGCCAGTATGCCGGCCAGGGGCGCCTGCACGCGCGCGCTAAGCTCGCCGCCGTGCTCCCTCTGCAGAACTTTCTCGAAACCCGCCAGCCTTTCCTGTATTTCGGCGCGGTCGCGGCGGGTGCGGCCATCGCGCTGCTGGTGCCCGGCACCGAAGCGCTGGAGCCAGCCATCAACCCTGCCCTGGCACTGATGCTGTTCCTGACCTTCCTGCAATTGCCGCTGGCCACGCTGGGCCGGGCGCTGCGCGACCTGCGCTTCATCGCCGCGCTGCTGGGCGCGAACTTCGTGGCCGTGCCGCTGCTCGTCGCATGGCTCGTGCCCTGGCTGCCAGCCGACCCCATGCTGCGGCTGGGCGTGCTGCTGGTGCTGCTGTGCCCGTGCATCGACTATGTGGTGGCCTTCGCGCAACTGGGGCGGGCCGATGCGCGCCTGCTGCTGGCGGCCACGCCGGTGCTGCTGGTCGCGCAGATGCTGCTGTTGCCGGTCTATCTCGCGCTGTTCCTGGGCCATGCCGCCGACGGCTTGGTGCAGGCCGAGCCGTTCGTGCAGGCCTTCGTCTGGCTGATCGCCGCGCCGCTGTTGCTGGCGGGGCTGTGCCAGCGCTGGGCGGCGGGCGCGCGAGCGGGCGGGCGCGTGCTGGGCGCGCTGGCCCTGCTGCCGGTGCCGGCCACGGCGCTGGTGCTGCTGGTCGTGGTGCTGGCCGTGCTGCCGCGGCTGGACCAGGCGGGTGCGCAGGCGCTGCGCGTGCTGCCGGTCTATGTGGGCTTCGCCGTCGTGGCACCGGCGATGGGCTGGTGGCTGGGGCGGCTGGCGCGCCTGCCGGCGGCGGCGGCGCGGGCCGTGGCCTTCAGCGCGGCCACGCGCAATGCCCTGGTGGTGCTGCCGCTGGCGCTGGCCGTGCCGGGCGGCATGCCGCTGCTGCCGGCACTGGTCGTCACGCAGACGCTGGTGGAACTGGTGGCCGAGCTGGTCTACATCCGCGTGCTGGCGCGCTGGGGCCGGGCTTAGGCGTGGGCCCAGCCGTCGCTGCCGGCCGGCAGCCGGGGCCGCGCGATGGGGGCAGGGCTGCGGCGCGGCGCCACGGCGGGCTTGCTCTGCGCCTGGGCTTGTTCGAAGCGGAACACCGCCACCGCCTGCACCAGCTCCTCGGCCTGCGTCTGCAGGCTGGCGGCCGCGGCCGCGCTTTCCTCGACCAGCGCGGCGTTCTGCTGCGTGGCCTGGTCCATCTGCGCGACGGCCTGGCCGACCTGGTCCACGCCGATGCTCTGTTCGCGGCTGGCCGCGCTGATCTCACCCATGATGTCGGACACGCGCTGCACCGAGGCCACGATCTCCTGCATGGTGCTGCCGGCGCGGTCCACCAGCGCCGTGCCGTGGGCCACGCGGCCCACGCTGGCCGTGATCAGCGTCTTGATCTCCTTGGCCGCCTGCGCGCTGCGCTGGGCCAGGTTGCGCACCTCGCTCGCGACGACCGAGAAGCCGCGGCCCTGCTCGCCGGCGCGGGCCGCTTCCACGGCGGCGTTCAGCGCCAGGATGTTGGTCTGAAAGGCGATGCCGTCGATGGTGCTGATGATCTCGGCGATCTGCGCCGAGCTGTCGTTGATGGCCTGCATGGTGGTGACGACCTGGCCCACCACGTCGCCCCCGCGCGCGGCGATCTGCGACGCGACGCTGGCCAGTTCGCCGGCCTGGCGCGCGTTGTCGGCGTTGTGGCGCACGGTGCTGCCCAGCTCTTCCATCGCGGCCGACGTTTCCTGCAGCGCCGAGGCCTGCTGCTCGGTGCGCTGGCTCAGGTCGTTGTTGCCCTGGGCGATCTGCGAGCTGGCCACCGAGACGCTGTCGGCATTGCCGCGCACGGTCTGCACGGTTTCCACCAGGCTTTGCTGCATGCGCTGCAGCGCGGCCAGCAGGCGGCCGGTCTCGTCGGTGGAGCGGGCCTCGATGGCCCGGCCCAGGTCGCCGCCGGCGATGCGGTCGGCCGCCTGCACGGCCTGGTCCAGTGGCCGCGTGATGCTGCGTGTGATGAGCCAGCCGGCCGCAATGGCGGCGACCAGCGCGAACAGGCACAGCGCGACCAGCAGGTGGCGCTGGCGGGCATGGTCTGCCTCGGCCTGCTGCCGCAGCGCGACCGTGCGGCTTTCGGTGAAGCGGGCGTAGGCGGCCGTGGCCTGTACCAGGGCGGCCAGCAGCGGGCGGCATTCGTCGTTCATGCGGGTGATCGCCTGCTCGCGCTGGCCGCGCAGTGCCAGGTCGACGATGGCCAGAGCCACAGGGCCATAGGCCTGCTCGACCCGGGCCATGTCGGCCACCAGCTGGCGCGCCTGGTCGGAGGCGGTACGGTCGGCGGCCAGCATCTTGCCCAGCTGGGCCAGGCTGTCCTGCACGTCCTGGTGCGCGGTGGTGACAGCGGCCTTTTCGGCCGCCAGGTCGGCTGGCTTGGTGACCAGCACCAGGTTGCGCGCGGCGATGGCGCGGTCGCCGACAGCGGCGCGCACGTGGGCGGCCACCGTGGCGCGCGCGTTCATGCCGCGCGTGTAGTTTGAAAAGCTGGCGTTCGCATCCGCCAGCGCGGACAGCGCCAATGCGGCCACGGCCAGTACCAGCAGCGTCAATACGCCGAATGCCAGAGCGAGCCGGCTGCGAATGCTTGTGTTGCGAAACATCGTGGTCCTGTTGGTGTGGCATCCCGCTCTGTGACGGGACAGCAGGACTGTAGGGACAACGGTGTGCGCAAGTGTCAAGGAACTGTGACGCGTAAGGCCTGGGGGCCACGGTGGGCGGCGGCCCACCAGTGCAGCGCCAGGCCCACGGCCGTGCACAGGTAGGCTGCCGCGCCCACGACCCACATCAGCAGGCCGGCCAGTTGCTGGTCCGCAAGCGGCGCCAACCCCCAGGCGCGCGCGCCGGCTGCCTGCAGCGGGTACAGCGGCGTGCCCGCGAAGGTCAGCAATGCGCCCAGCAGGCCGGTGTGCGCCATGGTCGCCAGCAGCGCGAGCAGGGCATGGCCGCGCCGGGCTTCGGGCGCCAGCAGCACGCCGCGCCAGAACCACCAGCTCGACGCCAGCAGCAGCCCATAGGCCAGCACATGGGCGGCCGGCTGCTGCAGCACCAGCGCGTAGACCGCCGGCACGTGCCACAGCCACAGCAGCGCGCCGTGTGCAACGGTGGCGAGGGCCAGGTGCCCGCCGGCCTGCGCGCGCGCACGGTGCGGGCCGCAAGCCAGCAAGGCCGCGGCTGCGATGAGCAGCATCAGCTGCGCCATGTGGGCGGCAGCCAGCGTCGCGGCCAGGCGGCACAACGGCGACACCAGGCCCAGGGCCAGCAGCGCCCAGCCCGCCAGCGGCCAGCGGCCCTGGCGGTGCAGCCGCAGCCACAGCAGCAGCGCTGCCAGCGGCGTCAGCGTGGCGGGGGCCAGGCTCCAGGCGGCCCACCAGTCCTGCGGCAGCGCGGGACGGGCGCCGGCCAGGCACAGCGCGATCAGGTCGTCGAACATGGGGCCTCCTGATGGGGTGGGAGGGGCGCGGCTGTGGCCAGGCCTGCGCAGGGCGGCAGGGCCAGCACGGGCCAGCCGGTCCATACCGTGGCGACCAGCGCGATCGCGGTCAGCGTGCGCGCCAGCCGCGGCAGCAGACCGTGCGGCGGCCAGCGCCGCGCGAACCAGGTCCACAACGCGGCCAGCGCCAGCAGATGCACGAGCCAGGCCGTGGCCATCGCGACGCTCAGGCCGTTGCCCAGCGGCATCGGGCGCGCCTGCCAGCCGGCCTGGCAGCCCAGCGACAGTAGCGCGTAGAGCGCGACGAAGCTGCTGGCCCACAGCAGCAGGCCGCCGCAGCTGCCCAGCAGCCAATGCCGCACGCCGGGCTCGAACGCGGTGCGGTCCGTCATCGCAGGGCCGCCGGAATGTGCAGCGCCGCCAGCAGCACCAGGCCGGTGGCGGCCGTGTAGTCGCACCACAGGCGCGCCGTCTGCAGCTCGACCTGGCGCAGCGGCGAGACGAAGCCCGCGCGCCCGCGGGCCAGCGCGTAGGCCGCGAACACCACGCCCAGCGCGCTGTGCAGCACGCCATAGGCGAGGCAGAACGCCAGGATCGCGCCGTAGGCATGCGTGCGCGGGTCCGGCAGGCCGGGGAGCACGCCGGCCGGCAGCAGCACGGTGGCGGCCAGGGCCGCGGCGAGCGCGCCGGCCAGCCAGCGCTGGCGGCCGGGCGCGTCGCCATGGGCATTGGCGTGCACGGCGCGGCGCATGGCTGCGCAGGCCAAGGCCAGGGCGGCGGCCCCGGCCAGCGGCAGCGCCCAGCCGGTGGCCAGCCAGGCCGGTGGCGGCCAACCCGGCGCGACGGTGGCCAAGTAGGCGTAGCCGAACAGCAGCGAGACGAAGAAGGTGCCATCGGCCACCAGGGTCCACATCAGCCCGGCGCGGCCCGGCGCGCGCTCGGCCACGTCGTGCACGGGCAGCAGCACGCCGTCGCCCACGTCCACCGGCGCCGGGTCCTGCCGCAGGCCGATGGACCAGGCCCAACGCCAGAACAGCACCAGCGCCGCCACGGCCCCGAAAGGCACGAGCCAGTAGGTCTTGGTCAGCAGCGCCATGAACACGGCGCCCACCGCGACCGCGCAGGCCAGCGGCATCCAGCCGGGCTTGGGCAGCCGGATCACGTGGGTGGGCGCGCCCGTGACCGGGTGGCAGCCCAGGCTGTGCTGCTCGTCGACCGGCGCGCCGGCCAGCAGGCCGCGGCCGGCCGCGATGTCGGCGCCGAGTTGCGGCGTCGTCCACAGCGGCTCGCCGTCCGCGATGCGCGGCTGGCTGGCGAAGTTGTAGAACGCCGGCGGTGTCGGCATGGCCCACTCCAGCGTGGCCGCATCCCAGGGGTTCTGCGGTGCGCGCCGGCCCATGTAGGCGCTGACGATCAAGTCCAGCAGCAGGAGGAAAAAGCCGATGGCCATCACGAAGCTGCCGATGGAGGAGACCAGGTTCGGCCAGTCCCAGCCCAGCCCCGTCACATAGCTGCCCACACGCCGCGGCATGCCCAGCAGGCCGGTCAGGTGCATGATGAAGAACGTGGTGTTGAAGCCGACGAAGATCAGCCAGAACGCCCACGCGCCCAGGCGCGGCAGGGTCTGCCGGCCGAACAGATGCGGGAACCAGTAGTAGATGCCCGCCATGAACGGAAACAGGAAGCCGCCCACCAGCACATAGTGCAGGTGGGCCACCACGAAGTGCGTGTCGTGCGCCTGCCAGTTGAACGGCACCAGCGCCAGCATCACGCCCGTGAGCCCGCCGCACACGAACACCACCAGGAAGCCCAGCAGCCACAGCATCGGCAAGGCCAGCTTGGGCCGGCCGTGCCACAGCGTGGCGATCCACGCGAACATCTGCACCGCCGTGGGAATGGCCACCAGCATGCTGGCCGCCGAGAAGAACACCAGCGCCAGATGCGGAATGCCCACCGTGAACATGTGGTGCACCCACAGCCCGAAGCTGATGAAGCCCATGGCCACGATGCTGGCCAGCACCCAGTGGTGGCCCACCAGCGGCCGCCGCGCGAAGGTGGGGATCAGCGTGGAGACGATGCCGGCGGCCGGCAAAAAGATGATGTAGACCTCGGGGTGGCCGAACAGCCAGAACAGGTGCTGCCACAAGAGCGGGTCGCCGCCACGCGCCGCGTCGAAGAAGGGCCAGCCGGCGGCCCGTTCCAGCTCCAGGATCAGGCTGCCCAGGATCAGCGGCGGAAAGCCGATCAGCATCATGCCGGCCGTGACCAGCATGTACCAGGCGAACAGCGGCATCTTCGCCAGCAACATGCCCGGCGCGCGCATGGTGAGGATGGTGACCACGATCTCCACCGCCGCTGCGATGGCCGAGATCTCCACGAAGGTGATGCCCAGCAGCCACACATCGGCATTCACGCCTGGCGTGTGCACGGCGTTGGACAGCGGCGTGTAGAGGAACCAGCCGCCGTCCGGCGCCACGCCCGCGGCCAGCGCGCCCAGCAGGATCAGCCCGCCGAGCAGGTAGCACCAGTAGCCGAACGCACCCAGCCGCGGGTAGGCCAGGTCGCGCGCGCCGATCATCTTGGGCAGCAGGTAGATCGCGAAGCCCTCGATCAGCGGGATCGCGAACAGGAACATCATGATGGTCCCGTGCATCGTGAACACCTGGGCGTACAGCGCGTCGTCCAGGAAGGCCGAGCCCGGCGTGGCCAGCTGCGCGCGGATCAGCATGGCCAGCATGCCGCCGACGAAGAAGAACACCAGCGCCGTGGCGATGAAACGCCGGCCCACGATGTTGTGGTTCACGGCCGAGAGCGAGCGCCAGCCAGACGGGTTGTGCCACACGCGTTGCAGGCGGTGGTGCAGGGCGACGGGCCCGGTCATGGCGCGCTCCCGCCCAGCGCGGCCTGCAGCGCAGATGGCGCGTGCGCGTGCACCTCGATGGGCATGCGTGCGTGGCCCGTGCCGCAGTATTCGGCGCACACGCCGCGGTAGATGCCGGGCGCATCGGCCTGCAGCCGGATCACGTTGCTGCGGCCGGGGATCGCGTCGATCTTGCCGCCCAGGCGCGGGATCCAGAAGCCGTGGATCACGTCCGCCGTGCGCACGCGCACATCGACCGGCTGGCCGGCCGGGATGTCGATGCGGTTCACCGCCGTGCGCGCCGCCGGGTGGGCCGGGTAGGCGACCTCCCATTGCCATTGCCGGCCCGTGACCTCCACGGTGAACACAGGCGCCTGGCCGGGCAGCGGCAGCAGCGCGTGGCCTGCGCGCACGCCCCACAGCAGCAACGCGACCAGCACCACGCCGGGCAGGGCCAGCCCGCCCCAGAGCACAAAAGCGCGCTCCGACACCCGCGGCGTGCCCTGCGGGCGGCGCAGCGCGGCGTACAGGCCCAGCGCCGTCATGAACACCAGCAGTGCCATGCCGCCCCAGAACATGGCCCACCACACGCGCGCGATCGGCGCCGCGCCGGGGCCGGCCGGGTCCAGCGCCGACAGCGGGCCGGCCGCGCCGCAGCCGGCCAGCAAGGCCAAGGTGGCGAGGCCCGCGGCGCGCGCGAGAGACCCTGGCGCAGCAGGTGATCCGGCCGCGCGCTTAGAGTGGGCCGCAGCATGAAGCACTACGCCGACCCCGTCCCGCACGGCACGACCACGGGCGTGCACTTTTTCGGCCACCCGGCGCATGCGATGCTGGTGCCGTTCCCCATCGCGTTCCTGATGGCGGTGCTCGCCAGCGACATCGCGTGGTGGTACTGGAGTGACCCGTTCTGGGCGCGCATGTCGCTGTGGCTGGCCGGCGCCGGGGCCGTGACGGGCATCGTGGCCGGCATCGCCGGTACGTGGGAGCTGCTGCTGGTGCGCGACATCCGCCGCCGCGCCGCGGCCTGGAGCCATTTCGTCGTGGCCGTGATGCTGCTGTCGGTCGGCGTGGCCAACTGGGGCATGCGCGTGGCCGACGCCGAGGCGCTGATCGTGCCGTTCGGCATGTACCTGTCGGGCCTTGGCGCGTTGCTGGTCAGCGTGGCCGGCTGGCTGGGCGGCACGTTGGTGTTCGAGCACCGGGTCGGGGTGCTCAACGCGGACGAGGAAGACTGAGGGGCCCATCGCAGATCTACAGACGTGGTTGGGCCAGCACCAGCCACAGCACGCCGGGAATCAACAGTGCCGGCACGAGGGCCAGGGCGACGTGGAACCCGGGTGACCAGCGCTGCGGCGTCTCGCGCAGCACCAGCAGCAGCTTGCCGCAGCCGGCGTGGAAGAACACCATGGCCGCGACCAGCGTGAGCTTGGCCAGCAACCACACGGCGTACGAGCCGGTCACATGGATGAGCAGGGTCCCCGACACCACGGCCAGCACCGCCGCTGGCGAGGCGATGGCGATGTAGACGAAGCGCGAGGCTGCCCACAGCCGCCGCTTGGCGATGCGGCCCTGCGTCTGCGGGTACAGCGCAAGCAGGGCCGGCAGCGCGAACAGGCTCGCGCACCAGGCCAGCAGCGCGGACAGGTGCACGAATTTGATCCAGGGCAGCCAGGCGGCCAGCAACTGCATCAACGTCCTAGCGTGCGCGCGCGGGCCAGGCGGTCACGCGCTTGCCCATGTGTGAATCCGCGCCGTAGCGCTGGCCGGCCGCTGCCACGGTGTGCAGGCGAGGCGCAGGGACGGCGGCGGTGTCGGTCGGATCGGTCACTCTGGAGGTCTCCGGATGGGGCGTGCGGGTGCGAAACACCCTGGCTCGTCATGAAGGGACCAGGCACTGACTTCTTGTAGTGATGAGCTGTGCTGTGGAGGCGAAGAGCAGACAGTGTCGAAGGCCGGTCGCCGCATTTCGAGCGGTCGGTGCGCCGCGCCCGGGTGGGAGCGGGCCTACAGGCTGCACTGGCCTGCAGCATCGGCGCGCGCAAGCGAGGCGCCTCAGGGCTACGGCGTCAGCGCGGTGTTGTGGTACGTCACGAAGCTGAAGGCCAGCCCCGCGGCCGAGACGTGGCGCTCGCGCTCGGTTTCTTTCCAGTTGCCGCCGAACTTGGGGGCATAGGCATCGCCCTCGAACTCGGCCTCGATCTCGGTGACCACCGCCGTGCTGGCCAGCGCCATGGCCTGGGCATAGACATCGGCGCCGCCGGTGATCCACACCTTGGCATCGGCCGGGCACAGGCCCAGGGCCTCCTCGAGCGAGGCCGCACGCAGTGCGCCATCGGCCTGCCAGTCGGCATGGCGCGTGAGCACGATGTTGATGCGGCCGGGCAGCGGCCGGAACTTCGGCGGCAGCGAATCCCAGGTCTTGCGGCCCATGACGACCGGGCAGCCCATGGTCGTGCGCTTGAAGTGCGCCATGTCTTCCGGCAGCCGCCACGGCAGTGTGTTGGCTTTGCCGATCACGCCGTTGGCGGCACGCGCAAGGATCAGGTGCAGCGTGGGCATGTCAGACGGCCACCGGCGCCTTGATGGCGGCGTGGTGCTGGTAGTCCACGACTTCGAAGTCCTCGTACTGGTAGTCGAAGATCGAATCGGGCTTGCGCTTGATGACGAGCGTGGGGTAGGGGTAGGGCGTTCGGCTCAGCTGCAGCTCCACCTGCTCGGCGTGGTTGCTGTAGATGTGGCAGTCGCCACCAGTCCAGATGAAGTCGCCCACCTGCAGGTCGCACTGCTGTGCGAGCATGTGGGTCAAGAGCGCGTAGCTGGCGATGTTGAACGGCACGCCCAGGAAGATGTCCGCGCTGCGCTGGTAGAGCTGGCAGCTCAGCTTGCCGTCGGCCACGTAGAACTGGAAGAACGCATGGCAGGGCATGAGCGCCATCTTCGACAGATCGGCCACGTTCCATGCGCTCACGATGATGCGGCGCGAATCGGGGTTGGTCTTGAGCTGCTTGACCACCTCGGCGATCTGGTCGATGTGGCCGCCGTCCGGCGTGGGCCACGAGCGCCACTGCACGCCGTAGACCGGGCCCAGGTCGCCATCAGGCTTTGCCCATTCGTCCCAGATGCTCACGCCGCGTTCCTTGAGCCAGTTGTTGTTGGACGAGCCGGTCAGGAACCACAGCAGTTCCTGGATGATGGACTTGAGGTGCACCTTCTTGGTGGTGACCAGTGGGAAGCCTTCGTTCAGGTCGAAGCGCATCTGGTGGCCGAACACGCTCTTGGTGCCGGTGCCCGTGCGGTCGCCCTTGGCCACGCCGTGCTGCTGCACGTGGCGCATGAAGTCTTCGTATTGGGAGCGGATGGGGCGGGTGGTCATGGTCGGATTGTCTCTCCGGTCGATGGTGTTCACGCCTCCAGCACCCGCCCCGGATTCATCACGTTCTTCGGATCCAGCGCTCCCTTGATCGAGCGCATCATCTTCAGCGCCACGGGCGACTTGTAGTGCGGCAGCTTGTGCTGCTTCAAACTGCCCACGCCGTGCTCGGCCGAGATCGAGCCGTCGAAGGCCTTGACCGAGTCGAACACCACGGTGTTAACGTGCTCTTCCTGCTCGGCCAGGAAGGCCCTGGCATCGCCGCCGGCCGGGGCCTGCACGTTGTAGTGCAGGTTGCCGTCGCCCAGGTGGCCGAAGTCGACCATGCGCACGCCGGGGATCGCCCGTGCCAGCAGCGCGTCCGTCACGCGCACGAACTCGGGGATGCGCGAGACCGGGATCGAGATGTCGTGCTTGATGTTCAGGCCCTCTTCGACCTGGGCCAGCGGAATGCTCTCGCGGATGTGCCAGAGCTGGTGCGCCTGCGTGAGGTTCTCGGCGACCACGGCGTCGCTCACGCAACCGGCCTCGAAGGCCTGCTCCAGCAGCTTCTCGAAGCGCGTGCGGGCATGCTCCTCGGACTCGTCGTCGGAGTTCTCCAGCAGCACGCACCAGGGCGTCTCGTTTGCCGCTTCGGCCGCGCCGGTCACGAAGGGCACGCGCTGCTGCGGAAAGTGCTTGGCCACCAGGCTCACGGCGAAGCGCCCCATGACCTCGAAGCCCGTGAGGCCCGCGCCCAGCGTGCGGTGCGCCATGCCCAGCAGCTCCACGGCCTGCTCCATCGAGGGCACGGCGGCCCAGGCCGTCAGGCGCGCGGCGGGCATGGGGTAGAGCTTCATGGTGGCCGCGGTGATGATGCCCAGCGTGCCTTCGCTGCCGATGAACAGGTCGCGCAGGTCGTACCCCGTGTTGTCCTTGCGCAGGCCGGTCAGTCCGTTCCAGATCTCGCCCTCGGCCGTGACGACCTCCAGGCCCAGGCACAGATCGCGTGTGTTGCCGTAGCGCACGACCTGCGTGCCGCCTGCGTTCGTCGCCAGGTTGCCGCCGATGGTGCAGCTGCCCTCGGCCGCCAGGCTCAGCGGGAACAGGAAGCCGTCCTTCTCGGCCAGCTCCTGCAGCGTCTGCAGGATGCAGCCGGCCTCCACCGTCATCGTGAGGTTGGCCGGGTCGATGCCGCGCACGGCGTTCATGCGCGTGAGCGACAGCACGACCTGCGTGCCGCTCTCATCGGGCGTGGAGCCACACACCAGGCCGGTGTTGCCGCCCTGCGGCACCAGGCTCACGCCGGCCGCGGCGCAGGCCTTGACCACATCGGCCACCTGCTGCGTGGTGGCCGGCCGCACCACGGCCAGCGACTTGCCGCGGCTGCGCTTGCGCCAGTCCTGCTCCCAGGCGGAAAGATCGCCTTCGGTCAATACGTTCGCGGCACCGACGGTGGCGCGCAGGGAGTCGAGCAAGGCGGTCATGTCAGAAGTCTTTCATCCACCCGCGGCGGCGGTGGCCGCGCGGGCATTGCGAAAACGCAGGCGCACGTGCATGGCACAGGCGACGAACAGCAGCAAACACAGCAGCACCTCGGCCAGCGCGCACCAGCTGCTGGGCGGGGCGTCACCGAACGCGCGCACCACGCCCTCGGTGAAGTACAGCCAGATCAGCAGGCTCAGCCAGCGGTAGGTGTACATGCGGTTCTTCAGCAGGCCCGCCAGAGGGATGCACAGCGGCAGCACCTTGATGGCGAGCCAGGTGCCGCCCGGGCGCAGCGGCGCCAGCCAGAGCTCCCAGGCCAGGCCCAGCACGATGAGGCCGAGCAGGCTGGCGACGGCCAGCCAACGGGTCCAGGAGATGGGGGATGGGAGGGGGGCGGGCTGCATGGCGGTGGCATCATAGCGAGCCATGCTCTCTTCGCGCCTGCACGCCCTGCTGGAACAGATCGCGCGCTTTCCCTGGCGCAATACCGCAGCCACGCTGCGCGAGCGCCTGCGTGAAGACCAGCTGGGCCTCACGGCCAGCAGCCTGACGTTCACGACCACGCTGGCATTGGTGCCGTTGTTCACGGTGCTGCTGGCCATCTTCACCGTGTTCCCCATCTTCGGCACGATGCAGGGCGTGCTGCAGCGCTGGCTGGTGCAAAGCCTGGTGCCCGAGACCATCGCGCGCCAGGTGCTGGGCTATCTCACGCAGTTCGCCAGCCAGGCCAGCCGGCTCGGCAGCGTGGGGCTGGCCGTGGTGCTGGTCACGGCCCTGGCGCTGATCCTCACGATCGACCGCACGCTGAACCGCATCTGGCGTGTGCGCAAGCCGCGGCCGCTGGGCCAGCGTGTGCTGATCTACTGGGCGCTGATCACGCTGGGGCCGCTGCTGCTGGGCGCCAGCCTGGCGGTCACTTCCTACGCCATCTCGTCCTCGCGCGGCTTGGTCGACAGCCTGCCCGGCGGCGTGCGCTTGCTGCTGGACAGCCTCGAATTCCTGCTGCTGGTGCTGGGCATGGCCTCGCTGTACCGCCATGTGCCGAACACGCATGTGAAGTGGGGCCATGCACTGGCCGGCGGCCTGTTCGTGGCGCTGGGCATCGAGATGGCCAAGCGCCTGTTGAGCGTGTACCTGGCTTCGGTACCGACGTACTCGGCGATGTACGGTGCCTTCGCCACGCTGCCCATTTTGCTGGTGTGGATCTACCTGGCCTGGCTCATCGTGCTGCTGGGCGCGGTGATCGCGGCCTACCTGCCTGCCCTGGTCGAAGGTGTGGCGCGGCCGGCCGGCGCTTACGGCTGGCACTTCCAGCTGGCCGTGGAGGTGCTGCAGCACCTGCATGCGGCCCGGCCCGGGGCGCAGCATGGGCTGGCCGCCAGCGAACTGGGCCGGCTGCTGGGCACGGACGCGCTGCAGCTGACGCCCGTGCTCGATGCGCTCGTGGGCCTGGACTGGATCGCCAAGCTCGACGAAGCCGAACACGCGGTCCACGGCACGGCGCAGGACGCCGAGGAGGCACGCTACGTGCTGCTGGCCGATCCGGACCGCACGCTGCTGGCACCCCTGCTGGAGCGCTTGCTCGTGCACCGCAGCGATGCGCTGGCGCCGCTTTGGGAGAGCGGGCGCTGGTACAGCCTGCTGCTGCGCGACGCGTTGGCGGTCAGAGTTTGATGCGCCCGGCCCAGATGTCGCGGTACATCGCCCAGTCGCCCATGAAGCTGTAGAGCGGGCGCTTGAAGCTGGCGGGCCGGTTCTTCTCGAAACCGAAATGCCCGATCCACGCGAAGCCGTAGCCGCACAGCAGGCCGATCCACAGCCAGCGCCACTGGCCGGTGAACAGCAGCAGGCCCAGGCAGACCAGCGACAGCGTGGAGCCCACGAAGTGCAGTCGCCGGCAGCTACGGTTGCGGTGCTCGCTCAGGTAGAACGGATAGAAGTCGGCAAAGCGCTTGAAGGCGCGCGGATCCGTGCCTTCGCTGCGCAACAGGGTGCTGTCGTCCATCGTGGTCTCCTTGGCAGCGCGCCATCGCCGCGCGTCAGCCGCGCAGGAAGTCGCGGATCGCGAACAGCGTGGCGTCGGGCGTCTCGGTCATCTGGTGGTGGCCCACGGCCGGCGTGGCAATGCGCACGTGCTTGCCAGCGGCGCGGGCCTTGTCGATCAGGCCTTGCGCGGCCTTCGGCGGCGTCATCTGGTCCTGCGCGCCGAGCACGAACAGCACCGGGCATGCGATCTGCGCAATGGCCGCCTCGCCGTTGGCATAGCGGTCGCAGGCCAGGAAGCCGCGGTGGAACACGTTGGCCCTGGCATTGCTGCGCAGCACGCGCCGGCCCAGAGCCAGGCTGGCGCCATAGACCCAGGTGCCGGGGCCGAGTGCCGAGGGCGGGGCGGCCAGCGTGGCGCGCGAGAACACATTGACCATCTTGAGCGCGGCCTCGGGGTCGTGCTGCGAGGCATCGAGCAGCGCCTGCGAGACCTTCATCGGAAAGGCCGTGCCGACCAGCACGAGCTGCGTGATGCGGGCTTTGAGCCGGCCAGCGGCCTCCAGCGCGATCAGCGAGCCCCAGCTGTGGCCGACGAGCGCAGCCTTGTCGATGCCCGCGGCGTCGAGCAGCGCACCGATGAAGTCTGCGGCTTCCTCGACGGAAGAGGGCGCCTCGCCGCCGCTGCGGCAGTGGCCCGGCAGGTCCACGGCCACCACGTTGAAGCCGTGGTGCGCGAGGTAGCGGCTCTGCAAAATCCAGACGCTGTGGTCGTTCAGCACGCCATGGATGAACACCACGGTCGGCTTGGCCGCGTCGAAGGGCTTGCCGCCGGTGTAGCAATACGCGGTGTGGTCGTTGACGGTGACGTTCATGCCGCCTTCTCCGCGGCCTTCAAGGCCTTCTTGAGGTCGTCGATCAGGTCGTCTGCATCTTCGAGGCCGATGGACAGGCGGATCGTGCCCTGGCTGATGCCGCCAGCCGCCAGCGCCTCGTCGGTCATGCGGAAATGCGTGGTGCTGGCCGGGTGGATCACCAGCGAACGGCAGTCACCTACGTTGGCAAGGTGGCTGAAGATCTTCAGCGTCTCGATGAACTTCTTGCCCTGCTCGCGGTGGCCCTTCAAGTCGAAGCTGAAGACCGAGCCCGCGCCGCGCGGCAGCAGCTTTTGCGCGAGTGCATGGCTGGGGTGGCTCTCCAGCAGCGGGTGGCCCACACGCGCCACGAAGGGCTGGGCCGCGAGGAATTCCACCACCTTGCGCGTGTTGGCCATGTGGCGTTCCATGCGCAGCGGCAGCGTCTCGATGCCTTGCAGGATCAGCCAGGCGGTGTGCGGGCTCATGCAGGCGCCGAAGTCGCGCAGCCCTTCGCGCCGTGCGCGCAGCAGGAACGCGCCGACCGTGCTTTCCTCGGCGAACACCATGTTGTGGAAGCCCTCGTAGGCCTGGGCCAGTTCGGCGAACCGGCCACTCGCTGCGTGCGACGCGGCCCAGTCGAAGCTGCCTGCATCGACCAGCACGCCGCCGATCACCGTGCCGTGGCCCGACAGGAACTTGGTGGCCGAGTGGTAGACCAGGTCGGCGCCCAGCTCGAACGGCTTGATGAGCCAGGGCGATGTCAGCGTGGAATCGACCAGCAGCGGCACGCCGGCCTCGTGCGCGATCGCGCTCACGGTGGGAATGTCCAGCACGTCCAGCCCCGGGTTGCCCACGGTCTCGCCGAACAGCAGGCGCGTCTCGGGCCGGATCGCGGCGCGCCAGCCGTCGATGTCGCCGGGCTTCACGAAGGTCGTGTCGATGCCGAAGCGCCGCATCGTGTAGTGCAGCAGGTTTTGCGAGCCGCCATACAGCGCCGTGCTGGCCACGATGTGGCTGCCCGCGCCCATCAATGTGGCCACCGCCAGATGCAGCGCGGCCTGGCCGCTGGCCGTGGCGATGGCGCCGATGCCGCCTTCGAGTGCGGCCACGCGCTGCTCGAGCACGGCATTGGTGGGGTTGCTGATGCGCGAATAGACGTGGCCTGCGCGCTCCAGGTTGAACAGCGCGGCCGCGTGGTCACTGGACTCGAACACGAACGATGTCGTGAGATGGATGGGCACGGCGCGCGCACCCGTGGCCGGGTCCGGCGAGGCACCTGCGTGCAGTGCCAACGTGTCGAAGCCAGGGTCCGAATATCCGGGCATGCGGGGGTCTCCTACTGGGGGAACGAGGCTGTTTTGGGGATGATTGTGGGCTATATTCCCTTGACAGTTCCGCGTCGCGGACGATCAACAGGAGGCCCCATGAAAGTCAGCGACATTCTGCGCGTCAAAGGCAACACGCTGTACACCGCAACGCCCGATCAGGCCCTGGCCGACGCCGTCGCGGCCATGTCGGAAAAGGACATCGGTTCGCTGGTCGTCATGGACCACGGCGACCTGGTCGGCATGCTGACCTTCCGCGAAGTCATCCAGAGCATCGTGAAGAACGGGGGGGAACTTGGGACTGTGCTGGTGCGTACGGCCATGGACGACGCGCCGCTGACCTGCTCGGCCGAGACCGAGCTCGACGAAGTGCGCCGCATGATGCTGGAACGCCATGCCCGCTACATGCCCGTGATGGACAAGCGCATGCTGATGGGCGTGATCAGCTTCTACGACGTGGCCAAGGCCGTCGTGGACAGCCAGAACTTCGAGAACAAGATGCTCAAGGCCTACATCCGCGACTGGCCGGGTGGCGAGGAAGACGGCGAGAAGGGCTGACGCCTGGGGGGCTCTTCAGCCCTCCGCTCAGACCGCCGTCGCGTGGATCATGTCCCGCACGCGCGGGTAGATCTGTTCATTCCACTTGCGGCCACTGAACACGCCGTAATGCCCTACGCCGGTCTGCACGTGGTGTGTGCGCAGATAGGGCCGCACGCTGGTGCACATGTCCTGCGCGGCTAGAGTTTGGCCCACCGAGCAGATGTCGTCGCGCTCGCCTTCCACCGTCATCAAGGCCGTGCGGCGAATGGCGGCTGTGTTGACCGTGCGGCCCTGGAAGGTCAGCACGCCGCGCGGCAGGTCATAGGTCTGGAACACCTTTTCCACCGTCTCCAGGTAGAACTCGGCGGGCAGGTCGTTGACGGCGAGGTACTCTTCGTAGAACACGCGGATGGTCTCGGCCTTGTCGAGCTCGCCTTCGAGCAGGTACTTGTACATGTCCTTGTACTGCTGCTTGTGCCGCTCCAGGTTCATGCTCATGAAGGCCGTCAGCTGCACGAAGCCGGGGTAGACGCGGCGCATGAAGCCCGCGTGCGGCATGGGCACGTGGCTGATGAGATTCTTCGCAAACCACTCGATGGGCTTGCTGGTGGCCAGCGCGTTCACGCCCGTGGGGTTCACGCGGCAGTCGACGGGGCCGGCCATCAGGGTGAGGCTGCGTGGCTGCGCGGGGTGGTCGTCCTCGGCCATGATGGCGGTGGCAGCGAGGGCCGCCACGCAGGGCTGGCAGACCGCGACCACGTGCGTGCCCGGGCCCACGGCGGCGATGAAATCCATCATGTAGGCGATGTAGTCGTCCAGCGTGAAGGCGCCGTGCTTGAGGCTCACGTCGCGTGCGTTGTGCCAGTCGGTGATGTAGACGTCCTGGTCCTGCAGCAGCGTGCGCACGGTCTCGCGCAGCAGCGTCGAGAAATGGCCCGACAGCGGCGCGACCAGCAGCACCTTGGGCTGGTCCGGCATGCCAGGCGGCAGTGCGCGCTTGAAGCGCAGCAGGCTGCCGAATGGCTTCTTGCGCAACACCTCTTCGGTCACGGGCACCGACTCGCCCGCCACGTGGGCCGAGGTGATGCCATAGGCCGGCCGCGAATGCGTGAGCCGCATGCGCGAGATCACGGCCGAGGCCGCCGCCATGCCGCGCACCGGGCTGCGCTCGGTGTTGTCGAACCAGAGCGAGGCACTGAGCGATTGCGCGAGCAGGCGGATCGGCGACATCAGGTCGGACTGCAACTGATAGGCCTGGTAGAGCATGCGGTGTCTCGTGGGAGTCGGAATGCTGGAACGAGGCAAGTTGCGGGCCAGGCCTGCAGGCAGCGCCCACGCCGGGTGGCACGGCCCTTGCACGGTGATCGCCCTCACAGGAGGCGATGACATGGCGACCAAGGCGGTACTCACGATCAGCAGCAAGAACTACGGCGCCTGGGCCCTGCGCGGCTGGCTGATGGCCAAGCTGGCCGGCCTGGAGTTCAACGAGCACGTGGTGTCTCCCGACGACCCGGCCATGAAGGCCGAGATGCTGCTGCTCTCATCCTCCATGCGCGTGCCTTCGCTGCAGCACGGCAAGGTGCTGGTGTGGGACACCCTGGCCATTGGCGAATACCTCAATGAGCTCAAGCCCAAGGCCGGCCTGCTGCCCGCCGAGCAGGGCGCGCGCGCGCATTGCCGTGCGATCTGCGGCGAGATGCATTCGGGCTTCTCGGCGCTGCGCGCGTCGTTGCCCATGAACATCAAGGCGCATTTCCCGGGCTTCAAGGTGTGGTCGCGCGCGCAGGCCGACGTGGACCGCATCCTGGAGATCTGGATCGAGTGCATCCAGGCGTATGGCGGCCCTTACCTGTTCGGCGACAAGCCCTGCATCGCCGATGCCATGTACGCGCCCGTGGTCACGCGCTTCCTGACGTACGACGTGGCGTTGCCGCCAGTCTGCGCGGACTACTGCAAGCAGATCATGGCCTTGCCGGCCATGAAGGAATGGATCGCCGAGGCGAAGAAGGAGCCGGAGGAGATCGACGAACTCGACGCGGAATTTTGAGGCGCAGCCCTCTGGCCAGAGGGCCTTGCGCTCACGCCCAGGGCGTGGCCGCCGGCACGTCGCACACGGGTTCCACGTCCACCGACTTGAAGTCGGCCGGCGAGACGATCTCCAGGTACTCCATGTCGGGCGAATAGTCGAACAGGTAGTGGCGGATGCCGGGTCGCTGGTGCACCACGTCGCCCGCTTCGACCAGCGTTTCCTTATCTTCGTACATGAAACGCGCCCAGCCCTTGACCATGATCACGATCTGGAAATCCGCCTCATGCCGGTGCCATCCCGTGCCCGTTTCCGGTGCCATGTTGGCCTTCACAAGGTGCGCAATCACCTTGCCATGCGTGGCTTCGGCAATGCCGAGGTCGCGGTACAGGAAGAAGTCGCGCAGGCCGCCGGAGACATAGTCGGTATCTGCAGGCTTGACGTGGGAAAACAGAGTGCTTGTGCGGTCCAGCATGGTGTGCCTTTCGGTAGAGAGGTTGTCCGCACCGCGATGGGTGCCGTGTATGCGAAGCAGGATTCGTTCCCAGCGCCCACGCGCTGCTGCGGGGCCTCACGGATAATCCAGCCCCATGAGCGGTAACACTTTCGGCACCCTTTTCGCAGTCACCAATTTCGGTGAATCCCACGGCCCGGCCATCGGCTGCGTGATCGACGGCTGCCCGCCGGGCATGGAGCTGTCCGAGGCCGACATCCAGCACGACCTGGACCGCCGCCGCCCGGGCACCAGCCGGCATGTGACGCAGCGCAACGAGCCGGACGCGGTGGAGATCCTGTCCGGTGTGTACGACGGCCGCACCACGGGCACGCCGATCGCGCTGCTGATCCGCAATGCGGACCAGCGCAGCAAGGACTACAGCGCCATCGCGCAAAGCTTTCGCCCGGGCCACGCCGACTACACCTACTGGCACAAATTCGGCATCCGCGACCCGCGCGGCGGCGGGCGCTCGTCGGCCCGGCTCACGGCGCCCACCGTGGCCGCCGGCGCCGTGGCCAAGAAGTGGCTGGCGCAGCACCACGGCGTGCAGGTCCGCGGCTGCATGACGCAGATCGGTGACATCGCCATCCCGTTCGAGAGCTGGGACCACGTGCCGAACAACCCGTTCTACGCGCCTGTGGCCGACGTGTCGGCGCTCGAGGACTACATGGACAGCCTGCGCAAGGCCGGCGATTCCTGTGGCGCGCGCGTGCGCGTCATGGCCACCGGCATGCCGGTCGGCCTGGGCGAGCCGCTGTACGACAAATTGGACGCCGACATTGCCTTCGCGATGATGGGCCTGAATGCCGTGAAGGGCGTGGAGATCGGCGCCGGCTTCGCCAGCGTCACGCACCGCGGCAGCATGCACGGCGATTCGATGACGCCGCAGGGCTTTCGTACCAACCATGCGGGCGGTGTGCTCGGCGGCATCAGCACCGGCCAGGACCTGGAAGTGTCCATCGCCATCAAGCCCACCAGCTCCATCATCACGCCGCGCGAATCCATCGACGTACAGGGCCAGAGCGTGGAGGTCGTGACCAAGGGCCGGCACGACCCCTGCGTCGGCATTCGCGCGACACCCATCGTCGAGGCGCTGCTGGCTCTGGTCGTGATGGAGCATGCCTTGCGCCACCGCGCGCAGTGCGGCGACGTGCGCCAGGCCGTGCCGCCGATCGGCGCGTCTCTTTCTTGACACGCAGCCGGGAAGGGTTTCAGCCCGCCCGGCCATGGCTTCGGACCCCTTGGGCGATAATCCAGGTCCGGCCTCATCCTCTCGTGCCGGCCTGCTATCGGCTTGGTAGCACCTGAATTCTGGTATTGATGACCGACTCCGCACCCGACACCTCCGCTGAATCCGCATTGGATTCGTTTTCCCAGCTGCAACTTGCCGAACCTCTTGCGCGCGCCGTCGCCGAGATGGGTTATCAGTCCATGACGCCGATCCAGGCGCAGGCCATTCCGGTGGTGCTGACGGGGCGCGACGTGATGGGCGCGGCGCAGACTGGCACCGGCAAGACGGCCGCCTTCTCGTTGCCGCTGCTGCAGCGCATGCTCAAGCACGAGAACAGCTCGACCTCGCCGGCCCGCCACCCCGTGCGCGCCCTGGTGCTGCTGCCCACGCGCGAGCTGGCCGACCAGGTGGCGCAGCAGATCAAGCTGTACGCCAAGTACACGCAGCTGCGCAGCACGGTGGTGTTCGGCGGCATCGACATGAAGCCGCAGACGGCTGAGCTCAAGAAGGGCGTCGAGGTGCTGGTGGCCACGCCGGGCCGTTTGCTCGACCACATCGAGGCCAAGAACGCCGTGTTGAACCAGGTCGAGTACGTGGTGCTCGACGAGGCCGACCGCATGTTGGACATCGGCTTCCTGCCGGACCTGCAGCGCATCCTGTCCTACCTGCCCAAGCAGCGTACGACGCTGCTGTTCTCGGCCACGTTCTCGCCCGAGATCAAGCGCCTGGCCAACAGCTACCTGCAGGACCCGACGACCATCGAAGTTGCGCGCTCGAACGCCACGGCATCGACCGTCGAGCAGCATTTCTACAGCGTCAACGACGACAACAAGCGCCGCGCGCTGCGCGAGATCCTGAAGAAACGCGAACTGCGCCAGGCCTTCGTGTTCGTGAACAGCAAGCTGGGCTGCGCCCGCCTGGCACGCTCGCTGGAGCGCGAGGGCTTGCGCACGGTGGCCTTGCACGGTGACCGCAGCCAGGACGAGCGGTTGAAGGCGTTGGAGGCGTTCAAGAAAGGTGAAGTCGACCTGCTGGTCTGTACCGACGTGGCGGCACGCGGCCTGGACATCAAGGATGTGCCGGCAGTGTTCAATTTCGACATCCCGTTCAATGCCGAAGACTACGTGCACCGTATCGGCCGCACCGGCCGTGCCGGCGCTTCTGGCCTGGCGGTCAGCTTCGCGGGCGGCGGCAACGACGCGCGCCTGGTGGCCGAGATCGAGAAATTGATCAAGACCAAGATCGAGATCGAGGCCTTCGAGTTCGAAGAAGACATGCCACGCATCCGCGAGCAGGGCCGCTTCAACGATGGCCGCCGTGCCTGGGGCGGCGACGACCCGCGCGACGTGATGGACGGCCAGCCGCGCCCACGCCGCGAGCCGCAGGAGCGCGTGGAACGCGCCGAGCGGCCGGAGCGGCCCGCCCGCCCGCAACGCTCGGCGACGCGCGATCCTTTCTTCGACCAGCCCTACGAGGCGCCGCAGAAGGCCCAGGACGCGACACCGAGCTGGGAGGCCAATGCGCGCCAGCCGGCCCGCGGCATCTCGGCCAACATCAAGCCCAAGCGCAAGGTGGCGGCGCTGTTCAAGTCGCTGCCGCAGCCGCGGCCCGCGCCTCAGCAGCCACAGTCCCAACCCGAAACCGAGTCGACCTCGGGCTGATCCTCAGCCGGGCTGCTGCGCCTGCGGGCAGTCGACCTGTACCAGCGCCTGCTGGGCCGCATCGGCTGCCACGCGCAACGCGCTCAACGGGCCGCCCCACACGCAGCCCGTGTCCATGCAGATCACGTCGCGCCGGTCCAGCCAGCCCAGGGTGGACCAATGCCCGAAGGCCACCGTGTCTTGCGCCGTGCGGCGCCCCGGCACATCGAACCACGGCATGAAGCCCTCCGGCGCCGTCGCCGCGCTGTCCTTGCTGTCGAACTCCATGCGACCGTCCACGCTGCAAAAGCGCAAGCGCGTCAGCGCGTTGACGATCACGCGCAGGCGCGCATTGCCCTGCAGGCCGTCGTGCCAGTGGTCGGGCGCATTGCCGTACATCTCGCGCAGAAAGCCCTCGATGTCGTTGCCACGCAGCACGGTCTCCAGCTCGCGCGCCAGGGCCACGGCCTGTGCCGCGGTCCATTGCGGCAGCACGCCGGCGTGCACCATCAGCAGCGGGCGGCCGGCCACGTCTTCGTGCAGGGCCAGGTGTTGCCGCCGCAGCCAGTCCAGCAGCGCGGCACGGTCCGGCGCGGCGAGCACCTCCTCCAATGTGTCGCGCTTGTGCGGGCGGCGGATGCCGTAGGCGCAGGCCAGCAAGTGCATGTCGTGGTTGCCCAGCAGGCAGCGTGCGCTGCTGCCCAGGGCCATCAGACGGCGCAGCACGGCGGCGGAGGCGGGCCCGCGGTTGACGAGGTCGCCCAGCACGTAGACCGTGTCGCGGCTGGCCGAGAAGCCGATGGTGTCCAGCAGCTTGCCCAGCGGCGCGTCGCAACCCTGTACATCACCGATCAGATACGCCGCCATGCCCGCTCCCTTTGCTTTCGTGTGGCCCGGACTCTACAGGGCGTGCTGTGCTGTAATTTGCGCTTCCCCACAAGGCCCTTCGTGCTGACCTGATCCCATGGATTTTTTCCTGATCGCGCTGTTGACCGTGCTCAACGGCGTGTTCGCGATGTCCGAAATGGCACTCGCCTCCAGCCGCAAGGCCCGGCTGACGGCCATGGCCGAGACCGGCGACAAGGGCGCGATCGCCGCGCTGGCGCTACTGGAGCAACCCACGCAGTTCCTTTCCTCGGTGCAGGTGGGCATCACCTCCATCGGCATGCTGAACGGCATCATCGGCGAGGCCGCGTTCAGCGATGGCCTGGCCCATTGGCTGGGCGGCCTGGGTCTGGGCGAGCGGGTGGCCGAGGTCTCGGCCACGGCCGTGGTCGTGGCCGTGATCACCTTCGTCACCATCGTGTTCGGCGAACTGGTGCCCAAGCGCATCGCGCAGCTCTACCCCGAGAAGGTCGCCAACCTCATCTCACGGCCCATGACGTGGGTGGCCAAGATCGCCAAGCCCTTCGTGCGGCTGTTGTCGCTGAGTACCCAGGGCGTGCTGATGCTGCTGCGCGTGAACACCAACAATGCGCGCGCCGTGACCGAAGAGGAGATCACGGCCAGCCTGGAGGAGGGCGTGGACGCAGGTGTGATCGAAGAGCACGAGCACCAGATGGTGCAGAACGTGTTCCGCCTGGACGAGCGGCCGTTGACCTCGCTCATGGTGCCGCGCGCCGACGTGCACTGGCTCGACGCGAGTTTCACGGTCGAGCAGGCGCTGCGCGAAGCAGCCGGCAACGAGGACACCGGCGCCCATTCCTGGTACCCCGTGTGCCGCGGCTCGCTCGACGACGTGACCGGCGTGGTCAGCGTGGCGCGGCTGCTGAGTTCGTCGGCCAGCGCCACCGAGCGCATCGACACCTATGCGCTGCCGGCCACCTTCGTGCCCGAGACCTTGTCGGGCATGGAGCTGCTGGAGCAGTTCCGCGCGCGTTCGGGCCGCCTGGTGTTCGTTGTCGACGAGTACGGCGTGGTGCAGGGCCTTATGACGCCGCGCGACCTGCTGGAGGCCATCACGGGTGAACTGCAGCCCGGCGTGTCCGCCGATGCCTGGGCCACGCCGCGCGGCGACGGCTCCTGGCTGCTCGACGGGCTGATGCCGGTGAACGAGCTCAAGAACCGGCTCGACATCGACGAGCTCCCGGAGGAAGAACGCGGCCGCTACAACACCGTGGCCGGGCTGCTGATGTCGGTCTCCGGCCGGCTGCCTGCCATCGGTGAGCGCATCGAATGCGCGGGCTGGGTCTTCGAGGTGGTCGACCTGGACGGCAAGCGCATCGACAAGGTGCTGGCCGTGCCTGTGCTCGACGACACGTTGACTTAGCGCGTCTCCACACCCGCCCAGCCGGCGTCCGGGTAGCGCGCCCCCGCCACCTGGCCGGCGCGGAACACATGGTCCAGCTCGGCCAACACGGCGTCGGGTAGCACCAGATGGCAGGCTGCGAGGTTTTGCCGCAGATGGCCCGCGCGGCGCGTGCCCGGGATGGGCAGCACGTGGGGTTGGCGCTGCAGCAGCCAGGCCAGTGCCACGGCTGCCGTGGGCTGGTCGAGCCGGCCGGCAATGGCCGCCACGCTCTGCTGCAGCCGCTGGTTGGCGGCGCCGGCGTCGCCCTGCAGGCGTGGCAGCGCGCGGCGGAAATCGTCGGCCGCCAGGTCCTGCGCGGCCGGCGG
This sequence comes from Pseudorhodoferax sp. Leaf267, assembly GCF_001422405.1. Lineage (GTDB taxonomy): Bacteria > Pseudomonadota > Gammaproteobacteria > Burkholderiales > Burkholderiaceae_C > Pseudorhodoferax. Next base: position 406,414 of record NZ_LMMV01000012.1, read on the forward strand.
CTGGTCGGTCAGGAACGAGCGCCCCAGCGGGCTGTAGGCGACGAAGGCGACGCCCAGCGACAGCGCCGCCGGCAGCACCTCGGCTTCCGCGCCGCGTTCCCACAGCGAGTATTCGCTTTGCACGGCGGCAATCGGGTGCACGGCATGGGCCGCGCGCAGGCTGTCGGCGCTGACCTCGGACAAACCGATGGCGGCGATCTTCCCTTCGCGCACCAGATCGGCCAGCGCACCCACCATCTCCGCCAGCGGCACCTGCGCGTCGCGCCGGTGGCAGTAGTACAGCCCGATGCGCTCCACGCCCAGGCGTCGCAGCGAGGCCTCGCAGGCCTGGCGGATGTAGGCCGGTGAGTTGTCGATGCGGCGCTGATACTGGCCGCGCTGGCGCACGATGCCGAACTTGGTCGCCACCACCAGCGTGTCGCGCTGCGACGGCGCCAGGCTGCGCAGGAAGCGGCCCAGCAGCTCCTCGTTGTGGCCGAAGCCATAGGTGTCGGCGCTGTCGAAGTGCTGCACGCCCAGGTCGCATGCGGCGTTCAGCGTGGTCAGCGACTCGGCATCGTCCGAGGGCCCGTAGAACTCGCTCATGCCCATGCAGCCCAGGCCCAGCGGGTGCACGCTGTGGCCGGCAAGCAGGCGCGGCCCGGGTGTGGTGGTGTGGTCTGCCATGCGGGCCGTCAGCCGACGCGCACCTGGGCGCCATCGCCCTGGGGCGCGATGCGGCCGATGTCATAGACCGTCTCGCCCGCGGCGCGCAGCGTGGCAGCCGTGGCCTCGGCCTGGTCGGCGGCCACCACGATCACCATGCCGATGCCGTTGTTGAAGGTGCGGTTCATCTCGATGTCGTCGATGCCAGCCGTCTTCTGCAGCCAGGCGAACAGCTCGCTGCGCGGCCAGCTGCCCTGGACCAGCTCGGCGGCCAGGCCGTCGGGCAGCACGCGCGGGATGTTCTCCAGCAGGCCGCCGCCCGTGATGTGGGCCAGCGCCTTGATCGGATGGGCAGCCAGCGCAGCCAGTACGGGCTTGACGTACAGCCGCGTCGGCTCCATGACCGCGGCGCGGAACGGCTTGCCGTCCAGGGTGCCGGGCAAGTCAAGGCTGGCGCGCTCGATGCACTTGCGCACCAGGCTGAAGCCGTTGGAATGCACGCCGCTGGAGGCCAGGCCCAGCACCACGTCACCCGGTGCCACGTCCTGGCCAGTCAGGATCTTGGACTTTTCGACCACGCCGACCGCGAAACCGGCCAGGTCGTATTCGCCGGCCGGGTACATGCCGGGCATCTCGGCGGTCTCGCCGCCGATCAGGGCGCAGCCCGACAGCTCGCACCCGCGTGCGATGCCGCCGACCACGGCCGCTGCCGTGTCCACGTCCAGCTTGCCGCAGGCGAAGTAGTCCAGGAAGAACAACGGCTCGGCGCCTTGCACCAGCACGTCGTTAACGCTCATGGCCACAAGGTCGATGCCCACGGTGTCGTGCATGGCCCATTCGAAGGCCAGCTTGAGCTTGGTGCCCACGCCGTCGGTGCCGCTGACCAACACCGGTTCCTTGTAGCGCTTGGGTACTTCGAACAACGCGCCAAAGCCGCCGATGCCGGCCAGCACGCCTTCGCGCATCGTCTTTTTCGCCAACGGCTTGATGCGTTCGACCAGGGCATCGCCCGCATCGATGTCGACGCCAGCGTCCTTGTACGACAGCGGGGCGGGGGAGTTCTGGGTGTTGCTCATGGGGGAGGTGGTGCCAGCGACGGCACAGGGGGTACGCCTGGGAGACTAAAATCCGCGCGAATTTTACGTGGGGCTCCCCCACGCACCCGCTTCCCCATGCAACAGTTGGCCCTCGACATCGGTCTGGCTTCAGGCCCCACGCTGGCGAACTTCTTCGCCGGGCCGAATGACGCCGCGCTCCAGCACCTGCAGTTGTGGGCCGGCAGCCCTACGCGCTCGCCGGTTCCGACCTATCTGTGGGGCCCCGAGGCCAGCGGCAAGACGCACCTGCTCGAGGCGGTGCGCGCTGCACTGCGCGCCCAGGGCGCCCAGGTGGGCTGGCTGGCACCTGACGTGCACGAGCCGCCGGAGTTCGACGAGTCCTGGGCTGCGGTGTTGATGGACGACGTCCAGCGCTACTCGGCCGTGCAGCAGCATGCCGCCTTCAACTGGTTCGTGAATGCCCAGGGCTCGCAACGCTGGGTGCTGGCTGCCGGCACGCTGCCGCCGGCCGATCTGGCACTGCGCGACGATCTGCGCTCGCGCCTGGGCTGGGGTCACGTGTACCAACTGCACCTGCTGTCGGAGCCCGAACGCCGCGCCGTGCTGCGCCAGCAGGCCGACGCGCGCGGTGTGTTCCTTTCCGACGAGGTGATGGACTTCATGCTGCGGCGGTTCAGCCGCGACCTCGCCAGCCTCGTCCAGCTGCTGGACAAGCTGGACGGCTACGCGCTGCAGACTCAGCGCGCCATCACCATTCCCTTGATCAAGTCCATGCTGGAGCACATTTGAACCTGGCCCTTTTCGATCTGGACCACACCCTGCTGCAGATCGATTCCGACTACGCCTGGGGCGTGCACACCACCCGCATCGGCTGGACCGACCCCGAGGCCTTTGCCCGGCGCAACGACGAGTTCTACGCCCACTACAAGGCCGGTACGCTCGACATCCACGACTATGTACGCTTCGCGACCGACGCCGTGCGCGAACGCGGCCCGCGGGCCGCGGCCCTGGCGCATGCTGATTTCATGCGCGACATGGTCCTGCCGGCCATCGTGCCGGCCGCGCGCGCACTGGTGGAGCAGCACCGCGCCCGGGGCGACACGCTACTGATGGTCACGGCTACCAACGAGTTCGTGACGCGGCCGATCGCCGAGGCCTTTGGCATCGACACGCTGATCGCCGTGGACCTGGAACGCGCGCCGTTGCCCGATGGCAGCGGCGAGTGGATCACCGGCGCCATCCGCGGCGTGCCGTCCGCGCGTGAAGGCAAGGTCACACGCGTCCAGGCCTGGCTGGCCGAGCGCGGGCTGGGCTGGGGCCAGGTCCACTGCACCTTCTATTCGGACTCCTTCAACGACCTGCCCTTGCTGGAAAAGGTCGATGTGCCCGTCGCCACCAATCCGGACGACCGCCTGCGTGCCATCGCTGCCGAGCGCGGCTGGCGCATACTGGACCTGTTCACAAAAATCACATGATCAAAAAATTCATCGACAGGCTGCTCGGCAAGAGCACACCCGCCAGCAAGGCCCCGCCCAAGTTCGGCAAGCGCGAGGAGATCCCCGCCGAGGTCCATGGCATCGACCCTGCTCTCGTCGACGAGCGCGCGCTGAACGTCGTCAACACCTTGCAGCAGGCCGGCTTCGAGACCTACATCGTGGGGGGCGCCGTGCGCGACTTGCTGGTCGGCCTGCGTCCCAAGGACTTCGACGTGGCCACCAATGCCACGCCCGAGCAGGTCAAGGGTCTGTTCCGGCGTGCGTTCATCATCGGCAGGCGCTTTCGCATCGTGCACGTGGTGTATGGCCGCGGGCGCGAGCACGAGGTCATCGAGGTCTCCACCTTCCGGGCCTATCTGGACAATGCGGCGGCTGAGCAGGTGGCTGGCAACGAGCGCACGAGCAAGAGCGAACTGGCCGGCATGCAGCATGCCGTCGACTCCACGGGCCGCGTGCTGCGCGACAACGTCTGGGGGCCGCAGGAGGAAGACGCGGCGCGCCGCGACTTCAGCATCAACGCGATGTACTACGACCCCAGGCGGCAGATCGTGGTGGACTACCACGGCGGCTTCAAGGACGTGAAGAAGCGCACCATCCGCATGATCGGCGATGCCGCCACGCGCTACCGCGAAGACCCGGTACGCATCATCCGCGCCGTGCGCTTCTCGGCCAAGCTGGCCGCGCTGGGTTTCACGCTCGACCCCAAGACCTCGGCGCCGCTCATCAAGTCGCAGGAACTGCTGGCCGACGTGCCGCAGAGCCGATTGTTCGACGAAATGCTCAAGCTGTTGCAGACCGGCCATTCGATGGCGACCATCGAGCAGCTCAAGGTGCTGAACATGGCCACCGGCATCTACCCGCTGCTCGACGTGGTGGTGCAGCGTGCCGAGCAGCCCTTCGTGCGCGCTGCGCTGCAGGACACCGACCGCCGTGTGGGCGAAGGCAAGCCCGTGGCGCCCAGCTTCCTGCTGGCCTGCGTGCTGTGGGCCGACGTGCGCGACGGCTGGGCCGCGCGCATCGAGAAGCGCCAGCCGTCTTTCCCCGCGCTACAGGACGCCATCGAGGACGTCTTCAGCGCACGCATCGGCGATGTGTCCGGCCGCGGCAAGCTGGCCGGGGACATGCGCGAGACGTGGATGATGCAGCCGCGCTTCGAAAAGCGCACCGGCAGCACGCCCTATGGCCTCATCGACCAGCCGCGCTTTCGCGCCGCATTCGATTTCATGCGCCTGCGCGCCGACATCGGCGAGGTCGACGAGGCCCTGGCCGAGTGGTGGCAGGAATTCAGCCTGGCCAGCGACGAGCGCCGGCAGGACCTGCTGGAGCAGGCGCGCGAGGAGCACCGCACGCCACGCGTCCGCGTGGTCAAGGCCCCGCGGCGTGAAACGGCTGCGCCGCCGGATGCCTCCCTGCCTGCGCCGGCAGAGGCTGGCGAAGAAGCGGCTGCCGCCCCGAAGAAACGCCGTCGCCGCCGCAAGAGCCCGGGCGCGCGTGCGGCCGAGGAGGGCAGTGGTGCGCTGGCACCCGTCGACGGCGATGGTCGCGCGCCACGGGGCGATGCCGCTGGCTGAGACGCAGTGGGTCCAGGCCTACATCGGGCTTGGAGCCAATCTGGGCGACGCTGCTGCGGCGGTGCGTGCCGCCGTGGAGTCGATCGCCAACCTGCCTGGCACGCTGGCTCAATCCAAATCGCCGCTGTACCGCAGCGCGCCGGTCGATGCAGGCGGGCCGGATTACGTCAATGCCGTGATGGGGGTGCGCACGATCTTGTCTGCTTCGGAATTGCTGGCGCAACTGCAGCGGATTGAGCAGGGTGCGGGGCGAGAGCGCCCGTACGTAAATGCCCCGCGCACGCTGGACCTGGATCTGCTGCTATTCGGCGACCAGGCCATCTCTACGCCCACGTTGACCGTTCCGCATCCGCGCATGCGAGAGCGTGCCTTCGTACTCGTGCCGCTCGCGGACATTGCCCCATGGCTTGTCCAGGCGCAGGAGCTGCACGCGGTCGCAAACCAGCGCTTGACACCCATCGGCGCCTGAGTTCCTGAAAGCGTGGTGTGGGACGCGATCTCCGTGCGGAGTGGCGTGTTGCGGCCCGCCTCAGACGAACGGGCCCGTGGAGGCGACGGTCAGTCGCCCTTGCCGTAACGGCGCTTGATGATGACGCCCATGATCAGCAGGCCGGCGACCAGCATGGCGTTGTTGCTGTCTTTGTCCGAAGCGAGCTGCGCCTTGGAGGCGGTGCGATCGCCACTTGGCTTGTAGGCAACCTCGGCCTTGCGACCTTGCGAAGCGCCGCCTTCCATCAACTGGCCGACCTGCTGAAAGCGGGCCGCCACCGAGTTGGAAATGGAAGCCAGCGGGGTCGAGTCTTGCGACGCATGTGATAAGCCAGCGCAGGCCAGCATGACTGCACAAATTGCAACGCAGAGAGATTTCCGCATGAATGGCATCCTTTCTTGGCTTGGTTGTCTAGACATCGGGACTAGGGTTAGTATCTAGTCTATTGTGCAGTGCAACAATAGTCCGATTGGACTAACTGTCCTACGCACGAATCAAACGCCATGGCTGTTCAATGGCCCGAAAATTCGAGCTCCACTGGAGAACTATGAGACTCGCCGAAATATTTGTTTTGTTGCGCGCGCGCTGGAAGCTGGCGGCATTGGTGTGGATGGCGGTTGTGGCAGCTGCAGGTGCCGTGACGATGATGAAAGACCCTCTGTACACAGCGTCGGCCTCAGTTGTGCTGGATGTGAAATCCCCCGATCCCATCGCCGGCATGGTCCTGCCAGGCATGACCAACAACAGCTATATGGGGACCCAGCTGGGCGTTCTTCGCAGTGAACGGGTGGCCCTGCGGGTGGCACGGGCCTTAGGCTGGGACAGGGACGAGGAGCGGCGCCGCGCTTGGCTGGCAGCCACTGGCGGTGTGGGTGATTTCGAATCGTCGCTCGCAGGCGGGCTGTTGCGCAGGATGGACGCTGTGCCAACCCGTGAATCCAATGTGATTACGATCTCCTACACGGATGCCGACCCAGCGCTTGCAGCAGTAATCGCCAATGCCTGGGTCCAGGCCTACATCGACACCACGCTGGAATTGCGTGTCGAGCCTGCGCGCCAGTACGCCGGCTTTTTCGACACCCATGGCAAGCAATTGCGCGAGGAATTAGAGCGCGCCCAGGTGCGCCTGTCGGACTACCAGCGCAAACACGACATCGTCGCGACCGATGAACGAGTCGATGTCGAGAGCACGCGTCTGCAAGAGCTGTCGTCGCAAGTTGTCACATTGCAAGGACTGGCCAACGAAACGGGTGGTCGTCAAAGCCAGGCGTCTGGCAACGCCAGCAGCATGCCGGAAGTGCTGACCAATCCGGTGATTGTCGGTCTGACCTCCGAACTCGCACGCCAGGAAGCGAGGCAGAAAGAGCTCGGCGCACGGCTGGGTGACCGCCACCCGGAAATGATCGAGTTGAACGCTAAAATCGCGGAATTGCGCTCTGGGATCGCCGTCGAAACTCGACGCGTCACAGGTGGCATCGTTGTGAACAATAGTGTCAACCAAGCTCGACTAGCACAGGCCCGTGCAGCCGTCGAGGAGCAGCGCGCCAAGCTCCTGAGCCTGAAAGCTCAGCGTGACGAGGCCGGCGTGTTACTGCGGGATGTTGACAATGCCAAGCGCGCTTACGACACAGTCTTGACTCGCGCAAGCCAGACCAGTGTTGAGAGCCATGCTACGTTGACGAATGTCAGCGTCCTCAAGGAGGCATCTGCGCCGCTGACCCAGTCGGAGCCTCGCGTCGTGCTGAACATGGCCATTGCGGTCCTGGCAGCCACATTGCTCGCCTTGGGTGGGGCAATTGCAGCGGAAATGCGCGATCGTAGGTTGCGTACCGAGCATGACGTTGTGCGCGGTTTGCACCTGCCTTTGCTGGGTGTATTGCCAAAGCAAGCTGTCCGCCCGAATCGCAGCGCCGGTCTGCGCGGGCGGTGGGCTGCCCAGATCGCCAACTCACCTGGCGGCAAGGTCGGATGAGTGCCGACGCAGCGGCCCGTACACGCCCTAGGGAGCGCGGCTGTCGCAATTTCTGTTTCAGCTCGAAGGAGTGGACCAAACACATGCCGAATCCATGACGAACCCAGAAGATGTTTCGAACTCCAGCGGTCAACTCGTAGACCGCTCTATCGGGGACCTGATCAAGGAGTTGCGCCAGCTGGACGCCCGTCAAGTGGAACTGGTTCTGCAACATCAGCGCCAACATGGCGTGCGGTTCGGCGAGGCTGCCATCGCGCTCAAGCTGGCGTCTCGCGACGACGTGCTATGGGCCTTGTCTCAGCAGTTCCACTATCCCTACGCTGTAGAGGGCGGGCTTTCTGGATTGAGCGAGGAACTCGTCGCGGCGACGGACCCCTTCAGCAAAGAGGCGGAGGTTTTTCGCGATGTGCGCAGCCAACTGCTGATGGGGGTCATGGCGCCTGACCAGCCGCGTCGGGCACTTGCCGTGCTGAGTCCTGACGTCGGTGACGGCAAGACGTTTTTTGCAGCCAACCTCGCCGTCACGTTCAGCCAGCTCGGCGAGAGCACTTTGCTCATCGATGCGGACATGCGCACGCCTCGCCAGCATCTGCTGTTCGGTCTGCAGCCGGGCTCTGGTCTAAGCAACATCCTCGCCGGCCGGGCCACCACTGACGTGATCACGCCGGTACCTGCACTGCCTGGCATGCATCTGCTCACAGTTGGAACACTGCCGCCAAATCCATTGGAGTTGATGCAGCGAGCAAACTTCAGTTTCGTGATGCAGGAGCTGTTAACGCGGTTCGACCATGTGCTAGTCGATACGCCCGCCGCCGTCCATGGCGCCGACGGCCGCGTTCTCGCGGCCCGCTGTGGCGCGGCATTGGTGATCGGCCGTCGTGGCCGCACACGCATGGACGCGCTGCAGAATCTTGTCAGCCAGATCGGTCGCTCGCACGCCAAGATTGCCGGGGTGATGCTGAATGAGCACTGATCGCACGCCGTCCATTCTCGTGGTGATCCCGACGCTGAACGAAGACTCGACCATCGAGGGCGTCATTGACAACCTGGCACGAGACTGGCCAGCGCATGGCCGTGTAACGTTTGTCGTTGCTGATGGCGGCAGCACCGACGGCACGGTGCAACGCGTCGAGCGCCTGGCTGCAAGCAAACCGTGGCTGTCGCTGCTGCACAATCCGAAGCGTATCCAAAGTGCAGCTGTCAATCTGGCGGTCCGCGTCTCCGGCGCTGAGGCCGACATCCTCGTGCGCTGTGATGCCCACGCGAACTATCCGGATGGCTACGTGCGCCGGCTTGTGGAAGCCCTTGAGAGGACCGGCGCCGATGCCGTCGTTGTGCCGATGGACTCCGTTGGCATCAACTGTTTGCAGCGGGCCGTTGCCTGGGTGTCGGACACCTTTCTGGGTTCAGGTGGGTCAGCGCATCGCGGTGGGCGCACCAGCGGTGATGTCGACCATGGACACCACGCAGCGTTTCGCATGAGCAGCTTCCGCCGTGCCGGTGGCTACGACGAAAGCTTCGCCCACAACGAGGATGCAGAACTCGATTGTCGGCAGCGAGCCCTCGGCAGCCGCATCTATCTGGACAGTGACTTGCGGCTCGGCTACCACCCTCGCGCCACGATCGCAGGCCTTTGGCGCCAATACTTCAACTACGGCAAAGGCCGTGCGCGTACAGTCCGCAAACACCCGGGCTCCATTAGGCTGCGCCAATTTGCGGTTCCAGCATTCTGGTGCGCCAATATCGTGTCCATCATCGCAAGCCTGTGGCTGCCAGCGCTGTTATTGTTGCCGTTGGTCTATGCCACGGCGCTCCTGGCAATCTCTATGCACATCGCCATTCGCAAGCGCTCAGTATGTGGGTTGCTTGCCGGTGTAGGCGCAGCAACCATGCACGCTTCTTGGGCGGCCGGCTTCCTGTGGAGTTGGGTGGCGCTGCGCGAATCACCGTGGTCACCGACGTCCGCACTGCCTCTCGTGTCCGATCCGCGACAGCCCGAAGGCACTTCGTGATCGTCGTCAAAGTAAGCGCCCGGAGCTGCTACCTAGCACCTGCCGAAGCGCAGTGCTGCAGCGTTGTCGCAGGCATCTGCTCGCTGCTTGGTGGCCACAGGCATGGTCATCTGGACCTACCTAATGTGGCTTCACGCGCCATGCGCTTGCTTGAGCAGGCTGTCCAACCGCCTTCGTATTTATGACACAAGCCCAGGTCGTGAGAGATCACCATGCGGGTATCCATGGCCTGCGTGGTGCGTGTGTGCTGGCCATCTTTTGCTACCACGTTGTGAACTCAGGGCTTGTCCCGGTTCCATCGACGGAGGCGCTTGTGTTCATCCGCTGGCTATGCGACGGATGGCGATACGGCGTTGAAGTTTTCTTCATGATCAGTGGCTATGTGATCGTGCACAGCATGCGTCGCCATCAGAACGTGACACTTTTCCTGCGGGATCGTGTGCTGCGTATTTTTCCGCTGTGGATTCCACTGGCTATCCTGTTGATCGCTGGTGCCTGGTTCATGGGGCAGGTGACCGGCACGACGGTGCGTCGGTTTCCCGATCCATTGCTGTTAGTTCCCAGCTTGCTGATCCTGGCGCCAGTGTTGCATGTGCCTTCCATCCACCCTGCACAGTGGTCCTTGTGCTACGAGCTGTTTTTCTACGGCTTCGCTGCCGTGGCTTGGGCGAACCGCACGCGCATGTTCTGGTGCGTCCTGTTGTCGTTCATTCCAGCGTGCATCTTCGTCATTCTTTTTCCACGCGCCCTGTTTTTCATTCCTGGCGTATTGGTTGCACTCTTTGAATATCGGCTCAGAACGCTTGCCCCGGTATTTCGCTGGGGCTGGCTGGGTTTGCCGATTGCCTGGGTCACATGGCTCATGACAGACATCGAAAATGCCGCTTTGAGCCGGACCTTGGTCGACTTCGCCGCGGCGGGCATGCTGGGGCTGATGGGTGTCGCATTTCTCGGCGCGCTCTGCTTCTTTGTCTGGCTCGTGTTGTTCCGGGCCAATACGAAAAACTCTCTGCTGTCGTCGAAATCCATGCAGTGGTTGGGCACCATCAGCTTCAGTTTCTATCTCGTGCATCCCATCGTCATGGGGGCAGTCAAGAGAATTGCACTCCCCTTCCTTCGCTTTGATCAATGGGTCGGTATCGGCTTCTTTGTCGTTGCATCCTTCGCACTTTCCTGCGTCGTTTCGTATTGGACCTGGCGGCTCCTAGAAGTTGGGTTTCGCCGGTGGTTGGCGTCGTCTTTTCAGGTCCCGGGTGCATTGGCGCTAAAAAAATAAATCAGCTCCCACTGACTCGAGCAGCGTTCTTGCATGCAGAACTTACCTTATGACAACGGCGAAATTCGCCGTCTCACGCCGTCGGTCGCAGCGAAGCCGCTGTGCGTATTGCTGGTCGATCCATCGCTCTACACCGCCCCTTACGACGCGGCGTTGACAGAGGGCCTGGTCAGCGCGGGTGTCACGCCGACTTGGGCCACGCGGCCGATACGGGCTGGTGACCGGCAGGAAATCCCTGCCGAATACGTTGACGATTTCTTCTACAAGCGCAGTGACGACGGCGGCGAGTCCCGCTGGCGCAACGTGCGCAAGGGCTTGGAGCACTTCCAAGGCTTGGTTTCGCTGGTTTCTAAGGTGTTCCAGCACAAGGCCAAGGTCGTGCACATCCAGTGGGTCGTCCTGCCGCTTTTCGATGCATTGGCCATCGGCGTGATCCGCTTGTTCCGGCCCGTCGTTCTAACGGTCCATGACACCATCCCTTTCAATGGCGAGCGGATGTCGCATTTGAAGCGCATGGGCTTTCATCTCCCGCTGCGCCTGGCCAATCATTTGATCTCGCACACCGTGACAGGGCGGCAACACCTGATCTCGGCCGGCATCCCGGCGGAAAAGATCAGCGTCATTGCCCACGGGCCCTTGAAGCTGCACCACCCGGTTGCGCCTCTGGCAGCGGACCACGGTGGGGACGTCGCCGTGCCCGACGGCAGACCATACAACATGGTGCTGTTCGGCGAAGTGAAGCCGTACAAGGGCCTGGACCTGCTGGTCGAGGCCGTGGGCTTGCTGGCGCCCGATGTTCAGAGCCGCGTCCGCATCACCGTGGCGGGGCGGCCGCGCATGGATCTGACCGGGATCCATAAGCGCATTGCCGAGCTGGGCATCGACGACTGCTTTCGCTTCGATCTGCGGCGTTTAAGCGAACAAGACATGGCCGATCTATTCTCTCAAGCTGACTGCTTCCTGTTCCCTTACCGCCAGATCGATGCCAGTGGCGTGTACTTCCTTGTCAAGTCACTTGGCCGATGGTTGATTGCCAGCAAAGTGGGCGTCTTCGCTGAGCAGATGGATGGCACGGACGACGGCCAGCTCGTGCCGAGTGGCGATGTCGTGGCGCTGGCAGAGGCATTGCACCATGCCGCCGTGAACAGGCCGCAAGCCCGTCCGATGGACAGCAAGGACTCCTGGGAAAGCATCGGCACGCAGACCCGCGGGCTGTACGAGCAACTGCTTCCAGACAACAAAACCGTACAGGTGCTGCGATGACGTCCAGAAAGTTTCGATGGGGCATCTTCGGCACTGGTGCGATCTCCACCAAGTTCATTGCTGGGCTCGAAACAGCCCGGGACGCGGAAGTCGTCTTCGTTGCATCGCGCACACTGGCGCGAGCACAGCAGTTCGTTGCCGGCGTCGGCTGCGGTCGTCCGGTCGAGGGTTACCTGGAATCGGCACGGCTGGGCGGCGTGGATGCGATCTACATTGCGACCCCGCCGTCCGAACACCTGGCGCACGCCCTCGCTTGCATCGAGGCCGGCATCCCGGTGCTCATCGAAAAGCCCATGGCCATGTCGGCGGCTGATGCGCGCTGCATCGCGGAGGCCGCGCGTGCACGCTCTGTCTTCGCCATGGAAGCCATGTGGACGCGCTTTTTGCCGGCTTCCACCGCTGCACGTGAGCAGATTGCTGCGCGGGCCATTGGCGATGTGCGGATGGTCAGCGGCGACTTTGGTACTTCGCAGCGGCCGGAATTGAGCAATGGCATGTTCAATCCACAGCTGGGCGGAGGGGCGCTTGCTCACCTCGGTGCATATCCGATCTCTCTGGGCCAGTGGCTCTTTGGTGAGCCTATCGACGTGCAGGCTATGGGCACGATTGGCGCGACAGGCGTCGACGAGGTCGTGTCGTTCCAGCTGCGCTACCCGAAGGACGTGATCGGCTCATTCCAGGTCAGCCTGCGGGCGTGGGGTACAGACGGATTCCATGTCATGGGTACGCATGGCGTGCTGGCATTCAGAGGCACGATTGTGCGCCCGCACGGCCTGCAGATCTCCAGCGAACAGCCGCGTGGCTACGACGAGGCGAAATTCGGATGGCGTGATCGAATGCGGCAAAACGCCTTCGTGCATCGATTAGCCCAGCAGCTGGATCGATCGGGTCGTGGCACTGGGCGTCGGCAACCCCACCATTACGCTGGCAACGGATACCACTACCAGATGGACGAGGTGCGCGCCTGCATCGAACGCGGCGATCTCGAAAGTAAAACCATGCCGCTCGGCGACAGCATCGCAGTCGCCGCGACTGCAGACCGGATCAGGGCCTGCATCACAGGTGAGCGACGCAGCGGGAGCACGGCTTGAAGCAGAAGGTGTTGGTCTACAAGTCGGATCTGTTGCCGTATTCGGAGACATTTATCCGTGAGCAAGTGCGTGCCTGCAGGACCTGGCACCCCGTCCTCGTTGGCACGCGTGCCGTGAACGGCCTGCCGCTAGACGACCTCGACGTGCGTTACCTGCGCCGACGCGGCAGCGGCAGATTCGAAGAGGCCGCGTGGAAGGTGCTGCGCGAGCTCGATGTGCCGCCGCCTGGAGTCGTGCGCAAATTGCGCCATGAACAAGCCGCACTGGTTCACGTGCATTTCGGTACCGAGGTCGTCGCCATGTGGCCAACCTTGCAACGCCTCGGGCTCCCGGTGCTGGTCACCCTCCATGGTTCAGACATCAGCATGCACCGCAGCTGGTGGGAGGCGCCTGGGCGTGGCCCGGCATCGCGAAACTACCCGAGTCGGCTCGTGGCCCTGGCGCGTGACGAGAAGGTGCATTTCATCGCTGTGAGTGAGGCCGTGCGAAAAACGGCCATCGCCTACGGCATTGCGCACGATCGGGTGCACGTGCGCTACATCGGCATCGATCTGCAGCAGTTTCGTCCCGGCGGTGCGCCTGTCGGCGAACGCGCAAAGCGCATCCTCTATGTCGGCCGGATGGTCGAGAAGAAGGGCGGCCAGCACCTGATCGCGGCCTTTGCGGCCGTGCGCGCGCGCATGCCCGACGCCGAGCTGATCATGATCGGCGACGGGCCGTTGCTGGCGCAGTTCCAGGCCCAGGCGAACAGTCTCGGCGTGCCTGTGCAATGGATGGGTCGACAGCCCAGCGACGTGGTGCGTCGCGAGTTCGAGCAAGCCAGTGTGTTCTGCCTGCCCAGCGTGACCGCCGAGAACGGCGATGCGGAGGGCCTGCCGATCGTGATCATGGAGGCGCAGGCCTGCGGCGTTCCTGTGGTCACTTCGGCCCGTGGCGGGGCGACCGAAGGCATCGTGCATGGCGAAACGGGCCTGGCCTTCGCCGAGGGCGATGTCGAGGGCCTGACACAGGCGCTTTTGCGCGTCCTCGGCGAGCCCGGCCTGGCAGCCCGCATGGCCGAAGCCGCCGTGCCCTTCGCGCGCGCGCGCTTCGACTTGCAGCGCTGCACGGCCCTGCTGGAGTCTGACTACGACAGCTGGGCCCAGCGCGTGCGGCCTGGCAACGCACCTGTAGGTGCGGCCGCGTGAAGATCGTTTTCGTCGGCACGCTCTACGCGCCCAACGGCGTCGGTGGCGCCGAGCGCACTGTGCAGACGATTGCCGAAATGGCGGTTCGCCTGGGCCACGAGGTGGCCGTCATCAGCCTGGCCCCGGACGGGGTGGCGCGCAGTGGCGAGTTCAACGGCGTGCGCACACATTACGTGCCAGTGGCCAACATCCACTTTCCGGTCGGGCCGTACCGCAGCGCCGCGCGCCGCGCCCTGTGGCACGTCATCGATGCCTACAACCCCGTGATGGGTCGGCGCGTGGGCCGCCTGCTGGACCAAGAACAGCCCGATGTGGTGCAAACTGGAAATCTGCTGGGCTTCTCTGCATCCGTCTGGCAAGCAGCCCGCAGGCGGGGCATTCCCGTCGTGCAGATGCTGCACGACTACTACATGGGGTGTGCCAACTCGTCGATGTTCAAGCGCGGCACGAATTGCCAGCGCCAATGCACCAGCTGCCGCATCTTCACCTGGCCACGCCGTGTCACCTCGGATACGCCGAGTGCCGTGATCTCGCTGAGCGCGCGTCTGCTCCAGCGGGTGGAAGCGACGGGCATGTTTCCCCATGTGGGCAAGAAGGTCGTGATCCATGGTGCCAGCGACCTGCAGCTCCAGCCTGATGCACCGCGCCCCACGGGCCCGGGCCTGACCGTGGGCTATCTGGGCCGTCTGGAATCGACCAAGGGCCTGGAGTTCATGCTCGACGGACTCGCGCAGGTGCCCGAGGTGCGCGTGCTGCTGGCCGGCAAGGGCGACGAAGACTATGTGCAAGGCCTCAAGCAGCGTTACCAGGAAGCCCGCCACATCGAGTTTCTGGGCTTCATCAAGCCGCAGGACCTGTTTGCGCGCATCGACCTGCTGCTGGTGCCCTCGATGTGGGAAGAACCGCTGGGCCGCGTGATTTACGAGGCCTACACGTACGGCATCGCATCCATCGTATCGCGCGGCGGGGGCATGCCAGAGATCGTGGAAGAGGGCAGGACCGGCTACGTCGTGGAGCCCGGCGATTCGGCGGCGCTCGCCGCGCTGGTCAATCGGCTTGCCCAAGGCTGGGATAGGGATGCGTTTCGCGCGGCTTGCCTGGCCAAGAGCCGCGAGTTCCGGGTCGAGCGCCTGATCCATGCCTATCTGGACGTGTGGTCGCATGCCATGACGGTCGCAGCAAAGTGAGGTCTGCATCGCGACTGCCCTCGTGGACTGTTGCGCTTCCGCGCCCGCGGCACCGCTGCTGGACGCATGCCGGCGTGGAGATGGATTGGGTACCGGCCTAAACAATGGAGAGACAAATGAAGATTGTGATCACCGGTATCAGTGGATATCGCAACCGAGGGGTCGAAGCGCTCGGTGAGACGGCGATCACCGAGATGCGTGCGCTCTGGCCGAACGCCGCCTTCACCGTCGTGACGACTGACCCCGTGTACGACGCCAGTCGCAATTCCAAGGACGTCCGAGTCCTGCGCGACTCGCCTGGCTTCTTCCGGCAGAGCCGCATGCGGCGCAACGTTCTAGAGGCGCTCGCACCTCGCAAGAGGCTTTCGCATGCGCACGCGGTGTTGGCGGCCATCCGAGAGGCTGATCTCGTCGTCGCTTCCGGAGGGGATGTCTTCAGTTCCGAATACGGAACCGGCTTGCTTCGGCGCCAGCTGGGCTTGCTGGATGCGGCGCAGAGTGCTGGCCGCAAGACTGCGTTCCTCGCACACTCCATCGGGCCATTCAAGACCGACGCTGAGATCGCGCTCATCAAGCCCGTGCTGCAGGCCAGCTCCCTGATCACCGTCCGCGAATCTTTCACGCGCAGTTATGTGGTCGACAAGATCGGCATTTCTGCCGAACAGGTGCTGTTGACCAGTGACGTTGCTTTTCTTTTGCCGCCGAACGAGGCGGAGCGGGCACGACGCATCGCCGCGCTGATTGGCCTGCCTGCCGGTGTTCCCTATGTGGCGCTAGGTCCGAGCGAGGGCATCACCTTGTTTTCCGATGCGCGCGACCGTGCGAGGCATGACACTGCCTGGATTGAAACGGTGCAGCATTTCCTTGAGACAACCGATCGTCATGTCGTTCTGATCCCGCACGTCCAGGATGCCAATCTCTTCAATGACGACGCTCAGATCGCCTTCCGTTTGGCGGAACGCCTGAACTTCCCGGAGCGCTTGCACATTGCAGCAGGGCCTCTTTCTGCGCGTGACTACAAGAGCTTGGTCGCCGGCGCCGACTTCTTTGCCGGCGAACGCATGCACGCGTGTATTGCCGCGTTGTCGTCGATCGTGCCGTGCCTGGTGATCAGCTATTCGGTCAAGGCCAGGGGCATCGTGAATGACATCCTGGAAGACCATGCACACGACGGTGTCGTGCTGTCCGTGGCCGACTTCGTCAGCCACCCCGACCGTGGCACATTGCTGTCCACCGCATGGGAGCGGCGCGACGCCCTGCGGCTGATCCTGGCGCAGCGGATTCCAGTGATCGCGAAACGTGCCAGAAGCAACTTCGACGCTTTGCGGGCCCTATTCACGTGAACACAGCCGCGCTTGGACAGTCGATGGCACGCCTGCTGCTAGCGAGATGGGCCGCTAGAGCAGATTTTCAGCGGTAGCGTTTGTCAGGCGGAACACCATGTTTGCAGGAGCATTTCTCCGAAAGGTCCTCGTCCATCCCATTGACACTGCCGTACGGCGCTTTCCGGCCGCACGCGAGCGTTGGGACGGCTTCAAGCGCAAGCTAAAGCATTACCGCAAGCTGGAATACTTTCGTTGGGATCTGGGCAAGTCCAGGCGCCACATGGTCTGGCGTGCCACCGACGACAGCTACGTCAAGCTCAGCGCCGAACTGCTGTACCAGTACCACAAGCTCGAGAAAGGCCTGTGCCTGACCGATTCGACCCGGTTCTTCGGCAAGGACGCCGCACGGGCCGTGATGCATGTGGTCACGCGCTGGCGCCAGGCGGGGCATCCGCGCACGGACCGCGTCTATGTCGGGGCGATCGAATCCCTGCGCTCGTACCGAGGCAAGCTCCGGCCATTGCATCTGCCCGATGCCGATGGCGACTCCGTGCTGCTCGACATCGACGTGATCCTCGTGGATGAGCCACTCCGGCCCGAACTCGCGACGCCGGTACCGTTCAGGCCGTCAGCCGACACGAGCGACGCGTTCGAGCGGCTGTGCCAGGAGCGCCGCAGCGTGCGCGCCTACAGCCCAACCCCGGTCGACCAGGGCCTTCTCGAAAGGGCCATCGGCATAGCGCAATGGAGCCCGAGCGTCTGCAACCGCCAGGCCTGGCGCGTCCACATCTACCGCGACCGGGACCAGATCGCCCGGCTGCTGCATCTTCAGAACGGCAATGGTGGCTTCGGGCATCAGCTGTCCACGCTGCTGGTTATCGCTATGGACAGCACCGCGTTCTTCGACGCCACCGAGCGCAACCAGCAGTTCATCGACGCGGGTCTGTTCTCCATGTCGTTGATCCTGTCGCTGCAGTCGTTGGGCCTGGCCAGCTGCTGCTTAAACTGGAGTGTCATACCCGCCCATGACGTGCGCGCGCATCGGGAAGGCGGCATCCCCGAGAACCAACGCATCATCATGTACATGGCGGTCGGGCATGCGGCGGATGGGGCACTGGTGCCGCGATCCCCGCGCCGTGAACTGCAGAACGTCGTGACGACACACTGATCCGGTCGCCAGCACAAGCTCCACGAATCCATGAACACGCCAACAGACCCCCTTTCGCCGCAAGCAAGCCCTCCCGCCGTCTCCGTCGTCATCCCGCTCTACAACAAGCAAGGCACTATCGCGCGGACGGTGCGCTCCATCCAGTCCCAGACATGGACCGACTTCGAGGCCATCGTGGTGGACGACGGCAGCACCGATGCGAGCTGGGATCTGCTGCTGTCCTCCGGCGCTGCCGCCGATGGGCGATTCCGCTGTGTCCGCCAACAGAACGCGGGGCCGGGCGCGGCCCGCAATGCCGGCGCCAAACTGGCCAGGGGTCGCTATCTTGCATTCCTGGACGCAGACGACGAGTGGGAGCCAGGGCACTTGCAGCGCGCAACGGCATGCCTGCAGAGCTCGCCAGGATGCCGTGTCTACGTGTCGGCCTATGACACGGGTCAATACCAATCGCTCCAGGTGAACCTGCTGCAGAAATGCATAGCGCAGTCAGGGCGCTGGTCGCTGGAGCCGGGCCTCGGCCCGGTGGGTGTCAAGCGCGTCGTCGACGCCTGCCAGGTCAGCTGCCTTGTCATGGAGACCGCACTTTTCTGGCACTACGGCGGCTTCTACGAGAAAAACCGAAGCACCTTCGGCGAGGACATCTACCTGGTGATCCAAGTGGTCTTCGGCTCCGATATCTGGTTCGAACTGGAGCCGCTCGTGCACTTCCACGTGGAGGACTCCGAACTCGGCGTCAAGCGCGTGGGGGAGCGGCCGATCCGTCCGCACCTGCTCGAGCCGGAGCCGCTGGTCGCGCACTGCCCACCAGAGCGGCGGGCGCAGCTGGCAACCCTGTTCGCGTACTACCGCCTGCTGGAGACGGAAAAGTTTGCCCGCAAGGGTGACTGGGGCACGATCACGCGCATGCGCCGGCAATACGGCTGGCCCGGCAAGGTACCGATGGCGATGCGGTTGCGCGAGTGGAAAGTGCCCGTGCGCACCCTGGTCGGGGGGCTTCAGCGCACGCTGAACATGCCAAGCGCACGCTCGTGAGCCGTTCCGATGGTTGCTCATCCAAGGCATTCGAATGCGCCCTGACGTTCCGGTGAAAAGGCGGGTTGGCATCTGGCGCGGTGCGCTGCTGTGGTTCGTCGCCATCCTGGCCTGGCAGTCGCTGCGGCATCTCGGCCCGCAGGAAGACGCGCAAGCCGTTGCGCAGGCCCATGTGGCAAGCCGGCTGCGGGGGCAGGCTGCCGTCGAGATGTGCGCGGCCTGCCACACACTGACATTCCGCGAGAACCGCATCGGCCCGCCATTGGTCGACGTGATCGGCAGGCGCGCCGGCACCGAGCCCGGCTACGCCTATTCGGATGCCATGCGGTCCAGCGGCCTGGTCTGGGATCGCGACACCCTGCGCAGGTTCCTGCAGGACCCGCGCGGCACCGTGCCGGGAACCGCGATGGCCATCAGCGGCGTGGCGCCAGAGGACGTGCAGGCGATCATCGATTTTCTGGAGGACAAATGACAGCGACAGCTGAGCACTGCGCCGACAAGAGCGCGTGGAGCCGCAGGCAGGTGTTGCGGGCCGCAGGCAGCGCAGGCATTGCGCCAGGCCTGTCTTCGGCGGGGCATGGCGTGCAAGAACCGCGCGCGCTGGTGTTGGCCCGCGAACTCGGCCTGACGGGCATGGGCGCTCGCGAGCTCATCCGCCAGGTGGGCGACGCGGTCGGCCCGCAACGCATGGCGCAGCAGCGCCTGGCACTGCTGCACCGCATGGACGCTTGCCACTACGCCACGGCCGAGCTGGTCGACATGTTGCGCATGTGGGGCCGGGAGGACTTCGCACAGGACCGTACGACGACCGTGGGAGGCCTGCGCTTTGCCGACACCGAGATCGCGCTGTTCGCACTGGTGGCCCACGCATAGGCGCGCACGATGGCAAATTACATCGATGCGCGTGCATCGCTCGCTCCGCAAATCCAGGCCGACATCTGCATCGTCGGGGCCGGGGCGGCTGGCGTCACCCTGGCGGTGACGCTGGCACAGGCGAACCTGAAGGTGGTGCTGGTCGAGTCAGGATCGCGCCAGATCGAAGGCGCGACCCAGCAGCTCTACAACGCGCGCCAGACTGGGCTGCGTTACTACAACATGGCGGCCTGTCGGCTGCGTTACTTCGGCGGCACCACCAACCACTGGAGCGGCTACTGCCGTGAAAACGACCCCATCGACTACGAGGGGCGACCTGACCTGGGCGTGCCTGCATGGCCGATCGGGTACGACGACGTCGCGCCGTATGTCAAGAAGGCGATCGCCCTGATGCGGCTCCCGGTCGCCGAGTTCGATCCCGTGGTCAAGGCGGCCCGCTACGGTGTTCGACGCGAACATCTCATCGACCGCGTTTCCGACGACTTCGAAACCAAGGTCTTCCAGATCGTTGAGAAGCGGCGTATTCATGACCTCCATGGCGGTGCCCTGCAGGCGCAGAGCGGGTTGGACGTCTACCTCAACGCCAACGTCACGCACCTGCAGTTGAACCCGGCCGGGAACCAGGTCACGAGCGCCACGATCAAGACGCTGTTGGGCCAGTCGGCGATCGTTACGGCCAAGGTCTTCGTGTTGTGCGCGCATGCCGTTGAGAACGCGCGGCTGCTGCTCGCGTCTGACGACGTGCAGCCGATGGGCATCGGCAACCGGTTCGACCATGTGGGCCGCTACTTCATGGAGCACGCCTACCTGTACTCGGGTGTGCTGTTCCCCAGTGCCAAATTTCCACTGCTGTACAACGCCCAGTGGTCCACCAACCGGGGCATGAACAGTAACCTCGGATTCTCGGCCAAGGCGATGCGGCGCGAGAAGATCCTGCAGTATTACTGCCGCTTCGTACCCATCTACCGCGATCGGCCCATGTTGGCGGCATTCGGTCGCCTGTCCAATGACTTCTGGTCACGCGGCAGCATGGAAGCCATCGAAGCACTGAAGACCATCGCTGGCGACATGCCAGGCGCCGCGCGGATGGCCGCCGCGCGCGTGCGCCACGGTGCCGCGCCGCCCGTGGCGTATGAGCTGGACCACCGGATCGAGCAGGCCCCCAACCCCGATTCGCGCGTCACGCTCGGCCCGGCGAGGGACGCGCTGGGCGTGCGCGAGGTCGTTCTGCACTGGGCGCTCAACGACCTGGATTTCCACACCTTCACGCGCGGCCAGGCGCTCATCAAGGAATCGGTCGAACGCCTGGGCCTTGGCCGCGTCGATGCGCCCGCACTCACCCCACAGGTGATCCGCGACAACGTGAAAGGCCACTACCACCACATTGGCACCACCCGCATGAGCGCGCGGCCGCAGGACGGTGTCGTCGATCAGAACTGCCGCGTGCATGGCGTCGGCAACCTGTATGTCGGCGGCAGCAGCATCTTCACCACGGCCGGCTATTCCGGCCCGACCATGATGATCGTGGCGTTTGCGTTGCGACTGGCCGACCACCTGCAAACAACTTGGAAGCGCGCATGAAGGCCTGGCCGATCCAACTGCTTGCGCCGTGGATCTTGTTCTTCCTGCCCTGGAGTGCGGCTGCATTCCAGCGCCGCTGGGCCATGGCGGCCTGCCTGTTCCTGGCATGGGCAGGCGGCCTTGCGTGTGCGACCTGGCTGTGGTTCGGACCGGGCGTTGCGTTGTTCGTTCTGACCGGTGTGTTGGCGGTGCTGACGACCAGGTTCTAAGTCCTGGCTCCGCGGCCGGTGCCTTTGCTCCAACGCGCGCGGTTGCCTCGCAAGGTTCTCCTAGCGCATCTTCCAGGCCAGCATCCCGCCACGTTCATGCGTCAATGCTGGCCGCCAGCAGGCCAGCAGCGTCTCCACGCCTTCTTCTCCGACACGCTTTCTCCAGCGCGTCAGGCTGGACGGATCGATGGGCAGTGCGGTCCGCAGGTAGGTCTGGCCACAGAAGAACTGCCAGCACGGGTTATCCACTCGGGTGTTGACCATCACCTCGTCGGAGGCATCGAAGGTGTGCTGCAGGTACAGAAGTCCGGCCACCATACGTGCCGGCAGGGCTAGCCGGCCGCGGCCCGAAGATAACGACACCGCGAACGTGCGCTCGATCTCGGCCCAGTCGATCAGCGCGGCAAGTCGAACCAGCGAATGCTTCATGTTGATCTGCACGTCCAGCCGTAGACAGAGCAGCTCGGCCGTCTGCGGCAGCGAAGGCTTTGGACCCATCGGACTCCCTCGGAGCAACTTGCAAGAAAACAAGTACCGGCAAATCCATACTTTGCAAATCCTGCGCCCATCAATTAGGAACGGTCTGCACAAATCCGCTCGCGATGTGCTCGGCGAACTGACGCGCTGACAAAATCTGAGCCATGAAGCATGCCGACCTGGGCCTGAACCTGACGACCAAGCGCACACGAAAGCGCGAGTTCCTGGCAGAGAAGGAGCGCGTGGTGCCGTGGGCAGCGCTGATCAGCCTGATCACGCCGTACGCGCCCGAAGGCAAGCGCGGTCGCCCGCCGTTTGCCGTGGAGACCATGCTGCGCATCCACTTCATGCAACAGTGGTTCACGCTCAGCGATCCGGCGATGGAAGAGTCGCTGCACGACGTGCCGCTGTTCCGCGAATTCGCAGGCTTGAATTGGGACACGCCGCTGCCCGACGAGACCACGATCCTGCGGTTCCGCCGATTGCTGGAAGAACACAAGCTGACTCCGCAGATCCTGGCATTGGTCAACGAATTACTGGGTGCCAAGGGCTTGATGCTGCGTGCCGGCACGGTGGTGGACGCCACGCTGATCTCTGCACCCAGTTCGACCAAGAATGCTTCGGGCGAGCGCGACCCGCAGATGAAGCAGAGCAAGAAGGGCAACCAGTGGTACTTTGGCATGAAGGCCCACATCGGCGTGGATGCGGACTCGGGCCTGGTGCACACCGTGCGCGGTACCGCTGGCAACGTCAATGATGTGGTCGAGGCCAACACCTTGCTGCACGGCGAAGAAATCGAAGCATGGGGCGACGCAGGCTACCAAGGCGCCGGCAAGCGCCCCGACGCCAAGGACGGCGTGCGCTGGAACCTCGCCATGCGCCCGGGCAAGCGCAAACTGCTGGACAAAACCAAGCTGATCGACGACCTGACCGATCAGATCGAAAGCATCAAGGCCAGCATCCGGGCCAAAGTTGAGCATCCGTTCCGGGTGATCAAGCGCCAGTTTGGCCACGTCAAGGTGCGCTATCGCGGGCTGGTGAAGAACACCGCGCAGCTGCACACGCTGTTTGCGCTGTCCAACCTGTGGATGGCGCGGAGAACTTTGATGGGAGCGCAGGCATGAGTGCGCCTGCAAATGGCAAAGGGGCTGGAAAACAGGCCGACGACGGCCCCGTACCGAACACTGAACGGCTTGACGTCGTGCATTGGATCGACTGCTCAGCATCAGCACATCTCAAAGCGCATTGCGCAGAGCTTCCTTAGAGGAACTGCGAAACAGATCAAAGATTTGACGGTTGTGTAGGGCCGCCTCCTTATCGCAGCGCGCCGTGTGCGATGATGGTCATCGCCATGGTTCGCTTCTGATAAATTCCATAAATCGGGCGAAACAGTAAATAGACGCCACTACGAAAACTCCGGTGAATGCCAATACTGCCACATGAATGCCGAGCTTCGTGAGGACCGTTGCTGCCGTGATGTAGCAAATTACTGTGCTGAAGCAAAACGTCTCCAAAGAAAACCGCCCGACCCGGGCCGTCTCCCGCCCGAGCCACCAGCTTTCAATCGCACCATCCCGCGGCAAAATGGAAAACAGGAAAACTAGCGACAGTAAAAAATGAACAATGCGCAAAATGCCGAGATGCTGTTTGCCCAAAATTCCGAAAAAAGCCTCTTCATGAAAGCCGCTCCAGCCAAGAATGGCTAGCGCCTTCAAAACAAAAATGATGCCAAGAGGAATTCCTGTGCCGATGATAAGCGCCCATTTCGCTTTGGACTTGAGCCAATCAAACAGCTTGATACGTGCTGCGACAAGTCCGAAGCAGAAAATGAGCTGCCACGACAGAGGGTTGAAACCCCAGTAGTTGCCAGAGCGATAGATGGTCCAATCGGGTTTAATCTGCGACAAGCCCCAGAGCGCTAACGACACTCCGAGCAAAGCGACAACATTCCATCGACAGATATAAAGCAACAACGGTGTGGCAAGCAGCAGCACCATGTACAGTTGCAAGATGTCAAAAAACGCGGGGCCGTCCTGCAATAACGCAAAGTTAGCCAGCGCGTCGAAGCCATTGGTTTGTTGGGCGCGGTCAAATTGTGTTGCGCTCAAGATCTGCAGGTCGGCATCGAAAAGAACGCCGACGGCAAGCGCGGAAATCACCCACGTGATGATATTGAAGCAGTACAGTTGCCATGCTCGGTGGAATGCGCGGGCGCCCAGAAGTAGCAATCCCTTCTGATTCAAGGTCCTGATATAGACCAAGCCGATTACATACCCCGAGAAAAAAACAAAGAACTCGGCAGCACTCGACCAGCCGAGGTGCGTCCAAGTGACGAACGGAAAATGTGCCGGCGTTGGCGCCATTGCACGCTTGACCATCCAGCCCAGATGATCCAACGCAATCATCAAAATAAATGCGCCGCGCAAAAAGTCGATGTTGACATCTCGGCCCACAGCCCGCGTAGAGATGGAATTTTTCAGAACGTTCATGGGTGCTTTTAGGATTCAGGCAGCTTGTCAGGGCCGGCTGTGATTGACTCGTCGACTTTTTCCAGCTTTGGTGCGAAGACCGGCCAAAGCAAAACAGACGTGAATATACCCATCACAGTTGGTGAGTATGCGCCGTTGAGGAAAAGCATGGTACACAAGCCGAGGCTGCAAGCAATTGGCAGCCTACTCATGAAAATTAGCCGGATCAAGAAGTAGAAGAAAATGGTTCCACCAATCAAGCCGTACTCAAAGAATATCTTGGAGAACCCCATCTCAGCCGCAACATACTGAGACATGAAAGAGTACTTGGTGAAGCTGCCAGCTCCCAGGCCAAACAAGATTCTGAATGGGTCGACAAGCCAGTGTTCCTTGAATACATACACCCATGCGCCGAATCGCGCAAAACCACTCGATCCGGTCGACTGGACCTCTGTGGCGCGATTCAGAAAAACATTCAAATTCAAGGGCTCCGCAAATATTGCGAGAACGCCCACTGCGCATGCCCCGACCAGGATGATGTCCCAGCGTCGGTTGAACACAACCAGAGCGCCAAGCCCGACGATCAGGATCAAGATGCCCGTGCCTGAATAAGTCAAGGCAAGAGCGCCAATGTAAATCGCCAAACGACTTTTTCTTGCCCAGAACGACAGTTCAAACAGCAGCCCGAGCGCGGTGATCTGGCTGAAGGTAGAAGGTTCCAACATGAAAACGCCGTTGGCCTTGAAGACATTGGCTCTATACGACAAAGGGTTCAGGTTGTTGTACCCTTGAACCGTGAAAATATCCGGGAGAAAAAACTCAATCGGAAAGGCGTAGCGCGCGCCTATGACAAACTGGGCGCCATACTGCACCACCCCGCAAATTGCCAGGCATGTCGCAACCTGGCCAAAAATATAATATGCATTCAAACTGCCAAGCACTCTCTCAGCCCGCTGCTGCGGTTTGAACTGAAATATGAATGGGGCAAAGAACGCGGCCAGAAAAATAAAGGAATTGAGCGAAAACCTCGCATCTTGCACGGCCTGAACCAATCCGGTCGTGCCGATCAGCGCGGTGTACAAGAGAAGGCGCTCTGTGTTGACGACGAATACGCTCGTGCACGCTAGGAGCGCGGTGATCAACAATGTCAGCGGCATGCTGATTCCAAAACCCATCCCACCCAATGGCGGCACGGAGATTTTTGCCAGGAACGTGGATGCCAGCAGCGGGGTGACAAGCGCAAACAGCAGCCAGCGCTGTCGCCGATTCCACTCCTCTTGATCACCGAGAGCATATTCGTCGAGAATGATGGACGGGCTTTCAAGCTCCGGGTTGCTGTTCAACTTCATTTCAATCGATCTCGAGGCATATTAGGCAGACAACACCCAATTTCGGTTTGTGCCAGCGAATTGTATGCAGCGCACATGTGTCAAATGGCTTGTGCATCTGTAAGCAATCTTGCTTGGTGCTGTATTGATGTGCAGCGCAGGCTCGCATTTGTAAAAACCCTTAAATGCCTGTCGCCTTTAGAATGCAACACATTTGGATGTTAGCATGGCCACGATAGTGAAATTGATGAGTCGAAACTCAAGCGCTTGAATTGGGTTGGTTCATTGCAGCGGTTTGAATCTTGTAATAGTTTTTTGATTCTGTTGCGCATTTATTATTGCGGCTTTTACCAGGAGAATCTCATGGGGCTGAAGCATTTTCTTGCCGGCGTGTTGCTTTGCGCAAGCGGTGGCTTTGCAGCGGCTGCCACCGACATGGCATCGTCTCTCGGGTTTTACTTGGGCCCTGGTTGCAATGGAACTGCCAGGGTGCCGCTGACGGAGAAATGGCTCGGGCGCCGTCCCGCTCGGGCTATCGATTTTTTCTCGAACGAATCGTGGGCGCAGCTGGTCAGCGCTGCGAACCGCGGCTCTCGTTGCTGGCAGGCCACCGGCCTTCAAATGACATTCTCCGTGCCCATGTTGCCGAAAGACGGCTCGTCCACCTTGGCCGAAGGCGCCCAGGGTGCTTACAACGAGCATTTCGTCAAAGTGGCGCAGACCCTGGTGCAAAACGGATACGCCGACGCCGTGGTGCGGATCGGTTGGGAGTTCAATCACTCCTGGTTCCCATGGCGCGCCGCGCAGAATCCCGAGGCTTGGGTGACGTATTGGCGCCAGATTGTCACAGCCATGCGATCTGTGCCCGGCGCACAGTTTCGCTTTGACTGGTGCCCTGCCTGGGGCAAGGGGGAGTTGGACCCTGAAGATGTCTATCCGGGCGATGAGTACGTGGACATCATCGGCCTGGATATTTACAACGTGTCCTGGAACCCCAGGAATGCGCAGGACAGGTGGACGCTGAAGCGCACATACACCAATGGCCTGGAATGGCATCGTAAGTTCGCGGCATCGCGCGGCAAACCGGTTTCTTTTCCTGAGTGGGGAACGGGCAAGCGACCAGACGGGCGGGGCGGCGGCGACGATCCCTATTACATCCAGAAGATGACGGACTGGATTCAAAACTCCAATTTGGCTTATCACAACTATTGGGACTATGGTGCCAGGGACTTCAATGGCACTATTTCCAATGGAAACATGCCAAACTCTGAGGGCGAGTTCTTGAGAATTCTTGGCGGTGCAAAGTGAATGGATTAATAAGCACCACGGCGAAACCTGATGCATTGTCTTAGGCAGAAGGTTGCGAAGCTTTTCTTGCCAAAGCACTTTGTGATGGCTGTCCTATGTGGCGCCACAATGCGGTCATTTTTTTCAGCAATGGTTTCTCGACTACGTAGTAGATGATCACGCCGACGATAGAACAAGCTATAACGCAAGCCGCCAATACAAAAACAATATTTGTCGGCGTTGGCTCAGATAGATTCAAGCGGTTGAATATTTTGTAGCAGTACGGGAGAACGAATACATGGGTGAGATAGATTGAATAGGAGGCATCACCCAGGATTGTCAATATCTTTTGAGGTTTCAGGGCTCTGCCAACATGTAATCCGCTCCACACGATAAGGGCCGATATGGTTCCGTCGGCAATAAGTCGTGGTACAGGGCCGTTGGGGAGAGCTAGTAATATGAAGCCTACAACGAGTAGCGCCGCTGAAATGTTGGTGTGTGGAACCCACTTCTTTTGAGCGAAGACAATATACACGCCGACTCCCAGTGCGAACTCCCCAAGCATTGATCCGGTCCAGATGCGCCAAGGCGCACTGTCCAGCTTCCAGATTTGCCCAACGGTTACAAGAAGCAGAATGGTGCAAACTAGCACTAAATATTTGCGGCTTCCAAAAATAATAGATGCGCCAAAAAGAATATAGAAAAATATTTCAAAATTTAATGTCCAGCCTACAATAAGCGACGGATAGATTTCACCTGGATATGATTCGCTAAATCTGGGGATGAACGCGAAATCATAGGCTACACTCGGATCTGTCGTTCCTCGGCGAAGCGTGTGGCGATTTTGAATTAATAGCGCCAGCCAGTAGAGTGGGATGATCCGGATAGCTCGGCGAGCAAAAAAGTCGAGGGCTTGCAGTCGTCTGTTCAATGCCGGATCGAAGTTTCGAGTGGCATGGACCATAATGAATCCACTAATAATGAAAAATATGTCAACGCCGGCACTTCCGAAATTCGACCATGTTGGAACTGTGCCGTAGTAATGGCGGGCGTGGTGGACAACCACCATCAATGCCGCAACGCCTCGAAGATACTGAATTCCGTTGAGGGATTCGCTTTGGCCGCGCGCTGTTGACATCGGTTGGTCCTTGGAATGAAAAATAATTATTGATGCAACTTGCTTGAATGAAGCAAGATCTTCGGTTGGTGCAATTTGGGATGGCTTCGATAGTAGGATTGGACGAGTGCGAGCTATAAACTTGCACGAGTCGTGGAGCAAAACTTGCAATAGTTATTCGTCGATCACCAGGTTTTTACCGAAAAATGATGATCGAAATTCTTTCTTGGCCACACCACGACTAGTTAGATTTCTTGTGCTGCACTGCACAATGATCGCATGCTCCACGCCTTGAGGCATCACGGCGTTGCTTCTTCTGCATTGCAGCCGCGTTGGATGTTCCGACAACAGAGACTTAGTTCAGGCGGCGGACACCGTCTCATCGATCGTTGTAGAAAAACTCTCGAACGAAAACTGCGCATTCGCCCCCGCTGTGGCCTGCGCGCCCATGCGCGCTGTGCCCTTCATGTCGCCAAGCAATGCGATGCACTTGTCGGCGAATGCTTGGGCGTCACCTGCAAGTTGCAAGCCATCCAGGTTTTCGAAGCCCTTGACTGCGTGAGGCGTAACCACACAGCAGCGCCCGTAGGCCAGGGACTCGATGACTTTGATGTTGGTGCCGCCCCCACTGAACAGAGGCGCGATCGTGAACAGTGCGCTCTGGTAGGCGGCTTGCAGGTCGTCCACGCGGCCCAGGCAGCGCACGCCTGCCGTTTGCGACCAACGTAGCTTCAAGTCTTCATCGGACAGCTTGCCCACGAGGTGCAGTTCGCTGCCTGGATGCGCCTGGTGCACGAGCGGCCACACCTGCCGGATGAACCAGTCGAACCCTTCCCGGTTGGGCATCCAGTCGTAGACGCCCACGCCCAGCACGATGCGCTGCATGGCCGGCGCCAATGGCTGGACGCCGTGCGGGTAAGAGGCAAATGGGATGTTGGGCAGCAGGCGCACGGCACTGCATTGGAGCATCTGCACGTCTTTCTTCTTGGTGGCCCAGACGCCCGCGCAGCGCGCCACGAGTTCCTTTTCCTTCTTGCGGTAGGACGCTGCCACGCGGCGGTAAAGCTGTGGAATCAGCTGGCGCTTCTCGCCTGCGGCCCTGGTTGCCCAGACCTCAGATTCCAGGTCGTCCAGGTCGACGTACAGGGCGGGGTGATCGAACACGCCGGACTGGTAGGCGGTGGAGAGGTAGCGCGTGACGACTGCGTCGTAGTTGCCTGCGGCCAGGCGTTCTGCCACCGCGCGCCGCATCGCCCGGCTGTGGAAGAAGGTGTACCGCCAACCCAGGGCCGAATAGACGAGACGTTGAAAGGGCTTGTCGATGCGCGGAGCGCCCAGGCGCCATTGCTGCGGAGCCCACGCACTGTATTGGCGCGGCACATGCCCGATGAAATTGAACTCCGAGCGCAGGATGGGCAGCGCGTGGTCGGGCACTTTGCAGTCACCGACCAGGAGGAAATCCACATGTCCGAGCTGCTGCAATGCTTTGAGCAGCAGGAATGTGCGCTGGTTGGCGCCGGAATCCGTCGGGTATGGAAGTGTCGGGCTCAGCAACAGGAATCGCCTGCCAACGCGAGGCGGCTTGGGGTCGACTGTCATTGCGCGTGAGTGCTCATGATTTCAAGAATGCCTGCTGCCGCAGACCGAACAATGCGTTGACGGGGCGCTGGCGCCGGCCGGTGGGCGCCTGCCTGCGTACCTGCAGCGTCTGCCTTCGGCTTTTTTCACGCCTTCCTGCGCGATCCGATCATGTTGAAGATGAACTGCTCGGCCCCGTCGGGCCGCTTGGCGAGTGCCCACAAGCCCAGGTGTGTGCACACATAGAGAGCGGACCCGGTTGCAACCAGCAAGATGACTTGAACGATCTGCATGGGCGTTCCGGTGGGAATCTCGATGGAGTGCTTCAACAGCTCGACCCCACCGACCATGACGGCGACGCTGATCAAGCTGCGCCAGATGTTGCTGATCTGGCGCAGTACCGAGATTTGGATGAATCGACGGGCGATGACCAGGGTCATGACGATGATGACAAGACCCCCGAGCGACCTCGCAATGACTGCCCCCAGCAGGCCAAAGTACCACGCGCCGCCCAGGGTCAGCGGCACGCGCATGCCGAAGTTGACGGCTTCGCGCACGACCAGCACCCTGGGCTGGCCGACCGCCATGGCCAGGGAGAGCAGGGGCAGGTAGAGGACTTGCAGCGACACGACAGGGGCCAACCAGTAGATGACTGTCACGACGGAGTTCCAGTCGGGACCGAGGATCAGCGGCACGATGCGGTCCGCGGTGGCGGCGAGGCCGAAGCCAAAGGGCAACAGGATGATGACGAGCATCTGCTGGGCCTTGAGGTAAGCGGCGCGCATGCGGTCGGGGTCTCCATGCAGCCGGGCGAAGCCGCCGAACATCGTTTGCATGATCGGCGCTGCGAAGGCGTAGGTTGCCAGCGATGCCATGTCGCTGCCAACGGTGTATTGCCCCAGTTGGGCCTTGCCCAGGATATGGCCGATCAGGAAGCGGTCCGACTGCAGGTTGACGGTGGAGATGAAGCGTGACGCTGTAGTCCAGCCCGCAAAATCGAGCAGGCTCCTGGTGCCTTTGAGGCGCAGGCGTGGTCGATACGGGGCGAGGAAATAGCTGTAGACGGTGGAGACCAATGGAGTGACCAGTTGGCTCACGATGAGCGCCCAGTACGATCGCGTGGCGTACGCAAGCACGATGGAGACCACCAGGCCCGCCAGGCGCCCGACGAGTTGCATGCGCGCGCCAGGGCCGTATTGGAGCCGGTGCAGGTAGTGCACGAGAGCGGGGCTGGAGAACCCGCCCAGCAGCGGAACCAGTGCCAGTACCAGGAGGATTTCGGTCAGCCTGCTGTCTTCGTACAGTGTTGCCATGGGCAGCGCTGTACCTGCGATGACGAGCGACACGATGAGCGCCCGCAAGGCGTTGAGCGTGAAGGCGGTGTCGACGTCCCGCGGGTCGATTTCCTTGCGCTGCACCAGCGCCTCGCTCACGTTCAACTCTGTCGTGGCGCGCACGATGGCCAGAACCGAGGCCGCCAGCGCCACCAGGCCGAAGTCGGCCGGCGTGAGCAGGCGCGCCATGATGACCAGCGAAATGATGTCCACGAACTTCATGAGCAGCTGAAGAGCTGTCAGAAGCGCGGCGCCGAGCGCCACTTTACGTCCGAGCATGTATTGACTTCTTCAGCGCTTCAAGGCTGCCCGCAGGCGCCTGACGACGCGCCTGGCGAAGCCCTTGAAGCCGGGGCTTGCCTCTCGCAGCGTTGCCTTGGTGTACCGGGCGACGATGGGCTTGATCTCCCGCTCGAATGCGGCCAAGGGCTGGTAGTTCTTGCGAAGCACGCCGTAGATGGCGGCCGACTGCACTGCAATGGCGAGCCGTGCGTCGTAAATCTTCCGGCGGTGCCTGGTGGGCGCCAGGGCGGGCTCGACGCGCTTGATCGGAATCCACTTGCCTTGGCGCTTGCGCTGCGCAAGACGATGGGCCAGCCCCTCACGGCGGTGCCGCAGTCCTGACGACTGGCTCTGGATGACCGCTTCGACATCAGCTTCTCCCAGCATGAGGGCGCCGCGTTCGGCCCCTTCCCGGATGACGCAGTCGAGATAGGCGTTCCTGGTGACGACCACGTTGGTCCCCAGCGGGTCGGCGATGTAGTTCGGCAACCAGGCATCCCCAATCGCCACATCGGCGCATTCGGCCAGCACATCGTCGCAGTACTCGCACGCGGCGTTCTTGAACAGCCCTTCGCCCCAGTCCCGTCCGCGAACCGAGGCCATGGGCCAGGCCTCTTCCGCGGTGATCGTGCCCGCGTCGTTCTTCTGGAACGCAAAGCCGTAGTCGGATGCTCGACGGTCCATGAGCTTGCGGCGGAAATCGAACGTGGCAAGCGAGCCGGGTTCGGCCTGCTTTTGCCAGGCCAGGTACTCGGCGAAGTAGTGGCTCTTGAGATGGCCGCAGACGAGTCCCAGGCAGAACGGGGTCTGCTCGCGAGACAGGAGGCCTTCGTCCTGCATCAGCCTGACTGCCTTGATGAAGCAGGGCAGCCCGACCACGGCGTAGCGCTTGGACGAGCCCTGAAGCTTCGCCAGGACGCCCGACATTTCGATCGGGTAGTAGCGTGACTTGGCGCCGGCCGTCATGTCTTGCGCCGACTCGGAGATGGCGTAGTGAAACAGCAGGCCTTCGTTCTCGCTTGGATCTGCTGGCTTGACGTGCAGGACGGCGTCAATGTCTCCGCGGCGAAACAGCTCGGCAAGAATCCAGCTGACGAGACCACCCGAGCCACCGCGGACCCGAAATTCGCTCTCGTTCACGTGGGCGGCAAACGTGCTTCTGTACCGCCCGATCTGGGAGTCCTCCGGCAGTTCCGGATAGAGGCGCGCCGCAATCTGGCTTTCGTTGCTGGACGCGCCGGACATGGGGCACAGGCGGGACAGCGTTGCGTCCTTCTCGGTACTGGTGGCCTTGGCGGCCAGGTGTCCGGCATCCGTCATGCCGATCGCATAGAGGTCCGGGCGCGCGAACGCGCAAGTCCCACACCCGATGCACATGTTGGACGCGATTACTTGTTCGATCTCAGACATCTGGCTTGCTCAAATTTCAGCGCCGTGGTCCATGCGTGAGGACTGCATAGGACACGGCTTCAAAGGGGCCGGGCTGGCAGGCGACAGATCAATCAAGTGCTTTCCTCAAGAACGCCGCCGACATCGTCTGCAAGTCTTTCAGCTTCGACTTCACACGCTGGTAGTCGATCGGCTGTTGGACGAGCTCGGTGATGTTGGGCGCTTGCGCATCGGTGACCAGGCGGTCTCTGAGGTCCAACTGCTCAAGCAGGGACACGAAGCGGTCAGCGCCGCGGTTGCGGTTGACGATGGCCAGAAACTTCTTTTCGAAGATGATCGAGAAGACCATGCCATGGAAGGAGTCGGTCAGAACGAAGTCCGCGTCCATGAATGCGCGTATCCATTCCGGGATGTCGATGGTCTTGGAGCCCGTATCCAAGGTCAGTGAACGGTACGCATATTGCGAGCCGAGCGCGGCCCGGACGTCGCGCGTGAACCCCTGCCGGTCAGGCCCTTCGTCCAGAACGTAGCTGAGAAAGGTTTTTTTTGAGGGCCTGCTACGGGCGCCTGCAATTTCTTCATAGAACGCGGGGTCCACCAGCAGCGTGGGGTCTAGGACATGCTGGGCGTCATGGCGGTCAAACACCGTTGCGCAAATCTCCACGCCAGATGCTTCGCGCACCGAAACCGCGTGAAACTGAGCAATCAACTCCCTGGTACGCGCCGTGTGTTCTGGAAACGTCCACGTGCCGTGGCCAAACGATGCGCTGTAGGAGATCTTGCGGATATCCGCAGTGGGTGCGTAACCGAAGAAATAGTCTTCCTCGGCATTGCTGGGAAAGTAGTCGAGGCGCCAGACCTGGTCGGATCCCACGACAAGTGCGTCCAGGCCAAAACGCTGCGCAGCGGCAGCCAAGTCCTGCGTGCTGCCGAGGTGACCGGTTCGATTGGGCAGGAAGCGTTTCAGGAATGCCTGGTGCGTCTCGATTCTTCGATCACGCAGTGCGATATCGGCTTTCTTGAGCAGCTTGCGTTTAACGGAGGCCGGCATGACGTTGAGCGCGGGTGATTTGCCATCGACCGAGGCTGCCAACTGATTGCGCAAAACAGGCAGCCAGGGCAGCCGTTTCAACGAGCCGATCAACGTTCGGTGCACGACGGAAGTCGGCCATTTGCGTTGGCCGCGTTCCAGAAAAACCACCTCATGCTGCAAGTCCTTGGCCAGCACGCGATAGAGCGCTGCCGCTTGCAGAATGCCACCATAGTTGGTGTGCAAAGGAAGGGTCAGAAGACCTATGCGTCTAGCCACGCGGCTGCTCCGATAATTTGAATGTCATGACTTTTGGAGGCCACGGCTTTGCAGGTGTTTCAAATACCGCCGGATGTCTGCCTTTAGCCTCCACGGCCGCAGCAGGCGGTATTTGCAGCGCAGTGCAAAGCATTTGATGATGTGGCCAGAGTCGGCCAAGGTGTCTGCGTCATCGGATGCCGTTCTTTGTGCAAGCACAAAAAATGCCTTTCGATGCTCGGGCGCCATCTTTTTCATGAGCTGGTAACCCCACTTTGCAAGCGGGCGCTCGCGATCGCGCTTCTTGATCGCAAAGCCCAGGTCCGAGTCTTCAATGTGATAAAAAATGTGGCGGGCGGGGTCCCAAAATACCGGGCCCATGAAAAGAATCTGGCCCCATAGATAGCTGTCTTCTCCCCACAGACAGCGGTCGCGGTCGAAATAACCTCCAGCGGCCAGAAAGGCTTCACGCCGTACGATGGTCGAGCTCGAATGCAACCCGTCCAACGCATATTTCATCCATTGATGGCCAGCGGCCACTTTCGGTGGAGGCAGCAACGCGGGCGTCGGCGTCAGCAGGGATACCTTGTCCGTGACCTGGTCTGCGTAAACCCCAGTGTCGAAGCCACAGGCGTAGGCCACTGCTTGCGGATGATTTTCCAGTGCCGTCAGGCCGGCCGCCAGAAAATCGGGCTTCCATTCGTCATCGCCATCGAGGAACGAGAACAGGGGGGCCCGCGCATGGGACGCGCCGACGTTCCTGGCGCGGCCGGGGCCTGCATTGGGCTGGCGCACCAGCTTGATGCGATCGTCCGCCATTGCTTGGACGACTGCGGCCGAATTGTCTGTACTGCCATCGTCTACCACGATGATTTCAATGTCGGTGATCCGCTGCGTAATCACGGAGCGAATGGCCCGCTCGATCGTCTGGCTCTTGTTGTAGAGGGGGATGACGACCGAGATTCGCGGCATGCCGTTCATGTTGGCATCCTGCGGATGCGGCAGGCCCGGCGAACCGTATTTGGGGTGGCGCCTGTGCGTACGGGGCGGCGGTGCCAGCAGGGAGTTGTCGCGGTCATTGGATGATGTGTTCCAAGGTTGCGATGGACGTGCGCATGCTGGTCTCGACGAAGGCCCTGGCCATCTCGCTTTCGCGCGCTCTGCGGTGATCGTCTATGAGCAACATGACGCAATGCTCGTGAAAGTCGGCGGCAAATATGCTGCAGTGGAACAGCCCTTGCCCGACTGCCATTTCAATGCCGCTGCAGCCTTCGTGGGTGGTGACGACTGGCACGCCATACGACATGGCTTCGACAGTCTTGATTTTCAAACCTGTGCCGGAAACACAAGGGTTGATGACCACGGAGCATCGGCTGTAGAAATCAGCCCACAGATCGCCCACGCGCCCGATGAAGCTGACGCCTGGCAGCGCACGGTCGATGGACAGATCGCCCGCCACCAGCAATTTCACGTCAGGGTTTGCTGCAATGATTTTTGGCCACTGGTGCTCGATGAATTTCAGCAGGCCTTCCACATTATGGTGGTTTTTGGAGCCGATATATCCCAACACCATATTGGACGGCGTGCCGCCACGATGGTGCTGAGCAGGCGCCTTCAGGATGTCGACCAGCGCCACTTGCGTTTTGGAGCCAGCCAGCAACTTGGTGAAGTGTTCGCGCTCGTTCTGCTGGATCGCAATGACGCGGTGGAAGCTGGAAAGCAGGCGTCGTTCCTGCCGCTTGCTCAGCGACCACCACATGCCGGCGCCACCGGAGGCGCGAATCCGCTTGTTGCGGTCCGTGAAGCTGTCGTGCGTGTCGACGATCTTGCGGCGGGTGTCGTCCAGGCAATCGGCCAGCTCTGCCATCAATGCGTATTCGAAGATCACGGCATCGGGCCTGATCTTCTGCACGATCTCCTTGAACTGTCTTTTGTCCTGGGGGCGGAAGATGCCGGATGTGATGGTCACGTCCTGCGCCGCTTCGAATCTGCGCAAGCCACGACGCAGCAGTACACGCCATACCTTTTGCTGCAGGTTTCCACCGATGACACGCCCGCCATTCAGTTCGTGGTAGTTGGCGCCATAGACGGTGGCCATCTCATGGCCGCTGCGTGTGTCCTGGATCAACCGGATGGGGCACAGCAGGAAATGGATGTCGCAGCCCAGCGAGCGCAGGCTGTCCACCATCTGGTTGATGCGGGAGCTGTTGCCCGCCAGGGCAGGGTGGCTGACGACGGGGCTGGCGATGAGCACTTTTTTCATGGGGCGCAGTAGCAGTGCGCAGCCCGGCCTGCTCCCGAGCCGGCCTTCGATGGCCGTGTGGGCATGGACACGGCCGCATGGGCTGCGCGCTTGTCCGCGAGCCCGGTCGACCAGGCGCTTTTTACGAAGAATTGGATCAAAGGTGCTTGCATCAACGCTTGTGCAGTGCTTCCACAATCCTGCTAGCTGCTTTTTCAAGCAGAGCCGGATGTGCAGTCGCGAGGTAGTCAGGCTGGTTGATGCTGATGTCGGCTAGCGGCTCTATGGGGGCAAAGCTGGTCGTCGGCTTGAGCGCAACGCCATGCGCGCCGGCGCGCTGGATCAGCAACGACAACTCGTTGATATGCATGTGGAAATCCGGCGGCATGGGTTGTGGCCGGTTCTCTTGCATGGCGCGTGCCATCTCCGCTAGGCCGGCCAGCTTGTCTTGCGCATAGATCTCGCGCCGGCGCAGCCAGCTCACGAAGCGGTGCTTGAGCGAGGTGCCGACGCCTTTTTCGGTCTCGACCGCGTGGGACTTCCAGCGCCGCACCAGCGGCACGCGCCGGCCGCCGGCGCCGAATAGCCGACCGAGCAGCGGCTGGGTGCGCACGGTGTAGGCCTTGCGCGCTGCGAGCGTCACGCGCGAGAACCGCTCCAGGTGCACGGGCGATTGGTCGTGGAACACGTTGTCGACCGTGATCTCACCTTGCTCGCCGATGACCCGCATCTGGTGGTTGCGCGGGGAGACCCAGGTGCAGGTGACGCGTGCGGCCACGCCGTTGGCGAAGTGGAGGCAGGCGACCGAGAAGTCGGGGGTGTCAGGGGGAGTCAGCGGCGTGTCGGTCTTGTGGTGCACCAGGAAGTCCGAAAACGCCGTGACCGAGATGACTGGGCCGAACATGGCGCACAGCCAGACCAGGTGGTAGGCAACGTGTTCCACCGTGCACCCTTCCTGGAATTCTTCCGCGTAGGGGAAGGGCGCGCCAGTCGGGCTTTGCACCTTCTCCAACTGCATCATGTGAGCCGGGTTGTCATCGAGCTCGGCATAGACGAGCACAGGCTTGCCGATAGCGCCGTCGCGCACGGCCTTCCATAACGTGCTGACAGCATCGCAATACAGGTTGCTCGGGGCACCTGTAAGAACCAGGCCGAGCTGCTCGGCCAGCGCGAACAGTTCGCGTGTCTGGTCGATGTCAGTGGTGAAAGGTTTTTCGGAATAGACGTGCTTGCCGGCTTCCAATGCGCGCCGGATGACTGCGTTGTGCGACTGGATGCTCGTCAAGTTGACTACCGTCTCGACGGCCGGATCCGTGAGAAGTGCTTCTAGACTGGAATAGACCTTGTAGCCGTAGTGTTGCGAAACGGTGGCTGAGCGCGCGGTGTCGATGTCGAACACGCCGCAGATCTCCAGTTCGTGGTGCGCCCACTGGGTGCGCATGTAGATGTCGAACACGTATCCGCATCCGATGAAGGCAATCTTCATGTCGCGTGGCTTCCTTGGGGTTGGCTGTCGGTGGCAGTGAGGCCGCGGAGCCGCGGCCCGCGAAATGGATGCCGGCGCCGTACGCTAGAACAGGCTCTCGCGCACGTAGATCACATCGTTTTGCTGCAGCGTGTCTGTCAGCGATGGCGTCGTCTGCTGCACGACGCCTGAGGCATCGCGCCGGTGCAGGCGCAAGCGCGACTCGCTGCCTCGGTTGGTCGGACCACCGCCCATGGCCAGGCCTTGCATGACCGTCATCCCGCGCTCGATGCGATAGGGACCGGCGCGTTGCGCTTCACCGTAGATGTAGAACACGGGCGCCCGGTGCACGTACAGCGTGTCACCCGCGGCAACCAACAGGTTGTTGCCCGATTCCTCGTCCAAGAACAATGCAGGAATGTCGATTAGCTTGCGGAACGGCTTGCCGTCGCGCATGCCGCTGAGGATAACAGTGTCGTCTCCAGTGCTTGTGGTTCCGCCGGCCATTGCCAGCACGTCGCTGACGCGGGTATTGGCGATCTCTAGAGGAAAGCGACCTGGGCGTTGCACTTGTCCCAGCACGGAAACCTGGTTGCCACGCACCTGCACGAGGACGATGTTGACCTGAGGCTGCTGCAGGAAGCCGCCGCTCTTGAGTGCGGCGGCAATTTTCTTTTCGGCATTGGCAATGCTGAGCCCGCCGATGGTTACGCCGCCTACGAGCGGCATGGTGATGGCGCCACTTTCCGAAACGCGCGCATCGGTGGTCAGGTCCGGGCTTTGGAACACGAGCACACGGATGGTGTCTCCTGCGCCGAGCCGGTAGTCCTGTGTGACCTGGTCTTGTGCCAGTGCAGCAGCGCCGGTGAACAGCAGGCAGCACAGCAACAGCACGCGCCAAATCAGGGGGTGGGATTGGGACATTGAGTGCATGGTAGGAGGCATGGAAAGCAGGTCTGGGTCAAAAGCGGAATGTCGCATCCACCGTGGCGCTGTTGTTGGTGTAGTCGGCGCCGCTGATGGTGGACGTTCGGCGACTGCGTTGCACCGCGGCACCGAAGGACAGTGCGTCTATCGGGGTCCACCGCAGGCCCAGCCGCATACCGTGGATCTTGTCTTCTCGGTTTTCTGGGACGACACCAGGCGGCGTGCCGTCGAAGTCATTGATCGTGCGGTCAAAGCCCGCATACACGACAGTCCGCGAGCGTACGGACCAGTTCGCGCTCAGCCCTAGTCGGCTATTGCTGATGTAGCTGCTGGTGTTGTTCTGGTTCGCTGAAAGGCCACGTGAAGCGAGGGCCTGGAAATGTAGCTTGCCGGTCGCCGCCCATTGGGCGTTGATGTCACCAACGACCCCCGAAAAGTCACGCAGCGCCAGGCCGGGATGCTCGCGTGATAGGTGTGCAATGCGAGCGCCAACGGTAGTTTTACCCGTGACCGCCCACGCAAAACGCAGCTCATGCTGCAGTTGTTCGAATGACCTGGGCAACGCGGTTACCCCAGGAATGCGGTTCTGGTACGTGCCTTGGCCATCAAGCAAACGGTAACTGATGCTGCTGCCAGAAGGGAAAAGATACCGGACGCCGATTGAAACATTGCGCAGCGTGTAGTCGCCTTGCTCTGCGATCGGCTGCTCATTGGTACGCGTTTCCCGTTCCAATCCCCCCAGCAAGCGCCAGTCCCGGCCTACTACGGCTTCCATTGAGGCAGCCGTCGTCTGATCGGTGCGGAGATTGCGAGCGCGGCCTCCAAAATAGTCATAGGAGTTAAGTGCTTCGTCCTGCTCTCGGCGCAATGTGCCGTGCAGGCGCGGGGTCAAGCTCCAATGCCACACAGCGCGATAGTTCAATGCGTTGTAGTTAAGGTAGTCGCTGGTGCGAAACCTGTTCGCTACAACGCTGGCGTCTAATTCAACGCGCTGAAGTGAATATTGCTTGTCCAGCTCCATCCCCAAGGTGGTCATGTCCCGCGTTTCCGAGCGGACCGGATTACTGGCGTTGATCCCGGAACTGCGAAAAAAATTGGAGTCGTACAGCACGGCGTGCCGCACCCGGAAGTTCAGTGTGTCGAACTGGTCGGCACGCGCCGGGGAATACGCAGCGAGCACCGCCAATGCAGCCAGCGCACGTGTGGCGCGGATCGGAGTTCTCATCACCCTCAGAACGCCTTGCTGTCCTTGAACACCACACCCACCGTCCGCGCCACGATGTACAGATCGAGCCGCACTGACCAATTCCGCAAGTAGTCCAGGTCGAATTCGATGCGGCGGCGCATGGAGTCCAGGTCGTCGCCGCCCCGGTAGCCGTTGACCTGCGCCCAGCCGGTGATGCCCGGTCGCACCTTGTGCCGGATCATGTAGCCGGAGATGAGCTTGCGGTACTGCTCGTTGACGGCAATGGCATGCGGCCGCGGACCGACGACGCTCATGCGGCCTTGCAATACGTTGAAGAACTGGGGTAGTTCATCCAGCGAAGTCTTGCGGATGAAGGCGCCGACGCGCGTGACGCGCGCGTCCCCGCGCTTGACCTGGGTGTAGCTGGTCGCGCCGTCTTCCGTGACCGTCATGGAGCGGAACTTGTAGACCAGGATTTCCTTGCCGTCGAGCCCGTAGCGGCGCTGCTTGAAGATGATGGGGCCGGGCGAGGTGAGCTTGATGCTGATCGCGACGGCCAGCATGACGGGCGAGATCATGATCAGGATGATCAGCGCGAGCGAGAAGTCCCACAGCCGCTTGACCGCGCCGCTGGTGCCGCGGAACGGCGTCTCGCAGACGGAAATGACGGGCATGCCGTAGACCGAGTCGGTGCGGCCCTGGATCAGGTCGGTGACGAACATGTCCGGCACGAAATAAATCGAGGCCGTCGTGTCTTTGAGGCCGTCGAGCACCTGCAGGATGCGCGGCTGTGAGGCCATGGGCAGCGACAGGTAGATGATCTGGATGTCGTTGGCCTT
The DNA here is from genome assembly GCF_001422405.1 of Pseudorhodoferax sp. Leaf267. GTDB lineage: Bacteria > Pseudomonadota > Gammaproteobacteria > Burkholderiales > Burkholderiaceae_C > Pseudorhodoferax. The sequence continues at coordinate 447,057 of NZ_LMMV01000012.1, forward strand.
CACGTACGCCGGCAGGCCTGCCAGGCGATCGATGAGGCCGAAGCCGATGGGCGCGTTGAGGCGGTGCAGCTCGCGGTCGTCGAAGAAGCCGGCCACGTCCACGCGGGCGTAGGGGGTGTCGCGGATGCGGCGCGCCAGCGCGATGCCCTGTGTGTTCATGCCGACGATGACGGCTTTGCGCGACGGGCCGCGCAGGCTGAGCACGAAAGGGGCAGCCAGGCGCAGCGCGCGGTGGGCGACGATCTGGGCCACCGGTGCGATCCAGAGCCAGGCGAGCAGGGCGTTGCGCGAGAACTCGCGGATGTAGCCCGTGGCGATGCCCGTGATGAGCAGCAACGCCGCGATGCCGATCCAGTTGATCACGGTCTGCGTGACCAGCTTGCCCAGCGACGACTGCAGCTGCGTGGTGCCGGGGAAGGTCATGGCGAACACGATGACCGACAGGATCAGGTGCGACGGCGGCAGCGCGCCGTCGAAATACAAGCCGATGCCCCACAGGGACAGCACCAATACGCCGGGGTCGATCAGCGATTCGATGAACCTCAGGGGGTGGTCTCGGCCCAGGGTGCCGGCGCCGATGGGCGTGGCCGGCTTGGGCTCGGGCAGGGGAAGGGATTGACTATCCATGAAGCATGCTGTCCTTGAAACGGGACACGGCTTGCGCCCGGCTGTACACGTCGAGCTTTTTGAAGATACGTTGCAGGTGGTTCTTGACCGTGAACGCGCTGATGTCCAGGATGGCGCCGATCTCGTGATTGGTCTTGCCCATCTCGACCCAGCGCATGATCTGCAGCTCGCGCTCGGTCATGGCGGGGGTGTTGAACTGGCCCGACGTGGCCGGCACCGTGATCTGCTCGGGTTGCATGCGCGGCATTGCCGTGGCGTGCTCGTGGTACGGCTGGACGGTGGGCCGTGCAGACCGGCGCGGTAGCGTCGCGACCTGGCGAAAGCCCAGGTCGATGTGCGGCAGCAGCGCTGCCAGCGCCCCTGCGGTCTCCGCGCCGTGGCCGGCAGCTGGCGAGACCAGCACATACATACAGTCCTGGCCGGTCCTCCGGTCGCGCAGTCCATGCACCAGCATGGAGCGCGAGGCGAGCGCCAGGCTGGCAAGGGCACCCTGCAATACGTCGCCAGCCACGGTGCATGGCTGCTCGCCGTGGTCCTGCCAATGCGCGAAAAGCTGCCGGGTCGGTGCCTGCAACTTGTCAGCCTCCACTGCGCTGGTGCGCACGCCGGGGAGGTCGGACACGATGTCGAACTCGAAGGCGCCGCCGCGCAGGTTGCCCCAGGCGGCAAGCAAGATGTCGTGTGGCAGGATCTGCTGCATGTCGACGCTGCGCAGCCAAGTCAACAGACCCAGGTGCGTGCGGATGCCAGGCGCTGCAGCCAGCAGCCGCATGCATCGGTCACGGTCCTCGGTGGCAAGTTGATCTAAAAACTGCATGAGATCCCTGGGCTAGAGAGCAATCGGAGGCCCTGGAACGAGCGGCGGCGGCAGAGAGGGAAGTAGGAACGGCTGCCGCAAGTCTGCAACAAGAACGTTGCGAATTGTAACGGCGATATGTTTCGATCTAGTTGCATTGCAACGCGGCCTTGGACTTGCGCGGCGCTTATTATCGAATTGCATGCACTCGACCAGATTCACGCGAATGCATTCAAAGACTGATTATGTCGTCCCAACGCGGTGACTGATTGCGGCCTTGTGCCTTGAAGTTCATGCTTTCCATAGATCGCCCGAATGTTAGCCGGTGGGTGTGACCGAGCAACTTCCAAGCCATTCCGACTTGTAACAACTCGCAGGGCGTTCGTGGAACAAGCCACCTTCCCGCACAGCATCAATTGTTGATCTTGTGACGCCATGACGCGACTGATGCTGCGATGAGGTTGTGCACCTCTCTGTAGACGGTCTCGTGCTTCAGGTAGGGGTCGGGAATCGACTGGCCCAGGCCAGCGCCCATCAGGTGGATCTTGCCGCGAGCCGTTGGGTCGAGCTTGAGCACGCTGCGGGCATGGTGCGTCTCCATGACCAGAATGAGGTCGGCCCACCAGGTCAGCGTGCGATCGATGGATTGGGACCGGTGACTCTGCAGACTCGCCGCCAGCGTGGGTTGCGTGCGCGCCACGAACAGCACGGTCTCATCCGCCGGCTTGCCCGGGATTGCCTTGGTCCCCGCCGAACGCACCTGCGCGGTGGCAGCGCGCCCATCCTCTGCCAATTGCAGGCGCACCATGGCTTCGGCCAGTGGGCTGCGGCAGATGTTGCCAGTGCATACCAGGAGAATTCTTTCGAACATGGGGGGCGGAGCATCGTGTCGCGTCTGGCAAGGGCGGCCCTTGCCAAGGCCATGCTGGTGCGCCATGCACCAGTGCGGGGCGTCGACGCAACGCCCGGACGGCATTGTGCAGGAGGGCTCACCGCGCCGTGTAGAGGGTGGTCGAACCGAAGCTCTGCGCGCACTGGCCCTAGCAGGTTTTCGGCGCCTGGTGGCCGGGATTCGCGCAGGTACACTGCGCGCCGTCACCGCCCCGTCACACTGCTGACACACTCCCCCAGGATTCACGCCATGCTGTTTGGCAAGCTGATGCCGCGCGACGGCAATTTCTTCGAGATGTTCAACCAGCATGCAGACCGCATCGTGGAGGCCGCGCGCGCGTTCTCGCAGCTGGTGGCCAACTACAACGATCCGCACCTGCGCGAGCAGTACAACCGCGACGTGGACAACGCCGAGCGGGCTGCGGACCGCGTGACGCACGAGGTCAGCCGTGTGTTGCACAAGACCTTCATCACACCGATCGACCGCGACCAGATCCATTCGCTCATCAACTCCATGGACGACGTGGCCGACCTGATCCAGGACTCGGCCGAGACGATGGCGCTGTATGACGTGCGCGTGATGACGGACGAGATCCGGCGTCTGACGGAGCTGTCCGTGAAGTGCTGCGAGCGCGTGCGCGATGCCGTGAGGATGCTGGCCAACATTGCAGAGCCGGCCACGGCCGAGGCCGCGATCAAGACCTGCGAGGAGATCGACAAGCTGGAGTCGGACGCCGACCGGGTCATGCGCTCGGCCATGAGCAAGCTGTTTCGCGAAGAGCCCGACGTGCGCGAAGTGATCAAACTCAAGGCCATCTACGAGCTGCTCGAGACGATCACCGACAAATGTGAAGACGTCGCCAACCTCATCGAGGGCATCGTCCTCGAGAACTCCTGACGCGGGTCGCGCAAGATGGCTTCTGTGCAGGTGGCCCTGTGGGTCGTGGTCATGCTGGTGGCGCTGGCGCTGGTGTTCGACTTCATGAATGGTTTTCACGACGCGGCCAATTCGATCGCGACCGTGGTGTCCACCGGCGTGCTCAAGCCGGGCCAGGCGGTGGTGTTCGCCGCCTTCTTCAATTTCATCGCCATCTTCGTGTTCCACCTCAGCGTGGCCGCCACGGTGGGCAAGGGCATCGCGCAGCCCGGCATCGTCGATGTGCACGTGGTGTTCGGTGCGCTGATCGGCGCCATTTCCTGGAACCTGATCACCTGGTACTACGGCATCCCGAGCAGCTCTTCGCACGCCTTGATCGGCGGCATCGTAGGCGCCGTGATGGCCAAGACCGGGGCCAGCGGGCTGGTTGGCAGCGGCATCGCCAAGACGGTTGCCTTCATCTTCGTGTCGCCACTGCTGGGCTATGTGCTGGGCTCGCTGATGCTGGTGGCGGTGTCCTGGATCTTCCGCCGTGCCACGCCCTCGCGCGTGGACCGCTGGTTCCGGCGCCTGCAACTGGTCTCCGCCGGTGCTTACAGCCTGGGCCACGGCGGCAACGACGCGCAAAAGACCATCGGCATCATCTGGCTGCTGTTGATCGCCACCGGCTACGCATCGGCCAGCGACGCGTCGCCGCCAGTGTGGGCCATCGTGAGCTGCTATGTGGCGATCGCCGCCGGCACCATGTTCGGTGGCTGGCGCATCGTCAAGACCATGGGGCAGAAGATCACCAAACTCAAGCCGGTCGGCGGGTTCTGCGCCGAGACGGGCGGGGCGATGACCTTGTTCCTGGCGACGATGCTGGGCATTCCCGTGTCGACCACGCACACCATCACGGGCGCCATCGTCGGCGTCGGCTCCACGCGTCGCGCCAGCGCGGTGCGCTGGGGTGTGGCGGGCAATATCGTGTGGGCCTGGATCCTGACGATCCCGGCCAGTGCATTCGTCGCCGCGATCGCCTACTGGCTCAGCATGGTGCTGTTCTGATCGCTATTGCGAGATCTTGCGCGCCTCTTCGATCTGGTACTCGAAGTAGCGCTGAAAGCTGAAGGCCAGGCTGGCCATCAGGACGGCCGTGCCGATCAGCAACGAGGCGACCACGGCCGCGATCGTGAACCAGTTGGTCTGGCCGGGCGGCGCGTCGGCCGCAGCCTGGGTGTTGAAACCGGCATTCCATTTCTCGGTCGAGCGCAGGCCGTAGACGATGGCCGTCAACGCGCCGGCTGCCACGCTGATGCCCAACAGCGGCATCAGCACCCAGCTCCATTTGTCGTCCAGCCCGTACTGCTGGACGCGCTCGATGCCGTACAGCCCGAGCGCCGTGGGCAGCGGATACAGCCAGCCCCACAGGTCGCCCCAGCCGTGTAGATAGAAGCGGTGCAGCCCCAACGGGCCGCCCAGCAGGGCGAGCCAGCTCGCGACGGTCTTGTTCTTGTGCATGTGTCCTTCGAGGCGGCGCAGTTCAAGTGGCGGGCGTGCTGTCGCCAGCGCCCAGGGGCTTTTCCATCAGCACGACGTCCAGCCAGCGGTCGAACTTCCAGCCACAGGACTTGAGCACGCCGACCTGCGTGAAGCCCACGGCGCGGTGCACGCCGACGGAGCCGCCGTTGGCCGAGTCGCCGATCACGGCGATCAGCTTGCGTACGCCGACCTGTTCGGCCTGCGCCGCCAATGCGCCGAGTAGCTGCCGGCCCAGGCCGCGGCCACTGTGGTCGGCGGCCAGATAGATCGAGTCTTCGGCCGAGAAGCGGTAAGCCGGGCGCGGCTTGAACCAATTGCAATAGGCAAAGCCCAGCACCTGGCCGTCCTGCTCGGCAACGAGGTAGGGCAGGCCCTTGGAGAGCACGTCGGCACGGCGCGCCGCCATGTCGGCCACGGTCGGCGGGTCGATCTCGAAGGTTCCCGTGCCGTGCAGCACGTGGTGGGTGTAAATGGCGGAGATGGCCGGCACGTCGGCATCGATGCTGGAGCGGATGAGGGGCATGGAATCCTGGGGGCGCTATAATCGCGGGCTTTTCAGCGTGTGCTGGCCGGGTGGCCACAGCGCGTGTCTCAACGCTGAACGAGAGTTCATCGTCGGTCCTCTTCAGCGCTTCGCGCCGGACCGACCCCCAGAGGATAAATCATGGTTGTCATCCGGCTTTCCCGTGGCGGTGCAAAAGCACGTCCCTTCTTCAACATCGTCGTGGCCGACAAGCGTACCCGTCGCGACGGCCGCTTCATCGAGCGTATCGGTTTCTACAACCCGATCGCCAAGTCCAACGAAGAGAGCATCCGCATCGCCCAGGATCGCCTGAGCTACTGGCGCGGTGTCGGCGCCCAGGCGTCCCCCACGGTGGAACGCCTGGTGGCCCAGGCTGCCGCCAAGACGGCCGCTGCTCCCGCTGCTGCTGCCTGAGGGTTGGCCTGCTGATGTTGCAGGCACTTGACCCGGCGCCCCTGCCGGACGATGCGATCGAAATCGCGCGCATCGCCGGTGCCTGGGGCGTCAAGGGCTGGCTCAAGATCCAGCCCTACAGCGCCCAACCCGAGGCGCTTTTTTCATCCAAGCGTTGGTATCTGCAGCCCCCTGAAAAGGGCCCGCAGCCTTTTGCCGGCACCTTGCTGCTGCGCGTACGTGAGGCCAGGGAACACGGCGGTGGCGTGGTGGCCTCGATCGATGGCATCGACGACAAGGACGCAGCCGACGCACTGAAGGCCTCGCGCCTGTTCGTGTCGCGCACCAGCTTCCCGACGGCCGACCAGGACGAGTACTACTGGGTCGACCTGATCGGCCTGGACGTGGTCAACCGCGAAGGCGTGGCGCTTGGCACGGTGCGCGAGCTGCTGGCCACCGGTCCGCAGACCGTTCTCGTGCTGGATGCCAGCGAGGCAACGGCCGATGGCGCCACTAAGACCGTCGAGCGCATGATTCCCTTCGTATCGGCCTTCGTCGATGGCGTGGACCTGCCTGCGCGGCGCATCACCGTGGACTGGCAGCCCGACTACTGAAGCCATGCGCTTCGACGTCGTCACTTTGTTCCCTGAGCTTTTCGCGCCGTTTTTGTCGAGCGGCGTGACGCGCCGCGCGTTCGAGTCCGGCCAGGTCGAGCTGCGGTTATGGAACCCGCGGGACTGGGCCGAGGGCAACTACAAGCGCGTGGACGACCGCGCCTTCGGTGGTGGCCCGGGCATGGTCATGATGGCCGAGCCGCTGGCCCGTTGCCTGGACGCCATCGCCGCCGACCGGCGCGACGTTGCGCCGGTCGTCCTGTTCGCGCCTGTCGGCGAGCCGCTGCGCCACGCCGCGGTGGCCCAGTGGTCGGCCAGTGCCGGTGCCGTGTTGCTATGCGGCCGCTACGAGGGCATCGACCAGCGGTTGGTCGACCGCTACGTGACGCACTGCATCAGCCTGGGCGACTTTGTTCTTTCGGGTGGCGAGATCGCTGCGCTGGCCTTGCTGGACGCGGTGGCGCGACTGCAGCCCGGCGTGCTGAACGACCAGGACAGCCACCAGTTCGACAGCTTCCACCCCGCGCTCGACGGGCTTCTCGACTGTCCGCACTACACGCGGCCCGAAGACTGGCGCGGCGCCGCCGTGCCCGAGGTGCTGCTGTCGGGCCACCATGGCCGCATCGCGCGCTGGCGCCGCGACGCGCAGCTGCGGCTGACGGCCGCGCAGCGCCCCGATCTGCTGGCCGCGGCCCGGGCAGCGGGGCGGCTTACGAAGCAGGATGAAGCCGTTTTGGCGCAAGCGCCCACAGCCGGGCTATAATCGCGGGCTTTTCGATCCTCTGGCCGGCCGCCTGCGCATGTCGCTGCAGGCAAGTGCGAAAGCCACGCGGCAGTCTTTGCCGCAACGAGCGCGGACATGATCGGGCAAGGAAAACATGAACCTCATCCAAACTCTCGAGCAGGAAGAAATTGCTCGCCTTGGGAAAACCATTCCCGCATTCGCACCTGGCGACACCGTGATCGTCAGCGTCAACGTGGTCGAAGGCGCACGCAAGCGTGTCCAGGCCTACGAAGGCGTGGTCATCGCCAAGCGCAACCGCGGCCTGAACAGCGCGTTCACCGTGCGCAAGATCTCCAGCGGCGAAGGCGTGGAGCGTACGTTCCAGACCTACAGCCCGTTGATCGCCGGCATCGAAGTCAAGCGCCGCGGTGATGTGCGCCGCGCCAAGCTGTACTACCTGCGTGAGCGCAGCGGCAAGTCGGCTCGTATCAAGGAAAAGCTGGTGCTCAAGAGCGCCGCTCCCAAGGCCGCCGCAGCCCAGTAAGCCACCGACCTTCCGGTCGCCAGGCTCCAGCCGCTACCAGCTTGATGCTTGTGGCGGCTTTTCTTTTTCCGACGTGAGCGCCTGTGTCTGATCTTCCCCTGACGCCTCTGTCCAAGATCCCGAACTTCGACCCGCGCCACGCGCCGTCGCTCGGCACGGACGCACATCTGCCGGCCGTGCCGGCGGACCGTCTGACGCCGCAGGCCCTGCGCCAACGGTTTCGCATGCCGCCGGTCTGGGAGCCCGAAGTGCGCCAGGAGCCGCGCTTCATCGACCGTGCGCCGGCGCGCGCCGCCGTGTTGATCCCCATCGTGCAGCGAGGCGATACGCCAACCGTTCTGCTGACCGAGCGCTCGCTGCAGCTGGCCAACCACTCGGGCCAGATCGCGTTCCCGGGCGGGCGCATCGACAGCACCGACGCCGACGCCGAAGCGGCTGCACTGCGCGAGGCCGAGGAAGAGGTCGGCCTGGCGCCCGCATTCGTCGAGATCATCGGCGCCCTGTCCAACTACGTGACGGGCACGGCGTTCGTGGTGACGCCAGTCGTGGCACTCGTGCGGCCCGGCTTCACGTTGACGCCCAACCCGGACGAAGTGGCCGATGCCTTCGAGGTGCCGCTGGCCTATCTGATGGACCCGGCCCACCACCACAGGCACATGCTGGACTGGGAAGGCCAGCGCCGCCAGTGGTTCTCCATGCCGTTCCAAGACGGCGCCGCCGAGCGTTTCGTGTGGGGCGCAACCGCCGGGATGCTGCGCAATTTCTACCGTTTCCTGCTCGCCTGAGCGCGGCGGGGGCGCCGCTATGATGGGCGCCCCATGAGCTTCTTCGCCATATTCAGCGCGCTGCTGCTGGAGCAGGTTCGGCCACTGGCACGCGACAACGCGATCCACACCTGGCTGCGCTCGTGGGTGCGCTGGACCAGCACCAACTTCGATGCCGGCAAGCCGTCGCACGGATGGGTGACCTGGGGCCTGGCCGTGCTGCTGCCCTCGCTGCTGACGCTGGGCCTGCACTGGCTGTTGGTCTGGGCCATGGGCTGGCCGGTGGCCGTGCTGTGGAGCGTGGCCGTCCTGTACGCGACGCTCGGCTTTCGCCAGTTCAGCCACCACTTCACCGAGATCCGCAATGCGCTGGACGCGGGCGACGAAATGCAGGCGCGCGAGTCCCTGGCGTCGTGGCAGCGCGTCGATGCGAGCGAGCTGCCGCGCAGCGAGATCGTGCGCCATGTCATCGAATATTCGGTGCTGGCCGCGCACCGCCACGTGTTTGGCGTGCTCGCCTGGTTCTCGGTGCTGGCCGCCTTCGGCTTCGGCCCCGCCGGTGCAGTGTTCTACCGCTTGAGCGAGTTTGCAGCCCGCTACTGGCGCCATCGCAGCCGCATGCAGCAGCAGCCCGCCAGCACCGCGCTGCAGCAGGCCGCGGGCGCGGCCTGGACGGTGATCGATTGGCTGCCGGCGCGTGCCACCGCCATGGGCTTTGCCATCGTCGGCAGCTTTGAGGACGCGATCGACAGTTGGCGCCACCATGCGCAGCAGTTCCCCAACGACAACGATGGCGTGATCCTGGCCGCGACCTCGGGCGCGGTGAATGTGCGGCTGGGGGGCGAGGCGCTCAAGGCCAAGCCGGCGCCGAACGCGGTGCAGACCTTCCAGGCCGATGTGGAGCAGCTCGATTCCCTGGCCACCCCGGGGCGCGAGCCCGAACTGGGCCATTTGCGCAGTGTCGTGGGCCTGGTGTGGCGGACCGTCGTCATGTGGCTGGGCCTGCTGGCGCTGCTGACGCTGGCGCGGCTGCTCGGATGAGCTTCACGAGTCCGCACGTGCAGGGCCTGGCGCCCTACACGCCAGGCGAGCAGCCAGCCATCGAAGGCCTGGTCAAGCTCAACACCAACGAGAACCCGTACCCGCCGTCGCCACGCGTGCTGGCGGCCATCGATGCGGCGATGCGCAGCGGCCTGCAGCTGTACCCCGACCCGGCATCGCACGCGCTGTGCGCCGCCATCGCGCGCACCCACGCGGTGGCAACCGACCAGGTGTTCGTCGGCAATGGGTCGGACGAGGTGCTGGCCTTCGCGTTCGACGCCTTCTTCCGGCACTGCGCACCACTGCTGCTGCCCGACATCACGTACAGCTTCTACGCTTCTGTGTGCCGGCTCTACGGCATCACGGCGCAGACCGTGCCGGTCGATGCCGGCCTGCGGCTGGACCTGCCGGCCTTCGCGGCCACGGCCGGGCAGGACGTGGCCGGCATGGTCGTCGCCAACCCGAACGCGCCGACCGGCATCGCGCTGCCGCTGGCGGACATCGAGCAGCTGGCCCGACTGCATCCACAGCGCGTGCTGCTGGTCGACGAGGCCTATGTGGATTTCGGTGCGGCATCGGCCATCGCGCTCATCGATCGCTGCCCCAACGTGCTCGTCGTCCAGACTCTGTCCAAGTCACGCGCGCTGGCCGGGCTGCGCGTGGGTTTCGCCATCGGCCAGCGTCCGCTGATCGAGGCGCTGGAGCGCGTGAAAAACAGCTTCAATGCCTATCCTTTGGACCGACTGGCCCAGGCCGGCGCCATCGCCGCGTTCGAGGACCAGGCGTACTTCGAGCAACAGCGCCAGGCTGTCATGCACACCCGCGAAGGCCTGCTCCTGCAATTGGAGGACCTGGGCTTCGAGGTGCTGCCCTCGCAGGCCAACTTTCTGTTCGTGCGCCACCCCGCGCACGACGCGGCCGCGCTGGCCACCGGCCTGCGCGCGCACAAGGTGCTGGTGCGGCATTTCGCGCAGCCGCTGCGCATCGCGCAGTACCTGCGCATCAGCATCGGCACGCCGGCGCAGTGCGAGCGCCTGCTGCAGGCTCTGGCCGCCATCGTCTGAAAACCGGGGCCTGCGCGGCCTGTGCGCCCGACGATCTGGGCACCCACACGGGGCGATAGGGCCGACCGCCTGTAGGCCCAACCCGACCGGCAAGCGGCTGCGGTGCCCAGGCTGGCAGCAACGCGCCTATTCTGAATCCGGCTCGTGCCCGGGGATGGCGTGGGCGCAACCACCGGGGACGGACATGAACAACATCAAGATCGTCACGCGCCTTAACCTGATCATCGGCTTCATGGCCACCTTGCTGATCGGCATCGGACTGACCGGCATCCTGGCGCAGCAGCGCTCGAATACGGCCCTGAGGACCACCTACGAAGACCGGCTGGTCCCGCTGGGCCAGATCTCGGACCTGGGGCGTGGCACCGACAGCAACCGCATCGCCGTACTCACGGCGCTGGCGTCACCGGGTGCCGACAATTTCAAGCGCGCCGCCGATACGCTGGCTGCCGAGCAAGGTACCGGAGACAGCCTCTGGAAGGCCTACATCGCCAGCTACCTCACGCCGACCGAGGCCGAACTCGTCAAGCGGCTGGAGCCTTTGCGCGAGCGCTACCACCGCGAGGTGCAGCAGCCACTGATTGCCGCGCTGCGTGCGCAGGACGCCGCGACGGTGCAGACCCTGTTCGCGGCCAGCAGCACAGTGGGCAACGCATTGCGCACCACATTGAACGACCTGGAGGACCTGCAGCTCAGCGTGGCCAAGGAAGAGTACGAGGCGGCCACGCAGCGCGCGGCCAGAATGCTGCTGATCTTCGCCATCGTCATCACGCTGGGCGTGGCGCTGGCCGTCGGCATGGGCTGGATGCTCGCACGCGGGCTGTCGCGTTCCATGGCGCAGGCCCTGGGCGCCGCGCGCGAGATCGCGGGTGGCAACCTGGCCATCGAGATACCGGTCCAGGGTCGCGACGAGATCGCGCAGGTGCTACGCGCGCTGGCCGACATGCGCAGCAGCCTGGCCACCGTGGTGGCCGGCGTGCGCAGCAATGCCGAGGGCGTGGCCACCGCCAGCGCCCAGATCGCCAGCGGCAACAACGACCTGTCGGCACGCACCGAGCAGCAGGCCAGCGCGTTGGAGGAGACGGCCGCATCGATGGAACAGCTCAACGCCACCGTGCGCCAGAACGCCGACAACGCGCAGCAGGCCAACCAGCTCGCGATGCGCTCGGCCAGCGTGGCCGAGCAGGGCGGTGCGGCCGTCACCGATGTGGTGGCCACCATGCGCGAGATCCATGCCAGCAGCGGCAAGATCGTGGACATCATCGGCGTGATCGACGGCATCGCGTTCCAGACCAACATCCTGGCGTTGAACGCGGCCGTGGAGGCGGCTCGCGCCGGCGAGCAAGGCCGGGGCTTTGCCGTCGTGGCCAGCGAGGTGCGCAACCTGGCGCAGCGCAGCGCCGCCGCGGCCAAGGAGATCAAGGCCTTGATCACCGAGAGCGTGGGGCGCGTGGGCGCAGGCACGCAACGCGCCGACGGCGCTGGCGCCACCATGCAGGAGACGGTGGACGCGATCCGCCGCGTGAACGACATCATGGCCGAGATCAGTGCGGCCAGCCGCGAGCAATCCGCCGGGGTCAACCAGGTCGGCGAGGCCGTGACGCAGATGGACCAGATGACGCAGCAGAACGCCGCGCTGGTAGAGCAGATGGCCGCGGCCGCCAGCAGCCTGAACCAGCAGGCGCAGGACATGGTGCAGGCCGTGGCCGTGTTCAGACTGTCGCCCGGCGTGGCCGCTGCACCTGCTGCCGCTCACGCGACGAGCCAGGCGCCCACCCCCAAGCCTGCGCCCGCGGCGAAGAAGCCTCCCGTGTCGCCGCCGCCCAAGCGCGTGGTGCGTGCGGCGTTGGCGCCGGCACGCCAGCTGGCTGGTGCAGCGCTGGCCACCGCCGGTGTGACCACCACGGCAGGCGCCATGCGTCCCAAGGCGGAAGAGGGCGACTGGGAGGCGTTCTAGCGTGCGCCGCTGACCAGGCCCAGCGCCTGTGCCACGCGGATCGCCGCCCACGCGTCGTTGGCGGCGTAGCGCAGCTGGCCCTCGCTGAGCATGCGGTTGGCCCAGTTGGAGGTGCTCTGCTTGTGCGACTTGGTGAAGCGCTGGCCGAACACGATGGCCACGGCAGTCTTCACGCCCACACTCTGGCGATAGCCGCGCTGGCGGAACACGATGCCCAGGTCCAGCACCGACTGCGGCTCGATGCCCAGCTTGGCGCGGATCTGCGTGCGGTCGCCATCCAGGCCGAAGCCCACCTTGGTCACGTCCGCCTGGGCCAGCAGCTGCGCGGCCACGGCGCGGCATTGCGCGTCGTGCAGCTGGAACACCCAGGCCCGCTCCAGCGTGGCCAGTTGCAGCGTGTGCGGGCCGGTGGAGACTTCATTTTTCACGAACGTGGGCTTGGACTCGGTATCGAAGCCCAGCCAGCGCTCGGATGCGAGCAAGGGCAGGACGCGCGTGGCGTCGGCGGCGGTCGCCACCAGTTCGATCTGCGGCGCCTGCAGGCCCGCGAACAGCGGGAGCAGCGCGATGGCTTCGCGACTGGGCGGCAGGAGGGGGGCTGGCATGGGCGCGCTTCAGTACCGCGGCGGCTGGCTCAATTCGTCGAACAGCTCGCGGTAGATGGCGTGGCGCCGCGGTGCGATGGATGCATGCTCGCCGACCGCTGCCAGCACGGCGCAGCCGGGCTCGTGCAGATGCGTGCAGTTGTAGAAGCGGCACTGGTCCGCGTGGGTGGCGATGTCGGGCATCAGGCCGGCCAGCTGGCGCGGCTCGATCTGGTGCAGGCCGAATTCCTGAAAGCCCGGCGAGTCGATCAGGGCGGTCTCTCGGGCCGTGTCGACCCAGTACCAGGTCGTGCTCGTCGTCGTGTGCTTGCCGGATTTCAGCGCGTACGAGATCTCCTGCGTCAGCGCCGCGGCGGCTGGCACCAGGCTGTTGACCAGCGTGCTCTTGCCAGCGCCGGACGGGCCCATGACCAGGGTGGCCTTGCCCTGCAGCGCCGGTGCCAGCCCGGCAGCGCGGTCGACGCGCAGGTTGGCGCCCACGACCGGGTAGCCCATGGCGCGGTAGGGCGCCAGGCGGGCCCAGGCGCGCGCATACGGCTCGGCCAGGTCGCTCTTGTTCAGCACGATCAGCGGCGCGATGTGCTCGGACTCGGCCGCGATCAGCACGCGCGCGAGCTGGCTTTCGGACATCTCGGGCTCGGCCGCGACCAGTACCAGCACCTGGTCGAGGTTGGCGGCGAACGATTTGGTGCGGATTTCGTCCTGCCGGTGCAGCAGGTTGCGGCGCGGCTGCACGGCCTCGATCGTGCCCTCGTCGCTCTGGCCGGGCGCGCCGGCGAGCCAGCGCACGCGGTCGCCAACGACGGCCTGGCTCTTCTTGCCGCGTGGATGGCAGATGCGGCGGCTGCCGTCCTCGGACTCGACCAGGCAATGCCGGCCATGGGCTGCGACGACCAGGCCCGACTGCAGCGCGATCGCCGCGCTCATGGGTTAGACCAGCAAGGCATCGAAGCGCGCCGCACAGTCGAAGTCGGTCTCGGAGATGCCGTGCACGTCGTGCGTGTTCAGCGCCACGACGCAGTGGTCGTACTTCACCAGCAGCTCGGGGTGGTGGTCCTGTCCGTGCGCGACGAAGGCCACGGCGTTCACGAAGGCCATCGTCTCGAAATAGTTGGCGAAGCGGTAGGTCTTCTCGATGGCCACCTTGTCCCCATCGCCGCGCAGGGTCCAGCCCTCCAGTTGCGCGAGCCGGGTCACGATCTCGGTGGCGCGCAAGGCGCTGCGCGTGGCGGTGGACCAGTCCCTGGTCTTGAGCATGCTGGGCATAGGAATCTCCTGCGCGGTTGGTTCAGGCGGCAGCCTGCTGCATGCGCGCCAGTCGCTCGGAGGCCGGCGGATGCGAGTAATAGAACTGCACGAACACCGGGTCGGGCGTCAGCGTGGAGGCGTTGTCTTCATAGAGCTTGAGCAGCGCGGCCGACAGGTCGGTGCCGCTGGTCTGCGCGACGGCGAAGGCGTCGGCCTGGAACTCGTGCTTGCGCGAGAGCTGGGCCGACAGCGGCGAGACGAAGAAGCCGAACACCGGGACCACCACCATGAACAGCAGCAGCGCCAATGCGTCGTTCGGCGTGGGGCGACCGTCGGGCAGCACGGCCAGGTTGGGCCCCACGCCGAGGCCGGTGTAGAACCAGGCCTGCCCCGACAGCCAGCCCAGAAGTGCGAAGCCGGCCAGGCTCAGCGCGAACATGGTGACGATGCGCTGCAGCACATGCTTGTGCTTGAAATGCCCTAGTTCATGGGCCAGCACGGCGTCGACCTGCGGTGGCGACAAACGGGCCAGCAAGGTGTCGTAGAACACCACGCGCTTGGCCGCACCGAAGCCGGTGAAGTAGGCGTTCGCATGGGCGCTGCGCCGGCTGCCGTCCATCACGAACAAGCCCTTGGCGGCAAAGCCGCAGCGCTGCATTAGAGCTGTGACGCGGGCCTTCAACGTCTCGTCGTCGAGCGGCTGGAACTTGTTGAACAGCGGCGCGATGAAGGTCGGGTAGACCATGAGCAGCAGCAGGTTGAAGCCCATCCAGGCGGCCCAGGCCCACAGCCACCAAAGTCGCCCGGCCGAGCCCATCAGCCAGAGCATCAGCGCGGCGATCGGCAGGCCGATCAATGCGCCGACCAGGCTGGACTTCAGCAGGTCGCCCAGCCACAGGCGCCAGGTCATCTTGTTGAAACCGAAGCGCTGCTCGATCACGAAGGTCTGGTAGAGCGTCATCGGCAAGTCCAGCAGACCGCCGACCAGTGCGAAGGCGGCCAGCAACGCCAGCTGCTGCCACATGCCCGCGCCGAGCCACGCCAGCAAGGCGTGGTTCAGTGTGTCCAGGCCACCCAGCAGCGTCCAGCCCAGCAGGACAGCGGCGCCAAAGGCCGACTCGAGCAGGCCGAAGCGCGTCTTGGCGATCGTGTAGTCCGCCGCCTTCTGATGGGCAGCCAAGGGAATGGTGGCGGCAAAGACTTCGGGCACCGACTGGCGGTGCCGGGCCACGTGGCGGATCTGGCGGCTGGCCAGCCAGAATTTGACGACCAGGCCCAGGACCAAGACCAGGGCGAACAGCGCGGTAAAGAGGTCCGCGGCGGGCAGGGCAGAAGGCATGGCCGGGCAGTGTAGGCCATCGGTGACAATCGCCGACATGGACGCTGTGAACACCCCCGAGCCCGTCGTACTGGGCAAATCCGACAAGAATCTTGTGTGGCTGGACTGCGAAATGACCGGGCTGGACCCGGAGGTCGAGCGCCTGATCGAGATCGCCGTCGTGGTCACCGGCCCGAATCTGGAGCCCCGCGTTGAAGGCCCGGTGCTGGTGATCCACCAGTCCGACATCCAACTCGACAAGATGGACGCCTGGAACAAGGGCACGCATGGCCGCAGCGGCCTGATCGACAAGGTGCGCGCGTCGACGACGACCGAGGCCGAGGCCGAGACCGCGATCCTGGAGTTCCTGGCGCGCTACGTGCCCAAGAACACGGCGCCCATGTGCGGCAACACCATCGGACAGGACCGGCGTTTCCTGGTCAAGTACATGCCCAAGCTGGAAGCCTTTTTCCACTACCGCAGCCTGGACGTCAGCACGCTCAAGGAGCTGGCCAAGCGCTGGCGGCCCGAGGTCTATGCCGCGTTCAAGAAGCAGCAAAAGCACACGGCCCTGGCCGACGTGCACGAGTCCATCGACGAACTGGCGCACTACCGGAAGCACTTTCTGCGGCTCGATTGAGCACCATTGCACGCTGCGGTGCAGCATGAATGGCGCAGGCATGCCATAATCGCGGGCTTGGCGCACCTGGACGTGCAGCCAAGTTTGTGCATCTCCCCTCACACTTTGGGCCCCGCGAGTAGGGCCCTCCGGCAATCAGATTGCCGGTTTCGTTTGAAGGTGGATGTTTGTTCCACCGATTACGAAAGGCGTTTGGCGCTTCGCGCCAGCCTTCGTGTGAGAGAACCGATGACCGACTCTTTTGAAGACCGGGCCGACGCGCCCATGCTTGCTCCCCAGGAAACTACGAGCTTCGACGAAGCCATGACGCCAGCCGCGCCCGCCGGAGCCGCATTCGCAGCGCTGGGCCTGGCCGACGCGCTCGTGCGCGCCGTGGCCGACATGGGCTACACCGAGCCGACGACCGTGCAGCAGCAGGTCGTGCCGCTGGCCATGGGCGCCAATGCCGACGGCAGCCAGCGCTCGCAGTTCAACGACCTGATGGTCTCCAGCCAGACCGGCAGCGGCAAGACAGCAGCCTTCCTGCTGCCGGTGTTGCACACCCTGATCCGCCGACAGGAGGAAGCCGAAGCCCAGGAGCGCGCCGAGCGCGACCGCCTGGTTGCCGAGGCTATCGCCCGCGGTGAAGAGCCACCCAAGCGTCCGAAGCGCAAGGACCCGACCAACGCGCGCCATTTCAAGGCAGCGACGCCCGGCGCGCTGGTGCTGTGCCCCACGCGTGAACTGGCCCAGCAGGTGGCGCACGATGCCATCGAGCTCGTCAAGCATTGCCGTGGCCTGCGCATCGCCAGTGTGGTGGGCGGCATGCCTTATCAGTTGCAACTGGCCAAGCTGCAAAACGCCGACCTGGTCGTGGCCACGCCCGGCCGTCTGCTGGACCTGCAACGCTCCATGCAACTCAAGCTGGACCAAGTGAAATTCCTGGTCGTCGACGAAGCCGACCGCATGCTGGACCTCGGCTTCTCCGATGATCTGGCCGAAGTCAACCAGCTGACCATCGAGCGCCAGCAGACCATGATGTTCAGCGCGACCTTCGCGCCGCGCATCCAGCAACTGGCCCGTCGCGTGATGCGCGAGCCGCAGCGGGTGCAGATCGATTCGCCGCAGGAAAAGCACCAGAACATCAAGCAGGTGCTGTTCTGGGCCGACAACGCCCAGCACAAGCGCGCGCTGCTCGACCACTGGCTGCGTGACACCACGATCCAGCAGGCGATCGTGTTCGCGAGCACCCAGATCGAGTGCGACGGTCTGGCCAACGACCTGCAGCAAGCCGGCTTCGATGCCGTCGCGCTGCATGGCGCACTGAGCCAGGGTCTGCGCAACCGCCGCCTGATGGCGCTGCGCCAGGGCCACGTGCAGATTCTGGTCGCCACCGACGTCGCCGCGCGCGGCATCGACGTGCCCAGCATCAGCCACGTCTTCAACTTCGGCTTGCCGATGAAGGCGGAGGATTACACGCACCGCATCGGCCGCACTGGCCGTGCTGGCCGCGACGGCCTGGCCGTGACCTTCGCCGAGTTCCGCGACAGCCGCAAGATCATGGACATCGAGCAGTACAGCCAACAGCCTTTCAAGGCCGAGGTGATCGCCGGCATGGAGCCGCGCGGTCGCGTGCCCGAGTTCCGCAAGCCGGCCTTTGGCCGTGGCGGTCCGCGCGAACGTGCGGGTGGCGGCGGCTTCGGCGCTGCCCGTGGCCGGGGTTTCGGCGCGCCGCACGGCGGCGACCGTGACCGTGGATTCGGCGGTTCGGGCGGTGGTGACCGCGGCGAACGCGGTGGGTTTGGCGCCTGGCAGGGCAATGAACGCGGCGGTTTCGGCAGCCAGGCACGTCCTGCGCCTGCGGAAGGCCGTCGTCCGCCGATGCGCGCGGGCGCCGTGGCCGGCCCGGGCGCTGGTCGCCCCGCCGGTGGCGGCAAGGTGTTCGTGCCGCGCGACGCCAAAAAGCGCGTCAACAAGACCGTGCGCTGAGTCGTCGCGTTCTGCTCGGGCCTGCGTCGTGGGCTCGGGCAGACGGTGCTTGCAGGCGCGCCAAGTCCGCGCGTCTGCGAAACCCAGAATTGCTCGAATTTTTTAGTGAAATATGTTTTATTTCGTCCAGAATTTGAACAAATAAGGATTCCTGGAGTGGGCGCGCGCGATGTACCAGGGTCGTCGCGTCGTACAGTCGCCCAGGGAACGCTATCACCGGGAATTTCGGATGAGTCGACTTCGAGGAGTGAAGAGGGAAACGCGAGACGTCTTGGGGCTGGCAGCAGCAACGCTGCGTGGTCGCTTGGGCACAATTCCGGCTGACGGAGGCCTTGCCTTCAACGCGCTCGCATGATCAAGATCTTCAACCACTATCTGCACAGACGGACGCTGTTGCAGATATTTCTAGACTTTTCAATCGTGGTGGCGGCCGTCATGGCCGAACTGGCATGGCGCCGTGCCGAGCTCACGTCCATCGTCCCGGTTCTGGGCTATGCCGCGTTGCTTGCCTCAGGCATGCTGGTCATCAACACCAGCATGGGTTTCTACCAGCGGGTGCACAACCGCTCGCTGAACCAGTCGCGCGCCCGTGCGGTGCTGGCCATCGTGATGGCAGTGCCTGTCACCTACGCGGTGTTCGGGCTGCTCCCCTTGGGCATCGATGGGCGCCAGTCGCTGGCGCTTGCGGCCATGGTGGGCCTGGTGCTGGCGGTGTTGCACCGCATCTATGTCGCGCACTCGACTCCGCAGTCCATGATGCGCCACCGGGTGCTCGTGTTCGGCACGGGCCCCCGTGCTGCATTGGTGGGGCGCACGCTCAAGAAGGACGACCCGCACGTCGACGTGGTGGGCTACTACGCCAGCCCCAACGAGGCGGAAGCGGAGGTCTCGGCCTGGGGCATCCTGTCCAAGAACAAGTCGCTGACGGATACGGCGCTCGAGCTGGAGGTCGACGAAATCGTCGTGGCGCTGGTCGAGCGGCGTGGCGGCAGCATGCCCTTGCGCGAGTTGCTGGACTGCAAACTGCACGGCGTGCGGGTCGTGGACATCGCCACCCATTTCGAGAAAACGAAGGGCCAGATCCGGCTGGATTCCGTGTCGGCCGGCTGGCTGGTGTTCGGCGATGGCTTCAGCCAGGGCGGCTTGCGCACCATCGTCAAACGCATCTTCGACATCATCTGCGCGCTGATCCTCATCGTCATTTCGTCGCCGGTCATGTTGATCACGGCCGCGTTGATCAAGATGGAAAGCAAGGGGCCGGTCTTCTACCGGCAGGAGCGTGTCGGCTTCAACGGGCGGCTGTTCAATGTCGTGAAGTTCCGCAGCATGCGGACCGATGCTGAAAAGAACGGGCCGCAGTTCGCAGCCGCCAAGGACGACCGTGTGACACGCGTCGGACGTTTCATCCGCAAGGTCCGCATCGACGAGCTGCCGCAGTTGTTTTCCGTGCTCAACGGGGACATGAGCCTCGTCGGCCCCCGGCCCGAGCGCCCTTTCTTCGTCGACCAGCTGACCCGCGAGATCCCGTATTACGCCGTTCGCCAAAGCGTGAAGCCTGGCGTGACGGGTTGGGCGCAGGTCCGCTACCACTATGGCGCGACGCTGGAAGACTCGGCGGAGAAACTGCAGTACGACCTGTACTACGTCAAAAACCACTCCCTGTTCCTGGATCTCGTGATTCTGTTCGAGACTGTCAGTGTGGTGCTGATGGCCAAGGGTGCGCGGTGAGCCGCGCTGCGGCGATGAAGATGAAGGTCCGCTTGCGGTGAGCTGGCCTTGGAACATCCCAACTTCCTGCTGACCGTCTGGGGCTACGCCCTCGCAGGACTGGCATTCGTCCTGTTCGCCGTGGTTCTGGTACGTCGGCGTGCCCTGTGGGTTGCGGACGAGGGCTCTTCCCCCCTGATGCTGGGCGCCGTGGTGAGTTCTGCGGCCTGGGCCTGGCTGGGTCTGGCTGGCTTGTTCAACCCCAGTACTTCGGTCCTGCAATTGGCCGCGAGTCTTGCGGACTGGCTGCGTTATGCCTGCTGGATCGGCGTGCTGCTGTTGCTGTGGCGGCCTCGCACGGGCCAACCGCTGCTGCGCCGCCTGGGCTCGACGGGCTGGGTTGCGGTCGGGCTGGTCGGCGGCAGCCTGGTGGCGCAGTTGCTCAACTTCTTCGATCCGCGCTGGGCCGAAGCCACGGGCCCCTGGGTGTTGCTGGGCGCCATGGCCATGCCGGTGCTCGCGCTGTTCCTGTTGGAGCAGGTCTACCGCAACGTTGCGGAGGACGCACGTTGGAGCATCAAGCCTCTGTGCCTGGGGCTGGCCGGCAGCTTTCTGTTCGACCTCTATCTGTTCTCGCAGGCAGTGCTGTTCAGCCGCCTGGACCTGGATGCCATGAGCGTGCGCGGCCTGGCGCACGCCTTGCTCGTGCCGCTGCTGTGGTGGTCGGTGACGGGACGCGGCGATTGGATCACCAAGGTTCGCGTGTCGCGCACGGCCGCTTTTCATTCGGCAACCTTGCTGCTGGCCGGCATCTACCTGATCTTCATTTCGGCGGTCGGCTATTACGTACGCTACTTTGGGGGTGACTGGGGCCGCGCGCTGCAGGTGGGCCTGGTGTTCCTGGCCTCCGTCGGGCTGATGATCCTTGCGATGTCGGGCGTGATGCGTTCACGGCTTCGCGTCATGGTAGGCAAGCACTTCTTTCGCTACCGCTACGACTACCGCGAAGAATGGCTGCGCTTCACCCAGACCCTGTCGGATCGACAGTCGACGCAGGGCATGGGGCAGCGCGTGATCCGCGGCCTGGCGGATATGCTGGAAAGCCCGGCCGGGTGCCTGTGGGTCCGCGAGCCGGGTGAGTCAGACCTGCGTTGCGCTGCCACCTGGAACATGCCGTCGACCGAAGACAAGGAGGCCGCCGACTCTGCGTTCTGCCGCTTCCTGTCGGACAGCGGATGGGTCATTAACCTGGAGGAGTACCGGTCGTTCCCCCAGCGCTACGGCGATCTCGTCCTGCCTGCCTGGTTGCACGAGGTTCGCCAGGCCTGGCTGGTGGTGCCGCTGACCGTTGGTGACGGCTTGACGGGTTTCGTGGTGCTTGCGAGCGCGCGGGCCGAGGTCGACGTGAACTGGGAGGTCAACGACCTGCTCAAGACCGCCGGGCGCCAGGCCGCCAGCTTCCTGGCCCAGATGCAGGCGACGGAAGCCTTGCTGGAGGTGCGCAAGTTCGACGCGTTCAACAAAATGTCGGCCTTCGTCGTGCATGACCTCAAGAACATCGTGACCCAGCTGTCGCTGATGATGAAGAACGCCAAGCGCCTGCACGGCAATCCGGAGTTCCAGCAGGACATGCTCATGACCGTGGAGAATTCCTTGGACAGAATGCGACAGCTGATGCTCCAATTGCGCGAAGGCGCGACGCCAACGGGAACCGTGCATGGCGTGGACCTGGCGGCGATCGCCCAGCGCATCGCCCGCGTGGCTGAAGGCCGCGATCGGCACCTGCAACTCCAACTGACGGAACATGTCGTGGCCCGGGGGCACGAGGAACGGCTGGAGCGCATCATTGGTCACATGGTCCAGAACGCGTTCGACGCGACGGACGCACCCGGCCGCGTCTGGCTCACGTTGGGTCGCTCCGCCGGGATGGCATTGGTCGAGGTGGGTGACACAGGGCGCGGAATGTCCAAGGATTTCGTGCGAGACCGTTTGTTCAAGCCCTTCCAGACCACCAAGCAGGCGGGCATGGGCATCGGAGCCTACGAGAGCTTTCAATATGTACAGGAACTGGGTGGGAAAATTGTGGTGGACAGCGAACTTGGCAAGGGAACGGTGATCAAGATCCTGTTGCCCCCGTTTGGTGTTCACAAGACGTCCGACCTGCACGCCGTGGAGAACTGATGAGCACAGAAAAGATGCGCGCCTTGTTGATCGTCGAAGACGATCCTGCGCTGCAAAAGCAGATCAAGTGGTCGCTGGACCGGTTCGAATCGGTGACGGCCCTGGACCGCGAGAGCGCGCTCGTGCAAATGCGCCGCCACATGCCCGCCGTGGTGACCATGGACCTTGGCCTGCCACCGGACGCCGACTCCGTGTCCGAAGGGTTCAAGCTGCTCGAGCAGATCCTGGCCGTGGAGCCGGACACCAAGGTCATCGTGCTCACCGGGCAGAACGACCAGGCCAATGCGCTGCGTGCAGTGGCACTCGGGGCTTACGACTTTTTCGCCAAGCCGTTCGAGCCCGACCTGCTGAACCTGACGGTGGACCGCGCTTTTCGGCTGTTCGAACTCCAGAAGGAGAACCGGCGCCTGCAGTCCATGCAGCAACCGAACGCGCTCGCCGGCTTGATCACACGCGATCCTGAGGTGCTGCGCATCTGCCGGACCATCGAGAAGGTGGCTTCCAGCACCGCCACCGTCATGCTGCTGGGCGAGAGCGGCACCGGCAAGGAGGTGCTGGCGCGCGGCGTGCACCAGGCCTCGCCACGGCGCAACGGCAAGTTCGTGGCCATCAACTGCGCTGCCATTCCGGAGAACCTGCTCGAAAGCGAGCTGTTCGGGTACGAGAAGGGTGCCTTCACGGGCGCAGCCAAGACGACGCTGGGCAAGATCGAGACGGCCAATGGCGGCACCCTGATGCTGGACGAGATCGGCGACTTGCCGTTCCCGCTGCAGGCCAAGCTGCTGCGCTTCCTCCAGGAGCGCACGATCGAGCGCGTCGGCGGCCGCCAGGAAATCCCCGTGGACGTGCGCATCGTGTGTGCCACGCACCAGGACCTCAAGGCCCTGAGCAAGGAAGGCCGCTTCCGCGAAGATCTGTACTACCGGCTTGCCGAGATCGTCGTCAACATCCCGCCACTGCGCGCCCGCATCGGCGACGCGGCCCTACTGGCGCATGCTTTCGTGCGGCGCTTCGCGCAGGAACAGAACCGTGGTTCCATCAGCCTGGGCGAGGACGCCGTGCGCGCGATCGAAGCCCATCCGTGGCCCGGCAACATCCGCGAGCTGGAAAACTGCATCAAGCGCGCCGTGATCATGGCCGACGGCAACCAGATCGTGCGCGACGACATCGGTCTGCCCCCGGTCGAGGACGACGAGGCGCTGGATCCGTCGCTGGATTTGCGCACCGTGCGCGACAAGGCCGAGCGCATCGCCATCATTGCGGCGCTGGGCCGCGTCAACGGCAACATCGTGCGCGCTGCCGAGTTGCTCGGTGTCAGCCGCCCGACGCTGTACGACCTGATGCACCGCCTCGGGCTCAAGTAAATAACGTTCAAGACCCTCGATGGGAACCGCCACCATGTCACTTAAGAACATCCCTTTTGCCGCCACGACGGCCGCTCTCGCGACCGCCCTGTTGCTCGTGGCTTGCGGCGGCGACGACCCGCAGACGCTGCTGGCATCGGCCCGCGAGTACATGGCCAAGAACGACCACAAGGCTGCGGTCATCCAGGTCAAGAACGCGCTGCAGAAGCAGCCTGATTCCCCTGAGGCACGCTTCCTGCTCGGCTCGGCATTGCTGAGTTCCGGCGACGTGGCCGCAGCGGAGATCGAGTTGCGCAAGGCGCGCGACCTGAAGCATCCTGACGACCAGGTGGTGCCAAAGCTGGCGCAGACGCAACTGCTGCAGGGCAGGTTCAAGAAGCTGATCGAGGAATTCGGCAACACCAAGCTGTCCGCGCCCGCCGCGGTGGCGGAACTGCAAACCGCTTTGGCCAGCGCGTATGCCGTCGAAAACAACCAGGCGGCGTCCCAGGCCGCGCTGAAGACGGCGTTGGAGGCCGATCCGAACAACTCGGCCGCCACGCTGATCCAGCTACGCCAGAAGCTCGTGCAGGGTGACATCGACAGCGGGACGGCGCAGCTGGACGCGCTGATCGCGCGCGACCCCAAGAACGCAGAGGCCTGGAAGCTGCGCGGCGACCTGCTGCAGTCCGTGAAGAACGCGCCCGACGAGGCGCTGGTGGCGTACCGCAAGGCGTCCGAGGTGCGGCCGGATTTCATCCAGGGCCATATCGGCGCGCTCAACCTGTTGATGCGCCAGGGCAAGCAGGAGGAGGCCGACAAGGAGATGGAGGCGCTGAAGAAGGTCGCGCCCAACCACCCGGAGACCCGCTACCTGGAGACGCAGATCGCCTTCGCTAAGAAGGACTACCCCAAGGCCCGCGAGCTGGCGCAGCAGCTGCTCAAGGTCACGCCGAACAATCCGCGCAGCCTGGAAATGGCTGGCGGTATCGAGCTGGCGCTCAATTCGCTGGTGACGGCCGAGGAACACCTGAGCAAGGCGGTGCAGGCAGCGCCCACGCTGGGCCTGGCACGACGCTGGCTCGCCATGACGTACCTGCGGTCCGGGCAACCGGCCAAGGCGCAGACGGTCCTGGCCAGTGTGGTCAACGACAAGACCACCGACACCAATCTGCTGTCGCTGGCCGGCGAAATCCATCTGGTGAACGGCGACGCGAAGAAGGCCGAGGAGTACTTCGCCCGGGCTGCCAAGCTCGATCCCGACGACCAGCGCAAGCGGACCGTGCTGGCTGTGACGCAGATGGCCAGCGGCCAGTTCGACTCCGGCCTGGCACAGCTGCAGGACATTGCGGCCTCCGACAAGGGCACCTCGGCCGACCTGGCGTTGATCAGCACGTACATGCGCAGGAACGACCTCGACAAGGCGCTCAAGGCCATCGACTCGCTGGAGAAGAAAACACCGAACACGCCCATCGCGGGGCAGTTGCGTGGGCGGGTGTACTTCGCGCGCAACGACCTGGAAGGAGCGCGCAAGAGCTTCGAGGCTTCGCTGGCCACGAACCCCAATTACTTCCCGACGATTGCGAGCCTGGCCGGCGTCGACGTCGCCATGAACAAGCCCGACGATGCGCGCAAGCGTTTCGAGGATCTGCTGTCGCGCGAGCCGAAGAACGCCCGGGCGATGATCGCACTGGCAGAACTGCGCGTGCGGGAGGCGGGCGACCACAAGAAGGAAGTCGTGGACCTGCTGTCGCGCGCGATCGCGGTCGACCCGAACGAGGTGGCGCCGCGCGTGATGCTGGTGGATTACCTGTTGCGCCAGCAGGACGCCACGCAGGCGGCGTCCGTCGGCCAGGCCGGTGTGGCCGTGCTCGGCAACAATGCGCAGATGCTGGACGCGGCAGGCCGTGCGCAGATGGCAGCAGGAGACACCAACCAGGGGCTGACCACGCTGGCCAAGTCGGCCTCGCTGCAACCGCAGGCCTGGGCCCCGCTGCTGCGGCTGGCCGATGCGCAACTGGTGGCCAAGAACGCGACGGCGGCCGAGCAAAGCCTGCGCAAGGCACTGGACCTGCAATCTGACCTGGTCGACGCGCAACGCCGTCTGATCGGCATCCGTTTGCAGCAGGACAGGCTCAATGACGCCGTGGCCCTGGCGCGCACCGTCCAGAAGCAGCGCCCCAAGGAGCCCATCGGTTTCCTGCTGGAAGGCGACGCCCGCATGGACAAGAAGGACCTGGACGGCGCTGTGGCTGCGTTCCAGGCCGGGCTCAAGACCGTCGCGTCGCCCGACCTGCTGATCCGCTCGCACGTGGCGCTGCGCCAAGCAGGCAAAAATGCCGAGGCCGACCGGGTGATCGGCAACTGGCTGCAGACCCAGCCCAAGGATGTCGCGGTCCCGATGTATCTGGCGGACCAGGCGCTGAACGACAAGAAGTTCGCGGAGGCCGAGAAGCAATATCTGCACGTGGTGAAGGTGCAGCCGAACAATGCTGTGGCCTACAACAACCTGGCCTGGGTCACGTCTGAGCTCAAGAAAGACGGTGCGATTGCGTATGCCGAGAAGGCGAACCAACTCGCGCCGAACCAGGCCGCGTTCATGGACACCATGGCCATGTTGCTGGCTGAGCAGAAGGAATACAAGAAAGCCATCGAACTGCAGGGCCGCGTGGTGGGCCTGCAGGCCAATCCGCTGTTCAAGCTCAACCTGGCCAAGATCTACGCCAAGGCAGGCGAGAAGGACAACGCCCGCAAACAGCTCGATGAGATCGCGAAGCTGGGCGACAAGTATGCCGGCCAGGCCGAGGTCGAAAAGCTGCGCGCCACGCTCTGATGTCGTCTCGCATGCGGCAACGGCTCGCCCTGGCGTGCTGCGCGCTGGGGCTGTTGGCGTCTGAGGCCCGGGCGCAGTTCATCGAGCTGATCGAGAAGACCAAGCCGTCGATCCTGATCGTCGGCACCTACAAGGCGACGAACAGCCCCCGCTTCGCGTTGCGCGGCACCGGCTTTGTCATCGGCGACGGCAATCTCGCGATCACGAACGCCCATGTGCTGCCGCAGCCCGGCGAGGCGTCCGATGGGTCCGACCTCGTCGTGCAGGTCCGCCGCGGCAGCGACTTACAGATGCGCGCCGTCACGGTGCTGGAGATCGACCGGCCGCGTGACCTGGCAGTGCTGCGTTTCGACGGTGCACCGGCGCCCGCGCTGGCATTGGGGGACTCCGACGCGGTCAAGGAGGGGCAGACCATCGCGTTCACGGGCTTCCCGATCGGTGGCGCACTCGGTTTCTCGCCGGTCACGCATCGGGGCATGGTGTCGTCGATTACGCCCATCGTGCTGCCGGCGGCCAACGACCAGCGGCTCAGCGCGCGCTCGATCCGCAGCGTGCGCGAGGGCGCGTTCAACATCTTCCAGCTGGACGGCACGGCCTACCCGGGCAACAGCGGCGGGCCGGTGTTCGACCCGCAGACCGGAGCCGTCATCGGCGTCATCAACATGGTGTTCGTGCGCGGCAGCCGCGAGACGGCACTGACCCAGCCTTCGGGCATCACCTACGCCATTCCGGCCAACTTCATCGGCCCATTGCTGCAACGCCAGCAAGGGCAAGGCCAGCCGCGCTGACCCTGCCCGGCGGCCGTGTCAGGCGGTCGTCGTGCCCAGCGGGTTGCGCAGCCGGATGTGCAGCTCGCGCAGCTGCTTCTCGTCCACCGGTGCCGGGGCCTGCGTCAGCAGATCCTGGGCGCGCTGGGTCTTGGGGAAGGCGATCACGTCGCGGATCGACTCCGCGCCGGTCATCAGCGTGACGATGCGGTCCAGGCCGAAGGCCAGGCCGCCATGCGGCGGGGCGCCGTACTGCAATGCGTCCAGCAGGAAGCCGAACTTCTGCTGGGCTTCCTCGGCACTGATCTTCAGCGCGTCGAAGACCTTCTGCTGCACGTCGGCACGGTGGATACGGACCGAGCCGCCACCCATCTCCCAGCCGTTCAGCACCATGTCATAGCCCTTGGAGATGCACTTCTCGGGCGCGGTCACCATCCAGTCCTCGTGGCCGTCCTTGGGCGCCGTGAAGGGGTGGTGCACTGCGGTGTAGCGCTGGGCTTCTTCGTCGAACTCGAACATCGGGAAGTCCACCACCCACAGCGGTGCCCAGCGGCTCTC
The DNA here is from genome assembly GCF_001422405.1 of Pseudorhodoferax sp. Leaf267. Lineage (GTDB taxonomy): Bacteria > Pseudomonadota > Gammaproteobacteria > Burkholderiales > Burkholderiaceae_C > Pseudorhodoferax. The sequence continues at coordinate 474,558 of NZ_LMMV01000012.1, forward strand.
GAACAGGCCGGTCTTCTTGCCGAACTCGCTGTGGCCGATCTTGATGCGCAGCGCGCCAATCGCGTCGTTGACGATCTTCTCCTTGTCGGCGCCGAAGAACAGCAGGTCGCCGTCCTGTGCGCCGGTGCGCGCCAGCACTTCCTGCAAGGCCTTGTCGTGGATGTTCTTCACGATGGGCGACTGCAGGCCGTCGCGGCCCTTGGCCAGCTCATTGACCTTGATGTAGGCCAGGCCCTTGGCGCCATAGATCTTCACGAACTCGGTGTAGCCGTCGATCTCGCCGCGCGACAGGCCGCTGCCTTCCCTGGCGCCACCGGGCACGCGCAGGGCCACGACACGGCCGCCCTTGGCGTTCGCTGCCGCCGAGAACACCTTGAAGTCCACATCGCCCATCACGTCGGTCAGCTCGGTGAACTCCAGCTTGACCCGCAGGTCAGGCTTGTCGGAGCCGAAGCGCCGCGCGGCTTCCTGGTAGGTCATGACCGGGAACTCACCCAGGTCAACGCCCAGCGTGTTCTTGAACACCGTCACGATCATGTCCTGGAACATGGCCCGAATGTCCTCCTCCGTCAGGAACGAGGTCTCGATATCGATCTGCGTGAACTCGGGCTGGCGGTCGGCGCGCAAGTCCTCGTCGCGGAAGCACTTGGTGATCTGGTAGTAGCGGTCGTAGCCGGCCACCATCAGCAGTTGCTTGAACAACTGGGGCGACTGCGGCAAGGCAAAGAAATGGCCGTCGTGCACGCGGCTCGGCACCAGGTAGTCGCGCGCGCCTTCGGGCGTGGACTTGCCCAGCATCGGCGTCTCGATGTCGATGAAGCCGTTGGAGTCCAGGAACTTGCGCACCTCCATCGCCACGCGGTAACGCAGGATCAGGTTCTTCTGCATGTAGGGCCGGCGCAGGTCCAGCACGCGGTGCGTGAGGCGCGTGGTCTCGCTGAGGTTCTCGTCGTCGATCTGGAAGGGCGGGGTCACGGACGGGTTCAGCACCGTGAGCTGGTGGCACAGCAACTCGATCTTGCCGCTCTGGATGGTGTCGTTGGTCGTGCCATCGGGCCGTGCGCGCACCAAGCCAGTGACCTGGATGCAGAACTCGTTGCGCAGGCCCTCGGCAGCCGCGAACATCTCGGGACGGTCCGGGTCGCAGACCACCTGCACATAGCCTTCGCGGTCGCGCAGGTCGACGAAGATCACGCCGCCATGGTCGCGGCGACGGTTGACCCAGCCGCACAGGGTGACGGTCTGGCCCATCAGGGTTTCGTTGACGAGGCCGCAATAGGTGGTGCGCATTTGAGATTTCATATCGAGGCTGGTGGTCGGGGCGCCTGGGGTGGCGCCGGTTTCAACGGTGGCGCCGGCGGTCAGGCTCAGCGCAGGGTGGGCTTGGGGGCCGGGGGCGTCGCTGGCGCCACCACACCCATGGAGACGATGTACTTGAGCGCATCGTCCACGCTCATGCGCAATTCGACGCAGTCGCTGGCCTTGACCAGCACGAAGTAGCCGCCGGTGGGATTGGGCGTCGTCGGCACGTAGACGCTCAGGTACTCATCCGGTGGCAGATGGTTGGCCGTGTCGCCGCGCGGCGCCCCTGTCACAAAGGCGATGGTCCACATGCCGGCATGCGGCCACTGCACGAGCACGGCCGTACGGAAGGCATTGCCGTTCTCGGAGAACACGGTGTCCGAGACCTGCTTTACGCCCGAATACACCGAGCGCACGATCGGAATGCGGTGCAGCAGGTGGTTCCACCAATCCACCAGCTTGCGGCCAAAGAAGTTGCTGGCCGCGGCACCCACGGTCAGCAAGATGCCAAGCGCCAGCAGCACGCCGAAACCGGGCACGTGGAAGCCTAGAAGACGGTCCGGGTGCCACGCGGCGGGCAGGATCAGCAGGGTCTGGTCCAGCGTACTGATCACCCATTCGAGCACCCAGGCGGTGATCACCGCGGGCACGACGACGAGCAAGCCGGCAACCAGCCATTTGCGCAAGGCGGTCATGGATCGGTGGGTCAGCTGGTGCCGGAGGAGGGGGTGGGGCTGGCGGCAGGCGCGGCCGCCGCGGGTGCGCTGCTGCCCTCGGGCTTGGCCGTGGAGTCAGCCGGCTTGGTGGCTGCGCTGTCCGCGGCGGCCGGGGCCTCCTTGCCAGCGTCCGTCTTGGGCGCGGGCGCGCCACCGTTGTTGTTGCGAAAGTCCGTCACGTACCAGCCCGAGCCCTTGAGCTGGAAGCCGGCGGCGGTGACCTGCTTGCGAAACGAGGCCGCGCCGCATTGCGGGCAATCGCTCAGCGGGGCGTCGGAGATCTTCTGCAGCACGTCCTTGGCGAAGCCGCAGGACTCGCATCGGTAAGCGTAAATTGGCATGGCGAAGAGGTGTTGCGTGGGCTCGGAAAAACCCTCGATTATAGGCCGCGGCCTGCGCCGGCCGGGCTTGCGCCGCAGGATCAGGCGCTCGTCACGAGCGGGTGGTGTGCGGCATGCCGGTTGGCGATCCACTGAGGTGCGAGCGATCCGATCAGCATGCCAGCCAGCGAGGCCAGCACGCCAGCTAGCTGGGGCGGGAAGACCTCTGCCGCCGGCGTGTACATGACCAGCAGCCAAGTGCCGATGCCGGCCACGATGGCTGCGATCGCACCCTGGGTGCTCGCGCGTTTCCAGTACAGGCCGAACAGCAGCGGGATGAAGGCGCCGACCAGTGGCACCTGGTAGGCGCCGGACACCAGTTCATAGATCGAAGTGCCTTCCATGGCAATGGAATAGGCCAGCACGCAAGCGCTGAACACCAGCACCGTGATGCGCATGGTCAGCAGCTCCTGCTTGTCGCTGGTACGCGGCACGAACTGGCGCCAGATGTTCTCGGTGAAGGTGACCGAGGGCGCCAGCAGCGTGGCCGAGGCCGTGGACTTGATGGCCGACAGCAAGGCGCCGAAGAAGAGCACCTGCATCACGAACGGCATCTTCTCCATGACCAGCGTCGGCAGGATCTTCTGCGGGTCGTCCGCCAGCAGCGCCTGGGTCTGCTCCGGCATGATGATCAGCGCGCTGGCGACCAAAAACATGGGCACGAAGGCGAACAGGATGTAGCAAGCGCCGCCGATCACCGGCCCCTTGGTCGCAGCCGACACGCTGTTGGCCGACATCACGCGCTGGAACACGTCCTGCTGTGGGATCGAGCCCAGCATCATGGTGATGGCCGCTGCAAAGAAGAACAGCATGTCGTGCAGGCTGGGCTCGGGCCAGAACTTGAACAGGTCGCGGCTGAGGGCCAGGTCGATGACCTTGTCGGCGCCACCGGCCATCTGGCCCGCGAACACGGCCAGGATCGCCAGGCCGGCGACCAGGATGATCATCTGGATGAAGTCGGTCACGGCCACGGACCACATGCCGCCGAACAGCGTATAGGCCAGGATGGAGACCACGCCGATGACCATGCCCATCGCCACGCTGATGGCCCCGGCCGACAGCAGATGGAACACCAGGCCCAGCGCCGTGACCTGGGCCGAGACCCAGCCAAGGTAGCTCAGCATGATGATGAGCGAGCAGGCCACCTCGACCACGCGGCCATAGCGCTCGCGGTAGTAGTCGCTGATGGTCAGCAGGTCCATCTTGTAGAGCTTGGCGGCAAAGAACAGACCGACCAGGATCAGGCAACTGCCGGCACCGAACGGGTCTTCGACCACGCCGTTCAGCCCGCCTTCGACGAACTTGGCCGGGATGCCCATCACGGTTTCCGAGCCGAACCAGGTCGCGAAGGTCGTGGTCACGATCATGACCAGCGGCAGGTTGCGCCCGGCGACGGCGAAGTCCGCGGTGGTCTTCACGCGGCGCGCGGCCCACAGGCCGATGGCAATGGTGGCAAGCAGGTAGACAAACACCAAGGTCAGCAGCACGATCCCATCTCTCCCATCAACAGTGCCCGCACGCGGGCGATTTCAGAACAGCCGGATCCTGAACCACAGCTGCATGGCCAGCAAACCCAAAGCAAAACCGATGCCGCCGTAGATGATGGCCTGCAGAAGTCGATTGGTGCGCCGTTGCTCGGCGAGCAGCAACTGCATCTGCTGGTCGTTGCGCTGGGACCGGCTGCCCTGGCGCAGGAACTCGACCAGCAGCCGCGGTATTTCGGGCAGGAGCTTGGCGTAGCGCGGTGCCTCGTCGCGCAACTGGCGCAGCAGCGCCTGCGGCCCGATCTGGTTCATCATCCACTTTTCGAGGAATGGCTTGGCCGTGCTCCACAGGTCCAGCTCCGGGTCCAGGTCGCGGCCCAGGCCCTCGATGTTGAGCAGCGTCTTTTGCAGCAGCACCAATTGCGGCTGGATCTCGACCTGGAAGCGTCGCGAGGTCTGGAACAGCCGCATCAGCACCATGCCCAGCGAGATCTCGCGCAGCGGCCGGTCGAAGTAGGGCTCACACACGGCGCGGATCGCAGCCTCCAGCTCATCCACGCGCGTGTTGCGCGGCACCCAGCCTGACTCGATGTGCAGCTCGGCCACGCGCTTGTAGTCGCGCCGGAAGAAGGCCGTGAAGTTCTGCGCCAGGTACTCCTTGTCGTGCTCGGTCAGCGTGCCGACGATGCCGAAGTCCAGCGAGATGTAGCGGCCGAAGGTCGCGGGCTCCAGGCTGATCTGGATGTTGCCGGGATGCATGTCGGCATGGAAGAAACCGTCGCGGAACACCTGCGTGAAGAAGATGGTCACGCCGTCGCGCGCCAGTTTGCGCATGTCCACGCCGGCCTCGCGCAGGCGCGCGGTCTGGCCAATCGGGACGCCCTTCATGCGCTCCATCACGATGACCTCGGGCGTGCAGTAGTCCCAGAACATCTCGGGGATCAGCACCAGGTCCAGGCCCGCCATGTTGCGGCGCAGTTGGGCCGCGCTGGCCGCCTCGCGCACGAGGTCGAGCTCGTCGTGCAGGTACTTGTCGAATTCGGCCACCACTTCCAGCGGCTTCAGGCGCTTGGCCTCGGCAGAGGCCCGCTGCACCCAGCCCGCCAGCATGCGCATCAGCGCCAGGTCTTGCTCGATGGTGGGCAGCATGCCCGGGCGCAGCACTTTAACGGCGACCTCGCGTTCGCCGCCCTTGCGGTCACGCAGCACGGCGAAGTGCACCTGGGCAATGGACGCGCTGGCCACGGGCACCTGGTCGAACTGCACGAAGATCTGGTCCAGCGGTTTGCCGAATGCGCGCTCGATGCTGGCCACGGCCACGGCGGACGGGAAGGGTGGCACACGGTCCTGCAGGCGTGCCAGTTCGTCGGCGATGTCGGCGGGCAGCAGGTCGCGCCGTGTCGACAGAACCTGGCCGAACTTCACGAACAGCGGCCCGAGCCGCTCCAGCGCCTCGCGCAGCCGCTGGCCGCGCGGTGCACTCAAATCCCGGCCCAGCGACAACAGACGCGTCAGGGCGCGCAGCCAGGGTTGGCGAAAGCTGGAGAGGACGAGTTCGTCGAGGCCGTAGCGCAGTCCGATCCAGACGATGGTGACGCCGCGCGCCAGACGCCGCATGTCTAGAGCCGGCCGCGCCGGCCCGCGGCCAGCCCGACGAATTTCTGCAAGGCCTCGGAGACGGTGCGGGCGACCTGGCCGATGGCGTGGGCCGGTGCATCGCCGACCAGCCGGGACAGGTCTTCCTCCAGGTCCCAGCGCACATGCTCGGCCAGCCAGTTCACGTCGGCGGCCAGTTGCACATCACCTTCGATGCGCACGCCAGGCTTGTCGCCGCGCAGTGCGGCCTGCGCCAGCGCGGCGAGCGATTCCTCGGCGACCGTCAAGGTCAGGTCGGGCAGGACGCCGGCCGGAGCCAGGTCCACCAGGCCGGCGGGCGTGGCCTGCAGGCGCAGCGTGAACTGGCGCCACTGCAGCAGCACCGTGCGGCCCTGGTGGCGCAGCAGGCGCTCCATGGCCTCGGGCTCCTGCATGAGCACATGGTTCAGCAGCAGGACGAGGCGTTGGTGGAACTCCTGCACGGCCCAGGCCGGGGGTTGCAGCGATCCGCCGACACGGCCCGCGAGGTCGCCGAGAAAAGAAAAAGGGGACGATGTTGCCATGGTCCCCGATTATTCCTGCAATGCGGCTTGCGCCGCCGCTTGCTGAAAGCTTATTGCAGCGCTTGCACGCCTGCGACCAGCCAGCCCACGTTGCCACTCTTGGGCTTGGTCATGTTCCAGACTTCGCGGAACGGGCTCGGGCCGGCCGAGGGCTCCTCGCGGATCATGCCGGAGAACTCCACGCTGGCCATGTAGTCGTCGCCTAGGTCCTCGATGCCCAGCAGCTTGGCGTCCAGCATCACGACGTCGGTCTTGTTGGACGGGCCGCCGGTGTGGGCCTCGCGTTCCTTCAACTGCGCCTGGATTTCGCCCAGCATCGTGTCCGTCATCATGGCGCGCAAGGATGAGATGTCGGCGCGGTCCCAGGCGGACTGCAGCGTCACGAAGTTGCGCTTGGCTGCGACGAGGAAGCCATCGGTGTCGAAGCCTGCGGGGATGCCCCAGTTCTGCGAACCCGTCAGCCCCGAGCCGATCATGCTGCCGCCCGTGGCCGTGCTGTCGAACGCCGTGGCGCTGCGCTCCCAGGGCCGGGCCGAGGCATCGTTGCCGACGTTCTCAGGGCGATAGGACGGCGGCACCCGCGGCGTGGCTGCCGTGCCGGCGGCCGCACCCTGGAATGCGAACGGGCTGTTGCCAGCCTGCGCCGGCTGCGCGCGTCGACGCATGAACCAACCGATGGCGACCATCGCGACGAGCACCAGCAAGGCGATCAGCATGAACTGGCCGAAGGCCTCGCCCAGGCCCAGCGACGATGCCAGCCAGGCCAGGCCCAGGCCGGCGGCCAGCCCGCCCAGCATGGCGCCCCAAGGGCGCTTGGGCGCAGCAGCTGCCGCATTGGGCGCGGCCGCAGCCTTGCCCGGCACGGCGTTATTGGCCGACTGCGCGGGGGCGGCCGGTGCCTGCGGCGCGGCCTCGCGCTGCGTCACGTTGTTCGACTGCTTGCCGAAGGACTTGCCGCCACCCATGCGGCGCTGGGCGTCGGCGTCCGTGCCCAGCGTGAGCATCAGCGCGCCAGCCAAAAGAAATGTCCAGATCTTCATCGAGGTCTCCTGTCAGTAATCAGATCGAAGTCGTCAGCATTTGATGCCGACATGCAGCGCCACAAGGCCGCCCGTCATGTTGTGATAGTCCACGTGACCGAATCCCTGTGCCTGCATCAGGCCTTTGAGCGCCTGCTGGTCTGGGTGCATGCGGATGGATTCAGCCAGGTAGCGGTAGCTGGCATCGTCGCCGGCCACGGCCTTGCCAAGTTGCGGCAACACCTTGAAGGAATACCAGTCGTAGGCCTTCTCGAGCGGCTTGGCCACCTTGGAGAACTCCAGCACCAGCAGCTTGCCGCGTGGCTTGAGCACACGGCACATCTCGGCCAGCGCCTTGTCCTTGTGCGTCATGTTGCGCAGGCCGAAGGCCACGCTGACCAGGTCGAAGCTGCCGGACGCGAAGGGCAGGGCCTCGGCGTCGCAGACCATGCTCGGCACCACGATGCCTTCGTCGAGCAGCCGGTCACGGCCGGTGCGCAGCATGGCTTCGTTGATGTCGGTGTGGACCACGACACCGGTCTTGCCGGCCTTGCGCGCGAAGGCGCGCGTGAGGTCGCCGGTGCCGGCCGCGATGTCCAGCACACGGTGGCCTTCGCGCACGTTGGCCACCAGGGTCGTGTAGCTCTTCCAGACCCGATGCATGCCCATGGACATCAGGTCGTTCATGAGGTCGTACTTGGGCGCGACCGAATCGAACACGCTCTTGACGTGCCGGGCCTTGTCCGCTTCATCGACCGACTGAAAACCGAAATGGGTGGAAGACATGATTGCGTCCGATGCTAGGGCTAAAGCGGTGTACAGGCGGGCACAACCCTGCGCCTGTTCAGGGATTGTGTGGGGGTTCGCGCAACAGCGCGGGCGGGCGCGAGGCTAGTGGCTGGCGCAGCCGTGGCCGCCATGCCCACCCTTGGGCGGCATGGGCGTGTCGCGGTTCACGCCGGCGGCCTGCAACCGGGCCGTGTAATCGGCCCACAACTGCTCCTGTTCCTTGCCCAGGAAGTACAGGTATTCCCAGGTGAAGATTCCAGAGTTGTGGCCGTCGGAAAAATCCGGCTGCACGGCGTAGTTGCCGACCGGGTCCAGCCCCAGCAGCGTCACCTCGCGCTTGCCGGTCTGCAGCACTTCCTGGCCTTGCCCGTGTCCCTGCACCTCGGCCGACGGCGAATACACGCGCATGAGTTCGAAGGGGATGCGAAAGCGCGCGCCGTCGGAGAACGCGATCTCCAGCACCCGCGAGTGCCCGTGCACGGTGATGTCCTCGGGCGTCGGCGATCCGGGCTTCAGGCCTGCCATGGGGTTCCTCTCAAACGAGCACGCGCTCGATGCCGCCGCCGTTGGCGGCGGTCACATAAGTCTGCAGCCAGTCCTCGCCCAGGATCTTGCGCGCCATCTCCACCACGATGTAGTCGGCCTCCAGCAGGCCACTTTGCAGATCGTTCTGGTAGCGCGACAGGCCTTGCAGGCAGCTCGGGCAGCTGGTCAGGATCTTGAGGTCGCCTTGCGCGCCCGCGGCGCGCAAGGCGACCTCGTTCTTCTGCAGCTCCTCTTCCTTGCGGAAGCGGATCTGCGTGGAGATGTCTGGCCGCGTCACGCCCAGCGTGCCGGACTCGCCGCAGCAACGCGCGCTCTGCGTGACCTGGTCGCCGAGCAGCGCCTTCACGGTCTTGATCGGCTCCTGCTGCTTCATGGGCGTGTGGCATGGGTCGTGGTACAGGTAGGCGCCGGCCTGGCCGAGCGTGATGCCCTTTTCCAGCAGGTATTCGTGGATGTCGACGATGCGGCAGCCCGGGAAGATCTTGTCGAACTGGTAGCCCTGCAACTGGTCATAGCAGGTGCCGCAGCTCACCACCACGGTCTTGATGTCCAGGTAGTTCAGGGTGGTGGCCACGCGGTGGAACAGCACGCGGTTGTCGGTGATGATCTTCTCGGCCTTGTCGAACTGGCCCGAGCCGCGCTGCGGGTAGCCGCAGCACAGGTAGCCCGGCGGCAGCACGGTCTGGACACCGGCATGCCACAGCATGGCCTGCGTCGCCAGGCCCACCTGGCTGAACAACCGCTCCGAGCCGCAACCCGGGAAGTAGAACACCGCCTCCGAATCCGTGGTCGTGGACTGCGGATTGCGGATGATGGGCACGTAGTCCTTGTCCTCGATGTCCAGCAGTGCGCGCGCGCTGCGCTTGGGCAGGCCGCCCGGCATCTTCTTGTTGATGAAGTGGATGACCTGCTCCTTGACCGGTGCCGGGCCCACGGTGGCCGGCGGCGCCTTGGTCTGCTTGCGCGTGAATCCGCGCAGCAGGTCGTTGGCCAGGCGCTGCGCCTTGAAGCCCACGTCGACCATGGCCGAGCGCATGAACTTGATGGTCTGCGGATTGGTCGCGTTCAGCATCAGCATCGCGGCCGCGTTGCCAGGCCTGAAGCTCTTCTTGCCCATCTTGCGCAGCAGGTTGCGCATGTTCATGGTCACATCGCCGAAGTCGATCTTGACCGGGCAAGGCGTCAGGCACTTGTGGCAGACCGTGCAATGGTCGGCCACATCCTCGAACTCGGCCCAGTGCTTGATGCTGATGCCGCGCCGCGTCTGCTCTTCGTACAGGAAGGCCTCGATCAGCAGCGAGGTCGCCAGGATCTTGTTGCGCGGGCTGTAGAGCAGGTTGGCGCGTGGCACGTGCGTGGCGCAGACCGGCTTGCATTTGCCGCAGCGCAGGCAGTCCTTCATGCTGTCGGCAATCGCGCCGATGTCGCTTTGCTGCAGGATCAGCGACTCGTGGCCCATGAGCCCGAAGCTCGGGGTGTAGGCGTTCGTCAGGTCGGCATGCAGCGTGGCGTCGCGCAGCAGCTTGCCCTTGTTGAAGCGGCCTTCCGGGTCCACCCGGCGCTTGTAGTCGGCAAACGGCGCGACCTCGTCCTCGGTCAGGAACTCGAGCTTGGTGATGCCGATGCCGTGCTCGCCCGAGATCACGCCGTCCAGCGCGCGTGCCAGCTGCATGATGCGCGCCACGGCCTCGTGGGCGGTCTGCAGCATCTCGTAGTTGTCGCTGTTGACCGGGATGTTGGTGTGCACGTTGCCGTCGCCCGCGTGCATGTGCAGCGCCACCCAGACACGGCCCTTGAGCACGCGCTGGTGGATGGCCGAGCATTCCTTGAGGATCGCGGCGAACGCGCTGCCGCCGAAGATCGCCTGCAGCGGCGCGCGGATCTGCGTCTTCCAGCTGGCGCGCAGGCTGTGGTCCTGCAGCTGCGGGAACAGCGCGTCCACGTTCTGCAGCCAGCCCTGCCACAGGCCCCGCACGTCGCGCAGCAGCGTCAGCGCCTGCGCGACGCGGTCTTCCAGCAGTTCGGCCGAAGGGATGTCCGCCGCGTCGTCGCCCTTGCCCAGCGGCAGCTGGCCGGCGCTGAAGAAGTCGGTCAGCGCATCGCACAGCGCCAGCTTGTTGCGCAGCGACAGCTCGATGTTGATGCGCTCGATGCCGTCCGTGTACTCGGCCATGCGCGGCAGCGGGATCACCACGTCTTCATTGATCTTGAAGGCGTTGGTGTGCCGGCTGATCGCGGCGGTACGCTTGCGGTCCAGCCAGAACTTCTTGCGCGCCTCCGGGCTGATCGCGATGAAGCCTTCGCCGCTGCGCGAGTTCGCGATGCGCACCACCTCGGATGTGGCCCGCGCCACGGCGTCGGCGTCGTCGCCGGCGATGTCGCCGAACAGCACCATCTTGGGCAGGCCCTCGCCATGCGCCTTGGACTTGGTCGCATAGCCGACCGCCTTGAGATACCGGTCGTCCAGGTGTTCCAGGCCGGCCAGCAGCACGCCCGAGCGCTTCTGCTCGGCGAACATGAAGTCCTTGATCTCCACGATGCTGGGCACGGCGTCCTTGGCGTTGCCGAAGAACTCCAGGCACACCGTGCGCGTGTGCTGCGGCATGCGGTGAACGATCCAGCGCGCGCTGGTGATCAGGCCGTCGCAGCCTTCCTTCTGGATGCCGGGCAGGCCCGACAGGAACTTGTCGGTCACGTCCTTGCCCAGGCCTTCCTTGCGGAACACGCGGCCGGGGATGTCCAGGCGCTCGGTGCGCACGGGCGTCTTGCCATCGGCCTCGAAGTAGCGCAGCTCGAAGCTCGCGCGCTCGGCGTCGTGGATCTTGCCCAGGTTGTGGTCCAGCCGCGTGACTTCCAGCCATTGCGCGTCGGGCGTCACCATGCGCCAGGAGGCCAGGTTGTCCAGCGCCGTGCCCCAGAGCACGGCCTTCTTGCCACCGGCGTTCATCGCCACGTTGCCGCCGATGCACGAGGCCTCGGCCGAAGTCGGATCCACCGCGAACACGTGGCCACCGCGCTCGGCCGCGTCGGCCACGCGCTGCGTGACCACGCCGGCCTCGGTCCAGATGGTGGCCACGGGCTCGGCAACGCCGGGCAGGGTGACCATCTCGACCTCGGTCATCGCCTCCAGCTTCTCGGTGTTGATGACGGCACTGTTCCAGGTCAGCGGGATCGCGCCGCCGGTGTAGCCGGTGCCGCCGCCGCGCGGGATGATGGTCAGCTTGAGCTCGATGCAGGCGCGGACCAGGCCGGCCATCTCGGCCTCGCTGTCCGGGGTCAGCACCACGAACGGGTATTCCACGCGCCAGTCGGTGGCGTCGGTCACGTGCGACACGCGCGAGAGGCCGTCGAACTTGATGTTGTCCTTGGCCGTCAGCTTCTGCAGCACGCGCCGCGCGCGGCGGCGCAGTGCGGCGATTTCGCTGAAGTCGGCATCGAAATTGGCAACGGCCTGGCGTGCCACGTCCAGCAGCTCGCCGACCAGCACGTCGCGCGTCGGGTCGGCCTGCGGCGTGCGCCGGCTCTCGGCTGCCGCCAGCCGGTGCTGCATGGCCTGCACCAGCAGCGCGCGGCGCTTGGGGTTGTCCAGCAGGTCGTCCTGCAAATAGGGGTTGCGCTGCACGACCCAGATGTCGCCCAGCACCTCGTACAGCATGCGGGCCGAGCGTCCAGTGCGGCGTTCGTCCCGTAGCGACTGCACGAGATCCCACGCGCGCGCGCCCAGCAGGCGCACCACGATTTCGCGGTCGGAGAAGGAGGTGTAGTTGTACGGAATCTCGCGCAATCGCTGCGTCGGGTCCGCAGGGGCGAGCAGTTGGTTCAGCGTGGTGGGGGCGTTCATCGGGGTGGAGCTCTGTGGCGGCCGGCCCTCGGACGCGGGCGGGCGTGGATGTTACCGCAGCGCAACAATCGGCGAGGGGAGTAGCGCGCAGGGCGGCCCATGGAAACCCGCATACCGGCATGACAGTCATTGGGCTTAAATCAAAATGTCATATTCGACGTCTAGCCTGTCGAGTTTTTGGAGAACCAATGAAACTGAACGTCCGCAGCCTCGCCATCGCAGCTGCCATCGCCGCCGCGCTTCCCGCGCAGGCGCAAACAGAGATCCAGTGGTGGCACGCCATGAGCGGCCCGCTTGGCGAATGGGTCAACGACCTGGCCAAGCAGTACAACGCCAGCCAGAGCGAATACAAGGTGGTGCCTACCTACAAGGGCCAGTACGACGAGACGCTGACCGCCGGCGTCGCCGCCTTCCGCTCGGGCAATGCGCCGCACATCCTGCAGGTGTTCGAGGTCGGCACGGCGACCATGATGGCGTCCAAGGGTGCGATCAAGCCGGTCGGCGAAATCATGAAGGAGGCTGGTGTCAAGTTCGACCAGAACGCCTACATCTCCGCCGTCGCCGGTTACTACACGGCACCCAACGGCCAGATGCTGAGCTTCCCGCTGAACAGCTCCACGACCATCTTCTATTACAACAAGGACGCCTTCAAGGCCGCCGGCCTGGACCCGAACAAGGCGCCGACCACCTGGCCCGAAGTCGCGGTCGCGGCAGCCAAGCTCAAGGCCAGCGGCCACAAGTGCCCTTTCACCACCAGCTGGGTGAGCTGGACGCAACTGGAGAGCTTCTCGGCCTGGCACAACACGCTGTACGCCACGCTGAACAACGGCTTCGGCGGCACGGCCACGCGCCTGGCCTTCAACTCGCCGCTGCATGTGCGCCACTTCGAGAACCTGGCCAACATGTCGCAGCAGGGCCTGTTCGTCTACAAGGGCCGCAACAACACCCCCGATGCCTCGTTCCCCGCGGGTGAGTGCGCCATGATGACCGGCTCCTCCGGCCTGTACGCGCGTGTGGCCAAGGACGCCAAGTTCGCCTACGGCATCGCACCGCTGCCGTATTACCCCGATGTGCAGGGCGCACCGCAGAACACCGTGATCGGTGGCGCCAGCCTGTGGGCCATGGGCGGCAAGAAGCCGGCCGAGTACAAGGGCGTGGCCAGCTTCTTCAGCTTCCTGTCCAACGCCGAAGTGCAGTCGGCCAGCCACAAGCGCACGGGTTACCTGCCGGTCACCATGGCCGCGTATGAGCTGACCGAGAAGTCCGGCTTCTACAAGCAGAACCCTGGCACCGACGTGGCCGTCACGCAGATGATCCGCAAGACCACGGACAAATCGCGCGGCATCCGTCTGGGCAACTTCCTCCAGATCCGCACCATCGTGGACGAGGAAGCCGAGCAGATCTGGAGCGGAAAGCAAAGCGCCAAGCAGGCGCTGGACAACGCCGTCAAGCGCGGCAACGAACAGCTCGAGCGTTTCGAGAAAGCCAACAAGGGCTGATTGCGGACGGGGCCGCCGCGCCCTGTACACTCGCCCGCCGCGGCGCCTGGGGGGCCGCGGCTGATCCTTCCTAGAACACACAACACCATGGAAAAACGCGTCCTCTTCCGCTCGGCCTGGCTGCCCTGGCTCCTGGTCGCGCCGCAGATGGCCGTGGTGCTGGTGTTCTTCTTCTGGCCTGCCAGCCAGGCCATCATCCAGTCGCTGCAGAGCGAGGACGCATTCGGCACGTCCACCACCTGGGTCGGGCTCGCCAACTTCGTGACGCTGTTCGAAGACGCGGCCTACATCGAATCCTTCAAGATCACGGCGCTGTTCTCCGTGCTCGTTGCCGGCCTGGGCATCGCGGTGTCGCTGGTGCTGGCCATCTTCGCCGACCGCATCCTGCGCGGCGGCCTGGTCTACAAGACCTTCCTCGTCATTCCGTACGCCGTGGCCCCCGCTGTGGCCGGCGTGCTGTGGGTGTTCATGTTCTCGCCCAGCATCGGCATCGTGGCCTACGGGCTGCGCGGCATGGGCTTCGACTGGAACCATCTGCTGAACTCCAACCATGCGCTGACGCTGATCGTCGTGGCCGCGGTCTGGAAGCAGATCTCCTACAACTTCCTGTTCTTCCTGGCCGGGCTGCAGTCCATTCCCAAGGCGCTGATCGAGGCCGCCGCCATCGATGGCGCCGGCCCGTTGCGGCGCTTCTTCTCGATCCAGCTGCCGCTGCTGTCGCCCACCACCTTCTTCCTGCTGGTCATCAACATCGTCTACGCCTTCTTCGACACCTTCGCCATCGTGCACGCCACCACTGAAGGCGGCCCAGGACGTGACACCTCCATCCTGGTCTACAAGGTCTGGCACGACGGCTTCAAGGCGCTGGACCTGGGCGGCTCGGCCGCACAGTCGGTGGTGCTGATGTTCATCGTCGTGGTGCTGACGGTGATCCAGTTCCGCTACGTCGAGAAAAAAGTCAACTACTAACTGAGCACGTCGCACCATGGTTGAACGCCGCCCCCTGCTGACGCTGCTGTCGCACCTGGTCCTGGTGCTGGGCATCCTGATCGTCGCCTTCCCGATCTACCTGGCCTTCGTGGCCTCCACGCACACGCGCGACGAGATCGTGCAGGTGCCCATGCCCATCACGCCGGGCGCGCACATGGTGGAGAACTACAAGGCCGCCCTCACGGGCAGCGGCTCCACCCAAGGCTCGGCTGCGCCGGTCGGCCGCATGATGTGGGTCAGCCTGGTCACGGCGCTGGTCATCAGCCTGGGCAAGATCGCCATCTCGCTGCTCTCGGCCTTCGCCATCGTCTACTTCAAGTTCCCATTCAAGAAGATCGTCTTCTGGATGATCTTCATCACCTTGATGCTGCCGGTGGAGGTGCGCATCCTGCCCACCTACAAGGTCCTGTCGGACCTGAACATGCTCAACACCTACGCCGGGCTCACGGTGCCGCTGATCGCCTCGGCCACGGCCACCTTCCTGTTCCGGCAGTTCTTCCTGACCGTGCCGGACGAGCTCGTGGAGGCCGCCCGCATCGACGGCGCCGGGCCGATGCGCTTCTTCAAGGACATCCTCGTGCCGCTGTCGCAGACCTCGATCGCGGCGCTGTTCGTGATCCAGTTCATCTACGGCTGGAACCAGTACCTGTGGCCTCTGCTGGCCACGACCACCGAAGACATGTACCCGATCGTCATCGGGATCAAGCGCATGATCGCCAGCGGCGACGCCGCGACCGACTGGAACATCATCATGGCCACCGCCATCCTGGCCATGCTGCCGCCGACGCTGGTCGTGGTGCTGATGCAGAAATGGTTCGTCAAGGGCCTGGTCGACACCGAAAAATAAGCAGCAAGCATGGCTTCCATCTCTCTTCGCAAAGTCCTCAAGCAGTACGGCCACGGCCCCAAGGCCGTGCAGGTGATCCACGGCGTGGACGCCGAGGTCAAGGACGGTGAATTCGTCGTCATCGTCGGCCCGTCGGGCTGCGGCAAGTCCACGCTGCTGCGCATGGTCGCCGGTCTGGAGGAAATCAGCGGCGGCGAGATCGCCATCGGCCCGCGTGTGGTCAACGACGTGGAGCCGGCCGACCGCGACATCGCGATGGTCTTCCAGAACTACGCGCTGTACCCGCACATGACGAACTTCGAGAACATGGCCTATGGCCTGAAGATCGCCAAGGTGCCCAAAGACGAGATCCGTGCGCGCGTCGACAAGGCCGCCAAGATCCTGGAGCTCGGCCACCTGCTGGACCGCAAGCCGCGCCAGCTCTCCGGCGGCCAGCGCCAGCGCGTGGCCATGGGCCGCGCCATCGTGCGCCAGCCCCAGGTGTTCCTGTTCGACGAGCCGCTGTCCAACCTGGACGCCAAGCTGCGCGCCCAGACCCGCCTGGAGATCCAGAAGCTGCACCGCGAATTGGGCATCACCTCGCTGTTCGTCACGCACGACCAGGTCGAGGCCATGACGCTGGCGCAGCGCATGATGGTCATGAACGCTGGCCGCATGGAGCAGTTCGGCACGCCCGACGAGGTCTACCACCGTCCCGCGACGACCTTCGTCGCCAGCTTCATCGGCTCGCCGCCCATGAACCTGCTGGAAGGCACGGCCCAGGGCAACAGCTTCACCGTGGCCGGGCAGACCCTGCCGCTGCCGCAGGGCGCACCGCGCGAAGGCGCCCTGGTCATCGGCCTGCGCCCCGAGCATGCCGAACTGCGCAGCGACGGCGGCTGGCCTCTGACCGTGGAAGCCGTCGAGATGCTGGGCGCCGAGCGCCTGGTCTACGGCCGGGTGGGCGATGGCCTGTTCACCGTGCGCCTGGACGCCATGCTGCCCGCGCCCCAGGTGGGCGACCGCGTCATGGTTTCGGCACCGCCGGCGCAGCTGCACTGGTTCGACGCCGCCACGCGGCAGCGCCTGTAATGGCCGCCGCGCGCGACTGGCCATACCCGGCCTGGGTCGCGCACCGTGGCGCCGGCAAGCTCGCACCCGAGAACACGCTGGCCGCCTTCCGCCTCGGCGCCAGCTTTGGCTACCGCATGTTCGAGTGCGACGCGAAGCTCAGCGCCGACGGCGTGCCCTTCCTGCTGCACGACGCGACGCTGGAGCGCACCTGCAACGCAAGTGGCGTGGCTGGCGAGCGCGACTGGGCCGAGCTGGCGCGGCTGGACGCCGGCTCCTGGCATTCGCGCGCCTACGCGGGCGAGCCCCTGGCCACGCTGGAAGGCGTCGCTCGCTTTTGCCAGGCCAACGCCAGCCTGCTGAACATCGAAATCAAGCCCACCCCGGGCGCCGAGGCCATCACCGGCGCCACGGTGGCCGACCATGCGGCCCGCCTCTGGGTCGGCCAGGCCGTGCCGCCGCTGCTCACCTCGTTCCAGCCTGCTGCGCTCGCGTCAGCGCAGGCGGCCCAGCCCGGGCTGCCTCGCGGCCTGCTGCTGGACAGCCTGACCGAGGGCTGGCTGGCGTCGGCGCAAACCCTGGGCTGCGTGGCCGTCGTGTGCCGCCATAGCCTGTGGACGACGGACGTGGTGGCCCAGGTGCGCGCGGCGGGCCTGCGCATGCTGAGCTACACCGTCAATGACGCGCCGGAGGCACAGCGCCTGCAGGCGTTGGGCACGGACGCTGTCATCACCGACCGCGTCGATCTGTTCGCACCCGGCCGCTGACGCTCGCGCCACGCGACCCCGTTGCCAGCGATGGCAATGTGCATTTTTCCGCACAAAAGATTGCTAGTATTTGCTAAGGTCCGCAAGCAGATGGGGCGCACAACCAGGGCGGACGCTTAGCCAATCCCTGTGATCTGCGCTGCCTGGCGATCTGAGAAATGGATGGGCCTGCATGGTAGTAGCCGCAAAATTCCGGACCCGCGCCTTGCAGGTGCTGCGCGACAGCCGTGTCTTCGGCCAGCTGGACGAGTCCGTGCTGAACGACCTGGCTGGCTTCTTCGAGTTGCAGGATGTCCGCGGTGGGCTGCAGGTGCTGCGCGAGGGCGACCCCTCGGACAGCATGTTCTTCGTCCTGAGCGGGCGCCTGCGCGTGTCGCGCCGCAATCCCGATGGCAGCCTGCTGCTCTACAACGAGATCAGTGCGGGCGAGAGCGTGGGCGAGACCGGCATGATCCTGCACCAGCCGCGCACGGCCGATGTGACGGCGGTGCGCGATTCCACGCTGGCTGTGCTGCACCGTGCCAACTTCGAGACGGTGCTGCGCCTGCAGCCGCTGGCCGTGAACCGCGTGTTCTCGCAGGCCATCTACAACCACCTGCGCCATGGGGCGCAGATCGCGCAGCAGCATTACGCTCTTTCCTTCGTGGTCGTGCCCTTGCACGTGGGCGCCGGTGCCGACGTGGTCGCACGCGGCCTGGCCAAGGCCCTGGGGAACAGTGGGCGCGTCCATCTGCTGCCGCCCAGTGAGGCACAGGCGCACAGCGGGCTGGGCAGCCTGGATGCAGGCGACGACGACATCGGCCGGCGCAATGACGACCTGGAGGAGCAGTTCGACTATCTGGTCTACGAGGCCGAGCCGGTCGCGTCCTCGTGGACGCGGCGTGCCTTCCGCCAGGCCGACCAGGTGATCTTCGTGGCCAACGCCGGTGCTTCGATGGAGGTGGGCGAGCTGGAGCAGCGGCTCACGCGCGAACCCGGCTTTGCGATGAAGCGCAAGCACCTGGTGGTGCTGCATCCGGCCAACACGCCCAAGCCGCACGAGGTGCGGCGCTGGCTGCAGGGCCGCAGCTGCGAGCGGGTCTACCCGCTGCGCACGGGCCATGACGGCGACTTCGGCCGGCTCGGCCGCTTCCTGACGGGCACCGCGACCGGCGTGGTGCTGGGCGGCGGCGGCGCGCGTGGCTATGCGCACCTGGGCGTGCTGCGCGCGCTGTCCGAGGCCGGCATTCCGATCGACATGATCGGCGGCAACAGCATGGGCGCGCTGGTCGGCGCCCAGTACGCCTGCGACGTGCCGCTGGACGAGATCAGGCGGCGCACCCAGGCCTTCGCGGCGGGCGGCGAGACCATCACCGTGCCCCTGATCTCGCTGGTGGCCGGCCGCCGGGTCGAGCGCGACCTGCAGAAGATGTTCGGCGACATCGCGGTCGACAGCCTGTGGCGGCCATTCTTCGCCGCGGCCTGCAACCTGTCCAAGGGCTGCACCACGGTGCAGGACTCCGGGCCGCTGTGGCGCGCCGTGCTGGCCAGCAATTCGCCGGCCGGCCTGTTCCCGCCGGTGCTGTACAAGGGCGACCTGCTGGTGGACGGGGCCATCCTGGAAAACGTGCCGGTCAGCGCCATGCGCATGCGCCTGGGCACGCCGCTGGAGAAGCGGCGCGGCAACGGCACCATCATCGCGATCGACGTGGATGTGCAGGACGACCTGGGCGTCGACCCCGCACTGGCGCGCCTGTCGCGCCGCACCGCGCTCAAGGGCCTGCTGACGCGCAAGCGCATCACGCCGGGCATCACCGAGATCCTGTACCGGGCCGGCCACATCGGCGGTTTGAACCAGCGCGCCAGCACGATCGCGCAGGCTGACCATTATCTTGAGCCGCCAGTTGCCGATTACTCCATGATGGAACACAAGAGCGCTGCCGAGATCGTGGAACGCGGCTACCAGCATGCCGTCAAGGAGATCGCCAAATGGCCGCGTTGACGGCTGCCACCCCTACGGCACATGGCCAGGCGCCGGCCGAACGCCTGGCCCTGTCGCTGAGCCAGCGCGAGGTCTGGCTGGACCAGCGGGCCTGGCCCGGCAGCGCCCACCTGAACATCGGCGGTGGCGCCTTCCTGGTCGGGCCGCTGGACCTCACCATCTTCCGCCGGGCGCTGGCGCGGCTGGTCGCCGAGAACGAGGCCCTGCGCCTGGCGCCCTTGGCCGATGGCAGCCAGCGCTTGCTGCCGGTGGCCGACCCGGCGCTGGAAGTCATCGACTGCAGCACTGCCGACGACCCCAAGCAGGCCATGCGCGACTGGTGGCAGCAGCGCATGACCGAGCCCTTCGTGCTCGATGGCCGGTCGCCGTGGCGGTTCGCGCTGTTGCGTGCGTCGGACAACTTGCACGGCCTGACCATCCAGTTCCACCACCTGGTCATGGACGGCTGGGGCACCTCCCAGGTCATGCGGCGCTGGAGCGAGATCCACAACGCGCTGGCCCGCGGCGAGGAGCCCGGCCGCTCCGACGTGCCGGGCTACAGCGCATTTATCGAAGAGTCCAATGCCTACCGTGCGTCGGCCGGTTTCGAGCGCGACGCGCGCTACTGGCGCGAGCGCATCCCCACGCTGCCCACACCGATGATCGAGCGGCGTTTCAGCCAGGCCCGGCCCGACTCGCTGCCCTCGGCCAGCCTGGCCTTCCACCGCGTGCCGCGCGTGGACTACGAACGGCTGCGGCGCTATGCCGTCGAGCAGAACCAGACCGTGTTCAACCTGGTCCTGGCCGCGCTGGTGCTGTATTTCGCGCGCATCGGTGACCGGCGCGAGGTGGTGGTCGGCGTGCCCAGCCTGAACCGGGGCGGGCGCCGCTACACCGACACGCTGGGCATGTTCGTGGGCGTGGTGCCGATCCGCATCGAGGTCGCGCCGGACATGCCGCTCAACGAGCTGCTGTCCGGCGTGGGCACGGCCATGCGCGCGGCGCTGCGGCACCCGCGCTACCCGCTGAGCGAGCTGGGGCGCGAACTGCAGATGATCCGCGCCAACCGCGACGGGCTGTTCGACGTGCTGCTCTCCTTCGAGCGGCAGGACTACGCCGTCGCCTTCGGCCAGGCCCAGCTGGTCGAATCACGCCAGCTGTTCTCGGGCGTCGCGCGCTTTCCGCTGGGCGTGACGGTCTGCGAGTTCCATCCCGAGCAGGACGTGGAACTGGCGCTGGAGGCCAGCGCCGCCTGTTTCGAGGCCGGCGAGGTGGAGTTGCTGGGCCGCCGGCTCTGGCATCTGGTCGAAGGGCTGATGGACGCGCCGGCCGGCACCAGCGTGGGCGACGTCGAGCTGCTGCCGCCCGAGGAGCGCTGGCACGTGGTGTCGGGCCAGCACCAGGACGTGGCCTGCCACGACGTCACGCTGCCCTTCGTGAGCCTGTTCGAGTACCAGGCCTCGCTGCGGCCCGACGCCGTCGCCCTGGTCTGGGACGGCGGCACCATGGATTACCTGGGGCTGGACCGCCGTGCCAACCGCCTGGCCCGCCAGCTCGTGCTGCAGGGCGTGGGCCGCGACACCGTGGTCGCCATGGCGGTGGACCGCTCGCCCGAGCTGGTGCTGGCGCTGCTGGCGATCGCCAAGGCCGGCGCTGCGTTTCTCCCGCTGGACGTGGACGCACCGCTGGCCCGCCTGGCGGCCATCCTGCAAGAGAGCGCGGCCGCGGCGCTGGTGATCCCGTCGCGGCACGCCGATCGGCTGGGCGGCCTGCATGCGGGCGCCGTGGTGCTGCCACCGCTGGCCGTCGAGGCCTTCGACCCCACCGTGCCCGACCTGCCGCCGGCCCAGCCCGCGCCGGGCGACCTGGCCTACGTGATCTTCACATCCGGCTCCACCGGCCGGCCCAAGGGCGTGATGATCGAGCACGGCATGCTGGCGCGGCGGCTGATGTGGCTGTCGCGCGCCTACGACGTGGACTGGCGCGACCGCTCGGGCCAGGGCACGCAGGCCACGTTCGACCCCTCGCTGATCGAGCTGCTGCTGCCGCTGACCCACGGCGCCAGCATCGCGCTGCCGCCGCCAGGCCGGCTGCTGCCCGAGTCGCTGGCCGACTTCGCCGTGCGCCACGGCGTCACCTTCATGGCCTTCGTGCCGTCCACGCTGGGCCGCTTCCTCGACGCGGCGGCGGGCCGGCCCGGGCTCAAGCTGCGCGTGGCCTGCTGCGGCGGTGAGGTGCTGGCGCCCGAGCTGGCGGCTCGCTTTTGCGCGCAGACCGGCGCGCGGCTGTTCAACGTCTACGGCCCGACCGAGGCCACCATCTTCGCCACCGCCTGGGAGTGCGAGACGCACCGCCACCACTCGGCGCTGCCGATCGGCCGGCCGATCGATGACACCCGCATCTACGTGCTGGACACGGCGCAGCGCCCGATGCCGCTGGGCGTGCCCGGCGAGATCTTCATCGGCGGCGACGCGGTCGCGCGCGGCTACCTGAAGCGGCCCGACCTGGATGCCGTGGCCTTCCTGCCGGACCCGTTCAGGCCCGGCGGGCGCATGTACCGCACCGGCGACCGCGGCTGGCTGGGCAGCGACGGGCAGTTGCATTTCATCGGGCGGCTGGACCGCCAGGTCAAGCTGCGGGGCTATCGCATCGAGTTGGGCGAGATCGAGTCGGCGCTGCTGGCCATCGACGGTGTGGCCCAGGCCGCGGCACAGCTGTGCGAAGTGCGCGGCAAGCCCACGATCCATGCCTGGGTCGGCGCGCCCGATCAGCGCGCCGCCCGGCCGCCCGAAGGCGCTCAGCACCGCAGCGCGCAGCGCGAAGGTACTCCAGTGAGCGCCGAGCGTCTGCACGCCCAGCTACGCGCGCGCCTGCCCGACTACATGCTGCCCTCGGGCATCAGCGTGCTGCCCGAGTTGCCCAGCAGCAGCGTGGGCAAGACCGACTACGCGCGCCTGCCCGAGCCCGTGGCCGCGCCGGCCGCCGTCTCGCGCGCGCCCATGAACCAGATCGAACGCGACCTGCTGGCGCTGTGGCAGGACGTGCTGGCCGTGGCGACGCTGGGCGTGCACGACAACTTCTTCGACCTGGGCGGCGACTCGCTGGCCGCCGTCAACATGATGGCCGGCCTGGAAAAGCTGCTCGGGCGCAAGGTGCCGCTGTACCTGATCACCGAGCACCCGACGATCGAGGGCCTGGCCATCGCGCTGCAGCAGCACAGCGGTGCGCCTGGGCTGCTGCGCCACCTGAGCACGGAATCGGCCCGCGTGCCGCTGTACCTGGCGGCGTCCGGCCACGGCGACCTGCTGCGCTTCCAGAGCCTGGCCAAGGCCATGGGCGATACGGGCAACCTGTACATGCTGCAGCCGCCGCTGCAGACCAGCATCCAGACCATCGTGGAGCTGGCCGAGCTGTACGCCGACCGCATCCAGGCGCAGGCCGTCAGCAGCGGGCACGAGGGCGGCTACGTGGCCGGCTTCTCGGTGGCCGGCATGGCGGCGCTGGAGACGGCGCGGCTGCTGCAGCAGCGCGGCTGGCCGGTGCGCGGCCTGATCCTCTTGGACACCACCTTTCCGAGTTCGCTGCTGGGCGGTACGGCCGCCTGGCGCGCGCTGGGCTGGGTGGTGCGGCACTTCCATATCCAGGACCTGAGCATGAACGGCCGCCGCCTGGGCGCCATGTTCAACGACCCGGGCTTGCTGAGCCAGGTCATGGCGCTGCGCGGCTACAAGCCTGTGGGATTCGACGGGCCGACGCTGCTGGTGCGCTCGACCGGCCTGGGCGCGTGGGACCGCTGGCTGTTCCGGCCCTGGCGCCAGCTCATGGGCAGGCAGCTGACCGAGGTGCAGGTGCCCGGCATGCACGGCACCGTGTTCGACGCCCAACATGTGCGCGAACTGGCCGGCGCACTGGCCCGCGGCACGGGAACCATCGCATGAGCGCAGCGCCGGCCGACGACGCGCGCAAGGCGCTGCGCGGCCGCCTCGTCTGGCTGGTGCTGGCGCTGCTGGCCCTGGTGGCGCTGGCCGCGGCCTGGACCTGGTCGCCCATGCGCGCATGGCTCGACGTGGACCGCATCGTCGACACGCTGCAGCGCCTGGGCCAGGCGTTCGGGCCGGTCGCGGCCGTGGCCGGGTTCGGCCTGGCCGTCACGCTGGCCGTGCCGCTGACCTTCCTGTCGCTGGTGACCCTGGTGGCCTTCGGGCCCTGGGCCGGCTTTACCTGCTGCATGCTGGGCGCGCTGATCGGCGCAGCGGCCAGCCATGGCCTGGGCCGGCTGCTGGGCCACGAGGTGGTGCAGCGCCTGGGCGGGCCGCGCGTGAACGCCATCAGCCAGCGCTTGGCCAGCCATGGCCTGCTGGCCGTGATCGCCATCCGCGTGGTGCCGGTGGCGCCGTTCGCCATCATCAACATGGTGGCCGGCGCCTCGCACATCAGCCTGCGCGACATGCTGCTGGGCACGGCGCTGGGCATGGCGCCGGGCACGCTGGTGATGGCGTTCTTCGTCGATCAGATCGTGGCCGCACTGCGCACGCCCGGGCCGCTGACCTACGCGCTGCTGGGGCTCACGCTGTTGCTGCTCGTGGGCGCTGGCTGGGGCGCCAGGCACTGGGTGCGGCGCGTCGAGGCGCAGCGCGCGGCTGCTGCTAAAGGATCCGGTTGAACCAGGCCAGCGACAGCCCGGCCGAGAGCAGGGCCAGCGCGGCGCCGGCCAGCGCCAGCAGGGCGGAGATTTCCGTTTCCTTCTTCACCACCGTGAGCCGCGAACTCAGGGTCTCGTAGACCTTCTTGAGGTTTTCGGCCGTGCCGGCGTAGAAGTACTCGGCCTGGGTGCGCGTGGCCACGGCCTTGAGCGTCTCCTCGTCCAGCCGCACGCGCATGGACCAGCCCTCGAAGCCGATGGTCTCGCCGTCCACCGTGCCCACGCCCACGGTGTAGACGCGCACGCCACGGTCGGCGGCCATCTTGGCCGCCTCCAGCGTGTCCACGCCGGTGGTGCGCTGGCCGTCGGTCAGCAGGATCACGGCGGCCGAGGTGTAGGAGCCGGGGGCCACGGGCACGAATTCCTTCTTCGGCTCCTTGTCGGTGCCGGCCTTGTCCAGCGCCACGCCGCGCGGGCGCTCGCGGCCGTAGGTCATGGCGCCCACGTCGATGCCCGCGTCCGGGAACAGCTCGGCCAGCGACACCACGATGGCGCTGCCGATGGCGGTGGCACGTTGCAACTGGAACTTGTCGATGGCCGTGACCAGATCCTCGCGGCTCAGCGTGGCCGGTTGCACGACCTGGGCCGTGCCGGCAAAGGCCACGATGCCCACGCGCACGTTGCGCGGCAGATCGGCGATGAAGGCCTTGGCGGCGTTCTGCGCGGCCACCAGCCGGTTCGGCTGCACGTCGGTGGCGCGCATGCTGCCCGACACGTCCATGGCCAGGATGATGGTCTCCTGCTGCGACGGCAGGCTGATCACGGCCATGGGCCGCGCGGCCGCCACGATCAGCGCCGTCAGCGCCAGCAGGAACAGCACGGGCGGGATGTGGCGCTTGATGCTCTGGCCGGTGCCCATGGCTTCGCGCACGATGGACAGGCTGGCATAGCGCAGCGCCGCCTTCTTCTTGCGCCTGAGCAGCCACACATAGAGCAGCACCAGCAGCGGCGCGAGCAGCAGCAGCCAGAGGAATTCGGGCCAGAGAAAGTGCATGGATGCTCTCCTTTCGCTCAGCCGGTCAGGCCGCGCGGGCGGTGGCCGGTTGCAGATGGGTGGGCAGGCCGCCCGCGCCGCTGGACAGCTGGCTGCGGCGCTTGCGCAGGTCGGCAAAGCGCATGATGGCATCGACCAGGTCGGCGTCGGTCGACAGCTCCAGCGTGTCGACGCCGGCCTGTGTCAGCGACTGGCGCAGCTCGGCCTCGCGCTGGGCGGCGATGCGCGCGAAGCGCTTGCGAAAGCCCGGGTCCGAGGTGTCGACCATGAGCTGCTCGCCGGTCTCGGCATCGCGGATCGGGATCAGGCCCAGGTCGGGCAGTTCCAGCTCCATCGGGTCCAGCAGGCGCACGGCCAGCACCTCGTGGCGCTGCGCCAGTTGCGCCAGCGGCTTTTCCCAGCCGGGCTCGCTGATGAAGTCGGACACCACGAACACCGTGGCGCGCCGGCGCATCAGGTTGCCGGCGGACTGCAGCAGCTCGTGCAGCCGCGTCACGCTGCCGGCCTGGTCCACGGCTTGCGGGCGCTGCTGGATCATGTGCAGCAGCTGCAGCACGTGCAGCCGGCCGCTGCGCGCGGGCAGCACCTGGTCCACGCCCGCGCCGTACAGCATGGCGCCCACGCGGTTGCCGTGCCGCGTCAGCAGCCGCGCCAGCACGCCGACGAAGCC
This sequence comes from Pseudorhodoferax sp. Leaf267, assembly GCF_001422405.1. GTDB lineage: Bacteria > Pseudomonadota > Gammaproteobacteria > Burkholderiales > Burkholderiaceae_C > Pseudorhodoferax. The sequence continues at coordinate 500,273 of NZ_LMMV01000012.1, forward strand.
GGCGGAGACCTCGCGCTTGCGCTGCTCGCCGGAGCCGAAGTCCACCGAGGGCGACAGGTCCAGCAGGAACCAGGCCGCCATCTCCCGGTCTTCGGTGAACACGCGCACATGGGGCTGCCGCAGTCGGGCGGTGACGTTCCAGTCGATGTGTCGCACGTCGTCGTGGTGCTGGTACTCGCGCAGGTCGGCCAGGTCCATGCCGGTGCCGCGCATCAGCGTGCGGTAGTCGCCCTGCAGCAGGCCATCCAGCCGGCGGATGACGGTCCATTCCAGGCGCCGCAGCACCTGGTCGGCGCGCGGTGCTGGCGTTGCAGGTTCAGGCGGCGAGCTTTTCATGTTCCAGCGGCTTGGGTGGCGGCGGGATCTTGGCCATGATCTTGCCGATCAAGGCGTCGCCGCTCATGCCTTCGGACAGCGCCTCGTAGGACAACGCCACGCGGTGGCGCAACACGTCGGGCACCAGGTCGGTCATGTCCTCGGGCAGGGCATAGGTGCGCCCGCGCAGCATGGCCAGCGCGCGCGCGCCTTCGGTCAGGTTGATCGTGGCGCGCGGGCTGGCGCCGAAGGTGATGAAGCGGCCCAGGTCCTTGAGCCCGTGGGCCGCCGGGTTGCGCGTGGCCGATACCAGCTTGACCGCGTACTGGATCAGCGAGGGGTCCACATAGACGCGCCGGCATTCCTTCTGCAGCACGGCCAGCTGCTCGGTCGTGGCCACGCGCGAGACCTGTACCGCCGGGCCGATCACGCGTTGCACGATCACGAACTCTTCTTCGTCGGTCGGGTAGTCGACCAGCACCTTCATCATGAAACGGTCGACCTGGGCTTCGGGCAGCGGGTAGGTGCCCTCGGTCTCGATCGGGTTCTGTGTGGCCATCACCAGGAACGGCGAGGGCACGCGGTGCGTTTCGCCCGCGATCGTGACCTGGCGCTCCTGCATCACCTCCAGCAGCGCGCTCTGCACCTTGGCCGGCGCGCGGTTGATCTCGTCGGCCAGCAGCAGGTTGGTGAACACCGGGCCCAGCGAGGTGCCGAACTCGCCGGTCTTCTGGTTGTAGATGCGCGTGCCGACCAGGTCGGCCGGCACCAGGTCGGGCGTGAACTGGATGCGCTTGAACTGGCCCTGGATGGTCTCGGCCAGCGTCTTCACCGTCAGCGTCTTGGCCAGGCCCGGCACGCCTTCGACCAGCAAATGGCCCTGGGCCAGCATGGCGACCATCACGCGTTCCAGGAAGCGGTCCTGGCCGACCACGACGCGCTTGACCTCGTACAGGATCTGTTCCATGAGTTGCGCGGTGTCGGCGGGCAGGGTGCTGCTGCTGTCGGTCATGCGGGATCCTTGTCAGAGGTGGAGGCGGGGTTCAGAACGGATGCAGTCCCACGGCGGACGCCGCGTTCTCGATGGGCACAGCAAAACCAATGCCGATGAAGGTGCGCTGCTGAGTGGGGTTCAGGATGGCGGTCACGATGCCCACGACCTGGCCGTCCATGGTGACCAGCGGGCCGCCCGAATTGCCGGGGTTGGCGGCGGCGTCGAACTGGATCAGGTTGGTGAGCTGCTGCTTGCCCTCGGGCGAGCGGAAGGCCCGGCCCAGGCCGGAGACCACCCCGGTGGAGGCCGACGGACCGATGCCAAACGGAAATCCCACCGCCAGCACCTCGTCGCCCGGCAGCAGGTCGGCCGTGGAGCGCATGGTAGCGGCGATCATGTCGTCCGGGATCTTGTGCGCCTGCAGCACGGCCAGGTCGTTCTCGGGCTGCATGCCGGTGATGGAGGCGGTGGTCTCCAGCCCGTCGGAGAAGGTGACCTTGATGGTCTCGGCGCCAGAGACCACGTGCAGGTTGGTCAGGATGATGCCCTTGTCGACGATGACGACGCCCGAGCCGACGCCATGCTCCACGTCTTCCTTGCCGGCCTTGTCCTTCACGAAGCCCATCACGCGCACCACCGACGGGATGATCGCGCCATAGGCCTTGGATGCGGGCGAGGGCAGCACGTTGGTGCTCAGCGTGCGCAGCACGGCGGCGTCGATGTCCTTTTGCGTCAGCTGCTGGGGCAGGCTGCGCGTGGCCAGCGTGCCCATCGCCAGCAGGGCTGCGGCCAGCAGCGCGATGCAGCCCCACAGCAGGCGCGGGTCGCGCCACGACAGGCCGCGCCAGCCGCGGCGCGGCGCCGGTGTGCTCTCGGGGGAGGGGGATGCGGCAGGCTCTGGCGGCTCCGCGGGAGCACGTTGCGCACTGCTGTAAAGAGCCGTTCTTCGCATCGCATCACCTGTGATTCGTGAGTTTTCGGATCTGTCGAATGACGGTACCACGGTTCATCCGACACTGCATCTGCGCGGGCGTTCGCTCCCTTACATCTTGGCGGGTCGGCTGCACCGGGGCGGTGCCAGGGTGCGCGCTACAGTGGTGCCATGCCCTGGATCGACACGCACTGCCACATGGACGCGCCGGAATTCGGCGCTGACCACGCGCAGGCGCTGGCGGCGCGCGCGCTGGCCGCCGAGCGCGGCGTGCAACTGTGTGTGCTGCCGGCGGTGGGCGTGTTCGACTTCGACAGCGTGCGCACGCTGGCGCACCGCATGGGCGATGCCTACGCGCTGGGCATCCACCCGCTGCTGGTGCCACGCGCCGACGACGGTGACCTCAATCGGCTGGACGCCGCACTGACGGCCCATGCCGGCGACCCGCGCCTGGTGGCGGTCGGCGAGATCGGGCTGGATTTCTTCGTGCCCGAGCTCAAGACGCCGGCCATGGTGGAGCGGCAGACGCACTTCTTCCGCGCCCAGCTGCAGCTGGCCAAGCGCCACGGCCTGCCGGTGGTGGTGCACACGCGCCGCAGTGTGGACCAGACGCTCAAGCACCTGCGTGCCGTGCGGCCCGGTGGCGGCTGGCGGGGCATCGCCCATGCCTTCAGCGGCAGCCTGCAGCAGGCCGAAGCCTGCCTGGCACAGGGCCTGAAGCTCGGCTTCGGCGGCGCCATGACCTTCGACACCGCGCGCCAGCTGCGCAACCTGGCCAGCACGCTGCCGCTGGACGCCATCGTCATGGAGACCGACGCGCCCGACATCCCGCCGCAGTGGGTCTATGTGCCGCAGGCCGAGCGCGCTGCCGGCCGGCCGCAGGGCGTGAACACGCCGGCCGAGCTGCCGCGCATCGGCGCCGTGCTGGCGCAGTTGCGCGGCCTGGCGCCGGCCGACGTCGAGGCCGCCACCACGCGCAACGCGCTGGCCGCGTTGCCCCGGCTGCGCGGCCTGCTGCCCGCGGATTGACGCCACAATCGCCGCTGGCCGCGACGGCGGTGTCGCGGCATCGCTGAATGGAATGGATGTTGGACAAGACTTCGCACGAACCCTCGACCAAGCCCGGCCGGCGCGCCCGGTCCGCCGCCAAGCCAGCCCTGCCCGAAGTGCAGTTCGCCGACGACGGTGACGTGCGCACCCTGCACCTGGGCACGGAATGGGTGCAGGGCTCGATGCTGATCGACGCACCCTACGAGATCGAGCTCGAATACGTGCAGCGCATGATGGCCTGGCTGCTGTTCGTGCCGCCCACCGGCATCACGCAGCGCCACGCGATGCAGCTGGGTTTGGGCGCCGGCACGCTGACCAAGTTCTGCCACAAGAAGCTGCGCATGCGCACCACGGCGATCGAGCTGAACCCTCAGGTGATCGCGGCCTGCCGCGGCTGGTTCAAGCTGCCGCCCGACGATGTGCGCCTGCAGGTGCGGCTGGCCGACGCTGCGCTGGCCGTGCTGGACGGCACGCTGCACGGCACGGTCGACGCCCTGCAGGTCGACCTGTACGACCACGAGGCCGCCTCGCCCGTGCTCGACAGCGCCGACTTCTATGCCGACTGCCGGCGCCTGCTGACCGAGGACGGCGCCATGACGGTGAACCTGTTCGGCCGCTCGTCCAGCTACGAGCAGAGCCTGGCCAAGATCTCCGCCGCGTTCGGCGAGCGCGCCGTCTGGTCGTTCCGCCCCACCCGCGAGGGCAACACCGTGGTGCTGGCGCAGCGCGAGCCGACCCGGCCCACGCGGGCCGAACTGCTGGCTGCCGCCGAGAACATCCAAACGCGCTGGGGCCTGCCCGCGGCCAAGTGGCTGCGCGTGTTTCACCCCGTCGCGGCCTGACGCCATGGCGCCCGCCACGCCCGCGCACGTCGGTCCCATCCACTGGCGGCTGCTGGTCGACTGGCTGGCCGCCGACGGCATGATCTCGCCCGAGGAATTCCAGCGTACCGTGGCGCGCTGCTCGCAGGCCGAGAGCAGCCAGCCGGCGCTGGCGCGGCTGGCCAGCGTGGCCATGCAGCGTGCGCGCGACGGCAAGCCATTGGACATGGAGATGCTGGCCGAGTGGCTGGCGGGCCGCGCCGGCCTGCCCTACCTGCGCATCGACCCGCTGAAGGTGGACGTCGGCAAAGTCGCCGACACCATGAGCGCCGTCTATGCCGAGCGCCACAAGGTGCTGCCGCTGCAGGTCGGCCCGACGGAAGTGATGGTGGCCACGGCCGAGCCCTTCGTGACCGACTGGGTCGGCGAGGTCGAGCGCCAGTCGCGCCGCAGCGTGCGCCGCGTGGTGGCGAACCCGCAGGACATCCAGCGCTACACGGCCGAATTCTTCGCGCTGGCCAAGTCGGTGCGTGCGGCGCAGAAGTCCGGCAGCGGCGCGGCGCCGGCCAGCTTCGAGCAACTGGTCGAGCTGGGCAAGACCAACAAGCAGCTGGACGCCAACGACCAGGGCGTGGTGCAGGTGGTGGACTGGCTCTGGCAGTACGCCTTCAACCAGCGCGCCAGCGACATCCACCTGGAGCCGCGGCGCGACCAGGGCGTGATCCGGTTTCGCATCGACGGCGTGCTGCACCCGGTCTACCAGATGCCCATGGGCGTGATGAACGCGATGGTCTCGCGCGTGAAGCTGCTGGGCCGCATGGACGTGGTGGAAAAGCGCCGCCCGCAGGACGGCCGCATCAAGACGCGCAACCCCAGGGGCGACGAGGTGGAGATGCGCCTGTCCACGCTGCCGACCGCTTTCGGCGAGAAGATGGTCATGCGCATCTTCGACCCCGACACGGCCGTGAAGGACCTGGACGCGCTGGGCTTCTCGCAGCACGACGCCACGCGCTGGGAGGCGCTGGTCAAGCGCCCGCACGGCGTGATCCTCGTCACCGGTCCGACCGGCTCGGGCAAGACCACCACGCTGTATTCCACGCTCAAGCGCGTGGCCACCGAAGAGCTCAACGTCAGCACGGTCGAAGACCCGATCGAGATGATCGAGCCCTCGTTCAACCAGACCCAGGTGCAGCCGCAGCTGGACTTCAACTTCGCCGAAGGCCTGCGTGCGCTGATGCGGCAGGACCCGGACGTGATCATGGTCGGCGAGATCCGCGACCTGCAGACGGCCGAGATGGCGATCCAGGCCGCGCTCACGGGGCACCTGGTGTTCTCCACGCTGCACACCAACGACGCGCCCTCGGCCTTGACGCGGTTGATGGAACTGGGCGTGCCCTCGTACCTGCTCAACGCCACCGTTCTCGGCGTGCTGGCCCAGCGCCTGGTGCGCACGCTGTGCAGGCAATGCCGCGCGCCCGACGAGAGCCTCACGCGAGAGGCACTGAACCAGGTCATCGCGCCCTGGCGCATCACGGGGAACTGCACGCCCTACAAGCCCGTGGGCTGCGTCGACTGCCGCATGACGGGCTTCATGGGCCGCATGGGCCTGTATGAGCTGCTGGCCGTCAGCGAAGCCTTCAAGGAAAGGCTGCACCAGAACGGGCAGCCGGGCGGCCTGCGCAAGCAGGCGCTGGTCGATGGCATGCGCCCGCTGCGGCTGGCCGGCGCGCTGCGCGTGGCCGAGGGCCTGACGACGGTCGATGAAGTGCTCAGCACGACGCCACCGCTCGACTAGAAGACGCCCGACATGCGGGCAGGGCTGGTCAGGCGCTCGTCAGCGATGGCGTAGGTGGAATCCACATCTTCCGCCAGCGTGAACCCCTCCACAATCGCGCCACCTTTTGTTAGAGGAGGCATTTTTGTGAAGATCAAAAGTCAAAAAGACTTTTTCTCGGGACTGATGTTCACGGGAGTCGGGGTCGCTTTCGCCTGGGGCGCGACCACCTACACCGTGGGCAACGGCGCCCGTATGGGTCCGGGGTATTTCCCGTTGATGCTGGGTGTGGTCATGGCCTTGATCGGCGTGCTCATCATCTTCAATTCGCTCGTGGTGGAGACACCCGATGGCGCACCGATCGGCAAGTGGGCGTGGAAGCAACTCTTCTTCATCCTGGCCGCCAACTTCGCGTTCGGCATCTTGCTCGGCGGCCTGCCGAGCATGGGCGTTCCTGCGATGGGCATGATCGTCGCGATCTATGCGCTGACCATCATCTCCAGTGCGGCTGGCCACGAGTTCAAGCTCAAGCAGGTGCTGGTGCTGGCGACGGCGCTGGCCATCGGCAGCTACGCAGCGTTCATCTGGGCACTGAAGCTCCAGATCCAGGTCTGGCCGACCTTCATCACGGGCTGAAGAAGACACCATGGATCTGATCAACAACCTCTCCCTCGGTTTTGGCGTCGCATTCACGGCGACCAACCTGCTGTACTGCCTGGTCGGCTGTATTTTGGGCACGCTGATCGGCGTGCTGCCGGGCATCGGCCCGGTGGCCACCATCGCCATGCTGCTGCCGGCGACCTACGCACTGCCTCCAGTCTCCGCACTCATCATGCTGGCCGGTATCTACTACGGCGCGCAGTACGGGGGTTCGACCACCGCCATCCTGGTGAACCTGCCTGGCGAATCCTCGTCGGTGGTGACCGTGATCGACGGCTACCAGATGGCGCGCAAGGGCCGGGCTGGGCCGGCGCTTGCGGCGGCTGGCCTGGGCTCGTTCTTCGCCGGCTCCGTCGGCACCCTGATCCTGGCGGCGTTCGCGCCTCCGCTGACCGAGGTGGCGTTCAAGTTCGGCCCGGCCGAGTACTTCTCGCTGATGATCCTGGGCCTGATCGGTGCCGTGGTGCTGGCATCGGGCTCGCTGCTCAAAGCCATCGCCATGATCGTGCTGGGCCTGCTGCTCGGCCTGGTCGGTACCGACGTGAACTCGGGTGTGGCGCGCTTCAGCTTCGACATCCCGGAACTGACCGACGGCATCGGATTCGTGGCCATCGCCATGGGCGTGTTCGGCTACGGTGAAATCATCACCAACCTGTCCAAGCCCGAGGACGAGCGTGAAGTGTTCACCGGCAAGGTGACGGGCCTGTTCCCGACCAAGGAAGACTTCAAGCGCATGCTGCCCGCCGTGCTGCGCGGCACCTCGCTGGGCGCAGCGCTGGGCATCCTGCCCGGTGGCGGCGCGTTGCTGGCAGCCTTCGCGGCCTACACGCTGGAGAAGAAGACCAAGCTGCATCCGGGCGAAGTGCCCTTCGGCAAGGGCAACATCCGCGGCGTGGCAGCTCCCGAGTCGGCCAACAACGCCGGTGCGCAGACCTCCTTCATCCCGCTGCTGACGCTGGGCATTCCGCCCAACGCCGTGATGGCGCTGATGGTCGGCGCGATGACGATCCACAACATCCAGCCGGGTCCGCAGGTCATGACCAGCAACCCCGAGCTGTTCTGGGGCCTGATCGCCTCGATGTGGATCGGCAACGCGATGCTGGTCATCCTGAACCTGCCGCTGATCGGCATGTGGATCAAGCTGCTGACGGTGCCCTACAAGTACCTGTTCCCGTCCATCGTGCTGTTCTGCGCGATCGGCGTGTACTCGACCAACAACAACACCTTCGACATCTGGATGGTGGGCGGGTTCGGCTTCATCGGCTACCTGTTCAACAAGCTCGGCTGCGAACCGGCTCCCTTGCTGCTCGGCTTCATCCTGGGGCCGATGATGGAAGAGAACCTGCGCCGCGCGCTGCTGCTGTCGCGTGGCGACTGGAGCGTGTTCGTCACGCGTCCGATCTCTGCCGGCCTGCTGATCGCCGCCGCCGTGCTCGTGATCGTCGTGCTGCTGCCCGCCGTGAAGAGCAAGCGCGAAGAGGCTTTCGTCGAAGACTGACGCGTCGATTCCCGCACACCAGGAACGGCGCCTTCGGGCGCCGTTTTTGTTCGCGGGGCTGCGACGTATCATCCCCGCGCATCAACCGACCAACGCAAGGAACACGTCATGGATCTGGGTATCGCAGGCAAGTGGGCGCTCGTATGCGGCGCGAGCAAGGGGCTGGGCTACGGGTGTGCGCTGGCGCTCGTGCGCGAGGGCGTCAACGTGCTGATCGTGGCACGTGGTGCCGACGCATTGCAGGCCGCGTCCGAGCGGCTGCTGGCCGAGCCGCTGCGCGCCGCCGAGGTGCAGGTGCAGAGCGTCGCGGCCGACATCACGACCGCCGAAGGCCGCGCGGCCGTGTTCGCCGTGCGCAAGGACTTCGACATCATCGTCACCAACGCCGGCGGCCCGCCGCCCGGCGACTTCCGCGACTGGGACCGCGACACCTGGGTCAAGGCCCTGGACGCCAACATGCTGACGCCCATCGAGCTCATCAAGGGCGCGGTCGATGGCATGGCCGCACGCGGCTTCGGTCGCATCGTCAATATCACGTCCAGCTCGGTCAAGGCGCCGATCGACGTGCTGGGCCTGTCCAACGGCGCGCGCAGCGGGCTGACGGGCTTCGTGGCCGGCGTGGCGCGCACGACCAAGCTGGCTTCGGCCAACGTGACCATCAACAACCTGCTGCCCGGCGTGTTCGACACCGACCGCATCCGCGCGACGGTGGAGGGCGCGGCCAGGAAGACCGGGCAGTCGGTGGAGTCGGTGATCGAGGCGCGCAAGCAGAACGTGCCGGCGCGGCGCCTGGGCACGCCCGAGGAATTCGGTGCGGCGTGCGCCTTCCTGTGCAGCCAGCAGGCCAGCTACATCACGGGCCAGAACATCCTCACCGACGGTGGTGCCTACCCCGGCACGCACTAGAGAACAACCCCCCAGGCGGCTTCGCCGCTCCACCCTTGTGCTGCGCGAAGGGGGGCACCCCAGCGGCCTGGCAGAGCCAGTTCCGCGGGTGTCCACGAAGGGGCCTTGCCTCACTAGCCGGTGGTCGGCTCTCTCGTGTCAGGTGGCTGCGCGCGCCCGCTGCGACGAGACCACGATACCGCCTGCGATCAAGGCGAAGGCCAACGCGTGGAACAGCCGTGGCGGCTCCTTGAGCACGAGGCCGGAGAGCAGCACGGCGAACAGCGGCGTCAGGTTGGCGAAGAAGCCGGCCGTGCTCGGCCCCACGCGGCGCACGCCCGCGCCCCAGCACAGGTAAGCCAGCAGCGACGGGCCCGCGGCCAGGTACAGCAGCGTGGCCGCCAGCGGCCAGCCCCAGGCGATGGGCACGGTGGGCAGCAGGGCCGCCTCGGCGCCCGCGAAGAGGCCGGCCGACACCACGCCAAACACGACCTGGGCCTGCAGGAAGCTCGCCCAGTGCCCGCGCAGTGTTTCGGGGTAGCCCGGGCGCGTGAGCAGCCAGCTGTACAGCGACCAGGCGATGGTGGCCAGCAGCATGTACAGATCGCCGGGCACGAGCTGCAGGTGCAGCAGCTGCTGCCAGTCGCCGCGGCTCAGCACGACCAGCACGCCGAGCATGGAGAGCAGGGCGCCGAGCAGCTGGCGGCGCGACACCGTGGCGCCGAACAGCAGCCCGATGGCCAGCATCCACACCGGCATGCTGGAGCCGACCAGGGTCACGTTGATCGGCGTGGAGGTCTGCAGCGCCAGGTACTGCAGCGCGTTGTAGCAGCCCACGCTGAGCACGCCGATGGCCAGCAGGCGCCAGCGGTGTTCCCACAGGCCGCTGCCGCGGCGCAAGATGCCGTGCGTGAGCGGCAGCAGCAGCAGGAGCACCAGCACCCACCGCATGAAGTTCAGCATCACGGGCGGCACCATGCCCGCCACCAGCCGGCCCACGATGGCGTTGCTGGCCCACAGCAACGGAGGTGTCGCAAGCAGGGCGATGGTCGACGGGGTGAGGCGTTGCATGAAGTGGAGGACTTTACCAAGCACATCCCGTGCGAATTCGTGGCAGCATGCGCGCCAGCGAACGCACGAACACAAGGATCAACATGACGACGACGAGCAAGGCCATCCGCATCGAGCGGCATGGCGGACCCGAGGAAATGCAGATGGTGCACGTGCAGGTCGGCGACCCGGGCCCAGGCGAGATCCGCATCCGCCATAAGGCGGTGGGCCTGAACTTCATCGACGTCTACCAGCGCAGCGGGCTCTACCAATTCCCGATGCCGCTGCAGCTGGGCATGGAGGCCTCGGGCGTGGTGGAAGCGGTGGGCGAGGGCGTCACGCACCTGCGTGCCGGCGACCGCGCCGCCTATGCCAGCCAGCCGCCCGGCAGCTACAGCGAATGGCGCGTGATGCCGGCCAGGACGGTCTGCAAGCTGCCCGATGCGATCGACTTCGAGACCGGCGCGGCGATGATGCTCAAGGGGCTGACCGCGCAGTACCTGCTCAAGAAGACGCTGCCGCAGGGCGGCCTGCAGGCCGGCGACCATGTGCTGTTCCATGCTGCGGCCGGCGGCGTCGGCCTGATCGCCTGCCAGTGGGCACGGGCCCTGGGCCTGCAGCTGATCGGCACGGCGGGCTCGCCGGAAAAATGCGCGCTGGCGCTCGAGCACGGCGCCGCCCATGCCATCGACTACAAGCGCGAGGACTTCGCCGCGCGCGTGAAGGAGATCACCGGCGGCAAGGGTGTGAAGGTGGTGTACGACTCCATCGGCAAGGACACCTTCGACAAGTCGCTGGATTGCCTGCAGCCTTTCGGCCTGATGGCCAGCTTCGGCAATGCCTCGGGGCCGGTGGCGCCGTTCGCGCCCGGCATCCTGGGCAACAAGGGCTCGCTGTACCTGACGCGTGCCACGTTGTTCACGCACATCGCCACGCGCGAGAGCACGCAGGCCATGGCCGACGACCTGTTCGATGTCGTGGTGCGCGGCGACGTGAAGATCCGCATCGACCAGCGCTACCCGCTGGCCGACGTGCAGCAGGCGCACCGCGACCTGGAAGCCCGCAAGACCACGGGCTGCACCATCTTGACCCTGTGAACGCCGCCCTGTCGCGCGCGGGCACGCCGCGCCGCAAGGCCCGCTCTGCGGCAACGATGCCTGCGCGCCCGGCGCTGGACCCGGCGTGGCGCGAGGCCTTGATGCTGCGCACCACCGAGGCACCCACCAGGCCACGCGCGCCCCTGATGTGGCAAGGACGGCAGATCGGCTCCATCGAGCCCGGCATGCTGCCGGCGCTGGACGGCGTGCGCGGCGCCGATGGTGGCGCACTGCTGTGCCGCGAGGGCGTCGCCTGGGTCGTGCATGGCGCCCTGGACGACGGCTTGCGCCGCCTGGCCTTGCGCCTGCGCGAGGTGGGCCTGGCCCATGCATGGCGCGACGAGGCCCTGCGCGTGTGCGACGGGCATGGCGTGCCCCTGGCCAGCGTGGAGCGCGGCGCCGTGCGCGTGCTGGGCATTGCCACGCGGGCCGTGCACCTGGTCGGCTTCGACGTGCGTGGCCATGTCTGGCTGCAGCAACGCGCGCTGACCAAGCCCAACGACCCGGGCTTGTGGGACACGCTGATGGGCGGCATGGTGACGGCCGCCGACACGCTGGACAGCGCGCTGGACCGCGAGACCTGGGAGGAGGCCGGCCTGCGCGTGGACGAGCTCGTCGACGTGCACGTGGGTGGCTGGGTGCACCTGGAGCGGCCGGCGAACGACGGCACGCGCCACGGCTACATGGTGGAAGACATCTGCTGGAGCCGCTGCACCGTGCCCGAGGGCATGCGGCCGGAGAACCAGGACGGCGAGGTCGACTGTTTCGAATGCCTGCCGCCCGATCGGGTGGTGGCGCGCATGCAGCGCGGCATGTTCACCGACGAGGCCGCGCTGGTCCTCGTGCAGGCGCTGGACCTGTAGCCGTCAGCCCAGCTCGTCGAACTTGGATTCGCGGATCCGGCTCGGCGCCAGTGCGCCGGCCGAGTCCAGGATCGGGTAGGCGATGGAGCAGATGTGCGAGTTGATGCGCTTGAGCTCGGAGAGCAGGTCGATGTGCAGCGAACTGGTCTCGATGCTGGAGACAGTGTTCTCCGACAGCCGCGCCAGGTGCGTGCGCGCGTAGGCGCGCTCCAGGTCGCGGAAGCGGGCCTTCTCTTCGAGCAGCTTCTTGGCGTCGTGCACCGTGCCGTTCAGGAACACGCTCATGCCCAGGCGCAGGTTGTCCAGGAGGCGCTCGTGCAGCTCGCGGATCTCGGCCATGCCGGCCTCCGAGAAGCTGCGGCCGGCGCGGATCTTCTTGTCCTCGATGTCGATCAGCACGCGCTCGATGGTGTCGCCGATCTGCTCCATGTTGATCGTGAAGCTGATGATGTCGGTCCAGCGCCGGCTTTCTTCCTCGCCCAGGGCTTCACGCGAGATCTTGGTCAGGTAGTACTTGATCGACGAGTACAGCGTGTCGACCGTGTCGTCCAGCTTGCGCAGGTCTTCGGCCAGGCGCAGGTCGTTGCGCACGATCACGTCGAGCACGCCGCGCAGCATGGTCTCCACGATGTCGGCCTGGTGCAGCGCCTCGCGCGCCGCGCACGAGATGGCCAGCGAAGGAGTGGCCAGGGCGGACGGGTCCAGATGCTGCGGGCGCGAGAGGGGCGTCGACTGGCCGGGCTTGGCCGAGGGCAGCAGGCGCTCGATCCAGCGCGCCACGAATTGTGTGAGGCCGATGAACACCGTGGCCACGACGATGTTGAAAGCCAGGTGGAACAGCACGACCAGCGTGGCGGTGTCGGGGATGTAGGGCCGCACGGCGCTGATCCACAAGCCGACGAAGGGCGCTGCCAGCGCGACGCCCAGCAGCTTGAAGATCAGGTTGCCCATGGGCACCTGGCGCACCTCGACAGCCGAGCGCAGCGTGGTCAGCACCGCCAGCAGGCCGCTGCCCAGGTTCGCGCCCAGCACCAGGCCAATGGCCACCTCGGCCGGGATTACGCCGGATGCGGCCAACGTGGCCGTCAGCAGCACGATGGCCAGGCTGGAGTAGGAGACGACGGCCAGCAGCGCGCCGACCGTGACTTCCAGCAGCAGGTCGCTGGACAGCGAGCCCAGCAGCGTCTTGATGGCCGGTGCCGTGGTCAGCACGGCGGTGGACGCAGTGACCAGCCGCAGCGCCAGCAGCATCAGGCCCAGGCCGATCAGGATGCGGCCGAAGCGGCCGACATTGCTGGTCTGGCGCGCGATGAAGAGCACCACGCCGACGAAGATCAGGAGCGGCGACAGCCAGGACAGGTCGAACGAGAACACCACGGCCATCAGGCTGGTGCCGATGTCCGCGCCCAGCATGACGGCAAGCGCCGCCGGCAGCGCGACCAGGCCCTTGCCCACGAACGAGGAAACGATCAGCGCCGTGGCCGTGCTGGACTGCACCAGCGCTGTGACGCCCAGGCCCGAGGCCATGGCCGTGAAGCGGTTGCCCAGGCTGTGCGACAGCGTGGTGCGCAGGTTGGCGCCGAACACGCGCAGGATGCCGGTGCGCACCATGTGCGTCCCCCAGACCAGCAGCGCCACGGCTGCCAACAGATTCAACAAATGCTTCATCGGATGAGGCGGCGACTATACGCCGCTGCCTCAGGCTACTTTGCGCTGCGCACGCGCCGCAATTCGTCCAGGATCAGCAGCGCGGCGCCCACCGTGATGGCGGCATCGGCCACGTTGAAGGCCGGGAAATGCCAGCCGGCCCAGTGCAGATCCAGGAAGTCGACCACGTAGCCGTGCTGCAGGCGGTCGACCACGTTGCCGATCGCGCCGCCCAGGATGCAGGCCAGCGAGAACGAGAACAGACGCTGGCCGGCATGGGCGCGCAGCATCCAGACGATGAAGATCGCCGCTGCGACACCGATGCCCGTGAAGAACCAGCGCTGCCAGCCCGAGGCCCCGGCCAGGAACGAGAAGGCCGCGCCGGTGTTATGGGCCCGCACGATGTTGAAGAAGCTGGTGATGACGGTGGCGTCGCCCAGCTGGTAGCGGGCCAGGATCCATTGCTTGGTCACCTGGTCGGCCACGAACAGCACAAGGGCCAGGCCCAGCCAGGGCCACCAGCGGGCCGGCGCGCTGCCGAAAGTGCGCTTGCCGGCCATCAGGCGAAGCTCCGCGTTTCGCCTGCGCCGAACAGGTTGCTCGTGCAGCGGCCGCACAGCGTGGGGTGGGCGCTGTCCACGCCCACGTCCTCGCGGTAGTGCCAGCAGCGTTCGCACTTGGGCGCGCTTGCCGGGGTGACTTCCACTGCAGGGATGCCTTCGGCGAGCTGCGCAGCCGAGGTGATCAGCGCGAAGCGCAGGTCTTCGCCCAGGCTGGCCAGCAGCGCATGGTCGGACGGCTCCACCGTCACGGCCACGTTGGCCTGCAGCGACGAGCCCAGCCGGCCCTCGCTGCGAACGGTCTCGATCTGCTTGTTGACCAGCTCGCGCACGGCGCGGATGCGCGACCACTTGGCGAGCAGCGCCTCGTCCGGTGCGGGCAGCGGGCTGTAGGTCTCCATGAAGATGGATTCCGAGGTGCCGACGAGCTTCCAGGCTTCCTCGGCCGTAAAGGAGAGGAAGGGAGCCATCCAGCGCAGCATGGCCTGGGTGATCTGGTGCAGCGCGGTCTGCGCGCTGCGCCGGGCCAGCGAGCCGGGTGCAGTGGTGTAGAGCCGGTCCTTCAGGATGTCCAGGTAGAACGCGCCCAGGTCTTCGGAGCAATACACCTGCAGCTTGGCCACCACCGGGTGGAACTCGTAGACCTCGTAATGCGCCAGGATCTCGGCCTGGAATTGCGCGGCGCGGGCCAGCGCGTAGCGGTCGATCTCCAGCAACTGGTCGGCCGGCACGGCGTCCTTGGCGGCGTCGAAGTCGCTGGTGTTGGCCAAGAGGAAGCGCAGCGTGTTGCGGATGCGGCGGTAGGCATCGACCACGCGGGCCAGGATCTTGTCGTCGCCCGCGATGTCGCCGGAGTAGTCGCTGGCCGCCACCCACAGGCGGATGATCTCGGCGCCCAGCTTCTTGTTGACCTCCTGCGGGTCGATGCCGTTGCCGAGCGACTTGCTCATCTTGCGGCCCTGGCTGTCCACGGTGAAGCCGTGCGTGAGCAGGCCGCGGTAGGGCGCGCGGCCCTCCAGCGCGCAGGCGATCAGCAGCGAGCTGTGGAACCAGCCGCGGTGCTGGTCGTGGCCTTCCAGGTACAGGTCGGCCTCGGGGCCTTCTGCGTGGAAGCCCGGCGCATGCGTGCCGCGCAGCACATGCCAGAAGGTGGAGCCGGAATCGAACCAGACTTCCAGAATGTCGGTGCTCTTGGTGTACTGCGGTGCGTCGTCGGCACCGAGGATCTCCTCGGCCGTGACGCGGCTCCAGGCTTCGATGCCGCCCTGCTCGACGATGGCCGCGGCCTCGTCCAGGATCTCCATGGTGCGCGGGTGCAGCTCGCCCGAATCCTTGTGCAGGAAGAAGGGGATCGGCACGCCCCAGCTGCGCTGGCGCGAGATGCACCAGTCCGGCCGGTTGGCGATCATGTCGTGCAGGCGTGCCTTGCCGTTCTCGGGGTAGAAGCTGGTCTGCTCGATGGCCGCCAAGGCGGTCTGGCGCAGCGTCCGCGGGGCCTTGTCTTTGGTGAACACGCCAACGCCTTCGTCCATGCGGATGAACCACTGCGCGGCGGCGCGGTAGATCACCGGCGTCTTGTGGCGCCAGCAGTGCGGGTAGCTGTGGGTGATGGCCTCGGTGGTCATCAGGCGGCCGGCGCTGCGCAGCGCGTCCAGCACCACCGGCACGGCCTTCCAGATGTTGAGGCCGCCGAACAGCGGGAAGTCGGCTGCGTAGCTGCCGTTGCCTTGCACCGGGTTCAGGATCTCGTCCGTGCGCACGCCGTGGGTGATGCAGGAGTTGTAGTCCTCCACGCCGTAGGCCGGGGCGGAGTGGACCAGGCCCGTTCCGTCGTCGGCCGTGGCGTAGTCGGCCAGGTAGACCGGCGACAGGCGGCGGTAGCCGGCGTCCACGTCGTACAGCGGGTGTTCGAACTCCAGGCCGCCGAGCTTTTCGCCCTTGACCGTGGCCAGCACCGTGCCGTCCAGCGCATAGCGCGTCATGCACATCTCGACCAGCGAGGCGGCCAGCACCAGCAGGCCGCGTTCGGTGTCGACCAGCGCATAGTCCAGTGCCGGGTTCAGGTTGATGGCCTGGTTGGCGGGGATGGTCCAGGCGGTCGTGGTCCAGATCACCGCAAAGGCTTCCTTGGCCAGCGAGGGCAGGCCGAAGGCAGCGGCCAGGGCAGCGGGGTCGTGCGCCTTGAAGGCCACGTCCAGCGTCTGCGACTTCTTGTCGGCGTACTCGATCTCGAACTCGGCCAGGGAAGAGCCGCAGTCGAAGCACCAATACACGGGCTTCAAGCCCCGGTACACGAAGCCGCGCTCGATCACGCGCTTGAACGCGCGCAGCTCGCCGGCCTCGTTGGCGAAGTCCATGGTCTTGTAGGGATGGGTCCACTCGCCCAGCACGCCCAGGCGCTGAAAGTCGCCCATCTGCTGCGCGATCTGCTCGGTGGCGAAGGCGCGGCTCTTGGCCTGCATGTCGTCGCGGCTCAGGTTGCGGCCGTGCTTCTTCTCGATCGCGTTCTCAATCGGCAAGCCGTGGCAGTCCCAGCCCGGCACATAGTGCGCATCCAGGCCTTCGAGCTGGCGCGCCTTGACGATCATGTCCTTCAGGATCTTGTTGACGGCGTGGCCCATGTGGATCTGGCCGTTGGCGTACGGCGGGCCGTCGTGCAGGATGAACTTGGGCGCGCCGGCGCGGGCCGCGCGCAGGCGCTTGTACAGGCCTTGTTCGTTCCAGTCCTTGACCCAGCCCGGCTCGCGCTTGGTCAGGTCGCCGCGCATGGGAAAGGGCGTGTCGGGCAGGTTCAGGGTGCTGCGGTAGTCGGTCTTGTCGGTCATGGTGGGGGCAGGGCGTCACGAAGGCGGCGCCGCAGTCGCATGGGAGGGTGGGGTGCCCCCGGCCGTGGCAGCAGGGGCGCGCGAGGCAGTGGGCGAAACCGCCCGCTAAATTCGGTCGCGCGTCGTCTGCCGGCGGGTTTGCGCATGGCCGGCGGCCAGCCATGCGCGCGCATCGTCGCAGTCCCTGGCGATGCCGGTTTTCAAGGCATCGAGGCTGTCGTACTTCAATTCGTCGTGCAATTTGTGCAGCAGTTCCACGCGGACGATCTTACCGTAGCCCCCCTCCGGCCCCAGGGTGGCGGGCCAGTCCAGGCAATGGGTTTCCAGCAGCACGCGGCCGCCGTTCACGTCGTCCGGGTCCAGCGAAGGCCGCACGCCCAGGTTGGCCACGCCGGCCACGGGCCGGTCCGCCAGGCCGTGGACCTCCACCACGAAGATGCCGGACGCGGCAGGCTTCCAGTGCGAAAAGCGCAGGTTGATGGTGCGAAAGCCGAGCTCGCGGCCCAGCCGGCGGCCACGCACGACATGGCCGCTGATGCTGTAGGGCCGGCCCAGTAGCCAGGCCGCGTCCAGCATGCGGCCCTGGCTCAGGGCCTCGCGCACGGCCGAGCTGGACACGCGCAGGCTGCGCCGCTCTGCATCGTTGCCCGCGGCCTGCGGCATCACGACCTCGTAGCTGTTCATGCGGGCCACGTCGAAACCCTGGGCGTTGCCGGCCGCGGCCAGCATGGCGTAATCGCCGCTGCGCCGGGCGCCGAAGCGGAAGTCGTCGCCCACCAGCACGTAGCGCACGCCCAGGCCGGCGACCAGCACGTCCTGGATGAAGGACTCGGCACTCTTGGCGGCCAGCGATTCGCGGAACGGCAGCACGATGATCTGGTCCGCCCCGCAGCGCGCCAGCTCGGTCAGCTTGTCGCGCAGCGTGCCGATGCGGGCCGGTGCGATCTCCTTGCGGCCCGTGGCCTGTGCGAAGTAGTCGCGTGGGTGCGGCTCGAAGGTCATCACGCAGCTGGGCACGCCACGGTGCTGGGCCTCGCTGTGCAGCAAGGCCAGCATGGCCTGGTGGCCACGGTGCACGCCATCGAAGTTGCCGATGGTCAGGGCGCAGGCCGGTGCGATGCCGCCGTAATGAAAGCCGCGAAAGATCTGCATGTCGGTGTTATCTTTTTGCTAGCGCGAGGTGCGCGCCGGGTATGCCGCCGTCACATGGGCGCCCTTGGAACCCTGTATATTGTGACGCGGCGCACCATCTCCAGGGGCGCCACCGAGGCTCAGACGTTTGCAATCCCGTGTCGTTGGTCGCAAGACCTTTGCAGGAGGCGTGTCTTGAAGGTTTTGAAGCTGTCGGGGCAGGGGCTGCCCCAGTCCTGGATCTCGCTGGAACAGGCGGTGCTGCACTACGCCGCCGAGGAGGTGCGCTGGGAGTCCGGCGCCGAGATTGCAGTGTTCCGTGGCGGCACCAATGCCGTGACGGGCCGCCAGTCGATGATCGCGATCAGCAGCATCATCGGGACCAAAGGCGTGCCCAACATCAACCCGTTCCGGCTCAAGCCCAGCCTGACCAACAGCAAGCTGTTCGTGCGCGACCGCAATGTCTGCGCCTACTGCGGCTGCCAGGCAGCGCTGGAAGACCTGACGCGCGAGCACATCGTGCCACTGGCGCAAAAGGGGCAGGACCACTGGATGAACGTGGTGACGGCCTGCCGGGCCTGCAACCACCGCAAGAGCAACCGCACACCAGAGCAGGCGCGCATGCCCTTGCTATATGCGCCGTACGTGCCCAGCCTGTGGGAAGACTTCATCCTGCGCAACCGCCGCATCCTGGCGGACCAGATGGAGTTCCTGATGGCGCACGTGCCCAAATCCTCTCGGCTGCTGGCCTGAAGCCGCACGCTGCCCCCTTCAACGACAAACCCCGCCGAAGCGGGGTTTTGTTTTGGCGCGGTCCGGTCAGGCGAAGACGCCGGCCTTGTCCTGCATGCGGCTGGACACCTCGCCGAGCTGGTGCAGCGTGTCGCCGAACTGCATCTCCATCTGCGTGAGCCGCTTGAAGTAGTGGCTGACGATGTATTCCTCGGTCACGCCGATGCCGCCGTGCAGCTGCACCGCCTCCTGGCCGACGAAGCGCGCCGACACGCCGAGCTGGTATTTGGCGCGCGCCATCGCGCGGCGGCGTTCATCGGCCGGCGCGTTGAGCTTGAGCGAAGCGTAGTAGCTCATGGAGCGGCCCAGTTCCAGCTTCATCTTCATGTCGGCGATGCGGTGACGCAGCGCCTGGAAGCTGCCGATGGTCACGCCGAATTGCTTGCGCGTGTTCAGGTACTCGGCTGTCACGGCGACCGTCTTTTCCATGGCGCCGACAGCTTCTGCGCACAGGGCGGTGATGCCGATGTCGACGGCGTGCTCCAGGGCCGTCTGCCCGTCGGTGGTCACCAGGGTAGCGGCCGCATCGCTGAAAACGAGCTCGGCGGCGCGCGAGCCGTCTTGTGTGGCATAGCCGCGTGCGCTGACGCCGGAGGCGGCACGCTCCACAAGGAACAGCGCAGTCTTGCCCTCGACCGTGGCCGGCACCAGGAATGCATCAGCCTGGTCGCCGGCCGGCACGACGCTCTTGTGGCCGCTCAACTGCCAGGCGTCACCGTTGCGAACGGCGTGGGCGGCGCACACATCCAGGCGGTAGCGCGCCGCGCGCTCCTGGTAGGCCAGCACGACCAGCGCCTCGCCCGCCGCGATCTTCGGCAGCCATTGCGTTTGCAGGGCCGCATCGGCATACGTCGACAGCACGCCGCTGGCGATCAGGGTCTGGCCCAGCGGCTCCAGCACGATGCCCCGGCCCAGTTCCTCCATCGCGATCATGCCCTCGACCGGGCCCATGCCCATGCCGCCGTGCTCCTCGGCGATGTACAGGCCGGCCAGGCCCAGCCCTGCCAGGCCCTCGTAGTCCTGCCGCGAAAAGCCCCCGGCCTTCACGACTGCGCGGCGGTGATCGAAGCCGTAGCCCTTGTCGACCCATTTGCGCACGGCGTCGCGCAGCTGTTCCTGGTCGTCGCTGAAATTGAAATCCATGTGCGTCTCCTGCTCAGCCCAGAACGGTCTGGGCGACGATGTTGCGCTGGACCTCGTTCGATCCACCGTAGATCGTGGTCTTGCGCATGTTGAAGTAGGTCGCGGCCAAAGGCGCACAGTGCGCGGCGCCCACGTGGTCACCCTGCCAGCCGGCCTCCATGGCCTCCTGAATAAAGGGCAGGCTGTAGGGGCCCGCGGCCAGCATCATGAGTTCGGTGTAGCGCTGCTGCATCTCGCTGCCGCGGATCTTCAGGAGGCCGGCCACGTCCAGCGAGTTCTTGCCGGACTTCTCGGCCGACAGCACGCGCAGCACCATCATCTCCAGCGCGACGACGTCCACCTCCAGCTTGGCGATCTCGTCGCGGAAGCGGATGTCCTCGTACACGCCCTCGGCCTGGGCGATGCGCTTGAGGCGCTCCAGCTCGCGCTTGGCGCGGTTCACGTCGGCGATGTTGGTGCGCTCGTGCGACAGCAGGTGCTTGGCGTAGGTCCAGCCCTTGTTCTCCTCGCCGATCAGGTTCTCGACCGGCACCTCGACATCGTCGAAGAACACCTCGTTCACCTCGTGGCCGCCGTCCAGCATGATGATGGGCCGCACGCTGACGCCCTTGCTCTTCATGTCGATCAGCAGGAAGCTGATGCCGGTCTGCGGCTTGCCTTCGTTGCTGGTGCGCACCAGGCAGAAAATCCATTCGCCGTACTGGCCCAGCGTGGTCCAGGTCTTCTGGCCATTCACGATGTACTTGTCGCCGCGCCGTTCGGCCCGGGTCTTGACCGAGGCCAGGTCGGAGCCCGAGCCCGGCTCGCTGTAGCCCTGGCTCCACCAGACTTCGCCGCTGGCGATACCAGGCAGGAAGCGCTTGTGCTGCTCGGCGTTGCCGAAGGCCATGATGACGGGCGCCACCATGACGGGACCGAAGGGCACGATGCGCGGCGCACCGGCCAGCGCGCATTCCTCTTCGAACAAATGCTTTTGCACGGCGTTCCAGCCGGGGCCGCCGAACTGGGTCGGCCAAGCGTAGCCCAGCCAGCCCTTGCTGCCCAGGATCTTGGCCCAGCGCTGCATATCGTCGCGCGTGAGGTGCAATGCGTTGTGCACCTTGTGCGAGATCTCGGCCGGCAGGTTGGCATGCACCCAGGCACGCACGTCTTCCCGGAACTGTTGCTCTTCGGCTGTGAAAGCCAAATCCATGGTGGTCTCCTCGTTGCATGGCGGCCGCTCAGCGAACGGCGCCGTGCTTTGTAGCACGCCTGCCTGCGCCCGGCTGTCACCTGCGGGTGGGGATAATCCCGCCCGCTGATGAAGAACCTCGTAATCCTGATTTCCGGCAGTGGCTCCAACATGCAGGCCATCGTGCAGGCCGCACAGCGCGACGACTGGCCGGGTTGCCTGCACGCGCGCATCGCGGCCGTGGTCAGCAACCGGCCCGACTGCGCCGGCCTGGACAAGGCCCGCGCGCTGGGCATCGCCACGGAGTCGCTGGACCACCGCGCCTTCGCCAATGCGCCCGAGCCACGCGCGGCCTTCGACGCGGCGCTGGCCGACCTGCTCGACCGCCACGCGCCGGACCTGATCGTGCTGGCCGGCTTCATGCGCATCCTGACGCCCGGCTTCGTGCGCCGCTACGCAGGGCGCATGGTCAACATCCACCCCTCGCTGCTGCCGGCCTTTCCGGGCCTGCACACGCATCGGCGCGCGATCGAGGCCGGCTGCCGGGTCGCCGGCGTGACCGTGCACCGCGTCACCGAGGAACTGGACCACGGTCCGATCCTCGACCAGGCGGTCGTGCCGGTGCTGCCGGGCGATGACGAAACGCGCCTCGCCGCGCGCGTGCTGGCCCAGGAGCATTTGCTGTATCCGCGTGCCATCGAGCGGCTGCTGCGGGAGCAGCTGCCGCCCTGAAGCGGCGGCGTGGAACAATCCCGCATGCATCCCAAAGCCCTCCTGGACACCTGCGCCGAACTGATCCGCCTGGCGCTGCTCTTCGACCAACCGTCCGACGCCGTCGCCGCCCGCTTCTTCCGCGACAACCGTGGGCTTGGCCCGCGCGAGCGCGCCACGCTGTCCGAAACGCTGTACGCCGTGCTCCGGCGCAAGCAGTTGTTCGAGCATTTCGCGCCGTCGGGTTCCGGTTCCCGGGAGCGGCGCTTGGCGATCCTGGGCTTCAGCGGCCCGCGCGAGCTGCTGAACGGCGCTCTGTCGGACCAGGAAAAGGACTGGCTGGACCGCTGCCAACGCGTCGAGACGGCCGATCTGCTGGAGCGGCACCGCCACAACCTGCCCGAATGGCTGGCCCAGCCGCTGCGCGCGCAAACGGGCGATGACTTCTGGGCGCTGGCAGATAGCCTGATGACGCCCGCGCCGCTGGACCTGCGCGTGAACATCCTGAGCGCCAAACGTGCGGATGTGCGGCAGGAGCTCGCCGCTGCCGGCATCGTGGCGGCCGACACACCGTATTCGCCATGGGGCCTGCGCGTGCAGGGCAAGCCGTCCCTGGCCCGTGCCGAGGCGTTCACGCGCGGCGCGATCGAGATTCAGGACGAGGGCTCGCAACTGCTGACGCTGCTCCTGGATGCCAAGCGCGGCGAGATGGTGGCGGATTTCTGCGCTGGCGCGGGCGGCAAGACTCTGGCCATCGGCGCAAGCATGCGCAACACCGGGCGGCTGTATGCCTTCGACACTGCGGCGCATCGCCTGGATGGGCTGAAGCCCCGGCTGGCGCGCAGCGGGCTGTCGAACGTGCATCCGGCGGCGATCGCGCACGAGCGCGACGACCGCATCAAACGCCTGGCCGGCAAGATAGACCGTGTGCTCGTCGACGCGCCATGCACCGGCACGGGCACCCTGCGTCGGCACCCGGACCTCAAATGGCGCAACACGCAGGCGAGCGTCGACGCCATGGCCCAGACGCAGGCCGCTGTTCTTCAGGGCGCGGCATGTCTCGTCAAGCCGGGCGGTCGCCTGGTGTATGCCACCTGCAGCCTGCTGGCCCAGGAAAACGAAGACATCGCGGCGGCGTTCTCGGCTGCCAATACCGGCTTTGAGGCGCTGGACGCTGCCGATCTACTGGCGCAGTCCAGGATCCCCGCAGCCGAGACACTCTGTGCCGGACCGCTCAACGGCCGCGAATTCCTGCGCCTTTGGCCACATCGGCATGGAACGGACGGCTTCTTTGCGGCGATTTGGCGAAAGCAGCCATAGCAAAAGGTTGTTTTGACCCCATATCCTAAAGAAGGGCAGCGTCCTACAATACGCTGTTCCGCCTAGGGGTGCGTCTGTGCTACGCGCCGCGACAGGCTGACGGAGAAGGAGCTGATTCTTATATGTTGTTACCGGATTGGGCTGTCTTGAACGCTGCTGTGGACTGGCTCGCCAATGGTCTGTGGAATTTGTCGTGGTGGCAAATCGCCCTGTATGCGCTGTTCACCACGCACATCACCATTGCCAGCGTCACCATCTACTTGCACCGCCACCAAGCCCACCGTGCAATGGATCTGCATCCTCTGCCGGCGCACTTCTTCCGTTTCTGGTTGTGGCTGGCCACGGGCCAAGTGACCAAGGAGTGGGTCGCCGTGCATCGCAAGCACCACGCCAAGTGCGAGACCAAGGACGACCCGCACAGCCCGCATGCGCACGGCATCGAGACCGTGTTCTGGAAGGGCGCGGAGCTGTACCGCAGCGAAACCAACAACAAGGAAACCATCGCGAAGTTCAGCTTGGGCTGCCCGACCGACTGGATCGAGCGCAATCTGTACTCGCGTTACAGCTGGCAGGGCGTCGGCCTCATGCTGATCCTGAACTTGGCCCTGTTCGGCGCTGCCGGCCTGGTGGTTTGGGCCGTGCAGATGGTCTGGATCCCGTTCTGGGCGGCCGGCGTCGTCAACGGCATCGGCCACTACTGGGGCTACCGCAATTTCGAGGCGCCGGACGCCAGCACCAACATTTCGCCGTGGGGCATCATCATCGGCGGTGAGGAGTTGCACAACAACCACCACACCTACCCGACCTCGGCCAAGTTCTCGGTCAAGCCCTACGAGTTCGATGTGGGCTGGTTCTACATCAGCATCATGCAGCGCCTGGGCCTGGCCAAGGTCAAGAAGACGCCGCCCAAGCTGCAACTTGGTCAGGTCAAGCCCGTGGCAGACGAGAAGACGCTGGAAGCTCTCATCGCGAACCGCTACGAGGTCATGGCCGGCTATGCACGCGAGCTCAACCGCGCCTGCAAGGCTGAAATTGCCGCGCTGAAGGCGCGCCAGGCCGACGCGTCCGTGCTGGTCGCCGCTCGCCGCTGGCTGCACCGCGACGACGAGCGCGTGCCGGCTTCCGTGCAGCCCAAGATCGCACAGGCCCGCGCCGCCCACCCGGTGCTGGACAAGATGGTCACCATGCGCGAAGAGTTGCGCCAGATGTGGCTCAGCACCTCATCCTCGCGCGAGCAGCTCACTGCCGATCTGCAGGCTTGGTGCCACCGTGCCGAGAGCAGCGGCATCGCTGCGCTGCAGGAGTTCTCCATGCGCCTGCGCTCTGCCCACGTCTGACGCCTCGCGACCGGATTGACTGACACCCCGCTCACCCCGGGGTGTTTTTGTTTGTGCGTTCCGGTGTCGGCGGTGGGATGTCGCTTTTGTCAGCCCTATCCAATTGCCTGGGTTGGCCCGCCGGCAGCGCCGGCCGCACGCCATACTCAGGCATCAACACATCGGGAGCACATCATGGTCAAGCTGCAGGTACTAGTTGCAACCGCCGCCATGGCGCTGGCGAGCGGCCCGTGGAGCGTCTCCATGGCCCAGACCTCTCCCGCCGCGGCGGCGGCGGCCGCCGGCACCAGCACCACGGCCAACGGCGGCACAGGCGGCGTGGGCCTGGGCGGATCGGGCCCAGCGGTGGGTGTCAGGCCTGACGGCGTCGGCGGGGCTGGCAATTTCGAGCTCGGCAAGCCTACTGGCAACGGCGCTCTGGTCGGCCCGCGCGCGCGCAGGGAGGCCGACGCGCTCCTGTCGGAGAAACCGGCCCTGCAGGAGCAGGCACCGCGCAACACCGGCCAGCGTACGCTGATGCTGGACCGCGAGCAACGGCCGGCCGCAATGCCCCAGCCCGCGAAGTGACCAGCCAGCTGCGCGTCCATGCCGTCACGGCGCTGCAACCAGGGCCGCGACTCATCGTGCTTGGAGGTGTCCACGGCGACGAGACCTGCGGCACACAGGGCATCGCACAGCTGATCGAAGAGCTCGATACCGGCGCTTTGGTGCTTCGGCGTGGCCAACTGACCCTGGTTCCAGTGGCCAATCCACTTGCGCGCGAGCGCATGCAGCGCGAGGGTGAGCGCAATCTCAACCGGTCCTTCCGCCCCAGCGCGGCCCCCGCGGACTACGAGGCACGGATCACGAACGTGCTGTGTCCCTTGCTGGCGGCGCATGACGTGCTGCTGGATCTGCACTCTTTCCAGAGTGCCGGTGAAGCCTTCGCCATGATCGGCCCGCGTGACAACCGCGAGGCGCTGGAGCCCTTCCAGCGCGCGCGGGAGGAGGGGCAACTGGCCCTGCACCTTGGCACGCCCTGCGTCGTCGAGGGTTGGCTCGACATCTATGCGGCAGGCATCGAGCAGCGCGGCCTGCCGTTGACGGACGAAGCACTGGCCTATGGCTGGGGCACGAACGAGTACATGCGCAGCCAGGGCGGGTATGCCGTCACCTTGGAATGCGGCCAGCACGGGGACCCTGCGGCACCCGTGGTTGCGCACCGGGCCATCCACGCGGCCTTGCAGACGTTGGGCATGGTGGACCAGGCTGCGCCGCTTGTGCCGAAGCCGCGCCTGCTGAAGCTCGTGTCAGCGGTCGACCGCAACGCGCCAGGTGACCGTCTACTGCGCGAATGGGCCACATTCGATGCCGTACAGCAGGGGCAGGCCATTGCGATGCGCGAGGGCGGCTCGGTGCTCGTCGCGCCGGGCGACGGCTACATCGTGTTCCCCAACGCACAGGCCGCGCTGGGCACCGAGTGGTACTACTTCGCGGTCGACAGCGACCGCGTGCTATAGAGCTACAGGACCTCGTCGGTCACGACTTCGAAGCGTGTCAGCGTGTTGGCGCCGAACACCATCGTGATCGGAACGTCCGCCGCGTCGCGCCCGCGTGCGATCAAGATGCGCCCGATGCGCGGCGTGTTGTGCCGGGCATCGAAGGTATGCCATCGGTCCCCGAGGTAGACCTCGAACCAGGCACTGAAATCCATGGGATAGGGCACGGGCGGAATGCCGATGTCGCCCAGGTAGCCCGTCACATAGCGCGCCGGAATGTTCATGCACCGGCACAGGGCCACGGCCAGATGCGTGAAGTCGCGGCATACACCGACGCGTTCGCGGTACGCGTCCAGCGCGGTGCGCGTGGGGCGCGCGCTGCCATAGTCGAAGCGCAGGTGGTTGTGCACGAAATCACAGATCGCCTGCACGCGCTGCCAGCCCGGAGGGCTGAAGCGGAATTGGTTCCACGCGAACGCCAGCAGTTCGCCTTCGAAATCGCAATACCGGCTGGGCAAAAGGAATTGGAGCGTCTCGACCGGCAGGTCGGCCGGGGCATGCTCGATCGCGAAGTAGTCGACCGGATCGGGCAGGCCGCTGTCATACACGGTTGCATCGTTGCGGATGCGCACCTGGGTGACGCCGACGGGAATGTGCACGCGGGCGCATTGGTTGTCGAAGCTGTCCCGGTAGAAGTCGGTCCACAGGCCCGGCGTGATGGTGATGTTCTCCGGTGCCACGAGGTCGTGGGCCCGAGAGGGATGGGTTTGCAGCATGTAGACCAGGGCGGTCGGTGCTGCCACATCGAGCGCGATGTCGTAGCCGATGCGGATCAGCATGTGATCAACGCGCTGTGGTGCGTGTAGGAAGTGGGGGCGATCATGCAGGCATGGTATGCAAGATCCACGCCTCGATTGCCAATGGGCGCCCCGAATACGCGTAGGCCAAGGCGCCATGGGCCAGTGCTGGCGGAAGCTCAGGGATTCGAACCCTGGAACCCTTGCGGGTTGCCGGTTTTCAAGACCGGTGCAATCGACCACTCTGCCAAGCTTCCCAGGGCGCGGATTCTAGCCGTGCGGGTTCACCGGGCCTGGAGCATGCCCTTGGCCTCGATGAAGCGCACCACATCGGCCAGGCCGTCGTTGGTCTTAAGGTTGGTCATGACGAAGGGCTTGAGCACGCCCTGGCCGTTGGTGCGCATGCGGCGCGTGTCCGCATCCATGACGCCGAGGTCGGCACCCACATAGGGCGCAAGGTCGGTCTTGTTGATCACAAACAGGTCGCTCTTGGTGATGCCCGGTCCGCCCTTGCGCGGGATCTTCTCGCCCGCCGCCACGTCGATCACGTAGATCGTGAGATCGCTCAGTTCGGGGCTGAATGTCGCGGCCAGGTTGTCGCCGCCGCTCTCGACGAACACCACGTCGGCATCGGGGAAGTCCTCCAGCATGCGGTCGATGGCCTCCAGGTTGATCGATGCATCCTCGCGGATCGCCGTGTGCGGGCAGCCGCCGGTCTCCACGCCCATGATGCGTTCGGCCGGCAGCGCACCGCTGACGGTCAGGAGGCGCTGGTCTTCCTTGGTGTAGATGTCGTTCGTGATGGCCACCAGGTCATAGCGCTCGCGCATGGCCTTGCACAGCATCTCCAAGAGCGTGGTCTTGCCCGATCCGACCGGGCCGCCGATGCCCACGCGCAAGGGTGGCAGCTTCTTGGTGCGGTGGGCGATGTGGTGCAAAGCGGACATGTGAGAAACCTCGAGGACTAGGAACGGAATAACCGCGAGTACTGGGTCTCGTGGCGCGAAGACAAAATGGCCAGCATGGGCGAGAACGATTGGCGCGCATCGGGTGGCAGGGCCAGCGCCTGGTCCACGGCAGCAGGGATCTCCAGCGCCAGCCGGCCCAGCATGCGCTGGCCATCGCTCTGGCCCAGCGGCACGGCCTTGACGGCGGCAGCGACCATGTTCTCGGCCCAGCCGAACGCAAAGGCCAGGCAGGCGTCGTGTGGCGTGGCACCGGTCCGGTGCGCGGCGAAGGCGTAGGCGATGGGATAGCAGGGCGTCAGCCCGGCGAAGGCATCGGCCGCATCGGCGTGGTGCAGCTTGATCCACTCCAGCATCGACCGGCCCATCTGCTCGGTCTGCAGCACGAACTCGGCCGACTCGCGCGTGCTGCGCAGCCACAGGTCCAGCGCTGCGAGTTCGGCGCGGTCGTCGGCGCCCCAGGCTTGCAGCGCCGCGCCCACCACGGCCAGGTCGCTGCGCGCGAAGGCCAGGTGCAACTGGTCGACGATCCAGTCGCCGGCCTGCTGCGCGTTGCCGGCATGGCCGGCGTCCACGGCTGCCTCCAGGCCTTCGGAGTAGCTGAAGCCGCCGATCGGCAAGGCGGGCGATGCCAGCCAGATCAGCCCGAGCAGGGTGGCCGCTGGCGCCGCGGCGCGGGTCGCACTCAAAGGCGGCTCAGCAACTCGGCCTTCTTGGCCTGGAATTCCGCCTCGTCCAGCACGCCCTTGCTGCGCAAATCGGCCAGCTTCTCGATCATGCCGAAGATGTCCTGCGGGGGTGCGGTGTTCACGGGCGGCGGTGCGTAGTAGGGCCCGGGCGCAAAGCTCGGCGCCGGCGCTTCGTACGAGGCCGGGCCGTTGACGGAGACCACCGGCAGGCTGGCGACATCGATGAGGCCGTACTGGCTGTTGAAGCTCAGCGTACCGCCATAGGACTGCTGCTGCGAAAAGCCGCCGATCTGGTGGTCCAGCGTGTCGTAGATCGTGACCTGCCCATTGGCCTCGATCGCCAGGCGGCGGGCCTGCGAGAAGTAGGCATAGCGCACGCCGTTCTGCGCACCCGTGCTGTTGGGCCAGCGCAGGTCTGGTCCCCACCAGTCGACCGGCGGCGGCACGAAGAGGCTGGCGTTGCTGCCGGTGTCGCTGTCGTAGCGGTTGCCATAGCTGCCGTTGAACTGCTCCTGGCCGTTCTGGCTTTGCGACTGGAAGCTGCCCGTGCGCAGCAGGTCGGGCTGGCTGGCCACGAGGTTGGCCAGCTCGTAGCACAGTGCATCCACGCGCCCCTTGAGCTGGTTGTTGAACATGTCCGACACCATGGTCATGCCGCCGCGCATCCACTGGCCGGAGCCGGCGAACTCGGGGTGGCTGAACTGCGCCATGCTGCCGTTGCCGCGGATCACCGCGTCCAGCATGCTGACCGTGGCGTCCACGCTGATGCCGTGGCGACGGGCGATGTCATCGATGATCTGCTGTCCGGCTTGGGAGAGTTGTGCCATGGGAGCTGCTCACGAAACGAAAAAGAGGGAGGCGATTCTGTCAGTTCGGTTCAGTGGTCGTGGTGACCGTGGTCATGCCCATGACCATGCGCATGGCCGTGGGCATGGTGGTGCTCGCGGTGGTCGTGGCCAGCACCATGGCCATGCGCCTGCGCCTGGTAGGCGCCGCCCTCGGGCTCGAACGCCAGGCTGTCCTTGCGCACGATCAAATGCATGGCGCGCAGCATGTCGGCCAGCACATGGTCCGGCTCGATCTTCAGGTGGTCAGGCTTGAGCTCGATCGGCACATGGCGGTTGCCCAGATGGTAGGCCGCACGCACCAGGTCGAACGGCGTGCCGTGCGCGCTGCAATGCGTGATCACCAGCACCGGCTGCGGCGCGGCCAGCACGCGCACCAGCGAGCCGTCCTCGGCCACCAGCACGTCGCCGCCGCGCACCAGGGTACCGCGGGGCAGGAACACACCCAGCTGGCGGCCTTGCGAATCGGTGCCGTCGAAGCGGCTCTTCTGGCGCACGTCCCAGTCCAGTTCGATCGTGGCGGCGCGCTTGAGCAGGACCGGGGCGAGGCCCTGGCCCTGGAGCATGAGTTTGCTTGCGGTGAGCATGGTGGACTTGTCTGTGGTCGAATGGGTTGGTAATATAACGTTTGTTATAACTTCGCACCACCAGGAGCTTCCATGACCGCCATCAAATTGACCCAGATTGGCAACTCCGTGGGTGTGATCCTGCCCAAGGAAATGCTGGCACGGATGAAGCTCGAAAAAGGGGATACGGTATACGCCACAGACCTGGAAAACGGCATCGCTTTGCGTCCGCATGATCCTGCGTTCGAGGCACAGATGACAGCGGCGCGCGCGGTCATGAAGCGACGACGCAGTGTGTTGCGTGAGCTGGCGAAATGACGGCCGCCAATGACCCGTGGACCTGGCTGCTGCCGGAGGTGCTGGTCGCCGTGCACGAAGAGCAACTGGCCGAACACGGTGGTGGCGCCGGGACGCGCGATGTTGGATTGCTGGAATCGGCCTTGGCGCGGCCCCGCCAGCTTGCCCACTACGGGCAGCCCGACGCCGCAGCGCTGGCTGCCAGCTACGGCTTCGGCATTGCCCGCAACCATCCCTTTGTCGATGGCAACAAGCGCACGGCCTTCGTCGCGGTCGAACTGTTTCTGGAGCTCAATGGCTTCTCGCTGTCGGCGGGCGACGGGGACTGCGTGCTGACCATGCTGAAGCTGGCAGCGGGCGGCCTCGAAGAATCGCACTTCGCCGATTGGATTCGCAGCCATCTTCATCCGCACGGCTGACGCTCAAAACAGGAAATACCGCTGCGCCATCGGCAACACCGTCGCCGGGGTGCAGGTCAGCAGCTGCCCGTCCGCGCGCACCGCATAGGTCTGTGGATCGATCTCCATCTTCGGCAGCGCCCCGTTGTGGACGAGGTCCTGCTTGCGCACGCTGCGGATGTTCTTCACCGCGCTCAGCGTCTTGCGCAGCCCGAAACGTTCCCCGATGCCGGCCTGCAGGCCGGCCTGCGACACGAAGGTCAACGAGCCCCTGGCCAATGACCCGCCAAAGGCGCCGAACATGGGCCGGTAGTGCACGGGCTGCGGTGTCGGGATCGACGCATTCGGGTCGCCCATGGCCGCCATCGCGATGCTGCCACCCTTGATGATCGTGAACGGCTTGACGCCGAAGAAGGCCGGCTTCCAGACCACGATGTCGGCCCACTTGCCGACCGCAAGGCTGCCCACCTCGTGGCTGATGCCGTGTGCGATCGCCGGGTTGATCGTGTACTTGGCGATGTAGCGTTTGGCGCGGAAGTTGTCGTGCCGCGCGCTGTCCTCGGACAGCGTGCCGCGCTGCTGCTTCATCTTGTGCGCCGTCTGCCAGGTGCGCATGATGACCTCGCCGACGCGGCCCATGGCCTGGCTGTCGCTGCTCATCATGCTGATCGCGCCGATGTCGTGCAGGATGTCCTCGGCCGCGATGGTCTCCTTGCGGATGCGCGACTCGGCGAAGGCCAGGTCCTCGGCGATGCCCGCATCCAGGTGGTGGCAGACCATCAGCATGTCCACGTGCTCGTCCAGCGTGTTCACGGTGTAGGGCATCGTGGGGTTGGTGGAGGAGGGCAGGAAGTTCGCCTCGCCCACCACGCGCAGGATGTCGGGCGCATGCCCGCCGCCCGCGCCCTCGGTGTGGAACGCGCACAGCGCGCGGCCCTTGGTCGCGGCGATGGTGTCTTCCACGAAGCCCGACTCGTTCAGCGTGTCCGAGTGGATCGCCACCTGCGTGTCGGTGGCGTCGGCCACGTCCAGGCAGTTGCTGATGGCGGCCGGCGTCGTGCCCCAGTCCTCGTGCAGCTTCAGGCCGATCACGCCGGCCTCGATCTGCTCGTGCAGCGCCTCGGGCCGGCTCGCATTGCCCTTGCCCAGGAAGCCCAGGTTCATCGGGAACGCGTCGGCCGCCTGCAGCATGCGCTCGATGTGCCAGGGGCCTGGCGTGCAGGTCGTGGCGAAGGTGCCGGTCGCCGGCCCCGTGCCGCCGCCCAGCATGGTCGTCACGCCCGAGGCCAGCGCCTCCTCGATCTGCTGCGGGCAGATGAAGTGGATGTGGCTGTCGATGCCGCCGGCCGTCACGATGTTGCCCTCGCAGCTGATGATCTCGGTGCCCGGGCCGATCACGATGTCCACGCCGCTCTGCACGTCCGGGTTGCCGGCCTTGCCGATGGCGGCGATGCGCCCGTCCTTCAGGCCGATGTCGGCCTTCACGATGCCCCAGTGGTCCAGGATCAGCGCATTCGTGAGCACCGTGTCGACGGCGCCGGCCGCGCGCGTCATCTGGCCCTGCGCCATGCCGTCGCGGATGGTCTTGCCGCCGCCGAACTTCACCTCTTCGCCATAGCCGCCGGCGCGCAGCGTGTAGTCCTCTTCGACCTCGATCACGAGGTCGGTGTCGGCCAGCCGCACGCGGTCGCCCACGGTGGGGCCGAAGATCTCGGCGTAGGCGCGTCGTCCAATGGTTGCCATGGTCAAAGTCTTCCTTGCACGAGGCCGCGAAAGCCGTAGACCACGCGGTCGCCGGCGAAATCCACCAGTTCCACCGTGCGCTGCTGCCCGGGCTCGAAGCGCACGGCCGTGCCGGACGCGATGTTCAGCCGCATGCCGCACGCGGCCTCGCGGTCGAAGCCCAGCGCGCCATTGGTCTCGGCGAAGTGGTAGTGCGAGCCGACCTGGATCGGCCGGTCCGCGGTGTTCTGCACGACCAGCGCCAGCGTGCGCCGGCCGGGGTTCAGTGCATGGTCGCCGTCGTCGACCAGCAGTTCGCCTGGCGTCATGGCCATGGCTCAGACCACCTGGGCCAGCATGGCCGCGCCGAACACGGCGACTGCTGCGCCCGCGATGCGCGGCCCCCAGCTGTAGCGCGTGCGCAGCGCCCAACCCAGGGCCAGGCCGGCGCCATGCAGCACTGCCGTGGCCAGCACCATGCCGGCCAGCGCCGCGGCACCACCGGTCTCGCCTGCCAGCTCCACGCCATGCGCCACGCCATGGAAGGCGGCAAACGCCCCGACCAGCACGGCCGCCACGGGCGCCGGCAGCCGCAGCCGCGCCAGCACGAGCAGGCCCAGCACCAGCAGCGAGGCCGCGATCATGGGCTCCACCGCCGGCAGCGCCACGCCGGCCAGGCCCGCCAGCGCACCGGCCAGCAGCATGGCTGCGAACGCGAGCGGCGCGGCGGCCATGTCGCGCGGCTGGCGCGCCGTCAGCGCGCTCCACACGCCCACGGCCAGCATGGCGGCCAGGTGGTCCAGCCCCGTGAACGGGTGGGCCAGGCCATCACTGAAGCCGACGTGCGCATGTGCGCTGCCATCGGCGCCCACATGGGCCAGAGCGGCCCATGGGGCGGCCAGCAGCACGGTCAGAAGAGCAGGGCGGATACGCATGAAACAGTCTCCATCGCAAAAGGTCAGACGATCGGTTGGTGCACGGTCACAAGCTTAGTGCCGTCGGGGAAGGTGGCCTCGATCTGGATATCCGGGATCATCTCGGCGATGCCGTCCATCACGTCGGCGCGCGTCAGCACGTCGCGGCCCTCGCTCATGAGCTGCGCCACGGTCTTGCCGTCGCGCGCGCCCTCCATCACGGCGGCGCTGATCAGCGCAATGGCTTCGGGGTAGTTCAGCTTGAGCCCGCGCGCCTTGCGGCGCTCGGCCAGCAGGGCGGCCGTGAAGATCAGCAGCTTGTCTTTTTCTCTGGGCGTCAGTTCCATGGGCGGTGTCTCGATCTCGAATGTTGGGTCATGTCAGCGGCGATGCGTGGTGCCTCCAGCCCGCCCAACGCAGTGGAGCAGACCATGCCAGGGCACCCGCGGACCTGGCGTTGCCAGGCCGCTGGGTGCGCCCCCTTCGCGTCGCAGAAGGGGGTTGGCGGAGCGCGCAGCGCGAAGACTGGGGGTTGCCTGCTCTCTCTAGCACGCACCGTGCCGGCCCATGGCACGGAATCTGCGCTGCACGGTGGTGCATACGCCCAACCAGCCAGCCGACCCTGAAGCCGACGACAAAACCGACGCGCACCGCGCCGCGCTGGACGCCGCGCCGCAACGCATCGTCAAGGTTCGGCGCGACTACAACAGCTGGGTCGCTCGAGAGACCATGGAGGATTACGCGCTGCGCTTCACGCCGCAGCGCGCGCGCAAGTGGTCCGAATGGCGTGTGGCCAACACGGCCTTCGGGGCTGCGTCCTTCCTGATCCTGGAGGCCGTGGGCGCCACGCTGCTCGTGCAGTACGGCTTCATCAACGCCTTCTGGGCCATCGTCGCGACAGGGCTCATCATCTTCCTGGCCGGCCTGCCGATCAGCATCTACGCCGCGCGCTACGGGCTGGACATGGACCTGCTCACGCGCGGCGCGGGTTTCGGCTACATCGGCTCCACGCTGACCTCGCTGATCTACGCCAGCTTCACCTTCATCTTCTTCGCGCTGGAGGCCGCTGTCATGGCCTACGCGCTGGAACTGGCGCTGGGCATCCCGCCGACCTGGGGCTACCTGGTCTGCGCGGTCGTCGTCATCCCGCTCGTCACGCACGGCGTGGCCGCCATCAGCCGGCTGCAGGTGTGGACGCAGCCACTGTGGTTGGTGATGCTGGTCGTGCCCTTCGTCTACGTGCTGATGCGCGATCCTGGTGCGTTCGCGGGCGTCACGCACTATGTCGGGGACAAGGCCAGCCACCTGGGCTTCGATGTGAACCTGTTTGGTGCAGCGCTCACGGTCGGCATAGCCCTGATCACGCAAATGGGCGAGCAGGCCGACTACCTGCGCTTCATGCCGGTGCGCACGGCCGCCAACCGGCGCAAGTGGTGGTTCGGCGTGCTGGCCGGCGGGCCGGGCTGGGTGGTGCTGGGCGTGGTCAAGATGCTGGGCGGCGCGCTGCTGGCCTACCTGGCGATCACGCACATGGTGCCCAAGGACCGCGCCGTCGACCCGAACCAGATGTACCTGGCTGCCTACGAATACGTGTTCCCGCACTACGGCTGGGCCGTGGCGGCGACCGCCGTGTTCGTCGTGGTCTCGCAGCTCAAGATCAACGTGACCAATGCCTACGCGGGCTCGCTGGCCTGGTCCAACTTCTTCTCGCGCGTGACGCACAGCCACCCGGGCCGCGTGGTCTGGGTCGTCTTCAACACCCTGATCGCGTTCATGCTCATGGAGATGAACGTGTTCCAGGCGCTGGGCGAGGTGCTGGGCCTGTATTCCAACCTGGCGATCGCCTGGATCATGGCCGTGGTGGCCGACCTGGTCGTGAACAAGCCGCTGGGCCTGTCGCCGCAGGGCATCGAGTTCAAGCGCGCGCACCTGTACGACATCAACCCCGTGGGCGTGGGCGCGATGGCGCTGGCCTCGGTGCTGTCGATCTCGGCCTACCTCGGGGCGTTCGGGCCCACGGCGCAGGCCTTCTCGGCGCTGATCGCGCTGGGCACGGCTTTCGTGGCGTCGCCGTTGATCGCCTGGGCCATGAAGGGCCGCTACTACATCGCGCGCACATCGGACGCGACCGGGCACCGGGCCCGCCACTGCGTGATCTGCGAGCGTGAATACGAGGGCCCGGACATGGCGCACTGCCCCGCCTACCAGGGCCCGATCTGCTCGCTGTGCTGCACGCTGGACGCACGCTGCGGCGACCTGTGCAAGCCCAGGGCCTCGCTGTCCTGGCAGTGGTCCACCGCGCTGCGCTGGCTGCTGCCGCGCCGCATCTGGCCCTATCTGGACACGGGCCTGGGCCACTTCCTGCTGCTGATGCTGGTGGTGGTGCCGCTGCTGGCGGCCGTGTTCGGCCTGCTCTATAGCCAGGAGACGGCGGTGGTGGAAGACGCCGCCCTGCGCCTGGCCGAGGACGCACTGCGCTCGGGCTTCGTGAAGGCCTACATGGCCCTGCTGCTGATCGCCGGCATCGTCGCCTGGTGGTTCGTGCTGGCGCACAAGAGCCGGCAGGTGGCGCAGGAGGAGTCGAACCGCCAGACCCACCTGTTGATGCGCGAGATCGAGTCGCACCGCCAGACCGACGCCGCGCTGCAGCAGGCGCGCCAGGTGGCCGAGCGCGCGCGCCAGCAGGCCGACCAGGCCAACCAGGCCAAGAGCCGCTACATCAGCGCCATCAGCCATGAGCTGCGCACGCCGCTCAACAGCATCCTGGGCTACGCGCAACTGATGGGCGAGGACCAGGCCGTGCCGCCGCACCGCAAGCATGCCGTGCATGTGATCCGCCGCGGCGGCGAACACCTGCTGCAGCTCATCGACGGCACGCTGGACATCGCGCGCATCGAGTCCGGCAAGCTCACGCTGACCATGAAGCCGCTGGCCTTCGCCGACACGGTGAACGAGGTGGCCGCGCTGTTCGAGTTGCAGGCGCAGGACAAGGGCCTGGCCTTCCACTTCGAGGCCGAGGGCGCGCTACCCGAAGTGGTACGCGCCGACGAGAAGCGGCTGCGCCAGATCCTCATCAACCTGCTGGGCAACGCCATAAAGTTCACGGCCGCCGGCCACGTGCGCTTTCGCGTGCGCTACCAGCGCGAGATGGCCGTGATGGAGATCGCCGACACCGGCCCCGGCATCGCGCCCGACGCGCTGGCCCGCATCTTCGAGCCCTTCGAGCGCGCCGCCCATGTGGCCTCGCCCGGCCCGGCCGCGCCCGGCGCCGGCTTGGGCCTCACCATCGCCAAGATGCTGACCGACCTGATGGGCGGCGAGCTCACGGCCAGCAGCCAGCCCGGCGAGGGCTCGGTGTTCAAGGTGCGCTTGTTCCTGCCCGAGCTGCACGGCACGGCCGGCCGCCCGGTTGCCAAACCCGCGCCTGTCGCGCCGCGCCGCGGTTACGCGGGCACGCGCCGCCGCATCCTGGTCGTCGACAACGAAGAGGCCGACCGCGAACTGCTGGTGCACCTGCTGGAGCCGCTGGGCTTCGAATTACGCATGGCCGCCAGCGGCCACGACTGCCTGGACCTGCTGGTCGCCGGCTACCGGCCCGACGCCATCCTCATGGACCTGGCCATGCCCGGCATCGACGGCTGGGAGACCGTGCGCCGCCTGCGCGCGCTGCTGCCCGAGCCGCCGCGCGTGGCCATCGTCTCGGCCAACGCCTTCGACAAGGGGCTGGAGAACGACGTCGGCATCCGGCCCGAAGACTTCATGGTCAAGCCCGTGCGCCATTCCGAGCTGCTGGACTGGCTGGGCCGGCAGCTGGCGTTGACATGGCTGGAGCAGCTGCCCACGCCGGCCTCGGCCGCGGCGCCGCAAATCGCCGCGCTGGTCTACCCCGCGCCCGCACACCTCGATGCGCTGCAGGGCGCGGTCGACCTGGGCTTCGTGCGCGGCATCGCCAACCAGCTCGACCTCATCGCGCGCGAGCAGCCCGAGTGCGCGGGCTTCACCGAAAAGATGCGCGCGCTGGCGCGACAATTCCAGTTCGAGGCCATGGGCCGACTCCTGAACGATGCACCCCGATCCGCTTGACCAGACCCTGGACCGCGCCAACAGCGACGTGGTGCTGATCGTCGACGACGTGCCCGACAACCTGTCGGTGCTGCACGATGCGCTCGACGAGTCCGGCTGCACGGTGCTGGTGGCCACCGGCGGCGAGATGGCGCTGCAGCGCGCAGCGCAGGCCCTGCCCGACATCGTGCTGCTGGACGCCATGATGCCGGGCATGGACGGCTTCGAGGTCGCGCGCCGGCTCAAGGCCAGCCCGGCCACCGCCCACATCCCCATCATCTTCATGACCGGCCTGACCGAGACCGAGCACCTTGTCGCGGCGCTGGAGTCGGGCGGCGTCGACTACGTCACCAAGCCGATCAAGCCCAAGGAGGTGCTGGCCCGCATGGGCGTGCACCTGCAGGGCGCGCGCGAACGCCGCCAGGCGCAGCGCCAGGCCGGCCAGGCGCGCAACGCGCTCGACGCGTTCGGCTACGCCAGCATCACCGTGCGCGCGAGCGACGGCCGGCTGATGTGGCAGACGGCACTGGCGCGCGAACTGCTGCAGCGCTACTGCGGCGGCCCAACGCCGCCCGGCAGCGCCAGCCTGGCACCCGCGGTGGTGATGGACTGGCTGCGCCTGCATCTTGCCGATGCCGAGCGCCAGATCGAGCCGCCGCCGCTGGCCCTCGAACACGGCGCGCGCCGGCTCACGTTCCGCCTGCACCAGCAGACCGGCGACAGCGAGGGCGGCGGCGACTGGCTGATCGTGATGCGCGAGGAATCGGACGCCGCCGTGATCGAGGCCATGAGTCTGTCGTTCCGCCTGACCGCGCGCGAGGCCGAGGTGCTGTACTGGCTGGTCAAGGGCAAGA
Organism: Pseudorhodoferax sp. Leaf267; assembly: GCF_001422405.1. Taxonomy (GTDB): domain Bacteria; phylum Pseudomonadota; class Gammaproteobacteria; order Burkholderiales; family Burkholderiaceae_C; genus Pseudorhodoferax. The sequence continues at coordinate 538,435 of NZ_LMMV01000012.1, forward strand.
CCAACCGCGACATCGGCGACATCCTGGGCGCGAGCCCGGCCACCGTGAAGAAGCACCTGGAGCGCGTGTACGTGAAGATGGGCGTGGAGACCCGCACGGCCGCCGCGTCGATCGCGATGCAGCGGGTGCGGCAGCTGCAGCCGCAGTTTCAGGGCTGAGGCGGCGCGACGACGGCCCGCCCGCGCAGGGCGTCCGCCTGCGTCCATCCATGAGCGACCGGGCTTCGTGCAGTTGCTGCCGTCCCCGGCGCGGGCCGACCAGGCGCCGCTGTCAGGGCAGCAGGCCGTAGCGGTAGCACGCCGGCGCCAGCGCCGCGTCGCCGAACGCGTAGGGCAGGGCGATTTCCCTGATCGGCGCGCGCGTTCCCAGCAGTCGCAGCGCGCCGGGATGCTGGGTGGCGTCCGACGCCGCGGCCTCCGTCATCGTCCCGCAGCGGCTGGTGCTGTCGATCGCGAGCACAGGGCGGCCCAGCGGCGATGCCGTCGTGCCCGTCACCAGTTCCACGCGGGCGGCCGGAAACGCCAGGCGCAGGATGCCGCCGAGTGTCGGATCGGACGTCAGGATGGTGCCGCCACCGTTGTAGCCCTGCACGCGCAGCGCGCGCACGAGCTCACGCGCAGGGACATTGAGTTCATCGGGGCGATTGCGCATGGCGTGGAAGGGCACACGCAGCGTCAGCAGCACCAGGGTCAACAGCGCCACGACCAGCAGCACGCGCCGCAGCCATGGCAGCCGCGGATGCTCGGCCAGGTGCAGCCGGCTGCTGAACAGCATCAGCGGCGCACAGAACAGGAAGGGCAGCATCCAGCGGTCCTTGAAGTGCGTGACGCCGCCGAACAGCACCATGCCCAGGAAGGCCAGTGCCAGTGCAACCGCATAGCGGCGCCAAAACGCCACGATGTCCAGGGCCGGCGCAGGGCCGGGCCCGCGCGGCCAGCCGGGTGCAGGACGCCACAGCGCGCGGCCGAACAGCGCCAGCATCACCAGCGCCCAAGGCGCCACGAACGCCGCCAGCGCCAACGGCAGGCTGGCCAGTCCGCGCCCGATGCCGCCTGCGGCGCCGGCCAGTTTGTGGACGGTGCCCTGCGTGGCCTGCTGCCAATGCGTCAGCAGCCACAGCGCGTGGGGCGCCACGACCAGCAGCGCGACCGCGGCGGTCGCCAGCAGCCAGGGGCTGCGCAGCATGCTGCGCGTGTCACGGCCGGTGGCCACGGTCAGCAGCAGCAGCACGACGAAGGCCGCGTAGCTGTATTTCGACAGGGCCCCCAGGCCGATCACGAGGCCCAGCAGCAGATACAGCCATGGCGACGGGCGGAACTGCAGGCGCAGCACCACGTACAGCGTGGCCGCTGCCATCGTGGTCAGCAGCACAGAATGCGTCAGATCGCGCGACGACTCCCAGCCGATCTGGGGCAGCAGCAGCATGCAGGCCGAAGCCACCGCAGCCAGGCCCGCCGGCATGAGCAGCCGGCCCGCCAGGAACACGAGGACGTAGGTCAGGCCCAGCAGGGTGTTCTTCAGCAGCGAGAGCGAGAACACCGAGGCACCCAGCAACTGGAAGGTGGCCCATTGCAGCCAGGTGTAGAGCGGCGGCTGCGCGCCATAGCCGCTTTGCAGCTGCTGGCTCCACAAAGCCTGCTCGGCCTCGTCCAGTTCCAGTGCCGGCGACACCAGTGTGCGGCAGACCACGTGGGCTGCGAAGTACAGCAGCAGCCATGACCAGCCGGACCTATCCAACACGCTGCGCGCGGGCGCTACGGCATGGGAGACGGGGTTCGTGGGGGACGGTGCGTTCACAGCTGGAAGCAAGGCGCGCGCATTATGGCTCGCAATTGTTCCTGTGTTCCGAAGCCCCTCGCATCGATTCAGGCCATGGGCGTCGTCTACGATCGGGGCCCAGAATGCCTCCCCCTCAAGCCCCACCGCGCCCTGCGGCCCGCCCATGCAGACCTTGCACCATACCGAAGCCTCCGCTCCCGCCGCGTCGTCCGCGCCCGATGTCTCCATCGTCGTGCCCATGTATGACGAGGCCGACAGCGTGGGTGATCTTGTCGATCGCGTCGAGCAGGCGATGCGGCCGACAGGGCGCAGCTTCGAGTTGATCGCCGTCGACGATGGCTCGCGCGACGGCACGCCCGACCTGCTGCACCAGCTGGCCGGCAGCCGCCCGTGGCTGCGGCCCGTGTGCCTGGCGCGCAACTACGGGCAGTCGAGCGCCTTGCAGGCCGGGTTCGACCGCGTGCGTGGCTGCTACGTCGTCACCCTGGACGCCGACCTGCAGAACGATCCACTGGACATCCCGGCCTTGCTGGACCGCCTGGACGCCGACCCCGGCGTCGACATGCTCTCGGGCTGGCGCCAGCAGCGCAAGGACAAGGCGATGTCGCGGCGCCTGCCCTCGTTGCTGGCCAACCGGCTGATCTCGCGGTCCACCGGGCTGGTGCTGCACGACTACGGCTGTGCGCTCAAGGCCTACCGGCGTGTCATCGTGGACAGGATCCGGCTCTACGGCGAACTGCACCGCTTCCTGCCGCTGCTCGCGCACGATGCCGGCGCGCGCGTGGCCGAGGTGCCGGTGCGGCACCATGCGCGCGCCAAAGGCCAGTCCAAGTACGGCATCGACCGCACCTTTCGCGTGGTGCTGGATCTCGTGTTGATCCTGTTCTTCCTGCGGTACCGGCAGCGCCCCCTGCACGCATTCGGCGGCCTGGGGCTGTGGCTTGCACTGCCCGGGTCGGTGGTGCTGCTCTACCTGCTGGCCCTGAAGCTGGGTGGCGAAGCGATCGGCGGGCGGCCCTTGCTCCTGGCGGGCGTGATGCTGCTGCTGGTCGGCATCCAGCTCATCGTCGCCGGCCTGATCGGCGAGATGATGATGCGCATCTACTACGAGCGCAGCGGTGGCGTGCAGTACCAGGTGCGTGAGCGTGTGGCCGAGCCCGTGCACCCGCAGACGATGGCGCGCCGGGCTTGAGCGCTCGCCGGCGCATTCCGGGCTGGGCGCGCGTGCTGTGTGCGCTCATGTTGATGGCCGCGGTGCTGTGGGCCGCCGATCTTCCTGCCGTGGCCGACCGTTTGCGCCAGGCCCGCACGCCGTGGATGCTGGCTTCGCTGGCTTGCGCCGTCGCGGGCAACCTGATCTCGGCGTGGCGCTGGCGCTCGATCGCGCGCTGGCTCGGCCATGAGATGCCGCTCGGGCAGGCCGCACGGGTCTATTTCCAGGCCGTCGCCCTCAATGCGCTGCTGCCAGGCGCCGTGGTCGGCGGCGACGTCTACCGCGCCGCGGCACTGCGCCGGCGCGGCCTGGGCATGCTGGAGGCTGGCCTTTCCGTGCTGCTCGATCGCCTGAGCGGCCTGTGGATCCTGGCCGTGCTGGGCCTGTTGGCCGCCGCGTGGGGCTTGGTGGCCGCACCGGGCGCCGCGCAGGCGCTGGCCGCCATGGGCCTGCCAGCGGTGCCTTTCGGCGTCGTGGCGGCGCTGGCCCTGGCACTGCTGGCCGCGCCGGCCCTGGCGATCCTCGCCGCGCGGCGCGCCGCGGCCAAGGCTGCCCCAGGCAGCGCGCGGTGGGCGCGCGTGGCAACGGTGGTCCGTCGCCCGCAGTGGGGCCGCGAATACGGCAGGCAGGTGCTCGGCTCGGCCGTCGTGCAGATCCTGTCGGTGGCTGCGCTCGCCTGCGCGGCGCTTGCGCTGGGCCTCGATCTGCCCTACTGGGCCTGGCTGGTGTCGGCCGTTCCGATCTTCGTCATGGCGACCTTGCCCATCAGTTTCGGTGGCTGGGGCACGCGCGAGGCTGCTGCTGCGCTGACGCTGTCGGCGTTCGGCGTTGCGCCGTCGGCCGGCGTGGCCGTCGGGATCCTGGTGGGATTGCTGGGACTGGTCCAGGCCTGCGCCGGCGCGGTGCTGCTCGTGCTGGACGCCGCGCCCAGGCAGGACGATGCATCGCGCGGCGAGCGGGGTGCGCCAGAGCGCTGACGCATGGGCCGGCCCGCAGCCACAGGCTGCAGGCGCGGTGCGTCCTTCAGGTCGGCGCGCAGGATGCGTAGGCATCGAGGTCCTGGCGGTAGACCTGCGTCTGCACCCCCGCCAGGCCCAGCATGGAATGGAACAGGTGGTCGTGCGTGATGTGCGCGCCGGCCTGGGCGCGCAGGCAGTCCATGGCCACGCCGCGGCGTGCCTGGAAGCCGGGCGACAGCCAGGTGATCCAGGGCACGTGCTTTTGCACGTCGGGCGCCATGGCGTAGGGCAGGCCGTGCAGATACAGGTTGTTCTCACCCAGCGACTCACCGTGGTCGGCCACGTAGACCATGGCCGGGTCGTACTGGGCGGTCTGCGTCTTGAGCCAGCCGATCGCGCCCGCCAGCACCTCGTCGGTGTAGGCGATGGAGTTGTCGTAGGCGTTCACGATGGCCTCGCGCGCGCAGTGCTGCAGGTCGTTGCCGATGCATTCGGGCGTGAAGCGCTTGCTGGCGGCCGGTGAGCGCTCGGCATAGGCTGGGCCATGGCTGCCCATCTGGTGCAGCACCAGCACCACGCCGCGCGCGCGGCGCTCGGCCGGCATCGCGGCGATGCGCGCGTCCAGGTCCTTGAGCAAGATGCCGTCCAGGCACTGGCCGCCCTTGCACAGCAACGGGTCGGCGAGGCCGGCCGTCTCCACATGCGGCACGCGGGCGCACACCCCCTTGCAGCCGGACTGGTTGTCCAGCCACAGCACGGCTAGCCCGGCGCGCTGCAGCACGTCGAGCAGGTTCTCGTGCTCGCCGCTGCGCGCCTCGAAGCCCTGCTTGCCCAGGTGCGAGAACATGCAGGGCACGGACGCGGCGGTGCTGGTGCCGCATGACCAGGCGTCGCGAAAGCTCGCCACGTCCTCGCGCGCCAGGGCCGGCGTGGTGTCGCGGGCGTAGCCGTTCAGGCCGAAGTTGCCGGCGCGGCCGGTCTCGCCCAGCACCAGCATCACGAGCGGCGGGCGGGCCAGGGGCGGGGCCAGGTGCGCGTCCAGCGCCACGGCCTGCAGCGGCCCGGGCGGGCGGCGCAGGGGCTGCACCGCCAGCGCGCCGGCGGCATAGACGGTGTTGAGCGGGTTGATCAGGTAGCGCAGCTGCTTGTGGTTGCGCCAGTTCGAGGCCAGCGGCTGGTAGCTGGCCAGCAGCGTGCCGCCCAGCACCGCCAGAGCGGCCAAGGCCAGCAGCAGGTTGCGCCCGGCGCGGCGCGGCCAGCGGCCGTACTGCACGGGCCAGCGCCAGACCGCCCAGGCCGGCAGCACGCCCAGGCCGCCCAGCGTCATCAACAGCGGCCAGGACGCGAGGTCGGCGGCCTCGTGCGGGTCGGTCTGCAGCACGTTGGTCAGCATGCTGGCGTCGATGGCGATGCCGTAGCGCCACATGAAGTGGCAGCCGATGGCCGAGACCATCAGCAGCGCGATCAGCGCCGGCTTGAAGGTCCAGCGCCACGCCAGCAGGCTGCCCAGCAGCACCAGGATGGCCGTGACCGCCAGGCCCAGCGCCCCGGCGAAGAACAGGCCGCCCGGCGCCTGCAGGATGGACACGGTGCGCAGCTCGCGCCACAGCGCCGGGTTGGTGGCCGCGGCCATCCACAGGCTGGCGATCACCAGCACGGCGCCGGGCGTGCGCAGCCAGGCGGGCACGGAGCTGCGGGCCGGCTCGGCCCGCGGCGCCGTCAGGACGGGGGGCCAGACGGCGCTCACGACTGCACCCCCATCGCGGCAGACGGCGCACCGCGCGCGTTGCGCCAGCGCACGGTGTCCACGGCCAGCGCCGCCGCGCAGGCGATCCAGCCCGACCACAGCGTGTGGCTCATGAAATGTGCGCCGCGCAGTTGCTGGCCCACGCCCAGCAGCAGCCCGGCGCCCAGTGCGGCCGCCAGCCAGATGCGCGCCAGGCGCGGCTCCTGGTCGCGGAACACCCAGTAGCCGCCCACGAAGCAGAAGCCGGCCATCGCATGGCCGGCCGGGAAGCAGTGCCCGCGCGCGCCGCCGGAGGCCAGGAAGTCCAGCCAATGCGACTGGTAGGGCGTGATGCCGCCGAACTCGGCCAGGCTCCAGGGACAGCTCGTGCCGCTTTGCGACTTGAGCAGGCCGACCAGCGCCGTGATGACCATGGGTGTCACGGCCAGCTGCAGCCGGCGCGCGTAAGAAAGGCGCTGCAGCGCGCCGACCGGCCACCACACTGCCAGGACCAGGGCCAGTGCCAAGGCCCAGGCGATGGCGCGCCCGCCCTGGTGCAGCACGGTCGTCAGCAGCCAGTGCTCGCGCAGTGCGAAGCCCGCGGCCGTGCCGGCGGCATGCGCCAGCGTGAGGTCCAGGCCGGACAGGTCCCAGGCGGCGAGCAGGGGCAGCGCGGCGAGCAGCGGCCACAGCGGCGCGCGCGAGGGGAGCGATGGGGTGTGCATGGCCGGCACTGTCCGGCCGCGTGCTTAAGGCTTTCTTAACCGACGGCGCGCCACAATGCCGGCATGCGAGTACTGGTGGTGGAAGACGACGAGGGCATTGCCGCCGGGCTGCGCGCGCACCTGGCACGCCAGGGCTGGGCGGTGGACCTGTGCGACAGCGTGGCCGCCGGCTGGGCGGCGCTGTGCGCCGAGCCCTTCGACCTGGTGCTGCTGGACCTGGGCCTGCGCGACGGCGACGGCACCGACCTGCTGCGCCGCCTGCGCCAGGGCCAAGCCCGCTGCGCGTCGGACACCGCCACGCCGGTGCTCATCATGACCGCGCGCGACCAGATCGCCTCGCGCATCGCCGGGCTGGACCTGGGCGCCGACGACTACATGACCAAGCCCTTCGACCCGGACGAGCTGGCCGCCCGCATGCGCGCGCTGCGCCGGCGCGCGGCCGGGCGCGCGCAGACGCTGGTGCGCTGCGGCGCCCTGGCCATCGATCCGGCGGCCCGCACGGTGCTGCGCGACGGCGAGCCGGTGGACCTGTCGGGCCGCGAGTTCGGCGTGCTGCTGGCCCTGGTCGAGGCGCGGCCGCGCGTGTTGTCGCGCGCGCAGATCGAGGCCAAGCTGTACACCTGGAACGAGGTGCTGGAGAGCAACGCCATCGAAGTCCATGTGCACCATCTGCGCAAGAAGCTCGGCGAGGGCGTGATCCGCACGATGCGGGGCGTCGGCTACTTCATGCCGGAAGATCCTGCGTGAATCTGTTGCGCCGATCCCTGCTGCGCCATCTGCTGGGCTGGACGCTGGGCGCCCTGGTGCTGGTGTGGGCCAGCTTCATCGCGCTGGGCTACATGACGGGCGAACGCGAGGCCGACGAGCTGACCGACGGCCACCTGGCCAGCGTCGCGTCGCTGCTGCTGGCGCAAAGCGGCTGGCAGTTCAGCGCGCGCAACCCGGCCACTGCCATGCCCAGCATGGGCGAGCTCAAGAGCCACGATTACCAGCAGTCGCTGAGCATCGTGGTCTGGGACGCGCAGGGCCGCGTGCTCACACGCACGGGCGAGGCGCCGCCGCCGCCGTTCACGCAGGCCGAGGGCTTCGAGACCTTGCAGCTCGGCGCGCCGCCCGCGCCCTGGCGCGCGTTCTCGCGCTGGGACCGCACCGAGCACAAGCGCAAGGTCATGGTGCTGCTGAGTGTGCGCGAGCGCGACGACCTGGCCGAAGACATCGCCGAGCAGGTGGCCGGCCCCGGCGTCTGGCTGCTGCCGGTGGTGGCGCTGGCGCTGGGCCTGGCCATCCGCCGCGGCCTGCGCCCGCTGTACGCCCTGTCCGAGGACGTGGATGCGCTGGACATCCACGAAGCCGCACCGCTGCGCCATAGCCACCCCGAGCAGGAGTTCAAGGCCGTCGTGGCCTCCATCAACCTGCTGACCGAGCGCTACCAGGCTGCGCTGGCCAGCGAGCGCGAGCTGGCCAGCGAGCTGGCGCACGAGATGCGCACCCCGCTGACCTCCGTCACGCTGCAGGCGCGCGGCGTGCGCGAGACCCACGATCCGCAGGAACGCGCCGCGCTGCTGGCCCGCCTGGAGCACGACGCGCAGCGCGCCGCCCAGGTGCTGGCCGAAGTGCTGGCCCTGGCGCGCGCCAGCCGCGCGCAGTGGGGCGAGGTGGCGGTCCCACTGGAACTGGGCGCCCTCGCGCGCGACGTGGTCGCCGGCTTCGCCACCGAGGCGCAGCGCACCGGCCACGAGCTGGCGCTGCAGGCCGAGCACGCCATGCCGGTGCTGGGCCACCCCCTGCTGCTGGAGCTGCTGCTGCGCAATCTCATTGAGAACGCGCTGCACCACACGCCGGCCGGCACGCTGGTGGAAGTGCAGGTCGACGCGCACGCGCGCTCCCTGCAGGTCTGCGACAACGGCCCGCGCGTGCCCGGCACGGTGGCCAGCGGGACGATCGCAGGCCTCGGGCTGGGCCATCGCGTGGTGCGCAAGATCGCCGAAGTGCACGGCGCGCAGTTCGACCACGCACCGGCGCCGCAGGGCTTCACGCGCTGCTACCGCGTGCGGTTCGGGCCGGCGGCGGCGCTGCCGCATTGAGGCGCGCCGGCGCGTCGCGCCCCCGTCACAGCTGGGCCGACAGCAACGACGCCAGGCGTTCCATCGCCTTCTCGCGCAGCGGGCGCTCCTGCCAGGCCTGCAGCGTGATGCGTTGGGCGTTGCGCAGGTCGGCTTCGAACTGCTGCGTCTGTTCCGCCGCGAAGCGCGCGTCGTAGATGTTCAGGTTGGACTCGTCGTTCAGCCGGAAGGATCGGTTGTCGAAGTTGGTCGAGCCCACCGAGACCAGCAGACCGTCGACGACGAAGATCTTGCAATGGAACATGGTCGGCTGGTATTCGCTGATCTGCGCGCCGGCCTCCAGCAGCGGCCCCCAGCTGGCGCGCGACGCCGCGCGCACGGTCTGCGCGTCGATGATCGGCCCCGGCGTGATGATGCGCAGGCGCACGCCGCGGCGCATCGCCGCCACCAGGGCCTGCACGGTCAGATCGTCCGGCACGAAGTACGCACTCGACAGATCGATGGTCTTGCTGGCCGCCGCGATCGACAGCAGGTACATGAGGTGCATGCTCTCGCTGCCACCCGAAGGCGAGCTGCTGAACACCTGGGCCCGCCCCTCGCCGACCGCGGGCAGCGCCGGGAAGTAGCGCGCACCGTGCAGCACCTGGCCCGAGGCCTTGATCCAGTTGTCCATGAACACGGCCTGCATCTGCGCGACCACCGGCCCTTCGACCTTGAAGTGCGAATCGCGCCAGTGCCCCGGGTCCTGCGCGTTGCCGGTCCATTCGGGGGCGATGCCCACGCCGCCCGTGAAGCCGATACGCCCGTCGACCACCAGCAGCTTGCGGTGGGTGCGGTTGTTCAAGCGGGCCAGGTCGTACCAGACCGGCTTGTGGAACTTGCGGATGTGCACCCCGGCCGCCTCCATCTCCTCCAGGAATTTCTCGTCGATCTTGGCGCTGCCCACCCAGTCCAGCAACACATGCACGGGCACGCCCTGGCGCGCGCGCTCGGCCAGGGCATCGGCGAAGTCGCGGCCGACGTCGCCCGACCAGTAGATGTAGGTCTCGAAGGTGATGCTGTGCTGCGCTGCGCGGATGGCGGCCAGCATGGGCGGGAAGATCTGGTCGCCGTTGTGCAGCGCCTCGAAGCGGTTGCCTTCCAGGATGGGCGGGCCCAGCAGCACGCCCAGGGCGCGCTGGTACTGGGCGTCGCTGAGGGCGTAGGCACGTTCGACCTTCTGGTCCAGCTTCTTCTCGCCGCTCGTGAAGTTCAGGACCACCAGGGTGGCGACGACGGTCAGAAGGGCGGTCAGGGCGACCAGGAGAAGGGGGCGGCGCGCTGGCTGCATGGCGGTGCTCCTGATGGTTGTTGTTCTTGTCCGCGCGGGCGGGCCTTGGCCGCGCTGCCGGCGTTCGGCACCACGCGGTCGCCCGTCATGCGATGGGATGGAATCAGAGTGGAAGGCCTGCACGCGGGCTGCGTCGTCGGCCGGCACGCTGACCGCGCGCAGGACAGGGCCGCAACATGCTGCGCTTACCGCAGCAGCCCTGTCGTTTCCCCGGCCGACCGTGCGCCGCCGTAAAGATGGCCCTGCGCGCTGTGGCAGCCACGCGCGGCCAGGAAGCGGTTTTGCGCCTCGGTTTCCACACCCTCGGCCACGACCTGCAGGCCCAGGCCGCGTGCCAGCGCGATGGTGGCGTGCACGATGGCCGCATCGTTGCGGCTGTCGGGCAGGGCGCCCACGAAGCTGCGGTCGATCTTGATCTCGTTCAGCGGGAAGTGCTTGAGGTAGGCCAGCGACGAATAGCCCGTGCCGAAATCGTCCAGCGACAGCCCCACGCCCAGCGCGCGGATCTCGCGCAGCAGGCCGATCACATGGTCGCCGTCGGTCATGGCGGTGGTCTCGGTGATCTCCAGCTTGAGCAGCTGCGGCGGGATGCCCGTCTCGCGCAGGGCCGCGCGCACGACCTGCACGATCTCGTGGTTCAGGCACTGGCGGCCGGAGATGTTGACCGCGACCGGCGGCGGCTGCAGCCCGGCGCCCAGCCAGGCGGCAATCTGGCGCGCCGTCTGCAGCACGGCCCAGCCGCCCATGTCGATGATCAGGCCCGACTCCTCGGCGATGTGGATGAACTCGGCCGGCAGCACCAGGTGGCCGGGCCCGCGCTGCCAGCGCATCAGGGCCTCCATGCCGACCAGGCGGCGCCGGTCCAGCGCGTACTGCGGCTGGTAGTGCAACAGCAGCTGGCCTTCCTGCAGCGCCTGGCGCAGGTCGACCTCCAGCGCCAGGCGGTCGTGCAGGCCCGCGTCGATGTCGCTGGCCCAGATGTGGAAGCTGGCCTTGGGCTGGGACTTGGCGCGGTACATGGCCATGTCGGCCTTGGACATCAGGTCTTCGATCTGCGTGCCGTCGCGCGGCACCAGCACCACGCCCACGCTGCCGGCGCTGGGCAGGCGGCGGTCGTTGAAGTCGGGGCCCAGCGCGATGTCCCAGGACAGCGCCTCGACGATCTTGGCCGCGGCCATGGCGGCGCCCTCGGGGCTGCCCACGTCTTCGAGGATGAGCACGAACTCGTCGCCGCCCCAGCGCGCCACGGTATCGGTGTCACGGCACGTGTCGCGCAGCCGCTGCGCGAGCACCTTGAGCACCTCCTCGCCGGTGCGGTGGCCCAGGCTGTCGTTCACATGCTTGAAGCGGTCCAGGTCCACGAACAGGATGGCCGCCATGCTGCCCTGGCGCTGCACGCGCGCCAGCGTGCGTTGCAGCCGCTCGTGCAGCAGCGCGCGGTTGGGCAGGCCTGTCAGCGTGTCGTGCGTGGCCGCGTGCTCGCGCTCGCGCGCGGCAGCCAGCGCGCTGGTCACGTCGGCGAAGACCAGGACCACGCCGTCGATGCGCCCGTCGGCGCTGCGCAGCGGGCTGGCTGTGGCGCGCAGGCTGCGCGGCCCGTCGGGGGCCCGCAGGTGCAGCAACTCCAGCACGTGCACGCTGTGGGCCTGGGCCAGGCAGGTCGTGATGGCGGCCTGCAGCGGCTCCAGGCTGTCCTCGGTCAGCGGGTAGGCGTCGGCCAGGCGCGCGCCCTCCAGCACCTGGGGCGATGCCTGCAGAAGGGCCGTGGGGTTGGCGAAGCGGATGGTCTGGTGCTGCGCGTCCAGCGTGATCACGGCGTCGTCGATGGCCTGCAGCGCGGCCTGGGCGTGCTGGCGCGAGCGCTGCAGCTGGCGGTTGATCGCGCGCAGCTTGCCGGCTTCGCGGAAGGCCAGCGCCACGGCCAGCGCCAGCATCGACAGCGCGGGCGGCAGCCAGAGCCGCTGCAAGGCGAGCAGCCCGGCGCTGGCCAGCAGCGGCAGGCACAGCACGGTGCCGCCCAGCAAGACGCGCGCGGGCAGTGGCCCACGGCCCTCGCCGCGCGGCCACAGGGCCAGGCTGCTGATGGCCAGCAGGGCGAAGGCCAGCGCCAGCGGCGCCGACACGCGCGCGATCAGCGCGTCCGTCTGCAGGGCCTCGAAGGTCTGGGCATGGAACACGATGGCGGGCAGGGGCGTGTGGGCCGCAGGCGCCAGCGGCGTGGCCAGGTAGGCGCCCAGACCGCTGGCGGTCACGCCGATGAAGACGCTGCGCCCGCGCACGGCATCGGCCAGCGCCGGGTTGTCCAGCGCGTCGGCGAACGACAGGCGCGGCAGGCCTTCCATGCGCGGCGGGAAGGCTTCGTCGCGCCGCACCCATGCCACCTGGTCGCTGGCCGCGGGAGGCGTCAGCAGCGGCGGAGCCGCCGACTGGTCGTGCGTGGGCGCGGCGAGTTCGTGCACCGCCAGGGCCAGGGCCGGCAGGCTGGGCGCGTTGAGCCCGGCGCGCAGGAACAGGCTGCGCGACTGGCCGTCCAGGTCGATCTCCACGTCCACGTGGCCCAGCCAGTAGGCGAGCGGGCCATCGCCCAGGCGCGGCTGCAGCAGCTCGCGCGCGATGCTGCCGTCCGGTTGGCGCGAGGGCGCGACGGCCAGCGCCACCCGGCCATGGCGTGCGATGGCCGCCTGCAGCGCGGCGTCGCCGGCGGGGTCGCGCCGGTCGGGTTCGGCAAACAGCACGGCGATGCCGATGCTGCTGGCACCCGCTTGCGTCAGCTGGTCCAGCATGCGCGCATGCAGCGCGCGCGGCCAGGGCCAGCTGCCCAGGCGGGCCAGGCTGGCGTCGTCGATGGCCAGCACCATGGGCGCCCGGGCCGAAGGCTTGCTGTCGGGCAACAGGAGGTCGTAGGCCAGCAGGTCCAGGCGCTGCAGCCCGGGTGGATGCCACCAGGCCAGCAGCAGCACCGTGGCGGCGCCCGCCCACCACCAGGTGGCGCGCACGAATGCCCTGGCCAGTCGACGCAGCAGCGGTGCGCGGGGCGGCGGGGCGTTGGAGGCGATCAGGAAGCTCAGAGCAACACCAAGGGGAGCAGCAACATCAGCCAGGGCCAGCGCGACCCGCGCGGCTCGGCCACGGTGAAGGTGTGCGTGCCGCCCCAGGCGCCGGTCTCCCCGGTCGTGGCGATGGCCTGCACGCGCACGTAATAGATGCCGGGTGCCAGCGCAGTCAGCCCGTACTGTGGCGCTTCGCTGAGCACGTCGAGCTCCGGCTGCTCGAAGCGCGCGTCGCGCGCGACCTGCAGCCGGTAGCGCGCGGCCTCGGTCTGCGCGCTCCAGCGCAGTCGCAGGCCGTCGTCGTCGCTGGCCGTTTGGGTGTCAGGGCCGGGCAGCGTGCGGCGAAACGCCTGGGCATCGCTGAACGGGCCCTGGCCCCGCGCGCCATCGATGCTGGCCACGCGCCACTGGTAACTGCCCGGCGCCAGGTCCTGCGCGGGTGTGGCCCGGCCGCCGTCCACCACCTGTTCGACGATGGGCTCGAACCGGCCGGCCCGGCTGAGCTGCAGCCGGTAGGCGCCGTCGGCGGCGCGCTCGGTCCAGCGGAACTGCGGGCGCGCGTCCGCCGTGACGGCACCGGGCACGGGCTCGATCAGCAGCGGCGGCTCGGGCCGCGCGTGCAATTCGAGCCGGCGTTCCTGCGGCAGGCCTTCGAGTCCCTGGGCGTCGATGGCGCGCACGCGCAGCATGTAGTGGCCGTCGGCCAGTTCGCGCACGCCCAGGCGCGGTGCGCGGGTGGTGGCGTCGGCGATCGTCACGTCGAAGGCCGGCCCGGGCGCGATCTGCACGCGGTAGCTGGTGGCGCCGTCGAGCGCCGGGAAAAACAGGTCGAAGGGCAGGCGTTCGACGCGCGTGGGCACGCAGGACAGGTCCGGCGGGGGCAGCAGCGCCACCGGCGGCTGCGGCGCCAGCCGCACGCGCACCACACTGCCCTGGGCTGCCTCGGCCGTCACCTGGCCGTCCGAGTTGAACAGCCGCACCGCACCGGTCAGCACCTCGGCGCGGGTCTGCAGGGCATCGCCAACGTCCGCGTGCACCCGAAAGCGCGTGCCACGCACCGCCGCGACCGCCGCGGGCGTGCGGATCTCGAAGCGCCCGCCCTGCGGCTTGCGCGGCTGCACGTCGTTCTCCAGCCCGCCGCGCAGCAGCTCCAGCGTGACCATGCCGGCCTGGTCCACGAGCCGGGTCAGGCTGTCGTGCAGCCGCAGTTCCGAGTCGCGCAGCACCATGACGTGCGAGCCGTCGCTGAACTGCAGCTTGGCGCTGCCGCCGGGGCCGGTGCGCAGCACGGCCGGTGCCTGCAGCCACTCGCCCGCCACGGCCGCCCGCAGGCCGGCCGCGGGTGTCTCGATGCTGACCTCGCCCACCAGCGCGGCCAGTTGCACGCTGGCCGTCTGCAGGCGCAGCCACTGCTGCGGGATGTGCAGGCGGGTGCCGGGCTGCAGGCGCCGCGCGTCGGCGATGTGGTGGCGGCGCAGCAGATCCAGGGCCTGCGTGGGCCGCTGCAGGTAGCGCTGCGCGATGTTCCAGAGATGGTCGCCGGGCTGTACGACGTAGACGAATTCGGCAGCGCGGGCCGGGGCGCTCCACAGCAGTGCCCAACACAGCAAAGCCCACGCCAGAGGGATGAGGCACGGGAAGCGGATGGGCATGCGGTTGTCTTGTCGTGATTCTTGTCCTGTATGCGATTCTAAATAGCGTGAATATTCGAGCGCACGGTTTGCGTGCGTACAAACTTAACCGACTGGCATCACGCCGGGCTGGAGCGCAGCCCGTAGGTCTGGTCGTCCACGAACAGGTATTCCACACGCATGACGGCCTCGCCTTTTTCGTCCTTGAAGGTGAATCCCACCGCCGCGATCTGGGCGCCGGCCCTGATCTCCTGCACCTTCCAGGCCTGCATGCGCGTGAGCGGCGCAAGCTCCAGCTCCCAGCGCCGGTCCTTTCGCGTGGGCACCACGGCCTTGCCCAGCAGTGCAGCGCCGTCGACGCCGGCGCTTTGGGCCGGCAGCGCGCGCTGCTTCAGGTCGGCCGGCAGGGCCAGCGCGGCAGGCGTCTCCACGACGAGCTCGGCATGCGGGTTGCGCCACTTGCTCTCGATGACCTTGCCCTCCAGGTAGATCGGCCGGTCCTGGTCGAAGCTGCTCCAGCCATGGTGGGCGAAGGCGTGGGGCGCGAGCGGGCCGAGCGCGGCGGCGGCGACCAGCTGGCGGCGTGAAAGAGTCATGGCGGTTCTCCTTGGGTAAGAGGTCAGTAGGCGATCCATCGGCCGCAGACGACGACCGTGAGCCAGATCGCAGTGGACAGCAGCATCTGCACTCGTGCAAGCCGGTCCAATTTCCTCAGCGAATCCCGGCCATGGAACCAGCCCGCGTTGCAGCCCGCCAGCGCCAGCAGGCCCATCTTCACCACGAAGAAGCGGTTGGCGATCAACTCCAGCGGCTGCGTGGCGAACATCAGCAGCCCGCTCGCTGCGGCCAGGCCGAAGCCGGCCAGCGCCAGGCCCAGCGACAGCCGAGCCAGCGCCTCGGCCGGCAGGGCGGCGGCGAAGCCGAACACGCGCATTTCCAGCGCCACCAGGTTGCCCAGCAGCAGCGCGATGCCCACGATGTGCACGGCCTCCAGCGCGGGGTAGGCCCAGGGATGGCTAGCCAGCGGAGCGAAGAAGTCCATGCTCAGCCCGCGGGTGGCAGCACGCCCTCGCGCGACATCAGCGCGGCGGCCGAGGCGCGCGTCTCCACGCCCAGCTTGGCGTAGACATGCTCCAGGTGCTTGTTCACGGTGCGCGGCGACAGGCCCAGGATCTCGCCGATGTCGCGGTTGGTCTTGCCCTTGGCCAGCCAGGACAGCACCTCGATCTCGCGCCGCGTGAGGTCGGCCTCGCGCACGCGCGTATCGGCCACCGGCCGCACCTGCAGCAGCGCCATGGCCTCGCCCAGGCCGCTCTCGCCGATCCAGTGCAGGCGCAGCTCGTCGCTGCCGCGGGCGCCCAGCAGGGCCGAGCCGCTGCCGGCGGCGCGCAGCGGCGCGGCCAGCGGCTGCAGGTGGGATGGCAGGCGCTCGGCCGGCAGGTCGACGAACTGGCGCAGCCAGTCGGCCGCGCGCGGCGAGCGCCAGGCGATGCGGTACTGCGCATCGAGCACCAGCACGCCCATGCCGCCCACGTCCATGGCCTCGCGCGCCAGCCGCGACACGCGCGCATTGCGCACATGCGTGGCCAGCCGCGCCAGCACTTCGTCGATCTTGACCGGCTTGACCACGTAGTCCACGCCGCCGGCCTCGAAGCCGGCCACGATGTGCGCCGTCTCCGACAGCGCGGTCATGAAGATGATGGGCACGTGGGCGCGCTCGGGCAGGGCCTTGATGCGCTTGCAGGTCTCAAAGCCATCCAGCCCCGGCATCAGCGCGTCGAGCAGGATCGCGTCGGGGATCACCCATTCCAGGCTCTGCAGCGCGGCCTCGCCGCTGCGCGCGACCAGCACGCCGTAGCCCGCGGCCTCCAGCGCGTCCACCAGGAAGCCCAGCGTGTCCGGCGCGTCGTCCACCACCTGGATCACCAGGCGCGGCGGCTCGGCCGCAGGCGTCGTCGTCACTCCCGTTGCAACCATCTCAACAAGCTCTCCAGATCGACCCGCGCGACCAGCGTGCGCAGGTAATTGCATTCATGGTGGGTGGCGGCGTCGGCCGCCTCGATGCGCGCGATGCCGCGCTTGAGTGAGCCCAGGTCGCCGATGCGGGCGAGCCAGATCAGCTCGGCCGTGGCCTCGTTGGACAGTGTATGTTCCAGTGGCGGCGCCGGGCCTGCCCTTGCGGGCGTGGGGGGCTCTTCGTGCACCCACTCCAGTTGCAGCTGGCGCTCCAACTGCCCCAGCAATTCGGACTCGGCCACGGGCTTGGTCACGAAGCCGTTGCAGCCGCTGCCGGCCAGCTGCTCGGGTGCATGGAACACGTTGGCCGACACCATCACCACCGGCAGCTGCGCATCGCCGTCGCGCAGCTGGCGGCAGGTGGCCCAGCCGTCCATGACGCCCATGTTCACGTCCAGCAGCACCATGTCGGGCCGGCGCTGGGCCACGGCCTGCAGGCATTCAGGGCCGCTGGCGGCCTCCTGCACCGAAAAGCCCAGCGGGATCAGGATCGCGGCCAGCAGCTGGCGCTGCTCGGGCTGGTCGTCCACCACCAGCAGGTGCCGGCGCGCGCCGGTGTGGCCGATGATGCGGCGGTGGTTGTCCACCGCGTGCTCGTCGATGGCGGTCAGCTCGCGCATGTACAGCCGCAGCTTGAAGCGGCTGCCCACGTCGACCTCGCTCTCCAGCGAAATTTCGCCGCCCATCAGCTCGGTCAGGAGCTGCGTGATCGCCAGGCCCAGCCCGGTGCCGGGCTCGTGCGCCTGCCGGCCCGAGGCGCCGCGCTCGAACGGCAAGAAGATGCGCGTGAGGTCGTGCGGCGCGATGCCGGCGCCCGTGTCCTCCACCTCGAAGCGCGCCACCTCCATGCGGTGCGACACGCGCAGCACCACGTGGCCGCGCACCGTGAACTTGATGGCGTTGCTCAGCAGGTTCAGCAGGATCTGCCGCAGCCGCTTGGCATCGGCCTGCACATAGGCGGGCAGGCGCTTGGGGCATTCCAGCCGGAACGCCAGCCCCTTGGCCTGCGCCTGCGGCTCCACCATCTTCACGATGTCGTCCAGGAAGTCGCGCAGCGAGATCGCGGCCGTCTCGATGCGCATGCGGCCAGCCTCGATGCGCGCCAGGACCAGCATGCCGTCGATGAGGCTGGACAAATGCTGCCCGCTGCGCTGGATGGTGAGCACGGGCACGCGCACGGCCTCGGTGTCGGCATTGCGCAGCAGCACCTGCGAATAGCCCAGGATGCTGTTGAGCGGCGTGCGGAACTCGTGGCTCATGCCGGTCACAAAGCGGGTCTTGGCCAGGTTGGCCGCCTCGGCCACTTCCTTGGCTTTTTGCAGCGCCGCGTCGGTGCGCTTGTGCGCGTCGATCTCGCGCAGCAGCAGCTGGTTCTGGTGGTTGGACTCGTCCTGCGCCACCTGCCGGCTCTCCACGCCCAGCACGATCCACCAGGCCGCCACGGCCAGCACCAGCAGCAGCAGCGTGTAGCTCTTCTGGAAGCCCTGCCACAGCCCGGCGCGGGCCGCGTCGTCCAGCCCCGCGGCCATGCCCTCCTGGTAGTAGACCAGCCCCATCACGGTGGTCAGCAGCAGCACCAGCGCGCTCAGCACCACGAGGTAATGCGTGAGCCGGAAGTTGATGCGCAACGCCAGCTTGCCGGGCAGCAGCTTGTGCAGCAGGTCCTGCGTCTGCTCGGCCGCGCTGGAGCGCGTCTTGCAGCGGTCGTGGCAGCGCGATTCCAGCGTGCAGCACAGCGAGCAGATGGCTGCGCCATAGGCCGGGCAGAAGGCCATGTCCTCCGCCTCGAAACGGTTCTCGCAGATCGAGCAGGCCACGGTCTCGCCGGGCTGCCACAGCGGCGGGCTCTGCCGCGCGATGTACCAGCGCCCGCGCGTGGCCCAGGCCAGCAGCGGCGAGACAGCCAGCGCGGTCAGCAGCGCCAGCAGCGGCGAGAAGGCGCGCGCCTGCGGGCCCAGCGCGCCCGCATAGCCCGCCACGCCGACGATGGCGGCCAACAGCGTCGCGCCCACGCCCACGGGGTTGATGTCGTACAGATGCGCGCGCTTGAACTCGATGCCCTTGGGCGAGAAGCCCAGCGGCTTGTTGATGACCAGGTCGGCCACCAGCGCGCCCACCCAGGCGATGGCCACGTTGGCGTACAGGCCCAGCACTTCTTCGAGCGCGCGGAACACGCCCAGCGTCAGCAGCAGGATGGCGATCACCACGTTGAACACCAGCCAGGCCACGCGGCCCGGGTGGCTGTGCGTGAGCCGCGCGAAGAAGTTCGACCAGGCCAGCGAGCCGGCGTAGGCATTGGTCACGTTGATCTTGATCTGCGAGACCACGACGAACAGCACCGTCACGGCGATGGCCCAGGCCGGGTCGCGAAACAGGTAGCCGAAGGCCGCCAGGTACATCTGCGTCGGGTCCAGCGCCTTGTCCAGCGGCAGCTGGAGCTGCAGCACCAGGTAGGCCAGCAGCACGCCGCCCAGCATCTTGAGCATGCCCGGCACCACCCAGCCCGGCCCCGCGGCCAGCACCGCGCCCCACCAGCGCCAGCGGTTGGCGGCCGTCTTCTCCGGCAGGAAGCGCAGGAAGTCCACCTGCTCGCCCACCTGCATCACGAGCGCGAAGGCCATGGTGGCGGCCGAGCCGAACATCAGCCACGAGAAGCTGCTCTCGCCCGAGGTGAAGCCCGACAGCCCGGGCAGCTGCGCGAACACGCCCGGGTTCTGCACGAGGATGGCGATGTAGGGCGCGATCAGCAGCACCAGCCACAGCGGCTGCGTCCACGACTGCAGCCGGCTGATAAAGGTGATGCCGTAGGTGACCAGCGGGATGATGATCAGCGAGGACAGCAGGTAGCACACCACCAGCGGCCAGCGCGTGAAATACAGCTGCAGCGCCGAGGCCATGATGGCCGCCTCCAGCGCGAAGAAGATGAAAGTGAAGCTGGCGTAGATCAGCGAGGTGATGGTCGAGCCCAGGTAGCCGAAGCCCGCGCCGCGCGTGAGCAGGTCCATGTCCACCGCGTAGCGCGCGGCGTAGTAGCTGATGGGCAGGGCTGTGAGGAAGGTCACCACGCCGACCAGCACGATGGCCCAGACCGCGTTGGCAAAGCCGTAGTTCAGCGCCATGGCCGCGCCGATGGCCTCCAGCGCCAGGAACGAGACCGCGCCCAGCGCCGTGTTGGCCACGCGGAACTCCGACCAGTGCCGCCGCGCGCGCGGCGTGTAGCGCAGCGAGAAGTCCTCCATGGTCTCGTTGGCCACCCAGGTGTTGTACTCGCGGCGGATGCGGAAGATCTTCTGGGCGGGGGCTGGGGCGGCGGCCTCGGGGTGGTGCATGAGGGCCAGGGCTCATGCAATAAGCGTACCCCTGCAACGCACGGCGTCGGACAGCCAGCGCGGCGCATGGGCCTGCGGTCCGACGCGCCGGGCCGCCCGCGCGGGCCATGATGGCGCATGCGCATCGCCAGCTTCAACATCAACGACATCCGGCGCCGCCTGCCGCTGCTGCTGGCCTGGCTGGACGTGACGCGGCCCGACGTCGTGGCCCTGCAGGAGCTCAAGGCGACCGAGGCGCAGTTCCCGCATGAGGAGATTCGGCAGGCCGGCTACGAAGGCCTGGTGGTGGGCGAGAAGACCTGGAACGGCGTGGCGCTGCTGGCGCGCGGCGCGGCGCCGCTGGAGATCCGGCGTGCGCTGCCGGGCGATGCGCAGGACCGCCAGGCGCGCTATCTGGAGGCTGCTGTGCAGGGCCTGGTCGTCGCCGCGCTGTATGTGCCCAACGGCAACCCGCAGCCCGGTCCCAAGTTCGACTACAAGCTGGCCTGGTGCGAGCGCCTGCGCGTGCACGCGCGCGAGCTCAAGAAGACCGGCCACCCCGTGGTGCTGGCCGGCGACTTCAACGTGGTGCCCAAGGACGTGGACATCTACGACCCTGCGCACTGGCAGGACAACGCGTTGCTGCAACCGCAGGTGCGCGCCGCCTACGCGCGGCTGCTGCGCCAGGGCTGGACCGATGCGCTGCGCGCCACGCACCCACGCGAGCGCATCTACACCTTCTGGTCCTACATGCGCAACCGCTGGCCGCGCGATGCCGGGCTGCGCATCGACCACCTGCTGCTGAGCCCCAGCCTGAAGCCGCGCCTCACGGGGGCGGGCGTGGACCGGGAACTGCGTGGCTTCGAGAACGCCAGCGACCATGCGCCGGTGTGGGTGGAGTTGGGGTAGGGCCTGCTGCTGCGCCCGGACGCCCGCCCCCGGTCAGCGCGGGCAACCTAGCGCCCCAGCACCGTGCGCTGCAGCCGCTCCGCGGTCGTCACGGCGCCGAGCAGATGCAGGCAGGCCGCGCCGAACACAGGGCACAGCTCCGCCCAGCCGCTTGCATCCGGCGTGACGCAGCGCGCGTGCACACCGGCCGCGCGCAGCGCGTCCACGGCGTGCCGCGCATCGTGCAGCAGGTGGCCGGCTTCGTAGACGTCGATGTCCCAGGGCTGCCCGTCGCTGAACAGCAGCAGGCTGCGGCGTGGGCCGGGCTCTGCGGCCAGCAGCGTGTGGGCATGGCGCAGGGCTGCGCCCAGGCGCGTGGAGTGGCGCACCGGCAGGGCGGCCAGGGCTTGCGCGTCGCAAGGTGCGCCGAAGGCTACGGCGCGCCAGTAGGCGACCGCCGCCCGCCCGTTCGACGAGAAGCCGTGCACGGCCACGCGCGCGCCCTGTGCCGCGAGCTGGCGGGCCAGCCGCAGCGCGGCCTGCTGCTGGGCCGCCTGCACGGTCTGCCGGCCGGCGCCCCAGGGCGCCAGGGTGGATTGCGACAGGTCGAGCAGCAGCAGCACGCTGGCGCGCGTGGCGCGGGCCGGGCGGTGGAACAGGCGCGTGTCCCAGGCCTGGGCGCGGCGCCGGTCCACCAGCGCGGCCACGGCGGCCTGCAGGTCCAGCGTCTCGCCTTCGGTACCGAGCGCGGGCCGCGCGCGGGGCGGCGCTGGTGGGCGCGCGTGCAGCGTGCGCTCCTGCACGCGGCACCAGTCCGGGCGCCACAGGCCCGCTCGCGCGTGCCATTCGCCATACGGCAGTTCGCGCAGGACGGCGGCGGTCGGCGCGGCAGGGGCTTGCACGGCGGCGCCAGCCTGCGCCGGCAGCGGCTCGGCGTCCGTGCAGCGGCCGTGGTCCCACAGGTAGCTGTGGTCGTCGCGGTAGGCGGCCTGCGGGCGGTAGGCCGTGTCGAAGGGCACGCGCATCTGGCCCAGCATGTTGGCCAGCACCAGCGCGCACTGGGCGAAGTCGGCCGCCGGCGCCCCGGCAGGCAGCGACCAGAACGCCTGTTGCGCGCGCTGCACCCAGTGGTGGCCGTCCCGGGCCTGCGGGTCGGCCAGCACACGGTCGAGCCGGTTCATCAAGGCCGTGAAGCCCAGGCCCTGCGGGGCCTCGCGCGGCAGTCCGGCGGCAAACCAGCGGCGCACGCCGGGCAGGGCGGCGACCAGCAGCCGTTCGACGCGCGCGTCCTCGACGGCGGACAGCACGGCCAGGGCCAGCGGCTTGCGGCCGCGTGCGTCCTGTCCGGCGCGTGAATGCAGCAAATGCGCCGCGGCGTGGGCGATGGCGGCCTGGCGCTCGGCGGGTGCGGCGCTCGCTGGCAGCAGCAACTGCGTGGGCGCCAACACGGGCTGGGCCAGGCCGGCGTGTTCGGCGACCGGCGTGTCGCGCCCTGCCAGCGCGCGCAGCAGCAGGCAAAGCATCTCAGGCCTGCCTTGCTCCCTCTCGCACAGGGCGGGGGGCCGCATCGCGCCGCCACTCACGGATACAACGCATCCACCAGCGCCCGCAGCGCCTGCACGCGCTCGGGCGCATCGGACCAGGCCTGCACCAGCGCCAGCTCGCAGGCCCAGCGTGGCGCCAGGCCCTGCACCATGAGCTGTGCCGTGCGCACCAGCATGCGCGTGGACAAGGCCTCGGCCGCCTCGGCGTCCAGCGCGCGCGTGCGTTCGGCCAGGCCCACCAGGCGCATGGCGGCCTCGTGCGCCAGGCCCGACTCGTGCACCACGATGGCGACCTCGGCCACGACGGGCGGGGGCGTGAAGGCCAGCGCCACCAAGCGCTGCCGCGTGGCCGGCCGCAGGTCGCGGCCTGGCTGCGGGTTGTACGAGACCACGAGCTGGAAGCGCGGATGCGCCGCCAACAGCTCGCCGTTGCGCTCCAGCGGCAGCACGCGCCGCGTATCGGCCAGCGGGTGCAGCACGGTCAGCGCATCGGGCCGGGCCTCGATGAGTTCGTCCAGGTAGCACAGGCCGCCGTGACGCACGGCCAGCGTGAGCGGGCCGTCCTGCCAGCGCGTGCCATCGGCGTCGATGAGCCAGCGGCCCAGCAGGTCGCCGGCCGTCATGTCCTCGTGGCAGGCCACCGTGACGAGCGGCAGGCCCAGCGCATGCGCCATGTGCTCCACGAAGCGCGTCTTGCCGCAGCCGGCCGGGCCCTTGAGCAAGAGCGGCAGGCGCAGCGCATGGGCCGCGCGGAACTGCGCCACCTCGTCGCCCACGGCCAGGTAGTAGGGCGCGCGCGCCACGCGCCACTCGGCCAGCGCGTCCGCCTCCACTTCGGCCAGCGCGCTCACGGTTGCACCCTGCGGCCTGCGGCCCGTCCTGCCAAGCGGGAGCGCGCTGGCCTGGGGCGGCCCGGCGCGGCGCTCAACGGTGCTCCGGCAGGCTGTGCGGAATGCCCTCGATCGGGCATTCCGGCGTGCCCGGCGTGCCGCGCGTGAAGGCCTCCACCTTCTTGCGCGTGCCCTCGGGGTCGTTGATCCAGTCCGCGTAGAAGCCATACGGGCAGGCTGCCACGCCGTGCATGTCCTCGCCCGAATTTATCTTGCCGGTATAGCCGCGGTGCAGCAGCTTGTAGAGGTGGTTCTGCGACTGGCCGTTCCTGCGCGCGTCGCGGATCAGGTGCATCGACAGCTCGGCGTAGTTGATGCCCATCTCTTCCTCGCCGCACTCGCCCAGCGTGCGGCCGTCGAAGCCGATCAGCGCCGAGTGGCCGAAATACGAGTACACGCCGTCGAAGCCCGTGGCGTTGGCCACGGCCACGTAGCAGTTGTTCATGAAGGCCATGGCCTTGGCCACCAGCACCTGCTGCTCCTTGGCCGGGTACATGTAGCCCTGGCAGCGCACGATGAGCTCGGCGCCCTTCATCGCGCAGTCGCGCCAGATCTCGGGGTAGTTGCCGTCGTCGCAGATGATGAGGCTGATCTTCAGGCCCTTGGGGCCGTCGCTCACGTAGGTGCAGTCGCCGGGGTACCAGCCCTCCACCGGCACCCAGGGCATGATCTTGCGGTACTTCTGCACGATCTCGCCCTGGTCGTTCATGAGGATCAGGGTGTTGTAGGGCGCCTTGTTCGGGTGCTCTTCATGGCGCTCGCCGGTCAGCGAGAACACGCCCCACACCTTGGCCTGGCGGCAGGCCGCGGCAAAGATCTCGGTCTCTTCTCCCGGGATCGTCGCGGCGGTCTCGTACATCTCCTGGGCGTCGTACATGATGCCGTGCGTCGAGTACTCGGGGAACACCACCAGGTCCATGCCCGGCAGGCCGCGCTTCATGCCGACCAGCATCTCGGCGATCTTGCGCGCATTGGCCAGCACCTCCGCCTTGGTGTGCAGCCGCGGCATCTTGTAGTTGACGACGGCCACGCCGACGCCGTCCTTGCTGCTCGAAATGTCGCCGTGGCGCATGCGTGACTCCTGCGGTTGAGATCGGGCAGCCAGTGTTGGGCCGCGCGCTGCAAAGCGCACTACGTTGAATGACGTATTCGTCCGACGCGCCGCACCGCATACCTTCTGTTGCACCGCAGCACACCACCTTCCGTGCTGCCCCGTTCAACCAAAGGAGTGTGTCGATGTCCGCTGATTCCCGTCCCGATTCCGTCCTGCGCCGGCGCATGCTGCAGATGGCGGCCATGTCGCCGCTGGCCGGCCTGTCGGCTGCCGCGCTCGCGCAGCAGTTCCCCACGGCCAAGGTCAACACCACCAAGCTGGCCGTCACCGACACCGAGGTCACCGTCGGCCAGCTGCATTCGGCCAGCGGCACCATGGCGATCTCCGAGACCGGCTCGATCCAGGCCGAGCAGCTCGCCATCGACCAGATCAACGCCATGGGCGGCATCCTGGGCCGCAAGATCAAGGTGATCAAGGAAGACGGCGCGTCCGACTGGCCCACCTTCGCCGAGAAGAGCAAGAAGCTGCTCGTCAACGACAAGACCGCCTGCGTCTTCGGCTGCTGGACCAGCGCGTCGCGCAAGGCCGTGCTGCCGGTGTTCGAGAAGGAGAACGGCCTCCTGTACTACCCCACCTTCTACGAAGGCCTGGAGCAGAGCAAGAACGTGATCTACACCGGCCAGGAGGCCACGCAGCAGATCATCTGGAGCCTGGACTGGGGTGCGAAGGAGAAGAAGGCCAAGACCTTCTTCTTGGTCGGCTCCGACTACATCTGGCCGCGCACCTCGATGAAGATCGCGCGCAAGCACATCGAGACGGTGGGCAAGCTGGGCAGCGTGAAGGGCGAGGAGTACTACCCGCTGGGCCACACCAACTTCAACTCGCTGATCAACAAGATCAAGGTGGCCAAGCCCGACTGCATCTTCGCGGCCGTGGTGGGTGGCTCCAACGTGGCCTTCTACAAGCAGCTCAAGGCCGCCGGCATCACGGGCGACAAGCAGTTCCTGCTGACGCTGTCGGTCACCGAGGACGAGATGACCGGCGTGGGCGGCGAGAACTTCGCCGGCTTCTACTCGTCGATGAAGTACTTCCAGTCGCTGGACAACGAGAACAACAAGAAGTTCGTCGAGGCCTTCAAGGCCAAGTACGGCAAGGACGCCGTGATCGGTGACGTGACGCAGGCCGGCTACCTCGGCCCCTGGCTGTGGAAGGCCGCGGTCGAGAAGGCCGGCAGCTTCGACGTGGACAAGGTCGTCGCCGCATCGCCCGGCATCGAGCTCAAGACCGCGCCCGAAGGCTACGTGAAGCTGGACGCCAACCACCACCTGTGGAGCAAGGCGCGCATCGGCCAGGGCCAGAAGGACGCGAGCTTCAAGGTCGTGGCCGAGTCGTCGGAGCTGATCAAGCCCGATCCCTTCCCCAAGGGCTACCAGTAAGCACCGAGACCCTCACCCCGACCCTCTGCCGCGAGCGGGAGAGGGAGCGACTCCAGAATCCTCGCCCCCTCGGGGGAGAGGGCAGGGTGAGGGGGCAGCCCCGCCAACCGACAGAGATCCACACATGACCCTTTCCGACATGTTCAACATCGGCCTGATGCAGGGCTTCGCGGGCCTGTCGCTGTTCGCCGTGCTGCTGCTGATGGGGCTGGGCCTGGCCATCATCTTCGGCCAGATGGGCGTCATCAACATGGCGCATGGCGAGTTCATGGCGATTGGCGCCTACACCATCTACATGGCTTCGACCTTCACCGAGAGCCACTGGCCCGGGGCCATCGCGGTGTACTTCCCGATCGCCATCGTGCTGGCCTTCTTCGTCGCCTTCTTCTTCGGCTGGATCATGGAATGGGCCCTGATCCGCCACCTGTACAAGCGCCCGCTGGACACGCTGCTGGCCACCTGGGGCGTGAGCCTGGGCCTGCAGCAGTGCTTTCGCACCTTCATCGGCCCCAAGGAGGTCAGCCCCACGCTGCCCGAGTGGCTGATGGGCGCCTGGGCCCCCATCGAGGGCGTGGACATCCCGCTCAACGGCCTGTTCGTGCTGGCGCTCACGGCGCTGGCCACGGGCGGCGTGCTGCTGGCCATGCACAAGAGCCGCTGGGGTTTGCGCGTGCGCGCCACGGTCAGCAACCGCGTGATGGCCAACGCCACGGGCATCGACACCATGAAGACCGACCGGCTCACCTTTGCCATCGGCTGCGGCATCGCCGGCGTGGCGGGCGCGGCCTTCACCACCATCGGCTCCACGGGGCCGACCTCTGGCTCGCTCTACATCGTCGACGCCTTCCTGGTCGTCACCTTCGGCGGCGCGGCCAGCCTGTTGGGCACGGTGGTCTCGGCCTTCGGCATCGCGCAGACGCAGTCCATCACCGAGTTCTTCATGACCGGCTCCATGGCCAAGGTGCTGACGCTGTCCTTGATCGTGCTGATTCTGATGATGCGGCCGCAGGGTCTCTTCGCTTCCAAAGTCCGTCGGTAGCCATGACCCACCCTCGTTTCTTGCGCACTGCGTGTAGCCGAATCCTCCCCCAGGGGAGCAACACCAGCGGCCCGGCAAAGCCGCTTCCGCGGTGTTCTCCGCATGGCTCGGCTGTGTGGTCCATGCCGTTTCCTTTGATCTGAATTGGAGCCACAGATGGACTCTCTCAAAGCACTGATCCACCGCTACCAGCTCGGCAGCGTGCTGTTGCTCACGCTGTTCCTGGCGGTCGTGCTGCCGCTGTCGCTGGACATCTTCCGGCTCAACCTGGTCGGCAAATACCTGACCTATGCCTTCGTCGCCGTGGGCCTGGTCATGGTCTGGGGCTATGGCGGCGTGCTGAGCCTGGGGCAGGGCGTGTTCTTCGGCCTGGGCGGCTACGCCATGGCCATGTTCTTGAAGCTCGAAGCCTCGGACCCGGAGACCACCAAGATCCAGTCCACCCCCGGCATTCCGGACTTCATGGACTGGAACCAGATCACCGAGCTGCCGCTGATGTGGCTGCCGTTCAAGAGCCTGCCGCTGACCTTGATCCTGGTCGTGGCCGTGCCCATGGCGCTGGCCTGGCTCATCAGCTTTGCGATGTTCAAGCGGCGCGTGGGCGGGGTCTACTTCGCCATCATCACGCAGGCCGTGGCGCTGATCCTCACGGTGCTGATCGTGGGCCAGCAGGGCTACACGGGCGGCGTGAACGGCATGACCGACCTGAAGACCCTGGCCGGCTGGGACACGCGCACCGACAGCGCCAAGACCATCCTGTACTTCGTGTGCGTGGCGCTGTTGATCGCCAGCATCGTGCTGTGCCGCTGGATCCAGACCAGCAAGCTCGGCACGCTGCTCCTGGCCATGCGCGACAAGGAAGACCGTGTGCGCTTCTCGGGCTACGACGTGGCCAACTTCAAGGTGTTCACGTTCTGCCTGGCGGCTGCTCTGTCGGGCATCGGTGGGGCGCTGTTCACGCTGCAGGTGGGCTTCATGTCGCCCACGCTGGTCGGCATCGTGCCCTCCATCGAGATGGTGATCTACGCGGCGGTGGGCGGGCGCATGAGCCTGGTCGGTGCGGTGTATGGCGCGATCCTCGTCAACGCCGGCAAGACGCTGTTCTCCGAGAGCTTTCCCGACCTGTGGCTGTTCCTCATGGCAGCCCTGTTCATCGGCGTGACCATGGCCTTCCCGATGGGCCTGGCCGGGCTGTGGGACGAGAAGATCCGCCCCTGGTGGCGCGAGCGCAGTGCGGCGCGCAAGGCCTATGGCGACAAGGTCGTGGCCGCCAAGACGGCGCCGCACGCTGCATCGGTGGCCGCGGCCGTGGCCGTGGCCGAGCAGGCCCAACCCGAAGCCGGCCTGCATGGCCAGCGCGCCTGACCCTCCGAAAGCCCCCCATGAGCAACACCGACTTCGCCCTGGCCGTGGAAGACCTCACGGTCTCGTTCGACGGCTTCAAGGCCATCGACACGCTGACGCTGTACGTGGACAGGAACGAGCTGCGCGTGATCATCGGCCCCAACGGCGCCGGCAAGACCACGCTGCTGGATCTGATCTGCGGCAAGACCAAGGCCAGCAGCGGCAGCATCAAGTTCAACAACACCGAACTCACGGGCATGGCAGAGCACAAACGCGTGCGGCTGGGCATCGGCCGCAAGTTCCAGACACCGTCGATCTACGAGAACCTCACGGTGTTCCAGAACCTGGAGGTGTCCTACCCGTCGGGCCGCTCGGTGTTCGGCGCGCTGGCCTTCCAGTGCACCGACAAGATCAAGGCCGCCGTGCAGGCCGTGGCCGAGGACATCTTCCTGGCCGACAAGCTCGGCACCGAGGCCGGCTTGCTGTCGCACGGCCAGAAGCAGTGGCTGGAGATCGGCATGTTGCTGATGCAGGAGCCCGAGCTCTTGATGCTGGACGAGCCGATTGCCGGCATGAGTTCGCGCGAGCGCGAGCTGACGGCCGAGCTGCTGCAGCGCATCAGCAACAACCGCGCGGTGATCGTGATCGAGCACGACATGGATTTCGTGGCGCAGATCGCGCACAAGGTCACCGTGATGCACCAGGGAAAGATCCTCGCCGAAGGGCCGATGGACCAGGTGCAGGCGGACCCGAAGGTCATCGACGTTTACCTGGGGCATTGACATGACCATTGAAATTCTCAAGGTCGAAGACATCCACACAGCCTACGGCCAGAGCGAGGCGCTGCACGGCATCTCGTTCGTGGGCCACGCCAACGAGACGGTCGCCATCATGGGCCGCAACGGCATGGGCAAGACCACGCTGTTCAAGAGCCTGATGGGCATCCTGCCGCTCAAGAGCGGGCGCGTCGAAGTGGCGGGGCAGGACGTGTCCAAGGACGAGAGCTTTCGCCGCGTGGCCAAGGGCATCGCCTACGTGCCGCAGGGCCGCATGATCTTTCCCACGCTGACGGTGGAAGAGAACATCCAGACCGGCCTGCAGAGCAGCCCCAGCCTGCGCGTGCCCGACGAGATCTACGCGCTGTTCCCCGTGCTGTTCGACATGAAGGGCCGCAAAGGCGGCAACCTGTCGGGTGGGCAGCAGCAGCAGCTGGCGATTGCGCGCGCACTCGTCACCAACCCCAAGGTGCTGCTGCTCGACGAGCCGACCGAGGGCATCCAGCCTTCCATCATCAAGGACATCGCCAAGGCGCTGAACGAGATCCGGCGCATGAAGGGCATCACGATCGTGGTGTCCGAGCAGGTGCTGAGCTTCGCGATGGACGTGGCCGACCGCTTGTTCGTGATCGAGGGCGGCCGACTCGTGCACGAGACCGCGCGCGACAAGACCGACATCGCGCACATCAAGAAATACCTTTCCGTCTGAACGTCAACCAAGGAGAAATGACATGGCCGAAACCCTGATCAAGGTCGACCTGACCCAGCCCGCACCCAGCAACGAGAACGTGCACAACCGCTGGCATCCCGACATTCCCATGGCCTGCTGGGTCAAGCCCGGTGACGACTTCATCCTGGAAACCTACGACTGGACCGGCGGCTTCATCCAGAACAACGACAGCGCCGACGACGTGCGCGACATCGACCTGACGACGGTGCACTACCTGAGCGGCCCGGTGGGCGTGAAGGGCGCGCAGCGCGGCGACCTGCTGGTGGTGGAGCTGCTGGACATCGGCGCCAAGGACGACAGCCCCTGGGGCTTCAACGGCTTCTTCAGCAAGAAGAACGGCGGCGGCTTCCTGACCGAGCACTTTCCGCAGGCGCAGAAGTCGATCTGGGACTTCCACGGCATGTTCACCACTTCGCGCCACATCCCCGGCGTGAAGTACGCGGGCCTGATCCACCCCGGCCTCATCGGCTGCCTGCCCGACCCGGCCATGCTGGAGACCTGGAACACGCGCGAACAGGCGCTGATCGATTCCGACCCCGCCACCAGCGGCCTGGCCAACCCGCCCTTTGCGGGCACGGCACACATGGGCAAGCTGACCGGCGACGCCGCCGCCAAGGCCGCGGCCACGGGCGCGCGCACCGTGCCACCGCGCGAGCACGGCGGCAACTGCGACATCAAGGACTTGTCGCGCGGCTCCAAGATCTTCTTCCCGGTCTACGTGGACGGCGCGGGCCTGTCGGTGGGCGACCTGCACTTCAGCCAGGGCGACGGCGAGATCACCTTCTGCGGCGCGATCGAGATGGCCGGCTGGGTACACATGAAGGTCAGCCTGATCAAGGGCGGCATGGCCATGTACGGCATCAAGAACCCGATCTTCAAGCCCAGCCCCATCGTGCCGACCTACAACGACTACGTGATCTTCGAAGGCATCAGCGTGGACGAGAGCGGCAAGCAGTACTACCTGGATGTGAACGTGGCCTACCGCCAGGCCTGTTTGAATGCCATCGAGTACCTGAAGAAGTTCGGCTACTCGGGCGCGCAGGCTTATTCCATCCTGGGCACTGCGCCCGTGCAGGGCCATATCAGTGGCGTGGTCGACGTGCCCAACGCCTGCGCCACGCTGTGGCTGCCGACGCAGATCTTCGAGTTCGACATCAACCCTAGTGCTGCTGGGCCTACGAAGTTCATCGATGGGTCGGTGCAGATGCCGCTGTCGCCGGATCTGAGCTGACTCCGACCCTGCTCCACGGGCGCCGCTGTCGTGCTCCCCTCCCCCCTCGCGGGGGAGGGGCCGGGGGAGAGGGGGCCGCAGAACAGGCGCAGTGCTTGCGGCCGATGCCGACCCCCCTCTCCCCAACCCTCTCCCGCGAGGGGAGAGGGAGCAAGACAGGCCCGGGTCTCAACCGCCACGGCATGATCTGCGCCCATGCCCCGGCCCCACTACCACGTCTACGTCGTCCAGCTTGCCGACCCGGTGTGGAACAGCGCGCGCTTTCGGCGCGCCAACCCCGGCTACCAGCTCGGCAAACCCTTCGTCTACGTCGGCATGACAGGCCTGGACCCGGACATCCGCTTCGACAAGCACAAGGCCGGCATCCAGGCCAACCGCTTCGTGATGCTGTATGGCGAACGCCTGCTGCCCACGCTGTACGAGCGCTACAACCCCATGGCCTACGAGCCCGCGCGCGAGATGGAGGTGGAGCTCGGCATCCGGCTTCGTGCGCTCGGCTACGGCGTCTGGCAGGGTTGAACTACGTTGTTTGACGTAGTGCCTGTCGCCGCCGTACTGCGCAGAATGTTCCTGACTTCCCCACAGAACTGGACCTGCCGATGCCCACTTACGACTACGACTGCCCCGGCTGTGGCGGCTTCGACGCCATCCGCAGCCTAAGCCAGCGCAATGAGCCTGCCGCCTGCCCGGATTGCGGCGCGGCTTCCCTGCGCGTGTTCGTGAGCGCGCCGCGCCTGGCCCTGATGGACGGCGGCACGCGCGCCGCCATCGGTGTGAACGAGCGCGCGCGCCACGAGCCCAAGAGCTCGCGCGACTACCAGCGCATGCGGCATCCGGCCGGATGTGGCTGCTGCAGCACCAGCGGCAAGCGCTCGGCCACGGTGACGGCGCCGAGCGGGGCCAAGGCGTTCCCGAGCAAGCGGCCCTGGATGATCAGCCACTGAGCGGCTGCGCGGGCCTGGCGGCTTGTCCCTGGCCCGGTAGGGTGCAATGGCGCGTTGCCTATGATGTGCGTCGGGTGGCGTGCCATGTCGGCGGGTCAGGTTCATGCGAAGGTCGGGCCGCCTCGCGGATCGTTGACGCCCGACCCCATGGAACACACCACCATCCAGACCATCGCCGCGACCCTGTTCGCGCTCGCCCTGGTCCACACCTTCGCCGCCAAGCAGTTCGAGCGGCTGTCGCACCGTTACCCCCGCCATGCCGGCCTGTTCCACCTGCTCGGCGAGGTCGAGGTGGTATTTGGCTTCTGGGCCATCGTGCTGGTGCTCGCCATGGCCGTGGTGGCAGGAGGTGGGCCGGCGCTGCAATACGCCGAGTCGCGCAACTACACCGAGCCGCTGTTCGTCTTCGTCGTGATGGTGGTGGCCGCGTCGCGGCCCATTCTGCTGACCGTGGTCGCCGTGGTCGACCGGCTGGCGCGGCTGTCGCCGTTGCCCACGCCGCTGGCCACGGCCTGGCTGGGCCTGGCGGCCGTGCCGCTGCTGGGCTCGCTGATCACCGAGCCGGCGGCCATGACCATCGCTGCGCTGATGCTGGCGCCGCAGATCTTCCGCCCGCAGGTGCCCGAGCCCGTGAAGTACCTGGCGCTCGGCGTGCTGTTCGTGAACGTGTCCATCGGCGGCACGCTGACCTCGTACGCGGCGCCGCCCGTGCTGATGGTGGCCCAGACCTGGAACTGGGACAGCGCCTTCATGTTCGCGCAGTTCGGCTGGAAGGCGGCCATCGCAGTGCTCATCAACGCCACGGTAGCGGCGTGGGCGCTGCGTCAGCACCTGGCCGGTGTGGCGCTGCCCAAGGATTCGTCCCCGGCGAGCGGCATGCCGTTGACGGTGGTGGCGGTGCACATCGCGCTCCTGGCCGGCATCGTGCTCATGGCGCACCACCCGGTCGCGTTCCTGGCGCTGTTCCTGATGTTCATGGGCTACACGCAGGCCTACGACAAGCACCAGAGCCCGCCGATCCTGAAGGAGGCGCTGCTGGTGGCCTTCTTCCTGGCCGGTCTGGTGGTGCTGGGCGGCATGCAGGCGTGGTGGCTGCAGCCGCTGGTCTCCAGCCTGGAGCCGCTGGCGCTGTTCTTCGGCGCGCTGGGGCTGACCGCCATCACAGACAACGCCGCGCTGACCTACCTGGGCTCGCTGATCGTCGGCATTTCCGACGAATCCAAGTACATGCTGGTGGCTGGTGCCGTAGCCGGTGGCGGCCTGACCGTGATCGCCAACGCGCCCAACCCGGCGGGCGTGGCGCTGCTCAAGCGCGGCTTCGCCGACGAAACGGTCAGCGCCGGCGGGCTGCTGCTGGGCGCGCTGGGACCGACGCTGGTGGCGGCGGCGGCGTTCATGTTGCTTTGAAGGCCTGCCAGCCGTACGCCACCTGGCGTATAGGCCCGCCACCGGGTTCTCCCTAGGATCACCCCTGTCCGTCAGACACCGCCCACAGCGCTGTAGGACGAACCAGATCCATCCAACCACCGGGAGCTTTTCCAGATGCAACGTCGCTTCACCCTCAAGGCCGTCACTGCGGCTGCCGTCTTCGCTGGCTTTGCCGCCGTTCCCGCCTTCGCCCAGGACACGATCAAGGTCGGCGTGCTGCACAGCTTGTCGGGCACCATGGCGATCTCCGAGACCGTGCTCAAGGACACGGTGCTGATGGCCATCGACGAGATCAACGCCAAGGGCGGCGTGCTCGGCAAGAAGCTCGAGCCCGTGGTCGTCGACCCCGCCTCCAACTGGCCGCTGTTCGCCGAGAAGACCAAGCAGCTGCTCGGCCAGGACAAGGTGGCCGTGATGTTCGGCTGCTGGACCTCCGTGTCGCGCAAGTCCGTGCTGCCCGTCGTCGAGGAAATGAACGGCCTCTTGTTCTACCCCGTGCAGTACGAGGGCGAAGAGCTGTCCAAGAACGTGTTCTACACGGGCGCAGCCCCCAACCAGCAAGCCATCCCCGCGGTGGACTACCTGATGAGCAAGGCCGGTGGCGGCGCCAAGCGCTGGGTGCTGCTGGGCACCGACTACGTGTACCCCCGCACCACCAACAAGATCCTGCGCGCGTACTTGAAGAGCAAGGGCGTGGCCGACAAGGACATCGACGAGAAGTACACCCCGTTCGGCCACAGCGATTACCAGACCATCGTGGCCGACATCAAGAAGTTCTCTGCCGGCGGCAAGACGGCGGTGGTCTCCACCATCAACGGCGACTCCAACGTGCCGTTCTACAAGGAACTGGGCAACGCGGGCCTGAAGGCCAAGGACGTGCCGGTCGTCGCCTTCTCCGTGGGTGAAGAAGAGCTGCGCGGCGTGGACACCAAGCCGCTGGTGGGCCACCTGGCCGCCTGGAACTACTTCCAGTCGATCAAGAACCCCGAGAACACTGCCTTCATCAAGAAGTGGAGCGACTACGCCAAGGCCAAGAACATCGCCGGCCACAAGGACAAGCCGCTGACCAACGACCCGATGGAAGCCACCTACATCGGCGTCTACATGTGGAAGCAGGCCGTCGAGAAGGCCAAGTCCACCGACGTGGACAAGGTCATCGCCGCCATGGCCGGCCAGACCTTCAAGGCACCGTCGGGCATCGTGTCCAAGATGGACGAGAAGAACCACCACCTGCACAAGTCGGTGTTCATCGGCGAGATCAAGGCCGATGGCCAGTTCAACGTGGTGTGGAAGACGCCCGGCCCTGTGCAGGCCAAGCCCTGGAGCCCGTACATCGAAGGCAACGACAAGAAGAAGGACGAGCCAGAAAAGAAGTAACACCCCCCAGGCGGCTCCGCCGCTCCCCCCTCCTGCTGCGCGAAGGGGGGCACACCCAGCGGCCTGGCAGAGCCAGTTCCGCGGGTGTCCACGAACGGGCTTCGCTGCGCTCGCCTTGGACGGTGTGTTCATGGCAGCTGCTGGCGATTGCGCGTCGCGGAGATGGCATCGCACGGCACGAAAAGGGGCTTTGCGCCCCTTTCTCACAACAGGGAGTACTTCAATTGCGACGCTGGACACGAAAGCTATGCGCCGGGCTGGCGCTGTGGGGGGCGGCCATGCTGCCGGCCCACGCACTGACGGATGCGCAGGCCCATGCGATGGCGGCCGGCGAAGCCGAGACGCGCATCGAGGCCATCGCCAAGGCCGTGACGGCCGCGGTGGAGCAGGCCGACGAGAAGACCGCCGCCTTCCTGCAGGCGCTGTCGGACGACGCGGTCAAGACCACGGCGGACAAGGCCATCGTGCTCAAGGACGACAAGGGCTATGACCCCGTGACCGGTGCCGAAGTGAAGGTGCCCGACGACGCCGAAGACGTCATCAACAACAACCTGATGCGCAGCGAGCTCGAAGTCGCGCTGGCCGCGCTGCAGATCGTGAACCCCGACGAGCAGGTGCGCGGCGACGCCGTGAACGCACTGCTGAAGGCGCCATCCGAGGCGCGCCTGCCGCTCATCGAGAAAGCCCTGGCTGCCGAGAAGAACGCCGCGATCCGCGCCAAGCTGGAACTTGCCCGCTCGGCCTCGCAGCTCGGCAGCGCCGACCCGGCCAAGCGCCTGATCGCTGCCAAGGCCCTGGCCGACAGCAAGACGCCCGACACCAAGCTGCTGCTCAACGAGCGCATGGCCGAGGAAGAGGACGCGGCCGTCAAGAAGCAGCTCGAGGCCTCGATCAGGAGCATCGACGAAGGCCTGGTCTGGGGCGAGCGCCTGGGCCAGGCGTTCACGGGCATCAGCCTGGGCAGCATCCTGCTGCTGGTGGCGCTGGGCCTGGCCATCACCTACGGGCTGATGGGCGTGATCAACATGGCGCATGGCGAGCTCATGATGATCGGCGCCTACGCCACCTACCTCATGCAGGGCGTGTTCCAGCGCTGGCTGCCCGAGTCGGCGTTCGGCTGGTACCTGGTGGCTGCGATCCCGGTGTCGTTCCTCGCGTCGGCCCTGGTGGGCGCGGCGCTGGAGCGCAGCGTGATCCGCTTCCTGTACGGCCGCCCGCTCGAAACACTGCTGGCCACCTGGGGCATCAGCCTGATGCTGATGCAGCTGGTGCGCAACCTGTTCGGCGCGCAGAACGTCGGCGTGGAAAACCCCGCCTGGATGAGCGGCGGCATCCAGCTGCTGCCCAATTTGATGCTGCCCTGGAACCGCGTGCTCATCATCCTGTTCGCGGCCCTGGTGCTGGCCGGCGTGGCCTTCCTGATCGGCAAGACGCGGCTGGGCCTGTTCGTGCGCGGCGTCACGCAGAACCGGCCCATCGCCTCCTGCATGGGCGTGAATACGGCGCGCATCGACACCTATGCGTTCGCGCTGGGCTCGGGCATCGCCGGGCTGGCCGGCTGCGCGCTGAGCCAGGTCGGCAACGTGGGGCCCGACCTGGGCCAGAGCTACATCGTCGACTCGTTCATGGTCGTGGTGGTCGGCGGCGTGGGCCAGCTGGCCGGCACCGTGTACGCGGCCATGGGCCTCGGAATCCTGAACAAACTGTTCGAAGGCTGGGCCGGCGCCGTGCTGGCCAAGATCGCGGTGCTCGTGTTGATCATCGTCTTCATCCAGAAGCGCCCGCAGGGCATCTTCGCGATGAAGGGCCGCAGCGCGGAGGCATGAACACCATGGACACATCGACTTCCTCCCTCGAAAAAGCCATGGCCGCCGAGGCCGGTGCCGAAGTGGCCGTGGCACCACCGGAGCGCATCGAGCGGCCCGCCGGTGTCTCCGGCGCCGCGGCGCGCGCCAACCTGCCGCAGCGGCCCCCGCTGCTGAGCGGCAAGGGCTGGGCCGGCTTCCTGGTGGCGCTGATCGTGATCTGCGCCGTGGCGCCGCTCATGAACCTGGTCGTGCCCGCCGGCAGCCCGCTGCACATGAGCGACTACGCGGTTGCCCTGGTCGGCAAGATCATGTGCTTTGCCATCGCCGCGCTGGCCATGGACCTGATCTGGGGCTACACCGGCATCCTGTCGCTGGGCCATGGGCTGTTCTTCGCGCTGGGCGGCTACATGATGGGCATGTACCTCATGCGCCAGATCGGGCTGGACGGCAACTACAAGAGCGAGCTGCCGGACTTCATGGTCTTCCTGGACTGGAAGGAACTGCCCTGGCACTGGACCTTCAGCGGCTCCTTCGTCGCCCAGATGATCCTGGTGGTGGCGGTGCCGGGCCTGCTGGCCTTCGTGTTCGGCTTCTTCGCGTTCCGCTCGCGCATCAAGGGCGTGTACTTCTCCATCATCACGCAGGCGATGACGTTCGCGGCCATGCTGCTGTTCTTCCGCAACGAGACGGGCTTTGGCGGCAACAACGGCTTCACCGACTTCAAGCGCATCCTCGACGTGCCGATCGCCACGCCCCACATGCGCATGATCCTGTTCGTGACCACGGGGCTGGTGCTGCTGGGCTTCTTCCTGTTCGCGCGCTGGCTGGTGCAGAGCAAGTTCGGCCGCGTGCTGCAGGCCATCCGCGACGCGGAAACGCGCGTGATGTTCTCGGGCTACAACCCGGTGGCCTACAAGCTCACCATCTGGACCATCTCGGCCATGATGTGCGGCGTGGCCGGCGCGCTGTACGTGCCGCAGGTCGGCATCATCAACCCCGGCGAGATGAGCCCGCCCAACTCCATCGAGATCGCCATCTGGGCCGCCGTGGGCGGGCGCGCCACGCTGATCGGCCCCATTCTGGGTGCCTTCATCGTCAACGGCGCCAAGAGCTGGTTCACGGTCGCGTTCCCCGAGTACTGGCTGTACTTCCTGGGCGCGATCTTCATCGGCGTCACGCTGTGGCTGCCGCAGGGCGTGGTGGGCCTGATCCGCAAGATCGCGGCCCGTGGCAAGACGGGAGAGCGCGCATGACGCCGGACCTGATGGAAGAGGGCGCGCGGCGCCTGTCGCGCACCATGGCGCCCGAGCAGGGCAAGACCGAATCGGGCGGCCGCGAGGCCGGCTTCTCGCGCATCGCGGTGCCGGGCGAGGTCGACGTCACGCACGGCCGCATCCTGTACCTGGAAGACGTGCACCGCTCGTTCGACGGCTTCAAGGCCATCAATGGCCTCTCCCTGGACATCGCCCCCGGCGAGCTGCGCTGCATCATCGGCCCCAACGGCGCCGGCAAGACCACGATGATGGACATCATCACTGGCAAGACCCGGCCCGACAAAGGCACGGTGTTCTTCGGCAGCACCATCGACCTGTTGCGCCACAACGAGCCCGAGATCGCTCAGCTGGGCATCGGCCGCAAGTTCCAGAAGCCCACGGTGTTCGAGCAGCTCACGGTGTTCGAGAACCTGGAGCTGGCGCTCAAGACCGACAAGCGCGTGAAGCCCTCGATGCTGCACCGGCTCGACTCGGCGCAGAGCGACCGGCTGGCCGAGATCCTGCACACGATTCACCTGGCCGACAGCGTGCGCCGCATGTCGGGCAATCTCAGCCACGGCCAGAAGCAGTGGCTGGAGATCGGCATGCTGCTGATGCAGGACCCGAAGTTGCTGCTGCTCGACGAGCCCGTGGCCGGCATGACGGATGAGGAAACTGCACGCACGGCCGAGCTGTTCCTCACGCTCAAGGGCAAGCATTCGCTGATGGTGGTGGAGCACGATATGAGCTTCATCCGCACCATCTCGGAGATCGTCACCGTGCTGTGCGACGGCGCGGTGCTGGCGCAGGGCACGCTGGACGAGGTGCAGGCCGATGAGCGTGTGATCGAGGTGTACCTTGGCCGCTGAATTTTCTTGTTCCCTCTCCCGCGAGCGGGAGAGGGCTAGGGTGAGGGCTCTTCCATGCTGAATGTCAACAACGTCAACCAGTACTACGGCGGCTCGCACATCCTGCGCGACGTGAGCCTCAAGGCCGAGCTCGGCAAGGTCACCGTGCTGCTGGGCCGCAACGGCGTGGGCAAGACCACGCTGCTCAAGTCGCTGATGGGCCTGGTGCCCATCAAGACCGGCAGCATCCAGTTCGACGGCAAGTCCATCGAGCGCACCACGCCCTACGAACGCGCGCGCGCCGGCATCGGCTTCGTGCCCCAGGGCCGCGAGATCTTCGCGCGCCTCACGGTCGAGGAAAACCTGCGCATGGGCCTGGCCTACAAGAGCGGCAGCACGCCCGTGCCGGCCGAACTGTACGAGCTGTTCCCGGTCCTGAAGCAGATGCTGAACCGCCGAGGCGGCGACCTCTCGGGCGGCCAGCAGCAGCAACTGGCCATCGCGCGCGCCCTGGCGCCCAAGCCCAAGCTCTTGATCCTGGACGAGCCCACCGAAGGCATCCAGCCCAGCATCATCAAGGACATCGGCCGCGTGATCCGCATGCTGGCCGACTGCGGCGACATGGCCATCCTGCTGGTGGAGCAGTACTACGACTTCGCCGAGGAACTGGCGGACGAGTACCTGGTGATGGAGCGTGGCGTGTTCATCGCGCGTGGGCCGGGGAGTGAGATGCAGGAGAAGGGGATTCGGCAGCTGGTGGCGATTTGAGGGGGTGCTCTGCCAGTTCGTGTCACGGCCCGCGTTCGCGTTTGCCTGGTGACCTGAGCCGACCCGCTTCGGGATTGACCACCACGCACGCGCGATAGCGAAGGCCGACGCATGGCTGTGCAGGGCGGCTCTGCCACACAGCGCTAGTCATGGCCTGCGCGCCTGCTGCCGCGTTGAAGCCACACGCAACTGACGATCTGCTGTCTGTCGGCGGCGCAGGTCGTGCGTGCGCTACGCAGGGAGCTGCGTGCGTTCGAACGCGCGCAAGAACAGCGCGAGGTCTGCCCGCTTCTGCACCGCATAAGAGCCCTCGAAGCGAGCAATTCGAAACGTTGGCTCTGCACGCAGCATTCTTGCGGCCAAGGTGCAGGCCTCCTGCTCTCGACCGCCATGCACAAGAGCCGTGATGAGCATGCGATGCCCGGCAGTGAAGTTCGGGTTGACCTGCAACATCCGTTGCCCCCACTGCACCGCGCTGTCGAACCTTCGCCCGAGCAGGTTCGCCAGCGTCAGTGATGCACAAACATACATGTTGGCGTGCGGATCGGTCGAGCCGACTTTCAGCGCCAGACGGCTGCTCTTCAGCGCTGCTTCGGGGTGCCCGCTGTAGCACTGCGCCAAGCCCATGACACTCCATCCAAGCATCGATGCGGGATTTTTGTGGAGAGCCCGACCCATTAGGTCCATGGCGAGTTTGCTGTCACGGAGCAAAAAGCCGGTCACATGTCCCGAGATCGTCAACGCGAGAGGATTTCCAGGATCGTGATCCAGGGCCTTGTCAATCAACCGACTGGCAGCAGCCGTATCGGCTGCGGGGTTGGGCGACATGCCCTGGCCTACCTTGAGCAAATACCACCAGGCGTGCCATGCATACGCGTCTGCGCAAGCTGGATTCAATTTGTACGCTCGGCGAAGGAAGGTCGGCGCGGACAGGAACTCCCTCGTGGTGAGTTTCTGGATCAGGGGCATGGCTCGGACAATGCAGTCCTTGGGTTCCAGTTCGTCGAAAGGCCGTTGCACCACTCGGGCCCGCTCGGCGCCTTGGATGACTGACTGGATAACGCGTGTCACGCCGCGCACGATCTTGTCCTCCAGGCCGAACGGGTCGTCGAAGTGCCCTTCGAACGTCTCTGCCCAGATGATGCTGAGCGTTCCCGATTCGAAGATTTCCATCGTCACGCGGATGCGTCCGTCGCTGCGCCGCGCAACGCCGCTGATGCCGTACTGGGCGTCCAGACCTTTGAGAAGCGACCAGACATCCGCGGGACTGCTGGGAGCATCGCGCAGCTCCGCCGTGGAGCAGACGCGCAGGTCATGGGCGCGCGACAGCGCAGACGTCAGTTCTGCCACGATGCTCTCGCCGATGGGTTCGAGATCTGCCCCCGCTGCGGCCGATCTGATGCGCACGATCGCAATCCGATGCTTCAGATATTCGTTGGACGCGACACACGAATTCAGTCCAGCATGGACGACTCGCCCGGGCGTGGTTCTGAGTCGAAACACGTGCACGGGACGGGCGAGATTCTTCAGCCGGTGCGGCCCCAGATCTTCGAACCGGAAGGGCAGCAAGCGCTCGGCTTCGTCGCGGACTGGTTTGGAGACCAGCACACCGCCGACCGGCGACAGGGTTTCCAGGCGGAATGCCACGTTCACGCCATGCCCTTCGAACTGCGTGCCAGCCACCAGCGGCACATCGCCCAGATGGATGCCGATCCGCAACTGGATGGAGGGCCCGGTGGAGCGTGTCGCGCTGCCCGCAAATTTCGCCTGGAGGTCAGCCGCACACTGGACCGCATGGACGGCGCTGTCGAACGTGATCAGCAGACCGTCGCCGCGCCGCTCCAGTACCGTGCCGCGGTGTTCGGACACCGAAGCCTCCAGTACTTCGCAGCGCAGCCGGTGCCAGGCTTCGAGCGTGCCCGGCTCGTCAAGTTCGACGAGCTTGCTGTAGCCGGCGACATCGACTGCCATGATGGCGAACAGACGGCGAGGGAAACTCACAATCTTCGCAGCTGTCTCGGGAAGGTTGGCAAGCTGAGTGTTCACCTTTGCATCCCGACAGCTTGACTTTGGGCACATGGTCAACTCTTGAGGCTGGGCCACGGCTTCAAATTCGTCGCCAGGTTGGTTGGCCGGTGGCGCTGAGCCGTGGATCTACACCGGATCGTCGAGCAATTCCTGACGAGCCCGCAGCATGATCTTCGCGATGGCTGGGCATTGCCCAGAATCCGAGATGATCGGCCAAGCTTGACTGGCGAGGTCTTTACCAGCAGTCGTGTCACTTTCGTAGTGCACCCCCGCGACCTGCCTGTTGAAGGCGATCTCCTGTGCTACAGCGAATATTGCCTTCTGCGCATTCGGAAATAGAGAGGTCAAACCATGCGCGATCAGGTGGGACTGCAATGAATGGCCGCTCGGGTAAGCAGGATGCCCGGGCACGGGGATGACGGGCGCAACGCTGGAATCGACGCTGTCGGGACGAGGGCGTTCAAACACGTCCTTGTAGTACATGACGAGGTACCGACCAAGTTCCTTGAGCATGGTCGCCAGTTCATGAACGTTCGTGTGTCGATCTTTCGTGAACGGGACTACGGCTTGAAAAGGAGAAATGATGTCGGTGGCTTGCGCCTTGATGGCATCTAGCCTCGCTGCCCGTTGGGCAAAGAGGCCTTTCATATCGGCAATTTCGGCGCGGGTGTTGTATTTGCGTGGATCAGGCAACCGAAATTTCGTGAAGCCCGCATTCGCTACAAATTGCGAGATGCACAGCCAACGGTATGGTTCCGCTGCCCACGGATATTCTGCGCTTTCGTTCATCGTCATGACATCCTCCTCGAAATTGAACACGGCCCGTCCGCTTTGCGCCAGAGCACAGCCGCGACGGATCGTCCGCCCCCACACGTGTGTCGTCATCATCCGATTTGATGACCAGGTCGCTGGGTACGGCGTCCAGCCGATCGCACGGCGAGTTTTGAGAAGCCGCAGGCCGCCGGCTTGCGCATGCCCAGTCGAAGGTTGCCGGCACGTTCGTTTCGTAACGAGGCCACGGATGCGCCCCGCAGAGCGATGCAGGAAAAGCCATCGTGCAGTCGCTGGCGATCTCACGGCGGCGGTCGCGCCAGCCCTTTACGCCACCGAAAACGCAACCCGGAACAACGCTCTCGCCACCGGATCGAGCGCGGCTGCGCTGCCGATGCGCAGCACCGCGAGCACCGGCTCTGCCGTCGACGCATTCGGCGAACTGCCAGGCAAGCCAGCCCAGGCGGCATCGGCCACCGCCCGCAGGGCCGCCATGTCCGTCGTGCCGTCGCACAGCACGACGACCCGGTCCAGCGGCACCTGCCAGACCAGGTGCGTCAGCTCGAACGCGCAGCCCAGGTTGTCGCGCTGGAAGCCGCGCAGGTCGAGCAGCACGGCGTCCGATCCCTGCGCCAGCTGCATCACCGCCAACGACCACGTGTCGGCGTAGCAGAACACCTCGTTCACCGGGAACCGCAGGTCGCCTTCGAGCCGCGTCCGAAGCCGGGACAAACGGCGTTCAACGTCCGTGGCCGAGCGCAGGAACTCG
Organism: Pseudorhodoferax sp. Leaf267; assembly: GCF_001422405.1. Lineage (GTDB taxonomy): Bacteria > Pseudomonadota > Gammaproteobacteria > Burkholderiales > Burkholderiaceae_C > Pseudorhodoferax. The sequence continues at coordinate 581,161 of NZ_LMMV01000012.1, forward strand.
GCGTCGACCCGCTGCAGCAGGAAGCACTCCAGCATCCAGGAGCCGAGCGTGCGGGTCGCCAGGTCGGTCCCGGCGATGAGGTCCACGCGGCCGATGCGTCGCCACGTGTCGTCCAAGGTGTCCATCACGCGCTCGCTCCTGTTCGTGTTGCCGAACACCCGAAGGAACAGCAGTCGCTTGGGCGCATGGCTTTGTTGCGACATGCGGGCCCGGCGCAGCAAGCCGAACAGCAAGGCAGCGTAAGCCACCATGGCGACCCAGGCCGCGACGCGTGAGCTCGGCTCCAGCAGCCACATGGCATAGAGCGCCAGCACAGCCCAGCACAGATGGAACTGCAGTGCCTGTGTCGACATCCAGCCTCGGCCTTCGGTGGCCACGGTCGTCTTGAACAGGAGCCAGACCACGAAGCACTGCAAAACGGCGCTGGGCAGGGCGTTGGCGAGTGGCCCGAGCGGGAAGCCGGGTTGTGTCCAGTTGTCGATGGCGGCTCCGGCGATGCCGATGGCCGCCAGTGCCCCGATGGCTTCGGGCTTGCGATGGCCGCGCATGATGCGCAGAAAAAGCCAGGCGCCCAGCGGCACCACAGCCAGGCCCAGACCGTACATGACGGGGGCCGGCCAGCGCATGTCGGTCCTGGGCTTGAGCTGATCCAGGTCGGGCGGAAGGATGCCGGCGCCCATCGCCCACATGACGGCAGCGCCTCCGACCGCCAGGAACAGCAGCACCGGCACCACGGCGACGACCAGCGCCCGCAAGCGCGCCTGCATCAGCAGCAGCACGGCGACGGCCGGTGGCAGGTACAGGCTGGCGAGCGACGCGGCTGCGCCCAGCGCCCGCGGGACATCACCGAAGTGCCAGGCCAGCGCCCCCACCGACACGAGGAGGACCACGCCATAGGCCGCCGCGGCCCGCAGCCGGCTGCGCCATGAGCGGGCCACTGCGCTGACCAACACGACCGCGCCGGGCAGCGCCGCCCACAGGGCCCACAGCCACAGGCTGGTGGCGTGCGCGTTGGCCGGGACCGAGAGCACCTGAAGCGCCACCATCGCAGCCCAGAACATGCCGCCGGCCAGCAGGAAGCAACGCTCGTAGCGGCGCGTGGCGTGCAGCGCGTGTTCAAACGCGATCGCGGCTTCGCCCTGCAGCGTGGGGTGGTCGTCAGCGGCCAGCGTCTCGATGCGCAGCAGGGGCCGCGTGTCGGCGCGAAGCGGCTGCACAGGAGCCGGTGCGGGGACCGCAACCGAGGCGCCGCGTCGCATCATCGAGGCCTGGACGGCTCGCCGGTAGCGCCGGCCCAGCAGCGTGACGGCGGCCAACATCGTTGCCGGCAAGCCGAGCAGGTAGAGCCAGAGTGTCCAGTCGGTCATGGTATGGCTCAGAGTAGCCACACTGACGGCCGTTTGGGTATGCGCTTGGCAACCGTCGCCGTGCAGGTATTGTCCGGCGCCGCATGCCTGGCCGTGGCAACTCGCCACGGGTGCATCTTTGCCGAAATGGCAACCCGGTACCTGGGGCCGACGCAGGGATCGATCAGGTCAGATGATCGCGGATGACGACCTGGGCCGGCGCGTTGAACTCTTCTACGGCAAGTCAGTTCAGGGCGCGACAACCGACAGACGCGCGACGTAGCTCTTGTACGGCTTCGGGTCCCGCGTCAGCACGCTCAGGTTTGCCACGGCGGCATGCGCGCCAATGAAGAAGTCCGGCAGCGGCTTCTGTCTCGATCCGCCCTGGCGCCGGTACACCCCATACGCCGCAGCGACCAGTGACGCGGACTTCCAGGGCGCAGCGTCTCGTACACATCGAACAGCGTGTGCCATGCGCCGAGGCCAGGGATCAGCAGTTTTGTGTAGATGACGATGTTGATGTGCAGTGGCGATCGCTCGCTGCATGCCTGCATTGCTCCACGGCCCCAGTCGTGCCACGGGCTGTTGGTATCGATGCAGTCGATCCAGATGTTCGCATCGACCAGCGTGCCGGCCGTGCCGTCGTAACGGGCCAGGCTAGCGGCGGCCACGGCGTACGGGGGCCTTGCGGGGGCTCGTCGCCCCTGATGAACTGCATGATCTCGTCGGCGCCGAGGCCACCTCGCTGCCTGGCGTAACGCCCGCGGCTGTCCGGATGTGCTTGGGGATGGTGACCTGTCTCTTCTCGGTAACGAGCATGGCGGCCTCGCAAATAGGAATTGAAAGTAGGAATCTTGGCGCCGCTGCACACCAGTGCGGTGCCGCTGGCGGCACTCGCGAATGAATGGGGTCTGCGAACAGCGCAGCGTTCCAGCGTGCGTTCAAAGGCTGGACCGGCAGTGCGCCGGGGGCCTACCGGCGCGGCGGTGCGTGACCGCGGCCGGTGGGTGCTGCCATCATGGACGGCAGCACCGGGGGCGGGCGTTACAGCGCCGCGTCCTTCAGCTTCTTGAGCGAACGCACCTTCACACGCACGGTGGCGGGCTTGGCGGCGAACTCGCGCTCGACCTTGGTGAAGGGGTCGATGCCGCGGCGCTTCTTCTTCGCGGGGATGGCCTGCGACGTGACCTTGAGCAGGCCGGGCAGCGTGAACTCGCCCAGGCCCTTCTTGTGCAGCGAGGCGACCATGGTGGCTTCGAGTGCGGTCAGCACGGCCTTGACCGTCTTGGGCTCGGCGCCCGACAGCTCGGCCAGGTGCGCCTGCAGCGAGGTCTTGTTGAACGCGGTCTTGATGGGCTTGAGCGCTGCGGGCGCGGCCTTCACGGGTGCAGCCTTCTTGGCGGGAGCGGCCTTCTTCGCGGGCGCCGCCGTCTTGGCGGTGGAGGCCTTCTTCACGGGAGCAGTTTTCTTGGCAGTTGCCATGTCGGGATACTTCTTTCTAATCGGAGATGCGCAACGTCGCGCCGCGCGATTCTAGGAATGTCGGCGTCGTGGCCCGAGAACCTCGGGTTGGCGAGAGGCTGTTGCGCGGCGCCACTGCGCTAGCATCGCCCCGGGCCGGCCCCATTGCCGGCCACGTCGCTCGGACGGTTCCGGGCGCTTACGTGAGAGTTCAACGATGTCAGCATCTGCTGCAGGCAAGCGCCGTTTCGCGCGCATCGACCGCCTTCCCCCCTACGTGTTCAACATCACGGCCGAGCGCAAGCTGGCGGCGCGGCGCGCGGGCGTCGACGTGATCGACATGAGCATGGGCAACCCCGACGGCGCCACGCCGCCGCACATCGTGGCCAAGCTGGTCGAGGCCGCGCAGCGACCCGACACGCACGGCTATTCGGCCAGCAAGGGCATCCCGCGGCTGCGCCGCGCGATCTGCCACTGGTACCAGGACCGCTACGGCGTCGCGTTCGACGCCGACAGCGAGGCCATCGTGACCATCGGCTCCAAGGAGGGGCTGGCGCACCTGATGCTGGCCACGCTCGACCGCGGCGACACCGTGCTCGTGCCCGACCCGAGCTACCCCATCCACATCTACGGCGCCGTGATCGCGGGCGCCGACATCCGCTCGGTGCCCATGGCGCCCGACATCGACTTCTTCGGCGAGTTGGAGAAGGCGATCCGCGGCAGCTACCCCAAGCCCAAGATGATCGTGCTGGGCTTTCCGTCCAACCCCACGGCGCAGTGCGTGGAGCTGGACTTCTTCGAGCGCGTGGTGGCGCTGGCCAAGAAGCACGACATCTTCGTGGTGCACGACCTGGCCTATGCCGACATCGTGTTCGACGGCTGGAAGGCGCCGTCCATCATGCAGGTGAAGGGCGCGCGCGACATCGCAGTGGAGTTCTTCACGCTGTCCAAGAGCTACAACATGGCGGGCTGGCGCATCGGCTTCATGGTGGGCAACGCCGACCTCGTGGCAGCGCTGGCGCGCATCAAGAGCTACCACGACTACGGCACCTTCACGCCGCTGCAGGTGGCGGCCATCGCCGCGCTGGAGGGCGACCAGCAGTGCGTGAAGGACATCGCCCTGCAGTACCAGCGCCGGCGCGACGTGCTCTACAAGGGGCTGATCGAGGCGGGCTGGCAGGTCGACTGCCCCAAGGCCTCGATGTACATCTGGGCGCGCATTCCGGAGCCTTACCGCAAGCTGGGCTCGCTGGAGTTCACCAGGCAGCTGCTGGACAACGCCAAGGTCAGCGTGTCGCCCGGCATCGGCTTCGGCGACCACGGCGACGAGCATGTGCGCTTTGCGCTCATCGAGAACGAGGCCCGCATCCGCCAGGCGGTGCGCGGCATCAAGACCATGTTCAAGGCCGACGGGCTGATGTAGACCGGCGCTGCCAATAGTGAGCATGCGTTATCATTAGAGGCATCAGGGTGGCCTTGTCCGGGGCTGCCCTCGCTTCTTTCTGATCTCGCATCTCCATGAACCTGCTTGGCATCCTGATCGCCACCCTGGTGGCCGGCGTCGGCAGCGTGTGGCTCGCCGCGCTGGTGCTGCGGCTGGCCACGCGCGGCCCGAAGCTGATCGCCGACCGCCGCTACCTGCTGAGCCTAGCGGCCGGCGCGCTGCTGGCCACGGCCTTCATGCACCTGCTGCCCGAGGCCTTCGAGAGCGGCGCCAGGCCCGCAGCCCTGTTCGCCGTGCTTCTGGGCGGGCTGGTCGTGTTCTTCCTGCTCGACAAGGTGGAGCTGTGGCACCACGGCCACGAGCATGCGCATCCGCATGCCCATGGCGATGCGCACGACCACGGCCACCACCACCACGGGCATGCCCACGCCACGCGCCGCGGCGGCGCCTGGGCCGTGCTGGCGGGCGACAGCCTGCACTGCTTCGGCGACGGCATCGTGATCGCGGCCGCCTTCACGGCCGACCCGGCGCTGGGCGTGGTCGCGGCGCTGGCCGTGCTGGCGCACGAGGTGCCGCACCACATCGGCGACCTGGTGGTGCTGGACGCTGCCGAGCGCGCGCCGCAGGCGGCACTGGTCAAGCTGAGCCTGGCTGGCCTCGTGACCTCGCTGGGTGGGCTCATGGGCTGGTGGTTGACGGGCCAGCTTGCCGAGTGGCTGCCGTACTTCCTCGTGGCGGCCGGCAGCAGCTTCGTGTATGTGGCGCTGGCCGATTTGATCCCGCAGCTGCAGGTGCGCATGACCAAGCGCCAGACTGCGGCGCAGGTGGCCTGGCTGGTGGTCGGCATCGCGGTGGTGACGGTGGTGAGCCAGCTCGCGCATGGCGAGCACGACCATGGGCATGCAGGCCACGCGCACGGCGCCGCCCAGGGCACGGACGCCCACGATGACCATGGCCACGACAAGGACCATGACCATGCGCACACGTCGGCCCCCGCCTTCAAGTAGCTGGAACTCTGCGCCGCGCTGGCGGACCAACCCGGCGCGCGATCGTCGCGCCCACCCATCAGGAGTCATTGCATGCACCGTTCGTTTTTCGCCGGCCTCGCGCTGTCGCTGCTCGCTGCCGCCGCGCCAGCCATGGCCCAGGGCCATGCCCACAGCCACGGCCAGCTGTCGCTGGATGTCGCGGTCGACGCCCAGGACATCACGGTGCGGCTCGACGCGCCGCTGCACGACCTGGTGGGCTTCGAGCGCGCGCCGCGTTCGGTGGCCGAGCGCGGCCGCGTGACGGCGCTGCTCGAGCAGCTCAAGCTCGCCGACAAGCTGTTCGTGCTCGACCCGGCCGGCGGCTGCAAGCTGGGCGATGTGCAGATCGCGTCCGCCGTGCTGGGCCTGGGCAGCGCGCCGGCGCCGGCCAAGGACGAGGCCGCGCCCGAGCATGCCGACCTGGACATGACGGTCACCTTCGCCTGCGACAAGGCCGCGGCGGCGCGCTTCATCGATGTGAAGCTGTTCGACGCCTTCAAGGGCGTGCGCAGCGTGGATGCGCAGGTCGCCACGGCCAAGGGCCAGTCGCGCGTGAGCCTGCGCCGGGCGGCCAGCCGGCTGCCGCTGGACGGCTCGGCCCAGTGAGCGAGCCGGTCCTGTCCGTGAAGGGCCTGCGCTTCGCCTGGCCCGGCAGCCGCAGCGACTGCCTGGACATCGCGGCCTTCGACGTGGCGCCGGGCGAGACCGTGTTCGTGCACGGCCCCAGCGGCTGCGGCAAGAGCAGCCTGCTTGCGCTGCTGGCCGGCGTGCTGCTGCCGCAGCAGGGCCAGGTGGTGCTGGCCGGTCGCGACTGGCAGCGCCTGGGCCGCGCCGGCCGCGACCGCTGGCGCGTGGAGCACGTGGGCTACATCTTCCAGCAGTTCAACCTGCTGCCTTACCTCAGCGTGCGCGACAACGTGCTGCTGCCGTGCCGCTTCTCGGCCACGCGGCGCGCGGCGGCTGCGGCGTCGGCCGGCTCGGCCGAGCACGAGGCCGAGCGCTGGCTGGCTGCGATGGGCCTGGCGCCGGCGCTGTGGCAGCGCACGCCGGGCACGCTGTCGGTGGGCCAGCAGCAGCGCGTGGCCGCGGCGCGCGCGCTGATCGGCGCGCCCGCGCTGGTGATCGCCGACGAGCCGACCTCGGCGCTGGACGAAGACCTGCGCAATGCCTTCGTCGACCTGCTGCTGGACGCCTGCGCCCAGGCCCGCAGCGCGCTGGTGTTCGTGAGCCACGACCGGCGCATCGCCGAGCGCTTCGCGCGCCAGGTGGCGCTGCCGCAGATCAACCGCGCCGCCGGCGTGGCGGAGTCCGTTGCATGAGGGCCTTTTTGCTGACGCTGGCGCTGCGCAGCGCCTGGAACCGTCGCTTCACCCTGAGCCTGACGCTGGTGTCGATCGCGCTGTCCACCTTCATGCTGCTGGGTGTGGACCGCATCCGCGGCGACGTGCGCGACAGCTTCTCGTCGGCCGTGTCGGGCACCGACCTCATCGTCGGCGCGCGCACGGGCTCGGTGCAACTGCTGCTGTACGCGGTGTTTCATGTGGGCGCGGCCAGCAACAACATCCGCTGGTCCAGCGTGCAGGCGCTGCGCCAGCAGCCCTCGGTGGCCTGGGTCGTGCCGCTGTCGCTGGGCGATGCGCACCGCGGCTTCCCGGTCATGGGCACGAGCGCCGAGCTGTTCGAGCGCTTCCGGCATGGCGAGCGCCAGCCGCTGCAGTTCCAGGCCGGCAAGCCCTTCGGCCAGTTGTTCGACGCCGTGCTGGGCGCCGAGGTGGCCCAGCGCCTGGGCTATGGCCTGGGCACGCGCATCACGCTGTCGCACGGCGGCGGCGAGCTGCAGGTGGCCGACCACGCCGACAAGCCCTTCCAGGTCGTCGGCGTGCTGGCGCGCACCGGCACGCCCATGGACCGCAGCGTGCTCGTGAGCCTGGAGGCCATCGAGGCGCTACATGTGGACTGGATCGGTGGCATGCCCATGCCGGGCCAGCGCACCGCGGTCGATGCGCTGACAGCCGCGCAGCTGCAGCCCAAGGCCGTCACGGCCGCGCTGGTGGGGCTCAAGAGCCGGGCCGCCGTGTTCTCGGCGCAGCGCTGGGTCAACGGCTACCGCGACGAGCCGCTGATGGCCATCCTGCCCGGCGTGGCGATGGACGAGCTGTGGAGCGTGATCGGCCCGGGCGAGCAGGCGCTGCTGCTGATGTCAGGCTTGGTCGCGCTGGTCAGCATGGCGGGCCTCATGGCCGTGGTGCTGGCCGGGCTCAACGAACGGCGGCGCGAGCTGGCCGTGCTGCGCAGCGTGGGCGCCAGCCCCTGGCATGTGCTGGCGCTGCTCGCGTTTGAAGGCCTGTGGGTCACGCTGGCCGGCATGGTACTGGGCGTGGTGGCGCTCGTGGCCGTGACAGTGGCGGCTGCGCCCTGGCTGCAATCGGCCATCGGCCTCACGCTGCAGCTGGCCGCGCCCACGGCTTTCCAATGGGCGCTACTGGGCGCGCTGCTGGCCACCGGGCTGCTGGCCAGCGTGCTGCCGGGCTGGCGCGCCTACCGCTTGTCGCTGTCCGATGGACTTTCTCCGAGAATCTGACCATGTCGCACACATCCATTTCCCTCGCCCGGCCCACGCGCCGCACCTGGCTGGCCATGGGCGCGGCCCTGGCCCTGCCGCTGCCGGCCCTGGCTGCGCCGTTCAACGAAATCGCCTGGACCGACCTCGTGCCCCAGGGATGGGACCCGGCCAAGAGCATGCGCGACCAGCCTGGCCTGGCCGGCCTGAGCGACACCGACCCGCGCGCGCAGGAGATGCTCGACGAGCTGCGCAAGATCTGGGACAACGCGCCCACCGTGCCGACCATGGCCGGCCGCTCGGTCAAGCTGCCCGGCTACCTGGTGCCGCTGGAGGAGGGCAAGGACGGCATCCGAGAGTTCCTGCTGGTGCCGTACTTCGGTGCCTGCATCCACACGCCGCCGCCGCCGTCCAACCAGATCGTGCTGGGCCGCGCCGCCAAGCCGTTCAAGGGCCTGCGCACCATGGACGCCGTGTGGGCCAGCGGCACGCTGCAGATCGAGCGCGCCGCCTCGTCCATGGGCGTGGCCAGCTATGTGATGCAGGTCGAGCGCGTGGTGAAGTACCAGGGCAGCTGAGCGATGGAGCGCGCGAGCCGGCAACGCGATGCGATCCGCCAGGCGCTGGAGGCGGCCGGCCGCCCCTTGCTGCCCGGCGAGATCCTGGCTGCCGCGCAACGGGAGGTGCCGGCGCTGGGCATGGCCACCGTCTACCGCAACCTCAAGCAACTGGCCGACGCCGGCGAGATCCAGTCCGTCGAGCTGCCCGGCGAGGCGCCGCGCTTCGAGGTGGCAGGCCACCACCATCACCACCACTTCAGCTGCAGCGTCTGCCAGCGCGTGTTCGACGTGCACGCCTGCCCGGGCGACATGCAGAAACTGGCGCCGGCCGGCTTCATGGTCGAGCGGCACGAACTCACGCTGTACGGCCGCTGCGGCGACTGCAGTGCCGCGCCACCACGCCGCGCGCGCCGGGCTGCCGCAAAGACGTCCGCCTGAGACGGGATCGCCCAGCGGTTCAGCATTTGTCCCACAATGGGCCGACGGGCGGCTCGCGACAATGGCGTTGTCCCACAGCCCCGTCCGTTCCCTGGACTGCGACAGACACAGGAGAACCCCATGAACAGCTTGCGATCGTGTGCCGGCCTTGCCGCCCTGCTGCTGGCGGGGACGGCGATGGCCCAGACTTCCGGCAGCCCTTCGCCCTATGACCTGCGCCGCGGTTCCTGGTTGCCCTACACGACCAACGGCTATGCCGGCCTGAGCCTGGGCCGCCCGAGCTACCGGCTCGATTGCGGTGTGGGCGGCTGCGACCAGCCGCAGCTGGCGGGCCGGGCCTACGTGGGCGGCATGTTCAGCCCCTTCTTTGGGGCCGAGGTCGGCTACCTGCACATGGGCGAGGCCGAGCGCGGCGGTGGTGACACGCGCGCCGAGGGCGTCAACTTCAGCCTGGTCGGCCGCGCCGATGTGGGCGCCGGTTTTGGCGTGTTCGGCCGCCTGGGCACCACCTACGGGCGCACGCGCGTCGCGTCCTCGGCCAGCAGCGGCATCACGCCCGGGCGTGCCAGCGGCTGGGGGCCGGCCTATGGCCTGGGCGTGGACTGGGCATTCAGCGACCACTGGTCGGCCGTGCTCGACTGGCAGCGCCACCGTTTCGATTTCGCGGGCGACGACAACGGCTGGGTGCGGTCCACCAGCGTCGGGCTCAAATACCGTTTCTGACTTCTTCCCAACTGATGACGCCCACCAGCATTCTGTACGTCGAGGACAACGACGACCTGCGCGACTCCATTGCCATGGCCCTGGAATCACCCACCCGGGAAATCACCGTGTGCGCGACCGGCGAGGAAGCCTTGACGGCCCTGGCGCAGCGCGACTGGGACATCCTGATGACCGACGTCGGCCTGCCCGGCATCAACGGCACGGATCTGGCGCGCCAGCTCACCACCAGCAAGCCGCAGCAGTGGGTGGTGCTGTGCTCGGGCTACGACATGGGCGCGCAACTGGCGGCGCTGGGCCCGAACGTGCGGGCGCTGACCAAACCATTCGACCTGGACGCGCTCGAGCGCATCCTGGACACCATCGAGGACGCCTTGAAGGCGCGCTGAGGTGGCGCCGGCCGTGCGCGAGCGCTATGCCGACATCTTCGTCGGCACCAGCGAGATGGCGCAGCTGATGCGCGCCCACGACTGGGCCGCCACACCGCTGGGGCCGCCCGAGCACTGGCCCGAGGGCCTGAAGGTGGCCTTGCGCATCCTGCTGACTTCGCGCTTCGAGATGTGGCTGGGCTGGGGGCCGGACATCTGCTTCTTCTACAACGATGCCTACCGGCCCACGCTGGGCCGCAAGCACCCGCAGGGCCTGGGCCAGCCCTGCCACGTGCTGTGGGCCGAGATCTGGGACGACATCAAGGACCGCATGCAGACGGTCTACCGCGACGGCCAGTCGACCTGGGACCGGGCGCTGCTGCTGATCCTGGAGCGCTCGGGCTACCGCGAGGAGACTTACCACACCTTTTCGTACAGCCCGCTGCTGGGCGACACCGGCCAGGTCGAGGGCTTGTTCTGTGCCGTGTCCGAAGAGACGGAACGCGTGCTCAGCGAGCGCCGCATGGCCGTGCTGAGCCGCCTGTCGGCCGGGCTGGCCGCCAGCGGCACGCGCGCGAGTGCCCTGCAGGCCATCGAGCATGGGCTGGCTGGCGCCGCGCACGACCTGCCGTTCGCCATGGTCTACCTGTTCGATGCCCAGGGCCGGGCGCAGCTGGCCTGCAGCGTGGGCATCGCCGCCAGCCATGGCCTGGCCGACGCCGGGCACTGGGGCGCCGAACGCATCTTGTCCGGCCTGGCCGAAGCCCATGTCGCGCTGGACCCGTCGGCCGATGCACCCACCGGCCCCTGGGCCATGGCGCCGCAGACGGCCATGGTGCGCGCCGTCGGCGGCCGCGGTGGCGTGCGGCCCAGTGGCTTCCTGGTGGCGGCGCTGAACCCGCACCGGCCCGGCGACGTACTGGCGCAGGACTTCGTGCGCCTGCTCGCCGGCCCCATCGGTGCCAGCCTGGACAACGCCGACGCCTACGAGGCCGAGCGCCAGCATGCCGAGTCGCTGGCCGAGGCGGTGCAGACGCGCACGGCCGAGCGTGACCGGCTCCATATGCTGTTCCGCCAGGCGCCCGGCTTCATGTGCGTGCTGCGCGGGCCGACCCACGTGTACGAGCTGTACAACGAGTCCTACCAGCAGCTGGTGGGGCACCGCGTGCTGGCCGGCCAGTCGATCGAGCAGGCTTTGCCCGAGCTGGCGGGCCAGGGCTTTCTGGAGCTGCTGGACAAGGTGCGCCGCAGCGGCGCGCCCTTCGTCGGCCGCGGCGTGCGCGTCATGCTGGAGCGCCGGCCCGGCGCCGCGCTGGAAGAGCGCTTCGTCAACTTCGTCTACCAGCCGATCTTCGACGGCAGCGGCCATGTGGACGGCATCTTCGCCGAGGGCAACGACGTGACCGAGCAAGTGCGGGCCGAGCGCGCGCTCAAGGAGCTCAACGGCCATCTGGAGATGCGCATCGCCGAGCGCACCGAGGAACTCGCCAGCACGCTGGACCGGCTGCGCGCCGAGTCGGCCGAGCGCGCGGCGGCCGAGGAGGCCCTGCGCCATGCGCAGAAGATGGAGGCCGTGGGCCAGCTCACCGGTGGCATCGCGCACGACTTCAACAACTTCCTGCAAGGCATCACCGGCGCGCTGGACCTAATCCAGCGCCGCATCGCGCAGGGCCGCATCGACGAGGTCGGCCGCTTCCTGGGCGACGCCGGCAGCTCGGCCCGGCGCGCGGCCGCGCTGACGCACCGCCTGCTGGCCTTCTCGCGGCGCCAACCCCTGGCCCCGCGCGGCCTGGACGTCAACGCGCTCGTGCTGTCGATGGAGGGGCTGATCCACCGCTCGATGGACGAGCGGCTGCAACTGCGGCTGGACCTGGCACCCGACCTGTGGCCCACGCTGTGCGACCCCAACCAGCTCGAAAGCGCGGTACTGAACCTGTGCATCAATGCGCGCGACGCCATGCCCGACGGCGGCGTGCTGACGGTTGCGACACGCAACCTGGCGGCCGATGGCGTGCACGATGGCGACTACGTGCAGATCTGCGTGCAGGACAACGGCCTGGGCATGGCGCCCGATGTGCTGGAGCGGGCCTTCGAGCCGTTTTTCACGACCAAGCCGCTGGGCCAGGGCACGGGGCTGGGGCTGTCCATGATCTACGGATTTGCGCGCCAGTCCGAGGGCTACGCCAGCATCGACAGCACGCCCGGGCAGGGCACGCGCGTGCAGCTGTGCCTGCCGCGCCACCTGGGTCCGGTGGGCCCGGCCCCTGCAGCGCCGGCACCCGCGCTGGCCCCTGGCGGCGGGCACACCGTGCTGGTGGTGGAGGACGAGGAGGTCGTGCGCCGCATGGTGGTGGAGCTGCTGCAGGAACTGGGCTACCGCACGCTGCAGGCGGCCGATGGGCCGGCGGGCCTGGCCCTGCTGACGGGGCCTGAGACGATCGACCTGCTGGTGACCGACATCGGCCTGCCGGGACTGAACGGGCGCCAGGTGGCGGATGCGGCCCGGCTGCACCGGCCGGGGCTCAAGGTGCTGCTGATGACGGGTTATGCCGAGAGCGCGACGCGGGCCGATGGGGTGCTGGACAGCGGCATGGAGTTGCTGACCAAGCCCTTCGCCGTGGACGACCTGCTGGCGCAGGTGCAGCGCATGCTGCCGGCTGGCTGAACGCACCGCGCGGGCCGTGGCGGCCCGGCGGGCTCAGCGGATGTAGGAGAGGTGTTCGACGCTACCCATGGCCTGGTCGCGCAGCTGCGAAATGCGCGACCAGCTCACGCACATGCGTGCGTAGGCACGCACCATGTCGTCGCTGACTTCCTGCACCTTCAGGTCGGCGGCAAGGGGCTGCTGCGCCACGGTCTGGAACTCGCTCGTGGCACTCAGCCACTGGTCGGCCAGCTCACCGTAGCCGGAGTCCTGCAAGACGGTCTTGATGTCGTCGGGCCGGCTTTCTTCCATGCTGGCCAACGCGTGTGTTTGATTCAGGTCCATGTTCGTGTGCTCCGTTGCGCCTCAGATTCAGGGCTGTGCCGGCCGCAGCCGTTCACAACGCGAGCGAATCATCGATGCACAACGCACGCAGCAGTGTAGGAATGCGGCGCGTGCGGCTGTGCGCAGCATCCGGTTCCGTCCTACAGACGCGTCATCCGAGCTGGAAGTGGGGGCGCACCGAAACCGGCACCTGTCGAAAGCGCAGGGCGACGGCGGCGTGGTAGCGGTGCAGGCCGTGGCGCAGCGTCAGGCGCGGCGCGCCGGCCTCCTGAGAGCACCACAGCGGCGCGAGCGGCTGCCCGGTGGCCATGGCGCGCAACGTGTCGACCATGCGCTGCTCGGCGAACGGCGCCGGCGCCATGCAGCCCGGCGGCAGGCCCACCTGGAAGATGCCGACGGTGGCGGTGGGCCATTGCGGTTCATGCGTGTGCGCGTAGCACAGTCGCCGCGGCATGAAGCGCAGCACGCCAGCGGCCTGCAGCCAGTCGTCGGGGATCTCGAAGCGGTACTGCGCGCCGGGATGGAAGAACATCATGGCGGGGCCGCCTCGTCGTGGCCTATCCCGGCTTGACGGCCGTGTATTCCGAGAACAAGCCCTGTTCGGTGTGGCGCTGCATCCGGTCGAAGCCGGCCGTGCGCAACGCGGCGCGCACGCGCTCATGGTCGGGCGTGGTGTCGTCGAAGAAGCGGCGCAGGGTGCGCTGGTGCTCGGCCTCGTATGCGTCGTCGTCGGGTTGCGGCGTGAGGGGTGCCAGCACCTCGGCGCTGGCGGGGCGGGTCTCCTGCATGCCGGCATTATCACGACCCCGCGTCGGGTGGGGCGGGCAGCCAGCGCAGCAGTGTTTCGTACAGCGCCAGCGGGTTGACCGGCTTGGCGAGATGGTCGTCCAGGCCGCTGTCCACGCTGTCGGCGGCGGCATGGCCGGTCATGGCGACCAAGGGAATGCGCAGGCCCTGGGCGCGTAGCGCGCGCGCGGCGGCCAGCCCGTCCATGCGTGGCATTTCGAGGTCCATCAGCACCAGGTCGTAGCCGCCCGCGGCGGCCATGCGCACGGCGTGCTCGCCGTCCTCGGCGACATCGACGCGCAGGCCGGCCAGCGCCAGCAGGTTCCGGGCCACTTCCTGGTTGACCGGGTTGTCCTCGGCCAGCAGCACGCACTGGCCGGCGTGCCGGCGGCGCAGCTGCGCGATGGCTTGATCCAGTGGGTCTGGCGCCGGTGCCGGGGCGGTGGGCAGGGCGGTGGCGTGGTCGGTGGACGTCAGCCAGGCCGTGACCCAGAACGTGCTGCCGCGCGTGGCGTTCGGGCGGTAGCCGGCTTCGCCGCCCATGGCCTGGGCCAGCTGCCGTGTCAATGCCAGGCCCAGGCCGGTGCCGCCGTGCACGCGCGTGGTCGAGCCGTCGCCTTGCTCGAAGTTGTTGAACAAGGTGGCGCGGCGCTCGGGCGCCACGCCCACGCCCGTGTCGTCGACCTCGAAGCGCAGCTGCACACGCGCACCGTCGGTGGCGGCCACGCTGGCGTGCAGCCGGATGCGGCCGGCTTCGGTGAACTTGATCGCGTTGGACAGCAGGTTGCTCAGCATCTGCGACAGCCGTGTTGCATCGCCCTGTACGCGGTCCGGCAACTGCGCGGCCTGCACCTGCATGTCCAGGCCCTTGTGGTGCACGCTGGCCTCCAGCAGCTCGGTCGCCTGGCGCACCACGGCGTGCAGCGAGAACGGCTCGTCATCCAGCCGCAGCGTGCCGGCCTCGATCTTGGACAGGTCCAGGATGTCGTTGAGGATGCGCAGCAGGTGCCGGGCCGCTGTGTCGACCGTGGCCAGCCGGTCGCGCTGGCGGCCGGGGGCGGCGTCCATGGCCATCAAGTGCGTCATGCCGATCACGGCGTTGAGCGGCGTGCGGATCTCGTGGCTCATGTTGGCCAGGAACACGCTCTTGGCGCGGCTGGCGGCCTCGGCGCGGTCGCGCGAGGCCTGCAGCTGCGCGTTGCTGCAGGTCAGGGCGCGCTCGGTCTGCTTGAGCTCCGTGATGTCGAACGACATCAGCAGCGCGCCATGCACCTCACCCTGCGCATCGATGTCGGGCACGATGTGCACCTGCTGGCAGTGCAGTGAGCCATCCGGCAGCACGGTGTCGCGTTCGTAGGACTGCGGCTCGCCGGCCAGGGCGGCGTGCAGCGGGCCACGCAGGCGCTCGTGGTGCGGGCCTGCGATCTCCTGCGTGCTGAGACCGACGACGCTCTCGACCGTGTGGCCGAACCATTCGGCGTACAGACGGTTGGCGAACAGGCAATGCCGGCTGCGATCGAAGTAGGCCACGCGGCCCGGCAAGGCGTCGGTGATCGTCCGGTTGAAGCGCACGGCCCGCTCCAGCGCCTCGTTCGCCATCGTCAGCTGCAGCGTGCGTGCGCTGACCTTGCTCTCGAGTTGCTGCCGGTGGGTCTGCAGGTCCGCCTGCAGGCGCCGCTTTTCGCTCACGTCGCGCGCCACCATCAGCAGGCCGATGAGCTGGCCCGCCTCGTCGAACAGCGGGCTCTTCGTGTATTGCAGCGTGACGCTGCCGTCCGGTGTCGGCATTTCCTCGTCAAATACGGTGGGCTGCAGCGTGCGCAGCACCTGCGCGTCGTCACGCCCCAGGCGCGCGCCCATCTCCGGGCCGAAGATGTCGATGTTGGTGCGCCCCAGGATCTCGTCGGCCTTGCGCCCGAAGGTCTTGGCCGCGGCGTGGTTGTAGAAGGTGTAGCGGCCCTCCATGTCCTTAGCGACCATGAGCTCCGTCGTGCACTGGGCAATGGCCTCCAGCAGGCCCAGCGTGCGCAGCCGTGCGGCCTGAGCCTCCTGCGCCCGGGCGCGCCGGGCCGCGGCCGCGCGCCGCAGGCCCTGGCAGTACAGCAGCAGGGCCGCGGCCAGCGCGCAGGCGCCGGCCAGCGCCAGTGCCGAGAGCGGCGGCGCGGCATCGCCGATGGGTGTCGTCGTCACCTCCACCGTCACCCAGCGGTGCGCGATCAGCATCGCGCAGGGCAGGGCGCCGAGGCACAGCAGTGCAGCGACCAGCCAGGGCTGGGCGCTGCAGGGCAGGCACACGGATTTTCTGCGGGAGGTGGTCACGGGTGGACTCCATTGGGGCGGCCGGCAGCGTGCCGGCACGCGGGAATTATCAGAACGCCGTCAGGGGCGATTGCGTCGCGAGTGTGTCGTTGTGCGCTAGCGGGCGCTGCGGTCGTGAACGGCTTCACGCCGAGGGGCGTCAGGCTGCCGCCGAAGGAGCTGCCTGGCCTGCAGCGGGCGGCACCATGCGCGGGGCGGTCAGCGTCATGAGGATGTCGGCGTACCAGGCCGAGTTCAGGCCCAGCGACTCGTCGAGCACCAGGTCGCGCCCGCCCATGTCCATGCGTGCCGAGTGGACGCCCAGCAGGCGCCAGGGCAGGGTCTTGCCCATGGATTCGTCGCGCCGCACGACGCAGGCGCCGCTGGTGCCGCGGTGCGTGCGCCCGTCCGTCAGGAAGATGCCTTGCCCCTGGAAGCGCACCCCGAACGAGGATGCGATGACGGCATGCCGCACCACCGGCAGGTGGTGCGTGGTGTCGTGGAATCCGAGTGGAAAGCCGATGATCAGCAGCTTGCTGCCGACTTCGACGGCATCGAACGAGGCCTGCAGATGCGCCGGCGTGAAGCAGCGCAGGTCCGCGCCGGCAGGCAGCAACGCGCGCGGGATTTCGATCGCCGCGACGTCGATGTCGCCGCCGGAATCGCCGCCCTGGCGCCATTGGCTCTTGCCGTCCTCGTAAAGCGCCAGCGTGATCTGCTCGGAGCGTGTCAGGTTCACGGCGTCCGTGTGCACCTCGATCGCGATATGCGTGGGGTGGTGCCCCGTGGGCGCGTCGATCACCACATGGCGGCTGGTCACGAAGAACAGCTGCGCGTCGCGCTCGAAGAAGAAGCCACTGGCGCCGGTCAGCAGGCGCCCGCCGTCGAAGGTGGTCACCCGCGCGGTCGTCAAGAGAATCGATTCGGCCATGGGGTTCCCTGGTGATGTGCTGGAGCCCCACTGTAGGCGCCAGCGGGCCGGCAGACCGGATGGATCAGGCCGGCGCGAGCGCGGGGGCCGGCTCGGCCAGCTGGAAGTTCATCGGCGCTTCGCCGCGGCGCGCGGCCTGCACCACGCGGTGGATGAAGTCCAGCTTGCTGACGACGGGCGCGATCACGATGAAGGGGTAGCTGTCGTGCGAGCCCAGGCTGCGGTCCATCGCGTTGATGAACTGCGAGACCGGCAGCCATTGCTCGATCACGGTCGCGCCGATCTGGCTGGCCTGCAGGTCGAGCGGCTGGGCCACCAGGCTCGGGCCCGAGGGAATGGCATGGTCCAGATGCAGACCCCACGCGGCTGCGGTCTCCAGCCCGTCGACCATGTGCAGGTAGTGCGCCCAGGTTTCGGCCCAGTCCTCCCAGGGATGGGAGCTTGCGTAGACGCTGATGAAATTCTGCGGCCAGTCGGCCGGCGGGTTGGCGTAGTGGCGCTGTAGCGATTGCGCGTAGTCGATGGATTCATCGCCGAACAGTGCGCGGCATTCCTGGATCCAGTTCGTGCCGCGGATCAGGCGGTCCCAGTAGTAGTGGCCGATCTCGTGGCGGAAATGGCCCAACAACGTGCGGTAGGGCTCGTGCATGGACAAGCGGATCTGCTCGCGCCGCGCGTCGTCGGCCTCGGCGATGTTGAGCGTGATCACGCCCTCGTCATGGCCCGTGAGCACGCGCGCCTCGGTGCTGGTGTCTTCCAGGAATTCAAACGACAGGCCGTTGGCCGGGTCCTCCAGCTTGTTCGGCACCGGCAGGCCCAGTTCCAGCAGCGTGAAGAACAGCCGGCGCTTGGCCTGCTCCAACTGGCCCCAGTACAGCCGGTTCTCGGGCTTGCTCAGGGCGGGAATGGTGTGCGTGGTACGGCAGGAGACGCAATGCTGGTGCGCGCTGTCGACGGGCACGAGCCAATTGCACACCCCTTCCGCGGTGTTGATGCAGGGGCGGTAGGCCAGCCCATCGGAGCCGGCGCGATTCCAGATGCCTTCCGGTGTGACCTGGAACGCAACCATGGCGCGCTCCTCGGTCGAATAACCCAGCGTGCTCTTGCAGGCCTCGCAGCTCAGGTTTTCGAAAAAGACGCGGTTGCCGCAATTCGTGCAGTTGAAGAGTTTCATGGTGGCGATCGGGATGGGCGGGCTGCGCGCGCTGGCAGCCCCGGGATGTGAGGTGACGATTCTTCCTGCTGGCGCCCCGAGCGATGTCATGTAGTCGCCAGACTTGGCGTAGGCCATGGCGCGCACCTTGTGTTGGTCGCACCGTAGCAAAACATTGCATGGATAGGCCCGTATTGCACACAGATACAAGTTTGCACCATGGATGTGCCGAAAGGCATGCAGACATCGGGCCGCCGGTGTCGAGCTGGCTTACACACCCGAAGCCATACCCATGGTTGAGCCGCCAAACGCTTGTTTAGTAAGGGAAAAGCTGGATGGCGCAGATCGTGCTTGGTGTTACGGATTCAAAGGAACCGGCCATGCACAAAACATATCGTTCGACCCATGCCGCAGCTCTCGCGGGCTTGCTGCTCGCCGCAGCTTTCCTCTGCCAGGGCGCTCAGGCGTCCGTCATCTCTCTCGGTGGCGCGGAGCGCGATCCGATTCCCATGGGCCTGAACTACCAACCTCTGGCACAGCTGGAGGCCCTGCACGGCCAGTTCCAGCGTTCGGCCGCGCAGTGGACCACGGTGCCGACCGCGTTTGTCCAGACGCCTTACGGCAACGCGGGCCGGTCCAACATCTGGACCAGCCAGGATCGCCAGACCACACCAGCGTGGACATCGAACAGCACGGCGCTCCAGGTGCTCATGGGCCTGGCGCTGTGTGCGGTGGTCGTGCGCCGCCGACGCCACCGCATCTGATCCTGCCGGGCGCCTCAGTGCGCTGGATACACGCGGTTGCGGCCGTTCTTCTTGGCTTGGTACAGCGCAGCGTCCGCGGCCTTCAGTAGCGCATTGGGCGTGTCTGCAGGCCCGGGCATGCAGGCCGCCACCCCCAGGCTGACCGACACCTTGCCAAGCGCGGTGGCCACATGGGGAATGTTCTGGTCCACCACGGCACGCCGGGCGGCCTGCGCGAGCAGCACCGCGCCGGCTGCATCGGTTCCTGGCAGCAGCAGCACCATCTCCTCGCCACCGTAGCGTGCGACCAGGTCGATCGGCCGTTGGGCCGTTGCACTGAGGGCCTCGGCGACGCGCTTGAGGCATTGGTCGCCCTCCACGTGGCCGTAGTGGTCGTTGTATTTCTTGAACTCGTCCACATCCACCATCACGACGGCAATGCAGCTGCGCTCGCGCTGCGCCTGTTTGAAATACTTGATCAGGCGTGAGTCGAAGTAGCGCCGGTTGGGCAGGCCGGTCAGTCCGTCGTACTGCGCCATGTGGGCCAGCCGCGCATTGGCCTGCGCCAGCGCGTCGCGCGTCGCGCGCAACCCGGATTCGGCCTTGAGGCGGCGGCGCATGGAGCGGTTGACGTAAAGCCCTGCCAGCCCGAGGACCAGGCACAGGAACAGCGCCCAGCCGGTCTGCAACATGGACGCTGTCCGCCAGCTGCGCAGCACCTCTTCCTTGCTGACGGCCACCGTCACGAGGATCGGATAGTTGCGCGTGCGTTCGAAGCTGATCAGTCGCCACACGCCATCCAGCGTCGAACGTGCGTCCGCCGTGCCGGCCGGGGTGGCGTCGAGCAGCGCCTTGAGCGGCGTCTGCGGCAGGGGGCTGCCCAGGTCGGTCTCCTTGAATGGCCGGCGCACCATGATGCGGTCGGCCAGGAACAGCGCGATGGCACCTTCGCCGCCCACATCGAACTTGTCCAGCAGGTTGCGCAGGTACTGCAGCCGCAATGTGACCAGGGCCACACCCACAAAGTCGCCATCGGGATCGTTGAGCCGGCGCGAGACTGGCACGACCCATTCGCCGGAGGATCGGCTCACGATGGGCGCGCCGATCAGCGCCTTGGCGCTGGGGTTGCTCCGGTGGTGCTTGAAGTAGGGGCGGTCCGCATTGTTGGCGGCGGGGTCCCAGGTGGGCTCGGAGCTTGCGATCCATTT
The DNA here is from genome assembly GCF_001422405.1 of Pseudorhodoferax sp. Leaf267. GTDB lineage: Bacteria > Pseudomonadota > Gammaproteobacteria > Burkholderiales > Burkholderiaceae_C > Pseudorhodoferax. Next base: position 601,194 of record NZ_LMMV01000012.1, read on the forward strand.
GCCCTGGGCGTCGTAGATGAAGATGCCCTTGATCTGCTCGACGGCGGCTACGTGGTGCACCAGGATGGGCTGCATACGTTCGAGCACCCTGGGCGTGAGGTCGGAGCGCTCCAGTTCGAACACGATGCCATCGAGGATGTGCTCAATCTCGGAGACCGTTCCCTCCACGCGTTCGGTCACGGCACGCGCCAGATTAGTGCTCGCCAGCGCGGCCTGGGCGATCGCGTGCGCCCGCGCGTCGACGATCAGCCAAGCATTCGTCGCGAGCAAGGCGAGGCAGACGAACACCACCAGCCACCGGGCCCTGCGGATCGCATCGGCCTTGGGCCGCCTGTCCGGTGGACTCTGCGACAGGGCCACGTAGTCGCTAAACGAGACGGACAGCGCCGACTCGGCCGCGCCACCGGGGCGTTCTGGCGGTTGGTCTTCAGGGCTGCCACTGCTGCGCATGCCCGATTCTGAACTGCACGCTCGCAGAGGATGGCGATGCACGTGGCATTCCACGGTCAAGCGCGTGGAGCAGCCGGACTGGGCGTGGTCCTTGTCCCACAGTGCAATGGCATGAATGGACCCTTGGTCGCCCATGGCTGGCACGCAGAATGCTGCATTGCAACATTTCTGGAGTTCGGTGCATGAAGCCCAACGACATCCCTGACTTCATCGCCCGCGCCCTCGAGGCCTCGGGCTTGTTCGGGTCGAGCGCTGCCGCACCCGCTCGGCGCGACACCCTGCCACCTGCGCCGGCCAGTGCCGCGTTGTTGCTTCTCGAACCGCTGGGCGCCTTCGTCGAGGAGACCTTCGAAAGCGCGGCCGGGTCGCGCAACTACAAGCTGTACGTGCCGCAGCGTACGGCCGATAGGCCGTTGCCACTGGTGCTCATGTTGCACGGGTGCAAGCAGGACCCCGAAGACTTCGCCGTGGCAACGCGCATGAATGCGCTGGCCGAAACGCACGGCTTCCTGGTGGCGTATCCGGAGCAGACCTTCCGCTCGAACGGCGCCAATTGCTGGAACTGGTTCGAGTCCGGCCAACAGGTGCGCGAGGGCCAGGAGCCGTCGATCCTGGCGGGCATCGCGCTGGCTATCGCCGGCCGCTACGCAGTCGACACGACGCGCATCTTCGTGGCCGGGCTGTCGGCCGGTGCCTCGATGGCGGTGATCCTCGGGCAGGCCTACCCGGATGTCTTCGCCGGCGTGGCGGCGCATTCCGGCCTGGCGCGTGGCGCGGCGCATGACATGTCGAGCGCGTTCGACGCCATGCAGGGCAGGACGCGAGTTGACGGGCGCTCCAGGGCCTCGCGCGCTGAGACCGCCGTGCGCACGCTGGTGATCCATGGTGATGCCGACAGCACCGTGCACGTGGACAACGGGCGGGCCGTGACGCGGCAGGCCGTCAGTGCGTTCAAGCGCGCCGGCATATCCTTGGCGCGCGGCCCCAAGCGCACGCCTGCCGTCACCGAGTTCCGCGACGCGAGTGGGCGCGTGATGGTGCGTGAATGCATCGTCTCCGGCGGCGCGCACGCCTGGCTCGGGGGCAGCGAGAAGGGCTCGTTCACGGAGCCCGCCGGCATCGATGCCAGCGCCGAGGTCGTCCGCTTCTTCCTGGCGAGCTGAGCGGCCGCGCCAAAAAGAAAACCCCCGCCATCTTGCGATGGCAGGGGTTGACTGGTTTTGGTGCCGGAGAGATGAATCGAACACCCGACCTTCTCATTACGAATGAGCTGCTCTACCGACTGAGCTACACCGGCGTAAGCCCGCGATTATAGCGCGGCGTAATAGCTCGTCACGCGCTCCACCTCATTTTTTGAGCCCAGTACCACGCTCACACGTTCGTGCAGCTTGGTCGGCTGCAGATCGAGGATGCGCTCGCGGCCATTGGTGGCGGCGCCGCCGGCCTGTTCGATGAGCCAGCTCATGGGGTTGGCCTCGTACATCAGGCGCAGCTTGCCGGGCTTGTTCGGCTCGCGCTTGTCCCAGGGGTACAGGAAGATGCCGCCGCGCGTCAGGATGCGGTGCACATCGGCCACCATGCTGGCCACCCAGCGCATGTTGAAGTCCTTGCCGCGCGGGCCTTCCTGGCCGGCCAGGCATTCGTCGATGTAGCGGCGCACGGGTTCGTCCCAGTGCCGCATGTTGCTCATGTTGATCGCGAATTCCTTGGTGTCGGCCGGCACCCTCACGTGCTCCTGCGTCAGCACGAAGGAGCCCTGTTCGCGGTCCAGCGTGAACATGGCCACGCCGTCGCCCACCGTCAGCACGAGCGTGGTCTGCGGGCCATACACGCAGTAGCCGGCCGCGACCTGCCTGGCGCCGGCCTGCAGGAAGTCCTGCTCGCTCACGCCAGCGCTGTTATCGGGCTTCTTGAGCACGCTGAAGATGGTGCCGATGCTCACGTTCACGTCGATGTTGGACGAGCCGTCCAGCGGATCGAACAGCAGCAGGTATTCGCCTTGCGGGTAGCGGTTGGGCACCACGTAGATGCTGTCCATCTCCTCGGAGGCCATGGCCGCCAGGTGGCCGCCCCATTCGTTGGCCTCGATCAACACCTCGTTGGCGATGATGTCCAGGCGCTTTTGCAGTTCGCCCTGCACGTTCTCGGTCTGGGCAGCGCCGAGGATGTCGCCCAGTGCGCCCTTGTTGACGGACTGGCTGATGTGCTTGCACGCGCGGGCCACGACCTCAAGCAGCAGCCGCAGCTGCGCCGGGATCAGGCCGTCGACGCGCTGCTGCTCGACCAGGTAGCGCGTCAGTGAAACTTTCTGGGACATGGGTTTCCTTGGAAGTGAGAAATCAGTCCAGCGCACGCGTGACGACTTCGCGCACGTCGTTGCTGAGGTCGGGTTTGGCCGCTACGCGGGCCAGCGCTTCGCGCGCCGCCGTGCGGTAGGGCTCGGCCAGCTTCTTCCAGCGGTCCAGCGCACGCGCCAGCCTCGCCGCGACCTGTGGGTTGATGCCGTCCAGCTCGATGACGCGCTCGCTCCAGAACCGGTAGCCGGCCGCGTCCGCGCGGTGGAAGCCGCCCGGGTTGCCGCTGCAGTAGCTGAAGATCACGCTGCGCGCGCGGTTCGGGTTGCGCAGGTTGAAGTCCGGGTGCTGCATGAGCTGCTTGACGGCGGGCAGCACGTTGCCGTTGCGGTCGGTGCGGCCGGCCTGCAGCGCGAACCACTTGTCCAGCACCAGCGCCTCGTCTTTGAACAGCGCGTGGAAGCGCTGCAGCGCCTGTGCGGCCAGCGCGTGCTCGCTCGACACCAGGGCCGACAGCGCGTTGAAGCGGTCGGTCATGTTGCCGGCGTCCTTGAAGCGCTGGTAGGCCTTGCCGGGCCACACGGCGTCGCCGCTCGCGCGCGCTGCCAGGCACAGCTGCGACAGCGCCAGGCCTGCCAGCGCGCGCCGGCCGGACGAGGTCGGGTCGGGCTGGTAGGCGCCGTTGTCCTCGTGCGTGTCGAAGGCCCATTCCCAGTCGGCGGCCAGCGCCGTGGCCAGTTGCGCGCGCATGGCCTCGCGCACGGCGTGGATGCGCTGCGGGTCGACCACCTCGAGCTGCTCGGCCAGGTAGGTCTCCGACGGCAGCGTCAGGACCAGGTCCTTGAAGGCCGCGTCCAGCGTCGGGTGGCGCAGCACGCTGCGCATGGCGTCGATGAAGGCCTCGTCCAGCGGCGGCTGTTCGGGCGTGAAGCCCGCGTCGCCGATGGCCTTCAGCGCACGGCGCAATGCCAGGCGTTGGCCTGCTTCCCAGCGGTTGAACGGGTCGGTGTCGTGTGCCAGCAGGGTCAGCAGCTGCGCATCGGTGTAGTCGATGTCCAGCACCACCGGTGCAGAGAAGCCGCGCAGCAGCGATGGCACGGGCTCGGCGGCCAGGCCATCGAAGTGCAGCTGGTGCGAGGGCTCGGTCATGACGAACAGGGGCGGTACCTGCGTCTCGACCGCGCTGCCATCGGTGGCCAGCAGGCCCAGCGCGACCGGGATCACGAAGGGCTCCTTGTAGCCCTGGTCGGGCGTCGGCGCGCAGCTTTGCGTGAGCGTCAGCGTGTAGCGGCCGGTGCCCGCGTCGAACTGGCCGGCGGCCTGCACGCGCGGCGTGCCGGCCTGGCTGTACCAGCGCTTGAACTGCGGCAACAGGCGCGCCAGTTCCGAGTCGGGGTTCGCGTCGGCGATGGCCTGTGCGAAGTCGTCGCACGTCACGGCCTGGCCATCGTGGCGCTCGAAGTACAGCGTCATGCCCCTGGCAAAGCCCGCGCGGCCGACCAGCGTCTGCATCATGCGCACGACCTCCGCACCCTTCTCGTAGATCGTGACGGTGTAGAAGTTGTTGATCTCGACGTAGCTGTCGGGCCGCACCGGGTGCGCCATGGGGCCGGCGTCTTCGGGGAACTGCGCGGTGCGCAGCACACGCACGTCCTCGATGCGCTTGACGGCACGGGCGGAAGGCTCGGCGCACAGGTCCTGGCTGAACTCCTGGTCGCGGAACACCGTGAGGCCTTCCTTGAGCGACAGCTGAAACCAGTCGCGGCAGGTCACGCGGTTGCCGGTCCAGTTGTGGAAGTACTCGTGGCCGACCACGCTCTCGATGTTCGAGAAATCGGTGTCGGTGGCCGTGGCCTGGTTGGCCAGCACGTACTTGGTGTTGAAGATGTTGAGGCCCTTGTTCTCCATGGCCCCCATGTTGAAGTCGCTGGTCGCCACGATCATGAAGCGCTCCAGGTCCAGTGGCAGGCCGAAGCGGGCTTCGTCCCACGCCACGGACGCCATTAGCGACTGCATGGCGTGCTCGGTCTTGTCCAGGTCGCCCGGGCGCACGTAGACCTGCAGCAAATGGTCGCCGCCCAGGCGCGAGCGGATGCGCTGCTCGCGCGCCACCAGCTTGCCGGCCACCAGCGCGAAAAGATAGCTGGGCTTGCGAAACGGGTCCACCCACTTGGCGAAGTGGCGGTTCTCGTTGCCCTCGCCCGTCAGCGGCCCGTGCTCGACCAGGTTGCCGTTGGACAGCAGCACCGGGTACTTGGACTTGTCGGCGCGCAAGGTGACGGTGAAGCTGGCCATCACGTCGGGACGGTCCAGGTAGTACGTGATGCGGCGAAAGCCTTCGGCTTCGCACTGGGTGAAGAAGGAGTCGTTGCTGACGTACAGGCCCATCAGCTTGGTGTTCTTGGCCGGCGCGCAGGTGGTGAAGATCTCCAGCGAGAACGGGCCGTCTTCCGCCGAGGGTAGGCTCTCCAGGACGAGCTGGCCGCCATCGATGCGGAACGATGCCCCCTGGCCGTTGACCAGCACGCGGGCCAGGTTCAGCTCCTCGCCGTCCAGCCGCAGCGCCTGGGCCGGCACGTCCGGGTTGCGGCGCAGCACCATCTTGTTCAGTACCCGCGTCTTGGCCGGGTCCAGGTCGAAGCACAGGTCGACCGTGTCGATCCAGAACGCTGGCGCCTGGTAGTCCTGGCGGCGCACGGTCACCGGCGGGGCCAGCGCATCACGCGATTGCAACATCGAGCTTCTCCAGAAAATTTGATTGGGCGAGTTCGTGGTAATCGCGCACGGCGGCGACCACGTGCGGGCCGGCGAGTTCTTCAACGGAATGCGTGCTGCACACGGCCACGGCCCGCATGCCACCGCGGCGTGCGGCCTCGATGCCGAAGGGTGCGTCCTCGAAAACGATGCAGCGCTCGGGCGCCACGCCGATGCGGCGCGCCGCCTCCAGGAAGATGGCCGGCGTGGGCTTCCCCGTGAGGCCCTCGTCACCTCCGACGATGGCCAGCGGCAGCGGATCCATGGACAGGCGCGACATCACGAATTCGATGTTGTGCCTGTCGCCGGCCGTGCCCACGGCCAGCTTCAGGCCGTGCGCGGCGGCCTGGCGCGCAAAGGCCGTGAAGCCGGCGACCTCGCTGAAGCGCTCGGCGAACAGCGCGCGGTAGATCTCTTCCTTCTCGTGCACGAAGGCCAGCGCTTCAGCCTCGCCCAGCGTGCGGCCGAACACCTCGGCCATGCATTCGGTGCCGGTGCGCCCCGTAGTGCGCGCCAGGATCTCGGAAGCCTCCATCTGGATGCCGTACTTGCGGCAGAACGCAACCCAGGATTGGGCGTGCCAGGGCATGGAGTCGACCATGGTGCCGTCCATGTCGAAGATGAGAGCTTCTGTTTTCATACGCCTTGCTTCAGGGATGCTTCGATGAATGCGTCCAGGTCGCCGTCCAGCACCTTTTGCGTGGCCGAGATCTCGACGTTGGTGCGCAGGTCCTTGATGCGGCTGTTGTCCAGCACGTAGCTGCGGATCTGGTGGCCCCAGCCCACGTCGGTCTTGCTGTCTTCGAGCTTTTGCTGCTCTTCCTGGCGCTTGCGCATCTCGTGGTCGTACAGGCGCGAGCGCAGCCGCTTCCACGCCACGTCGCGGTTGCTGTGCTGGCTGCGGCCGTCCTGGCATTGCACGACGATGCCGGTCGGGATGTGCGTGAGCCGCACGGCCGAGTCGGTCTTGTTGATGTGCTGGCCGCCGGCGCCGGATGCGCGGAAGGTGTCGGTGCGCACGTCGGACGGATTGATCTCGATCTCGATGGAGTCGTCGATCTCCGGGTACACGAAGATGCTGGCAAAGCTGGTGTGGCGCCCGCCCGAGCTGTCGAACGGCGACTTGCGCACCAGGCGGTGCACCCCGGTCTCGGTGCGCAGCAGGCCGAATGCGTATTCGCCCTCGACCTTGATGGTCGCGCCCTTGATGCCGGCGGTGTCGCCCGGCGACTCGTCTTCCACCGTGGTCTTGAAGCCCTTGCGCTCGGCGTACTTGAGGTACTGGCGCAGCAGCATGCTGGCCCAATCGCAGGCCTCGGTGCCGCCGGCGCCGGCCTGGATGTCGACGAAGGCGTTCAGCGGGTCGGCCGGGTTGTTGAACATGCGGCGGAACTCCAGCGCCTCGACTTCCTTGGCCAGCTTGGCGCCTTCGGCCGCGATGGTCTCGAGGCCGGCGACGTCGCCTTCCTCCTTGCTCATCTCGAACAGCTCGGAGTTGTCCGCCAGTTCACGCTCCAGGCGCTGCAGCGTCAGCACGACGTCGTCCAGCGCCTTCTTTTCCTTGCCCAGTTCCTGGGCCTTCTTCGGGTCGTTCCAGACCGTCGGGTCTTCCAGCGAGGCGTTGACCGTCCTCAGGCGCTCGGCTTTGGCATCGTAGTCAAAGATACCCCCGTAACTCGAGGCTGCGCGCGGACAGGTCCGTCAATTGGGCGCCGATCTGGTTGATGCGTTCTGCTTCCATGGTGTTCTCGATTCAAAAAAGAGGGGCCTTGCGGCGAGCCGGCGATTTTCTCACGCGTTCCCGCGGGCAGCCCGAAGGCGCGCGCCTGGCCCTGGCGCGGCAGGGTGTTGGCTCGCTCAATGAAAAAACTTCTCCAGAAGCTGTGCCACGGCCAGCGGCTGGTCGTGCTGCAGCATGTGGCCGGCATCCTCCACCCGCGCCACCGTGCACTGGGCGATGCTTTCCAGGCGCTCGTGGTATTCGTCCAGGCTGTAGCGGCCCTTCCACCAGCCGGCCAGGCTGTCGTCGGATGCTTCGACGGCGAGCACCGGCGCCGTGATCGCGCCGTACAGCGCCAGCACCTCGTCCACGCGCATGGCCTGGGCGAACACGATCTTGTGCGCCGGGTCGCCCTGGATGCGCCATTCGGTCGTGCCGTCGGCGCGCGTGGTGGCTTGCGCCCAGTGCCGGGCCAGCCAGTCGGCCTTGTCCTGCGCCAAGCGCCTGTTGGTCTTCATGAGCCGGCGCGCGACGCCGTCGGCAGAGTCGTAGGGCGCCAGCCCCATCTCGCCGCGGTGGAACTGCTTGAGCTCGGCCATCCACTTGGCATAGCGGCCCGGCGCTTCGTCGGCCCGGCTGCGCGGCGAGCCGAAGCCTTCCAGGTTGACCAGGCGCCGGATGCGCGCCGGTTGGACGCCGGCATACATCATGGCCACGTTGCCGCCCATGCTGTGGCCGACCAGGTCGACGGGCTGGTCCTTCGCGTAGTGGTCGAGCAGGAAGTCCAGGTCGGCCAGGTAGTCGGCAAACCAGTAGTTGTCCACCGGGTCGGCCGTCGTCTGGCCGTAGCCGCGCCAGTCGGGTGCGATCACGTAACGGTCGCGGGCCAGCGCGTCCACCACGAACTGCCAGGAAGCCGACACGTCCATCCAGCCATGGACCATGACCAGCGGCACCTGGCCCGGACTGGGCTCGCCCCAGACGCGCACGTGGTAGCGCAGGTTGCGGATGGGCACGTATTCGCTGCGTGAGGCGCGGATGGGCTGGTACATGCGGGCGATGGTAGCGAGCGGGCAGGGCGCAGGCCGTCCAGCCGGCGACATGAAAACTGCGAAACTCGTCCGCCTTCCATCTCCCATCCCGACGAACCACATGCGTACTGTTCCCCTGGGCCGCAGCGGCCTGCACGTGACGCCCCTTTGCCTGGGCACCATGACCTTCGGCGAGCAGGTCGATGCCGCCAGCGCCCACGCCATCCTGGACCGCTCGCTGGAGCTCGGCATCAACTTCATCGACACGGCCGAGATGTACGCCGTGCCGGCGCGCGCCGAGACGTATGGCGCGACCGAGACCATCCTGGGCGACTGGTTCGCGGCCAGGCCCGGCGTGCGCCAGCGCGTGCTGCTGGCGACCAAGGCCGCCGGCCCGCCGCGCGGCATGCCGTGGATCCGCCACGGTCGCGACGAGTTCAAGGCCAGCGACATCGTCGAGTCCTGCGAGATGAGCTTGAAGCGCCTGCGCACCGACGTGATCGACCTCTACCAGCTGCACTGGCCGGCACGCAACCTGCCGGCCTTCGGCGCCCGCTATTTCGACCCGACGCAGGACAAGCCCGCGCCCGCCATCGAGGAGCAACTGCGCGCGCTGGACAGCCTGGTGCGGGCGGGCAAGGTGCGCGCCATCGGCCTGTCCAACGAAACGCCGTACGGCGTGCACGAGTTCGTGCGCCTGGCCGAGGCCCATGGCCTGGCGCGCGTGGCGACGGTGCAGAACGCCTACTGCCTGATCAACCGCAGCGTCGAAGAAGCCCTGGACGAGACGCTGCACCGGCTGGACGTGGCGTTGCTGGCCTATTCGCCGCTGGGCTTCGGCCTGCTGACCGGCAAATACGACGCGGGCGGCACGAGCGGTCCGCAGGCGCCGGAGCAGGCCCGCATCGCGCGCTATGCCTCCGTGCGCTCGGGTCGCTGGGGCCGCGAAGCGGCTCTGGCCGCGGCGCGGCGCTACAACGCGCTGGCGCGGCAGCACGGCCTGACGCCGGTGCAGCTGGCGCTCGCCTTTTGCCGCAGCAAATGGCAGGTGGCCAGCACCATCGTGGGCGTGACCAGCGTTGCGCAGCTGGAGGAAGACGTGGCTGCGTTCTCGACCGAGCTGCCGGCCGGTGTGCTGGCCGAGCTGGACGCGATGCACCAGGCGCTGGGCAACCCGGCGCAGTAGGGCGGCCCATGGCCAAGCATGTCTCGGAGACGCCGGCCACGCAGCTGCTGCGCGCGCACAAAGTGGCGTTCACCGAGCATCCCTACGACTACCTGGAACATGGCGGTGCCCAGCACAGCGCCGAGGTGCTGGGCCTGGACCCGTTCACGGTCGTCAAGACCCTGGTGATGCAGGACCAGGACGCCAGGCCGCTGATCGTGCTGATGCACGGCAACCGCAAGGTGTCGACCAAGAACCTGGCGCGCCAGATCGGCGCCAAGTCGGTCGAGGCTTGCACGCCCGAGGTGGCGAACCGGCACAGCGGCTACCTGGTCGGCGGCACCTCGCCGTTCGGCACGAAAAAGCGCATGCCGGTCTACATCGAGGAAACCGTGCTGGCCCTGCCGCGCATCGCCATCAACGGCGGGCGGCGTGGCTACCTGGTCGGCATCGCGCCCGATGTGTGCGTGAAGCTGCTGGGCGCCACACCCGTGCAGTGCGGCCTGCCGCTCTAGCCTCGCAGGCGCGCTGGCACAATGCGCCCGCCCACGGGAGACACCTTGCAGAACCTGAACCCCCTCATCGCCACCGTGCTCGCCTACCTGCTGGGCTCGCTGTCGTTTGCCGTGATCGTGAGCCGCGTGATGGGCCTGTCCGACCCGCGCACCTACGGCAGCAAGAACCCGGGTGCAACCAACGTGCTGCGCTCGGGCAGCAAGCCGGCCGCGCTGGTGACGCTGCTGCTGGACGGGCTCAAGGGCTGGCTTCCCGTGGCGCTGGTCGGCTGGTACGGCAGGCCCATTGGCATGGAGGAGGGCACGGTGGCCCTGGTCGGCCTGGCCGCGTTCCTGGGCCATCTGTACCCGGTCTTCTTCCGCTTCCAGGGCGGCAAGGGCGTGGCCACCGCGCTGGGCGTCCTGTTTGGCGTGGACTGGGTGCTGGGCCTGGCCTGCGCCGCCACCTGGCTGATCATCGCCTTCTTCTTCCGCTACTCGTCGCTGGCCTCGTTGGTCGCTGCCGTGTTCGCGCCGGTTTACTACGTGTTCGGCAACGGCCTGGCCTGGTACATGGACAAGCGCATCGCGCTGATGCTGGTGGTGATGGCCATGCTGCTGTTCATGCGGCACCGCGAGAACGTCACGCGGCTGCTGCAGGGCCGCGAGTCCAGGCTCGGGCAGGGCAAGAAGAAGTAGTCAAGACCCGCGGTGCATGCGCTCGGCGTGCAGGCCCAGGCGCACCAGGGCCTGGTGGTTGAAGCGCCCGTGGTTGCGCACCAGGTCATGGGTCAGCGCGGACTGGATGGTCGGGCTGCCGCTGGCCGTGCGGTGCAGGCGCGGTGCCGACAGCTTGCCGCCCACGCGGTTGGTCACCATGGCCACCAGCGGGTGGTTGGGCTTGGCGCCGCGGCGCAGCACCACGGCCATCTCTCCCGTCTCCATGCGCACGAAGGTTCCGGGCGGGCACAGGCCCACGGCGCGCACGAGAGCGAAGCCGACCGGGTCGCGCAGCCCTTCGGAGCGGGTCATCATCGCGCGCACCGTGTCGGTCACGCTGCGCCCGGCGCGGGTGCGGCGCGGGCTGATCATCGCGGCGTAGCGGTCCACCACCTGCAGGATGTGGGCCAGGCGCAGGGCGGTGGGCAAAGCATCCAGCGCCGCCGATGCCGGCGCCGCCTCGTGGTGCCTGGCGACCACGTCCAGCCAGAGCCGGTCGGCCACGCCGACCTCGGCCAGCAGCCGCTCGCCGTCTGCGGCATGCATCAGCACGCTGTGCCGTTGCACTGCGTCGAGCTTGTCGGGTTGGTCGGCCAACTGGTTCTGCAGTTCGGTCATGGCCGTGTTCATGGTCATGGCCGCGCCCACCAGGCTGTCGCGCTCCGGCTCGGGCAGGGCCAACTCCTGCGCCAGCACATGGCACAGCACGGCGCAGATCAGCGCATGGGCGCTGCTGTAGCCCAGCGAGCGGTCGGCGGCGAGCTGGAACAGCACGTACAGGCCGATGTCGGTGTCCTGGCGCAGCAGGTCCTGCATCCAGCGGTCGTACTGGCGCACCTTGGCCATGAAGTCAGGGATGCGGTGGGGTCGCCGCAGCACGGTGTCCAACCCGGCTTCGAGGTCGGACCACAGGCCCAGCAGGTCCTCGTAGTCCGCGTCCTGCGGTGGGGGGAGGGCGGTCTGCATCGGCGGCCTGCCGTTCAAGGGCGCCGTTCCAGCACCATCTGCTCGTTGCTGCGCGTCATCTGGAAACGGCCCAGGAAGTTGTTGCCCAGCAGCACATAGGGCAGCGGCATCGGCACGACCACGGCTTCCAGGCCGCTCAGTTCGACGTCGCCCACGCGCACGGTGTCCAGCTGCACGCGCCAGCCCTGGGCCACGCCGTTCGCCGTGCTCATGTTCACCGGCTGGCCGTTCCTGTAGGCGATGCCCATGCGTTCGGCCTCCGGTGCGCTGATGGCCAGCGTGGTCGCGCCGGTGTCCACCATGAACTGCATGAGCTTGCCGTTGATACGGCCCTGGCTGATGAAGTGGCCGCGGCTGTCGGAGGTCAGCACGATGCGCGTGGTGCCTGCCGTGCCGCGCGCGCCGACACTGGCCGGCGACTCGCCCATGCGCAGCGTGAGGCGCTTGCCGCCGATCTCCAGATCCGCCTGGTCGCCTCGAAGCGCCACGACCTTGATGCCCTGGTAGCTGTCGCCCACGGCCACGCTGCGCGGGGTGCCGCCATCGACCATCAGCAGCGCGCGCTGGCCCATGACACCGGCCAGCCCCACGGTCTGCGCGGATGCCTGGCCCCACAGCGCCGCCGCCAGCAGGGCCGCGGTGGTAGGGGGCAGGCGCAGAGCCATCAGTCCCGGAAGTTGTTGAACGACAGCGGGACGTCGGCCACGTCCTTGCGAATCAGCGCCATCGCGCCCTGCAGGTCGTCGCGCTTGGCACCGGTCACGCGCACGGCGTCGCCCTGGATGGCGGCCTGCACCTTCATCTTGCTGTCCTTGATCAGGCGCTGGATCTTCTTGGCCAGCTCGGCTTCGATGCCGTTGCGCACCTTGATCACGCGCTTGACCTTGTCGCCGCCGATCTTCTGCAGGTCGCCGAATTCGAGGAAGCGCACGTCCACCTCTTGCTTGGTCAGCTTGTTGCGCAGCACGTCGGCGATCTGGTCGAGCTGGAAATCGGCGTCGCCGATGACTGTGATCTCCTTGTCCTTGAGCTCGATCGAGGCGGACGTGCCCTTGAAATCGAAGCGCGTGCCGATTTCCTTGGCGCTGTTGTCCACGGCGTTCTTGACCTTCACGAGGTCGGCTTCACAGACGGTATCGAAAGAGGGCATGTATGAGTTCCTGGGGTTGTGCTGGCCCGCTGGGGGACCCCTCGGCGCGGACTGCAGGGGCGCCATGGCCAGCATGCGATGCGACAATTCCCGGATGTTAGTCGAGAAGAATGTCCCCTTGCGGGCCTACAACGCCTTCGGCATCGTCGCGCGCGCGCAGACGCTGGTGCGCGTGGCCAGCGAGGCCGACGTAGCCGCGCTGCTGGCCGATCCGGTGCTGGCCGCCGCGCCCAAATTCGTGCTGGGCGGGGGCAGCAACATCGTGCTGACCGGCGACGTGCGGCCCGTGGTGCTCAAGGTCGAGGTCATGGGCCGGCGCCTGGTTCAGGAAACCGACCGGGCCTGGATCGTGGAAGCCGGCGCCGGCGAGAACTGGCACGACTTCGTGGCCTGGACGCTCGCCAATGGGCACCCCGGCCTGGAGAACCTGGCGCTGATCCCGGGCACGGTCGGCGCCTCGCCGGTGCAGAACATCGGCGCCTACGGCGTGGAGTTGCAGGACCGCTTCGAGTCGCTGGATGCAATCGATCTGGCGACCGGCAAGACCTTCACGCTGGACGCCGCCCAGTGCGCGTTCGGTTACCGCGACTCGGTCTTCAAGCATGCTGCAGCCGAGCTGTCGGATTTCGGCCTGGCCGGCCGCGCGTTGATCACGCGGGTTCGCATGCGCCTGCCCAAGCCCTGGAAGCCGGTGCTGGGCTACCTGGACCTGGAGCGCAAGCGCCATGAGACCGGCATCGCCGAGCCGACGGCGCAGCAGATCTACCACTGGGTCTGCGACATCCGGCGCCACAAGCTGCCCGACCCGCGTGTGCTGGGCAACGCCGGCAGCTTCTTCAAGAACCCCACGGTCACGCCCGAGCAGTGCGCCGACATCATTGCGCGCGATCCACGCGTGGTGCACTACCTGCTGCCCAACGGCACCGTGAAGCTGGCGGCCGGTTGGCTCATCGACGCCTGCGGCTGGAAGGGCAAGACGGTCGGCAACGCCGGCGTTTACGACAAGCAGGCGCTGGTGCTGGTCAACCGTGGCGGCGACACCGACCCGGTAACCGGCGGTGAGGTGATGACTCTGGCGCGTGCGATCCAGACCAGCGTCTACGAGCGCTTCGGCATCCGGCTCGAACCAGAGCCAGTCGTCGTCTAGCTGTGAAGTTCCAATAGGTTGTTGCGGGTGTTCACCCGGAGAGGTTCTGAGAGACTGGAAATCGCCAAACCCCCAGTCAACTCAAATTTCCAAACCGAATGAACACCCATAAGAATGCCCGATTGACCTACCTGCGTCGCCTGGAGATGGTCCAAGACCTCATAGAACGTGGCTTGAGCGCATCAGAGGCGGGCGCCAAGCATGGCGTCAGCGCCGTGACTGCACGCAAGTTGCAGGCGCGCTACCTGGCGGACGGGGCCGATGGTCTGCTGGACAAGTCCTCGCGGCCCGAGAAGTCACCGCGCACCATCGAGCCGCATGTCGCGCTTGCCATCGAGGAGCTGCGGCGCAAGCTGTACCTGCAAGCCCATATCGCCGCGTACATGGGCGTGTCCAAGGCAACGGTCAGCCGTGTTCTGCGTCGTGCAGGACTGTCGCGGCTGAGCGATCTGCGGCCCAACGAGCCCGTGCAACGCTACGAGCGCGAGAACCCCGGTGAGCTGCTGCACATCGACATCAAGAAGCTGGGGCGCTTCGAGCAGGTCGGCCACCGCATCACCGGCGATCGGACCCAGCGCGGGCGAAACGTCGGCTGGGACTACGTCTTCGTGGCCGTGGACGATCACAACCGGCTGGCCTTTACGCAGGTCTACCCCGACGAGACGAAGATCAGCGCCGAAGCGTTCCTGCGGGCCGCGGTGGGCTACTTCACCAGCTTGCGTGTGCCCATCCAACGCGTACTGACGGACAACGGCATGTCGTTCCGATCGGCGCTGTTCGGCCAGGCGTGCCTGGAGCTGGGCATCACCCAAAAGTTCACACGGGCCTATCGTCCGCAGACCAATGGGAAAGCCGAGAGGTTCATTCAGTCTGCCCTGCGCGAGTGGGCTTATGGGCACACGTACGAGACCTCACAGCAGCGCTGTGCGGCCTTGCCGCTTTGGACTCATTTCTATAACTGGCACCGACCGCACCACGGGATTGATCTCGTGGCGCCCATTTCGCGTCTCTCGATGCCTCGAAAGAACCTCTTGACACTTCACATCTAGCCGAAGTGGCAGACGTAGTGGTAGGGGCCGGACTCGGCCGTCACGCGGATGTCGAACGTCGTGTTACCCGGCACGCTGAACTTTTCGCCTTCGCCTGACTTCACCCAGGCCTCGCTGCCTGCCAGCCGGTATTCGCAGCTGCCGCCCACGCCTTCCATGATCTCGGGCGCACCGGTGCTGAAGGTCAGCTCGGCCGGCAGGATCACGCCCACACTCTTCCTGGTGCCATCGGGAAAGGTGATGCCGTGGCTCACACATTTGCCGTCGAAGTAGACACTGGCCTTGGTGGTGACGGCCACGCCGTCGATGCTGTTGGTGGTCATGGAAAGTTTGGAGTGAGAGAAGGGAAAGGGTCAGTCGCGCAGCCCGGCCCAGGTGTCGGGCGCGAAGCCGACCGTGAGCTGGCGGCCGTTCCAGTCGACGACGGGGCGCTTGATCACGCTGGGCTGAGCGCGCATCAGCGCGGCAGCGCTGGCGGCGTCGGTCACGCCGGCCTGGTCGTCGGGCGGCAGCTTGCGCCAGGTCGTGCCCTTGCGGTTCAGCAAGGCCTCCCAGCCGGCTTGCGCGATCCAGTCGTCCAACACAGGGGGCACGCCCGACTTCTTGAAGTCATGGAAGGCGTGGTCCACGCCGTGCTCGGCCAGCCAGTTGCGTGCCTTCTTGACCGTGTCGCAGTTCGCAATACCGTACATCGTGATCATGCGGGCGATTATGGCGAGGGCTTTGCGACAATCCGTCGATGCACAGTCTTGCCGAATGGCTCGCGCACTGCGAGCAACTGCACACCAGCGCCATCGCGCTTGGCCTGGACCGCGTCCGCACGGTGGCCGAGCGCATGGGCCTGCGCTTCGAATGCCCCGTCATCACGGTGGCGGGCACCAACGGCAAGGGCTCGACCTGCGCCATGCTGGAATCCATCGCCGGGCATGCGGGTTGGCGCACTGGCGTCTACACCTCGCCCCACCTCGTGCGCTTCGAGGAGCGCTGCCGCATCGCGGGCACGGTGGTGACCGAGGCAGAACTGCTGCCGCACTTCGCCGCGGTCGAGGCCTCGCGTGGCGATGTCGCGCTCACCTATTTCGAGTTCACGACCCTGGCCATCCTGCGCTGCATGGCCGCTGCCGGTCTGGACGTGGCGATCCTGGAAGTCGGCCTCGGAGGCCGGCTGGACGCCGTCAACATCATCGATGCCGACTGCGCCATCGTGACCAGCATCGACCTGGACCACATGGAGTTCCTGGGCCCCGACCGCGAAGCCATCGGCTTCGAGAAGGCCGGCATCATGCGCGCCGGCCGGCCGGCCATCGTCAGCGACCCCATGCCACCTGCCAGCGTCGTGCAGCACGCAGAGACCATCGGCGCCGACCTGTGGCGCTCGGGCGTGGATTTCAACTTCACGGGCGACCAGCAGCAATGGTCTTGGGCCGGCCGTGGCAAGCGTTACAGCGGCCTGGCCTACCCCGCGCTGCGCGGTGCGAACCAGCTCGTCAATGCGGCCGGCGTGCTGGCCGCGCTCACCGCGCTGCGCGAGCGTCTGCCGATCACGGCCCAGGCTGTGCGCACGGGCCTGGCGATGGTCGAGTTGCCGGGCCGCTTCCAGATCGTGCCGGGCCAGCCCGCGCTGGTGCTGGACGTGGCACATAACCCGCATGCCGTCGCCGCGCTGGCCGCGAACCTGGATGCCATGGGCTTCTTCCCGGCCACGCATGCCGTGTTCGGTGCCATGGCCGACAAGGACATCGCAGGCATCCTGCAGCGCATGGCGCCCTTGGTGGAGCATTGGTACTTCTGCGACCTGCCGACGCCGCGCGCGGCGCGCGCCGACGATCTGATGCATGCCTGGCACGAAATCAACACCCGCAAAGACGTGGTCGCCGGCACATATCCCGGCCCCACGCAGGCCATGGAGGCAGCGGTCGCCCAGGCGGCCCCCGCTGATAGAATCCTCGCCTTCGGGTCGTTTCTGACCGTAGGTGGCGTGCTGGAGCAAGGCCTCCCCAAATTGCACGCCAAACACCTCGGTCCCTGAGCTCACTCCATGGCTTTTTTCAAGTTTCGCGCGCGTGGCCAGAAGGGCGAAGACCAAGCGCCGACGCCCGCGGAAACCATCGACGACATGCGCCGCCGCGCGCGGCACCGGCTCATCGGCGCCACGGTGCTGGTGCTGATCGGCGTGCTCGGCTTCCCCCTGCTGTTTGACACCCAGCCGCGGCCGATCCAGGTCGATATCCCGATCGAGATCCCCGACCGCGAAAAGACGCGCCCTTTGGGCGCGGGCGGCAAGATCGGTACGGCGGAGCCCGCGCCGGCAGCCTCGGCAGCGGCCGCGGCTCCTGTGCAGGACAAGGTCACGGCCGATGCCAGCCTGGCCGCCAAGGAGGAAGTGGTGGCCGACAAGAGCGCACGCCATGCGCCGCCCAAGGAAGACAAGCAGCCGGCGCCCGAACACAGGGCAGAACCGAAGGTCGAGCGCAAGGTGGAAGCCAAGGCCGCTGCCAGCACGCCCGCATCGGCCGACGATGGCGCCAAGGCCCGTGCGCTGCTCGACGGCAAGTCTCCCGCGGCCGAGGGGCAGGAGCGTTTCATCCTGCAGGTCGGCGCGTTCGCCGATGCCGAGAAAGCCCGCGAGACCCGCACCAAGCTGGAGCGTGCCGGCCTCAAAACCTACACCCAGGTGGTCGAAACCAAGGAAGGCAAGCGCATCCGCGTGCGCGTGGGGCCGTATGCGCAGCGCGCCGAAGCCGACAAGGCCGCGGCGCAGATCAAGAGCCTGAGCCTGCCCGTATCGGTGCTCACGCTCTGATCGCCGTGCATGCCGACCTTCGACTGGGTACTGCTGGCTGTTCTGGTCTGCTCCATGGTGCTGGGCGCCTGGCGCGGCCTGGTGTTCGAGGTCTTGTCGGTGCTGGGCTGGGTGGTCGCCTTCGTGCTGGCGCAGCGATTTGCCCCCGATGTGGGGCCGCATCTGCCGATCGGGGATGCGTCGGCGACGATCCGGTATGTGGCGGCATTCGCTCTGATCTTCGTGTTGGTCGCCTTTGCCTGCGGGTTGGTCACGGCGCTCGTGAAGCGGCTCGTGCAGGCTGTGGGCCTGCGGCCCGTGGACCGCGTGCTGGGCATGGTCTTCGGCCTGTTGCGCGGCGCCATCTTGATTCTGGCGGCCGGCGTCATCATCTCCAGTACGCCGCTGCAGCGCCAGGCGTGGTGGCAGGAGTCCGCGGGTGCGGACGTCGTGGTCTCGGCGCTGCATGCACTCCGGCAGGCACTGCCTGTCGAGTACGCCAGGTTTCTACCCTGACCTTCGTGGCCTGACGGCCGCGCCAATCTTGCAGGAACAATCCTATGTGTGGAATCGTCGGTGTCGTCAGCAATGCACCTGTCAATCAGCTGATCTATGACGCGCTGCTGCTGCTGCAGCACCGCGGCCAGGACGCGGCAGGCATCGTCACGCAGCAGGAGCGCAAGTTCTTCATGCACAAGGCCAAGGGCATGGTGCGCGACGTGTTCCGCACGCGCAACATGCGCTCGCTGCCGGGCAATTGCGGCCTGGGCCAGGTGCGCTATCCCACGGCCGGAAACGCCTACAGCGAGGAAGAGGCCCAGCCCTTCTATGTGAACGCGCCTTTCGGCATCGTGCTGGTGCACAACGGCAACCTCACCAACGCGCATGCGCTCAAGGCTGAGCTGTTCAGCACCGACCACCGGCACATCAATACCGAGAGCGATTCGGAAGTGCTGCTGAACATCCTGGCCAACGAACTGGAGGGCTCCACGCGCGGGGGGGTGCTCAAGCCGGCCGAGGTGTTCGCCGCCGTGCGCAGCGTGCACAAGCGCCTGCGCGGCTCGTACGCCGTCATCGCCTCGATCGCCGGCCATGGCTTGTTGGCGTTCCGCGACCCCTACGGCATCCGCCCGCTGAGCCTGGGCCGCAATGGCGACACCGTGATGGTGGCCAGCGAGTCCGTCACATTGGAAGGCACGGGCCATGAGTTCGAGCGCAACCTGCAGCCCGGCGAGGCCGTGTTCATCGACCTGGAAGGCCAAGTGCATGCCGAGCAGTGCGCCGACAAGCCTGCCCTGCATCCCTGCATCTTCGAGTTCGTCTACCTGGCGCGGCCCGATTCCGTCATGGACGGTATCTCGGTCTACCAGGCCCGGTTGAACCTGGGCGAGGCCCTGGCCAAGCGCGTGATTTCCACCGTGCCGCCCAAGGACATCGACGTGGTGATTCCGATCCCCGAATCCAGCCGCCCGAGCGCGATGCAGCTGGCGCACCTGCTCGGCATCTCCTACCGCGAAGGCTTCGTGAAAAACCGCTATGTCGGTCGCACGTTCATCATGCCCGGGCAGGAAGTGCGCAAGAAGTCGGTGCGGCAAAAGCTCAATGTGATCGGCAGCGAATTCAAGGGCCGCAATGTGCTGCTGGTGGACGACTCCATCGTGCGCGGCACGACCAGCCGCGAGATCGTGCAGATGGCGCGCGATGCCGGCGCCCGCAAGGTGTACCTGGCCAGCGCCGCGCCGCCGGTGCGTTACCCCAACGTCTACGGCATCGACATGCCGACCAAGGACGAGCTGGTCGCGCATGGCCGCAGCGTGGACGAGATCCGCGCCATCATCGGCTGCGATGCGCTGATCTACCAGGACGTGGACGGCATGAAGAAGGCCATCGGCTCGCTGAACCCGGCCATCGTCGGCTTCGATGCGTCCTGCTTCGACGGTGTCTACGTAACCGGCGACATCTCGGACGGCGACATCGCGCGCCTGAACGAGCGCCGCGTCGGTGGCAGCGAAGAGAACCAGGAAGACAGTTCCCGCCTGGCCTTACCCAACGCCGAAGCCGCCTGACCCCCTGACCTGTCCGATCCGCACCATGTCCACGCCAACCATCCGCACGCGCTTCGCGCCATCGCCGACCGGCTTCATCCACCTGGGCAACATCCGCTCGGCCCTGTACCCCTGGGCGTTCGCACGCGCCACTGGCGGTGTGTTCGTGTTGCGCATCGAGGACACCGACGTGGAGCGCTCCTCGCAGCAGGCTGTCGATGTGATCGTCGAGGGCATGCGCTGGCTGGGCCTGGACCACGACGAAGGACCGTTCTTCCAGATGCAGCGCATGGAGCGCTACAAGCAGGTGCTGGCCGATCTGGTCGCCGCCGGCAGCGTTTACCCCTGTTACATGAGCATGGCCGAGCTCGATGCGCTGCGCGAGCGGCAGACGCAGGCCAAGGAAAAGCCGCGCTACGACGGCACCTGGCGGCCCGAGCCCGGCAAGACCTTGCCGCCTGTGCCTGAAGGCGTGCAGCCCGTGCTGCGCTTTCGCAACCCGCAGACCGGTTCCGTTGTCTGGGAGGACAAGGTCAAGGGCCGCATCGAGATCAGCAACGACGAGCTGGACGATCTGGTCATCGCGCGACCTGACGGAACGCCGACATACAACTTCTGCGTCGTGGTCGACGACATCGACATGGGGATCACGCACGTCATCCGCGGTGACGACCATGTGAACAACACGCCGCGCCAGATCAACATCTTCCGCGCGCTCGGCAAGGAGCCGCCGGTCTATGCCCATCTGCCCACCGTGCTGAACGAGCTGGGCGAGAAGATGAGCAAGCGCAACGGTGCCAAGGCCGTGACGCAATACGCCGTCGAGGGCTACTTGCCCGATGCCATGGTGAACTACCTGGCACGCCTGGGCTGGAGCCACGGCGATGACGAGATCTTCAGCCGCGCGCAGTTCCTGGAGTGGTTCAACCTGGACCACCTGGGCCGCAGCGCCGCGCAGTTCGACGAAGCAAAGCTACGCTGGGTGAATGCCCAGCATCTGAAGGCTATGCCCGACGAGCAGTTGGCACCGCTCGTGGCCGCGCAACTGGAGCGCCGTGGCTTGGTGGCAGACGAGCGGCTGCCGGCGATCTGTGGCTTGTTCAAGGACCGCTGCGACACGACGGTCGCGCTGGCCGAATGGGCTGCAGCTTTCTACGCCGATGTGCAGCCCCGGCCCGAGGAGGTCGCGCAGCACGTGACGGACTCCGTACGACCCGCGATTGCCGCATTGGCCGGCAAGCTTGCCGACACGGCATGGGACAAGCCATCCATTGCAGCAGCCATCAAGGAGACTTTGTCCCAGCACGGCCTCAAGATGCCGCAACTGGCGATGCCCGTGCGCGTCCTGGTGATGGGCACGGCCCAGACGCCATCGCTGGATGCTGTGCTGGCACTGTTCTCTAAAAAAGTTGTGCTCGGAAGATTGAAAACGGACTGAAATTCGTTCTATAATTCGAGGCTCGATGCAGCGCAGGCTAGAGTTGAAAAACGAAAGCCTGACGTAACACCCAAGGGGGTATAGCTCAGCTGGGAGAGCGCTTGCATGGCATGCAAGAGGTCAGCGGTTCGATCCCGCTTACCTCCACCAAGTGAGCATCGAGATGGGAAGTACCAAGGTTTTGACCCTATCGTCTAGAGGCCTAGGACACTACCCTTTCACGGTAGGTACCGGGGTTCGAATCCCCGTAGGGTCGCCAAGTTTGTAGCGCTTGGATCGTCGCAAGACGGTCGAAGCTACCTACCAGGAGTGGTAGTTCAGTTGGTTAGAATACCGGCCTGTCACGCCGGGGGTCGCGGGTTCGAGTCCCGTCCACTCCGCCAAAAAGTCAACGGGTTACGCAAGAAGTTGCGTAACCCGTTTTCCGTTGTGCGTCCGCTTGTGAGCAGCTTTGCTACCGCCCGCTCAGCGGCGGCGCTTGCGGTTGCTGGCTGGCGCCAGCGTCCACAGATCCAACAGGTTGCGCGTGGCCTTGGTGGTAGCGGTCTTGCTGGCACGCTTGACCTGGGCGGTGGCATGGCCGCGTGCCGAGCCGGCAACCGAGTTGGCGGCGCTCAGCCACATGCTCATCAACGGGTTTTTCTTGAGCCAGGGGTTGGACATGGGTTTCCTTTCGTGGCCCCTATTGTTTCGCCGGCTGGTGCGCGGCGGTGTGCAAGTCCAGGGTGTCCTGCTGTCAGCCGAGGCGCTGCGGGCCCAGCGCGGCGCACATAACACCGCTGCAAGCCCACAGCCGTGTAGCACGTGCGCCGACACCGGGCGGCTCCGCGCTTCCGATACTGGTTGCGCGGCCTGCATGGTGCCAAGGCCGACGAGCAACCCAGTAGCGCACCCGGTATAGGAGACGAGATGCGAACAGCCTTGTGGATCGTGGTGTTGGCGCTGACGGGATGCGGCACCTGGACCAAGCCGGGCGTGACCGATGCGCAGGCCAGCGCCGACCAGAAGGAATGCGGGCTGCGCGCGGCCGAGGCGCACCCGCCGCAGATGCTCAATGCACCGGAAATACCGCTAGCGACGGACACGCAATGCGCCAGCATTTACGGCCAGGCCCAATGCGCGCCGCTGGGCCGGCGTGACCGTGCGGCCCAGACCGACATGAACGACGGTGCGCGGCATGTCGCCTTCGAGCAATGTCTGCAGGCCAAAGGCTACCGCTACACGGCCAAGTGAGCGACCCGACCGTCTCGGCCCCGCGTTGCACAGCCGCAGGACCACTCGAGACGGGCACCCGTTGGATTCCAGCACAGGCTGTGGGTTGAGCGGCACCACCGCCACCCGCCCGAAATTTGGCAACCGGCGTCCATGCGACTGCATGTCTGGCGCGTCGGCCGATGTGGTCAACGGCTCGCGCGACGAAGCCGTGTGCGCTTCAATCGCCAGCGGGTGGCGCGCCCCACCGCCGCGACGTCCCGGTGCTCCTGCTCCTCGATGGCGTCACCGCCAGTGTCCTCATCGGGTCACGCCGAAGCGCGCAGCCAGCCCTCATGGCCGGTGGAGGGCGCAGCGCGATGGGCGGACGGTGCCGTGACCACGATCGCGCAGTACTGCTGCCAGACGGGGCCGTCGCTCGTCTCCAGCCAGGCGACGACACGCGCCCAAAGCTTGAAGCGATAAGGGCCAAGTTCGTAGACGGCGAACTCTTGGCCATGGAGAGTACGGACTGCGCGAACGGTCCATTGGTTTGCTTTCATGGCGGCGAGTATCCCGGGACGTATCAATTTGTATGTGTGCAGAAACACGTATGCGCGCGGATTTGGGCGGCTTCAGTGCGGAAGTTGTCAGTCAGACCTGGGCGGTTATTCCTGGGCTGTTGTTTGCCCACCAAAGTCTGCGTGACGTGGGCGCTTTCGGGCCGGGGTAACAATGTTGCTTTTCCGTGGCGCGGCCCCTGTTGCCGCGCCCGTCTTGCAGGAGAAGCCGCCATGAGCACACCCATTCCCGCCACCCTGATCCCGGGCGACGGCATCGGCCCGGAAATCGTCGACGCCACGCTGGCTGCATTCGACGCGCTGGGTGCACCCTTCGCATGGGACCGCCAGATCGCCGGTCTGGGCGGCGTGCAGGCCGCCGGCGACCCCTTGCCCCAAGCCACGCTGGACAGCATCCGCCGCACGCGCCTGGCCCTGAAGGGCCCGCTGGAGACGCCTTCGGGCGGCGGCTACCGTTCCTCCAACGTGCGCCTGCGCGAGGAATTCCAGCTCTACGCCAACCTGCGCCCGGCGCGCACCGTGATCCCGGGCGGCCGCTTCGACAAGATCGACCTGGTCGTCGTGCGCGAGAACCTCGAGGGTTTGTACATCGGCCATGAGCACTACGTGAAGATTGACGAGGACCCGCATGCGGTCGCCATGGCCACGGGCATCAACACCCGGGCCGGCAGCCGGCGCATCCTCGAGTACGCGTTCGAGACGGCGGTGGCAACTGGCCGCAAGAAGGTCACGATCGTGCACAAGGCCAACATCATGAAGGCGCTGACCGGCATCTTCCTGGAGACTGGGCTGGACATCTACGAGCGTAAGTACAAGGGCCGCTTCGAACTGGAGACCATCATCGTGGACGCCTGCGCGATGAAGCTGGTGCTCAATCCCTGGCAGTTCGACATGCTGGTCACGACCAACCTGTTCGGCGACATCCTGTCCGACCTGGTGGCCGGCCTGGTCGGAGGGCTGGGCATGGCGCCGGGCGCCAACATCGGCGCCGACGCGGCCATCTTCGAGGCCGTGCACGGCTCGGCGCCCGACATCGCGGGCAAAGGCGTCGCCAACCCCACGGCGCTGCTGCTGGCCGGCGCGCTGATGCTGGAGCATGTGCAACGGCCCGAGCTGGCACGGCGCCTGCGGCAGGCCATCGACGACACGCTGAACGTTGACAACGTGCGCACCGGCGACCTGGGCGGCAAGGCCGGCACGGCGGCGTTCACGCAGGCGCTGGTGGCGCGGATCCAGGGCGGCGCATGAGCCTGCCGATCCTGTCGCTGGCAGAGACCCGCGTGCTCGGCGTGCTGGTCGAGAAGCAGCGCACCGTGCCCGACACCTATCCGCTGACGCTGAACGCGCTGCTGTCCGGCTGCAACCAGAAAACCAGCCGCAACCCGGTGCTGGAACTGGGTGAGGCGCAGGTCCAGGACGCGCTGGACAACCTGCGCGCGCGCAGCCTGGTGGCCGAAAGCAGCGGCGGCCGCGTCATGCGCTATGCCCACAACGCGGATGGCGTGTTGCGCGTGCCTTCGCAGTCGCTGGCACTGCTCACGGTGCTGATGCTGCGGGGCCCGCAAACCGCCGGCGAGTTGCGCATCGCCAGCGAGCGCATGCACAACTTCGCCGACACCTCCTCGGTCGAGGCCTTCCTGGACGAGCTCGCGGCGCGCCCGGCCGGTGCCCTGGTGGCGCGGCTGGAGCGCCTGCCCGGCGCGCGCGAGCACCGCTGGATGCACCTGCTGTCGGGCGAGGCGCCGCAGGCCGTGGCTGCGCTGGAGGCGTCTGCCGTGGCCAGCGACCCGATGGGCGAGGTGCCGGCGCTACGCGCGCAGGTCGGCCGGCTGCAGGGCGAGGTGGCCGCGCTCAAGGCCACGGTGGCGCGGCTGTGCGCGGAGCTGGGGCTGCCGGCGGATTGAACCTGCGCGTCAGGTCACCGGTCTGTGCGGCGTGCCTGGCCGGTGCAGCCCGTCACCGCCCATGTCCGGCGCCAGAACGACCCGGTCGCGGCCTGCCGACTTCGCCTGGTAGAGCAACTGGTCGGCGCGCTTGTAGAGCGAGGCCGCAGTCTCGCCGCCAAGCAGTAGCGCACAGCCCGCGCTGACGCTCAGGCCGGCGCTGGCCGGCGATGCGGCGTGCTCGATGCCCAGCGACTGCACCGCAAGCGGCAGGCGCGCGAGCAGTTCCTGCACATCGGCTGCCGTGGCGTCGTGCAGGACCAGGGCCATCTCCTCTCCGCCGGTCCGGAACGCCCGGCCGCCGTGCGCGGCGGCCAGATGCTCCAGCGTGTGCGCCACGCGCTGCAGCGCCAGGTCGCCGGCCTGGTGGCCGTAGCTGTCGTTGTAGAGCTTGAAGTGGTCCACATCCACCAGAACCAGGGCGACCGGCTGCCCTGACTGGTGCGCCAGGGGGATCGCGGCGTCCAGCTGCCTGTTGAACTCGCGCCGGTTGAACAGCCCCGTCAAGGCGTCGCGACTGGCCTGCCATTGCAGTTCATGCCGCAGCAGGAACTGCTCGCGCTGGGCGTACTCGCGAATGTAGGCGCCCATCGCGCTCACCGCTGCCGTGGCCAGCAGCACGACCGGCACGGGCAGCACGGTGGCCCGCTGCGGCATCACCGTGCCGAGCAGGACCACCAGGCCGATACAGACCACCGCGAGCGCCAGCATCTGCGCGTACACCAGCCCCAGCGGCAGGAAGATGGCCATCACGACCAGCGCCAGCACGAAGCTGTCATGCGGCACGCCGAGTTCGCGGTAGACCGAGATGGCCACGGTGCCGGCGATGGTCAGCAACAGGAACAGGCCCGGGATCAGCGTCCACTGGCGGTAGGGGCGCGTGCCGGACCACAGCACCAGCGCGCTGACCGCGAGCGCCAGCAGCACCACCACGCGCGCCACCACCAGCTGCCACAGGCTGGGCGACCAATCCGGGAACTGCTGCAGCAAGTCCAGCCGCAGAACGTCGATGGCACAGAACATGAGCCAGATCACGGTGCCGGTCAGCAGCGCAACCAGGGTGGGGTAGGTGCTCGCCTGCAGGGTGGCGGCTCGGAATTCCTGCTCCAGCGCCGGCTCGAAGCGCAGGCGCTTGAAGCCGGCGTGCAGCTGCTGGCCGTAGCGCGTGTCGGTGGCCGCGGGCGGGGTGACTGGCAAGCGCATCGCTCTGGGATGGTAGGCCAGATGGACCGGCTGAAAAAGCCCGCCGGTACAGCGCGGTGCGCCACTGGTCGGGGGCGGGCCGGTCGCGTGCGGGACATGGCCCGCGCAGGCCCGCGGCAGACTGCGGGCCTTCACCGATGCGCCCACCGGGCCGCCCACTTAGGCTCGCCGCTTTACAGGAGACACCGCACCCATGCCCGCTTCTCGCCCGCATCACAAGTTCTGGCCCGCACGGCTGCCGCACGCCATCACCGTGCCGGCCACCTCGCTGTGGCACAACCTGGCCACCAGCGCTGCGCGCTATCCGGACAAGCCGGCCCTGGTGTTCTTCGACCGCGTGCTGTCCTACCGCGACGTGCTGGCGCAGGCCGAGGCCCTGGCCGGCGCGCTGCATGCGCTGGGCGTGCAGCGCGGCGACCGCGTGGTGCTGGACATGCAGAACACGCCGCAGCTGGTCATCGCGCATTTCGCGATCCTGCGCGCCAACGCCGTCGTGGTGCCCGTCAATCCCATGAACAAGGCCGAAGAGCTCAAGCACGCCATCAGCGACTCCGACGCGCGCGTGGCCATCACCACGGGCGACCTGGCGCCCGAGATGGCCAAGGCCAGCGACGCATTGCCGGCCGGCCAGCGGCTGGCGCACCTGGTCGTCACGCAGTTCACCGACGCCTTCGATGTCGCGGCGGCCGACACGCCCGCCATGGCCGCGGCCTGGCGCGACTGGCTGCTCACGCGCCATGCGCTGCCTGCGCTAGAGGGCGGCGAAGTCCATGCGTGGACAGACGTGCTGGCGCGCGGCACGCCCGCGCCCGCGCATGTGGTCGGTGCGCAGGACATGGCGCTGCTGCCCTACACCAGCGGCACCACCGGCCTGCCCAAGGGCTGCATCCATCCGCATGCCACGCTGATGCACAACGCCGTGGCCGGCGCGCTGTGGGGCAGCGCCAGCGCCGACAGCGTGGTGCTGGCCGTGGTGCCGATGTTCCACATCACCGGCATCGTGAGCATGATGCACACCGCCATCATGGCTGGCGCCGCGCTGGTGGTGATGCCGCGCTGGGACCGCGACGTGGCCGGCCACCTGATCTCCAAATGGCAGGTGACGAGCTGGACCAACATTCCCACCATGGTCATCGACCTCATGGCCAGCCCGAAGTTCGCCGAGTACGACCTGTCCAGCCTGAACTACATCGGCGGTGGCGGCGCGGCCATGCCGCAGGCCGTGGCGCAGCGGCTGCTGGAGCAGTTCGGCCTGTCCTACCAGGAGGGTTACGGCCTGACGGAGACGGCCGCGCCCTCGCACAGCAACCCGGCCGTGCACGCCAAGCAGCAATGCCTGGGCATGCCCTTCATGGGCGTGGACGCGCGCGTGGTCGACCCCGACACGCTGCAGGAGCTGCCCGTGGGCGAATCGGGTGAGATCATCATCTGCGGCCCGCAGGTCTTCCAGGGCTACTGGAAGCGGCCCGACGCCACGGCCGCCGCGTTCATCGAATTCGAGGGCAAGCGCTTCTTCCGCACCGGCGACATGGGCCGCATGGACGAGGAAGGCTACTTCTTCATCACCGACCGCTTGAAGCGCATGATCAACGCCAGCGGCTTCAAGGTCTGGCCGGCCGAGGTGGAGCTGCTGATGTACAAGCACCCCGCCATCCAGGAGGCCTGCATCATCGGCACGCAGGACGCCTACCGCGGCGAGTCCGTCAAGGCCGTGGTGGTGCTGCGGCCCACGCACCAGCACACCACGCCCGAGGAGATCATCGCGTGGTGCCGCGACAACATGGCCACCTACAAGGTGCCGCGCCAGGTGCAGTTCGTGCATGCGCTTCCCAAGAGCGGCAGCGGCAAGGTGATGTGGCGGCTGCTGCAGGAGGCCGAGGAAGCGCCGGCGAAGTAGGGCGCCGGCGCGCGGCTCAAGCGGCCCGGCGCGCTTTCAGGTTGGCGACATAGCTCTCGCGCGTGCCGGCCACGTGCACGCGCATCAGGGCGTCGAAGGCCGCGAAGTCGCCATCGCTGAAGTACGCCAGCATCTGCTGATGCTGCTCGTAGCCGGCCGGCCGCAGCACATCGGCCGGCGCCGACAAATGGGTGCGTAGCGCCGCGATCTTGGCGCCGGCCGTGGCATAGGCCGCCTGCAGGTAGCTGTTGCCGCAGTGGGCCACGAACGCCTCGTGCAGGCGCGTGTCGGCGCGGCTGTAGCGCACGCCGTCCTTGCCCTTGCGCGCGGCCGCCATCTCGGCAATGGCCGCCTTGATGTCGGCGATCGCAGCGTCGCGCGCGTGCCGGTAGGCGAGCTCGGCCGCACGCGGCTCGATCAGGCTGCGGAACTCGCACAACGCCTCGACGTCGGTCTCGGTCGCCTCGAACACATAGCTGCCGCGCTGCGGCTTGATGGCCACCAGGCCCAGCAGCTGCAGCTGGTTCAAGGCCTCGCGCACCGGCGTGCGGCTGACACCGAACGAGCTGGCGAGCTGCTCTTCCGGGATCATCTCGCCCAACGCGAACTGGCCATCGACGATGGCATCGCGCAGCCGCTGCGCGACCTGCGTGGCCAGCGAACGGGGGGTCTCGATCTTGAAGCTGGTGCCGTTCACGGCGCGGTCTCCTGTGGATATGCCCGGCAGGGCAGGGCAGCCCGAGTCTCGCAGATCGATCCAAGCGCGCACGGTGCCCGGCTGTATTCTGCCATTGGTATTAGTACTAGTGCCTCAGTACCTTACATACAAGGATACTGCGGCCCATGAACATGACCCCTACGGCGGGAGCCCTCGACGTGCTTTCGGCCCTGCGTGACGAGCTCGGTGCGGCCGCGGTGCTGATCGGTAACCACGTGCCCGAGCGCAACCGCAACGACTGGAGCACCCAGTCGCCCACGAACCCGCTGGCCGTGGTCCGCCCGGTGGACGCGGCCGGTGTGTCGGCCGCGCTGCGCGCCTGCCGCGAGGCGGGCCTGCCCGTCGTGCCCCAGGGCGGCCTGACCGGCCTGTGCGGCGGCGCGCGGCCCGAGGACGGCTGGGTCGCGCTGTCGCTGGAGCGACTGGTGGGCGTGGAGGAGATCGACCCCGACAGCGCCACCATGACGGTGCGCGCCGGCACCCCGCTGGAGGTGGTCCAGCGCGCCGCCACCGAGGCCGGCCTGTACTTTGCGCTGGACCTGGGCTCGCGCGGCTCCTGCGCGATCGGCGGCAACCTGTCGACCAACGCCGGCGGCAACCGCGTGATCCGCTATGGCATGGCGCGCGAACTGGTACTGGGCCTCGAATGGGTGCTGCCCGACGGCACCATCGTGACCAGCCTGAACAAGATGATGAAGAACAACGCGGGCTACGACCTTAAGCAGTTGTTCATCGGCAGCGAAGGCACGCTGGGCATCATCACGCGCATCGTGCTGCGCCTGCACCCGCAGCCGGGCTGCACCATGTCGGCGCTGTGCGCGCTGCCGGACTATCCGTCGGTGGTGCGGCTGCTGGGCGCCGCGCGGCGCGGCCTGGGGCCGCTGCTGTCGGCCTTCGAGGTCATGTGGCCCGACTACTGGGAGGTCGTGACCCAGCGCGTGGGCGTGCGCCCGCCCGTGGCCGGCCAGCACGGCTTCTATGTTCTGGTGGAAGCCCAGGGCACGGACGAGGCGGTCGACGGTCCGCGCTTCGCGGCCTGGCTGGAGCAGTTCGCCGATGGCGGCGGGCTGGCCGATGCGGCGCTGGCCCAGTCCGTGGCCGACACCCAATCGTTCTGGGCCCTGCGCGACGCCTGCTCCGAGTTCTTCCAGGCCCTCGGCCCCCACGTCTCGTACGACGTGGCGCTCGCGGTGCGCGACATGGACGCCTTCGCCGCCCAGTGCAAGGCCGCGCTGCTGGCGCAGATCCCGGGTTGCCAGAGCGTCTACTACGGCCACATCGGCGACGGCAACGTGCACCTGGTGGCCTGGGTCGAAGGCCTGTCCATCGAGCAGCAGCCCAAGAAGCGCATGGACGAGGTGATCTACGGCACCGTGCGTGATTTCAAGGGCAGCATCTCGGCCGAACACGGCATCGGCACGGCCAAGAAGCCCTACCTGTCGTACGCGCGCAGCCCCGAAGAGATCGCGCTGATGCGCACGCTGAAGGCCGCGCTCGATCCACAGAACCTGCTCAATCCCGGCAAGGTGATCTGAATGCACAGACCCCCACGCTCATCGCTCCGTGTATCGCTGCCCCCCGAGGGGACGCATCAACGCCTTCGGGCGGCCGGGCGGCATTGATGAATCGCCTCTTCAAGGCCATCGAGTTCGTGCTGGCCATGCTGCTGCTGGGCATGGTGCTCATGGTGTTCAGCAACGTGCTGCTGCGCTACGCCTTCAATTCCGGCATCCAGGTGTCGGAGGAACTGTCGCGCTTCTTCTTCATCTGGCTCACCTTCATCGGCGCCATCGTCGCCATGCGCGAAGGCGCGCACCTGGGCATGGACAACTTCGTCACCAAGCTTTCGCGCCGCGGCAAGCTGGTCTGCCTGGCGCTGTGCCAGGGCCTGACCCTGCTGTGTTGCGTGATGATGTTCCGCGGCACCTGGGTGCAGCACGAGATCAACGCGACCACGGCCGCGCCGGTGACGGGCATGTCGATGATCTGGGTGTTTGGCGTGGCCTACCTCACCGCCATTGCCATCGGTGCGATGGCATTGCGAACGCTGTGGCGCATCGCGCGCAACGAGATCGCCGACGACGAGCTGGTGGCCATCAGCGAGAGCGAAGAGAACCTGCATCCCACCACCCCGGTGGAGGCCCGCCCATGACGATTGCCGTCTTCACCTTCTCGCTGCTCGGCGCCATGATGCTGGGCCTGCCGATCGCGTTCGCGCTGCTGGTCTGCGGCGCTGCACTGATGGTGGCCCAGGGCCAGATCGACACCACCATCCTGTCGCAAAAGCTGGTGGAAGGTGCCGACAGCTTCCCGCTGCTGGCGATCCCTTTCTTCATGCTGGCCGGCGAGCTCATGAACGCCGGTGGCATCTCCAAGCGCATCGTGAATTTCGCGTTGGCCTGGGTCGGCCACATCCGCGGCGGCCTGGGCGTGGTGGCAATCTTCGCCTCGGTGCTGATGGCCGCAATCTCGGGAAGCGCCGCGGCCGATGCGGCGGCCATCGGCGCCCTGCTGATCCCGATGATGCGCAAGGCCGGTTACAACGTGCCGCGCGCGGCCGGGCTGATCGCCGCCGGCGGCGTGATCGCGCCCGTGATCCCGCCGTCCATCGGCCTCATCGTGTTCGGCGTGATCGCCAACGTGTCCATCGGCAAGCTGTTCCTGGCCGGCATCTTCCCGGGCCTGATGATGGGCCTGGCCCTGCTGCTGACCTGGCAGTGGGTGGCGCGGCGCGACCAGGTGTCCGTGCTGCCGCGCCAGAGCATGGCGGCGCGCGGCCGGGCCGCGTTCGACGGCATCTGGGCACTGCTGATGCCGCTGGGCATCATCGGCGGCCTGAAGTTCGGCGTGTTCACGCCCACCGAGGCCGGCGTGGTGGCCTGCATCTACGCCTTCGTGCTGGGCACCTTCGTCTACCGCGAACTGCCGCTGCGCGGGCTCTACCCGCTGCTGGTGTCGGCGGCCAAGAGCACGGCCGTGGTGGTGTTCCTGATCGCCGCCGCGCTGGTCTCGGCCTGGCTCATCACCACGTCGGAGGTGCCGCAGCAGGTCTCGGCCATGTTGCAGCCCTTCATGTTCAACAAGATCGTGCTGATGTTCGTGATCATGGCGCTGGTGGTCGTCGTCGGCACGGCGCTGGACTTCGCGCCCACGCTGATGATCCTCACGCCGGTGCTGATGCCCGTGATCAAGGAGGCCGGCATCGACCCGGTGTACTTCGGTGTGCTGTTCATCATGAACAACGCCATCGGCCTCATCACGCCACCGGTGGGCATCGTGCTCAACGTGATGTGCGGCGTGGCCAGGATCTCGATGAAAGACCTCATGCAGGGCCTGTGGCCCTTCCTGTGGGCCGAGCTGGCGGTGCTGTTCCTGCTCGTGCTGTTCCCCGACCTCGTGCTCGTGCCGCTCAAGTGGCTGAGCTGACCCATTTCCCCTTTTCCCCTGGAGACATGACCATGCACAAGACTTCCCGCGCTGCCGTGACGGCGGTGGCCGCCGCCACGCTGGCCTTCGCCGCAGGCAGCGCCAACGCCCAGTTCCAGAGCCGCAACTTCCGCGTCTCCAACGGCGTCAGCAAGGAACACCCCATGGGCAACGGCCTGGCCGCCATGGGCGCCTGCACGCTGGAGAAGTCCGGCGGCAAGATGAAGATCCAGGCCTTCTGGGACGGCTCGCTGGGCAGCGACCTGACCAGCACGCAGAGCGTGCGCACCGGCTCCATCGACATGGTGCTGACCTCCACCGCGCCGGTGGTCTCCATCGTGCCGGCGCTGGGCGTGTTCGACCTGCCGTTCCTGTTCAACACCGCCACCGAGGCCGACCAGCTGCTGGACGGCAAGGTGGGCGACTGGTTCTCGGCCAAGATGCCGGCCGTGGGCCTGGTCAACCTGGCCTGGTGGGAAAACGGCTTTCGCCACACCACCAACTCCAAGCGCCCGATCACGAAGTTCGAGGATTTCGACGGCGTGAAGATGCGCGTCATGCAGAACAACGTCTACCTGGACACGTTCAAGACCCTGGGCAGCAACGCCGTGCCCATGGCCTTCACCGAGGTCTACTCGGCGCTGGAGACCAGGACCGTCGATGGCCAGGAGAACCCGTTCACCAACATCGAGAACATGAAGTTCTATGAGGTGCAGAAGTACCTGACCTTGAGCAAGCACGCCTACAGCCCCACGCTGGTGTTGTTCTCCAAGAAGATCTGGGACGGCCTGTCGCCGCAGGAGCAGGGCGTGCTGAAGGACTGCGCCGTGGTCGGCCGTGCAGAGCAGCGCAAGGCCAACCGTGCGATGGAAGCCAAGAGCGTGGACAACCTGCGCAGCAAGGGCATGGCCGTCAACGAGATCAGCCCGGCCGAGACGGCGCGCATCCGCGAGAAGACCAAGGTGATCTACGAGCGCCACGCCAAGGCCATCGGCGAGGAGCCGATCGCGCTGGTCAGCGAGGAACTCAAGCGGATCCGCGGGCAATGAGCGGTTTGCTTGAAGAGCAGGTCGCCTGGGTCACGGGCGGCGGCAGCGGCATCGGCCTGGCCGGTGCGGTGGACCTGGCCAAGGCCGGCGCACGGGTCGTGATCTCGGGCCGCGACGCGGCCAAGCTCGACGCAGCCATCGCCGAGGCCACATCGCGCGGCGCGCCAGCGGGCAGCATCACGGCCAGGCCGCTGGACGTGGCCGATGCCAAGGCCGTCAACGCCGTGGCGAATGCGATCCAGGCCGAGCTGGGCCGCGTCGACATCCTCGTCAACAGCGCCGGGCTCAACTACCCCAAGCGCTATTGGTGCGACACCGACGCCGAGACCTTCGCCGATGTGGTGGGCATCAACCTGAACGGTGCGACCTACTGCACGCTGGCGGTGGTGAAAGGCATGCGCGCGCGCGGGCAGGGCACGGTGATCAACGTGGCCTCGTTCGCGGGCTTCCATTACGAGTACATGACGGGCCCGGCCTACACGGCCAGCAAGGCCGCGATGATGGCGCTCACGCATTCCTTCAACATCGAGGAGTGCGTGAACGGCCTGCGCGCCACGTCGTTGTGCCCGGGCGAGGTGGCCACGCCCATCCTCAAGAAGCGGCCGGTGCAGCCGACCGAAGCCGACAAGGCCCGCATGCTGCAGGAGGCCGACCTGGGCCGCACCATCCGCTTCATCGCCGAGGCGCCCGCGCATGTGTGCGTCAACGAGCTGGTGATCTCGCCGGTGTGGAACCGCACCTATGTGCAGGACCAGCCGCTGGTCCGCAAGAAGCCCGTCGCATGACTGCACCCTTGGTCGTGGCCGTCACCGGCTCGGGCCAGGGCATCGGCTTGGCCGTGGCGCGCAGGTTCGCCGCGCGTGGCGGGCGCGTGGTGGTCTCGGACATCGATGCCGCACGCTGCCAGAACGCGGCCGAGGACATCGGCGCCCTGGGCGTGCCGGCGGACGTGACCGACGCCGCCCAGTGCCACCACCTGGTCGACCGCATCGTCGCCGCGCATGGCCGGCTCGATGTGATGGTCTGCAACGCCGGCATCATGCAGCTCAAGCCCTTCCTCGAACTGGATGGAACCGACTGGGACCGCATGCTGGGGGTCAACGTGAAGGGCTGCTTCCTGAGCCTGCAGGCCGCCGCACGCCAGATGCTGCAGCAGGCGCCGCAGGCCGAGGGGCGGCCGCGCGGCAAGATCATCACCATGGCGTCCATCGCCGGGCGCCCTGGCGCGGGGCCCATTGCCGCCGTGATCCCGCACTACCGCGCGAGCAAGGCCGCGGTGCTGAGCCTCACGCAGTCGGCCGCCGTCGCACTGGCGCCGCAGCTCACCGTCAATGCGATCTGCCCGGGCCTGGTGGAAAGCGAGATGTGGCGCGGCATGGACCGCGACTGGGGCGCGCTGCAAGGCCTGGGCGAAGGCCAGGTGTGGCAACAGCGCATCGCCGGCATCCCTCTGGGCCGGCCGCAGCGGCCCGAGGACGTGGCCGATGTCGCGACCTTTCTCGCGGCGCCGGAATCCGACTACATGACCGGCCAGGCCATCAACGTCGATGGCGGCCTGATGATGAGCTGAACCGATGACACATCCTGCAATCTCCCTGAAACGACTGCTCTCGGCGGGCACCATCGTCCAGGCGCCCGGCGCATACGACGGCCTGAGCGCCCGCCTGGTCGAGCGCGCGGGCTTTGCCGCGGTCTACATGACGGGCTTCGGCGCCACCGCCACGCGGCTGGGCCAGCCCGACATCGGCCTGTTGACGCAGACCGAGATGACCACGCACGCACGCGACATGGTGCGCGCCGTCGGTATCCCCGTGATCGCAGACGCCGATACCGGCTACGGCGGCCCGTCCAACATCGAGCGCACGGTGCGCGAATACGTGCAGGCCGGTGTCGCGGCCATCCACCTGGAAGACCAGGTGGCACCCAAGCGCTGCGGCCAGATGTCCGGCATCCGCCTGATCGACGCGGCCGAGAACGCGCGCCGCCTGCGCTGTGCCGTGCAGTCGCGTGGTGAGGATGCGCTGCTCTTGATCGGCCGCACCGACGCGCTGCCGGCCGCCGGCATCGACGAGGCCGTGTCGCGCGCCCAGCGCTACCAGGACGCGGGCGTGGACCTGGTCTTCGTCGACGGCATCAAGACCGTGGCCGAGGTGGAGGCCGTGGCGCGCCGCGTGGCCGGCCCCAAGGTCGTCTCCATCGTGGACGGCACGCCGGCCGTGGCCCTGACGGCGCCCGAGCTGCAGGCCCTGGGGTTTTCCATCGTGTTCTACGCCGTCACGGCGCTCTTCAGTGCCGCGCGCGCCGTGCA
Organism: Pseudorhodoferax sp. Leaf267; assembly: GCF_001422405.1. Classification (GTDB taxonomy): domain Bacteria; phylum Pseudomonadota; class Gammaproteobacteria; order Burkholderiales; family Burkholderiaceae_C; genus Pseudorhodoferax. The sequence goes on from NZ_LMMV01000012.1 coordinate 636,715, forward strand.
GGAAGCCCTGGCCGCCCTGCATGCCGGCGGCACGCCCGCAGCGCTGGCGCAGCCCGGCCTGTCGTACGCCGCCTTTGCCGACACCGTGGGCCTGCCGCACCACCAGCAGCTGGACGAGCAGTACGGCGCAAGCACATGACTCTCCCCCGTTTGGATGTCTCACTGCGTGTAGACATCCCATACCCCCCAGGGGGCACACCCAGCGGCCTGGCAGAGCCAGTTCCGCGGGTGTCCTGGCACGGCCTGCTTCCCGGCTTTCGGAGCTGTAGACCACTACCCCAACAACAGTTCACCCCAAGGACATTGCCATGACGACCACTGTTCCCCATGCCGGCATCTGGCCCGCACTGCTGACACCCTTGAACGCCGACCTCGGCATCGACATTGCCAAGTTCGCCAAGCATTCCAAGGCGCTGATCGACGGCGGCTGCACCGGCGTCACGCCCTTCGGCACCACGGGCGAGGGCCCGTCGTTCACGGTGGCCGAGCGCCGCGCCGCGCTCGAAGGCCTGATCGCCGGTGGTGTGCCCGCCGAGCGCATCCTGGTCTCGACCAGTTGCGCGGCATTGCCGGACACGCTGGAACTCACGCGCCACGCGCTTTCGGTGGGCGTCACGCGCTGCCTGATCCTGCCGCCGTTCTTCTTGAAGGGCGTGCCCGACCAGGGCGTGATCGACTCCTATCGCTATGTGATCGACGGCGTGGCCGATGCGCGCCTGCGCGTGGTGCTCTACCACATCCCCCAGGTCTCGGGCGTGCGCCTGTCGCACCAGGTCATCGCCACGCTGCGCCTGCTGTACCCCGACACCATCGTCGGCCTGAAAGACAGCGGCTGCACACGCACCGACTCGGTGGCCTACGCCGAGGCCTTCATGCCCGGCATGCAGGTGTGGGTCGGCAACGAACCCGACCTGCCCACCATGGGCGCGCGCGGCAGCCTGGGCGCGGTGAGCGGCATCGCCAACGTGATGCCGCACCTGGTCGGCCGCCTGGCGCTGGCCCAGGGCGAGGAGGCGGCGCAGCGCGACCTGCAACGCGTGCGCGCCTTCCTGGACATCCTGGGGGGCTATGGCATGACGGCTGCGTTCAAGGCCATCATGGCCATCCTGGACGGGGACGCCGGCTGGCGCCGCGTGCGGCCACCGTTGGTGGCGCTGGATGACGCCGAGCTGGCGCGCATCGAGGCGCAGATGGCCAGCTTCGCGCTGGATCGTAGCCAGGATTGAGCATCTGCGCTCTGCTGGCTCAGGGGGCATCACCTTGGCGGGAGCGGGCCTGGATTTGTACAATCGACTTGTACGTTTTTGAGTTCAGGAGCCGACCATGCACACGATCCCCTTCAGCGAAGCACGTGCCCATCTGGCCGAAGCCCTCAGCAGCTTGGATCAAGGTGGTGAACCGGTGTTGATCTCGCGCCGCGGCCAGGCCGCGGCCGTGCTGATGTCGGTGGCCCAGTACCAGCGGCTGGTGGCCGCTGGCGACGGCGCTGCGGCGCGGCTGCGGGACTGGCGCACCGAGCATGCCGGTGTGCTGGCCGAGCAGGGCGACATGTCCGATCCCTGGGCCGATGTGCGTGATCGTCAGCCGACGCGCGCAGTCGATTGGACGCAATCCCCCGCGACCAGGCGTGCCAGGCGCTGACCATGGCCACGCGCCCCATACCGCGCTGGTTACTGGACACCAACATCGTGTCGGAACTGGCGCGCCCGGATCCCTCTATGAACGTGCTGGATGCCTTCGCGGCGCACGCCGACGCGTCGGCGTTGCCGATGATCGTCTGGCACGAATTGCTATTTGGTGTGCTGCGGCTGCCCGACGGGCAGCGCAAGGACGCACTCACCCGCTTCGTCCACGCCGTGCCCGGCGCGTTACCCAAATTGGCGTATGACGAGGCTGCCGCCCGGCGCCATGCCGAACTGCGGGCCGCGCAACAGGCACGCGGTCGGCCGCTTGCAGAACCTGATGCGCAGATCGCTGCGACGGCCCTGGCGCAAGGGCTGACCCTGGTGACCCGCAACACGCGCGACTTTCGCGGCATCGACGGGCTGAAGTTGGCGAACTGGTTCGACGTGCGTGAGGGCTGGCGCGGTTCCTGCTGAGCTTGCTGCATTCGCAGCGAACCAGACCCTCGCCCCAATTCGCGCACCAAGCAGACTCATTCTTTGACTCCATTTGGTGCACCGATGGGGTTAGTCTGTATATACAGGTCTGCTCAAGCGAATGAGACTGCGCGGCGTGCGACCCGTCCCTGGGTTGCCGTCGGCGAAACCCAAGCGTTCAAACCCAACCCCAGGAGTGCCGGATGGCCAAGACTGTTTTCTCCAAGCTCGCAACCCTGTTGGCCGCCAGCGCATGCCTGGCCGGCTTCGCCCAGGGCGCGGCGGCCCAGACCAAGGTGGTGATCGGCATGTCCGGCTGGACCGGCTTTGCGCCGCTCACGCTGGCCGACCGCGCCGGCATCTTCAAGAAGAACGGCCTGGACGTGGAGATCAAGATGATCCCGCAGAAGGACCGCCACCTGGCGCTGGCCTCCAAGTCCATCCAGTGCGCCGCCACGACGGTGGAGACGCATGTGTCCTGGAACACCAACGGCGTGCCCATCACACAGATCGTGCAGCTCGACAAGTCCTACGGCGCCGACGGCATCGCCGTGCGCGGCGACATCAAGTCCTTCGCCGACCTCAAGGGCAAGACCGTGGCGGTGGACGCACCCGGCACGGCCCCGTACTTCACGCTGGCCTGGCTGCTCAGCAAGAACGGCATGAGCGTGAAGGACGTGAAGACCGTCACGCTGGCGCCGCAGCCGGCCGCACAGTCGTTCGTGACCGGCCAGAACGACGCGGCCGTGACCTACGAGCCCTACCTGTCCACCGTGCGCGACAACCCGGCCGCCGGCAAGATCCTGGCGACCACGCTGGACTTCCCGCACATCCAGGACACGCTGGGCTGCGCGCCCGACTGGCTCAAGGCCAACCCGGCCGCGGCCAAGGCGCTGGTGGACTCGTACTTCCAGGCGCTGGAGATGATCAAGTCCGACACTGCCAAGTCCAACGAGATCATGGGCGGCGCGGTCAAGCAGACCGGCGAGGCCTTCGCCAAGTCCGCCAGCTTCCTGCGCTGGCAGGACAAGGCGGCCAACCAGAAGTTCTTCGCCGGTGAGCTGGAGACTTTCATGAAGGAAGCCGCAGTCATCCTGCAGGACGCTGGCGTGATCCGCAAGCAGCCCGACAACTGGGCCGCGATGTACGACGCCAGCTTCATCAAGTAAAGCGCCATGGCCAGCAACACCTCCCACGTCGTGGCGCCGGCCGCGCCCGCCATGTCTGCGCCGCCAGCGCCCGTGCGCCGGCGCCGCGGCATGGCGCCGCTGGAGCCTGTCGGCCCGACCGCCCGCTGGGTGCTGGGCCTGGCCTTCTTCGTGCTGTTCGTGGCCGTCTGGGCGTTCTTCACGCTCGGCGGCTTCGTCTCGCCGACCTTCCTGGCCAGCCCCATCACCATGGTGAAGGAAGCCTGGCTGCTGTTCACCGAATACAACTTCATCCACGACATCGGCATGACGGTGTGGCGCGTGCTGGGCGGCTTCATCCTGGCGGCCGTGATCGCCGTGCCGCTAGGCATCGCGATGGGTGCATACAAGCCCGTCGAGGCCTTCCTCGAGCCCTTCGTCTCGTTCTGCCGCTATCTGCCGGCGTCGGCCTTCATCCCGCTGCTGATCCTGTGGGCCGGCATCGGCGAGACGCAGAAGCTGCTGGTGATCTTCATCGGCTCGGTGTTCCAGATCATCCTGATGGTGGCCGTGACCGTGGGCGGTGCGCGCAAGGACCTGGTGGAGGCCGCCTACACGCTGGGCGCCGACAGCCGCGGCATCGTGCGCCGCGTGCTGATCCCGGGCGCCGCGCCGGGCATCGCAGAGACGCTGCGCCTGGTGCTGGGCTGGGCCTGGACCTATGTGATCGTGGCCGAGCTGATCGGCTCGTCCTCGGGCATCGGCCACATGATCACCGACAGCCAGGCGCTGCTGAACACCGGGCAGATCATCTTCGGCATCATCGTCATCGGCCTGATCGGGCTGGTGTCGGACTTCGTGTTCAAGGCGATCAACAAGCGCCTCTTTGGATGGGCATCGCTGTGAGCAATCAACTTTCCATCCGCGGTGTCTCGCGCACCTTCACCAGCCCTGGTGGCCAATCCACCCAGGCGCTGCAGCCGGTGGATTTCGAAGTGCGCAAGAACGACTTCGTGACCATCCTCGGCCCCTCGGGCTGTGGCAAATCCACACTGCTGCGCATCGTGGCCGGCCTGGACTTCCCGAGCACGGGCCAGGTGCTGCTGGACGGGCAGGGCGTGGACGGCCCCGGCGCAGACCGCGGCATGGTGTTCCAGAGCTACACGCTGTTCCCCTGGCTCAACATCGAGCAGAACATCCGCTTCGGCCTGCGCGAGCGCGGCCTGCCCGAGGCGCAGCAGAAAGAGCGCGCCGATTACTTCATCGCCAAGGTGGGGCTGCGCGGCTTCGAGCAGCATTTCCCGAAGCAGCTCTCGGGCGGCATGCAGCAGCGCACGGCGATCGCGCGCGCGCTGGCCAACGACCCCAAGATCCTGCTCATGGACGAGCCCTTCGGCGCGCTCGACAACCAGACCCGCGTGCTCATGCAGGAGCTGCTGCTGGGCATCTGGGAGGCCGAGCAGAAGACCGTGCTGTTCGTCACGCACGACATCGACGAAGCCATCTTCATGGCCAGCCGCGTGGCCGTGTTCAGCGCGCGGCCGGGCCGCATCAAGACCGAGATCGCCGTGGACCTGCCGCACCCGCGGCACTACACGATCAAGACCACGCCCGCGTTCATGGAACTCAAGGCGCTGCTGACCGAGGAGATCCGCGCCGAGTCGATGGCGGCTGCGGAGCATTGAGATGACGCTGCGCAGCCCCCGCCGTTCTGCTTCCCCTCTCCCGCTGGATGAGGATGGGGTGGAGGGCACGCGCAACGGTCGCGCCCGCAGCGCCGCCGGCCCCTCACCCCAACCCTCTCCCCAGAGGGGCGAGGGAGCCAGTCCAGGCCCGGCCATGGCGCTGTACGAGCAGGTCAAGGAACACATCACGCGCCGCATCCAGAGCGGCGAATGGCCGGCCGGCCACCGCCTGCCGTCCGAGCACGAGCTCGTCGCCCAGTTCGGCATTTCGCGCATGACGGCCAACCGTGCGCTGCGCGAGTTGATGGACCAGGGCCGCGTGGTGCGCGTGGCCGGCGTGGGCAGCTTCGTCGCCGAAGACAAGCCGCAGTCCACGCTGCTGCAGATCGCCAACATCGCCAGCGAGATCCGCGGCCGCGGCCACGACTACGGCTTCCAGCTCATCGCGTCCGAGCGCGTGGCGGCCTCGCCCGACGTGGCTGTGTGGATGGACGTGCGCATGGGCGAGTCGCTCGTGCACTGCGTGTGCCTGCACCTGGAAGACGGCGTGCCCGTGCAGCTGGAAGACCGCTACGTGAACCCGCGCCTGGTGCCGGCCTTTCTGGAGCAGGACTTCTCCAGCGTGCCGCCCAGCGAATACCTGGTGCGCAACGTGCCGTTCGACCAGATCGAGCACCTGGTCGATGCCGTGCTGCCGACGGCCGAGCAGGCCGAGCGCCTGGCCATGGACCCGGCCGAGCCCTGCCTGCTGCTCACGCGCCGCACCTGGACGCGGGGCCAGACGATCACGCTGGTGCGCTGCCTGCATCCCGCGTCGCGCTACCGCCTGGGCAGCCGTTTGCGCAACGACGGCAACCAGGGCCTGGGCTGAGTTTTTTGCGCCCGTACTTGTATAGACAGGAAATGCGATGACCGCTGATTTCGAATCCATCACTCTCTCGCCCGGCCACGTCGGGCTGGCGCAGCTGCGCCACATCCACCAGGGCGGTGTGCGACTGACCTTGGACGATGCCGCCCGCACCGGCCTGCTGGCCGCCCAAGCCACGGTGCAACACATTCTGGACAGCGGGGACGTGGTCTACGGCATCAACACCGGCTTCGGCAAGCTGGCGCAGACCGTGATCCCGCCCGGCCGGCTGGCCGAGCTGCAGCGCAACCTGGTGCTGTCGCACGCGGTCGGCACGGGCGCGCCGCTGGCGGCCGGCGTCGTGCGGCTGGTGCTGGCGACCAAGGCCGTGAGCCTGGCGCGCGGCCACTCGGGCATCCGGCCCGAAATCGTGGACGCGCTGTTGGCGCTGTTCAATGCCGGCGTCGTGCCGCGCATCCCGGCCAAGGGTTCGGTGGGCGCCTCGGGCGACCTGGCACCGCTGGCGCACCTGGCCTGCGTGCTGATCGGGGAGGGCGAGGCCACGCTGGCAGACGGCCGCACGGTGCCAGGCGCCGAAGCCATGCGCAGCATCGGCCTGCAACCCTTCGTGCTCGGCCCTAAGGAAGGCCTGGCGCTGCTGAACGGCACGCAGGTGTCCACCGCGCTGGCGCTGGCCGGCCTGTTCGGCGCCGAGAACGTGTTCGCGGGCGGGCTCATGGCCGGCGCGCTGTCGCTAGAAGCCATCCAGGGCTCGATCAAGCCCTTCGATGCGCGCATCCACGCCGCACGCGGCCAGCCCGGGCAGATGGCCGTGGCGGGCGCCGTGCGTGCCTTGCTGGAGGGCAGCGAGATCATCCCCGGCCACGCCCACTGCGGCCGCGTGCAGGACCCGTATTCGATCCGCTGCATCCCCCAGGTCATGGGCGCGTGCCTCGACAACCTGGCCCACGCCTCGCGCGTGCTCGTCATCGAGGCCAATGCCGCGTCCGACAATCCGCTGGTCTTCACCGACACGGGCGAGGTCATCTCGGGCGGCAACTTCCACGCCGAGCCGGTCGCCTTCGCGGCCGACATCATTGCGCTGGCCGTCGCCGAGATCGGCGCGATCTCCGAACGCCGCATGGCGCTGCTGCTGGACTCGGGCCTGTCCAACCTGCCGCCGTTCCTGGTGCGCGATGGCGGCGTGAACTCCGGCTTCATGATTGCCCAGGTCACGGCCGCGGCGTTGGCGTCCGAAAACAAGTCGCTCGCCCACCCGGCCAGTGTGGACAGCCTGCCCACCTCCGCCAACCAGGAAGACCATGTGTCCATGGCCACCTTCGCCGCGCGCCGGCTCGGCGACATGGTGGACAACACGGCCGTGGTCGTGGGCATCGAGGCCATGGCCGCCTGCCAGGGCATCGAGCTCAAGCATGAACTCAAGTCGAGCCCGCTGATGGAGGCCGAGTTCAACGCGATCCGCGAACACGTGGCCTTCATCGAGCAGGACCGCTACCTCGCGCCCGATGTGGAATCCATGCGGCTGTGGGGCCTGGGCGCCCAAGGCCGCGCCTGGCCAACCGCCGTCACCGCCATCCTGCCCAGCCACGCCTGAACACCGACAAGGAGAACCCCATGAACGCACCCGAGAAGTTCGTCGCCTCGCCCGCCAATGTCGGCACCCGCCACGACCCCAGCCGCAAGATCGCCGCGCCCACGGGCAGCACGCTCACCTGCAAGAGCTGGCTCACCGAAGCGCCGTTCCGCATGATCCAGAACAACCTGCACCCCGACGTGGCCGAGCGGCCCGAAGACCTGGTGGTCTACGGCGGCATCGGCCGCGCGGCGCGCAACTGGGAATGTTTCGACCAGATCCTGGCGTCGTTGAAAGACCTGGACGAGGACGAGACCTTGCTGGTGCAGTCCGGCAAGCCCGTCGGCGTGTTCAAGACGCATGCCGATGCGCCGCGCGTGCTGCTGGCCAATTCCAACCTGGTGCCGCAGTGGGCCAACTGGGAGCACTTCAACGAGCTGGACCGCAAGGGCCTATTCATGTACGGCCAGATGACCGCTGGCAGCTGGATCTACATCGGCGCCCAGGGCATCGTGCAAGGCACCTTCGAGACCTTCGTCGAAGCCGGCCGCCAGCACTACAACAACAGTCTCACCGGCAAGTGGATCCTCACCGCCGGCCTGGGCGGCATGGGTGGCGCGCAGCCGCTGGCCGGCGTGCTGGCCGGCGCCTGCGTGCTGGCCATCGAATGCCAGCAGAGCAGCATCGACTTCCGCCTGCGCACGCGCTACCTGGACAAGCAGGCCAGGGACATCGACGACGCGCTCGCGCTGATCCAGCAACACACGTCGGCGGGCGAGGCCATCTCCATCGGCCTGCTCGGCAACGCGGCCGAGATCCTGCCCGAGCTGGTGCGCCGCGCGAAAGCCGGCGGCATCCGGCCCGACCTCGTGACCGACCAGACCTCGGCCCACGACCTGATCCACGGCTACCTGCCCGCCGGCTGGACGGTGTCGCAATGGCAGGCCGCCATGAAGGACCCGGCCCAGCACGCCACGCTCAAGGCCGCTGCCGCCAAGGGCTGCGCCATGCACGTGCAGGCCATGCTGGACTTCCAGGGCATGGGCGTGCCCACGGTGGACTACGGGAACAACATCCGCCAGGTCGCCAAGGACGAGGGCGTGGCCAATGCCTTCGACTTCCCCGGTTTCGTGCCGGCCTACATCCGCCCGCTGTTCTGCGAGGGCAAGGGCCCGTTCCGCTGGGTCGCACTCTCGGGCGATCCGGAAGACATCTACAAGACCGACGCCAAGATCAAGGAGCTGTTCCCCGACAACCACCACACGCACCGCTGGCTGGACATGGCGCGCGAGCGCATCGCGTTCCAGGGCCTGCCCGCGCGTATCTGCTGGCTGGGCCTGGGCGAACGGCACCTGGCGGGCCTGGCTTTCAACGAGATGGTGCGCACCGGCGAGCTCAAGGCCCCGATCGTGATCGGGCGCGACCACCTGGACACGGGCTCGGTCGCCAGCCCCAACCGTGAGACCGAAGGCATGCGCGACGGCACGGACGCCGTGAGCGACTGGCCGCTGCTCAACGCGCTGCTCAACACCGCGGGTGGCGCCACCTGGGTCAGCCTGCACCACGGCGGCGGCGTGGGCATGGGCTACTCGCAGCATGCCGGCATGGTGATCGTGTGCGACGGCACGGAGGCAGCAGACAAGCGCCTGGCGCGCGTGCTCATCAACGACTGCGGCTCGGGGGTGATGCGCCATGCCGACGCGGGCTACGAGTTGGCCGTGGCCACGGCCAGGAAGTTCGGCCTCAAGCTGCCCATGGTGAAGTAAGGCCATGGCCGCGCTGCCCGACACCCCCACGCTGCGCGCGCGTGTGAACGAGCGCGTGGACGCGGCCACCATCGCGCAGTTCCAGCGCGACGGCGCCTGCGTGATCCGCCAGTTGCTGACGCCCGAAGAACTCGCGCTGCTGGCTGACGGCATCGAGCAAAACCTGGCCGCGCCGAGCCCGCGCGGCAAGGTCGCAAGCCGGCCCGACGACCCGGGCCGCTTCTTCGAAGACTTCTGCAACTGGCAGCACATCGACGCCTACCGCCGCTTCATCCACGAGACGCCGCTGGCCCTGCTCGCGCAACGCCTCATGGGTGCGCAGACCGTGCGCCTGTACCACGACCACCTGCTGGTCAAGGAGCCCGGCACGCGGCAGAAGACACCCTGGCACCAGGACCAGCCCTACTACAACATCGACGGCCTGCAGAACGTGAGCATGTGGATCCCGGTCGACCCCGTGCCACGCGCGTCCACCCTGGAGTTCGTGGCCGGCTCGCACCGGGGGCCCTGGCTCATGCCGCGCACCTTCATGGACCACCAGGCCAAGTGGTTCCCTGAGGGCAGCCTCGCGGACCTGCCCGACATCGAGGGTGCGCGCGACAAGTTCGACATCCTGGGCTGGGACATCGCAGCCGGTGACTTCGTGTGCTTCCACATGCTCACCTTGCACGCTGCCGCGGGCGTGCAGGGCACGCAGCGCCGCCGCGTGTTCTCGGTGCGCTTCCTGGGCGACGACATCCGCCATGCGCCGCGGCGCTGGAAGACTTCGCCCGACTTTCCGGGCCTGGCCGATGCGTTACCGGCCGGAGCGCCCATGGACCATGCGCTGTTCCCGCGGCTGGTCGGGTAGGAGCCCGGCCCCGATCCTGCTAGACCACGCCTCCTCACTTCTCAACGGAACACCCCCATGCTTCTTCGCCGTCACCTCATCGCCGTGGCCCTGCTGTCTGCCGCCGTCGGCGCCCACGCCCAGGCCGTGCTCAAGGTCGCCACCGACGCCACCTTCCCGCCCATGGAGTTCTTCGAGAACAACCAGCGCACGGGCTTCGACACCGAACTCGTGGAAGCCATCGGCAAGCAGATGGGCCGCAAGATCGAGTGGGTGGACATCGACTTCAAGGGCCTGATCCCGGCGCTGGTTTCCAAGCGCGTGGACATGGCCGTGTCGGCCATCTACATCACCGACGAGCGCAAGAAGGTCGTCGACTTCACCGTGCCCTACTACGCGGGTGGCTTGGTCGCCATGGTCAAGGCCGACAACAGCAGCATCAAGTCGCCCGCCGACCTGGCCGGCAAGAAGGTCAGCGTGCAGGTGGGCACCAAGTCCGTGGGCTACCTCAAGGAAGCACACCCCAAGGCGCAACTGGTCGAGGTCGAGAAGAACCAGGAGATGTTCAACCTCGTCGACGTGGGCCGCAGCGACGCCGCCGTCACCGGCAAGCCCGCCGCCTACCAGTACGTGCGCACGCGGCCGGGCCTGAAGGTGCTGCCCGAGCAACTGACCACCGAGGAGTACGGCATGGCCACGCGCAAGGATTCGCCCGAACTCACCAAAGCTGTGAACGATGCATTGGCTCAACTGAAGACGAACGGCGGCTACGACGCCATCGTCAAAAAGTGGTTCCCGGCGCAATGAGACATCCCCCCAAGCCGCTTCGCGCCTCCCCCCTTCTGCTGCGCGAAGGGGGGCACATCCAGCGGTCTGGCAAAGCCAGCCCCGCGGATGTCGCTGGCATGGCCTGCTCCGCGGCCTTCGGTCTCGTGGCGTGCCTGCCGCTGCTGGTCGTAAGCGGCGCGAGCTGGATGACGAGCAACTGACATGGAACTGGACTTCTCCCCGGTCTGGAGCGGCTGGCAGCAGCTCGTGCAGGGCACGTTGGTCACGGTCGAGATCACCGTGTGCGCACTGCTGCTGGGATGCGTGCTGGGCCTCCTGGTCGGCATCGGCCGGCTCGATCCGCGACGGCGCTGGCTCTACAGCGCGTGCACCGCCTACGTGACCGTGATCCGCGGCACGCCGCTGCTGGTGCAGCTCTTCATCCTGTTCTTCGGCCTGCCGCATTTCGGGCTGCTGCTGCCGGCCTTCGTGTGCGGCGTGCTGGGCCTGGGCGTGTACTCGGGCGCCTATGTGTCGGAGATCGTGCGCGGTGCGATCCAGTCCGTCGCGCAGGGGCAGACGATGGCCGCGCAGTCGCTGGGCATGACGGCGCCCACCGCCATGCGCCACATCATCCTGCCGCAAGCCGTGGTGCGCATGATTCCGCCGCTGGGCAATGAGTTCATCGCGCTGATCAAGAACTCGGCGCTGGTCTCGCTGTTGACCATCCACGACGTGATGCACGAGGGGCAGAAGATCATCAGCGTGTCCTACCGTTCGCTGGAGGTGTACCTGGCGATCGCCGCCGTGTACTTCGCGCTCACGGGCACGGTGATGCTGGTGCTGCGCCATGTCGAGCGGCGGCTGAGCCAGGGAGGGCTGGTGCGATGACGGCAACAGTCCAGCGTTTCGATGTGGCCGCGCTGCCAGCCACGCCGTGGAAGAACGGCGGTGGCAGCACGCGTGAGGTCGCCTGCTGGCCGGCCGGCGCGGGCTTCGACGAATTCCTCTGGCGCGTGTCCATCGCCAGCATCGCGGCCAGCGGCCCGTTCTCGCGCTTTGCGGGCGTGGACCGTGTGATCACGCTGCTCGATGGCGACGGCGTGCTGCTGCAGGGGCAGGGCGTGGACCACCGCCTCGACCGGCCGCTGGCGCCCTTCGCGTTCCGTGGCGACGTCGCGCTCGACTGCACGCTGCTGGGCGGTGCGTGCAGCGACTTCAACGTGATGACGCGGCGCGGCCGGCTGCGCGCGGAGCTTCAGGTGCTGCATGCTGGTGCCGCGTTGCCCGCCGCACCGCATGGCCTGCTGCTGGCCTGGCGCGGTGCCTGGCGCGGTGCCTGGCGGGCGTCGGGCCAACTGTTGGCGAGTGGCCGGGGCCTGTGGTGGGCCGATGCCCCACAGGCGTGGACCCTGTCCACGAACGACACCGATGCCGCGCTGCTCGCTGTGCTGTGGCATCAGGAGACCCCATGACATTCGATGCATCACCGTCCGCCGACGGCCTGTGGACGAACCTGCGCAGCCTGGACGGTCAGCCCTGCGCCATCGCCGTCGTGGACGGCCGCATCGCCTGGACCGGCGCGCCCGATGCCGCGCCCGCGCACACCACGCGCCACGACGGCCAGGGCGCCCTGGTCACGCCCGGCCTCGTCGACTGCCACACCCACCTGGTCTACGGCGGCCAGCGCGCCAACGAGTTCGCCATGCGACTGGCCGGCGCCACCTACGAAGAGGTCGCCAGGGCCGGCGGCGGCATCGTCTCCAGCGTGCGCGCTACGCGCGAGGCCAGTGAAGACGACCTGTTCACCAGCGCCTCGGCGCGCCTGCAGAGCCTGCTCGCCGAAGGCGTCTGCGCCATCGAGATCAAGTCCGGCTACGGCCTGTCACTCGAACACGAGCGCAAGCAACTGCGTGTGGCGCGCCGTCTCGGCGAAGCCCATGGCGTGACCGTGCGCACCACCTTCCTCGGCGCGCACGCACTGCCACCCGAGTACGCCGGCCGCAGCCAGGACTACACCGACCTCGTGTGCCGCGAGATGCTGCCCGCGCTGCATGCCGAGGGCCTGGTCGATGCGGTCGACGTGTTCTGCGAGCGCATCGCCTTCTCGCTGGCCGAGACCGAGCAGGTGTTCCAGGCCGCGCAGGTGCTGGGCATCCCGGTCAAGCTGCATGCCGAGCAGTTGAGCGACATGGGCGGCGCCGCGCTGGCTGCGCGCTACGGTGCGCTGTCGTGCGACCACATCGAGCACCTGTCGCAAGAGGGCGTGGATGCGATGGCCGCTGGCTGCACCGTCGCCGTGCTGCTGCCCGGCGCCTACTACACGCTGCGCGACACGCATCTGCCGCCCATCGCGGCGCTGCGCGCGGCCGGCGTGCCCATGGCCGTCTCCACCGACCACAACCCCGGCACCTCGCCCGCGCTGAGCCTGCTGCTGATGGCCAACATGGCCTGCACGTTGTTCCGCCTGACCGTGCCCGAGGCCATCGCCGGCATCACCACGCATGCCGCGCGCGCGCTGGGGCTGCAGGCCACGCACGGCGCCATCGCTGTGGGCATGCCGGCCAACTTCGTGCTGTGGACGCTGCAGGATGCGGCCGAGCTGGCCTACTGGTTCGGCCAGAGACCTGTGCGCTGCGTGGTGCGGCAGGGGCGCATCGCGGAGGGCGCGGTGTGACCAATTTGTTCGCCACCGATGCACTGCTTGCCAGTGGCTGGGCCCGCGAGGTGCTGCTGCAATGGGACGACGCGGGCCGCCTCACGGCGGTGCAGGCCGGCGCGGCCCGGCCCGCCGGCGTGGAGGCCGCTGCCGGCCCCGTGGTCCCCGGCACCCCCAACCTGCACTCGCACGCGTTCCAGCGCGCCATCGCCGGCCTGACCGAATACCGCGGCGCGGCAGAGGACAGCTTCTGGAGCTGGCGCACGCTGATGTACCGCTTCGCGCTCAAGCTCGACCCGGCGCAACTCGAAGCCATCGCCTTCGGCCTGTACGTGGAGATGCTGGAGGCCGGCTACACCAGCGTCTGCGAGTTCCACTATGTGCACCACGACCAGGACGGCCGGCCCTATGCGGACGACGCCGAACTCGCACTGGCGCTGCTGCGTGCCGCACGGCGCGCCGGCATCGGCCTGACGCTGCTGCCCGTGCTGTACCAGACCAGCGGTTTTGGTGCCAAGCCACCGGGCGAGGGACAGCGCCGCTTCGTCCTCTCCACCGACTCCATGCTGCGCCTGCTCGAGTGCCTGCAGCCCGCGTGCGCCGCGCAGGGCGCGCGCCTGGGCCTGGCCCCGCACTCGCTGCGCGCCGTGCCGCCAGACGCCTTGCGCGAGGCGCTGGCCGGCCTGACGGCGCTGGACGCGTCCGCTCCCATCCACATCCACATCGCCGAGCAGACGCAGGAGGTGGACGACTGCATCGCCTGGAGCGGCCAGCGCCCCGTGGCCTGGCTGCTGGACCACACGCCGGTCGACGGCCGCTGGTGCCTCGTGCATGCCACGCACATGGAGCCCGACGAGTACCGGCGCGCGGCGGCCAGCGGCGCCGTGGCCGGCCTGTGCCCGAGCACCGAGGCCAACCTGGGCGACGGCATCTTCGACCTGTCTGCCTGGTGCGCCGGGGGCGGCGTGTGGGGCGTGGGCTCGGACAGCCATGTCTGCGTGAACGCTGCCGAGGAACTCATGCTGCTGGAGTACAGCCAGCGCCTGGCGACGCGCCGGCGCAACGTGGCGGCCAACGCCGCGCAGCCGCAGGTGGCGACAGCCATGACGCTGGCCGCGGTGCGGGGTGGGGCGCAGGCCGCGGGCCGGCCGGTTGCCGGGCTGGCCGTGGGGCAGCAGGCGGACTTCGTGGTGCTGGATGCGGCACATGCCTCGCTGGCCGGTCTGGAGCCATCGCAGATGCTCGCTGGCCATGTGTTCGCGAGCCATCGCACGAGTGCGGTGCAGGGCGTGTATGTGGGCGGAAATCCGCGCGTTGTGGCAGGCCGCCATGCCGAGCATGCGCAGGCCGTCGCGGGCTTCATCGACGCACGCAAGCAGTTGCTTCGAGACGGCGCATGAAACACCACCTTGACATGCCCTCGACTTCGTTTTTCCTGTGAGTACATCCCCATGAACTTCACCACCACCGAACCCCCCTTCCGCTTCCGCCAGGGCACCCGCCCTTTGCTGATCTCCATGCCCCACGTCGGCACCCACGTGCCGCCGGCCCTGGCCGCACGCCTGACCGACGAGGCCCGCCACGTGCCCGACACCGACTGGCACCTGGAGCGCCTCTACGCCTTCGCCGACACCCTCGGTGCCTCGGTGCTGGTCGCCACCCACAGCCGCTACGTCATCGACCTGAACCGCCCGCCGGACGGCGCCAGCCTCTACCCTGGCCAGAGCGTCACCGGCCTGTGCCCGGTCGACACCTTCGACGACACGCCGCTCTACGCCCACGGCGACGTGCCGGGTGAGGCCGAGATCGCCGCGCGCCGCAACGCCATCTGGCACCCGTACCACGCCCAGCTGGCCGAAGAGCTGGCACGCATCCGGGCGCAACACGGCATCGCCATGCTGTGGGACGCGCACTCCATCCGGTCCGAGCTGCCGCGCTTCTTCGACGGCAAGCTGCCGGACCTGAACCTGGGCACCGGCAAGGGCATGAGCTGCGACCCGGCGCTGGCCGACCGGCTGCTGTCCATCGCGCGCGAGGCCGAGGGCTACACCAGCGTGCTGAACGGCCGCTTCACGGGCGGCTACATCACGCGCCACCATGGCCAGCCGGGGCAGGGCGTGCACGCCGTGCAGCTGGAGATGACGCAGTCCAGCTACATGCAGGAGGCACTGCCGTTCGACTACCTGCCCGAAGTGGCCGCTGGCGTGCAGCCGCATTTGCAGCGCATGCTGCAAGCCGTGCTCGCATTCGCCGAAGCGCGCGCGTGAGCCTCGCCCGGCCGCCCGAAGAGGCCCAGCACCGCAGCACGCAGTGCGAAGGTGGTCCTGTGCGCAACCTGCTCGCCGACCTGCGCGCCGCGCTCGGCGCCGATGCCGTGGCGAGCGGCGATGCGATCCCCGAGCGCTGCCTGACGGATTGGAGCGGCGTCACCCCCGTGTGGCCGCTGGCCCTGGTGCGCCCGCGCAGCACGGAGGAAGTCAGCGCCACGCTGCGCCTGTGCACCCGACACCGCGTGCCCGTGGTGCCGCAAGGCGGGCTCACCGGCCTGGCCGGCGCGGCCGTGCCCTTGGCCGATGCCATCGCGCTGTCTCTGGACCGCATGCAGGCCATCGAGTCGGTCGACGCCGCCACGCGCACGCTGACGGCGCAAGCCGGTGCGACGGTGCTGGCAGTGCAGCAAGCGGCCGCGGCCCAGGGCCTGCTCTTCGGCGTCGATTTCGGCGCGCGTGGCTCGGCCCAGGTCGGCGGCGCGCTGGCCACCAACGCCGGTGGCAACGGCGTGCTGCGCTTCGGCATGATGCGCGAGCAGACGCTGGGGCTGGAGGTGGTGCTGGCCGACGGCACCGTGTTGCCCATGCTGCGCCCCATGCAGAAGAACAACACGGGCTACGACCTCAAGCAGTTCTTCATCGGCGCCGAGGGCACGTTGGGCGTGATCACGCGCGCGCTCTTCAGGCTGCACCCCGCGCCCGTGGCGCGCGCCACCATGCTGGTCGCCGTCGCGGACTTCGATGCCGCGCTCGCGCTGCTGGGCCGGCTGCAGGCGCGCTGCGGCGCGGGCCTGGCGGCGTTCGAGCTGATGTGGCGCGACTTCATCGAGGCGTCCATGGCCTGGCAGCAGCTGCGCGAGCCCTTCGACCAGCCGCACGCGCTGCTGGCCTTGGTCGATCTCGACGGGCCCGACGAGGCCCTGCTGCGCGCCGCGCTCGAAGACGTGCTGGGCCAGGCCCTGGAGGCCGGCCTGGTGCTGGACGCGGCCATCGCCCAGTCGCAGGCCCAGGCCAGCGCGTTCTGGAAGTACCGCGAAGCCACGGCCGAGCTGCCGGCCCACATGCACCCGCCCGTCAACTTCGACGTGAGCCTGCCCATGGCCGAGATCGGCCGCTTCGCCGCCGCGTGCCGTGCCGCGCTGGACGCGCGCTGGCCCGGCCACACCAGCGTCTTCTTCGGCCATGTGGGCGACAGCAACCTGCATGTGTCCACCGACGCCGCCACGGTCGGCGGCGATGTCCCAGGCCTGGAACACCTGGTCTACGAACTGGTGCGCGACTTCGACGGCAGCATCTCGGCCGAGCACGGCATCGGCCTGCACAAGAAGCCTTACCTGCACGTGAGCCGCACGCCCGGCGAGCTGGCGGCCATGCGGGCCATCAAGGCTGCACTGGATCCCCTGTTCCTCATGAATCCTGGAAAGATCTTCGACCGATGAGCGCCGACATCCTGGCCCTGGCCCGCCCCGAAGTGCCACCGCTGCCCGCCTACAACGCCGGCCTGTCCTCGCAGGCGGTACGCGCCCGTTACGGCGTGGACCACATCGCCCGCCTGGGCAGCAACGAGAACCCCTATGGCCCCAGCCCGCGCGTGGCCGAGGCCCTGGCCGGGCTGGCCGGACAGGTGCTGCATTACTCCGATGCCGACAGCACGGCACTGCGCGAGGCCATCGCCGCGCGCAGCGGCACACAGGCCGGCCACATCGTCATCGGCAACGGCTCCGAGTCCATCCTGCAGATGCTCAGCCTGGCGCTGCTGTCGCCGGGCGACCGCGTGCTCACGCAGCGCCCGGCCTTCGGCCTGCATGAGATCTACCCGCGCATGATGGGCGCCCAGGTCGAGCTGCTGGAGCTCACGCCCGCGCTCGGCTTCGACGTCGACGCCTGGTGCGCGGCACTGGCCCGCGGCCCCAAGATCGCGATGCTGGCCAACCCGTCGAACCCGGTGAGCTGCATGTTCGAGACCGCGGCCTTCGCGCGGCTGCTGGCCGCCACGCCGGCCGGCACGCTGCTGGTCGTCGATGAGGCCTACGTCGAATATGCGCGGCTCACGCCGGGCTTCCCCGACGCCTTGCCCATGCTGCGCGACTGGGGCGGTGCCTGGATCGTGCTGCGCACCTTCTCCAAGGCCTGGGGCCTGGCCGGCTTGCGCGTGGGCTACGGCATCGCCAGCGATGCGGCACTGGTGCAGCTGCTCGACCGCGTGCGCACGCCCTTCGGCGTGAACCTGGCGGCCCAGCTGGCCGCCTGCGCGGCGCTGGCCGACGAGGCCCACATGCGCCAGGGTGTGGCGCGGACCGTGCTGCAGCGCGATGCCATGGCGGCGCAGCTGCAGGCCCTGGGCCTGCGCGTGGCGCCCTCGGCCACCAACTTCCTGTTCGTCGACCTGGGCCGGCCCAACGGCCCGGTGAACGAAGCGCTGCTGGCGCGCGGCGTGATCGTCAAGCCGTGGAAGGAGGCGGGCTTCACGCAATTCCTGCGCATCAGCATCGGCACGGACGACGACAACGCGCGGTGCCTGGCGGCGCTGCGCACGGCGCTCGCCAGCTGACCAGGCCGACGTGCAGCAGGCCACGGCGTTGGCCGGGCTCGAAGGCGGCGGTTGTCGTCGATGCGCAGGATGCGCGCGGCGCGCACATGGGCGCCTCGGCGGCAACGCGCGCGTGCTGCCGTAGCCCCCGTGGATCTGCAGCGTGAGGCCCCAGGTGGACTCGAGCCGCACCTGCGTGTGGGCCACCATCCACTGATGCCCGCCTGTTGGCCAGCGGCGCGCCGCGATGTGGACGTGCTGTGGGCCGAGCCGTTGTTCGAGCGCCTGCTCGCGCGCGCAGAGTGACAACAGCGCGGTTGCGCCGTCATCCTCAGCGTGCACGCCGCGAATACGTAGCGCAGGGGCAACAAGATACAAACGCGCGCTGCCGCGGTGCTAATGTCCCTGCGGCGCGTTCGTTCGAGGGGCCCGTACACGCAACACACCGCCCTGGCTCCTCCCCATCCCAACCTCAAGAAAACCAACATGAAAGCGAACACCAACGCCGCGCTGGCAGCAGCTTGCGGTCTCTTCTTCATCGGAGCGCCTGCGTCCGCGGGCGAGGATTTCCAGATTCGCTACAGCCTGGCCGGGACGCTGGGCGGCGAGATCTTCGCGTCGCCTGATCTGAAAGGGCTGACGGGCGGCATCGCGCTCACGCGCGTCGACGTCCACCGGCTCACGGGCGACGATGGCAACAAGCTGACCCAGACCACGCCCGGCGGCACCGTGCCGCTGCCCGCACCGACGCCCTCGGCCCTGTACCCGACCTACGGGGCCAACCGCGTGCTGGTGCATGGCACCGGCTCGCTGGTGCAATGGAACCTGGGCCTGCTGTATCTGACCGAGACCACGTACAACGGCGGGCGCATCGCGGTCGGCCTCAATCTGCCGTATGGCATCAAGAAGCAAGCCTTTCGCGCCGAAGGTGCGACGCCGGCCTTGCGCTGGAACCCGGCTGTGCCGGCGCCGACGCAGGCCGCTGTCGGTGCCCGTTTCGGCGCGCAGTACCAGTCCACGCTCGCCGCCACGGCAGATGCGGCCAGCGGCGACGTGTCGGGCATCGGCGATGTCGAGCTGAGCCTGGGCTGGCGTCAGGCGACCGAGCAACTGCGCGTGACCGTCGGCGCTTCGCTGGTATTGCCGACCGGCAAGTACAACGACGAGGCCGGCCCGGACATCGGCTTCGGCAATTTCTACACGCTGCGGCCCGCGGCGCAGGTGGTCTATCTGCCCGTCCCTGAAGTCGCTCTGGCCGGCAGGCTGACCCTGGGCTTCAACACCACCAACCGCGACAACGACTTGCGCAGCGGCAACTGGGCCACGCTGGAGACGGCGGCAGGCTACAAGTCCAGGGTGGGCGTGTTCGGCGTGCACCTGCTGCATGCCCAGCAGTACCAGGACGACCGAAACAGCCCCTGGGGCAGCAGCCGCTACCGCTCCACCAACGGCGGCTTTTTCTACACGGCCCGCTTCCCGGACCGGGACGATGGCTTCGTGATTACGCTGCAACGCATGGCGTCGCTGAGTTCGCGCAACGCCAAGCACGGCAGCTACTCGCAGATACGCGTCAGCAAGAGCTTCTGAGCGCTCCCGCCGGCCGCCCAGCGTGGCCAGGCGCGCAGGCCCGTGAACCGTTCCCCATGGGGGCGGCCACGGGCTTCGTTTTTTGGCGACCTAGGGTAAGCACGGGGGCAAGCCCACCCAATGGCGCTTGATCGCGTTCATTTTTTGTATCCAAATAACGAACTCAAAAAAACGACGCAAAAAATCAGCGTTGCACCCGGCTCCACCACCACCTGACCCGAGGAGACACACCATGAGCACAGCCGTCAGTCCCGCCCCCGCCGGGGTCGCCACAGGCCATGCGCCGCACGCGGAATCCAACGCCCTCATCAAGCCGGGCTACCACCCGCGCCTGACCAACGAGGACCTGGCCCCGCTCAAGAAGCAGACCTGGGGCCAATACAACATCTTTGCGTTCTGGATGGCCGACGTGCACAGCGTGGGCGGCTACATCACGGCCGGAAGCCTGTTTGCGCTGGGCCTGACGAGCTGGCAGGTGCTGATCGCCCTGCTCGTGGGCATCTTGATCGTGCAGTTCTTCTGCAACCTGGTGGCCAAGCCCAGCCAGCAGACCGGCACGCCGTACCCGGTGATCTGCCGCGCTTCGTTCGGCGTGCTGGGCGCCAACATCCCGGCCATCATCCGTGGGCTGATCGCGGTGGCCTGGTACGGCATCCAGACCTATCTGGCGTCCAGCGCCGTGATGATCCTGGCGCTGCACTTCTTCCCGCAGTGGGCGCCGTACGCCGATGTCGCGCAGCACGGCTTCGTCGGCCTGTCGGCGCTCGGCTGGGCCGCGTTCATGGTCATGTGGGTGCTGCAAGCCTTCGTGTTCTGGCACGGCATGGAAGCCATCCGCAAGTTCATCGACTGGGCCGGCCCGGGCGTCTACGTGGTCATGGCCATCCTGTGCGGCTGGCTGGTCTGGAAGGCCGGCTGGAGCAACATCGACTTGAACCTGGGCGGCGTGAAGTTCCAGGGCTGGGACGCGGTGCCGGTGATGCTGTCGGCCATCGCGCTGGTGGTCAGCTACTTCAGCGGCCCGATGCTGAACTTCGGCGACTTCTCGCGCTACGGCAAGAGCTTCGACGCGGTGAAGAAGGGCAACTTCTGGGGCCTGCCGATCAACTTCGTGTTCTTCTCGCTGCTGACGGTCGTGACGACCGCGGCCACGCTGCCGGTGTTCGGCGAACTCATCACCGACCCGGTGCACACGGTCGGCAAGATCGACAGCACGACGGCCGTGGTGCTGGGCGCGCTGACCTTCATGATCGCCACGGTGGGCATCAACATCGTGGCCAACTTCGTGTCGCCCGCGTTCGACTTCTCCAACGTAGCACCGCAGCACATCAGCTGGCGCACGGGCGGCATGATCGCGGCCGTGGGCTCGATCTTTCTGACGCCCTGGAACCTGTACAACAACCCGCAGGTGATCCACTACACGCTGGATGTGCTGGGCTCCTTCATCGGCCCGCTGTTCGGCATCCTCATCGCCGACTTCTACATCGTGCGCAAGCAGCGCGTGGACGTGGACGCGCTCTACACCATGAGCGAGCAGGGCGAGTACTGGTACCAGAACGGCTACAACATGAAGGCGGTGTGGACCATGATCCCCGCGGCGCTGGTGCCCATCCTGTGCGTGATCGTGCCGGGGCTGCGCGGCGGTGCCAACTACGCGTGGTTCATTGGCATGGGCCTGGGTTTCATCATCTACACCGCGTTGAACCGCAAGAGCTGAGCCGTGCGCATCCAGGTCATCAACCCCAACACCACGGCCAGCATGACGGCCAAGATTTTTGATGCCGCGCGCGCCGTGGCGCGGCCGGGCTGCGAGATCCTGGCCGTGAGCCCGGCCATGGGGCCGGTGTCCATCGAGAGCCACTACGACGAGGCACTGGCCGTGCCCGGCCTGCTGCAGGAGATCGCGGCCGGCGAGCGCGCGGGCGTGGACGGCACCGTGATCGCCTGCTTCGGCGACCCGGGCCTGAAGGCCGCGCGCGAGCTGGCGCGCGGGCCGGTGGTCGGCATCGCCGAGGCGGCCATGCACCTGGCCAGCATGGTGGGCACGCGCTTTACGGTGGTGACCACGCTGGCCCGCACCATCGGCCAGGCCCGGCACCTGGCAGAGGCCTATGGCATGGACCGCTTCTGCGCCAACGTGCGGGCCTGCGAGCTGCCCGTGCTCGAGCTGGAAGAGCCCGGCTCGAACGCGCGCGAGCGTATCGTCGACGAGTGCCGCCGCGCGCTGGCCGAAGACGGCGCCGACTGCATCGTGCTGGGCTGCGCCGGCATGGCGGACCTGTGCGCGCACATCGGCAGCGTGCTGCAGGTGCCCGTGATCGACGGCGTGGCGGCGGGCGTGCAGCTGGTGGAGTCGCTGGTGACGCTGGGGCTCAAGACCAGCAAACGCGGCGAGCTGGCGCATCCGCTGCCCAAGACCATGGTGGGCCTGCTGGAAGGTTTCACGCTCGCGCGGTGAGGGCATGCAGCGCGGCGCGGGTCATCTGCTAAGCCACAATCTGCGCATGCCCCGCGCGAGCGCCACCACGACCGAAGCCGCCCCGGCCACTGCGAAAGCTAGCTCCATCGAGAGCATTGCGCAGAGCATCGCGCTGGCCATCCTGGAAAGGCGCCTGCCGCCCGGCACCTGGCTGCGTGAAGAAGCCCTGGGCCGCGTCTACGGCGTGAGCCGCACCAAGGTGCGCGCGGCGCTGATCACGCTGTCCAAGGACAAGCTGATCGAGATGATCCCGGACAAGGGCGCCTTCGTCTGCAAGCCCTCGGTGCAGGAGGCGCGCGAGGTGTTCGCCGTGCGCCGCATCCTGGAGAGCGAGGTCGTGCGGCTGTTCATCGCTCAGGCCAGCCCGGCCGACTACGACGTGCTGGAGCAGCACATCCAGATGGAGCGCAAGTCATCGGGCCACAAGACGACGGGCGTGCGCGAGGAGCTGCTGGGCGACTTCCACGTCGCGCTCGCCAAGGCCACGGGCAACCGCACGCTGACCGAGTTGCTGCACGAGCTGGTCGCGCGCAGCTCGCTCATTGCCATGCTGTACCAGTCGTCCAACGACGCGCACTGCTCGACCGACGAGCACTCCGATTTCCTGCGCATCTGCCGCCGCGGCGATGCCGACGCGGCCGTGGCCTGCATGGTCGATCACCTGAACCGCATCGAGAGCAGCCTGGAGCTGGGGGCGGACAAGCCGGCCGGGCAGCTGGATCTGGTGAAGGCGTTGTTGGCTTGAGGGCGGGCCTCAACGCAGTTGCACGATCTGGTTCAAGACAGCCAGTACTTCGACAAAGGCCGTATCCGCAAGACGTTTCATAGGGTGGGGCTTGCCCGTGCGCGTGCGCCAGTCGAAGGATTTGGGTTGATGGCAGAGTACGTAGCTGGTCTTGCCAGTTTTCTGTCCGCCGGCCGCGCCCGCAACGACGGCGAAGGGATTGTCAGCGTTGTAGTCGGCGGTCGTCATGGGCAGGCCGATGACCAGCGAGGTGTGGTCGTTGAAGGCCTTGGGAGACAGCACCAGAAATGGGTGAATGTCGCGCATTTCACGCCCTGCCTGCGGGGTGCAGTCGATCCAGATGATCTCCTGACGATCCGGCACCCAGCGGGTTCGCGCGGCGGCGGGGCGCCGCTGCGTCTTGGCCGTCACCATTTCTCGGCGCCCAGCGGTGTGGTTACCACCATCGCCTCTCCGCCATGGCGGAGAGGGTCGAAGCGCGCCAGCCGTTGCTCCAGCGTCAGCGGCGCATCACGGATCGGCGTGATGACCACGCGCTCGCCTTCGACGGAAATACTGACGCGCTGGTCGACACGCAACCCGGCAGCCCGCGCCACGGCCGCCGGCAGGCGCACGCCGAGGTTGTTGCCCCAGTGCTTGATGTCGAGAACGGTTTCGGA
This sequence comes from Pseudorhodoferax sp. Leaf267, assembly GCF_001422405.1. GTDB lineage: Bacteria > Pseudomonadota > Gammaproteobacteria > Burkholderiales > Burkholderiaceae_C > Pseudorhodoferax. The sequence continues at coordinate 660,359 of NZ_LMMV01000012.1, forward strand.
CATGGTGTTTTCCAATGAATGTTTATACGGAGTCTAAACATCTTTGAAAAACCTTGTCCAAGGCGCTCAGGAATCGAGAACCAGGTGCGTGAGCAACTGCTGGGCCAAAGCTCCCGTGTCCGTGCAATGGATCGCCCGCCACCCCAGCGCGCGCGCCGCTTCCACGTTCGCGAGCAGATCGTCGATGAACACCGAGCGCGCCGCCTCCAGGCCGTGCCGCGCTGCGAGCAATTGGAAGATCTCGGGCTGCGGCTTGGCCAGCCGCACGTCGCCCGAGAAGATGCCGCCGTCGAACCACTGCAGGAACTCATGCCGGCGCTGCAGCACCCGCGCATACGGCTCGGGCATGTTGGACAGGTAGAACAGGCGCAGCGGTGGCTCGCCTTGCGCCTGCGCGTCGCGGCGGTCGCGCAACTGGCGCAGCAGCGCCACGGTCTCGGGGATGGGCTCCAGGTGCTCGCCCAGCGGCATGACCAGCGCGTGCACGGCCTCGTGCGGCAGGCCCAGGCGTGCGGCCGACAGCGCCACGATTTCTTCGGCCGTATGCAGGCCGCCGTCGAAGCCATGCCAGTCGGCGTGCGAGAACAACCGCCGCGCCAGCTCGGCGCCGGCCTGTGCGTCGGGCGCGTGCTCTGGAAAGTGCTGCTGCACGATCAGCGCGGGCTCCCAGCGGATCAGCACCGCGCCCAGGTCGAAGACCAGATCGATACCGGGCGGCATTACGCTTGCGGCACCACCGACACCCCATGCTGGCCAAGCGCCAGCACGGTCTCGGCGCCCGGCGCCAGCGGCCGCGACAGGTCGGACGACACCACGAACACCGGCCCCAGTGCCGTGTCGAAGCCGTACTCGTAGAAGCTTCCCAGGTAGGAGGCCTTGCGCAGCGTGGCCGGCAGGCCGGCGGGTGCGCCGATCTGCCAGGCCTCGGGCCGCACCGCGACCTTGACGGGGCCGGGCGCGACCGCATAGCGCGGCGTGAGCGTCAGCGGCCCCAGGCCGACTTGGCCGTCCGCATGCGCGACGGCCGGAAAGACCATGGCCTCGCCCATGAAGCCGGCGACGAATTCGCTCTGCGGCCGGCCGTACAGGTCCTCGGGCGCGCCGCGCTGCGCGATCACGCCGTGGTCCATCACGATGATCTGGTCGCTCACGGCCAGGGCCTCGCTCTGGTCGTGCGTGACGTACGCCACGGTGAGCTTCAGGCGCTGCTGGATCGCGCGGATCTCCTCGCGCATCTCGCGGCGCAGCCGCGCGTCCAGGTTGGACAGCGGCTCGTCGAAGAGGAGCACGGCCGGCTCCAGCACCAGCGCCCGCGCCAGCGCCACGCGCTGCTGCTGGCCGCCCGACAGTTCGCTCGGAAGCCGCTCGTTGAAGCCGACCAGGCCCACGCCCTTGAGCGCCTCGGTCGCCCGTTGCGCCGCCTCGGGCTTGGCCACACCGCTCATGCGCAGGCCGTAGGAGACGTTCTCCACCACGTTCATGTGCGGGAAGAGGGCGTAGCTCTGGAACATCATCGAGACATTGCGCTCGCCCGGGCCCAGCGTGGTCACGTCGCGCCCGCCCATGAGGATCTGGCCGGAGGTCGGCGACTCCAGCCCCGCGATCATGCGCAGCGTGGTCGTCTTGCCGCAGCCCGAAGGCCCCAGGATGGTGGTCAGCGTGCCCTGCGGCACCTCGAAGCTGATGCCCTTGACGGCCAGCGGGGCGCTGGCGTCCGTGCCGTAGCGCTTGGTGATGTTGCGAAATTCGATGCCGTTGCTCATGTCGTTCTTTCTCAATGCGCCGCCACGGGGGCGGTGGCCGCGCCGGCCTTGCGCCGCCCCAGCTTGCGTTCGCCGACCAGGAACTGGATCAGCGCGATGGCGGCCGACATCAGCACGATGAGCACCGTGCAGTAGGCCAGCGCCACGCCGTAGTCGCCGTTGCCGACGCGGCCGATGATGTAGGTGGTGGCCAGCTCGTTCTCGGCCGTGACCAGGAAGATCACCGCGCTCACCGTGGTCATGGCGCGCACGAAGCTGTAGACCAGCGCCGCCACCAGCGCGGGCTTCAGCAGCGGCAGCACCACGCGGAACAGCGTCTGCGTGGTGGAGGCGCGCAGCATCAGCGAGGCTTCGTCGAGCGAGCGGTCCAGCTGCTTGAACGCGGCCGTGCCGGCCCGCACGCCCACCGGCAAATTGCGGAACATGAAGCACAGGATGATGATCAGCCCGGTGCCGGTGAGCTCCAGCGGTGGCACGTTGAAGGCCAGGATGTAGCTCACGCCCAGCACCGTGCCGGGAATGGCGAACGCCAGCAGCGCGGCGAATTCGAACGGCCCCTGGCCCTTGAACTCATTGCGCGCCAGCAGCCAGGCGATCAAGAGGCCCAGCGAGGCCGTGATCGGCGCCGAGATGCCGGCCAGCTTCACCGTGGTGATCAGCGAGTTCCAGGCCGTGCCGGCCCAGACCAGGCCGAACTGCCCCCACTCCAGCGCGAACGCGGTGTGGAAGTGCTTGAGGGTGAGCGTGTAGTCGCGGCCCCAGGTCTGCACGAAGCCGCCCGCGAACGCGAACAGGTAGACCACCACCGTGAACAGGATCCACGGGAAGGCCACCGCGTAGATGGTGCGGCGCACGCCGTCGGGCAGGGCCATGGCGATGCCGGCATCGCCCTTGCCGCTGACGGTGGTGTAGTTCTGCTTGCCCAGCACGCCGCGCTGCAGTGCGAACACCGCCAGCGCGAAGATCGTGAGCACCCAGGCCAGCGATGCCGCGCGGCCCGCGTCGTACTGCGCGCCCACGATGGCGAAGAAGATGTCGGTGGACAGCACGCTGTACTGGCCGCCCACGATGACCGGGTTGCCGAAGTCCGCGATGCTCTCGATGAAGCCGACCAGGAAGGCATTGGCCAGCCCGGGCTTGAGCAAGGGCAGCGTGACCGTCATGAACGTGCGGCGCCGGTCGGCGCGCAGCATCTGCGCGGCTTCCTCCAGGCTGGGCGCGATGCCCTGCACCACGCCGCGCATGATCATGAACGCGATCGGCGTGAACGCGAACAGCTGCGCCGTCAGGATGCCGGGCAGGCCATAGAACCAGCGCGTGGGCGCGATGCCGAACCAGCTCTCCAGCACTTGGTTGACCACGCCCGCCCGGCCGAACAGCAGGATCAGCCCCAGGCCCACCACGAAGGGCGGCGTGATGATGGGCAGCAGCGCCATCACGCGCAGCGGGCCCTGCCAGCGCTTGGCGCCACGCTCGGCCATCAGCGCCATCATGGTGCCCAGAATGGTGGTGCCGGTGGCCGTCAGCAACGCCAGCACCAGCGTGTTCCAGGCCACGCCGCAGCTGGTGCCGCCGGTGAGACAGCCGACGCCCCAGATGCGGGCCGTGAACACGCGCTCGAAGAAGGCGGTGAGGGACCAGCCGTCCTCCGTCATGAAGGCACCGGCCAGCGCCTTGCCCACCGGGTAGGCGATGAACAAGGCCAGCAGCACGCCGCAGCCGATCACCGCGCCCGAGACGAACAGGTCGCCACGGAAGAATCCCAGCCGCGCCAGGCCAAAGGCGGCCAGCAGCACCAGCGCCACCAGCGCGACGAAGCCGCCCGCGCCGATGCCGAACTGGTTGACGGCCAGTTCACCGAAGGTTGTGTTGAGCGCTGCCACGCTCCAGCCGCGCGCGCCGATCGTGAAGCCGGCCACCGCCAGCCCCAACGCGCCGATGAGGCCACCGGCCAGCAGCCAGCGGCCCTGGGTGCGGCCCGGCCGCTGCAGCGCGCCGACCGCGCACAGCGCCAGGCCGACGAGGCCGATCAGCAGCCAACTGCGGCCCTGCTGGAAGGCCTGGACCACGCCGTTGGCCGCATCGCCCTCGGCAAAGATGCCGGGCAGGGCCTGGTACCAGCTGGTGTCTTGAATGGCGTACCAGGGCAACAGCAGGTACGCGAGAAAGCCGGCGACGGTGCAGAGCCGCACCGCGCCATTCGGATGACGGACCACGGTGGATTACCGTGGGAGGGAGTTGACGTCCTTCTCCCAGCGCGCGATCAGGCGGCGCCGCTCGGCGCTCGCGCCGTACTTCTTGTAGTCGTAGTCGATCATCTTGATCTTCTTGAAGTCCGGCACGTTCGGGTCGACCACGGTGCCCTTGTTCGACGGCAGCTGGTACTGCTTGGCCGCGGCGCCGAAGGCCTGGGCCGCGGGCGTCAGCGCCCATTCGTAGAACTTCTTGGCCTGCTCCAGGTTGCGCGCGCCCTTGATGATGCTCATGGAGCCGATTTCCGAGCCCGTGCCCTCGCTGGGCGTAGCGGTCTCGACCGGGAAGCCCTGCATGCGCTCTTGCGGTGCATCGTGCACGAAGCTGATCGACACCGCCGTCTCGCCGCGCGCCACGGCCTTGATCGGGCCGGTGCCCGAGCGCGTGTACTGGCCTACGTTCTTGTGCAGGCTCTTCAGATAATCAAACGCTTTGTCTTCGCCCATCAGCTGCACCAGCGTGGCGATCATGGTGTAGGCCGTGCCGCTGGACGCGGGGTTGGCCACCTGGATGTCGCCCTTGTACTCGGGCTTGAGCAGGTCGGCCCAGGCCTTGGGCGGGGCCAGCTTCTTCTTGGCCAGCAGTTCGGTGTTGTAGCCAAAGCCGAGGGGGCCGGAATAGATGCCCACGGTCTTGAAGCCCGACTGCTGCGCCTGCTGCTGCGCCCAGGGGTAGAGCTGCGGCAGGCTGGGCGACTTGTATTCCAGCGACAGGCCCTGCTCGGCCGCCTGCAGGTGCGGGTCGCCGGTGCCGCCGAACCAGACGTCGGTCTTGGGGTTGTCCTTCTCGGCGATCAGCTGGGCCAGGGCCTCGCCCGAGCCCTTCATGGCCACGTTGATCTTGACGCCGGTGGTGCGCGCGTACACCGTGGCGAGCATGTTGCACCAGTCGGCCTGCACGGAACAGATGACATTGACCTGCTGGGCGGATGCGCCGAAGGCGGCTGCCAGCGCGGCGCCGGCGATGAAGGTTTTTGTGGTGAATTTCATGGTGCTCTCACGCCTGCTATCGAAAAAAAGGGCCCTGACGGGCCGGGCGCGGAGCATAACCGTGTGTCAGTTGTGTGACAACGGTGGAACTACTCTCATGGAGTGCATGCAACATGAACGATCGGTCAGCCCCTCGAATGCCGCTTCGTGGCCTGCGGAGCGTCTGGCTCCAGCGGCTGCATGTTGCTGTTGGCCAGCCATTCCCTGTAGGCGCGGCTGGCCCTGGCCTTTTCCTCGCGGCGGCGGCGGCGCTTCAACACCCGCGAGCGGACCGCCAACACCACCATCAGGATGGTGACCGAGACCACCACCACGATGAACGACCAATCCATCTCGAACAGATCCTGCACGGGGAAATCCTTGTACGTTTTCTAGCGCTATTTTTAGCGTATTTGAGCCCATTTTGGGCCGCCGTGTGTACGGGTCGGGCGCTCGACGATGCGGCATCGGCCTACAAACAGGCGGGGGGCAGTCCGCTCGTGGTGCACAAACCACGCCAGGACACTGCCCAGTCAGCCTGGAGCCGTGGGTTTTCCACTTTGGTTCGGGTTGCCTCCGCCATGACCCATCTCGCCGAACAAGACATCCACTTTTTTCGAGAAGGCACGCACACGCAACTGGCCGGAAAGCTCGGCGCTGCCCTGCAGCCCGGTGGTGAGGGTGCCACGTTCGCCGTCTGGGCACCCAACGCCGAAGCCGTCAGCGTGATCGGTGACTGGAACGGCTGGGACCCGGGCGCCGACCGGCTGACCCCGCGCGCCGATGGCAGCGGCATCTGGGAAGGCCTTTGCGCCCAGGCGCGCCATGGCCAGGTCTACAAGTACCGCGTCTTCGCGAGCGGCGGCCATTCCACCGACAAGGCCGACCCCTACGCACTCGCCAGCGAGCTGCCGCCGGCCACCGGCTCGCGCCTGTGGTCCTTGGAACACGAGTGGACAGACGAAGCCTGGATGGCGCAGCGCGCCGCCACCGATGCCAGCCAGTCTGCGATGTCGGTCTACGAGGTCCACCCAGGCTCCTGGCGCCGCGACAACGGCGAGTTTTTGGGCTGGCGTGCGCTGGCCCATGCGCTGGGCGAGCATGTGACCAACATGGGCTTCACGCATGTGGAGCTGATGCCCGTCACCGAACACCCGTTCTACGGCTCCTGGGGCTACCAGACCACGGGTTACTTCGCGCCGACCGCGCGCTATGGCACGCCGCAGGACCTGAAGTATCTCGTCGACCACCTGCACGGCCTGGGCATCGGCGTGCTGCTGGACTGGGTGCCCTCGCACTTCCCGACCGACGCGCACGGCCTGCAGGATTTCGATGGCACGCACTTGTACGAGCATGCCGATCCGCGCCAGGGTTTCCACCCCGAGTGGAATTCCAGCATCTTCAACTACGGGCGCAACGAGGTGCGCAGCTTCCTGCTGTCGTCGGCGCTGTTCTGGCTGCGCGAATACCACTTCGACGGCCTGCGCGTGGACGCCGTGGCCTCCATGCTCTACCTGGACTACGCGCGCAAGCACGGCGAGTGGATCCCCAACATCCACGGCGGCCGCGAGAACCTGGAGGCCGTGCACTTCCTGCGCGTGCTGACCGAAGCCGTGGCGCGCGAGGTGCCCGGCGCCGTCACCATCGCCGAGGAGTCGACCGCCTGGCCCGGCGTGTCGCACCCCGTGGCCGATGGCGGCCTGGGCTTCTCGATGAAGTGGAACATGGGCTGGATGCACGACACGCTGAAGTACTTCGGCCAGGACCCGGTCTACCGCAAGCACCACCAGGGCCAGCTGACCTTCTCCGTGGTCTATGCCTTCAACGAACGCTTCGTGCTGCCGCTCTCGCACGATGAGGTGGTGCACGGCAAGGGCTCGCTGCTCACGCGCATGCCCGGCGACGACTGGCAGCAGTTTGCCAACCTGCGCGCGCTGTTCGGCTACATGTGGACGCACCCGGGCAAGAAGCTGCTGTTCATGGGCGGCGAGTTCGGCCAGCGCCGCGAATGGGCCCACGACGGGGAGCTGGACTGGGCCCAGTCCCGCGAGCCGCGTCATGCCGGCTTGTCGCGCCTGATCGGCGACCTGAACGGCCTGTACCGCGACGAGCCCGCGCTGCACCTGCACGACTTCGACGGCGCAGGCTTCGAGTGGGTCGCCATGGACGACGCCGCCGCCAGCGTGATCGCCTTTCTGCGCAAGGGTGCGCCCGGCGGCCCGCAGTTGCTGGTGGTGTGCAACCTCACGCCGCTGCCGCGCCACGGCTACCGCCTCGGTGTGCCAGCGGCCGGTTACTGGCGCGAAGTGCTGAACACCGACAGCGCCGACTACGGCGGCTCAGGCATCGGTAACCTCGGCGGTGTCGAGGCCGACGACCAGCCCGCGCATGGGCGCCCCTATTCTGTGCCTTTGACGCTGCCGCCCCTGGCCACCCTCATCCTTCGCCTGGAGCCCGATGCCTATGCCGCCTGAGACCACTCCCAAGAAGCGCGCACGCGCAGCCGCAGCGCCCGTCGCGTCCGCGCCGGTCGTGCCGGCCGCTCCAACCGCTTCGGCCGTACCCGTGCTGCCCATGCCCGAGGACGGCCAGATCCGCGCCGTCATCGATGCCGTGCTGCCCCAGGTCGACGCCGGCCGCTTCGCCGTCAAGCGCGTGGTCGGCGAGATGCTGGCCGTCACCGCCCATGTCTTCACCGACGGGCACGACCAGGTGCGTGCGCGCCTGTGCTGGCGGCGCGAGGACGACAGCGCCTGGCAGGAGCTGGAGATGCTGCCGCAGGGCAACGACGTTTGGGGCGCCAGCTTCGCGCCGGAAGCGCAGGGCCGCTGGCGTTACACCGTCGTGGCCTGGGTGGACCACTTCCAGTCCTGGCGTGCCGAACTCAAGCGTCGCATTGACCCGGCCGACCTCCTGCTCGCCGCGCGCGCCGGTGCCGACCTGGCCGACGCCGCAGCCGCCCGCGCCAAGGGCGAGGACCGCAAGCGCCTGACCGCCTGGGCCAAGAACCTGCGCACGCGCGCCGAGGCCGTCGGCAAGACCACCATCGACGCGCTGGACCAGGTGACGAGCGAGATCGCCTCGATCAAGACGCTGGCGCTCAGCGACGACCTGGCCACCGTCGCCGACCTCTACCCCGACCGGCGCCATGCCACACGCTTTGCCGGCGAGCAGGGCCTGCCGCTGGTGGTGGACCGGCTGCGCGCCGCGTTCAGCGCCTGGTACGAGCTGTTCCCGCGCTCGGCCGCTCTGGAGGAGGGCCGCCACGGCACGTTCCAGGACGTGCAGGCGCGCCTGCCGTACGTGGCCGAGATGGGCTTTGACGTGCTGTACTTCCCGCCCATCCACCCGATCGGCCGCCAGCGCCGCAAGGGCCGCAACAACACGCTGACGCCCGAGCCGGGCGACGTGGGCAGCCCCTGGGCCATCGGCGCCGAGGAGGGCGGCCACAAGGACGTGCTGCCGGCCCTGGGCACGCTGGAAGACTTCCGCACCCTGGTGCAGGCCGCCAATGCGCAGGGCATCGAGATCGCCATGGACATCGCCTTCCAGTGCGCACCCGACCACCCCTACGTGCAGCAACACCCGACATGGTTCCGCAAGCGGCCCGACGGCAGCGTGCAGTACGCCGAGAACCCGCCCAAGAAGTACCAGGACATCTACCCCTTCGACTTCGAGACGGAGGACTGGCGCGCGATGTGGGCCGAGCTCAAAAGCGTGTTCGACCACTGGATCGGCTATGGCGTGCGCATCTTCCGCGTGGACAACCCGCACACCAAGGCCTTCGCGTTCTGGGAGTGGTGCATCGCCGCCGTCAAGCGCGAGCACCCCGACGTGCTGTTCCTGGCCGAAGCCTTCACGCGGCCCAAGGTCATGCACCGGCTGGCCAAGCTGGGCTACTCGCAGTCGTACACCTACTTCACGTGGCGCAACACGCGCCACGAGCTCATGGAGTACTTCAACGAACTCGCGCACGGCCCCGGCGCCGACTACTACCGCCCCAACGCCTGGCCCAACACGCCCGACATCCTGAACGAGCACCTGCACGACGCGCCGCGCGCCGTGTTCATGACGCGGCTGGTGCTGGCCGCCACGCTGGCGGCCAGCTACGGCATCTACGGCCCGGCCTACGAGCGCATGGAAGGCCGGCCGCGCGAGCCCGGCAGCGAGGAATACCTGGACTCCGAGAAATACCAGCTGCGCCATTGGGGCGAGTGGCGCGTGGACCGCGAAGACAGCATCGCGGCCTTCATCGCCACCGTGAACCGCATCCGCAACACGCATGCGGCGCTGCAGTCCAACCGCGAGCTGCGCTTCTTCGACACCACCAACCCCTACCTCGTCGCCTACGCCAAGCGCGATGCGGACGGCCGCAACGCCGTGCTGACTGTCGTGAACATCGACGCCACGTTCACGCAGAGCGGCTTTGTGCACGTGGACGCCGGCTGGATGGATGTGGGCGGCGTGGGCAGCTACGTCGCGCATGACCTGCTGACCGACCAGCGCTTCAGCTGGACCGACGGCGCCAATTACGTGAGCCTGGTGCCGTCGCTGATGCCGGCCCATGTGCTCAAGATCCAGCGGAGCGATGCATGAAGAACACCACAAGCGTCGAGACCACGCCCCACCTGCCGGACGCCGGGCAGGGCCCCGTCACACCACGCACCGACGAGGCGCTGTGGTACCAGGACGCGGTCATCTACCAGCTCAACGTCAAGGCCTTCGTCGACTCCAACGCCGATGGCGTGGGCGACTTCAAGGGCGTGACCAGCAAGCTGGACTACGTGAAGGACCTGGGCGTCAACACCATCTGGCTGATGCCGTTCTACCCCTCGCCGCTGCGCGATGACGGCTACGACATCGCCAGCTACATGGACGTGCACCCGCAGTACGGCACGCTGGACGACTTCAAGGAAATGCTGGCCGAGGCGCATCGGCGCGAGCTCAAGGTCATCACCGAGCTGGTCATCAACCACACCTCGGACCAGCACCCCTGGTTCCAGCGCGCGCGCAAAGCGCCACCCGGCTCGCCCGAGCGCGACTTCTACGTGTGGAGCGACACCGAAGCCAAGTACAAGGGCACGCGCATCATCTTCACCGACACGGAGACCAGCAACTGGACCTGGGACCCGGTCGCCAAGGCCTATTTCTGGCACCGCTTCTTCAGCCACCAGCCCGACCTGAACTTCGACAACCCGGCGGTGCTGGAGGCCGTGTTCGAGGTCATGCGCTTCTGGCTCGACCTGGGCGTGGACGGCTTCCGTCTCGACGCCATCCCCTACCTGATCGAGCGCGAAGGCACGAACAACGAGAACCTGCCCGAGACGCACGCCATCCTGAAGCAGCTGCGCGCGGCGGTGGACGCCAACTACCCCAACCGCTTCCTGCTGGCCGAGGCGAACCAGTGGCCCGAAGACGTGCGCGAGTACTTCGGCGACGGTGACGAGTGCCACATGGCCTACCACTTCCCGCTGATGCCCCGGATGTACATGTCCATCGCGCAGGAAGACCGCTTCCCGCTCACGGAGATCATGCAGCAGACGCCGGACATCCCGCAGAGCTGCCAGTGGGCCATCTTCCTGCGCAACCACGACGAGCTGACGCTGGAGATGGTGACCAGCAAGGAGCGCGACTACATGTACAGCACGTACGCGGCCGACCCGCGTGCGCGCATCAACGTGGGCATCCGCCGCCGCCTGGCGCCGCTCATGGAGAACGACACCGACCGCATCAAGCTCATGAACAGCATGCTGCTGTCCATGCGCGGCTCGCCCATCGTCTACTACGGCGACGAGATCGGCATGGGCGACAACGTGTTCGTGGGCGACCGCAACGGCGTGCGCACGCCGATGCAGTGGAGCCCCGACCGCAACGCCGGCTTCTCGCGCGCCGACCCGCAGCGGCTGTACCTGCCGCCCATCATGGACGCGGTCTACGGCTACGAGGCGCTCAACGTGGAGCAGCAGCAACGCGAGCCCGCCTCGCTGCTCAACTGGATGCGCCGCATGCTCGCCACGCGCGGCACCAGCAAGGCCTTCGGCCGCGGCGAGATGCTGTTCCTCAAGCCCGGCAACCGCAAGATCCTGGCCTACCTGCGCGTCTACGAGGACGAGGTGATCCTGTGCGTGGTCAACCTTGCGCGCTCGGCCCAGCCGGCCGAGCTGGACCTGTCCGCCTTCAAGGGCCGCGTGCCTGTGGAGATGCTGGGCCGCACGGCCTTTCCGCCGATCGGCGAGCTGCCCTATCTGATGACGATCGCGGCGCACGGCTTTTACTGGCTGCGCCTGGCGACCGACGTCGCCGCGCCCAGCTGGCACCAGGAGGTGCTGCCCGCCGAAGACCGGCCCGTGCTGGTGCTGTTCGACGGCTGGAACAGCCTGTTCCGCGACCAAGTGGTGCCCTGGCGCATCGGCATGGCCGTCAAGACGCGCCAGCAGTTCGAGAACGAAGTGCTGCCCACGCATGTGCAGGGCCAGCGCTGGTACGCGAGCAAGGGCACGCCCGTGCAGCGCGCGCGCCTGGCCGACCATGCGATGTGGGAGCAGGGTGATGACACCTGGCTGCTGCCGCTGGTCGAGCTGGACGGCCCGGCGGACTCCACCTATTTCGTGCCGCTGGCCATCGCCTGGGAAGACCGCGAGGAAGAGCGCTTTCGCAGCTTCGGCCCCGCCGCCGTCGCCCGCGTGCGCCAGCAGGCCGAGGTCGGCTACATGGCCGACGCCTTCGCCGACGAGCGCTTTTGCCGCGCCGTGATCGCCGCCATCGGCGAGGGCCGCAGCTTCGCGGCCGGCGCCGGGACCATCCGATTCGTGCCCACGAAGCTGTTCAAGGAACTGGCCGGCAGCGATGTCGGCACGCTGGCCATCGAGCGCCCGCAGGCCCAGAGCAGCAACACCATCGTGTCGGTGGACGACCGCCTGTTCCTCAAGGGCTACCGGCGCATCCGCAAGGGCGTGAACCCGGAGTTCGAGGTCGGCCGCTTCCTGACCGAGGTGGCCAACTTCCCGCAGTGCGCGCAGGTGGCAGGGGCCGTCGAATACGTGGCCAAGGACGGCACGAGCAGCACGCTGTGCCTGCTGCAGGCCCATGTCAACAACCAGGGCGACGGCTGGGTCTACGCACTGGGCTACCTGGAGCGCCACCTGGAAGAGCGCCGCACGCCGATTGCCGAGGCCATGCCCGACGACGTGCACGGCGCGCACCTGGAGCTCATGCGCACGCTGGGCCGCCGCACGGCAGAACTGCACCTGGCGCTGGCCACGAGGAGCGGCAACGCCGGCTTCGACCCCGAGCCCCTGAGCGTGGCCGACATCGTGGGCTACCGCCAGCAGACGCTGCAGGAACTGCAGAGCACGCTCACGCAGCTGCAGGCCGCGCTGCCCAAGCTTTCGGGCGCGGCCCAGCAGGACGCCAGGGCCGTGCTGGCCTCCAGCACCGCGCTGTCGCAGCAGATCGAGTCGGCGGGCCTGCCCGAAGGCGAGGGCGTGAAGACGCGCATCCACGGCGACTACCACCTGGGCCAGGTGCTGGTCACGCGCAACGACTTCGTGATCGTCGATTTCGAGGGCGAGCCGGGCCGCGGCTTCGAGGAGCGGCGCGCCAAGCAGTCGCCGCTGCGCGACGTGGCCGGCATGCTGCGCTCGTTCGGCTACGCACGGGCCAGCGCCTTGCGCCATGCCACGCGCAGCCCGGACGAAGCGGCGGCCCTGGCGGCGCCGGCGCAGGAGTGGGAAACGCTCACGCGCAACGCCTTCCTGCGCAGCTACCGCGACACGGTGGCCGGCGGCGCGCTGGCGGTCTCCGACCATGCGATGAGCCTGCTGTCGCTGCTGGAGCTGCAAAAGGCGCTGTACGAGCTGCGCTACGAACTCGACAACCGGCCGGACTGGGTGCAGATCCCGCTGGCCGGCATCCTCGCCTTGCTGGCGCCACCGTCCACCCTGGAGTGACACCATGGAACGAATTGATGTGATGCTCGAGCCCGTACGGGCCTTTCTGATCCAGGTGGGGGCCTTCCTGCCCAAGCTGGCCATCGCGCTGCTGGTGCTGCTGGTCGGCTTCCTGATCGCCAAGGCCGCGCGCTTCGCCGTGGAAAAAGGGCTGCGCGCGATCAACTTCCACATCCTCACGCGGCGCGCCGGGCTGGACGGCTTCCTGCAGCAGGGCGGCACCCACATCGACACCATCGGCGTGCTGGGGCTGCTGAGCTACTGGGTGGTGATCCTGGCCGCGCTCATCGTGGCCTTCAACGGCCTGGGCCTCACGCATGTGACCGAGCTGCTGAGCCGCGTGATGCTGTTCGTGCCGCAGCTCATCGTGGCACTGCTGGTGCTGGCCTTCGGCTCTTACTTCGCGCGCTTCCTGTCCAACGCGATCGCCACCTACTGCAAGGGCGTGGGCATGCGCGACGGCCAGGCGCTGGGCCAGCTGGCCTACTACGCGATCCTGGCCTTCGTGGTCATGATCGCGCTGGACCAGATGGGCATCGGGGGCAGCATCGTGCGCGATGCCTTCCTGCTGATCCTGGGTGGCGTAGTGCTCGCGGTGGCCCTGGCCTTCGGCCTGGGCGGCAAGGACTGGGCCGCCGCCCAGCTCGAACGCTGGTGGCCCTCCAGCGACAAACACGATCGCCTGCCGTGATGCGGTTCGGCGCTGAACTGCAGGAGGCGGGCGGCACGACCTTCCGCCTGTGGGCGCCGGGCGCCTCGTCCGTCATGCTGGCGCTGGAGGGCGGCAGCCAGCACCTGATGCAGGCCTCGCGCGACGGCTGGCACCAGCTGCATGTGCCCGAGGCGGGCGCCGGCACGCGCTACCGCTTCCGGCTGGACGACGGCACGCCGGTGCCCGACCCGGCCTCACGCCGCAACCCCGACGACGTGCACGGCGCCAGCGAGGTCGTGGACCCACGCGGCTACGCTTGGGCAGACGCGGACTGGACCGGCCGCCCCTGGCACGAGGCCGTGCTCTACGAACTGCACGTGGGCACCTTCACGCCCGAGGGCACGTTCGCGGCCGCGCACGCCAGGCTGGCCGAGCTGGCCGACCTGGGCATCACGGCCATCGAACTCATGCCGCTGGCCGACGCGCCGGGCGCGCGCAACTGGGGCTACGACGGTGTGCTGCACTTCGCGCCGGCCGCCCACTACGGCACGCCCGACGACCTCAAGGCGCTGGTGGACCATGCGCACGGGCTGGGCCTCATGGTGTTCATCGACGTGGTCTACAACCACTTCGGCCCCGACGGCAACTACCTGCACGGCTACTGCCCGCCGTTCTTCAACGCCGCGCACCAGACGCCCTGGGGCGCGGCCATCAACTACGACGGCGAGCACAACGAGGCGGTGCGCGCGTTCTACGTGGCCAACGCGCTGTACTGGATCGAGGAATTCCACGCCGACGGCCTGCGGCTGGACGCCGTGCACCAGATCCGCGACGACTCGGCGCTGCACATCGTCGAGGAGATCGCCCAGGCCATCGCCTGCGGCCCGGGCGTGGACCGCTACGTGCACCTGGTGCTGGAGAACGACGCCAACGAGGCGCAGCGCCTGCTGCGCGACGCGGAGGGCGCGCCCATCGCGTCCACCGCGCAGTGGAACGACGACCTGCACCACGCCGCCCACGTGCTGCTGACCGGCGAGACCGACGGCTACTACGCCGACTATGCGCACGAGCCCGCGCAGCAGCTCGCGCGTGCATTCGCCGAGGGCTACATCTTCCAGGGCCAGATGGCCGAGCACCACGGCGCACCGCGCGGCGAGGCCAGTGCCCACCTGCCGCCCGTGGCCTTCATCTCGTTCCTGCAGAACCACGACCAGACCGGCAACCGCGCTATGGGCGAGCGGCTGTCCGCGCTCGCCGAGCCGCACAAGCTCGACGCGCTGTACGCCTGCCTGCTGCTGTCGCCCCACATCCCGATGCTGTTCATGGGCGAGGAGTGGGCGGCGACCACGCCCTTCCTGTACTTCTGCGATTTCGAGGGCGAGCTGGCCGAGGCCGTGTCGAACGGGCGGCGCAACGAATTCAAGCGCTTCGCGGTCTTTGCCGACGAGGCCGCACGCGCCCGCATCCCGGACCCGAACGCCGCCGCCACCTTCGAGCAGTCCCGGCTGCGCTGGGACGAGCGCGAGATGCCGCCGCATGCCGAGCGGCTGGCCCTGGTGCGGCGCCTGCTGGCGCTGCGCCGCCAGCATCTGGCGCCGCACCTGGCCGGGCCGATGCAGGGGGGCCAGTCGCTGGGCAGCGGCGACCTGTTGCGCGTGGTCTGGACGCTGGCCGACGGCATCGGCTGGGAGATCGTCGCCAACCTGGGTGACGGTGCGCAGGTCGCGCCGCTGGGCCGCGACTGGGAATCCGTCTATGCATCGCACCCCCTGGCCAACGACGGCCCCCTGCTGCCATGGTCCGTGCGCGTGGCGGCCAAGCCCGTGCGCGCCTGAGTGCCACCGTCGCCTGCCACCGCATTCCTGAACGAGCCTCCATGACCGCCATCATTCCCCGCGCCACCTACCGTCTTCAACTGCACGAGGAATTCGATCTCGCCGCCGCGCAGGCCATCCTGCCCTATCTGCGCGACCTGGGCGTGAGCCATGTGTACTGCTCGCCGATCACGCGCGCGCGACCCGGCAGCCGACATGGCTACGACGTGGCCGACCCGCGCGAGGTCAACCCCGAACTGGGCGGGCGCGAGGCCTTCGACCGCTTCGCCCAGGCCGCGCGGGCGCTGGGCCTGGGCCTGCTGCTGGACATCGTGCCCAACCACATGGGCGTGATCGGCGCCGACAACCCCTGGTGGTTCGACGTGCTGGAGCATGGCCAGGCCTCGGCCTATGCAGGCTTCTTCGACATCGACTGGACACCTTTCGACGCCGACCTGGCCGGCAAGCTGTTCCTGCCCGTGCTGGGCGAGCCCTATGGCGAAGTCCTGGAGCAGGGCCAGCTGCAGGTGCACTGGGAGGACGGCGGCCGCCTGGTGCTGCGCTACTTCGACCACCGCTTCCCGCTGGACGGTGCGACCTGGGGCGTGGTGCTGCGCCTGGCCGCCGACCAGGCCGAAGATGCCGACACCGCCGAAGGACTGACGCGGCTGGCCGGACAGGCCGATGCGATGCCGGCGCGGGCCGATCTGGGCCCCGCCCGTGCGCGCGAACGCGCGCAGGCCGCCGAGCGCCTGCGCCAGTCTTTCAGCGAACAGGTCGCCGCGCGCAAGGCCACGGCAGGCGCCGTGCAACGCGCCATCGAGCAACTCAACGCCGACACGGACCGCGACACGCTGCACCGGTTGCTGGAGGCACAGGCCTACCGCCTGGGCTTTTGGCGCGTGGCGGCCGACGAGATCAACTACCGCCGCTTTTTCGACATCAACGAGCTGGCGGCCCTGCGCATCGAGGACGAGCAGGTCTTCGAGGCCACCCACGCCCTGGCGCTGGAGCTGACGGCCAGCGGCGTGGTCGACGGCCTGCGCATCGACCACCCCGACGGGCTGCGCGACCCGGCCCAGTACTTCGCGCGTCTGCAGGACGGCCATGCGCGCCGCGTCGGCCAGCGGCGGCCGGGCGAGGCCGCAGCGCACGACGATGCGCTGCCGCTGTACGTCGTGGCCGAGAAGATCACCGCCGCCCATGCCGACCAGCCCGACGACTGGCGCCTGCACGGCACGACTGGCTACCGCTTCGGCGCGCTGCTGAACGGCCTGTTCGTCGACCGCACCCAGGCCGAGCGCATGGAGCGCGTGTGGCGCGGCTTCTCGGGCGTGACCGAGGCCTTCGACGACACGGTCTACGCCGCCAAGCGCGCCGTGGCCATGGGCGCGCTGGGCTCGGAGCTGACGGTGTTGACCACGCGGCTCAAGCGCATCGCGAGTGCCAACCGGCGCACGCGCGACTTCGGCTACAACACCTTGCGCGACGCGATCGCCGAGACCGCGGCCTGCATGCCCGTGTACCGCACCTACGTGGTGGACCGGGCCTCCGACGAGGACCGGCGTTTCGTGGACTGGGCCATCGCCCAGGCGCGCCAGCGCACCGCGATTGCCGACACCAGCGTGTTCGACTTCCTGCGCACCAACCTGCTGGGCGAGCCCGCGCCCGGCAGCGCGCCGGACGCGGCCTTGCCGGTGCTGCGCTTTGCCTGGCGCTTTCAGCAGTTCTGCGCGCCCGTGTCGGCCAAGGGCGTGGAGGACTGCAGCTTCTACCGCTACCTGCGCCTGGTGTCGCTGAACGAGGTGGGCGGCGACCCGGCCACGTTCGGCGTGACCGTGGCGGGCTTTCACGGCGCCAGCGCCGACCGCGCGGCGCGCTGGCCGCACACCATGCTCGCCACGTCCACGCACGACAACAAGCGCAGCGAGGACGTGCGCAACCGCATCGACGTGCTGTCCGAACTGCCCGCGCTGTGGCGCCTGGGGCTCAAGCGCTGGCACCAGCTCACGCGCTCGCTGCAGCGCGAGCTGCCCGAGGGGCCGGCGCCTTCGCGGGCCGACGAGTCGCTGCTCTACCAGACGCTGCTCGGCAGCCTGCCCACGGGCGAGCTGGACGAGGACCAGCTCGCCGAATACCGCGAGCGCATCGTGCAGTACATGACCAAGGCCGCGCGCGAGTCCAAGTCGCGCACCAGCTGGACGCGGCCCGACGCAGCCTACGAGGAGGCCTTGACCGGCTTCGTGCAGGGCGTGCTGGGCCGCCTGTCGCCCAACCCCGTGCTGGCCGACCTGCGCGCGCGCGCGGCCGAGATGGCCTGGTTCGGCGCGCTGAACAGCCTGGCGATGACGGTTATCAAGTACACCTCGCCCGGCGTGCCCGACATGTACCAGGGCAACGAGGTGATCGACCTGAGCCTGGTCGACCCCGACAACCGGCGCCCGGTCGACTACGGTGCGCGCGCGCGGCTGCTGGCCGAGCACCAGGCCCTGCTGGCCCAGCCCGTGGAGCACGACCGCCTGGCCGGCATGGCGCGCATGGCGGCCGACCCGGTGGACGGCCGGCTCAAGCTGTGGGCCACCTGGCGGCTGCTGGCGCTGCGCAGCGAAGACCCGGCGCTGTTCGACGATGGCAGCTACATCCCGCTCAAGACCACGGGCAGGGCCCGCGACCACCTCGTGGCCTATGCACGGCGCACGCGCACCGGGCTGCTGATCGTGGTCGTCGGCCGCCTCTTCGCCCGGCTGCTCAAGCAGACCGACCGCCCGCCGGTCGGCGAAGCCTGCTGGGGCGATGCCAGCGTGGACCTGACGGCCGCGTTCAAGGGCTGGGAGGCCGGCGGCGGCGACATGCTGGCGCTGGACGTGCTGAGCCAGAGCCAGCGCCGCCTGGCCCGCGGCCCGCTGCGTGTGGCCGATGCGTTCCAGATCATGCCGGCCGCGGCGTTCTGGATCGACGGGCGGCTGCCCGCCTCATGACGGCCGCGCCCGGCGTGCCGACAGCTTGAGCAGCAGCCGCTTGAGCGGCTGCTTTTGCCGCTCGGCCCAGTGGCCGGCCAGCAGCACCACCAGCAGCGGCCCCAGCACGATGATGAGGCGCTGCGCGTCCTGTGCCTGCAGACGGTGCGCCATGGCCGCGAAGAACTGCAGCAGCGGGTTGTGGAACAGGTACAGCGCGAACGTGAAGCCGGCCAGGTAGCGCACCGGCGATTCCAGCCAGGCCGGCACCGCCTGCCGCTCGCGCAGCACGCGTCGCGCGCCCACGAAATGCAACGCCACCAGCGCGCCGACCAGGTACTTGCCGAGCAGGTGCTCCGACCAGCCCAGCGCTTCGTTGAGCCCGGGGCCGAACCAGTGCGCGGTCAGCGCGTCCAGCCACGCCTCGGCGTCCAGCAGGCGGTAGGCCAGGTAGGCCGCGAGCGTGGCCACGCACAGCACCAGCGCCGCGCCGGCCGTCAGGCGCTGGGCCAGCGGCGTGCGGTAGGCCCAGACGCCGGCCAGCCACACCGGCAGCAGCAGGGCGATCTTGGGCCCCATGACCAGCGCCACCAACGCCACCGCCAGCGCCCGCCTGCGGCCGGTCAGGTACGTGGCGACGCCGAACAGCAGGTAGTACCAGAACTCGTAGCCGACCGACCAATAGGGCGTGTTGGAGAACGGCTGGATGGAATAGAACCACAGCTCGTTCAGGAACAGCGCGCTGGCCAGCATGCGCGCCACGGGCTGGGAGTATTCGTACAGCGCGAACTCGTACAGGTGCGGCGCCAGCCGCATGCCGATGCCATCGACGAGGGCGGTCAGCAGCAGCGCCGGGATGCAGATGGACCACAGCCGCGACAGGCGCGCGGCCGCGTAGTCCCTGAAATCGTGCTCGCTGCGTGTGGACACGTAGGCGATGACGAAGCCCGACAGCACGAAGAACAGCATCACCGCGTCGTTGCCGAAGATCGAGAAGCGCCACAGCACCGGCAGGCCACCCGTGAAACGGTGGAAGCTGGCATGCAGCACGAACACCGCCAGCGCTGCGAGAAAGCGCAGCAGGTCCAGGTACACCGACAACCCTCGGCTCATCGCAGCCCTGCGTCCGGTGCCACGGCGACGCGCGCGCGGCCCGCCTGCTTGGCCTGGTACAGCGCGGCGTCCGCCGCATGCACCAGCTCTTCGGGCATGCCTTCGGGGTGCGGCACCCGGCTGGCCACGCCGATGCTGACCGTCACCGCGGCGAACGGCGAGGCCGGGTGGGGCAGGGCGGCGGCGGCGATGGCGTCCTCGCAGCGCTGGGCCACGCGCGCGCCGGCCTGCGCGTCGGCGTCGGCTAGCAGCACGGCGAACTCCTCGCCGCCATAGCGCATCAGCCGCTCCACGGGCTGGCGCAGGCAGCCCGACAGGATCTGCGCCACCTGGCGCAGGCAGGCATCGCCCTCGGGATGGCCGAGCTGGTCGTTGTAGCGCTTGAAGTGGTCGATGTCGATCATGAGAAGCGCCAGCGGCTGGCGCTGGCGCAGCCCGCGCGCCCACTCCACGGCCAGGGCCTGGTCGAACTGCCGGCGGTTGGCCACGCCGGTGAGGCCGTCGGTCAGCGACAGGGTTTCCAGCTGGGCGTTCAGCGTCTCCAGTGCGAGCTGCGACTGCTTGGTGGCGGAGATGTCCAGATGCGTGCCAACCACGCGGCGCGGCCGGCCGTGGGCATCGCGCTCCATCACCATGGCGTGGTCCAGCACCCAGATCCAGCGGCCGTCCCGGTGCCGGAAGCGGTGCTCGATGCGGTAGGCCGGCGTCTCGCCGCGCAGGTGCTCGCGCACCACGGCTTCCAGCGCGGGCTGGTCGTCCGGGTGCATCAGCTCGCGCCAGAACGCGGCCGGCAGCGGCTCATGGCGCGGCTCGTAGCCCAGCATCTCCATCTCGCGCGCGTTCGGCGTGACGGTGTCGGTGGCCAGGTCCCACTCCCACAGGCCCAGGTCGGCGCCGCGCAGGCCGAACTCCAACCGGCGCGCGCTTTCGCGTTCGGCCTGGGCGGCGGCCTGTGCGGCGCGCTCGAGCAGGCGGCGCCGGTGCTGGTGCCAGAACAGCCAGGCCGCGCTGGTCGCCGTGCCCAGCGCGAGCAGCAGGGCCTCGAGCAGGGCCTCGGCGCGCCAGGGCTGCAGCACGTCGCTGGTGCGCCGGCTCACGCGCACGACCAGTGCATTGTCCATGCGCAGGTGGGGCGGGGCGATGGTGCGCATGGCCATCAACCGGTGCTCGCCGGTGCCCACCAGCAGCCCGCGCTGCACGCTGCTGGGCTGGCGCGCGTCGACGTGCCGGCGGAACATGGAGCCGGGTTGGTTCAGGTTCAGGCCCGGCGTGGCGTCCTGCAGGGGCGCGCTGACGATGATGGTGCCATCGCCATGCACCATGGTCGCCCGGGCGTCCTGGGCGTAGACGGCCGAGCGCAGCACGGTCTCGAAGTAGTCCGGGTCCAGCGCGGCCACGACCACGCCGGCAAATGCGTCGTCGGCATCGACGATGGCCCGCGCGAGCACGGTGGTGAAGTGGCCCGTGGCGGATTGGAAGGGCGGCGACAGGTACAAAGCCCGGGGGTCGATCGAGGCGCGGGCCGGGGCGATGAAGGCCCGCGTCTGGAAGCTGCTGCCGATGGCGTCGTCGCGGCTGCTGGCGCGCACGGCGCCACGTGCATCGAACACCTGCAGCGCGTAGACGCCCGGCATGGCGTCGGCCAGCAGCTTGAGCCGGGCCGGCAACTGGTCGGCCCGGGCCTGCAGGCCGGCCTGGACCAGCTCGTCGCGCACGCCGGTCAGCGCATTGGCCACGCCTTCGAGCTGGCGCACCAGGTTGTGCTCGATGGCGAGCGTCTGGCCCTGCAGGCGTTCCAGATCCTGCGTGATCAGGCGTTCGCGCTGGCGCCGCAGGTCGTAGGCGGCATAACCCAGCACCGTCAGCCATACCAGGGCCAGCAGCGCCCATTCGCTGATCACGCGGCGGCGCGGCGCGCGGGGCGGTTCGGCAGGGGTGGCAGGATCGACGGTGAACCGCAATGGATGGGCCGGCGGTGGCATGTTGGTGAGGGCGGGCCGGCCAGCAGGCTGCGGCCCGTGCATCCTACCGTCCTGCCGCGTTGCCCCCGGCCCTGGGCGTGACGCCGCGGTGTAACTTTTCTAAAGCCGCAACCAGTCCGGCCCGGTCTCCTCCGCGTCCGTGGCGGCCAGCTCGTCCAGGAAGCTCTTGCACCACCAGTGCACGTCGAACTCGCGGATCTGGGCCATCAGCTCCTGGTGCCGGCGCCGCCGCTCGGCCAGGGGCATCTGCAGTGCGAACTGGATCGCGTCGGCCGTGGCCGTGCTGTCGTAGGGGTTCACGAGCACGGCCTGGGCATGCATCTGCTCGGCAGCACCGGCGAAGCGCGAGAGCACGAGCACACCGGGATCTTCCGGGTCCTGCGCGGCGATGAACTCCTTGGCCACCAGGTTCATGCCGTCGCGCAACGGCGTGACCAGCGCCACGCGCGCGGCGCGGTACAGGCCGGGCAGGCGCTTGCGGGCCATGGTGCGGTGCATGTAGCGCACGGGCATCCAGTCCAGCTCGCCGAAATCGCCGTTCATGGAGCCGGCCAGGCTTTCCAGCTCGCGCAGGATGTCGCCGTAGGCGTTCACGTCCTCGCGGCTGGGTGCGGCGATCTGGATCAGCGTGGCGCTGCGGATGTTGTCCGGGTGCCGGCGCAGCAGCTCACGGAAGGCGCGCAGGCGCTGCGGCAGGCCCTTGGAGTAGTCGAGCCGGTCCACCCCGACCAGCAGCTGGCGGCGCGAGTACTCGTCGCACATGCGGCGGTACATGTCGGTCGCGTCGTGGCCAGTGGCCAGCGCGTCGAACTCGTCCACGTCGATGCCGATCGGGAAGGCCTGCGTGCGCAGTGTGCGGCCGAAGGCGCGCCAGCGCCGGCCGTCGCCGTCGCGGTCCTCGGCGCGCGACTCGGCGGCCGCGTACTGGTTGAAGTGCTGCAGGTCGGCCTTGCTCTGAAAGCCCACCAGGTCATAAGCGAACAGCGCGCGCGCGAGCCAGTCGTGCGCCGGGATGGCGGTGACCATCTGCTGCGGCGGCAGCGGGATGTGCAGGAAGAAGCCGATCTTGTTGCGGCAGCCCAGTGCGCGCAGCTCGCTGGCGAGAGGGATCAGGTGGTAGTCGTGCACCCAGACGATGTCGTCTTCCTTGAGCAGCGGCATGAGCTTTTGCGCGAACAGCTGGTTCACGCGGCGGTAGCCCTCGATGTAGCCGGCCTCGAAGTCGGCCAGGTCGAGCCGGTAGTGGAAGACGGGCCACAGCACGCCGTTGGAATAGCCCAGGTAGTAGGCGTCATGGTCCCACTGCGAGAGGTCGACCGTGGCCAGGGTGACGGGGCCGGCCTGGTGCTGTTGCACCGCAACCGTCTCGGGCGTGGGCCCTTCGCCGTCCAGGATCTTGCCGCTCCAGCCGAACCACATGCCGCCATTGGCCTGCAGGGCGCCCGACAGGGCGACGGCCAGGCCGCCGGCCTCGGTTTTGCGGGGATCGGCAACGCGATTGGAGACACAAACCAGACGGGCCACGCGGTATTCCTTGTTGTTGGAGGTGGAAGGGAAGCGGGAGGCTCAGACAGGGTAGGCGGCGATCCAGTCCAGAAACGCGGCGCGCAGCACGCCAGGGCCGGCCACGCGGTGGTTGGCCAAGGTCGGGCCCTGGCCGACCTTGATGCCGGCCCCGCCCAGGTTCTGTACGACGGAGAAGCCGGGCTCGTCGGTCGTGTCGTCGCCCAGGAACACGGGCCTGCGCCCGGCGAATGGCGGCTCTTCCATGAACGAGGCAATGGCCAGGCCCTTGTTGGCTTGCGAGGACTTGGCCTCGAACACCATCTTGCCGTGCAGCAGGCTCACGCCGGGCGATGCCGCCACGGCCTCCTCCATGGTCTGGCGGCACAGGGCCTCCAGATGCGGCGCCCTGCGGTAGTGCAGCGCCAGCGCACCGCGCTTGGGCTCCACGGCCAGCGCGGGCTGGTCTCGCAACAGCTTGGCGGCTGCGCGCTCCACGGTGTCCAGCGAGGGCGTGGGCAGCAGGACCAGATGGCCGTCCGCGGCGCGGCGCTCACTGCCGTGCACGCCGGCGGCCGGCATGTCCAGCGGATGCAGAAAGGTATCGAGCGCGCTCACGGCCCGGCCCGAGACCACGGCGACGGCGCCGCCCAGCCGCTCGCGCAGCGCCGCCAGCATGGGGACCAGCTCGGGAGGGATCACGATCGCATCGGGCTCCGGCGCCAACTCGACCAGCGTGCCGTCGAAGTCCAGGAACAGTGCGCAGCCGGTGTCCAGCAGACCGTTGAGGTGAAAGTCAGGTGCCTGGGTCATGTGGCTTGGGCTTTTCCTTTGTGGCGGATCTCGAGAACCCCGAACGCCACCACGGCAATGGCCAGTGGCGCGAGGTAGTACAGCACACGATAGGCCAGCAGGGTGCCGATCAAGGTGGCTGGCGCAATTTGCGTGCCCAGCAGCGCCACGAACACGGCCTCCAACACGCCCAGGCCTGCCGGCACGTGGGTCACGACGCCGGCTACGGCCGCCAGCAGCAGCACCGTCAGCACGGTCGGATAGGCCACCTGCTGCTGCAGCAGCACGTAGACGGCACCGGCCATCAGCGACCAGTTCAGGCACGACATGGCCAGCTGCAGCAGCGCCATGCGGCCCGACGCCAGTGTGACGCGGTGCCCGCGAAAATGCAGGCTGCGCCGTTTGGAGAAGGCGCAGGCCAGCACATACCCAACGGCCACGAGGGCCAGCAGGGCGCCAGCGATTTGCAGCACCATGTCGCTGATGTCCCAGTCCGTGGGCAGCGGTAGCGGGAAGAGCAGGAACGCCAGGCCGCCCAGCAAGGCATAGCCCAGCCAGTTGGTCAGCATGCTGAAGGCCATCACGCGCGTGATCGTCAGCTCGCCCAGGCCCAGGCGGCCATACAGCCGGTAACGCGAGGCCACGCCGCCGATCAGCGAGCCCATGTTGAGGTTGAACGCATAGCTGATGAAGGTCACCAGCATCACGGTGGGCGCAGGCAGCTTGTGGCCTGTGGCCTTGCGGCCCAGCAGGTCGAAGGTCGCATACAGCAGATGGCTGGCAAATGCCAGGCCGCCGGCCGCCAGCAGCACGCCCACCGGTAGGGCCAGCATGGTGGCGACGACTGCGTCCCAGTTCAGGGTGCGCGCCTGGTTGAATAGCAGCACGGCCAGCGCCGTAAAGAACGCCGCCCACAGGCCCTTGCGCAGCCAGGGCCACCACGGGCGCGCGGCAAGGCCCTTGGGCGCTGCCGGGGCAGGCGCCATCTCCTGCGGCAGCGCGGGGGCGCTCACTGGGCTGCCCCTTGTGGCGGCGTGGGGCACATCGGCGTCAGCGTGTCGGCGCCGGCGCCGGCAGGCACCAGCTGCGGCACGTGGCGCGGCAGGCCTCCCAGCCAGGCCGGGTAGCGGCGCAGCAAGTGGAACACGAAGTAACTGCGCAGCAGCTGCAGCCGGGTCGGCTCGCCGATCGACTCGCGGTCGATCTGCTTGCAGGCGTGGTCGACCAGGTGGTCCATCTTGGCACGCAAGGTCTGGTTGAACGCGCGGTCGTGGATCAGCACATTGGCCTCCAGGTTCAGCGCCAGGCTCAGCGGATCGAGGTTGCTCGACCCCACCGTGGCCCAGCGGTCGTCCACCAGGGCCACCTTGCCATGCAGCGGGCGCTCGCAATATTCGTAGACCTTCACGCCCGCGCGCACCAGGTGGTGGTAGAGCATCTGCGCGGCGATCTTGACGATGGGCATGTCGGGCTCGCCCTGCAGGATCAGTCGCACCTCGACACCGCGCTGCGCTGCGCGGCGCAGTTCGCGGATCAGCCGGTAGCCGGGGAAGAAGTAGGCATTGGCAATCGTCACGTGCTCGCGTGCGCTGCGGATGGCCAGGCGGTAGTAGCGCTCGATGTCGTTGGTGTGGCGCGTGTTGTCGCGCGTGACCAGCATGCACTGCGCGTCACCGGCCGGCGGCAGGGCCTTGGCGCGCTTGCGCATCAGCGGCCGGTGTCTGAACCAGCGCTTGCCCTGCTGGTGGCGTAGGCCGTCGGCCAGCGCACCGTGGACGAAGCGGTGGATGTCGCCCACCACCGGCCCGCGGATCTGCACCGCGTAGTCCTGCTTGCCCTGCGGGCCGAAGTCGAGCAGGTGGTCGGCCGAGTAGTTGATGCCGCCGACAAAGGCCAGCTTGGCATCGACGACGACGATCTTGCGGTGCATGCGGCGCAGCATGTTGGTGCGCCACTTGAAAATGCGCAGCCCGGGGTCGAACACGTGCACGCGCACACCGGCACGGCACAGCGCGCCGATGTACTCTTCGGAAAGATCGGGCGAGCCGAAGCCGTCGATGGTCAAGTCGATCTGCACACCGCGCTTTGCGGCGGTGAGCAATGCCTCGTTTAACGCCAGGCCTACCTTGTCCTCAAAGAGGATGAAGGTCTCGACGACGACCTCTTGCTCGGCCTGGGCGATGGCCTCAAACACGCGCGGGAAGAACTCCTCGCCGTTTTCCAGCAACTCCAGCTCGTTGCCTGCGGTCCAGCGTGCGTTGTTCATGGTCTTGAGGGCTTCCTGGCGGGTGCTTTTTCGGGACAGACCGAAGGTAGCCCAGGCCTAGGGCCAACCCTGTAGGACAAGGGCGGACGCAGGTGTGTGGCGATGGCGCAACCGGCAGCGCTGCAGCGTCGAGCGCTGGCGCCGGCCCGTGCTGGAACTCAGGCCAGGGCGACCTGCTGCGTGATCCGCAGAAACCGGTCGATGTCTGCCACGCCATGGCAATGCAGCGGCGACACGCGCACGGCGCCGGCCAGGCCAAACGAATCCAGCATGCGCTTGGAGTACAGGCTGGTGGCCACGCGCTCGTAGACGATCACGCCGCGCCGTTCGTACTCGCGCACGGCCTGGGCGTACTCCAGGCCGGCTATGCCGATGGCCAGGATCAGGTCGCGCTTGGCCAGGTCCTCGTAGTCCAGGAACACCTGCACGCGCGGTAGCCGGCGCAGGCCTGGCGTGGCATCGCTGCCGTCCAGCAGGCGCGACAGCAAGGCCCGCTCGTGCAGCTCGATCTTCTCGATGCCGCACACGAACAACGTGCGACGATCGCTGCTGTCGGTGAACTGCCCGCCGATCCAGCACACGTAGTCCACGATCTCGGTCACGACTGCGAACTGCCAGGGCGCAGCGCTGCCCAGGTCCCAAAAGTTGGGCTTCTTGCCGGCCAGCTTGTGGTGCGGCAGCACAGCGGCGCGGTCCGACACCCAGGCCATGCCCGAGCCGCGGCAGCCGAAGAACTTGTAGGGCGCGATGTTGATGCCGTCCACCGGCGTCTGCTGCAGGTCGATCAGCCCGTGCGGCGCGTGCTGCACGGCGTCGACCACGATGTAGAGGTCGGGCTTGATGGCGCGCGCGCGGCGCACGATGGCGGCGATGTCGAGCTTGGCGCCCGAGATGTTGGAGGCGTAGATCACGCTCAAGAGCGTGGTGTCGGCATCGACCAGGTTCACGATGGCGTCCACGTCCACGCCGCCCGTGGCCGGATTGGCGGGCGCCACGCGCAGCTCCTTGCCCAGGCGTTGCGCATAGAGCTGCACGGCGTCGAACGAGGAGGGATGCTCCAGCGCGGTGGTCACCAGGTTGGTGCCGGGCACGTTCTCGGCGATCGCCCGCACCATGTCGAACATGGCGCCGGACGCCGTGAGCGCCGCGTACACGCTGCCGCCTTCGGCGTTGAGGATGGTGCGCAGGTCCTGCGTGCCCCGGGCCTGCACTTCCTGCAGGAACACCGCCACTTCGTGGATGCGCTCGGGGTTGTCGGGCACGGCGTCGATGGCGGCGAAGCGCTCGACCGCGGCCTTCAAGCGGAACGAGCCGCCCGCGTTGTCGAAGAACAGGCGTTCGCGGCCCGTCATGTCGTGGTCCACGTGCAGGAAGCGGGCCTTGATCTGCGCCTGCAGCGCGCCGTCGAACAGTTCACCTTTGGAGGCTGTCATGGTTAGGATTGGTGGAGGAAAAGTGTTGGGTGGAGATGCTGCCGATGATGACCTTCAAGCAACTCGAGGCGCTGTACTGGATCGCCGAGCTCGGCAGCTTCGCGCTGGCCGCGCAGAAGCTGCACACCTCGCAGTCGGCTGTGTCCAAGCGCGTGCATGAGCTGGAGCTGGCCTTCGACACCGCGCTGTTCGACCGCACGCAGCGCTCGGCGCGGCTGACCGACAAAGGCGAGGAGATGTTCATGCTGGCCAAGGGCCTGCTGGACCAGCGCAACGCCGCCATCGAGCAATTCGGCCGTGTCGAGGTCATCGAGCGGCGCGTGCGCATCGGCGTGACCGAGCTCACCGCCATGACCTGGCTGCCGCGCTGGGTCGAGCTGATCCAGGTGCATTACCCCAAGGTCAGCCTGGAGCCCGACGTGGACAGCAGCGTGAACCTGCGCGAGAAGGTGCTGGCTGACGAGCTGGACCTGGTCATCGTGCCCGACGCGTTCGCCGACTCGCGCATCCCGACCCGGCCGGTCGGCCAGGTCGAGAGCGCGTGGATATGCAAGCCCGGCCTGGTGGACGCCAGCCGCCGCATCCGGCTGCACGAACTGGCGGAGCACCAGATGCTGCTGCAGGGCTCGCGCTCGGGCACGGGCCTGTTGTACGACAGCTGGATGAAGAACCTGGGCGTGCAGCCCGCCAGGCCCATCGTGGTCCACAACCTGGTGGCGCTGATCGGCCTGACGATCTCGGGCTTGGGCGTTGCCTACCTGCCCAGGCTGGCCGTGGGCCAGATGCTGGCCGATGGCGCGCTGGCGCAGCTGGACGTGGCACCGGCGCTGCCGGTCGTGCCCTACGTGGCCATGTACAAGGGCGAGCACCGCAGTTCCCTGTTGGCGTCCGTCGTCATGCTGGCGCAGGAGTGCTGCGACTTCTCGCGCATGTTCCAGAGTGACTGATCACACGCCGTCGGCGTTCGGCTTCGCGTAGATCGCCTTCACCGGCTCGGTCATCGGGAAGTTGAGGTTGGCGTTGGTCGGCGGGATGGGGCGCGTGAACCACTTGGCGTAGATCTCGTGGATCGCGCCCGAGGTCAGGATGTCGGTCACCGTCTTGTCGACGAGCGCCTTGAAGGCCGGATCTTCCTTGCGGTACATGATGCCGTAGGGCTCCTGGCGCAGCGACTCCTGCGTGAGGATCTTGAAATCGGCCGCGTTGGGCGAAGTGGCGATGAGCCCGGCGAGCTGCACGTCGTCCAGGATGTAGGCGGCGGTGCGGCCCGAGGCCATCATCAGGAAGCCGTCGGCCGTGTCCTTGGCCGCCAGGTCCTGCACCTCGATGTTGCCGCTCTTGCGGTAGCCGCGCAGCAACTGCACGCCCGTGCTGCCCGCCACGGTGGAGACGGTCTTGCCGTTCAGGTCGGCCAGGGTGTTGATGCCCGAATCCTTCTTGACCGCGGCCGTGATGTTGGTGACGAAGTGGCTGGGCGCGAACGCCACCTGCTGCTGGCGCTGCACCGTGTTGGTGGTGGTTGCGCAGTCCAGGTCGACCGAGCCGTTGGTCAGCAGCGGGATGCGGTTGGTGGACGTGAGGATCATGTAACGCACCTCGATCTTGGGCAGGGCCAGCTGGGCCTTCACCGCATCGACGATCTTCAAGCAGATGTCGTTCGTGAAGCCGGTCGGGTCGCCGCTGCCCGTCGGCTTGTATGAGAACGGGATCTGGCTGTCGCGCGCGCCGATGGTGATCACGCCGCTGGACTTGATCTTCGCCAGCGTGTCGGACTGCGCGGCAGCGGCGGTGCAGACGAGGGCGGCGGCAAGGGCGAGCGTCAGGGAGAGGGGGTGCTGCATGGGGGGCCTTCGGTGGGGTGGAGGGGGCAGGCCATGATTCTGGGAGCAAGCCGTTCGTTCTAAAAGCGATTTAAGTTCATCGAATTGCAATCGGAAAAGAGATGAGTGGCGTGCTGGCGGAGTGCGGGCCGTGAAAGATGGTCATATGGCTAGCTAGCTAGATCCAGGCTTAAAATGCGGTTCCCGACCACAGGAGCGCGCCATGAGCACGATTGCCCTCTTCGACGCCAAGAACCGACTGTCTGAATTAATCGACCGCGTGCAGGCGGGCGAGACATTCGCCATCACGCGGCGTGGCAAGGTGGTCGCGAGCCTGGGCCTGCCCCAGACGGCGCAGGCCAGCCAGGCCGCACTGGACGCCGTGGCCCGCGTCCGGTCGAGCCGGCAGGGCGTGAGCCTCGGGCGTCTCAGCAGCAAGGCCTTGATGACCGAAGGCCGCCGCTGATGGCTGGCGTGGTCGTCGATGCGTCGGTCGCCGCTGCCTGGTTCCTGCCCGACGAAGCGACGCTCTTCACCGAAGCGGCGCTGGAGTTGAGTGTGACTTCCGATGTGTGGGTGCCCGCGCTGTGGATGCTCGAGATCGGCAACCTGTTCATCAGCGCCCAGCGCCGCAAGCGCATCACCGCGGTGCAACGCCAGGAGCTGGTACAGGCCGCTGCCGCGCTGCGCCTGCGGGTGGACCGGGAGCCGGTGGACATGGTGGCATTGGACGCGCTGGCCGCGCAGCATGGCCTCACGACCTACGACGCCACCTATCTGGAACTGGCTGTGCGCCGGTCATTGCCACTTGCCACGCTGGACGCGGCCTTGCTGAAGGCGATGTCCAGCGCTGGCGTACCGCCGTTCAAGCCAGCCGATGGAGCGGCGCGACCGAGCATTGTTGGCGCCGCGCGGCCGGGCCTCTAAGCTGCTCGGCAGGCCGTCACGCGGCGGGCAGGGTCATGACGAACCGGCAGCCAGGTCCCGAGGCCGCCGCGGTGAGTCGCAGGCTTCCACCGTGTTGCCGGGCGATTTCGCGTGCGATCGCCAGGCCCAGACCGCTGCCGCTCTGCCCTTCGGCATGGACCAGACGCCCTCGCTCGAAGCGTTCGAACACGCGCGCCCGGTCGGCGCTCTCGACACCCGGGCCGTCGTCTTCCACCGCACACCAGACCTCGTCCCCGCGCACGCCCCATGCCACGTCGATGCGGCTGCCGGACGGGGTGTAGCGCAAGGCGTTGTCGATCAGGTTGTCCACCGCCGTACGCAGCAACGCGCATTCGCCCGAGACCGATACCGCCGGCCCAGGCACCAGCCCCAGGTTGTGCCCGCTGGCCAATGCACGCGGGGCGTGTTCTGCCACACCATCGGCCAGCAACGCGCCCAGGTCGATGCGCCCTGGTGCATGCCCGGCATGGCCGATGGCGCCTTGGGCGTCCAGGCGGGACAGGGTCAGTACCTTGGACAGCACATCTCCGCCGCGTTGGACACTCTGTTGCAGTTGGGCCAGGGCCTGTGCCTGCCGCCCGGGGTCACGCTCTTGCGACAGCACATGCGCCTGCGCGCCAATGGCCGCCAATGGCGTACGCAATTCATGCGCCGCGTCTGCGAAGAAGCGCTGTTCCTGCTGGCGCAGTGCGGCTTCACGTTCGGCATAGGCATCCAACGCCCATGTGATGGGTTGCAACTCGATGCATTCGTTCTCGCCCTGGCCCACGGGTCGTGCATCACCCGCCTGGCGCTGGCCGATGCGCTCGCCCAGCGCCGCCAAGGGCAGCAACCCGCGCCACGCGGCGATCCACAGCGTCAGCAAGACCACCACCGCGTACACGAGCGGCACGAGCAACGCTTGCCACATCAGCTTGCGGTCCAACTGGCTGTAGAAGCTGCGCGTCTGGCCGGCCACCGCCCAGGCGCGGCGATCGGGGCTGTAGGCTGCCATCAGCAGCCAGTCTCCCCGTTGCTGGCGCACGTGCTCTTCCAATGCGCCAGGTGGAATGGGTGCAAAGGTGTGAGGCAGGCCATCAGCGGACAGCAAGGTGCCATCTGCGCGCCAGATCTGCCAGCCGAAATCACGCTCGGTGCTTTTGAATTCGGTGTTGTCCTTGTTCAGTCGCCTGACCTCCCTGGCACCGCAGTGGCGTGCTCCGGCGTCAGACTGGATGCCGCAAAGCCCGCCAAGGCCCCGACCTGCAGCCGCAAGTCACGGTCGATCCCTCCTGTGCCCGGTGCATACACCTGGCTCCATACGGACCATCCGAAGTTCGCTGCCAGCGCGATGAGCACGATGCCGCACTGCCAGACGAACAGGCGGCGGAACAAGGAGGGGTGCAGCAGTTTGCGGATCATGCCGTGCCGATCACGACTTGGGCAGCAGGTAGCCGACGCCCCGCACCGTGCGGATCAAATCCGCCCCCAGTTTGCGGCGCAGTCCGTGGATCTGGAACTCCAGCGCGCCGGCGCTGGGCTC
The DNA here is from genome assembly GCF_001422405.1 of Pseudorhodoferax sp. Leaf267. Classification (GTDB taxonomy): domain Bacteria; phylum Pseudomonadota; class Gammaproteobacteria; order Burkholderiales; family Burkholderiaceae_C; genus Pseudorhodoferax. The sequence goes on from NZ_LMMV01000012.1 coordinate 692,094, forward strand.
ATCCTCGCCAGGCCAGACCCGTTGCACCAGCTGCGCGCGGCGTACCACCCGGCCCGCCTGACGCGCCAGCTCGTACAGGATGGCGTACTCCTTGGGCGTGACGCCCTGCGCCACGCCGTTCACCGCCACGGCCCGCTGCTGCGGGTCGATCGACAGGCTGCCCACCTGCCAGGCGCTCTAGGCCTGGCCCGCGGCCCGCCGCACCGCGACGTGGATGCGGGCCATCAGCTCGGGCAAGAGAAACGGCTTGATCACGTAGTCATCCGCTCCGCCATTCAACGCGCGCAGCCGGTCGTCCAGGGCGTCGCGGGCGGTCATGACGATCACCGGAACGCTGGAGAACTGGCGGCGCAGCTTCTCCAGGAAGACAAAACCCTCGCCATCGGGCAGGTTGATGTCCAGCAAGACGCAATCGAAATCACCACGCTCCGCCGTCTCGAGGCCATCGCACAGTCGACGCACCCACACGGACTCCAGCCCCGCCTGCTCCAGCGCGCGCTGCAAGGCGGCGCCGAGATCGAGGTCGTCCTCGATGAGCAGGATATTCATGGTCGGTTGCGCCTCCTGGGCTCGATGGATCTGCGCTGCATGCTATCCATCATGAAGTGGCATGGCGGGATTCATCGGCATCTGCCGGCGGCAGCCATGAGCGCAATCAGCGGCACGGCCAGCAACCCTTGCATCTGCTTTTCGTTGGGTTGGCCATAAGCGTCCGGGGTGTCGCGCAGGCAATCCGGGATCACGGCGCTGGCCACGCTTCTCGAAAAGCCTTCGGAAGGCGTCGGTGGTGCGTGGCCGATCTGCGCGCGGGCCACGTCGGCCACGCCCGGTGGTTGGCGGCTTGCCGCTCTGGCAGCGGTGGCCAAGGTGGTTGGCGACAGATCCAACGTCCGGCTGTTCGACTCCAAAGGCGGTTGAGGGGGCATCCCCCTCTCGGGCCCGGCGTTTGTCGTCCATGCGGTCTCGGATGTTTGCTCCGGAACAGTCACAGCATTGCCCATGAGCGCCGTGGCGCGGACAACCGCCCGTGGCCGCGCCGTGTGGCGTCGGGCAGGACGCGGTGGCCTTGGCAACGCATCCAGATGGGAGGGCGGCAACAGTTCGGCGTGCATCACAGGGTGAGAGTCAGCATGGAGCGCGCCGGGCTGCGCGGGAATGGTCCGTGACCAAGGCGAGAAAAATGGCCGTAGCAGCACCGCACCTCCGATGAGGTGCACGACCAAGGAGGCCAGCAACCCTGCCATCACCCGGTACGAACCCATCGTCGTCTTACAGCCGCCGCCTTCTGGCCCGCAATGTTCCGCCAGAGATCATCGTTTGCGCGCCAGGTAGCCGGAATATCGGATCTGCTCCACCCCGTCCACGCGGACCACCCGGAGGCTTTGTCCGCCTTGTGCGAGGTTCTGCAGGACCTCTGCCTGGATGTCGGAGACCGGGTTGACGATGAATGTGCCGTTCTCGCCGCCGCTTTTGCCATTGCTGATTTCCAGCAGCAAACGGCCCCGCGTTTCGAACAAGCGAATTCGGTAGTCCCTGGACAGCGCATCGGCGTTGGTCTGCACATAGTCCCCTAGACGGGCGCGCCAGGCATCGGACAGGGGCGCGGGTGCTCCCAACCGCTCGCCGACCAGCATGTCCTGCCCCGCAGCCGAGCCGACCAGAAGGGCGCGGCCTTCGACGGCGCGCAATGTGAACCCGATATCGCCCAGCACCCCCAGATCGAGCGGCACGAGGCCGAGCAGGGCATAGCGCAAGCCAAACCGGTCGTCTGAACGGCGGCGCAGCGCCAGCGTCTGTCCGGCCACCTCGGCCTGGAGCTTGCCGTTGGCAGCATCTTGCGTGATGCGCACCAATCCGGCAGCGGTGCTGTAGTCGCCCAGCAGGCTTTGCGTGTATTGCGGCGTCGAGGCCGTGTCGTCCCACGGCGGGCGTGTCCAGGGTGCTGGGCGGATGCCCGTCTTGGCCTGCAACTGAAGGCTGAGTGCGGCCAGGGCGATACGGTCCACCGCGCGCGTGGCTGTGCTGGAATTGGCCATCACGATCACGCCCAGCTTGTGGTCGGGCACCATGTACATCTGGCTGCGGTGGTACAGCGTGGCTCCCGCATGGTGCGCCACCGGGCCGGCGCCCTGGATGCGATGGGCGTCCAGGGTGCTGAGCATCCACGCCAATCCGACCTGCAAGCCCAGGTCCAGCGGCACTGCCCCGTTCTGGACCTGCAGCATGCTCGCCACCGATTCGGGCCGCAGCACCTGCAGGCCGCTGCTGCGCCCTTGCGCAAACACCATGCTGATGAAGCGCGCCATGTCGGCTACGCTGGTGTTCAGGCCACCGGCAGGCAGGTCGCGCAGCGCAAGCTCTTCGGCAGGCTGGCGCCCTTCATAAGCCTTCGCCATTGGAGGCGATGTCGAAGGCCCGGCTTCAAAAAGCGAGGTCTGCATCCCTAGCGGGCCCAGCACGGATCGCCGCAAATACTGGGCGAAGGGCATACCGGCCTGCGTCTGCACCAGGTGAGCCAACAGGGAGAACCCCAGGTTGGAGTACGAGAACACTTCGCCAGGCCGAAAGGCCAGACCTTCGTCGTTGAGTAGCGCCACAACGGTACCGAGCGGTTCCACGTGCTCGGCGTACATGCCCTTGAGGCGGTCCCTCGGGAGCCCGGCGTGGTGGGTCATCACCTGGCGCGGTGTGATGTGCGCGGCGTGGGCATCGCTGTCGGTCGAACCCATCGCCTCGCTGGCGGGCCCGGCTGGTTGAAATTCCGGCAGGTCGTTCTGCAAGGGCCGGTCCAGGTCGATGCGGCGCTGTTCGGCGAGCTGAAGCACCGCCGTGGCGGTGAACAGCTTGGAGATGGAGCCTGCCCGGTACAGGGTCGATGGCGTCGCGGCAATGTGCTGCTGCACATCGGACTCACCGAATCCCTGGGTCCAGACCACCTGCTGGTCGTCCACCACCGAGATGCTCAAGCCGGGAATCTTGTTGTGCTGCATCTCGAAGGCGATCAATTTCGAGAGGTAGCTGGAGACGGCCGCGGTGTCTCCGGATGGCAGCACGGTGGGGGGAGACGGCGCGCTGGCGCAGCCTGCGACCAGCGCACCGACGAGCGCCACGGTGCAAAAGCGAGATAGAGATCGCTTCAAGTGATTCAAGTGTTTGTCGTGTGGGTGGAGAAGCCCTTGCATTGAACACAAAGAGGCTTTGGATTGCCTTTGATGCGGCCCCTACAAATCAAGGTGATTGCTGCCTTGCTTCTCCTTGATCAACCGCATCGACTGCAGGTCTGCAAAGAGCGCGATCAATGGCGCAGCTCAACGCCCCTGAAAGCTGCGCGGCGACTGCCCCATCGCCGCCTTGAACATGGCCGAGAAAGCGCTGTCGCTGGCGTAGCCGCTGGCCGCCGCCACCTCGCTCACGGGCGCGCCACCGGCCAGCAACGGCAGTGCATGGGCCAGCGCCACCTGCTGGCGCCACTGCTGGTAGCCCATGCCCAGCTCGTCACGGAAGAGCCGCGCGGCCGTGCGTTCGCTGGCGCCCACGCCGGCTGCCCACTCCGCCAAGGTGGCGCGCTCGCCCGGCGCGCGCAGCACGGCATCACACAGCGCGCGCAATCGCTTGTCGCCGTGCTGGGCATGCGGCAACGGCACGGCCAGGGCCTGTACGTCGGCCTGGGCGATTTCGTCCAGCACCAGCCGGGTCAGCAACTGCTCGCGCGCCGCGTCGGGGCCGGCGTCCAGAGCGCGCACCAGCTCGCGCAGCAGCGGCGAGACCACCAGCATGCGCGAGCCGTCCCAGCCCGGCGGGGTCACGCTGGCGTCCATGTACAGCGTGCGGAACTCAGCCGTCTTGAGCACGTCGATGCAGTGCAGCGCGCCGGGCGCGATCCACACCGCGCGCGAGGGCGGCACGATGTAGGTGACCTCGTCGCGCGCGTCCTCGTGCTGCACGGCGCTCACGCGCACGATGCCGGTCGCGCAGTACGCCAGCTGCGCCCAGGCGTGGCGGTGCGGGTCGAAGTGCGTGTCGGTGGGCATGCTGCGCGCGCGCACGCGCACCGGGCGCGCGGCGCTGGGCGTGAAGGGGTCGGTTTCGCCCAGCGGGGTGGAGATCGGGTGGCGCGTGGCGGGCATGGCGGGTATTCGACGAATCATGGCGCATCCGTGCATTCCGGAAAGGCGGTGCCGATACTACGATGCGCGCCATGACAAATACAACAGCTCCAACGCCCGCAGGCGGCGTGCCCCTGCGTCAGGACGCCGGCGTGATCGGCCTCGTAGGCATCGCGCACATGGTCAGCCACTTCAGCCAGCTGCTGCTGGCGCCGCTGTTCCCCTGGCTCAAGGACGCGTTCAACGTCAGCTATGCGGAACTCGGTTTCCTGATGACGCTGTTCTTCGTGACCTCCTGCGTGGTGCAGGCGACCTCGGGCTTCGTGGTGGACCGCTTCGGCCCGCGGCCCGTCCTGTTCGGTGGGCTGGCGCTGCTAGCAGCGGCGGCGTTCGGCTATGCGGCCAGCACCAGCTACTGGATGCTGGCGATGTTCTCCATCGTGGCGGGCGTGGGCAACGGCGTGTTCCATCCGGTGGACTACACGCTGCTGAACCGCAAGGTCAGCCCCAAGCGCCTGGGCCACGCCTACAGCGTGCACGGCATCACGGGCAGCCTGGGCTGGGCGCTGGCGCCGGCCATGCTCGTGCCGATCACGATCGCCAGTTCCTGGCGTGTGGCGCTGGTCTGCGCGGGCGCGTACGCCGTCGTGGTGCTGGTGGTGCTGCTGGTCAACCGTAGCCAGCTGGCGCTGGGCGCACCGGCGGCCGAGAAGGCGCCTACATCGGGTGCACCAGGGGCCGCGGCCGAGGGCAATTTCGGCTTCCTGCGCATTCCTGCCGTGTGGATGTGCTTCGCGTTCTTCTTTTTCTACGCGATCGCGCTGGGCATCGTGCAGGCCTTCGCGCCGGGCGCCGCGCGCGAGCTACACGCCGTGCTGCTGGCCACGGCAGGGCTGTGCGTGACGGTCTACATGGTCTGCAGCGCGGGCGCCATGGTGCTGGGCGGCTTTCTCGCGGCCGACCCCACGCGCTGCGAGAAGCTGGTGGCCGTCGGCTTCGGCTTCTCGGCCTGCGTGGCGCTGGTGCTGGGCGTGGCCAGCGTGCCGGCCCTGCTGGTGCCGGTCATGTTCGGGCTGATGGGCCTGGGTGCCGGCATCGCCGGGCCGTCGCGCGACATGATCGTCAAGCGCGCCACGCCGCCCAATGCCAGCGGCCGCGTCTACGGCGTGGTGTATTCGGGGCTGGACATCGGCCAGGCGATTGCGCCGCTGATCTTCGGCACGCTGATGGACCACCGGCAGTACAGCGCCATCTTCATCGGCCTGGCACTCGTGCAGGCGGTTCTGATCGGCAGCGCGTTCAACGTGGGCCGCGTGCGGCGCACGGCCCTGGCGCCGATGGCCGCCAGCGCGTGATGCCTGCGCGTTGATTTCGCTCTACCTCTGGGTGGCGGTCGGCGCGGCCGCGGCTGGGTTCGTGCAGGGCCTGTCGGGCTTTGCGTTCAGCATGGTCTCGCTGTCGGTCTGGGCCTGGGCGCTGGACCCGCAGCTCGGCGCCGTGCTCGCCATCTTTGGCGGCTGGGTCGGGCAGGTGATCGCCGCGTTCACGATGCGCCGCCGCGTCGACAAGGGCCTGCTGTGGCCCTTCGTGGCGGGTGGCCTGTGCGGCCTGCCGGTGGGCCTGTGGCTGCTGCCGCTGCTGGACGTGCCGGCTTTCAACGCGGCGCTGGGCCTGGTGCTCGTGGTGTGCTGCCCGGTCATGCTGATGTCGGCCCGACTGCCGCGCGTGCAGCGCGGCGGGCGTGTGGCAGATGCGCTGGCTGGCGCGGCCGGTGGCGTGATGGGCGGCATCGGCGGGCTGTCGGGCGTGGTGCCCACGCTGTGGTGCACCTTGCGCGGCTTCGACCGCGATGCGCAGCGTGCGGTGATCCAGAACTTCAACCTCGCGATGCTGAGCGTGGCGCTGGCGCTGCACGTGGCGGCCGGCCACGTCACGGTGGCCATGCTGCCGCTCTTGGCCATCGTGGCCGCGGCCGTGCTGGTGCCTGTGCTGCTGGGCGCGCGGCTCTATCTCGGCCTGTCGGAACTCGCGTTCCGCAGGCTGGTGCTCAGCCTGCTGACGGTCTCGGGTGTGGCCATCCTGGCGTCGGCACTGCCGGCGCTGCTGCAGCGCTGAGGCGCGTCAGCGCTTCGGCAGCATTCAGGCGGCTGCCAGCGCGTCCACCTGCTGCAGGCTGGCGATGGTCTTCACGCAGGCGTCGGCGGCTTCGGTGCCCTTCACGGCGAAGTGCGCGTGGAAGTACTTGCGGTGCTCCACATGCTCGTGGAAATGGTGCGGCGTGAGGACGGCCGACAGCATGGGCACGCCGGTTTCCAGCTGCAGGCTCATCAGTGTGCTGACGACGGTGTTGGCCACGAACTCATGGCGGTAGATGCCGCCATCGACGACGAGGGCGCAGCAGACCACGGCGGCGTAGCGGCCCGAGACGGCCAAACGCTTGGCGTGCAGCGGGATCTCGAACGCGCCGGGCACGTCGATCACGTCGATGCGCTCGCGCGGCACGCCCTGGCGCTGCATTTCGGCGAGGAAGGCGTCGCGCGCCTGGTGCACGATGTCCGCATGCCACTGCGCCTCGATGAAGGCGATGCGGCGTGCGTCGGTGCCGGCGCGGGAGGTGAGAGGAAGGTCGTTGAGCTGACTCATGGTGTGTCCTTGTGGATCATGAATCAGGGCGCACGAACGCCATGGCCGGCACACATCCTGACCGAATGCATGCGGTTGCGGCGAACGCGCTCTCTTTCATCCGGACTGTGACCGTCGGCTCCGGAATGTCACCGGATCTGCTGACCCTTGCACGCTGCGGTGCAAGGCGCTCGCGGGCTTGTGCGGGTTGCCCCGCCATCACCGCCGGTGGGGAATTGCACCCCGCCCTGAGAACGCTTGTGCGCCGGCCCGTGAAGGCCGGCGCGGGGCGGATTCTAGGTCGGCGCGCTTGACCTTAGGGTGTGGGTGGACGCCTGTGCGACAGGAAGAAGCGCAGCATCTCGGCGCTGGCGTCCACGCCGCCGGGCGCCGTGTAGCTGCCCGCCGCGCTGCCGCCCGACCAGGCGTGGGCGCCGCCATGCAGCTGCCAATACTCGATGGCGGGGCTGCCATCGGCCGCGCGGTGCACGGTGTGTGTGTGGCGCTGGCGGTTCGGCGCCTGGCCTTGCGTGGCCTGGGCGGTGCCTGTCACCTGCTGGGCGCCGCGTGCGGCGTTGACGACGGCTGCGCCGTTGGCATGGTTCACCGTGCTGTCCGCATCGCCATGGAACACGATGACAGGGCGCACGGCCGGGCCGCTCGCCGCGCCGGCCGGCGCGCCACTGCGCATCGCGGCCAGGGCCGAGGGCAGGTCGGCAGCGGCGCCGGCCGCCAGGCCCGAGTGCACCCCCACGGCAGCGAACAGGTCGGGATAGGTGCGGCCCATGATGTCGGCCATGGCGCCGCCGGCCGACAGCCCGGCCACGTAGACACGCGCGGGGTCCACGTCGTGCTCGGCCATCACCTGGCGCGTGAGGCCGGCCAGCAGCGCCGGCTCGCCACGGCCACGCTGCTGGTGCTGGCTCTTGAACCAGTTCCAGCATTTCTGCGCGTTCGCATGCTGGGTCTGCTCGGGGTAGAGCACCAGCACGCCGGCCTCGCGCGCCAGGGTGTTCATGCGCGTGCCCGCGGCGAAGTCGTCCGGTCCCTGCGTGCAGCCGTGCAGCATGAGCACCAGCGGGCGCGGCGCGGTCGTCGCTGTGGTGGTCGGTGGCACGTAGAGCTTGTAGGCGAGCTGGCGGCCCTGGTGCGTGAAGCTGCCGCTGCGCCATTGCTCGGTGGCGCTTGCGGGTGCGGCGCGCGGCGCGGCCGGGGCATCGCCGGCGGCCGGTGCGGCGGGCTCGTCGATCACGCGGGTTTCCGCGTCGATCACGAAGCCGGTGGCGGCGCGCGCGGTTGCAGGGGCTGTGCCTGCTGACGCGGGAGCTGCCTCGCCACGCAGCGCGCGCTGGATCAGCTCGGTGGCGGCCTGCAGGTTGCCGCCTTGGGTGAGGCGCGTGGCCTCGCCGAGCATGTCGTTGAAGAGGGGGTTCATGGTGGGGTTCTCAGGTGATGCGTCCGGCCAGGGCGGCACGGACAGCGGGGCTCGCATGCAGCGCGCCCAGGACGGTGATGGATTCGATGGTGTCCGCCGCAAGCTCGGCAGGAACATCGGGCGCGATGCTGGCCAGCCCCAGCACCCTGATCTGCAGCTTCTCGCCTGCCGCCTGTACCTTGGTGAGGTCTGCCGCCGAGAAGTGCTGTAGTCCGAGCACCAGCATCTTGCGTGCGACCACCTGGCGCAACGCGTCGCCGTGCGTGCCCAGGTGGTTGCGGATGGCGGTGCGGATGAAGTCGCTGCGGTTGGCGTAGAAGCCCTCGGCGACCAGGAGGTCGATCTGCCCGAGGTCGACGTAGCCCAGGTTGATGGTGAGCTTTTCGGACTCGCTGACGCGGGGGAGTGAGGTGGTGGGGGCCATAAAAACATCCTTATGCCATCCATATGGATGGTGGATGGATGTTTTCAAGGGCTGTTGACGTCTTTCTTGTCAGAAACCTGATGCCAGCTGCGGAACGGGCCCACGCAGCGGTGGGCGGCGTTCAGTCTGCCTGCGCAGCCAAGGCGATGGCGCGCGCCCGCGCCACAGTGCGCGCGCGCTCGTGGTGCACCACATACAGCCCAGAGCCCACCAGCAGCGCGATGCCGCACCAGGCCCACAGGTTCGGTACGTCGCCCCACACCACATAGCCCAGCACCACGGCGAACAGCAGGGCCGCGTAGCGGAACGGCGCGGTCAGCGACACCTCGCCCGTGCGCATGCACTGGATGATCAGGAAATAACCGATGGCCAGGAAGACAGCCGCGGCAGCCAGCAGGGCCAGCTCGGCGGCGCCGAAGGGTTGCCAGCCCTGCGCCAGCGACATGGCGCCCGACAGCAGCGTGACGGCAAGCGCGGTCGCCAGCGTGACGACGATGGAGGGGATTGCCGGATCGATGCACCGGGTCATCAGGTCGCGCGTGGCATGCAGCACGGTGCCGCCCAGGCACAGCAGGGCCCAGGCGTTGAAGCCGTCGCTGCGGGGCTGCACCACGCACAGAACGCCGGCAAAGCCCACGGCCACGGCGGCCCAGCGCGCGGCGCCGGGCTGCTCTTTCAGGAACCAGACCGCGAACACCACCATGAACAGAGGTGCGGCCAGGTTGATCGCCGTGGCGTTGGCCAGCGGCAGGTGGAACAGCGACAGCAGATAGATCACCGTGGCGCAGGCATCGACGCACGCGCGCACGGCCACGCGCGGTTGCAGCACCTTGCCCAGTTGCGCGGCGGCGCCCAGCAAGCAGGCCACGCCCAGCACCAGCAGCGTGGCCATGGCGCCGCGCATGAAGATCAGCTGGGCCGAAGGCAGGGTCTGGCTCACGTACTTGACCAGCGCGTCGTTGACGACGAAGCCGGCCATGGCGCCCACCATCATGAGGATGCCGCGGCGGTTGGCGGCTGTTGAGGTGGTGGAGGGTTGCACGGCGCGCGTTATACCGCGCTCTTGTGCCGTTCGATGCAGGTGTCCAGCACTTCGGCGCCGGGGCGCTGCCACCAGTCCAGTTCCGAGAAGATCTCCACTTCAGCGAAGCCCGCGAAGCCGGTCTGCTCGACCCAGCCGCGGATCTTCCTGAGCTCGACCACGCCATCGCCCATCATCCCGCGGTCGTTCAGCAGGTCGCGCGTGGGCGTGAGCCAGTCGCAGACGTGGAAGGCCAGCAGGCGCGACTTCTTCGCGTCGCCCGCGCGGGCGATCTGCTGCTCGAGCTTCGGGTCCCACCAGCAGTGGTACACGTCCATGGCCACGCCCAGCATGCCGGTCTGGCCGGGGTCGAGCTCGTCGCACAGGTCCAGCGCGTGCTCCAGGGTGTTGACGCAGGCGCGCTCGGCCGCCTGCATGGGGTGCAGCGGCTCGATGGCCAGCGGCATGCCGACCTCGCGCGCGTAGTCCAGCGAGGCCGCGATGCCGTCGCGCACTTCGTTGCGGGCGCGGGCGATGTCGGTGTAGGCCGGCTTGCCCTGCAGCGCGCCGGGCAGGGCACCGACCACCAGCACCACGCAGGGCGCATCCAGCATCTTGGCCTCGTCGATGGCGCGGCGGTTGTCGTCCAGCGCGGCGGCCAGGCCGGCCTTGTCGGCGGCTGGGTAGAAGCCGCCGCGGCAGTAGCCGGAGAGGCCCATGCCGTGTGCCTTCAACTGCCTCTGCGTCGCCTCCAGCCCCGCGGCGGCCACCTGGTCGCGCCAGGGGCTGATCGCGCGGATGCCGCGGCGTGCGCACTCGTCGATGATCTGCGGCAGCTGCCATTGCTTGCGCACGGTGGCGGTGTTCATGGAAAGCCACTCGTGGCTGGAGGAGAAATCACGCATGGGAAACCTCAGGAAATCTTGATCTTTTCGCGCCGCAGTTGGCGCACGATGGCGGCGTTGTCGAGTTCGCCGTCGCCGGCTGCCACGGCCGCGCGCATGAGCGCAGCGTGCGTCTGCGACAGCGGCAGGCCCTGGCCGTGCGTGGCAGCGGCGGCCAGCATCAGGTCCACGTCCTTCAGGTGCTGGCGGATGCGCGACTGCGGCGCGAAACGCTCCTCCACCATCATGCGGCCCTTGGCCTCGGCCGCGGCCGAGCGGGCCGGCGTGGCCAGCACCAGTTCCAGGAAGGCTGCGGGCGCGATGCCCAGTCGTTCGGCGAACACCATGCCCTCGGCCAGCACGGCGCGGTTCAGGCCCAGCACCAGGTTGGTGGCCAGCTTGGCGCGCGCGCCCATGCCGGCGCCGCCCACATGCACGCGGGTCTGCGAGATGGCAGAGAGCAGCGGTGTGGCGCGCTCGAAGGTTGCTGCATCGGTGCCGACCAGCATGGTCGCGGTGCCGGCGCCGATCTGTTCGCTGGAGCCGGAGAGCGGTGCTTCGACGAAAGCCACGCCGCGCGCGGCCAGGCGTTCGGACAGCGCTTGCAGCAATTCAGGGTCGCCGGTGGAGCAGTCGATCAGCAGCGAGGTCTGGGGCGCGGGGCCGGCGAGCAGGCTGTCCGCGCCCTCCACACTGTCGATCACACCGGCCGTGTCGAACACGGCCAGCAGGACGGTGGGGGATATGGCGCCGACCTCTTTCGCCGTTGAAGCGATCGCGAAGCCCTGGGCGGCGAAGGCCTCGCGCGCTTCGGCGCGGATGTCGTAGCCCAGCGTGGCGATGCCAGCCGCTTTCAGGCGTTGGGCGATGGCCTGGCCGACGAGGCCGAGGCCGATGAGGCCGACGGGGTGTTGGTCGTGGTCCATGTCATTGATCCCTGGCGCTCAAGGCAGTCGGGCGCGGAGGTCGTGCGTGGGCCGAGGCCACCGGGTAGCTTTCTCCGCGAATGTCCCCCGGCCTGGCGGCCTCCTCCTTGATTTCGCTGCGAAAGCCACCCGATACCCTCGACCCAGGAAGCATCGCGTCGTGCCGGCTGATCAACCGGAGCGCTGAAGGACCGCGACGATGGTGTGCTCTACGCAGCGAAATCAAGGAGGAGGCCGCGCCGGCCGCAGGCCGGCGCGGCCGGGGGACATTCGCTTCGTTCCGTCCACCGTCGGCGTGGTCGCGCCCAAGAGCGTGGCCCGTTGCCATCACAACGAAGCCCCACCGCAAACCCGAATGTCCTGCCCCGTAATGGCCGCCGCAGCAGGCGACAAAAGAAACCCCACCAGCGCCGCAATCTCCTCGGGCTCGATCAAGCGCCCCATGGGAGGCAGCTTGGGCTTCTCAGCCTGGCGAGCGGGGTCGGCCAGCATCCCCGTGCGCGTAGCCGCAGGCGATACCACGTTGACCGTCACGCCACGCGCCACCACCTCGGCCGCCCAGCTGCGCGCCAGCGCGACCATCGCGGCCTTCGTGGCTGCGTACTGGCTGCGGCCTGCGACGCCAGAGGCCACGCGGCTTCCGATCAGCACCACACGGCCCTGACCAGCAGCGGCCATGGCGGGAACCAGATGGTTGGCGATGCGGCTGAGCGCGTCCACGTGCAAGGCCCACATGCGTTGGCCGTCGGCAGCGTCAAGGCCGCCGAGCGGTGCCACGCGCATCACACCGGCTGCGTGGACCAGGGCTTGCGCGCCCACGGCCGCACGGCTTGCCACCTCGGTGGCGTCGGCGTCGGCCAGATCGACAGTGACCGGCGTGAAGCCCGCGTGCACGATGCTGGCCGGCGTGCGATCAAAGCCGGTCACCGCCCAGCCCTGCGCGAGCAAGGTCCTCGCAATCGCCGCGCCGATGCCAGCGCTGCTGCCGGTCACGACCGCGCGCATCTCACTCGGGCTTGATGTTGGCATCGGCGATCGTCTTGAACGCACGTGCCGTGTCGTCCTTCTGGAAGCGCGCGAACTCGTCCGGCGTGCCACCGCCGAGCAGGATGCCCTGCGACGTGAGCCGCTCCTTCATCTCGCCGGCCAGCGCCTTGTTGACCTCGGCGTTGAGTTTCTGCACCACGTCGGCCGGCAGCTTGGCCGGGCCCCACAGCCCATACCAGCTGTAGAACTCGTAGCCCGGGATCGTCTCGCCCACCGTGGGCACTTCGGGCAGCGTGGGCAGCCGCGTCTTGGACGTGACGGCGATGATCTTCAACATGCCGCTCTTGTAGAAGGATGTCGCGCCCAGCACCGGGTCCACGAAGCCGGCAATCTGGCCGCCCACCAGGTCCTGGTAGGCCGGGGCCGAGCCCTTGTACGGCACGATCTGCAGGTTCAGGCCGGCGCTGCTCTTGAGCAGTTCGGTCGAGAAATGCCCGGCCGAGGCGATGGAGCCCACTGCGAAGCTGAGCTTGCCGGGATTGGCCTTGGCATGCGAGACCAGCGACTTCACGTCGGTGATCGGCAGGTCCTTGTTCACCGAGACCGACAGCGGCGCCTTGGCCACCAGCGCGATGGGCGTGAAGTCGGTGAGCGGGTCGTAGGGCGGCGTCTTCAGGAAGTGCGTGGACGTAGTGAACGTGGACGCGTTGAACAGCAGCGTGTAGCCGTCGGCCGGGGCCTTGGCCACGTTGTTCGATCCGATGGTGGCGTTGCCGCCCGGGCGGTTGTCCACGATGAAGCTCTGGCCGGTCTGCTCGCCGAGCTTTTGCGCGAGCAAACGGCCCACGGTGTCCAGCGTGCCGCCGGGCGGAAACGGGATGATGACCCGCACCGGCTTGTTGGGGTAGTCACTGGCCAGCGCGGCCGTGAAGGGAAGGGCCAGGGCAAGGGCCGCCAGGGCCCGGCGCGAAACGTCGTGCATCGTGTGTCTCCTCAAAAGCGGGCCGGTGATGGCCCGCGGGTTTCAATCCAGGCCGTGTACGGCCAGCAGCGCGCGCATGCGCTGCACGGCCAGCTCGGGCTTTTCCAGCACGTTGGCCGCATCGGCCAGGCGGAACAGTTCGGCGAAGTGCTGCAGCGAGCGGGTGCTCTGCTGGCCGCCGACCATGGTGAAGTGCTTCTGGTGGCCGTTGAGCCAGGCCATGAACACCACGCCCGTCTTGTAGAAGCGCGTGGGCGCCGCAAAGATGTGGCGCGACAGCGGCACCGTGGGGCCCAGGATGGCGTGGAACTCGTCGAGCTTGCCCTCGGCCAGCTTGCCCAGGGCGGCGCTGGCGGCCGGCGCGATCGCGTCGAAGATGCCCAGCAGCGCGTCGCTCTGGCCGTGCAGCGGCTGCTCGCCCCAGCCGTCGCCCGCGATCAGCTCGGCGTAGTTGAAGTCGTCGCCCGTGTACATGCGCACGCCCGCGGGCAGGCGCCGGCGCATGGCGATTTCCTTGTCCTTGTCGAGCAGCGAGATCTTGATGCCGTCGACCTTGGTCGGGTTCGCGGCGATGACGGCCAGGGCCGTGTCCATCGCGGCGTCCACGTCGTCGGTGCCCCAGTAGCCGGCGAGGGCCGGGTCGAACATGGGGCCGAGCCAGTGCAGCACCACGGGCTGTTTGACCTGCGACAGGATGCGGCCGTACACGCGCTCGTAGTCGGCCGGGCTCTTGGCCACGCGCGCCAGCGCGCGGCTGGCCATGATGATGAGCTTGCCGCCCAGCTTCTCGATGGCGGCCATCTGCTCTTCGTAGCCGCGGATCACGTCGTCCACGCTTTTCACGGCGTCGATGTCCAGGTGGTCCGTGCCGCAGCCGGAGGCGACGATGGCGCCCGGGTGGTCCTTGGCGGCGTCCAGCGAGCGGCGGATCAGCTCCAGCGAGGTCGGCCAGTCCAGGCCCATGCCGCGCTGCGCCGTGTCCATGGCCTCGGCCACGCCCAGGCCCAGCGACCACAGGTGCTGGCGGTAGGCGATGGTGGTGTCCCAGTCGATGGCGGCGGTCAGCCACGGGTCGACCGCGGCCAGCGGGTCTGCGACCACGTGGGCGGCCGAGTACGCGATGCGGTTGAACTGTGTGCCGGCGGCCGGGCGCGCCAGCGGCGTGCCGCGCAGCGCGTAGGGCGCGATGCCGGTGGCGGTGGGGAGGTTGAGCGACAAGGCCATGGCGCGTTCCTCAGACCGTCAGCGAGGGCACGTCGACCCAGCGGCGTTCCTTGTGCGATTGCAGCGCGGCCTCGACCAGCTGCACACCCTTGGCGCCTTCGGGCAGCGTCCAGGCATAGGGCGCGTCTTCGACCACGTGGCGGATGAAGTGCTCCCACTGGATCTTGAAACCGTTGTCGTAGACCATGGAATCGGGCACTTCCTGCCATTGGTCGAAGAAGTTCATGGTCTGCTTGACGTCGGGGTTCCACACCGGGCGCGGCGTGTTCACGCGGCTTTGCGCGCGGCAGTCCGAGAGGCCCGCCACGGCCGAGCCGTGCGTGCCGTCCACATGGAAGGTCACCAGGTCGTCGCGGCGCACGCGCGTGGCCCAGCTCATGTTGAGTTGCGCGACCACGGGCTCGCCGTTGTGGCCCTTAAGTTCGCAGGTGGCGTAGGCCGCGTCGTCGGCGGTGGCCGTGTAGGGCTTGCCGGCTTCGTCCCAGCGCTTGGGGATGTGGGTGGCGGCCAGGCACGAGACCGACTGCACCTCGCCGAACAGGTTGTCCAGCACATAGCGCCAGTGGCACATCATGTCCAGGATCATGCCGCCGCCGTCTTCGCTGCGGTAATTCCAGCTCGGGCGCTGGATGGGCTGCAGGTCGCCCTCGAACACCCAGTAGCCGAACTCCAGGCGCACGCTGAGCATGCGGCCGAAGAAGTCGGCGCGGCGCAGCATGTCCAGCTTGCGCAGGCCGGGCAGGAACAGCTTGTCCTGCACGGCGCCGTGCTTGAGGCCCGACTTGTTGGCCACCTTGGCGATGTCCAGCGCCTCGGCCAGCGTGGTGGCAATGGGCTTTTCGCAGTAGACATGCTTGCCGGCGCGCAGGGCCTGGGCCAGCAGCGTGGGGCGCATTTGCGTGGTGCCGGCGTCGAAGAACACCGTGTCGTCCTTGTTGGCCAGCGCCGCTTCGAGGTTGGTGCCCCAGCGCTCGATGCCGTGCGCGCGGGCCAGGGCCTCGATCTTCTCGGCGTTGCGGCCGATCAGGATGGGGTCGGGCATGACCTTGTCGCCGTTGGAGAGCGTCACGCCGCCCTGGGCGCGGATCGCGACGATGGAGCGGATCAGGTGCTGGTTCATGCCCATGCGGCCGGTGACACCGTGCATGATCAGGCCGAGACGTTGGGTAGCCATATCAGAAGTCCTGCAAAACGTGGAGGTGGAGGGGTGGCGGCTTACTGCGCGGGCGTGAGGCCGGCGGCTTTCACGAGCTTCGCGTTGGCGGCGATCTCGGTCTTGATGTAGGCGTCGAACTCTTCGGGCTTGAGCGTCCAGGCGTCGGCGCCCAGCTTCAGGAAGCGTTCCTTGACCTCGGGGCTGGCAAGCGCCTTGACGACCTCGTCGTGCAGCCGGTTCACGATGTCGCGCGGCGTCTTGGCTGGGGCCATCATGCCGATCCAGAAGTTGAACTCAGAGCCCGGCACGCCGCCTTCGGCCGTGGTCGGCACGTCGGGCAGCGCGCTGGCGCGCTTGGGCGAGCCCACGGCCAGGGCCAGCAACTGGCCTTCCTTGATCTGGCCGATGACGGGTGCGATCGGCGAGAAGTAGTAGTCCACGCGGCCGGCCAGTACTTCGGTCACGGCCTCGGCCGAGCCCTTGAACGGGATGTTGGTCGCGTCGATGTGCGCGGCCATCTTGAACTTCTCGGCGTTCAGGTGCGTGGCGCTGCCCTGGCCGGCGGAGGCGAAGTTCATCTGACCCGGGTTGGCCTTGGCCTTGGCTACCAGGTCCTGCACCGTCTTGATGCCCTTGGCCGGCGAGATCACCAGCACGTTGGGCGTGCTCGAGATCGGTGTGACGCCGGCGAAATCGGCCACGGTGTCGAACGGCAGCTTGGCGAAGGTGGATGGGCTCACCGTGTGCGACGACGAGTGGATCATGATGGTGTAGCCATCCGGCGCGGCCGTGGCCACGGCCTGCTGGCCGATGGTGCCGCTGGCGCCGCCGCGGTTGTCGACCACCAGCGTCTGGCCGAGGCTCTGGCCCATCTTGTCGGCAATCGCGCGCGCAATGATGTCGGTGGTGCTGCCGGCCGCGAAGGGCACGACCACGCGGATCGGCTTGTTCGGGTAGGCGTTCTGGGCGGCGGCGATCTGGGGCAGCAGGGCCGCGGCGGCCAGCGCGACGGCAAGGCGGGTCAAGGACATGGCAGGTCTCCGGAAGGTGGTTGTTTTCACCATTCGGTGAATTGTCGGATTCTAGGGAGGCTGACGTGCCCGCGTCAACGCGCGCCCGCTTTCAGCTTCTAAGTACATACCCTAGGACGACTTCGCACATGTGGGACAGGCGTTCGTGGAGCGCCTTGGGCGTCATGAGGTCGCGGCCGAACACCGCTGCCAGCGTGTGCTGGTTCGACAGGTAGAAGTACGCCATGCCGGCGATCGACACGTAGAGCTGCAGCGGGTCGACACCGCCGCGAAACAGGCCTTCGGCACGGCCACGCTCCAGGATCTCGGCCAGTGTGTCGATCAGCGGCGAGTTCATCTCGCGCACCTTCCCCGACTGCGCCAGATGCGTGCCGCGGTGCAGGTTTTCGCTGTTGAGCAGCGTCAGGAACTCGGGGTGGGCGAGGTAGTAGTCCCAGGTGAACTCGGTCAGCCGGCGCAGCGCCTGGGCCGGCGGCAGCTCGCTCAAGTGCAACTGCTTCTCGGCCTCGCGGATGTCCAGGTAGCTCTGCTCCAGCACGGCCAGGAACAGGCCGTCCTTGCTGTCGAAGTAGTAGTAGATGAGCCGCTTGTTGACGCCTGCGCGGTCGGCGATGCGGTCCACGCGGGCGCCCGCCAGGCCGTGGCGCGCGAACTCCTCGCGGGCGGAATCCAGGATGATGAGCTGCGAGCGGTCGGCATCGCGGGTGCGCGGCTCCAGGGGGGTGGGGGTGGCGCTCATGGGGCAAATAGTTAACTGAATGGTGAATAAAAGCAAGTGCCAGGGCCTGCGTCAGATAATGGCCGCCGTCTCACAACGCAGCTTCCCACAGGAATTCCATGAGCAAACAGATCGCAGGCCATTTGTTGGTGCAGTGTCTCGTCGAACAAGGTGTCAGCCACGTGTTCGGCGTGCCGGGCGAGAGTTATCTAGCGGCACTGGACGGCTTCCATGCCTATGGCGACCGCATCCAGTTCGTGATCAACCGGCAGGAGGGCGGGGCGGCCTTCATGGCAGAGGCGCATGGCAAGCTGACCGGCCGGCCGGGCGTGTGCTTCGTGACGCGCGGGCCAGGCGCGACCAACGCCTCGATCGGCGTGCACACGGCCTTCCAGGATTCCACGCCCATGGTGCTGTTCGTGGGCGACGTGGCCAGCGACTCGCGCGACCGCGAGGTGTTTCAGGAGGTCGACTACCAGAGCTTCTTCGGCCCCAGCACCAAGGGCTTCGCCAAGCGCGTGGAGCGCATCGACGACGCGCGGCGCATTCCGGAATACGTGGCGCGCGCCTTCGCCACGGCCATGAACGGCCGGCCCGGTCCGGTGGTGCTGGTGCTGCCAGAGGACATGCTGGTGCAGGAGGTCGACGTGGCGCCGCTGGCCCGCGTCGAGCCGGTGCAGGCCTGGAGCGACCCGGGCGCGCTGCGCACGCTGCGCGAGATGCTGCTGGCGTCGAAGCAGCCCTTCGTGATCGCCGGTGGCAGCGGCTGGACGCCGCAGTCGGCCCAGGCGCTGCAGCGCTTCGCCGAGAACTGGAAGCTGCCCGTCGGCAACGCCTTCCGCTTCCAGGACACCTTCGACAACTGGCATCCGCTGTACGCGGGCGACGTGGGCATCGGCCTGAACCCCAAGCTGGCGCAGCGCATCAAGGACAGCGATCTCGTGATTGCCATCGGCCCGCGCCTGGGCGAGATGACCACGGGCGGCTACACGCTGCTGCAGGCGCCCAAGGCGAAGCAGAAGCTGGTGCACATCCATTCCAGCGCCGAGGAGCTGAACCGCGTCTACCAAGCCGACCTGGCGATCAACGCCACGATGAATGCGGCCGCGCGTTCGCTGGAGGTGCTGACCGCGCCGACCGAACTGCCCTGGGAGGAGTGGGCGCGCGCCGCCAACGCCGACTACGTGGAGAACCTGCAGCCGCAGGCGCTGCCGGGCGACATCGACATGCCGGCCATCATCGGCCTGCTGCAAAAGCACCTGCCAGACGACGCAGTGGTGACCAACGGCGCAGGCAACTTCGCAAGCTGGATGCACCGCTTCTTCCGCCACCACGGCCTGGCCAAGGGCCACAAGACGCAGTTGGCGCCGACCAATGGCGCCATGGGCTACGGCGTGCCGGCGGCCATCGCGGCGGCGATCACGACCGGCCGTACGGCGTTCACGATTGCGGGCGACGGCGATTTCATGATGAACGGGCAGGAGCTGGCCACGGCTATGCAATGCGGCGCCAAGAGCATCGTGCTGCTGCTCAACAACGGCATGTTCGGCACCATCCGCATGCACCAGGAGCGCGAGTACCCGCGCAAGGTCAGCGGCACGGCGTTGGCCAACCCCGATTTCGTGAAGCTGGCCCAGGCCTACGGCTATGCGGGCGTGCGCATCACGGCGACGGCCGAGTTCGAGGCGCAACTGCTGGCAGCGCTGGAGCGGCCCGAGGGCACGCTGATCGAGGTGGTGCTGGACCCGGAGGTCATCACCACGCGCGGCACGCTCACGGCCATCACGCAAGCTGCGTTGAACAAGGCCGGCCAGGCATAGCGCAGACGTGAAAAAGGCCGGGAGTGCCGGCCTTTGGATCGACAGCTGGTGCCGTCTTACTTCAGGTGCTTGCCGATCAGGCCAGCCATTTCGAACATGGACACCTGGGCCTTGCCGAAGACTTCCTTCAGCTTGGGGTCGGCGTTGATCATGCGCTTGTTGACGGCGTCCTGCAGCTTGTTCTTCTTGATGTAGACCCACAGCTTGCTGACCACTTCGGTGCGCGGCAGGGGCGTTGCGCCCACGACGGCAGCCAGGGGGCCGCTGGGGGTCAGTGCCTTCATGAAGGCGGCGTTGACGGCGCGCTTCTTGGCGGGCGCTGCCTTCTTGGCCGGAGCTGCAGCCTTCTTTGCAGGTGCTGCCGTCTTTGCAGGTGCAGCGGCCTTCTTGGCCGGGGCTGCCTTCTTTGCCGGAGCGGCAGCCGCCTTCTTGGCCGGAGCCGCCTTCTTTGCCGGTGCCGCTTTCGCCGGCGCTTTCTTCGCAGTTGCCATGATGAATTTCCTTTTTTGGTGTTGACTCTTCACCAGCGAAAGATTGCTTCCTCACTGGCAGAGCGGATGCTAATGGAGAAGAAACGCGTTTCCAAGGGGAAACGGAGCTTTTTTCTCTCTGGAGACACGCTGTTTCTCCTCTGGAGCGCGCCCCTTAGTGCCATGTGTTGCGGGGCCTGTGCATCGCGCGTACCCATGCACGCCGCGACCTGGTGTGAAGACGCCAGGCGCGCAAGGTGGACGGCGAGCGCGCTTTGGCACCAGGAGGATCTTCGTGCGCAAAAGGGATCAGTCTGAAATATCTTGATCCATCGATTTAAACTTGCCAGCTGCTTTGATCCATGAAAGCCGTTTGAATGTTCGCAGAAGCCCATGCGCTCGATGACTATGACGACAGGATCCTCGCGGAACTGCAGCGTGATGCCCGCATGACCATGGCCGAGCTCGGGCGACGTGTGCATCTGAGCCAGCCTGCGGTGACGGAGCGCGT
Organism: Pseudorhodoferax sp. Leaf267; assembly: GCF_001422405.1. GTDB lineage: Bacteria > Pseudomonadota > Gammaproteobacteria > Burkholderiales > Burkholderiaceae_C > Pseudorhodoferax. The sequence continues at coordinate 712,411 of NZ_LMMV01000012.1, forward strand.
GCGAAAGCTTGAGATCGCCGGCGTGATCAAAGCCTACCGTGCCGAGATCGATCTGTCGCGTCTTGGCTACGGAATCCGCGCGCTGGTGCGCGTTGGGCGCGCCGAGTACGCCCGCGTGGTCAAGCTGATCGAGCAGACGCCGGAGGTCATCAACGCGTTCAACGTCACCGGTGAAGACAGCTGGGTGCTGGAGATCGCGGTGATCGACGTCGCGCATCTGGACGCAGTCGTCAGCAAGTTCTGCCTGCTGGCCGACACCTCGACCTCGATCGTGCTCAATGCGCCGCGCGAGAACGCGCCCGTGCTACCGGCGCGGCAGGAGAACGTGCGGCCGGCGGCGCACCGGCTCACAGCGCGTTGATGTCGCGCCGGCCAGGCATGGTGGCCAGCGCCACGCCCACGAGAGCAAAAGCGAGTGCGAGGATCTGCAGCAAGCCCATGGTCTCGCCGAGCGCCATCACCCCGACCAGTGCTGCACTCACTGGCAGCAAGACGGTGAAGACGCCAGCCTGGGCTGCCGGGATGGACTTCAGGCCTGTCATCCAGAGCCATACCGTCCAGACGCTGGCCGCCAGCGCATAGAAGACCAGCAGCATCCAGGAGCTCGGCGACACGGCGCCGAAGTCGAATGACGCAGCCAGGTACAGGCCGAAGGGCGTAGCCAGCACGAGGCCCCACAGGTTGATCAAGGCGCTGATGCGCTTGGGGCCGAGAGTGCCGGTCAGCTTCTTGCCGATCACGGCATAGGCGGCCTCGCACAGCACGGCGCCGAACAGTAGCAGGTGCCCCAGTACGGCATGGGTTTGCGCGGCCTCGGATGGCCTATGCGCGGGAGCGGACAGACCCAGCAGCCCGATGCCGGACACGGCGCAGGCGACCGCCGCCCAGACGCGTGGGCCGATGCGCTCGCGCAGCAGGGCCCAGCTCGCCACGGCGACCGCGGCGGGGATCGCGGCCATGACAACGCCAGCCGACACGGCGCTGGTCATGCTGACGCCGTAGACCATGCAGATGGAGAACAGGAAGTTGCCCAGGAAAGACTCGAGGAACACCAGGCGGCGCACCGACGAGGCCATGGGCGGCTCGCCAGCCGGCTTGCGCAGCCAGGGCAGCATGGCGATGGCCGCGATGCCGAAGCGCAGCCAGGCCAGCAGCAGAACGGGAAACGCTGCGGCCAATGGCTTGGACAGCGCCACGTACGAGCCGACCAGGGCCATGCTCAGGCCCAGGCAGGCACAGGCGGCAAGTCGGCTGAGAGCGGGGTTCAATAGACTCATGTTTTGTCTTGCAGGGAGCCGACCATCATGCCCCACGCCAATGCAGGCCCAGACGAGGCCGAGCGCCACGTGTTCGTCTACGGCACGCTGCGCCGCGGCGGCAGCAACGACATCACGCGGCTGAGGCCGGCACCGCGATTGGTTGGTGCCGCCGTGGTCGCCGGCGCGCTGTACGACTTCGGCGCCTATCCGGGCCTGGTGCTGGGTGGAGAGGGGATGGTGATTGGCGAGGTCTATGCGATCGAGGAGGCGCTGGAGCGCGTGCTCGACGTGATCGAGGGCATCGGTCCAAGGCCAGTCGGCAAGTACATCCGGCGTGAGGTCGCGGTTGTGGTCGATGGGCGTCGCCTGCGCTGCCTGGTCTACGAAGTCGACCCGCTCTATCTGTCAGTGCAGCAGGTGCCTCGGATCGCGCGGGGCGATTGGCTGGCGTGGAGTGCGTAAAGCTTGTGTTGGGACTTGCTGCACTGCACTGCGCTATCGAAAAAGTGTTTTCGCATGATGGAAGGTTGGAGGGGTTGCGCTGCAGCCCCACATTTTGCGATGCCGATTTTGCTCCTGTATTGTGAAAACAGATGCATATATTATTGATTTAGAAGTAAAAAATTTTTGTCTTATATAAGACTGTTGAAGGCTCTCATGTCTTATAGAAGACTTAGAATTTGGCCATCCAAGCGCTCGCTGCAATGCAGCACAAGCTGCTGGAGCCCCTTCAATCACCAACGGAGTAGTCCATGCCCCAATCCTTGTCCGAACAATTGAGCCGTGAACAGCAGATCGCCGCCCTCGAAAAAGACTGGGCCACCAATCCCCGCTGGAAGGGTGTGAAGCGCGGTTACAGCGCTGCCGATGTCGTGCGTCTGCGCGGCTCGTTCCCGATCGAGCACACGCTCGCACGCCGCGGCGCAGAAAAGCTCTGGGACAAGATCAACGGTGGCGCCAAGAAGGGCTATGTGAACGCCTTCGGTGCGATCTCCGCAGGCCAGGCCATGCAGCAGGCCAAAGCCGGCCTGGAAGCCGTGTACCTGTCGGGCTGGCAAGTCGCCGCCGACGGAAACACCTCCGAGAACATGTACCCCGACCAGTCGCTGTACGCCTACGACTCGGTGCCCACCATGGTCCGCCGCATCAACAACACGTTCAAGCGCGCCGACGAAATCCAGTGGGGCCGTGGCATCGAGCCGGGCAGCAAGGAGTTCATCGATTACTTCCTGCCTGTGGTCGCAGACGCGGAGGCAGGATTCGGCGGCGTGCTGAACGCCTTCGAACTCATGAAGAACATGATTGCCGCCGGCGCGGCCGGTGTGCATTTCGAAGACCAGCTGGCTGCCGTGAAGAAGTGTGGCCACATGGGCGGCAAGGTGCTAGTGCCCACGCATGAAGCCTGCGAGAAACTGATCTCGGCGCGCTTTGCTGCCGACGTCATGGGTGTCTCCACCATCGTGCTGGCTCGCACCGATGCGGAAGCCGCCAACCTGATCACGTCCGACCACGACGCAAACGACAAGCCCTTCCTGACCGGCGAGCGTACGCAGGAAGGCTTTTACCGCGTCAAGAACGGCTTGGAGCAAGCCATCAGCCGCGGCGTGGCCTACGCGCCGTACGCTGACCTGGTGTGGTGCGAAACAGGCGTGCCTGACATCGGCTTTGCCCGCGAGTTCGCGCAAGCCGTGCACGCCGCCTGCCCTGGCAAGCTGCTGTCGTACAACTGCTCGCCCTCCTTCAACTGGAAAAAGAACCTGGACGACAAGCAGATCGCCTCGTTCCAGGAAGACCTGTCGGCCCTGGGCTACAAGTACCAGTTCATCACGCTGGCGGGCATCCACATCAACTGGTTCAACACGTTCCAGTTCGCTCACGCCTATGCTCGCGGCGAAGGCATGAAGCACTATGTCGACATGGTGCAAGAGCCCGAGTTCGCGGCCCGCGACAAGGGCTACACCTTCGTGTCGCACCAGCAGGAAGTCGGCGCCGGCTACTTCGACGATGTGACCACCGTGATCCAGGGCGGCTCGTCCAGCGTCAAGGCGCTGACCGGTTCGACCGAGGAAGAGCAATTCCACTGATCGGTTGAGTGCAAGGCCCCGGCAGTTCTTCTGCTGGGGCCTTTTTCTTTTGCGAAGCTAAAATGCGGGCTTTGCTGCAACGAACAAGGGCGAGAAAGGCATGCTGGTTATGACACCGCGAACTACCAGGGGGATCCCCACCGGCCGCTGAGGCCGCATGTTCGCGCCTGCCTGCATCTCTCCAGACCAAAAGCGCGGACACCTCCGCGCTTTTGTTTTTCTGGCACACCTTTCATCCGCTCTCCACGGGTTCCCACATGATCCACATCACGCTTCCGGACGGCTCGCAGCGCGAGTTTCCCGGCCCGGTCTCGGTCGCCGAGGTCGCGGCCTCCATTGGCTCCGGCCTAGCCAAGGCGGCACTGGCCGGCAAGATCGACGGCAAGGTCGTCGACACCAGCCATGTCATCGCGGCCGACAGCCCGCTGTCCATCGTGACGGCCAAGGACGCCGACGGCCTGGACGTGATCCGGCATTCGACGGCGCATTTGCTGGCCTATGCGGTGAAAGAGCTGTTCCCAGAGGCGCAGGTGACGATCGGCCCGGTGATCGAGCACGGCTTCTATTACGACTTCTCGTACAAGCGCCCGTTCACGCCGGAAGATCTGGCCGCAATCGAGAAGAAGATGGCCGAACTCGCGGCCAAGGACGAGACCGTGACGCGCCGCGTGCTTCCGCGCGACGAGGCCGTGGCGTACTTCAAAAGCCTGGGCGAGCACTACAAGGCGGAGATCATCGCCAGCATCCCGGCCAACGAAGATGTGTCGCTGTACCGCGAAGGCAAATTCGAAGACCTGTGCCGTGGCCCGCATGTCCCCAGCACGGGCAAGCTGCGTTTCTTCAAGCTGATGAAAGTTGCGGGAGCCTACTGGCGCGGCGACCACCGCAACGAGATGCTGCAACGCATTTACGGCACGGCCTGGGCCAGCAAGGACGAACTGCAGCAGTACCTGACGATGCTGGAAGAAGCCGAGAAGCGTGACCACCGTAAGCTGGGCCGCGAGCTGGACCTGTTCCATCTCGACGAATACGCGCCCGGCATGGTGTTCTGGCACCCCAAGGGCTGGACGCTGTGGCAGGAGGTCGAGCAGTACATGCGCCGCGTGTACCGCGACAACGGCTACCAGGAGGTCAAGGGGCCGCAGATCCTCGACAAGGCCTTGTGGGAGAAGACGGGTCACTGGGATAAGTACCGCGAGAACATGTTCATCACGGAATCGGAAAAGCGCGACTACGCGCTCAAGCCGATGAATTGCCCCGGACACATTTTGATCTTCAAGCAGGGCATCAAGAGCTACCGCGACCTACCGCTGCGGTTCGGCGAGTTCGGCCAGTGCCATCGCAACGAGCCCACGGGAGGGCTGCACGGCATCATGCGTGTGCGCGGCTTTACGCAGGACGACGGCCACATCTTCTGCACTGAAAACATGATCCAGAGTGAAGTGGCGGCCTTCACGACGCTGCTGCAAAAGGTCTACAAGGACTTCGGCTTCACGGAAATCCTCTACAAGCTGTCCACGCGCCCCGAGAAACGCATCGGCACCGAGGAAAGCTGGGACAAGGCCGAAGCCGCGTTGGCCGAAGGCCTGCGCGCATCGGGCTGCGAGTTCGAATATCTGCCGGGGGAGGGCGCGTTTTACGGCCCCAAGATCGAATACGTGCTGAAGGACGCGCTTGGGCGCCAATGGCAGTGCGGCACGATGCAGGTCGATCCGAACTTGCCGGAGCGTCTGGATGCCGAGTTCGTCGGCGAAGATGGCGCGCGCCATCGCCCCGTGATGCTGCACCGCGCGATCGTCGGCAGCCTGGAGCGTTTTATCGGGATTCTGATCGAGCAGCATGCCGGCGCACTGCCTGCCTGGCTCGCGCCAAAGCAGGTTGCTGTGCTCTGTATCACCGACGCGCAGGCGGAATACTGTCGCGAACTTGCCAAAACGCTGGTGGATCAAGGGCTTAGGGTGGAGCTTGATCTGCGCAACGAGAAGATTACCCGTAAAATACGCGAGCATTCGATGCAAAAGCTTCCCTATATCCTCGTCGTTGGTGACAAGGAGCGCGAAGCAGGTGCCGTCGCAGTGCGTGCCCGAGGCAATGTCGATCTCGGTGTGATGCCGCTTCAAGACTTCCAGTCGAGAATTGCCAGCGACATCGCTTCCAAGGCTTGAAGTTCGGATCTCCAAAGATCTTGATCCTGCCGTGGCCCGCGCGCATGTTGCGGTTTTAGCTATTTAATGGATAGCGCTTGATGTTGAAGGATTTGAGCCATCGCTACTGATTTTCGTGACCGTCGTCACCGCGAAGAACGCAAACACCGCCTGAACCGTGAAATCATGGCGCCCGAAGTCCGTTTGTCGGGCCCGGAGAATGAGCCTTTGGGCATCGTCAGCCTGATGGAGGCTCTGCGCATGGCCGGGGAGTTGGACGTCGACTTGGTGGAGATCGTGGCCACGGCCAATCCGCCGGTGTGCCGTCTGATGGACTACGGCAAGTTCAAGTACCAGGAACAGAAGAAGGCGGCCGACGCGAAGGCGAAGCAGACGGTCATCGAAATCAAGGAAGTCAAATTCCGGCCTGGTACTGACGACGGCGACTACAACATCAAGATGCGCAACATCAAGCGTTTCCTGGCGGACGGCGACAAGTGCAAGATCACCTTGCGTTTCCGCGGCCGCGAGATCACGCACCAGGAAATCGGCATGGCGCTGCTGCAGCGCATCCGCAATGACCTGCAGGATCTGATCATCGTCGAGCAGTTTCCGAAGCTGGAAGGTCGGCAGATGATCATGATGATCGCGCCGGCCAAGAAGAAGCCGGCTGCGAAGCCGGCAGCGGAGGCCGCGCCGGCAGCAGCTTCCTGATGCAGGCGGTTTGAGATTTGCGAAGCACGGGTCGGTCACCTGTGCGTCGTGATGGCGAGGGGCGCAAGCCCTTCGCCGATTGGGAGCCTGAGAGGCTTCCATGACAGAAGTGGCTCGGGGCCAACAAGTCCGGGATCGGTTTCCGGCGCCTCACGAGCACAAACAAGAAGGAGCATGCACATGCCCAAAATGAAGACCAAGAGCAGCGCGAAGAAACGCTTTCGCGTTCGTCCCGGTGGCACCGTCAAGCGGGGTCAAGCCTTCAAGCGTCACATCCTGACCAAGAAGACCACCAAGAACAAGCGCCATCTGCGTGGTGCGGTTGCTGTGCACGAGACCAACATGGCCTCGGTTGCGCAAATGCTGCCCGGCCGTGGTATCTGATCTCAAGACGAACAAGGAGTAATACATGCCTCGCGTCAAACGTGGTGTAACCGCCCGTGCCCGTCACAAGAAAGTTCTGACCCTCGCCAAGGGTTTCCGCGGTCGTCGCGGCAATGTCTTCCGCATCGCCAAGCAGGCGGTGATGAAGGCCGGCCAATACGCCTACCGGGACCGTCGGACCCGCAAGCGGGTGTTCCGTCAGCTGTGGATCGCCCGTATCAACGCGGCTGCACGTGAACTGGGCCTGACCTACAGCCAGTTCGCCAACGGCCTCAAGAAGGCGTCGATCGAGATCGACCGCAAGGTGCTGGCCGATATCGCCGTGCACGACAAGCTGGCTTTTGCCGGCATCGTCGAGCAGGTCAAGGCCAAGCTGGCGGCCTGAGTTAGCAAGCGCTTCGACCTGCGAGGGTCGAAGCTGCTTCGCATCGGCTCAGGACATCGGAGGCCGAGACTTCCCACGAAGTCTCGGCCTTTTTTCTTTTGCCACGAGTTTCTATGAACGATTTGGATGCCATCGTCGCGCAGGCGCAAGCTGAGCTGAGCACTGCAGCCACGCCGGCCGACCTCGAGAACGCCAAGGCCCGTTTCCTCGGCAAGTCCGGCCGCATCACCGAGTTGATGAAGGGCATGGGCGCGCTCAGCGTGGACGAGAAGAAGACGCGTGGCGCTGCGATCAACCAGGCCAAGCAGGCCATCGAAGCTGCACTGAATGCATCGCGGCAGGCCCTGGCCAATGCCGAACTGGCACTGCAGCTGAAGGCCGAGGCGCTGGACGTGAGCCTGCCGGGTCGCCAGCGCGGCGCAGGCGGCCTGCACCCGGTCTCGCGCACGCTGGAGCGCATCGAGGCCATCTTCGCCAGCATGGGTTTCGATGTGGCCGACGGGCCTGAGATCGAGAGCGACTGGCACAGCTTCACCTCGCTGAACAACCCGCCGAACCACCCCGCGCGTTCGATGCAGGACACGTTCTACGTGGACATCCAGGGCGAGGACGGCATCGCCTACAACCTGCGGCCCCACACCAGCCCCATGCAGGTGCGTTATGCACATCAGCACGTGGCCCGGCACGCGGCAGCGTTTGCGGCCGCGGCAGCCGACACTACCGGCACGCTGAAGGCGCCGGAGATTCGCGTGATCGCGCCCGGCCGTACCTACCGCATCGACAGCGATGCCACGCACTCGCCGATGTTCCATCAATGCGAAGGCCTGTGGCTGGGCGAGAACGTGAGCTTCAAGGACCTGAAGGTCGTGTTCACCGATTTCTGCCGCCGCTTCTTCGAGAGCGATGACCTCGTGCTGCGGTTCCGGCCGAGCTTCTTTCCATTCACCGAGCCCAGCGCCGAAGTCGACATCCAGTTCCAGAGCGGCCCGCTGGCTGGCCGTTGGCTTGAAGTCGCCGGTTCCGGCCAGGTGCACCCGAACGTCGTGCGCAACATGGGGCTGGACCCTGAGCGCGTGATCGGCTTTGCCTTTGGCATGGGCCCCGACCGACTGACCATGCTGCGCTACGGTGTGAGCGACCTGCGCCAGTTCTTCGACGGGGACCTGCGCTTCCTGTCGCAGTTCCAGTAATCCGCCGTCAGCCGATCGAATAGACGAGACCCAAGAGATGCAATTCCCCGAGTCCTGGTTGCGCAGCTTCTGCAACCCGCCGCTCAGCAGCACTGAATTGGCCGAGACCCTGACCATGGGTGGCCTGGAAGTCGAAGAGCGGCGCCCCGTCGCGCCGCCGTTTTCCAAGATCGTCGTCGGCGAGATCAAGGAGGCCGTGCAGCATCCCAATGCCGACCGCCTGCGCGTCTGCCAAGTCGATGCCGGGCAGGGCGCCTTGCTGAACATCGTGTGCGGCGCGCCGAACGCGCGGGTGGGCATCAAGGTTCCGTGTGCGTTGGTGGGCGCCGAATTGCCGCCCGGCGAGGACGGCCAGCCGTTCAGGATCAAGCTCGGCAAACTACGCGGCGTCGAGAGCCAGGGCATGCTGTGCTCGGCACGCGAGCTCAAGCTCAGCGAGGACCACGGCGGGCTGCTGGAGCTGGCGGCCGATGCACCGGTGGGCACGGACATCCGCACTTGGCTTGCGCTGGACGACGCGCTGCTGACACTCAAGCTCACGCCCAACCTGGCCCATGGCCTGAGCGTGTTCGGTGTGGCGCGCGAGCTGTCGGCGCTGACGGGCGCGCCCTTGGCCATGCCGGCAATCGCTGCCGTCACGCCCAGCCTGACGGATCGCTTGCCGGTGACGGTCGAAGCGCCCGACCTGTGCGGGCGCTTCTCCGGTCGCATCGTGCGCGGTGTGAACACCCAGGTGGCTACGCCGGCCTGGATGGTGGAGCGCCTGGCGCGATGCGGCCAGCGCAGCGTGACGCCGCTGGTCGACATCTCCAACTACGTGATGTTCGAATACGGCCAACCCTCGCACATCTTCGACCTGGACAAGATCCACGGCGGCCTGGTCGTGCGCTGGGGCCGCGAGGGCGAGCAGCTCAAGCTGCTGAACGGCAACACCGTCACGGTGGACGCCAAGGTCGGCGTCATTGCCGATGCGCAGCATGTCGAATCGCTCGCCGGCATCATGGGCGGTGACGCCACGGCCGTGTCCGACGCCACGCGCAACATCTACATCGAGGCTGCCTTCTGGTGGCCCGAGTCCATCCAGGGCCGCTCGCGCCGCTTCAATTTCTCCACCGATGCCGGCCACCGCTACGAGCGTGGCGTGGACCCCAGCCGCACCGTCGAGATCATCGAACGCATCACGAAATTGGTGCTGGACATCTGCGGCGGCGCAGCCGGCCCGATCGACGACCAGACACTGCAGTTGCCGGAGCGCAAGCCGGTCACGCTGCGTGTGGCACGTGCCGCGCGCGTCATCGGCATGCCGTTGACGCAGGCCTCATGCGCCGCTGCCCTGCGCCGTCTGGACTTCCCGGTGCAAGAAGGCGAAGGCGTGCTGACCGTCACGCCGCCCGCGCACCGGTTCGACCTGCTGATCGAGGAAGACCTGATCGAAGAGATCGCGCGTCTGATCGGCTACCAGCAGTTGCCGACCACGCCGGCGCTGGCGCCCGTGGCGGCGCGCCTGCGGCCCGAAGCGCAGCGCAGCCGTTTTGCTGTGTGCCACCGCATCGCTGCGCTGGGCTACCAGGAAACCATCAACTTCAGCTTCGTCCAGGCGCAGTGGGAGCATGCGCTGCACGGCAACGCGAACCCGATCACGCTGCTCAATCCCATCGCGAGCCAGATGAGCGTCATGCGCTCTTCGTTGATCGGCTCTCTGTTGCAGGTGCTCAAGTTCAACCTCGACCGCCGCGCGCCGCGCGTGCGTGTGTTCGAGATCGGACGAGTCTTTCTGCGCGACGAAGCAGTGGCCGCGACCGACGCCACCGTCAAGGGCATTCATCAGCCGATGCGCGTGGGCGGCCTGGCGTTCGGCGATGCCGACGACTTGAACTGGTCGCACAAGGGCCAGCGCGCCGATTTCTTCGACGTCAAGGGCGATGTCGAGGCGCTGCTCGCGCCTCTGCAGGCGAGCTTCGAACCCGTCGAACACCCGGCTTTGCACCCCGGCCGCGCTGCGCGCGTCGTGCTGGACGGACGTGCCATCGGCGTCATCGGCGAACTGCATCCGCGCTGGCGCCAGAGCTGGGAGCTGCCGCAGGCACCCGTGCTGTTCGAACTCGATCTGGACGCTGTGCTGGCACGGCCGGTGCCCCAGGCTCAGCCCATACCGCGCTTCCAGGGCGTGGAGCGCGACATCGCCGTCGTGGTCAAGGAGTCCGTCGCGCACGACGCGCTGATGAGTGCGATCCACGCGGCCGACACCGGTGGCGTGCTGCGCGATGCCGTGCTGTTCGACGTGTACCGTTCCAAGCCCGGCGCTGCACCCAGTGCCGCACTGGCATCGGACGAGAAAAGTCTGGCGGTGCGCCTGCTGCTCAATGCCGACGATGCGACACTCACGGAAGAGCAGATCGCGGCGGCGGTGCAAGCCATCCTCGCGCAGCTGACGGCACGAGTGGGGGCGCGCCTGCGCGCATGACGCCCGCGGGGGCGACAGTACAACGTAGCGATGGACGGAGGAACGCGGTGAAGATTGCAGTGGAAAGCTTGGAGACCCCGGCGTTGACCAAAGCGCAACTGGCCGATCTGCTGTTCGAGCAGATCGGGCTCAACAAGCGTGAGTCCAAGGACATGATCGATGCCTTCTTCGACCTGATCACGACCAGCCTCGTGGACGGGACGGACGTCAAGATCTCCAGCTTCGGCAACTTCCAGATTCGCGTGAAGGCGCCACGCCCGGGGCGCAATCCGCGCACGGGCGAGTCGATCCCGATCAAGGCCCGCCGTGTCGTGACCTTTCACGCCAGCCACAAGCTCAAAGAGCAGATCCAGGGCTGAGTTTGCGGCTTGAAAAAGCAGCCCGCGGCGGGCGGTGTTGGCTTGGCGCATTGAGGCTCTTGGGGTAACCTGCCGGACCCTTTCGCAGCCCACTCCCGACCCCCATGGGAAATTCCCTCCCTTCGATCCCCGCCAAGCGCTACTTCACCATCGGTGAAGTCGGCGACCTGTGCGGTGTGAAGCCGCATGTGTTGCGGTATTGGGAGCAGGAGTTCACACAGCTGCGCCCCATGAAGCGCCGCGGCAACCGGCGCTACTACCAGCACCACGAAGTGCTGATGATCCGCCGGATCCGCGACTTGCTGTACGACCAGGGTTTCACGATCAGCGGTGCGCGCAACAAGCTGCAGGAACTGGTACAGATCGAGCGTGACAAGCGCCGCAATGGTGAGGTCATGTTGGATGGCGTCGATGCCATCGAGGCCATTGATGACCACGAGGACATCGCCTTCGACGAGTTCGAACACATGCTGATCGGCGACGACGATGCCAGCGCGGCGCAGAAGCTGGTGCATGTCCGGCGCGAGCTCCACGCAATTCGTTTGCTACTTTCCGATAACGCGTAAACCGCACGCTATAATTGCGGGCTTCGGTGTGTGGCGCAGCCTGGTAGCGCACTTGCATGGGGTGCAAGGGGTCGAAGGTTCGAATCCTTTCACACCGACCAAAAACAAGAAGCAGATCAACGGGTCAGGACCACAAGTCCTGACCCGTTTTTCGTTGGCGAGGCTGCAAGCGCAGGCGCTGGGCCGAGCCCGGTTTCAACAGGTCACGCCTCCGTCGATCACCAGGCTTTGGCCGGTCATGAAGGCGCCAGCCTGCGAGGCCAGGAACACGGCGGCGCCGGCGATCTCGTCGGGCTCACCGATGCGGCGCAGGGGTGTCGTTTCGGTGCGGCGCTTCAGGTTGTCGGCGTCTTCCCAGAGCGCACGCGCGAAGTCGGTCTTGATCAGGCCCGGGGCGATGCAGTTCACGCGGATGTTGTGCGGCCCGTATTCGACGGCCAGGTTGCGCGCGAGCTGGAAGTCAGCCGCCTTGGACACGTTGTAGGCGCCGATCACGGGCGAGCCGCGCAGACCGCCGATGGATGACACGATGATGATGGCGCCGTCCCTGCGCTCGATCATCTGCGGCGCGGCGAAGTTGATCAGCCAGTGGTTGGCGATCACGTTGTTCTCCAGGATCTTGCGGAATTGCTCGTCCGCGATGCCCGCCAGCGGGCCATAGTACGGGTTCGACGCCGCGTTGCAGACCACGATGTCGACGCGGCCCAGCTGCCGCGTGGTCTCGGCCACCAGGTGCTGCAATTCGTCCTTGGACGAGATGTTGGCCGGGATCGCGATCGCCGCGCCCTCGCCATGCTGACGGTTGATCGCGTCGCGGACCTCGGCGCAGGGCTCGGGCTTGCGCGACGAGATCACGACCCTTGCACCGTGTTCGGCCATGCGTTGCGCGATGGCCCGGCCAATGCCGCGCGAAGAGCCCGTGATGATGGCCACTTTGCCGGCCAGCGAGAACAAGGACATGGAAGTCTCCTTTGGATGTTGTGTGCGAATCCGGCGCCGGTGCTGGCGCCGGGCGCCGCGCACGATAGCAGGTGGACCCCGCATCGCGCTGGCCAGGCACGCGCATTCGATCGCGCTCCATGCAAGATCTTGTGGTGTTGGTGTTCATTTCGTGCGCAGGCCAGGAGGCACAGTCGCCCGGTGGATGGGCGCGGTTTGCGGACTAAGATGCCGGCACCTGCGTTCCACCATGCGTCTTGCAGCCGTCAGCGCGGCCGTCGGCCTGCAGGGCTTTCTTCCCCCGTTTCCTCCAGGAGAACCCTCATGAAGTCAGAACTTGGAACCGCCACCTTGCTGGGCCTTGCGGCCCTGATGCTCGCCGGCCAGGCCAGCGCGCAGGAGCAGGTCATCAAGATCGGCCACAGCGGCCCGCTGTCCGGCGCCAATGCCTATGCCGGCAAGGACAACGAGAACGGCGTGCGCCTGGCCACGGAAGACCTGAACGCCAAGAAGATCGTGGTCGGTGGCAAGACGCTGAAGTTCGAGGTTGTGTCCGAAGACGACCAGTGCGACCCCAAGCAGGGCGTCAGCGTCGCGCAGAAGATGGTGGACAGCAACATCAAGTACGTGATGGGCCCGTACTGCTCGGGCGTCGCGATCCCGGCCTCGCGCATCTACGACAGTGGCGATGTGGTGATGTCCACGGTCGGTACCAATCCCAAGGTCACGCAGGGCGGCTTCAAGAACCTGTTCCGCATCATCGCCAGCGACAACCAGATCGGCTCGTCCATGGCGGTCTACGCGGCCCAGGTGCTCAAGGTCAAGAAGGTCGGTGTGATCGACGACCGGACGGCCTTCGGCCAGGGCGTGGCGGACGAGTTCGTCAAGGAGGCCACCAAGCAGGGCCTGACCATCGTGGGCAAGGAGTTCACGACCGACAAGGCCACCGACTTCTCGGCCATCCTGACCAACCTGAAGGGCAAGGCGCCCGAGGCCATCTTCTATGGCGGCTACGCGCCCCAGGCCGCGCCCATGACGCAGCAGATGAAGCGCCTGGCCTTCAATGCCAAGCTGTTGGGCGGCGACACGTTGTGCAGCCCCGAGATGGGCAAGATCGGCGGCGACGCCGTGAACGACACGGTGTTCTGTGCGCAGGCCGGCGCCATGGCTAAGGAAGGCAGTCCCGCAGCGGCATTCAAGGCCAAGTACAAGGCCCGCTTCAACCAGGACCCGGACGCCTATGCAGCCGCGTACTACGACCAGGTCATGCTGATCGGCGACGCCATGCAGAAGGCTGCGTCGACCGACTCCACCAAGGTCGGCGCCCAGATCCACAAGTCCAACTACACCGGCGTGGCCGCGACCTATGCGTACGACGCGCAGGGCAACATGCAAAAGGCCCCCGTCACGGTGTCGACCTTCAAGAACGCCACGCTGACGCCGCTGGCCAGCTACTGAGCAGGCAGGGAGCCGCAGCATGCAGCGCATCCAGGTCATCGATTCGCACACCGGCGGCGAGCCCACGCGGCTCGTGGTCGCCGGCTTTCCCGACCTGGGCCGCGGCAGCATGGCCGAGCGCCGCGCCGTGCTGGCTGCCCAGCACGATGCCTGGCGCGCCGCCACCGTGCTGGAGCCGCGCGGCAGCGATGTCGTCGTCGGCGCCCTGCTGTGCGAGCCGCAGGCCGCCGATGCGGCGGCCGGGGTGATCTTCTTCAACAACACCGGCTACCTGGGCATGTGCGGCCACGGCACCATCGGCCTGGTCGCCACGCTGGCCTACATGGGCCGCATTGCCGCCGGCACGCACCGCGTCGAGACGCCCGTGGGCACGGTCCAGGCCACACTGCACGAGGACGGCGCGGTCAGCGTGCGCAACGTGCCGGCGTATCGCCTGCACCGGCAAGTGGCGGTCGATGTGCCGGGCCATGGCCGCGTGCTGGGGGATGTGGCCTGGGGCGGCAACTGGTTCTTCCTGATCGGCGAGCATGGCCAGCGCGTGGACGGCGGCAACCTGCCCGCGCTCACCGCCTACACCGGTGCCGTGCGCCTGGCGCTGGCCGCGCAGGGCGTGACCGGCGCCGATGGTGCCGAGATCGACCACATCGAGCTCTTCGCCGACGATGCCGTGGCCGACAGCCGCAATTTCGTGCTGTGCCCCGGTAATGCCTACGACCGCTCGCCCTGCGGCACGGGCACCAGCGCCAAGGTCGCCTGCCTGGCGGCCGACGGCAAACTGCAGCCCGGCCAGGTCTGGCGCCAGGCCAGTGTGATCGGCAGCCAGTTCGAGGCCAGCTTCGAGCCCGGCGAGGCAGGCCAGGTGATCCCCACGATCCGCGGGCGCGCGCACATGAGTGCCGAGGCCACGCTGCTGATCGAGGCCGATGACCCGTTCGCCTGGGGCATCCGGCTTTGAGTGTCACGCGCTCACGTGCGGGCCTGGGCGTGCACCCGTGACCATGGACGCCGACGTGCTGGTCATCGGCGCCGGCATCGTCGGTGCCGCCTGCGCCCACGCGCTGGCGCAGGCCGGCCTGGACGTGCTGGTGCTGGACGACCGGCGCGGCGGCGCCACAGGTGCCGGCATGGGCCACCTGGTCGTGATGGACGACAACCCGGCTGAACTGGCGCTGAGCGGTGCCTCGCTGGCGCTCTGGCGCGAACTGGCGCCCCAGATGTCCACGGCCTGCGACCACCACCCTTGCGGCACCTTGTGGATCGCCGCCAACGACGCCGAGATGGACGAGGCGCAGCACAAGCAGCAGCGCCTGCAGGCGGCCGGTGTGGCCAGCCAATGGCGCGATGCGCCGGCGCTGCACGCGGCGGAACCGGCGTTGCGGCCGGGCCTGGCCGGCGCACTGGAAGTGGCCAGCGACGGCGTGGTCTACGCGCCGGCTGCCGCCGAATGGCTGCTGTCGCGCGGTGGCGCCCGCGTGCGCGTGGAGCAGGCCCGCGTCGTCGCGATCGAGGGCACGGCCTTGCGCCTGTCCGACGGCGGCCTGCGCCGTGCACCGCAGGTGGTGCTGGCCAGCGGACTCGGCGCCACGGCGCTGTGCCCTGGACTGCCGCTGCGCCCCAAGAAAGGCCATCTGCTGATCACCGACCGCTACCCCGGCACGGTGCGGCACCAGCTCGTGGAGCTGGGCTATGTGACCAGCGCGCACCACAGCGAAGGGGACTCGGTCGCCTTCAACGTGCAGCCCCGGCCAACCGGGCAGCTGCTGGTCGGCTCGTCGCGCCAGTTCGACACGGTGGACCCGCAGGTCGAGCCAGCCATGCTGGCGCGCATGCTGCGCCGTGCCGTGGAGTACCTGCCGGCGCTGGGCCAGCTCCAGGCGATCCGCAGCTGGACCGGGTTCCGCGCCGCGACACCGGACGGCCTGCCGCTGTTGGGCCCGCATCCCACGCAGCCAGGCCTGTGGCTGGCGCTCGGGCACGAGGGTCTGGGGGTGACCACCGCACCCGGCAGCGCCGAACTGATCGCCGCCCAGCTGCTGGGCCGTGCGCCGCCCATCGACCCTGCGCCGTATCTGCCGGCGCGCCTGCTGCAGGCCGCATGACGACGCATCTGAACCTGACCGTCGACGGCACGGCCGTGCAGGTGCCGGCCGGCATCACCGTCGCGGCTGCGCTGCGCCATGCAGGCACAGGGCACACGCGTCAGGCCGTCGGCGGCGCGCCCCGCGCACCGCTGTGCGGCATGGGCGTCTGCCACGAGTGCCGTGTGTTGGTGCACCAGCGCCGCGTGCTGGCCTGCCAGACGCTGTGCCAGGACGGCATGGTGGTGCAGACCGGCCTCGAGCCGCGCGCAGGGGGCAGCCCATGACGCCCCCGCCCGCAAGCGAATCCTGCGACCTGGTGATCGTTGGGGCAGGCCCTGCGGGCCTGGCGGCGGCCCAGGCGGCGGCGGCCAGCGGCGCGTCCATCGTTGTCATCGACGACAACATCGCCCCCGGCGGGCAGATCTGGCGCGACGGGCCGGGCGTGGCCCTGGCGCCCGCAGCCCGTCGCCTGCGTGATGCCGTCGCCGCGTGCGCCAACGTGCGGGTGTGCAGCGGCACGCGCGTGGTGGCCGCGCCGGGGCCGCGGCAGCTGTTGCTCGAAGACGCGCAGCGCGGCTGGCTGCTGCGCTGGGACACGCTGATCCTGTGCACCGGCGCACGCGAGCTGCTGCTGCCGTTCCCGGGTTGGACCCTGCCCGGCGTGACCGGTGCCGGCGGCCTGCAGGCCCTTATCAAGGGCGGCATGCCCGTGGCCGGCGAGCGCATCGTGATCGCCGGCAGCGGCCCGCTGTTGCTGGCCGCGGCGGCCACGGCGACCCAGGCAGGCGCGACGGTCGTGCGCATTGCCGAGCAGGCTGCGTGGCGCAACGTGGCACGCTTCGCCGCGCAGCTGGGCCGCTGGCCGGCCAAGGCAGCGCAGGCCCTGGCGCTCGGCCATGCCGCGTACCGCGCTGGCAGCCACGTGCTGTCTGCGCAGGGCGATGGCGGCGTACGGACGGTATGGCTGCACCGTGGCCAGCGCAGGGTGGAAGACATCGCGTGCGATCGCCTGGCCTGCGGGTTCGGCCTGGTGCCGAATACGGAACTGGGCTGGCTGCTGGGCTGCGAGGTCGCGGCGCGCGACGGCAGCCTGGCCCTGGCCATCGACGCAGGGCAGGCCACCAGCGTGGCAAACGTGTACGCCGCCGGCGAATGTACGGGCATCGGGGGCAGCGAGCGCGCGTTGCTGCAAGGCGCGATGGCGGGCCATGCCGCGGTCGGCCAGGCAGCGCAGGCGGCGGCCTTGCGCAGACCCTTGGCGCGCTGGGATCGGTTCGCCGCGCTGGTGCAGCGGCATTTCGCGCTAGCGCCGGGAGTCCGGCAATTGACGGCGCCCGACACACTGGTCTGCCGTTGCGAAGACGTGCCGTGCAGCGCATTGGTCGGGCGCGCTGGGTGGGTCGATGCCAAGCTGCACACGCGCTGTGGCATGGGCGCGTGCCAGGGCCGCATCTGTGGCGCAGCCACGCAGCAGCTGTTCGGCTGGACACCGACGACGCCCCGGCCGCCGCTGTCGCCCGTGCGCATCGAAACGTTGGCGGCGCTGGCGGCGGACGCGGCTGAAAACTGAAAAAGGCTGCCGAAGCAGCCTTGGGAGGAGCGGGTGGGATCAGCCTGCGCTCTTGTCCTTGAGCTTTTCACCGCCGCGGCGGACGGCGTCACCGGTCTTTTCCATGCCCGTGCCGACGGCATCGCCTGCCTTCTGCGCGCCGTGCTTGATGGCCTGGCCGGTGCGCTGCGCACCGTGCTTGACGGCCTCACCGGTGCGGTGGGCGCCATGGCGCACCGAGTCACCGGCATGGCGCGCGCCGCGCTTCATCGATTCCTCGGCACGTGCCGCCGGGCCGGGCTGCGGGTTGCGCGCCGTGCCGTCGCGGTAGGTCTGCAGTGCCTCGTTCATGCGCTGCTCGCGTGGGGGTGTGTTGTCCTGCGCCATCGCGACCGAGCCGGCGGCGAGCGCAGCGGCGATGACGATGAGCTTGAGAGAGTGGTGTGGCATGTGGTGCTCCTGGATCGATGACGGGAGACCAGACCTTATGCCGTTGGCTGCTTTGAGTCGGCCGGCGTTCGTGCCGACCGCGTGTGCGCCGCGTCCCACGGGGAGTGAGGCGCCAGGTTGCGCCGGCACGCCGAGTTCTCCCTGCCCCTTGGGGACAACTTTGGGGAAAACCCAGGGGGCATCTGCGGGGATCGTTGCTGGGCGCGGCCTGCGTCACGATGCCTGCGAAAGAGGCATGTGCAAAGCTTGCACGCGCTAACTGAGAAAATGCACGTAATTCGCTCGCTCCTGGACCCCTGATGGCTGAAAAAAGTCAATCCGCTGTGGTAAGTGCAGAGCTCCACGTCAGCGTCGCACCGATGCTGGACTGGAGTGACCGCCACTGCCGCTACTTCCACCGTCTGCTGTCGCGCCGCGCCCGCCTGTACACCGAGATGGTGACCACCGGCGCGCTGCTGCATGGCGACGTGGCGCGGCACCTGCGCTTCGATGACACCGAGCATCCCGTGGCCCTGCAGCTGGGCGGCAGCGAGCCCGGCGACCTGGCCCATTGCGCCAGGCTGGGCGAGGCGTGGGGCTACGACGAGATCAATTTGAACTGCGGCTGCCCGTCCGAGCGCGTGCAGCGTGGCGCGTTCGGCGCCTGCCTGATGGCCGAGCCGCACCTGGTGGCCGACGGTGTCAAGGCCATGGTCGACGCGGTCAGCGTGCCGGTCACCGTCAAGCACCGCATCGGCATCGACCGTGGCGAAGACTACGGCTTCGTGCGCGACTTCGTCGGCACCGTCAGCCAGGCCGGCTGCAACACTTTCATCGTGCATGCGCGCAATGCCTGGCTCAAGGGCCTGTCGCCCAAGGAGAACCGCGAGATCCCGCCGCTGCGCTACGCGCTCGTGCACCAGCTCAAGCGCGACTTCCCGCACCTGCAGATTGTGATCAACGGAGGCCTGAAGACCACGGCACAAGTGGGCGAGCAACTCGCATTGCTGGACGGCGCCATGCTGGGCCGCGAGGCCTACCACAACCCCTGGTGGCTGGCCGAATGGGACAGCGCCTTCTTCGGCCTGCCCGAAGAGCCAGCGCGCACGCGCGAATCCGTCGAGGAGCAGATGCTGCGCTACATGGAGCGCGAGGCGCGCGAGCACGGCACGCACTGGCATGCGATCGCGCGCCACATGATGGGCCTGCGCCATGGCCTGCCTGGCGCGCGGCGCTGGCGCCAGGTGTGGAGCGACCACCGCATGAAGAGCCTGCCGGCGGCCGAGGTGGCCGCGCTCGCGCACGCGAACGAAACCGCCGTTGCGCTCTGAGGCGGCCACGCCGTTCACAATCGATGGCGCTCCGCCGTCCTTCGTTCCATCCAACCTTCGCACCATGACCCAACCTCGCATCCTCCAACTCGGCCGACTCCTTCCCTACCTCGAGCAGACCCTGGCGCAGCGTTATGACGTGCACCTGCTGGCCAACGAAGCGGACCCCAAGGCCTTCCTCGCGCGCGAGGGCGCAAGCTTCAGTGGCGCGGTGACCAACGCCGGCCTGGGCATCGATGGCGACACCATTGCGGCGCTGACGAACCTCAAGGTGATCTCCAGCTTCGGCGTGGGCTTTGACAAGGTCGACCTGCCGGCCGCCCGCGCGCGCGGCATTCCCGTGGGCTACACGCCCGACGTGCTGAACGACTGCGTGGCCGACACCGCTTTCTCGCTGGTGATGGACGTGGGCCGCGGGTTCACCGCGTCCGACCGCTACCTGCGCCGCGGCGACTGGCTCAAGGCCCCGTTCCCGCTGGCCACGCGCATCAGCGGCAAGAAGCTGGGCATCCTGGGCCTGGGGCGCATCGGCAACGTGATCGCGCGCCGCGCCAGCGGCTTCGACATGGAGGTGCGCTACCACAACCGCCGCCCGGTCGAAGGCAGCCCCTACGGGTACGAGGCCTCGCTGGAAGGCCTGGCGCGCTGGGCCGACTTCCTCGTGATCGCCGCGGCCGGCGGTGCCGATACCAAGCATCTGGTGTCGCGCGAGATCCTGGCCGCGCTGGGCCCCAAGAGCTTCATCGTCAACATCGCGCGCGGCTCGGTGATCGACGAAGAGGCCCTGATCGAAGCGCTGGAGAACAAGACCATCGGCGGCGCCGGCCTGGACGTCTACCAGGACGAGCCCCGTGTGCCCGAGCGCCTGATCGCCTGCGAGAACGCCGTGCTGTACCCGCACCTGGCCAGCGCCACCCACGAGACGCGCAAGGCCATGGCCGACCAGGTGCTGGCCAACCTGGCGAGCTTCTTCGAGACGGGCAAGGTCGCGGTCGCCGTGCCCTGAGCCTGTGACCGGCTAAGCTGCGGGAAGCGGGCGCTCGGCGCCCGCATTGCATTGCCCTTCAGGAGATCCCGCAGATGCCCAACAACAAATTCCCCGGCGCGCTCGCGGCCGCCGCTCTGGTTGCGCTGGCCGGTTGCGCCAGCACCGGTGGCGCGCCCTCGGCCACCACGCTCAAGAAGGCCGAGCTCGACCAGCTCGCCGCCAGCCTGCAAGGCCGCGCGCCCGGCAGCTTCAGCGCCTTCCTCGACCATGCCGCCCTGCAGCGGCCCACGCTGGCGCCGCTGGTGCAGCGCTACAAGGCCAGGCAGCCCCTGGCCGGCGACGAGCTCGCCACCCTGAGCCGGCTGCTCGGCCTGCACAACCGGCTGTCCAATCAGGCCGGCGTGATCGACGCCACCGCGAAGATGGTGGCGCTCCCCACCGTGCGCGGCAGCGGCCCGCCGCATGAGGATGCGAACATCATCGCGCTGGGCCGATTGGTCGCCGGCATGGCCAGGGACTTCGGCCTGCAGTACCGCAACGTCGACAACCGCGTGTTCGAGGTCAAGCTGCCCGGCACGGGCAAGGACGAGTTCGGTATCCTGACCCACGGCGACGTGGTGCCCGCCGTCGCCAGCGAATGGGTGCTGGACGACGGCACCAAACTCGACCCGTTCAAGCTCACGCGCGTGGGCGGCCTGCTGTACGGGCGCGGCAGCATTGACGACAAGGGCTCGATCGCCACCGTGCTCTACGCCATGAAGGCCGTGAAGGACAGCGGCCTGCCGCTGGACCGCACGATCCGCCTCATGATCGACACCACCGAGGAGACGGGCGGCGATGCGATCCGCTACTACCAGCAGCAGACCACGCTGCCGGCCTACAACATCGTGCTGGACAGCAAGTACCCCGCCGTCGTGGCCGAGAAGGGCACGGGCGCGCTGCGCGCGGCCTTCATGCTGGCGCCGCGTTCGGCCGCGGCGCCCGGTGCCGTGACCATCGGCGCGATGACGGGCGCAGCCTCTGCCAATGCGATCCCCCAGACGGCCACGGCGCGGCTGCAGGCGGCAGACCCCGCGGCACTGGCTGCGCGGCTCAACGCTGCCAAGGACGCGTTCGTGCGCCAGCACAGCGCGCAGGGCGGCCCCTTCACGATCGACGTGGCCAACGGCGCGGCGGGCGTGGACGTGAAGGTCACCGGCTCCTCGGCCCACGGCTCGCGGCCCGAGGAGGGCGTGAACCCGGTGCCGCGTCTCGCGCTGTTCCTGCAGAGTGCAGGCCTGCCGCTGACCGACAACGGCTACGCCCAGCTCACGCGCTACGTCGTCGACCTGTTCGGGCTGGACTACCTGGGCAATGCCATGGGCCTGGCCTACGCGGACGCCTTCATGGGCCCGCTGACCGCATCGCCCACGCTGATCCGCGAAAACGCCGGCAAGGTGGAGATCACGGCCAACGTGCGCATGCCGCGCGGCAACACGCCCGAGGCGCTGAGCGCGGCCACGCAGGCCAGGGTGCGAGCCTGGGGCGCGGCCG
This sequence comes from Pseudorhodoferax sp. Leaf267, assembly GCF_001422405.1. Classification (GTDB taxonomy): domain Bacteria; phylum Pseudomonadota; class Gammaproteobacteria; order Burkholderiales; family Burkholderiaceae_C; genus Pseudorhodoferax. The sequence continues at coordinate 734,268 of NZ_LMMV01000012.1, forward strand.
CCGGCATCCCGGTGGAGGTCGCCCACACGCAGGGCAACTGGATGGCGCGCGACCCCAAGGGCGCCTGGCTGGCCACGCTGCTCAACATCTTCGGCGACACCACCGGCCTGCCGGCCGAGCCCGTGTCCACCGCCGGCAGCACCACGGCCAAGCAGATGCCCAACGCCATCAACTTCGGCCCCGCGATGCCAGGCAAGAAGTACACGGCGCACAACGCCAAGGAGTTCAAGGAAGTCGCCGATCTGGATGCCGACATGCAGATGTTCACCGAGATGCTGGTGCGCATCGGCAACCTGCCGCAGATGCAGTAAGGACGGCGCTTGTCACGGTCGGGACGGCCGCGCGCGGGTGCGGCTGCGAACATGGTTTCCATCACAGGGAGGTTCCAAGCGACATGAGCATCCAACGCAAGGCCTGCATCGTCGGCGCCTACGAGCACCCGACGCGCAAGGCGCCCGACAAGACCGTGGCCCAGCTCCACGCCGAATGCGCGCGCGGCGCGCTGCTGGACGCGGGGCTCACGCTGGCCGACGTGGACGGCTACTTCTGCGCCGGCGATGCGCCCGGCCTGGGCGCGCTGAACATCGCCGACCACATCGGCCTGCACCCGCGCCATGTGGATTCGACCGACATGGGCGGCTCGTCCTACCTCGCGCACGTGGGCCATGCCGCGCAGGCGATTGCGGCCGGCAAGTGCAACGTGGCGCTGATCACGCTGGCCGGGCGTCCGCGCTCGGAAGCCTCCAGCGGCACGCAGCCGCGCAACTGGGGGCCCAACCTGCCGGACCAGCCCTTCGAGGCGCCGTTCGGCCCGGTCACGGTCAACATGTACGCCATGGTCGCCATGCGCCACATGCACGACTGGGGCACGACGCCCGAGCAGCTGGCCTGGATCAAGGTCGCCATGTCGCACCACGCGCAGCACAACCCGCATGCCATGTTGCGCGACGTGGTGACGGTGGAGGATGTCATCCACTCGCCCATGATTTCCGATCCGCTGCACAAGCTCGATTGCTGCGTGGTCAGCGACGGCGGCGGTGCCCTGGTCGTCGCGCGGCCCGAGATCGCGCGCAGCTTGAAGCGCCCCATCGTCAACGTGCTGGGCGCGGGCGAGGCGCTGAAGGGGCAGGAGGGCGGCAACATCGACCTGTCGTACTCCGGCGCCGTGTGGTCCGGCCCGCGCGCGTTCGAAGAGGCGGGCGTGGCGCCGGCCGACATCCAGTACGCCTCGATCTACGACAGCTTCACGATCACGGTGCTGATGCAGCTCGAAGACCTGGGCTTTTGCGCGCGCGGGCAGGGTGGGCGTTTCGTGGCCGATGGCAACCTGATCTCGGGCAGCGGCAGGCTGCCCGTCAACACCGACGGTGGCGGGCTGTGCAACAACCACCCCGCCAACCGTGGCGGCATCACCAAGGTGATCGAGGCCGTGCGCCAGTTGCGCGGCGAGGCGCACCCTGCGGTGCAGGTGAAAAATTGCGGCCTGGCGCTCGCGCAGGGCACGGGCGGTCTGCTGGGCTCGCGCCACGGCAGTGCCACGCTGATCATGGAAAGGGCCTGAGAAATGAAATCCCCACGCTCATCGCTTCGCGTATCGCTGCCCCCCCAGGGGGCGCGTCAGCAGCTTCGGAACGGGCGGGCGCTGCTGACATGACGACGCTTGCACAAGACCGCGCCTGGCCGGCGCCCGTGGTCTACCCCGACAACACGGAGTTCTGGGCTGGCACCGCTGCGGGCCAGCTGCTGGTGAAGCATTGCGAGGAATGCGGCAAGCCGCACTGGTATCCGCGCACGCAGTGCCCGTTCTGCATGTCGGACCGCACGGTGTTCAAGCCGTCGGCGGGCAAGGGCGAGATCTACAGCTTCACGGTGTGCCGCCGTGTGGGGCTTGTTCCGTTTGCGATGGCTTACGTGCGGCTGGATGAGGGCGTGACGGTGATGACCAACATTGTGGATTGCGACCTGGATGGGTTGGCGATCGGGCAGCGGGTGGAGGTGGTGTTCAAGGCTGCCGAGGGTGGTGCGATGCTGCCGATGTTTCGGCCTGCTTGAAGGCTCTGGCTCGTGCGGGGGCGCCCGGCCTGGGGCACCCGCCGCGGCCGCCCGGTGTACGCGCCCCTGCGCTGGCGTTGGCTTAGACGCTCTAGAGATCCAGCACCAACACCGCGCTTTTCGCGCGTGAGCAGCAGGGGGTGAACTGGTCGTTGGCGGCCTTTTCCTCGTCGGTGAAATACAGGTCACGGTGCTCGCACTCGCCCTCCAGCACGCGCGTGATGCAGGTGCCGCATACGCCTTGCTCGCATGAGGTCAGGATCTCGATGCCGTGCGGCAGCAGGGCCTGCACCACGCTCTGGTCCTTGGGCACGGTGTAGGTCTTGCCGCTGCTGGCGATGCGTACTTCGAAAGAGCCGTCGCTGGCCGTGTCCTGCGGGGCGGCGCCGAAGTATTCGAGGTGGACGTTGTCCTTGTCCCAGCCCTGGGCCTGGGTGGTGCGCACCACGTGGTCGATGAAGCCGGTCGGGCCGCAGATGTAGACGTGCGTGCCGGCGTCGGGCGTGGCCAGCAGGCGGGCGGCGTCGAGCTTTTGCGCGGCGTCGCCGTCATCGAAGTGGAAGTGCACGCGGTTGGCGAAGGGCGAGGCCGCGATCTCTTCACGGAACGCCGTGCGCTCGGGCGAGCGCGTGCAGTAGTGCAGTTCGAAGTCCGCGCCCACGGCTGCGAGGCGCTGGGCCATGCACAGCAAGGGCGTCACGCCGATGCCGCCTGCCAGCAGCAGCGTGCGTTCGGCGCGAGCCAGGGGAAAGTGGTTGCGCGGCGTGCTGATGGTCAGCACGTCGCCCGCGTGGACCTGCTCGTGCATGCCCTGCGAGCCACCGCGCGAGGCCGCGTCGCGCAGCACGGCGATGCGGTAGCGGTGCGACTCGTTGTCGTCGTTGCACAGCGAGTACTGGCGCGTGATGTTGCCCGGCACGTGCACGTCGATGTGCGAGCCGGCACTGAACGCGGGCAGCGGCGCGCCGTCCACACGGGCGAGTTCGAAGCTGGTGATGTCCTGCGCTTCGACGGTCTTGCGCACGACCTTGACGGCCATCGTGTCCATCGTCATGCCGCCTGCGCCACGGGTGCCGCAGCCTGCTCGGCCGCCAGCATCTTGTCCAGCAGCTTGCGCGACTGCACGCCGCCGGCGTCGATGTTGAGCAGCAGCAGCTTGCGTGTGGGGTGCAGCGACAGGTTGCGCTGCTGCGCTTCCAGCACGGCCGTGTCTTCGGCGAACACCTTGGCCTGGCCGTCGCGGATCTGCGCCGTGAGCGCCTTGTCCTTCACGTTGAAGTTGCGCGCCATGCCCCAGAAGTACCACATCGAGGTCTCGGTCTCGGGCGTGAGGAAGTCCACCACGATGCTGTAGACCTTCTGGTCGGCCGGCGCGTCGATGCCGCCCTTGCCGGCCAGCGCCACGCCCACCTCGATCATGATGTGGCCGGGCGGCGTGAAGCGGCACACCTGCCAGCGGTCCACCGGCTGGTCGTCGGGCAGGTGGTTGCCGCGCAGGTTGGCGCGCCAGAAGGGCGGGGCCATCACGTTCTCCATGGTGCGGCGCGTGACGACCTGCTCGCCTTCGGTCTTGGTGGACACGGGCGTCTCGTCGATCTCCTTCTGGCCGATGCTGGTGCTGTGCACGTAGGTCTCGTGCGTGAGGTCCATCAGGTTGTCGACCATGAGCCGGTAGTCGCAATCGACGTGGTACAGGCCGCCGCCGTAGGCCCACTCGGGGTTGTCGGCCCATTCCAGGTGGTGGATGGCGGCCGGGTCGGCCAGGGCCGCGTCGCCCGTCCAGACCCAGATGAAGCCGTAGCGCTCGACCACGGGGAAGCTGCGGATCTTGGGGAAGCCGCCCACGCGCTGGCCGGGCATGGAGATGGTCTTGCCGTCGCAGCCCATCGTGAGCCCGTGGTAGCCGCAGACCAGCTTGCCTTCGCACACGCTGCCCAGCGACAGGCGGGCGCCGCGGTGCGGGCAGAAATCTTCCAGCGCGGCCACCTGTCCATCATCCGCCCGGTAGAACACGATGTGCTCGCCGCAGATCTGGCGGCCCAGGGGTTTCTCGTCGATTTCGTCGGGCGTGCAGGCGACGTACCAGGTGTTGCGCGGGAACATGGATGGGGCTCCGTGGGGTGTCTTTTGGCCTTGAATGTATACCAAGGGCCGTGTTTTTGGCTCAGAAGTGCCCCTGATTGCGCCATTCAGGCCGTTTGATGTATACATCGACCATGGTCAAGGAACTGGAATTGCTGGACTCGGGTGGCTCGCAGGCCGTCAAGGCGCAGCTGCGCTTGCGCGAGCTGATTCTGGCGGGCGAGCTGCCCGCGGGCAGCCGCATCGCCGAGCTGGCGATCGTCGAGAAGGTGGGCGTCTCGCGCACGCCGATCCGCGCCGCGCTGATGCGGCTGGAGCAGGAGGGCCTGCTGCAGGGCCTGCCCGGCGGCGGCTATGCCGTGCGTGTGTTCTCCGAGCGCGAAGTCGCCGACGCCATCGAGCTGCGCGGCACGCTGGAGGGCCTCGCCGCACGGCTGGCAGCCGAGCGGGGCGTGCCCGAGGATCTGCTCGCCCAGGCGCGTGACTGCCTCGCCCCCATCGACGAACTGCTGCGCGCGCCGGCGCTGGACGACGAGGCCTTCCAGCGCTATGTGGAGTGGAACGGCCGCTTCCACCACCTGCTGCATGCGCTGGCCGGCAGCGAGGTGATCGCGCGCGAGCTGGAGCGCGTGGTGCGCCTGCCTTTCGCCTCGCCCTCCGGCTTCGTGGTGCAGCAGGCCAACTCGCCGCAGGCGCGCGACATGCTGATCGTGGCGCAGGACCAGCACCGCCAGGTGCTCGATGCCATGGCGCAGCGCGAGGGCGCGCGGGCCGAGGCCATCATGCGCGAGCACTCGCGGCTGGCGCAGCGCAACCTGCGCGAGGCCATGGCCGCGCCGGACGCCGAGCGCATGCCTGGCGTGCGGCTGATCCGGGGCCGCGGATGACCGTGGCGTCCCCAACGACCGCCATGCCGAAGTGCGCGAGCGCCTAAGCCCAACTACGCATAGGCGCAGGGTGCGACCCGCATTACAGTGGCGCGCCTGCGGCGGTCCACCAGCCGGTGCACCAGCGAAAGAACACAACCCTAGGAGATGATCCCCATGACTTTCACCCTTCCCCGACGCGCCGCACTGGCCGCACTGGCCACCCTGGCGGCCTGGCAGCCCGCGCTGGCACAGGACAACGTGTTCAAGATCGGCCTGGTGCTGCCCATGACGGGCCAGCAGGCCACCACCGGCCGCCAGGTCGAGGCCGCCGCGCGGCTCTACATGGCGCAGCACGGCGACACCGTGGCCGGCAAGAAGGTGCAGCTCATCGTCAAGGACGACACCAGCCTGCCGGACCAGACGCGCCGCCTGGCGCAGGAGCTGATCGTGAACGACAAGGTCAACGTGCTGGCCGGCATGGGCATCACGCCCTCGGCCATGGCCGTGGCGCCGCTCGCGACGCAGAGCAAGACGCCGCTGGTGGTGATGGCCGCGGCCACGTCCAGCATCACCGAGGCCTCGCCCTACATCGTGCGCTCCAGCTTCACGCTGCCGCAGGTGTCGGTGGCGCTGGCCGACTGGGCGCCCAAGAACGGCATCAAGACCGTGGTGACGCTGGTGTCCGACTACGGCCCCGGCATCGACGCCGAGAAGTTCTTCAACCAGCGCCTCACGTTCAACGGCGGCAAGGTCACCGAGTCGCTGCGCGTGCCGCTGCGCAACCCGGACTTCGCGCCCTTCCTGCAGAAGGTGCGTGACCTGAAGCCCGACGCGCTGTTCGTCTTCGTGCCCTCGGGCGCGGGCGCGGCCGTGATGAAGCAGTTCGTCGAGCGCGGCATGGACAAGGCCGGCATCAAGCTCATCGCCACGGGCGACGTGACCGACGACGACCAGCTCAACGACATGGGCGACGGCGCGCTGGGCGTGGTCACATCGCACCACTATTCGGCCGCGCACCCGTCCGAGCTCAACAAGAAGTTCGTCGACGCCTTCCAGAAGGCCAACAAGAACCTGCGCCCCAACTTCATGGCCGTGGGCGGCTACGACGGCATGCGCGTGATCTACGAGGCGCTCAAGGCCAGCAAGGGCCAGGGCGGTGGCGACGCGCTGCTGGCCGCGATGAAGGGCCAGATCTTCGAGAGCCCGCGCGGCCCGGTGTTCATCGACGCGCAGACGCGCGACATCGTGCAGAACGTCTACCTGCGCAAGGTGGAGCGCAAGGACGGGCAGCTATACAACGTGGAGTTCGATGTGATCAAGGACGTGAAGGATCCTGGCAAAACCAAGTGACCTGACAGAACCCTCTCCCCCGCGGGGGAGAGGGCAGGGTGAGGGGTCTCTGCGGACGCGCGCAGCCCTCACCCCAACCCTCTCCCCGCAAAGGGAGAGGGAGCCAAGACCAACGCACTACCCATGCTCACCATCCTCTTCGACGGCATCGCCTACGGCATGCTGCTGTTTATCCTGGCCGTGGGCCTGGCCGTGACCATGGGGTTGATGAACTTCATCAACCTGGCGCACGGCGCCTTCGCCATGGTGGGCGGCTACACCACGGTGCTGTTGATGCAGCGTGCCGACTGGCCCTTCCTCGCCGCGCTACCCATGGCCTTCGTGGTCTCGGCGCTGCTGGGCGCGGTACTCGAGCGCACGCTGTACCGCCCGCTGTACCACCGCCCGCACCTGGACCAGGTGCTGTTCTCCATCGGCCTGGTGTTCATGGCCGTGGCCGCGGTGGACTACTTCGTCGGCTCCACGCAGCAGAACATGCAGCTGCCCGAATGGCTCAAGGGCCGCACCGAGATCGGCAGCGGCGCCTGGACGCTGGGCATGGGCCACTACCGGCTGTTCATCATCGCCGTGTGCGCCGCGCTCACGCTGGCGCTGCAGTTCATCCTGGCGCGCACACGCTTCGGCAGCCGGCTGCGCGCGAGCGTGGACGACCAGCGCGTGGCCGCCGGGCTGGGCATCAATGTGAACGTGGTGTTCCTGTCGACCTTCGCCGTGGGCTCGGGCCTGGCGGGCCTGGGCGGTGCGCTGGGGGCCGAGGTGCTGGGGCTGGACCCGCAGTTCCCGCTCAAGTTCATGGTGTACTTTTTGATCGTCGTGGCCGTGGGTGGCACCTCGTCCATCACCGGGCCGCTGCTGGCCGCGCTGCTGCTGGGCGTGGCCGACGTGGCGGGCAAGTACTACATCCCCAAGATGGGGGCCTTCATCGTCTACAGCCTCATGATCGTGATCCTGATCTGGCGGCCGCAGGGCTTGTTCGTGCGGAAAGGCGGAAAGTGATGGACACGCGCGCTTCGATCCTCAACCTCAGCCGCTGGAAGCCATGGGAGCCCGTGCTCTGGCTCGCGGCCTTCGCCGTGCCCTGGCTGCTGCCCGGCCATGCGCTGATCGCCAACGAGATCGCCATCGTGGCGCTGTTCGCCATTTCGCTCGACCTGGTGCTGGGCTACACCGGCATCGTGTCGCTGGGCCACGCGGCGTTCTTCGGCATGGGTGCGTATGCGGCGGCGCTGTTCGCCAAGCATGTGATGCCCGACCCGCTGGTGGGCCTGGCCGTGGGCACCGCCGCCGCCACCTTGGTGGGCGCCATCGCCTCCCTGACCGTGATGCGCGGCACCGACCTCACGCGGCTCATGGTCACGCTGGGCGTGGGCCTGATCCTCATGGAGCTGGCCAACAAGCTCGACTGGCTGACGGGCGGCGCCGATGGCCTGCAGGGCGTGATGATGGGCCCGCTGCTGGGCCGCTTCGAGTTCGACCTGTACGGGCAGACGGCCGCGTGGTATTCGCTCGCCGTGCTGTTCCTGTGCTTCCTGCTCGCGCGCCGCCTCGTGTTTTCGCCGCTGGGCGCTACCTTCAAGGCGATTCGCGACAACCGTCAGCGCGCGGGCGCCATCGGCATCCCCGTCACTTCGCGCATCGCCGTGGCCTACACCATCGCCGCGGCGCTGGCCGGAGCGGCGGGTGCGCTGCTGGCGCAGACGACAGGATTCGCCTCGCTCGACGTGTTCGAGTTCCACCGCTCGGCTGACGTGATGCTGATCCTCATCATCGGCGGCACGGGCTGGCTGTATGGCGGCGTGGCGGGGGCCATCGTCTTCAAGCTCATGCACGACCTGCTGTCGTCCATCACGCCGCAGTACTGGACGTTCTGGCTCGGCCTGTTCCTCGTGGTGCTGGTGCTGGTGGGGCGCGAGCGGCTGCTCAAGCCCTGGACCTGGTTCGGCAAGAGGAGCGCACCATGACCAAGGTCGTGCTCTCCGCGCAGAACCTGGTCAAGCGCTTCGGCGGCATCACGGCCACGAGCAACGTCACGCTGAACCTGGCGCATGGCGCGCGCCACGCGCTGATCGGCCCCAACGGGGCCGGCAAGACCACGCTCATCAACCTGCTCACCGGCATGCTGGAGCCCTCCGAGGGCCGCATCGTGTTGCAGGGCGAAGACATCACGCGCCTGGCGCCGCACCAGCGTGTGTGCCGCGGCATGGTGCGCACCTTCCAGATCAACCAGCTGTTCAACAGCATGACGCCGCTGGAGACGCTGGCGCTGGTGGTTTCGCAGCAGCGCGGCCTGGGCGCACGCTGGTGGCAGCGCCTGGGCGCGCAGGGTGGCGTGGCCGAGCGCTGCGACCAGTTGCTCGAGCAGTTCCACCTGACCGACGTGATGCGCCAGCGCACCGAGCATCTGCCCTACGGCAAGCGCCGCCTGCTGGAGATCGCCATCGCACTGGCCTGCGAGCCGCGCGTGCTGCTGCTGGACGAGCCCGTGGCCGGCGTGCCGCCCGGCGAGCGCGAGGAGCTGCTGCAGACGGTAGCCGCGCTGCCGGCCGATGTGTCGGTGCTGCTGATCGAGCACGACATGGACCTGGTGTTCGACTTCGCCAAACGCATCACCGTGCTGGTGAACGGTGCGCTGCTGACCGAGGGCACGCCGGACGAGATCGCCCGCGATCCGCAGGTCAAGGCCGTCTACCTGGGGCATGGAGAAGAAGCACATGGCTGAGCTGTTGACGGTCGAGAACCTGAGCGCCGGCTACGGCGAAGCGGTCGTGCTGAACGGCGTGAACCTGTCCTTGCCCGAAGGCCAGACGCTGGCCCTGCTGGGCCGCAACGGCACCGGCAAGACCACGCTCATGAACACGCTGGCCGGCGCCACGCGCCAGCATGGCGGCAGCATCCAGCTCGGCGGTATCACATTGCACAAGCTGCCCGCGCACGAGCGCGCCGGCGCGGGTATCGGCTGGGTGCCGCAGGAGCGCAACATTTTCAAGTCGCTCACCGTGCACGAGAACCTCACGGCCGTGGCCCGGCCGGCGCGCGCCGGCAAGCCGGCCTGGACGCCCGAGCGCGTCTACCAGATGTTCCCGCGCCTGGCCGAGCGCAAGACCAACCTGGGCACGCAGTTGTCGGGGGGCGAGCAGCAGATGCTCGCGGTAGGCCGCGCGCTGGTGCTGAACCCGCGCCTCTTGCTGCTCGACGAGCCGCTGGAGGGCCTGGCGCCCATCATCGTGGAGGAGCTGCTGAGGGCCATCCGCCGCGTGACCCGCGAGGAGGGCCTGTCGGCCATCATCGTGGAGCAGCATCCTCAGGCCATCCTGGCCATCTCCGACCTGGCGGCCGTGCTCGACCGTGGGACGGTGGTGCACAGCGGCACGGCGCCCGAGCTGCGGGCACAGCCGGCCGTGCTGGACCAGCTGCTGGGCGTGGTGCGCTGACCGGGTGAGGTGCGCGCTGGCGCAGCCGTTGCCCGTGCGCGTGTCAGCGTCTGCCGACGCCGCTTCAGCCTGCAGGCCGGCAGCGCAAAAAGACCGCCGCGGCAACGCTCTCGTCGGCCCGACGGCACCCCGCCGCACCTTACCAAGAACGACATCGATGAACGACCACAAGCCTGCGGGCAGCCTTGCCTCTCCTTCCGATCTCACACCCGAGGCCGAGCTGTCGCGCAGACGTTTCATGCGCGGCGCCATGCGCCTGGCCATGGCGGTCGGCGCCGGTGGCGCCTTGTCGGCATGCGGCGGCGGTGGCGGCGACGACGCGGGCGACGCCCCGCCACCCTCGGAAACGGCGAGCGAAGCCTTCGTGCACGGAGTGGCCAGCGGCGACCCGCTGTCCGACCGCGTGATCCTGTGGACGCGCGTCACGCCCAGCGCTCCCGGCAACTTCTCCGTGGGTTGGGAAGTGGCGAGTGACGCCAGCTTCGGCGCCATCCTGGGCCGCGGTACCGCGACGACCGGGCCCGCGCAGGATTACACCGTCAAGGTCGATGTGGCCGGGCTGCTGCCAGCCACCGTGTACCACTACCGGTTCACCTATGGGGCGGAGCGCTCGGCCATCGGCCGCACCAAGACGCTGCCCACCGGCAGCGTCAGCCAGGTCAAGCTGGCCGTGCTGTCGTGCGCCAACTTCCCTGCCGGCTACTTCAATGTCTACGCAGACGTCGCCAAGCGCGGCGACATCGACGCGGCATTGCACCTGGGCGACTACATCTACGAGTACGGCCTGCTGGGCTATGCCTCGCAGACGGCGTTCATCACCGACCGGGAGTCCAGCCCGCGGCAGGAGATCCTCACCCTGGCCGACTACCGGCAGCGCCATGCGCAGTACAAGAGCGATCCCGACCTGCGCGCGCTGCATGCGGCCATGCCGCTGATCGCCGTGTGGGACGACCACGACGTGGCCGACAACACGTGGTCGGGCGGCGCAGGCAACCACGATGCGTCCAGCGAGGGGAGCTTTGCGGCGCGCCGTGCCGCTGCGGTGCAGGCCTGGCAGGAGTGGCTGCCGGTCCGCGTGCCCGATGCGGCCAACCCCTTGAAGATTTACCGCAGCTTCGACTTCGGCACGCTGGCGTCGCTGCACATGCTCGACACGCGCCTGATCGGGCGCGACGAGCAGCTCAAGCTGCCCGATTACCTGGAAGGCGTGGGCCTGGGCGAGGGGCGGCAACTGCTGGGCCTGGAGCAGTCGGCATGGCTGACTGCGCAGATGACCGCTTCGACGGCCACCTGGCAGGTGCTGGGGCAGCAGGTCTTGATGGCGCGGATGGAGATCCCCCTGTCGATCGCCTCGTCGTTCACCCTGGAGACCCTGGCCGAATACACGCTGGCGAAGTCCACGCCGGAACCGCTGCGCAGCGATGCGCAGCGCGCGCTGGTGGACCAGCGCCGCGCGCCGTACAACCTGGACGCGTGGGACGGCTACCCCGCGGCGCGCGAATCGGTGCTGGCCACGGCACGCAGCCTGGACAAGAACCTGATCTCGCTGGCCGGCGACACGCACAACGCCTGGGCCAGCGACCTGACGGATGCCGCCGGCAGCCCGGTGGGCGTGGAGTTCGCCACCGCGTCGGTCAGCTCGCCCGGCTTCGAGCGCGTGCTGCCGCTGATCTCCAGCGCCGTGCTCGAGGACGCGTTTCCCGACATGGTCCCTGACCTGCGCTATGCGGAATGCAGCCACCGTGGCTATGTGGTGCTCACGCTCACGCCCAGCGAGGCACGCGGCGAATGGGTGCAGATCGACACCGTCTGGAGCCGTGACTACCAGGCGCGGACGGTCAAGACGCTGCGCACGCTGCCAGGCGGCAGCAACAGAAAGATCCTCGACGCCTGAGGGCGCGCAGGCCGGCCCTGCGCCAGTCGTCGGGCAGGCCTGCGCGTGGCATTGCACTGCGGCGCGGCGCCCGCGCGGCACAGTTCGGCGCAGTTGCGTGCGCCACAATCCCCGGGCTTGGCGCAAGGAGACGGCGCGCCACCACCACGAAAGGGATTCATGGCCATGTGGACCAAACGAGAACTTCTGGCGGCCGGGGCCGCAGGCGCTGCGGCGATCCTGCTGCCCGGCCCTGCGAGCGCGCAACGCTTTCCCAGCAAGCCGCTGCGCCTGGTCGTGCCCAATGCCGCGGGCGGCGCGGCCGACCTCACGGCGCGCACCGTGGGCGAAAAGCTGGCCGCCACGTTGGGCCAGGCCGTGGTCATCGACAACCGGCCCAGCGCGGGCGGCGTGGTGGCCGGCGAGATGGTCGCGCGCGCCCCGGCCGACGGGCACACACTGCTGCTGGTCTCCAGCGGGACGGCGGTCAGCGCGGCGCTGTTCGCGTCGCAGCCCTTCGACGCAGCCAGGGATTTCACGCCCGTCTCCACGCTCGCCACGTTCGACCTGGGCATCGTGGTAGCCGAGAACAGCCGCTTCAAGACACTCGGGGAGCTGGTGGCCTACGGCAAGGCCAACCCGGGCAAGCTGAACATCGGCACGCCCAACATCGGCACCACGCAGAACCTAGCGGCCGAGCTGTTCAAGAGCACGGCCGGCATCGACGCGCAGGTCGTGCCCTTCAACGGCACGCCGCCCGTGATCACGGCGCTGCGCGGTGGGCAGCTCGACGCCATGGTCGACATCCTGGGCCCGCTCATGACGCAGATCACCGGCAAGGCGCTGCGACCGCTGGCCGTGCTGGGCGGCAAGCGTGCGCCGCAACTGCCAGCCGTGCCGACGGTGCGCGAGACCGGTGGCAGCCTGGCGGGTTTCGACGTCGCGTCATGGAACGGCCTGGCCGTGCCGGCGGGCACGCCCAAGGAGGTGGTGGCGCGGTTGAACAAGGACATCAACGCCGCGCTGGCGCTGCCGGAGGTGAAGCACAAGCTGCTGGAACTGAACCTTGTCGCGCAGGGCAGCACACCAGAGCAGCTGGCCACGCAGCTGGCAGGCGAGATCAAGCGCTGGGGCGAGGTGATTGCCAAGGCGAATATTCCAAAGCAGTGACTTCGAACCCATGACGATTTCCATCCGCCCCGCCAGCGCCGGCGACGCCGCGCTGATCCTGCATTTCATCCGCGAACTGGCCATCTACGAGAAGGCCGAGGACCAGGTCGAGGCCACGGTCGAGACGATCGGCAGCAGCCTGTTCGGCCCGGGCAGCCCGTCGCGCGCGCTGATCTGCGAACAGGACGGCCAGGCGGTTGGCTTCGCGGTCTACTTCTTCAACTACTCGACCTGGCAGGCGAAAAAGGGCCTGTACCTGGAAGACCTGTTCGTGCTGCCCACGGCGCGCGGGCAGGGCGCCGGCAAACGGCTGCTGCAGCACCTGGCCGGCATCGCGGTGCAAGAGGGCTGCGGACGCTTCGAGTGGAGCGTGCTGGACTGGAACCAGCCGGCCATCGATTTCTACGACTCGATCGGCGCCAAGCCGCAGGCCGAGTGGGTGCGCTACCGCATGACGGGCGCGGCGCTGCGGGACTTCGTGGCCTGAGCCGCTGCGCCACGGGCCGCAGTGCCCGTCGCATCGGTGGCAAGGGCTGCCCTCACTTGGTCTCGTAGGCCTCCAGTGGCTTGTCGCTGGGGTTGGCCCAGGCGGCCTGCGTCAGCGCATTGGCGGGCAGGCCCACGGTCTGGCCACTCGGCGGGATGGGCTGTGTGAACCACTTGGCGTAGAGGCTGGCGGCCTCGCCACTGCGCGCCAGCCTCTGCACGCTCTGGTCGACCAGGGTCTTCAAGGCGGCGTCGCCCTTGGGGATCATGATGGCGATGGGCTCCACGCTCAGCACCTTGTCCAGCAGCGTGTACTGCGCCGGCTCGCGGCTGCGCGAGATCAGCGTGGCCAGGATCTGGCCGTCCGCCACGAACGCGTCCACGCGGCCCGACTCCAGAAGCAGGAAGCCTTCGCTGTTGTCCTTGGCCAGCACCTCGCTCATGCCGGTGACGCCCTCCCGCTGCAGCTTGCGCAACTGCTGCACGGCCGTGCTGCCGGTCGTGGCCGCGACGGCCTTGCTGGCCAGTTGCGCCGGGCTGGCGATGCCGGAGGCCGTCTTCACGGCCACGCGTACGCCTTCCACATACAGCGTGGGCGCAAAGGCCACGTCCTTCTGGCGCGCCGCGTTGTTCGTGGTCGTGCCGCACTCCAGGTCGACGGTGCCGTTCTGCACCAGCGCGATGCGGTTCTGCGGCGTGACCAACTGGTACTTGACGGCCAGCTTGTCCAGCTTCAGGGCCTGCTGGATGTCGGCCACGATGCGCTCGCACACCTCGACATGAAAGCCTGTGTACTGGTTGCCGCGCACCGTGAACGACATGGCGCCCGAGGCATCGCGCACACCCATGGTGATCGTGCCGGTGTCCTTGATCTTCCTGAGCGTGTCGGTCTGGGCATGGGCCGGGCCGGTGAACACGCCGAGGGTGGCGGCTGCGCCCAGTGCCGCGAGCACGCGGACCTTGAAGGCTGCGCGCTTCATTTGGCGAACAACGAAGACAGGTCGGCGAAAGACTTCATCTCGATGGCGTTGCCCGATGGGTCCAGGAAGAACATCGTCGCCTGCTCGCCGGGCTCGCCCTTGAAGCGGATGTAGGGCTCGATGATGAAGTCGGTCTTGTGCGCCACGAGCGCGTCGGCCATCTTCTGCCACTGGTCCATGGGCAAGATGGCGCCGAAGTGGCGCACCGGCACGTCGTGGCCGTCGACGGCGCTGCTCTGCTTGTGGCCACATTCGTCGGGCGCCAGGTGCGCCACGATCTGATGGCCATAGAAGTCGAAGTCGACCCACTCGGGTGCGCTGCGGCCTTCGGGGCAGCCGAGCAGTTCGCCGTAGAAGGCGCGCGCTTCGGCGATGTCGCGGACGGGGAAGGCCAGGTGGAACGGGATGCGTGGGGTGGCGGTCATGGGGTGTTGCCTTGGGTCGATGGGGTACGCAAACTTTAGCCATGGCATCCATCAAAGAAAATCAATTTATATTGGAGTCATTCATCACCATTGGTTGTCATTGGTGAGCACTTGCCTGGAGGACGGCAATGATCCGTGAGTTGAAAACCTTGATTGCCGTGGCGCGCGAAGGCACCTTTGCCGCGGCCGGTCAGAAGATCGGCTTGACGCAGGCCGCGGTCAGCGCGCAGATGCAAAGGTTGCAGGAAGAGCTGGGGTTTGCGCTGTTCGACCGAACGGGGCGCACGGCGCAGCTCAACGCGCGCGGGCACCAGACCTTGCAGCAGGCGCAGGAGCTGGTCAGCCTGTATGGCGAGCTGGGCTCACGCCGCGGCGGCAAGAACGAGGCGGTGTTCCTGACGCTGGGCGCCATCGCGTCCGCGCAACGGTCGTGGCTGCCCAAGGCCATCGCCAGGTTCCACCGCGCCTGCCCCGGTGCGCGCACGCGCATCCTGCCCGGGCTGTCGATGGACTTCGTGAACCAGGTGGATGCGGGCGAAATCGACATGGCCATCGTCATCAAGCCGCCGTTCGGCCTGCATGCCGACCTGCGCTGGACCACGCTGGCGCGCGAACCCTTCAGGCTGCTCGTGCCGCGCGATGCGCCGCAGCTGAGCTGGGCCGAGTTGATCGGCAGCCAGCCCTTCGTGCGCTACGACCGCGCGTCCTTCGGGGGGCGGCAGGCGGACCGGTTCCTGCGTTCCATGCACATCGCCGTGCAGCAGGTGTGCGAGGTGGACGAGCTGGACGCGATCGTGCAGCTGGTGGCGCATGGCGTGGGCGTAGCCCTGGTTCCACAGACTGTGAACCATCGTCGCTGGCCGGCGGCGGTGCGGGCCGTCGGCCTGGGAGAGCACACCTTCTACCGCGACATCGGCCTGATCCACCGCCGCGCGCGGACCATGAGCGAGCATGGCCGCCAGCTGGCCGGCTTGATCGTCGATGCGCATGCGGCCGCATCGCAAGGTGCGGCGGATGCAACCGCGTGAGCCTTAGCCTGCGATGTTGCATTCCCGGCGCAGCAGCGCCAGCGCGTCTTCGTAGGCCTGCACGCGGTCGCTGCGCAAGACAGGCTCGGCCTCCGCCATGAAGGCGTTCCACAGACGCAGGTAATCGCTGCGCAGTGCGACGGGCGCGTGTTGCGCGATGAACTGCCGGGGCAGCTCGGCATCCAGGCCCGACTTGCGGATCTTGCGGACCAGGCTGGCGGCGGCTTTCTCGGTCAGCAGCGTGGCGTGCGTGCCCTGCGTCGCGATGCGCAGGAACAGCGTGAGCAGCGAACTGTCGTCGCTGTGGCCCTCGGTGGCCTTCTCCCAAAGGGCGCTGTTGCTGCGCTCGAAATGCTCCAGGTCGGCCATGGCATCTTCAGTCCAGAAATAGCGGCCCAGGAAGGCCGGCGTCTGGTCGAAGAGCTTGCGCACGCTGATCGTGGCGTCCAGGATCCTGGGCAGGTCCTGCACGACGGAGGCCTGCACGGTCTGTACCGCGTCCACGAACTCTGCCGGTAGGTCCCTGGGCAAGTCCAGCGGGACGTGCGCGGCCTGGCCAACGGCGGGCTGCGCGTACTTCTTGCGCAGGCCCAGCACCATCTTCTCGAAGCCTTGCCAGTCCGGCATGGCGCTGCGCCGGCTGGCGCGCACCAGCAAGGCCGTGCGCACGACGGACTCCGCGTCCTTGCCGGCATCTTCCAGATCGTCGGCATCCAGCCCCAGCTGCGCCGCCATCCATACGGCTGCGTCCACCAGGGTCGTGGCATGGCTGCGCGCGGCGCGCTCGGTCTGATATTCGGGCAGGCTGCGCAGGGACCACTTGGCCAGCAAGGGGATGTGCTTGTCCTCGAACACACCGTGCTCCTGCATGCCGAAGTGGCTGCTCTGCGGCATGGCGATCAACGCCTTGAGCATGTCCGAGCCGCCCTTGGAGCGCGACAGCAGGCTATGGTCGCGCAGAGCCTGGGCGGCCAGGTCCAGGTCACCACCGCAGGAGTGCTCCAGGTACAGGCTCACGAGGTTGACCAGGCGCGCCCGCGCCATCTCCAGGTCGGGGCGCAGGTACTCGGTGCCGAAGTAGCGCGCGATCTGCACCATGCCCTTGGGCGCCTCCACGCGCATCGCGGCCAGCTTCTCGGGTGGAATGATCCCGTGGCGCACGCCATGCTGCAGGGCCTTCTCAAAAAAGGGCCGCTCGTCGAACAGCGCGACGGCCTGGGCGCCCTGGTCGGGGTGGTCCATCAAATCGCCGACTCTTCGTCGTCCTCGCGCGCGGCGGGGGTGCTGCGGCCACGGTCGGTGTCGCTGGTCTCCACGCGCACATCTTCCTCGACCTCTTCTTCCTCGTCCTGCACGCCCAGGTGGTGGGCGCGCGCCTGGGCCCGCATGACCAGCAAGGTTTCGGTGAACAGGTCCGGGCACTCGTAGCGCATGCGCCAGGCCAGCTCCATCCAGTCCTGGTCGGCCACTTCCTCCAAGTCGATCCGGGGGCTGGCGTAGGCCGAGGCCAGCAGCGCCGTCTCCGACAGCATCTCGCCGTCTTCCTCGACGGTATCGAAGGTGCCGCTGCGCGCGAAGGCTTCGATGCGGGCCCACTTGTCGGCGAAGTAGTTGGCCATGGCTTCGCTGCCGCCTTCCATGTCGCCCACGGCGTTCAGGAATTCCACCGGGTCGGCGTCCTCACGGAAGACGATGGCGTTCACCATGCCACGCAGGTGCGTGTGGGTGAGGTCCTTGTAGCGCTTCTCGATGACGATGGCGTGCGCGAATTGCTGCGGGGTGACCAGCAGGCTCACGACCGATTCGCGCGATGGGTCGTACTCGCGCATCACGGCCAGGATGTCCTTGGGCGCCAACTGGTCCAGCACCACCATGAGCGCGCGGTCGCCCTCGGTGTCCGCCAGTTCGGTGAGGGCGGACTCGGCGCCGGCGATGTCGCCTGCGGCAATCAGGCTTTGGGTCTTCGCGATCAGGGCGAGGTGGTTCATGGCGTCAGGTCCTTTGCCCGTTCAGTCTTTGCGGTCGAAGCCTTGCTCGGCCATCCAATCGGCGCGGGCGTCCTCGCGGCTCTGGGCATCGGCGTCGTCCAGGTCGTCGGCCGAGAGGGTTGGTTCGTGGTCGTCGCTGTCGCGGTCGGCATCGGCGTCTTCCGATTCGTCGCCGTCATCCACGCCTGCGCTGGCATGCCGGGCGCTGCCGGCCATGTACTCCAGCGCGGCGGCCACGCAGAGGAAGTGATCGCCGGCCGCTTGCTGGCGCAGCATCTGCACCGTGGCCTGGGCCCAGGGCGCCACCGTGATGCTGTGCTGCAGGCTGTCCCACGCGGGCAGGTTGTCGGGCTCGCAGGCCAGCAATTGGTCAATGGCCGGCGCGGACGTGAAGTGGAAGGCCTTGTGCAGCACCACCGCCACCATCTCGGGGCTGAGCTCCAGCATGTGCACCAGGAAGCCGAGCTCACTGCGCCGCTCGGCCAGCCGCCGGTCCAGCACGAACTGGCCCTCCGAGTCGTGGCGCATGTCGTCGAGCTCGGCCATGTAGGCGGTGCGCAGGTTGTGGAAGAAGGGGGATACGTGCATCGGAGCCTAAATCAGCTTGCGGAAATAGTCGCCCCAGATCTCGCGCGCCGTTTCCAGCGGGTCGTCGAGCAGGTTGCGCTTGCGGTTGTGGTCGTAGGCCTCGCGCCTGGCCGCGTCGCCCAGGATGTCGTAGGCCTCCTGGATGGCGCGAAACCGCGTGGCGGCGTCGGGCGCGGGGTTGCGGTCCGGGTGGTGCAGGGCCGCCTGGTGGCGGTAGGCCTTCTTGATGTCCGCCAGGCTGGCGCCACTGCTGACACCCAGGGCGAGATAGTGGTTTTGCATGCGCTGCCTTGCTGCGGTTCGCGTGGGTCACGGCGAACCGCGAAAGGCGGCGATTGTAGGAGGCGGCGCGTGAATCCCGCGCCTGCGGCCCGCAAGGCCTCGGCTGCCGCCAGGGCGATCAGACCGGCGTCAGCACCGGCCGGCCGTTGAAGAACGCGTCCAGGTTGCCCAGCACCAGCGTGACCGAGGCCTGCACGGCCTCGGGCGAGCGCCCCGCGATGTGCGGCGTGATGACCACGTTGGGCAGGTCCAGCAGTTCGGCCGGCGGCGCGGGCTCGCTCTCGTAGACGTCGATGCCGGCCGAGGCGATGCGGCCCTCGCGCAGCGCCGCGGCCAGCGCGGCCGTGTCCACCACGCTGCCGCGTGCGATGTTGACCAGCGTGCCCTGGGGGCCCAGCGCGTCCAGCACCTGGGCGTCGACCAGGTGCTTCGTCTCGGCACCGCCCGGGGTGGCGACGACCAGGCAGTCGCACCACGCGGCCAGGGCGCGCGCGCTGTCGAAGTATTCGAACGGCAGGTCGGCCTTGCGGCTGCGGCTGTGGTAGCCCACGGGCATGTCGAAGCCGGCCGCGCGCTTGGCGATCTGCTTGCCGATGCCGCCCATGCCGAGCAGGCCGATGCGCTTCCCGCTCACGGTGGGCGTGTAGAACTGCAGCTGGTCGCGCCACAGGCCTTTGCGCACGCCGGTGTCCAACTGCACGATGCCGCGCACGG
The DNA here is from genome assembly GCF_001422405.1 of Pseudorhodoferax sp. Leaf267. Classification (GTDB taxonomy): domain Bacteria; phylum Pseudomonadota; class Gammaproteobacteria; order Burkholderiales; family Burkholderiaceae_C; genus Pseudorhodoferax. The sequence goes on from NZ_LMMV01000012.1 coordinate 753,586, forward strand.
CCGCCAGCAGCAGGCCGAAGGCGTGGTCGGCCACGCAGGTTTCGTTGCTGCCGGCCGCGTTGGCCACGGCGATGCCGCGCGCCTTGGCCGCGGCCACGTCCACCAGCTCGTAACCCACGCCCAGCGTGTGCACCAGCTCCAGCGCGGGCAGGGCCGAGATCTCGGTGGCCGTCAGCCCGATGGTGCCGATCGTCAGCACGGCGCGGATGCGCGGGCCGTGCTCGGCGATGGCCTGGGCGCGGCGCGCATCGTTGTCGCCGACGATGACGTCGAAGCGGTCGCGGAACTGCTGCAGGTAAGCAGCTTGCAGCGGGCACAGCACGAGCAGGGGGATGGAGGCGGTCATCTGTTGAGGAGGGTAGGCGCGAAGCGGGCCAGTCTAGCAAGCACCCCTGCAGGCTTCAGGCGTAGGGAGCGATGGCGCGCAGCACCACGTCCTGCACCAGCTGGCGCGCGATCTTCTGCGTCTCGGTGGCGGGCCGGCGCGATGAGCGCACCAGCATGAGCTGGCTCATCAATCGCGGCTGGTGGATGCTGCGCACCTCGAACGGCTCGGCGTTCTCGAAATTGCTGAGCGTGTAGGCCGGCAGCACGGCATGGCCGAAGCCTTCCTTGACCAGGTTCAGGATGCCGTTCAGCCCGTCTACCTCCAGCGTGACGCGCAGCGCGCAGCCGATGCGCATGGCCTCGTCGTCGATGAGCAGGCGAAACGCGTTGGGCCGGCTGGGCAGGATCAGCGGCAGCGCGGTGACCTCCTTCAGCGTGATGCGCTCGCGGCCTTTGGCCGGTGTCTTGGTCCCCGGCCTGGCCGCGGCCTTGCGCGCTGGCCTGGCCGCGTCGCTGGGCGAGATCAGCACCAGCTCTTCCTCGTGCAGCGTGGCCAGTTCCATGTCGGGCGAGCGCTCGGGGTTGTACAGCACGGCCATGTCCAGCTTGCCCAGCCGCAGCCCGTCCACCATGCTGACCGAGAAGCCCTCGGTCAGCGTCACCTGCGCCTGCGGCAGCTGCGCGCGAAAGGCCTGCGTCAGCGGCACCGTGATCAGCCGGGACAGGCTGGGCGGCAGGCCGATGGACACGCGCCCGGCCAGCGCGCCGCGCGCCACGCCCAGTTCCTCGCGCGCCACATCCACCTGGTGCAGGATGCCGCGGCCGTGTTCCAGCAGCAGCTTGCCGGCCTCCGTGGGCGTGGCGCCACGCCCGTTGCGGGCCAGCAGGTTCTGCCGCAACTCCACCTCCAGCAGGCGGATCTGGCGCGACAGCGCGGGCTGCGCCACGTTCAGCGCGATGGCCGCGCGCGTGAAGCTGCCGAGCTCGGCCACACGCACGAAATACTCGAGTTGCTTGAGGTCCATGGGCTGCAAGTGTATTGAATAGCGCGCCGCGCGATATGCCGATGTGTTCTAACTGCTAGAGGGTGTTCCGGCTGGAACTTTGCAGGCTTACCGCGCAGAATTCCGCCGGTCAGTTGAGACCTGTAACCCGAGGAACGACATGAGCCAAAGCAACCCCCTGATCATCGACGTGCACGGCCACTACACGACCGCGCCCAAGGCCCTGGAGACCTGGCGCAACCAGCAGATCGCCGGCATCCAGGACCCGGCCCTCATGCCCAAGGTGGCGGATCTCAAGATCAGCGACGACGAGCTGCGCGAGAGCATCGAGCTGAACCAGCTGGCCAAGATGCGCGAGCGCGGCAGCGACATCACCATCTTCAGCCCGCGCGCCAGCTTCATGGCGCACCACATCGGCGACTTCAATGTGTCGTCGACCTGGGCGGCGATTTGTAACGAGCTGTGCTACCGCGTCTCGCAGCTGTTCCCCGACCACTTCATTCCTGCGGCCATGCTGCCGCAAAGCCCCGGCGTCGACCCCAAGACCTGCATCCCCGAGCTGGAGAAGTGCGTCAAGGAGTACGGCAACGTCGGCATCAACCTGAACCCGGACCCGTCCGGCGGCCACTGGACGAGCCCGCCGCTGTCCGACCGCAGCTGGTACCCGATCTACGAGAAGATGGTCGAGTACGACATCCCGGCCATGGTGCACGTCAGCACGAGCTGCAATGCCTGCTTCCACACCACCGGCGCGCATTACCTGAATGCCGACACCACGGCCTTCATGCAGTGCCTGACGTCCGATCTTTTCAAGGACTTCCCGACGCTGAAGTTCCTGATTCCGCACGGCGGCGGTGCCGTGCCCTACCACTGGGGCCGTTTCCGCGGGCTGGCGCAGGAGCTCAAGAAGCCGCTGCTGACCGAGCACCTGCTGAACAACATCTACTTCGACACCTGCGTCTACCACCAGCCCGGCATCGACCTCTTGACCAAGGTGATCCCGACCAAGAACGTGCTGTTCGCCAGCGAGATGATCGGCGCCGTGCGTGGCATCGACCCGGAGACCGGCCACTACTACGACGACACCAAGCGCTACGTGCTGAACACGCCCAACCTCACGGATGAAGACCGCTACCAGGTCTTCGAAGGCAATGCGCGCCGCGTGTTCAGCCGCCTGGACACGGCCCTCAAGGCCAAAAACAAGTAACCCGCAGGAGCATCACCATGTACGAACTCGGAGTCGTCTACCGCAACATCCAGCGCACGGACGCTGCCACCGCCGACGGGCTCGCCGCGCTGGGCTCGGCCACCGTGCACGAGGCCATGGGCCGCGTGGGCCTGCTCAAGCCCTACATGCGCCCGATCTACCCGGGCGCCCAGGTGTCCGGCACGGCCGTGACGGTGCTGCTGCACCCGGGCGACAACTGGATGATGCACGTGGTCGCGGAGCAAATTAAGCCCGGCGACATCGTGGTCGCCGCCATCACGGCCGAGTGCACCGACGGCTACTTCGGCGACCTGCTGGCCACCAGCTTCCAGGCGCGCGGCGCGCGTGCGCTGATCATCGACGCCGGCGTGCGCGACGTGAAGACGCTGAAAGAGATGAACTTCCCGGTGTGGAGCAAGGCCATCAGCAGCAAGGGCACGATCAAGGCCACCATCGGCTCGGTCAACATCCCCGTGGTCTGCGCCGGCATGCTGGTCACGCCGGGCGACGTGATCGTGGCGGACGACGATGGCGTGGTCTGCGTGCCGCGCGCCATCGCGGCCAAGACGCTGGAGGCTGCGCAGAAGCGTGAGAGCTTCGAGGGCGAAAAGCGTGACAAGCTGGCCAGCGGCGTGCTGGGCCTGGACATGTACAAGATGCGCGAGCCGTTGGCGGCAGCGGGCTTGAAGTACATCGATTGAGCGCGATGTTCAAACGCCTCGTGCTGGCCTGCGTGGCCACTGCGCTGTTGGCCGGTGCCGCATACGCGCAGACCTACCCGAACAAGCCGATCAAGCTCGTGGTCGGCTACTCGGCCGGCGGCGCGGTCGACATCGTTGCGCGCACCGTGGGCCAGGCCATGTCGGCCAGCATGGGCCAGCCCATAGTCGTGGAGAACAAGCCCGGCGCCGGCACGAACATCGCCGTCAAGTCGGTCATCGACGCCGCGCCGGACGGCTACACGCTGATGCTGGCTGCCAACGCACTGGCGGCCAACATGGCGCTGTACCAGCCCGCACCGTTCGACGCCGAGCGCGACTTGGCGCTGATCGCGCAGGTGGGCCGCGTGCCGGTGGTGATCGCGGCGAACCCGGCCGTGCCGTACAACACGGTGGCCGAGTTGATCGCCGCCGCCAAGGGCAAGCCCGATTCCATCGCATTCGCCAGCCCCGGCAACGGCGCCACGCCGCACATGGCGGTCGAGCTCTTTGCCAAGGCCGCCGGCATCGCGCTGCAGCACGTGCCCTACCGCGGCGGCGCGCAGGCCATCACCGACACCATCGGCGGCCAGGTGCCGCTGGTGGCGGTGAACGCGCTGGAGGCCTTGCCCCATGTGAAGAGCGGCAAGCTCAAGGTGCTGGCCGCGCTGAGCGCCAAGCGCACCAGCATCTTCCCGGACACGCCGACGATCGCCGAATCCGGCTACCCGGGCTTCGAGGCCTCGGTCTGGTACGGCTTCGTCGCACCGGCCGCCACGCCCAAGGCCGTGGTCGACAAGCTGTACGCCGAGGTGCAAAAGGCCCTGGCCACGCCCGAGGTGCAGGCGCGCATGAGCGGCGTGGGCGGCGAGGTCACGCCCGGCCCCGCCACGCAGTTCGCCACGCTGGTGCGCGCGGAGCGCCAGCGCTACGAGAAGCTGGTGCGTGAGACCGGCATCAAGCCTGATTGAAACGACAACCCGAGAGAGACGACATGCAAGCAACCCCACGCCGCACCCTGGTGCGCTTCGCTATCGCCGCCGGTGCACTGGCCGCGGCCCTGCCGTTCGCGGCCCAGGCCCAGCAGTTCCCGACCAAGCCCGTGCGCATCATCACGCCGTTCCCCGTGGGCGGCGGCCCGGACGGCGTGGCCCGCCTGGTGGCCGACAAACTATCGCGCACCTGGGGCCAGAGCGTGATCGTGGAAAACCGCCCGGGCGGCAACGGCTTCATCGCCATCGACGCGTGGAAGCGCGGCGCCAAGGACGGCCACGACATCCTGGTGCTGGACAACGTGCACCTGGCCGCCTACCCGGCGCTGTTCAAGAAGCTGCCCTACGACCCGGTGAAGGACTTCGACACGCTGCTGCCGCTGTTCAAGACGCACTTCTTCTTCACGGTGTCGACCACCAGCAAGTACAAGACGGTGGGAGACATCATCGCGGACGCCAAGGCCAACCCGGGCAAGCTGAACTACGGCTCCTGGTCCATCGGCAACCCGGTGCACCTGGGCTCGGAGCTGTTCGAGAGCGCCACCGGCACGCAGATGGAGCACGTGATCTACAAGGAGACCACGCAGCTCTACACCGGCGTCTCCACGGGCGAGCTGGCGTTTGCGCTGGGCAGCGCCGCCACGGCCGGCCCGCTGCAGCGCGCAGGCAAGCTGCGCTTTCTGGCGATCACGGCGCCCAAGCGCTCGGCCGACTTCCCGGACGTGCCCACGGTGGCCGAATCCGGAGGCCCCAAGGACTTCGTCGTGACCGGCTGGAACGCGTTCGCCGTGCCGCCCGGCCTGCCGGCCGCCACCACCGACAAGATCAAGGCCGATGTCGAAGCCGCGCTGTCGGGAGCCGACGTGCAGGAGAAGTTCAAGAGCTTCGGCTACGAACCCTTCCCGACCACGCGCGCGCAGTTCACGCAGTTCGTGAAAGACGAATCGCAGCGCTTCGGCGATGTGATCCGCAAGGCCAATGTCACGCTGGATTGACGACACACCCACCCGAGGAGACAAATTCATGAAGCCATCTGTTTTGCCACGCCGCGCTGCACTTTTCGCGCTGTCGGCGCTCGCCGCAACCGCCGCCACCTGGGGCACGGCCGCCCACGCGCAGGACGCCGCCAAGTGGCCCACGCGCACCGTGCGCCTGATCACGCCGTACCCCACCGGCGGCGCGCCCGACGCCATCGGCCGTGTGATCGCCGACAAGCTCTCGCGCAAGTGGGGCCAGCCGGTGGTGGTGGAGAACCGCCCGGGCGGCAACGGCTTCATCGCCATCGACGCGTGGAAGCGCGGCGCCAAGGACGGGCACGACCTGATCCAGCTCGACAGCGTGCACCTGGCCGCCTATCCCTACCTGTTCAAGAAGCTGCCGTACGACCCGGCCAAGGACTTCGACGTGCAGGCCACGCTGTGGAAGGCCTACATGATGGTGGTGGTGCCGACCAACAGCAAGTACAAGAACGTGGCCGACGTGATCGCCGACGCCAAGGCCAACCCCGGCAAGATCGACTACGGCTCCTGGTCCATCGGCAACCCGGTGCACCTGGGCATGGAAGACCTGCAGCAGCTGACCGGCACCAGCATGCAGCACATCATCTACAAGGAAACCTCGCAGCTGTACACGGCGGTGGCCAACGGCGAACTGCCCGTGACGCAGGGCACGGCCGGCACCACGGGGCCGCTGTACAAGGCCGGCAAGGTGCGTTTCCTGGCCGTGGCGGCGCCGCAGCGGCTGAAGGCCTACCCCGACGTGCCGACGGTGGCCGAGGCCGGTGGCCCGAAGGACTACGAGGTCAGCGGCTGGAACATCATCGCCGCGCCCAAGGGCCTGCCGCAGGCTGTGGCCGACAAGATCCGCGCCGACATCAACGAGGCCGTGCTCAGCAGCGACGTGCAGGACCGCTATGCCAACTTCGGCTACGTGCCCATGTCGCTGGACCGCGCCCAGACCGAGGCCTTCATCGCCTCGGAGACCAAGCGGCACGAAGCCATCATCAAGCGCGCCAAGATCGAACTGCAGTGAGACCCACACCATGAGCAAACCCACCACAGGACCCTTCGAGAAAACCGCCGGCTGGATGGACTGGTACGCCGGCCCCAGCAAGCCCCGGTTCCAGCTGCCCACAGGCGCCGTCGATGCGCATTGCCACGTGTTCGGCCCGGGCGGCGAGTTTCCGTACGCCCCCGAGCGCAAGTACACGCCGTGCGACGCCAGCAAGGCGCAGCTCTACGCGCTGCGCGACCACCTGGGCTTTGCGCGCAACGTGGTCGTGCAGGCCACCTGCCACGGCGCGGACAACCGCGCCATGGTCGATGCCTGCAAGTCCTCGGGCGGCAAGGCGCGCGGCGTGGCCACGGTCAAGCGCAGCATCAGCGATGCCGAGCTGCAGGAGTTGCACGATGCCGGTGTGCGCGGCGTGCGCTTCAACTTCGTCAAGCGCCTGGTCGACTTCACGCCCAAGGACGAGCTGCTGGAGATCGCCGGCCGCATCCACAAGCTGGGTTGGCACGTCGTCATCTACTTCGAGGCGGTGGACCTGCCCGAACTGTGGGACTTCTTCACCGCGCTGCCGACCACCGTGGTGGTGGACCACATGGGCCGCCCCGACGTGAGCAAGCCGATCGACGGCCCCGAGTTCGCGCTGTTCGAGAAGTTCATGCGCGAGCACACCAATGTGTGGAGCAAGGTGAGCTGCCCCGAGCGGCTGTCCGTCACCGGCCCCAAGGCCTTGAATGGCGAGCAGAACGCCTACCAGGACGTGATCCCCTTCGCGCGCCGCATCGTCGAGCAGTTCCCCGACCGCGTGCTGTGGGGCACCGACTGGCCGCACCCCAACCTGAAGGACCACATGCCCGACGACGGCCTGCTGGTCGACTTCATCCCGCATATCGCGCCGACCGCCGAGCTGCAGAAGAAGCTGCTCGTCGACAACCCGATGCGCCTGTATTGGCCGGAAGAGGTCTGACATGGCTTTGAACAAACCTTATCTGGATGTGCCCGGCACGACCATCTTCGACGCCGACCAAAGCCGCAAGGGCTACTGGCTCAACCAGTTCTGCATGAGCCTCATGAAGGCCGAGAACCGCACGCGCTTCAAGGCCGACGAAGACGCCTACCTGGCCGAGTGGCCGATGACGGAAGAGCAGCGCGCCGCAGTGCGCGCACGCGACCTGAACTGGGCCATGCGCACGGGCGGCAACATCTACTTCCTGGCCAAGCTGGGCGCGACCGATGGCCTGTCGTTCCAGCAGATGGCGGGCTCCATGACCGGCATGACCGAGCACGCCTACCGCGACATGATGATTGGCGGCGGCCGCAGCGCCGAAGGCAACCGCGTGCTGGGCGAGGGCGGCAACGCCCAGGGCCCTGCCTCGCAGTCCGCGGCCTGGAAGGAATGGGAGCTCACGCACCAGGAAGCCCTGGCCGCGGAGATCATGGGTGAGCATGCGGCACGCCAGACCGGCGCTGGCGCATCCGAAGGCCATGCACGCATCACGGCCTCGGTCTACACCTCGCACGTGCCTGCCATCGGCGCGGCCATCGACCTGGGCAAGACCGAGGAGCCGTACTGGAAGCCGCTGTTCGCAGGCTACGAGCCTTCCAAGCAGTGGATGCGCGAGAACAAGCCCGACGTGGTGTTCCTGGTCTACAACGACCACGCGACCAGCTTCGATCTGGGCATGATCCCGACCTTTGCCATCGGCACCGCGGCCGAGTTCGAGCCCGGCGACGAAGGCTACGGCCCGCGGCCCGTGCCCAAGGTCATCGGCCACCCCGAGCTGGCCTCGCATATCGCGCAGTCGGTGATCCAGCAGGACTTCGACCTCACCATCGTGAACGACCTGAAGGTGGACCACGGCCTCACGGTGCCGATGAATTTGCTGTTCGGCTCGCCCGAGGCCTGGCCGGTCAAGGTCATCCCGTTCCATGTGAACGTGGTGCAGTACCCCGTGCCCTCGGGTGCGCGCTGCTTCGCGCTGGGCCAGGCGATCCGCCGCGCCATCGAGTCCTATGACGCGCCGCTCAAGGTGCAGATCTGGGGCACGGGCGGCATGAGCCACCAGCTGCAGGGCCCGCGCGCCGGCCTCATCAACAAGGAGTGGGACAACAAGTTCCTGGACCGTTTGATCGCCGAGCCGGCCGAGCTGGCCAAGGTCTCGCACATCGAATACGTGCGCGAGGCCGGCAGCGAGGGCATCGAGCTCGTGATGTGGCTGATCGCGCGCGGCGCGATGAGCGACGTCGACGGTGGCCCGGCCCCGACGCTCAAGCACCGCTTCTTCCACGTGCCGGCGTCGAACACCGCTGTCGGCCACCTCATCATGGAAAACAACTGATCATGACCAAGACCATCAAAGTCGCACTCGCGGGCGCCGGCGCCTTCGGCATCAAGCACCTGGACGGCATCAAGAACATCGATGGCGTCGAAGTCGTCTCGCTGATCAGCCGCGACCTGGAGAAGACCCGGGAAGTGGCCGACAAGTACGGCATCCAGCATGTCACGACGGATCTGGCCGACAGCCTGGCCCTCCAGGAAGTGGACGCCGTGATCCTGTGCACGCCCACGCAGATGCACGCGTCGCAGACGATCGCCTGCCTGAAGGCCGGCAAGCACGTGCAGGTCGAGATCCCGCTGGCCGACAGCCTGAAGGACGCCGACGAAGTCGTGGCCCTGGCCAAGCAGAGCGGCCTGGTCGCGATGTGCGGCCACACGCGGCGCTTCAACCCCAGCCACCAGTACGTGCACAACAAGATCAAGGCTGGCGAGTTCAACATCCAGCAGATGGATGTGCAGACCTACTTCTTCCGACGCACCAACATGAACGCGCTGGGCCAGGCCCGCAGCTGGACCGACCACCTGCTGTGGCACCACGCCGCGCACACCGTGGACCTGTTCGCCTACCAGGCCGGCAGCCCCATCGTGAAAGCGAATGCCGTGCAAGGCCCGATCCACAAGGACCTGGGCATCGCCATGGACATGAGCATCCAGCTCAAGGCCGAGAACGGCGCGATCTGCACGCTGTCGCTCAGCTTCAACAACGACGGCCCGCTGGGCACTTTCTTCCGCTACATCGGCGACACCGCGACCTACATCGCGCGCTACGACGACCTGTTCAACGGCAAGGAGGAGAAGATCGACGTCTCCAAGGTGGACGTGTCCATGAACGGCATCGAGCTGCAGGACCGCGAGTTCTTCGCCGCGATCCGCGAAGGGCGCGAGCCGAACAGCAGCGTGGCACAGGTGCTGGCCTGCTATCGCGTGCTGCAGGATCTGGAAAAGCAGCTGGAAGGCTGATCGCGCCACCATCACGCAAAGGCCGCCTGCTCGTGCACCGAGCCGGCGGCTTTTTGCATCGTGCCAGCGCCGCGTAGGATGGCACGACCCCATCAATCTCTGGACCATCTTGCCCATGCAACAACGCACCATCGGACCCTTCACCGTCTCGGCCATCGGCCTGGGCTGCATGAACCTCAGCCATGCCTATGGCCAGCCGCCGTCGCCCGAGCAGGGCGAGCGCCTGCTGCTCGCTGCGCTGGACGCCGGGGTCACGCTGTTCGACACGGCTGCGCTGTACGGCTTCGGCGCCAACGAAGAGCTGGTCGGCCGCGTGCTGGCGCCGCACCGCGGCAAGTTCACCTTGGCCAGCAAGGGTGGCATGGCCGGTGTGCGTGGTGACGACGGCCAACTGCGCCGCGTGATCGACGGCAGCCCCGAGGCCGTGCGCCGCAACTGCGAAGACAGCCTGCGCCGGCTCAAGACCGATGTGATCGACCTGTATTACCTGCACCGCTGGGACAAGCAGGTGCCGATCGAGGACAGCGTGGGCGCACTGGCCGACCTCGTGCGCGCGGGCAAGGTGCGCACCATCGGCCTGTCGGAGGTGTCGGCCGCGACGCTGCGCAGGGCGCATGCCGTGCATCCCATCACGGCGGTGCAGACCGAGTACTCGCTGTGGACGCGCAACCCCGAGATCGCCGTGCTCGACGCCTGCCGCGAGATCGGCGCCGCCTTCGTCGCGTTCAGCCCACTGGCGCGCGCGTTCCTGACCGGCAAGCTGATGGACGTGACCGGGCTGGACGCCAAGGACATCCGCCGGCCCATGCCGCGCTTCGCGCCCGACAACTACGCGGCCAACCTGCAGTTGCTCAAACCCTACGCCGCGCTGGCGCAGGAACTGGGCTGCACGCCGGCCCAGCTGGCGCTGGCCTGGCTGCTGCACAAGGCCCCGCACATCGTGCCGATCCCGGGCACGACGAACCTGGACCATCTGCACGAAGACCTTGGCGCCGCCGATGTGCGTCTGTCGGCCGAAGCGATGGCGCGCGTCGACGCGCTGATCCACCAGCGCAACGTGGTCGGGCCGCGCTACACGCCGCAGGCGACCGGCGAGGTCGATACCGAGAACTTCTGACGGCGCTCAGCGGGCCGGCACGCCGGCCTGCCATTGCGGCCAGTTCACGACGATGTCGTCGACCACGCGGGTGCCGACCAGGGCGATGTTCTGCACCGTTTCGGCGAAGCCGCCTGCCGTCTCGCCCGGGGCCGGGTCCAGGTGCTGCAGCGTGGTTTCTTGGGGGTTGCCCTGGTCGAAGTTGACGGCGCCGCGCAGGCTCATGATGCGGTCCGTGCCGTGCGTGCGCTGGATCACCAGCGCGATGGCGGCTGCCTCCATCTCGGTGATCACGTAGTCGTCGGCGCCGTAGAGCTTGGCGATGTACTGCGCCTGCTTCGACATGCCGGGCCCGTGGAAGAAGGTGTCGCCCGTCATGTGCGTGCCGGTGGTCACCTTGGGGGCGCGCCGCGCCTCGGTGTCTGGGTAGCGCTGGCGGTATTTGGCTGCGCTGTCCGAGTCCCGCAGCGGTGTGGACGCCGACAGCTGCATGGCACGGGCCACGAGCGCCGGGTTGAGCTGGAAGCGGCGGTAGGCCTCGTAGCCCTTGCGCGGCATGAAGGTCGGCGCGCCCGGTGTGTTTTCTTCGGGTGCCCAGCGGTGGCCCAGGTCGTAGTCCACGAGCCAGGTCGCCCAGCTGACATCGGCGATCGTGCCGCGCGAGGGCGGCGTGCCGGCCACGCCAGAGACCACGTAGTAGGCCTTGGAGAAGTCGAATGCCGGGTTCAGCACGATGGCCTGCATGGACGCGGACGAGTTGACCTTGCCCATGCCCAGCACGGCGCCGCAGACACCGTCGGCATTGCAGTACACGGGCTGCAGGGCGCCGGGCACGGTGACCGGCGTCGCGCTCTTCCAGTAGCGTTCGTACCAATGCTGGAACTCGCCAGCGCGGTCGCCGGTGTTCTGGCCGATCTCGAACATCGCGGCGATGAAGACCTTGACCTGCACGGGTTGCGCAGCCGTCTGCCGGGGCGCTGTCGTGGCGCAACCTGCCAGCAGGGCGCAGGCCAATAGGGCCGCGAGGTGGAGGGGGCGAGGGTGCAGGCGCATGGACGTCTTTCGAGGATGGGCGAAGGCGTGGAGTCTAAGAGCCGCGCCCCGCGCGCGACATGAAACGAAACAAACCGAAACCGCGGCGAGACCCCCGTGCCAGCGTGCAGCACGACCATACGGGCCATGTTCAACATCTGCCTGAAAGGCACGACACCATGAAATCCTGGATCAAACGCAGCCTGGCTGGCCTGGCCGGCGCCGCCCTCGTCGTCGGCAGCCTGGGCGCCTGCAGCCACCGCATGGAGGGCGCACGCTGGAACGCCAGCCCCGAGGAATCGGCCGCCATGCGCGCCAGGATGGTCGACCGCGTGAGCGGCAAGCTGGACCTGGACGCCGCGCAGAAGGCCAAGCTCGAGGTGCTGGCCGGCAAGCTGCACGAGCAGCGCATCGCGCTGGTCGGCTCCATGCAGAACCCGCGCGCCGAGATGCAGGCGCTGGTGGCGGGCGAGAAGTTCGACCGCACGCGCGCGCAGTCGCTGGTGGCCGAGAAGACCGCCGCGCTGAACGCCAAGAGCCCCGAGGTCGTGGCCGCGCTGGGCGACTTCTACGACAGCCTGAACGCCACGCAGCAGCAGAAGGTGCGCGACTTCCTGCAGCGGCGCGGCGGCTGGCGCCGGGGCTGACCGCGTGCGGGTCGGCAAGCTGACAATGGGTGCATGCCCCGCATCCTGCTGATCGACGACGACGCGCAACTGGGCGCGCCGCTGGCCACCTACTTCGCGCGCTTCGACCTCGAACTGGCGCATGCGCTGCACCCGGACCAGGGCCTGGCGCTGCTGCGCGCAGGCGGCTTCGATGCGGCGATCCTGGACGTGATGCTGCCTGGCATGGACGGCTTCGCGCTGTGCCGCGCGATCCGCAAGGACAGCGACATCCCGATCCTGATGCTGACCGCGCGCGGCGAGGTCATGGACCGCGTGGTCGGCCTGGAGCTGGGCGCGGACGATTACGTGCCCAAGCCCTTCGAGCCGCGGGAACTGGTCGCGCGCGTGCAGACCGTGCTGCGCCGGCGGCCCGCCGTGGTGCCGGCGGGCGGCAGGCTGCGTTTCGACGGCCTGGAGATCGACCCGGTGACGCGCAGCGCGTGGCGCCAGGGCGAGTTGGTCGACCTGACGGGCACCGAGTTCGAGCTGCTGCATTTGCTGGCGCGCGAGCCGGGCCGCGTCTGGAGCCGCGACGACATCTTGAACCAGCTGCGTGGCCACGAGGCCGAGCTCTACACACGCGCGGTCGACATCGTGGTCAGCCGCCTGCGCAAGAAGCTGGAGCCGCTGGACGCGATCAAGACGCTGCGCAATGCCGGCTATGCGCTGGGGTTGGCCCCCGTGGTGGCCGGCCGTGGCTGACACGCCCCGCCCACGCGCGCGCTGGCACCGGCGCGCCCGCACGGCGTTGCGGCACTCGCTGCGCTTGCGGCTGGTGGCGCTGTTCCTGCTGCTGGCGCTGGCGATGACCGTGATCTTCATCGCCGGCATGCAGCGTGCGCTGTCGGTGGGCTGGCGCGATGCGGCGCGCCCGCTGGTGGCCGACTACGTGGACCGCCTGATGGCCGAGATCGGCAGCCCGCCCGACATCGCCAAGGCCCAGGCCCTGGCGCAGCGCCTGCCCATCGGCATCCAGATCAGCGGGCCGGTGGTGAACTGGTCGACCGAGGCCGCGCGGCCTGCCTGGCGCGGCCGCTTCGGCGATGGCGACGGGCCGGCCGAGTCCCTGCTGCGCCACACCACGGCCGATGGTCACCGCATCGTGCTGGGCATCCGCATGTCGGAGTGGCACAGCAAGCCGCGCCGCGTCGGCTGGATGACGCTGGCCGCGCTGCTGTTGCTGACCGCGCTGGCCTATGCCTACGTGCACCGGCTGCTGCGGCCGCTGCAGGACATCCGGGCGGGCGCGCAGCGCTTCGGCGGCGGCGACTTCGCACAGCCCATTGCGGTGCGGCGGCACGACGAGCTGGGCGAGCTGTCCGGTGACATCAACGCCATGGCGCAGGACCTGCACCAGATGCTGGAGGCCAAGCGCGCCTTGCTGCTGGCGATCAGCCACGAGTTGCGCAGCCCGCTCACGCGCGCGCGCCTGCACACCGAGCTGCTGCCGGACCAGGCCGAGCTGGCATCGTCCAAGGCCGCGTTGCTGCGCGACCTGGGCGAGATGCGCGACCTGGTCACCGACCTGCTGGAAAGCGAGCGCCTGGCCACACGGCATGCTGCGCTGCAGTTGGAGCCGACCGACCTGGCGGCCCTGGCGCACGAGGTGATCGAGGGGCTGGCCACTCAGGAGAGCGGGGCACCGCTGCCAGTCCTGCATGCCGCTCCCGGCTTGCCGCAACCCATGCTGGATCGCACGCGCATGCGCCTGCTGCTGCGCAACCTGCTGGGCAACGCGCTGCGCCACAGCGCCGGTGCGGCCTTGGCGCCCGAACTGCATCTGGAACAAGCCCAGGGCGGCATCACGCTGCGCGTGCGCGACCATGGCCCGGGCGTGGACGACGCCGTGTTGCCGCACCTGGCCGAGCCCTTCTACCGGCCGGATGCGTCTCGCGAGCGCGGCAGCGGTGGCGTCGGCCTGGGCCTGTACCTGTGCAAGCTCGTGGCGCAGGCACACGGCGCGCGCTGGCGCGTACGCAATGCGCACCCAGGTCTGGAAGTGCGCGTCGATCTTCCAGCCCCATAGAAAAAGCCCGCTCAAGAGCGGGCTTCGAGGCTTGGGCGCCGGAGACGCTTACAGCGTGTCGATGAAGCTGCGCAGCTTGTCGCTGCGGCTCGGATGCTTGAGCTTGCGCAGCGCCTTGGCTTCGATCTGGCGGATGCGCTCACGCGTCACGTCGAACTGCTTGCCGACTTCTTCCAGCGTGTGGTCGGTCGACATTTCGATGCCGAAGCGCATGCGCAGCACCTTGGCTTCGCGCGGGGTCAGCGAATCGAGGATGTCCTTGACCACGTCGCGCAGGCCGGCCTGCATGGCCGCATCGATGGGCGCGGTGTTGGCGCTGTCTTCGATGAAATCGCCCAGGTGGCTGTCGTCGTCGTCGCCGATGGGCGTTTCCATGGAGATCGGCTCCTTGGCGATCTTCATGATCTTGCGGATCTTGTCTTCCGGGATCTCCATGCGCTCGGCCAGGATGGACGCATCGGGCTCGAAGCCGAATTCCTGCAAGTGCTGGCGGCTGATGCGGTTCATCTTGTTGATCGTCTCGATCATGTGCACCGGGATGCGGATCGTGCGCGCCTGGTCCGCGATCGAGCGCGTGATGGCCTGGCGGATCCACCACGTGGCATAGGTCGAGAACTTGTAGCCGCGGCGATATTCGAACTTGTCGACCGCCTTCATGAGGCCGATATTGCCTTCCTGGATCAGGTCCAGGAACTGCAGGCCGCGGTTGGTGTACTTCTTGGCAATCGAGATCACGAGGCGCAGGTTGGCCTCGATCATTTCCTTCTTGGCATCGCGCGACGAGGCTTCGCCTTCGTTCATGCGCTTGTTGATGTCCTTGAGCTCGTCCAGAGGCACGACCACGCGCGACTGGATGTCCATCAGCTTTTGCTGCAGGTCCTGCACCGGCGGAATGTTGCGGCCCATGATGGCAGCCCAGGGCTTGTTGGAGTGCGCCTGCTTTTCGATCCACTTGAGGTCGAGCAGGTGCGAGGGCACCTTGTTGCCCATCTTGTCGCGGCCGCTGAAGTCGGCGATGAACTGTTCCTGGGGGTAGCCGCACTTGTCCACGATGATGCGGCGCAGCTCGCGTTCCTTCTTGCGCACGTCGTCCACCTGCGTGCGCAGCAGGTCGCACAGCTTCTCGATGGTCTTGGCCGTGAAGCGGATGGTCATCAGCTCTTCGCTCAGCGCCTGCTGGGCCTTGACGTAGACCGGCGTGCCGTAGCCGTCGCGGTCGTAGGCCTTGTGCACCTTCTCGAACAGGTCGCGCAGCGTGTCGATGCGCGACAGCGCCTCGTTCTTGAGCTCTTCGAGCTTCTTGGTCAGCGCCTTGGAGCCGCCCTTGCCGTCGTCGTCATCGGCGGCGTCGAACTCGTCGAAGTCTTCCTCGGCCACATAGTCGTCGGCCTCGTTGGGGTCGGTGAAGCCGTCCACCACGGTGGAGATCACGACCTTGCCTTCGCGGATTTCCTCGCCCAGGCGGAACACCTCGGCCAGCGTCGCCGGGCTGGCGCTGATGGCCTCCATCATGCGCATCAGGCCGCCTTCGATGCGCTTGGCGATCTCGATTTCGCCTTCGCGCGTCAGCAGCTCGACCGTGCCCATTTCGCGCATGTACATGCGCACCGGGTCGGTGGTGCGGCCGAATTCGCTGTCCACGGTGGACAGCGCGGCCTCGGCGGCTTCCTCGGCCTCTTCTTCGGTCGAGCCGGTGGGCGCGTTGTCGGTGATGATCATCGACTCGGCGTCCGGCGTCTGCTCATAGACAGCCACGCCCAGGTCGTTCAGCGTCGCGATCACCACTTCCAGCGTCTCGGCGTCGACCAGCTTGTCGGGCAGGTGGTCGGAGATCTCGCCGTGCGTCAGATAGCCGCGCGTCTTGCCCAGCTTGATCAGCGCCTTCAGGCGTTGGCGGCGCTTGGCCATGTCTTCTTCGGACAGGACGGTTTCGTCCAGGCCGAATTCCTTCATCAAGGCCCGCTCCTTGGCCTTGCTGATCTTCATGCGCAGCGGCTTGACCTTCTCGGTCGTGGCAGCGGCTGCAGCCGGCGTGGCCTCCGCGGGCTCCTCGGCGAACTCGGCCTCGATGTCGGACATGTCCTCGCCGACGTCGTCGTCCAGATCGGCCTTGGCGGTCTTCTTGCTGGCCTTCTTGGCGGGCGCGTCGGCCGCGGCGGCCTTGGGCGGGCGTCCAGGCTTCTTCTTGGTCACGGTTTCATCGGCGGCGGCGGCAGTGGCCTTCTTGGCGACGGCGGGTTTTTCCGAGGCGGGGGTCTTGGATGCGGGCAATGTCTTGGCTTTCGTAGGGGACTTGGCAGCCGGCTGCGCTTTGGGCGCGGGCTTGGCTACAGCTTTCGCAGCGGGCTTGGCGGCGGGTTTGACGGCTGGCTTCTCGGACTTCTGACTAGGCATGGGTGACCTCGAACATCGGAACAAACGTGAAACATGCGCCGCAACAAGCCCGGCGCGAGGGCGAGCGGAACGGCTCTCGGAGAAAAGCGTTCCATTGGCAAGATGGGTGGGCGAACATTTGGAGTGCAGCCCTTGCGATAGGGGAGGCCTGTCGTGCGCGCGTTGGCATCGGTCGGCCGGTCTCGGAGGTACTGCTGTCGCTCTTGCCGGAGATAGCCCTACATTATAGCGTCCGGCCCCAATTTCAAGAGAGCGAGGCCTTGCGCACCGCGAACTGGCGCAGGATCAGCTCGCGTTCCTGGCCGATGCGGGCCGGGTCGGAGGGCGGCAAGGTCCGCAGCCGCTTCAATTCCTCGTTGATCACGTCCAGATGGAGCTTGACCAGCGTGGCCCGCACATCGGCCAGCGGCACATCCTCGATTTCGATCACGCGGCCCATGGGCTGCAGGCCGTCCTGGGCCACCAGCCTGCGTGCGATCGCCTCAAACGGCTGCTCCTGGATGCCGATGTCCAGCGCCGCCCAGGGTTGCGGGCCATGCTCGTGCACCTGCTGGTCCGTCCAGCGAAACAGATCGCCGTAGGGCCCTTCGAGCGAGCAGAGCAGGTCGTGGTCGGCGCCGTTCAATCCTTCCCATAGGCTGGTGTTGCGCAGCACCAGCGTGGCGACATGGCTGGCGTAGGCGTCGATCGACGGCCGGGCCGCCAGGCGGGTGCGTGAGCCATAGGCGCGCTCGCCGCCGGTGTCCTTGCGACTGGGCTTGCGCCGCGGCCTGGCCTCGGCGGGGGCAGCCTTGGGCTCCCACAGTTCGCCGAGTTCGCGCGGGTCGAGCTGCACGAGTTCCGCGATGTCGCCCAGCAGCTGGCGCTTCAGCGCGCCGTCCGGCAGCTGGGACCACAGCGGCTTGGCATTGCTGGCCAGGTGCGCACGGCCCTCGGCGGATTGCAGGTCGCAGCCTTCGCGCGCGACGTCGATCAGGAAACGCGACAGCGGCACGGCGTCGCCCACGCACAGCGCAAACGCGTCCTGGCCGTGCGCGCGGATGTAGCTGTCGGGGTCGTGCTCGGCCGGCAGGAACAGGAACTTCACGCTGCGCACGTCGGTCGCGTAGGGCAGGGCACCTTCCAGCGCCTTGCGCGCTGCGCGCCGGCCGGCGGCGTCACCGTCGAAGCTGAAGACGACCGTGTCCGTGAAGCGGAACAGCTTGTGCACGTGGTCCGGCGTGCAGGCCGTTCCCAGGGTGGCCACTGCATTCGGGAAACCCAGCTGCGCCAGCGCAACCACGTCCATGTAGCCCTCGGTGACCAGCACGTAGCCCGCCTCGCGCAGGGCGTCGCGCGCTTCGTACAGGCCGTACAGCTCCCGGCCCTTGCTGAACACGGGCGTTTCCGGTGAGTTCAGGTATTTGGGCTTCTCGTCGCCCAGCACCCGGCCGCCGAAGCCGATGCACTCGCCCTTGACGTTGCGGATGGGGAACATCAGCCGGTCGCGGAAGCGGTCGTAGCGCTTCTCGTCGGCCGCGTCCTCGGTGTTCAGGATCACCAGGCCGCTGTCGACCAGCAGCGGGTCGTCGTAGTGCGGGAACACACTGGCCAGGTTGCGCCAGCCCTCGGGCGCATAGCCCAGGCCGAAGCGCTTGGCGACCTGGCCCGACAGGCCGCGGCGCTTGCAGTAGTCGATGGCGCGGCTCGACTGCTTGAGCTGCTGGCGCCAGGATTCGCCGGCCTTCTCCAGCACGTCGTTCAGCGTGGCCTGCCGCTGGCGCTGCTCGCTGGCGCGCTGGCGTTCCTCGGGCGAGCTGTCGTCGTCTGGAACGGTCAGTCCGACCTGCTGGGCCAGGTCCTGCACGGCTTCGCGAAAGCCCGCGCCCGTGTGTTCCATCAGGAAGCTCACGGCATTGCCGTTCTTGCCGCAGCCGAAGCAGTGGTAGAACTGCTTGCTGGGGCTGACGGAGAACGACGGCGACTTCTCGCCGTGGAAGGGGCACAGCCCCATGAAGTTGGCGCCGCCCTTTTTCAACTGCACATAGCGGCCGACCACCTCGACCACGTCGACGCGGGCGAGGAGTTCCTGGACGAAGGACTGGGGGATGGCCACGGGGCGAGCTTAGCCGGCCGGGCGACGGCGCCGGGGTCGAAGGGTCAACGCGGCGCCAGGCGGATCGCGCCGTCCAGGCGGATGACCTCGCCGTTCAACATGTCGTTCTCGAAGATGTGCACGGCCAACCGGGCGTAGTCCTCGGGCGTGCCCAGGCGCGAAGGGAAGGGCACGCTGGCGGCTAGCGCGTCCTGCACCTCTTGCGGCATGCCGAACAGCATCGGTGTGCCGAAGATGCCGGGCGCGATGGTCATGTTGCGGATGCCGGTCTTGGCCAGGTCGCGTGCGATCGGCAGCGTCATGCCGACGATGCCGCCCTTGGACGCGCTGTAGGCAGCTTGGCCGATTTGGCCGTCGTAGGCCGCGACCGAGGCCGTGGAAATCAGCACACCGCGCTCGCCGGTGGCTTCTGGCACGTTCTTGCCCATGGCCTCGGCAGCCAGCCGGATCATGTTGAAGCTGCCGAGCAGGTTGACCGTCAGCGTCTTGTGGAAAACCCCCAGGCTGTGCGCACCGTTCTTGCCCACCGTCTTCTCGGCCGGCGCGATGCCGGCGCAGTTGACCAGACCCATGAGCTTGCCCAAGGCAACGGCCTGCGCCACGGCGGCCTGGCCGTCGGCCTCCTGGCTCACGTCGCAGCGCACGAAGGCGCCGCCGATGTCCCGCGCCACAGCCTCGCCCTTGTCCGCCTGCATGTCGGCGATGACGACCTTGCCGCCCTTGGCGGCCAGCATGCGCGCCGTGCCTTCGCCCAGGCCCGATGCGCCGCCGGTGACGATGAAGACCTTGCCTGCGATGTCCATGTGTGCTCCTTCAGTTGACGTTGACGTAAACGTCAATTATGAATCGTGGCAATCCTGCCGCCCAAACGAAATCGCCGCCCGGGCAGGGCGGCGATCGTGAGGCGAGAGCGGCTTACTGGAAACCGACCCGGTCCAGCATCTGCTGCACCTTCAGCTGGTGCGCGCCGACCGCGCCGATCGGGATGGTCTCGCTCTTGAACGGCCCGCCGGACATGGCGGTCAGCGCCGGGTTGTTGAACTGCACACCCTTGGCCGCCGGCCACTCGTTGTTGCCATTGGCGAAGTAGTTCTGCGCCTCCGGGCTGGCCAGGTATTCCAGCAGCTTGATGGCGTTGTCGCGGTTCTTCGCGTGCTTGGCGACGGCGCCGCCGGCGATGTTCAGGTGGGTGCCCCAGGAGTCCTGGTTCGGGAACACGACGCCTACGCGCTCCGCGACCTTGCGGTCTTCTGGGTTCGACGAGCGGATCAGGCGTGCCAGGTAGTAGCTGTTGGTCACTCCGACGGCGCATTCGCCGGACGCGACAGCCTTGATCTGGTCGGTGTCGCCGCCCTTGGGGGGGCGCGCCAGGTTGGCGTTCACGCCGCGCAACCATTCCTCGGCACGCGTCTCGCCCATGTGCTCGGTCACGGCGCCGAAGAGGCTCAGGTTGTAGGGGTGTGAACCCGAACGGATGCAGATCTTGCCCTTGAGTTGGGGCGAGGCCAGCTTCTCGTAGGTGTCGACATCGCCCTTCTTGATGCTGGTCTTGTCGTAGACGATGACCCGTGCGCGTGTGGAAAAGCCGAACCACGGGATGCCGCCGTCGGCCGTGGGCTGGGCGCGCAGGTTGGCGGGGATGGCGTCTTCGAGCAGCTTGGAGCGGATCGGCTGGAACAGCCCGTCGGCCTCGCCGCGGTACAGCCGCGCGGCGTCGACCAGCAGGATCACGTCGGCAGGCGATGCCGTGCCTTCGGCCTTCAGGCGCGCAATGATGCCGGCGTCGTCGGCGTCCACGCGGTTGATCTTGATGCCGGTGGCCTTGGTGAAGCCCGTGTAGAGCGCTTCATCGGTGTTGTAGTGGCGGGCGGAATACAGGTTGACGACTTGGTCCTGTGCCAGCGCCGTGCCGGCCGCGAGCACCAGTGCCATCGCGGAGAGGGCATGTTTCAGCATGAAGAGGGTCCTTGAGCGTTAGAGCCGGCGATGTTAAGGCCAAACGCGAATCATTCTTGTGCAACCTGTCGGCGCGCGGGGCATTGCGGAGAACAAAAAAAGGCCCCGTGCAAACGGGGCCCTTGAAGGGATCCCTGAATTCCGATGAATTCGAAGAGACCCGAGGAGACAACTCGCGGGAGCGGCAGTGGCCGCTTCCCTGTAGAGCAATTTAGCGCTTCTTGGCAGCAGCGGTAGCGGTCTTGCCGGCGTTCAGGGCCGAGGTCGACACGGCGTTGAAGTTGGCTTCAGCGACGTCGCTGGCTTGCTTCACGGCCTTTTGCACGGATTCCAGGGCGTTCGTGCCAGCGGCAACGGCGCTCTTGAAGACGGCGACGGCGGTTTCGGAACCGGCGGGGGCGTTCTTGGCAGCGCTGTCCACAACGGACAGGAACTTCTTCTGGGCTTCGGTGGCTTGGGCTTCCAGAGCCTTGCTCAGTTCAGCGCCAGTGCCTTGGGCGATTTCGTACACGTGACGGCTGTAGGCAGCGGTCTTTTCAGCCAGGGGTTGCAGCATGGAAGCTTGCAGGGCCAGCAGCTCTTGCGCGTCCTTGACGGACAGGGCAGCTTGCGTGTGGTCAGCAGCTTCGGCCAGGGCAGCCTTGGAAGCGGTGACGTTCAGTTCGACCAGCTTTTCCACGCCTTCGAAGGCCTTGGTGGTCAGACCGAACAGGATGTCGAAGTTGGCTTTGTGCGTGGCCAGGATTTGTTCAGCGTTCAGCATATGAATCTCCAATAGAGTGTTGATGAAGTTTCTGCTTTGCCGCCCCATCCTGAGGAATGTTGCAGTGCAGCATGGAACGAATTATAGGGATGGCGAGACTGCTGGCAAGCCCTTTTTGTTGCGACGCAGCAATCTAGAGGGCGGCTTCTAATTCGCTCGCGAATCGCGCGAACGATGCGCGCTGGCAGAATTTGCCGATGCCTGCCTCAGCACCCCATTCCGCAGTTCCGGCCCCAGTCCGCGCGCAGGCCCGCCCGCGCGACGACTTCCGGGTGTTCCGCAGCATCCCGACCCGTTGGGCGGACAACGATGCCTATGGGCACGTCAACAACGTCGTCTACTACAGCTGGTTCGACACGGCGGTCAATGCGCACCTCATCGAGCAGGGTGCGCTGGACATCGAACGCAGCACCACCATCGGCCTCGTGGTGGAGACCCAATGCCAGTACTTCGCGCCGCTGGCTTTTCCACAAGTGGTCGAGGCCGGCCTGCGCGTTGCGCGCCTGGGTGCCACCAGCGTGCGCTACGAAGTAGGCCTGTTCGCCCAAGGTGCACCGATGAGCGCGGCGCACGGCCATTTCGTTCACGTCTATGTAGACCGGGCGACGCGCCGGCCCGTGTCGCTTCCTGCCGCCTTGCTAGCTGTACTGGAGCGCCTGCTCTGAACGGCGTTCGGGCCGGACGGGTTCTCACCCGATCCGGCCCGAACTGGCCTGCCCTGCGCCATCGCGCAGCAACCAGGCCTCACCCGGTCAGACGCAATCAGCTGCGCTTGGCCTGGCCCTTGGCGGCCACGTGGGCAGCCTTGGCGTCCTTCATGCAAACGTCCTTCGTATTGCCAGCCAGTGCATCGCACTTTTGCTTGGCCGTGTCGTAGGCCGCGTCGGCCTTGGCTTCGATCACCTCGGCGCGGTGCTTGGCGGTAGGCTTGTACTGGGCTTCCAGCTCAGCCTTGGCGACCTTTTCCGTGCCCTTGGCTTCGCTGGTGCACACGTCCTTGGCGTTGCCAGCCAAGCCGTCGCAGCGTTCCTTGGCCGCCTTGTACTCGGCTTCCACGCGGTCCTTGGCAGCGCTGTATTCCTCGCGGGTCATGGCGCTGGCCTGCGTGGCGATGCCGAACGACATTGCGATGCACATGGCCATGAGTGGCTTCTTGAATTGGGAGACTTGCATGGTGTTCCTCTCGTCTGGGTTCGTGATGCGCTTGTGGACATCGCTTATTGCGACTTCTCGAAGAAGAAGTCAGGGTTGCGGCTGTGCCACTCATCGACCTCGCGTTCGGCGGCGTCACGCGCAATGCCGTGACGTTCCTGGATGCGTCCGAGAAGCTGCTCACGGCGGCCCTCGATGATGTCCAGGTCGTCGTTGGTCAACTTGCCCCATTGCTCCTGGACCTTGCCCTTGAACTGCTTCCAGTTGCCGGCAACCTTGTCTTCGTTCATACCGATCTCCTTGTTGTTGAGCGCCCGGCATCTGGTGTGCCGAACGTGGAATGACTGTACGCGGCGGCGTGTTGCATGGGGGTAGGACGTGCCGGCCAGCGCCCGTAGGCCGGCGCCCCAGCACGCTGACGTGCAATCGCCGTGACAGCGGGCCGAGGCGCGCCAACGCCCTGCGACAATGCGCGCACACCCAACACCAGCGCCGGATCGGCGCGGAGACAAACCTCAGACCGGCCTGCACACCATGATCCTGAACAGCCTTCTCGATACCGATCTCTACAAGTTCACGATGATGCAGGTCGTGTTGCACCAGTTCCCCGGCGCGCAGGTCGAATACCGCTTCAAGTGCCGCAACGCCATCGCGCTGGCGCCCTATGTCGACGAGATCCGCGAGGAGATCCGCGGCCTGTGCAGCCTGAGCTTCCAGGACGACGAGCTGGCCTACCTGCGCTCCATGCGCTTCATCAAGAGCGATTTCGTGGACTTCCTGGGCCTGTTCCGGCTCAACGAGAAATACATCGAGGTCACGGCCTTGCCGTCCGGCGACATCGACATCACGATCCGCGGCCCCTGGCTGCACACCATCCTGTTCGAGATTCCGGTGCTGGCCATCGTCAACGAGGTCTACTTCCGCAACGTCGCGAAAGACGCCGACCTGGCCCCGGGCCGCGAGCGGCTTCAGCGCAAGATCGCCCAGCTGCACGCGCCAGGCCTGGCCGACTTGAAGATCGCCGATTACGGCACGCGCCGGCGCTTCTCCAAGGCCTGGCATGAAGAGGTGCTGCGCCGCCTGAGCGACGGCCTGGGCTGCGGCCCCAGCGGCCAGCTCGCCGGCACCAGCAACGTGCTGTACGCGATGAAGCTGGGCATGACGCCGCTGGGCACCGTCGCGCACGAATACCTGCAGGCCTGCCAGGCGCTGGGCCCGCGGCTGCGCGACAGCCAGGTCTTCGCGTTCGATTCCTGGGCCAAGGAATACCGCGGCGACCTGGGCATCGCGCTGTCCGACGTCTATGGCATGAGCGCCTTCCTGCGCGACTTCGACCTGTTCTTCTGCAAGCTGTTCGACGGTGCGCGCCACGACAGCGGCGACCCCTTCGCCTGGGGCGAACGACTGATCGAGCATTACCGCAAGAACCGCGTCGACCCGCACACCAAGACGCTGATCTTCAGCGACGGCCTGACGGTGCCGCGCACCGTCGAGCTGTACCAGCAGTTCCGCGGCCGCTGCCTGCTGGCCTTTGGCATCGGCACCAACCTCACGAACGACATGGGCGACCCGCCGGACCACGTGCCGCTGCAGATCGTCATCAAGATGGTGCGCTGCAACGGACAGCCCGTGGCCAAGCTGTCCGACACGCCTTCCAAGAACATGTGCGACGACGAGAAATACCTGGCCTATCTGCGACAGGTGTTCGAGATCGAGCAGCCGGCGGCATGAGCGTGGTGCCAGCGGCCAGCGCGCGCATGGCACGCCGTGCAGCCGTCGCCGCCGCCGGGTTCGGCGCGCCGCTGGCCGGGTTCGCAGCCGAGCTGGATGGCCGCACGCTCTCGGCCTGGTGGGCGCTGCCGTTTGCCGGCGTGCTGCTGTCGATCGCGCTGTTCCCGCTGGTCGCGATGCGCATCTGGCACCACCACTACGGCAAGATCACGGCGGCCTGGACGCTGGCCTTCTTCGTGCCGTTCACGGTGCTGCACGGCACGTCGCTGGCCGGTGCCAGCCTGGTGCATGCGCTGGTGGCCGAGTACATCCCCTTCATCGTGCTGCTGACCGCCCTGTTCACGGTGGCTGGCGGCATCTACATCCGCGGCAACCTGCATGGCAGCCCGCTGCTGAACACCGCTCTGCTGGCCATCGGTGCCGTGCTGGCCAGCTTCATGGGCACGACCGGGGCCTCCATGCTGCTGATCCGCCCGCTGGTGCGTGCCAACGACAACCGCCGTCACAGGGCGCATGTGGTCGTTTTCTTCATCTTCATCGTCTCCAACATCGGCGGCTCGTTGACGCCGCTGGGCGATCCGCCGCTGTTCCTGGGGTTCCTCAAGGGCGTGGAGTTCTTCTGGACCCTGCGCAACATCCTGCCCGAGACCGCCTTCATGCTGGCCTGCCTGCTGGCGATCTTCTTCGTGCTGGACAGCTGGTTCTACCGGCGCGAAGGCGTGCTGCCGCGCGACCCGACGCCCGACACGTCTCGCATCGGCTTCGACGGCGGGATCAACTTCGTGCTGCTGCTGCTCGTCGTGGCGCTGGTGCTCATGAGCGGCCTGTGGCGCTCGCCCGTGGTGTTCGATGTGTTCGGCACGCCGCTGCCCCTTCCTTCGCTCGCGCGCGACATCGGCCTGGTCGCGGTGACGCTGCTGTCGCTCAAGCTCACGGCCGCACAGGTGCATGCGGACAACCAGTTCTCCTGGGGCCCCATGGTGGAGGTCGCCAAGCTGTTCGCCGGCATCTTCCTGACCATCATCCCCGTGATCGCCATGCTGCGCGCCGGCGTGGACGGCCCCTTCGGCGCCGTGGTGGCGGCCGTGACCCGGCCCGACGGCCAGCCCGACCCGGCCATGTACTTCTGGGCCACGGGCCTGCTGAGCTCTTTCCTGGACAACGCGCCGACCTACCTGGTGTTCTTCAACACGGCCGGGGGCGACGCGCAGCAGCTCATGACCACGCTGGCGCCCACGCTGGCCGCGATCTCGGCCGGCGCCGTGTTCATGGGCGCCAACTCGTACATCGGCAACGCACCCAACCTCATGGTCAAGGCCATCGCCGAAGAGCGCGGTGTCGCCATGCCGAGCTTCTTCGGCTACATGGCGTGGTCGTGCGCGGTGCTGGTGCCGCTGTTCGTCGTCCTCACCTTCCTGTTCTTCGTCTGAAAGGTTTCCATGTCCAAGCCCGCCGTCCTTGTCGCCCGTGCCGTGTTCCCCGAAGTGCTGGAGCGTCTGTCGCAGCACTTCGAGGTCAGCAGCAACCAGGCCGATGACACCTGGTCGGCCGACGAGCTGGCGGCGCGGCTGGCCGGCCAGCAGGGCGTGTTCACCACCGCCAGCGAGCGCATCGACGCGGCCCTGCTGGCGCGCTGCCCGGAACTCAAGATCGCCGCCAACATGGCGGTCGGCTACAACAATTTCGACCTGGACGCCATGACCGCGCGTGGCGTGCTGGCCACCAACGCGCCCGATGTGCTGACCGAGACCACGGCCGACTTCGGCTTCGCCCTGCTGATGGCCACGGCCCGTCGCATCGCCGAGAGCGAACACTACCTGCGCGCCGGCCAGTGGACCAAGTGGAGCTACGACCTCTTCGCCGGCAGCGACATCCATGGCGCCACGCTGGGCATCCTGGGCATGGGCCGCATCGGCCAGGGCATCGCCCGGCGCGGCGCGCATGGCTTCGGCATGGACGTGATCTACCACAACCGTTCGCGCCTCACACCTGCGCTGGAAGCCGAGTGCAAGGCCCGCTACGTGAGCAAGGAGGAGCTGCTGCGCCAGGCCGACCACCTGGTGCTGGTGCTGCCGTACTCCGCCGCATCGCACCACGCCATCGGCGCGGCCGAGCTCGCACAGATGAAGCCCACGGCCACGCTGGTCAACATCGCGCGTGGCGGCATCGTGGACGACGCGGCCCTGGCTGCAGCCCTGCGCGGCAAACGCATCGCTGCAGCCGGCCTGGACGTCTTCGAGGGCGAGCCCGCCGTGCATCCCGGGCTGCTGACCGTGCCCAACGTGGTGCTGACGCCGCACATCGCCAGTGCCAGCGTGCCGACCCGCCTGGCCATGGCCAACCTCGCAGCCGACAACCTGATCGGCTACCTGACGCAGGGCAAGCCGCTGACCCCGCTGAACGACGCCGTGCTGGCCAAGGGCTGATCCGGCGGATGCCCCCATTGCCCCTGGAGACCTGGCTGCTGCTGGCCCTGGCAGCGCTGAACGTGCTCGTGCTGCTGGTGCTGGTGCTGCGCCGGCCCGACCACGGCGCCCTGGCCGAGCTCGTGCGCGACACGGCCGCGCGCGGCGAGCGCGGCCTGCGCCAGGACATCGCCGACAGCGCGCGCGCCGGCCGGCAGGAAAGCGCGCAGGCGCTGGCCGGCTTCCAGCAGACCCTGCTGGCCCAGGCCGCCGAAGCCACGCGTACGCAGAACGCGCAGATCGACGCGTTTGCACAGCAGCTGGCACTGCTGCAGAAGACGTTGGGCGACACCTTGCACCAGCAACTGCAGAGCCTGTCCGAATCCAATGCGCGGCGCCTGGCCGAGGTGCGTGCCACCCTCGAAACCCAGCTGGCCCAGCTGCAGGCCGGCAACGCCGCCAAGCTGGACGAGATGCGCCGCACCGTCGACGAGAAGCTGCAGGCCACGCTGGAGACGCGGCTGGGCGAGAGCTTCCGCCAGGTCGCCGAGCGGCTGGAGCAGGTCTACAAGGGCCTGGGCGAGATGCAGACGCTGGCGCAGGGCGTGGGCGATCTCAAGCACTTGTTGACCAACGTGAAGACGCGCGGCATGTTCGGCGAGGCCCAGCTCGCGGCCCTGCTGGAGCAGGTGTTCTCGCCCGAGCAGTTCGCCGCCCAGGTCATGACGCGGCCAGACTCGCGCAATGCCGTGGACTTCGCGATCCGCCTGCCCGGCCGCGGCGAGGACGGCACGCAGGTCTGGCTGCCGATCGATGCCAAGTTCCCGAACGAAGACTACGAGCGCCTGCTCGACGCGCAGCAACGCGCCGACGCGCCGGCCGCGGAGCTGGCGGCGCGCGCGCTTGAGGCGCGTATCCGGCTGGAGGCGCGCGGCATCGCCGACAAGTATGTCGAGCCGCCGTACACCACCGATTTCGCGATCCTGTTCCTGCCCACCGAGGGCCTGTACGCGGAGGTGCTGCGCCGCCCCGGCCTGCTGGAGGCGCTGCAGCGCGAGCACCGCATCACGATCGCCGGCCCCACCACCTTGCTGGCCATGCTGAACGCACTGCAGATGGGCTTTCGCACGCTGGCGCTGGAAAAGCGCAGCAGCGAGGTCTGGCAGGTGCTGGGCGCGGTGAAGACCGAGTTCCTCAAGTTCGGCGGCGTGCTGGCCGACGTGAAGCGCCAGACCCAGACCGTGCTGAACACACTGGACAAGGCGCAGACCCGCAGCAACGTGCTGCAGCGCCGGCTGCGCACGGTCGAGGCCCTGCCGGACACGCCCGGCGTGGCCTTGCCGCAGCCGCCCAGCGCGGCCCTGGACGAGCCCGAGCACGAGGATGGACCAGACGCCTGATCCCGCAGCCCAGGCGCCCGTGCCGGCCATGGGGGGCAGGGGTTTGCTGCGCCTGATCGCCGCGCAGGTCTGCCTGTACGCCACCATGGCCGGCATGCGCCTGGCGACGCCGCTGCTGGCCC
Source organism: Pseudorhodoferax sp. Leaf267 (assembly GCF_001422405.1). Taxonomy (GTDB): domain Bacteria; phylum Pseudomonadota; class Gammaproteobacteria; order Burkholderiales; family Burkholderiaceae_C; genus Pseudorhodoferax. The sequence continues at coordinate 781,959 of NZ_LMMV01000012.1, forward strand.
TGCAGCAGGGCTACAGCCCGGCGGCGGTCGGTGTGCTGATCGCGCTGTTCGCGTTGACCCAGGTGTTCCTCGCGCTGCCCGCGGGCCGCTACGCCGACCGCCATGGGCTCAGGCGGCCCATGGCCTGGGCGGTGCTGGCGGCGTCGTCGGGCACGGCCCTGGCGCTGTTGGTGCCCACGTTTGCGGCCCTGTGCGTGGCGGCGCTGATGACCGGCGGGGCGACGGGTGCCACCGTGATCGCGCTGCAGCGCCACGTGGGCCGCGCGGCCACCGACACCAGCCAGCTCAAGCGCATGTTCAGCTGGCTGGCGATCGCGCCGGCTGCGGCCAACTTCCTCGGTCCGTTCGCCGCCGGCCTGCTGATCGACCACGCCGGGCGCGCGCCAGCCGACATGCTGGCGTTCCGCGTCTGCTTCGGCGTGCTGGCCCTGCTGCCGCTGGTGTGCTGGCTGCTCGTGCGGCGCGCGCCGGAGCAGCCGACCGTGCTGCCCACGCCCGGCGCGGCGCCCACGCGGGCCTGGGACCTCCTGCGCGAGCCCATGTTCCGCCGCCTGCTGTTCGTGAACTGGCTGCAGTCGTCGAGCTGGGACGTGCATGCCTTCGTGCTGCCGGTGCTGGGCCACGAGCGGGGCATGAGCGCGGCCGTGATCGGCAGCCTGCTGGGTGCCTTCGCCATCGCGGCGGCCGTGGTGCGCATGCTGCTGCCACTGGTTGCCGCGCGGACCACCGAGCGCGGTGTGATCCAGGCTTCGACCGTGGTCACGGCCAGCGTGTTCTGCATCTACCCGCTGCTGCACTCGCCCTGGCTCATGGGCGCATGCTCGGTGGTGCTGGGCTTCGCGCTGGGCTCGGTGCAGCCCATGATCATGAGCATGCTGCACCAGCTGACGCCCGCGCATCGCCATGGCGAGGCGCTGGGCCTGCGCCTCATGACGATCAACGCGTCCAGCGTGGCCATGCCCATGCTGTTCGGCTCGCTCGGTGCCGTGGTCGGCATCGGCGGCGTGTTCTGGGTCGTCGGCGCGGTCGTCGCGGCGGGCTCGCGCGCGGTGCGCGGGCTGGCGCTGCCCGCGCGCTGATCAGAGCTGGTAGAAGGCCTGGATCGCCGCCCAGGCGTCCTCGGGCGTGTCCACGTAGCTGAACAGCGCCATGTCGTGCGGCGAGATCGCACCTTCCTCGATCAGCACGTCGAAGTTCAGCAGCCGCTTCCAGTAGTCCGAGCCGAACAGCACGATGGGCACGGCCTTGGCCTTGCCGGTCTGCACCAGGGTCATGACCTCGAACAGCTCGTCCAGCGTGCCGAAGCCGCCGGGGAAGGCCACCAGCGCCTTCGCACGCATCATGAAATGCATCTTGCGCAGGGCGAAGTAGTGGAACTTGAAGCTCAGGCTGGGCGTGATGAAACGGTTGCCACTTTGCTCGTGCGGCAGGGCGATGTTCAGGCCCACGTTCAGTGCGCCTTCCTCGTGCGCGCCGCGGTTGGCCGCTTCCATGATGCCGGGGCCGCCGCCCGTGCAGATGTACAGGCGCTCGGCCTCCGTGCGCGCTGCGCTGTAGCGTGCGACCAGGGTCGCGAAGCGGCGCGCCCCGTCGTAATAGACGGCGTTGCGCGTGCGCCGCTCGGCGATGCGCAGGGCGGCTTCGTCTCCACTATCGCGCGCTGCCTTGAGTTCCAACTCGGCCTGCTCGGGCGCAGGGAAGCGCGCGCTGCCGAACACGACGATGGTGTTGTGGATGCCCAGGGCCTGCTGCTCCAGGTCGGGCTTGAGCATTTCGAGCTGGAAGCGGATGCCGCGCGTCTCGCGGCGTAGCAGGAATTCGGGGTCGGCGAATGCCAGCCGGTAAGCATCGGCCTGCAGCGGCTCGCCCTTGTCGGCATAGGCCTGCAGTTGCGCCCAGGCGTCGGCAACGTTCACGTTGAGCTTGTCGAGGGTGTCGGTGTTTTCCATGTTGCGCTGATTGTGGCGGGAAATTGTGGCCGGCCGGCCTGCGCCGTCCTGGGCGCTTGCCCTTGTCCTACGTGTGCTTCGGTCGGTGCCGACACCCCGGCGGTGCGCTGCGACGCATAGTTCATCCAGGCCCCGGCACGAGTGTTTGGTGGCCAGCACACAGTCCATTTCTGATGAAAGGAAGCAACATGAACAAGAGCCAAATTTCTGGCCGTGTCGAGGAAGCCAAGGGCAAGGTCAAGGAAGTCGCTGGCAAGGCGGTGGGCAACGCCAGCCTGGAGGCCGAAGGCACGATGCAGAAGCACACGGGCAAGGCCGAAAAGAACTTTGGCGACGCACGTGAGCATGCCAAGGACAAAGCCAAAGACGCCATTGACAAGCTTTGAGGAGATGAACATGAACACGATGCAACAACACCCCCGACAGCCCTTGCTGCGCACCGTTGGCCTGGTCTCTGCCCTGGCGCTTACTCTGGGCTTGGCCGCTTGTAACCGCCAGACCGACACGACCGTGGGCCAGAAGATGGATTCCGCCATGGCCAAGACGGAGCAGGCTGCTGCCGACACCAAGCAGGCCGCCGGCAACATGGTCGACAAGGTGGAAGCCAAGCTCGATGACGCCGGCATCACCGCTGCCGTCAACACCGAGCTGGCCAAGGACCCGGACCTGAGCGCTATGAAGATCAACGTGGACACCAAGTCCAGCGTGGTCACGCTGACCGGCCCCGCGCCGAGCGCGGACGCGAAGAACCGGGCTACGACCATCGCCCAGGGCGTCAAGGGTGTGGCCGGCGTGAACAACAACCTGGAAGTGCGGGCCAGCTGAGCCATCGCTTGAGCGCAACATGTTGCGCTCCAGGCATGCCGCCCGATGAGGCGGCATTTTTTCGCCTGCACGCATTAGAGTCGGCGCATGCGCATCCTGCTGGCGTCCGACCTGCACTACAAGCTGCGCCAGTACGACTGGCTGATGGGCGCAGCGCCGCATTTCGATGCGGTGGTGGTCGCTGGCGATCATGTGGACGACATCAGTGGCTTGCCGGTCGATGTGCAGATCGCCGCACTGTCGGCGAGCCTGGCGGCCCTGGCGCGCCAGGCGCCGTTGCTGGTGTGCTCGGGCAACCACGACCTGAATGCGCGCAACGCAGCCGGCGAGAAGACGGCCGATTGGCTGGCAGGTCTGCGTGCGGACGGCCTTGCGGTGGACGGCGACACCGTGCAGGTCGGTGACACGCTGTTCACGGTGTGCCCCTGGTGGGACGGGCCACACGCGCAACGCGAGGTCGAGCGCCTGCTGGATGATGCGGCCGCGCGGCGTGCCACCGTGCCGGGCGGGCGCTGGGTGTGGGTCTACCACGCGCCGCCCGAAGGCCTGCTGAGCTGGACCGGCAAGCGCCACTACGGCGATGCGACGCTGGCCGCGCTCGTCGCACGCCACGGCCCCACCGCCGTGTTATGCGGCCACATCCACGAGGCGCCGTTTCGCGCCGGCGGTTCCTGGGTCGAGCGCGTGGGCACCACCTGGCTATTCAATGCGGGCCGCCAGATCGGGGATGTGCCGGCACGCGTCGAGATCGATTTCTTGCAGCAGACCGCGACCTGGATCTCGCTGGCCGGCGTCGAGCAGCGCAGCCTGGCGCCCGCAGCTCAGTAGTCGGGCACGTCCGCGCGTTCCGAGCCCGGTGGCAGGCCTCGGCCTGGCTGCATCTCCATCAGCCGCGCCAGGACTTGGTCCATCAATGCCAGGTGCGTGTTGGTGTCAGCGTACTGCTGGCGAATGTCGACCAGATACGCGGTCACGGCCTGCAGGCGCCGCGCCAGCAGCTGGGCGATCAGCAATGTGAGGGCCGGGTCGCGTTGCACGGCGGCCTCGGCCTGCTCGATGACGTGCACGCTGCTGTCCTCAGTGGCCACCACGCTGGCGCTGGGCCCCGAGCCCAGCACGGCGGAGATCTCGCCCAGGAACGCGCCAGGCTCGCCGATGCGCACGACGCGCACGCCGTGGCGCACCACGGCGAAGCTGCCGGTGCGCAGCACGTAGAGCCGGTCCGTGCGCACCCCTTCTTCGAGCAGCGTCTGCCCGTTGGCAACCTGCTGGACAGGCAGGCCATGGCACAGTTCCAGGGCGCTGGTCATGCGGGCTCTTGCGTGGCGGTGTCCACGCCAGTCGAGTAGGCAGGTGCAGCGGCCACTTGGACGGGCTGGGCCTCGCCATCGTTTGCGGGCGCAGGATCGGCCTTGGCGCGTGCCGCATGCGCAGCGATCATTTCGTGCACGAAGCGCAGCTTGTGCAGCGCGCGCTCGCTCAGCGCGAACGGGTAGGCATCCTCTTGGCCCAGGCTCCGGTTCAGGCTGTTGAGCAGCAGGGTCACGGGCACCCATTGCGCGATCCACTCGTCAAAGCTGCTGTGCTTGTCGCCGAACGGGTCGGCCGGGCGGCTGGGCTGGGCGCCGTCGGCACTCGGCAGCACGATGCGCGTGCGATAGGAGGCTGCCGTCTCCAGCAGATCCACCATGTGTAGGTAGTGCGCCCAGGTCTCCGCCCAGTCCTCCCAGGGATGTGCAGCGGCGTAGGCGCTCACGAAGTTCGGCTTCCAGTCGGCCCGCTGGTCGCCGGCCGCGTAATGGGCCTGCAGCGACTGCATGTAATCCACGGTCTCGTCGCCGAACAGCTGGCGGAAGGCCGCCAAGCGCTGCGGCTCGTCGCGGACCAGATGGTCCCAGTAATAGTGGCCCGACTCATGGCGCAGATGGCCCAGCAGCGTGCGGTAGGGCTCGAACAGCTGCACGCGCCGCCGCATGCGCTCATCGTCGTCGGCCTCCGCCACGTTGAGCGTGATGATGCCGTTCGCATGCCCGGTCATGACCGGCGGCTCGCCGGGCAAGTCTGCCAAAAACTGGTAAACAGGCCCCTCGCTGCCATGCGCATCGGCCAGGCCCAGGCGCAACAACGTGTAGAGCAGGCGGCGCTTGGCGGTCTCGATGCGGATCCAGCGCGGCCGGTTCGCGGCGATCGACAGGTCGGGCAGGATGCTGGTCTGCCGGCAGGAAATGCACAGCGGGTTGGGGTCGTCGGCCGACACGGTGAAATTGCAGGCTTGGTGCAGCGCGTGCGTCTGGCACATGCGGTAGCGCTGGGCTTGCCCATCAGTTGGCGTGCCCCGTGCCTGCCACAGCGCAGGAGGCGGATCACCCGAGCCGCCGCCCTCCGCCAGCGCCTGTGCCTCGCCCGGTGGTACGGGCTCGATGGCCGTCACCGCCACGCGTTCGGGCACGAAAGCCAATGAGCTGCCGCAGTGCAGGCACTGCACGTTCTCGAAGAAGACCGGATGGCCGCATTGGTCGCAACTGAAGATCTGCATGGTGCATCGCCCACAACAACAACGCAAAAAGGCAGGCCCGCACCTTGGTGCGAGGCCTGCCTCATGGAGTGGCCACGAGGGCCGCGGCCTTAGCGGACAGCCAGCGTGTTGCGCACGTCGCGCACGCCCTTGACGGTCTTGGCGATGGCCTCTGCCTTGCTGCGTTCGGCGGTGGACTTGGCAAAGCCGGAGAGGTTCACGGTGCCATTCAACGTCTGCACGTTGATGGCGCCAGCGTCCACCGTCTTGTCTTCCACGAACTTGGCCTTCACGGCCGTGGTGATGGCGGCGTCGTCGACATAGGCGCCGACGCTTTGCTGGTCACGCGCGACGGCGCAACCGGTGATGACGGCCACGTTCAAGGCGGCAGCGAGGGCGAATGCAATGGGGCGGATGTAGCGCATGGGGAGGGCTCCTGAGGTATTGGATTGTTGTAGTGCGGTGTATTGGAGAGACCGCCGGGTTGCACGAGGCCCGTCGATCTCCTTGGCATGGGCGAGCGACTTACTGGTGCAACCAGTCCTTCAGCTCGTCCGCATGCTCTTCCTCCTCCGCGAGGATGGATTCGAGGATGCGTCGTGTCGTCGTGTCCTTGTCGCCGATGAGCTGGATCATCTGGTGATAGGCCTCGACGGCGATGCGTTCGGCCACCAGGTTGGAGCGCACCATGGCCTGGATGTCCTTGGATTCGTCGTACTGTGCATGGCTGCGTGCCAACAGCGAGTCGGGCGCGAAATTGGGCTCTCCACCCAATTGCACGATGCGCTCGGCCAGTTTGTCGGCATGCGCCGCTTCCTGGTTCGCGTGGACCAGGAACTCTTCCTTGATCTGCGACGCGCTGATGCCGTCCGCCGTGAAATGGTGGCGCTTGTAGCGCAGTACGCAGACCAGTTCGGTGGCCAGCGCGTCGTTGAGCAGCTTCACGATGGCGTCGCGGTGCGGGCCATAGCTGGGCGTCACGGCGCCGTCTTCGAGACTGCGGCCGGCAGCGTCGATGCGCTGCTGGTCCAGTTCCAGAGTGTCCGAAGGGGGGGTCTTGTTCATTTGTTGGGTCTTCATGTGGGTGGTGGAGCGATCAGGCTTCGGGCGGCAAGGCAGCTGTCGTCTCAGGCACGCCCTGCCGGCCCATGAAGTAGCGTGCTGTCGACTTGATATCCGACGTCTTCACCAGGGCCAGTGCGACGCCGGTGAGCGACAGCACACGCCAGGATTTGAGCAGCGTGAGCGCCGCACCGGTGCCCGCGGCGAGGCCGACGAGTTGCAGGGGGCGGTGCTGCGCATAGTCCTCTAGCAGCGGTTGCGCCAGGTCCACCGCCTTGTGCACGGGGTGCGCATGCCACCAGGCGCGCGCCGCGCGACGTGCCGAACTGAAGATGCCAGCATCAGGGCTTGGCGGTGCGGCGAAGAACTCTTCTTCCTCGGTCTGGATGCTCCCGCCGCGCTTGCGGGCCAACTCCCCGGCGATCGCGCGACGCGTGCTTTCCAGACGCTCCTTGGCTGACAGGTTGGACATGTCAACGTGCATGGCGTTCTCCAGCTGCGCGCAGCAGGCCGATGTCCGCAGCCATCTGGCGGCGCAGCTCGGCAAAACGCTGCCCAGGTGGTGGCCGGCGCGTACCGAACATGGTGATCAAGGCCAGCAGCAGCGTGCCGCCCGGGACGGCGGCCAGCGCCCAGTGGAATTGGCCGTGCACGGCGCCGAGCATGAGCGCAACACCTGCAAACACGACGAACAACAAGGCCAGCACACCAGTGAGAGCCAGGCCGATGGCCCGCACCTTGAGGTCATTGCCGCTGGAGGCGGCTTCCTCTGCCGCGAGCGCGGCGTAGGCAGACAAATGGTCCGCCACGAGATCGGGCCGGCTGATGACGGTCGAATAGATCGGATGCAGCATGGGCGGTCCTGAACGGCTTCGCCTGCGCTCAATACTGGTCGCGTTCGCGGCGCTTGCGTGCCGACAGCAGCAATGCCGCGATCACGGCACCGGCGGCGGCGGCGATCAATACGGCCTTGACCGGTTGGTCGGCGACGTAGCGTTCGGTGACGGCAGCGTAGCGATTCAAGGACTGCTGCGCGCGCGCGCTGGTGTCAGCCGCGATGTCGATGCCGCGCCGGGCCAGGCGCTGTGCGCTGGAGGCGAATTCCTCTATGGCCGGGTCGACCATGCCGCGCACGTGGCGCAGCTTGCTGTCGGCCTGGTTGAGTGCATGGTTGGCATAGTCGCGCGTCGTCTCCACGGCCTCGTGCGCCGATTGCATGACCTTGTCCGACAGCTGGCGGCTCGCGTCGCTGGCTTCGCGGGCAAGCTTGCTCGTGTTCAGGGGGGCGTTCATGGTGTGGCCTTTCTTGGTGCTGGGAATGATGGGGAAGACATCTGCGCTGGCGCCATCAGGCACCGTCGATGCGCAACTAGTTTTTTCGTACCAGGCTCATCACGAACCCGACGATGGCCATGATGGCGAAGATGAAAAACAGAATCTTGGCGATCTCCACGGCGCCAGCGGCGATGCCGCCGAAGCCGAACACCGCGGCGATCAGCGCGATGACGAGAAAGACGACCGAGTAGTGCAACATGACAAGCTCCTTGTGGCGTGGCCCTGTGGGAGGGTGGACCATCGAATTGGTCTGCACGTAGCTTACGGAGAGTGGTGTCGCAAGCCGATCGGCTTGCGGCGGGTCGCACCGTCAGCAGCAGTGCGCTCGGTGCGTAGGAGGCTGCCGACCTCTGCCGCACATGCGGTCGATTACGGCGTGGGATGCGGCACCGGGGGAACTGCCGGCAGCATGGCCGAGATGCGTGCGCCCTCGTTGGGCGCGGACGTGATCGTGAGCCGCCCCCCCGCCGCCTCGACCCGGTGGCGCATGCCGGCCAGGCCATGGCTGGCGCCGGCAATGTGCTGCGTGTCGAAGCCCTTGCCGTCGTCCTGCACCTCGACCGTCACGTGGCTGCCGTAGTTCTGCAGGCTGACGTTGACCTGGGTCGCATGGGCGTACTTGCCGATGTTCGTCAGCGACTCCTGCACCAGCCGGTAGACCGTGAGCTGCGAGGCTTCGTCCAGCTCCACGGGCTCCAGGCTGGTGGCCAGGGCCAGGCCCGAGCGCTCGCCGAACTCGCGCGCCAGGATCTCCAGCGACGTGACCAGCCCCAGGTTGGTCAGCGAAGAGGGCCGCAGGTCTTCGATGATGCGGCGCTTGAGCGCGATGCCGCTGTTCAGTGTGTCGGTCAGGTGCTGGATGCGTTGCTGCGCATCGGGTGCGTCTGCGCCCAGGCGCGACTTCAGACGCGCTACGTCGAGTTTGGCGGCCGTCAGCAGCGCGCCCAGCTCGTCGTGCAGCTCGCGGGCCAGATGGCCGCGCTCCTGCTCGCGCACCTGTTGCAAGTGCGTGGCCAGTTCAGCCAGGCTCGCGGTGCGTTCCTTGACCTGGCGACCGAGCAGGTCGCGCTCACGTTGCAGGTCTTCCTGCACACGCTGGTCCACCACCTGCAGCGCGGTGGTCTGGCGCAAATACATATAGAAGGCCAGCAGGCCCACGAGCGCGACGATGGCGATGCCGATGCGCGAGAGCACCAATGCGCGCGTGATCTGCGCCTCACCCGCAGCCTGGCGCTGGACGGTGGTCTCCAACAGCAGTTGGGACTGCACGCGGATCGCCTCCATGTGCTCCTTACCGACGTCGGTGGTCAGCACGAATTTCCACGCGTCTTCGTTGCCCTGCTTGCGCAGGCGCACGCTCACGTCCATCTCGGCCAGCTTGCGCTGCACATTGCGCGACAGCTCGGCGAAGACCTTCAGTTCCTCGGGCTGCGTGAGGTAGAGCGTGCGCAGCAGGTCCAGGTTCTGATTGATGACGGCGGTGGCGTTCTGGTAGGGCTCCAGGTAGCTGACCTCGCCGGTCAGCAGGTAGCCACGCTGGCCGGTCTCCGCGTCGAGCATGTGCTGGAGCAGGCGGTTGACGGCGCCGCGGGTCTCCTGCACCTGGGCCATGCTGTTCAGCGCGGCGACCGAGCGGTTGTAGCCCGTCTCGTTGATCGCGATCAGGATGCTCGCTGCCAACAAGGCCAGCGGCAGGCTGATCGCCATCTTGGGGATCGACCACCAGCGGGGACGTGCGAGACGCGGCACGCGAAAAGCGGTGTTCAGCTGTTGGACGCGTGTTCGACGCAGAAGTCGATCAGGGCATCGATTTCATTGGACTTGTCGAATACCGCGTCTACGCCGAGTTGCGCGCAGCGTTTGCGAATGTCAGGCGTTGCGTAGTTGCTGAGGACAACGACCTTCTGGCGCGGTGCGCGGCTCTTGCAGGCATGCAGGATGCCCAGGCCACTGCCTTGCTTGAGGAACAGATCGATGATGGCCAGATCCCAGTGTTCGGCGTTTTCGGTCAACCACACCTTGCCCTCGTTCTCCGTCTCGGCACTGCCGACCGGGTCGATGCTTGCCAATTCCTCAAGCGTCGCAATGAGGTTCTCGCGAATGGTGGGGTTGTCTTCGACGATGTAGGTTCTCAGCGCCACAGCATTTCATTTTCTGGCATACGCCGCCGGGAGCTTGGCGCGGACTTGCGCCGGGCCGTTGACTCTCGGAAGACCGTCAAGAACTATAAGCATTTCCCTCGGGCGATTGTGCCAGCGGGGTAGGTTCGTCAACGTAGGAGTACGCCTACATCCATAGCTGGGTGTTGCATACAACGACCTTGCAGCGTGTGAAGTGCAAGCCTTGGCAACCACGCAGGCCTGCTGCCTCAGACCCGGCCGATGATCGATGCCGTGGCCATCAGTTCCTCCAGCAACGCCATCGATACCTGACCCGACACCGCATAGGGGTCGAGCTCGGCCTTCTCGGAGTACTTCAGCAAGATGGAGTGGTTGAGCTTGTTCAGGTTGACCTGCCCCATGGTCCAGCCGCCGAAGCGGCGCTCGCTGATCTCCTCGAAATGCAGCAAGGCGACGTCCTTGTGGCGCGGGTCCTTCTGGATGTGGCCGAACAGGTCGCTCACCGCCATGCGCCCTCCCTCGATGGCCTGCAGAAAGATGCCGCCGCCATAACAAAGAATGCCGGTGATGCCACAGCCCGGGTTGTGGCCGCGGGCCTGCGTGAGGATGTTCTCGATGGCGCCCGTGCCGGTGTCGACGGCACGGCTGGCGTAGAGCAGGCGAACGAGCATGTCAGTTCTTTCGAGGGATCAGGGACAGGAATTCGCGCCGCAGGTTCGGGTCCTTCAGGAACACGCCGCGCATGACCGAGTTGATCATCTTGCTGTCCATGTCCTTCACGCCGCGCCAGGCCATGCAGTAGTGGCTGGCCTCCATCACGATGGCCAAACCGTCGGGCTGGGTCTTGTCCATGATGAGGTCGGCCAGTTGCACCACGGCCTCCTCCTGGATCTGCGGGCGGCCCATGATCCACTCGGCCAGCCGCGCGTACTTGGACAGGCCGATCACGTTGGTGTGCTCGTTGGGCATCACGCCGATCCAGACCTTGCCGATCACCGGGCAGAAGTGGTGCGAGCAGGCGCTGCGCACCGTGATCGGCCCCACGATCATGAGCTCGTTCAGGTGCTCGGCGTTGGGAAACTCGGTGATGCTGGGCGGCTTCACATAGCGGCCGCGGAACACCTCGTTGACATACATCTTGGCCACGCGGCGCGCGGTGTTGTCGGTGTTGTGGTCGCGCTCGGTGTCAATGACCATGCTGGAGAGCACGCCCTCCATCTTCTGCGTGACCTCGTCCAGCAGCTTCTCGAGTTCGCCGGGTTCGATGAACTCGGCGATGTTGTCGTTGGCGTTGAAGCGCTTGCGGGCCGCGACCAGACGCTCGCGGATCTTCACGGAGACCGGCGTGCCTTCGTCATCGGCCTGAGTGGTGGACAGCGCTGCTGCGCCAGGGGGGTGCATGAGCATCGCGGCATATTAACCGAGGCCCTGCGGCGTGACGGCGGCCAAGGCCAGCAGGCCTTCGAGGTCCTGCATGGTGCCGGCCTCGTGCAGCGGCTTGTCGCCCCTGATGCGCAGCATGCGCGGGAAGCGCACGGCGATGCCGCTCTTGTGGCGCGGGCTTCGGTTGATGCCCTCGAAGCCCAGCTCGAACACCAGCGAGGGCTTGACGCTGCGCACCGGGCCGAATTTCTCCAGCGTGGTCCTGCGGATGATGGCGTCGACGCGGCGGAACTCCTCGTCCGTGAGGCCGGAGTAAGCCTTGGCGAAGGCCACCAGCTGCAGCGCGCCGGGCTGCGCTGGCTGCTTGCGTGCGATCGCGTCGAGCACCGCCTGGGCCTCGGCCGCATCGGCCGGCGTGCGGTTCCAGACGGCGAAGGTGTAGTCGGTGTAGACCGAGGCGCGGCGGCCATGGCCGGCCTGGGCGTAGATCAGCACGGCGTCCACCGTCATCGGGTCGATCTTCCACTTCCACCACAGGCCGTCCTGCTTGGTGCGGCCGGTGCCGTAGGCGGCGTCGCGGCGCTTGAGCATCAGGCCTTCGACACTGCGCACGCGCGACTCGGCACGCAGCGCGGCCAGGCCTTGCCAGTCGTCGGCCACGACAAGGGGCGACAGGCGCAGCGCGGCGTGCGCGGCGACCACGGGCTCCAGCCGCGCGCGGCGCTCGGCCTGCGGCAAGGCGCGCAGGTCCTGGCCCGCGAACTCCAGCAGGTCGTAGGCCGCGAATACCACCGGCGCATCGGCGAGCACCTTGCGCGTGATGTTCTTGCGGCCGATGCGCTGCTGCAGCAACGCGAAGGGCGCGGGCTGCGGAGCGCCCTCCAGCCAGACCAGGATCTCGCCGTCCAGCACCGTGCCGTCGGGCAGGGCGGCCGCGGCGGCCACGATCTCGGGAAAGCGGTCGGTGACCAGCTCCTCGCCACGCGACCACACCCAGACCTGGGCCGCGCGCTTGACGATCTGGCCGCGGATGCCGTCGTACTTCCATTCCACCTGCCAGCCGGTGGGCGGCCCCAGGCGCTCGTCGAACTGCGCGAGCGGCGCGTCGAGCTGATGCGCGAGGAAGAAGGGGTAGGGCTGGCCGGGGTCGGCCGCCGCGTCGGGCTGGCTGTCGTCCGTCTGCTGCGTCAAGGCCAGGTAGCGCGTGACGCTGGGCATGGTCTTCGCGTCGGTGTAGCCCATCATGCGCTGCGCCACGCGCTTGGCGTCCACGCCGGCATGGGCGGCCAGCGCACGCTGCACCAGCAGCTTGCTGACGCCCACGCGAAAGCCGCCACCCACCAGCTTGGTCAGCAGGAAGCGGCCCTGCGGGTCCAGCTCGTTCCAGTAGCCGCGCACGCGCTGGGCCACCTCGGGCTCGGGCAGGCCGCGCAGCGGCAGCAGGCGCTGCTCGATCCAGAAGGCCAGGCCCAGGTCGCTGGCGCTGCCGGGCTCGGGGAGCGGCAGCACGTAGGCAATGGTTTCGGCCAAGTCGCCAGCGGCGTGGTAGCACTCGTCGAACAGCCAGTCGGCGATGCCGGCCATCTCACAGGCCAGCGCGCGCAGCGTGGATGTGCGCACCACCTGGCGTGGCTTGCCGCCGGCCAGGAAGTACACCGCCCAGGCCGCGTCTTCAGCCGGCGCGCTGTCGAAGTAACGCTGCAGCGCCTGCACCTTGGCCGTGGTCGAGGTGGTGCTGTCCAGCTCGGTGAACAGCCGCGCGAACGGCTTCATGCGGGCGCGGCCTCGGCCGGGGTCTCGGCGTCCAGTGCGTCGTCGCCGTACTCGGTGTGGAAAGCCTCGGCGGCCAGCCCCTGCTCCGTGAGATGCCGCACCATGACCGGGATGCTGCCGTGCGTGACGATCACGCGCTGCGCGCCGGTGGCGCCAATGGCGCGCATCAGACCGGGCCAGTCCGCATGGTCGCTGAGCACGAAGCCGCGGTCGTAGCCGCCGCGCCGGCGCGTGCCGCGCAGCTGCATCCAGCCGCTGGCAAACGCCGTGCTGGTGTCGGCACCGAAACGCCGTGCCCAGATGCCGGCGGCAGCGGCAGGCGGGCACAGCACCAGTGCCCGCTTGAAAACGCTGCGGTCCGCCACGTCGGTGGCCAGCAGGGTGGGCGGCAGGTTGACGCCGGCCGCGCGGTAGGCCTCGTTCAAAGGCTGCACCGCGCCGTGCACGACGATGGGGCCGATGGCCGCGTCCACGCCCGACAGGATGCGCTGCGCCTTGCCAAAGCTGTAGCAGCACAGCAGGCTCGGCCGCCCGGCTTCGGCATTGGCCGACCACCAGGCGTCGATGCCGGCAAAGATTTCGGCATCCTCGCGCCAGCGGTACAGCGGCAGGCCGAAGGTCGACTCGGTGATGAACACGTCGCAGCGCTGCGGCTCGAAGGGCGCGCAGGTCGCATCCGGCGCTACCTTGTAGTCGCCGCTGGCCACCCAGACCTGGCCGCCATGCGACAGTCGCACCTGGGCCGAGCCCAGCACATGGCCGGCCGGGTGCAGCGAGATCTCCACGCCCTGGTGCGTGATGCGCTCCCCGTAAGCCAGGGTCTGCAATTCGATCTCGCCCAGGCGCTGGCGCAGCACGCCTTCACCGGGCGCGGCCGCCAGGTAGTGGCTGTGGCCCATGCGTGCGTGGTCGGCGTGCGCGTGCGTGATCACGGCACGCGCCACGGGGCGCCAGGGGTCGATGTAGAAGTCGCCGGGCGGGCAGTACAGGCCCTCGGCGCGCTGCACGATGAGGTCGTTGTCGCGGGCCATCGTCAGTAGCGGTTGCCCGTGACAAACAGGCCCAGGCGCATGACGGCCATGGCCAGCCGTTCCTTGCAGCGCTGCAGCAGCGGGCGCTCGTCGTAGCGGGCCATCTCCATGCGCTGGCCGCCGTCGCGCATCGCCAGGTCCAGGCGCTGCGCCAACTGCTGCGCGAAGGGGGCGTCTTCGATGACGACATTGGCCTCGCGTGCCAGCAGCAGGCTCAGAGGGTCGAGGTTGGAGGAGCCCACCGTGGCCCAGTGTCCGTCGACCACAGCCACCTTGGCGTGCAGGAAGCTGGGCGCGTATTCGTGGATCTCCACGCCCGCGTCCAGCAGCATGCCGTAGACCGGGCGCGAAGCGTGGTACTGCAAGAAGTACTCGTAGCGGCCCTGCAGCAGCAGCCGCACGCGCACGCCACGCCGGGCGGCTTGCACCAGGGCGTTGCGCAATTTGCGGCCGGGGATGAAGTAGGCGTTGGCGATCACGATTTCGTGCCGCGCCGCGCCGATGGCCTTGAGGTAGGCCTGCTCGATGCGCTTGCGGTGACGCAGGTTGTCGCGCAGCAGCAGTGTGGCGCGCGTCAGCGGCGGGCGCGAAGCGTTGTGGGTGCCGGTCGCAGCCTGTCCTTCGGCATCATCGATCAGGTCGCGCATGGCGCTCGGCAGGTCATGCCTGCGCAGGTCGTGCACGGCCTGCAGGCGGCGCCACAGCTGGCCCACGGTGCGGTGGGCGTCGGCCACGAGCGGGCCGGTCACGCGCACGGCGAAATCAAGCCGCGGGGCTTGCAGCGCGCCCCAGCTCGGGTCGTGGTAGTCGTCCAGCACGTTGATGCCACCGCAGAACGCCGTGTGCCCGTCGACCACACAGAGCTTGCGGTGCAAACGGCGCCAGCGCGTGGGCAGCAGCAGCACCAGCGCGTTGACGGGAGAGTAGATGCGCCACGTCACGCCAGCCTCGGCGAAGCGCTTCGCCCACGACGGCGGAGCGCGGCCGGTGCCCAGGCCGTCGACAGCCACGCAGGTGCGCACGCCGCGCTCGGCCGCACGGACCAGCGCCTCGGCCACCGCGGTGCTGCTGCCGGTGAAGTCGAAGATGTACGTCTCGAAGTGGATCTCGCGCCGCGCAGCGTCCATGGCCGCGATCAGCGCGGGGAAGAACGCGTGCGAGCCTTCCAGCAGTTCGATGCGGTGGCCGCCCTGCAGCCTCGCCGTGGCGTGCGCCATCAACGCTCCAGGAAGCGCGGCAGCATCAAGATGGCCTCGGCGTTCGAGGGCGAGAAGCAGGCATCTGCCGCCGCGCGCCAAGGCAGCCACTGAAAGGCCGTGTGCTCGCGGGGACTCAGCTGAACGGGAGTGCCGGCGGGCACCGTGAGGCCGAACACGTGCTCGGTGTTGTGCAGCACGCCGGGGCCGTAGCGGTGCTGCCACTGCGGGTAGATCTCGTAGACGTTCTGCAGCTGCCAGTCGACCAGCTGCGCGGCCAGCGGCGAGCCGGGGCCGCAGGCGATGCCGGTCTCTTCGAGCACCTCGCGCGCGGCCGTGGTGCGCAAGTCTTCTTCGAGCGTGTCTTTACTGCCGGTGACCGACTGCCAATGGGCATCGCCGTCCACGCGCCGGATCAACAGCACATCGCGTGCCGCCGTGTGGATCACCACCAGCACCGATTGCGGAATCTTGTAGGGCCTGGCCATTGCGGCGGGATTCTAGGGCGCGGGGTATGGGCTTCATCGGCTCGCTAGAATCAATCACCGGGCCCAAGCAATTGAAGCCCGGTTTTTTGTGGCCCGCACGGGGCCACGGCCGGGGTCATTCCAAGCGCTCAATCGTTGTTCAACCATTGATGAAAGCTGGATGCCATGGAAATCTTCGACTACGACAATGTCCTGCTGCTGCCGCGCAAGTGCCGCGTGGAAAGCCGCTCCGAATGCGACGCCAGCGTGACGCTGGGCGGCCGCAGCTTCCGCATCCCGGTGGTGCCCGCCAACATGAAGACCGTGGTCGACGAGGCCACCTGTTTGTGGATGGCGCAGCACGGCTACTTCTACGTGATGCACCGCTTCGACCTGGACAACGTGGCCTTCGTGCGCCGCATGCGCGAGCACAACGTCTTCGCCTCAATCTCGCTGGGCGTGAAGCAGCCGGACTACGACACCGTGGACCAGCTGGCCAAGCTGGGGCTCGTGCCCGAGTACATCACCATCGACATCGCCCATGGCCATGCCGACAGCGTGAAGAACATGATCGCCTACCTCAAGGACAAGCTGCCTGCGTCCTTCGTGATCGCGGGCAACGTGGGCACGCCCGAAGCCATCATCGACCTGGAGAACTGGGGCGCGGACGCGACCAAGGTCGGCATCGGGCCGGGCAAGGTCTGCATCACCAAGCTCAAGACCGGGTTCGGCACAGGCGGCTGGCAGCTGTCGGCGCTCAAGTGGTGTGCGCGTGTGGCCACCAAGCCCATCATTGCCGACGGCGGCATCCGCGACCATGGCGACATCGCCAAGAGCATCCGCTTCGGCGCGTCCATGGTCATGATCGGTTCGCTGTTCGCGGGCCATGAAGAGTCGCCCGGGCAGACTGTCGAGGTCGACGGCAAGCTGTTCAAGGAGTACTACGGTTCCGCCAGCGACTTCAACAAGGGCGAGTACCGCCACGTCGAGGGCAAGCGCATCCTGGAGCCGATCAAGGGCAAGCTGGCCGACACGCTCATCGAAATGGAGCAGGACGTGCAGAGCTCTATCAGCTACGCCGGTGGCAAGAAGCTGATGGACATCCGCAAGGTGAACTACGTGATCCTGGGCGGCGACAACGCAGGCGAACACCTGCTGATGTAGCCCTCAATGGGGCTGGGCTGCGAGGAAGCGTTCGACCTGCGCGCAGTCCGGGCCCTCGGCCACGCCGCCGGCACGCTGGCACTTGAGTGCCGCGGCGGCGCTGGCAAAACGCATGGCCTGCTCGTCGGGCATTGCGCGCACCAGCGCCATGGCCAGCGCGGCGTGGAACACGTCGCCGGCACCGTTGGTGTCCACGGCGCGTACGGCGAAAGCGGGCATGCTGCGCACGGGCCCGCCCGGGCGCTGCCAGCGTACGCCATGGGCGCCGAGCGTGACGGCGGCCAGATGGGCGCCGGCCTGCAGTGCCTCGCCCAGGCCATCGGCCACGGTGCCATGGCCGGCGAACGACGCCAGCCCCGATTCGGAGAACACCGCCCAGTCGGCCAGTGCGGCCAGCGCCCGCAGGTCCTGCTGCGGCGAGAGGTCGCCATCGAGCAGAGACGGCACGCCGGCCGCACGTGCCCAGCGCAAGGCCGCCTGCGCACCCGGCATCCAGCGCGGATCGGCCATCAGCACCTGGCAACCGTGCAGCACCGCGACGTCCAGCGCCGCAGCGCGTTGCAGCGCGTCGCCGCGGTGGTTGTAGATCTGGCGCTCGCCGTGCGCGTCGATGATGACGGCCGACACCGACGAAGCCGCGCCCACCACGCGTTGCAGCTGCTCGCAGTTCACGCCACCGGCTTGCAGCCGCTGCACCAGGAAATCGCCGGCATCGTCATCGCCCACGGCGCCATGCATGCGCACCGCCGCGCCCAGCCGGGCTGCCGCGATCGAGGCATTCGCGGCCATGCCGCCCGAGATGGCGCGGTAGGCGCGTGCCGGTGTCTTCGTGGGTAGGGCGGGGAATGCCTCGATCGAAAAGCAGTGATCCAGCGCGGCATGGCCGACCGTGCAGATGCGCCATTGGGTGGGCTCGCCCATGTGTTCTTTCCTCCCGGCCAGTTTCCTTTGTCGCTTGCTCGGCTGGCCGCGGCGCCATCTTAGGGGGCAATTTGTGCGCTGCATTTGCAGTAGCTGTAAAAAATGGGTTATAGTCGCGGGCTTCCGAGCACTGAACAGCGCCACAAGCGCTGTAGAAGCAAAGAATACAAACAAGAAGAACAACAGGCAAAGTGAATTGGGGCTCTTAGCTCAGTTGGTAGAGCAGCGGACTCTTAATCCGTAGGTCGAGTGTTCGAGTCACTCAGGGCCCACCAAAACAGAACGAAGCACCTGGCGAGAAGTCGCCAGGTGCTTTTTTCTTGTGGGCGCCCGTCCCGACTGCGATGCCACCAATGCGGTCCGCGAACGGTGACAACCGTCGCGCCAAGCATTGCGCGTTGCGGCCTCGCGCGCCACGCCGCGTCCGCGAGCGCAAGCCCCACCTTCAGCGTTTGCGCTTGGCAGCGGCAGCACCATGCTTGCTGCCATCGGCACGCCCTACCAGCACCTCGGCCGGCCTGGGCCGCGTGTGGTGGCTCATGACGTCATGGCGCACACGGCTAGCGGCAAGCAGGGCACGGCGTACGCGCCAGCCTGTCGCTGGGTTCCAGCGATGTCGTCGACACACTCTCACGCCAGGGCCTGCGCCAGCATCCCCCGCAGCCATCCACCGGCGGCGTCGCGGTGGCTGCGGTCGTGCCAGATGAGCCGGTAGTCGAAGGCCAACTCGGGCACGGCCACGGGCCGCACCACCAGGGCCGGATCCGCCGCCCAGCTGCGCACCATGCGCTGCGGCCACAGCGCCAGCAAGCCGGCCTGCGCGATGGCCTGCGCGCCAAAGCTGAAGTAGGGCAGTTCCAGCCGCATGCGGGGCCCCGGCAAGCCCACGCGCTGGTAGGGGTCGTCGGTGGCATGGCCGTTGCCTTGCGGGTGGCGCACCGCCACGTGGGCATGGGCGCGAGCCAGGCGCAGTCCGTCCAGGTCCACCGGCCCGGGCGGCAGCCGCGCCCAGACCGCATGCTGCGCCGGCCCCAGGAGCGCGTAGTGCTCGCGGAACAGGGTGCGGAAGTGGAAGGCGCCGGGCAGCGCATCGTCGGCAAAGAGGGCCACATCCAGCGCACCGTGCTCCAGCTGCCGCAAGGTGTTGGAGGACCAGGGGTCCACGCTCAGGCCGATGTGCGGCGCCTCGTGGGCCAGCAGCGACAGGCAGCGCTCGGCCAGGACCGACACGCCGTAGTCCGTGCTCGCTAGGCGGAACACGCGGGTGCTGTGCGCCGGCACGAAGGGGCTGGGCAGCAGGGCCTCGTGCAGGGCGGCCAGGGCGCGGTCCAGGGGGTCGTGCAGCGCCTGGGCGCGCGGCGTGAGCACGAAGCCGGCACGGGTGCGGACCAGCAGCGCGTCGCCCAGGATCTTGCGCAGCCGCGCCATCGTGCGCGAGGCCGCCGGCTGGCTCAACCCGGCCGCCGCACCGGCCTGCGTGATGCTGGCGGAGCGAAGCAGGGCCAGCAGGAAGCGCAGCTGGCGCAGGTCCAAGGCCGCCAGAACGGCGGCGGCATCTGTGGGTGTCATGGGGGCGTCGGGTGCCGGGGCGCGGATGTCGACCCGCGAGCATGCACCAAACCCGGCCGGTGCGGCAGCATCCACCTGGCGCATGTCCGGCATGACCGGCGCGGCCTTGTGCCGGGCGTGGCGCAGCGCAGAAGATCGCCGGCCTCACCCCATCGGACCCACCCCATGCCTCGACCCCCATCACCGACCACCCCGCGCCAGCGCCCGCCGCGCCGGCCTGCATTGCGCACGCTGAGGCCGCTCGCTGC
Organism: Pseudorhodoferax sp. Leaf267; assembly: GCF_001422405.1. Taxonomy (GTDB): domain Bacteria; phylum Pseudomonadota; class Gammaproteobacteria; order Burkholderiales; family Burkholderiaceae_C; genus Pseudorhodoferax. The sequence goes on from NZ_LMMV01000012.1 coordinate 801,517, forward strand.
CCTGTGCGCCGCCCTGCTGTGCAGCGGCGCCGGCACGGCCAGTGCCGCCACCCCCACCCCCACCGGCACCAGCACCGCACCCGCTGCGGCCACGGTGCCGGCCGTACCCGCCCACCTGGGCGCGGGCCCGTCCAGCGGCTTTCGCACCCAGGCCTGGGACGCCGCCCAGCGCATCGATGCCGGCGCCTACCTGGTCGAGCGCGTGCGCTTCGTGGTGCAGGGCAGCGAGGTCGTAGGCAACCTGTTCCTGCCCCGGCGGCCTGCGCAGCCGGCAGCGCGCGCGGCGGCCGTGGTCGTCATCGGGCCGGTGGCCTACGTGAAGGAGCAGGCCCCGATGCAGTACGCCAGCCGCCTGGCGCAGCAGGGCCTGGTGGCCCTGGTGTTCGACCCGCGCCACCACGGCGAGTCGCAGGGCGAGCCGCGGCGCCACGAAAGCGGCCCCGCCAAGGTGGCCGATCTGCGGGCGGCGGCAGCCTACCTCGCGCAGCGGCCCGAGGTGGATGCCGCGCGCATCCATGCGCTGGGCGTGTGCCAGGGCGTGAACTGGGCCGCCGACGCCACGCAGCAGGAGCCCTTGCTGCAATCGGTCGCGCTGGTGGCCGGTCACTACCTCACGCCGCAAACCGCTGCGCTGTACCTGGGCAGCCCCGAGGCGGTGCGCGCCCGCATCGCGCGCGCCCACGATGCGCGCCTGGCCTTCGAGCGCGAGGGGCGCACGGACTACATCCCCATCGTCAGCCTGAGCGACGCCAACGCGCTGCTGACGGCGCGGCCCATCCACGACTTCTACTACCGGTGGGCCGACCGGGGCCCCTTCGCCGGCCACACCGGCCTGTGGGAAAACCGCATCACGCAGATGAGCGAAGCGGGCATCTGGGGCCACGACATCGCACCCTCCTTGCGCGCCCTGCGCAAGCCGGTCCTGATGCTGCACAGCGACCGCGCCGCCAGCGGGCCCGAGATCCCGCGCCGGCTGTTCGAGCAGATCGGCAGCGAACGCAAGGCCCAGGTCTGGCTGCCCGAGCGCAACCAGATCCAGTTCTACCAGGACCCGACCACGCTGGACGCGGTGGTGGCGCACCTGGCACCGTTCTTCGCCGACGGCACGGCCCGGTGACGCCCGCGGAACACCGCCTGCCGATGCCCCGGGCGCCGGCCGCCGCATCCGCCCGCCCCCAGGCCTGGTGCGACGGCCGCCCCGTCGCTGCGCCATGACCCTGCCGTCGCACACCCGAGCGCCCCTGCCCCTGGACCCGGACCCCCATGCCGATCTGCGGGAGGCCACCCGCCGCCACCGACAAGCCCACGGCTGCGGTGCCTACACATTCGAAGACGGCGCGGGCCTGCTGCGCTGCGTGCAGGGCCTGCAGCCCCGGCGCATCCTGGAGCTGGGCTGCGCGCTGGGCTACACCGCCTGCACGCTGGCCACGGCGGCGCCCCAGGCGCAGGTGGTGACGGTCGATGGCGACGACGCGCATGTGCGCCTGGCGCGCGAGGCCATCGCCCGGCGTGGCCTGGATGCACGGGTGCAGGTGCGGCACGCGCGCTTCGACGCCGTGCTGCGCGAGCAGCCCCCCGCATCCTTCGATCTGGTGTTCTTCGACGGCTTTGCGCCCGACGCCGCCCTCCTGCAGGACATCGCGCGGGTGCTGGCGCCCCGGGGCCACCTGGTCTGTTCCAACACGCAGCTGGCGGACGATCCGCGGGCGCTGCGCGCGGCGCAGGCCCTGCACTTCGCGGAACTGCGCGACCTGGCCCTGGAAGGCGGACGCACCCGCGTGCTGCGGCTGCGCTGACCACTTTCCTTCTTCGACCTGCTTCGTCCATCACCCGGGAGTCATCCATGTACGCCATCACCGGCGCCTTCGGCCAGACCGGCCAAGCCCTGTGCCACACCCTGCTGGCCCAGGGCCACCCCGTGCGCATGCTCGTGCGCCGCGACGACGGTGAGGCCTCGGCCTGGCGGGCCCGCGGGGCCGAGGTCCGCGTGGCCGATCTGCTGGACACGTCCGCGCTGGCCCGCGCCTTCGAGGGCGCCCAGGCGGCCTACCTGATGAACCCGCCGGCCTACTTCGCGGACGACCTCTACGCCCAGGCCCGGGCCGTGCACACCAGCCTGGTCGCCGCCGCCGCCATGGCGCGCGTGCCGCATGTGGTGGGCCTGTCCTCCATCGGCGCCCAGCACGCGCGCGGGACGGGCAACATCCTCACCACCCACGACCTGGAACAACGGCTCGCGGCGTACCCCGGGCGCGTCACGCTGCTGCGTGCGGCCAACTTCATGGAGAACTGGGCCTGGTCCTTCGACAGCGTCCGGCAGCGCGGCGTGCTGCCCTCCATGTTCCGGCCATTGGAGCGGGCTGTGCCCATGGTCAGCGCCCAGGACGTCGGGGCCACCGCCGCCGCACTGCTGCAAGCGCCAGGCACGGTGCAGCGGCACATCGTCGAACTGTGGGGCGAAGACAGTTCGCCCCACGACGCCGCGCGCGTGCTGAGTGCCCTGCACGGCCGCCCGGTGCAGGCCGTGCAGGCCGACCCGGCCGAGTGGGCGGCGGCGATGCGCGGCCAGGGCTTTCCGGCCGCCACCGTCACCGCGTTCGTGAAACTGTTCGAAGGATTCAACACCGGGCACACGCGCTTCGAAGGGACGCACGAGACGCGCCGGGGGACCACGACGCTGCAGCAGGCCTTGGCCGCCGTCTGGGCCTGAGGTCCGCTGGCAGACCCGGCTCGGCGCGCGTCCCGCGCACCAGCACGCCGAACGGGCCGATGGAGACCGTGCCCTCGCCCCAATGCAGCGCATCGCTGTCCTGCAGGTCGCGGCGGAACTGGCCCACGTAGCGCGCGGACTGCGCGACGGCCTGCACGTCGGCGGTCAAGGGCGCAGCCGGCGCGGTGAGGATGGGCAGCAGTTGCACGCCGAGGCCGAAGCCGATGGCGCTGACGAGGGCGTGGGATGCGATGAGCAGCAACAGCTTTTCATGGAAGCGGTCTCCGGTGCGGCTGCAGCGTGCCCTGTGGGTGTGTGGCCGTGCGGGCGATTGCGCGGCGGCGGTGCGGGGTGCGGCCGCGGCGCGATCAGCAGTCAGCCCCTGTCGGCGTGAAGCAGCCTGGGGCAGCGGCAGCCCTGAAGCACTATTCCCGCGATTGATGGTCATTGACAGTATCTCGATTGGGAAAGTATCATCTTCCTCTACTGCAGGAAACAGTCGCTCCTCCCATGCAACTACTCGGCCTACTGAAGCTGGACGACTTCAAGCGCAGACATGCTGATGCACGGGGGCCGCTCGATGCTTGGCGTTCTGAGGCAGAGCGTGCGCGGTGGGCAGGCCCGCAAGACATCAAGCTCAGGTATCCCAGCGCCAGCTTTCTGGCAGACAACAAGGTCATCTTCAACATCAAGGGCAACAACTACCGGCTGGTCATCAAGGCCAAGTACCAAAACGGCTTGATCCTGATCGAGTGGGTTGGCACGCATGCCGAGTACGACAAACAAAAGTTCTAGATCAGGCGCGGAACATGAAAGGAATGGAGATGAAGCAACAGGTGAAAGTGATCAAGACGCAGCGTGACTACGATGCGGCGATCGTTCGTCTGTCGGCTTTGATGGACGATGACGTGGCGCCCGGCTCCGGCAAGGAAGCCGAACTGGAATTGCTGGCGCTGGTCATCGAGTCCTACGAGCGCAGCAAGGTCGAGCCCGTGGTGCTCGATCCGATCGAAGCCATCCTGTTTCGCATGGATCAGCTCGGGCTCAAGAAGGTCGACCTGGTGCCTTACATGGGCTCGTTGCCCAAGGTGTCCGAGGTGCTGGCGCGCAAACGCCCGCTCAACCTGGCAATGATCCGCAAACTGCACCAGGGCCTGGGCATCGCGGCTGACGTGCTGCTGGCGCAAACCGATGATGCGATCGATCTGGACGAAGCACTCCCCTACGACACGGCCAAGTTCCCGCTCAAGGAGATGTGCGCGCGCGGGTACTTCGAAGGCTTCCACGGCACCTTCCGTGAAGCCAAGGACAAGGCGGAAGAATTGATCCGCAGGTTCATGCGCGGCTTCGACCTGCAGCCGATCCACCAGGCGCGGCTGCGTGCCCCGATGCACCAGAGCGGCAGTCGCCTGATGGACGAGTACGCCTTGTTGACCTGGCATGTGGCGGTGCTGAAGAAGGCGCGTCAACGCAAACTCAAGTCCGCCTACGTGAAGGGCAGCCTGACCGAGGAACGCCTGCGCGAACTGGCTCGCCTGTCGCGTTTCGAGCAAGGGCCGCGGCTGGCGCAGGAGTTTCTGGCCGACATGGGCATTGCCCTCGTCTTCGAAGATCACTTCAGCAAAACCTACCTCGACGGTGCCGCCATGTTCGATGGCGATCTTCCCGTGGTGGCGCTGACCCTGCGGCACGACCGGCTCGACAACTTCTGGTTCGCATTGCTGCACGAACTGGTGCACGTCCAGAGACACCTGGGCCCGGATCGTTGGTTCATCGCCGACAACCTCGAAGACAAGGTCCATCAACAGAGCGCTGAGGAACGTGAAGCAGACGAAGGCGCGCGGGACATCTTGATCCCGCAGGCCGAATGGCTTGCCTCAGGGTTGACCGTAGAGCCGACGATGGAGACCGCGATGGCCTTGGCGGACAAGTTGCGCATTCACCCCACCATCGTGGCGGGGCGCGTTCGCTTTGAAGCAAGCAACTGGCGGCTGCTCAGCAGCATCAAGGCGGACGTGCGCCCACTGTTCGGCGATCAACTGCGGGAGCTTGCTCAACCAGCTTGATCAACAAAGAAAAAGCCCTTGAGTGTTAGCGCACTCAAGGGCCTTGGTGAGGTGAAAAGGGGTCTACCAAACCACCCAGGCAAATCACGTCTTAGCGAAGACGGCGGATCCTACCAGTTCGCAGTGCACGGGCCAGAGTGAAAACCCCTCAACGCTTCTACGAGGAGTTGGCATGGCCTACACCCGCTGGAAGAACGTTTTTGTGCGGGCTTACGTCCGCTTCCGGTACGGACGCCGGGAGCACGTTTGTCAGCACTGGCGTTCGCACCCCGGTCAGATGGAACTGTTCACCTGACCTGCCCCAAGCAGGCGCCCTGCGTCATGCAGGATGCCTGCTTCTCCGTCGCACTCGAAACTGAAAGGTATCCGTCATGGCAAGTAAGAAGCCCACCAACGAGCAGACCTCCGCTCGCGTTGCTTCAACGGCATCGAAGCTGTTGAGCAATCCCAAGACCCCGGCTGCGGTGAAATCTGTCGCGGCCTCGGCGCTGACTCAGCGGCCCAGCGCCAAGCCCAAGGGCCGTTGATTTCAACGCAACCCTGTTGATCCTGAGCCCGCGTGAAGCGGGCTCTCTGCATGTGCAAAGACCGCGCCTTCGCGCCAACGGCGCGGCCACCGGCGACACCAGAACACCGTAAAACAAGAAAATGGACCAATCGCAACTCAAGTGGATCGCCGACTTCATCTGGAACATCGCCGATGACCGGCTGCGCGACGTCTATGTGCGCGGCAAATACCGCGACGTGATCCTGCCCTTCATCGTGCTGCGGCGTCTGGATGCGTTGCTCGAGACGACCAAGCAGGCCGTGCTCGCAATGAAGAAGCAGCTGGATGCCGCTCAGGTCGCCAACCAGGATGGCGCGCTGCGCGGCGCCGCTGGGCAAGCGTTCTACAACACCGCCGCCAGCACGCTGACCGACCTGCAGTCCATCAGCAGTGGCCAGCGCCTGCGTGACAGCTTCATCGCCTTCCTGGATGGCTTCTCGCCGAACGTGCAGGAGATTCTGACCAAGTTCAAGTTCCGCGACCAGATCCAGACGCTGGTCGAGGCCGACATCCTGGGCCACCTGATCAGCGACTTCCTGAAGCCCGACGTCAACCTCTCACCCAAGCCTGTACTGGACGAGGACGGCCGCGTGCGTCTGCCCGCACTGGACAACCACGGCATGGGCACGGTGTTCGAGGAGCTGATCCGCCGCTTCAACGAAGAGAACAACGAAGAGGCCGGCGACACTCGTTGCCATGCCGTGATCGACCGCCACCAGTCTGGATCCGTCCCCACCTCACACTTCGCGCTGCACCCGCGACCGCATCCCCCACGCCCACAGCTTCTCGCTCGGCAGCGGCAGCACCATGAACCAGTGCTCCAGCACCGCCAGGCTCAGCAGCGTGGCGACCAGGCAGGCGCCCGTGGCCCCGAATGCCGTGGCGACGGGATGCACCGCCGCCTGCCACACCGCGCCTGCGGCCAGCGTGCCGGCGATCACCGAACTGGCGAACAGCGCGTTGCTGGGCCGCTGGCGGAAGTAGCTGTGCATGTAGCGCAGGTGCTCGGGCAGGAACTGCTCGTTGAGGTTGCGCACGCCCAAAAACACGTTGAGCTTGGCCGACAGGCGCATGACCCACAGCGCGAGGAAGGTCCACAGCGCGACCTGGTTGGGCTGGCCCCAGGTCAGCCACAGGATCGCCGCGCCGAGTGCCAGCAGCGCCAGTTCGTGCCACAAGATGGCCATGATGGCATGGCCCACGCGGCGCCAGCCGGCCGAGCCCGATGGGCAGGGGCTGCGGCGCGGGCCGGTCACGTAGCCGAGCAGGAAGCCCAGTTCCTGCCAGCCCCAGACGGCGATGGTGGCGGTGAAGGCCAGGTAGGCGCCGCTCACGCGCGTGTCGCCCGCCGTCACCGCCACGCCGCACAGGGCCACGCCCAGCAGCACGGTGGCTGCGCCCATCAGCGCACCGTGCCAGCGGCGCGGCAGGCCGTTCAGGTACAGGATCACGCCCGTGCTCGCCCACCAGACCACGAGGGTGTAGAGCAGCGGGGCGAGCAGCCGCACGGCGTGTCTACCAGCTCGGCGCCACGCGCATGTCGGCCGGCAGTGCGTGCTGCTTCACGGGGCGCAGGTACAGCCGCACGAAGCTGCTGGCCGCACCCAGCGCGGCCCAGCCCTGCTGCAGCTTGCCGACCACGCCGCCGCGCGCCTTGGCCGCGTCGATGCGGCGCGACCAGTGCAGCAGCCGCTCCAGCCCCGCGCGGAAGGCCGGGTGATCGGTGTCCAGGCTGATCGGGAACACTTGGCGGCTGATCTCGGTCGTGATGTCGAAGACCTTGTAGTCGTAGGTGGTCGGGTCCATGCCCAGCGCCTCGGCCAGCCAGGGGCGGGTGTGGTCGCGCACGTACATGGTGGCGTACACGGCCAGCAGGAAGAAGCGCACCCACAGCAGGTTGGCGCCCTGCAGCAGGTGGGGTTGCGCACGCATCAGCAGCGCGAAGGATTCGCCGTGGCGAAACTCGTCGTTGCACCAGCGTTCGAACCAGCGAAAGATCGGGTGGAAGCGGTGCTCGGGGTGCCGCTCCAGCTGGCGAAAGATGGTGATGTAGCGCGCGTAGCCGATCTTCTCGCTGAGGTAGGTGGCGTAGAAGATGTACTTCGGGCGGAAGAAGGTGTAGGCCTTGGTGCGCTTCAAGTTCACCAGGTCCACGCCCAGGCCGAAGTCCTTGAGCGACTGGTTCAGGAAGTTGGCATGCCGCGATTCGTCGCGCGTCATGTAGCGCATCAGCTGCTTGATGTCGGGGTTGTCGACATGCTTGGCGATCTCGGCGTACAGCACGCAGCCGCTGTACTCGCTGGTCAGCGAGCTGACCAGGAACTCCTGGAAGTCGCGGCGCAGTTGGGGCGACCACTTCGCCGACGCGGCCGTCACCTCGGCCGCGAATGCTGCGTCGCGCTGGAAGTGGTCGTGGTTGTTGTCGCCTTCGTACTCGGCCATCATGGTGTCCCATTCGGCGCGCACCGGCCCCACGTCCAGCCGGTTCATGGCGGCGTAGTCGGTGGTGTAGAAGCGCGGCGTGAGCACCGTCTCCTGCTTGGCCAGGCGGGCGGCGTCGTCGGGGGTGTGCAGTTCGGCTTGCATGGGGGCTCCCTGGGGTCTACAGCAGACGCGCGAACACGGCGGCGTTCACCGGTCCGAAGGATTCGAGGTCGATGCGGCGCTGGGTGGCCGGGTCGATCAGCGTGAGGCGGCCGTCGGCGCGCGCGATCAGTTCGAACGGCATCGCCGGGCCGATGCCCTGGCGCTTGCGCTCGCGCACCAGGCCGCGCATGGTGCTGCGGATGAAGCCGCCGGTGCCGGCCTCCACCGTGTCCAGCACCTGGCCGCTGCGGTCGTCGATGACGCGCAGGCTGCCGTCCTCGCCGTCGGCAAAGCGCAGCGCGCGTTGCGCGACCGGGGCGGCGTCGGCCTGCTGGCGGATGTCGAGGCCGGTCAGCCGCACGGCCGCCGTGGCGGCCAGCGCGCACAGCACCAGCACGACCATCGCGAGCAGCGGCAGGGGGGCCAGGCGTTGGGTGGTCATGGTGGTGGTCTTTCGGTTCAGGTGTCAGGCGTGCGCGTGCAGGCCGCGCGTGGGCTGGGGCGACACCGTGGGCGCGGCGGCGGGCAGCTCGCGCACCGGGCGCTGCGGCAAGGGCTGTGCGGCTTCTTCTGCGGGCAGTGCGGCCTGGGCGTGGGCCACGCGCAGGGCCTGGGCCAGTTGGGCCGCCACGGCGGCGGCCTGCGCGGCGGGCAGGGCGCGCAGCAGGGGCTGCGGCTGGCGCAGGTGCCAGGGGCGCGCATGCGGCCACAGGTGCGGGTAGGCGATGCGGTCGTCGCCGGCCAGGGCCAGCGCGATGTCTCCACTGCCCTTGCGCTGGCTGGCCGCGGCGATGCGCTTGAGCGGCAGGTTGAAGGTGATGGACAGCACCACGCCGATGCGCATGACCACGCGCTGACTGGTCAGCGTGTAGACGCTGGTGCGCGCGATCAGCCAGGCCATGCCGGCGATCAGGCCCAGGCCCAGCGTGATGGGCGCCAGCATGCCCAGGCAGCCCCACAGCGCCGCGCCCAGGCCCGCGCCGTCGTACAGGTCGCTGGCCAGCCGCCAGGCCAGCAGCAGCGCGAAGTACAGCGCCACCTTGCGGATGTGCAGGGCCTGCACCGCGATCAGCTTCGCATCGGGGCTGCCCTGCCACAGCAGCGTCTCGCCGGGCGGCAGCGCCTCGGGCAGGCCGTGCGTGGCCTCGAACTCGTGCTCGTGCGCGGGCTCGAGGATGTTGACGGCTTTCACAGCAGCGGCTCCTGCCGCGCGGCCGTGGCGTACAGCGTGCCGGCGCCGTAGTAGGCCATGATCTTTTCTTCCTCCAGCATGGTCACCTGCTCGGCCTGCTTGGTGCCCGGCACGTCGGCGAAGTGCTGGCCCAGGATGGAGCGCACCAGCACGCGGCGCGCCTGCACGCGCGCGAAGTTGATCGGCAGCAGCACGCGGCGGCCGCCCGCGGCCTGCACCTCGACATAGCGGAACAGCATCTCGGCACGGTCCACCCACAGGTCGACCACGGTGCCGCCCTCGACCATGTCGGCGCCGTAGACCGGCAGGCCGCGCGGGTCCACGTCTTCGCGCGCCACGCCGAAGCCGGCACCAGCCGCACGCAGCGGCACGATGCGGGCGTCGCCCTCGACCGTGCGGTCCGGCCGGTCGGCACGGTCGGCCCAGGCACCGGGGCCCACGCCGGCCAGCAGCGGGTTGCCTGAACCCAACGAGGAAGGCTCCAGCGGCAGGCCGCGGTACACGCCCTCGTGCAGCGGCGGCTGGTTGTCGCGCCGCGCATGGTTCGGCGCCTGCACCGTGCTGCCATCGGCCATGCGGTAGGTCTTGGGCTCGGGCACCGCGGGGAAGCCCTGGTGCGTGATGCGGCCCGAGCGGTCGGACTCCAGCGGGTAGCCCTCGCGCTTGTTCTCGCGGTGGAGGTAATAGATCAGGCCCGCGAAGAACACCCAGAAGGCGTAGAGCACGAGTTGGGCGACGTCGATGTAGCCCGTGATGGCACCGGTTTGCATGTGAAGCTCCTTCAGCCAGGGAATTCCGCCAGGCCGAAGCGCCGGGCAGGGGGGGAGGGGTCGGTGCGCGCCGCGCGGCGGCTGCGCACCAGGGGGCCGATGGCGACCAGCGCGGCGAACAGCAGCGCGATCTCCAGGTGGTAGACGGTGCTGTAGGGCACCGAGACATCCGTCATCGCCGGCCCCAGCAGCCCGTGGGCGCTGAGCCAGCCGAACAGGTCGCGCAGCAGGCCGCCGGCCGCCGTGGCCAGGCCCGCGCAACCGGCCTGCACAGACCCCCACGCGCCGAGCGCCAGCCCGGCATGGCCATCGACCTTCAGGCCCATGGCGACGATCAGCATGCACACGGCGAACAGCCCGCCGCCCAGGCCGATGCCGAACGATCCGATGCGAAACAGCAGGGCCGACTGCAGCGGCGCGGCGAACACCACGGCGGCAAAAGCGAAGATGCCGACCAGCGCGCCGAGCGCCGCCAGGCGGTACGGGTCGGCCCCGCGCTGCAGCTTGCGCGCCGCGAAGGCGAAGGCCAGCAACGAGCCCAGCGCCAGCCCGGCCGTCAGCAGGCTGGTGGCCGCCACCGACAGGCCCAGCACGGTGGCGCCGTAAGGCTCCAGCACCACGTCCTGCATCGCGAAGCCGGCCGTGCCCAGGCCCAGCGCCACCAGAAAGCGTTTGGCCTGCGGCTGCGCCACGAAGCGCCCCCAGGCGCTGCGGAACGGCGGCTCGGCCGGCTCGGCGCGGCGGTTGGGGCTGCGCGCCTCCTGCTTCCACAGCGCGATGCCGTTCAGCACCACGGTGAGGATGGCCGCGCCCTGCACCACGCCGACCAGCCGCGTGGGCGTGAACTCCATCAGCACCAGGCTGAAGAGCACGCTGCCCACCAGCATGCCGGCCAGCAGCATCACGTACATCAGCGCCACCACGCGCGGGCGCTTCTCGGGCGGAGACAAATCGGTGGCCAGCGCCAGCCCGGCCGTCTGCGTGGTCTGCATGCCCAGGCCGACCAGCAGGAAGCCGAAGGCCGCCGCCGCCTCAGGGATGGCTGGGATGACGATCGCCGCCTGGCCGACGACACCGCTGGGGGCCATCAGCAGCAGCGCGAACGGCAGGATGCACAGGCCGCCGAACTGCAGCAGCGTGCCGAACCACAGGTAGGGCACGCGCCGCCAGCCCAGGGCCGAGCGGTGCGTGTCGGAGCGGTACCCCACGAACGCGCGCAGCGGCGCCACCAGCATCGGCAGCGCCACCATCAGCGCCACCAGCCCGGCCGCCATGCCCATCTCCACGATCATCACGCGGTTCAGCGTGCCCACCAGCAAGGCCGCGGCCATGCCCACCGAGACCTGGAACAGCGCCAGGCGCAGCAGGCGGGCGAGCGGCAGGTCGGTGCTGGCCGCGTCGGCGAAGGGCAGCAGCTGCGGGGATATGCGGGTCCACAGCTTGAGGATGCGGGCGGGGGCGATGTTCATGGGCGTTGTCCCTCGTGGGAGAGAAGGCAGCGCACTGTGCGGGTGGGCGCGCGGGCCGAGGCCACCGGGTAGCCCCTTCCGCGAATGTCCCCCGCCAGGGCCGCAGGCGGCCCAGGCTCCTCCTTTATTTCGCTGCAGGGACCACCCGATGCCCTCGACCCTGGACACGTCGCGTTGTGCCAGCCGATCCAGCACGGCGCTGACAGACCACGACGATGGTGTGCTCCACGCAGCGAAATAAAGGAGGAGGCTTGGCCCGCCTTGACGGCCCCAGGCCGGCAAGGCGGGCCAAGCCGGGGGACATTCGCTTCGTTCCGGACACCGTCGGCGTGGTCCGCCCACCGCGCGTGAACAAGCCGCGATGAATCACCGCACATCGTTCCTTGGAAGCGACGGCGCAAAGACATCTCAACGTGCTCCGCGCACCATCTCGCAAGCCTGCGAGGTGTAGAAGCCACTGGCGATGCGCTCGGTGCGCGCCTGTTGCCAGCCAGGAACATTGCGCGACAGGCGCGTGCGCAACCCGTCGACCCCGACCGGCACGATGGCCGGCGCGCGGTCGCCACGCGGGAACAGCTTGCCCACGTTGTGCATGACCGTGAGCAGCGGCGTGCGCGGTGCCACGGTAAACACGATGCTGTTGCGCACACGACCCGACCAGCCTTGCAGCAGCGCAGCCGCGTCGTCGGGCTGGTAGTGGATCAGCGAGTCCATCGCCACCACGTGGTCGAAGTCGCCATCGTCCGGCGCGCGCATGTCGCCGCTGCGCCAGGTGATGTGCTCGCGCAGCAGCGCTGCATCGGCCTCGGCATCGCAGCGCTCGCGGCCCAGTTGCACCAGCGTGGCCGAGAGGTCGATGGCCAGCACCTGCGCGCCGCGCCGTGCGGCTTCGACAGCCAGCGCGCCCGTGCCGCAGCCGGCGTCGAGCAGGCGCAGGCCCGTCATGTCGGTGGGCAACCACGACAGCAAGGTCGAACGCATGCGATCCCGCCCTGCACGCACCGTGGCGCGGATGCCGCTGACCGGTGCGTTGGACGTGAGCCGCGCCCAGGTGGCGGCGGCCGTGCGGTCGAAGTAGGTTTCGATCTCGCCGCGGCGCTGGACGTATTGGTTGGTCGTCATGGTCAATCGAATCCGAGCAGGTCGAACAGGTCGCGGTCCTTGAGCGGAATGGCCTCCAGCGGCTCACCGCCCAGGTACAGCGCGGCGGCCAGGCGCATGTACTCGGCCTGCACCTTCTCCAGCTCGGGGCTGGCTTCCATCTCGAACAGCGTGCTCTTCTTCAGGCGGCTGCGGCGGATCACGTCCAGGTCGGGGAAGTGCGCGGCCAGCTTGAGGCCGGCGCGGGTGTTGTACTTGTCGATCTGGTCGGTGGCCGCGCTGCGGTTGGCGATCACGCCGCCCAGGCGCACCTTGTAGTTCTTGGCCTTGGCACCGATGGCCTGCACGATGCGGTTCATCGCGAAGATGGAATCGAAGTCGTTGGCCGTGACGATCAGCGCGCGGTCGGCGTGCTGCAGCGGCGCGGCGAAACCGCCGCACACCACATCGCCCAGCACGTCGAAGATCACCACGTCGGTGTCTTCCAGCAGGTGGTGTTCCTTGAGCAGCTTGACCGTCTGGCCGACCACGTAGCCGCCGCAGCCGGTGCCGGCCGGCGGGCCGCCGGCCTCCACGCACTGCACGCCGTTGTAGCCCTCGAACATGAAGTCCTCGGGCCGCAACTCTTCGGCGTGGAAGTCCACCGTCTCCAGCACGTCGATGACGGTCGGCAGCATCTTCTTGGTCAGCGTGAAGGTGCTGTCGTGCTTGGGGTCGCAGCCGATCTGCAGCACGCGCTTGCCCAGGCGCGAGAACGCGGCCGAGAGGTTGGACGAGGTGGTGCTCTTGCCGATGCCGCCCTTGCCGTAGATCGCGAACACCTTGGCGGTGCCGATGCTCACGTTCGGGTCCAGCTGCACCTGCAGGCTGCCCTCGCCATCGAGCCTTCGCTTGCTGATGGTGCGGATCGGAAATTCTTCGACTGCGTTCATGCCGCTGCCCTTTCGACGAAGACACCTTCGAGGCGGTCTTCGAGTTCATCGCCGGCCTGGCGCAGGGCTTCGAGCGTGTCGGCGTCCGGTTGCCAGTATTGCCTGTCGCAGGCCTCCAGCAAACGGTTCGCCAGCCGCGCCGAGGCGGTTGGATTGAGTCGGGCCAGGCGTTCGCGCATGGCCGCATCGAGCACAAAGGTTTCACTCAGGCGCTGGTAGACCCAGGGCTGCACCTGGCCCGTGGTGGCGGACCAGCCCAGCGTGTTGGTCAGGTGCACCTCGATCTGGCGCACGCCTTCGTAGCCGTGTTCCAGCATGCCTTCGTACCACTTGGGGTTGAGCATGCGGGTGTGCGTCTCCAGCGAGACCTGTTCGGACAGGGTGCGCACCACGCCGGCATCGCCCACCGTCTGGTCGCCGATGTAGACGGGCAGCAGCGGCGCGGCCTGGCCGTCGGGGGCGCGCTGCGCGCGCTGCACCGCGCGGCTGATGCCGCCCAGCGTGTCGAAGTAGGTGTCCACCGTGGTCACGCCCAGCTCCACCGAATCGAGGTTCTGGTAGGCCAGTTCCACGTTCTTCAGCACGCTGGCCAGCAGCGCGGCCTTCTGCACCGGGCGGCCGCTGCGGCCGTAGGCGAAGCCCTTGCGGCGGGTGTAGGTCTCGGCCAGTTCGTCTTCTTCCTGCCAGGCGCCGTTGTCGATCAGGCTGCCGACGTTGGCACCGTAGGCGCCCTCGGCGTTGCCGAACACGCGCAGGGCGGCTGTCTCCAGGTCGCAGCCCTGTTCGCGCTGGTAGGCCAGGGCGTGCTTGCGCACGAAGTTCAGGTGCTCGGGTTCGTCGGCCGACGCGGCGAGGAAGGCGGCCTCGGCCAGCAGCTTGATCTGCGCCGGCAGCAGGTCGCGGAAGATGCCCGAGAGCGTGACCATCACGTCGACGCGGGGGCGGCCGAGTTGGTCGAGTGGCACCAGCTCGGCGCCGGCCAGGCGGCCGTAGCTGTCGAAGCGTGGCGTGGCGCCGATCAGGGCCAGCGCCTGGCCGATGGGGGCGCCTTCGCTCTTCAGGTTGTCCGTGCCCCACAGCACCAGCGCGATGGATTCGGGGAAGCCGTGGCCGTCCTGCGCGTGCCGCTCCAGCAGGCGCGTGGCCTGGCGGGCGCCGTCCTGCACCGCGAAGCGGCTGGGGATGCGCGTGGGGTCGAAGCCGTGCAGGTTGCGGCCGGTGGGCAGGATGTCGGGGTTGCGCAGCAGGTCGCCGCCCGGGGCCGGGCGAAGGTAGCCGCCGTCGAGCGCGTGGACCACGGCAGCGAGCTCACTGTCGGTGGCCAGCAGGCGGGATGTGTTCGCCAGCGACTCCATGTGCAAGCGGCGTTCGGCGTCGGCGCTGCGGCCTTCTTCGAGCAGCAGCTCGGTGGCGCTGGCGCCGGCGACCAGGCGCTCGATCTGGGCCTGGCTGGGGGCCTGGCCGGTGGGGAAGCTCGCCTCCGCGCAGGCCAGCAGCATGCCCACGCGGTCGGCGGGCTTGGGCACCTCGCCCAGCACATGCAGGCCGTGCGGGATCAGCGTGTGCTCCAGCTCCTGCAGCGCGTCGGCCAGTTGCATCACGGCGGCGTCGGCCGATGCATCCCAGGCCGCACCGCCGGCCGGCAGCAGGTTCATGGCCTGGCCTTGCGACTGCAGCAGCGGCGCCAGCGCGGCGCGCTCGGCATCTGCCTGCGGTGCCAGCGTGCGCCAGTGCAGCAGGCTGGCCTTCAGGTCGACCAGGCCCTGGTACAGCCCGGCCTGCGCCACGGGGGGCGTGAGGTAGCTGATCAGCGTGGCGGCGCTGCGGCGCTTGGCCAGCATGCCTTCGGACGGGTTGTTGGCCGCGTAGATGTAGAGGTTGGGCAGGTCGCCGATCAGGCGGTCGGGCCAGCAGTCGCCCGACAGGCCGGCCTGCTTGCCGGGCATGAACTCCAGCGCGCCATGCGTGCCGAAATGCAGCACGGCGTGGGCGCCGAAGTCCTCGCGCATCCAGCGGTAGAAGGCCGAGAAGGCATGCGTAGGCGCAAAGCCGCGCTCGAACAGCAGCCGCATCGGGTCGCCCTCGTGGCCGAAGGCGGGCTGGATGCCGACGAAGACGTTGCCGAAGCGCTCGCCCAGCACCTGGATCTGCTGGCCATCGCTCTGCTGGCGGCCGGGCGCCGGGCCCCAGGTGCGCTCGATCTCGGCCAGCCAGCGCTCTCGGCGCACATGCTCGTTGGCCGGGATGCGCGCGTGCACATTGGCCAGCGCGCCGTGGCGTGCGGCGTTGCCGACCAGCAGGCGTTCGCGCAGCGCGTCCACGCTCGCCGGCAGTTCCACCGTGTAGCCGGCGCGCTGCAGTGCGGCCAGCGTGTTGTAGAGCGAGGCGAACACGGCCAGGTGGGCGGCCGTGCCGGTGTTGCCGGCGTTGGGCGGGAAGTTGAACAGCACGGCGGCGATGCGGCGGCCGGCGCGCTCGCTGCGCTTCAAGCCCACCAGCCGTGCCACGCGCGCGGCCAGCATCTCGGCACGGTCGGGGCAGGTGTGCATGTCGTTGTGGCCTTCGCTCTTGGCGAAGGTGCAGTGCCGGCTGCAGCCGGTGCAGGCGGTGCCGGCGGCGTCGCTGCGGCCGCCGTAGACCATGGGGCCGGTCGAGCCATCCAGCTCGGGGATGGCGACCATCATGGTGGACTCCAGCGGCAGCAGGCCGCGCTCGGAGCCGCCCCAGGCCTCCAGCGTCTGGAATTCCACCGGCATCACCGAGAGGTAGGGCACGTCGAGCTGGGCCAGCAGCGTCTCGGCGGCCTTGGCGTCGTTGTAGGCGGGGCCGCCGACGAGCGAGAAGCCGGTCAGCGAGACCAGCGCATCGATGGTGGGGCGGCCGTCCTGGATGAAGAACTTCTCCACCGCCGGCCGTGCGTCCAGCCCGGCGGCGAAGGCCGGCAGCACCTGCAGGCCCTTGGCCTCCAGCGCGGTGATCACGCCGTCGTAGTGGGCGGTGTTGCCCGCCAGCAGGTAGGAGCGCAGCATCAGCAGGCCCACCGTGCCGCCGGGCTTCGTGCCGGCCAGTGCGAGGGGGCGCGGCAGATCGCGTGCGTGTTCGCTGATGCGCTGGGCCATGCGCGGGTGGTAGACGCCCAGCTCCGGGTATTCGGTGGGCTCGGCGGGCTTGGTGTGGCCACGCAGCGTGGCGCGCGGGCCGCTCGCGTAGCGGTCCACGAGCATGTGGACCAGCGCGGCGATGTTCTCCTGCGAGCCGGCCAGCCAGTACTGCAGCACCAGGAAATAGATGCGCACGTCCTGCGCGGTGCCGGGGATGAAGCGCAGGATCTTGGGCAGGCGGCGCAGCATCTTCATCTGCTGCGCGCCGGCGCTGGCCTTGACCTTGTCGTCGCCGCTGGTAGCCGACTTGCCGCGCAGGCGCTTGAGCAGCGCCATGGGGCCGCTGACCTTGCCGTCCATGGCGAACTTGCCCATGCGCGTGAGCTTCATGACCTCGCCGGCCGACATGGCGCAGACCATCGCGTCGCAGGCATCGCGGCGCGCGCGCAGCGCCTCGATGACGGGCAGGAAGTGGTCTTCCATGAACAGCATGGTGACCAGGATGATGTCGCCGCGGCCGATGTCGGCGATGCAGTGGCGCAGGGCCTCTTCGTCGGTGGCCCAGTCGGCCGCCGCGTGGACCGAGAGACTGACGCCCGGCAGCGAGCGGGCCAGCACGCCGTGCGCGCGTTCGGCGGCGCTGCGCAGGTGGCTGTCCATGGTGATCAGCACGACGCGCATCGGCACGTCGGGCGGTGCGCGACCCGCAGCCCGTGTCTCAACGACTGAAATGGGCTTTGGCATCGTAGAGGGTCTCGATGGTGATGGTGGCGACGCCCTGGTCCAGGGCGAAGCGCTCGGTGTTGCGCCGGGCCTTGCCGCGCACGAAGAAGGGGATCTTGCCCAGCTCGCGCTCGGCATCGGGCGCCCAGCGGGCGACCACGATGGGGGCGACGCCGGGGGCGGGCATGGCGGGCGCGGCCGGTGCTTCGGCGGCGACGGCCGTTGCCGTGGCGGTGAGGGGCGCGGGTGCTTCGACGGGTGCCGGGGCCGGTTCCGGGATCACAGCGGCGGGCGTGGGGTTGTTGCGCGGCAGGTGCGAGGGGGCGGCGTCCTCGTGGAACTCGAAGTCGCCCTTGAACATGTGCAGCAGGTGCTCTTCCAGCCCCATCATCAGCGGCTGCACCCAGGTGTCGAACAGCACGTTGGCGCCTTCGAAGCCCATCTGCGGCGCGTAGCGGGCCGGGAAGTCCTGCACGTGCACGGGCGCGGAGATGACGGCGCAGGGCAGGCCCAGGCGCTTGGCGATGTGGCGCTCCATCTGCGTGCCCAGCACCAGCTCGGGCGCGGCGGCGGTGATGGCGGCCTCGACCTCCAGGTAGTCGTCGCAGATCAGCGGTTCCACGCCGTACCCGTTGGCGGCCTCGCGGATGTCGCGGGCGAACTCGCGGCCGTAGGTGCCCAGGCCCACGATCTGGAAGCCCAGCTCCTGGCTGGCGAAGCGCGCGGCGGCGATGGCGTGCGTGGCGTCGCCGAACACGAACACGCGCTTGCCGGTGAGGTAGTTGGCATCGACCGAGGCCGAGTACCAGGGGCTGTGCGAAGCGCTGGCGTCCACGCGGGCCAGCGCCTCTTGGGGGGCGATGCCGGCCAGGCCCGCGACTTCGGCGATGAAGGCGCGCGTGGCCTGCACGCCGATGGGCACGGTGCGCGTGTGCGGCTGGCCCAGCGTGCGCTGCAGCCACGCGCAGGCGCTGTGGCCGGTCTCGGGGTAGAGCAGCACGTTGAAGTCGGCCTGGCCCAGGCGGGTCAGGTCGTGGGGGCTCGCGCCCAGCGGGGCGACCACGTTGACCTCGACGCCGATCTGCGCCAGCAGGCCGCGGATTTCCTTCAGGTCGTCGCGGTGGCGAAAGCCCAGGGCCGTGGGGCCGAGGATGTTGCAGCTGGGGGCGGCGCCTTCGACGCGTTCCACACGCGTCGTGGGCACCAGGTTGCGCACGAGTTGGTAGAAGGTCTCGGCCGCGCCCCAGTTCTCCTTCTTCTGGTAGGAGGGCAGCTCCAGCGCCACCACGGGGATCGGCAGCGCCAGCGCGTGGGCCAGGCCACCGGGGTCGTCCTGGATCAGCTCGGCAGTGCAGGAGGCGCCCACCAGCATGGCCTGGGGCTGGAAGCGCTCGTAGGCGTTGCGCACGGCGTCCTTGAAGAGCTGCGCTGTGTCGCTGCCCAGGTCGCGCGCCTGGAAGCTGGTGTAGGTGACGGGCGGGCGCGTGTTCTTGCGCTCGATCATCGTGAACAGCAGGTCGGCGTAGGTGTCGCCCTGCGGCGAGTGCAGCACGTAGTGCAGATCGCGCATGCCCGTGGCCACGCGCATGGCGCCTACGTGCGGGGGGCCTTCGTAGGTCCAGAGCGTGAGTTGCATGGTCGTGCCCTAGGCCGCGAGCAGTTGGCGGCGGTGCAGCGGGCGGCTGAACAGGCCCGCCAGGTCGGCCGCCTGCTCGAAGCCCTGGATCGGGCTGAACACCAGCTCGATGGACCACTTGGTGGTGTAGCCCTCGGCCTCCAACGGGTTGGCCAGGCCCAGGCCGCAGACCACGAGGTCGGGATTGGCGGCGCGGCAGCGGTCGAGCTGGCGGTCCACGTCCTGGCCTTCGCTCAGCACGGTGCCTGCCGGCAGCCAGGCCAGTTCGGCGGCCAGGTGCTGGCGGTGCAGGTAGGGGGTGCCGACTTCGGTGAGCTGCATGCCCATCTCGCGCGCCAGGAAGCGGGCCAGCGGCAGTTCGAGCTGCGAATCGGGGAAGAAGAAGATGCGCTTGCCGGCGAGCTGGCGGCGGTGCACGGCCAGGGCGGCTTCGGCGCGTGCGCGGGCCGGGGCCATGGCCTGCAGGGCGATGTCCTGCGGCACGCCCATCGCGTCGGCCGCTGCCAGCAGCCAGGCCGCGCTGCCTTCCACGCCGAGCGGGAAGGGCGCGGCCACGCGCTGCGCGCCGCGGGCCTCCAGCAGCCGCGCGGTCTCGGCCAGGAAGGGCTGGGCCAGCAGCATGCGGGTCTGCGGGCCCACGGCCGGCATGCTGCCTGCGCGGCGGGCCGGCAGGAAGTCCACGCGCGTGATGCCCATGCCGGCGAGCAGGCGGCGGAACTGGTCTTCGACCACATCGGCCAGCGCGCCGACGATGAGCAGCGACGGCTGGTCGTCCTGGGCGGGCGCCAGTTGCGGCACCAGTGCCGCCAGGCAGGCATCCTCGCCCTGCGTGAAGGTGGTCTCGATGCCGCTGCCCGAATAGTTCAGCACCTTCACGGCGCCGTGCTGCTGCGACAGGCGCTGCGCGGCGCGCGACAGGTCGAGCTTGATGACTTCGGACGGGCAGGAGCCGACCAGGAACAGCAGCTTGATGTCGGGCCGGCGCTGCAGCAGGCGCGAGACCACCTTGTCCAGCTCCTCGTTCGCATCGGCGAGACCCGCCAGGTCGCGCTCGTCGATGATGGCGGTGGCAAAGCGCGGTTCGGCGAAGATCATCACGCCCGCGGCCGACTGCACCAGGTGCGCACAGGTGCGCGAGCCGACCACGAGGAAGAACGCGTCCTGGATCTTGCGGTGCAGCCAGATGATGCCGGTGAGGCCGCAGAACACTTCGCGCTGGCCGCGCTCGCGCAGGATCTCGGTGTCGGTGCAGCCCGTGTCGGCGTGGATCGGGATGACGGCAGCGTTCATGCAGCCGCCCCCGCAGCCATGTCCAGCCGCGCCGCGCGCAGTTTCAGCAGGAACTGGGTCGCGTTGATCGCATAGGCCGCGTACGCCGCCAGTGCCAGCACCATCTGCTGCGCGGCCGTGCCCCAGCCGTTCCACCAAGCCAGCAGGTAGGCCGTGTGCAGCGCCAGCACCAGCATGCTGAACACGTCCTCCCAGTAGAAGGCCGGCGCGAACAGCCAGCGGTCGAACACCACCTTCTCCCAGATGCAGCCGGTGACCATGATCAGGTAGAGCAGGGCCGTCTTGGCCAGCACGCTCCAGGCGGCGATCTGCTCGCCCTGGCCGGTTGCCAGAAAGCGCAGCACCAGCACCACGCTCACCAGGAACACCAGGAACTGCACGGGGGCCAGCAAGCCCTGTACCAACGTCCAGCGCGTGGCGTCGCGGCGTGCGCGTTGGGCGGGTGTGTAGAGCGGCGCGTGGCCTCTCGCAGGACTCAATGGCGCGTCGGACAACGAGGCAGTGCGGGGCATGGGCCAAATCTAGGCCCGCAGCCTCGAAGTGTCAACATAAATTGACGTTAAGAGAAATAGACACTTCCTAAGGGTTTGCCCGCGTAGGGCTAAATGGCGCTTGACTAGCCCTAATCATTCGAAGGATATTGCTGCCCGGGCGACCTAAACCGCAGGATCGGCCGGCACCCAAGCTCCCGTTGTCAACCGAGGTTGACGTTGCGAGAGTTGTTCGAAGTCTGATTGGCAGTGGCACTGTCCTGTGTAACGAACACCGGGCGCCGGTTCTGAGAGAACGAGGGCGCATCCTGTCAGTGCTGCTGTGAGTCCACCCGAGGAGACACGCGGTGGGTGCAACGAATCCTGATCGGTCCGAGGGTCGCAGCGCAGCGTCGCGGGGTTTCATCCGCAACGACGCTGTGCCAGATTCCCATCAACCTGTTGGCGCTCGGCGTGAGCGCGCAGGCCCCCAGTTGGTGTCCGACAACTCCGGGCACGCGCAACAGCTGTCACGGATCGTCGAGCTGGAGATCATTCCGCGGCTGCTGCTGATGCATTCGCACGCGGCTGCCACGTCGCGGCGCAGCGGGGTGAAGATCACGTCGGACCATGTGTCGACATTGGCGGAACTGGCGGTCGACGAAGACCCGGCGAGCGTGCCGCGTTTCGTGCAGGCCTTGACCCAGGCCGGCGCCACGCCGAACCAGGTGTTGCTGGAGTTGCTGGCTCCCTGTGCCGCCCTGATGGGCAGCTGGTGGTGCAACGACGTGTTCGATTTCGCCGACGTGACGATTGGCATCTGCCGGCTGCAGCAGGCCCTGCACGAGCATGTGTACCTGGCGCGCCCACCGCTGCGCGGCGGCGCCTCGCGCATCCTGGTGGCCGCTCCGCCCGAGTCGCAGCACACCTTCGGCGCTGCGATCGCGGCCGAGTGCTTCGCGCACGCGGGTTGGGATGCGCAGTACGCCGCAGGCATGAGCTGGGAAGCACTGGGCGAGATGCTGCGAGGCGAGCCCTACGACGTGATGGCCATTTCTCTGACATGCGATGCCCAGGTGGCAAGTGTCAATTCTGTTATCGTCAAATTGCGTCAACTTTCCTGCAACCCTGCAATGGGCATCCTGGTCGGCGGTCCGCTGGCACTCTCCTCGGACGATCTGCATCTTCGATGCGGCGCCGATGGCATGGTGCTGAGCATCGGCGCGGCGGTCGAATGGGCCCAGCGCTGGGTGACCGACCTCGGCCAGGGCAGCGATGCGGCGGGCACCGGCTGAGCTGGCGTTCTTTTCTAATCTGTGCAACAAGCGCGCCGCTGTTGTTCCTAACACCGAAAACGTTTGATGCACAACTGGAGTCTCGACATGGCGACCCGTCCCGCTTCGCAGGCGCTCCTCCTGACGGATGCGGATGCCGGAATGATGACGGCGGTGGTATCTGCGGCCGCGGACATCGCTTTGGTCATCGATTCGCAGGGCGTGATCCGGGAGGTGTCGCTGGGCGAAGAGGCCGTGCAGGACCTGGCCGAAACGCACCTGTGGGTCGGCCGGCGCTGGTCCGACACGGTGACCGTGGAAAGCCGGCCCAAGGTGCTGGCCTTGATTGCCGGCACGCAGGGCGAGGACACCGAATTCGCAGGCCCCGGCGTCACGCGGCAGGTGAACCATCCCATCGGCGGCGGCCTGGACCTGCCGGTCGCCTACCGTGTCGTGCCGCTGCGCAGCGGCGGGCGCATCCTGGCGCTGGGGCGCAACCTGCGCACGTTGGCCGTCGTGCAGCAGCGCCTGGTCGATGCGCAGCAATCGATGGAGCGCGACTACATCCGGCTGCGCCATGCCGAGGCGCGCTACCGGCTGCTCTTCGAGGCGGTGGAAGAGGCCCTGGTGGTGGTCGATGCGGCGACCTTGAACGTGGTGGAGCACAACGCGGCCGCAGCGCGCATGGTCGGCGACACGGCCCGGCGCATGGTGTCGCGGCCAGCCCCTGATCTGTTCGAGCTCGAATCGCAGCCCGTGGTGCAGGCGCTGTTCTCGCAGACCCGCAATGCGGGCCGCGGCGAGGCGCATGGCCTGCGGCTGGCTGGCGGTGCCGAGGTGCGCCTCGTGGGCTCGCTGTTCAAGCAGGACGGTGTCACGCTGCTGCTGCTGCGCTTGGTGCCGGCCAACGCCGTGCAGGCGCGCGGCCAGGGCGGGCCATCGCTGCTCGACGTGGTCAATGCCATGCCGGACGCGTTCGTGCTGTCGGACATGCTCGGCCGCGTGCTGAGCGCCAACCAGGCCTTCGTCGACATGCTCCAGCTGCCCGCCGGCGAACCGGTGATCGGCCAGATGCTGGACCGCTGGCTGGGCCGCTCCACGGTGGACCTGAACGTGCTGATCGGCAACCTGCGTCAGCACGGCGTGCTGCGCCTGTTCCCGACCACGCTGCGCGCTGGCGACGGGCAGACCACGGCGGTGGAGATATCGGCCGTCGCGGTGGTCGATGGCCCGCAGCCCTGCCTGGGCTTCACGATCCGCGACGTCACCCGGCGCTTGCCCGCCGAAGGCCGCAGCCAGCGGCTCATGCCGCGCTCCACCGAGCAGTTGACCGGCCTGGTCGGCCGGCTCCCGCTGCGCGACATCGTGGGCGAAACCACGGACCTGATCGAGCGCCTGTGCATCGAGGCGGCGCTCGAACTCACGCGCGACAACCGGGCGTCGGCCGCCGAGATGCTGGGCCTCTCGCGCCAGAGCCTGTACGTCAAGCTGCGCCGCTTCGGCATCCACGACCCGGCGGGCGGCGCTGCCGAGTGAGGCGTCCCGGTCGCAGCGCGACTGGGTGTAAATATTAGTTGACATTGATAGGTGTCAGTCCAGAATTGGCTGATGGCCTTGCCCCGCGCTTCCGCTGTCGCCGAGCTGCTCAAACCCATCACCTGGTTTCCGCCGATGTGGGCCTTCGGTTGCGGTGTGGTGGCATCGGGGATGCCGACCGAGGGGCGCTGGACGCTGATCGTCGCTGGCGTGTTGCTGGCCGGGCCCTTCGTGTGTGCCAGCAGCCAGGCCGTCAACGACTGGTTCGACCGGCATGTCGACGCCATCAACGAGCCGCAGCGGCCCATTCCCTCAGGCCGCCTGCCGGGCCGCTGGGGCCTGTACATCGCCATCATCTGGACGCTGTTGTCGCTGCTGCTGGGCAGCTTGCTCGGGCCCGTGGCCTTGCTGGCGGCCGGCGTCGGCCTGTTGCTCGCCTGGGCCTACAGCGCACCGCCGCTGCGGCTCAAGCGCAATGGCTGGTGGGGCAACAGCGCCTGCGCGCTGTGCTACGAGGGGCTGGCCTGGATCACCGGCGCGGCGGTGATGGCGGCCGGCGCGCTGCCCGATGGCCGCTCGCTGGGGCTGGCGCTGCTCTACAGCCTGGGCGCGCACGGGATCATGACGCTGAACGACTTCAAGTCCATCGAGGGCGACCGGCAGATGGGCATCGCCTCGTTGCCGGTGCAGCTCGGCGTGCAGGGCGCCGCCCGCGCGGCCTGCCTGGCGATGGCGTTGCCGCAGCTGGTGGTGGTGGGGCTGCTCTGGCACTGGGACGCCCCGGCGCACGCAGCCGGCGTGGCGGGACTGCTGGCCGTACAGCTGCTGCTGATGCGCCGCTTCCTGGCCGCGCCATTGCAGCGCGCCACCTGGTACAGCGCGCTGGGCATCAATTTCTTCGTCATCGGCATGCTGGTCAGCGCGTTCGCGCTGCGGGCGGGAGGCTGAATGCAGCCGGCCGCCTTCGGTTGGAGCGCCATCGTGCGCCTGGGCCTGGTCCAGATGGCCATGGGCGCCATCGTCGTGCTGACCACCTCCACGCTGAACCGCGTGATGGTGGTGGAGCTGGCCCTGCCCGCACTGCTGCCGGGGGTGCTGCTGGCGCTGCACTATGTGGTGCAGGTCAGCCGCCCGCGCATGGGGCATGGATCGGACCGCACGCGGCGCCGCACGCCGTGGATCCTGGGCGGCATGGTGCTGCTGGCGATCGGAGGTTTCGCCGCGGCGCTGGCCACGGCCTGGATGGCCACGGCCCGCGCGCCCGGCATGGTGCTGGCCGCCGCGGCGTTCGTGCTGATCGGCCTGGGTGTCGCGGCGGCCGGCACGTCGCTGCTGGCCTTGCTGGCCAGCCGCGTGCCGCCGCAGCGCCGCGCCGGCGCGGCCACGACGGTGTGGACCATGATGATTGCCGGCTTTGCGGTCACGGCCGGCACGGCCGGCGCCTTTCTCGACCCCTACACCCCGCAACGCCTCGTGGTGGTGGCCGGCGTGTTGGCGCTGCTGGCGCTGGCCCTGACGGTGGCCGCCCTGTGGCGCCTGGAGGGGCCTGCCGTGGCCGCCAACGCCGCCGCGCCAGCGGCCGAAGGCGGATTCCGCCTGGCCCTGCGCGAGGTCTGGCGCGAGGCGGACGCGCGGCGCTTCACCATCTTCGTGTTCGTGGCGATGCTGGCCTTCAGCGCGCAGGACCTGATCCTCGAGCCCTTCGCCGGCGCGGTGTTCGGCTATTCGCCAGGCGCCTCGACGCAGCTGGCGGCCGTGCAACACGGCGGCACGCTGCTGGGCATGGTGTTGGCGGCAGTGGCCGGCCGGCGCGGCTTCGGCTCTTTGCGTGCCTGGGTGTTGGGCGGGTGCGTTGCGTCGGCGCTGGCGTTGCTGGGCCTGGCCGCCGCCGGCCTGGCAGGTGCCGGCTGGCCGCTCAAGGCCAATGTCTTGCTGCTGGGCGCGGCGACCGGCGCGTTCTCGATC
Source organism: Pseudorhodoferax sp. Leaf267 (assembly GCF_001422405.1). Classification (GTDB taxonomy): domain Bacteria; phylum Pseudomonadota; class Gammaproteobacteria; order Burkholderiales; family Burkholderiaceae_C; genus Pseudorhodoferax. Next base: position 826,885 of record NZ_LMMV01000012.1, read on the forward strand.
GCGGCCATCGGCTCGATGATGCGCCTGGCCGGGCAGGGCAGGGCCGGCACCGAGGGCCTGCGCATGGGCCTGTGGGGTGCGTCGCAGGCACTGGCGTTTGCGCTCGGCGGCCTGGTCGGCACCGGCGCCAGCGACCTGGCCAGGGTGCTGCTGGCCGATGTCGGCCATGCCTACGCCACCGTGTTCGCCCTGGAGGCCCTGCTGTTCCTTGCCGCGGCGCAGCTGGCAGCGGGTGTGGAGCCGCGCGCGCGCGCTGCGGCCGCAGCGGTCGACGGGATCGGCCTGCGTGGCCTGGTGCGGCCTGCCGCTGGAAGGGTTTTGCCATGAATGACATCCGGGATTGCGATGTGGTGGTCGTCGGCGGCGGCCCGGCCGGCGCCACGGCGGCCGACGATCTGGCGCGCGCCGGCCACCGCGTGGTGCTCCTGGACCGCGCCGGCCGCATCAAGCCCTGCGGTGGCGCGATCCCGCCGCGGTTGATGGCGGATTTCGCGATCCCGCAGTCGCTGCTGGTGGCCCGCGCCGATGCGGCGCGCATGGTCTCGCCGCGTGCGCAGAAGGTCGACATTCCCATCGAAGGCGGCTGCGTCGGCATGGTGGACCGCGAGCACTTCGACACATGGCTGCGCCAGCGGGCGGTGATGCACGGTGCACAGCTGGTGCAAGGCCGCTTCGAGAGCATCGAGCGCGATGGCGACGGCTGCGCGGTCGTGCTCTACCGCGATGCCGCCGGTGCAGCGCAGCGCCTGCGCGCGCGTGCCGTGGTGGGCGCCGATGGCGCGCGCTCGCGCGTGGCGCAGCAGGCCGTGCGCGGCGCGGACCAGGGCCGCTGCGTGTTCGCGTACCACGAGATCGTGGCCACGCCCGACGCCGCGCCGCCGGACTTCCAGCCCAGGCGCTGCGAGGTGCACTACAACGGCGCGCTGTCGCCCGACTTCTACGGCTGGGTGTTCCCGCACGGCGCCACCATCAGCATCGGCACCGGCAGCGCCGACAAGGGTTTCTCGCTGCGCCACGGCGTGCAGCAGCTGCGCGAGCAGGTGGGCCTGCAGCACGCGCGCACCATCCGCCGCGAGGGCGCGCCCATCCCCATGAAGCCGCTGCCGCGCTGGGACAACGGACGCGACGTGGTGCTGGCCGGCGATGCCGCGGGCGTCGTGGCACCCGCCTCGGGCGAGGGCATCTACTACGCCATGGTCGGCGGCCGGCTGGCCGCCCAGGCCTGCGCCGAAATGCTGCGCACCGGCCAGGCCAGCGCGCTGGCCCAGGCACGCAAGCGCTTCATGCGCGAGCACGGCCGCGTGTTCTGGGTGCTCGGCATGATGCAGCGCTTCTGGTATGTCAGCGACAAGCGGCGCGAGCGCTTCGTCAGCATCTGCCGCGACCGCGATGTGCAGCAGCTGACCTTCGACGCCTACATGCACAAGCGCCTGGTGCGCGCGCGGCCGATGGCGCATGTGCGCATCTTCTTCAAGGACCTGGCGCACCTGCTGGGGCTGGTTCGTGCATGAGGGGTGTCGCCGGCCGCAAGCGCGTGATCGCCTGGGCGGCGGGCGGGGCGATCGCAACCGCTGTGCTGGGCGGGCTGGCCACCGACTTGTCGCCCTGGTATTACGCATTGCGCCAGCCGCCGTGGAAGCCGCCGGACTGGCTGTTCGGCCCCGCCTGGACGGTCATCTTCACGCTGACCGCAGCGGCCGCCGTGCTCGCCTGGGAAGCCTGCCCGGCCGGGCCATCGCGGCGCCGTCTGCTGGCGGCGTTCGCGCTGAACGCGCTGCTCAACATCGCCTGGAGCTGGCTGTTCTTCACGCTGCGCCGGCCCGACTGGGCGCGCATCGAGGTGGTGCTGCTTGTGGCATCGGTGGCCTTGCTGATCGTGCTGGCCGGGCGCCTGCGCCCCCTGGCTGGCTGGCTGCTGCTGCCCTACCTGCTGTGGACGGGGTTCGCCGGCTGGCTCAACCACGCCGTGGTGCAGCTCAATGCCTGAAATGAACCTGACGTTGCTGGTCGATCTGGTGCTGGCCGTCGGCATGCTGGAATTGGTCGTTCTGCTGGCGCTGCGACGGCCCGCGCTGGTGTTCACGCTGCTGGCTGGCCTGGCGCTGATGCTGGCGCTTCGTCTGACAGTGGGTGGCAGCGCGCCGCCCTATATTGCCTTGGCGCTGTCGGCGAGCGGGCTGTTGCATGTGCTCGATCTGCGGCGCCGCTGGTCGTCCGGGATCGGAGGGCGAGCGTTGATGTCACTGTCCCCTCCCCACGAAAGAAAACCATGAATAACCGTCGTCAACTCATCCGCATCGTGCCGCTGGCCGGTGCCGCCATGCTTCTGTCGCGCACCGCCTGGTCACAGGCGATGGTGGACGAGAAGGATCCCCAGGCCGCCGCCTTGGGCTATGTCTCGGACGCCGCCAAGGTGGACAAGGCCAAGTACAAGAACTTCGTTGCCGGCAGCCACTGCGGCAATTGCGCGTTGTTCCAGGGCAAGCCGGACGGCGCCAGCGGACCTTGCCCGCTGTTCCCCGGCAAGCAGGTCGCCACCAAGGGCTGGTGCAGCGCCTACGCCAAGAAGGCCTGAGCCGGCCTCACGATGCGCCTCGCACGGCCGCCTGACCAGGCCCGCTCCACCATCGGAGGCGAGGGCATCCCATGAGCCTTGCGCGGCTGCTGCCGCCCGACCTGGCCGAGCGCGCAGCGCTGGCGGCGGAGGTGCATGCACGCCCCTCGGAGCCGCTGACGGCACCGGCGCGTGCCAGCCATGTGGCGGTGCTTGTCGACCCCGACGAGCGCGCGCAGGAACTGGCACACCTGCGCAAGCTGTGCCGCCACTACCAGATCGCGCAACCGGCCGAGGGCGACCAGCAATGGAGCGGCACCCTGGGCCATCTGCGCCTGACATGGGAGCGGCACGGCGAGTTCTCCGCATACACCCTTTTGGCGGCGGGCCGCAGCACGCCGCCTTTTGTGCAGACGGCGGTGGCCCTGCTGCCCGAAGGCTGGCTGGCCGGCGTGCCCGGCTTCACCGTGCAGGCCTGCCACGCCGAGATCCTGCACGCCGACGAAGAATTCGACCTGCCCGCGCTGCAGCAGGCTGCCTTCGCCGGCAACGCCGTGATCGGCTCGGCGCTCGGTGATGGCGTGGCGCTGGCCTGCTCCGACTTTCGCCTGCATGCCGACGGGTTCGGCCGTTTCCTTCTGGCCGACCGCGGCATGGACCCGCTGCTGGCCGGGCGCATGCTGCAGCGGCTGTTCGAAATCGAGAGCTACCGCATGATGGCCTTGCTGGCCTTTCCGGTGGCACGCCGGCTGGCGCCGCGCATCCAGGCGATCGAGAAGTCGCTGGCCGGCCTGACCGACGACATCGCCCGCTCGGGCGACGACAGCCGCAGCGACGAGGCCCTGCTGCAGCCGCTCACGCGGCTGGCCGCGGAGGTCGAGAGCGGCTTGTCGGCCAGCCAGTTCCGCTTCGGCGCCTGCCGCGCCTACGCGGAGCTGGTGCGCACACGCATCGACGAGCTGCGCGAGCAGCGCCTGGCCGGCCTGCAGACCATCGGCGAGTTCATGGCCAGGCGCTTCACGCCTGCCGTGGCGACGGCCGCCACCGTGTCCCAGCGCCTGCATGACCTGTCCGAGCGGGTGTCGCAGGCCAGCCATCTGCTGAGCACGCGCGTGGACATCGCCCGCGAGCAGCAGAACCATGCCCTGCTGGCCAGCATGGACCGCCGCGCCCGGCAGCAACTGCGGCTGCAGCAGACGGTCGAGGGCCTGTCGGTCGCCGCCATCGTCTACTACCTGGCCGGCGTCGTCGGCTACATGCTCAAGGGCGGCGAGGCGCTGGGCCTGCCGTTCAATACCCCGTTGATCGTGGGCGCCAGCGTGCCCATGCTTGCACTGTTGGCCATGCTGGCCGTGCGGCGTGCACGCCGGCATGCGCACGAGCCTGGATCCGACTGATGCCGCTTCCGTTCCCCTTTTCCGCCATCGTCGGCCAGGACGAGATGAAGCTCGCGGTGCTGGTCGCGGCGGTCGAGCCGGCCATCGGCGGCGTGCTGGTGCTGGGCGACCGCGGCACCGGCAAGAGCACGGCCGTGCGTGCGCTGGCGGCCCTGCTGCCGCCGATGCGTGCGGTCGAAGGCTGCCCCTACCACTGCGACCCGGCGCAGCGCTGCGGCCACTGCGCGCCGGGCGCCAGGGCGGTGCAGCTGCCGGTGCCGGTGGTCGACCTGCCGCTGGGCGCCAGCGAAGACCGCATCGTCGGCGCGCTGGACCTGGAGCGCGCCCTGTCCAGCGGCCAGAAGGTGTTCGAGCCCGGCCTGCTGGCGCGTGCGCACCGCGGCTTCCTGTACATCGACGAGGTCAACCTGCTGGAGGATCACCTGGTCGACCTGCTGATCGACGTGGCCGCTTCGGGCGAGAACGTGGTCGAACGCGAAGGCCTGTCGGTGCGGCACCCGGCGCGCTTCGTGCTGATCGGCAGCGGCAACCCCGAGGAAGGCGAGCTGCGCCCGCAGCTGCTGGACCGCTTCGGCCTGTCGGTCGAGGTGCGCACGCCCACCGACCTGGCGCAGCGCGTGGAGGTGGTCAAGCGCCGTGACGCCTACGAGCGCGACCCCGAGGCCTTGCACGCGCAGTGGGCCAAGGCCGATGCCAAGGTGCGCAAGCAGATCACCCGCGCACGCGAGCGGCTGCCGCATGTGGTGGTGGACGATGCCATGCTGCTGCGCTGCGCCGCGCTGTGCCAGCACCTGGGCAGCGACGGGCTGCGTGGTGAGCTGACGATGATGCGCGCGGCCCGCGCGATGGCCGCATTGCACGGCGACGATGGGGTGCAACTGTCCCACCTGCGCGAGGTCGCCGCGCCCGCGCTGCGCCACCGCCTGCGCCGCAATCCGCTGGATGACACCGGCTCGGCCGAGCGCATCGCGCGCGCCGTGGCCGAACTGTGGGGCTGACCATGTCGGCCGGTGCCTGGGCCGCCCGCCTGCTGGCGCTGGACCCGGCCGGCCTGGGCGGCATCGTGCTGCGCGGTGGCCCCGGCCCGGCGCGCGATGCGCTGGTCGCCCAGTGGCAATCCCTGCTCGCCCCGGGCACGCCGTGGCGGCGCTGCCCGCTGCAGATCGACGATGCGCGGCTGCTCGGCGGGCTGGACCTGGGGCTTAGCGTGGCCGCCGGGCGCCCAGTGGCGCAGGCCGGCCTGCTGGCCGAGGCGCAGAGCGGCGTGCTGGTGCTGCCCATGGCCGAGCGCGCGCCTACGGCGCTGGCCGGCCGGCTGGCGCAGGCGCTGGACGGCGGCGGCTTTGCCGTGCTGGCGCTGGACGAAGGCGCGACGCCGGACGAGCGCGTGGCCACCTGCCTGGGCGAACGCCTCGCGCTGGTGGTCGATCCTGCCCTGGCCGCCGCCGATTGGCCGGCGCCGCCACCCGCCGCCCGGCTCGACGAGGCGCGCCGCCAACTGCGCGTGCTGCCCTTCGACGCCGAGGGCGTGGAGGCGCTGTGCGCCTGCGCGCAGGCGCTGGGCATCGTGGGCCTGCGGGCGCCGTGGCAGGCCTGGCGCGCGGCCTGCGCGGTGGCGGCCTGGCGTGGCCATGACGCCGTCATGCAGGAGGACGCCGAACTGGCCGCACGGCTGGTGTTGGCGCCGCGTGCGCGTGCGTTGCCGCCAACGGCGCAGCAGGCCGATGCAGAGCCGCCCGCGGCCGAAGCACCACCGGCCGATGCGGCACCCCCGCCCGACGGCGCCGATGCGAGCGCCACGCCGCCGCCCGACATTTCGCCATTACCCAGCGCCGATCCACCGCCACCGCCGCCCGCCGAGAGCGAACAGCCGCTGGCCGACCGCCTGGTCGCCGCGGCCCAGGCCGCGATGCCGGCGGACCTGCTGGCGCTGCTGGCCGCCGGCCTGGCGCCCCCGCGCGGCAGCGCGGCCGGCCGCCAGGGCGCGGCCACGCGCAGCGCCAGCAGCGGCCGGCCGCTGCCGCCGCGCCGCGGGGCACCACGTGGCGCGCAGCGGCTGGACCTGCTGGCCACGCTGCGCGCGGCCCTGCCCTGGCAAACCCTGCGCCGCCAGGAACGCGCGCGGCTGGCGCTGCCGCCGCCGCAGGCCCGCTGGCTGATCCGCCGCGACGATTTCCACTGCCGCCGCCACCGCCGCCCGGCCGAGACCACCACCGTCTTCGTCGTCGACGCCTCCGGCTCGCAGGCGCTGCACCGCCTGGCCGAGGCCAAGGGCGCGGTCGAGCTGCTGCTGGCCGACTGCTACGTGCGCCGCGACCGCGTGGCGCTGATCGCGTTCCGCGGCACGGCGGCCGAGCTGCTCCTGCCGCCCACGCGTTCGCTGGTGCGTGCCAAGCGCGCGCTGACCGAGCTGCCCGGCGGCGGCGGCACGCCGCTGGCCGCCGGCATCGAGGCCGGCTGGCAACTGGCGGTGGGCCTGCAGGCGCGCGAGGGTGCGCGCGCGCAGCTGGTGTTCCTGACCGATGGCCGCGCCAACATCGACCGGCAAGGCCAGGGCGGCCGGCCGGGCGCCATGGCGGATGCGCAAGCGATGGCGCGGCGGCTGGCCGCTGCCGGCATCGCCAGCCTGCTGATCGACACCTCGGTGCGCCCGCAGCCCGAATCGGCCGCACTGGCGCGGTTGATGGGCGCGCGCTACCTGGCGCTGCCGCAGGGCCGCGCCGAGGTGCTGCACCGGGCGGTCAGTGCGGCGTTGTGAGTGGCACCCCGGGCGCTACGCGCACGCGCGCGGGTCGGCGTCGAGGGTCGCCCTACGTCCTGGGATGCTTCAAGCTGCATACCCATCGTCAACGTTGAGGAAAGCCCGTGGGCGCGCCCGCCCACGCCGCGTCGTTCGCGGAGTACGCTGCGACCCATAGCCGTTGGGGGACGGTGCCGGCAGGAGGATTCCATGCGATGGTTCAAAGGACTGGTCGGCGCACTCGCCGCGTGCTGTGTCTCCATGGCCTGGGCTGCCGACTGCCCCAGCGATACCACCAAGACCAACACGCTGGCACTGACGCGGGCGGACGGCCCGGCGGACGCGGAGATCGCCGTCGACCGGCCGCGCCTCGACACCGCCTGGGTGCTGCGCAACTGCTCCAGCACGGCGGTGGTGGTCACGCTGCCCAAGGTGACGTTGCACGGCCCGAGCGGCGCCATGCACGATCTGGAGTGGTGGCACCCCGACCTGGTGCTGGTGCCCGAGCGCGACCCAGGTCTGCGGCTGCCCGCGCGCGATGCACGCCTGCTGCTGTTGCGCAGCGCCAAGGATGCAGGCTTGTACCCCGGCCTGCACACGGCCGCCATCCGCGCCGAGTCCGATCAGGACGGCTGGGCGCCCTTGCTCGCCACGTTCCGCGTGAAGTACGCCGTGGCCAAACCACCCGAGGCGATCGCAAGTGCGCCGGTCACCTCACACTACGCGAACCTGTTCCATCGGCCGAAGTCCATCGAGTACCGCATTCCCGTTCGGGGCAGCGCAGCGGCGGGTGCCGCGCCTGTGCTGAGCGCCGAATCGTTGACCCGCAAGACGGGCGACGACGCCAAGTGGGTCGAAGCCCTTGCCGCCCCGGAGCCCACCGCCAGTGCGGTTGTGGTCCGCAATGGCACAGGCGTCTACGCCCTGCGTTTCGACAACGTGCAAAGCCCGGGCCGCTACGACGCCCAACTGAGGCTGCATCAGCCCGGCTATGCCGACACCACCGCGCCGCTGACCTTCTACGTGAGGGACCAGCCCGGCGTGGCCTTTCTGTTCATCCTGCTGGGCGTGGTGGCTTCCTACCTCATGAGCCTGTACGGCGTGGTCTGGCGACCGCGCCTGCTGGCACAAGTGCGCCTCGGCACGATCTTCGACCACCTGGGCGCAGCCGAAGCCGCAGCGCGGGGCGATGCCGACGCCACGGCGCTGGTGCACCGCGTGCTGGAGGGTTTCAAGACGGCGGTGAAAGACACGCAGCCGCGCCGCACGCCGCTCGACGATGCCACGGTCCAGTTGTACGCCGACATCGCGCGGGCGCTGCCCTCCTGGTCCGCGACCATCGCGCGTTTGAAGGCCCTGCGTCCGGAGTCGGTGGGGCAGGAGATGCTGAGCTTGTTGAGCGACCACGCGCAGGCGCTGGTGGCCACGCCGCTGGACCCGGTAAAGGTGAAGGCCGCCCTCGACGCCCTGGCCGACATGCCCCGCACCGCAGCCGCCAAGGCCGCCGCCGCACTGGATGGCGCGATCAAGACCTTTGCGAACGTCTTGAGTTCGGCGGCCAGCCAGGACGCCGGCTTCGCGACGGCGCACGGGCACATCATTCGCGCGCAGGAGCTGTCGGCCACGGGCCGCGTTCAAGAGGCGCTGGGGGCCTACGACGCGGCGGTACAGGCGTATGTCGATCACTACGCGCAGCGGCTCGCGGTGCGTGCCGACCTTGCGCGGAAAGAGCCGGGCGTTGTCGAGACCGACTGGCACGTGATCTGCGAGGACACACAGCAGGCGCTGAAAGCGGTGGCTGCGGCCCGCAGCGGCGAGGCAAAGCTGCGCGGCCTCCAGCAAGCCGCGCGCGTCTTCCTGCTCGCCTGCGCCGATTCGTTGCGCCGCTATGCGGCTGCGGAGCACCCGGACAAGCTGGATGCCGTGAACGCGCGGCTGGCCGATCTGAAGACGGCGCTGGACGGCGGGGATGTCGCCACGGCCTTCGCGCAGTTCGAGGCCGTCGCCGACGCGCTCGGGCAACAACGCGCCGGTCAGGGCATGGGCGCAGCAGGCGGCCCGGGCGCTGCTGCGCCGGCCTTCGATGCCGTGCAGGTGTTCGCGCTGCCCACGACATGGGAAGCCGTGTCGGCCGTCGGCGCGGTCGCCAGTACCGAGGCGACGTTGCACACCACCGACCGGCTGCTCAGCCTGCTGGTGCTGGTGGTGGCCAGCATGGCCGGCCTGGGAGTGGTGTGGGCCAAAGACCCCGCCTGGGGCGGCTGGAGCGCCTACCTCGGCGCGTTCCTGTTCGGGCTGGCGGCGGACCAGTTCACCAAGTCCGGCGTGGCCGCGCTGCGCGCGCTCAAGCCATGAACCGCTACCAGCGCCGCGACATCCGGCTCGACATCGTGGCGCGTGCGTCCGAAGCGCTGCTGCGCCGCACCGATGGCGACGGCACCGTCGTCGAGGCAATGCTGCCGCGCGCTGCGCTGGACAGTGCGGCAGCCGGCGATGCCGACGCGTTGCGCGACGCGCTTGCGCCATTCGCGGCACAGCAGGCGCGGCCCGTGCCGACTCTGGCCGACCTGCACGGTTCGTTCACGCTGGACCGCGTGACGCTGGCGCTTGGCGAAGCCTCCTGGTCGGCGATCAACTGGGAAGGCTTGATCAACCACCACGCCACGTTCGTGCGGGTCACGGATGTGCTGGCCCGCGTGGCTCGCCTGCCACTGACCTTTCCGCTGCGCCTGCTGGAAAGCGGCGGCACGCCCGTGGTCGCTGCGGCGTTGCACGACACCTTTCTCTACAGCGATCGTTCGCAGGCGCTGGTGGATGCCGCCGTCGCCCCGGCGGCGCTGGAGGGCTATCCGCACGCGCAGCGCTGGCCGACCGTCGATGTGCTGCACCTGCGCTCGGCGGCCCTGGTGCTGCGCCCGGACGGCCGGCCCGCCCCCTGGCTCGCGCCCTTCGTCGAGCGCTACCAGACCCGCCTGCTGGTCATCGAGTGCGAGAGCGCTGCCGCACCCGCGGCACGGCGGCTGGCGCAGGCGCTGGTCGAGCGGGCAGGGCCCGCCGTCTGGCTGATGCCGGCGACGGATGATCCGCAGGTGTGGGCGTGGTTCTACGCCCACCTGTCGCATGATCGACCGCTGGATTGGTCGCACGCCCATCTGGCCGTGTACCACCTGCCGTGCGGCGCGCTGTTCGTGGGCGGCGGGCGCGAGGAGCTGCTGCGCTATTCCACGCTCGCCGAGGCGCTGCGCAGCCCGGCTGCCAATGCGGTCGAGCTGGCACCCGACTGGCGCGGCGACGCGCCCCCCGAGCCTGTCGCGTCGCCGCGGCTGACGGACACCGTGCGGCGCGCGGCTGCCAGGGCCGTCGCATCGTCCGCCCAGCGCAACGGCATTTCGGTCGTGACGGGGCAACTCGATCTGGGTGTCCAGGATGATGCAAGGCTCGTACGTTTCGGGGCCAGCGTGGCCGCCCGCCTCGTCGAGCGCGGCATCCACGCGCCGGCAGTGGATGCCGCCATCGCGCGCCTGCGGCACACGCAGCCCAGCATCGACGCGCTGGCCAGTGCCGCATCGGAAGGCGCCGTGCTGCTGTCGTCGCTGCGTGGCTCGCCGGCCGCTGCCGCAGTGGTCACCACCGCCCTGGACGACATCGGGGCGCTGACCGACCTGCGCTACGAGAACCACGAGTCCGAGGGCATGCTGCCGCTGGCGAGCAAGCTGGCGGTGGCGCGCAAGCTGGCGCAGCGCTTGGGCGGCCTGCGGCCCGTACCCAGCGGTGCAGCGCGCCACGTCAACATCGGCTTCTTCGCCCCCGACGGCGACACCGGCCTGCGACGCCTGTCGCCGGACGCAGCGCTGGACGCGCGCGCGCTGGTGCACCTGGGCGTGCAGATCGGCCCGCTCGACGAACTGGTCGTCTCGCTGGGCAGCTCCGCGCTATTAGAGGAGATCGACCGCTCGCGCGCTGCGCTGGCACTCGAGGTGGGCGTGTCCGGGTTGGAATTCGAAGTGATCGGCAACCCGGTGCAGGCCTTGCTGCTCGAGCCCGGCCTGGCGAGCGACCTGCTGGCCTTCGCCGTCCGGCCGGCGGCCACGACCACCGTGCCCGGCGTCGCGCGGCTGCGGGTGTCGCTGTTCCGCAGCAACCATGTGGTGCAGTCGTTCCTGGTCGCGGCCCGCCTGAGCGGCGCCGACGCAGCGCATGCCGCACTGGCATCGGCTCTGGCAGTCGACGTCTCGGAGATCGACCAGCTGGCCGCCAGCCGGGGCGCGCTGGGCCATGTGCAGCGGCTGGAGTTCAGCATGGCCACGGCGGCCGATGCCGAGCGGCTGCCGCCGCGCGGCCTAACGCTGCTGGCCAACGACAGCGGTGGCGAGAAAGTTGTCACGCTCAAGTCCAACGACCTCTTCGTGGTCGCGCGCAGCCGTCTGTTCGAGCCGCACATCGTCGCCCTGCGTGCCGCGCTGAACGACATGACGAGCGATGCGGCGGGCTTTTATCCCTACCAGCGCGGGGCTGTCGAGAACCAGGGGGACCCGGGCCGACTGGTCCAAAGGCTGTGGCGCCTGGCCAGGGCCGGCTGGGCGCTGTGTTCGGTGCTGCTGCACGGCGAAGACGAACGCGAGGCTGTGCGTGCGCTGATGCTGCGCGACGGGGGCCTGCAGGCGGCGCACATGCTGGCCAGCGATGTCATTCCCTGGTCGCTGGTCTATGACCGGCCGGTGCGCTCGGAAGCAGCCATACCCGCGGGCGAAGCCGACACGCCGGCGTTGTGCCCGGCGGGCATGCCCGCCGCCGACGAAGGGCCGGGCGCCGCCGACTGCGGACACCGCGAAGCCTGTCTGCTGCACGCGCAACAGCAGCAGCTGCGCCGTGAAAAAGGCCTGGAGCCGCACGCGGCCGACATGGTGCTGTGCCCGCTGCGCTTCTGGGGCTACCGTGTGCCGATCGAGGTGCCGGCGCACCAGGTCCATGGCGTTGCCGGACGCGATCCGCCACCGCTGCAAACCACGATCACGGCCGGCTCGCCGCTGCGCTTCGGCGCGGTCTTCAATCCGAACCTGCGCCAGGCCGAGGACCACCACAGGCAGATCGCGGAAGACCTGGGCGCGCTGGCCAAGCGCAAAGCCGAGCTCGTCGGGCCCGGCCTGCGGGTCACGCAGCGCGAGGACGCGCTGGCGTTGCTGCGCCAGACGGACCTCGACCTCGTGTACCTGTACTGCCATGGGCTCAAGTCGGTGACGGGCGGCGGGCGCACCGCGGGGCCGGGGCTCGATTTCGGACTTGCGCACGACGCCACCCGACCGCGGATCGACGACTTGATCGCGGCGGCCGACCTGTACGGTCCCCAGTGGCAGCACGCGCCGCTGGTGTTCATGAACGGCTGCCACACCGCCGCATTCAACGACTACGCGCCGTCCGAACTGGTGCTGGCGTTCGTTCGTGAGCGCCGTGCCGCTGCCGTGGTCGGCACCGAGGTCACGACGGTGGAAGTGCTGGCGCGTGAGTTTGCGCGCCGGTTCTTCGCGGCGTTCATTGATCGCGGCACCACGGCAGGCCAGGCGCTGCTGGCAGCGCGGCGCGAACTGCTGGCCAAGAACAACCCGCTGGGCCTGATCTACACGCTCTATGGGTCGTCGAACCTGGTGTTGGAAAGTGGCCGGGCCTGAGTGACAGAACAACGTGACGGACCGGCGACGCGCGGCGCCTCTACGAGCGCCAGATGCCCCTTCCCGCCAGCAAGCTGGACCCCGCCCCTGGCAGCCCAGGAGGGGCTGGGCAGACGCCGGTCTCCCTCGGATTGGTAAGTCGGCTGCCTTGCCGACCCATGCGGCACCAGCCTGTCAGCGCGTTGCCGCCGCTTCGGCCTGGCGGCGCAGCCAGTGCATCCACGCGACCAGGGCCAGCAGCCCGATGCTGCAGGTGCCCGGCACCGGGTCGCGCGCGCCCACGGCCAGGAAGGTCGGGCCGTGCCAGTGCCGGGCGTACCAGTCCCGTGCGCGGCACGACGCCTCGGAGCCCGTGTCAGCGCCGAGCCGCCTCAACGCGCCGCGCGCGCGCTGGCCATGGCCTGCCCCAAGGCCTGCAGGGCCGGCTCCAGTTCCGTGATCGGCAGGTAGCCGAAGCCCAGGCGGAAGGTGCGCAGGTCTTCGCCGAACCAGCGTCCGTCGGCCAGTTGCAGCTGGCGCTGGGGCAGCAGCGCCCAGAACCTGGCAACGGCCGCGTCGTCGAAGACCTCGGGCCGCAGGCGCATGCAGCACAGGGCGCCGGCATCCGGTGCCACCCAGTCCAGCGTGTCGCGGTGGGCCTGCTGCCAATGCCGCACCAGGGCCAGCGCCGCCGTCAACAGCTGGCGGCGCGGCTGCAGCACCTGGTCGCTCTGGCGCAGCAGTGCGGCCGCCAGGGCTTCATCGAGCGTCGATCCCGAGATGACCAGGTTCATCTTGGCGATGGTGAGCCGGGCCTTGAGTGCCGCGTCGTGCACCGTCAGCCAGCCGCAGCGCAGCCCCGGTGCGCCGTGGGCCTTGGAGACGGACGAGCCGGTCAGCACCCGCGGGTCCAGCGCCGCCGCGCTCGGAATGGCGGGCGTGTCGCCATAGGTGGCCTCGCGGTAGGTCTCGTCGACGAACAGCAGCGCCTGCGGCGCGCGGTCTGCCATGTGCCGCAGGATCTGCTGCAGCACCGGCACCGGGGTCTGCACGCCATTGGGGTTCTGCGGGCTGGCGATGCACACGAGCCGGGTGCGTTCGCTCAGCGCGGCGGCGATGCACTCGGCGTCGGCGCGGTAGCCGTCGGCAAAGGCCAGCCGCACCTCCACGATGCTGGCGCCGCATCCCACCATCACATCGCGACTGGGCGGGAAGCAGGGCGTGACCAGCACAACCTCGTCGCCGGGCCGGCACACCTCCAGCGCCAGCAGCGCCAGGCCCAGCGCGGTGCCCGTGGTGGTCAGCACGCAATCGGCCGCCACGCCGCTGCGTTCGCCCACGGCCTCGCGCAGGCTGGCGAGCCCCTCGGAACTGCTGTAGCCCAGGCGCAGGGTGCGCATCTGGTCCAGCCCCGCGATGTCCAGCAGTTCGCCGAGAGTCAGATCCTTGGCGGTGCTTTCAGCGAGGTTGAAGCGGCGGTTGATGTCGAGCAGGGAAACGATGTCGTTCCGGGGGAACCGTCCCGTCCAGGGGGGTGCGATGTCGGGTGTCAAGGGATGCTCCGTAAGGGTGGTGCGGCCGCGCGCGCCATCGGGCCACGATCGGGCCGCGCGCGGCGATTGTGCAGGGTGGATGCAGGCCCGGCGCCAGCGAAGCGCCATGGCGGGAGGGCGGTGTCGCGCAGGGCCGTCGGCGCGGCGCCGTGGCGCGCGCCGACAGCGCGCGTGCGGCCTCGGTCAGCACCGGCGTGATGGCGGCCCAGCCCACGGCCCGCATCGCCAGCGCCAGCACGACGGTCGCGGACTGACCGACGTGCACCGCATGTCGGCCGCAAGGCATCCGCCTGAACGTTCGCGCGGGTCGACGGCGGGCACGGTCCAACCTTGATCTGGCGCAAGCTTGTCGCGCCTGCGGGCCCGACCTGCGTCCGCAGGGCAGACCTGCCACCTAGAATCCCTGACCGCGCTGCAGGTGCGCGGCATGCCCCTCATCCAGAACGGCACCACATGCTCATGCAACCTCGTGCCCGCGACCGCCACAGCGTCGAGACCGCCGGGGCTGGCCCCACGACCATCGTGTTCTCTCATGGGTTCGGCTGCGACCGGACGATCTGGCGCTTCGTGGCACCGGCCTTCGAGGAAACCCACCAGACCCTGGTGTACGACCACGCCGGCAGCGGGGGCGCCGTGCAGGCCTGGGATCCACAGCGCCATGCTTCGCTCGAAGGCTACGCGCAGGATCTGCTGGACATCCTCGAAGAGGAGGGCCTGCAGAACGTGGTGGGCGTGGGCCACTCCGTCGGCGGCATCATCATGATGCTGGCGGCCATCGCCCAGCCGCAGCGCTTCTCCCGGCTGTTCTTCATCTGCCCGTCGCCGCGCTTCCTGAACGACCCGCCGCACTACAAGGGCGGCTTCGAGCGCGCCGACATCGACGGGCTGTTCCAGTTGATGGAGTCCAACCATTACGGCTGGGCCCAGTTCCTGGCCCCCCTGGCGATGGGCGACGCCAATCCCGTGGCGCTGACGCGCGAGTTCGAGGGCGCGCTGCGGGCGCTGGAGCCGCGCATTGCGCAGGCGTTCGCGCGCCTGGTCTTCCTGGTGGATGTGCGCGACCGCCTGCACGAGCTGGCGCGGCCCTCCGTGATCGTCCAATGCCTGGACGACAGCATCGCGCCCGTGGAGGTGGGCCGCTGGATGCACGGCCACCTGGCGAACAGCGCGCTGGTGGAACTGGATGCGTCCGGCCATTGCCCGCACGTGAGCCACCCGCAGGAGATCATCGCCATCCTTCGCGCCCGACTCGATGGACCCGGCACCGCCTGACTTCGATGCGCTGCCGATCGGTGTCCTCAGTGTGGACCTGGGCGGGCGGGTGCTGGCCGCCAACGCCTGCCTCGCGGGTTGGCTGGGGCAGCCGGCCGCGGCGCTGGCCGGCCTGCACGTGGACCAGCTGCTCACGCACGGCGGGCGCGTGCTGTACCACACCTACCTGCTGACCACGCTGCGGATGCGTGGTCAGGTCCAGGAACTGACGCTGGCGCTGGACGCGCGCGACGGCCCCATCCATGTGCTGACCTGCGCCAGCCTGCGCAGCGAGGGCGGGACCTCGGTGGTGCAGCTCGCCTTCTCGCCCATGCGCGAACGCCTGCGCGTGGAGGCGGAACTGCAACGCGTGCAGCGCGCCGCCGACGCCGCGCCGGCGCTGCTCTTCGCGTACGAACGCGACCGCAGCGGTGCCGGCCGCTTCACCTATGCGAGCGCCGGACTGCGGACGCTCTATGGCCTGGCGCCCGGCAGCGTGTGCGATGCGGACCGTGCCGTCTGGGAGCAGGTGCATCCCGACGACCGTGCAGGCCTGCTGGCGGCGCGCGATGCCGCGCAGGCGGCAGGGCGGCTGTGGGAGTTCCGGTACCGGGCACGCAGGGATCTGGCGCAGCCATGGTCGTGGCACGCCCTGCGCGCCACATCCGGGGGCAGCCTGGACGGCTGCACCGTCTGGCATGGCACCGTGTCCGACGTCACGCGCGACCTCGCACTGCAGGAAGCCGCCCTCGAGCGCGACGTGGCCGCCCAGGCCAGCAAGGCCAAGAGCGAGTTCCTGGCGCGGATGAGCCACGAGCTGCGCACACCACTCAACGGGATCATCGGCTTCTCTCGCCTGCTGGCCGCCGACACCCAGCGGCCCCTGGACGTAGAGCAGTCGCGCCGCGTGCAACTCATCGAGAGCTCTGGCCACCTGCTGCTGTCCCTGATCGACGAAGTGCTGGACATTGCCCGCATCGAAGCCGGGCGGCTCCAGCTGCACCTGGGGCCGGTGCCCCTGGCGCCCCTGTTGCAACGCGCCGTTGCCGCGCTGGAGCCCACGATGCTTGCGCACGGCGTGACGGCCACCGTGGATTGCCCGCCCGACTTCGCGGTGCACGCGGACGGCAGCCGGCTCGAGCAGGTGCTGTCCAACCTGCTGTCCAACGCGGTGAAGTACAACAGGCCGGGGGGGCGCATCACGGTGTCGGCCGTGGCGAGCGAAGCCGACCGCGTCGCCATCGCGGTGCAGGACACCGGCCATGGCCTCACCGAAGACCAGCTCCGGCAGATGTTCCAGCCGTTCAACCGGCTCGGTGCGGAGAAGACGCGGACCGAGGGCGTGGGCCTGGGGCTGGTCATCACGCGCAGCCTGGTGGAAGCCATGCAGGGGAGCGTGGGCGTGCAGAGCGTCGCGGGCGCGGGCACCACCTTCACCGTGGTCCTGCCGCGTGCCCAGGCGGCGCTGCCCGCCAGCACCGTCGCATGTGCCGAGGCGAACGATGCCGCGGCACAAGGCGCGCCCAGGCGGGTGCTGTGCGCGGAGGACAACCCCGTCAACGCCACCTTGATGCAGGCCGTGCTGGAAGTGCTGCCCGGGGTCGAGGTGTACATCGGCGCCACCGGGGAAGACACCTTGCGCGATGCCGCCCTGCACCCGCCGCACCTGCTGCTGCTGGACGTGCAACTGCCGGACATGGACGGCTACGAACTGCTGCGGCGCCTGCGCGCGCTGCCGGGGCTGGCGCAGACGCCGGCGGTCGTCGTCTCGGCCGATGCCATGCCCGAGGACCTGGCCCGTGCGAAGGCGCACGGATGCGTGGCGTACTGGACCAAGCCGATCAGCGTGGAGCGGGTCCGCGCCGAGGTGCGGCGCATGCTGGCGGGCGGAGGCTAGCAGGGCGGGCTTAGGCTCCCGGCGCCCCGGCGGCAACTCTTCCACTAACCCGCCTCTTCGTGCGCCAAATGCCCCAGGCCCGGCAGCGGCCGGAGCCGCGCCTGCTGCGTCACGTGCTCCGCTTGCCGCGGGTCCATCGTGCTGTCCGCGCGGCGGGCCGCT
Organism: Pseudorhodoferax sp. Leaf267; assembly: GCF_001422405.1. GTDB lineage: Bacteria > Pseudomonadota > Gammaproteobacteria > Burkholderiales > Burkholderiaceae_C > Pseudorhodoferax. The sequence goes on from NZ_LMMV01000012.1 coordinate 844,084, forward strand.
GGCAGCGCGCGTGCCGCCGGTCAGCACCGGGCCATGACGGCCCGGCCCACGGCCAGCGCCGCCAACGACAGCGGTCGGCTTGGCAGTGCGCCGGCTCACAATGCCAGCGCGCCGGCATACGACGGCGGCCCCTGTACGCCCCTCCATGCCGCGGACAGCAGCAGCGGGGCGGCGGTCCGTAGGGTGGTGGCTTGTTCAGGCTGTTGAGCGGCTGAAGTCGGCCAGGAGCGGTCTTTGGCCACCGGCCGGTTCCGGGCAATCCAACTCTGCACGACAGCAGGACTTGTGCGGCGGTGTTCTGCAATTACGCAAGATGCTGCCGCCGGCCCTGGCGACAGGATCGTCACAGTTCGAAGTGGAGTGCTTCGCGCGACGTGGGCGCAGGTCGCTCCTAGGGATACAACAGTCCACTACGTAAGCCGCAAAGCTCCTAAGATGCAGGGTCACCCTACTCAGCCAGCAGTTGACCGAGGCGCGGTGCCCACACCATGCGCCATCGCCCAACCGCCCCTCCCACGAGGTTCGAACTTCTGGCTCGGGACATCGAGCAGCAAATCGCCGGCGGCGTGCTGCGTCCCGGGGACCGCCTGCCGTCCGTGCGCCAGACCTGTTCCAGCAGGGGCTTGAGCCCCAGCACCGTCTTCCAGGCCTACCACCTGCTCGAATCGCGCGGCCTGGTGCGTGCGGTCCCACGGTCGGGCTACTTCGTCGCAGCGCGTGCCAGCGGCGCGTTGCTGCCGGAACCGCAGACGTTGCAGCCGCAGTCCGGATCGCAGCCCATCGAGATCAACGACCTGATCCACGCGTGCCTCGGAACCGCGCGCACGCGCACGATCGTGCCTTTCGGTTCCGCGTTCCTGAGCCCGGCCCTGTTCCCTCTGGACCGGTTGCGCCGCGCGCTGATCTCCAGCATGCGGCGGCTCGACCCCTGGCGCATGGCCGAAGACCTGCCGCCGGGCAACCTGACGCTCAAGCGCGAGATCGCCAAGCGCTACCTGCGCCACGGCTTCGCCGTGGCCACCAATGAGATCGTGCTCACCCACGGCGCCATGGAAGCGCTGAACCTGTGCGTCAACGCGGTGACGCGGCCGGGCGATGCGGTGGTGGTCGAGTCCCCCACCTTCTACGTGGCATTGCAGGCGCTGCAGCGGCTGGGACTGCGCGCTATCGAAGTGCCCACCCATGTGCGCGAGGGCATCGATCTCGGCCGCCTCGCGCAGGTCTTGGAACTGCACCGCCCCAAGGTCTGCTGGCTCATGACGAGCTTTCAGAATCCGCTCGGCAGCCTGATGCCCGAGGCCAAGAAGCGCGATCTTGTCGCGCTGCTGGCCCGGCACGATGTGCCGTTGATCGAGGACGACGTCTACGCGGAGCTTTACGAAGGGAAGGTGGCGCCGCTGCCGGCCAAGGCGTTCGACCGCGCCGGCCTGGTGCTGCACTGCTCGTCATTCTCCAAGTGCCTGGCGCCGGGCTACCGTGTCGGCTGGGCCGCACCCGGCCGGTTCACGCACGAGGTCGAACGGCTGAAGCTGACGACGAGCCTGTCGGGCTCGATCCCGGTGCAGGCGGCCATCGCGGCGTACCTGCAGGAAGGTGGCTACGACCGCCACCTGCGCAGCCTGCGCCAGTCGCTGCAGGCGCAGCGCGACAGCCTGTTCGATGCCGTGACCCGCAATTTCCCGGACGGGACGCGGGCCGTGCGGCCGGCCGGCGGTTATTTCGTGTGGGTCGAGTTGCCGACTGGCGTCGATGCGATGGCCTTGCACCGGTCTGCGCTGGCTCAGCACATCAGCCTGGCCCCGGGGCCGATGTTCTCGGCGCGCGCGGAGTTCCAGCACCACATCCGGCTGACCTGCGGCCAACCCTGGACCGAAGCGCTTGAGCGCGCCATGCGCACGCTGGCGCGGCTGGTCGATGACGCGCCGCGCGACGCGGCTGCGTTGCGCCAATCGATCTGATACGGTCGGCCAGGGCCGCAACTGCGCACACTGCCGGCGCACTTCGACGCTCAGACTGAGCGCATGTCCAAAACTCCAACCGCACTCACGCTGGTGGCGGCCAGCGGTGTGCCTCCTGTTCCGGAACTTGCGTTGCACGAGGTACTGGACCGTCTGGGGCCCTCGGTCTTCGCGGGCCTGCTGGATGCCGACGGCACGCTGCGCTATGCCAACCAGGCCGCGCTGTGCGCCATCGACATCACGCCGGACCAAGTCCTCGGCCAACGCTTCGACGCCACGCCGTGGTGGCAGGCCTGCGACCTGTCGCGGCACCGGCTGCAGCAGGCGCTGGTCGCCGCAGCGCGCGGCGAGGCCTCGCGCTTCGACGTGCGCATCACCACCGTGGGCGGCAATACGCTGGCCATGGACTTCTCACTGCTGCCGCTGTTCGGGCCCGACGGGCGGGTGATCTGGCTCATTCCGTCTGCACGCGACGTGAGCGAGCGGGACCAGGCACAGCGCCAGCTGCAGCTCACCCGCCATGCCGTCGAACAGTCGAACGACGCGCTGTTCCAGGTGGGGCCGGACGGTGCCTTCCGCGATGCCAATGCGGCGTCCTGCCGATTGCTGGGCCTGACGCGCGAGCAGGTGCTGCGCATGCGCGTGCCCGACATCGACACCCAGGTCGACGACAGCCAGTGGCCATTGCGCTGGCGCGAGATGTGCGACCGCGGCTCGCTGCGCTTCGAGACCAATGTGCGCCACCGCGACGGCCACGAGATCCCGGTCGATGTGTCCGTGAGCCAGGTGACCAGTGGTGAAGAGACCTTCGCCCATGTCTGCATCGACGACCTGCGCGAGCGCCGCGCGGCCGAACGCCGCATCCAGCAACTGCTGCAGTTCGACGAACTCACAGGCCTGCCCAACCGCCAGCGGCTGCTGGAGAGCCTGGATGCGATGCTGCTGGCCAGCGACCAGACCGCGGTGCTGGTGCTGGAGCTTGACCGCTTCAAACGCGTCAACGACGGCCTGGGCATGCACATCGGCGACGCAGTGCTGCTCGAAGCGGCGCAGCGCCTCGTGGTGGCCGTGCGAGGCGTCGACCTGGTGGCGCGCCGCAGCGGCGACGAGTTCGTCATCGTCGTGCCCGGCCCCACGGCGGTGCCCGTCGCGCTGGCGCAGACGCTGCTCGATGCCATCGCCAGGCCGATGGTGATCGAGGGCCACGAGATCTACATGACCTGCAGCGTTGGCATCGCGATGGCGCCTGCGGACAGCGACCGCGCCGACACCTTGCTGCGCCGTGCCAACGCCGCCCTGCACCAGGCCAAGTTGCACGGCCGCAACCAGATCGCCGTCTACGCCGCCGCGCCGCACGACGACGACCCGGCACGCATGGCGCTGGAGACGGCGCTGCGCCAGGCGTTGCGCAACGAGCGCCTCGAACTGCATTACCAGCCGCAGGTCGACCTGGTGCATGGCCGCATCGTCGGGGTCGAGGCCTTGCTGCGTTGGGACCACCCCACGCTGGGCCGCGTCGCGCCCGACCGCTTCATCCCGATCGCCGAGGAGACCGGCCTGATCGTCGCCATCGGCGACTGGGTGCTGCGCCACGCCATCGAGCAGGCCGCGGCCTGGCAGCGCGCCGGGCTGCCGCCCCTGCGCACGGCGGTCAACCTGTCGGCGCGCCAGTTGTTGCAGCCGGACCTGGCACGGCGCATCGAAGGCCTGCTGGCCGCCACCGGTCTGGACCCGCGCCTGTTCGGGGTCGAGGTCACCGAGAGCATGCTGATCGGCAACTTCGAGCAGGCGGTGCAGCACCTGCAGGCGCTGCGTGCCATGGGCGTGGAAGTCTCGCTCGATGACTTCGGCACCGGCTACTCCAGCCTGAGCTACCTGCGCAGGCTGCCGGTGGACGTGGTCAAGATCGACCGTTCGCTGGTGCCCGACGTCACAGCGCCCGCGCAGGCCGTCTCGATCACGCGCGCCATCATCACGATGGCGCACCAGCTGCAGATGAAGGTGCTCGCCGAAGGCGTCGAGAGCGAAGGCCAGGCGGCGCTGCTGGCAGCCAACCAGTGCGACCAGATGCAGGGCTACTGGTTCAGCGCCGCCATGCCGGCAGCGGCGATCGAGGCGATGCTGCGCGATGGCCGGCAGATCGATCCGGTGCTGCTGGACCGGCGCGCGCGGCAACCCACCCTGCTGCTGGTGGACGACGAGGAGAACATCGTGGCCGCGTTGCGCCGGCTGCTGCGCGCCGAAGGCTGGCTGGTGCTGGGCGCCACCAGTGCAGAGCAGGCGCTGCAGCTGATGGCGCGCCACGAGGTCGACGTGATCCTGTCCGATCAGCGCATGCCCGGCATGACCGGCGTCGAGTTGCTGCGCCGGGCCCGGGTACTGTGTCCGGACACGGTCCGCCTGGTGCTGTCCGGCTACACCGAGCTGCAGGCGATCACCGAGGCGATCAACGAGGGCGCGATCTACAAGTTCCTTGCCAAGCCCTGGGACGACGCGCAGTTGCGCAGCCACCTGCGCGACGCCTTCGCGTTGAAGGAGATGGCCGACAGCAACCGCCGGCTCGACCTGGAGGTGCAGCACGCCAACCGCGAACTGGCCGAGCTGAACCGGCGGCTGCAGGCGCTGCTGCAAGCGCAGCGCGCACAGAACCAGCGCGAGGTCGATAGCCGCGAGGCCACGCAGGAGCTGCTGGACGCCCTGCCGGTGCCTGTGTTCGGCGTCGACGACGAAGGCCTGCTGGTGTTCGTGAATGCGCCGGCGCGAACGCTGTGCGACGCGGATGGCGATGTGCTGGGCAGGCCTGCGAGCGGGGAGCTGTCCGACGCCATGCGGCGCGCGCTGGAGGGCGGGTCGGTGAAGCTGACCCTGGCGGGGCGCCGCTTCCGGGCGCTGTGCCGGCCGTTGAGCGGCAACGCGCGCGGCTGCCTGCTGGTGCTGCTGCCGCAAGCCGGAGTGCGTGCATGACCGCGCCCACCACCGACGCCACGACCGTCACGCCGCCCGCGCCGCTGGCGCGCCTGTTTCGCCACAGCCTGCGCGAAGGCCGGGTCCATCCGCTGTTGCATGCCTTGCAGGGCCGCCGCCGAGAGCCACCGCAAGGTGCCGGGGAGGGCGCTGCGCCGGGCCGCCCCCAGCCAGCGCGCACCGCAGGCACAACTGAACGGACCCGGGTGAGCACGGTCCTTCGCCCGCTCGACCGCGACGACCTGCTCGCCGCCTTGCGCGGCCTGCCGCCGCTGCCGTCGGTGGTGCTCGACCTGATCGCGTCGCTCGGCCAGGAGGAACTCGGCGCTGCACAGTACGCGGCCAAGATCTCGCGCGACCAGGCGCTGGTCGCCAAGACCTTGCGGCTGGCCAACTCGTCGTTCTACGGGCGCGGCAGGCAGGTGGGCTCCGTTGCCGAGGCCATCACCGTGCTCGGCCTGCGCACGGTGCGCGCGGTCGTCACGGCCGCGGGACTGGCCGGCAGCTTCAGCCGCCATCCCGAGTTCGACCACGATGCCTTCTGGCGCCACTCGTTCGGCAGCGCCCTGTGCGCGCAGGCGCTGGCCGACGCATTGGGGCGCGACGACGGCGACCTGGCGTTCACGGTCGGGCTGCTGCACGACATCGGCAGGCTGGCCCTGGCCAGCCTGTTCGCGCCGGCCTACGCCGAGGTCGACCGGTGGCGGCGCGACCAGGATGGCCTTGGCAGCGATGCCGAGCGCGCCGTGCTCGGCATTGACCACGCCGAGGTCGGCGGCCTGATCGCGCAGCAATGGAACTTCGCGCCGGCCATCGTCGATGCCATCCGGCAGCACCATGCACCGGCACCCATGCCCGCCCAGGTCACGCTGGCCGGCATCGCCCATGTGGCCGATGCGATCGCCCACGCCCTGGGCATGGCCGGCGACGCCGACGAGGCGGTGCCGATGCTGGCGCTGCCGGTCTGGGCCGCGTGCCGGCTCGACGAGGCGGCCTGCCTGCAACTGTTCACGCGCACCGAGGCGCAATTCGAAGCCGTTTGCGAAGCACTGCAGAACTGAACACCATGTCCGAATCCGAACTCATCACATTGCAGCGCGCCAACCAGTCGCTGCGCGCCTTGAACGAGAGCCTGCGCAACGCCCAGGCCCAGCTGCTGCAGTCCGAACGCCTGGCCTCGATCGGCCAGCTGGCCGCTGGCGTGGCGCACGAGATCAACAACCCGATCGGCTACGTGTTCTCCAACTTCGGCACGCTGGAAGGCTACCTCGCGCGCTTGGTGGAGATGCTGGAGGCCTACGAGCAGGCGGAGCCCGCGCTGGCCGGCAGCGACATCGCCGTCCGGCTCGCGGCCCTGCGCGGGCGTGTCGAACTCGACTACCTGAAGCAGGACATCCCGCTGCTGATGGCCGAGTCGAAGGAGGGCCTGTCGCGGGTGCGCAAGATCGTCCAAGATCTCAAAGACTTCTCGCGGGTCGACACCCAGCAGGAGTGGGTCTGGGCCTCGCTGCACCAGGGCATCGACTCGACCCTGAACATCGTCGCCAACGAGATCAAGTACCGGGCCGACGTGCGCCGCGAGTACGGCGACCTGCCCGACATCGAATGCCTGCCGTCCGAGCTCAACCAGGTGTTCATGAACCTGCTCGTCAACGCCGCCCATGCGATCGGCCCGGAGCGCGGGCTCATCGTCGTTCGCAGCGGCGACGCCGGCAGCGAGGTCTGGGTCGAGGTGGAAGACAACGGCAGCGGCATCGCGCCGGAACAACTGGCGCGCATCTTCGATCCCTTCTTCACGACCAAGCCGGTCGGCCGTGGCACGGGCCTGGGCCTGTCGCTGGCGTACGGCATCGTGCACAAGCACCATGGACGCATCGACGTGCGCAGCGAGCCGGGCCGCGGCTCGTGCTTTCGCGTCACGCTGCCGGTGCGGCGCGCGGGCGCAGAAGGTGCCGCGCCATGACGACGGCCGCCCCGGCCTGGACGCTGCTCGCCGTCGACGACGAGCCCAACATCCTGGCGGCGCTGCGGCGGGTGTTCCGCACCACGGGCTGGCGCATCCTGACGGCCGGCAACGCCGAAGCGGCACTGGCGCTGCTTGCCGCGGAACCCGTGAATGCCGTGCTGTCGGACATGCGCATGCCGGGCATGGACGGCGCGCGGCTGCTCGAACAGGTCAGCCTGCGCTGGCCGCGCACCGCGCGGCTGCTGCTGACGGGCCAGGCCGACCTGGCGTCGACGATCACCGCGATCAACCACGGCCGCCTGCACCGCTACATCGCCAAGCCCTGGAACGACGACGAACTGGTACTGACCCTGCGGCAGGTCGCCGAGCGGCAACAGCTCGAAGCCGACAAGGAGGCGCTGGAGCGGCTGACGCAACAACAGAACGACGCGCTGAAGGCGCTGAACGCGGGGCTGGAGGCCCGCGTCGCCCTGCGCACCGAGGAACTGGCTGCCGCCAATGGCAGGCTCAAGCGCAACTACCTGACCTCGATCAAAGCCTTCACCGCGCTGATCGAACTGCGCGGCAAGGCCCAGGTCGGGCACGCGCGCCAGGTGGCCAGCCTCGCGCAGCGCATCGCGCAGGCGATGGCGGTGGATGCTGAGGTGGCGCGCAATCTCCCGATCGCCGCATTGCTGCATGACATCGGCCACATCGGGCTCAGCGATGCGGTTCTGGCGCGACCGGTGGGCCGGCTCGGTCCGCAGGACCTGCAACGCTACCAGCTGCACCCGGTGCTCGGCGAGCAGGCCCTGCTGGCCAGCGACGACATGCAGGGCGTGGCACCGCTGATCCGCGCCCACCATGAACGCTGGGATGGCAAAGGTTTCCCCGATGGCCTGCGCGGCGCGGCAATCCCGCTCGGTGCGCGCATCCTCGCGGTGGCCGACGCCTTCGAGGACCTGCGCGGCGGGCGCATGGACGGCCGCGCCCTGGACGCCACCGAGGCCTGCCACGCGGTGCTGGCCGGTCGTGGCAGCCAGTTCGATCCGGCGGTGGTCGACGCCTTCGTCGGCCTGTTCGCGGCCGGGCCTGACGAGCCAGCCTCGCCCACGATGCGGCTGCCCACCGCCGACCTGCGGGCCGGTCACGTCCTGGCGCAGGATTTCGTGTCGCCCGAGGGCGTACTGCTGCTGTCGGCCGGCCATTCGCTAACCGACGAGCTGATCGGCCGCATCGATGCCTTCGCGCGCAGGCACGGCCTGCCGCTGACCTTTGCGGTGCAGTCGCCAAGGGAGGCAGCCCAGTAGGCATGGACGTGGCCGGGTGGACGCGGAAGCGCACGGATTTGTGCCTGAGCCTGATCTGGCCAGCGAAACACGTCGAACGCGCTGCCGCTCAGAGGGTGGAAGTCGATGGTCCCGGAACTTGGGGTTGTGTCCGTCGGCTCTCTGGCAGATTAGTAGTCGCGGTGAGGGACGTCTCAGGGCGCAAAGCAGTCATCCCGCCATGCAGGAAAGCACCCCCCTCCCCGCCAGCATCTCAGCGACGACGCCTCTACCCCTCCTACCCCCCACCCCCCAGCAACTCCCCCACCACCCCCGGCGCCTCCTCGTGCGCCAGGTGCCCCAGCCCCGGCAGTAACCGGAACCGCGCCCCCGGCAGCTGCCGCGCCACGCGCTCCGATTGCCGCGGGTTCACCGTGCTGTCCGCGCTGCCAGCCGCCAGCAGCAGCGCCACCGGCGCCTGCGCGATGCGCCGGCGCAGTGCGGGCACCAGAGGCCCCACGTCCCAGTGCGCCATCATGCGCAGCGCCCCGGACACATGCGCGGGCTGGCGCAGCAGCGCTCGGTAGTGGGCCACGGCGGGTGCGTCCAGCCGCGAGCCGGTGGAATCGACCAGGTGCTGCACCGCGCGCGGGCGTGACGCGGCCCGCGCCGCCAGCCAGGGCAGCAGCGGCAGCGCCGCCATGGCGCGCGCCAGCGGCGGAAACACGGCGCCGGCCAGGCCGGGCAGCGGCTTCAGCGCGCCGTTGAGCGACAGCAGCGTGCGCGCCTGCGGCAGCGCACCGTCCAGCCACAGCTGCAGCATCAGCGCGGCACCGGCCGAGTGGCCGGCCACGGCGACCGGCGCGGCGTCCAGCGCGCGCAGCAGGGCCGCCAGCGCCTGCGCCATGCGCGGCAGGCTGGCGGCGCCGTCGGCGAATCCGCTGCTGCCGCCATGGCCCGGCAGATCGGGCGCGAGCATCCTGTAGCGGCCGGCCAGCAGCGGCGCGCAGCCGTCCCACGAGCGGCTGGACGAACCGGTGCCGTGCAGCAACAGCAGCAGCGGCCGGTCGGGCGCCTCCGTCGCGGGGGAGCGACGCACGTGCCAGCGCAGCCCGCCCGCGGTCGGTCGGGCTTCTTCCAGCGGGGCAGGGTCCAGGAGCATGCAGCCCTATTGTCAACTAAACCTGACACTACTACTATCCATAGCATGTTGACACAAGCGCGTCCCCGCGACGCCCGTCCCCATGCGGTGGTCATCGGCAGCGGCTTCGGTGGCCTGGCTGCGGCCGTGCGCCTGGGGGCCCGCGGCTACCGCGTGACGGTGCTGGAACGGCTGGACGCCCCGGGCGGCCGTGCTTATGTCTACCGGCAGGACGGCTTCACCTTCGACGCCGGCCCCACCGTCATCACGGCGCCCTTCCTGTTCGAGGAGCTGTGGGCCCTGTGCGGCAAGCGCCTGGCCGACGATGTGGACCTGCGCCCGGTCAGCCCTTTCTACCGCGTGCGCTTCGACGACGGTACGGTGTTCGACTACAGCGGCGATGCCGAGGCCATGCGTGCCGAGGTGGCGCGCATCGCGCCCGACGACGTGGCCGGCTACGAGCGCTTCCTCGCAGCCAGCAAGGCGATCTACGCGGTGGGCTTCGAGCAGCTGGGCGACCAGCCCTTCGACCGCTTCGCCGACATGGCCGCCGCGCTGCCGCAGCTGCTCAAGCTGCAGGGCTACCGCACGGTGCACGGCCTGGCCTGCCAGCATGTGAAGCACGAGAAGCTGCGCGTGCTGCTGACCTTCCAGTCGCTGCTGGTGGGCGGCAACCCGTTCCAGACGACATCGGTCTACTGCCTGATCGCGCACCTGGAGCGGCGCTTCGGGGTGCACTTCGCCATGGGCGGCACGGGCCGGCTGGTGCGGGGCCTGGTCGGGCTGATCGAGGGGCAGGGCAACCGCGTGCTGTGCAATGCCACGGTCGAGGAGATCCTGTCCGAAGACGGCGCCGCCACCGGCGTGCGGCTGGCGGGCGGCGAGCGCATCGACGCGGCCGTGGTCGTCTCCAACGCCGACGCCGCCTGGACCTACGGCAAGCTGCTGCCCAGTGTGGCCCGCAAGCGCTGGACCGACCGCAAGCTGCGCCGTGCGCGCTATTCGATGAGCCTGTTCGTCTGGTACTTCGGCACGCGCCGCCAGTACCCCGACGTGGCCCACCACAGCATCGTGCTGGGCCCGCGCTACAAGGGCCTGCTGGACGACATCTTCGTGCGCCAGCACCTGGCCGAGGACTTCAGCCTGTACCTGCACCGGCCCACCGCCACCGACACCAGCCTGGCCCCGCCCGGCTGCGACGCCTTCTATGTGCTGGCCCCGGTGCCGCACCTGGACAGCGGCGTGGACTGGCGCCAGCGCGCCGAGCCCTACCGCCAGGCCATCGCGGCGCGCCTGTCGGCCACCGTGCTGCCGGGGCTTGAGGGCCAGATCGTCAGCTCGCACATGCTCACGCCGCAGGACTTCCAGGACCGGCTGCTGTCGGTGAAGGGCGCGGCGTTTTCGTTCGAGCCGCTGCTGCAGCAGAGCGCCTGGTTCCGCCCGCACAACCGCAGCGAAGAGTTGCGCGGCCTGTACCTGGTCGGCGCCGGCACCCACCCCGGCGCGGGCCTGCCGGGCGTGCTGACCTCCGCCAAGGTGCTGGACCGCGTGGTGCCGCACGGCCGCACCCTGCGCGGCCCGCGCGCCACCCCACAGGAGATGCCGCATGTCGGTCGCGCCCACCGCCCGGCTTGAGCCGCATCTGGCGCGCCACTGGGCCGCCGATGTCGCCGCCTGCCGTGCCAGCCTGCAGCACAACAGCAAGACCTTCCATGCCGCATCGCTGCTGCTGCCGCGGCGCGTGCGCGAGCCGGCCACCGTGCTCTATGGCTTTTGCCGCCTGGCCGACGACGCGGTGGACGAGCAGGGCGGTCGGCTGGACGCCATCGCCCGGCTGCGCGAACGGCTGGATCGCGTCTACGCCGGCCAGCCGCTCACCGTGCCCAGCGACCGCGCGCTGGCCGCCGTGGTGGCCGCCTACGCCGTGCCGCGTGCGCTGCCCGACTTCCTGATCGAAGGCCTGGCCTGGGATGTGGAAGGCCGCACGTACGACACGCTGGCGCAACTGCAGGACTACGCTGCGCGCGTGGCCGGTGCCGTGGGCGCCATGATGAGTCTGCTGATGGAGACCCGCAGCCCCGACGCGCTGGCCCGCGCCTGCGACCTGGGTGTGGCGATGCAGCTGTCCAACATCGCGCGCGACGTCGGCGAGGACGCGCGCAACGGCCGGCTCTACCTGCCGCGCGACTGGCTGCGCGAGGCCGGGGTCGATCCTGCGGCATGGCTGGGCAACCCGCTGCCCGATGCGCGCATCGACGCCGTGGTCCTGCGCCTGCTGGCCGAGGCCGATCGCCTGTATGCGCGTGCCAGCGCCGGCGTGGGCAGCCTGCCGCTGGACTGCCGGCCCGGCATCAACGCGGCGCGCCTGCTGTACGCCGGCATCGGCCACGAGGTCCGGCGCGCCGGTGGTGACGGCGTGCGCCGCCGCGCCCGCGTGCCCGGCTGGCGCAAGACCATGCTGCTGGCGCGCGCGGCCGTCGGCCTGCGGCCCTCGCAGGCTGCGCTGGGCGCGCCGGCCTTGCCGTCCAACCAGCCCCTGCTCGACGCCGTGGCCGCAGTGCCGCCGGTCGGCCGCCAGGGCGCGGCCGAGTTCGTCGTCGACCTGTTCACGCGGCTGGCGCGCGATGAGCGCCAGCCCCATCGCCCGGCCGCGCCGGTGCTGTTGCGAGGAGATCCAGGATGAGCCTCATGGCCCTCGGTCTGAACCATGCCAGCGCGCCGCTGGACCTGCGTGGCCGCTTCGCCTTCCCGGTCGAGCGCCTGGCGCCCAGCCTGCAGGCCCTGCGCGGCCACCTGGCCGCCGTGCAGTCGCCGGCCAGCGGGCTGACCATCCTGTCGACCTGCAACCGCACCGAGCTCTACCTGGGCCTGGCGCCCGAGGCGCAGCCCTCGCCCGAGCTGCTGCAGCCGGTCATCCACTGGCTGGCCGACCAGGGCGGCACCAGCCCGCAGGCGCTGACCGAGCACAGCTACCTGCTGCAGGGCGAGGCGGTCGCGCGGCATGCGTTCCGTGTCGCGTCCGGGCTGGACTCGATGGTGCTGGGCGAGCCGCAGATCCTCGGCCAGCTCAAGACCGCGGTGCGCGAGGCCGACGACGTGGGCGTGCTCGGGCCGACGCTGCAGCAGCTGTTCCAGCGCAGCTTTTCGGTGGCCAAGGCGGTGCGCACCGGCACCGAGATCGGCGCCCACGCGGTCAGCATGGCGGCGGCTGCGCTGCGGATCGCGCAGCAACTCTTCGGCGATCTGTCGGAGCGCCGCGTGCTGTTCGTCGGCGCGGGCGAGATGATCGAGCTGGTCGCCACGCATTTCGCGGCGCGTTCGCCACGCCAGATGGCGGTGGCCAACCGCAGCGCCGAACGCGGTGAGGGCCTGGCCAGCCGGCTCGGCGCGCAGGTGCTGCCGCTGCTGGGGCTGGACCAGCGGCTGGGCGAATTCGACATCGTCATCAGCTGCACCGCCAGCAGCCTGCCGCTGATCGGCCTGGGCGCCGTGCAGCGCGCGCTGGCGGCCCGCAAGCGCGAGCCCATGCTGATGATCGACCTGGCCGTGCCGCGCGACATCGAGGCCGACGTGGGCAAGCTCGAAGACGTGTTTCTCTACACCGTGGACGATCTGGCCAAACGGGTGCAGCAGGGCGGCGAGCGCCGCCAGGCCGCGGTGCAGCAGGCCGAGGCCCTGGTCGATGCCGGCGTGAACCGTTTCAGCCAGTGGCTCGAGCAGCGCTGCAGCGTGCCGCTGATCATGGAGCTGCGCCAGCGCAGCGACCACTTGCGCCAGCTGGAGCTGGACCGTGCGCGCCGCGCCCTCGCGCGTGGCGAGGGCGTCGACCAGGTGCTCGAACAACTGGCTGGCAGCCTCAGTGCCAAGCTGCTGCACCGCACCCTTGCCGGCCTGCACGCCAGCCGCGGCGCCGAGCACAACGACTGGGCGGCGGCCGCTCGCCGCTGCTTCCTGCACGAAGGCTCGGACGTGCGGCACTGAAGACGCCATGCACGAGCGCCTCGGCCTGATCGAGATGCTGCTGTTCTTCGGCCTGGTGTTCGGCTGGGCGTTCTGGCAGTGGTGGGGTTGGCGCAAGTGGAAAAAGCGCCAGCAGCAGGAGGAGCCGCCGCAGTGACCGACACGACCTGCAGGCGCGTGCTGTTGCTCGGCGCCACCGGCAGCATCGGCCGCGCGACCGCCGCGGCCCTGCGCGCACGCGGCCACGCCTTGGTGTGTGTGCTGCGACCGCGCGCCGACCCGCATGACCTGGCGCGCACGCTGCCCGGCGCCACGCTGCGCTGGGGCGACGTGGCCGACGCCGGCTGGCTGGCGCAGCACGTGTTCGCGCCGGGTGAGCGCTTCGATGCGGTCATCTCGTGCATGGCCTCGCGCAGCGGTGTGCCGGCCGACGCCTGGGCCGTCGACCACCGCGCGCACCGCCAGGTGCTGCAGGCCGCGCAGCGCGCCGGCGTGCCGCAGTTCGTGCTGCTGTCGGCCATCTGCGTGCAAAAGCCGCGGCTCGCGTTCCAGCAGGCCAAGCTGGCCTTCGAGCAGGCGCTGACGGCCTCGGGCCTGCGCTACAGCATCGTGCGGCCCACGGCCTTCTTCAAGTCGCTGTCGGGCCAGGTCGAGCGCGTGCGGCGCGGCCAACCTTATCTGGTGTTCGGCGACGGCCGGCTCACCGCCTGCAAGCCGATCAGCGACGCCGACCTGGCCGACTACCTGGTCGGCTGCCTGCACGATGCGTCGCGCTGGAACCGCGTGCTGCCGATCGGCGGCCCCGGCGCAGCCATCACGCCGCGCGAGCAGGGCGAGGCGCTGTTCGCGCTGCTGGGCCGCCCGCCGCGCTTTCGCAGCCTGCCGCTGGGCATGATGGACGGCATCGTCGGCGGCCTGTCCATGGCCGCCCGGCTGTGGCCGAAGCTGGCGGCCAAGGCCGAGCTGGCGCGCATCGGCCGCTACTACGCGTGCGAGTCGATGCTGGTGTGGGACGCGCAAGGCGCGCGCTACGACGCCGACGCTACGCCCTCGACCGGGCGCGACACGCTGCAGGCGCACTACGCAGCGCTCGTGCGCGGTGAGCGCGTGCACGAGCGCGGCGCGCACGCGGTGTTCTGAGCGCGCTTCAGCTGCTGTGCCGCGGCATCCTGAACGGCAGCATCGCCTGCACCAGCGGCCGGTCGAAGCGCACCAAGTCCAGGCTTTCATGCATCCAGGGCGCACCGCCGTCTGCATCGGCCAGCAGGCTGCGGCAGTAGAACGGGCCGGACTCCAGCGTGGCGGCCACGGTGGGCGCGGCGGCGGGCAGGGCGCGGGTCTGACGGCCCACGCCCCAGGCGCTGGCGGGCAGGGCGCAGGCCGGCGGCGCGTCGCGCACGGCGATGGCGCCGTCGGCCGCGATCTGCAGGTCCAGCGCCTGCGCCGCGCCGGCACGCGGCTCGCAGGCATAGAGCACGCGGCAACCGTCGGCCTGCCGCTGGCGCGACCAATGCCAGCGCGCGAAGTCGCGCGCCAACGGGCGCCGGCCCCAGTTGCAGTCCAGGTAGGCCTCGCCCTGCCAGCGCGCGGCCGGCGCGTCCAGTGCCACGTCGATGCGCGCCACGGGGCTGATCGGCTGCCAGTGGTGCAGCGCGCCGCGGTCGAGTGCGAACCGCCGGCCCGGGCGGGTCTGCAACTGCACGGCCAGGCTGCCGCGCACGCGTTGCGGCCAGGGCGCGGCCCATTCGTCCAGGTCGATACGCAGCCGGTCGGCGCCTTCCCACTGCAGGCGGCTCGGGCCGATGGCCAGGCTCTGCCGGTCGCGGTGCAGGTCGCGGTGGCCGCGCTCTGTCATGGTCCACCACTTGGCGTAACGGGCGCTGCCCGGCGCGCGGCGGTAGAGCGAGACGTTGACCGCCACATGCTCTTCGGCCAGCGCCTGTTCGTCGCCCCAGCGGCGGCGCTGCCAGGCGTAGTAGGGCGAGAACACGCTGCCGATGAAGGCGATGAGCGTCAAGGCCCAGGCGCTGCCGTCGGCCTGCGGATCACTCAGCGCGTCGAGGTACCACCAGGCATAGCCACCGGGTGCAACCGGAAGGTCGAAGCCAGGTCCTCCTGCATCAGCCGCGCTGCCAGCTGGCCCGACAGCGAGGCCATCGGCACCCCCGGCCCGGGATGGGCGCTCCCACCGGCCAGGTACAGGCCCGGCACCGCGCTGCGCTGCACCGGCCGCTGGAAGCTCGCCTGCCAGCCGTGGCTCGCCTGGCCGTACAGCGCGCCGGCCGAGCCCGGATACGCCTGCGCGAACTGCGCCGGTGTCGTGCGCTGCGCCGGCCAGGGGCCAGGGCGCAGCACCAGGCCCATGCGGGCCAGCTGCTGGTGGGTCTGCTGTTCGCATCGTTGCAACTCCTCTGGCGTGGGCGGTCGGGTGGAATCGTGCGCGGGCGCGTTGACGAGCAGCATCAGCCGCTCGGGGCCGGCCGGGGCGTCTGCGTGCAAGGCGGCGGGGCGGTCCTGCGCGCACAGGTAGACGGTGGGCGAGGGCGGCAGGCGTCCCCGTGCCAGCGCGTCGAACTCCTTGCGGTAGCCGTCCTGCGCCGGGTCGCAGAAGAACACGTTGTGGTGCGACAGCGCGAAGCCTTCGGGTGTGTCCACCTGGTGCCAGGTCAGCGCCGACAGCGAGCGCTGGGCCGGCGTCAGGGGCCGAGCGCCCAGGGCGCGCTGCAACGCTTTGCCCAGCAGGCCCTGGGCCAGCGCGTCCGCATCGCCGTTGAACAGCACGGCGTCGCCCTCCAAAGCCTCGCCGCTGGCCAGCAGCACGCCGCTGGCGCGCCCGCGCGTGAGGCAGATCTCGCGCACGGCCGCCCCATAGCGCAGCGTGGCGCCCTGGGCCTGGGCCGCGCCGGCCAACGCCTGGGCCACGGTGTGCATGCCGCCCTCCACATGCCAGACCGCCTGGCGTTCCACATGGGCCACCAGCATCAGCGTGGCCGGCGCCAGGAAGGGCGACGAGCCGCAGTAGGTGGCGTAGCGGCCGAACAGCTGGCGCAGGCGCGGGTCGTGGAAGTGCCGGCCCAGCGCCTGCCACAGGCTTTGGAAGGGCTGGATGTTGGACAGCCCGCGCACACCCGGCATGCCCTGGCGCAGCACGCGCGCCATGAGGCTCAGCGGGTTGTCCGGCCGCGCCGCGGTGATGAAGGACGACTCCAGCGTCTCGTACACAGCTTGCGCGTGCTGGCAGAAGCCGCGGTAGCGCTGCGCCTCGGCCGGGCTGCTGAAGGCGGCGATGGCGTCCACGCTGGCCTGCAGGTCGGCCAGCAGGTCCAGCCGGTCGGCGGCCTCGGGCCCCCAGGCGTGGCGCGCCAGCACGGCGCAGGGCGTGAGCTGCACCTGCCCGGCCAGCGACAGGCCGAGCGCGTCGAACAGCTGGTCGAACACCCAGCGCATGGTCAGCACCGTGGGCCCGGCGTCCAGCCGGTGCGGGCCGACCTGGCGCGTGCAGGCCTTGCCGCCGGGGCCTTGCGCCTGTTCCAGCACGTGCACGTCCAGCCCCGCGTGGGCCAGCAGCGCCGCCGCACTGAGCCCACCCACACCGGCGCCGACCACCAGCACGCGCGGCGTGCGGTGCACGCTGGGCGAGGGGGCGTTCGGGCGGATAGGCATTGACTGCATGCGTTGATGTGTCTAGTCTACGTGACACTTGCAAATGTATTGCACGTTTGACTGCTGGTGCGCTAGAGGCGTCAATGCTTCTCCCCGGTCACAAGCCCTTGTCCACATCGGAACCAAAGGACCGCCATGCCCCCATCCGACCGCATCGAACGCGCCCTGCGCGCCAGCCTGGACCGCTGCCTGGCACCGGGCCACCCGCCGCGGCTGGCGGCGGCCATGCAGCACGCGGTGTTCCCCGGTGGCGCGCGGGTTCGCCCCAAGCTGGTGCTGGCCGTGGCCTACGCGTGTGGCGACGACGATCCGGCCCTGGCCGACGCCGCTGCGGCCGCGGTCGAACTGCTGCATTGCGCCTCGCTCGTGCACGACGACCTGCCGTGCTTCGACAACGCCGCCACGCGCCGCGGCCTGCCCTCGGTGCACGGGGCCTTTGGCGAGCGGCTGGCGGTGCTGGCCGGCGATGCGCTGATCGTGCTGGCCTTCGAGTGCCTGGGCAGCGCGGCCGGCGGGCACCTGCAGCGCCTGCCCGGCGTGCTCAGCACCGTCTGCCAGGGCGTGGGCATGCCGCACGGCATCAGCGCCGGCCAGAGCTGGGAGTGCGAGCCCCAGGTGGTGTTGAGCGACTACCAGCAGGCCAAGACCGGCGCCTTGTTCGCGGCCGCCACCATGGCCGGCGCGCAGGCGGCCGGCGCCGACCCGGCTCCCTGGCGCAGGCTGGGCCAGACACTCGGGCAGGCCTACCAGGTGGCCGACGACATCCGTGACGTGCTGTGCGATGCACAGGCCCTGGGCAAGCCGGTGGGCCAGGACCTGCTGCTGGACCGCCCCAGCGTCGCGCGGGCGCTGGGCCTGGAGGGCGCGCTCGCCGAGTTCGACCGGCTGGTCGCCGCCACGCAGGCCTGTGTGCCGGACTGTCCCGGCGCCAAGGCGTTTCGCAGCCTGATCGCGCTGGAGGCCGAGCGGCTGCTGCCCGTCGGCCTGTTCGGTGCGCGCAGCGGGCCGGCCAGGGTCGTCGCATGACCCCGGAGGGCCTGGCCGTGCATGCGCCCCTGCACTGGAGCGATGCATGGCTGGCCTGGCGCGACCGGCTGCTGGCCAGCCCGCGCTTTCGGCGCTGGGCCGAGGGCTTTGCGCCCGCACGCTGGATCGCGCGGCGGCGGGCCGGCCAACTCTTCGACCTGCTGGCCGGCTTCGTCTACAGCCAGGTGCTGCTGGCCTGCGTGCGGCTGGGCCTGTTCGAGCGGCTGGCGCGCGACGGCCCGCAGAGCCTGGCGGCGCTGGCCGCCGTGCTGCCGCTGCCCGAGCCGGCGCTGGACCGGCTGCTGCAGGCCGCCTGCGCGCTGCGCCTGCTGGAGCGCCGGCGGCATGCCCGCTACGGCCTGGGCCCGCTGGGCGCGCCCCTGGTCGGCAATGCCGGCCTGGCCGCCATGGTGGAGCACCACGAGGCGCTCTACCGAGACCTGGTCGATCCGCTGGCGCTGTTGCGCGCAGCGCCAGGGCAGGGCGCCGGTGGCGCGCTGTCGGACTTCTGGCCCTATGCCCGCGCGGCCGATCCGGCCCGGCTTGATGCCGCGCAGGTGGCGCCCTATTCGCAACTGATGGCCAGCTCGGTGCCCTGGGTGGCCGAGCAGCTGCTGCAGGCCTACCCGGTGCACCGGCACCGGCGGCTGCTGGACGTGGGCGGCGGCGAGGGCGCATTGGCGGCCTGCCTGGCGCATGCCGTGCCCCGGCTGCAGGTGCAGGTGTTCGACCTGCCTGAAGTGGCGCGGCGCGCCGAAGCCCGCTTCGCGCGCGAAGGCCTGGCCGACCGTTGCAGCGCCACAGGCGGCGACTTCCTGCGCGGGGAACTGCCGCGCGGCTTCGATGCGATCAGCCTGGTGCGCGTGCTGCACGACCACGACGACGCGGCCGTGCTGCGCCTGCTGGGTGCCGTTCACGCCGCATTGCCGCCCGGCGGCCGCGTGCTGGTCGCCGAGCCGCTGGCCGACGCACCGGGCGCACCCGCCATAGGCGCTGCCTATTTCGGGGTGTACCTGTGGGCCATGGGCAGCGGTCGGGCACGCACGGTCGCGCAGCTGCGCGACCTGCTGCAGCGCAGCGGCTTCGTGGACGTGCAGGCCCGCCCCACGGCCATGCCGCTGCACAGCGGTCTGCTGGTCGCCACGGCCGATGGTCTCGCGAAATCGAGTGTAAATCTTAGTTGACATTATTCTGTGTCTTCATAAGATGACTCCATGAACACCGCTTGCTGCTTTCTCCACATCCAAGGAGCTCACACATGAACACCCAGGCCGTCGTGCTGGAGGCCCCCGAGCAGCTTCGCTTGCGGCCCCTGCACCTGCCGGCCTTGCAAGGTGACGATGTGGTGGTCGAAGTGGAATGGAGCGGTATCAGCACCGGCACGGAGCGCCTGCTCTGGACCGGCCAGATGCCGATGTTCCCGGGCATGGGTTACCCGCTGGTGCCCGGCTACGAGGCCGTGGGCCGTGTGCTGGAAGTCGGCCGCGAAGGCAGCCGCCGCGTCGGCCAGCGCGTCTTCGTGCCGGGCGCGCGCTGCTACGGCGATGTGCGCGGCCTGTTCGGTGCGTCGGCCTCGCGTCTGGTGGTGCCCGGCGCCAAGGCCATTCCGGTGGCCGAGCGGCTGGGTGCGCAAGCCGTGCTGCTGGCGCTGGCCGCCACCGCCTACCACGCCGTCGCCGATGGTGGCCGCTGCGATCCGCACACACCGCCCGACCTGATCGTGGGCCACGGCGTGCTGGGCCGCCTGCTCGCGCAGCTGAACGTGGCGGCCGGCTACACCAACTTCTGCGTCTGGGAAACCAACGCGCAGCGCGCCCAGGGCGCTTTGGGCTACGAAGTCGTGCACCCCGAGGCCGACACGCGCCGCGACTACCGCGCCATCTACGACGTGAGCGGCGACGCCGGCCTGCTGGACACGCTGATCGGCCGCCTGGCGCCCGGTGGCGAGGTGGTGCTGGCCGGCTTTTATGCCAAGCCGCTGAGTTTGAACTTCGCACCCGCCTTCATGCGCGAGGCCCGCATCCGCGTGGCCGCCGAATGGAAGCCGGCCGACCTGGCCGCCGTGAACATGCTGCTGGACGAAGGCCGCCTGTCGCTGGACGGCCTGATCACCCACACCGAACCGGCTGCATTGGCGAGCGAGGCGTACGGCCAGGCGTTCGGCGATGCGAGCTGCCTGAAGATGGTCCTGGACTGGAGAGCCCACCAATGAACGCCACTCTGCCTGCCGAGGCGACGGTTCGCTTCCAGTCCCGCACGGACATCCTGCGCGCCGAGGCCGCCATCGAGCCCGATGCGCCGGCCACCAGCCCGGCCGCCAAGACCACGCAGATCATCGCGATCTACGGCAAGGGCGGCATCGGCAAGAGCTTCACGCTGGCCAACCTCAGCTACATGATGGCGCAGCAGGGCAAGAAGGTGCTGCTGATCGGCTGCGACCCCAAGAGCGACACCACCAGCCTGCTGTTCGGCGGCAAGGCCTGCCCGACCATCATCGAGACCAGCAGCAAGAAGAAGCTGGCCGGCGAGGCGGTCGCCATCGGCGACGTGTGCTTCAAGCGCGACGGCGTGTACGCCATGGAACTCGGCGGCCCCGAGGTCGGCCGCGGCTGCGGTGGGCGCGGCATCATCCACGGCTTCGAGACGCTGGAGAAGCTGGGCTTCCACGACTGGGGCTTCGACTTCGTGCTGCTCGACTTCCTGGGCGACGTGGTCTGCGGCGGCTTCGGCCTGCCGATTGCGCGCGACATGTGCCAGAAGGTCATCGTCGTGGCCAGCAACGACCTGCAGTCGCTTTATGTGGCCAACAACGTGTGCAGCGCGGTGGAGTATTTCCGCAAGCTGGGCGGCAACGTGGGCGTGGCCGGCATGGTCATCAACCGCGACGACGGCACGGGCGAGGCCAAGCAGTTCGCAGGCGCCGCAGGCATTCCGGTGCTGGCCACCATCCCGGCCAACGAAGACATCCGCCGCAAGAGCGCCAGCTACGAAATCATCGGCCGGCCCGGCACGCAGTGGGCGCCGCTGTTCGAGGAACTGGCCATCAACGTGGCCGAGGCGCCCCCGGTGCGCCCGAAGCCGCAGACGCAGGACCAGTTGCTCGGCCTGTTCAGCGCCGAGGTGACGGGCCGCGATTTCAAGATGGAGCCGGCCACGCTGTTCGACATGGTGGGCAAGACCGAACTGGTCAAGCCCACGCTCGAAGTCGTCTACGACGCGGCATAACCCATGTCCAACTGCCACGCATCCCCCGAGCAGGCCCAGGCCCTGGCCGCCGCCATGCCGGAGGCGACGCAGAAGACCCTGGCGACCTACGCGGCCGACTACCCCAAGGGCCCGCACGACCAGCCGCAGAGCATGTGCCCGGCCTTCGGCGCGCTGCGTGTGGGGCTGCGCATGAAGCGCACGGCCACGATCCTCAGCGGCTCGGCCTGCTGCGTGTACGGCCTGACGTTCACCTCGCACTTCTACGGTGCGCGGCGCAGCGTGGGGTACGTGCCCTTCAACAGCGAATCGCTGGTGACGGGCAAGCTGTTCGAGGACATCCGCGAGGCCGTGCACGCGCAGGCCGACCCCGAGAAGCTCGACGCGCTGGTCGTCATCAACCTCTGTGTGCCATCGGCCAGTGGCGTGCCGCTGCAACTGCTGCCCAAGGCCATCAACGGCGTGCGCATCATCGGTGTGGACGTGCCGGGCTTCGGTGTGCCGACCCACGCGGAAGCCAAGGACGTGCTGGCCGGCGCGATGCTGAAGTACGCCCGCGCCGAGGCCGAGACCGGCCCCGTGTCCGCCCCGCGCGGCTGGCGCGAGCAGGGCCTGGACAGCGCCCGCACCGTGAGCCTGCTGGGCGAGTTGTTCCCGGCCGATCCGATGGTGATCGGCATGCTGCTGGCGCCGCTGGGCCTGAAGGTCGGCCCCACGGTGCCCACGCGGGAATGGCGCGAGCTGTATGCGGCGCTGGACTGCACGGTGGCCGCTGCCATCCATCCCTTCTACACGGCCAGCGTGCGCGAGCTGCAGGCCGCCGGCCGTCCCGTCGTGGGCTCGGCGCCGGTCGGTGCCGAAGGCACGGCCGCCTGGTTGCGTGCGGTCGGTGAAGCGGCCGAAGTGCCCACGGTGCAGGTCGAGGCCGCGATTGCCGGCATCGGGCCCGCCATCCGCGGTGCGCTGTCCCAGTCGCCCATACACGCCAAGGTCACGGTCAGCGGCTACGAAGGCTCCGAACTGCTGGTCGCCCGTTTGCTGATCGAAAGCGGTGCCACCGTGCCCTACGTGGGCACCGCCTGCCCGCGCACACCCTGGTCCGAACCCGATCGCCTGTGGCTGGAAGCACGCGGCGTCGAGATCCAGTACCGCGCCTCGCTGGAGCAGGACCTGGCCGCCGTCGAGCGCCACCGCCCGAACCTGGCCATCGGCACCACGCCGCTGGTGCAGGCCTGCAAGGAACGCGCGATCCCCGCGCTGTACTTCACGAACCTGATCTCGGCCCGCCCGCTGATGGGCCCGGCCGGTGCCGGCTCGCTGGCGCAGGTCATCAACGGCGCGATCGCCAACCAGGTGCGGTTCGACACCATGCGCGAATTCTTCGGCCAGACCGGCCAAGGCGACCGCGCCGGCATCTGGAATGAGGTGCCCATCCTGCGCCCCGAGTTCCGCGCCGAGACCAAGCGCCAGGTCATCAAGATCATGAAGCGGCGCAAGGCGGAGGAAATGGTGTGAGCTTCGTCCTCGACCACGACCGTGCCGGCGGCTACTGGGGCGCCGTGTATGTGTTCACCGCCATCAAGGGTCTGCAGGTCATCATCGACGGCCCCGTGGGCTGCGAGAACCTGCCGGTGACCAGCGTGCTGCACTACACCGACGCACTGCCGCCGCACGAGCTGCCCATCGTGGTCACCGGCCTCGCCGAAGAACAACTGGGCCGCGAAGGCACCGAAGGCGCCATGAAGCGCGCCCACGCGGTGCTGGACCCCGACCTGCCGTCCGTGGTCGTGACCGGCTCGATCGCCGAGATGATCGGCGGCGGCGTGACGCCCGAGGGCACGACGATCGCGCGCTTCCTGCCGCGCACCATCGACGAAGACCAGTGGCAGTGCGCCAACCGCGCCATCTACTGGTTGTGGACCGAGCACGGCCCGCGCAAGGTGCCGGCGCGCAAGCCCTTCGATCAGCGCCCCGCCGGCGAGAAGCCGCGCGTGAACCTGATTGGCCCGAGCTACGGGGTGTTCAACAGCGCCAGCGACGTGCACGAGATCCGCCGCCTGGTCGAAGGCATCGGCGCCGAGATCAACATGGTGTTCCCGCTGGGCAGCCACCTGGCCGACGTGGCCAACCTGGCAGATGCCGACGTGAACATCTGCCTGTACCGCGAGTTCGGCCGCATGCTGTGCGAGGCGCTGGAGCGCCCCTACCTGCAGGCGCCCATCGGCCTGCACAGCACCACGGCCTTCCTGCGCGAGCTGGGCCGGCTGCTGCACCTGGACCCCGAGCCCTTCATCGAACGCGAGAAGCACACCACCATCAAGCCGATCTGGGACCTGTGGCGCTCGGTCACGCAGGACTTCTTCGCCACCGCCTCCTTCGGCATCGTGGCCAGCGAGACCTACAGCCGCGGCGTGCGCCACTTCCTCGAAGACGAGCTGGGCCTGCCCTGCCAGTTCGCCGTGGCGCGCAAGCCCGGCGAGAAGACCGACAACGCCGCCGTGCGCGCACTCATCAAGAGCAAGGCGCCGCTCGTGATGTTCGGCAGCGTCAACGAGCGCATGTACCTGGCTGAGGCCGCGTCGCAAGGGCCCATGCGGCCCAGCTTCATCGCCGCGAGTTTTCCCGGCGCCATCATCCGGCGCGCCACGGGCACGCCCTTCATGGGCTACGCGGGCGCCACCTGGCTGGTGCAGGAGGTGTGCAACGCGCTCTTCGATGCGCTGTTCCACATCCTGCCGCTGGCCACCGACATGGACCGTGTCGACCCGACGCCGGCCCGGGCGCTGCCCGAGCTCGTCTGGACGGTCGAGGCGCGCGAGCTGCTCGACGAGTTGCTGGAGGCCCAGCCCGTGCTGGTGCGCATCTCGGCCGCCAAGCGGCTGCGCGACCAGGCCGAGGCGCGCGCCCGCGAGGCGGGCAGTGCAGCGGTCCATCCCGAACACCTGGAAGGGCAGGCACGACAGATCGTGACCGCCGCGCTCGGAGCACTCGCATGACCCGCGCAGTGTGTGCCCCAAGCCCCCTGATAACGCCTGCAGGCTTGCCGCCTGGGTGTTCCTTGCCGCGCGGGGGCTGCGCGGTGCTGGCCGAGAGGCCGAAGTTGAGGAGTGATCCAAATGGTGCCTGAAGACAGGAGAGGCTCGTTATCCGGGCTGACCGAAGGAGAGGCCAGGGAGTTCCACGGCATCTTCATGGGCAGTTTCATGGGGTTCACGGCGATCGCCGTGGTGGCCCATGTGCTCGTGTGGATGTGGCGGCCCTGGCTCTGAGCTGAAGTAACCAACGCGCCAGGAGGCATGCCATGAATGACAACGCATCCGTTTCGACGGCAGCTTATCTACTGCAGAACAAGGGCTACGGGGTCCTGTTCCTGTTCAGCATCGTGTTCCTGCTGGTGGTGGCGCTCGTCAGCCAGGCCTTGTTCCTGAACTGGCGCGAATGGTTCCCCGGCGCAGAGAGCGAGACCTCGTTGTTCAAGAGTGTGCGGGCAGGGGTCTATACCTTCATGTCGCACCTCAATTAGGAGAAACAAGCATGTGGAAAATCTGGTTGTTGTTCGATCCACGGCGCGCGCTGGTGGCCCTTGCGGCCTTCCTGTTCGTGCTGGCGCTGATCATCCATTTCATCTTGCTGAGCACCAACAAGTTCAACTGGCTCGACGGTCCCCGCACCGCCGTGGTCAGCCAGAACTCGTCGATGCCGGCCGCCGTGCCGGCAACGGCGGCGCCAACGAAGTAGCGCAGGCGGAGACGGGCCGGCGTTGCCGGCGCGTCTCCCCCGCGCATCCCCATCCGGGCCCCACGTCAAGCGGGCGCCCTTCATCTTCTGGTCCCGGAGGTGGCTGCCATGGCCATGTTGAACTTCGAGCGCAAGTACCGTGTCCGCGGCGGTACGCTGCTGGGAGGCGATCTGTTCGACTTCTGGGTCGGGCCGTTCTATGTCGGCTTCTTCGGTGTCACCACCGCGTTCTTCTCGCTGGTGGGCACCCTGCTCATCGTGTGGGGTGCCTCGCAGGGACCGACCTGGAACCTGTGGCAGATCAACATCGCGCCGCCCGACCTCAGCTACGGCCTGAGCCTGGCGCCGCTGATGCAGGGCGGGCTCTGGCAGATCGTCACCTTCTGCGCCACCGGTGCCTTCATCAGCTGGGCACTGCGCGAGGTCGAGATCTGCCGAAAACTCGGCATCGGCTACCACATCCCGGTGGCCTTCGGCTTCGCCATCCTGGCCTACGTCACGCTGGTGATCGTGCGCCCGCTGCTGATGGGCGCCTGGGGGCATGGCTTCCCGTACGGGATCATGAGCCACCTGGACTGGGTGTCCAACACCGGCTACCAGTACCTGCATTTCCACTACAACCCGGCGCACATGCTGGCGGTGAGCTTCTTCTTCGCCACCACGTTCGCGCTGTCGCTGCACGGGGCCCTGGTGCTGTCGGCCACCAACCCGGGCAAGGGCGAAGTGGTGAAGACGGCCGAGCATGAGAACACCTTCTTCCGCGATGCCATCGGCTACTCCATCGGCACGCTGGGCATCCACCGCCTGGGCCTGTTCCTGGCGCTGTCGGCCTCCTTCTGGAGCGCCATCTGCATCGTCATCAGCGGACCGTTCTGGACCAAGGGTTGGCCCGAGTGGTGGGGCTGGTGGCTGCGGCTTCCGGTCTGGAACTGAGGCGTAGAGGAGAACAACATGGCCGAATACCAGAACCTCTTCACCAGCGTGCAGGTCCACGCGCCCTCGTACCCGGGCATCTCGCTCGGCCGCAAGGACAGCGAGCGGGTCGGCACGCCGACCCACGTGCACCTGTTCGGGCGGCTCGGCGATGCGCAGATCGGGCCGATCTACCTGGGCTACCTGGGCCTGCTGTCGCTGCTGTGCGGCTTCATCGCGATCGAGATCATCGGGCTGAACATGCTGGCCTCGGTGAACTGGGACCCGATCCAGTTCGTGCGCCAGCTGCCCTGGCTGGCGCTGGAGCCGCCGCCCCCGGGCTATGGGCTGCACCTGCCGCCGCTCAACGAAGGCGGCTGGTGGCTGATGGCGGGCCTGTTCCTCACCACCTCGATCCTGCTGTGGTGGGTGCGCATGTACCGCCGCGCGCGCAAGCTGGGCATGGGCACGCACGTGGCCTGGGCCTTCGCCGCGGCGATCTGGCTGTACCTGGTGCTGGGCTTCATCCGCCCGCTGCTGATGGGCAGCTTCGGCGAAGCGGTGCCCTTCGGCATCTTTCCGCACCTGGACTGGACGGCCGCGTTCTCGCTGCGCTACGGCAACCTGTTCTACAACCCGTTCCACATGCTCAGCATCGCGTTCCTGTACGGCAGCACGCTGCTGTTCGCGATGCACGGCGCGACCATCCTGGCGGTGAGCCGCTTCGGCGGCGAGCGCGAGATCGAGCAGATCACCGACCGCGGCACGGCCAGCGAGCGTGCCGCCCTGTTCTGGCGCTGGACCATGGGCTTCAACGCCACGATGGAGTCCATCCACCGCTGGGCCTGGTGGTTCGCGGTGCTGTGCCCGCTGACCGGCGGCATCGGCATCCTGCTCACCGGCACCGTGGTGGACAACTGGTTCCTGTGGGCCGTCAAGCACGGCGTGGCGCCCAGCTATGTGCCGGTGTTCCCGCCGGTGGTCGACCCGCTGATCGGAGGTGTGCGATGAACCGCCGGCTGCCCACTGGGCGCATTGCCGCCATGCTCGCCGCAGCCCTGGTGCTGGTGGCCTGCGAGAAACCGCCGCCCGAGAGCGTGCAGCGTGGCCCCCGCGGCACGGGCATGGTGCAGGTCTACAACCCGGCCACGCTGGCGGCGCAGGCCCCGAAGAACGTGGCGCCCGAGCCGCTGCCGGCGGCTTCGCCGGAGGGCCCCAAGGCCGGGCAGGTCTACCAGAACGTGAAGGTGCTGGGGCACCTGAGCGTGGCCGAGTTCGCCCGCACCATGACGGCCATGACCAACTGGGTCACGCCCGGGCAGGGCTGCGTGGCCTGCCACAACCCGGCCAACTTTGCCGACGACTCGCTCTACACCAAGGTCGTGTCGCGCCGCATGCTGCTGATGACGCAGAAGATCAACGAGCAGTGGAAGCCGCACGTGGGCAATACGGGCGTGACCTGCTTCACCTGCCACCGCGGGCAGCAGGTGCCGGCCGAAGTCTGGTTCCAGCCATTGCAGGAGCCACGCGCCAACACGTTCGCCGGCAACAGGGCCGGGCAGAACAAGCCGGTCGAGACGGTGGGGCTGAGCTCGCTGCCGTTCGACCCGCTGACGCCGTTCCTGCTGGAGGACCACAACATCCGTGTGGCTGCGACCACCGCACTGCCTGCGGGCAACAAGCAGTCGATCAAGCAGACGGAGTGGACTTACGGGCTCATGATGCACATGAGCAAGTCGCTCGGGGTGAACTGCACCCAGTGCCACAACACGCGCAGCTTCTCCAGCTGGGACGGCGAGGCCTCGCCGCCGCGGCTGGCCGCGTACCACGGCATCCGCATGACGCGCGCACTGAACCTGGAGTTCCTGGTGCCGCTGACCAAGGACTTCCCGGTCAACCGGCTGGGGCCTGGCGGCGATGTCGCCAAGGTCAACTGCGCCACCTGCCACCAGGGCGCGCACAAGCCGCTGTACGGCGCGCAGATGGCCAAGTACCACCCCGAGCTGCTGACCACCACCGCCAGCACGCCACTGGCGACCCCGATCACGGCCGATCAGTTGCAGCTGATCGCGCCGATGGGGCAGGCAGGTGCGGCGCCCGCTGTGGCCAAGTGAGGGGCATGCGGTGCGGTGTCTGCCGACGTGCGCAAGCGCCGCACGCCGACGTCGCGGGCAAGCGCAGGTGGCAGCATGGCCGCATGCTCCAGCACGACTTGCAACACGCGCAAACCCGCCCGACGACCGCACCCAAATCGGATGCTGCCAAACGCTTCGCCGCGGGTCTGCACATGGACCTGGACGTGGCGCCGAACGGCAAGGCCGTGCGCCACGATCGTTTCTTCGACCAGGTCTGCGAGCGCGGCGCGCTGATGGCAGCGCGCCCTGACGGCTGGAGCCGGATGGGGCATCGGGCCTGAGGCAGGTGCTGGCGCCTTTGCAGGCCGTTCGGGCGGTTCTCGGGCGTGGTCAGCACGATGCTGCGCACCAGGGGCGGGTCCAACTGCGCGCGGATGCCGTGCGGCGCACTCGGCAGCGGCGTGGTCTGGATCTCTGCCGAGCGCTCGCTGCCGTACAGCAGTGCGGCGTCGACTTCGCCCGATGCCAGCCAGCGCCGCAGCGTGCATGTGTAGCCCATGGTCACACGCATGCGCACGGTCGGGTACTGCTGCGCCACGGTGGCAACCAACGCGCTGGTCAGCAGACCGATGGTGCTGGGCAGCAGCCCCAGCGTGACCACACCGCTGACCACGCACGAAGCAGCCCCGGCGTGCATGGTCCAGAGCGCCAGCGAGATGCTGCCGCAGGTGGCAGGCCCCGCGTGCGCGGCATCGACGCGGGCGCATGTCATCCGGCAGACGAAGACGCAGGAGCATGCGCACCCAGCCAGCGTGCTGGCCATGCGCCACAGGCCGTCATCTCTTGCAGCACGCGCACGATCAATTCGTTGACGGCCGCGGTCGCCACCGTCTGCGGCCGCGTGAGGCTGGTGGCCCGCACCAGGCGGCGCGTCATGCCGGGGCTGTCGATGACGGCGGTGCGCAGGCGCTGCGCCGTCACTTCCTCGGCGACAGCGCCGGCCGGCAGGATGGTGCTGCCGATGCCGTCCTCCGTCGCGCGCTTCACACTGCCCAGCGATTCGATTTCGGCCACCACGTCCAGTGCGACGCCCAGCGGTGCGCAGGCCTCGTCGATGATCTTGCGCAGCCCGTGTTCGCGGCCCGGCAGCACCAGCGGCCATTTGGCCAGCGCCTGCAGCGTGAGCTTTTTGGGCATACGCGTGTTGCCGGCATGGGTGATGAGCACCAGCCGGTCGTCCAGCAGCGGCAGCTTGGCCAGGCCAGGCTCCGGCGCCTCGCCGTACAGCAGGGCCACGTCCAGCCGGCCGGACTGCAACCACTCGCGCAGGAAGCCGCTGTAGGCCTCCACCAGCTTCAGGCGCACGCGCGGCAGCCGCTCGCGGCAGGCGCGCAGGATGGGCAGCGTGGCCACCAGCGCCACGGTGGTCGGCAGGCCGATCGCCACCTCGCCGTGCGGTTCGGAGATCGCTTCCTGCACGGCCGCGCGGGCGCGCTCGGCATCGGCCAGCACGACGCGGGCATGCTCCAGGAACACGCTGCCCACCGCCGTCAGCGCCATGCCGCGGCTGGAGCGCTCGAACAATTGCGCGCCCAGCTCGTGCTCGAGCGCGGCGATCTGCTGGCCCAGTGCGGGCTGGGCCACATGCAGGCGTGTGGATGCCTTGAGCAGGCTGCCGGCCTCGCTGATGCCGACGAAATTGCGCAGTTGCTTCAGTTCCATGGTGCCCCCGGGGGCTAGTTGAAATGCATCTAGCGACTAGCTGGAATCAGTATTTCACAAATAGCGCGCCGCCCCGCAGAATCCAGCCGGCCTGCAGCGCATGCCCGCCTGCACCCCACACACACGAGGAGACGTGCCCGATGGGCCTGGACATCGACCACCTGCGCAGCTGGATCGGCCGCACCGGGGCGCTGGTCTTCGTCAAGGTGAACCACGAAATCCGCGGCGATGGCGAGCTGGCGATCCTGCAAGAGCACGACATCGTCTACCGCGACATGCACGCCCCTCGCGAGGCCGCGCCCGCGCCGACGCCGGCCCCCGTCGACGCCCCTTGGGTGCGCCGCATCGTTCCCGACGACGTGCTGCTGTTCCGCTATTCCGCGCTGACCTTCAACGGCCACCGCATCCACGACGACCGCAAGGATGTGACCGAGGTCGAGGGCTACCCCGGCCTGATCGTGCACGGCTTCGTCGTCTGCGGCCGCCAGGAAGACGCCGGGCCCGTGAAGCTCTGGGCCCGCACCGAAGACGCCCACCTGGCGATGGACGCCACTGCAACGCTGTGCCGAACCATCCGGAGACCAAGATGCTCAACGAAACCGACGCCTACCAGGAAATCCGCGACGCCGTGCGCCAGCTGTGCAAGCAGTTCCCCGACGAATACCACCGCAAGATCGACGAGGCGCGCGGCTACCCCGAGGAGTTCGTGCAGGCGCTCACCCAGGCCGGCTGGATGGCCGCGCTGATCCCCCAGGAGTACGGCGGCTCGGGCCTGTCCATGGCCGAGGCCTCGGTCATCATGGAAGAGATCAACCGCTCGGGCGGCAACTCGGGCGCCTGCCATGGGCAGATGTACGTGATGAACGCCATCGTGCGCAGCGGCACCGACGCGCAGCGGCAGCAGTACCTTCCCAGGATCGCCAGCGGTGAACTGCGCATCCAGTCCATGGCCGTGACCGAGCCCACGACCGGCAGCGACACCACCCGGCTCAAGACCATGGCCGTGAAGAAGGACGGCCGCTGGGTCGTCAACGGCCAGAAGGTCTGGATCTCGCGTATCCAGCACAGCGACATGATGATCCTGCTGGCGCGCACCACGCCGCTGGAGCAGGTGCAAAAGCGCTCCGAGGGCCTGAGCTGCTTCCTGGTCGACCTGAAGCAGGCCACCGGCAACGGCCTCACGGTGCGGCCCATCCTGAACATGGTCAACCACGAGACCAACGAGCTGTTCTTCGACCACCTGGAACTGCCCGAGGATGCGCTGCTCGGCCCCGAAGGCAAGGGCTTCAAGACCTTGCTGGACGGCCTGAACGCCGAGCGCACGCTGATTGCGGCCGAGTGCATCGGCGACGGCTACTGGTTCATCGACCGCGCCACCAAGTACGCCAACGAGCGTGTGGTCTTCGGCCGCCCGATCGGCAAGAACCAGGGCGTGCAGTTCCCGATCGCCGAGTCGCTGATCGAGCTGGAAGCCGCCAACCTCATGCGCTGGGAAGCCTGCAGGAAGATCGACGCACACCAGAACGCCGGCGCCGCCGCCAACATGGCCAAGCATCTGGCGGCCAAGGCCAGCTGGGAGGCGGCCAACGTCTGCCTGCAGACGCACGGCGGCTTCGGCTTCGCCTGCGAATACGACGTGGAGCGCAAGTTCCGCGAGACGCGGCTCTACCAGGTGGCGCCGATCTCCACCAACATGGTCTTCAGCTACGTGGCCGAGCACATCCTCGGCCTGCCGAAGTCGTATTGAGGAGCACGCGATGACCCGCCCCCTGGACGGCATCACCGTCGTCACCCTGGAGCACGCCATCGCCGCGCCGTTCTGCACCCGCCAGCTCGCCGACCTGGGCGCGCGCGTGATCAAGGTCGAGCGCCCCGGCGTGGGCGACTTCGCGCGGGCGTATGACGAACGCGTGCAAGGCATGGCCTCGCATTTCGTCTGGACGAATCGCTCCAAGGAAAGCCAGACGCTGGACGTCAAGCATGCCGACGCGCAGAAGGTGCTGGCCCAGTTGCTGGAGCGGGCCGACGTGCTGGTGCAGAACCTCGCGCCGGGCGCGGCCGCGCGGCTGGGCCTGTCGTTCGAGGCGCTGCACGAGAAGCATCCGAAGCTCATCGTCTGCGACATCTCGGGCTACGGCGACGACCCGGCCCAGCCCGGCCCCTACCGCGACAAGAAGGCCTATGACCTGCTGATCCAGGCCGAGTCGGGCTTCCTCTCGGTCACCGGTTCGGCCGACGCGCCGGCCAAGGCCGGCTGCTCCATCGCCGACATCGCGGCCGGCATGTATGCGTACACGGGCATCCTGTCGGCGCTGCTGCAGCGGGGCAAGACCGGCAAGGGCAGCCGCATCGACGTGTCCATGCTGGAGAGCATGGCCGAGTGGATGAGCTTTCCCATGTACTACGCGTTCGACGGCGCGCAGCCGCCACCGCGCGCTGGGGCCGCGCACGCCACCATTTACCCCTACGGCCCATTCCCGGCGGGCGATGGCGGCACCGTGATGCTGGGCCTGCAGAACGAGCGCGAGTGGGCGGCTTTCTGCAAGC
This sequence comes from Pseudorhodoferax sp. Leaf267, assembly GCF_001422405.1. Classification (GTDB taxonomy): domain Bacteria; phylum Pseudomonadota; class Gammaproteobacteria; order Burkholderiales; family Burkholderiaceae_C; genus Pseudorhodoferax. Next base: position 876,207 of record NZ_LMMV01000012.1, read on the forward strand.
TGGTGCTGCGCCAGCCCGAGCTGGCGACCGACGAGCGCTTCAATGCGAATTCCAAGCGCGTGGCCCGCCGCGATGCGCTGCGCGCGCTGATCGTCGAGAGCTTCCAGCCTCTGAGCAGTGCCCAGGTGGTCGAGCGGCTGGAAGAGGCGCAGATCGCCAACGCCCGCGTCAACGAGATGCACGACCTGTGGTCCCACGCCCAGCTCAAGGCGCGCGAGCGCTGGACCGAGGTCGCCACGCCCAACGGCCCCATCCCTGCCATGCTGCCGCCGGGCGCCAACGCGGCCTTCACGCCGCGCATGGATGCGGTGCCTGGCCTGGGCCAGCACACCGACGCCATCCTGCGCGAGCTGGGCTGGTCGCCTGGCGCCATCGAGAAGCTGCGTGCCGAGCAGGCGGTTTGAAGGAACACGCTTGAGAATGCGCGGCAAGAAATGACTTCCGTGACTGCCATGCACATTGACCCAGCCCTCGCCAGTGGCGCGCACTTGCTGGACGGCCCGGCCGGGCCGCTGGAAGTGCTGTTCGACCGGCCCGATGCCGAGCCCGCCGGCATCGCCGTCGTCACGCACCCGCAGCCGTTGATGGGCGGCCATGCGCAGCACAAGATCCCGCAGCTGCTGGCGCGCGCGCTGCGCGACGCGGGCTGGCTGGTCGCGCGGCCCAACTTCCGCGGCGTGGGCCGCAGCGCCGGCACGCACGACGAAGGGCAGGGCGAGAGCGAGGACATGCTGGCCCTGTGCGCAGCCTTGCGTGCGGCCCACCCTGGCCAGCGCCTCGCGCTGCTGGGCTTCTCGTTCGGCGCCTACGTGCAGGCGCGCGTGGCCCATGCCCTGGCCGCGCGTGGCGCGCCGGCCTGGCGCGTGGGGCTGGCCGGCATGCCCTTCGGCACCGTGCAGAGCGGCCGCCATTTCGACACGCCGCAGGCCATCGACGATGCGCTGGTCGTGCATGGCGAGCGCGACGAGGTCGTGCCCCTCGCCCACGTGCTGGACTGGGCGCGAGCGCAAGTGCAACCTGTGGTCGTGCTGCCCGGTGCCGACCATTTCTTCACCGGCAAGCTGCACGTGCTGCGTCAGCTGATGCTGCAACACCTGGCCCCATGACCATGACCACTCCCCACGCGCTGGCCGACGCCCGCAGTTTCCTCTTCGTGCCCGGCAACCGGCCCGAGCGTTTCGAGAAGGCCGCGGCCAGCGGCGCCGATGTCATCGTGCTCGACCTGGAGGACGCCGTGCCGGCCGCCGACAAGGCTGGCGCGCGCGCGGCCATCGCCCAGGCCTGGCCGGCACTGCAGGCGCTGGGCGTGCCGCTGGTCGTGCGCGTCAACAGCCTGGACCAGCCGCTCGGCCAGGACGACCTGCAGTGGTTCACGCAGCTGCAGGCGCCGGCCGGCGTCATGGTGCCCAAGGCCGAATCTGCCGAGGCGCTGCGGGCCGTACAGGAACGGCTGCCCGCCGTGCCTGTGCTGCCGTTGATCGAGAGCGCCGCCGGCTGGAGCGCCGTGCCCGCCATCGCGGCCGTGCCCGGCGTGCTGCGTCTCGTGGTGGGCCACATCGACTTCATGGCCGACACCGGCATCGTGTGCGCCGACGACGAGGCCGAGCTGTTGCCGCTGCGCTTTGCCGTGGCCATGGCCACGCGGCTGAACCGGCTGGCCGCCGCCGTCGACGGCGTGACCGTGGCCATCCAGGACGACGCGCGCCTGCGCGAGGACACGCGCCGCGCGCTGCGCCTGGGCTTCGGCGCCAAGCTGTGCATCCACCCGCGCCAGGTGGCCGTGGTGCACGAGACCCTGGCCCCCACACCGCAGCAGGCCGACTGGGCCGCGCGCGTGGTGGCAGCCGATGCCGCAGCGGGCGGGGCGGCCGTGCAGATCGACGGGCGCATGGTGGATCTGCCCGTGGTGCTGCAGGCGCGGCGCGTGCTGGCGCGGGTGCGAACGCCGGCCGCTTGACGCGCAGCGCCCGGTCAGCCAGGGCCTGGTTCGGCTGCTTCTGAAGCCGACCGCCCCGTCCGCTCCAGGTGCTCCAGCAGCATGCGGGCCGCGGGCGACAGGGTGGCTTCGTCCTTGTAGCAGATGATGAAGCGTCGCCTCGCCCAGGCGTCGGTCAGCGGGATCACCCGGAACGCATCGTGGCGCATGGCGGGCTCGACGACTTCACGCGGCACGACGGCGATGCCCAGCCCGGCGCGCACGCACCGGAGACTGGCATCGAAGGTGGAAACCACGGCCCTGTAGTTCAGCGGCATGCCGAGGATGGCCGCTGCACGGGCCAGCATGGTGTGCACGGCGGTCGGCGCGGGCAGGCCCACGTGTTCGTACTGCAAGGTCTCGACGAACGCGCACTGGCGCAACTTGGCGATCGGATGCGCGGGATGCGCCACGATGGCGAGATGGTCGCTGCGGTACGGGCGTGACTGCAGTTCGCCCAGGTCGACGGCATCCCAGCCCACACCCAGCGGGGCCAGGCCCTCGCGCACGGTCTGCGCCATCTTCGAGCTCAGCCCCTCGGCGATGTCGACCCGGATGGCGGCGTTCTCGGGCGCGCTCATGAAGGAGGCGATGTCGTCGGGCAGGAACTCGGCGATGGAGGAAACGGTTGCGAACACGCGCACCTGCCCTTTGATGCCACGCCCGAACGCGGCCATGTCGCGCGCGAGGCGGTCCGACCCGGCGAGCAGCGCACGCGCATGTTCGAGCAGCAACTCGCCCGCCGGCGTGGGGATGACGCCGCGGCGGTGCCGTTGCAGCACGGGCGTGTTCAACGCGGACTCGAGCTGGGCCAGTCGCTTGCTGATGGCCGACGAGCCGATGTTTTCCTGCTCTCCCGCGCGCGCCAGGTTGCGGTGATCGCAGGCGGCCACGAAGAGCCGCAGGCTGACGAGGTCCAGATCCCGCATTTTTTGAGTTTCCGTTTTGGAATTGTCAGGCGGAAATCTTATCGCTTCTCCCATCGATTGGGAAACTCTATAGTGGCGCCTGTGCCTTGCGCAGACCGGCGCCGGGGCCCCACGGAGACACCCATGACAGCTTTACCACCCCACGTGGTCGTGCGCGAAGTCGGCCTGCGCGATGGCCTGCAAAGCATCCAGCAGGTCCTGCCCACGGCGCGCAAGATCGAATGGATCCAGGACGCCCATGCCGCAGGGCAACGCGAGATCGAGGTGGGCTCGTTCGTCCCCGCCAGGCTGTTGCCGCAACTGGCCGACACGGCCGAACTGGTGGCATTCGCCAGAACGCTGCCCGGCCTGCAGGTGTCCGTGCTCGTGCCCAACCTGCAGGGCGCCGAGAGGGCCATCGCGTGCGGTGCGCACCTGATGCTGATCCCGCTGTCGGCCAGCCACGCGCACAGCCTGGCCAACCTGCGCAAGACCCCCGACGACGTGGTGGCCGAGGTGGCCAGGATGCGCGCGGCGCGCGACGCATCGGGCGCGAAGATCCTGATCGAGGGCGGCATCGGCACGGCGTTCGGCTGCACGATCCAGGGCAGGGTCGAGCCTTCCGAGGTGCTGCGCTGCATGCAGGCCCTGCTGGACGCCGGCGCCGACCGCGTGAGCATTGCCGACACCGTGGGCTATGCCAACCCGGCGGCCGTGCAGGAGCTGTTCGGCAAGGCCCGCATGCTGGCGGGCGACAGGTTCTGGTGCGGGCATTTCCACGACACGCGGGGCCAGGCGCTGGCCAACGTCTACGCCGCGCTGCAGACCGGGGTGCCGCGGTACGACGCGACGCTGGCAGGCATCGGCGGCTGCCCCCATGCGCCTGGCGCGAGCGGCAACGCTTCGAGCGAAGACCTGGCCTACATGCTGGCCGACATGGGCATCTCCACCGGCATCGACATCGAGGCACTGCTGGCTTTGCGCCAGAAGGTGGCGGGCTGGCTGCAAGGCGAAAGCCTGCACGGCGCGCTCTGGCAGGCCGGCGTCTCCAAGACCTTTGCCAGCACCACCGTCCCCGCCTGAACCCACCTGGACCGCACCGTCATGACGAATCCCACCACGCCCCTGCCTCTGGCCGGCATCCGCGTCCTCGAGTTCACCCACATGGTCATGGGCCCCACCTGCGGCATGATCCTGGCTGACCTGGGCGCCGAGGTCATCAAGGTCGAGCCACCCGGTGGCGACAAGACGCGCAAGCTGCCTGGCCTGGGCATCGGCTTCTTTCGCAGCTTCAACCGCAACAAGAAGAGCATCGTGCTCGACATCACGACCGAGGAGGGCTGCGCCACGGCCACCGAACTTGTGGGCGCCTGCGACGTGGTGCTGGAGAACTTCCGCCCCGGCCTCATGGAGAAACTGGGGCTGGACTACGCCACGTTGTCCAGGCTGTACCCGAAGCTCATCTACGTCACGCACAAGGGCTTCCTGCCCGGCCCCTACGAGAACCGGCTGGCGCTGGACGAGGTGGTGCAGATGATGGGCGGCCTGTCGTACATGACCGGCCCGGTCGGCCGGCCGCTGCGCGCAGGCACATCGGTCAACGACATCATGGGCGGCATGTTCGGCGCCATCGGCGTGCTGGCCGCGCTGCGCGAGCGCGACGCCACGGGCCGCGGCCAGGAGGTGCAGAGTGCGCTGTTCGAGAACTGCGTGTTTCTGTCGAGCCAGCACATGCAGCAGTACCTGATGACCGGCGAGCCGCCGCCGCCCATGCCCTCGCGCGTGTCGGCCTGGAGCGTGTACGACGTGTTCACGCTGGCCGAGGGCGAGCAGCTCTTCATCGGCGCCGTGAGCGACAAGCAGTTCGCCACGCTGTGCAAGGTGCTGGCGCGTGAGGACCTGTTGCAGATGCCCGGCTTCGGCGACAACGCCTCGCGCGTGGCCGTGCGGCCGCACCTGCTGGCCGTACTGGGCGAGATCCTGGTCAACCACAAGGTCGAGGAACTGGCCCCCAGGCTGGAGGCCGCCGGCATCCCCTACGCGCCCATCATGCGGCCCGAGCAGCTCTGCGACGACCCGCACCTCAAGCAGAGCGGCGGCCTGGTGCCCATGACCACCGACGAGGGCGGCGTGACCGAAGCCGTGCTGCTGCCGCTGACCATGGGCGGGCGCCGCCCCGGCGTGCGCATGCCGCTGCCCAAGGTGGGCGAGCACACCGAGGAAGTGCTCGGTGCCTTGCGCAGGCCGGCCGTGGCGACCTGAGCGCGTGTAACGTGATCGAACCTGAGGAGACCAACATGCACATCCCCCCCACCACCGCCCACATCACCCGCCGCACCGTGCTGGCCAGCGTTGGCGCCGCGTTGGCCGCCACTGCGTGGCCTGCCCTGGCACAGACGAGCGACAAGCCCGTGCGCATCGTGCTGCCCATCAGCGCGGGCTCGGGCGTGGACAACATCGCACGCGCCTCGTCGGTGGCCATCGGCAAGGCCCTGGGCCACCCGGTGGTGATCGAGAACCTGCCCGGCGCAGGGGGCGTGACGGGGGCCTCGGCCGTGGCCAAGGCCGCGCCGGACGGCTTCACGCTGGGCATGGTGTCCAACAACCACGTGATCAACCCCGCCGTCTACAAGAAGCTGCCCTACGACACCTTGAGCGACTTCACACCCATCAGCGTGATCGGCGCCACGCCGCTGGTGCTGGTGGCGGCCAAGTCGGTGCCGGCCGGCAACGTGAAGGAGCTCATCGCGCTCATCAAGGCCAGGCCCGACGACTTCAACTACGCATCGTCCGGCAACGGCACCATCATCCACCTGGCCGGCGAGATGTTCGTCGAGCAGGCTGGGCTCAAGGTGCGCCACATCCCGTACAAGGGCACGGGGCCCATGGTCAACGACCTGCTGGGCGGCCAGGTGCAGTTCGGCGTGGTCGCGCTGCCGGCGATCCAGGCGCACATCAAGAGCGGCTCGGTCAAGGCCATCGGCCTGTGTGGTGCGCAGCGCTCCGCGGCCGCGCCCGACATCCCCACCATCGCCGAGCAGGGCCTGCCCGACTACGCCGTTGAAGGCTGGTTCGCCGTGATCGGCCCAGCCAGGCTGCCGGCCGCCGATGTGCAGCGCGTGCACGAAGCACTCGTCAAGGCCTACGCCAGCCCCGAGGTGATGGACGCCATGACCAGGCAGGGCAACACCATCCGGCCCACGTCGCCGGATGAGGCGGCGAAGTTCTTCCGCAGCGAGGCCGCGCGTTATGCGGCGCTCGTCAAGAAGGCGAACGTCACCTTAGATTGAGCCCGCTCGCGCCGCCTTCAGCACATCGGCGATCTGGAACGCCAGCTCCAGGCTCTGCGAGCCGTTCAGGCGCGGGTCGCAGGCGCTGCGGTAGCGGCTGCTGAGGCCTTCGTCCGTCAGCGCCTGCGCGCCGCCGCGGCATTCGGTCACGTCCTGGCCGGTCATCTCGAAATGCAGGCCGCCCGCGTACGTGCCCTCCTGCGCGTGCGCGGCGAAGTAGCCGCGCATCTCGGCCAGGATGCGCTCGAAGTCGCGCGTCTTGTAGCCGTTGGACGCGGTCACCGTGTTGCCGTGCATGGGGTCGCAGCACCACACGGGCTTGCGGCCACTGCGGCGCACGGCGCGCAGCAGTGGCGGCAGTGCCTCGAGCACCTTGGCACTGCCCATGCGGCTGATCAGCACGGTGCGGCCGGGCTCGCCATTCGGGTCGAGCCGGTCCAGCAGGCGCATCACGTCGTCGGCGCTGGCGGTGGGGCCGAGCTTCACGCCCACGGGGTTGGCCAGGCCGCGCAGGTACTCCACGTGCGCGGCGTCCAGGCTGCGCGTGCGCTCGCCCAGCCACAGCATGTGGGCCGATCCGCCATACCACTGGCCGGTGCGCGCGTCGTAACGCGTGAGCGCCTGCTCGTAATGCAGGTGCAGCGCCTCGTGCGAGGTGTAGAACTCCACCGCATGCAGCTGCGGCGTGCGCGCGGCATCGAAGCCGCAGGCTTCCATGAAGGCCAGCGACTCGGTGATGCGGTTGGCCAGTTCCGCGAAGCGCTCCCCCTGCGGGCTGGTGCGCACGAAGTCGGCCGTCCAGCGGTGCACCTCGTGCAGGTCGGCAAAGCCGCCCTGGGCCAGTGCGCGCAGCTGGTTCAGCGTGGTCGTGGAATGGGCATAGGCCGTCAGCAGCCGCGCCGGGTCGGGCTGGCGCGCCTGGGCGTCGAAGGCGTTGCCGTTGATGATGTCGCCCCGGTAGGACGGCAGCGTGACGCCGTCCACCGTCTCCATGTCCGAGGAACGCGGCTTGGCGAACTGGCCTGCGATGCGGCCGAGCTTGACCACCGGGCAGGCGGCTGCGTAGGTGAGCACCACGGCCATCTGCAGGATCACGCGGAAGGTCGATTCCACGGCGTCCTGCCCGAAGGCGTCGAAGCTCTCGGCACAGTCGCCGCCCTGCAGCAAAAAGGCCTCGCCGCGCGCCACGGCGGCCAGCCGCGTGCGCCGCTGTGCGATCTCGCCGGGGAAGATCAGCGCAGGCAGCGTGGACAGGCGCTGCTCTGTGTCGCGCAGCGCGGTGGCGTCGGCGTAGCTGGGCAGCTGCAGGGCAGGGCGCTCGCGCCAGGAGGCCGGGGTCCAGTTGTGTTCGGTGTGCATGGGCGGAGCTTATGCCGTTTGCGGCCACCCGCTGCATCAGGATGCCGCGCGCCCGGGCCGGCGCACGGCGCGCAGCTTGCCGCTGGCGCCACCACCGCAATAGAACAGGCCGGCGCCGTCGGACTCCAGCCCGCTCACATGGGTGCCGTCCGGCATCTGCAGGCGCTCGCGCACGGCGCCGGTCTGCGGGTCGATGTGGCGCAGCTCGCTCTCGTCGCCGTCCCAGGTGCCGTGCCACAGCTCGCCGTCGTCCCAGGTCACGCCGGTCACGAAGCGGTCGGACGCGATGGTGCGCAGGATGGCGCCCGTGGCGGGGTCGATCTGGTGGATCTTGCGCTCGCGGTACTGGCCGACCCACAGGCTGCCTTCGGCCCAGGCCATGCCCGAGTCGCCACCGTGGCCGGGCGCGGGGATGGAGGCCAGTACCTGGCCCGTGGCCGGGTCGATCTTGTCGATGCGCGACTGCGCGATCTGGTAGAGGTGCTTGCCGTCGAAGGCGGTGCCGGCATCGCAGGCGCGCGCCAGCACACGCGTGGCCGCGCCGCTGGCAGGGTCGATGGCGAGCAGACGCTCGCCGGTGGCGGCCCAGACCTGGTGGCCGTCGTGCGTGACGCCGTGGATGGTGCTGGCGCCGGGAAAGGGGCCGTATTCGCGCACGATCTCGGCGCTCTGGCGCGAGGTGGCAGGTGGGGCGGTGGTGGCCTGGTCCATGGTGATCTCCTGGTGGTGCGCCGGGGATCGGCGCCGTGGGTTCACTCTAGCCAGACGGCAGCGCGGCGGGGAGTAACAAGATCGTCGTGAATCCCGCCAGGGGCGGCGCCAGCCAGCGGCGTGCACGCGCCCGGCCGATGGCGCGCACGCGACCGGCAGACTCCAGTTCTCCGAGCGCGCGCTGCACGGTGCGCTGGCTGTCGCCCAGCGCGAGCGCCAGCGCCGAGGTCGACCACGCGGCGCCATCGGCCAGAAGCGCGAGCAACGAGGCCTGCTGGCCCGCGATGGGCGGCGCCAGCACGACGACGCGGTCCGCAGCATGGGGGCGCAGCGCGAAGCCGCGCGGCGTGGCCTCGATGTGCGCCAAGCCCGCGACGAGCGTGCGCAAGCGGCCCAGCTCGACGCGCAGCCGCGCGCGGTGCGTGTCGTCGCCATCGCGCGTGCGAAAGGCCTTGGCGATCAGCGCGTGGCGCTCCGCATCGAGGGGCCAGGCTTCGGCGAGCGTGCAGGCCAGCGCGAACAGCACGGGCCGGCGCGCCAGCGGCAGCCAGGCATCGCCCACGCGCAGACCGTGGCGACAGCCATCCAGGACCAGCGCGCCCGAGGCCATGACCGCCGCCACCTCCGCCAGCCGCAGCGGCTGCGCGCCGCCGGCGCCGATGCAAAGCGCAGCAGGGCAGTCCAGCGCAGCACGTGCCAGCGCGGCCTCGGCCTGCAGGGCAGGCACCTGGGCGCGCGCGGCTGCGTTCTGTGCACGATCGAGCGCGGCCAGGGCGGTGTCGATGCGCAGGGACCGCAGCGCCAGCTCGGCCTGCGCCAGCGCGGCCACGGCGGCGAGGACGGGGGGCAATCCGCGCGCGTCGAGCACGGCCAGGGCGGCAGCGGCCTGGTCGAGCCGGCCCAGCAGCAGCAGCCGGCGCGCTGCGATCAGGCGCGCCTGGAGCGCGTTGGCGGGATCGCCACGCGATTGCAGGGTGGTGGCCGCGGCCGCCAGCGGGCGCGGCGAGCCGCCCAGGTCGCGCAGCGCCAGCGCCACCTCGGCCTCAGCCACGACGCAGCGGGCGCGGGCCACGACTTCGTGCGTGCCGAAGCCGCGCGCCGCGCGGCGCAGCAACTCGCGCGCACGCGGCAATTCGCCGAGCTGGGCCATGGCAATGCCGCGCAGCGCCAGCGCGGGCGCGTCGTCGCGCAAGGCCACACGCTGCAGGGCTGCCAACGGGTCGCCCGCGGCCAGGGCGCGGGCGGCGGCGTTGATCAGCGAGTCCATGACGGCATGCGCCCACCCGCGCGGCCCGTCAGGCGTCCGTGGCCGAGCTAGCCGCCACGCCCTGCGCGACGGCCGCGGCCTGTTGCGCCGCCAGGGCGCGCACGAAGCCGTCGCGCTGCTGCAGCCGCGCCCAGTAGGCCTGCACGGCTGGCGGGAAGCGCTCCACCAGTCCCAGGAAGCCGCCCAGCATCAGCGCATAGCCGACCGATACATCGGCCCCGGTGAAGCGGCCGGCGCACAGGTGGTCATCGTGCGTCAGCAAGGCGTCGATGGCGCGCAGGCGTGCCAGGAACCACTTGGTGTAATCCTCGGCCGCCTGCGGGATCTGCCGCTCGGGCGGCTCGAAGCGGCCGTAGCGCAGCGCGATGGTCTGCGGGAAGGTGAGCGTGGCCTCGCCGTGGTGCAGCCAGTTGAGGTAGGCCGCGTAGCCGGGCTCGCCGGGCTTCACGTGCAGACCGCGTGCGTTGCCCGGGTCCAGCGTCTCGGCAAGGTACTGGCACATGGCGGCGGACTCGGTCATGGCCACGCCGTCGCCCTCGAGAAAGGGCACGGTGCCCAGCACGTTGATCGCAAGGTAGCTGCGTTCGCGCGCGCGCGGGGGGAAGGGCAGCATCCTGAGCACGTAGGGCGCCTGCAGCTCCTCCAGCATCCACAGCGGCCGGAACGATCGTGCATTCACGCAGTGGTACAGGGTCAGCATGGCGGGTCTCCGTCGGTGTTCGGGCAAGGCGTGGGCGCGCGCCGTGCAGGATTCCTGCGCACCCGGCGGCCGGGGCGCGCAATGCACAGGATGCCTGCGCGCAGATTCGGGTCCACTGCAGGCACCGGGCGGCGCCAGGCAATGTAGCCCAGGCCCGCGCGCCCGCCGGTCGCGCAGGTGGCATCATGGCCGGGGCGCGCACCGTGCAATCTTCTGGAGGACGACATGCTGCGACAACTGAACGAACACGCCGACGCGCCCACCCGGCATGGGCTGGCGGCCGGCGCCGCCGCCGCGCCGCAGCGGCCCGACTGGACCATCGACCAGGGCTGGGACCGCTACACGGCCGAGGAGCATGCGGTCTGGAAGACGCTGTTCGAGCGCCAGAGCAAGCTGCTGCCGGGCCGGGCCTGCGATGCCTTCGTGGCCGGCATGCGCGACCTGCCGATCGGCCCGGAGCAGATCCCCGACTTCCGTGCGCTGAGCGAGGTCCTGATGCAGCGCAACGGCTGGCAGGTCGTGGCCGTGCCGGGCCTGGTGCCGGACGACGTGTTCTTCGAGCACCTGGCGAACCGGCGATTCCCTGCCGGGCACTTCATCCGCAAGCCGCACGAGCTGGACTACCTGGAAGAGCCCGACGTGTTCCACGACGTGTTCGGCCATGTGCCCATGCTCATGAACCCGGCGATCGCCGACTACATCCAGGCCTACGGCGAAGGCGGCTTGCGCGCGCAAAAGCTGGGCGTGCTGGACAAGCTCGCCCGCGTGTACTGGTACACGGTGGAGTTCGGCCTGGTGCAGCAGGCCGACGGCCTGCGCATCTACGGCGCCGGCATCGCGTCCAGCTACACCGAGACCGTGTTTGCGCTGGACGACGCCTCGCCCAACCGCATCGCCTTCGACCTGGAGCGCGTGATGCGTACGCACTACCGCATCGACGATTTCCAGGAGAGCTACTTCGTGATCGATGACCTGGATCAGCTGCTCGAGTTGGCGCGCATCGACTTCGGCCCGCTGTACCAGCGCATCGAGGGCCAGCCCGAGTACCAGCCCGGGACCTTGCTGCCCGGCGATCGCGTGCGCACGCGCGGCACCGGCCGCTACCACGCGGCCAAACGCGCGGCGTGAGCCGCGGCCAGGCGCTTGTGCGCTGGTATAGAATCGCAGGCTCGACGGTTGGCTGCCAACCCTCGCAAAAAGTGCGTACCAGCGCATTTTTGATGCTCGGCGCGATAGGAAAGCGGTTATCCACCGGATTGCAAATCCGTCTAGCCCGGTTCGACTCCGGGTCGCGCCTCCAAGATCGACAAGCCCCTGCAGCCATTGGCCGCAGGGGCTTTTTGTTGCCGCACGCGCGCCTGCGCTGCGTCGCCTCGATGGTGAAATTGGTAGACACAGCGGACTTAAAATCCGCCGCTTTCCCGTGAGGGGGCGTACCGGTTCGACCCCGGTTCGAGGCACCACCGATCTGCACGGCATGCGCCGCCCGTCCATCCCGTCAGGGGCCCGAATGGCCGCGCGTTGGCACATCCCTCACACCCGATTACCATCGTCTCCATGTCACGTTACAACGCCCCCTTCGAGATCCATGTGCACGGCCAGGTGCAATTGCGCGCGGACGTGAGCTACGAGCAGATCCAGGAGGCGCTCAAGCCTTTGTGGAAATACGCCGGCGCGCGTTCGCTGGCGGCCGCGGCCGCCAGCGCCTACGAGGAAGAACCCGGAATCCGCTTCGAGCCCGCCGACCGCATGCTGGACATGTGCTGGACGGTGCCCGGCGACGACGACTTCAAGCAGGCCCTGGACGAGATGTGCATGAGCCTGAACGAGCTGGCCGAGCAGGGCGCGGCCATCGAGGTCACCTTCTACGATGCCGACTTCGACGAGGACGAGGAAGGCCCGGAGGACGAGGAGTCGCGCGACGACTTCCTGATGCTGTTCGTCGGCCCCAACCCCGCCGCCATCATGCAGGTGCAGCGCGACCTGCTGGTGCAGGACGTGATCCACACCATGGAGCGCCACTTCGACGCGAGCGAACTGGCCGGCGTGGTCGAGCAGATCGACAAGCTGTTCAACCAGCGCTTCGACGCGCTGACCAACTCGCTGGATCTGGGCAAGCCGTCGCGCGGCCCGGGCTCCGGTGGCCACGGCGGTGGCGGTGGCCGCCGGCCGCGCCACCTGCACTGAGCACTAACCCGGCGACGCCGGCGCCGGCACGCGCCGCAGGTTCATCAGGTTGCCGACCAGGATCAGCGCCGTGCCCAGCACCATGGGCCAGCTGAACGCCTCGGCATAGACCAGCCAGCCGGCCAGCGCCGACAGGGGCACGCGCAGGAAGTCCATGGGCACCACGACCGTGGCATCGGCAAGCGCCATGGCGCGCGCGATGCAGTAGTGCGAGAAGGTGCCGCAGAACGCGATCAGCACCACCCAGGCCCAGCCCGCGGGCGACGGCCAGCGCCACACGGCCAGCGCCGGCAGCAGCCCCAGCACCGATTGCACGACCAGCATCCAGAACATGATGGTCACGGCCTGGTCCCAGCGCGTGAGCGACTTCACGAGGATCACCGACACCGCGAAGCCCAGCGCCGCCGCCAGCGCGATGGCCTGTCCCGCGCCCAGCGCCTGCCCGCCCCCGGGGCGCGCGATCATGGCCACACCCACGGCGCCCAGCACGACGGCGGCCACCTTCCAGCGGTGCAGCCGCTCGCCCAGGAACAGCGCGGCGAGCAGCACCGTCCAGATCGGCATCGTGAACTCGATGGCCACCACCTGGCCTAGCGGGATCATGGTGAGCGCGACGAACCAGCCGTACTGCGCGACGTAGTGCACGGCATTGCGCAGCACGTGGCGCGGCAGGTGGCGGCTGCGCATTGCGCGCAGGCCGCCTGCGGCGTGCACCAGCGGGTAGAGCATCAGCATGCCCATCAGCGAGCGCATCTCCATGATCTGGAACACGGCCAGCTCGCGCGCCGCCTGCCGGCCGGCCACCGCGATCACGACCATCAGCAACAGCCAGCCTGCGACCCAGGGCGCCGCGCGGCGTGCCTGCTGCGCAGCGCTGGTCGGGATCGCCGCGGACGTCAATGCGCGCCCGGCGCGTCCAGCGCGAAAGCCGGTGGCTGGCGGCCGTCGACATCGGTGAAGCCGTAGCGCTGCGCCAGCTCGGCCACCAGGTGCACGCCGCCGCTGAGGTCCATGACCTGCGGATCGGCGGCCAGTGCGGCGACGGCGCTGCCCAGGTAATGCGGCGACTCGGTGCGGGCCAGGGCAGGGCGCTCGTGCCAGTGATCCTCGTCGGTCTGGTGGCCGGCCAGCACGAACTCGGTGCGCATCCAGCCGGGCGAGACGGCCAGCGAGGCCACGCCGTGCGGCCGCAGGTCCTGCGCCATGCCGAAGGCCAGCCGCGTCATCGCGGCCTTGGCCAGGTCGTAGAACAGGTTGCCGCGCAGGTACTCGCCGCGGTCGTGAAAAGTGGTGGTGACGATCAGGCCCTGCTGGCGCGCGACCATCAGAGGCGCCGCGTGGCGGCTGGCGACCACGTGGTTGCGCACGCCGTGCTCGAACATGCTCTGCCAGTGCGCCAGCGGCTGCTGCCAGAACGGCGCATCGAACACGCCGTCGAAGCTCTCGTGGCCGCCCCAGGCGTTGTTGACCAGCAGGTCGACGCGGCCCTGCTCGCGCTGCACCTGCTCGAACAGCGCACGGACCTGGTCGTCGTCCGCATGGTCGCAGCGCACGGCGATGCCTTTGCCGCCGGCCTTGTCGACGGCGTCGGCCGTGCTGTCGATGTCGCCGGGCAGCTTGTCGAGGCTGGAGAGCGCAAGGATCTGGTCGTAGCCGGGGGCGGGCTGCCCGCGTGTGCTGCGCCCGGTCACGTAGACCGTGGCGCCTGCGGCGCCGAGTGCGATCGCGATGGCGCGGCCAGCGCCGCGGCTGGCGCCGGTCACCACGGCGATGCAGTCCTTCAAGGGATGGGGGTCCGGTTCGTCGGGTTGCACGGGCAGCCTTTCGTGAGGGAGATCAGGCGATCGTGCCACGGGCCGGCAGGGCCTGTAGGTGCGGCAGCCAATGCCGCACGGCGGCGTCCAGTCTTTGCGGCTCGCCGCTGGTCAACAGGCCCAGACGGCCGGGGCCGGTCCTTCGGGCCAGGCCATCGGGCCCCAGGCGCCGCACGGTCTGCCGCGCGACCGCCTCGCCGGTCGCCACCAGCTGCACGGCCGGGCCGACCAGGGCCTGGATCACGGGCTGCACCAGCACGTAATGCGTGCAGCCCAGCACCAACGTGTCGATCTCGCCCGGCTCGCTGCCGAAGGCGCCCATCTTCGCCACGTAGCGCGCGCACAGCGCCTGCACGGGCGCATCGCCGCCACCCTGCGCCGACGCGTCGATGGCCGCGGCCAGGCCGTCGCAGGGCTGCAGCACGATCTGCGCATTGCCGCCCACGGCCGCCTGCAAAGCCTTGAAGCGCGCACTGGCCAGTGTTCCGCGGGTGGCGATCACGCCGATGCGGCCGGTGCGGCTGCTGGCGGCTGCGGGTTTGAGCGCGGGCTCCACGCCCACCACGGGCAGGTCCGCATGCAGCGCGCGCACGGCCTCGACGGCGGCCGCCGTCGCGGTGTTGCAGGCGATCACCAGGGCCTTGATGCCGTGCCCGCGCAGCACTTGCGTGATGGCCCGCGTACGCTGCACGACGAAGGCCTCGTCGCGCTCGCCATAAGGGCCGAAGCCACTGTCGTCGAAGTACAGGAAGTCCTCGGATGGCAAGGCATCGCGCAGCGCGCGCAGCACCGACAGGCCGCCGGTGCCGCTGTCGAACACGCCGATCGGCTGCGCGCTCACGGCTGTACCTTTTGGCCTGCGGCCTGTCCCGCCAGGCGGGCGCGAGCTTGCTTGGGGCAGCGCGGCGCAGCGCTCATCCGTTCAGGCGGGTGTCAGCGCGATGTTCTTGAATTCGCCGGTCGCGATGCGCTTTTGCCACTCGGCCGGGCCGGTGATGTGGGCGCTGGTGCCGCCGGCGTCCACGGCCACGGTGACCGGCATGTCGACCACGTCGAACTCGTAGATCGCCTCCATGCCCAGGTCGGCGAAGCCCACGACCTTGGCGGTCTTGATGGCCTTGCTGACCAGGTAGGCGGCACCGCCCACGGCCATTAGGTAGGCGCTCTTGTGCTTCTTGATCGCCTCGATGGCGACCGGGCCGCGCTCGGACTTGCCGATCATGGAGATCAGGCCCGTTTCGGCCAGCATCATCTCGGTGAAGCCGTCCATGCGCGTGGCCGTCGTCGGGCCGGCAGGGCCCACGGCCTCGTCGCGCACCGGGTCCACGGGGCCCACGTAGTAGATGACGCGGTTGGTGAAGTCCACGGGCAGCTTCTCACCCTTGGCCAGCATGTCCTTGATGCGCTTGTGCGCGGCGTCGCGGCCGGTCAGCATCTTGCCGTTCAAGAGCAACGTGTCGCCCGGCTTCCAGCTCGCGACTTCTTCCTTGGTCAAGGTGTTGAGGTCGACTCGTCTGCTCTTGTTGTAGTCGGGCGCCCAGTTCACCTGGGGCCACAGGTCCAGCGACGGCGGGTCCAGGTAGACCGGGCCTGAACCATCGAGCACGAAGTGCGCGTGGCGCGTGGCCGCGCAGTTGGGGATCATGGCCACTGGCTTGCTGGCCGCGTGCGTGGGGTACATCTTGATCTTGACGTCGAGCACGGTGGTGAGGCCACCCAGGCCCTGCGCGCCGATGCCCAGTGCGTTGACCTTCTCGTACAGCTCGATGCGCAGAGCCTCGACCTTGCTGAGATCCGCGCCGCTGGCCTTCTTGGCCTGCAGCTCGTACATGTCCAGGTCGTCCATCAGCGACTCCTTGGCCATCAACACCGACTTCTCGGCCGTGCCGCCGATGCCGATGCCCAGCATGCCGGGCGGGCACCAGCCGGCGCCCATGGTCGGCACGGTCTTGAGCACCCAGTCGACGATGCTGTCGCCGGGGTTGAGCATGGCCATCTTGCTCTTGTTCTCGCTGCCGCCGCCCTTGGCCGCCACGGTCACGTCGATGGTGTTGCCCGGCACGATCTCGGTGAACACCACGGCCGGCGTGTTGTCCTTGGTGTTCTTGCGGTCGAAGTGCGGGTCGGCGACGACCGAGGCGCGCAGCGTGTTGTCGGGGTGGTTGTAGCCGCGGCGCACGCCTTCGTTGATCGCGTCGTCCAGGCTGCCCGTGAAGCCCTCCCAGCGCACGTCCATGCCCACCTTGAGAAACACGTTGACGATGCCGGTGTCCTGGCAGATTGGGCGCTGGCCGGTCGCGCTCATCTTGCTGTTGGTGAGGATCTGCGCGATGGCGTCCTTGGCGGCCGGGCTCTGCTCGCGGGCGTAGGCGCGGGCCAGGTGGGCGATGTAGTCCGTGGGGTGGTAGTAGGAGATGTATTGCAGCGCTGCAGCGATCGATTCGATCAAGTCGGCCTGCTTGATGGTCGTGGTCATGGCGTGGGGGAATCGTTGTTGGAATGCGGCTGCAATTATCGTTGGCCTCCATCCGTGCGCATGTCGAGCGGATGGTGTCCGTTAAGATGAGAAACGTTCTTGTTTGAAAGCCTTCATACCATGTCCACCCGTTCCGAACGCGATACCTTTGGCCCGATCGACGTGCCCGCCGACAGGCTGTGGGGCGCGCAGACGCAGCGCTCGCTGCAGAACTTCGACATCTCCGGCGAGCGCCAGCCCAAGGAGATCATCCGCGCGCTGGCACAGGTCAAGCGCGCCTCGGCCACCGTGAACCACGCCCTGGGCCTGCTGGACGCGAAGAAGAAGGACGGCATCGTCGCCGCCGCGCAGGAGGTCATCGACGGCAGGCATCCGGACGAGTTCCCGCTCGTGGTCTGGCAGACCGGCTCGGGCACGCAGACCAACATGAACCTCAACGAGGTGATCGCCAACCGCGCCAGCGAGCTGCTGGGCGGCGAGCGAGGCGAGGGCCGGCTCGTGCACCCCAACGACGACGTGAACAAGAGCCAGTCGTCCAACGACGTGTTCCCCACGGCCTCGCACGTGGCCGCCGTGGACGCGCTGACGAACAAGCTGCTGCCCGCGATCGACAAGCTCACCGCCACGCTGGCGCAAAAGGCCAAGGACTTCGACGGCATCGTGAAGATCGGCCGCACCCATCTGCAGGACGCCACGCCGCTCACGCTGGGCCAGGAAATCTCGGGTTGGGTCGCGCAACTGGAGCATGGCAAGAAGCACGTGCAGGCCGCGCTGCCGCACCTCTATGAACTCGCGCTCGGCGGCACCGCCGTGGGAACCGGCCTCAACGCGCCCAAGGGCTATGCCGAAGGCGTGGCCGAGGAGATCGCCACCATCACCGGCCTGCCGTTCGTCACCGCGCCCAACAAGTTCGAAGCCCTGGCCTCGCAGGACGGCCTGGTGCACGCCCACGGCGCGCTGAAGACCCTGGCCGCCAGCCTCACCAAGATCGCCAACGACGTGCGCTGGCTGGCCAGCGGCCCGCGCAGCGGCATCGGCGAACTGAGCATCCCCGAGAACGAGCCCGGCTCGTCCATCATGCCGGGCAAGGTCAACCCCACGCAGAGTGAGGCCGTGACCATGCTCGCGGCCCAGGTGTTCGGCAACGACGTGGCCATCAACATCGGCGGTGCGTCCGGCAACTTCGAGCTGAACGTGTTCCGCCCGCTCGTGGCGCACAACTTCCTGCAGAGCGTGCGGCTTCTGGCCGACGGCATGGTGAGCTTCAACGACAACTGCGCGGTCGGCATCGAGCCGAATCGCGAGCGCATCGCCCACCTGGTCGAGCAGTCGCTGATGCTGGTCACCGCGCTGAACCCGCACATCGGCTACGACAAGGCCGCCTTCATCGCCAAGAAGGGCCACAAGGAAGGCCTGAGCCTGCGCGACGCGGCCATCGCCTCGGGCCATGTGACGGGCGAGCAGTTCGACCAGTGGGTGATCGCCGACAACATGGTGGGCCGCTGATGCGTCGATGACGCGACGAAGTCCGCCCCACCCACCGCGGCGTGGACCGCAAGCAGCCCAGAGGCTCGGGCGCGGATCGGTCTGCGCTGAGGGTTGCGAGGGCTAGGCGACCCGGCTGCCTCAAGGCATCTCGGCCATGCGCCGCAACAGGTAGACGAGGGCCAGGCGTTCGGCCGGATTGAAGTCGCCGAAGGTGCGATCGGTCACCTGCTGCGCGAATGGCACGGTGGCGGCCACCAGTTGCCGGCCCGCGTCCGTCAGCGCCAGCTCGCGCTTGCGGCCGTCGCGCTGGTGGGCCGATACGGTGAGCAGGCCGCGGGCGACCAGCCGCTCCACCACGCCGCGCACCGTGGCCTGGTCGATGGCCGTGCGCTTGACCACGTCGTTGAGCGAGCAGCCTCCCATGTCGCGCACGGCACACAGCGTCACGAACTGTGCCGCGGTCAGTTGCGAGTCTGGAATCGCAGACTGGAACAGCGCCACGTGCCGCTGGTAGGCGCGCCGCAGCAGATGGCCCACCTGGTCGGTGACCGCGTAGTCGGCGCTGCTGTCGGGCAGTAGGTCAGGGGGTGTGCGTCGCATGCGTGGGACGCGCGGCGCAACACGGGCGCCGCACGTAGCCGGTTACTGGCAACTGAAGTTGGCGGCGTCTTCGATGCTGCCCGAGCCCTTGTAGACAGCCTCCTGCGGGTAGGCACACAGCGGGCGTGTGCGGCCGGGCCACGCCACTCCCGCCGCGGCGCGCGCGGTGGAAACCATCACATCGGGCGCCGCGCCCTTCTCGACCCAGTCCACCAATGCGCCGACCGCGTTGAACTGGTCGGTGCCGTAGCTGCCGCCCGAGCAATGGCCCATGCCTGGCACGAAGAAGGCACGCGTGAAGGCTGCGGTCTGATCGTCGCCATAGCGCGCCTGCACCTTGCGGTAGTAGGCCTGCACGTCGTGGATGGAGAAGGCCAGGTCGGCCGCGCCGTTGAAGATGATGAGCTTGCCGCCGCGGGCCCGGAAGCGGTCCATGTTGGGCGACTCGGCGTTGGTGAAGTCGTTGCCCGAGCGCGTGAACGTGGCGGTGGTCGCGGTGAGCTTGGCGAACTCCGCATCGATGGCCGCCGTCAGGCCGTAGCCCAGCAGGTCGGCCGTGATGGTCGGCGGCGTGGTGTAGATGTGCGAGGCCTCGCCCGCGAAGATGGTGTAGAACGGATTGGCCGTCTGCGCGGCCATGCCAGGGTCGAAGGGCCAGGGCGCGTAGACCTGCTCACCGGCGGAGGTGCGGGCCCCGTCGAACAGTTTCTTCACGTAGCTGGCCTTCTCGGGCGACAGGCAATTGCTGCTCGCGCCGCCTTCGCAGGCCCAGGTGAGCGGGTCGGGCTTGCAGGCGCTCATGCGGCTGACCATGCCATCGTTGGCGCCGTCCAGCGCGTCGCAGGCGTCCAGGATGCGTTGGCGCACCACGGCCTGGTCGTCGGCGGTCAGCGTCCGGGTGATATCGGGCCGGCCATCGGCACCGGCGGGGGCGATGGCCGCCGCGATCTGGGCCTGGTAGACCGAGCCCTGGATGGACGCCTGCGTGAGCCGAAAGCCAGGCGCGGCAGCGACGATGCCGTCGAACAGGTCCGGGTACCGCTGGGCGGCGACCATGGCCTGGCGGCCTCCGTTGGAGCAACCGACGAAGTACGACCGCACGGGCTGGATGCCGTAGAACCTGCGGATCAGCGACTTGGCTGCAGCCGTGACCTGCGGCAGCTGCTGGTCGCCGTATTCGTAGCGGGCCTGCGGGTCAGCGCCGAAAAGGAAGCTGCCGTTGGCCACGCCTGTCTCGGCGCGGTGGCCCGAATCGGTGGTGACCACCGCGTAGCCGTCGAGCAACGCGTTGCGGGTGTTGCCGCCGCCGGTGTAGGCACCGAGCGCGCGGAACAAGGTGCCATCCACGCCCGAGCCACCTTGGTAGTAGAAGCGGCTGTTCCACTGGTACGGCAGGCTGAGCTCGAAGCCCAGGGCATAGGGCTTGCCATCGATCCCGGTGCGCTGGTTCATGGCGCCGCGCAGCAGGCAGTGCTGCGGCACCGACGTCGCCGTCACCGCGCCGGTGGACGCCTCGGTGTAGGTCGATTCGCTGACGGCGCCGCCCGTCACGGCTGTGCCGTTGAGCGCGGCGCAGGCGGACTGGAACTGCTCCAGCGTCATGCTGATCGGCGTGGCATCGTCGTCGCTGCCTCCGCAGCCTGACAGGGCAAGGGCGAACAGGACGGCGCTGGCAGATATCGTGGTTTGACGCAGGCTTTTCATCGCTGACTCCAGAGTGAAGGGGCAGGGTGGCGCAGCATCGGACCGCTGGAACCTAACGCAATTCGAGCGCATACGCTTCAATCCCCCAAGCAAGCCGTGCGCCAGCCTCCTGGCTGCATTTGCCGGCGCCAAGCCGTGTGTTCGTGCAATTGAAGTGCATGCGCTCTGTCGAAGCTGGTGCGCCATGCCATCGCGCCGCACCGGCTTGGCGCATGCCGCCGCTTGTCAGGCCGGTGCCAATGGCGTCTGCGGCAGGCCGCGCGGGCTGCGGGCATACGCACCGGCCACCGTCCCCGCCACCATGTCCGCCGTCACGGCCGACAGCGTCCACCCCAGGTGCCCGTGCCCGGTGTTGTAGAAGACGTTCGCCGCGCTCCCGCGCCCCACGCGCGGCAGCATGTTCGGCATCATGGGCCGCAGGCCGGCCCAGGGCGTCACGCGGCGCGTGTCCACGCCGGGGAAGCACTCGCGTACCCAATCCACCAGCGGGCGGATGCGGTCGGCACGGATGTCGCGGTTCTCGCCGTTGAACTCGGCCGTGCCGGCCACGCGGAAACGGTCCGGCCCCAGGCGGCTGGTGACCAGCTTGGTCGCGTCGTCGAGCAGGCTCACATTCGGCGCGGCGGCGCGGCTGGCTGCGTCGTCCAGGTGCACGGTGATGGAGTAGCCCTTGACCGGGTAGATGTTCACGCGGTCGCCCAGCGCGGCGGCGAAGCGGCGGCTGGCCACGCCGGCGCAGACCACCACACCGTCGTGCGGGCGCGTGCGCCGCAGGCCATCGGGGCCGACCGAGACGATCCGCACGCAGTCGGCGTCGCTCTGCACCGATTCGACCTGCTGCTCGTACAGGCACTGCACGCCGCGCCGTGCGGCAGCCTGCGCCAGGCCGACCGTGAAGCGGTGGATGTCGCCCGTGCTGTCGCTCTCGGTGTACCAGCCACCGAAGTAGTCGCCGGCCAGCGTGGGCTCGATGGCCTTCATCTCGCTGGGTGTCACGGCGCGACGCTGCAGACCGCCCTTGGCCAGCAGCTCCGACACGCGGCCCGCGTGGTCGAAGCCCGCCTTGTCGCGGTAGATGTGCAAGATGCCTTCGCGCTTGTGGTCGAAGGCGATGCCTTCGTCCGCGGCCCAGCCGAGCAGGTGCTCGCGCGCGGCGATCGCCAGCCTGGTCGTCTCGACGGTGTTGCGCTCGTAGTGCGGCATCGCGGCGATGAACTCGGCGAACCACGACAGCTTGTGCCAGCTGGGCTTGGGCGAGACCAGAAGCGGTGCGTCCGCGCGCAGCATCCACTTCAAGCCCTTGAGCATGGTGGCGGGCAGGTTCCACACCTCGGCGTTCGAGGCCGACAGCTGGCCGCCGTTGGCGAACGAGGTTTCCATCGCGGCGTAGCGGTGGCGTTCGTACAGGGTGACGTCGAAACCGCGGCGCGCGAGGGCATAGGCGGTGGTGACACCGGTGATGCCGCCGCCGACGACGGCGATATGGGATGGCTGCATGCAAGGCTCCAGAACACGCCAGGGGGTTGGGACCACCGCACGACCGTGCGGCAGACACCCCCTCTGTGCTGGACCTGAGAGATTCACGCGCGGCCGGGGCTGCACGCTTGCTCCTTCGGTGCACCCGGTTGGCGCAGCCGCCGGGCGCTCTTCAGAGTCTGGTTCGTGGGGCCGGTCCTGGTGCCTGAGAGATTCCGGGGCGGTTGCTCCTTCGGCGCCGACCGCAGCAGCTGCTGCGGTGCGGACTCTCCCGATCCCACGCCGGCCCGCATCTGGGATGCCGGCCGGGTGTGGCGCACCTTGCGGTGGCGCCGAGGCCGCGATTGTGGCGTGGCGCGCTGAGCTTGCCAAGGGTTTTCCCGAGCCGTTCATCGCGACCGAGGCCGCGGGCCACAGTCTGGCGTCGGCGCTGTGCCCGCGCCATGTTCGGGACAATGCCGCGATGAGTGCTGCCGACTTCCTTCTGTCTCCTGCCGTCCAGGCCATCTTGAAACTCGCGTTCTCCGAGCCGGCCCGCGCGTTCGCCGCCGACGACTTCGCCCGCCAGGCCAAGCTGGCCCTGCCCGAGGTCGAGGCCACGTTGGCGCACCTGGCCAGCAGCGGCGTGCTCGTGCAGGCCGACACCGCCGACGATCAACCGCCCGCCTGGTGCGCCAACACCGCTTTCGTCTTCTACGCTGAGCTGCGGCGCATCGCCCTGAAATCCTTCGCCGCCGCCGAGCCCCTGCGCGCCATGCTGCGCAGCAAGTTCAAAGGCCAGGTGGAGCGCGCGTTCCTGCTGGGAGAAGACCCTGCAACGCAGATGCTGAGTCTGCTCATCGTGCATGGCGAAGATGCACCGGACAAAGCCGTGCTGGACCAGGCGCTCAAGAAGCTCATCAAGTCCCGCGCCATCCACCAGCATGTGCATGCGCTCGTGATGCCGGCCACACGGTTCGATGCCTTGAAGGCAGGCGATAACTTGCTGGCCCAGCTGGCAGTCGATACCTGCATCGACATTTCTCCGTCGCCCCAGCGCAAGCCGGCCACCAAGGCTGCGGCCACCCAGCCCGTGGGCCTGCTGGAGAAGGCCCGCAGGCGGCTGGCGGGCCTCACGCGGGCTTGAAGCCGCTGCGCGCGCGTGGCGATGGAGCAGCTTGCTTGTAGGCGCATGCCGCGTGTTGTCGATCGACGACGAATTCGGTGATCCACGGCACCGCCCTCTTCGTAACATGGCCGGAGTGGGTCGCTTTCGGGCGAGAACCCACTCCTAAATGCAAGTACTTAACGCAGAGGAGCAAGTCATGGTCGTCAAGTTCAAGACGTTGGCGCAGGGTTGTTCCCTGCTGCTGCTGGCCGGGGCCGCGCTGGCGTCCAGCCACCGCGAGGCGCCGTTCATCACCACCAGCCCCAAGGTGGATGGCACGGACTTCTACATGTTCCGCAGCTACGAGGGCATCGCCGCGAACGGCACTGGTGGCCGCTCTGACTACGTCACGCTGATCGCCAACTACCAGCCGCTGCAGGCCCCGTACGGCGGCCCCAACTACTTCCAGCTGGACCCGAACGCGCTGTACGAGATCCACATCGACAACAACGGCGACGCCAAGGAAGACCTCACCTTCCAGTTCCGCTTCACCAACAAGCTCAATGGCGTGGCCCTGCCCATCGGCAGCGCCTCCACCCCGATCCCGCTGATCCAGGCTGGCGTCGTCAGCGCTGTCAACGATCCCAACCTGAACCTCAACGAGACCTACACGGTCAACGTCGTGCGTGGCGACCGGCGCCGGGGCGCGTCGCAGTCGGTCACCAAGGGCGACGGCAACAAGGTCTTCGAAAAGCCCGTGGACTACATCGGCGGCAAGACGCTGGGCGAGCCAGCCGCTTACGAGGCTTACGCGCAAAAGCACATCCACAGCATCAGGATCCCGGGTTGCCCGGCCGGCAAGGACGTGGGCAATGTGTTCGTCGGCCAGCGCCAGGAAGGCTTCGCCGTCAACCTGGGCACGGTGTTCGACCTGGTCAATGCACCCGCGTCGTTCCTGCTGGACCCAGCCAACAAGGACGCCGCCGGCATGGGCGGCAAGCACGTGATCCAGAAGGCCAACGTGACCTCGATCGCGATCGAAGTGCACAAGGACTGCCTGGTCGCCGGCACCGACCCCGTCATCGGCGGCTGGTCCACCGCCAGCATGCGCCAGGCCAGGCTTCTGAACGGCAAGCCGCCGTCGGGCCACCAGGCCAGCGAGAAGGCGGGCGGCGCCTGGGTGCAGGTTTCGCGCCTGGGCAACCCGCTGGTCAATGAGCTCGTGATCGGCTTGCCGGACAAGGACAAGTTCAACGCCTCCAGGCCGCAGGATGACACGCAGTTCCTGAACTACGTCACCAATCCCAGCCTGCCGGCCCTGCTCGGCATCGCGCTGGCGGGCAACCCGGCTGCCGTGGCGCCGACCAATCTGCCGCGTACCGATCTGGCCACGGTGTTCCTCACCGGCATCACCGGCGTGAACAAGCCCGCGACCGCGACGCCGTCGGAGGTTCTTCGCTTGAACACTGCGGTTGCGCCCGTGGTGTTCGCGATGCAGAACCGCTTGGGTGTGGCCGGTGAAGTGCTGCGCATCGGTGGCCCGGCCAACCTGTCGCAGGCAGTGGACCTGGCCGGCTTCCCGAACGGCCGCCGCCCCAAGGACGACGTGGTCGACATCGCGCTGGTCGCGGTGCTGGGCGGGCTGTGCGTGATCAATGGCGACGGCAACGCGCTGGGTTTGAACAGCGTGCCCGGCGTGCCCAGCCTGACGTCCGCCTGCAAGCCGTCCAGCGTGCCGCTGGGTGCCGGCTCGGCCAGTATCCACGACGGCGTGGACCAGGCCACGGTGCCGTTCCTGGCCCGCTTTCCTTACCTGAACACGCCGAACTCCGGTTCGGCTGCTTACTGAGCACAAGGAGCGCCAGGCCATGCACGACATTTCCAGAAAGACGGCTGCCGCGTTGGCAGCCAGCACGCTGCTGGCGCTTGGCGCCTGCGGTGGGGGCGGTGGTGACGACAACGGCGGCTCGTCCGGCTTCGTGGAAGGCACTGACGTGCCGGTCGGTGTCGAACAGCGCATCACCGACGTGATCGCGTTCGCCCGCCAGCTCATCGCTGGCACGAGCGAGACGACCGAGCCGGCCGTGCTGGGCAACGCCAAGCTGGCAACGGACGACACGGCAGACCCCGTCGACCTTTGAGCGCGCCGCCTCCGCGGCAGCGCCGCCCGGCGAAGCCAGCACTGGTCGCGCTCGGCATCTGCAGCATGTGCTGGGCGCTGGCATGCAGCGCCGTGCCGTTGCTGCCGGAGCCGCAGCGCGACGATGCCGTGGTGGAAGTGCTGCCCGGCATCACGCGCAACCGTCCTGCGCAAGGCCAGGCTGCGGCACCGGCCGATGCAGCGCAGGCTGCGCGCGCTGCCATCGAGGTGGCGCGCCAGACCGGTGACGCGCGCTACTGGGGCCGCGCCCAGGCCGCGCTCGCGCCCTGGTGGGACAGGGCCGATGCGCCGGTGGATCTGGCCGTCCTGCAGTCCACCGTGCAGCAGGGCCGCCATGCCTTCGGCCCTGCGCGCGCCGTGCTCCAGGGGGCTCTGGCGCGCACGCCGGACCACGCACAGGGCTGGCTCAACCTGGCTGCGCTGGAGCGCGTCGAAGGCAACTACGCGCAGGCCCTGCAGGCTTGCGAAGCCGTGGGCCGTGCAGGGCAGGCGTTTTATGCACAGGCCTGCCGGCTGGAAACCGTGTCGATGCAGGGGCAGCACGTCGAGGCCCGCACCGGCTTGCAGGCATTGCTGGCGACGCTTTCCAGCCGTGCAGCCGCGGGCCAGCGCAGCTGGATCGCATCACTGCTGGCTGAAGCCGAGGAGCGGGCAGGGCGCAACGGCGATGCCCGCGCTGCCTACACGTTGAGCCTGGCGGCCGAGCCCGACCTGTACACGGCCATCGCCTTCAGCGACCTGCTGCTGCGCACTGGCGATGCTGCTGGTGCGCGCCGGCTGCTGGCTCCTCTGCCGCGCACCGATGCCGTGGTGCTGCGCGAGGCGCTGGCGCTGCGCCGGCTTGGCGATGTGCAATGGCAGGCGCTGCGCGACGACCTGCACGCGCGCGAGGCAGCGCTCGAGCGCCGCGGCGACGACCTCGACTTGCACGACCGCGAACGCGCACTGCTGGCGCTGTGGCTGGACGACACACCCGCCAAGGCGCTGACGCTGGCGCAGCGCAACCTCGACCTGCAGCGCGAGCCGCTGGACTGGTGGATCGCGCTGCAGGCCGCTGCCGCCGCACGCGACACGGCCGCCACCGCCGACATCCGCCGCCGGCTGCTGGCCACTGGGCTGCAAGACGCCAGGCTGGCGGCCCTGCCCGCTGCCCCGGGCCGCAAGCCATGAGGCGCGCGCTGCTGTGGCTGCTGCTGGCGCTGGCCCCCGCAGCCTGGGCCCACAAAGGCAGCGACGCCTACCTGGACGTGCGCAGCGAAGCCGGTGCCCCGTTGCAGATGAGCCTGGCCGTGGCCATCAAGGACCTGGACCTCGTAGTGCCACTGGACGCCGACGCCGACGGACGGGTGACCTGGGGCGAGATCAAGTCTGCCGCCCCCGCCGTGCGAGATGTGCTGGGCGCGAGCACGGCTCTCGATGGCGCAGCGGTCTGCCCGCTCGCATGGACCTTTGCCGGCCTGGAGCGGCGCAGCGACGGCGTCTACCTGCGCTGGACAGCCAGCCCCGACTGCCCCGGCGCGCAGGCGCTGCGCTACGCACTGCTGCGCGAACAGGACGCCACCCACCGCTTGATCGTGACCGGCCATATCGACGGCCAGGACCTGCTCACGACCTGGTCGCCGCAGCAGCCCGGCGGCCTCGTGCTGCGCGCATCGACCGCGCCTTCGGCGGCAGCCGCGCCGCACAGCGGGCCGGCCACGCTGTGGACCTACCTGCAATTGGGCATGCACCATCTGCTGGAGGGCTACGATCACCTGGCTTTCCTGCTGGCCCTGGTGCTTCCGCTGCGGCTGGCATTGGGCCGGGCGCAGCCTGCTCTGCGGCCTGCGGTGGGGCCGGCGCACCACCCATCGACCTGGTGGGCATTGCTGCGTACGGTCACGGCCTTCACGGTCGGCCACTCCATCACGCTGGTGCTGGCCACGCTGGGGTTCACGCAGGCGTCGCCCGCCTGGGTCGAGCCCGTCATCGCGCTGTCGATTGGCGTCACGGCTTTGCTGAATCTGTACCCCGCAGCGCGCGTGCGCCCCGACGTGCTGGCGCTGCTGTTCGGCCTGGTCCACGGTTTCGGCTTCGCCGGGCTGCTCACCGAGGCCGCAGCCCCGAGCGGCCTGCTGCCCTGGGCACTGGCCGGCTTCAACCTGGGGGTGGAGTGCGGCCAGCTGCTGGCCGTCGCCGGCTGGGTGCTGCTGTCGCAGCTGGTGGTGCGCCGCAGCTGGTACGGCAGCGTCGTGGTGCGCGGCGGCTCCTGGGCATTGGTGTTGCTGTCCGCCTGGTGGTTCTGGGAGCGGGTGCGGTAAGCGGCGGGCGCTCGACAGCGCCCGGCTTGCCCCTACGCCACAGGTTGCGCCGCAGCAGCCGACGCCGGCAGGCCGAACAACCGGTCGAAGCTCCAGTTGAAGACGAAGGTGTAGACCAGGAAGAACAGCAGCAGCGCGGCGTCGTAGAGCAGCGCTTCCCACAGGCTGATGTCCAGCCACCAGGCGAACAGCGGGATCAGCAACAGCGCCAGCCCGCCCTCGAAGCCCAATGCGTGGCCGATGCGCCGCGCGACCGAGCGCCCCCGCACGGGCTGGCGTGCCTCCCAAGCCTCGAACAAGGTGTTGAAGACCAGGTTCCAGACCACCGCCACGAGGGACGAGGCCGTGGCCAGCACCGTGGACTGGCCGGCCCCTGCGCCCGAAAGCGCCGCCAGGCCGATGCTGGCGAACAGGATGGCGAACCCTTCGTAGAGGGTGACGTAGACGACTTTGCGTTGAATTCCTTGCATGATGGCCCGGACTGTATGCGTCGCGGGCTGAAAGAAGAAGTCAGGTCATGTCAGTTTGACTGATGAGTCAAGAACGCGCCGCTCGGATGGCGCAGGCCTGCGTGCGCGCTGCCGATGGCCGGCGCCGCTCCGGATAAACCCGACGCTGCATTTCCTGGGAGCGATGTATCGTTTTACTAAATCGATTTACAACGATCAGGAGACCACCGTGCAACGCTTTCTTTCCGCCGCGCTGATCCTCGCGTTCTCCCTTGCCGCCGGCCATGCCGGTGCACAGGCACCTGCCAAGCGCCTGCTGCGCATCCACACCGCGGGCCCGGCCGACCTGGGCGTGGACAACACCTTCCTGGCGACCGAATTCGCCAACATGGTCAATGCCGCCTCGCCGTCGCTGGAGGTCAAGGTGTTCCCCAACAGCCAGCTGGGCCAGTCGCGCGAGGTCATCGAGGCCATGCGCCTGGGCTCGGGCGCAGCAGGCACGACGGGCGGTGCGGCGGAGTACGCGTCCTTCGTGAAGCGCGTCGGCGTGCTGGGCCTGCCTTTCGTGTGGACCAGCTACGAGCATGCGCTCAAGGTGCTGGACGGCCCCGTCGGCCAGCAGCTCAGCGCCGACATGGAAAAGGGCGGCTTCAAGGTGCTGAGCTGGGGCGTGAGCTGGGGCTACCGCAACGTGATCACCGCCAAGAAGGAGGTCAAGCAGGCCGCCGACCTCAAGGGCCTGAAGATCCGCACCATCCCGACCAAGGTGTTCGTCTCCGCGATCAACGCCATGGGCGCCAATGCCACGCCCATGAACTTCGGCGAGATCTACACCTCGCTGCAGGGCGGCGTGCTGGACGGCTACGAGCACACGGCGGCGACCACGCTGTCGTTCAAGCTCAACGAGGTGTCGTGCTGCATGGCGATGACGCGCCACCTGATGGACCCGGTGGTGCTGGCGCTGTCCATGTCCGAATGGCGCAAGCTCAGCGCGGCCGAGCAGGCAGTCGTCACCAAGGCGGCAGACGATGCAGGCCGCAAGGTGCGCGCCCTGGCCGCCGTGCGCGAGGCCGAGTCGCTGGCCGCCGTGAAGAAGCTGGGCATGAAGGTTAACGACATCGACATCGCCCCGCTGCAGAAGGCCGCACTCAAGGCGCAGGACGATCTGGCCAAGGACTTCGGCGCCGAGGCGCTGCTCAAGCAGATCCGCGCGCAGTGATGCACCG
The DNA here is from genome assembly GCF_001422405.1 of Pseudorhodoferax sp. Leaf267. Taxonomy (GTDB): domain Bacteria; phylum Pseudomonadota; class Gammaproteobacteria; order Burkholderiales; family Burkholderiaceae_C; genus Pseudorhodoferax. Next base: position 905,385 of record NZ_LMMV01000012.1, read on the forward strand.
CGTATTCCACGCCATCGACCGCGCGGCCGAATGGCTGGTGGTCGCCCTCATGGGCCTGATCGTCGTCATCGCGCTGATCCAGGTGGTCAACCGCTTCGCCTTCAACTCCTCGCTGAGCTGGAGCGAGGAGGCGCAGATCTTCGGCCACATCTGGATCGTGTTCATCGGCATCCCGATCGCGCTGCAACGTGGCGCACACCTGTACATCGAGACCTTCTGCGACATGCTGCCGCCGCGCGCGCGGCTGGTGTTCGACTTCACGATGGAGTTGCTGTGGGCCGCGTTCGGCTTGTCGCTCATCGTGCTGGGCTGGATGGTGGCCGAGGTAGCGCACCTGCAGGAATCGCCGGGCCTGGAGATCCCGATGAGCGGGCCTTATGCCGGCATGGTGTTGGGCGGCGCTTATTTGCTGCTGGTGGCGCTGCGTCGCCTGGCCGCACTGCGCGGGAGGCTCGCATGATCTGGTTCCTGTTCGCGCTGATGCTGGGCACCATGCTGGCCGGCATGCCCATCCTGCTGGCCATCGCGCTGGTGGGCTACGTGGGCGTGGCGGCCGTGCCCGACCTGGTGCTGCCCCTGTTCGCGCAGAAGATGTTCGCGCAACTCGACTCGTTCACGCTGCTGGCGCTGCCGTATTTCATCCTGGCCGGCGGCCTGATGTCGGCCGGCGGCATGAGCCAGCAGCTGGTGGATTTCTCGCGCGTGCTGGTGGGGCACCTGCGCGCCGGGCTGGCCCATGCGTCGGTGGTCGCCAGCATGGTGTTCGCGGGCATCTCGGGCTCCAGCACGGCCGATGCGTCGGCGATCTCGGCCATCATGATCCCGACCATGAAGAAGTCGGGCTACAACGCCGGCTTCTCGGCCGCGCTGATCGCCACGGCCGGCACCATCGGGGCCATCATCCCGCCCAGCATGGTGATGGTGGTGTACGGCGCCATCGCGCAGGTGTCGATCGGCGGGCTGTTCCTGGCGGGCATCATCCCGGGCATCCTCGTCGGGCTGTTCCTGATGGCGACCATCAAGATCTACACCTACCACCCCAAGTACCCGGAACTGCGCGTCACGCACGGCCAGTTCAAGTGGCGCGCCGTGGGCAAGTCCTTGGTGGAGGTGTGGCCGGCGCTGCTGGGGCCGGTGATCATCGTCGGCGGCATCCTGACCGGCGTGTTCACGGCCACCGAGGCCGGCGCCGTGGCCTGCCTGTACGCGCTGGTATTGGGCATGGTGGTCTACAAGAAGATCAAGTGGCGCGACCTGCCGGGCATCCTGCTCGACGCGGCCGTGATGACCACCATGGTCTCGGGCGTGATCGCCGTGGCGGGCGCCTCGGGCTGGCTGCTGGGCTACCTGGAATTCAACGACGGCGCCGTCAAGTTCGTCACCTCGTTCTCGCAGAACCCCACCGTGGTGCTGCTGCTGGTGGCCATCGTGATGATCGTGCTCGGCACCTTCGTCGACTCGCTGGCGGTGCTGCTGGTGTTCGCGCCGGTGGCCATCGAGATCAGCAAGGTCTACGGCATCGACCCGTTCCAGATGGGCCTGGTGATGGTGATGTGCAACCAGATCGGCGCCGTGTCGCCGCCCACCGCGCCGTTGCTGTTCGTGACGACCAGCATCGCGCAGACCAGCTATTCGGAAGTGAACCGCCATGTCTGGTGGTTCATGCTGGCCGAGGTGCTGGTGATGCTGCTGGTGATCTTCGTGCCGGGCCTGGCCTCGTGGATCCCGCATTACTTCCTGGGATAGCGGCTTGAGCACCATCCAGGATGTCGCGCGGCACGCCGGCGTGTCGATCAGCACGGTCTCCAACGTGCTGAACGGCCGCACCGACCGCATGGGCGCCGAGACGCTGGCGCGCGTGCAGGCAGCCGTCGCGGCGCTGAACTACCGGCCCAGCCGCGCGGCCCAGCAGCTCAAGACCGGGCACAACCCGATGCTGGGGCTGCTGGTGCCCAGCATCGCCAACCCCATGTACGGCTTCATCGCGCGCGAGGTCGAGGCGGTGGCCCAGCAGCAGCACGGCCACCGCGTGATGCTGGGCAACACCTACCGCGACAAGGACGTGGAGACCGGCTTCTTCGACGATCTGCTGTCGCACGGCGTGCGCGGCGTGATCATGATCTCCTCGCAGCTCGACGAGCAGCATTTCGAGCAGGCCCAGCAGCGTGGCCTGGTGGTGGTGAGCTACGACCGCCGCGCCACACCGGGTGCCGCGCCGGCCATCGACCACGTGACGGTCGACAACCTGGCGGCCGCGCAGCTGGCCACCGCGCACCTGATCGCGCACGGCCACCAGCGGCTGGCCTTCGCCACCGCCTCGGGCCAGACCATGAGCCGGCGCGAGAAGGTCAAGGGCTTCCAGGCCGCGGCCCAGGCCGCCGGGCTGGCCGGCAGCGCCCAGGTGGTCGAAGGCCGCATGCAGGACGGCTACGGCGATTCGCAGATGGCCGATCTGGGCCGCATGCTGGCCGCGCGCATCGCGGCCGACCCGCAGCGGCCCACCGGCATCGTGGCCGTGAACGACCTCATGGCCTTCGGCCTCTTGGCGGGCCTGCGCGATGCGGGCCTCGTGGTGCCGCGTGATGTGTCGGTGGTCGGCATCGACGGCCTGTTCCTCTCGGCACTCATGAACCCGGGCCTGACCACGGTGCGCCTGCCCGTGCCCGACATGGCGCGCACGCTGGTGGACCGCGTCATCGCCCGCCTGGCCGACCCGGGCATCGCGCCCGCTGAGTTCATCTTCCAACCCGACCTGGTGGAGCGCGAGTCCGTGGCCGCGCCGGCCCGGTCTGCCAGAAAGCAAGCGTGACAACCCGGCCTACCGTTTTCCTGACGCACAGCCCGACGGCGGTGCAGAACTACTACGGCCCACGCGCGCTGGCGGCGCTGGAGGCCGTGGCCACGGTGCGCCGCTGCACGACCGAGGAGGCCTTCACGGCCGAGACGCTGGCTGCAGCAGCCCAGGGCTGCGACATCATCGTGAGCGACCGGCGCGCCGAAGGCAGCGCCGACCTGCTGGCGCGCCTGCCGCAGCTGGTGGCGTTCTGCCGCTGCGCCGTGGACATCCGCAATGTCGACGTGGCCGCGGCCAGCGCGCACGGCATCCTGGTCACGCAGGCCAGCGCGGGCTTCATGGCCTCGGTGTCCGAATGGATCGTCGGCATGATGGTCGACCTGGCGCGGCACCTGAGCCCGGCCATCGCGCAGTCCCAGGCCGGCGCGGCGCCCACAGTGCGCATGGGGCGCGAGCTGCGCGGCGCCACGCTGGGCATCGTCGGCTTCGGCCAGATCGGCCGGTACCTCGCCGGCCTGGCGCGGGCCTTCGGCATGCGCGTGTGCGTGGCCGACCCGTTCGCGCAACTGCCGGCGGAGGTGGAGGCCATGCCGCTGGCCACCTTGCTCGCGCAATCGGATTTCGTGGTGTGCCTGGCCGCCGCCACGCCGCAGACCGAGAACCTCATGGACGCCGCCGCCTTCGCCGCCATGCAGCCCACGGCGTATTTCATCAATGCCGCGCGCGGCAACCTGGTCGACGAGGCCGCGCTGCTGCGCGCGCTGGACGCCGGCCGCATCGCCGGCTGCGCGCTCGACGTGGGCCGCGCGCCGGACCAGATGCCCAGCCCGGCGCTGGCGCGCCACCCGCTGGTGCGCGCCACGCCGCACATCGGCGGGCTCACGCCGCCGGCCATCGAGCACCAGTCGCTGGAGACGGCCGCGCAGGTCGCCGCCATCGTGCAGGGTCGCATCCCGCCCGGCGCCGTGAACGCGGCGCAGGCGCTGCGGCTGCAGGCCCGCTTTCCCATTACCCCAGGAAGGAATCCATGACCGCTGCACCTTTTCCGCCCGGCGCCTGCGACTGCCATGTGCATGTCTACGAGCAAGGCTTTCCGGTCGCGCCGAGCGCCGTCTCCCAGCCCCCGCACGGCCCGCTCTCGGCTTACCGCGAGGTGCAGGCCACGCTGGGGCTGCAGCGCGTGGTGCTGGTGCAGCCCACGGCCTATGGCTTCGACAACCGCTGCATGCTGGAGGCCCTGGCGCAATTGGGCGACACGGCGCGCGGCATCGCCATCGTGCCGCCGGACGCCAGCGATGCGGAGCTGCAGCGCCTGCATGCCCAGGGCGTGCGCGGCGTGCGCTACATGACGATTCCGAACGCGGGTGGCATCGTCTCCTGGGACAGCATCGAGGCCATGGCCGCACGCATCGCGCCGCTGGGCTGGAACCTCAACCTGCAGCTCGACGGCCGCGACCTGCCGCAGCGCCAGGCCGTCATCGACCGCCTGCCGTGCAAGGTGGTGATCGACCACAACGGCAAGTTCCTCGAACCCGTGGCGCCGGAGCATCCGGCCTTCGAAGCACTGCTAGCTGTGCTGGCGCGCAAAGACCGCTGGATCAAGCTGTCGGCGCCCTACGAGACCTCCAGGGCCGGCCCGCCCGGCTACGACGACGTGTCCACGCTGGCCCGGGCGCTGGTGCGCGCGCACCCCGACCGCTGCCTGTGGGCCAGCAACTGGCCGCACCCGGGCCGGGTGCCGCCGCCATCGAACACGGCCCTGGCGGCGCTGCTGTCGGGGTGGGCGCCCGACGAGGCGGTGCGCCGCGCCATCCTGGTGGACAACCCCGCCGCGCTGTACGGGTTCTGAGGGCGCCCCTGTCGCGCTGGCTACGAAGTAAATTGGCCGCATGGCCTTCAGCTCCGACAGCGTCACCGTGTTCCTCGCCGTGCTCGACCACGGCTCCTTCTCGGCGGCCGCGCGCGCGCTCAAGCGCGTGCCCTCGGCCGTCAGCATGGCGATCGCCAACCTGGAGGCCGATCTTGCGCTGCCGCTGTTCGACCGCGGCGGGCGCGAGCCCCAGCCGACGGCCGCCGCCCGCGCGCTGGAGCCGCAGGCGCGCCAGCTGGCGCTGCAGCTGCGCGCGCTCGATGCCCATGCGCTGTCGCTCACGCAGGGCCTGGAGAAACGGCTCACGCTGGCCATCGCGCCCGAGCTGCTGTCGGCGCGCTGGAGCGGCCCGCTGGCGGTGCTGGCGGCCGAGCACCCGCTGCTCGACGTGGAGGTGCTGGTGGCGCCGCAGACCGACGCGCTGGCGCTGCTGCACACCGGCCGCGTGCAGCTGGCGCTGGTGTTCGAGCGCCCGCTGCTCGACGGCCGTGAGGGCTTCGAGCAGGTCGGCGACGAGACCCTGGTGGCCGTGGCCGCGCCGCGGCATGCGCTGATGCACGCAGCCGAGCCGCTGGGCGAGGCGCATCTGACGGCCACGCGCCAGGTCGTCATCGCCGGGCGCGACACCGGCGTGGCCGACACGCGCGTGCTGTTCGCACGCCACCAGTGGCACACCGACAGCCCCGAGGCCGCCTGCGGCCTGCTGGAGGCGGGCCTGGGCTGGGGCTGGCTGCCGCGCAGCATCGTGCAGTGGCGGCTGGACGCCGGCACGCTCGCGCTGCTGCCGCTCGAGGGCCTGGCCAACGCGCAGACGCTGTGCGTGGACATCGTGTGGTCGCGCGAACGGCCGCTCGGCCTGGGCGCGCGGCATTTGATCGACGGCATGGCCCGCGCGCGCAAGCCTGCCGGCTGAGGTTGTGGATGTGGGCGCGCGTCCGACACGCGTGCGGCCTGGCAGACGGCTGCGCCACGGAGCCGTGCGGCGTACAACGGAACGCTCGCGACGCACGCTCGCACGACTTCCAAGGAGAACACCATGAACGTACCCACGCAACCTCATCCAGGCGCGCCGGCCGTGGACCAGAACCTGGCCGAACAGGCCCGCCCCGGCTACGGCATTCCCTCGCAGGACCCGCGGGCGGACGCACAGCTGCCGCTCGGGCCGGCCGAGGTCATGCGCGAGGCGAATTCCGTGCTCGTGGGGGGCGGCGCCATGGCCGGCACGGCGGCCGGTGCGGCCATCGGCGTGGCGCTGGGTGGCCCGGTGGGCGTGGTCGTGGGCGCGGCCATCGGCAGCGTGGCGGGTGCCGTCGGCACGGCTGCGGCCAGCATCGCGGCCAGCCATGCGGGTGACGCGGACGGCACCGCTGCATCCGGCGTGCAGCTCCACGTCGACGACACGGGCGGCACTGGCCGGCCGGTGGTGCTGATCCATGGCTGGCCCCTGTCCGCGCAGGCCTGGGAGTCGCAGACCGGCGCGCTGCAGGCCGCGGGCTTCCGTGTCGTGGCCTACGACCGGCGCGGCTTTGGCCGCTCCGACAAGCCCGCGTCGGGCTATGGCTACGACGAGCTGGCCGACGACCTGGCCCGCGTGCTGGACGAACGCGACCTGCGGGACGTGACGCTGGTCGGCTTCTCGATGGGCGGCGGCGAGGTGGCGCGCTACATCGCGCGCCATGGCGAGTCGCGCCTGCACAGCGTGGTGTTCGCCGCGGCCGTGCCGCCCTACCTCATGCAGGGCCCCGACAACCCCGAGGGCCCGCTGACTCCCGAGAAGGCGCAGGAGATGAAGGCCGGCCTGGAGCAGGACCGCGGCGCCTTCTTCGAGCAGTTCACGCGCGACTTCTTCTCGGCCGGCGGCACGCTGCAGGTGACCGAGCAGCAGCGCCAGGCCGCCGTCGCGCTGTGCCACCAGTCGGCGCAGCCGGCAGCGCTGGCCTGCATGGAATCCTTCGGCACCACGGATTTCCGCGACGACCTCGAGAAGGTGACGGTGCCCACGCTGGTGCTGCACGGCGATGCGGACGCCATCGTGCCGGTGGAGGGTTCGGGCCTGCGCACGCACCGCGCCGTGGCGCACAGCCAGCTCGTCACCGTGCCCGGTGCGCCGCACGGCCTGAACGTGTCGCATGCGAGCGCGTTCAACGAGGCCTTGCTCGCGTTCCTGCGCAACTAGCGGCGCAGGCGGGCTACGATGCCCGCCTTGACGACACGGCACGAGGAGCCGAATTGAACTGCTTACGCGCGCTCGCCCTGGTGGGGCTGTTGCTGGCCCCAGGGCTCGCCCCTGCGCAGAAAGCCGCGCCCAGGATCACCGTCGACCGCGAGTCGTACATGACGCGCTGCATCGCCCAGCTCTACCCGCTGGACGAGACGCTGCTGGACAACCTGGCCAAAGGTGACGGCTTCGACCGCAAGGCGCGCTTTTACCTGCGCGTCACGCGCGACGTGTGCGGCTGCAGCCTGGAGCAGGCGCAGATGGCGCTCAACGCGCGCCAGCAGCTGCTGTTCGCCTACCGCGGCTTCGAGCCGGTGGAGCAGGGCGTGGGCCAGGTTTTCGAGCAGGCCGACCGCGATGCCGTGGCCAAGTTCGAGCAGGAGCACAAGGGCTACCAGCAATGCGCGCAGAACTTCGACCGGCGTGTGCGCGAGGGGCCGGACGGCAAGCGCTGAGGCCGGGCGCGGAGGGCGTTCAGTGAAGCATCGGCGCTGAAGCCCACGTCCTGCACACCCTGGAGATTGGAACACTATGAAGTCGCGCTCGCGCAGGCGGCGCGCCAGGTCCGACGCATCGCTCAGGCTGCCGCGTGGTGCCGGGCCGCGAGCGAAGGGGATGAACATGTTGTAGCCGAACAGCCGGGCGGCGTCGTTGCGCTGGGCCCCGGGCCGCGTGGCCGCGGTGGTGCAGGTGTGCATGCGCGGCAGTACGGCTTGGCGGCCACCGCGCGCGCACCGGGGCATCGTGCATCCGGTGGATGCGCCAGTGCCGTCAGGCCAGCTCCAGCAGCTCGCTGTCCTGGCGTGCGACCGGCGTGGGCATCCAGCGCAGCAGTGTCTGGTACAGCGCCGACGGGTCGACGGGCTTGGTCAGGTGGTCCAGCATGCCGGCCTGCAGGCTGGCGGCACGGTCGTCGGCCATGGCGTGCGCGGTCATGGCCACGATGGGCGTCTGGCAGCCGCCGGCGCGCAGCTGTCGCGCGGCCTGCAGGCCGTCCACGCCGGGCATCTGCATGTCCATCAGCACCACGGCGTAGTCCTGCTCCAGCGCCATGGCGACCGCCTCGGCGCCGTGGCAGGCCACGTCCACCTCCAGGCCGGCCAGTTGCAGCAGCTCGCGCGCCACTTCCTGGTTCACCGGGTTGTCTTCGGCCAGCAGCACGCGGCGCCCGCCATGCAGCTCGCGCAGCACGGCCAGCCACTGGCCCAGGTCGCGCTCGGTGCGTGCGCTGTCCTGGCGCAGCGCGGCGAGCGTGGCGGGTGCGGCGCGGCCGGGCTGCTGCAGGTCGAACCAGACGCTGGCCGTGAACTGGCTGCCCAGGCCCGGCGCGCTGCGCACGCCCACGTCGCCGCCCATGGCCAGCGCCAGTTGCCGCGTGAGCGCCAGCCCCAGGCCGGTGCCGCCGAAGCGGCGCGTGGTGGAGGTGTCGGCCTGCTCGAAGCTCTCGAAGATGCGGCCGTGGCGCTCGGCCGGAATGCCCACGCCGGTGTCGCCGACCTCGAACTGCACGCGCACGCGCTGGCCCTGGTGCTCGACCGTCTGTCCACGCACGGTGACGCCGCCCTGTTCGGTGAACTTGATCGCGTTGGACACCAGGTTGAGCAGCATCTGCGAGACGCGGGTCGCATCGCCGTGCACGGCGTCGGGCAGGCCGGCCAGATCCAGGTCGAAGGCCAGCCCCTTCTTGCGTGCCGTGGCACTGAGCATGCCGACGGCCGAGCCGACCGCATCGCGCAGCGCGAACGGGCGGTGCTCCAGCGTGAGCTTGCCGGCTTCGATCTTGGACAGGTCCAGGATGTCGTTGATGATGCGCAGCAGGTGCTGTGCCGCGTCGTCGACCTTGCCCAGGCGGTCGCGCTGCCGCGGGTCGGTGGCGTCGCGCGCCATCAGGTGCGTCATGCCCAACACGGCGTTCATGGGCGTGCGGATCTCGTGGCTCATGTTGGCCAGGAAGGCGCTCTTGGCGCGGCTGGCGGCCTCGGCACGGTCGCGCGCCACGGCCAGCTCTTCGTTGGTGTCCAGCAGCGCCTGCTCGACGGTCTTGAGGTCGGTGATGTCGAAGGTCATCACCAGCACGCCGAGCACGTCGCCGCTCGGGTCCAGGTGCGGCACCAGGTGCACATGGAACACGGCGGGCTGGCCGTCGATGGTCACGTCGCGCAGGTACTTCTGCGCCTGGCCCTGCATCGCGGCGTTCATGGCCGGCATGATGAGCGCGTGCTCGGCGCCGTAGACCTCGGTTTCGCCGCGGCCCAGGATGCTGTCGCGCGTGAACCCGAAGCGGCCCGCGTAGCCGGCATTGGCGAAGCGGCACGTGCGGTCGGCGTCCCAGTACGCCACGTGGCCGGGGATGGAGTTGGTCACCGTGCGGTTGAAGTGCGCCGCGTCTTCGAGCGCGCGGTTGGCCACCTGCAGCTCGGCGGTGCGCAGGGCCACGTGCTGCTCCAGCCGGGCGTGGCCGTCCTGCAGGTCCTGCTCCATCAGGTGGCGGCGCGTCACGTCGACGAAGGACGTCACGACCGACAGCAGCCGGCCTGTGGCCGCGTCCTGCACCGGCATGGCGTTCACGCAAAAGAAGGTCTTGCGGCCCTGCGGATCGACCAGGGTCAGCTCCACGTCGGCTTCGGCGCTGTGGCCGGCGGCCACGCGGGCGTGGGGCGTGGCCTCGGCCGCGAGCGGCATGCCGTGTGCGTCCAGCAGGCGCCAGCCGGCGGGCGGCAGGCTCTGGCCCGGCGCGCAGCGCAGCATGCGCTCGGCCGCGGGGTTGCAGCTGGTCACGCAGCCCTGTGCGTCGCTGACGACCACGCCCTCGCTGAGCACCGTCACCACGCCGCGGTATTGCGCATCGCTGTCGCGCAGCGCCTGTTGCGTGCGGCGCGCCTCGGTCACGTTGCGGCCCATGGTCAACAGGCCGATCAACCGGCCCTCGGCATCGCACAGCGGCATCTTGGTGTATTCCAGCAAGATGATGCCGCCGGGCGTGGGGATGGCGTCCTCGAACACCAGCGGCTGCAATGTGCGCAGCACGGCTTCGTCGTTGGGGGCCAGGCGGCGAGCGGCTTCGTCGCCGATCAGATCGGCCACGGTGCGGCCCAGCATCTCGTCGGCCGATTTGCCGAACATGCGGGCGCACGCGGCGTTGTAGAAGATGAAGCGGCCTTGCAGGTCCTTGGCGAAGACCAGGTCGGTGCTGCTGGTGGTGATGGCTTCCAGCATGCCCAGGATTTCCAGGCGGCGGCGGTTGGCGGCCAGATCGCGCCGGTCCTGCGCGGACTGCTGGCGCATGGCCCACCAGCGCACGGTCAACACCATGCCGGCCAGGCCCAGGGCGAGCCCGGCGAACATCCACGCCGCGTGTTCCCACTCGCCCTGGTCGATCTCCGCCAGGTCCATCTTCGCTGCCAGCCACCAGTCCGTGCCGGGCACAGGCTGCACCGCGACCATCACGTCCACGCCACGGTAGTCCTTGCCCATCATGACCCCGCTGGCCACACGTGGCGCGCCGGGCGAGGCCAGGGGGCCCTGGGACGGCAGCGGGCGCACCAGGGCGCCGACGGCGTCGGGCTTGAAGCGGGCGTCGCTGAGCGCGGCGAGCTGCCCATCGCGCACCTGCCACAGCATCGCTTCGCCGGTGGCCGTGGGCACGGGCCAGCTCGCCAGCAGCGGGTAGAGCGTGCGCCGCGGGTCGATGCGCAGCACGATGGCGCCACGCGCTTGCGGGCCGGTGGCCAGCAGCGGAATCACGACGTCCATGTGCACGCGCATGGCGGCAGACGGGGCGCGGTAGATGGCGGTATGCACCGGCATGCGCTCGGCCACCGCCTGCTGCAGCGCGGCCAGCAGCTGCGGGCTGGGCTCCGGGTCGGCGGGGTGCTCGCTGCCGAGGATCCTCCCATGCGCGTCCAGCACGAAGACGGTGTCGGCACCGTTGGCCTGGCGAAAGCGCGTGGCGCGGGCCATGAGGTTGTGGCCGGCCTCGGCATCCTGGCGGTTGTGCCAGCGCATGAACAGGTCGCCCAGGTAGCTGCTGTCCATCAGGAAGTCGGCCAGCCGCATCTGCTGCTCGACCCAGTCCTGCGCCTGGCTCACGCGCAGCGTCGCCACCGATTGCACGCGCACCCTGGCCTGGGCGCGGCTGTCTTCCAGGTCCTGCTGGATATGGCCGACGAACAGGCCGCTGGTCAGCACGGCGATGGCCACTGCCGGCACCAGCCAGTTGCGCCGCGATTCGGACAAGCGGGAGAGCCAACGGGACACTGCTTGCATGGACATGGCCCCTTCGGGGTCGGACTGGCGGATGGAAGCGGCTCGCCGGTGGCCTTGCGTTGCGCATGGGGCGGTGGACGGGGCAACGCAGGTTCGCCAGACACCGGTCCCCGGCCGCGGCCTGGCAGCGCTGCCCCGGGGATGGTGCGCATTGTTCGGGTTGGGCCTGGGCAGATTGCGTCGGCTTTGTGACGTGGCGAGCCCAGGGCGCCGGAATGCGGTCAGGGCGTTAACTTGTGCCGCGGTCGAGCCCGGCCGGGAGCGGCACGCACGTGCGTTCGAACAGCAAAAAGGCCACCGGAGGTGGCCTTGCGAGTACGTTCAGCGACTCAGTCAGCTGCTTTCAGCGCCGCATCGATCCAGCCGTCGAACGTCTTCTGGTGGCCCTTGATCCACGCATCGGTATGCCGCTCCACGTCGGCCGGCTTGTTCTGCCCGTCGCGCATGCGCAGGTTCTGCGCGTTGATGTCGGAAACCGACAACTGCATCACCTCGAACAGCTTGGCCGCGGCCGGGTTCCTGGTCACGAAGTCCTTGTTGGCCACGATGCGCTGCGTGTTCATGACGAAGCCGTAGTTCTGGCCGCTGGCGAGCTTGGTGTCCAGCTTGCTCTGCTCGCCGGGCAGCGAGGAGAACGGCACCTTTAGCCAGACCACTTCCTGGCCCGGCCGCAGCACGCCGCTCACCCAATAGGGCGTCCAGGTGTAGTACAGGATGGGCTGGCCGGCCTTGAAGCGGGCGATGGTGTCGGCCATCAGCGCGGCGTAGCTGCCCTGCGTGTGGCTCACGTGGGCGCGCAGCTTGTAGGCGTCCAGTTGGTGCTCGATCACGGCCTCGCAGCCCCAGCCAGGGTTGCAGCCCGTCATGTCAGCCTTGCCGTCGCCGTTGGTGTCGAACAGCTTGGCAATCTCTGGCTTGGCCAACTGGTCGACCGAGGTGATCTTGTAGCGGTCGGCCGTCTTCTTGTCGATCAGGTAGCCCTGGGCCGCGCCGGTGGAGTATTGGCCCGTGCGCGAGAGCTTGGCGTCGCCGCCGGCGTTCTTGTAGAAGTCGGCGTGCAGCGGGTCCCAGTGGTCGGCCATGAAGGTGGCGTCGCCGTTGGCGATCGCGACATGGGCCGTGGGGTATTCCACTTCCTTGATGGGCTGCACGTCGTAGCCCAGCCTGGCGAGCGCGCGCGAGACCAGCAGGGTCTGGAAGGTTTCTTCGGCGATCGAGCTTTGCAGCGGCTGCACGCGCACGCCCTTGCCGGGCAGGTCCTGCGCCATGGCGGCGGTGGCTGCGCTAGCGATCAGGGTGGTGGCGAGCAGGGCGCGCAAGGTCGGCTTCAAATGCATGGGGTCGGTTCCTTTTGGAGGGTGGATCAATGGATGCGGGCGGCGAGTGCGAGCTCGGCGCTTTCGGGTTCGTGCACAGCCGGGGCTGGCTTGGCCGGCGCGGGCCGCAGCGCGCGCAGCACCAGCCCGGCCGGGCCGGTCTGCCACCAGTGGCGGGCGCCGCGGCGCGGCTGGCCCATGGCCTGGGTGATGCGGTCCAGCGTGATGGCCAGTAGCACGATGCCCAGGCCGCCCACGGTGGCCAGGCCCATGTCGAGCCGGCCGATGCCGCGCAGCACCATCTGGCCCAGGCCGCCGACGGCGATCATGGAGGCGATGACCACCATGGACAGCGACAGCATCAGCGCCTGGTTGATGCCGGCCATGATGGAAGGCATGGCCAGCGGCAGCTGCACCTTGGTCAGCAGTTGCCACGGCGAGGCGCCGTAGGAGCGCGCGGCCTCGATCAGGTCGGGCCGCACCTGGCGGATGCCCAGCGTCGTCAGGCGCACCAGCGGCGGCAGCGCGAACACGATGGTCACGATCACGCCCGGCACGTTGCCGATGCCGAACAGCATCACCACCGGCACCAGGTAGACGAAGGCCGGCGTGGTCTGCATCGCGTCGAGCAGCGGCCGCATGATGCGGTTGGCGCGGTCGGATGCGGCCAGCAGGATGCCCAGTGGCAGCCCGATCACGAGGCAGAACACCAGCGAGGTGAGCACCAGCGACAGCGTGGTCATGGCCTCGGGCCAGATGCCCAGCATGGCGATCAGCAGCAGCGAGACCACGCCGCCCAGCGCGATCGCGCGGCCCGCGCATTGCCAGGCGATGAGGCCCAGCAGCGCGACCATGGCCAGGGTGGGCACGGACAGCAGCAGTGCCTCGACGCTGGCCAGCGTGGTGTCGATGGGCGCGCGTACGGTCTGGAAGAAGGGGCGGAAGTGCTCCACCGTCCACGCCAGGCCCTGGTTGATCCAGGACTCGACCGGCAGCGAGCCGTCCCACAGCTGCGAGAAATGAAAGCCTGCGGCGTCGGCGCCGTCCAGGGCCGTGGCGGGCGCGTCCAGCCAGTCGTCGGCGCCGGCAGCCGGCTCGGAGCCACCCCAGGCCGAGCCGGCTTCGGGCGCGGGCTGCGGGCTGGCCCAGGGGTCGGCCGCGGGTGTCTCAACCGGTGCGGCGGGCGTGCCGGCGGCGTCCCAGGGGTTGGCGTCGGCCTGGGCGATCGAGGTGGTGGTGTTGTGGTCTTGCATGTGGTGTCCTCGTGTGGTCAGTCCGTGCCCTTGTCCATGAAGCGCAGCAGCGTGGTCTTGCTGATCGCGCCCACGTAGCGGCCCTGGTCGTCGATGACGGGCAGGGGCCAGGGCGACTGCGCGACCTGGCCGAACAGTTCGTTGACGGGGTGGACGGCCGGCACGGTCTGCACGTCGGGCAGGAAGGCGTGCTGCAGGCCCAGCGTGCCCTCGTGGTGCTTCAATGCCGTGCGCAGCGAATCGGCCGAGACCATGCCCAGCAAGCGCTGCTTGGGATCGACCACGTACGCATAGTCGCGGTCCAGGTCTTCCAGCATCTTGAGGGCGGGGCGCGCGCCGCGGTTCGGGTTTTCCGACACCACGACCTGGCTGCGCCGCGCGATGTCGCCGGCCTTGAACACGGCGGCCGCGTCCACGCCGCGCACGAAGCTGCGCACGTAGTCGTTGGCGGGCTGGCGCAGGATCTCCTCGGGCGTGCCGACCTGCACGACCTGGCCGTCCTTCATGATGGCGATGCGGTCGCCGATGCGCATCGCCTCGTCCAGGTCGTGCGAGATGAAGACGATGGTGCGGCGCTTGACCTGCTGCAGCCGCATCAGCTCGCTCTGCATCTCCGTGCGGATGATCGGGTCCAGGGCCGAGAAGGCCTCGTCCATGAGCAGGATGGACGGGTCGGACGCCAGCGCGCGCGCCAGGCCCACGCGCTGCTGCATGCCGCCCGACAGCTCATCGGGGTAGCTGTCGCCCCAGCCGTCCAGGCCCACCTGGGCCAGCGCCAGGTCGGCCTGCTCCAGCCGCGTGCGCTTGCTGGCGCCGGCCAGCTCCAGGCCGAAGGCGGTGTTCTCGCGCACCGTCATGTGCGGCATCAGCGCGAACGACTGGAACACCATGCTGATGTCCTTGCGGCGCAGCGCGCGCAGTTGCCGGTCGGAGTGCTCGTTGATGTCGGCGCCGTCGATCACGATGCGGCCGGCACTGGGCTCGATGAGCCGGTTGAGCAGCCGCACGAGCGTGGACTTGCCCGAGCCCGACAGGCCCATGATCACGAAGATCTCGCCCGCCTGGATGTCGAAGCTGGCGTCGAAGACACCGATGGATTGGCCGGTCTGGGCCAGGATCTCCTGCTTGCTGAGCCCCTGGCGCACGAGGGCCAGCGCTTCCTCGGGTTCGTCGCCGAACACCTTGAAAACGTGGTCGATGTGGATGTCTTTTGCCATGCGGCAGTCCTCCCGGTTCGTGTTCTGTATCAGGCCGCCCACGAGGCAGGCGGCCGCGATCCGCAGCCGCACGGGCAGGCACTGAAGACGACGAGAGACGACGCAACCAGAGCCTGTCGGGCGCCAAGGGGGCGATCAGCGGGCCTGGTCGAGGGGGCTGAAGGCGATGGCGCGACGCGGCGTCGGGTGGCCGGAAGAACCGGCCGGGGATGCAGGGCCAGGCCCTGCGAGAGCCTTCGGTACCGCGACGGGATGCAAGGAGATCCGCGAGTAGTACCGAAGCGCCAACATACTCAGTTGGCTGTTAAGAGGGGCGCGATTCTAACTTTTTGGTCTAAGTCATGTCAAGTCATGACTTATTTTCTGGCTGTCAGTGTCGCGCGTTCTCCGTGGCCGACATCATCTTGTCGGTGTAGGCGATCGCCATCGCCGAGAACAGGAAGGCGATGTGGATCGCCGTTTGCGCCAGCAGCACCTTCTCGGTGTAGTTGTCGGCGTTGATGAAGGTCTTGAGCAGGTGGATCGAGCTGATGCCGATGATGGACATGGCCAGCTTGACCTTGAGCACCGAGGCGTTCACATGGCTCAGCCACTCGGGCTGGTCCTCGTGGCCTTCCAGGTTCATGCGGCTCACGAAGGTCTCGTAGCCGCCCACGATCACCATGATGAGCAGGTTGGAGATCATGACCACGTCGATCAGCGCCAGCACCACCAGCATGATGACGGTCTCGTTCAGCGTGGTGATGGGCGCGTCGGTCTTGTAGCCGATGCTGTTGATCAGCGCCTGCAGCGCCGGGCCGCTGCCGAACGCGGCCTCGACCAAGTGCGTCAGCTCGACCAGGAAGTGCACGACGTAGACCGCCTGCGCGACGATCAGGCCCAGGTACAGCGGTAGCTGCAGCCAACGGCTGGCAAAGATCAGCTTGGGCAGCGGGCGCATCGGCGAAGCCTTGGACGGTATGGGTTCTGACATGGGTTGGAGGGTTGGCGAAAGGGCGCGATTGTAGGAGCGCCGCGTGCACGCAAAATGAATGCCCGGCCGGTTGTCAGCCTGCTGTCAAGGCCGGCCGCGACAGTCGCGGCGGCCCGTTCCATCGCCTACAAGAGGAGACAAATCCATGAGTGCCATCGAATCCGTGCTGGTCGAGAACCGCGTGTTTGCGCCGCCTGCCGCCGCCCAGCAGGGCGCCCGCATCGCCAGCATGGCGGCCTACCAGGCCCTGTGCGACGAGGCCGAACGCGATCGCGACGGCTTCTGGACCCGGCTGGCGCAGGAGAACCTGGTCTGGACGACGCCCTTCACGCTCGTGCTGGACGAGTCCAACGCGCCGTTCTACCGCTGGTTCGACGACGGCCAGCTCAACGTCTCGGCCAACTGCCTGGACAAGCACATGGGCACGCCGGTCGAGACCCGCACCGCCATCGTGTTCGAGGCCGACGACGGCACGGTGCTGCGCGTGAGCTACCGCGAATTGCTGGGCCGCGTGGCCCGTTTCGCCAATGCGCTCAAGGCCCAGGGCGTGGGCAAGGGCGACCGCGTCGTCGTCTACATGCCCATGGGCGTGGAGGGCATCGTCGCCATGCAGGCCTGCGCGCGCATCGGCGCCACGCATTCCGTGGTGTTCGGCGGCTTCTCGGCCAAAGCGCTGCAGGAGCGCATCATCGACGCGGGCGCCGTGGCCGTGGTCACCGCCAACTACCAGCTGCGCGGCGGCAAGGAGCTGCCGCTCAAGTCCATCATCGACGACGCCATCGCGCTGGGCGGCTGCGACACGCTCAAGACCGTGCTGGTCTACGAGCGCACGCGCACGGCCTGGAGCAAGGTGGCCGGCCGCGACAAGAGCTTCGACGAGGCGCTGGCCGGGCAGGGCGAGGACTGCCCGCCGGTGGCAGTGGACGCCGAGCACCCGCTGTTCATCCTCTACACCTCGGGCTCCACCGGCAAGCCCAAGGGCGTGCAGCATGCCAGCGGCGGCTACCTGCTGTGGGCCAGGCTCACGATGGACTGGACCTTCGACCTGCGCCCGGACGACGTGTTCTGGTGCACGGCCGACATCGGCTGGATCACCGGCCACAGCTACGTGGCCTACGGCCCGCTGGCGGCCGGCGCCACGCAGGTGGTGTTCGAGGGCGTGCCGACCTTCCCGCACGCAGGGCGCTTCTGGCAGATGATCGAGAAGCACAAGGTCAGCATCTTCTACACGGCGCCCACGGCAATCCGCTCGCTGATCAAGGCGGCCGAGACCGACGAGAAAGTGCACCCGAAGAACTGGGACCTCACCAGCCTGCGCATCCTGGGCTCGGTCGGCGAGCCGATCAACCCCGAGGCCTGGATGTGGTACCACCGGAACGTGGGCGGCGAGCGCTGCCCCATCGTCGACACCTTCTGGCAGACCGAGACCGGCGGCCACGTCATCACGCCGCTGCCGGGCGCCACGCCGCTGGTGCCGGGCTCGTGCACGCTGCCGCTGCCCGGCATCGCCGCCGCCATCGTGGACGAGACCGGCAAGGACCTGCCCGATGGCGCGGGCGGCATGCTGGTCATCAAGAAGCCCTGGCCGTCGATGATCCGCACGATCTGGAACGACCCCGAGCGCTTCAAGAAAGCCTACTTCCCCGAGGAGATGGGCGGGCGCATCTACCTGGCCGGCGACGGCGCGGTGCGCAGCACGGACCGCGGCTACTTCCGCATCACGGGCCGCATCGACGACGTGCTCAACGTCTCGGGCCACCGGCTCGGCACCATGGAGATAGAGTCGGCCCTGGTGTCCAAGACCGACCTCGTGGCAGAAGCTGCCGTGGTGGGCCGGCCCGATGACGTGACAGGCGAGGCCGTGTGCGCCTTCGTCGTCTTGAAGCGCGCGCGGCCCGATGGCGACGAGGCCAAACAGATCGCCAAGGCGCTGCGCGAGTGGGTAGCCAAGGAGATCGGCCCGATCGCCAAGCCCAAGGACATCCGCTTCGGCGACAACCTGCCCAAGACGCGCAGCGGAAAGATCATGCGGCGGCTGTTGCGGTCGATTGCCAAGGGCGAGGCGATCACGCAGGACACCAGCACGCTGGAGAACCCGGCCATCCTGGAGCAGCTGGGCCAGGCGTACTGAGCCGGATCGCGCCCACAAAAAAGCCCGCTGCATGCAGCGGGCTTTTGCGTTGGCGCCCAGGCTCAATTCAGGCTCATGACCCAGGCTGCGAGCTTCTTCGAATCGGCCTCGTTGACCTGCGGGTTCGCCGGCATCGGCACCGGGCCCCAGACGCCCGAGCCGCCCTTGACGATCTTGGCAGCCAGCTTGTCGACGGCGCCCTTGTCGTCCTTGTATTTTTCGGCGATGGCCTTGTAGGCCGGGCCGACCAGCTTCTTGTCAATGGCATGGCAGGTCATGCAGTTCTTGGACGTGGCCAGGGCCTGGTCCGCCCAGGCGGGAACAGCCGCAAAGCCGGCCAGCAAGGCCACCGTCAGCAGAGCACGTTTCATCTTTTTCCTCGTTGGGGGTTGGGGTACAGTCTTTCGATTCATTGTAGTAAGACAGGTTCCCGCTGCAGGCCGCGGTGGGACTGGTGTGAAGGGCTGCCATGTACCTGCTCGGAATCGGAATCGTGCTGCTCGCGCTGCGGTGGCTCGAGATCGGCCCGTTCGCCACCTGGAGCTGGTGGGCCGTGGCCGCGCCCTTCGGCCTGGCCGTGCTGTGGTGGGCGTGGGCCGACAGCAGCGGCTACACCAAGCGCAAGGCCGTGGAGCGTGAAAACGCGCGCAAGGCCGAGCGCCTGGAACGCCAGCGCGACAAGCTGGGGCTGCGCCCCAGGAAGCCGCGCTGAGCATTGGCCATCAATAGTCGTCCAGCACCGCGCCCTTGCTCGCCGTGCTCGCGTTGAACGCGAACTTGGCCTGCACGCCGCGCGTGTAGCGCGGCTTGGGCGCCGTCCAGCCTTCGCGGCGCTTGGCCAGCTCGGCCTCGGGCACGTTGAGTTCCAGCACCAGCTTGTGCGCGTCGATGGTGATGGAGTCGCCCTCCTGTACGAAGGCGATGGTGCCGCCGGCCGCGGCCTCGGGGGCCACGTGGCCCACCACCATGCCCCAGGTGCCGCCGGAGAAGCGGCCATCGGTGATCAAACCCACGCTCTCACCCAGGCCGGCGCCGATCAGCGCGCCCGTGGGCGCCAGCATCTCGGGCATGCCGGGGCCGCCTTTGGGACCAAGGTAGCGCAGCACCATCACGTCACCCGCGACGATCTTGCCGTCCAGAATGGCCTTGAGCGCCGACTGCTCGTCGTCGAACACGCGGGCCGGGCCGGTGATGACAGGGTTCTTCAGGCCCGTGATCTTGGCCACTGCGCCTTCGGGCGACAGGTTGCCCTTGAGGATGGCCAGATGGCCTTCGTCGTACATGGGCTTGTCGATCGGGCGGATCACGTCCTGGTCGGCGCGCAGCGCCGGCACGTCGGCCAGCGTCTCGGCAATCGTCTTGCCGGTGATGGTGATGCAGTCGCCGTGCAGCAGGCCCGCGTCGAGGAGCACCTTCATCACTTGCGGAATGCCGCCGGCCTTGTGCAGGTCCACCGCCAGGTACTTGCCGCTGGGTTTTAGGTCGCAGATCACGGGCACCTTCTTGCGCATGCGCTCGAAGTCGTCGATGGTCCATTCCACGCCGGCCGTGTGGGCGATGGCCAGGAAGTGCAGCACCGCGTTGGTCGAGCCGCCCGTGGCCATGATCACGGCCACAGCGTTCTCGATCGACTTCTTGGTCACGATGTCGCGCGGCTTCAGGTCCTTCTTGATCGCCTCGATCAGCACCTTGGCCGACTCCTTGGCCGAGTTCTGCGTCTCGTCGTGCGGGTTCGCCATGGTGGACGAGTAGGGCAGGCTCATGCCCAGCGCTTCGAACGAGCTGGACATGGTGTTGGCCGTGTACATGCCGCCGCACGAGCCCGTGCCGGGGATGGCGCGGCGTTCGATCTCGGTCAGGTCTTCGTCGCTCAGGTTGCCGGCCGCGTTCTGGCCCACGGCCTCGAACACGCTCACGATGTTCAGGTCCTGCCCCTTGTAGCGGCCCGGCAGGATGGTGCCGCCGTAGACGTAAATCGCGGGCACGTTGGCGCGCAGCATGCCCATCATGCCGCCCGGCATGTTCTTGTCGCAGCCGCCAACGACGAGCACGCCGTCCATCCACTGGCCGCCGACGCAGGTCTCGATGCAGTCGCTGATGACCTCGCGGCTGACCAGCGAGTACTTCATGCCTTCCGTGCCCATGGCCATGCCGTCCGAGATGGTGGGCGTGCCGAACACCTGAGCGTTGCCGCCGGCTTCCTCGATGCCCGCGATGGCCGCGTCGGCCAGCTTCTGCAGGCCGCTGTTGCACGGCGTGATGGTGCTGTGGCCGTTTGCCACGCCGACCATGGGCTTCTTGAAGTCGCCCTCTTGGTAGCCCATGGCGTAGTACATGGAGCGGTTGGGCGCGCGCGACTTGCCTTCGGTGATGTTGGCCGAACGGCGGTTGATCTGGATGGTCTTGGTTTCCATGGGGTCGTCTCTCGTGGGGGAGTTTTTTGCAGCGCGAAGTATGCGCCGGGCCATCCATTTATTCCAATCCGTTTCCGCACCGCCATTGATATGCTCGGCATATGAATGACACGTTCGTCGAACTCCGCGTGTGGCGCCAGTTCCTGACGGTGGCCGAAGAGCTGCACTTCGGCCGCGCCGCACACCGCCTGCACATGACGCAGCCGCCGCTGACGCAAGCCATCGCGCAGCTGGAGCGCGCGCTGGGCGTGCCGCTGTTCGAGCGCACCAGCCGGCGTGTGGCGCTCACGCCCGCAGGCCAGGCGCTGCTGCCCGATGTGCGCGACCTGCTTACACGTGCCCAGGCCTTGCCCATGCGTGCGCGCGAGGCGGCCGGCGGCGAGGTCGGCCGCATCCGGCTGGCCTTCGTGTCCACGGTGGGCTTCGAGCAATTGCCGGCCTGGGTGCGCGCCTTTCGCGCCGCCAACCCGCGCGTGGCGCTGGAGCTGGTCGAGGCCACGGGCGATGTGCAGCTCCAGGCTTTCGAGCGCGGCGAAATCGACGCCGGCTTCATGCTGCATTCACCGGGCTTCGCGCCGCCGGCCCTGGCCCATTTGCAGGTGGCGACCGAGCCGCTGGTGCTGGCGCTGCCGGCGCATCATCCTTTGGCGGCTGCCGAGCGCCCGGCCTGGCCGGCCGTGCTGGCCGAGCCGCTGGTGATCTTCCCGCGCCGCATCGTGCCCTCTCTGCACGACGCCGTGTTCGGCCTGTACCACGCGGCCGGGCGCTTGCCCGTGGTGGCTCAGGAGGCCATCCAGATGCAGACCATCGTCAACCTGGTGTCGGCCGGCATCGGCGTGGCCTGGGTGCCCGAGAGCGTGATGCAGTTTCGACGCCAGGGCGTGGTCTACCGCGTGCCCGATGCGCGCAAGCGCAAGGGCCAGCCCGGCGCGACGCCGGTGTGCGAGACGAGTCTGGTGTGGCGCGGCGAGGTCGATGGTGCGGGCGTGGCGCCCGCGCTGGCGCGCTTCGTGGCCTTCGTGCGCGCGCAGGTCGAAGAGGGCGACTAGACGCCGGCCTCTGTCTGCGACTGCAGGTAGTTCTCCAGGCCGACCTTGTCGATCAGGCCGAGCTGCTTTTCCAGCCAGTAGGCGTGGTCTTCCTCGGTGTCGCGCAGTTGCGTGAGCAGCAGGTCGCGGCTTACGTAGTCGCCCACGCTCTCGCACAGCGCCATGCCCTGCTGAAGCGCTGCGCGCACTTCGTATTCGGTGGCCAGGTCGGTGCGCAGCATGTCGGGCACGGTCTGGCCCGGCGTGAAGGGCTTGGGCTGCATGTCGGGCATTCCACCCAGGAACAGGATGCGGCGCAGCAGTGCATCGGCATGCTGCGTCTCTTCCTGCATCTCATGGTCCAGCCGCGTGTAGAGCTTGACGAAGCCCTGGTCTTCGTAGATGCGCGAGTGAATGAAGTACTGGTCGCGTGCGGCCAGCTCGCCGCGCAGCAAGTCCTTGAAATAGTCGATGACCTGTGTGTTTCCCTGCATGTTCTCGTCCTGTTCGAATGCGCCGAGTATCCCGTGGCGCGCGCATTTGCGCCGAATGGCCCCCACGCAGCGCTGTGCATGCGAGGGCACGGGGCTCCTCACCTCGGCCGGCTGATCGGACTGCTGACGCTGGTCGTGGTCTGTATCGCCGGCGTGGGCCTGGCGGGCGCTGGTAGGGAAGCAGCTCGACCCGGTGCCGGCCCGCTGGCTGCCTGTGCATGGTCGAACCGCTGCAGAATGGGCCTGGATGATCCGACCTTTCCATCCGACGCTGCGGCTGGCAGTTCTGGCCCTGGGGCTGCACGCGTGGCAGGCGCAGGCCCAGACGCCGCCGCCCGCCATCGCCCCCGCCGGCAAGCCATGGTCCACCGGCGCCGGCTTCGAGTTTGCCGACCAGCAGAAGAAGACCCGCCAGTCCGTGAGCGGCATCGCCTGCGCGCCGAACGCGGCTGGCGTGCGCATGTGCCTGGTGGTGTTCGACGAGGGCACGCAGGCGCGCTTCGCCGAGGTGGACGCCGGCCGGGTCGTGCCGCAGCCCGGCGGCGTGCTGTTCGGCGTGCCTGGCAAGGAGCTGGATGCCGAGGGTGCCGCCACCGACGGCCGCTTCTTCTATGTGACGGGCTCGCATGCCGTCAAGCGCAGCGACTGCGCACCCAACGAGGCGAGCCAGTACGTGCTGCGCTTCGCGCGCGACGGCGCCACCGGCCAGGCGCTGCCGCCCGCGCCAGGGGCCGTGACGCCGGGCGGCTACCAGCACACACGGCGCCTGCGGGCGCTGTTCGCCAACGACTTCCAACTGCAACCCAGCCTGGGCGTGGGCCGCTGCCTGGGCACCGGCGCGCTCGACATCGAGGCCCTGGCCGTGCGCGACGGGCGGCTGCATTTCGGGCTGCGCGGCCCGACCGAGGCCGACCACGCCTTCATCGCCTCGGTCGACGCAGACGCGTTCTTCAGCGGTGCCGACGCCGGCCTCACCGTCACGCGCGTGCCCGTCGGCTACCGGCGCGGCCTGCGCGACATGGCGGTCGTGCCGCAGGGCATCTTGCTGCTGGCCGGCCCCGACGACCATCCCGACAGCCGCGACGCGGGCTGGGCGGTCTCGCTGTGGGACGACAAGAGCGCCGGCCGGTTGGCCGCGCCCCGGCTGCTGGCCACGCTGGATCTGCGCACAGTCGCGCGCAGCAAGTGCGACGACGACACCAAGCCCGAGGCCATGGCGCTGCTGGAGGAGACCGCGCAGGCCTACCGCGTGCTCGTGCTGTCCGATGGCATGTGCGACGGAGGGCCGCTGGTGTTCGACATTCCGCGCTGAGAAGACGCAGCATCAAGGCCCTGCGAACACGCCCAGCAGCAGCCCCGTGAGTTCGTGCATGCCCCCGATCGCCGGCCCGGTGGGCGACAGACCGGCCTTGAAGCCCGCGCGCTCCAGGCGCTGCAGCAACCGTGGATCTGCGCTGATCACGTGCACGGGCACATCCCATGACGCGCCCGCGCCGCTGACGCCGGCGAACGCCTGGTGGTCGCCGACCACGATGGTCAGTAACCCGGTTGGCGCGCGCTCGCCGAGATAGGCGCCCAGCCACTCCCAGGTGGCCGCGATGGACTGCACATAGGCCGGCACCGGCTCGCGCAACGACGCGGGCTCGTCCAGTGCATGGGCGCGTTGCTCCGCGGTGTAGGGCTCGGGGCTTGTGAGCCGGTCCCAGTCCGCCACGAAGGGCGGGATGGGGCGGAACGGCACGTGGCTGTTGACGGTGGGGAACACGATGAAGCGCGGCGCACGGGAGGCTGCAGGCTTGGCCAGCTCCTGCGCATGCAGCAGCGCCATGGACGCCTGGTCCGGGATGCGCCAGGGGCCGAACGGCAGGCCGGCATAGCCCATGTCGTCGGCGTCGACATAGTGGTCGAAGCCGAAGAAGCGGCCTTCTGGCCAGGGGCGCTGCAGGCCCGGCATCCAGCTCACGGTGCGCCAGCCGTGCGCGCTGAAATGCTGCGCCAGCGTGCGGCGCTGCGTGCTGAGCAGCACCTCGTAGTCCAGCGGGTCGCGCGTGTCCACGCCCGTGAGCAGCGCGCCATGCGCCAGCCACGAGCCACCGGCATACGTGGGCGAGCGCACGCGGGCCGACACGACATGGCGGCCGCTGGCGGCAATGGCGCGGGCCAGGGCGTCGCGCGGGGCGGCCAGCTGGCGCGCCTGCTGCGGATCGTCCAGCGTGCTCACGCCGTAGGACTCGAAGAACAGCAGCAGCACGTCGGCGCCGCGCAGGCCCGCCAGGTCGGTTTCGAACGCGGGGCTGGGCGTCAGCCGCGACTCGGAGCCGCGGTCGTGCAGCAGCGCGGCGACCAGCTGCGTCTGGCGTGCCAGCACCGGCGTGATGCTGCCGGCGAAGAGCGGCGGCGTGTCGGGCGCGACGCGCAACTGCACCGCAAACACCGCCAGCAGCGCGGCCGACAGCGCCGCCGCGCCATGCCGCTGCGGGCGCCGCGCCAGCGTCTGCTGCAGGGCCTGCCAACACCCGCGTGCCAGGCGGTACAGCAGCCACAGCGCCAGCAGCACGCTGGCCACGGAGGCGGCGATCTGCCACCACGGCGTGGCGTTCATGGCCAGCATCCGGCCCACGTGGCGGCCGTCCCAGTACAGGTGCAACGGGCGGCCGAACAGGGCGGCCGAGGTGATGTCGATAAAACGCACCGCGATCAGCGCGGCGGTGGCGAGCGCGAACGCGCGCAGCGGCAGCCGGCCGCGCCAGGCCATGCAGCCGGTGGCCAGCAGCACGGCGATGCACAGCTCGGGCGCCACGCGCGGCGTGGGCTGCGGCCAGGGCGTCGGCCCGGGGTTGACCAGGGTCAGCAGCACGTTGAGCAGCAGCAACGCCGCAGCGCCGGCCACGATGGGCGCGCCCTGGCGGGCCGGGGCCAGGGGCACCGGCCTCACTTGCGGATCGCTTCGAACTCGATGATCAGCTGCACCTCGTCGCCAACCCAGCCGTTGGCCACGCCGTAGTCCATGCCGTAGGCGCTGCGCTGCACGCTGCCGCGCGCCGACACGCCCATCACATGCTGCTTGGTGATGGGCGAGGGCGCGCTCTTGTTCCAGGTGGCCTGCAGCACCAGCGGCTGGCTGCGGCCCAGCAGCTCCAGCGTGCCGGCGATCTCGAAGGTGCGATCACCCGTGCGCTTGCCGCCCGGCGCCGTGAACACCATGCGCGGGAACTGCGCGGCGTTCAGGAAGTCGCCGCCGCGCACATGGCGGTCGCGCCCGTTGTGGTTCGTGGTCGCGCTGGCGGACTCGACCTCCACGCGCACGTCGCTGAGCGCGCCCGTGGCCTCGTCGAAGCTGTAAGTGCCGCGCGCCTTGGTGAACTGGCCCAGCACCTTGGCGTAGCCGATGTGCGCGACCAGGAAGCCCAGGCTCAGGTGGTCGGGGTCGACCTCGTAGCGCGCGCTCTGTGCGGCAGCGGGCAGGGTGGCCAGCGCCAGGCAGGCGGCCAGGGCCGTGCGACGCGAGAAACGTGCGATGCGGTTCATGAAGCAGCCTCCACGGAATGCGGCCGGCGCCGTGCCAGCCACAGCGTGTCCACGGCGAACGACCAGGCCAGCGCGGCCAGCCCGGCCGCGGCGATCCACTGCGCCAGCGCGGGCGGCACGATGGGCGCCAGGCACACGATCAGCGTGACGATCTGCACCACGCAGACCGTCTTGCGGCGCAGGCTGGGCGGCAGCGGCGCGGCCAGCCAGGGGCAGGCGATGGCCGCCAGCACGAAGGCATAGCGCAGCGCGCCGGCCGCCAGCACCCAGGCGCCGGCCTGGCCCAGCGCGTAGACCAGCAGGCTCAGCACCAGGATCAGCAGGGCGTCGGTCTCCATGTCGAAGCGCGCGCCGAAGGCGCTGGCCTGCCGTCTGCGCCGCGCGAGCGGGCCGTCGACCGCGTCCAGCACGGCGGCCAGCGTGGCCAGCCCGAGCGCAGCCCAAGCCCAACCCGGCGCGGCGCTCTCGCCCAGGCCCGCGGCCAGCAGGCTCACCATGGCCAGACGCAGCAGCGTGATCCCATTGGCCGCGCCGAAGCGCGCATGCGGCCGGTGGGCCGCCAGCCCATGCCAGACGCAGCCGGCGGCGACGGCGAACAGCGCCAGTGCCTTCACCGTGAACCAGGGGCTCAGGTCGGCGGCGCTGGTGGCCAGCAGCGCCACGGCCAGCAAAGGCAGCGCCGTGGCCGCGATCGCCAGCGCCGCATTGCGCCGCAGCGCCAGGTGCGCGCGGGCCAGCGATGGCCTGGGCAGGGAAGGGGATGGGTGCATGGTTCTAAGATGGCGCGCCGCCGCAACCGACACAGCATGCCAGCATTGCATCCCCACATGGTTTCCGATGGTTTCCGCGCCTGCTGGACCGAGGCGCCCGGCCGCGCCGCCATCCGCAGCGGCACGCTCGCGCCGCCCGCCGATGGCGAGGTGCGCGTGCGTGCGCTGCACAGCGCGGTGAGCCGCGGCACCGAGCTGCTGGTGTTCCGTGGCGAGGTGCCGGCCAGCGAGTTCGCCCGCATGCGCGCGCCGTTCCAGCAAGGTGAGTTCCCCGCGCCCGTGCTGTATGGCTATGCCAACGTCGGCCTGGTCGAGGCCGGGCCGCCTGCGCTGCAGGGGCGGCACGTGTTCTGCCTGTTCCCGCACCAGACGCACTACAACGTGCCGGCCACTGCCGTCCACCTGCTGCCCGAGGGCGTGCCGCCGGCGCGCGCCGTGCTGGCTGCCAACATGGAGACGGCCGTCAACGCGCTGTGGGATGCCGCGCCGCGCCTGGGCGACCGCATCGCTGTGGTGGGCGGGGGCGTGGTCGGCCTGCTCGTGGCCTGGCTCGCCTCGCGCATGCCGGGCTGCGCGGTCGAGCTGGTGGACCTGCGCCCCGAGCGCGCGGCCGTCGCCGCGCAGCTGGGCCTGCGCTTCGCCCTGCCGCAGGCGGCTGCCCCGGATGCCGACCTCGTCGTGCACGCCAGCGGCCAGCCGCAGGGCCTCATCACGGCGCTGGGTCTGGCCGCCTTCGAGGCCACGGTTCTCGAGCTGAGCTGGTACGGCAGCCGCGCCGTCGCACTGCCGCTGGGCGAGGCCTTCCACGCGCGCCGGCTCACGCTGCGCAGCTCGCAGGTCGGCCACGTGGCAGCCGCGCAGCGCAGCCGCTGGAGCCATGCGCGGCGCATGGCGCTGGCGCTGGCGCTGCTGCGCGACGACGCGCTCGACGCCCTCATCACCGACCACGCCCCGTTCGACGATCTGCCGCAGGTGATGCAGCGGCTTGCCGGGGGTGCCCCCGACACGCTGTGCCACCGCATCGATTACCCCTGAAAGACAAGCCATGTACACCGTCAACGTCCGCGACCATTTCATGATCGCCCACAGCTTCCACGGCGAAGCCTTCGGCCCGGCGCAGCGCCTGCATGGCGCGACCTATGTGGTCGATGCCGCGTTCAGCCGCCGCGCGCTCGATGCCGACGGCATGGTGGTGGACATCGCCCGCGCCACCGAGGTGCTGCGCAGCGTGCTGGCCGAGTTCAACCTGCGCAACCTGGACGACGACGCCGCGTTCACGGGCCAGAACACGACCACCGAGTTCATGGCGCGCGTGGTGTTCGAGCGCATCGCGGCGCGCGCGCAGGCTGGCGAGCTGGGTGCGCACGCCAGTGGCATCGAATCGCTGCGCGTGCAGCTGCACGAGTCGCACGTGGCCTGGGCCAGCTACGAGGGCGTGCTGGGCGCGGGCTGAAGCCGTGCACGGCAAGGCCTGCATCTTCCTGGTGCCCGGCGACTGGGATGCCCGCACGGGCGGCACGCTGTACGACCGCCGTATCGCGCAGGGCCTGCGAGCGGCCGGCTGGCAGGTCGAACGGCGCTCGCCAGGCGACATGTTTCCGCTGCCCGACGCTGCCGCGTTGCGTCAAGCCAGCGAGGTCGTCGCGTTGCTGCCCGACGGTGCGCTGGTCGTGGCCGACGGGCTGGCCTTCGGCGCCATGCCGGCGATTGCCGAAGACCACGCTGCACGCCTGCGCTGGGTCGCGCTCGTGCACCACCCGCTGGCGCTGGAGACCGGCCTGTCGCCCGCGCAGCAGGCTGCGCTGCGCGACAGCGAGCGGCGCGCGCTGGCCTGCGCGCGCCAGGTCGTCGTGACCAGCCGCTCCACCGCGCGCGCGCTGGTGGCGTTCGATGTGCCGGCCGCGCGCATCTCCGTCATCGAGCCCGGCACCGAGCCGGCGCCGCGTGCGGTGGGTGGCGGCGCGGGCAGCGGGGCCCTGTCGCTGCTGTGCGTGGCCAGCGTCACGGCGCGCAAGGGCCACGCACTGCTGCTGCAGGCCCTGGCGGCCCTGCAGGATCGCCCCTGGCAACTGCACTGCGCCGGCAGCCTGGCGCGCGATGGCGACACCGTGGCCCAAGTGCGGCGCATCGCAGCGCGCCTGGGCCTGCAGGACCGCGTGGTCTGGCACGGCGAGGTCGATGCAGGCCGGCTGGAGCTGCTCTACGCGCAGGCCGACCTGTTCGTGCTGCCGTCCTGGTACGAGGGCTACGGCATGGCGCTGGCCGAAGCCCTGGCGCGCGGCCTGCCCGTCGTGAGCACGGCGGCCGGTGCCATCGTCGACACCGTGCCGGCCGGTGCCGGCGTGCTGGTGCCACCGGGCGATGCCGATGCGCTGTGCCATGCGCTGCAGCGGTTGATGGATGACCGCGCGGCACGCGCTGCGTTGGCCGCAGGGGCTGCAGCGGCCAGCACGCGGCTGCCCACCTGGCCCGCAGCCGTCACGCGTTTCGCCTCCGTGCTGCAAGGCGTGCCGCAATGACAGGCTTCAGCACCGACTGGCTGGCCCTGCGCGAGCCCTTCGACCACGCCGCGCGCACGGCGGCCGCCGCGGCGCTGGACTGGCCGGCGCTGGCAGCGCATCTGCCGGCAGGCGGAGAGCCGACCACCGTGCTCGACCTGGGCTGCGGCACGGGCGCCACGCTGCGCGCGCTGGCGCCGCGGCTGGGCAGCCGGCAGCGCTGGACGTTGGTGGACCACGACGCCCGCCTGCTTGACGCCATGCCCGCAGCGCTTGCCCCCTGGTCGGCATGCCAGGGCCTGCATCTGAAGGAGCGGGGCGGCGTCCTGCTGCTGCAAGGTGGGGGTCGCCGCATCGAGATCGAACGCCGCCGGGCCGACCTGGTCGCCGGCTTCGACCAGCTGCGATTCGAGAGCGCGCAACTGGTCACGGCCTCGGCGCTGCTGGACCTCGTCTCGGCGCCGTGGCTGGCGGCCCTGGTTGCGCGTTGCCGCGCAGCGAACGCGGCCATCTGCTGGGCGCTGAATGTCGACGATCGCATGGACTGGCAGCCGGTGGACCCGTCCGACGTGCCGGTCCACGCGCTGTTCCAGGCGCACCAGCAGCGCAACAAGGGATTCGGCCCGGCCCTGGGTGGCGCAGCCGTCACGCAAGCCGGCGCGCTGCTCGTGCAGGCGGGCTACCGCGTCAGCCGAGCCGCCAGCGACTGGCTTGTGGATGGCATGCGTGGCGCGCAGGATCGCGCCATGTTGCGCGCGATGGTCGAGGGGGTGGCGCTGGCGGCCCTCGAACAACAGCCGGCCTCACACGCCGAAGTCGACGACTGGAAGGCCCGGCGCCTGGGTCTGGTGGCCGACACGTGCCTGCGTGTGGGCCATGTCGATGTGCTGGGCATTCCTGCAGCGCCGCGCTAGGCGCGCAGGTCCATGTCCCACAGCACATCGCCGCCCAGCGCGAAGGTGCGCACGGGCGGGCGCAGCGCGTCGGCCATGGCGTCGGAGCGCTTGACCCGCAGCCCGGGGTGGCCGGCGCCGATCAGGACGGGCGCCACGATCAGGTGCAGCCGGTCCAGCAAGCCTTGCTGCACGAACTGCGACACCGTGACGCCGCCGCCCTCGATGAACAGCGTGCGCAGGCCACGCGCGCGCAGCGCGGCCAGGACCGCGGGCAGCGCCAGCACAGCACCGCCCGATGGGTGGGCGGGCAGCGCAACCACGCGGTCTGCGCCCAGCCGGGCCTCGGCCTGCGTGCGGTGGGCGGCGTGGCAGACCAGCAGGGTCGGCGCCTGGCCGTCGCGAAAGAGCTTGGCGTCGGCCGGTACGCGCAGCCGCGGGTCCAGCACCACGCGCGTGGGGTTGGGGCCGGGCACGCGGCGCGTGGTGAGCTGCGGGTTGTCCAGGCAGGCCGTGCTGGCGCCCACGACCACGGCGTCGCACAGCGCGCGCAGGCGGTGCAGGTGCACCAGGCCCTCGGGGCCGTTGACGAAGCAGGCGTCACCCGTGTGCGTGGCGATGCAGCCGTCCAGGCTCTGGCCGAGCTGGCCGATGGTCCAGTCGGCCGCATCGCCCCGGCGGTCGAGCAGCGGCTTGAACAGCGCGAACAGCGACTGGGCGTCGGCATGCCAGCCTTCGGGCAGGGCGTAGCCCGCGTGGGCCGACCAGTGCAGCGGCAGCCGCGCATCGGTCGGCGGCAGGCCGCGCCGGCGGCGCTGTGCGATGTCCAGCAACAAGGGCCACAGCGCGGCGACATCGCCGAGCGGCTGGGGGACGGCTGGCGAAAGGGGATGGGCGCTCAGAAGACGGCCTCTCGGAATGGCGCGCCGCGGAGGATGCCGCGGCAGCGCCCATGCTAGCCGCGTCCGGTGTGACCGGATGTAGTACGGCGTCGCGTTAGAAGTCGGCCGTCATGGCCAGGCGCACGGTGCGCGGCGTGCCCGTGAACAGGTAGACGTGGCCGAACTGCGTCGGCGATTCCTTCCAGTAGCGCCGGTTCGCCAGGTTCTCCACGCCCAGCGTCCAGTGCGTGGCCAGTCCCTGCACCCTGGCCGCGTAGCGCAGGCCGGCGTCCAGCCGCGTCCACGACGGCAGCTCGATGGACTGGTCGGGCAGCACCGAGCGGCGGCCTTCGTGCACCAGGCCGCCGTCCAGCGCCAGGCCCGGCACGGCCGCCACCGTGTAGGCGGCCTTGGCGCGCAAGACCAGGCGCGGCACGTTGACGGGGCGCGTGCCGTTCAGCGCCGCGTTCTCCGTGCTGCCGCGGCGCTCGGCATCCAGCAGCGTGAAGCCGCCGTCCAGCCGCCAGGGCCCGCCTGCCCAGCCCAGCGTGGCTTCCAGGCCCTGGTGCAAGGCGTTGCCGTCGTAGCGGGCTTCGCATGGCGTGTCAGGGACTGCCGGCGTGCACGACTCGATATTGGTCACCGGCCGCTCGATGCGGAACCACGCCAACTGCCAGCCCCAGGTCGATGTGCCGCCCTTGGCGCCGACCTCCCATTGCCGGGACTTGCGCACCGGCAGTGCAACGCCGGCATTGCTGTACCGCGAGGCCCTGTTCGGCACGAGTTCCGATTCCACGCCCTGGCCGTAGCTCGCGTAGACCAGCGGGCCGCTGGCGATCTGGTAGCCCAGCGAGACCCAGGGCGTGGTCAGGCTGGCGTCGTAGCCGGTCGGGCGCGAGCCATCGGTGCGCACGCTCTCGCGGTCAAGGCGCGTATGGCGCAGGCCCAGCCAGGTCGTCCACTGCGGCGACCAGCGGATCGTGTCCTGCAGCGACAGCTCCAGCGAGCGCTCGTCGCGGTTGGTGCTGGGGTCGGTCAGCGTCGGGTCGGCCGTCGTGATGGCCGTGCCGTCCACGTTGCCCACGCCCACATAGTTGTAGGCCTGGGCCTGGAAGCGGTTGCGCACGCGCGAGTGCAGCAGGCCCACGCCCAGGTCGTGCGTGATGCCGCCCGTGGCCACGCGGCCCTTGAGCTTGACCTGCGCGGCGGTCTGGCGGCGCTGCTCGTTCTCGCTGCGAAAGTCGTACAGGTCGTAGCTGCCATCGCTGCAGTAGCGGTCTGCGAGGTAGAAGTCCGGGCCCGTGCAGCCAAAGGCATAGGCCAGCCGGTCGTCCGTCTTGAGCCGCTGCTGCCCGACCTGGGCCGACCAGCTCCAGTCGGTGGTCAAGGCCTGCTCGATGCGCACGGTGCCCGTCAGCGCGCCGAACACCGAGGGCTGCGACCAGGGCTGGTTGTTCAGGTTCAGGTGCGGGCTGGGCACGGCCGGCAGGATGTTGCCCAGCAGGCTGTAGCCGGCCTGGCTGGGCTGCGACTTGCGGCTCCACTCGACCTCGGCTTCCACCACGGTGTCGCGCCCCACGCGCCAGTCGGCCGCCAGCGCCACCAGGCTGCGCCGGCCGTCCAGGTCGTCGATGCGCGGGCGCAGCGTTTCGTGCGCGACGTTGAAGCGGTAGCCGAACACGCGGTCCACGCCGAAGCGGCCACTCAGGTCGATGGCGCCCAGCACGCCGCCGTTGCCCGAGACCTCCACCGTGGCGCGGCGCAGGTCGTTCTCGGTCGGCCGCTTGACCGCGTAGTTCACCAGGCCGCCAGGCGCACTGGTGCCGGCCTGGATGCCGCTCGTGCCCTTGAGGATCTCGATGCGGTCCTTGTTGTCCAGCGGGATGGAGGTCTCCGCGCTGATCGGCAGGCCTTCGCGCCGGTAGTTGAAGCGGTTGTCCAGCGTGAAGCCGCGGATGGTCAGGTAGTCCCAGTAGCCCGGCGAGTTGTAGGCATCGGTGACCGAGGCGTCGAACCTGGTCAGGTCGGCCAGCCGGCGCGCGCCGCTGGCCTGCAGCGTGGCGGCGTCGATGACGGTGACCGACAGCGGCAGCTCGCGCAGCGGCTGGTCGCCAAAGCCCGTCACATCAGCCCGCGGGGCCTGCTGGCCGGCCTGGACGGTCACGGCCGGCAGTGTGGGGGCGGGGGCCTGTGCCGCAGCGGCCAGCGCGCACAGCGCCGCCGCTGCGCCGGCCAGGGCCTGCAAGGGAAAGGAAAAACGGTTCATTGCCACAACGCTTTCGACGTCATAGCAGGTCGGCCTGCCGGATCGTGGCGGCCGCTCGAGAGGCCACCGGGTGCGGTGGCGCGGCCTATCCTGGTCAATGCTTCCCTGCGCGAGGATGACCTCAATCAGGTTCAAAGGGACTTTCTCAGTCGCGAACCACCCCGGAAGGACAGCTCGCCACACCCCTAGCGATGCGCCCTTGCGGGCGCGGAGCGGATTCTATGGCTACTGCGGCTTGCTGACCGACAGCGTCTGGATGATGGCTTCGAGCTGCGGGCTCATCGGCAGGTTGATGCTGGTGCCCGAGGGCAGGCGGCGCAGGAACCAGCGGTTGTATTGCCGCTCGATCTCACCGTCCTCGGCCAGCAGGCGGAAGCTGTCGGTGATCACACTGGCCAGTTGCGGGTCGTCCTTGCGGTACATGATCCCGTAGGGGTCGTACGACAGGAACTCGCCGACCACCTGGAACTTGCCACCCTGGTTGGCGTTCTCGGCGATCAGGCCATACAGCAGCACGTCGTCGGTGGCAAATGCATCGGCCGCGCCATTGGCCACCTGCGCGAAGCTGGCGGCGTGGTCGGGCATGGCGACGATCTGCGTGTCCAGCTTGAACCTGGCCACCAGGTCGCGCATTGACTTCTCGTTCGTCGTGCCGGCCGTAACCACCACCTTCTTGCCCGCCAGATCACGGAACGAGCGCACGGGCGAGCCGGCCTTCACCATGAGCTTGGTGCCCGAGACGAAGATGATGGGCGAGAAGGCCACGCGCTTTTGGCGCTCCAGGTTGCTCGTGGTCGAGCCGCATTCCAGGTCGGCCTGGCCGTCGGCGATGGCGTCGATGCGCGACTCGGACGTGACCGGCACCCAGGTGATGGTCAATGTCTTCTGCACGGCGTCGGCGATGGAGTTCACGAGCGCCTTGCACAGTTCGATCGAATAGCCGATCGGCTCCTTGCGCGCATTGAAGTACGAGAACGGCACCGAGGATTCACGGTGCGCGATCGCGATCGTTCCGGTATTGCGCAGCTTGGCCAGCGTGCCGGTGAGCTGCGTGGGCGCGAATGCCGAAGAGGGCGGCCGGGGCCGCTCCACCTCGTCTTCCGCCCGCGCCGCACCGCCCGCCAGCGCGGCCCACAGGCCGATGGCCAGACATGCCTTCCATGACGTGTTCATGGCGCGCGCCTCAGGCATGAGCCGGATGCGCCAGCGTGGCCGCGGCTTCCCGGTCCAGTGCCTTGGCGTTGGCGTCGGCTTCGGCCTCGGGCAGCAGCTCACCTTCCCACTTGGCAACGACGGCCGTGGCGATCGAATTGCCGACCGCGTTGGTGGCCGAGCGGCCCATGTCCAGGAAGGTGTCCACGCCCAGGATCAGCAGCAGGCCGGCCTCGGGGATGTTGAACTGGTTCAGCGTGGCGGCGATCACCACCAGCGAGGCGCGCGGCACGCCGGCCATGCCTTTGGAGGTCAGCATCAGGATCAGCAGCATGGTGATCTGCGTGCCCATCGACAGCTCGATGCCGTAGGCCTGCGCGATGAACAGCACGGCGAAGGTGCAGTACATCATCGAGCCATCGAGGTTGAACGAGTAGCCCATGGGCATCACGAAACTGGAGATCTTGCGCTTGACGCCGAAACGGTCGAGCGCGTCCAGGATCTTGGGGTAGGCGGCTTCCGAGCTGGCCGTGGCGAACGACAGCAGGAAGGCTTCCTTGATCAGCACCAGCAGCTTGAACACGCGCGGACCCAGGAAGGCCAGGCCCGCCAGGATCAGCACCGCCCACAGCACGAACAGGCCCAGGTAGAAGTCGCGCATGAACACGGCGAACTTGAGCAGGATCTCCAGGCCATTGACCGACACTGTGGCGGCCATGGCGGCCATCACGGCCAGCGGGGCCAGCTTCATCACGTAGCCCGTGATCTTCAGCATGGCGTGGGCCAGCTCGTCGATCGCGGCGACCAGGGTCTTGCCCTTTTCACCCAGCGCGGCCAGCGCGACACCGAAGAACATGGAGAACACCACGATCTGCAGGATCTCGTTGTTGGCCATGGCCTCGGCGAAGGACTTGGGCACCAGATGGCTGATGAAGTCCTTGAGAGTGAACTTGGACGTGGCCAGGTTCGCCGAGGCCCCGATGTCGGGCAGCGGCAGCCCCAGGTTCACACCCGGCTTGAGCAGGTTGGCCATCACCAGGCCCAGCACCAGCGAGATGAGCGATGCGGTCACGAACCAGCCCAGCGCCTTGCCGAACACGCGGCCCACGGACGAGGCATCGCCCATGTGCGCAATGCCGACCACCAGCGTGGAGAACACCAGCGGGCCGATCAGCATCTTGATCAGCCGCAGGAACACGTCCGACATGATGGAGATGTAGCCGGCGATCTGCGCCGCGGTCTTCTTGTCGGGGAAGTTCGTGAACACCATGTAGCCGATCAGGATGCCGACCACCATGGCCAGCAGGATCCAGACGGCTGGGGGTAGTTTCTTTTTCATTTCAAAGTCTCCATGCAAACGTTTTGGGAATGGTTGTGGTGGGTGGTGCAGTGCGCGCGGCCTGTCACCCGCGGCCGTGCGCTGGGGGTTCAGGATGGTGCGTTGGGATAGACGATGTCGTGTTGGCCCTCGTCGAACTGCGCGATGGATTGCTCCCAGCGATGACCCGGCCAGAGCAGCTCGGCGCGGCCGGACTGTGGCCGGTAGACCGCCGTGTACAGCGTGCCGTAGCCGCGCATCCAGGCCGTCTGGTAGAGCGGCGGCTGCAGCAGTGCGTCGATGGCCTGCTGCGCCGGGGCCGGTGTTTCCACCTGTTGGCGCAGCGCCGCCAGCCGCTCGGGCGAGCGCGTGGCCTGCGCATGCTCGGGCCATTCCACGGCGTTCTGGAAGTTGGTCACGGCCTTGTGGCGCGTGACTTGCACCGGCCGGTCGGGCGCGACGAACACGGTGGCCCAGTCGGCATGGCGGTCCAGCAGGGTGATGCTGTAGCTCATGTGCACCGGCACGCGCTGCAGGATGGCGACGGCCTGCGCCGTGGTCTGCGCGACTTCGAGCACATAGCGCAAGACCAGCGGGATGCCGAAGCCGGTACCGGCCACCGTGCTCCCGCCGAACGACAGCGAGGCGGCCAGGCCGCTCTCGTTGATGCCGTCCAGCGCGCCCCACAGGCAGTCACTCATCGCCACCACACGCTGGCCCGTCCAGCGGGAGGCCAGCCAATTGCCCTCCAGCAGTGCGGGCGCGAAGTCGTAGTTGCGCAGCAGCACGGGCTCGTCCCGGCCCTGTGGGTCGATCCAGACCGCCTGCGAGCAGCCGGCGATGTAGGGCGGCGGGCACCACAGGGACAGGAAGCGCGCCTCCACGTCGCCGCCGCCCGCCAGTTCGACCAGCCGCTCCCAGGTCGGCACCAGCTCGGGCATGTGCTCTCGCAAGGCACGCCGCGATTCCAGGAAGCTGGGCCGGCCCACCGCACCGCTGCGCAGGAACCAGGCCCGGTAGCCGGGCCAGGACCGCTCGAACAGCGCCTTCCATTGCGCGCCGGGGGTGTCCTCGGCGACGGCCTGGAAGTGGATGCTGATGGACATCGTCAGAGGATCTTGAACGAGCCGGGTGCCGGCGCGGCCTCGTGCTGCGTGGTCAAGATGGGCTTGCCCGCGTAGTACTGGCTGATGCCGCGGACCCAGTCGCGTGCGCGGATGTTGAGCTTGAAGTTGTCGTCCATCGAGCGCCCGCGCGTGATCAGGATGCCCAGGTCGGCGCCGTTGTAGCGGTAGTCGCCCGGGCCCGTGATGCGCAGGAAGAAGGCCTCGCGCTCGGTGTCGATGGCGCGGCGCGTGTAGTCGAAGCGCTGGTAGGCCACGGTGCCGTCCTCGGCCATGCGGTAGATGCCGGTGGCCGGCGCGTGCGTGACCTGGTCGACCTTGTCTTCCGTGTACTTCATGACCACCTGCGACCACGAGTCGATGAAGTGCGGCTGCGCCCAGCGCTCGTTGATTTCCTTGACGTTCAAATCGAATGGCACGCCCGAGAACTCCAGCAGGTGGAACAGGAACAGCGGCGCGTCGGCATAGGCGAAGGCGGCGTGGTTGGTCATGGGGCTGGCGCCGCAGATGCGCGGGTTCAGCTCGCCCAGGTAGACCTCGCCGTTGTCCTGGTCGATCAGAAAGTCCAGATCGAAGTAGCCGCGGTAGCCTTCGGCCAAGAGCTGGTTGCCGAACTTCTCGGCCATGTCGCGGGCCTTGGCGCGCACCGTTTCGGAGAAGGCACCCGGGAACACTTCGTTGCCGCACCAGCCGCCCTTGTAGGGCGTGAGTTCGCGCGCGCCGACCACCTCGGTCAACAGCGGGCCGACGAGGGTGCCCGACTGCGTGGCGCACGCTTCCAGCGTGGCGCCGCGGCAGTTGATGCGCTTCATGATCTTGACCTCGGGGTCGCCCACGATCTCGTCCTTGTGCTTGTTGAAGTCGTCTTCGCTGGCGATGAAGAAGGTGGTGTGGCCCGAGTCGCCGAAGGCCGACTGCACGACCAGGTCCTTGCCCAGGCCGGCGCGCTCTGCGATCTGCATCAGGTGCTGGAAGCTGTCGACCTTCTCCAGCGCGTTGGGCACCGAGTACACGCCGGCCTTGTTGCCGATGCGCACGGTCTCCATCTTGTTGTCGCAGCGCTGGCGCAGCTTGGCCGGCGGGAACCAGACCTCCATGCCGAGCTCCTTGGACAGCTCTTCGGTCTTCTCGTCGAACATCAGGAACGTGGCCACGGGCTTGCCGCCGCGGCGCTCGATCAGGTCGACCACGTCCTTGTGCTGCAGCAGGTAGTTGTTGATGTCCTCGATGGAGGTGAACTCGTCGTGCGGTGTCTCCTTGGGCACGAAGACGTTGGGGTGGCGCCCGTCGAAGCAGTCGATGTAGTTGATGTAGCGGAAGCGGTTGACCCAGCGGTCCATGCCGAGCAGGTTGAAGTTGGTGGCGCTGATGAAGTAGATGGGCCGCTCATTGCGGTGGAACATCAGCAGCAGGTCGGAAATGCTCTTGACCTTGTTGGTCATTTCTTGCTCCTCGAGGTGGACTTCTTGGGCGCCAGTCCTGCGGTCGCCAGTTCGGGTTCTGGGCGCTGCTGCGCCTCTTGCTCTTGTGTTTGTGCAGCGCGGCCGGCCACGGCCAGCGCGGCGCGTGCGGCCGTGGCCTGGGCCGCGCGCTCCAGCGCGGCGTCGCTGAAGATGCGGAAGCCCAGCTCGGGCCTGAAGCCATGGATCTCGCGCACGTCCAGCGCGGCCATGAACTGCAAAATCTCGGCGCTGATGACCTGGCCCGGCACCAGGATCGGAAAGCCCGGCGGGTAGGGGATCACGAACAGCGCCGACACCAGCTCGCGGCCCGCCGCGATGGCGCGCGCGGCCTCGGGCATGTCGATGTATTCGCAGTTGACGTCGTCGTAGGACAGGAAGAACGCGCTGCGGATGTCGCCGTCGCGCGTCTCGGCCCGGCCCTCGACCGAGCGGCCACGGAACGCGAAATGGAAGCTGGAGAAATCCGGCAGCGGCGGCTGCTCCAGCGTCAGCGACTTCACGCGCTTCTCGTGGATGCGGCGCTCGATGGCGCTCATGTCGGCGATGCGCGCGTCCACGTCGCGCGCGATCTTGACCAGCACCTCGATCAGGTAGGCGATGGCCGAGCGCGTGCTGCCGATGTTGGTCATGAACAGCACGGTGTTGCGCGAGGTCTTGTTGATCTGGATGCCGTACTTGTCCATCAACTCGCGGTTCTTGAACTGGTCGCCGTCCAGGCCCGTGGCGCCGATGGTCAGCGTGGCGCGCGTGGGGTCCAGCGCGAACTCGTCGGTGCGCCAGGCTGCCTCCAGGTTGTTCCAGCCGTTCTCGTCGTTGTAGTAGCTCTCCACGCCGGACTCGCGGTAGGCCGCCGGGATCACGTCGCCCACGCGCAGGAAGCGGAAGTAGCGCTTGAGCAGCGGGTGGTTCAGCACCTGCTCGCGCAGGCTCATGGCCAGCTCCAGCTGGCGCTGGATCAACTCGTAGCCTTCGAGCTCCACCTGGCGGCGGCCCACGTCCAGTGAGGCCAGGATCTGGTAGTTGGGCGATGTCGAGGTGTGGGTCATGTAGGCCTCGTGGAAGGCCTCTTCGGCCTTGTCCTTGAAGTCCTGGTCCCACACATGGATCATCGAGCCCTGGCGCAGCGCGGTCAGCGTCTTGTGCGTGGAGTGTGTGGCGTAGACGCGGATGCGGGCCTTGGCCGGGTCGGGCAGCAAGCGCGTGTTGAGCAGCGCCTCGTCGTCGTTCCAGTCGATCTCGGCCTGGAATTGCGCGTAGCGCTTGGCGTAGGCAGGCTCCTTGAACATCTCGCACAGACGAGCGGCCGTGGCCATGCCGGTGCGCTGGCGGTAGATGGGGTGGCAGCGCGCGAAGGCGAACCAGGCTTCGTCCCACAGGAACACCAGGTCGGGCTTGATCGCCAGGCATTCCAGCATCACGCGTTCGACGTCGTAGACGATGCCATCGAAGGTGCAGTTGGTCAGCAGCACCATGCGCACGCGGTCCAGCGTGCCGGCGCGGCGGAAGCCCAGCAGCGTCTCCTTGATGTGGCGGATCGGCACCGCGCCGTACATGGAGTACTGGTCCAGCGGATAGGAGTCGAGGTAGGCCACCTGCGCGCCGGCCAGCACCAGGCCGTAATGGTGCGACTTGTGGCAATTGCGGTCGACCAGCACGATGTCGTCGGGCCGCACCAGGGCCTGCACCACGATCTTGTTGCAGGTGCTGGTGCCGTTGGTGGCGAAGTAGGTGCGCCGCGCGCCGAAGGCCCGGGCCGCGTACTCCTGCGCCAGCTTGAGCGGGCCGACCGGGTCGAGCAGCGAGTCCAGCCCGCCCGAGGTGGCAGAGGTTTCGGCCATGAACAGGTTCATGCCATAGAACTGCGCCAGGTCGCCGATCCAGCTGCTGTTCATGATGGACTTGCCGCGCGCCAGCGGCAGCGCGTGGAACACGCCCGTGGGCTGCTTGGCGTAGTCGCGCAGCGCGTGGAAGAACGGCGTGCGGTGGCGTTCGCCCACGCCCTTCATGATGGAGCTGTACAGCTCGATGTGGTCTTCCTCACCGAAGAAGATGCGCTTGAACGCCTCGCCCACGCGGGCGGCGATGTCTTCGACGTTGACGTCGGTGACCAGGTACAGGTCGAGCTCGGGCCGCAGCTGCGCGATCTGCCGGCCCAGTAGCGGGCCGCGTTCGAACTCGGGCATCTGCTCGATGCTCTCGTCCACGCTGTCCAGGAAGCGGCGCAGCATGTCGTTGTGGTTGACCGAGCGGAACGGAAAGCCGTGGCGGATCACGACCGCCTGCAGGTTGAAGTTGACCAGCGTGGCGATCAACGCGTCTTCATACGTGGGCACGACCACCACGTCGAAGATGAAATCGTCGTCGGTGCTCCGCTTGCGCAGCACGCGGCGGCGCAGCGCGTCTTCTTCGGCCGGGCTCATCTCGTCGACGATCAGCACCTCGAAGTAGGGCCGCGACAGCTGCGCCTGGCGTTCGCTCTCGGTTTCGATCTGCGACGGCAGCTCGTTGTCGCCCTCCAGCGCACTGCTGTCGTGGCGGTAGGTGCGGGCCGCCAGCACGCGGTGGATGCGGCGCGCGGCCTGGTGGGCGCGGGCCAGTTCCTCGCGCTCGATCCACTGGCACAGCTCGCCGAAGACGCGGCCGCCGGGGAAGGCCCAGTAGCTTTCGATGGGCGCCAGCGACTCGATGATCTGGTGGATGTGGGCCAGGCGGCGCTGGCGCTCGGGGTCGTCCGGCGGCAGGATGGCCGAACGGCTCAGGTCGTCCACCAGGCTGATCCAGCCGTCGGCACGCATCTCCCAGACGCTGCGGTGACGGCTGAGCGAGGTGCGGGTCCTTGTTGGAGTGTTGGTCTTCGTCATCTTGTGTCTCCTCGGCCGGGCCCGACGCCCCGGCCCTTGTCTCTCGGGTCGGGTGTGTCAGTCGGGCTTGGTCAAGGGCCCCAAGGTCTGCAGGTACGGAAAGCTGGCCGCAGCCTCCTTGTCATAGACCGCGACGTGCAGTCGCGGTCGCGAAAGCTCTTGAGCGGCTGGCCCAGGTTGCTGCGCAGGCCGCGCTCACGCTCGCGGCGCAGGCGCGCGAAGTCCACGTCGATGGCCATGATCTCGGGGCCGCTCTCGGCCTGGTGCAGCACGTAGCCGGACGGGTCGCAAATGATGGAGCGGCCCACGCCGCCATGGCCCACGCCGTTGACGTCGAAGAAATACACCTGGTTCTGCACGGCCGACGCGCGCGCGATGGCCAGCTCCACGTCGCGGTCGATGGTGTCGGTCATGGTGGGGTGCAGGATCACCTCGGCGCCCATGGCGGCCAGCGTGCGCGTGGTCTCGGGGAACCACATGTCATAGCAGATCGACACGCCGAAGCGGCCCGCGCCGGGGATGTCGAACACGCAGAACTCGGTGCCGCCCTCGACATCGCGCTCGTAAGGGCGGAACGGGAACAGCTTGCGAAAACGCGTGATGACCTCGCCCTCGGGGTTGATGACCGGCGTGGTGTTGTAGACGCGCGTGCCGTGGGGCCCGTCGACCTGCTCGAACAGCGAGCCGGGAATCAGCCACAGACCGGTTTCGCGTGCCAGTTCGCACAGCCGCGCTTCGGTCGGCCCGGGCAGCGGCTCGGCCGTGCTGTGCTTGGGGCCCAGTGCGGCGAGTT
This sequence comes from Pseudorhodoferax sp. Leaf267, assembly GCF_001422405.1. Classification (GTDB taxonomy): domain Bacteria; phylum Pseudomonadota; class Gammaproteobacteria; order Burkholderiales; family Burkholderiaceae_C; genus Pseudorhodoferax. Next base: position 946,906 of record NZ_LMMV01000012.1, read on the forward strand.
CAGAGAACAGCACCATGCGCACCCACGGGAAGCGGGTGCGGATGTGGCGCAGGTAATTGCCCATCTGCTCGACGTTGCTGTCGAACGCCGAAACGTTCATCTGCACGCCGGCGATGCCGAATGTCTGCAAATCCAAACTCACTTGTCGATGCCCCCCAGGCAGACGTACTTGGTTTCCAGGAACTCCTCGATGCCGTACTTGGAGCCCTCGCGGCCCAGGCCCGATTGCTTGACGCCGCCGAACGGCGCCTCGGCCGTGGAGATCAGGCCAGTGTTCACGCCGACCATGCCCGACTCCAGCTGCTCGGCCACGCGCATCACGCGGCCGATGTCTCGGCTGTAGAAGTAGGCGGCCAGGCCGAACTCGGTGTCGTTGGCCAGCCCGATGACTTCAGCTTCGGTGTCGAACGCGAAGATCGGCGCCAGCGGGCCGAAGGTCTCTTCCTTCGCGAACAGCATGTCCGCCGTTGCGCCACCGATCACGGTGGGCTCATAGAACAGGCCGCCCAGTGCATGCGGCTTGCCGCCGGTCAGCACGGTGCCGCCCTTGGCCACGGCGTCTGCCACGTGCTCTTCGATCTTGGCCACCGCCTTGGCATCGATCAGGGGGCCTTGCGTGACGCCGGCATCCAGGCCGTTGCCGACCTTCATGGCCTGCACCTTGGCGACCAGCTTGCGCGTGAACTGCTCCAGCACGCCGCGCTGCACATACAAACGGTTGGCGCAGACGCAGGTCTGGCCGGTGTTGCGGTACTTGGAGACCATCGCGCCCTCGACGGCGGCGTCGATGTCGGCATCGTCGAACACGATGAAGGGCGCGTTGCCGCCCAGTTCCAGCGACAGCTTCTTGATCGTGTCGGCCGATTGGCGCATCAGCGTGCGGCCCACTTCGGTGGAGCCCGTGAAGGTCAGCTTGCGCACCACGGGGCTGCGCGTCATCTCGCCGCCGATCTCCGAGGCCGAGCCGGTCAGCACCGACAGCAGGCCCTTCGGAACACCCGCGCGCGCCGCCAGTTCGGCGAAGGCCAGCGCGGAGTAGGGCGTCTGCGTCGCGGGCTTGACGACCATGGAGCAGCCTGCGGCCAGGGCCGGGCCGGCCTTGCGCGTGAGCATCGCGGTCGGGAAGTTCCAGGGCGTGATCGCGGCCGTCACGCCGATGGGCTGCTTGAGCGCGAAAATGCGCTTGTCGCCGCTGGTGGCGGGGATCGCGTCGCCGTACACGCGGCGCGCCTCGTCGGCGAACCACTCGATGAAGGACGCGGCGTAGGCGATCTCGCCCTTGGACTCGGCCAGCGGCTTGCCCTGCTCCGTGGTCATGATGAGCGCCAGGTCGTCCTGGTTCGCGAGCATCAGGTCGTTGAGCCTGCGCAGGATGGCCGCGCGTTCCTTGGCGGGCACGTCGCGCCAGGCGCGCTGGGCGCTGGCTGCGGCAGCGATGGCGCGTTCGGTCTCGGCCGTGCCGCACATCGGGATGGTGCCGATGGTTTCGCCGGTCGCGGGGTTGGTCACGGTGGTGGTCTTGCCGCTGTCGGCGTCGACCCATTCACCTGCCACGTAGGCCTGCTGGCGCAGCAGGCTGGGGTCTTTCAGTTGCTCCAACATATTCAGGCCTGCAGGGCTTGGGCCAGGATGTCCAGGCCTTCTTCGAGCAGCGCGTCCTCGATGGTCAGCGGGAACAGGAAGCGCACCACGTTGGCGTGCACGCCGCAGGTCAGCAGCAGCAGGCCGGCGTCGCGGGCGCGCTGTTGCACGAGCTTGGTGAAGTCGGGGTCGGGCGTGCCGTCGGCCTTGGCGAATTCCACGGCGACCATGGCGCCCAGGCCGCGCACGTCGCTGATCTGCGGCACGCTCTTCCTGAGCGCGTTCAAGCGTGACTTGAGGTGCTGGCCCAGGCGCTCGGCGCGGGCGCACAACTGCTCTTCCTCGATCACGTCCAGCACGGCATGGGCCGCGGCAATCGCCAGCGCATTGCCGGCGTAGGTGCCGCCCAGGCCACCGGGCAGGGGTGCGTCCATGATCTCGGCGCGGCCAACCACGCCGGACAGCGGCAGGCCGCCGGCCAGGCTCTTGGCCACCGTCATGAGGTCGGGCAGCACGTCGTAGTGCTCCATCGCGAACATCTTGCCGGTGCGCGCGAAGCCGGTCTGGATCTCGTCGGCGATCATCACGATGCCGTGGCGGTCGCAGATCTCGCGCACGGCGCGCATGAACTCGGGCGGCTGCACGTAGAAGCCGCCTTCGCCCTGGATCGGCTCCAGGATGATGGCCGCCACCTGCTCGGGGTCGATGTCGGCCTTGAACAGCTGGTTCAGCGCGGCCAGCGAATGCTTGACGGTCACGCCGTGCAGCGCAACCGGCGCGGGCACGTGGTAGATGCTGCCCGGGAACGGGCCGAAGCCGGTCTTGTACGGCACGACCTTGCCCGTGAGCGCCATGCCCATGAAGGTGCGGCCATGGAAGGCGCCGGTCAGCGCGACCACGCCGGGGCGGCGCGTGAAGGCACGTGCGATCTTGATGGCGTTCTCGACGGCTTCGGCGCCGGTGGTGAAGAAGGCCGTCTTCTTGGCGTGGCTGCCGGGCGTCGCCGCGTTCAGGCGTTCGGCCATCGCGACCGAGCTTTCATAGGGCACGACCTGGTAGGCGGTGTGCGTGAAGCGTTCGAGCTGGTCCTTCACGGCCTGCATCACGCGCGGGTGGCGGTGGCCGGTGTTCAGCACGGCGATGCCGGAGCCGAAGTCGATGTAGCGGCGGCCTTCCACGTCCCAGATCTGGGCGTTCTCGGCGCGGTCGGCGTAGATGTTGAAGCCGATGCCCACGCCGCGCGGCGTGGCCGCGATGCGGCGAGCGTCGAGCGCCTGGTTGCTGGTGGCGCAAGACTCGGAATGCGCAAGGGTGGCAGTGGTCATGGTGTGGTGCGCAGGCCCAGGGGCCGCAGGGGGGTTGGACAACGGCGCAGTCTACGAATACATTGATTCCAATAGAAGAACCAATTCGGATTGATTCGATGGAACCAATTTTTCCGCACGAGGCCAGTGGCCTGCCCGATTTCATGCTGCAGCAGTTCGAGCACGGCACGGGGGAATACAACCACCTGCAGCTCTACCGCATCCTGCAGGCCGGCATCCGCCAGTCGACCTTGCCGGCTGGGCTCAAGCTGCCGCCCACGCGTGAGATGGCGCAGGTGCTGGGCATCGCGCGCAACACCGTGGTGCAGGTCTACGAGCAGCTGGTGCTGGAGGGGCTGGCGCAGGCCGGCGTGGGCCGCGGCACCTATGTCAAGGCGATGGCACCCGGCTTCATCGGCCGCGCCCGGGCGGCGCCGGCCCGGCGTGCGAACGCCTTGTCGCACCGCGGAGACGATCTGGTGCAGGGCGCGCGCGCGAGCCCGCTGCAGTGGGGTGCGTTCGCGCCGGGTGTGCCCGAGGTGCGGATGTTCCCGGCCAAGGTCTGGAGCCGGTTGCAGGCGCAGGCCTGGCGCGAAGTGGAGCCAGCGCACCTGAGCTACGCCACCGGCGCCGGCCACCCGGACGCGCGCGAGGCCATTGCCGAGTACCTGCAGGGCACGCGTGGCGTGGTGTGCAGCGCCGAGCAGGTCGTCATCACCAACGGCACGCAGCAGGCGCTGCACCTCGTGGCGCAGCTGCTGGCCGACAGTGGCGACACGGTCTGGCTGGAAGACCCGGGCTACTGGGGCGCGCGCAGCATCTTCCGCAATGCCGGCCTCGTGCTGCAGCCCGTGCCGCTGGATGCCGAGGGCATGGCGCCCACCGCGCAGCAGCAGCTGAGCCCGCCGCGGCTGATGTTCCTGTCGCCCTCGCACCAGTACCCCACAGGCGTGCTGATGAGTCACGGCCGGCGCCGCCAGTTGCTGGACTACGCGGCACGCCATCACACGTGGATCGTCGAGGACGACTACGACAGCGAGTTCCGCTTCGCGGCCCGCCCGTTGCCGGCCTTGCAGGGGCTGGACGAGCAGGGCCGCGTGCTCTACCTGGGCACCTTCTCCAAGACACTGTTCCCTTCGATGCGGCTGGCCTACCTGGTGCTGCCGCGCGACCTGGTGGACCACTTCTCGCGTGCGCTCAACGAGCTGTTCCGCGAGGGGCAGACGCTGCAGCAGGTGGTGCTGGCGCGCTTCATGCGCGAGGGCCACTACGCGCGCCACATCCGGCGCATGCGTGGCGTGTACGCCGCGCGGCGCGGCGCGTTGATCGAGGCGATCGGCCAGCGGCTGGGCCAGCAGCTGCCGGTGCTGGGCAGCGATGCCGGCCTGCACCTGGTGCTGGGCCTGCCGGCCGAGCTGGACGATGATGCCGTGGCGCGCGAGGCACTGGCGGCCGGCGTCATGACGCGGCCACTGTCGCTGTACTCGCTGCGCAAGCCGGTGCCGGCGCGTGGCCTGGTGCTGGGCTATGGCGCCGTGACCGAGCAGGAGGTGCGGGCCAGCTTCGACCGGCTGGCGCAGGTCCTCGAGCGCTTCCTGCGCTGACGGCCCGGTCATCGGCATAGCCAGGCCCACAGTTCGTCGACCACGGACTTGGTACTGGGCATGGCGCGGTACAGCCGCACCTCCAGCTGCGTGACCCACTCGTCGCTGCCGGCAATCGCCAGCTTGCCCTCGGCCAGCTCGTCGGCGACGCAGCTCTCGGGCAGCCAACCCACGCCGTGGCCGGCCACCAGCATGGCCTTGAGTGCCTCGGACATATGGGTTTCGAAGCCGCGCGACAGATGGCTGGGCGTGCGGGCATTGAGCCGGATCATCTCGACCACGTTGCCGATGAAGGCGCCGGCAGAGTAGGCGAGGAAGGGCAGGGGCCGCTCGGCGCTGCCCGGCAATTGGTGGAGCGGCCGGCCCGCACCATCGGCGGCCGAGAAGGGCAGGATGCGCTCGCGGCCCAGCAGCAGGTGCGGGTACTGGTTGGCGTCCAGCAGGATGGGCAACTGCGGATGGTGGAAGGCCAGCAGGATGTCGCACTCGCCCTCGACCAGCTGCTGTACCCCTTCGGGCACGTTGACCGCATGCACGCGCGCGGGCAGCGGCCCGAAGTCGTCGTGCAGCTTCTTGAGCCACTGCGGGAACAGCGTGAACACCAGCGTGTGGGCCACGGCGAACTGCACCACCTTGTGCGGCTCGGCCAGCGGCTGATGGCCGCCGAGCAGCGTGCGCGCGGCGTAGGCGTCGCGCAGCAGGTCTGCCGCGATGCGGCGGAACAGCCAGCCGGCCGAGGTGAGCTTGGCCGGGTGCACGCTGCGGTCGACCAGCTCGACGTTGAGCCATTCTTCGAGCGCCATGATGCGGCGGCTGAAGGCCGACTGCGTGATGTGCCGGTCGGCCGCCGCACGCGAGAAGCTTCTGGTCTCGGCCAGGCTCAGGAAATCCTCCAGCCATTTCGTTTCCATGAAGCGCTCGCCCCCGTTGATTGCATACACCCTTGCGGGGTCGGAATCTTATGCGTGACGCGTCGTCGATGCGGTGCACGATCCATGCTGTTTTCGACTGACGCAATGCGTAGTTCGCAACAGGCTTGGCGCCGTCGCGTTTGTCGGGTCAGGCCGCGGACATGCGCCACGCCACAGGCGCGATGCGTTGTTTGCATCGCATTGGTACACCCGCGAGCCACTCCTACACTGGCGCCCCGGTCCGACCGCCTGCCGGAACGACCTGGCCCCCAAGGAGACAACACATGCCCAGCCCCAACTTTCGAATCGAGCACGATTTGCTCGGCGACCGCGAAGTGCCCGCCGACGTGTATTACGGGGTGCACACCCTGCGCGCAGTGGAGAACTTTCCGATCACCGGCACCACCATCTCGATCTACCCCGAGCTCATCAAGGCCCTGGCCTGCGTGAAGCAGGCCGCCGCCCACGCCAACCACGAGTTGGGCCTGCTGGACGAGAAGCGCTGCAGCGTGATCTCCTCGGCCTGCGACGAGCTGCTGGCCGGCAAGCTGCACGACCAGTTCGTGGTCGACGTGATCCAGGGCGGGGCCGGCACCTCGACCAACATGAATGCCAACGAGGTGATCGCCAACCGTGCGCTGGAACTGCTGGGCCACCAGAAAGGCGAGTACCAGTACCTGCACCCGAACGAGCAGGTCAACATCGGCCAGAGCACCAACGACGTCTACCCCTCGTCGCTGAAGATCGCGACCTGGTTCGGCATCCTCGGCCTGATCGACGCGATGGACGTGCTGCGCAAGTCGTTCGCGGCCAAGGCCGAGGAGTTCAAGGACGTGCTGAAGATGGGCCGCACCCAGCTGCAGGACGCCGTGCCCATGACGCTGGGCCAGGAGTTCGGCACCTATGCCGTGATGATGGAAGAAGACCAGGCCCGGCTGCGCGAGGCCGTGACGCTGATCTGCGAGATCAACATGGGCGCCACGGCCATCGGCACCGGCATCACCGCCCACCCGGACTACGCGCCGCTCGTGCTCAAGCACCTGCAGCGCATCACCGGCATCCCGCTGGTCACCGCGCCCAATCTGATCGAGGCCACGCAGGACTGCGGCTCCTTCGTGCAGCTGTCGGGCGTGCTCAAGCGCGTGGCGGTCAAGCTCTCGAAGATCTGCAACGACCTGCGGCTCTTGTCCAGCGGCCCGCGTGCCGGCTTCAACGAGATCAACCTGCCGCCCATGCAGGCCGGCTCCAGCATCATGCCGGGCAAGGTCAACCCGGTGATCCCCGAGGTGGTGAACCAGGTGGCGTTCGAGGTGATCGGCAACGACATCACGGTGAGCTTCGCGGCCGAGGCCGGGCAGCTGCAGCTCAACGCCTTCGAGCCCATCATCGCGCACAGCCTGTTCAAGAGCGTGAGCCACCTGCGCACGGCCTGCCTCACGCTGGCCACGCGCTGCGTGGACGGCATCACGGCCAATGCCGACCACCTGCGCGCGCTGGTGGCCAACTCCATCGGCATCGTGACCGCGTTGAACCCCTACATCGGCTATGCCAACGCCACGGCCGTGGCGCAGGAGGCGCACCTGAGCGGCGGCAGCGTCTACGACATCGTGCTGGCCAAGGGCCTGCTGTCCAAGGCGCAGCTCGACGAGATCCTGCGGCCCGAGGTGCTCACCCGGCCGGTGCCGTTGACGCGGCCCTGAGCCTTACGCGGCGATGAACAGTGCCGGGTCCACCATGGCCCGGTTCAGCATCACCGACCAGTGCAGGTGCGGGCCGGTCACGCGGCCGGTGGCGCCCACGCTGCAGAACGCATCGCCGGCGCGCACGGTGTCGCCGACCTGGCAATCCATCGCGCTCAGGTGGCAATACATGCTCAGCAGGCCGGCGCCGTGGTCCAGCCAGACCGTGCCGCCATTGAAGAAATAGTCGCCGACGTCGATCACGCGCCCGTCCAGCGGCGCGCGCACGGGTGTGCCCGTGGCCGCGGCGATGTCCATGCCGCTGTGCGGATTGCGCGGCTGGCCATTGAACACGCGGCGCAGGCCGAACGAGCCCGAGCGCCGGCCCGGCACGGGCACCTGCATCTGCAGTTGCGCCGGCACGGCGTCGGTGAACGTGGCCATCACGGTCGCCAGGTGGCCGCGCTCGCGTTCGTAGCGGGCCTGGTCCTCGGGCGACAGGTCGACGGTGCGCGGCGCGACGGTCAGTCGCTGCTCCTGGTACTGCTTGCCGGCGATGCGGTAGGCCAGCCGCCGGGCCGGCGCGTCGGCTTGCGCTGCGATCGTGATGGCCGCATCGCCCGTGGTCGCGGCCAGCGGGATGCCGACCAGCGCCGTCCACTCGATCACGTCGCCGGTGACCAGCAGGGGTATGTCGTCGGCATGCGCCACCGGGCGCCGCGCGGCGGGGCCCAGGGACAGGCGGGCCACGCCGCCGGGCACCTGCGAAGGACGCGGCCAGACGGCGGGGGGCGGGGGAGGGTTTTGGCGCGGTGCGGACCGCGCGGCCGGCAGTGCGAGCAGGCTGGCGGCGGCCAGCAGGGCACTGCGGCGAGAAGGAGAGGGGGGCACTTGCATGCCCCCATTGTTTCAGCCCTCGAAGAACTCCACGCCGCCGTCGTTCAGGTCGTAGGGCCCTCCTTCAGCAGGGCCAGCGCCTGCGCCGGCGGCAGCGATCGCTTTGTGCGCACGCGGGCTAGGTCGCCGGCCCTGGCTCGGCCGCGCGGCGCGCATAGACCGCCAGCACGATGCGTTCGGAATGGACGAGGTAGTCGTTCAGCGCCGCGGCGGCCTCCGCATAGCGCCCGGCCTCCGTCAGATCCAGGATCTTGACATTCATGTCCACGTAGGGCGCATGCAGAAACTCGGCGTCCTGCAGCATGCCGAAGGCCAGCCGCAGCTCGGCCAACACGGGCGCGAACATGCCGTTGAGCCGCTCGCTGTCGGCCAGTTCGACCACGGCCATGTGGAACTGCATGTTGGCCGTGCCCACGCCTGACCAGTCACTGCCGTCGCGCAGCCGCAGCGCGGTTTCCACGGCGGCGCGCATGCGCTTCTTGGCCGGGTGGCGGGGATAGGCCTGGGCCAGCGCCTGGCATTCGATGAGCCGGCGCACCCGGTAGATGTCGATGATGGACGCGATGCTGGGGATGGCGACGAACACGCCGCGGTTGGGCGCGTGCTTGATCAGACCGTCGCGCGTCAGCACCCGGAAGGCCTCGCGCAAGGTGTTGCGCGACACCCCCATGCTCTCGCTGAGCGCCTGCTCGGGCAACCGCTGGCCCGGCAGCAGTTCGCCCGATGCGATGCGCTGGCGCAGCTGGGCGGCCAGACGCTCGGGCAGCGTCTGGTCCACGGCAGGGGCGGGGGCGGAGGTGGGGGGGGGAGTTGTCATGCAGGCGCGGTTGTAGCAGATGCGCACATCCGCTTCAGTTCTCCCCAGCACCAGGGTTTGCACCAGGTTCCGTGGGCTTTGCGGTGCCCGTAGACTCTGGATTGTTCAACAATCAATTTAGTTATGTTCTTCATAAAGTGAGTATTGTTGATTCATTTTCCCTTCCTCAAACCTGGATTGCTGGAGAGCCACGATGCCGATTCGCCCCTTGATCGCCGCTGCCGCGGCACTGCTCTTGCTGGTGCAGCCGCTGTCTGCCTCGGCCACCGACTATCCGGCCAAGCCGGTCCGCATCGTCGTGCCGTATGCGGCCGGTGGCTCCACCGACACGCTGGCGCGCCTGGTCGCCGAACGACTGGGCAAGCAGCTCGGTCAGCCCGCCGTGGTCGACAACCGGCCCGGCGCCAGCGAGCAGATCGCGATCAGCCACGTCGCCAAGTCGGCGCCCGACGGCTACACGCTGCTGCTGTCCACCCTGAGCGGCCTGGCGGTCAACCCCGGCCTGTATCCCAAGCTGCCGTACGACGTGCACAAGGACCTCACGCCGATCGTGCTGGCGGCCACCGTGCCCAGCGTGGTGGTGGTCCATCCCTCGGTGCCGGTGAAGACCATGGCCGAGCTGTCCGCCTGGCTCAAGGCCAAGCCCGGCGCCATCAGCTACGCGTCGGCCGGCGCCGGCACGCCCAGCCACCTGGGCATGGAGTACTACAAGCGCGCCACCGGGGTCGACCCGGTGCATGTGCCGTACAAGGGCGGCGCGCCGGCCCTGGCCGATGTGATGGGCGGCCAGGTGCCCTTGATGATGGCGCTCGTGCCCGAGGCCATGCCCATGGTCAAGGGCGGCAAGCTGCGCGCGCTGGCCGTCACCAGCGCCAGGCGCCTGGCCGCTTACCCGGACCTGCCCACCGTGGCCGAGGCCGGCGGTCAGGACCTGGACGTGACCTTCTGGTACGGCTTCGTCGCGCCGGCCGGCACGCCGCCGGCCATCGTGGCCCGCCTGAACGAGGCCATCAACCAGATCCTTGCCGACCGGCAGGTGCAGGCTAGGCTGGCAGAGATGCAGCTCGATGTGGTCGGCGGCGCGCCCGCACAATTGACCGCGCTGATCCGGACCGACACCGCGCGCTGGAAGAAGGTGATCGACGAGGCCGGGATCAAGGTCGACTGACCACCACCCAAGGATGCCCATGCCGTCTGCTGCCGCCATTCCCGTTGCACCGACCGTCCTGGTGACGGGCTTCGAGCCCTTCGACCAGGACCTGGTCAATCCCTCGTGGGAAGTGGCGCGCGCGCTCGAGGGCGCCAGCATCGCGGGCGCCACGGTGCGCGCCGTGCAGCTGCCCTGCGTGTTCGGCCTGGGGGCCGAGCGGCTGCTGGAGGCGTTGCACACGCTGCGCCCGCAGCTCGTCGTGGGCCTGGGCCTGGCGGGTGGCCGCAGCGACTGGCAGCCCGAGCGCGTGGCCATCAACTGCAACGACGCGCGCATCCTGGACAACGCCGGGCAGCAGCCTATCGACACGGCCGTGGTCCCAGGCGGGCCGGCCGCGTATTTCTCCAGCCTGCCGATCAAGGCCATCGTGCAGGCGCTGCGCGCCGCGGGCCTGCCGGCCGCGGTGTCGAACTCTGCCGGCACCTTCGTCTGCAACCACGTGTTCTATGCGCTGATGCACGCACTGGCCACGCAGCCCGGCGTGCGCGGTGGCTTCGTGCACGTGCCCTGTCTGCCCGAGCAGGCCGCGCGTTCCCCGGGCATGCCGAGCATGGCGCTGGCGACGCAGGTCCAGGCCTTGCGTGTGCTGCTGCATACGGCCTTGACCACACCGGTCGACATCGCGATGGGCGATGGCCGCGAACATTGAAGGAGCCTTGATGCACATCGACCTCAACAGCGACCTGGGCGAAAGCCTGGCCGCCTGGACCATGGGCGACGACGCCGCCATGCTGGCCATCGTCTCCAGCGCCAACGTGGCCTGCGGCTTTCATGCCGGCGACGCGGCCGGCATCCTGAAGACGCTGCGCGCAGCCGCCGAGCGCGGCGTGGCCGTGGGCGCCCATGTGGCCTACCCCGACCTGGCCGGCTTCGGCCGGCGCAACATGGACGTGGCCAGCGCCGACCTGCAGGCCGACGTGGTCTACCAGATCGGCGCGCTGCAGGGCCTGGCGAAGGTGGCCGGCACGCGCGTCACCTACGTGAAGCCACACGGCGCGCTCTACAACACCATCGCCCATGACGAGCGGCAGGCGCGCGACGTGATCCAGGCCATCCGCGCCATCGACCCGCAGCTGGTGCTGGTCGCGCTGGCCGGCGCGCCGCTCGTCGATTGGGCGCGCGAGGCCGGCCTCACCGTGGTGGCCGAGGCCTTCGCGGACCGCGCCTACACGCCGCAGGGCACCCTGGTCTCGCGCCGCGAGAAAGGGGCCGTGCTGCACGACCCCGACACCGTGGCCGCGCGCATGCTGCGGCTGGCGCGCGAAGGCGTGCTCGAGGCCATCGACGGCAGCCTGGTGCGCGTGCGGGCCGATTCCATCTGCGTGCACGGCGACAGCCCCGGCGCCGTGGCCATGGCGCGCCAGGTGCGCCAGGTGCTGGAGCAGGCCGGCGTAACGGTGCAGGCGTTCGTGAAATGAACCCATCCACGTTTGGACTTCTCACTTCGTGTAGAAGTCCCATCCCCCCTCAAGGGGGCGCCGCCAGCGCCCGGGCAGAGCCCGTTGCGCGGCGTCCGTTGGCATGGCCTGCTCCGCGGCCTCTCGACCAGCGACGTGCGCCCCTGTTTCATGCCCTACGGATGGCGCGCAGCGCCGTGGACCACTGAGATGCGATTCCTGCCCGTCAACCTCGATGCGCTGCTGGTCGAGCTCGATGACCTGCCGCAGACGCTGGCGCTGCTGGCCTCGCTGCAGGCCGAGCCCATCGCGGGTGTCGACGAGCTGGTGCCGGCTGCGCGCACGATCCTGGTCCGTTACCGGCCGCACACCGTCGCCCGCGCGGCGCTGGTGCGCGCCATCGCCGCGCGGCGGCTGGACGGCCCCGTCGAGCGCAACGCCACCTTGGTCGAAATCCCTGTGCACTACGACGGCGAAGACCTGGACGAAGTGGCCGGCCTGCTGGGCGCTACGCGCGAGCAGGTGATCGGCTGGCACTCGGGCAGCGACTACACCGTGGCCTTCGTGGGCTTCGCGCCCGGCTTCGCCTACCTGAGCGGGGGCGACCCGCGCCTGGATGTGCCGCGCCGCGCCACGCCGCGCACCCGCGTGCCGGCTGGCGCCGTGGCGCTGGCCGGCCGGTTCAGCGCCGTCTACCCGCAGGACAGCCCGGGCGGCTGGCAGTTGATCGGCGTGACCGACGAGCCCATGTGGGACCTCGCACGCGAAGTGCCCGCGCTGCTGCAACCCGGTGCGCGCGTGCGTTTCGTCGATGCCGGTGCCCGGCGGCCACGGCGCTCGCCGGCGCCCGCCCAGGCCGAGCCGGCCGCCATCACCGGCCCCGCGCTGCAGGTGCTGCAGCCCGGCCCGCAGTCGCTGCTGCAGGACCTGGGCCGCGCCGGCCAGGCAGGCCAGGGCGTGTCGGCCTCCGGCGCCATGGACCGTGGCGCGCTGCGTGCCGCCAACCGCCTGGTGGGCAACGCGGTGGACGCGGCCTGCATCGAAGCCGCCCTGGGCGGCCTGCAACTGCGCAGCCGTGGCGAGCACGTGGTCGCCGTCACGGGCGCTGCCGGCCCGCTGACGCTGACCAGCGCCGACGGCCGTTCCTGGCCCGTGCCGCGCCATGCGCCGCTGGCGCTGGCCGATGGCGATGTGCTGCTGCTGGGCGCGCCACAGGCCGGCCTGCGCAGCTACGTGGCGGTGCGCGGCGGCTTCGACGTGCCGCCGGTGCTGGCCAGCCGCAGCACCGACATGCTGGCGCGCCTGGGGCCGCCGCCACTGGCCGCAGGCACCGTGCTGCCAGTGGGCCCAGCCGTTGGCGTCGTCGGCATGCCCGACACTGCGCCCGCCAGCCTGCCCACGCTGGATGCCACCGTCACGCTCGACGTGGTGCTGGGCCCGCGCACCGACTGGTGCACGCCCGAGGCCGTGGCCCTGCTGGCCACGCAGGACTGGACCGTCACGACGCAATCCAACCGTGTCGGCCTGCGCCTGGCCGGCGAGCGGCCGATCACACGCGCCAACACCGCCGAGCTGCCCAGCGAAGGCGTGGTGCGCGGCGCCATCCAGGTGCCGCCGAGCGGCCAGCCCGTGCTGTTCCTGGCCGACCACCCGTTGACCGGCGGCTACCCCGTCGTCGGCGCCGTCGCCCCGCACCACCTGGACCTGGCGGGGCAGATCCCTCTTGGCGCCCGCATCCGCTTCCACCCCATCCGTTCGTTCGAGGTCATCGCGCCATGAAAAAAGTTCTGATCGCTAACCGCGGCGAAATCGCCGTGCGCATCGCCCGCGCCTGCGCCGACTACGGCGTGCAGTCCGTCGCCGTCTACGCCGACCCCGACCTGGATGCGCTGCACACCCGCGTGGCCGACGAGGCCTGGGGCCTGGAGGGCAGCCGCCCGGCCGACACCTATCTCGACATCGACAAGCTGCTCGCCATCGCGAGGAACAGCGGCGCCGACGCCGTGCACCCCGGCTACGGCTTCCTGTCCGAGAACGCCGGCTTCGCCCAGGCCGTCATCGACGCCGGCCTCACCTGGATCGGCCCGCCGCCGTCCGCCATCGCCGCACTGGGCGACAAGGTGCAGGCCCGCAAGCTCGCGCTGGAGGTCGGCGCGCCCTTGGTGGCCGGCACGCCCGGCCCGGTGCAGGGCGCCGACGAGGTGCTGGCCTTCGCCGAGCAACACGGCCTGCCGATCGCTATCAAGGCCGCCTACGGTGGCGGCGGCCGTGGCATCAAGGTCGCGCGGCGCATGGACGAGGTGGCCGACCTGTACGAGTCGGCCGTGCGCGAGGCCATCGCCGCCTTCGGCCGCGGCGAGTGTTTCGTCGAGCAGTTCCTGGACCGGCCGCGCCATGTGGAGGCCCAGGTGATCGCCGACCAGCACGGCCACGTCGTCGTGCTCGGCACGCGCGACTGCTCGCTGCAGCGGCGCAACCAGAAGCTCGTGGAGGAGGCGCCCGCGCCCTTCCTCACGGACGCGCAGCGCGCCCGCATCCACCAGTCCGCCAAGGACGTGTGCGCACGCGCCGGCTATGTGGGTGCCGGCACGGTGGAGTTCCTCCTCAGCACCACGGGCGCCATCTCGTTCCTGGAGGTCAACACGCGGCTGCAGGTGGAGCACACGGTGACCGAGGAGACCGCAGGCATCGACCTCGTGGTGGAGCAGCTGCGCGTGGCCGACGGGTTGCCGCTGTCCATCACCGAGACGCCGGTGCCGCGCGGCCATGCCTTCGAGTTCCGCATCAACGCCGAAGACGTGGGCCGCGGCTTCCTGCCCGCGCCCGGCCCGGTGCGCGTGTTCGAGGCGCCCGGCGGCATCGGCGTGCGCGTGGATTCGGGCGTGGTGGCGGGCTCGGTCGTGGCCGGCCAGTTCGATTCCATGATGGCCAAGCTCATCGTGACCGGCGCCACGCGCGCCCAGGCGATGGCGCGCGCACGCCGCGCGCTCAGGGAGTTCCGCATCGAAGGCCTGGCCTCGGTGCTGCCGTTCCACCGCGCGGTGATGGACCACCCGGACTTCACGGACGAGGGCCAGTTCAAGGTCCACACGCGCTGGATCGAAACCGACTTTGCCAACGACCTGGCGGCCGCGCTGCGCGCCGAGCCGCAGGGCGATGCGCGGCTGCTGCGCACGGTGGCCGAGATCGACGGCCGGCGCGTGGTGCTGGGCTTGCCGGCGGCGCTGCTGAGCGGCCTGCAGGCCGGCTCGTCCGCCCCTGCAACGGCGCCGGAACCAGGTGCCGACCCCGCCGTCGTGGCGGCCCCGGTGGCAGGCACCGTGGCGGCCTGGAAGACCGAGGATGGCGCCACGGTGGCCCAGGGCGACCTCATCGCGGTGATGGAGGCGATGAAGATGGAAACCCAGGTGATCGCGCACCGCGCGGGGCGGCTGGTGCGGATGGCGGCGCAGGGGGCCTATCTGGCGGAGGGCTCGGCGGTGGGCAGGGTCGAAGCCATCGCTTGAAGCCACCTGTCGGGCGCGCCGTGGTCACGCGTCGACGGCGCCCTGAGGGGGGCCTTGGCGCTCCAGCGTCGCCGAGCGCGCAGCCCGACGCTCAAGGCGCCGGCTTGTGGAACAGCACCATCTGCGTGCTCACCGTCACGTCCTCGGTTGCATTCGCTTCGCTGCGCGTCGTGAATTCCTTCGTGGCCATCACGTCGCCGCCCACGATGCGCCAGTCGCCGATCGCCATGCCCAGCGTGGGGTCGGCGAAGGGGTTGAGCCAGGTCGGGTAGGCGTAGTTGACCCAGTTCTCCGGCAGTGTGGCGGTGGCGGGCTGATCGCAGCCGCTGGGGGCGCGCGGGGACGACAGCGTCACGCTGTAGCTCGACCCGAAGCCGTTCGGCACGACCGGCAGCGTCAGGTAGAAGTCCTGTACCTCGGCGCGCTGCGCCACGCCGCCGGACTTGGCCGTGAAGCCCAGCATGCCCATCACGCCGGCGTTGACCGGCGCCGTGCTGTTGACCGAGGCGCACACGTGCGGATAGGCCACCTCGTAGCGCACCGAGTTCAGCGGCGCGGGGCCGGTGGTGCCGGACACGTAGGAGCCGCCGCTGGCGAAGAACGCGATGCCCAGGTTGAAGGGCATGGGCACGCGGGCGCTGACGTTCTCGCGCACGGTGTGCGCGTCCACGTCGGCGCCAGTGCTCAGCACCATCTGCGAATCGACCTGCAGCTCGAAGTTCAGGCAGTTGGCCGTGGCGGCCTCGGCGTTCTGCAGCCAGGCAGGGTCGGGCGTGCTGGCGCTGCCGGCAAGGCCCAGCAGCTGCGCCTGGCGCGACAGGCCGAGGTAGTACGGCAGCATGCGCGTGATGATGTGCTGGTCGCGGCACAGCGCGTATTCCTCGCGCGTGCAGGCGTCGCTGGCCTGGCCGAGCACGGTGCCGAACGTGGCGGCGTCGCTCAAGGCGTCGTCGGGCAGGCCCATCAACTGGCGCTGACGGGTGCGGCCCAGCAGCGTTTGGACGGCCAGCCGGCCCGCGGCGCAGCTGCTGCCGGCGGCGGCCAGGCGCGGCTTGAGCACCTCCTCGTCGTACTGGCGCATGAGGTCGCCGAGCACGGTCTCCAGGTCGGTCGCCGGCTGGCCGGCCAACTGGCGCTGGCGTTCCTGCAGCAGGCGTTCGGCGGTGGCGCTGGTGAGCCGGGCCTCGGCATCGCCGCCCAGCCGGTGGCGTGCGGGCTCCAGCGTGGCGTTCGTGCCGTTGCGCGCCAGCAGCAGCGCGTAGCCGCTGAAGTGCAGCAGCTTCAGGTGCACCTCGCGCGAGGTCTTGTCCAGCGAGGCCAGCGCCACGACGTTCTGCTCGCCGGCCCAGCCGATCGGGATCTGCTGGTCGATCGGTGCGCTGGTGCCGGGCGGTGGCGTGATGGTGAGCGTCACGAAATTGCTGAAGCGGGCGCCGTCCGGCCCGAGTTGCACGCCATAGGCGGCGTTCGCGGGCAGGTCGGCGACCGACAGGCTGGCCAGCGGCGTGACGGTGATGTCGGTCGGCGCCAGCAGCGCATCGGCCGGCACGGTCAGCGTGTAGAGAGCGCCGTCGGCCCCCGTGGCCACGATGCTGCCGCCGGCCAGGGGCACGGTCTGCGTGACGCTGCGCGCAGTGTCGGGCACCACGGTGGCGCGCAGCGGGTTGGCGTCCACGACCAAGCCGGTGCCCGTGCTGCCGCCGCCCGTCCCGCCGCCGGTGCCGCCACCCGCGCCGGGCGCGGGCGCCGCGTTGTCGTCACTGCCGCCGCCGCAGGCCGCTAGGGCCATCAACGCGCAGCACAGCAGGGCGGCGAGGGGGCCGCGCAGGCGGCGGCGAGGGGCGGTGGGCGATGCGCTCTCGTGCATGGGCTCTCCAGTGCGGCGCCAGGCGAGGGGCCGACGGCCGCGTATGGTAAGCACGATCAGTGCCGCCGAACAGGGGAGCGGCATCCCGTGGATGCGCGATGACGGGCGCGCGTTCAGCCGGCCGGTGACGCGGCCGCGTGCCGCAGGCTGTACAGCCCCACATCGACGCGACCGCTTCGGAAGCCGGCCTCGCAGTAGCTCAGGTAGTACTCCCACAGCCGCCGGAAGTTCGCGTCGAAGCCCAGCGCCTCGATGGCCGGCCAGGCCGTCAGGAAGCGCTGGCGCCAGTCGACCAGCGTGGCGGCGTAGCTGGCGCCGAAGGTCAGCTCCTCCTGCAGCACCAGGCCGGCGCGCGCCGCGTGCTCGCGCAGCGCCGTGGGCGAGGGCAGCATGCCGCCCGGGAAGATGCAGCGCTGGATGAAGTCCGCCCCGCGCCGGTAGCTCTCGAAATGCGCATCGGCGATGGTGATGGCCTGCACGACGGCATGCCCGCCGGGTTGCAGCCGCGCGCGCAGCGTCTCGAAATAGGTGGGCCACCAGGCCTCGCCCACGGCCTCGACCATCTCGATGGAGACGATGCGCGCGTACTGGCCCTGCACGTCGCGGTAGTCCTGCAGGCGCAGGTCCAGCTGCGGGGCCAGGCCCTGCTCCACGGCGCGCTGCTGCGCGAACGCGAGCTGCTCGGTCGACAGCGTGAGGCCGGTCACGCGCGCGCCGTGCTGGCGCGCCAGGGCCAGCGCCAGTGCGCCCCAGCCGCAGCCGATCTCCAGCACGTCGGCGCCCTGCGGCACATCCAGCAGCGCCACGATGCGGGCCAGCCGGGCCGCCTGGGCCTGCTCCAGCGACTCGTCGCCGCGCGCGTACAGCGCGCTCGAATACAACATGCTGTCGTCCAGCCATTGGGCGTAGAACGCGTTGCCCAGGTCGTAGTGGAAGGCGATGTTGTCGCGGCTGCCGCGCCGCGTGTTCGCGCGGCGCATGTGCGCCAGGCGCGACAGCCAGCGCGACCAGCCGCGCCCCTGCAGCGCGGCACCGGCCGCCGCGTCGTTGGCCGCGCCGAACTGCAGCAGCGCCACCAGGTCGGGTGTGGACCAGTCGCCATCGCGGTAGGACAGGGCCAGGCCCAGGTCGCCCTGCGCCATCAGGCGGCGCAGCGGGCGCCAGCGGTGCAGCACCAGTTGCGCGTGCGGGCCGGCTTGCGCGCCGCGTGCCACCAGGCGTTCGCCATGCGGCAGCACGACGACGAGCTCGCCGCAGGGCAGGCGGTCCAGCAGGGAGCGCAGCACGCGCCGCAGCGGCCAGCTCAGCTTCGATGGGCGCCCGGCGGGCGGCAGGGAGGCGGTGGCGGCGGGGTTGGTGCCGAGCTTCATGGCGTCTGGGATTCCTTGGCGACCAGGGTCACGCCCTGTATGGGTGCGGGTGGGTGGGGATGCAGGCGGGCGCCCTTGAGCCACAGGCGCAGGGCTTCCCAATGGATGGCGGCGACGACCTTGATCGTCAGCAGCGGGTGGGTGCAGAACGCGCGCAGCAGCGCGGCATCGCCGAGCGGGCGGCGCTGCGCGTCGAAGCGGGCGAGCAGCATGGGCCCCAGAGTGTCGTGCGCCTGCACGCCGATGGACAAATCCTCGCCGGGCGGGCGGATGCGGAAGCGGTAGTGCATGTCCAGCCCCAGGAAGGGCGAGACATGCATCTTCTTGTCGCATCGCTGAGCGATCCAGTTCTGGTCCTGGTCGGAGGCCACCTCGATGAAATAGCTATGGCGCTCGCCGAAGGTGTTGTTGACCTCGTACAGGATGGCCTGCAGCGCGCCGCCGGGCGCATGGCAGAAGTAGACCGACAGCGGGTTGAATGCATAGCCCAGGATACGCGGCATGGCCAGCAGGCGGATCGCCCCGCCCGTGGGCAGGCCGGCCGCGCGCAGCTGGCGCTCCACATGCGCGCGCGGGCCGGCGGCCTCGCCAGCGCCATGGTCGCGCAGGTGGATGCTGAACAGGTTGAAGCGGTCCACCGACAGCAAACGCAGGCGCTTGGCCAGCGCCGGCAGCTCGTCCAGGTCCACCAGCAGCGAGAACACCCGGTAGCGCAGCCTGTGCCTGAGCGGGCGCAGCCGCTGGTGCATGACGGTGCCGGTGTAGAGCGCGCTGTTCATGGATGGACGGCGACCGGCTCGCCCAGGTGGATGCGGCCTGACTCGTCGGTCACCTGCCAGGGCCGGCGCACGCCGCCCAGGGCCTCGGCCACGGCCAGGCCGGCCTGCAGGCCGTCCTCATGGAAGCCGGCGCCGAAGTAGGCGCCGCAGAACCAGGTGCGCTCGCGGCCCTGCAGCGACCACAGCCGGCGCTGCGCGCGCAGTGCGGCGGCATCGAACAGCGGATGCTCGTAGACCTCGGTGCGCAGCAGATGCTCGGGCCGGGGCGGCTGGATCGGGTTCAGCGTGACGAACAGCGGGTGCTCTTCGGCGATGCCCTGCAGCCGGTTCATCCAGTAGCTGACGCACAGCGCATCGGGCCGCGTGCGGTCGGCCAGGTAGTTCCAGGCCGACCACACGGTGCGGCGCCGCGGCATCAGCGCCGGGTCGCGGTGCAGCACGGCCAGGTTGCGGCCGTAGCCGAACGCGCCCAGCAGCTGCGATTCGTCCGCGCTGGCATCGGGCAGCAGGCGCAGCGCCTGGTCGGCATGGCAGGCCAGCACCACTTGGTCGAAGCACTCCGGGTGCCAGCCATGGCGCGTGCGCAGCCGCACGCCGCTCTCGCCGCGCTGCAGCTCCAGCACGGCGCTGTCCAGGTGCAGGCGGTCGGCAAAGCTGGCTGTAAGCCGCTGCACATAGGCACGGCTGCCGCCCTGCACGGTGCGCCATTGCGGCCGGCCGCTGACCTGCAGCAGGCCATGGTTCTGGCAAAAGCGCACGAAGGCCTCGGTCGGGTAGCGACCGACCTGGGCGGCCGGGGTCGACCAGATGGCTGCGGCCATCGGGTAGAGATGGTCCTCCCGCATGGCGCGGCCGTAGCCATGGGCGTCCAGGTAGTCGTCCAGCGGCTGCAGGCCGGCGGCGGCCGCATCGCGCGGCGCCTCGCGGTAAAACCGCATCAGCTCGCGCAGCATGGCCCAAAAACGCGGGCGCAGCAGGTTGCTGCGCTGCGCGAACAGCCCGTTCAGGTCGCTGCCTGCGTATTCCAGCGCGCCATCGTCCAGGCTCACGCCGAAGGACATGTCGGTCGCCTGCGTCGGCACGCCCAGGTGGGCGAACAGCGCTGTCAGGTTCGGGTAGGCCGGCTCGTTGTAGACGATGAAGCCGGTGTCCACCGGCACGCTGCCGCGCGGCGTGGGCGCATCCACCGTGTGGCTGTGGCCGCCCGGGCGGCCGGCGGCCTCGAACACCCGCACGCGGTGGCGTTGCGCCAGCAGCCAGGCCGCCGACAGGCCCGCGATGCCGCTGCCGACCACGGCCACGCGCAGCGGCGCGCCTGCGTGCGGCGTGACGGGATGGGCGGCGGTGGTGTCGGTGGCATCTGGCATCACGGGTCCTGCGGTCGCACGGGCGACCCTTAGGCTGCATTACGCAGGGGGCTGTAGTTTGGATCAATCGCGCGGGTGATCCAGGCGCGCCATGCGTGCGTAAGATGGTGCATGGACCTGCAGCCCCAACCCGCCACGCCATCGGAACCGGTGCCGTTGCGGCCGCGTGCCAGCCATCTGTCGGTCGTGCCCGAGGCCGCCCCGCGCAGTGGCGTGCCCACCCCCGACCAACTGGCCCTGTGGATTCGCGACGTGGCCCATGCCGGGGACCGTGAGGCCTTCTCGGCGCTGTTCCTGCATTTCGCGCCCCGGGTCAAGTCTTACCTGCTGCGCGCCGGTGCCGGCGACGAGCAGGCCGAAGACCTGGCCCAGGAAACGCTGGTGATGCTGTGGCGCAAGGCGGCGCTGTTCGATGCGCGCCAGGCCGGCGCATCGACCTGGGTCTTCACCATCGCGCGCAACCTGCGTGTGGACCGCTTCCGGCGCCAGGGCGGTGCCGCCGCGCTGCAGGTCGACGACACCGACATGGACACGCTGCTAGGCGACGACCCTGCGCCCGAGACCCGGCTGCACACGGTGCGCATGGAGCGCCATGTGCGCTTGGCCATGGGGCAGCTGCCGCCCGAGCAGGCCCAGGTGCTGCAGCTGTCCTTCTACGACGACGAGCCGCATGCGCGCATCGCCAGCCTGCTCGGCATTCCCCTGGGCACCGTCAAGTCGCGTGTGCGGCTGGCCGTGGCCCACTTGCGGCGCCTGCTCGCCCAATTCGACGATTCCACGCCATGAGCATCCAACACCATCCTGGCGACGATCTGCTGCTGGCCCAGGCGGCCGGGCAGCTGCCGATGGGCCCCTCGCTGGTGCTGGCGAGCCATGTGGAGAACTGCGCGCGCTGCCAGGCGCAGCTGCGCCTGCTCGAATTCGCCGGCGGCGCCTTGCTGGAGGCCCTGCCCGAGGCCGGCCTGCGCAACGACGCACTGGCGCGCACCCTGCAGTGCATCGACGCATCGCAGAGCGTGCCCATCACGCCCGTGCAAGGCCCGCCGCCGCTGCCGGCCGGCACGAGCTGGCCGCGCGCGTTGACCGGCTGTGCGATTGCGCGCTGGCGCTGGGTGGCACCGGGCATCCACTACAGCCGCGTGCAGGTCGCGCAAGACCCGGACGCCAACCTGTTCCTGCTGCGCATCGCGGCCGGCAAATACCTGCCGCAGCATACGCACAGCGAGCGCGAGTTCACCCAGGTGCTGCATGGCAGCTTCCATGACGGTCGCGCCCAGTTCTCGGCCGGCGACTTCGACGCCACCGACGGCCGCGTGCACCACCAGCCGGTGGTACAGGCCGGCGGCGAATGCATCTGCCTGGCGTCGGTGGAGGGGCGGGTGCTGTTCGACGGGTTCTTCGCGCGCCAGCTCGGGGCGCTGATGGGCATGTGAAGCTGGGCCTGTGGCTCAGTCCTTCGCGAGCCACCCATACACCCACGGCGCCAGCGCGGAGGCTGCCGCGGCCGAGACACCGGTCACGAAACTGCCCCAGGCCAGGTCGGCCAGTGTGACGCGCCAGGGCCAGTCCTTCAGCGTGGCCTGGTTCGTCAGGTCGTACGTTGCATAAGCCAGCAGGCCGAGCAATGCCCCCAGGCCCAGCGCAGCCAGTACCGGGCGACGCATGCCCTGCGCCGGTGCCACGGCGAAGAACACGATGCCTGCCACGTACAGCACATAGAAGATGACAGCCGGTGCCAGCGCGAAGCTCGGCGCCATCAGGTGGCCGATGGCCGGCCGGTACAGCCGGTCGGCCATGGCGCCGAGCCAAATGGCGTCCAGCCCGAGGAAGACCACGGCGGTCACGGCGTAGGCGATGGCGATCTGGGGCAATGGCATGCGGGGCTCCGGCGGTGGTTGTTGCCCCAGCGTACGCAGTGCAAAGCGCCGTGGATCACTGCGGCAGCAGCACCAACCCGGGCGGCAGCGCCTCGCCGAACACGCGCCGCTGGTCGGCCTCGTCCAGCACCATCACCTCGCGCACCATCGCTGCCCAGCGCGGGGCGGCGTGTGCGGCCTCCAGCTGCGCCGCGATGGCCAGGCGCTGGGCCTCGGGCAGGTCGCGTGCGCGGTCGCCCGTGGCCTGCGCGATCTGGGCCACGGCGAAGGCGGCTGGCTCGGTGCGCGCCCAGTCGGGCGTCTGCTGCGCGATCCGCGCGAGCCAGGCCTGTGCGGTGTCGGGCGGCAGCACGTGGTGCAGGCTGGCATACAGGGGCTGGCGCGCACCGACCCGGCCCAGCGCCCACCAGATCTCGGCACCGCCACCGTCCTGCAGGCGCTGCAGCAGCCAGCCGCCGAACTGCGTCTTGGCGGCCACGCTTAGGCGCTCGAACGAGGCCGCCATGCGCAGCAGCTCGTCCACGGCCTGCATGGGCGGGCCTTCGGGCTTGTCGATGTCGGTGCCGCCGGCCGGCTGCAGGTAGTACGCAACGGCCTCGAACACCATCTCCTGCTGCTCGGCGTCCAGCCCGCCGGCGATGCGGCGCCACAGGGTCCACCACTCGGACCACTGCTGGCTGTCGTGGCTGTGCGCGATGCCGGGGCCGAACAGTTCCCACATCTGCGCCATGCGCCAGCCGTCCAGTGGATCGCCGTAGCCGGGGCGCAGCGTGTAGCCCACCAGGCTGAACCAGCTGCGCTCGTGCGGCAGCGTGCGGCGCCGGCGTTTGGCGCCTTGCAGCAGTGCGCCAAAGAGGGCGCGCAGCAGCGGCGCCGCCCAGGTCTCGCGCTTGCCGAGCAGGTGCTCCAGCGTGGCGCGCAGCTGGCGCACCTCCTTGGCGTCCACGCCTTGCTTGCGGTCGCCATACACGCGCGCGATGGCCACGAGCGCATCGGGCAGGCGCGGGTGGGCGGCGACGGGCGCGTCGGCGGGCTCGGCAGCGGCCTGGCCGCGCAGCTGGAACTCCAGCTTCCAGCGCTGGCGCGGGTTGTCGGCGGCCACGCAGTGCATCTCCAGCGTGCCGACCTCGGTGATCTGCGTGGACAGCAGCACCTGCACGTCGCCGGCCGCGCCGGCCTTGGGGTGGAGCACGGTGGCGATCGGGGGCAGGCGCAGGAACTCGCCCGCGGCCAGCGGCACAACGTCGCCGGGGCGGTGGTGCAGGTCGGCCGCGCTTGTGGCCAGGTTGAAACGCACGGGGCGGCCCAGGCGCAGGCTGAAGCGCTGGGTGTCCAGCGTGACGGGCGCCGCCTCGGGCGTGCCGTGCGGCAGCAGGCAGATGCCCTGGCCGTCTTCCAGCACCAGGTAGTAGCCGCGCGCCGCGCCGCTGCGGATGCGCGGCGCCGTGCCGGCGCGGGCCATGGCATAGGCAACGGCGCCGCGGGCCACGGCGGCGTCGAGCTGCGGCGTGTCCAGCAGGCGCAGCGGCGGGGCGCCCGCGCTCTGCCAGCTGCGCAGCGTGGCGAGCAGGCGCTCGCGCAGCGCTTCGGCATGGAACACGCCGCCGTTCAGCAGCACGGTGTCGGGCAGCGCGCCGCCGCTGCGGCGCAGGAAGGCCGCAATGTGGCGCGTGATGGCCGCGTCGCTGGCGTAGGGCAGGCCGAACTCGACCAGGGCGCCGCGTGCGCGCTGGGGTTGCGCGTCCACGCCGACCTGCGGGAAGAAGCCTTCGACGAGCAGCTGGTCCAGGTCGGCGCGCGTGAGCACGGCCGAGCGCGCGCCGCCGATGAGCTTGCTGCCGCTGCCCTGCAGCGCGACGGTGGTCTCGGGCGGCGCGTTCGGCGCGAGCAGCCGTTCCTTGGCGCTGCGGCAGCGCTGTGTCAGCTGTGCGAGCTGGATGGCGGACAGGCGCCCGCTGCCGCTCAGCCGTGGCTCGATCCAGTGCGCCAGCGCCAGGTCCATGTTGTCGCCGCCCAGCACCAGGTGGTCGCCCACGCCGGTGCGGGCCAGCTGCGGCTGCCCGTCCTGTAGCGTGATGTCGATCAGCGTGAGGTCGGTGGTGCCGCCGCCCACGTCCACCACCATCAGGCGCTGTGTGCCGGCCAGTTGCTCGGCGAGGCGGTCGCGGTGCGCGTAGACCCAGTCGTAGAACGCGGCCTGCGGCTCCTCGATCAGGTGCACGCGGGGCAGGCCGGCCAGGGCGGCGGCCTGCAGCGTGAGCTGGCGCGCGCCCTCGTCGAACGAGGCCGGCACGGTCAGCACGATCTGCTGCTGCGCGAGCGGGGCTTGCGGGTGGGCCAGGTCCCAGGCCTGGCGCAGGTGGCGCAAATAGCTCGCGCTGGCGTCCAGCGGCGAAACCTTGGCCACGTCCTCGGGCGCGCCCCAGGGCAGGATGGCGGCCGTGCGATCCACGGCCGGGTGCGACAGCCAGCTCTTGGCGCTGGCGACCAGGCGGCCCGGCGTCTGCTGGCCGAGTTCGCGTGCGAAGGTGCCCAGGATGGCGGGCTCGTCGGAAGGCCAGGGCAGCAGCAGGTCGGCCGCGGCCAATGCGCCCTGGGCGGCGTGGAAGCGCAGCGAGGGCAGCAGCGGGCGCGGGGCGACCTCGCCGGCCGCGACGGTCTGCGCAATGGGGAAGACCTGGATCTCGCCGCCGGCGAGCGGCGCGAAGGCCAGCACGGTGTGGGTCGTGCCGAGGTCGATGCCGATGCGGTAGGTGGGCTTCACTCCCTCTCCCCTCGTGGGAGAGGGTGGGGGAGAGGGGGCCGTTCAGCCCACCGGCCGCGCCAGTCGCTCACGCCCCCTCTCCCCAACCCCTCCCCCGCGAGAGGGGAGGGGCTAAAAGACAGGCCCCGCCTCATCCGTTCTCGCGCACGTCGAACTCCACCTTCCACTGCTGGCCACCGGCCGCTTCGGCCAGCAACTCCAGCGTGCCGATCTCGGTCACGCGCGCGCGCAGCTGCACGGGCACGACGTCGCCCACGGCGCGGCCTTCGGCAGGCAGCAGGGCCTCGATCTGGGCCAGCTCCTGCAGCTCGTCGGGCGACCAGAAGTCCAGCAGCGTGCCGGGCTGGTCCTCGCGCCGCACGGACGAGCCGAAGAAGCGGAAGCGCACCGACTCACCGACCACCAGGCCGAGCTGCTGCGGCGGCAGCGGGGCTTCCGTGCCTTCTTCCATGCCGAAGGGCGCGACGCACAGCGCCTGTACCGGCGGCTCCAGACCCGGCACGGCCGGCATGCTGGACTCGATGCCCACGTAGTAGGCCTGGGCCGTGCCGCCGCGGATGCGGATGCCCTGGCCCCGGCGCACCTGGCCGTAGTAGGCGGCGCCGCGCGCGACGGCGAAGTCCAGGTCGGCGCCTTGCAGCAGCCGCGCCTCCGGTGCACCGTCGGCTGCGAGCCAGGCGTTCAGCGTGGACAGCACGCGCTGCGTGAGCAGGTCGGACTTGAATACGCCCCCGTTGAACAGCACGGCCGTGGGGTGCAGGAAGCTCGCGCCTTCGCGTGCCGTGAAGCCGGCCAGCGCATCGGTGGCGCCCCCCTGGCGGCCCAGCAGCGCGGCGAGGTGGCGGGTGATGGCGGCGTCCTGTGCATAGGGCAGGCCGATCTGCGTGAGGCCGGCGCGGGGCCGGCTCACGGGGCGCGCATCGCTGGCGACGACCGGGAAGAAGCCTTCGAGCAAGATGGTGGTCAGCAGCTCGCGCTTCAACTCCGTTTTGATCGCGCCGCCGATGAGCTTGGAGCCGCGGCTGGGCACGACCAGCGGCACGCTGTGCAGGTCGGCATCGCTCAGCAACTGTTCCTTGGCCAGGCGGCAGGCATAGGTCAGCGCGCGCATCTGCCACGGGTCCAGCGTCTTGCCGCCGGCCGCGAGTTCGCGCGCCACGCCATGGGCCAGCGCCAGGTCCATGTTGTCGCCACCCAGGAGGATGTGGTCGCCCACGGCCACGCGGTGCAGCTGCAGGTTGCCGGCCTCCTCGACCACGGCGATCAGCGAAAAGTCGCTGGTGCCGCCGCCCACGTCCACCACCAGGATGATGTCGCCCACCTGCACCTGCTTGCGCCAGTGGCCCGCGCTGCCGGCGATCCAGCTGTACAGCGCGGCCTGGGGTTCTTCGAGCAGCGTCACGCCCTGGTAGCCTGCGGCCTGCGCGGCCTCGGCCGTGAGTTCGCGCGCGCCGGGGTCGAAGGACGCGGGGATGGTCACGCTGACGGACTGCTGGTCGAACGGCGCATCGGGGTGGCGCTGGTTCCAGGCGTCGCGCAGGTGCTGCAGGTATCGCGTGCTGGCGGCCAGCGGTGAGATGCGCTCAACCTCGGCCGGCGCATCGGCCGGCAGGATGCCGGCACGCCGGTCCACGCCCGCATGGCCGAGCCAGCTCTTGGCGCTGGAGACGAGTCGGATCGGCGTCAACGCGCCGTGGCTGCGCGCCCATTCACCGGTGATGGCATCGGGCGCGGCGCTCCACGGCAGGGCCAGGTCGCCGGCCGCGAATTCGCTGGCATGCGGCAGGTACAGGAAGGAGGGCAGCAGGCCGTAGTCCTGCACGGCGCCCGGGCCACTCTGCTGTGCGATGGGCAGGATCTGCGGGGTGGCCTCGGGCGTCTGCAGGTCGACCCACGAGAGGGCGCTGTGCGTGGTCCCCAGGTCGATGCCGATGGCGTACTTCGCTTGGGTCATACGAAAACCTCCGCGCTGCGCGCTGCGGTGCAATCGCCTTCGGGCGGCCGGGCGGCGATCAAAGCTCCACCTCCGCCGGCGCGATCACACGCGTGTCGTGCCCGTCGGTCAGGCCAGGCAGACGCACCGCCTTGGCGCGCCAGCCCTTGTGTTGCAGCGCGCCCGTGAACGGCGGCTGGCCGACCACGTTGCCCGTCACGCGCACGGCGGCAGCGTCGAAGCCGGCCGGCAGCGTGATGCGGCTGCCTTCTTCTTCCGTGCGGATGGGTTCGAGGTCAAAGATGTCCTTGAGCACCTTGCGGCAGCCCGTGTGCAGCAGGCGCGCGGCGCCGCCCACGTCGGCATCGGAATAGGCGGCGATGTCTTCCTGCAGGAAATCCACCAAGCGGGCCTCGCGCTGCAGCAGGCCCAACAGCTGCAACGCCGCGTCGACCTGGGCCGTGGCGCGGATGTGCGAGGGCGCTGGCGGCGGCGGGGGCGGGGGCGCAGCCACGGGGGCCGGGGCCGGCACCTCGGACGCCAGCAGCGCGCCGCTGCGCAGCGTTTGCACCCGTGCGGCCAGCCGGCCGTCGCCCAAGAGGGCGAAGAAGGTGCCGAAGGCCAGGGCCAGGCGGGAGAAGAAGGGGAGGGGTTGTGGTTCGTTCATCTGGTGGTTCGCAGCAAGGCAAACGGCCGGCAGAGACGCGCTGGCCGTGGCGCTATTGTCGCGGGCCGCAAATTCCCGCTGCGGCTGGCGCCAAAACGTCGTCAAATTCTGACGTGCATTGGCGCTTGAATTGCGCATACTGGAGGCATCGAAGTCAGGAGGTGCCACATGTTCGACTTTCTTCGCCGTAGCCCCGCGGAACACCTGAAGCGCGCGGACACCCTGTTGCGCGAGGCGCACATGGCGCGCATCGACCACCAGGCCGCGGCCGAGCACCATGCCGCCCTGGCCGAGATGTACGCGCAGCGCGCTGCGCGGCTGGAGCGCGAGATCTATGCGGCCCGTGCCGTCGCCTGGCCCGTCGCCGCCGACGCGCCAGCGGAGATCGAAGAGAGCAAGGTGCGCCCGTTCAGCCAGCCCGACCGCATCGACCGGCGCTGAGCACGGCGCAGCCGGCGCCTGGGCACGGCGCCGACCCACGCCACTGACCGCGCAGGGCGGGGACGCGGCCCGCTCCAGGGCTTCGCGGCAGATGGACATTCATGACGGCTTGATGAATCATCTGCCACCCGATGCCCGCCCCCCATTGCCATGAAGCCACACTGCCGATGCCTTCTTCGCCGGGACCTGCCGCTGCCTTGAAGTCTGCGGCACGGCCGGGCCTGCAAGCAGCCGCCCGCTCGGTGCCGCGCCGCACCTGGCTGCTGCTGTCGGCCTCGCTGCTGGTGCTCGCACTGGGCTGTGCCGTCCTCATCCACCGCGAGACATTGCGCGGCCTGGCGCTGGCCGTGCGCCATGCCAATGCCCAGCTGGCCGACCAGGTCGACCGCAGCCATGGCGAGCTGACCGGGGCCATGGTGGTCCAGGGCCTGCTGGACCGGGACCTGAAGGACGTGCTGGCCGGCACGCGACAACCCGATGCGGCGCTGTACCAGGGCTTCTCCACGGTCATACGCCAGTTCGCGCTGGACAACATGCAGGTGGTCGACGCCCAGGGCACGACCGTGGCCTACGTGGACAAGGCCGGCAGGCACGACAGCCTGGGTAGCAACCGTACCGTGCGCGCGTTCGTGGACCGCGGCATGGCCGGGCTGACCAGCCGCGACCCCATGATCGGCCGCAGCTCTGGCGTGCGCGGCATCTATGTCGCCGCACCGGTGCGGGCCGACCGCTCGCCGAGCGCCCCGGTCGCCGGCATCGTCGTCGTGCGCATCGGCCTGGGGTCGGTCGACCGTCTGCTGCAGCAGCAGCGAGACCCGGCCATGCTGCTCTCGCCCGACGGGCTGGTGTATGCGACCAACCGCGCCGACTGGGCGATGAAGCTGGCCGAGCCCCTGAGCGACGAGCGCCTGCAGGCGCTGCGGCGCAGCCAGCAGTTCGGCAAGTTGCTGGC
The DNA here is from genome assembly GCF_001422405.1 of Pseudorhodoferax sp. Leaf267. Lineage (GTDB taxonomy): Bacteria > Pseudomonadota > Gammaproteobacteria > Burkholderiales > Burkholderiaceae_C > Pseudorhodoferax. The sequence continues at coordinate 975,829 of NZ_LMMV01000012.1, forward strand.
CACCAGCCGGCCCGATGAACTGCCCTTCGTATTCAGCCCGGGCACGGCCCGCCTCGACGGCCGGCATTACGACCTGGCCGAGGAGCGCCTCGCCTGGGCGGACGAGGGCCGCGGCTGGCGCCTGCTGCTGTTGCGTGAGCGTGGGTTCGCCGCCGAATGGGGCGCCGCGCTGGCCGGGGGCGGCGGCGTGCTGCTGGCCGGGGCGCTGGCGGCGCTGGTCTGGCTGCGCCGCCAGGCGCGGCGCATGGCGGCCGAGCAACAGCAGGCCGCGGTGCGCGCCGACCTGCAGGCGCGCGAGCAGCAGTTGCAGCACGTGCTGGAGTCGGCGCCGGGCGCAGTCATCGTCACCGGGGCTGGCGCCGAACTGCTGTTCCACAACCGCCATGCACTGGAGTTGCATGGCGAGCGGGTGCGCGACGTGCGCACGCTGTATGTGGACCCGGCCGCAGGCGCCGCGCTGAGCGACGCCGTGCGCCGCGATGGCCATGCGCAGAGCCAGGCGGTGCAGATGCTGCGCGGCGACGGCAGCCCGTTCTGGGCCCAGGTCACGCTGAGCCGGGGCCAGTTCGCGGGCCACCCGGACGCCATCTTCGGCTGGGCCGTGGACGTGACCGAGGCCCGCCAGGCGGCCGAGGCCATGCGCCGGGCCAAGGAGGCGGCCGAGGCGGTGGCGGCCACCAAGTCGGCGTTCCTGGCCAACGTGAGCCACGAGATCCGCACGCCCATGAACGCCATCATCGGCCTGGCGCATCTGGCGCTGCAGACCACGCTCACGGCGCAGCAGCGCGAGCACATCCAGAAGGTCTACAACGCGGCGCGCGCGCTGCTGCGCGTGGTCACCGACATCCTGGATTTCTCCCGGATGGAGGCCGGCAAGCTGGTGATCGAGCAGGCCGATTTCGATCTGGACGAACTGCTGGGCCAGGTGGCCACGCAGGCCGGCGAGCAGGCTGCGTCCAAGGGCCTGGCGCTGGCCTTCGAGGTGGACGCGGCGGTGCCCCGCCAGCTGCACGGCGATGCGCCGCGGCTGGCACAGGTGCTGGCCAACCTGCTGTCCAATGCCGTGAAGTTCACGGCCACAGGCCGCGTCACGGTGCAGGTGGCGCTCGCGCCGCAACCCCCGGGGCACGACGGCATGGCGCTGGACATCGCGGTCAGCGACACCGGCATCGGCATGGGCGCCGAGCAGCTCGCGCGCCTCTTCACGCCCTTCAGCCAGGCCGACGAGTCCACCACGCGCCGCTTCGGCGGCACCGGCCTGGGCCTGTCGATCTGCAAGCGGCTGGTCGATGCGGCCGGTGGTGAGATCGCGGTGGTCAGCACGCCAGGCGAGGGGTCGTGCTTTCGCGTCCGCTGGCCCTGCACGCGCGCCGAGATGCAGCGGCCAGCTGGCACGGAGCTGTTTCCAGCTGGCGCATCCGTCGACAAATCCGTGGAAGCGGCCGTGGACGCGGCAACCAATGGCCGCGTCGCGCTGGAGGACCCGGCGGGCGCCTTGCAGCGCCTGCGGGACATGCTGGAGGCCATGGACGGCGACGCCAACGATCAGCTCGCGGCCATGGCGCCGTGGCTGGCGTGGCAGTTGAGCCCGCCCGAATGGGTGGCGCTGCAGGCGCATGTGCGCAACTACGACTACGACGAGGCGCTGGCAGTGCTGCGGGCGGCACCGGGGCTGGTGGTGAAGGCCGAGCCGGTGTGAGGACTGCGAAGTCGTCTTGCTCGAACACCTGAGCGGTGCTACCCCGGGTTGGCCTGAGGGAAGGCGCTGTGTTGACCGGGTCGACCAGAGGCAGTAGCCAGCCCAGTCTCCCCCACGGCGCACTGTTGCCCTTGGCCCGCGCCGCTTGACGATGCACTGCCAAAAAATATACTTGGAAATATAAGTGTCGACGGCCGACGCATGCACGGAGCGAGCACCATGTCCCAAATTACCCTCTACCTGGACGACGCCACCCAGGCCCTGGTGGACCAAGCCGCCCAGGCCAACGGGATGTCCAAGAGCCGCTGGGTGGCCGAGATCATCCGCAAGTACGCGTCCCACGAGTGGCCCCAGGACTGTCTGGCGCTGGCGGGGCGGTTTGCCGACTTTCCGCTACGGGAAGCAGAACCGGCCGGCACGACTGCGGACGTGCCGCGTGTCGGCTTCTGAGCGCGCCCATGCTGGTGCTCGACAGCAACACGATCAGCTACTACTTTCGGGGCGACCCGCAGGTCGTGCCGCGCTTGCAGGCCGTCTCGCCTGCCGACCTCGGCGTGCCGGCCATCGTGGAGTACGAACTGCGCTACGGCTTGCAGCGCCTGCCGCAAGACGCAGCGGCTCCGCGGCTGGAGGCCTTGGCGCAACTGCTGCGGCCGATGCAGATGCTGCCGTTCGACAGCGCATGCGCCGCGCACGCGGCCAGCATCCGGGCTGCGCTGGAGGCGGCGGGCTCGCCCATCGGCCCGCACGACACCCTGATCGCAGCGACGGCCCTGCGCCATCAGGCCACGCTGGTGACCCGCTACGCGCGCGAGTTCTCACGCGTCGCAGGACTGCAGTGGCTCAACTGGCATTCGAGCTGAAGTCGCCCCTCACGACACCGCGCCGTACACCAGGTTCTTGTACAGCATCCGCGTGTGGATCCGGTTCGACGGGCACTGCGCCATCAGCACGCCCACCAGTTGCTCGCGCGGGTCGATCCAGAAGCTGGTGCCCCAGGCGCCGGCCCACATCGCGTCGCCCACGCTGCCGGGCGTCCAGCCCACGCCGTCGTACAGGCGCACGCCCCAGCCCAGGCCGAAGCCGTAGCCCGGGCCGGTGGTGGCGGTGGGCACGCCGGCCTTGCCGACCAGGTGGTCGGACAGCATGAAATCCACCGTCTTGCGCGACAGGTAGCGCGTCTTGCCGTCGGTGCCACCGTTCAGCACCATCTGCGCGAACTTGAGGTAGTCCGCGCCCGTGCCGACCAGGCCGGCGCCGCCCTTGAGGTACTGGCGCGGGGCCGGGTCCGTGTCGTGGCGGTAGGCGCGCAGCATGGACGCCTTCTGCGCGTCGCTGTCCAGCGTCTCGGCCAGGCGCGCGCGCTTGGGCTGCGGCACCCACCAGGCGGTGTCGACCATGCTTAGCGGGCCGATCAGCATCTCCTGGTACAGCACGTCGAGCCGCTTCTTGGTCACGCGCTCCAGCAGCAGGCCCAGAACGTCGGTGGCGATGGAATAGAACCAGGTGGTGCCGGGCTGGTAGGCCAGCGGGATGGTCCCCAGGCGCTTGAGCATCTCGTCGCCTGTGATGTCGGTCTCCAGGGACTCGATGTTGAGGTCGGCGTACATCTTGCCGATGCGCGCCGAGGGGCTGGCCGGGCCGTAGACGAAGCCGGCCGTGTGCATGAGCAGGTCCTGCACGGTGATCATGCGCGTGGGCGCCACGTCGCCCTGCGGCGTCTCGACCTTGAGGTTCTTCAGCTCGGGCAGCCAGTTCGTGACCGGGTCGTTGATCTTCATCTGGCCCTGCTCGACCAGCATCATGGCCACCACCGAGGTGATGGGCTTGGTCATCGAGGCCAGCCGGAAGATCGCGTCGCGCGGCATGGGCCGGGTCTTGGCGGCGTCCAGGAAGCCCACCGCCTCGTGGTGCACCAGCTTGCCCTCGTGCGCCACCAGCGACACCGCGCCCGGGAAGGTGCCGATCCCCACCTGGGCATTCAGCGCCGGGGCGATGCGGCCCAGCCGGTCGGGCAACACCATGGGGCGCGGCACCGCCGGCATGCTGCTGCATCCGGCCAGAAAGGTGCTGCCCAGGGCCGACAAGGTCAGCGCGCGACGCGAGATGGTCATGAATTTGTCCCCATTCGTTGTTGATTGGTGGCAAATTCTTTCCATCTTTCGCGTGGTTGGTGAATGGGTAAACCCGCGTGCCCTGTCGCGTGGGCGATCAGGCCGCAAAGCCGCCGTCGATCAGCAGGCTGGCGCCCGTGACCATGCCGGCCTCCGGCCCGACCAGGTAGGCCACCATGCCGGCGATCTCCTCCGGGTGCGCGTGGCGTTCCAGCGCCATCAGGCCGTGCATGCCGGCCGCCATCGGGCCGTCGGCCGGGTTCATGTCGGTGGCGGTGGGGCCGGGCTGCACGTTGTTGATGGTGATGCCGCGCGGGCCCAGGTCGCGTGCCAGGCCGCGCGTGAGGCCCACGATGGCGGACTTGCTCATGGCGTAGACGCCGCCGCCGGCCCAGGGCATGCGCTCGGAGTTCGTGCTGCCGATGGTCACGATGCGCCCGCCGTCGCCCATGTGGCGCGCAGCCGCCTGCACGGCCACGAACACGGCGCGCACGTTGACCGCCAGCGTGCGGTCGAAGTCGTCCAGGCTGAATGTGTCCAGCGGGCCCATCACGGCCACGCCGGCGTTGTTGACCAGCACGTCGAGCCGGCCGAAGCTGGCGGCGGCCTGGTCGATGGCGGCCGTGAGCGCGACGGCGTCGGCACTGTCGGCCTGCAGCGCCAGCGCGCGGCCACCAGCGGCTTCGATCTCGCCGGCCAGGGCCTGCGCGGCGTCGCGCGAGCCGGCATAGGTGAAGGCCACGGCCGCGCCGTCACGCGCCAGGCGGCGCACGATGGCCGCGCCGATGCCGCGTGCGCCGCCGGTGACGAAGGCGGCCTGGGGTGTTGGGGTGTTCATGGTGGAAGCTCCGGAATGGTTGGGAAGGAAGCACTGCAGTGTCCGCCTGCCATTGCGTTGCCGCTAGCCATGAGTGGGCTGGATCAATTTCAACTGCGGGTTGAGAATCTGCGCCATGCAACCCCTGAGCCATCTCGAATGCTTCGTGAAGTCTGCGCAGGTCGGCAGCTTCTCGGCCGCGGCCCGGCTGCTGGAGCTGACGCCCGCGGCCGTCAGCAAGAAAGTGGCGCGGCTCGAGGCGTCTCTGGGCGTGCGTCTGTTCCAGCGCAGCACGCGCAAGCTCACGCTGACCGAGGGCGGCGAGCGCTTGCTGCAGCAGATCGGCGGGCCGCTGGCGGCGCTGGCCGACGCCATCGACCATGCGGCGGAAGAAGACAAGCAGCCCGCCGGCACGCTGCGCGTGAGCATGGGCCAGGCCTTCGGGCGGGCCTACGTGGTGCCGCTGCTGGACGAGTTCCTGCGGCGCTACCCGGCCGTGGTGCCGGACTGGCGCTTCGACAACCGGCAGGCCGACCTGATCGGCGAAGGCTTCGATGCCGGCATCGGCAGCGGGTTGGACCTGAAAGCCGGCATGGTCGCGCGCGAGCTCGGGCGCATCCAGGTCGTGGCCGTGGCCGCGCCTGCCTACCTCAAGGGCCGGCCGCGCGCGCGCCACCCGGCCGACCTTGCGGCGCTGGACGGCATCGTGCGCCGCTCCAGCCAGAACAACCGCCTGTACCAGTACACGCTGCGCCACCAGGCTGGCGAGGTGGCGCCGGCGCTGCTGCGCACGCGCGTGGTGTTCGACGACCCCGAGGCCATGTGCCAGGCTGCGCTGATGGGCCTGGGCGTGGCGCTGGTGCCCATGCCGTTCGCGGTGCCGGGCCTGCAGAGCGGTGCGCTGGTGCGTGTGCTGCCGGGCTGGGCCATGGACGCCGGGCCCGTCTCGCTGTATTACCCGGCCAAGAAGCTGCTGCCGGCGCGCACGCGGGTGTTCGTGGACTTCGTGGTGGAGCAGTTCCGCGAACGCGGCTTCGCGCGGCTGATCCAGGCGGGCTGATCAGCGCAGCCGGTAGCGCAGGACGCGCCCGCCGCGCACGACGGAATCCAGGCCCACCCAGTCGCCGTTCGGCAGCGTCCAGACATCGATGGGCTGCTGCGGCCCGGTGATGCGCCAGCGCTCGGCAGGCGTCGATTGGCCGCGCACGTCGATGGGGCCGCTGCCCATGGCCTGGATGCGCACGCGCTCGTACTGGCCGGTCTGCGCGTTGAGCAACTGCGTCTGCGTGCGGATCGCCGGGCTCCAGTAGGCAAAGCTCATCACGCAGCCGGGCAGTGCCTGGGTGCCGGCGGCCGTTGACACCTCCAGTGCCTGGCCGCGCGCTTGGGCCTGCACGCGGCCGGCCTCGCCGTCGTCGTCGGTGGTGGCGGTCAGGCCCGCCAGGCAGTGGCCGCGCCATTGCTCGGTGGCCCGGTGCTGGTAACGGTAGACGGACAGGCCCAGCAGCCTCACGTCGAACTGCGCCTCGCTGGTCACGCTGCGGGCGTCCGCGGGGCCGGTGATGCGGAAGCGGTGCTGGCCGATGGGCTTGTCGTCCAGCGACACGCTGAAGTCCAGGTCCTGCGCGAACGAACAAGGCACGGCCAGCAACAGGCCCACTACGCCCACGTACAGGCGCAAGCTGCTCACGAGGCGCCCTTGCGCACCGGCCCGGGGATGAAGGCGTTGGTGCGCGCGATGTAGGCGCGGTAGGCTGGCCGGCGTTCGGTGATGTCCTTTTCGGTCAGGCTGACGCCGGAGACCTTGAGCAGCAGCACGGTCATCAGCAGCGGCGAGACCATGGTCCAGGCACCGCCCCAGCCCGCGCCGGCCACTGCCACGAGCCACAGGCCCCACCACACGCAGGCCTCGCCGAAGTAGTTGGGGTGCCGCGTGTAGCGCCACAGGCCACGGTCCATGACCTGGCCCTTGTGCGCGGGGTCGGCCTTGAAGCGCGCGAGCTGCCAGTCGCCCACGGCCTCGAACCCCAGGCCGAAGACGGCCAGCGCCAGGCCGATCGCATCGAGCACATGCAAGGCGCTGCCGGCCTGCGCGCCCGCGAGGAAGGGCGCCGACACCACCCAGGCCAGCACGGCCTGCAGGGCGAACACCAGGTACAGGCTCTTGAATGCGAAACCGGGCTCGTTGCGTGCGCGGATCTCCTGGTAGCGCCGCTCTTCTCCGTGGCCCCAGTTGCGCCAGGTGATGAACAGGCTGAGCCGCAAGGCCCACGCACTGGCCACCAGCAGCATGGCCAGCCCGCGTGCACCGGCCGTGGGCAGCAGCACCAGGTAAGCCCAGCCCGCGCCGACGATCAGCACCGACCAGACGCGGTCGACCAGGCTCACGTCCGAGCGCAGCAGGCTGGCGAGCCAGGTCAGCACGGCCAGGCCGGCCGTGAGCGCCAGGCCGGCCAGGGCCGCATGCAAAGGTGATCCGGCGTCAGGCATGGATGGCCTCCGGTTCCGTCACGCCGTCCAGGCGCGCCGACAGCCGCACCAGCACCGGCAGCACCACGGCCCAGACCAGCGCCAGCGTGGCAACGGCCAGGCCTGGGTGCAGGAACTGCGCGCCGCCCATCCGCACGCCGGCGCTGAAGGCCATCGGCCCTGCCACCGCGCCCACTGCGGCGGCCAGCCACCAGCGCCCGCGCAGCCAGCGCAGCGTGACATTCAGCGCGATCGCCAGCAGCGCCCACAGCGCCACCATCCAGTACGGCGGCAGGTCGGAGAACGGCTGGCCCGACGGATAGGCCACATTGCCCTGCAGCACCACCAGCGTCTCGACCACGGCGCCGACCAGCCCGGTCAGCAGCACCAGCTTCGCCTCCTGCGCGGGCCGTGCCGACACCGCCAGATGCCAGGCGATTGCCGCTGCCACGCAGGCCGTGCCCGCCATGGGATGCTGCGCGGCTGCGCCCAGCACGGCAGCGAACCAGGCCGCTTGCGATATGACGACGTTGGCCAGCTGCATGGCGCGCGTCGGCCGGGTGGTGGCGCCTGCGCCGGTCGGCGCCGCCGGGGCCTGAGGCCAGATGCTGGCCATCACGCGCGCGGCTCAAACAAGTAGTGGCTCACCCACCACTGCTGGCCGCCCGCGTAGCCGAACAGCTCTTCCACGGCCAGGAAGAACAGCCGCCAGCGGTTCCACCAGACGGTGGCCTGGTATTCGCCGTAGGTGGCGGCCAGGATGGGCATCAGCGTGGCGCGGCTGGCGTCCATGTTGGCCAGCCAGGCGGCGGACGTGCGCTGGTAGTGTTTGCCGTCCCAGCGCCAGCGCTGCAACAGGCGCAGATCGTCCTGGCACCACAGGGCCAGGTCGTCGCTGGGCATCATGCCGCCGGAGAAGAAATACCGGCTCATCCAGTCGCTGTCGTCGCGCGCCTCGAAGGGGTAAGGCGCCTCGCGGTGCGCGAACACGTGCATGAAGAAGCGCCCGCCCGGCTCCAGCCAGCGGGCCACCTTGGCGAAGGCGCGCGGCCAGTTGCGCAGGTGCTCGAACATCTCGACCGAGACCACGCGGTCGAACTGCTCTTCGGTGTCGAAGTCGTTCATGTCGCGCGTCAGCACGCGCAGGTTGGCCAGCCCGCGCCGCGCGGCTTCGGCCTCGATCCAGGCGCGCTGCGACTGCGAGTTGGACAGCGCCGTGATCCAGCTGCCCGGGTAGTGCTCGGCCATCCACAGCGACAGCGAGCCCCAGCCGCAGCCCAGTTCCAGCACGCGCTGGCCGTCCTGCAGTTGGGCGCGGCTGCAGGTGGCGGTCAGCGCGGCGGCTTCGGCCTCTTGCAGCGTCTGCACGCCGGGCGCCCAGTGGCAGCTGCTGTATTTGCGGTGCGGCCCCAGCACCTGCGCGAAGAACGCGGCCGGCACCTCGTAGTGCTGCTCGTTGGCTTTCTCGGCCAGCGGCGCCACATCCGCTGCGCGCATGTGGGCCAGGAACGCGCGTGTCAGCGAGGCGCAGGCTTCGGCATCGCCACTGTCCAGTTCGGCAAGCCGCTGGCGCAGCAAGTGGCGGATGCCGACCCGCAGAACGCGGTCGGGCAGGCGGCCCTGTTCGGCCCAATGCAGGGCAGTGGCCGTGGACAGGCTGGGGTTGCGGGACATGCGGGTATCCAGGCAAGAGGCACGCCGGGATGGCGGCCGTTGCCGGTCGTACGCAGGAAGGCGGGGTTTGGATCGCCCGCGCGGCCGAAAGGCTCAGACGCCCAGCAGGCGATGCAGCCGCGTGGACGTGGTCGTGTACTCCACCACCACCTTGCGCCCGGCCTGCAGCCGCTCGGCCGCGTCGTAGGCGGCCAGCGTGGCCTCGTGGAAGGCGCACAGGATCAGCTTCTTCTTGCCGGGGTAGTGGTTGATGTCGCCGACCGCGTAGATGCCGGGCATGGCGGTGGCGCAAGTGGCGGGGTCGACGACGAGCTGCTTGCGCTCCAGCGCCAGGCCCCAGTCGGCGATGGCGCCCAGGCGGGGTGACAGGCCCTGGCGCACGAGCAGCAGGTCCAGCGCCAGCCTGGTGTCGGCGCCTTCGGCGTGGCTGAGGACGAGTTGCGCAAGCCGGCCGTCACCGGCCAGCTCGAAGCCCGTGGGCTGGCCGATCGCGACCTGGACGCGGCCGGCGTCGCGCAGTTGCTGCAGCGCGGCGAGCTGGGCGGCGTCGGCCTCGAAGCCGTCGCGCCGGTGCACAAGCGTGATGCTGGCCGGTGGCGGTTCGGCCTGGGCGAAGTGCAGCGCCGAGGCCACGGCTTCCTCGCCGCCGCCGGCGATCGCCAGGTGCAGGCCGGTAACCGGCGCATCGTCCGGCAGGTGGTAGTGCAGTTGCCCGCCCTCGAACGTTTCGATGCCGGGAATCCGCAGGCGCCGCGGCTGGAACGCGCCGATCCCGGCGGCGATGAAGACAGTGCGTGTCAGGAACGCTGTACCGGCGCTGGTCGTGAGCCGCAGGCGGCCGTCTGCCTCGGTGGCCAGCGTGGCGATCTCCTGGCCCAGGTGGAAAACCGGGGCGAACGGCGCGACCTGTCGCTGCAACGACGCAACCAGCTCGCGCCCCGTGCACACCGGCACCCCGGGAATGTCGTAGATGGGCTTGTCGGCGTAGAGCGCCGCGCACTGGCCGCCCACGTAGGGCAGCACGTCCACGATGTGGCTGTGAGCTTCCTGCAGGCCGAGCTGGAAGGCCTGGAACAGCCCGGCCGGGCCGGCACCGATGATCAGCGCATCGGTTTCGATCACGGCCGTGCGGGGCTCAGCGGACGAGTTCGGACAGCTTGCCCGTCTTGTCCTTCCAGTCGTCGGCATCGGGCAGCGCAGCCTTGCGCTTGGTGATGCTCTTCCAGCCATCGGCCAGCGCGAGTTCGGCGTTGAGCTTGATGAAGGCGAGCTGGTCCGCCGGCAGGTCTTCCTCGGCAAAGATGGCGTTGACCGGGCACTCGGGAATGCAGACTGCGCAGTCGATGCATTCGTCCGGGTCGATCACCAGCATGTTCGGGCCTTCGCGGAAGCAGTCCACGGGACACACGTCGACGCAGTCGGTGTATTTGCAGCGGATACAGTTTTCGGAGACGACGTGGGTCATGGTGGTCGGGGTGCGGGCGGGTGGGCCGCTGGGGAAAACCCGCGATTCTAGGGAAATTTCCGCCGCAGGGCCTGGCGCGGCCTCGCGGCGGTCATGGATGTGGCGCGGATCAGCGCACCAGCACGGCTGCCGCCGTCTTGTGCGAGGCCTGGTCCACCAGCACCAGCGCGCCCAGCGTGCGCGATTGCTGGTAGGGCAACGTGGCAACGGCGTCCTGCAGCAGCAGCTCGACCTGGCCGATGGCGTTGGCCTCCAGTTGGGTTGCGTCTTCCTCGGCCAGCGTGTGGATGTCGAGCCGGTGCACGATGCGGCGCACCTTGGCCTTGACCCAGCGGTGGCCGTGCAGCGCCCAGTAGGCGCGGCCAGGCACGAGCGGCTCGTCGTCCATCCAGGCGACGGTGGCGTTCAGCTCGCGCGAGACGGGCAGGGCCGCGCCCTCGTCGGTCTCGGCCAGCAGCCAGTCGCCGCGCGACACATCGACCTCGCGGTCCAGCACGATGCCGGCGCTGTGGCCCGCGGCCACGGCCTTTTCGTCGCGCACATGGGTCAGCACGCGGGCGATGCTGGCGCTCTTGCCGCTGGGCATCACGCGCACGCGCTGGCCGGCTTCGGCCTTGCCCGTGGCCACGCGGCCCCAGAACACGCGCCTGCCCTGCGAGGTGTCGGACGAGGACGAGAACTTCTCGACCCACTGCACCGGGAACGCCAGCGGCAGCGCGGTCTCGGCCGGCGTATTGGACAGGCCCTCCAGGATGCGCAGCAGGGTGGCGCCGTGGTAGCCGCACCAGTGCGCCTCGGGCGCCGCGTCGACCACGTTCCAGCCCTTGAGCGCCGACACCGGCACGATGGCTTCGACGGCGATGCCGGCCTCGGCGGCGAAAGCCGTGAGGGCCGCCGAGATGCGCGTGAACGCCTGCTCGGGGTCGGTCACCGCGTCCAGCTTGTTGACGGCGAACACGATGGCCGGCACGCGCAGCAGCTGCACCAGCAGGGCATGGCGACGCGTCTGCTCCAGCAGCGGGAAGCTGGCGTCCTGCCAGGCCAGCTTGGTCGCGTCGACCAGCAGCACGGCGCAGTCGGCGCTGGATGCGGCCGTGACCATGTTGCGCGTGTACTGCTCGTGGCCCGGCGTGTCGCCGATGATGAACTTGCGCCGGGTGGTCGAGAAATAGCGGTAGGCCACGTCGATCGTGATGCCTTGCTCGCGCTCGGCCGACAGGCCGTCGGTCAGCAGCGCAAGGTCGGTCACGCGGCCGTCCTGGCCCTGGCGCTGCACGCCAGCGAGCTGGTCCGACAGCACGGCCTTGCTGTCCACCAGCAGGCGGCCGATCAGCGTGCTCTTGCCGTCGTCGACCGAGCCGCAGGTGATGAATTTCAGGGCGGCGGCGGGTGCCGCATCGTTGGAGGCCTCGGTCACGGCGGGGTGCTCAACAAGCATGGCGGTCATCAGAAATACCCATCTTTCTTGCGCTTCTCCATCGAAGCCTCGGAGGTCTTGTCGTCCATGCGCGTCGCGCCGCGCTCGCTCACGTCGGACAGCAGCGTCTCCACCACGATCTCGTCCGGCGTGCTGGCCAGGCTCTCGACCGGGCAGGTGCAGGTGATGTCGCCCACGGTGCGAAAGCGCACCTGGCGGCGCTCGGCGGTCTCGCCTTCCTTGAGCGGCGTGAGTTCGGTGACGGGCACCAGCAGGCCGCGGCGCTCGACCACGGTGCGCTCGTGGCTGTAGTACAGCGAGGGCAGGGCGATGTTCTCGCGGGCGATGTACTGCCACACGTCCTGCTCGGTCCAGTTGGAAATCGGGAACACGCGGAAGTGCTCGCCGGGCTGCAGCCGGGTGTTGAACAGTGTCCACAGCTCGGGCCGCTGGGCCTTGGGTTGCCATTGGCCGAAGCTGTCGCGGTGCGAGAAGATGCGCTCCTTGGCGCGGGCCTTCTCTTCGTCGCGGCGGGCGCCGCCGATCAGCGCGTCGAAGCGGAATTCCTCGATGGCCTCCAGCAGCGTGACCGACTGGTGCACGTTGCGCGACTCGCCCGGGTGGGCCAGGCGCACGGTGCCGCGGGCCATGGAATCTTCCACGCTGCGCACGATCAGTTCGGCGCCCAGTTCCTTGGCGCGCAGGTCACGGAAGTCGGTCACTTCATGGAAGTTGTGGCCCGTGTCGATCATCAGCAGCGGGTAGGGGATGCGGCCGGCGCCGAAAGCCTTCTCGGCGCACTTGAGCAGGACCAGCGAGTCCTTGCCGCCCGAGAACAGCAGCGTGGGGCGCTCGAAGGCGGCGGCCACTTCGCGCAGGATGAAGATGGCTTCTTCTTCCAGCGCGTCCAGTTGGGCGTTGGCCAGTGGGGCGTGGGCGACAGGCGGTTGCAGCATGTCGGTGTGTTCTTCGAATTGGGTGCGCGCGTTCATGGTGGGGTCTGTGTTTCGGTGAGCCGGGAGGGGCCTGATCGGTGCAGATGGGCTTCAGTGGCTCAGGTGCAGGCCGCATTCGCGGTTGTCTTCACCCTTGGTCGGATCCACATAGTCGAAGTTGTTGGGCAGGTCGTGGGCCTTGCAGTAGTCGTGCAGTTCCTTGGACGACCAGTGCAGCAAGGGCGCGACCTTGATCAGCCCGTCGGGGTTGAGGCTCACCGGCTCCATCTGGGCACGCACGGCGGTGTCGGTCGCGCGCAAGGCGGTGAACCAGACCTTGGGCGCCATCTCGCGCAGCGCGCGGGTGAAGGGCTCCAGCTTCACTTCCTCGGTGAAGGCTTGGTGCCGCGGGTCGTCCAGCGTCGGCGTAGCGCCTTCCACGGCTTCGCGGTGCGCGCGCGAGCGGCGCGGCAGGTACACGTGCAGGTTCAGCTTCAGGCGCTCGGTGACTTCGTCGACGAAGCGGTAGGTGGCCTCGGTGTTGTAGCCGTTGTCCATCCAGACCACCGGCACATCCGGCTTCGCCTGCGTGACCAGGTGCAGGATGACCGCCTCGAACGGTCGGAAGTTGGTGGTCAGGATGGCCGGCTGGTGCAGGCCGAGCGCCCAATCCACCAGCGCGGGCGCGTTGCGGCCGAGTTCTGTGTTGATGCGGGCGAGGTCGATCTGGGACATGGTAGGTTTCTCCAGCGCTCAGGCGGCGACCCGGCGCTCGACCTCGGCCTCGGCCTCGGCGAAATGCGGCTCGGCGTGCACGGCATCGCCCTGGTAGAAGCCGTGGAAGCGGTCGAACTGGCGCTGTGCGGCCTCCGGGCCCAGGCCCTGGCGCAGTACGGCGACCGTGAAGCCCGAGCGCGCCATCTGCACCAGCTGGTCGATCAGCACGTCGCCCGTGGCACGGATCTCGCCCTGGTAGCCCAGACGGCGGCGCAGCAAATAGGCCTGGCTGTAGGCGCGGCCATCGGTGAACTTGGGAAAGTTCAGGTCGATGCGCTGCACTCCTTCGAGCTGCACGTCGCGCGGGTCGATGGTGTTGTCCAGCACCAGCGTGCTGGCGTCGCCCTCGGCGGGGGCCTGGTGGTCTTCGAATTTCAGGATCTGCATCGTGGTCTCTCTGCGCTCAGGCGGCCTGGGCTTCGCCCTTGGGGGCGCGGGCCGTGCTGACGCGCGCGGCGTTGGCGGCGAGCTTGAACGGGTCGTGGCCCACGCGGCGCAGCGTGTTGATGAAGGTCTCGCCGGCTTCGCGCTCGCGACGGTAGGTGTCCAGCAGGGCTTCGATCACCTCCGGCACTTCGGCCGCGGCGAACGAGGGGCCGACGACCTTGCCAGCTACGGCCTGGCCCGACAGGTTGGAGCCGTCGGAGCCTGCCAGCGTGACCTGGTACCACTCCTGCCCATCCTTGTCGACGCCCAGGATGCCGATGTGGCCGCTGTGGTGGTGGCCGCAGCTGTTGATGCAGCCGCTCATGTGCAGGTCGATCTCGCCCAGGTCGTGCAGCTCGTCCATGTCCTGGTAGCGCGCGGTGATGGCCTGCGCGATCGGCAGCGAGCGGGCGTTGGCCAGCGCGCAGAAATCGCCGCCGGGGCAGACGATCATGTCCGTCAGCAGCCGGATGTTGGGCTTGGCCAGGCCCAGCTTGCGCGCGGCCTTCCACAGCTCGGGCAGCGCGTCGCAGCGCACCCAGGGCAGGACCAGGTTCTGGTCATGCGTGACGCGGGTTTCGCCGCCGCTGAACTGCTCGGCCAGTTCGGCGGCGCGGTCCAGCTGGTCAGCCGTCGCGTCGCCGGGCGCGAAGCCCAGGCGCTTGAACGACAGGGTGACGATGCGCAGGTCGGGGTTCTTGTGGGGTGCCACGTTCTGCTGCAGCCAGCGCGAGAACTCGATGTCGTCCTCGGCAGCCGCGCGCAGCACATTGGCGATCTTGCGTTCCGCGTCGCTCTTGTCGCAGTTCAGCGTGGCAGGCGCCACGAAATTGGCCGACACGCGGTCCAGCTCGGCCTGGCTGATGGTGTGGGCCGCGCCGTCGTTGGCGAGGATCTCGGCGTATTCCTCTTCCACCTCGTCGATGTAGCGCTGGCCCTCGGCCTTCACGAGAATCTTGATGCGCGCCTTGTAGATGTTGTCGCGCCGGCCCCAGCGGTTGTAGACGCGGACCACGGCTTCCAGGTAATTGATGATCTGGTTCCAGGGCAGGAACTCGCGGATCACGGTGCCCACCACCGGCGTGCGGCCCATGCCGCCGCCGACCATCACGCGAAAACCGACCTCGCCGGCCTCGTTGCGCACCACATGCAGGCCCACGTCGTGCCAGGCCGTGGCGGCGCGGTCGTCGGTGGCGCCGGTGATGGCGATCTTGAACTTGCGCGGCAGGAACGCGAACTCGGGGTGCAGCGTGCTCCAGTGGCGCAGGATCTCGGCGAACGGGCGCGGGTCGACGATCTCGTCCACGGCGATGCCGGCGCGCTCGTCGCTGGTGATGTTGCGGATGCAGTTGCCGCTGGTCTGGATGCCGTGCATGTGCACGCTGGCCAACAGGTCCATTACGTCGGCGCTTTTTTCCAGCGGAATCCAGTTGAACTGCACGTTCTGGCGCGTGGTGAAGTGCGCCACATGGTCGGGCAGGCTGGTCAGGTCCGACAGGCCGGCATTGGCGGCCGACAGGTCGTGGTCGGGCTTGTTGTCGTAGTCGCGGGCGATCTTGGCCAATACGCGCAGCTGAGCCGAATTCAGTTCGCCATAGGGCACGGCGACACGCAGCATGGGCGCGAAACGCTGGACATACCAGCCGTTTTGCAGCCGCAGCGGCCGGAATTCGTCCTCGGCCAGCTCACCGCGCTGCCAGCGCTCGAGCTGGTCGCGGTACTGGGCGGCGCGAAGTTTGACGAATTCGTGGTCGAAATCTGTGTATTGGTACATCGTGGTTCTGGAGGCTGCCGGCCCGGCGGGCGGGCGGCACGGGCCGAAGAATCGGTGAAAACCCGCGTACTCTAACGAGGGTGGCCTTAGAACCAAACTACATATTTGTTTTGGCGCTATGCGTGGCTGGTTATAAGCAAAGTGCGCAACCTGTCCGTAGGGCAGGCTCCGGCGCCTCGCCAGGGCGGCCAGGGGCTTGCCGCGACAATGCATAGGGTGAACGCACCTGACCGCCTTTCCACCCTGCGCCTGCCTGCCATTGCGGAGGTCGGCGACGCCGCGCGCGGCGCCCAGCTGCAGCGCCTGCTGGACGGCAAGACCAAGCCGCAGGGCTCGCTCGGCCGCATCGAGCAGCTCGCGCTGCAACTGGGCTTGGTCCTGGATACCGACGCGCCGGTGCTGCAGGCGCCGCAACTGGTGGTCTGCGCAGCCGACCACGGGCTGGCGCAGCAGGGCGTGTCGGCCTATCCGCCAGAGGTGACCTGGCAGATGGTGGAAAACTTTCTGGCCGGGGGCGCCGCCGTCAGCGTGCTGGCACGCCAGCACGGCATCGCGCTGACGGTGGTCGATTGCGGCGTGGACCATGATTTCCTGGCTGCGACCGCGGGCCAGGCGCGGCCCGGCCTGCAGGTGCGCAAGACTTCACGCGGCACGGCCGATGCGGCGCGCGGCCCGGCCATGCGGCTCGCGCAGTGCGAGGCCGCCATCGTCCAGGGCATGGAGCTGGTGCGTGCGCTTCCGGGCAATGTGGTGCTGCTGGGCGAGATGGGCATTGCCAACAGCTCGGCCGCGGCCTTGCTGACGGCCCGGCTGACAGGGGCGGACATCGCCGACTGCACGGGCGCGGGCACCGGCGTCGCGGGCGAGGCGCTGGCGCACAAGCTGCGTGTGCTGCAGGCCGTGTGCGTGCGCCATGCCGACGCCCAGACGCCGTTGCAGGCGCTCGCCGCTTTCGGCGGCCTGGAGATCGCGACCCTGGTCGGCATGGTGCTGCAGGCCGCGCGCGAGCGCCGCGTGGTGCTGGTGGACGGCTTCATCACCACCGCCGCCGTGCTGGTGGCGCAGGCGCTGGCACCGGCCGTGCGGGGGTACTGTGTGTTCTCGCATGTCTCCGGCGAGCGTGGCCACGGCGTGGCGCTGGCCCACCTGCGTGCGCGCCCGCTGCTGGACCTGGGCCTGCGCCTGGGCGAGGGTTCGGGCGCTGCGCTGGCCTGGCCGCTGCTGCAGTCGGCCAGCCTTTTATTGCGCGAGATGGCCAGTTTCGAGGGCGCTGGCGTGTCGGACGGCGGCCAGGGGCGCTGATAAACTGCGGCGATGCAAGACGATGACCGCACGCAAGCCTTGGCTTCGTTGGTTGTCGAGCAAACCGACAACGCCGTTGTCGTCTGCGGACCGGATGTCCGCGTGCTCTATGTCAATCCCGGTTTCACGCGCCTGTTCGGCTACACGCTCGACGACCTGAGCGGCCAGCGCGCGGTCGACATGCTGGCCGGCCCGTCCACCGACCGCCAGGCGCTCGATGCGGTGCTCGACCCGGCGCATCTTTCCAGCTTCCGTCTCGAATTGCTGCTCTACACACGCAGCGGCCAGCCGCTGTGGACGTCCATCGTCGCCAACGCGGTGTGCAACGCGGCTGGCAAGGCCGAGCACTTGGTCGGCGTGCTGTCGGACATCACGCTGACCAAGATGCACGAGGTGCTGCAACACCGCGCGCTCGACGCCATGGTGCGCGAGCTGCCGGTGGCCGAGCTCATGAACCTGGTCTGCGAAGAAGTCGAGCGCATCGCGCCGGAGATGCTGTGCTCGGTGCTGGCCGTGGACGAGCACGGCCTGGTCCATCCGCTGGCCGGCCCCAGCTTGCCGGTCTCCCTGGGCGAAGCGCTGGAAGGTGAGCCGATCGGGCCGGAAGCCGGCTCCTGCGGCTGCGCGGCCTGGCGCGGCGAGCCGGTCGAGGTCACCGACATCGCCAGCGATGCCCTGTGGGACCAGCACCGCCACCTGGTGCTGCCGTCCGGCCTGAGGGCCTGCTGGTCCTGCCCGATCTGCGCCAGCGACGGCAAGGTGATCGGCTCCTTCGCCATGTACTTCCGCGAGCGGCGCAGCCCCAGCCCGTTCCACCTGCGGCTGGCCGAGATCTGTGTGCGACTGTGCGCGCTGGAGCTGGAGCGCGAGCGCGCGCGCCTGCGGCTGGAGCAGCTGTCCTCGTTCGACATGCTGACCGGCCTGGCCAACCGGATCGCGCTGAAGCACCGCGCCATCCTGGTGCTGGCCGAGCAGTCGCAGTCGGGCACGCCGATGGCGGTGCTGTGCATCGACCTGGACCGTTTCAAGCTCGTCAACGAAACCCAGGGCCACACGGCCGGCGACGCGATGCTGCGCGAGATCGCCGGGCGGCTGATGCGCTGTGTACGCAGCATCGACCTGACCGGCCGGCTCGGCGGCGACGAATTCGCGGTGATCCTGCCGGCCTGCTCGGTCCAGCAGGCGGCCACGGCGGCCGAGCGTTTGCTGCTGGCCCTTTCCGCGCCGCTCACCCTGGAAAACGTGACGCTGCAGCCTGCGGCCAGCATTGGCGTGGCCATGTTCCCGGACGACGGTACCGACATCGACACCCTGCTGCACCATGCCGACATGGCCAGGGTGCAGGCCAAGTCCGGCACCACGCGCGGTGGCGCGCGCTTCTTCAACGAGGAAATGCAGCAACGCACGCGCGAGCGCGTCGCGCTGGAGGCCGCACTGCGCCACGGCCTGCGCGACGGCGGGTTGCGCCTGCACTACCAGCCGCAGATCGACCGCCGCTCCGGCACCTTGTACGGCGTGGAGGCGCTGGCGCGCTGGATCCACCCGGAGTTGGGCGAGGTGCCACCGGCCCGCTTCATCCCGCTGGCCGAGGAGGCCGGCATGGTGGTCGACCTGGGCCGCTGGGCGCTGTCCGAGGCCTGCCGGCAGATGGGCCAGTGGCGCCGCGCCGGCCTGCATGTCGCGCGGGTCGCAGTCAACATGTCCACGCACAGCTTCCAGGACGAGGGCCTGGTGGCCCGCGTGGGCGGCCTGCTGGCATCCAACGGTTTGACCGCCGCCGATCTGACGCTGGAGATGACCGAAAGCATGCTGCTGGACGCCACGCCCGACGTGCTGGCCACGCTGCATGCGCTGCGCCAGATGGGGGTGCACCTGTCGCTGGACGATTTCGGAACGGGCTATTCCAGCCTGTCCTACCTGCACCGGCTGCCCATCCACGAGCTCAAGCTGGACCAAAGCTTCGTGCGCGACCTGACCGAGAGCGCCACCGCGCGCACGCTGACCAACACCATCTTGCGCATCGGCGACAGCCTGAAGCTGACGGTGGTGGCCGAGGGCGTGGAGACCGTCGAGCAGGCGCAGCTGCTGGCCGAGCGCGGCAGCTCCATCGTGCAGGGCTACCTGTACGGCCGGCCGATGCCCGCCGACGCCCTGGCCAGCTGGCTGTCCGACGGCGGCCTGGATCAGGGCGCCGTGGTCTTGGGCGTGTAGTCGCACCAGCGCGCCACGGCGCAGCGCCAGCACTGCGGCTTGCGCGCCTGGCAGACATAGCGGCCGTGCAGGATCAGCCAATGGTGCGCATCCACGAGATAGCGCGCCGGCACACGTTCGAGCAATCCCTGTTCCACCTTCTCGGGCGTCTTGCCCGGCGCCAGGCCCGTGCGGTTGGCCACGCGGAAGATGTGCGTGTCCACCGCCATGGTGGGCTCGCCGAAGGCCACGTTCAGCACCACGTTGGCGGTCTTGCGTCCCACGCCGGGCAGGGCCTGCAAGGCCTCGCGCGTGCGCGGCACCTGGCCGCCGTGCTGCTCCACGAGGATCTGGCAAGTGGCCATCAGGTGCCGGGCCTTGCTGCGGTACAGGCCGATGGTGCGGACGTAGCTTTCCAGCCCTTCCAGGCCCAACGCCAGGATCTTTGCTGGCGTGTTGGCCACGGGGTACAGCCGGCGCGTGGCCTTGTTCACGCCCACATCCGTGGCCTGGGCCGACAGCAGCACGGCCGCCAGCAGTTCGAACACGCTGGTGTATTCCAGCTCGGTGACGGGTTGCGGATTGGCGGCCTGCAGCGTGGCGAAGAAGCAGTCGATGTCGGAGGCGTCCATCGCGGGGAGTCTACGAAAACCGGCGTCCTACAATCGCCGACGCATCGGGACTGGAGGTCCGCCACGCGGCGCGGACCGGTGCCGATGCCGCGACCCATGAAACCCCTGTTCTCCCTGTTGCTGGCGGCCGCCTCGCTGTGCTGCGCACCGGCTTGGTCCCAAACCGATGCGGCCTATCCCACCAAGCCGATCCGCCTGGTCGTGCCGTTCCCCGCCGGCGGCGCCACCGACCTGTTCGCCCGCATCCTGTCCACCAAACTGGGCGAGCAGCTGGGCCAGACGGTGATCGTCGACAACAAACCGGGCGCTGGCGGCGCGATCGGTTCCGACCAGGTCGCCAAGGCTGCGGCGGACGGCTACACGCTGCTGCTGGCGACCACCAGCACGCACTCCGTCGGCCCGGTCCTGAACCCGCGCCTGCCCTATGACACGGTGCGCGATTTCACGCCGATCGCCCATGTCGGCAATGCGCCCAGCATCATGCTGGTGCCCAACAGCTCGCCGGCCAGGACTGTCAAGGAATGGATCGCGCTGTCGCGCCAGCAGCCGGGCAAACTCAACTATGCGTCCAGCGGAAACGGCACCATCGTCCACCTGACGGCCGAGCTGTTCAAGGCGCAGGCCGGCCTGTTCCTCGTGCACATTCCGTACAAGGGCACGGCCCTGGCCATTCCCGACCTGGCCGCGGGCCAGCTCGACGTGCTGTTCGATTCGCTCCCGACCGGCCTGCCGCATGTGCGCGAAGGCCGCTTGCGCGCGCTCGGCGTCACCTCGCTGCGGCGCACGCCGATGGCGCCCGAGCTGCCCGCGATCGCCGAGACGCTGCCGGGCTTCGAGTCCAGCACCTGGTTCGGCCTGTACGGCCCCCGGGCGCTGCCGCCCGCCCTGGTGGCCCGGATCAATACCGCTGCCAACAAGGCCCTGGCCGATGCGGATGCACGCGAGCGACTGGCGCGCCTGGGCATCGAGCCCGAAGGCGGCACGCCCGGCCAGTTCGCCGCGATGGTCGCGGCCGACCTCGCCAAATGGAAAGCTGTCGTGGTCGAACGCAAGATCACGCTGAACTGACGCGCCTTCATCCGAACTGGACCTCCCATGCACTTTGACTACGCCAATCCCTACACCTCCGTGCGCACGCCCGTGTTCGCGCGCAACGTCTGCAGCACCTCCCATCCGCTGGCCGCACAGGCCGGCCTGCGCATGCTGCAGCAGGGCGGCAATGCTGTCGATGCCGCCATTGCCGCGGCCGCGGCCATGACCATCGTCGAGCCGGTCAGCAACGGCCTGGGCAGCGATGCCTTCTGCATCTTGTGGGACGGCAAGGAACTGCACGGCCTGAATGCCTCGGGCACGGCACCTGCGAGCTGGACGCCCGGGTACTTCCGCAAGAAGTACGGCGCTGACGCCACCACGCCGCCCAAGCGCGGCATCGATTCCGTCACCGTGCCGGGCGCCGTCAGCGCCTGGACGGCCCTGTCCACGCGCTTCGGCAAGCTGCCGTTCGCCGACCTGCTGCAGCCGGCCATCGAGATCGCCGAGCGCGGCTACCTGATGCCCGTGGTGGTGCAGCAGAAGTGGGAGGCCGCTACCGAAGAGCTGCGCGTGCAGCCCGGCTTCAGCGAAGGCTTCCTGCCCTGGGGCCGCGCCCCGCGGGTGGGCGAGCTGTTCCAGTTCAAGGCTGCGGCACGTGCATTGCGGGCCATCGCCGAGACCAAGGGCACCGCCTTCTACGGCGGCGAGATTGCGGCCGCGATCGAAAAGTATTCGGCGGCCCACGGCGGGAGCCTGACGGCGGGCGACTTCGCCGGCTACCAGCCCGAGTGGGTCACACCCATTGCGCGCGACTACCGCGGCTACACGCTGCACGAGATTCCGCCGAACGGGCAGGGCATCGCCGCGCTCATCGCGCTCGGCATCCTGGAGAAGTTCGACATCGCCGGCATGGCCGTGGATGGCGTCGATTCGCAGCATGTGCAGATCGAAGCCATGAAGCTCGCCTTCGCCGACGTCTACCGCTACGTGGCCGATGGCCGCACGATGGAAGTGACGCCCGCGCAGATGCTGGACGATGCCTACCTGGCCTCGCGCGCGCGCTTGATCGACATGAAGCGCGCGCAGAACTTCGCGGCCGGCAACCCGGTCAAGGGTGGCACCATCTACCTGACCGCGGCGGACGAGAACGGCATGATGGTCAGCTTCATCCAGAGCAACTACATGGGCTTCGGCTCGGGCGTGGTCGAGCCCACGTTCGGCGTCAGCCTGCAGAACCGCGGCCATGGCTTCAGCCTGCAGGCCGGTCCTAACCAGGTCGCGCCCGGCAAGCGGCCGTTCCACACCATTATCCCGGCCTTCCTCACCAAAGACGGCCAGCCGGTCATGAGCTTCGGCGTGATGGGCGGCAACATGCAGCCCCAGGGCCACATGCAGACGCTGGTGCGCATGCTGGACTACGGCCAGAACCCGCAGGCTGCCTGCGACGCGCCGCGCTGGCGCTTCAATGCCGGGCTGGAGCTCAACGTCGAGGCGGCCATGAACCCGGCCGCGATCCAGGGCCTGGCCGCGCGCGGCCACCAGCTGGACGTGATCAACGATTCCTACCAGGACTTCGGCGCCGGCCAGTTCATCTGGCGCGCGGGCGACCCCAAGGTCGAGGGCTACGTGGCCGCCAGCGACGCGCGCCGCGACGGCCTGGCCGCAGGGTTCTGACCACGACAACAAGGAGAAGCAGCGTGCAATTTGCCGACCGTCTGAAGAACGTGGAGACCTCTGCCATCCGCGAACTGTTCAAGTTGCTGGGCAAGCCCGGCATCATCAGCTTCGCGGGCGGCTTTCCCGACCCCGCCTTGTTCGATGCCGAGGGCATTGCCCAGGCCGCCGCCGCCGTGCTCAAGGACACGCCGGGCCCGGTGCTGCAGTACGGCGCGACGGAAGGCTACGGCCCGCTGCGTGAGCAGCTCAGCGGCTTCATGGCGAACAAGGGTGTGAAGGTCGCCCCCGAGGGCCTGATCGTCACCACCGGTAGCCAGCAGGCGCTGGACCTGATCGGAAAAACCATGATCTCGCCGGGCGACAAGGTCATCGTCGAGGCGCCGACCTTCCTGGCCACGATCCAGTGCTTCCGGCTCTATGGCGCCGACCTGATCGGCGCGCCCATCGATGCCGATGGCGTGCAGGTCGACGTGCTGGAGCGGCTGATCGAGGAACACAAGCCCAAGCTGGTCTACCTGATCCCCACCTTCGGCAACCCCAGCGGCGCCACGCTGAGCCTGGAGCGGCGCAAGCGCATCCTTGAGATCGCCGCGCGCACCCGGACGCTCATCGTCGAGGACGACCCCTATTGCGAGCTGTACTTCGGCAAGCCGCCGCCGCCGTCGATGCTGGCGCTCTCCGGCGAGGTGCCGGGCAGCCGCGACTGGCTGGCGCACTGCGGCTCCATGAGCAAGATCCTCTCGCCCGGCCTGCGCGTGGGCTGGCTCATCGCGCCGCCGGCGCTGTTGGCCAATGCCACCATGTGCAAGCAGTTCAGCGATGCACATACCTCCAATCTGACGCAGGCCACGGCCGCGCACTATTTGACGCTGAACCGACTGGACGGCGCGCTGGCGGCGGTGCGCAAGGTCTACGCCGAGCGCGCCCGCGTGATGGCCGAGAGCCTTCAGCGCGAGCTGGGCGATGCCATCGGTTTCAACCCGCCGCAAGGCGGCATGTTCTTCTGGGCCCGGCTGAACGGCGGGCGCGACGCGGCCGAGTTCGCGCAGCGTGCCATCGAGCAACTGGTGGCCTTCGTGCCCGGCGCGCCGTTCTACGCCGCAGAGCCCGACCGTTCCACCCTGCGCCTGAGCTTTGCCACGGCCGACCTCGCCAAGATCGAGGAAGGCATCGCGCGGCTCGGCCGGGCGCTGTGAAGCCGGCCGCCGGCCGCGGCGGCCTGGTCTATTCGACCGAAGCCGGTCGCATGTGCCCGGACTGCCGCCAGCCCATCGCGCAATGCACCTGCCGGCAGGCGGCCCCACCCAAGACCGATGGCATCGTCCGCGTGTCGCTGGACACCAAGGGTCGCAAGGGCAAGGGCGTCACGGTGGTCAAGGGCGTGCCCGTCGATGCGCAGGCGCTGCTGGCGCTGGGCAAGCAGCTCAAGGCCGCCTGTGGCTCGGGCGGTACGGTGAAGGACGGGCAGATCGAGGTGCAGGGCGACCACTGCACATTGGTGATGGATGCCCTGCGCAAGCAGGGATACACGGTCAAGCGCGCAGGCGGCTAGGCCGCGCCGGCCTCTTCCGCCAGCGCCTTTTGGACGGCCGGGCGCTGTTCCATGCGCTGGTGGTGCGCGTGGGTGGCGGGCAGCCCGGCCAAGTCCACGCCATCGCCGGGCAGCCAGCTCGCGATCGTGTAGAGGTAGGCGTCGGCCACCGAATAGGTCTCGCCCAGCACCCAGGGCCCCTTGAACATGTGCGCTTCGATCAACTCGAAACACTCGCGCATGTTGCTCGCCACTTTCAGCTGCATGGACTTCTGCGCGGCCGGGTCGTCCGACCAGCGCGCGCCCCGGAAGCGGTGGGCATGGGCCACATGGACCGTGGCGCACAGGTAGCTGTTGAAGGCCTGCAGTTGCGCGAAGGCGAAGGGGTCGTCCAACGGCGCCAGATGCGCTGCCGGGAAGCTCTGTGCGATGAACGCCAGGATCGCGGGCGTCTCGGTCAGCGTGCCCTGCGGCGTGACGAGCGCCGGCACGCGCGCCTTGGGGTTCACGGCCAGGTAGGCCGGCTTGCGTTGTTCGCCTTCCAGGAAGTTGAGCTTGACCAGTCCATACGCTGCGCCGCTTTCGGCCAGAGCGATGTGGGAAGCGCGTGCGCACGTGTTGGCACCGTAATAGAGCGTGAGCATGGTGGGGCCTTAGACAAGAAGCGCGCAAGTGTAGCCCCGGGGCGCTTGTCCTACAGGGGGGCAAGCGCCTGGGAGGGCGCAGGGGCCGGTGCCGTCCGGCTTGGTGCAAACGGCTGGAAACATAGACTTGCTGTATTCCGAAAAACACCTGAGAGGCTGACCATGTCCGCACCCCAACGCCACAACGGCAGCGCCCGTACCTCATTCCTGTCCTTTGGCTTGGTCTGTGTCCTGGCCGTGGGCGCTGCCACGGCACAGATCTCCGCGCCTGCACAGCCGGCACCACCGGCCCAGATCTCCGAGCCTGGCAATACGGGCATCGACCGGTCCGGCAGTTTCGAACGTGAGCGCGCCGCCTGCATGAACGGCGCCACGCAGCAGGCGCAGGACACCTGCCTGCGCGAGGCGGCCAACGCTGCCGCCGACAAGCGCAAGGGTGAGATCGGCACGGCGCCGTCGCCAGAACTGACGGCCAATGCCATGCGCCGCTGCGAAGCGCTAGGCGGCGAGGACCACGCCGCCTGTACGGCCCGCGTCCTCGGCTACGGCAATGCGCGAGGCAGCGTGGCCGGCGGCGGCGTGATCCGCGAAGTCGAAACTGTGGTCGTGCCGCCTGGGCAGTCCGAAGTGACCATCGTGCCCAAGACCGACAACCCGGTGTTGGTGATGCCCGCTCCGGCAAAGTGATTAGCGTGCGGCCTTGACGCGGCGATCGTCCGCGGCCTGGGCCAGCGCTTTGGCCACCACGCCGGGCTGCATGCCATAGCTGTCGGCAAAGGCTTCCATGCTCGTGCCACTGGCTTCGAAAGCGCGCATCAACGCTTCCCGGCGCGCGATCTCGCCGGCTTGGTCCAGGTCCGACTGGTCCAGCAGGGCGCCCAGCACATCGGGGTTGATCTTGGCCGCCGCTGCATAGCCGGCCCGGTCTAGGCCGCTGGCGACGAACAGTTCTCGCAGGCGTGCCCGCATCGCAGGCTGCAGGTCTTCCGTGCTGCGGGCCTGGCGTCTGCGGAACAGCTCCATCGCGGCGTGGTGCACGTGGTCGATCGCGAGTTCGCCGGCAGGCTTTCCGTCAAGATCATGGCGCGGCACACCCCGTGCGATGCTCTCCAGGTACCGAGTAGAGCGCGTGTGCTGGCCCAGCGCCTCCTTCAGCGCGGCAGCTTCGAAAACGCCGGCGTGGCGTTCCATGATGTCCTGGAAGGTGCCCAATTTGAGCGGCAGGAACCGGGAGCCAAACAGCTGCGGATGCAGCGCGGCCAGTTGCTCCAGCACGGGATGCACGGGACGGCCGCGGCGCGCTTGCGCGGCCGGGTCAGGGCGCTGGTGGCGCCTGCGGCTCTTGCCGGGTTTGCCCTCGGCGACGGCGTCGGCAGGCTCAGTGGCAGGGGACAAGTTGTCGGCGCTCATGGGTTGGGGCTGTTCGAGGAAAACCGCGCATTGTAGAAAGGCCGCCATGGCGCGCTGCGCTGGCCCGTGTGTCCTTGTGTCACAAGGCGGGGATGTGGACAAAAGTCACGAAAACTTCATGGTGCGCTGCCTACACTGGCCCGGCCCGCACAGCAGGAGATGCCGCCATGTTCCGCCCCTACGACCCGCCGCCGTCCCGCCCGCCTTCCCGGCCAGGCCATCCGGTGCCGGCGCCCCATGGCTCGCCGGCTGCGGCCGTCCCCGCACCGCCGGCCTACGTCCCGCCGCTGCCCAGCAACTGGGACCAACTGGACCCGGACCAACGCGTGCGCAGCATCGGCGAGTGGTAAGGCTCAACCGGCCTGCACCTGGGCGAGGATCTCGTAGGACCTCAGCCGCGCGGCATGCGCGTGGATCTGCGAAGTGATCATGAGTTCGTCGGCGCCGGTGCGGGCCACGAAGTCCCGGACCTGGCGGCGCACGGTGTCTGGTGAACCGATGGCCGCACAGGTCAGCGTCTGCGACAGGATCGCGCGCTCGGGCGGCGTCAATCCTTCTTCATAACCCTCACGCGGTGGCTGCAGCCGCGACGGGCGGCCACTGCGCAGGTTCACGAAAGCCTGTTGCATCGAGGTGGCGAGGAAACGGCCTTCCTCGTCCGTGTCGGCTGCAAACACATTGAATCCCAGCATCACATGCGGCTTGGCCAGTTGCGCCGAGGGCTTGAACCGCGCGCGGTAGATGGCCACCGCATCCATCATCGCGGCCGGCGCGAAGTGCGACGCGAACGCGTAGGGCAGGCCCAGTTCGGCGGCCAGTTGCGCACCGAACAGGCTGGAGCCCAGAATCCAGATCGGCACCTGCAGGCCCGTGCCGGGCACGGCCTGGATGCGGCTGTGGGCCGCGGCGGGCGACAGCAGGTGCATGAGCTCGACCACGTCCTGCGGGAACATGTCGGCCGTCTCGATCGCGTCGCGCCGCAGCGCGCGGGCTGTGGCCTGGTCAGACCCCGGCGCGCGACCCAGGCCCAGGTCGATACGGCCCGGGAACAGCGACTCCAGCGTACCGAACTGCTCGGCGATGACCAGCGGCGAATGGTTGGGCAGCATGATGCCGCCAGCGCCCACGCGGATGGTGCGCGTGCCGGCCGCCACATGGCCGATCACGACCGAGGTCGCGGCGCTGGCAATGCCGGGCATGCCGTGGTGTTCGGCCAGCCAGAAGCGCTGGTAGCCCCAGCGTTCGGCGTGCTGCGCGAGATCGCGGCTGTTGTGGAAGGACTGGGCGGCACTGCCGCCCTCGGTGATGGGGCACAGGTCGAGAACGGAGAGAGCGGTCATGGTGCCGGCATCCTAGCCGCGCAGCGCAGATGCTGCTGGCGTGCGGTCTTCAGGCCCCGAGCTGCTCCGCCAGGTCGATGAAGTCGCGGCTGTGCCAGGTGTTGCCCGGCTGGGGCGCGACGTCCTTGGGCTGGCCCGGGCCGAACTCCAGCGGGCGCTCGACGTAAGCGGTCTGCAGGCCGCAGCCACGCGCGGCGGCCAGGTCGCTGTGGTGCGCTGCCACCAGCATGACCTGCTGCGGCGCCACGTCGAACACCCTGGCCACGCCCAGGTAGGTGGCCGGGTCGGGCTTGTAGGCGCGGAACACCTCGGCCGACAACACACAATCCCAGGGCAGGCCGGCGCGCTTGGCCATGTTGGTGAGCAGGCCGATGTTGCCGTTGGACAGCGTGCAGATCGTGAAGCGCGCCTTGAGCCGCGCCAGGCCGGGCACCGCGTCGGGCCACGGGTCCAGCCGGTGCCAGGCCTTGTTCAAGTGGCGGCGCTCCTCCTCAGGCATGTCGGCCAGCCCGAAGCGCGGCAGGATCTCGTCCAGGATCATGCGGTGCAGGTCGTCGATCAAGGTCCAGCCCAGCTCGCCCGAAGCCACGCGCCGCATGGCCGGCGCATAGCCGGCGCGCCAGGCCAGGGCGAAGGCGCTGGCGTCCACGGCAGGGCGCAGGGCCGCAATCTCCCGTGCGATGCTGCCGTGCCAATCGACCACGGTGCCGAAGGTGTCGAAGGCCAGGATGTCGGGCAAATTGCGCATGGATGGGATTCCTCGTCGATCGGCTGTTGCCGCAAGCCGGACATTTGCTTCGGCCCTCGCACCGAAATGCAGCAGAAAGTGTATCGTTCGGTGTTTTTTTGAGATGACCGTCTGGCACCGGGCTTGCATGCGGCCGGGCAGCGACGGATTGTGTCGGGTTTGCAAAGCTGGCGCGCCAAGCGCCATGGCAGGGAACTCGGCGCAGCCCGCGCTGTCCACCGTTTGCCGACAGCGACACCCTGTGCACTGGCCGTTCAGCCCCACCGACCAACCCGCGGGCGCCGTCCCGTTGATCCATGCCGACCCAATCACGCTTTGCGCAGCCCTACCGTCTGCTGGTTCCCCTTCTGATGGCGCTGGCCGTCGCGGGTTGTTCCAAGGGAGAAACGGACAAGGCCGCGCCCAAGGCGGCCGCCGCGCCGCAGGCCAAGGACGTCGGCGTCGTGACGCTGAAGGCCGAGCGCCTGGCCTTCACCACCGAACTGTCCGGGCGCACCGCGGCGCCTGTCGTGGCTCAGATCCGCCCGCAGGTCGGCGGCATCGTGCAAAAGCGCCTGTTCACCGAGGGCTCGCTGGTCAAGGCCGGCCAGGTGCTGTACCAGCTGGACCCGGCCAGCTTCGACGCCACGCGCGCCAGCGCCCTGGCCAATGTGCGCAAGGCCGAGACCACGCTCGCCACGGCCCGCAGTGTGGCCAGGCGCAATGCCGAGCTCGTGAAGATCGACGCCATTAGCCAGCAGCTCAACGAGCAGACCGCGGCGGCTGCACTGCAGGCCGAGGCCGAGCTCGCCGTGGCCCGCGCCACCGAACAGACGGCCCGCATCAACCTGGACCGCACGCGCATCGTGGCGCCCATCAGTGGCTGGATCGAGATGTCCAGCGTGACCTCCGGCGCGCTGGTCACCGCCGACCAGGCCACGCCGCTGACGACCATCCAGCAGCTCGACCCCGTCTATGTGCACGTGACCCAGTCCAGCGCCGAACTGCTGCGCTTGAAGCGCGATCTGGCCAGTGGCCGCCTGTCTCGCGGCAAGTCCGACGAGGCACCGATCCGCCTGCTGCTCGAAGACGGCAGCACCTACCCGCACCCCGGCCGGCTGACCTTCAGCGGCGTGACCGTGGACCCGGGCACCGGCAGCGTGACGCTGCGCGCCGTCGTGCCCAATCCCGACCGCATGTTGATGCCCGGCATGTACGTGCGTGCCGTCCTGCAGGAGGGCGTGGCCGAAGATGCGCTGCTGGTGCCCCAGCAGGGCGTGACGCGCGCGCCCGACGGCAGCGCCTCGGCCATCGTGGTCGGGCCGGACAACAAGCTGGTCAAGCGCGACATCAAGGTCGGCCGCGCACTGGGCAGCCGCTGGCAGGTGCTGGACGGGTTGGCCGCTGGCGACCGCGTGATGGTCGAAGGCTCGCAGCGCGCGCGCGTGGGCGATCTGGTGCGCGCGTCCGAGGTCGTGCCCAAGGCCGACCCGGCAGCGCCCGGCAATGGCGCGAACGGCGCCAACGGCGGTGGCAACGGCACCGGCCCGGGCCCCGTGGCCAGCGCCGGCCCGGCTGCGGCCAAGCTCGCTCCCTGAGCGTCAGGAGTCTCCGACATGGCGCAGTTTTTCATCGAGCGCCCCATCTTCGCGTGGGTGCTGTCCATCATCATCATGCTCGCCGGCCTGATGTCCATCCGGACCTTGCCGCTGGAGCAGTACCCCGACATCGCGCCGCCGCGCGTGTCCGTCGGCTCCACCTACACCGGAGCCTCGGCCAAGACCGTGGAAGACTCGGTCACCCAGATCGTCGAGCAACAGATGAAGGGGCTGGACAACCTGCTGTACATGCAGAGCACCAGCAACTCGTCCGGCCAGTCGCGCATCACGCTGACCTTCGCACCCGGCACCGACATCGACGTGGCCCAGATGCAGGTGCAGAACAAGATGCAGCCGGCCTTGTCGCGGCTGCCGCAGCAGGTGCAAAGCCGCGGCGTGTTCGTGACCAAGGGCGGCAATGACTTTTTGATGGTCATCGCCTTCTACTCTGGCGACCGCAGCGCCTCGGCCGTGGACGTGGGCGACTACATCAACAGCAACCTGGTCGACGTGATCAGCCGCGTCGATGGCGTTGGCGAGGTGCAGGTGCTGGGCACGGGCTACGCCATGCGCATCTGGCTGGACCCGGACAAGCTGCGCAAGTACTCGCTGATGCCGTCCGACATCAACACCGCGCTGCAGGCCCAGAATGCCCAGGTCTCGGCTGGCCAACTTGGCGCGCTGCCGGCGGTGTCGGACCAGCAACTCACCGCCACCATCACCGCGCGCAGCAAGCTCGAGACCGTGGAGCAGTTCGGCAACGTGGTGCTGCGCGTGACGCCCGACGGCGCCGTCGTGCGCCTGAGCGACGTGGCTCGCATCGAGCTGGGCGCCGAGAACCTGACCGTGCGCTCGCTGCTGCGCGGCCAGCCCGGCGCCGGCCTGGGCGTGGTGCTGGCGGACGGTGCGAACGCGGTCAAGGTGGCCGAGGCCGTGAATGCCAAGATCGCCGAGTTGCAGCCGTTCTTCCCGAACCAGCTGCAGACCTTCGTGACCTACGACACCACGCCGTTCGTGAGCGCCTCGATCGAGGAAGTGGTGAAGGCGCTGCTCGAAGCTGTGCTGCTCGTGGTGCTGGTGATGTACGTGTTCCTGCAAAACTTCCGCGCCACGTTGATCCCGGCGATCACGGTGCCGGTGGTGCTGCTGGGCACTTTCGGTGTGCTGTCGGCCGCGGGCTACTCGATCAACACCTTGACCATGTTCGCCATGGTGCTGGCCATCGGCCTGTTGGTGGACGACGCCATCGTGGTGGTGGAGAACGTCGAGCGCGTGATGAGCGAGGAAGGCCTGTCGCCCAGGGAGGCTACCAAGAAGTCCATGGCCGAGATCACGCCGGCGCTGGTCGGCATCGCGCTGGTGCTGTCGGCCGTGTTCATTCCCATGGCCTTCTTCGGGGGGTCGACGGGCGTGATCTACCGGCAGTTCTCCATCACCATCGTGTCGTCCATGGTGCTGTCGGTGCTGGTGGCCCTGTCGCTCACGCCGGCCTTGTGCGCCTCGCTGCTCAAGCCCATTCCCAAGGGCGCGCACGGCCCGCACGGCGCGGCGCCGCGGCGCGGGCCGCTGGGCTGGGTGGACCGCTTCTTCGCGGGCTTCAACAAGGGCTTCGACCGCAGCGCTAACCGCTACCAGCGCACCGTGGGCGGCATCCTCAAGCGCAGCAAGCGCAGCTTGATCGTCTACGCGCTGATCCTGGTCGGGGTGGGCGTGCTGTTCACGCGGTTGCCGACCGCCTTCCTGCCCGACGAGGACCAGGGCTTCGTCTCCGTGCTGATCAACCTGCCGCCCGGTGCATCCAACGCGCGGCTGCAGCCCGTCGTGACCCAGGTGCAGGACTACTTCGCCGCACAGCCGGATGTGGTGAGCGTCAACGTGCTGACCGGCCAGAACGGCGACCAGAGCTCGGCACGCGCTTTCGTCAAGCTCAAGGAATGGGACGAGCGCTCGCGGCCGGAGCAATCGGCCGCTGCCATCGCCCGCAAAGCCAGCGCCGACCTGGGCAAGGTGCGCGACGCGCGCATCATCGTGCAGCTGCCGCCTGCGGTGCGCGGCCTGGGCGCGGCCGCCGGCTTCAACTTCTACCTGAAGGACATCAACGGCCTGGGCCATGACGCGCTGGTGGCCGCTCGCCAGAAGGCAATGGAGCTGTTGCAGGCACGGCCCGAGCTGCGCAACGTGCGCATGAACGGCCTGGAGGACACACCTGAGTTCCGCATCGACATCGACGATGCACGTGCCGGCGCGCTGAGCCTGTCGACCAGCGCGGTGGACAGCACGCTTTCCACCGCCATGGGTGGCACCTACGTGAACGACTTCCTGAACAACGGCCGCGTCAAGCGCGTCTACATGCAGGGCGATGCGGCCTTCCGCATGCTGCCGTCTGACATCGAGCGCTGGAGCGCGCGCAACACGTTGGGCCAGATGGTGCCGTTCCATGCCTTCTCCAGCACGCGCTGGAGCTACGGTTCGCCGCAGCTGGCGCGCTACAACGGTGCCCCGGCCTACGAATTCACGGGCGAAGCGGCGCCGGGCATCAGTTCGGGCGCGGCCATGATGGCGGTGGAGGAAGTGATGAAGCAGATGCCGGTCGGTATCGACTACGAATGGACTGGCGCGTCGTTCCAGGAGCGGCTGTCCGGTGCGCAGGCGCCAATGCTCTACGCCATCTCCATCCTGTTCGTGTTCCTGTGCCTGGCAGCACTGTACGAGAGCTGGTCCGTGCCGTTCTCGGTCATCCTGGTGGTGCCGCTGGGGATCATCGGCGCGCTGCTGTTCACCAGCACGCGCGGGCTCACCAACGACGTGTACTTCCAGGTCGGCCTGCTGACGACCGTCGGGCTTTCGTCCAAGAACGCCATCCTGATCGTGGAGTTCGCCAAGCAGCTGCAGGAGCAGGGCAAGAGCGTGTTCGACGCCACCATGGAGGCCGTGCGGCTGCGGCTGCGGCCCATCCTGATGACCTCGCTGGCCTTTGGCTTCGGCGTGCTGCCGCTGGCCATCGGCACCGGCGCGGGCGCTGGAGGCCGCCAGGCCATCGGCACCTCGGTGCTGGGCGGCATGGCCGTCGGCACGGCCTTGGGCATCTTCTTCGTGCCGCTGTTCTTCGTGCTGATCCGCGGCTTCCTGGAGAAGCGGCGCAAGCCGGCGCCCGAGCCTGCGGCCCTGGCCGGACAGGGGAGCCACTGATGCGCGCTCGTTTTCCGCTGGCGTCACTGGCCGCCGCACTGGCCCTGAGCGGCTGCATGAACCTGGCACCGCGCTACGAGCAGCCAATCGCCCCGGTGCCCACGGCCTGGCCATCGGCGGCGATGCAGCCCGCGAACGCCACGGTGGCCGTTCCCGCCCTGACCGGCTGGCGCGACTTCTTCGTGGACACGCGGCTGCGCGAAGTCGTGGCCCTGGCCCTGCAGAACAACCGCGACCTGCGTGTGTCCACGCTCAACATCGAGCGCGCCCGCGCCATTTACGGCATCCAGAGCGCGGCGGCATTGCCCACGTTCGACATCGGCGCCGGCGCGAGCCGCGGACGCACGCCGGGCGGCCTGACGACCAACGGCCAGCCGCGCATCTCCGAGAGCTTCAGCGCCGACCTGGGTTTGACGGCCTACGAGCTCGACTTCTTCGGCCGGGTGCGCAACCTGTCCGAAGCGGCGCTGCAGGACTTCTTCACGACCGAGGAGACGCGCCGCAGCGCGCAGATCAGCCTGGTGTCGTCGGTCGCCGCAGCCTGGCTGCAACTGGCCACCGACCAGCAGCGCCTGCAGCTGGCGCGCGACACCTTGGCCAACCAGCGCCGCTCATTCGACCTGGTCCGGCGCGCGAACGAGCTGGGCGCCCAGTCCGGCGTGGCTGTGGCCCAGTCGCAGACGACGGTGGAGTCGGCGCGCGCCGACGTTGCCGCCTACGACGCGCTGGTCGAGCAGGACCGCAATGCGCTGGCCCTGCTGGTCGGCGCCAGCGTGCCGGCCGAGCTGCTGCCCGGCAGTGCGACCGATGTCGTCAGCCTCTTGCCGGCGCCGCCGGCCGAGCTGCCGTCCAGCGTGCTGCAGCAGCGGCCCGACGTGCTGGCGGCCGAGCATGCGCTGCGTGCGAGCAACGCCGACATCGGTGCAGCACGCGCGGCCTTCTACCCACGCATCGCCTTGACCGGCTCGGCCGGCGTTGCGTCCAGCAGCCTGGGCGACCTGTTCCAGGGCAGCAGCCGCGCCTGGAGCTTCGGCCCGTCGATCAGCCTGCCGATTTTCGACGGGGGTGCGCGCCGCAACAGCCTGCGCGCGGCCGAGGTACAGCGCGACATCCAGATCGCCACCTACGAGAAGACCATCCAGACCGCATTCCGCGAAGTCGCCGATGCGCTGGCCGCCCGCCGCACGCTCGCCGAGCGGCTGGACGCGCAGCGCGCGCTGGTCGCGGCCAGCACGCGCAGCTTCGACCTGGCGCAGGCCTTGTTCAAGGGCGGCAGTGGCAGCTATCTGGACGTGCTGGACGCGCAGCGCACGCTGTACGGCGCGCAGCAGTCGCTGATCAGCCTGCAGCTGACCGAGCAGGGCAACCGGCTCACGCTGTACAAGGTGCTGGGCGGCGGCTGGAGCGAGCAGACGCCTGCGCCGGCCGCGACAGCCGGCTGAGCGCGCGGGCGGCACAATCGGCGCGCGGTGGCCAAAGAGCCGCCGCGTTCACGAGGAGACAAGCCCATGCCCGCGCCCCAGGTGCAATTCCTGTACGACTTCGGCAGCCCCAACGCCTACCTGAGCCACCGCGTCATCCCGCAGATCGAGGCCCGCACTGGTGTGCGCTTCGACTACGTGCCCGTGCTGCTCGGCGGTCTGTTCAAGCTGGCCAACAACCGCTCGCCGGTCGAGGCCTATGCCGAGATTCCGAACAAGCTGGCCTACGAGCGCCTGGAGATGCAGCGCTTCATCGCGCGCCATGCGCTGACGGCCTACCGCCACAACCCGCATTTCCCGGTCAACACGCTCCAGGTGATGCGCGGCGCCACCGCCGCGGCGCTGGACGGCCAGCTGGCCGCCTACAACGAGGCCGTATTCAGCGCCATGTGGGAGCAGGGCCTGAAGATGGACGACCCCGCCGTGATCCGCCAGGCGCTGGACGCCGCCGGCCTGGATGGCGCGCGCACGCTGGAGCGCATGCAGGACCCGGCGGTCAAGGCACAGCTGCTGGCCAGCACCCAGCAGGCCTACGAGCGCGGCGCCTTCGGTTCGCCGACCTTCTTCGTGGGCATCGAGATCTACTTCGGCAAGGACAAGCTGCCCGAGGTCGAGCGCGAGATCACGCGGGCCGCGCAGGCCTGAACCCCATTCGTTTTTTCAACAGGGAGACCGACCCATGATCCAGGTACTGGCCATCATCACCACCCAGCCCGGCAAGCGCGCCGACGTGCTGGCCGCCTTCAACGAGAACCGCCCCGCCGTGCTGGCCGAGGCCGGCTGCGTCGAATACGGCGCCGTGGTCGATGCGGCGAACCTGCCGTCCGGCTGGGCCAGCTTCGGCCCCGACGTGTTCGTCGTCGTCGAGAAATGGGAGAGCATGGACGCGCTCAAGGCCCACGCCAAGGCGCCGCACATGGCGGCCTACGGCGCCAGGGTCAAGGACTGGCTCGTGAACCGGGCCATCCATGTGATGGAGCCCGTGGGCGGCTGACTCAGTTCGAGACCTCGGGCCGCGACCACAGGCCCGCGTTCGCGGCGCGCTCCTGCAGCAGGCCCAGCACGGCGTCGATGAAGGGCGTGTCCATGCCCAGCCGGTCGCCCACCTCGGCCACGGCGCCGATGATGGTGTCCAGCTCCAGCGCGCGGCCGGCTTCCATGTCCTGCTGCATGGAGCTCTTCACGCCGGCCAGGCGCTGCATGGCCTGCAGCCGCTGTTCGACTTCCATGCCCAGATCCAGGCCCAGCCGCTGCGCCAGTGCCTGGAATTCTTCCATCATGCGCGTGGCCAATGCTCTGAGC
Source organism: Pseudorhodoferax sp. Leaf267 (assembly GCF_001422405.1). Taxonomy (GTDB): domain Bacteria; phylum Pseudomonadota; class Gammaproteobacteria; order Burkholderiales; family Burkholderiaceae_C; genus Pseudorhodoferax. Next base: position 1,011,451 of record NZ_LMMV01000012.1, read on the forward strand.
AGCGGGTTGGCCAGCACGCCGCCGATGGTGGTGCCCGTGAGCGCGCCGATGGGGTTGGCCGTGAGGTTGCCCCACAGCTTTACCCAGGTCTCGCGCTGGATCGACGCAGCCCGCTCGGGCGCGAAGCCGGCGGCGCGCAGCAGCTCGACCACCTGGGGTGCCCGCGGGGCATCTGTGGAGACCGCATCGCCCAGCACCAGCTTGTCGCCGGGCGCGGGGCAGATCACACCGTCGGCATCCACATGGGCGGCCACGTAGACCACGCACCCCACGCACTGCGCGGGTGGCAACACGCGCGCCAGCTCGCCCTGCGGGTCCACGGTGTCCAGGCGCTCGCCGTGCAGCGGCCCGGGCAGGCCCGCGAAGAACCACCACGGGATGCCGTTCATGGCCGAGACGATGGTGGTCTGCGGCCCGATCAAGGGCGCCAGTTGGGCTGCAGAGGCGACCAGCGCAGGCGCCTTCACGCTGATGAACACCAGGTCTTGCTGGCCCAGCTCCGCGGCGTCGGCCGCGATCCGGTGCCGCGTCGTGTGGAACCGCTCCCCGTCACGCATGCGCAGGCCGCGTTCGGCGAGCGCTGTCGCCTGCGTGGGGCGCACCAGCAGGCTCACGTCCTGGCCGCTGCGCGCCAGCCGCGACGCGATGCAGCCGCCGATGGCGCCCGCGCCGACCAGCGCGACCTGCAAGGCTTACTCCATCGCCCAGCCGTGGCTGACGATCAGCGACTGGCCGGTCAACGCATTGCTCGGGAAGGCGGCGAACAGCAGCGCCACTTCGGCCACGTCGTCCACGGTGGTGAACTCGCCGTCTACGGTGTCCTTGAGCATGACCTTCTTGATCACGTCCTCTTCGCTGATCTTGAGCGTGGCGGCCTGTTCGGGGATCTGCTTTTCCACCAGCGGCGTGCGCACGAAGCCCGGGCAGATCACGTTGGCGCGCACGCCGTGCGGGCCGCCTTCCTTGGCCAGCACGCGGGCCAGGCCCAACAGGCCGTGCTTGGCGGTCACGTAGGGCGCCTTCAGCACCGAGGCCAGCTTGGAATGCACCGAGCCCATGAGGATGATGGAGCCGCTCTTTTGCGCGTACATCAGCGGGATCACGGCCTTGGTCGTGAGGAAGGCGCCGTCCAGGTGGATGGCGAGCATCTTCTTCCACTCGGAGAAGGGGAACTCCTCGATCGGGTGCACGATCTGCACGCCGGCATTGCTGACCAGCACGTCCACGGTCTTCCAGGCCGCGACGACCTCGGCCACGCCCGCGTTGACCTGCTCCTCGCTGGTCACGTCCATGGCCACGCTCATGGCCTGGTGGCCGGCCTTGCGCAGCTCGGCGGCCGTGGCCTCGGCGGCGGTCTTGTTCATGTCGGCGATCACGACGCGGGCGCCTTCCTGGGCGTACTTGATCGCGATTTCCTTGCCGATGCCGCTGGCGGCACCGGTGACGAGGGCGACTTTGTCTTGGAGTTTCATGGCCTGGTCCTTGAAGAGTGGGGGAGGGGGTTGCGAAAAATCAGTTGCGGCTGCCCAGGGGCGGCACGAGGTCGAGCACGGTGATGCCGCCGCGCTTGCGTTGGCGATGCGTCCAGCGTGGGTCGGCGAAGCTGGCCTGCACGTCGGCACGGCCCGCGGCCCAGTGGTCGCGCACGGTCTGGCGCGAGAACTCGTAGTCCTTGGACTGCTGGGCGTGCAGCTTGCTGCGGTGGATCAAGTGCATGACCGTGATCGCCTGGCACGAGCCCGCGTTCAGCAGCGCGTGCAGGTCCGGGTCGTCCTTGAAGTTGGCCGGCAGCTTGTCGGCCAGGCGCTGCGCGGCCTCGGCCAGCTTCTGCTGCTGGGCGATCAGGTCGGTGTTCATGCGCGTGCGGCTGGCGTATTGGATGTCCTTGGCGCGCTCGGCCACTTCGTCCAGGTTGCGCGGCACGGCGCCGCGCGCGCTGAACAGGTCGACCTGGAACACCAGCAGGTCGTCGGTGGCCGGCTGGTCGATCACGTACTGCAGCGGCGTGTTGGACACCAGCCCGCCGTCCCAGTAGCTGCGCCCGTCCATGGTCACGGGCGCGAAGCCCGGTGGCAGCGAGCCGCTGGCTAGCACGTGCTGCGCGCTGATGGGGCGTTCGCAGGTCGGGTCGGCCGAGTCGAAGTACACCGAGTTGCCGGTGGCCACGTCGACCGCGCCGACCGACAGCCGCACCTTGCCCGCGGCCACGTCGGTGTTGATGAGGTCGAAGTCCACCAGCCGCTCCAGCGTGGCCAGCAGCGGCGAGGCGTCGTACCAGCTCAATGCGCCGTCCGTGCCCTGCGGCTGGAACGGCGCGGGCGGCAGGCGTGGCGTGAAAAAGCCCGGCACGCCGAACATCGCCACCTGCGCGGCGCTGGAGGCGTTGTACAGGCTGCGCAGATCTTCGCCGATGCGCCCGGGCGGTGGCTGCAACAGCAGCCGGGAGGACACGCCTTCCCAGAATTCGCGCAGCCGCGCCACGCGGTGCTCGGGCCGGTTGCCGGCGATCAAGGTGGCGTTGATGGCGCCGATGGAGACACCGGCCACCCACTCGGGTGCGATGTCGCGCTCGGCCAGCGCCTCGTACACGCCGGCCTGGTAGGCGCCGAGCGCGCCGCCGCCTTGCAGCACCAGCACGCAGCGCTCGGGCGGCTCGTTCTTGGGTCGCGCTTCGCTGCGCAGGGACGAGGAAGATGCGGACGCTGAGAGGGCCATGGAGGAAGCGGGTGCGGTGCCGGAATGCTGCGATGCAGTATAGGGGTGCACCATGGCGCAATGGTTCCGCCAGGCCGGCACCGCGGCCCTGGACATAATGGCCGGCTCTGCTTTTCAGCCTTCAGGAAATCGCATGCACAAACTGCTCTCCACCGCCCTGTTGACGGCCGCGCTCGCGCCCGCCGCCTGGGCCCAGTCCGCCGCCACCACCGCTGCCGATGCCGCCAAGGAAGCCGGCGCGCAGGTCACGCCCTCGGGCCTGGTCTACCGCGCGCTGACCGAAGGCACGGGCGCCAGCCCCGGCGCCAGCGACAAGGTCAAGGTGCATTACCGCGGCACCTTCCTGGACGGTAAGGAATTCGACAGCAGCTACAAGCGCAACGCACCGATCGAGTTCCCGCTGAGCGGCGTGATCCCGTGCTGGACCGAAGGCGTGCAAAAGATGAAGGTCGGCGGCAAGGCCAAGCTGACCTGCCCGGCGGCGATTGCCTATGGCAGCCGTGGCGCGGGCCCGATCCCGCCGAACAGCACGCTGCAGTTCGAAGTGGAACTGCTGGGCATCAACGGCCGCTGAGCCCATTCATGCAGGGCCTGCACCTGACGGCCGACCTGCACGGCTGCCGCTGTGCGCCCGAGTGGCTCGTCGATGCGCAGCGGCTCGGCGAGGCCTGCGTGCAGGCCGTGCGCGACGCGGGCCTGCAGCCGGTGGGCCAGCTGTTCCACCGCTTCCCCGGCACGCTGCAAGGCCCCGGCGGCGTGACGGCCACGGTGCTGCTGGCCGAGTCGCACCTGTGCGTGCACACCTGGCCCGAGCAGGCGGCCGTGACGCTGGATGTTTATGTCTGCAACTTCGGCGGCGACCACTGCGCGCAGGCCCATGCGGTGATGGATGCGCTGGTGGCGCGCTTCGATGCCCAGACGGTGCTGCGGCAATCGCTGGAGCGTGGGCGGGTCCCGGCTTAGCCGATCTTCTGCGCCGCCAGGTGGCCGCGCGTGAAGGCTTCTTCGAACACCGAGTAACCCGACCAGTCCGCATGCGCGAACAGCAGCGGGCCGGCCTGCGGTGTTGTGGCGCGCGCCTTGTGCAGGCTGCGCATGAGGCCCGGCACCGGCATTGCCATGGCATGGCCGTAGCGCGTGATCGCGATGCGCGTGGCCTTGGCGCGCAGGTCGGGGTGGGCCTCGCGCAGTTCGTCGAACAGCAGTTCGGCCCAGTGCTGCCAGGGCTGATGCAGCAGGGCATTGCGCGCCTCGGGCACGTCGCCCAGCGCGTGGTACCAGGTCAGCACGCGCGGGCTGCCGTGTGCGCGCTGTTCCAGGCTCTGGTGGCCGGCGTCCACGTAACCCAGGCCGCGGCTGCCGTAGACCACGTTGTCCCAGCTCGGTGCCGCGCCATCGCGGTCGTGCAGCGCGGCGCGCAGGTGCACGTTGGCCACGAGCCAGGGCGCATAGCGCAGCGCGGCTGCGGCGTCGCGCAGGAAGCCAGGTGCATCGGCCACCACATGGGCGGCCACGAACACGGGCAGAGCGACGATGCAATGCTGGGCCTCCCACTGTTCCAGCGTGCTGCTGGCCGTGTCCAGTGCCTGCACCGTGACGCCGTGGCGGTGGGTGGCGATGCGGTGGATGACACGCGCGCAGTGCAGGCGCTCACCCAGCGGCTGCGCCAGGCGTTGCGTGATCCAGCCGTTGCCCTCGGGCCAGGTGAGCACGCCTTCTCGCTCGGCGGCTTCGTCGCCTGGCGCATGGAAGCCGTGGCGGCTGGCGAAGTAGTGGATGCCGGCCCAGGCCGAGACGGTAGTCAGGCCAGCGCCGAAATCGTCGCGGCAGCAGTAGTCCAGGTACCACCGCAGGTGGGCATCGTCCAGGCCCTCGGCGGCCAGCCACTGCGCCATGGTCTGCGCGTCCAGCGCCGCATGCACGGGGCCGAAGGCGGCGCGCTGGGTGGGCAGGGCGAACGGCGCCGCGCGCTGCAGCTGCGCCACGCGCGTGGCAAAACGCCGGTACTGCGCGAGCGTGCCGGCCGGCACGTTCTGCATCGGCAGCAGGCCGTCCTGCCACTGGCCGCGCAGGTACAGCCGCTCCTGCGGGCTGTGGCACAGATGGCGTTCGTCGTACTGCCAGCGCCCCGCGATGCGGCGGCGCAGGCCCAGTTCCTCCAGCAGATCCTGCACCTCGTGCCCGGCGTCGGTCGGCACGGGCAGGTAGTGCGCGCCCAGTGGGCAGGGCAGGCCTTCGAGCTGCGTGGCGCGGCTGTTGCCGCCGGCCTGGTCTTCCAGCTCCAGCACGGCGAAGTCCTCGATGCCGCGCTGGCGCAGTGCGCGCGCGGCGGCGAGGCCGGCGACTCCGCCACCGGCGATCAATACGCGCGTGCGCTGGGTTCGGCTCACCACGTTCGAGGAGGGTGAACGCAGCAGATGGCCGCGCTCCGGGCTCGTCCCCGTGAAGCCACCCGACAGCGGTGGCGCAGCAGGCTCGCAGCCCAGCAGCGGCAGCGCCGCGCTCGCCAGCCACGCACGCCGCGAAAGGTTCACCGAAGTACCTCCGGCTTCGCCTTCGGTGCGGGCTTGCTTGGGGCGGCTTGGCGCACGCTCATGGCCGTGCCGCTCCCCATTCGTACTCGTACAGGTTCACCAGTACCTGGTTCGACAGCCGCTGGACCTCGGCGGGCACGCGCGCCATGTCCTTCGGGAAGTCGAACAGCAGCGGCACGCCGGCCACGTCGAGAAAGCGCAGGCCTTCGGGCAACTGCGAGGGCACGCGCCAGGGCCGGCGCCCGGCCAGCACGAAGCCCCATTCGCCGAAGCTGGGCACATGCGTGTGGTACGGATGTGTCTGCAACCCCACGGACTCGACGGTGGTGACCACCGTCCAGAAGCTGCGCCGCGCCAGCAGCGGCGAGGTGGACTGCACGACCACGTAGCCACTGGCCGCCAGGCGCTGCTCCAGCAGCGCGTAGAACGAGTTGGTGTAGAGCTTGCCGATGGAGAAGTTGGTCGGGTCCGGGAAGTCCACCACGATCACGTCGAAGATGTCTTTCGTCTCTTCGAGCCAGCGGAACGCATCGGCGTTCACGACCTTGAGCTTGGGGGAGCGCAGCGCGTGCCCGTTCAGCGCGGCCAGCGCCTCGTGAGTGCCGAACAGCCGTGTCATCGCCGGGTCCAGCTCCACCAGCGTGACCTGCTCGACGCTGGGGTACTTCAGGATCTCGCGCACGGCCATGCCGTCGCCGCCGCCCAGCACCGCCACCTTGCGCGGCGCACCGTGTGCGGCCATGGCGGGGTGCACCAGCGCCTCGTGGTAGCGGTACTCATCGTGCTCGGCGAACTGCAAATTGCCGTTCAGGTACAGCCGGTGCCCGCTGCGGCCGTGCGTGACGACGATGCGCTGGTAGGGCGTCTGCGCGCTGAACACGGCGCGGTCCTGGTAGAAGCGGTCTTCGGCGAGCGTGGTGATGTGGTCCGCGCCCACGAAGCCGGCCGCCAGCACGGCCAACGTGAGCCCGCAGGCCACGGCATGCGCTTGGAGCCGCCGCAGCTCGTGCCGGAACAGCCACAGCGCCCACAGCGCCACGGCCGCGTTCATGAAGCCGAACAGCAGCCCCGTGCGCACCAGCCCCAGCTGCGGCACCAGCAGCAGCGGGAACGCCACCGACACGGCCAGCGCGCCCAGATAGTCGAAGGTCAGCACCTGCGAGACCAGGTCCTTCAGCGCCACGTCGCGCTTGAGGATGCGCATGACCAGCGGAATTTCCAGCCCCACCAGCGTGCCGACCAGCAGCACCAGGCCGTACAGCAGCAGGCGGAACGCGTCCGGCGTCCAGGCGTTGGCGATGAACAGGACGGCCGGGAGCGCGCCGCCCACCAGCGCCACCAGCAGCTCGATGCGCAAAAAGTGCGCCGGCAACTGGCGCTCGAAATAGCGCGACAGCCACGAGCCCACGCCCATCGCGAACAGGTAGGTGCCGATGATGGTGGAGAACTGCAGGATCGAGTCGCCCAGCACATACGAGGCCAGGGCGCCCGCGGCGAGCTCGTACACCAGCCCGCAGGCCGCGACCACGAACACGCTGGCCAGCAGCGCGACCGCCACTGGCCGCGAGGCGGCAGTGGTCACCTGTTCAGCCTTGTACTGCCGCGGCGACGATGATGGAAATGCCCAGGCACATGGCACCCACCACGATGCCCAGCGCCACGTTCTGCTTCTCGACCAGCTCTTCCCACAGGTCGTAGGGCGTGATCTTGTCGATCACGATGAAGGCCAGCCAGAACACCACGACGCCGATCAGCGCGTACAGGATGGAGCCGAAGAAGGCGCCGGGTTTCAACCATTCGAGTCCCATGGGAAGCTCCTTCAATAAAAGTGGTTCATTTGTGGCCGCCGCCGGTGCTGAAGCCGCCGTAGGAGCCGCCGCTGGAGCGGCTGCTGGTGCTGTTGCAGTTCTCGCGCGAGGGGTCGCAGTCGTTGCAGCTGGACATGATCACCATCACCACCAGCAGCACGATCACCAGCGTGACGATGGTGCCGCGGCTCACGCCGGCCGCAGCGCTCAGCGGCGCGGCGTCGCTGCGCTGGAACAGGTCCTTGCGGCCTTTCAGCTTGAACGCCTGCGCCACGGTGTCGCTGTTGAGCTGGCTGCCGCTGGACCAGGTGATCTCGGTGGCGGTCTGCTCCATGGACAGCAGCGTGCGGCCCTTGGCGAAGTCGCGGTTCTTGGTTTTCTGCCCGCGCTGCACGGGCCAGTAGAACTCGCCCGCCACGTAGTCGGTCTTGGCCTCGTAGGCCTCGCGCAGCTCGTAGCGGCTGCCCAGGTAGCCGGCGCTGCTCTTGTTGCCGGCCAGCTTGGGCGCGCCCGTGGTGGGCTTGACCATGCTCCAGCCGTCCACCGAATCGACCAGGAACGCGAAGCCGCGCTTGGCGTTGTAGAGCAGGTATTCGCTCCAGCCGAAGCGCTCGTCCGGCTCCGCCGGGTCCCAGCCCATGCGGTGCTGGAAGCCCACGACCTGCCAGGCCACGCCCTCCAGGTGGCCGATGGAGCCCAGCGCGATCAGGGGCTGCAGCGGCTCGTGCTGTAGCGCGTGGCGCAACTCGCCGCCGGTGCCCGAGGCCACGTCGATGATGGCGCTGCACTGCGTGCAGGTGACGGTCTTGGTGGTGGCCAGCGTGATCTGAACCGGTGCGCCGCAGCTGGGGCAGGCGAACTGGCGCGCGCGCTCTTCGCGCACGGCGCCTTCGCGCAGTCCCGTGAGCTTCAGGTCGTCCAGCAACACGGCGTGGCCGCGCGAGACGCCGGGCGGCTGGCGGCCGAAGTCGATGCTCAGCACCTCGCCCTGGTCGTTGCGCAGCTCGACCATGTCGAAGGGCTGGTTCAGCGGCGGCAGGTGCGGCAGCTCGCCTTGCGCCGAGAGCAGCACGGCCTGGTCGTTGGCCGCCACGCTGAAGCGCGTGCCGTCCACGCTCACTGTGGTGCCCACGCGGTGCTTCAGCGCCGAGGGGCTGGTGCTTTGCAGCGTGGCTGCGCGGCTCCACACGTAGGCGCCGTTGTCCTCGCCCAGCGTGGCCATGCTGCCGTCGGCGAGCAGCGCCTCCCACTCGGTCCAGGTGCCGGTCGGCGCGCGGTATTGCAAGCGGCCGATCAACGTGAAGTCCTGCCCCTGCCAGCGCCCGCGCGCGTGCAGCTGCAGCGGGCTGTGGTCGTCGAACAGCTCGGCCACCCTGCCAACGCGGCACAGCACCTCGCCATCGCGCACCACGGTGCTCTGGCAGTAGGCGCAGACGGCGTGCGTCGATTGCGCGTGGCGGAACTCGACCGGCGCGCCACAGCCAGGGCAGGGCGCGCGGTAGGTGCGTTGCGGGGTGTCGTCAGCCATGGGCGTGCACGCGGCAGCCGAGGCGCGGGCAGCCTCGGCGTTGGCGGTCGGGTCAGACCAGCTTCTTCAGCAGCTCGGCCTTCTTGTTCGCGAATTCCTCGTCGGTGAGGATGCCCTTGGCCTTGAGGTCGCCCAGCTTCTCGAGCGTGGCCAGCACGTCCTCGGGCTTGAGCGCGGCCACCGCCACGGTGGGCGCGGCGGCGGCAGGCTGCTGCAGCCCTTGCGACAGGTTCTGCGCCAGCACCTGGCCCAGCGCCACGCCGGCGCCCAGGCCCATCGCGTCGCCGGCAATACCGCTGCCGCCTGCGCCGCCCTCGGCCATCTTTGGGATGGCCTGCGCGGTCTGGTACTGCATGAACTTGCCCATGTCCTGACCCACCATGCCCATGCCGATGCGCTGATCCAGGATCTTCTGCAGTTCCTCGGGCAGCGACACGCTCTGCACCGTCATGCCGTCGAGCTTGAGGCCGAGCGCCGCGAAAGCCGGTGTCAGCTCTGTGGCCAGCGCCTTGGCGAACTCGATCTGGTTGGCCGCCAGATCGAGGAACGGGATGCCGCTGGCGGCGATGCCGTCGGAGATGTGCTGCAGGATCAGCCCGCGCAGCTGCCCGTCGACATCGGCCACGCGGTACTCGGCGCGCGTGCCCGAGATCTCGGTGTGGAACAGTTTCGGGTCGGCAATGCGGAACGCGTAGTTGCCGAAGGCGCGCAGGCGCACGGCGCCGAAGTCCTTGTCGCGGATGCTGATGGGCTGGGGCGTGCCCCATTTCTGGTCCACCTGCTGGCGCGTGCTGAAAAAGTACACGTCGCTCTTGAACGGGGACTCGAACAGCTTGTCCCAGTTCTTGAGGTTGGTCAGCAGTGGGATGTTCTGCGTGGTGAGCTTGTACAGGCCAGGACCGAACACATCGCGACCTGACCCTCGTTCACGAACACCGCCAGCTGCGACTCACGCACCGTGAGCGAGGCGCCGTACTGGATCTCCATGTCCTGCATCGGGAAACGCCACGCGAGCGTGCCGTCGTCGGACTCGGTCCATTGGATGACATCGATGAACTGCTTCTTGATGAAATCCATCAGCGCCATGCTGTTTCTCCTTGTTCTGGGCGGTGCCGGGCATGATACCCGTGGCCCCCGGCGTCACGCGCGGTTGCGCCCCCTCGCCACGGGCTGAGCCGCCACGTTGCCCCAGGTGCCCACGTTGGCCGATTTCAGCAGTGGCGAGGCATGGCCCGTGACGGCCAGTTCCGCTGCCGCGGCCAGCAGCTCGGGGCCGCATTGCAGCATGCGCTCCAGCGTGAGCCGCGCGGACGGCCCGGCCAGCACCAGCACCCCCGTGGCCCGCTCGCCCTGGCGCTGCACGGGCGCGGCCATGGAGCTCATGCCCGGCGCGTAGGCGTCCTGGATGATGCTGAAGCCGCGCTTGCGGTGCGCCTCCAGCAGCTTGAGCAGCGCCTTGATGGAGGTCGGCGCGTTCGGCCCGTAGTGCTGGGGCAGGCCCATGCCCTGGCGCGTCACATACTCGATGGCCTGGTCTTCGGGCAAGGTCATGAGCCAGGCCTGGCCGGCGGCGCTGCATGACAGGCGCAGGTCGATGCCCATGTCAGGGTCGTACAGCAGGCCCGAGCGTGCGCCCTGGGCCTTGGCCACCAGCGTCAAGCGCTCGCCATCGACGATGGCCAGCCGCGCGAGTTCTTCCGTCGCCAGTGCCAGCCGCTGCACCACGGGCTGCGCGATGTCGACCACGCCGGATTTGCTCAGGAAGCTCAGGCCCATGGAGGCCATCTTGGTCGTGAGCGCGTAGTCGCCGCGCTGCGGCATCTGGCGCACGTAGCCGTAGCCGATCAGCTCCTGCAGCGTGCGGTGGCAGCCGCTGCGCAGCTGGTTCAGATCTGTGGAGATCTGGGCCAGGCTGATGCCGTCGGGGTAGGCCGTGAGGTACTCCAGGATCGCGAGTGATTTTTCGAGGGCACCGCTCATGTGTGTGTTTTCAAAGGGTTAGGGCGTTCAAAAGTTGAAAGATATCAAAAAGTTGGAAGCGGTTCAACTTTCTGGCAGCATGCCGCCCGGTGCGGCCGATGGCTCGGCCGCTTTCACTTCCACAAGGAGACTTCATGAACCCCCGTCAACCTCTGCGGCGCGCCTTCGTGGCAGCCCTCGGCGCCGCCGCCATGCTCGCCACCGTGCCCAGCCTGCACGCCCAGGAGATCAAGGAGCGCACGCTGCGCTTCGCGTTCAGCCTGGCCAAGGACCACCCGCTGGGCGTGGGCGCGCACAAGTTCGCCGATGCCGTTGCGCAAAAGAGCGGCGGCAAGATCAAGGTCAACGTGTTCCCCAACGCCGTGCTCGGCAGCGACCCGCAGAACCTGTCGGCCGTGCGCGGCGGCACGCTGGACTTCACGTCCATGGCCACCGGCATCGTGGCCTCGCTGGATAAGCGCTTCATGGTGTTCGACTTCCCGTTCCTGTTCAACGACGCGCAGGAGGCCTACGCCGTTGCCGACGGCCCGGTCGGCACGCAGCTGCTGACCGACCTCCACCAGCACGGCCTGGTGGGCCTGGGCATCTGGGACCTGGGCTTTCGCAACATGACCAACAGCAAGCGCCCGATCGCGCGGCTGGAGGACGTGCAGGGCCTGAAGATCCGCGTGATCGGCTCGCCCATCTTCATCGACCTCTTCAACGGCCTGGGCGCCAACCCCGTCCCCATGACCTTCGGCGAGGTTTATGGCGCGCTGGAATCGCGCGCCATCGACGGGCAGGACAACCCGCTGGGCGTGATCGAGTCGGCCAAGTTCGCCGAGGTGCAGAAGTTCCTCTCGCTCACGCGCCATGTCTACACCGGCATGCCGGTGGTCATGAGCAAGAAGACCTGGGACGGCATGTCCGAGGCCGAGCGCCGCGTGATCCGCGAGGCGGCCGACGAGGCCAAGATCGAGCAGCGCAAGATCACCCAGGCCAAGGAGGCGCAGTCGGTGGACACGCTCAGGAAGAGCATGCAGGTCAACGAGGTCAGCGCGGCAGAGACAGCGCGGCTGCGCCAGAAGGTGCAGCCCATCAACGACAAGTTCGCGCGCGAGGTCGGCGAGCCGCTGGTGCAGCAGGTCAATGCGGAGCTGGCTCGCCTGCGCGCGGCCAAGTAGCCATGGCATTGCTGGGTGAAGCGGCGCTGGCCATGTGGTGGGACATGGCGGCCGACGCACGTGCCGATTTCGAGCACTGGCATGCGCATGAGCATTTCCCCGAGCGGCTGGGCATCCCGGGCTTTCGGCGCGCGTCGCGCTGGCGCGCGGCCGATGGCGGGGAGGGCGTGTTCGTGCTGTACGAACTGGCGGACTATGGCGTGCTGTCGTCGCCCGCCTACCTGGCGCGGCTGAACGCGCCCACGCCCTGGTCCACGCGCATGATGCCGCACCACCGGCATATGGTGCGCAGCCAGTGCCGCGTGCTGGAAAGCCGGGGCGCGAGCACGGCGCGCCATGCGCTCACGGTGCGGCTGTCGCCCGCGGCGGGGCGTGACGAGGCACTGCGCGCCGGCCTGCGTGCGCTGGCCGAAACACTGGTGCAGCGCCCCGGCCTGGTGGGCCTGCACCTGCTGCGCCACGCCACGCCGCCGATCGCGCAGACCGAGGAGCAGAAGATCCGCGGCCTCAATGACCGCGTGGCCGACTGGGTGCTGGTCGCGTGCGGCTATGAGCTGGAAGCCGTGCAGGCGCTGGCCGAACTCGAAGAAGCCGCGCTGTGCGCGCTGGGTGCCGCGCCAGGCACCGAGCGGGGCGTCTACACGCTGGCCTACACGGCGACGCCCGCGGACATGAACTAGGCGTCGTACACCGTCTCCAGCGACGCGAAGCCCTTGACCTCCATCGGGTTGCCGAAGGGGTCGCAGAAGAACATCGTCCACTGCTCGCCGGGCTGGCCCGCGAAGCGCAGCTGAGGCTCCAGGATGAAGGCGGTGCCGGCCGCCTTCAGCCGCTCGGCCATGCCCTGCCAGTCCGCCAGTTCGAGGATCAGGCCGAAGTGCGGCATCGGCACCAGCGCGTCGCCCACGCGGCCGGTGCGCGCGGTGGCGAAGGGCTCGCCCAGGTGCAGCGAGATCTGGTGGCCGAAGAAGTCGAAATCGACCCAGGTCTCGGTGCTGCGGCCTTCGCGGCAGCCCAGCACGTCGCCGTAGAAGCGGCGTGCTTGACCGAGGTCACGGACATTGAACGCGAAGTGGAAGATGCTCTTCATGGTGGGCAGGAACTCAGGGGGTGGCCGCCCATTGTGACCTGCCATCCACGCTCAATACTTCTTGAAGTTCGCCGCGATGCGCTGGTTCAGGTAGTCACCGGCCGTGATGCTGGGGTACTTGCCCGACGGGCTGTCGATCACCACGTCGCGGTTGGCCTGCGCAAAGAAGGCCAGGCTGTAGCGCGCGCCCTGGTACTCATGGGCCGCGGGGTTCTTCACGCGGTGGAAGTTGCTGGGCAGCTGGTCGTCGCTCCAGCGCATCAACATGTCGCCGATGTTGCAGGTGATGAGATCGTCCGACGGCGTGATCGAGGTCCAGGCCTGGCTGTCCATGTCCTTGCCCGGCAGCAGCTGCAGGCCACCCTGGCCGCTGCGCTGGAACAGCAGCGTGAGGCAGTCGAAGTCGGTGTGCGCGCCGGCACGCCACAGGCCCAGGCGGTCGCGCTCGGCCGGGTCGATGGCGAAGTAGTGCAGCATGCGCAGCGTGCTCTGGTAGCTGGGGCGCGCGGGGTCGTGCGCCTCGGTGAAGAATTCGCGCGCAAAGCCCAGCTTCACGGCAAAGCACGACAGCACGCGCATCGCCACCGTCCAGGCCTCGGCTTCGAAGGCCAGCATCGTGTCCTGGAAGTCGGGCAGCGCCGCCTCGCCGGGCCACAGGCCTTCCATGTGCGGGCGCGTGATCTGGTAGCTCTCCTTCTGGTCCGGCGTGCCGGTGGAGGGGCGAACCTGGGCGCGGCTTTCCCAGCCGGCGTTCAGGCCCTTCTTGAGCGGGTGGCGGGCCTTCACCTCTTCGGGCAGCGCGAAGAAGCGCTCGGTCATCTCGAAGGCGCCGCGCACCTTGTCCAGCGCGATGCCGTGGTTCTTGAGCTGGAAGAAGCCCACGTCGACCGCGGCGTCCCACAGCTGGTCGGCGATCTCGGCGTGGCGGGTCTCGAAGTCGGCCAGGTCGATCACGCGCACCTCGCGTGCGGCCTCGGTGCCGACGGCACCCATGGTCGATTCCTTGGCCAATTCGTGCAGTGCAAAACTCATTTCATTCCCCAGTAAGCGTTGTGCGGCGCGGCCGCTTCATCGTCGAGCACGGGGCCGATCACGGTGAACGGCTCCGCGCTGGTGGCAAACACGTCGCGGCAGGACATCTGCAGGTCGGCCGCGCCGGCCTGCGTGGCGCGAAAGGCGCGCAGGCGCACCGCGTCGATGCCGAACACCACGCGGCGGATGCCGCTCCAGAAAATGGCGCCCGCGCACATCACGCAGGGTTCGCCCGATGCGTAGAGCGTGGCGCCCGCCAGCGCGCTGCGTGGCTGGCCCGTGGTGGCCAGGCGCAGCGCATTGACCTCGGCATGCGCCGTGCAGTCGCCCGTGGCGGCGTTGTCGTTGAAGGCCTCGGCCAGCACCTCGCCCGTGGCCGACACCACGACGGAGCCGAAGGGGCGGTTGCCCTGCGCGCTGCCCGTCGCGGACAGCGCGATGGCCTGGCGCAGGTAGCGGCCATCGGCTTCGGAGAAGGCCGCGCTCATGCTTTCACCGCCCGTTCTGCTGCAGCCGGCAGGAAGGACGCATTGAACACCGCATCGGCTGCGGGCCGCGACTTCAGGCCGAAGGTCTGCTCCAGCTCCTCGATCTGCTTCTTGAGCAGCTCGGGCCGCACCGCACCCAGGCCGTGCGCGCGGGTGTCGGCCGTCACCATGTACTGCGCCGTGATGCCGAAGCGCTGGCCTTCCAGTTTCTCGTCGAGCATGGGCTCGCGCTGCTTCACATAGGTGGCCGCGGCCATGGGGTTGGCCAGCGCTCCCTGCACGCCGCGGTTGGTGGCACGCAGGAAGGCGCGCACGAGCTCGGGGTTCTTGCCCGCGAACGCGGTGGACGCGAGGATGGCGTTGCCGTACAGGCTGGCGCCGATGTCGGCGTAGGCCAGCACGGCCAGCTGGTCCTGCGGGACGCGCTGGAACAGCGACAGGGCCGAGTCGTGGAAGTAGGTGGCGCCGTCCACGTCGCCGCGGATGATCACGTTGTCGCGCTGCGAGAAGTCGGTCGTCACCCATTCGAAGGCGTTGGGCTGCATGCCGGCATGCTTGGCCGCAATCGGCCAGGCGCGGCGCGTGGACTCGACGGCCGCCGCGGCGATGCGCTTGCCGGCCAGGCTCTTGAAGTCGCGCACGCCGCGGTCCTTGCGGCCGATGATGACGAAGGGCGCGCGGTTGTAGTACTGGTACACGGCCTGCACCAGGGGCCCCTGCGTGGCGTGGAACTCCACCAGCGCGCCGGTGTCGCCGAAGCCCATGTCGTAGGCACCGCTGGCCACGCGGGTGATGGCTGCCACCGAGCCGCTGCCCACGTCGAACTGGGGCGCCAGGCCCTCCTGCGCGTAGTAGCCCTTGGACAGGGCCAGCAGGAACGGCGCGACCTGGCCGCTGATGCGGAAGTCCAGCGTGAACTTGAGTGGCGTCAGCTCGCGCTGGGCGTGCACGAACGGGGCGGCAGACAGCGCGGCGAGGCCGGTGCCCAAAGACAGGAAATGGCGGCGTTGCATGGAGGAGCTCCGAGTGGGGATGGGCACGAGTCTAGAAACACCGGGCCCATGGCAACAGCCACGACCGGGCCATGGCGGCCATGGCCTGGATGTTATGGCGCAGCCTGGCTTGCAGGCGTGTGTCAGCCGCAGCGGCCGTGTTCGATCGGCCCGCGGCAGCGCACCAGGGCCTGCTCGAAGTCCATCGGCCGGTCGAGGTGGTAGCCCTGTGCGCAGTCCACGCCCAGGCTGGCCAGCATGGCCAGCTCGGTAGCCGTCTCCACGCCCTCGGCCACCACCAGCGAGCCGATTTCGTGCGCGAAGCTGGTCAGCCCCTTGGCCAGGGCCTTGCGCTTGGGGTCGGCGTCGATGCCGTGGGTCAGCTCGATGTCCAGCTTGATGATGTCGGGCTCCAGGCTCAGGATGTGCCGCATGCTGGAGTATCCGGCGCCCGCATCGTCCACGGCCAGCGTCACGCCCTGGGCGCGCAGCGGCTGCAGGGCCTGGGACAGCGCGGCATAGTCGCGCACCACGGCATGCTCGGTGACCTCCAGCACCACCCGCGCCAGATCGTGCCCACTGTCGCGCAGGGCCAGTAGCTGGCCGGACAGGATCATCTCGGGCGAGCTGTTGATGTTCATGCACGGCCCCACGGGCATGCGGTCCAGGTGCGCCAGCGCATTGCAAATGGCCTGGAACTCCAGCTCCAGCCCGACGCCCGCGTCGTGCGCCGCCGCAAACCATTTGTCGGGTGAGCGCCGAGGTTCTGCATCGAAGCGCGACAGGCATTCGAAGCCATGCAGCCGCATGTCGGGGATGTGGTAGACCGGCTGGAACACGATGCGCGGCGCGCCCTGGGCCACGACGGCCCGCACCGTGGCCGCCGTGTAGGCCTTGTCGCGCGCATGCCGCGCGGCGGCCTGCAGATGCAGCGCCAGGAACTCCGCGCAGGCGCGCAGCAGCATCACATCGCGCTCGTCCAGGCTGTGGTTGGGCTCGTAGCTGAAGCAGCACAGCGTGCCGTAGACGTGGCGGTCCGGCAGCACGATGGGCACGCTCAGGTGCGAGCCGATCGGCACTTCAGTAGTGGCCGGCAAGGCGCGCGCCACGGCGTTGCGCGACGTATCGGGGATGAGCTCGGGCAATTCGCCGCGCACCACCTTGAGGCAGTAGCCTTCGGTCAGCGCAATGCTCTGGCCCAGGTGCAGCGGGCCCTGCGTCTCGGCGTCCAGGACCTCCAGCAACCGGTCGTCCTCGCGAAAGCGCGACACGAAAGCGACGTCCATGTTCAGATAGCGCCGCACGATGCGCAGGATGGCTTCCACGCCCTCTGCGTGCTCGGCGCTCTTCCCCCCGCCGGAGTCGCCAGCGCCACGCGCCGCGTCTTGTGTGTACATGCTGACCGTTTCTGCCCAGATGCCGGGCGGAGCCCAATCGGAGTGGCAACTTATTCGTTATCGGCGCCGATGGCGGCCTGCGGCATCGGCCTGCGCCGGGCGCCGCTGTAGGCCGGCGCGATGGCTATCAGGCCGCGGGCGTGGCCTGGTGCTGGACCTGCGCGCGCAGCCAGCGGCTCGCCGCGCTGGCATGGCTGCGCTCGTGCCACAGCTGGTAAAAGCGCATGGGCGGCAGCTCGGCGGGTGCCGGCGCCAGCAGCAGCGGGAGCCGCGCCACGTAGTGTTCCGCGAACCGGCGCGCCGTGGTGAACACGAGGTCGCTCTCCAGCAGCGCATAGGGTGCCAGATTGAACTCGGGCACCGTGGCGACGATGTTGCGCTGGTAGCCGGTCTTGGCCAGCTCGCCGTCGATCGGCCCGCTGCGCGGCTGCGACCCCGTGTGCGGCGCCAGGTGCCGCATGCGCAGGTAGCGCGCCAGCGGGATGCGGCGCTCCTGCGCGAGCGGGTGGCCCTTGCGCATCAGGCACACCACCTCGTCTTCGAACAGCACGGCCATGCGCAGGTCTTCGCGCGGCCGCGGGTCGTTGTTGATCACCAGGTCCACGCTGCCGTCGTCCAGCGCCTGGGCCAGGTCGAACGACGGGTCGGCCGGCCGGATGTGGGCCGTGATGCGCGGGCCCGCGCCCGACAGCCGCGTCACGATGCCGGGCAAAAAGTCCGGCGGCAGGCAGTCCGAGCACACGATGTGGAACGCGCGCTCGGCCTTGGCCGGGTCGAACTGGCCACCCACTTCCAGCCGCGCCGCCTGCGCCATGATTTCGCGCAGCGGCTCGCGCAGGGCCTGCGCGCGTTCGGTGAGCACCATGCGCGCGCCGCTGCGCACCAGCAGCGGGTCGGCCAGCAGCTCGCGCAGGCGCTGCAGCTTGCGGCTCACGGCCGGCTGTGCCTGGCCGCTGGCATCGGCGGCGCGGGTGACGCTGCGCTCGGCCAGCAGCAGGCTCAGCAGCCGCAGGTCGTGCAGCGTGAGCGCGTGCAGGTCGTCCGACACAGCGCCCGGGTCAGTCGTGCAACGACGACAAAAACTGCTTCAACTCCGGCGTCCGCGGGTTGCCGAACAATTCGCTCGGTGGCCCCATCTCGTGCACGCGGCCCTGGTGCATGAAGATCAGTCGGTCGCTGACCTTGCGCGCGAAGCTCATCTCGTGCGTGACCATGAGCAGCGTCATGCCCTCGTCGGCCAGGCTCTCGACCACACGCAGCACCTCGCCCACGAGTTCCGGGTCCAGCGCGCTCGTGATCTCGTCGCACAGCAGCACGGCTGGCTCCATGGCCAGCGCGCGCGCGATGGCCACGCGCTGCTGCTGGCCGCCCGAGAGCTGGTCGGGCCAGGCGTCGAACTTCTCGCCCAGGCCCACGCGGGCCAGCAGCTTCTTCGCCTGCTCGGCACCGGCGGTGGCGTCCTTCTTCTTGACGAGCGACGGCGCCAGCATCACGTTCTTGCCCACCGTCAGGTGCGGGAACAGGTTGAAGCCCTGGAAGATCATGCCCACGCGCTGGCGCAGCGCGCGCATGGCGGCCGCGTCATCGTGCAGCAGCGGTTTGCCGTCCACCGTCAGGCTGCCGGCCTGGAACGCTTCCAGCCCGTTGATGCAGCGCAGGAGCGTGCTTTTGCCCGAGCCGCTCTTGCCGATGATGGCGATGACCTCGCCTTGCTTGACCTGCAGGTCGATGCCCTTGAGCACCTCGTTGCTGCCGTAGGACTTGCGCAGGCCCTGGATGTCGACGATGGGGCTGCCAGATGCCGTTGTGGCGGCGGACGCGCCGGGGCGCTCAAGCACGGATTGCATGGAATTTCCTTTCCAGGGTCTTGGCGTACAGGCTGATCGGGAAGCACAGCGCGAAGTACAGCAGCGCCACGCAGCTGTAGACCACGAAGGGCTTGAAGGTGGCGTTGGTGATCATGGTGCCGGCCTTGGTCAGCTCGATGAAGCCGATGACCGACGCCAGCGCCGTGCCCTTGACCACCTGCACCAGGAAGCCCACGGTGGGCGGGATCGCGATCTTCACGGCCTGCGGCAGCACCACGTGGCGCAGCTTCTCGCCGAAGGACAGCGCCAGGCTGTCCGCTGCCTCCCACTGGCCTTTGGGGATGGCGGCCACGCAGCCACGCCAGATCTCGGTGAGGTAGGCACTCGTGTAGAAGATGAGCGCGGCCGAGGCCGCGACCCAGGCCGAGGTCTTGATGCCGAACAGCGCAATGCCGAAGTAGGCCAGGAACAGCTGCATGAGCAGCGGCGTACCTTGGAACAGCGACACATAGCCCGCGACGAAGGGCTCGGTCCCCGGCTTCTTCGACAACCGCGCCACCAGCAATGCCAGCCCCACCAGCCCGCCGCCCACGAAGGCGATCAGCGAGAGCACCACCGTCCAGCGCAGCGCGAGCAGCAAATTGCGCAGGATGTCCCACAGGGAGAAATCGACCATGGACTATCTCCCGTAGACGAAGCGCGGACCGAGCCAGTTCATGAGCCGGCGCACCGCGATCGACAGCACCAGGTACAGCGCGGTTGCGATGATGAAGGCCTCGAACGCGCGGAAGTTGCGGCTCTGGATCACGTTGGCGGCAAAGCTCAGCTCGGGCGTGGAGATCTGGCCGCACACGGCCGAGCCCAGCATCACGATGATGATCTGGCTCACGAGCGAGGGCCACACTTTCTTCAGCGCCGGGGGCAGCACCACGCGCGTGAAGGTCTGCATGCGGTCCAGCGCCAGGCTGTGCGCGGCCTCGATCTGCCCCTTGGGCGTGGCGTCGATGCCGGCGCGGATGATTTCGGTCGCATAGGCCGAGAGGTTCACCACCATGGCGATGACGGACGCCGTCTCCGGCGTTAGCTTCACGCCCGCGGCCGGCAGGCCGAAGTAGATGAAGAACAGCTGCACGATGAAGGGCGTGTTGCGGATCAGCTCCACGTAGGTGCCGACCACCCAACGCAACCACGTGGGCCCGTGCGAGCGCACCCAGGCGAACGCGATGCCGATGGCCACGCCGATCAGCGCGGCGATGGCCGTGAGGGCCAGCGTCCACAGCACGCCGCTCAGCAGCAGCGGCCATTGCGCCAGCACGGCGCCGAAGTTCAGTTCCACCCGCATGGTGCGCTGCTCTGTCGTGGTGCGGTGGTGCGGCTTACTGCGGCAGGTCGCCGGCCGGCCGGCCCAGCCACTTGACGGCCATCTTGTCCAGATCGCCGGCCTTCTTGGCCTCGGCAATGATCTCGTTCACGCGCGCGCGCAGCTTGTCCTCGCCCTTGGCCACGCCGATGTAGTTGGGCGAGACCTTGAGCAGCAGCTTGTACTCGGTGCCCAGCTGCGGGTTCTTGGTCATCATGTTGCCGGCCACCGAGGCGCCGGTCGCAATCGCCTGCACCTGGCCCGCGACGAAGGACGAGACCGTGGCGTTGTTGTCCTCGAAGCGCTTGATGTCGGCATTGGGTGGCGCGAGCTTGCTGAGCTCCTGGTCTTCGATGGCGCCACGCGTCACGCCCACGCTCTTGCCGCTGAGGTCGGCGAAGCTCTTGATCGGCAGCGTCTTGGCGGCGAACACGGCCTGGAAGAACGGCGAGTAGGCGGCCGTGAAGTCGATCACCAGTTCGCGCTCGGGGTTCTTGCCCAGCGAGGAGATCACGAGATCGGCCTTGCGGCTTTGCAGGTACGGAATGCGGTTGGTGCTGGTGACGGGCGCCAGCTCCACCGCCACATTGAGCTTGCCGGCGATGTAGTTCGCCATGTCGATGTCCAGGCCTTGCGGCTTGAGGTCGGTGCCGACGAAGCCGTAGGGCGGGAAGTCGGTGGGGATGGCGATGGTGATCTTCTTGGCCTTGATGACGTCGTCCAGCGCGGTCTGCGCATGGGCGCCGGTGGCCAGGCAGGCAAGGGCGGTGAAGGCAGTGGCAGCCAGCGCGAGGCGGCGGGTGGGGTGGCTCATAGCAAAGCTCCGAGATAGGTGGATGGTTCGTCGGGCGCGGTGCCCGAAGCTGGTGCGCCGGCAGGGCGCGCGGCGCGTGCCCGTCTTGTACGCAAGACTTGTGCCTCAGAGGCGTCGACCGGGCCTGCCACGGGCGCGAGCGCCTGGCGCAGCTGGGCCAGAGGGTCGTAAGCGATGGGCAGGCGCAGCGCGTCCTGCACGGTGCCGATGTGCGCGGCCATCAACTGCTCGGCCTGCGCGAAGTCGCCGCGCTCCAGCGCCGCGACGATCTGCACATGGTCTTCGCACGAGGCCACGGCGTTGTGCGGCGACTGGTAGAGCATGGCGATCAGCGTGGTGCGCGCCGTGAAGTCGCGCAGCGTGTCGGCCAGCAAGGTGTTGCCCAGGCATTCGGCCAGGCACACATGGAAGTCGCCGAGCAGGAAGCTGCGCATGCCCACGTCGCTGCCCGTGAGCGCGGCCTTCTCACGCGCCAGGTGCGCCTTGAGCCGTTTCAGTGCGGGCTTGTGCACCGTCTTGAGGCTGCGGATCAGCCCGGTCTCGATCACGCGGCGCGCCTCGAAGGCCTCGCGCGCATCGTCTTCGGAGGGCTCGATCACATACCAGCCGCGCCGCGCGCTGACGGTGACGATGCCGCGCGCGGCCAGCCGCGTGAGGGCCTCGCGCACCACGGTGCGGCTGCAATCGAACAGCATGGCCAGCGGCTGCTCGCCAAGGCGGGCGCCGGGCGCGAGTTTCTGCGCCATGACGGCTTCGACGATGCGTTCACTGATTTCGGATGCGCTGGCCATGCACCTGCTTGAGCAGGTTCCGTGCCGGCTGATATACAAGCTGCGTGCACCAAAGCGGGCACGCGGCACGCCAAGCGGGCGTCAGCGGATCGGCATCGCGTACATGAGCCCGCCGCGCTGCCACTGTGCGTTGAGCCCGCGCGGCAGGCCCAGTGGCGAATCCGGCCCCATGTTGCGCGCGAACATCTCGCCGTAGTTGCCCGTGGCGCCGATGGCGCGCACCAGCCACTCGCGGTCCAGGCCCAGCAGCTTGCCGGTGTCCTCGCTGTGGCCCAGCATGCGCAGCACCTCGGGGTTGGCATTGCCCTTTTGCTGGCCGACGTTGGCCTGCGTGATGCCGTGCTCCTCGGCCGCGATCAGGCCGTAGACCGTCCACTTCACGATGCTGGCCCAGGCGTCGTCGCCGCGCCGCACCATGGGGCCGAGCGGCTCCTTGGAGATCAGCTCGTTCAGGATCACGTGCGCGGCCGGGTCGCTCGCCGTCATCTTGCGCACCGACGCCAGGCCCGAGGCGTCATTCGACGTGGCGGTGCACTCGCCTGCCATGTAGGCCTTGTGCACGTCCTCGGAGCTCGTGAAGGTGATGAGCTTCAGATTCAGCCGGTTGGCGCGCGAGAACTCCCGCAGCGTCCTCTCGGTGTCGTTGCCGGCCCGCACGCACACGGTCTGTCCCTGCAGCTGCCGCGTGCTCTTGATACGGCTCTTGAGCGGCACCATGAAGCCCTGGCCGTCGTAGTAGGTGGGGGTGGTCACCTGCACGCCCATGGCGGCGTCGCGCGACATCGTGAACGTGGTGTTGAACGACAGGATGTCGATCTCGCCGGCCTGCAGGCTGGGCAGCCGCCTGGATACGTCCAGCGGCACGTACCGCACCTTGTCGGCGCTGCCCAGCACGGCGGCCGCGACCGCGCGGCACACGTCCACGTCCATGCCAGCCCACTGGCCGTTGGCATCTGGATGCGAGAAGCCCAGCAGACCGGTGCTGACGCCGCAGCGCAGCGCACCGGCGGCGCGCACGGCGTCCAGCGTGGGGCCAGCCTGCGCGGTCGCGGGCAGGGCTGCGGCGCAGGCGGCAAGCAGCGCAGTGCGCAGGATGGCGTGGGCCATGTCGACGCCCAGGCACAGGAGTGCGCAGGCCGGCGCGCAGGTGGCGCGGTGCAGCCAGCGGTGCATGCCCCGGGCGTGCAGGGCGGTTCGTCGATCGGACATCCGGTCACCGTGAGGAGGTGGTGCGCGATGCGTCGCGGCGCGGCTTCATCGCACCGGCAGAGCGTAGTGCAGTCCGCCCCGGTTCCACAAGTACTTCAAGCTGCGCGCACGCCTGGCGTGGCCCGCGCGCCCGCCCCGGCGCGGAACGAGGTGCCGGCGGGGTCGCGCATGTCGTACCTTCCGGTTGCACGATGCTGCGGCTATTTCCGCAGCGCAACATGCAGTCATAGAATGCCGCGCACCCGCCGCTTCGAGGATCGCCGCACTCCATGGACGCCGACGAACGCTCTGTCAGTCCCTTCAAGCCCGCTCCGGCCTGGCTGGCCTACGCCGTCGGCCCGGTGCTGATCATCGTGCTGGTGTCCCTGCTCGCCGGCATGGCGATCTGGACCGAGCAGATGCGCTACCGCGAGCGCGCCACCGCCAGCACGCAGACCATGGCGCGCCTGACGGAGACGCAACTGTCCGACACTTTCGACAAGATCGACATCTATCTGCAGCTCGTCGCGTTGCAATACCGCGACGGCCTGACGCTCGACACCGGCGGTGCGGCGCCGTCTGTCGTGCAGCGCTTACCGCTCATCGATTTGGACAGTGTGAAGGTGGCCGACGCTGCGGGCCTGGTCCGCGCGCGCCCGGTGCCGTCGCGTAGCCGGCCGCAGAGCGTGGCCGAACAGGACTTCTTCAAGCGCGCCATCGCCGAGCCCGACTCCGACATGGTCATCAGCGGCCCGCAGCGCCCGGCCGACGGCAGCTCGCCGGTCATGGTGTTCGCCCGTGCGGCGCGTGACGGTGCGGGCACGCTGGTCGGCGTCGTCTACGCCAGCATGAGCGTGCCGCATTTCGACAGCCTGTTCGCGGGCATCGAGCTGGGCACCAACGGCGCGGCCGTGCTGCGCACGGAGGACCTGCGGCTGGTCCACCGCCATCCGACCAGCGACGAGGCCCGCGAGGCGGTGGGCTCCACGCGCATGTCGGGCGCGCTGCGCGAGGCGCTGGCCCGACAGCCGAACGACGGCCAGTACGAGTCCACCAGCGTGCTGGACATGCGCGAGCGCGTGGCCGTGTACCGCAAGCTGCGCAACTACCCCTTCTACGTGATCGTGGGGCAGGACACGCACGAAATGATGGAAGGCTGGCGCATCAACGCCTTGCTGTTCTTGGCGCTGGCCGGCATCACCATCGCGCTGACGCTGCTGGCCTGGTATGCACCGTACCGCTGGTCGCGCCAGCAGATCCAGGCCATGCACAACCGCTTCGAGGCCATCGTGCAGACCTCCTCGGACAGCATCGTGAGCAAGACCGTGCGCGGCATCGTGACCACCTGGAACCGCGGCGCCCAGCAGATCTTCGGCTACACGCCCGGCGAGATGTTGGGCCGCCATGTGAACCGCCTGGCCCCGCCGGACCGCCGCGACGAGGAGGCCATGCTGGTCGACCGCGTGCGCCGCGGAGAGCTGGTCGAGGCCTTCGAGACCGTGCGCGTGCGCAAGGACGGCTCGCTGGTCGACGTGTCGATGTCGGTCTCGCCCGTGCTGAACGACCGCGGCGCCGTCGTGGGCATCTCCACCATCACGCGCGACATCAGCCGCAACAAGGCGCTGGAGGCGGAGATCCGCGCCATGGCCTTCAACGACCCGCTGACCCGGCTGCCGAACCGGCGCCTGCTGATGGACCGGCTGCGGCAGGCCCAGCTGTCCAGCGGCCGCCAGCGCAGCTTCTTCGCCGTGGCCTTCATCGACCTGGACCGCTTCAAGCAGGTCAACGACAGCTTCGGCCACGAGGTGGGCGACCAGCTGCTGATCGAGGTGGCGCGCCGGCTGCAGGCCGCCGTGCGCCAGCACGACACGGTGGCGCGGCTGGGCGGCGACGAGTTTGTGGTGCTGCTCGAAGACCTGGGCGCCGACGAGAAGTCCGCCGCCGACCACGTCAACACCGTGGCCGACAAGATCCTGGACACCATCGAGCGCGACTTCCACCTGCGCGGCAAGCTGCACCGCTGCTCGGCCAGCATCGGCATCCGCCTGCTGGTGGGCAGCCAGGACAGCCCCGAGCAGGTGCTGATGGACGCCGACGCGGCGATGTACCGCGTCAAGCACCAGCGCCGCGCGCTGCGCTCGTTCGCATTCGAGTGAGCGGGGCGGCTGCCGCAGCCGCACCGCACCCCCCAACCCGCAAGCAAGGGCACCCCATGGCACACGAGCACCACGAGCACCCGCACGAGCCGGCCTGGAAGCACGACGGCGTGCGCGTCGTCCCTGGTAACCAGCTGGACGGCAACACCGCGCAGACGCCCGGCATGGACCGCAAGGCCGCCATCAACTTCGCGCGCGTAGGCGCTAGCAAGCTGTGGGCCGGCACTGTGACCATCCACGCCAACGCCAAGACCGGCGCGCACCACCACGGCCACCTGGAGAGCGTGATCTACGTGGTGCGCGGCCGCGCCCGCATGCGCTGGGGCGAGCAGCTGGAGTTCACGGCCGAGGCCGGCCCGGGCGATTTCATCTACGTGCCGCCCTATGTGCCGCACCAGGAGATCAACGCCAGCGAGACCGAGCCGCTGGAATGCGTGCTGTGCCGCAGCGATGGCGAGGCGGTGGCCATCAACCTGGACATCGCGCCGGTCGAGAAGCCCGACACCGTGCTGTGGGTCGACCCCACGCACCCGCAGGGCGGCATCTAGCACCGCGCCGGCCGCGCCGATCAGCGCGGCTAATGGACGATGGCATTGGCATCCGCGCGGCCTGCGCAGGGGTGGCCGAAGGGGCTTCGCCGCCACAATCTCGCCCACAACGAACGAGCGCGGAAGGGCGGGCATGAAGATTCTGATTCTGGGCAGCGGCGTGATCGGCACCACCGCGGCGTGGTACCTGTCGCAGGCCGGGCACGAGGTCACCGTCGTGGACCGCCAGAGCGGCGCCGGCATGGAAACCAGCTTCGCCAACGCCGGCGAAGTCTCGCCCGGCTACTCCGCACCCTGGGCGGGCCCGGGCGTCCCGGTCAAGGCCATCAAGTGGCTGCTGATGCACCACAGCCCGCTCGTGATCCAGCCCTTGATGGACCCGTCGATGTGGCGCTGGGGCCTGTCCATGCTGCGCAACTGCACGGCCGCGCGCTACCGCGTGAACAAGGCGCGCATGGTGCGCCTGGCCGAGTACAGCCGCGACTGCCTGCAGGCGCTGCGCTTGGATACCGGCATCGCCTACGACGAGCGCAGCCAGGGCACGCTGCAGCTGTTCCGCACCCAGGCGCAGCTGGACGGCACGGCCAGCGACATCGAGGTGCTGAACCAGTACGGCGTGCCCTACGAGGTGCTGGACATGGACGGCTGCGTGCGCCATGAGCCCGCTCTGCAAGGCGTGCGCGCCAAGTTCGTCGGCGGCATGCGCCTGCCGGGCGACGAGACTGGCGACTGCTTCCTGTTCACGCTGCGCCTGGCTGCGATGGCGCAGGCGCATGGCGTGCAGTTCCGCCAGGGCGTGCAGATCCAGGCGCTGGAGCATGCGGGTGGCGACATCACGGGCGTGCGCACCGACGCCGGCCTGCTGCAGGCCGACCGCTACGTGGTGGCGCTGGGCAGCTTCTCTCCGCTGCTGCTCGCGCCGCTCGGCCTCACGCTGCCCGTCTATCCGGTCAAGGGCTACTCGCTCACGCTGCCGATCATCGACCCGTCCGGCGCGCCGGAATCCACGGTCATGGACGAGACGCACAAGGTGGCCGTCACGCGGCTGGGCGACCGGATCCGCGTGGGCGGCACGGCCGAGCTGACCGGCTACGACACCAGCCTGAAGCCTGCGCGCCGCCGCACGCTGGACCATGTGGTCACCGACCTGTTCCCGCGTGGCGGCGACCTGGCACAGGCCAAATTCTGGACCGGGCTGCGCCCGATGACGCCCGACGGCACGCCTGTGATCGGGCCGACGCGCTACACGAAGCTGTGGCTGTCGACCGGCCATGGCACGCTGGGCTGGACCATGGCCGCCGGCAGCGGGCGGCTGCTGGCCGACTGGATGGGCGGTGCCAGGCCAGGCATCGACACCGAAGGCCTGAGCCTGGCGCGCTACTGATTCCTCAGCAGTGCGGCCAGGTCGGCGCCCTGCAGCACGCGGATCGGCGCGCTGCGCGCGAACGCGGTGGCGTTGTCGCTGAGCGGCCCCAGGCTCAGGAACACGGCGGCGTCGGCGTCGTGGGCCTGGCGCGCGGCGTCCAGCTCACGCAACGGCTCCACGCCCTGGCGCGCGGCCTTCCAGCGCTTGGCGCAGACCAGCGTCGTGCGGCCGCCCTTGTCCAGCACGAAGTCGGCGCCGCCGCTGGTACGGCGCACCGTGTAGCCCGCGCTGCGGTAAGCCGCCTCCAGCTTGGCGCCGAACTCCGCCCACGACATGGCCGCGGCCTGGGCCAGGCTGGCCTCGACCTGGCGGGCGCTCGGCGCGCCCCACTGGCGTGACAGCGCAATGCCGCCGATCACCACGAACGGGATGGCGCCCAGGGCACCTGCCAGCGCATACTCGCGCGGCAGCAGCGCCATCGCGACCGTGAAGATGCCCGCCGCCACGAGAAAGCTGATCCACCAGCGCGAACGCAGCAGGATCGCGAACAGCGAGTTGTCGGCCATCTTCCATTTCATGCGGGTCTTTTCCAGGTGCGCGGAGAGGCCCGGTTTGTAGCACGCCGCAACGGCGGTTCGCGAACACAGTTCTGCCACATTTGGCCGGGGCATCTGGCGCCCAATCGTCAGATGGCCTTATCTGAAGGGATCTCACGCGTGTCCGCAGACGACGGAAAAGTGCTCGAGCCCTCCGCCGCCCTCGGCATGCGGCCGGGCGCCCCCTCGGCCACGCGCATGCGCACGCAATGGTTGCTGCTGGCGGCCGTGCTGCTGAGCGCCCTGGCCGTGCTGGCCATGGCCGCCTTCGATCGCTTCCAGGCCGACAGCTTCGAGCAGCACATGCGCCCGCTGCGCCAGCTCGGCGTGGCGCGTGCCGAACTGGCGCCCCAGGTGCCGCGCCAGGGCGGCCTGGCCACCGACACTGCCAGTCCCGGCGCCGACCAGACCGCGCGCGCCAACTGGCTGCATCTGCTGGAGCGCCTGGCCGTGCTGGGCAGCATGATGGCGGCCCAGCCGGTCGGCATCCCGAACACGCTGGCCGACCAGGCCCGCGCGCTGCACACGCACTGGGCCAGCGCCGACCTGGCGCGCGCCCCGGGCCGCGAGGGCGACGACATGCAGGCGGCCCTGACCAGCTTGTTGCAGGAAATCGACCGCGTCGAGCTGCGCACCGAGGACAACCTCGCCCAGCTGCGCGAATCGCAGAAGAGCTGGTATGCCGCGGGCTGGACGCTGTTGGCCGCGGCGCTGGTCGCCGCTGGGCTGCTTGCCCGGCACTGGCAGCGCCTCTGGCATGCGCTGCAGGCCAGCGCTCACGAGGCGCAGGCGCAGCACTGGCGCATGCTGGACATCCTGCCCCAGCTGATCTGGATCTGCGACGCCAACGCCAAGGCCGACTTCCTGAACCACCGCTGGGTGCAGTTCAGCGGCCAGCCCATGGACCAGCTGATCGGCGAGGGCTGGCTCGGGCTCGTGCACCCAGACGACATCGACCGCGTGATCCGCGAATGGCGCGATGCCCAGGCCAGCGGCGCGGAGCATCTGCCCGACTTCCGGTTGCGCCGGGCCGACGGCAGCTACCGCTGGTGCAACGCCCGCTTCGGCGTGGCGCGCGATGAGCAGGGCCGGCCCGTGCGCTGGTTCGGCACCAGCATGGACATCCACAACGTCTACGAGGCGCACGAGGCGCTCAAGCGCAGCGAGCAGTTCCACCGTTCCACGCTGGCAGCCCTGAACGAAGGCGTGATCACCTTTGACGACCAGGCGCGCGTGACGGGCTCCAACCCCGCGGCCCAGCGCATGCTGGGCCTGCGCGCCGACCAGCTGCAAGGTGCCTTCTCCCCCGCCTGGGGCCTGGTGCTGAAGGACCAGGACGGGCAGCCGCTCACCACCGACAAGCTGCCCACCACCCGCGTGCTGGCCACCGGCCAGGCGCAACGCGACCAGCTGGTCGCGGTCACGCGTGCCGACGGGCTGCGGACCTGGGTCTGCGTGAACGCCGAGCCCGTGCACGGCGGGCCCGATGGGGCGCTGAGCGCCATCGTGTGCTCGTTCGGCGACGTGAGCGCGCAGCGCCGCGAACACGAGGCCAGCCTGCTGCAACGCGGCCAGCTCGAAAGCGAAGTCGATGCCCGCACGCGTGAGCTGCAAGTGTTGAACCTGCAATTGCAGGAGACGGAGCGCTTCGCCCGGCTGGTGGCCGACAGCGTGCCGGGCCGGCTCGTCTACTGGGACAGCGCGCTGCGCTGCCGCTTCGTGAACCGCACGCAGTCCGAGTGGTTCGGCGAGGCGCCCGAGCAGGTCATCGGCCGCACGCTGCGCGAGATCCGCGGCAACGAGTTCGTGGAGCGCGCCGCCGGGCGCATCAACGCCGCGCTGGCCGGCGAGACGCTGGAGTTCGAGCAGGTGGAGTACAGCGTGCGCGGCGTGCGCGCCGACACGCGCGTGCAGTACATCCCCGACCGGCGCGAGGGCGAGGTCAAGGGCTTCGTGGTGCTGGCCACCAACGTGACGCGCCACAAGCAGGCCGAGCAGCTGCTGCGCCTGCGCAACGAGCAGCTGGAGCAGGCCCGCGACCGTGCCGACGCCGCCAACGATGCCAAGACCACGTTCCTGGCCAACATGAGCCATGAGATCCGCACGCCCATGAACGCCATCCTCGGCTTCACGCACATGCTGCGCCGCGACATCGAAGACCCGGTGCAGCAGCAACGGCTGGGCCGTATCGCCGGGGCCGCCGGGCATTTGCTGCAGGTCATCAACGACATCCTGGATTTGTCCAAGATCGAGGCCGGCAAGCTCACGCTGGACCGCTCGGACTTCTCGCTCGACGCGCTGCTGGCCCGCACCAGCGCCATGGTCACCGAATCGGTGCGCGTGAAGAACCTGGAACTCGTGGTGTTCGCCGAGCCCGTGCCCGACCTTCTGCACGGCGATTCCACACGGCTGATGCAGGCGCTGCTGAACCTGCTCAGCAACGCTGTCAAGTTCACCGAGCGCGGCGTGATCACGCTGCGCGTCGAACTGCTGTCACAGAACAAGGACGAACTCATGCTGCGCTTCGAAGTCCGCGACACCGGCATCGGCGTCGGGCCCGAGGCCCTGGCCCAGCTGTTCACGCCCTTCGCGCAGGCCGACGCCTCGCGCACGCGCGAGCATGGCGGCACCGGCCTGGGCCTGGCCATCACGCGGCGCATCGCCGAGCAGATGGGCGGCGAGGCCAGCGGCCACAGCACGCCGGGGCAGGGCAGCCGCTTCTGGTTCACCGCCCGCCTGGGCCTGGCCGAACGGCAGGAGACGACCGACCTCACCGCCCTGGCCGGCCTGCGCGCGCTCGTCGTCGACGACCTGCCCGAAGCCCGCGAGGCGCTGGCCGACATGACGCGCAGCCTGGGCCTGCGCGTGGACAGCGCCGACAGCGGGGAGCAGGCGCTGGAGCAGGTCGCCCATGCGGCCGAGACCGGCGCCCCCTACGACCTCGTGCTGCTGGACTGGGCCATGCCCGGCCTGGACGGCCTGCAGACCGGCGCCCGCCTGAGCGAGGCGGCGCAGCCCCCGCGCGCCATGGTGCTGGTCTCCGCCAACGAGCGCGCCTCCATCCACCAGCTGGCGCGCGATGCCGGCTTCGGCGCCGTGCTCATGAAGCCCGTGACCTCCTGGCTGTACCGCGACGCGCTGCTGCGCCTGCTGGCCGCCGCGCCGCCTGCCGGCGCCGCGCCCGTGCCGCAGGAGCGCGCACGACCCCAGCTCTCGCGCACCGCTGGCGCACGCATCCTGCTGGCCGAAGACAACCCCGTGAACCAGGAAGTGGCCGTGCAGCTGCTCGAGGCCGCGGGCGTGACCGTGGAAGTGGCCGCCGACGGCGAGGAGGCGCTGCAGATGGCGCTCAGCCGGCCCTACGACCTGGTGCTCATGGACATGCAGATGCCACGCATGGACGGCCTGGAAGCCACGCGCCGCATGCGGCAGGAGCCCACGCTGGCGCACCTGCCCATCGTGGCGATGACCGCCAACGCCTTTCCCGAAGACCGCCAGGCCTGCCTGGACGCCGGCATGAACGACCACCTGGCCAAGCCCGTCGACCCGCGTGTGCTGCAGGCCGCGCTGGTGCGCTGGCTGCCCGCCCCGCTCGAAAGCAGCCGCGTGCCGGCGCCCGCGCCGCTGCCGCCGCCCGAAGCGGCCCCTCAGGACGTGCCCGCGCCCGTTACCTCGGCCCAGATCCTGGCGCGCATGGCCGACCTCGTGGACCTGCCGCAGGCGCTCGAATACGCCGCCGGCCAGCCAGACATCCTGCTGCGCGTGCTGCAGCAGTTCGTTGCGCACTACCGCGACATGGGTGCGACGCTGGTGGCCCAACTGGCGGCCGGCGACCGCGAAGGCCCGGCGCGCAGCCTGCATTCGCTGCGGGGAGTGAGCGGGATGATCGGCGCCGGACGGGTGCGCGAGATGACAACGTCGCTCGAGTTGGCGTTGGTCGAGGGGGCGGCGCTGGAGGGGTTGCATGCGCCGGCGGCGGCGCTGCGGGCCGAGCTCGATGCGCTGGTCGGTGCGGTGGCGGACCGGCTGGGGTGAACTCCGGGCCGATCATCGGCTGAACGCGAACTCGCAGACGCGCCCGGTCAGCCGTTGCCCGACCCCGCTGTTCGGTTGCAACTGGGCCTTGACCCGGTAGGTGTACTCCTTGCCGCGCTCGGCATCGTGGATCGCGTACTTCGCATTGCTGACGATGCCATCCAGACGCAGCACCGCACTTCCATCGAGGTTGATCTTGCCGTGCAGGTAGTGCCAGCCCGGCTCACCCGGCTTGCCATGCGTGGCACGCATGCGGCCGTTCTGGATCTCCGCCGGGAACCGATGGGTGTACCCCTTGGCATCGTCGTCGGCGGCATTGTGGGCAGGGCATGTCATCACGACGGACCATGCGCCATCGAACACGGTTTCCTGGGCCTGCGCCGCCGCAGGCCCGACCAGGCAGGCAACGACCGGGAGGCACGCCACGGCCTTGTGCACAAGAGGAAAGTTCATCAACTGTTCCACGTGTGGCCTGGGCTCGGCCGGACGGGCCTACTCGTCCAGCCGCTCGAACCGATACCCAAACCCATAAATCGACACCAGCTTCCACCCATGGCTGCCATCGAGCTGCAGCTTGCGCCGCACGCGGCTGACGTGGGTGTCCACGGTGCGCATGTCCACGTCGGCTGACACGCCCCAGACCTTGTCCAGCAAATAGTCCCGCGACAGCAGCTTGCCCATGTTCTGGAATAGGCAGACCGAGAGGTCGAATTCCTTTTGCGTCAACTCCACGGCCTTGCCGGCGACGGCCAGGCGCTGGCGGGCGATGTCGATCTCGTATTCGCCTGCGCGCAGCACGGGCAGGGCGTTGGGGCGGGCGCGGCGTGACGCGGCGGTGATGCGGGCGAGCAGCTCCAGCGGCTTGGCGGGCTTGACGATGTAGTCGTCGGCGCCGGCCTCCAGCGCGGCCACGACCACGGGCTCCTCTTCGCGCGCGGTGATGACGATGCTGGGCATCTGCCAGCCCACGGTCTTGCGGATCCAGCGCAGCACCTCGCCGCCGTTGCCGTCGGGCAGCATCCAGTCGATCAGCGCCAGGTCGAAGGTCTCACCTTGCAAGCCAGTTTCGAACGCGGCGACCGTGTCGAAGCACTTGCAGCTGTGCTGGCCCTGCTGCACCAGCATGCACAACAGCTCGCGCTGCACGGGGTCGTCTTCCAGGATGGCGATATGCATGACGTGTCCTCCCTGCTGCATCTTCGTGGATTTGTAACTGATTTTGTTGTAGTGGTTCTGCCTATAGGTACGATTTTCGGCCAGATTGGGGTCCGATTCGCTGGACGGTCAGAATCAGGCGCACGGTGCTCTGCCGTGCAACTCCCATACCAAGGAACCGAACCACATGACTTCCAGCCATCTGACCCTGGCCTACTGGTGCCTGCTGGCCGCCATGGTGCTGCCCTACGTGACGGCGTGGATCGCCAAGGCCGGCGCCTTTCGCCCGGACGACAACCGCTCGCCGCGCGAATGGGCGGCGCGCCAAGGCGGCTGGCGTGCGCGGGCCATCGCGGCGCAGAGCAACGGCTTCGAGGGCCTGCCGCTGTTCATGGCCGGCGTGATCGCGGCGCACCAGTTCGGCGGAGCGCAAGGGCGCATCGATGCGCTGGCGCTGTCGTACGTTTTGTTGCGCGTGGTCTACATCTCGCTGTACATCCGCGACAAGAGCTCGCTGCGCAGCCTGGTCTGGGTGCTGGGCCTGGCGGTCAGCGTGGCGCTGTTCTTCGTCGCGCGCTGAGGGGCCTAAGATGCGCCGCCCGGCGCTCGTGCCGGCATCACCCGAGACACTCCCATGACCATTTCCATGTACCAGGCCAGCGTGCCCCGCTTCGTGAACATCCTCGGCAACCTGTCGAAGATCCTGGACAAGACGCAGGCCCACATCGATGCGAAGAAGATCGCTGACGCCACGCTGACCGGCTACCGCCTGTTCCCCGACATGCTGCCGCTGACGTCGCAGGTGCAGATCGCCTGCGATGCGGCCAAGGGCGTGGTGGCGCGGCTGTCGGGCGTGGACGCGCCGGTGTTCGAGGACAACGAGAAGACCTTGGCCGAACTGAAGGAGCGCATTGCCGGGACCGTCGCCTTCCTGCAGAGCGTGCCGGCCGAGAAGATCGACGGCACGGAAGACAGAGCCATCGTCGTGCGCCGCGGCGAGAAGGAAACGCACTATGTCGGCCTGCAATTCCTGCTGGGCCATGCCGTGCCGAACTTCTACTTCCATGTCACGACCACGTACAACATCCTGCGCCACAACGGCGTGGAGATCGGCAAGCGCGACTACCTCGGCAACCCCTGAGGCCCGCCCGGGCCAGGTGATGGGCCGGAGAATCTATTCAATCAACTGAGTAGATCATTGATTTTGATGGATTTTGTCTAGAATCTATCTATTCAATCCATCATCCATGCCGAGCAATTCGACGTCCACCGCCGCCGCGCTGCAGGCCTTGCGCCAGCAGGGCGGCGTGGCGAGCAGCGCCGCGCTGCAGCAGGCGCTCGGCGTGAGCCAGCCTACGGTGTCGCGCGCGCTGGCGCCGCTGATCCAGGTCGGCACGGTGCGCAAGGTGGGGGCGGCGCGTTCGCAGCGCTATGTGCTGCCGCGCACGGTGGCCGGCGTCGGCGCCGAGGTGCCCGTCATGCGCGTGGACGCCCAGGGTGAGCCCTCTCCGTTCGGCCGCATGCTGCCCCTGGAAGGCGGCGGCTTCTGGGTCGACGAGGCCGATGGCGTGAGCGAGCGCCATGCCGGCCTGCCCTGGTTCCTGGACGACATGCGGCCGCAGGGCTTCATGGGCCGCACCTTCGCGCACGCCCACCCCGAATTGCAGCTGGGCCACGACCCGCAGCACTGGAGCGACGACGACGTGCTGCGTGCGCTCGCCCTGTTCGGCGACGACCTGCCGGGCAACCTGATCGTGGGCGAGGCCGCGTTCCAGCGTTTCCACACGCTGGCGCAGCGCGCCTCGCGCGTGGAGACCGCGGCCGACTACCCGCGCCTGGCCGACGCCGCCATGCGCGGCACGCACCCGGGCTCGTCGGCCGGCGGCGAGCAGCCCAAGTTCTGCACCATCCGCGCCGGCCGGCCGGTGCTGGTCAAGTTCTCGCCGGCCGATGCCACGCCGCTGGCCGAGCGCAGCCGCGACCTGCTGGTGTGCGAGCACCTGGCCTTGCAGACGCTGGCCGCCGACGGCCTGCCGGCCGCGCGCACGCAGATCCACACCGGGGCGGGGCGCGTGTTCCTGGAGTCCGAGCGCTTCGACCGCAGCGCGCAGGCGGGCCGCATCGGGCGCATCGGCATGGTGTCGCTGCAGGTCTACGACGCCGAGTACGTGGGCGAGATGGACAACTGGGCGGCCACGGCCAACCGCATGGCCGCCCGCAGGCTGCTGCCGCAGGCGGATGCCGACACGCTGCGGCTGCTGGAGGCCTATGGCGTGCTGATCGCCAACACCGACCGGCACTACGGCAACATCTCGCTGCTGCTGGACGCGGGCGGCGACTGGACGCTGTCACCCACCTACGACATGCTGCCCATGCTCTACGCGCCCGTGGGCGGCGAACTGGTGGCGCGCGACTTTGCCGCCCGCCCGCTGCAGCCCACGGCCGCCACGCTGGCGCAGTGGGCGCGGGCGCGGGCCCTGGCGCTGCGCTTCTGGCAGGCCGCGGCGGGCGATGCACGCATCTCGGCCGGCTTCCGGGCCATCGCCGCTGCCAACGCCGCGCACCTGGCCACGCTCTAGAAGCTGATGTCCACCACCACGTTGTCGGTGTAGACGCCGGGCGGCGGGTTGCTCTGGTCGGTGTAGATGCGGGCCGTGTACGGGATGGTCTGCACCGTCGTGCCGTTGGCCGGCGCCGGGCTGCTGGCGCGGGCCGTGCCGACCTTGCCCCAGACCGTGGTGTCGGCCTTGAAGATGTCGTACTGCAGCCGGTTCGTGCCCGAGGCCATGCGGCGGCGCCCGCCGCTGGGGTACAGGCCGTCCGACAGCCCCACGGTGTAGGTCATGTCGCGGCTGCACAGCAGCTGGATGTTCTGCGACACCGTCGCGAAGCTGGCCACCAGCGGCGCCGTGCCGAAGTTCACCGTCGGCGCCGTCACCGTGCAGTCGTTGGTGACGACCAGCGTGACCACGATGGACCGCAGCACGGGCGTGGTGTTGGGATTGCCCAGGCAGATGCCGAACGCGCCCAGCAGGCCCTCGCAGATGGCGGTGGGCGTCCAGGTGAACTGGATCGTGTCGGTGTAGGTGCCCGCGGGGATGTTGGCGCCCGGCGTGACGGCGATGTAGAAGGGCACGGTCTGCGCATTGCCGTTGCCCAGCAGGTTCAGCACCTGGGCGCCCTGCAGGTTGACCTGCACCAGGCCCGTGAACGCCGTCGTGTAGCCCGCGTCGCGGTAGATCTGGTAGGGGATGGTGTAGCCGCCTGCGGCCTTGAGCGTCAGCCCGGTCAGCGCGGTCGTGAATTCGCCCCGGATCGAAGGCGTTCCGCTGGCAATCGCCAGCAGGTTGCCGCTGCACGCGAACGAGAAACTGGCCGAGGTCTTGATGGCCGCGGTGCTGTAGACGTTCTGCGAGGTGTACGAGCCCAGCGGCCCGCCGGTCTCGGTCGCTGTGCACGCATGGGCCGCGGGCCCGGCCAGGCAGGCGAGCACTAACAGCAGCGCGCGCAGGAACGATGGATTGGGCATGGCAGGCGTCCTCGTGTTCGGTGAATCAATGCCAGCGGCTCGCCATCGCCAGCGACGGCAGGGGGCGGCAGACCAGCGGCCCGATGCGCGCGACGCCGGGCTCGGTGTTGGGCAGGTCGAAACGCACGCGGCAGGGCGTGAAGCCCGCGCCGCGCACCAGCAGCTCGTTCTCGCGCGCCAGGCCTTCCAGGTAGACCTGGCCGTCCCATCCCAGCGTGGCCGTGCGGCCCGAGCCCACGTGCTGCACCAGCAGGCCCACCGGCAGGTGCTGCCGGTCTTCGTTGACCAGCGTGATGTTGGCCGCCAGCACCTGCTGGATCTCAAAGCGCAGCAGCGCGCCGCTGCCCGCGCGCAGCAGCACACGCTGCTCGGCCTGCTCGGACTGCATGAATTCGGGCAGCTCCAGCGTGTCGATCTCGAAGCGGGCCGGGTAGTAGGCGTTGACGCCGGTCACCAGCAGGTGGCCGCGTGCATCGGTGCTGCCGATGACCTGGTTCTCAAAGCGCACCGTGACGCCGGGCACGCCGGTGGAGACCAGCGCGAACGCGTCGTTGATGCGGTTGGCGGCGAACCAGCTGCCGTCCATGACCACCAGCGAGCCCGTGGCGCCGGCCCAGGTGGCGCTGCGCCCGCCCTGGGCATAGGCGCCGCCTTGCAGCTGCGTCGTCTGGCCGCGCCAGATCGCGCTGGCCTGGCGGTAGTCGCTGGGGCCGGCGCTGTTGGCGTACGACACGTTCCAGCCCAGCCCCCCGGAGGGCGGCGGCGTGCGGCTGTACTGCAGCTGCGTGCCCGTGCCGTTGCGGTCGCGCGTGGCCAGCGTGCTGACGGCGCCGTGCTCACCCAGCAGCAGCGTCCACTGCAGCTGCACCGTGTAGTCGCGCCCGCCCACCGCCTTGTTCAGGTTCAGCGACACGAAGCTGTGGCCGCCGATGCCGCGCGACCACGAGGCCGTCGCCAGCCGGCTGCGCTGGCCGTCCAGCTGCGCGGCGTCGAAGTAGCCCATGGCCACGGCGCCGGCCTCGCCCAGCGCCATGCTGAGCGTGGCCTGCGTGGTGCTGCGCCCGCCGCCCGAGGTGTCGTCCAGCTCCAGCCGGGCCAGGTCGCGCCAGCCGCGGTTGCGCTGCGTGTGCTGCACCGCCAGGCCGAAGCGCTGGGCGTTG
Organism: Pseudorhodoferax sp. Leaf267; assembly: GCF_001422405.1. Lineage (GTDB taxonomy): Bacteria > Pseudomonadota > Gammaproteobacteria > Burkholderiales > Burkholderiaceae_C > Pseudorhodoferax. The sequence continues at coordinate 1,048,684 of NZ_LMMV01000012.1, forward strand.
TACTGGTAGCCCAGGCTCCACTGGTGGCCCTCGCCGCCATGCGCAACGGCCGCGTTGAGCACGCCCACATGGCCCAGCGTGAACACCGCGCCGGCGCCGGCCAGCGCCAGGTCGCGCGCCAGTTCGGTGCGGGCCTCCAGTGTCAGCGTGTCGCTATAGCCGTAGCGGTAGTTGCCGCTGGCCACGGGCGGGCCGTAGCCGAAGCTGTCCACGCCGTAGCGGCGCCGCAGTGCGCCGGCCGAGAAGCTGTAGTCGGTGCTGCCGGTCTTGAGCAGGGTGCTGGCCACATAGAACGGCACGGTGGTCAGCACCTGGCGGCCCAATGCGTCGGTGGTCACGACCGAGGCCTCGCCCGCGCCGTTGATGAAGGGCATGGTGTTCAGCGTGAACGGGCCGGGCTGCACGCTCTCGCGGCCGGCGCGCTGGCCGTTGATGAACAGGTCCACCGCCGACGGCACGGCCGCCTGGCCGGAAAAGCGCGGCAGCGGGAACGGTACCAGGTCGGGCCGCACCGAGAAGTTGCGCGCGATCTGGATGCCGCCGATCCGCACGGCGCTGCCCCAGGGAAGCGTGCCGGTGATCAGGTCGCCGGCCGTGTAGGTGCGCACGGCCTCGGTATCCGAATAGCGCCAGGTGGTGTCGTAGCGCAGGTAGCCGTCGGCGCCGCGCTGCGCCTGCGCGCCGTGGGTGCGGCGCACGATGCCGGTGTTGGACGCCAGGCCCCAGCCGCCGAACCAGCGCTGCTCGGTCCACAGCGAACTGGTGGAGCCGTCGCGCCCGGGGTTGCTGGCATAGAAGTCGTAGTTCAGCAGGAAGCCCTGGCCGGCCAGCGGCGGCAGCGGGCCCACCGGCCGGTCGTCGCCCAGCTCCTGCGACGGCAGCCAGTTCGGCGGCAGGTTCAGCTCCAGCCGCTGCGCGATGCTGTCGTAGCGTACGCCCAGGCCTTCGATCAGGTTCACGTCCACCAGCTGCGCGCCCGTGGCCGGCGTGCGCACATGCAGGGCGCGCAGCGTGTCGGCGGCGACCAGGTAATGCCCGTCGCGCACCAGCACGGGCACGACCTGGCCGGTCGGCTGCTGGTTGATGACCAGCTCCAGGTACAGCGTGATGCCGGCAAGCGTGGCACCGGTGCCCGGCATCGGCGCCGGTGGCAGGCCCTGCGCGAGCGTGCGTGCCGGGGGCGCCAGCAGCGCGGCCGCCATGCCGGTGGACAGCAGCAGGGTGCGCATCGGCCGCCTGCTATTGCGCCGGCAGGGGCATGGGCGTTTCGCTGCCGTTCACGCGCGCATGCGGCACGTGGCCCATGGGCGGCGGCGTGGTGAGCTTCCAGCGCATCTCCGCGCCGGGCAGCACATAGCCCAGCAGGCCGGCGTTGATGGGCACGGCGTCGCTGCCGCGCACCCATTGCACGTTCGTCAGGCGCGCATGGGCCAGGCCTGCGTTGCGCACCACCAGGTAGTTGCCGTCTTCGGCGCGCTCGGTGCGCCAGCGCAGGGCGGGCTGGGCGGCGGTGGCCGCGTCGCGTGTGCGGTCGGGGCGCGGCTTGGTCCAGTGGCCCTTGCCCGAGACGAACAGCGGTACCGAGTAGCGGATCTGCAGCTTGATGCCCATGGCGCTGCCCTGGCGCGTGCCCTCGCCATCGGCCGGGTCGGCATTGGGCAGCTCGTCGACGAGCACGCGGTAGGCCTGCTCGGTGCCGGCCGGCGCGGGGCGGGTGTTCATGAGCCGCACCAGCTGGCGCTGGCCGGGCGGGATGACGGCCATCGGCGGGCTGGGCACGACGTTGTCCTGCGGGGCGTAGCCGTCCTCCCGCGTGTCCTGGTTCCAGGCCAGCACGCGCACCTGCAGCGACACGGGCTGGGCGCCCCGGTTCTCCAGCCACAGGGCGGAGGCGCGCTGGTCGTCCTCGATGACCGGGTCCAGCGGCCAGATCATCAGCGAGGATTGAGCCAGGGCGCCGGCCGTGCAGCCGGCCAGGGCCAGGGCGGCGAGCAGGCGCCGGCCGTGCAGGGCGAGGGGGGAGGTCAGGGTCATGGCGGGTCTCCTACCAACTGAACACGACTTGCAGGGTGTCCGTGTACTGCCCGGCCGGCAGGCCGGTGCCCGGCGCGATGGCGCGGCCGTACACGGGCAGCAGCGTGGGCCCGGCGCTGGCGTCCACGCTGACGCCCACGCCCGGCTGGATGAGCACGCTGCCGCCGGGCAGGGTCGTCAGGTTGTAGGGCAGGTAATAGGTGCCAAAGCGCATGCGGCGCTGTGCGCCCTGCGCATTCTGGCCCCCGTCGATGGTCATCGTGGCCGTGACGCCCGGCGTGCACTGCACCTGGGCCGGGCTGCCGGCCAGCGCGATGCTGGCGGTGTAGCTGCCGGCCTGCATGGCCGGATGGCTGCCGAAATCGAGCAGGCCGAAGCCGACGCCGGTGGTCTGCGACACATTGCCGACCACCCAGCAGCCGGACGACACCGTGGCGTTGACGGCGAAGGTGGCCTTGTTGTCCAGCGTCGTCAGGGCCTGCGCAGCCGGACCGATGGCGCTCAACGAGAGCGCCAGCAGCCCGCTTGCGGCCAGGGCCAGCCACCGCTTGGCGTGGAAGTGCAGCGTAGTTGCTCGCATTTCGAACTAATACTACGCGGTTTTAGAGCGATGCCCGCCCAAATAGGCGTGTGGTGGGCTTACCAGGCCAGCGTGACTTGCAGCACGTCGGTGTAGGTGCCAGCCGTCAGCGCAGCCGGGCTGGTCTTGTTCACCTTGGCGAAGATGGGCAGCGGGAAGGACGCGCCGNAGCGATGCCCGCCCAAATAGGCGTATGGTGGGCTTACCAGGCAGCGTGACTTGCAGCACGTCGGTGTAGGTGCCAGCCGTCAGCGCAGCCGGGCTGGTCTTGTTCACCTTGGCGAAGATGGGCAGCGGGAAGGACGCGCCGGTGCCTGGCAGCACCACGCTCACGGCGTTGGCGCTGGTCGGGTAGGGGGTGGCCAGGTTGGAGTCGCTGTAGACGTCGTAGGGCAGGTAGGTGGAGGTGCCCAGCTTCATGGCGCGGGCGCCCGTGCCGACCGCGCCGCCCTGGCCGGCGTTGTTGCCGGCGCTGACGCTGACGGACAGCGAGGTGACATCGGGCGAGCAGGTGATCTCGGTGGCGCCCGCRCCGCCGACGCCGCCGCTGGCCGTGGCCAGCAGCACGCCGGTGAAGGTGGCCGGCTGGCTGCCGAAGTCCAGCGTTCCGAAGTTCACGCCGGAAGTGCCGGCACCGGGGGCACCGGAGACGATGCAGCCGGACTGCAGGACCATCTTCGCGTTCAGCTGGCCGGCCATGTTGCCAGCGGCCTGGGCACCCGGGGCCACCATGGCCAGGGCGGTGGACAGAGCCAGGATGAACTTGGAAGTGGTGCGCATGGTGGGCCTCGTG
>NZ_LMMV01000013.1 GCF_001422405.1 Pseudorhodoferax sp. Leaf267
AAAGCCACCACCGCGCCATGCTCGATCAGGCGTTGGCGGTTTTTGCTGAACACCGTGGGCACCCAGACGCTGTCGTCCATGGACAGCCCGATGARCCAGCGAAACAGCAGGTTGTATTGSACCTGCTCCATCAGCAACCGCTCCGAGCGCACCGAGTACAGCACCTGCAGCAGCRTGGCGCGCAGCAGCTTTTGTGGGGCGATGCTGGGGCGTCCGCCCTTGGAGGCGTCCTCATACATGCCTGCGAACAGGTCTTCGAGTCCGCTGAGCGCGTCGTTGACCATGGCCCGGATGGCTCGCAACGGGTGCGTTGCAGGCACGAAGTCATCGAGCTTTTTGATGCTGAACGGGCTTTCGGTGAAGGTGTCGGATCCGCGCATGCCGCATTGTCCTGCGCGCACCGGCCCCGCGGCCTAGACCGAGGTATTTCAGCAGCCTGTTAGGCGCTTTAAATTTTCAGAAGGCGCTTCATCAGGAGCGACTTGAAGTCTTGCCGATGCCCGGCGATGGCATAGACGTAGGTGTCTCCAGTCATGCGACGGTAGACCAGCTTGTGGTGCGATGTGAAGACGTTCCGGTATTCGGAGATGCCCACAGAAGTCAGTTCCTGAACATGTGGCCCGGTCAGCAAGCCGCTGTCCACCAGTGCCAACTTGCCGAAGATCTCGTCTTCGGCCTTCAGCCAGTCAGCTTCGCTCCATTTGGACAGCATGTATTCCTGCAGCGAGAGCAAGTCGTCTTGCGCGCCAGGAAGAATGACGATCGCCACTATTTGCGGCGTTGACGTGCGGCGGCCAGTTGCGCACGTGATTCGGCTGCCGAAATGCCATGGCCTTGCAGGCGATCCTTCTCGCCCAAGGCCATGACTTTCAGCGCTGCGATGAGCTCTTCCTTTTCCTGGAACTGCCTGACGTTCTCGATCACCATGCTGGCCTCGCCGTTCTGCGTGATGAAGTACGGGGTGCCGTTCATTTCCAGATCTTCGGATATCTGCGATGCGTGACTTTTCAGGTAAGAGATGGATTTGATGTTGGCAGCGGATGGCATGCTGGACTCCTACGTTGAATGGGTCTGAATTTAGTGCCGAATTCAGTTATCGTCAAACATCAGGGCGCAGTCCGCAGCTGCGGCTGCCGCGCCAGCACCTCATCGCGCGGCCCGGCGTCGCTCACGCGGCCGGCCTCCATCAGCACCACGGTGTCGAAGTGCGACAGCAGGCTCATGCGGTGCACCGAGGCGATCACGCACGCATCGGGAAATGCCTGGGCGATGCGGTCCAGCACGCGGCCTTCGGTGGCCGGGTCCAGCGCGCTGGTCGGTTCGTCCAGCAGCAGCAACGTGCTGCCGCGCGCGGCCAGCACGCCGCGCGCCAGGCACAGGCGCTGGCGCTGGCCGCCCGAGAGGTTGGCGCCGCGCTCGGTGAGCGGCGTGTCCAGGTTGCCGTGCAGGCCGGCCAGCACTTCGTCGAAGGCGCTGGTGTGGATGGCGGCCAGCAGCGCCGCGTCGTCCTGCGGCAGGCCGAAGGCCAGGTTCTCGCGCACGCTGGCTTCGAACACCTCGGTCTCCTGCGGGATCAGCGTGGCGATGTTGCGCAGCCGGGCCCAGTCCTGAGGCTGGCCGTCCAGCAGCAGCTGCCCCGATGCCGGCGGGTACAGGCCGGCCAGCACGCGCAGCAGCGTGCTCTTGCCGCCGCCGCTGGGGCCGACCAGTGCCACGCGCTGGCCGCGCGCGAGCTGCAGGTCCACCGCGTGCAGGCCGCCGCCGCGGCTGCTTTCGGCGTAGTGCCAGTGCAGGCCCTGCAGCGCCAGCTGCTGCCAGCGCGCGTCCGGCTCCAGCGCCTCGGCGGCTTCGTCGGCGCGCTGCGGCGCCGTCAGCAAGGGCTCGGCGCTGCGGTAGTCCGTGTGCATGCGCGCGAAGCTCTGGAAGTTGCCGGCCATGGAGCCGATCACGCCGGCCGTCTGCTGCGCGTACTGGTAGATCATGAACACGCCGCCCAGCAGCACGGCTTCGCCCGGCGTGCGCGTCTGCCACACGTACATCACCACCAGGCCCCAGGTCAGCGCCAGGCCCAGGATGTCGACCGTGAACCACTTGCCCTCGCCGACGATCGTGGCGCGCTTGAGCGGGCCCGACACGGCGCGCATGCGCAGCCGCATCAGCGCGCGCGAGGCCGTGGCCAGCCGCAGGCCGATCACGGTGGCGGTGTTGCCGATGAAGTCCACCAGCGCCGCCACATAGCGCCGGTCGGCATCGTTCTCCAGCCGCGCCAGCAGCATCAGCGCGCGGTCGAAGCGCAGGATCACGAACGCGATCAGTGCGTAGCCGGCGAGCGCCAGCGCGCCGCTGCTGCGCGACAGCAGCGTCAGCGCGACCAGCGGGCCGAAGAAGTTGACGACGTTCTGCAGGTAGACGAACTGGTTCTGCGCGAAGTCTGCCAGCGCGCGGCTGGCCTGGTGCACGCGGTGCTGCAGCTCGCCCGAGTGCTGCGTGCCATGCCAGGCCAGCGGCGCACCGGCGATGCGTGCGTAGAGCCTGTCCCCCAGCTGCTCGCGCACGTGCACGGCCACATTGCGCTCCAGCACGCGGCCGGGGCCGTGCATGAGCCAGGAAGCGAGGTACACCGCCATCAGGCCGGCGATCCACAGGCCGGAGTCCTGCAGCTGCCCGCGCTGCAGTGCGTTGATGGCCTGGGCCGCGAGCCAGGGCATGGCCAGCCGGACCAGCTGCGCGCCGCCCAGCAGCGCCATGGCGCCGCTCAGCTGGCCGCGCGCACCTTCGGCATGGCGCCACAGCGCGGCATAGAGTTCGCGGGCGGCGTGGGCGGGAGAAGAAGGGGTGGCAGTCAACGGAGCGGTGGCCAATCGGATCTGCGGGCCAGTATCGCCCACGCATGCCGCGCCCTCCGTGGCGCCTCGCCGCTACTGCGGCATGGGATGCACGGCCACCAGCGCGTCGAACGCCTTCTCGTCCGCCGCCACGCGTTGTGCGAAGGCTTCGGGACTGGAGAGCACCGGGTCCGCATTGATCACGCCCAGCGCCCCCATCACGCTGGCGTCCTGGCGCAGCTGATCCAGTCCGTTGTGCCACGCTGCCAGCACGGCCGACGGCACGCCCTTGGGCGCGAACAGGCCATACCAGGGGTCGCCGACCGCCACGCCACGGATGCCGGATTCGGCCAGCGTGGGCACACCGGGCGGCGTGCTGCGCATCGGCACCATCCTCGACCCGTCGTTCATTTGCCTGGGCGACTGGCTCAGCGCGCTGGTGGCGGCCGTGCCGCAGATCGACACCGAGCTGCGCCACGGCATCAGTGGCAGCGTGCTGGCCCAGTTGCAGCAGGGCCAGTTGGACGTCTGCTTTTATCTGAGCCCCAGCCTGGCCGCCACACAGGTGCTGCAGCCGCCTCTTGCGGCACGCGCACTCACGCGCTTTTCCTACCGCGTCATGGCGCCACAGGGCTGGGGGCCGCAGGTGCAGGGACGCGATTGGGAAGGCGTGGCCACGCTGCCCTGGGTGGGGACGCCGCCCGAATCGGTGCACCACCGGCTGCTGCGGGAGATCTTCGAGCCACGCGGCCTGGCGCCGCGGCACGCCGCACTCGTCGATCAGGAAGCCTCAATGCTGAAGGGAAGAGCCCACCGTGGCGGCAGCTTGGGGCGCGCTGGAGCGGGTGTGGGGGCGCCAGGTGCGGCCGTGAGGTCCTCGATGCAAGGGCCTGCTGGGCGGCCGGAACAGGCGCTCAGTGCGCCGCCATCACCAGCGCGTCTGCGTGACGACTGCGCACAGCTTGCCCTCGGCATTGCGCACCGAGGTCTGCCACACCATGGTGGTGCGCCCGCGGTGCAGCGCCACGCTCTCGCCCGTGACCACGGTGTCGACCTTGGCGCCGGCCATGAACTTGGTGCTGGAGTCGGTGGTCGTGGTGCGCTGGCCCGGCTGCAACTGGATGAAGGTGCCCACCGCGCCCAGTGTGTCGGCAAACGCCATGTACGCACCGCCGTGCAGGATGCCTCCGGCCGTGCACAGGTCGGGCCGCACGCGCATCTCGGCGGTGACACGGTCCGGTGCCAGGGCGGTCAGGCGCACGCCCATGAGGCCGGGAAACAGCGGGTCCAGACGGGCCTGGACGGCGACGATGTCGGGCATGGCGGTGTCCTGCAACGGCTCATGGCGCCAGGGGTTGCCGGGCATGGGCCAGCTCGGCCAGGGACGCATCGCTGCTGTCGGCGTGGTGGGCGTCCGCGGCCGCGTGCTGGGCGTGCAGCTTTTGCATGCCGCCGAGCCAGCGGTCATAGTCCTGGCCCTTGTTGCGGAAGTACTGCGCGACCTCCGGGTGCGGCAGCACCAGGAACTTCTCCTCGCGCATGGCCTGGACCACGTCGCCGGCCACCTGGTCCGGCGAGATGATGCCGTCGTGCGATGCCGAGCTGTCCGTGCCCTTGACCATCGGGGTCTGGACCGATTGCGGGCACAGGCAGGACACGCGCAGCCCGCGCCGGCCGTATGCGATGCGCAGCCACTCGGCGAAGGCCACGGCCGCATGCTTGGTCACGGCATAGGGCGCGGACTCGACGATGCTGAGCAGCCCGGCGGCCGAGGCCGTCACGAGGAAGTAGCCTTCGCCGCGCGCGAGCATGTCGGGCACCACGGCGCGGGCCGCCCACACATGGGCCATGCCGTGGATGTTCCACATCGCGTCCCACAGCGCGTCTTCCAGTTCGATGCCGCCCTTGCGCCCCAGGATTCCGGCGTTCGAGATGTAGGCATCGACCTGTCCGAAGCGTTCGCGCGTGGCCGCCACCAGGGCCTGGATGTCCGCCTCCTGGCTGACGTCGCAGCGCAGTGCCAGGCCCACCTCGCCCGGCAGGTCGCGCGCCACGGCCTGTGCGGCGCCGACCTGCACATCGGCCACGACCACGCCGCGTGCGCCTTCCGCCGCGAATCGTTGGGCCAGGCTGCGCCCGATGCCGCTCGCCGCGCCGGTGACGATGACGACCTTGTTCCGTACTTCCATGGGTTTCCTCGCTGAGTGGACTGGCGATGGTGCTGCGCCGTGGCGCCCGTGCAATCACGCAGGCGACACGGCATGGGCGAGCCATCGCTCGCGCTGCCCCTGCTCAGCTCGGCGAGGCGCCTTGGGTTGCGGTGTAGACCGCGTAGACCGACTGGCTTGCGATCATGAACAGCCGGTTGCGCTTGGGCCCGCCGAAGGTCAGGTTGCCGCAGACCTCGGGCAGGCGGATGCGGCCGATCAGCTTGCCCTCCGGGTTCCACACCGTCACGCCGTTGTAGCCCACGGCACGGCCGGCGTTGCTGGCCGACCAGATGTTGCCGAACACGTCGGCGCGCATGCCGTCGGGGCCGCACTTCACGCCATCGACCATGCAGTCGGAGAACACCTTCTGGCCCGACAGCTGGTTGCCCGCGCCCACGTCCAGCACATGGATGTCGCCCTTGCCGGCCGGTCCGGTGCTGGCCACGTAGAGCTTCTTGTAATCGGGCGAGAAGCACAGGCCGTTGGGGTTGGGCACTTTGTCGTCGGGGATCACGGCGTCGAGCCGGCCGCTCGGGTCCCAGCGGTAGACCTGGGTCGGCAGCTCCTGCCGCGCGTCGCCCACGCCGACCGGCTGGCCGATGCGGTTGTTGAGCCGGCCTGCGCGGTTGCTCTTGCCGCCGGCGGGGTCGGGTGTGCCCTCGTACAGCTGCGCGCCGTAGGGCGGGTCGGTGAACCAGATGCTGCCGTCGGGGTGCGGCACGGCGTCGTTGGGCGAGTTCAGGCGCTTGCCCTTGAAGCTGTCGGCCAGCACGGTGATGGAGCCATCGAGCTCGTAGCGCACCACGCGCCGCGTCAGGTGCTCGCAGGCGATCTGCCGGCCCTGGAAGTCGAAGCAGTTGCCGTTGCTGTTGTTCGAGGGTGAGCGGAACACCGAGACATGCCCGTCGTCCTCGATCCAGCGGTGCTGCCGGTCCGCCGGGATGTCGCTCCACAGCAGGAACTTGCCGACCGAGTTCCAGGCCGGCCCCTCGGCCCAGCCGGCGCCCGTCCACAGCCGCTGGATGGATGCATTGGGCTGCGCCAGGTCGTTGAAGGAGGGGTCGACGGCGATCACGTCCGGATCCCAGAAGTAGGTGGTGGGCGGCGCGCCGGGGCCGAAGTCGCGCGGTGGCGTGGTGACCGTGCTGGGTGGCGCAAGCGAGGCCTTGCCCTGGGCCCATGCGCCCGCGGCACCCAGCGCCGCGGCGCTGGCGCCCACGGATCCGAGAAAGGAGCGTCGGTTGAACGCGGTGGTCCCATCCTGCCCGGTGGGCGTCTGAGCGGCTGTCGTTGGCATGCTTGTCTCCATGTTTTGGTTTGATCTGGTGCGAGCCGGCGCCACGATAGCGTGGCTGTGTCGGGCCTACAAGCTGGGCGCAGGCGCCGGCTTCAGGTGCGCGACATGCCGGCGATGCGGGTCCGCCACTCTGTCAGAGGTGCGCGCAGCCAGCGTTTGACGTCTCGGTCAGGCATAACTGTTGCTTACAATTCCGGCCGCAATCTCTGCGGATTGTTCGCCGCCAGTCGGCGCAGAAGCGCCAAATTCAAGCGAAATCCGTCCCAGTCCTCCGCAGTCCCTGCGCCGTTCACCGCGCGTACCTATGTCCGAATGTCACAACGTCACCGTCAGCATCCTGAACTGGAACTCGTCCGCGGTGACTTTGCACGCGGTGCGCTCGGTGCTGGCCCTGCAGCTGCCGCCCCATGTGCGCGTGAACCTGGTGGTCGTCGACAACGGGTCGCGCGCGGAAGACGCAGCCGCGCTGGCGGACGCCCTGGCCGGCCTGCAGGTCAGGCTGCAGGCCTTGCCGCAGAACCTGGGCTTCGCCGGTGGGCACAACGTTGCAATCCGTGAAGCGCTGGCGAAAGGCGCGGACTTCGTCTGGCTGCTCAACAGCGACGCGATCGCACCGCCGCACAGCCTGGCGCAGTTGCTGCGTTTGATGGACGAGCAACCCCGCTGCGGCGCGGCCTCGCCCGTCATCGTGCGGCTGGGCCAGCCGGACCTGGTCGACTTTGCCGGTGCCGTCCATGACTGGGACCTGCTGGACTCGCCGCGGCCGGTGCAGACAGACGCCTCCCGGGCGCTGGCGCTGGCGCATCGCAAGGATTTCTGGGTCGTGGGCACGGCGGTACTGCTGCGCGCCACGGCGCTGCGCGAGGTCGGCCTGCTGGAGGAGCGCTACTTCGCCTACTACGAGGACGACGACATCTGCGCACGACTGGCCGGTGCGCAGTGGCACAGTGCCATGGCCTACGACGCGCATGTCGAGCACGCCTGCTTCGAGGGGCAGATGTTCGAGCGGCCGCCGTATTACTTCTATCTCATGGCGCGCAACGCCTTTCGCTTCTGGGGCCGCCATACGCCCGCCGGAAAGCGGCGCTGGCTGCGCCTGAGGCTGCTGGACACCTGGCTGCTGTACAGCAACCGCCTGCACAGCCACGGCCAGCCGCTCAAGCGCGACGCGTGCCTGCTCGGCATCTGGGATGGCCTGCTGGGCCGCGACGGCCCGCCAAGCCTGCAGCAGCGGTGGACGCCCTGGCTGCTCCAGGCCTTGCGCTTGTTGCGGCTGCCGAACCACCGGCCACACATGCCCTCCGTCGGCGTCTGAGGGCAGCGGCAAGAAGCCGCTGCGGCGGCGCGCGGCCCGCTCGGCCCGGTGCACCGGACAATAGCGGCCACCATGCCTTCCGCGAACCGATCCGCCTCTGCCACTTCCAACCAGCCGCTGGCCGAGCGCCTGCGGCCCAAGACCCTGGGCGAGGTCGTCGGCCAGCAGCATCTGCTAGGCGAAGGCATGGCACTGCGCATCGCGTTCGAGTCGGGCCAGCCGCATTCCTGCATCCTGTGGGGCCCGCCCGGCACCGGCAAGACCACCATCGCGCGGCTCATGGCCGATGCCTTCGACGCGCAGTTCATCGCCATCAGCGCCGTGCTGGGCGGCGTGAAGGAGATCCGCGAGGCCGTCGAACGCGCCACGACCGCGCGTGACGGCCTGGCGCAGCAGGGCACCATCGTGTTCGTCGACGAGGTGCACCGCTTCAACAAGAGCCAGCAGGACGCCTTCTTGCCGCATGTCGAAAGCGGCCTGTTCACCTTCATCGGCGCCACGACCGAGAACCCCTCCTTCGAGGTCAACTCGGCCCTGCTGTCGCGCGCGGCCGTCTACGTGCTGCAGTCGCTGGGCGAGGATGACCTGCGCCAGATCGTTGCCAAGGCCCAGGCCATCGACGCGCTGCCGGCCATCGAGAGCAAGGCGCTCGACCGCCTCGTGGCCTATGCCGACGGCGATGCACGGCGCCTGCTCAACACGCTGGAGACGCTGGCCGTCGCGGTGCGGCAGGAAAAGCTTGCGCAGATCGACGACCCCTGGCTGCTGCGCGTGCTGGGCGAGCGCATGCGGCGCTACGACAAGGGCGGCGAGCAGTTCTACGACAGCATCAGCGCGCTGCACAAATCCGTGCGTGGCTCCGACCCCGACGCCGCGCTGTACTGGCTGGTGCGCATGCTGGACGGCGGCGCCGAGCCACGCTACATGGCGCGCCGCCTGGTGCGCATGGCCAGCGAGGACATCGGGCTGGCCGACCCCCGCGCGCTGCGGTTGGCGCTGGATGCGGCCGAGGTCTACGAGCGCCTGGGCTCGCCCGAGGGCGAACTGGCGCTGGCCGAATGCGTGGTCTACCTGGCCGTTGCACCGAAGTCCAACGCCGTCTACAAGGCCTACAACGAGGCGCGCGCGTTCGTGAAGCGGGACGGCACGCGGCCCGTGCCGCTGCATCTGCGCAATGCGCCGACCAAGCTCATGAAGAGCCTGGACTACGGCAAGAACTACCGCTACGCGCACGACGAGGAAGACGGCTTTGCAGCCGGTGAGCGCTACTTCCCCGACGGCATGGCCGACACGCAGTTCTACCGGCCCGTGCCGCGCGGCCTGGAGCTCAAGATCGGCGAGAAGCTCGAAGCCCTGCGCGAGAAAAACCGCCAGCGCGGCTGAGCTGCCGGGCGTGCGCCAGGGCGTCGCAGGCGGCTGCCGTGCAAAGGGTAAACCCCGTCGGACTCCTGCGTTTTCGCTCGGAAGCGCAAGGCTAGAATCGCCCCGAAACCCGCACGAGCACCGATCTGGCGGGTTTTTTGCTAGGTGATGGGAAGGGGGTGCAGCGCGGCACCTCCGCAACGGAGAAGAATATGGATACCTTGCTACAGCAGATCATCAACGGTCTGGTCATGGGCAGCATGTACGCCCTGGTGGCACTGGGCTACACGATGGTGTACGGCATCATCAACCTGATCAATTTCGCGCACGGAGAAGTGCTGATGGTGGGCGCCCTCACGAGCTGGACCTCCATCGGCCTGATGCAGCAAGGCATGCCGGGGGCACCCGGCTGGGTGATCCTGATCCTGGCGATGGTGATCGCCTGCATCGTGGCTGCGGCGCTCAACTTCACCATCGAGAAGATCGCCTACCGGCCCCTGCGCAACAGCCCCAAGCTGGCGCCGCTGATCACCGCGATCGGCGTCTCCATCCTGCTGCAGACGCTGGCCATGATCATCTGGAAGCCGAACTACAAGGCCTACCCCACGCTGCTGTCCAGCACACCGGTGCACATCGGCGGCGCGGTGATCTCGCCCACGCAGATCCTGATCCTGGGCCTCACGGCCGTGTCGCTGGCCGTGCTGATGTGGCTGGTCAACTTCACCAAGCTGGGCCGCGCGATGCGCGCCACGGCCGAGAACCCGCGGGTCGCGGCACTCATGGGCGTCAAGCCGGACGTCGTGATCTCTGCGACCTTCATCATCGGTGCCGTGCTTGCGGCCATCGCCGGCGTGATGTACGCCTCGAACTACGGCACGGCGCAGCATGCGATGGGCTTCCTGCCGGGCCTCAAGGCCTTCACGGCGGCCGTGTTCGGCGGCATCGGCAACCTGGGCGGCGCGGTGGTCGGCGGCATCCTGCTGGGGCTGATCGAAGCCATCGGCTCGGGCTACATCGGCCAATTGACGGGCGGCGTGCTGGGCAGCCACTACTCCGACATCTTCGCGTTCATCGTGCTCATCATCATCCTCACGCTGCGCCCGTCCGGCCTGCTCGGCGAGCGTGTGGCGGACCGGGCCTAGGAGCTGCGCATGAAGAACAACAAGACTCTGACCACGGTGGTGTGCGCCATCGTGCTGCTGGCCTTCCCGCTGGTGCTGCAGCAGTTCGGCAACGCCTGGGTGCGCATCGCGGACATGTCGCTGCTCTACATCATGCTGGCGCTGGGCCTCAATATCGTGGTGGGCTACGCCGGCCTGCTGGATTTGGGCTTCGTCGCTTTCTTCGCGGTCGGCGCCTACATGTTCGGCCTGCTGGCCTCGCCGCATCTGACGGACACCTTCGAGGCCTTCAAGGCCATGTTTCCGAACGGGCTGCATTCCTCGCTGTGGCTGGTGATCCCGCTCGGGGCCGGGCTCGCGGGCTTCTTCGGCATGCTGCTCGGCGCGCCCACGCTCAAGCTGCGCGGCGACTACCTGGCCATCGTGACGCTGGGCTTCGGCGAGATCATCCGCGTGTTCCTGAACAACCTGGACCACCCCGTCAACATCACGAACGGCCCCAAGGGTCTGAACCAGATCGACTCGATCAAGCTGTTCGGCCTGGACCTGGGGCGCTCGCTGAAGATCGGCGACTTCACGCTGCCGTCGGTCACGCTGTACTACTACCTGTTCCTCGCGCTCGTCCTCATCAGCGTGGTCATCTGCCACCGGCTGGAGCTATCGCGCATCGGCCGCGCCTGGATGGCCATCCGCGAGGATGAGATCGCGGCCAAGGCCATGGGCATCAACACGCGCAACATGAAGCTGCTGGCCTTCGGCATGGGCGCGGCATTCGGCGGTGTCGCCGGCACCATGTTCGGCGCGTTCCAGGGCTTCGTGTCGCCCGAATCGTTCAGCCTCATGGAGTCGGTCATGATCGTCGCCATGGTGGTGCTGGGCGGCATCGGCCACCTGCCCGGCGTGATCCTGGGCGCGGCGCTGCTGTCGGCCCTGCCCGAGGTGCTGCGCTACATCGCCGGCCCGCTGCAGGCCATGACCGACGGCCGGCTCGACGCCTCCATCCTGCGCCAGCTGTTCATTGCGCTGGCGATGATCGTCATCATGCTGACGCGCCCGCGCGGCCTGTGGCCGTCGCCGGAACACGGCAAGTCGCTGAACAAGAAGACGGCACCCGACCCGGTGCCAGGCTCGGCCCAGGCCATCACGCCCGGCGTGGACACGCCGGCCGACGCGGTGCCCGGCAAGCCCGACCGCCCGATGTCGATCAACCCCTGAGCGGCGGAGCAGCACACCATGGCAGACATCGTCCTCAACGTCAGCGGCATCTCCAAGCGCTTCGGCGGGCTGCAGGCCCTCTCCGACGTGGGCTTGAAGATCGAACGCGGCCAGGTCTACGGCCTCATCGGCCCGAACGGCGCGGGCAAGACCACCTTCTTCAACGTGATCACCGGGCTGTACACGCCCGACAGCGGCAGCTTCGAGCTGGCCGGCAAGCCCTACAAACCGACTGCCGTGCATGAAGTGGCGCAGGCCGGCATCGCGCGCACCTTCCAGAACATCCGGCTGTTCGCCGAGATGACGGCGCTCGAGAACGTGATGGTCGGCCGCCACGTGCGCACCGGCTCGGGCCTGCTCGGCGCCATCTTCCGCACGCGCGGCTTCAAGGCCGAGGAACTGGCGATCGCCAAGCGCGCGCAGGAGCTGCTGGACTACGTGGGCATCGGCAAGCTGGCCGACTACAAGGCCCGCACGCTGAGCTATGGCGACCAGCGCCGGCTGGAGATCGCGCGCGCGCTGGCCACCGACCCGCAGCTCATTGCGCTGGACGAGCCGGCCGCCGGCATGAACGCGACCGAAAAGGTCATGCTGCGCGAGTTGATCGACCGCATCCGCAAGGACAACCGCACCATCCTCTTGATCGAGCACGACGTGAAGCTGGTCATGGGCCTGTGCGACCGCGTCACGGTGCTGGACTACGGCAAGCAGATCGCCGAGGGCACGCCCGCCACGGTGCAGAAGAACGAAAAAGTGATCGAGGCTTACCTCGGCACCGGGGGTCACTGATGACAGTGCTATTGAAGGTGAAGGGCCTGCAGGTCGCCTACGGCGGCATCCAGGCCGTCAAGGGCATCGATTTCGAAGTGCATGAGGGCGAGCTGGTTTCGCTGATCGGCTCCAACGGCGCCGGCAAGACGACCACCATGAAGGCCATCACCGGCACATTGCCGGCCAGCGGCGGCGACATCGAATACTTGGGCAAAAGCATCCGCGGGCAGGGCGCCTGGGACCTGGTGAAGCAGGGCCTGGCCATGGTGCCGGAGGGTCGCGGCGTGTTCGCCCGCATGACCATCACCGAGAACCTGCAGATGGGCGCTTATGTGCGCGACGACAAGGCCGAGATCGACAAGGACATCGAGAAGATGTTCGTGATCTTCCCGCGCCTGCGCGAGCGCAAGGACCAGCTGGCCGGCACCATGTCGGGCGGCGAACAGCAGATGCTGGCCATGGGCCGGGCGCTGATGAGCCGGCCCAAGGTGCTGCTGCTGGACGAGCCTTCGATGGGCCTGTCGCCCATCATGGTGGACAAGATCTTCGAGGTCGTGCGGGACGTTTACGCCCAGGGCGTGACCATCATGCTGGTCGAGCAGAACGCCAGCCGCGCGCTGGCGATCGCCAACCGCGGTTATGTGATGGAGTCCGGCATCATCACCATGAGCGGCGACGCCAAGGTCATGCTGAACGACCCCAAGGTGCGCGCCGCCTACCTGGGCGAGTAGGCCGCCCGGTCGCTAGACGATGTCCAGGTGGTGCACCTGGAAGGCGCCGGCCTTACGGTCGGCAAAGAAGCGCCGCAGCGTTTCGCCGACCGTGCGGAAGGCGATCTCGTCCCAGGGGATTTCATCCTCGGTGAACAGCCGGGCCTCGATGGTCTCGTGGCCAGGTGCGAAGCGGTCGTGCAGCAGCTGCGCGCGGTAGAACATGTGGACCTGGCCCACGCGCACCACGCTCATCACGCTGAACAGCCCGCCCATCTCGTAGGCCGCGCCGGCTTCCTCGTCGGTCTCGCGCGCCGCCCCCTGGGCTGTGGATTCGCCCAGCTCCATGAAGCCGGCCGGCAGCGTCCACTTGCCCCAGCGCGGCTCGATGTTGCGCTTGCACAGCAGCACGCGTTCGTCCAGCACCGGCACCGTGCCCACCACGACCAAGGGGTTCTCATAATGGATCGTGGCGCAGGCCGGGCACACTGCCCGTTCCTTGGTGTCACCATCGTCGGGGATGCGGTAGACGACGGCGGTGCCGCAATTGCGGCAGTGCTTGATCGGCGTGCGAAACATCGCGCGATCAGCCCGCGATCCTGACCGTCAGGCCTTCCAGCCCCGTCACGCCGCCGCGCAGCGTGTCGCCCGCCACCACCGCGTTGACGCCCTCGGGGGTGCCCGAATAGATCAGGTCGCCGGGCTGCAGCTCCCAGGCGGCCGACAGGTGTTCGATGGTCTCGGCGATGTTCCAGATCAGTTTGGACACATTGCTGCGCTGGCGGTCCTCTCCGTTGACCTGCAGCCAGATCTCGGCGTTCTCGGCATCGCCGGCCTGGGCCTTTGGCGTGATCGGGCCGATGGGCGCGGACTGGTCGAATCCCTTGCCGATGCACCAGGGCCGGCCCTGCTTCTTCATCTCGCCCTGCAGGTCGCGGCGTGTCATGTCCAGGCCCACGGCGTAGCCGAAGATGTGCTTGTGCGCGTCGGCCGCAGCGATGTTCTTCCCGCCAGTGCCAATGGCCACCACGAGCTCGATCTCATGGTGCAGGTTCTTGGTCAGGCTGGGGTAGGGCATGGAGCCGGTCTGGCCTGCCGGTACGACGACGACGGCATCGGCCGGCTTCATGAAAAAGAACGGTGGCTCGCGGCCGGTGAAGCCCATCTCTTTGGCATGGTCCTCGTAGTTGCGGCCCACGCAATAGACGCGGTGCACCGGGAACGTGGCGGTCTGGCCGACGACCGGCACGGCCACAGTAGGAAAGGGGGGAAACACGAAGCTCATTGCAACCTTTCGGATCGAACGATGCCCGCGGCGCGGGGTGTCGGGTGGGTGGTGATGCGGCGGCCAGTGTGCCATGCGCCCGGGGCTTTCGGCCCTGGGGCTTGCATGAAGCGTCCTACAGCCGATCGGCATGGGCGACACTGTGCGAAGGCGTGCGCCAGGGCTACAACTCGTAGCAACCCGTCATCGTGTCGTGACGGTTGTCACCAGCCGCTGGTGTGCAATGCCGGCGTGATCCACAACAACAGGAGTCTTCCATGACCAACACCACTTCAACCTCTTCTTCCCTGCGCGTGCTGCCCCGTGCCGGCATCGCCGCCGCTGCGCTGGCCGTCGTGCTCAGTGGCTGCGCCAACATGAGTGACACCCAGAAGGGTACGGCCGTCGGGGCCGGCGTTGGCGCCGGGGTCGGCGCGCTCGTCGGCAAGGGCAAGGGCGCCGCGATCGGCGCGGGCGTTGGCGCACTGGGTGGCTACATCTGGTCCAACCACATGGAAAAGAAGAAGGCTGAGATGGAGCGCGCGACCGCCGGTACCGGCGTGTCGGTCACGCAGACCGCGGACAACCAGCTGAAGCTGGACATCCCCAGCGACATCTCCTTCGACACCGGCCGGGCCGACATCCGGCCTTCGCTGCGCCCCATCCTGGACCAGTTCGCCTCGGGGCTGCGAGACCAGCCGAACACCGAGATCCGCATCATCGGCCACACCGACTCCACGGGCTCGGATGCCATCAACGACCCGCTGTCCCAGCAGCGTGCCGCCAGCGCGCGCGATTACCTGGCCTCGCGCGGCGTGGACTACCGCCGCATCGTGACGGCGGGCCGTGGGTCGCATGAGCCCATCGCCGACAACGGCAGCGAGGCCGGGCGCGCCAAGAACCGCCGCGTCGAGGTCTACCTGGCCGAACGCCAGGGCTGATCGGCGCCGGCCTGAACCGACGGGAGACCTCGTCCGTATCATCGGCCGATGCCTCCTGATTCCTTTCCCCCGGCGCCGAACGGGCTCGCGCCGGGTGCCCTGCTGGCGCTCGCATTGGCCGCCTTCGGCAGCGCCGCCGCCATGCGCCTGACCGACCCGCTGTTGCCGCGCCTGGCCGCCGAGTTCAGCGTAACGCTGGCGCAGGCCGCGCAGGTGATCACGGCTTTCTCGTTGGCTTATGGCTTCGCGCAGCTGCTGTTCGGCCCGTTGGGTGACCGGTTCGGCAAGTTCCGCGTGATCGGCTGGGGCTGCATGGCCTGCATGCTCGCCTCGCTCGCGTGCGCTTTGGCGCCGGGCTTCGTGCCACTGGTGGGCGCGCGGCTGATCGCCGGCATCGCGGCGGCGGCCATCATTCCGCTGTCCATGGCCTGGATCGGCGACACCGTGCCCTATGCCGAGCGCCAGCCCGTGCTGGCGCGCTTCCTGATCGGCCAGATCATGGGCATGTCGGCCGGCGTCGTGATCGGCGGCCTGGCCGCCGACCTACTGGGCTGGCGGCTGCCGTTCTGGGGCCTGGCGGCTTGGTTCCTGTGCATGGCGCTGTGGCTGCGCCGGGTCGGCGCGCGAGTGGGCTCTGGTGCGGCGCCTGCCACGGCGCCAGGCGGCTCGGCCGTGCGACGCATGACCGGTGAGTTCGCCAAGGTGCTGGCCCTGCCCTGGGCGCGCATCGTGCTGGTGGCCGTGTTTCTCGAAGGCGCCAGCCTGTTCGGTGCGTTCGCCTTCATCGCCGCGCATCTGCACGCCGTGTTTGGCCTGTCGCTGGCGCTGGCTGGCGCCACGCTGATGGCCTTCGGCGCCGGCGGCATCGTGTTCGCGTTCGGCGCGCGCAGGCTGGTCGCCCGACTGGGCGAGACACGCCTGGCCGCCAGCGGCGGCGCCATCATCGCGGCCTCGCTGCTCGTGATCGCGTGGGCGCCGGTCTGGTGGTGGGCCGTGCCGGCCTGCCTGAGCGCCGGACTGGGTTTCTACATGCTGCACAACACGCTGCAGACCAACGCCACGCAGATGGCGCCGGCCCGCCGCGGTGCGGCTGTGTCCTCCTTCGCGTGCTGCTTCTTCCTGGGCCAGGCCACGGGCGTGTGGCTGGCCGGGCTCTCGGTGTCAGGCTTCGGCACGCGCCCGCTGATGGCCGTCGGTGCGCTCGGCGTGCTGGCGGTCGGCATCGTGTTCGGCCGCCTGCGCGCCCTGCATGCAGCGGGACAGTGGCAGCCGGCGGCTTCCTGATAATGCGCCGCATGAAGCTGTACAACTACTTCCGCTCCTCCGCCTCGTTCCGCGTGCGCATCGCGCTGGCGCTGAAGGGGCTGGCCTACGAGTATGTCCCCATCCACCTCGCCAAGGGCGAGCACAGGCATGCCGCTTTCGCCCAGGTCTCGGCCGACCAGCTGGTGCCCGTGCTGGAGGTCGACGGCGTGCGCCTGTCGCAGTCCATGGCCATCATCGAGTACCTGGACGAGACCCACCCCACGCCGCGCCTGGTGCCGGCCGACCCCATCGCGCGCGCGCAGGTGCGGGCGCTGGCCCAGTCCATCGCCTGCGAGCTGCACCCGATCAACAACCTGCGCGTTCTGAAGTACCTGGTGCGCGACCTGAAGCTGGACGAAGCCGCGAAGAACGCCTGGTACCGCCACTGGTGCCGCGAGGGCCTGGAGGCGTTCGAGCGACAGCTCGCGCTGCTGCGGGCCACCCAGCCCGACGCGGCCTACTGCTTCGGTGACGCGCCCACGCTGGCCGATTGCTGCCTGGTGCCGCAGATCTTCAACGCGCAGCGCTTCCAGGTCGACCTGTCGGGCCTGCCGCTGACCATGGCGGCCCACGAAGCCTGCATGCAGCTGCCCGCTGTGCAGCAGGCCCAGCCCTCGGCCTGCCCCGACAACGAGGCCTGATGGCATCGCCTGCCGACTGGCTGGTGCCCGACTGGCCGGCACCCGCCCATGTGCATGCGGTGCACACCACGCGCGCGGGCGGCGTGTCCCAGGCGCCTTACGCCAGCATGAACCTGGGCGACCACGTGGGCGACCACACGACAGCGGTCGCTGAGAACCGGCTTCGGATGGCGCAAGCGTTGCAGGCCGAGCCCGTCTTCCTGCAGCAAGTGCATGGCACGGAGGTGCTGCACTTGCCATCGCCGCTGCGGGTCGCAGACGCCTGCGTGAGCGTGGCGCCCGGTGCCGTCTGCACCATCATGGTGGCCGACTGCCTGGCCGTGTTGTTCACCGACCCCAGTGGCCGCTGCGTGGCGGCGGCCCATGCCGGCTGGCGTGGCTTGGCAGGTGAGGGCGGTGTGGGTGTGCTGGAGACCACCGTGGCCGCAGTGCGCCAGTCGCTTGGCGACAGGGCCGCGCCATTGCTGGCCTGGCTGGGCCCATGCATCGGGCCTGATGCGTTCGAGGTCGGGCCGGAGGTCAGGGCGGCTTTCGCAGCGCAGTCACCCGAGGCCGCAAGATTCTTCCGGCCGCATGGCGCGGGCAAATGGCTGGCCGACCTGCAGGGCCTGGCGCGTCAACGTCTGCAGGCGCTTGGCCTGGCCAGCATCCACGGCAACGATGGCAGCCCCGGCTGGTGCACCGTCGGCAACCCCTCACGGTTCTTTTCGCATCGGCGCGACCGCGTCAGCGGCCGCATGGCTGCCTGCATCTGGCGCAGCGCCTGAGCCCTGGGCCAGCGTGGCTTGATGGGCTGCGCGCTCCGCGGCCTCGCGTGCCCGCATGGCCTTGCGCCGGGCTGGCGTACGCATCAGGTAAACCACCAGTGTCATCGGCACGACGCCGTAGAGTACAAAGGTCACCATGCCACCGAGCACCGAGCCCTGCGTGCTGGTGGCCTCAGCCACTGCCATCATCACGGCGACATAGGTCCAGGCGATCACAACCAGGTACATAAACGTAAAAAAAGTTGCAGCTGCCAAGAGGCACTGGTGTAATCAGGGATTACCCGAATAACCGAGGTTGAGGAGACGCGATGCATTCTGAAGCAAACTGGGCGCAAGCTGCCCAGCAGTTCCAACACGTCATGGGCAATCTGCTGTCCACGGCCATGAAGGGCATGGGGCCCATCGGCAACGGGGCTGCCTCCGGCGCGACGCTCCCGGCCCTGAGCTTCGCGCCGGACAAGCTTCAGGAACTGCAGCAGCAGTATCTGGCCGAAGCCACCAATCTCTGGAACGAGAGCGCCAAGCAATCGCTGCAGCGCGACCGCCGCTTTGCCAGCGAAGCCTGGGCCAGCAACCCCGTCGCCACCCTGTCGGCTGCCACCTATCTGCTGAACGCCCGCACCCTGATGGGCTTGGCCGATGCAATCGAAGGCAACGAGAAGATGCGGGCCCGCGTGCGTTTCGCCGTCGAACAGTGGATGGCTGCCTCGGCCCCCAGCAACTTCCTCGCGTTCAATGCCGAAGCCCAGGCGCTGGCGCTCAAGACCAAGGGCGAGAGCATCGCCAAGGGCCTGCAGAACCTGCTGCACGACATGAGCCAGGGCCATGTCTCCATGACCGACGAGAGCGTGTTCGAAGTGGGCCGCAACGTGGGCACCACCGAGGGCTCGGTCGTGTTCGAGAACGAGCTGTTCCAGCTCATCGAATACAAGCCGCTGACCGCCAAGGTGCACGAGCGCCCGCTGCTGCTCGTGCCGCCGTGCATCAACAAGTTCTACATCCTGGATCTGCAGCCCGAGAACTCGCTGATCCGCTATGCCGTGGAGCAGGGCCACCGCACCTTCGTCGTGAGCTGGCGCAACCCCGACAAGAGCCTGGCCGACAAGACCTGGGACGACTACATCGAGGACGCCGCCATCCGCGCCATCGGCCTCACGCAGGAGATCAGCGGCTCGGACGAGATCAACGCGCTGGGCTTCTGTGTCGGCGGCACCATCCTGACCACGGCGCTGGCCGTCCTGGCCGCGCGCGGCGAGAAGCCCGTGGCCTCGCTCACGCTGTTGACCACCTTGCTCGACTTCAGCGACACCGGCATCCTGGACGTGTTCATTGACGAGAACATGGTGAAGTACCGCGAGATGCAGATGGGCAAGGGCGGCTTGCTGCCGGGCGGCGACCTGGCCTCCACCTTCAGCTTCCTGCGGCCCAACGACCTGGTCTGGAACTACGTGGTCGGCAACTATCTCAAGGGTGAGACGCCCCCGCCATTCGACCTGCTGTACTGGAACAGCGATTCCACCAACCTGCCAGGCCCGTTCTACGCCTGGTACCTGCGCAACACCTACCTGGAAAACCGGCTGATCGAGGCCGGCGCGGCCACCGTCTCCGGCGAGAAGATCGACCTGTCGCTGCTCGACATCCCGGTCTTCATCTACGGTTCGCGCGAAGACCACATCGTGCCCATCGGCGGCGCCTACGCCTCCACCCAGCACCTGCCCGGCAAGAAGCGCTTCGTGATGGGCGCCTCGGGCCACATCGCCGGCGTGATCAACCCGCCCGCCAAGAAAAAGCGCAGCTACTGGACCGGCAGCGACACGCGTTTTCCAGCCAAGGTCGACGACTGGCTGGCCAAGGCGACCGAGCACCCGGGCAGCTGGTGGACCGACTGGTCCGGCTGGCTCGCCGGCCATGGCGGCAAGCAGATTGCCGCGCCCCGCACCCCAGGGCGCGGACAATACAAGGCCATCGAGCCGGCCCCTGGCCGCTACGTCAAGGCCAAGGCCAAGGCCTGAACCGATTCCGCAACTTCACACACACTGAGATAGGGACAAATCCATGGAAGACATCGTCATCGTCGCCGCCGCACGCACCGCCGTCGGCAAGTTCGGCGGCAGCCTGGCCAAGATCGCCGCACCCGAACTGGGCGCCACCGTCATCAAGGAGCTGCTCTCGCGCAGCAAGCTCAGCGCCGAGCAGATCAACGAAGTGATCCTGGGCCAGGTGCTGACCGCCGGCTCGGGCCAGACCCGGCGCGCCAGAGCGTCATCAAGAGCGGCCTGGCCCATGGCACGCCGGGCCTCACCAT
>NZ_LMMV01000014.1 GCF_001422405.1 Pseudorhodoferax sp. Leaf267
GCCGAGCCGCCGAACTTGGCTGCCAGCACGGTGGTGATGGCCGCCGTCAGCGTGGTCTTGCCGTGGTCCACGTGACCGATGGTGCCAACGTTCACGTGCGGCTTGGTCCGTGCGAATTTCTCTTTTGCCATTTTTTCGACTCCGAAAAAGATACCTAACAACCAACCAGGAAGCCCGCCGCGCTGATCGCGCATGCCAGGAACTTGGTGCCCTTTGCGGGAATCGGACCCGCGACCTCTCCCTTACCAAGGGAGTGCTCTACCACTGAGCCAAAAGGGCGCTTTAACCATCACAACGTGGCACGAACCGGACGCCCGGCAGCGCCGCACCACGCTCAAACCCATCCATCGATCGCATCGCTCCTGGAGCGGGAGACGGGAATCGAACCCGCGTCATTAGCTTGGAAGGCTAGGGTTCTACCATTGAACTACTCCCGCATCGACCGCCAACCCCGAGGGCCGGCGGCAACGCGTTGCTCTCAACGCCGCCCGAAACTCGATCGATCTGACAAGCTCATATACCACTGGTGGAGAGGGCTGGATTCGAACCAGCGTACTCGTAAGAGGGCAGATTTACAGTCTGCTGCCATTAACCACTCGGCCACCTCTCCAGCGAACCCGGGACTATAGCATAGCTTTGTGGCACGAAGCCATCAAATGGCGGCCGGCAGCCGCCAGTCCAGGTCCTGGCCCTGCCCTGCCAACCAGCGCTGTGCTTGGCCGAAGTGGCCGCAGCCGATGAAAGGCACGGGTGGGCGCAGCGCCGCCAGCGGCGACGGATGGTTGGCCTGCAGCACCAGCGCCTGCCGGCCCTGGTCCTGGGCCGTGCGCGCGATCAGCGGTGCCTTGGCCTGCGCGTGGGCGCCCCACAGCAGGTAGGCGCAGGGCGAGGCATGGGCGGCGACATGCGCGATCAGGGCGTCGGTCAGGCTTTCCCAGCCTTGTTTGGCGTGGCTGGCGGGCCGGCCCTCCTCCACCGTGAGGCTGGTGTTGAGCAGCAGCACGCCGCGCTCGGCCCAGGGCAGCAGCGAGCCACTGGCCGGCAGCGGCTGGCCCAGGTCGCGCTGCAGCTCCTTGAAGATGTTGCGCAGCGAGGGCGGCGGGCGCACGCCCGGCGCGACGGAGAACGCCAGCCCTTCGGCCTGGCCGGTGCCGTGGTACGGGTCCTGCCCCAGGATCACGGCGCGCACCGCGTGCAGCGGCGTGAGCCTCAGCGCGCGCAGGGGCTCGGGCGGGTAGATGGTGGCGCCTGCCGCATGCCGCGCAACCAGCAAGGCCTGCAGCTTCTGCCCGACGGCGCCGGCCAGGAAGCCATCGACGACCGGCTTCCAGTCGTCCGCGACCGGGCCCAGAGCCGTCATGCGCCGAACAACTCAGCCAGCGCCTCGCCCGGCTCGGGCGCGCGCATGAAGGCCTCGCCGACCAGGAACGCGTGCACGTCGGCATCGCGCATGCGTCGCACGTCGGCGCTGGCCAGAATGCCGCTCTCGGTCACCAGGATGCGGTCCGCCGGCACGCTCTTGCGCAGGCCCAGCGTGGTCTGCAGCGACACCTCGAAGGTCCGCAGGTTGCGGTTGTTGATGCCGACCAGCGGTGTCTTGAGCTTGAGCGCGCGCTCCAGCTCGGCGGCATCGTGCACCTCGACCAGCACCGCCATGTCGAGCTGGCGCGCGATGGCCTCGAACTCGGCCATCTGCGCGTCGTCCAGGATGGCGGCGATCAGCAGCACGGCATCGGCGCCCATCACGCGCGACTCGTAGATCTGGTACGCATCGACCATGAAGTCCTTGCGCAGCACCGGTAGCTGGCAGGACGCGCGCGCCTGCTTCAGGTAGTCCACGCTGCCCTGGAAGAACTGCTTGTCCGTCAGCACCGACAGGCAGGCCGCGCCGAACTCAGCATAGCTCTGCGCAATGTCGGCCGGGATGAAATCGGGGCGCAGCACCCCCTTGGACGGACTGGCCTTCTTGATCTCGGCGATCACGGCGGGCTGGCCGGCGGTAATCTTGGCGCGCATGGCGCCCAGGAAGTCGCGCGTCAGCACACGCGACTCGGCGTCTTCGCGCACCTCGGCCAGGGGCTTGCGCTTGCGTGCTGCCGCCACTTCCTCGTGCTTGACGCCAGCGATCTTCTTCAGGATGTCTTCGGACATGCCGGTGCTCACTTGGCGAAGGATTGGGTCAGGGCGACGAACTTCGTCAGGCTGGCCTTGGCGGCACCGGCGTCGACGGCCTGGCGCGCGGCGGCGATGCCGTCTTCGATGGAGGCCGACACGTTGGCGGCATACAGCGCCGCGCCAGCGTTCAGCAGCACGATGTCGCGCGCTGCGCCGGGCTGGCCGTCCAGCACGCCGACCAGCATGGCCTGCGACTGCTCGGGCGTCTCCACGCGCAAGGCTCGGTTGCTGACCATGGCCAAGCCGAAGTCCTCGGGATGGATCTCGTACTCGCGCACTTCGCCGTCCTTGAGCTCGCCGACCAGCGTGGCCGCGCCCAGGCTGACCTCGTCCATGCCGTCCTTGCCGTAAACCACCAGCGCATGCTCGGCGCCCAGGCGCTGCAGCGCGCGCACCTGGATGCCGACCAGGTCGGGGTGGAACACGCCCATCAGGATGTTGGGCGCCGAGGCCGGGTTCGTCAGCGGTCCCAGGATGTTGAAGATGGTGCGCACGCCCAGTTCCTTGCGCACGGGCGCCACGTTCTTCATGGCCGGGTGGTGGTTGGGCGCGAACATGAAGCCGATGCCGACCTCTTCGATGCAGCGCGCGATCTGCTCGGGCGCGAGCTGGATGTTGATGCCCAGCGCCTCCAGCACATCGGCGCTGCCGGACTTGCTGGACACGCTGCGCCCGCCATGCTTGCTGACCTTGGCGCCGGCCGCCGCCGCGACGAACATCGAGCAGGTCGAGATGTTGAAGGTGTGCGAGCCATCGCCGCCGGTGCCGACGATGTCGACCAGGTACCGCGTGTCGGCCACGTGGACCTTGGTGGAGAACTCGCGCATGACCTGGGCCGCGGCGGTGATCTCGCCAATGGTTTCCTTCTTCACGCGCAGGCCGGTGATCAGCGCAGCCATCATGACGGGCGAGCATTCGCCGCGCATGATCAGGCGCACGATGTGCAGCATCTCGTCGTGGAAGATCTCGCGGTGCTCGATCGCGCGTTGCAGCGCTTCCTGGGGGGTGATCATTCAGGTCTCCTTGTGGGGAATTCAGGGGCGGGCCGTCGGCCCGTCGGTCAACGCGAGCCGCAGCCCGAAGCCGATGAACAGCACGCCGGCTGCGCGGTCCAGCCCCTGCATGCCGCGCTGCACGGCGCCCACGCGGCGCGCCATCCAGGCCGCGGCCAGCGCCCAGCCGATGTTGACGGGGATGGCGTTCAGGTTGAACAGCACGCCCAGCAGCACGAACACCAGCGCTGTGTCACCGGTGCCCGGTGCGATGAACTGCGGCACGAAGGCCAGGAAGAACAGCGCGACCTTGGGGTTCAGCACATTGGTCCAGAAGCCGCCGACAAACACGCGGCGCAGGTCGCCCGACTCTTCATTTCCAACTCGCTCGGCCGCCTGCGCCAGCCGGCTGCCACCCAAACGCGCGAACAGCAGCCGCAGCCCGGTGTAGAGCAGGTAGGCCGCGCCCAGCCACTTCAGCACGTTGAACGCGGCAGCGGATGCGGCCAGCAAGGCGCCCACTCCGATGGCCGCTGCGGCGATGTGCACGAAGCAACCGGCCGTGATGCCCAAGCCGGCCACGATGCCGGCGCGCCCGCCGCTGCGCAAGGCATGGCTCACGATGTAGAGCACGTCCGGCCCCGGCGTCAGGTTCAGCAGCCAGCCGACCGCGATGAACAGCAGCAGTTGGTGGAGTTCGGGCATGGCCTCGGCCTCAGGCGAAGTACTCGCGCACGGCCGCGACGGCCCGGTCCACTCCGGCCGCGTCCACGTCCAGGTGCGTCACGAAGCGCAGCTGGTACAGGCCAGTGGCCAGGATGCCGCGCTCGGCCAGCCAGGGCAGCAAGCCGGCACTGCGTTCGCGCGCCGCGCCCGTCAGTTGCGCGAACACGATGTTGCTGTGCGGCGCCTGTGGCACCACGCCGGGAATGCCGGCCAGTCCGTCCGCCAGGCGACGCGCCAGCGCGTGGTCGTCGGCCAGCCGCGTCACATGGTGGTCCAGCGCGTGGTGCGCCGCGGCGGCCAGCAGGCCGGCCTGGCGCATGCCGCCCCCGGCCATCTTGCGGATGCGGTGCGCGCGGGCGATGAACTCTCGCGAGCCGCACAGGGCCGAGCCGATGGGCGCGCCCAGGCCCTTGCTGAAGCAGACCGAGACGCTGTCGAAGCACCGGGCGATGCGTTTCGCTTCGGCGTACGGATCGGAACCCTGCGCGGTGGCGGCGTTGAACAGCCGCGCGCCATCCAGGTGCCGGGCCAGGCCCTTGTCGGCGGCCAGCTTGGTTGCGGCCTGCACGTAGTCGAACGGCAGCAGCTGCCCACCCAGCGTGTTCTCCAGCGCCAGCAGTCGCGTACGCGCGAAGTGCGCGTCGTCGGGCTTGATGGCGGCCTCGATGTCGGCCAGCGGCAACGTGCCGTCCGCCGCGTGGGCGATCGGCTGCGGCTGCACGCTGCCCAGCACGGCAGCGCCGCCGGCCTCCCAGCGGTAGCAGTGCTGCATCTGGCCCACGATGTATTCGTCGCCGCGTTGGCAATGCGCGAGGATGGCGCACAGGTTGCTCTGCGTGCCGCTGGGCACGAACAGTGCGGCCTCGAAGCCCAGCAGGCCGGCGATGCGTTCCTGCAGCGCGCGCACGCTGGGGTCGTCGCCGAACACGTCGTCGCCGAGCGGCGCGGCCAGCATGGCTTCACGCATGGCCTGCGTAGGACGCGTGACCGTGTCGCTGCGCAGGTCGACGACCGCCATCACTTCTGCTCCAGGAAGTTGCGCAGCATCGCGTGCCCATGCTCGGTCAGGATGGACTCGGGGTGGAACTGCACGCCCTGGATCGGCAGCTCCTTGTGCCGCACGCCCATGATCTCGCCGTCGTCGGTGCGCGCGGTCACGGCCAGCACCGCCGGGCAGTTGCCCGGCTCGATGGCCAGCGAGTGGTAGCGGTTGACCGTGAACTGCTCGGGCAGGTCGGCGAACACGCCCTCGCGCGTGGTCGTGATCACGCTGGTCTTGCCGTGCATGAGCTGCTGCGCGCGCACGATCTTGCCGCCGAAGGCCGCGCCGATGCTCTGGTGGCCCAGGCACACGCCCAGGATGGGCAGCTTGCCCGCGAAGTGCCGGATCGCCTCGACCGAGATGCCGGCCTCGGCCGGCGAGCAGGGGCCGGGCGAGACCACCAGCAGGTCGGGCTGGCGCGCCGCCACGCCGGCCACGTCGATCTCGTCGTTGCGGAAGACCTCGACATCCGCCCCCAACTCGCCGAAGTACTGCACCAGGTTGAAGGTGAAGCTGTCGTAGTTGTCGATCATCAAGAGTTTCTGCGCCATGACGATTACTCCAGACCTTCTTCGACCAATTCAGCAGCACGCAACAAGGCCCGCGCCTTGGCCTCCGTCTCCTTCCATTCCAGCTCGGGCACGGAGTCGGCGACCACACCCGCCGCCGCCTGCACATGTAGCGTCTGGTCCTTGATCACACCGGTGCGGATGGCAATGGCCACGTCCATGTCGCCCGCGTAGCTGATGTAGCCGCAGGCGCCGCCGTACAGGCCGCGCTTGGTCGGCTCCAGCTTGTCGATGAGTTCCATGGCATGCACCTTGGGCGCCCCCGTCAGCGTGCCGGCCGGGAAGGTGGCCTTCAGCACGTCGATGGCCGTCATGCCGTCTTTCAACAGGCCCTCGACGTTGCTGACGATGTGCATCACGTGGCTGTAGCGCTCCACCGCGAAAGCCTCGGTCACCTTGACGGTGCCGGTCTTGGCGATACGGCCGATGTCGTTACGCGCCAGGTCGATCAGCATCACGTGCTCGGCGCGCTCCTTGGGGTCGTTGACGAGCTCGACCTCGGCCGCCTTGTCCTGCTCGACCGAGGCGCCGCGCGGCCGCGTGCCGGCCAGCGGGCGGATGGTGATCTTTTGCTCGCCGTTGCCGACGTTCTCCTGGCGCACCAGGATCTCGGGCGAGGCGCCCACGACATGGTGGTCGCCCATGTCGTAGTAGTACATGTAGGGGCTGGGGTTCAGTGAACGCAGCGCGCGGTACAGGGACAGCGGCGACTCGGTGTAGCGCTTGCTGATGCGCTGGCCCACCTGCACCTGCATGAAGTCGCCCGCGGCGATCATCTCCTTGGCGCTTTCCACGGCGGCGATGTAGGCCGCCTTGGCGAACGGCCGCTCGGCCGGGTGCGCCTGCGTGGCCTTCACTTGCGGCGCGCTGACCGAGTAGCGCAGCTTGTCCTTGAGCTCGCGCAGCCGGCGCTTGGCGTTGGCATAGGCCTCGGGCTGCTTGGGGTCCGCATAGACGATGAGGTAGAGCTTGCCCGACAGGTTGTCGATGACGGCCAGCTCCTCGCACTGCAGCAGCAGGATGTCGGGGCAGCCCAGCTCGTCCGGTGGGCAACTGTTTTCCAGCTTCTTCTCGATGTAACGCACGGCGTCGTAGCCGAAGTAGCCGGCCAGCCCGCCGCAAAAGCGCGGCAGGCCGGGCCGCAGCGCGACTTTGAAGCGCTTCTGGTAGGTCTCGATGAAGTCCAGCGGGTTGCCCTCGGCGGTCTCCACGACCTGGCCGTCGGTCACCACCTCGGTGCGCGCGTTGGCGCCGAAGCCGCTGGCCCGCAGCAGCGTGCGCGCCGGCAGGCCGATGAAGCTGTAACGGCCGAAGCGCTCGCCGCCGACGACGGATTCGAGCAGAAAGCTCAGCTTGCCGCCGCCCTGCGAATGCGCGAGCTTGAGGTACAGCGAGAGCGGGGTTTCCAGATCGGCGAAGGCCTCGACGATCATGGGGATGCGGTTGTAGCCGTCCTTGGACAGGCTCTTGAATTCGAGTTCAGTGATCACAGCGTGCTTTCGAAGATGGCGCCGGGTGTCTTGTTACCCTGGCGGCAGCGCGGGGCTGCCTTCGTTCCAACCTGCCCTGGCCGCGATGACATGCGGAAGGGCGCGAGCGCACGGCGAGGGCCGTGCTTCAGGTGCGGCTTGTCGTTGGCTTACGCCAGGGCCAGGCTCCTCGGCCTGCGCCTGATGTCGTGGTGCTGTGAGCGGACATGGGCGGCGAGTGTAGCAAACAGGTTTGCCGTTCAGCGCCGCACAGCGACCAGTCGGCCCATGCCGGTTGACCGGCCAGGCCGCCAGCGCCCACAATTGTTTCATCCCAGAAACGGGTTCAACAGGATATTCGCTATGAGCACCGTACAAAAAGAGGTCGACGAGCGCACCAACCTCACCACCAGCAACAAGTTCGAGCTATTGCTGTTCCGCCTTGGCGTGACGCCGAACTCCGAACACCGCGAGCTGTTCGGCATCAACGTGTTCAAGGTGCGCGAGATCATGGTCATGCCCACCGTGACGGCGGTGGCGAACTCCACGGCCCACATGATGGGCGTGACCAACATCCGCGGCCAGGTGATCCCGGTCATCAACCTGCCGGCCGCGGTGGGCTGCGTGCCCAAGACCGGGCTGAACATCCTGCTGGTCACCGAGTACGCGCGCACCACCCAGGCCTTCGCGGTCGAGGAGGTGGACGAGATCGTGCGGCTGGACTGGAACCAGGTGCTGTCGGCCGAGGCCAGCACCTCGGCTGGCGGCCTGATCACCAGCATCGCGCGGCTGGACGGCGACGTGCACAACACGCGGCTGGCCCAGGTGCTGGACGTGGAGCAGATCCTGCGCACGGTGATGCCGCCGAACGACCCGGAGATCACCAGCCAGAACATCGGCCCGCGTGTGACGCTGCCGCCCGGCACCGTCATCCTGGCAGCCGACGATTCGATGATTGCGCGCGCGCTGATCGAGCAAGGCCTGTCGGCGATGGGTGCGCCGTTCATCATGACCAAGTCGGGCCGCGAGGCCTGGGACCGCCTGCAGGAACTGGCTGGCAAGGCCGAGGCCGAGGGCAAGCCCGCCTCGGCCAAGGTGGCGCTGGTGCTGACCGACCTGGAGATGCCGGAGATGGACGGATTCACGCTCACGCGCAAGATCAAGCAGGACCCGCGGTTTCGCTCCATCCCGGTGGTGATCCATTCCTCGCTGTCGGGCACGACCAACGAGAGCCATGTGAAGTCCGTCGGCGCCGACGCTTATGTGGGCAAGTTCGTGGCCGAGGAGCTGGCGGACACCATCCGCCGCATGCTGCAGCGCTGAGCGCGTTCAGCCCGGGACCGCGTCCGCCAGCGGCCGGTCCCAATGCCGGTGGCGCGCAATGGCGTCGACGAAGGACTTGGCGGTAGCCTCCGCCGACTCGGGCGTGCCTGCGCCCAGGGTGACCCCCGGGTGCCGGGCCAGCGTCTGCACATCGGCCCCGGCGGCGATGTCCAGCAGCCGCAGCAGCACCGCGCCCTCGCCCAGCGCGCAGATGGCCTTGCCGTGCTTGTAGGCCTCCAGCACGAAATGCACGGCAGCCCCCAAGCCAGCCAACGCCTGGGCGCTGCGCTCGCCGCCTGCCACCAGCACCGCGTCGAACATCACCGAGGGCATGGCCGCCAGGGCATGGTCCACGGCAAACTGCCGGCCGGTGACCGTGGCCACCGAACCGAGCTGCGTGCTGACGACCACACAGCGCGCGCCTGCTTGCTCCAGTGCCTGCACGATGGGCTTGAGCCCTGGCGTCTCGACACCGTCGGCGACCAGCACGGCCACCCGGCGCGTGGCGATCGGGCGCGAGCCGTGCAGCGGCTCGGTGGTCATGCGCAGTGCGGCAGATTCCTCGATCGGCAGCTTGCCACGCACGTCGCGAAAGCCGGCGCGCCCGGCCGCCGCCTTGGGGTCGGGCGGCGCGATGCCCAGTGGGGCAGCGACCTTGCGGGCCAGCATCGGGTCCACATGGGCCAGGTTGTCGACCACGCGTTGCCGGATCGCCGGCATCTCCAGCTTGCCGAGCTCGAAGCGGAAGGCCGCGATGATGTGCTCCTTCTCGAACTGGCTCTGGCTGTGCCAGAACAGCGCTGCCTGCGAGAAGTGGTCGTCGAATGACGGGCTGCGCCGGCGGATGCGCGGCGACTCGATGGCCGTCTGCACCTCCTGGAAGCCCTGGGAGCCGCCGTCGACGCGAAACTCCGTATCGCCGCCGCCCAGCGTGTTGGGCTCGTAGGCCGTGCGGCCACGGTTCACCGTCTGGCGGTGCATGCCGTCGCGCTGGAAGTTGTGGAACGGGCAGACGGCGCGGTTGATCGGCAGCTCGTGGAAGTTCGCACCCCCCAGACGCGAGATTTGCGTGTCGGTGTACGAGAACAGCCGGCCTTGCAGCAGCGGATCGTTCGAGAAGTCGATGCCGGGCACGATGTGGCCGGGGTGGAAGGCCACCTGTTCTGTTTCGGCGAAGAAGTTGTCGGGGTTGCGGTCGAGCACGAGCCGGCCGACGCGCTGCACCGGCACCATCTCCTCGGGAATCAACTTGGTCGGGTCCAGGATGTCGAAGCCCAGCGCCTGCTGCTTGTCCTCGTCCAGGATCTGCAGGCCCAGCTCCCATTCCGGAAAGTCGCCGCGTTCGATGGATTCCCACAGGTCGCGCCGGTGAAAGTCCGGGTCCTTGCCGGCGATCTTCTGCGCTTCGTCCCAGGCCAGGCCATGCACGCCCAGCCTGGGCTTCCAATGGAACTTGACGAACACCGCGTCGCCGCGCGAATTGACGAGCCGAAAGGTGTGGACCCCGAAGCCTTCCATCATCCGGTAGCTGCGTGGAATGGCGCGGTCCGACATGGCCCACATCAGCATGTGGGTGGTCTCGGGCATCAGCGAAGCGAAGTCCCAGAACGTGTCGTGCGCGCTGGCGGCCTGCGGCATTTCGTGGTGCGGCTCGGGCTTGACCGCGTGGATGAGGTCCGGGAACTTCATCGCGTCCTGGATGAAGAACACCGGGATGTTGTTGCCCACCAGGTCATAGTTGCCCTCGGGCGTGTAGAACTTGACGGCGAACCCGCGTACGTCGCGCACGGTGTCTGCCGAGCCGCGCGCGCCTGCTACGGTGGAGAAACGCACGAACACCGGTGTCTTCACGTCCGGGTCCTGCAGGAAGGCGGCACGTGTGTAGGTCGCCTGGGACTTGTAGGCCTGGAAGTAGCCGTGCGCACCCGCGCCGCGCGCGTGGACCACGCGCTCCGGAATGCGCTCATGGTCGAAATGCGTGATCTTCTCGCGCAGGATGAAGTCTTCGAGCAGCGTGGGGCCACGCACGCCGGCCTTGAGCGAGTTGTGGTTGTCGGCCAGGCGCAGGCCCTGGTTGGTCGTCAACACCGGCGCATCGGTCGCGGTGTGGGCCAGCATCTGTTGCTGCTTGGCGCTCGCGGCGCCGTTGGTCTTGCTTTTGGCGTTTGTCGTCTCTTTACTGCGCGGCATGGCTCAAGCGTCCACGCAGCAGTCGATGGCTCGGCCGATGGCCAACAACGCCAAGGCGCCGATGCCGCCGGCAACCGTCCAAACGATGAATTCCATGGCCTGCCCCTGTGTGCTGATCGCGATGCAACAAGCCTAGGGCCCCGCCCTGCGCGGATGGGTAGCCAGCCGTGGTGGCGCACTGTGGGACGCGCCTGCGAGGCGCGGTAGGAAGCTGACTACAGCAGCGCGGCGACCTCGACCAGCGACTCGACCCAGCCGTCGGCATCGACGGCGCGCACGGGCTGGCCATGGTTGTAGCCGTAGGTGACCAGCACGACCGGGCAGCCGGCCGCGCGCGCGGCCTGCGCGTCATTGCTGGAGTCGCCGAGCATCAGCGTGCGTGCGGGCTCGGTGCCCAGCGCGGCGCAGGTCGCCAGCAGGGGCAGCGGGTCAGGCTTCTTGCGTGGGAACGCGTCGCCGCCGAAGACCTGCGAGAAGAACCCGTCCAGCCCCTTGAGCCGCAGCAGCTCCACCGCGAAGGCCGTGGGCTTGTTGGTCAGGCAGGCCAATGCCATGCCGCGCGCTCGCAGTGCATGCAGGCCGTCTGTCACACCGGGGTAGACCTGCGAATGCCGGCCGTTGACCAGTCTGTAGTGGTGCTGGTAGCTGTCCCATGCCGCGTCGTAGCGGGCCGGGTCTGCGCCCACGCGCGCCAGCACGCTGCGGATCAGGTGCTCCGAACCTTTGCCGACCATGTCGACCACCGCGGATGCCGGCAGAGACGGCAGCGCCAACGCTTGGAGCATGCGGTCCAGCGTGGCGCTGAAATCACCCAAGGTGTCGACCATGGTGCCGTCCAGGTCGACGATCGCTGCCTGCAGGCCAGCAGGCAGCGCACCCGACAGGGCGGCATGGCGTTCCGAATCGTTCAAGGGCACTCCACCAAAGGTGTTTCGACCAGGGGATTGTCCATCGTGCAGCGCGCCGTATGCCGCGAGCGGCGCGCCGTCAGGGGCGGAAGGATGCGACGCGCCCGACGAAGTACATCCACATGGCGGCGCCCATGAATTTCAGGCCCTCCTCCAGGATCTGCAGCTGCAGGTAGGCCGACGGCATCCAGGGCTGGGACAGGTCCACCAAGATGGACGATGCGAGCATGGCGCCGGCCAGCAGGAACGCCAGGCCATCGATCTCGGCGATGAGCCTGTAGTGGCGCACGAGGATGGCACCCGCGCACAGCGCGTACGCCAGATAGCAGATCCGCTGGCTGATGTAGCGGTCGTGGATCATGAAGAAGTCGTCCACAGCCAGCATGATGGACAGAAGACCCACCAGCACCACCAATTCCCTGCGCCGCGAGGTGGCCTGGAAGTCACCCGTGAGCCATGTAAACACACTGATGGCGGTGGCACTGACCCACAGCCAGGTGCCGATGTTGGACAAAAAGCCCAGGAAGCTCGATTCGTCCCTAGTTTGTGCCGGGTCGCGCAAGGAGTCCATGACCGAGAAGCCATGGGCCACCATGGTCGCCAGCGAGATGGCATAGAAAAACAAGGCGGGCAGTGCGACCACGAGAAAGCACAGACCGGCTTTTTTCCTGTCGAGTACGTGGTGGACGATGGACTTGATTGGCATTTTGTGTACTGAAAAGGGCGAATACCGGCCGCACCAGCTAAAAAGTGTGGTTTACATTTGTTCGCATGCAAACATGCGATAAACAAATATTGTATTCATCATCACGTTTTGTATCGGCGTGCAGAAGCTCCGGCAGTCTTGCTGCATCAGCACTTCACGTGGTGCAGGCTTGAGATCGATGCCCGACCCAACGGTCGATCAGGCCCATTGCGCTGTCGGCACGTGTGTCCGGGCGCGCCGAGCCACGCGCCGGGCCGGTCCAGCAGAGGATGCCGCGTGAGCAAGCCCGCATGGCGCACCACCATCGTCAACCTGGGCTGGGTGCTCGGCGACAAGGCGTTTGCCATGGTCGCGGGCTTGCTGGTCTTTGGGCTCATCGCACGCGCCTTCGGCCCGCAAGGGGCTGGCCACTTCTCTTATGCATTGGCGATGCTGCAGATCGCGCTGGGGCTGAGTTTGGTCTGTAGCGCCACGGCGGTGCTCCCGCGGCTGTGCAGCATGCAGGCGGCCATGGCGGGCGCACTGGCCAATATCTTCACCGTGCGCATGGCCGCCAGTCTGGTGTCATTGGTGGTGATGGCGATCTTTGCTGCCGCCACGGTCACCGACCCCATGCGTCGCAACGTGACACTGGTGATGTTGCTCGCCGTTCCGCTCATCGAGCCGTTCGCGATCATCGCGGCCTACTGGAACAGCCGTAACCACAACCGGCCGAATGTCGTTGCGCGCAGTACCGGCCTGCTGGTGCGGCTGATCGCGCTGGCAGCGGGCATGGCGCTCGGCGCCCCGCCCTGGCTGCTCGCCACCACCTGGGTGCTGGAGGCGGCACTCAACAGTGCCATCCAGTGGCACCAGCTGCGTCGGGCGTTGCCGGGTCGCCGCTTCGCGCGCTACGTGCGGCAGCGCCGCAGCATGGTGTACCTGCGCTTCGGGGCGCGCTTCATGGTCGGCTCCTGGCTGCACGTCCTGTACACGCGGCTGGACCGGCTGCTACTCGGCGAGCGCCTCAGCTCTGACAACTTCGGCCTGTACGCCGTCGCCATGCAATTGCTGGATGTCTGGGTGCAGGTGGCGTCCCTCGTCGCGTTGTCGATGTCGACCGCCTTCCTGTATCGGCTCATCCGCGAAGGCGCTGCCATGCGCGCGCTGCTGCTGGGTGCTGCGGCGATGGCCGCCATCGGGCTGCTGGGCGTCCTGGGGGCGTGGTGGCTGGGCCCCTGGATGCTGCGCATCGTGTTCGGTCCGCAATTCCTCGGGAGCCAGCCCTACCTCGTCGCGGCCATGGCGGTGGGCGTCCTGCTGTTCGTGAACCAGGTCGTCACGATCACGCTGGCCACCCTGAACCGGCCGGCCTTGATCGCCATGCTGTGGGGTGTCTCGGTGCTGGTCACTGCACTGGTGGTCGTACTCGGGGTCGATTCCGTCGGCGCCATGATCGGGCCGATCGCCATGGCCACCGGTCTGCTGACAGGGTGGCTCACGCTCATCGTCGTGCTGCTGTGCTTCAGGCCGCGTGCCGATGCGGCGTGAACGCGACCAGTCGCACCAACAGGATCCAGCTGGCGACGGCTGCAAAGTGCAGGGTGGCGGCCGCATCGCTGCGCACTGCCACAACGACGGCCACGGCCGCCACGGCGGCATGCCAGATGAAGCGGAACTGTGCCTCGCTAGCAAACGGCTGCGCCAGCCACTGCAGCCGGTAACGGGGCTTCCAGGCTGCGATGTAGGTGTTGGGTGCTGCGTACAGCAGCAACCACGCCGGCCAAGGTGGCAGGACGGGATCGGCTCCAGCACCCGCCCAGACGGGCACCACGAAGCGAAGGCCGTTGAGTACCAGGTAGATCACGATCGTCACGCGCCCGCGCCAGTGGTTGTAGAGCGCGAACACCGGCCACAAGGCCAGCCAGCCCAGCAGCACCATCGGCCGCAGGCTCCCCGCCGCTGCGGCCGCGCATCCCAGTACCGCTGCCCCCATGACGAAACGCGCAGCGGCAGCGCGGCCCAGGCGCTCGGCGTACCACATGCGCGGCGCCTGCGGCAGGCGGTGGGTGGGGTGCGTCTCGCGTGTCGTGACCAGCACGTCGTTGACCAGATACCCGACTTCGTAGGCCGCGTAAACGGCCAGCAGCATGCAAAACGCCACCGTCACCGCGACCGAGGCCGCAACGCCGTCGGAACGCCCCGCCACCGACAGCGCCAGAACGGGCACCACGAAGCCCGCGAGCCAGCCGAGCACCAGCCGGGCGCCGTGCAGTCGTGTTTGCAACAAATACAAGAACGGTAGCCACAGTGCCGCGCGCTGCGCGGTGGAAATGGAGGCTGAGGGAACGGTGTAACGGGCAATCTTCATGCAGGACTTCACGGTGGCCGCACAGCACGGGTGGCGCGCGCGGCAGGCTGGATTTTGCACGTGATGGATAATGCATACGTGAATACAGAACTTAAATTTGCGCTAGTTTCTGGATTCGCCCACATCGAACCGTCAAACTCTCTCTAGACGACCCCCCATGCCACACCATCGCACCGGCCTGTTCATCCAATGAGCAGGTCCTGGCACATGTCGCGCGCCCGCCTATGCGGGTGGTCACTTCTTCCTGCACTTTTGTATACGATCTCCGGTTGTTCGCACGCGCCAGGGATGCAAATGGACGCTGATTCCGATGCCGCGCGTACGCGCATCGAGTTTCGGGCCATCGACGAGCCGACCGTTGCAGCGCAGATGCGCCCGCAGACACCGCCAATTGACGCGTCCAATCCGAGTCAGTTCGCCACGGGCACCGGGGCGTACGAATACCTCATCGCACCCGGCGACGTCTTGCGCGTCACCGTCTGGGAACACCCGGAGCTCACCAATCCGAGCGGAACGGACGAGGAACTCTCGGGCCGCGTTGTCACAGCCGATGGCCGCGTCTACTTCCCATATGCGGGCCATGTGCAGGCAGCAGGCCGCACGGTGGAGCAGGTCCGATCGCAGATCGAACGCGGACTGTCGTCTGTCATTCGCGCGCCGAAAGTGGATGTGTCGGTGTTGCAGTACCGCGGCCAGCGCGTCTACGTGTCCGGCCAGGTCCGCTCGCCAGGCGTGCAGCCCGTGACTGATTTGCCGCCCGACCTGGCCGATGTGCTCGGGCGTGCCGGTGGCGTCACCGATGATGCCGACCTCAGCGCCGTGCTCGTGACGCGCGGCCAGGAGCGCGCGCGCGTCGACCTCGAAGCCATGTACTACCGCGGCGATCTGCGCGCCAATCTGCGCCTGCGCCACGGGGACGTCGTCAACGTGCCCGAGCGCCGCGCTGCGCGGGTCTATGTGGCCGGCGAAGTGCTGCGGCCGCAGCGCTTGCTCATGCCGCGCGGCGTGCTCACGCTGGCCGACGCACTGGCGGACGCCGGTGGACCCAATCCGGAATCGGCCAACCCGTCGCAGATCTACGTGATCCGTGACGAGCAACGGGGCCGCCCCGTGGTCTACCACCTGGACGCACGCTCGCCCGATGCCTTGATCCTCGCCGACCGGTTCCACCTGCAATCGCGCGACGTGGTCTACGTCGACACTGCGCCGGTCGTGCGCTGGGGCCGCCTTCTTTCCAATATCGTTCCTTCGGCCACGCTGTTGCGCGAGAGCTTGAACGACTCCACTAGGGGTTTGCCACGGTGAACACGCCAAACGCTCCGACCGAACGCCGCAGCACGCGCGCGAAGCCCGCCATCTTTCCAGTCAGTGACCTGCTCGGTGTGCATGCACTGTGGCGCACGCTGTGGCGCCACCGTGTTTACGCCGCCGTGGCCTTCATGACCATGCTGGTCGCCAGCCTGGCGTTTTTCTGGCTTGCCGCCACGGTGTGGAAGGCCGACACCTTGATCCAGTTCGAACCGCAAACGCGTGTGCCGACGCTGGTCGGCGCTGACGCGAACAAGGCCGACCGACCCAAGGAAGCGCCCTCGCTAGAAGGGCAGATGGAAGTGCTGCGCTCCCGGGCGCTGCTCTTGCCCGTCATCGCCGAAGTGGGAGCCGACGTCCAGCTGGGGGCGGCGAAGGCCTGGGGCTTCGTGCCGCTCGGCCACCGCCACGGCGTGGTCGTCGAGCGATTGGAGTTGCCCGCCGCGCTGCGAGGCCGCGCGCTCAACCTGGAAATTGCGGATGGCCGCTGGCGGCTGACCGACCCGAACGACGTGCTGCTGATCGAGGGACAGGTCGGTGCACCGGTTTCCACCCAGCTGGCCGGCGAACCCGCCATCGTGCATGTGGCAACGGCAGGCCCGCTGCCCATGCAATTGCCACTAACAGGCTGCTGAAATACCGAGGTCCCTGCCGCGTGTCCTGATCCGCAAGCGGTAGCGCGCAGGACAATGCGGCATGCGCGGATCCGACACCTTCACCGAAAG
>NZ_LMMV01000015.1 GCF_001422405.1 Pseudorhodoferax sp. Leaf267
GCTGAACAGGCTTTCGGTGAAGGTGTCGGATCCGCGCATGCCGCATTGTCCTGCGCGCTACCGCTTGCGGATCAGGACACGCGGCAGGGACCTCGGTAGTTCAGCAGCCTGCTAAGGGCGGCCCGCCGACGTGTGCCCTCTCCAGCGGGCCTCTTTAAGATGGCAATATTCGCGCTCGACCGGCAGCTTCACGGCGGCGAGATCAGGGTTGACGTATGTCGCCGATGGGCGCGCTGCTGTCGACCGCGTGGACCCGCTCCCGGCCACTTTCAGTCACTCGTACAGAACGAAATTGTGTTGCCAATGACCGGTTCCAAAGTACGACCGACCTTGCTCTGCATTCCAGCATGTTGACAACGTCTCTAAAGCTGTCGTTCCTCGCATTGCGATTACAGGCTTCCCGGCAGAGGCAACCATCAGTAGCCAATCCAGTATGGCGCAGCGTTGCTTCTGAGCTACTCCTTATCGACAAAACTTGGGATGCGACAGCGAGAGGTTTGCGGCAGAATGCCACGAACCGGTAGTCATGTGCGGCTCGATGTAGTGCCTAGCTGGCGGCGTTTATGGAGGCCAAAAATGAATAGCGAAAAACCGCTCGACTTCCCTCCGAGTTCGCTCAAAGATAATTTGGCGCTTATTCGTACGACTGCGCTTTTATTGGCGATCATGGCACTAATTTGCCTGTGCGCTGTTCTACTCCGAAACTCCGCGGTTAACACGCTTCTTGAAGCCCGCGAGAACCGAGAGAGCATTTCCCATCCCGAATTTAAGTTTCCGCCGTTCGATATTGTATTTGACAGGCAACTTGCTGACCCACTCAGGCTTGGATTCCCTTACACCGCACGCCAACTCGCTAAAACGCCTACTCGCGAAAAATCCCCTTCTGAGGGAATTGCTCTTTTGGATGAGCGAGGCGTCTTCAACGAGCGCCTTGCGTCGCGCTATCAGAACCTGTTTGATTTCTTGAGACAAGAACAACTATTTAAGAACTTTGAGGCGGAGCATAAAGCACTCCGAATCGTCATTGCCGAATCGGAAATGAACTTGGATGTCGACGGTCAATCCTCAGAGGGCAAGGTTAACTTCCCGCTGCACGAACTCCTCTGGTATCTGGAGTATTATTTCTTGCGACCAATCCCTTCTTTGCTGGAACAGGGTCAATTAGCGCGATGTCTCTGCTCGCTGCTCAAGCAGCAGACCGTTTAAAAATGAAGGCAGTGGACAGTGACATCTCGGACTTGTCGAATAGACGAAATATTAACTATATTCTATTGTGCGATGCGCTGCTGAGCGAACCAAGCTTACTGTACGGCTTCAAAGAGCAGATTGAAGTCCTTCGAGTTATTGCGAAGGGCGGTTTTGATGAAGCGGACGAGGGAAAAATGAGAGTCACTCAGTTTCCGCAGTCGATGAATGCCCTACAAAAATACTGGACTGCTGCGTACGCGTATAAAAAAGCGCAGCATGTCCGCGCTCGCCAAGGCTATGCGGAAGTGATTGAAAAATCGCAGATGGTGCCAAAGCTCCGAGACTTGGCACACCTGCAGATTGCTCGCATAGATTTTCGGGAAGCCATGGCGCGGGTGGATAAGACGGAGACGCCAATTTCGCGAACGGATTTGGCAGATTTCGATATTCGGATGGAAGAGAGAGCGAAGCTTGTCGGTGACAAGTATATTGGACTAAACATACTAAGCTATAGAAGACTTGCAACTGAGCTTCTATCTGAGGAAAACACAAGGTTCGAAGGCAAAACGCGCTCTAAGTCGGGGGCGCAATGACTGGTAGAAAATTGCGCTTGGTTGCCGTCGGGGCCACGGCCGTTATGTCAACAATACTGGGTATGGCTAGCGCGCTGTCTCCTGAGAAATTCTTTGAATCTGACTATTCTTTTCACTTGTTTGTAGCACAGAAGTTCTTTCCCGAACTCATTATTGCTCTCGCCATATGCTTTTTGGTAGTTCTAATTGAATCCGACGTAATAAGTGCGCGCACATTAGGTCGCACACCAACCATTTTTCGACGAGTTTTGAGAAGCTGCAGTACGCGCTCCACGGACCGCGCTGCTCAAGCTTGCGCACTGATAACTATCATTGGAATCCTCTGCTCCACGTTGCTGATGGTTGGATTTATGCATGAATACGCACGGGCCCGATATGGTTATGTATTTCTCCAAATGAAGAGTGATTTTAGGAACCAGTTGATTCTGGCCGCTCACAAGAACGAGGCACGCGCGGACTATGATAAGGCGCTCGAAGTATATCGAAGAATCCTGGTGCTCCCAGGCGGATCTAATGACCACATATTTAGGCGCATAGCGCTGATTGAGGGCCTTGTAGATTACGGCGTTCAAATATATGGCTTGGCCGTTGTCAGGGAATTTAGGGATGGATTCACGAGAGACTCTATGTCCTTAGCTGTAGAAGCCTCAAGGATTTCCCCTCGAAATGACGCAGCCTACCTAGCCGCCATGAAGCAGCTTGATGTGCTGAGGGCGAGCCGTCCAGCAGTGGACGCCTTCGTCGATGCATGTTTTTCAAGCAACTCGTCCGATCTTCCCTCGCGATTCCTGTCAGTGGGATCGATAGTGTTAGAGGCAGGTATGATCAAAAGCATGAATAGGCATTTCGGGCGCCGGTATGCTGAAAAGGTATGTGAGTCTCTCAAGAAATCTGGTGGAAAAGGAGAGGCAGTTTCTCTGATTTACGAGTCATGGCAGATTGACCGGGCAACAGCCGCGATGAATTGGGTTAAAAAGGTTCGGGACGGGGAACTAGAAACTTTTTAATGAGCCCTATATGGAAGCGGCAGCGAGTCAGCGCTCGCACCCGCTTTCTGTCGACAGGCGGAGTCTGGCTGTTCACGTTTTGCGCGTATTACATCAAGTTCCCCGGGCCTGCGCGAACGCTGCTTGAGGCGGTCTGTGCTTCAGTAATCAGCCAACGCACGGCGCCTTATCTGAGATAGGAACGGGTCCCGTTGACGGAGTCACAATCAATACGTTCACCGTCTCAGTCGCTGAACTTCTTGGCGGTGAGCGAACTGCAAGGGCACGGGTTGGCCGGTCATTCCTTGAGAATTGGCCACCGGCCCTTATGGGTCAAGCCCGTGTGAAAACTCGGTCGAAGCGCAAATTCCGGGGTCATCGAACCCCTCCTGCGATGCCGATCGTTGATCTTTGGACCGATCTGGGACGTCGACTCTACGAGCGACCAGTCAAGACGCGGGTTTTCACACGTCCTCGGACGGCAGTTCGAGTATGCGATATTCAGATGCAGCTGTTCACCCTCGACTTTCTGACCTGGTGATGATGGCCGCCCCCCAGTGACTGCTGTCGCCGCCTCCGGATTGCTAGGCGGCTTTGGGCAAGGTTAGGTTCTAGGGTAGACCGGTCGCTCGCTCCGAAATCGGCCACGGGCAGCAATGGGCGCAAAGCGGAAGTCGCGCCCGCTCACTCCCCGCTACCTGCACGTGCGCGTTCAA
Source organism: Pseudorhodoferax sp. Leaf267 (assembly GCF_001422405.1). Lineage (GTDB taxonomy): Bacteria > Pseudomonadota > Gammaproteobacteria > Burkholderiales > Burkholderiaceae_C > Pseudorhodoferax. The sequence continues at coordinate 3,484 of NZ_LMMV01000015.1, forward strand.
TCGCCTCCGCAAGGGCCTGCGGTTCGATCGGCTTGACCAGGTGGATGTCAAAGCCAGCCGCGCGCGTGCGCTCGCGATCAGCCGTCTGGCCCCAGCCTGAAAGCGCCAGCACTGTCATGCGCCGGCCCCAGTCGTGCTGACGTAGAGCGCGGCACAGTCCATAACCGTCCATGCGCGGCATGCCCAGGTCCAGCACCGCGATGTCCGGTCGCGTTGCCTCGGCTTGCGCCAAGCCCTCCACGCCGTCGTAGGCCGTGATGACCTCATAGCCCATGCTGCCCATTGCGTCGGACAGGGTGTCGGCGCCATCGCGGTGATCGTCAACGATCAGCAGCCGCCCCGAGCGGCGCCCATGGTCCGAAGCGCCAGGCACTGCCGATGCGACGCCCGACACACCCAGCGGCAGCCGCACCACAAACTCGCTGCCCTGGCCCAGCCCGGGGCTAACCGCCTGGACTTGCCCGTGGTGCAGAGCCGTCAGCTGCTGGACCAGCGACAGGCCAATACCCAGGCCGCCATGCCCACGTTCGGACGCCGCGCCGCCTTGGTAGAACAGTTCGAACACACGCGCCAGCTGGTCGGTTGCAATCCCGATGCCCTCGTCACGCACCCGCACAACCGCTTGACCGTCGTCGCTGCGCAGCGAGATCTTGATGGGCTTTCCGCGGGCTGAATAGCGCGCTGCGTTCGTCAGCAAATTGGCGAACACCTGCACCAGTCGCACCTCGTCGCCGAGCATGCGTATCGGGATGTCGGGAAGGTCCACCGTCAGCGCATGCGCATTGGCTGACAGCGCGGCGTGAGTGCTTTCGCAGGCCCCACGCACCACGTCTTGCAGGATAACCGGCGCCAAGCTCAGCTCCAGCTTGCCGCGCGTGATGCGGCTCACGTCCATCAGGTCGTCGATCATGCGCGCCAGGTGCGTGACCTGCCGACCGATGACGCCGGCATACCGCAGCAGCCGTGCTTCGTCGTTGCCGCCGCGGTGGATCAATTCGGCGGCGCTGCGGATTGGCGCCAACGGGTTGCGCAGCTCGTGTGCCAGGGTGGCCAGAAATTCGTCTTTGCGGCGGTCCGCTTCCAACAGCGCCGCATCGGCACGCTTGCGAGCGGTGATGTCGCGCCGCGTGCCCCAGGCGCGCACCAAGCAGCCCTCCTCGACCACGCCCAGGAAGCTCGAAGCAAACCACTCGGGCCGTCCATCGACGCCCAGCACCGACCATTCGCCTTCGCCCATGCTGTAGTCTGCCTCGATCAATTCCTCCAGGTAGTGACGCACCGCTGGCGCGGACGCATCGAGCATCCAGCCCAGGCCGCGGCCCACTGCAGCGTCGGCCTCTGCCAATCCGTACATGCGCGCAAGCACCGCATTACATTCGGCCAACCTTCCGTTGGCGAACAACGCGGCGATCTGATCCGGTGGCGGTAGCCGCAAATCCACCGGTGGCTGAAATTCCATGCGCCAGATGCCCTCGTTGGTGCTGGCCAGGAAGCCGCGGTAACGCTCTTCGCTCTCGCGCAGCCGTCGCTCCTGCTCGACGCGTTGGCTGACGTCCTGAAACAGGATCGCCACTTGCAGGTCCTGTGCCTCACCGATCGGCGAGGCGAACACGTCGAACCAGCGCCCCATCGCAGCAGATCCGTGCGTGAAGCGCACCGACTCCCGCGTGATGGCCACTTTGCCGTACGTCTGGAACCAGAAGTCCTCCAGCGCGGGCACGAGCTCACGTGCTGTGTGCCCGACCGGCTGAACGAGCCCAGTTTGCCGTTCGAACACCGAGTTGCATTCCAGGAAGCGGTAGTCGATCGGGGTGCCCTCAGCGCTGAGCAGCATTTGGACGACGCAAAAGCCCTGATCGATCGACTCCAGCAACCGGCTGTAGCGCTGGCTGGAACGTCGCAGGGCCTGCTCGACCTCGCGTCGTTCATGGATGTCGGTGACCAGGCCGGAGAACCCCAGGAACTCCCCATCCGGGCCCAGCCGGGGCTGGCCGGCGTCCATCACCCAGCTGTATCTGCCGTCCGGACGGCGCACGCGGTGCTCCAGAGCGAATGAGCATTGCTGTTCCGTGGCTCGGGCGAATGCTTCCCGGGCTGCAAGCCGGTCGTCCGGGTGCACCGTCTCCAGCCAACCGAAGCCCAAGCCAGCGACTTCGGGGACGCCGGTGAACTGGCACCAGCTGCGCGACAGGAAGCTGCACAGTCCGTCGACCTCCGTGACCCAGAGCATGGCAGGCGCGGCGTCCGAGAATTCCCGTAGCAGCTGCTGCGCAGCGATGGTCGCCGTGATGTCCAGGGTGATGCCGTCGAACTGCGTCGCCACGCCCTCGTCCGAAAACACTGCGCGCCCGACCGCATGGATCCATTTCTGCTGTCCTTGCGGGCCAACCGTGCGGTACACCTCGTCGAACGGGCGTCGGTCCTCCACCGCACGCAGCACCGACTGTCGCACGCGTTCGCGGTCGTCTGCATGCAGCCGCTCGAAGAACAGCTCAATCGTCGGCTGCGCGTCTTGGGGAAGATGGAAATGGGCCTTGGTGTTGTCGTTCCAGACCAACTGGCCGAGCGGAAGCGGGTTCAGCCAGACGCCGACACCGGCCGTGCGCACCGCGGCGTCGAGGCGAGAGGCACGTGCAGATGGGGACGATTGAGCCATTGATGAATTTTATGTAGCGCCGCGCCGGTCACGGGAACCACGCGAAAAGTGGCGGCCATTCCGCTGGCCATGCAGACAATGGGCTCAGAGTCACCAACTCCTAGTTCCGACGTCGGTGCCAACGTCTGCGATGCGGCCCAACCCCTCGCTCCTGCTGACACGATCGGCGCCCGTTTAACTCATGAAGGGGCTCCGAAGGATCGAAAGCGCGGAAGACCTCCCGACCAAGTGCGTGTTCTGACAAGGCAAGCGATAGAGGTCAAGTGCTTGACGTTGCACCGGCAGCACTCGACCGCCCAACCGTCGACTTCGAGCAGTGAATCTTCACCCACGCTGACGAAGTGCGGACCCCACCGGTACGGCGTCCAGATACAAACAAGTCACGGCTGGCCCATGTGCCCCATGCCGTGGCGACATCCGCGCACGTTGCGCATTGGTCCAACACGTCTCGCCTGCTTACCCACCGAGCGCTGAATGGCCTTGTCGCGGACGATCATTGCAGAGCCGAAGCTTGAGTTTGAAACGCCGCGCTGCGGGTCGGCGACGATCTAAAAAAGACCTCGAGAGTTTTACGCCCGACGTCTGATGACGAATTCAGATTGGTCATTAGGTCGCTCGTTGGATTGGCGGCAACGGGCGCAAAGTTGCCTGCACATGTAGATCTGCTCCCGGCCAGTTGCTGTCGTTGCGCCCGCGGCGGCGAACGTCGGGTCAAGACTGCTTGCGGCCGTTCTGCACGAGCCATTCGGTCGACCGCTCTGCGCCCGTTGCTGTCCGTCACCCCGCGAGAATGTACGACTGCTGTTAATGCGATTGCTGCCACTAGCAAGCAAGGATTACTTGCTGTAATCGCTTTCTCCCACTCGCACCGATGAGGCGGCAGTAACCGATCGCTACTGCAGAAAAATGCGCCACATGCATCAGGCCTGCGAAAACGCAACACTACGCCACAGCTAGCGATGTCCGTCGCCGGCTATGGCTGATGGATGGACATCCACCAGGGTCCCAGCTAGATGCTCCGGCATTGCGACGTGTTCAGGGCGATGCCGGAAAATGCCGCAGCAACTTGCCCACTGCTGGCACAGCTTCCGAGCATTCGATAAGTGATGCAACGAGCCGGTAGCCGTGACGGCTATCCAAACAGTCGTGAGCCGCAAGATTCGCAAGCGCATGCAAGGCATGGACCATGCGAGATTTCATACCGGCATCCATCGAAACGCGGTCCACCTGCCACTGCAGTTCGGCGAGCAAGACGGTGAAGGAATCTGGCGTGCTCATGCGCGGTACTGACGCACAAACACATGGCGCGCTACCCACGTCTCGTACGCACCAGGCGTTCCTGCGTGCCGCACGACCAAAAATCCGGCGTGGCTGGTTTGATAGCGCCTTGGCTCTTTCATGATGCGATGGTGCGCCAGCGTCTCAAATCGCGCGTTGTAGTCGGCGCTGAGCATTTCGATTGCTAGCACGGCCGGGCCATGAAGTTGCATCGCCTTCGGATCTATGCACACGTAGCGGCGCATGTGCTGCTCGTCGATGTCGCTTGGCCCAAGTTTTTTCGCTGCGATCACGGTCCGACTTCTTAGCCTGTTGAACAACCGCGCAGTTTGGTCGTGAAAACGTGTTTCGATGCGCAACTTTGTCACGCCGCAACGGCTTATGAAATTGCACACCGACATCATTTGTCACGAAGTAGCAGCCATTGGACTCGCATTGCGGCGCGACCCGACGGCGTGCACGGGCACAGTCGCAACGTGAGACGCTAGGTGAGCTGGCGCATTTGTCCGAGTGCATGGTGTGGCGCTAGCCCGAGCTGCACGGCGCGATGAGCGGTAGCTTGAATTCCCCGATCGACTGAATGCCGCGCTCAAGCGGCTTCGTGCGGCCCGCACAGAGCAAGACTCTGGCCGCCACGCAGGCGTCAGCGGCCCTCAGCCTGTTGATGGATACTTGGCAGTCCGCTACAGCCAACGGTGCAAGGCGCTGCGGTGCTGAGCAATCGGGTCAAGCATGCGCAGCATTTGGATCCGTCGTTGTGAGAGAGTTATCTGTCACGAAGTGGGTTGGGGAAGCATGTACACGAGTGATCCCAGCAGATCAACCTGACTCACACATTCGAGCAGTTCACACCGACCCGCGGTCATGCGGCAGCACTTGACCACCGTCAGCGTGGACCCATCTCTGAGCATCATCGGGGCGCGCTTCGAGCATTGAGACGACCTCCCGGGCAAGGAAGGCCAGATGCTCCAGCTGGGTTTCTGACAGTATCCTGGGCCGCCGGTCGATGACGCACAAGGTGCCAAGCGCATCTCCGCTTGAGGTCAGCAGAGGCGCTGCGGCGTAAAAGCGAATGGCAGGATCGCCAGTGACACGATCGTTTGAAGCAAATCTCGGGTCCTGCAGTGCATCGCGCACCACCATCAGCTCATGAGGGTTCAAGATGGCGTGCGCGCAGAATGCCAAGTCGCGCGGTGTCTCACGCACTCGTAGTCCAACCGCAGCCTTGAACCATTGACGATTGCGGTCGACCATCGAGATCAATGCGATTGGCGTGCCGCACACCACCGATGCCATACGCGTAACGTCATCGTAGGCACGCTCTGCCGTGGTATCGAGAATGGCCAGGCTGATCAGCGCTTTTAAACGCTTGGCCTCGCGTTCTTCGGGTGACAGGTGGGAATTTGCGTCCAAGCTCTCTCCTTGTGTCACGGGGGCTGCCAAGGTGATCCCGCATTGCTGCACCCTTCGTGCTCTTGCATCATTTCGGATGCTCACCGCCTAACTTGAACAGTCGCAGGCCAGATGCAAGTTAAGAAGGCATTGGCAGCCCATTTCATGCTACCCAGCCATGTTGAGGTGACAAGCATGGGCTGCGCATGGCGCAACACCGTTGCTCCGGCTCACACGAATCGCTTAAAGACCCTCGTGACCCAGGAGGTCATGCCGACTGAGCCGCCATTCGCAGCCAGGACTTCCGGCTCACTTTTGATCAAGAAGTGCGCGGTACATCGCCGTGCCAATGATGGCATGCACCTGAGTCGTTGGATGCAGGACGTCCCAAAACAGGAACGGCGGCAAGAATGCTGGCATGGGCACGTCGACGCACGTCGCCGGATTACGGAACAAACAGTCGGCCGCGCCTTTACCCGGCGCCAGATGCTCTGCGGCCGGCAGGTCCGTGACGACCTGCCCCGACGACATGAGGTTCGCGCCGGTAGCGTAAACGTCGACTGAGACGATTCGCGCACCTGGCAATTCGCGCTGGAGTGAAGCCAAGGACGTCGCAAGCAAAGTGTTGTGGGCGATCGTCAGTTGCGTGAATAGGCCGCTCAGACCTTTCACTTTGACAAACGGCGCCAGACCCATGTCAGGCAGGTTGGGAACCAGGAAGTCCTTGGCGCCAAGAGCATGCAGTTGGCGAATGGATTGCACGACGTTGCCAACGACCGGGTTGGGGCTGCCGGTCAAACTTTGCAGGTAGTCGTTCGAGCCGGCCCAGACGACGAACAAGGAGTTGCCCATCGGCGTTTTGCCCGCCAGCATTTCTGCAAACAGGTTGACCTGTCCGAGCAGGCCTGGCGCAGGGAAGCCCAAAGGCGTCACCGTGCTCACACCAGAGGCCGAACCCCCAAACGCGAAACTCACGCCAGCCTGCTTCGGCACGCTGCTCAACGCGAGCGACGGGATCAGCTCCGATGCGCCCTTGTGACCAATCAGGCCCCACAGGTACTCGGCAGCCACCGGGCCGTTGCTGAACCGTCCACGCCAGTAGGTTTCGTGCGGCGACTTCGATGGCGGGATGGCTGGGGTGATCCCCTTGGAAGAGGTGGCCAACAGGTCGTTCCCTGTGTCCGACAGACTGTCGCCAAACACAAAAATCGACTGGTAGCTTGCTTGCCCTGCAAATGAACTCGCAGCAAAGAAAATGCTGCACATCACAAGTGCGCGCCGACCAAAACTCACGATGCTTGAGATCATGCTGATGCCCTGAAAAAAGGGGCAGATCATAGGCAGGCTAAACGAACTTGCATTGGACTCATACGCATTGTTACGCGGTAGCTGTACTGCATTGCAGTCAATCGCGAAAGACTTTAGGAAGCATTCGTATCACAAATATCAGTGAACCAGTCATAGCTCGATCACGCCCCACACTTAGGGATGCCGATGTGCCTCGTAATCATTCGCGTCCAAGGCGGCTCGCTTGTCGACGACGTCTCTCTCCAAACGTTCGAACTCCAGGAGAAGTTCTTGCGACATGGGGGCGCCGGCACGTGAGAGGTCTGCGAGACGCTGGCTGACTGCGTCGGCGCGCCGGACGGCCTCTTGGTAGCCGATCAGAAGATGGGTCATGTGATCCTTGGGTGTTTCAGGGGGGCATTGCGCTTGATGCGCTGAAGCCCGGTGTGACCATGTTCGTGATGCCGGCATGTCGACGTAAGGCTCGAACGCCAGTTGATGTCCGCTGGCCTGCTGTATCGCGTCGCCCTTGTAAAGAATTCCGTGATCTTCGCGGCCAAACCGCACGTTGGACCGCCTCGACCCACGGCACGGTTGCGCTATGTGACAGAGGGCGGTGAGACTTATTCCTCAGAAGCGTCAATCGTTGACTCGGATTGAATGCTTTTCAACTGCTGGGAGAAATAGTCAATTAAATTGCGCTGAGCCAGTGCTAGGCTTGCATGCAATGAAGCAAATCCGAATCGCGTCGAACAAAGAATTGCCCCAGGTCCGTGGAGAATATTTTTGTTCGGAGTGGATGGCAGCATCGTCGATGAACCTGTGGATGTTGAAGGCGAGACTGGTCCACGCTCTCGCACAGCACGGGCCTGAATCTCATTGGATAGAGGCGCGCGAAGCCGGGTTGCATGAAAAAGTTGCCGAGGCGGCGTCAGCAGAAAGTCCATCGCTAGACACGGTGCGTCCGCTGATTCCCTACAGCGGCAGAGCCCGCGCAATTTCATGACTAGCTCGCACCAATTCCATGTGTCGGTCGGCACTTGGTCGCGCACAGCCCGTTCATATTCGCACGCTGCTGCGACGCGCGCACGAAGGCATGCCAAGCCTTAGGACCCCTCGCAGCCAGAATCGAAGGCCGAAGAAGAGAGTGCCATGGTGGCGGGGCATCTTGTTTTGGGGTGCTGTGTTCACATTGCTGTACTGGGTGCTCCACCGCTTGGAGCGCCCACCTGTAGCCGATGGGCTTCATCGAGCGCAGATGAACCTGGAGGTCAAACTGCGATCGTCGGCGGCGCAGCTTCGGCCTGAGAGCGCCGATGCTGCGGATGCCGTCCAGAGGCCTTCTCAGAACTGATGTAGCAAAGATCGTCAAGCGCACGCACCGTGTCCAAGCCGGGTGATCTGACAGATCCGAGCAGCAGGTCAATCAGGAACGCCATGCACCGGTACTCGTACTACACGTGCTGCTGCAGCTCTTATTGGGCCGCGGAATACAAAGCCAGGGCTTCACGGCGGTGTCCAGCATGCCGCCAGCATTGAGGATTTACGGGATAACGAGGTGAGGTCGCGAACCTGAGGACTTATCTTGGCGGAGCGGCGTTGCGTTCAGCGGTGGGAGCCCCAAGCTTGCAGTCACACGTGATTGCCCGCACTGGATCAGCAGGGCGCGGTGGTGGCTGACCTTCGAGGCGGTGGATGACCGACGTGACACGCCTCTTGGAGTTCGTACGCTCGGACTCTCACCAACAACGAGGAGATTGGCATGAACGAGACAGGTAAAACAACCACCGGCGCCGTAGCGGGTGGCATTGTGGGCGGCGTTGCAGGAGGCGCTGCTGCAGGCGCAGCCGTCGGCGGAATGACGGGCCCCGTTGGCGCAGCTATCGGCGCAGTGGTTGGCGCAGCCGCCGGCGCACTGGGCGGCAGAGCGGCCAAGGCTGATCCAGTCGAGCACGACAACTATTGGCGCGACAATTACCAAGGCCGTCCGTACGTTGAAGGCGGCTCCTACCACGATTTTGGCCCGGCTTACGCCTATGGGGTGAACTCATACAACAAGCACGAGGGCCGGAGCTTCGATGACGTCGAAAGCGACCTAGGCCGGGATTGGGCCAACATTCGCGGTTCTTCCACCCTCGGTTGGGACCGTGCGAAGCACGCGTCGCGTGATGCATGGCAGCGTGTCAGCGATACCGTGGAGCGCGCGGTCCCGGGCGATTCGGATCGGGACGGCAAGTAAGCTCGTGGCAGCGGCCTCGCGGCCGCTGCCCATCGACAGATAACCGCTTTAAAGAAGATGATGCGCGGGCGAACGACCCGGCTTGACCAACGTTGAGCTTCACCGCCGTAACGTCGCCAAAGCGAGGCCCAACTTTGCCCGCTGAGCGTGACGGAGTCCCGCAGTTCATGCGACCATCACAGGCAAACTGGCGATCTTTCGAGGGACTGGGCTGGCCTTTAGGTGTCGCCATTCGTCATGCTAATTCGCGCTCGAACTTTGGACGACCAGGTTCATTCCTTAGTTACCAAAGCTATGACGCGCCCAAGTATATAGATCATTCCGCGGTCATAGTTTTTGAATGCAATTCCAAGCTGTACCGCTACGCTCTGCTGAGAAACGTTGAATACGACCCTCGTCCAGTCGGCCGACCTTCTACCCTACGGGCGAGCCTTCACTAACAGTGCGGACTATCGGAAGCATTAAGACTTCTGGCAAGATGGAACAATGCGACGATACTGGGTCGTTTTTGCGTCTGGTGGCAGAGATTGTGTGGCAATTTGAAAACGCGAATGTGGAGTTGTCAGTTAAGGCACGAGCCCTGCACGCAGTCCACACCCTTGGCCGATTCTATGTATCGGGTCGTCTGGATACCGGCGATGTCTCCCGGCTGCTGTCGGTACTTGATGTTCATTCTCATGCGGTGCCGGCGGTCACAAGGTTGCAGGAGTACATGGCACGAAATGAAGATTTGGGCAACGTCCGCTCAAAGGTGGGGAATGAGAAATTGCATGCATAGCGTTGCTACAAATTAAGTTCGGGACTGCTACGAAAATAATAGGCATGACCCGCATTTGGCCATGATCTTTTGCCAGAGAGAAGTTATTGCAGCGCTGCACGAGAAGAGCGTATTGCTGCGCCGGGCCTAGAGAATTTTGCCGTTAACAATTGCAGGCGCTAACGCACAACAATACCGGTAGCTCGTGTCTTTCGTTCGGTCTTTGAGAAAGCTTTGTTGTGGCCTCTGCGGTAAGTTGAAGTCTGATCAGCACCCTGACGAAATCAGCGAAGTCCACGCGAGCAGCAGCCCAGTCGGCCAGCTGTCTGACAGGCTGCTGAAATACCCGACGCCGCAGCTCGYCTCACCTCGGTGAGAGTGCGGATTCAGCAGGGCGTTCGGCGCTGACGGCTCAATTACGCATTCAGAGCGCGATTCGGGTCACGCCAGCGCCGTKTGGCGCGCCTTTTCCCCTCATCGGGCACCTTGCAGACGCACCTGCCCTAGCGAGCGCATGCGCACAAGGTTGTAGGCGGCCATGTTCAGCACGAACATCTGGCCGACCTTCTTGAGCCCGCGCACCATCACTTGCCGGATCTGACCG
>NZ_LMMV01000016.1 GCF_001422405.1 Pseudorhodoferax sp. Leaf267
TTTTTTGCGGTGCGCTGTGATCAGCGCAGCCTTAGATTATGACACAAAATTTTTAGCTTCGTCAAATCTTTTTCGCTTTTCTTGCAACCAGCTTCCGAAGCAGACAGCGCCGTGAAGAGCGAAGCCCTCGACTATACAACAACTCGGAGAGGGCGGGCAAGAAAATTTGCACGTGGTCCCAACAACACGGCGGCAGACCGACCCGGCTTGCTTCCGTGAGCACTAGGCGCCGCCAGCACCAGCGGACGGCATCGCAGACGCGACCCGGCAACAAAGCCATCGCCGACGTCCCATGCCGCGCCGCACAGGCGCCCCCGGATAATCCCCTACATGGCATTGATCACACTACTCGACGCGCAACTGGCGTTCGGACACGTCGCCCTTCTCGACCGCGCGCAGATGGCGGTCGAAAGCCTGGAACGCATTGGCCTCATTGGCCGCAACGGCGCGGGGAAGTCCTCGCTGCTCAAGATCCTCGCCGGCATGGAAAAGCCCGACGACGGCGTCATGCATGTGCAGCAGGGCATCCGCATCGCCTTTGTGGCACAGGAGCCCGTGCTCGACCCCGACGCGACGGTGTTTGCCTCGGCCAGCGCAGGCCTGGCGCACGCCATTGCCGCGCGTGACGCCTATCTGCGCGGGGACGAGGACGCGGATCTGGACGCGCTGCAGACCGAGATCGAAACCTTCGACGCCTGGAACTGGGAGCAGCGGGTCGACGAGACGCTGCAGCGCCTCCACCTCGACCCTGCGGCCCAGATCGCCACCCTCTCGGGCGGCACGCGCAAGCGCGTGGCGCTGGCGCAAGCCCTGGTCACGCGGCCCGACATCCTGTTACTCGACGAGCCCACCAACCATCTGGACCTGGACTCCATCGAATGGCTGGAAGAGTTGCTGGTCGACTTCAAAGGCAGCATCGTCACCATCACCCACGACCGCAGCTTCCTGGACCGCGTCGCCACGCGCATCGTCGAACTGGACCGCGGCCAGCTGCGTTCCTACCCCGGTAATTTCGCGCAGTATCTGCTGCAGAAGGAGGAACAGCTTGCCCAGGAAGCCGTGATCAGCGCCAAAGCCGACAAGTTGCTGGCACAGGAGGAGATCTGGGTGCGCAAAGGCGTCGAGGCCAGGCGCACGCGCAGCCAGAGCCGCATCGGCCGCCTGGAGAACCTGCGAGCCGCACGTAGCGCGCGGCGCGAGGCCCTGGGCCGCGTCAACATGGACGTGGCGACCGGCCAAAGCAGCGGCAAGATCGTGGCCGAACTCACAGAGGTGAGCCTGTCCTTCGGCGAGCGCGTGATCGTCGACAACTTCTCCGCCACCATCCTGCGCGGCGACAAGATCGGGCTGCTCGGCGCCAACGGCACCGGCAAGACCACGCTGCTCAAGTTGATCCTCGGCCAGCTCCAACCCGACGGCGGCCGTGTGCGCCAGGGCAGCAACCTGGAGATCGCCTACTTCGACCAGATGCGCAACGCGCTGGACCTGGACGCGACGCTGGAAGACTTCATCAGCCCCGGCAGCGAATGGATCGAGATCGGCAAACAGCGCAAGCACGTCAAGAGCTACCTCGGCGACTTCCTGTTTTCCCCGGCCCGCGCGACATCGCCCGTGCGTTCGCTGTCCGGGGGTGAGCGCAACCGCCTGCTGCTGGCGCGGCTCTTCGCGCGGCCGGCCAATGTGCTGGTGCTCGACGAGCCGACCAACGATCTGGACATCGACACGCTGGACCTGCTGGAGGAACTGCTGCAGAGCTACGAGGGCACGGTGTTCCTGGTCAGCCACGACAGGACCTTCGTCGACAACGTCGTGACGAGCATCATCGCGCACGAGGCCACGGCATCGCGTCCCGGCTTCTGGCGCGAGTATGAAGGTTCGGTGCAGGACTGGCAGACCCAGACACGGCGTATGCGCGAGATGGCCCCCAGCGCTGCACCCGCACCCGTCGCCGCCGCCCCCGTGAAGCCGACGGTTGCAGCCCCCACCGCGCCGGCCGCCCCGCGCCGCAAGCTCAGCTACAAGGAGCAGCGCGAGCTGGACACCCTGCCGTCCCAGATCGCCGCGCTCGAGGCCGAGCAGCAGCGCATCACCGTCGAGCTCGGTGGTGGCGCGCTCTACGCCACGGACGGGGTGCGCGCGGCACAGCTGGCGCAACGCCACAGCGAGCTGGACGAGGAACTGCTGGGCGCGATGGAGCGCTGGGAGGCCCTGGAAAAAGCAGGCTGAGCCGCACGCGCTGGCAGCGGTTCGGCCTACAGACGCGACGCCGGCCGTGCCGGTAGATTCGCCAGCCATGCGATTTCCCTATCCGCCGCGGCCCTGCGGCCTGGCTGCACGAAGCCTGAGGCTCGTGTTCTCCTGCCTCGTGGCCGTCTGGCTCGCTGGCTGTGCCAGCCTCCCCGCGGACGTGTATCGCCCGGTATCGCATGCGCTGCAGGATCCACAGGAAACAGCGCTGGGCCAGAAGATCGCGCAACACGCTTCTGCGATCGGCGCGCGCCACGACTCGGCGTTCCGGCTGCTCGGCGGCACGGAAGCTGCCTACACCAGCCGGCTGGCTCTGGTCGATGCGGCGCAGAAGACGCTGGATCTGCAGTACTACGCGATCCTCGTCGACGAAAGCACCGGCCAGTTTGTGTTGCGGCTGCGCGAGGCGGCGGCACGCGGCGTGCGCGTGCGCATCCTGCTCGACGACTTCAACACCACGGGCGCCAATGCGCAGTTCCTGCGGCTGGCCTTCGAGCCCAACATCCAGATCCGCCTGTTCAACCCTTTGCCAGGATCTCGCCGCTCGCTGGTGGGCCGCCTGCTCGGCTCGCTGGGCAATCTTGAACAGGCACAGCGGCGCATGCACAACAAGATGTTCATCGCCGACAACGCGATCGGCATCACCGGGGGGCGCAACCTGGGCGACGCCTACTTCGGCCAGGGCACGGACAGCAACTTCATCGACCTCGACGTATTGGCCGCCGGCCGCATCGTGCGCCAGATGTCGGCCAGCTTCGATGCCTACTGGAACAACGAGCTCGCCTATCCCGTGCAGTCGCTGCTGTCGCCCGACGAACTCGACGCCTTGCGGCCCACATCCGCGGCGCCGGTCACCATCCCCGACGCACTGCACCCGGACGCCGCGCACACCGCGCAGCCGGCCGCCGAGATCGCCGTCGCGCCGCTGGACCTCTCCCCCGCCCGGCTGACCTGGGCACCGTCGCTGCTGCTGGTGGACAAGGCCGACAAGATCGCGGCAGAAGACGTCGGAACCGAGGACACCGTCGTCGACGGCCTGCTGCGGCTCATGGAGCGCACGCAGCATGACCTGTTCATTGTGTCGCCCTACTTCGTGCCCGGCGACGCGATGATGGCTGTCTTCGCCAAGTTGCGGGAATCGGGCGTGCGCGTGCGGGTGTTGACCAATTCGTTGGCCGCGACCGACGCGCCACTGGCCCATGTGGGCTACGCGCGTTACCGCGAGCGCCTGCTCGACATGGGCGTCGAGCTCTACGAGATGCGTGCGGAATTCAACGGCGGTGCGAGCGCCATGTCCTTCGGCTCCACGGTCCGCCGCGTTGCCAGCCAAGGCTCGGAAAGTAGCCCCGCCAAGCCTGCGTCGCTCACCGGCTCGGGCGTGGCCTCACGCGCCAGCCTGCATGCCAAGACGCTGGTTCTGGACGAAAGCCTGCTCGTCGTCGGCTCCATGAACCTGGACCTGCGCTCGCAGTTGCAGAACAGCGAAGTCGCGCTGCTGATCCGCAGCCGGTCGCTGGCCCGCCAGGCGCTGGAACTGGCCGCGCCGGTGCTGCGCGACGACGCCTACCACGTCGCGCTCAAGGATGGCCAGCTCGTGTGGTACGCGCCGGACGGCCAGTCGACTACCGGCCCTGGCGAACCCGACGCGGGCAAGGGCCTGCAGTTGATGCTGCGACTCATCGGCCCGTTCGCGCCCGACGAAATGCTGTGAAGGCTCAGATGCGGTGGTGCAGCCGGTCCGTCGCGCTGCCCAGCTTGGCCAGCAAGGCGGGTGCGATCTGCGTGAGCGGCAGCACCTCGTCCACCGCGCCATGCGCAATGGCTTCCTTGGGCATGCCGAAGACCACGCAGCTGTTCTCGTCCTGAGCGTAGTTGTAGCTGCCCTTGTCGCGCATCTCGCGCATCGCGCGTGCGCCGTCGTTGCCCATGCCGGTCAGCATGATCCCGTAGGCATTGCGGCCCACCGCCTCGGCCGCGGACAGGAACAGCACCTCGACCGACGGCTTGTGCCGGTTCACGGGCGGCGCGTCGTCCACGGCGGCCACGTAGTTCGCGCCGCTGCGGCCGATGCTGAACTGGCGCCCGCCCGGCGCGATGTAGGCATGGCCGGGCAGGATGCGCTCGCCGGCGCTGGCTTCCTTGACGGTGATGCGGCACAGGCCGTTCAGCCGCGCCGCGAAGCTGGTCGTGAAACCCGGCGGCATGTGCTGCGTGATGACGATGGCCGGCGCATCGGCCGGCATCGCGACCAGGATCTCGCGAATCGCCTCCGTGCCACCAGTCGATGCGCCAATGCAGATCAGTTTCTCGGTGGAGATGCGCCCGAGCGGCGCCGCCGCCCTGGGCACGGCCGGTGCAGCGCCAGCCGCCACGCCGGCCGGTGCCACCTGCGGCGTGCGCCGGAACTTGGCCACCGCCGCCACGCGCACCTTCTCCACGATCTCGCCGCCCAGGTCCTTCAGGCCCGACGCCAGGCCGATGCGCGGCTTGGCCACGAAATCGATGGCGCCCAGCTCCAGCGCGCGCAGCGTAACCTCGGCGCCCTGCGCCGTCAGCGTGGACACCATCACCACCGGCATGGGCCGCAGCCGCATCAGCCGGCCCAGGAAGTCGATGCCGTCCATGCGCGGCATCTCCACGTCCAGCGTCAACACATCCGGGTCGAGCTCCCGGATCATCTCGCGCGCGATCAGCGGGTCATTGGCCGCGCCTACGCAGGTCATGTCAGGCTGGCGGTTGATGATCTCGGTCAGCAGGCTGCGCACCAGCGCCGAGTCGTCGACCACGAGGACGCGGATCTTCTTGCGCATGGTCTAGAACAGGTCCACGGAGCCGCCGGCGCGCGACCTGGCCACCGTGGCCGCGTTGCCGTTCTGCTCGCTGGCGACGATCTGCTCGGGGTGGGCATGGGCCAGGCGCTTGACCATGGCCTTGCCGCTGCTCGGGAAGAAGCACACTTTGCGCGGGTAGATGTCCAGCACGTCCTGCGACAGCAGCGGGATGCGCTCGGTCTGCAGGTAGTCGATCACGAACGAGGTGTTGCGCTCGCCCACGTTCATGGTCGTGAAGTTCGCCATCACTTGCGCGCCACCGAAGATCTTGGCCTGCAGCGACTCGCGCCGTGCACCGCACTTGAGCATCTCGTTGATCAGCAGCTCCATCGCGTACGAGCCGTAGCGGCCGAAGCCCTCGTCGCCACCGCCCTCGGGCAGCATGAAGTGGTTCATGCCACCCACGCGCGCGCGCGTGTCCCACAGGCAGGCCGAGATGCACGAGCCCAGCACCGTCATCATCACGATTTCGTCGCTGGAGACGAAATACTCGCCGGGCAGCACCTTGACGGCGTTGTACTGGAAGTGGTGGTCCAGATAGAAGAAAGAGGCCTCGCCGGTCTTGCGCGCCACGCTCTTGAGCTGCTGCAGCGACACGGCCTGCGCCGGCCCGCTGCGCACCACCGGCGTGGTCGTGCGCGGCGCGCCGCGGCGTTCTTCCGCCATGCCGGCCTCAGCGACGCTCATAGACGGTCTTCCCCTTGAGCGTGAACAGGTCACGCGACTCGCCGAAGTTCTCTGCATGGCCCACGAACAGCAGGCCGCCAGGCTTCATGACGCGGTGGATGCGCTCCAGCACGCGCCGCTGCGTGGGCGCGTCGAAGTAGATCATCACGTTGCGGCAGAACACGATGTCGAACGGCTCGCGGAACGGCCAGTCGTCGCGGATCAGGTTGACGGACAGGAATTCGATTGCCGCACGCAGCTCCGGCCGCACACGGACCATGCCCGTGTTCGCACCCTTGCCCCGCAGAAAGAAGCGCTGCAGCCGCTCGGCACTCATGCCTTTCATCGCGTCGAGCCGGTACACGCCGCGCTCGGCCGAGGCCAGCACCTTGGAATCGATGTCGCTGGCCCACAGCCGGAACGCCGTGGCCGAGCGCAGCACCTCCATGGCCGTGACCACGATGGAGTACGGCTCCTCGCCGGTGGACGCCGCGCTGCACCAGATGCGCCAGCCGCCCTCTGGCGCCCGCGTGCGCAGGTGCTGCTCCAGCACGCCGAAATGGTGTTGCTCGCGGAAGAAGGAGGTCAGGTTGGTGGTCAGTGCGTTGACGAACTCCTGCCATTCCTCGCCGTCCTGGCGCTCCAGCCAGGCCAGGTAGTCCTGAAAGCTGTTGTGCCCCGTGTCCCGCAGCCGGCGCGACAGGCGGCTGTAGACCATCGCATGCTTGCCGTCGTGCAGCGAGATGCCGGCGCGCTGGTAGATCAGCGCCTGCACGCGCGCGAAGTCGGCGTTGGTCCAGCCGAACTCGCGCGCCTGCGCCGGCGGCGCAGCGTCCTTCGCGGCGAGCGTGGCTGGTTCGCGCATGGCCAGGCTCACGCGGGCACCAGCCCCATGTCCACGCCGGACATCAGGCGCTCGATGTCCAGCAGGATCAGCATGCGGTCGCCGACCGAACCCAGGCCCAGGATGCAGGCGTTGTCCACCGAGGTGTCGATGTCCGGCGCCGGGCGGATGCTGTGCGGCGGCAATTCCAGCACGTCGCTGACCGAGTCCACGACCACGCCCACGATGCGCGAGCGCAGGTGCAGGATGATGACCACCGTGAAGCCGTTGTACTCGGCTTGCGCGCAGTTGAACTTCAACCGCATGTCGATGATGGGCACGATGGTGCCGCGCAGGTTCACCACGCCCTTGAGAAAGGCCGGCGCGTGCGCGATGCGCGTGGGCACCTCGTAGCCGCGGATCTCCTGCACCTTCAGGATGTCGATGCCGTATTCCTCCTCGCCCAGCTTGAAGGTCAGGTACTCGCGCGCCACGGCGTCGTCTGCATCGGCCATCTTCTCGGTCGCTCCCATGGTCGATCTCCTCAATGCCGCGTGCGGCGCACCAGTGCGCCGATGTCCAGGATCAGCGCCACCTTGCCGTCGCCCAGGATGGTGGCGCCCGACACGTTGGCCACCTTGCGGTAGTTCGATTCCAGGTTCTTCACCACCACCTGGTGCTGGCCCAACAGCTCGGAGACCAGCAGCGCCGCGCGGCTGCCTTCGGACTCGACCACCACCATGATGCCGATGCCGGGCCCGTCCTGCGCCGGCGGCACCTGGAACAGCCGCTCCAGCTCGATCACCGGCATGTATTCCTCGCGCACCTTGACCAGCTGCGCGCCGTGCGCCACGGTGCTGACGGCATCGCCCTGCACCTGGAACGACTCCACCACGGCCGACAGCGGCAGGATGTAGACCTCGTCGCCCACGCGGACCGACATGCCGTCCATGATGGCCAGCGTCAGCGGCAGGCGCACCGACACCTTCATGCCGTGGCCCTCGTCGGAGTCGATGTCCACCGTGCCGCCCAGCGCCGCGATATTGCGCTTGACCACGTCCATGCCCACGCCGCGGCCGGACACATCGGTCACCACCTCGGCGGTCGAGAAGCCCGGCGCGAAGATCAGCTGCCAGACCTCGCTGTCGGGCATGCCGTCGTGCACCGGCAGCCCGCGTTCGCGCGCCTTGGCCAGGATCCTCGTGCGCGACATGCCTCTGCCGTCGTCGCGCACCTCGATCACGATGGAGCCGCCCTGGTGCGACGCGGCCAGCGTGATCGTGCCGTACTCGGGCTTGCCGGCGGCGATGCGGTCCGCCGGCATCTCGATGCCGTGGTCGCAGCTGTTGCGCACCAGGTGCGTGAGCGGGTCGGTGATCTTCTCGACCAGGCCCTTGTCCAGCTCGGTGGCCTCGCCCTGGGTCACGAAGTCCACCTTCTTGCCCAGCTTGTTCGCCAGGTCGCGCAGCATGCGCGGGAAGCGGTTGAACACGAAGGACATCGGGATCATGCGGATCGACATCACCGATTCCTGCAGGTCGCGCGTGTTGCGGTCCAGGTCCGCCAGGCCGGCGAAGAGCTGCTGGTGCAGCGCCGGCTCCAGGCCACGGCTGTTCTGCGCCAGCATGGCCTGGGTGATGACCAGCTCGCCCACCAGGTTGATGATCTGGTCGACCTTGCTGACCGCCACGCGGATCGAGGTCGCCTCCAGCGCCGACTGGCTGGGCGCGCGGCCTTCCGCCGGCGCTGCAGCCACCCCCGCCGGGCGCTCGCCGGCCACCGGCGCCGGGGCCGGTGCAGCCGGCAGGTCGACGAAGAAGCCGAAGCTCTCGCTGTCGCTCACGGCCTGGGCCGTGCGGCCCTGTGCGGCGGCCTGGTCGAGCGCGGCGGCGCGGGCCTCCTCGACCGCCAGCGGGTCCTCGGCCGGCGCCGCGGTCTCGCGGATCTCCACCAGCTCCTTGGCCACGTGGAACACGAACAGGTCCAGCAGGTCCGCATCCGACGAGGTGGTGGTCACCGCGAACAGGCGGTAGTCGGTCTGCTCGCTGGGCAACGGGTCCATGGTGCCCAGGCCGGGAATGTCGCGGAACAGGTCCTGCAGCGCGTCGGCCGCGTCCGGCTGCGGCAGCGGCCCGATGCGGATCTGCAGCGCGCGCGTGCCCTCGGGCAGCGGCGCCGCGGCCGGTGCCGGCGCTGGTGCGGGCGCAGGCACTGGTGCGGCCACGGGCGCGGGCGCAGATGTGGGCGCCGCCGCCGGCGTCTTGCCTGCCGCCAGTTCGCTGATGCGCCGCACCAAGTCGGCCGTGGATGGCGCTGCGCCCTGGTCGCCGTTCTGGTGCCGCGCCAGCAGGCCGCGCGAGGCGTCGGCCGATTCCAGCAGCACGTCCACCATCTGCGGCACGGGCTGGATCTCGTGGCGGCGCAGCCGGTCCAGCAACGACTCCATGTGGTGCGTGAGCTCGGTCACGTCGCGAAAGCCGAACGTCGCCGCGCCGCCCTTGATCGAGTGCGCGCAGCGAAAGACGCCGTTCAGTGCCTCGTCGTCCGCCTGCGACAGGTCCAGGTCGACCAGCATCTGCTCCATCTGGTCCAGGTTCTCGCCGGCCTCCTCGAAGAAGATTTGGTAGAACTGGGTCAGGTCGAAGTCCGCGCCCCCCCCGCCTGTTTCCTGGTGGTGCTCAGCCATGGCGTCTCCTGTGGGTGTGGTTGGCCAGGGCGTTCAACGGATGACCTTCTGGATCACCTCGATCAAGCGCGTCGGGTCGAAAGGCTTGACCAGCCAGCCCGTGGCGCCGGCCGAGCGGCCGGCCTGCTTCATGAGATCACTGGACTCCGTGGTCAGGATCAGGATCGGAATGGTCTTGAACTTCGGGTCGTCGCGCAGCCTGCGCGTCAGGCCCAGGCCGTCCAGCCTCGGCATGTTCTGGTCGGCCAGCACCAGGTCGATGGCATGGGTCTGCGCCTTCTCCAGCGCGTCCTCCCCGTCCACGGCCTCCACCACGTTGTAGCCGGCACCCGTCAGGGTGAAAGCGACCATCTTGCGCATCGAAGGCGAGTCGTCTACGGCGAGGATCGAATGCATGGGGGAGAACTCCGGCGGGTGATTCGGTGCGTTGGCAGGGCGCTTCAAAAGAGCTCGATGGAGCCTGCGTCCATCTCGCTCTGCGTCACAGGATTGGGGCGCTCGGACGCCAGCGCGCCGAAAGGCGCAGCCTCCTCGTCCGGCTCGTTGCCCATGGTCTCGGCGGCCAGTCGGTACGCGCAGCCCTGCAGCACCTTGGTGGTGTGGGTGATCAGCTGCGAGGCCATGTCCTGGAACTGCAGCTCGGTGACGGCCGCGTGCAGGCTCGCACGGATCGCGGCCAGCGCCTGCATCTGCTCCGGGTCGGCCAGCGCCTTGCTCACCGTGTCAAAACGCTCCATCAGGTTGTCCATGGTGTGGGCGAGCAATCCATCCAGCCGCTGCAGGTCGTGCATGACCACCATCAGGGAGTCCTGCAGCTCCGCCACCACCACGACCGGCAAATGCACCGCCGGTTCCGGTAATGAGTTGGGCTCTGCCTGCATGTGCTCTCCATCGCGGCCGGGAAGCTGCCGCGTTTCTGAACGTTATCGGCCCGATATTAGTTCGAATTAAGCGCAGCTTGAAAAAATGCATGCGCCCTCACGACGGAGCGCCATGCCCGGGCGACAGGCGGGCCCGCCGCTACACTGCGCGCTTGCTGGCCCGCCCCATGGACTCTCAGATCAGCGCTCCGACCATCCGCATCCTGCACCTGGAGGATTCCGAGATCGACCACCAGCTGGTCGCCCTCATGCTGCGCAAGCACGGCCTGGCGTTCGACATGGAGCGCGTCGAAACGCTGGACGATTTCCGCGCCCGCATCGCAGACCAGTCTTTCGACGTGGTGCTGGCCGACTACCACCTGGCCGGCTTCACTGCGCTCGATGCGTGGGTGCTGTTCCAGCAGCAGCCGCAGCGCCCGCCCTTCGTGCTGCTGTCGGGCGCCATCGGCGAGGCCGCCGCGGTCGAGGCCATCCGCGTGGGCTTTGCCGACTACGTGCTCAAGGACCACATCGGCAAGCTGGGCCACGTGATCGAGCGTGCCATCGAGGTCTCGCAGGCGCGCCAGGCCAAGGCCCGCGCCGACGCCGACCTGGCCCGCTCCGAACGCCAGCTGGCCGAGCTGGCCGAGCACCTGCAGACCTCCATCGAACAGGAGCGCGCCGCCATCGCACGCGAGGTGCACGACGACATCGGCGGCTCGCTCGCCGCCATCCGCTTCGACCTGGCCTGGATCGCGCGCCACAGCGCCGACGCGGCCATGCAGGCCCACGTGACGGCCGCCAGCGAGATGCTGCAGCACGCCATCGGCGCCAGCCAGCGCATCATGATGAACCTGCGCCCGCCCATCCTGGACCAGGGCCTGGTCGCCGCCATCCAGTGGCTGGCCGAAGCCTTCGAGCGCCGCACCGGCGTGGCCACCGTGTTCCGTGCCTGCCGCGAGCGCATCGCGGCCGACAAGACGATCTCGCTCGTGGCCTACCGCACGGCGCAGGAGGCACTGACCAACATCTCCAAATACGCCCAATGCAGCCGCGTGACGATCGAGCTGTCCGATGCCGAAGGCGTGCTCACACTGGAAGTCAGCGACAACGGCCGCGGGCTGGACGCCGACGCGCTGGCCAAGCCCAAGGCCTTCGGCCTGCGCGGCCTGCATGAGCGCGCCAAGACCGTGGACGGCTGGATGGACGTCTCCAGCCGCGCCGGCCAGGGCACGTCCATCACCCTGTCGGTGCCGCTGCAACCCGGGGCCACCGAGCGCCTGGCGGAAGGAGAACCCACATGATCAAGGTCGTGGTCTGCGACGACCATGCCGTGGTGCGCCGCGGCATCCGCGACACGCTGGCCGAGGCCGTCGACATCCAGGTCACGGGCGAGGCCGGCAGCTACGCCGAGGTGCGCGAAGTGCTGCGCAAGACCCCTTGCGACGTGCTGGTGCTCGACCTCAACATGCCCGGCCGCGGCGGCATGGAAGTGCTGACCACCCTGGCCGAGACCGACTCGCCGGTCAAGGTGCTGGTCGTCTCCATGTTCCCCGAAGACCAGTACGCCATCCGCTGCCTGCGCGCAGGCGCCCAGGGCTACCTGAGCAAGGCCGGCGACCCCGAGGAAATGGTGCGCGCCGTGCGCACCGTGATGCAAGGCCGCAAGTACGTGACGCCCGAGGTCGCGCAGATGCTGGTCGACAGCCTGTCCAAGCCCGCGCAGGAGGTGCTGCACGCCTCGCTCTCCGAGCGCGAGCTGCAGACGGTGGTCAAGATCGCCAGCGGCAAGCGCCTGTCCGACATCGCCGAAGAGCTGATGCTGAGCCCCAAGACCGTCAGCGTCTACCGCACGCGGGCGCTGGAGAAGCTGCACCTGGGCAACAACGCCGAACTGACGGTCTACGCCATTCGCAACGGGCTGGTCTGAAGCGGGCGGGTGGGGCATGTGCCCTGCCACAAGGCCAGCCGCCCCGATGGCTGGCGCTGGCGTTCAGGCCGCAGCGCCGGATGCCGGCAGCGCGCAGACCTCCATCCCCTGGATCAGCCCATCGCGCACGGTGAACAGGTGGCCGACCTGCGCATCGGCCAGCACCGCCCCATCCAGGCTGCGCACGACCTGGTGCACGTCCACCAGCGTCTGCGAAGCGCCCTGTGTGTGGAAGGCCACCGGCTCGACATGGGGGTCGACCTCGCCCCACTGCTCCGTCCAGTACGCGCGGATGGCGTCAGGCCCCTGCACGAAGCCGCCCTTGAAGGCGCGTGGCCAGGTCACGTCGGCCGTCATCAGCGCCAGGGCGGCGTCGATGTCGCGGGCGTTGAAGGCGGCGTAGGCTGCGCGCAGCAGTTGGGTGTCTGAGGAGGATGGGTGGTGCATGCGATGTTGCTCAGAAGGAGGGTGGCCTCAAGTTTGAAGTGCGACACGGCGCAACCTGTAAGGTGCCGCCCAAATGGGAACTCACTACTCGCACGTCACAGCRGCTGATCGGATGTCGATCCAGGCCTTGCTGCAAGCCAAGCTCAGCGGTCCGGCCATCGCCYGCAAGCTGAGCTTCAGCCGCTCCWCCATCCACCGCGAGATCAACCGTAGCAAGGCGACGCCCACGGCACCGGCGGCCCACTACCAGGCAGGGGTAGCGCAGGCGCGCTCGCAGGCCAATCGACGTGCCGGCGCTGCCACGCGTCGCAAGCTGGGAGCGGACACGAGCTCGCCGTTGTGGCG
>NZ_LMMV01000017.1 GCF_001422405.1 Pseudorhodoferax sp. Leaf267
CTTCTTGATGCTGAACAGGCTTTCGGTGAAGGTGTCGGATCCGCGCATGCCGCATTGTCCTGCGCGCTACCGCTTGCGGATCAGGACACGCGGCAGGGACCTCGGTATTTGAGCAGCCTGCTAGAACTGAGAAGGTGACCCGGAGGCTCAGACCGACACAGAAGTCCAATATCGAGCGTTGCCACCAAGACCTTTGATACTGCCAGCTTCGCGGCGGACAGGCGGACACGGTGTCTTTGTACATGGATCGCAAGACGCGCTGGCTGGCGCCGTACTACCGTCTAGTGGTAGACGGTCCGAAGATGGACTGGCCGCGCAGTCCTTGGGGGATGGACAGGAGGCCGCCGAGTTGGCTACGATGGCCGGACATCTACTTTTTGACGGCTATTCCCACCGTGCTTCCCTACATTACTGCATACCCGCAGACGGGTCCGTTGATGCGTCTGCGTTTTGCGAAGGCCCCACTAAAAGGTGGCTGCATTTTCAGAGGGCGTAGCAAGTAGTCAACGGCAAAGACTCGATCGAATGGCGGTAGCTCTAAACTTTCTTCTCAGTGGCTGAGCACTTTGCTTGAAGAGGATTCCACCCTGCTGCGGGTATTTGCAAGGCTGGCGTTGCTGCGAGCCGCTCGGCGTCGGGGTGTGCCGCGCGACGTGGCAGAAGCAGTGATTTTGCGCGATACCAGATGCATCTACTGCAGACGAGACTTCGCGATCTTCGGTAATCGTATGGTTCAGCCTTCGTGGGAGTGCATTGATGATGCTAGTCCAATGTCAACGGTAGACAATGTGGGACTTGCCTGCACAGGCTGCAACCTGAGCAAGCGCGGTACGCCACTCGCAGAGTGGATGAAGTCAGCAAAGTCATCCCAACGCGGCGTGTATGTTCGCGTGCTATCCCCTGTTGCATTAAACGCGCTTCGAGCTTGGACCTCTTTTGACAAAAAGGAGTAGTTCCACATACTTCAATTTCATTCAAAATCGAGAATGTTCCCGTAACAAATAAAGCACCTGCCTGCACAGGCTAAGTGTTGGGGCGACAAGAAAGTGTCAGTTCTATCATCGATCAGATCGCAACTTTGTAGACTTCCTCTCGTTTTGCGAAGCGTTGCGCAGTTTGTGCTGACCCATCCCTTGGCAGCGGCCACAAGCACAATGCACCGTGTTGCCGCTAAGTCCCATAGCTCACCCGCGACGCTGACGCGCTTTGCCCAGCACTTTTCCTATCCGAGTTGGTCAAAATTTAAAGCCGCGTTGGTTCTCGAATTGGCTATTTCTGGCAGTACCAACCAACAACAGCGGGCTCCGATACAGCATTCGTCGGCCTGCTTGTACCATAACGCACTCTTGCGGTTGGGGCTAGCTGATTCACCCGAACTCCGTGTCCTGTTTTGGGATCAGCGCGGACAGCTGGACTGGCACGGCGACAGCTACATCACACCGAGCGCCGAAGCTCAACCATGCCCGGTTTGCGGCGTAACAAGGACGGCCGCCATGGCGCCCGCGTCCTCCTAGACAAGACAAAGACACTATCTGAAGCCAATGCACCAGGCTGTATCTTCCACCAACGCGCATCAAGCTTTGCTCTTTCGACTGCGCGAGCCATTGG
This sequence comes from Pseudorhodoferax sp. Leaf267, assembly GCF_001422405.1. Lineage (GTDB taxonomy): Bacteria > Pseudomonadota > Gammaproteobacteria > Burkholderiales > Burkholderiaceae_C > Pseudorhodoferax. Next base: position 1,609 of record NZ_LMMV01000017.1, read on the forward strand.
ACCGGTGCTTGAACCTTCCCGAAGGACGATTTATTTTGGCACTTAGGCTACTTCCTCACGAGAGGCTATGCGCAGGGTGTTTTCTAGTGTCGGCACATCGGCTGCTGGGAATTGTGTGATAACAAGCTGAAGCCGTGTGACGCACCACTGAGTTTTTCAAGTCTATGCAATGCAGGAATAGGCTAAAAAGGAAAAACCTTCTTTGCAGCTGCGTTAGCAGCTCTGCTTCATTCTCTACGGAAATCCGCCCCCTACGGCTTACCCAACGGACGCACTACCCACGCGCGCAACGTACCCGCACCGCGCATGCCGACGAGCCTGTTGTAAGCGACCAGGCTGAGTGGCTCAGCAGTAGCGGAAGGCTGATGTCTACGCTGTTCCGCTGCCGAGGAGCTTGGCGCCAAATCGTCAGGTACACAGTAAACGGAGGTCGCCATGGACAAACACTGGTGCACCGCCTGCGGTCAGGCTTTCGTGCCTCGGCCTCAGTCACCCAGGCAGCTGTATTGCTCCAAGGAGGAATGTCAGCAATCGCGAAAGCGGCTGTGGCAAATAACCAAACGCAAGACAGACCCCGACTACCACCAAAACCAAGCACGGGCGCAGGCGAGCTGGCGCCGTGCCAATGGTGACTATTGGCGGCAATATCGAGACACTCACCCGGACTATGCCGCACAAAATCGTGCGCGGCAGCGCTTGCGCAACGCGAAGAGAGGCCGTCCGATTGCAAACAGTGACACGTCAACTGGTGAGATGCCCGTGTCCGGCATCTTCAAGCTCACCGCGATTGCTCCCGACAGCTGGGCAGGTCGTCGCGAGTGGATCGTCCAACTTGACCTAGTGCTCTAGTACCACTGCGCTCCGCACCTGATTGCAAAGAGACGACTTCATCGCCAGCTCAACGCAGCCCTGCTACTGTGACGCCGCGGCGGCCTTCTCGCCACGATGCATTGAGTTAGACACAGGTTCTAGATGGCGGACTGACAGAACCACGTTCGGGAGTGCAGCATGGATACCAGTGAAGTCACGGTGGCGCAAGCCAGTATGCCAAGGGTGCGGGCAGCGGAATATGTGCGAATGTCCACCGAGCATCAGCAGTATTCAACTCACAACCAAGCAGAGCGCATCCGAGAGTACGCGCAGCAGCGCGGATTCGAAGTCGTGCGGACCTATGCCGATGAGGGCAAGAGCGGCCTGCGGATTGCAGGGCGCTTGGCGCTGCAACAACTGATCAGGGACGTGGAGTCGGGCAACGCGGGTTTCACCGCAGTTTTGGTCTATGACGTGAGTCGATGGGGAAGGTTCCAGGATGCGGACGAAAGCGCCTACTATGAGTACATTTGCAAACGCGCCGGAATTCGGGTGGTCTATTGTGCAGAACAGTTTGAGAACGACGGGTCACCGGTTTCTACCATCGTCAAAAGCGTCAAGCGAACGATGGCTGGGGAGTACAGCCGCGAACTCTCGGCGAAGGTGTTTGCAGGCCAGTGTCGACTCGTCGAATTAGGATTTCGACAAGGTGGACCTGCCGGATTCGGCTTGCGCCGGAACCTGATCGACCAAGCTGGAGCGTTCAAAACAGAACTGGCCCGCGGCGAGCACAAGAGCCTTCAAACCGACCGCGTTGTTCTTGTCCCAGGACCGGACGACGAAGTTCAGATCGTCCGGACCATCTACCGTTGGTTCGTCCATGACGGGTTGGCAGAGTCCGAGATTGCAGGCAAATTGAACAGGGCCGCTATCCACACCGACTTGGGCCGCGAGTGGACCAGGGCGACAGTGCACGAGGTCCTCATCAACGAAAAATACATCGGCAGCAACGTATATAACCGGGTGTCCTTTAAGCTACGCAAGCTTAGGGTGGTAAACCCATCCGAAATGTGGATTCGCAAGGAGGACGCATTTCAGGCCATCGTTCCGCGCGAGGACTTCTACACGGCCCAAGGAATAATCCGTGCACGTTCACGCCGGTACTCCGACGAAGAACTGCTCGAGCGCCTGCGCAGTCTACACAACAGCCGCCGCGCACTGTCTGGTGTCATCATCAACTCCGCTGACGGAATGCCCTCCACATCCGTGTACGCACAGCGGTTCGGCAGCTTGGTCAGGGCATACCAACTGGTTGGTTTCGTCCCCTCGCGCGACTTTGGCTATGTCGAGATCAATAGGCATTTGCGGCGCATGCATCCGAGCATCGTTTTGCAAACGGAGAAGCAGATGGAGGCTGTAGGCGGCAGTGTGCGGCGTGATGTGCAGACTGACCTGCTTTACGTCAACGAAGAGTTGAGCGTGTCGATCATCCTTGCGCGCTGCAGGCGGCGGGAATCAGGGCGTCTGTTCTGGAAGATGCGATTTGACACCGGGTTGAGGCCGGACCTCACGGTCGCGGTTCGATTGGACGAAAGCAATAAATCAGCGATCGACTACTACCTGCTCCCGCGCCTAGATTTCGGCTGTCCAGGCATCAGCTTGTGCGAAAGCAATGCGGTCGAGCTTGAAACTTACCGTTTCGACGACCTGGACTACCTCTATGGCATGGCGGCGCGATCGCGCCTGCGGAGGGCTGCATGACCGGCCGGCTGCTAATGCCTGAGATGCGCATGATTCCGATGGACCGCATCGAGGTCCTCAATCCGCGCGAGCGAAACCAGCGAAAGTTCAATGTCGTCGTTGAGAACATTGGCGCACTCGGGTTAAAGAAGCCCATTACGGTTACGCCAAGGCCCGGACAAGACGGAGCGGAGAGGTATGTATTAGTTTGCGGAGAAGGTCGCTACAAAGCTTACCAGCAGTTGGGAGAGCAACGTATTCCAGCGCTCGTGGTCACTGTATCCGACGAGGATGCTTTTGTCATGAGCTTAGCGGAAAACGTCGCGCGGCGACGCCATCAGCCGTTGGAGCTTCTGCGTGGCCTCTCACTGCTACGTGAAAAAGGTCACTCGATCAAGGACATCTCCCGCAAGACCAATGTGCACGAGAACTACGTGCGTCGAATTTTGGAACTGGTGGACAAAGGCGAGGAGCGGCTGCTGGTTGAAGTCGAACGCGGCAAGATGCCGATCACTGTTGCCATCTTGATTGTGCACGCGGGCGACGACGACAAGGCGGTGCAAGTGGCAATGCAGGAAGCCTACGAGTCGGGCGAGCTGCGAGGGCGTCAACTGCTCTACGCCAAGAAACTGGTGGAGCGGCGACATTTTCTCGGTCGATCGATGGCACGGTCGACACCGCGGAGATCTACAGACGTCACCTCAACCAGTTTGGTGCGCGCATACAAGACCGAAGTTGAGCGCCAACGTGTGATGGTCAGGAAGTCCTCGCTTGTGCAGCAGAAGTTGTTCTTCGTGTATGGGGCATTGCGAAAGATGCTGGCCGACGATGCTCTTGTGAATATCCTGCGACTGGAAGGACTTGATACGCTTCCCAAGTACCTAGCAGAACGCGTCTCCAGCAACGGAGGTGGGCTGTGACCTCGGTGGCACTGGCGTTCTTGCCCAAACCTTTGATGCTGGAGCCTGACAACCTTCTGCCGTCAGTAAAGCTGGATATGCGCTTGACGAGCACCCACAAGTTCAAACAGATCCGGGGCTCCATCGCTGAAATTGGGTTGATCGAGCCACTGATGGTCACTGCGGTCGATCGGCGAACGTCGAAACATCTCATCCTTGATGGCCATCTGCGTTTCATGGCTATCAAAGACTTGGAGCTGCCTGAGATCCCATGTCTTGTGTCAACAGACGACGAGTCGTTTACTTACAACAATCAGCTTAACCGTCTTTCGACGATCCAAGAACACGTCATGATTCGCCGCGCGATCGACCGGGGTATCTCGGCGGAGCGGCTCGCGAGGGGACTGTGCTTCGATGTGAGCCTGCTTCAAAAGAAGAGTCATCTTCTCGACGGAATTTGCGAGGAAGTGATCAGTATTCTCAAGGACCACCACTTCTCAACGGAGTTGACCCCAGTTCTGCGGCGCATGAAGCCCACTCGCCAAGTGGAATGTGCTGAACTCATGGTAGCCGCTAATACATTGACCACCAGTTACGCCCGCGCCCTGCTGGCTGCCACGCCAGAGGAAATGCTAGTGGCGGGAAAGAAAGAGTTGCGCGCCGTGCCGTTATCGCAGGAGCAATTGGCGCGCATGGAAAACGAGATGTCTAACTTGCTCAGCCAATATAAGCTGGCGGAGCAGTCCCATAGCGAGGACATGCTGAATTTGATGATCGCGCGCAGCTACATCGTCAAGCTGATCGACAATGCCCGCGTCCTTCGGCACATGCAGACCAATTATCCCGAGGTCTTGCAAGAGTTTGGGAAGATTGTCGAAATGACAACGGTGGAGGGCTGAGCTCGAGTCCAAAACGCTGAGAACGAGTCGCGCAGATGCAAAAGAGAGCAGGAGCAGTGCCATCGCATCCTCGTGCTCACTTGGGCTACCTGCAGAGTGGACGAGTGGCCTAGACCAATCTGTAGTCCACAAAACCGCCATTGTTCGCGGGGCCGAACGACGTATTGGAATGCACTGCGTTCATCCAAGTCATCGTTACTCGCGCACCTCAGATGCTTGCGGTTCAATGACCGATGTTGGCTAGGGCAAATGGGCGCTGCGCGGCTGCGCGCCGCGTGCTGTCAGTCGCTCGACGAACCCTAGGCGCCGCAGTGTAGCGAACATGCCGTCCGGTAGGACACCAAAACAATCGTGCCTGTGCGAGCCACGGAATTGAACGATATTGGTTCCTCGACTCGATGGCAGCGCATTAGGAAACCGTGTAAGTTACCGTTTTGTGTCCCTGAAAGTTCGCGATGTATGCCTTGGAGGACAGTTGGCTACTCGCGCAACCGTGATGCAGCACGAGACCCACCGCCCGGTGCAAATTGAGATCACGCTAGCTACATGGGAGGCTGTCGCTGCTTCGATCCAACAGTCGTCTGTCCGCGCGGAAGACTTTCTGTTCCCCAGCCGCATCCACGAATCTCCGCATCTCGGGGCTCAGCACTATGCTCGGATAGTTGAAAATTAGCTGGAGGACCTAGGCGGCCTCAAGTTTGAAGTGCGACACGGCGCAACCTGTAAGGTGCCGCCCAAATGGGAACTCACTACTCGCACGTCACAGCAGCTGATCGGATGTCG
>NZ_LMMV01000018.1 GCF_001422405.1 Pseudorhodoferax sp. Leaf267
CTCAACGCCATGCTCAGGAACCAGGCCCCCTGGGATCCTTTGAAGCACGAGGTCACCCATGCAAACGCTTGACTTTCAACACAGTTGCTCAAGGGGCGCACCCAGCGGCCTGGCAGAGCCAGTTCCGCGGGTGCACTGGCATGGCCTGCTCCGCGGCCTTCGGAACGGCGCTGGCAGCCACCCGTCTCATCTCCTGCGGGCGGCGCACCGCGCCATGAACAACTGAAAGAGAGACTTCATGAGCATTCAACTGCAAAGCCACATCGCCGGCCGCTGGATCGGCCAGCAGCCTGCGCAAACCCTGCTGAGCGCCGTGAACGGCCGCGCCGTGGCCAGCACGCATGCCGAGGCCGTCGACTTCGCCGAGGCCCTGGCCTACGCACGCCGCACCGGCATCCCCGCGCTGATGGCGCTGGACTTCCAGCAGCGCGCCGAGCGCCTGAAGGCCCTGGCCAAGTACCTCGCCACGCACAAGGAGATGCTGTACGCGCTCTCGGCCCACACGGGCGCCACGCGCAACGATGGCTGGATCGACATCGAAGGCGGCGCCGGCACGCTGAGCGCCTACGCGGCCATCGGCACCAACGAGTTGCCCTCTGGCAACTTGGTGCACGAAGGCCCGGCCTTCCCGCTCGGCAAGAAGGGCGGCTTCGCGGGCACGCACATCCTGGTGCCGCGCGGCGGCGTGGCCGTGCACATCGACGCGTTCAACTTCCCGGTGTGGGGCCTCTTGGAGAAGTTCGCGCCCAGCTTCCTCGCCGGCATGCCCTGCATCGCCAAGCCCGCCACGTCCACGAGCTACCTGACCGAGGCACTGGTGCGGCTCATCGAGCAATCCGGCATCCTGCCCGCGGGCAGTCTGCAGCTGGTGATCGGCGGCACGGGCGACCTGCTGGACCGACTGGAGGGCCCCGACGTCGTGACCTTCACGGGCTCCGCCGACACCGCCGCCAGGTTGCGCGTAAACGCCAACCTCGTGCGCCATGCCATCCCGTTCAACGCCGAGGCCGATTCGCTGAACTGCGCCATCCTCGCGCCCGACGTGACGCCCAACGACGAGGAGTTTGAGCTGTTCGTGAAAGAGGTCGCGCGCGAGATGACGGTCAAGGCCGGCCAGAAGTGCACGGCCATCCGCCGCGCCATCGTGCCGCGCCAGCACCTGGACGCCGTGGCCGAACGCCTGCGCGCACGCCTGGCCAAAGTGGTCGTCGGCGACCCGGCGCGCGAAGACGTGCGCATGGGCGCGCTGGCCTCGCGCGCGCAGCAGGCCGACGTGGCCGAGCGCGTGGAGCTGCTGCTGCAGGGGGCCGAGCTCGTGCATGGCGCGCGCGACGGCTTCGCGCCGGTGGGCGATGGCGTGTCTGACGGCGCCTTCTTCGCGCCCACGCTCCTGCTGAGCCGCAAGCCCCTCGAACACGACGCCGCGCACGACGTGGAGGCCTTCGGCCCCGTCAGCACGCTGATGCCCTACGACGGCATTGACGAAGCACTGGCCCTGGCCGCGCGCGGCCGCGGCAGCCTGGTGGGCACGCTGGTCACGCGCGACCCGGCCACGGCCGCCCGCGCCATCCCCGTGGCAGCAGCATGGCACGGCCGCCTGCTGGTGCTGGACCGCGAGGCCGCGGCCGAATCCACGGGCCACGGCTCGCCGCTGCCGCAGCTCAAACACGGCGGCCCGGGCCGCGCGGGCGGTGGCGAAGAGCTGGGCGGCCTGCGCGCGGTCAAGCACTACCTGCAACGCGCGGCGCTGCAGGGCTCGCCCAGCATGCTCGCCGCCATCACCGGCGAGCATGTGCGCGGCGCGGCCGTGCGCGAGAGCGAGGTCCACCCGTTCCGCCGCCACTTCGAGGACCTCTCCATCGGCGACTCGCTGCGCACGCACCGGCGCACCGTGGGCGAGGCCGACATCGTGGCCTTCGGCGGCATCTCGGGCGACTACTTCTACATGCACTTCGACGACGTGGCCGCCAAGCAAAGCCCGTTCGGCAAGCGCATCGCGCACGGCTACTTCGTGCTGTCGGCCGCGGCCGGCCTGTTCGTCTCGCCCTCGCCCGGCCCGGTGCTGGCCAACTACGGGCTGGACACGCTGCGCTTCGTCAAGCCCGTGGGCATCGGCGACACCATCCAGGCGCGCCTGACCTGCAAGCGCAAGATCGACCGCAACAAGAAGGACGCCAGCGGCCAGGGCCAGGGCGTCGTGGCCTGGGACGTGGAGGTCAGCAACCAGGACGGCGAGCTGGTCGCCAGCTACGACATCCTGACGCTGGTGGCGAAGAAGCCGGTGGCGCAGGCCTGAGCGCGGCTCAGCCCTGCGGCGGCTGCCCGTTCGACGCCATGACGCCGCCGTCGACCGGCAGGTTCACCCCGTTCACGAAGCGCGCGTCCTCGCTGGCGAGGAACGCCACCACGGCCGCAATGTCGGCCGGCTCGGCCACGCGGCCCAGCGGCAGGCGTTCCATGAACTTGGCGATGAGCGCAGGGTCGTCCAGCATGTCCTCGGTCATGCCCGTGCGCGTGAGCGAGGGGCAGACCGCGTTGCAGCGCACGCCCTGGCCGCCGTAGTCCAGCGCGATCGAGCGCGTGAGGTTCACCACGCCGCCCTTGGCCGCGTTGTAGGCGCACATGGCCCAGTCTGCGGCCAGGCCCGAGACCGAGGCCGTGTTCACGATGCAGCCCCTGGTCTTGAGCAGCTCCGGCAGCGCGGCGCGGCAGCCGTAGAACACGCCGCTCAGGTCCACGCGGATGGTCTGGTCCCAGTCGTCGAGCTGCACCTCGCCGGCCGGCCCCTCGGTGGCGACACCGGCGTTGTTGACCATCACATGCAGAGCGCCGAAGCGCGCGACCGCGGCGCGCACCAGCGCCTCCACCTGCGCGTAGTCGCCGGTGTCGCAGCGCTGCACCATCGTGCGGCCCGCATCCAGCCCGCGCGCCACTTCCTGCAGCTTGCCTGCGTTGATGTCGCTGAGCACCACATGGGCGCCCTCCTGCGCAAAGCGCTCGGCCACCCCGCGGCCGATGCCCGATGCGCTGCCCGTCACGATGACGGTCTTGCCCTTGAAGCGTTCCATGCGCGCACTCCTGTGAAGAGAAAGCGGCCCATGCTAGGAACGGCGCCGCGCGCGGCGCGTAGGACGGTGCGGGCACCCCTTGTGGGGCGAGTGGGCCGGCGCGTCAGGCCGGCAGCGGCGCCAGGCGGCTCTGGCCCGAGCCGGCGGGAGCTTCTGGGTCGAACACCTGCACTTGGTTGCGCCCCTGCGATTTGGCGCGGTACAGCGCGCGGTCTGCCAGGTCGATGACACGCTCCAGCGCTGCGGCATCGTTCTGCGCCGCGCTGCAGCCGTCCGATATGGCGACGCCGATCGACACCGTGAACGCCACGCTCTGCCCGTCCTGCAGCCGCGCGGGGTGGCGCGCCGACTGCTGGCACACGCGCCGCGCCACCTCGGCCGCCTCGTCCGCGTCGCAGTCGGGCAGCAGCACGCAGAACTCCTCGCCGCCATAGCGTCCCACCAGGTCGGCGCTGCGCACGCAGCGCAGCAGCTGCGCCGCCGCATGGCGCAACACCGTGTCGCCGCCCAGGTGCCCATGGTTGTCGTTCACGCGCTTGAAGTGGTCCACGTCGAGCATCATCACCGCGTACTGCGGCGCCCTGCCGGCCCGCTGCTCGGCCTGCTCGAAGAAGGCTGTGCGCGTCAGCGCGCCGGTGAGCCCGTCGCGCCGCGCGCTCTCCAGCGCGGCCCGGTGCTGCTGGTCGGCCAGGATCGCGAGGAAGCCCAGGCTCACGACGACGAGCATCAGGATGGTGGAGAACAGCGCCCACACCTGCACCGTGGTCGACGCCATCGCGCGCACCGACTCGGGGCCCGCGCCGAAGAACAGCACGTAGAGCCGCGCGCCCGTCACGCCGCAGCACCACACCGCCAGCACCAGCACCAGGGCCTTGCCCCAGCCCGAGGCGCGCATCTCACGGTGGCGCGCGATCGCCAGGATGAAACCCGCCCCGGCCCACAGGAAGGACAGCGCGATCGAGAACACGGCCACGCCGCGCGGCGCCGACGCCAGCGCCACGGCCGCGATGCCGCTGGCGCCCACCATGAAGTGCGCGACCAGCCAGGCGCGCCGCAGCGGCCGGCCCACCAGCAGATGCGCCGCGCGCAGGAACAGCACGCTGAACGCGACCGCCGACACGTTCCCCGGCAGGAACTCGACCCAGTCGTCCAGCGCCTGCCCCACGAACCAGAAGAAGAACGCCGCCGCCGCGGCCGCCATCGCCCAACCCCAGGCGCGAGCGGCCCGCGTGCCCACCAGGCTGGTACGCGCCGTGATGAACGCCATCGCGGCGATGGCGGCAGTCAGCAACACGGCGCTGATGCCCAAGGTGCCGGTGTGCAGTTCCCAGATATCGACAGTCATCGGCGCGTTGCTTGGCGTGGCAGCTCGTTCGGCAAAGCGGCGACGATAGCAAAGGCCGGGTCGAGTTGTGTGAATTTGTTTCGGCTGCGCCTCAACCGGCTGGGTGGATATGCCATGCCTGCGTCCACACCACGAGCGCGTCGAGCGCCTCGTCCAGCGCCTCGTCGTCCGTGCGCCCACTGCGCCGCAGCACGCTGAAACCGTGGTCGGCCTCGGCGATGTCCACGCGCGTCGCGCGCCGCGCGAGCGGGGCGCTGGCCTCGTCGAACGGCGCGGCTTCGGCAAGCGCGTCGCGCGTGCCTCGCACGAACAGCATCGGGATGTCGACGTCTGCCAGGTGCTCCGCGCGCGCCACCGACGGCTTGCCCGCCGGGTGGAGCGGAAAGCCCAGGAACGCCAGCCCGCGCACCCCCGGCAGCGGCGCGATCGCCTGCGCCTGCGAGGTCATGCGCCCGCCGAAGGACTTGCCGCCCGCGAACAGCGGCATGGCGGCCCATAGCTGCTGCGCCAGGCCTACCGCCGCGCGCACCGTGTCATGCGCCACGGCCGGGCTGTCCACGCGCCGCTTGCCGGCCTGCATGGACGGGAACTGGTAGCGCAGGCAGGCCACGCGCCGCGCCGCTAGCCCCTCGGCGACGGCCTGCATGAAGCGGTGCTCCATGCCTGCCCCGGCGCCGTGGGCGAAGACGTAGGCGGCGTCCGCGGTGTCGGGCGTGGTCGCGAGGGCGCTGACCACGTCGCCGCGCGCGGTGGTGAGCTGCAGGTGGCGCGTGTCCATGGCGGGCAGGGCGCTCAGCGCGCGTCGTATTTCGTGCTGTTGCCGCGCGCCTCGTCCACCGGGTACTTCTGCGCGTTGACCCGCATCTTGGCCTGCGCCGCGGCCACCGGGTCGATGCCCAGCGCACCGGCCAGCTGCACCAGGTACAGCAACACATCCGCGATCTCGGCAGCCACGGGCTCCTTCTGCGCAGGCGTGGGCGCGCGGCTCTGCGCCTCGGTCATCCACCGGAAATGCTCCAGCAGCTCGCCGGCTTCGACGATGAGTGCGGAGGCGAGGTTCTTGGGCGCGTGGAAGGGCTGCCAGTCGCGGTCGGCGGCGAAGGAGGCGAGTTGGTGGCGCAGGGATTGGAGGGAGTCGGGCATGGGGGCGAGTGGCGGGCTGGACAGCACGCACGGCAGGGAGCCAGAGCGATCCATCATGCCTCAGGCGCCCGCGCCGCCGTGCCCAGCATCGGGCCGGTACCATGCGCGCGCGGTCGCGTTCTATGCCCGGCCCAGTCTCCGGCTTCTCATTTCCCCTGCCGTGAACCACCAGACACTGTCGTCCTTTATCTGGTCCGTCGCCGACCTGCTGCGCGGCGACTACAAACAAAGCGAATACGGCCGCGTCATCCTGCCCTTCACCGTGCTGCGTCGGCTCGACTGCGGAACTCAAACCCCAAGACCTGCTGGTGCTGCTGAAGGTGGCGGCGCATTCGCCGCAGCGCTGGACCTATGCCGCGCTGGGCGAGGCACTGGCCATGAGCGCGTCCGAGGCGCACGCGAGCGTCAAGCGTGCCGTGGCCTGCGGGCTGGCGGTGTCGCCCGAGCGGGGTGAGTGGTCGCCGGTGCGGCCCAGCCTGCTGGAATTCATGCTGCATGGCGTGCGCTACATCTGGCCCGCCACCGCGGGCCCAGCCAAGCGGGGCGTGCCCACCTCCTTCGGTGCCGAGCCGCTGGCGGGCAAGGTCGCGGCTGCCGCCGGCGAGGCGCCGGTGTGGGCCCACCCCACCGGCAGCGCCAAGGGCCCCACGCTCTCGCCGCTGTACCGCACCGCGCCGCAGGCGGCATTGGCCGACCCGGCGCTGCACCGCCTGCTGGCGCTGCTCGATGCGTTGCGCACCGGGCGCGCGCGCGA
>NZ_LMMV01000019.1 GCF_001422405.1 Pseudorhodoferax sp. Leaf267
GGCGCGTCCTTCCCGCTGCCCATCTTCGCCAAGGTGAACAAGACCAGCCCGGCTGCGCTGACGGCTGGCACCTACACCGACGTGCTGCAAGTCACGCTAAGCTGGTAAGCGCCGTGCGGCACGCTGCATGCCGCACGACTCTACCCCCCTGACACGAAGGGCCTCTCCATGACGCCAGTGGACACCGCGCGCTCTTCGACGTGGGAAGGCCCCCGGCTGGCCTTCACGCGCCTGGCGTGCGCGCTGACCGCGCTGCTCGGCATCGTGGTGCTGTTCGGCTGGGCGCTGGACCTGCCCGCCCTGCGCAGCGTGATCCCCGGCGCGGTGGAGATGAAGGCCAACACCGCGATCGGACTGCTCACCAGTGCCGCCGCGCTGTGGATCATGGCCGTGCGCCCCTCGCCCCCCCTGCGCGCCGCGGCCACCGTGCTGGCCATCGCGGTGGGCCTGTTGGGTGCAGTCACCCTGCTCTCGTATGCCTTCGGCTGGGGCTCGGCGCTGGACGAATGGCTGTTCCACGACACAGGCGCCGCCTTCAACCAGGCCAGGGGCCGCATGTCGCCCTACACCGCCCTGGCCTTCGTCGCGCTCGGCGTCGGCCTGGCCAACCTGCCGCATCCGGGCCGCCACCTGCTCACGCGCGCGGCCTGCGCCTGCACGCTGGCCGTCGGGCTGGTGGCACTCGTCGGCTACCTGTGGAACGTGAGCGAGATCGTGACCGACCGCATCGCCCCCCCGGTGGCCCTGCACACCGCCTGGGCCCTGATGCTGCTCGGCCTGGGAACCTGGCTCATGGCGGGCCGGGCCGGCGAGCAGGCGCCCTCGCGGGCGCGCAGCCGCATCGAGACGCTGGTTCTGCGCGGCTTCATTCCCACGATCATCTTCGTGGTTTTCGGCGGCGGCCTGACCTATGCCACGGGCGCCAAATTCGCCGAAACGGCCCGGCTCGTGGCCCACACGCAGGAGGTGCGGGCCAAACTGGCGGGCGCCTACGGCTCGGTGGCCGACGCAGAGCTCGCGCTGCGCAACCAGATCCTGACCCTGCAGCCGCGCTTCGAGGACGAATTCCTCGCTTACAGCCAGGCGGCACGGCACGACCTGGTCGACCTGGGCCGCCTGGTGGCCGACAACGCCCTGCAGAGCAAGCGACAGCGCGACCTGGGCCAGCTGATCGAGGCGCGCATCCTCGCGCTGGAATTCGTTGGGCAGGTGCTGTCGTCCGAAGGGCCTTCCATGGCCCGGGACGCGCTGCTCGCCGACACCGGCAACGGCGTGATGGTGCAGATCCGCCAGGTCATCGCGCAGATGGACGGCGCCGAGGTGAGCCTGCTCGACGGCCGGCTCCAGCAGGCCGAGTCCGGCCGCTCCTCCACGCTGCTCGCCCTGCTGGCCACGCTGGCGGTACTGACGGTGCTGTTCGTCCTGCTGTTCCGCAGCATCCAGAAGGAGGTGGAGGCCCGCATGCTGGTGGAGGACCACCTGCAGAGCCTGAACGCCGAGCTGGAGCAGCGCGTGCAGGACCGCACGGCGGCGCTGGAGTTCCAGCAGGCCTTCCTGCGCCGCGTGATCGACCTGAACCGCAACCTGATCTTCGCCAAGGACATCAAGGGCCGCTTCGTGCTGGCCAACCAGGCCGTGGCCACCGCCTACGGCACGACGGTGGACGGCCTCATCGGCCGCACCGACCACGAGCTGAACGCCGACGCCGAGCAGGTGCGCCGGTTCCAGGCGGACGACCGGCACGTGATCGAGAGCGGCCGCGAGATCGTGATCGCCGAAGAACAGCTGACCGACGCCCAGGGCCACACGCGCTGGATGTCGACCGTCAAACGCCCCATCCTGTCGCTGGACGGCAAGTCTTCCATCCTGCTGGGGATCGCCACCGACATCACCCAGCGCAAGACCGCCGAGGACGAGCTGCGCCAGATGGCCGCCAGCCTGGAACGCCGCGTGCAGGAGCGAACCCTGGCCCTGGAGCAGGCCAATGCGCAACTGCTGGCCGCCCGGCAGGAGGCCGACGCTGCCAGCCGCGCCAAGTCGGCCTTCCTGGCCAACATGAGCCACGAGATCCGCACGCCGATGAACGCCATCATCGGCCTGACGCACCTGATGACGCGCGACGCGCGCGACCGCACGCAGCGCGACCGGCTGGACAAGGTGGGCGGCGCGGCCCAGCACCTGCTGCAGGTGATCAACGACATCCTGGACGTCTCCAAGATCGAGGCCGGCAAGCTCACGCTGGACGACGTCGAGTTCTCCATCGAGGACATGCTGGGCAAGGCCAGCACCCTGGTCGCCGGCCAGGCGCGCAGCAAGGGCCTGGAGCTGATCCTGGACCAGGACCACCTGCCGCGCCGCATGCGAGGCGACCCGACGCGGCTCTCGCAGATCCTGATCAATCTGCTGACCAACGCCGTGAAGTTCACAGACACCGGCTGGGTGCGCCTGCGCGGCGAAGTGCTGCGCGACGAGGGCCGGCGCATGCTGCTGCGCTTCGAGGTGCAGGACACCGGGCCCGGCATCTCGGCCGAGCGGCAGGCCGCGCTGTTCAACGCATTCGAGCAGGCCGACAGTTCCTCCTCGCGCCGGCACGGCGGCACCGGGCTCGGTCTGGCGCTGTCGCGCCAGCTGGCGCGCGCCATGGGTGGCGACGCCGGCGTGACGAGCGCTCCGGGCTCGGGCAGCGCTTTCTGGTTCACGGCCTGGCTGGGCCATGCCGCCGAAGCGCCCAGGCCCACCGAGCCGGCGGCGCTGCAGGGCCTGCGCGCGCTGGTGGTGGACGACCTGCCCGAGGCCCTGGCCGTGATGGGCGAGCAGCTGCAGCTGCTGGGCCTGCACGTCGACGCCGTGGGCAGCAGCGACATGGCGCTGCGCAAGGTCGAGGCCCGCATGGCGGCGCGGCAGGCCTACGACGTGGTGCTGATCGACTGGCGCATGGAGCCGCTGGACGGCATCGCCACGCTGGCGCAGCTGCGCTCGGTGCTCGGCGAAGGCATGCCGCCCAGCATTCTCGTGACGGCCTTCGACGAGCAGACCCTGGTGAAGCGCGCCAAGGCCGCGCATTTCGACGCCGTGATGCTCAAGCCGCTGACGGCCGCGGCGCTGCACGAGCAACTGGCCATCCTGCTGCGCGCCCGCGAAGCACCGGCGCAGGACGACGAGCGGGCCGAGGCCTCGAACAACGCCAGCTTGCTGCAGGTACGGCATGCTGGCCAGCGCGTGCTGCTGGCCGAGGACAATCCGGTCAACCGCGAGGTGGCGCAGGACCTGCTGGAACTCGTGGGCCTGACCGTGGAGACCGCCTGGGACGGTGGGCGGGCCGTGGAGATGGCGCTGTCGCGCCAGTACGACCTGATCCTCATGGACGTGCAGATGCCGGTCATGGACGGCCTGGAAGCCTCGCGCGCGATCCGCCAGGCCGCAGGCCGTGCCTTGCCCATCATCGCCATGACGGCCAACGCCTTTGCCGAAGACCGCCAGGCCTGCCTGGACGCTGGCATGAACGACCACGTCGGCAAGCCCGTCGACCCGGAACTGCTGTACGCCAAGCTGCTGCGCTGGCTGCCGCTGCGCGAGCCCACGCCCTCCAGCCTGATGGCGCTGCTGGACAACCCGCCGCAGCCGGACGCCACGCGCGAGCCGCTGTACGACCGGCTGGCGCGCATCCCGGGCTTCGACGTGGACATGGCCCTGCGCAACGTGGCCGGGCAGATCCCGATCCTGGAGCGCGCGCTGGGCCGCTTCGCCGACACCTACGGCCTGGGCCTGCCGGAGTTGCTGGACGCCAGCGGCGCGCCGCACGAGGTGCTGGCGCGCTGGGGCAAGGTCTGCCATTCGGTGCGCGGCGCCCTGACCACGGTGGGCGCGCCGGCCCTGCTGGACGAGCTGGTGGCGTTCGAGCAGCAGCTCGGCCAGGGTGGGCCGCTGCAGGGCCTGGTGCCGCTGGCGCAGCGGCTGCACCGGCACCTGGTGCAACTGGTGGCGCGGCTCACCCACGAGCTCACGCGCTGACGCGCTGACGCGCTGGGCCCGGCGCGCCCCCCAGGAGCGCGCCTGCACCCTCGCGGCGCCCGAATGTGTCGCAACTGTGTCCCGAAGCGCCCCGCTCGCGACACTCTTTCGCCACGATGTTGCGGGCCTCGCATCGAACAATGGCGGCATCGGACCACACAACGGTCCGGCCCCTGCAACGACTCCACGAGGCCCACCATGCGCACCACTTCCAAGTTCATCCTGGCTCTGTCCACCGCCCTGGCCATGGTGGCCCCGGGTGCCCAGGCCGCTGGCAACATGGC
>NZ_LMMV01000020.1 GCF_001422405.1 Pseudorhodoferax sp. Leaf267
GGCGGTCAGCACCTGGCCCAGGATCACTTCGTTGATCTGCTCGGCGCTGAGCTTGCTGCGCGAGAGCAGCTCCTTGATGACGGTGGCGCCCAGTTCGGGGGCGGCGATCTTGGCCAGGCTGCCGCCGAACTTGCCGACGGCGGTGCGTGCGGCGGCGACGATGACGATGTCTTCGGACATTGGAGGTCTCCTTTGGGGTTGCAAAAAATCAATGAAGCTTGACGTGCGGCTCGGTGCGCCGCGTGATCAGTCGGGCCATGGTGTCCAGCGCCACCTTGGCGTAGCCATGCAGGGCCAGCTCGTGCATCTTGTAGAGCGACTCGTACATGATGCGGGCGAACCAGCCCTCCACCATGAGGCTGCCGCCGACCAGGCCGCCCATCATGTTGCCCACGGTGCTGAACTCGCCCAGCGACACCAGCGAGCCGAAGTCGCGGTAGCGGTAGGGCGTGAGCGGCTGGCCCGCCATGCGACGCTTGATCTGCGCCAGCATGTGCGAGGCCTGCTGGTGTGCCGCCTGCGCGCGCGGCGGCACGAAGCCGCCCTTGCCGCCGTTGGCCTCGGGCCAGGCGCATTGCGCGCAGTCGCCGATGGCGAAGATGTTCTCATCGCGCGTGGTCTGCAGCGTGGGCAGCACGGCCAGCTGGTTGATGCGGTTGGTCTCCAGGCCGGCGATGCCCTGCAGGAAGTCGGCCGCCTTCACGCCCGCGGCCCACACGATGAGCTCGGCCGGCAGGAAGCGTTCATCGGCCAGGCGCACGCCGGTTGGCTCGACGGCTGCCACCTTGGCATTGGTGTGCACGTCCACGCCCAGCTCGCCCAGCAGCCGCTCCGTGGCGGCCGAGATGCGCGCGGGTAGCGCCGGCAGCACGCGCGGCGCCGCCTCGATCACGCTGACCTTGATGTCGCGCTCGGCGTCCAGCTGGTCCAGCCCGTAGGCCACGACTTCGCGGGTCGTGCGGTGCAACTCGGCGGCCAGCTCCACGCCCGTGGCGCCGGCGCCGATGATGGCCACGTGCAGCTGCTCTGGCGCGAGCGGCATGGCCTGCGCATTGGCGCGGATGCAGGCGTTGACCATGCGCGCGTGAAAGCGCTGGGCGTCGGCCTTGGTCTCCAGCCGCAGCGCGTGTTCGCGCACGCCCGGCGTGCCGAAATCGTTCGACAGGCTGCCGATGGCCAGCACCAGCGTGTCGTAGCCGAAGCTGCGCGCCGGCGTGACCAGCTTGCCCTCGTCGTCCATGAAGGGGGCGACCTGCACTTCTTGCTTGTCGCGGTCGATGCCGGTGAGCTCGCCCATGCGGAAGCGGAAGTGATGCCAGTGCGCCTGCGCCAGGTAGTCGACCTCGTGCGCGCTCATGTCCATGCTGCCCGAGGCGATCTCGTGCAGCTTGGGCTTCCAGACATGGGTGCGGTTCTTGTCGACCAGCACCACCTCGGCCTTGCCGCGCTTGCCCAGCTTGTCGCCCAGGCGCGTGGCCAGCTCCAGGCCACCGGCGCCGCCGCCGACGATCACGATCCGGTGCTTGTCCTTGGAACTGTTCATGGTCTGTGCATGGAGCAGGGGGTCAACGCGCCGGGCTGACCGGCATGTGGTGCTCGACCTGGTCGAGCACGGCCTCGGGCTCGTCGGCCAGGTCTGGCGTCTCGTTGTTCAGGATACGCGTCATGCGCGCCGTATCCAAGTCGTTCGTCCACTTGGCCACCACCATGGTCGCCACGCCATTGCCGATCAGATTGGTCAGCGCACGCGCCTCGGACATGAAGCGGTCGATGCCCAGGATCAGCGCCAGGCCGGCCACCGGCACATGGCCGACGGCCGACAAGGTGGCCGCCAGCACGATGAAACCCGAGCCCGTGACGCCGGCGGCGCCCTTGCTGGTCAGCAGCAGCACGGCCAGCAGCGTGATCTGCTCGGTGAGCGACATGGGCGTGTTCGTGGCCTGCGCGATGAAGACCGCGNAGGTTGAACGAGTACCCCGTCGGCACGACCAGGCCGACCACGGACTTGCGCGCGCCCAGGTTCTCCAGCTTGGCCATCATGCGCGGCAGCACCGATTCGGACGACGAAGTGCCCAGCACGATCAAGAGCTCCTCCTTGATGTACTTGATGAACTTCCAGATCGAGAAGCCGTGAACGCGCGCGATGCTGCCCAGGATCACGAAGATGAACAGCAGGCAGGTGGCGTAGAACGTGGCCATCAGCTGGCCGAGTTGCAGCAGCGAGCTCACGCCGTACTTGCCGATGGTGAACGCCATGGCGCCGAAGGCACCGATGGGCGCGACCTTCATGATGTAGCCCACGATCACGAACAGCACGTGCGAGAACTTCTCGATGAAGTCGAACACCAGCGTGCCGCGCCCGCCAAAC
>NZ_LMMV01000021.1 GCF_001422405.1 Pseudorhodoferax sp. Leaf267
ACCAGCACCACGTCGGTCTTGATCTCGGCCGGCATGCCGCTCTGCGGCGTCTTGGCGGCCAGCGCCTTCAGCGCCGTCTCGATGCCGAACACCGCCTGCTTGGCGGCGAACTGGTCGGCCGTAGCCAGCACSCGCCCGTCYTKCAGCATGGGCTTGATCGCGCTGATGTTGTCGTAGCCCACCACCGTGATCTTGCCGGTCTTGCCCGCGGCCTTGACGGCCGCCACTGCCCCGAGCGCCATCGAGTCATTGCCGGCCAGCAGGGCCTTCAGATCAGGGTGCTCGCGCATCATGCTGGAGGCCACCTGGTTGCCCTTGTCGATCTCCCACTGGCCCGACTGCACGCCGACCACGGTGACGCCCGCGGCCTTCATCGCATCCTGGTAGCCCAGCGTGCGCTGCTGCGCATTGAAGGTGGTSGACACGCCTTCGATGATGCCCACCTTGTCGCCGCTCTTGAGCGTCTTGGCCAGCGCATCGCCCACCAGCTTGGCGCCGGCGCGGTTGTCCGGGCCGACGAAGGGCACCGACAGGCCCTTCTCCTTGAGCGCCGCGACATCAAGCCGGTTGTCGATGTTGACGATCAGCACGCCCTTGTCGGCCGCGGCCTTGATGGCGGGCACCAGGGCCTTGGARTCGGCCGGCGCRATCACCAGCGCATCGACCTTCTGCGCCACCATCTGCTCGACGATGCGGATCTGGGCGGCCGCGTCGGTCTCGTCCTTGATGCCGTTGGCCAGCAGCGTGTACTGCTTGGNATCGACCTTCTGCGCCACCATCTGCTCGACGATGCGGATCTGGGCGGCCGCGTCGGTCTCGTCCTTGATGCCGTTGGCCAGCAGCGTGTACTGCTTGGMATTGGCCTTCTGGTGGGCCTTGGCGCCTTCTTCCATGGTCAGGAAGAACTCGTTGGCCAGGGATTTCATGACCAGGGCCACCTTGGGCGGGCTCTGGGCCCAGGTGGGCGTGGCGGCCAGAAGGCCGGCCAGGGCCAGCGAAGTGGTGAGGGTGCGGCGCGTGGATCGCATGCTGTCTCCAGGAATGAACCAGCCGGCAATATAGGCAGACAAAACGTTTGCGCAAACGTTTGCGGATTGGTGGTTTCCCGCGAACGCGTTACCAAACGTAGGCCGTGATCAATGCACGGGCTCGCGTGGAGCGGTTGGCACCGCATAGGCCAACGGCGCCAGCGCCTGCTGGATGCGCTGCATCTGCGGCGCACTGGCCAGTCTGGCCAGCAGCTGCATGAAGCGCGGCTCCTGTGTGCCCGAGACGATGTACTGCCAGCGGTAGGCCTTGAGCAGCGTCGCCTGCACGGGCGCGGCACGTGCTGGATCGTCGGCCCAGCCCTGGCGTTGCAGGAAGTAGCCGGCGTCGGCCGCAGCCTGCGCCTGCACGATGCCGTCCACGCCCTGTACCAGCGCGATCAGGTCGTCCACCGCCGCATCGCGTGCGGCAGGCGACAGCCGGGCGTCCTCGCGCTGCCATTCGAGCTCGTCCACGATGGCGTGCTGCGACTCCTCCTTCCAGTGGTAGAGAAAGATGTCCTTGAACAACGGCGACAGGCCCTGGGCATCGGCGAGGCTGGCGCGGTAGTGCGCCTGCGAGAACAGCTCGATGTGGCAGGTCAGCGCCAGCACGGCCCAGCTGCTCTTGCCCAGCACGAAGCCAGCGACCTCGTTGGGCGCGATGTCGAAGCGGTAGCCGGGCGGCATGGTCTGGCCCACCATGGCCTCGATGCGGCGGAACAGCGCCTGGTGCTTGAGCTCCTCGTCGGTGAAGCGGACCAGCGCCTCCAGCGCCACCTGGTCACCCAGCCAGTGGTCGCGGCTGATCTCCAGCATCTTGGCGCCGATGAAGCGCTCCACCAGGCCGAACATGTTGGCGTAGGTGCGGCCCTGCACCTGGCCGAGGAAGCGGTGCGCCGCGCCGTCCAGGAACGGCAGCTCGTCGGCCAGCGACAGCGCGTCGGGCAGGAACAGGTCGGCCAGGTCGAAGTGGCGGCCGCGAACCACATCGGCGTCGATGTCCCAGCGGATGCGCTTGGATGCTTCGATGGTCTTGGCATAGCGTGGCGATGGCGTGGTGGTCAACATGGCGTTTCTTCCCAATGGCCCGTCGGATCGACGTGGCCACCATGCTCGGGCGCGGGCCATGTGGCCGCATGGGGTGCGTGTCCCGCGCAGGCCGCGGCGCGCGCACCTGCATGGGACCACCGTCCCATAATGGCCCCATGCCCCCGCGCCAGAGCTTCCGCTTTTGCACCGCGCAGGACCAGACCCGCATCGCCATCGCCTCGATCGGCACGGGGCCGCCGCTGCTGCGCGCTGCCCACTGGCTCAGCCATGTGGAGCACGACCTTGCCAGCCCGGTCTGGCGCCCCTGGCTGACCGAGCTGTCGCGCCAGCACCAGTACATCCGCTACGACCAGCGCGGTTGCGGCCTGTCGGACCGCGGCGTGGCCAACCTGTCGCTGGCCGCCTGGGTCGGAGACCTGGAGGCCGTGGCCGATGGCCTGGGGCTGCAGCGCTTTCCGCTGATCGGCATGTCGCAAGGCGGGGCCGTCGCCATCACCTATGCGCTGCGGCACCCGGAGCGCGTGTCGCAGCTGGTGCTGGTCGGCGCCTATGCGCGCGGCGCGCTGCGCCGCGGCGACACACCCGGCGCGCAATTGGAGGCCGAGACCCTGGTGAACCTGATCCGGGTCGGCTGGGGCCGCGACAACCCTGCCTTCCGCCAGGTGTTCACCAACCAGTTCATCCCCGACGGCACGCCCGCCCAGCATGCCTGGTGGAACGAGCTGGAGCGCCTGACCGCCAGCCCCGAGGACGCCGCCCGCACCCTGGCCGCCTTCCACGCCATCGACGTCACGCACGAGGCTGCGCAGCTGCGCGTTCCCACGCTGGTCCTGCATGCGCGTGGCGATGCGCGCGTGCCCTTCGAGGAAGGCCGGCTGCTGGCCGCGCTGATCCCGGGCGCGCAGTTCGTGTCGCTGGACAGCCGCAACCATGTGCTGCTGGAGACGGAGCCTGCCTGGCCCGTGTTCCTGCGCGAGCTGCGCGGCTTCCTGCAGCTGCCCGACGCGGCCAGCGGGCCGGACGGGCTGACGCCAGCCGAACAGGCAGTGCTGCAAATGCTGGCGCGCGGCCTGGACAACGCGACCATCGCCGCACAACTTGGCAAGCGCGAGAAGACGGTGCGCAACCAAGTCTCCAGCATCTTCGACAAACTGGGCGTGCGCACGCGGGCCGAGGCCATCGTGCGCGCCCGCGACGGGCGCACCCGCTAGCGGCTGGCGCCGAACAGCTCGGCCAGCGTCCGCCGCAGCCAGGCGTTGCCGTCGTCCGCATGGAAGCGCGCATGCCAGTGTTGCTTGACCGCGTAGTCCGGCAGCGCGAACGGCGGCTCGATCAGTTGCACAGGCTCCTGAGTGGCCAGCACTTCGCCCAGGATGCGCGGCACCACCGCCAGCAGCTCGGTCTGCGCCACGATGCGCGCCACGCCCAGGAAGCTGGACAGCTGCAGCACCACGCGGCGCTCGATGCCTTGGCGCAGCAGCGTCTTGTCGACGATGGCATGGCCCGTGCCGGACGAGCTGACCACCGCATGCGCCTCGGCCGCGAAGGCCTTCTTGCTGAGCTTGCCGGCGATGCGCGGATGGTCGCGCGCCGCCAGGCACACGAAGTTCTGGCGGAACAGCGTCTGGCCGTAGAACCCGGCCTCGAGCTGCGGCATGAAGCCCACGGCCAGGTCGACCTCGCCGTCCTCCAGCCGGCGCGCGCTGCCGGCCGAGACGATCTCGGTCTCGATGCCCACCTGCGGCGCGGCCTGGCCCAAGTGCTCCAGCAGGCGCGGCAGCAGCACCACTTCGCTGATGTCGGTCAGGCAGATGCGAAAGCGCCGCTGCGTGCGCGGCGGGTCGAACGCCTCGCGGCTCGTGCGCGCCTGCTCCAGCTGGGCCAACGCCTCGCGCAACGCGGGCTGGATCTTCTGCGCATGCGGCGTGGGCTGCATGCCCAGGGCCGTGCGCTCGAAGAGCCGGTCGCCGAAGTGCGCGCGCAGCTTGTTCAGCGCCGTGCTGGCCGCGGCCTGCGCGATGCCCTGGCGTTCCGCGGCCTTGGACACGCTGGCGGTCTGCCAGATGCCATCGAACACCTTGAGCCATTCGAGGTCCAGTTTGGCCATCGCTTTTTTTCCATGTTGTCCCAACGGGGGCTGTGGTGCACAGGCACCGCCCCCCCCCCGGGGAATGTGTCCGAGCCTGTATCGAAAAACGCAATGCCGAGTATCCGCCCGCATGCTTGCCGCAATAGAGGGCAAGCCCAACAATCCAGCCGCCGGCACACGACGCCCGAGGAGACAAGCATGACCGCGACAGCCGCCCGCCAGGCCTATTACGACCGCATCCGCCCCCTGCACCTGAGCCCGCTGTGGGAGTCGCTGCACGCCCTGGTGCCGCGCGAGCCGCAAAGCCCCTGCGTGCCGGCCCTGTGGCGCTACGAGGCGATCAAGCCGCTGCTCATGGAATCGGCCACGCTGATCACGGCCGAGGAGGCCGTGCGCCGCGTGCTGGTGCTGGAGAACCCGGCGCTCCCGGGCCGCGCGTCGATCACGCAGTCGTTGTATGCCGGCCTGCAGCTCATCATGCCGGGCGAGGTGGCGCCGGCGCACCGCCACGTGCAGTCTGCGCTGCGCTTCATCGTCGACGGGCAGGGCGCCTACACGACCGTGAACGGCGAGCGCACCACCATGTATCCGGGCGACTTCATCATCACACCGTCCTGGGCCTGGCACGACCACGGCAACGAGGGCGTGGGCGGTCACAGCGAGCCCGTGGTCTGGCTGGACGGGCTGGACATCCCGATGCTGCGCTTCTTCGACGCCGGCTTTGCCGAGAACGCCGACGAGAAGCTGCAGCAGGTGGCGCAGCCCGAGGGCCACAGCTTCGCGCGCTTCGGGCACAACATGGTGCCGGTCAAGCACAGCCACGGCGCGCCGACTTCGCCCATTTTCAGCTACCCCTATGCGCGCAGCCGCGAGGCGCTGGCCGCGCTGGCCCGGGGCGAGGCGCCCGACGCCTGGCACGGCCACAAGCTGGTCTACATCAATCCGCTGACCGGCGGCGCGCCGATGCCGACGATCCAGCCGTTCCTGCAGCTGCTGCCGGCAGGCTTCGCAGGCCAGGCGCACCAGCAGACCGACGGTGCCATCTACAGCGTGGTCGAAGGGCGCGGCACGGCCACGATTGCCGGCGAGCGCTTCGCGTTCGGCCCGCGCGACACCTTCGTCGTGCCGTCCTGGGCCCCGCTGCAGCTGGCGGCCTCCAGCGAGGCCGTGCTGTTCAGCTTCTCCGATCGCCCGGTGCAGCGCGCCATGGGCGTGCTGCGCGAGCGTTTCGCCTAGATCCCATCCCTGTTCACTGCATGCCGCCCGGCGCGGCAGGAGGCCCCATGCCCTACGTGTTCCCACCCCCCGCCACGGTCGGCCTGCCGATCACCGGCAGAGACCAGCAATTTCCAGTGCGCCGCGTCTACTGTGTCGGGCGCAACTATGCGGCCCATGCGCGCGAGATGGGCTTCGACCCCGACCGCGAGCCGCCGTTCTTCTTCTGCAAGCCGAACGACGACGCGTCCATCGTGCCCGTGCCGGCCGGCAGCACGGGCCGCATCCCGTACCCGCCACAGACCGCCAACTTCCACTACGAGGCGGAGCTGGTCGTGGCCATCGGCAAAGGCGGGCACGGCATCCCGGTGGCGCAGGCCGCCGCGCACATCCAGGGCTACGCCGTGGGGCTGGACATGACGCGGCGCGACCTGCAGATGAAGATGCGCGAGGCCGGCCGGCCCTGGGAAATCGGCAAGGCCTTCGACTTCTCGGCACCCATCGGCCCGCTGACCACGCTGGTGGACATCGGTGAGCTGACCGCAGGTGCGATCACGTTGGAGGTCGATGGGGTGCAGCGTCAGCGCAGCGACATCGGCCACCTGATCTGGTCCGTCAACGAGGTGATCGCCAACCTGTCGACCCTGTTCACGCTGCAGCCGGGCGACCTCGTCTTCACGGGCACGCCCGAGGGCGTGGGCGCCGTCGAGCGCGGCCAAACCATGACGGTGCGCATCGACGGCTTCGCGCCGTTGGTCGTGCGCGTGGACTGAGCGATGGCGACGACTGCATCGCTTCCCGTGCTGGTGGCCGGCGGCGGCATCGGCGGCATCGCGACGGCGCTGGCGCTGGTGCGCCGCGGCTTCGATGTGCAGGTGCTGGAGCAGGCCTCGCAGCTCGGCGAGATCGGCGCCGGCATCCAGCTCGGGCCGAACGCGTTCGCGGCCTTGGACGCGCTGGGCATCGGCGAGATCGCCCGCGCCCGCGCCGTCTACACCGACGAGATGGTCATGCACGACGCGCTGGACGAGACGCTGGTCGGCCGCATCCCGACCGGCGAGGCCTTCCAGCAGCGCTTCGGCAACCCCTATGCCGTGATCCACCGCGCCGATGTGCACGGCGCGCTGCTGCAGGGCGCGCAGGCCACGGGCCGTGTGCAGGTCGCCACCGGCACGCAGGTGCAGCGCGTGGAGCAGGTCGGCGACACGGTGACGGTCGTCGATGCTGCAGGCAAGCGCCACGAGGGCATCGCGCTCATCGCGGCCGACGGCGTGAAGTCGGCCGTGCGCCGCCAGTACGTGGGCGACGCGGCGCGCGTCTCGGGCCATGTGGTCTACCGCGCCGTGGTTGACCGCGAAGACTTCCCGGCCGACCTGCGCTGGAACGCGGCCAGCATCTGGGTCGGCCCGAACTGCCACCTCGTGCACTACCCGCTGCGCGGCGGCGAGCAGTACAACGTGGTCGTCACCTTCCACAGCCGCGAGCCCGAGGAGTGGAGCGTGCGCGAGGGCAGCCGCGCCGAGGTGCTGAGCTACTTCGACGGCATTTGCGCGCGTGCCCGCCAGCTCATCGAGCTGCCCAAGGACTGGAAGCGCTGGGCCACGGCCGACCGCGAGCCGATCGCCCACTGGGTGCACGGCCACGCCGCGCTGCTGGGCGACGCGGCGCACCCCACGCTGCAGTACCTGGCGCAGGGCGCCTGCATGGCGATGGAGGACGCCGTGACGCTGGGCGAGGCGCTGCGCGTGCACGACAACCGTTTCGATCCCGCCTTCGCGCTGTACCAAAAGTCACGCGTGGCACGCACGGCACGCGTGGTACTGTCCGCGCGCGAAATGGGCCGCATCTTCCACGCCAAGGGCGTCGAGCGCCTGGTGCGCAACGACCTGTGGACAGGGCGCACGCCCGAACGCTTCTACGACGCCATGCAATGGCTGTACGGATGGACGGCCGGCAATTGCCTGGCCCGCTGAAGACTCAATGAGGAGACATGCCGTGAACGCACACCGACATCTGATTGCCTGGGCCGCGCTGCTGGCCACGGGCACCGCTCTGGCACAGGCCGGCGACTACCCAAACCGGCCCGTCAACATCGTGACGCCGTTCGCGGCAGGCAGCGGGCCCGACGCCGTGCTGCGCATGGTCGGCGACAAGCTGGGCCGGCTGTGGAACCAGCGCGTGACCATCGACAACAAGCCCGGCGGCGGCGGCTTCATCGCCATCGACCAGGCGCGCCGCGCGGCGCCCGACGGCTACACGCTGCTGCAGCTGGACAGCGAGCACGTGGCCGCGCTGCCGCACCTGTACAAATCCAGGAACTTCGTCACGCTGCAGCATTTCGACCCGGTGGCGCCGCTGTTCCGCACGCCGTTCTTCGTGGCGGTCGGCAGCGAGTCGAAGTGGAAGAACATGGCCGACCTGATCGCGGACGCCAAGGCCCAGCCCGACAAGATCGTCTACGGCTCCTGGGGCGTGGGCAGCCCCGGCCACCTGGGCGGCCAGCAGCTCGACGCGCTGGCCGGCGTGCGCATGCAGCACGCGCCGTACCGCGAGGTCTCGCAGCTCTTCACCAACGTGGCGACGGGCGAGGTGCCATGGAGCTTTGCCAGCATCCCGTCCAGCCAGGGCATCTACAAGACCGGCAAGCTGCGCTACATCGCCGTGGCCGCCGCCAAGCGCGTGCCGCAGATGCCCGACGTGCCGACCATGGGGGAAGCTGGCGGGCCGGCCGGGCTGGAGGTGAATTCCTTCGTCTCGCTGCTGACGCCCAAGGGCGTGCCGGCCGCGCTGCAACTCAAGATCAACGCTGACGTGGCCAAGGTGATCGCCGACCCGGAGATCCGCGCGCGCTTCGATACCTTCGCGTTCGAGCCGTTGGCCTGGTCGCCCGAGGAGATCGCGCGGCAGGCGGAGATCAAGAGCAAGGTCTATGGCGACCTGGTGCGGCGCGGGAACATCAGTCTGGAGTAGGGCGCAGGCGTCATCCAGGCGGAGGATGCGGGCCGCCCACGGCTGTCCAAGAATCGCGCTTCTTCCAACGCAGGAGAACCGCATGCGGAACTGGATCGCAACGCTGCTGCTGTGTGCGGCGCAAGCCGCCCTGGCGCAGCCCAACCCGTTCGAGGGTCAGTGGACTGCCCGCTTCAAGACCTTTGGCCAGGACCGGGAAGCCAAGTTGGATGTTCAGCCACCGGGTGGAACCTGGCAGGTGCTCTACCTGCCGGCGGGCGCAGACATCTGCTTCAAGCTGAAGGCGCCCATCGAAGTGCTGCGTTCTACGTCCGACGAGATGGAGTTCGTCGTGCAGCGGTCCAAGACCCTTGCGGGCTGCGCGGACATCAAGCCCATCGTGCTCAGACGGATCGACGACAAGACGCTGGAGGGGGCGTTCGCCGACGGAATCCCGTTGCGGCTGACGCGCTGATTCAGGGCGCCAGCCGCTCGCGCAGCCAGCCACCACCGTCCTGCCGGTAGCGCAGCCGGTCGTGCAGCCGGCTCTTGCGCCCTTGCCAGAACTGCCATTCGGTGGGCACCAGCCGGTAGCCGCCCCAGTGCGGGGGGCGCGGTGGCTGCAGCAGGAATTGTGTGCCGAACTTCGCGGCGTTCGCCACCAGCACGCCGCGCCCCGAGATCACCTGGCTCTGCGGGCTGGCCCAGGCGCCGATACGCGAGTCCAGCGGGCGGCTGTTGAAGTAGGCATCGCTTTCCTCCGCGCTGGCCTTCTCGACCACGCCCTCGATGCGCACCACGCGCTCCAGCTCCACCCAATGGAACTGCAGCGCCGCATAGGGGTTGCCGGCCAGTTCCCGGCCCTTGCGGCTTTCGTAGTTGGTGTAGAAGACCAGGCCACGCGCGTCGTATCCCTTGACCAGCACGATGCGCGTGGACGGCCGCAGGTCGCCACCCACGGTGGCCAGCGTCATGGCATTGGGCTCGGGCACCTGGGCCGCGATGGCTTCGTTCAGCCATTGGTCGAACTGCTGCAACGGGTCCGCATGCGAGGCCGACTCGTCGAGTTCGGCACGTTCATAGCTTTTGCGCAGCGCGGCAATGGAGGTCTGGAGGTCGCTCATGGCCTGATTGTGCAGTGTGCGATCGAGGCCCGAAACCCGGCCAGGTCTGTCACCAAACGCCAGGCACTTTGGCCTGACTGCGCAGCGAGGCGCCCTGACGGCGACTGTCAGTCCGCGACGCGCCGGACCATCTGCTTGAGCGAATCCGAGACGTTCATGCGCACCAGGCGCGCGACGAGGGATTGCGGCGCGACCAGCATGCAGGCCGCCCACGCCAGCTGTGCCAGGCGCGCCGCCAGGCCATAGCCGGGCCAGGCGGCCAGGCTGCGTGAGGCACGGCGCAGCAGAGAGACGCGGGTGTCCTGCGGGTAGGGGTGGGTTGCGTGCTGCAGGCGCCACGAGATGATCCGGGTGCGCATCTGGGTGGGCGTGGGCAGCAACTCGCTATCGGACGACAGGCCCAGCTCCGCGCCGACCATCGCCGTGGCTGCGTAGCGCCGCTTGTCGTCCCGCAGCAAGGTCTGCACCAGGCTTTCCAGCACATTGCCGAACAGGCCCAGCTCCTTGTTGGCACGCTTGTGGATGCGGTAGCTGCCCAGCGGCTGTGCGGATGCTGCCACCGGCCCTTGCGCAGCCGACACGACGAAAGGCACGGTGTCTGCGCAGGTGGGCCAGGTACGCACGTCGATCGGGAAGAAACGTTCGACCGCGCTGCGACGGTACAGGTTGCCGCTGCCCGGTGGCCCGCCGTAGTGGCCGAAGCGGCGCAGGGTGGGGCGGACATCGCCCTGGTGCATGGTGTAGGGGATCACGTTGCCGGTGGCCCGGCCCTGGGCATCGATGACCCGCATCGGGAATGCGACCTTGTTGGTGTCTGGCGTGATCAGTGCCACGCAGCGCGTGATGCAGTCGGCATCGAGCAGGTCGTCGCTGTCCAGCCAGATCACCCAGTCACCCTGGCTGGCACCCAGGGCGGTGTTGTAGGCCGCACCCTGGCCGCCGTTGGACTGGTGGATCGCCTGGATCCTGGGGCCGAACGACGCGATGACGGACCAGGAGTCGTCGGTCGATCCATCGTCGACCACGATCACCTCGATGTTCGGCCAGCTTTGCGCCAGCGCACTCTCGATGGCGCTCCCCACGAACGCTTCGTAGTTGTAGCTGCAGATCAAGATGGAAACCCGAGGGCCGTCGGGAAGCTGGGTCATTTGGCATTCACAGTGTTCAATACTTTTAGCATGTTAGCGCACTAAACTTGTCGTATACACACCAGTGGTGAATCAGGATCGTTACCAATGGAATACAGAAATGGAAAGTTTCGCGAGGGCGGTCGCGCCCCATGGAAGTTTGACGACTGAATAATCATTCGCCTAATATCGCTCCCCGTGAAACCCAAAGACGACGACAAGCAACAGGCCATCGCCAATGCCACCCTGGCACTGGTGGAGCAGGTGGGCCTGTCGGGCCTGACCATGGCGGCGATCGCGCGCGAGGCCGGTATCGCAACGGGCACGCTGTACGTCTACCACCGCTCCAAGGAGGACCTGCTCAACGCCTTGTACGAGCAGGTCAAGGGCGCGCTGGCGCGGCTGATCACGGCCGACGACGCGCCGGGGCAGCCGTTCCGCGCGCGCTTCCAGCGCAACTGGCTGCGGCTGCTGCGGCACCGCCTGGCGCACTATCCCGAGGCGGTGTTCATGGAGCAGTACTACAACTCGCCCTGGTTCAGCGAAGCCTCGCGTCAGTTCTCGGCGCGCATCACCAGCGCCTGCCTGGGCTTCCTCGAGGAAGCGCGTGCGCAGCAGATCGTCAAGGACGTGCCCACCATGCTGCTGGCCTCCAGCCTGTTCGGCTCGGTGCGTGACACGGCCAACCTGCTGCGCAGTGGTGATCTGCCCGACGACGATGCCGCGCTGGCCCAGGCGTTCGCCATCTTCTGGGACGGTGTCAAGGCCTGATGCGTGTTCCAGCCGCGCCAGAACTGTTTACAGAAATGAACATTCGTTCACCCATCACGATTTCCCCACCACCCCTGAAAGCACCGAGATGCCTACTTTGAACATCAACGGCAAGGATGTCGCCGTCGACGCCGACGACTCTACGCCCATCCTCTGGGCCCTGCGCGACACGCTGGGCATGACCGGCACCAAGTTCGGCTGCGGCGCGGCCCTGTGCGGCGCCTGCACCGTGCACCTGAACGGCGCGGCCATCCGCTCGTGCGTCACGCCCATCGCGGCGGCGGCCGGGCAGAAGATCACGACCATCGAGGCCATCCCGAACGACCGCGTCGGCAAGGCCGTGCACGCGGCCTGGGTCGAGATCGACGTGGCGCAATGCGGCTACTGCCAGAGCGGCCAGATCATGAGTGCCACCGCGCTGCTGCAGTCCAACGCCAAACCCACAGATGCCGACATCGACGCCGCCATGGCCGGCAACATCTGCCGCTGCGGCACCTACGCCCGCGTGCGCGCCGCGATCCACGAAGCCGCCGCGTCGCTGGCTTGAGACGGAGAGCACCATGCACCTGCAAGACCTCACCCAGGACCAGATCCGCGCCATGCTGCCGCCCGCGCTGGCCCGCCGGCTCGGCGATGACACCGACACGGCCGGCCTGCCGCGCCGCAGCTTTTTGAAGATCGCCGCCGCCTCGGGCTTCGCGCTCGGCGTGTTCCCGCTGCTGGCCGAGGCCCAGGCGCCTGCTGCGCCCGGCCTCAAGCCCGCCCAGCAGCCCGCCGCTTTCGTGAACATTGCCAAGGACGGCATCGTCACCGTGACCGTGAACCGGCTCGAGTTCGGCCAGGGCACGCACACCGGCCTGGCCATGGTGCTGGCCGAGGAGCTGGACGCCGACTGGAGCAAAGTGCGCGCCACGCACGGCAATGCCGCGCAGGCCTACGCCGACCCGGCCTTCGGCATGCACCTCACGGGCGGCTCCACGGCCATCAAGAACAGCTATGTGCAGTACCGCGAACTCGGCGCGCGCACGCGGGCCATGCTGGTGCAGGCCGCGGCCACGCAATGGGGTGTGCCGGCAGCATCGCTGGCGACCGAGCGCGGTGTCGTCATCGGCCCCGGCGGCAAGCGGCTGGAATACGGCGCGCTGGCCGAGGCCGCGATGGCGCTGCCCGTGCCGGCCACGGTCACGCTCAAGGACCCGAAGAACTTCAAGCTGATCGGCCAGCCCACGGGCCGCATCGATGCGACCGCCAAGTCCAGCGGCCAGCAGAACTTCGGCATCGACGTGCGCCTGCCCGGCATGCTGACGGCCGTGTGCCAGCACCCGCCCGTGTTCGGCGGCAAGCTGGCCAAACTCGACGACGCCGCCGCCCGCGCCGTGCCCGGCGTGAAAGCCGTGCTGCGCGTGCCGCTGCACAACGGCGGCGAGGGCGTGGCCGTCATCGCCAGCGGCTACTGGGCCGCCAAGCAGGGCCGCGATGCGCTCAAGGCCGAGTGGGACAGCAGCGGTGTCGAGAAGGTCGACAGCGCGGCCCAGCTCGCCAGCTACCGCGCTCTCGCCGCCAAGCCCGGGGCGGTGAAGTACCAGGCCGACATGGCGCCGCTGGCCAGCGCGCCGCACAAGATCAGCGCCGAGTTCCAGTTCCCCTACCTGGCCCACGCGCCGATGGAACCGCTCAACTGCACCGTGCAGCTGACGGGCAAGGGCGCGGACGCCAAGGCCAAGCTCTGGGTCGGCACGCAGATGCCGGGCCTGGAGGCCGCGGCGGCGGTGAAGGTGCTGGGCATCAAGCCCGAGAACCTGGCCTTGGAAGTGCAGATGGCCGGCGGCGGCTTCGGCCGGCGCGGCCTGCCGACCAGCGACTTCGTGGTCGAGGCCTGCACGATTGCCAAGGCGGCGCAGGCCGCCGGCATCGAGGCGCCGATCCGCACGCTGTGGAGCCGCGAGGACGACATCCGCGGCGGCTACTACCGGCCCATGCATTTGCACAAGGCCGAGATCGGCTTCGACGCCCAGGGCAAGGTGCTGGCCTGGGACCATGTGATCGTGGGCCAGTCCATCATCTCCGGCACCTTCTTCGAGGGCGCCATGGTCAAGGACGGCGTGGACACCACCATGGTCGAAGGCATGCGCGAGCCGTACGACCTGCCGATGCGGCTCTCGGCCCACCACCCCAAGCAGAACGTGCCGGTGCTGTGGTGGCGCAGCGTGGGCTCCACGCACACCGCCTATGTGATGGAGACGCTGATCGACGAGATCGCGCGGGCGACGAAGCAGGACCCTGTCGCCTACCGCATGGCCCTGATGGACGCCAAGAGCACGCGCCACCGCGCCGCGCTGCAGCTGGCCGTGGACCGCTCGGGCTACGGCAAGCGCCAGCTGCCCGCGGGCCGCGCCTGGGGCGTGGCGGTGCACGAGTCGTTCAACTCGGTCGTGGCCTACGTGGTCGAGGCCTCCGTGGCCGACGGTACGCCCAGGCTGCACAACGTCACGGCGGGGGTGCACTGCAACCTGGCTGTCAACCCCAAGAGCGTGGAAGCCCAGGTGCAGGGCGCGGCGCTGATGGGTCTGGGCATGTGCCTGCCGGGCGCTGCGGTCACGTTCAAGGACGGTGTGGTCGAGCAGAGCAATTTCAGCGACTACGTGGTGGCGCGCATCACCGACATGCCGGCGATTGCCGTGCACATCGTGCCGAGCGCCGATGCGCCCACCGGTATGGGCGAGCCCGGCCTGCCGCCCCTGGCGCCAGCGTTCGCGAATGCGATCGCGCGGCTCACGGGCAAGCCGCTGCGCGAGCTGCCGTTCAAGCTGGCATGAGCGTGAACCCGCCTGTCGTCCTGGTGCTGGCCTCGGGCCGCGGCGAGCGCTTCACGGCCTCGGGCGGCCAGGTGCACAAGCTGCAGGCGCTGCTAGGCGGCCGGGCGGTGCTGGAGCACACGCTGGCGGCCGTGCGCGCCAGCGGCTTGCCCTGGCACCTGGAAGACGCGGGCCACCCCGGCATGGGCGATTCGATCGCGGCAGCCGTGCGCGCAACGCAGGGGGCAGGGGGCTGGCTGGTCTTGCCAGGTGATCTGCCGCTGATCGCGCCAGCGTCATTGCACAAGGTCGCAATGGCGCTGGCTCAGGCCGACGTGGTGCTGCCTATGCATGGCAGCCAGCGCGGCCATCCCGTGGGGTTTTCCATCGCCTGCCGCGACGCGCTGCTGGCCCTGTCTGGTGAGATCGGCGCGGCGCCGATCGTGCAGGCGAAGCGCAAGCAGGGCCAGGTGCTGGAGTTGGCGCTCGACGACGTCGGCAGTGTGACCGACATCGACACGCTGGACGACCTGGCGTGCGCCGAAGCGCTCGTCCAGAAAGGAACACTCCGGCGCCGGTGACATGGCACGCGGCCGGCGAGCGCCGCGAAGCCCCTTCGGGGGCACCCGCGGAACTGGCTCTGCCAGGCCGCTGGGTGCGCCCCCCTTCGCGCAGCAGAAGGGGGGAGCGGCGAAGCCGCCTGGGGGGATGATCTCTATCCTGCCAGCTTGAGCAAACGCGCCAGCGCCTTGTCGTGGATCTGGTGGCGCTTGAGGCCATCGAAGGTCTGCTGCGCGTAGTCCAGCGTGGTGCCGAAGCGGCCGCACGATTGCGCAAACACGCGCCGGTACTCCTCGTCGCTGAGCGCGCGCGTGAAGTTGGGGCTGCTGCGCGACAGCGTGAACGCCAGCGCCGAGACCGGCCCCAGCGGCGTGTCGCAGCGCAGCCAGCGCGGGTCGTAGACGCCGCTCATCATCTCGCGCGCCCACAGCCGCTCCAGCACGGCGTGGCCGTCGGCGCGCGGCACGCGGAACACCACGCCCTGGCAACTGCCGCCGGACAGCAGCGCGAACACCAGGCCCGGGCATTCGGGCGTGCCGCGGTTGATGCGGCTCCACATCTTGAGCGCGCGGTGCCAGCCGTGCACCCGGGCCGCGCGGTGCTCAATGTGGTCGAACTCGGGCCGCCAGATCAGCGAGCCATAGCCGAAGACCCACAGGTCTTCGTGCCCGCCCCATTCTCGGCGCGTGCGTTCCAGCATGGGCGCGGGGTCGCGCACGACGGGGACGGGGCTGGGCGGGCTCTGCACGGGCGCAACTCTACCAACGCGCCGCCGCGCGCGGGCACGGATTTCGTAACCTGCTGGTACCTGCGCAACCCGGGGCGGCATGGGTTCGGGGTTAGGATGCCCGGGGCCATGGCGCGCCGTCCATGACGCGCCCTGCGATGGCCCCACACGAGGCTCACCACGATGAACACCCACGCCACCGTCACAGCAGTCACCGAGCGCATCCGCGCGCGCAGCGCCCCCGGCCGCACCGCCTATCTCGAACGGCTGCAGGCCACGGCCGCCCGCACGCGCGGTGCCGACCGCATGGGCTGCGCCAACGTCGCCCATGCCTTCGCAGCCATGCCGTCCAACGACAAGTTCAAGGTCGTGGCCGAGCGCGCGCCCAACATCGGCATCGTCAATGCCTACAACGACATGCTGTCGGCACACCAGCCGCTGCAGCATTACCCCGACCTGGTCAAGGACGAGGTGCGCCGCTTCGGCGCCACGGCCCAGGTGGCCGGCGGCGTGCCTGCCATGTGCGACGGCGTCACCCAGGGCCTGCCGGGCATGGAGCTGTCGCTGTTCAGCCGCGATGTGATCGCCATGGCGACTGCCGTGGCGCTCACGCACGACATGTTCGACGGGGCGCTGATGCTGGGCGTGTGCGACAAGATCGTGCCCGGCCTGTTGATCGGCGCGCTGCACTTCGGCCACCTGCCCACCGTATTCGTGCCGGCCGGGCCCATGCCGTCGGGCCTGTCAAACAACGCCAAGGCCAAGGTGCGCGAGCAGGCGGCCCAGGGCCTGGTCGGCCGGGCCGAGCTGCTGCAGGCCGAGTCGGCCGCCTACCACTCGGCGGGCACCTGCACCTTCTACGGCACGGCCAACAGCAACCAGATGCTGCTCGAAGCCATGGGCCTGCACGTGCCGGGCACGGCTTTCGTCGCGCCTGGGGGCGCACTGCGCGACGAGCTCACGCGCGAGGCTGCACGCACCGTGCTGGGCCATGGCGGCACGATCGGCGGCAACACCGCGGCCTTCAAGTGCCCGCCCATCGGCCAGCTCGTGGACGAGCGCGCCATCGTCAATGCCATGGTCGCGCTACTGGCCACGGGCGGCTCCACCAACCACCTGATCCACTGGGTGGCCGTGGCGCGCGCCGCCGGCATCGTGATCGACTGGGACGATTTCGCCGCGCTGTCCGAAGTCGTGCCGCTGCTGTCGCGCGTCTACCCGAACGGCAGCGCCGACGTGAACCAGTTCCAGGCCGCGGGCGGCACGGGCTTCGTGATCCATGAGCTGCTGGACGCCGGGCTCATGCACGAGGACGTGCTGACCGTGCGCGCCGGGGGCATCCGCGACTACACGCACGAGCCGCTGCTGCAGGACGGCGCGCTGGCCTGGGCCGCGCCCGGCCCGTCCAAGGACGAGGCCATCGTGCGCAGCGCCACGGCACCATTCAGCGCCACGGGCGGCCTGAAGCTGCTGCAGGGCAACCTGGGGCGCAGCGTGATCAAAGTCTCTTCCGTGCCGGACGACCGCCATGTGATCGAGGCGCCTGCCCGCATCTTCGAATCGCAGGAGGCCTTGCAAAAGGCGTTCAGCGCGGGCGAACTGGAGCGCGACCTGGTCTGCGTCGTGCGCTGGCAGGGGCCGCAGGCCAACGGCATGCCCGAGCTGCACAAGCTCACGCCGCCGCTGGCCGTGCTGCAGGGCAAGGGCTTCAAGGTGGCGCTGGTCACCGACGGGCGCATGAGCGGCGCATCCGGCAAGGTGCCGGCCGCCATCCACCTGTCGCCCGAGGCCGCCGCCGGTGGCCCGCTGGCCAAGCTGCGCGACGGCGACATCGTGCGCCTGGACGCTCCGGCCGGCACACTGCAGGCCCTGGTGCCGCAGGCCGAATGGGACGCACGCACGCCCGACACCATGCCCGAGGCCCTGCGTGTGGCCAACGGCCTGGGTCTGGGCAGAGATCTGTTTGCCGGCATGCGGCGCAACGCCGCCGCTGCCGAAGAAGGAGCAACGACATGGCTGTGAACACCCCCCTGACTTCCCTGGACGTGATGCGCGACGCACCGGTGATCCCGGTCATCGTGCTGCACGACGTGGCCCATGCCGTGCCGCTGGCGCGCGCGCTGCTGGCCGGCGGCATCCGCATGCTGGAGGTGACGCTGCGCACGCCCCAGGCCCTGGCCTGCATGGAAGCGATCGCGCGCGACGTGCCCGATGCCGTGGTCGGCGCCGGCACCATGCGCAGCGCGGCGGACGTGCAGGCGTCGGCCATGGCCGGCGCGCGCTTCGGCGTGAGCCCCGGCTACACCTCCAAGGTCGGCCAGGCCTGCCGCGATGCCGGCCTGCCGCTGTTGCCCGGCGTGGCCACAGGCAGCGAAATCATGATGGCGCAGGAAGACGGCCTGACCGAGCTGAAGTTCTTCCCCGCCATGCAGGCGGGCGGCCTGGCCATGCTCAAGGCCTGGCAGGGCCCGTTCGGCGAGACCACGTTCTGCCCCACGGGCGGCATCACGTCGGCGAACGCGCCGGAATTCCTGGCGCTGTCCAACGTGGCCTGCGTGGGCGGCTCGTGGATCGTGCCGAACGATGCCATTGCCTCGGGCGACTGGGGCCGCATCGAGACCCTGGCCCGCGCGGCCTCGCAACTGGCACGCTGACAGGCACTGCGGCCTTCGCCATTGCGAAAGGCCCGGTTCGGGAATGCGCGATGGACCGGCCCGCGGGGTGCGGCCATGATCCACGGTTTCATCTGGCGGCCCTGCCGCGCAAGGAGGAGACCATGGCCCACAAGCGCCTCGCCACCATCGCCGCGGCCGGCCACTGCGCCCTGGCCGGCGTGGCGTCCGCTCAGGTAGCCTGTTCCACGCGCCCGATCACGCTGGTCGCGCCGCAGGTGGCCGGCGGCACCAATGACATGGTGGGCCGCCTCGTCGGCCAGAAGCTCGCCGAGGTGCTGGGCGGGACTGCCGTGGTCGACAACCGGCCGGGCGCGGGCGGCAACATCGGCACCCGGCTCGTCGACCTGTCCAAGTGGGCCCGCATCGTCAAAAGCTCCGGCGCTGCCGTCGATTGATTGCTGACCTTCGAACCCCGCACCATGACCCTTCCTCTTCAAGGCATCACCGTCGTCTCGCTCGAGCATGCCATCGCCGCCCCGTTCTGCACCCGCCAGCTGGCCGACCTGGGCGCGCGCGTGATCAAGGTCGAGCGACCCGAAGTGGGCGACTTCGCGCGCGCCTACGACCAGCGCGTGAACGGCCTGTCCTCGCATTTCGTGTGGACCAACCGCTCCAAGGAAAGCCTCACGCTGGACCTGAAGAACCCGCAGGCCATGGCGGTGCTCAAAACGCTGCTGGCCAGCGCCGACGTCCTGGTGCAGAACCTGGCGCCGGGCGCCGCGGCGCGCATGGGCCTGGACTACGCCACGTTGCAGGCGTCGAACCCGCGCCTGGTGGTCTGCGACATCTCGGGCTACGGCGAGGACGGCCCCTACCGCGACAAGAAGGCCTACGACCTGTTGATCCAGAGCGAGGCCGGCTTCCTGTCCGTCACCGGCACGCCGGAGCAACCCAGCAAGGCCGGCAATTCGATCGCCGACATCGCGGCTGGCATGTATGCCTACACCAACATCCTGGCCGCGCTGCTGCGGCGCGGGCACACCGGCGAGGGTGCGCACATCGACGTCTCCATGCTGGAGTCGCTGGCCGAGTGGATGGGCTTCCCGATGTACTACGCCTACGAGGGCGCCACGCCGCCGCCGCGCCATGCGGCCTCGCACGCCACCATCTACCCCTATGGCCCGTTCGCCGCGGGCGACGGCGGCACCGTGATGCTGGGCCTGCAGAACGAGCGCGAATGGAAGGTGTTCTGCGAAGTGGTGCTGCGCGATGCCGCGTTGGCCGTCGACCCGCGTTTTGCCAGCAACGCCCAGCGCAATGCCAACCGCGAAGCGCTGGCCGCGCGCATCGACGAAACCTTCTCGACGCTCAGTGCCGACCAGGTGCTGGCCCGGCTGGACGAAGCCCAGATCGCCAATGCGCGCATGAATGACATGGCCGGTCTGTGGGCACACCCGCAGCTCAAAGCGCGTGGGCGCTGGCTGCCGGTGGGCTCGCCGGCCGGCGACATCCCCGCGCTGCTGCCGCCGGGCCGCAGCAACCGTTGGCAGCCGCGCATGGACGCCGTGCCGGCCGTGGGCCAGCATACCGATGCGCTGCTGCGAGAAGCTGGTCTGGACGATGCCGCCATTGCGGCCCTGCGCGCGGCTGGCGCGGTCTAGCCCTTAGCGCAGCCCGCCGCCACCAGCGCCTTCTGCGCGCTGGATGAGCTCGATCTTGTACCCGTCTGGGTCCGTCACGAAGGCGATCACCGTGCTGCCGCCCTTGACCGGGCCGGCCTCTCGCGTGACGTTGCCGCCCGAGGCCTTGATGCGCTCGCAGGCCGCGTACGCATCGGGCACGCCCAGCGCAATGTGGCCGTAGGCCGTGCCCATCTCGTAGCTGTCCACGCCGTGGTTGTAGGTCAGCTCGATCTCGGCATGGTCGGGGTTGTTGCCATAGCCCACGAAGGCGAGCGAGTACTTGTACTCGGGGTTCTCCGAGGTGCGCAGCAGCTTCATGCCGAGGACCTGGGTGTAGAAGTCAATCGAGCGCTGGAGATTGCCAACGCGCAGCATCGTGTGGAGGAGTCGCATGCGGCCGATTGTGCCGTCAGCGCTGTTCGAACACGAGGCACGTGGTCGTGGCGTGCGCGTACAGCTTGTCGTCCGGCCCCACGATGCGGGCCTCGGCCGTGGCCATCTGGCGGCCGCTGTGGATCACCTTGCCGATGGCGCGCAGCGGGCCGGTCCTGGTGTTGGCTGCGCGCACGATGTTCACGCCGAGCTCGGCCGTGGTGTAGCCGCGCCCGGCCGGCATGGTGGTGTGCACGGCGCAGCCCAGGGCCGAGTCCAGCAGCGTGGCGTACCAGCCGCCATGCACCGTGCCCAGCGGGTTGTAGTGCTTGAGCTGCGGCGTGCCCTGGAAGATGGCGGTGCCAGGGCCGACCTCGACCAGCGCGAAGTCCAGCGTGTCGGCGATGTGGGGGTAGGGCAGTTCGCCGGCCAGCATGGCCTGCATCACCTCCAGGCCGGTCTTGCCCATCACCTGTTCCGGCCGCGCCAGGCCCGCGGCACCGCCGCCTGCGCGCATGCGCGCCACCACAGCCTGCGCCTCGCGCGTCCAACGCTCCCGGGTTGCTTCTGCATCCATGTCGATCCCTTTTTTTGATTGCAACTGCAATGGTTGCATCTACAATCATATGCCATGACCAAAGCCGCCCGCAACAGCGCTGAGCCCCAGGGCTGTACCAACCTGCAACTGCGCCAGCTGATGCGCAGGGTGGCGCAGCTCTACGACGCCGAGCTCGGCAAGGCCGGCCTGAAGACCACCCAGTTCTCGCTGCTGACGGCTGTGGAAAAGCTCGGCCCGGTGCAGCCCGGTGCGCTGGCCCGCACGCTGGGCCTGCAGGCTTCCACGCTCACGCGCAACCTCAAGCCGCTGGTCGCGTCGGGCCTGCTGGAGCTGGGGCCGGGTGCCGACGGGCGCAGCCGGCTGGTCGCCATCACCGAGGCCGGCCTGGCCAGGCGCCACGAGGCCAAACGCAGGTGGAAGACCGCCCAGCTGGCGCTCAACGGCGTGCTGGGCGTGGAGCGCGTCGTGGCCTTGCACGCATTGATCCAGGAGTCGTTGGCGCTGCTGGCGCCCGTCCCGATGGAGGAGGAAACCGATGCACTCTGAGAACCCTGCCGGCGCCCGGCGCGCACTGTGGCTGATCCTGCTGGCCGCGGCCGGCACCTTCGCGCTGACCATGGGCACGCGTCAGACCATGGGCCTGTTTCTCGGGCCGTTGAACACATCGACCGGCCTGGGGCTGTCCAGCATCAGCCTGGCCTTCGCGTTCGGCCAGCTCTGGTGGGGCCTCACGCAGCCGTTCGCCGGCGCGATTGCCGACAAGGTGGGCACGGGCCGCGTGCTGGTCGCCGGCATCGTGCTGGTAGCCCTGGGCACGTTCATCACGCCTTGGATGACCAGCACCGCCGGCCTGATCTTCGCCATCGGCGTGCTGGCGGCAGGCGGCGCCGGGATGGCCGGGCCGGCCGTGCTGATGGCGGCCGTCACGCGCATGACGGCGCCGGCCCAGCGCGGGCTGGCCACCGGCATCGTGAACGCGGGCGGCTCGTTCGGCCAGTTCGTGATGGCGCCTGTGGCAGGGGCGCTGACCGTCGGCCTGGGCTGGGCCAATGCCATGCAGGCGCTGGGCCTGGCCGTGCTGCTGGCCTTGCCGGCCGTCCTGGCCTTGGGCGGCAGCGCGGCGTCCGCACCCGGCGCTGCGACAGCCGCCAAGCCGCTGAGCAACAAGGCCGCGTTGCGCCAGGCCTTCGCCGACCCCAGCTACCGCATGCTGGCCGCCGGCTTCGCCGTCTGCGGGTTTCACGTCGCGTTCCTGGCCACGCACTTGCCGGGCGTGGTGGCCTCGTGCGGCCTGCCGGTGCAGTTCGGTGCCTGGTCCCTGGCCATGATCGGCCTGTTCAACATCGTGGGCAGTGTGGGGATGGGCTGGGCCATCGGCCGCTGGCGCATGAAGTCGCTGCTGTCGCTGGTGTATGCGACGCGGGCGCTGGCCATCGTGCTGTTCCTGATCGCACCCAAGACCGGCACGGCGATGCTGTTGTTCTCCGCCGTCATGGGGCTCACGTTCCTGTCGACCGTGGCACCAACGGCCGGGCTGGTGGCCAAGTTCTTCGGCGTCGGCAACATGGCCATGCTGTTCGGCATGCTGATGCTGGCGCACCAGATCGGCGGCTTCATGGGCGCGTGGCTGGGCGGCCAGGTCTTCGAAGCCACGGGCAGCTACGACCTGATGTGGACGATCGACGTCGCACTGGCCGTGGGCGCAGCGCTCGTGCACCTGCCGATACGCGAGGCGCGGCTGGCGCGCACGCAGGCCGTGCCGGCCTGAGCCACGCAGCGCAGGCCTCGTGGCCTGCACTCTCCAGGGGCGCCGGACGGCCTCAACGGTCCGACACACGGTCCTGCCGCAGTCGAACCGGGAGCAGGCCTGTGTCAGCATCGCCTTCCGTGAAGAAAAACCAGCCAGACATTCCCTCCGACAGCATTCCGGGCGATCCGGATGCCCCACCGGATCCGGAATTCGACTGGCTCGTGGCGCCCCTGCTGCAGGCCCTGGGCCCGCAGGCAGACTCGGCGGCCCTGCGCAGCGCGGTGGCGGCCAGCGAGCTGCGGTTCCGGCAAATGGCGGGCCGCG
The DNA here is from genome assembly GCF_001422405.1 of Pseudorhodoferax sp. Leaf267. Classification (GTDB taxonomy): domain Bacteria; phylum Pseudomonadota; class Gammaproteobacteria; order Burkholderiales; family Burkholderiaceae_C; genus Pseudorhodoferax. Next base: position 22,739 of record NZ_LMMV01000021.1, read on the forward strand.
TCGACCTCACGGCCCACACGCGAGCCCAGCAGGAAGCCAGGCGCAACGTCGAGGACCAGGGCCGCATCGCGCGGCTGCAGAAGGACATGGCCTCCCTGGAGATCGACCTGCCCACGCTGATCGCGCGCGTCGTGCAGCCCATGCAGGAACTGGTCGGTGCAGACGGCTGCTCGCTGGAGCTGCTGGAAGACGATGGCGCCCTGATCGTGCGCGCCGGCAGCGGGCGCATGCAGGCTCTGGTCGGTGTGCGCTCCAACCGCGAGATTAGCCTGTCGGGCAAGGCCATGGCCGCGCGCCAGGTCATGCTGTGCGACGACACGGAACAGGACGAGCGCGTCGACCGCCACATGGCGCGCAGGGCCGGCGTGCGCTCGCTGATCACGGCGCCGCTGCGCTCGGGCGACAAGCTGTTGGGTGTGCTGGTGGCGGTCTACACGCGGCCCAACGCCTTCTACGACCGCGATGTGGGCAACCTGCGCATCCTGGGGGAGTCGCTGGGCGTCACCATCGACCGGCACCGCATGAGTGCGCAGCTGCGCGCCTCCGAGGCGCAGTACCGCATGCTGTTCGAGCGCGACCCGCAGCCCATGTTCGTGGCCGAGCCCGGCACGCTGCGCATCCTGGCGTCCAACGTCGCGGCCACCGAGCAGTACGGCTACGAAGAACCGGAACTGCTGGCCATGGCGATGCCCGATCTGCTGGCCGTCGATGAAACCCGCGGGCGCACGCAGCAGCCCGGCGCCAGGTTCCTCGACATGCGGCTGCGCCACCGCCGCAAGAACGGCGAGGAGTTCGACGTCGAGATCTCCGGCGCGAACATCGAGATCGGCAGCGGGGTGGCGCGCCTACTGCGCTGCAGCGACGTCACCCAGCGCGTGCGGGCCGAAAGCGAACTGGCGCGCGTGAGCCGGGCCCAGCGCATGCTCGCGGCCTGCAATGAGAGCCTGGTCCGGGCAACCTCGGAGCAGGCCCTGCTGGGCGAGCTGTGCCGCATCACGGTGGACATCGGCGGCTACACCATGGCCTGGGTCGGCTTTGCGCGCGATGACGCAGGTCGCAGCGTGGAGCCCGTGGCATCCGTGGGCGACAGTGGCGGTTACGTCGGCAGCTTCCCGCTGACCTGGTCGGCCGACGACCCGCAGGGCCACGGCCCCGTGGGCCGCACGATCCGCAGCGGCGAGCTCGTGATCATCGAGGACGTGGAGCAAGACCCGCTGTGCCAGTCCTGGTACCCGCACGCCCTGGCGCATGGCTTTCGCAGCATGGTCTGCCTGCCTTTGCGCGAGGGCGACCACACCTTCGGGCTGTTCTACCTGTACCGGGCCGAGGTGGCCTCACTGAGCCAGGACGAGGTCGACCTGCTGCGCGCGCTGGCCGGCGACCTGGCCTTCGGCCTCGTGAACCTGCGCGCGCGCGAACGGCAACGCCGCACGCAGGAGATGCAGCAGCGCATCCAACTGTCCATGCTCAAGGTCGCCGCCGCCGTCTCGGCCAGCACCGGCACCGAGTTCTTCGAGCAGCTGGCGCACAACATGGCCGACGCGCTGGGCGCCCAGGCCGGCTTCATTGCCACGCTGCGGCCCGACGCGCCCGGTGTGGCGCGCACCATGGGCGTGGTCGTGCAGGGCAAGGTGCGGCGCAACTTCGATGCGCCGCTGCACGGCACGCAGCTGCTCACGCTGCTGGGCCGGGGCGACTGGATCGTGGAGCAGGGTGTGGCCGAGGCGCTCGCGCCGTATCCGCTGCTGGCCGGCATCGATGCGCAGGCCTACGCGGGCCACAGCCTGCTGGACGCGGCCGGGCGCGTGGTCGGCCTGGTGCTCGTGGCATTTGCCAAGCCCCTGCGCCACCGCGAGTTCGTGGCGCCCACGCTGCGCATCTTCGCTGTGCGCGTGGCCGCCGAACTGGACCGGCGCCAGGCCGACGAACACAGCCGGCACCAGGCCTCGCTGCTGGACAAGGCACGCGACGCCATCGTGGTCAGCGACATCGGCGACCGCGTGCTGTACTGGAACAAGAGCGCCGAGCGCCTGTACGGCTGGACCGCGGCCGAGGCGATCGGGCAAACCGTGGCCGCGCTGCTGTACGACGACGAGGCCGCGGCCGGCCATGCGCACGACCAGTTGCTGGCCAGCGGTGAATGGAACGGCGAAGTCTCGCGCCGGCGCAAGCAGGGCAGTGCGGTGCTGGTCGAGGCGCGCTGGACGCTGGTGCGCGACGACCAGGGCGCGCCGCAGTCCGTGCTCATGATCGACACCGACATCACGCAGCGCAAGGCGGCCGAGGCCAAGATCCAGAAGCTGGCGTTCTACGATGGCCTGACCAGCCTGCCGAACCGCCAGCTGCTGCAGGACCGCCTGCACAAGGCCCTGTCCACCTGCGTGCGCCACGGCACTGGCGGCGCGCTGCTGTGCATGGATCTGGACAACTTCAAGACGCTGAACGACACGTTGGGCCACGACAAAGGCGACATGCTGCTGCAGCAGGTGGCGATGCGGTTGGTGTCCTGCGTGCGTGAGGTCGACACCGTGGCGCGGCTGGGCGGCGACGAGTTCGTGATCGTGCTCGAAGAGCTCAGTGCGGTGACGGCCGAAGTCGCCGTGCAGGCGCGCAACGTGGGCGAGAAGATTCTGGCCACGCTTGCACAGCCCTATCGGCTGGACGGCTACGAGCACCAGAGCACGGCCAGCATGGGCGTGGCGCGCTTCGGGCCCGACACCGAGAGCGTGGGCGAGCTGCTCAAGCAGGCCGACATCGCCATGTACCAGGCCAAGAACGCAGGGCGCCACACGCTGCGGTTCTTCGACCCCGGCCTGCAGGCGGCCGTGACCGCGCGCGCTGCATTGGAAGGCGATTTGCGCCAGGCCTTCGTGCAGCGCGAATTCTTCCTGCAATACCAGCCGCAGGTGGACGATGCGAGCCGCATCACCGGCGTCGAGGCCCTGGTGCGCTGGCGCAACCCCTTGCGCGGCCTGGTGTCACCGGCCGACTTCATCCCGCTGGCCGAAGAGACCGGCATGATCCTGCTGCTGGGCCAGCGCGTGCTGGAGATCGCCTGCAGGCAGCTGGCGTCGTGGCGCGACCGGCCCGGCATGGGCGACCTCACGATGGCGGTCAACGTCAGCGCGCGCCAGTTCCGCCATGCCGACTTCGTGCGGCAGGTGCGCACGGTGCTGGAGCACAGCGGGGCCAACCCCGAGCGCCTGAAGCTGGAGCTGACCGAAAGCGTGCTGGTGGACGACATGCAGGCCACCGTGTCCAAGATGGATGCGCTGCGCTCGCTGGGTGTGCGCTTCGCGCTGGATGACTTCGGCACAGGCTATTCGTCGCTGAGCTACCTCAAGAAGCTGCCGCTGGACCAGCTCAAGATCGACCAATCGTTCGTGCGCGACGTGCTGGTCGACGCCAACGACGCGGCCATTGCGCGCACCGTGATCGCGCTGGCGCAAAGCCTGGGGCTGGGGGTGATCGCCGAGGGCGTGGAGACGGCCGAGCAGCGCGACTTCCTGGCCAGCCAGGGCTGCCATGCATTCCAGGGCTACTACTTCAGCCGGCCGCTGCTGGCCGATGCGCTGGAGACGCTGCTGCAGGAGCGCCCGCTCGCGCTGGTCGCCGGCTGATGGCCAAGCAGGGCGCCGGGCGGCATGTGGCCTGCGCAGCGCACGCGATACTCGCCGCCTCGATGCAACGCAGGACACGACATGACGACTTTGCGCACCACCATTTTGTTCACCGACGCCGACGGCCGCGCCCGCTTCAAGGATGAAGAGGTGCCGCTGGACCAGGGCACGGCCCAGTCCATGCTGTCGGCGCTGCGCCCGAGCGGGGGCTACCAGCTGCGCGAAAGCCCGGTGGGTTTTCGCAGCCAGTTCCATGTCACGGTGACGCCGCAGTGGGTGGTGATCCTGACCGGCCAGATGGAAATCGGCCTGCAGGACGGCAGTTCACGTGTATTCGGCCCGGGTGAGCATTTCTACTCGGCCGACGTGCTGCCGCAAGGCGCCACTTTCGACGCCAGCGTGCACGGACATTGGAGTCGCCAGGTAGGCGACCAGCCCTTGCGCACGCTGTTCGTGCGGGACTGAGCCCGCACGAAGATCAGGCTCAGCGGCCGTAGCCGCCGCGCGAGCCCTGGCCGCCGCGGCCACCGCCGCCGCCGTAGCCACCACCGCCGCCGCCGCCACCACCGTAGCCGCCGCGCCCGCCACCACCGCCGCCGAAGCCGCCGCGGCCACGGCCGGCGGACATGCTGTCCACGCTCGTGCGCATCGGGTCGGGCTGGCCGCCTGCACCACCGCCGCCGCCGGTGCCACGCGGCGCGGGCTTGCTGCGACCGCCCAGCGTGGACGTGCGCATCGGGTCGGGCTGGCCATGCGTGTGGCCATGTCCGCCACCACCACCGCCGCCGCCATGGCGCGGGCCGTTGCCATTGGCCGGGCGTGCCGGCTGGTGGCGCGGCTGGCCGCCACCACCGTTGCCCCCGCGCGGGCCGGCGCTGCGGCCACCGCCGCCGCCGGACTCACCCTTGCTGTCGCGCATGCGCTGCATCATCTCGCCGCGCGCAGCCTTGGCTGCGGCCTGCATGACTTCGCGGCTCGGCGGCTTGCCGGCACCGCCCCACAGGGTCTGGCGGCCCATGGCGATGGGCTCGGCCTTCTCGCCCGCGTCCGGGCCGAAGCCTTCGACGATCTGCACCGGGATGCGCTGCTTGGTGAAGTCCTCGATGTCCTGCATGAAGCCTTCCTCGTCCATGCACACCAGGTTCACGGCTTCGCCGCTGGCACCGGCGCGGCCCGTGCGGCCGATGCGGTGCACGTAGTCTTCGCTGATATTCGGGATCTCGTAGTTCACGACGTGCGGCAGCTCGTCGATGTCGATGCCGCGCGCGGCGATGTCGGTCGCCACCAGGGCGCGGACCTCACCGGTCTTGAAGCCGGACAACGCCTGCGTGCGCGCGCCCTGGCTCTTGTTGCCGTGCAAGGCCATGGCCGTCACGCCGTTCTTGGACAGGAACTCGGCGACGTGGTTGGCGCCGAACTTGGTACGCGTGAACACCAGCACCTGGCTCCAGTTGTGCTGGTTGATGATGTGCAGCAGCAGCGCCTTCTTCTTGGCGCGGCCCACCGGGTGGATCACCTGCGTGATGCGCTGCACCGTGGTGTTGCGCGGCGTGACCTGGATCGATTGCGGGTCGCGCAGCAGCGTGGCGGCCAGGTCGCGGATCTCGTCGCTGAAGGTGGCCGAGAACAGCAGGCTCTGCTTGGCCTTGGGCACGGCGGCCAGCACCTTCTTCACGTCGTGGATGAAGCCCATGTCCAGCATGCGGTCGGCTTCGTCGAGCACCAGCACCTGCACCTGGCCCAGGTCCAGCACGCCTTGCTGCAGCAGGTCCAGCAGGCGGCCGGGGGTCGCCACCAGGATGTCCACGCCCTGCTTGACCTTGCTGATCTGCGGGTTCATGCCGACACCGCCGAACACGACGGTGGAGGTGAGCTCCAGGTACTTGCCGTAGGTCTGGACGGATTCCTCGACCTGGGCGGCGAGCTCGCGCGTGGGCGTCAGCACCAGGGCGCGGATGCCCTTGCCGTTGAACTTGTTGCGCGGGGCTTCGGATTGGGAGAGGCGCTGCAGCATGGGCAGCACGAAAGCGGCGGTCTTGCCGGTGCCGGTCTGGGCACCGCCGAGCAGGTCTCGGCCTTCCAGGACAACCGGGATGGCCTGGGCCTGGATCGCGGTCGGGGTTTCATAGCCTTGCTCGTGCACGGCCTTGAGGATGGCCGGAGCCAGGTTCAGTTCTTCGAATTTCATGAACTACAGTGAGGCGCCCGTCCGGGCGCTAGGAGATCGGCCTGTAGCGATGGGGTTCCATCGCACCAGTCTTAGGCAGACATTGCTTGAGGAGTGAGACCCGTCACGACACCGGTGGTGTGTGCAGGCCCCCAGCGAAGTGCTGGCGTCGAGGCCGGCTGGAGGCCTACGACAGGGCGCATTGTCGCACGCAGGGGATAATCCCTCGCACCGCCGGGTTCTCCGGTCGCGTTTTTCTCCGTTTCGTGATTTGCCGGGCATCGCCTGGCAGCAAACTTTGCACAGGATCCATCTGCATGGCCCAGTACGTCTACACCATGAACCGCGTCTCCAAGACCGTGCCGCCCAAGCGGCAGATCTTGAAGGACATCTCGCTCAGCTTCTTCCCGGGCGCCAAGATCGGCGTGCTCGGCCTGAACGGCTCGGGCAAGTCGTCGCTGCTCAAGATCATGGCCGGCGTCGACAAGGAGATCGAGGGTGAGGCCATTCCCATGGCCGGCCTGTCGATCGGTTACCTGGAGCAGGAGCCCAAGTTGAACCCCGAGCACACGGTGCGCGAGGCCATCGACGAGGCCATGGGCGAGGTCAACACGGCCAAGGCCCGGCTCGAGGAAATCTACGCCGCCTACGCCGAAGAAGACGCCGACTTCGACGCGCTGGCTGCCGAGCAGGGCCAGCTCGAAGCCGTGATCGCGGCGGCCGGCACCGACTCGGAACACCAGATCGAGATCGCCGCCGACGCGCTGCGCCTGCCGCCATGGGACGCCAAGATCGGCCTCTTGTCCGGCGGCGAGAAGCGCCGCGTCGCGCTGTGCAAACTGCTGCTGTCCAAGCCCGACATGCTGCTGCTCGACGAGCCGACCAACCACCTGGACGCCGAGTCCGTCGAGTGGCTGGAAGTGTTCCTGCAGCGCTTTTCCGGTACCGTGGTGGCCATCACACACGACCGCTACTTCCTGGACAACGCGGCCGAGTGGATCCTGGAGCTGGACCGCGGCCGCGGCATTCCATGGAAGGGCAACTACAGCACCTGGCTGGAGCAAAAGGGCGAGCGCCTGGCGCAGGAGCAAAAGAGCGAAGAAGCCCACGCCAAGGCCCTGAAGAAGGAACTGGAATGGTCGCGCCAGAACCCCAAGGCGCGCCAAGCCAAGAGCAAGGCACGGCTGGCGCGCTTCGAGGAGCTGTCCGACGTCGACTACCAGAAGCGCAACGAGACCAACGAGATCTTCATCCCCGTGGCCGAGCGCCTGGGCAACCAGGTCTTCGAGTTCAAGGACGTCAGCAAGAGCTTCGGTGACCGCCTGCTGATCGACAAGCTCAGCTTCAACGTGCCGGCTGGCGCCATCGTCGGCATCATCGGCCCCAACGGCGCCGGCAAGTCCACGCTGTTCAAGCTGATCGCCGGCCGGGAGAAGCCCGACAGCGGCGAGGTCATCGTCGGCCAGACCGTGAAGATGGCCTTCGTCGACCAGCACCGCGACGAGCTGGCCAACGACAAAACCGTCTGGGAGGACATTTCGAACGGCCTGGACATCATCAACGTCGGCAAGTTCCAGATGGCCAGCCGCGCGTATGCGGGCCGCTTCAACTTCAACGGCCAGGACCAGCAGAAGAAGGTCGGCAACCTGTCCGGCGGCGAGCGTGGCCGGCTGCACCTGGCCAAGACGCTGATCCAGGGCGGCAACGTGCTGATGCTCGACGAACCGTCGAACGACCTGGACGTGGAAACCCTGCGCGCGCTCGAAGACGCGCTGCTGGAATACGCGGGCACCGTGCTGGTCATCAGCCACGACCGCTGGTTCCTGGACCGCATCGCCACCCACATCCTGGCCGCCGAGGGCGACTCGCAATGGGTGTTCTTCGACGGCAACTACCAGGAATACGAGGCCGACAAGAAGCGCCGCCTGGGCGAAGAAGGCGCCAAGCCCAAGCGCGTGCGCTTCAAGGCACTGAAGTAGGCCCGCCAGCCCCCAAAACGAGCCCGTCCTGCGCGACGGGCTTTTTACTTTGCGGGGGCCGTGGTGGCAGGTGCGCCGTGCGCCTGCAACCGCTTGCGCGTCGCATGGATGTTGTTGCGCAGCGCATAGAGTTCGTCCGCGTACGACAGCGGCACGGCCACCTTGTTGACAACGCGGTCGAGTTCGTTGAGCTCCTCCAGCAGCGGCGCCACGTCGGCGTCGCCTGCGTCCAGCCGGGCCTCGATCTCGCGCAGCCGGCCATACCAGCGGAACACGCGCGAGCGCACGCGGAAGGTGTAGAGCGGCGGCACGATGCGCGACAGCGGCAGCAGCAGCACCACGAGGCCGCCCAGCACCAGCCACATGCGCTCGATCAGGTTGCTGGCCCAGAACGGCATGTAGCGCTGCCAGAACGGCGGCGTGCCGTTGATGGCGCGGTCGCCCTCGGCGCTGACCGGCAACTCGCTGGTGCGCGTGTTCGGGAAGTCGCGCGCGCGGTTGAACCAGCCTGCACCGCCGTGGATGGTCTGCGCGGCCTGTGCGAACAGCTGGCGCAGGGCTGGGTGGGTGTCGCCGCGTGACAGCAGCGAGGTCGTGGTCGCGACCATGGCCACGTCGTCGGCCGGCACATCGGCGCGCAGGTCGACGATCCCGCGCGGCAGGCTCACGGCCGAGAAGAACGGGAAGATGCGCGTGTAGGCGTCGCTCTGGCGCAAGTCCAGCAGGCCGATGCCGGGCGTGCGCAGCAGTCGCTGCACCAGCGGCGATTCAGGGGCCGAGGCCAGCACCACCGCGTCGAGCAGGCCGGCCTGCAGCGCTTCGGTCGCGGGGCTCTGCGCCAGGTTGGAGAGCTGCAGCGCGGCCGGGTCCAGCCGGTTGGCCCGCAGCATGCGCGCCATGATGTCGGGCACGCCGCTGCCGGCGCTGTCCACGTTCACGCGCAGCGGCCGCAGGTCGGCCAGCGCATCGAAGGCGCCCTTGCGCTGCGCGGCGCTGCGGCGCACGGCGTCTTGGCGGTAGAAGATCCACAGCGGCTCGTAAAACAGCGCACCCAGCGAGACCAGGCCGGCCTCTTCGTCGGCCACCGGGTCGGCGCTGCCGCCGCGAACGAAGGCGACGTCGGCCTCGCCGCGGCGCAGCAGCGCCAGGTTGTCCACGGAGCCGTCGGTGGCCTTCAGCACGACCGTGATGCCGTTGGCGCGCAGCGCCTCGGCATAGCGCCTGCCGAACTCCGCATAGGCACTGCCTGCCGGCCCCGTGGCCAGGGTCACGCTGCGCGGTGGTTGCGGCTCCAGATACCAGTAGGCCGCGGCCAGCACGCCGATGGCCAGCAGCACCACCGGGCCTGCCGAGGCGAGCAGGTCGCGCAGGCCCAGCAACAGGAGCTTGATCAGCCGCGGCACCAGCGTCAGCCCCTGGACGCCATTTCGCGTGCCGACGGCAGCCGCAGCGCGCCTGCGCTTAGGCTTTCGGCGGCCCAGACGGCCTGGAGCACGGCGCGTGCCGTGGCCTCGGCTGCCATCGTGGCCAGCACCATCATGCCGGGCGAGGGCGCCTGGGCCAGGCCCGTGGCCAGCGCGAAGACGGTGTCGCCGTCGGACATGGTGTGGACCGGGTTGATCGTGCGCGCCAGGCCATCGTGCCCGGCCTGCGCCAGGCGGCTCGCCTGCACCTTGGTCAAGGCGGCGTCGGTCGCGATCACCGCCAGCGTGGTGTTGGTGCCGGCCAGCAGCGGGCGCGGAATGTCGCCCGCCAGCAAGGCGCGCCGCGTGCCCCACAAATGGGCGCCGTCAGGGCTGCGGGCGCCGGCGACGGGCTGGCCGGTGTCGGGATCGACCACGTCACCCAAGGCATTGCAGGCAACGAGCGCGCCGACCGTCACGCCGTTCACACGGACGGAGGCCGTGCCGATGCCGCCCTTCATGGCCCGCGCAGCGCCGAACACTTTGCCGACCATGGCGCCCGCACCGGCGCCGACATTGCCCTGCGACAGGGCCTGGGTGGTCGCGGCGGCGCAGGCTGCGTAGCCCGCGGCGGCGTCGGGGCGGATGCGCGCATCGCCGACCGGCAGGTCGAACAGCACGGCGGCAGGCACGATCGGGATGGTGGCAAAGCCCACGTCCAGGCCGATGCCTTGCTCCTCCAGCCAGCGCATCGCGCCGTCTGCGGCGGCCAGCCCGAACGCGCTGCCGCCAGCCAGCAGCACGGCGTGCACGCGCTCGACGAGGTTGGCTGGCGCCAGCAGATCGGTCTCGCGCGTGCCCGGCGCGCCGCCGCGCACGTCCACGCCGCCCACCGCGCCGCCGCGCGCGAGGACCACGCTGCAGCCCGTGGGCCGGCGCGTGTCGGTGAAATGGCCAACGGCGATGCCGAGGACATCGGTGATGGCGCCGGCAGGCGCGGGCGGGCGGGCAGGGGTCGACATGGCGGCCGATTATGGGCGGGCCGCTGACGCGGGGGCGGGCGCGACACGTCCGGCGGCGCAGCGTGTTTGGGCCTCAGCTGCTTGACTTTTGTGCCGAATGTGGGCGATAAGAAGTTCGTTATTGGCAATAATCATCCAGAGCCTCGATGGCGTGCGCCGCATGCCGAGATCGTCCGTGGACATTCGCGATGACTTTTCTTCCCACCTCGTACAACCTGCTCGGCGTGATGGCGTCGGTCGTGATTGCGTCCTTCGCTTCCTATGTGACGCTGGACCTGGCACGGCGCGTGCGCCGCCCCGAGCGCACCGCAGCCGCGCTGTGGTGGGCGGGCGGCTCCATCGTGATGGGGACGGGCATCTGGGCGATGCACTTCGTGGGGATGCTTGCGTTCTCGGTGCCGATCGTGCTCGGCTATGGCTACGGGCTCACGCTGGCGTCCTGGCTCGCGGCTGTAGCCACCTCGGGCATCGCGCTGGGCATCGCCAGCCTGGGTGCGCTGACCTGGGGTCGCGTCGTGGCCGGCGCCAGCGTGATGGGCCTGGGCATCTGTGCCATGCACTACACCGGCATGGCTGCGCTGGACATGGCGCCGGGCATCGTCTGGAACATGGGCTGGGTCGTGGCGTCTGCCGTCATCGCCGTGGTCGCATCCGGTGTCGCACTGGGCCTGTTCTTCTGGCTGCGCGCGTTCAACGGCGTGCGAAGGATGCTCTATCAGCTGCTGGCCGCCGGCGCCATGGGTCTGGCGATCTCGGGCATGCACTACACGGGCATGGCCGGTGCCGGCTTTCCCGAGGGCGCGGTCTGCCTGAGCGCCGACGCGCTGGGCGGGCCGGCGCTGGCGGTGGCCGTGGCGGCCGCCTGCCTGCTGATGCTGAGCCTCACGCTGGTCATCGCCACGCTGGACAGCCGCATGCAGGCCAGGACCGGCACGCTCAATTCCTCACTGCAGCAGGCCAACGCGCAACTGCAGTCGGCCAACGACGAGCTGCACCGCCGCGCGTTCAGCGACCCCCTGACGGGCCTGCCGAACCGCCTGCTGTTCGAGGACCGGCTGGCACACGCACTGTCGCGCAGTGAGCGCACGGCGGACCGTATCTCCAGCCGCAGGACCGAGAAGATCGGCGTGCTGTTCGTCGACCTGGACGGCTTCAAGCCCGTGAACGACTCGTTCGGCCACGCGGCCGGCGACCAGGTGCTCAAGGAGGCCGCGGCCCGGCTGCAGGGCATGGCGCGCGAGAGCGACACCGTGGCGCGCGTGGGCGGTGACGAATTCCTGATGCTGGTGGAGGACGCGGGCAACGTGGCCGACTGCATGACGCTGGCCAACCGCATCGTCGAAGCGCTGGGCCGGCCGTTCGACATCGCCGAGCGGCAAGTGCAGATCGCGTGCTCGATCGGCATCGTCGTCTGGCCGGACCAGGGCCAGCGCGAGAAGCTGGTGGCCAACGCCGACGCCGCCATGTACGCAGCCAAGCGCAACGGCGGCAACAGCTATGCGCTGTTCGAGTCGCACATGGACCACCGGGCCGGCGAGCAGCTCGGCCTGCAGAGCGATCTGCGCATGGCGATCGAACGCGGCCAGCTGGCGCTGCACTACCAGCCCAAGATCGACGGCCTGCGCGGCCAGATCCACGGCGTGGAGGCCTTGCTGCGCTGGCAGCACCCGGAGCACGGCATGGTGCCGCCGGACGTGTTCATCCCCATGGCCGAGCGCTTCGGCCTGATCAACAAGCTGGGCGCCTGGGTCATCGACGAGGCCTGCCGGCAGATGCAGGCCTGGGCCGATGCGGGCGTGCGCATGCGGGTCTCGATCAACCTGTCCGTGCACCAGCTACGCGAGCCCGACCTGGTCAGCCGCATCGAGCAGGCATTGCGCCGCAACTTCGTGCCGCCCGCGCACCTGCTGTGCGAGATCACCGAGTCCGTGGCCATGGAGGACATCAAGGCCACCCAGCGTGCCTTCGAGGACCTGGCGCGCATCGGCGTGTTCCTGTCGATCGACGATTTCGGCACCGGGTATTCCAGCCTGAGCTACCTGCGCCAGCTGCCGGCGCGCCAGCTCAAGATCGACCGCAGCTTCGTGCAGGACCTGGAGAGCAGCAACGATGCGCGTGCCGTGGTCGATGCCGTGGTGCGGCTCTCGCATGCGCTGGGCCTGCGCGTGGTGGCCGAGGGCGTGGAAACCGCCGGCCAGAGCGACATCCTGCTGGAGATGGGCTGCGACGAACTGCAGGGCTACTTCTTCGCCCGCCCCATGCCGGCCGAGATGCTGCTGGCCTGGACCGAGGGCCGCAAGCCCAGCAACGCCGTGGATTTCTCGCCGTCGGTGGTCGGGGGGCTGTGAGTCAGCGGTTGCGCGACTTCATCGCGCGCTCGACCTCGCGCTTGCCTTCACGGTCCTTGATGGTGTCGCGCTTGTCGTGCTCGGCCTTGCCCTTGGCCAGCGCGATCTCGCACTTGACTTTGCCGTCCTTCCAATGCAGGTTCAGTGGCACCAGGGTGTAGCCCTTTTGCTCGACCTTGCCGGTCAGCCGCTTGATCTGCTCCTTGTGCAGCAGCAGCTTCTTGGTGCGGATGGCGTCTGGGTTCACGTGCGTGGACGCGGACTTGAGCGGGTTGATCTGGCAGCCGACGACGAAGAGCTCGCCATCGCGCACGATCACATAGCCGTCGGTGAGCTGGACCTTGCCTTCGCGCAGGGCCTTGACCTCCCAGCCTTCCAGCACCATGCCGGCCTCGAACCGCTCCTCGAAGAAGTAGTTGAAGGCCGCCTTCTTGTTGTCGGCGATGCGTGAAGAGGCGTCGGGTTTCTTGGCCATGGAGGGTCCAGATGGGGATGCGGCGCCGGTCTGCAAGGCGTGTCTACAATTTGGCGAGCTTTCGATTCTATGAAAACCGTTCAGAAGTCCGTCCTCATCTGGTACAGCCCCGAGCAGATGTTCGCCCTGGTGACCCAGGTCGACCAGTACCCGAAGTTCCTGCCGTGGTGCGACCGCGCAGCCGTGCTCGAGCAGGATGCGCAGGGCATGACAGCCGAAATCGGCATCGCGTTCGCCGGCATCCACCAGAGTTTCACGACCCGCAACACGCACGTGGAGAACCGCCAGGTCGGCATGCGGTTGGTCAAGGGGCCGTTCTCGCAGCTGGAGGGCGACTGGACTTTCGCGCCCGTGGGCGACGGCAGCCAGCAGGCCTGCAAGGTCGGCCTGGAACTGCGCTACGGCTTTTCCAGCATCGCCTTGGCCGCTGTGGTGGGCCCGGTGTTCGACCGCATCGCCGGCAGCATGGTCGACGCCTTCGTCAAGCGCGCCGAACAGGTGTACGGCTGATGGCCACCGGCTTGCAGGTCGTCGTCGCCGTGGCGGCGGGGCCGCGGCAAGTCCACGAAGTGAGCTTGCAGCTCGCCCCAGGCGCGTGCGTGGCCGATGCGCTGCAGGCCTGTCAAGCGCTGCCCCTGTTCGCGGGGCTGGAGCTGGCCCGCATGCCCACCGGCATCTGGGGCCGCACCGCGGGGCCGGCGCAGGCGTTGCGCGATGGCGACCGCGTCGAGCTGTACCGCCCCTTGCTGGTCGATCCCAAGGTTGCCCGGCGCGAGCGCTTTGCGCGGCAGGGCGCACGCGCGACGGGGCTGTTCGCGAAGAAACGGCCCGGCGCCAAGGCCGGCTACTAGCGGCTCAGCTGCAGTCGCTGGCGATGATGGACTGCAGCCGGCGGCTCTCCGCCGCGCGGGTTGCGTCGTCGATGAATTCGCGCTCGCCGTTGGCGTCAGTGCGCGCGAGGCGCACACCGGAGTCGTAGGTCGTCTTGGCCTGGCGCGCACGCGCGCAGTTGTCGGCGCGTGCCCTGGCCTGCGCCTGCAGTTGCGCGGCCTTCTTCGCCTCTTCCTGCGCCTCGGCCTGCTGGCGCCGCTCTTCGAGCTCCTTGTCCTTGCCCGCGAGCCTGGGCACGGCAGCGGCCGGCGGTGGCGCCACCGACGCGGCGGCTGCGGCCGGGGCGGGTCGGAGGGCGCCGGGGCGGCGCAGGATGCGCGATTCGGGCACATCGCTGGGCGGCGGCCGGTCGCTGAACACGAGCTTGTCGTTCTGGTCGCGCCATTGCCATTGCGCTGCGGCCGGCAGGGCCAGCGCCAGGCCGGCCACCAGCAGCAACAGCGTCGAGATGGTTCGCATCCGGACCAGTTTAGCGCTGGACTTCAGCACGCAATTCGCACGGGTACAATCTTTTTTTTGGAGCTTTCACATGCGCCTCCTCGGAAAAGCGCTCACCTTCGACGACGTGTTGCTGGTGCCGGCGTATTCCCAAGTCCTCCCCAAGGACACCTCTCTCTCCACGCGGTTCTCCCGCAACATCAGCCTCAATTTGCCCCTCGTGTCCGCCGCCATGGACACGGTCACCGAAGCGCGCCTGGCCATTGCCATCGCGCAGGAGGGCGGCATGGGCATCATCCACAAGAACCTCACGCCGCAGCAGCAGGCCGCCGAAGTGGCGCGCGTCAAGCGCTATGAGTCGGGCGTGCTGCGCGACCCGGTCGTGATCACGCCCGACCACACCGTGCTGCAGGTCATGCAACTGTCCGATGAGCGCGGCATCTCGGGCTTCCCGGTGCTCGAGGGCGGCAAGGTCATCGGCATCGTGACGGGGCGCGATTTGCGCTTCGAGACGCGCTACGACATCCCCGTGCGCGAGATCATGACGCCGCGCGAGCGGCTGATCACGGTGAAGGACGGCACGACGCCGGCCGAGGCCAAGGCGCTGCTGAACAAGCACAAGCTCGAGCGCCTGCTCGTCGTCAACGACGCGTTCGAGCTCAAGGGCCTGATCACGGTGAAGGACATCACCAAGCAGACCAGCTTCCCAAACGCCGCACGCGATGGCTCGGGCAGCCTGCGCGTGGGCGCTGCGGTCGGCGTGGGCGAAGGCACGGAAGAGCGCGTCGAGGCCCTCGTGAAGGCCGGGGTCGACGCCATCGTGGTCGACACCGCGCATGGCCACAGCAAGGGCGTGATCGAGCGCGTGCGCTGGGTCAAGCAGAACTACCCGCAGGTCGACGTGGTCGGCGGCAACATCGCCACCGGCGCGGCCGCACTGGCGCTGGTCGAGGCAGGCGCGGACGCGGTCAAGGTCGGCATCGGCCCGGGCTCGATCTGCACCACGCGCATCGTGGCCGGCGTGGGTGTGCCGCAGATCATGGCCGTCGACAGTGTTGCCACGGCCCTGGCCGGCAGTGGCGTGCCGCTGATCTCGGACGGCGGCATCCGCTACAGCGGCGACATCTCCAAGGCCATCGCGGCCGGTGCGCACACCGTCATGATGGGCGGCATGTTCGCGGGCACCGAAGAGGCGCCCGGCGAGGTGATCCTGTTCCAGGGCCGCAGCTACAAGAGCTACCGCGGCATGGGCAGCATCGGCGCCATGCAGCAGGGCAGCGCCGACCGCTACTTCCAGGAAGCGACCACCGGCAACCCGAACGCCGACAAGCTCGTGCCCGAAGGCATCGAAGGCCGCGTGCCCTACAAGGGCTCGATGATCGCCATCGTGTTCCAGATGGCCGGTGGCGTGCGGGCCAGCATGGGCTACTGCGGCTGCGCGACCATCGAGGAGATGCGCGAGAAGGCCGAGTTCGTCGAGATCACGGCGGCCGGCATCCGCGAGAGCCACGTGCACGACGTGCAGATCACCAAGGAAGCGCCGAACTACCGGGCAGAATGACCCGGTCGACCGCCGCGCAGCCACCGCAAGCCTGACGTTTTTTTCGACCCACCGACACGGGCAGCACGCGCTGCCCGTTTCACTTGGCAGACCATGCAACACGACAAGATCCTCATCCTCGACTTCGGCTCCCAGGTCACGCAGCTGATCGCACGCCGCGTGCGCGAAGCCCATGTGTATTGCGAGATCCACCCGAACGACGTGGACGACGCCTTCATCCGGGAGTTCGCGCCCAAGGGCATCATCCTGTCGGGCAGCCATGCCAGCACCTACGAGGAAGAGGAGCTGCGCGCACCGCAGGCGGTCTGGGATCTGGGCGTGCCGGTGCTGGGCATCTGCTACGGCATGCAGACCATGGCCGCGCAACTGGGCGGCACGGTGGAGTGGAGCGACCACCGCGAGTTCGGCTACGCCGAAGTCCGCGCCCGCGGCCACACGCAATTGCTCGAAGGCATCCAGGACTTCGGCACCCCTGAAGGCCACGGCATGCTCAAGGTCTGGATGAGCCACGGCGACAAGGTCACGGCCCTGCCGCCCGGCTTCAAGCTCATGGCCAGCACGCCGAGCTGCCCGATCGCCGGCATGGCCGACGAGGCGCGCGGCTATTACGGCGTGCAGTTCCACCCCGAGGTCACGCATACGCTGCAGGGCAAGGCGCTGCTCGAGCGCTTCGTGCTCAAGATCGCCAACACCCAGCCCGACTGGGTCATGCGCGACCACATCGCCGAGGCCGTGGACAAGATCCGCGAGCAGGTCGGCGATGAGGAGGTGATCCTGGGCCTGTCCGGTGGCGTCGACTCCAGCGTGGCCGCCGCGCTGATCCACCGCGCCATCGGCGACCAGCTGACCTGCGTCTTCGTGGACCACGGCCTGCTGCGCCTGAACGAGGGCGACATGGTCATGGACATGTTCGTCGGCAAGCTGCACGCCAAGGTGATCCGCGTCGACGCCAGCGATCTGTTCCTGGGCAAGCTGGCAGGCGTCAGCGATCCCGAGGCCAAGCGCAAGATCATCGGCGGCGAGTTCGTCACCGTGTTCAAGCAAGAGGCCGCCAAGCTCGTCGGCTCGGGCGCCAAGGGCGCCAAGTGGCTGGCCCAGGGCACGATCTACCCCGACGTGATCGAGTCCGGCGGCGCCAAGACCAAGAAGGCTGTCACGATCAAGAGCCACCACAACGTCGGCGGCCTGCCCGAGCAACTGGGCCTCAAATTGCTGGAGCCGCTGCGCGACCTGTTCAAGGACGAAGTGCGCGAGCTGGGCGTGGCCCTGGGCCTGCCGCCCGAGATGGTGTACCGCCACCCGTTCCCCGGCCCCGGCCTGGGCGTGCGGATCCTGGGCGAGGTCAAGAAGGAATACGCCGACCTGCTGCGCCGCGCCGACGCGATCTTCATCGAGGAACTGCGCAACTTCCGCGACGAAGCGTCTGGCAAGACCTGGTACGAGCTGACCAGCCAGGCCTTCACGGTGTTCCTGCCGGTCAAGAGCGTGGGGGTGATGGGCGACGGCCGCACCTACGACTACGTGGTCGCGTTGCGCGCCGTGCAGACGAGCGACTTCATGACCGCCGACTGGGCCGAGCTGCCATACGCGCTGCTCAAGAAGGTGTCGGGCCGCATCATCAACGAGGTGCGCGGCATCAACCGCGTGACCTACGACGTGAGCAGCAAGCCGCCGGCCACCATCGAGTGGGAATGAGCTGAAGGCGCGCCGTGGGGCTGGCCGACACGCACCTGCGCAAAGTCCTCGCCGCGATGGCGGGGCCTGCTGCCCAACCGCGTGAAGACCAGACCGCGGCCGTCGCCGCGCTGGTCGAGGAACGGGCCCGCGTGCTGGTCGTGCAGGCCACCGGTTGGGGCAAGTCCGCCGTCTACTGGGCGGCGACCTCGGCACTTCGCGCGCAGGGCAAGGGCCCCACGCTGATCGTCTCGCCGCTGCTGGCATTGATGCGCGACCAGGTCGACGCAGCCGCACGCGGTGGGCTGCGTGCCGCGACCATCAATTCGACCAACCTCGACGCCTGGGACCCGATCTTCGAGGACATCGCCGCCGACCGGCTGGACGTGCTGCTGGTCTCGCCCGAGCGGCTGGGCAACCCCGGTTTCGCGCGGCGCCTGCCCACGCTGCTGGCCACGACCGGCCTGGTGGTGATCGACGAGGCGCATTGCATCTCCGACTGGGGCTTCGACTTCCGGCCCGACTACCAGCGCCTGGCCAAGACGCTGCTGGGCATCGAGGCCGACACGCCCGTGCTGGCCACCACGGCCACGGCCAACCACCGCGTCACCGAAGACATCGCACGCCAGCTGGGACCAGAGACGCTGACCTTTCGCGGCTCGCTCGCACGCTCGTCGCTGCGCCTGGCGGTGGTGCCCAAGCTCGGCGCGCTGGAGCGCCATGCCTGGGTGGCCGATGCGCTGGAGACTTTCGCCGGCTCGGGCATCGTCTACGCGCTCACGGTGGCCGACACCGAGCGGCTGGCCGGCTTTCTGCGCTCGTGCGGGTTCGAAGTCGCGGCCTACCACGGCGGGCTGGAGACGGCCGCGCGCCAGCAAATCGAGGACGACCTGCGCGGCAACCGACTGAAGGCCGTGGTCGCGACATCCGCGTTGGGCATGGGCTACGACAAGCCCGACCTGGCGTTCTGCATCCATGTCGGCTCGCCGGCCTCGCCTGTGGCCTATTACCAGCAGGTCGGCCGCGCGGGCCGGGCGCTGGACGACGCCGTCGCCGTGCTGCTGCCGGCCGAGACCGACGAGCGCATCTGGGCCTACTTCGCAACGGCTGGCGTACCCGACGAGAAACGCGTGGGCCAGATCCTCAAGGCACTCGCCACGGGGCCACAGAGCCTGCTTGCGCTGGAGAACAGCACGTCCATCCGGCGCGGGCGGCTCGAAGGCCTGCTGAAGATCCTGGCGGTGGAAGAGGTCGTGCAGCGCGAAGGCACGGCCTGGGCGCTGACCGGCCAGCCCTGGACCTTCGACGCCCAGCGCTGGCAGGCACTGGCCCAGGTCCGCCAGCGCGAGGCCGACCTGATGCGCGCGTTCGCCGCGGGGCAGGGCTGTCTGATGCGCTTTTTGCAGGTGGCGTTGGACGATCCCGCGCCCAGCGACTGCGGTCGCTGCAGCGTCTGCACGGGCCGGCTGCCGGACCCAGGCGCTCACCCGGGCGCCGACCGTGTCGCGGCCGCGCGGGCCTACGCGCGCGGGCAGGACGTGGTGATCGAGCCGCGCAAGCTATGGCCCACTGGCGGCGCGCGCAAGGGCCGCATCACGGGTTGCAGCGAGGGTCGCGCGCTGGCGTTTGCCGACGATCCCGGCTGGGCCGAGGCGCTGCTGCCGCTGTTAGGGGCGCCCGACGCCCCGGCACCCCAGGCGGTGCTGGACGGCGTGGTCGGCGTGCTCGGCCGTTGGCGGCGCAGCTGGGGCGACAGGCCGGTGGCCGTGGTACCCATGCCGTCGGCGACCCATCCGCAATTGCTCGGTTCGGTGGCGGCCCATATGGCGCGCGTGGGCAGGCTGCCGCTGGTCGACGCCCTGCGGTTGGCTGGCCCTTTGCCGGATGCCGACCTGGCCTCGGCTGCCAAGGTGGCGACGTTGAACCGGGCCTTGGTGCTGCATGACGACGTGGTGCTGCCGCCTGGGCCGCTGCTGCTGGTGGATGTGCGCTACCGCAGCGGCTGGTCAGCGACCGTGGCCGCCGCGCTGTTGCGTGAAGCAGGCGCCGAGGCTGTGCTGCCCCTCGTGCTGCACCAGACGCCTTGAGACCAGTCTCCTCGGAGCACCGGCACCGAGGCATGTCAACAGCAGGAGGCTGCGGGGCAGAGTCAGTGGCTGCGACACAAATCCATGTCCGACAGCGGGCACCGGGGCTTCAGTGTCCAGGCGTGGCCCATCAGTGGCGGGAGGCGCAGGAGTCGCTGCTGGACGAGGGGCGCGGCGGTCCCGGTTCAGCGCAGCTCCAGGTCTTGCAGCAAGTCGACCGTCACGGCCTCTTCTGCAATCGCCAGACCGCAGCGCTGCATGGCCGGCGACAGGTCGTCATCCCAGCGCGCGGGCACTGAGGCATCCGACAGCTCGCGCTCCTCACGCCGTGCCGATTCCACCGCAGCGGCATAGTCGACAACGCCCATGCGCCAGGGCTGCGCTGGCCAGCTACGCAACACATGGTTGGCAATGTGGATGCCAGGCCAGTCGAAATCGCCGTGGTAGCGCAACAGCGCACCGGCCTGCGCCAGTTGCGTGAGCAGGCTGCGCTGCGCGGCGGCTGGCATGCCGTCGGTGCAGACCAGGGGCGCGCAGCGTGCGCCGAGCTGGTCCGTGGCGATGGCCAGCAGGTTGGGGTTCTCGCAGACGAAGACCTGCATGCCGGACACTACCCAGGCCGGCGGTGCGCGCAGCAGTTGGCGCAGCGACAGGCTTTCGAACACGCGCACCAGGTCGCGCAGCGTCTCGTGCACCTTGGCGGCGTCGGGCGCGGGCTCGTCGGCCAGCGTGCGCAGGGCCTGCAGGCGGTTGGCGATGTCTTCCAGCGCCACTGTCTGGAGTTCGGCACGGCGGCGCAGCGTGCGGGCGAAAGTGGCCAGCGCGGCTTCCACCGCTTCGCCGCCCTGCGAGAGCCGGTACAGGAAACGCGCGCGGTAGAAGTCGCCCAGGCTGGCGACGCGCGCCGTGTCGGGCTGCGACTGCAGGTTGCCCCATTCGCTGAGCTGGCTCAGCGCGGCCTGGATCTCCTCGATGCGCGGCGCGGGGGTGGGCCATTGGCCTTCGGCCAGCACCTCGTCGGGCCGCAGGTGCAGGCGGAACTGGCGCTTGGCGGCGGCGAAGACGTCCATCACGGCGCGGTAGAGCGCGGCCTTCTCCACGCTGACGTGGCGGAACAGGTCGGCCTGGGTATCGAACGATGCGGTCAAGGCACGGCCCTTGCGGCTTCGGCTGAGTAGGCCAGGCCGGCTTGCCAGGCCTCGCGCATGGCGGCTAGCGTGGGCGCGGGCACGCGCGTGTCGCCCACGGCCTCGTCCAGCGTCTGCTGCATGGCCTCGCCGATGCGCTGCAGCACCAGGCCCGGCTGTGCCACGCGGCAGACGGCACGGCCGAAGCGCAGCAACTCCACCGCGGTGGGATAGCCGCGCGTCTGCCCCTTGCCCGCGAACAGCTTGAGCGCCAGCGTGCTGTCTTCCAGCTCCGGCCCGCCGTCGTAGCGCTGGTAGCGGTAGACCGAGGTCGTGACCACGTCGAACATCGGCGCGAGCCAGAGGTCGTGCGCGCTACGGTACAGCACGCCGTAGTTCTTCAGGTGGCCGTCGCCGTTGCGCACCATGACCGTGAACGCCACTTGCTCGAAGAAGCGCTGCAGGTCGGCCTCGGGCAGGCGCAAGAGCTTGAGCACATCGGCCACGCGCTCGTAGCTGCCGTGGTACTTGCGGTCCGACAGCGTGTCGCGCACGCGCAGGCCCATCAGCGAGGCGATGTCCTCGAAGCCCAGGCGCTGGCCATCGGGCGCGATGTCGAAGCGGTCCAGCAACAGCAACTGGCCGTCGTGCGAGAGGTCGAAGGTGGGCGTGCGGATGCCGGCGCGCTGGGCCGCGCTCAGGCACAGGAATTCGTTGGCCGCCAGGCCCGGGTAGGCGGGCGAGCCGGCCTTCACGATGAGCGTGGGGATGGGGATCGGCACCGTAGGCCGGTCCGGCACCATGATCTTGGGCTGCATGCCGGCGATGCCGGCGCCCGTGCTGAGGTAGGCGCGCACAAGCTCGTCGAACACGGCCGGCGTGAAGGCGGTTTCCAGCAGCGATTGGCGTGAGAGCAGGGGCGGCGGCTTCGGCGGCGTCTCGCCGGGCAAGGCGAAGCCGAGGCGCCCGATGCCGTTGGCGCCGACCAGGGCCAGCAGGTGCATGGCGCTCAAGGGCTGCTTGGGGAACAGCTGGCGCAGCCGCATGAACAGGTCGCCCTCGGGGAGGTTCTGGTCCATCACAGGGAACAGGTCACCGTCTTCATACGTGAGCTGCTCGGGCGGCATCAGGAGGCCCACCGAGGGCTGGGCCGTGTCGGCCGCGAGGTAGCGGAACTCGTAGCGGGACTGGCGGAGCAACTGGCCGCGCGGCTGGCCGGCGATCTGCACGTCGAGCAGCTTGACCTTGTCAGGCAGCATCGTCGTCGTCGTCTTCGGGCTTGCCGAAGCGCTGCTGCATCTCGGCCAGTGTGGGCAGGCCGGCGCTCTCCAACCGCAGCACGACGCCCATGGCGCGCAGGATGTCCATCAGCGAGGCCACGGTCACGTCGTCGCCGCGCTCCAGCCGGTGCAGCACGTCGCGGCTGCGGCCGGCGGACCGGGCGACGTCGGTGGCCTTCAGCCCGGCAGCCTTGCGGGTCTGTCGCACGGCGGCGCCCAAGTCGCTAGGGAGCCGGATGATGTCCTTCATGCAAGACAATTTAGTACGAATTGCGCTATTTGTCCATGATCAAGGACATTTTTGAAGCCTTAGACGTCGAATTTCACGCCCTGCGCCAGCGGCAGTTGGCGCGAATAGTTGATGGTATTCGTTGCCCGCCGCATGTAATTGCGCCAGGCATCCGACCCCGACTCGCGGCCGCCGCCGGTCTCCTTCTCGCCGCCGAACGCGCCGCCAATCTCGGCGCCCGAGGTGCCCAGGTTGACGTTGGCAATGCCGCAGTCCGAACCCGCGGCCGAGAGGAACAGCTCGGTCTCGCGCAGGTCGTTGCCGAAGATGGCGGATGACAGGCCCTGCGGCACGGCGTTGTGCAGGGCGATGGCCTCATTGAGATCGCTGTAGCCCAGCACGTAGAGGATGGGCGCGAAGGTCTCGTGGCAGACGGTGGCGGTCTGCGCGGACATCTCGACGATGGCCGGGCGCACATAGCAGCCACCGTCGCAGCCGCTTACCGCCACGCGCTCGCCGCCATGCACCGTGCCGCCCTCGGCGCGGGCCGATTCCAGCGCGCGCTGCATGGCGGCCAAGCTGGCCTGATCGATCAATGGGCCCACCAGCGTTCCGGCCACGCGCGGGTCGCCGATGGGCAGGCCACCGTAGGCCTTGCGCAAGCGTGCCACCAGCTCGCCGCGCAGACTCTCGTGCACGATGAGGCGGCGCGTGCTGGTGCAGCGCTGGCCGGCGGTACCGACAGCCGCGAACACGATGCCGCGCACGGCCAGTTCCAGGTCGGCCGAGGGCGTGACGATGACGGCGTTGTTGCCGCCCAGCTCCAGCAGGCTGCGGCCGAAGCGCTGCGCCACGCGTGGGCCGACTTCGCGGCCCATGCGCGTGCTGCCAGTGGCGCTGACCAGGGCCACGCGTGGGTCGTCGACGAGTTGCTCGCCCACCGCGCGGCCGCCCAGCAGCAGCTGCGACAGGCCCTCGGGTGCGTCGCTGAAGCGCTTGGCTGCGCGCTCGAAGAGGGCCTGGCAGGCCAGCGCCGTGAGCGGTGTCTTTTCGGACGGCTTCCACAGCACCGGGTCTCCGCAGACGATGGCCAGCGCGGCATTCCACGACCACACGGCGACGGGGAAGTTGAACGCGCTGATCACGCCCACCACGCCCAGTGGATGCCAGGTTTCCATCATGCGGTGGCCGGGCCGCTCGGACGCGATGGTCAGGCCGTGCAGCTGGCGCGACAGGCCGACCGCGAAGTCGCAGATGTCGACCATCTCCTGCACCTCGCCCAGGCCTTCGCTGAGGATCTTGCCGGCCTCCAGCGAGACCAGCAGGCCCAGCGTTTCCTTCTCGGCGCGCAACTCTTCGCCCAGCAGGCGGATCAGCTCCCCACGGCGCGGGGCCGGCACGCTGCGCCACTGCAGGAAGGCCTGCTGTGCCAGCGCGATGCGGTGTGCGACCTCTTCGGCCGAGTGCGAGGGCACGTGGCCCAGCGCGCTGCCGTCGATGGGCGAGTGCACGGGCAGGTCGCCGTCGTCGTAGGCCGCATCGGGCACGCCCAGGCGTTGCAGCAGTTCACGGGTCTGTTGGTTGGGCGTCATGCGTTTCCTCTCTTAGCGTTCAATCGTCTTGTTCCAGCGCGCGTTCCACGCGGGCCGGTTGGCGTTGATGCTGTCCCAGTCGATCGTCACGGCGGTCTTCATCCACTCGTTGATCTTGGAGACCTGGGCGGCGCTGTCGCCGGTGGCGGGGGTCTTGGGGTTGGTCGGCAACTGGTTGCCATGCTCCAGCGCGCCAGCCTGGGCCTGTGGGGTCAGCAGAAACTCCGCGAGCTTCTGCGCCAGCTCGGGCTCGCTGTTGTTGGCGATCACGCACTGGCCGACCGTCAGCACCACCGAGCCTTCCTTGGGCTGGGCGTACTCGACCGGGATGCCCTTGTCCTTGAGCGCGGCCACGGCCGTGGGCGTGAGCGGGAAGATCGCGGCCTCGCCGGTCTGCACCATCTCGGACAGCTTGGCCGAACTGGGGATGTACTCCAGCACGTTGGGGCCGATGGTCTTGGCCCAGGCGTTGAAGCCCGGGTCCACGTTCTGGTCCGTGCCGCCCTGGATGCGGTTGAACATCAAGAAGCCATGCAGGCCGAAGGAAGACGAGGGCATGGACTGGAACACGACCTTGCCCTTGTACTTGGGGTCGGCCAGGTCCATCCACGAGGTGGGCGCGGCCCAGCCTTTTTCCTTGAACATTTTGGCGTTGTAGCCGATGCCGGTCATGCCCAGGCTCACGCCGCTGGCCATGTCGTCCTTGAAGCGGGCCGCGGGATAGAGCTCGGCCAGCGCTGGGCTGGCGCGCTGCTTCTCGCACAGGCCCATGCCGATGGCGCGCGCCATGATGCCGTCGTCCAGGAACATCACATGCATCTGCGGCTTGGCCTTGTTGGCCTGGGCCTTGGCGAGGATGTCGGACGAGGTGCCGGGCACGACGACAACCTTGGCGCCCGTGGCCTTCTCGAACGCGGGGAAGACGTGGCTCGTGTAGGTCTTTTCCATCGTGCCACCGTTCATGCCGATGTAGACCGTTTTGCCCTGCGCGAAGGCGGCGGCCGGCAGCAGGGCCGCGAGCGCGGCGGTGGCGAGGGTGGTGGTGCGGAGCATGGGGCTTCCTTTCAACGGGTGGCGAGGGCGGGGAGGGGAGCAGGGGCCGCAACGGGTGCTGCGGGTTCGAAACGGTCGAGCGCGAAGGCGTCGATGGGCGTGGGGCTGCGGCCGTGGCAGGCCAGCTCGGCCAGCACCTCGCCGGCCGCGGGGCCGATCTGGAAGCCCGCGCCCGCGAAGCCGAAGCCGTGGAACAGGCCGGGCACGGCGCGGCTGGGGCCGAGCACGGGCTGGCGGTCGGGCAGGTAGCCTTCGGTGCCGCTCCAGGTGCGGATGATGTGGGCATGGCGCAGCGCCGGCAGCAGCTCGATGGCCTGGCGGCAGATGCCGGCGATGGCGCCGCGTTCGGCCCGCGCGCGGTCGGCGTCCAGCGCCACGCCGGCGCCGCCGCCCATGACCACGTTGCCGCGCGCCACCTGGCGGCAGTAGATGCCGCCGCCTTCCACGCCCAGGCTCCATCCCATGAAGTGCGGCAGCGGCTCGGTAACGGCCATGGCCGGGTGGCCGCTGGCGAGAGGAACGGCATCGCCGAAGCGTTCGGCCAGCGGGCCCGCCCAGGCGCCGGCGCAGTTGAGCAGCACGGGGGCGCGCACTTGCAGACCGGCCGTGCGCGCATGGAGCACGAAACGCTGGCCATCGTGCTCGGCTTCGTAGAGCGGCGTGCGTTCCAGCACCTGCGCGCCAGCGGCTTCGGCGGCGCGCGCGAAAGCGGGCGAGACCAGGCGTGGGTTGGCCTGGCCGTCCTCGGGGCACAGCGAGCCGCCCTGGGCCTTGGCGCCGAGCCAGGGCGCGCGTGCGCGCAACTGGCTGGCCGACAGCATCTGCAGGCCCAGGTCGTAGTCGCGGCCCATGTCGCGGTAGCGCTCCAGCGCGGCCAGGTCGGCTTCGCTGCGCGCGATCTTGAAATGGCCGCTGCGTTCGTATTCGCCGTCGGTGCCGATGGTGGCGGCGAGACGGCCCCAGATCTGGTGCGCGCGCTGGGCCAGCGGCAGCTGCGACAGCGGCCGGCCCTGGCGCCGCACGCCGCCGAAGTTGACGCCGCTGGAGCGCGAGCCGCACAGGTCGCGCTCCAGCAGCACGACCGAGCGGCCCAGGCGGCGCAGCGCCAGCGCGGCCGAGGCGCCGACGATGCCGCCGCCGACGATGGCCACGTCGCAATCGAGGCGGCGCGTCATGCGGACTCCTCTTCGACCATGGTCATGGGCAGCGGCTTGATGGGTGCCTGCCCGCGCAGTCGGCCGACCTGGTGCAGGGGCTGTGCGCTGGCGTGCGCCAGGATCTCGGCCGCGGCCGTGCCGCACATGCGGCCCTGGCAGCGGCCCATGCCGACGCGGCACAAGGCCTTGAGGCGGTTCATCTCGTCGGCGCCGCCATCGCGCACGGTCTGGCGCAGCGTGCCGGCCGTGATGTGTTCGCAACGGCAGACCAAGAGGTCGTCGGGGGCTTGCGCAGCCCAGTCGTCGGGGAACGGGAAGGCGCGCTCCAGCCCGGCGCGAAAGCCGGTCTGGCGCGCCAGGCGGCGCTCCAAGTCTGCCGCGCGTGCGGCATCCACAGCCACGCCACGGTCCGCCAGCAAGGCCAGCGCGGCACGCTCGCCGGCCCACTCGGCCGCGTCCGCGCCCTGGATGCCGGCGCCATCGCCGGCCAGGTAGACGCCGGCCACGCTGCTGCGCCCGGCCGCGTCGCGTTCGGGCAGATGGGCACGTTGCAGGTCTGCCCAGGCGAAGCGGCAGCCCAGCAGGTCGGCCAGTTGAGTCTCGGAGCGCAGCGCGTAGCCGAAGCCCAATGCATCGCCCTCGACCTGGCGCTCGGCTTGGCCGTCGTGCCAGGCCAGGCCCTGCACGCGTGCATCGCCCAGCACGCGCAGCGGCCGCACGCCGCCGTGCAGCGCGATGCCATTCGCGCGCAGCCAAGCGACGTAGTACAGCCCCTTAGCCAGCACGGCCGGCTGGCGCGCCATGGCGGGCAGGGCCGCGACCTGGTCCGACAGCCGGGCCGTGTCCAGCACGGCCGCCACCTGGGCGCCGGCCTTGGCGTACTGGTAGGCCACGAGGTAGAGCAGCGGGCCGGTGCCCATGAAGATCACGCGCGACCCGATCGCGCAACCCTGGTACTTCAGCGCGACCTGGGCGCCGCCCAATGTGTAGACGCCGGGCAGCGTCCAGCCGGGCAGGGGCAGCACGCGGTCGGTGGCGCCGGTGGCCACGATGAGCTGCTCGAAGGGCTGGCGCCGGCTGCGCTGCGTGGGGCCGTGCAGCAGATCGAGCTGGCCGTCCGCCGCGTTCCAGACCAGGGTGTCGGGGTGGTGGTCGATCTGACCGGCCAGCGCGTCGAAGCTATGGTGCAGCGCGTCGGCGCGGCCGGACTCGAAGCCGTACAGCGTGCGGCTGGGGCGTTTGAACTGCGGCGGCTGGCGCCGGTAGATCTGGCCGCCGGCACGGGTGGCTTCGTCGATCACGACGGGCCGCAGGCCATGCGCCACGAGCGTCTGCGCGGCGCGGATGCCGGCCGGGCCGGCGCCGACGATGACAGGCTGCTGCGTCATTCCACCGCCCCCGGGTCGGTCAGCAGCGCCATGCCCGGCTCGATGAAGCGGGCACAGGCGCGCAGACGCTCTCCGGTATCGGTGGCGATCCAGCAGTCCTGGCAGGCGCCCATCATGCAAAAGCCCGCCCGCGGCGCTCCGCTGAATTCGTTGTGGCGCAGCCGGCCCACGTTGGTCAGCACCGCAGTCAGCACCGTGTCGCCGGCCAGAGCCGTGCAGGGCCAGCCATCGACCAGGAAGTTCACGGGCTCCCGATCGGTCTCGGCCACGCGGCGCAGCAAAGGCGTGGTCATGCCTTGCCCACCAGCACGCGGTCCAGCCCGTAGATGCGGTCCAGGAGCAGCATGGCCGCGGCGGTGACGAAGACCATCAGCGCGGAGACCGCGGCCATCAGCGGGTCGATGGACTCGGTCGCGTACATGTACATGCGCACGGGCAGCGTGACGGTGCTGGGCGAGGTCACGAAGATCGACATCGTCACCTCGTCGAAGCTGTTGATGAAGGCCAGCAGCCAGCCGCCCGTCACGCCCGGCAGGATCATGGGCAGCGTGATGCGGCGAAAGACTGTGGCCTGGCTCGCGCCCAGCGACAGCGCCGCCCGCTCGGCGCTGCGGTCGAAGCCCGCCAGTGCGGCCAGCACCAGCCGCAGCGCGTACGGCGTGACGATGACCGTGTGCGCCAGCACCAGCCAGCCGAAGCTGCCCGTGCCGCCCACCAGCGCGAACATGCGCAGCATGGCCACGCCCAGCACCAGGTGCGGAATGATCAGCGGCGACAGGAACAGCGCATTCAGCGTGTCGCGGCCGACGAAGCTGTAGCGCGTGATGGCGATGGCGGCTGGCACCGCGAGTGCGGTGGACAGCGTGGCCGAGGCCAGGGCCAGCCACAGGCTGTTCCAGAACGAGGACACGAAGTCCGGGTGCTCGAACACGGCGCGGAACCAGCGCAGAGAGAACTCGGTCGTGGGAATCGTCAGCGTGTTTTCGGGCGTGAACGCGACCACGCAGACGACCAGCAGCGGCGCCAGCATGAAGGCGATGACGAGCGCGTTGAAGGCCAGCGCAATCGGCCCATTGCTTCTCATCCCAAGGCCCTCCGATAACGGCGCTCGACGGAGCGATTCAAGCTCAGCATCAGCAGCAGGTTGGCCACCAGCAGCACCAGCGCCACGGTGGCGCCCAGCGGCCAATTCAGCTCGTGCAGGTACTCGTCGTAGACGACAGTGGCGACCATCTTCAGGCGCCGCCCGCCCAGCAGGCCGGGGATCGCGAAAGAACTCGCGGCCAGGCCAAATACGATGAGGCTGCCCGACAGCAGGCCCGGCATGATCTGCGGCAGCACCACGCGGCGCAGCGTGGTGAAGGGCGAGGCGCCCAGCGACAGCGCGGCGTTCTCCACGCCCGGGTCCAGCTTCTGCAGCGAGGTCCACACCGGGATCACCATGAAGGGCAGCATCACGTGCACCAGCGCGATCACGATGGCGATCTCGGTGTAGAGCATCTTCACGGGGCCGAGGCCGATGGCGCGCAGCGCGCCGTTGACCAGGCCCTCGGGGCCCAGCAGCATGCTCCAGCCGAAGGCGCGCACGACCACCGAGACCAGCAGCGGCGCCAGCACCACCAGCAGCAGGATGGAGCGCCAGGGGTCGCGCATGCGGCTCAGCACATAGGCCTCGGGCGCGCCGACCAGCACGCAGATGCCGGTGACCAGCGCCGAGATCCACAGCGTGCGCCAGAAGATGGTGTAGTAGTAGCTGTCGCCGAAGACGTGTGCGTAGTGCTCCAGCGTGTAGCGGCCGGCCTGCACGCCCGTGGCATGGTCGTAGACGTTGAACGACAGCACGGCCGTGAGCAGCAGCGGCGTCAGCAGCAGCGTGGCGAACAGCAACAGCGCAGGGGCCGAGAGCCAGTAGGGCGTGAGGTTGGCCGGGGTCGCGTGCCGTGGCTGCGGCGGCGCGGGCAGGGCGG
Organism: Pseudorhodoferax sp. Leaf267; assembly: GCF_001422405.1. Lineage (GTDB taxonomy): Bacteria > Pseudomonadota > Gammaproteobacteria > Burkholderiales > Burkholderiaceae_C > Pseudorhodoferax. The sequence goes on from NZ_LMMV01000021.1 coordinate 52,197, forward strand.
ACGTGGCGGCTGTCATGGCGTGGCCCCGTCGGCGGCCAGCAGGCGCGCGCAATGGTCGGACCAGTCCAGCCCGGCCACGTCGCCCACGGCCAGCGCGTCGCGGCCGTCGTTGGGCGCCAGCGCCGTCCACTCACCCGCATCGCTGGCCAGCCGGTACAGCCACTGGCTGCCGAGGAAGAAGCGCTCCTGCACCTCGCCGTCGAGCCGGCCCGTGCCGCGCGCGCACAGCCTGAGCTTCTCGGGCCGCAGGCTGAACAGGGCCGTGCCGCCGGTGCGAAAGCGGGCCGCGTCGTCCACTGCCACGTCCAGCCGCAGCGGCCCCAGCGCCACGCGCGTGCTGGCGCCGGCCTGCTGCACCTGCGCATCCAGCAGGTTGGCCTTGCCGACGAACGTGGAGATGAAGCGGCTGCCCGGGTGTTCGTAGATGCGCTGCGGCGCGTCGACCTGCGTGACCACGCCGGCCTGCATCACGACCACGCGGTCGCTGACCGACAGCGCCTCGCTCTGGTCGTGCGTGACCATCACCGTGGTGGTGCCCACCTTGCGCTGGATCTGGCGCAGCTCGAACTGCATCTCCTCGCGCAGCTTGGCGTCCAGGTTGGACAGCGGCTCGTCCAGCAGCAGCACCGGCGGCTCGATCACGAGGGCGCGCGCCAGGGCCACGCGCTGGCGCTGGCCGCCCGACAGTTCGCGGGGGTAGCGCTGGGCCAGCGGCTGCAGGTGCACCAGGTCCAGCGCCTGGCGCACACGCTCGGCGCGCTCGGCCTTGACGACCTTGCGCATCTCCAGCCCAAAGCGCACGTTGTCGGCCACCGTCATGTGCGGGAACAGCGCGTAGCTCTGGAACACGATGCCCAGGCCGCGCGTGTTGGCCTTGGCGTGCGTGATGTCGCGCCCGGCGAGCGTGATGCTGCCGCTGGTGACCGGCTCGAAGCCGGCCACCATCTGCAAGGTGGTGGTCTTGCCGCAGCCCGAGGGGCCGAGCAGCGAGACGAACTCGCCCTGTTCGACGGCCAGGTTCATGTTTGATACGGCGGCGGTGCCGCCGTAGAACTTGCTGACGTCACGCAATGTGAGAAACGACATGCCCGGTCTCCTTGGCTGGGGAAGGTCCCCGCGGCTAGCCGCGAGGCGTTCCACTCTTTTGCAATAGGCGGGCCAATTATTCGATCCGATTCCGTTCAATGGAAGATTTATTTGATTTATTCTTGCCAGCGAAATCCTGAAGCCCCAAACCACCGCTTTGATTCGAAGGAATGGCGATGCCTGAAACATCTTCGGCCCCCGGCGCCGTGCCGCGCGTGTTCGCCGTGCTGCGTGCGCTGGCCGATGCCCCAGCCGAGGGCGGCCGTGTCACCGAACTGGCGCGCACCGTGGGCCTCACGCAGGGCACGGTGCACCGTTTGCTGCAGTCGCTGGTGGCAGAGGGCATGGTCGAGCAAGACGCGCGCAGCAAGCTGTACCGCCTGAGCGTGGACTTCTTCGCGTTGGCCGCGCGCGCCGGCAGCCAGGGCGACCTGCGGAGTCTGTGCCGCCCGTCACTGCTGCGGCTGTGCGGCAGCCTGGGCGACACCATCTTCCTCTTGGTGCGCAGCGGCTTCGACGCCGTGTGCCTGGACCGCAGCGAGGGGCCGTTCCCGATCCGATCCTTCAGCGGCGACATCGGCGGCCGTGTGGCGCTGGGCGTGGGGCAGGGCGCGCTGGCCATCCTGGCGTTTTTGCCCGAGGCCGAGCGCGAAGAGGTGATCCGCTTCAACCTGGCGCGCGTGCGCGAGTACGGCGTCTACGACGAGGTCTATCTGCGCACCGAGATCGAGCGCGTGCGCCAGAGCGGCTATGCGGGGCGCAACACGGGCCTGCTGGAAGGCATGGCGGGCGCCGCCGTGCCGATCTGCGACCGCGAGGGGCGGGCCGTGGCGGCGCTGAGCGTGGGCACCATCGCCGACCGGCTGAACCCGGAGCGGCTGCCCGCGGTGGTGGCGCTGCTGCAGCGCGAGGCGGCGTTGATCGGGCCGAAGATCAACCCCTTCGACGCCACGCTGCGCCGGCCGCTGCAGCAGCTGGCCGCGCTCAAGTCGTAGCGCGTCGCGCCAGCAGCGCGTGCAGGCGGCCGGCCAGCACGATGCCGGCCACGCAGCAGGCCCCCGTCGCGGCCCAGGTCCATTGCCAGCCGCCCGCCTGCTTGGCGATCCAGCCCACGAGTGGCGGGCCGATGAACTGGCCGAAGGCCGAGCACTGCTGCATCCAGCCAACCGTGGTCGAGACCGTGTCGCTGCCCGGCGCCAGCCGCACGCACAGCGCGAACAGCGTGGCCGGCACCAGGCCGCCGACCAGCGAGAAGACGAGGATGGCGGCGTAGCGCACCAGCGGCCCGGCATCCAGCACCGGCATGAAGGCGTACGCAGCGCCGACCGCCATGGCGGCAAAGCCGATGCGCAGCAGCGTGCGCGGCGCCGCACCACGCCGCAGCAAGCGGCCGGCCACGATGTTGCCGACCATGTTGACGGCCGCCGCGAGCCCGGTCAGCGCGCCCGCCGTCACGCTGGCGATCTGCGCCTGTGCGTAGACCGTGGGCAGGAAGCCGATCACGGCGAGCCACTGGCCCGAATACACCGCGAAGCTGAAGCCCAGCAGCCAGGGGCCGGGCGCGGCCAGCGTGCTGCCGGCGCGGCGTGACCAGACCGCGCGGCTGGCGCCCGCCGTGGCGGGATCGGCCGGCACGGCGCGCCAGACCCATGCGGCCATGACCGCCGATGCGCTGGCCACCAGCCACCACCAGCCCGGCCAGCCCGTATGCGGCAGCAGCCACGGCCCTGCCAGCAAGGCCAGGGCCGTGCCCAGCGGCATGTAGGCGCCCCACAGGCCCAGCTTGGCATCCAGGTCGCCCGATGCAACGGAACGGCGGATCAGGCTGGGCCCCGGCGTCACGGCCAGCAGAAAGCCGAAGCCCTCGCATGCGCGCAGCGCGAGAAGGCCGGTGGCGTCGTGCACGAAGCCACCCGCCACGCTGGCCGCGCTCAAGACCAGCAGGCCCGTCAACATGCAGCGCCGCAGCCCCAGGCCGTCGCCGGCGAGGCCGACCAGCAGGCCCAGGCCCATGCCGGCCAGTTGCACCATGGACACGAGGAAGCCGGCCTGCACGAGCGACAGGCCCAGCATCCCTTGCAGCACGGGCAGGGCGGGCGGCAGCTTGCCCACATGCAGTGCGGCCGAGACGGCGGCCAGCACGACGATCAGCGCCGGGTCCAGGCCGCGGCGCGCCGTGGCTTCAGCCACCCGGCAGGCCCATGCCGTAGAGGCGGGCGTAGGCGCCACCCTGCGCCAGCAGTTCGGCGTGCGAGCCGATCTCCACGATGCGGCCCGCGTCCATCACCACGATGCGGTCGGCGTGCTGCACGGTGGACAGCCGGTGCGCGATGACCAGCGTGGTGCGGCCCTGCATGAGCCGCTGCAGGGCGCCCTGCACGGCGCGTTCGGATTCGGTGTCCAGGGCCGAGGTGGCCTCGTCGAGGATCAGCACCGGCGCGTCCTTGTACAGCGCACGCGCGATCGCCAGCCGCTGGCGCTGGCCGCCCGAGAGCTGCGCGGCGTTGTGCCCGACGATGCTGTCGATGCCCTGCGGCAGGTCGGCCACGAGACGGTCGAGGTTGGCATCGGCCAGGCAGCGCAGCACGCGCTCGCGGTCGATGGGCTGGCCCAGCGCCACGTTGGCGGCCACCGTGTCGTTGAGCATCACGACATGCTGGCTGACCAGCGCGAACTGGCGCCGCAGCGCGTTCAGCTCCCAGTCGCGCACCGGGTGGCCGTCGAGCTCGACATGGCCCGAGGTGGGCTCCAGGAAGCGCGGCAGCAGGTTCACGAGTGTGGTCTTGCCGGCGCCCGAGGCGCCCACCAACGCGACGGTCTCGCCTGCGGCGACCGACAGCTCCAGCGCATCCAGCGCCGGCTGCGCTGCGTCGGCAAAGCGCACGCCGACCTGCGCGAAACGGATGTCGCCATGCGCGCGCGGCACGCTGTAGCTGCCGCCCCGCTCGTCCTCGGTGTTGTGCATCAGCTCCAGCCCGCGCTCGATGGCGGCCAGGCCGCGCGTGATGGGACTGGCCACTTCGGACAAATGCTTGATCGGCGCCACCAGCAGCAGCATGGCCGTGATGAAGGCCACGAAGCTGCCGACCGAGGTGCCGTCGCTTGCGCTTTGCCACAGCGCGATCGCGATCACGGCCGACAGCGCGGTGGCCACGATCATCTGCGTGATCGGCGACATGACCGACGAGGCCACCACCGACTTCATCGACAGCTGGCGCAGCCGGTTGCTGAGCTCGGCAAAGCGCTGCTCCTGCAGCGGCTGCGCCGCATGCAGGCGGATGTCGCGGTGCGCCAGCACGTTCTCTTCCACCACATAGGCCAGCGCGTCGGTGGAGCTCTGGCTGGCCCGCGTGAGCTTGTACAGCCGGCGCGACAGCACGCCCATGACCCAGGCCACGGCCGGAATCAGCAGCGTGACGATGAGCGTGAGCTTCCAGTTCAGATACAGCAGGTAGCCCACCAGCGCCAGCAGCGTCATGCTGTCGCGCGAGAAGCCCATGATGGCGCCCACCAGCGTCTGCGAGCCGGTCTGCACCTCATACACCACGGTGTTGGCCAGTGAACTTGCCGACTGCGAGCCGAACAGCCGCAGGTCGCCGGAGAGGATCTTGGCGAACATCTGGCGCCGCAGCTTGAGCAGCCCATGGTTGGCGATGCGGCCCAGCGCGTAGTTGGCCGTGAAGGCCGCCAGCCCGCGCAGGCCGAAGAGGCCGAGCAGGGCGACCGGCACCGTCCACAGCGCCAGGCCGTCGCTCTTGAAGCCACGGTCCAGCAGCGGCTTGAGCAGTGCCGGGATCATCGGTTCGGTGGCGGCCACGACCATGGTGGCCAGCACCAGCAGCACCCAGCCGCCGCGCGCTGCGCGGAAGTAGGGCCAGACGCGCAGCAGGCGCTGGCGGACGGATTCCTTGGGCAGTTCGGCGGCCTTGTTCATGCCACAGGTGCCGCGACGGCCGGCGGCGGGGCGCTGCGCAGCCCCAGCGCCAGCAACAACCCGATGGTCACGCAGAAAAAGTCGCCGATGGAGGCATCGAACAGCGTGGAATTGAACAGGCACGACACCACGAGCGCCACGAGCGCCGACAGCGTGGCGCGCGAGCACAGCGGATCGCCGCGGCGCGCGTCGCGGAACATGCAGGCCATCAACGCGCACAGGACCAGGATGCCACCGATGCCCGCCTCGACACCCCACAGCAAGAATTCCTGGTGCGGATTGCGGACCACGAAGGTGCCTGGATTGCCGCGGCCCGCGTCGAGGCGGTTGTATTCGCGGTTGAAGCTGCCCAGCCCGAAGCCCGTCAGCGGTCGCTCCTCGATGGCCTGGATCGACCGGTGCCAGTAGTTGAGCCGCTCGCCCGACGACGAGACCTTGTTGTCCTTGTGCAGGTAGCTCGCTGTTTCCGTGACCACCAGGTGGGCGCGTTCACGAATGGTTTCCGAGCCAGCGAACAGCACGCCCGCCACGATGAACGGCGCCAGCAACGCTGTGTAGCGCCACCTGCGCGGCAGCTCCCAGGCGATGGCCAGGGACAGCAGCACGATGGCGATCACATGGCCTGTGCGGCCCTGCAGCACGAACAGCGTGTTGCCGATGGCCAGCGCCGCGACGACGCAGGCCGCCCAGCGCCGCCAGCCGCTCGCCAGTTGCAGGCGCAGATGCCAGCACACGGCGGCGAAGACGGCCATCATGATCGACTGGCCCAGGTAATTGGAGAACACAGTGAAATCCGTGCGGGCTTGATCCGACGTCGCCCATGGCACCGGCGCGCCGAGCAGCAGCAACCAGGAGCTAAGCAACTGGATCATCTGCGCCCCGGCGAACCAGGCGAGCGCGAGCGTCGCTTCGCGCCGGGTGCGCAGCAGCAGCACCAACAGCGGAACCAGCAGCAGCTTGCCGTGCTTGGCCAGTGCGGATGCCCCTTCGGCAGCCGAAACCGTGGTCCAGAACAGCGTGAGGGCCAGCATGGCCAGGGCCATAACGACCGCGACGGGCGTGTGCATCTGCTGCACGGCCCGGTCGGCCGGGCCCCGTGGGCCGGGCCACAGCAGCACGAATACCGACGCCACCACGACGAGGGACTTGGACACGCTGATCACTGAATTGGGCAGGCCGACGGCTACAGCCAGCAGGCATGCGAGAACGAGACGAGGATTCAAGAACGGTTTCCGGCGAACGGGTTGCCTGCGCGGCAACGGATGCGATGCAGCGTGCGAGAAGGGGGCAATTATCCGCACACGGGTCGCCGGGCCCGGCGCCGGCTGCCTGCGTGGCGGATGGGCGGGCTGGGCGCTGTAGGTTTTGCACCACAGCGCATGGCGCGGGACTCAGGGCTGTGGCGGCGGCTTCCCGGCCAGATAGAAGCCGGCCCGTTCACGCAGCGCCTCGGGTGAGAACAGCGCCTGCGCCGTCGCCCGGGCCTGCTGCCCGATGCGGGCCCGCAGCGCAGGTTCGGCCTGCAGGCGGGCGATGATCTCGGTCGCCTCGGCCGTCGTGCGGAACAGGTATCCGTTGTCGCCGTGCCGGATGTGCTCCGCGTAGCCGCCATGTGCATGGCAGACCACAGGCAGTGCGCATGCCATGGCTTCCAGCACGACACGGCCGAAGGTCTCCACATGCACGCCGCTGCGGTAGCAGAACACGTCGAGCCGGTGCAGGAAGGTGTCGGCCGGGTATGCGCCTTCGGGGAGCAGTGTGAAACCTGGCCCCTCGGGCAACGCGCCGCGCAGCACCGTGCCGCCCTGGATCTCTATCCTGCAGCCCATGGCCATCAGCGCACGGTAGAGCGCGGGGTCATCGGCATGGTGCTTGTCTGCCGTGTCCCGGCTCATGCGGCCCACGGTGAAGGGCCGCTCCCCCGTGGGAGCCGGGTGAAAGCGGTCGATGTCGATCGGCGAGGGATGGACCACCCCCTCGATCCCGAGCAATTGGCGTTGGAAGTCGCTGATCAGCACCACCTCGGCACGCGGCCAGCGCAGCCAGGCCGGATGCTCGGCGATCAGGCGCGCGATCTTGGGATGGAAGGTGTTGAAGACGTAGATGAGCCGATCGGGCCGGGGGACCCAGGCCGGCCACAGCCTGTTGCGCCAGTGCGCACCGACGAAGACATAGGTACCGCCTGTGGGCACGGCGCGCCGCAGCAGCGATACCTGGCGGATGGGGTAGCGCGCCAGCAATTCGTTCGACGCCCGTGAGGATGTGGCCCACAGATGGACGCGTGTGCGTTCACGCAGCGCCACGTGCAGCGCGAGCGTTTCCTGCTCGCTGCCGCCATAGGGATTCAGAAATCCGTTGAAGATATGAATGTCGTTCATGGCCTGTCGGATAGGGCTGGATGGATGCACCGCGCCCATGCTTGCAGGGGGTCGAGTGTCCACGACCCCTCTGCTATGCTCGCGCTCCCTCAGGCCAGGGGCGCGGCACACCAGCGTCCCCATCCCCGTCAGTGCCCAAGATATCCGTCTACATCATCGCCTTCAACGAGGCTGAAAAAGTCGCCGACGCGATCCGCAGCGTGCCCTGGGCCGACGAGATCGTGGTGGCGGATTCCCACAGCACGGACGGCACGGCGGCCATCGCCGAATCGCTGGGCGCGCGGGTCGTGCAGATTGAGTTCAAGGGGTTTGGCGCGCTGCGCAACGATGCCGTGGCCGCCTGCAGCCACAACTGGGTGTTCAGCCTGGATGCCGACGAGCGCTGCACGCCCGAGGCCGGGCAGGAGCTGCGCGCGGTCGCCGAGCAGGGCGCCCATGGCGCCTACTTCATGCCGCGACGCAACTACTTCCTGGGCCGCGAGATCAGGCATTCGGGCTGGTATCCCAATTACCGACAGCCTCAGCTGTTCCGCAAGTCGGCAATGCGCTATGAGATGAGCCCTGTGCACGAGGGCTACGAACTGGGCCCGGGCGAAACCGTCGGCCATCTCCGACACGCGATCTGGCAGTTGCCGTTCAAGGACCTGGCCGAGGTCGTCGCCAAGATGAATCGGTACTCGTCGCTCGGCGCCGCTAAGAAGCGTCAGGCAGGTTCCAGCTACGGCAAGGGCTTGTCGCATGGCGTCTGGGCGTTCATCAAGCATTACGTGTTCAAGCGCGGCTTCCTGGACGGCTGGGCGGGCTTTGTCATCGCGCTGTCCTATTTCGAGGTCACGTTCTACCGCTATGCCAAGGCGGTGGAGCTGGCCGAGCAGGGGCGCTGGGCCGAGGGGTGGAAGAACGTTTTGAAACGATGACCGGGAACTTCTGGGGTTTGATCTGAACCCATCACGCGCTTTCGCTACATTTCTCTCATGCAATTTCATTTCTCTCCCGGCCGCAGACACTGCCTCGCAGGTTTGCTCGCGGCCGGCGCTGGGCCGGCCTTGGCCCAGTTCCGTGTCGAAGTCACTGGCGTCGGCCTGACGCAGCTGCCCATCGCCATCGCCACGTTCCGCGGCGACGAGCAGTCCCCTCAGAAGATCGCGGCCATCGTGCGCGCCGACCTGGAGCGCAGCGGCCAGTTCCGTGGCGTCGATGCCTCCGGCGTGTCGCTGGACGAAGCCTCGCGGCCCGACGTGGCGCTGTGGCGCCAGCGCGCCGCCGATTCGTTGCTGACTGGCAGCGTGACCCGGCTGGCCGATGGCCGCTACGACGTGCGCTTTCGCCTGTGGGACGTGGTGCGCGGGCAGGATCTCGGCGGCCAGAGCTACAGCGTGGTGGCCGGTGACCTGCGGCTGTCCGCGCACCGCATCGCCGACTTCGTGTACGAGAAGCTGACCGGCGAGCCTGGCGTGTTCTCCACGCGCATCGCCTATGTGACCCGTGCCGGCGCGCGCTACACGCTGTGGGTCGCCGACGCGGACGGCGAGAACAGCCAGACCGCACTGGCCAGCCCCGAATCCATCATCTCGCCCGCCTGGTCGCCCGACGGACAGCGGCTGGCCTATGTGTCCTTCGAGTCGCGCAAGCCTGTGGTCTACGTGCACAGCGTGGCGACGGGCCAGCGCCGCCTGGTGGCCAACTTCCGCGGCTCCAACAGTGCTCCTGCCTGGTCGCCGGACGGGCGCACGCTGGCCGTGACCCTCACGCGTGACGGCGGCTCGCAGCTCTATGCGATCGACGCCAACGGCGGCGAACCGCGGCGGCTCACACAGTCCGGCAGCATCGACACCGAGCCCGCGTTCTCGCCCGATGGCAAGAGCATCTACTTCGTCAGCGACCGCGGCGGCGCGCCGCAGATCTACCGCATGGCTGCTTCGGGCGGCGGCGCCGAGCGCGTGACCTTCAGCGGCAGCTACAACATCTCGCCCGCGCTCAGCCCGGACGGTCGCTGGCTGGCTTATGTGTCGCGCGTCGGTGGCGCTTTCAAGCTGCAGGTGATGGAGCTGGGCAGTTCCACGGTGGCCAGCATCACAGATACTTCTTCCGACGAGCGCCCCAGCTTCGCGCCGAACAGCAAGCTGCTGGTCTACGCAACCGTGCAGCAAGGCCGTGAAGCGCTGATGACCACGACGCTGGACGGCAAGATCAAGGCGCGCCTGGCCGGCCAGGCCGGTGACATCCGCGAACCCGACTGGGGCCCGTTCCTCAAGTCGTGATGGCCAAGGTTTTTCAATGAAGCAGGGGAGTGTGAAATGAAGCAGTTCGTTCTGACCGTGATCGTGGCCGCCGCTTTGGCAGGCTGCAGTTCGCCCGTGAAACTCGACGACGTGCCCGTCCAGGACAAGTCGGGCACCTCGGCTGGCGCCATCGGTGCCGGGCAGGGTGCTGGTGCCGGCGGTGTCGCCCAGAGCGGCGTGACGCCCGTGGACCTGAGCAAGTCCGGCGACACCGCCGGCGGCCCGGCCGGTGCGCGCATCGTGTATTTCGACTACGACAGCTACAGCATCCGCGGCGACGAGCAGGCCACCGTGGAAAACAACGCGCGTTACCTGCGTGCCGACCGCAACCGCAAGGCGGTCGTCGAAGGCCACACCGACGAGCGCGGTGGCCGCGAATACAACCTGGCGCTGGGCCAGAAGCGTTCCGAGGCCGTGCGCCGTGCGCTGGGCCTGCTGGGCGTGCCGGAGGCCCAGGTCGAAGCCGTCAGCTTCGGCAAGGAAAAGCCCGCAGTGCAAGGCAGTGACGAGGCGGCCTACGCGCGCAATCGCCGCGCAGAGATCACCTACCGTTGAGCACCATGCAGACGACAGCAGTGATGCGCGCCGCCTCGCGCGCGGCCATGACGCTGTGCCTGGGCGCATCGCTGCTGGGTGCCATGCCGGCGCATGCGCTGTTCGACGACGACGAGGCGCGGCGTGCAATCCTGGATCTGCGCCAACGCCACGACGCGCTGCAGGCCTCGCACCAAAAGCTCAGTGAAGAGGTGCGTCGGGCGAACGAAGAGAACGCCCAGATGCGCCGTAGCCTGCTGGATCTGCAGTCGCAGATTGACGGGCTGCGGGCCGACAGCGCCAAGTCGCGCGGGCAGGGCGAACAGCTGGCGCGCGACGTCGCGGACGTGCAGAAGCGGCAAAAGGAGATCGCGCAGGGCGTGGACGACAGGCTGCGCAAGTTCGAGCCGGGCAAGGTGACGGTGGACGGCCGTGAGTTCTTGGCCGACCCCGCGGAAACGCGCGACTACGATGCGGCGCTGGCGATCTTCCGCAAGGGTGATTTCGCGGCGGCGCAGACAGCCTTCTCCGGGTTCATCAAGCGCTACCCGCAGAGCGGCTACAACGCTTCGTCGCTGTTCTGGCTGGGCAACGCCCAGTACGCCACGCGCGACTACAAGGAAGCCATCAACAACTTCCGCAGCATGCTCACGGTGAACGCCGACCACCCTCGCGCTCCGGAGGCTGCGCTGTCGATCGCCAACTGCCAGTTGGAACTCAAGGAAGTGCGCGGCGCGCGCAAGACGCTGGAAGACCTGATCAAGGTCTACCCGCAGTCCGAGGCCGCGTTGGCCGCCAAGGACCGCCTGTCCAAGATGCGCTGAGCCGCTTCTTAGAATCGGGGGCATGCCAACCCCCGATGTCTCCTCGCTCACACAGCAAGTGTTGTGGGCCTCTTTTGTGCTCTCTGCAGTGTTCGGCGCCATCGCGCAGCGCACGCATTTCTGCACCATGGGGGCCGTGAGCGACATCGTCAACATCGGCGACTGGACGCGCATGCGTCAGTGGGCGCTGGCGGCAGGCGTCGCCATGCTCGGCTTTGCCGGCCTCGTGTTCGCGGGCTGGATCGACCCGGCCAAGACTCTCTATGCATCGCCGCGCTGGATCTGGTTGTCCGCGCTGGTAGGCGGTGCTCTGTTCGGCTTCGGCATGGTGCTGGCATCGGGCTGCGGCAGCAAGACGCTGGTGCGCATCGGCGGCGGCAGCCTGAAGTCGGTGATCGTGTTCGTGGTGATGGGCGTGGCGGCATTCGCCACCCTCAAGGGCATCACCGCCGTGCTGCGCGTGGACACCGTCGACCGCGTGGCCGTGGAATTGGCGACCGTGGCGGCGCTGCCGCAGCTGCTGGCACCGTCGCTGGGCCTGAGCCTCGGCCAGGCCAGCCTGGCCATCGCACTGCTCGTGGGCGGCCTGCTCGTGGTGTGGGCCTTGCGCGGGCCCGAGTTCGTGTGCCTGGACAACCTGCTGGCTGGCCTGGGCATCGGTGCAGTGGTGGTGGCGATGTGGTGGGTCAGCGGCCACCTGGGCCATGTGCCGGAGCATCCCGACACGCTGCAGGAGGCCTTTCTCGCGACCAACTCCGGCCGCATCGAGGCCATGAGCTTCGTCTCGCCGGTCGCGTACACGCTGGACTGGCTGATGTTCTTCAGCGACAAGAGCAAGGTGCTGACCTTGGGCATCGTGTCGGTGTTCGGCGTGGTCGCCGGCTCGTTCGCCATCGCCGTCGTGACGCGCAGTTTCCGGTGGGAAAGCTTCGGCGGCACCGAGGACGTGGTTAACCACCTCGCTGGCGCCGTGCTGATGGGTGTGGGCGGCGTGACGAACATGGGCTGCACGATCGGGCAGGGCCTGTCGGGCCTGTCGACGCTGAGCCTGACCAGCATGGTGGCCCTCGCGGCCATCCTCATGGGCGCAGTGGCGGCGTTCAAATACCAGGGGTGGCGGCTGGACCGCATGCTGTGATGGACCAGCTGCCGCAACCCATGGACGATGCGCCCGATCTGGCACGCCGCTTCGGCGGTCTGGAGCGGCTGTACGGCGTGGCTGGCGCTGCCGCCATCCGCGACGCACATGTGATGGTCGTCGGCATCGGCGGCGTCGGCTCCTGGGCCGTAGAGGCGCTGGCGCGCAGCGGCGTCGGTCGCCTGACGCTCGTGGACCTGGACCATGTGTCCGAATCCAACATCAACCGCCAGATCCACGCGCTGAGCGCCACTGTCGGCCAGGCCAAGGTTCAGGCCATGCGTGAGCGCATCGCGCAGATCAACCCGTCCTGTGTCGTCGACGGCATTGAGGACTTCGTGACGCCGCAGAACTGGGCGGCGCTGGTGCCCGCGCCGCTCGATGCCGTCATCGATGCCTGCGACCAGCTGGCCGCCAAGACGGCAATGGCAAGCTGGGCGCGCGACACCAGGGCTCTGTTCCTGACCGTGGGCGCGGCCGGGGGCAAACGCCTGGCGCACCAGGTCGAGATCGATGACCTGTCGCGCGCCACGCACGACCCGCTGTTGGCCCAGTTGCGCCAGCGGCTGCGCAAGCACCACGACGCACCGCGCGACGGCAAGCGCATGCGGCTCGAGTGCGTCTTCAGCCGCGAGCCGGCGGCGCCCCCCGATCCATCCTGCGCGATCGAAGGCGACGGCTCACTGAACTGCCATGGCTACGGCTCGGTGGTCAGCGTGACAGCCACCTTCGGCCAATGCGCCGCGGGTTGGGTACTTGACCAACTGGCGCGGCCGAAACGGCCTTGATCGCGGGCTATAATCGCCGGCTTTGCTGCAAGGCAGTGGGACGTTAGCTCAGTTGGTAGAGCAGCGGACTTTTAATCCGTTTGTCACTGGTTCGACCCCAGTACGTCCTACCACCACCTTGCCCTGCAGCATGCCTGCCGCACCTTCGCGGCACGTTCAGGATGGTGCGGCACCATGCGGTTGATCGTCAGCATTCTCGGTTTGCTCTGCGTCGTGGCCATCGTGGGCGTCTTGAGCAATCGCCAGTTGGCTGCCGTTTCCACGCCGCCATCCCTCCCCGTCTCTCCAATCGCAACGCCCGCGACGCCGGGCGCATCGCCCGCACTGCACAGCCGGCAGCTACTCCAGCAGGTGCAGCAGGCGGTGGACGCTGCGGTCCAGCAGCCGCGCCAGCAGCCCCTCGAGGCCGCGCAATGACCGACAGCGACGCCATGGACCTCGCCCTGGCCCAGGCACGCCTGGCGCAGGAAGCGGGCGAAGTGCCCGTCGGCGCGGTCGTGCTGCGCGATGGCGTCGTGATCGGCGTGGGCCGCAATGCATCGATCGGAACGCACGACCCCACGGCACATGCAGAGATCATGGCCATGCGGGCGGCTGCGGCGACATTGGGCAATTACCGGCTGGACGGCTGCGAACTGTTCGTGACCCTGGAACCTTGTGCCATGTGCAGTGGCGCCATGTTGCATGCTCGGCTTGCACGCGTGGTGTATGGCGCGGGCGACCCCAAGACCGGCGCCGCAGGCTCGGTGGTGGACCTGTTCGGGATGGGGCAGCTGAACCACCGGACCAGGCTGTCGGCAGGCGTGCAGGCCGAAGCCTGTGCGGCCCTCTTGCGCGGCTTCTTCCAGCAGCGCCGCGCCGACGGGCGGGCGGCGCATCCGCTACGGCAGGATGCGTTGCGCACCGCCGATTCCAGGTTCGATGCGCTGCAAGACTACCCATGGGCGGGCCACTACGTGAGCGACCTGGCCGGCCTGGACGGACTGCGCATGCACTACCTGGACGAGGGCAGGGGCGACCGGCTCACGTTCCTGTGCCTGCACAGCCAGGACACCTGGAGCTACTTGTTTCGCACCCTGCTCCCCGTGTGGGTGCAGTCGGGACACCGCGTCATCGCGCCGGATCTCATCGGCTTTGGCAAGAGCGACAAGCCCAAGAAGGCGGCCGTCCACACGCTCGAATGGCATGGGAAGGTGGTGCGTGCGTTGGCTGACAGGCTGTGCCTGCGCAATACCGTGCTCGTCACATGCGGCACTGGCGGCGTGCTGGGGTTGGGTTTGGCAGCCTCGGCTCCCGAGCGCTACCGCGCCCTCGTCGTCCTGGACCGCTCGCTGTCGCACGCAGGCATGCTGCTGCCGGGCGCGGCGCCTGCCTTGCCATCGGCCTGGCAAGCCGCGGCACCGGATGCTGCGATCGCCTTGATGTCCAGCTCGTCAGCGGGGGCGCCCGCAGAAGATGCCGCATGGGCCGCGCCGTTCCCGGATCGCGGCCATCGTGCAGCGCTGCCGGCCTTCGCCAGGATGGCACTGCATGACCACGCGCCGCCCGCTTGGCGCGCGGCCATCTGGGGCTCTGCTGCGCCCGGATTGCCCCACGGTGCGGCTATCGCGCGGCAGTTGCTCGACGTGTTCGAGAACGCCGCCGCGTAGCGGCTGGCAGGCCGTTTCGGCCGCGGGCGCAATGGGATACTCGCCAGCGTGAACAAGCACATCTACATCTTTTCGCCGTCGGGCGCCGTGCGCGACAAGCTCGCCTTCAAACGCGGCGTAGAGCGGTTGCGCGCGCAGGGCCATCAGGTCGAGATCGACGAGGCTGCGCTCAAGAGCCACATGCGTTTTGCCGGGGATGACGACACACGCCTGGAGGCCATCCATCGCGCGGCCGCCAGCGGTGCCGACCTGGCCATGATCTCGCGCGGTGGCTACGGACTGACGCGCATCCTCGACCGCATCCGGTATCCCGCCCTAGGGCGAGCCGTCGCGCGCGGCCTGCGATTCGTCGGCCACAGCGACTTCACGGCCCTGCAACTGGCACTGCTGGCCCGCACGGGCGCCGTCAGCTGGGCCGGGCCAGCGCTGACCGCCGACTTCGGTGGCGAGGAGGAGCCGGACGACATCATGCAGGCCTGCTTCGACGACCTGCTGCTTGGGCAGGGCGAGGGGACAGGATGGCGATTGGGCCGCGACGACCCGATGCCGACGCGGCGCGCGCGCGCTGGCGAAGCGGCCGAGCCCCTGCAGGCCTGGTCAGTGCGCGATGCCGTGCTGTGGGGTGGCAATCTCGCGGTGCTGTCGTCCATGGTCGGCACGCCGTTCCTGCCCGATGTGCGCGGCGGCGTGCTGTTCGTCGAGGACGTGAACGAGCACCCCTACCGCGTCGAGCGCATGCTGACGCAGCTGCTGCACGCCGGCATCCTGGGGCGGCAGAAGGCGCTGGTGCTGGGCCAGTTCAGCAACTACACCTTGGTGCCGCACGACCGCAATTTCCGGCTGGCCACCGTCGTCGCCTGGTTGCGTGCGCAGCTCAAGATCCCCGTTTTCACACAGCTGCCGTTCGGCCACGTGCCGACGAAGGTGCTCCTGCCGGTGGGCGCCAAGGTCCAATTCGCCGTGGAGAACCGGGAAGCCCTGCTGTTCTGGGGCCACATCGTGACCGGAGGGACGGAGCACCACCACCATGGCCATCCGCACGACGACCACGACCACGACCACGCGCACTGAGATTGGCGCGCGAAGCGAACGACTTCCCCTACACTTACCTGTCCCTTTTGCTCGCCACTCCACATCAGTACCAGCATGGGTGTTCAGGCTACGGTCGTTTTTGCAGATCTCACCGACAGCACCGCCTTTTTCGAGGCACTGGGCAACGAGAAGGCGACGACGGCCATCACGCGGCTGACGCAGTGGATCGGCGAAGTCTGCGAAGCGCACCACGGGCGTGTCGTCAAGAAGCTGGGTGACGGCGTGCTGGCCGTGTTCGACCGTGCCGTCGACGCCACGGATGCCGTGATCCAGATGCAGCGTGGCCACCGCCTGCGACTGGAAAAGTGGCCGGCCGTGATTCGCATGGAAATCAAGGCCGGCGTCGCTCGCGGCGATGTGGTGGTGGTGGATGGTGACTGCTATGGCGATGCCGTGAACGTGGCATCGCGGCTGAGCGACCTCTCCGGCGCCAACCAGATCTGGGTCACGGAATCCGTCGTCAGCGAGATCGACGACGGGCAGGGGCTGCGCTTTCGCAGCCTCGGGCCGGTCATGCTGCGCGGCAAGACCGAGCCGCTGCCGCTCTACAAGGTGGAGTGGGAGGACGACGTCGCATCGGACTTCCTCACGCAGCAGGCCGTGCTGTCGCGTGTGGAGCCTGACAACTCCTCCAGCAGCACCATCCGGCTCGAACATCTGGACTTCCTGCTCAGCTTCGGCGCCGCCGAGATGCCCATCCACCTGGGCCGGGTCGACCATGCCGAGCTCATCGTGAACGACCCGCGGGTATCTCGCCTGCACGCCCGGATCGAATGGCGCAACGGCAGTTTCATGCTCGTCGACCTGAGCAGTTTCGGCACCTGGGTGCGGTTTGCCGGAAGCGATTCGGACATCGCCCTGCGCCGCGACGAATGCCAGTTGCACGGCTCAGGCGAGATCGCGATGGGCGTACCGTTCGGTGATCTCAGCGCGCCGACGGCATCATTCAGCATCTCCTCCGGCACCACGCAACCTTGAGCATAGGGGGGCCAACCGTGATCTGGTGCAAGCGTCTCGGTTGGTTGCTGCTTGTCCTGCTGCTCGTGGCGGGTTGTGTTGCGGGCCTTTACCTGTGGCGCAGCCTCCCGGTCCTGGACGGCACACAGCGCGCGGCTGGCCTGCATGCGCCTGTGCGGGTGCAGCGCGATGCATCCGATGTCACACACATCCAGGCGGCCACCCCGCGCGACGCCTGGTTCGCGCTCGGCTTCGTGCATGCCCAGGAACGTGGCTGGCAGTTGGAGTTCAACCGCCGTGTGATGCGCGGGACGCTGTCCGAGGTGCTGGGCGAAGCCACATTGGAGACCGACAAGCTGTTGCGCACGCTGGGCATCATGCAGGCGGCGCAGCGCCAGCTCGATCGCATGGCGCCCGAAGCCCGGGAGGCGCTGCAGGCCTACAGCGCGGGCATCCAATCCTTCTACGACGGGCGCACCCAGGCCTTGTCTCCAGAATTTCTGCTGCTCGGCGTGCGCCCGGGTGCCAGTGGCAACGCGTGGGAGGCGGTCGACAGCGTCGGCTGGTCGCTGATGATGGCCCTGGACCTGGGCGGGAACTGGGGCACGGAGTTCGCTCGGCTGTCTTCCGCACAGGTCGTCGACACACAGCGCCTGTGGGAGTTGTTCCCGCCGTATCCGGGAGAGGCGCCAGCCTCCGACGTCGATTTCGCCGCGCTGTACCGGCAACTGGGCGTGTACCGTACCCAGGCGTCCACGAAAACAACAGACCTCACGCCGGCCACCGGTGTGATCGACCGGGCCATGCTGCAATGGTCCGAAGCCTTCAGCCGCGACGCCGGCACGGTCGAGGGCAAGGGCAGCAATGCCTGGGTGGTCGCGGGCTCGCACACCACCACGGGAAAGCCCCTCCTTGCAAACGACCCGCACCTGGGGCTTAGCGCCCCGGCAATCTGGTACTTCGCCCGCCTGCAAGCGCCGGCACTCGATGTCATGGGTGCCACCTTGCCCGGCTTGCCATTCGTCGTGCTGGGCCGCACGCGTTCGGTTGCCTGGGGCTTCACGAACACGGGCCCGGACGTACAGGACCTGTACCTGGAGCAGATCAACCCGGCCAACCCCAAGGAGTACCGGCTGCCCGATGTAGCCGGCCAGCCTGCATGGGCCCCGTTCACGCTGCGCGAGGAGCGCATCCAGGTCAAGGGCAAGCCGGACGTGCCGTTCACGGTGCGCAGCACGCGGCATGGCCCGGTGCTGAGCGATGCACAACAAGCCCATGGCAACTTGCTGGACCTGAACCGCTACGTGCTGGCGCTGCGCTGGACAGCGCTGGACGCGGACAACGACACGGCGCTGGCCATGAAACGCGCCAACGAGGCCGGCAGCGTGGACGCGTTGCTGAGCGCATTGGCCGACTACCACTCTCCCATGCAGAACGTCCTCATGGCAGACACGAGCGGGCGCATCGCGTACAAGGCCGTTGGCCGCGTGCCGCTGCGCCGGCCGGACAACGACATCCGCGGCATTGCACCTGCGCCGGGCTGGGAGCCACGCTACGACTGGGCTGGCTGGGTGCCCTACGGGCAGACACCGCAGCAGGGTGTGGAGGAGGGCGACAGGCCGGCCTGGGTGGCCAACGCGAACCAGCGTGTCGCAGCCGCCGGATACGCGCATTTTCTCGGGCAGGATTGGGCAGTGCCTTACCGCTTCGATCGCATCGAGGCCTTGCTCGGCGCCACGCCGGAACACGACATCCCCAGCATGGCCAGGTTGCAGTCGGACCAGTTGTCGCTGGCGACGCGGCGACTGCTGCCGCATTTGAGGTCTGCGAACTCGGCGCATCCGCTGGCGCCTGCGGCGCAGCAGGCGCTGCAGGGTTATGCCGGCGACACCGCGGCTGGCAGTGCCGCAGCCCTGGTCTTTGCCGTCTGGGTGGATGAGCTGACGCGCGGGCTGCTCGTGCCCCGCCTGGGCGCAGAGAAATTTGCGGCCTTGTACGGAAAGCGCCATTTCCGCGGCACGGTCGAGTTCGCGCTCGAATCCGGCGATGCTTGGTGGTGCGCGCCGTCCGGTTGCGCGCAGCAGGCCGGCGACGCCCTGACACGCGCGCTCACGCGCTTGCAGGCGCTGTATGGCGATGATGTCGGGCAGTGGCAATGGGGCGCTGCACATCCGGCATTGAGTGGGCACCGGCCGTTCGGCAACTTGGTGCTACTGGCGCGCTGGTTCGATGTGAAGGTGCCGACCGGCGGCGACACCTTCACGGTGAACGTGGGCCAGTACTGGCCCAACGATGCCAAGACACCTTTCGCCAACCGCCACGCAGCCTCTTTGCGTGCCATCTACGACCTGGACGACCTGGAACGCTCCCAGTTCATCTACCAGACCGGCCAAAGCGGGCTGGTCTTCTCGGGTCGGTACCGCGACATGGCGCAGGAATGGGCGCAGGTGCGGTATCGAGCTTTGCGTATGGATCCGGCAAATATTCGGCATACACTCACACTTGCTCCATGATCCGGCCGAGAGCAGCGCTTCGAGCTGGCCGGTTTACGAGCAGATCACCACTTCCGAACCATCTGCCTTTGACCGGGTCCTAGACACATCTTCCATTGACCAGCATGAACAAAAAGACAAAGATCGACTTCGAGGACATGAACCTGCAGGTTGGCGTGCGCCTGCAGATCATGCTCAAGCAAGCGACTGCGCCGACGGTGCAGTACACGTCTTTGATTGGTTTCGTCGCAAATGACTACCTGCTGCTGCAGATTCCGCAGCAAGATGGCCAGCCCGTGCAGATCCAGGAAGGCGCCGACGTGGCGCTGCGGGTGTTCTCCGGAGTCTCCGTTTTTACATTCGAAGCCCGAGTCGAGGCCGTGCTCGCGTCGCCCAGGGCGTTCCTGCTGCTGTCCTTCCCGGCCAACATCCAAAAGGTGGGCCTGCGCAAGGCTGTACGGGTGAAGGCCAACATCCCGGTGCGGATCGTCAACCCCGTCGACCGAGAAGTGATCAAGGAAGCCACGCTGTCCGACATCAGCCTGTCCGGCGCGCTGGTCTCGACTTCCAACCCTTTGGGGGTCGCGGGTGACACGATACAGATCGAGTTTTCTATCCTGGTTCAGTCCCAGAATGCCCAGGTTGCGATTTCGACCAGCGCATCTATCCGCAGCGTGCAACAGGCAGTAGGCACGGCGCCGGACGGGGGCTCTTTCTACACGGTCTATACCTACGGCATCAACTTTCTGGATATCGACGCAGCGCACCAGGCAATCTTGCAAAACTACGTTTACGAGACGCTGTTGATCCATCGGAACTGAGCAGAGAAATTGTCGCCACCTGAAAATGTGGGTCATCCGGCGAAGTAAAAGTGTGCGACTTCCGTGCACGGTCTCCATCCAAATAAGGATGGTGGCGATCAACTTTTTTCCAGCCTTTTCAATGATTTAGCGATCCCTTGCAGCTCGAGGGGCGAGGAAGGGCGCATGCCTTCGTTTAACTTTACTTCGCGCTAAACGCGAAGTAAATGTGTGAAAGTACGGACGTGGAAGTAAAAGTGTGAATCTGTCTCCGGCAGGCCGGCCGCTTCTTAAAATTGGCGGATGACGGCGGCAACTCATTGATTTTGCACGGAAATTTACTTCCGAAAAAATTGTTGGTAGCGGACGAATTTGTATGTTCGCGTACAGCCGCCTATAACCGGATGCGTGTCTAGCGAATCGACAACGCCGCGACCTCTACGACCGCCGTACTCTCAGCCGGCTGAGTCACGCAGACCCTACGGCTCTCATCGCTTTGACGTGAAGAGCTTGAAGGCAGGGCGGCGACGCGTTTCCTGCCCTACATTCACACATTTACTTCGCACTGATCGCACACATTTACTTCGCCGGATGTGGGTGGCGACCGATCAATCTAGAACTTGCTACTTTCTTATATTTACATAATACACATCGTATGAAGTAGCACCATCTAAAAAAGTGGGTCTATACCCACTCGATGCCACAGTCCGATGTGCATTCAGAAACCCTCCGCCGCCTACTTCTGAAGCAAACAATGATGAAAACCGCCGTTTGCTTCTGACGCTGACCCTGTACAAGCTTTCCAACCCCTGCTGATGCACGGTTTGGACTCTATGTCAACGCATTCCCGGTGTCAACTGCGCCAATTGTGAGCAATTGCCACCTACTCGACGCGTAGGACGGGATTGCTGGGTGGCACGGGCAGCACCCAGCGGCTGGGTTCTGTCAGCACGACGGCTGCCAGCTTGCCGACCACAGCACCACCTCGACCGAGCACGCCAAATTTGATGATGTTGGTGCGGTTGGGTCCGGCCAGGTGCCAGCCAGCGCGGACCAGCTCGCGCTGGACCTGCATCGCGTAGTCGTTGATCGCATGCTCCGGCTTGCCACGGTCTTCCGCAAACAGGTTGAAAATCAATGGCGACACCAACGCCATGCCCTGGGGCACGAAATGCACCACGGCCCCGGTTTCGTTGTACTTGATGCGCCGCTCAACCAATGACGTCTGCACCCAGTGCATGAACTCCAGCGCCAACGGCGTTGCCTTCGCCGCGGCTTCGTGCTCACCGCGTACCGCTGGCAGCTTCGGCTGGAGCAACACTGCAGTCGGCCCGGTCTCGTCCGGTCCCGACTTGGCGACAGGATCTGCGGCATGCTCGTCCTGGACCGCAAGTGTCGGCCGGGGCGGCACCAGGAATGTCGTGGCCGGCTGTAGCAAGCTTGGTGGCGCTTGTCGGCTGGATTGCGACGCAACGAGTTTGGGCGTCGCGTCGCGTGCCGACTGAGTCGTCTTGGGCTGGCTTCTCGCACCACCGGCAACGGGTAACGGCGTGGCCAACGAGCGCCGCGCCCGTGCGCGGTCTGTCGCGTCGCGGTCCGTGCGGGCGATCGTTGGCGCGGATTCCGCCGCATCCAGCAGGTAGTCGTCGTCCAGCTCCTCAAACACCCGCCGACGCACCATTGCTGCATCCTCGCCCTGGTCCGGACGTTGCACCTGCATGGCCATCTCAGGATCGGCGGCCGGGCGCTGCTCGGCCGCCACTGCCGCAGCTTCCTGTCGCGGCTGATCCGCAGCGCCAGATTCCGCCTTGACGGACTTCGGCTTGTTGAAGGCGGGCGGCTTGATCTGCGGCTTCATCGCCGCTTTGGCCCGCTCCGACGACTGGCCAGCAGAGCGATTTGCACCAGATGCAACCGCTGCAGCAGCTTCACGCTTCTTGCCCTGGGTTGGCGCATCTTCCAGAGCAACACCATGTGCAGCAGTCTCCTGCCGAGCCACAGCAGCATCTTCATGCAGCACTGGCTTGCCAGCCTGCACTGCAGCAACCTGAGCCTCTTGCGGATTCGCTGTCGCAACGTCGCTCACGCCGGAATCTGCCACAGCCTCGGCCGCACCGCGTCTGGACAGCACATCGATGCGCCCTTGCATCGGTGGCGGGTAATGGGCCGGGTCCGCAAAAACCTTCTTCAGCGGAAAACGCAGCACGCTCAGGCTGTGCTCGTAGCTTGCACTTTCACGACCTGGCTCAGCAGCACCGTCTGCCACAGGATCTGCACCTTGCCCACGCACCGTCACGTACCAGATGGCCTGCCCAGACTGCGGATTCGGCATGAGACAGCCGTATTCCTGCCACGTGTCGAACAGCCGATCGTTCTTGGCTTCCCCCGGCACGACCTCGTCCGGTGCCCGTGCCTTGATCCAGGCCCGCGTTGCATCGGCCAGGCGTTTGGCCACAAACCAGATCGAGCCGTCGTAGACCCATGCTGCAGCGCCGGACCGGTTGAGCGGCAGATCGGTGCCCACGCGCAACATGTCGCGCATGCCTTGCATCAGCAGATCCACCAACGGCACGGCCGACGCCGTGGCGAAGCGCGCTCGGTTGCCGCTCTGCAGTGCCCGCCTCGTGGACGCTTTGTCGGCCTCGCGCACGATCTGGGCCAGCAGGCTGTCCTTGTCATCTCCTGACAGGTAGCGGTTCATCGCCTCGAAAGCGGCAGGTTGCCGGGCCAGAAAGCTCAGCGCGGTCGTCGTGGCGATCTGCGGCAGCAGCAACATGGCCGTGCGCGAGTGCGCGCGGTAGTCGCGCTGCGACTTCGGCGCGAACTCCACCAGGTACTCGGCGCCGACCCGCCCCGTGGCCGCGCCGACCAGTGAGCCCGACATCGGCTGCCAACGGATGGGATCGGACATGTCTTGCGAGCGCCATGACACCTGCAGGTCCGTGAGCGGCTTGGCGATATCGTGGAGCAGCGCGCAATAGAAGACGACCAGGGTCCATTCATCACGCTGCGCATCGATGACCTCGATCGGCGCGCCTTCGGGCAATAGGCGACCACTGCGCCACGTCAGCGCGGCCAGCAGCATCTCCACGGTGTGGGCCAGCAGTCCGCCGGCATGCGCGTGATGGTGCGCCTCGGAAGCCGGCAGCAACTGCACAAACTCGGCGTACCGGTGGATCGCGCTGAGGCAGTCGCGCTCCCAGACAGGCTGCGCCAGGCGCGTCCTGCGCATGATCTCGCGCAACGCCCTGTCCGCCTGGACCACCTGCAGCAGGTCCTGGGCCGCCAACACGCGCAGCCACCCCGCCCTACTCCCATGAAGCTGGATTGCAGCAGGGGGGGCACCAGTCTCCGGTGGCACCGGCGCCGCCGACGCCGAACGATGGGGTGGTTGCAGCCATGCAGACCATCGCGCCAGTTGGAGGCGCAAGCCCTGGCTCAGGTTGGACAACAGCCCGGCTGGCGTGTCACCGCTGGGCCTGGTCATCGTCGTCGCGTCCGCGCACATGCTCGGACGCGATTCCCATCAGCAACTCGTAGACCAGGTGCTGGTAGTGGGGATCGGCGTCGTCGCCCAGCCAGACTTCCACGCCTTTGCGCTCGTCGTATTGCGAATCATCGTGGTGCGGTACGCGATCCAGGAATGCCATCCACGACTGCTCCAGTGGACACCACACCATGTCCTTGACCCCCACTGGCCCCCAATATGCCTTGACGCGCAAAAAATCGAGCTGCAGCAGATCAAGCACGATGCGCAGCTGGCGTTCACGCAAGGTCTTGCGCGATGGCGATGGCGTCGTGCTGGGCGCGCCGCGTTGCATCACATGCCGCATGAGGAGATCGCGTGTGCAACGCGCAGGGTCTTCTTCGACATGCAGATACTCTTCCACGCCGTCGTAGCGACTCAACCAACCGAGCAGCACGGATGCCCAGTGGCCGAGGTCCAGCTGCACGAGCAGCAACACGATGGCGTATGGCGCATGCGCATGGTCAAGCGAATCGCGTCCAAACCGCGGGTACTCTTTGCGTGGAGCTTCAGGTTCCATGAGGGATAGGGCTCCCGAGGGGGTCCGGACAAGCGTGCATCAGGCGCGCACTCTACTGGCCCAGCAGCAGTCAGTCGTGCACGATTTCCAGATTGCCGCCAACAGATTTTCGCTTGCTGCACGACCTGCGTTGTGATATTTGCATCAAGCGAGAACGCGGCATCTTCGTCGTGCGGATCGGTCGTCTGATCCTGGAGCAAGGCCCGACGCGCCGTGGACTGGCCCTGTGCCCTGCTGGCAGGACGCGCCCCAGCGCGGCCAGCCAGCACCCGTAGCGGGCCCGTAGTGCCTGCCCCCTACCCGTAAGCCCTTTGCGCCACCGACGAAGCCGAGGAGGTGGCGCGCCCTTTGGGTTGGGCCATTAACCCCGTAGGTGCCTTTGCCCGTACGCCGCACTGCCCCAGGGCGGCAGCCGTTTGCCCTTCCGTTGCCGCAGACCATCGGCACCGGCTACCGAATCGCCATCCCTTTGTCAAGCGTAAACCGCCCGGAACATCGCAATGGGTTTCCGGTTGAGTACACGCACGCGTCGCATGAACACTGCATTCACTGGCGGCGCTTCGGCGTCACTTGGCCCGACCGGCACAGCAACTGGCAAGTCCAATCCGCTGCGCTGATGACGTCGGGTCCTTTCTATTCGGAGAACGCGGATGATGGAACGACCCACGCCGGAGATGATCCGTGCGCTGCGGGGCATGGCCCTGGTGACGATGGCGATGGTGCCGGCGTCGTCGGCACTCGCAGGTCTGCCCAGCGATGAAATCGTCCTGGGTCGCTACACCACGGCGGCGTCACGGCCACCCGCCGACCTCGGGCGCCCGCTCGATGTGGTGGTGTCCCTGAGCTTCCCCCGCTCGACCGTGTCCACGGTCGGCGACGCGTTGCAGCACACCTTGCTCCGCAGCGGTTACCGGCTGTCGCAGGCGGACATGGACAAGCTGGCGATCAACTTCCTGGCCTTGCCCCTGCCCGAATCACAGCGGCAGGTCGGCCCCTACGCGGTGCATGCCGTCCTCGGTCTTCTGGTTGGTCCCGTGTGGACCTGGCACAGCGATGACCAACGACGGACGGTGTGGTTCAGCGCATCGGACGTCAATCCGTCCGTGGTCATGCTGCCCGACGCAGGCCCTGCGCAGGCCCAGGCGTTTCCTGTCACAGCTCCAAACGTGAAAGCGAAGGAGTGACGGTGATGCCGGAAGACAACTTCGACCAGGACCGCCATCTCGGGCAGGTCCGGGACCAAGAGCTGGCGCGGCAGACCGAGCAACGCCGACTGGAGCAGGAGCGGGAACGGCTGGAGCAGGAGCGGGAACAGCAGGACGAGGATGAACGACTCCGCACCGTGACGTCCAGCGGTTCGCGCCCTGGCGCTTCGGGCCGAGGCGGGCTGTCGAGCCACCCATCCAGGCAAGGCCCTTCCCTGCTGAGCCGCATCCGGCGCAGTCGCGCCGAGGCGGCACCACCGGCCGCATCGCAGTCCGTTGCACAAGCGCCCGGTCACAGATCGTCGTCCTGGGTGTTCGCACTGTGTGCCCTGTTGGTGGGGGCGGCTGCGCTGGGTTACGGGACATGGCGCGGCACCTCGACGTTCGGTCAGTCACTGCGGCAGTGGATGGGCATGCCTGCAATCGACGCAGGCTTGCAGCAGCGAACCACCGAGCCCACGGGCGCACCCGAACAGGCGGAGGCCGCCCTCCCCGATCCGGTGTTGCCGTCGCCGATGGAACAAGGCCAGGCCACGGGTTCGACCCCGCAGCCGAACGAGCCAGTGCCTGCGGCTGCCCCAGTGCAGGCCATTGCGGAGGTGCCTGCGCCTGCGCCAGTGGAACGCGCGCATATGGTGATTTCCCCGGTGGTGTCGACGGTGGCGACGGAGGCCAATACCCCGCTCACGTCCGAGATCGCCCAGCGGCTCGGGTCCATCGAAGCAATGCTGGCCACGATCCAGGTCCAGTTGGCCCGCCATGAAGCCATGCGGCCCAGCGCAGCAGCACCCGCCGCTGCGGTCCCTTCACGCCATACGAGCGCGCCGCCGCGGCGCACCCAAGTCGCCTGCGCCCCGACCAGGTCGGCTCCAGGCCAGGCGGGCGAATCTGCGGCACGCCAGAGCGCTGGACAGTTGCTCGCTGTGGACGTCTGGGGAGGTGCTCCGTCTGTCGTGGTCGGAACCGGCGACGCGTCGGACCGGCGCATTCGTGTGCTGCGGCCGGGGGACACCCACAACGGGGTGTCGCTGTTGAAGGCCGATCCCGCAACCGGGCAGGCGACCTTCGGCGTCGGCACGACGACTTTCACGATGGCCGTGAAGGACGGGGGCTGACATGCGGTGCATCCCGTCGACCGCCCTGCTGCTGGCCATCGCATGCACCGCCGGAGTTGGTCCTGCCCAGGCCCAGACGCGCCTGAACCAGACCCGGATCGAGACGTCGCAGGCGCAGGCCGCGCGGGAAACCACGCTCCCGCTCGACCAACATGACCGCCTGGTCGCCGAAATCTGGGGCCTCACCGACGACGAGATGCGCCGCGCCAAGGTCCTGCTCCAAGGGCCCCGCGCCTCATTCTCGGTGCCCAACATTTCGCCGGTCGAGGCGCTGGGCATCCATGCCCGTGACGAAGCCGAACGGCAGCGCTACGCCGAGAAGTTCGCGCGGGTCGTGTTCGAGGACCTGAAGCGCACCTTGGCGTTCGGCCAGGCGTACCAGACCGCCATCACGCGCCTGACGGCCGGCACACCCATGGTGTCCTACGACGGCCTGCCCGGCGCTGTCGCGCCGATCGGTGCCGCCGACATCGGCAATGTGCCGCGATCGTTGGTGACCGAGCCCGGCAGCACCGGACCATCGTCACGGGCGCGCTTCGCACCGGCACTGACAATCGGCCCGGGCGTGGCGCGCTGAGCTATGCCGGTCAACGCATTCCACACCACTGGCACAGGCGCGGCGAGCAGGCGCGCGCTGCTCCAAACCGGCGCAACTTGCGCTCTGGCAGGGTGCAGCATCGTGGCCAGAGCGACGACGGCCGGAGTGTCGCCACCATGGCACATCTACCCGGCATCCGAGACCAAGGTGTTGATGCCTGTGGCGACCTCGGCGCCGGCTGCCGCTGCGGAGCGGACCTTGCCGGCATCCAAAGAGGTGCGGCGCAGCCGCACGGCCCCTGTCGACAAGCGGGGAGCGCGTCCACCGGCCGCCTTCGAGCAGGCAGCCGCACGCCATGGCATCCCTGCCTGGCTGGTGTACGGCGTGGCGCTGCAGGAGTCGCAGGTGACCATCGGCCGCACGGCCCTGCCCTACCCCTGGACCCTTTGCGTCAGCGGTCGCGGCGAGCGCTATGCGGACGTCCATGCGGCGCGCCGGGCGCTGCGCGGCTACCTGGATGTCGGCGTCACGAATGTCGACTGCGGACCGATGCAAGTGAATTGGCGCTGGCACCGCGACAAGCTGCAAAGCGTGGATCGTGCGCTCGACCCGTACGCGAACCTGGACGTGGGCGCCGGCATCCTGGCCGATCTGCGCCGCAGCACAGGCGACTGGCGGATGGCGGTGCAGCTGTACCACGCGGGTTCGCTGGACACGCTCGAACGCCGGACACGAGCCGCGCGCTACCTGGCATCGGTCCAGCGGGTGTTGGCACGGCACGGTCAGAGCTTCGCGGCCGAGGGAGGTCCGCATGGCTGAGCAGAAAGGTCTCGCCCAGGCCATCTGGCTGGTGGTCATGTTGCTTGTGCTTGCCCTGGTGGGGTGGGCCACCGGGCCGGCATCTGCGCTGGAAACGGTGTACGACAGTGGCCGCTCGGTGCCGATCGCGCCCTATCTGGCAGTCCCGGGCAACAACCCGAACAACGGGCAGCAGGACGGAACGAAGTACCCGATCACCAGCACGCTGCGGCGCGGCGTGCTGCCGCAGGAAGTCCCGGTGTTCGATGCACATTGGTTGACCCATCCGCTGGTGGTCACCGGCACCGACCGGCATTCGATGGCATGGCTGCTGATGCACAGGCAGCGGCTCGAAGACATGAACGCCAGGGTGCTGGTGGTGGAGGCGCACAAGGCCGAGCAGCTGGCGATGGCGCAATCGCTGGTGCCGCAGTTGCCGATGTGGCCCCGCGACGACAACTGGATCGAAGACCGGTTGCGCGCCGCAGGCGCCCGTGTCTACCCGCTCCTGATCGGCACGGATGGCATCGCGCGCCAGATCCTGCCGCTGCAACGTGGCGTGTCTTCGGGAGGTCTGCGGTGAGTTCGCATGCGGTCCTCGAAGCGCAGTTGCGCCCACCGATCGAACTGTGGAGCGCGGCCGTCGCGTGGGGCATCGCCGTGTTGGCGGTCACGGCCCCGTGGGCGCTGATGATGCCGCCCTTGTTGGGGCTCATCGCCGCTGTACTCGCAGCGGGCTTCGGATGGATCCGGTTTCGCCAGGCGCTGCAGGTGCTGCGCTACCAGCGGGGACTGAAGTTCAGCAAGATCACGCGGGTCGCCCCGTCCAAGCTGCCGGTCGACAAAAGCAAGCACCTGTACCTGGGCCAGGGCTTCGAGTGGACGCCGCAGCACACGCAACGCAAGCTGGATGCGGAGCGCAAGGACGCGGAGCCGTTCGTGCGCCCGTCCGGCCTGGAGTCGCGGCTGTCGGCGGTCGGCACGCGGATGCTGAACGCGGTGGCAGAGAACATCGCTGCGGCCGAGAACGCAGGCCTGCCGTTGTCGCGGCAAGCGCAATGGGCCCGGTTCATCACCGCCGTGGGCGGCCCGCTGAACCCGCTCTACCCGAACGTGGACCTGGGTGGCTCACCGATCCTGCACGGTGTCGGCGCATTGGAGGAATGCCCTGTCGTGCTGCGCCAGACCGCCCGGGCCGGCCACCTGCTGGTGATGGGCACGACGCGCGTGGGCAAGACCCGGCTGCTGGAACTGCTGGCCACGCAGGACATCCATGCGGGCCACGTCACGATCGTGGTCGACCCGAAGGGCGATTCCGAGCTGATGTTGCGCCTGTACGCCGAGGCCTGCCGCACAGGCCGCCAGGACCAGTTCTACCTGTTCCATCTGGGCTTTCCGGAGATCAGCGCGCGCTACAACGGCATCGGCAATTTCTCGCGCATCACCGAGGTGGCCGCGCGCGCCACGAACGCCCTGCCCTCGGCGGGCAACAGCGCTGCATTCAAGGAGTTCAGCTGGCGGTTCACGAACATCGTGGCGCAGGCGCAAGTGGCGCTCGGGCGCATCCCGACCTACTCCACCCTGCTGCGCGACGTGACCGGCATCGAGCCGCTCTTCATGGAGTACGCGCACATGGTGTTCCGTACCCGTGCGGAGCGCGGCGAATACACCAACTACCAGCAACGGCTGGAGACGATCCAGGGCCTGGTGGAGACCAAGAAGATTGCCGTCGACCGGCCGATCTCCACGCGGACGCCCGACGTGGTGGCCATGATCCATTGGATCAAGGAATCGCGCATCGTTGACAACGTGCTGCACGGCCTGGTCGGAGCCGTGAGCTACGACCGGTCCTTCTACGAAAAGATCATCGCCAGCTTGGGCCCGTTTCTGGAGAAGCTCACCAGCGGCGCCGTCGGCCAGTTGATCTCACCCGACTACTTCGACCCCGACGACGAGCGGCCGATCTTCGACTGGATGACGGTGATCCGCCAGGGCGGCATCGTGTACGTCGGCCTGGACGCGCTGTCGGACGCCGTGGTGTCCGCCGCCGTGGGCAACTCGATGCTGGCCGACCTGGTCAGCGTGGGCGGCAAGCTCTACAAGACCGGTCTGGATCCACACCGTGCCGACGGCAAGGTGATCTTGCCCACGGTCTGCTGCCACTTCGACGAAGTCAACGAGATCATGGGGCCGGAATTCGTGCCCATGGTCAACAAGCTGGGCGGTGCCGGCTTCAGGATCTCGGCCTACACACAGTCGATGTTCGACATCGAGTCCAAGGTGGGCGACAAGGCCAAGGCGGGCCAGGTGCTGGACAACTTCAACCACCTGGTGATGCTGCGCGTGCGCAGCGTGGCCACGGCCAACCTCTTGGCCGAGCAAGTGCCGCAGGTCAACGTGCTGCACCTGACGCCCATGTCCGGCGTGACGGACACGGCGGCGCAGGGCACCGGCGTGGACTTCACCTCGCGCAACGACGACATCGTCACCACGACCAAGGTGCCGCTGATCGAGGCCTCGGACATCCTGCAGCTGCCGCAGGGCCAGGCCTTCGCGCTGCTGGAAGGCAATCGACGTTTCCAGATTCGTATTCCGCTCGCCGATTCGACCAGCGATCCCTTCGTCCCCGAGTCGCTGCGCAAAGTCGCGCAGCAAATGAAGAAGCGCTACCGCACCAGCGAGCGCTGGGCCCAGGAAACGGACTGGCTGGGCCTGCACCCGCTGGGCGCCGCCGCGAGCGGGCTGATCGCCACTGACCTGGCCACCGCCGATCTGCTGCGCGACCAAGAGGAGGCCGACGAGGCCGATGTGGCCGTCTCAGCAACCTACGAGGACACCAGCGTGTTGTCGCAGAGCGCGGTGCTGGGCAACGTCATGGGGCATCAGCCATGAACGCGCCCATGAACCGTGGCCCGCTCAAGCCCGAGACGCGCGGGCCGGTGATGATGGTGTTCGAGATCTGCATGGGACTGGTGATGGTGGCCCTGTTCGCCTGGTTCACCGGCGTGGCGATCGAGGTGGTCGGGATCTACACGATCTGGAAGGATGAGGGCGAGGCGCACTCCAAGAGCCTCGTGGACCAAGACCTGGCCTACATCGCCGCTGCGCCACGCAGCCTGCTGATCGACGACACGGTGGGTTTCTCGCGCGAGGTCGTGCGGCGCGTCGCACAGCCCTACCACGCGCTGGGCCTCGTGCGCTGGTACCAGCGGCACCACGGACCGCAAAGTGAGCAGATTGATCGAACCGCGGGCACCGATTCGAAGGCACTGGCACGCGGGCTGAACAACGGCACGGTCTATGCCAGCCGGACCATGAGCCAGATCGCGGTGATCTCCATGTTCGTCGCACAGGACGTGTTGCTGCGCATGTCCATTGCCCTGTTCGCACTGCCCGCATTCGCGCTGGCTTGCCTGCTGGGCGCCGTCGACGGGCTGGTGCGCCGCGACTTGCGGCGCTGGGGCGGCGGCCGCGAGTCCAGCTTCATCTACCACCACGCCAAGCGCTACACGCTGTGGTCGCTGACGGGCGGGTTCGGCCTCTATCTCGCCTGGCCCTTCGGCGGTTTCAACCCGGCCTACATGGTCCTGGTGTTCACGGTGCTGGTCGCCGCCACCCTGTCCACCACCCTGGCCGCCTTCAAGAAGTACGTCTGATGAAAGTCCTCTCCATGCCTGCTTCCACGCACCATCGTCACCCAGCGCTGCGCGTCGCAGCCCGCATCAGCTGCTGCCTGGGTCTCGCCGTCAGCCTGCTCGCGCACGCCGGGGACGAAGACATGGAGCGCGAGCAACTGGCGCGCATCGCGCACGAGATCGCGGAGTTGGAAGCCATGGTCGCCGCTGCCGCGCAGAACAAGCCCACGGGCCAGCGGGTGCGCTTTCGCTACGAGTGGCTCCAACGCGACCTGCAGCTCGTGCGCGACGGCATCACGCAGCACGTCGACGCCCCCCGCCAGCCGCGTCCCGCACCGCCTCTGCGTGGCGACTACCGGCAATGAGCCATGAACTCCGATCTCTCCAACGCCTTCGCGGCGGGCTCGGGTGTCGTCCCCGGCGACATGAAGGGCGTGATTGTGGCGATCTGCGGTGCGCTGGTGTTCATTGTCGCGCTGTGGCTGGTCGGTCGGCTGCTGGAGGACTACCGCAGCCGCGCCATCGAGGCGTCCGAAGTGTTGCATGGCATCGCTTACCTCGCGGTCCCCGTGGTCCTGCTGATCACCCTGCTGGCCTGGCTTTAGTGCCCTTGCCGCCATGCGCATCGCACACCGTCTCTCTACTCGAACAGTACCTGGTTCCTGCCCGGGTATTGCAGTCTGCTGGCCGTCCTTGGTCCGCACGGCGCACTTTCATCTTGCAGGCGATTGACATGGAGTAAGCAATGAAGACCAAGATCAAGCAACTCGTTGCCGCACCGTTGCGCGTTCAACAGCGATTGCGGCACGCGATGCTGTTGCCCATCGCAGCCTTGATGAGCCAGCCCTCGTTCGCGGCCCTGCCCACGATCGTGACACCGCAGACCGGGGTCGGTGGTGCAGCCGTCCAACAGGGCGATTGGATCGGCACCATCGGCGCCGTTTTCGTGGCCGTCGTCGGCATCATCGTGCTCGTGCTCTGCGCATGGTTCTTCCTGCAAGGAATCATGGGCCTGATCACGAAGTGGAAGGACTACTCCGGTGGCCGGGCCACGATCGGCGACCTCAAGGAGTACTTCGTCATGGTGATCCTGTCGTCGGTGGTGGCGGTGCTGCTGGGCGGCTACGCGCTCACCACCATGAGCTGATCGGGACGCCGTGAGCAACACGCCTCCGAGGAACGACGGCAGCGCTCGCGTGCCGTTGACCGACCGGGTGAACTCCGAACCGGCCATCCTGCACGGGATGACGTCGACCGAGGCCAGCTGGATCGGGGGCGTGTCGTTCGCCGTCTACTTCACGCTGACCGGCATGGTCATCATGGCCACCGGTCTGTGGCAACTGATGTTGGCCCCGCTGATCGCAACGATCGCCACGCTTTGGTATGGCTCGATGGCCCTGCAGAGGGTCAAGCGCGATCGACCAGATGGCTACTACACCCATGTGTTGCAGCGGTGGATGTCGACGTATGGCCTGAGCAAGGCCCGATTTCTTCGGCACGCAGGCTACTGGAGCCTCGGCCGCACCAGTGAGATTTCTCTCACGAGTTCGTTGTCGCCTGATCTGGAACACGAGGAGCAGCCAGCCGATGCCGCAGTGGCGACGCCCTCTCCTGACCAGGCGCTAGTTCCCATGGACAGCTACCAAGCATCATGAGCGACTACCTCAATGCCCTGGCCGCGACGCGCCGGCACAACGTCCATCTACGCTGGATCATCGGCGCCGTGGCCGCCGTTGGCGCATTGGGCACCTACCAGGCGGCGCAGGTTCCCAAGCACCTAAACGTGCACTTGGTGCCCAACGTCACCGTTTCCAGCACCGTGCAGGTGCGCGACGGTGAGTCGGCGGTGCCACCACCAAACGTCTATGCGTTCGCCTACTACATCTGGCAGCAGGTCAACCGCTGGGCAACCGACGGTGCCACGGACTACGGCGCGCAGATCTTTCGGGTCCAGAACTTCATCACGCCGCGCTGCATCGCGCAGCTGCAGGGTGACCTGCAGGTCCGCGTGAAAGCCGGCGAGTTGCGGCAGCGGACGCGCCAGATGAGCGAGATTCCCGGTCTGGGCTTCGCGGCCAACCGCGTGATCGCCAATGACTCGGGCCTGGACTGGACGGTGTTCCTGGACATGCAGATCCAGGAGACGTTCCGGGGCCAGGCGGTCAAGGATGTCTACATCCGCTACCCGATCCGGGTGGTGCGCTTCGACGTCGACCGCGAGCGCAATCCCTGGCAACTGGCAGTCGACTGCTATGGCAGTGACCGGCCCGCGCGCCTCGAGGACAGCCAGCTGCGCGCGGTGCAGGTCGTCAAGGCGGGCGAGCCACCGCCCACCCCGAAGGCGCCCGAGGTTCCCAGTCGTGTGGAGCCGGTCGATCTACCGCGCGCCGTCCCGCTGGACGGTGCCACCCGTGACGTCATACAGCCCTGAGAACGCCATGCCCCAAGCCACCAGATTACCCGAGCGCCTCACTGTACGGTTCGCATGGTTCGCCTGTGCGGCCACACTCTGCTGCAGCGTGGCGACCGCCCAGCAGGTTCAGGAACTGAACATCAGAAGTGTGCCGCCCGACATGCTGCAGCCCTCCGACATGGCCGCCACGCCGACCGAGGT
Source organism: Pseudorhodoferax sp. Leaf267 (assembly GCF_001422405.1). Taxonomy (GTDB): domain Bacteria; phylum Pseudomonadota; class Gammaproteobacteria; order Burkholderiales; family Burkholderiaceae_C; genus Pseudorhodoferax. Next base: position 86,102 of record NZ_LMMV01000021.1, read on the forward strand.
CCGGCCCAGACCGACGGCGGTCGACCTGGGAGAGCGCATCGCGGACACCGGACAGGCAGCTGAGCCGACTGGCGTGCGCCCGGTGGGCGCAGGCGCCCTGCCTCCCGCCCAGCGCGCTGCGCTTGCAGCGCGCGGTACGGGGGCCAAGGTCAGCGTCCCTGTCGTGCGCCGGGTCGCTCGCCCGGCTGCGGGCGTCGAACGCGCGGTTTTTCGGGCAGAGCCGATCCGGGTCGACCTGGCGGTTGGCGAAGAGCGCCTGGTGACACTGCCTGCGCCGGCGGCCCTCAGCGTGCCGACCGACATCGAGCACGTGGCCCGTATCGAGGTCATCGGGCCGACGATCTATGTGAAGGCGCTGACGCCTTTCCACCAGATCCGCATCGTGGCCGAGCTGGTCGACAGCGGCCAGCTGATTCCGATGGACTTCATTGCGAGTGCGGAGGGAAAGAGCCTGCCTGAACTGGAGGTGTCCGTGATGGCGCCGGCCGGGTCCGCCGGAGCACCGGATGAGCAGGCCAGGGATTCCAAGGACGGGCCTGCCGAGCAGACCGGCGCCGACATGGTCCAACTGACGCGGCACGCTGCACGCCAGTTGTACGCTCCCCGCCGCCTGGCATGGACCACGCCTGGAGTGCACCAGGTGGATGTGTCCATGAAGCCGGTGCCGGCCCTGATCCGGGGCATCAACGCGGAGGTGGTGCCGCTGGGACAGTGGAAGTCCGGCCCCTTGTACGTGATAGCGGTGCGCGTCACCAACCGCGCCGCCGTCCCGCTGGAAATCCCGCTGGAGCAGTTGCGAGGCCGCTGGATCGCCGCCACGGCGCAGCATGGGCGCGTGGGTCGGGCCGGAACGGAAACCGATACCACCGCCATCTACCTGGTCTGTGACCGGTCGTTTGAGGCCTGCCTGTAGCCAGGCATGAGGGAGCAACATGGCCACCAAACAGAACAAGCTGATTCCGGTGCTGGGCATCGTCGCGGTAGCGATCGTGGGCACCATTGTCTGGAAGAACATGAGCGGGCCGACACGACCTGCAGCCGGCCCAGAGATGACCTCGGCCCCGAAGGCAGACCTCCCCCCGACGAAGGGCGCTGACCGCGACACGGCCACGGAGACATTGCAAACCGTCGTCGCCAGCAACCGGGAGGTGCGTGCGACGGCCGAGCAACTGATCCGGGACAACCAGGCGCTGCGCCGCGAACTTGAAGAGGAGCGCGCGCGCAGGGGCAACACGCAGCCCCCCGCGCAGCAGGTGATCGTCACACCGCCAACTACCGCTGGCAGCGCCACGGATAAGAGCTCACCGGTCGAAACGCCTGCGTCGGGCGACAACACGAACCGGGGCGTGGTGGAGGTGTTCAGCCAGGCTTTCGATCGCGCCTCTGTCGCGGCCGGCAAGGTCGTGGAAGAATTGCCGAGCGGTGGCAGCCCACTGGCCCTCCGGGGGGGCACCTATGCATCTGCTGTCGCAGGGCCTGCTACAGCAGGCGTGGGCACTGACCTGTCCGGCGCGCAGGACGCCCGCCAATGGACGGCGCCACCCGAAGGGATGGTCGCTTACAAGGTGATGCCGCCGATGGGCTATGCGCTGCAGGTGAGCCAGCAGGGCAGTCGCGGGGGCGCCGCGACGGGCTCGTATGTCCGCACAACGACACCGACCGCCACGGTCGGTGCGACACCGCCGCAAGGGCCTGCGACACGCGCAGCCGAAGCCGCGGCCAAGGCAGCCGAGCCGGTGCCTTATTTCACGCTGCCGGAGAACGCCACGCTGGCCGGCGTGGTGTCCATGACCAGCCTGATCGGCCGAGTGCCGATCGATGGTCGCGTCACCGATCCCATGCAGTTCAAGGCGGTGATCGGCCGCGACAACCTGGCCGCGAACGGCTTCGAGCTACCGGACGACCTGGCCGGCGTGATCGTCACCGGCATCGCGATCGGCGACATGGCCTTGTCCTGCACCGAGGGCAAGGTCCGCTCGATGACCTTCGTGTTCAACGACGGCACCATCAATACGGTGACGACGCGGCGTGGCGCGGGTGTCGGCATGCGCAATGCCAATGCACCGTCTGGTGGCGGGACCGGCGATCTGGGCTTCATCAGCGACCTGCATGGCAATCCCTGCATCGCCGGCAAGTTCGTCACCAACGCGCCGGCCTACCTGACGGACATCGTCGGGATGAAGACGCTGGAGGTCGCCGGCCAGGCCTATGCGGACGCCCAGCGGACGGTGACGCAGAGCAATGGAGCCTTCGGCGCGAGCACCAGCTCGTCCATCACGGGTTCCATGGGCAGCTACGTGCTGGGCCAGGCCGTCTCCGGCGCCTCCGACGAAGTGAGCAAGTGGCTCATGTCCAGGCTCAAGAACAGCTTCGACGCCGTGGTCACGCCATCCGGCCAGCGCCTGGTGGTGCATCTGGACGCCGAGGTCCGCATCGACAAGAACCCCCAAGGACGTCGGCTGGTACACCGCCAGCAGAACGCCTCGCTCATCTCCCGTGGAGGCCACCATGGCATGGAATGAACTCGTCACCGCCCGCGTTGGCGGCATGTCCGCATGCCTGCTGGCCGCACTGCTGTCGGCCTGCTCGGTCAGCGGGCCACGCGAGTCGCCGATCAACGCGGTCACGCGCGGCAGCCCCACCGTGCTCGACATCTACCGTGGCCAGGGCTCGGTGGTCGGTAGCCACGACAAGGCCGACGATGTGCCGCTGCGCCGCGCGACGGCGCGCGACCACCTGGTCGACCAGTCGGTGCCGCGACCTGTGCACGAAGCCGACGCCGATACGCAGCGCTACTGGTCCGCGCTGGAGCCCATGCGCAACCGCTTCGCCCGTGTGCCCAACCCGGACCTCGTGATGGTGGTGTACCCGCACCTGTCGCGCGGCAAGTACCCCGTGCCCGGTTACGTCACGGTGTTTCCGATGTACGAACAGGCCGACCTGTACGCCTTGCCGGGAGAACTAGAGGCGGAACTGGTGCGCAGGCCACCTGGTGGCGCGGCAGGGGGAGGCAAGCCATGAATGTGTTGGACCTGCTCGGCGTGTCGAGGCTGCTCCCGCTGGTTCAGGGTGGCAAGAGCGCGGTGTCTCCATATGGAGCCGCTTCCGGTTCACCGGCCCCGCCCAAAGGTGCCAAGCCCGGGCTGTCGCCGGTGTCGCAGCGCCGGGCGATGGCGATGCGGCCGCCGTCGTTCACCGACCTTCTGCCCTACGTGGCCTACCAGCGCGACCAGACGTTTTTCGAGATGAAGGACGGACAGACGCTGGGCGTGCTGTTCGAACTGGACTGCATCCCGACCGAGGCCAAGACGCCGGCCGACCTGTCGCAATACTGCGCCAAGGTCACGGCGGCGCTGCAGGCGATCCCGGAATCGACATCATCGCCCTGGGTCGTCCAGTTCTTCGTGAACGATGACCATGACATCGCGCACCTGGCCGACTCCTGGGCCGACTACATCGCGGACGTGCACAGGCTCGAACCAACCCGGCGCGACCAGATCGTGAACTCCGATCTGACCCGGGCGGTGCAACAGGACATTCGCAAGCACCTGGCACAGGTGTCCCAGATCGCGGGCTTGTTTCTGGACGAGGAAGTGACGGGCCAGCCCTGGGCCGGCCAGCTTCGTCGGGTCCGATGCTGCATCTACCGGCGCTTCGACGCCAACATGGCAGAGGATCCCCGCCCTGCCGATGTGCAGATGGAATCGATGGCCGGGACCTTGGAGAAGACACTGGGCGAGGCTGGCGTGCGCGCACGCCGCTGTACCGGCAAGGACCTGTACGACTGGCTGGTGCCGTTCTTTAACCGCGACGTGCCCTGGGCCAGGGGTGCCGGTGAACTGCTGCGCATGGCACCCTATCCGGGCAATCCGGGAGTGCCCGAGGATGAGAGCCAAGCGCCGATCCTGGGAGCCGACCTTTCCGAAATCCTGAACTTCTCGGAGCCGCAGAGCGATCCGGACACCGGGGTGTTCCTCTTCGACGGCAAGCCCGTGCGGGTCATGACGCTGCAGGCCTTGAATCGGCAACCGGAAGACGGCCACTTCACGGGAGAGCTGCAGAACGGCAACAAGTTCTTTGCGCGCTTCGACCGGATGCCACCGGGGACCATGCTGTCGTTCTCGATCACCATCCGCCCGCAGTACCTGCTGCAGCGCCACATCGAGAAGATGCAGCACGCGTCGCGGGCACAGACCGCTGCGGCGATGGAAACCCACGCCGAGTGTGTGCAGGTGCTCGACCGCATGCAGAAGCACGACAAGCTGCTGCCGATGCTGCTCGTGGTGTACGTCGGTGGCCACGACTTGGAAGACCTGGAAAGCCGCGTCTCCAGCGTCAATGCGCTGCTGGTGCCCACCGGCATGCGCTTCATCGAGCCCCGGCAGGATTTGGTACCGCTGGACACCTTCATGCGCGGCCTGCCGTTCAACTTCGACGCTGCGTTTGACGACCGGCTGCTGCGCCGCTCGCGTTTGACCTTCGCCTCGCAGATCGCGTCGATGCTGCCGGTGTATGGGCGCACGCGCGGCACGCCACATCCGGGTATGTGGTTCTGGAACCGCGGTGGCGAGCCGGTCTGGATCGACCCGCTCAATCCCCGGGACCGCAAGAAGAACGCGCACATGACCGTGTTCGGTCCGACGGGGGCCGGGAAGTCGGCGACGCTGTGCTACCTGTGCATCTCGGTGGCCGCGATCCACCGGCCGCGCCTGGTGATTGTGGACGCCGGCAAGTCCTTCGCTCTGCTGATGGAGTATTTCAAGAGCATGGGCTTGAGCACGCACTACGTGAACCTCAGTGGCTCTGCGAAGACGTCGCTGCCGCCGTTCGTGCACGGGATCAAGCTGCTGGACGATCCCGAGGTGATGGACGCTTACCGCGAGATCGAGGCCGGTGAAGAGTTTGTCAAGGTGGTGGTCGAGGCGACGGAAATCGATGACACCGGCCGGCCGAAGGAAGACGACGGCGATGACAACGAGACGGACGAGAAGCGCGACTACCTGGGAGAGATGCTGGTCGCAGCCATCCTGATGATCACGGGCGGTGAGAAGCGCGAAGAGGAGCGCATGTCGCGCGCCGACCGGTACCTGATCACACGCGCGCTGATCAAGGCAGCGATGCAGGCTCGGCAGGACAACCGCGCACACCCGCTCACGCAAGACGTGGCCTATGCCCTCATGGCCATGCACCAGGACACGACGTTGTCGCAGGGACGGCGCGAGCGCGCCGAAGAGATGGGCCAGTCGATGATGTCGTTCACGCAAGGCCTGCGCGGCTCGTTGTTCAACCGGGTGGGGTCAGACTGGCCCGACGTCGACGTGACGCTGGTCGAGATGGGCACGCTGACGCGCGATGGCTACGGCGACGCGCTGGCCGTGGCCTACACGTCGCTGATCGATGCGGTCCAGTCGCTGGGCGAGGCGAAGCAGTCCGAGGGCCGCCCTCTCGTCATGCTGACGGACGAGGCCCACATGATCACGACCAGCGATCTGCTCGGGCCGAAGATCGCCAAGGGCACCAAGATGTGGCGCAAGCTCAACATGTGGTTCTGGCTGGCCTCGCAGAACGTGGACGACTATCCGGCGTCGATGGGACGCGTGCTGTCGATGTGCGAGTTCTGGATGCTGCTCACGATGGACAAGAAGGAGATCGACGACGTCTCCCGCTTCAAGTCGCTCACGGCCGAACAACGCCAGTTGATGGAGTCGGCGCGCAAGGCCAAGCACCAGTACACCGAGGGCGTGCTGATCAGCGCCAATCGCCAGTTCTTGTTCCGCAACGTGCCTCCGGCCCTGCCGCTGGCACTGGCGATGACCGAGGGCGACGAGAAGGCACACCGGCGCCGCCTGATGGAAAGGCACCAGTGCACCGAACTGGAGGCGGCCATGCTGGTCGCCGAGGAAATCTCACGCAACCGGGGGATCAATGTCTGACGTCGGCATGCACCGGGGATGTCGCGCCCGGGTGGCGATTGCGCTCTGTGTCCTCGCCTGCTGCATCGGGACCGCCACAGCGCAGCTTGTCGGTATCCCGTACATGACGGTGGAGGTGTTCGTGAACTCGGCCATGGCCGTGAACCTGCCTGCAGCGTCACTGGGCCTTCAGGTGTCCGTCCATCGCATGGACCAGCTCGACATGGCCACCCAAGCCATCGACCAGCAGATCCCCCGTGGCAGCGAAGCCGAAGCGCGGCGCTGGGTCGAGGCCAACCAAGCACGCATCAGGCGCCAGGTGCAGCCTGCAGCGATCGCAACCGCCAATGCCATCAGCCTGGCCACCCATTACCGGATTGACCGGTTGCCCGCTGTGGTGATCAACAAGAAGACGGTGGTGTATGGGGTCACCGACGTGAACGTCGCACTCCAGCACTACCAGGCCTCCAGAGGGGGGCGTCCGTGATGCCCACCCATTGCGCGGAGCCCGGGGTTCGTCCTACGCGGTCAGCGCGTGCTGCGCTGGCATGCCTGATGGCGGCGGCTGCACTGTCCATGGCAGCACCTGCCACGGCGCTGGTCGCCTCGACGAACACCAGCGCCATCATGGGCGCCACGATCTCGGCTCTGCCGAGTTGCCTGGCCTACCGCGTGACGGGTGTGTGCTTCTGGCTGCGGTGCACCATCTTCGGCTGTTCCGTGAAGACCTCGATCCGCGTCTCCCACTACGTCCCCGACGTCGTGGTCAGCACGTTCAATGCGCCGGAACAGCATCCCTGGGCCGACGTCGGCAAGCCGATCGCCGGCGTCATGACGGGCCTGGGATCCAGCTTCATGGGCTCGCTGCTGGACTCGTCGGCCGGCACCGCCCGCGAGGACAAGGAAGTCGTGACTTTCAAGAGCGTGGATGCGATCGGCAATCCGGTCGGGGCGCTGATGGGGGGCAACACCAACTTCGAGTTTCCCGACACGCAAGAGTTGATGAGGTTTCCGAGCCAGGAGCTGCCTCGCATCATGCAGATGTGGGCGTCGGCGCCGGCCGACCTGGCCAAAGGCGTGATGTCCGGTGCAGCGGAGACGATGACGAGTTTGACGCGGGAGCTGGGTGCCCTGTCCAGCCTTCCGGGCCAACTCGGCGGCGCCCTGGGATCGGTGCAAAGCCTGTCGCCAACCACCACGACCTTGCCTGATGGCGCCGACAGCTACACCGGTGGTGGCAGTGGCGGTGGTGGTGGCGGGGACGAGGGCGGAGGTCAGAACAGTCAGCCCACCGACTTCTCAAAAATGATGGATGAGATGAAGAAGGGCGTGCAAGCGGGCGGCGGCGGCAATTCTGATTACATCTGTCCAGGCGGCTCGGGGATGCTCTCGATCCAGTACCACTCCGAACTGGATTCGACCTTCTGGCGCGGCAAAATTCCGCTGGAACTGCTCTACCCCGGCAGCTGGATCCCTGGCATCGGCGAAGTCGGCAATAGCCTGATCAACACCTGGGGTGGCGGCTATCCGCGCACTGGCGAGCTGGTGCAGTCGCACCCGCGCAAGGCTTCGGCCGTGTTCGCCCACCGGGTCGGCTCCATCATCACGCGCGGCGCCCAGCCCCACATCTACAAGAAGCTCTCCGAAAAGGGCGGCGGCTTCCGGTATTTCGCCACCATGGCCGATCCCAAATGGCAGGCCGTCCACCCGCTGCCTGAGCCTGGCTGCATCACGTTCGGCTCGAACGACTCGCTCGGCCTGGGCTCCTGGGGCGACTACAAGACATCGAGCAACGACGGCTACGTCTGGAACCTCTGGCTGCGCTACGAGTGCTGCAAGAAGGCGGCCGAGATCTTCCTGTTTGCCGTGCCCTGATGAAAGCCTCCAGCATGCCGAAATCCTCGCCATCACGACCGGGCCAGCGGTTCGTGCAATGGGCCGTCGCTGTCGTCCTCGCCCTGGTGACCTGCGCAGCTGCACATGCACAAGCGACTGCAGCCACAGCCCGGTTGAGCTACCACGTCTACCAATGGATCTTCGGCCCGCACCCCGCTGCCAGCGCGGGCAACCGCATGGCGCCCCTTGCACCGGCGCACTCGGACTGCGCAGCGCTTGCCGCTCAGGCCGAGTCGATGGGTCACTGCAGCGGGCTGCAGGCCTCGTCGAGCGCAGGCCACCGCGCCGCGGTGCGGTGCACGCCTCCTGGCGACCGGCGCGGCCAGGCGGTCGCGTCCTCCCCTGCTGCATGCCTCCATCGATCAGGTCCCACACCATGAACCTTACCCCACGCATCGCGTTCGGCGCCCTGGCATTGGCGCTGGCATGTCTTGGCACACCGGCCGTGCAGGCCCAGCCGGTGACGAACTCATCCCTGTACTACCGACTGGGTGGTGGCTCGCCCATGGGAGGTGCGGTGAACCGTGGGCAGACGTCGATGCGCCTGGGCTTCAACACGCGACTGAACTATTCCTGCGGCAAGTTCGACATGGGGCTGTCCTGGTCCAACGTGATGAACGGCTTGAGCAACCTGGGGGGCCAGATCACCGGTGCCATCCAGGCCGGTATCGCGTCTTTGCCGTTGTACATCCTGCAGCGTGCCCAACCGGGTCTGTACCAGCTGTTCCAGAACTTCGCCCAGAAGGCCGACCTGTTGGTATCGGCTTCGCTCAAGACGTGCGAGGAGATGGAGGCGCAGATCAAGTCTGGCAAGGATCCCTATGAGGACTACGTGAACATGGCCAAGGGCGACCTCTGGAAGGTCAGAGCCAGCGCCAACGGTGATGTGGTGCAGACCAAATACGATGTGAACCGCAACGAGGACGCTCAGAAGCGTGGGATGGACTGGGTGCTCAAGGAGAAGGCCGGTGGGGTCGGGCACAAGCCGATCCGGCCGATCCGGGATCTGTCCGTTGCCGGCTTCAACGTGACCTTGAATCTGCCCACCAACACGCCACCGACGACCAACTACCGCAGCTCCGCCCACGCTGACTCGCGGCTGGTCCGTGCGTTCAAGTCGCCGGAAGACCTGGCGACATGGGCGGCCGAGGTACTCGGTGACAAGCAGCTCTACCTGTGCACGCAGGAGGTCGGCTGCCCGGACCCGACGACCACGAACACAGCGACTGGCCTGGGTCCGAAGCTGGACAAGGAGTTGCAGGATGTTGCGCCTGTGCTCCAAGACGTGGTCGCGGGAACCGAAAACATCTCCCGATTGAAGGAGATTGGCACCCAGGGTTTTGGCGTGACGCCGCAGCTGATCGAGTCCATCCGTGAGTTGCCGGCCAACTCGCGCGCTGTGGCCGTGGGGCGCGTCGCGCAGGAACTCGCCATGCACCGGGTCGTCGACAAGGCGTTGGTCGCCAGGGCGGCGCTGCTGTCCGGCCTGTCGCTCCCCGAGGCCACGAAATCCGGCGTGATGCAGGAGGACGTTCAACGACAGATCGACCGCCTCACGCAGCATGTCAACGACCTGATGTTCGAGTTCCGTATCCGCAAGGAGATGTCGTCGAATACGGCACTGACCATCATGGGTGACCAATTCTTCCGGGACAGCCAGGGTGCGCGCGTGCGCGATGGCCGCACGCCGGAGCGCCAACCTCTGGTCGATGGTCGGGTCGCGCCATGAGATTCGGTGCCAGAGCACCCGCCAGGGCTGTGCGCGGCCCTGAAGGCGCCCCGCCTCACGTGCGGCGCTGGGGCCGGTGGGTGGCGTGGACGGCTGTGGGCACCCTCCTCGCCATCGTGGCGGTGGCCGTGATGCTCATCCTGCTGCAGCAGCCCGTCTCCGAACTGGAGCACATCGTCGCGCAGGCGCGCCGTTTGAAGTTCATTGGCGCGGGACTTCAGGCACTGGCAGCGTTCTGGATCGTGTTGCGCTGGCCATTGGTCGCGGCCCGGGCCGCGCGCAAGGGGGTCATTCGCGAGCACGAGGTTGCCACCGTGGTCGCCGCCCGGCAGAAGGTCGCCGCCCTGCTGCTGGCCTACGTGCTGCTGGTAGCCATCGGTGCCGGCGAGCTGGGGCGGCTTGCCGCTGCGATCTTCTGAGGACGGGTCATGGAACTGGACAGCTACCTGGAGATTTTTACGACGATGTACGGCTGGGCCTTCGCCAACATCATCGGGGAAGTTCTGACCGGCACCGGTCTGGTCGCCCTGCCCTTCGGGCTGATCGTGTTCTCGGTCTGGCGTGACGCCAAGGAGTCGGCCTCTGGCGGCGCTGGTGCGCAGGAACTCATCGATGCGGTGATGACGCGCATCCTGATTGCGCTGTTCGTCTACATCACCTGTTTCGCGGTGACGCCCTACACCTCACTGGTCAGCACCAACCTGCGCTACACGCCGCAGGCCTCGCTCACCAACCCGACGCCGACGGGTGGCTCGCTCAACCTGGGCACGGGATCATCCTTCGACACGGCGCTGCAGGATGCCCGCGATGGCACCATGAGCCCGACCGGTGGGCTCTCCTACGTGCCCGCCTGGTGGTTCACGGTCATGGCCGTCAGTTCGGGTATCAACAACGCGGTCCGCTCCGGGCTCAGCAGCGCACGCAGCGACATCCGCATGGTCGAAGACATGGCGCGGACCGCGACGATTCAGAACCCGCAGCTGCTACACGAGATCCAGCGCTTCTACAGCGAGTGCTTCGTGCCGGCGCGCAGCCGATTTCTTCAAATGGACCGGTCCACGATCAGCGGCAACGGTGCCACCGTGATCGCCGAGACCAACACCGACTACGGGCCGACCGACGTCGATTGGATGGGCAGCCAGCTTTTTAGGACGGAACCTGGGTTCTACGGGACCATGCGCTCCTACGATCCGGTCCCCGGGTTCCCGATCGACCCGAACCGGGACACCGACTACACCGCGGGCGGTGCGCCAGGAACGCCCGAGGCAACGGACGTCAACCCCGCCTGGGGGCGCCCGACCTGCCTGGAGTGGTGGCTCGACGGCGCCACAGGCGTGCGGTCGCGGATGATCAGCCATGCGTCGACCTGGCAGACCCTGCTGCAGGGCATGCAGTCTGCGATGAACTGGAGCAGCGCGGACCGGGCCGCTGATGCTCTGGCGATGCTCGCGCAGTCTCGTGCCAACCCGCAGTTCATGGATGCGTCCCGCATCATGGGCAACGACTACGACGGGATGACCAACCTGGTGCGCGGGATCGGCGGCGCCGTGAGCACATTCGGTGTGGGAAAGAAGCTGATCGATGCCACCATCGAATTCATGCCGATGGTCACCGCGCTACCGATGATCCAGTCGATGCTGCTGATGGGCATGTACATGTTCCTGCCCATGATCGTGATGCTCAGCGGCTACGACTTGAAGATCATGCTGCTGGGCGGCCTGGCCATCTTCACGGTCAAGTTCTGGTCGGTGATGTGGTTCATCGCCCAGTGGGTCGACGCCCGCTTGATCCAGGCCATGTACCCCGGTCTCAACGGCAACATCGTGATGCAGGAATTCATCGCCATGGGGACGAATGCCGGCGACGGTTCGCTCTACAAGCGGATGATCCTGAACCTGGTGCTGATGAGCATGTTTGTCGGGTTGCCGCTGCTGTGGAGCGCGATGATGGCCTGGATAGGTTTGGGGGTCGGGCGCAGCATCGAGGGCTTCTCAAGAGGCTCGATGTCAGCCGCCAGCGCTGGCACCGGGTCGGGATCAGCAAGAAGCGCAGGTGGCATGCTAACCGGCGCAGGCAAGACTTTCACCAGCGGATATCGAAGCGGCCGAGGCAACCCTTGAGGTCAGATCAATCCGTGGTTGTAGTCGTCCAACTCCTTCTCGGTAAGCGGTGAAAGCAACTCGCCATGTCCGTCGTAGACAAGGTCCCCGCGTACCTCGAACTCGTTGCTCCGGTCAGCTTCAGCTTCTCCGAACTCCTCTTCATCCCCGTTGCCCGATGCACCCAAAAGGGCCAAGGGCAGACCGAGGATTCCAATCTTGAGCAAGCCCGGGGTATGCCGAAGCAGCGACCCGCCAACACGCAGACCGAACTTGACGGATTCGCGCGCAAGCCTCTCGGCGTACGGAACTGGGCGCTTGGTGTTCGTTGTCATGGTGTCCTCGCTTTGTTGTTGGGCCTTCTGGTAGGCGATCTTTCCTGGTTCTATCGGATTTGAGTCGGTCGGGCCAGTGCTGATACAGCTTGTCACGGCGCATCGCCCTGCCCGCCTTGTCCTCGACTCTCAGCCGGATGCGCCTGATTTCATCCTCGCATGCTTCACGCGCAGCACCTCGACCGCCTGGCTCTGGTCCTCGCCCGGCATCAACCGGTAGTACGCCAGGTAGTTCCGGTGCAGCACGAGCATCCGCATGTTGGTCGGCAAGCCTGGCCCGGCGGCACGTCCGATCTCCGGATACTCAGCCAGCAGCGCCGCCTTCTCACGTAACTCGGCGACGAAGCTCGCCGCCCGCGCCGGGTTGTCTCGGGCGATGAAGCGTCGTATCGCCAGCAGGTCGTCCAGGGCCTGCGGCCGCCAGCGGACAGTGGCCACGGGCGCGAGTCAGCGGACCGAACCGCGCGATGCCGGCGTCGCATCGTTCAAGGCATCGGCCTCCAACGCCGCGAACATCTCATCCGTCGACAAGCTCGGCCGAGGGTCATCGATCGCCGCCTGCAGCTCTGCCGCCAGTTCTTTCTGATGGGCGGCTGCCTGGTGTGCTTCGCGCATGGCCGAGGCGCGCCGGTCGCGGGCCTGCGGAGCGATGTCTCGCTGATCTGGATCCCACCGGCTGATCTCGATCTGGGCAACACCGATGCCCAGATCTCGCATCACCATGATGGCAGTCGTCGGGTTCCCGAACTTGCGTGGCTCGGTCGACCGCGCCTTGGCCAAGACCGCATGGTGGCCGGCACGCGTGGCGATCTGCAGGTAGAAGCTGCCGCCCTGTGCGCTCAGGGTGACGCCCTTGACGCCGCCCGCCTCCACCGTGGCCCTCAGTTGATCCAGCGTGACAGTTTGCATGGTGCTCTCAAACGTTCCAACGGAATTGTGCGCGACCTATGGAATTCCTGCAACGCGCCGATTGGTTGGCGTCGCGTGCGGTCCGCAGGTTTCCTGGCTACTGCGGCATGTAGGACGACGTCGAGAATCGGTGTCAGACAATTTTGTATTGCGCAATACAAACACAACCGACAACACGATGCTTCAAGCTGCACGATCCGTCCCGACCCGGGAGACCTACGACGAGCTGCAGGTGGCCTACAGCCACTTCAATGCGCGGCTGTTCGATGGTGCGCTGCCAGACTGCCTCATCACGCTCCAGCGGGAGAAAAGCACCTGCGGCTATTTCTCGGCGAAGCGTTTTGCCCGGGCAGACGGCGAAACCACCGACGAGATCGCGTTGAACCCGTCGTACTTCGCTGCGGTGCCCCTGGTCGAGACGATGCAGACGCTGGTGCACGAGATGGTGCACCTATGGCAGCACCACTACGGCGCGCCCGGCCGCGTGCGGTACCACAACGAGGAATGGGCGGCCAAGATGGAAGGCATCGGCCTCATGCCCTCCTCCACCGGGCGGCCAGGCGGCAAGCGCACTGGCGACAAGATGTCCGACTACGCGGTGGAGGGCGGGCCGTTCCTGCTGGCCTGCGCCGAGCTGCTGACTTTGTCGTTCAACATCAGCTGGTACGACCGGTTTCCGGCGGTCGAGCATGTGCGCTTCGGCGAGTCGAGTCTCTCGGCCGCGCTGCCAGCCGCGGTTGGTGGTGGTGCTGCGCCGCTGGCCAGCCATGCCCTGCTCGCCGGCGTCATGCATGCGTCGGTGTCGGCTGCGCAGGACGGTGCAGCGGGCGTGGCTGCTGCCAACAAGTCGAATCGAACGAAGTACGTGTGTGGCTGCCGTAGTGCGGTGTGGGGAAAGCCGGGACTGGTCATACGCTGCGGGGTGTGTGACGAAGCGTTTGAACCGCAGTGAATCTGTTGACCCACGCGGCCATGGCGCCCTGAGTGTCGTGCCGTACGAACAACGTTTGACCAAAGGAGCTATGCGTTTTAAAGTGCATAAATGCTAAGAATCCAGCGCGCTCCAGGTGCGGACATTTATCGCTATCGTCAAGATCTGAAGCAGTACCTGGTCCGAACGAAGACCACTGCGACGGCCCTGGCCCGAGACGTGGGCGTCAATCAATCGACGGTTCAGCGCTTCTTGGCAGGGGACACGAAGAACGTCACGCGCCGGATGCGAGGGGTCCTCCGTTATGCGGGTATCGATGTGGAAATCCGCATAGCTGAGGCGCCGCAGGCCGCGGCGGACCATCCGAGGATTCGCAAGGCCCTGGAGCGGGTCTGGGACGGGAGGCCGCAAAGCGCCGATGTCCTGGCCAGTCTGATCGAGGCCATCGGGCCATTCGTACAGCAATCCTTCCCGACTGGGCCGGGAGCAAGCAAAGGAGAACGGACATGAGCACGACCAGCAAAATCGAGTGGACGGAGCAGACATGGAACCCCGCCGTGGGTTGTACGAAGATCTCGCCCGGCTGCAAGAACTGCTATGCCGAGACCATGGCGCGCCGTCTCCAGGCCATGGGCGCGCCCGGGTATGAACGGGGGTTCGAGCTGCAGTTGCTGCCGCAGCGGCTCGATGAACCGGCCAAGCGCAAGAAGCCGACGACCTACTTCGTCAACTCCATGTCCGACCTGTTCCACGACCGGATTCCGGACGCGTACATCGAACAGGTGTTCGCCACCATCGCGCGCACACCGCAGCACACCTATCAGGTGCTGACGAAGCGCGCGGCCCGGCTGGCCAGGTTCTTCCGCACGCGTGCCGTGCCGCCGAACGCCTGGCTCGGCGTGTCGGTCGAAAACCGCAAGCACGGCGTGCCGCGGATCGACCACCTGCGCGAGGTGCCGGCGCGCATCCGGTTCCTGTCGGTGGAGCCCTTGATCGAGGACGTGGGCCAGTTGGACCTGACGGGCATCCACTGGGTCATCGTGGGCGGCGAATCTGGACCCAAGGCCAGGCCGATGAAGCTGGAGTGGCTGGAGTCCGTGCGGCTGCAGTGTGAGGCCCAGAAGTCGGCCTTCTTCTTCAAGCAATGGGGCGGCTGGGGTGTTGATGGGAAGCGCCGCGCCAAGTCGGCCAATGGCCGCTTGCTCAACGGCCGCATCTGGGATGAGATGCCATCGTCGCTGGTCGACGTCGCCTAGCGCTTGGCGCTTGCAAGCGGCAGCAACACGAGGCGCTCCCCATCCTTCTCATAGTGCAAATGTCGGGTACGGCGGGCCTTCTGCGCATCGAGATTCATCACATGGCCATCGGCGATCAAGCGACCCAGCGACGCCTGGTAGTCACTGGGCAGCCATCCTGTTGATTCCATGAAGTCTGCCATCTGGTCCTCGCCGACCTGAATGACTTTCTCTTGCAAGTAGGAGAGCCAGAAGGCATCGACGACACGCGGGTCCAGCGCGTCACCAGGTTGCTCGAAGCTCGCTTCCCCGAACAGATCCTCCATACCGCTTTCAGCTTCGCGCCTGGCGTTGCGCTTGGTGGCTCGCACGCGGCGTTGCACGATCTGCAAGCCCTCGGAGATCTCCATGAACTCGACGATGCCCTTGGGATGGGTCGTGAGGTAGACCAGGTGGTATTTGGGCCTGTCCTTCGTGGGGTCCATCACGCGCACATGGGCCGTGCGAGCGCGGTGGTTTCCGCCCGAACCTGTGACGCGCTGCTTCATGCCCTCGCGGTACGCATGCACCAGCTTTTCTTCTCGCTCTCCGGGAGGTAGACCGTCCAGGCTGCGTACGGTCTCAACGTCGCAGCCCAGGAACTGGGCGATGTCTTCCTGCCATTGGCCCATGGCGGCCGTGCGATTGATGAAGTCGTACATGAAGTTGACCAGAAACTCCGATCCCGGCCGCGTCAATAACGGTTGTAGGCACTCCACCCCGACCGACTTCCACCCCTTGGGATCGACGAAGAAGAATGTGAAGGCCCGCCGGCCGCACCAGCTGAGAATGGCCTCGCGTAGCTCCACGAAGTCGCCCTGCAAGCAGTCCGCCTGGACGCCGGCGGGACAGGCGCGGGCCAGGTAGGACTGCAGGCGGCCGAAAGCCTGAGGATCGCGTTCGATGTACAGCGCACGCATCGTCGCCTGCACTCGGAACCCTCGCAACACCTTGCGGCAGTTCGCCATCGTCTTGAGCGAGATGGCGATTGACGTGCCCTCCATGTCCTCGGTGCCGTCGCCCCACGGGCCTGCAAAGCAATCCACGTAGCAGATCTCGATCTCGCCACTGCGACGCCCTCCCATGCCGACGATCATGAGCAATCGTTCCAGGTAGCTGGCCAGCAATTGGTGCTTGATCCAGGCCTGCTCACGTCCGTCGTAACCATCAGGGATGGTGGGTGTTTGTCTCATCGGCGGTCATGTTGTTCTTGTGTCAACTTTGCATTGTGTGACAACACCAGTACGCCGCTGACGCTCGATGTGCGCCACGACCAACAGCAACCCGGCTGCTGGAAAAGGCCGCCCCGCGCACTAGCCAGCGACGGGCACCTGGTTGTGCCACCGTCGGCGCGGCCCATCCGGCATGGCGAAAGCAGCGGCAGCAGCGAAGTGCACGCCGAGTGGGTGGTGCCGTTCCAGCAGTGCTTGCAGGGTCTCGCGCCGGCTCCGCAGGTAAATGGTCGTCGTCGACAGGTTGGCGTGACCGAGCAGGATCTGGAGGGTGCGCAGGTCCATCCCTCGTTCCTGGAGGTGGGTTGCAAAGGCGTGCCGGAAGCCGTGGGGGGTCATCATGGGCAACTCCGCCAGCGCCGCGTGCCGACGCACCAGCGCGCGCAAGTGGAAGTACTGCAGGCGCAGGATGGGGCTGGGGTTCACAAAGACGGCGTCGGTGGCATGGGCGTAGCCCATGGCCTGGTGGATCAGCACCGATCGCGCACCGGTGAGGTACCGCTCCAGCCAGGTGGACGCTTCCTCGCCGTAAATCACCAGCCGTTCCCGGGCCCCCTTGCCGATGATGTGGATCACGCGGTCGAGGCGTTCTACATGGTGCATGCGCAGAGCCACAAGTTCGGCAGCACGCATTCCGGTGGCGTAGAGCACCTCCATCACGGTGCGATCCCGCACGCCCAGCGCGGTTGTGGCGTTCGGGGTCGTCAGCAAGCGGTGCATTTGTTCCACGGTCGGAACGTAAGGAGGGGTGCTGCGTTGCGCTGTCCGAAACGGCGCAAAGTCCAGCGTTGGGTCATCGGCACGCAACTTCTCACGCCGAGCCCATCTGTAAAGTCGCTGGAGCATCCAGCGCCTCGCTACGACCGTCGAACTGGACGCGTTGACGAACGCTGCCAGGTAGTGGTGCAGATCCACACGCTGCGCCTCGCGCCAAGTGCGGTCGCGCTGTCGTGACAGCCAGTGGGCGTACTCCAGCAGCATGCGGTTGAGTTTGCCGATGCTCACGATCGCGAGCCCGTCCGCCTGCGTGTCCAGTATGAAGTTGCGCAGGTGCTGGTCAATGAGAGCGCCGCGCCCCGTACGCGGTGTTGGCAACAGGCGGCCAAGCACGGGGTAGCCCTTCCCGCGCGGCTCTTGGTAAGACATGACTTTTCCAATCCGTGGTTCATCAAACCGGGTGTGTCAAGCGTTTATCGCTTGCTACGTCCGGACGTTTATTTGATGCACACGGTCTCCGCGACCCCTAGATTAAGCGCATGTTGATCCCGTTCGCAAACAGAGGAAATCACCCACATGATTGATTCAATGCATACACAGAATCATCAAGCTTCAGACCGAATACATCGTATGGGCCTTGTTATAGGGGAGATCGCATCGTCAGTCAGCCTGTCAACCCTGACAGAACTCGTGGCATGCAGCCTCTGCAAGACCGTGACGACGACGCGATGGATGGTCGCGTCAGCAGCGACGTGCATGGCCGTGGGCGCCACCGCGCAGGCCCTGCCCAGCGAACAGGCCGAGGGCTTGCGCAAGAGCATCGCCACCCACAGCCAGGGCAAGGTGACGGCAGGCGCGATCACTCGCACTCCGGTGCCAGGCCTGTTCCAGGTGGTCTCCGACGGCGAGATCTTCTATGTCGACGCAACTGGCCGCTACAGCTTCGTGGGCGGCTCGATGATAGACATGCAGCAACAGCGCGATCTGACCGCCGCCGAGCTGGACCGGCTGCACGCCATCCCTTTCGACCGTCTGCCGCTGCAGCACTCCATCAAGGAGGTGAAGGGCAAGGGCACGCGGCATGTGGCGGTCTTCGAAGATCCGAACTGCCCGATCTGCCGGGTGTTCACCAAGTTCCTGGACCAGATCGAGGACGTGACGATCTACCGGTTCATGTACCCGGTGATCGCGCCGCAGTCCGAGGCCTTGGCGCAAGCGGCCTGGTGCTCCCGGGACCGGGCTTCAGCCTGGAAGACCGTGATGGCCGGAGGGCAGCCGCCGCAGGCCGGGGCAGCGTGTGACACCAGCGGGCTGGCCAGCATCATGAAGTTCGGCGAAACCAACCGGATCAACAACACCCCGACCGTGGTCCTTGCCAGCGGCAAAAGGCTGGTCGGTGCCACACCACCTGAACTGTTCATGCAGGAGCTGGAACAGGGCGGGCGACGCAGCAAGTGAGCAACTCCTGGAGGACCATCACCATGACGCGCACCCGTTTCTACCTGGCCCTGGCGGGCGTGCTGGCTGCTGCTGCGGCACAGGCCCAGCAGCCAGCGTTGCAGTGGCAGCCCATGCGCGAGGCCGCGTTCCACGCGCCGAGCGCGACGCCCACGGCTTCCGATGACGAACACAAGTTGTTGGCCCGCATCTGGTCGCGCGAACTGGCCGGCGCGGGCGAAATGAGCCCCGGCACGCAGTTCCCCAGTGCCGCGCTCATCGGCACCATCGACACGGGAGCCGCCCAGGTGGTGTTCAGCAGCTATGCCCGCGCCGGCTACGACAAATGCCAGCAGGCGGAGAACGGCGCCAAGGTGGAGTACAGCCACTGGGTGTGCCCGCTTCGCGTGGCGCGCACGGAGGCGGGCAAGGTCGTGGTCCAGGACTTCTCCGGCTACTGCATGCTCTGGGGCGACGACGAGGATGCTCCCCGGTCCAGGAACCGGGTCGAGTACGCCTACGACGTCAAGTCGGCGACCCTCAAGCTCCGGACCATCGAGCACGGCAAGGTTGTGCCCCAGTGCAACCGCAGCCTGCGCATGCAGGGATAGCCATGGCCTGGCCGCTGCACGCGATGCGTTCGCTGCGCGTGGTGCTCCTCGCGCTGCTGCTACCGGCTCTGGCATGGGCCGTGACGGTCAGTGCCGCCCAGATCATCGCTGCAGTGCAGGCTGCACCCGGCGCTACCCCGTGGCTACGGGCGAACGCCGAGGCCGTGGCGAACCTGGCGATCCGCGTCGAGAGCGGTGGGAACACCGAGGCCTACAACGGCACCTGTTGCTTCGGCGTGCTGCAGATGAACCGCACGAACATCCGCGCGTACACGAACCTGACGCCTGAGCAGTACCGCCAGGCCGACCTGCAGACTCAGATCAATGCGTGGGCCAGGCTGACTGCGGATGCGCTGCGGGCTCGCGCGCCCACCGCGCTGACCGGCATGGCCACCTTCGACGGGCGACCAGTGGATGGCAACCTGGTGCTGTCCTGTGTGCAACTGGGCATCGGGAACTGCCAGCGCATGATCAACAGTGGAACGTGTTCCGGGTTCGCCGACCGCAACGGCACGACCATCTGCTCCATGGCCAACCGGCTCGCCGGCGGCGCACCACCACCCACCGGCCCAGGGCCGGGCACCCCTCCTGCCACACCTACCCCTGCCCCGGTGGCCACCCCGGTTTTTTCGCCGGCATGTCTGCAGGACGGTGCGGGCGCCTGCCTGCCGATCACGCAGGCCGTCGAGCAAGGCTTCGCGCAGGGCTCTGGCGGCTCGATGACCGATTTGAAGCGCCTGATCTATGCCGTGGTGGCAGCCACCGTGACGCTGGTCCTGCTGTCGGCCAGCAGGGCGACCTGGAAGCACTACAGCAAGGGCCGACTGCCCACCGTCGGCCTGTTGGTCAGCATGAAAGGGGTGGCACTTGTGCTCACCATCGTGCTGACGACTTTGACGTTCTTGTGATGGCCACAACCACCACCTTGCCGGACGTGGTGACCCTGGTCCAAATCCAGGCTGCACTGGAGCGCTGCATGCAAGCCCATCCACCGACCGACGTGGCGCGCGTCCTGCACCCGAAGGCAGACCGCATTGCCACGCTCTGGGCGACGCTGCACCTGTCCCGGGTGACGCACATCGACACCGGACAGATCGACCAACGCCAGCTCGACGCGCTGCGAAGTTGGTTCTAGCCGCAGCGCGGCAACTCCACGCCCGGGGAACCGGGCATCCATGAACGCAGTTCCTTGTGCGCTGTGTCGGCGCACGCCTGTCTCACGCTGGATCGAGGAGGCCATCACCCATCACCCATCACCGATCGAACGCAGCTTCGCTTCCTCAACTTCAACAACCATGGAAGTTCCCATGAAAGCCTATCGCAATCTTCTTTCCATCGCCGCACTCGGCGTGTGTGGTGCGGCCTTTGCAGCCGTGCCCTTCGATCTCGACCGCGACGGCCTCGTCACGGCACGCGACATCAACCAAGCGGCCAGCATGCTGGCGATTCCCGTACAGCAAGGCGGGCTTCCATTGCCCGGCAGCACGGCCGTGGCGGTCGACTTCAATGGCGACCGCATCCTGAACCTTGCCGACTGGACGGCACTCACCGACTATGTCGCCGTGGTGAGAGGCCCGCGCATGCTGTTCGACACACGCGCCACCGGCACAGTGGATGCGCGTGCAAAACTGGAGATCGTGTCGGCCATCCGTACCGCCAGCACGAGTGGTTGCTGCTACCAGCTCCGCTACGATTTCAACGGGGACGGGGTCACGAACATCCATGACTGGAAAATCTTCGTGGACTACCTGCGCCTGAACCAGCGCAGTGTGCTGCTGGACTTCAATATCGACAATCAGGTGACCGGTGCCGACCTGGACATACTCGCCGGGTCGCTGGATCGACCCGGTTACGACCTGCAGTTCGACCTCAACGCCGACGGGCGCCTGGATGCGGCCGATTGGACCGTCGCTGTCGGGCTGCTTGGGCAGGACACGGCGATGGCCAAAGCGGTGTTCGATGTGGATGCGGCCATCCCTGCGCGGTTGAGCGTCGGCGACGGTCAGCGGATCAGCCAGGAATTGAGCGCGATGTTGACCGGGTGGAGGCCCTCCATTCGGTACGACCTCAACGGCGATGGCAAGGTCGACGCGAGCGATTGGTCCGCGTGGGTTCAGTTCGCGTTCTTCGGCCTGCGCACACCAGACCTGGTGCTCGACGTCGACGGCAGCGGCGCCGTGAACACTGTTGATCTGAGCCACCTGCAGGCTGGCCACCAAGCCCGGCCGACCGAGTTTCGATACGACCTCAACGGAGATCGCGTGACAGATGCGCGCGATGTGGCGTTGCTGCGCAGTCGCCTTGTCTACGGACCGCCCGTGTTCGCCGTGGGCGACGTCAATCGCGATGGGTGCGTCGACAGCTTCGACATCGCAATGATCCAGGCAGGTTCTGGCCGCGCGATGGGCATGCCTGGCTTCAACCCGGATCTCGATGTGGATCGGAACAACTACATCGATGTGAGCGACGTCTACCGGGCCCAAGGGCTGGGATATGGCGCTTGCCAATGACTGCGCGCGCGCCGTAGCCCGACCAAGCAAAAGCCCCTGCCCCGGCGAACCGGAACAGGGGCTTTCTCATTGCAACGCTGCTCAGGCCGCAGCCAACAGCTCCTTGGCCAGGGCCACTTCCAGGCTGTCACCCTGGGACTCGTTCAGAACGTCCAGACCGGATTCGGGCATATCGCCCGAGGTGGACTGCGACACTGCGATCTTCTTGCCCATGAGCCTCAGGCAGTCCATCTGCGTGGTGCCGTGGTAGCCGAGATAGACCACCCTGACCGGCTTGCGCTGCCCGATCCGCCAACTGCGCCTGGCGGCCTGCTGGACGGTGTAGACATTGAAGCCGGACTGCATGAACACGATGGTCGGAAACTCCAGCAGGTCCAACCCTGTCTTGACGAGTTCCGGGTTGCAGATCACGACGTCGACACCGCGCTCGACCTGGTCGGCCACCCAATCCTCGCGCTTGGACGCGTCCACGGTTGCCCGCAGCACGGCCACCTTGAAGCCTCGGACCTCCAGCAGGTACTTGAGCCTGGCTGTCGTGTCGCGCGTACCCGAATAGATCGTGTACGCCAACACGCGCCGGCCGGCCAGCTTCTCCTGTTGGCAGATCTCCACGAGTCGGGCCTCCTTGGGCATCATCGTGGTGTCATCGAACATGGCCGGCTGCAGGTGCAGCACGGACCGTGTGCGCGGATGCCTGACGGTCTCCGAGCGGAAGCAGCAGTCTGGCCAGGCCAGCAGCACGTTCATCACGACGCCCAGCAGCGCGCTGTCCTTCATGGCCAGCGCCTGCTTGAGGATGCTCACCAGCTTGCTTGCCATGACGGCGTAGGCCTGGCCCTGCTCCTCGGTCATCTGCACGGGCTCGAACGACTCATCGTAGGGAGGTAACGCCTTCGCGTCGATCTCCCGCAGCTTCAGGAAAACCGTCATCGGCAGTACGTATCGCAGGATGCCGACCGGTCCGAAGCCCGGCGCCTTGCTGGTCCGGACCGTCAGGCTCTTCGCGCGCGCCGTGCGGTGCGAGCTGGAGCCGGTCTCTTTGTACACGTCCTTGAGCACGCCATGCTCGCGCATGAAGGCCATGTTGGCACCGTGGAACGAGCCGCGTTCGGTGGGCTTGAAGCCATCGGCCACCATGACGGCGGGGTTGAGCCTCCACAGCAGATGGAACAGATCATCGGCATAGCCTCCCATCAGCGTGCCGGTCAGCAGCAGCGTCTTGCGACACTGGCTGGCCAGCACTCCCATCGCCTGGCCCTGCGCCGAACCCTCGTTCTTGTACTCATGGCCTTCGTCGACGACCAGCAGCCCGAAATAGTCCTTCGGCAGGTAGCGCTTGATGAACTCGGTGGCCTGGTAACCGCCCTGCCCGATCGAGAACTCGAATGTCGCCATCGACCGCTCCAGCCGCTTGGCCTGGCGGTCGCTGAACACCAGTTCGCCGTTCTCGTCCATCAAATTGATGAACTCGTAGACGTTGTCCTCCAGCATGGTGCCCAGCAGCGATTCGCCGAACATGTCCAGCAGCCGCTTGGCTGCCACCGGGCCGATCGTCGGAAGCTTCTGCATCGCCGCGCCGACAAGGTCACGCAGCGAGTGCTGCGCGGTGCCCGGCCGCATCAGTGTCCACAGGGGGCTGCGGCACGATTTGACCTCGCACGATAGGCGCTGATCGCTCAGTGCTGCCGCAGCGAATTCGGCAGAGATCCACGAACGGTGCCCCTCCGAATCCTTACGCTCCAGCGGTGTCATGCACTGCGGGCAGCAGGCGACGCGCAAGGTCTGGCCATCTTCTCGCAGACGACGGGTCAGGAATGCAGGCTTCCAGTGGAAGCCCAGGCGCATGCGCACACGGCCGAGTACAAAGAACTCCGGCTGACGCGTTTTCAGCCCGAGCGAGGTGCGCAACTGCAGCAGCTTGCGCAATGTGTCGGGGCCATTGAGGACCCAGACCTTGGCACTGGGCACCGTCTCCATGATCTCCCGCCGCCACTTGTAGACCAGGTGCGGCGGACTGACGATCAAGGTGCGCGGATGGTGCTGCTGCACGACCGCTGCGGCGCAGATGGCCATCATGGTCTTGCCCGAGCCCATCTCGGCGTTCAGGACCACGGCCGGTTCGTTTCGGTCCAGCAGCAGCTTGCTGATCGCCTGGACGGCTTCGGACTGTGCCGGAAATGGCTTGCGTTTGAGAGCGGCCATGATGGCCTGTCGCCGGTGCCAGATCTCCAGCTGCTGGTCCTGCACGGTCAGGTAGACCGGCGGGTTGCTCGCCTTGACTTGTTCCAGCATGCTGGCCCCGAAAGACCGCATGAAGTCGCCCAGTGCGATGGTCTCGCCGATGACCCCATCCATGATGTCGGGGCTTTCGCCCAGGTCGGGTGCGGCCTGCAGATCCTCGGCCGTCACAGTGGTTTCCTCGCCGGCCGGCGCAGGCGTTGCCAGCGTGCCGCTGGCGTCGTTGCTGATGACCACCATGTGGTCGTGCTCGTTTTCCATGGAAAGCTCCTAGGTTTGAAAAGTGGAAATGAGGCGGCCCCATGGCGTGCCCCGTGGAGGGAGATGTGCGGCGCCGGCGGGAGATGCCGGCGGCCGCGGGGGTCAGAGGACGAAGTTCTTCTGCTGGACCTGCGCACTCACGTAGCGCAGGAAGTGGTCTGAGATGCTCACGCGCATGGCTTCGACCTGGCCCAGCGGTGGGTAGATGCCATCGTCCAGCCGCTGGTAGGCGCGCTTTTCGAGGCACCATCCCTGCAGGTCGACGCGCCAGGCGTCTTGCAAGGCGATGGGCGACAGCTTGCGGGTGAGATCCCAGGCCTGGTCCAGCAGACCGCCCAGGCGTTCCACCGGTCCCTGGCCAGGACTGCCCCGATGCAATGCCCACCCGATGCGATTGGCCCGGTCAATGTCGGTCAAGGCCTTGTCGTACAGCCAGAGCTGCGACAGCGGCCCGAACACGTTCTGTCGTGGCAGGCGTCCGGAGTACTTGGTCAGGGCATCGACACTGCCAACTTCGACGGCATGCCGCGTGTTGTCGTCGCCGATGAGGTGAAAGCGCTTGACCCCGCCCTCCTTGTGCCCCAGTTGAAGCGCTGCCTCGAACTGCATCAGCGAGCCGTCGCGCCCATAGACCGAGAGGAACTTGAGCACACCGGCGCTGTCGCGCAGGCAGGCATCGGCAAAGACCTCCGGAAACTCTTGCACGCGATACAGGGGATTAGCCATGCTCGGCCTCCTGCACATCGTCGTGCCGAACCATGACCCAGGCCCCGATCCAGTAGCCATCCTCCGCTTTCGCGGTCAATGGGTGGTCGCCAATGTCGAGGTTGCTGTCCGGTGTAAGGGCATCGTTGCGTGCCTTGGCGATGTAGCGCTGGCATGCCCGGCGCTCTGTGCGTAGATCCGCCAGTTCGGCCGCGAGTGCGCGGACAGCATCGGCCAGATGGCCGGTTTCCCATTGGTCTACGACGTCTTGGGCGAGTCGTTCGAGTTCAAGCATTGGAAGCTCCTTGTGATGAAGCGGCCCTCCCCTTGCGGAGACGGACCACAAGGGTTGAAGTGATGTGCCCGGCCACGTGAGTGGCCTATGCGCTCGGAGGGCTGAGCGCACTGGAAACCGTTGGATGTCGGTTGACGGTTTCCCGCTGCGTCCGGACATGGGCGCAGTGGGAAGCCGTCGCCACGATGGGAGGCGTGGCCGAGGGGGTGCGACACTTAGCGCATGGACCGAATCCCTGCACTCAAGCTGATCCAGGGCACTGCCTCGCAGCAGCCGGCCTGGACCGAGCTGCTGGAGGAGTTGGACGTCAGCGACGCCCTGCCGCGTTTGAGAGCGTTGGTGCGACAGCGCAAGGCTGCAGCAAACTCCGCTCTCTCAGCAGTGCCACCAGCGGCGCCGGGAGGCGTGATTGCAGGTGCGGATGGGCAAAGCACGTCCGCACCAGTCTGAGCATCGAGCAGACCTCGCCTGGCGCGATCTCCGCGCGCAGGACCTCGACCTGATCGAACTCCACCTCATGCGCCGCCGATAGCCACTGCGCGATCGCGGCGTGGAACAGCCTGCGTTCCTCATCGCTCAAGTTATCCAACATGGTCGTCTCCGGGTTGCGGGGACGATCGGCCCCAAGTGGGACGATCGTCCCCTGGGGGTCAATGAACTGCGTGCCTCCGCAGAGGCATGAGTGGCTGACCACAAGCACTGGCGTCGCGCGGTTGCGCTATGCCAGGGCCCGTGATGCCCCGTTACGCGCCGTCCGCCTTCTGCACGACCATGTCGTCATCGACGTCGTACTGTTCGTACACCTTGGCCTTGATCTCCTGCGCCAAGCCGACCCACACAGCCCCGCTGAGGAACTCCGTGTCGACGTCCGCAGGAGCTGCGGCGGCAACTTGATCCGCGTAGCGACGGATCGCCTCGATGACGAACACTTGGCACAACCCGCCGAAGCTGCTGAAGTTCATCAGGTCCGAGACGAACTCCTCGTTGGTCAAACGTGTGGCAGTGCTCATGCAGCCACCTCGGCATTCGCCGGGATCGCTGCAGCAACGGCCTCGTGGCCGGCCTCGACCGCCGAATCGCGCGCCGCATAGTGCTGACGCACCAGATGCAGGATGCTCTCAGCCTGTGCCATGGCCGTCTCGTGTTGCAGTCGGATGGCTTTCTCCGTCGCACGTGGATGCCGCATCGACAGCACCGTCGCCGAAAAATCGCCACCAGACGAGCCGAAGCCCATGGCGTGCGACTTGAAGCCGCCCTCGACGCGACTGACGATGGCCGAGGTGCGGACCACGCCGTTGGCATTGCGCGCTGTGCGGGTCGTCAGCTCGCGGTTGCTGCCGTCGACCATCGTGCTGGAGGTGGCCTCCCAGCGACCATTGGATTGGCAGACAGTGGTGGTGAACTCGTTCATGGATCTACTCCTGAAATGCACGAGGTGCCCCCTACGGGGACATGCCCCGCGCGGGTGGTTAAAAGGCACCGAGGTGCCGACTTGCCCAGCCACGCTAGTGGCCGGCGCGCTCTAAGGGCTGAGCGCGCCCTGGAAACCGTTGGATTGGTTGACGGTTTCCCGCTACGTCCGATGACCAGGCGCAGCGGGAAGCCGTCGCTCCCCATGGTTCGTTCAGTACTCGGAAGGCAACAGCAACGTCGTCACGCTGCGGTCCCATTCGGTGATCACGTAGACCTTCAAGATCGGGCCGAGCTGGTACATCGAGAATATGCGCGAGCCGCCCCTCAGCGCGTGATCGTTGTTAGCCTTGTCGACGTCGGGGATGTCTCCCCAGTCGCCCGAGGCATGCCTGGTCAGGCACAACAACGGATCGACGTTGCCGGCCTGGACCAGCGCGTGCACGCCTTCGGTCACCACCACGTGACCCAGCTCGAACTTGAGGTCCGGCAGGAACGACACGGTGTCAATATGGCTTTCCAGCGGGTTGGCGAGTTCGCTCATGAACATCTCCGGTGTGGAGCGTCATCCCCCTCGGGATGAACATCCCCAAGGGTTGAAAGAATCGGCGGCGGGAGCTGCCGCCACACAGGCCTGGTCTTGCGATCAGGCGACCTTCACGATCTGGCCCAGCCGGTGGTCCGGCGTTAACTCAATCGCATTGATCCATGTCAGACGCGAACGCCGTCAATGGTGACCGTCACCACGCATCCGGCTACGCCGATGCGGCTCTTACCGACCATGCATTCCAGATCGGCGCGTGAATTGCATCGCACCCTCCACCAGTCATAGCCATTCGGGTAGCCCGAGTCGGTGGGGTCGTTCGTCTCCGTATAGCCCTCGAACGAGCCGTCCGGACGGGTGGTCAATGCATAGCGTTGATAGGTCGCCAAAGGGTCGGCATCGTCGTCATCAGGGGGTGGCGCGTCATGGGGATCGTCATGCATGAACATGCTCCTTCATTGAAGTCGGAACGCCACCCTGCGGGGATGGACATCCCCACGGGGTTGAAATTGCCGGCAGCGGTGGCCGCAAGCACTGCACCTGGTCTTGCGATCAGGCGATCTTCACGATCTGGCCGAGCCGGTGGTCCGGCGTGAACTCGATCGCATTGATGACGGGCACGAAGCGGTCCAGCATGGTGATGACCTCGCTCGCCTCGCCCTTCTCGTTCACGTCCATCGTCACCGTGCGCTGCTTCTGCTTGTAGGTGTCACCCTTGAGCAGGAACTCGCGTCCTTCGGCCGAGCGGAACCGTCCAGTGACCTGGCCAGCCGCAAGGGACAGCGCCAAGTGCCATGGGGTCAGCTCACGTAGCGGCGGCCTGCAGGCCGCCGTGGATCGACGAAAGTGCGTGCCGAAGTTCGACCACAGCAACTGCGCCCGATACCGCTCCAGCTCGTCGCCGAGTTGGGGGGCGTCGATGCGCACAGCGTGAAAGTTGAACTCCTGGTCCGTCGACGCCGGCACCACATAAGGGCTGGCCACCCACTCCTCCGGCAGCACCGGCACTGCGTCGTTGGCCTGGGCACGTGCGAGCACGTCCTGGACCTGTTTGCTGGCGTTGCCGGCCTTGCGGCGCCGCGCCACGACCACGCATTGCTTGAACTGCTGCTCGGGTGCCATGAACACCTGCAGGTCCTGGTAGTTGCGCGCCAGGTGGATCCTGATCTCGTCGTCCAGCGCGTAGTGCGGAACGATGAAGACCAGGACGCCGCCCTGCGCGATCAGCGGCGTGCACTTAAACAGGAAGGTGCGCTCCAGCCGCTCCGCTTTTCCCGCATCGACGCTGCCGGCGTTGCCGTTGGCGTGGTCAGAGACACCGTAGCCGTAGGGCGGGTTCAGGAACATCAGCCCGATGGAACGGGCTTTGACCACCACATCATGGAAGTCCGAGTGGATGACACGACTGAAATAGCGCTTGGCATGCCATGCGCGTTCCTGATCGAACTCGATGCCCAAGGCCTCGATGTCGGGCGCCCGGCCAGGCGGATCTTCTTCGGCCGCGGCATCGAGCAGTCCTTGGCGGAGGTCCGCCAGTGCCGTGCCCTCACCGCAGCATGGGTCGAGGAAGCGATGTGGACCAGGACCGCTACAGCGCACCATCTGGATGACGCGCCGCAGCGTTTCCTCGTCGGTCGGGAAGTACCCGTTCTTGATGAAGTTGCGCGCCAGGCGCGCGAACATGAGGGCCATGTCACACCTGCTTGGTCAAGGAGCGAATCTCTGCGCCGAAGGCCAGAGCGGGCTTCTCAGCGGACGGCTGGCCGTTCTGCTTGATCCACCAGTCTGGAGGATCCAGCGGGTACACCATGACGCCCAGATAACCGTCTTGGACGCCGTAGCCCATGACCTTGGAGCGACCGACCCGGTTGATCCGGACATGCACCTCGTCACCTACGGCTGGCACCGGGTCGAGGCCTGACCAGATCGGCACATCCTTGCGTGACCGGTCCGTTGAATAGGCAGGCAAAGCCTGCAAACGATAGAAAGACATGATGCTCTCCTGCATAGATGGACAGGAGGCCACCTGGACAGGCGACGACCTGTCCGGGTTGATGACGATGAATGCCTCGACGATGGGACCGTCGGGCGCGCTCTCAAGGCTGAACGCGCCTGAAACCATCTTGATTGGCTCAATGGTTTCCTGCAGCCCCCTGTGGCACTGGGGCTGGAGGAACCCATCGGGTTCCTGGGTGCTCAGCCTTGCGGCTGTTGCACCGGGTGCGCGAGCGCATCAGGGCTGTACTTGCGTTCGGCCTCTGACAGCTTCTGGCGCATGCGATCAGGGCCAACTTGCTTGGCGAGGTGCGCCAGGGCTTCCAGCGCGATCACCCGTTCGTCGCGGCGCGCGTGCATGGCGAAGGCGGCTTCGTAGGGAAGGTCGCAGACGCGGATGCCACTGGCGAAGTGCGAGATGGTCTTGGCCACCCTGCCCTGCACCTCGTGCACCGCGAACCAAAACGGCTGGCCATCGATCTCCGCGCGGATGCGCCTGCAGGTGGTCTCAACCGTCGATCCGTCGGCCATGCGCATGTGAAACAGTGCCATGTCCGCCTCCTCAGATCAGGCCACGCTCAGCAAAGCTCAGCGTTTCGAGGTGGGACACGATCACGTGATCTAGCACCCGGACGTCAACCAGGTTCAGCGCCGCGCGCAACGTGCTGGTGATCAGCTCGTCAGCCCTTGACGGCTCCACCAAGCCGCTCGGATGGTTGTGGTACAGGATCACTGAACTGCTGTTGCTGAGCAATGCCTCTTTCACGACCTCGCGTGGGTACACCGACGTCTGGGTTACCGTGCCCCGAAACAACTCTTCGACCTTGAGCACGCGGTGTTGGAAGTCGAGGTGGATCACGCCAAAGACTTCATGTTCCAGATGGCCGATCCTGACGCGGATGTAGTCCTTCACAAGTCGGATTTGATCCAGGGCATCGGTGCCGCGTACCTTGCTTTCAAGCACCGCTTGAGCAGCATGCAGGATCGCGTCGGGCCCGGCAGATTGGTAGCGGCCTTCGGTGTCCCGCACCACCAGTTGGTGGTCGCCGGGCAGCAGGCTGCTCAACAGTTGTGACGGCGTGGAACGCGCCTTGTGAGAGAAGATTGTGGCTTCCATGGTGTTCTCCTATGTGATGGACAGGAGACACCACGACGGGTGTGTTCCCGTCCGGGTGGATGACGCGCGCGTTGGCGCGATGTGATGACGTTGGGTGTCTGCGTGGTGCAGGAGCTGGCTGGCTCCCGCACCCTCAATCGCCGGGCCTGGCGCTACTGGGCTATTGCGATCAGAGCAGCTTCAGCGCTGCGATGGAGATGCCGGCGATCGCCACGAGCGAGCCCACAAACCAGCGCGTCTGGTCCGCCATGGCTTTGTGCATATCGGCCTTGAGCATCCCGATGTCTGCCTTGATGCGCAGTTCGACCTGCGCGATGTCAGACTTCAGGCGCTGCTCGACATGCACGATGGCTGTATCCAGCTTCGCACCGTCGGCCTTCGTCATCACCTTGTCGAGTACAGATGACTCGACATGGCTGTGCGAGTCGCGAAGCGCTGCTTCGAACTCGCGTTCCACGTTGCGCGCGGATTCGGGTTTGACGCCGATCTCGGTGAGCGCTTCGTAGATGTGGTGCACGGTGTACGCGGGCATGTTCATGAATCTACTCCATTTGATGCGCGGTCACCCAGGCCCTTGCGGGATCTGTGATCCCGCGCGGGTTGACGAAAAATGCCTCGACCGGAGGTCCGGTCGGGCGCGCTCTCAAGGCTGAACGCGCCTGAAACCATCGTGCATGGTGGATGATTTCCCACGCAGCCCTGCAGGCAAGGCCGCGTGGGAACCCATCGGGTTCCCGGTTTGGAAAGGCAATTTGACGCTACCCCTGGCTACAGGCCCGCGAGGGCTGCATGCCGGCCACCGGCGCGGGGTCTAGGTGGCCAAGGAAAGGCGCGGGAGGTGTGGTGGGGCTTGGCTTTCGCCCTGGCACCCTCGATCGCAACGGCCGCGGCACATCAGGTTGCCGCCACCCAGGCTGAGAGGTAGCCGCGCTGCGGGCTGTTCGATGCGGCCGGCCCGGCCGCATCGAACAACCCGCGCGCGGGTTGTGGATGCTCGTTCAAGAGACGAGGTCGACGGGCATGAAGGTCTGCTCCATCGGGTTGAACTGGTAGTCGAGCGTGCTGAGCGTTCTGATCTGCTCGCGGAACCGGGCACGATCAACGGTGGAATCCAGCTTCACGGGCTCACGACCCTGAATCCTGGACCACACTTCCTCGCCGAACAAGTCGACGAGTGCGTTCGCGGGCGCGGCCGATTCGACAGATGCAACGGCCTTCGATTTGCGACGGCCTACACCCTTCAGCTTGGCCTTGAGGGCCGAGATATCGACAGCTGCAGCGCTCTCCCGCTCCTCGGCCTGCGCCGTCTGGTTGTAGCCCACCCGCTCGGGGATGGTCTCGTCGATCGGGTCCGGCTCGATGGGCTCAGGTTCGCCCTCCAGTTCGGCCGCTGCCTCGATCTGAACTTCGTGCAGCTGCGCGCGCAGTTCTGTCACGCCGCGGCCGTAGGCCACGTACTGCTTCAGGTAAATCTCTGAAATCCAGACGGTGGCCTGGTACTCGCCTTCATCGAAAGCATCGAGCAGTTGGTCCTTCACCCGAAACTCGCCAATGTCGGTGCTCAGATCGGCGACCGTGAAAGGGCCGTTCCTGCTTTGGCGGATTTTGCGGACCCGCAACGTGGTGTTCTCGATTTTGATCATGTCGTGCTCCAAGTTGGTGGGAGCACGTTCCGCGACGGGATGCGTGATCCCGTGGGAAGAATGCGGCGCCGGCGTGACCGTCGCTGCGGAATAAGTTGCGCCAACCAGCCGGAGCTGGTCGGACGCAATCGGCTCTGATGGACTGACGAGTTTCCGACTCGTCAGAGCTAAGGCACCAAATCGAAGTGTGCATCAGCGGAGTGGTGCCCGCTACCTATGCCCCAACCTTGCGGCGTTCACGTTTCAAGGGCTGACGTGCTTGAACCGGCGAACCGGCTACTGGTTTGAAAGTGATACCAGCAAACACTCGGAGAACGTGCGAAGGATACCTGTTGAAAATGCCGGGTCGAGCCGGACAAACACGGATGAAGAATACCGGATTTCGCTCGATCTGTGTGGACAGTGCCGACCATCAATCGCTCAGTTTCAGACCGCATTGCATGAACTGAGCATGTCGCACCGTCGGAATGTGTGGGGATGAACAGCCCCCGAACTGCTGGTGCAGCCCGGGGGTGGTTCATGGCATGACGTCAGTTGCGCGCGTACCGGGAGGTTCGCGCATCAGCAGGAGCGTCATCGCGTTGCGGGCGGCCTTGCGGTCGCACTGCAGGTTGCTGCTGGGAGCGCTGCCGCTGCGCGACAAAGTTCCGGCGGTGCTCAGGCGCGTCAGCCTGCTCACCGTCCTGCTGCCGACCTTGCGGACGAACAGCAGCTGGCTGCTGGGGACCTGGCCGGTGCTCGGCATCGTCCTGACGGGATGCAGGCGCGGGAGCCTGATCATCTTGCGGCAGAGAGGCGGCTTGCGCGCCATCTTCACCAGCGTCAACGCTGTCCCCGCCTTCCGGCAGTTCCTCGCGCTGATACACCAGTTCGCCATTCACTTTCGCCATCGTGATCTGGATCAGTCGGCCCTTGATGAGGGTCGCCAATTCAGTCTGATCCGTCTGGCGTCCGCTCTGATCGCGCTTGCGGCGTTCGTACGAATGGACGTAGATGTCCGCCGCCTTGAAAGCGACCAGCACCTTGCTCTGGCTGTTCGCCGCAGCCTCCAGATCTGCGATGACCTGGATCGCTTCTTCGCCGACTACTTTCATGTCGAAGTAGGTGTACTGCACATCGTCGGAACTGCCCCGGAGCGCGTTGATGGCGCAGCTCAGGAACGGTTCGGCGCGTCGTCCACCATTTCTCCTGCTCGCGTCGACCCAACGGACGCGGCTGAGATAGCCGATACCGCTGGTATGGAGGTTGAAAAATTGCTGTTCTTGAGACTGGGTAGCCATGATGATCTCCAAAAAATGGACAGGAGATCGGCGCGCCCAAGCCAAGACCGCAAGGTCTGGACAGGGTGGCAAATCACCCCGTCCGGGTTGCAGTGGTAGAGGACTGTTCTAGGTCTGGCCTTGGGAGCCGGACCGTGCGCTTTTCAAGAACCGAAGCGCCTCTGTGTTGCCTTTCGGCTGTTCACGGGCCGCAATCTAGCGCCGTCGGCAACCCGGGTCAAATGGAGTTGACACGGGACGCACTGGTTGACCTGCGTGCCCTAGAAAAATGGCGCCCCGAAGGTCGCCGTAGTAGTCAATACCCCAGATGAACCTGCAGGTAGATCGTTGTCGATCTCCGCCCTTTCCTAGCCTCACACAGGTAGCCTTCATGGCGCAGGATCCGTCGGCACCATTCGGCGTCAACCGCGCTGTTCGAGCGCAGGATGATCCGCTTGTTGGTCTGCAGCACTGGTGTGGCGAGACCGTCTGCCAGCGCGCGCACGTCACGGTAACTGGAGGCTATCGACGGGTCATCGAAACTGAGGGACATCGCGTTCTCCAAAAGGACAGGAGATCGGCGCGCCCATTCAGGACCGCGAGGCCTGGACGGGGTAGCTGATCGCCCCGTCCGGGTTGCAGTGGTGGAAATGCTCTGGGTTCACCCTTGGGAGGGAACCGGGCGTCGTTCGAGAGCTGAGACGCTTCGTGTGCCTTGCGGCGGTCACGTGATAAAGCTACCGCAGCGCAGCGCTCTCGTCAAACTCAGTTGACATCCTGAAAGCCTCGACGTTCGCTGTCTTGGCGCTTGGCTGGCCATCGCTGTAGGAGAAGCAACGGCCCGAGGTTTTGCGTTCACGGCTGCTGGCGGCCTACGGGATGTGGCACCGCGAAGGCGACGTGATGAACCTCAACGAACACAAGCTGGCGGACCTCTGGCCACTGCTGGGGAACCTGGCCACGGCCAGCCGGGATTTCAGATCGGAGGCGACACATTGCGCCGGCGCTTCGCTGATGCAGGCAATGGCCGACCACGGTGTAAGCGCTGACGCGATGCGCGCGATGAGCGCGATGAGCGCGATGAGCGCGATGAGCGCGATGAGCGAAGCTTTGCATTGCAACTGAATGCTGCGGCACAAGCATTCGAATTTCCGGCCGTCACCACTCCGCAATTGGCCAAAGCGGGCCTGTGACGACAGCCGTCTTCGGCTCCCACCGTTGGATCACAACCAGACCCTGCAGTTGGCCCGTCCATCGCGGGTACAACACCGTGACCGCGCCGCACCTCAGATTCAGTGCATGACGAAGTTGTCATCCGACTGATCGCTTCTCGGCGTACCCGGTTCCTACAGTGGGCGCAGCCGAAAGGCTTGCCCTCGGCGCACCGCCGAGACATCCCCCATCCGACTGGAGACCCCCATGCGCAATTCCCGCTTCGTCCTCATCGCCACCGCCACGCTCGCCCTCGCCGCCCCGACGCTGTCGCAGGCGGGCTCTGAGTACCACGACATGGGGGGCGAGGTCGGCGCCGTGTACCACGCCGGTCATGTGCAGGCCACGCAGTCGCGTGCGACCGTCTTGGCAGAGCTCGACAGTGCGAGCAAAGACGGCTCGTTGGTCCTGCTGCAGCGCTCGCTGCCGATGGCCGGCAAGAACGCCGGCCCCGGCAAGACGCGGGCCGAGGTCGAGGCCGAAGTGCTGGCTGCGCGCCGCGATGGCACGCTCGAACTCATGCAGCGCAACCTGCCACTGCCCGCCAAGGCCATGGCGCGCTGACGCGCGCAAGCACCGCAGCGCCGCTCTGCCATTGCGCACTGCACATGGTCCGGGGCGGCGCCCTGGCCCGGCGGCCCCGCCAGCGTGGCGAGCCGAGGGCGCACGACAATTGCCGCCATGACCACCCACCCCGCCCTGCGCGGCGGCCTGCTGGCGTTGTTGGCCGCCGTGTTGTTTGGCTTGTCCACCCCGCTGCTGCAACGTCTGGGCGCCGGCCTGGGTCCGCTGACTGCCGCAGCATTGCTGTACGCCGGTGCCGCGCTGGTCGGCCTGTGGTCGCGCCAGCCGCACGGGCGCGAGGCACGGCTTGCCCGTGCCGACCTGCCCCGCCTGGCGGCCATGGCTGCGCTGGGCGCCGGCATCGGCCCGGTGGCGCTGGCCTGGGGCCTGCAGCACACCAGCGGCACCAGCGCCTCGCTGATGCTGACGCTGGAGGCCGTGTGCACCGCCCTGCTGGCACGTGCCCTGTATGGCGAAACCATGGACCGGCGTGTCTGGCTGGCGATGGCGCTGCTGCTGGCCGGTGGCGCGGCCGTCGTTCTCGACCAGAGCCGTGCCGGCGCGCCGCAGCTGTGGGGGCTGTTGGCGGTGCTGCTGGCCACGCTGGCCTGGGGCGCCGACAACACGCTCTCGCGCCCGCTGGCCGAGCGCGATCCGGGCCAGGTGGTGCTGGCCAAGGCCCTGCTCGGCAGCGCCGCCACCGGGGCGCTGGCCTGGACCTTCGGCGAACCCCAACCCGGCGCCACGGCCGCGCTGGCACTGCTGGCCCTTGGCGCCACCGGCTACGGCCTGAGCCTGCGGCTGTACCTGCTGGCGCAACGCGCCTTCGGTGCCGCGCGCACCGGCTCGGTGTTCGCGTTCGCGCCCTTTATCGGTGCCGTCGCCGCGTTCGCACTGGGCGAGCGCGATGCCTCATGGGTGCTGCTGCTGGGCGGTGGGCTGATGGTCGCCGGCGTGCTGCTGCACCTGGCAGAAACGCACGGCCACCCGCACACGCACGAGGCGCTGGACCACGAGCACGCCCACCGGCACGACGATGGTCACCACGACCACGACCACAACCACACGCCCATGCTCGCCGGCCCGCACAGCCACCCTCACGTCCACACGCCGCGCACCCACTCCCACCCGCATGTGCCGGATGCGCACCACCAGCATGGGCATGGCTGAGCGGCGCCGAACCGGTTTGACTCTGCAGCCACTTCAAGGTTTATCGTCGCGCTCCACGCATCCGGCGCACGCATGCGCCTCCACACAAGCACCGCGACACCATGGCCCATTCCGCCCCCCAGCCACCACCCCCCACCCAGCCCTGGCTGGCATTGAAGTTGCCCCCGGTCGCGCTCGTCGTGATCGCTTGCACGCTCATGTGGGTGCTGCCGGCCTTTGTGCAGCTGCCGCTGGCCGACCCTTGGCGCATCGCAATCGGCACTCTGCTGGCCCTGGCCGGCGCGCTGGTGTGCGTGGCCGGCGTGCTGGCCTTTCGCCGTGCCCGCACGACGGTGGACCCGATGCACCCGGCCACCGCCAGCAGCCTGGTGGTGCGCGGCGTCTACCACCGCACGCGCAACCCCATGTACCTGGGTTTCGCGCTCGCCCTGCTGGGCTGGGCCGTGGTGCTGGCCAAGCTGTCGGCGCTGCTGGTGCTGCCGCTATTCGTGCTGTACTTGAACCGCTACCAGATCAGGCCCGAGGAGGCCGCGCTGCGCGCGCGCTTCGGCGCCGAATTCGACGCCTATGCATCGCGCGTGCGCCGCTGGGGATAACGTTGCCGATCATCCCGCCAGACTGACCATGACCGCAGCACACCCCTCTGCCTCCCGCGCCCGCTGGGGGCCCCTGTTCGCCGCCTGGCTGCTGGCGCTCGTCGCCACGCTGGCCGTGCTGTTCGTCGGCGAGGTGATGGGGCAGGTGCCCTGCAACCTGTGCTGGTTCCAGCGCGCGTTCATGTTCCCGCTGGCCATCGTGCTGGGCGTGGCCTGCCTGCGCCAGGATGCGGCCGCCTGGGCCTACGCCCTGCCGCTGGCGCTGGGCGGCCTGGCGGTCGCGGGCTTTCACAGCCTGCTGGTCGCCGGGCTGATCCCCGAGCGCATCACGCCGTGCAGCCAGGGCGTGCCCTGCAGCGGCGCCGACATGACCATCCTGGGCGCCCTGCCGCTGCCCGTGCTGTCACTGGCCACCTTCGCCGCCATCGCCGTGCTGCTGTTCTTTTCACGCCCCAAGACCACCCCATGACCCGACGCACCACCACCGTCCTGATCACCGCGATCGTCGCGCTGATCGCCTTCGCCGCCGCCGTGCTGCTCTACCAACGCCACACGCGCCAGCAGGCGGCCGAGCAGGCCGGTGCTCAGCAGAGCGTTATGGTGCGCGCCCATTCGCCGGTGCTGGGGCCGGCCAACGCGCCGGTCACCATCGTGGAGTTTTTCGACCCCGCCTGCGAGGCCTGCCGCGCCTTCCACCCCTACGTCAAGCAGATCCTGGCCGCGC
The DNA here is from genome assembly GCF_001422405.1 of Pseudorhodoferax sp. Leaf267. Taxonomy (GTDB): domain Bacteria; phylum Pseudomonadota; class Gammaproteobacteria; order Burkholderiales; family Burkholderiaceae_C; genus Pseudorhodoferax. Next base: position 123,427 of record NZ_LMMV01000021.1, read on the forward strand.
ACCCGCGCGACGTGCGCCTGGTGGTGCGCTACACGCCGTTCCACCAGCAAGCCTCGGTCGTCGGCGTGCGCATCCTGGAGGCAGCGCGCGCGCAGGGCCGCTTCGAGCCGGTCCTGCAGGCGCTGATGGACGGCCAGCCCGTCTGGGCGAACCACGGCACCCCCGACCCCGACCGCGCCTGGGAGTTCGCGCGCGCAGCCGGGCTGGACCTCGAACGCGCGCGCGCCCATGTCGCCACGGGGGCGGCCGACGCGCTGCTGCAGAAGGACATGGCCGATGTGCAGGCGGTCGGCGTGCGCGCCACGCCGACCTTCTTCGTCAATGGCGCACCACTGCGCGAGGTCGATCCGCGCGTGCTGGCCGAACAGGTCAACGCGGCGGTGGCTGGCGTGCGCCGGTAGCACCCGCACAGGCAGCGCCACGCTGCGCTACACCGGTACGGCAGCTAGCCACAGCGCCCGATCCAGCCATGCAAGCTGTCACCCCTCTCACGCCATGGCCCGCACACGGCGCCGGTGTACCAGATACCACGCCGCCGGCACCACCAGCATGCTCAGCAAGGGGGCGCTCACCATGCCGCCTACCATCGGCGCGGCGATCCGCGTCATCACCTCCGACCCCGTGCCCTTCCCCAGCAGGATGGGCAGCAAGCCGGCCATGACCACGGCGACCGTCATGGCCTTGGGCCGCACACGCAGCACCGCACCTTCGCGAATGGCAGCCAGCAAGGTCTGCTCGTCGTCGCGCTCGCCGGCCGCCAACCGGTGCGCGTGGGCGTTCTTCAGATAAACCAGCATCACCACGCCGAACTCGGCCGCCAGACCCGCCAGCGCGATGAAGCCCACCGCCGTCGCGACGGAGACCGCATGGCCCAGCGCCCAGACCAGCCAGAAGCCGCCGACCAGCGAGAACGGTACGGCCGCCATTACCAGCAGCGCATCGCCGGCCGAGCGGAACAGTAAGTACAGCAGCGCGAAGATGAGCACCAGCGTGGCCGGCACGACGACGCGCATCCGCTCGGTGGCGCGCTCCAGATATTCGAACTGGCCGGACCACGACACCGCGTAGCCCGCCGGCATCGCCACCTCGCGGGCGACGACGGCCTGCATGCCGTGCACCACCGAGCGCAGGTCGCGCCCGCGCACATCGACATAGACCCAGCCCGACAGCCGGGCGTTCTCGCTGCGCAGCATCGGCGGCCCATCCTGGATGGAAATGCGCGCGACATCCTGCAACAGTACCGTGGCCCCCTTCTCGGTCACGAACGGCAGCTGGCGCAGACGTTCGAGCGAGTCGCGCACCTCCCTCGGGTAGCGCACGCTGATGGGGAAGCGCTCGCGGCCGGCCACGACTTCGCCGACGTTGTCTCCGCCGATGGCGGTCGACACCACGGCTTGCACGTCGGCCACCGACAGGCCCAAACGGGCCGCCGCGGCGCGGTCGACATCCACGTCGATGTAGCGCCCACCGGTGAGGCGCTCGGCCAGCGCGGACGAGACCCCGGGCACGCCCTTGACCGCTGATTCGATCTGCGCCGCGAGCCGGTCGATGGTGACCAGGTCCGCACCCGCCACCTTGATGCCGACAGGGCTCTTGATGCCGGTCGCCAGCATGTCGATGCGGTTGCGGATCGGCGGCACCCACACGTTGGACAGGCCTGGCACCTGGACAACACGGTCCAGCTCCTCGACCAGCCTGTCCGGCGTCATGCCCGGTCGCCATTGGTCGCGCGGCTTGAACTGCACAGTCGTCTCAAACATTTCTAGCGGTGCCGGGTCGGTCGCCGTGTCGGCGCGGCCGGCCTTGCCGAAGACGCGTGCCACCTCCGGCACGGTCTTGATCAACCGGTCGGTTTGTTGCAGCAATGCCGATGCCTTGGAGATCGAGAGGCCCGGCAGCGCCGACGGCATGTACAGCAGGTCGCCTTCGTCCAGCGGTGGCATGAACTCGCCGCCCAGGCGCGACAACGGAATAACCGTCACGGCCAGGACCAGCGTCGCTACCACCAGCGTCGCCTTGGGCCAGCGCAGCACCGCTTCGAGCGCCGGCCGGTACAGAGCCATGAGGCCCCGGTTCACCGGGTTGGCGCTCTCCTTCGGAATGTGCCCTCGGATGAGGTAGCCCATCAGCACTGGCACCAATGTGACCGACAAGCCGGCCGCTGCGGCCATGGCATAGGTCTTGGTGAACGCCAGGGGAGCGAACAGCCGGCCCTCCTGCGCCTCCAGCGTGAACACGGGAAGGAACGACAAGGTGATGACCAACAGCGAGAAGAACAGCGCCGGCCCCACTTCGACCGAGGCCTGCGTGATGAGCGTCCAGCGTTCGATCACGTTTGGCGGCCTGCCGTGCAGGGCCTCGAAATGCTCCAGGTGCTTGTGCGCCGCCTCGACCAGCACGACGCTGGCATCGACCATGGCGCCCAGGGCGATGGCGATGCCACCCAGGCTGAGGATGTTGGCGCTGATGCCCTGCCAGTGCATCACGGTGAAGGCGGTCAGCACCCCCACCGGCAGCGTCACCACCGCGACCAGCGCGGAGCGCAGGTGGAACAGGAACACTGCGCACACCAGCGCCACCACGACGAACTCTTCCACCAGCTTCTCGCGCAGCGTGGTCACGGCCCGGTCGATCAGCCTGGACCGGTCGTAGGTCTCCACCACCTCCACGCCGGGCGGCAGGCTGGCCTTCAACCCGGCCAGTTTGGCCTTGACGGCCTCGATGGTCGAGCGCGCGTTCTTGCCCGAGCGCATGACCACCACACCACCGGCAACCTCGCCCTCCCCGTCCAGCTCGGCAACGCCGCGCCGCATCTCCGGCCCCAGCTGCACGAAGGCCACATCACGCAGCAGCACGGGCGTGGCGCCGCTGGCAGACAGCGGGATGGAGCGGAAGTCGTCCAGCGACTTCAGAAAGCCCTGCGAGCGCACCATGTACTCGGTCTCGGCCATCTCGACGACGGAGCCGCCCGAGGCTTGATTCGCATTCTTCAGAGCCTCGACGACCATGCGCTGCGTCACCCCGAGCGCGCGCATCCTGTCCGCATCCAGCACCACCTGGTACTGGCGCACCATGCCGCCCACGCTGGCAACCTCGGCCACGTCCGGCACGGTCTTCAACTCGAACTTCAGGAACCAGTCGTTCAGCGCACGCAGCTGCCCCAGGTCGTTCTTGCCGGTGCGGTCGACCAGCGCGTACATGTAGACCCAGCCCACACCCGTCGCATCGGGCCCGAGCGCCGCCGTGGCCCCCGGCGGCAACCTGCCCTGCACCTGGTTCAGGTATTCGACAACGCGCGAGCGCGCCCAGTACGGATCGGTCTTGTCGTCGAACAGGATGTAGACGAACGAGTCGCCGAAGAAGCTGTAGCCGCGCACCGTCTTGGCCCCTGGCACGCTCAGCATCGTCGTGGTCAGCGGGTAGGTGACCAGGTCTTCCACCACCTGCGGCGGCTTGCCGGGGTAGGTGGTGCGCACGATGACCTGGGTGTCCGAGAGGTCGGGAAGTGCATCCACCGGGGTGCGCGCAACGGACCACAGGCCCGCAGCTACCAGCGCGACGGTCGCGAGCAGCACAAGAAAGCGGTTGCCGATGGACCATCGGATGAGTGCGGCAATCACTTCGCAGCTCCGGCTTTCTGCACGCTCACCAGCTCCCAATCCATGGGGCCACCCCCCTTGAATGTGAAGTCGACGGTGTCGCCTGGCTTGATGCCCGCGAAAGCACCCGCATCCGCCTTGCCGAACCCCATGGTCATCGCCGGCCATTGCAGCGCGGGCACCGGGCCATGCGAGATGGTGATGCCGCCGGCATCGGCACTCTCCACCTTGCCGCTGGCGCGGTAGACACCGACCGGCGCCGACGCAGCAGCCGCTGCGGGCATGGGCGACGCAGCACCCATGGCGCCCAGCACCGACTTGAGCCGCGCCTCGGAGTCGATGAGGAACTGGCCGCTGGTCACCACTTCGTCACCCTCGCGCAGGCCTTGCAGCACTTCGAGCTGCTCGCCCAGATCGGCGCCGAGCGTGACCTCACGCGGCGCGAAGGCGCCCCCCTCCTGCCGCACGATGACCACGGCGCGCATACCCGTGCGGATGACGGCTTCGGCCGGCACGACCAGGCGCGAGGCCGTGGCACCTGCCACCTGCAGTTTGAGCAGCATGCCCGGGACCAGCCTGCCCGCCGTGTTGTCTACCTCGAAGCGCGCCTGCAGCGTGCGGGTGCTCGCGCTGATCTGGGGCAGTATTTCCTTGAGCTGCCCCTCGAACGCCTGCGACGGGTCGGCTTGCAGCGCGGCCCGCACCTTCTGGCCGCGCACGAGCCGCACGGCCTGGGCCTCCGGCACTTCTGCCACCGCCCAGACCTTCGCCAGGCCCGCGATGCGAAACAGCGTCATACCGGGCGACACCGCCACACCCTCGCGCACGCCCAACTCTGCCACTACGCCGCTGCTGGGGGCGCTCAGGGTGAACCGTGCCTGGGCGGTGCCTGTCGCCTCGCTCTGCTGCACCAACGCGTCCGGAATCGACATGGCACGCATGCGGTCGCGGGCCGCGGCGACGAGATCCGGCGCGGCGCCCGCCCGCTGCAGCGCCAGCAGCTCGTTCTGCGGCGCCAACCACTCGGGCGCGAAGAGGGTGGCGAGCGCCTGGCCCTTGCGGACCTGCTCCATCGGGGCGCGCACGGCGAGCCGCTCCACGTAGCCCGACACGCGGCTCTGCACGGCGACGCTCAAGCGTTCATCGAACTGCACTGCACCGACCGCTTCGAAGGACGAGGTCACCTCGGTGCGTTTCACCATGGCGGTGCGCATTCCCAGGTTCTGCTGCACGCCAGGGCTGATCTTCACGCCGGCATCGCCCGCCGCGTCGGCGTAGACGGGCACCAGTTGCATGTCCATGAACGGGGACTTGCCCGGCTTGTCGAAGCGCGGCCCCGGCACCATGGGGTCATGCCAGTACAGTGGCGTGCGATCATCGGCCGACGCTGCGGCCGCCGGCCCCATGCCGGTGCTGGGCGCTGCAGGCTGGGTGGATCGACCGGCGAAGAAGCCACCGGCCGCCAGCAAGATGGCGGCTGCCGCCATGGCGGCGATACGTGCTGCGCGCTTCATGGTGCGACCCCGTCGACGATGGGCTTCAGGGCGAGTTGGGCCTGCGCCTTGGCCAGATCGCGCTGCAGCGTCAGTAGCTTGCGCTGTGCCTGCACCTCGGCATGCCGGGACTCGAACAGCGCCGTCAGCGCAGTCTGGTTGGAGCGGTACGCCGCCATCACCAGCTGCGTGCGCTGCTGGGCCGGGGCCAGCACCGCAGCGCGGTAACTGTCGACGCGGCCCGCCAGGCGCACGGCATCGCTGGCGAGCGCGCGGTACTCGCCACGGGCCATGCGTTCGGCCTCCGCCCTGCTGGCTTCGGCCTTGTCGGCCAGCGCGAGCTTCGATGCGACATCGCGGTCCTGCCGCTGGGCGGGGGCGATGGCGAGCGGGATGCTGACGCCGACCGACACCATGTCCGGGTAGCCGGCGCGCTGCCCGTAGCTCAGCTCCCAGGTCCAGTTCGGGCTGCGGTTCGCGCGGGCGAGACCCGCTTCATCGCTGGCCAGCACGACCCCGCGCTGCGCGGCTACTACGGCCGGATGGCGCTCGACATAGCGTGCCTCCGTCACGTCGTCGAAGGCCGCCGGCGCCGCCAGCACGTCCACGCGCGCGCCGACCCACCGTTCCAGCGCCGCGTGGGCAGCCGCCTGCTGTTGGCGCAACTCAGCTGATTCGTCCTCGACCATGCCCAAGGCCGCGGCCCATCCCAACGCCTCGTGGGCGCTGCCTGCTGCGGACGACTGGCGTGCGCGCGCCGCCGCCAGGTCCTCCCGGGCGTGGCGCTCGTTCAGCGCGGTCCACTGCATGGCCTGTCCGGCAAAGTAGGCATCCAGATAGGCCAGGCCGGTCTGCAGGCGGACCTCGGCTGCGGTGGTCCGCAGCGAGGCGGCCTCCAGGCCCACCATCGCATCGGCGGCCGCTTGCCGCGCCGCGCGCTTCTCGGCAGACAGCCATTCCTGGCCCACGCCGATGCGCTTCATCGTCATCACATCGCGCGTGCTGAACCGGTCGCCGCCGGAGACGGGCAGGTTGTCGATGCCGGCGCGCAGCACCGGGTCGGGCAGTTGGCCCGCGGCGCGTGCGGCCTCGGTGGCGCCGAGCACGCCGGCGCGCGCGGCCCTGGCGGCTTCAGACCGTTGAACGGCCTGGCGCAGGGCTTCGTCGAGCGTGAAAGATTCCGCCCCTGCAAAAGCGGGCAACAACGAGACAGCCATGGCGGCTGTGCGCATGAAAAAAAGTATGGGCATGAAAACTCCGTGAACGAATGGCAGCGATGCCGGATGCGGTCGTGCCGCACCGGCGCCTGTCAGTCAACGGAGAGATTCAAACCCGGAGTCGCAGCGTGGCGAGGAAGACGGCGGCCGGCGGTGGCCGCGCCAACGGTGCGGCCGTCCAGCGGATGGCCTGCGCGTCTGCGGGCTGCAGCGTGAATGGCAGCACGAACAGCTGCAGCAGCAGCGGCGCCGCCACCGCCGGGACCTTCACGGTGTCCAGCGACTGCGGCGCACCAGCAGAAAACTGCGCGCACAGGGCCGGCTGCTCCGCGTCCATGCCCTCGCAAGGCTCGCCTGCGGCCATCCTCTCGGCCATGGCGGCTGCAGTCTGCTGGGTCGGGCACACATAGTTCGCCAACGCCAGCTGCGCGAACAGCAGCGAGAGCACCACGCAGAACGTGGTGGTCAGGCGGCGGAACAAGCGTCGGTTCATGGAGGTGCGCAGTCTAGCGCCGGTGGCTCAGCCTCGGCCTCAGTTGGTGGTCTGGATGGACATGACCGTGAACGCACCGTTGATCTTGTCAGCCGTGAACTTCACCTTGTCGCCGTCCTTCACTGTGTCGAGCATCTTGGGGTCCGCGACGCGAAACACCATGCTCATGGCGCCCATGTCGAGGTTCGGAATCGGCCCGTGGCGCAGGGAGATCTTGCCCTGCTCCTTGTCGATTTTCCGGACCTCACCCTCGACCAGGGGAGCGGCTGCCGATGCTGGTGCGGTTTGGGTTTGCGCCTGTGCGCCAAGGGTGGTGGCGAGAACGGCAGCGGCGAGGATGTGAGAGAGCTTCATGGTGGTTTCCTTCAAGATTGCGGATAGCGGGCAAAGACGGTCTCGCGCCCACGCTTGTCGATCAGCAGAACGACGTAGGGGTCTCGGGTATCCCCCATCTCCATCCCGGGCGACCCGACCGGCATGTCCGGTACGGTGAGCCCGATGGCGGGCGGCTTCATGGCAAGCAGGCGCTTGACCTCGGCCGCAGGTACGTGGCCTTCGACCACGTATCCGTTGACGATGCCGGTGTGACAACTGCCGAACTTGTCCGGCAAGCCGTACTTGCGGCGCGTGTTCGAAGGGTCCTGCACCTCTGTGACCTTCACTACAAAGCCAGCCGCCTTCAGGTGATCCACCCAAGCGCCACAGCAACCGCAAGTCGGGCTCTTGAACACCTCCATCGGCGGAAGGGACGTGGCGGCAAGGGCCGGCAGGCCATGCGCCGCCGCACCCACAGCCAGCGCAAGGACGACGTTGCGGCGCTTCACTTGACGGTCACCTTGCCGACCATGCCGGCTTCAAAATGCCCGGGCAGCAAGCAGGCGAATTGAAACTCGCCCGCCTGGGTGAACTGCCACACGATCTCGCCGCTCTGGCCGGGCTTGACGTGGGCCATGTAGGCCTCGTCGTGCTCCATGCCGGGGTTCTTCTTCATCTGCTCGGCGTGCTTCTTGAGTTCCGCAGGGGTGCCGAGCACCATCTCGTGCAGCACCTGGCCCTTGTTCCTGGGCACGATCTTGACGATCTCGCCGCGCTTGACGGTGATGTCCGCCGGGCTGAATCGCATCGTGTCGGCCATGTCGACCGTGATGGTGCGCGTTGCCTTCTTGGGATCGCCTTCCTGGCCAAAGGCCGTCGCCTCGACCTTGGACGCATCGAACTTGCGCGCGCTGTGTGTTTCGTCGCCGTGGGCGAACGACAACGAGGTGGCAGAAAGTGCGCCGACGGTTGCGATGACGACGAGAAGGTTCTTGGTTGCGAATGGCATGGTGTGATTCCTTTCAGGTGGGAGTTAATTAGTGACCGGTGTGCGCGCCGGAAGGCTTGCGCACGTTGAGCGTGTTGGCGTCCGCTGCGGGCGAGGGTGCGCGGGCAGGTTGTTGGACTTCGCCGTTGAACTCATAGGACACGGTGCCGGCCGGGTGCTTGTAAGGTGCAGGCTCCTTGTAGTCGCCAGGCCTCACGTCATCGCGCACCTTCACGACGCTGAACATGCCCCCCATCTCAATGGGACCGAAAGGCCCGGTGCCCGTCATCATGGGCAAGGTGTTGTCGGGCAGTGGCATTTCCATGGAGCCCATGTCGGCCATGCCCTTGTCGCCCATCACCATGTAGTCGGGTACCAGCTTGGTGATGCGCTCGGCCACGCCCTTGTGGTCGACGCCAATCATGTTGGGCACGTCGTGCCCCATGGCATTCATCGTGTGGTGCGACTTGTGACAGTGGATTGCCCAATCGCCTGCGGCAGCATCGAACTCGAAAGCCCGCATCTGGCCTACCGCGATGTCGGTCGTCACCTCCGGCCACCGGGCCGAGGGCGGCACCCAGCCGCCGTCCGTGCCGGTCACATAGAAGTGCGGCCCGTGCATGTGGATCGGGTGGTTGGTCATCGTCAGGTTGCCAACGCGCACGCGCACCCGGTCGCCGGTGCGGCACACCAGGCTGTCGATGCCCGGGAACACGCGGCTGTTCCAGGTCCACATGTTGAAATTCGTCATCTCGGCGGTCTTCGGCGTGGCGGCCCCGGGCTCGATGTCGTAGGACGCAAGCAGGAAGACGAAGTCCCGGTCCACGCGCATCTGCCGCTGGTCCTTGGGATGGATGACGAACATGCCCATCATGCCCATGGCCATCTGCGTCATCTCGTCCGCATGCGGGTGGTACATGTGCGTGCCGGCGCGCAGCAGCGTGAACTCGTAGACGAAGGTCTTGCCCACGGGGATGTGCGGTTGCGTGAGGCCGCCGACGCCATCCATGCCGCTTGGCAGCATGATGCCGTGCCAGTGCACCGTGGTGTGCTCGGGCAGCTTGTTGGTGACGAAGATGCGCACGCGGTCGCCTTCGACCGCTTCGATGGTCGGGCCTGGGCTGGAGCCGTTGTAGCCCCACAGGTTGGCCTTCATGCCCGGTGCGAACTCTCGCACGACCGGTTCGGCCACCAGATGAAATTCCTTCACGCCATTGTTCATGCGCCAGGGAAGACTCCACCCATTGAGCGTGGCCACCGGGTTGTAGGGCCGGCCCGTGCTGGGCATCAGCAAGGGTTGCATGGCCGGCGACGTCTGGTAGATCGCCTCCGGCAGGGATGCGGCACCGACGCGGCTGACAGCCGCGGCGCCCAGGGCGACGGCACCGGCCGTCTTGAAGAAGTTTCTGCGGTTCGACATGTGGATTTCTTTCAATGGCCAGCGGCCGCTTCGGAGGCACCGCCGGGCGCAGCACCCAACGCACTGCCGCCCGGTGAGCGGCCCGTCAATGCGCTCTGCAGATTGGTTTCGGCGACCCAGAAGTCGCGCAGGGCTTGCACGTAATCCGCAACCCCACGCACCTGTTCGCGCGAGTCGGACAGCAGCTCGAAAACGCTGATCAGCATGCCGTTGTAGCGCAGCAGGTTTTCTTCGGAGATGCGCTTGCGCAGCGGCACGACCTCGTCGCGGTAGTGCCTGGCCAGGTCGAAGGCCGTGCGGTAGGCTCCGTAGGATTCGCGCACCTCGGACTGGGCATTGACGGCCACTTCCGCTGTGCGATGCACCGCCTGCATGTACACCGCTTCGGCCCGGTTGGTCCGCACCGATCCGAAGTCGAACAAGGGAAGCTCCAGTTCGATCTCGAACCCGTTCGCCCGCGGGCTACCGCTCTCGCTCTTGTTGGTGTAGCCCACCTCCAGCACGTTGATGAAGCGGGTGGCCTTGGTGAGTCCATAGGCGCTTGCAGTAGAGGCCGCCGCGCGCTTGGCCATCAACACGTCCAGCCGTTTTTCCAGAGCTGTCCGCTCGGCATCCACCGGCTGCGTTGGTGCTTTCGGCAGATCGGGCAGCCGGTCAGGCAGCTTGAAGCCGAGTTGCTCTCCCGACAAGCCGAGCAGCCTGATCAATCGCTCGCGCTCGGCTTGGGCTTGCTGCTGCGCTCTGGCCAGGCTCGCCGTCGCGTCGGCATAGAACGCCTGCTCGCGCATCTGCGCCAACTTGTTGAAATTGCCGGCCAACACCATGCGCCGGGCCAGCTCGTTCGAAGCATCGGCTGCTTCCTTCACCTGGCTGTAGTAGCGCACCAGCTCCTGTGCCGCCACGGCGCCGAAGTAAGCTCGACGCGTCTCCGACGCGACGCCAACGGCTTCGTAGGCGGCCTGGAATTGCGCCTGCTCGAAGTTGCGCTGCTGCATCTGCGTCGCTCTCGGCATGGTGATGATGCTCAGGATGTTGAACATCACCGCGCGCTCGATCTCGACGACACCGGAACCCGACATCCGTCCGAAACTCAGCAAGGGATTGGGGAGCCGGCCCGCCTGCACCAGACTGGCCTCGGCGATGCCGAGCTGCTGGAGGTTGGCCTGCAGCCCACGGTTGTTGAGCAGCGCCAGTTCGACAGCGGTGTCTGCGCTCAAGGGCTGCTTCAGGAGGTCTGCGACGCGCAGCCTGGCTGCACTCGAATCCTGATCGGTTCGCTGCAGGGCGACCGACTGCCCGGTCCTCTCCTTGGTGAGATCGGACACGCGGCCCATGCCGCCGTCGGGCGAGTAGGAAGCGCAGCCTGCCAGGACCAGGACAGCGCTGGCTGCCACGGTGAGGCGCATCATGGTTTGGCTCCTGGCATCGGATGGCCCTGATGGCCCTGGTGCATCGGCATAGCGTGACCAGGCATCTGGCCTGGCACATGCGAGGCGGGGGCGGCACCACTGCCGTGGCCAGATCCGCCGGGTGCCTTGCCCACATCGTCGTTCAGCCGGCGCCAGTCGCCCGCCTTGATGTCCGTCCACGGCTTGTAGTCGGAGAAAGCGGACTGGTAGGACAGCTGTGGCGAAGGAGTGGCCGTTTGGGCGTCAGAACTTGGTTGGGCAAGAACGCCCAACGGCAGGCTCAGCGCCACGGTAGGCGCCAGCCACGGAAGAAAGTTTTTCATGGTTCGAAGACATCTTGAACGCCGACGGTCAGGTCGGCACGTGCCCGCGCGGTGCACGCGCGAGCCCCATCAGGCCTCTATCGGAGGCCTCGCAGGGTCAGATGGTTCGTGGTGGGCGCTCAAGACCACCCGGAACGAAGCTCGGGGGTTGGACGCGAAGGAATGGAGCAGGCTCCGTCGCCATGTTCGCAGACGCTACGACGATGGAATGTCCCAGAGGCGCCGGGGTCAGCGAGCAGAACGCTGCACACATGGTGCACTTATCTTGAGCCGATGTGGAATCGGAGTGATCGTGCACGGCATGGGGTGCATCTGGTGTCGCCTGGTCGTGTGCGTGCGTCGATGCCCCTCCGTGCCCAAGGCCTGCTGGCGCCTCTTTGACCACCATCATCTGAGCACTCGGCGCGCCGTCAACTCCAGGCGGGCACAGCATAGCAGCCGCCATCACGCCCCTCAATGGGAGGAGCGCGCACAGAAGGATCAGCAGCCAAAAACGGAGTTGGTTCACAGGGGACAAGTGCGAAGAGCAGGTGGCAACTTACCGAGCGGAACTTCAAAAAGGAAATCGCGAAGGGCTGGCGAAGAGGTCACTACAACTCAACATCAGCGCAACTGTATCAGTCCAAGGTTGACCTAGCGGCGCAAGGCAGATGACAAATTTGTCATCCGGTGTTCGCCACAACCCGCACCAGTTTCTGGCCGTACAGCGCGATCTGGTGCTCCTACGCCAATCTACTTTTGCTTGGCGAGCCACTTGTCGAACTGCGCCATCTCTTTCTTCTGAGCGACGATGATCTGCTTGGCCATGGCCTTCATTTCGGGCGACTTTCCGCTGGCAAGTTCCATCTCTGCCATGTTCAACGCTTGCTGGTGGTGGATCTTCATCATCATGGCGAAGTCTTTGTCGGTATCACCCGTCATCGGCATCTTCTGCATGGCGTCCATGCCCATCATCATGGACGCCTTCATGTCATGCGGACCGGCCGCGCCCTTGTGCATCTGTCCCATGGGCATGCTAGCGGACGGCGCCGTTGCAGGAGCTGTTTGGGCCTGAGCTGCTGCAACCCAAAGGGCCATCAACGGGACAAGGCACGTGGCCTTTAGGGTACACATCTTGTGTTTCATCAAGCTCTCCAAATAACGGGTTGTGTACGACGTGCACCATGGCGGCCTGGCTGACTTAACTGCAAAAGTGCTCTCCCATCGTCGGAAGCTAGTCGCAGCACTATCCCGCCTCAATCTACATCTCGCCGCTCGCGACCGCGTAGGAGCGCGATACAGCGCAATGTAAGGAAGCACCCTGGCCGATGGTCTTTGGTCGTCACCCTGGCACGTATCCCGCCTCGACAATCGCCGCCTCGATCGTCTCACGGTCTTCAGTGGTCTCGACGCGCACGCTGTGGCGGGCGAGGTCGATCTCGACCACAGCCTGCGGGTCGGTCTGCTTGATGGCCTTGGTGACGACGCTGACGCAATGGCCGCATGTCATGGTGGGGAGCGTCAGTTCGAGCATGGTGGACCTTCAGGTGGTGAAAGCAGGAATGTTCGACCTTGCCACGGTGGTAGGGTCAAGCGATTTGTGGCAGTCCCTGTTCCATGAAGGGTTTCTGGCGCGGCATGTTTTGACATTCCCATGATGGGAAGCCTGAAACTTGGCCACCATACGCAACCTCGGGCTCTCCACCATGAACTCTGCCATCGCACCCCTTCAGCCAGGCGCTCTGCTCGACTGGAGCCTGCCCATCGAAGGCATGACCTGCGCTTCATGCGTGGGACGCGTCGAGCGCGCCTTGCAGAAACTGCCCGGCGTGGTCGAAGCCAGTGTGAATCTGGCGACCGAGACGGCCAGCGTCCGGACGGCCCCGGACCTCGACCTCGCGGACCTTCGCGCTGCCGTCGAGAAGGCGGGCTACACGGTCGGCGAAAGCAGCGTGACGCTGGCCATCGACGGGATGACCTGCGCGTCGTGTGTGTCGCGTGTCGAGAAGGCCCTGCTGCGCGTTCCGGGCGTGTTGCGGGCCGAAGTGAACCTGGCCACCGAGTCGGCGTCCGTCACGCTGGCCACGCGCCAGATCGACGAGGCAGCGCTCATTGCTGCAGTGGAGCGCGCGGGCTACGTGGCGCGGCCACGGCATGCCGAGTCCGGGGGGGACGCCGGGGCCGGCGCAGCCACCGGGCGAACGTCGGAATGGTGGCCCGTGGCGGTCGCTGCGGCCCTCTCGGCACCGCTGGTGTTGCCGATGGTCGGCCTGCTGTTTGGCCAGCATTGGATGCTCCCCGGCTGGATCCAGCTCGCACTGGCCACGCCAGTGCAATTCTGGTTGGGCGCCCGCTTCTACCGTGCGGGCTGGAAGGCGCTCAAGGCGGGAAGCGGCAACATGGACTTGCTGGTCGCCCTGGGCACGAGTGCCGGCTACGGTCTGAGCGTGGTGCAACTGCTGCGCTATGGCAACCAGAGCATGCAGTTGTACTTCGAGGCCTCGGCCGTGGTGATCACGCTGGTGCTACTGGGCAAATGGATGGAAACGCGCGCCAAGCGCCAGACCACCGAAGCCATCCGGGCGCTGAATGCCTTGCGCCCCGAGACCGCCCGCGTGCGCAGGGACGGCGCCGATACCGAGGTGCCCGTGGCGCAGGTGCGCGTCGGCGACCTCGTGGTTGTCCGCCCTGGCGAGCGCCTGCCGGTGGATGGCCAGGTGGTCGAGGGCAGCAGCGACGTCGATGAATCGCTGATCACGGGTGAGAGCCTGCCGGTAGCCAAGCACGGCGGCGACAGGGTCACCGGCGGCGCGGTGAACGGTGAAGGCCTCCTGATCGTGGAAACGACGGCAGTGGGTGCTGAGTCGACGCTGGCGCGCATCGTGCGCCTGGTCGAATCGGCACAGGCCAAGAAAGCGCCTATCCAGCGGCTCGTGGATCGGGTGAGCGCGGTCTTCGTGCCGGTGGTGATCGGCATCGCGCTGGTCACCGTGCTGGGCTGGGGCTTGACCACGGGCGACTGGGAAGCGGCCATCCTGAACGCCGTGGCGGTCCTGGTGATCGCCTGCCCCTGCGCACTGGGCCTGGCCACGCCGACGGCCATCATGGTGGGAACCGGCGCCGCCGCCAAGGTGGGCATCCTCATCAAGGATGCCGAGGCTCTGGAAGTGGCGCATGGCGTGACGGTGGTGGCCTTCGACAAGACCGGCACGTTGACCGTCGGCAAGCCGGAGCTGACGGCAGCGGTGCCAGCCGCGTGGACCGACCGGGCCGCGCTCCTGTCTGCCAGCGCTGCGGTGCAGGCCGGCAGCGAGCATCCGCTGGCTTCGGCCGTGCTGAACACGGCAAGAAGCGAAGGGCTGGCCATGGCGCCCGCAACAGCCGTGCGCGCCGTGTCGGGCCGTGGTGTCGCGGCCGTCGTGGAGGGGCGCGAGCTGCGGCTGGGCAGCAGCCGCTTCATGCAGGAGCTGAAGGTGGACACGACGACGCTCGCCGACGCGGCGGCCGAATGGCAGGCGCGTGGCTGCACGGTGTCTTGGCTGGCCGAGGTGCCGTCTTCCGGGTTGCCATCCAGTCCACCAGCAAGCGCATCGGAACAGACACCCGCCTTGCCACCGTCCCTACCACGTCTGCTGGGCCTGCTGGCGTTTGGCGACGCCCCGAAGGCCAGTGCGGCAGCGGCCGTCCGTGCATTGCAGCAGTTGGGCATCCGCTCGGCGCTCATCACGGGCGACAACGCGGGCAGCGCAAAAGGCGTGGCGCAGGCGCTGGGCATCACCGATGTGCATGCCGACGTGTTGCCCGAGCACAAGGCCGACATCGTGGCGAAGCTGAAAGCCGGTGGCGAACGCGTCGCGATGGTCGGGGACGGCATCAACGACGCGCCCGCGCTGGCCATTGCCGACGTCGGCATCGCCATGTCCACGGGAACCGACGTTGCGATGCACACGGCGGGCATCACGCTGATGCGCGGCGACCCGGCGTTGGTGGCCGATGCCATCGACATCTCGCGCCGCACTTACGCCAAGATCCGGCAGAACCTTTTCTGGGCCTTCATCTACAACGTGGTGGGCATTCCGTTGGCCGCGTTCGGCTTGCTGAGCCCGGTGATCGCGGGTGCGGCGATGGCTTTCAGCAGTGTCAGTGTGGTCGGCAACGCGCTGCTGCTGCGGCGCTGGAAGGGAGCACCGCGATGAACAACGCCGCGCAATTCAACATCGGCGAGGCCGCTGCGCGTTCGGGTGTCTCCGCCAAGATGGTGCGGCACTACGAGTCGCTCGGTCTGCTGCCGACGGTGGCGCGCACCGAGGCTGGGTACCGTCTTTACGGCGACAAGGAAGTGCACACGCTGCGCTTCATACGCCGCGCGCGCGATCTGGGGTTCAGCATGGCCGAGATCGCCGAGTTGTTGAAGCTTTGGCAGAACAGCGGCCGCGCCAGTGCCGACGTGAAACGCATTGCCCTGCGTCATGTGGCTGACCTGGAGCGCCGCATGGCGGCCATGGCTGAAATGCGCGACTCTCTGAAGCACTTGGCCGATTGCTGCCAAGGTGACCACCGCCCAGACTGCCCCATTCTCGAAGGGCTATCCGGTCACGAGGCGATCGCTTCCTGAGCGACAGTTTCCGGACGACGGGCGAGTTGCCGCCGCACGAACCACGCGGTCAGCAGCGGCACCACCACCCATTGCAGCAGAGGCACCAGGCCGATGCGGGTGCCGGGCACCAGCGGCATCGTCGGCATGTAACTCCAGCTCCCGATCCAATGGCCGTGCGTCGCCAGCCATTCGATGACGGCGGTGATCGAAACGGCGACCGCGATGAACAAGGCCAGCTGCCAGCGAGTCGCCGCCACGATCCAGCTGCGGCAGCGCGCGGCAACAGCGACGACGCCGTACACAAGCAGCATGATCACCGCGTCGCCGACGGAAGCCTGCAAGCACGCCCGTGTCGCCTGCGCGTGCGGCATGTCGGCCATGCCGGCATACAAGGGCGCTTGCAAGATCTCCCATGCGAAATTGAGCAGCAGCGCGAAAATCGCCACGTGGAACTCCGGCATGCCAATGACC
This sequence comes from Pseudorhodoferax sp. Leaf267, assembly GCF_001422405.1. GTDB lineage: Bacteria > Pseudomonadota > Gammaproteobacteria > Burkholderiales > Burkholderiaceae_C > Pseudorhodoferax. The sequence continues at coordinate 139,731 of NZ_LMMV01000021.1, forward strand.
GCATCGCCAACTTGTCTGGCTTTGATACCGAGGCGCTCAGTTCGCCACATGGAAGTCGCGTCGCTGTCGGCGATCAGTGACGGCGTCGGTGGCGATGACCACTGGTCCGGTCGGGCCAGCAGCAGTCCTAACACAACAAGCAACGGCAGCGCCAGCAATCCGTAGCTGAGATGGTCAACCACGCCGAAAAGCCAGCCCCCTGCGGCAGAGCCCAGCGCCTGGCCGAGCCCGGCTGCTGCGGTCAGGGCGCCCATCACGACGCCCAGCCTTCGCGGTGAAGACTTGGCGGCCGAATAAGCAATCACTGGCAGCACCAGACCAGTACCTGCAGAGGTCAAACTGACACCGATGTACATCCAGGCATCTGCTTGACTGGCAGCCAGGATGGCCAACCCTGCGACAGCGAACAGAAGGCCCGCACTGATCAAGACGCGTGCAGCAATCTTCTCGAGCAGCGACGTGACGAAGAGCAGTGCGTTGATGCCCAACATGACGAGACTGCACTCGGCGAGCATGATCGCGGCCTGTCGCGAAGACTGGCCGGCCTGATGCTGACCTTGCAGCACGATGCCCAACTCAAAGCCCGCCAGCACGAACATCACCGTCGCGCTCAGCCACAGCAACGCGACCGGGTGCCCCAGGAAGGGACTCGTCGTTTCGGCTTGCGCCGGTGCGTCATGCACAGGTGCTGCCGGCAAGCTGGTCAGCAGCCCCGCCATCATCACCCCGCCAAGCAAAGCCGATAGCGCCAGGACAACCTGGGCCGACAGCGCCGCGGAGACCGGTGCGCCAGCGACCCACGGCCCGACTGCATTGGCCACCGCGCTGAGTGCGGGGCCGAACAGGAATCCTAGGAGCGACATGGCTCCCAACCATGCGAAGCGCCGCGCCCGCTTGCCCGGGGGCGTGTGTTCGGCCACCAGCGCAGCCACCACAGGCACGATGGCCGCGACGAAGAAGCCCGTGGCGCCCCGCTGGACATACAGGCCCGCGAGACCCGACTCAACGGCGATCAAGGGGGCCAACAGCAACAGCGAACTGGTGACGTACCCGACAAACCCGATGATCAGGATGCGGTCGCGCCCCAGATGATCCGAGACGATCCCCCACAGTGGTGCCCCGAGCAGAACGCCCGCCGCGTAAACACTGCTGAGAAATCCCACGTGTCGGGCGACTTCAGCGGCGCTCGCATTCGGCACCACTGACATCAGCCACCCCGGCAACACTGGCAACAGTGCCCCATAGCCGGCGGACACGATGAAGACCGAGCCCGCCAGCCACCCCAGCTGTACAGGTCCCAGCTCGCTTGTGCGGGGTCGCGCCGCCTTCATGGTCCCACGCTGATGCCGTTCGGGCCTCTGCCGACGGGCACCGTCGCGACCATCTTGCGATTGGCAATGTCGATGACCGACACGGTGTTGGTGTACGTGTTGGTCACGAAGGCGTACCGCCCTTCCTGATCCACTGCCACCCCATGTGCCCCGGCGCCGGTCGTGATCGTCCCGGCCACCTTCATGCTCCCCACGTCGATCACGCTGACGGTCGTGCCCGGCTTCTTCGGCGTGCCTTGGTTGGCGACCAGTACAAGCTTGCTGTCAGGCGTTGCGTGCACCTGGATCGGCACAGGTCCGACTGCAATTTTGCGGATCACCTTGCGGCTGACCGGATCGATCACCGCGACCTTGTTTTCGCCAGACAACGATACAAAGCCCCAACGGCCGTCCGGCGTGAAACCTACCTGCGCCGGGCCTTTCCCTGCCGCGATGTGAGCGACAGGCTTTTGTCCCTCTGCATCGATGACCGACACCGTGCCGTCCTTGAGATTGGCAACCCAGACCTGTTTGCCATCAGGCGTGATTCGAAGGCCGTGGGGCGATGCACCAACAGCGATGACCCCGACGACGCGCCGAGCCGCGGTGTCCACGACGCTGACGGTGTTGTCGCCGCCATTGGTGATGTAGGCGGTTCGCCCATCGTCTGCCACCACCACATGGGCCGGATGCTTGCCCACGGGCACCTTGGCGACGACCGCATCGGTGCTGGCATCGATGACCCACACCGCGCCGGCACCCGCCATCGCCCCGTGCTCGGCCTTTGGCATTGACTTGGCCGGCATCTCGGCCGCCTTGGCGGGCTCACCATTGTTGGTAACCCACACCCATTTGCCGTCGGGGGAGACCTGCACGTTGTGCGGACCCAGCCCGACCGGGATGCTGCCAGTCTGCTTGAAGCCTGCCGCGTCGATGACGCTGACCGTGTTCGCCCCTTCATCGGCAACGTAGACCTTGCCCGTCGTTGCAGATGCAGACCCGGCAATGGCGAGCACGGCGAACTGGGTGGCAACAAGCAAGCTTTTGATGTGGCTGGTGATCATGTGCGAACTCCTGGAAAAGACATTGGGCAGGCGCAACGGCGCCCGCGTTGACTGCAAGACATCATGTGGGGTTCGGCGCGGGTGCCCTACAGCACCACCGGCTTGTCCGGCAGCTCATTTCTGTCGCGAATGTCCAAGGGGAAGTGCGCCTTCAGTTGTCGCGTCACCGCCTGCACGCCAGCCACCACCCCACTCTCGAAGTTCGACTGCCTGAAGGCCGCCTCCATCTGGCGGCAGACCGTGGCCCATTCCTGCGAATCCACCTGAGCGTTGATCCCCCGGTCCGCAACGATCTCCACGGCCCGGTCCGCGAGCAACAGGTAAATCAGCACGCCCGTCCTCTGCTGTGTGTCCCAGAGACGCAGGTGCGAGAACAGATCGATCGCACGCTCTCGGGCCGACTGGCCCTTGAACAACAGTGCTCCGTCCAGTCCCCCTTCGACCACGAAACGGATCTCTCCGGCGTGCTCGGCCTCGCTGACCTGGATGGCCGCTTCGATCTTCGTCAAGATGCCGGGGCCGAAGCTTCGACTGACCTGGCCGTCGGTCGTCAGCAGGTGGCGCGCGATGCGTTTGATGTTCATGGCTACCACCTTCCCGACCCACCGCCGCCACCGAAGCCGCCACCGCCACCGCTGAAGCCGCCGCCACCGCCACCGCGATAACCGCCACGGCCACCGCCGCCGTAATAGCCACCCATGCCGTGGCCCAGCATGCCACCCCCCACCAGGGTCAAGAGCAGCGCCACCACGCCCGCGACCAATGCCATCGAAAGGGCGCCCACCACGAACCAGGCGATCACCGCGACCACACCGCCAGTGACCAACGAGCCGGGCACTTTGCCCAGCTTGGCGCGCAGCACGCCGCCGATCGCCAGCGCCAGAACGAACAGTGTGGGCGCGTATTGCTGCACCTCGCCAATGCCCTGGCTGGACCGGACGCTCGGCGCGGGCAAAGGTTCGCCGTCGATCACGCGGATGACTTGTTCGACACCGGCCGTGATGCCGCCGTAGAAATCCTGGCTCTTGAATCGCGGGAGGATCGTCTCGCTGATGATGCGTTGGCTGGTGAGGTCGTTGAGCGCTCCCTCCAGCCCATAACCCACCTCGATGCGCATCGCGCGATCGTTCTTGGCGACCACGAGGATCGCGCCATCGTCCACCTTCTTGCGGCCGAGCTTCCATTGCTCGGCCACGCGCAGCGCATATTGTTCGACCTCTTCCGGCGCTGACGAGGCGACCATCAGCACGGCCAGCTGGCTGCCTTTACGGGCCTCGAACGCGGCGAGCGTTTGTTCCAACGCGGCCTTCTGCTCCGCGGTCAGCGTGCCGGTCTGGTCGATCACGTGCCCTGTGAGTAGCGGCACGGCCAGGAGCGCTGCGCTATGCGCGGACCACCCCAACGCACAAGCCAACAAGCCTGCAGACAGTAGCGATCTGCCGACCTCGAAAGCCCTGCCCAAGCCGCCGACTGCCGTCATTTGGACGCTCCTGGACCTGGGCCAGCGGGCTTGGACGGCGCAGTGTCGAATCCGACGCTGGGCGGCTTCGCGATGTCTTTCTCGTTCTCACCCGCAAAGGTCGGTTTTTCCTTGTAGCCGAACACCTTAGCCGTCAGGTTGGACGGGAAGGACCGCACCGTCACGTTGTAGTCCTGTACGGACTTGATGTACCGGTTGCGCGCCACGGTGATCCGGTTCTCGGTGCCCTCCAATTGCGCTGACAGGTCGCGAAACCCCTGGTTGGCCTTGAGGTTCGGATACTGTTCCGAGACCGCCATCAGCCTGGACAGCGCACCGGTCAACTCGCCTTGCGCCTGTTGAAATTTTTGAAACGCTGCGGGATCGTTGATCAGCTCCGGGGTGGCCTGGATGGATGTCGCTTTCGAGCGGGCCTCGATGACCTTGGTCAGCGTGTCCTGCTCGAACTTCGCCTCCCCCTTCACGGTGCTGACGAGGTTGGGGATCAGGTCGGCACGGCGCTGGTACTGGTTGACGACCTCAGCCCAGCCCGCCTTGACCTGCTCGTCCGTGGTTTGAAAGGTGTTGTAGCCGCAGCCGCTGAGGCTCAAGGCCGTCACGGCGACCAGAATGGCCATTGGTTTACGCATGGAGTTCTCCAGATATCGAGGTCAATTGGAAATTCGTGTCGAGGGCCGGCTTGCAACGCGCGGCGAACCGAAGGCATGGCTGCGCCGAAGCGAAAAGTGCAGATAGATCACCGTGCTCAGGAGCGCCGCGAACAGGCACCACACCGAGATGAACCACTGCGCGTAGAAGTAGTACGCGGCGCCGAAGGCCAACATCGCCAGAGCCCCGAAGGCCTTGACCCATCGGTGCGAGGAAAACAGCGGGCTCGCGGTGGTCGACAGCAGGTACAAAGTCATCGTCGCTGCGGCGAAGAAGTGCGGTGAAACGTATTCGATGTGCTGGCCTGTCGGCTTTGAGACGACCGGTAGCGCGACCAGCACGTACAGCAGATACGCGCCGAGCGCGGCTCCGGCCGCAACCAATGCGGCCAACGCTCGGCGCCGCCAACCCTCGGGCTCCATCAGCACAACAGCCACGGGAACGTAGACCGGCCATAGCACATGCGAGAAAAAAGAGTACACGTGGGTCAACACCGCGTTCAGCCGCGTGGCCTCTTGTGGAAAGGTCAGCCAGATCACACCTTCGATCAGCTGCTGCATCGCAAACAACGTGGGGATCGCTGCGAACGGCAGGGCGCGACGCTGACGCGTCGCCAGCGCCGACCTCAACGTCAGCGCACCGATCCCGAGCAGAAGCGCACCTGCGGAGAAACTTGCGGTAGCCGAGAAGCACATTCAGTCCACTCCACCGTGGCCTCGGTCGTGACCGACGGAGGTTGCTCCGTGATTCGCGAGATAGACGACGAGCCCCGCGAACCAGACCAAAGCCGGTAGCAACAGGAGCCATCTGAAATCTGACTGGAGCGCAAAGTTGGTAGCGCTCATCAGCAGGACGGTCAGTACGCCAGAAAAGCCGACGGCCCAGGGCACGCCCTTTAACCGCAGTGGCATGGCAACGGTTGCGACGAACACCGTGAGCACACCTGCCCCCGCCATGAACCCGCCCATGACGGTAAACACTTTTTGCAGCCAAGCTTCGAGTCCGGGCACCGAGGTCCGAATCTGTTCGAGGGTCGTTCCCATGAAGCGCGGGTCTTCTGGCAACAGGGGCGGCCGCAGAACGATGAAGTAAAAACCAAGACCGACGAGCCAGACGCCGCAGGCCGTGAGCATCCACGCTGAAACCCGGTGGCTGTTGCCGGCTGCCTGCGGAGACGGCCGTGCCGTCACCCCCGCATTGCGCATCGGATCGCTCATGCAGGCGCTCCTGCGGCAAGCTTCTCGGCGGTCGGTTGCCCGCCTGGCGATCCCGCGCGCTTGATGCCGGCAAGCTTTGTGCGCTTGAGCATCAAGGCGTTGATGGCCACCACTGCCGAGCTGCCCGACATCGACAGTGCGGCGATCTCCGGCGACAGCGTAAAAGGGTAGAACACGCCTGCAGCAACCGGGAAGGCGATCACGTTGTAGCCTACCGCCCACAACAGGTTCTGGTGCATCTTGCGTAACGTGGCGCGCGACAGTTCGATGGCACCGACCACGTCGTAGGGGTCGCTCTTCATCAGCACCACCTGGGCGCTTTCCATCGCCACGTCGGTGCCGGCGCCGATGGCGAAGCCCACGTCGGCCTGGGTCAGGGCCGGCGCATCGTTGATGCCGTCGCCAACCATGCCGACCTTGTTGCCCTGGTCCTGCAGTTCCTTGATCTTCGCGGCCTTCTGGCCGGGCAGCACTTCAGCCAGCACGATGTCGATGCCCAGCTCCTTGCCGATGCGCTCGGCGGTGGCCTGGTTGTCGCCGGTCATCATCGCGACCTTGACACCGCGTTCCTGCAGCTTGGCGATCGTCGCCTTCGAGGTGGGGCGCACTGCGTCGGCAATGGCAATCAGGCCGATGAGCTGGCCTGCGCGGGCCACGTGCACCACCGTACGCCCAGCACCCTCGAGCCGCGTGGCATCTGCCGCCAGTGCCGTCATCGACGCCGGGCTGACGTTCTCCGCCTGCATCAGCTTGCGGTTGCCCAGCAGTACGGCGTCCGCGCCGATGGTGGCACGGGCTCCCTGCCCGTCGATGTTGGCGAAACCCGTGGCGACCTCGACCGGTGCGGCGCCAGCATGCTTGAGCACTGCTTGCGCCAGCGGGTGTTCGGAGAACTTTTCCACCCCGGCTGCGACGGCGAGCAGTTGCGCATCGGTGATGCCGGACGCGGCGACCATCTCCACCACGTCGGGCTGACCGACGGTGAGCGTGCCGGTCTTATCGAAGACGACGACAGTCAACTTGGTGGCGTTCTCCAGGGCCGAGGCGTTCTTGAACAGGATGCCGTTCATCGCTCCCAGGCCCGTACCCACCATGATGGCCATCGGCGTTGCCAAGCCCAGTGCGTCAGGGCAGGCGATCACGAACACCGTGATCGTCAGCGTCAGCGCGAACAGCAGCGGCTGGCCCAGCACCCAGAACCAGACTGCGAAGGTGAGCAGCCCGACCGCGATGGCAGCCAGCACCAACCATTGCGACGCTCTATCGGCCAGCAATTGCCCAGGCGCCTTGGAGTTCTGCGCTTCCTGCACCAGCTTGACGATCTGCGCCAGCGCTGTGTCGGCGCCGACCTTGGAGGCCTTGTACCGAAAGCTGCCGCTCTTGTTGATCGTGGCGCCGATGACAGGGTTGCCTACCACCTTCTTCACTGGCATCGATTCACCCGTGAGCATGGACTCGTCGACCTGCGAGCTGCCCTCGGTGACTTCACCATCGACCGGGATCTTGTCGCCCGGCTTGATGACGACGGTCTCGCCAGCCAGCACCTGCGCCGTGGGCACCTGCGTCTCAACGCCGCCGCGCACGACGGTGGCCATAGGCGGTGCCAGATCCATCAGCGCGCGGATCGCGTCCGACGCGCCGGCGCGGGCACGCATCTCCAGCCAGTGACCGAGCAGGATGAAGACCAGCAGCACCGCAGAGGCCTCGAAGAACACCTCGCTCTCGTAGAAGAACGTGGCGCCCACGCTGAACAGGTAGCCCGTGCCGACGGACAGCACGATCAGCGTCGCCATGTTGGCGACCTTGTTACGCGCCGCGCGCACGGCCGCGACCAGAAACGGCCAGACCGGATAGGCAATGGCCCCGGTGGCCGCGAAGAAGAGAAAGAGCTTGCGGTCCATCCCGAACGGCACGGAAAAGTTGCCGAACATCTCGCCCATCGGCGAGTAGACGAACACCGGCACGGCAAACACCAGGGCCACCAGGAAACGGTTGCGCATGTCGTCGGCCATGCTCTGCATCGACATGCCGGGCGCATGACCCATGTCATGCATCATGTCGGCCTTGTTGTCGGCATTCTGGTTGGAGGAGGAGCCGCCTTCCCGCGCATGGCCCACGTGATCGGCGTGGCTTGCATGAGCATCCTGCACGGGTGTCGTCGGCTTCTTTGGCGCCTTGGCAATCGCGCCGACTCCAGTGTTTAGCCTGCCCGGGGCGGCAGGCATCACGTGCCCGGCGTGGCCTGCATGAGCATCCCCGAACGCCTTGTGGTCCGCCGCATCGCAGACGTGGGCCGGGACGAGTTCACCGCGGCAGTGGTAACCGCAATCGACGACGCGTTGCCGGATGGCTTCAACGGTGATCCGCGCTTCGTCGTAGTGAACGGTCGCGCTGCCGGCCACATAGTTCACGTCGGCATGATGCACGCCTGGCAGCGTCGAAAGCTGCCGATGAACACCCGCTGCGCTCAGGGTGGAAACCAGTTCGCCGACTTCGATCGTGCTGGTTTTCATGACGGCGCCAGTCCGCTATGCGCCGCCGGGCGCGCCTTGGCCAGGTAGCCGAGCCCGATGATCGCCGCTTCGATCTGGGCAGACGTGACGCGTTCGGGATCAGCCACCACCGAGGCGACGCCCGGACTCAAGGTGACATCGGCATGGCTGACGCCATCGATCTTGCTCAGCGTGCGCTGCACGCTGCCAGTGCAGCCGCCGCAGGTCATGCCGCTGACGTCGAAACTGAGGGTTTGCATGGTGAGTTTTCCTTTGGCTTTACGGCGAGGGATCAGGGTTCTACGACGACTGCGGCGCGTCAGTCTTGAACGAGGGAACGAAGCGTGGCGTGTGGACCGCATACGTTTCAAACTCGCCACCGAAACGCTTGCGCATCTCTGCTTCTTCGGTGATCGCGAGACGCCCGTACATGACCAGCAATATGGGGAACATCACCAACGTGAGCAGCGTTGGCCACTGCAGCAGGAAGCCGAGCAGGATGAGCACGAAGGCCACGTACTGCGGATGCCGAATCCGCGCATACGGCCCAGTCTTGGCCAGTTCGTTTCGGCGCTGCGCGTGATAGAGCACGTTCCAGGCGCTGGACAGCAAGTAAAAGCCGAAGCCGAGGAACACATAACTCGCGATGTGCAGCGGGCCAAAGTGCGGGTCACCCTTTTCGCCGAGCAACGTCGACCACAAGTGCCCGCTGTTGTGGGACAGCAAGTCGAGGTTCGGGTACTTCGTCTGCAGCCAGCCCGACATGAGGTAGATGCTGAGCGGGAAGCCGTACATCTCGACGAAGAGGGCGACGATGAAGGCAGCGAAGGCCCCGAAGGTGCGCCAGTCGCGCCCGGTCTGTGGCTTGAAGAAGCTGAGTGCGAACATCAGGAACAGAGCCGAATTGAGGACGACCAGCGTCCACAGGCCGTAGCCCGAAGCATCGTGGGTCATGGCTGCGCTCCTTTCTTGGGCACGGGACTGGGTTCGGATGAATCCCCAGCTCGCTCGCCTGCTTGGGGACCGTTCCCGCCCCCATGTCCACCATGCCCGCCATGCATGAACATGTGCATCAACGGACAGGCCAGCAGCAACAAGAATGGCAGTGCCCCAAAGAAATGGGCACGGTGCTCGCTCAGCAGAAAGTACGCGGCGACAGCTCCGAATACAAGCAGGCCGAGTGCATATCGGGAGCGCCAGAACGGCGCCGCACTGTGCTGGTCGGGCCGTTGAGCCGTTTGTGGTGGATGGGCATGGTCGTGAGTCATCTGAAGCCTCCGAAAAATGCGCTGTCGTGCGAGGCGGTCATGGCATCTCCCTCACGGCTTGGCCGGCGTCTGCGGGAGACGATCGGCCATCATCTCCATCATGGTCTGCATCATGTCCATGCGCTGCTCCATCATGGTCTGGCGCTCGGCCATGCTGGTCGGCGGGCTCTTGGGGCCACCCATGCCACCCATGCCACCCATCCCCTTCATCATGCTCATGCCCTCCTGCATGGTCTTCATGTGCTCGCCCATCAATGCATTGCGTTCTTCGGGTGTCTTGGCAGCCATCATCTTGTTGTGGATCTCCTGCATGGCTTTCATGTGGTTGGACATCCTGGCCATCTCTGGCGTGGTCTTGCCGGGCATGGACCTGGCAGCGGGAGCCGAGGCCGACCCCGCTGGATGGTGTGCCTTGTGCTGGTCGTGCTGCGTGGCCCAGCTGGGAGCACCGACTGCTGAGAGGGCAAGGGCGAGAGAAAAGAGACGAACGAACTTCATGGGGGACTCCTGGTTCATTGGAGAAAAGACAGGTCGTGCGTCGACCGAGATGGGATGTGTGGTGCAAAGCACCGGGCGCAGTCGTTGCGCTGATTCGTCGCGCTATCGGCACGCGAGTGCGGGCCAGGCCCGGACGAAGATGGACGCTGATGCGGAGCACGGTCGCTCCGGATCAAGCGTCATCAAGCTGGCTACAGCGCAAGTCGCGAGTAGCGAACCCTCAAAGGTGGCCCGACGGTGGGTAGGGCGAGGTCATCCGGCTGGCGGGGGGGCGGCAGGACATTTGATGATCCGGTCCACAGTGTGGCGACCAGCGGTGCCGGACCGGGGTCGTTGTGGTCAACGCCCGGGTACGTCTTAGGCAAGGTGCGCGTCCCGTCGTCACAAGCCTTTAGGCACGAGGCCTTGGTGCCGTCTGCCTCGTCATGGTGGCCAGGATCCACGCGCACCTTGCCGAGTAGCTCGGCAGGTGCTGGGCCGCTCGCAACCAGCGAAACCTTGGCCTCAGTGGCGTGCGGTTCATGTGTCTCGAGCAAGCAGGCATTTGCGAACGATGAAGCCTGCGCGAACAGCCACACCAACAGCAGCAGGAATGCCTTGCTGCGCTTGGTGTGAGTGTTGCCGAAGAACTTCATGGTGAGTGCGAGCTAGTGATGGCTCATGCTATGCAGTTGGACAAAAAGAACCTTGCTCTACATCAAGCAGGCCGCAAGGCACGGAAGAAAGCTGTTGAGTACAGATGCTGTGGCTGCTGACTCAAGACGTCTGTACGCTGCCGCACATGACGATGTGCATTTTTTTTGACTACTCGCCCTCCTGGAAGGTGCGCGAACGGACAGAAGAGCCTGCCGCTGATACCCTCGCGAATTGCAATGCGGTGCCCACCCCCGACGGTCGGTTGCCGAACTTGTCTTCCCCATCCCACGATCACCAACCAGCCGTGACCACCATACTGCAACCACCGTCGCCCGAGACGTCCCGTACCGCCATCGGCATGCTCAACAGCGCGTGCTTCTGCTTTAGCCTCGATGAGAAGGCCCTGGCGCATGCCCTTGACTCAGAACTGGGCACGCCGGGCCTTTCAGCATTGCTTCGGCAGCGCTGTCCGTACATATTCGCAGCACTGCCCGTGTTCGTGGCGACGCCTCACTTGCAACGCATGGTGCAGGTGATGCAGGCCGTTGAGTCGGTCGTGGCCTTGCCGGCCTATCGGGAGCAGGTGCTGGGCGCTGCGCCAGCGATCGCGCGGCTGGGCACGCCCGGGCCGCTCGGTGCCTTCTTCGGCTACGACTTTCATCTGAGCGAAGGACATCTTGGTCTGATCGAGATCAACACCAACGCCGGCGGGGCGATGCTCAACGCGGTGCTGGCACGCGCGCAGCATGCCTGCTGCGCAGCGGTTCATTCGATGGTGCCCACGCTTGCCAGCGTGGTGGACTTCGAACGGCAGATCGTCGCGATGTTTCGGCACGAATGGATGTTGGCTCAAGCGACGGGCGCGTCTGCAAGCACGCGGCCGCTCGCCAGCATCGCCATCGTCGACGTGGCGCCCGAGGGCCAGTACCTCTACCCCGAGTTTCTGCTGTTCCAGCAGTTGTTCGAGCGGCATGGCCTGCGCGCGGTGATCGCCGATCCAGCTGCGTTGGAGTGGCGCGATGGCATGTTGTGGCACGGCGACCTGGCCATCGATCTGGTCTACAACCGCTTGACCGATTTCTACCTTGACGAGCCTTCCAGCGCCGCACTGCGTGAAGCGTACCTGCAGCGCGCCGTGGTGCTCACACCGCACCCGCGGGCCCATGCGCTGTACGCCGACAAGCGGAACCTGGCGCTGTTCAGCGACGCTGCGCGGCTGCAAGCGCTGGGCGTTCCCCACGCCATGCAGCACACGCTGCTCGAGCACGTACCGCGCACCGAGTTGGTCGAGCCTGCGCAGGCACAGCGTTTGTGGGATGCGCGCCGCAGCTTGTTCTTCAAGCCCGTCGCAGGCTTTGGCGGCCGTGCGGCCTATCGGGGAGACAAACTGACCAAGCGGGTCTGGCAAGACATCCTGGCAGGGGACTATGTGGCCCAGGCCATCGTCGCGCCCGGCGAGCGGGTGATCGACGACCCGGACGGGGCAGCACCCGAGCAGGCCACCAAGGCAATGAAGTTCGACCTGCGCGCCTACACCTACGATGGCGCGATGCAGTGGGTAGCCGCTCGGATGTACCAGGGGCAGACCACCAACTTCCGCACACCGGGTGGTGGCTTCGCGCCGGTGTACAGCGCGGCCGATGCATCAGGTCGAACCGTGCAGGCCTGCACTGGCAACGTCGGCCCTGAAGACGCTGCGCATGCTTCCTACGTCTTCCTGCTCGACGACAGCAGCGGTGTCCACCCGGTCCCCCACGCCTTGTACGTGGCCATGGCGCGCGGCGAGGCCACGCTGGAGGCCATGGCGGGGCAGACCTTGCGTCTGGCCGACTGGTATGTGCGCCTGAAAGGCGACATGCCGGACGTCGTCGTCAACGAGACCTACAGCCTGGTGCATTTCGACGCGCAAGGGCGCGCTGGTCTGGCGCCAGCACGCACCTCAGGTAACGCGCAGGGAGACACATGCGAGAACCCGGCGTGGCCCACCGATGCGGAACGGAGCTCCATGAGCGCATTGCTGTGGGCCGATGCCGGTACAACCCAAGCGTCTCCCTCAGCCAGATATACCGGGGGCGCTGCCCTTGATTGCTCGAACGGTCAATCCACCAGCTGCGATGGGCATGGACGGCAGGGCGGCAGCGCGCAGTCTTAGGCCACCACACGCAGCGTGCTCGATGGTTCAGCGCACAACAAACGGATTGAAGCGCGTGCAACGCCTGACTACGCCGGCCCTCGAAACCGCAACAGCCTGAGCGCATTCGCGACCACCAGCAACGTGGAGCCCTCGTGGAACACGATCGCCGAGCCGATGGGCAGGCCAAAGATCGTGGAGGGAATCAGCACCGCCACCACGCCCAGGCTGACCCACAGGTTCTGCCGGATCACGCGGTCGGTGCGCCGCGCCAGCGCCACGGCGAACGGCAGTTGCGTCAGGTCGTCGGCCATCAATGCCATATCGGCCGTCTCCAGTGCCACATCCGAACCTGCGCCGCCCATGGCGATGCCCACGCTGGCCTGCGCCATCGCGGGGGCGTCGTTGACGCCGTCGCCCACCATCACGACGACGGCGCCCTCGGCCCGCAGCGCGGCAATCGTCTGCACCTTGTCCGCGGGCATCAGGTCGCCCCGCGCTTCGGTCAGGCCCACGCTCGCGGCCACGGCCTCTGCCACGCGCTGGTTGTCGCCCGAGAGCATCAGAAGCCGCGTGATGCCCTGTGCACGCAGCGCTTCCACCACGCCCCGGGCCGAGTCGCGCGGCGTGTCCATCACACCCAGCACCCCGAGGTAGCGCTCACCGTGGCGCACCAGCATGGTGGTACGACCGGCCGCAACCAGCGCCTCGTTGCTTTGCAGCAGCTCGGCGGGTGGTGGCGCGCCGTCTTGCTGAAACAAGGCGGGCTTGCCGATGTGCACGGGCCTGCCGTCGACCTGGCCCGTCACGCCCATCCCGGTGATGCTGCGCAGGCCTTGCACCTGCGGCAGCACCGTCTGGTCGCCCAGTCGCTCGCGCGCGCCGTGCACCACGGCGCCGGCCAACGGGTGGTCACTGCTTTGCTCCACCGCCAAAGCCAAAGCCAGCAACTCGGTATCGGTCACGCCAGAGACCGGCACCGCATCGGTCAGCCGTGGCTTGCCCTCGGTCAGCGTGCCGGTCTTGTCGAAGGCCATGGCTGTCACCTTGGCCAAGTGCTGCAAGGGCGCACCGCCCTTGACCAACACGCCACTGCGGCCGGCCCGCGCCACGGCGCTGAGCACGGCACTGGGCACCGAGATCGCCAGCGCGCAGGGACTGGCCGCCACCAACACCGCCATGGCACGGTAGAACGTGGCGGTGAAGGGTTCGTCCAGCACCAGGCCGGCACACAGCAACAGCGCCACGCCCACCAAGACGGCGGGCACGAACACGCGCTGGAACTTCTCGGTGAACTGCTGCGCCGGCGAGCGCTGCTGCTGCGACGCCATCACCAGCTTGACCATGCGCGCCATGGTCGATTCAGCGGCGGGCCTCGCGACCATCACGTCCACGGCGCCAGACCCGTTGACCGTGCCGGCGAACACGCGGTGCCGGGCCGCCAGCTTGTCGAAGCCGGCCAGCGCTGCCTGCGCGTCGGCCACCGCCTCCTTGTCCACCGGCACGCTCTCGCCGGTCACGCTGGCCTGGTCCACGCTGGTCTGACCGACGACGACAAAGCCATCAGCCGGTAGCCGTTCGTTGGGCCGGACCACGACGATGTCGCCCGCAACCAGGCTGGCGACAGCGACGTCTTCGGTCGTGTCAGCGCGCCGCACCGTGGCGCGTTCGGGGGCCAACTCGGCCAGCGCCTCGATGGCACGCCGCGCGCGGCCCATGGCGTAGTGCTCCAGCGCATGGCCCAGGCTGAAGAGGAACAGCAAGAGCGCGCCCTCGGCCCAGGCGCCGATGGCCGCAGCGCCCACGGCAGCGACCAGCATCAGCGTGTCGATCTCGAAGCGCCTGGCCTTCAGGTTGTCGAACGCCTCGCGCAGCGTGAACCAGCCGCCCGCCACGTACGCGAACACATAGCAAGCGCGGGCGACCATGGGGCCGGCCAGGCCCCAGCGCTCCACGGCCCAGCCGGCCAGCAGCGCCACACCACAGGCCAGAGAGAAGACCAGTTCAAGAGAGGGCTCGCCACCGGCCCCGTGCGCATGCGCGGCGCCGTGGTCGTGCCCATCGCCCTCGGTGTGGGCGTGGCCTGCGCTCATTTCAACGTGAACCGCAGGTTCGCCGCCTTCTTGCCGGCCAGCTGCACGGTGGCGACCACCTTGGTGCCGGCGGCGGCCGGGAAGGCGCCCTTGGCCTCCAGCTTGTCGCCGGCCGGGGCCAGCGCGGCCTCGGTCTTGGCGCTGCCGGCCAGCAGCGTCAGCTTGCCGCTGGCGCCCTTCAGGTCCACCGGCTTGCCGTGGTCGCGCACGTAGAGGGCAATGGTGTCGGCCTTGGCCACGAGTTCGTAGTCCAGGTGGTTCGCCTCCATCACCAAGCCGCCGTGCAAGGCCTTGGCCTCGTGCTTGTCTTCGGCGATGGCGCCGGTGGTGGCGAGGGACAGGGCCAGAGCGGCCAACAGAGCGGTTGCTTTCATTTCGGTTTGCCTTTCAAGAAAAAATTACAGGGCCTCGTTCGCGCCATTGGCGGCCAGACGTTCGGCATCCTTGCGGCCGAACAGCCAGAACATCGCGGGCGTGAGGAAGGTGTCCAGCAGCGTGGAGCTGACCAGGCCCGAGAAGATCACCACCGCCACCGGGTGCAGGATCTCGGTGCCGGGCCGCTCGGCCTCGAACAGCAGCGGCGCCAGCGCGAAGGCCGTCACCAGCGCGGTCATCAGCACCGGGCTCAGCCGCTCGATGGAGCCGCGCATGATCATCTTGTGGTCGAAGTTCTCGCCCTCGAATCGCATCAGGTTGATGTAGTGGCTGACCTTCAGGATGCCGTTGCGCACCGAGATGCCGGCCAGCGTGATGAAGCCCACCAGCGCCGCCACCGACAGCGGCTGGCCCGACAGCCACAAGCCCAGCACCGCGCCCACCAGCGCCAGCGGGATGTTGGCCATGATCAAGAGCGCCAGCCGCGTGCTCTGGTAGCGGCTGAACAGCACCACGAACATCAAGATCAGCGAGACGATGGACAGCAGGCCGACCAGGCGCGACGCCTCTTCCTGCGCCTGGAACTGGCCGCCCAGGGTGACGAAATACCCCTCGGGCAGCGGGTGCGCCGCCACGGCCGCGCGGATGTCGGCCACCACGTCGGACAGCGCCCTGCCCTGCGCGTTGGCCGAGAGCACAATGCGGCGCTTGCCATCGTCGCGGCTGATCTGGTTGGGGCCATCGCCGTCTTCGATGCGCGCCAGCAGCGACAGCGGCACGCGGCCGGTCGGCGTCTCCACCAGGATCTGCGCCAGGCCTTCGACCGAGCGCGCTTCCTCCGGCAGCCGCACCACCAGCGCAAAGCGCCGGTTGCCCTCGACGATCTGCGTCACGCGCTCGCCCTCGACCAGGCTTTGCAGCACGGCCAGCACCTGCGGGGCGGGCACGCCGTAGCGCGCGGCGGCCTCGTAGTCCAGGGACACCTTGATCTGCGGCGCCAGCACCTGCTTCTCGACCTCCAGGTCGGCCAGGCCGGGGATGGCGGCGAGCCGGGCGCGCAGCGCATCGGCCTGGCCACGCAAGGTGTCCAGGTCTTCGCCGAAGATCTTGATGGCGATCTGCGAGCGCACGCCCGACAGCATGTGGTCGATGCGGTGCGAGATGGGCTGGCCGATGGCAATCGCAGCCGGCAGGTTCTGCAGCCGCGCGCGGATGTCGGCCTGCACCGCGTCCATGGTGCGCGTGATCTCGCCGGGGGGTTTGAGCCCCACATCCAGCTCGCTCACGTGCACGCCCTCGGCATGCTCGTCCAGCTCGGCCCGGCCGCTGCGCCGGCCCACGTGCGTGACTTCGGGCACCTGGGCCACCAGCTTCTCGGCCTGCGATGCCAGCGCCGAGCTTTCGGCCAGCGTCACGCCGGGGTTCAGGCGCAGGCCGATCAAGAGCGTGCCTTCGTTGAACGGCGGCAGGAAGGTGGTGGAGAAGAACGGCACCGCCACCGCAGCAGCCACCACGGCCAGCGCACCGGCGGCAATCGCCTGGCGCGGGTGGTTCAGCACCGGCTGCAGGCCGTTGCGGTAGCGTGCCTTGAGCCAGGCCAACAGCTTGGTGTCGCCATGGTCCAGCGACTTCATGTGCGGCAGAAGGTAAAGGCTGAGCACCGGCGTCACCGTGACCGACACCACCAGGCTGGCCAGGGTGGAGACGATGAAAGCGATGCCCAGCGGCACGAACAACTTGCCCTCCATGCCCGGCAGCGCGAACAGCGGCACGAACACCAGCACGATGATGATGGTGGCGTACAGGATGGCCGATCGCACCTCCATCGTAGCCGCGCCCACCACGTGCAAAGGGCTCCAGCTGTCGGGGTGCATGGCACGTTGCTCCTTCAACCGGCGCATCACGTTCTCGATGCCGACCACGGCGTCGTCCACCAGGCCCCCGATGGCGATCGCCAGGCCGCCCAGCGTCATGGTGTTGATCGACAGCCCGAAGCCGCGGAACACCAGTGCCGTCGCGAAGATGGACACCGGGATCGCCACCAAGGCAATGATGGTGGTTCGCAGGTTGCCGAGGAACAACAGCAGGATCACCGCCACGAAGACCGACGCGCCGATCAGCTTGCCTTGCAGCGTGGTGATCGATGCCTCGATGAAGCTGGCCTGGCGGAAGGTGACCTGCGGCTCCTGCATGCCGGCGGGCAGTGCGGTCTTCATCTCCGCCAACGCGGTCTCGATGGCCAGGGTGAGCGCGATGGTGTCGGCCGTCGGCTGCTTCTGCACGCCCAGGATCACGGCGGGCTGGCCCTCGAAGCCGGCGTCGCCGCGCTTGATGGCGGGCGCGAACTCGACCTGCGCCATCTGGCGCAGCACGATGGGCTGGCCGTCCTTGGCGGTCAGCGCGAGCTGGCGCAAGTCGTCCAGCCGCGAGGTGCGGCCCAGGTGGCGGATCAGGTACTCGCGCCCGTTCAGCTCCAGGAAGCCGCCCGAGGTGTTGGAGGCGAAGCCTTTCAGCGCGCCCTCCAGCTGCTCGTGCGTGATGCCCAGCGAGGCCATCTTCGCCGTGTCGGGCTGCACCTGGAACTGCCGCACCTCACCGCCGATGGGGATGACCTGGGCCACGCCGGGGATCGCCAGCAGGCGCGGGCGCAAGACCCAGTCCGCGTACTCGCGCACCGGCATCGCGCCCAGCTTGCTCGCGTCGATCGGGATCGCGATCTGCATGATCTCGCCCATGATCGAGCTGATCGGCCCCATGCGCGGAATGACGCCGCCGGGCAGGCCCTCCTCCATGGCCGAGAGCCGCTCCGACACCATCTGGCGCGCGCGGAAGATCTCGGTCGACCAGTCGAAGGTCACGTAGAGGAAGGACAACCCGGCGCTGGACGTGGAACGCACCGACTCCACGCCCGGCAGGCCGTTCATGGTGGTTTCCAGCGGGAAGGTGATGAGCTGCTCTACCTCCTCGGCCGCCATGCCACCGGCCTCCGTCATGATGGTGACGGTCGGCTTGTTGAGGTCGGGAAATACATCCACCGGCATGGTGGACAGCGTGAAGGCGCCATAGGCGACCAGCACCACGCCCGCGATGATCACCAGCAGCCGGTTCGCCAGGCTGCTGTTCAAAAGCCACTTGAACATCGTGCGTTACCGGATCTGGTTGACCAGGCTTGCGCCCTGGTGCACGAAGCGCTCGCCAGCTTTGAGGCCGGTGGTCGCGACGACGTTGGCGCCATCCAGCGGCTCGGTGGTCAGCACACGGGGCTCGAAGCGCTCGGGCGCGACCTTGACCCAGACGATGCTTTGGTTCGAGGGATTGCGCATCAGCGCCGCAGCGGGCACCGGCACACCGGCGACCTGGCTCTTCGTCTGCACCACCACCTGCACCGGCTGGCCCACGGCCAGGCCGAGCAGCGCCGGCCCCTCAGCTGCGAACTGCAGCGGCAGCGCCTGCTCGCGCAGCGAACGCGCGGCGCCGACGAAGCGCAGCGGCACCCGCTCTTTGCCCACGGCCAAGGCGCCGCCGGCGATGTCGGCCACCAGCGCTGGGTCGTAGGCCAGCGCCTCGATGCGCAAGCGCGTGGGGTCGACGATCTCGAACAGCAGCTCGCGCGCGTCAACCACGGCACCAGCCACGGCCGTGGCCGAGGCGATGACGCCGGAGACCGGGGCCACCAGCGCCTCGCGGCCCGACAGGCCGGCCGACATCACGCTGGCGCGTTCGCCCAGGCTGGCCAGCTCGCTCTCGGCCGCCTCGATCTCCTTGCGCGGCACGGTGTCGGCCAGCTCGCGCAGGCGGGCAACGCGCTTCTCGGCCAATGCACGCGCTGCGCGCAGCTCGGCCACTTGCGAGGCCTGGCCGGCGCGCTCCAGGTTGCCGGCAGCGGGCGCGACATAGGCCAGCACCTCGCCCTTGCGCACGGCCTGGCCGGGCGTGGGGAAGCCGCGCGGGCCG
The DNA here is from genome assembly GCF_001422405.1 of Pseudorhodoferax sp. Leaf267. Classification (GTDB taxonomy): domain Bacteria; phylum Pseudomonadota; class Gammaproteobacteria; order Burkholderiales; family Burkholderiaceae_C; genus Pseudorhodoferax. The sequence continues at coordinate 158,897 of NZ_LMMV01000021.1, forward strand.
GGCTCCAGGCGGCCGGGCTGCGTGGGCTGCACGCGGCCACCGGCGTTCGGGTCCATCACCACCTTGCCGGCCAGCGTGAAAGCGCGCGGCAGTTGCTTCTGATCGGCGACCAGCGTGCGCACGCCGATTTGGTGCTGCGCGGGCTTGGGCAGGAACACGCCGCCGTCGGGCAGGCGCTGCGGCGCGTTGGCGTTGGCGCCGGCCGGGGCTTCACCGTGGTCGTGGCCTTCGCCGGCCCAGGTTAACGACGTGGTGATGGTGAACAGCGCGGCCAGCAACAAGGCTGCGGCGGTCTTCATGCGGACATTCATGCGGCACCTCCGGCCGGTTGGTTGCGTGCGGCACGGCCGCGCTTGAGCAAGGCCACCAGGAGCAACAGCAGCGCCAAGCCGCCACCCACCCACGGCGCCCACGCACGCCAGCCGGCCGCATGCGCCGCCTCTGTGGGTGCTGCAGCACCATGGATGTCCAGCTCGCCGGCCAGCAGGTCGGAATCGGCACCGGCGGTGACGGTGGCGGTGACGGGATGCGTGCCCTCGCCCGGCACATCAGCCAGTTCGGCCTCGAATGCACCGGCCGCGACGGGTTTGAGCGTGACGGCCTTGCCGGCCAGCTCCAGCTGCAGCGTGGCGTTCTCCACCGGCGCGTTGCTGGGCGCGTGGTCCAGCCAGACGCGCAGGTGGTGGCCTTCGAGCACGCCGACCAGCTCGAACAGGTCGGATGCGGCGGAGAAGCGCGGCGAGGCCGGGCCGGCCGCCGTCGCAGGGGCTTCTCCGTGGTCGTGGCCGTCGCCGGCAAGGGCCGGGCCGGCCAGCCACAGCGCCAGCAGCAGCGGTGTCAAGCAGAGGGATCGCATGGAGGTGCTTTCGTGAGAAGAGTTCATTGCGGCAATAGGCCCAGGGCCTGACGCAGGGTGGAGATGGCGTGCTGCATGCCGACGCGGGCACGCGCGCTCTGGCGCTCGGCCTCGGCGGCCTCCAGCTCCACGCGCAAGCGGGTCGGCAGATCGCTCTCGCCCAGGCGGAACGACTTGTCGAAGAAGCCGCGCGTCTGCTGCGCCAGCGCCAGGCGGCGCGCAGCGGCCGTGGCCACGGCCTCGGCGGCGGCCATGCGGGCGCGGGCGCCGGCGATGTCGGCCGCCAGGCGGTTGGCCTCCAGCACGCGGGCCTGTTCGACCTCGATGCGCTCGGCGCTGGCGGTGGCCACCTTGACGCGGTAGCCCGAGGACGAGCCCAGCGGAACGCGGATGCCGAAGGTCAGGCTGTGGCCATAGGACTCGCCCCGCGCACCGCGCTCGCGGCCAGCCAGCAGCGTCAGTTCGGGGTTGGCGCGCTTCTGCACGGCGGCCAGGTCTTGCGCCTGGCGCGCCACGCGGGCACGGTCGTCCAGCTCGGCCAGCGCGGGGTGGTCGGCGGCGGGCGATAGGTCGGCGCCCGGTGCGGGCAGCGGCTCGGCCGTGGCCGCGGCTTCGGGCGCCACCACGCCCAGGCTGGCCAGGGCCTGGCGCGCCTGGACCACGGCGGCACCGGCTTCGGCCACCTCGGCCTGGGCCGTGGCCACGGCGCCGTCGGCCAGGTTCTGGTCGGCACGCGACAGGTCGCCTGCCGCCACGCGGCGCGCCACGTCGCGCGCGAGTTGCGCAGCGCTGTCGGCGCGGCCACGGGCGGCCTGCTGCTCCAGCAACGCCGCCTGCAAGCCCCACCAGACCTCGCGCAACTGGCCGGCCAGGCGCCACTGGGTGGCGCGCAGCCGCGTCTCCTGCGCCTGGCCCTCCGCGTCGGCGTGGGCCTGGGTCAGCCCGCGCTCGCCCGGCAGCCACAGCGGCACCGAGACGCCGGCCTCGATCTCGCGCGCACCGTCGTTGCCGGTCAGCCGGTCGGACTTGAGGCCGGCCTCCAGCGCCGGCGGCTCGGGCGTCCAGCGCTGCGCGGCCTCACGCCGGGCCTGGCTGGCTTCGCGCCGTGTGGCGGCGGCGGCCTGCTCGGGCTGGAGCGCCCAGATCTGGGCGAAGGCGTCGCTCAGCGTGGTGGCGGGGGCCGGCGCGACCGGCTGCGCGATCGCGAACGCCGGCAGCGCGGCGCAGGCCCACGCGGCGGTATGCAGCCAGCGGGGCGCCGGTCTGCTCGAAAAAATCCAATGCATGCACATCCTCGTGAACGCGGAAGCAGGTCCGCGAAACTGGCCCCGACGGGGGCCGACGAAGGCCGCGAACGGCCGAAGTCAGGCGAGGAAGGAATGCGGCGGCCGGATCAGCCGTTCGGGAAGGCCGTCGGTGATGGTGCGTCGATAGGGCGTGACTGCTGCGTCAGGTTGGCTTTCTGCCGTACTGGACACGGGGGCATGCAGCAGGACGGCGCACAGGCCGCCATGGCAGCCCACGCAATCGAGGTGCGGAATCTGCACGCCAGCGGCATCGTCCGACTGCACCGCATGGGTCGGCGCCGCTTCATCGGCATGCGCGTGGTGGCCGAAGTGCGGCGCCTCGACCGCCACATCATGTCGGCACACGCTCGCCGCTGCAGACCAGGTGGCCTGCAGCGACAGCACGAGCATCAGCACGATGGAGAGAAAGCGGCGCATGGAAGATTGGGTTTGCTGCAACGCAACAGCGGGGCGAGTGTAGCGGTCCGAATCCATCCCCCGTGCGAAAGCCCGATGACAAATTTGTCATCGGGCTGGAGCCAGGGTGCACACCACAATCCGGCCATGCAATTGTTGATCGTGGAGGACGAGGTCAAGCTCGCCCAGTACCTGCAAAAGGGTTTACGCGAAGAAGGTTTTGCCGTGGACGTGGCGCACGACGGCGTGACCGGGCTGGAGGCTGCCTCGCTGCACCGCTACGACCTGATCGTGCTGGACGGCATGCTGCCTGGGCTGGACGGCTTGGCCGTGCTGGCCGCGCTGCGCCAGGGCCAGCAGACGCCGGTGCTGATGCTGACCGCGCGTGGCGAAGTGGAAGACCGGGTGCGCGGCCTGCGCAGCGGGGCCGACGACTATCTGGTCAAGCCCTTCGCGTTTCCCGAACTGGTGGCACGCATCCAGGGGCTGTTGCGACGCGCTTCGCCGGACCAGGCAGAAGCAACGGTTCTGCGCCTGGCCGATCTGGAGGTCGACCTGATCCGTCGCCGCGTGACGCGCGCCGGCCAGCGGCTGGACTTGACGAACAAGGAATTCAGCCTGCTCACGCTGCTGCTGCGTCGCCAGGGCGCGGTGCTGTCCCGCACGGAACTGGCATCGCAGGTTTGGGGCATGAACTTCGACAGCGAGACCAACGTGGTCGAGGTTGCCGTGCGGCGCCTGCGGGGCAAGCTGGACCAGCCCTTCGAGCGACCGCTGCTGCACACGGTGCGTGGCATGGGCTACGTGCTGGAAACCAGGGCCCAAGCGTGAGCGCGCGTGGTCTAGGCGCCAGGCTTTCGCTCTGGCTTGCCCTGCAATCGATGATCGGACTGGGCTTGGTCTGCGGGGCTTTGTACTTCGGCTTTGATTGGACATTGGATCAACGCCGCGACGAGACGCTGGCCCAGAAGGAAACCGCGGTGCGCGATCTGTTGGCGCAGACCCGCGGCGCACACCGTCCCGAAGATGTACCGCATCTTCTGCAGGACATGTTGGCCGGACACGGCGATTTGGGCTTGCGACTGGTCGATGGGGCGGGTCAGGTCGTCTTCTCGCGTCTTTTGCCGCAGGCCGTAGTGGCCACTGCACCAGTTCACCATTTCCAGATGTCGGTAACAGACATTCCGGCGCCGGTGCAAGTGACTTTGCAGTTGGACCCCAGTGCAGACCAAGCCCTGCTGCAACGCGTCGCCTGGCTCCTTCTTGCGGCTGCACTGGCAGGCACAGCAGCCATCGCACTGGGGGGCCGGTTGCTGGTTCGTCGAAGCTTAGCGCCACTGCACCAACTGGTCGCACAAACGTCACAGCTAACACCTTACACACTCTCCGCAGACTCACTGGCGCACCGCCTGGACGGACGAGCTCAACCAGCGGAGCTACAGCCGCTGATCGTCCAGTTCAACGCCCTGCTGGACCGGCTGGCTGCTTCCTATACGCAGATGGAGGCCTTCAATGCCGACGTGGCGCACGAACTCAACACCCCGCTCGCCACCCTCATCAGCGGCAGCCAACTGGCATTGCGTCAGGCCGCGAGCAAGGATGAGCTTCAAGAGTTGTTGGGCTCGCAGCTGGAAGAGTTGGACCGGCTTGCCCACATCGTGGCTGACATGCTGTTTTTGTCCCGTGCGGAACGAGGATCGGGCGCGCGCCGGACCGCAGTGCCCAGCTTGGCCGCGCTTGTCGCGGATGTCGCCGAATTCCATGAAGCGGCACTCGCAGATGCGCGCCTGACACTGCGGATTGAGGGCGACGCAGCAGTGAGGGTTGACGCGGGGCTGCTGCAACGCGCCGTCTCGAACTTGTTGGGCAATGCGACGCGGCATGCACGCGCGGGGACAGAGGTGGTGTTGCGGATCCGGACTCTCGAACCGTGCACCACGCAGATCACGGTAGAGAACTCTGGAAGCACGATCGCGCCGGACCACCTGCCACGCATCTTTGATCGGTTCTTTCGTGCCGACACCGCACGCGCGCAGGCAGATCGCCACCACGGCCTGGGTCTCGCCATCGTCGCGGCCATCGCGCGACTGCACGGCGGGGGGACGCTGGCGCAGTCACAGGCCGGCCGCACCTGCATCGGCCTTTGGCTGGCCGACATGACGCAAACGTCATCCAGTTGTGCGGCTTCCTGAATATTCGTTTCCCAGAATTGGTCACACCGCGCACCGTTGCGCGGATCACTACCAAAGGAAACACCATGAACCGCCTCAACGCCATCTTGATCACGACTTTCGCCGCCTTGGGGTTTTCAAGTCAGGCCCACGCCCAAACCATGACGCGCGAGCAAGTACGCGCTGAGTACTTCCAGGCGCGCGATCAGGGGCGCCTGCCTGTCTTCGGCGAAGTCGGCGACACGCAGAAGCCGACCGCAAGCGGCAGCCTACTGACACGTGAACAAGTGCGCCAGGCATTGATGGCGTCCGGCCCGATCCTCACGGGTGAAGGCGTGGATGCAGGCATCGCTCCCGCAGTCGGCAGCCAGCGCACGCGCGCCGAAGTGCACGCCGAAGCCGTACGGGCGGTCCGGAGCGGCAGCATCCCGGGCGGCGAGGTCTGACCACGCCGAGTCGAGCTGCAATGGCCATCGGTGCCGGGCGGGCACGGTGGCGGCGCTGTTTTCCAGCCAGACCGAACCAATGGCCGTCCAGCTTCCGACCACTTGGCACCAGACTGTCCATCGGTCAACTCTCGCGTTTGGCAAAGATGACAAAAATGTAATCAGACTGTTCGCAGAACACTGCTTTGGACTTCCAGACTCAAAACACACTCATCGCCCATCAGTGGCCGTCGATCCGAATGCGGAGCCACGACAAAGTTCGGTGGGTGGCTGCGAAGTCCTCATCGATGGGTGGTCAACAGGAACTCGTACCACGGCCGTCTGCGTCTACATGCCGCTCGGGAAGGATCAGAAGTGAAATTCCACACGCTTGCGCCCATGGGTAGGCTTGTTGGCGCTGCCGTCTTCATGTCGGGGTGCGCGTCCCTCCCACCACCGGATTTGACCGCTCAGTCCATCTACTGCTATCGCAGCAAAGTGGACCGTTACAGAAAGGGTCTGTGCACCTCAGCGCCCGTGCCAAGCTTGATGCGGGATGCCGAAGCCAAGGAGTTCAAGCCGAACCCCAGCTACCTCACTGTGTATGTCGTTCGGCAGAACTGGGGGGACGGCAACAACGTCGTTCGACTATTTGCTGACGGCGGCAGCGCCATCGAAACTCTTCCGGACACTATGGTTAGGCTTCGGCTCAATCCGGGGAGTCACGAATTGACCTACGAGTTCGAAGGTCAGCGCGGGACTGCGCAAGTCGTGGGTGGGGCGGGTGAGGTACGTTTTGTTTGGCTTAGTGGCACAGCTTGGGCTTGGCGCAGTCGCTATTCGTGGGGCGATGATCAGCAGGTTGCCATCCGGCAGCGCGCGTCGAGAACGCGCTTGATAGCGGATGTCCAGGGCTAGCATGCTGGTCAGTACCCCAGAAGAACCCGCAGGTACATCGTTGCGGATCTGCGGCCCTTCATGGCCTCAAAGACGAAGCCCTCGTGCCACAGGATCCGGCGGCACCATTCGGCGTCAACCGCGCTGTTCGAGCGCAGGATCATCCGCGTGTTGGGCTGCAGCACTGGCGTGGGACCGTCTATCTGGTGTCCGCCGCCTCGGCGATTTGCTACCCGCCAGTCCCAGGGCGTCATTGGATCGGGGTCATGCCACAGCCCTACCCTCTTGGCCCGCGCTTCATGCTCCGCGGATTCATACTGACCCCGTGCCTCCGGCCGCTGCTCACGTGCGTAGGCCCGGTACCACCAGGCCATGCCCAGCCTCACCATTGCCAGGCCCGCATCGAGCGTAGGCGGGCCTGTCGGTGCCGAGACTGGCGGCCACCCACACCGAGCACACTTTGCGGCCGTAGCGGTCCGATTTCGGGCATTCCAGACGTGCTATCCGTCCGAAGACAAGGGCGCCCAGTGCCATGCGCGCTCTGGTGCCGAAGGGCTGGCCTTTTTCCGGCGCATCGATGCCTGAAAGTCGCACGCGGACCTGCTCGTACAGCCCGGGCGATCCGCAGCGTGCAGTGAGCGTGTCGCCGTCGGCGACACCGACGACAAGGCATTCGTACACGTCGGCACGCGTCGGCGTGCTCACCATGGCAAGCATTGCAAACATGCCAGCGGCCGAGATGGCTCGCAAGGTTCTGGCGGCCGGCATCACGCCCCTCTGGGACGGGTGGGCCGAGGCGCCGCAGCCGCGACGAGCAAGTCGGCGGGGAACTGCTGCATGAACTCCATCGAGCGCTCTGCCGACGCGTCCAGCCAGGTGTCGAACTGGTGCTCGTGCAGGATCACGACCATGCGCTTCTCGTCGTCGGGTCGGTGATAGTTGGACATCAGCGCATGGTCATCGGCATTCACGGTCAGCATCGTGAAGCTGCGCAGCACCGTTCCGTCCGGCGAATTCCACCCAGTCCACAGGCCGGCAATGCCCATCGGTCCGCCATCGGCACGGCCGATGCGCGTCGGGACTGCCTTACCACTGCGCCAGTCCGGTTCGTAGATGGCTTCAGCCGGGATCACACAGTGGTGAGCCCTGCGCCATGAGTCCCGAAAACTTGGCTTGTCTCGCGCGGTTTCCGGCCGCGCGTTGTAGGTGCGGCGCGCCGCGACCAGCGCCGTCTTGACGTCGACAGCCCTGGTCCAGTGCGGCACCAGGCCGAACGCACCCGCCTGCGCCTCGCGCGGCGGCACCGCATCGTCACCGCTGCCCCACTCTTTCGGCCGGCGAATGAAGATGGACTCGTAGGCTGGCCAGACGTCGAACTTCACCCCGGCCGGCAGGATGACGCCGAAGTGTTCAGCGAGACGTTTGGGGTCCGAGACCCCTTCGTAGTGGGAGCACATTGGCGATCATCCTATCGCGGCATATACTGGATGGGTGAACAGTATTTTACAGGGATGCCCACTTCCGCTCGCGGACGCCAGTTTGATGCTGCCAGTGGCCGGGTGGCCGGTTGTGGCCGGCTTTCCGAGCCCAGCGGAAGATTTCCTGGTGCAGCGCATCGATCTGACGCAGGAACTGATCACGCACCCGCAGGCGACGTTCCTGCTGCGGGTCTCGGGCGAGTCCATGCGCGACGCCGGCATTTTCGACGGTGACATGCTGGTGGTGGACAAGGCCATCAAACCGCGACATGGACATGTCGTTGTCGCAGTCGTCGACGGCGAGTTCACCGTGAAGTACCTGTACCAGCGGGCTGGCCGCGTGAAGTTGCGCCCTGCCAACCCGACGTTCCCGGAGATCACGCCCCACGAGGGCCAGCTGCTGGAGGTCTGGGGCGTCGTCACGGCCAGCATCAAGCGCTTCACGTGAGGTTGCTGTGTATGCGCTGATCGACGGGAACAACTTCTACGTCTCGTGCGAACGGGTGTTCCGACCCAGCCTGCAAGGACGGCCGGTGATCGTGCTGTCCAACAACGATGGCTGCGCGATCGCCAGATCGAATGAGGCCAAGGCGTTGGGCATCAAGATGGGGTCGCCCTGGTTCCAGATTCGCCACCTGGAGGAAGAAGCCGGGCTCGTCGCCTTGTCGGCTAACTTCTGCCTCTACGGCGACATGTCCGACCGGATGATGGGCCTGGCCGCAGGCTTGGGGCCGACCCAGGAGATTTACTCCATCGACGAGTCGTTCGTTGGTCTGGACGGCGTGCGCGGCAACCTCGTAGAGCGAGCGCACCGCATACGCGCACGGATCCTGGTGTGGACCGGCATCCCCTGCGGCATTGGCATTGGATCGACCAAGACGTTGGCCAAGCTGGCCAACCACATCGCCAAGACGGCCGAGCGCAAACCGGGCAGTTATCCGTCCGAGTTGGCTCAGGTCTGCGACCTGTCGGCCCTGCCGCCAGAGGAGCTTGACGCGGTGCTGGCCGCAACCGAGGTGGGCGAGGTTTGGGGCGTCGGCCGCAAGATCGGCGCGCAGCTGAACGACGCCGGCGTGCGCACGGTGCTGGACCTGGTGCGAAGCGACCCCGCTACGATTCGTCGGCGCTGGGGCGTGGTGCTGGAGCGCACGGTGCGCGAGCTGCAGGGCCTGCCGTGCATCGGTCTGGACGATGCGCCAGCACCCAAGAAAGAGATCGCGTGCACGCGCTCCTTCGGCAGGCCGCTCACCGACCTGGTGCCGCTGATCGAGGCGGTGAGCGAGTTCGCTGGCCGTGCAGCCGAGAAGCTGCGCAAGCAGGATGGCCAAGCTGGCCAGGTACTTGTCTTCGCGCACACATCACCGCATCGGCCCGGGCCGCGGTTTCATCGCAGTGTCATCGTGCCGTTGCGCAGGCCCAGCGCTGACACACCGGCTCTTGTGCGCGCCGCAGTTGCGGGCGTGCACCAGCTCTTCCAGCCGGGCTATGCCCTAATCAAGGCGGGCGTGATCCTGTTGGACCTGACGCCAGCAAGTCGGGTCCAGCACGAACTGAGTCTGGAAGACGATGCACCCGACCATGGCCGCGCGCGCCTGATGCGTGCCATGGACACGCTCAACGGGCGGTACGGACGGGGTACCGTCCACTCGGCCAGCACAGGCCTCGACGATGCCAACAGAGCGTGGGGCATGCGCCAGGAACGCAGGACGCCGAACTACACGACCCGCTGGGCCGAGGTGCCGGTCGCAAGGGCGTGAAACGGTACGCATGCAGACCTAAAATCGGACAGCGGCCGGTAGACGAGTGCCACTTTGACGGTCACTTGCCGGCCATCAGCAGTCACCCGTCGCATTGCAACGAACGACCGCTGCAGACTGGCTGCTGACCTTGAGCTTTTTGAGCTGAGTGACCGCCGCTCGCGAAACCTGCCATTCACGTTCGAAAAGCGCGTCGGTCCGCTTTAGAGCCGGAACCGGTCATCAGCGACAACTCGTCGCAAGATCGCGCGAACGGCTGCTTGCGCAGTTGGGTGAGTTGGCGCTCTGCGCCCTGAACGGTCATCGGAGATGCTCGAATCGAAGAACGAAAGTTGACTCTCAACGCCGAAGGTCAGCGGGCTGCGAAGCCGTCCGCTGCGGCGACCTGTGCGGCGGCGGGAAGGATTGGCGGGACGCAGCCTCCGCACGTAACGTTCGAGGTGCGACGGGGCCGACGGTGAGACACCAAGCCCGGTGGAAAAATGATAGGCCGCGCCTGGAGCTGGGCTTGTGGCTTGCCGTTGGGCCTCGCCTCGACGAAGGACTAGGCGTCTTCGCCCGGGAGTGCCTTGCCATGGAGTTCTGCAAGTGTGCGGCCGAACGATGGGTTGAACCTCCGCGCCTCCTCCAGCGTTACTGCAGGAATCCAGAAGCTTTTCGTGTGTCGCCCTCCGAAGACATCCAGCAATCGTACGGACAGTCGAATCTGGCCGTTCAAGACGCGTGGCTGGCACCCACCCCAACTGTCGGACTGCTCAAAGTAGACAACGCCTACCACCGACTGTCCGGGCTGGAGATAGGTTTCTTGCTGTACCGGTGACAGAGAGTTTCGTTGAAACATGAACGGGTATACATTGAGGCTTTCGCCAATGGCCACCTGGAAGTCCGAGAGCGAGGCAGTACGATGTTGAAGCCAGTGTCGAAATAGCGTGTTGCAAAACCAGCTTTTGGAAAACGGAACCACGTTCCAGCGGTAGCCAACGTGGACAGCATGAAGGCTCGAGGCCGACGAGCCGCAGTTAGCGACAGACAGGTAAAGCGCAAACCCGATGCGGTGCACATCGTGGCCGGTGGACTTCTCGCCTGTAGGGAAAACGCAGACAAAGGTCGGACCTGGAATGAGCTCAGCAATGAACTTCGGTTTGCGCCGCAGGGCCGAGAATATGCCACTGGCCCAGCCCAAGAAAAGTGTAAGGATGAATATGACTACGCTGACCAACCCTTGGTTGTCATTTAACCACGTGATCGTCAGCGCAATGTGTTGACCGAACTCTGATGTTAACGGCTGGAGCAAGATAAGAGGCCTAACGCCTGAATTAAGTCGCGCCGCGAAGCGGCGTCGGTTTGAATAAATTTTTTGGCCGCACTGCGCAAATCCTAGCTAGATCAATCGATACAACGAACAAGTGAATAAATGCGCTCCGCGATCTTGCGGCCACTGCTATTCCTCATTTGGTCAAGCGTATGGTCCAAAGCGCTTTTATACACCTCTCCATCAGATCGGCGCAGAGGGCCGCGCTTGACCAACATGCTCAGGATAAGAACCCATTCCTCTCGGTGGCTCTCTGGCACCTCATCCTCGCGCAGCACCCGAAGTTCTCTGTAAGCGCCACGCAGTCTTTGACGAACATCTCCCTCTCGCACAGCTAAGGCGTAAAGAGCAGCGTTGTACTTACCGCGATATCGAAGACTGACCATGTTCGGCCGAACGTTTGACATAAGAGGCCACCGAAAGTATAGCCCGGCAAGGCGGAAAATAAACAAAAGGGCTTTGCCGGGCCATGGTTTGCCGTCCTGCCGATGGAAGAATTAGGCCTTTACTGAGATGTGACTCGTGAACACTTCAGCATATCGCTCACTCACTTCGGACCACCTTGCGAGGAGATGGCCCCTGGTTATTCCGAAGACATGTCTGATCTTGTCGGGATCTTCTTCGCTCCTAATTTGCTCCCAAACTGTCAGACTAGGTGAATCCAAGATCGCGTCTGGCCCCTGATCTATGAGGGACTTAATCTTTCTGTCTATTCCTGGAGCGTCGATGTACATGCGCTCGGGATGAATAAAGTAGTTGATCACCCCAAAGATGTATCGGCGCTCACTTGGGTGGTCGACTATCTTGATTAGCTCGGATGACAGCGCACGGAGCTTCACTCTGTCTCCCCCGGACTCCTCCCTCGCAGATTGCCAAAGCCGCTTTACCCTTTCTACCTGCTCAGGAACCTCCTCTCGTGAGAGGATCTCGGCATTCATTCCTGCGTACCATGTATGTGCCTTTCCATTGAGCGAAAGAAAAGCGGGCAATTCAGTCTCGCACTTCCGAAGCATCTCGATGTGATTCCGGTGAATTGCCAGAAGATCTAGATAGGTCGTTTCAAAGAACAAACGAAATCTTTCCTCATTGTTCGCGATGCGTCGTTTGTCGAAGTCCTTCAGAACATCTATGAGCCACTTGACCGGCGATGCCATCTCGATCATTTCAACTCCTCCTTAGTTGGCGCAAATACCCAATTATTGCGTGGTTTGCTGTTCCCCGCTCGCAAGGACTAACGCTCGCGGTAAGCCGCCACGGAGTGCGGAGCACGGCGGGCACCCGCAAGCGGAGCTTGTGGGTGTCGGCTTTACCAACCAGTTAGGGTGGTTTTCGAAGAAATAGGGGTGCAACTGATTTTAGAATCGGGTCTCTGGGCGAAATGGCATGAGGTCGGCGTTTATTTTGCCGTTGTCGGAAGCTTGCTCGCTATTTCCTTGATTCGTTCGAGCGCCTTGTCTGATAGTGCAGGTGGCGCTTTGCCAAAGTCTATGGCTTGAGCCGCTAATGTCCTTTGCAGGATATCGAGCTTTGAAAGATCTCCATCGCAAAGCTCTAACGCATCCGCCGCAGAACCAAGTGATGCGCAACCTTTATGTGGAGATGACTTGGGCGGACGGATACGGTTCTGGTGCATCTATGCCCGATCAGACGCATGTCAACGCCTTGCATCAGGCCCTGGAGGCGCTGGGTCGCCACAGAGGAAGGTACCAGGTCGAAGGCCATGGGCTGTCCCCCAGCCTGGCTCCGTACACCAGGCGGGCCACCTTGACTGCGAGACACGTGCCCTGCGCCAAGCTGCAGGCTGGCTTCACACGGAAGTCGCCGCCTTGTTCAGCAACCTTCTGCGGAACGTCTCTGCATCGAGCGTCCGAATCCCGCGCCTGTGATCTTTCCGGCGCTGCCGCGTCCGTCGCGGTGATTGATCGCAAGCACGACGTGGGGTCGTGGCCCAGTCTGCTCATCTCAGCATACGGTTTCGGCCATATGCCCATGATGTCGCCAAGCCTGGCGCCCCGAGCGAGATGCCACGGCACGCCCGGGCACCCTGGGCCTGCAGCCGAACGACGCTCTGCGGGCACTTATTGGTGTGACGCCTCAAAGGTTGCTCACTTGAACAACCCAGATACGAACGGAAGATAGGCCAAGTTGCCACACGGTCGTCGGTCCGCCTTGAGGGCCGACAATCCCTCCGCCTTCCACGCCCCGCTTTGCTGCACGATCAAATCGGACGACTTCGGCTGCTTCGCGTACGCAAGCACGTTGGCATAGATCGCCTCCGGCTTCTCGCCAGCGCCGGCGAGTGCGACGGCTCTGATGATGTACGAACAGCTTCCGGTGCTGTTCCTCGTGGTCACTTGAAGTTGGTTGTCGATCGACACGAGAGGCGCCTCAAGGTCCTTGTCAAGGGTGGACAACGCATCCTTGTGCCGTGACGCCCCGATCTGTGCCAGGGCGAGATTCTGTTTGGCCATCGCATCGGGAATCAAGTCGTGCGCGGCCTGCATGTCCTCGAAACCTTCGGCGTACTTCCCCGCAATCAGCTTGGCGAAGCCCGTGTTGGTCAGCAGGTTGACGAAGTCCCGCATCGAATTCAGGATCTCCGGCTTGTCCTGCAGTTTGGCCACGGCGCTCGTTCCCACATCAACCGCCGCGGCGATCTCACCGCAGCCGACCAGCGCAGCGATTCGATTGGCCTGGGTCCCCGCGTTCATCTGCTCATCGGCCAGTTTTGAGTAAATCTCCGACGCCCTTCTGCAGTCGCCCGAGTAGTAGTGAACGTTCCCGATGTTCTGGCGTGCGCTTCTCCGCATCAAGGACGTGGTGCGATTCGTCCTGTCGTCCAAGACCGCCTGGTACTCGCGGATCGCAGTCCCGCGGCTTACCTCGATCGATTTTTTGGCGCCATCCGACTGAAGTTCTGTGAGTGCTTGGGCCAGCATCGAACTGGCCTCAGCAAGCGCAAACCTCCTGAGCGGATGCTCCTGCCACGCGGCATCGTCCGATGCCGTCTGCAGCTGCCTGATGAGCACCCGAGGCAGGAACGTGCTCGTCGCCTTGTTCTCGCTGTTCCAAAGGCGACGCTCGTCGAACACTTTGGCGACCACCGACAGCCTGTCCGCAAGCACGGGCGAGGACTTGCGCAAGTTGGCGATCGACTCCTTGATGATCTGATGGTCGTCGTTGGAACCGCCCAATAGCGTTGCCACCAACCTCCCATAGGCAGGAGGCGTGTGCAGGTGGAGAACTACTGCGGTTGCTAGGCTCGCCCCCGTCGTCGCGAGCACGCAAAGCGTCAGCTGCCTCTTGTTCTGAAGGGTCGAGTTCTTGATATGGCGCCACATGCTCTTCGGCGCATCCGTCAGCGATTCCCCGGTCAGGAACGCGTAGAGATAGGTTGCTGCAAGGGCAAGTATCGGAGGGAACGCGAGCTTGAGCGATAGCAGGTAGTCGACGGTTGGCGTCAACGCGTCGTCTGTGAAATGCCGATAGACGAGGACGACGTTCAGCACCATCGCCGCTGCTGCCAGCAGTACCAAGACCTGCAGCACCGCCAAAGGCACATCAAGTTCACCGGAGCGATAGCGTTTGGCAAGGCTCATGGCATCTCCGAACATGGCGCTTGAGCGGCTCACCTTGGCAGAAACCGCACATCGCTGACCCTATCCTGGGTTAGACGGTTGTGGCACCGACCAGGGCTAAAGGTCTTGACGACATGCGATCCCGGCGACGACACCGCCTCGAACCAAGATTATGGACAGATCGCCGCGGCATGGCGTCGTGCATTTGGAGGACGCACCTTGCTTCGCACCGGCCAGGAACGGTCATAACCTCCGTCGAAACAGGACTTGCCCCAGACTTACCGCGATGCCACGACACCGATTCCGGCAAAGGGACGACTTGCTCGACCTCCACCCTCGCCCTCCAGCAATAGTTGTGATAGAACCGTTATTCAAGAAACAACGGTGCGCATTTCAGCGATCGTGGACGCCTGTTTCAGGCTGATCGCGGACGGCGTTTCAGCGCCATCGTAGACGCGCGGGGGTTGCGCGCAAGCGAGGTGTTCAATGTATCTCAGTCGTCCACGATCAGTTTGAAGCGCGGCACGGACGTGCCGTTGTCGGCGTGCCCGCAGGGCATGTTTTGGGGCTCTGGTTTTGTCTTATCAGGCCCCTGCCAGGCCGCCGGAGGCGCCCCCGGATCACGCAACGCGCTTCGCCTCGCGTCGATCGGCCTGTGGCTCGCATCGGCTGGACACGCACGCACGTGGTGGCTCAAACAGAGCCGCGGCCGCCTGCACGAGCCCGGGCGTTGGGGTCCTTCACGCCGCGGTTGGGCTGTGGGCGAGCCCAGCGACCTCGTCCATCACCACGGCGTGCCCGTCCACCACCGCACCGTGCTTCTCGAATCCCCATAGACCCCTGCGGCTCACAACCGCTGCGCCTTGGTCCGCGGTTTCCTCCCTCGAGGCTTGTGCGACACATGCCCTCAAGTCCTGCCTGACCAACGCTCAGCTGCGTGCCGGGCAGGTGTCTCACAACCCGAAACAATTGCGGTCGCTCGTCGTGGCGGCCTGGATACCCGGTAACCGCCAATAAGCAGTCATCGGCCTCCGTCGATGGCACGCTCAATGACCGCTGATTGGTGCCCTGGGGACATCGGGCCCCAAGGACTGTTGAACGACCGCTGCTCTGATCAGCGAACTGGTTCACCCGACCCGTTGCTGACCGTCGGGACTGCAGGGAAGCGGAACTTGACCGGGAAGGCGGGCCCCAGTAGCTTGACACCTGTTGATTCCGGGCAGACGCAGGGCTCGACAAACGCCGTCTTCAATCCTGGCGGGGTGTGACCCCGTGGTTGCCAGGACGGGTAGGCCCTCGACGGCGGCAACCGCTGAAGATGCCCTGCGTTTCGGTGTCGATCAGTTTCTTGCGGCCCGCGCGGGTGAGCCTTCATCGGTGCGGGCTAACCCGCAGATTCCACCCGCCCAGAGTCTCACTTGGCACCCCCGCTGGCCTTGGACACGTACAGCGCCAGAGCCGCGATTTCTGCATCGGTGAGCTTGTCCTTGTACGAAGGCATCTGGCCCAACCCGTTGCGCAGCGCCTTCGCCACGCGCGCAGCGTCGGGCTTCAACTCGTCGAGCACCGGGCCGACGGCGCCCTCGGCGCCCGCGGCCTGCAAGGTGTGGCAAACGGCGCACGAAGGGACGACGCCTTGCAGGAACAGCTTCTTCCCCAGAGCGAGCTGCGCGCTCTCGTCGGCCGCCAGTGCAGGCAGAACGAGCAGCGCCAAGCCGGCGACAAGCACCGCCGTGACCCTCAAGGCATGCAACATGAAGTGCTGCTGAATGGTGCTGCGCATGCTCAGGCCACCGTCACTTTCACGGCGTGGTCGGCCCAGCTCGTGTTGTTGTAGCCGCCCGCGTTTTCCATGCGCTGCTCGGGTTGCACGTTGCCTGCCGTGTCGGTGGCGCGGCTGGCCAGCGTGTGGCTGCCGGCCGGCAGCCTGGCCGGCAGCACGAACTGGCGCCAGGCATAGCGGCCGAGGTCGGGCCCGGTGAGCCGCGCGTCGCTCCAGGTCTTGCCGCCGTCCATCGACACCTCTACGCGCTTGACGCCGTTGAGCCCGCCGAAGGCCACGCCCTGCACCTGCACCAGGCCGGCCCTCACGCCGGCTGCGTCGGGTGCGGGGGAGTTGATCCACGACTTGACCGTCATCTCCTGCACCGACGGCTGGCTCGGGTCGCCCTTGCCGCCCGGCGGCGAGATGCGGTAGCCGTGCGACATGATCTTCGCGTCCGTCTCCTTGGCCGTGAAGGCCAGGCGCTTGATGTACTTGATGTTGTTCACACCGGTGTAGCCGGGCACGATCAGGCGCAGCGGGCCGCCGTGGGCCAGCGGGATCGGCACGCCGTTCATTTCCCAGGCCAGCAGCGCGTCGGCGATGGCCGCGGCCGGCACCGAGCGCTCGACGATGATGCTCAGCGGGTCCAGGCCCTCGGGCAGCTTCTCGCCGCCGGTGCCGGTCAGAAAGCCCGCACCCGGCACCATGCCGCCCAGCGCCTCGGCCACCACCCGCACCGGCACGCCGGTCCACATCACGCAGCCGGCCGCGCCCACCTGCCAGGGCGTGCCGCTGGGCTTGCTGGGAAAGTAGCCGCGGCCATTGCCCGAGCACTGCAGCACCATCGCGGTGGTCTCCACGCCCATCGTCTTCAGCTCGCGCAGCGTCAGCTTGCGCGGGGCCTTCACGCCTTCGATGGCCACTTCCCACGCGTCGCGGTCGGCCACGATGGAGGCGTCGGGCGCCGGCAGGTTGTTGCGGATGTAGAGCTGCTCGGCCGGCGTGATGACGCCACTGCCGAAGGCCGAGCGCTTGGTCTCGATGGTGGTGCTGCTGTGCACGATGACGCTGGCCGGGTCTTTCCAGTTCACGTAGGCGGGCAGCGGCTTCGGTGCGGCCGTAGAGACTGTCACGACCGGGGTTTCGCCCGCAGCGGCGGCGCCGCGCGCGAAAGTCGCCAGCCCGGCAGCGGCCAGGGCGCTGGCGCTGCCGGCCAGCATCTGGCGCCGCGGCAGCGAGTCAAGGGTCTTGTTCATCGTGTCTCCTTGGGGGTGGGTGCGGGGGTGGGGGTAGATGGGGAGGTCAGGGCGTCGCCGGTCGTGCCGAACTGGTTCTGCGCCACGGCCAGCGCTTGCTTCTTCTGCGCCACCAGCACCAGCGGCTTGCCATCGCGCGAGGTGATGACTCTCCAGTGCACGTCGCCCCACCAGCCACCGCCTTCATTCAGCGCCACGGCCTTGTCGAAGGCGAAAACGGTGACCATCCCGCCTTTCTCGAAGAAGGTGGTGAGGTGATAGACGAGGTGGCCGTCGATGTCGCAGGGCCGCATCAATTGCGGGAAGCCGGGCACCACTTGTTTGCCGCCCAGACCCAGGTGCTGCAGCAAGGGCGCAGGGTCCATGAAAGTTCCGCGCAGCGTGCGTTCGAAGTATTCATGCTCGATGGCACCACGCACCAGCTCCGGCGGGCGCATCGCCAGCACGGCGCCGCTGCCGCTGCCGACCAGCAGCAGGCCCAGCATGGCGCGCTGGAAGCCGCGCCGCGCCAGCAGCGGCTGCGCCTTGCGGTACAGGTGCGGCGGGGCGTCGGTGGCGTCGAAGGCCAGCGCGAGCTCGGCGCGGGCGCGCAGGTCGAAGGCGCTGTCTTCGGGTTCGGTGGTGGGGGCTCGGTGCTTCATGTGGGGGTCTTTCGCAGTGCCGTCACGCGGGCGCTTGACGGCGCCTGCACGGGCACGCCCATCACGCGCTTGAGCGCATCGCGCGCGCGGGCCAGACGCGACAGCACCGTGCCCGGCGCGATCTCCAGCGCCTCGGCCATCTGCGCGGTGGGCATGTCGTCGAAATAGAACAGCACCAGCACCTCGCGGTGCATCGGCGCCAAGCGCGCCAGGGCCTTGACGACGTCGAGCTTGTCGTCCAGCCCGGCGTCGGGCGCGGCCTGCTCGGGCTGCTCGTCATCGTCCAGCGACTGCATGCCCGGCGTGGCCTGGCGGAAGGCGGCGCGGCGCATGATCTGGAACAGCCAGGCCCGCGCCAATGTGGCATCGCGCAACTGCTCGCGGTGTTTCCATGCGTTGGCAAAGCAGTCCTGCACCACGTCTTCGGCCATCGCGCGCGAGCCCGTCAGCGCCCACGCGCTGCGCAGCAGGAAGCGGTAGTGCTCACGCACCCATTGGTTGTAGCGGGACTCGGCCGACTGGAAGAGCATGGTGATCAAGAGCGCCAGGGGCGGCCGCTCATTCCATGCCGATCATCGGTAGTTACCCGTGGCGCGGACGGTCAGGGGCCGCGCGTGCCGCCCAGCGACGGGAATTCCGCCGCCGAACCCGCGCTGCGGCCTTGTCGCAAGGCCGTCAGCCGCCGCGTCATGCTCTCGATCTCGATGGTCTGCCCGGCGATGATTTCTTCCGCCAGTTGCCGCGTGGCGGGGTCGCGGCCGTGCTGCAGCACCAGCCGTGCCATGTCGACGGCGCCGGCATGGTGCGGAATCATCATCGCCAAGAAGTCGATGTCGGCATGGCCCACGTAACCCGGACTATGCATGTCTTGCATCATCCGCGCCATCGACGCGTCCATCTCGCGCTCGAAGGCGCTGGCCCCCGCGGC
Source organism: Pseudorhodoferax sp. Leaf267 (assembly GCF_001422405.1). Classification (GTDB taxonomy): domain Bacteria; phylum Pseudomonadota; class Gammaproteobacteria; order Burkholderiales; family Burkholderiaceae_C; genus Pseudorhodoferax. The sequence continues at coordinate 177,664 of NZ_LMMV01000021.1, forward strand.
GTTCATGCGGTCTGCCCCTTCGCACCCACGCGCACGTAGACGAGGTTAATGCTCTTCTTGTTGCGCAGCGCGCCCGAAGGCAAGGCCAGATTGCCCAGCGGGATCTGCGCGATGAAGGCCGGCTTCAATGGGTCGCTGACGTCGAAGGCGCTACACACCGTCTGGCCGGCGTTGGGCGTACCGGGCAGCTCGTCCTGCTCGTGCGCCACGTACAGCAGGGTGTTCTCGGGGTTGGTCCACAGCCCGTGCGACTCGCGCCCGTGGGTGAAGAAGCTGCCCACCACCTTGCGCTGCCCGGCGAGCGCACTGCGGTCGATGATGGCGATGGGGCTGGACGCCACGCCGCCGGGGCCGCCGTCGTCAATGCGCGCCAGGCTGGCGTAGACCACGCTGCCGCGCGCATTGCTGACGAACTCGACGTGGTTGGGCCGCGCGCCCATGCCCAGCGGCACGCTGTCGATGAGGTCGAAGCCGCCCCGCGTCGAGCGACACGACAGCGCATCGGCCAGCTTGTGCGAGAACCACACTTCGGCGCCGTCGGGCGTGGTCTTCATGAAGGGCGTGAAGCCGGGCTTGTCCTGTGCGCTGATGTCCAGGGTCGTCACGCGCTGCGGCCGGCTGTGGCCGTCGGCGCCCGGGTTGACGCGGAACACGTCGACTTGCGACACCTTCTGGCTGGCCACGAAGGCGAGCGAACCCTCGCGGTTGAACCACACCTGCGCCGGGCCGTTGATCGTCGGCAAAAACTCCCGGATGGCGGTCGAACCCGAGCTGTCGGCGCCCTTCAACTGACGCACCGCCTGGTCCACGCCGAGGATGGCGATGCGGTCTTCACCGCGCAGCGTGACCCACAGCTCTTTGCCGTTGCGCGTGAAGGTGGGCTCGTGCGGTTCGCGGCCCAGCAGCAGGCCGCTGCTCAGGCGTTCGGGGTTGGTGGTGGGGCCGGCAGCCGGGTTCGGCGTGTTGCCGATGACGCGGCGCTGCTCGGCGTCGATGAGGTAGATGTTGCTCGAGCCGCGCCCGCTGGTGGCCAGCAGGCGGCCGTCGGGCGACGGCACCGCGCCGTGGGCGTCGATGCAGCCGTGGTACAGCGGCTTGTGGATCATCGCCGCGTGCGTGGGCGCCACGCCGGCGGTGACGTAGCGGAACGGCGGCCGCGGGTCTTCGTCGAAGCTGGTCAGGTTGATCGTGCTCTCGACGATGTTGGTCTTGGGATCGATGACGACGAGCGTGTTGGAGTCTTCGTTGGTGATGAAGACGCGGTCGCGCGGGTCGATGCCGGGGCCAGGCGCGGTCGTGCTGGTGCTTGTGCTGGCGGCCGGTGCCTGGGCTTGTGCTGCGGGCAGCGCGCTGGCTGCCGCGGCGGCCAGTGAGAATTTGAGGATGTCGCGGCGTTGGGTGGTCATGGGTGCTTTCGTAGTCGGGATGGGGTGATCGGTGGTGTCGCGGGCTAGGCTGTCGGCATCGACCGAAGATGTCTGTGCGCTGGGCAGTCGTACGAACAGTCGGGCACGGCAGCCCAGCGCTTGGTTCACATCAAGAGCGCGGCGCGGGCCGTTTCATTCCCTGGCGCCTGCCGACAGCGCGTCGCGCTGACGCCGCCCTGCCTTCAGCGCGGGGCGCCCAGTTGCCGATAGACCTCGGCCGACACCTGCGCCAGCACGCTGCGGTCGGCGTCTGATGAGAGCGCGTAGCCGAAAGGCCCGTCGACCCAGTAGAAGACATTGACCGTGCCTTCCCGCGCGAAGCGGAAGGCGGTGTCGGTGTTCTTCGCCCCCGGCTTGGTGGCTGCGCCCGGGCCTGCTGCGCTGCCCACGTCGGCGACATCGTTGGATACGTAGAGCGTCAGCTTGCTGCCGAGTTCGTTGCGGTACATGAACTGCGCCACCGGCCCCTGGCCGCCCGGCAACAGGCGGCCGCCTTCGAGCGTGTAGCCCTGGGCCTGCAGGTGCGGCGGCTTCATCGGCGCGCCCATGCGCTTGGACAGCCAGGCCACGAGCTGGTCTTCGTGCGCCGCGTCCACCTCGACCGGGCGGCGCGCGTCGGGGCTGTACACCGCATGGGCCACCGCCGCGCGCTGCGCGAAGCTGCCCGCTGACACCAGCGTCAGGCCGCGCTCGGCGGGTGCCGCGGCGGCCGTGCGGCCGGCATCGTCGCCCCCCGCGGGCAGGCCGCCCCGCAAGCCCCAGCCAGTCGCGCCGCTGATGACGGCGATGGCGAGCCCGGCGGCGAGGCGCTGCAAATACCAGGGCGTCTGCGGCACCGCGCGCGGGCGCGCCGACTTCAGCAGGCGCTGCGGCGGCTGTTCATCCAGCACGGGGTCGAACAAGGCGTGCAGTTCGCGCTTTTGCTCCCGGTAGGCCTCCAGGCGCTGCGCGTCGTCGGGGCGTTCGGCCAGGTAAGCGGCGATCTCGACTTGGCGCTCAACGGGCAGGCGGCCATCGACGAAGGCCTGCAATTCGGCCTCATTGACCGGAGGGGTGGGCGGTGGCGGACGGTCCGTGTTCATGGGGTGCTTCGCAATGCATTCATTTGACGACCTTCAGCCGCACTGGTTCGGCGCGGCCTTCCCTGCCTTCCATCAGGCAGCGCAGGCGCTCACGCCCACGCGACAGGCGCGACATCACGGTGCCGATGGGGATGCCCAGGGCCTGCGCCACATCGGCATAGGCCATGTCTTCCAGCGCCACCAGCAGCAGCACTTCCTTCTGCTCGACGGGTAGCAGGTCTAGCGCGGCCTGCAGGTCCATCACCGCCAGGCGGTCACTTTGCGTTGGCACCACCGGCACTTCAGGCGTGTCGTCGTCCATGGTCACGGTGTGCAGCCTGGGCCGGCGCACGCCATCGACGTGCAGGTTGTGCATGATGCTGAAGAGCCAGGCGCGCATGTCGGCCACACCGCCCCACAGGCCCGACTTGGCCCAGGCCCGCTCCAGCGTGTCCTGCACCAGGTCGTCGGCGTCGTCACGGTTGTTCACCAGCGCGCGCGAATAGCGGCGCAGGCGCGGCACCCAGCTCAGCAGTTGATGGTCGTCGTTCATCAAGATGTTGACGATGGGTCGAGCCCGCGCGAAGCTGGGTGTACAGGCGGTTGAACAGACGGGTGAACAGGCGTCATTCCTTGATGATGTGCCAGACCTGTTTGAAGTTGTCTCCGCTGCGGTCGCCGGCCTTCTGGTCAGCCTTGTAGGTGTACACCGGCTTGCCCTTGTAGGCCCACTGGCGTGACCCATCGTCGCGAGTGACGATGCTGTAGGCACCCGCGGTCCGGTCGGTGGCGCTGGCCATCATCGGCGGCCAGAGCACGGCGCAGCCGCCGTTGCAGGTGCTCTTGCCGCTGTTCGCCACGTCCTGGTCGAACGTGTAGAGGGTCATGCCGCCGGGTGTGACGAGTGCGCCGCCAGACAGCATGGCGGGCGCCTTGGCAGGCGGCTCAGCCAGGTTGGCACAGCCGGCAGTGACCAGAAACGTTGCCGCAGATGCGGCGATGGCGAGGGTTTTGAACATGGGAAGCTCCGTGGAAGTGGTGGCGGATCGGGCAGCGTGGGTGAGATGTTGCTCACATCGGGGCAGACGGCACGCTCAGGCCTTTTATTCCGCAGGCGTGAAAAAAAGATGGAGTGTTGGTTGTGCAGGGTGGCAGGCTGCCGCTGCCCTGTGCGTCGAGCGCGGCTCCATGGTCGGAGCCGCGCGGCCTCGTTCTCAGGGTGCGGGCGTCAGGTTTTGGCCGTTCTCGACCGGGCTGATGCCCCACGACGTGGCTGACGCGGTGGCGGGCCGGGGAGAACGGGGGACAAGACGATGAACTGAAGCGTGGCCCCGGCAGCTGCCTTTGCTGCGATGCCTGGCATCTTTCGCGCACCGCGGCCGCGCCGTTGGTGCACTAAGTTGTCGTTCAAGCTCAACGAGAAGGCCACGGCAGCAACTGAGGCCCAGCTGTGATGAGCGCCGGCAAACGCACCCACCGCATCAGCCGGTGGCTGGCGCAACCTAAAGAGCGCGTCGGCGGGCAAAAGAACGTGCGCTGACCCACAACGACACGTGCATCCTGTGGGCAATGCTTACACGCGATGGCATGTTCGCCCCCAAAAAATGTGCCGAGATACCGTGGCCCGGCTGAGGTCGCAACCAGTATGAATTGATTCTCTGAGTTGGACGCGAAAGCAGTATCCACCACAGGTCAGTCCGGCGGCAGCCGGCGTTCCTGCCGGGCGGGCTTCCCTTACGCCAGCTAATCGTCACTTCTCGGAGCAACCCTGGCCTGCCCTTGACCGGTAGGCCAGCGATTCCACGATATCTTTGACAGTCTGCTCTGTCGAGCGGCTCTACACCCAGCCCGGCGTCGCCCCGTAGACTGCGAACCGCCTCCTTTCTGTGGCAACCGGGAGATGCCATGCGCAGTACCCCTGCAGAAGCTCCAGCACCTTTCCTCGTGCCGACGGACACGGTGCTGCTCGAGGCGAATCGCCTCGCCCCGCGGCGTCGCCGGCTGGCGCCTCCGCAGCTGGGCCTAGGCCCCTTGGCGCTGTTGCTTGCCCTTGCAGCGGCGCTGGCCTTCGGTCAGAAATACCAGCTGCCCTCCTGGGCGACGGCCGTGCTGGCCATCTTCGCCGGCACGCTGGTAGTCGCTTGGGGGCCGGCGTGGCGCGCGGTAAAGAGCCGAGGGGGCCCGACGGCCAAAGCCGACCCCGCCAGACTGGAGCTTCTGATGATCGCCGAGGCGCTGCTGGCAAACGAGCGCGCTGGACTGCTGCTTCTGACGGAAGCGGCTGACGGCCTCCGCGCTGACCCGCTCGACGCCACCATGCCGTGGCCGGCGGAGGCAATTGAGTCGACCTTGCTGCGCCGGCGCTCCATGCTTGTCGCGCGGCTGGTGGCCGATTGGCATGGCGGCGCAGGCGACGTGATGGAAACACTGGAGAACATGGCCGTGCGGCGCGGTGTTCTTCATGAGCTTGCAACGCACAGAGGTCGGGCATTGGTCCCGACGCCGGGGACGCAAGCGGCGCTCGCGAAGGGCTTACCCGCTCCGCAGGTGGAGACCTGCCCCACCGATCGGCCAGCCCTTTGGCGCAGCCTCACAGCGAGCATCGAAGAGGGAATGCTTGCCCCCCCGACGCCGGCACCAGCACAACAGTCGTTGGTCGACCCGCGCGCCGATGCTGGTGTCGACAGGTTTGGCAGCCCCAGCGCGCCGATTCCCATTGCCGCACTCAGGACCTCCGCACTCGCGGGCGCGATGCTCATCGTTGGGCCAATCGCGATGGTGCGGTTTCTAGCGCCCGATTGGGATCCCATGCCAGCGCTCCGTTGGTGGGGCTGGGCACCGTTGTTCGCTGTCGCGGCGGCGGTCGGGCGCTTCTTAAAGGCCCGCCGCAGTTGGCCGGACGAGCCGTTGCCGCCCCCGGGTGGCCCAGGCGAGGAAGAGGCATTTGCGGCACGCCGTCGGCGCCGCCTGGCGCGCCCGCGCCTGCCGCCACCTCTACCCGTTCGGCTGCTGACGTCGGTGCTCATGGGAGCATTGGTCTACGTGCTGACAACGTACATCACACCGATCGGCGTAGTGGTCCTAGCACTCGCCTTCGGCTTCGTTTCGTGGAGTTCGCGTCAGTGGTACCGCGTGCAGCTGCTCATGCCTTCGGCCCGCGAAGTGGAGCTCGCCGTTGCCAGGCGATCGCAAGAGCTTTCAGCCGCCGACGTGCGCGCGAGCATGGACCCATTCCCAGAGGCCCCCGCGGCTCGGACGAGCATGGGTGCGCGGGCTCGCCGGCAGCATTGGCTCGAGCCTGACGACTTGCCGCCACCGACGGCCGCGGCGTTGGCGCTAACTGACCGGCGCCGGCAGCTCGCGCGGGTGGCGATCCGCCGCCATATGTTTGCTTTTGGCTTGTTCGTTGGCGGCTTGACCGTTGTTGCGATCACAACGATTCTGGTCGGCCGGACGACCATTCCAGAGCTGATTGTGCTCGGCGCCATGACCTGGCTTTTCTGCCTGCAGGATTTTCCTGCCCGGCTCCTGCAGGTCGTGCATGCGCCCAGGTCCGAGACGTGGGCAGTTGCCCCCGGCCCTATAGCGCTTCTGCTCCGCAGCCTGGCAGCCCTGCTTCCAAGGGCGGGAACCGGCAGCTTGGCCGAGGCCGGTCGTGTGCTGCGCTGGCGTGTGGCCGAGGAGCCAAGTTTTTGGAGCGATGAAACGCTCAACCTTGCGGCTCCTCTGGGCCGATCACCTCACGTCCTCGCCATCGCCACGGGCTTGCTCGGAATTGCGCTCCTGGCTGCGGGCCGCAACACCGGCAACGGCACGGACGAGGTCGCTGGCGCAGCCCTGTTGGCGCTGGCCGCGACCTATGGCTGGTTTCTGCGTCAGCGCAACGCTCCGAGCACCGCCTCAGCGCCGGTTGGCGTGCGATTGGTGCTGCTGCGCGTCTTTGGGAGCCCGTCGTTCGACGACCTTCTGGAGCTGGTGCGGCCCTGGCTCCTGTGCGGGCCGGTGGCGCACCTTGAAGGCTACGACTCGGTGGGCCGCTCCGCTGAGGTCCGTGAAGCTCTGGCGCTTGACCGCATTGACACGGTGCTGGTGCATTCTCCGGAGGATCTCGCGCGGCGCCTGGCTGCGCTGCCATCCGGAGCGGACGACAACGGCCGCTATCGGCGCCATTCGTTTCAGTGCTCCGACGCAATCTGGCGAACTGCAATCCGCTCCCTGCTCGATCGCACGGACGCGGTGCTGATGGACCTCTCGGACCTAGGCCCCGAGGACATGGGCTGCGCGTACGAACTCGGTCTCCTGCTGGACCGGGTGCCACTGTCGCGGGTGCTGCTGCTCATCGATGCCACTACGAACTTGGACTGCCTGCAACAGGTGCTCGGCCAAGCCGAGCTGCAGATTGCCGCCGATTCGCCGAACCTCGACTGCCCCGCCTCGGCCTGGCGCCTTCTGCGGATCGGTGGCTCATCGAGGCGCGAGCGGGACGAGAGCTACCACACTTGGCTGCGCCGCCAGGATCAGCGGCTTGCGCCGCTCGCATTGGTGCACTTCATGTTGCGTGACTTTAAGGTCCCCCATTCGAATGAACTCTGAGCGCGACGCAGTGGTGAACACCCGACTACAGCTCTGCCGGTGAGAGCTGACGGGGCAGCGCCGAGAGCCGAGCCACTGCAGCCCAGTCCTGACGCGAGCTGCGGTCTTCCAAACGCCGTTCAGCGACCTGCGCGCCCCTAGAAGGTGGCAACGAGGGCTTCCACTGCGCCGCCTACCTGCCTCGTGTCGCCCAAACGCGGGGATTTGCCCGGTTCAGTATTGCTCACTCCGTACCGGCATAGCCCGCAGCGTCTCGCGCATGCTCCTTTTTATTTCAAACTCTTGCATGCACTCGATGCGCGACGCAGTCATGCTGATTGCCCGCTGAATTCGGGCGGGACGCGCGACAATTGATGCCCTCCTTGACTCAAAGCTTGCCCGCTCCTGGGAGCTTGGAGAGCACTCCGCCTGCAAGCAGACGTTCCTGCTAGACCGCTCTTTGGCAACGGTGTGAGTTGAGCTGAAGTCAAGAATGCCCGGTCTCGCTGCTCTGCCGCCGTTCAACTTCGCCACGCGACCGACAGCTGAGGGCGCAGAGCGCCAATCCATCCCCGCTAAGAGCATTCGCTCATTAGGGTTGAGCCGATGGTCGGCTCTGACTGACCGGTGTCGGTAGTACAGCGGACCGACGCGCCGGTCGATCGCGACTGGCGGGTTTCGCACGCGGCGGTCACCCAGCGATGAAAGTCCAACGTCAGCAGCCAGTCTTGACCCGACGTTCGCCGCCGCGGGCGCAACGACTGCTGATGGCCGATAACAGGTTTCCCCCTTGGGTCGCTGCAAGCTGACATTGGCCGGCAGAGGCCAGCGAACCCAAAGTCAGCTTCATGGCGCTCCCTCGAAGTCACAGTCCCGGCCAGGAGCGGTCTATTGCTGACTCACCTCAAAGCGGACACATGCGGGAGACCGCGTCAACCGGGACGTCGGCGCGGCGGGCAGCTTCTTGCGCAGCGAGTGCGCGCTGGGCCGCGGCCACGAAGGAGATGGGCCTGCTGCCGGAGCACGGAGGTCCGCGCCGGTCTTGAGCGTGGCCTCGTTGCCGGCCATCCCGAACGCTACCCTTGGTCGCGCTTCATGCTCATCGTCGAGGCCTCGATCCTCAACATGTACTGCGCGGCGGCGGGCGCCTTCTGGAAGCTCGCCATCGATGCGTCGGCGAAAAACGCCGATCGCCAGTGGACGATCACCTGCCGCTCGCCGTCCGCGCCATGCGCGCTCTCGCGCGAAACGAAGCCCGGCTGCTTGGCGACGTGTTCACGCTCCACTGCCTTGTCGATCGGAGCGAACTCGGCCGCAGCGACGCCGGCCCTGAGCTTGAGCGTGACGACTTCGACGACCTGGCCGGCCAGGGCCGTCTGGACCGCGACCGTGGCCGGCAGGGCGCCGTAGAGCACGAACTTCCAGGGGCTCACAGTCCTCCGCGCCTCAGAACTTGCCGTTCGCGTTCTTCCATTCCGCGCGTGGCGGGATGGTCTCGATCGTGTCCCAGTGCTCGGCAATCTTGCCGTTGGCCACCCTGAACAGGTCGTAGAACGCGCTCGGCTTGCCGGCGAACTCACCCTCGCTGGCGACGAGCACGAAGTTGCCTTCGCCCAGGACCTTGTGGACCTTGTGGTACTTCATCGTCACGCCCGCCTTGGCCATCGCCTGCAGCGCCGCTCCGAGGCCGGACAGTCCATCGGCGATCTGCGGGTTGTGCTGGTGGTAGTTGTCGCCGTCGTAGTAGCCCGCCAGTCGGTCCAGGCGACCGTTAACCAGGATGTCGTCGACAAACGCCGCCACCAGCTTCTTGTTGGCCGCGGTCTTGTCCAAGTCTGCCGCCACAGCCGGCCCGTCGATCATCGTGCGACCGCTCGGGTTGGGCTTGGCCGGCGTCTCCTGCAGGTTGTCCCAGTGTTCGACGATCTTGCCGCCCTCGAAGCGGAAGATGTCGAAGCCGATCTTCGGGCCGAAAAAGTTGTACTCGGTGTGCGCGAAGACGAACTCGCCGTCCTGGAACACCCGCACCGTGTTCACCTTGGCCGAACCCTTCGGCAGCGCCTGCAGGACTGCGCCGAAGCCAGCCAGGCCGTCGCCTACGGCGAGGTTGTGCTGGATGTACTTGGCCGGGTTGACCACGGCCACTGGGGCCGCTTCGCCCGTTTCGATGGACTTGAGCAGCGCGACAACCTGCGCCTTGGGATCGGAGGACATGGGGGTTCCTTTGGACGAGTAGCTGTTCGACGCGCAGCCAGCGACGACCGAGAGAAGGGTCAGCGCGAAGGCACGCCGTGGGCGGGAGGGAAAGGAGAGCATTGGGGCGGGGTTCTGGGTTGGTTTGCAGCACGGACTTTGCCGGCACCCAGCCTTGACGCCAAGGTCAGCGTCGGGCAAGTGATGGTAGAAATCGCGCAGACGCGCCGTAGGCGCGCCGAAAGGAGTTTTCGTGTCCCCACCCCGCAAGGCACTGCGCCAGACTCGCTTCAAGAACGAGCGGCTTGACCCCATCGGCGCGGAGTTGATGAGCCTGGCGGAACTCCGCGGCCGCGTGCCCGCGACGCAGTTGCTCCAGACCGAGCGCGTCGAGTTCTTCATGGTTCTCGTGGCGACCGGAGGGCGTGGAGGGCATCTGGTCGACTTCGAGCGCTTCTCGCTGCGCGCCGGTCACGTCGTCTTCGTAAGGCCCGGCCAGGTGCAGCAGTGGCAGCCGGCGAACGGCTTCGAAGCCGATGTGCTGCTGCTCGATCCGGCCGTTGTGCAGCCGACCGCGTCGACCTCCCGGCAGGCGACCATGTCGCTGCTGCGCCTGGAGGAGTGGCCGGTCCACTTCAGGATGGGCGCCGACGGTCTGGCCGCCTGGAGATCGCTGTCCGCGATGCTCCGTCGCGAACTCGATCAGCCCATCTTGGACGAGCTGTCGGCCGCGATGGCGCGCGAGTTGATCCTGTGCCTGATGCTCGGCATCAGTCGATCGGCGGCAGGTCATCCGTCGGCGCCGACGGCGCAGGCCACGCTGATCCGGCGTCTGCGGCGCGCGCTGGAAGAACGGGTCCACGCTCGTCCATCCGTGGCACTGCTGGCCCGCAGCGTGGGGGTGTCGACGAGCACTTTGGCGCGCGCCTGCCAGGACGTGTTGGGCCATTCGGCCAAGGAGGAGGTGGACCGGCGCGTCGCCCTCGAAGCCCAGCGCCTCCTCGTGCACACCACCGCGACGTCGGTCGCGATCGGCGAGCTTCTCGGCTTCGACGAGCCGACCAACTTCGTCAAGTTCTTTCGGCGGCTCGTAGGCACGACGCCCGAGGCATTTCGGCAGGCGCATCGCCTGCAGCGTTGATGACGGCGTGGCGGTTCAGTGGCCGCGGCAGACGAAGCGACGCCGCTTCCAGGCGGGACGCTCACAAGGTGTCGAGGTGAACCTGATACGAACCGCGCCTCGAGCACATTAGGCGGTTGAGCGACCGCTCTTCACTTCGTCAATGTCGCATACGGGTCGGCCACTGCCGACCGCGGACGTCGGCTATCCGGTCGCTCAACTTGGGCGTCAGCTTTCCGGCGGTGAGATCGCGCATCCGACCGGCGCTGGCCGCGCGCGAGCGCCGCGCGGCTTGTACCTGCGCCTATCGCATCGGGACGGTGCTGCGCTGCCCCTTGTCCACGATGACGAACTCCAGAAACACCAACTGCTCCGTCGTGCTGGCATTGCGATGCGCGTGAACCATCCCCGGGCGCACGTGCAGGCTTTCGCCTGGTTTGAGCGTCACCGGATCCTTTCCTTCCTCCTGCCACACGCCCGATCCCTCGAGCACGTAAAACACGACGTGCGAGGGATGGTAATGCTTCGGGTTCTGACCACCGGGCGCGTAGGTGGTGTGTAGAACACGGAACTCCTTTCCCGGCATGGTCGCGTCGTCAAACACATGGCGCGCTGCCGCCGTAATGCCGGACCGCACTCCGTTCGCGCCGGCGAGGGATTGGCTACCTACCACGGTGGGCGCCATCAGGACGGCAAATAGGGTGAGCAACTTGTTCATCACGCTTCCTTTGCGGTGGTCTGCCTGCAAGAGCCATACATTACGCACTTTGCTATGCTTCCGGTATCGCATTTGTCGATCTTGGTATCAACATTCTGTTATATCTATGGACACTTTAGAGTTGGTGCTCAGGCGAGTGACGTTGCGTGAGTTGCGGCTGCTGCAGGCAGTGGCGCGATCGGGCAGCATCCTGAAGGCCGCGAGCGAGATCGGCCTGACGCAGCCTGCCCTGTCGAAGTCCATTCGGGAGCTCGAGGCTACGTTCGGGGTCCGGCTATTCGATCGCAACAACCGCGGCGTCAGCGTGACGCCGCAGGGCGAGATCCTGCTGCGACGCGCCACGGGTGTTTTCGAAGAACTCCGTCAAGCTGTGGACGAACTGCAGTCCCTGGCCGATGCAGCCCGCGGCGAACTGCGTCTAGGCGGCACGCCGGCGGTGTGCGCTGGACTCTTGCCGCACGCGATAGGTGCGGTTCGGAGTAACCGCCCTGGATTCCGCTTTCATGTCGCCGAACTGGATTCAGGCAAGTTGGCAAGCGAAGTCGCGGGTCGATCCGTTGATTTCGGGATAGGACGCGAGCACGTTGAGGGAAGCGGCGGCGACCTGACGTTCGAGCGGCTGTTCGATGATCACCTTTTCATCGTCGCGGGCGCGCAGCATCCCTTAGCCAGTAGAAGGTCTGTCAGTCTGGAGGAGACTGGGCTCCACCCCTGGGTGCTGCCATCGGCGAACGGGGCCGTCACTGCGCAACTCGAGGCACAGTTCCGCCTGCAGGGCCTGAGCCTGCCAGACCCTGCGGTCACAACGATGTCTATGCTGGTCCGCAGTGAGTTGGTTGCGACCCATTCATTCCTCACCGTGATGTACGGCTCGATCCTGCGATTCGGCAACTTTCCCGCGTCCTTCCGCGTTCTCCCGATCGATCTGCCGTCGGGGATTCCCGTCGGCATGTTTCGCGTGAGGGGTCGCACGCTTGCGCCCAGCACCGAGGTGTTCATGCAAACGCTGCGCGACGTCATCCGGCCCATGCAGTCGTTGAGGGCAAAGCACTTACGGGGAAAGAGCCTCTGACGCCGACGATCGCATGGGTGCGAGCCATAAACATCAGGAAGCATGATGTCTGCTTCTGGCCGAGTGTGTGAGATTACGAACGGCCGCTTCGTAGAAGCGAAACATGAAAAGCGATGGCTCGCCGTCCGGCTGCTTCGGAGCAAGCCGGCTGGCAGGTTTGGGCGCACAGCACCAGTTCGTCACAGCCGAGAGCGGTCATTGAGCTGCCACATTGTGAAGATGGTCGAGCGACGATGACCGGGATGACCGCAGCGCACTCAAGTGCCGTCGTTCGAGCCACGCGAACTACGGAGGCCTCAACGACCGCAGGCTGAGCCGGACCACTCGTTGCCTTTGCAGGTGGCAACGGCGGCAACCGCTGCACTGGAGTCGTTCGGGTTCGCGTGACAGGTGGCTGGCCTACGGTCTGCAGGTGCAGCAGGCCTGGCGCGAGCAACTCATGCCGGGCACGCCGCCCGAGTTCGACCCGGACGAGCCGTTCTGAGCGAACCGCGACATCAACAAGCCGATAACCCCTCGCGGGACCATCGGCGCTTGTGGGCCCCACGAACTGCAAAACCAACACCTCGCCAGCGAATAGCGGCGGATCTATACCGGCGCCAACGCAAGACTCGCATCTTCGAAGAAGCCCGGCTGCGCCTCACGATGGCACCCAGTCTCGCCACGAGGCGCAGGCCTCACATCCAGCTCTGCCTGGAGCAGGCGCCTGCGCGCCAGGACATGAGCGCGGTGCAGGTCGTACCCCGAGCGGTGCTTCGCCGATCTGCACGCGGCCCGTAAGTGGCTGGCGTCTTCATGCATTGGTACAACCACGACCATCGGCGCAGCAGTATCCGCTACGTCACACCGGCGCAGCGCCACGCTTGGAAAGAAAGACGACTTAGCGTCATGAAAGGGGCCTGATACACAGAGCTTCCATTTAGAACGCCTGCCTGTGCCATTGGCGCTAGAGCTCCCGCAACAGTAGCGGTACCAACAACGGATGGTCTGAAGACTCAGTCAGGAATCTTTGGCGTTGATAACTGTACTTATCTTCGCTAGTTTTTTCTTGCTGCTCATCGAGTCCGACGCTACGATCTTGGATAAGTCGTTGCTGATGCTCAGGTTTTATGACGTGCTCATCTTCCAGCCCAGCCCAACTCCGATTGGGTCGCCACGTTCTCGCGCACCTGAAGGCCGTGGCTGAAGGGGTCTCACCTATTGCCGCCGCTCGAAACTACCTCGCCGTCGACGAGGATGGGGCCGGCGCCGCGCACGAGGCCGCAGCACAGTCCGCCATCATGATCGCCCGACGGGCCGGGCTTGGACCAAGGTCGCGGCTGCTGCGTCTGGACCTCACGGCGCAACCGGCACCCAATGGAACGGCGGCTGGCATGCCTGAGCCGCCGTCGATCGATGACTGGGCCGCTGACGGCGGGCTGGAGGACTGGCCAGCAGCAGAGCTTGAGGTGCTGTACGCCGAAGCCTTTGCGCTGGACAAGTCGCCCGGCCACCGGCGCAAGATCGCCCAGCTCGAAAGGTTGCGCCAGGCACGCATGGCGCTGCTGGACAGGCTGGCCGCCTTCACGACCGAGGCACCGCGACCTTCGGACCCGGTCGGTGGCTGGTTCTCGATGGACCTGGCCACGCGCCTCGATGCCGCCGGCTTCACCACTCTGGGACAGCTGCGCGAGGAGATCGCGCTGCGCGGTCGCTGGTGGCGCAAGATCCCAGCATTCGGGCCGACCAAGGCGGCCCGCCTGGCCGAGGACCTGCATGCCCTGATGGGACCGTCCTCCATCGTGCGCAGTGCGCCTGCAGGGTCGGCTGGGGCCGCGACGAGCCATTCCTGGCAGGACCTGGCCGTACTGCCATCCGACGCGGCCGAAACCATCGGTACCTGGATTCGGCACCGTACGCAATCACCCGCCACCGCGCGGGCCTACCGCCGCGAGGCTGAACGATTCGTCGTGTGGCTGCGCGTCGAGCGCGAGCGTGACCTGGTGACGACGACGGCAGATGACTGCGCAGCCTTCATCGCCTTTCTGGCAGCGGTGCCGCGCGATTGGATCAGTCGGCAGCGTGCTGTGCGGGCCTCGGCCGATTGGGCGCCCTTCGCTGGGCAACCCTCGGTCACCAGCCAGCGCTTCACCCTGACGGTCCTGGAGTCGTTCTTCGCCTGGATGACCGCCGACAGCCGTGTGTCGCGCAACGCTTGGCTGTCGGTGAACCGAAGGCTGAGGGACGATCCCGCTGCGATTCCACAAGAAGCGTCACGCGCGTTTTCCGTCGAGGCCTGGGCCGCTTTGGTCGCGCACGCTGACGGCTTGGCCGGGCCTGCTGGCCAGCGGATGCAGTGGCTCCTGTGCTTCGTGCAGGCGACCGGGCTGCGCTCGGCCGAACTGCTAGGGGCAAGGTGCTCGGACCTCTACGAGCAAGACGACGGCACCTGGCTGCATGTACACGGCAAGGGAGGCAAAAATCGCTCGGTGCCGGTGCCCCTGGCAGCCCTCAAGGCGACCGAGCGGTATTTCAGGGCACGTGGCCTGGAACTGGGTGCTGCGCATGGCAGGACGCCGCTCCTGGCTGGCTTGACCGAGCCGAGGTTGCCAGGCGACAACCTCACACTTGCATTCGATCCGCCTGATGACCAGATCGACCCCGCCGCGCTGGCGCGGGCCGAACACGCAGCGCGCGGTGGCATCACTTACTCCACGCTGCAGGCAGTCTTCCGGCGATTCGTTGTGACGGCACTTGCTTCGTCGGCGCTGACCGAGGCACAGCGTGCCCACGCAGCCCGCGCCACGGCCCATTGGCTGCGGCACACGCACGCGACACGGGCGGCCGAAGCGGCCGTCCCAATCGACGTGCTGCAGGCCAACCTTGGTCAAGCCGACCCTCGGACCACTGCGATCTACTATCGCGCACAGCAACGGCGTCGACGCGATGCGATCGAGCGGGTGTTTGGCTAGGACCGCCCCTCAGGAGCTGGTGGTTCTGGTGTGCTCTCAATGATCAGTTCTTCGCCCGGGTCGTTGAGTTCGACCGAGCTTCTCCCCAACCGCCAAGGGAGAGCACATGTGCCTCAGTCGCGTTGATGCAGTCTGGAACGCCAGAAAGCCGATCATTGCAACGATTGAGCATTACGGTGCGATCAATTGGGTGATCCAAATAATATGCAACGCTGTAGGTGATCGTCGGCTCCGGCGACATAAGGATCGACAGTAACAAGACGAATAACGCCGCGACAAATACCAGGACCTTCTTGACATAGACCGCTCGCGCCCACACCGCGATCGCAATCAGTAGTGAAAGTCCGCACCAGATCCAATCTAACGTCACGGTTCGTTCCTCACATCACTTGAAAGCGACAGCCGTCAATTGCCGATCTTGACTGTGCGGTCGTGGAGGCTCTTGAGGGCGAACTTGAGATCAACGCTGCGCCCAGTCTCGTACCCTGGCCAGGGAACGAACGGTTGCTCGCCGAGTGCGTTGAACACCACCGCGCCCGCGCACCGGTACTCGACATCGGACTCCTCGATCCGCACCAAAGCCATCTGGCAAGGCACGTCGGTCGCGCCAACGGCCACCGGTGAGGTCCAGCCGGTCTCGGCACCGTCCCGGAAGAACCACCAGTGGTCGGCCGCCATTGCGCTAAGCGCGAGGCCGCCTACCACGCCGGCCAGGCCGGCCCCCAGGTGCCGCCAGGCCGGCAGGCGGGACAGGGCGAGGCCCCAGATGCAGAGTGCGACGGCGGACATGCCCGTGACGAGCACCAGCACCACAGCACCTCCGCCGTCCTCAGCTTCGAACGGGACCGGCACGATGTTGACCAGTCTTGCGATGGTCCAAGCCAGCAGAGCGTGGAATGCGACGAGCGAGAGATTGAACTGCCAGGGTTTGTCATCGCGGTCCGACCGCAGCAAAAACGTACTCAGCAGGATCAGCAACACCGCGAACAAAAACAACATCACAACTCCTCGGCCCGCTTGGCCCCTGCAGTGCTGTCCGGTATGTCTGGCGGGCAGATGGCAAACCCTACGCACAAGACCACGGTCACCCACCCCATCATCGACGGAAATGCGAGCCAGATCGTCTCCAAATTCTGCGTGATGTGCTCGGTATTGCCGGGTGTAGCGGACAGGAACATGGAGCCCCCACCCCAAACAAACGGCAAGCACAACAGGAAGACCCCATGCTGCTTCAGTCGCCGCAAGTCTCCATGCTTCCAGGCTCGAAAGCTTGCAACAGCGGCGCAGCCAAGCGCCACGATCATCGCCCACACGGGGAGCGCCCCAACCATGGCCGACAAGCCGACGGAGATCGAATGGAGCACCAATGCGACGAATCCTGCGAAGAATGGGCCTCCGACAAAAATTCCCAACAATATTGCGAGTGCTGACGTGTTGTTCGTATGACGACTAGACATGATGTTCTCCAAGGCAGTTGATATTTTCTGCTGCGCCGACCGGCAAAGGCTGCTCTGTGTGTGCAGAGGTAGTTTGGGCGTTCACGCAAGACCTCCTTCCTGGGCGACGCTGACCGCGACTGCCAGCGGCCGCACCCAGATCGGCGTGCTGCCCAGCACGAACGTTTCGCCGTTGCGGGCCAGCAGGATCGTCTGACCCATCACTGTTCCGATCGCCTTCGCAGCTTTGCGTGGCACCGCGTTGCCGATGGCCTCACGCCAGCGCTGGTCGCTTTGCCCATCGAGCACGAAGTGACGGCCTTGGTGACCAGGTCCACCAGGCGCGAACCACTCTTCGGGATCGACCAGGCTCTGGAGCGATGCCAGTTCGAGCGTCGTGAATGGCCTGTGCCACGTTCCGTCCAACGACATGATTCTGCAGACCAGTTTCTCGTTGGGCTCAGGAAGCGCTTCAACGGATTGGGCGGCCTGCCCCTCACTGCGCGGGTCCGCGACGCTCCAGGGCCCGTTATCGTGGCAGGCAGAGGCACTGACGGCCCCACTGCTGTCTTTCCACCGCATCACGCCGTAGTGCCCACCTGTGAGGTAGTGGTCGCCTTTGGAGCGCTGCATCCCGGTGCGGACGTCGGCTACCGCGAAGGCGCCCTGCCCCGTCGTGCTGCCAGCGATGACGGTGCCTGTCGGTTCGGCAAACGCGGTGACAGCGTACTTCGCGAACGCTGGGCCGTCCCGGCGCACATCGGCCACGGCATAGGCGCCCATGTCGTCGCCGCCGATCACCGTGCCGGTCGGGCTCACCCAGGAGGTCACCGGGTACTTCGAGAACAGCCGATTAGGGCGGACTGGCCGAGGATCCGCCACCGACTGCCCGCTGCCATGGGCGCTGGTCACGGCTTGCGCGGCCTTCTCCCACTGCACTACGCGGAATTGATTCGAGTGCTTCGCAGGACCGTTGTGGCGCACATCGGCGACGCTGTAAGCGCCTTGGAGCGGGCCGGTCTGGCCAGCGACCGTGCCCGTGTGCTCGGTCCAGCGGCGCACACCAAGCGCCTGGCCATCTTGCCAGTGCGCGGACTGAGTGAAGCGCACATCTGCAACGGAGAACGCGCCATTGGTCGGTCGGGACTGCGCTGTCACCGTCCCGATCGTCTCTTCCCAGCGATGCACGCCCATGACATTGGGGTGCCAGTTGGTGCCCTCAGGGACCACCAGGTAGTCGCGCAGCTTGCCGTCCTCGATGGCCAGCTTGTTCAGCGACCGCCAGTCGGAGCCGGCTTCCACGAATGCGAGCCTCACCCAGGTTTTCCAATGCAATGCCGGGATGCGGTGCATCGGCCCGCCGGCGGCGTCGCCCGGCAACGGCATGTGCCGCAGCACGTCGCCCACGGCGTGCAGGCGCCGCTTATGCGGCTCGTACAGGAACGGCGGTACCTTCTTGCGGTGCCGGAACACCTTGAGCATGCGGCGGCGGCTCTGGGCCAAGCCGTCGCCCAGCTCGCCGCAATCGTGCACGGTCTCGGCGCCGACATAGCCGTAGTAGTTCATGAGCTTGTCGACCTCGTCGAGCAACGGCCGGCCGCGGCTCGCGATCCGCGGGACGTTCTCGAAGATGAACAGGCCGGGCAAATTGTCGGCGAAAGCCTCCATCGTCAGCATCATGCCGCGCGGCACCAGCTCGTTCAGGGCGCGGTAGCGGTCGCTGGTGGACTTCTGCGCGCTCAGGAGACCGGAGAAGCCCTTGCACGGCATCGAGGTGAAGACGATGTCGGGGAACAGGCCGTGGGCCGCATCGCGGAAGTCCTGCGGCGTGGCCTCACGCCATCCCAGCGGCGGCATGCGGCCCCAGTACCGGCGGTACATGCCCACGGTGAAGAGATCCAGGCAGGCCTGCGGCACGCCGGTCATCATCCTGAAGTCGCGACAGGCGCGCGGGTCGACGTCGACGCCACCGATGCACCGCATAGTGCCCTTGACCGGACCGATGCTCGGATCGGCGTCGTTGAAGCCGGCCGCGCCGCTGCCGGAGCCACCGCAGACGTGAAAGTGTTGGACGACCTGGTTCACGCTGCACCTCCGACTGGGATGCAAAAGCGCTTGAGCCAGCCGTCGAGCGCGTCGGGGCAGCCGCTGCAGATGCCGCTGCGGCCGGAGCGGTCGACCGCCAGCCAGAAGCAACCCTCGGGGCAGGCCTGGCTGTCAGTGCAGCCGCAGCCGGCACAGGTGGCGGGCTGGTTCAGGTCAACGGTCAAGCGGGCAAGCGACTGCCGGTCGATGCCATCCGGCAGACCGGCCACGTGGCAAGCGATCGGCGCCGCGTGCGCCTCGATCGCGCTGCAGCACTTCGACGCTGTAGCTGCGCCGGGCGTGACGGCCGCGCCGGCAGCACCCGGGCCAGCCCAGCCGGCCCTTGCAGGTGGGGATTGAGATTTGCCGCTCATGGTGTTCCTCCTTGGATGGAGCGGATAGACAACCCTTCCCGACATCACCATGCAAAGAGTTTCGAGGGCGTGAAGCCAGGTCGAGCACGGTGCTGGCCCAGCGACGCGAACGCCGTCATGCCCAGCCGTGTCGGAAACGGTCCCAGATGCTGCGAGCCGCGACCCTTCCGGATGATTTCTTAGGCGCGTTCGAGAAGGAACGCCGCCAGGTCCGCGCGGACCGAAGCCTTGCCAGCCTGCAGCCCAGCCACGAAGGGTTCGCTTCCGACCATCTCACCGCACAGCGCCATTGCGCGGCTCATCGCAGCGATGGCATCACTCGCTGCGGCTTCGGCGGTCGATGCATGGCCGCGAAGTGTTGTCGATCCGAAGAGGCTGGCTAACCTGTACATCGACGACTTGTCCGGCAGTGACCGTTCCCACCGGAAGCTTGGGGCGTCGCCCGTGGTCCCGGGGTAGATCTGCAACTCTTGGCCGTCGAAGGCTGCGACCAAACTCTGGGTGTTCCAGCCGCTGCGGTAGAACTGCAGCCCACCCAGCAAGATCGGCTCGAAGTCGAACTCGGTCGACGCGCGTACCGCATCAGCGAAGTTGTCCGACTTGCCGCTCGCCCGGGCGTACACCCCCTCAGCACCAGGCACCTTGTACGTTGCGCTCCAGCTTGCCCCCTGGCCGTCATGAGGCCGATGCACCTCGCGGGCCAGGTAACCACCCGGTACCTCTGTCGTCACGAACCTCAGCAGTCCGTGCTCCCCGTAGGCGTACGCCGACCAGTGCAGGCCTTCCAGCTCGACATCGCAGCCGACGCCGAGCGAGGGACCTCCAAGCCGGTAGATCCACTCGAATTGCGGGTCAGGCCGGGACCTCAGCTCGCCGAAATCCATGGGCAGGCCCATGTCGGCGCGCAGCTTTCGGTATTGGTCCGCCTCCTCTTGCGTGATGCGGCCCCGCGCCACGAGGTAGTCGTACTGCGGGATGGTGAACTCGTCGAACCAGAACGACGAATCCAATGTGCGGTCATCGTCGTCGGTGTCGTCGTGCTGCTGCTTGAAGAACGCCCAGGCTTCGGCCACAACGCTCGTGCCTGCGCGCTGCAGCCAGTTCGCCCGCTCGACTACCGTCAGGCCATTCCACCAGGCCATGCCGAGCGCTTCATCAGCGGCCGGTTCGCGGTCCAGATCCATGGTCAGACCCCCCTGTCGATGATGTCGGCTGCCACCTGTCGCGCCACACCGAGGTAGCCGTCCCGGCGCCCGTGCAGTTCGGCGTCGGGACGCCGCAGCGCGCGCTGCAGGTAGCCGAGGCGACCGCTACTGGCGGCCCAGCCCCGATCAGGCAGGGTTTCGCAGCTGTCGAAGCACAGCCACGTGCGGCCCTGCCCCACGTCGCCTTGGTCGACCATGCGCAGTGCTGCGCGGATGGCGGCGTCCGAGCCATCGGCCGACATCCTCACGCAGATGCGTTCGTCCGTCTCGGCGTCACGGAACGTGACACGCCAGTCGACGGGTCCGGTCAAAACAGGATGGTCCATGGCGCCCTCCTCAGCAACGCACGACCGAAAAATGGTCGTCGGCCTGCACATAGCGCCACGACTCCGCAGATGCCGCAGCGCCGCCGGGCGCGAAGACAGCCAGAGCGCGCGCGCGCGCCTCGGCCATGGTGATGGCCACAACGCGGCCCACCAACAGGGGTTTGTCAGCCGGCAGGGCCTCGCGCAGTTGCGCACGCCCATGCAGGCGGACGTCCCACAGCGCGCGTCGTGCCGTGATACACAAGGACCGGACGGCGTAAACGCCGAGTGGATTCGCCTCCAACGCATCGTGGTGGGCGGCCACCTCCGCGTCGTCGGCGGTCGCGGCCAAGTAGTCATCGATGCGCTCACGACCGCTGCTCCGGTCGATCACTCGAACAGCCCATCGCTGCAGAATCGCATCGCGCGCCAACGCAGACTGGAGGCAAGGGTCGAAGGGGATCGGTGGATGGCCTTCATGCCGAAGACCGGTGAACTGCTGCTCACGTGCGCTCATGGATAGCTCCCGTATGGGCGTGGATGGTGAAACCTCTCAGCACCACCATCCAAAGAGCATCAAAGCGCGATACCGATTGCGATGAAGTATGCCTGCATCGGATCGCATTCGTCAACATGTCAGCGACGTGCGCATGCGAAAACGCTGCCGACGATCGTGGTGCTGACGGCACCAGCGCTATACGGGTGCGTGCTGTTCAGTGTGTCCTGCATGTGGACCACATTGCCGCCCATCGCGGCTGCGCGATTGCGCATGTCATTGCGCGCGCCCATCATGAGGTTCTCGTTCGTGGTGAAGTCACCACTGAACACGTTACCCTGCTTGCCGATCACCTCGCCGAGCGGCTTGCAACCAGCGGGACGAGCGTTCACCAGCTCGACGGCGGCGCCCTGCGGCGTGACGGACGTTGCAGCGCAGCCGGCCAGTACCACGGCCAGCAGGGGCAAGAGGATCGAGTGAGTTCGCATTGGTTTTCTCCTTGGTTGTTGCTGCGTTCAATGCAGCGCTCCTTCGGGAGCGCTGTAGTGAAAGTAGCTCGTGCTGCTTGAGGGATGCGCTGGGCCGAACTTGCGTTCGGCCCAGGCGCCCTGGTGGCCTAGCCGGCCTGCGCAGCGGTTGTAGCCTGCGCGCGTTGTAGTCGATCGATCTCACATTTCTGCTGGATCAGTGCAAAGATGAGTGCCTTCCGATCCAGCGTTAACCAGGCCTCGACCTTGTTGAGCAGCTCCACTGCCGCGGAATAGTCGGGATCCTCTGGGCCGAACATCGGTGCATCAATAAAGTCCGCCCAGCACAGGCGGCCTGTTGCCAGGGTAATTTCCACCTCCGCATCCGGCTGCGCGTTCAGACAGCTTTCGAGCCACTGGACCACGTCCTTCGTGCCCCTGCGGTCATCGCGCGGCAGCGTGATCGTGAAGTTGGCGTTGATGTCGTAGTGCCGCGGATCAGTGATGTTTTTCATACGTCGCTCCAAAGGGTGAACGAAAAGTGCCAGCCTTCGCCGACACGCTCAGGCCACCCTGCGGATGCGGGGCTCTGCGTCGTTGGATGCAGATCTGCGTGCGTCGGGCAAGCAGATCACCTTCGCTTCATTTCGAACGGACTTGACGTATGCCGCGCGGCGCCTCACAGCGCGAACGTGAGCAGACGTAGCTCGGCCGATGCGCAGCGCGGCCGACACGACAGTGCCGACCAGATCGATCGCAATGCCACCGCACGTCCTGGCCAGCACGCCGTAGCGGCGCGCCTTGGCGTAGCGGATGTGCGAGCGCTTGACCGTCTCCAACGCCCGCAGGTGCGCGCCTGGGAAGGCCTTGCACAAGTCGAGATCGGACTCGAAGCGATCAACGAGGAGGCGGGCAACGACAACGTCGTCGACACGCTCGAACAGCTGATGCAAATGCCGCGCATCGACGCTGCGCGGATTAAATGCTGGGGACTTCGGGGAAGAGGACTGTTGCATGGTGGTCTCCAAAAAAATGGGAACCACCTACCCGACCGGGAAGAGGTTCCCGGGTGGGTGGATGAAAAAATGCCCCAGACAAGCCATTGGGAGGCTTGCCGTGCCGCTTTCAAGAGCTGAGCGGCTGCGTGGTGCTCATGGAGCGGTCACGTTCGAAATCTAGCAGAAATCAGCGGGTTGTTCGAGCGATTGACGGCACTCAACCAACCAAGAAATCCACAAGGCCTAGACCCCCAATGAACAGCACGCAAGAGCCCACCAGCAGGGCCGATGCACGCTGCCACACGTCGAAAAAAATTATGCTCATAAGGAACCCGCAGCTTCCCGTCAAGGCCATCAACAATCCGATCAAGACCATCTTCCAATCCTCACAGCTAGCATTCGAAATCACGTTTGACCACGTGGCTGTCACGTCGGCCAAACAAGGCGATGGGACGGCAGCGAATGCGGTGCAGCGCGGTGCGCCAGTTGATCCTGCACGTAGCCCAACGGACGGACACGATCCAAAGGTCAGTCAGTCGGTACGCCATTCGATACGTCATGCCTGTGGCTCCAGCAACGAAGACCTCACTGCCTCCACGACCTCGACCTCGGTTTCCCGCTTGCTCTGCAGGACTTCCCACACCTGTGCATCGATCGTCTTGGGAACCAGAGGCACCTTCACGACGACGTTGCGCCTCTGTCCCAGGCGATAGGCACGGTCTTCTGCCTGACGCATCAAAGCCGGCGTCCAGGGCAACGATGCGAATGCCACGTAGTTGGCCGCCGTCAGCGTGATGCCAACGCCAGCTGCGGACGTCGTGCCGATGAACACCGTGACACCATCGTCCTGCTGGAACGCATCAATCGCCCGCTGGCGGGCTTTCAGACTGTCCTTGCCCACCAGGGTCACACAACGCACGCCGATGGCCTGCAGCGCCTCGCTAAGCGCGTCGACGGTCGGGATGTACTCACAGAAGATGATCAGCTTGTCGCCCGCCGACAGGCCCTCGACCATCTCCACCAAGAAGCCGATCTTCAAGGCTTCAAGTGTCTGGCGCAGCTTCACGATCTTCGACATGGCCGGCAGGCTGGTGTCGTTCCAAATTTCCTGGTAGGCCCCCAGGCCTTCGGGCGGAGAAATGTGGACCACCTGGCGTGACTTTTCGCCAAGCTCCGTGAGCACGTCCTTGCTGCGCCGGAGCATCCAGCCTTTGAGGGCCGAGGCCAGGCGCGCGCGCTTCTCGCTGGTGCCGGCGTATTCCTTGGCGAACTCCTTGAGCGTCAGGTTGCCCAGGTCGTGGCCCGTCATGCGCAGCAGCGTGTGCATCTCGACCTCGCGGCTGAGCAGGGGCGTACCGGTCACGACGTAGCGGCGTGGAATGCGGGCGGCCAGCAGGAACATGTTCCGGGTCCGGCCCGAGTCGTACTCCTTCAGGTAATGCGCCTCATCCACCGCCATGACGGCAAAGCCCAGGGCGACATCACGCACCAGGCCGCCCAGCCGCTCGTAGTTGGCGACCACCCATTCGCAGCTCTGCAGCGTCTCGTGCGCGGCCTCACCAACAATGCCAACGACCGCCTGCGGGTAGACCAACTGGATCTCGCGCAGCCAGTTCATACGCAGTGTGGCCGGGCAGACGATCAGCACGCGGCCCGAACCCGCGATCATGCGGGTGCTGACCACCACCTGGCGGCTTTTGCCCAGGCCCATGTCGTCGCCCAGGCAACTACCCGTCTGCCCCAGCAAATGGCGCACGCCGACGGCCTGGTAGTCCCGCAAAGTGCCAGAGGCTACGAGACCGTTGAGCGCATCGGAGTCGAAGCCCAAATCGGTTACGCGGTCCAACTCGGTGGAGAAGTACCCCGTCCCATCTTCGGGCGCGTCTGGGCGCTGCACACCGCGCTCCGGGGCCATGGCCGGCACGGAGATCGGCACATGGCCAGAAGACGACGATGACAACTGCTCGATCAGCACGGGATGCTCGTGCACGAACACGAACTCCCGACTCACACCCGCAACGCCCTGCAAACGCTCGATGATCTGCTCCGGATCGGCTTGCACTTGCCAGGCGGCGGCATGCGTGTGAAACAGGCCATTGAGCGAACGCATCGCAGCCACACACGGACCGTCGTACAGAAAGCTCACCGCATAGCGTCCCCGCGACAACTCGCTTCCACGCAGCGGGAAGATCTGCACGTCGAGCAACTGGCTGAAGTAATCGGCCTGCAGGTCGCGCAGCGCAGCGGCGATGGTGCCCGGCACTTCTTCCAGGTCCACGTGGTGGCCGTGGTATACGGACCGGAGCGCAGAGACGATCGTGTCCGCGCCTTGCGCGCGCAGAACCGACATGCGCCGCGGCGCGCACCACCAGCCACCCGCCGCCGCCAGCGGCTTCTTCACGCCCGGGATATGCAGCAACTGCAGGCCAACGCGCCGTCCGTCGGCCACCGCTTTGACCAGCAACTCGGGCGGCCGAAGCCGCACTGGTGCGAGAGCAACCGGATTGATGTCTTCGAAGCTCATCCCGCTGGTCTCACAGCGTGTCGCGGATTGCGATCACAGGGACACCATGTTCATTGATTCCCATCTGTGGCGAGCCTCTGTAAACAGGTCGCCGCGCGTGTCATCGAGCCGTGCTGCGCAGGCCTGGTTGATCCAGACGCCCTCGGTGCGCAGGGAAGTGCCGCGGCCGCCCGAGATGCGCGCCGTGGTCGTGTGCACCTGCCACTCAGCCAGCAGTCTGCGGTACAAAGGGTTGTCATAGCCGCAGAGCACCACCATGCCGTCGACGGCGCGGACGGCGTCGATCAGGCGGCTGTGGCCATCGATGTCCAGCTCGTGCCGATAGCCGCCCTTGTTGCGCATGTGCCGCGTGTCGTGCGTGTACGGCGGATCCACGAAGTGCAGCGTGTCGGGGCCGTCGTGCGACTGCATGACGTCGATCGCGTCGCGGTTCTCGATCAGCACACCAGCCAGGCGCTCGCCGATGCTGGCCAGGGCGTCGGGGTAGTCGGCCCAGTTGTGCTGGGCCGTGCCGTACTTGCGCCGCGTGTCGATCCGAAAGCCCGTGCTGCCCTTGGTCGCGCCGGCACTGCCGAATCCCATGGCGGCGCGTACGCAGGTCCGCCGCGCACGCTCCAGGGGGTCATCGGTCGGCTCATAGGCGACTTCGAATTCTTCGCGGGCGTAAGGCGTCAGCCGGCAGGCCTCGATCAAGTCCGCACGCTGCAGCGGGTCGCGCAGCACGCGGAAGAAGTTCACCACGTCGCCGTCCAGGTCGTTGTACACCTCGGCGTAGGCGCGCGGCTTGCGCAGCAGCACGCCAGCAGCACCACCGTATGGCTCGACATAGCAGCCGTGCGGCGGAAAGAACTGCATGAGCCAAGGGGCGAGCCGAAACTTTCCGCCGTGGTAGCGAAGGGCCGGGCGGGTGACGGCCGCGCTCTTGTCAAGCATGAACGTCTCCCCTGGCCGCCCGTGACTTGGCCGCATACATCCGACGCCCGTTGCGGCTCTTGCAATCAGCGCGTCCTTCGGCGATCAGCGACAGCAGCGCACGTTGCGTGTCGCGCTCTCCCCATCCCGTGATCCGGGACAGGCTCTCCAGCGTCTCCATCCCGTGCTGTAGCAGCTTGGCCAGCACGTCTTCTCTCGTGGCATCCCTCGGCACGCTCGGTGCGGCAGGGGTGCCGATCACGACGTTGTGCATTCCGATCTCCTTGCGTTGTTGGTACTGGCGGTACTTCGTTGTCACAAGGCAGTCCGGCTTTGACTAGTGGACCAAGGCGCCGGTCAGACGGGTTCCTCTTCCTGTTGCTCTTGGCGCTCGCGCGCCGGCGAGAAGGTGATCGAGTCGATGCGCGTCAGCTGCAGCGCCACGTCCTCGGCCACCACCTTGATGACCTGGATCTCATTGCCTTCGTCGTCCGTGGCGGTGAACTCACGCTCCTCGCCGATAACCAGCACCCGCGCACCCTTGCGCAAGTGCTTGCAGATGTCCTGGCCCTTCTGCCCGTAGATCTCGACCTCACGCCAAAAGCCACCGACTTGCTCCACGCCACCTTCGTCGGTGCGGCTGTAGCGGCCGAACATCACGCGCATGGTGGCAACGAAGAAGTCGCCTGTCCCATCCTTGCGCCTGATGTTTTGCCCGACGGGCGACTTGGCTAGGTTGCCTTTGCCGATGAAAAGGTTCTGCATCGTTACTCTCCGTGGTGCGGTTGAGATCAGCATGGGCACGGCACCACGCGCCCATGATGTGTTGGATGACATCAGCGTTTTGATCCCTGCTGGTGCGACAGAGCTTCGCGCTGACGTGCAGAGACCGCGCCATCGGCAGCAGCTTGCTTCGCTCGCCGAATGGCCTGCCGCTCCTCCCACCGTTCGTTGCTCAGATTGCTCCGGTACTGCTGGATCGCTTCGGTGACGTCGATGTTTTTGAGCGGTCCGTCCGCCCAACACAGACGATTGCGGATGGGATCGGGGAGCGAGGCGAGCCGCTTTGCCGAAGCGGGGCGGTAGTTGTAAATGATGGATGTCACCAAGATCCCGACATGGGAAGCAACGCAGGTAAGCACGTACAGCTCTCCAAATTGCTCTGGTACAGCATCGGGCATCAACACGCCCGCGACCATTACTGCAAAAAAACTAACAATCCAGGCAAAAAATCCACGATTAGTCATCATGACCTCCGCACGTGCACGAGTTGCAAGGCACGGCCTGGAGCCGATTCCTCGCAGCATTGCCGAGCACCACGCGTGCTTCGAACGCCATCAACAGCACAGCTTTCATATCGATCTCCTCTGATAACGCCCATCGCCCGCCGCTGGCGCTTTGCGATGCGGCGATGTGCAGCCGCCAGGGCCATAGCACGCGCTTGCTCCACCCGGTCCGCATCCTGGGACCGCAACCGCCGCTGCTGATTGGCTTGATCGAGAAAGTACTCGTCGAGCACATCGATCACATCCCCATTCGTCACCATGCGGCCTCGATTCAGAAGCTGTTGACGCACGACGGCAGGTAGTTTAGACAACCGCCAGCTCCATGCCGGCCGGCGCCTCCACAACGCATAGAGCGGTGTCTCGCGGAGTAGCAAAAGCACCATCAAGGACAGAAACGGCGCAACCGAAACTGCCACGATCCACAAGTCGACACTCATGACCCATTCCTTGGAATAAAGGATGCTCCAGATCCATCGCAGCAATCGACGAACCAGAAAGGCAAGGTGCAAACGTCATCGGCCGCCATGTCGCACTCCGCGCAAGAAGACGTGTCGCTCTGTGGAGTCGATTTCACGGCGCAAGCGCATCAGCGCCTCACGTGCGCTCAAATGCCGCTCGTTGAGCTGCTGCGCCCGCTGTGTCGCCTGCCGGACCCACACCCGGAGCTGGTCATGAAGACCGGCGGTCCGCTCCTCGATCACGTTCCAGGACAAGTGCCGCTTTGCGCCACCCACCTCACGCCAGCGCAGGAACACATAGCCCGTCTTGGCCCGGCGGTGCACCATCACGTAGATGTCCAGGCCACAAGTCTTGGACAGCTTGCTCAGCTCACCCATATCCCGTTCGACACGCTGGAGCTTGTCAACATAGTGGCGCAGCTCATGCAAGCTGCCCCTACCCGTAAAGGCCTTTGTGTCAACTCGTTCTTGACACGCGGGTTGCGCCACGGACTCGATTGCCCATTGCTTCACGTTGACACGGGGCGGTTGCCCTTTCACAACCTGCCTTTCCATCACGGTTGTTCCAGCGTCCTGCATGGTCCGCACTGCTCCAGCTCCATGACCACGATCAGGCCGCGCCTGCGGCGCCGCCACCATCTGCCGCAGCATCCGGCTCGCCCGTCTCAGCCTTGGCCAGTTGCAGCCGCATGTGCGCCAGGAACTTGCGCTCCTCGGGCGATTCGCGCAGATGCCGACGCGAGTGCGTCGGCTTGATGACGCATCCGAACACATCGCTCGGCACCGCACCGAACACCTCCAGCGCGAACTGGGCACGCTTTGCGCCATCCTCGGTCACGCCCTCGGCGAAATCGCTGCGGCACAAGGACGTCACTTCATCCCGGCTGAGCCAGCGATCAAAGCGTGCGGTGTCGTACCAGATCCTGCGAATCATCCGGTTCACATCGTTGATCGAGTGGCGTACGGCATCGTCGGTCCGCAGCGACTTGCGCTCCAGCGTCTTCATCAGCCGAATGAACCAGTCGTACTCGCTGACCAACTGCACCACGCCGTAGCCGTAGGGCGACCGAAAGCCCAGATTCAGCAGCATGGGCTGCTCCGACCGCAGGATCGACAAGCTCATGCCGCGCTGCTTGTAGTCATCCAGCACCTTCTTGGCGCTTTCGACCTCCTTGCGCAGCAGCGCATGAACTTCCTTCATCGCATGCTCATGCCGCACCAGCGCCCAATCGGCGTAGGGGTTGTCGCGCCCGGTCAGAAGCCATAGCGAGCGGAGCACGGCACCCATCTTCTTGCCGCCGATGATCGGCGCCGCCTCCGTACCAGGCTCGCGCCGACGACCCAGGAACAGCCGGTACGCCTCCAACGTGTGGACCTGCATCTGGTCCACTTCGTCATCGACCAGGCGCCCGATCTGCCGCATGCCGATGGCCTCATCACGCGACGTTTCGTGATCGGCCCCCATCTTCTGCTCGTACTCCCGCTTCATCGTCTCCAGCCGGTCCTCACGGTCCATCAACTCGATGTACCGGTCATACATCGCACCGAAGGCTTTTTCTTCCAAACCCTCCGCGATGTGAGGTGCCAGGAACTCCCGTTCCTTGGCGATGGAGTAGCCGTCTGCGAACGGCGAGCCCGGCTCGGTCAGGAACGCAGGCGGCTTGGGCTCGCCGAGAAGCGCAGGCGGGACCGGGATCGCCACTGGAACCGGCGACGTCAGCTTGATGGCGGACTTGGGAACTGACTTCTTGGCAGATGCGGATGCGGTAGCCATGGGAATCTCCTGTTGAAGAGGGATTTGGGCGCCGTTGTCGGTGCTCAGTGGCGAGAACGCCGGGGGGGCATGCCAGCAGGGCTGGCGTCGTCGTCCGACTCGTTGTCGGCTTGTTCGTCGGCCGGGCCGCGGGCATTGGCTGCCATGCCACCCGACACGCGCGCCGCAGTCCTGCGCTGCTGGTCCAGGGTCCACGCTTCGAGGAACGGGAACACCTTCTTGCTCAGACCCGGCAGCCGTTCTTCCAGCTCCGAATCCAGCAGATCGAGGACAGCCTCGCGGTTGACGGTGACCTGTGTGGCGGTCTTGCTATGCATGCGGACGTTGATCAGGCCCAACGCCTCCAGGCTCTTGATGGCCCGCTTCGCTGCGTTTCGATCTATGGTCCCGGACAGTTGGATATACGACAGCAGCATCGACGTCGTCTTGAACTCCTTGATGTCTGCCCGCTCCTTCAACAGAACCCATAACACTGCAGCATTCGGGTAGTGCCGCAGTCGCAGGACGAGATGGACAAAGAGGTCGGAGCCGTTCATGCCCACGCTCCCTGAATAGCACCGGCTACGCGGCGTGGCTCGTTTTGATCCACACGGTATGGCATACCACGTGGCTCGTTTTGATCCACAAGGCACGCCGTGCCAGGTGGGTCGTTTTGTCCCATGTCCTGAGTTCTTGTCGTCATGAGCGCGCTCCTTTCCGAATAAGTTCTTGACGCAAAGCGAGCAAGCGCGCCCGCGCTTCCTCTCGTGCTTGCGGGTTGGCTACCTGGGTGTCGTGCGTCGGCATCGCGGCCTGCACCTGCTGCTGCACCGCTGTCCGGCGATCACGATCCCGTGCCACCTGCTCGGCGAGCGCCAACACCGCGCCTTCGCGGCACTTGCGGATCAACCCCAGCATCCAGCCGACGGGGTTGTGAATCGTCTTGACGGGGTTTTGCAACTGGCCGTGCAACTCGTCCAGCAGCTGCTGGCGTTGGGCGGCCGGGGCTTGTCGCAGCGCATCGCGCAGTCCGGGCAGAACCGTCGGTGCAAGTGCGCCGGGGTAGATCAAGCTGGCCATGCCATCTGGATCGTCGACCTCCGGCTGGATCGATGCGACGGCGTCGCCAACGGCATTGGCTGATATCTCCACATCACGACGACGACAAGCTGCTGACCGATCGCGCTGCGGATCGATCGCGCGCCTGTTTGTCGTTGTTGTGTTTGTAAATTCAGTTTGTATATAGATTGGCGCTTTGGGCACCTCAAGTTTGGCGCTTTGGGCACTTCCAGCCCGTTCTAGTTTGGCGGTTTGGGCACTGGAAAAGGATTCAAGTTTGGCGGTTTGGGCAACCGGGCCGTCGACCAGTTTGGCGCTTTGGGCACTGGCGTTGCTGGGCACAGTCGCCGTTGCTTCGCCAGTAACGGGAGATTCCGCCAGATCGTGAAGTTGCTGGAAATCCGCAACCTGCCCCTGAGCCGAAGGTGGATCTGGGACGGCGAGACGAGCACCCGCGACCACCCTCAACAACTGCATGCTCCGGTCGTACCTCGTGCCAGATCCGGCCGGTTGGTCCTTGCCAGCCGACATCAGGAGGTCCGGCTGGTCGATCAGGAGCGTGGACCGTGTGGGTACGGACGCCGCACGCCGCTCGGACGGCGCGCGCCGCGCACCGACGACGGCCCGCTGCACAGTCGCAGGTGTTGCCGTCGGAAGTACCGCAATCCCTTGGCCTCGCACGCAGGCCAGGATGGCCTGGATGTTGATGCGGGCCTGCATCGCCGCAGTGGGAGGAGCGATCAACAATCCCAGTCGACGCAGACGATCGCGCACGGTGCGCTGCACCTTCGGAGAGAGACACAGCGTGCGCTCGATCTCCTCCGGCTGCAACTGCACGAACTCGGCCAGATGCCCAGCCAGCAACGCCTTGCGCTGTTGGCGCAGAGCAAACGAGAGGTACAACCCGCCCGCAGCGCTGCCAGCCAGGTCGCCCAGCGGACGGTAAAAGCTCACGCTCTTCTCGAACCAAGCCCAGGCCGTCTCCACCGTCGCGGTGGCCGCGTCGATGATCTCCAGCCGGTTGGCCAGCAGCCGCAGATTCAGCCTGAAATGCATCTTGGCGGGCCTGCCCGCCAACTGTTGTTCCAAGAGGCCAGTGGAGGCCAGCATGGCGCGCACGGTGTCCTGCTCGCGTCGTGTGAGCGTCGTGGCATCCAGGATCTCCACGGCTGACAGGTGGATCCAACCTTGTCGGTGTGGGTTGTGGCGTGCGCTGTGCCGTGTCCAGTACAGGCACAGGCCCAGGAACAAGGCTGCCTTGTGACCGAGGTGCTGGGCCAGCGCCGGATGGAACGGCACAAATCCACGGGCGTTGAGATGCTGCAGCACCTGTTCGTTGTCTGCCGCCAGCGACGTCCTGGAGGCCGTCTCGGGCACCGGGCCGTCGGCTTCGGCGGCCGAGTCCCACGTGGATCGTGATGGCTGGGACATCGCGCCGTGCATGCTCGTCACCGTCCGCGCAGAGCGACAGGCAGGGCCGCGGGGTTGAGACGCGCCTGACGCAAGGCAGCCAGTAGCGGCTGCGAATGCTCGTTCATGCGTTCACGCAGGCGGTCCAGGTGCACGACGTACGTGACGACCTTGCCGCGCGTGGCGGCGACCTCCAGCAATCCCAGCTCTACCAGGTGGCGACGGCTGCTGGCCTGCTGTGCACGGGTGATTCCGGTCGCCTCCTCGCACTCGCTGCCCGTCATCGTGAAGCTGTAGCGCTCGTCCGTCAGGCTGGCTCGGCCAGCCCGTACCTGCTGGGGCATCCTCTCCAGCACGTAGGACAGCCAAAGCGCGGTGACCACGTTGCCGGTGATCTCGACATAGCCACGGTTGAACGCGATCGTTTCCTGACCGAACCAGTGAAGGAACCGGGCTTCTTCCTGCAGGCCATCGTCCTGCTGCGGATCGCTGCCCTGCGGTTCTGTTGCCCGGGGCAGGAACGCACGTACCTGACTGCCCGACTTGATGATGGCTCGCTCCATACGTGGTCCCATCAGGACGCAAACCGGAAGGGCCCGGACCGGGATTTCAGAGCGTCGATCTCCCCCTGTGCGACGTCGCGCCTCGATCGAGGCCGGTCAGGCTGCTCGAACTCCCCGAGCGTGGACATCAGCGTGCTGATCGTGTAGTCAGGGAACCGCTGATGCAGCGCATGCACGCACTGGCGTTTCTGGGCGCCAGGGTCGGCTTTGAGAATCTCGTCCCAGGCCACATGGATGGCCTCGCGCACGGCCTGGTCCTTGGGCAAGGGCGTCCGTCCCGCACCGGTGCCGGCGTCGGGCAGCAGGGACTTGCGCGTCAGCGCCACTTCCTCGTGCGTCCGCTTCCAAAGGTCGCAGATCATCTTGAGGCTGGCCCCGTGGCGGATGAAATACTCGAACAGTTCCTGGTCTTCCCGCCTGCGGTCCAAGCGGTGCAGTGCGCCCCTGATCTCGGGCTCAGACAGCCAGATCTGCACGGACTGCACTTGCGACGCCACTTCGACCAAGTCGCGCGCCTTGCGCTGCCGTAGATCGTCCAGCAGGCTTGCGGAACACCCCTGCAGCAGCAATCCGTCCAGCCCGGCCTCGGTGTCGATCACTTTGACGACGTACTGCAAAGCCGCACTGACGAAGCTGTCGTCCTTGACGGAGACTGTGATCATGGGCGGCTCCCGCTGTCGGTGGGTGAGAAGCGCAACTGCATGCCGCGCTCGTGGTGCATTTCCGGCTCCAACTGCTGCAGCAATCGCCGGATTTCGATGACACGCCCTAGCAACTGCGCCAGACGGCTGTCGCTCAACAAGGTCCACAGCGCACCGGACGGCAGGTACAACTCGAAGATGCCGCGTGTGGGGTCGGCCATCTGGCAGTTCCCGTACACCGCGTGGGCGACGGTGTGGACAAAGTGGGCTGCCCCCTGGCTGCGCACTTCGGCCCAGCGCGTGCCTTGCATGTAGGGTTCATCGGCCACCTGTTGCCAGTGCAGTTCGTGGAGCTGACCCGACACAGAGGCCAGGAATTGCCACAGCATTCCGCGGTCCTCTGCGTGCACCGAGACATCCTGGCCGTCGATCTCAGCCAGGCTGTCGGGAAGGTCGACGAAGAAGCCAAACGGCATGGCGTCGATCCCCTTCATGAAGTCGTGGATCGGCACGAAGCTGTTGATCTGCGTGATCGTGCTGACCATCTGATCGCGTAGGCGCTTGCGGCGCACGTCGGTCGATGTGAACTCGCCATCGGTGCCGTCGGCGCCGTCCTGGAAGGCGTCCGATGGCTCGCCGTGCACGGCATGCGGCGGCGAGCCATCGGACGTCTCTGAGGGGCCAGGCATGCCGCTCGCAGTGCCTCCCACCACGCCGGCCATCGGGCCGAGGGAACGTTGCGCAGGGGGGCTCGACGGTGGCGAGTCGCCGCCCATCGTCGAATGGCGCGACCCAGTGTCCGGCTGTGACACCTGATAGGTTCCAGGAAACGCTCCCGAAGCTGGGGAGCGGGCTGCGGTTGGTGCTTCCGTTCGCTGGGCTTTCAGAGCCTGCAGGTCCTTCGCTTGCAGCCGTGGATCGGACGCCAGCGCAGCGCTCAGGAGCACGAAGCGCTCGCGTTCCAGGCCGAGCAGGTCGGCCAGGGCCTGTGCCATGTCCTGGACCACCCGCTGTGCGTCCAGCTCGACTGCGACATGCTCGGAGGGATCGCGCAGACCGTTGCGCTCGATCAGGCTCCGCAGTCCGTTGGCCGTGCGTTCCAGGTAGCTGCGAACGAGATCGCCAGCCTCCTCGATCTTGTCGAATCGCCCTGTGAGGTCGAGGAACTCGGCCAGCTTGGGGCGTAGTACGGTGTTGACGTCATGCGTCCGCAACCAGGGGCCCACAGGCGATAGATATTCCACCGAGAACAGAAAGTTCTGGATCATCTTGACCCCGAAATTCATTCCCCGCTTGCCCAGCTCGCGGTTCAACTCGGTGCCGATCAGAGAATGTTCCGCGAACTCGCGCTCGTACTCCCGTTTGAAAGTGGCAACGCCGAGCGCTTTTTCCCAGAAGCTCGTATCGCCACGGTTTTCGTTCTCGACGAGGTGCGCGGCGATGACGTCGAACTCGGTTTTCCACGCCTTGATCACCACGCGGAGTTGCGCAAACCGAGGGTCGCCCTGCGCATGCAGTTCCTTCGCGACCTTGAGACGGGTGTTGCCACCACCGTATGGAAAGTACTTGAGTCCACCCGGGCGTCGCGTGACGGTCAGGATGTTGGTAATGCCGTCAGCAATCACCGAATCACGAATCTCGGCGTACTTGGGGTTGTCGCCAACGCGCGGGTTGTGGTCGTAGAACTCGATGTCGTCGATCGACAGCAGCGAGATCGAGCCCTCGATTTCGGCCCGTGGGTCCAGATTGGCGGAAGCGCTGGGGCGCTGGGACAACGGCGACATGAGCGAGGCGCGCGCCTTGTCCAGGCTGGTGGGCTTTGGGGTCACGGGGTGGGGTTCGTGTGGGGATGAGGTAGGGGCCGAATCACCGTCGGGTGCCTGATCCCGCAGCCGTGCAGCTCGCTGCGCGGCAGTGAGGGTCTCGGGGGTACGCATGGCGCCCCCCTCACTGCCCGTCCGGGTCGTGCGAGTCGGGGCCGAAGCCGTCGAGGACGGCATCAGGGTTACCGAAATTTCGGTGGTTCGGGGCGTATTGCCCCTGCAGGGACGGCACCAGCTCCCACAAGAGCATGTGCATGGCGTCGGCCGCGCGCAGGGGGTCGATCCAGTGGACAGGAACTTTCGCGGTCGCCGCTTTGCGGAACGCTACCGCGCTGTGCACTGCCGTCTGGACGGTGCTGACGCGTCCACGCAGATGCAGGTAGGCCTCACGAATGAGGCTGGACATCTCGCGGCTGTCACGCGTGTTCTCGGTGCGGTTGATGACGGCTTTCATGGCCGGCACCTTGAACCCCATGTTGGCCGCCTCTTCGTGCCTGGCGATCAGATGCCTTGTCCCATCGATGAACTCACGCGCGGACAGAACGTCCGGCGTGACTGGGGAAATCAGGATGTCGGCCGCGTTGACGGCAGCGTCTTGCAGATGGCCAAGAGCGCCCTGGGTATCGATGATGACGAAGTCGTACAGGGTTGCGATGGCATCCTGGTTCAGCGCCATCGAGATGCGGACCAGGCGGTCCAACCGCTGTGCCAGCCAGTCCTGCAGCTTGCCCTCCCTCGTGTCTGACAACACGATGTCCAGGGCTGGCGTCGGGTTCAGAAGGTGTGCACCCTTGAACCCTGCTTCGCCGAACGGCAGTTGCACCGTCGAAACGCAGTCGGGTGTCAGAAACCCTTCGGACACGAGTTTCGTCAGCCCGTAGGGGGCTACCTGCGCGAGGTCGAAGTACTTCGAGAGGGACGGTTGGACGTCCGCATCAATCAAGAGAACGCGAAAGCCGAAATCGCGTAGCAGACCACCGATGTTTGCCGAAAGTGTGGTCTTGCCCACGCCGCCCTTAGGGGCGACGACTGTAAACGTCAACATACGAAACTCCGCTGAATTGGATTAACCAAATTCAGCAAGAGTTAGAATGCTTGAAGGCCATGGCCGTTAAAGGCCATTAATCGGATTACCTGGCTCTACCGAACCAATTCCCGATTAATTATCTCGAATCAGAGAATAATCATCGTATGAAATAGACGTCGTGGCCCGTCGCGGGTTAAGCGTGGCGATCAAGGCTCGTGCATCTCCTTGCTCTGCTCCAGCCACTTACGATGCAGGCGGTTGCCCCGCAGCATCGCCTCCCGCGCCAGGCGTTGCTTGCGCTTGGCGAAATACCTGAACATCAGGGCAAGGAGCCCCGGCAACACCACCACCAGGACGACGGCGTAGACGGCTGGCAGGTGATGGTCGATCGCTTCCAATGTTGTCCCCAAAAATCTTGCGCGCAATTCGGCGCGCGTGACTATACGACCATGTCAATAAATTGGGCGAGCACAAATTGATAACGATTCACACTGCATTGGAAAAATGTAGCTTCTTGACACACCTGGCTCCGTCTCACCACTTGCCGCGGGGTTGGCGCTGCCGGACTGTTTTGCCGATCAGCTCGGCCACATCCGCACGCTGGACCGAATTCGCAAAATCGATGGCCGTCATCTTCTGATCGTTCTTCATCATCAAATCGGCGCCCTCGTCGAGCAGCAACTTGACCGCATCCAGGCTGCCATAGCGCGCGGCCATCATCAAGGGAGTCGTCCGGTTCGGCGACTCCGCGTCGATAAAGGCGTGCTCCTCGAGCAGCAGGCGCATTACGTCGAGATGCCCTTTGGTCGCCGCGTAATGCAGTGGCGCCCAGCCGGTTTTGTTGACGGCGGCGCCGCGGGCGATTAACTTCCGGCACCAATCCAGCCGCCCACCCAATGCGGCCATCATCAACGGGCTTTCGCCGGCGTCGTTCAATGACTCGACCTCTGTCTTCGGCCAGTCGACGAGCACCTGGAACGCGCGTGGCGAGGGCTCGCGGATGGCCAGGTACAAGCCATGCTGGCCATCTGGCGCACGCGTGTTGGGATCGAAGCCTCGCCGCAACAATGCTGTGAGCCCGGAGGCATCGTCCTGCTTGATGGCGGCAAAAAAGTCCTCATAGGACCCGGCGTGCGCAGTGACGGCAGTCCATAGCGCGAGCGACAGACAGAACGAGCGGCGTTGAACTTTCATGGCGTCGAGGGGTGAAACAAGATGTCGAAATTGGCGTCGGTCTGTCGGGCCACAACCTCTACCGCCACGTGCCGCACGGCCGCTACCTGTTGCGCCACGAACGGCACATAGGATGGGTTGTTGGTCTTGCCGCGGTGCGGCACCGGCGCAAGGTACGGGCTGTCGGTCTCAATCAGCAAACGGTCCAGCGGGACGAATGCTGCAATGTCGCGCAGGTCCTGCGCGTTCTTGAAGGTCAGGATGCCAGACAAAGAGATGTAGAAACCCAAGTCCAGCGCGGCGCGGGCCACCGCCTCGGTCTCGGTGAAGCAGTGAAAGACACCACCTGCCGCGCCTGGCGAGCCCTCCTCGCCCTCCTCTTTTAGGATCGCCAATGTGTCGTCCGAAGCGCTGCGCGTGTGGATGACCAGCGGCTTGCGCGCCTGCCGTGCGGCGCGAATGTGCGTGCGAAAGCGCTCGCGCTGCCAGTGCATGTCGGCCACCGCGCGATCGCCCAGGCGGTAGTAGTCCAGGCCGGTCTCGCCGATGGCCAGCACCTTGGGAAGGCGCGAGCGATGCACCAAGTCATGCAGGCTGGGCTCTTGCACGTCCTCGTTGTCCGGATGCACGCCCACTGTGGCCCAGATGTGCGGATGGGCCATGGCGATGCCATGCACCGTGTCGAACTCTTCCAGCGTCGTGCAGATGCACATGGCGCGGTGCACCTTGGCTGCCTCCATGTCCTCGAGGATCTGCGGCAGGCGCGCGAGCAGATCGGAGTCGCTGAGATGGCAATGCGAGTCGGTGAACATGGGCTTGGATCGGAAAGTGCCCGCGATGCTGCGCGGTCGAGCGCGCACTATGGCGCGTCAGATGGTCTGCGTCGGCCGGTCGGACGCGAGATGGGGGCCCAGCAATTCTTCGATCTTGGCCTTGAGCTGCCGGGCCTTCTCGTCCTTGGGAAACTGGATGCCGACACCCTGCGTGCGATTGCCGGCGGCCCGGGGTGGCGTGACCCAGGCCACACGCCCGGCGACCGGGTAACGCTGCGGATCCTCGGGCAATGACAACAGAACATAGACGTCGTCGCCCAACTGGTATTCGCGCGAAGTCGGAATGAACATTCCGCCTTCGGAGAACAGCGGAATGTAGGCGGCGTACAAGGCGGATTTTTCCTTGATCGCCAGCTGGATCACGCTGGGCCTCGGGGAGGACGGGGGGCTGCTCATGGGCGGGAGTTTAGGGTGGATTTCGCCTGAGCCACAAGCGCCTCCAACATGAGCCCGCCGTTCAACGGATGCTCTGCGATACGGGCACTGTCCTGCAGTTTGCGGCCCCAGCGCAGCAGAGCGTCGATGCCAGCCGTGCCGGCCAAATCGGTCGCCGCGAAGAAGCGTGGCGCGGCACCGCTCCCCGCGGTCACCAAGTCGTGGCAGAGCTTTTGCAACGCATCGATCAAGTCGGCCGGCGACCAGTCGCTGACGGCTGTCACGTCGCCACGCACCATGGCGGCCGGCAAAGCAGACCAGCTGCGCGCCGTACGGCCGGCCTGTGCCATGCGCAGTGCTTCATCGGGGCGGCCACCGGCCGCGGCCAACAGCACGGCGATGTCG
This sequence comes from Pseudorhodoferax sp. Leaf267, assembly GCF_001422405.1. Taxonomy (GTDB): domain Bacteria; phylum Pseudomonadota; class Gammaproteobacteria; order Burkholderiales; family Burkholderiaceae_C; genus Pseudorhodoferax. Next base: position 216,386 of record NZ_LMMV01000021.1, read on the forward strand.
TCCTGGGCAATGCCTGCGTGCGTAGCAAGCCAGGCCGCCGCCTCGTGCTGCGCGGGCCAGGCCATGGGATGGCCCATGCAGCGGCTGCGGATCGTAGGCAACAGCAGGTGCGCAGCGCCCGTGGCCAGCACGAAACGCACGTTGCCGGGTGGCTCCTCCAGCGTCTTGAGCAACGCGTTCGCGCTGATGTGGTTCATGCGCTCGGCCGGGTACACCAGCACGGCCTTGCCGCGGCCGCGCGCACTCGTGCGCTGCACGAACTCCACGGCATCGCGCATGGCCTCCACACGTATCTCGCGGCTGGGCTTGCGCTTCTTGTCGTCGACCTCCGCCTGTGCCTTTTCGTCCAGCGGCCAGCCCAGGGCCAGCATGCTGGTTTCGGGCAGCAGCACGCACAGGTCGGCATGCGTGCGCACGTCGATGGCATGGCAACTTGCGCAGGTTCCACAAGCGCCCTGCTCGCCCGGCCGCTCGCACAGCCAGGCCCGCACGAGCTCCAGCGCCAGGTCGTATTGCCCCAGCCCCGAAGGCCCATGCAGCAACCAGGCATGGCCGCGCTGGGCCAGCAAGTCGGTGCGCTGCTGGCGCAACCAGGGCGCCACGGCCGGCGTGCTCGCTGGTGGCGCGCTGCGGTGCTGAGTCTCGTCGGGCGGCCGGGCGGGCTTCATGCCGGCCCACCCTGCGCCGCGACCATGATGGCCAGCCAGCCGCGGCGCACCATGGCCTGCGTGATCTGCTGCCAGACCTGGTGGCGCGTGCGCTCGGCATCGATGCGCACGAAGCGCTGCGGGTGCTCGGCCGCACGCGCGGCATAGCCCTCGGAGACGCGGCCGAAGAATGCCGCTGGCTCCGACTCGAAACGGTCGGGCGCGCGCGTCGCGGCGAGCCGCTCGGCTGCCACTGCGGGCGGCAGGTCGAACCACAACGTCATGTCCGGCTGGCGAAGTGCGTCTTCGGCCAGCGCGGGCGATGCCTGCACCCAGCGCTCCAGCGTGCGCAACACCTCCTCGTCGAAGCCGCGCCCCCTGCCCTGGTAGGCGAAGGTCGCATCGGTGAAGCGGTCGCACAGCACGACCTCGCCGCGCGCCATTGCCGGCTCGATCACGCGGCGCAGATGGTCGCGGCGCCCGGCGAACACCAGCAATGCCTCGGTCAGCGCATCCATGTCCTCGTGCAGCACCAGTGCGCGCAGTTGCTCGGCCATGGCCGTGCCGCCAGGCTCGCGCGTTTGCGTGACGCTGCGGCCCTGTGCACGGAAGGCATCGGCCAGCGCTGCGATGTGGCTGGACTTGCCGGCGCCGTCGATGCCCTCGAAGCTGATGAAGAGTCCGCGTGGCTGCATGGCGTCAGTGTCTCAGGGTGCGCGCTGGTAGCGGTTGACCGCGCGGTTGTGCTCGTCCAGCGTCGGACTGAAATGGCTGCTGCCATCGCCACGCGCGACGAAGTACAGCGCCTGCGTGGACGCCGGCTGCACTGCGGCCAGCAGCGACTGCAGCCCCGGCATCGCGATCGGCGTGGGCGGCAGGCCGGCGCGCGTATAGGTGTTGAATGGCGTGTCGGCCTGCAGGTCGCGCCGGCGCAGGTTGCCGTCGAACGCTTCACCGAGCCCGTAGATCACCGTGGGGTCGGTCTGCAACCGCATGCCGATGCGCAAGCGGTTGTGGAACACCCCGGAGATCTGCGCACGGTCGTCGCCGCGACCGGTCTCCTTCTCGACGATGCTGGCCAGCGTCAGGGCCTGCTCGGGTGTCTGCAGCGCCACGGTGGGCAACCGCTGCGCCCAGGCCGCGTCGAGCTGCTTGTCCATGGCGAGCAGGGCCTGCTTGAGCACGACGAGGTCGCTGCTGCCCTTGGGGTAGGCATAGGTGTCCGGAAAGAAGCGGCCCTCGCCCGCAACCCCCGGGCGCCCCAGCGCTGCCATGAGGGCGGAGGCGCTCATGGCGCGGCTGTCGGGCTTGAGGTGATCGGCTTTGGCGAGCGCTTCACGCACCTGGCGCAAGGTCCAGCCTTCCACGAGCGTGACGCTGCGCAGCGCCTGTTCACCGCGCACCAGCTTGTCCAGCAGCGAACGCGGCGTGGTGCCGGCGGCGAACTCGTAGCTGCCGGCCTTGATCTGGCGAGAGTCGCCGGACAGCCTGAACCACCAAAACAGGGCCCAGTCCGGCGCGCGAACGCCAGCCTGTTCGACCGCACGCGCGACTCCGCGGGCACTGGTGCCAGGCGCGATCGTCACGTCCGCCGGCGATGCTGCCAGGGCGAGCGGTTGGTCCAGCCACCACCATGCGGCGGCCGCACCGCCGCAGGCTGCCAACACCAACACTATCAGCCAACGACGCACAGCCCTACAACCCGGAAGACAAACAGCCGGCCATGATAATTCAGCACATGGAACCCACACTCAATGGCATCGCCCCGCTGGCGCATCTCGGCGTCATCGCCGTGCAGGGCGAGGAGGCAGCGCAATTCCTGCATGGGCAGCTGACGCAGGACTTCGTGCTGATGGCGCCCGACCAGGCCCGCCTGGCGGCCTTCTGCTCGCCCAAGGGCCGCATGCAGGCGAGCTTCATCGGTTTGCGCTGGTCGGCTGACCAGGTGTTGCTGGTTTGCGAACGCGACCTGCTCGCGCAGACGCTCAAGCGCTTGTCGATGTTCGTGCTGCGGGCCAAGGCCAAGCTGCGTGACGCCACGGCGCAATTCCAGCTGCTGGGCCTCATCGGCGATGCGGCCTTGCAGGGGCAGTCTGCGCCGCCGGCACCATGGCATCGACACGAGCGCGATGGAGGCTACGCGGTCAGCCTGTACCCCGCCGACGGCCATGCCCGCGCGCTGCTGGTCCTGCCGGCCGATGCTCCCCCGCCGGCCGGCCCGGCGCTTTCGCAGGCGATCTGGCAGTGGACCGAGGTGCGCAGCGGTGTGGCGCTGATCGGCCTGCCGTTGTTCGAGGCACTGGTGCCACAGATGCTGAACTACGAATCGGTTGGCGGCGTGAGCTTCAAGAAGGGCTGCTACCCGGGCCAGGAAATCGTGGCACGCAGCCAGTTCCGCGGCACGCTCAAGCGGCGCGCATACCTTGTGCATGCCGACGCAGACCTGTCCGCCGGGCAGGAGGTGTTCCAGGCCGCCGATGCGGAGCAGCCTTGCGGCGTCGTGGTGCAGGCCGCCGCGCATCCGGACGGTGGCGTCGATGCCATCGTCTCGCTGCAGATCGCCGCGGCGGCCGAAGGCGGCCTGCATGCCGGCAGCGCCATCGGCCCGGCCCTGTCGCTGCTGGCCCTGCCCTACCCCTTGCTCGAGGACATCTGAAGCGGCAGCACCATTTCGACATGGGCGATGCCCACCTCGTCGAATGGTTCGCCCCGCACGGCAAAGCCCATGCGCCGGTAAAAGCCCTCGGCACTGCGCTGCGCATGCAGCAGCACTTCGCCATCGCCGCGCGCGGCCGCGGCTTGCACCAGGGCCTGCAGGATCTGGCCGCCGTGCTGTGAGCCGCGCACGGCACGCCGAACGGCCATGCGGCCGATCTTGGCCACGCCCGGTGCGTGCTGCAGCAGCCGGCCGGTGGCAATCGGTTGGTCGAGCCGGTTGAACAGCACGGCGTGCACGGCCGTGGCATCGGCCTCGTCCCACTCGTCTTCGCGTGCGATCCCCTGCTCCTGCACGAACACCTCGGTGCGCACCTGCGATGCAGCGGCCTGCAGCGCCGACCACGCGCCCAGCTGCATGCGCGTGGCGCTGCCACCGGCCTCGAAGTCCTGCAGCAGCGTGCGCAGTGCATCGGGGATGGGTTTGGAGGTCTGCTGCACAGGGTCGGCAAACACGTAGACCAATTCGCCTGTGATCAGCAAGGTGTCGCCACGAAAGATCGCGCCGGCAAAGCGCATGGACGAGCGGCCCAGATGTTCGCACTTGAGTGCCACGTCGAGCTGGTCGTCGTTGCGCGCCGAGCCGTGGTACTCGACGGTAGCCTTCTTGACGAACAGCTCACCGCCCAGCAGCGCGAAGCTTTCCTCGTACGGCAAGGCCAGCGCGCGCCAGTAGTCCGAAACGGCGACATCGAAGTACGCCAGGTAATGGGCGTTGAACACGATCTTTTGCATGTCCACCTCGGCCCAGCGCACGCGCAGGCGGTGAAAGAAGCGGAAGTCCTGGCGTTTCATGTCGATCCTTGGATGTGCAGCGCCGCCGCCAGGGCACGCGTCGCATCGGCATGGGCCGTGCGCGCCTGCGGGATCGCGCGGCCCATCTTGATGAATTCGTGCACCACGCCGCGGTAGATCTCCAGATCGACCGCCACGCCGGCAGCGCGCAGCTTGTCGGCGTACAGCACGCCTTCGTCCACCAGCGGATCGCATTCGGCCAGGCCGATCCAGGCCGGTGCCACGCCGTCCACCTCGTCTGCGTTCAGCGGCGCGAAGCGCCAGTCGGCCCGTGCCAGCACATCGGGTTGCACCTGGTCGAAGAACCAGCGGATGCTGGCCGCGTCCAGCACGAAGCCTTCGGCGAAGCGTTGGTGCGACGGCGTGTCCTGGTGCGCTGTGCAACCCGGGTAGAACAGCAGCTGCAGCGCGAGCGGCAGGCCCGCCTCGCGCGCCAGCAGCGCACACACGGCCGCCAGGGTGCCGCCCGCGCTGTCGCCGCCGACCGCGAGCCGTGTCGCGTCCAGGCCCAGCGAGCCGGCCCGCTCGGCCAGGCCCTGCAGCGCATCCCAGGCATCGTGCTGCGCGGTCGGGAACCGGTGCTCCGGTGCCAGCCGGTAGTCCACCGACAGCACGGCGCAACCTGCCAGATGCGCCAGCTCGCGGCACAGCGTGTCGTGCGTGGCGATGCTGCCGATGGTGAAGCCCCCGCCGTGGAAGTAGACCAGGACCGGGAGCGGCGCTGCCGATGCCGGCGCGACCAGCCGCACCGGAATGGCGTAGCCGTCGCGTGCGGGCAGCGTGAAGTCTTCGGTGCGCGCCAGTGCGCGGCTCGGGATTTCCAGCACGCCGGCGCCGGCCTCGTAGGCTTTGCGCGCCATGGGCGGTGCCAGCGTGTACAGCGGCGGGTGGCCGGCGCGCACCATGCGGTCGATGACGCCGCGCATGGCCGGTGTCAGCAGGGTTGTGGGGTCTGGCTGCATCACAAGAGATGGTGGGGTTCGGCGCGGGCGCTCCAGTCGATGGGGTCTTGCTGCAGCACCATGTCGATGTCCAGGCCCAGCGCCAGGCCGACCTCACCGGGAAAGCTTGTGGCCAGCGCGCGCTCGTTCAGTCCGGCCTCGTGCGCACGCGCACGCCAGGTCGCCAGGTGCACGACGCCGGCCAGCGGCTCGTAGACCTCGTTGTCGAATGGCGCCGTCTGGTGGCGCAAGGCATCGACCACCGGCGCCGGGAACTGCCATTGCTGGGCCAGTGCCGCGCCGACGTCGGCGTAGCAGTAGCCGAACATGCGCTGCTCCAGCCTGGCGCGACGCAGATCGACCGGGCTGGACATCAGGTCCAGCGACGCCATGTCCTCCGATGCGCCGGCGTAAAGAAGGAGCTCGCCGATCGCATGCACCAGGCCGGTCGTGAACGCCGTGGCCTGGTTCTGCCGCACGCTGGCGGCCAGTGCGCGCGACAGCTTGGCCACGTGCACGCTGTAGCGCCAGAACTGCGTCAACGGCAGCTGGCGGCTGGCACCATCCCGAGCCGCCGCCGAGGCGGGCTCTCGCAGAGCGCCCGCCTCGAGCATGGCCAGGGCCTGCGCGATGCTGGTCACGCCGCCACCGTCAGGCCCAGCGTCCTGGTTGGCCAGGCGCAGCAGCCGCATGGCCAGGGCCGGGTCGGCGCTGAACAACTGCTGGAGCTTGCGCAGGTCCGGCTGTGGCCGCGCCAGTTCGCTCAGCAGCAGGGCCACCACCTTGGGCAGACTGGGCAGCTGCGGCTCGCGTGACAGCAGGACGTCGAGTTCCATGGTGTCCACGGGTGCCGCGCGCGAAGCCCTGCCCTCAGCGCCTGGCAGCCTGCAGCTTGGCGAAGGCAGAGGCCATGGCCGAAGGTGCAGCGGCCTCCTGCCGAGCGCCCTGCCGGCCGGCACGCTGGCCCTGGCCGGCATGTTCGAAGCGGTTCTCGCGCGGGCCATCGCGGCGCGCCGGCGCCTCGCCCAGTTTCATCGTCAGGCTGATGCGCTTGCGCGCCACGTCCACCTCGAGCACCTTGACCTTGACGATGTCGCCGGTCTTCACGATCTCGCGCGCATCGTCGACGAACTTGTGCGAGAGCTGGCTCACGTGGACCAGGCCGTCCTGGTGCACGCCCAGATCGACGAAGGCACCGAACGCGGCCACGTTGCTGACCGTGCCCTCCAGCACCATGCCCTCGGTGAGGTCCTTGATGTCTTCCACGCCATCGTTGAAGCGAGCGACCTTGAAGTCGGGCCGAGGGTCGCGGCCGGGCTTCTCGAGCTCGGACAGGATGTCCTTGACCGTGATCACGCCGAACTGCGCATTCGCGAACAGCTCGGGCTTCAGGGTCTTGAGCATTTCGGCGCGGCCCATGAGTTCCTGGACGGGCTTGGCCGTGTGCGCGAGGATGGTCTGTACCACCGCATAAGTCTCGGGGTGCACGCCGGTCATGTCCAGCGGGTTGGTCCCGCCGCGGATGCGCAGGAAGCCCGCGCTCTGCTCGAAGGTCTTGGGGCCCAGGCCCGTCACCTCCAGCAACTGCTGGCGGCTCGCAAACGCGCCATGGCTCTCGCGCCAGCGCACGACCGCCTTGGCCACGCTGGGCGTCAGGCCCGACACGCGCGACAGCAGCGGCACGCTGGCCGTGTTCAGGTCCACGCCGACCGCGTTCACGCAGTCCTCGACCACCGCCTCCAGCGTGCGCGCCAGGTCGCCCTGGTTCACGTCGTGCTGGTACTGGCCCACGCCGATGGACTTCGGGTCGATCTTCACGAGCTCGGCCAGCGGGTCCTGCAAACGGCGCGCAATGCTGGCGGCGCCGCGCAGGCTCACGTCCACGTCGGGCATCTCCTGCGAGGCGAACTCGCTGGCCGAATACACCGAGGCCCCGGCTTCGCTGACCACCACGCGCTGCAGGGCCTGGCCCTGGGGCAGCGCCTTTTCCAACCGTTTCATCAGGTCGGCCGCCAGCTTGTCGGTCTCGCGGCTGGCCGTGCCGTTGCCGATCGCGATCAGGTTCACGCCGTGTTTGGCGCACAACTGGGCCAGCGTATGCAGCGCGCCTTCCCAGTCGCGGCGCGGCTCGTGCGGGTAAACCGTCGCGGTATCGACTAGCTTGCCCGTGGCGTCGACCACGGCGACCTTCACGCCGGTGCGGATGCCCGGGTCCAGCCCCATGACCACGCGCGGGCCAGCGGGTGCGGCCAGCAGCAGGTCGCGCAGGTTGTCCGAAAACACCTTGATGGCGACCTTCTCGGCGTCTTCGCGCAAGCGCGTGAACAGGTCGCGCTCGGTCGACAGCGACAGCTTGACGCGCCAGGTCCAGGCCACACACTTGCGCAGCAGGTCGTCGCTCGGGCGACCCTGGTGGCTCCAGCCCAGGTGCAGCGCGATGCGGCCCTCGGCCAGGCTGGGCACGGGCATGCCGGGCTTGGCACTGGCGGGCAGCTCGGGCTCGGGCAGCACCAGCTTGGCGTCCAGGATGTCCAGCGCGCGGCCACGGAACACCGCCAGCGCGCGGTGCGAAGGCACGCGGCCGATGGGCTCGTCGTAATCGAAGTAGTCGCGGAACTTGGCGACGTCGGCGTTGTTCTCGTCCTTGCCGCTCGCCAGCTTGCTCTGCAGCAGGCCTTCGTTCCAGAGCCAGGCGCGCAGGCCCTGCACCAGCGCGGCGTCTTCGGCCCAGCGCTCGGAGAGGATGTCGCGCACGCCGTCCAGCACGGCGGCCACCGTGGTGAAGTCGTCGCCGTTCTCGCCCTTCTCGGTCTTGACGAAGGCGGCAGCCGCATCGGCCGGCACCAGCGTGGGGTTGGCGAACAACTGGTCGGCCAGTGGCTCGATGCCGGCCTCGCGGGCGATCTGGCCCTTGGTGCGGCGCTTGATCTTGTACGGCAGGTAGAGGTCTTCGACTTCCTGCTTGGAAGCCGCGGCCTCGATGGCGGCGCGCAGCTGCGGCGTGAGCTTGCCCTGCTCCTCGATGCTCTTGAGGACGGCCTCGCGCCGGTCTTCCAGTTCACGCAGATAGGCCAGCCGGGCCTCCAGTTCGCGCAGCTGGATGTCGTCCAGCCCGTTCGTCACTTCCTTGCGGTAGCGGGCGATGAAAGGCACCGTGGCGCCGCCGTCGAGCAGCTCGACCGCGGCCTTGACCTGGTCCTCGCGGATCTTGATTTCGGCGGCGAGCTGGCGAAAGATTTTCTGCATCCTGGTCTGCTGAGTGGGCAAGGGGCGGCAGTTTGCCACACGCCCTTTTGGCCTCCGGCGTGTCTCCCAAACACCTACAGACGGTTCATCCAAAGCGCGACCTCGGTGGCGGCGCACACAAATTTACATTCACTGACATGTTTGGGCGGTTCAGGTGGTGCGGTGGTCGCAGCACGGGCCGGCTGAGGAGGAATGCCGTGAAGTTGAATGAACACATCGGGCCGCAAACTGCACCGTCCTGGGCGGACATGCAGTTCGCCCTGGCGTCGCCGATGGTCTCCGAGCGCCTGCCGTTCAGTGTGCGCCTGGTGCGCTCCGAGGCCGACCTGCGCAAGGCCGTGCAGATCCGGCACAGCGCCTATGCACGCCATGTGCCGGCCTTCGCCGAGACCCTGCGCCGGCCCGAGCCGCATGACACCATGGACGGCGCCGTCGTGCTGCTCGCAGAGTCCAAGCTGGACGGCGCGGCGCTGGGCACCATGCGCATCCAGACCAACCTGCTGGAGCCGCTGCCGCTGGAGCAGTCCATCACCCTGCCGCCGCACCTGCGCCACGGCACGCTGGCCGAGGCCACGCGCCTGGGCGTGACCGAGCAGTTCCAGGGCCGCGCCGTGAAGACGGTGCTGTTCAAGGCATTCTTCCTGTATTGCCAGCAGAACGGCATCGACTGGATGGTCATCACCGCCCGCACGCCGATCGACCGGCAGTACGAACGGCTGATGTTCAAGGACGTGGACCCGGCGCTGGGCTACGTGCCACTGGCGCATGTCGGCAATCTGCCACACCGCATCATGTGTTTCGAAGTAGCCGGCGCCGAGCAACGCTGGGCCGGGGCGCGGCACCCGTTGTTCGATTTTGTGTACCGCACCCGGCATGTGGACATCGACCTGCGTGAGCCGGAGCACACGGAGATGGCCGCCATGTCGGCATCTGTACGGCGCATGCTACAGATGCACGGTTGACCGGCTCCCGGGCATGTGACAAATGCCCGTGGCTGCCCAGTTTCTTGCGCAAGCGCCAGGATTGGATGCAGTTGTCGCCGAATACCCTCATAATTTGTTTCAATTTGTGGCCTATCGATGGGTCGGCCGCATCCAAGTTCGGGGTACCGGGAGCGCAGACGACAACATGCAAGGCAGCAAGCGATGGCTTCTTCAGCTGAACACCGGGCTCGACCGGGCGATGTACGCCATCGGCGTCTATGGCCTGCCGGCGTTGCTGGCCGTCGTCAGTGCGATCGCCCTGCTGTTCTGGACGCACCAGTACGGCGACACACCTGGCGCGCGCAGCCTGGCGTTCCGGGTCGCGCAGGCGCCTGACGCACAAGTCTCGCTGACGCCCGCGCAGGCCTTGGCCCTGCTGTCCGACCCCACGGCACCGGCCCCCGTCGCGCTGCACGACACGCAACTGTCCGAGCGCCCGTTCTGGCTGCTCGTGGCGCTGAACGAGCAGCAGGTCGAGCCCACCACCAGCAGCATCGAGTTCGCCTCGCGCCACGCCACCGACCTGAGCTGCTGGAACGCCGAAACGCTGGCGTCGCTGGGCACGGCAGGCCGCGCCAACAGCGCCGGCGCGCTCACGCAATTCAAGGCCGGCTTCGCGCTGCGGCTGGCGTCCGCAGGCAACCCGCCGGCGCTGCTGTGCAAGGCGCAGTTCGTCGGCCCGGCGCGCATCACCGTGCTGGACTGGCCGACCACGGCCCTGGCCAGCTCCGGCTTCGAATTCCACCGCAACGCTGGCCTGCTGGACGGCGGGCTGATCGTGCTGGCCCTGTTCGTGCTGACCACCGCCCTCGTCAACCGGCGTGGCTTGTACGTGCTGTTCGCGGTCTGGCTGCTGGTCAACCTGCGCATGGCGGCGCTGTCCGCCGGGTGGGACACGCAGTGGCTGGGCCGCACCGTGCCCACGGAGTGGGTGCTGCGCATGCGGATCATGACCATCGCCGTGTGCTACGCGGTCACCGCGACGCTCTTTCGCGAGTTGTTCCGCGAAGACCTGGCCAAGATCGGCTACGCCTTCATGCTGCGGGCCATCATGTGGCCGGCCCTGCCGTTGCTCGTGATCACGGCCACCCTGCCCTATGCCACGGCCCTGCCCTTCACCTGGGCGGCTACGGGCATGGCCATCTGCATCGCCGTGTTCCTGCTGGGGCAGATCCTCTACCGCACGCGCTCGCGCGTGGCCATGTGGTACAGCGCCTCGCTGGTGGTGACACTGGGCGCCACGCTGTATGAAGTGGTGGCCGCGGCGATCGGCGTCAAGGGCATGATCGGCGCGGTCAACAGCGTGACAGCCGCGCTGTCGTCCAGCCTGCTGGCCTCGCTGGCGATTGCCGAGCAGATGCGCCAGGAGCACAACCAGCGTCTGGAAGCGCAGGCCGAGCTGGAACACACCTACGAGGCCATTCCCATCGGCCTGTTCACGCTGGATCTGCAAGGCCGCTTCACGAGCGCCAACCCGGCCCTGCTGGAGATGCTGGGCCCCGACGTGCTGAGTCCGGGGCGCCATGCCTGGCTGCAGTACTTCCACGACGGCGCCTGGACGCAGCTCTACCACCTGGTGCAGGCCCAGGGCCATGGCGAGCTCGAACTGCGGGGGCGCAAAGTGCTGGGCGCCAATGGCTACAAGCGCTACCTGGTCAAGGCGGCGCTGGCGCGCGACAAGATCGAAGGCTCGCTGCAGGACGTGACCGAGAAATCGCGCGCCACCGAAGAGCTGCAGTTCATGGCCAACAACGACTCGCTGACCAAGGTGCTGAACCGGCGCGGCATCGAGCGCACGCTGGAACGCACGCTGGCCGACCTGGGCGAGCAGCGGCCACTAGCCCTGGCCTACCTGGACCTGGACCGCTTCAAGCTCATCAACGACCTGTTCGGCCACAACGCTGGCGACGAGGTGCTGCAGCAGGTCTGCACGCGGGTCAGCACGCTGTTGTCCGGTGGCATGGTCATGGGGCGCATGGGCGGCGATGAGTTCCTGATCGTGATGCCCGATACGCGCACGCCGCTGGCCACCGTGATCTGCCAGGGCATCGTCTCCACCATCGGTGGCACGCCTTACCGCGTGGGCGACAAGGCCTTCCATGTGCGCGGCTCCATCGGCCTGATCGAGGTCAGCCCCGGCACGCGCCTGAAGGATGCCGTCTCCACCGCCGACCGCGCCTGCCGCGAGGCCAAGGCCCGGCACCAGGACGGGCTGGTCGTGTACGAGAAGAATGCGGTCGCCTTCCGCGAGCACGAGGCCGAACTGCGGCTGGTGGAGCGCCTGTCGTCCAATGCCGCGACCGACGGGCTGTTCCTGGAGATGCAGCCCATCATGTCGCTGAACGCGCCGCATGCCTCGCTCAATTTCGAAGTGCTGCTGCGCATGCGCGGGCCCGACGGCAAGCTCGTGCCGACGGACCGCGTCATCGCCGCCGGCGAGAACAGCGGCCGCATGGGGGTGATCGACCGCTGGGTGCTGTCGGCCACGCTGAGCTGGCTCAACACGCACCTGGAGCGCCTGAAGAACACGCGCTTCATCTGCCTGAACCTGTCGGGCGCCTCGCTGAACGACGAGAAGTTCATGCACGACGTGTACGCCATGCTGGCGCGCAACATCCATGTGGCCGGCCACCTGTGCTTCGAGATCACGGAGAGTGTGGCGCTGCACGACCTGAACAACACACGCCGCTTCATCGACAAGGTGCGCAGCTACGGCGCCAAGGTGGCGCTGGACGATTTCGGCGCGGGCTACACCTCGTTCTCGTACCTGAAGGAACTGCCGGCCGACCTGCTCAAGATCGACGGCAGCTTCATCGTGAACATGAACAAGCACCCGGCCAACGTGGCCATCGTCGAGGCCATCGTGAACCTGGGCCGCAACCTGGGCATGCGCACGGTGGCCGAGTGGGCCGAAGACCTGGCCACGGTGCGCACGCTGGTGGAGATCGGCGTGGACTACGTGCAGGGCTTCGCCGTGGCCCGGCCGCAGTCACCCGAGCGGCTGCTGGCGGCCTCGTCGTCGGCCAGCTTCATCGAGGACGCGGAGCTGCTGAGCTACACCTACCTGCTCGACAAGACCGATGACGACGTGCTGCAGGTCGACATGTTCGACCACAGCCGTTTCCGCAACCTGCACTGAGCGATCAGCCGCGCAGCGCCTTGCGCAGCTCCACGCCCAGCTCGGGCTTGTGGGCGAACGGGTCGGTCGGGTTGCGCTGCTGCAGGATGTCTTCCATGCGCACCTGCACCGAGCCGATGGCGCGCGGGTGGCTGTACACGTAGAACTGGTTCGCCGCGACGGCATCGAACACTTTCTGCGCGACCTCCGCCGCCGACACCTTGCCCGCGCCCACGGCCTTGTCGATCATGGCCTGGCCCACCAGCTGGCTGCGCGTGGGCGCGTCGGCGGCCAGCGCGTCCGGGCGGTTGCGCTCGCTGGCATGGATGCCCGTGGAGACGAAGAACGGGCACAGCACCGAGGCGCCGACCTGGTCGGTGACCAGGGCCAGGTCCTGGTACAGCGTTTCCGACAGCGCGACCACCGCATGCTTGCTGGCGTTGTAGATGCCCATGTTGGGCGCGTTGACCAGGCCGGCCATGCTCGCGGTGTTGACGATGTGGCCGCGCCAGGCCGGGTCACGGGCGGCCGCGGCCAGCATCATGGGCGTGAACACGCGCACGCCATGGGCCACGCCCATGAGGTTCACGCCGATCACCCATTCCCAATCGCGCGCGGTGTTCTCCCAGACCAGGCCGCCCGTGCCCACGCCGGCGTTGTTGAACACCAGGTGAGGCGCGCCGAAGCGTGCCAGCGTGGCAGCGCCCAGCGCCTCGACCTGGTCTGCCTTGGACACGTCGAGCCGGAACGCCAGCACCTCGGCGCCCAGGCCTTCGATCTCGGCCGCGGCGCGGTCCAGCGCCTCTTGCTGCACGTCGGCCAGCACCAGGCGCATGCCCAGCCGCGCGCCGATGCGTGCGCATTCCAGGCCGAAGCCCGAGCCCGCGCCGGTCAGCACGGCGGTCTTGTTGTTGAAGTCGGTGATCAAGGCACGGGCTCCCGTCAGGCCGCGCGCAGCACGAAGCCGATGCGCGGGAAATGCACGTGCACGGTACCGGCGCGCGCGTCCTGGCGCCGCAGCGTGAAGTGCATGCGCGTGGCAGCGACCAGCTCGCCCTCCGTCGGCTCCGGCCCGAAGGCTTCGGCCGTGACCGTGACGCGGCTGCCCAGCGCAATGCCGTGGTCGTCCTGGAAGGTCTCGCCCGCGACGGGCAGCGGCTCGCCCGCGGCCGCCACGGCGATGGCCTCGGCCGACGTCATCTTCTCTGGTTGCCCGTGCCCGATGGCGGCGATGCGGTCCATCCACGCCAGCACGGACGGGAACGGCTCGAACACGCCAGCCGTGGACGGTGTGCGCGTGCGCACGTACCACAGCGGGTGGTAGGCCGAGAAGTCGGCCAGCACGGGCACGGCGTCGACGAGGTAGTCCTGTGTCTCCAGCGTCTCCGATAGCCGGCGCAGGTAGGACTTGAGCGCGGCCGTGGCGTCGGCCGGCCGCAGCCGCGCCATGCCCGCCGCCATGGCGCCACGGTCGGCGGCGAAGGCCTTGCCGGCCTCCGGCGGCAGCTGGCCGAACATGTCGGCCAGGCCGGAAGGCTGCATCGCATGGGCCATGGCGGCCCAGAACAGCGTGCTGTCGGCCCACTGCGCCATGATGCGCGTGAGGCCCTTGTGCTGCGGAGGGTACAGGCTGGGCACTGGCTGATGGTGTTCCAGCACGTCGCAGATCAGCCCGGTGTCGCAGTAGATGTCGGCGCCGACCTGCAGCACCGGCGTGCGGCGGTAGCCGCCGGTCAGCGCTTGCACATCGGGCTTGGGCATGATGGGCGGGATGTGGACGGACTTCCACGCCAACTGCTTGTGGCCCAGGATGAGCCGCATCTTTTCGGAAAAGGGGGAGGTCGCGTAGTGGTGCAGGATCAGGTCGGGCATGGGGTTCCTCAGTTGGTCGGCAGGGCTCGGTCCAAAATGGCGTCGAGATCGCAGCCGCTCGGCAAGGTGCCGAAGCTGCGACCCCAATCGCCCGCGATGCGGGTGGTGCAGAAGGCGGATGACACGGCGGCCGGCGCATGCTGCACCAGCAGCGCGGCCTGCACGGCCAGCGCCACGTCTTCGGCCAGGCGCCGGGCCTCGGCCTCGCCCTGCAATTGTTCGATGCGCTGCGGCAGGTCGTCGGCCAGCCGGTCCAGCGCGGCATGGGCACCGCGCGCCGGGGCGAGCTCGGCCGCCAGTGCGGCGCCCGCGTCGCCCTTGCGCAGGGCGCGCAGCAGGTCCAGCGCCATGATGTTGCCCGCGCCTTCCCAGATGGAATTGAGCGGCATCTCGCGGTAGATGCGGGCCATGACGCCATGGCCGCCCTCCTCCACGTAGCCGTTGCCGCCCAGGCATTCCATGGCTTCCTGGCCGAAGCCGCTGCCGCGTTTGCAGGTCCAGAACTTGGCGACAGGCGTGAGCACACGGGCCATCACTTGCTCGTGCCCATCGTCGGGCCGGTCGAACGCGCGCGCCAGGCGCAGCGCAAGGGCCGTAGCGGCCTCGGATTCGAGCGCCAGGTCGGCCAGCACGTTGCGCATCAGCGGCTGGTCGACCAGGCGCTTGCCGAAGGCCTGGCGCCCGCGCGTGTGGTGCACGGCCAGCGCCAGGGCCTGGCGCATGAGGCCGCTGGTGCCCAGCGCGCAGTCCAGCCGGGTCATGGTGCCCATCTCCAGGATCTGCGGCACGCCACGGCCCTCGTCGCCGACCAGCCAGGCCTGGGCCTCGTCGAACTCGACCTCGGAACTCGCGTTGGCCTTGTTGCCCAGCTTGTCCTTCAGGCGCTGGATGCGGATCGCGTTGCGCGAGCCGTCCGGCAGCACGCGCGGCAGGAAGAAGCAGGTCAGGCCGGCCGGCGCCTGGGCCAGCACCAGAAAGGCGTCGCACATCGGTGCCGAGAAGAACCACTTGTGGCCCGTGATCGCGTAGCGCTCGCCCCAGGCGTCGCGGCCATCGCGGCGCGCCTGCGTGGTGTTGGCGCGCACGTCCGACCCACCCTGCTTCTCGGTCATGCCCATGCCCATGGTCGCGCCGGGCTTGTCGGTGATGAACTTCAATGCCGGGTCGTACCAGCGGCTTTGCAGCCTGGGCGCCCAATCGGCGTAGACAGAGGCGTTGCCCAGCAGCGCCGGGGTGACGGCGTAGCTCATGGAGATGGGGCACAGCACGGCCGGCTCCAGCTCGGTGAACAGCATGAAGCCGGCCGCGCGCTGCACATGGGCGTGAACGCCACCGGCCCAGGGCGTGCCGTGCAGGCCGGCCGCCACGGCGGCAGCCATCAGCGCGTGGTAGCTTGGGTGGAACTCGACCTCGTCCACGCGGTGGCCAAAGCGGTCGTGCGTGCGCAGCGCGGGCGGGTGCACGTTGGCCAGCCGCGCGTGCCCCTGCATGGTCGACGAGCCGAGCTCGCGGCCCAGGGCTTCGAGCGGTGCGAGTTGCAGGCTCGGCGCGTTGAAGCGCAGCGCGTCGCGCAATGGCGCGTTCGTGGCGAACAGGTCGTAGTCCGCCAGCGGCGTGCTCTGGTTGAAGACTTCGTGCGTGCCGTGCATCACCGTCTCCCGGGCCGTTGCAGCCTCAGATCAGCTTGACCAGCTGCTTGCCGAAGTTCTTGCCCTTCAGCAAACCCAGGAAGGCCTGCGGCGCGGCCGCCAGACCTTCGGCCACCGACTCGCGCGGGCGCAGCTTGCCGCTGGCCACCAGGCCGCCGAGCTCGGCCAGGGCCTCGGGCCAGACCTCCATGTGTTCGCTGACGATGAAGCCTTCGAGCTTGATGCGGTTGATCAGCAGCACGGAGGGGTTGGTGAGCGGCAGCGGCGCGCCGTCGTAGCCGGCGATCATGCCGCACAGTGCGATGCGGGCGAAGGCGTTGGTGCGCAGCAGCACGGCGTCCAGGACCATGCCGCCCACGTTCTCGAAATAGCCGTCGATGCCGTCCGGGCAGGCCGCCTTGAGCGCGGCCGACAGGCTCTTCACGTCGCCGTGCACCTTGTAGTCGATGCACTCGTCGAAACCGAGTTCGTCCTGCACGTAAGCGCACTTGTCAGGCCCGCCCGCGATGCCGACCACGCGGCAGCCGCGCGCCTTGGCCAGGGCACCGAAGGCACTGCCGACCGCGCCGCTGGCTGCGCTGACGACCAGCGTGTCGCCGGCCTTGGGCGCGATGATCTTGACCAGGCCGTACCAGGCCGTGACACCCGGCATGCCGACCGCGCCCAGGTAGTGCGACAGCGGCACGTGCGTGGTGTCCACCTTGCGCAGGCTGCCCGGCACGTTGGCATCGACCACGCTGTAGTTCTGCCAGCCTCCGAAGCCGACGACCTTGTCGCCCACGGCGTACCTGGGGTGCCGGCTCTCCACGATCTCCCCCACCGTGCCGCCCTGCATGACCTGGCCCAGCGGCTGCGGCTGGGCATAGCTCTTGGACTCGTTCATGCGGCCGCGCATGTATGGGTCCAGGCTCATGTAGTGGTGGCGCACCAGCACCTGGCCGTCGGCCAGCGCGGGCGTTTCGGCATCGACGAGCTTGAAGTTGCCGGTGGTGGCCTCGCCCTCGGGGCGGTTGTCGAGCAGGACTTGTTGGTTCTTGGGCATGCGGGTCTCCTTGGGATCAGTCGGTCGGGATGACGTGGGTGGTGGGCGAGCGCGGCACGTACTTGAAGGTGGCCGTGGAATGGGCGCAGAGCTGGCCCTGCGCGTCCTGGATGCGCCCTTCGACGAAGGCCATGCGCCCGGTGCGGTGCAGCACCTGCCCCATGGCCACGAGCGGGCCCTGGGCCGGCCGCATGAAGCTGGTCTTCATCTCGATGGTGACCACGCCCATGCCGGTCTCCAGGCTGCGCGCGGCCGCGGCCATGGCCACGTCCAGCAAGGTCATGCAGGCACCGCCGTGCGTGGCCTCGTGCGTGTTCAGGTGCTCGGGCCGCGCCGTGAAGTGCATCTCGGACCGGCCGTTCTCGAAATGCTCCAGCGTGATGCCCAGGTGGTCGATGAAAGGCACGGGCGTGCCGTAGGGGATGCTCATGCCGCCGCCCTTCAAGCCGCGCCGAGCACCACGCTGACGCCGCCGTCCACCGCCATCCACTGGCCCGTGATGTGCTTGCCTGCCGCACTGGCGTACAGCAGCGCGATGCCCTTCAAGTCTTCGTCGTCGCCCAGGCGCTGCAGCGGCACGCCGGCCTTCATCTTGTCTTCGCCGAGCTGGTCGATCAGGCCGGAGGCGAGCTTGGTGCGGAAGAAGCCGGGGCAGATCGCGTTCACGTTGATGCCGTACTTGCCCCACTCGGCCGCCAGCGTCTGCGTGAAACCGAGCACGGCCGTCTTGGATGTGTTGTAGGCCAGCGTCTTCATGCCGACCGGGTTGCCGTTGAGCCCGGCGATGGACGAGATGTTGATGATGCGCCCGCTGCGCTTGGGGATCATGTAGCGCGTGGCGACCTGCTGCGACAAGATGAAGTAGCCGCGCACATTGAGGTTCATGACCTTGTCCCAGGCGGCGACCGGGTGCTCTTCGGCCGGCGCGCCCCAGCTGGCGCCGGCGTTGTTGACCAGGATGTCGATCGCCCCCATGCGCTGCAGCGTTTCGTCGGCCAGGCGGCGCGTGTCCTCTTCCTTGCCGCAGTCGGCAGCGATCCAGCGCGCGTCGATGCCGGCCGCCTGCAGCTCGGCGGTCGCCTGCTCCAGGTCGTCGGCCTTGCGCGCGCTGAGCATGATCTTGGCGCCGGCCTCGCCCAGCGCGTGGGCCATCTGCAGGCCCAGGCCGCGCGAGCCGCCGGTGACCAGCGCGGTCTTGCCGGTCAGGTCGAAGAGTTGTTGGATGTTGCGGCTCATGGTGCTCCTCGGTTCGTTGTGGGTCGATCGGTCAGCGCTTTGGTCAGGGCTCTGCCTTCATGCGGGCGCGCACGAAGATCAGCGCAAAGCCCACGGCGGCCACCACGCCGCCGGCCACGGCGATGGTGATGCCCAGTGCGTGGTCCACGCGCTGGGTGGCCAGGCCGAGCACCAGCGTCAGCAGGCCGCCGTAGATCAGGATCCAGATCCACTTGTGCAGGCGCTTGAGGGTTTGAGGTGATGTCATGCTGCACTGTACCCAAGCTGCCACGCGCGGGTTGTCACCGGCGTGGCCCGTGGGTTGGCGTCAGAACGCGTCTTTGGCCAGGTCCAGACAGGTGCTGTCGCGTCGCGCCACCACGTCCAGCCAGGCGCCGATCTTGGGCAGTTCGTAACGGTAGAAGAAGCGCATGGCCGCCAGCCGGCCCTGGGCACGCGCATCGCCATCGGCCGGCACGCTGCAGGCCACGTCGAGCCAGATCCAGGCGATGACGGCGTGGCCGAAGGCCTGCAGGTAGGGCACGGCGTTGGCCAGTGTGCGCACGGGCTCGCCGCCCTCCCAGGCGGCGCGCGTGGCCTGCAGGACCTGGCTCCAGGCGTCGCGCAGCGAGGCCACCTCGGTCGCCAGGTGCGCTTGTCCGGCTGCACGTGCCGCCGTCTGCTCCAGCCGCGCCGACAGCAGGTGCAAGCCCCGGCCCTCTTCCATCAGCACCTTGCGGCCCAGAAGGTCCATGGCCTGGATGCCGTGCGTGCCTTCGTGGATCATGTTGAGGCGGTTGTCGCGCCAGTACTGCTCGACCGGGAAATCGCGCGTGTAGCCGTAGCCGCCGTGCACCTGGATGGCCAGCGAGTTGGCCTCCAGGCACCATTCGCTGGGCCAGCTTTTGGCGATCGGCGTCAACACCTCCAGCAGCAGCCGCGCCTCGTCCACTGCCGCGGCGTCGCCCGTGCGCTGCTCGTCGACCAGGCGTGCGCAGTACAGTTCCAGCGCCAGCGCGCCCTCGCCGTACGACTTCTGCGCCAGCAGCATGCGCTTGACGTCGGCGTGTTCGATGATGCGCACTTGCGGCGCGGCAGCGTCCTTGCCGGCCTTGCCCTGCGGCCGGCCCTGGGGGCGGTTCTTCGCGTAGTCCAGCGAGGCGTAGTAGCCCGCCAGCCCCAGCATCACGGCCGAAGTGCCCACCGCAATCCGTGCCTCGTTCATCATGTGGAACATGCAGCGCAGGCCTTCGTGCGGCTGGCCAACCAGGTAGCCGATGGCACCAGCGCCGCCACGCACCGGGAACTTGCCTTCGCCGAAATTGAGCAGCGTGTTCGTCGTGCCGCGCCAGCCGAGCTTGTGGTTCAGGCCGGCCAGCGCCACGTCGTTGCGCTCGCCAGTCAGCTGCCCATCGGTATCGACCAGCTTCTTGGGCACGATGAACAGCGAGATGCCGCGCGTGCCGGCAATCGGCTTGCCGTCCGGCCCCGGGATCTTGGCCAGCACCAGGTGCACGATGTTCTCGGTCAGCTCGTGCTCGCCCGAGGAGATCCACATCTTGTTGCCGGTGAGGCGGTAGCGCGGGCCGAGCGGATCGGCCTGGAAATCGGCGCCGTCGGGCAGCGCACGCGTGGTGATGTCCGAGAGCGAGGAGCCGGCCTGCGGCTCGGACAGGCACATCGTGCCCGAGAACCGCCCTGCGAACTCGTTGCGCGCGAACACGGCCTTTTGCAGCTCGGTGCCGTGCACCAGCAGCAGGTTGGCATTGCCCTTGGTGAGCAGCGCCGAGTTGATGCTGACCGAGGCCAGCGCGAAGAAGGCGTTGGCCGCAGCCTCCACGGTGTAAGGCAGCTGCATGCCGCCCTCCTCGTAGTCCTGCGCGGCGCTGAGCATGCCGGAATCGGCATAGGCCCGGTTCGCGGCATGGCTGGCCGCGGGCAGGATCACCTTCTCGCCGTCGAATCGGGGCTCCTCGGTGTCCACGAGGCGGTTGAACGGCGCGTACTTCTCGCGCGCGATGCGCTCGCAGGTGTCGAGCACGGCGTCGAAGGTCTCGCGCGTGTGCTCGGCGTAGCGCGTGCGTCCGGCCAGGTCGGTGGCCTGCAGCCAGTCGTAGAGGAGGAAGTCCAGCGTGGGGCGCAGCGCCACGGTCACAGCACCTCGAACACGCCGGCCGCACCCATGCCGCCGCCGATGCACATGGTGACGCAGACTTTCTTGGCGCCGCGGCGCTTGCCTTCGATCAGTGCATGGCCCGTGAGCCGCTGGCCCGAAACGCCGTAGGGGTGGCCCACCGCGATCGCGCCGCCGTTGACGTTCAGCCGGTCCGCCGGGATACCCAGCTTGTCGCGGCAGTAGATGACCTGCACGGCGAAGGCTTCGTTGAGCTCCCACAGGTCGATGTCGCCGACCGAAAGGCCCAGCTTCGCCAGCACCTTGGGGATGGCGAACACGGGGCCGATGCCCATTTCATCCGGCTCGCAGCCCGCGACCGCGAAGCCCAGAAATCGGCCCAGCGGCTGCAAGCCCTTTTTCTGCGCCAGCGATTCGTGCATCAGCACGCAGGCGCCCGCACCGTCGGAGAACTGGCTGGCGTTGCCGGCCGAGATCAGCCCGCCCGGCAGCGCCGAACGCAGGCCGTGGATGCCGTCGAAGGTGGTGCCGGCGCGGATGCCCTCGTCGTTCTCCACCGTGACCTTCTTGGTCATGAGGCCCATGACCTTGTCGGCCACGCCGGCCGTCACGGTGATGGGCGCGATCTCGTCCTTGAACAGGCCGGCTTCCAGCGCGGCGGCGGCCTTCTGCTGGCTGGCGGCGCCGTACTCGTCCATCGCATCGCGGCCGATGTTGTAGCGCTTGGCCACCTGCTCGGCGGTCTGCAGCATGTTCCAGTAGATCTCGGGCTTCATGGCCTTGAGCTCGGGGTCCACGGCCATGTGCTGGTTCAGCTCCTGTTGCACGCAGGAGATGCTCTCCAGGCCGCCAGCCACGAGCACGTCGTTCTCACCGGCGATGATGCGTTGCGCCGCCAGCGCGATGGACTGCAGGCCCGACGAGCAGAAGCGGTTGATGGTCAGCCCCGAGGTGGTGACGGGCAGGCCGGCGCGGATCGCGATCAGGCGCGCGACGTTGCCGCCGGTCGTGCCTTCGGGCAGCGACATGCCCATGATCACGTCCTCGACCTCGGCGCCGTCGATGCCGGCGCGCTGCACCGCATGCTGCACGGCGTGGGCGCCCAGCGTGGGGCCATAGGTCATGTTGAAGGCACCCTTCCAGCTCTTGGCGAGCGGCGTGCGGGCGGTGGAGACGATGACGGCGTTTGTCATGGCAATTCCTTGAAATGGATGATGGCGATCAGTTGAAGGTCTTGCCTTCGGCCACGAGCCGCGCCAGCAGCGGTGCGGGTTGCCAGAACTTGGCATCGTCCAGCGGGTTCTGCGCAAAGCGCTGCATGGCCTGCACCACGTTGAACAGGCCCACCTGGTCCGCGTACAGCATGGGGCCGCCGCGGTGCACGGGGAAGCCGTAGCCGAAGATGTAGACCACGTCGATGTCGCTGGCCTTGTTGGCGATACCTTCCTCCAGGATGTGCGCGGCCTCGTTGACCAGCGCGAACACCAGGCGCTGCACGATCTCTTCGTCCGAGATCTTGCGCGGCGTGATGCCCAGCGACTTGCGGTGCTCCTCGATCATCTGCACGACCTCGGCGTTCGGGATCGCGTCGCGCTTGCCGGGCACGTAGTCGTACCAGCCGGCGCCGGTCTTCTGGCCGAAGCGGCCCTTCTCGCACAGCAGATCAGCCGTCTTGCTGTACTTCATGTCCGGCTTCTCTTGATAGCGGCGCTTGCGGATGGCCCAGCCGATGTCGTTGCCGGCCAGGTCGCCCATGCGGAACGGGCCCATGGCCATGCCGAACTTCTCCATGGCCTTGTCGACCTGCTCGGGCGTGCAGCCTTCGTCCAGCAAAAAGCCGCCCTGGCGGCCGTACTGCTCGATCATGCGGTTGCCGATGAAGCCGTCGCACACCCCCGAGACCACGGCCGTCTTCTTGATCTTCTTGGCCACCGCCATCACGGTGGCCATGACATCCTTGGCGGTCTTGGCGCCGCGCACCACTTCCAGCAGCTTCATCACGTTGGCGGGGCTGAAGAAATGCAGGCCCACCACGTCCTGCGGCCGCTTGGTGAAGGAGGCGATCTTGTCCACGTCCAGCGTGGAGGTGTTGCTGGCCAGGATGGCGCCGGGCTTCATCACGCGGTCGAGCTCGGTGAACACCTTCTCCTTGACGCCGATGTCCTCGAACACGGCCTCGATGACCAGGTCGGCCGAACCGATCTCGTCGTAGCTCAGCGTGGTGGTGAGCAGCGCCATGCGCTGCTCGTACTTGTCGGCCTTGAGCTTGCCCTTCTTGACCTGGGCTTCGTAGTTCTTGCGGATGGTGGCGACGCCGCGGTCCAGCGCGTCCTGTTTCATCTCCAGCATCACAACGGGGATGCCGACGTTCAGGAAGTTCATGCTGATGCCGCCGCCCATGGTGCCGGCACCGATGACGGCCACCTTCTCGATCTTGCGCAGCGGCGTGTCCTCGGGCACATCGGGGATCTTGGACGCGGCGCGCTCGGAGGTGAACAGATGCCGCAGCGCGCGAGACTCGGGCGTCCACATCAGATGGATGAAGGCCTCGCGCTCGGCCGCCATGCCGGCGTCGAACTTCATCTTGGTGGCAGCTTCCACCGTGTCCACGCACTTGGCGGGCGCCGGGAAGTTTTTCGCCATGCCCTTGACCATGTTGCGCGCGAACTGGAAGTAGGCGTCGCCCTTGGGGTGCTTGCACGGCAGGTTGCGCACCAGCGGCAGCGGGCGCGCGTCGGCCACCGAGCGCGCGTAAGCCAGTGCCTCGTCGGCCAGCGTCTCGGGCGAGGCCGCCATCTTGTCGAACAGCTTCTGGCCGGGCAACGAGGCCAGCATCTCGCTCTTGATCGGCTCGCCGCTCACGATCATGTTAAGTGCGGCTTCCACGCCCAGCACGCGCGGCAGGCGCTGCGTGCCACCGGCGCCGGGCACCAGGCCCAGCTTGACCTCGGGCAGCGCCACGCTGCAGCCGGGCGCGGCGATGCGGTAGTGGCAGCCGAGGGCCAGTTCCAGGCCGCCGCCCATGGCAACCGAGTGCACGGCCGCGACCACGGGCTTGGACGAGTTCTCGACCGCCAGGATCACGCTCAGCAGATTCGGCTCGGCCAGCGCCTTGGGCGTGCCGAATTCCTTGATGTCGGCACCGCCCGAGAAGGCCTTGCCGGCGCCCGTGATGACGATGGCCTTGACGTTGCCGTCGGCATTGGCCTTGGCCAGCCCGTCGGTGATGCCCTGCCTGGTGGACAGCCCCAGGCCGTTGACGGGCGGATTGTTCAGGCTGATGACGGCGACGTCACCGTGGACTGCGTAGGCAGCGGTCATGGCAGGGCTCCTTGGGATTGAAAAGAACGAGCGTTCTTTTTTGTGGATTCTAGGGAACGAAAGTGTGCGCGTGGGAGAGGATTTGTCCCACGCGCGACTTGTGACGGCTTGTGTCCAGGCGGATCAGACTTCCAGCCATTCCTTGCGGATGTAGGCGTCGGCACGCAGCGCCTCGGGCGTGCCCTGGAACACGATGCTGCCGTGGCCCATGACCAGTGCGCGGTCGGAGATGCTCATGGCAATCGTCAGCTTCTGCTCGATCAGCAACACCGAGATGCCGCGCGCTTTCAGCGCCTTGAGGTATTCGCCCACCAGT
Source organism: Pseudorhodoferax sp. Leaf267 (assembly GCF_001422405.1). Lineage (GTDB taxonomy): Bacteria > Pseudomonadota > Gammaproteobacteria > Burkholderiales > Burkholderiaceae_C > Pseudorhodoferax. Next base: position 240,380 of record NZ_LMMV01000021.1, read on the forward strand.
TCCACGATCTTGGGCGCCAGGCCCTCGGTGGGCTCGTCGATGATGATGAGGTCGGGGTCGCCCATCAACGCGCGGCACAGCGTCAGCATCTGCTGCTCGCCGCCCGACAGCACGCCGGCCTCGGTGTGCTGGCGCTCCTTGAGCCGCGGGAACATGCCGTACATGTCGTCGAAGCCCCAGCGGCTGTTCTTGGCGCCGCTCTTTTGGCCCAGCATCAGGTTCTGGTGCACGGTCAGCGTGGGGAAGATGTCGCGGTTCTCGGGCACGTAGCCGATGCCGAGGTGGGCAATCTCATAAGCCTTGCGGCCCTGGATGGGCTGCTCTTTCCAGGCAATGCTGCCCTCGCAATCGACCAATCCCATGATGGCCTTGGCCGTGGTGGAGCGGCCCGAGCCGTTGCGGCCCAGCAGGGCCACGATCTCGCCGGCGCCGACCTCGAAGTTCACGCCATGCAGCACATGGCTCTTGCCGTAGTAGGCGTGCAGGTTCTCGATCTTTAGCATTTCAAAGGCGCCCGGCCGCCCGAAGGCATTGATGCGCCCCCTTGGGGGGCGGCGATACGTGAAACGATGAGCGTGGGGGTTTCATCCTTAGTGGCCTCCCGCCTGTTGCTCGGCCAGGACGGACCCGAGGTACGCCTCCTGCACGCGCGGGTTGGCGCGCACCGCGTCGGGTGTGTCGAAGGCCAGCACCTCGCCATAGACCAGCACGGCGATCTTGTCGGCCAGGCCGAACACCACGCCCATGTCGTGCTCCACGGTCAGCAATGTTTTGCCCACCGTCACGTCGCGGATCAGCTGGATGAAGCGCGTGGTCTCGCTCTTGCTCATGCCGGCCGTGGGCTCGTCCAGCAGCACAACGCTGGAGCCACCGGCGATCGTGAGGCCGATCTCCAGGGCGCGCTGCTCGGCGTAGGTCAGGTTCATGGCCAGCACGTCGCGCTTCTTGTCGAGCTTGATCATGTGCAGCACCTGGTCGGCACGTTCGTTGGCGTCCTTCAGGTCGGCCAGGAACTTCCAGAACGCGTAGCGGTAGCCCAGCGACCACAGCACGGCGCAGCGGATGTTCTCGAACACCGACAGCCGCGTGAACAGGTTGGACACCTGGAAGCTGCGCGACAGGCCGCGCCGGTTGATCTCGTACGGCGCCAGGCCGTCGATGCGCTGGCCGTTGAGCTTGATCTCGCCGCTGGTGGCGCCGAAGCGCCCGCTTATCAGGTTGAACAGCGTGGACTTACCGGCGCCGTTGGGGCCGATGATGGCCACGCGTTCGCCGGCCGCCACCTTGAGGTTCGCTCCGCGGATGATCTCGGTCTTGCCGAAGCTCTTCTTCAGGTCGTTCAGTTCGAGCGCGTAGCCCGTGTTGGATGACGGCTGCGTCACAGGGCCTCCCGCCGCTTGATTTCTCGTTCGATCTCAACCTGCGCATCGCCCCAGTCGACCATGAAGCTGCGGCGCGCCACCTCGAACAGGCCGATGCCGGTCAACAGCACGAAGATGCAGCCGAACCAGCTGTCCACGCTGTGCACATTGAGGCTGGCGCCCAGGAAGCGCAGCTCCGGCCCCATGGTCGCGCCCAGTTGCAGGTGGTAGATCATCTCGATCATGGCGGCGGCGCCGGCCAGCAGCACCAACGCCGTGGTGCCCAGCGCCAGGTACGAAGTCCACAGCCTGCGCAACTGCCCGAAGGCCGCCACGCGCAGGTTCATCATGATCAGGCTGGCGATGCCGCCCGGCGCATACATGACCATGAACAGGAACACCAGGCCCAGGTACAGCAGCCAGGCCTTGGTGAACTCGGACAGCAGCACGAAGGCCAGCACCATCAGGATGCCGCCGATGATGGGGCCGAAGAAGAAGGTGGCCCCGCCCAGGAAGGTGAACAGCAGGTAACCACCCGAGCGCCCTGCCCCGACGACCTCGGCCGTCACGATCTCGAAGTTCAGCGCGCCCAGGCCACCCGCGATGCCGGCGAAAAAGCCCGCGATGATGAAGGCGATGTAGCGCACGCGCCGCGTGTTGTAGCCGATGAACTCCACGCGCTCGGCGTTGTCGCGCACCGCGTTCAGCATGCGGCCCAGCGGCGTGCGCGTGAAGGCGTACATGGCAGCCACGCAGACGAAGGTGTAGACCGCGATCAGGTAATACACCTGGATCTGTGGCCCGTAGGTGATGCCGAAGAAGGGCTTGCCGGCCACGCGGTCGCCGCTCACGCCGGCCTCGCCGCCGAAGAAGCCCGAGAACATCAGCGACATGGCAAACACCAGCTCAGCCATGCCCAGCGTGATCATCGCGAACGGCGTGCCGGCCTTCTTGGTGGTGACGAAACCGAACAGCACCGCGAAGAACATGCCGGCGATGCCGCCGACGATGGGCAGCAGGCTGACCGGGATCGGCAGCTGGCCCCGGCTGACCATGTTCAGCGCATGGATGGCGACATAGGAGCCGAGGCCCGTGTAGACCGCATGCCCGAAGCTCAGCATGCCGCCCTGCCCCAGCAGCATGTTGTAGGACAGGCAGGCGATGATCGCGATGCCCATCTGCGACAGCATGGTCGCTGACAGGTTGCTCGTGAAGATCAGCGGCACGACCGCCATGACGAGCGCAAACAGGCCCCAGACGACGAACCGGCCGACGTTCAGGGGTTTGAAGCTGTAGTGGGTGCGGCTCATGGTCAACCCTCCCGGCTTCCGAGCAGGCCCTTGGGCCGGAAGATCAGGATCAGCACCAGGAACAGGTAGGGCAGGATGGGCGCCACCTGCGACACCGTGAGCGTGAGCAGCGGGTTGCTGCTGGCCTCGGGGCCCGGCTCCATGCCCAGGCTGCGCAGCAGGCTCAGCAGCGAGTTGTCCATGGCGACTGCGAAGGTCTGGATCACGCCGATCAGGATGGACGCGAGGAAGGCGCCCGACAGCGAGCCCATGCCGCCCACCACGACGACCACGAAGATGATAGAGCCCACCGTGGCCGCCATGGCTGGCTCGGTCACGAATGTGGAGCCGCCGATCACGCCGGCCAGCCCGGCCAGCCCGGCACCGGCGCCGAACACCATCATGAACACGCGCGGCACGTTGTGGCCCAGCGATTCCACGGCCTCGGGGTGCGTCAGCGCGGCCTGGATCACCAGGCCAATGCGCGTGCGCGTGAGCAGCAGCCAGACGGCTACCAGCATCAGCACCGCCACCAGCATCATGAACCCGCGCGTGGCCGGGAACGGCGAGCAGACCACGCGGACGGCGGCATCGGCCGCCGTGCACATCTCGGCCGGCGCCGCGCCCCAGACCAGGCGCAAACCGTCGACGGAGTGCTGTACCAATGTAAAGGCCGGGCCGCGCAGCGAAGGCGGCGGTGTGAACGGGACGGCCGTGCGGCCCCAGACCAGTTGCACAATCTCCAGGATCACGAAGGACAGGCCGAAGGTGACGAGCAGCTCGGGCACGTGGCCGAACTTGTGTACTTTGCGCAGGCACAAGCGCTCGAACAACGAGCCCAACACGCCCACGATGATGGGCGCTAGCACCAGCGCCGGCCAGAAGCCGACGAGTTGCGACACCGTGTAGCCGGCGTAGGCGCCCAGCATGTAGAAGCTGGCATGCGCGAAATTGAGCACGCCCATCATGCTGAAGATCAGCGTCAGGCCGGAACTGAGCATGAACAGCAGCAGACCGTAGCTCAGCCCGTTCAGCATCGAGATCGTGAAGAACTCCATTACCCCACCTCAAAAAAAGGCCCGAGCCAGAACCTCTGGATCGGGCCGGGGGGCGGCATGGCACCGCCCGCGGAACCACGCTGAATTCATCCAGGCCGCTTCATCTGGCAGCTGGTGGGCGTGCTGGAAACGTAGGACTCGAAGGTCCTGACCGGGGCCAGCGTCATGCCCGTGCCTTCGACGCTGTAGGGGTTCTTGGCATCGGTCTTCTGCCAGACCGACAGGTACAGCGGCTGCTGCAGCTGGTGGTCGGTCTTGCGCATCTCGACGTCGCCGTTGAAGCTCTTGAACTTCAGGCCCTCCAGCGCGGCAGCCACCTTCACCGGGTCGGTGGACTTGGCCTTGGCCATGGCCTCGCCCAGCGCGTTGAAGATGTGGATCACCGAGCCCGTGTAGAAATCGTCCTTGAACTTCTTGTTGAACTCCTCGGCCCACTGGCCCATCTGGCCGCCCATGTTGTAGTGGTTGTAGGCCACCTGGTAGACCCGGCCGGCGCCGCCCTGGCCCAGTGCCGTGGGGGTGCCGGTCACACCCGTGTAGTAGGTGTAGAACTTGCCGGTGTAGCCGCCTTCGTTGGCAGCCTTCACGAGCAGCGCCAGGTCGGAGCCCCAGTTGCCGGTGATGACGGTGTCGGCGCCGGACGCTTTGATCTTGGCGACGTAGGGCGCGAAGTCGCGCACCTGGGCCAGCGGGTGCAGGTCCTCGCCGACGAACTGCACGTCGGGCCGCTTGCGCGCCATGATCTCCTTGGCGAACTTGGCGACCTGGTGGCCGTGCGAGTAGTTCTGATTGAGCAGGTAGACCTTCTTCACGTCGGCCTGGTCCTTCATGTAGCTGGTGAGCGCCTCCAGCTTCATGGAGGTGTCGGCGTCGAAGCGGAAGTGCCAGTAGTTGCACTTGCTGTTGGTGAAGTCCGGGTCCACGGCCGAGTGGTTGAGGTAGATCACCTCCTTGCCGGGGTTGCGCGCATTGTGCTTGTCGATCGCGTCGATCAGCGCGGCGGCCACGGAGGAGCCGTTGCCCTGCGTGATGTAGCGCACGCCCTGGTCCATGGCGGCCTTCAGCGCGTTCAGGCTCTCGGCCGGGCTCAGCTTGTTGTCGAAGGGAACGACCTCGAACTTCACGCCGGCCGGGTTGCTGGCGTTGAACTTCTCGGCGAAGAACTGGAAGCTCTTGACCTGGTTGTTGCCGACCGGGCCCATGAGACCGGACAGCGGGTCGATCCAGGCGATCTTGACGGTCTCGCCCTTTTGGGCCGAGGCGCCCATTGCACAGGCCATCAGCGCCGAGGCTGCAAGGATCCGCATGGAAAATTTCATCAGCTGTCTCCAGGTTCTTGAAAAAACGTTGCGCAGGTTACAAGTAATCCCCAGGGGCACCGCTCAGGTGATTCCCTATCGGTTGTCACAGGCGGGTCAGAGGCCCGGCAGGCGGTAGTCCTTGAGCTGCTCGCGCAGCCGGGTCTTGAGCATCTTGCCGGTGGCGCCCAGCGGGATCGCGTCGACGAAGACCACGTCGTCCGGGATCTGCCACTTGGCCGTCTTGCCCTCGTAGAACTTGAGCAGCTCTTCGCGGCCGACGTCGGCGTTCGGCTTCTTCACCACGGCCACGATGGGCCGCTCGTCCCACTTGGGATGGAACACGCCGATGCAAGCGGCCATGGCCACGGCCGGGTGGGCCACGGCGATGTTCTCGATGTCGATGGAGCTGATCCACTCGCCGCCGGACTTGATCACATCCTTGCTGCGGTCGGTGATCTGCATGAAGCCATCGGCGTCGATGGTGGCCACGTCGCCGGTGGGGAACCAGACATCGCCATTCGCGTCCTCGACCAGCGGCGAGCCGCCCTCGCCCTTGAAGTATTCGCGCACCACCCAGGGGCCGCGCACCAGCAGGTCGCCCGCGGCCTTGCCGTCGTGCGGCAGGTCGGCGCCGTCGGCGCCGACGATCTTCATGTCCACGCCGTAGATCGCGCGGCCCTGCTTGAGCAGGATCTTCATCTGCTCGTCGGCCGGCAGGTCCAGGTGCTTGTTCTTGAGCGTGCACAACGTGCCCAGCGGCGACATCTCGGTCATGCCCCAGGCGTGCAGCACCTCCACGCCGTAGTCTTCGCGAAAGGCATTGATCATGGCTGGCGGGCAGGCCGAGCCGCCGATCACCGTGCGCTTGAGCGTGGAGAACTTCAGGCCCGCTGGCTTCATGTGCAGCAGCAGCATCTGCCAGACCGTGGGAACGCCGGCAGCGTAGGTGACCTTCTCCGACTCCATGAGTTCGTAGATCGACTTGCCGTCCATGGCCGGGCCGGGGAACACCAGCTTGGCGCCGGTCAGCGCGGCCGAATACGGGATGCCCCAGGCGTTGACGTGGAACATGGGCACGACCGGCAGGATCGCGTCGCGTGCGCTGATGCTCATGACGTCGGGCAGCGCGGCCGCATAGGCGTGCAGAGTTGTCGAGCGGTGGCTGTACAGCGCGGCCTTGGGGTTGCCCGTGGTGCCGCTGGTGTAGCACATGCTCGACGCGGTGTTCTCGTCGAAGCTGGGCCAACGGTAGGTGGTGGATTGGTCGGCCAGCCAGGTCTCGTAGCTCTGTAGGCCGGGGATCCCGCTGTCTTCGGGCAGCTTGTCGGCATCGCACATGGCGACCCAATGCTGGACCGTGGGGCACCGGGCGTGCACGGCCTGCACCAGTGGCAGGAAGCTCAGGTCGAAGAACAGCACCTGGTCTTCGGCGTGGTTGGCGATCCAGGCGATCTGGTCCGGGTGCAGGCGCGGGTTGATGGTGTGCAGCACGCGGCCCGAGCCGCTGACGCCGAAGTACAGCTCCAGGTGCCGGTAACCATTCCAGGCCAGCGTGGCGACGCGGTCGCCGAAGCCCAGCTTCCAGGCATCCAGGCCGTTAGCGACCTGGCGCGCGCGCTCGGCCACGTTGCGCCAGGCGTAGCGGTGGATGTCGCCTTCCACGCGGCGCGACACGATCTCGCCGTCGCCATGGTGGCGCTCGGCGAAATCGATCAGCCCGGAAATCAACAGCGGTTGGTTCTGCATCAAGCCCAGCATGGGAACTCCTAGGAAAGCACGGTGGTGTGAGAGGGCTGCATCGTAAGGGTGGGGATGCCCGGGATTCACCCGTACTTCCCCGCCCTGCCCAGGGTCACTGCACCGTGATCGCCGTGGCGCTCGGCGTGGCGTCCAGCAACAGCCTGGACGGCCACGGCGCCCAGGCCGTGCCCAGCGCGGCGGCGTTCGGGTCGCCGTTGCGCATGAAGGCCCCCAGGCTGGCCATGAAGGCGTTCGACAGCGCCAGCCGGCCGGCGCGGTTGGCGTTGCCGCCGATCACGTTGCCGACCACCGAGGGGCCGAAGTTGCCGAACATGAAGGCCAGGTCGAACGCGTGCGCGGCGCCATAGACCTCGTTCCAGGGGTAAGCCTCCTGCGCCCAGTCGAAGCGGTACTGCCACAGGTTGCTCTGCTGCGTCTTGAGCGTGGACAGCAGGTTCTGGCTGTTGGCCTCGAACAAGGCCTTGGTGATGAGGCCGGTGGCGGCGTTGTAGCCCGTGCCGGGTGTGGTGACTGGCAGGTAGGACGCATCGACGATGCTGGCCGTGGTCAGCGTGGTGGCGGCGTCGGGGTCGAAGCGGGCCATCATGAGGAAGCGCGTCGCGTCGTCGACGATATAGCCGGGCTTGCCGCCGAACAAGGGCAGCAGGCCGCCGAACAGCTTGCCCTCTTCGCGCGTGTTGCCGATCAGCGTGGGCACCTTGGCATGTTGGCCGGCGGCGATGCTGGCGATCGGGTCGGTCGGCACCACCGTGCCGTCCGGGATCGGGTTGCCGGTGTTCAGGCCCTTGGCGAGCGCGGTGGCCAGCACGGCCTTGCCGTCCTTGGCGCGCAGGTAGTCGGCGATCTGCGCTGGCGTGCGGGTGGCGACGTAGGCCCTGGCGGCCGTGAGGTCGGCCGCAAGTCCATCGGCCACCACGAGGTTCAGCAGCACGGCTTCGCCATGCGCCTGCCAGACCGGCAGCGGGCTTAGCGCCGGCGAGGTGCCGGCCGGCAGGTTGCCGGCCAGCGAGATGCCGCCACTCATGGCGAACATCCTGTGGAACAGGCCCTTGCCCATGGGCGAGGTCATGACCGCCAGCACGTTGTTGGCGCCGGCCGATTCGCCGGACAGCGTGACGTTGTCCGGGTCGCCGCCGAAGGCCGCGATGTTCTTCTGCAAATAGCGCAGCGCCGCCAGGTTGTCGAGCAGCGCGAAGTTGCCCGAGTCGTCGCCGGCCGTGCCGCCCACGTTGAGCTGCTGCATGTTCAAGAAGCCCAGCACGCCGAGCCGGTAGTTGGCCGTGACCACCACGGCGTTGGCGGCCTTGGCTAGCGCGGCGCCGTCGTACAGCGGGTCGGCCGTGTAGCCCGAGATGTTGCTGCCGCCGTGGATGAACAGCAGCACCGGCAGCTTGGTGTCGTTCGTCGCCGGACGCCAGATGTTCAGCGTGAGGCAGTCCTCGCTGCCCAGCGGCTGGCCCAGCGTGCTGGCGATGGTCTCGTCGAAGGTGTTGTTGGCGCCCGGGCCGAACATGCGGCCAATCTGCAGGCACGCCGGGCCGAACTGCGTGGCGGGGCGCACGCCGGTCCAGCGCTCCAGTTCCTGCGGCGCGCGCCAGCGCAGGCTGCCCACCGGTGGCTGGGCGAAGCGCACGCCCTTCCAGGCCCAGGTGCCGTTGCGCGCGCTGTCGTCCACGCCTTCGAGCTTGCCGGCGGCCGTGTCGCGCACGGTGGGCGCATCGTCGTCCGAGCCGCCACAAGCGGTGAGGCATGCGCAGGCCGCCAGGGCCAATGCACCGAGGGGTTTCGCGAGTGGGCTCGTCTTCATGTCGTGTCTCCTGTCGGTTATCTGGATTGCACCTGCAAAGTCAGCTCGTCCATACTGCGGCGCTGCGGGCAGTCTAGGGACGGCCCGGTCCCTTTCCGTTATCCCAAGCGCGCCAGATCCATGACATCAGGAGCCTCCCAGGGACAACCCCATGCCCCCGTGCGCACCAGCTCGGCCGCCTGGCTGGCCGGCGTGCTGGCCATGTTTGCGGCCGAGGGCCTGGACGTGCCCGTGCTGCTGCGCGACGCGGGCCTAGACGCCGCCGCACTGCACCGCCAGCACGCGCGCGTGCCCGTGGACCAGATCACGCGGCTGTGGCAGCGGGCGGTGGCGCGCGTGGGCAAGCCCACGCTGGGCCTGCAGCGCAGCCTGGCGGCCACACACAGCAATACCGGCACCGTGGGCCATGTGATGAGCTGCAGCCCCGACCTGCAAGGCGCGCTGACGCACCTGGCACGCTACATGGCTGTGATCTCGGACGCCACTGCCTTCACGCTGCAGGCCGATGCGCGTGGCCAGTGGCTGTCGACCGCACACACGGGCGGCACGCTGCCGATCCCGCGCCAGCGCGTGGAGTACGCGATGCTGGCCACGCTGATGCTGTGCCAATGGCTCACGCGTGCCGAGTTCGACCCCGCGCTGGTCGAACTGGCTTACCCCCGGCCGGGCAACGATGCGCCGCACCGGGCCGCCTTCGGCTGCGAACTGCGCTTCGACGCACCAGCTAACCGCATGCTGATCGCAAGCGTCGACCTCAGGCGCACCATCCCCACCTACGACGCCGAGCTGGCCGACATGCTGGAGGCCCGGCTGGACAAGCAGCTCGCACAACTCGGCCAGACCAGCACGGCCAGCCGCGTGCGCGCCGAGATCGCGCGGCGCCTGCAGCAGGGCGAGCCGCGGCGCGAGGTGATTGCCAGGGAACTGGGTCTGGCCGAACGTACCTTGCAGCGCCGGCTGCAGGAGGAGCACGTGTCCTACCAGACCCTGCTCGACGACACCCGCCACGAACTGGCCCAGCAATACCTGGCCGAAGAGCGCCACAGCCTGTCCGATGTGGCGGACCTGCTGGGGTACGGGGACAGCAGCAACTTCCACCGTGCCTGCAAGCGATGGTTCGGCGTGCCACCGGCCCAGTACCGGGCCCGCATCGGCGCCTGACACGCAGGCGACGGGGGTGGTTGGCCTCATGGGGCCGGGGTTTCCTCGGGTACGGGAGAATCGGGGCATGCGCCTTCCTACCGACGCGGCCGACGCCGCCCTGGCTGAACCGGCCGCCCTTGCCTGGCAAGAAGGCTTCGCCCGGCTTGGCCCCGCCTTTTACACGCGGCTGCAGCCCACGCCGCTGCCCGCTCCCTACTGGGTGAGCCGCAGCGAGCGCGTGGCGGCATCGCTGGGGCTGGAGCCGGCTTGGCTGGCCTCCGACGAGGCGTTGCAAGCCCTGACCGGCAACCAGCTCCTGCCCGGCAGCGCGCCCTATGCCAGCGTCTACAGCGGTCACCAGTTCGGCGTCTGGGCCGGGCAATTGGGCGACGGCCGCGCGATCATGCTCGGCGAGACGGACGCCGGCCTGGAACTGCAGCTCAAGGGTGCGGGCCGCACGCCCTACTCGCGCGGCGGCGACGGCCGTGCCGTGCTGCGCTCGTCCATCCGCGAATTCCTGTGCAGCGAGGCCATGGCCGGCCTGGGCATCCCCACCACGCGCGCGCTCAGCGTGACGGGCTCGGACGCGCCGATCCAGCGCGAGACCGTGGAAACGGCCGCCGTGGTCGCGCGCGTCGCGCCCAGCTTCATCCGCTTCGGTCACTTCGAGCATTTCGCGGCCAGCGGCGACCATGCCGCCCTGCGTGCGCTGGCCGACTACGTGATCGACCGCCACTACCCGCACTGCCGCGCCGCCGAGCACCCCTATGCGGCCTTGTTGCAAAACGTGACGGCGCGCACTGCCGCCATGGCCGCCCAATGGCAAGCCGTGGGCTTTTGCCATGGCGTGATGAACACGGACAACATGAGCATCCTGGGCCTCACGATCGACTACGGCCCGTTCCAGTTCCTGGACGCGTTCGATCCCGGCCATGTCTGCAACCACAGCGACAGCCAGGGTCGTTACGCCTTCAATCGCCAGCCCAACGTGGCTTACTGGAATCTGTTCTGCCTGGGCCAGGCGCTGCTGCCCTTGATCGAGGACCAGGACGTGACGCTGGCCGCGCTGGAAACCTACAAGACGGCGTTCCCGGCCGCGCTGGAATCCGCGCTGCGTGCCAAGCTGGGCCTGGCCAATCCGCGCGACGACGACCGCACCCTGTTCGATGCCACGCTGCAGTTGCTGGCCGCCCAGCGCACCGACTACACGATCTTCTGGCGCCGGCTCTCCCACGCCGTCGCCCAGGGCGCCACGGCCGCCACATTGGAGCCGGTGCGCGACCTGTTCCCGGACCGCGGCGCGTTCGACACCTGGTCGGCCACCTACCTGCAGCGCCTGGCCGGTGCCGACCTGCCCCAGGCCGGCGCCAGCATGCTGGCGGTCAACCCCAAATTCGTACTGCGCAACCACCTGGCCGAGCAGGCCATCCAGCAGGCCAAGGCCAAGGACTTCTCCGAGGTCGAGCGCTTGCTGTGCCTGCTGCAGACCCCATATGACGAACACCCCGGCAGCGAAGCCTATGCCGATTTCCCGCCCGACTGGGCTTCTTCCATCGAGATCAGTTGCTCATCATGACCCGACCCGTTGAAAAGACCGACGCCGAATGGCGAGCCTTGCTGGCCCAGAAGGGCGCCGAGCCCGCCGCCTTCCAGGTCACGCGCCATGCCGCCACCGAGCGGCCCCACACCGGCAAGTACGACCAGCACTGGGCCGACGGCAGCTACCACTGCGTCTGCTGCGGCGCCAAGCTGTTCGACTCTGGTACCAAGTTCGACGCTGGCTGCGGCTGGCCCAGCTTCTCGCAGGAAGCCGTGCCCGGCGCGATCGAGGAGATCGTCGACCGCAGCCACGGCATGACGCGCACCGAGACCGTTTGCGCCAACTGCGGCGCGCATCTGGGCCATGTGTTCCCGGACGGCCCCACGCCCACCGGCCTGCGCTACTGCATGAACTCGGCCTCGCTGCAATTCGAGGACAAGTGAGCCCATGAAGATCCTGCTCGACTTCTTCCCGATCCTGCTGTTCTTCGGCGCGTACAAGCTGTCCGACATCTACACGGCCACGGCCGTGCTGATGGGCGCCACGGTGCTGCAGATGGGCATCACCTACGCGCTGGAGCGCAAGCTGCAGACCATGCACAAGGTCACGCTGGCCCTGGTGCTGGTGTTCGGCGCGCTGACCCTGGCACTGCACGACGACCGCTTCATCAAGTGGAAGCCCACGGTGCTGTACGCGGCCATGGCCATCGGCCTGGCGTTCACGGTCTGGGTGCTGCGCAAGAACTTTCTGAAGATGATGCTGGGCAGCCAGCTCGAGCTGCCCGACGCCATCTGGATGCGGCTGAACTGGGCCTGGATCGTGTACTGCCTGCTCATGTCGGCCGTGAATGCCTACGTCGCGCTGTTCTACAGCACCGAGCAGTGGGTCAACTTCAAGCTGTGGGGCTACGTCTTTCCTCTGGCCTTCATCGTCGGCCAGGGCATTTACGTCTCGCGGCACTTGCCGTCCGACGACAAGCTGGCCGAGGTGAAGGCCGAGGAACCGAATCCCTGATGCCGCACTCCGAACACGCCATGACCGTCACCGCCGCCCAGATGCAGCAGGTACTGCAGCAGGCATTGGCCCCCACACAGCTCGAAGTCGTGGACGAAAGCGCCGCACATGCGGGCCATGCCGGGGCTGGCCCGGACCCCTTCGGCACGCACTTTCGCGTGCGTGTCGCTTCACCGTTCTTTGCCGGCCTGAGCCGCGTCGCGCAGCATCGCCTTGTGTATGATCCGCTGCGCCAAATGATCGCCCAGGGCGTGCACGCCATCGCTATCGAAGTGTTGTCGCCAGTGCACCCGGCCGCGGCCCCGCAGCATGCCGCGGTACCGCCTTCCAACCCTTAAGGAAACACCCATGAAGAAATCCCTGTTCTCCGCAGTTGCGGCAGCCATTGTGCTGGGCGCGGCCGCTGCGCCAGCCCTGGCACAGAACATCGCCATCGTGAACGGCCAGGCCGTGCCCAAGGCCCGCATGGACGCGCTGGCCGAGCAGATGTCCCGCGCCGGCCGCCCCGTCACGCCGGACCAGGAAGGCCAGCTGCGCGAGGAAGTCATCATGCGCGAGATCTTCATGCAGGAAGCGCAGAAGCGCGGCCTCGAAGCCACGCCCGACTTCAAGGCGCAGATGGAGTTCGCGCGCCAGTCGCTGCTGGTGCGTGAGCTGCTGGTCTCCTACCAGAAGAGCAACCCCGTGACGGATGCCGAGATCGAGGCCGAGTACGCCAAGGTCAAGGCAGCCCAGGCCGGCAGCGGCAAGGAATACAAGGCCCAGCACATCCTGGTCGAAACGGAAGATCAGGCCAAGGCCATCATCGCCAGCTTGAAGAAGGGCGGCAAGTTCGAGGACATCGCCAAGAAGTCTTCGAAGGACCCAGGCTCCGGCGCCAACGGCGGCGACCTGGGCTGGGCCGACCCGTCGGGCTATGTGAAGGAATTCGGCGACGCCATGGTCAAGCTCAAGAAGGGCCAGACCACCGACGTGCCGGTCAAGACGCAGTTCGGCTACCACATCATCCGGCTGAACGACGAGCGCGCCCAGGAGTTCCCTCCGCTCGAGCAGGTCAAGCCGCAGATCGGCCAGCAGCTCGTGCAGCAGAAGATGTCGGCGTTCCAGCAGGAGCTGCGCGCCAAGGCCAAGGTCGAGTAAGCGCCCTGCCCCCATGTAAAACGGCCTCCTGCGGGAGGCCGTTTGTTTTGGTGGTGCCGTGATCAGCCCTGCGCCGGCACCCGCTCGGCCTTGCTGTGCAGCTTGTTCAGCGCCGACAGGTAGGCCTTGGCCGAGGCCACGACGATGTCCGGGTCCGCGCCCACGCCGTTGACCACGCGGCCGCTGTTCTGTAAGCGTACCGTGACCTCGCCCTGGCTCTCGGTCGAACCGCTGATGGCGTTGACCGAGTACAGCACCATCTCGGCGCCGCTCTTGACGTGCGACTCGATGGCCTTGAGCGACGCGTCGACCGGGCCGTTGCCGTCCGAGCTGCCGCGCACCTCCGCGCCCTGCGCCGTGAACACGACCTCGGCCTGCGGCCTCTCGCCGGTCTCGCTGTGCTGCTTGAGCGATACGAAGGCGTACTGCTCCTGCTCGTGGGCCACGCTCTCCTCGCTGACCAGCGCCAGGATGTCCTCGTCGAAGATGTCGCTCTTGCGGTCGGCCAGGTCCTTGAAACGGGCGAAGGCGGCGTTGATGTCGCCCTCGCTCTCCATCTGCACGCCCAGCTCCTGCAGGCGCAGCTTGAAGGCGTTGCGGCCCGACAGCTTGCCCAGCACGATCTTGTTGGTGGTCCAGCCTACGTCCTCGGCCCGCATGATCTCGTAGGTGTCGCGCGCCTTCAGCACGCCGTCCTGGTGGATGCCCGACGCATGGGCGAACGCGTTGGCGCCGACCACGGCCTTGTTGGGCTGCACCACGAAGCCCGTGGTCTGGCTGACCATGCGGCTGGCCGCCACGATGTGCTCGGTGGCGATGTTCAGGTCCAGGCCGAAGTAGTCCTTGCGGGTCTTCACGGCCATGACGACTTCTTCGAGCGAGCAGTTGCCGGCCCGCTCGCCCAGTCCATTAATGGTGCACTCGACCTGGCGCGCGCCGCCGATCTTGACGCCGGCCAGCGAGTTGGCAACTGCCATGCCCAGGTCGTTGTGGCAGTGCACGGACCAGATCGCCTTGTCACTGTTCGGAATGCGCTCGCGCAGGTTCTTGATGAAGTTGCCGTAGAGCTCGGGGATGGCGTAGCCCACGGTGTCCGGCACGTTGATGGTGGTCGCGCCCTCGGCGATCACGGCCTCGAGCACACGGCACAGGAAGTCCGGGTCGCTGCGGTAGCCGTCTTCGGGGCTGAACTCGATGTCCGACAGCAGGTTGCGCGCGAAGCGCACCGACTGCTTGGCCTGCTCGAAGACCTGGTCAGGCGTCATGCGCAGCTTCTTTTCCATGTGCAGCGCCGAGGTGGCGAGGAACACGTGGATGCGGGCGCGCTCGGCATCTTTCAGCGCCTCAGCCGAACGCGAGATGTCGCGGTCGTTGGCACGCGACAGCGAGCAGATGGTGGACTCGCGCACCGCACGCGCAATCGCCTGCACGCATTCGAAGTCGCCGTTGGAGCTGGCCGCGAAGCCGGCCTCGATCACGTCGACCTTCAGGCGCTCCAGCTGGCGCGCGATGCGCAGTTTCTCGTCGCGCGTCATGGACGCGCCGGGCGACTGCTCGCCGTCGCGCAAGGTAGTGTCGAAAATGATCAGCTTGTCGGTCATCGTGTGCTCCTGTCTCGTGGGGTGGGCCGCCGCGCTCAGCGCGTGCCGGCCATGGCTTCTTCGGCCAGTGGATTGTGCGCGCCCGTCGCCCGGGCGAGGCCGGAGACGATGGCCATCAGCGAGGCCGAGACGATGTTGGCGTCGATGCCCACGCCGAACAGGGTCTGTCCGTCGTTGATGCGCAGCTCCAGGTAGGCCACGGCCTTGGCGTTCGCACCGGCGCCGATGGCGTGCTCGTGGTAGTCGAGCACACGCACCTGCTGGCCCGTGGCCTTCTGCAAGCCATCGACGAACGCGTCGATGGGGCCGGTGCCTTCACCTTCGAGCTGCACTTGCGCGCCGCCGTAGGCCACTTGCGCTGCTAGCTTGACGTTGGTCGCGCCCTGCGCGTCGCGCTGCTCCTGGATGCGATGCTGCGGCGCGTCCACGCCATGCAGGCCGTATTCCTTTTCGAAGAGCGTCCAGAGGTCGTGCGCCGTGAGTTCCTTGCCCTGGGCGTCCATCACGCGCTGCACGGTCTGGCTGAATTCGATCTGCAGGCGGCGCGGCAACTCCAGGCCGAACTCGCTTTCGAGCAGGTAGGCGATGCCACCTTTGCCGGACTGGCTGTTCACGCGGATCACGGCCTCGTAGGTGCGGCCCAGGTCCTTGGGGTCGATCGGCAAATAAGGGATCTCCCAGACGTCACCTTCCTTGCGCGCCGAGAAGGCCTTCTTGATCGCGTCCTGGTGCGAGCCCGAGAACGAGGTGTAAACCAGGTCGCCCACATACGGGTGGCGCGGGTGCACGGGCAACTGGTTGCAGTGCTCGACCACGCGGCGGATCTCGTCGATCTCGGAAAAATCCAGGTTCGGGTGCACGCCCTGCGTGTAGAGGTTCAACGCAACGTTGACCACGTCCAGGTTGCCGGTGCGCTCGCCGTTGCCGAACAGACAGCCTTCGAGCCGGTCCGCGCCCGCCATCAGGGCGAATTCGCCAGCGGCTGTGCCGGTGCCGCGGTCGTTGTGCGGGTGGATGGAGAGCACGATGCCGTCGCGCCGCGCAAGGTTCCGGTGCATCCACTCGATCATGTCGGCAAAGATGTTGGGCGTGGAATGCTCCACCGTCGAGGGCAGGTTGATGATGCACTTGCGCTCGGGCGTGGCCTGCCAGACCTCGGTCACGGCATCGACCACGCGCTTGGAGAACGCCAGCTCGGTGCCGGAGAACATCTCGGGCGAGTACTCGAAGGTCCACCGCGTGTCAGGCTGCTTGGCGGCCAGCTCGCGGAACAGCGTGGCGTTCTCGGCGGCCAGCGCGACGATCTGGTCCTCGTCCATGCCGAGCACCACGCGGCGCATGATGGGCGCCGTGGCGTTGTACAGGTGCACGATGGCGCGCGGTGCGCCCTGCAGGGATTCAAAGGTGCGCTCGATCAACGGCTGGCGCGCCTGCGTGAGCACCTGGATCGTGACGTCTTCAGGGATCAGGTTCTCGTCGATCAGCTTGCGCACGAAGTCGAACTCGGTCTGCGAGGCCGACGGGAAACCGATCTCGATCTCCTTGAACCCGATCTTCACCAGGGCCTGGAACATCTTGAGCTTGCGCTCGCCGTCCATGGGCTCGATCAGGGCCTGGTTGCCGTCGCGCAGGTCGGTGCTGAGCCAGATCGGCGCCTGGGTGATGACGGCATCGGGCCAGGTCCGGTCGGCAAGGCGCACGGGTTGGAAGGCTTGGTACTTGCTGGCGGGATTCTTCAACATCATGCTGTCCTCGGAACTTTGGAAAACCAGCAACGCAAATGCAAAACGGCCCGTTGCTGGTGCAGACGGGCCGTTTCGACAAAGGTTTGCGCGTGCGCTACCGTCTCCGCCCGTGGGGGATGATTAGTAGGGCTAGCGCGAAAAATTGCATGCGGCGCACTCTAGCACAGCTTGGCGCTGCGCGTGTCATTTGTGCAAACCGCGTTCGTCCGGCTCGTCGGTCGACGTGCTGATCACGCT
The DNA here is from genome assembly GCF_001422405.1 of Pseudorhodoferax sp. Leaf267. GTDB lineage: Bacteria > Pseudomonadota > Gammaproteobacteria > Burkholderiales > Burkholderiaceae_C > Pseudorhodoferax. Next base: position 257,377 of record NZ_LMMV01000021.1, read on the forward strand.
GGTCTGCTGGCCCTTCATCTTGCGCAAACCATAGACCACGTAGCCGCTCACGCCATAGGCCATGAACAGGCCGAACATCACGATGGGCGGATGGATGTTGACGATGGCAATGCCCAGTGCGATCAGCACGATCACGACGAAGGGCACGCTCTTTTTCATCTGCACGTCCTTGAAGCTGTAGAACGGCACGTTAGTCACCATGGTCAACCCGGCATACAGGGCCAGCGCGAACATGAACCAGGTGACGTCGGTGCGCGCCACTTCCAGCTCGGTCATGAGCCAGATGAATCCCGTCACCAAAGCCGCGGCCGCTGGCGAGGGCAGGCCCTGGAACCAGCGCTTGTCGACCACGGCCGTGTTGACATTGAATCGCGCCAGGCGCAGCGCTGCGCAGGCGCAATAAACGAAAGCTGCGATCCAACCCCAGCGCCCTGCTCCGCGCAGCGTCCACTCATAAGCGATCAAGGCCGGCGCGGCACCGAACGACACCATATCGGACAGCGAATCCATCTGTTCGCCGAAAGCGCTTTGCGTGTTGGTCATGCGCGCCACGCGGCCGTCCAGGCTGTCCAGGACCATGGCGCAGAACACTCCCACGGCCGCCAGGTCGAAGCGGTTGTTCATGGCCATCACGACTGCGTAGAAGCCGCCGAACAGCGCCGCCAACGTGAACAGGTTGGGCAGGATGTAGATGCCCTTGCGGCGCTTGCGCGGCAGCGCTTCGTCCTGGACGCTCAGTGCGGAATCATTGCCATCATGCATGGGACGAGTGTAGTGGAGCAGATCAATTGAAAAAGGCCACCGAAGTGGCCTTGAGGGATCACGGTGAACCGTGGATCAGTTGCGGGTCTGGTCGACCAGCTTGTTCTTCTTGATCCAGGGCATCATCGCACGCAGCTGCTCGCCCACGACTTCGATCTGGTGCTCGGCGTTCAGGCGGCGGCGGCTGATCAGTGCGGGCTGGCCGGCAGCGGCTTCCAGCACGAAGCTCTTGGCGTACTCGCCGGTCTGAATGTCCTTCAGCACCTGCTTCATGACCTTCTTCGTCTCGTCATTGACGATGCGCGGGCCGGTCACGTACTCGCCGTACTCGGCGTTGTTCGAGATCGAGTAGTTCATGTTGGCGATGCCGCCCTCGTAGATCAGGTCCACGATCAGCTTGAGCTCGTGCAGGCATTCGAAGTACGCCATTTCGGGCGCGTAGCCGGCTTCCACCAGCGTCTCGAAGCCGGCCTTAATCAGCTCGACGGTGCCGCCGCACAACACGGCCTGCTCGCCGAACAGGTCGGTCTCGGTTTCTTCGCGGAAGTTGGTTTCGATGATGCCGGCCTTGCCGCCACCGTTGGCCATGGCGTAAGAAAGCGCCAGGTCACGGGCCTTGCCCGACTTGTCCTGGTGCACGGCCACGAGATGGGGCACGCCACCACCTTGCGTGTACGTGCCGCGCACCGTGTGGCCGGGGGCCTTGGGCGCCACCATCCAGACGTCGAGGTCGGCGCGCGGCTGGACGAAACCGTAGTGCACGTTGAAGCCGTGGGCGAACACCAGCGACGCGCCTTGCTTGATGTTCGGCTCCACGTCCTTCTTGTAGACGGCTGCGATCTGCTCGTCGGGCAGCAGGATCATGACGACGTCGGCAGCCTTCACAGCCTCGGCGACTTCGGCGACCTTGAGGCCAGCCTTCTCGACCTTGGCCCAGGAGGCGCCGCCCTTGCGCAGGCCGACCAGCACCTTGACGCCGCTGTCGTTCAGGTTCTGCGCGTGCGCATGCCCCTGGCTGCCGTAGCCGATGATGGTGACGGTCTTGCCCTTGATCAGGGAGAGGTCACAGTCCTTGTCGTAGAAAACCTTCATAGTCATTTCTCCAAAATGGTTTGGCGGATTGCCTCTGGCAGCCTCGCAAAACGCGATCCGCTCACGCCGAGCCTGCCAGCAGGCGCATGCGGATGCTTGATGTCAGACGCGCAGGATGCGCTCGCCGCGGCCGATGCCGCTGGAGCCGGTGCGCACCGTCTCCAGGATCGCGCTGCGTTCGATGGCTTCCAGGAAAGCGTCGTTCTTGCCCTGGTCGCCCGTCAGCTCGATGGTGTAGCTCTTCTCGGTCACGTCGATGATGCGGCCGCGGAAGATGTCGGCCATGCGCTTCATCTCCTCGCGCTCCTTGCCAACCGCGCGCACCTTCACCATCATGAGCTCGCGCTCGGTGTAGGCGCCTTCGGTCAGGTCGACGACCTTGACCACTTCGATCAGCCGGTTCAGGTGCTTGGTGATCTGCTCGATCACCTCGTCGGAGCCGGCCGTCTGGATGGTCATGCGCGACAGGCTCGGGTCCTCGGTCGGCGCGACGGTCAGCGATTCGATGTTGTAGCCGCGGGCCGAGAACAGGCCCACCACGCGGGAAAGTGCGCCGGCTTCGTTTTCCAGCAGCACTGCGATGATGTGTTTCATGGAATGCAGATTCCTCTTTTCGCTGCCCTCCCCCGCGCACGGTAATGCGCAGGCTCGGCAGGCAATAGATTCGTCGTTGAAAAGGAGTCCGGCCGCGCTGCGGCGCAGCCGGACGGATTGGCTTACAGGTCTTCGGAGCCCAGCAGCATCTCGGTGATGCCCTTGCCGGCCTGGACCATGGGGAACACGTTTTCCGTCGGGTCGGTGCGGAAATCCATGAACACCGTGCGGTCCTTGAGCTTGCGCGCCTCGCGCAGCGCTGGTTCCACGTCGCGGGGATGCTCGATCAGCATGCCGACGTGGCCGTAGGCCTCGGCCAGCTTCACGAAATCAGGCAAGGCGTCCATGTAGCTGCTGCTGTAGCGGCCGGCGTATTCCACCTCTTGCCACTGCCGCACCATGCCCAGGTAACGGTTGTTCAGCGAGCAGATCTTGATGGGCGTGTTGTACTGCAGGCAGGTGGACAGCTCCTGGATGCACATCTGCACCGAACCTTCGCCCGTGACGCAGAACACTTCGGCCTCGGGCTTGGCCAGCTTGATGCCCATGGCATAGGGAATGCCCACGCCCATGGTGCCCAGGCCACCGGAATTGATCCAGCGGCGCGGCTCGTCGAAGCGGTAGTACTGCGCGGCCCACATCTGGTGCTGGCCCACGTCGGACGTGATGTAGGTTTCCACGTCCTTGGTCATGTTCCACAGGGTCTCGATGACGTACTGCGGCTTGATGACGTCGGTGGCGCCACGGTTGTACTTGAGGCAGTCGCGCTTGCGCCAGGTCTCGATCTGCTCCCACCAGGCCGCCAGCGCGCCGCTGTCCGGCTTGATCTCGGACTCGCGGACCATGGCGATCAGCTCGGTCAGCACGTCCTTCACGTCGCCCACGATCGGAATGTCCACGCGCACGCGCTTGGAGATGCTCGACGGGTCGATGTCGATGTGGATGATCTTACGTTCGTTCTGCGCGAAGTGCTTGGGGTTGCCGATCACGCGGTCGTCGAAGCGCGCACCGACGGCCAGCAGCACGTCGCAGTTCTGCATCGCGTTGTTGGCTTCCAGCGTACCGTGCATGCCCAGCATGCCGACGAACTTGCGGTCGCTGGCCGGGTAGGCGCCCAGGCCCATCAGCGTGTTGGTGACCGGGTAGCCCAGCATGTCGACCAGCGTGCGCAGTTCGTTGGTGGCGTTGGAGAGCAGCACACCGCCGCCGGTGTAGATGTAGGGGCGCTTGGCCGTGAGCAGCAACTGCAAAGCCTTGCGGATCTGGCCGCCGTGGCCCTTGCGCACGGGGTTGTACGAGCGCATCTCGACGGTCTCGGGGTAGCCCGCGTACAGCGCCTTCTTGAAGGACACGTCCTTGGGGATGTCCACCACCACCGGGCCGGGACGGCCGGTGCGCGCGATGTGGAAGGCCTTCTTGACCGTCATGGCCAGGTCGCGCACATCCTTGACCAGGAAGTTGTGCTTGACGATGGGGCGCGTGATGCCAACGGTGTCGCATTCCTGGAAGGCGTCCAGGCCGATGGCCGGCGTGGGCACCTGGCCGGTGATGATCACCATCGGGATGCTGTCCATGTAGGCCGTGGCAATGCCGGTGATCGCATTGGTGACGCCCGGGCCGGAGGTGACCAGGGCCACGCCGACGTCACCGGTCGCACGGGCGTAGCCATCGGCGGCGTGCACGGCAGCCTGTTCATGGCGCACCAGGACGTGCTGGATCGTGTCCTGCTTGTAGAACGCGTCGTAGATGTAGAGCACCGCGCCACCGGGGTAGCCCCAGATGTGCTTGACGTTCTCGGCCTGCAGGGCCTTGACGAGGATTTCGGCGCCCATGAGTTCCTGGGGGCCGGATTGCGCGAGGGGCGAGGATGCGGCGGCTGCCGACTTGAGTTCGGCTTTTGAGATTTCCATGATGAACCTTTGCGAATTTCTCTAACGAAATACCTTGGGTGCCCCTTCGCGCTTTCTTGTGGAAAGCCGTCGGGACTTGAGACCAAGGCCATGGGCGTACTGCGTGTGCCGCCGGACCTTGACCCGTTTGCTTGTTGAGTAGCGGGCAGGATTATCGCATTGCTTCCCGCCAGGCCCCGCGCAGAACGGTGTGCAAATCTCGCGGTGCCATAATCCGCCGCTGCCGCGCCCCGGCGCTGCGACGATCAAACAGCCCACGGCTTGCTGTCTTGGCCACTGAAAAAGAACTCTCCGAATTCCTCAAGAGCGTCGAACGACGGGCCTTCAAACGCTCCGTCTACCACGTGCGCAACGAGGAATCGGCGCTGGACATCGTGCAGGACAGCATGATGAAGCTGGCCGAGCACTACGGCGACAAGCCCGCCAATGAATTGCCGATGCTGTTCCAGCGCATCCTGTCCAACTGCACGCTGGACTGGTTCCGGCGCCAAAAGACGCGCAATGCCCTGTTCTCCAATCTCAGCGATTTCGAGTCCGCTGGCGAGGACGGCAATTTCGACCTGCTGGAAACCTTGGTGCTCGATGGCGGATCCGAACGGACGGAGAGTGCCGAAGACTCGATGCGCCGGGCACAGATCCTGCGGGAGATCGAAAGCGCAGTCCAGGATCTCCCCGGCCGTCAACGAGAGGCATTTTTGATGCGTTACTGGGAGGAGATGGACGTTGCCGAGACGGCTGCCGCCATGGGCTGCTCCGAGGGCAGCGTGAAAACACACTGTTCGCGGGCTGTCGCTGCCCTGAGCCGGGCCTTGACCGCCAAAGGGATCCACCTATGAAGAACCAAGCCACTGCAACACTTCCGTACGACCAGATCGGCCGCAGGATCGCAACGCGGCTGTCTGCAGCCAATGCCGAGATCGAGCACGACATCCTGGAGCGGCTGCGCGTCGCACGCCAGCAGGCCGTTGCGCAGCGCAAGATCGCCAGCACAGTGGTCGCCAGTGGCGTCGCCATGTCCAGCGGCGGCGCGGCCGCCCTGCATTTCCATGATGCCGAACGGCCGGGCCTGTGGAGCCGTGTGGCTGCAGCCTTGCCCCTGCTGGCACTCGTGGCGGGCTTGCTGGCCATCTACGTGACCCAGAACGACAACCGCGCGGACGAAGTTGCAGAGATCGATGCCGCGCTGCTGACCGACGACTTGCCCCCTGCCGCGTATGCCGACCAGGGCTTCATGCAGTTCCTTAAGCACGACGGTCCGTCCACGCAGCCCTGACACCGTGCTGGTGCGTATGCAACTGCCTGTTTGGGCTGAACGGCCATTGCGCGGTGCAAGACGGCGTGCCGCGGCGGCTGGCATGGTGGTTGGCATCGGCCTGTGCATGGCCGGGTCCACGGTTTGGGCCCAAACTGGTGCGCGGACCAGTGCTACTACCCAGCCAACAGCGAGCTCGGCCGCGGAAAGCGCTCCGCGTTGGAACGAGCTGTCGGCGTCCCAGCGCCAGGCACTGAAGCCACTGGCCAGTACCTGGAGCAGCCTTACGACGGCGCACAAGCGCAAATGGATCGCCTTATCGCGCAATTTCCACAAGCTTCCTGCGAACGAGCAACGCAAGCTCAACGAGCGCATGGGCGAATGGAGCACGCTGACTGCCAGCGAACGTAGCCAGGCCCGTCTCAATTTCGTCGCCACAGGCAAGCTGTCCACCGATGACAAGCAGGCCAAGTGGCAGGCCTACCAGGCGCTGAGCGAGGATGAGCGGCACAAGCTGGCCGAACAGGCGCCGCACCGCCCGATGTTGGGCGCTGCCATTGCCGTGCGGCCCGTGCCGACCGAGCGCCTGACCCGGCTGCCCGCCAAGACCGACAATGCCGCCATGCCCAGAATCTCCGCCGCCCCGCACCAGATTGATCCACGGACCTTGCTGCCCCAGGTCGACCGCCATGCTGCAGAGCACGGCACGCCGGCCCGATGACGGCGCAGCCCAGCCCTGCTGGTCACGCCGCGCCCCCCCCTGCTCGCGAGCCCCTGGAGCCTGCCATGTTGCAGGCGCCTGGCCTGTGGCGGCGCATGGCGTGTTGGCTGTATGAAGGCATGCTGATGTTTGGCGTTGTCTTCCTGGCAGGCTACCTGTTCGGCACCCTCAGCCAGACGCGGCACGCGCTGGACAACCGGTTTGCATTGCAGGCGTTCCTGTTCGTGATCTTCGGCATCTACTTCACTTGGTTCTGGGCCAAGGGGCAGACGTTGGCCATGAAGACCTGGAACATCCGCGTCGTGGGCCGCGACGGGCGCGCCATCAGCCAGCCGCGCGCGTTGCTGCGTTACGTGCTGAGCTGGCTGTGGTTCGTGCCGCCGCTGGCCTGCATGGCGCCGTTCGGCCTGCCTGCCGGCGAGTCCTTCGTGTTGGTGCTCGGTTGGGTGGCGGTGTGGGCGATTGCCAGCCGCTTCCATCCGCAATGCCAGTTCTGGCATGACGCGTTGGCCGGGACGCGCCTCGTGAACTCCAGGCCGCTCAGCCGATGAGCACCGAACGGTTCTACAAGTCCCGCAAGGGGCTGGACCGCGTCTGGCACGCGCTGGGCTACTCGCTTGCCGGGCTGCGCACGGGCTGGACAGAGTCCGCTTTCCGCCAGGAGGCCGTGGCAGCCTGCGTGCTGGTGCCCGCGGCGTTCTGGCTCGGCACGACCTGGATGCAGACAGCCTTGCTCGCAGCCAGTGTCGTGCTGGTGCTGGTCGTCGAATTGCTGAACACCGCGATCGAAGCGGCTGTCGACCGCATCGGCCAGGAGCGCCATGACCTGTCACGGCAGGCAAAGGATCTGGGCAGCGCCGCCGTGCTGCTGGCGTTGTTGCTGGCCGCCGGCATCTGGATTGCGGCGCTGTGGGAGCGATTCATTTGACCCGGCCCGCGTTTTCCATGTGCGTCTATTGCGGCTCCAGGCCGGGCGCGCAGCCGGCGTATGCCGAGGTGGCCGGCCTGGTGGGCCGCTGGATCGGCGCGCATGGCGGCCAGCTGGTCTATGGCGGCGGCCTCAACGGCCTCATGGGCGTGGTGGCCAACGCCACGCTGGCGGCAGGCGGCACCGTGGTCGGCGTAATTCCGAAAGCACTGGTCGAGAAGGAGTGGGCGCACCGCGGCTGCACGGAGCTGCATGTGGTGGACACCATGCACAAGCGCAAGCGGCTGATGGCCGAGCGCGCCGATGCCTTCATCGCCCTGCCTGGCGGCATCGGCACCTTCGAGGAGTTCTTCGAAGTGTGGACCTGGCGCCAACTCGGCTACCACGACAAACCCGTGGGCCTGCTCAACGTGGGCGGGATCTACGACGGCTTGCTCGCGTTCCTGCGGACGACCGTGGAACAGCAGTTCGTCAATGACTGGCAGATGGACCTGATTCGCGTGGACAGCGACGCCGAGCGCTTGCTCGAGAGCCTGGTGAACGATGCGGGCGTGGCCGTCGCAACGCGCCTCGACCAGATCTGAAGTGTGGCCAGCGCAGCGCGCTCAGACGGCCGACTCGTCCTCTTCACCGGTGCGGATGCGCACGACACGCTCGACGGCCGTGATGAAGATCTTGCCGTCGCCGATCTTGCCGGTGCGCGCGGCGCGCACGATGGCTTCCACGCAGCGGTCGACATCGTCGGTCTTGACCACGATCTCCACCTTCACCTTGGGCAGGAAGTCGACGACGTATTCAGCACCGCGGTACAGCTCCGTATGCCCCTTCTGGCGGCCGAAGCCCTTCACCTCGGTCACGGTCAGGCCGGTCACGCCGCATTCCGCCAGGGCTTCGCGCACTTCTTCGAGCTTGAACGGTTTGACGATGGCGGTGATCTGTTTCATGCGAATCTTTCGGGGGTTCGTACGCGAATTTGCTGGCAATAGGATAGCGCCAATCCTTGCCCAGGCCGCAGTGTGCAGGCGCAATTCCCCAAGCGAACGCTGTGGTTTGGGCTCCACGGGCCAGAGGTAGGCCGTCCGCGCGCCGCATCGGTGCACACGGGCCATGACCCGAGCGATGCGCGGGCCACCGGATTCACGGCATCATGCGGCGCAATGAACTGGCATCTCCCATCGAGCGTGACGAGCGACGGCACAGTGTGCGTGGACAGGACGGGACATGTCCAAGCCCGCTGACGTGATCCGTATCCTGGATTCGGCGCGGCACGTCACGGCTGAGCAGTGGGACGGCCTGCTGGCTGCGCAACCGCATCCCAGCCCTTTCATGCGCCATGCCTACCTGCTGGCCATGGAGACCAGCCGCAGTGCGGTGCCCAAGACGGGGTGGACGCCGCGCTTCCTGACGCTGTGGCGCGGCGACTGCCTGCAGGCGGCCTGCGCCCTGTACCTCAAGGACCACTCCTACGGCGAGTATGTGTTCGACTGGGCCTGGGCCGATGCCTACCAGCGCCACGGCCTGCCCTACTACCCCAAGGCACTGATCGCACCGCCCTTCACGCCCGTGCCTGGCGCGCGCCTGCTCGCGCGTGATGCCGAGAGCCGGGCTGGCCTTCTGCAGGCTGCGGTGGCGTGGTGCGAAAGCGAAGGCCTGTCGTCGCTGCACCTGCTGTTCACGAGCACCGAGGACCAGGCGGCCTGCGTGGATGCGGGCCTGATGCTGCGGCACACGGTCCAGTTCCACTGGCAGAACGCGGCGCCTGCCACGGGCCTGCCATTCGATGGGTTCGACGCGTTCCTGGCCAGCCTGGCACAGGACAAGCGCAAGAAGATCCGGCAGGAGCGCCGCAAGGTCGACGAGGCCGGCGTGCGCTTTCGCTGGGCGCAGGGCCGCGACATCGCGCCGGCCGACTGGGACTTCTTCTACCGCTGCTACGAGCGCACCTACCTCGAACACGGCAACGCGCCTTATCTGCAACGCAGCTTCTTCGCCCGCATGGCAGAGGACATGCCCGAGAACTGGCTGATGTTCATCGCGGAGCACGGTGAGGGCGACGAGCGGCAGCCCATCGCCAGCAGCCTGATCGGTCTGGACCGGGAGGAGCGTGTGGCCTACGGCCGCTACTGGGGCGCACTGGCCCGCGTGGACTGCCTGCACTTCGAGGCCTGCTACTACCAGCCGCTGGCCTGGTGCATCGCGCACGGCTACCGACGCTTCGAAGGCGGTGCGCAGGGCGAGCACAAGATGGCGCGCGCGCTGATGCCGGTGCGCACCAGCAGCGCGCATTGGTTGGCGCACCCGGCGTTTGCCGATGCGGTGGAACGCTTCCTGGAACGCGAAGGCCAGGGCATCGCGGGCTACCTGGACGAGCTGGCCGGCCGCACGCCGTTCCGCCAGTCGTCAGAGCCGCAGTAGGCCGATCAGCCCAGGGCCTGTTCGAAATCGGTCAGCAGGTCGGCGCTGTCTTCCAGGCCCACCGACAGCCGGATCAGCCCATCGGCGATCCCCATGGACGCGCGCACTTCGGCCCCGGCTTCCCAGAAGATGGTCGGCGCGACCGGAATGATCAGCGTGCGCGTGTCGCCCAGGCCGGTTGCCTTGATCGGCAGGCGCAGGCGGTCGATGAACTGCAGGCAGGCCGCGGTGTCCTTCAGCTCGAACGACAGCAGCCAGGAGCCGGCGCTGAACAGGCTGCGCGCCAATGCGTGCTGCGGATGCGACTCCAGCATCGGGTAGTGCACGGCGACAACCGCCTCGTGCGCCTGCAGGTAGCGCGCCAGTGTCAACGCCGTCGCGCTGCAGTGCGCCACGCGCAGGGCCAGCGTTTCGGCGCCCAGGCTGATCTGGTGGGCATGCTCGGACGACAGGTTGCCGCCCATGTCGCGCAGGCCCTTCTTGCGCACCTGGGACAGCCCCCACTGCTTCGTGTCGCCCTTGCGGTAGGCATCGAAGATATTCGGGTAGGCCTGCCAGTCGTACAGGCCGGTGTCCGTCACGGCGCCGCCCAGCGCCTGGCCGTGGCCAGCGATGGTCTTGGTCAGCGATTGCACGACCAGGCCGGCGCCCACGTTCCTGGGCCGGAACAGCGCCGGCGAGGTGATGGTGTTGTCGACCACGAACAGCAGCCCGCGCTCGGCGCAGAGCTGGCCGATCGCCGGCATGTCAGCCACCTGCGTGCCGGGGTTGGCGATCGTCTCGACGAACACCATGCGCGTGTTCGGCTGCACGGCGGCCGCGACGGCCGCTGCGTCGGTCGCATCGACCGTGGTGATCGTGATGCCCAGCGCGCGCAGCGTGCCGAAGATGCTGTTCGTATTGCCGAAGACAAACCGGCTGGCCACCAGGTGGTCGCCCGCGCGCAGCAGCGTCAGGAACACTGCGCTGATGGCCGCCATGCCGGTCCCGAAACACACCGTCCCCACGCCTTGCTCCAGACGCGTGATCTGGCTTTCCAGCGCAGCCGTGGTCGGCGTGCCCTGGCGCGCGTAGTTGTAGCCACCCTTGAGCGTGCCCTGGAACACGCCGATCAGGTCTTCGACGCGGTCGAAGCCGTACTGGGTGGAGGTGTGGATGGGCTTGTGCACGCCGCCGTGCTCGACGCCGAAGCGCCGGTCGGAATGCACGATGCCCGTGCTGATGCCTTCGGATGCCATCCGGTCGCTCAGGCGTTGGCCTTCTTGTAGGCCTCGATGCCGTCCAGCACTTCCTTCTTGGCCGCGTCCAGGCCTTCCCAGCCCAGCACTTTGACCCACTTGCCCGCTTCCAGGTCCTTGTAGTGCTCGAAGAAGTGGCTGATGGCCTTCAGGCGCATCTGGTTCACGTCGTCCACCTTCTTCCAGTGGCTGTAGATGGGCAGCACCTTGTCGGTGGGCACGGCCAGCACCTTGCCGTCCACGCCGGCTTCGTCTTCCATCATCAGGATGCCCAGCGGCCGGCAGGGCACGACCACGCCGGGGAACAGCGGGTACGGGGTGATCACCAGCACGTCGACCGGGTCGCCGTCGCCGCTTAGCGTCTGCGGAACGTAGCCGTAGTTGCTGGGGTAGTGCATGGCGGTCGTCATGAAGCGGTCGACGAAGATCGCGCCGGATTCCTTGTCCACTTCGTACTTGATCGGGTCCGCATTCATCGGAATCTCGATGACCACGTTGAACGATTCGGGAATGTTCTTGCCGGGGGAGACTTTGTCGAGGGACATGGTGCTTCTTGGAGGTTGAGGAATCAGGCTGCAGCCTGGGGAGAAACCCTGATTTTACGGGTGCCGCGTCAGAGAAGACGCCGTCAAGACTGGCGTTCCCGGTTTTTGCTTTTATATTGCGCCGGTTGGCCAATCGTCTCGACCGCAAGGGTTCATGAGCACGACGAGGAAGCAACGCAGCGGGGCACCGCCGGCGTTGTGCCCCTTTCGAGCAAAGAACAAGCGAGGAGAGACCTTATATGACTGGCAACTCGGCGCTGATATTGGCGCTTGGCTGCGGCTTCATTGCCGTGGCTTACGGCTTCTGGGCCCGCAGCTGGATTCTGTCGCAGGACGCGGGCAACGCCCGCATGCAGGAGATCGCCGCGGCGATCCAGACGGGAGCTGCAGCCTACCTGGCCCGGCAGTACAAGACCATCGCCATCGTGGGCGTCGTGCTCGCCGTGCTGATCGGCCTGTTCCTGGACGCCAAGACCGCCGTCGGCTTCTTCATCGGCGCAGTGCTTTCGGGAGCCTGCGGCTTCATCGGCATGAACGTCTCGGTGCGCGCCAACGTGCGCACGGCGCAGGCGGCCACGCGCGGCATCGGGCCGGCGCTGGACGTGGCGTTTCGCGGCGGGGCCATCACCGGCATGCTGGTCGTGGGCCTGGGCCTGCTGGGTGTCACGGCGTTCTACTGGTTCCTGAGCGGTGGGGCCGTGCCGGCAGGTGGCAAGTCGGCAGAGCTGCTGAACCCGCTGATCGGCTTTGCGTTCGGTTCGTCGCTGATCTCCATCTTTGCGCGGCTGGGCGGCGGCATCTTCACCAAGGGCGCCGATGTGGGCGCCGACCTGGTGGGCAAGGTCGAGGCCGGCATTCCCGAGGATGACCCGCGCAACCCGGCCGTGATCGCCGACAACGTGGGCGACAACGTGGGCGACTGCGCGGGCATGGCGGCCGACCTGTTCGAGACCTACGCGGTCACGCTGATCGCAACCATGGTGCTCGGCGCGCTGGTGGTCACGGGCGGGGGTGCCAACATGGTGGTCTACCCGCTGGCGCTGGGCGCGGTATCCATCGTCGCGTCCATCGTCGGCTGCTTCTTCGTGAAGGCCTCGCCGGGCATGAAGAACGTGATGCCGGCGCTGTACAAGGGCCTGGCCGTGGCCGGCGTGCTGTCGCTGGTCGCCTTCTATTTCGTGACCACCTGGCTGATCCCGGACAACGCCATCGCCGCCACCGGCAGCCAGATGAAGCTGTTCGGTGCCTGCGTCGTGGGCCTGGTGCTGACGGCCGCGCTGGTCTGGATCACCGAGTACTACACGGGCACGCAATACAAGCCGGTGCAGCACATCGCGCAGGCCTCCACCACAGGCCATGGCACCAACATCATCGCGGGCCTGGGCGTGTCCATGCGCTCCACGGCCTGGCCGGTAATTTTCGTCTGCATCGCGATCTGGGTGTCGTATGCGCTGGGCGGGCTGTACGGCATCGCCGTTGCAGCCACCTCCATGCTGAGCATGGCCGGCATCGTGGTGGCACTGGATGCCTACGGCCCCATCACCGACAACGCCGGCGGCATCGCCGAGATGGCCGAACTGCCCAGCAGCGTGCGCGACATCACCGACCCGCTGGACGCCGTGGGCAACACCACCAAGGCCGTGACCAAGGGCTATGCCATCGGCTCGGCCGGCCTGGCCGCGCTGGTGCTGTTCGCCGACTACACGCACAAGCTGGAGGCCTACGGCCGCGTCATCACCTTCGACCTGTCCAACCCCATGGTCATCATCGGGCTGTTCATCGGCGGTCTGATCCCCTACCTGTTCGGCGCCATGGCCATGGAGGCCGTGGGCCGTGCGGCGGGATCGGTGGTGGTCGAGGTGCGACGCCAGTTCCGCGACATCCCCGGCATCATGGAAGGCACGGCCAAGCCCGAGTACGGCAAGGCGGTCGACATGCTGACCTCGGCGGCCATCAAGGAAATGATGATCCCCTCGCTGCTGCCGGTGGTCGTGCCCATCCTGGTCGGCCTGCTGCTGGGGCCGGCCGCGCTGGGCGGGCTGCTGATGGGCACCATCGTCACCGGCCTGTTCGTCGCGATCTCCATGTGCACGGGTGGCGGCGCCTGGGACAACGCCAAGAAGTACATCGAAGACGGCCACCACGGCGGCAAGGGCTCGGAGACGCACAAGGCCGCCGTGACCGGCGACACCGTGGGCGATCCGTACAAGGACACGGCCGGCCCGGCCGTGAACCCGCTGATCAAGATCATCAACATCGTGGCGCTGCTGATCGTGCCGCTGGTGATGCAGTTCCACGGCGGGCCTGTGGCGTCGGCACTTGCGGCCACCACGATGGCGGCTGGCGAAGCGGCTTCGTTCCGCGTGGAAAACGGCGTCGTCAAGTTCTATTTCGCCACCGGCAAGGCCGACCTGGCCGGCGGCAGCGGCGCGGCGCTGGCGGAGGTGGCCACGGCCGTCGCGGCCGGCAAGCGGGCCGTGGTCAGCGGGTACCACGATGCGAGCGGTGACCCCGAGAAGAACGCGGAGTTGGCCCGCCAGCGTGCCGTGGCCGTGCGCGATGCGCTGAAGGCGGCCGGGGTAGCTGAGGACAAGATCGAACTCAGCAAGCCGGCGCAGACGCAGGCGGGCGGGCCGCCCGCAGAGGCGCGTCGCGTGGAGGTCGTCGTGCAATAGCCTTGCGGTGCGACGACGCCCAAGCCCGCTATCGCGCGGGCTTTTTCAATTCAGGCAATGCCGAGCACCAGCGAGCGAGTAAGATTCTTACCATTACAAGTAAGAATGGGCGGAGCGCCATGAAAATCACCAGCAAAGGCCAAGTCACGATTCCCCAGGCCGTGCGCGAACAGGCCGGCCTGCACCCCAACAGCGAAGTCGAATTCGAAGTGCGCCCCAATGGCGAGGTCGTGCTGCGACGCATGCGACCCAAGGCATCGCCGGTGCGCGCCGCGTTCCAGGCTGCTCGCGGCAGCGCCACAGCGGCGCAGTTCAAGGGCATGGGCACGGACGAGTTCATGCGCTTCCTGCGTGGCTGAGGCGCGCCACCGCGTCGCCGAGCCCGACGCGCGCTACCTCGTTCGGCCTGCCACGCTGGTCGACAGCAATGTGCTGATCGACGTGCTGGGCGACGATCCGCAGTGGGCCGACTGGTCCATTGACCAACTGGCGCGGCTGGGCGACGAGGCGGCACTGGTGATCAATCCGCTGATCCTGGCCGAGCTGAGCCCGCGGTTCGAGCGCGCCGCCGAGCTGGAGGCCGCGTTGGCCGGCCTGCCGCTGCGGCGCGATCCCCTGCCCTGGGACGCGGCTTTCCTCGCAGGCCAGGCCTTTCGCGCGTACCGTAGTGCGCCTGGGACCATATCCGGCCGCGTACGTTCGCCGCTGCCTGACTTCTACATCGGCGCGCATGCGCTCGTGAGCGGCTTGCGCCTGCTGACACGCGATGCCAAGCGTTACCGCAACTATTACCCCAAGCTCGAGATCGTCTCGCCCTGACAGACTTCATTGATCGGCCCGCACCATGCCCCTGAACTACATCGCCAACGCGTTCGTCCCCTCCTCGTCCGGCCGCACGATCCCGGTGATCGACCCGTCCGACGGCCAACCGTTCGAAGAGATCCAGCGCAGCAACGCGCAGGACATCGACACCGCCGTGCATGCTGCGCGCCAGTGCCTGGACGGCATCTGGCACAAGGTCTCGGCCGCCGACCGCAGCCGGCTGCTGATGCGCCTGGCCGAGAAGATCGCTGACCACGCCGACGAGCTGGCCGCCATCGAGCAGCGCGACTGCGGCAAGCCGACCAAGCAGGCCCGCGCCGATGCGCTGGCGCTGGTGCGCTATTTCGAGTTCTATGCCGGTGCCTGCGACAAGCTGCACGGCGAGACCATCCCGTACCAGGACGGCTACAGCGTCTTCACCTGGCGCGAGCCGCATGGCGTCACGGGCCATGTGATCCCCTGGAACTACCCCATGCAGATCTTCGGCCGCAGCGTGGGCGGCGCGCTGGCCGCCGGCAACGTGTGCGTGGTCAAGCCGGCCGAGGACGCCTGCCTGTCGCTGCTGCGCGTGGCCGAGCTGGCGGCCGAGGCCGGGTTTCCGGCCGGGGCCATCAACATCGTGACGGGCTATGGGCACGAGGTCGGCGACGCGCTGGCGCGGCACCCGGGCATCGACCACATCAGCTTCACCGGCAGCCCCAAGATCGGCACGCTGATCCAGCAGGTCGCCGCCGAGCGGCATTGCCCCGTCACGCTGGAGCTGGGCGGCAAGAGCCCGCAGATCGTGTTTGCCGATGCGGACCTGGACCAGGCGATTCCGACCGTCATCAACGCGATCGTGCAGAACGCAGGCCAGACCTGCTCGGCCGGCTCGCGGCTGCTGGTCGAGCAGTCGCTGTACGAGCCGCTGCTGGAGCGGCTGGGCGCGGCCTTCGAGAAGCTGCGCGTCGGCCCGGCCGCGATGGACCTGGACGTGGGCCCGCTGATCCGCGCCAGCCAGCAGCAGCGCGTGTGGGACTTCCTGTCCGACGCGCACGCGGCCGACATCCCGGTCGTGGCCGAGGGCCGCGTGGTGGACGAGGCGCCAGAGACCGGCTTCTACCAGGCGCCCACGCTGCTGCGTGACGTGCCGGTGGACCACCGCCTGGCGCAGGAGGAAGTGTTCGGCCCGGTGCTGGCAGCGATGTCGTTTCGCGATGAAGACCATGCCGTGCAACTGGCCAACGCCACGCAGTTTGGCCTGGTGGCCGGCGTCTGGACACGCGACGGCGCCCGCCAGTTCCGCATGGCGCGCCGCGTGCGCAGCGGCCAGGTGTTCATCAACAACTATGGCGCCGGTGGTGGCGTGGAACTTCCCTTCGGCGGCGTCAAGAGCTCAGGCTACGGCCGCGAGAAGGGCTTCGAGGCGCTGTACGGCTTCACGACGCTGAAGACCGTCGCCGTCAAGCACGGCTGACGGCCGGCATGGCGCCGTGTCCCGACAACATGGCCGAGGCCGGGACATACCCCCTGCTGCACAATCGAGCGCATGACCCACCGCGTCATTCCCTTGCGGGCCGAGTCCGCCCTGCCCATGCCCTTGCGGGCACCGGCCGACCTGCGCGAGCAGGTGCCCGGCGTGTTGCTCGACCGCCTGCACCGCCCGCTGCACGACCTGCGCATCAGCGTGACCGACCGCTGCAACTTCCGCTGCAGCTACTGCATGCCCAAGGAAGTCTTCGGCAAGGACTACCCCTACCTGCCCCATGCGGCCCTGCTGAGCTTCGAGGAGATCACGCGCCTGGCGCGCGTGTTCGTGGCGCAAGGCGTGCGCAAGATCCGGCTCACGGGCGGCGAGCCATTGCTGCGCAAGAACATCGAGCATCTGATTGAGCAACTGGCGGCCCTGCGCACCGTCGATGGCGAGCCGCTGGACCTCACGCTCACGACCAACGGCTCGCTGCTCGCGCGCAAGGCCGCCAGCCTCAAGGCGGCCGGCCTGAACCGCGTGACCGTCAGCCTGGACGGGCTGGACGACACCGTGTTCCGCCAGATGAACGACGTCGACTTCCCTGTGGCTGACGTGCTGCGCGGCATCGACGCCGCACGCGACGCGGGCCTGGGGCCGATCAAGGTCAACATGGTCGTCAAGCGCGGCACGAACGAGCAGGAGATCGTGCCCATGGCGCGGCATTTCCGCGGCAGCGGCACCGTGCTGCGCTTCATCGAATACATGGACGTGGGCGCCAGCAACGGCTGGCGCATGGACGAGGTGTTGCCTTCGGCCGAAGTCGTGGCGCGCCTCTCGGCAGAACTGCCCCTGGTGCCACTGCAAGCCTTTGCCCCGGGTGAGACCGCCGAGCGCTGGGGCTATGCCGACGGCACTGGCGAGATCGGCGTGATCAGCAGCGTGACGCAGGCCTTCTGCCAGGACTGCAACCGCGCACGCCTGTCAACCGAGGGCCAGCTCTACCTGTGCCTGTTCGCCAGCCGCGGCCACGACCTGCGCAGCCTGCTGCGCGGCGACGCGACGGACGCGGATCTCGCGCATGCCATCGCCGGCATCTGGGAGGGCCGCGCGGACCGCTACTCCGAGTTGCGCGGCTCCGGCGCACTGCCCGCCCCGGGCGTCAAGCGCATCGAGATGAGCTACATCGGCGGCTGAGCGTGGTCGAACGCCGCGACATCACGGGCCTGGTGCTCGCAGGCGGCCAGGGCGCGCGCATGGGCGGGCTGGAAAAGGGGCTGCAAGGCTTCGGGGGCGTGCCACTGGCCCGGCATGCGGCCCAGCGCCTGGCGCCGCAGGTCGGGCCGCTGCTGCTCAATGCCAACCGCCACCTGGGCCTGTACGCCGCCTTCGGCTGGCCGGTCCATGCCGACACGCTGCCCGACTACCCCGGCCCGCTGGCCGGGCTGCTGACCGGCCTCACCCATTGCACGACGCCCTGGCTGGCCACCGTGCCCTGCGACAGCCCTGCGTTCCCGCGGGATCTCGTGGCCCGGCTGGCGCAGGCCGCGTGCGATGCCCACGCGCAGGTGGCCGTGGCCTGCGCGCCCGATGCCGAAGGCCGCATGCGCCGCCAGCCCGTGTTCAGCCTCGTGCAGTCCGCGCTGCGGGCCGACCTCGCCGCGTTCCTGGCGCAGGACGGCCGCAAGATCGGCGCCTGGCTGGCGCGCCACGCTTGCATCGAGGTGCCGTTCGACGACGCCGACGCCTTCGCCAATGCCAACACGCTGGACGAACTGCGCGCGCTGGAACGGGCGCAGGTTCAGCAGCAGCGCCCCATGCGCGCACCATAGCGCGCAGCCTGGCGCTCGCGAAAGAACTCCTCGTAGTTCATCGGCGCCTGGTCCGGGTGCGTGGCCTGCATGTGGGCCACGTAAGTGCCGTAGTCCGGCACGCCCACCATCAGGCGCAGGCTCTGCGCCATGTAGCGCCCGGCGCGCCCGATGTCGCCGAGCAGGCCGCCGGCCTCAGCCACGGGCGGCCGCGCCCATGGGCAGCGCCTCGTAAGGTGTCTCCTGCACGGTCGGCTGGCGCGCGGCGCGCGCCTTGAGCACCGACTTGACGCTGTAGACCAGCACGCTCAGCACGACGAAGATGAACAGGCCGCACAGGGCTGCGTCCAGCCGGTCGTTGAACACGATGCGCTGCATCGCCTCGGCCGTCTTTGCCGGTGCCAGCAGCTGGCCCTGCGCCAGCGCGTCGGCGTAGCGGCTGGCATGCGCGAGGAAGCCCACCTTGGGGTCGGCCGAGAAGATCTTCAGCCAGCCCGCCGTCAGCGTGCAGGCCAGCAGCCAGCAGGCCGGCGCGATGGTGACCCAGGCGTAGCGGTCCTTCTTCATCTTGAACAGCACGACGGTGGCCAACATCAGCGCCACGGCCGCCAGCATCTGGTTGGAGATGCCGAACAGCGGCCACAGCGTGTTGATGCCGCCCAGCGGGTCGACAACGCCCTGGTACAGGAAATAGCCCCAGGCGGCCACGGTCAGCGCGGTCGCCACCAGATTGGCCGGGAGCGAGTCGGTGCGCGCCAGGGCCGGCACGAAGCTGCCCAGCAGGTCCTGCAGCATGAAGCGCCCGGCGCGCGTGCCCGCGTCCACGGCGGTCAGGATGAACAGCGCCTCGAACAGGATGGCGAAGTGGTACCAGAAGGCCATCATCCCCGGCCCGCCCAGCGCCTGGTGCAGGATGTGCGCCATGCCCACGGCCAGCGTCGGCGCGCCGCCCGTGCGGCCCAGGATGGTGGTCTCGCCCACGTCCTTGGCGGTCTGGATGAGCATGTCGGGCGTCACCGAGAAGCCCCAGCCCGAGATCGTTTGTGCCACGGCCTCGGGCGTGGTGCCCACCAGTGCGGCCGGGCTGTTCATCGCGAAGTAGATGCCGGGCTCGATGCACGAGGCCGCCACGAGCGCCATCACGGCGACGAAGGACTCGGCCAGCATGCCGCCGTAACCGATGAAGCGCATGTGGCTTTCGTTGTCGACCATCTTGGGCGTGGTGCCCGAGGAGATCAGCGCGTGGAAGCCCGACACCGCACCGCAGGCAATCGTGATGAACAGGAACGGGAACAGGCTGCCCGACCACACCGGGCCGTTGCCGGCAACGAACTGCGTCATGGCCGGCATCTGCAGCGTGGGCGCCACGAACACGATGCCGACGGCCAGCGCGAGGATGGTGCCGATCTTGAGGAAGGTGGAGAGGTAGTCGCGCGGCGCCAGCAGCAGCCACACCGGCAGCGTGGCGGCGATGAAGCCATAGCCGATCAGCATCCAGGTCAGCGTCGTGCCGTCGAAGGTGAACAGCGGCGCCCAGTAGCTGCTTTGGCTCACGGCCTGGCCGCCGAAGATGGCCAGCATCAGCAGCACGAAGCCGATGACCGAGATCTCGCCGATGCGCCCGGGCCGGATGTACCGCAGGTACACGCCCATGAAGACCGCCACCGGGATGGTGGCCGCCACGGTGAAGGTGCCCCAGGGCGATTCGGCCAGTGCCTTGACCACGATCAGCGCCAGCACCGCCAGGATGATGATCATGATCATGAAGGTGCCGAACAGCGCGATCATGCCCGGCACGATGCCCATCTCCTGCTTGATCAAATCGCCCAGCGAGCGGCCGTCGCGCCGTGTGGAGACGAACAGCACGATGAAGTCCTGCACCGCGCCGGCGAACACCACGCCGGCCAGGATCCACAGCAGCCCGGGCAGGTAGCCCATCTGCGCGGCCAGCACCGGCCCGACCAGCGGGCCCGCTCCGGCAATGGCGGCGAAGTGGTGGCCGAACAGCACGTTCTTGTCGGTGGGCACGTAGTCCAGCCCGTCGTTGTGGCGGTGCGCAGGCGTCTTGCGGCGCGCGTCCAGCCCCAGCACCTTGTCGGCGATGAACAGGCTGTAGTAGCGGTAGGCGATGGCGTAGACGCACAGGGCGGCGACCACGATCCACAGGGCGTTGATGGCCTCGCCTCTTGCGAGTGCGACCGTGCCCAGGGCGAACGCGCCGACGATGGCGACGATGAACCACACAAGGTGGCGGTGGATACCGGACATGCTGTCTCCTCTTTTGATGGCGGCCACACCCGCGGGCCGCAACGCGCCGGGCAGTATGTTGTGCGGGCTGTCCAGCCGCATCCGTTGCACCGCGTGCGCGGGCACGCGGCAATACCTAAGGGATAACCCGGTTAGCGCGCGACGCCGGAATGCTCGACGGCGTACTTGATGAGTTCGGCCTGGCCGGCCAGGTCCAGCTTGCGCTTGATGCTCTGGCGGTGCGCCTCGACCGTGCGCACGCTGAGCGCCAGCGCGGTGGCGATCTGCTTGCTCGACTCGCCGCGGCCCAGCGCGGCCAGGATCTCGCCCTCGCGCGGCGACAGGATGGGCCGCGGCTGCTGGGTGCGGAACAGCCGGCGCGACACCGCCGGGCTCAGGAAGGTGCCGCCCGCGGCCACGGCGTCGATGGCGGCCAGGATCTCGCTGGCCGGCGCGTCCTTCAGCACGTAGCCGCGCGCGCCGGCCTGCAGCGCACGCTGTACGTACTCGGGGTTGTCGTACATGCTGAACATCAGCACGCGCAGGCCGCTCTGGCGCTCCAGCATGGCCTGCACGAGGTCGATGCCGTTGCCGTCCTTCAGGCCCACGTCCTGCAGCACCACGTCGGGCGCGCAGTCCGCCAGCCGCACCAGCGCCTCGGCCGCGTCGGCGGCCTCGCCCACGACCAGCAGCCCCGGCGCGCTGGACAGCCGCGCGCGCAGCCCTTCGCGCACCATGGGGTGGTCGTCCACGAGCAGGATGCGGATCACGCCGGGGTCGGTGTCAGCCATGCAGTTGGGCCTCGATCTGCGTGCCATGCCCGGGGCGGGTCTCGATGTGCAGCCAGCCACCGATGGCCGCCAGGCGCTCGCGCATGTTGCGCAGGCCGATGCCCTGCTCGGGGTGCTGGTGCACGGCCTGGTCGTCGAAGCCGCAGCCGTCGTCGCGGATGCGCATCTGCAGCTGGCCCGGCGTCGTGAAATCCAGCGTCAGCTCGACCTGGCTCGCGTGCGCGTGCTTGGCCACGTTGGTCAGGCTTTCCTGCGCGATGCGGAACAGCGCGGTCTTGGCCTCCACCGGCAGCTCGCGCGCCTCGCCTTCCACGTGCACGGTCACGAGCGCGCCGCCCGCGTCCTCGAATTCCTGGCCCAGGTGCTGCAGGGCGGCCGGCAGGCCCAGTGTGTCCAGCAGCGCCGGGCGCAGCCGGTGCGAGATGCGGCGCACTTCATTCAGGCTGCCGTTCAGCCGCTCCAGCGCCTGGGCCAGCGGCACGCGGTCGCCGCTGTCCAGGCCAGCCTCGACCAGCAGCTTGGTCGACACCAGGGTCTGGCTGATGCCGTCGTGCAGCTCGCGCGCCAGGTGGGCACGTTCGTCCTCCTGCGACTGCTGCACCTGCCGCGCCAGCAGCCGCAGCTTGCGGTCGGCCACCCGCTGCTCCGACACATTCAGTGCCAGGCCGCCCGCGCTGATCAGTGCGATGCCGAACACGGCGGAGCCCGCGATCCACAGCATGGTGGCGGCGATGTTGCGATTGGCCTCGGCCTCCAGGCTGCCAAGCGTGGCGTGGATGCCGTCCAGGTACAAGCCCGTGCCCAGCATCCAGCCCCAGCGCTCGTAGGCGATCACATAGCCCAGCTTGGGCCGCAGCTCGCCGCTGGAGGGCTGGCGCCACAGGTAGTCGACGAAGCCGCCGCCCGCCCGCGCCCTGGCGATCAGTTGCTGGATCGTGGGCCGGCCCTGCTGGTCGCGCAGTTCCCACAGGTCCTGCCCCAGCAGTTCGGGCTGGCGCGAGTGCATGAGGACCTTGCCCTGCAGGTCGTAGACGAAGAAGTAGCCGTCGCGCCCGTAGTCCAGCGAGGCCAGCAGCTGCAGCGCCTGCGCGCGCTCGGCCGGGTCGTTGCCGCCGCGGTCGTACAACGGCTGCACCGTGCTGGCGGCCAGCGCCACGTAGTTGCGCAGCTCGTCGCGCCGCGCGTCCATGTAGGCGCGCTCGACCATGGCGTGCTCGCGGCGGGCCAGCTCGCGCTCCTGGTGGCGCATGGCCAGCGCGATCAGCGCCAGCGAGGCCAGCAGCGGCAGGATGGCCAGCAGGCCGATCTTGGTCCGCAGCCGCATCGCAGGCGCCCGCTTCAGCTCAGCCCACCCAGCGCCGCGCGTTGTGCCAGATCTCCATCCAGGGGCTGGCCGCGCTCTTGTCGCCAGGTGTCCAGCTCATCTGGATGTTGCGGAACACGCGCTCGGGGTGCGGCATCATGGCCGTGAAGCGGCCGTCGGCCGTGGTCACCGCCGTCAGGCCGCCGGGGCTGCCGTTCGGGTTGGTCGGGTAGGCCTCGGTGGGCTGGCCCCGGTGGTCGGTGTAGCGCATGGCGGCAATCGCCCTGGCCGCATCGCCGCGCTGCGAGAAGTTGGCAAAGCCCTCGCCGTGCGCCACCGCGATCGGCAGCCGGCTGCCGGCCATGCCGTGGAAGAACAGGCTGGGCGAGGCCAGCACCTCCACCTGCGACAGCCGCGCCTCGAAACGCTCGCTGCGGTTGGTGGTGAAGCGCGGCCAGGCCTGCGCGCCCGGGATGATGTCGGCCAGCTCGGCGAACATCTGGCAGCCGTTGCACACGCCCAGGCCGAAGGTGTCGCCCCGGCCGAAGAAGGCCTGGAACTGCGCCGCCAGCTGCGGGTGGAAGGTGATGGACCGCGCCCAGCCGATGCCCGCGCCCAGCGTGTCGCCGTAGCTGAAGCCGCCGCAGGCCACCAGGCCCTGGAACTGCGCCAGGTCCATGCGGCCGGTCTGCAGGTCGGTCATGTGCACGTCGAAGGCCTCGAAGCCGGCCTGCGTGAAGGCCCAGGCCATTTCCACATGCGAGTTCACACCCTGCTCGCGCAGCACAGCCACCTTGGGGCGGCTCTTGAGCAGGGCTGGTGCCACGGCGGTCGTCGGCGTGAACGTCAGCGCCACGTGCAGGCCGGTGTCCTCGGGCGCGCCGCAGGCGGCGTGCTCGGCGTCCGCACCGGCCGGGTTGTCGCGCTGCTGGCAGATCTTCCAGCTAACGCTGTCCCAGACCTGGTGCAGGTCGGCCAGCGGCGCGCTGAACACGGCCCTTGTGTCGCGCCAGACCTGGATCTCGCCCACGCCCGCGTCGATCGCTCCGCCGGCGGGCCGCGTCTTGCCGATGAAATGGCTGTGCTTGGACAGGCCGTGCGTGCGCAGCACCTGCATCACCTCGTTGCGCTCGCTGGTGCGCACCTGCAGCACCACGCCCAGCTCCTCGTTGAACAAGGCCTTGAGTGTCAGTTCCTCGCGCCGGGCCGAGACCTGGCTGGCCCAGTTCTTTGCGTCGCCGTACTCGGCACGGCTGTCGCTGATGCCGTCGCCTTCGGTGACCAGCATGTCCACGTTCAGCGCCACGCCGACATGGCCGGCGAAGGCCATTTCACAGACGGTGGCGAGCAGGCCGCCGTCGCTGCGGTCGTGGTAGGCCAGGATGCGGCCCTGGCTGCGCAACTCGTTCACCGCGGCGACCAGCGCCACGAGGTCCTTGGGGTCGTCCAGGTCCGGCGCCACATCGCCCACCTGGCCCAGCGTCTGCGCCAGGATGCTGCCGCCCATGCGGTGCTGGCCACGGCCCAGGTCAATGAGCACCAGCGTGCTGTCGGCTTCGGTCGCATCGAGTTGCGGTGTCAGCGTCCCGCGCACGTCGGCCAGCGTGGCGAAGGCCGTGACGATCAGGCTGACCGGCGAGCTGACCTGCTTGGCCTGGCCTGCATCGGACCACTGGGTGCGCATGGACAACGAATCCTTGCCGACCGGCACCGAGATGCCGAGTGCGGGGCACAGCTCCATGCCCACGGCCTTCACCGTGGCATACAGTGCGGCGTCTTCGCCGGGCTGGCCGCAGGCGGCCATCCAGTTGGCCGACAGCTTCACGCGCGGCAGTTCGATCGGCGCGGCCAGCAGGTTGGTGATGGCTTCTGCGACCGCCATGCGGCCCGAGGCTGGCGCGTCGATCACGGCCAGGGGCGTGCGCTCGCCCAGGCTCATGGCCTCGCCTGCGAAGCCTGCGTAGTCGGCCAGCGTCACGGCGCAGTCGGCCACCGGCACCTGCCACGGGCCGACCATCTGGTCGCGGTGCGACAGGCCGCCCACGGTGCGGTCGCCGATGGTGATCAGGAAGCGCTTGGACGCGACCGTCGGGTGCGCCAGCACGTCGATCACGGCCTGTTGCAGCGTCGCGTCGTTCAGGTCCAGCGGCGCGAACTGGCGCGCCACGGACTGCACATCGCGGTGCATCTTGGGCGGCTTGCCGAGCAGCACTTCCATGGGCATGTCGACCGGCGCGTCCTCGGCCGCCAGCACCAGCTGGCGCTCTTCGGTGGCGCGGCCGACCACGGCGAACGGGCAGCGCTCGCGGGCGCAGAACGCCGAGAAGCGCTCCAGCGACTCGGGTGCGATCGCCAGGACATAGCGCTCC
This sequence comes from Pseudorhodoferax sp. Leaf267, assembly GCF_001422405.1. Lineage (GTDB taxonomy): Bacteria > Pseudomonadota > Gammaproteobacteria > Burkholderiales > Burkholderiaceae_C > Pseudorhodoferax. The sequence continues at coordinate 282,299 of NZ_LMMV01000021.1, forward strand.
TGGCTCTCGTTGCACCAGATTTCCTTGGGCGCCATGCCCGACTCTTCCAGCGGCACGGCCGACAGCTCGAAGCGGGCGCCGCGACCGGCGTCGTTGGTCAGCTCCGGGAAGGCGTTGGAGAGGCCGCCCGCACCCACGTCATGGATCGCCAGGATGGGGTTCTCCGCGCCGAGCTGCCAGCAGCGGTTGATGACCTCCTGCGCGCGGCGCTCGATCTCGGGGTTGCCGCGCTGTACGGAGTCGAAGTCCAGCTCCGCCGCGTTCGCGCCCGTCGCCATGGAGCTGGCCGCGCTGCCGCCCATGCCGATGCGCATGCCGGGGCCGCCGAGCTGGATCAGCAACGCGCCGGCCGGGAACTGGATCTTCCTGGTCTGGTCGGCCGCGATGGCACCCAGGCCGCCCGCGATCATGATGGGCTTGTGGTAGCCGCGGCGCAGGCTGTCCACGTCGGAGGGGGCGGTCTGCTCGTATTCGCGGAAGTAGCCCAGCAGGTTGGGCCGGCCGAACTCGTTGTTGAAGGCCGCGCCACCCAGCGGACCCTCGGTCATGATCTGCAGCGGGCTGGCGATGTGCTCGGGCTTGCCATACGCGTCATCACCCTCGGCAGGCCAGAGCTTGGAGACGGTGAAGCCGGTCAGCCCGGCCTTGGGCCTGGAGCCGCGGCCCGTCGCGCCCTCGTCGCGGATCTCGCCGCCCGCGCCCGTGGACGCCCCCGGGAAGGGCGAGATCGCCGTCGGGTGGTTGTGCGTCTCCACCTTCATGAGCACATGGTGCAGCGCGCTCTGGCTGGCGTAAGCCCCGCCCTCGCCCGGCACGAAGCGCTCGACCTGGCTGCCTTCCATCACGGAGGCGTTGTCGGAGTAGGCGACCACCGTGTGCTGCGGCGCCAGCTGGTGCGTGTTGCGGATCATGCCGAACAGGCTCAGCGCCTGGTCCTCGCCGTCGATGGTGAACCTGGCGTTGAAGATCTTGTGCCGGCAATGCTCGCTGTTGGCCTGCGCGAACATCATGAGTTCCACGTCGGTCGGGTTGCGCTTGAGCTTGGTGAAAGCATCCAGCAGGTAATCGATCTCGTCGGTGGCCAGCGCCAGGCCGAATTCCTTGTTGGCCGATTCCAGCGCGCCGCGCCCGCCGCCCAGCACGTCGATCCGCGCCATGGGGGCAGCCTGCAGCGTGGCGAACAGGCGCTCGGCCTGCTGGCGGTCGGCCAGCACGCTCTCGGTCATGCGGTCGTGCAGCAGCGCGGCCACGGCCTGCAGCTGCTCGGGGCCCAGGGCGGGCTTGCCGCCCAGCAAGCCGCTTTTGAGCACCAGCCGGTATTCGGTGATGCGCTCGATGCGGCGCACGGGCAGGCCGCAGTTGTGGGCGATGTCGGTCGCCTTGGAGGCCCAGGGCGAGACCGTGCCCAGGCGCGGCGTGACGACCAGCGCCGGCCCGTCCTGCGGGCCGCTGTAGGGATCGCCGTAGTCCAGCAGCGCACCCAGGCGCTGGGCCGCCGCAGCATCCAGCGGCGCATCGGCCAGCACCAGGTGCACATGGCGGGCAGCCAGCCCGGTGATCTTCTCGTGGACCGCCTGCAGGCGGGGAAGCAGTTGCTGGACGCGGAAGTCGCTCAGGGCGTTACCGCCTTCGAGCTGGATCAGGTGCGAGGTCACGTTGGGCGGCCTGTGGGTGGTGGCGGGTGGCGCCCCTGACAACCGCTGAATGGGGCTGCCCGGCGCCGCCCGGAAGCGGAAAAGTCGGCAATTTTAGCGACGGCTTCCCATGGAAAACCCGAGTGGGATAATTCCGCACCATGAGCATCACCATCAAAGACGCCGCCGGCATCGCTGGCATGCGCGAGGCCTGCCGGCTGGCCTCCGAAGTGCTGGACTACCTGACCCCCCACGTCGCAGCCGGTGTGACGACCAAGGAAATCGACCGCCTGGCCCATGCCTACATGGTCGACGTGCAGGGCACGCGTTCGGCCACGGTGGGCTACCAGCCGCCCGGCTACCCGCCCTACCCGGCTTCGCTGTGCACTTCGCTCAACCACGTGGTCTGCCACGGCATCCCGAACGAGAAGCCGCTCAAGAAGGGCGACATCATGAACATCGATGTCACCGTGATCACCAAGGACGGCTGGTTCGGCGACAACAGCCGCATGTACATCATCGGCGAAGGCTCCATCGCGGCCAGGCGCCTGGTGTCCGTCACCTACGACGCCATGTGGCACGGCATCGTGAAGGTCAAGCCCGGCGCCCGGCTGGGCGACATCGGCCACGCCATCCAGAAGTTCGCCGAGAGCCAGGGCTTCTCGGTGGTGCGCGAGTTCTGCGGCCACGGCATCGGCAAGGTCTTCCATGAAGAGCCGCAGGTGCTGCATTACGGCCGGCCCGGCACGCTGGAAGAGCTCAAGCCCGGCATGACCTTCACCATCGAGCCCATGATCAACGCCGGCCGGCGCGAAATCAAGGACGGCCCCGAGAAGGACGGCTGGACCATCGTCACCAAGGACCATTCCCTGTCCGCCCAATGGGAGCACACGGTGCTGGTCACCGAGACCGGCTACGAAGTGTTGACCCTGTCGGCCGGCAGCCTGGCCCCTCCGGCCTTCGTTCAGGCCCTGGCTCAACCCACCCCGGCCGTCGCAGCTTGAGCAGCCTGCCCGCCGTCGACCAGGCCGCGCCGCTAGCCGCGCCGCTCGAGCTGCCTGCGCTGCGCGCCCAGTACCAGCAGCGCAAGTCCGAGCTGCTCAAGACCGTGCGCGATTCCGGCGCCAGCACGCGCGGCGTGCACGCCACGCTGCAGAGCCTGGCCCGGCTGGCCGACGACGCGCTGCGCACGCTGTGGGAGCGCGCCGGCTTCGACAACACCTTCGCCTTGATCGCGGTGGGCGGCTTCGGTCGCGGCGAATTGTTCCCCTACTCGGATGTGGACGTGCTGCTGATGCTGCCCGACGGCGATTCGCCCGAGCAATCGCCAGCGCTGAAGTCGCGCATCGAAGGCTTCATCGGCAGCTGCTGGGACGCCGGCCTGGAAATCGGCTCGTCGGTGCGCAACATCAAGGAATGCCTGGCCGAGGCCGAGAAAGACGTGACCGTGCAGACCTCGCTGCTCGAATCGCGCCTGGTCGCCGGCAGCACCGGCCTGTACGCCCTGTTCGGCAAGCAGCTGCAAAGGGCCATGGACCCGCGCGCCTTTCTGGTCGCCAAGACGCTGGAAATGCGCCAGCGCCACAACAAGTTCGAGAACACGCCGTATTCGCTGGAGCCCAACTGCAAGGAATCGCCGGGCGGCCTGCGCGACCTGCAGCTGCTCCTGTGGATCACCAAGGCCGCAGGCCTGGGCAGGAGCTGGGACGAACTCGTGCGCACCGGCCTGGCCACGGCGCTCGAAGTGCGGCAGATCAAGCGCAACGAGGCCTTGCTGAGCCTGATCCGCGCACGCCTGCACCTGATCGCAGGCCGGCGCGAAGACCGCCTGGTGTTCGACCTGCAGACGGCCGTGGCCGAGTCCTTCGGCTACCGGTCCGAAGCGTCCGACGGCTCCATGGCCCTGGTGCGCGCCAGCGAGCAGCTCATGCGCCGCTACTACTGGGCGGCCAAGGCCGTGGCCCAGCTGAACCAGATCCTGATGCTCAACATCGAGGAGCGGCTGAACCCTTCCACGCATGCGCTGCGGCCGATCAACGAGCGCTTTTATGAGAAGGCCGGGATGATCGAGGTGGCCAGCGACGACCTGTACCACCGGCATCCGCACGCCATCCTCGAAACCTTTTTGCTGTTCGAGAGCACGGTCGGCATCCGCGGCCTGTCGGCCCGCACGCTGCGCGCGCTGTACAACGCGCGCGGCCTCATGACGGCGCGCTTTCGCAACGACCCGGTCAACCGCGAGACCTTCCGCCGCATCCTGCAGCAGCCGGCCGGCATCACGCACGCCATGCGGCTGATGAACCAGACCTCGGTGCTGGGCCGCTACCTGTGGGTGTTTCGCAAGATCGTGGGGCAGATGCAGCACGACCTGTTCCACGTCTACACCGTGGACCAGCACATCCTGATGGTGCTGCGCAACGTGCGCCGCTTCTTCATGGCCGAGCATGCGCACGAGTACCCCTCGTGCTCGCAGCTCGCCGCGGGCTGGGACAAGCCCTGGATCCTCTACATCGCCGCGCTGTTCCACGACATCGCCAAGGGCCGCGGCGGCGACCATTCCGAAGTCGGCGCGCGCGACGTGCGGCGCTTTTGCCTGCTGCACGGCATCGACCGGCAGGACAGCAAGCTCATCGAATTCCTGGTCGCCGAGCACCTCACGCTGTCGCGCATCGCGCAAAAGGCCGACCTGTCGGACCCCGACGTGATCAACGCCTTCGCCAAGCGCGTGGGCAACGAGCGCTACCTGACAGCCCTGTACCTGCTGACGGTGGCCGACATCCGTGGCACCTCGCCCAAGGTCTGGAACGCGTGGAAGGGCAAGCTGCTCGAGGACCTGTTCCGCTACACGCTGCGCGCGCTGGGCGGCCGTGCCCCCGACCCGGACGCCGAGATCGAAGCGCGCAAGCGCGAGGCGCTGGTGCTGCTGGCCCTGCATGCCGAGCCCTTCGAGTCGCACAAGGTGCTGTGGGACACCCTGGACGTCAGCTACTTCATGCGCCACGACGCCGCCGACATCGCCTGGCACGCGCGCCAGCTCGCGCGCCACGTGCGGCCCGGCCAGATGCCCGACGGCCTGGAAGACCGGCCCTCGGCGATCGTGCGTGCACGCCAGTCGCCGGTGGGCGAAGGCCTGCAGGTGATGGTCTACACAGCCGACCGCTCCGACCTGTTCGCGCGCATCTGCGGCTACTTCGACCAGGGCGGCTTCTCCATCGTCGACGCCAAGGTGCACACGGCCAAGAACGGCTTCGCGCTGGACACGTTCCAGGTGGTCACCTCGATGCTGCCCGAGCACTACCGCGAGCTGACCAGCATGGTCGAGGCCGACCTGCTGCTGGCGCTGCAAGCCGACGGCCCGCTGCCCGCGCCTGGCCGCGGCCGCGTGTCGCGCCGCGTCAAGAGCTTCCCGATCGCGCCGCGCGTGGACCTGCAGCCCGACGACAAGGCCCAGCGCTGGCTGCTCGGCATCTCGGCCAGCGACCGGCCCGGCCTGTTGTACCTGGTGGCCCGCGTGCTGGCGCACCACGACATCAGCGTGCAGCTGGCCAAGGTGACGACCCTGGGCGAGCGCGTGGAAGATACCTTCCTCGTGCATGGGCCTGCGCTGCAGCAGAACCGCATGCAGATCGAGATCGAGACCGAGCTGCTCGAAGCACTGGCCTGAGCCGCATGCAGCGCCACGCTCTGGCGACAGGCTGGCGCACCATGTGCGCGGCGGGCCTGCTGCTCGCGGGCTGTGCCGCACCCGCCCCCCCGATGGCCGCCCCCGGCGACGTGGTCGTCAACACCCTGGGCATGCGCCTGGTCCTCGTGCCCGCCGGCAGTTTCTCCATGGGCAGCGCCGTGCCCTTCGAGACGCTGCAGCGTCTGTATCCCGCGGTCGAGCCCGAGCGCCTGAGGGATCTGGCCGACGAGGCACCGGTGCACGAGGTCCGCATCATGCGGCCGTTCTACATGGCGCAGCACGAGCTCACGGTCGGCCAGTTTGCTGCGTTCCTGCAGCGCTCCGGCCATGTGCCCGAATCCATCGCCGACGGGACCGGAGGCTATGGCTACAACCCCGCCCACCCGGCGCCCACCAGCGCGGGCGGCGATGCGTTCGAAGGCCGCGATCCACGCTATTCATGGCGCAACCCAGGCTTCGCGCAGGGCCCGGACCACCCGGTCGTCAATGTCACCTGGCACGACGCACAGGCCCTGGCGCTCTGGCTGTCGCGCCAGGAGGGCCGCCGCTACCGCCTGCCGACCGAGGCCGAATGGGAATACGCCTGCAGGGCCGGCGACACCCGCCAGCACCCCGTGCCGGACGCGCTGCGCGGCCAGGCCAATGTGTTCGACCGCGATGCCGCCGTGCTGTGGCCGCAGTGGCAACCGCAGGCGTCCCCGTTCCACGATGGTTTCGTCTTCACGGCGCCGGTGGGTACGTTCGCGCCGAACGGCTTCGGGCTGCACGACATGCTGGGCAATGTGTGGGAATGGACGGCAGACTGGTACGCACCGGACGCCTATGCCCGCATGCCGCAAACCGACCCGCAAGGGCCCGAGGACGGCGGCGTCAAGGTGCGGCGCGGGGGCTCGTGGCACACCTGGCCGCTGTACGCGCGCTGCAGCTACCGGAACTGGAACGCACCGACCACGCGCTACACGCTGGTGGGCATCCGCCTGGTGCTCGAAGCCCCCTGACGCTCAGTTGTCGATCACGCGCCGCGTGAAGGCTTCCAGATAGTCCATCAGCGCGTCCGCGCCCTGCACCGCCTCGACTTCGCGGCCGTTGGCGATGCCGGCGGCCAGCAGCGCGTGGCAACGCGCACCCTCCTTGATCTCACCCGCGTGCTGGTAGGCGTACCAGAAGCGCCGGCACTGCGTGACCAGCGGCACCACGGCCGTGACGGCCGAGGTGTTGCGGCATGCCGCGTGGTTTGCCACGTCGAGGTCGTGGTCGGCGCGCATGTAGGCCTTGAGGTCGTCGCGTGCGGCGGCGGCCACCATGCGGTCGGCGCCCTCGACGATCAGTTGCCGCTCGGCGGCGTTGGCGCGGCGCGCCGAGCACGAGGCGATCACGCGCTCGAGCACCCGCCGCGTGAGGATGGCATCGAGGTGGTTGGCCAGGTCGATCGGCGAGACGAGCAGGCCGCGCCGGGGTTGCTGCACGATCAGGCCGATGGACATCAGCCGCATGAGCGCCTCGCGCACGGGTGTGCGGCCGATTCCGACGCGCTCGGAGATCTCGGCCTCCACGATCGGGCTGCCGGGCGGCAGGCCCATGGTGGAGATCATGGCCTCGATGGCGTCGAAGGCAATGTCGGCGTCGCGCCGCCTGGGCGCGGGGGCCTTCTTCTGGGTCACGGCGTCGGTTCCTCGGGTAAGCACGGGTGCGAAATCGTGGCACCCAACTTGCTTTGAACTCTAGCATACGGCTAATATATTTAAAATATTCTCAAGGAATACCCAAGATGCAGCACGATGCCCCATGGCGGCGCGGCAGGTTGTCCACTCTGGTGCTCGACGCCTCTGGCGTCGTGCTGCGTGTGGAGCGCCAGCTGATCCTGTGGCTGATGGCGCTGCTGCTGGTGCTGATCCTCGTGAACGTGGTCACGCGCTACACCGGCATGCCGATTTACTGGATCGACGAGGCGGCCGTGTACTCCGTCGTGTGGCTTACCTTCGTCGGCGGCTCGGCGATGACGCGGCTGCGCATGGATTTCGCCGTGACGCTGCTGACCGAGAAGCTGGGCGCGCGGCTGGCGCGCGGGTTCAAGCTCCTCGCGGGGTTCGGCGTGCTGTTCTTCGGCCTGGCCATGCTGGTGATGTGCTGGCTCTGGATGGACCCGATCGGCATTGCACGCGCAGGGTTCGACGCGAAGGAGTTCGCCGGCAGCTCGTTCAACTTCCTCTACACCGAGCGCACGCAGACGCTGAACTGGCCGACCTGGCTGCTGCAGACCATCCTGCCGCTGTTCTCCGCCACGCTGAGCCTGCACGCCGCGGCCAACCTGATCGAGGACATCGGCTGGCAGCCCAGGCGCCGGCACAGCGGCTTCCCCGCATCCGATGCCGACGCGGTGGTGAACTGAGATGCTGACCACCCTCTTCTTCCTGGCCATCATGTTTGTCGGCGTGCCGATCGGCATCTGCCTGTGCCTGGCCGGCATGTTCTACATCTGGGACAGCCACAACCCGCTCTTGTTCCAGTCCTTCCCGATGCAAATGTTCGGCGGGGTCGACAGCTACGGACTGATCGCCATCCCGCTCTTCATCCTGATCGGCGAGATCATGAACGGCGGCGGCATCACGCGCCGCCTGGTGGAGCTGGCCATGGCCTTCGTCGGCTCGGTCAAGGGTGGCCTGGCCTACGTGAACATCCTGGCCAATGCACTGGTCTCGTCCATCATCGGCTCGGCCACGGCGCAGGTGGCCATCATGTCGCAGATCATGGTGCCGGAGATGGAAAAGAAGGGCTACGACAAGACCTTCGCGGCCGGGCTCACGGTGTATGGCGGCATGCTGGGGCCGATCATTCCGCCGTCGGTGATGTTCGTGGTCTACAGCGTGCTGGCCCAGGTGGCGGTGGGCGACATGCTGATCGCCGGCATCCTGCCCGGCATCCTGCTCACGGTGCTGTTCTTCGTCGTCATCGCGCTGATGGGGTTGATCTACGAGTACCCACGCAGCGAACGGCAGAGCCTGCGCCAGCGCGCCAGGTCCGTGCTGGTGTCCAGCCCCACGCTGCTGATCCCCATCGTGATCGTGGGCTCCATCCTGAGCGGCATGGCCAATCCCACCGAGTCGGCGGCCGTCGGGGCGGTGGCCTCGGCGCTGGTGGGCCGCTACATCACCAAGGAGTTCCGCTTCAGCCAGATCCCCGAGATGCTGGTGCGCTCGGGCATCTACTCGGCCATCGTGCTGTTCCTGGTGGCGGCGGCGGCCGTGTTCTCGTGGATCCTGATCTTCGGCAAGGTGCCGCAGGCCACGGCGGTGTGGATCCAGACGGTGGCCAAAGACCCGATCACCTTCATGCTGATGACCAACGTGATCCTGCTGGTGATCGGCACCGTGATCGACGGCATTCCGGGACTGATCATGACCGTGCCCATCCTGCTGCCGATCGCCACCGAGGTCTATGGCATCGACCCGCGCCACTTCGGCGTGGTGGTGGTGGTGAACCTGGTGCTGGGCCTGATGTCGCCCCCCGTGGGGCTGAGCTTCTTCGTCGCCGCAGCGGTGACCGGTGCCAAGCCCGGAAAGATGTTCATCGTGACGCTGCCGTTCTTCCTGATCTGCTGCGTGGCGCTGGTGCTGCTCTCCATCTTCCCCTGGCTGTCGCTCGGCCTCCTCAAGTAGTTTCCTTCACCCCTCCCCCGGAGTCTTCGCCATGACTGTTTCCCGCCGCTCTTTCGTCGCCGGCAGCGCCGCTGCCGCATCGCTCGCGTTCAGCCCCGTGCTGCGCGCGCAAACCAAGGAGTTCCGCATCGGCCTGATCACGCCGGCCGGCCACTCGTGGAACCGTGCCGCCACGGCCTTCGGCGAGGCGCTGAAGAAGGAAAGCGGCGGCCGTTTCTCGGTCACGGTGTTCCATTCGGGCCAGCTCGGCAACGAGTCGGCCATGATGCAGCAGCTGCAGTCCGGCGCGCTCGACATGGGCTGGATCCAGGCCGCAGAACTCGGCTCGCGCGTGTCCACTGTGGCGGCGATCAACGCGCCCTACCTCGTGCGCTCCACGGCCAGCGTGGCCAAGCTGGTCAAAACGCCGGCCGCACTCAAGCTCTTGGAAGTGCTGCCGCGTGAGACCGGCTGCATCGGCCTGGGCTGGGGCATCACGGGCATGCGCTCGGTGTTCTCGACCAAGGACCTGAACAGCTCGGCCGACCTCAAGGGACTGAAGCTGCGCATCAACCCTACGCCGGTCTACCGCGACTTCTACCAGTCCATGGGCGCCGCGCCCACGCCCATCCCCACGCCGCAGGTGTTCGACGCCATGGCCAATGGCCAGGTCGATGCGCTGGAGGCCGACATCGAGTTCTCGTGGAATGCGCGCTTCGACAAGGTGTCCAAGGTGATCCTGCAGATGAACGCGCTGTTCATGCCGTTCGCGCCGCTGGTCTCGGGCCGCGTCTGGGCCGCGCTGCCGGACAAGGACAAGGAACTGATCCGCGAGCAGGTCGCCAAGTCGCTGGACGCGCAGATTGCCGAGATCGCCAGCACCGAGCCCGGCCTGATCGAGAAATTCAAGGCCAGCGGCATCGCGATGAAGACCGAGCCGGCCGCCAATGTGGAAGCCAGCATCAAGGCCTTCGACGCGCTGTGGCTGCCCAAGGCGCCGGCCATCGCCGAGCTGCGCAAGACCGGCGCCACCCTGTAACTTTTCTTCACCACCAACGAGGCAAACCATGAGCCCCAAAGTCAATTGGCAGGGCGTGTTCCCCGCCGTCACCACCCAGTTCCGCGAAGACATGTCGGTCGACGTGGACGCCACCGCCAAGGTCATGGACGCACTGATTGCCGACGGCGTCTCAGGCCTGATCGTCTGCGGCACGGTGGGCGAAAACTGCTCGCTGAGCACGAAGGAAAAGATCTCCATCATGGAAGCGGGCCGCGCCGTGGCCAAGGGCCGCGTGCCCGTGATCTGCGGCATCGCCGAGTTCACGACGGCCTTCGCCTGCGAGACGGCCAAGGAAGCGGCCCGCATCGGCGTGGACGGCATCATGGTCATGCCGGCGCTGCTCTACTCGTCCAAGCCGCACGAGACGGCGGCGCACTTTCGCACCGTGTCCAAGGCCACCGACCTGCCGGTGATGGTCTACAACAACCCGCCGATCTACAAGAACGACGTGACGCCGGACATCCTGGCCACGCTGGCCGATTGCGAGACCATCGTCTGCTTCAAGGACAGCTCGGGCGACACGCGCCGCTTCATCGACACACGCAACATGGTCGGCGACCGCTTCGTGCTGTTTGCCGGCCTGGACGACGTGGTGGTCGAGAGCGTGGCCATGGGCGCGGTGGGCTGGGTCTCAGGTATCTCCAACGCGTTCCCGAAGGAAGGCGAGACCCTGTTCCGGCTGGCCAAGGCAGGTCGTTTCGAGGAGCTGATGCCGCTCTACGAATGGCTGATGCCGATCCTGCACCTGGATGCGCGGCCGGACCTGGTGCAGTGCATCAAGCTGTGCGAACACATCCTGGGCCGCGGCACCTACCGCACCCGCCCGCCGCGGCTGGAGCTGCCGCCCGCCGACAAGCAGCACGTGGAAACCATCATGAAGAAGGCGCTCGCCAACCGGCCGGTGCTGCCGGACGTGGGCATTACGGGGCGTTGAGCGCCAGGCCGCCCCGGCTCAGTCGTCCTCGTTGGCGGCGATGCCGGGGAACAGCACCTCGGTGAAGCCGAACTTCGTGAAGTCGCGCACCCGCATCGGGTAGAGCTTGCCGATCAGGTGGTCGCACTCGTGCTGGACGACACGGGCATGGAAGCCTTCCACCGTGCGGTCGATGGCGTCGCCATACTGATCGAAGCCGGTGTAGCGGATCTTCAAGAAGCGCGGCACCACGCCCCGCAGGCCGGGCACGGACAGGCAACCCTCCCAATCCTCTTCTTGCGCATCGCCCAAGGGCGTGATGACCGGGTTGCACAACACGGTGACCGGCACGATGGGCCGATCCGGGTAGCGCGGGTTGGGGTCGTTGCTGCCGAAGATCACCAGTTGCAGATCGACCCCGATCTGCGGCGCTGCCAGGCCGGCGCCGTTGACGGCATGCATGGTGTCGAACAGGTCGGAGACGAGCAGGTGCAGCGCGTCGGAGTCGAAGGACTCGCTGGACACGGGCTGCGCGACGCGCAGCAGGCGCGGGTCGCCCATCTTCAGGATGTCGCGGACGGTCAATTCAAATTCTCCCGGCGCGTTGGACGCGACTTCAGTCTGGTTTCTTGATGCTCAGAACATGCCGAGACAGGTGCATGCGCTGGTAGGCGGATGGGCAGCTCAGGGGAGGACATCCGGGTCCATGGGCTTGCCGCTGTGCATGTCTTCCCTCGCCACCCGTGTGATCTCGACCAGAGTCGCGGCGGTGTAGTTCACGCCTTCACCCAGTTCCAGTTGCACGCCGCCCGCTGCCATGGCCGCCTGCCAAGCCGCAGCGCGCTGCTGCTCAGACATGGATTGCGTCCCGCTCGACATGCGGGCGCAGCTCGGCGCGCAAGGCCTTGTCGGTCACCAGGTCGACGGATCGGCCCAGCAAATCTTCCAGGTAGAACATCAGGCCGAAATAGCGTTCTGCCGTGGCCGGGCCGTGGAAAGCCACGAGCACGTCCACATCGCTCTGCGCATGGGCCTCCCCGCGCACAAACGAGCCAAACAGCGCCAGATCGCGCACAGCAAACCGCTCGGCCAGAGCAGCCTTGTGTAGCGCGAGCAGTTGCAGGGCAGATGCGCAATCCATGAAAGATTATGTCGGCAGCTGTTCCAGCAAGGCCAGCATCCCCGCCTCATCCAGCACCGTGATGCCCAGCTGCTGCGCCTTTTCCAGCTTGCTGCCGGCCTCCTCGCCCGCCACCACGTAGTCGGTCTTCTTGGAGACGGAACCGGCCACCTTGGCACCCAGGGCTTCCAGCCGCTCCTTGGCCTCGTCGCGTGTGAGCGTGGGCAGCGTGCCGGTCAGCACGAAGGTCTTGCCGGCCAGGGGCTGCGGCGCGCGCTGGGCGGCCAGGCCTTCCGACTCGGGCCAGTGCACGCCAGCGGCGCGCAGCTGCTCCACCACCTCGCGGTTGTGCGGCTGCGCGAAGAAGGTGTGCAGGCTCGCCGCGACGATGGGGCCGACGTCGTTGACCTCCAGCAGTTGCTCAGGCGTCGCGTCCATGATGCTGTCGAGCTTGCCGAAGTGCTTGGCCAGGTCCTTGGCCGTGGATTCGCCGATGTGGCGAATGCCCAGCGCGTACAGGAAGCGGCCCAGCGTGGTGGTCTTGCTGTCCTCCAGCGCCTTGACCAGGTTGGCCGCGCTCTTGTCGGCCATGCGGTCCAGCGCCGCCAGCTTGGCCAGGCCCAGCGTATACAGCTCGGGCAAGGTGCGGATCAGGCCGCCGTCCACGAGCTGGTCGACCAGCTTATCGCCCAGGCCCTCGATGTCCATGGCGCGCCGGCCGGCGAAATGCAGCAGCGCCTGCTTGCGCTGCGCGGCGCAGAACAGGCCGCCCGAGCAGCGGTGGTTGACCTCTTCGCGCTCACGCACCACGGCGCTGCCGCAGACCGGGCACTGCCGGGGCATGCGGAAGTTGGGCACGTAGGCCTGGCGCTCGGCCGGCACCACGCCCACCACCTCGGGAATCACGTCGCCGGCCCGGCGCACGATCACGCGGTCGCCGATGCGCACGCGCTTGCGCCGCAGCTCGAAGAGGTTGTGCAGCGTGGCGTTGCTGACAGTGGTGCCGCCCACGAACACGGGCTCCAGCTTGGCCACGGGTGTCAACTTGCCGGTGCGGCCGACCTGGATCTCGATGTCGTTCAAGCGCGTGATCTGCTCCTGCGCCGGGTATTTGTGCGCCACGGCCCAGCGCGGCTCGCGCGACTTGAAGCCCAGCTGCGCCTGCAGCGCGCGGTCGTCCACCTTGTAGACCACGCCGTCGATGTCGAAGGGCAGGCTGTCGCGCGCGGCGGCGATCAGCGCATGGAAATCGGCCAGGCCCTGGGCGCCCTGCACCACCTGGCGGTCGGTGTTGACGGGCACGCCCATGGCGCCCAGCGCGTCCAGCATGGCCGAGTGCGTGGCCGGCAATTCCCAACCCTGCACGTCGCCCAGGCCGTAGGCAAAGAAGCTCAGCGGGCGCTGCATGGCGATGCCGGCGTCCAGCTGGCGCACCACACCGGCCGCGGCGTTGCGTGGGTTCACGAAGGTCTTGCCGCCGGCCTCGCGCTGGCGCTCGTTGAGCGATTCGAAATCGTCGCGCCGCATGAAGACCTCACCGCGCACCTCCAGCACCGGCGCGTTGCCATGCTTCAGGTACTGCGGGATGGCCTTGATGGTCCGAATGGTGTGCGTCACATCTTCACCCGTCTCACCATCGCCGCGCGTGGCGGCCTGCACCAGCACGCCCTGCTCGTAGCGCAGGTTGATGGCCAGTCCGTCGAACTTGAGCTCGGCGGCATAGGCCAGCGGCGGCGCGTCCTCGGGCAGCTTGAGCGCATTGCGCACGCTGGTGTCGAACTTGAGGGCGCCGGCCGGCGTGGTGTCGGTCTCGGTCTTGATCGACAGCATGGGCACGGCATGCGTGACTGGCTTGAGGCCCTGCAGCACGGCGCCGATCACGCGCTGCGTGGGCGAGTCGGGCGTGACGAGTTCCGGATGCGCAGCTTCCAGCGCTTCGAGCTGCTGGTAGATACGGTCGTACTCGGCGTCCGGCACTTCCGGGTCGTCCAGCACGTAGTAGCGGTGGGCGTAGCGCTGCAGCTGGGCCTTGAGCTGCTGGACCAGCGCCGCGTCGTCGGCCATGGCGGCGGTCAACTGAACAGGCGCCGCGCGAGCGCGGAGCCCGCCGACAGGTCGCGTGCGTCCAGCGTGTCGTAGAGCTGCTCGAGCTCGGAGCCGATCACGTCCATAGCCTCGCGCGCCAGCGGGCGGGCCGCATCGTCGGTGACCACGCCGTCCATGGCCTGGGCCAGGGCCGCGGCGGCCTCGCGCATGCGCACGAAGGGCTGCTCGGCGCGCTCGACCTGCGGCACGTCCAGCGTCAGCGTCACACTGCGCAGCGCGGATTGGTCCGGGTCCTCGGCCAGAGCCGCCTGGGCGTCAAAGCTCAGGCCCAGGATGGGCGGCATGCCGGGCGTGGCCGAGGGCAGCACCATGCGGCCCGGGATCAGGCCGGCCACGAAGCCCAGCCGCGCGGCGTTCTGGTGCAGGTAGCCCGGGCTCCAGGCCGCGTTCACGGCGCGCAGCGTGAAGCTCAGTTGCGCGTCGTGGCTGCTGGCGAACTGGTCCAGTTCGCGCGCCCGCGCCACTTCCTCGCGCATGTCGGGGAACTCCGGCGCGCCATTCATCGCATCGGCAAAGCCCTGCGCCTTCATGACGAACTCGGAAAACTCGATCTCGTTGAGCGCGCCCGTGCGGTTGGCCAGTTGCACGCCGGCCTGCAGGGCGTCGTAGCGCTGGCCGGCCACGGGCGTTTCCCACACCTGGGTCGTGCTGTTGCGGCCTTCGAGCGCGAAGGGCTTGCTGCCCACGCGGCGCGTGCTGGGCGTGGCGGCCAGCGCGGCGTCGCCGGAGACGGGCGTATCGATCGCAATGGGCGCGATCACGTCGATCAGCGGGTCCAGCCCGGACCGGCGGTCGGCCGGCAAGGGCATGGGCAAGGCGCCCAGCGCGTCGTCGAAACCGGGCTCGCGCCGCTCACCGTCCAGCGCGGGCGCAAGTGCAGGGGCGACGGAGTCGGCCGGCTCCGGGTCGGGCCGCCGGGGCGCGTTCCTGCGCGAAGACCAGGCGCTGTGCGCCACGATGGCGGCCAGCACGACGCCGCCCGCCACTGCCAAGCCGATCTGCAGCGTGCTGCTCATCGGAACTCCTGTTGTTGTTGTGGGTTCAGGCCGCTTCGGCCATGGAAAGCGCCGACTCCATGTCGACGGCCACGATGCGCGAGACGCCCTGCTCCTGCATGGTCACGCCGATCAACTGCTTGGCCATTTCCATGGCGATCTTGTTGTGGCTGATGAAGAGGAACTGGGTCTCGCGGCTCATGGCGGTGACGAGTTTGGCATAGCGCTCGGTGTTGGCGTCGTCCAGGGGCGCATCCACCTCGTCCAGCAGGCAGAACGGCGCGGGGTTCAGCTGGAAGATCGCGAACACCAGCGCGATGGCGGTCAGCGCCTTCTCGCCGCCGGACAGCAAATGGATGGTCTGGTTCTTCTTGCCCGGCGGCTGGGCGATCACCTGCACGCCCGAGTCCAGGATCTCGTCGCCTGTGATCACGAGCCGCGCATTGCCGCCGCCGAACAGCTCGGGGAACATGCGGCCGAAATGCCCGTTCACGGTGTCGAAGGTGCCCGAGAGCAGCTCGCGCGTCTCGTTGTCGATCTTGCGGATCGCGTCTTCCAGCGTGGTCATGGCCTCGGTCAGGTCGGCGGTCTGCGCGTCGAGGAACTGCTTGCGTTCGCGCGCGGCGGTCAACTCGTCCAGCGCCGCCAGGTTCACGGCGCCCAGCGCCGCGATCTCGCGGTGCAGGCGGTCGATCTCGGACTGCAGGCCGCTCAGGCGCACATTGCCTTCCGTGATCGACTGGGCCAGCACCGCCAGGTCGACCTCGGCCTCGGCCAGCAGCTGGTTGTACTGCTCTACGCCCAGGCGTGCGGCCTGTTCCTTGAGCTGGAACTCGGTGATGCGCTGGCGCAGCGGGTCGAGCTCGCGTTCCAGCTTGAGCCGGGCCTCGTCACTGCCGCGCAGCCGCGTGGTCAGGTCGTCGTATTCGCTGCGGCGCGCGCCCAAGGCCGTTTCGCGCTCCAGCTTGAGCGCCAGTGCGTTCTGCAGGCCGGCCTGGGCGGCCGCATCGGACAGGCGCGACAACTCCTCGCGCGCGCGCTGGTCCTCGTCGTGCAGCGCGCGCGTCTGCTGGTCGGCCACGGCGATGGCGCGGCTGAGTTCGTCGCGCCGCGCGCCCAGGCTGCGGTGCGAGAACTGGGCCTCCTGCGCCTGGCGCTCCAGGCTGCGCTGCTGTTCGCGCGATTCGGTCAGCTTGCGCTGGGCCTCGATCACGCGTTCGTCGAGCTGGGCGTGGCGCTCCTGGCTGTCGGCCAGCTGCATGTCCAGCTCTTCGAAACGCGCCTCGGCCGTGATGCGGCGCTCCTGCAAGTCTTCGAGCTGGGCATCGACCTCGGCCAGGTCGCCGCTCAGCTGCTCGTTGCGCGCGCGGGTCTGCTCGGCCAGTTGCGTCAGGCGCAATGTCTCGACCTGCAAGGCATGGGCGCTGTTCTGCGTTTCGGCGGCCTCGCGCCGCGCGCCGACCAGGCGCTGCGAGGCGTCGGCATAGGCGGCCTCGGCGCGCACGAGGGCCGTGCGCGACTCTTCGCCGATCAGCGCCTGGGCGCGCAGCTGCTTGTCCAGGTTCTCGATCTCCTGCGCGCGGGCCAGCAGTCCGGCCTGCTCGGAGTCCTGCGCATAAAAGCTCACGCTGTGTGCGCTGACCGCGTGGCCGGACGGCACGTAGATCACCTCGCCCGGCTGCAGCTGGGCCCGCTGCGCCAGCGCCTGCGCGAAGTTCTCGGCCGTGTAGCAGCCATGCAGCCACTCGGCGAACAGCGCGCGCTGGGCCGCATCGCCCAGGCGCAGCAGGTCCGACAGGCGCGGCAGCTTGCCCGCCGCGTCGGCCACGGGCGCCCCCGGCGGGCTGTAGAACGACAGCTTGGCCGGCGGGCCGTCGGCGCCCTGGCTGCCCAGGAAGCCGCCGACCATCTCCAGCCGCGACACCTCCAGCGCGCCCAGGCGCTCGCGCAGCGCGGCTTCGAGTGCGTTCTCCCAACCCTGCTCGATGTGGATACGGCTCCAGATGCCTTGCAGGCCATCGAGGCCATGCCTGGACAGCCAGGGCACCAGCTTGCCGTCGGTGCGCACCTTCTCCTGCAAGGCCTTGAGCGCATCGGAGCGGGCCGACAGCTCGGCCTGGCGTGCCGACTCGGTGTTCACGGCCTGCTGGCGCGTGCGGCGCTCTTCGTCCAATTGCGGCACGCTGTCCTGCAACTCGTGCAGGCGCGCGTCGGCGATGGAAGCGGCTTCCTGCGCCTGCGCCAGTTGCTGCTGCAACTGCGCCAGCCGGCTCTCGTCGGGCACGGCCAGCGCGCGCTGGTCGGTCACGAGACGCTCGCGGCGCTGGTTCTGCTGGCGCGACTGCTCCTCGATGCTGCGCTGGTCGGCGGCCAGCACCTGGATCTGCTGCTGGACCTGCATGACGCTGGTCCGCTGTTCGTTGGCCCTGGCCTGGGCCTGGGCATGTGCTTCTTCCAGGTCCGGCAGGCGGGCAGCCTGCTCCTCGACCTGGGCGGCCAGCATTTCGGCCGCTTCTTCGGCCTGCGAGCCCTGGGTGGACAGGTTCTCGATCTCGGCCTCGGCATCGCTCTTGCGCGTGCCCCACTGGTCGATCTGCTCCTTGAGCGTGACCAGCCGCTGCTCCACACGCTGGCGGCCTTCGACCACGAAGCGGATCTCGCTCTCCAGCTTACCGACCTCGGCGCTGGCCTCGTACAGCTTGCCCTGCGCCTGATTGACGTGGTCGCCGGCCGCGTAGTGCGCCTGGCGGATGGCCTCCAACTCGGCCTCGATGTGGCGCAGGTCGGCGACGCGGGCCTCCAGCGCCGTCATCGCGTTCGCGCCCTCGGCCTGCACCCGGGCCTGGTCGGCCTCGCTGTCGGCGCGCTTCAAAAACCACAGCTGGTGCTGCTTGAGCGTGGCGCTGGCCTGCAGGCTGTTGTAGCGCTGGGCGACCTCTGCTTGCTTCTCCAGCTTATCCAGGTTGGCGTTGAGCTCGCGCAGGATGTCTTCGACGCGGGTGAGGTTCTCGCGCGTGTCCGACAGCCGGTTCTCCGTCTCGCGACGGCGCTCCTTGTACTTGGAGACACCGGCCGCCTCTTCCAGGAACAGCCGCAGTTCCTCGGGCTTGGATTCGATGATGCGGCTGATCGTGCCCTGGCCGATGATGGCGTAGGCGCGCGGCCCCAGGCCCGTGCCCAGGAACACGTCCTGCACATCGCGCCGGCGCACGGGCTGGTTGTTGATGTAGTAGCTGCTGGTGCCGTCGCGCGTCAGCACGCGCTTAACGGCGATTTCGCCGAACTGCGACCACTGGCCGCCGGCACGGTGGTCGCCGTTGTCGAACACCAGTTCCACGCTGGCGCGGCTGGCCGGCTTGCGCGAGGTCGTGCCGTTGAAGATCACGTCCTGCATGGACTCACCGCGCAGCTCGCTGGCCTTGCTCTCGCCCAGCACCCAACGCACCGCATCCATGATGTTGGACTTGCCGCAACCGTTGGGGCCGACCACGCCGACGAGTTGGCCGGGCAGCATGAAATTGGTGGGCTCGACGAAGGACTTGAAGCCGGCCAGCTTGATGGAGTTGAGGCGCAAGAAAGACCCTCGCTCATGTTGCAGAAATCACCGCGAGCGCGCAGGCGCAGGCTCGGAACAGGCCGCTGTCGACCGGTCGGGGATTTTATCGGCTAGCCATTGTTATCCCGACGTAACCAATTGACGCTATTTGTGTACTCGATTTGAGATTGCCTCTGGACTTGTCCAAAACATGCAATAATTCTTTTGCATACACATCTACACTGTATGCAATATGTGTTCAAACCATCACCGTGCGTCATGCGTGTTGCGGCGGCGCACAAGAAAGGTCTAGCAATGCGATCAGCAAAACGATGGATCACGGGCGTCGCCATGGCGGCTCTCGGGGCCGCGGCGCAGGCGGCGCCGATCACAGCCAGTGGAATCACCTGGAACCCCGATTACGCCGATGGCGGTGAAGTCGACTTCATCTCCCAGTTCGACTTTACGCAGTGGTATTCCAGGACCAGCAGCGTCGGCGGCGCCATCGCGGCCAACAGCTACAGCTCAGCGCTCGTATTCAACGACGTCTACACGGACCAGCAGAACGGCGGCACTTTCGGCACCTATTACCTGCAGGGTGCCGGCGAGATCTACCGCATCAACGGCGACACCGGATTCGCCGCCGCGGGCCGCGAGCTGACCTATGTGTTCGGCGGCATCGTGTTGCAGGCCGACGGAAGCCTGGATTACAGCCAGGCCTGGGGCAAGCTGTTCGCGGGCTACACCACGCCAGTCAACTACACGCACCCGGCCAGTAGCGACGCCGAAGTGCTGGACGCGCAGACTGGCGAGCTGTTCCTGGACCTGCGCTTCAACAGCGCCAGCTTCGTCGACGGCGACATCGGCAACGGCACGGTCAGCGCCAGCCTGCGCATCGTGGGCGGCACAGCAGCGGAGTATTTCGATCCACGCGCGCTGACCTACACGGGTGACGCCAACTTCAACCCGTCCGGCCGCTACTCGGGCGGCGGCAACGGCTCCTCGCTCGGCAATACCGAGAACGTGGTGCCTGAGCCGGCGTCCCTGGCGCTGATGGGCCTGGGCCTGATGGGCCTGGCCTTCATCCGTCGGCGCTGAGCCTCGCATCGGCCAGCCGCGCGGGCCCTTGCCCGCCGTCGCTTGCCGACGATTGGCCGGCCAGCAGGGGCGCGTTGGCCTCGGCCATGTCGACAAGCATGGCCCACACGGCCTGCATGCGCGCCAACGGCCGGTTCTCCGACGCCATCGACATCCAAAACGTGCGCTCGAATCGCGCCTGCCCCGGCAGCACCTGCTGCAGCCGGGCGTCGCCGTCCGCGATGAAGGCCGGCAGCACCGCGATGCCCGCGCCGGCCACCGTGGCCTGGTGCTGGGCCAGCACGCTGGTGCTGCGCAGGGCAAAGCGCTCGGCGCGGCACAGCTCGGCCAGGTAGCGCAATTCCTTGCTGAACAGCAGGTCGTCGATATAGCTGATGAACACATGCTGCTGCAGGTCTTCGCGCGTCGCGATCACGGGGTGCGTGGCGAGGTAGCGCGGCGATGCGTACAGGCGCAGCACGTAGTTGCACAGCCGTCTCACGACCACGTTGCCGCGTGCGGGCCGCTCCAGCGAGATCACGATGTCTGCCTCGCGTTGCGACAGGTTCACGCTGCGCGGTACGGCCAGCAGGTCGATCACGAGCTGCGAATGCTGCTGCCCGAAGCGGGCCAGTGCCGGCGCCAGCACCACCGTCCCGAAGCCCTCGGTCGCGCCGATGCGCACCAGGCCCGACAGCGCACCCGTGCGCTCTGGCGCCGCGCCAGCGATGGTCCGGCAGGCCGCCTCCATGGCCTCGGCATGCGGCAGCAGGCGGCGGCCCTGCTCGCTCACTTGGTATTCGCCGCCCGTGCGCATGAACAGCGGAGCGCCGACGGCCTGTTCCAGCGCGCGGATCCGGCGTGCGACCGTGGTGTGCTGCACATCCAGGCGTCGCGCCGCCGAGCTCAGCTTGCGCGTGCGCGCCAATTCGAGGAAGTAGCGCAGGTGGTCCCAGTCCATGGCCGCAGTATTGTGCAAATTTGCAGACCCGGTGAGCCCGAATCGCTCTTGCCGCTAGAAATTTGCACATGTAGCATGCGCCGTCGCGATCCGCTTCACGCATTGCGCCGCCAGGCGCCACCACCAGGAGACTCCACCCATGTCCGCACTCCCCGCCTCCGTCGCCGCGCCCGCGGTGCCCCATGTCAAGCTGCTGATCGACGGCAAGTTCGTCGAATCGCGCAGCAGCGAGTGGCGCGACATCGTGAACCCCGCCACGCAGGAAGTGCTGGCCCGCGTGCCGTTCGCCACGCCGGACGAAATCAACGCCGCCGTAGCCTCGGCCAAGGCCGCATTCAAGACCTGGCGCAAGACGCCGATCGGCGCGCGCGCCCGCATCTTCCTCAAGTACCAGCAGCTGATCCGCGAGAACATGGCCGAGCTGGCCGCCATCCTCACGGCCGAACAGGGCAAGACGCTGCCCGATGCCGAGGGTGACGTGTTCCGCGGCCTCGAAGTGGTCGAGCACGCCGCCAGCATCGGCAACCTGCAGCTCGGCGAGCTGGCCAACAACGTGGCCAGCGGCGTCGACACCTACACCTTGCTGCAGCCTCTGGGCGTGTGCGCCGGCATCACGCCGTTCAACTTCCCGGCCATGATCCCGCTGTGGATGTTCCCAATGGCGATCGCCACCGGCAACACCTTCGTGCTCAAGCCTTCCGAGCAGGACCCGATGGTCACCATGCGCCTGTGCGAACTGGCGCTGGAAGCCGGCATTCCGCCCGGCGTGCTGAACGTGGTGCACGGCGGCGAGGCGGCCGTCAACGCCATCTGCGACCACCCGGACATCCAGGCCATCAGCTTCGTGGGCTCGACCAAGGTCGGCACGCATGTCTACAACCGCGCGACGCTGAACGGCAAACGCGCGCAATGCATGATGGGCGCGAAGAACCACGCCATCGTGATGCCCGATGCGAACAAGGAGCAGACCTTGAACGCGCTGGCCGGTGCCAGCTTCGGCGCCGCGGGCCAGCGCTGCATGGCCGTGTCGGTCGCGGTGCTGGTGGGCGAGGCGCGCAACTGGATCCCTGATTTCGTGGAGAAGGCCAAGACGCTGAAAATCGGCGCCGGCACGGACAAGGGCGTGGACGTGGGGCCCCTGGTCTCCTGCGCCGCCTACGACCGCGTGACCGGCCTCATCGAACGCGGCGTGGCCGACGGCGCCACGCTGGAGCTGGACGGCCGCAAGCCCACCGTGCCCGGCTATGAGAAGGGCAACTTCGTCGCGCCGACGATCTTCTCGGGCGTGAAGCCCGGCATGGCGATCTACGACCAGGAGATCTTCGGCCCCGTGCTGTGCCTGGCCAGCGCCGAGACCATCGACGAGGCCATCGCGCTCATCAACAGCAACCCGAACGGCAACGGCACGGCCATCTTCACGCAATCCGGTGCCGCCGCGCGCCGCTTCCAGGAAGACATCGACGTGGGCCAGATCGGCATCAACGTGCCGATCCCGGTGCCGGTGCCGCTGTTCTCGTTCTCCGGCTCGCGCGCCTCCAAGCTCGGCGACCTGGGCCCTTACGGCAAGCAGGTTATCCTGTTCTACACGCAGACCAAGACCATCACCGAGCGCTGGTTCGACGACAGCACCGTCTCGCAGGGCGTCAACACGACGATCAGCCTGAAGTGAGGCGCTGGTGGCTGGCCATGCTGGTGCTGCCGCTCGGCGGCGCGGCGTGGGCCCAGGCCGGCGCCGCCTGTGTGCCGGGCGGCACGCAGGAGCAGGTCAATGCCTGCGCGCTGCGCGACTTCCAGGCGGCGGACGTGGCAATGGGCGTGGCCTACAGCGACGCGATGCAGGCGCTGCCTGCCGCCGAACGCGCACGACTGCGCCGCGAACACAGCGCCTGGATGCAGCAGCGCAACGCCACCTGCAAGCAGGCCACGCGCGCCTTCGAACAGCAGCCCGACGGCCCGCGTCGCTACCATGAATGCCTGACCGAGCAGACGCAGGAACGACGGCACAAGCTCCGTCCGGAGCCACCGGCGTCCCCATGAGCGAGACCGCATGAACTTTGAACTGACCGAGGAACAGCGCGCGTTTGCCGAGTCGGCCAACGCCTTCGCTGCCAGCGAGCTCGCGCCCCATGCCGCGCAGTGGGACCGCGAGCAGATCTTCCCGCGCGAGGCCATTGGCAAGGCCGGCGAGCTGGGCTTTTGCGGCCTGTACGCGCCAGAGCGCATCGGCGGCCTGGCCTTGCCGCGGCTGGACGCCACGCTGGTGTTCGAGCAGATGGCCGCCGTGGACCCTTCGACCACGGCCTTCATCACCATCCACAACATGGCGACCTGGATGCTGGGCAGCTGGGGCCGGCCTGCCGTGTGCGAGCGCTGGGGCGAAGACCTGACCAGCGGGCGCAAGCTGGCGTCCTACTGCCTCACGGAACCCGGTGCCGGCTCCGACGCGGGCAATCTGAAGACGCGCGCCGAGCTGCAGGGCCACGAGTACGTGATCAACGGCGGCAAGGCCTTCATCTCCGGCGCTGGCGCCACCGACGTGCTGGTGCTGATGGCGCGCACGGGCGGCGGCGGTGCGGGGGGCATCTCGGCCTTCGCGCTGCCGGCCGATGCGCCCGGCATCAGCTACGGCAAGAAGGAGCACAAGATGGGCTGGAACAGCCAGCCCACGCGCACCATCGCCTTCGACAACGTGCGCATCCCCGCCGACCACCTGCTGGGCGAGGAAGGCGAGGGCTTTCGCATCGCCATGAAAGGACTGGACGGCGGGCGCATCAACATCGCCACCTGCTCGGTGGGCGCGGCCCAGGGCGCGCTGGACGCGGCACGCCGCTACCTGCACGAGCGCCAGCAATTCGGCAAGCCGCTGGCCAGCTTCCAGGCGCTGCAGTTCAAGCTGGCCGACATGGCGACCGAGCTGGTCGCGGCGCGGCAGATGGTGCGGCTGGCGGCCAGCAAACTGGACGCTGGCCATGCCGACGCCAGCACCTATTGCGCCATGGCCAAGCGCTTCGCCACCGATGCCGGGTTCAACGTCTGCAACGACGCGCTCCAGCTGCACGGCGGCTACGGCTACCTCGCCGAATTCCCGCTGGAACGGCTGGTGCGCGACACGCGCGTGCACCAGATCCTGGAAGGCACGAACGAGATCATGCGCCTCATCGTGGCGCGCAAACTGCTGGAAAGCGACGTGGACATCCGATGACTGAATCCGTAGTCCTGTTCGATGAAATTAAGACCGAAGGCGGCAAGCGCTTCGGCGTGGCCACGCTGAACGCGCCTGCGTCGCTCAATTCGCTGTCCGTCGCCATGGTGCGGCTGCTGACGCCGCAATTGCGCGGCTGGGCAGCCGACCCGGCGATCGCCGGCGTGCTGCTGGACGCGGCGGGCGAGAAGGCCTTCTGCGCGGGCGGCGACCTGCGCCAGCTCTATCAGACGCTGCTCGACTGCGGGCCGGCGCGCAACGAGTATGCCGAGCGTTTCTTCGGCGAGGAGTACGAACTCGACTACCTGATCCACACGTACCCCAAGCCCTTTGTGTGCTGGGGCCACGGCATCGTGATGGGCGGCGGCATCGGCCTGCTGGCCGGCGCCTCACACCGCGTGGTCACGCCGCAGAGCCGGCTGGCCATGCCCGAGATCAACATCGGCCTGTACCCGGACGTCGGCGGCAGCTGGTTCCTGCGCCGCATGCCGGGCCGCACCGGGCTGTTCCTGGCGCTGACGGCGGCCAACTTCAACGCCAACGATGCCTTGTTCGTGGGCCAGGCCGACCACCTGGTGGCGCACGAGCGCAAGGCTGAGGTGCGGGCGACCATCGCCGCCACTGCATGGGCTGACGACGACCAGGCCAACCGCGCCACGCTCTCGCGCATCCTGATCGCCGCCGGCCAGGGCGCCGAAGCGCCGGCCTCCAAGCTGCGCGAGCACTTCGACACCATCAACACCCTGATGGCCGGCGAAGACCTGCAGGACATCGCCGCGCGCTTGGCCGCGCTGCAGAGCGACGACCCCTGGCTGCAGAACGCGGCCAAGGCCTTCGCCAAGGGCGCGCCCAGTTCGGCGGCGGTCAGCTTCGCGCTGTGGCAGCGTGTGCCGCGCATGTCGCTGGCGGAAGTGTTCCGTCTCGAATACCGGGCCTCGCTGGGCTTTTGCGCGCACAAGGATTTCGCCGAGGGCATCCGCGCCGTGCTGGTCGACAAGGACCGCAACCCGAAGTGGAGCCCCGCCACCCTGGCCGACATCACGCCCGCCTTCGTCGAAGACCACCTGCGCCCGCGTGGCGAGATGGCGCCTGAACTCGTCGGCCTCACCTGAACAACCACATCAATGGAGACACGCAGCATGAAGATCGCATTCATCGGCCTGGGCAACATGGGCGGCCCGATGGCCCTGAACCTCAAGAAGGCCGGCCACGACGTCAGCGGCTTCGACCTGTCGGAGGCGGCCCGCGCCAAGTTCGCGGCCGACGGCCTCACGATCGCCGCCTCGGCCGACGCCACGCTGGAAGGCGCCGAAGTCGTCATCAGCATGCTGCCGGCCAGCCAGCATGTCGAATCGCTGTACCTGGGTGAAACCGGCCTGCTGGCGAAGATCGCCCCCGGCACTCTTGTCATCGACAGCAGCACGATTGCCGCGGCCAGCTCGCGCAAGGTGGCACAAGCCGGCGCCGCACGCGGCATCGCCGTGATCGACGCCCCGGTCTCCGGCGGCACCGGCGGCGCCATCGCCGGCACGCTGACCTTCATGGTCGGCGGCACCCAGGCCGACCTGGAACGGGCCCGCCCCCTGCTGGAGAAGATGGGCGCCAACATCTTCCACGCGGGCGACGCCGGTGCCGGCCAGACCGCCAAGATCTGCAACAACATGCTGCTCGGCATCCTCATGATCGGCACCTCCGAGGCGCTGGCGCTGGGCGTGGCCAATGGGCTGGACCCCAAGGTGCTGTCAGAGATCATGCGCCGCAGCTCCGGCGGCAACTGGGCGCTGGAGAAGTACAACCCCATGCCCGGCGTGATGGAGACCGCGCCCGCATCCAAGGGCTATGCCGGCGGTTTCGGCACCGATCTGATGTTGAAAGACCTGGGCCTGGCGCAGGAGACCGCCGCCGCCGTGAAGGCCGCCACTCCGCTGGGCGGCCTGGCGCGCAACCTGTACGCGGCACACAGCCTGGCCGGCCATGGCGCACTCGATTTCTCCAGCGTGCTGAAGTCTCTGCAGAAGCCCTGAGGCCGGGCTGGGCGCGCTGATAATCGCGCCCCATGAATCCCCTGCTCGCCCGCCTGCAGCCCTACCCCTTCGAACGGCTGCGCCAACTGTTCGCCGACGTCACGCTGCCCGCCGACCTGCGGCCCATCAGCCTGGGCATCGGCGAGCCCAAGCACCCCACGCCCGATTTCATCCAGGCCGCGCTGGCCGGTGACTTGAAGGCCGGCCTGGCCGGCTATCCGCCGACGGCCGGCACGCCCGCGCTGCGCCAGTCGTTCACGCGCTGGCTGCAGCGCCGCTACGGGCTGGCACTGGACCCGGCCACCCAGGTGCTGCCGGTCAACGGCTCGCGCGAGGCCTTGTTCGCGTTCACGCAGACCATCGTGGATCCCACGCGCCAGGGTGCGACCGTGGTGTGTCCCAACCCGTTCTATCAAATCTACGAAGGCGCGGCGCTGCTGGCAGGGGCCGAGCCCTACTACGCACCGTCAGACCCGGCGCGCAATTTCGCGGTGGACTGGGACAGCGTGCCCGCGGACGTCTGGGCCCGCACGCAGCTGCTGTTCGTCTGCTCGCCCGGCAACCCCACCGGCGCCGTGATGCCGCTGGACGAATGGCGCAAGCTGTTCGATCTGTCGGACCGGCATGGCTTCGTGATCGCCTCCGACGAGTGCTACAGCGAGATCTACTTCGGCGACACCCCTCCGCTGGGTGGCCTGGAAGCAGCAGCCGAACTGGGCCGCAGCGAATTCCGGAACATCGTGGCCTTCACGAGCCTCTCGAAGCGCAGCAACGTGCCCGGCATGCGCTCGGGTTTCGTGGCCGGCGACGCGCGTGTGATGCAGCAGTTCCAGCTCTACCGCACCTACCACGGCAGTGCCATGAGCCCCGTGGTGCAGACCGCCAGCATCGCGGCCTGGAACGACGAGGCCCATGTCGAGGCCAACCGCGCGCTGTACCGCGAGAAGTTCGCGGCGGTCACGCCGCTCTTGGCCGAAGTCATGGACGTGCGCCTGCCGGACGCCAGCTTTTACCTGTGGGCCGGCGTGCCGCTGCGCCCGGGCGAAGACCCCGTGGGCAGCGACGCGCGCTTCGCCCGGGATTTGCTCGCTCAATACAATGTCACGGTTTTGCCCGGCAGCTACCTGGCGCGCGAGACGGCCGGGTCCAACCCCGGTCAGGGCCGCATCCGCATGGCCCTGGTGGCCGAAACCGCCGAATGCGTGGAAGCCGCACAGCGCATCGTTCAATTCATCCAATCCAGAACCTGATCACCATGAGCCAACAGCTTCAAACCATCATCGACACCGCCTGGGACAACCGCGCCAGCCTCTCGCCCCAGGCTGCGCCCAAGGAAGTCCAGGACGCTGTCGAGACCGTGATCGCCGAGCTCAACACCGGCAAGCTGCGCGTGGCCACGCGCGAGTCCGTGGGCCAGTGGACGGTGCACCAGTGGATCAAGAAGGCCGTGCTGCTGTCGTTCCGCCTGAAGGACAACGAGGTCATCCAGGCCGGCCAGCTCGGCTTCTACGACAAGGTGCAGACCAAGTTCGCGCACCTGTCGGCTGAAGAGATGAAGGCCACCGGCGTGCGCGTGGTGCCGCCCGCCGTGGCGCGCCGCGGCAGCTACATCGCCAAGGGCGCGATCCTGATGCCCAGCTACGTGAACATCGGCGCCTATGTGGACGAAGGCACCATGGTCGACACCTGGGCCACGGTGGGCAGCTGCGCCCAGATCGGCAAGAACGTGCACCTGTCCGGCGGCGTGGGCATCGGCGGCGTGCTGGAGCCGCTGCAGGCCGGCCCCACCATCATCGAGGACAACTGCTTCATCGGCGCGCGCTCCGAAGTCGTCGAAGGCGTGGTCATCGAGGAGAACTCGGTGCTGGGCATGGGCGTGTACATCGGCCAGAGCACGCCGATCTTCAACCGCGACACGGGCGAGATCGTCTACGGCCGCGTGCCTTCGGGCAGCGTGGTCATCAGTGGCGGCCTGCCCAAGAAGACGGCAGCCGGCAAGGACTACACGACCTATGCCGCCGTGATCGTGAAGACGGTCGATGCGCAGACGCGCTCGAAAACAAGCCTGAACGACCTGCTGCGCGATTGAATGGACCACCCCCAGTCTCCGCGCTGCGTGCTCCGCCAACCCCCTCAAGGGGGCGCCGCGAGCGGCTTGGACTGCGGGCGGCATTCGGCGTCATGATTCGGCTTTTCGGAGCGCCAGCATGAGCACCATGGAACGCATCCTGCGCCTGATGCAGGAGAAGAAGGCCTCCGACCTGTACCTGTCGGCGAACGCGCCCGCGCAGCTCAAGATCAACGGTCTGACCGTGCCGATCAACAGCCAGCTGCTGCCCTTCGACGCACCGCGCAATTTGCTGGCCGAGGTCGTCTCGGCCGACAAGATGGAGGAGCTGGACCGCACCGGCGAGCTCAACCTGGCGGTGTCGCAGCCCGGCGTCGGGCGCTTTCGCGTCAGCGCCATGCGCCAGCGCGGCAGCTGCGCCGTGGTCGTGCGCTACATCAACAGCGAGATCCCCGAGCTTTCCGCGCTGAACGTGCCCATGTCGCTGGCCGACCTGGTGCTGCGCAAGCGCGGGCTGCTGCTGGTGGTGGGCGCCACGGGCGCTGGCAAGACGACCACGCTGGCCGCCATGCTGGACCACCGCAACCAGCGCCAGAGCGGCCACATCCTCACGATCGAGGAGCCGATCGAGTTCCTGTTCCGCAACAAGAAGTCCATCGTGAACCAGCGCGAGATCGGCACCGACACGCAGTCGCTGCAGGTGGCTCTGAAGAACGCGCTGCGCCAGGCGCCCGACGTGATCCTGATCGGCGAGATCCGCGACCGCGAGACCATGTCGGCCGCGCTGTCGTATGCCCAGACCGGCCACCTGTGCCTGGCCACGCTGCATGCGAACAACAGCTACCAGGCGCTGAACCGCATCCTGAACTTCTACCCCGTCGAGGTGCGCCCCACCATGCTGAGCGACCTGGCCTCGGCCCTGCAGGCCGTGGTGTCGCAGCGGCTGTTGCGCACCGTGCGCGGCGAGCGCGTGCCGGCCGTGGAGATCATGCTGAACACGCGGCTCGTGGCCGAGATGATCGAGCGCGGCGATTTCTCCGGCGTCAAGGAAGCCATGGAGAAATCCATCGCCGAGGGCTCGCAGACCTTCGAGGGCCACATTGCGCAGCTCGTCACGGAAGGCGTGGTCGAGCGCCAGGAGGGGCTGGCGCATGCCGACTCGGCCACCAACCTGCTGTGGCGGCTGCAAAACGACTTCACGCGCGGCGCCTCGGCCATCGAGGCCGCGCCGGACGACGATGACCAGCCCTCCTTCACCGACATCACGCTGGACGTCAAGACCCCATGACCCTGAACGAGACCGTGCGCCTGGCCGAGCAACTGATCGCCCAGCCCTCCGTCACGCCCGCCGACGGCCAATGCCAGGCGCTGATCGCCGAACGCCTGGCACCCCTGGGTTTTGCCTGCGAGACCATCACCAGCGGCCCGGCCGACTTTCGCGTCACCAACCTGTGGGCCGTGCGGCGCGGCGCGGCCGCCCGGCGTGACGCCGCCTGCGGCCGCACGCTGGTGCTGGCCGGCCACACCGACGTCGTGCCCACCGGGCCGCTGGAGCAGTGGAGCAGCGACCCCTTCGTGCCCACGCACCGCGATGGCAAGCTCTATGGACGGGGCGTGAGCGACATGAAGACCTCGCTGGCCGCTTTCGTGGTGGCGATCGAGCGCTTCCTGGCCGCGACGCCCGACCCGGCGCTGTCGATCGCGCTGCTGCTGACCAGCGACGAGGAAGGCCCGGCCCGGGACGGCACGGTCGTGGTCTGCGACCAGCTGCGCGCGCGCGGCGAGCGCATCGACTGGTGCATCGTCGGCGAGCCGACCTCGGTGGAGCGTACGGGCGACATGGTCAAGAACGGCCGGCGCGGCACCATGGGCGGCAAGCTCACGGTGCTGGGCATCCAGGGCCACATCGCCTACCCGCAGCTGGCGCGCAACCCCATCCACCAGGCGTTGCCCGCGCTGGCCGAGCTGGCCGCGATCGAGTGGGACCGCGGCAACGGCTTCTTCCAGCCGACCAGCTTTCAGGTCAGCAACATCCACGGCGGCACGGGCGCGAGCAACGTGATCCCGGGCCAGGTCGTCATCGACTTCAACTTCCGCTTCTGCACCGAATCCACGGCCGAGGGCCTGCAGCAGCGCGTGCGGGAGGTGCTGGACCGCCATGGGCTGGAGTACAGGCTGGACTGGACGGTCGGCGGCCTGCCTTTTTTGACCACACCCGGCACGCTGGTGGAGGCCGTGCGCGCCGCGATCCTGGCCGAGACCGGGATCACCACCGAGCTGTCGACCACGGGCGGCACCAGCGACGGCCGCTTCATCGCCAAGATCTGCCCGCAGGTCATCGAACTCGGCCCGCCGAACGCCACGATCCACAAGATCGACGAGCACCTGCGCGTGGCCGACATCGAACCGTTGACCGCGATCTACCGCGGCGTGCTGGAGCGGCTGGACGCCTCGATCACGTGACGCAGACGGTCTTGTCCCTGATCGAGGCCGGCGCCGCGCAGCTGGACGCGGCCCGCGTCGCCTATGGCCATGGCACGGCCAACGCGTTCGACGAGGCCGCCTGGCTGGTGCTGTGGCGCCTGGGCCTGCCACTCGATGCGCTCGACGACGTGGCCGACCAGCCCGTCGCACCCGAAGCCCAGGCCGCGGTGCAGGCCCTGCTGGACCAGCGCATCGCCACGCGCAAGCCCGCCGCCTACCTCACGCAGGAGGCCTGGCTGCAGGGCGTGCCCTTCTACGTGGATGAGCGCGCCATCGTGCCGCGCTCCTTCATCGCCGAGCTGCTGGCCGATGGCAGCTTCGACGCCTGGCTCGGCCCGCACACGCAGCGCGTGCTGGACCTGTGCACCGGCAACGGCAGCCTGGCCGTGCTGGCCGCCATGGCCTGGCCCGACGTGACGGTGGACGCGGCCGACATCTCGCCAGATGCGCTGGCCGTCGCCCGCATCAATGTGGACCGCCACGGCCTGGCCGCGCGCATCCGCCTGCTGCAGTCCGACGGCCTGGCGCAGACCGAGGGCCCCTACGACCTGGTGCTGTGCAACCCGCCCTATGTGAACAGCGCCAGCATGCAGGCACTGCCGGCCGAATACCGGGCCGAGCCGGCGCTGGCGCTGGCCGGTGGCGCCGACGGCATGGACTTCATCCGTGGCCTGCTGGCCGGCCTGTCTGCGAAAATGCCGGCACACGGCGTGCTGGTGCTGGAAATCGGCAACGAACGGGCCTATTTCGAAGCCGCTTTTGCGGGACTCGAAGTGGTATGGCTGGAGACAAGCGCCGGCGACGACCAGGTTCTGCTGGTCACCGGCGAAGCCCTCGCCAACCTCTGAAACTCTCAACGAGCGCCGCTTGCATGGAGCGGCGGTTCACATGATCACCCTGAAGAATGTCGTCCTGCGCCGCGGGACCAAGGTGCTGCTCGACAGCGCCTCCACCGTCATCAACCCCGGCGAGAAGGCCGGTCTAGTCGGCCGCAACGGCGCCGGCAAGTCCAGCCTGTTCGCGCTGCTGAACGGCAGCCTGCACGAGGACGGCGGCGAGTTCTTCGTGCCGCCGCAGTGGCGGCTGGCCCAGGTCGCGCAGGACATGCCCGAGACCTCGCAGGGCGCCACCGACTTCGTGGTCGATGGCGACGTGGTGCTGCTGGCCGCACAGGCCGAAGTGACGGCCAGCGAGGCCAGCGAAGACGGCGAGCGCATGGCACACGCCTACATGGCGCTGCACGACGCAGGTGCACACGACGCCCGCGCGCGCGCGCAGGCGCTGATCCTGGGCCTGGGCTTCAAGACCACGGAGCTCGACAACCCGGTCGACAGCTTCTCGGGCGGCTGGCGCATGCGCCTGCAGCTGGCCCGTGCGCTGATGTGCCCCTCCGACCTGATGCTGCTGGACGAGCCCACCAACCACCTGGACCTGGACGCGCTGGTCTGGCTGGAGGCCTGGCTCAAGCGCTACCAGGGCACGCTGCTGATCATCAGCCATGACCGCGAATTCCTGGACGCGGTGACCGACGTCACCGTCCACATCGAGAGCGCCAAGCTCAACCGCTATGGCGGCAACTACAGCAAGTTCGAGGACATGCGGGCCGAGCAGATGGCGCTGCAGCAGCAAAGCTTTGCCAAGCAGCAGGAAAAGATCGCCCACCTGCAGAAGTTCATCGACCGCTTCAAGGCCAAGGCCAGCAAGGCCAAGCAGGCGCAGAGCCGGGTCAAGGCGCTGGCGCGCATGGAGCGTGTAGCGCCGCTCCTGGCCGAGGCCGATTTCAGCTTCGAGTTCAAGGAGCCGGCCAACCTGCCCAACCCCATGCTGGCCATGCAGGACGCGAGCTTCGGCTACCCGGCGCCCGAGGATGCCCCCGAAGGCACGCCGCCCACCGTCATCGTGCAGAAGGTCAGCAAGTCGGTGCTGGCCGGCCAGCGCATCGGCATCCTGGGCGCGAACGGCCAGGGCAAGTCCACGGTCGTGAAGACCGTGGCGCGCGCGCTGCAGCCCATCCTGGGCGAGATCACCGAAGGCAAGGGCCTGAACATCGGCTACTTCGCGCAGCAGGAGCTGGACGTGCTGCGCCCGGCCGACAACCCGCTGGAGCACATGATCCGCCTGGTCAAGGAGACGCAGGCCGCCGGCAAGCTGGGCAGCCAGCCCACGCGCGAGCAGGACTTGCGCAGCTTCCTGGGCGGCTTCAATTTCAGCGGCGACATGGTCAAGCAGGCCGTGGGCAGCATGAGCGGCGGCGAAAAGGCCCGCCTGGTGCTGTGCATGATCGTGTGGCAACGCCCCAACCTCCTGCTGCTGGACGAGCCGACCAACCACCTGGACCTGGCCACGCGCGAGGCGCTGTCCATGGCGCTCAACGAGTTCGAAGGCACGGTGATGCTGGTCAGCCACGACCGGGCACTGCTGCGCGCCGTCTGCGACGAGTTCTGGCTGGTCGCGCGCGGCGGCATCAGCCCGTTCGATGGCGACCTGGACGACTACCAGCGCTACCTGCTCGACGAAGCCAAGCGCCAGCGCGAGGCGTTGAAGCACGCGCCCGCGGCAGCCCCGGCGGTGGCGGCACCCGCGCCGGCGCCGGCCCAGCGCAAGCAGGACGCACAGCAGCGCCAGGCACAGAACGAGCGCCTGCGCCCGATCCGCAAGCAGATCGAGAAACTGGACTTGAGCATGGCGGCGCTGAACGCGGAGAAGGCAGCGCTCGAGGCGCAGCTTATGCAGAACCCCTCGCCGGCCGCCATGGCCGAGGCCGGCCGCAAGCTCAAGCAGGTGACCGACCAGCTTGCGCGGCAGGAAGAGGAGTGGCTGGGCCTGTCGGAACAGCTGGAAACCTCCTGACGCGTGGGCCGGCGGCGTTGCGCCGGCCCACATACAACAGGCGCGCCGTCTGACAGCCATGCGGTCGCACAAGGCGTGGGAGCCGGGCGGGCATCAGGTACATTGCCCTGGCTTTCAACTTTTTGTACACACGCCATGTTCTCCATCATCGGAACCATCATCGTCGGCTTCATCGTGGGCCTGCTGGCTCGGGCACTCAAGCCGGGTGACGACAAGCTCGGCCTCGTCATGACGTCCATCCTGGGCATCGCCGGCTCCTTTGGCGCCAGCTGGCTGGGCCAACAGATGGGCTGGTACCAGCCCGGCGCCGCCGCTGGCTGGATCGCGTCCATCGTGGGCGCGATCGTGTTGCTGGTGATCTACGGCATGGTCAAGGGCAAGTCCTGATCCAGAAAACCGCGAAGCCATGCCCACCGCACTGGACTTCGCAGACGGCGATCCGCAACTGACGGACGCCGTGCGGCGCAGCCGCAAGCTGCTGCACCGCCGGGCGCTGGTGGCGGCAGCGGCGGGCACCGTGCCCGTGCCGGGCCTGGACTGGGCGGTGGACGCCGCCCTGCTGTCCCGCCTGATCCCGGCGATCAACGCCGAGTTCGGCCTCACGCCAGACCAGATCGACCAGTTGGACCCCCACCAGCGCGAGCAGGTGCAAAAGGCCGTGGGCCTGGTCGGCTCGGTGCTGATCGGCAAGTTCATCACGCGCGACCTGGTGCTCAAGGCCGCCACCACCATCGGCCTGCGGCTCACGGCCGGCCAGGCCGCCAAATACGTGCCGCTGGCCGGCCAGGCGGTGTCGGCTCTGGTCGGCTACAGCGCGATCCGTTTCCTGGGCGAGGAACACTTGAAGGACTGCGTGCGCGTGGCGCGCAAGGCCCAACTGGCGTTGCCGGCACCGGCCGCGCCCCCAGTGCCGGCACCGCGCAAAACCTTGCTGCAGCGCCTGGGCCGGCGCCAGGGTTGAACCGGCTTCAGTGCCGGAAGGGCTTCAAGTCCAGCAAGATGGCGTAGGTGCGCTTGTCCACGCGGCGCGTCGCATCGTCCACCGTGATCCTGGCGTCGCACTGGCTCAGTTGGCCGGGCCGCCCCTCATAGGCCAGCCGGCGGTGAAAGCGCGTCGCGTCGCCATCCAACAGGTAGCCGACGCGCACGTCCTCGACCAGCACCTCCACGGGCGCGCCGATGTTGTGTTCGGCGCCGTCGCCCGCACGCAGCGTGGCCACGCAATGCTCGCCCAGCTGCTCCAGGGCGTGGCGCAGCGCAGGCTGGTGGCGCGGGCCGCTGAGCACCTCGAAATCGAAGCGCCCCAGATGCGGCCACTGGTGCGTGTCCAGCGGGACGGGGCTGGAGACCGATCCGAACGACGAGCCGGCCACCTGGAAGTCAGGTTGCTGGGCCCGGTTTCGGAGCCCCCGCCACAACATGAACGCTGCGACACCGCCCACCATGACCACGATCAGTTCTGACACGTCCGACTTCCTCCAGTGCATCGACACCCGCGCGGCACCCACGCCAAATTCGACGCTGTGCGCAGCACGCAAAGAAGTAATTTGTAATTGATTCAGATCGAATTTGTCACTTGGCCCGTCTGGAAACTGAAATCTTTCAGCACTTTTAAGGATGAAAGGTGGCTCAGTTGACCTGCGACAACTGCTCGAGGATGGCCGGATTTTCCAGCGTGCTGGTGTCCTGGGTGATGGCCTCGCCCTTGGCGATGGAGCGCAGCAGGCGCCGCATGATCTTGCCGCTGCGGGTCTTGGGCAGGTTGTCGCCGAAGCGGATGTCCTTGGGCTTGGCGATCGGGCCGATCTCCTTGGCCACCCAGTCGCGCAGTTCCTTGGCGATGGCCTTGGCCTCGTCGCCGTGCGGGCGTGGGCGCTTGAGCACCACGAAGGCACAGATGGCCTCGCCCGTGGTGTCGTCGGGCCGGCCCACCACGGCGGCTTCGGCCACCAGGTCGGTCTTGGCGACCAGGGCCGACTCGATCTCCATCGTGCCCATGCGGTGGCCGGACACGTTCAGCACGTCGTCGATGCGGCCCGTGATCGTGAAATAGCCCGTCCTGGCGTCGCGGATCGCGCCGTCGCCCGCCAGGTAGTAGCCCTTGAGCTCGGGCGGGTAGTAGCTCTTCACGAAGCGGTCGGCATCGTTCCAGATCGTGCGGATCATGCCGGGCCAGGGGCGCTTGACGACCAGGATGCCGCCCTGCCCGTTCGGCACGTCGTTGCCGGTCTCGTCGACGATGGCGGCCGTGATGCCCGGGAACGGCAGCGTGCACGAGCCGGGCACCAGGTCGGTGGCGCCCGGCAGCGGCGTGATCATGTGGCCGCCGGTCTCGGTCTGCCAGAACGTGTCCACGATGGGGCAGCGGCCGCCACCCACATGCTGGTGGTACCACTCCCAGGCGGCCGGGTTGATGGGCTCGCCCACCGAGCCCAGGATGCGCAGGCTGGAGAGGTCGTAGCTCTTGGGGTGCACGGCGTCGCTGGCCTCGGCGGCCTTGATCAGTGAGCGGATCGCCGTGGGCGCGGTGTAGAAGACCGTGACCTTGTGGTCCTGCACCATCTTCCAGAAGCGGCCGGCGTCCGGGTAGGTGGGCACGCCCTCGAACACGATCTCGGTCGCGCCCAGGGCCAGCGGGCCGTAGGTGATGTAGCTGTGGCCCGTGACCCAGCCGATGTCGGCCGTGCACCAGAAGACGTCGTCGGCCTTCAGGTCGAAGGTCCACTTGGTGGTGACCGCGGCCTGCAGCAGGTAGCCGCCCGTGGAGTGCTGCACGCCCTTGGGCTTGCCCGTCGAGCCCGAGGTGTAGAGCAGGAACAGCGGGTGCTCAGCCTCCACCCATTCGGGCTCGCAGGTGTCGGACTGGCCGTCCGTCAGCTCCTGCAGCCACAGGTCACGCGGCGCCTGGAACGGCACGGCGCCCCCGGTGCGGCGCGCCACCAGCACGTTGCGCACGCTCTCGCAGCCGCCCAGGCCGATGGCCTCGTCGACGATGGCCTTGAGCGGCAGCTGCTTGCCCCCGCGCGCCTGCTGGTCGGCCGTGATGACGATGGATGCGCCGGTATCGGCGATGCGGTCGCGCAGCGCCTGGGCCGAGAAGCCGCCGAACACCACGGAGTGGATGGCGCCGATGCGCGCGCAGGCCTGCATCGCGGCCACGCCGTCGACCGACATGGAGATGTAGATGACGACGCGGTCACCCTTCTTCACGCCCAGCGAGCGCAGCGCGTTGGCCATGCGGCACACGCGCACCAGCAGGTCGGCATAGCTCACATGGGTGACCTGGCCGTCGTCGGCCTCGAAGATGAGCGCGGTTTTGTTGCCCAGGCCGCGCTCCACATTGCGGTCCAGGCAGTTGTACGACACGTTCAGCGTGCCGTCGGCAAACCACTTGAAGAACGGCGCGCCGCTGGTGTCCAGCACCTTGGTGAACGGTGTCTTCCAGGTGATGAACTCGCGCGCCAGACGGCCCCAGTAGGCCTCTGGGTCGCTCTCGGCCTCGGCCACCAGCTTGTCGTAGGCGGCACGGCCGGACACGTGGGCGTTGCGCGCCAGGGCTTCGGGTGGCGCGTACAACTTGGCGGCGGTCGGGGTGGCGGTCTCGGACATGTCGTCTCCTTGGGCGAATGAAGGGGGGCGGCCGGCTGGCCTGCGGCGCGCTGGCGATGATCGCATTGCCAGCCGGCCAGCCCGGCGCGGTGGCGCAAGGATGACCGAGGAACGTTGCAGCACGGTAGCCCAAACATGACGAATGTTTGCAGCGCGCCACCCTGGTGCATCAGGCGTTACGCTCGGCACCGCCATGATGCCTGTCGACCCTCCCCCGGAAGCCGAACCGCTGGCGCGCTACCAGACGCTGCAGGCCGGCCTGGACCTGCTGGACCAGGGTCTGTCCATCTTCGACAGCGAGCTGCGCCTCGTGGCCTGGAACCGCGCCTACCTGCAACTGCTGGATTTCCCCGAGGCCATGGGCTTCGTCGGCGCGCCGTTCGCGAGCTTCATCGGTTTCAACGCACGGCGCGGCGAATACGGCCCCGGCGACCCGGCGCGCCAGGTGGCCGAACGCGTGGCGGCGGCGCAGACCTTCGCACCGCACGAGATCGAGCGCACCCGGCCCGATGGCCGCGTGCTGCGCATCCGGGGCGAGCCCGTGCCAGGCCACGGCTTCGTCACGCTCTACACCGACATCACCGCCCAGCGCCAGGCCGAGGACGCCGTGCGCGCGCACAACACCGAGCTGGAGGCCCGCGTGGTGGAGCGCACGGCCGAGCTGCAGCGCAGCGAGCAGCGCGTGCGCCTGGTGATGGACTCAATCCCTGCGCTGGTCGGCTTCTTCGACGCGAGCCGGGTCTACCGCTACCTGAACCGCGGCTACCACGACTGGTTCCGCGTGGACACGCAGTCGCCCACACGCGTGAGCGCCCGCGCCTTCCTGGGCGATGCGGTCTACGCCGTCGTGCGCCCGCACGTGCTGCGCGCCATGCGCGGCAGCTCGCAGAGCTTCGAGTACGAGCTGGTCACGCACCAGGGCCAGCGCCGCATGGTGCGCACGACGCTGGTCCCCGAGCGCACGGCGGACGGCGGCGTCGGCGGCTGCTTCGAGCTGACCTTCGACATCACCGACGAGCGCCGCTCGCAGGTGCTGCTGGCGCGCGCGCACAAGCTGGAATCGCTGACCAACATGACGGGCGGGCTGGCGCACGACTTCAACAACATCCTGACCGTGATCATCGGCAACCTGGCGGCCATGGCCCAGGCGCGGCCCGACGACGAGGCCACGGCCGAGTACGTCATGCCCGCGCTGGGCGCGGCGCGGCGCGGCGCCGACCTGGTCAAGGGCCTGCTGAGCTTCGCGCGGCGCCAGCCGCTGGAGGCCGCTGCCGTCAGCGTGGGCGCGCTGATCGAGACCGTGGCCGGCCTGGTGCGGCGTGTGCTGCCCGACACGCTGCAGATGGACATCGCGGTCGGCGACACACCGCTGTGGAGCTGGATCGACGCCACGCTGCTCGAGCAGGCCCTGATCAACATGGTGCTGAACGCGCGCGATGCCTGCGAAGGCGGTGCGCGGCCCGGCCGCATCCAGTTGCGCGCCTGCGCCACACGCATCGACGCCAGCATCGCCGCGCCGCTGCAGCTGTCGGCCGGCGATTGCATCCGCATCGACGTGCAGGACAACGGCGCCGGCATGGACCCCGCCACCCTGGCGCACCTGTTCGATCCCTTCTTCACGACCAAACGCCCCGGCCAGGGCACGGGCCTGGGCATGGCCGTGGTGTACGGCTTCATCAAGCAATCCGGCGGCGCCGTGGACGTGCACAGCACGCCCGGCGTGGGCACCACGATCTCGGTCTGGCTGCCGGCCGCCCAGCCTCCCGCGGGCAACGATGACGACGACATCGGCCCGGCTGCCAGCGCGCTGCCGCGCCAGCGCGGCCTGGCCCTGCTGGTGGACGACGACGCCCAGGTGCGCCGCGTGGTGCGGCGCAACCTGCTGGAGCTGGGCTACGTGGTGCTGGAGGCCGAGCGCGCGCCGGAGGCGTGCAAGCTGCTGGAGGCCACCGAGGGCATCTCGCTGGTGCTGACCGACCTGGTCATGGCCGGCCCCGACGACGGCGTGCAGGTCGCGCGCGCCGCGCGCGAAGGCCGGCGCGCGCAGTCCGTCGTCATCATGACGGGCAACGTGCCCGACGCCTGGCCGCAGCTTCCCGGCGCCCCGTTGCTGCGCAAGCCCTTCACGACCGAGCAGCTGGCCGCCGCCATCGAACGAGGAAGAACATGAGTGCAGACACCGGCCGCCGCACGGCCAACGACACCAGCGCACCGCCCGCGCTGATCTACGTCATCGAGGACGACGCCGACGTGGCCAAGCTCGTGCTGGCGGCCCTGCGCGACTTCGGCTTCGCCTGCGAGGTGTTCGCCACCGGCGGCGCCGTGCTGCGCCGGCTGCAGTTCGAAAAGCCCGACCTGTGCATCGTGGACCTGGGCCTGCCGGACATGGACGGCATCGATCTCATGCGCCGCATCACGGCCGGCTCCAGCTCCGGCGTGCTGATCCTCACCGGGCGTGGCCACACGGCAGACCGCGTGATGGGCCTGGAGCTGGGCGGGGACGACTACGTGACCAAGCCCTTCGAGTCGCGCGAGCTGGTGGCGCGCGTGCGCAGCATCCTGCGCCGGCGCAGCCTGGCATCGGGCACGTCCACAGGCCAGCGGCGTTATGCGAGCTTCCTGGGCTGGCGCATCGATTGCGCGGCCAACGTGCTGCGCGCGCCCGACGGCACCGAGCATCTGCTGGGCACGGCCGAGACCCAGGTGCTGCGCTGCTTCGTCGAGCGCCCGCACCAGATCCTCACGCGCGAGCAGCTCATGGGCGAGCGCGACCTGCTGCCCACCGACCGCAGCATCGACGTGCGCATCTCGCGGCTGCGCCGCAAGATCGAAGCGGACGCGCACGACCCGCTGATCATCAAGACCGTGTACGGCGCGGGCTACCTGTTCGCGGCCGATGTCAGCTGGGAGTAAGCGCAATCGCAGCCCAATGTGACGAATGATTGCGAAGCGCCCCACCCGCACGGGGCGCATTGAAGAATCGCGCTGCACTCACTTCCGGAGACAACGATGCGCGATCCCGTGGTAGACAGAATCCAGTCCCATCCCAAGTACCTGGCGCTCAAGCGCAAACGCAACCGCTTCGGCTGGCTGCTGACGATCCTCATGCTGATCGTCTATTACGGCTACATCGGCCTGATCGCGTTCGACAAACCCTTCCTGGCCAAGCCCATCGGCGCCGGCGTCACGACCATCGGCATCCCCATCGGGCTGGGCGTGATCCTCTTCACCATCGCCATCACCATCTTCTACATCCGCCGTGCCAACGGCGAGTTCGACCGCGACACGGCCGAGATCCTGAAGGACGCCGCCAAATGATCTCCGCACGCAAGTTCTTCGGCCTGGCTGGCGCCGCGCTGGCCATAGCCCTGGTGGCCAACCTGGCCCAGGCTGCCGGCGGCGACGTCGGCCAGGTGGCCAAGCAGCCCACCAACTGGATCGCGATCGGCATGTTCTCGATCTTCGTGGTCGGCACGCTCTACATCACCAAGTGGGCTGCCGGCCGCACCAAGTCGGCCTCCGACTTCTACACGGCGGGCGGGGGCATCACGGGCTTCCAGAATGGGCTGGCCATCGCCGGCGACTACATGTCGGCCGCCTCGTTCCTGGGCATCTCGGCCGCCGTGATGGCGACCGGCTACGACGGGCTGATCTACGCCATCGGCTTTCTCGTGGGCTGGCCCATCCTCACCTTTCTCATGGCCGAGCGGCTGCGCAACCTGGGCAAGTTCACGTTCGCCGACGTAGCGGGCTACCGCTTCCAGCCCGGCCCGATCCGTGCGTTCGCGGCCTCCGGCACGCTGGTCGTCGTGGCCTTCTACCTGATCGCGCAGATGGTGGGCGCAGGGCAGCTGATCAAGCTGCTGTTCGGGCTGGACTACTGGATCGCGGTGGTGATCGTCGGCGCGCTGATGATGGTCTACGTGCTGTTCGGCGGCATGACGGCCACTACCTGGGTGCAGATCATCAAGGCCGTGCTGCTGCTGTCGGGCGTGACCTTCATGGCCATCATGGTGCTGGCGCAGTTCGGCTTCTCGCCCGAGGCGCTGTTCGCCAAGTCGATCGAGGTGCGCACGCAGATCGCGGCCAACGGCGGCAAGACGCCGGCCGAGGCAGCCGCCATCGGGGCAGCCATCATGGGCCCGGGCGGCTTCGTGAAGGACCCGATCTCGGCGATCTCCTTCGGCATGGCGCTGATGTTCGGCACGGCCGGCCTGCCGCACATCCTGATGCGCTTCTTCACCGTGCCCGACGCCAAGGAAGCGCGCAAGTCGGTGGGCTGGGCGACGGTGTGGATCGGCTACTTCTACCTGCTGATTTTCATCATCGGCTTTGGCGCCATCACGCTGGTGCTGACCAACCCCGAGTTCGCCAACACGGTGACCGGCATCATCCACGGCGGCTCCGGCGCGTCCAACATGGCGGCCGTGCTGGTGGCCAAGTCGGTGGGTGGCAACGTGTTCTACGGCTTCATCTCGGCCGTGGCCTTCGCCACCATCCTGGCGGTGGTGGCCGGCCTCACGCTGTCAGGCGCGTCTGCCGTGTCGCATGACCTGTACGCCACGCTGGTGAAGAAGGGCAATGCCGACAGCGCATCCGAGCTGCGCGTCTCGCGCATCACCACGCTGGCGCTCGGCGTCGTGGCCGTGGTGCTGGGTATCGCGTTCGAGAAGCAGAACATCGCCTTCATGGTCTCGCTGGCCTTCGCGGTGGCGGCCTCGGCCAACTTCCCGGTGCTGTTCCTCTCGATCCTGTGGAAGGACTGCACGACGCGCGGCGCCGTGGTCGGTGGCTTCCTGGGCCTGATCTCCTCGGTGCTGCTGACCGTGCTGTCGCCCTCGGTGTGGGAGGCCACGCTGGGCCACCCCGCCGGCTCCGCGCCGTTCCCGTACGCATCGCCCGCCCTGTTCTCGATGACCATCGGCTTCGTGGGCATCTGGCTGTTCTCGGTCACCGACCGCAGCGCGCAGGCCGCCAGGGAACGCGCGTTGTTCCCTGCGCAGCAGGTGCGCTCGGAAACGGGCCTGGGGGCTTCGGGCGCATCGGGGCACTGAGTTCCGCGCGCTCTTGAGACGGCCGTCCTCGCGACGGCCTTTTTCATGGCTGCGGCGCAGAAGCTTGTCTGTTGCGCGGTGTCGATTGGCGGCAGGCCGCTTCGTCGTACACACTCCAGCATTTCAAGG
This sequence comes from Pseudorhodoferax sp. Leaf267, assembly GCF_001422405.1. Taxonomy (GTDB): domain Bacteria; phylum Pseudomonadota; class Gammaproteobacteria; order Burkholderiales; family Burkholderiaceae_C; genus Pseudorhodoferax. Next base: position 324,440 of record NZ_LMMV01000021.1, read on the forward strand.
AGATCGCCATGGCCCGCGTCAGCACCTACCTCAACTTCAACCGCCAGACCGAGTCGGCGTTCGACTTCTACCGCACGGTGTTCGGTGGGGAGTTCATCGGCGGCCTGCACCGCATGGGCGAGGTGCCTGCCGCACCGGGCCAGCCGGCGATGGCCGAGGCAGACAAGGCGCTGGTCATGCACGTGGAACTGGCGACGCTGGGCGACCACGTGCTGATGGGCACGGACGCGCCCGAGTCCATGGGCTTCACGCTGCGCCAAGGCAACAACGTGCACATCAACCTGCAGCCCGACACCCGCGCCGACACCGACCGGCTGTTCGCCGCTCTGTCGGCCGGCGGCTCGGTCCAGATGCCGCTGCAGGAGATGTTCTGGGGCGACTACTTCGGCAGCCTGACCGACCGCTTCGGGATCTGCTGGATGTTCAACTGCTCGGCCAAGGCCTGACCGCCATGGCCGCCGCACCCGCCAGGCCCACGCGCGCCACCGTCATCCCCTGCCTGCGCTACCGCGACGCGCCGGCCGCCATCGACTGGCTCTGCAACACCTTCGGTTTCGAGCGCCAGGCCGTCTACCCCGACGACGACGGCGGCATCGCGCATGCGCAGCTGACCTTGGGCAGCGGCATGGTCATGCTGGGCTCGGTCGGCAAGAAGCCCACGCCCTGGGGCGCGCTGATCCGCCAGCCCGACGAGATCGGCGGCGCCGAGACACAAAGCTCCTACCTCGTGGTGCGCGACCCCGACGCCATGTACGCGCGCGCCAAGGCTGCGGGCGCGACGATCCTGCTCGACATCAAGGACGAGGACTACGGCGGGCGCGGCTTCACCTGCGCCGACCCCGAGGGCCACATCTGGAACTTCGGTAGCTACGACCCCTGGCCGCCCTGAGCGGCGCAAAGCCCGGCCCGCGCAGGGGAAAAGACTTACCCGCTGCGGGAATCCACAAAGGGCTTGCCATGACCGATCGATAAAATCGATCGCAATGTCCCTGGCCCTGCTCGTCCTCATCCCCTTTATCGGCAGTGTCCTTGCGATGTTCATGCCGTCCAACGCCCGCAACCGCGAGGCCACGTTGGCCGGCCTGATCGCCCTGGGTTGCGCCATCCAGGCCGCCTGGCTGTTCCCCCAGATCACCGGCGGGCAGGTGCTGCGCGAGGAGTACCTGTGGCTGCCCACACTCGGCGTGAATCTCGTGTTCCGCCTGGACGGCTTCGCGTGGCTGTTCTGCATGCTGGTGACCGGCATCGGTGCGCTGGTGGTGCTGTACGCGCGCTACTACCTGTCGGCCTCGGACCCCGCGCCGCGCTTCTTCGCGTTCTTCCTGGCCTTTATGGGCTCGATGATGGGCGTGGTCCTGTCGGGCAACCTGGTGCAGATGGTGCTGTTCTGGGAGCTGACCAGCCTGTTCTCGTTCCTGCTCATCGGGTACTGGCACCACCGCAAGGACGCGCGGCGCGGCGCACGCATGGCGCTCACCGTCACGGGCGCGGGCGGCCTCGCGCTGCTGGCCGGCGTGCTGGTGCTGGGCCGCATCGTGGGCAGCTACGACCTGGACGTGGTGCTGGCTTCGGGGCCGCAGATCCTCGCGCACCCGCTGTATCCGGTGGCGCTGGTGCTGGTGCTGCTGGGCGCGTTCACCAAGAGCGCGCAGTTCCCGTTCCATTTCTGGCTGCCGCGCGCCATGGCCGCGCCCACGCCGATCTCGGCCTACCTGCACTCGGCCACCATGGTCAAGCTGGGCGTGTTCCTGATGGCGCGGCTGTGGCCGGCACTGGCCGGCAGCGAGCTGTGGTTCTGGCTGGTCGGCGGGGCCGGCGCCATCACGCTGCTGCTGGGCGCCTACGTGGCCATGTTCCAGCGTGACCTGAAGGCCCTTCTGGCCTACTCCACCATCTCGCACCTGGGCCTGATCACGCTGCTGCTGGGCCTGAACAGCCCCATGGCCGCCGTGGCCGCGGTCTTCCACATCATGAACCACGCCACCTTCAAGGCCTCGCTGTTCATGGCCGCCGGCATCATCGACCACGAAAGCGGCACGCGCGACATCCGCAAGCTCAGCGGCCTGCTCAAGCTGATGCCGATCACGGGCCTGCTGGCCATCATCGCCAGCGCGTCCATGGCCGGGGTGCCGCTGCTGAACGGCTTCCTGTCCAAGGAGATGTTCTTCGCCGAGACCGTGTTCCTGGCCTCCACGCCCTGGGTGGACCGCAGCCTGCCGGTGCTGGCGACGATCGCCGGCATCTTCAGCGTGGCCTATTCGGCGCGCTTCGTGTTTGACGTGTTCTTCGGCCCTTCGTGCATCGGCGCCGTGCCCAAGCCCCCGCACGAGCCGCCGCACTGGATGCGCGTGCCGGTGGAGCTGCTGGTGCTGGCCTGCCTGATCGTCGGCGTGGTGCCCGAGTGGTCGGTCGGCCCCATGCTGGCCGCTGCCGCCGCGCCCGTGGTCGGCGGCACGCTGCCCGAGTACAGCCTGGCCATCTGGCACGGCTTCAACCTGCCACTGGTGATGAGCCTGGTGGCGCTGGCCGGCGGTGCCGCGCTGTACCTGCTGCAGCGGCGCAGGCGCGAGACCGGCGGCCTGGCGCACACGCCGGTGCTGCACGTGCTGGACGGCCAGCGCATTTTCGAGAACCTGCTCGCGCGCCTGACCGAAGTCGGCCGCCGCAGCCGCCGCATCCTGGCCACGAACCGGCTGCAGACGCAGCTGCTGCTCATGGTCTGCGTGGCGCTGGCCGGTGCGGGTGCCGCGCTGTGGTTCGTGCCCGCGGGCCCGGGCGAACGCCCGCCGCTGCCGTTCTCGCCCATGTTCGCGATGACCTGGATCATCGGCGGCGTCTGCGCGCTGGCCGCGGCCTGGCAGGCCAAGTTCCACCGGCTGGCCTCGCTGATGCTCGCGGCCGGCGCGGGCCTGACCTGCTGCCTGACCTTCATCTGGTTCTCGGCGCCCGACCTGGCACTGACGCAGCTGGTGGTCGAGGCCGTGACCACGGTGCTGATCCTGCTGGGCCTGCGCTGGCTGCCCATGCGCAACAAGGCCACCGTGCAGGCTGCGCGCGACCGCATCCGGCCCTGGGGCCGGCGCGGCCGTGACCTGGCCATCGCGGCGGCCGCAGGGGCCGGCATGGCCACGCTGGCCTGGCTGGTCATGACACGGCGCTTCCCGCAGAGCATCTCGCCCTTCTTTCTGGACCGCGCGCTGACCGAGGGCGGCGGCACCAACGTCGTCAACGTGATGCTGGTGGACTTCCGCGGCTTCGACACCTTCGGCGAGATCACGGTGCTGGGCATCGTGGCGCTGACGGTCTACGCGCTGCTGCGGCGCTTTCGGCCCGCGCCCGAGTCCATGGCGCTGCCGCTGCAGCAGCGGGCGCAGTCCGACGACGGCAGCAGCGACCTGCTGAACCCGCGCCTGGCCAAGGACACGGCCGTCGGCTACCTCATGGTGCCGGCCGTGCTGGTGCGGCTGCTGCTGCCGCTCGCGGTGCTGGTGTCGGTGTACTTCTTCATGCGCGGCCACAACGCGCCGGGCGGCGGCTTCGTGGCCGGCCTCGTGATGTCGGTCGCGCTGCTGCTGCAGTACATCGTGTCGGGCACGGAATGGGTGGAGGAGCATTTGCGCATCTACCCGCGCCGCTGGATCGCCACCGGCCTGCTGCTGGCGCTGGCGACGGGCGGCGGCGCGATCGTGATGGGCTACCCGTTCCTGACCACGCACACGGCCCATGTCACGCTGCCCGTGCTGGGCGAGCTGCATGTGCCCAGCGCGCTGTTCTTCGACACCGGCGTGTTCGCGCTGGTGCTGGGCTCCACGATGCTGATCCTGACCAGCCTGGCGCACCAGTCGGTGCGCAGCCACCGCTGGGCAGAGGAACATGAGGAACGCGCTGCCGAAGCACGCGCGGCCCTGTCAACTTCGCATGGAGACACTTAGAAAAATGGAAATGGTCCTGGCCATCGCCATCGGCGTGCTGACCAGCTCGGGGGTCTACCTGCTGCTGCGCCCGCGCACCTTCCAGGTCATCATGGGCCTGACCCTGGTGTCCTACGCCGTGAACCTGTTCATCTTCAGCATGGGCCGGCTCAAGGTCGACAGCGAGCCCGTGCTCGTGCCCGGCACCATCTCCACGCTGGCGAACACGGCCGACCCGATGCCACAGGCCCTGGTGCTGACGGCCATCGTGATCGGCTTCGCGATGACGGCGCTGTTCCTCGTCGTGATCCTGGCCTCGCGCGGCCTGACCGGCACCGACCACGTGGACGGCGCTGAACGCCAGGAAGCCCAGGAATGACGGACGCGATTCGCCTGCTCGACCGGCTGCTGGAATTGAGCATGCCGCACCTGATCGCTGCGCCCATCCTGCTGCCCATGCTGACGGCCGCGCTGATGCTGATGCTGGAGGAGCGCCAGCGCCGCACCAAGGCCACGCTGACCGTGATCTCCGGCGTGCTGGGCCTGCTCGTGGCGCTGGCGCTGCTGCGCTGGGTCAACGCGCCGGAGACCGGCGACGGCCCCGGCTCCATCGGCGTCTACCTGGCCGGCAACTGGATGGCGCCGTTCGGCATCGTGCTGGTGGCCGACCGGCTCTCGTCCATGATGGTCGCGCTGACCGGCGTGATCGCGTTCGCCGCGTCCATCTACTCCACCTCGCGCTGGGACCGGGCCGGCGTGCACTTCCACCCGATGCTGCAGCTGCAGCTCATGGGGCTGAACGGCGCGTTCCTGACCGGCGACCTGTTCAACCTATTCGTGTTCTTCGAGGTCATGCTGGCCGCGTCCTACGGTCTGTTGCTGCATGGCTCGGGCCGTCTGCGCGTGCAGGCCGGGCTGCACTACATCGCGATCAACCTGGCGGCGTCCTTCCTGTTCCTGATCGGCGCGGCCATGCTGTACGGCGTGACCGGCACGCTGAACATGGCCGACCTGGGGGTGCGCATCGCCGCGCTGGACCCGGCGGACCGCGGCCTCGTGCATGCGGCGGCGGCCATCCTGGCCACGGCCTTCTTCGCCAAGGCCGGCGCCTGGCCGCTGAACTTCTGGCTGGTGCCGGCCTACAGCGCGGCCGTGGCGCCCGTGGGCGCGGTGTTCGCGCTGCTGACCAAGCTCGGCGTCTACACCGTGCTGCGGCTGTGGACGGTGCTGTTCGCGCCCGACGCCAGCGCCTCGGCCCAGTTCGGGCAGACCGCCATCGTGGCCATCGGCATCGCCACCCTGTTCGTCGGTGCGCTGGGCATCCTGGGCACGCAGCGGCTGGCGCTGCTGGCCGCCTACAGCGTGCTGGTCTCGGCCGGCACGCTGCTGGCCGCCATCGGCCTGGGCCGCAGCGCGATCTGGGCCGGCGCGCTGTACTACCTCATCAGCTCCACGCTGGCCGTGAGCGCGTTCTTTCTGCTCATCGACATGATCGAGCGCTGGCGCAATGGCTCCAGCGTGGCGCCGCATGCCGCGGCCGACGACTCACCGTTCCTCGGCGAAGACCTGCGGCTGATGTCCGACGTGAACCTGGACGACGACGCGCAGGCGCTGTACGGCCGGGCCATCCCGGCCGGCGTGGCCTTCCTGGGCATTGCGTTCATCGTCTGCACCTTGCTGCTGGCCGGGCTGCCGCCGCTGTCGGGCTTCGTCGGCAAGTTCGCGATGCTGGCCGGGCTGCTGCAGGCGCGCGAGCTGGGCAATGCGGGTGTGGCCTTCATGGCCCTGCTGATCGTCGCGGGCTTTCTCACGCTGGTGGCGCTATGCCGCGCCGGCATCCGGCATTTCTGGAACCAGCCGCATGCCAACCTGCCCTCGCTGCCGGCGCTCGAGGTGATCCCGGTCGCCGTGCTGCTGGCCGCCAGCATCGGTGTGACCGTGGGCGCCGGGCCGATCATGCAGCACGCCCAGGCCACGGCCGACGCACTGCGCTCCTCGCTGGTCTACCGCCATGCGGTGGCGGACGCACGGCAGGTACCGCCGCCGCCCAAGGAGAACGCGCGATGAAACGCCTGATCCCCTCGCCCCCGCTGTCGGGCACCCTGCTCATCGTCTGGGTGCTGCTGCACCAGTCGCTGCATGCCACGACGCTGCTGTCCGGCGCCATCCTGGCCATCGTCGTGCCGCTGCTCACGCGCAGTTTGCGCCCCGCGACCGTGCGCATGCGCAGGCCCGTCGTGGCGCTGCGCCTGGCCGGCGACGCCATCGTCGACATGCTGGTGTCGGCGCTGAACGTGGCCCGCCTGGTGCTGACCAGGCGCAACGCGCGCCTGAACGGCTACTTCGTGCAGATCCCGCTGGAACTGCGCGACCCCAACGGCCTGGCCGTGCTGGCCATGATCATGTGCCTGACGCCGGGCACGGCCTGGGGAGAACTGTCGTTCGACCGCTCCACTTTGCTCATCCACGTGTTCGACCTCGTCGACGAAGAGGAATTCGTGGCCCGCCTGAAGCAGCGTTACGAACGCCCCCTGCTGGAGATCTTCCAATGACACCCGTTCTGTTCTGGGGCCTGAAGATCGCGCTGTTCCTGCTGGCGCTGGCCATGCTCTGCGCGCTGTACCGGCTGCTGGTCGGCCCCAGCGCGCAGGACCGCGTCATGGCGCTGGACTGCCTGTACATCAACGGCATGCTGACCATGCTGGTGCTGGGCATCGTCTACGCCAGCAACGTGTACTTCGAGGCCGCGATGCTGATCGCGCTGTTCGGCTTCGTCGGCTCGACGGTGCTGGCGAAGTTTCTGTTGCGTGGGGAGGTGATCGAATGAACGCGAGGACGAGGGGCCCCGCTTGCGGGGGTCGGCCCAGTGCCTTCGATCATGAGGCCGACGGCGCAATGCTTGGTCTCGCGCAATGGTACGGAGGCGTCAAGTGAATGCATTGCCGCTTTGGGCGGAGATCCTCACCGCCTTCTTCGCGGTGCTGGGCGCGGCCTTCGCCGCCATCGGCTCGTTCGGCCTGGTGCGCCTGCCCAGCTTCTACAACCGCATCCACGCGCCCACCCTGGGCGCGACGGCCGGCGCCTGGTGCGTGATGATCGCGACCATCGTGTACTTCTCGGTACAGGGCACGAACCTGTTCCTGCACGCCGTGCTGATCGCGCTGTTCGTGGCACTGACGGCGCCCGTCACCACCATCTTTCTGATGCGCGCCGCGCTGTTCCGCGACCGCCAGAGCGGCGCCAGGCTGCCCCGCGCCGCGCAGAAGGCCGCAGGCACCGACCCGACGGTCTGACAGCGTGCTGACCGCAGCGTTCTACTGCTTCGCCGCGCTGCCCGACTGCGCGCAATGGGTGGCGCCGCTGCGCGCACGCTGTGAAGCGCTGGGTGTGCGCGGCAACGTGCTGCTGGCCGAGGAAGGCATCAACGGCACCATCGCCGGGCCCGACGAAGCCGTCAAGGCCGTGCTGGACTGGCTGCGTGCCGACCCGCGGCTGGCCCAGCTGATGCTACGCACCGCCGCCTGCGACGCCATGCCCTTCTACCGCCTCAAGGTGCGCTGCAAGGCGGAGATCGTCACCATGGGCGTGCCCGGCATCTCGCCGGTCGAGCAGGCCGGCCATTACGTCGCGCCGCGCGACTGGAACGCCCTGATCGCGCGGCCCGACGTGGTGGTGATCGACGTGCGCAACGGCTACGAGGTCGGCATCGGCAGCTTCGCCGGCGCCGTCGATCCGCACACGCAAGCCTTCACCGACTGGCCGGCCTGGGTGCAGGCGCAGTCCGCGCCGGGCGGCCTGCTGGCCGGCAAGCCGCCGGTGGCGATGTTCTGCACCGGCGGCATCCGCTGCGAGAAGGCCTCGGCCCTGCTGCGCGCGCAGGGCTTCGACGAAGTGCACCACTTGCAGGGCGGCATCCTGGCCTACCTGGAAACCGTGCCGCCCGAAGACAGCCGGTGGCGCGGCGAGTGCTTCGTGTTCGACGAGCGCGTGGCCGTGGGCCATGGGCTGGCGCCCGGCTCGCATGCGCTGTGCCGTTCGTGCCGGTTGCCGTTGAGCCCGGCGGACCAGGCCTCGCCCCTCTTCGTTGAGGGCGTGCAGTGCGCGCACTGCGCCGGCACGCGCAGCGCAGCCGAACAGCAGGGCCTGCGCGAACGCCAGCGCCAGGTGGTGCTGGCCGCAGCGCGCGGCACGCCCCACGTGGGCGCCACGCTGCCATGACGGCCGCTTCGGGCGCGGGCCTGCCCATCCTGTACTCGTTCCGGCGCTGCCCCTATGCGATGCGTGCCCGGCTCGCGCTGCTGGCCAGCGGCCAGGCCTGCGAACTGCGCGAGGTCGTGCTGCGCGACAAGCCGCAGGCGCTGCGGGATGCATCGCCCAAGGCGACGGTGCCCGTGCTGGCCCTGCAGGACGGCACGGTCATCGACCAGAGCCTGGACATCATGCTGTGGGCGCTGCGCCGGCACGATCCGCTCGGGTGGCTGGTGCCGAGCGAGGGAGATCTGGCGCAGATGCTGGCGCTGGTGGCCGACAACGACACGCAGTTCAAGCCCCTGCTCGACCGCTACAAGTACCCGCAGCGTCACCAGGAGCCCGACGGCACGCGGGCACGCGAAGCTGCCCGGCCCTTCATCGACGGCCTGCAGCATCGGCTGGCCGCCGCACCCTTCCTGTTCGGCCGGCATGCGACGCTGGCCGACATGGCGCTGGCGCCGTTCCTGCGCCAGTTTGCTGCCGTCGCGCCAGACTGGTTCGCAGCCCAACCCTGGCCGGCAGTGCAGGCCTGGCTGCGGGACTGGCAGGCTTCGGCCCTGTTCGAGCGCGCCATGCCCAGGTTCGCCCCCTGGCAGGTTGGCGATGCGCCGCTCCTCTTCAGCGCAGCAACGCACGCGTAGGTTTTGCACCGCCAACAGGCGCGCGGCCCCGTGTCAGTCCAGGCGCATGGCCATGCACCTTGTCATGCAGACTCCTTGCAGTGCGTCGAACCCAGCGCCATGGCCGCCTGTGCGAGCCAGAGGGGAACCCTCAGGTGGCGCTGAGACGGATGACCAACAGGCTGGTCGCCACCAGGGCCAGCTGCACGCCCAACGCCATGCGCGGGCGGGCCAGCCGGGTTTCGAGCCGGTGCAGCTGCCGGCCGGCCAGCAGCGACAGCGCGAACGCCACGGCCATGCCCAGCGCATGGGCCAGCGGCTGCGTGGGCCAGAGGGTGCTCCACACGCTCGCGACCAGCAACATGACCGGGAAGTGCACGAGGAACACGGCATACGAGGCCTGGCCCAGCCGCTCCAGCACCTGCGGTACGCGCCAGCCGCGCGGCAAGCCGTGGCGCTGCAGAAGGGCCAGCAGCAAGGCCGTTGCCAGTGCCACCGCGATGCGGCCACGCCAGTCGATGGCCAGCGCCGCCAGGCCCAGCGCCGCGACCGCCGCCAGCGCTGGCACGGGCCGGGCGCTGCGCGTGGCCCAGCCCGCGAGCAGGCCCAGGCCATAGGCGCCGATGAAGTACAGCGCAGTCGCGTCCAGCCGCGCATCGCGGTTGAACCACAGCAGCGAGGCGGCCGCGGCCCCGGCCACCGCCCAGACCTCGGGGGCGCGCAGTCCGGGCCAGCGGCGCTGCAGGCTGCGCCCGGCCGCGCATAGCACAACCGTTAGCACGAACAGCTGGAAGTCGATCGCCACGTACCACACACCGGCCGACAGCGCGTCGATGCCGAGCAGGTCCTGCAGCAACAGCAGATGGGCCAGCAGCTGTGGCCACTGCGGCGCGGCCGGCACCGCGGGATGGTCGCCCAGGGCGGCGCGCGCGCAGGCCGCCGCCAGCACGGCGAGCAGCAGCGCGACGGAATACGGCACCACCAGCCGCACATAGCGCCTGCCCACCCAGTGCAGCGGCGCACCGGCCGGCCAGCGGCCCAGGCCCATGCCGCGTGCCTGCAGGAAGCCCGAAACGGCCAGGAACACCTGCACGGCCAGGCGCGCATCTGCGTACAGCCAGTCGATGAGCCCGGGCGCGAGCGGCCGCGCCACATCGGACATCGGCCCGTAGAAGGCCAGGTGGTGCCAGACGATCAGCAGGCACGCCAGGCCCTTGATCGCATCGGCCGCGCCCAGGCGCGAAAAAGCCGGTGCCATGGGCACCGGCCGGGAGATCGAACGCATCGGTTCAGAGCAGGCGGGCGCGCGCTTGCTGGTACTCGCGCTTGAGCTGCGCGATGTACTCGGCCGCCGGGCGCACCTTGTCGATGGCGCCGATGCCCTGGCCACTGCCCCAGATCTCCTTCCAGGCCTTGGGCTTGCTGCTGCCGCTGGCGAAGTTCATCGCGCTCGGGTCGCTGACCGGCAGGTTCTCCGGGTCCAGCCCCGCCGCGCGGATGCTGGCCGCCAGGTAGTTGCCGTGCACGCCCGTGAACAGGTTGCTGTAGACGATGTCGTCGGAGCTGCCGGACACGATGGCGTGCTTGTATTCCTCGGCCGCACGCGCTTCCTCGGTGGCGATGAACGCCGAGCCGATGTAGGCGAAGTCGGCGCCCATGGCCTGCGCCGCCAGCACCGCGCCGCCGGTGGCGATGCTGCCCGACAGCGCGATCGGCCCGTCGAACCACTGGCGGATCTCCTGGATCAGCGCGAAAGGGCTCTTCACACCCGCGTGGCCGCCGGCACCGGCTGCCACGGCGATCAAGCCGTCGGCGCCTTTGTCGATGGCCTTGCGCGCGAACTTGTTGTTGATGATGTCGTGCAGCACCACGCCACCATAGCTGTGCGCCGCGGCGTTGACGTCCTCGCGCGCGCCCAGGCTGGTGATGATGATCGGCACCTTGTACTTCACGCACAGTTCCATGTCGTGCTGCAGCCGCTCGTTGGACTTGTGCACGATCTGGTTGATGGCGAACGGCGCGGCGGGCTGGTCCGGGTGGTCACGGTCCCAGGCGGCCAGCGTCTCGGTGATCTCGGCCAGCCACTCGTCGAGTTGCTCGGCCGGCCGCGCGTTCAGCGCGGGCATGGAGCCCACCACGCCGGCCGTGCACTGCGCGATCACGAGCTTGGGGTTGCTGATGATGAACAGCGGCGAGCCGATGATGGGCAGCGGCAGCGCGTTCAGGGGGGCGGGAAGCTTGGACATTGCGTCTCCGTTGTTCGAGATGGAAGCGGCAGGATTATTGACGCCCTGTGCGTTGCCGGGTACCCGCGGGCGTCACCAAGGTTCCATGTAGGGGCGCAGGTCCAGCTCGAACGTCCACGCGTCGCGCGGCTGGCTGTGCAGGTACCAGTAGTTCTCGGCGATGTGCTCCGGGTCCAGGATGCCGCCCTGCTCCTTGAGCGCATAGCGCTGCGGGAAGTTGCTGCGGATGAACTCGGTGTCGATGGCGCCGTCGACCACCACGTGCGCCACGTGCACGCCACGCGGCCCCAGCTCGCGCGCCATGCTCTGGGCCAGCGCGCGCAACGCGTGCTTGGCCCCGGCGAAGGCCGCGAAGTTGGCAGCGCCGCGCAGCGCCGCCGTGGCGCCCGTGAACAAAATGGTGCCGTGCCCGCGCGCCACCATGCGCCGCGCCGCCTGCTGTGCATTCAGGAAGCCGCTCAGGCAGGCCATCTCCCAGATCTTGAAGTACTTGCGCGCGGTCTCGTCCAGGATGCTGCAGGGCACGTTGGCGCCGATGTTGAACACCAGCACCTCGATCGGGCCGTGCGTGGCCTCGATCTGCTCGAACAGCGCCGCCACGTCTTCCTCCTTGCGCGCATCGCTGCCATAGCCGTGGGCCTGGCCGCCCTCGGCGCGGATGGCATCGACCAGCGGCTGCAGCTTGTCGGCCGAGCGGCGCGACACGCAGGCGATGTAACCCTCGCGCGCGAAGCGCCGCGCGATGGCGCCGCCGGTGGCGTCGCCAGCGCCGATGACCAGGGCCACCTGGGGGCCGGATAAGGGTGTCGCCATGGCGCCAGCCCTCAGAACGCGTCGAGCGCCAGCGCGGTCACGCTGCCCGCACCGTCGACGATGGCGTCGCGCTGGCCCGGGATGCGGGTCAGGATGTGGTCGGCGTAAAAGCGCGCCGTGACGATCTTGGCCTGCATGAAGGCGGCGTCCTCGCCGCGCTGCTGCTCGGCCACCAGCAGCGCGCGCGCCAGTTGCCAACCGGCCACCAGGTTGCCGGCCAGCAGCAAGTAGGGCACGGAGCCGGCGTAGGCGGCGTTGGGGTCGCTCCTGCCATGGCCGGCGATGAAGTCCACCACCTCCACGAAGGCCTGGCGCGCAGCGGCCAGGCGACGCAGCACCGCCTTGGCGTCGTCGCTGCCACTCTTGGCGAGTTCAGCCTCTGTCGTCTCGATTTGCGCCGCGATGGCCTTGGCGCCCTTGCCGCCGTCGCGTGCGGTCTTGCGGCCCACCAGGTCGTTGGCCTGGATCGCAGTCGTGCCCTCGTAGATGGGCAGGATGCGCGCGTCGCGGTAGAACTGCGCCGCGCCCGTCTCCTCGATGAAGCCCATGCCGCCGTGCACCTGCACGCCCAGCGAGGTGACCTCCAGGCTCATCTCGGTGCTGTAGCCCTTCACCAGCGGCACCATGAACTCGTAGAAGGCCTGGTTCTGCTTGCGCGTGTCCGCATCGGGATGGTGGTGCGCGGCGTCGTAGGCTGCGGCGGCCACGCTGGCCATGGCGCGGCAGCCCTCGGTCAGCGCGCGCATGGTCATGAGCATGCGGCGCACGTCGGGGTGGTGGACGATGGGCGCGCTGGCGGCCACGCTGCCGTCCACGGGGCGGCTCTGCACGCGGTCTTTCGCAAAGGCAGCAGCCTTCTGGTAGGCGCTCTCGGCCACGGCGATGCCCTGCACGCCCACGGCGTAGCGCGCCGCGTTCATCATGATGAACATGTATTCGAGGCCGCGGTTCTCCTCGCCCACCAGTTGCCCGATCGCGCCGTGGCCCGCATCGCCGAACTGCAGCACGGCCGTGGGGCTGGCCTTGATGCCCAGCTTGTGCTCGATGCTCACGCAGCGCACGTCGTTGCGCTCACCCAGGCTGCCATCGGCATTCACGAGGAACTTGGGAACGACGAACAGGCTGATGCCCTTCACGCCCTCGGGCGCGCCCTGCACGCGCGCCAGCACCAGGTGGACGATGTTGTCCGCCATGTCGTGCTCGCCGTAGGTGATGAAGATCTTGGTGCCGAACACCTTGTAGCGGCCGTCGGGCAGCGGCTCGGCGCGCGTGCGCACCATCGCCAGGTCGCTGCCGGCCTGGGGCTCGGTCAGGTTCATGGTGCCGGTCCATTCGCCGCTGACCAGCTTGTCCAGGTAGGTGGTCTTCAGCTCGTCGCTGCCGGCCGTCAGCAGCGCCTCGATGGCGCCGTCGCTGAGCAGCGGGCACAGCGCGAAACTCAGGTTGGCCGAGTTCAGCATCTCCACGCAGGCCGCGCCGATGGTCTTGGGCAGGCCCTGGCCGCCGAAGTCGCCGGGGTGCTGCAGGCCCTGCCAGCCGCCGGCCGTGAATTGCTTGAACGCGTCCTTGAAGCCAGGCGTCGTCGTGACCACGCCATCCTTCCAGGACGAGGGGTTGCGGTCACCGGCTTCGTTGAGCGGCGCGACCACGTCCTGGTTGAAACGGGCCGACTCCTCGAGCACGGCCTGCGCCGTCTCGAAACCAGCGTCCTCGAAGCCCGGCAGCTGGGCGATCTGCTCGATGCCCGCCAGGTGGCGGATGTTGAACAGCATGTCCTTCAGTGGCGCGACGTAAGCCATCTGCATCTCCTCTTGTTCTTCCATGAAAAAAGGGCATCGCGGTGCGATGCCCTTGTGCGCTGACCCTGGACGGTTCAGGCCCTCACAGTGCCTTGACCAGTTCGGGGACGGCCGTGAACAGGTCCGCCTCCAGCCCGTAGTCGGCCACCGAGAAGATCGGCGCCTCCGGGTCCTTGTTGATCGCCACGATGACCTTGCTGTCCTTCATGCCGGCCAGGTGCTGGATGGCGCCCGAGATGCCGGCCGCGATGTACAGCTGCGGCGCCACGATCTTGCCGGTCTGGCCGACCTGCAGGTCATTGGGCGCGTAGCCCGCGTCCACCGCCGCGCGGCTGGCGCCGATCGCCGCGCCCAGCTTGTCGGCCAGCGGCGTCATGACCTCGTTGAACTTCTCGGAGGAGCCGAGCGCGCGACCACCGGAGACGATGATCTTGGCGGCCGTCAGTTCGGGGCGCTCGCTCTTGGCGATCTCGGAGCCCACGAAGCTGACCTTGTCGCTGTCGGCCGATGCATTCAGACTTTCGACAGCAGCCGAGCCACCGGTGGCAGCCGCGCCGTCGAAGCCCGTGGTGCGCACCGTGATGACCTTGACGGCATCGCCGCTCTGCACCGTGGCAATCGCGTTGCCGGCGTAGATCGGGCGCTCGAAGGTGTCGGGGCTGTCGACCTTGATGATCTCGCTGATCTGGCTCACGTCCAGCTTGGCGGCCACGCGCGGGGCGATGTTCTTGCCGCTGGCCGTGGCGGGCAGCAGGATGTGGCTGTAGTTGCTGGCGATGGCCAGCACCTGCGCGGCCACGTTCTCGGCCAGGCCATGGGCCAGGCCGGCGGATTCGGCGTGCAGCACCTTGGCGACGCCGGCGATCTGGGCTGCAGCCTTGGCGGCTTCGCCCGCGTTGTGGCCGGCCACCAGCACGTGCACGTCACCACCGCAGGCGATTGCGGCGGTGACGGTGTTCAGGGTGGCGCCCTTGATGCTGGCGTTGTCGTGTTCTGCGATGACGAGAGTGGTCATGTGGTTCTTGCTCCTCAGATGACTTTGGCTTCGTTCTTGAGCTTGGCAACCAGGGTCGCCACGTCGGGCACCTTGATGCCGGCGCTGCGCTTGGGCGGCTCGCTGACCTTGAGCGTCTTGAGCTTGCTGGCCACGTCCACGCCCAGGTCTTCCGGCTTCAAGGTGTCCAGCTGCTTCTTCTTGGCCTTCATGATGTTGGGCAGCGTCACGTAGCGCGGCTCGTTCAGGCGCAGGTCGGTGGTGATGACCGCAGGCGTGGACAGCTCCAGCGTTTCCAGGCCACCGTCGACTTCGCGCGTGACCTTGACCTTCTCGCCCGACACTTCGACCTTGCTCGCGAAGGTGGCTTGGGGCAGGTCGGCCAGGGCGGCCAGCATCTGGCCGGTCTGGTTGCAGTCGTCGTCGATGGCCTGCTTGCCCAGGATGATGAGGCCGGGTTGCTCCTTGTCGACCACGGCCTTGAGCAGCTTGGCGACGGCCAGCGGCTGGAGCTCCGCGTCGGTCTGCACGAGGATGGCGCGGTCGGCGCCGATGGCCATGGCGGTGCGCAGGGTTTCCTGGCATTGCTGCACGCCGCAGGAGACGGCAATGACCTCGGTGGCCACACCCTTTTCCTTCAGGCGCACCGCTTCTTCGATCGCGATCTCGTCAAACGGGTTCATGCTCATCTTGACGTTGGCGATGTCGACGCCGCTGCCATCGCTCTTGACACGGACTTTGACGTTGTAGTCGACCACGCGTTTGACGGGGACCAGGATCTTCATTGATGTGACTCCTCTTGAAGTTGCTCGAATTGCGGACACTGAGACAAACCGCACGATTCTATGCCGCGCTATTGGGCACCGCAGGGCGTGGGTGTTACCTGTGCGACCACCCACGCCGCCGTCAGCCGCGGGCCCCGGCCAGCGTCGAGGCCGTTGCCGGCGGTCCACATCATGCGCACGCGTCCTACGCCGATGGCCGCCGTTGGCTCTATGCTGTGCGCACCAGATCACAACAGCCCAGCGCGGCCTGCTTCCAGCATGTCATCTCCCATGCCAACCTCTCCAGTCGTCGTCATCACCGGAGCATCCAGCGGCATCGGCCGCGCGACGGCTCTGGCCTTTGCCCGCCAGCGGGCCCGCGTCGTGCTCGCTGCGCGCAACCCCGAAGCCCTGGAACTCGTGGCCGCCCAATGCATGCGTCTGGGTGCGCAGGCACTGGTCGTGCCGACCGACGTCGCCGACGCCAAGGCCGTGCGCGCGCTCGCCGCAGCCGCGCTGCGCCGCTTCGGCGGCATCGACGTCTGGGTGAACAACGTGGGTGTCGGCGCCATCGGCCGGTTCGAGGCCACGCCCATGGAGGCGCATCGCCGCGTCATCGAATCCAACCTGCTGGGCCACATGCACGGTGCCCATGCCGTGCTGCCGCACTTTCGCAGCCAGGGCGCCGGTGTGCTCATCAACATGATCTCGCTCGGCGGCTGGGTGCCCACGCCTTATGCCGCTGCCTACGTGGCCAGCAAGTTCGGCCTTCGCGGCTGGTCGGCCACGCTGCGTGCGGAGCTGTCGGACACCCCCGGTGTGCACGTCTGCGACGTGGCGCCCGCCTTCGTCAATACGCCGGGCCTGCGCCACGGCGCCAATTTCACGGGCCGCCGCCTGAGCGGCCCGCCGGGCATGTCCGATCCGGACCACGTGGCCGCGGTCATCGTGCGCCTGGCACGCAAGCCGCGCCCCACCACGTGGCTGGGCGTGCCGTCGCTGCCGGGCCGCCTGGCCCAGGCTGCCGTGCCTGGGCTGGTCGGCCGCATCGCCAAATGGGTCACCGACCGCGCGCTGGCCAAGGCCGAGCGCACGCCGATCTCGCAGGGCAACCTGTTCGATGCGTCGCGCTACCCGGCCGTGCATGGCAGCCCCAAGCCGCCAGCGCCCGTGTCGCACATGCAGCTCGCGCTGGGCGTGGCCCTGCTTGGTGCCGTGGCGATCGGCGCCGTGCTGATCGTGCGGGCGCGCGAGCGGGATTGATCGCCGCGCCTGCGCGGCGCCATCGGTTCAAAGCGGCAGGAAGATGCTGGCCGCCAAGGGCAGTCCCTCGATGCGTTCACTGCTCGCGAGCAGCACCGCGCGGTCTCGCCGGGCGGCGACGTCCGCCAATGCCGACCACAGGTGGCGGATCGAGCCGCTGTCCAGGGCGGCGGTCGGCTCGTCCAGCAGGGTCAGCGGCCGGCCCGATGCCAGGGCTGCCGCCAGCCAGACCTTGCGCCGCGAGCCGGTGGACAGCATGTACAGCGGCTTTTCGATATGGGGCTCCAGCCCGAAGCCCTGCACCAGCGCCTCGCAGCGCGCACCGTCGAAGCCGGCGTCGCCCTCGGCCAGCGCCGCGATGCAGGCTCGCCCGGTGAGCGCGTGGAATCGCTCGGTGCCCGGGTCGATGTAGAAGACCTGTCGCCGGTAGCGATCCGGCGCCTCGGCCAGCACGGCGCCGCCCAGTGTCAGCCGCCCGGCGGCGGGCAGCTCGCCCGCCAGCACGCGCAGCAACGTGGTCTTGCCGCTGCCCGTGTCGCCATGCAGCTCGGTGATGCCCGGCGCGATCGTGGCGGACCAGTCACGCACCAGCACCGGCTCGCCGGGGTACGCGAAGCGCAGGCGCTCGACCTGCATCTCAGAGGCCGGCTTTTTCGAACTCGCGGTAGGTGTCGGCCAGCCAGGTCTTGACGCGCTGGCGGTCCAGCAGGCCCAGGCCGCCGCCGGCCACGGAGGCCTTCCAGAAGCTGCTGCTGGCGTCGTCGATCTTGAGCAGCGCCGACTCGCTGAGCTTCTTGAGGTTCACGACCTTGGCGCCCAGCTCGATCGCACGCGCTTCCTGGCCCGATTTGTCGAGCACCGAGAAGTCGGTGCCACGGATCTGGTTGCGCACCAGCACGTACTGCAGGCCGTTGCCAAAGCGGTCGAGCAGCTTCTTGAGCAGGTCGGCCGAGTCCTTGCCGGCGTCCATCACATGCCAGTAGTGCAGCTGGATGCCCTCCTCGGCCGCCACGGCCAGCAGGCTGGCTTCTTCCATCCACTGCGCGAGCGTGTCGTGCGTCTGGGCCGCCAGGTCGACCAGCACGCGGCGCCCGGGTTCGGCGGCAGCCGCTTCGACGATGGCGTCCAGCGCCTCGGCGCGGTCCATGGACACGGGCGATGCGTAGTCGGCGTAAAAGCGCAGCAGCGCGCCGTGCGAGCGGTCGGTGTCGAAGCCCACGAACGGGAGCTGCTTGTCGATGAAGTACTGGGCCAGCACGCGGGCCGTCAGCGATTTGCCGACGCCGCCTTTTTCGCCGCCGATGAAGTGGATGTCTGCCATGTGTGTGAACTCCCTGGGTGTGTGTTGTGGCGTGGCCCCATGAAGTCCGGGGCGCACCACACGATGGTAGCGGCAGCCCCTGCGCGAGCCGCGCCTGTTACAGATCGGCCAGGACGCGGATGTGCGCTTCCACGCTGCGCGCCAGCGCGCCCAGGTGGTAGCCGCCTTCCAGGCAGCTCACGATGCGGCCCCTGGCATGGCGCAGCGCCACCTCCTTGATGCGGCCGGTGATCCAGGCGTAGTCCTGCTCGACCAGGCCCAGCTGGCCCATGTCGTCCTCGCGGTGCGCGTCGAAGCCGGCGCTGATGAAGATCATCTCGGGCCGGTGCTCCTCCAGCCGCGGCATCCAGCCGTACTCGACCAGTTCGCGGATGTCCATGCCGCGCGTGTAGGCCGGCACGGGCAGGTTCACGAGGTTGGCTGCGTCCGAGTGCGGTGCGTCCATCGGATAGAACGGATGCTGGTAGAAGCTGACCATCAGGATGCGCGGGTCGCCGGCCACGATGTCCTCGGTGCCGTTGCCGTGGTGCACGTCGAAGTCCACGATCGCCACGCGCGACAGGCCGTGGCGTTCCAGCGCATAGCGCGCCGCCAGCGCCACGTTGTTGAAGAAGCAAAAGCCCATGGCCTGGTCGCGGCAGGCGTGGTGGCCGGGCGGGCGCACCGAGCAGAACGCGTTCTCCATCTCGCCGGCCAGCACGGCGTCGGTCGCTGCGATGGCGGCGCCGGCCGCGCGCAGGGCCGCGTTCCAGGTGTGCACGTTCAGGCTGGTGTCCGGGTCGATCTGCGCATGCGTGGGGCCGCCCGCGATGATCTGCTCCTGCAGGCTGTCGGTCATGCCGCGCAGCGCGGCTACGTGCATGCGGCCATGGGCCAGCTCCAGGTCGCCAGCGGTGGCGATCGGCGCCTCGCGCCGGTCCAGCGCATCGCCGACGCCGGTGATGAGCAGACGGTCCTCGATCGCGTCCAGGCGCTCCGGGCATTCCGGATGACCGGGACCCATCTCGTGCTTCCAGCAATCGCGGTGGCTGAAGTATCCGGTCGTGTACAAGGTCTGTCGTCTCGCGTCTGGTTTTTGGAGTAAGGTGCCCGCGATGATCGTACAAGAGAAAGTCGCAGCCCTATTGCGCCAGCTCAATGCCGTGATCGTCGGCAAGGCCACCCAGGTGCAGGACTGCGTGGCCTGCCTGCTGGCCGGCGGCCACCTGCTGATCGAGGACGTGCCGGGCGTCGGCAAGACCACACTGGCCCATGCGCTGGCCCGCACCTTCGGCCTGCAGTTCTCGCGTGTGCAGTTCACCTCCGACCTGATGCCGAGCGACCTGTCCGGCGTCTCGGTCTACGAGCGCGGCAAGGAGGCGTTCGTGTTCCATGCCGGCCCGCTGTTCACGCAGATCCTGCTGGCCGACGAGATCAACCGCGCCAGCCCCAAGACGCAGAGCGCACTGCTCGAGGCCATGGAGGAAAAGCAGGTCACGGTGGAGGGCGCAACGCGGCCTTTGCCACGCCCCTTCTTCGTGATCGCCACGCAGAACCCGCAGGACCAGCTCGGCACCTTCGCGCTGCCCGAGTCGCAGCTCGACCGATTCCTGATGCGCATCTCCATCGGCTACCCGGACCGCGCAGCCGAGCGCCAGCTGCTGGCCGGCCACGACCGGCGCGAGTTGGTCGATGCCCTGCCCAGCCTGCTGACGGCCGCCGAGCTGCAGGCGCTGCAGCAGCAGGTGCTCGCGGTGCATGCCGCGCCGCCGCTGCTGGACTACCTGCAGGACCTGATCGCCGCGACACGCTCGGGCCGCTGGTTCCTGCAAGGCCTGTCGCCGCGCGCCGGCATCGCCGTGGTGCGCGCGGCCAAGGCCCAGGCGCTCTTGAGCGGGCGCGACTACGTGGCGCCCGACGACGTGCAGGCCATCCTGCCGCAGACCATCGCGCACCGGCTGGTGCCCGTGAACGACGCCGGCCGCGGCGCCGTGGAACAGGTGCGTGCCATGGTCGAGGCCACGCCGCTGGCATGAGCCCGGGCACGTCGGCCGCCAGCTCCGCGCCTTTGCCGCCGCTGCGCGCGCCGCACCCGCTGGCACGCCTGCGCGCCGCTTTTCGCCATTGGTGGCAGGCGCGCCTGCCGCTCACCGACACGCTGGCGCTGACGCAGCGCAACGTCTACATCCTGCCCACGCCGGCCGGCCTCATGCTGGGTGCCACCGTGCTGCTGCTGCTGCTCGCGTCCATCAACTACCAGCTGAACCTGGGCTATCTGCTGACCTTCCTGCTGGCCGGCTGTGCGCTGGTCGGCATGCACGTCGGCCACGCCACGCTGCGCGGCCTGCAGTTGCACCTGCTGCCGCCCGAGCCGCAGTTCCTGGGCACCAGCACCACGCTCACATTGCAGCTGTCCAGCACGCGCGCCAGCCACCGCCACGGCATCGCGGCCAGCCTGCTGGAGACACGGCACTGGGCCTTTGTCGATGTGCCGGCCGGCGGCAGCGCGCAGGTGCATGTGGCGTTCGCGCCGACCCGGCGCGGGCTGCAGCGCGTGCCCACGCTGACGCTGGAGACGCGCTTTCCGCTCGGCACCTTCCGCGTCTGGGCGATCTGGCGGCCGGCCGCGCAGGTGCTGGTCTACCCGCGGCCCGAAGCCCACCCGCCGCCGCTGCCGCCCGGCGAGCCGCGCTCGGGCGGCGCCATGGCCCGCCAGGCCCAGGCCGTGGGCGAGTACGACGGCGTGCGTGGCTACCGGCGCGGCGACCCGCTCAAGCTCGTGGTCTGGAAGAAGGCCGCCAAGGCCGGCGAACTGGTCAGCCGCGACAGCCAGCAGGCGCAGCGCGAGGAGCTGTGGCTGGACCTGGACGCCGCTGGTGGCCTGGACACGGAGCCGCGCCTGGCCCGCCTGTGCGCCTGGGTGCTGCAGGCCGACCACCTGGACCTGCAATACGGCCTGCGCCTGCCCGGCATCGAGGTGCGCCCTGGCAGTGGCGAGGCCCACAAGCGGCGTTGCCTGGAGGCCCTGGCCACATGCTGAGCCGCCTGCATGCGCCAGCGGCGCTCGCCAGACTGCCGCGCGAGAGCCGGGACACGCTGTTCCTGCTGGTCGTGATCGCCTGGATCGTGCTGCCGCAGGTGGACCACCTGCCTGCCTGGTGCAGCGCCCTGGTAGCCTGCGTGCTGGCCTGGCGCGGCTGGCTGGCCTGGCATGCGCGGCCCCTGCCCTCGCGCTGGTGGCTGCTGGGCCTGCTGGCGACCACGCTGGCGCTGACCTTCCTGTCGCACCGCACGCTGCTGGGCCGCGATGCCGGCGTGACGCTCCTTGTGGTGCTGCTGGCCCTGAAGACGCTGGAGCTGCGCGCGCGGCGCGACGCCTTCGTGGTGTTCTTCCTGGGCTTCTTCACGATGCTCACGAGCTTCTTCTTCTCGCAGTCGCTGCTGACGGCATTCGCGATGCTGCTGGCGCTGCTGGGCCTGCTGACCGCGCTCGTCAACGCCCACATGCCGGTGGGCCGCCCGCCACTGGCCGCGTCCGCGCGCCAGGCTGGCTGGATGGCGCTGGCCGGCGCGCCCATCATGCTGCTGCTGTTCCTGCTGTTCCCCCGGCTGGCGCCGCTGTGGGGCATCCCGAGCGATGCCATGAGCGGGCGCAGCGGGCTGTCGTCCTCCATGGTCGTGGGCAACATGGCCAGCCTGGCGCTGGACGACGGCATCGCCATGCGCATCCGCTTCGAAGGCCAGGCGCCGCCGCAGCGCGACCTGTACTTCCGCGGCCCCGTCCTGTCGGAGTTCGACGGGCGTGAATGGCGCCCCGCGCGTGGCGACCTGGGCTTCGGCACGGCGCCCCATCGCAGCCTGCGCGTGTCCGGCGCGCCCGTCGCCTACGAGGTCACGCTGGAGCCGCACAACCGGCCCTGGCTCATGACCCTGGACGCCGCGCCGCGGCGGCCCGAGATGGCCAACATGAACAGCCTGCAGACCGGCGAACTGCAGTGGCTGGCCACGCGCCCCGTGACCGACCTGCTGCGCTACCGCGCCGAGAGCTACGTCGACTTTCGCTACGGGCCCCTGCGGCGCACGAACGAGCTGCTGGCCGACCTGCAACTGCCGCCCGGCTTCAACCCGCGCACGCTGGCCCTGGCCGCCGAGATGCGGCGCGACCCGCGCTACGCCGAGGCCGACGCGGCCGTGCTCGTGGGCGCGGCGCTGGAGCGCCTGCGCAGCGGCGGCTACCTCTACACACTGGAGCCCGGCGTCTACGGCCAGCACACGGCCGACGAATTCTGGTTCGACCGCAAGCAGGGCTTTTGCGAGCACATCGCCTCGGCCTTCGTGGTGCTGATGCGCGCGCTGGACGTGCCGGCACGCATCG
Organism: Pseudorhodoferax sp. Leaf267; assembly: GCF_001422405.1. Lineage (GTDB taxonomy): Bacteria > Pseudomonadota > Gammaproteobacteria > Burkholderiales > Burkholderiaceae_C > Pseudorhodoferax. The sequence goes on from NZ_LMMV01000021.1 coordinate 346,776, forward strand.
TCACCGGCTACCAGGGCGGCGACATGAACGCGATGGACGGCTACTGGACGGTGCGCCAGAGCGACGCCCACGCCTGGGCCGAGGTGTGGCAGGCGGGCCAGGGCTGGCTGCGTGTGGACCCGACGGGTGCCGTCTCGCCCGGCCGCATCGGCAGCCTGCAGCGGCTGCGCGCGCCGCAGGGCATGTTTGCCAACGCGATCGGCAGCGTGAGCCCCGATGTGGCGGCCCGCATGCGCGCGGCCTGGGAAGCCGTCAACAACCGCTGGAACCAGTGGGTGCTGAACTACACGCAGAGCCGCCAGCTCGACCTGCTGCGCGAGCTGGGCTTCGACGCGCCGGATTGGCAGGACCTGGCCACCGTGCTCTCGGCGCTGCTGGTGCTGGCCAGCCTGAGTGGGGTCGGCTGGGCGCTGTGGGAGCGGCGCCAGCACGACCCCTGGCTGCGCCTGCTGCAGCAGGCCCGCGCGCAGCTGGGCGCGGCGGGCGTGGCGCTGCCGGAGCACGCGCCGCCGCGCCGCATGGCCCAGGCGCTGCGACAATCCGCGGCCCAGCCGCAGGCCGAAGCCATCCAGGCCTGGCTGCTGCAGATGGAGTCGCAGCGCTACGCAGCCGACCCTGCCGCCAGCCTGGCTGCGCTGCGGCGCGGCTTCAAGGCCCTGCGCTGGCCCGACCCCAAGACCGCCCCCGCGCCCGTACCTTCCCCCGCCGACCTCTCGCCCCCGACCCCATGACCCGACTGCTTTGCCACAGCCTGTGGCTGCTGACCGCTGCCCTGCTCGCCGCCCCGGTGCAGGCCCAGACCGCGCCACGCAAGACACGCCCCGCCCCCGCCAAGGCCGCAGCGGCCGGCCCGCTCTACGCCACGCGGGCCGACGTGCTGCGCGAGGCCGAGGACATCGCCGCACGCCGCGACCTGGACGTCGAATGGGTGCGCCAGGCCATCGGCCAGGCCCGGCTGCTGCCCAGCGTGGTGCGCCTCATCACGCCGGCGCCCAGCGGCACACCCAAGAACTGGCGCGTGTACCGCAGCCGCTTCATCGACCCGGTGCGCATCCGCGCCGGCGTGCGCTTCTGGCAGGAGCACCGCGCCACGCTGGAGCGCGCCGAGCAGGAGTTCGGCGTGCCGGCCGAGATCGTCGTCGGCATCATCGGCGTGGAGACCATCTACGGCCAGCAGACCGGCAACTTCCCCGTCATCGACGCGCTGGCCACGCTGGCGTTCGACTTTCCCCGGGCGCACCCGCGCGCGGCCGAGCGCCAGGCCTTCTTCAAGGGCGAGCTCGAGCAGCTGCTGAGCCTGTCGCACCGCACCGGCGTGGACCCGCACAGCTGGCGCGGCAGCTATGCAGGCGCCATGGGCATGCCGCAGTTCATGCCGTCCAGCTGGGTGCGCTACGCGGTGGACTACGACGGCGACGGCAAGGTCGACCTGCTGCACAGCGCCGACGACGTGATCGGCTCGGTGGCCAACTACTTCAAGGCCTTCGGATGGCAGCCGGGCATGCCCTCGGTCTACCCGGTGCGGTTCGACACCGCGCGGCTGGACATGGGCACGCTGATGGCGCCCGACATCCTGCCCACCTTCAGCGTGGCCAGCTTCCAGGCCAAGGGCGCGGTGCTGGAGGGCGAGGCCTTGCAGCACGCCGGCCCGCTGGCGCTGGTGGAGCTGCAAAACGGCGGCGACGCGCCGCAGTACGTGGCCGGCACAGAAAACTTCTACGTGATCACGCGCTACAACTGGTCCAGCTACTACGCGATGTCGGTGCTGGACCTGGGACAGGAAGTCAAGGCCGCGCTGGAGCGCTAGCCACCCAAGGCCCACATGCGCACGCCGCTGCATCGCGAGACCCTGCCCGACACCGTGCGCGCGCTGGCGATGGTGTCCGTGCTGGTGCTCAATGCCATCGGATACCCCGCCGCGCCCTGGGGGCCGATGCTGGGCGAGCGCATGCCGCAGGACAGCGCGCTGGCCGGTGCCGTGCAGGGCCTGGTGGGCGCGCTGCTGCAGGGCAAGGGCATGGCGATGCTGGCCTTCGTGTTCGGCATGTCGGCGTGGCTGGCGGCGCGCGGGCGCGACCGGCCCGCGGCGCGGCGCCGTGCGCTGGTGCGCAACCGCCGCCTGCTGGGGCTGGGCATCGTGCATGGCCTGTTCGTCTACTTCGGCGACATCCTCACGCTGTATGCGTTGCTGGGCAGGCTGCTGCTGCGCCGCCTGCACCTGCCCTGGCGCCGGTTCCGCCGTCACCTGTGGCGCACGCTGGCCTGGGCGCTGCTGGCCAAGCTGGTCTTCCTGGCACTCCTGCTGCTCCCGCCCCTCGCCACGGAGGAGCCGGAGCTCACGTCCCTGGCCACGGCTCGCGGCGCCTGGGAGTTCCTGCAGCTCAATGCGCTGGCCTACGGCACCAGCCAGTTGGTCGGCGCCATCCTGGCCGCCCCTGTGGTCTACCTGTGCATGGCCTGCGGCGTGGCTGGCGCGCGCCTGCGGCTGCTGACGCACCGCCGCTGGCGCCCCACGCTGCGGCGCGGGCTGCGCCGCAGCGGCCCGGTGCTGCTGGGCCTGTCGGTCCTGTACGGCTGGGGCTGCGCCGTGACCCAGCCCTGGGACCTGCCCCGCATCTGGATCGACGCCGCAGGCGACGTCATCGCGCTGCCTGTGGCGGCCTGCTATCTGGCGGCGCTGGCCCTGGCGTCTTCGGGCGGCCGGGCGCACTGGTGCCGATGGCTCAGCCCGCTGGGGCAGCGCACCCTCACGCTGTACGTGGGCCACAGCCTGCTGTGCCTGGCGCTGTTCTCCGGCGCGGGCCTGGCGATGGCGTTGAGCACGGCACAGATGGTGCTGGCCTGCCTGGGCTGGTGGCTGCTGGCGCTGCTGGCCGCGGCGCACAGCACCAGGCGCTGGCCGCTGGAGACGTGGATGGGGCGGCGCTGAAGGCTTGTCTCAGCCGCTGCGCGCCAGATCGGCCTGGGCCGCGTCCTCGAAGCGGTCGAGCCGGCGCAGCGTGCCGAAGATGCGCGTCCAGGCGCCCACCACTCCCAGCGTGCACAGGCCGCCCAGGACGGCGGCCGGCACGGCGCCGAACCAGGCCGCGCTGGTGCCCGCGCGGAACTCGCCCAACTCGTTGGACGAGCCGATGAACAACATGTTGACCGCCTGCACGCGCCCGCGCATGGCGTCGGGCGTGGAGAACTGCACCAGCGCGCCGCGGATGTAGACGCTCACCATGTCGGCCATGCCGGCGACCAGCAGCGCACCCATCGACAGCCAGAACCCCGTCGACAGCGCAAAGACCAGGTTGGCCAGCCCGAACACCGCCACGGCTGCGAACATGGTCATGCCCACGTGGCGCTGGAGCGGGCGCAGGCTCAGGTACAGGCCGGCGCCCACCTCGCCCACCGCCATGGCGCTGCGCAGCGCGCCCAGGCCCTGCGGCCCCACGTGCAGCACCTCGTGCGCATAGATCGGCAGCAGCGCCACCACGCCGCCCAGCAGCACGGCGAACAGGTCCAGCGAGATCGTGCCCAGGATCACGGGCCGCGACCAGATGAAGCGGATGCCGACGCCGAAGCGCTGCCACATGCGCCCCTGCGCCACGGCCGGCGGCTCGGCATGGGCCAACGCCACGCGCGCCAGCAGCACGCTGCCCAGCACGAAGCCGGCCAGGCACACCAGGTAGGTCAGCTCGCCGCCGCCCCATGCGTATAGCACGCCGCCGAGCAGCGGCCCGGCGATGCTGGCCGTGCGCATCAGCATGCTGTTCACGGCGATGGCCTGCGCCAGCTGCGCGCGCGGCACGATCTGCGGCAGCAGGCTCTGCAGCGCCGGCCCCGCGAACGCACGCGCGCAGCCGTACAGCACCAGCACGGCGTAGATGCCCGACACACCGGCCACGCCGTGCCCCGACAGCCACCACAGCATGGCGCTGCACAGCGCCGACACGGCCCAGGCCGCAGCCAGGATGGGCTTGCGCGCGAAGCGGTCGATCAGGTCGCCGGCCGGCAGCAGCAGGCACAGCATGGGCAGGAACTGCGCCAGCCCCACGTAGGCCAGGGCCAGCGGCTCGCGCGTGAGGTCGTACACCTGCCAGGCCACGACCACGGCCTGGATCTGCGTGGCGAACACGGCCACGACGCGCGCCGTCATGAACGCGACGAAGCCGCTGTGGCGGTAGATCCCGCCGGGCGCGGCGTCGTTGGAGGTCATGGCGAAAGGCAAGGCAGGGGATGGAAGCACCGCACAAGGGCACTGGCCGCATCGGGCAGTCAGGGTGCGAGCGGGCGGATTATGCGGCCGCCCCGGGATTGAGGGACACTGCGCCCACCGCCACTTGGCCTTGCCGCCGCACGCCACCATGCCCTCGGAACGCATCTCCGGCACCGCCCTGCTGCGTCAGAAGCAGCAGGAACCGCGCGACACCACCGACGGCCTGCCCGGCGTGGACGAAGCCGTGTGGATCGACGTGATCCAGAAGATGGACGAGGTCTATTCCAAGCTCATCGACGACGAGATCGCGCTGGAGCAGAAGAACGCCGAGCTGGAGCAGTCCCAGCAGTTCGTGCTCAGCGTGATCACGGCCATGACCGACGTGCTGATCGTCTGCGACGCGGCCGGCAGCGTCGAGCAGACCAATGCCGCGCTGTGCGAACTGTCCGGCCGCACGCAGGACCAGCTGCGCGGCCTGCCCTTCGAGACCTTGTTCGCCGACGATGCCAGCAAGCAGCGCGTGCGCGCGCTGCTGGCCAACGCGCGGGCCTCGCGCCAGGGCGCGACCATGGAGCTGAACCTGCTGGACGCGCGCGGCCAGGCGGTGCCGGTGGACGCCAACTGCACGCCGCGCACGGCGGCCAATGGTCGGCGCCTGGGCACGGTGTTCGTCGGCCGGCCCACGGCCGAGCTCAAGCGTGCCTACCAGGAGCTGCGCGCGGCGCACGAGGCGCTCAAGCGCGCGCAGCAGCAGCTCGTCCATTCCGAGAAGATGGCCTCGCTGGGCCGCCTGGTGGCCGGCGTGGCGCACGAGCTGAACAACCCGATCAGCTTCGTGCTGGGCAACGTGCATGCGCTGGACCGCTACCTGCAGCGCCTGCGCGAGTACCTGGCCGCCGTCGATGCCGGTGCGCCGCGCGAGGCCCTGGCCGCGCTGCGCAAGCGCCTGCGCATCGACCACCTGCTGGGCGACCTGCCCTCGCTGATCGAGGGCACGCTGGAAGGCGCGCAGCGCACCACCGACATCGTCAATGGCCTGAAGCGCTTCTCGGCCATGGACCCGGAGGCGCGCGCCGCCGTGCCGCTGAACGGGGTGATCGAGCGCGCCATCCTGTGGATCCGCAAGGGCGCGCAGGTCGATTTCGCCGTGCACTGGGACGGCACCCCGGCCGTCACCGTCAGTGGGAGCGCGGGCCAGCTGCAGCAGGTGCTCATGAACCTGCTGCAGAACGCCCTGGACGCGGCCACCGCCGCCGGCCACGTGCCGGTGCAGCTGTGGATCACCGTCGAGCTGGCCGAAGGCTGCGTGCGCCTGCGCCTGCGCGACAACGGCCCCGGCATCGCCGAAGAGAACCTGGGCCGCATCTTCGACCCCTTCTTCACCACCAAGCCCGTGGGCAAGGGCACGGGCCTGGGCCTGTCGATCAGCTACGGCATCGTGGAGCAGCACGCCGGCGAGCTGACCGGCGGCAACCACCCGGATGGCGGGGCAGAGTTCGTGCTGGAGTTGCCGCTGGCGGGGGCCTGAACCCCGGGAGAACGGCTTCGGTCGCGCAGTGCGTCCGCGCGCAGCGGCGCCAGCAAGCATGCACCTTATGTGGTACAAGCGCACAGAACGGGTGAGACATGACCAGGGTCGAGCCACAGAAGACGCCGCTGGTGTTCTACCGCAGCAGCAGCGGCAAGTAGCCCGTACGCGAGTGGCTTCAGGCGCTGGAGACGCCGGATCTCCAGGCAATCGGCCAGGACTTGATGCGGGCGCAATGGCGTTGGCCAGTCGCAATGCCCTTGTGCCGCCCGATGGGCCAAGGGCTCTGGGAAGTTCGCACGGAGTTGCCGAGCAGGCGCATTGCCCGCGTGCTGGTCTGCCTGGACGATGGCGTGCTGGTCGCGCTGCACGCTTTCATCAAGAAAACCCAGAAGACGCCCGACGACGAACTGGCTTTGGCACGCAAACGCTTCAAGGAATTGACATGATGAGCAAGCAGCACCACGGAAGCAGCCTGGACAGCTTCCTCCAGGAAGAAGGCAGCTTCGAAGAAAACCAGGCGCTGGCGATCAAGGAGGTCGTGGTCTGGCAACTGACCCAGGCCATGGAGCAGCAGTCCTTGAGCAAGGCGAGACTGGCCATCCTGCTCAAAACCAGCCGCTCGCAAGTAGACCGCTTGCTCGACCCCACACGCGACGTCACCCTGTCGACCTTGCAACGTGCCGCTGCGCTGGTGGGCCGCAAGCTGCAGATCGAGCTGGTGTAAGACAGGGTGTAGCAGGCGCTTCTCCCCTACGCCAGCACCGCCGCCCCCCTGCCCGCGCACCCGAACGCCTCGAACCGCGCCTTGCAGATGCCGCGTGCCGCCTTCTTCGCCGCCGCCAGCGCCTTGCGCGGGTCGAACTCGCTCTTGTGCTCGGCCAGGTTCTGCCGCATGGCGCCCGTCATCGCCAGGCGGATGTCGGTGTCGATGTTGACCTTGCGCACGCCGCTGGCGATGCCGCGCTGGATCTCCTCCACCGGTACGCCATAGGTCTCGCGGATCTCGCCGCCGTGGGCGCGGATGATGGCCAGCCATTCCTGCGGCACGCTGGAGCTGCCATGCATCACCAGGTGCGTGTCGGGCACGGCGGCGTGGATGGCGGCGATGCGGTCCATGGCCAGGATGTCGCCCGTGGGCTGGCGCGTGAACTTGTAGGCGCCATGGCTGGTGCCGATGGCAATGGCCAGCGCGTCCACGCCCGTCTCGCGCACGAAGTCGGCCGCCTGCGCCGGGTCGGTCAGCAGCATGTCGTGCGTGAGCTTGCCCTCGGCGCCCACGCCGTCCTCTTCGCCCGCCGACCCCGTTTCCAGCGAGCCCAGGCAGCCAAGTTCGCCCTCCACCGAGACGCCGACCGCATGCGCCATCTCGCAGACGCGGCGTGTCACGGCCAGGTTGTAGCCATAGTGGGCCGGGGTCTTGGCGTCTTCGCGCAGGGAGCCGTCCATCATCACGCTCGTGAAGCCCGAGCGAATGGCCTGCTGGCAGACGGCGGGTGAGGCGCCGTGGTCCTGGTGCAGCACCACGGGCAGGCGCGGATGGCTCTCGACCGCCGCCAGCACCATGTGGCGCAGGTAGGGCTCGCCCGCGTACTGGCGCGCGCCGGCACTGGCCTGCAGGATGACGGGGCTGTCGGTCTCCTGCGCCGCTTCCATGATGGCCTGGATCTGCTCCAGGTTGTTGACGTTGAAGGCGGGGATGCCGTAGCCGTGTTCGGCGGCATGGTCCAGCACCTGGCGAAGCGAGACGAGAGGCATGGGGGCGTCCTTGGTTCTCGAGCAGTCAGAGCAGTGCGCAGATGCCGTCGATGAGCCGGTCGGGCGCGCTGGCGGCAATCGCCTGGCCCTGGTTGTAGCCATAGGGAACAGCCCAGACGGCGATGCCGGCGGCCCGCGCGGTGGCCACGTCGATGGCCGAGTCGCCCACGAACAGCGCGCGTTCGGGGTTCACGCCGAACTGGGCCAGGCAGGCCTGCACGCCGGCAGGATCTGGCTTCTTGGTGGGCAGCGAGTCGCCCCCGACCAGCCGGTCGAAGGCCTGGTCCAGGCCGTGCGCGGCCAGCAGGCGCCGGGCGAAGCGCGCCTCCTTGTTGGTGACCAGCGCCAGCGCCACGCCGCGCCCGCGCAAGGCGGCCAGCGTCTCGCGCACCTGCGGGTACAGCGTGCTGCGCGTGCCGCAGCGCGCCAGATAGAAGCGATCGAACTCCAGGCTGGCCAGGCGCAGGCTGTCGGAGCCGCGCACGATGCCCGCACCCGTCTCGCCCTGTGCCGCGAGGGCTTGCACCAGCAGCTCGTGCGTGCCGTGGCCGATCCAGCGGGCCACGCGCGCCACCGAGACGTGCGGCAAGTCGAAGCGGGCCAGCGTGTCGTTGACGGCATCGGCGATCTCGGGCGCGGTGTCGATGAGGGTGCCGTCCAGGTCGAACAGCACGAGTTCAAACGGTGTCATACGGGTACCTCCAGCAGTTCACGAACGGCCAGCTCCACGCGCGCGGCGGTGATGCCGAAGTGCGTGTACAGCGCGGCGGCCGGCGCCGATTCACCGAAGCTGGCGATGCCGATGACGCGGCCTTCGCGGCCCACGTACTTGTGCCAGAAATCCGGGTGCGCGGCCTCCACCGCCACAGCCGGCAGGTGCGGCGGCAGCACGCTGTCGCGCCAGGCGCGCGGCTGGCGGTCGAACACATTGGTGCAGGGCATGGACACGACGCGCGTGGCGATGCCGGCCGCGGCCAGCGCTCCGTGCGCCAGCAGGGCCAGCTGCAGCTCGGAGCCGGTGGCCAGGATCACGGCGCGCGGCGCGGCGGCGTCGGCCAGCACATAGCCGCCGCGCTCGATGTGCCCGGCCGGCACGGCGCCCGTCAGCGCGGGCAGGTTCTGCCGCGACAGGGCCAATGCACTGGGCCCGTCTGCGCGCTGCAGCGCCTGCTGCCAGGCCACCAGCGTCTCGCGGCCATCGGCCGGGCGCCAGACATCCAGGCCAGGGATCAGCCGCAGCGAAGGCACCTGCTCCACGCTCTGGTGCGTGGGCCCGTCTTCGCCCAGGCCGATGCTGTCGTGCGTGAACACGTGCACCAGGCGCAGCTGCATCAGCGCGGCCATGCGGATGGCGTTGCGGCTGTAGTCGCTGAAGGTCAGGAAGGTGCCGCCGTAGGGAATGAAGCCGCCGTGCAGGGCCATGCCGTTCAGCGCGGCGGCCATGCCGAACTCGCGCACGCCCCAGCTCAGGTGGTTGCCCGCCTGGTCGCGGCCGGCGGGCACGCAGCCCTTGAAGTTGGTGAGGTTGGAGGCGGTGAGGTCGGCGCTGCCCCCGAACAGCTCGGGCAGCAGCGGCGCCAGCGCGTCCAGCGCGCGCTGGCTGCCCTTGCGCGTGGCCACGGCATCGGCGGGCACGGCGGCCAGCAGCGCGGGCAGGCGGTCCAGGAAGTCCTGGGGCAGCTCACCGGCCATGCGCCGCTCGAACTCGGCCGCCAGCGCGGGGTGCTCGGCACGGTAGGCCGCCAGGCGCGTCTGCCAGTCCGCCTGCAGCCGGGCGCCGCGTTCGCGCGCGTCCCACGCGGCGGCGATGTCGGGAGGGATCTGGAACGGCGCGGCCGTCCAGTCCAGCGCTGTCCGCGTGGCGGCCACTTCGGCGGCGCCGAGTGGCGCGCCATGCACGTCATGGCCGCCGGCCTTGGTGGGCGCGCCCTCGCCGATCACGGTGCGGCAGCAGACCAGCGTGGGCCGGCCGTCGGGCTGCCGGGCCTGGGCGCGCGCCTGCTCCAGCGCGGCGTGCACGGCCTGCGCGTCGTGGCCGTCCACACCGGCGATCACGTGCCAGCCATAGGCCTCGAAGCGGCGCGGCGTGTCGTCGCGGAACCAGCCGCGCACGTCGCCGTCGATGGAGATGCCGTTGTCGTCGTAGACCACGACGAGCTTGGACAGGCGCAGCGTGCCGGCCAGCGAACAGGCCTCGTGGCTGATGCCTTCCATGAGGCAGCCGTCGCCCACGAAGGCGTAGGTCGAATGGTCCACGATGGCGTGACCGGGCCGGTTGAACGCGGCCGCCAGCAGCTTCTCGGCCAGCGCCATGCCCACGGCATTGGCCAGGCCCTGGCCCAGGGGACCGGTGGTGGTCTCCACGCCGGGCGTGAGGCCCACCTCGGGGTGGCCGGGGGTCTTGCTGTGCAGCTGGCGAAAGCACCGCAGCTCGTCCATGGGCAGCGCGTAGCCCGTGAGGTGCAGCAGGCCATACAGCAGCATGGAGCCATGGCCGTTGGACAGCACGAAACGGTCGCGGTCGGGCCAGTGCGGATCGGCCGGGTCGTGGCGCAGGTGCCGGCGCCACAGCACCTCGGCAATGTCGGCCATGCCCATGGGCGCACCGGGGTGGCCGGAGTTGGCCTGCTCGACCGCGTCGACGGCCAGCATGCGCAGGGCGTTGGCCAGGCGTCGGTGAGCGATGGGGGGCGTGGGAGCGTTCATCTCAGGCCCCTCCCAGCGCGCGCTTGCGCCGTTCCATCATCCGCCAGATGAAGGGCGTGAAGATCAGCTGCATGGCCAGCGCCATCTTGCCGCCGGGCACCACGATGGTGTTGGCGCGCGACATCCACGAGCCGTTCACCATGTTTAGCAGGTACTGGAAGTCGATCCCCTTGGGCTTGGCGAAGCGGATCACCACCATGCTCTCGTCGGCCGCAGGAATGTCGCGCGCGATGAAGGGGTTGGAGGTGTCCACCACCGGCACACGCTGGAAGTTCACATGCGTGTGCGCGAACTGCGGGCAGATGTAGTGCACGTAGTCGGGCATGCGGCGCAGGATGGTGTCGGTCACGGCCTCGGCCGAATAGCCACGCAGGTGCTTGTCGCGCCACAGCTTCTGGATCCATTCCAGGTTGATGACGGGCACCACGCCGATCAACAGGTCGGGGTACTGCGCCACGTTCACCTCGGGCGTGACCACGGCGCCGTGCAGGCCCTCGTAGAACAGCAGGTCGGTACCGGCGGGCAGGTCTTCCCAGGGCGTGAAGGTGCCGGGCTGCTGGCCGTAGGGCGCGGCTTCCTCGGCATCGTGCAGATACTTGCGGTGCTGGCCGGTGCCGGCCTTGGCGTAGCTGGCGAACAGCCCGGCCAGCTCGGCGAACAGGTTGTTGGCCGGGCCGAAGTGGCTGAAGTTCTGGTCGCCTGCGGCTTCGGCCTGGGCCTGGCGGGCCTTCATCTCCTGGCGGTCGTAGCGGTGGAAGCTGTCGCCCTCCACGATGGCGGCGTTGACGCCCTCGCGCCGAAAGACGTTCTCGAACGTGCGCGTGACGGAGGTGGTGCCGGCGCCGGACGAACCAGTGATGGCGATGATGGGGTGGCGTTCGGACATGGCTCTTTCTTCTTTCAGATGCGGAACAAGCCGCGCTCGGCGAACAGCGGGTTGATCTGCGAGTTCTCGGGCTCGGCGTGGTAACGCTCGACGCGCTCCACCTCCAGCCGCGAGCCGAACACCAGGCCCACGCGCTGGTGGATGGCCTCGGGCTGCACGGCCAGCACGCCCGCGCGGCCGGTGCTGGCGCGGCCGCCGGCCTGCTCGATCAGAAAGCCGATGGGGTTGGCCTCGTAGAGCAGGCGCAGTCGGCCGGGCACGCCGGGCGCCTTGGTGTCGCGCGGGTACAGGAACACGCCGCCGCGCATCAGGATGCGGTGCGCCTCGGCCACCAGGCTGGCGATCCAGCGCATATTGAAGTCCTTGTCGCGCGGGCCGGCGGTGCCCGCCAGGCACTCGTCGATGTAGCGCTTGATGGGCGCCTCCCAGAAGCGGCTGTTGCTGGCGTTGATGGCGAACTCGCGCGTGGCCTCGGGCACGCGGATGTCGGGGTGCGTGAGCATGAACTCGCCCAGGTTCGGGTCCAGCGTGAAGCCGGCCACGCCCTGCCCCACGCTCAGCACCAGCATGGTGCTGGGGCCGTACAGCGCGTAGCCGGCCGCCACCTGCCTGCTGCCGGGCTGCAGGAAGTCGGCCTCCACCACATCGCGCCCGCTGGCCACGCAGTCGCCGGGCGCGCGCAGCACCGAGAAGATGCTGCCCACCGAGGCGTTCACGTCGATGTTGCTCGACCCGTCCAGCGGGTCGAAGGCCAGCAAGTACTTGCCGCGCGGATGGACGGCCGGGATCTGGTGCGGTGCCTCCAGCTCCTCCGACACCATGCCGGCCAGGTGGCCGCCCCACTCGTTGGTGCGCAAGAAGATCGCGTTGCTGGCCAGGTCCAGCGGCTGCTGCACCTCGCCCTGCACATTGACCTGCCCGGCCGCCGGCGTCTGCGCCAGGGCGCCCTGGGCCACGCTGCGCGCGATGGCGCGGCAGGCCAGGGCCACGTCCAGGATCAGCGCGTTGAAATCGCCGCTGGCATCGGGGAACCGTCGTCGCTGCTCGATCAGGTACTGCGTCAGCGTGTGGTGGTGGGGCATGGAGTCTCCGGTGGGTTTCGAATCCTGTCGCGATGGGGCGCCGTGCACGGGCGCCGTGCGGCCTCCCCGTGCCATTGGCGCAGCGCCGCGATGTCCACGCCGGCCAGGTCGGGCAGCACGCGCAGCGCGCTGCCGAAATCGTGGTGCGCGGTGTAGCGCGTGGGCGTGACCACGGTGGGCAGGCCAGCGGCCGTGGCGGCGCGCAGGCCGTTGGCCGAGTCCTCGAACGCCAGGCAGGCCTGGGCCGGCAGGCCCAACGCGTCCAGCACCTGCTGGTAGGCCAGCGGATCGGGCTTCTTGCGCGGCGCGCTGTGGCCATCGGCCAGCACGGCGAAGCGCAGCCGCCATGCGGCGCCGAGGGTGTGGCGCAGCAGGGCATCGATGTTGGCGGGCGTGGTGGTGGTGGCGATGGCCAGTGGCAGGCCGGCGCGGCTGGCTTCGTCGATCAGCGCACGCACGCCGCGCCGCAATGTCAGCGCGCCGTCGCCCACGGCGGCCTCATAGGCCAGGGTCTTGCGGGCATGCAGGCGCTGCACCAGCGCCGTGTCCAGCTCCTCGATGCCGAGATGACGCCGGGCGTAGTGCGCGATGCGCTCCTGGCCGCCGGCCACTTCCAGCAGCCGGGTGTACAGCGCCTCGTCCCAATGCCAGTCCAGGCCCTCTTCGGCAAAGGCCTGGTTGAAGGCGGCGCGGTGCGTGGCCTCGGTGTCGGCCAGGGTGCCGTCCACATCAAAGACCAAGGCTTGCAGCATGGCCGGTCTCCGCAGTCTGGAACAGGCGGCTGGCCAGGATGTCCTCGGCCTCCAGCGTCTGCAGGTCGGCCGCGCTCCAGGCGCGGTCGCGCTGGGCGAACAGCCGGCTGGCCTGGCGCAACCGCGCGCGGTCCAGCGCGTTGCGCACGCTGCGCGCGTTGGCAAAGTGCGGCTGGGCCACGCGCAGGTCCAGGTAGCGGCCGAAGGCCTGCTCGGCATCCGGCGCCAACTGGTACCGCTGCGTGGCCAGCATGCCACGCGCGATCTGCATGAGCTCGCCCGCGGCATAGTCCGGGAACGCCAGGTGGTGCGCGATGCGCGAATTCATGCCCGGGTTGGACTGGAAGAAGGTGGCCATGCGGTCGGCATAGCCGGCCAGGATCACCACCAGATCGTCGCGCTGGTTCTCCATCACCTGCAGCAGGATCTCGATGGCCTCCTGCCCGTAGTCGCGCTCGTTCTCGGGGCGGTAGAGGTAGTAGGCCTCGTCGATGAACAGCACGCCGCCCATGGCGCGCTTGAGCACCTCGCGCGTCTTGGGCGCGGTGTGGCCGATGTACTGGCCCACCAGGTCGTCGCGCGTCACGGCCACCAGGTGGCCTTTGCGCACATAGCCCAGCCGGTGCAGGATGGCGGCCATGCGCTGCGCCACCGTGGTCTTGCCGGTGCCGGGGTTGCCGGTGAAGCACATGTGCAGGCTGGGCGCCTGCGCCGCCAGCCCGTGCGCGGCGCGCAGCTTGTCGATCACGAGCAGGGCCGCGATGTCGCGGATGCGCGCCTTCACGGGCGCCAAGCCCACGAGCTCGTCGTCCAGCTCGCGCAGCACGGCTTCCACGTCGGACTGGGCGAGCACCTCGGCCACGGTGCGCGCGGTGGGCGAGGCAGGCGCATGCGGCTGCGGCGCCACGGGGGTGCTGCCGGGAATGGCGTACAGCGGCTGGTGCATGGTGGGCGCTCAGTAACGCTGCGTCTCGGGCCGCTCGTTCGCGTAACCGCGCACCGTGTAGCGCATGCTGCGGCCATTCACCTCCTGGCGCACCAGGCCGAAGCCGGGCTCCTGCTCCGGCCGGTTCACGATGAAGCTCATCGCGATGGTCTCCACGCCGCGTGTGGAGTCGAAGGCCATCATGCGGATGTAGCGGTTGGGGAAGGCCGCGCGGCAGTCGTTGAGCTCCTGCAGCACGCCGGCCGCGTCCGCCAGGTCGAACATGGGGTTGCCGTACATGTTCCAGTAGGTGTTGCGCGGGTGCGGGTCGTCGGTGTGCTCCACGCTCCAGGCGTAGCCACGGCGCAGGCCGTAGTCGATCTGCGCGGTGATCTCGGCGTCGGTCAGGTCGGGCAGGAAGCTGAACTGGCCCTGCGTGAGGCGGCTCGTGGGGTTGGTCATCATGGTGCGGGTTCCTTTCAAGCCATGGCCGGCGTGGCCACGTAGTCGCTGCTGTCGGTGCTCTGGTAGTTGAAGGAGATCTCGCCCCAGGTGTCGAGCGCCGCTTTGAGCGGGCTGCAGGTGCGCGCGGCCTGGCGCAGGATGGAAGGCCCTTCGCTGAGTAGGTTGCGCCCTTCGTTGCGCGCCTTGACCATGGATTCGAGCGCCACGCGGTTCGCCACCGCACCGGCCTGGATTCCCATGGGGTGGCCGATGGTGCCGCCGCCGAACTGCAGCACCACGTCGTCGCCGAAGAGGTCGATCAGCTGATGCATCTGGCCCGCGTGGATGCCGCCCGAGGCCACCGGCATCACCTTCTTGATGTCGGCCCAGTCCTGGTCGAAGTACAGGCCGCGCGGCAGGTCCGTCCTGGTGTAGCTGTCGCGGCAAACGTTGTAGTAGCCCTGCACCGTCATCGGGTCGCCTTCGAGCTTGCCCACCGCCGTGCCGGCATGGATGTGGTCCACACCGGCCAGGCGCATCCACTTGGCGATCACGCGGAAGCTCACGCCGTGGTTCTTCTGGCGCGTGTAGGTGCCGTGGCCCGCGCGGTGCAGGTGCAGGATCATGTCGTTCCTGCGCGCCCAGTTGCTCATGCTCTGGATGGCCGTGTAGCCGATCACCAGGTCGATCATCACGATCACGCTGCCCAGCTCCTTGGCGAACTCGGCGCGCTCGTACATGTCTTCCATGGTCGCGGCCGTCACGTTCAGGTACGGCCACAGCCGGGCGCGCGAATGGGTGCTCGGCGGCGCGACCCGAACCGTCCTGGACAGCATGACGCTGCCGGTCCTGCTGTCGCACTGACGCGGGCGCGGAGCGCGGGAGCCGCAAGCAGGGTTGGACGCCGGGCGCATGCCGCAGCATGCATGCCGACTCGCCATGCCCAAGGTGGCACGGCGTTCGGCGCTGAGATGGCGCATCTCATACCGCCTGGAGGGCAATCTCAACGGGCGGCCGGGTGCGTAGTGCAGAGCCGACCGGGCGCACTGCACCGCTGATCGCCGCGCTGCCAGCGCGCAAGCCGCATTGGCAAGTTCACTTCCACCCCCACGATCTGGGCACGGCCGCACCCAGAGGCCTTCCCGCCATAAGCTCATCCAAATCAACACCTTGCCGAATACGCAAAGGGTTTTCCCCTGCATCTTCCGAACTGGCGCACGCCTTGCAAAGTGTCACGACCGGTGGCGGCCACGCCGCTGGTCGGGGCCCACGACAAGCCGACAACCACCAGAGACATCCGACGATGGAAACGTTCTACGAGGTGATGCGCCGCCAGGGCATCTCGCGCCGCAGTTTTCTCAAGTACTGCTCGCTCACCGCCACCTCGCTGGGCCTGGGCTCCGCTTTCGTGCCGCAGATCGCCCACGCCATGGAGACCAAGCCGCGCACGCCCGTGCTGTGGCTGCATGGGCTGGAATGCACCTGCTGCTCAGAGAGCTTCATCCGCTCGGCGCACCCGCTGGCCAAGGACGTGGTGCTGTCCATGATCTCGTTGGACTACGACGACACGCTGATGGCCGCCGCCGGCCACCAGGCCGAGGCCATCCTCGAAGAGATCATGGCCAAGTACAAGGGCAACTACATCCTGGCCGTGGAGGGCAACCCGCCGCTGAACCAGGACGGCATGAGCTGCATCATCGGCGGCAAGCCCTTCATCGAGCAGTTGAAGCACGTGGCCAAGGACGCCAAGGCCATCATCAGCTGGGGCTCGTGCGCCAGCTGGGGCTGCGTGCAGGCGGCCAAACCCAACCCCACGCAGGCCACGCCGGTGCACAAGGTGATCTTCGACAAGCCCATCATCAAGGTGCCGGGCTGCCCGCCGATCGCCGAGGTGATGACGGGCGTGATCACCTACATGCTGACCTTCGACCGCATCCCCGAGCTGGACCGCCAGGGCCGGCCCAAGATGTTCTACAGCCAGCGCATCCACGACAAGTGTTATCGCCGGCCGCACTTCGACGCCGGCCAGTTCGTCGAGGCCTTCGACGATGAATCCGCGCGCAAGGGCTACTGCCTCTACAAGGTGGGCTGCAAGGGGCCGACCACCTACAACGCCTGCTCCACCGTGCGCTGGAACGAGGGCACGAGTTTCCCCATCCAGGCCGGGCACGGCTGCATCGGCTGCAGCGAAGACGGGTTCTGGGACAAGGGCTCGTTCTACGACCGGCTGACCGACATCCACGCCTTCGGCATCGAGGCCAACGCCGACCAGATCGGCGGCACGGCCGCGGCCGTGGTGGGCGCTGCGGCTGCCGCGCACGCCGCGGCCTCGGCCATCAAGCGCGCCACGCAGAAGACCACGGCGGCCCCGTCCAACGCCGCCCACTGAACACCCAAGCCAGAAGAAAGAGAACGCCGACATGGGTGCTTACGAGACACAGGGTTTTCGCATGGACAACACCGGGCGGCGCATCGTCGTGGACCCGGTCACGCGCATCGAAGGGCACATGCGCTGCGAGGTGAACCTGGACAGCGACAACGTGATCCGCAATGCCGTCTCCACCGGCACCATGTGGCGCGGGCTGGAGGTGATTCTGAAGGGCCGCGACCCGCGCGACGCCTGGGCGTTCGTGGAGCGCATCTGCGGCGTGTGCACGGGCTGCCATGCGCTGGCCTCGGTGCGCGCGGTGGAGGATGCGCTGGGCATCGTGATCCCCAAGAACGCCTACCTCATCCGCGAGATGATGGCCAAGACGCTGCAGGTGCACGACCACGCGGTGCACTTCTACCACCTGCACGCGCTGGACTGGGTGGACGTGGTCTCGGCGCTCAAGGCCGACCCGAAGAAGACTTCGGACCTGCAGCACCTGGTGTCGCCCGCGCACCCGATGAGCTCGCCGGGCTACTTCCGCGACATCCAGAACCGGCTCAAGAAGTTCATCGAGTCGGGCCAGCTCGGCCCCTTCATGAACGGCTACTGGGGCAACAAGGCCTATGTGCTGCCGCCCGAGGCCAACCTGATGGCCGTGACGCACTACCTGGAGGCGCTGGACCTGCAGAAGGAATGGGTCAAGCTGCACACCATCTTCGGCGGCAAGAACCCGCACCCCAACTACCTGGTGGGCGGCATGCCCTGCGCCATCAACCTCGACAAGGACGGCGCGGCCGGCGCGCCCATCAACATGGAGCGGCTGAACTTCGTGGAGGCGCGCATCCAGGAGATGGTCACCTTCAACGACAACGTCTACGTGCCCGATGTGATCGCCATCGGCACGCTGTACAAGCAGGCCGGCTGGCTGTATGGCGGCGGCCTGTCGGCCACCAACGTGATGGACTACGGCACCTACGAGAAGGTGATGGGCCGCAAGGACACGCAGCAGCTGCCCGGCGGCGCCATCCTCAACGGCAACTGGGACGAGATCCACCCCGTGGACCTGCGCGACCCCGAGCAGGTGCAGGAATTCGTGCCGCACAGTTGGTACAAGTACGCCGACGAATCCAGGGGCCTGCATCCCTGGGACGGCGTGACCGAACCCAACTACACGCTGGGCGACAAGACCAAGGGCACGCGCACCCACATCGAGGAACTGGACGAGAGCGCCAAGTACTCGTGGATCAAGTCGCCGCGCTGGCGCGGCCATGCCATGGAGGTGGGCCCGCTGTCGCGCTACATCCTGGGCTACGCGCATGCGCTCAAGGGGAACCCGAACGTGCAGCGCGTGAAGGCGCAGGTGGACCACGCGGCCACCATGATCAACAGCGGCATCCCCAAAGCCCTGGGCCTGCCCGAGACGCAGCTGGGCGTGAAGCAGCTGCTGCCCACCACCATCGGCCGCACGCTGGCCCGCGCACTCGAATCGCAGTACTGCGCCGAGATGATGGTTGACGATTTCAAGGAAATGGTCGCCAACATCAAGGCTGGCGACACGGCCACGGCGAATGTCGAGAAGTGGGACCCGGCCACCTGGCCCAAGGAGGCCAAGGGCGTGGGCAGTGTGGCGGCGCCGCGTGGTGCGCTGGGCCACTGGATCCGCATCCAGGACGGCCGCATCGAGAACTACCAATGCGTGGTGCCCACCACCTGGAGCGGCAGCCCGCGCGACCACAAGGGCCAGATCGGCGCGTTCGAGGCCAGCCTCATGAACACGCCCATGGCCGACCCCGAGCAGCCGCTGGAGATCCTGCGCACGCTGCATTCCTTCGATCCCTGCCTGGCCTGTTCCACGCACGTGATGAGCCCGGATGGGCAGGAACTCACGCGCGTCAAGGTGCGCTGATGACACGCCAACAACGACCACAAGAGGAACGCCGCATGGCCCTGCCTGTTACCCCACCTCGCGCGTTCGCCGTGCTGGCCATGCTGGCCACGGGCGCGGCACACGCGCACCCGGGCCACGACACGGATTTTGCCGCGGCGCTGGCCCATCCCTTCCTGGGGCTGGACCATCTGCTGGCCATGGTGGCGGTGGGCGCATGGTCGGTACTGGCGCTGCCGGCGGGTCGCCGGCTCGTCGGGCCGGCCGTCTTCCTGGCCCTGCTGGCGGCGGGCGTCGCGCTGGCCTGGTGGGGCGTTGTGCCGCCCGGCACCGAGGCCGGCGTGGCACTCAGCGTGGCCTTGTTCGGCGGCCTGCTGCTGGCGGGCGCGTGGCTGCCGCCAGCGGCGGGCCTGGCCCTCATCGGCGTGGCGGCGCTGCTGCACGGCAGCGCGCATGGCAGCGAACTGGCGCCGGGCGCGGCCCTGCTGGCCACGGCCGCCGGCATCCTGCTGGGCTCCGCGCTGCTGCACGCCATCGGCCTGGCAGCCGGCACCGCCCTGGTACGCCTGCCCATCTGGACACGCCAGGCCGCCGCTGCGGCACTGGGCACAGCCGGCCTGGCCATGCTGGCCACTCGCCTGTAGGTGCACACAGCCGAAGGCACGCCCCATGTCCGCCACCCTGCCCCCCAGCCCCCGCCCCCAGGCCGGCGACCCCGAGGCGCACGAGGTCGCGCAGGCGTCCTCGATCAAGTCCGTCTATGTGTACGAGGCGCCGGTGCGGCTGTGGCACTGGGTCAACGCGCTGGCCATCACGGTGCTGGCGGCCACGGGTTATTGCATCGGCGCGCCGCTGCCCACGCAGCCGGGCGAGGCCAGTGCCAATTACCTCATGGGCTACATCCGCTTTGCGCACTTCGCCGCCGGCTATGTGCTGGCCGTGGGCCTGCTGGGGCGTATCTACTGGGCCATCGTGGGCAACCACCACGCGCGCGAGCTGTTCTGGGTGCCGCTGTGGCGGCGCGACTACTGGGTCGAGGTCTGGCGCATGGTGAAGTGGTACGCCTTCGTGGGCGCGCGGCCGGGCCGCTACGTGGGCCACAACCCGCTGGCGCGCTTCGCGATGGTGTTCGGCTTTTTGCTGCTGGCGCTGTTCATGGTGGTCACGGGCTTTGCGCTGTATGGCGAGGGCGCGCAGATGGGTTCCTGGCAGGAGCGGCTGTTCGGCTGGGTGATCCCGCTGTTCGGCCAGTCCCAGGACGTTCACACATGGCACCGCATGGGCATGTGGGGGCTGGTGTGCTTCGTGATCGTGCATGTGTACGCCGCGATACGCGAAGACATCATGGGCCGCTCGTCGGTCGTGAGCACCATGGTTTCGGGACACCGTACTTTCAAGGATTGATCATGAGCACACACAACACCATCTGCATCCTGGGCATCGGCAACGTGCTGTGGGCCGACGAGGGCTTCGGCGTGCGCTGCATCGAGGCACTGCAGCAGCGCTACGAATTCGCGCCGCATGTGCAGTTGATCGACGGCGGCACGCAGGGCCTGTACCTGGTGCAGCACGTGCAGGCGGCCTCGCACCTCATGATCTTCGACGCGGTGGACTACGGCCTGGCGCCGGGCACCTTGAAGCTGGTGGAAAACGAAGAGGTGCCGCGCTTCCTGGGTGCCAAGAAGATGAGCCTGCACCAGACCGGCTTCCAGGAGGTGCTGGCGCTGGCCGCGCTCACCGAGCGCTACCCGCGCCAGGTGATGCTGGTCGGCTGCCAGCCCGAGGAGCTGGACGACTACGGCGGCAGCCTGCGCCCCAGCGTGCGGCAGGCGCTGGAAAAGGCCTTGCTGCTGGGCGTGGGCCGGCTGCGCACCTGGGGCGCCTGCCCGCGGCCGCGCCGCACGGCGCTGCCGCGGCAGGAGGCCGTGACCGTGGGCGAGCTGGCGATCGACCGCTACGAGACCCAGCGCCCGCATGCGGCTGCCGCCCATCGCAACGGCGACGCGCGCTTCTTCCCTGCCTGAGTCGCGCTCGAGGATGTGCATCGGCCTTCCCATGCAGGTGCTGTCCAGCACGCCCGGCCATGCGCTGTGCAGCGGCCGCGGCGAGACGCGGACGGTGCGCACGGCGCTGGTCGGCCCCGTGGCCGTGGGCGACTGGCTGCTGGTGTTCCTCGACAGCGCCCAGGAACAACTGGACGCCGCGCGCGCACGCGAGATCGAGGCCACGCTGGACCTGCTGGCCCAGGCCATGGCCGGCGATGCATCGGGCGACGCCGCCTTCACCCTGCCCTCGTCCATGGCGCCCGCCGAACTGCGTGCGCTGGTAGGCGAGATCTCTTGAATCCCCTTTGTGCATCGCCCGTATGAACTCGCCCAGCACCGCCCACGAGACCGTGATCCAGCTCCCCGTGCAAGCCCCGCGCCCCGGCGTCCAGCAGTCGGCGCTGGTCGCGCGCCTGGCCGACACGCACGGCGCCGCCTGGGTCGACGAGACCAGCATTGCCGCGTGGGCCGCGCAGGGTGGGGACCGCGTGGTCCTGTTCGCGGGGGACGCCGTGCGCTTTCCGGAGGGCCAGGACGTGGCCGTGGTGCTGCCCGAGCTGCGCCGCTGTGCCTCGCGCCGCTTCGAGATCGCCGTGGTGCCGCGCGAGCGCGAAGATGCCCTGGCCCGGCGCTACGGCTCCAACCGCTGGCCCACGCTGCTGTTCCTGCGCGACGGCGCATACGTGACCACGCTGTCCGGCATGCACGACTGGGGCGACTATCTGCAGGCCGTGGAAGCCGCGCTGGCCATGCCCACCGGCCGCGCGCCCACCATCGGCATCCCGCTCGTGAGTGCCCATGCGGCGGGCAGCGCCTGCCGTTGACGCCATGAAGGACTTCCCCCTCCCCGTGCGCAGCATCGGCCCCGGCAGCCAGCCCGAAGAGTCCGACGAGTTCCGCTACATCGCCATGCCCCAGGGCATGCAGACCTATCGCCAGCCCCTCCTGCCGGAGCCCGAAGATTTGGCCGGGCAGACGCTGGCCAAGGCCGCGCTGCAGGCTGCGCTGTGGTCGCTGCAACAGGTTTTGGGCCACGGCGGCAACCGCGTCGTGCGGCTGGACCACCTGCCCGAGGCAGACCGCCGGTTGCTCAACACCGTGCTGGGCGAAGGCGAAGTCAGCGCGCGCGTGCTGCCGTTGCCGGGCGCCGACGACGAGCTGCGCGTGCAGGAGTCGGTGTTCGCCGGGGTCTGGCGCGTGGTGGAGACGCGCGGCGACTGCGTGGTGTCGGACCGGCTGGAACTGGGCCTGGTGCCCGAGGCGCTGCAGCAGGCCGCCGCGCAGGATGTCTGGGCCGAGGTGCCGCGCTGGCACGGCCCGCTGCCGCCCAATGTGCAGAACGCGCCGCTGCTGCTGGCCGAAATCGAAGACCGCTGGCAGCACTGGCGCCCGGGCCAGCCCCCCTGCGTCATCAACCTCACGCTGCTGCCCATGTCGCAGGAGGACATCGGTTTCATGGACCACCACCTGGGCACGGGCCGCGTGCTGATCCTTTCGCGCGGCTACGGCAACTGCCGCATCACCAACACCTGCATGCCGCACACCTGGCGCGTCGTGTACTACAACTCCGAGGACGCCGTGATCCTGAACACCGTGGAGGTGGGCGCCCTGCCCGACGTGGCCCAGGCCGCGCGCGAAGACCTCGAAGACTCGCACGAGCGGCTGCGCGACGTGCTTGACTGGGTTGAGCAGGCATGAAGCACGGCATGCAGCGCTTCGAAGGCAGCTACGGCGGCGACCGCGCCGCGCTGGCCGCGCACGCCCGGCTGGAATGCAAGATCTGCTGGTGGGTCTACGACCCGGCGCAGGGCGACGAGGTCTGGCAGATCGCCCCCGGCACGCCCTTCGCCGCGCTGCCCGCGCACTGGCGCTGCCCGCAGTGCGATGGCGAGGCGGATCAGTTCATGGTGCTGGCGCAATGACGCGCGGCGCGTCCGGCACGCCGCGCCCGGCCTTGCCCGCTCTGCCCCTGGGAGAGGGCGGGGATGAGCGCGCGCGCGTGGCAGCGCTGGTCGCGCTGTACCAGCACATCGCCGCCACCCGCATGCACGGCATGCCGCTGCTGCACCCAGGGCTGCAGGTGGCGGCCGTGGGCTTCGAGCCCG
Organism: Pseudorhodoferax sp. Leaf267; assembly: GCF_001422405.1. Taxonomy (GTDB): domain Bacteria; phylum Pseudomonadota; class Gammaproteobacteria; order Burkholderiales; family Burkholderiaceae_C; genus Pseudorhodoferax. Next base: position 369,464 of record NZ_LMMV01000021.1, read on the forward strand.
AGCCCCCACAGGACCACGCCCTGCCGGCCGCCATGGGCGTGTTGTTGACGCCCTGGTTCATGAACCTGGTCTGGCTGCCGCTGGCGCGGCTGCATCGGCCCGAGCGGCTGGGCCTGTCGTCGTCGCGCTACGTGGGGCCGCACTGCTTTGCCTTCATCGGCATGCACGACGAGGGCCTGGGAAGCTACGCCGTCTGCTCGCTGTTCTCGCCCGTGCTGGTGTTCGAGGACCAGGCCGCCGCACTGGCGACCGCGCGCAGCGTGTTGCATTCGCTGCGCGCCCACGCCAAGGCGCCGGTGGAGGCGCCGGGGCGGCGCAGCTTCCTGCTGGGCCAGGGTGCAGCGCGTGCATGAGGCCGGCGCGCCGTGGACCGGCGCCCTGCGGCTCTACCCTGGCCTTGCGGCCCCCGGCAACCTGGCCACAAGCCGGCCCGACCTGGTGGCGCAGCTCACGCAGGGGCGTCTGGCCCGCGAGCTGCCCGAGCTGCTGGCCAACGTGCACAACCTGTGCGGCAGCGCGCACCGCCTGTGCGCCGGGCTGGCCGTGCAGGCTGCGCACGGAGCAGCCCGTGCGATGGACAGCGACCAGGCCGAGCGCCTGCGCAGCGACACGCTGCGCGAACACCTGCGCCGCATCGGCCTGGAATGGCCGCGCCATCTGGCCGACACGGCAGAACCATCGGAGGCCGCTGGCGCCCTGCAGGCCCTGCGCAGCGGCCCGGTCAGCACAGCCGCGCCGCCCGCATCCTGGGCGGCGCAGCGCGAGGGCATCGCCGCCTGGCTGGCACGCGACTGGCTGGACATGCCGGCCGAGGCCTGGCTGCAGGCCTGGGAACTGGGGCCCCGCGACTGGCTGGGGCTGTGGGCGGCCCATGCGCGGGGCTGGCTGCCGCGCCTGCTGCACCGCGCGCGTGCCACGGCCGACCAGCCCATTCCTTGGGCTCCTGCGCTGCGCGTGCACGCGCATCCAGGCGGCCTGCAGGAACTGGCGGGCGCGCTGCAGCACGCTGCCTTCGCGCGCGCGCCGCTGTGGCAAGGCCGCTGCGCAGACACCGGGCCCTGGACGCGCCTGCACCAGCGTGACGCGGAACGTTTCACCACCCCCTGGCTGCGCCTGGGAGCCCGGCTCGCGGAAGCCGTGCGCCTGGCCCTGCCCGACGGCCCGGCACGCAGCGGCGCGCGCTGGCTGCAGGCTGGCCAGCTTGCCCTGACCGGCCACACCGGCTTGGCCTGGGTGGAGACGGCGCGCGGCCTGCTGGTCCATTGCGTGACGTTGAACGGCGCAGGGCCGCAGGCGCGCGTGCAGCGCTGCAGCGTGGTCGCACCGACCGACTGGAATTTCCACGCGCGCGGCGCCCTGGCACAGGCCCTAGCCCAACTGCCGCGCCGCACCGCAACCGCGGACACGCGGCGTATCCTTGCGCTCATGGCCGCTTACGACCCCTGCGTACCGTTCGTCATCGACGCGGAGCCCGGCCATGCATGAGGCCAGCCTCGCCGGTGGCGTGCTGCAGCTGGTGGACGACACGGCTGCGCGCGAAGGCTTTGCGCGCGTCACGCTGCTGCGGCTGGAGGTGGGCGCGCTGGCCGGCGTGGAGCTGCGCGCGCTGCAGTTCGCGCTGGAGGCAATTGCGCCCGGCACGCGGCTGGCCGATGCGCGCTTCGAATTCGACGAACCGCCCGGCCAGGCCTGGTGCATGGGCTGCGCGCGCAGCACGCCACTGGCCCGCCGCGGCGACGCCTGCACGCACTGCGGCGACTACCGCGTGCAGCCCACGGGCGGCGCCGAGCTGCGTGTGGTTGAAATGCTCGTAGAAGATTGACAAGAACAAGGAGAACACACGATGTGCGTCGTCTGCGGTTGCGCTGATTCCCCATCCCCCACCCACGCGGCCCCGCAGGTGGACGCCGCCAGCGGCGACCTGCACTACGGCGCCGGCCCTGCGCGCGTGTCCGTGCCCGGCATGAACGCCGAGCGCGCCATCCGGCTGGAGACCGACATCCTGGGCGCCAACAACCGCATCGCCCAGCGCAACCGCGCGCACTTCGAGGCCCATGGCGTCACCGCGCTGAACCTGGTCTCCAGCCCCGGATCGGGCAAGACCACGTTGCTGTGCGCCACCATCGTGGCGCTGCAAAAGCGCAACCCGGCCCTGCCCGTGGCCGTGATCGAGGGCGACCAGCAGACCAGCTTCGACGCCGACCGCGTGCGCGCCACCGGCGCGCCGGCCATCCAGGTCAACACCGGCAAGGGCTGCCACCTGGACGCGCCCATGGTGGCCGACGCCTTCGCCCGGCTGCACACGCATGCGCACGACCAGCCCGACAGCCTGCTGTTCATCGAGAACGTGGGCAACCTGGTCTGCCCCGCGATGTGGGACCTGGGCGAGGCCGCCAAGGTCGCCATCCTGTCCGTCACCGAGGGCGAGGACAAGCCGCTCAAATACCCGGACATGTTCGCCGCGGCCGAGCTCATGGTGCTGAACAAGGTGGACCTGCTGCCCTACGTGCAGTTCGATGTCCAGCGCTGCATCGAGGCGGCACGCCAGGTGAACCCGCACATCGCCGTACTGCAGCTCTCGGCCACCACGGGCCAGGGCATGGACGCCTGGCTGAACTGGCTGGTGCATGTGATGGACCACCAGCATGCGCATGCCCATGGTCACGCACATCCGCACGCGCACGGCTGACACCATGGCCACCGTGCTGGCCCTGGGGGCCTGGCTCAAGAACCGCGCCTGCCGGCTCGACGGCGCGGGCCTGCACTGGTCCGCTCTGCATGGCGACCTGCAGGACGCCGACGCCTGCCGCGCGCTGGAGAAGTCGGCGCACGCGCTGGTGGCCGGCGCGCGGCCCGACGCCATCGCGCACGACCTGCACCCGGATTTGTACAGCACCCAGCTGGCGCAGGCCCTGGCCGCGCAATGGGGCGTGCCCGCCATCGGCGTGCAGCACCACCACGCCCACATCGCCGCCGTGCTGGCCGAGCATGCATTGGACGAGCCCGTGATCGGCCTGGCGCTGGACGGCGTGGGCCTGGGCGACGACGGCGGCGCCTGGGGCGGCGAGCTGCTGCGTGTGGAGGGTGCGCGCTTCGAACGCCTGGGCCATCTGTGGCCGTTGGCCCTGCCCGGTGGTGATGCCGCCGCACGCGCGCCCTGGCGCGCGCTGGCCGCGGCCCTGCACGCCATGGGGCGCGGCGACGCCATCGAGCCCTTGCTCGCACCGCAGGCCGGCGCCACCGCCGCCCGCACCGTGCGCGCCATGCTCGACCAAGGCCTGAACTGCCCGCCCAGCAGCAGCGCCGGCCGCTGGTTCGATGCGGCGGCGGCGGCGCTGCGCATCGCCCCGCTGCGCCAGGCCGAAGCCGAGGCCGCCATCGCGCTGGAGCAGGCGGCCGCGCGGCACACCGGCGCCCTGCCCTTGCGCGACGCCGAGGCCAGTTGCGGACAGCGCAACCAGCTCGACCTGCGAGCGCTGCTCGCCGAGCTGCTGGCCTGGGCGCCGCCGCCCGACGAAGTGCCCCAAGCCGCCGCCTGGTTCCACGACCGGCTCGCCCAGGGCCTGGCCCGCTGGGCCCTGCATGCCGCACACGCCACCGGCTGCCGCACCGTCTGCCTGGGCGGTGGCTGCTTCCTCAATGCCTTGCTGACCCAGGGCGTGACGCACCGGCTGCAGGCCGCCGGCCTGCGCGTGCTGCGCCCCATCGCCAACGCCTGCGGCGACGCCGGCCTGGCCTGGGGCCAGGCCTGGGTGGCCGCGCGCCGCCTGACACCCCCCGCTTTCGTTCGCATCGAAAGACTCCCCTCATGTGCCTAGCCATCCCCGCGCGGGTCGCCGAGCTGCTACCGGACGACCAGGCCATCGTCGTCCTGGGCGGTATCCGCAAGACCATTTCCATCGCGCTGCTGGACGGCGTGCAGCTGGGCGACTATGTGATCGTGCATGTCGGCCATGCCATCGGCCAGATCGACCCGGCCGAGGCCGAACGCACGCTCGCCCTGTTCGGCGAACTGGCGCATGCACAGCCATGAAGTACATCGACGAGTTCCGCGACGGCGCCATCGCCCGCAAGATCGCCGACCGGTTGGCACAGGAGGCCCTGCCCGGCCGGCGCTACAGCTTCATGGAGTTCTGCGGCGGCCACACGCATGCCATCTCCCGCTACGGCGTGGTGGGCCTGCTGCCGGCCAACGTGACCATGGTGCACGGCCCGGGCTGCCCGGTCTGCGTGCTACCCATCGGCCGCATCGACATGGCGATCGCGCTCGCGCTGGAGCACGGTGCCATCGTCTGCACCTATGGCGACACCATGCGCGTGCCCGCCTCGGGCGGCCTGTCGCTGGTGCGGGCCAAGGCGCGCGGCGGCGACATCCGCATGGTCTATTCGGCGGCCGACGCATTGGCGATTGCGCGCACCAACCCGCAGCGCGAGGTGGTGTTCTTCGCGATCGGCTTCGAGACCACCACGCCGCCGACCGCACTCGTCGTGCGCGACGCGGCGCGCGAGGGCCTCTCCAACTTCAGCGTGCTGTGCTGCCATGTGCTGACGCCGGCCGCCATCACCCACATCCTCCAATCGCCAGAGGTGCGGCAGTACGGCACCGTGCCCATCGACGGCTTCGTCGGCCCCGCGCACGTGAGCATCGTGATCGGCTCGGCACCCTACGAGGGTTTTGCCCAGGCCTATGCCAAGCCTGTCGTCATCGCCGGCTTCGAGCCGCTGGACGTGATGCAGGCCGTGCTGATGCTGGTGCGCCAGGTCAACGAAGGGCGGGCCGTGGTGGAGAACGAGTTCACGCGCGCCGTCACGCGCAGCGGCAACGCCAACGCGCAGGCGCTCATGGACGAGGTGTTCGAGCTGCGCGAGAGCTTCGAATGGCGCGGCCTGGGCGAGGTGCCGGCCAGCGCGCTGCGGCTGCAACCTCGCTACGCCGCCTTCGACGCCGAGCAACGCTTCGGCCTGGGCTACAAGTCGGTCGCCGACAACAAGGCCTGCGAATGCGGCGCCATCCTGCGCGGCGTGAAGAAGCCGCAGGACTGCAAGATCTTCGGCACCGTCTGCACGCCCGAGAACCCGGTGGGCTCGTGCATGGTCTCCAGCGAAGGGGCCTGCGCGGCGCATTACTCCTACGGGCGCTTCAAGGACATCCCGGTCGTGGCGGAAGTCGTATGAGCAGCACGAAGAAGGACTACAGCCGCCCGCTGGACATCAAACATGGCGTGGTCGACATGGGCCACGGTGCCGGTGGCCGCGCTGCGGCCCAGCTGATCCGCGAACTGTTCGTCGCCGCGTTCGACAACGAGTGGCTGGCCCAAGGCAACGACGGCGCCGTGTTCACGCCGCCCCCCTTGCCGCCCGGCGCGCGCCTGGTGCTGGCGACCGACGGCCACGTGGTCTCGCCGCTGTTCTTCCCGGGCGGCGACGTGGGTTGCCTGAGCGTGCACGGCACGGTCAACGACCTGGCGATGTCGGGCGCCACGCCGCTGTACCTCACGGCCAGCTTCATCCTGGAAGAAGGCTTCCCGCTCGCCGACCTGCAACGCATCGTGCGCTCCATGGCCGCGGCCGCGCGCGATGCCGGCGTGCCCATCGTCACGGGCGACACCAAGGTGGTGGAGCGCGGCAAGGGCGACGGCGTGTTCATCGCCACCACCGGCCTGGGCGTGGTGCCGCCCGGCGTGGACACGGGCGGCGCCAATGCACGGCCGGGTGACGTGCTGCTGCTGTCGGGCACGGTGGGCGACCACGGCGTGGCCGTGCTGTCCAAGCGCGCCTCGCTGGAGTTCGAGACCACCATCGTCTCGGACACAGCCGCGCTGCACACCCTGGTGGCCGCCATGCTGCAGGCCGCGCCCGGCGGCGTGCGCGTGCTGCGCGATCCCACGCGCGGCGGCCTGGCCACCACGCTCAACGAGATCGCGCGCCAGTCGGGCGTGGGCATGCTGCTCGACGAGGCCGCCATCCCCGTGCTGCCGCAGGTGGACGCGGCCTGTGAGTTGCTGGGCCTGGACCCGCTGTACGTGGCCAACGAGGGCAAGCTGGTGGCCATCTGCGCGCCCGAGGCGGCTGCGGCCGTGCTGGCCGCGATGCACGCGCACCCGCTGGGGCGTGCCGCGGCGCGCATCGGCACCGTGGTGCAGGACGCCCATGGCTTCGTGCAGATGGACACGCGCTTCGGCGGCCGCCGCGTGGTGGACTGGCTCAGCGGCGAGCAATTGCCGCGCATCTGTTGACGCGGCGCAGCGCTCCTGGAATCCTCGACCTCATGCACGACGATCCCGAGCTCCCGACCGTCCTCGTCGTCGACGACGAGGTGCGCTCGCAGGACGCATTGCGCCGCACGCTGGACGAAGACTTCATCGTGCTCACCGCGGGCGACGCCGACGCCGCCCGCGTGCACCTGGAGCGCCAGCCCGTCAGCGTGATCCTGTGCGACCAGCGCATGCCCGGGTTGACCGGCGTGCTGTTCCTCAAGGAAGTGCGCGAACGCTGGCCCGACACGGTGCGCATCGTGATCTCGGGCTACACCGATTCGCAGGACATCATCGCCGGCATCAACGACGCCGGCATCCACCAGTACCTGCTCAAGCCCTGGGTGCCCCATCATCTGCTGCAGACCGTGCGCGACGCGGCCGAGGCCCAGGCGCTACAGCGCGGCATGGGCCAGCTCGACCTGGAGCTGCGCACCGCCACGCCGGTGCTGCGCCGGCGCCTGGCCAGCAAGCTCGCGCAGGCGCGCAGCGTGTTCGGCTTCGAGCGCATCGAACGCGGCACGGGCAGCCCGCTCAACGCCGTGTGCGCCATGGCCGAGCGCGTGGCGCGCTACGACCTGCCGGTGCTGGTGCTGGGCGAATCGGGCAGCGGCAAGGAACTCATCGCGCGCGCCATCCACTACGCCAGCCCGCGCGCCGAAGGCCCGTTCGCGGTGGAGAACTGCGCGGCCATCCCCGATTCGCTGCTTGAATCCGAGCTGTTCGGCCACAAGCGCGGCTCGTTTACGGGCGCCTATGAAGACCGGCCCGGCCTGTTCCAGCGTGCCCATGGCGGCACGCTGTTCCTGGACGAAATCGGCGACACCTCGGCCGCGCTCCAGGTGCGGCTGCTGCGCGTGCTGCAGGAGGGCGAGGTGCGACCCGTGGGCGCGCCGCGCCCGGTGCCGGTGGACGTGCGCGTGATCGCCGCCACGCACCGCGACCTGGAGCAGCGCGTACGCGACGGCCTGTTCCGCGAAGACCTGTACTACCGGCTGGCCGGCGTGGTGCTGACCATGCCGCCCCTGCGCGAGCGCAGCGGCGATATCGCCCCCATCGCGCAGCGCATGGTGCGCGAGGTCGGCACCGAGCTGGGTTGCCCTGGCGCCAGCCTGTCGAGCGAGGCGCTGGCCTGCCTGTTGGCCTACCCCTGGCCTGGCAACATCCGCGAGCTGCGCAACGAAATCGCGCGCGCCGTGGCGCTCAGCGATGGCGGCGAGGTGCCGGCCACCGCCTTCTCGCCACGCGTGCTGCAGGGCCAGACGGTGCGCGCCGCGGCGCCCGGCGGCCTGGACGCGCTGCCGCACGCCGGCACGCTGGCCGAACGCCTGGCCGCGATCGAGGCCATGGTGCTGCGCGAAACGCTGCTGCGCCAGCGTTGGAACAAGACCCGTGCGGCCAAGGAGCTGGGCCTGTCGCGCGTGGGCCTGCGCGCGAAGATGCAACGTTACGGTTTAGAGGGATAACGCCATGCCGACTCCGACATTCAAGGTGCTGTGGCTGCAGTCCGGCGGCTGCGGTGGTTGCAGCATGTCGCTGCTGTGCGCCGACACCAATGACTTTCACGGCCAGTTCCGCGACGCCGGCATCGAGCTGCTGTGGCACCCGGCGCTGTCGCTGGGCACCGGGCACGAACTGACCGCACTTCTGCACGACATCCTTGCCGGTGAATGCGCGCTGGACGCCTTGTGCATCGAGGGCTCGCTGCTGCGCGGCCCGCATGGCACGGGCCGCTTCCACATGATGGCCGGCACCGGCCTGCCCATGGTCGACTGGGTGCGCCGGCTCGCCGCCGTGGCGCAGAACGTGGTGGCGGTGGGCAGCTGCGCGGCCTGGGGTGGCGTGACGGCCGGCGGCGACAACCCCACCGATGCCTGCGGCCTGCAGTACGAGGACGACCGGCCCGGCGGCCTGCTGGGCGCCGAGTTCCGCAGCCGCTCGGGCCTGCCCGTGGTCAACATCGCGGGCTGCCCCACGCACCCGAACTGGGTGGTCGACAGCTTGATGGCGCTGGCGGCCGGAAGCTTCGACGCCAGTGCGCTCGACAGCCTGCACCGCCCGCGCTTCTACGCCGACCAGCTCGTGCACCACGGCTGCACGCGCAACGAGTACTACGAGTTCAAGGCCAGCGCCGAGAAGCCGTCCGACCTGGGCTGCATGATGGAGCACATGGGCTGCAAGGGCACGCAGGTGCATGCGGACTGCAACACGCGGCTGTGGAACGGTGAAGGCTCGTGCACGCGCGGCGGCTACGCCTGCATCGCCTGCACCGAGCCGGGCTTCCAGGAGCCGGGCCACGTGTTCCACCAGACGCCCAAGCTGGCCGGCATCCCCATCGGCCTGCCGACCGACATGCCCAAGGCCTGGTTCGTGGCACTGGCCTCGCTGTCCAAGTCGGCCACGCCCAAGCGGGTCAAGCTCAATGCGGTGGCAGACCATCTGGTGGTGGCGCCGGCGGCGCGGAAGACTCGGCTCAAATGACGACGCGCCTTCTCGTCGGCCCCTTCAACCGCGTCGAGGGCGACCTGGAGGTTGCACTCGACATCGCCGACGGCCGCGTGCGCTCGGCCCGTGTCAACGCCACCATGTACCGCGGTTTCGAGCAGATCCTGAGCGGCAAGGCGCCGCACGACGCGCTGGTCTATGTGCCGCGCATCTGCGGCATCTGCTCGGTGTCGCAATCGGTGGCGGCGGCCCGTGCGCTGGCCGACTTGGCCGGCATCGCACCGCCGCCCAACGGCCAGCATGTGACCAACCTCATCCTGGCCACCGAGAACCTGGCTGACCACCTCACGCACTTCTATCTGTTTTTCATGCCGGACTTCATGCGGCCGGTCTACGCCAGCCGCCCCTGGCATTCCGAGGCCCAGCGCCGCTTCGACCCACAGACCGGCGAGCACACGCGCCAGGCGATTGCCGCGCGCCAGCGCTGGTTCACGCTGCTCGGCACGCTGGCCGGCAAGTGGCCGCACACGCAAAGCATCGAGCCGGGCGGCAGCACGCGCGCGGTGGACGCGGCCGAACGCGTGCGCCTGCTGGCCCGCGTGCGCGCGTTCCGCCGCTTCCTGGAGCAGCAGATGTTTGGCGCGGCGCTCGAGGACGTGGCGGCGCTGGACAGCGAAGGCGCGCTGTGGGCCTGGCACACGCAGGACTCGCAGCGCGGCGACCTGCGCCTGTTCCTCACCATCGCGCGCGACCTGGAGCTGGAACGGCTGGGCACCGGCCCGGGCCGCTACCTGAGCTACGGCGCCTACGCCCAGCCCGGCGGCGGCCATGCGCTGGCGGCCGGCGTGTGGCGCGCGGGCGGGGCCCTGAGCGCACCAGACACGCGCTCGATCACCGAAGACGCCACCCACGCCTGGCTGGACGACAGCGGCGCGCCGCGCCATCCGTGGCAAGGCCAGACCCGCCCGGACGTGGACAAGCCAGCGGCCTACACCTGGAACAAGGCGCCCCGGCTGGCCGGCGAGGTGGTGGAGACCGGCGCCATCGCACGGCAGCTGGCATCGCAGCACCCGCTGGTGCTGGACGTGGTGGCGCGCCATGGCGGCACAGTCTTCACGCGCGTGCTGGCGCGGGCGCTGGAACTGGCCCGCGTGCTGCCGATGATGGAATCGTGGCTGCAGCAACTGAAGGCCGGCGAGCCCTACTGCGACAGCGCCGTGCTGCCGGACGAAGGCCAGGGCATCGGCCTGTCGGAAGCCGCGCGCGGCGCGCTGGGCCACTGGATCGTGGTGCGCGGCGGCCGCATCGCCAACTACCAGATCGTCGCGCCCACGAGCTGGAACTTCTCGCCGCGCGACGCGGCCGGCACGCCCGGCGCGCTGGAGATGGCTTTGGAGAACGCGCCCGTGCAGGATGGGGAGCAGACCCCGGTCTCGGTGCAGCACATCGTGCGTTCGTTCGATCCGTGCATGGTCTGCACGGTGCATTGACAGATAGCGCGCGGCAACGAAAAAGCCCCAAGTGAATGAACCACTTGGGGCTTTGCGTCCTGGCGGAAACGGAGGGATTCGAACCCTCGATGAGGCTCTACACCCCATACTCCCTTAGCAGGGGAGCACCTTCGGCCACTCGGTCACGTTTCCTGGAAAGCTGGCGATTATGCCACGAGATATCGGCCGTTTTCAGGCGGCGGCGGGCTGGTCCAGATCGAAGGCGCGGTGCAGTGCGCGTACGGCCAGTTCCATGTACTTCTCGTCGATCACGACCGAGGTCTTGATCTCGCTGGTGGAGATCATCTGGATGTTGATGCCCTCTTCGCTCAGGCAGCGGAACATCTTGCTGGCGATCCCCACATGGCTGCGCATGCCGATGCCCACGATGCTGACCTTGCAGATGCGCGCGTCGCCCACCACTTCCTGCGCACCGAGCTTGGGCAGGACCTTCTCCTTGAGCAGGTCCAGCGTCTTGGCGTAGTCGTTGCGGTGCACCGTGAAGCTGAAGTCGGTCTTGCCGTCCTTGCTCACGTTCTGGATGATGACGTCGACCTCGATGTTGGCGTCGGCGACCGCGCCCAGGATCTGGTACGCGATGCCCGGGGTGTCCGGCACGCCCAGGACGGAAATCTTGGCTTCGTCGCGGTTGAACGCGATGCCCGACACGATGGCTTGTTCCATTTGCTCGTCTTCCTCGAATGTGATCAGGGTGCCGGACTTGGACTCTTCGTCCAGGTCGATGTCCCAGGGCGTGAAGCTGGACAGCACGCGCAGCGGCACCTTGTATTTGCCGGCGAATTCCACCGAGCGGATCTGCAGCACCTTGGAGCCCATGGAGGCCATCTCCAGCATCTCCTCGAAGCTCACGGTCTGCAGGCGGCGCGCCTCGGGCACCACGCGCGGGTCGGTGGTGTAGACGCCGTCCACGTCGGTGTAGATCAGGCATTCCTGCGCCTTGAGCGCGGCCGCCACGGCCACGGCCGAGGTGTCGCTGCCGCCACGGCCCAGCGTGGTGATGTGGCCTTGCTCGTCGATGCCCTGGAAGCCCGTCACGATCACGACGCGGCCGGTGTCCAGGTCGGCGCGCACGCGCTGGTCGTCGATGGATTCGATGCGGGCCTTGGTGTAGGCGCTGTTGGTGCGGATCGGCACCTGCCAGCCCGCGTAGCTGACCGACTCCATGCCCTCGGCCTGCAGCGCAATCGCCAGAAGTGCCGACGAGGCCTGCTCGCCGGTGGCGGCCAGCATGTCGAGCTCGCGGTGGTAGGCGTCGGCCGCACGCGAAGGCGCCAGCTCTTTGGCCAGGCCCAGCAGGCGGTTGGTCTCGCCGCTCATGGCGCTGGGCACCACGACCATCTGATGGCCGGCGCGGGCCCACTTGGCGACGCGCTTGGCGACGTTGCGGATGCGCTCGGTCGAGCCCATCGACGTGCCGCCGTATTTGTGAACGATCAATGCCATGGAATGGATGGCGCGGCCCCCTCTGACACTGGGTGAAAGCCCGGGTGACGCGTGCGCCTAGGTTGAATCGGAAAGCGCGGGATTGTAGCAATCGAGCACATCGCCACGGCGCCGCACGAAGCGCGCGCCGACCTTGAGCCGGATGTCGTGCCCGCGCGTGCGGCAGGCCTCCAGCTGGTCCAGCAACTCGTCCAGCTGCGCCGTGCTGGGCGCCGTGGCGTGCACGCTCACGAGCCAATGCCGCAGCACGTTGGCGCGGCGCGCGCGGGACAGTGCGCGCAGGCCGGCAATGGTCGGTGGCACGCCCAACGCGTGCAAGTCCGTCTCGGCCAGTTCGCGTAAAAGCGCCTGCCCTTGTGCGGCATGGCCGGCACTGCGCGCGAAGGTGGCGCGGAACGACGGGAAGGCCCGCGCCAGCGTGGGCAGCAGTTGCGCGCGGATGCGGTTGCGCGTGAAGGCCGCGTCGGCATTGGTCGGGTCTTCGATCCAGGTGACGCCCTGCTCCGCCAGCCAGGCACGCAGGTCCGGCCCCGGCACGGCCAGCAGCGGCCGGTGGTAGCGCAGCCCGTCGCGCTCCCACTGCGCCGGCATGGCGGCCAGCCCCGGCAGGCCAGCGCCGCGGCTGAGCGCCAGCAGCATCGTCTCGACCTGATCATCGGCGTGCTGGGCCAGCGCCACGTCGCGCGGGCCGCCCTGCGCCCAATCGCGCGCGGCCACTTCGGCAATCGCGGCATAGCGCGCGCGGCGCGCAGCATCCTCGGGGCTCTGGCCACTGGCATGGCGCGCCTGCACATGGGCGACCACCAACGGCACACCCAGCGCAGCACACACGCTACGGCAATGGGATTCGAAATCGTCGGCCGCCGCCTGCAGGCCGTGGTGCACATGGACCGCGTGCACCTGGCCGGGCCAGCGCGCCGCGCAGGCGCGCAGCAGAGCCGTGGAATCGGCGCCACCGCTGTAGGCCACGGCCAGTGGCAATCGGGGCGCGAAGGCCGCGATGGCGGCGGCGAAGCCGCTCACGGCTTACCCCCTCAGATGAGCTCGACGCCCGTCTTGGACTGCAGCACCTCGCGCGTCACGCCAGGCGCCATCTCCACGACCTTCAGGCCCTGGGGAGTCACGTCCAGCACGGCCAGGTCGGTGATGATGCGGTCGACCACGGCCACGCCCGTCAGCGGCAGCGTGCACTTGGGCAGGATCTTGAGGTCTTCCGTGCCGTCCTTCTTCTTGGCCACGTGTTCCATGAGCACGATCACGCGCTTGACGCCGGCCACGAGGTCCATCGCGCCGCCCATGCCCTTGACCATCTTGCCGGGGATCATCCAGTTGGCCAGGTCGCCTTCGGCGCTGACCTGCATGGCCCCGAGGATGGACAAATTGATCTTGCCGCCACGGATCATCGCGAAGCTGTCGTGGCTGCCGAAGATCGAGCTGCCGGGCAGCGTCGTCACGGTCTGCTTGCCGGCGTTGATGAGGTCGGCATCGACCTCTTCTTCGGTCGGGAACGGGCCGATGCCCAGCATGCCGTTCTCGCTCTGCAGCCAGACCTCCTTGTCGCCGGTGTGGTTGGCCACCAGGGTCGGGATGCCGATGCCCAGGTTCACGTAGAAGCCGTCTTCCAGCTCTTGCGCCGCACGTGCGGCCATCTGGTCTTGGGTCCAGGGCATGTTCAGACTCCTGCTTGTTTGTTGACCGGCACCTTGGGCACGGGGACTTCGTCGACGGCGGCGGCCTGCGCGATCACGGCCTGCGCCTCGACCTTGGCAGCGGCCACATCCACCGGCGCGGCGGCGCGCAGCGTGCGCTTCTCGATGCGCTTTTCGGGCGTGGCGTTCAGAACGATGCGGTGCACGTAGATGCCCGGCAGGTGCACGTGGTCCGGGTCGATGTCGCCGGTCTCGACGATCTTCTCGACCTCGACCACGCAGATCTTGCCGGCCATGGCCGCAGCGGGGTTGAAGTTTCGCGCCGTGCGGCGGAACTGCAGGTTGCCCGACTTGTCGGCGATGTAGGCCTTGACCAGCGCGACCTCGGGCACCAGCGAGCGCTCCATCACATAGGTCTCGCCGTCGAACTCGCGCAGCTCCTTGCCCTCGGCCACCTGGGTGCCCACACCGGTCTTGGTGAAGAAGGCCGGGATGCCGGCGCCACCGGCGCGCAGTTTCTCGGCCAGCGTGCCCTGGGGCGTGAACTCCAGCTCCAGTTCGCCGGCCAGGTACTGGCGCTCGAATTCCTTGTTCTCGCCCACGTAGCTGGCGATCATCTTCTTGATCTGGCGCGTCTCCAGCAGCTTGCCCAGGCCGAAGCCGTCGACACCCGCGTTGTTGGAGATGACGGTCAGGTCCTTGACACCGGAATCCTTCAGCGCCTCGATCAGCGCCTCGGGGATGCCGCACAGGCCGAAGCCGCCCACGGCCATGAGCTGGCCGTCCTTGACGATGCCCTTCAACGCCGCATCGGCGGAAGGATAGATTTTGTTCACGAGGTACTCCTTTGCTGTCGGTGCCGGCAACGATACTACGTAGCCGAGTACGTAGTTTTTCGTAAAGGGAAGTCCCGATGGAAGTCGACTACCGCATGGCCTTCGACCTGGCGCCCATCGGTCTGGTGCTGTCGCGCCAGCGGGCGATTGTGGACTGCAACCAGCATCTGTGCGAGATGTTCGGCGCCACGCGCGACCAGCTGGTCGGCCAGTCCTTCCGCGTGCTCTACCCCAGCGCGGACGAATACGAGCGCACCGGCCTGCGCATCACGCCCATCATGAACGCCAAGGGTTTCTATGCCGACGAACGCATCATGCAGCGCGTCGATGGGCGCTTCAAGGGCGAGACTTTCTGGTGCCATGTGACGGGGCGCGCCTTCGACCGCCAGGCGCCGCACGAGGCCGGCATCTGGAGCTTCGAGGACCTGAGCGCGCGCCGTGCCGTGAAGATGGAACTGACGCCACGCGAACGCGAGGTGGCGGCCCACGTGATGCAGGGCCTCACGTCCAAGGAGATCGGCCGCGCGCTGGCCATCAGCCACCGCACGGTGGAGATCTACCGCGCCCGGCTGATCCGCAAGTACGGCGCCAGCTCGAACGCCGATCTGGTGCACCGGCTGGTCACGCGCTGAACGCCGCCAGCTGCGACTGGCGCAGCGTCTGCGACGGCAGTTCGTCGAACAGCGCCTTGTAGGCCTGCGAGAAGCGGCCCATGTGGAAGAAGCCCCATTGCGCCGCCACGTCCTGCACATGTACCGGGCCGGGGCCGGCCTGGCGCAGCTCGCGCCGGCAGGCGTTGAGCCGCACCGTGCGCAAAAAGTCGGCTGGCGCCGTGCCCACGGTCGCCAAAAAATGGTTGTGCAGCGTGCGCGGCGTCAGGTGCAGCCGCTGGCACAGGTCATCGACCGACATGGCGTGGTTGAACGGGTCGATGGCCATGTCGCGCGCCGCCATCACCAGGGCCAGCCGCCGCTGCGCCGCGGCCTTGGCGGCCTGCGGCTGGTTCTCGTCGTGGCAATCGGCCATCAGCTGCAGCAGCTGCGCGCCCAACATCTGCAGCGCGCGCCGGCCCCAGTGCTGGTGGGCCTCGTCGCCCGCGCCCAGCGACAGCATGGACTCGATGGTCTGGCACAGCGCCACGTGGCGGTGCGGCGGCAAGGCCGTGGCGCAGACCTCCACGCCCTGCGGCACCAGCGGGCCGCGGCCCAGCGCCTCGCACTGCGCGGCCAGCCAGGCCTCATCCAGCACCACGCCGTAGATGCCGAAGCGCTTCGGCGTGCGCAGCACGAAGCCGGCGTCGGCCCGCGCCACCATCATGGTGCGCGGCCGGTCGGCACCCTGCAGCCGGCCGGAGAAATGCAAGGCCCCTTCGCTGATGCCATCGGGAATGCCGAACCAGATCGAACCCGGCCAGGGGCGGCAGCGCTGGGCGGTCTGCTGGCCCGTGAATTCGTGAAACACCTGCAGCCGCGGATGGCCCAGCCACAGCTCGCGCACCAAGCCGGTGAAATGGCCGCACGAAAGCTGGTCGTACTCCTGGCGCCAGGACGAGATGTGGGTGGCGTGTTCGTCCACATCGGTGCTGCGGCGCGCCTGGTAGACGGCAGCGTGGTCGGCGGTGATCGTCTGCACTGGGGGCCCTCCGGAAGGCAGTGCGAAGGTATACGCAAAAGCAGTGCCACACCATCGGTACGCGCCCCGCACGAACGCCCGGGCGCCAGATTTTCCGAAACCGGATAGCGGCGCCGCGGCTGCGCTGCTGCAATTGACACATTCCTCCTCCACGCTCTGCCCGAGCCCTGCTGCCATGAGTGCCATCCCCACCGCTGCTGCTGCATCCGTCCCGGCCACCGGCCATCTCAAGAAAGTCCTGGGGCCGCTGCAGCTCTGGGGCATCGCCGTGGGGCTCGTGATCTCGGGCGAATACTTCGGCTGGAGCTACGGCTGGAACACCGCCGGCACGCTGGGCTTCCTGGTCGCCACCGTGCTGGTGGCGGCTATGTACACGACCTTCATCTTCAGCTTCACCGAGCTGTCCACCGCCATTCCGCATGCCGGCGGCCCCTTCGCCTATGCGCGCCGCGCCTTCGGGCCGACGGGCGGCTTCATCGCCGGTTTCGCCACACTGGTGGAGTTCGTGTTCGCGCCGCCGGCCATCTCGCTGGCCATCGGCGCCTACCTCAACGTGCAGTTCCCGGGCATCGACCCGAAGATGCTGGCGCTGGGCGCCTACGTGATCTTCATCGCGCTGAACTGGGTGGGCGTCAGCATCGCCGCCACCTTCGAGCTGTTCGTCACGCTGCTGGCCATCTTCGAGCTGGTGGTGTTCATGGGCGTGGTCTCGCCGGGCTGGTCCATGGCCAACTTCGTGGCCCACGGCTGGGCCGGTGGCGACGTGCTGGACGGCAAGGCGATCTCCGGCATCTTCGCGTCCATCCCGTTCGCGATCTGGTTCTTCCTGGCCATCGAGGGCGCGGCCATGGCGGCCGAGGAGGCACGCGAGCCGCACCGCACCATCCCGCTGGCTTACACCACGGGCATCGTCACACTGGTGGTGCTGGCCTTCGGCGTGATGGTCTTCGCCGGCGGCGTGGGCGACTGGCGGACTTTGGCCAACATCAACGACCCGCTGCCGCAGGCCATGAAGGTGGTGGTGGGCGCCAACAGCGGCTGGCTGCACATGATGGTGTGGATCGGTCTGTTCGGGCTGATCGCGTCCTTCCACGGCATCATCATGGGCTACTCGCGCCAGATCTTCGCGCTGGCGCGCGCCGGCTACCTGCCGGCCTACTTCGCGGCGCTGAGCCCGCGCTTCGACACGCCGCACCGTGCGCTGGTGGCCGGCGGCGTGATCGGCGTGGCCGCCATCTTCAGCGACGAGTGGATCACCTTCGGCGGCCAGACGCTGACAGCCAACATCGTGACCATGGCCGTGCTGGGCGCCATCGTGATGTACCTGATCTCCATGGCCGCGCTGTTCAAGCTGCGCTGCAGCGAGCCCGGCCTGCACCGCCCGTACGTCGCGCCGTTCTACCCCGTGTTCCCGGCCATTGCGCTGGGGCTGGGCCTGGTCTGCCTGGGCGCCATGGTGTGGTTCAACACCATGCTGTCGCTGCTGTTCCTGGCGTTGATGGCTTTGGCCTACGGCTATTTCAGGCTCACGGCCAGCCAGCGTGCAGCCGCCGCGCACGATGCTATGTTGTCGGGAACCCACTGACCCTGCCCACAGGTCTTTGCCATGCGCTACCGCACCACCATCGCCACCCAGGTCTTCGCCTTCGACGACCTGCGCCAGGTCATGGCCTGCGCCAGCCCGGCGCGCTCGGGCGACTACCTGGCCGGCATCGGCGCCGCCACGTCGCAGCAGCGCATGGCCGCGCGCCATGTGCTGGCCGACACGCCGCTCACGCAGTTCCTCATCGAAGCATTGGTGCCCTACGAAGACGACAACATCACGCGGCTGATCGTCGACACGCACGATGCCGCCGCGTTTGCGCCCGTGGCGCACCTCACGGTGGGCGACCTGCGCAACTGGCTGCTGTCCGATGCTGCAAACACGGCCGCGCTCACGGCGCTGGCGCCCGGCCTCACGCCCGAAATGGTGGCCGCCGTCTCCAAGCTCATGCGCAACCAGGACCTGATCGCCGTGGCCCGCAAGTGCCAGGTCGTCACGCGCTTTCGCAACACCATCGGCCTGCCCGGCCACATGGCCGTGCGGCTGCAGCCCAACCACCCGACCGACGACCTGCGCGGCGTGGCCGCCTCCACGCTGGACGGGCTGCTGTACGGCGCAGGCGATGCGGTGATCGGGCTGAACCCGGCGTCCGACAGCCTGCCCGTGCTCGACCGGCTGCTGCGCCTCCTGGACGAGGTGATCCAGCGCTTCCAGATCCCCACGCAGGCCTGCGTGCTCACGCATGTGACCAACACGCTGCGGCTCATGGAGGCCGGCGCGCCGGTGGACCTGGTGTTCCAGTCCATCGCCGGCACCGAGAGGGCCAACCTGTCCTTCGGCGTCACGCCCGAGCTGCTGGACGAGGCCTGCGCCGCCGCGCGTGCGCTGGGCCGCGGCACGCTGGGCGACAACGTCATGTACTTCGAGACCGGCCAGGGCAGCGCGCTGTCGGCCAACGCGCACCACGGCGTGGACCAGCAGACCTGCGAGGCGCGCGCCTATGCACTGGCGCGGCGCTACCGGCCGCTGCTGGTCAACACCGTGGTCGGCTTCATCGGGCCGGAGTATTTGTTCGACGGCAAGCAGATCATCCGCGCCGGCCTGGAAGACCATTTCTGCGGCAAGCTGATGGGCCTGCCGCTGGGCTGCGACATCTGCTACACCAACCACGCCGAGGCCGACCAGGACGACATGGACACGCTGATGGTGCTGCTGGCCACGGCCGGCCTGAGCTTCCAGATCGGGGTGCCGGGCGCCGACGACGTGATGCTGAACTACCAGAGCACCTCGTTCCACGACGCGCTGTTCCTGCGCGAGACGCTGGGCCTGAAGCGCGCGCCCGAGTTCGAGGCCTGGCTGCAGCGCATGCAGATCACCGACAGCGCGGGCCGGCTGGCGCCGCCGGCCGCCAACGGCCTGCTGCAAGGAATGGGCGGGCTGCCCGCCTTGGGAGGCACGGCATGACGGCCCCGCCCACCGGCATCACAGCCGACGCATGGCAGGAATGGCGCGCCGCCACGCCCGCGCGCCTGGCCCTGGGCCGCGCCGGCCAGGGCATGCCGACCGACGAGACGCTGCGCTTCGGCTGGGCGCATGCGATGGCGCGCGACGCGATCCATGCCGCGCTGGACACCGACGCGCTGGCCGCAGAACTGCAGGCCGCCGGCTGGGCCACGCGCACGGTGCGCAGCCAGGCGGCCGACCGCGGCACTTACCTGCGCCGGCCCGACCTGGGCCGCCAGCTCGACCCCGAGCACGCGCAGCAGCTGCGCGCCGAAGCCGCAGCCGGCTGCGACCTCTGCCTGGTGATCGGCGATGGCCTCTCTTCGCTGGCCGTGGCGCGCCACGCCGTGCCGCTGCTGGCCGCGCTGCGCACGCAGTTGCCGGCCAGCCTGCGCATCGCGCCCGTGGTGATCGCCGCGCAGGCGCGTGTGGCCCTGGCCGACGAGGTGGGCGAGGCGCTCGGCGCGCGCATGGCCGCCATGCTGATCGGCGAGCGGCCCGGCCTGTCGTCGCCCGACAGCCTGGGCATCTACCTCACGCACGGCCCCGCGCGCGGGCGCCACGACGCGCAGCGCAACTGCATCTCCAACGTGCGGCCGCAGGGCCTGGCCTATGACGCCGCAGCCTTCAAGCTGGCCTGGCTGCTGCGCGAGGCGCTGCGCCGCGGACTGACCGGCGTCGAGCTCAAGGACGAAAGCGACCTGGCCGTGCTGGAGCAGGCCTCCTCCAGCCCGCCGCCGCCACTGCCACTGCCAGGCTGACGGCACGCCTCTCGTAGGCGCCGGTGGTACAAGAGCGCATCGCGACCCTGCCCGGAATGGAGACACCCAATGACCGATCGCTACCCCCTGCCCGACCTCAACACGCTACCCGACGACCTGCGCACCAAGATCCTCGAAGTGCAGGAGAAGGCCGGCTTCGTGCCCAATGTGTTCCTGGCGCTGGCCCGCCGACCAGCGGAGTGGCGCGCGTTCTTCGCCTACCACGATGCGCTGATGGACCCGGAGAGCGTGGGCCGCAGCAGCCCCTTGACCAAGGGCGACCGCGAGATGATCGTCACCACCACCAGCGCGGCCAACCAGTGCCTGTACTGCGTGGTGGCACACGGTGCGCTCCTGCGCATCTACGAGAAAAAGCCGCTGGTGGCCGACCAGGTGGCGGTGAACTGGCGCAAGGCCGATATCACGCCGCGCCAGCGCGCCATGCTGGACTTTGCGATGAAGGTTTGCGAACGCTCGCACGAGATCGACGATGCGGATTTCGCCGCGCTGGCCGCGCACGGTTTCACCGATGAGGACGCCTGGGACATCGGCGCCATCACGGCGTTCTTCGGGCTGTCCAACCGCATGGCCAGCTTCACCGGCATGCAGCCGAACGCCGAGTTCTATTTGATGGGGCGCGTGCCGAAGCAGAAGTAGCCGTCAGGCGGCAAAGCCGTCGTCCGCCGCGATCACCGCGCCGTTCACGAAATGGCTCTGGTCGCTGGCCAGCATGACGATCAGCGCGTCCAGGTCCTCGGGCTTGCCCACACGCTTGCGCGGCAGCATCTCGATGCGCTTGCGCCCCGCATCCGTGGACCACTGATCGTGGTTCATCTCGGTGTCGATGTAGCCCGGGCACAGGGCGTTCACGTTGATGCCATGCTTGCCCCACTCCAGCGCCATCGCGCGCGTCATGTGCACCACGGTGGCCTTGCTCATCGCATAGACGCCGACACGCGGCATGACCTTCAGGCCCAGCATGGACGCCACGTTGATGATGCGCCCACCCGTGAAGCTGCCCGGCGCCACGCCGCTGGAGCGCGCGATCATGCGCTTGGCCACCTCCTGGGCCATGAAGAACGCGCCTCGCGCATTCGTGTTCATGATGTCGTCGTAGTCCTCGGGCGTCACGTCGACCAGCTTGTGGGATGCACCCACGCCCGAGTTGTTGACCAGGATGTCGATGGAGCCCACCTCGGTCTCCGCCCGTGCCACGGCGGCGCGGATCGAATGCGGGTCGGTCACGTCCAGCTCGACCACATGGGCGTCGCCACCCTCGCCGTCGATGTGCGCGCGCAACTCCTTGAGCCGCTCCACGCGCCGGCTGGCCAGCACCACTGCAGCACCGGCCCGCGCCAGGACACGTGCGAACTGCGCGCCCAGCCCGCTGGACGCCCCCGTGACCAGCGCCACCCGGCCGGAAAGATCGATGCTGTAAGCCATGGAAGAACCTCTTGTGGTGGACATCGACAAGCGAACCATTGTGTCGCCTAGGCGTCTCCTGTGAAGACGTGGGGCCGCGAATAAAATCCGGCGTTTTTGCGCCAACCAACAGATCGAGACACCCTACATGACGAACGAAGAAATCCTGGCCCAGTACGGTCCCCGCGAGGCCATGGAGTACGACGTGGTCGTGGTCGGCGGCGGCCCTGCAGGCCTGGCCACCGCCATCCGGCTCAAGCAGCTGTCCGCCGAGAAGGGCACGGACGTTTCTGTCGTGGTCCTGGAAAAGGGCTCCGAGCCCGGGGCCCACATCCTGTCGGGCGCGATCATGGACCCGCGCGCGCTGACCGAGCTGCTGCCCAACTGGAAGGCCGACGGCGCCCCGCTGAACCAGCCCGTGACCGACGACGCCATGGTGTTCCTGGGCGAAAAGGCCAGCGTGCGCACGCCGGCCTTCCTGCTGCCCCAGTGCTTCCAGAACCACGGCAACTACATCGTGAGCCTGGGCAATGTCACGCGGTGGCTGGCGCAGCAGGCCGAGAACCTGGGCGTGGAGATCTTCCCCGGCTTCGCGGCCGCCGAGGTGCTCTACAACGACGACGGCTCCGTCAAGGGCGTGGCCACGGGCAACCTGGGCGTGGGCAAGGACGGCGAGCCGACCGACGAGTTCCAGATCGGCATGGAGCTGCACGGCAAGTACACGGTGTTCGCAGAAGGCGCGCGCGGCCACCTGGGCCGCCAGCTCATCTCCCGCTTCAAGCTCGATGCCGGGCGCGACCCGCAGACCTACGGTTTGGGCGTCAAGGAAGTCTGGGAGATCGACCCCAAGCGCCACGTGCCTGGCTTCGTTCTGCACACGGCTGGCTGGCCCATGGACGCCAACACCTATGGCGGCGCCTTCCTCTACCACATGGAGGACAACAAGGTCACCTTGGGCTTCATCACCGGGCTGGACTACAGCAACCCCTACCTCAGCCCGTTCGAAGAATTCCAGCGCTGGAAGACGCACCCCAACATCCGCTGGTACCTGGAGGGCGACGAAGCCAATGGCATCAAGCCCGGCAAGCGCCTGGGCTACGGCGCCCGCGCGATCACGGCCGGCGGCCTGCAGTCGCTGCCCAAGACCGTGTTCCCGGGCGGCGCGCTGGTGGGCTGCGAGGCCGGCTACCTGAACGTGAGCCGCATCAAGGGCAGCCATGCCGCGATCAAGACCGGCATGCTGGCCGCCGAGGCCGCCTACGCCGCCGTGACCGCCGGCCGCCAACACGACGAACTGGCCAGCTACCCCGAGGCCTTCGAGAAGAGCTGGCTCTACACCGAGCTGCGCAAGGCGCGCAACTTCAAGGCCTGGTTCAAGAAGGGCCTAACGGTCGCGACCATCATGAACGGCGTGGAGCAGTTCGTGCTCAAGGGCAACGTGCCCTGGACGCTCAAGCGCGACAAACCCGACCACGCCTACCTCAAGCCCGCTGCCGATTGCAAGCCCATCGTCTACCCCAAGCCCGATGGCAAGCTGACGTTCGACCGGCTGTCCAGCGTGTTCATCAGCAACACCAACCACAACGAGCACCAGCCGGCGCACCTGACGCTCAAGGACGCCAGCGTGCCGGTGAACATCAACCTGGCCAAATATGCCGGCCCCGAGTCGCGCTATTGCCCAGCCGGCGTGTACGAGTTCGTGAAGACCGAGAACAACCAGGACCGGCTGCAGATCAATGCGCAGAACTGCGTGCACTGCAAGACCTGCGACATCAAGGACCCGACGCAGAACATCGTCTGGGTCACGCCAGAGGGCGGCGGCGGGCCGAACTACTCGGGCATGTGATGCCCACCAGGGCGCCGCAAGGCGCCCTTTTCTTTTGCGGCACGCCTGGCGCGCAAGCAAGCTCAGTAGAATGCGCCCGGTCAGGAGAGAGCCCTTCTTGCAAGGGCCGCCGAAGGCGCAGGACCCAGCCGTCCAAACGCTCAGGCAAAAGGACTGACCCAGGTCGTTCGACCTTCCTCACTGGAGAGAGGTCCACCCCGTGTGGATCCACCGAAGGGGCAAACCGCGCAGGCGGCGAATCTCTCAGGTAAAGCGGACAGCGAGGCAGCCCATGGTGCGCGTGCGCCATGCCGTGTATCTGCCTCGAGGAATCCGCCATGTCCACGGACGCTTTGCTCCACACCCCGCTGCACGCGCTGCACATCGAACTGGGCGCCCGCATGGTGCCCTTCGCCGGCTACAGCATGCCCGTGCAGTACCCCGCCGGCCTCATGGCCGAGCACCTGCACACGCGCGCATCGGCCGGCTTGTTCGATGTCTCGCACATGGGCCAGCTGCAGCTGCGCGGCCCCGAAGCGGCGGCCGCCTTCGAAAGCCTGATCCCGGTCGACGTGATAGGCCTGGGCCTGGACAAGCAGCGCTACGGCCTGCTGCTGGACGATGCCGGCGGCATCCTGGACGACCTGATGTTCGTCAACCGCGGCGACCATCTGTTCGTGATCGTCAATGGGGCCTGCAAGGTGGCCGACATCGCCCACATCCAGGCCCGCATCGGCACGCGCTGCAACGTGGTGCCACTGCCCGATCACGGCCTGCTGGCCCTGCAGGGCCCCAAGGCCGTCAACGCCCTGGCGCGCCTGGTGCCGGGCGTGCCCCGGCTGGTGTTCATGACCGGTGGCGCCTTCGATTGGGACGGCGCGCCGCTCTATATCACCCGCAGCGGCTACACCGGCGAAGACGGCTTTGAAATATCGGTCCCCGCCAACCGGGCCGAGGCCCTGGCCCGCGCGCTGCTGGCCCAGCCTGAGGTCCAGCCGATCGGCCTGGGCGCACGCAATTCGCTGCGGCTGGAAGCCGGCCTGTGCCTGTACGGCAACGACATCGACACCACCACCAGCCCGGTCGAAGCCGGCCTGAACTGGGCCATGCAGAAGGTGCGGCGCGCCGGCGGCGAGCGCGCGGGCGGCTTCCCGGGCGCCGACAAGGTGCTGGGCCAGCTGGCCGGCACCACGCCCATCGAACGCAAGCGCGTGGGCTTCATCGCACTGGAGCGCGTGCCCGTGCGCGAGCACACGGCTGTGCAATCCACCGACGGCCAGGCCATCGGCGAAGTGACGAGTGGCCTGCTCGGCCCCAGCGTGGACAAGCCCATCGCCATGGCCTATGTCCGCACGGCGTTTGCTTCACCCGGCACACGCGTGCACGCCATGGTGCGCGGCAAGGCCGTGCCCATGGAGGTGAGCCCCATGCCTTTCCTGCCGCCGCGTTACCACCGCGGCTGAACCATCCACGCCACCACGCTCAACCCGAGGACACACCATGATCAAGTACACCGAAGACCACGAATGGCTCAAGGTCGAGGGCGACATCGCCACCGTCGGCATCACCGTGCACGCGCAAGACGCGCTGGGCGACGTGGTCTATGTCGATCTGCCCGAAGTCGGCAAGACGCTGGCGCAGAAGGACGTGGCCGGCGTCGTCGAATCCGTCAAGGCCGCGGCCGATGTCTACATGCCCGTGGCCGGCGAAGTGACCGAGGTCAACGAAGCGCTGCGCGCTGACCCGGCCCTGGCCAACACCGACCCCACGGGCGCGGGCTGGTTCTTCAAGGTCAAGCTGTCCGATGCCTCGCAACTCGACGCGCTGCTCGACGAGACCGCCTACAACACCTTCGCCGCGAACAACTGACCCGCCATGCCGACCCGCGCCACGCCCCTTGCCGAGCTGGAAAACCCCTCGGAATTCATCGCCCGCCACATCGGCATCACGCCCGATGACGAAGCGCGCATGCTGGCTGCGGTCGGCTCCTTCTCGCGCCAGGAGCTGGTCGCGGGCATCGTGCCGCGCAGCATCGCGCGCAGCACGCCCATGCAGTTGCCGCCTGCAGTGAGCGAGGCCGCGGCGCTGGCCGAACTGCGCGCCATCGCCGAGCAAAACCGCGTGTTCAAGAGCTTCATCGGCCAGGGCTACCACGGCACGCTGACGCCCGGCGTGATCCTGCGCAACATCCTGGAGAACCCGGCCTGGTACACGGCCTACACGCCCTACCAGGCCGAGATCAGCCAGGGCCGCATGGAGGCTCTGGTCAACTTCCAGACCATGGTCACGGACCTCACCGGCATGGCGATCGCCAACGCCTCCATGCTGGACGAGGCCACGGCCGCCGCCGAGGCGATGACGCTGGCCAAGCGCAGCGTCAGGAGCAAGAGCAACCGCTTCCTGGTGGCGGCCGACTGCCATCCGCAGACCATCGAGGTGGTGCGCACGCGCGCCGAGCCGATGGGCATCGCGGTCGTGGTCGGCGACATCGCAGCCTTGCTGCAGGACGGCGACTGCTTCGGCGTGCTAGCGCAATACCCGGCAACCGACGGCACGGTGCACGACCTGCGCGCGCTGGTGGCCACGGCCCACGCCAAGGACGCGGCCTTCTGCGTGGCCGCCGATCTGCTGGCGCTGACCCTGCTCACGCCGCCTGGCGAATGGGACGCCGACATCGTGGTCGGCACCACGCAGCGCTTCGGCATGCCCATGGGCAACGGCGGCCCGCATGCGGCTTACATGGCCTGCCGCGATGCGTTCAAGCGCTCGCTGCCCGGGCGCCTGGTCGGCGTCAGCATCGATGCCGAAGGTCAGCCGGCGTACCGGCTTGCGCTGCAGACACGCGAGCAGCACATCCGGCGCGAGAAGGCCACGTCCAACATCTGCACGGCCCAGGTGCTGCCCGCCGTCATTGCCAGCATGTATGCCGTCTACCACGGCCCCGATGGCCTGCGCCGCATCGCCGAGCGCACGGCGAGGCTGTCTGCCATCCTGGCGCGCGGCCTGGCGCAGATGGGCTTGGAGATCACCAGCGCCACCGGCTTCGACACGCTGACCGTGCGCACCGGTGATGCGACCAACGCCATCCTGGACCGGGCCCAGCGTGGCCATGCCAACCTGCGGGCCATTGCCGAGGGCTGCCTGTCGGTCGCGCTGGACGAGACGACGACCCGCGAGGACGTGGTCTCGCTGTGGACCTGGTTCGCGGGCGACGCTGCGGCGGTGCCGGCTTTCGCCGCGTTCGAGGATGCCGACACGCGCATCCCGGCCGCCCTGCGGCGCAGCAGTGTGTTCATGGAGCACCCGGTCTTCAATACGCACCGAAGCGAGACCTCGATGCTGCGCTACATCCGCGCGCTGTCGGACAAGGACCTGGCGCTGGACCGCAGCATGATCCCGCTGGGCAGCTGCACGATGAAGCTCAACGCCACCAGCGAGATGATCCCCATCACCTGGCCCGGGTTTGCGCACATCCACCCGTTCGCGCCACGCGACCAGTTGCAGGGCTATGCGACGCTGGAGCGCCAGCTGTGCGACTGGCTCAGCCAGGCCACGGGCTATGCCGGCATCAGCCTGCAACCCAATGCCGGCTCGCAGGGCGAGTACGCGGGCCTGCTGGCCATCCGCGCCTGGCACAAGGCGCGCGGCGACGCGCAGCGCGATGTGTGCCTGATCCCGTCTTCCGCGCACGGCACCAACCCGGCCAGCGCGCAGATGGTGGGCCTGCGCGTGGTCGTGACGGCCTGCGATGCCCAGGGCAATGTGGACATGGCCGACCTGGCGGCCAAGTGCGAACAGCATGCCGACAAGCTGGCCTGCGTGATGATCACCTACCCCAGCACGCACGGCGTGTTCGAGACCCAGGTCAAGGACTTGTGCGCGCTGGTGCACCGGCACGGTGGCCGCGTCTACGTGGACGGCGCCAACATGAACGCGCTGGTCGGCGTGGCCGCGCCGGGTGAGTTCGGTGGTGATGTGAGCCACCTGAACCTGCACAAGACCTTCTGCATTCCGCACGGCGGCGGCGGGCCCGGCGTGGGACCGGTCTGCGTGGTCGAAGACCTCGTGCCCTACCTGCCGGGCCACGACACGGCAGGGCTGGACCATGGCGGCGTGGGCGCGGTCTCGGCGGCTCCGCTGGGCAACGCAGCGGTGCTGCCGATCAGCTGGATGTACTGCCGCATGATGGGCGCCGACGGTCTGACGCAGGCGACCGAGACGGCCATCCTCTCGGCCAACTACATCAGCGCGCGGCTCAAGGACCACTTTCCCACGCTGTACGCCAGTGCCAACGGCCATGTGGCGCATGAGTGCATCCTGGATCTGCGCGGCATCGCCAAGACCAGCGGCGTCACGGCAGAGGACGTGGCCAAGCGGCTGATCGACTACGGCTTCCATGCGCCCACGCTGAGCTTCCCGGTTGCCGGCACGCTGATGGTGGAGCCCACCGAAAGCGAGACGCTGGATGAGCTGGACCGTTTCATCGATGCGATGATGGCGATTCGCGCTGAGATTGCGCAGATCGAGAACGGTACATGGCCACAGGACGACAACCCCTTGAAGCACGCGCCGCACACGGCGGCCCGTTTGCTGCAGCCCGAGTGGACGCGCCCCTACCCGCGCGAACTCGGCGCGTTCGCGTTGCCGGCACTGCGGCGTGCCAAGTACTGGCCGCCCGTGGCGCGCATCGACAACGTGTACGGCGACCGCAACCTGTTCTGCAGCTGCGTGCCGGTGGTGGACTACGCCCAGGCCTGACCCTGCGCGCCAGGCGGGGGATGCGCCCGTGATGCCCGCACGCCGCCGCCCCAATGTGCCGCCGCCGCCACCGCCCGTGGCGGACACGGCCATCGAGGGCTACCAGCTACCCCAGCTGATCCGCGACCTGCGCAACTACCAGGCCGAGCTGGAGAGCCAGAACAAGGTCCTGCGCTACAGCCAGTCCATGGCCGAGGCGGCGTCCGAACGCTTCGAGACGCTGTTCTCCAGCGTGCCGCTGGCCCTGATGGTGATCGACGAGCACGACCTGGTCGTGCAGAGCAACTCCATGGCCCAGCGCTCGTTCCAGCCCACCGAGCGCGACCGGCCGCTGAACTTCCTGATGCCTTTCGTCAGCGCGGGCAGCGAGGCAACGGTGCGCGCGGCCTTCCGGCAGGCGCGCGAACAGGGCCACAGCGAGGCCAAGGAAGTGGTGTTCGCCATCGGCGAGCAGGGCTTCATCACGGGCGACCTGCACATCGCGCGGCTGGACAACGCGCAGGAAATCACGCACTACATCTGCGCCGTGATCGACCAGGGGCCGCTGCTGACGGAGCGGCGCGCGCTGCTCCAAAGCGGCGCCGAGCTGCAGCAGCGCAACGAGCAGCTGCGCAACAGCGAAAGCCGGCTCGAGGCCATCATCAATTCATCGTTGGACGCCATCCTGTGCGTGGACCGCGAACAGCGCATCACCGTCTTCAACCCGACCGCCGCCGCGCTGCTGCAATGCCCGCCGGCCGAGGCGCTGGGCAGCCCGCTTGAGCGCTTCTTTCCCGATGCGGCCGAGGCCCTGGAGTCCATGCACCAGATCTCCACGCAGGCGCTGCTCGGCGAGATGACGGCCGTCTCTGCCGGCGGCAAGGTCGTGCCGGTGGAGATCAGCGTGGCCTTCGGCGACACCACCACGCTGTTCGCCCGCGACCTGACCAGCCGCAAGCGCGCCGACGCGCAGCGCAACGCGCTGGAGGCCCAGCTGCGCGAGTCGCAGAAGATGCAGGCCGTGGGCACGATGGCCGGCGGCATCGCGCACGACTTCAACAACATCCTGCATGCCATCCTGGGCAATGTGGAGCTGGCGCGCGAGGACGCCGGCCTGAACGCCGCGGCGCAAGAGAGCCTGCGCGAGATCGACAAGGCCGGCCGCCGCGCACGCGACCTCGTGCGCCAGATCCTCACCTTCAGCCGCAACGAGGCGCCCAAGCGCACTTCGCTGGACCTGGCCGAGGTGGTGGTCGAGACCGAGCGCCTGCTGCGCGTGACGCTGCCGCCGGCCGTGGACCTGCAGCTCAACGTGCACCCCGGCATCGCGCCCGTGCTGGCCAACCGCACGCAGGTCGAGCAGGCCGTGCTGAACCTGTGCACGAACGCCATCCAGTCCATCGGGGAGCTGCGCGGCTCGGTCTGCATCGAACTGGAGAACGAGCAGCTGAGCGCGGCCCAGTGCGCGCGCCTGGGCCTGGCGGACAACCACTACGTGACGCTGGCCGTGCGCGACAGCGGCAAGGGCATGGACCAGGCCACGCAGGAGCGCATCTTCGAACCCTTTTTCACGACCAAGGAAGTCGGCCAGGGCACGGGGCTGGGCCTGGCCGTGGTGCACGGCGTGATGCGCAGCCACGCCGGGGCCGTGGACGTGCACAGCGCGCCGGGCCAGGGCAGCGTGTTCAAGCTGTACTTTCCGCTGGCGCAGGCGGAAACCGCACCGCCGCCGAGCGAGCCGGCGCCACCCGCCGCCACCATCCAGGGCCAGGGGCAGCACGTCATGTACGTGGACGACGACCAGGCGCTGGTGTTTCTCGTGGACCGCCTGCTGACGCGGCGCGGCTTTCGCGTCAGCGGTTTCTCCGATCCCCATGCCGCCGCCGCCGCGCTGCAGGAGCACCCGCAGGCCTACGACCTGCTGGTCACCGACTACAACATGCCCGGCTACTGCGGCGTCGACCTGGTGCGCGAGGCGCGCCGCATCCGGCCGGACCTGCCCGTGGCGCTGGCGTCGGGCTACGTCACGGCCGACATCGAGGAAGAGGCCATGGCCGAAGGTGCGCGCGCGCTGATCCACAAGCCCAACGATGTCGAGGAACTGTGCGCGACCGTACAGCGCCTGATCCAGGACAGCAGCCCCGGCTGATGCAGGACCTGCGCGTGCTGCACGCCGACGCGGCGCTGCTGGTGCTGGACAAGCCGGCCGGCCTGCTGGCCGTGCCGGGGCGCGGGCCGGACAAGCAGGACGCCCTGTCCACGCGCGTGCAGCAGGTCTACCCCGACGCGCTGATCGTGCACCGCCTCGACATGGCCACCTCGGGCCTGATGCTGATGGCGCGCGGCCCGGCTGCCCAGCGCGCCCTGTCGATGGCCTTCGAATCGCGCCAGATCGCCAAGCGCTATGAAGCCGTGGTCCATGGCTGCTGGGCCTTGCCTGCATCCAGCGACGGCTGGGGCCTGATCGACTTGCCGATCCGCCTGGACTGGCCACGCCGGCCGCTGTCCATCGTCGATCCGGTCAAAGGCAAGCCCAGCCGCACGCGCTGGCGCCTGTTGCACGCCGATGCCGACTGCAGCCGGCTTGCGCTGGAGCCCATCACCGGCCGCTCGCACCAGTTGCGTCTGCATCTGGCGGCGCAGGGCCATGCCATCCTGGGCGATGCGCTGTATGCGGGCGAAGCCGTGCAGCAGCGCGCGCCGCGTCTGCTGCTGCATGCCTGTGCCCTGGCGCTGGCGCATCCGGTGCATGGGGCGCCGATGCGCTTCGAGCACGCCGCGCCGTTCTGACGGGCCGCGCAGGCGACAGGCCTGCGCGCATTCGCAGGGCTATGCTGGCTGCGCCCACTACCGAGTAACAAGCGATGTCCCGTTGGACCGCCCTGCGCCCCGCCCTGCCGATCCTGATCGGCGCCTCGCTCATGCTGAGCATGGCCATGGGCCTGCGCCAGAGCCTCGGCCTGTTCATGCCGCCGCTCACGCGCGACATCGGCATCTCGGTGTCGGACTTCACGATCGCCATCTCGGTGCAAAACCTGGCCTGGGGTCTGCTGCAACCGTTCGCCGGCGCACTGGCTGTGCGTGTGGGCTTCCGCCCGCTGCTGCTGGGCGGGTCGGTGCTCTACCTCTGCGGGCTGGTGCTGCTGGCCTGCGCCCAGGGCTTGCTGGGCGTGTTGCTGGGCGCGGGCATCGCCATCGGCGCGGCCATGGCCTGTACCGGCAGCGCACTGGCCATGGCGGTGGCCGCGCGCGCCGTGCCCGCCACGCACCGCAGCATGGTCCTGGGCCTGGTGTCGGCCGCCGGCTCGCTGGGCGCGCTGGTCGCTGCACCGCTGGGCCAGGTGGTCAGCCAGGCACACGGTTGGCGCATGGGCGTGGCGGCCTTCGTGGTGCTGGCTCTGGCCATGCTGCCGGCCGCCTGGTTCGCCGGCCGGGCCGACCGCATTCCTGCTTCTGTGCCGCTGGCTGGCGCCGTGCAGCAGAACGCGCGCCAAGCCCTAGGTGTGGCGCTGCGGCACCACCCCTTCGTGGTCATGGCGCTGGCGTATTTCGTCTGTGGCATGCAGCTGGTGTTCCTCACCACGCACCTGCCCTCCTACCTCGACCTGTGTGGCATGGATCCGATGCTGAGCGCGCAGGCGCTGGGCCTGATCGGCGGCTTCAACGTGCTGGGCAGCCTGTTCTTCGGCTGGGCCGGCGGGCGTTGGCCGAAGCAGGCGCTGCTGGGCATGATCTACCTCGTGCGCTCGCTGGTGTTGGTCTGGTACTTCCGCACCCTGCCCACGGTGGAGAGCACGCTGGTGTTCGCTTCGGTCATGGGCTTTCTGTGGCTGGGCGTGGCACCGTTGGTGTCGGGCTGGATCGCAGATACGTTCGGCCTGCGCTGGCAGGCCATGTTGGCCGGTGTGGCCTTCTGCAGCCACCAGGTCGGCAGCTTCCTTGGTGCGTTCGGCGGTGGGCTGGTCTATGACCTGCTGGGCAACTACACCCTGGCGTGGCAGACCGGTGCGGCGCTTGGCCTGGCCGCAGGCGTCGTGCAACTCGGTTTCGCGCTGGGTCACAAAGGGCCGCCGCCCGGCATGACGCCGCAGGCCGCCACGCGCTGATCCATTTTTTTGCGCGGCGACAAGCGCGCCTCCCGAAAAGGCCAAAAAGCTGGCTATAATCATGGGCTACCGTTCCTCAATAGCTCAGTTGGTAGAGCGCCGGACTGTTAATCCGTAGGTCCCTGGTTCGAGCCCAGGTTGAGGAGCCAAAGACAAGCAAAGGCCTCGCATCTGTGCGGGGCCTTTCTCTTTGCGGATGGGGCGGTGCTTGCAATTTGCAGCCTCCTCCCTCATCTCCAGAGACATGAACACTCTGCAATCCTCCTCACAGCACACGGACTTGGTGCCCTTGCGCGTTCTGGCAGCTTTGCTCGACCGCTTGGAAGGCAGCGCTGTCCGTGTCGATCCCGCCCAGTATGCGAACGTCGTATCGCACTTGTCGCAGGCGCTTTCGGCAGCGAAGCCGGGCGATGCGTTGGGGGCATTGCTGAGTGCGCATCCGGCGGCGGCCGAGTTGTACGAAAATACGCATTACGAGGTCGCTGGCCTGTGCCGTTCGCCATTGGATGCATCCATGGCGGCCGAGCAACAAGCCAGGGCCGTCATCCAGCGCGCAATGCAATCACCCAGGGAGAGTTCTGCCAATGGCCAAAGCTGAAGCAAAAACCGCAATATTGGCCGATGGGCTACGTTACAAGTCCAAGGTCTCCGGTTCGCCCTTCACTGCTGGTACTTCGATGGGCGGCTCCACGATGTCGTGCTTCCTGTGCGGCAAGCACCGCCTGCGATCGCAGCTGGGCACCCGCAAGGTGGTGGGCAAGTCGCAGGCCGTCTGCGCACCCTCTTGCAAGGAACTCGACGCCCTCCTGGCGCGTTGAGCTGGCGGCGCCCGGCGCGCCACCCTCCTTCACTTGATAGATTTGCACCGCCCTGACGCTTACGTCGGGCGGTGTTGGCGTTTGGTCGATCGCCGGCCCGATGGCGGCCGGCGGCAAACGGGCTACGATGGGCGGTTCTTCCACACGCAGGCGTTGCGAGCGCCGAGACCCCCATGCAGTACCGCAACCTCGGCAAGAGCCCGCTGAAAGTTTCTTCGCTGTGCCTGGGCACCATGATGTTCGGCGACCAGACCGAGCAGCCAGAAGCAGCCGACATCGTGGCCCATTCCCATGCCCATGGCGTGAATTTCATCGACACGGCCGACGTCTACACCCAGGGCGCCTCCGAGGAGATGCTGGGCCGGATCCTGCCCGCCACACGGCATGACTGGGTGCTGGCGACCAAGGTGGGCAACAAGATGTCGGATCGCGTCAACCACAGCCACTACGCGCGCAGCTGGATGCTGGCGGAGGTGGAGAACAGCCTGAGGCGGCTGCAGACCGACTACATCGACATCTACTACCTGCACCGCGACTTCGACGGCCTCGACCTGGAAGAGCCGCTGCGCGCGCTGGACGCCATGCTGCGCGCCGGCAAGATCCGCTACTGGGGCATCTCCAACTTTCGAGGCTGGCGCATTGCCGAAACGGTGCACATGGCAGCGCGGCTCCACATGCCCGGCCCGGTCGTGTGCCAGCCTTACTACAACCTGCTCAACCGCATGCCGGAGGTCGAGGTATTGCCGGCCTGCCACCACCATGGAATCGGCGTCGTGCCCTACAGCCCGATCGCGCGAGGCGTGCTGTCCGGCAAGTACGCTCCGGGCGTTGCACCGGCAGCGGACACCCGCGTCGGCCGTGGCGACCGCCGCGTGCTGGAAACCGAGTTCCGCGAAGAATCCCTGCGCATCGCGCAGCAACTGCAGGCGCATGCGCTGGCGCGTGGCATCACGCTGGCGCAATTTGCCACCGCATGGGTGCTGGGCAGCGGCACCGTATCGTCGGTCATCGCCGGCCCACGCACCCTGGCGCAGTGGAAGGACTACCTGCCCGCCATCGACGCGCAACTCACGAGGGAAGACGAGGCACTCATCGACAGCCTGGTGCCCATCGGCCATCCGTCCACACCCGGTTATTCCGACCCGTCCTATCCCGTGGCGGGGCGACGCGCGCGGGCTTTGGGCTGAGCGCTTGCGACGGATCAAATGATCGTGAATAAGTCACGTGCTTCGGCCCTGAATGCAGGGCCATGTCGTCGCGCTGTCACCCTGCACACCTACAGTCGATTGCTGACGGCGGTGCGGCCCGTACCCGCACCAAGCAGATCGACAGGTTGGAGTGTCGGCGCCGTCGCCAAACACCTCGCGCGCCCTGTACCTGGGCGCCTGCGCCGCGGAAATCACGCTTCTGTCCTACAGACGCGAAATGCACCCGCCGGTACAACTCAGCCGATAGCAACAACACTCTTCACGGAAAGAGCCAGATGATCAAAATCGGGATTGTGGATGACCATGCCATCGTGCGGTCCGGGCTGCGGCAGTTCTTTTCGGATCATGTGGATCTGCGTGTCGTCGGTGAAGCGGCAAGTGGCCGCGAAGCCATCGACCTGGTGCGCAACACCGAGATGGATG
Organism: Pseudorhodoferax sp. Leaf267; assembly: GCF_001422405.1. Lineage (GTDB taxonomy): Bacteria > Pseudomonadota > Gammaproteobacteria > Burkholderiales > Burkholderiaceae_C > Pseudorhodoferax. Next base: position 403,580 of record NZ_LMMV01000021.1, read on the forward strand.
TGTTGTTGATGGACCTGTCCATGCCTGGGCAGACCGGCATCGACGTGCTGGCCATGATTCGCGCGAAGGCACCCGACCTGGGCATCCTGATCCTTTCGGGCTACCCGGAAGAACATTACGCGATGAACTTGATCCGCCAGGGCGCCAGCGGCTACCTGAACAAGGAATGCGATCCGATGGAGATCGTCAACGCGATCCGCACCGTGGCCATGGGCCGGCGCTACATCACACCAGCGGTCGCTGAATTGCTGGCGCAGCAGATCAATCGCAAGGGCGATGAAGCCCCTCACGAGCAGTTGTCCGAGCGCGAGTTCCAGGTGTTCCTGAAGCTGGCCAAGGGCGAGACAGCGGGCGATATCGCCAAGACCTTGTCGTTGAGCGTGAAGACCGTCAGCACCTACCGCACACGGCTCATGGAGAAGCTCAACCTGAGCTCCAACAGCGATCTGACCTACTACGCGCTCAAGAACAAGCTCATCGACTGATCGCGCCGGGAACCAAAACAAAAGGGCTCGCAAGAGCCCTTTTTTGTTGACGCGCGACACACGCGTGCGGGCTCAGCTCCACCGCACCCCTGCCTCTTTTTCCGATGACGGCCGCTGCTGCAGCGCCAGCACCAGGTCCACGCCCTGGTCGCTGCGACGCAACACCACGCCCTCATCCTCGGCAAGCGCTTCCAAGTCCTGCCAGGTCAATCTCCGATACGCCTTGGCGCGGCCTGGCGGCTCGTCTCGCTCGATCGGGGTCAGCGTCAGCGACACCGTCACCGCATCGGGCGAGGTCTGCACGGCAACCTCCACCTGCGCAGCACCAGGAGCGTTGTCGGTCAGTGCCATGAGGGCGGCCGGCAGCAGCGTGCGCAACGTGAGGCGGCCGACCAGTGCGTCCTGTCCTGCGGCGGCATTGACGACGGAGAAGCCACGGAACGACAACTCGGTGGCCAGCAAGTGCAAGCAGTCCTCGACACCCTCGCCCACCGCGACGAGTTCGCCATCGTGCGGGGCCACCCAGCTCATCAAGGCCACGCACTCGCTGCTGGCCGAGCGCGACAGGCCGCTCATCTCGGTGGCGTTCTTGCGCAAGGCCTCGACGTTGGGCGTTGGCGCCTGCATGCGGCGCTCCAGCAGCGAGGCCAGCATGCTGACCGGTTGCAGCGACCCCGCGATCTGGTGCCGGATCGCCGAGCCCATGCGCCGCAGCACTGCGTAGCGCGCCGCCTCGTGCAGGGCTGGCGGTGGCGAATCAGTCATGGCGTCGGCCCCAATCAGCGGCGCCTTGGCGGCGGGCAGCGTCGCAATCGACATGGACGAGAACTCCCGAGTGTGTGCAATGCGCGACGGTACTCCGCCGACATCCGGTCACACGGTCAGGCTAGGGCACGAACGCTTGTAGGCGGACGCCGACAGTTGTGTACCGCGCTGTGCTCAACGGTGTGCAAAGCGCCGCGCTACCAGTGCCAGCGCAACGGCAGCAATGCCCATGAAACACAGGAATGACCAGTTTGCGATTGAGCCACCGAGGAAGGTCCAATCGATGGCCGCGCAATCGCCGCCACCACGGAAGATCATGGGGATCGCGCGCTGCAGCGGAAAGGTCTCGATCATTCCGTAGAAATCGCGCCCGCACGACGCCACTTCAGGCGGATACCACTGCAGCCAGCTCTGGCGCGCCGCCACGAACGCGCCGAAGCCTGCCAGGGCCAGTGTCAGCACTGCGCCACCCACCAACGCGCCCCGGCTGCGGAGCAGCGCCGTGACGCCGGCCACGATCGCGATCAGCACCATGGCATAACGCTGCACGATGCACATCGGACAAGGCTCCAGGCCCACCACGTGCTGCAGGTACAGCCCGAAACCCAACAACGCCACACAGGCCAGACTGACTAAGGCCAGCACCTTGCGCGGTGACTGGTCCAACATTCGCAACAGCATTCCCACCCTTTCCAAGCGGCACTTCTTGTTTGGCGTCACCCGGATGGGCGGCGCCGCGTATTGTGCTGCGATGGAGGACGGCGGCCGGTTTTAGTTCCGCGGCGCGTTCAATCCTCGCGACGCCAGCCGCGGCCGCGGCCGTCTTCGTGGTCGCGACGCTCGTAGCGGTCATAGCCGCGCCCGTAGCCGGGCCGCACGACCACCACCGGCGGCGGCCCCACGACGGCCGGAGCCACCACCACCGGGCGGCGCCCGTAGTAGCCATGCCCCACGGGCGCCACGACACAGCCGCTCAATGCGACGCAAGCCAGAACGGCAGCACAGGACAGACGCTTCATACAGAACCTCCACAAGGGGATGACGAGACCTGCATTCAACGGCCGGCGATCGCTGTGGCCGACATCCGCGCGGTGAAGTTCTGTAAAGCCGCACTGAAGTGACTGCAGCACTTCAAAGATGATGGACAACATTTATTTTGCAATCCCATCTATGATGCTCATCATTTATCAGACGCAGGAGAGAGCCGCCATGCCGCGCGTATCCCAGCAGCAGACCGACCAGAACCGCATCGCCATCGAGAAGGCTTCGGCCAGGCTGTTCCGCGAGAAGGGCCTGGCCGGCGTCAGCGTGGCCGAGGTCATGGCCGCGGCCGGCCTCACGCACGGCGGCTTCTACGGCCACTTCTCGTCCAAGGAAGGCCTGGCCGCCGTGGCCTGCAGCAAGGCCTTCGAAAGCTCGGGCGAGCGCTGGAACCGGCGTTTCGCCGAGCTGCCCGATGCCGCCGCGCGCCGCCGTGCCTATGTGGAGGGCTACCTGGCGCCCGCCACGCGCGACCGGCCCGGCAGCAGCTGCGCCGCTGCCGCCCTCGCCGGCGATGTGGCGCGTGCCGAGCCGCAGGCGCCGGTGCGGCCGGCCTACCTGGCGGGGGTGAAGGGCATGGCCGCGCGACTGGCCGCCGTGCAACCCGACACCACGCCGAATCCCGAGCAGCAGGCCCTGGCCGACCTGGCGCTGCTGGTCGGCGCGCTGCTGCTGTCGCGCGCCACCAAGGGCGATGCGATTTCGGACGAGATCCTGTCCAGCGCCCGCGCTGCACTGCTGCGCAACACGGAGTCCACGACATGAGCGCCCTGCCCTCCGCCACCGCTCCTGGCAGCAAGGCGGCAGCCGCAGCCCAGGCCCGCTCCGCCCGCCTGCTGCACGGCCCGGTGTTGCCCACGCTGTTGTTGCTCGCCGCACCCAACCTCATCGTGATGCTCTCCCAGGCCGCCGCCAACTTCCTGGAAAGCTACTTCGTCGGCTTGCTCGGCGTGGACGCGCTGGCCGGCGCCGCGCTGGTGTTCCCGCTCGTCATGCTGATGCAGACCATGTCGGCCGGCGGCATGGGCGGCGGCATCTCGTCGGCGATTGCGCGCGCCATCGGCGCGGGCGACCGCGACAAGGCCGAGGCGCTGGCCCTGCATGCGCTGCTGATCGCGCTGGGCTTCGGCCTGCTGTGCATGCTCGGCGGCCTGGTGGGCGGGCCGTTGCTTTACCGCGCAATGACGGGCAGCTTTCCGGTGCAGCAGGCGGCCCTGGCCTATTCCAACGCGATCTTCATCGGTGCCGTGTTCCTGTGGCTGGCCAATGGCATGGCCAGTGTGCTGCGCGGCAGCGGCAACATGGCGCTGCCGGCCCTGGTGCTGTCGGGCGGCGTGCTGCTGCTGCTCGTGGCCTCGCCGCTGCTGATCTTCGGCTGGGGCCCGCTGCCCGCGCTGGGCATCATGGGTGCCGGGCTGGCGCTGGTTCTGTATTACGTCGCCGCCGCGGCGGTGATGTTGACGGCCGTGCTGCGCGGCTCGGGCGGCGTCAAGCTGCACTTCAAGCACACGCTGCGCTGGCCGCTGTTCCGCGACATCCTGGGCGTGGGCGGGCCGGCCATCGTCAACAACATCACCTTGAACCTCTCGGTGCTGACGGCCACGGCGCTCGTCAGCCCGCTGGGCAGCCCCGCGCTGGCCGGTTTCGGCCTGGGCATCCGGCTCGAATACCTGCAGATCCCCATCGTGTTCGGCTTCGGCGCGGCCATGGTCGCCATGGTGGGCATGAACACCGGCGCGGGGCAGCTGGTGCGTGCACGTCGCGTCGCGTGGACAGGCGCGCTGATGGCGGCTGGCGCAACGGCCATCGTGGGCCTGGCCGCCGCGCTGTTCCCGGCCGCCTGGCTGGGCCTGTTCACGCAAAACGCCGAGGCCATCCGCGTGGGCACGCAGTACCTGCGCACGGTCGGGCCGGCGTATGGCCTGTTCGGGTTGGGCTTGTCGCTGTACTTCGCGTCTCAGGGCGCGCGGCGCATGGGCTGGAGCCTGGTCGCCGGTGCGGCGCGGCTGGCCATCGTCTACGTGGCCGGTCACCTGGCGCTGAAGATGGGTGCCGGGCTGCCCACGCTGCTCGTGATCATGGTCGTGGCGCTGGCAGCGTATGCGCTGCTGAACGCCTGGCCCTGGTTCGCGCGGCCACAGGACCGGCCGCGCGGCTGATCAGGCGGCGGCGTTCAGCCGCACCCAGGCCACGTACTTGTCCACCCAGCCCTGCAGGAACTTGCGGCTGGCCTCGCCGATGCTGCCGTCGGCATCGAACAGACCATCCTTGGCCTGGATGAAGGCTTCTGGCTGGCCCAGCGTGGGCACATCCAGGTAGGCCAGCACATTGCGCAAATGCTGCTGCGCCAACGCAGTGCCGATGGCACCGACCGAGGCGCCGATCACGCCGGCCGGCTTGCCCGCGAACGCGCTTTGGCCATAGGGCCGCGAGGCGTGGTCGATGGCGTTCTTCAGCACGCCCGGGATCGAGCGGTTGTACTCCGGCGTCACGAACAGCAAACCCGTCGCGCCCTTGATCTGCGCTTTGATGCGCTTGACGCTATCGGCCTGGTTGGCGTCGTCGTCCTGGTTGTAGAGCGGCAGGTCGCCGATCTCCACATGCTCGAACGCGAAGTCCGCCGGGGCCAGCTTGGCCAGGCCGTCGGCCAGCTTCTTGTTGAACGAGTCCTTGCGCAAGCTGCCGACGATGACAGCGATCTTGATCTGGGCCATGGAATCTGCCTTTCGAATGTTCAGGGAGCCAGCACCTTACGCGAACTTCAGAAGCCCGGCACCACCGTGCCCTTGAACTCCGTCTGGATGAAGCTGCGCACTTCTGCCGAGTGGTAAGCCTTGACCAGCTTGGCGACCCAGGGCTTGTCCTGGTCCTGCGCGCGCACGACCAGCACGTTCACGTAGGGCGACTTGGCGTTCTCCTGCGCGATCGCGTCCTTGGCGGGGTTCAGGCCGGCCGGCAGCGCGAAGTTGGTGTTGACGGCCGCCGCATCCAGGTCGTCCAGCGACCGCGCGAGCTGCGCGGCCTCCAGCTCGACGAAGCGCAGCTTCTTGGGGTTCTCGATCACGTCCAGCGGCGTGGCCTTCAGGCCGGCCGAGGGCTTGAGCTTGATGAGGCCCTTGTCCTGCAGCACCAGCAGCACGCGGCCACCGTTGGTCGGGTCGTTCGGGATGCCGAAGCGTGCGCCCTCCTTCAGGTCCTTCAGGTCCTTGACCTTCTTGGAATACAGCCCGATCGGGAAGTTGACCGTGTTGCCTACCGCCACGAACTTGTAGCCGCGGTCTGCCACCTGCAGATCCAGGAAGGGCTTGTGCTGGTAGCTGTTCAGGTCCAGGTCGCCGGCGGCCAGCGCGGCGTTGGGCTGGATGTAGTCGCTGAACTCGACAACCTGCAGCTTCAAGCCGTCCTTCTCGGCGATGCGCTTGACCTGCTCGAAGATCTGCGCGTGCGGGCCGGCGGTGACGCCGACCTTGAGCGTCTTGTCCTGCGCGACCGCGGCGGTGGAGGCCAACAGCGCCAGTGCGAGGGTGGAGATGAACGTACGTTTTTGCATTGTTGAAAAGTCCCTGAAGAAAAAGAGAGTCAGTGCCGGATGCGCCGCACCAGCCAGTCGCCCGCGCTCTGCAGCACCTGCACGAACACGATGAGCACCAGCACCACGGCCGCCATCACCTCGGGCAGGAAGCGCTGGTAGCCGTAGCGGATGCCCAGGTCGCCCAGCCCGCCGCCGCCGATGGCGCCGGCCATGGCCGAGTAGCCGGTCAGGCTCACGAGCGTGATGGTCAGCGCGGCCACGATGCCGGGCAATGCCTCGGGCAGCAGCACCTTCCAGACGATCTGCCAGGTGCTGGCGCCCATGGCCTGGGCCGCTTCCACGAGGCCGTGGTCCACCTCGCGCAGTGCGGTTTCCACCAGCCGCGCGACGAAGGGCGCGGCCGCAATCGTGAGCGGCACCACGGCCGCGGCCGTGCCGATGGACGAGCCCGTGATGAAGCGCGTGAACGGAATGATGGCCACCAGCAGGATGATGAACGGCGTGGAGCGCACCGCGTTCACGATGCCGCCCACGGTGCGGTTCACGGGCGCGTTCTGGCGCACGCCGCCATGGTCCGTGAGCCGCAGCCACACGCCCAGCGGCACGCCGATCAGCGCGCCGGCCAGGCCCGAGATGCCGACCATCACCACCGTCTCCCACAGCGAGGTGACGAACATCTCGCGCAAGGGCGCGTTGAAGGTCTCGAGGAAATCAAACATGGGCCACTCCTTGCGCCAGGGGCTGCACGCTCACACCCGCCTGCCGCAGATGCGCGATGCCGGCCTGCAGCTGGTCGGCCGCGCCGCGCGCGAACACGGCCAGCGTGCCGAAGGGCTGGCCCTGCACCTCGTCGATCTGTCCGTGCAGGATGGACAGGTCCAGCCCGAAGCGGCGCACCAACTCGGTCAACAGCGGCTGGTCTGCACCATCGCCTGCGAACGCGAGACGCAGGCCCTGGCCTTCGCCCGCGGGGCTCGCGCCCATCAGCGTGCGCAGCCGCGCCAGCACGGAGTCCGGCAGCTCCTGCGGCACGATCTCCTCGATGAGGCTGCGCGTGGTGGCGTGCTGGGGGTTCGAGAACACATCGATCACGCGGCCCTGCTCCACGATCTGGCCCGCGTCGATCACAGCCACGCGCTCGGCCACCTGCTTGATGACCTGCATCTGGTGCGTGATGAGCACGATGGTCAGGCCGAAGTCCTTGTTGATCTGGCGCAAGAGGCCCAGGATGGAGCGCGTCGTCTCCGGGTCCAGGGCAGACGTGGCCTCGTCGGACAGCAGCACCTTGGGCCGGTTCGCCAGCGCCCGGGCGATGCCCACGCGCTGCTTCTGCCCGCCGCTCACCTCGGCCGGGTAGCGCCGGGCCAGGGCCAAGAGGCCCACCAGGTCCAGCAGCGGCGCCACGCGCTGCTTGATCGCGGCCTTGTCCAGGCCCGCGATCTCCAGCGGCAGCGCCACGTTGTCGTACACGGTGCGCGAACTCAGCAGGTTGAAATGCTGGAACACGATGCCGATGTCGCGGCGCGCCACGCGCAGCGCGGCCTCATCCAGCGTGGTCATGTCGCGGCCATCGACCAGCACCTGCCCGGCCGTGGGCCGGTTCAGCAGGTTGATCACGCGGACCAGCGAGCTCTTGCCCGCGCCGCTACGGCCGATGATGCCGAACACCTGGCCCGCGGCCACGTTCAGGTCGATGCCGCGCAAGGCCTGTACCGGGCCTGTGGCACCCTGGTACGTTTGGGAGATTCCCCTTAACTCGATCATCTTCGCCAAGCCGGTCACCACCTCGTGGCGCCTAGCTCTCTTGTTGTCTGCAGGGGCGAGACTCTAAGGGTTTTTACCAGTTCGCCAAACGAATACTAAATTCGATGGACATATCGAGATGAATATATGAACCGAAGCGGCATCGTGCTGCACGTGGCGGGCCTGTGGATGCTGTCGGGCCTGGATGCCACCGGCAAATACCTGGCCCTGGCCGGCGTGCCCATCCTCATGGTGGCCTGGGTGCGCTATGCCGTGCACACCTTGCTCTCCAGCGCCGTGCTGCTGCCGCGGCGCGGGCGCGGCCTGCTGCGCACCACCTCGCTCGGCGGCCAGCTGCTGCGCGGCGTGCTGATGATCGCATCCACGCTGCTGTTCTTCTCGGTCTTGAAGCGCGTGCCGCTGGCCGAGGCCACCGCTATGAACTTCATGGCGCCCATCATGCTCATGGCGCTGGCGCCCTGGCTGCTGCGCGAGCCGCACCGGCTGCACCGCTGGTGCGGCGTGGTGCTGGGCTTCGGCGGCATGCTGTTGGTGGTGCGGCCCGGTGCGGGGCTGGACACCGTGGGCGTGCTGCTGGGCCTGCTCACGGCGCTGACCTTCGCCTGCTTCCAGATCGCTACGCGCCGGCTGGCCCAGGACGACCCGCTCACCACCAACTACTACGGCGGCCTGATCGGCACCGTGGCGCTGAGCTGCGCCCTGCCCTGGTTCTGGCAGACGCCGAACCTCACGCCGTGGCAATGGGCCCTGCTGCTGTCCACCGGCGTCACGGGTGCCATCGGCCACGGCCTGCAGTCAGCCGCCTATGCGCGCACGCCGGCCACGCTGCTGGCGCCGTACAGCTATCTGCAGATCCTGAGCGCCGCGGCCCTGGGCTGGGCCGTGTTCGGCCAGTTGCCGGACGCGATCACGGTGCTGGGCATCGTGTGCATCTGCGGCGCCGGCCTGGCCGTGGCGCTGTACGAGCGTGCCCTCAATCGCGCAATGCGCGCAGCGCCAGCGCACCCTGCAGCAGCGCACAGCCCACCACCGCCGCCAGCGCCACCGTCAGCGAACTGCCGTGCGCCACGAAGCCGATGATGGACGGCCCGGCCATGAAGCCGCAGTAGCCCACGGCCGCCACGGCCGAGATGCCGTGCGCCGGCGACACGCCCGGCACCTGGGCCGCCGCGCTGAACAGCACCGGCACCACGTTGGCCAGCCCCACGCCCACGAGCGCGAAGCCGATGAGCGCCAGCACCACGCTGTCCGACAGCAGCACCAGCGTCAGCGCCGCCGCCGCCAGGCCGGCGCTCGCGCGCAGCAGGCCCACGGACGACCAGCGCGCGCGCAGCCGGTCGCCCACGAAGCGCGTGGCCGCCATCGCGGCCGAAAAGCTGGCATAGGCCAGCGCCGCCTGCTCCTGCGGCGCGGCGCGCTCGGTCTGCAGGAACAGCACGCTCCAGTCGTACATCGCGCCCTCGACCACGAAGCCCAGCGCGCCCAACAGGCCCACCAGCGCCAGCCGGCCACGCGGCAGCATGAAGCGGCCATGCGCCACTGCCTCTGCCGCGGCCTGCGGCGCCAGCGGCAGCATCTGCCGCACGCTCCAGGCCAGCAGCGCGGTGCAGAACACGGCCGCGCCCATGAGCTGCAGGTTCGGCGTGACCTGCAGGGTGAACATGAGCCCGCCCACCCCGGCACCCACCATGCCGCCCAGGCTGAACATGCCGTGGAAGGCGCTCATCAGCGGCCGGCCCGCCTGGCGCTCCAGCTCCGAGGCATCGGCGTTCATCGCCACGTCCAGCAGCCCCATCGCGGCACCGAACACTGCCAGCAGCGCCCACAGCAACACGGGATGCGGCATGCGCAGCAGCAGCACCAGCGCAACGGCCGACAGCAGGCCGCCCCACCAGGCCACACGGCGCGCGCCATGGTGTGCGATCAGCCAACCGGCCTGCGTGAGCCCCAGCACCGAGCCCAGGCCGGCCGCCAGCACCAGCCCGCCGATGGCGCCCACACCCAGGCCATAGGTCTCCTTGACGGTCGGGATGTGCACCCCCCAGGCAGCAAACAGGAATCCGGCGGCGAAGAAAAGCAGGCGCGCCGCCCAGTGCGTGCGCGCGTTCGAGATGGAAAAAGGCATGGCACCGACGATAGCCGACGCGCATGGCGCGGCCGCATGCTTCGGTGGCGGCCAGGTGCCGGCCGGCCAACGGTCACGCAGCAGTGAGCCCATCGAACACATCCAGCGTGGGAAATGCGGCACGGCCGCGAAGGCAGTCCCAGAGAAAGATGGCAAATCCAGGGTCGCCGGTCCACAGTGAGTAACGCATCTTGCCGTACTTCTGCGTCAGCGCTTCTGTCTGCGCGATTCCGTGCACAGCGAAGGCCCGCGCGCGCTGCAGCCATATCGCGTCGCGCGTTCTGGCATAGAGCTTCAGGAAAGCATAGCCATTGCCGCCTGTGCCGTGGCACAGGTTAGAGCCCTTCGTCAGCGGACCTGCCGCCCAGACCGCATCTCCAGCTGCGATGAGTACGTCATCCAGCGCATGGCCAGGCATGTCGGCCAGGCAGATCAAAAATCCCGGAGCGCCGTGGCAATACTGCATGAGCAATGGTTTTCCGGGCAAGGAAGTGAGCCGTGCGCGCCAGTTGGCTTGCCCCCCCTCCCAGGTCGCGGTGCGCAACACGGTGTTCTCGATGCACCCTTGCCACGCGGCCCAGTCCGCTTCGGCTAGCAAGGCCCGGCCGCGAATCAGCGGCAATGCCGTGCCAACAAAGCCGTGGACGGCATCGATGTAGGTGGACTGGCTGCCATACAGATCCTGGGTCCAGTAGTGGCAGGAAAACTCCTCGGACCACAACAATTACGACCACAGCAAGGCCGCGGTGCCGCGAAAGAGTTCCGCCCAGCGTTCATCGCCGGTGCGTCGGTGCAGGAAGTGTGCGGCGAGCAGAGAGCCGGGCGAGCCCCCCATCAGTTCACGAGCCGGGTGCTCCATGTTGCCCGCGATCAACGCGGCCAGTCGATTGGCGGTCGCAGGCCGCTGCTGTGTAGCGAATTCGAGCAGGCGAATGGGGAGTTCGCCCATCATGAAAGATCCGGCGTACGCGGCTGCTCGCTCGCCCAGCCATGTGTCGTTGCGCGCCATCAGCTCGGCCAACGAAGCGGCATCCCGGTAGTTGCGCTGTAGCCGTACCGCGCCAACGTCTTGCAGATAGTGCAACGCCCATACCACGCCGCAGGCACCGAAATACAGTGGTGTGAGGGGCGTTCGTGGCCCGTCGCCGGGATCCACGTCATGCGGGTGCGGCGGCCACCAGCCCTGCGGCGTGAACCTGGATTCTGCGTCGGCAGTGATCCGCTCGATGCAGGCGCGCACCTTGGCTTCGTCCCATCGCAGGTGCTGAAGCGCTTCGTGACGCGCGGGTTCAAACAACATGGCGCACTCCCGATTCGGCGGCAGCGCCGTGAGCGCACGACATTGGCCCAGAGCTCAGGCGCCTTGACGTCCGCTGTCGGCCGCGGCCATCGAAGGGCTCGGCTGAGCTGGCGCTGGCCACTCGAAATGTATCTGCTGCAGGCGGTGGTCTGCCGATGCCGGGCCTGGTTCAGTGTCTATGTTCTCCTGCAGCAGCACCAAGGCCGGGGCGACCGTGCCCCCGCGCGGCAGTGCTATCGTGCTCTTGCGCGTCGGCGCGACACCCTAGAACGAGCTCCACCATGAACCTCGCCTCCACCGCACTGCTGGCCCTGGCCATGTCCACCGACGCATTCGCCGCCGCCGTCGGCAAGGGCACGGCCTTGCAGAAACCCAAATGGTCCGAGGCACTGCGCACGGGCGCCATCTTCGGCGTGATCGAGACCATCACGCCCGTCATCGGATGGGCGCTGGGCTACGCCGCTGCAGGCTACGTCGAGAACTGGGACCACTGGATCGCGTTCACGCTGCTGACGGTGCTGGGCGCGCGCATGATCTTCGCGGCCCTGCAGGCGCCAGACGCCGAGGAAATCGAGAAGCCCACGCGGCACGGCTTCTGGCTGCTGGCCATCACGGGCTTTGCGACCAGCATCGATGCCATGGCCGTGGGCGTGGGCCTGGCGTTCCTGAACGTGAACATCGTGCCGGTTGCCGCCGCCATCGGTTTCGCCACCTTCGTCATGGTGACCATCGGCGTGATGGTCGGCCACCTGCTCGGCAAGGTTGCCGGCCGCTGGGCCGAGGCGATCGGGGGCGTGCTGTTGATCGGGATCGGGTTGGTGATCTTGTATGAGCACTTGACGGCGGTCTGACCTCAACCCGCCATTGCCTCGTGCACCAGCCGCATGAGCTCGGTCGGCACGACGGCCTCGCCCAACGCACCGGCCGCCGTGCAGCGCGCCGCCACGGCAGCGCGGCGCTCGGGGCGGAACTCGCCGTGGTAGACCACCACGGGCATGGTGTGGCGCTCGGCGCGCAGCGCCTGCAAGAGCGTGAGTGCCGCAGGTTCAGCGTCGTCGGCACGCGACCAGTCGGTCAGCACCAGGTCGAAGCGCTCGCCGGCGGCCGCATCTGCATCGATGCGCGCCATCGCCTCGGCAGTCGAACGCACGGCCACGACCTCGATCTGCAGCTTGGCCAGCACCGCCATCTCGCCGCGGTTGTTGTCGGGCCGGTCGTCGACCCACAGCACGCGCTTGGCGTCGCGCACATCGATCAATGCGCGCGTCTCTTCGGCCAACTGCGGGCGCAGGGCCTGGTCGACGGCGTGGCCGCTGCGCGATCGCTCGGCCGTGTCGATCTGCTGCACGACGCCAGCCACGACCTCGTCGAGCAGACCATCGGCCTGCACTGCCCCTGCCTGGGCCGGCCCGCGGCGCCTCCGCGGGGCGGGCGCGGACACCGCGGCCGGCGGGCGCCGCCCACGGATCCATTCGACCGTCACGCGCAGACCCTTGGCGACATTGGTCCAGGCTTCGTCCTGGCTGGCCCAGGAAGCGACCGGCTTCAGATCGGTCGGCAGGCCCTGCAGGTGCATGAACGGCGCGCCCTCCAGATCCACCGCCCGCACCACGATTGGCACGGCCACGCAGGACTGCTGCGCATGCCGCTCCAACGCGCGCTTGAGCTCCACGCCGAAGATGTAGTCGCTGTTCATGAAGTCGGCGCTGACGAGCAGCAGCACCAGCTCGGCGCTCTCCAGGCTTTCGTCGATGGCCTGCGCCCATTCCTGTCCGGGCCTGATCTGGCGGTCATGCCAGGGGCGGATGAGGCCCTTGCGCTCCAGCAGCTTCAAATGCTTTTCGAGCTCCTTGCGCAGCACCTCGTCCTCATGCGCGTAGCTGTAGAACAGGGTCACCGGGCGGGTATCGGGTTCGGGCACGTTCACTCCTTGATGGCGTGACGGTCACCTCCGCCGTCGCACGGCCCCGAGTGTGGCGCGATGCAGGGCCAGGCTGCAAGCAGGCCCCGATCCGAGAGGGCACCGCGCCGCCCCCCAGGCGCTCCGCCGTCTTGCGGGCCGAGCCTTTCCCTTGCCGGCGCAATGGGGTGCGCGGCAGGCACGCCCGTTGGCCTACCGCACGCGCGACTGGACTGCGGTGCGGGACTCCATTGTGCGAGCCGACGCAAGCCCGCGGATGCGCTCAGGCCGCGCTCGCGCAACCGCCGGCGCGCCGAGCGGCCGTCCGCCGTGCCAGGGCCTGCGGCACCACGGGTTCGACATAGGGGTCGTCGAAGTTCCAGCCGCAAGTGCCAGCCAGGCCGGCGGCCATCATGGCTTCGTACTGCTCGGCGTTGACGGCCACGATGCAGATCGCCGGCTCGCCGTCGCCATTCGTGGCGGGCAACCACATCAGGCAGCCCTTGCCCGTGCGGTAGCTGTGCGCCTCGTCCGGCACGGGCACGCCCACGCCACGCAATTTGTCCCGAATCTTCATGACCGCCTCCACAAGTTGGATGGTGCTGTTGCGCCGCCTGCCGACCGCAAGGGCCTCACCAGTCTCTCGGGCATGCCGGCCTGCCCTTGTCGGACGAAGCCGGGTCGTGGAGTCGTGGCTTGGCGCGCGCCAGGCGCAAGCGTCCGGCTATTCGCCCGCCGGCTCCGGCGCGTCCAGCACTTCGCGCACGCGGGCGCCGAGCTCGTCGATGTTGAAGGGCTTGCCGATCAGGTGCACGCCCGGGTCGAGCACGCCGTTGTGCACCACGGCGTTGCGCGTGTAGCCGGTGGTGAACAGCACCTTGAGCCCGGGGCGGCGCAATCGGGCCTGGTCGGCCAGCTTGCGGCCATTGACCTCGGGCATGACCACGTCGGTGAACAGCAGCGTGATCTCGGGGTGGGCGTCGATGAGCTTGAGCGCCTCTGCAGCGCCGTCGGCTTCCAGCACACGGTAGCCCAGTTCGGTCAGCGCCTCGACCGAGAACTGGCGCACGGCGGGCTCGTCTTCCACCACCAGCACCAGTTCCTGGCCATCGCCGAGCGGCACGTCGGGCCTGGTGTCCAGCTGCGTGTCCGCCTCGGCCGCGCCGACCAAGCGCGGCAGGTAGACCTTGACCGCCGTGCCCTGGCCGACCTCCGAATAGATCTTCACGTGGCCGCCGGACTGCTTGACGAAGCCGTAGACCTGGCTCAGCCCCAAACCCGTTCCGCGGCCGACCTCCTTGGTCGTGAAGAAGGGGTCGAACGCCTTGGCGATGACCTCGGCCGACATCCCCGAGCCGGTGTCGCTGACCGCGATCATCACGTACTGGCCGGGCGCCAGGCCGATGTGCTCGGCCGCGTAACGCTCGTCCAGATGGCAGTTGGCGGTCTCGATGGTGAGGCGCCCGCCTTCGGCCAGCGCCATCGCATCGCGGCTGTTCACGGCCAGGTTCAGGATCACGTTCTCGAGCTGGTGCGGATCGGCGTGGGCGCGCCACAGGCCGCCGGCCAGCACGGTTTCCAGCCGCACGTCGCCGCCCAGCGAGTGGCGCAGCAGGTCCGACATGCCGGCCACGAGCTTGTTGGCGTCCACGGGCTCGGGCTTGAGCGGCTGCTGGCGCGAGAACGCGAGCAGGCGTTGCGTGAGCTGGGCGGCGCGTTTGGCGCCGTCCTTGGCCGCGTCCACATAGCGCCGCGCGCGCGCGTCGTCGCCGACGTAGCGCCGGCCCAGCAGGTCCAGCGAGCCGATCACCACGGCCAGCATGTTGTTGAAGTCGTGCGCGATGCCGCCCGTGAGCTGCCCCACGGCCTCCATCTTCTGGGACTGGCGCAGGGCCTCCTCGGTCCGCAGCCGCTCGGCCACCTCCTCGGCCACCCGGTTCTCCAGCACCTCGTTGAGCTCGCGCAGCGCCAGCTCGGCCCGGCGGCGCGCCGTGATGTCCTGGAACAGCACGGCGACCTGGCGGCGCTCGGGAGGCTCCACGCGCAGGGCGGCCAGCTCCAGGTAACGGCCGGTGCGCACGAGCTCGCGCTCGAAGCGGACCGGCTCGCCGGTCAGCAGCACCCGGCGGTAGACCTCCACCCAGGCATCGGCCTCCTGCGGCACCATCTCGCGCACGCGCTGGCCCACGACGTCGGGAATGCCGGCGTTGGCCGCGTAGGCCGGGTTGGCCAGCACATGCACGTAATCGCTGAGCGGGCCTTCGGGGCCGTCCAGGAACTCGATGACGCAAAAGCCCTCATCGATGGTCTCGAACAGGGTGCGGAACTGCCGTTCGCTCTCGCGCAGCGCGGCCTCGGCGGCCTTGCGCTCTGACAGGTCCAGCATGGCGCCGATCATGCGCAGCGGCCGGCCCTGCGGGTCGCGCAGCACGGTGCCGCGGTCGAAGATGTCGGCGTAGCTTGCGTCGGCGCGCTGGAAGCGGTATTCGTCCGACCAGGCGAAGCGGCCGCTGTCGATCACGTCGTGGATGCTGGCCTCCACGCGCGGCCGGTCCTCGGGGTGAATGTGGTCCAGCCACCAGTCGGCGCTGGTCTCTTCCTGCGTGTGGCCGAACAGCGTGAACAAGGCCTTGTTCCAGACCACTTGGCCGTCGGCCAGGCGCCAGTCCCAGATCGCGTCGTTGGTTGCCAGCACCGCCAGGCGGTAGCGCTCCTCGGTCTCGCGCTTTTGCGCCTGGCGCAGCTCGGTGTCGGCGATGCGCTGCTGCAGGTCGACATTGGCCTGCTCCAGCGCCTGCTGCGCCGTGTGCCGCGCGGTGACGTTGGTGGCGGTGCCGAACCACTCCACGATGTGCCCGGCCGCGTCGCGCACCGGGATCGCGCGCGACAGCGCCCAGCCCAGCGTGCCGTCGACCTGGATCACGCGGTGTTCCAGCTCGAAGGTGCTGCCGGACTGCACGGCAGCCTGGATCGCGCGGGTCACGCCGGCTCGGTCGTCGGGGTGGATGTAGTTCTGCAGCCAGGTGCTGTCGGGCGCGCTCGCATCGGCGATGAAGCCCTGGCCGTTGAGCTCCAGCATGCGCGTCCAGTCCGCGCTCATGCGGTAGATCACGTTGCTGCTGGCCAGGGTCAGCGCCTGCAGGCGTGCCTCGCTGGCTGCCAGCCGGTGCTGCGCAAGCACCTTGTCGGTGGTTTCCCAGACCGTGCAGGCCAGGCCCTGGACGGCGCCGTGGGCGTCGCGCAGCGGCAGATAGAGAAAGGTGAACCAGGCCTGCACGGGCCGGCCCTCGCGGTTTGCCGGCAGCGGCAGGTCGTCCCGGTACAGCGCCTGGCCTGCCAGCGCAGTGGCCACCAGCGGGCCGACTTCGGCCCACATCTCGGCCCAGACCTCGCGCAAGGGCGCGCCCATCGCGGCCGGGTGCTTGCTGCCCAGCATGCGCGCATAGGGTGCGTTGTAGACCATGGCCAGGTCGGGCCCCCAGGCCAGCCACATGGGCACGGGCGAGTCGAGCAGCAGCGACACGGCGCCGCGCAGCGCCAGCGGCCAGCCCTGCGGGTGGCCAAGGGAAGAGGCGGCCCAGTCCCGCGCCCGCAACAACGCAGCCGTGGGTGTTCCGTCTGGAAGGAAGTGCGCCAGGGGCGGCGCACCGGCCTCCTGCAAGTCTCTGTCGTTCATCGTCGCGCCTGTGATCCTGGCGCATCCATGCCCGGCGGATCGCCCCGATTCAGTATCGCATGCGGACGAATCGCTCTAGTTTGCCGGCCATTTTTCGAGCGCTGCGGCCGGCAAGCTCAGCCGCCCGGCTTGCCGCCCGCGGCCAGCACCTGCTGCAACAGGGCATGGACCTGCGCCGGATCGACCGGCTTGACCAGATGGCCGGAGAAGCCGGCCTCGGCCGTGCTGCGCAGGTCGGTGTCGGCGCCGAAGCCGCTCAACGCAACCACGGGAAGCCGCTCGCTGAGCGCGCGGCCGATCTCCACGCCGCTGGCGTCGGGCAAGCCAAGATCGGTCAGCACGATGTCGAACGGCTGTGCCTGCGCGGCCTGCAGCGCGTCGGCCACGCTGCTGGCGTGCGCCACCTCGTAGCCGAAGTCTTCCAGGCACAGCTGCAATACGCGCGCCGCGCTGGGGTGGTCCTCGACCAGCAGCACGCGCGCGCCCTGGCTGGCCGCGGGTGCGTCGGCACGCCCGGCCGGCCCCGGCGCACTGCTCGGCTGGCCCTGCGCGAGCGGCAGGCGCAGCGTGAAGCACGCACCCTGCCCCGGCCCGTCGCTCTGCACCTCGAGCTCGCCGCCATGCGCCTGCGCCAGATGCCGCGCAATGGCCAGGCCCAGGCCCAGGCCGCCGCGCTCGCGCGCCACGTCGCGGTCGGCCTGCTCGAAGGCCGTGAAGATGCGCTCCAGGGCCTCTGCCCTGATGCCCACGCCCTGGTCGCTGCAAGCCAGAACCAGCTGGCCGTCCTGCAGCTGGCTGCGCAGCGCGATGCGGCCGCCAGGATCGCTGAACTTGATGGCATTGCGGATCAGGTTGGCGACGACCTGCTGCAGCCGCACGGCGTCGCCATGCACCAGTGCCGGGCCGGGCGCGAGCGCCACCTCGATCTGCATCTGGCGTTCGGCGACGGCACCGGCCAGCATGCGCACGGCCTCCTGCACCACGCCGTGCATGTCGATCACGGCCGGCTGGATGCCCAGCTTGCCGCTGGAGATGGCCGAGATGTCGAGCAGGTCGTCGATCAGCCGGGCCTCGACGGCGACGTTGCGCTGGATCACGGGCACCAGGTCGCCGTAGCGCTCGGGCACGGTCGCGGTCTTGGCCAGCAGGTGGATGGCGGAGGCCACGGCGGCCAGCGGCGCGCGCAGCTCGTGCGACAGCACGGCGATGAAGCGGTCCTTGGCCTGGTTGGCGCGCTCGGCTTCTTCCTTGGCCTCGCGCAGGGCCTGGCTCGCAAGGTAGTCGGCCGTGGTGTCGCGCGTGATGCTGCAAAAGCCCTGCAGCTCGCCAGCCTCGCCATGCAGCGGGGTGAGCACGTCCTCGGCCAGCAGCGGCGAGCCGTCGCGTCGTCGCATCCACCGCTGCCTGACGGCGCGCTGTCGCTCGCTGGCCTCGTGCAGATCGCGGCGCCAGCCGTCGACGGCCTCGGCATCCTGGGGCAGCAGCAGCGTGGCGGGCTGGTGCACGACCTCGTCGCGCGTGAAGCCGAACATGGTCTGCGCGCCCTGGTTCCAGCTGGTGATGCAGCCCTGCGCGTCGAGCAGGATCACGGCGTAGTCGCGCAGCGACTCGACGATGCGGCCGAACAGCCGGTCGGCCTCGCGCAGCCGGCGTTCAGCCTGGTCGCGCGCCTGGCGTTCGCCGACCTCACGCAGCGCGCGGTCCAGCACCAGCGGCAACCGCGCCAGGCGGCTCTTGCTGACGTAATCGGTGGCGCCGCCGCGCATCAGCTCGACGGCGTTGTCCTCGCCGATGACGCCGGACACGAAGATGAACGGCAGCTGCGGCGCCATGCGCCGCGTGATCTGCAGCGCCTGGCCACCGCCGAAGCCGGGCACCTCGTAGTCGGACAGCACGGCGTCGAAATGCTGCTCGCGCAGCGCGCGCGTGAACTCGGCCTCGGTGCGCACGAGCGTGCACGTGGCCTGCGGGTAAGCGGCGAGCAGAGCCTCCTGCAGCAACTCGCCGTCGAACGCGGAGTCCTCCAGCAGCAAGACAGCCAGCCTATTCATTCATACCGCCGGCTGGCGCGCAGCGAGCCCGGGGGCGGCTCGTTCAGCACGGCCCAGAAGATGCCCAGGTCGGCGATGGCCGAGACGAACTGGCTGAACTCCACGGGCTTGACCACGTACGCGTTGACACCCAGCTCGTAGCTCTTCACGACGTCGGCCTCCTGCTGCGAGGAGGTCAGCATCACGACCGGGATGCTGCGCAGCGCGGGGCTGGCGCGCACGGCCTCCAGCACTTCCAGGCCGTTGACCTTGGGCAGCTTCAGATCCAGCAGGATCACCGCCGGGTTGCCTTCTGCGCGGTCGGCGTGCTGGCCTTCGCGGCGCAGGTAGTCCAGCGCCTGGGCGCCGTCGCGCAGGACCACGACCTCGTTGGCCAGCTGGCTGCGTTCCAATGCGACCAGGGTCAGCTCCAGGTCGCGGGCGTCGTCTTCGACGAGCAGGATGGGTTTGAGCGCGTTGTGCGGTTGGCTCATGGTGTCACCTCAGGTGATGTTGTTGGGTTGCTCTTGTGGCAGGGTGAAGCCGAAGGCCGCACCCGCGCCGGGTGCGCCCCGGGCCCAGACGCTGCCGCCGTGGCGTTCCACGATGCGCTTGACGTTGGCCAGGCCGATGCCGGTGCCTTCGAATTCCTCGGCCGCGTGCAGGCGCTGGAACACGCCGAAGAGCTTGGCCACGTACTGCATTTCGAAGCCGACGCCGTTGTCCTGGACCTCCAGCCCCTCGCCTTCAGGCCGGCGCACGCTGCGCACGGCGATGTGCGCATCCTCGCGCTTGCGCGTGTACTTGAGCGCATTGGCCAGCAGGTTGCGCGTGGCCACCTGCAGCAGGAACGGGTCGGCATGCAGCCGGGGCAGGTCGGGCGCGATGTCCCAGGTGATGGTGCGGCCGGTCTCCAGGCGCGCCAGTTCGCGCACCAGGTCCCGCACCATGACGGCGGTGTCGACGCCGCGCGGCTTCAGCGCGGCGCGGCCCATGCGCGAGAAGTCGAGCAAGGCATCGACCAGCTGGCCGGCGAACGCCGCGGCTTCCTTCACATGGCCCAGGTAGCGCTGGCCGCGCGCGCCGATCTGCGTGCCCTCGAGCTGCAGCACCAGATCCACGTACCCGGCGATGTGGCGCATGGGGGCGCGCAGGTCGTGCGAGACGGTGTACGAGAAGGCCTCGAGCTCCTTGTTCACGCGGCCGAGCTCGGTGGCGACGGCGGCCATCTCTTCGGCGCGCTGCAGCACGATGCCGATCAGGGCCTCGCGCAACTCGCGCACGGCGCCGGTTTCCGCCGGGGTCCAGCGCGCGCAACGGCCGCGGATCTGTTCCGTCCAGCTCGCAAAGCTGCGCCGCGGCTGGATGCGTCCGTTCTCGTCCACCGACTTGCGCGGATCGCCCGCCCAGCGCACGGTGCGCACGATCTCGGGCCGGAACCACAGGATCACATGGCGGTGCACCTGCGAGATCGAGATCGCAAGCACGCCGGCCGCACGCTCGGCATAGGCGGCGGCCGGTGCGAAATGCCGCGCCAGTTCGTCGCTGTCGTAGGCCTCCACACCCAGGCCGACGATCCAGCGCGCGAGCTCTTCGATCTGCGCAGCGGCTGGCACCTCGCCCGTGGACCAGACCGCGTCGTCCAGCACCACGGCCGCGCCCGTGGCACCGGCCATGCGCAGCAGCCCGGGATGCTGCGCCAGGCGCTGCAGCGAGGCATCGGTGTCGGCCAGGTAGGCCACGATGGCCAGCGTGAGCTTGCGCAGCTCCAGCCGCTGGGCCGCGTCGGCGTTGGACTCCTTGGCCTCCAGCTGCAGGGCCAGCAGCTGGCCCAGGTGTTCGCAGGCCACGCGCGTCTGCGCCGGCAGATGGCGCGGGTCGTGGTCATGGCAGGAGATCAGGCCCCACAGCCGGCCCTCGACCAGGATGGAAACCGACATCGAGGCCAGCGTGCCCATGTTGCGCATGTACTCCAGATGCACCGGCGAGACGCTGCGCAGGAAGGCCTGCGACAGGTCGATTTCACGTGCGGCGCTGCCGTCCACGGTCTCCAACGCGACCGGGTCGTAGCGCGCATCGGGAATCAGGCGGAAGCGGTTCAGCTGGTACAGCGCGCGCGCCTGCTGCGGGATGTCGGTCGCCGGAAAGTGGTGGCCCAGGTAGCTGTCGTAACCGCCCTGCAGGCTCTCGGCCAGCACCTGGCCATGGCCGTCTTCGT
Organism: Pseudorhodoferax sp. Leaf267; assembly: GCF_001422405.1. GTDB lineage: Bacteria > Pseudomonadota > Gammaproteobacteria > Burkholderiales > Burkholderiaceae_C > Pseudorhodoferax. Next base: position 424,416 of record NZ_LMMV01000021.1, read on the forward strand.
CGAAGCAATACACGAGGGCGCGGCCGAAACCCGTGAGCCGGCGGATCTCCCCGGCCGCCAGCTCACACAGTTCCTGTCGCGTCTGCGCGCGCTGCAGCCGGGGCAGGAAGTCGCGCACCAGGGCATGCAGGGGGTCCTGCCGGCTACTGCCCGCCGTGGCGGGCTCGCATTCCACGACCACGTGGGCGGGCGTGCGGTGTGCGGCCACATCGATCAGCGGCATGCCGCTGGGCTGCAGCCGCCCCAGCCCGACCGGCGAGCCGCCCGGCGGCAACGCGGCGAGGGTTTCGACGTCCAGCGCTGCCAGCACGGCGTCGCGCTGCGCATCGGGCCATTGCGCGCTGCAGGCCACGGGCGCCAGCGTCTGCCCGTGTAGCACCAGCATGCGCCCATGCGGCTGGATGGCGCCGGGCCATCGGATCGGCTCCAGATCGCACTGGGTCAGGTCGGAAACGGAAGCCACGGCGGCCATGGGAAGCGATCGCAAGCGAAAATAAGGCGCGAGTGTGCCAGCCCGCGCGGGCCGTCTGTGTAGGAGGGCACCGATGCATCGGTGCAAGGGCTGTGGCATCCTGCGGCCCCACCCCTGGCGACACCCCCATGACACGCTACTGGCTGATGAAATCCGAGCCCGACGAGTGCTCCATCGACGACGCAATGGCCGCCCCGCGCCACACCGTGCCCTGGACCGGCGTGCGCAACTACCAGGCGCGCAACTTCATGCGCGACGACATGCAGGTCGGCGACGGCGTGCTGTTCTACCACTCCAGCTGTCCCGAGCCCGGCATTGCCGGCATCGCGCGCGTGGCCTCGGGCGTGCGGCCGGACCCGACCCAGTTCGACCCGCAATCGCCCTACCACGACGCTGCCTCCAAGCCCGACGCGCCACGCTGGCTGCTGCTGGACGTCCAGGCGGTGCGCAAGACGAGGCTGCTGGGGCTGGCCGAGCTGCGCGCAGAGCCGGCGCTGCAGGATCTGGTGGTGCTCAAGCGCGGCAACCGGCTGTCGATCACGCCGGTCGAGCCCGCGCATTGGAAGCGCATCGTCGACGGCCTGCTGGCCGATTGATAATCGACGGCTCATCTTTTCCGGGCTGCACCAGGCCCGCACGCAAGGAACAACGACATGGCACGCATGGTCAACTGCATCAAACTCGGCCACGAGGCCGAGGGCCTGGACTTCCCGCCCTACCCCGGCGAGCTCGGCAAGCGCCTGTGGGAGAACGTCAGCAAGGAGGCCTGGGCCGCCTGGTTGCGCCAGCAGACCATGCTGATCAACGAGAACAAGCTGAACATGGCCGACCAGCGCGCGCGCCAGTACCTGGCCCGCCAGATGGAGGCGCATTTCTTCGGCGCCGGCGCCGACATGGTCCAGGGCTACGTGCCACCGGCCAACTGAGAAGCTGAGCCCGACCCTGCCCATGGCCGAGCCCGTCGAATGGCTGGCCGACGGCACGCCCTACAGCCCGCGCTTCGCCGACCGCTACCGCTCCGAAGCGGGAGCCGGCCTGCACCAGGCGCGCGGCGTGTTCCTGCAAGGCTGCGGCCTGCCCGGCGCCTGGGCCCACCAGCCGGTTTGGACGGTGCTGGAGACCGGCTTCGGCCTGGGGCTGAACTTCCTTGTCACCTGGGCCGCCTGGCGCGCCGACCCGGCCCGCCCGCAGCAACTGCATTTCGTCTCCGTCGAAGCCTTTCCCGCATCGGCCGACGACCTGCTGCGCAACGTGGCCGGGCAGGCTGAGCTGCTGCCGCTGGCGCAGGAACTGGCTGAGCAGTATTGGGGCCTGCGCCCCGGGGTACACCGGCTGCGTCTGGACGCAGGACGCGTGCAACTGACGCTGGCCATCGGCGATGCGCGCGCCATGTTGCGCGCGCTGGTATGCACGGCCGACGCCGTGTATCTGGACGGCTTCAGCCCGGCGCGCAACCCGGACATCTGGGACCTGCCCACACTGAAGGCCCTGGTGCGCTGCTGCCGGCGCGGCACGCAGCTGGCCACCTGGACCATTGCGCGATCGGTGCGCGACGCGCTGACGCAATGCGGCTTTCGCCATGAACGCGTGGCGGGCGTTCCGCCCAAGCGCGACCGGCTGCAGGCCGTCTACAACCCGCCGTGGACGCCCAAGCGCCGCGACCCGGCGCTGCAGGACACCGGCCCCGCGCCCACGCCCAGCCGGGCGGTGGTGCTCGGCGGCGGCCTGGCCGGCGCGACCGTTGCCTTGCAGCTGGCACGGCGCGGCTGGCAAGTCCAGGTGCTGGATGCAGCGCCGCATCCAGCTGCCGGTGCCTCCGGACTGCCGGCCGGCCTGTTCACGCCCAACGATTCGGTCGACGACACGGTGCTGTCGCAGCTGTCGCGCAGCGGCGCACGCTGCACGCTGGCGCTGCTGCGCCAGCTGCTCGTCGAGGGCGAAGACTATGCGGCCTGCGGCGTGCTCGCGCGCCAGCTCGGTGAAGAACGCGCTGCGGGCTCTGCGCCGGCCGATGGCTGGAGCCGCCCCGCCGATGCGCAGCAGCTGCAGGCTGCGGCCTTGCCACTGGACAGCGCGGCGCGCTGGCATGGCATGGGCGGCTGGGTGCGGCCGGCACGGCTGGTGGCAGCGCTGCTGCGGCATCCGGGCATCACCTGGCGCGGCAACGCCGCAGTCGCTACGCTGGCCGCCATCGACAACGACTGGGCCTTGCGCGATGCGCAGGGCGCAACGCTGGCCAGTGCGCCACTGGTCGTGGTGGCGGCCGGCATCGCCTGCCAGAAGCTGCTGGGCCTGGGCATGCCGCTGCAGGCCATCCGCGGCCAGCTGAGCTTCGGGCCGCGCCCGCCGCAGGCGTTGCTGCCGCCCTGGCCCGTCAACGGCCACGGCCATTTCATTCCGCATGCGCAGCATGACGGCGGGCCGATCTGGGTGACCGGCGCGAGCTTCGTGCGCGACGACGCAGCCGACGACATCCGCCCCGCAGAGCAGGGCTTCAACCTGCAGCGCCTGGGCCAGCTGCTGCCCGACGCAGCCCGGCAACTGAAGGGCGGCCCGGCGCCACAGGCGTGGGCCGGCGTGCGCTGCGCGTCGCGCGACCGCTTGCCGCTGGCCGGGCCCGTCGATCCCATCGAGCGCCCCGGGCTCTGGGTTCACACCGCCATGGGCGCGCGCGGTCTGACGTTCGCGCTGCTGACGGCCGAGCTGCTGGTGGCACGGCTGCACCATGAACCGCTGTCCCTGCCCTGGCGCCTGGCGGCGGCGCTCGATCCACGGCGGGGATGACGCGCGGAAAAAGAAAAAGGCCCCGAAGGGCCTTTTCGATCAGCTCGCAAACCGGGTGCTCAGCGCACGACGGCCAGTTGCTCGCGCGTGCCGCCCTTGTACGTGTACAGGGTCAGCGCGCCGTTCTTGATGTCGCCCTTTTCGTCGAAGGCGATGTTGCCCGTGATGCCCTTGTATTCGATCTTGGCCAGCTCGGGCAGGTACTTGGCGGGGTCTTCCGAACCAGCCTTCTGCATCGCGGTGGCGATGACCTTCACGGCGTCGTAGACGTAGGGCGCATACAGCTTCACGTCGACGTTGTTCTTGGCCTGGAAGTCGGCCTTGAACTTGTCCAGGCCCGGCTTCAGGTCGCCGTCCACACCACCGGCTTCGGCACAGACGACCTGGTTGTCGCCGAGCGCGTCGCCGGCCAGCTTGGCCAGCTCGTTCGTGCAGATGCCGTCGCCGCCCATGAACTTGACGGTGATGCCGAGCTGCTTGGCCTGGCGCAGCATCGGGCCGGCCACCGCGTCCATGCCGCCGTAGAACAGCACGTCGGGCTTGTTGGACTTCAGCTTGGTCAGGATGGCGTTGAAGTCGGTGGACTTGTCGGTCGTGAACTCGTGGCCGCCGATGGTGCCGCCCGCCGCCTTCACGGCCTTCTCGAATTCCTCGGCAACGCCCTGGCCGTAGGCGGTGCGGTCGTCGATCACCACCACGGACTTGCCCTTGAGCTCGCCCACGGCGTACTTGCCCAGCGTGCTGCCCAGATGCACGTCGTCAGCCACCACGCGGAACGCGGTCTTGAAGCCCTGGCGGGTGTACTTGGGGTTGGTCGCCGAAGGCGAGATCTGGGGGATGCCGGCGTCGCTGTAGATCTTGGAGGCCGGGATCGTGGTGCCCGAGTTCAGGTGGCCGACCACACCGTGGATCTTGCTGTCCACGAGCTTTTGCGCGACCGAGGTGCCTTGCTTGGGATCGGCGGCATCGTCTTCGGCGAGCAGCTCGAACTTGGCGGTCTTGTCGCCAATCTTGAAGCCGGCGGCATTGAGCTCGTCGATCGCCATGCGCGCGCCGAGTTCGTTGTCCTTGCCCAGGTGGGCGATCGGGCCGCTGGTCGGGCCGACATGGCCGATGCGCACGGTCACGGTCCCGCCTGCGGGTGCGGCCGCGGGTGCCGTGGCGGCCGGCGTCGCGGCCGGGGTGGCAGCGGGCTCTTCCTTCTTGCCGCAAGCGGCAACCATCATGGCGGCCAGGGCGATCGCGGTCCATTTCAACTGCATAAGTTCCTCCGAACGGTAAAAAACAAAAGGTGACGGTTTATACCCTGGCACACATGCAAGTTACGGGCCGCACAAACCCTGCCCGCACAAATCTGCGGCAGGGTGTGCGGACCGTTTTCACGGCCCTGGGGCTGGACGTTGGGCCAGTTCTGCGGCAACGGCCTCGGCCACCGCCTGGCGCACGATGAACTCGATCTCCTCGCGCAGGCGCGGCACGAGCGCATGCGTGTGCTGCAGCACCACGGCCGCCACGGCGTCGTCCAGATGCCGCTCCAGCGAGACGTCCACGCGCTGCATCACGCGGTGGACCAGTTGTTCCTCGAGCACGTCCACGAGCGGTGCGGTCCGTGCCGGCCCCGCAGGCGGCGGGGACGGCGCGGGCGCGTCGCTGTGCACGACCTCGGTCAGCACCGGCACGAAGCGCGGCGGCGTACGGGGCGGCTGGGCTTCGTTCACGGCGAATCCTTCAGTTCCAGGTCGTGGCGCACGATGGCATAGCCGCGCGCTGCGTAGTGGCGCCAGCGCTCGCGCGCGCCGGCACGGTCCTCGTCGTGGCCACTGACGACCTCGATGAGCCGCGCGAAACGCTCGAAGCCCTCGGGCACCCGGTCTCCCAGGTTCACAAGCACCTGGTGGTGCGGTGCGCGCTGCAGGTCCGCGGCCAGCACGACGGGCGTGGCCTGCAGCACGGCAGCCGGGCTATCGGCCAGGCAATGCGGCACGAAGTCCAGCGGAGAGAAGGTCCACAGCTGCTGGTCGAGCCTGCGCAGTGCGTCGTCCTCGCCGGTCACCACCACCTGCGCGCCGCCGATCACGGCCTTGCGCAGCAGCCGGCATGCGTAGGCCAGCTTGTCGGGTGCATTGAAGTGAAAGGCGATCTCGGTCATGGCCGCGCCGGCGGCGCTCAGGCCGCGGCGCGGCGCTTGCGGGCCGGCGCGCTCTTGGCCGGCACCGGCTTGGCCGCCGCCTTGCGCTTGGGCGTGGGCTGCACGGGTGGCGCACCGGTGGCGGTGTCGCCCAGCAGGTAGCCCAGCAGCAGGCCAACGGGGCGGCCCGTCGAACCCTTGGCCGTGCCGCCCTTCCAGGCCGTCCCGGCGATGTCCAGGTGGGCCCAGGGCCGCGTGCCCGCGAAGCGCTGCAGGAACTTGGCAGCGGTGACCGCGCCACCGGCCCGGCCGGCCACGTTCGCCACGTCGGCGAAATTGGTCTTCAGGCCGTCGGCATAGTCGTCGTCCAGCGGCAAGCGCCAGCACGGGTCGAGCGCGCCTTCGCCCGCCGCCAGCAAGGCGTTGGCCAGCGTCTCGTCGTTGGAGAACAGGCCGCTGCGCACACCGCCCAGCGCCACCACGCAGGCACCGGTGAGCGTGGCGATGTCGATCACGGCGCGAGGCTTGAAGCGCTCGGCATAGCTCAGCGCATCGCACAGCACCAGCCGGCCTTCGGCATCGGTGTTCAGAATCTCGATGGTCTGCCCGCTCATGCTCGTGACCACGTCGCCCGGCTTGACGGCGCGGCCATCGGGCATGTTCTCGGCGGCCGGGATCAGGCCGACCACGTTGATGGCCGGCTTGATCTCGGCCAGCGCGCGGAACACGCCCAGCACGCTGGCCGCCCCGCACATGTCGAACTTCATCTCGTCCATTTCGCCGGCCGGCTTGATGGAGATGCCGCCGGTGTCGAACGTGATGCCCTTGCCGACCAGCACCGTAGGCGCCACGGTGCGCGCTGCGCCGTCATAGCGCAGCACGATGAAGCGTAGCGGCTCTTCGGACCCTTGCGCCACCGACATGAACGAGCCCATCCCCAGCTTGGCGACCTCGCGCGGGCCCAGCACTTCGCACTTGATCCTGGGGTAGCGCGCCAGCGTCTTGGCGGCGTTGGCAAGCAGGGTCGGCGTGGCATGGTTGCCCGGCCGGTTGCCCCATTCCTTGGCCAGCTCGATGCCGGCGACCGTGCCCACGGCCTGGTCGAACGCGGCGCGCGCTTCGCGCACATCGGCCACGGCGACGACGACGGTAGCCAGCACGCGCGCTTCGGGCTTGGACTTCGTGGCCGTGTAGACATAGCTCGCATCGGCCACAGCGGCGATGGCCGCGCGCAGCGTGGCCTCGGTCCAGGGGCCGGCGCAGCACAGCACCAGTCGCTTGGCCGTGCGCAGCGCGCCGACGCCGCCGACCACCGCCTGGCGCACCTGGCGCGCCGAGCCCTCGCCCACGCTGCAGAGCATCACACGCGTGGCCGCCAGGCCCTGCGGCTTGTACAGGGCCAGCGACTTGCCGGCCTTGCTGTCCAGGTCCCCGGCCTTGCGCGCCTGGGCGATCCAGCCCGACAGCGCGTCGCTGCCCGCCTGGAAGCCCTCCGGCACCACCACCAGCAGCGCATCGCACTTTTCAGCGGCGCAACCTGATGCGTCCAGGGACTTGAGTTCGAAGTTCATAATTCAGCCTTTTTTCGGCGGCGATGTTATTCCATTCCTCCATTCGCAAGGAGCTCGCACGGGGTTTCGGCGCCACCTTCGTCGCCCTCATCACCATCGTGATGACGATGCTGCTGATCCGCACGCTGGGCCTCGCATCGCGTGGCCGCGTGAACCCTTCGGACGTGATGCTGGTGCTGGGCTACACCATCCTCGGCCACCTGCCGACCATCCTCACGCTGAGCCTGTTCATCGCCGCCGTGGCCACGCTGTCGCGCATGTACCGCGACAGCGAGATGGTGATCTGGTTCTCCGCCGGCCAGGGCCTGATGGGCCTGATCCAGCCACTGCTGCGCTTCTCGTGGCCGGTGCTGCTCGTGGTCGCCAGCATGGCGCTGCTGGTGTGGCCCTGGTCGAACCAGCAGATCCTGGAACTGCGAAGCCGTTTCGAGCAGCGCAGCGACATCGAGCGCGTGACACCGGGCCAGTTCCAGGAGTCGGCCAACGGCAGCCGGGTCTTCTTCGTCGACAAGGATTCGCCGGAAGACCAGATCGGCAACAACGTGTTCCTCTCGGCCACCGACCCGGGCAAGGAGTCGGTGACCTCGGCCCGCACGGCGCGCGTCGAATTGCGCAACGGTGACCGCTTCGTGATCCTCAACAAGGGTCAGCGGCTGGAGACCACCAGCGGCAAGGAAGGCGTGCGCGTCAGCGACTTCGAGGAGTACGGCACGCGCATTGGCGAAGGACCGCAGAACAGCCCCACGCTGAGCCCGCGTGCATTGACCACCCTGGCGCTGCTGGCTGCGCCCACGCCCGCGAACCTGGGCGAGCTCTCCTGGCGCATCGGCTTCGCGATCGCGGCCTTCAACTTCCTGCTGATCGCGCTCGCGCTGGCCACCGGCAATGCGCGCTCGGCGCGCACCGGCAACCTGGTGCTAGCGCTGTTCGCGTTCGTCATCTACTACAACCTGATCAACCTGGGCCAGAGCTGGATCGCCAGCAGCCGCATGCCGTTCGCCGCGTATGTGCTGCTGCTGCACGGTTGCGTGTTCGCGCTGACCATGGCTGCGCTGTGGATGCGCCACAGCCGCTTCAGCCTGTGGGCCTGGATGCGACACGGCCGCGCGGGAGTGCCGGCATGAGAACCATCCGCCGCCTGATCTACCGCGAGCAGCTCACCGCCGTGGGTTTCGTCACCCTGGGCTTCCTGGCGCTGTTCTTCTTCTTCGACTTCGTCGACGAACTGTCCGACGTGGGCAAGTACGGCGCCATGGGCTACCAGCTCACGCATGCGCTGCTGTACGTGGTGCTGCTGGTGCCCAGCCATCTGTACGAGCTGCTGCCGATCACGCTGTTGATCGGCACGATCTTCGTGATGGCGCGCTTCGCGCAGAGTTCCGAATACACCATCTTGCGCACGAGCGGCCTGGGGCCATGGCGAGCGCTGCGCACGCTGCTGTCCCTCGGCGCCGCCTTCGTGGTGCTGACCTTCGCGGTCGGCGACTACATCGCACCGCTGACCGACCGCACGGCGCAGTTGCTCAAGGCACGCTACCAGGGCCGCATCACCATCGGCCAGACCGGCGCCTGGCTCAAGGAGCGGCAGCAGGACCATTCCTATGCAGTCAACGTGGCCTCGCTCACATCGAGCGGCGACATGCAGAACCTGCGCATCTTCGAGTTCGACGCCGCCAACACGCTGCTGTCCGTGACGCAGGCCGGCAGCGCCCGCTTCGCGGCCGGCGCCTGGGAGCTGGCCACCGTGCAACGCACCCGCTACCGCACGCAGGACCAGCAGGCCAGCATCGAGCGCCAGCACCTGGCCAATGAGCGCTGGCCCACCGGCATCACCTACGAGATGGTCACGACCGCGCTGCTCAAGCCCGACCGCATGCGGACCATCGACCTGTTCCAGTACATCCAGCACCTGAACGCCAACCAGCAATCGGCCCAGCGCTTCGAGATCGAGTTCTGGCGCAAGGTGTTCTACCCGCTCAGCTGCCTGGTGATGGTGGTGCTGGCCCTGCCCTTCGCCTACCTGCACTTCCGCCAGGGCGGCATCGCCGGCTACGTGTTCGGCGGCGTGATGGCCGGCATCAGCTTCTTCCTCTTGAACAACGTGTTCGGCTACGTCGGCAACCTGCAGAACTGGCAGCCCTGGCTGACGGCGGCGGCACCGGGGCTGATCTATTCCATGGTGTCGCTGGCCGCGTTCGGCTGGCTGGTGCTGAGGCGCTAGATGCACGCCATCGTCCTCTTCGGCCACGGCTCGCGCGACCCGCTCTGGCGCCTGCCCATCGAAGCGGTGGCCGCACGCATCGCCGCCACCGCGCCGCACATCCCCGTGCGCTGCGCCTACCTGGAGCTGTGCACGCCCGATCTGGCAGCCGCCGTCGCCGAACTCGCCCGGGCGGGCGCGACCAGCATCCAGGTGTTGCCGATGTTTCTGGGCGTCGGCCGTCACGCGCGCGAAGACTTGCCCGAACTCGTGCGGGATCTGCGCGAACGCCACCCGGACCTGCGCCTGGATGTGATGCCTGCCGTCGGCGAAAACCCCCGGCTGGTGGCGCTCATGGCCGAGATCGCACTGCAGCCTCTATAGACGCCTAGGGCATAATGAATTTCGTTGTTAGTCGAAATTCACTATGAATTTGCACCAGTTTCGTTTCGTACAAGAGGCTGCGCGGCGCAACCTGAACCTCACCGAGGCCGCCAAGGCGCTGCACACCTCGCAGCCCGGCGTCTCCAAGGCCATCATCGAGCTGGAAGAGGAACTCGGCATCGAGATCTTCGCCCGCCATGGCAAGCGCCTCAAACGCATCACTGAACCCGGCCAGCACGTGCTGCGCAGCATCGAGCTGATCATGCGCGAGGTCGGCAACCTCAAGCGCATCGGTGAGCAGTTCAGCGCCGAGGACAGCGGCACGCTCTCGATCGCCACCACGCACACGCAGGCGCGCTACGTGCTGCCCGTGCCCGTGGCCAGGCTGCGCGAGGCCTATCCCAAGGTCAACGTGAGCCTGCACCAGGGCGCGCCCGACCAGGTGGCGCGCATGCTGATCGACGAGGTGGCCGAGATCGGCATCGCTACCGAGTCGCTGTCCAACTACACCGAGCTGCTGACCCTGCCCTGCTACGAGTGGCAGCACGTCGTGGTCCTGCCCAAGGACCACCCGCTGGCGCTGAAGGAACGCCTGACGCTCGAAGACATCGCGCTAGAGCCCATCATCACCTACCACCCCTCGTTCACGGGCCGCACGCGCATCGACCAGGCCTTCGCGCAGCGCCACCTGGAGCCGCGCATCGCGCTGGAGGCGATCGACTCGGACGTCATCAAGACCTATGTGCGCCTGGGCCTGGGCATCGGCATCGTGGCCGAGATGGCCGTGCGCGACGACGTCAACAGCGACCTGGTGTCACGCCCGGCGGGCCAGCTGTTCGGCGTGAACATCGCGCGCGTGGCGTTCAAGCGCGGCGCCTACCTGCGCAACTTCGTGTTCCGCTTCGCCGAACTGCTGAGCGACCGGCTGGACCGCAACCTCGTGGTCAAGGCCATGGCCGGCCACGCCAACGATTATGAACTTTAGCCCACCCCCAGTCGCCGCGCTGCGCGCTCCGCCAACCCCCTGCGAGGGGGCGCTGCCAGCGGCCTGGCAAGCCAGTTCCGCGGCAGCCCTGGCATTGCGCCTTGCCGCAACCGACGCCCCTTGACTTTGATCGACGCGGTCATCCCATGACAACAGCACCCCGCACCCCCGCCATCGACAGCAAGCTGCCCAAGGTGGGCACCACCATCTTCACCGTGATGTCCGCGCTGGCCGCCGAAAAGGGCGCGGTCAATCTGGGCCAGGGCTTCCCGGATTTTCCGTGCGATCCGCAACTGGTGGAGTCCGTGCACGCAGCCATGCAGCAGGGGCTGAACCAGTACCCGCCCATGGCCGGCGTGCCTGCGCTGCGCGAGGCCGTGGCGGCCAAGATCGAAGCGCAACACGGCAGGCGCTACAGCGCGGCGGATGAGATCACCATCACCGCCGGCGCAACCCAGGCCATCCTCACCGCCATCCTGGCCATCGTGCGGCCCGGCGACGAGGTGATCGTGCTGGAGCCTTGCTACGACAGCTACATCCCCAACATCGAGCTGGCCGGCGGCACGGTTGTGCGCGTGCCGCTCGTGCCCGGCACGTTCCGCCCCGACTTCGACAAGATCGCCGCCGCGCTGTCCCCGCGCACGCGCGCCATCCTCGTCAACTCGCCGCACAACCCGAGTGCCACCATCTGGTCGCGCGAGGACATGCTCCAGCTGCAGGATCTGCTGGCACCCACCGACGTCTTCCTGATCAGCGACGAGGTCTACGAGCACATGGTCTACGACGGCCGTGCGCACGAAAGCGCGGCGCGCTTCCCGGGGCTGGCGGCTCGCGCCTTCGTGGTCTCCAGCTTCGGCAAGACCTACCACGTAACGGGCTGGAAAGTCGGCGTCGTGGCCGCGCCCGCCGCGCTCACGGCCGAGTTCCGCAAGGTGCACCAGTTCAACGTGTTCGCCGTGAACACGCCGGTGCAGCACGGCCTGGCGCACTACATGGCCGACGCCAGCCGCTACCTGCAATTGCCGGCGTTCTACCAGGCCAAGCGCGACCTGTTCCGCGCAGGCCTGGCGCGCACGCGTTTCAGGCTCATGCCCAGCGAAGGCAGCTTCTTCCAGTGCGTGGACATCTCCGACGTCAGCACGCTCAGCGAAGCCGAATTTTGCGTGTGGCTCACCAACGAGATCGGCGTGGCGGCGATCCCGCTGTCGGCCTTTTATGCCGACGACTTCGACCAGCGCGTGGTGCGGTTCTGCTACGCCAAGCAGGACGCGACGCTGCGCGAGGCGCTGGAGCGGCTGGCGAAGCTGTAGCGTGAAGAGGCTGGCTATCCCCAGGATCGCGTCAGCAGTTCGTCCATCGCATCGGTGACCTGCTGGCCCTGCTCGGCCAGGGACGCGACGAGGTCGCCCAGGGCATCCAGGTGCACCGACACGGTGTCCAACGGATGCAGCACCACATCCATGCCGAGGATCCGGAACACTGGATTCAGCCGCGAGCCGGGCACTGGCGACGGCCGCGGCAAGGTATTACGTCGCACCAGCGGCACGACCACGCGCCGACGGTAGCCGTCGAACTGAGGCATGGCAAGCGCCTACAGCGTCGAATGTTTATCTGCGAAGGAGCCGACCTTGTCGTGCACCGCATTCCAGCCCGCCGTACAAGTGTCGGCCCACTGTTGGTGGTTAGCGCGCGTATGGTGCTGTTGCGCGATGTAGTCCGCCAGCAGCGCGTCCACGGTTGCAGACAGATTGCTGCTGTACGCCCGGGCCTCTTCGACGAGGTGCTCGCTCAGGCTCAGGTTGACGGCACGCTTGCGGCGTTCGGCGAGTTCAGACACGGGACACTCCTTGCATGCGCATGACGTGCGCACGAGGACAGCATATCTGCAAGAACGCGGCCTGTCATGCCCGATCGGGCCAACCATCGCTAACCCTTGTTCGCCAACCCCAACCGCTCGATCGTCGCCTTCTCCGCCGCGTAACTCTCGCGCGCGAACTTCGTGTAGTCCTCGGTGTTCTTGTAGATCACCGTCTGGTCGAACTTGTCGAAGGTGGCCAGCACGGCCGGGTCTTCCAGCGTCTTGCGAAAGGCGTCGTGCAGCGTGCGCACGATGGCTGGGTCCATGCCCTTGGGGCCGCACACGCCGAAGGGCGAGTCGGAGACCGTCTGGTAGCCCAGCTCGTCCAGCGTGGGCACGTTGGGCCAGCGCTTGGTGCGCTTGCTGCCGTAGGTGGCCAGCAGCCGGAACTTGCCGGACTCGACGTACGGCCCCCAGCCCGTCGCATCGCTGGCCGACATCACATGCCCGCCCAGCAGCCCCAGCATGTTGTCGGCGTTGCCCTTGTACGGCACGTTCATCAGCTTGATGCCGGCGCGCTGCGCGAACTCCTCCATCGCCAGATGCGGGCTGGTGCCGGCGCCCGTGTGGCCGTAGCTCAGCTTCTCGGGGTTGGCCTTGGCGTACTCGACATAGTCCTTGATGGACTTGATCGGCGAGTCCGCCGGCACCACCAGGCCGAAGGTGTAGCCCGTAAGGCAGGCGATCCAGGTGAAATCCTTCTGCACGTCGAACGACACCTTCTGCATGTGCGGGATGCGGAACACACCATGCGGCAACTGCGAAAGCACATAGCCGTCGGGCCTGGCATTGGCCAGCTCCACGGCGCCCAGTGTGCCGCCGGCGCCGGGCTTGTTGTCCACGATGATGGTCGTGCCCAGCGCGCGGCCCGCGCTCTCGGCCAGCGCCCGGATCACCGCGTCGGTCGAGCCACCGGCAGGCCACGGGCAGATGTAGCGGATGGGCTTGGCGGGATAGGCCTGCGCACGCAACAGGGACGGTGCAGCCACCACGGCGAGCGCACTCGCGGAACGGGCCAGGAACAGACGACGGTTGCGCATGGGGATCTTTCGCAGGCGGGTGAGGGACAGCGCGCAGCTTAGGGACAAAGCACGTGCGCCCATCGTAGGAAAACCCTCACCGACGTACGCGCCGACAGACTGCGGACAGCCGTCAGCGGCGCGCCGAACATGCATACACCATAAACACAAGGAGGACACCCATGTCCCTGTCGCTGATTCTGTTGATCGTCTTGATCCTGCTGCTCATCGGTGCTCTGCCGTCCTGGCCGCACAGCAAGTCTTGGGGTTACTACCCCAGCGGTGGCCTGGGCCTGGTGCTGTTGGTCGTGATCATCCTGCTCGTCATGGGACGCATCTAGTGCATGACAGGCGCAGCCTGCAACAGGCTGCGCCCCCCTCCGCGCAGCGGCCCTGCGCGCACCCCTCTCCGCTTCACACCCGCAAGCACCCGTAGGCATTGAGGGCGCGCACACTGCCCCAGGCCCTGACCACTGCGGTCCGACAATGCCGCATGCCCCACGCCGTATCCGTCTTGCGCGCCGCGCGCCTCTTCCACAGCGCCAAGCCCTTCCTGGCCCGCCGCGGTTCGCGCAGCGAGCGCTGCCCTGGCTGCCGCCTGCTGCCCAGCCATTGCCTGTGCGCGCTGCGGCCGTCCGTGCCCGCGCGTGCCGGTGTGTGCCTGCTGATGGCCGACATCGAGCCGCTCAAGCCCAGCAACACCGGCTGGCTGATTGCCGACGTGGTGGCCGACACCTTCGCCTTCACCTGGGCACGCACCGAAGTCGACCCGGCGCTGCTGACCTTGCTCGCCGACCCGCAATGGCAGCCCTATGTGGTGTTCCCGGGCGAGTACGCGCCGCCGGAGCGCGTGGTGAACGATCTGCCTGCGCCCGATGCCGCATCGCCCAGGCGCCCGCTGTTCATCCTGCTCGACGGCACCTGGTCCGAGGCCCGCAAGATGTTCGGCAAGAGCCCCTACCTCGCGGGTTTCCCGGTGCTGAGCCTGGCGCCGGACCGGGCATCCGAATACAAGCTGCGCCGCTCGCGCCGCAACGACCACTTCTGCACCAGCGAGGTGGCCGCGCTGTGCTTCGCGCTGGCGGGCGAGGGACGGGTGGCCGACACGCTGCAGGCCTACCTCGACGTCTTCACGCAGCACTACCTGCAGGCCAAGCAGCAACGGCCGGTCGACCGCGACAGTGCGGCCCACCAGCGGCTGCAGGCTTTAGCGGCCGCCTGAAGGCAGCAGCGCCTTGGCGGCCTCGATGCGCAGGGCCATGGGCACGGTCTGGTCGTGCATGACCTGCAGCAGGAAGCGCCGCGGCGCGTCATCGCCAGGCCCGGGCGCGACAGGCGCCGTCGCCGGGTGCTGGCCAGCGCTGGCGGCCAGCTGCTCGTTCGGGCCGAGCTTGTGCATGGCCGCGTCGAACGCCTCGGGTCGGGCCGAGGCCACCACGCCCAGCAGGTTGGCCTGACCTTCCTCGCCCGGCGGGATGTCGAGCCAGGGCGTGTCGGCGAACACGGGCGCCAGGTCCGGCGCCACGAAGGCGGACCAGTTGCCGCTGTGCCCCTGCTCGGCCGGCACAGCCGGCGCATCCAGCAACAGCCGCACGCGCTCTGGCGCGATCTCGGGCAGGAAGCGCTGCCGCAGGCCCTGCAGAAACTGCTGCGCGCGCGCCACCGCCACCGGCTCGGCCAGCGAGAACCACAGCTGCAGCCCATCGGTGCCGTTCACGGCAATGGCCGGCGCCGGCAGTTCCAGCTCGGCCTGCACGCCGTGCCACACGCGGCCCAGCGCATCCCAGCTCGGCGGGCGCGCCAGTTCCAGGACCATGGCGCGCACGGCATCGCCGGCACGCCCGGATGCGCGCGGCCCATACAAGCGGCTCAGCTCGGACTCCAAACGGTTCATGGTGGTGCGTGGGCGCGGGTGGTGAAGGAGCTGACTCTATCCGCTGCGGCACACGCGCTGCGCTGGAGCGCCGCCCTGCAAATTTTGTTCACCCGCGTCCGCGCTGCTCGTTAGCATCTGGCGCGGCGCGCAGCGCCCACCCACTTCGCCCTTCCAACGCAGGAGACATTCCGATGAGCCGTTACCGCAGCTTTGCCGAACACCTGGACCCGAAAGTCGGCCCCAAGCGCATCCTCGCGCTGGACGGCGGTGGCCTGCGCGGCGTGCTCACGCTGGGCATGCTGCGCGAGATCGAGACCACGCTGCGCCTGCAGCATGGCAACGACCCGCTGTTCCGGCTGAGCCACTACTTCGACCTCATCGCCGGCACGTCCACCGGCGCCATCATCGCGGGCGCGCTGTCGCTGGGCATGTCGGTCGACGAGGTCCACGGCCACTACATGAACCTGGGCAAGTTCGTGTTCAAGCGCACGCTCACGCGCTGGGGCGCGCTGCGCGCGAAGTTCGACGGCGACAAGGTCAAAGAGGCGCTGCTGGGCGTGTACGGTGACCGCCGGCTGGACAGTGCCGACTTCAAGACCGGCCTGCTCGTCGTCTCCAAGCGGCTCGACACAGGCAGCACCTGGCCCATCACGAACAACCCCAACGCGCGCTACTTCAAGGCCGGCACACAGGCCACGACCATCCCGAACGGCGAATACCCGCTGTGGCAGGTCGTGCGCGCCAGCACCGCCGCGCCGCACTTCTTCGACCCCGAGACCATCCGCATCGGCCGCGGCGCCAACGGCCTGAAACCCGTGGATGGCGACTTCGTGGACGGCGGCGTGAGCCCGCATAACAACCCCGCGCTGCAGGCGCTGATGACGGCCACGATGGACGGCTACCGGCTCAACTGGCCCGTGGGTGGCGATAAGCTGCTCGTCGTCTCGGTGGGCACGGGCAAGGCCAATGCCGAGGTGGGCCATGCCGGCATCCTGCAGAGCACGGCCGCCTTTCACGCCGTGCTGTCGCTGGCCGCGCTCATGCACGACTGCAGCGACACGGTGGAGACGGTCATGCAGTGGCTCTCGACCAGCCCGACCGCGCGGGACATCGACCGCGAGATGGGCAAGGCCGTGCCGCCGCTGGGCGGCCCCACGCTGTGCAGCTACCTGCGCTACAACGTGCTCATGCAAAGCGCCTGGTGCGAGCAGCACCTGGGCGAGAAGCTGAGCGCCAAGGCGCTGAAGACGCTGGAGGCCATGGACGAGCCCGACAACATCCCCGAGCTCGACCGCATCGGCCGACTGGCCGGCGCCAAGCTGGTGAAAGCCGACCATTTCCCCAAGGGCTTCGCGGCGCAGTCGTGAGCTGCCTGAGGGTCAGGGCGCGAGCAGTTGGCGGCTGTCGATCACGTCCAGCTCGAATTGGCCGCTGGCCTTGGCCATGCGCACCATGTGCGCCGTGCCACCGGTCTTGCCGTTGTCCTGGCCATCCCACAGCACCAGCAGCGTGACGCGGCTCGCGCCCCAGGACTGCGCGAGCTGCATCACCCAGCGGTTGCCGCGCTCCCAGGTGTCGATGCCGGGCCGGCCCTGCAGCCAGCGCGGCAGCTCGGCGTCGATGGACAGTTGCAGCCGGCCCTGTTGACGGGCTTCCACGACCTTCAGGAAGCGTGTGCGCCAGTGGTCGGCGTCCGGGAAGACCTGCTGCGCCACGGCGTCCTGCGGCATCGGCAGGCAGAGCCGGGCCGCCACCTGCATGTCGCGGCACAGTTCGTGGGCCAGGATGTCGGCACCTGGCGCAGCGCTGGCCAACACGGTCAGCGCCGTGGTCCCGGTCGCGGTCTGTTGCAGGGCTGCCAGCCGCTCGCCGATGAGTTTGCGCGCCTGTGCCTCGGCGCTGGCCGGGAAGCGCGGCGGCTTGCCGGGCCTGTCGATGCCATGGCCGGCGAACACCACCAGATGGCCAGGCTCCGATCGGGTGGGCGCATCGAGCGCCTGCACGATGGCCTGCACCGCGTCCGCACGCAGGCCCAGTTGCGCGAACAACTTCAGTTGGCCCGTGACCGCGTCGTAGGCGAACGGGTCACCTGCCGGCACGGCATCACGGTAGGCCTGCACCAGCGCCGAGTTGTCGGCCTGCAGCTCTTCCTCGGGCAAGGTCAGGAACAGCAGGTCTGCGTCGGCAATGCGCACCCACGCGTCATCGGGCGACAGTGCGATGGTGCGCTGGATCGAAGCCGCCACGACATGCGCCAGCGCTGGCAGTGCAGATTCCAGGTCCTCGCGCGCGCGGTCGGCTTCCTTCTTGTTGCCCTTGAACAGGTTGCGCCAGGTCGGCAGCGCCGCCAGCAACAGCAGGATGTGGCCCATCTGCAGCGCGGCCAGCCCCGGGTAGAACGCGTTCAGGTCGCCATGGAAGGCTTCGCGGTAAGCCTCGTAGGACTGCAGCACCCGTGCGTCCAGGGCCGCCAGCCGTGCGGCCGCCGGGTCCCTGGCGCCGGCCAGGCGCGCGCGCCACAGCGTCTTGAGGTTGCGGCCCTGCAGCGCCAGGGCCTCGGCGCGCTCCGTGTTGCTGGTGTGCTCGTTGTCCAGCACGCGGCGCACGGCCTGGTTGGACGACTCCAGCTGCGCGTCGCTGCCGCTGTCGCGGTACAGGCGCTCGTAGATGTTGGCCAGCGCCAGGTTGGCCGCAATGTCGTCGGGCCGGGTGGTGCGCAGCGTCTCCCAGCTCTTGCGCGCGCCCTCCCAGTCTTTCAGCCGCCACTGCGCCTGGGCCACGCGGCGCAGCCCTTGGCGCTGGAATCGCTGGCCGGCCAGGTCCTGCGCGATCACGCGCAACCAGCCCTTGTCGCGCGACTTGGCCGCGCGCTCGACCTCCTCGATGAAGTCCAGCGGCACGAGCGTCACAGCCGACGGGTCGGCCTCGGGCAGCGCCGGCATCATCAGGAAGATCGGGCTGTCGGTCTCGCGGTTCGAGCGCAGGCTGGCCTCGATGGTGGCCACGAGCGCATCCACGCCCGCTGCCGGATGGGCCACCTCGTATTTCAGGTAACGGTCGGTCGACAGGTCGAACGGCGTGGTGTCCTGCGAGATGTCGCCCTTGATCATCACCGTGCACTTCTTGCGCAGCGCATGGCGCACGCCCAGCTCGTAGAACACGTTCGCGTTGTGCACGGTGATGTCGCACACCACCAGGTCGGCCTCCAGGATCAGCGCGAACATGTCGGCGCGGATGTTGCCGGCGTCCACGATCTCCGTCGTGGTGCTGCCGGCCAGGCCGCAGCGCTGCAGGGCCGGCGCGATCAACTGCGCATGCACCTGCTCGAAATCGATGGCCTGCCCGGCCGAGTCCTTCTTGACCCCGAAGCCGCGGATCACGAAGGCGCGCGTCATGGCGCGCTGCCGTCCTGGTCGGGCTCGTACAGGGCGGCGAACCTGGCCGCGCTGATCGCGTAGGCGTCGCTGCCGTCCTCGTTGTTGGACACCAGCCAGTCGCCGGCCTCATGGTGCGTGCGGCCCTCCTTGGTCGCCACGCTGCCGGCCTGGTCGGCACGCTCGGCCCAGACAGGCGCCGTCTTGAGCCAGCGGCCGGGGCTCAGCTCGCGGTAGGTGGCGGCAAAGCTGTCGGCCGCCACGGTGTAGACGTCGCCACCGTTGTCGACCAGCCAGTCGTTTCTGCTTGCGCGCTGGGTGTCGCCCCACTTGGTGTAGCGCAAGCCGTCAGTGTCCAGCCTCAGTTGCACGGCGGTCACGGCCTGGTCGGGTTTGCGTCGGTAGCGCTGGCGCATGCTGGGCTCCTGGTGGTGGGGGGCGGGCGTGGCGCCCGGCGCCGGGGGGTGGAGCATGAAGCAAATGCAGCACCGGATCAAGGCCGGCGCCCGGCCTACCAGCCGCCGTCTTCCGCTGTGCGGTGGACAGCGAACGCCGCCAGCAGATCGTCCACCAGCGCCCGCGTCTTCGCCGACAGGTGGCTCCTGGTCGGGAACACCGCGTAGATGTCCGCCGGCGGCAGCGCCCACTGCGGCAGCACCAGCCGCAGCCGGCCCGAGCGCAGCAGCGGCGCCACCTCCCACAGCGAGCGCATCAGGATGCCGTGGCCGTCCAGCGCCCAGCCCACCACGCATTCGCCGTCGTTCGCGGCCAGCGGCCCGCGCACCTTGACCGTCTCCGAGCGCGTGCCAGCCGTCAGGTGCCAGGTACCGAAGGTCTCGTCGTTCTCGCGGATGAAGAGGCACGCGTGTTGCGCCAGTTCGCGCGGATGCTCCGGCGTGCCGGCCTTGTGCAGGTAGGCTGCAGACGCGCACAGCACGCGCCGGTTGCGCGCCAGCAACCGGGCCGTGAGCGTGGAATCCGGCAGTTCGCCCAGGCGGATCTGCAGGTCCAGCCCCTGCGCCACCAGGTCGACCGGGCGGTCCGTCAGCTGCAGCTGCACCTCGACGTCGGGAAAGCGCCGAACAAACGCGGACAGCGCCGGCGCCAGGTGCTTGCGGCCAAAGCCCAGCGTGGCCGCCACGCGCATCTGGCCCTTGGGCACGGCCTGGCTGCCGGACACGGTGCGCTCCAGCGCCTCCAGCTCGGCCAGCACGCGCGCGCCCTCGACCAGGTAGGTCTCGCCCTCGGGCGTCAGGCCCACGCGCCGCGTCGTGCGTTGCAAGAGCCGCACGCCCAGGCGCCGCTCGATGCCGGCCAGCCGCTTGCTGACGGCCGGCGGCGTGATGCCGAGCTGCTGCGCGGCCTCGGTCAGGTTGGCGCACCTGGCCACCTGGGCGAAAAACGCGAGGTCGGAGAACCCATCCATTGATGACTTTCAGGCACTGAACAACTGCCTTTCGGTCGCATTATGGTTCCGGTATTCACGACTACGATGCACCCACCGCGTTTGAACCCACAGGACGACATGCGCCCCACCGACCTCTTCCCCGGCTTCTCCACCCAGGACATCACCACCGACGCGGGCGTGCACATCCGCGTGCGCACGGGCGGCCGGGGCGCACCGCTGCTGCTGTTGCACGGCCACCCGCAGACGCATGCGATCTGGCACAAGGTGGCGCCCACGCTCGCCGAGCGCTTCACGCTGGTGCTGGCCGACCTGCGCGGCTACGGCGACTCGTCCAAGCCCGCTGGCGACGCGGACCACGCCAACTACAGCAAGCGCACGCTGGCGCGCGACATGCTGCGCGTGATGCAGGCGCTGGGCCATGCGCGCTTCGACGTGCTGGCGCACGACCGTGGCGCCCGCGTGGCGCACCGTCTCGCGCTGGACCACGGCGCCGCCGTGCGCCGCCTGGTGCTGCTGGACATCGCGCCCACGCTGGCCATGTACGAGCAGACCAGCGAAGCCTTCGCGCGCGCCTATTGGCACTGGTTCTTTTTGATCCAGCCCGCGCCGATGCCCGAGCGCCTGATCGAGGCCGACCCCGCCGCCTACGTGCGCGAGGTCATGGGCCGGCGCAGTGCGGGCCTGGCGCCGTTCGACCCGCGCGCGCTGGCCGAGTACGCGCGCTCGCTGGCCCTGCCCGGCACGGCGCACGGCATCTGCGAGGACTACCGCGCCAGCGCCGGCATCGACCTGGACCACGACCGTGCCGATCGCGACGCCGGCACGCGCCTGGCCGCGCCGCTGCTCGCGCTGTGGGGCGCGGACGGCGTGGTGCACCGCTGCTTCCAGCCGCTGGACGAATGGCGCCGCGTGGCACTGGATGTGCGCGGCGAGCCCCTGCCCTGCGGCCACTACATCGCCGAGGAAGCGCCCGACGCGCTGCTGGCCCAGGCCCTTCCTTTCTTGAGCACGACATGACCGCCCGCACCCTCTACCAAAAGCTCGTCCACACGCACACCGTGGCCGCGCTCGACGAACAGAACATCCTGCTGTTCTGCGACCTGCACCTCATGAACGAGTACACCAGCCCGCAGGCCTTCGCCGGCCTCTACGCGCAAGGCCGCGGCGTGCCCATGCCGGGCCAGAACGTGGCCGTGGTCAGCCACATCATTCCCACGCACCCCGGCAGGATCCGCGTGATCGCCGACACCGCCTCGGCCCTGCAGGCCAGCAACCTCAGGAAGAACTGCGAACACTTCGGCATCCCGCTGTTCGACACCAACGACGCGCTGCAGGGCATCGAGCACGTGATCGCGCCCGAGCACGGCATGGTGCGCCCCGGCATGGTCATCATCTGCGGCGACAGCCACACCACCACCTACGGCGCGCTGGGCGCCCTGGGCTTCGGCACCGGCACCACCGAGGTTGAGCACGTGCTGGCCACGCAGACCCTGGTCTACCGCGTCGCCAGGAGCATGCACATCCGCATCGACGGCCAACTGCCCGCAGGCACCACCGCCAAGGACCTGGTGCTGCACGTGATCGGCCGCATCGGCGCCCAGGGCGCACGCGGCTACGTGGTCGAGTACAGCGGCAGCGCCATCGATGCGCTGTCGGTCGAGGCCCGCTTCACGCTGTGCAACATGACGGTAGAAGCCGGCGCGCGTGGCGCACTGATCGCGCCCGACCACAAAGCCATCGACTACGTGCTGGCCCGTGCGCCCGATCTGGCCGGCCCGCACCGCGATGCGGCCCTGGCCGCCTGGCAGGACCTGCACACCGACGTGGGCGCCGCCTTCGACGCCGAACACGTCTTCGATGCCAGCGGCATCGCGCCGCAGGTCACCTGGGGCACCAGCCCCGACCAGGTGGCGCCGATCGACGGCCATGTGCCGCAGCTGGCCGACCTGCCCGCCGGCCCGCAGCGCAGCAGCGCCGAGCGCGCGATGGCCTACACCCAGCTGCCGGCCGGCGCGGCCCTGGCCGGCACGCCCATCCAGCACGTGTTCATCGGCTCGTGCACCAATGGCCGCATCGAAGACCTGCGCGCCGCCGCCGGCGTGGTGCGTGGCCGCCATGTGGCAGGCGGCGTGCGCGCCATGGTCGTGCCGGGCTCGGGCGCCGTGAAAGCCGAAGCCGAGGCCGAGGGCCTGGACCGGCTGTTCCTGGAGGCCGGCTTCGAATGGCGCAACCCCGGCTGCTCCATGTGCCTGGCTATGAACGACGACGTGCTGGCCGACGGCGTGCGCTGCGCGTCCACCACCAACCGCAACTTCGAAGGCCGCCAGGGCCGCGGCGCCATCACGCATTTGATGAGCCCGGCCATGGCCGCTGCAGCCGCCGTCACCGGCCGCATCACCGACGTCAGGACCCTGGAGCCACGCGCATGACCACCATCGAAGGCCGCGCCGCCGCCCTGCGCATTGAGAACCTGGACACCGACCAGATCATGCCCAAGCAGTTCCTGCGGGGCATCGACAAGAGGGGCCTGAAGGAGGGCCTGCTCTACGACCTGCGCTTCGACGCGCAGGGCCGGCCGCGGCCGGACTGCGTGCTGAACCAGCCCGCCTACGCGGGCGTGGAGATCCTTGTCGGCGGCTCCAACTTCGGCTGCGGCTCCAGCCGCGAGCACGCCGTGTGGGGCCTGCAGCAGTTCGGCATCCGCGCCGTGGTCGCGCCCAGCTACGCGGAGATCTTCCATTCCAACGCCATGAACAACGGGCTGCTGCTGGTCACGCTGCCGCAGGCGGACATCGAGCGGCTCATGGCGGACGCGGAGGACGCGGCGCACAACGAAGTCGCCATCGACATCGCGGCCCAGACCCTGCGCAGCCGCAGCGTGCAGGCCGGCTTCGACCTGCTGCCGCGGCACAGGCGCATGTTCCTGGAAGGGCTGGACAGCATCGGTTTGTCGCTGACCTACCAGCAGCAGATCGAAGCGTTCGCGCAGCAGCATTGGGCGCGGCGGCCGTGGCTGCGCGATGTGGCGGCGCTGACGCAGCAGCGGCTGGCGCTGCGCTGAACGGGCCACGGCGGCAGATCCGGCCATCGCATGCAGAAAAATCAGGCGACAGGCTGGTGGGCCTATAGAGCCAGTGCCGGCTTCTCACACGGCAACGGCCGAGAGCCTGATGACCGAGCCTTCGATGCCGGTGAGCGGCCATGGCGCCATGCGCTTCGGCCGGGCCGACTACCGCCGCATGGCGAAGGAAGCGCCGATGGTCGTGAACTCCTTCGAGTTCAGCAACGTGCAGGTCGCGTCATCCCCTCAGCCGGGGCACTGGGAAGGCACGGTCTGCGGGTTCACGCCATGCGCACAGCCCCGCGGACTTCGCAGCCTTTCACCGAACGCTCGGCCCACCAGAACAGCGGCAAGGCGAGCACGGCCGCCCCGGCCAGACACACGAAGGCCGGGCCGAAGTGCAGCGCACGCCCCACGATCACGTTGGCCACGCCTGGGCTCAGCGCGGCGCCGATGCCCTGCAGCGTCATCACGAAGCCCAGCGCCGTGTTGAAGCGCCCGCTGCCCGCGGTGTAGCGCTGCACCAGCAGCGGCGTGGCCACGCCCAGCGCGCCGGCGGCCAGGCCGTCGAGGATCTGCACGGGGATGTTGTTCCACGCGCTGGTGAACGCATAGGCCAGCAGCCCGCGCAGCGGCAGCATCAGGATGGCGGCGTAGACGAACCACGCCACGTCGAAGCGCTTGCTGCGCGAAACCCACAGCGCCACCGGCACCATGGTGGCCTGCGCCACGACGATAGCGATGCCCGTCCACAGCAGCGGCGCGGAGTCGGCCACCGTCGCGGCCAGGCGCTGGTTCAAGAGCGGCAGCATGGCCGCGTTGCCCAGGTGGAACAGCGCGCAGGCCAGCGCGAACAGCAGCAGCGGCCGGTTGCGCAGCAGCGCGCCGACGCCACCGGCGTCCGGGTCGTCCGCCGCGCGCGGCGGCGCATCGGCCGACTCGTCGCCACGCGCCGCGGCATGGTCGATGTCGGCAGGGCGGATGGCCAGCACCGAGACCAGCATGCCCGCCGCCATCACCGCCATGACCACGAGGATCCACGGCGCCCCGAGCCAGTGCGCGGCCAGCCCGGCGCAGACGGCCGAGAGCATGTTGCCGGCATGGCTCCAGGCCTCGTTGCGGCCCACCTGGTGCTTGAAGCCGCTGGCGCGCGCCAGCCCCAGCGTGAGCGCGGCCATGGTCGCGCCCAGCACGGCGCCGGCCATGCCCGTCACCACCTGCGAGGCGACCAGCAAGGGGCCGGCCAATGTTGTGAACGCCACGGCACTGGCCGCCGTCACGGCCAGCGCGGCCACCACCGTCAGCGCCCGCTTGGCGCGGCTGTTGTCGACCCAGGCGCCGGCCAGCGGTGTCATGGCGACTGCCGCCAGGCCACCGGCCGTCATGGTGTAGCCGATCAGCTCCTGCTGCACGCCGCTTTCCTGCAGGTAGGTGGCGAGGAACGGCCCCAGGCCGTCGCGCACGTCGGCCATGAAGAAGGCCAGCCAGGTCAGGGCCAGCAGGGAGGTTGGGGCGGCGGCCATGGCGCTGGCTCAGAGCGCGGGCGCGACGTGCTGGCCGTTGACGGTGCGCGCCTCGATCACGCGGCCGCTGCCCGTGGCCAGCGAGTGGGCGGCGCCCTCGGCCTTGACCGTGTCGCCGATCTTCAGCTGCAGACGCTCCAGGCCGTCGGGCCGGGTGTGGACGAAGTCGCCGGTGTCCAGCACCACGCCATTGGGCACGCCGTGCTTGGCGAAGTTGAACCGCGCCACGGTGCCATGCACCTTGGCGTCGCGCCGCGGCGCCGTGGGTTCCTTGCCGTCGATGGCCGCCAGGCGTTCGAAGCGGTAGACGACGTGATCGCCCTCGCCCTTGGGCGACGGGCCGGTCTTGCGGCCTTCGACGACCAGGGCCTGGCCCGCCTGCAGGGCCAGCAGCTGGTCGACCACGGGCGCCTCGTGCGGGTCGACGACGAACTGCGTGGCGATGCCGTCGGTGTCGATGAGCAGGCCTTCGATGCCGCCTTTGGGGCTGTAGACCAGATGCTGGAAGCGGCCTTCGACGGACCAGACGTCGGTGTCGTGATGGGGACGGGGCATGTTGGAAATCCTCGGAGTGAAGCGATGAAGAAAAGAGGTGGAGATCAGGACGCGGGCGGCGGCGGCATGGGCTGGCCGGCCATGGGCGGCTGCGGGCCACGCGGCCCCCTGGGGCCACGTGGGCCGCCCGGCGGCCCCGGCTGCTGGCCGGGGCCTGCGAACAGCTCCTGCATGGTGTCGGCCGTGGGGCCGATGGCCGTGGCTTCGAGCGCGCTGCCCTGCTCGCCGCGGCTGCCCCAGCCGCGCGCATGCACGGTGCTGCCGACCTGCAGGCTGGGCAGCAGTGCCGCGCCGCGGCGCGGGCCGAAGCGCACGATGCTGCCGCTGTCCAGCAGGACGCCGTTGGCGTCGCCGCGGTCGGTGTAGAGCACCTGGGCCACACGGCCGCTGGCGCTCATGGCGGTGAGCGCGCCGCTCTCGCGCGGGGCGCGGGCGCCGGGCACCGGCGGCGTGTCCACGACGCTGCGGCCGCTGGCGCTGGCCTGCACGCTGGCCGCGCGCACGACACGCACATTGGGCAGGTTGGGCGTGCGCCAGCCGCTGACCTGCACCGCGTCGCCCAGCTTCACGGCCTGCAGCAGCGCGGCCGACAGGTGCGGCGCGAAGGCGACCTGCGTGCCGTCGGCCAGCAGGAAGCCGTCGACCTCGCCGTTCGGGTTGAGCAGCCAGCGCTGTACCTTGCCCGCGGCGACGGGGGCGGCCGCGCTGGCATCGGCTGGTGCGGCCATGCCGGCAGGCGGGGGCGCTGCAGGCGCAGGCGGCGGCGGTTGCTGCGCGAAGGCGCTGGCGCCGAGCAGCAGCGCGGCGATGGCAAGAGGGTGGCGAAGGTGTCGCATGGCGTGGCTCCGATGAGGGGATGCCCTGCAGGCACTCAAGCCGCATGCCAGCTGCGATGTCCTTGTGAATCAACGCTCTTCGGGGCCCGCCATGCGCGAGGCTGGATGTTTGCGGGACAGGTGGTGTCCGCTTTGCGGACGCAGTTCAACCCATGCCGTATTGCGCCATCTTGCGGTAGAGCAGCTGGCGGTGGATGCCCAGCAGGCGCGCGGCCTCGGCGCGGTTGCCCCCGCTGCGCGACAAGGCCTGGGCGATCAGCACGCGCTCGAGCCGCTCCACCGTGGCCGGCAGGCTGCCCTCCAGCCATGCGGCCGGCAGCGCTGTGTCGCCCTGCCCCGCGCTGCCCGCGTCGCCCTCGAGCGCCAGATCGGCCGCGTCCACCACGCGGTGGCGCACCAGAGCCTGGCAGCGCTCCATGAGGTTGCGCAGCTCGCGCACGTTGCCGGGCCAGCGGTGGCGCAGCAGCGCCTGTGCCGCGCCGGCCGACAAGGCCTTGGGCGCGCCGCCGTCCTGCCGGGCCGCGGCGCGGCGCAGGAAGTGCTCGGCCAGCGGAATGATGTCGGCCAGCCGCTCGCGCAAAGGCGGCAGGCGCACGGCCAGCACGTTCAGCCGGTAGAACAGGTCTTCGCGGAAGCTGCCGCCCTGCACGGCCAGCGCCAGGTCGCGGTGCGTGGCGGCCACCACGCGCACATCGACTTTCACCGTGCGGTGGCCGCCCAGCGGCGTGACCTCGCCCTCCTGCAGCGCACGCAGGATCTTGGCCTGCACGCTGGGCGCCATGTCGCCGATCTCGTCGAGCAGCAGCACGCCGCCGTCGGCCGCGCGAAAGCAGCCGGGCCGGTCGGCCGTGGCCCCCGTGAAGGCGCCGCGCACATGGCCGAAGAGCTCGCTTTCCAGCAGCTCCTTGGGGATGGCGGCGCAATTGATGGCCACGAACGGCCCCTGGGCGCGCGCCGAATGCCGGTGCAGCGCGCGCGCCACCATCTCCTTGCCGCTGCCGGTTTCGCCCAGCACCAGCACCGGGGCCGCGCTGGCGGCGGCCAGGCCGATGCGCTTGTGCACCTCGCGCATGGCCTCGCTGAGGCCGACCAGCTCGTCCGTGTCGTGCGGCTCGGCGGGCGCGGGCCGCGTCGCCTCGGCCGGCGCCTCGCTGCGCAGCGCGCGGGCCAGCACGTCGACGACGGACTGGCGGCTGATCGGCTTGGTCAGATGGTCGAAGGCGCCCAGGCGCATGGCCTCGATGGTGTTGCCGCCGCTGGCGTAGGCCGTGAGCACCACCACGGGCGGCAGGCGCGGCAGCCGGGCGCGCAGCGCGGCCAGCGTGTCCAGGCCGTTTATGCCGGGCATGCGGTGGTCCAGGAACACGGCGTCGAAGCGGCTGGCGGCTGCCACCGCCAGGGCCTGCTCGCCGCTGGCGGCCTGCACCGCCTCGTGGCCCAGGCTGTCCAGCGTCTCGGCCAGCGTTTCGCGAAAAGCCCGGTCGTCGTCGACGATCAAGAGGCGTGCCATGGGATCTCCAGTTCGAAGCGGGCACCGGGCGCCAGCGCCACATGGCGCAGCTCGCCGCCATGCGCCAGCGCCACCTCGCGCGCCAGCGCCAGGCCCAGGCCGGTGCCGTCGGCGCGGCCGGTGGCGAAGGGCTCGAACAGCTGGGGCAGCAGCGCCTCGGACACGCCCGCGCCGTTGTCGTCCACGCGCAGCAGCAGCGTGCCGGCGGCCGTGTGGTGCGCCGACAGCGCGACTGTGCCGCCCGTCGGCGTGTGGCGCACGGCGTTGTCCAGCAGGTTGTCGGTGGCGCGGGCCAGGTGCACGGGGTCGAAGCGCGCGGTGCCCGGTGCGCCGCCCTGCAGCGCAAGCCGCACGCCCCGCTCGGCCGCCTGCGGCTGCACGCCCGCCAGCCGCTCGGCCAGCCAGGCCGGCAGGTCGACGCGCTGCGGCGCCAGCGTGACGGGCTGCACCAGGGCCAGCAGGCTTTGCACCAGGCCCTCGAGCCGGTCGATCTGGCCGACGATGGCCTGCAGCGCGGCGCCCTGGCGCTCGGGCGCGGCGGCCAGCGCGTTCTCGGCCTTGAGCCGCATGGCCGCAATCGGGTTGCGGATCTCGTGCGCGATGCCGCCGGTCATGCGGCCCAGCGCAGCCAGGCGCTGGTCGCGGCTGCGTTGCTGCGCCGCCTGCTGCAGCTGCGCGCGCGCCTGCTCGAAGCGCGCGCGGTAGCGGTTGAAGCTGTCGACGATGCGGTCGAGCTCCTGCACGCCGGTGCGGGCCAGCTCGGGCACGCCGTCGCCCTGGGCGCGCACGAGCTGGCCTTCGAGCTGCTCCACATGGCGCAGGCCGCGCCGCAGGATCAGCCCCAGCCACAGCGCCGAGACCAGCGCCACCACCAGCAGCACGGCCAGGCCGGTGTACAGGCTGCCCTGCGCGGCCAGCGCGCCGGCATGCGTGCGCGTCATGGTCCAGGCGGCCAGGTCCTGGCCCGGGGCGGCCAGCGGGCAGGAAGCGACGATCAAGGCCTCGCGCGTGCCGCGCACGATGTCCAGCTGCGGTGATTGCGTGCGCGCGGCCTGCTGCGCCAGCTCCACGATCAGCGGCTGCTCGGCGGCCGGCACATCGCGCTTGACGCCGGTGCCCTCGTAGGTGGGGTAGGCATAGGCCAGCAGCCCGCCCTGCGCCTGCCAGATGCCGCCCTCCACATGCGGCGTCTCGCGCAGCACCAGCTGCAGCAGCACCTGCAGCAGATCGAGCTGCGGCGCCGCGGACGTGGGGCCGGGCACCGACCTGGCATAGCGGGCCGCGATCGCCGCGCAGGACTGCTGCGCCGCCGCCCGGCCAGCGTCCACCTGCGCGCCGGCACTGCTGCGGTAGAGCACGACCATGACCACGGCCAGCGTGGCGCACAAGGCCAGCAGCAAGGCGCCGAACAGCGTCAGTTGCGTCCTCAGCGAGCGCATGCGCCGGGCCGTTCAGCCTGGTAGGCCGGCCGCCAGGGTGGGAGATGGTTGCCGCGTGCGCGTGGTGTCGAGGGGTGCATGGTGCGCGGCGTGGAGCGTGGGCAAAACTGTACCGCTCCCCGGCGCGGCCCCGGCCGCCCTGCGTGTCGGACGCGGCCCCTTCCGCCTAGCGGCGCCGGCCTCGATGCACACGGGCCGGCAGGCGCTCACGTCTTCAGGCGATGCCCATCTGCGCTGCGCGCATCCGCCCCTGCGGTCGCGGGCACGGGCCCCAGGAATCGGGAGATGTCCACATGGTCCACCAGCTCGGGGCTCAGGTACTTGCGCGCAAAGCGCAAGTACACGCCGGACGTCAGGAACAGGTCGAAGATGTCCGCGTCGATGTGGCCGCGGCGCTTGAAGCCCCACAGGATCTGCACGGCCTCCGACAGCGACTTGGACTTCTTGTAGGGCCGGTCTGCCGCGGTCAGGGCCTCGAAGATGTCGGCCACCGCCATGATGCGCGCCGGCACCGACAGCTGCTCGGCCGTCAGCTGGCGCGGGTAGCCATTGCCCTTGAGCGTCTCATGGTGGGTGCCGGCGTACTCGGGCACGCGGCGCAAGTTCTTCGGGAACTGCATGGACTCCAGCATCAGGATGGTCTGCGTGATGTGCTCCTGGATCTTGTAGCGCTCCTCCGGCGTGAGCGTGCCGCTGCGCACCGCCAGGTTGTGCAGCTCGCCCCGGTTGTACAGATGCTCGGGGATGTCCATCTTGAAGCCGTGCGCCGGGTCGGCCACCGGCGTGGCCGGGCGCGGCACGATGTGCTGCGGCTTGTCCTGCAGCAGCTGCTCCATGGCCGGCAGGGGCGATGCGGCGACGCCTTCGAGCAGCGCCATCATCTCGTGGCTCAGCCCTGCCCGGTCGTCGAAATGGCGCCACCAGATCTGGCTGCCGATGCTGTGCAGCCGCGTCACGTGCGCTGGGTCCATGGACTCGGCGCCCACGTTGCAGCGGGCCACGAACGCAAAGTCTTCCTGCAATTGCGCATGCCGCTCGTCGCGCTGCGCACGGGACGCCGCCATGTCGCCGCCGATCAGGCAGCTCTTCAGGTGGTCGATCTCGGCGTCGCGCCACAGCACCTCGAAGCGCGTGCGGATCTCGTGGATGCGGTCGTACAGCGTCTCCAGCTTGGTGGCCTTGTCGACCACATACTCGGGCGTGGTGATCTTGCCGCAGTCATGCAGCCAGGCACCGATGCGGAACTCGCGCCACTGGTCCGGCGTCTCGAAGCGGAAGGCGGCCAGCGGACCTTCCTGCACGCGGGTCGCCTCCTCGGCCAGCATCACGGCCAGTTCGGGCACGCGCGCGCAGTGGCCGCCGGTGTAGGGGCTCTTGGCGTCGATGGCGCCGGCCAGCAGCTGCACCATGGAGTCGACCATGCCGGCCTGCGCCTGCACGAGCTGGTGGTTGTCCAGCGACACCGCCGCCTGCGCGGCAAGGGCCATGGCCAGCTGCACGTCCTCGGCGCTGAAGGGCACGGCCTTGCCGGTGATGGGATCGAGCGCGTTCATGAGCTGGAGCACGCCGATCACCTCGCCCTCGCGCGGCGCGAGCGGCAGGGCCAGCATCGACACGGTGCGGTAGCCCGTGCGCTCGTCGAAGCTGCGCGTGCCGCTGAGGTCGAACCGTGTCTCGGTGTAGACGTCTTCGATCACCACCGGCTGGTTGCGCAACGCCGCATAGACGGAAACGAAGTGCAGGTTCTCGCGTCCGTCCGCGCCGTCCAGCGGGATCTCGTTGCTGGGCAGCGGGTCGTCGCGCGTGCGCAGGGCGAACCGGAGCGTGCGGTTCTCGGTCACGATGAACAGCGTGGCCGCATCGCAGCGCGTCAGGCGCTTGGCGCCCCACAGGATCTGGTGCAGCAGGTCCATCATGTTCCGCTCGCGCGACATCGACAGCCCGGCCTCGATTAGCTCCTCCAGGCGGCGGCGCGAGCTGTGCAGGTCCTGCGTGCCGGCGCGCAGCGACTCGCGCATGACCTCGTGCGCGTCTGCCAGCGTGCTGAACTCCTGCAGCCGCGAGCGCACGCGCGGGGCCGGCCCGAAGTCCAGGCTGCTGATGCGCAATGCGTCCTGCGTGAGCGCCTTCAGCGCGCCCACGGCGCGCTTGGCCACGACCAGCGACGTGAAGAGCGCGGTGGCCAGCACCAGCAGGGCCAGCAAGGCCAGCCGGTCGCGTGCCGCGAACATGAAGCCGAAGATCTGCGCGGCCGGCGCGTAGGCCACGACGCGCCAGCGCTCGCCCGGCATGAACTCCAGGCTGGACTGCGCCATCACCTGCGCCTCGCCGGCGACGTTCTCCACCCGCACCTCGGGCGTCGGGCCCGCGGCCCGCCAGCGCTCCAGGTCCAAAAGCGCGCCGTGGGCACCGCTCGCGACGGCGGGCGCGTGCGCACCCGCGGCCGGGGCCGAGGCGCCTGCCCCGGCGCCCGCTGCGGCGATGCGGCCGGATGGATCGATCAGAGCGCCCACCGTATGCGGCGCATACGACAGGCCGGCGAACAGCGCATCCAGGTCCGCCTGGCCGATCTGCGCAGCGGCAACGCCGGAGCCGTCCGCCAGGCGGCGCGCCACGGTGATGCCGGTCCCGCGCGTCGTGAAGAAGGGCTCGATCTTGGTCACCAGAGCGTCCGCGCGTGCCGCCGCGGCGGTGCTCACGTGGTCCTGCCAGCCATCGAAGCCCGTGCTGCCGTGCCGCTCGGCCAGCAGGTTGCCGGCGGCGTCGAGGAAGCGCCATGTCTCGGGCCGGCCGCCGGCCACGGCGGGCGCCTGCACGGTGCGCGTGGCAAAGCGTGCGCCTTCCGGCGCGCCCAGCGCCTGCGCCAGCGCCGTGTTGCCGCGCAGGGCCACGGCCTGGTAGAAGCGGCCGTCGGTCCTGGTCAACTGGAAAGACTGGATGCTGCGCTCCACGGCGAGCGCCGCGATCCACTGGCGGTGCAGCGCTGCGGCCTGTTCCTCACCCGCGCCTGGGCCCGCGACGGCCAGCGCCACGGCATCCACATGGCCGCGCGCATGATCGACCAGGCCCGTGACCAGATCGCTGCTGCGCTGGACCTGCTGCGTGAACACCAGCTGCCCGCTCTGCATGGACATGGCTTCGAATTTGACGAAGGTGATGCGGACCAGCGCCGCCGTCACGGCCAGCGTGATCACGATGAGCGCGGCGCACAGCACCGACTCCAAACCCCATCTGCTGTCTCCGTTCCGGGCCATATGTGTTTCCGTTTGCCAGTGCGGCGCCGTCCGGCGGAACCGGGCTTGCGCCAACACAGGGTCCTTCCGATTTTGGCTTACCAAACGATACTAATGGTGCAAGTAATTGGCATAATTTCTGAGCGAGTCGCGCTCCGTTGCCGTTGCCATCGCCGCCTCGCCGGCTACTTGTCGGTGAACGTGAGGATGTCGCCCCGCTCGCCACGGCGCAGGCGTTCCAGGTGCAGTTGCACCAGGGGCTCGGCCGCATCCTCACGGGCCAGCGCTTCGAACGCGGCCAGTGCGCCCGGGTCTTCCTGCGCCATCAGTGCGTAAGCGGCCTCGTAGCGCGCGATGGCGGCCCGGTCGGCCGGCAGGTCCAGCCCGTTGTGGGCAGGCTGGAAGACCTTGAGCGGCCTGGACTTGCCCTTGAACACCAGCCGGCCTGCGCAACGCATGGCCAGCCCGGTGCTGGCCGCCAGCACGTCTTGCGACACGCACAGCCGCGTGCCCAGGTGCTTGTTGGCCGCCTCCAGGCGCGAGGCCGTGTTCACCGGGTCGCCGAGTGCCCGGTAGTCGAAGATGGTGCCGCCACCGAAGTTGCCGACGATCACGTCGCCGCAATGCACACCGATGCGCGTGTGGCCGAAGGACACGCCGCCGGACTGCTGGCGGCCCGCGAACGCAGTGGCGAAGCGCTGCAGCTCGATGGCGCACGCCAGGGCGCGCTCGCGGTGGTCCACCTGGGGCACCGGGGCCGAGAACATGATGGCGATGCCGTCGCCGACGATGCGGTCCAGCGTGCCCTGGTGGCGAAACGCGATCGCGATCATGCCGTCCAGGTAGTCGTTGAGCAGCCCGACCGCGGCAGCAGGGTCGATGCGCTCCATCAGCCCGGTGAAGCCGGCCAGGTCCGAGAACACGAAGCTGCAGCAGCGCCGGTCGCCACCGAGCGCGAGTTGCTCCGGGTGCTGCACGATGTGGGCCACGAGGTTGGGCGAGACGTAGCGCGAGAACGCCTGCGACACCCAGCGCCGGCGCCGCTCGCTCATGTGGTGGCGGTGCAGGCTGGGCGCCAGGAAGGCCGCGGCCACGCCGAGCGAGGGCGTCAGCGGGTCCAGCAGCAAGCGCATGTCGGTGAAGGCCCACCAGGCGCCGGCGGCCAGGCCGGCCAGCACCAGCGCAGTCGCTGATCCCGCCACGGCCGGCCCCGTGCGCAGGGCCAGCACCCCTACGGTGGCGCCGCCGAACAGCAGGCACAGGGCCTCCAGTGCACGGGCCCAGCCGGGCCGCGCCAGGGTCTGGCCCGTCAGCACCTGTTCGAGTGCCTGGGCATGGACTTCCACCCCGGGAACGACCTGGCCCAGCGTGCCGAAGCGCAGGTCCATCAGGCCCGAGGCGGACGTGCCCAGCAGCAGCAGCTTGCCGTCCAGCTCGTGCGCGGGCACCTGGCCTTGGAGCAGCTTCCAGGCCGCGATGGTGCGCGCCGGTGCGGGCGGCGTGTAGTGCACCCACAGCTCGCCCGACGCCGTCGTCGGGATGGTCAGCGCCCCGATGCGCACCTGCTGCAGCCCGTCGCTGGCGCTGCGCACGACGATGTTGCGCTCGCCCTGGGCGACCCGCAGCATCTCGGTCAACAGGCTGGGCACGAGCTGGTCGCCAGAGCGCAGCAGCGTGGGCACGCGGCGCACCACGCCGTCCGAGTCCGGCATGAACGCGAGCGCGCCGTGGCCGGCTGCGTGCGCGGCCAGCGGCTGCACCGCCCCGACCGTGCCGCCGAAAGCGGGCAGGAACGGCGCCGCGGCGGCGCCCACCTCCACGAAACGCGCCTGCATGGGCACGGACGGAGCCGCCGCGTCGGCCTGGCCGGGCGCACCCGCCGTGGTGGCGGGCAGCATCGACACGCCCAGCACGACCCGGGCGTGGTCCATGGCCCGCGCGAACACCGTGTCATGGTCGGGCAGCGCCGCGAACGCGACCCGCTGCACGGCGGACAGCGCCCACTGGTTGCTGGCCAGCTGGGGCGACGTGCGGTCCCGCTCGGCGAACACCACGTCGAAGCCGATGGCGGCTGCATTGCCGCGGTGGGCCTGCTCGACCAGCTCGGCCATGCGCGTGCGTGGCCACGGCCACTGGCCCAGGCGGTTCAGGCTCTCTTCGTCGACGTCGACGATGCGCACGGCGGTGTCCTGGTACACGCGGGGGTGCCAGCGCTGGAACTGGTCGAACAGGGCATGGCGCAGCGTCTGCAGCCAGGCAGGGTCGGCCAGCAGCAGCCCACAGGCCAGCAACAGCCCACCGAGCCAGCCCGTGGCGCGTGCGGCCACAGCCCAGCGCGGGCCGCGTTCGGAGTCGGTCATGGCAGCCGTGCCTGGCTTCAGGGCTTGAAGACGATGGCGCCGGAGACCACGCCCAGGTTGTTCCGAAACCCGTACAGCAAGCCGGCCCGCGCGCTGCCGGTGTCGCCCACCATGCCGCGCACCGCTACGCCGTTGCCCAGGGCGCCGGTGCACGTGGCAGCACAACCCGCACCGGTGCTGGTGATGAGGGCGCCGCCGGCAAAGCCGAAGCTGCCCGTCTGGGCCGCCGTGCCGGTCAGGGTGTAGGTCTGGTCTGGAACGGGCACCGTCAGATTGAAGGTGGCAAAGCCGCCGATCGGCCCCGGGAAGGTGACCCGCAGCGAACCGCTGGCAGCGTTCTCCGCGCCCGTGACCAGCACCTGGCCCTGCCGCGACGTGATGGTGGTGGCCGTCGATGCGAAGGACTGGAAGTTCTTCAGCACGGGCAAAGACGGGGTGCCGGCGAACGTGAAGTAGTGCAAGGCCCGTGCGCGCCCTTTTCCACCTTCGTCGTCGTCGTCCTCACTGCCTTTGACGTCGTGCTTGCCGTCGGTCCAGCGGCCCCAGGCGATGCGGCCGTCCGAATGCGTCTGGACGGCCGCGCCGTCCTTCAGCAGTTTCTTGCCGGAGCCCGCGCGCTCGCGCACCTCCGTCAGGGCCGTGCCGTCGAAGGTGCGTTGGCCTGTTGCGCTGACCACCTGCGTGCTGCCGTCGCGGTCGCTGGAGACGGCCATCACGGTGCCGGCCGAGGACGGCAGAGGCGATTCGACGAACGGCGCGGAAGGTGGTGTGCCAGGGCGGGGGGGCGGGACGGGCAACGGAGCCGGTGCAGCACCGCCAGGTGCAGGCGTGGGCGCTGGCGCCGTGCCGCCGGGTCCTGGTGCAGGTGCAGGTGCAGGTGCAGGTGCAGGCACGGCCGGCTCCGGTTCGACCACCGGGACCGGCGCTGCCATGCCGGGGGGCGGTGTGAAGCGGCCCGGTGGCGGCGCCGTCAGCACGCCGCCGCCGTCGGCCGGTGCGGGCGCGGCGGGGCCTGCCTCTTCGGACGCCGGTGCGGCCAGCGCCTGCAGATAGCCCTGGACTTCGTTGGCGGCCAGCCGCGCGGGCGGCACGGATGCGTCTGCCACCGGCGCGTTCGCAACACCCGCGGTGGTGGCCGTGCCCGACTGGCCGCTGCCTGCAGGAACGGCGGTGGACACCAGCCTGGAAATGGTGGGTTGTGACGTGCGGCTGGCGGCGAAGGCCGACATGCCACGCGCCACATCGTTGCATCCGCTGTCGTTGCACAGCGCGATGCGGCCGCTGGTCACATTGACGGTCAGCCCGTCGCGCAACACGGCCGTGTACTCGGTACCGCGGATGCCGATCAGGCCGACCGGCGTTTCCATGCGGTAGTTGTCCGGGTTGGCCTTGCCGATGAAGCCGCTCACGGTGCGCAGCCCCCCTTTGATCAGGCGCATGTAGCCGCGCTCCTCGACGCCCTCGCCCGCGACGTGGTAGGCGTCCAGCCGCAGCGTGGTCTGCGGCCGCAAGGCGATCATGGCGCCGTCGACCATGCGCAGCTGCACCGTGGCGCCGCCCGTGTCGATGGTGTCGCCGGACGTGAGCGTCATGCCCTGTTGCACGGGCCGCCGCTCACCGCCGGCGCCGATGATGCTGCCGCCTTCGGACGCGAACAGGACGGTGGCCGAGGGCCTGGCCTGGCCGTGCGCCATGCCGGCCATCGCCAATGCAAGGCACAGGACACCGAGGCGTGGCAGGCGCAGTCGTCCGGTTCGGGCGGTGGGGCGTGGCGGGTGCATGGCGGAATGGACGGTTGGATGCGGTGCAGGACGGGACGCGCTGGCGTGCAGCCGGAGGGTCGACGGCGCGGTCATGGGAACTCCCTGCGAACGGCCAGTTGCCAGATCACGCGCCGGTATTCGAAGAGGACCACGTTGGACTGCGCACGCACGAAGGCCAGCTGGGGCGAGATGCGCCAGGCGGGCGCCGGCTTGAAGTGCAGCCCGGTGGTGAAGTCGAACTGCCGGTCCACACGGCCCATGTCGAAGAACGGCTCGCTGCCGCCGTAGCGCCGGCGCTCGTACTGCACCGCCGCGAAGGCCTGCCAGCGGTCCGTCAGCGTGGCCTCTGCACCGGCACGCGCGCCGACGGCGCGGTGGCCGTAGTTCTCCACCCCGCTGGCGCGCGGTTTCTCCTGCGCGCGGTAGACGCTGCCGTAGGCGACCTGCCGGCCCTCGTTCAGTGCCCGGGCGTAACCGAGGCCGTAGACGGTGCGGTCGGCGTCGCGTGTGGGGTCGATGGCGTAGTCGAGCCGGCCGTGCTGGGCGAACACGCTGACCTGCGAGAGGCGGTCCAGCGTGTACTGCCATTGCGCGCTCAGGCCCGCGTTGCGACGGTAGCGCTGGCGGTCGATGTCTTGCAGGTTGCCTTGCAGTGCGGTGGTGAAGCGGCTGGCGCCGCGCGTGTACGCCACACCCGCGCTGGCGTCCAGATACCGGCTGTCGAACGCATCGGCATGCCGGTAGAACGTGGTGCGGGCGTTGACCGCAGCCTCCAGTTCCCAGGCTGCGTTCAGTGGCAGCCGCACGCCGAGGCCGGCACCGGCCCCGCCGAACGCGGCGCTGCGGCGCTGGTTTTCCGGCGACATCTCGAACACGATGCCGCCGAACGCGGGCAGTGCGAACTGCCCGGCGGCCGTGGCGCTGTTGGCGTTGCTGTCGTGTCCGGCGAAGCCTTCCACATAGCCGCGCCAGATGCTTGCCGTGGTGTCCACCGGCTCCTGGTCGATGGCGCCCAGCACCCGGTCGATCGCGGCAGCGGCCTCGGCCGGCATCTGGCCCTGCCGTGCACGGCGCAGCTCGGTGCGCGCCTCGGCCGTTTCGCCAGCGGCCAGGTAGGCCCTGGCCAGCTCGGCCCGCGCCAGGTTGTCCTCGGGGTTGAGCAGCACCGCGCGCTCCAGCGCAAAGATGGCGCGGGCGTTGTGGCCCGCGTCCAGTGCAGAGATGCCCAGCAGGAAGCTGTACGCAGGGTCGCGCGCCCGCTCCGGCTCCAGCGGCTCCAGGATGGCAAATGCCGCTTGCGGCTGGCCTTCGGCCATGAGCGCGCGCGCGCGCTCGACCGCAGGGTCGGTCAGTTGGGCGGCAGCATGAAAACCCGACAGCGCCAGGATGCAGCCGAGGACTGCGCGCGCTGCAGGGCGCAGGCGTGAAAGAGAAGACTGATGTTGCACACAGCTCCGGATACGGTAAAGCAGCTGTGCATTTTTGGTGGTTCTTTTGCTGCGGGACAGGGATTTGTTCCTGATTTCGGCACAACCAATCCAATCTTTAGGTTATTTTTTGATCGTATTCGGACGACCGGGTTGCCGCCGCACCCTGCAGGTGCCTGACATGTCTCGATCCGCATACCAGCCCTGCCACCCACCACGGCCCCAGCAGGCGCTGCGCACCCTAGACTTTTGTGTTCGGAGCCACGCCCTCTCGCACACCGGAGACCCCATGGACGATCTGACCCAACTCATCTACGAACTGAACGGCCACGTGGCCACGCTGACGATGAACGCGCCGCCCGTCAACGCGCTCACGCGCACGCTCAACGACGAGCTCACGCTGGCGCTGGATCGCATCTCAGAGATGGACGAAGTGCGCGCCGTGGTGCTGACCGGCGCCGGCAAGGTGTTCTGCGCCGGGGCCGACCTGAAGGGCCGCGCGTCCGTCATCAAGGGGCCTGGCGACCTGCCCGCCCATTCGCGCCGCACGCGCGAGTGCTTCCACGCGATCCGCGAATGCGCCAAGCCCGTGGTCTGCGCCATCAACGGGGCGGCGCTGGGCTCGGGCGTGGCCATGGCGGCGTCCAGCGACATCCTGGTCGCCTCGGACAAGGCATCGCTGGGCCTGCCGGAGGTGGACGTCGGCCTGCTGGGCGGCTGCCGCCATGCCATGCGATTGTTCAGCCACTCGCGCCTGCGCCGCATGGCGCTGACGGGCATGCGCGTGCCGGGTGCCGAGCTGTACCGGCTGGGCATCGTCGAGGCCTGCGTGGCCCCCGAGGAACTGATGGCCACTGCCATGGAGATCGCCCAGAGCATCGCGTCCAAGAGCCCGGTCTCCACGCGCATGGGCAAGCACACCCTGAATGTGATCGAGGACATGAGCCTGCGCGACGGCTACCGCTACGAGCAGGACATGACGGCGCAGATCGGCAAGACCGACGACGCCAAGGAAGCGCAGCGCGCCTTTGCGGAAAAGCGCCCTCCCGTCTTTACCGGCCGCTGAAGTGCACAGCACGTACCAGACCGCGCGCCGCCATCTGCTGCTGGGCGCCGCGGCGCTCTGCCTGGCGGCCACCGCCCACGCGGCCGGCTACCCCGACAAGCCCATCCGCCTCGTGGTGCCCTTCCCTGCCGGGGGCGCCACCGACCTCATGGCGCGCACCATGGGCAGCAAGCTCGCCGATCGGCTGGGCCAGAGCGTGGTCATCGACAACCGGGCCGGTGCGGGCGGCGGCATCGGTGCCGAGGCCGTGGCCACGGCTGCGCCGGACGGCTACACGCTGCTGTTCGCGACCATGGGCTCGCTGACCATCAACCCCAGCCTGTACAAAAGCCTGCGCTACGACCCCGTGAAGAGCTTCGTGCCGATCACGCTCACGCACAGCACCTCGAACCTGCTGGTGGTGCACCCCGGCGTGCCGGCGCAGAACGTGGCCGAGCTGGTCGCGCTGGCGCGCAGCAAGCCCGGCGAGCTGACGTTCGCCTCGGCCGGCAACGGCACGACCAGCCATCTGTCGGGCGAGCTGTTCAAGAGCATGGCCCAGGTCGAGCTGACCCATGTGCCCTACAAGGGCAGCGCACCGGCCATGGCGGACTTCCTGGGCGGGCGCATCTCGATGATGTTCGACACCACGTCGAACTTCGTCGACTACGTGAAGACCGGCAAGCTGCGCCCACTGGGCGTGACCGGTGCCAAGCGCTCGCCGGCCATGCCCCAGGTGCCGACCATCGCCGAAGCGCCCGGCATGGCGGGCTACGACATGACGCTGTGGCTGGGCGTTCTGGCGCCTGCCGGCACGCCACAAGCCATCGTCGAAACGCTGCACCGCGAGATCGGCGCAGCCATGTCCACACCCGAGATGGCGCGCCAGATGGCGGACGCCGGCATCGAGGTGCGCTTGAGCTCGCCGCAGGAGTTCGAAAGCAGGATCCGCAGCGACCTGGCCAAGTGGCGCCAGGTGGTGCAGCGCGCCGGCATCCGGCTGGACTGAAGCGCGCCGGGCTGTCCGGCGTGTGACGCGTGCGGCCCGGCGCGCGTGCTACCGTGCCCGGCCGCGCACACAGCGCGGGTTCACGCAAGGAGACACCGATGTTCGCCGAACCATCCGCCAAGACGGCCGACCTGCTGCAACGCATGCGGGCCTTTTTCGACCGCCACATCTACCCGAACGAGGCGCGCCACCATGAGGAGATGGCGGCCTTCCGCCGCGCCGGCAACGCCTGGCAGGTCTCGCCGCTGATCGAGGAGCTCAAACCCATCGCGCGCGAGGCCGGCCTGTGGAACATGTTCCTGCCGCACGAGCACCGCGGCGTGCCCGGCATCTCCAACCTGGACTACGCGCCGCTGTGCGAGCTGATGGGCCGCGTCTCGTGGTCGGCCCAGGTGTTCAACTGCTCGGCGCCCGACACCGGCAACATGGAGACCATCGAGCGCTACGGCACCGAGGCACAGAAAGACGAGTGGCTGGAGCCGCTGCTGGCCGGCAAGATCCGCTCGGGTTTCCTCATGACCGAGCCGGCCGTGGCCTCGTCCGACGCCACCAACATCCAGTGCTCCATCGTGCGCGACGGCGACCACTACGTCATCAACGGCCGCAAGTGGTTCTCGTCTGGCGCCGGCAGCCCGGACTGCAAGATCTACATCGTGATGGGCAAGACCGACCCGGACGCGCCGCGACACGCGCAGCAGTCCATGGTGCTGGTGCCGCGCGACACGGCGGGCGTGACCGTGGTGCGCCACCTCTCGGTGTTCGGCTACGACGACGCGCCGCACGGCCACATGGAGGTGCTGCTGGAGAACGTGCGCGTGCCGGTCACCAATATGTTGCTGGGCGAAGGCCGCGGCTTCGAGATCGCGCAGGGCCGCCTCGGCCCGGGGCGGATCCACCACTGCATGCGCTCCATCGGCGCGGCCGAGCGCGCGCTGGAGATGATGGTCGACCGCCTGCAGGCCCGCATCGCGTTCGGCAAGCGGCTGGCCGAGCAGTCCGTCTGGCACGAGCGCATCGCCGAGTCGCGCTGCATGATCGACCAGGCCCGGCTGCTGACGCTGAACGCCGCCTGGAAGATGGACACCGTGGGCAACAAGGAAGCCCGCGCCGAGATCGCGATGATCAAGGTCGTAGCGCCCAACATGTCGTGCAAGGTGGTCGACTGGGCGATCCAGGCCCATGGCGCGGCGGGCGTGAGCCAGGACTTCTGGCTGGCCGAGGCCTACGCGCATCAGCGCACGGTGCGCATCGTGGATGGGCCGGACGAGGTGCACCGCAATGCGATTGCGAAGCTGGAGCTGGCGAAGCGGCGTTGAAGTGGGGGGGCGCGGCGACCAAGGCCGCTTTGCCGGACTGCGTGCCCCAGCATCCGCGGGTCGTAAAGCCAGTTGCGTACCGTGCGCGCCGGGAGCGCAGTGCAGCGAAACCCGGGAGGCTCAGCCGACGTGCCGGGCTTCACGGGACTCACTGGGGTGGGCTGCTTGCGGCCAGGAGCAGTCATCCGCTCGCGAGGCAGAATTCCCTCAAGACCAGACATTCACGGGTTCCATGAAACCATTCGCCATAGTCCTGCACGGCCCGACTAGCAAGGGGAAATCGACCACTGCGACCGCGCTTCAGGATTGCGCCCCGACCCCCGCATTTCATGTGACCCTGGACGCGTTTGTGACGATGTCTAGGCGTCGCGATATGCGAAGTTCGGAAGAGCAACGTTTGTCATATCGAATCCACTGCAAGAACCTTCGTTCCACACTTCGCCGGCTTGTCGACACTGACTTTGAAATCATCCTAGACCCGGTGCTTCGTGATAAAGAGGAGCTACAGGCCTGCATCGACGTTTTGTCAGCCCGTTCGCTTTGCCTGGTCGGCATCAAGGCCCCCCTCGACACCCTTGAACAGGGAAAAGCGTCCGTGATGACCGAGCGACCGGCATGGCACGAGAGCAACTTGGACATGCAGCGTTTGCTCGCCCATACGATGTGGTAGTTGACACGTCGCCGTGCAGCCCAACGAAGCAGCCAACGTGATTCGGCGTTTCATGTAAACGAGTCGCGGAACACCTCGCCAGTGAACGGCCACGTCCGGCCACTCCGGACCTTCAGCCGGTCCACCCAATGCGCGTTCGACATACAACAGGCTGAGCGTCAAGAACACTTACGCACAAGATACGG
Organism: Pseudorhodoferax sp. Leaf267; assembly: GCF_001422405.1. Classification (GTDB taxonomy): domain Bacteria; phylum Pseudomonadota; class Gammaproteobacteria; order Burkholderiales; family Burkholderiaceae_C; genus Pseudorhodoferax. The sequence goes on from NZ_LMMV01000021.1 coordinate 466,407, forward strand.
AGTCCTTTCATGAGTCCAAACTCTGCCGCTACAGTGACCGAAAACCTCCGCCTGCGATATCGCACTTTTGCTGAACGCGAGGCGCATGTTATTTGTCCTCTATACGAGCAAATCGCATGTCAGATCGCTGGATCCGATGACGTGCTACGGTTCCTTTCCACACTCCCGATTCCAAAGCAGCAGCCCAACCTTCTGCTTGCTGCCGCCAAGTTCCTCTTCGGTACGGCCCGCGATGCCGATCAGTTCGAGCAATTGGTGTTAGATCACTCCGAGTCGATCCGGGCCGTCATGCTGGCTCGGAGCACGCAGACGAACGAGCCCGGACGATGTGCCACGATCCTTCCTGTCCTCGCCCGGCTTCCCGGACCACTCGCCCTGATCGAAGTCGGCGCCGCCGCAGGACTGTGCCTGTTCCCGGATCGGTATGGCTACGACTACGGCCGCGTGCGGATTTACCCAGACAGTTTCAAGTGCAGCAACGTCCCTGTCTTCCCCTGCCGCGCGAGCGACGCAACCCCGATCCCAGACGCGTTGCCGAAAGTGGTTTGGCGCCGCGGGCTGGACCTTCATCCGATCGACCTTTGCGATCCAGTTGAGGTGAAGTGGCTGGAATCGCTGGTTTGGCCCGGCCAGAATGGGAGGATGGAAAGGTTGGGCGCGGCTATCAACATTGCGCAAAAGACGCTACCTCAAGTTTCGCCTGGCAATCTCACTACAGATCTGCCTGAACTTGTCGCACTTGCCCCGAGTGGCGGGACCCGCGTAGTCTTCCATTCGGCCGTCCTGTCCTATCTGAATCAGGTAGACCGAGATGCATTTGTGCGACACATAAGGGGACTAGACGTCGTGTGGGTCAGCAATGAAGCTTACGGTGTGTTCCCGGAGATAGACGCACGGTTGAGCGCCGCTGTCCCCCAGGGCTGCTTCATTTTGTCCATGAACGGTGTTCCTGTGGCATTTACGGGCCCGCACGGCCAGTTCATCGATTGGCTTTGTCATGAACCGGCCCGGCCCGTTTTTTGAGTACCGGCATAGAACAAAGGCGCGTACCAAAGGCGCTTCAAAAGCCTGTTGCGGCTACACACCCGTAGCCGGTGGCGTGGGTTGCAACAGCGGACACCCAACCTTTCGTTGCAGCGGACACCTCACTCAACCGATCGCCCGGAGTCGCGGGTGCTCGTTTAAGTCAAGTGCCGCTGAACTCTGACCTTGAGCAGCTGCTTCCTGGCATTGCGGAAGACCCGCTTGGGGCGCACAACCGCCAGCCCGCGTAGACCCGCTGCCGGCCATCTGCGGTCTTTCAACGCGAAGCCACGGATGACGGCTCCTGCGCTAGCACGCCGTAGAAATACCGCCGATGCATACGTGCGATGACCTTGGCATCCGATTCAGCGCGGTCGCCCGACCCTGCGCCTGATCAGAAGGCCGACAGGTCGGGCGGACGCAGTCGTTCACGGGGCCTCAGGACGATTTCGGCGCTCTTGCTGCTCATGTGGCGCACTGCGTACGCACCTGTTCCAAAGTGCGTAACCGCGTGAGGTTGTAGGCGGCCATGGTCTTCCTCTTAGCCAACGTCTGCCGCCGAGAACGAGGAGAACCCGGCTAAAGTTCGTCTTGGCCAAGTACCGGCTGACCCAGCTACACCGCCTATGTTCTGCAAGGGATGACTGCTGAATTCAGGCGGATGACCGCGACAGCCACTTGTACAGGGCGGGAAGAATGGGCTGGCAATGGGTTCGAGTCCTCCACCGGGCTTGGTCACCTTCTTGAACAAAAAGGAACTTCATGAGGTTGAGTGAGGAGGAAATATCGGCGGCAATCAATGATGGAACCATCAAATCTCTGACGATGGACACCTCCATTTTCGATGGCGAGAACAATCGCTTTAAGCATGGCCTGCTCGTTCGACTGCGACAGTTCAAAGATACAGACGTCAAAATCGTTCTCGCCGAAGTTATTCGTCGAGAAGTCATAGGCCATGTAGCAAGAGCTGCAGCAGAAGAACAGAGCAAGCTAAAATCAGCGCTACGCGGAGTCGGACTCGCCTGGCAGGTTGCGCCGGAGCTTCGGGATTCGATCCTCAAGTCCCTGTTTAATGGCCAAACTCCTGCCTCATTTGCAGAGCAGCGCGTTGAGAAGTTCTTGTCGGACAGTGGGATTGAGGTCATCAGTCATGCTGAGCGAGTGAAAGTTGAGGATTTGGTCGAAGACTACTTCACGACCAAGGCGCCGTTTGGAAAAACGGCAGACAAGAAGAATGAGTTTCCTGATGCCATCGCTCTACGTGCGCTTGATCACTGGGCCGAGGAAACGGACTGCCAAGTTTTGGTCGTCTCCAAGGACAACGATTGGTCCGCGTACTGCGCTACCTCACCCCGGCTAGTCTGCGTAAAAGACCTCGCAGCGGCCATCGGCCACTTTCAACAGAGTTCATCGGCGATATGCCATAAGCTCTCTCAGTTGCTTCGGGGAGGTGCACTTGAGACCGAAGTCCGATATCGACTTTCAGCTGCAGTAGATACTTCTGATTTCATACCAGAAGCTAGTTCTGCCTACAGTTTTGACTACGACGTGGAAGAGGTCGAAGTCGGTGATGTGCAGTTCCACGAACAGGATGATGGCAGCGCATTAATTGTCGTTGAGCGTCCGGAAGAAGACGTGATTGTGGTAGCGGCTGACGTAGAGATAACCTACTCCGTAACGACAGGCTTCTCCTTTTCTATCAAAGATGGTATCGACAAAGACATGGTGCCAATTGGCTCAACAAGCCAAACCGCGAATGCGACGGTCACTGCGCGTGTACTGTTTACGTTCGAGGATATTCAGGCTGAAAACCCTGAATTAGCAGAGATAGAAGTTGAGTTGTCGTCGCGATATCACGACGTTGACTACGGAGATGTTTCCCCAAGCTTTGAGCGAGACTGGGATGATGAGTGGGTAGAACCAGAAGTGTCCGATCAAGGGTAACGAAAGCCCGAACTCAAACATTCTTGTTGCAAACACCGCTACTACCTGTAGTGGTGCCAATGATTTCCTGCGCCGCTCTTGCATCCTTCGCGTAGCCAACCGCCATCGGCTGCGCCTGTTCATCGACTGGATCGTCGAACTGCTAGCTGCGCAACATGAGCCCCGCCGCCTCGTAGTCGCGCACAACCTCCTCGCCTTCGAGCGCGGCAGGCAACTCCAGGAAGTCCTTCTCGGCCGCCACATCTGCTGCCGAAGATGCCCCGAAAGGCTCTTCAGCGCAACCACCCGGCGCGTTGCTTCCGCTTGCATCTGCCATATGGTTTAGGTAGGAACCTGAGCGCCGCCCCGGTTCACTGCGACGCATCCTCCACTCTGAGGATGTGCTTCCGCGAGCCATTGAGCGACCATCCGCTCCGCCGCTTGAGTTGCATGGCGCCCACCGCGCCAGGCGCGGTCATAGAGATTCATCAGAAGGGACATGCCGATGCGCTGGAGCCAAGTTATCTATCGGGCAGGCTGCGCTCTCACCGCACTGCTGCTCACAGGGTGTGGAAGCATTGTTTACAAGGACGCTGCCAGTACCTACGCAACAGCTGGGCGGGCAGCCACTAAGAGCGTCGCGGACGCGGCCGCGTCCTTGGCCAATGCCCAAGACAAGCTGAAAGCAAGCCAGGTGGCTTCGAACTCAAACTGCCCGATTGCTGAACAGCGCATTTTCCTGCGGAGCCCGGAGCTCAGTAAGCAGCTAAAGGCGGCGCTTGGCATGGTCCCCGGAGCGACCGTACCGGAGGACTGCAAGAAACTGGTAGATTGCGACACAAACCCGAACCAAGCGGCTTGCCGAAACTCCTGTGCCTCCGCAGAAGAAGCGAACTGCATCGCCACCGTCGAGGAAAATCTCGCGATTCACCTCAAGAGTTTAAAGGGTGCCGAGGCCGACAGCTTCTCCACCGCTGTTCAGCCGGTAGCCAATGCAATCTCGCAGTCCGAGTATGGTCGGGTCAAGCCTGTTGCAGCTGTTCTGGTGAAAGATAACCTTATTATCTTGACCGAGTACCTGGATATGCTGGAAAAGCTGGCTGTCAAGCGGGAATCCGAGGTCGCTGAAGACGCTAAAAAACTCTCCAAGAGAATAACCGACACGATGGGTGAGATAACCAAGTTGACCGGAAAGCAACTGTCCACCGAGGGTAAAGAGACCCAGACCAAAGTTACAAATGCCATTGCGGCCATGGGCAAGTTCGTGAGCGACCTTCAGGTGATCGCTGCAAACGCGCAAGATGCTCACGCGATACGCAAGCATGTTGTAGGGCGAAGCAAGGACGTCCAGGAGCTCGTCGCAAGCATCAAGGAGGTTGCGGGCAGCGACGCCATGCTTGGGGCCGTGTACAGCAATCTCGCCCAGATTCAAGCACGTACTGATTACCAGAGGCGGTATGCGAGTGCGGGAGATGCATATTCCCGCTCAATACTCCTCTCAGAGCGTGGAAAGTATTCCTACGTCGACGGGGAAAAATCGCTGCAGGCGGTCGATACGCTGTTCGACGCGATGACGAAATCTCACGAAGCGCTTATCCAGTTAGTGATGAACCCATCCGAAAAAGACAAGCAAGCCATCGCGGACGCCAGGTTTCAGGAGTTCAAGATGATTGCTGAAGACGTTGCCACACTCATCCAACTCTTTTAAGGTGGACCAACATGGCTGACCAATCAAGCGCTGCGCACCTATACTCCAGCGTTACCAAACTGACCTACACCGAGACGCAGCAGGCGATTCACCCCAGGCCGCCTTTCGCTATAGCCGACCGGAATGATCTGGTTCGACAGGCTAAGAAGGTGGCGGATTGCGCGGCAACATTCCGGCAGAAGGACGCAAGTCGTGTTACTCAGTCCCAACTGTTCAACGCGCAAGGACTGGTGACAACAGCGCAGACGATGTTCGATGTGATTAACAGCACAGTTTCGAGCAGCCTAACGAAGAGCGAGGTCTATAAGGCAGTAGACGACGCGGTGACCGTGGTGAACGCACTCTAAAAACTGGGCTAGCTGGGGGTGCCAGGCGCCATGCCAATGGCGTGACCGCCGGATTATCTGGCGAGCCACGAAAACTTGGATGACCGCAGCGCACTTCAGTGCGGTCGTTCGCGCCACGCAAGCTGCGAAAGCCTGAGCATCCACAGACAGGCGCAGACCATTCGTTCGCCTTTGAAGTCGCAACGGCTCCAACCGCTGCACCGCTGAAGTTCGGGTTCATGGCGGGGATGTTGGCAGGGGGCTCACTGCCGCCGTCTGTGGAGACCCGCAGTCGGCCATAAGCAGTCATGCAGATCGTTGGCCTAACTCCGGAAAGCCGTCTATTGTCCAACCCGCACATCGCCATGCCATTGGGGCCATCGGCGCATTGGCGGTAGTGCACGAGCCGATTTCGCGCACGCAGCCGATCAAGCAATCAGACAGCGCTGAGTGCCGGAAACGGTGCTAGCACGGACTGCACACGCGTGCGGAGAAAAAATGGCAACACAGATGAAGACATGCGGACGCGCTCGTGGCAACATCTTCACGCGGCGCGCCTCGGTGCAACAGGCCAAGCCGGTGAACTTAAACGGTAGGAATCACCGATGAGCACACCATTGCATCCACAGTCTGCTGACGCGCCTTCGATGCCACAGCCAGTTCCACGTCGTCGCATTCTGTTTCTCACTCTACTGTGGGCCCTCCCGCTGAGTTTTTTACTTTTGAATGCAACGCTCGGCTTTCACACATTCCAGTTCAAGACGTATGAATTTGGCAGACATGCAGCCATCGTCGTAATGCTGGTACTCATGGTCTTTGGCCTCCTTCGCGCGTTCGATGTTGTGGGAGATCACAAAGGTCAACCCTGGTTTACTGATCCTGTTCTCGTAGCTCTCGCCCTGTTCTGGGGGCTCTTCCCGCCAATGTGGTTCTTTGTGGAGTATCTTTCCTTTGATCGGGAAGTTTTCCTTCTTCCCACAGGATCCCAGCAGCTAATCGAAACGGCGAAGCGAGCAGCACAGGACGCTACAGAGCTGACGGACAAGGTAGCCAAGGTGAAAGCAGACTTTCTTACTTCAACTAAGCTTTACGCCGACATGGCCGCGAAAGTTTGGGTCGCAGTTGGCACCGCATTGGGTGCTGTAGTTGCCATGGCTGGCCGCCCCTGATTTCCTGGGAGTCGCTTCGGCGCACCACTTCATCACCTGGTGAGCTATTTTTTGAGCATCGGAATTAAAACAATTAGCCAGTGATAGAGCATGGGGCGTTGCTGTTGCGGCAAGTAGCGCTTTTCTTTCGCCGCATACACCAAGGAGAACACATGACTAAGCCAAAGCTAGACTCGCAGACCGCCGAAATTCTGCGGCTTGGGATGAAACGTTTTGGGCTGGGCGTGACGACGGCCGCCGGTGATACAGACGGTAGCGAAACTACAGAAGACAGCGAAAGCACCGAAGCCAGCGAAACCAGTGAGGACACGGAAAACAGCGAAGGCAGTGAGAACAAAGAAGATAAGGATGGGACTGAGGAGTCTGAAGGTAGCGAAGACTCTGAAAGCAGCGAGGACTCTGAGAGAACTGAAGACACAGAGAACAGCGAAGACTCAGAGAACAGCGAAGACACAGAGAACAATGAATCACTCGATAGCCGAATCGCATCCCTTATCAAAAGACCTGACGCTGATCTCATACTAGGACCAAATTTTGATGTGAAGATTGTCGAAGAATTTCTTCGGAATAAAGGAAAAATCAAGTGATTCTGATTGATCCCCCCGATTTCGAGGATGAAACATTTTTAAACGAACATCAGAAGCCAAAGACGCATTCGGACCTAATAGCGCTGATTTGGGTCGAATATTTTGCTAGAGCGGAGCCAAAAGAAACAAGCGAGATTTCTAGTGCGAAAAATATTGGTTCTGGCTGCGGAAACTGATGTCTTTGCCACCTCCATGAGGCAGCCGCTAACTAGCGCGGGGTATGAATTTCTAATCGAGCCATCGCTTGATTCATTGGTTTTTGAGATTTCGTGCAATTCGAAAAGTGTCGCATGCCAGTTGAATCATCGAGGTTCTGAAGTTAATAGGCATACCCATGCTCTCGTAGTCAACCGTCTGAGTCCATATCAAAATGCTTCGCTTTCGCTCTTTCGGCAAAGTGAGATCGCTGCATGCTTATGGGCAGTGCTGTCCTCGCTCTCGGTTCCAGTTTTAAATCGACCATCCAATATCGGCCTTTTTCCGGGAACTGATCTGAGTTATTTGGCCAAAAAATTTTACAATTTAGGGTGGCGATTTTCGCGCCTTTTTGGCGCTTCGATTGGTGATTTGGGATCGAAGGGATATTCACTTAACCAGGGCTATCAGGCTCTTGAAACCTGCTTCGCCTTCCTTTTGGTTGCCGACAGTATCCTCCCAATTTTGGGAGGCAATGAGAATTCAGAGATTCGCAACAGACTTCCAGCTCTTCTAAAGAATCTTGCGGACGAAGGGATTGTTTTTGCCTTTGTTGCGGTAGTTGTTGAAGACAACCACCCATCGGTACTTGAAATCAATCCATGGCCAGCAGCAGACTTTATCCAGGCTTATGCAACACCGGTGGCCAAGGCAATTTCAAAGCACTACCGATGAGAAAAATTCTTTGCATCGGATCGAGCGTCGATAGAACATTTCGCTATACGTTGCATCGTTTTTTGGAAGAATCTTTAGATATTGTCGTCGTCGATTTGGCTGAATTGCTAATCTGTGGATCCATTGATTTAGATTGGCGCCGGCAATCGTTCAGCATTAACTTCGCCAAGAGACGGTGGAGTATAGATGATTTCTCGGCAGCGTACGTCAGAGCTTATGATATATCCGCAGGAGCGCCAGACAGCATCACCGGCACCCGGTGTGCCAATACCTTCATTAAATTGGCGACAGCGATTCGCGTATCGAAGCTAGAGCGGATTATTGGACGCTCATTGGACCTTAGCAACCTGTCAAAGATATTTCACTCTATTCAGTTGACTTCGATTGCACGGCTTAACGGCATCCGAACGCCAAGAACAATAGTAACGAATTCTCCGGAATCTGCAGCCCAATTTATTGCAGAAAATAAGCAGGGCGTAATTTGCAAGGGGGCAAGTGCATTCAAGTCAACCGCCAGGCTACTCGAGGAAAGCGACTTCCTTAGGCTAAAATTAATTGAGCGGTGCCCGACCCTGTTTCAGCAGTACATATTTGGCCCTGACGTGCGTGTTCACACAGTAGGTGGAAAATCCTTTGCTGAGGCGATATTCAGCAGTGATGTTGACTATCGATTTTCCAAGAATAAATCGCATGCAGTCGTTGAAGTGCCTCGCTATGTAGATAACTTTTGCGCCCAAATTGGTGCTGAACTAGATTGCGCATTTCTTGGTATTGATTTTAAGGTAGCCCAAAACACGGGCGAATGGTACTTTTTGGAGGCGAATAGCATGCCCGCCTATCAAGGGTATGACAGGCGTGCCGAAGGAGCTATCTCAAAAGCATTGGCAAACTATCTTGGCGCAGATTGATTGGAGCCGCTAGGAATAGTGTGCTGACGGACATGCGATCATGCCAAAAGACCATTTTCAGCGGCCGCTTCAGGCCACAGTCGAAAACCCGCTTAGGGCGCATTCCAGCCATTGACCGGCCCAAGTGCTGGCAGCAAGCGCGGCGCGCGCTGGGCGTGGGCCTGGTGGTGGCCGGTGTGCTGGCACTGCGCGGCGACTGAAGGGCCGCTCGCGCGAGGCTGCAGCGCCTGATGGTCCCCTCAGCCCGGGCAGACGGCCGACGCCGGTCGGCCCGGGTAGCCGAAGGCCTCGCGCGCGCGCCAGCCCGCACACTCCAGTGCGTTGAACACCTTGAGGAACGAGGTGCGGCCGTCCGACAAGTCCCACAGCGGGATGTAGACCACCACCGAGACATTCTGCGCCGGGTCGTACAGCATCAGCGACAGGTTGCCCAGCGTCGCGCCGTTGTGGCCGAAGCCCAGGTTCTCCACGCGCAGCGTGCCCAGGCCGTAGGCCGGATTGCCGGGCGACAGGTCATCGCGCATGGTGGCGACGGTCTCGGCCGAGAGCACGTTGCGCCCCGTCTGCACCGTGCGCACCCAGCGGTTCAACGCGCGCATGCTGCCGATGCCGTTGCCCTCGCCGACCTTGGCGCTGACGTTGGCATCGCAGATCACGGGGGCCGGTGCGTCCGGCAGGATCACGCGGCCGCAGACGCGCGGCTCGGGCAACGCCTGGTCGGTGCCGCTGTCGGGAAAGCGCACCGGCAGCGGCACCGGTGTCTGCGGCCCGGTCAGGTGGTCGTGCACGTAGTCGGCCCAGCTGCGCGTCTGTCCGCTGCGCTGGCTGTACACCCGCGCGACGATCTCGGTCAGCATCGCGTAGCCGGTGTTGCTGTAGTGGTGGTCCGTGCCCGGCGGGAAGTACGACACCCCGAAGCGCACGGCCTGGGCAACCTGTTCCTCGACCGTGAACTGGTGGTCGGGTTCGCGCGCCAGCACGCAGTCCTCGTAGGTGTCCGCGCAGTCCGAGCCCGGCACCGCGTCGTTGCCCACGTCGAACACGCCGGCGCTGTGCTGCAGCAGCTGGCGGATCGTGATGGCGGACTTGTACGGCAGGTTCCAGTCGGGCGTGTCGGGCAGGTAGGGCGCCGTGCTGCCCGGCATGTGGGCGGTCACGAGGTCGGTGTAGCGCAGCCAGCCGTCCTGGTGCATCTTCATGATGGAGGCGGCGGCGAAGGTCTTGGTGTTGCTGGCGAAACGCAGCCGGGTGTCGGGCGTGACCACCACCGCGCCGGGCGCGGCGGCGCTCGTGAAGTAGGCGCCGCCAGGGGTCTCGATGAGCACCGACAGCGAGGGCACCTCGTGCCCGATCTGCTGCTCGAGCCCAGCCCGCACGGCGCCCACGCCGGCCGTGAGCAGGGCATCCTCGCGCAGCGGGTCGTCACCGTCGTCGCCGCCGGAACAGGCGGCGAGCAGGATGCCGGCCATGACGGCGGCGACAAGGGGCCGGCGTGCAGGCCGGGGCAGGTCCGGGCGGCGGCCCGGGGTGCAGGGGTGGCGATCGGTCATGCGCCGATCATGCGCAGACGCTCCGCAAGCGCCGCTCCGCGTCTGCAGGAACTGGCAAATGGCGGCAGAATTTGTACGTTGTGTTGCAGAATCTGGCCAGGTGCACCCGTACCGGGCCGACAGGAACGCGATGATCCAACTGCCTGCCGGACTGCTCCAGACCTTTCTTGTCATCGATGTCCACGACCCCCATGAACTGGGCGCCGACTCCGGCGTCAGCAGGCGCTTTCCGAGCAACAACAACACCCACCGCTACCGGCTGCACCGCGGGCTGACGGCGCGCGGCGCGCCGGAGCGCGGCAGCTGGCTGACGCGCCTGGCCATGCGCCCCGTGGGCGACCTGCTGGCCGCCTACGTGGCCGACCGCCACGCCACCGACGTGGAGATCGTCGCGCCGGGATTCGACCGCTTCTGCGTGAGCGCCATCCTCGGCCAGTCGCTGACATTGCGCACCGCGGCGGGCGAGGAGGTGCAGGCGGCCGGCCGGCGCGGCCTCGTGCTGCGCGGCGAGCCCGGCACCAGCTTCGTGAGCAGCGACGGCAATGCGCGCTTCAACCTGTGGGTCAGCGCCCAGCGCGTCGAGACCATGCTGGCCGCGCTGCTGGGCCACGTGTTGGTGCGGCCGCTGGTGTTCGCGCCCTGTGCCGACCTGTCCGCCGGCCCGGGCGCCAGCGTGCTGCGGCTCATGACGCTGTTCGCGCACGAGCTGGCGCAGAGCGACGGCCTGGCCGCCAACCCGCTCGCACTCAACAGCTTCACCGACCTGTGGGTTCAGACCCTGCTGCACGGCCTGCCGCACAACCACCAGGACGCACTGGCCGCGCGGCACCACGGCGGGCCGGTGCCGCGGCACATCAAACGCGCGGAGGACTTCATGCAAAGCCATGCGGCCCAGCCCATCGCGCTGGCCGACATCGCCGCCGCGGCCGGCTGCAGCCTGCGCACGCTGCACCTTGCCTTCCGCCGCTTCCGCGACACCACGCCGCTGGCAGCGCTGCACGCCATGCGGCTGGACGCGGTTCGCGCCCTGCTGGAGTCTGGCGGCGACCAGCTGCGCCCGGCCGAAGTGGCGCGCCTGTACGGCTTCAGCCACCCGGGGCGCTTCAAGGCGGCGTACCTGCGGCGCTTCGGCGTGGCGCCCGGCGCGCGGCGCGCGCGCTGAAGCCCGCCCGCTTCACGAAGGCGCGGGCGCAGACGAACGGACGGATCCTGCACCGCCACGTTCAAAACCTGCCGTCATTGGCGGCCGGCGCCGTGCGCGCCATTGCCAGGGTGCGGGCCCCACCCGAGCATCGGCCCGCGCCCGCAGCACCCGGCCCAGCGGCGCGAACCCACCCACTCCGCTGCCCGGCCCCATGCACGCTGCCCTCACCATCCCCCGTTCCACCCTGGCGGCGCTCGGTATGCCGCTGCTGCTGTCGGCCTGTCTGGGCGATGGCGGCAGTTCCGGCCCGCCGGCCTACCAGGACCGCATGGTCTTCGCGCCGGCCACCGTGGTCACGCCGGCCCCGCTGCGCGCGCAGGCCGGCGACACGGGCCGGTGCCCCGACGCAACCCAGCCCTGCTTCGAGGCCCAGGGCGACATCCTGAACGGCAAGCGCACCCTGGCCGGCATCGACGACATGCAGGTGGTGCTGCTCAGTCAGCTCGGCGAGGGCGTGCAGCAGCGCACGGTCACACTCACCACGGCCAACTCGGCATTCGTCTCCAACGGCATCGCAGATGCCGGGACCGCGCCCGGCGTGCAACTGCGCAACGCGACGGCCCTCGGCGCCCGCCTGCGCAACGGGCCGGCCGAGAACCTTGTCAGCCTGCAGCTGTGGGAGCCAGGATCTCTCAGTACCTATGCCCTGCGCCTGCGCACCGATGGCGCCGACCAGACGATCAGCTTCAACTTCCTCGGCGCGGCCAACGCTCGCCTGCATGCGGTGGCGGCGGACTTCCTCGGGGTAGGCACCGATTCGCTGGTCTACGTGGCTGGCGACTGGATCGGCCACGCCGCAGCGGTGCTCGACGGCGACGCCGTCCGCCAGTGGGCGGCCGGGCCCGCGCTCGGCATCGGCAGCACCGCGAGCCTCACCGCAGCCCGCTTCTTCAATGCGGAGCCGGTCGCCGTGGCGGCCGTCACGGGCGCGGCGCTGCAGGTGCAGTTCTTCGGCGTGGACACCGCAGGCAGCCAGGCCATCACATACCTGGCCGACCGCACGGCCACCGTCGCGCTGCGCGCGGGCCACTCGGCCGCCCCGGGTTCGGCGCGCGTCGTCGCCGGCCATTTCACCGACCCGGGCTACGAGCAGATCGTGCTGGCCTTCGACGAGCTGGATGCGGGCGGCAACGCCCTGGGCGTGACGCTGGTGCTGCTGGACCGCGACAGCAGCGGCGCCATGCGCCAGACGGTGCATTCCGGCGTGCTGCCCGGCGCGGCATCGCGCCAGATCCGCCTGGCCAAGGGGCGCATGCTGGCCGGCGATGCCTACGAGGGGCTGGCCGTGATGCAGGATTTCGGCCCGGCCGCGCAGGGCCGCATCGATGTGAGCCTGGTGGGCTACCAGCCGGACCTGTCGCCCCGTGTGCTGGGTGCTGCCAACGTGCCCTCGGGCGCCTGCTCGTTCGGCATGGAAAGCGGCAACTTCGACCGCCGCGTGCCGCAGGACAACGGCGTGCTGCTGGCCAACCGCAACCTGCAGCTTGGTCTGCTGCTGGGCCTGGACTGCGGCGGCGGCGTCACGCGCACGCTGCAGGCAGCCATCTGGCAGGTGTCGCCGGCCGCCGGTTCGGCCGCCAACCTGCCGCTGGTGCTGCGCGGCACCGGCCCGGACACCGCGGCGGCGCTGCTGCCCATCAACGGGGCGCTCCCCGTTCGCGATCCGATCGTCGGCGTGTCGCTGGCGGTGCTGGACCTGCAGGGCCGCTCCGAGGTGCTGGGGCCGCCGCGCGTGATCGTGCTGGACGCCCATACGCAGCCCAGCGTGGTGGTGGCGGCCCCGCCCATGCATGTGGACTGGGTGGGCGGCCGGCTGACCAATCTCACGGCCGCGCCCCCGGGCTTCTTCGCGCGCTACACCACCGGCACGACCGAGGCGTCGCGCGCGACCACGCGCGCGACGACGACCTGGTCCTTCGCGGCCGAAGAAAGCCTGGACGGCAAGCTGAGCTATGGCACGTGCGACCCGACCGCCACGGCGGGGGGTTGCGTCACGGTCGAAGACAAGGTGTCGGCCAAGCAGGACCTGGGCGGCAGCACGGCCGCGTGGAACAGCCGCGTTGCCAGCAAGGCGGTGCAGATCAGCCAGCAGACGGCCTTCGACGACGTGATCTGGTACACCGACTCCACGCTCACCGTCTATGCCTACCCGGTGATCGGCCGCACCACCTGCCCGGCGGCCAGGCCCGCGTGCAGCGACGCCGAGAAGGTACCGCTCACCCTGCTCGTGGCCGGACCCGACACCGTGCGCCCGCACAGCGGGGACGGCACCATCGCGACCTGGTACCAGCCGCCGTGGGTCGCCGGCCAGGTGCTCTCCTACCCCGCCACGCAGGGCCAGCTGCAGGCGGCCGCCCTGTCCGATCCAAGCCAGTTCAAGCCGCTCTCGCAGCCGCGCACCTGGTCGATCGACGACACCAACGCGGAGCAGACGCTGACGTGGACGGGCGTGACCGACAGCGGCAAGAGCGTCGCGTCCAGCGCCAACTACTCGGGCAACAACACGCTCTCGGTGACCGGCCAGTACAAGGCCGGCGTGGTTTCGGGCAGTGCGAGCCTGTCGTTCAGCATCGGCGGCAGCACCGGTCTGCAGAACCTGACCGAATCGCAGAACACCGTGACCAACACGGTCGGGCTCGGGTTCAGCAAGACCGCCCAGTTCGCCAACGTGCCGGACTACAGCTACGACTTCACACCCTTCCTGTTCGCGCAGCAGACGCTGCCCGGCGCCGGCTCCGCCGATCCGGCCGCCGATGGATTCGGCGTGCTGCAAAGCGGCTTCGTGGTCGACCTCAACGGCACCGCCGGCGCTCCACGCGGGTTCTGGCAGCGCAACTACACCCATGGGCCCGATCTTGCGCTGCTCCATCCCAATCGGATCACCATCTCCGGCGCCGGCTCGGGCAGCGCGTGCGTGGCGCTGGGTGCCGGGCTGTCCGCCTGCGCACAGGCCACGCCGTCGGCGCCGGGCCAGCAGGCCCACGACATTTCGCGCTGGATGCGCGGCTTCTTCATCTCCGATGCTTCCGCGCCGGGCCAGGGCGGACAGCTCACGGTGGCCACGGCGGGCGACCAGCTCGTGCTCCAGGCGCGCGTGCACAACCTGAGCCTTTCCGCCATGCCCGCCGGCACCGTGGTCAAGGCGCGCTTTTACGCCATGCCCTGGGACCTGACCCACAACAAGCGCACAGGGCCCAGCATCCCGGTCTGCGGCACGGGCGGCCCATGCGTGCACACGCTCACCGCCCCGGTGCTGCCCTACCACACCGACAACGACCAGCCCAACTGGGCGCTCATCTCCCAGACCTTCGACACGAGCGCCCACGGCGGCAAGGACTTGTACTTCTGGGTGGTGGTGTGGATGGAGGACTCGTCCGGCCAGTTGGTGGCCGAGCCACACCAGCGCGGCCTGAACGACCGGCCCCAGGACGGCATGGACTTCGAGCAGGTGGCCCATCTCGAGCAGGCCTACGGCAACAACGTCGGGCTGTACTACGCGCCATTCCATATCCTGGAGCCGGGCACCGCCGTTGCGAATGCGCCGCCGGCCGCCTCGGGCGCGCCGGTGCTGCAGGTGGTCGAGGTGGGTGCGCAAGACCACCGGATCGGGCTGGGCCAGACCACGCTGCTGGGCGCCCGCGTGCAGGTCGGCGACGCGCCGCTGCGCTCCGGTCTGAAAGTGGCCTTCTACGACGGCGTGCCCGGTGCCGGCGGCCGGCTGGTCGGCATGCACCGCCAGCCCTATCTGCGTGCCAGCGCGGTCTACGACCTGCGCGTGGCGTTCCACGCGCGCACCTGCGGCAGCCATCCGATCCATGTCGTCGCCGGCCCCGGCACCCGCCACGAACACGTGGTGCGCATGCGAACCGTGGAAGTGCGCTGCAGCTGACCGCCCTCCCTCACTCTTCCTTCCTGACCCATGCCGCTGGACACCATGCCCCACCCGACACCGCCCGCCCGACCCCCCGTGCAACGTCGCCCGCCGCTCTGGCGCGCCGCGGCTGCCGTCTGCCTGCTCGCGCTGTGCAGCGCCTGCGGCGCCGACGGCGATGACGACGACACCGGCCCGCTCGACACGGCCAGCCGCGCACGCATCGACGCCATCGTCCAACAGCAGATCCAGGCCGAGCAGCTGCCCGGCACGGTGGTCGGCGTATGGATCGGCGGGCAGCGCCACGTGACAGCGCAGGGCGTGGCCGACCTGGTCACCGGCCGTGCTCGCGTGGTGGACGATCTGCTGCGCATCGCCAGCATCACCAAGACGTTCATCGGCACGGCAGCGCTGGTGCTGGTGGATCGCGGCGCACTGGCGCGCACCGACACGCTGGACCGCTGGTACCCGGGCTTTCCGAACGCGGCGTCCATCACCGTGGCCGACCTGCTTCGCATGCGCAGCGGCATCCCCGACTCGGCCGACCAAGGCTTCCTGGAGGAATACTGGAACGACCCGCTGCTGCCGCTGGACGCGGAGGCCATGATCGCCCGCGCCGCCGCCCGTGGCGCCGAGGCGGTCGCGCCGGACACGGTCACGCGCTACACCAACGTGAACTTCATGCTGCTCGAGCGCATCGTGGAGCAGGTGAGCGGCCAGGACATCCGCAGCTTCCTGGACCGCGAGATCGCGCGCCCGCTGGGCCTGGCCCACACCAGCTACCCGCGCGATGCCGTGCTGCCGGGCGCGCTGCGCGGCTACGGCCGGGCCACGCAAGACGGGCCGCTGCAGGACCGCACGCAGCTGGACCCGCGCGCGGCCGGCGGCGCCGGCGCGATGGTGTCCACGCTGGAGGACCTGCGCATCTACACGCGCGCGCTGTGCCGCGGCGACCTGCTGCGCCCGCAGACGCAGGCCGAGCGGCTGCGGCCGACGGTGCTGGAAAACGAGCCCGATTTCATCGGCTACGGCGAGGGGCTGGCGCGCATCGGCCGCTTCTGCGGGCACAACGGCACCATCTTTGGCTTCAGCACCGAGGTCTGGTACCTGCCCGAGGCCGACGCCACCATCGTCGTCAGCGTCAACCGGCTGGACCTGGACGACGCCAGCAAGTCCTTCAACACCTTCGCGCTGGTCGCCAAGGCGCTGTTCCCCACGCTGGTGGACTGGTAGCGAATCGCAGTTCCCCACGGCGATGCGCGCCAACCGCAGCGCACCAAGCCCGCCGGCAAGCGCCCCCCTCTACTCCACCGTACAGCGGTAGCTGCCCGCTTGGCGCGCATCCCCCGCAACGTACCGCGGATACGCGGGATAGCGGCACATCGGCCGCGTCGCCGAGACGGTGTAAGGCGGCAGCGCCTCCTTGGCTGACACGACTGGCGCATCCGCCGGCAGCACGTTCTTCTCCACCCAGTCCGTCGACATCCGGATCAGGTCCACAACCTGCGGCTCGGCGGTACGGGCCGGCAGGCTTTGCACGCCGCCGTTGTGGTCGCCGTTCGGCAGCATGTAGAAGCGCACATGGCGGTCCACGGCGCGCTGGCCGAAGCGCTGCACCAGGCCGTCGTAGTAGCGCATCACCGTGTGCGGGTTGGATGCGTAGTCGGACCCCTGCGCCTTGATGATGAGTCGGCCGCCGCGCGCGAAGAAGCGGCTCAGGTCGGTGTTGGTCGAATCGATGAGGGCCGACGCCTGCACGATGCGGTCCTGGAACGCCGCCACGGTGAACTGGCTCAGGTTGAACGCAGGGTCCTTGAGGATCCCGTAGCTGACGGTCGCGCCCGGCTGGCCCAGGGCCGGCTGGGCCTGCAGCGACGGCTGCGGCGTGATGTTGAGCCAGCCGCCCTCGGATTCGCGGCCCAGTTCGTAGCCCGGAAACTCCGACCAGCCGTTGGCCAGTTCGAAGCCGAAGCGCAGCGGTGCGTGCATCTGGTTCAGCAGCTCGATCTGGCTGTCCGAGACACAGCTGTCGCCGGTGTCGCCGCCGCCGGCACAGCGGATCGCCGCATAGGGCTGCGCCACTCTCAAAGGATCGAAGCGTGCCGCGCATGCCAGGTAGTTGCCGATCACCCCGTCCGCCAGGCCGTCCAGGCTGTCGCACTGGCGCAGCACTTCGGCCCCGATGGTGGCCTGCTTCGCCGGCGGGATCCAGCGCGGGCCGGTCTGCGCGGCCGCCAGCAGCGTCTTGTGGACCACGTGCGCGGTGTAGCCGATCAGGGGCGACGTGGCGACGATGCCGTCGTAGTCCTCCGGGTAGCGCTGGGCCACCTCCATCGCCTCGCGACCACCCTGGGACTGGCCCATGAAGTAGCTGACGCGCGGGCGTGATCCGTACAGCGCCTCGACCAGCGCGAAGGCCGCGTCGTGCGTCTTCTTCAGTGCCGCATGGCCGAAGTTGGTCCAGGCCTCGTCGTTCAACGCCCAGTCGGCCGCCGTGCTCGACACCTGGTGCCCGGAGTCGCCGCCGAACATCGCATAGCCGCTGGCCAGCGGATACGGCGCATCCGGCGGAAAAGCCCCGCTGATCGGCGAGCCCGAAGCACCGATGGCGGCAAGATTCGCCGGGATCGCCCCGTTGAGGCCACCGCCGCCGACCTGGATCGTCTTCTGGTTCCACTGCGTCGGGATGTTGAGCTGGAAGTTGATCGGCGGTGCCGCAGGATCGACGGGCCGGATCGATCCGAGGATGCGGCAGTGCTCCGGCAGCGCGTGCGTCACGCGGGCAGCTCCCACCACTTCCGGCGCCGCAGGCACCAGGGCAGCGGATGTCACGGTGGCGCCGGAGGTCGGCAGTGCGATCGCCGCCGCGGGAATGCTGGTGCCGGCCAGGGCCGCGCAGGGTGTGCGCGGCGCCTGGAGCGGCAAGGCGCTGGTGTCGACGAACGTGGGCTCGTCATCGCCGCTGCCGCCGCAGGCGCCCAGACTCAGGCAGGCCAAGGCAGCGGCGCCAATGCGCATGCTGGATGGACGCCAGGCCAGGGCTCTTTTCTTTTGCATGGTGTCTCCGTGTGTTTTCGAAAGCCAGCACTGTTCGCTCAATCGAGCTTGGCCCCCACGGCCTTCGCCAACGCCCCCCAGCGGGCTGACTCGGCCGCGATGAACGGGCCGAACTCTTGCGGCTTGCTGCCCACCACTTCCACGCCCTGCTCCTCGAACTGCTTGAGCAGCTCGGGCGAGCGCAACGCGGCCCCAGTCGTCGTGTACAGCTTGCCCACGATGTCGGCCGGCGTGCGGGCCGGCGCCAGCATGCCGTACCAGTTGTAGGCCTCGGCCTTGGGCAGGCCCAGCTCGGCCATGGTGGGTACGTCCTTCACGACGGGGATGCGCTTGTTGTTGGTGACGGCCAGCGCGCGCAGCTTGCCGGACTGGATGAAGGGCAGCGCCACGGGGATGTCCACCATCATCATGTCGACCTGCCCGCCCAGGATGTCGGTGATGGCCGGCGCCGCGCCGCGGTAGGGGATGTGGTTGATCGTGAGCTGGGCTTCGCGCTTGAGCAGCTCGGCCTGCAGGTGCGGCGTGGTGCCGCTGCCGGCCGACGCGTAGTTGATCTTGCTGCCCTGGCCCGTGGCGGCGGTCTTGAGTTCGGCGAAGGTCTTATACGGCGAGGCGCTGGAGACCACCAGCACGGCCGGCACCTTGAGCGCCTGGGTGACGGGGATCAGGTCCTTCTGCGGGTCGTAGGGCATGGAGGCCGCGATGTGCGGCACGATGGCCAGCGCACCGGCCGATGAGAACAGCACGGTGTAGCCGTCGGCCGGGGCCTTGGCCACGGCGTCGGCACCGATCAGGCCGCCCGCGCCGCCCTTGTTGTCGATGACCAGCGTCTGCCCGAGCGCCGCGCCCATCTTGGCGCCCAGTGCACGGGCCGTCTGGTCGACCGGGCCGCCCGCCGGGAACGGCACGACCACGCGGATCGGCTTGTTGGGGTAGCCCTGGGCTGCGGCAGACAGCGCGGCGATGCCCAGCGCGATGGCAGCAGCGGTTTGGATGAGTTTGTGCATGGCGATGTCTCCACGGGATTGAACGTGCAGGCACTGTAGGAATCAGCCGCCCGCCTGCCACCGGGGCCACGCGCATACCTGCTATGCAAAGCCGGCGCTGCTATGCGCCGCGGCGCATCACAGCCTTGCCGACTGGCTGGTAGCTCCGAGAGCGGGCGGCTTACAGAATCGGCTGCATCTCAAGGAGACCCCGCCCATGACCACCGCCCAAGGCCCGCTGTCGCACGTGAAAGTGCTCGACCTCAGCCGCATCCTCGCCGCCCCCTGGGCCAGCCAGATCCTGGCCGACCTGGGCGCCGATGTCATCAAGGTCGAACGCCCCGGCGCCGGCGATGACACGCGCACCTGGGGCCCCCCGTTCCTGAAGGACGCCGAGGGCCGCGACACCAAGGAGGCCGGCTACTACCTGGCCGTGAACCGCGGCAAGCGCTCGATCACCGTGAGCCTGGACACGCCCGAGGGCCAGCAGATCGTGAAGGACCTGGCGCTCAAGGCCGACATCGTGCTGGAGAACTACAAGGCCGGCACGCTCAAGCGCTACGGGCTGGACGAGGCCGCACTGCGCAAGATCAACCCGCGGCTGATCTACTGCTCGGTGACCGGCTTCGGCCAGACCGGCCCGCGCCGCGACCAGCCGGCCTACGACTTTCTGATCCAGGCCATGGGCGGCCTCATGAGCGTGACCGGTGAGAAGGACGGCCTGCCCGGCGGCGGCCCGCAGAAGGTGGGCATCCCCATCGTGGACCTCATGACCGGCATGTACACCGCAGTGGCGGTGCTGGCCGCGCTGGCGCGCCGCAACGAGAGCGGCGTGGGCGACAGCATCGACATCGCCATGCTGGACGTGCAGGTCGCCACGCTATCGAACCAGGCCATGAACTACCTGGTCTCGGGCAAGCTGCCCCAGCGCAACGGCAATGCCCACCCTAACATCCAGCCGCAGGACGTGTACGCCTGTGCCGATGGCGATGCCATCCTGGTCGTGGGAAACGACGGGCAGTTCGCCAAGCTGTGCCAGGTGCTGGGCCGCCCGGACTGGACCACGGACGAGCGCTTCGCCACCAACGCCCAGCGCGTGCGCAACATCGCCACGCTGTCGGCCCTGCTGCGCGAGGACTTCGCGCAGTGGCCGCGCGACAAGCTGATCGCCGCGCTGGACACGGCCGGCGTGCCTTGCGGGCCGATCAACAACGTGGCCGAGGTGTTCGAGGAACCGCAGGTGCGCGAGCGCGGCATGCTGCGCCATGTGCCCCACCCCTGTGGCGTGGACGTGCCCCAGGTCGGCACGCCCATGCGCTTTGCCGACGCGGCGCTGCAGGTGCCCGCCGCGCCGCCGCTGCTGGGGCAGCACAGCGAAGACATCCTCTCGGAGCTGGGCTACGGCGCCGATCGCATCGCCAGGCTGCGCACGGCAGGAGCGATCTGATGGACACCCCCACGATGCAACTGCACTGGTCGCCCAAATCGCCCTATGTGCGCAAGGTGATGGTCTGCGCGCACGAACTGGGGCTGGTGCCGCAGCTGGCGCTGGTGCGCTCCGTGGCGGCGATGCAGAGGCCCAATGCGGCGCTGATGCAGGACAACCCGCTGTCCAAGATCCCCACGCTGGTCTGCGCCGACGGCACGCGGCTGTTCGACTCGGTGGTGATCTGCGAGTACCTCAACGCGCTGGCCGACGGCCCGTTGTTCCCGCAAGCGGGCGCCGCGCGCTGGCAGGCGCTGCGCTGGCACGCCCTGGGCGACGGCCTGCTGGACCTGTCCATCCTGTGGCGCAACGAGCGCGAACGCACACAGCCGCTGCAGCCGCTGATTGATGCCTTCGAGCGCAAGGCCCGCGCCACGCTGGCCCTGCTGGACGCGCAGGCGGTCGCGCTGCAGGCCGCCCCGTTCTCCATCGGCACGCTGACCGTGGGCTGCGCGCTGGGCTACCTGGACTACCGCTTCGACAGCTTCGGCTGGCGCGAACAGGCGCCACGGCTGGCGTCATGGTTCGCCCAGCTCAGCGCCAGGCCTTCGTTTCAGGCAACGGTGGCCGTCGATGGCTGACGCGCCCGCCGGCTTCGTCTGCGTCGATGGCCAGGGCCTGGACACCGACACCGCCTACCGCCTGGTCGTGGGCTGCGTGGCGCCGCGCCCGGTGGCCTGGATCACCACCGTCGACGAGCAGGGCCGCGTCAACGCCGCGCCCTTCAGCTCCTACAACTACGTGGCGACCAGCCCGCCGATGCTGGCCATCAACATCGCCCAGCGTGCCGGCGACGGCCGCACCAAGGACACGGCGCGCAACATCCTCACCAGCCGCGAGTTCGTCGTCAACGTGGCGACCGAGCACAACATGGAGCTCATGCACCAGAGCGCGCAGGAGTTCGCGCCCGAGGTCAGCGAGGTGGAGGCGCTTGGCATCGCGCTGCTGCCCAGCCGCCATGTGAAGCCACCGCGCATCGCGATCTCGCCCGTGCAGATGGAATGCCGGCTCGACCAGGCCATCGTGCTGGGCCGGGGCATCAACACGCTGTACATCGGCGAGATCGTGGCCTTCCATCTCGCCACCGAGGTCTACGACGGTCAGCGTGTGGACACCGAGCGCATGCGGCCCATCGCGCGCCTGGGCGGCCCGTTCTACGCGGGCCTGGGCGAGATCTTCCACCGGCCCATGCTGCAGCGCCCGCCCGGTGGCGAAGGCTGGGCGCCGACGCCCGACCACAACAGACCCGGAGACACGCCATGAATCTGATCCCCCGCCGTTCCATCCTGCTCGCCACCGCCGCGCTGGCCCTGGCGCCCGCGCTGCATGCCGAGGCGCCCTACCCCGCGCGCCCGATCACGCTGGTCAACCCCTATGCGGCCGGCGGCCCGGCCGACACCTTGGCGCGCGGGTTGGCGCGCCTGCTGGAGGCCAGGCTCAAGCAGCCCATCGTGGTCGACAGCAAGCCCGGCGGTGCCGCCACCATCGGCACCGGCTTCGTGGCACGCGCGCGTGCCGACGGCTACACGCTCTTGATCGGCACCTCGGCCGGCCACGTGGTCACGCCGCTGATGCAGAAGATCCCCTTCGACGGCGTGGCCGATTTCGCGTTCATCGCCGGTGTGGCCAACCAGCCCAGCGTGCTGGTGGTCCACCCCTCGGTAGGCGTGGCCAGCGTGGCCGAACTGGTGGCACTCGCCAAGAGCAGGCCCGGCCAGCTCAACTACGCATCGGCCGGCAGCGGCGGCGCCACGCACCTGGGGGCCGAGGCCTTCCTGCAGCGCGCCGGCATCCAGATCACACACGTGCCTTACGGCGGCGCGGCGCCGGCCATCAAGGACGTGCTGGGCGGCCAGTTGCAGATGGGCATGCTGAACCTGGGAGCCACGCAGGCCTTCATCGCCGACGGCAAGTTGATACCGCTGGCCTACGGCGGCGCCCAGCGCTCGCCGCTGCTGCCCCAGGTGCCCACCATGGCCGAGGCCGGCTTCAAGGGCTCGGAAGTCTCCACCTGGTACACGCTGGCCGCACCCAAGGGCACGCCGCCCGCTGTGCTGGAAGTGCTGCGCAAGGCCGTGGCACAGGCGCAAGCCGACCCGGCCTACCAGACGCTGCTGACGTCGCTGGGCGCAGAGCGGCTGGAGCTGTCGCCCGCTCAGACCACGGCGTTCGTGCAGGCCGACAAGGTGGCGATGGGGCAGTTGCTGGGCAAGCTCAATCTGCTGGACAAGTAGGCTGGGATCGGTTGGGGCTGCGGGCCGAGTCGCCTGTGCATCACCGCTACGCAGCGCTCCAGGCTTTGGCGGACCGAACAGTGCGCATGTCACTCGATGGCGACATTGGCCGTCTTGACGTACCGGCCCCAGCGATCGATCTCGCTCAGGTAGAAGCTCTGGTACGCGCGCTGCTCCATGTGCTCGGAGACGAAGAACATCTTCTTGGTCTGCTCGGCGACGGCAGGCTCGCTGAGGGTGGCGTCGACCGCCTCGTGCACGCGCGCAATGACGTCCGCCGGCAAGCCGGACGGGCCGAAGATGCCCACCCACGGCCCTCTCGCGACATCAACGCCGTTCTCCTTGAACGTCGCAACGTCCGGAAACTCCGGCAGCCGCTGCGGCATGGCAACCGCCAGCAGGCGCAGCGCGCCGTTGCGGATATGCGGTTCGACGGTGGACAGCACATTGATCGAACAGTCGAGCTGCTGGGACAGCTGGGCCTGCAACAGCGGCGCGGTGCCGTTGTAGGGCACATGCAGCAGGTCGACGCCCTTCGCCTGCTTGAACGCCTCCATGATGAGGTGCCCGGACGTCGCGGTGCTCCATGATCCGAAGCTCAAGGGGGCTTTGGCGTCCTTGGCCATCTGCAGGAACTGGGCGAGGTTCTTGGCCGGGTGCGAGGCGCTCACGACCAGGGCCGCGGGGAAGAAGCCCAGCGGTGCAATGGCGACGAAGTCTTTCTTTGCGTCGTACGGCGCCTTCTTCATGGCGCTGGGCGCGATGGTGTGCGACTCCAGGCCGCCGTAGACCAGCGTGTAGCCGTCGGCAGGGCTGCGCGCCGCAGCCACGCTCCCGATCGTGCCGATGGCGCCTGGACGGTTGTCGACCACGATCGCCTGGCCGCCGAGCCGCTTCTGCAGACTCGGGGCCATGAGGCGCACGATCACATCGCCGCCGCCGCCAGCGGCCCATGGCACGATGATCTTGATCGGCCGGTTGGGGTACGCACCGCCCTGGGCGAGCGTGGAGGTCGCGAACGTTGGCAACATCGCGGCGCCAAGGGAGCCGAGGATGGCGCGGCGCGTGATCTGAAGGTGTGTCATTTCTGTTGTCTCCGATTTGTTGGATGGATGGAGGGGCGTTGGCTTACGTGCGACGCAGTTCCTGCAGGAGCGCGGCCGCCCGGTCGGTGCGCACGTCGTGCTCGGCGGCCATGCGCTTGGCGACGGCGTCGATCTCATCGCCCGTGGCACCCGCGACCAGCGCGATGTTGCGGGCGTGCAGGGCCATGTGGCCGCGCTGGATGCCTTCGGTGGCCAGGGCACGCAGGGCGCCGAGGTTCTGGGCCAGGCCCACGGCGACTGCCACCTCGCCCAGCTCCTGCGCCGACTGCACACCCATGATCTTCAGCGACAGACGGGCCAGCGGGTGGGTCTTGGTGGCCCCGCCCACCAGGCCGACCGGCATCGGCATCTCGATGGTGCCGACGAGTGCACCGCTGGCGTCCTTCTCCCAGGTGGTCAGCGAGGTGTAGCGCCCGCTGCGGCAGGCGTAGGCGTGGGCACCGGCTTCGACGGCACGCCAGTCGTTGCCGGTGGCCACGATGACGGGGTCGATGCCGTTCATGATCCCCTTGTTGTGCGTGGCCGCGCGGTAGGGGTCGACGGCCGCGAAGGTGTAGGCATCGATCACGCCTTCGACGATCTCCTCGCCGCTACGCTCCCCGGTCTGGAGCACCTCGGGGGTGAGCCGCACGCGGGCCCGGGCCAGGCGCAGGTCGGCCAGGTTCGACAGGATGCGCAGGCGCACCGTGCCGCCGGTCAGCCTCTCGACCAGCGGAGAGACCGACTCGGCCATGGTGTTGACCGTGTTGGCCCCCATGGCGTCGCGCACGTCGACGATCAGGTGCATGACGACCATCGGGCCGCGTGGCGTGTCCGGGAACACATGGACCTCGATGTCGCGGCAGCCCCCGCCCAGGCCGATCAGGATCTTGTCGCGGCTGTTGGCGATCTCCAGGATCTCGGCGCGCTGGCGCAGCAGGGCCAGGCGCGCGCCGTAGGGGTCAGCGATGCCGATGACCTGCACCTGGGCGCGCATCAGCGGCCCGGTGCTGGACGCCTCGAAGCCGCCGCAGTCACGTGCCAGCTTGGCCATGAACGAGGCCGCGGCCACGACGGACGGCTCTTCGACCACCATCGGCACGAGCACATCGCGGCCGTTGACCAGGAAGTTGCTGCCGATGCCGAATGGAAGCTCGAAGGTGCCGATGACGTTCTCGATCATGCCGTTGGCGCGCTCCACGCTCAGCGCACCTGGCCTGGTCATGAGGGCGATCTCGTCTTCGGACAGGTGGGCGATGCGCGCGACGTGCTCGAAACGTTGCGCGGGCGTGAGGGATCGGAAGTTGGGCAGGCGGGAATCGACCAAGGGCTGTCTCCTGAGGGAAGGTTGCGGCATGGGCAAACTGTAGAAGATCTGTACCAAGTTAAAAAGGTACAGTTTTGCCAAACAGACGCCGATGCTTGGTGACAATTTTTCGGTGTGTCATAGTCAACCAATGACAGTTGATGCCACATCCAAGACACGCCGGAGCCGGTCTGCGACGCTGCCGTTGACCGTGGCCGACGCCATCGAACGGCAGATCCGGGACGGCGCCTACCAGGCCGGCGACAGGCTGCCCTCGCTGCGGGAGATGGCCGATCTGCACAAGTACGCCAAGAACACGGTGGTCACCGCGTTCGAGCTGCTGGTGTCGCGCGGCCTGGTGGAGCCGCGCCGCGGTGCGGGCTACTTCGTCGTCGACAAGCCGCCGTCCAGATCGGCCGACGACGAAGCCGGCAGCCTGGGCCGGGCGATGGACATCGTCTGGCTCATGCGCGAGCAGCTCAAGACCGAGCCAGACGCCTTGGCCGTGGCAGACGGGTTTCCGCCGGTCGAGTGGCTGGCCGATGTGCGGCTCGACAAGTACCACCACAAGGTGGTGCGCACGGGGCTGGGCTCGCTGTTCCGCTACGGCAGCCGCTTCGGCTACGCGCCGCTGCGCGAGCACCTGGTGCGCAAGCTCGCAGACTTCGGCATCGGCGCCGAGCCGCGGCAAATCGTGTTGACGCACGGCGCCAACGAAGCGATGGACATCGTCATCCGCTACTTCGTGCCGCCCGGCGGCAAGGTGCTGGTCGACGACCCCGGCTACTACCCGCTGTTCGGCAAGCTGAAGATGGCCAGCGCCGAGGTGCTGGGCGTGCCGCGCCTGCACGACGGGCCGGACCTGGAAGCGCTGGAGCAGCTGTTGATCACCCAGCGTCCCCGGCTGTTCTTCACGCAGTCGCTCGCCCACAACCCGACCGGCTCGGACCTGTCCGCGGCGAAGGCCTTTCGCGTGCTGCAACTGGCACAGAAATACGACCTGCTGATCGTGGAGAACGATCCCCTGGCAGACTTCAAGCCGACCTCGTCGCCGCGCCTGGCTTCACTGGACCAGCTGGAGCGCACGATCTACATCGGCAGCTTCTCGAAGTCGTTCTCGGCCGCGCTGCGCGTGGGCTTCATCGCCTGCGGCGCTGACCTGGCCAGCGACCTGGCCGACCTGAAGGCGCTGATCCACGTGAGCAGCTCCGAGTATTGCGAGCGGACGGTCGACGTTATGTTGAGCGAAGGCCACTACCAACGTCATCTGACCCGGTTGCGCAACCGGCTGGGCGAAGCGACCGATGGTGCGCGAGCGCTGTTCGAGTCTGTCGGCGCGCACATCTTCGCGAAGAACGCCCAGTCGCTCTACCTGTGGGCATCCCTGCCTGGCGTGGAGGATTCGATGGCCCTGGCCACAGCGCTGTTGCCGCAGAACATCCGACTGGCGCCTGGCAGGATTTTCAGCGTTGACACCGCGGCGATCTCGCCATGGTCACGCTACAACGTGGGTGCCGTGATGGACCCACGGTTCAGCAAAGCGCTGCAAAGTGCGTTGAAGCAATTGGGTTCACCCAGGAAACCCGGACGTTGACAGGCGATGCGCGCTTGCCGCGCAGTGTCAGCGGTACAGCGCTTCGGGATTGGCCTGCAGCACCCGCTGCACTAGGGCATCGTCGCCGGCCCATTCCTTGAACATCGCCAGAAGCCGCGCCGCATCCGGCTCGGGCACCATGCGCAAGTGCGGCCAGTCGCTGCCCCAGACCAGGCGCTCCCGGTTGGCCTCAACCATCCTCTGCTGGAACACGCGGCCGGCCTGCCAATCGGGCGCGTGCAGCAGGTTGCGGTAGGCGCAGAGCTTGACCCAGACCTTGCCCGTCGCCAGCAGATCCAGCAGCGTGCGAAAGCCCGGGTCATCGACACCGGCCGCCACGTCGAAGCCGCCCATGTGGTCGATGACGACCGGTACGGGCAAGGCCTTGAGTTGCGCCGCGATGGCGGGCAGTACTTTGCAGTCGGTCCACAGCTCGGCGTGCAGGCCGGCATCGGCCAGGTGCGGTGCCAACGCCAGCAGATCGTCGAACGAGGCGCTGCCGGCGAAGTTGTTGCCCGGGCCGCTGCGGTGGCTGAAGCGCGCGCCGCGCACACCGCGTGCGTGCAGGCCGGCCAGTGGCAGCGTGTCGCCAGGCTGCACGACGACCACGCCGCGCCAGCCGGGCCGGGCGGCCAGGGCGTCGAGCAGCAGTGCGCGGTCCTTGCCGTAGGCGCTGGCATGCACGAGCACGCCGTGGGCCAGGCCCAGGCGCTGCAGCAGGGCGTCGTACTGCGACTCGACGGCCTCGGGCGGGGTGTAGCTGCGCTCGGCGGCCAGCGGGTAGCGTGCGTAGGGGCCGAAGAGGTGGGCGTGGCAGTCCCAGCCGGCGCGGGTCATGCCAGCGCGCCGTGTTGCGGCAGCAGGAAAGCCGGCGCCACGCCCTCGGGCAGCGGGATCTCGTGGCAGTTCAGCGTCATGGCGACCAGCGTGTAGTAGCCGATCAACGCCGTGAGCTCGACCACGCCGCGCTCGCCGAAGCGGGCCAGCGCACGGGCGTAGGTGGCGTCGGAGACGGAGCGGTGGCGGTTGAGCTCGACGGCGTAGGCGTGCAGCGCGGCATCGTCTTCCGACAGGCCGGCCGGCTCGGTCTGCGCCAGCAGGGCCGCGATGACGGCGGGCTCGATGCCGGCCTTCTCGGCCTCGCTGCGGTGGGCGTACCACTCGAAGGGCGATTGGCAGGCGCGGCCCGTGACGAGGATGGCGATCTCGGACTGGCGCGGCGTGAGCGTGGTGCCGTAACGCAGCAGCGCGCCGAAAGCCTGCCACTTGTCGGCCAGCTCTGGGTTGTGCAGCGCGGCGCGCAGCGGGCCCTGGATCCGGCCGCGCGGGCCGGACACGATGCGGTCGTGGACGGCGCGCTGTGCGTCGTCCATGGTGTCGGTGGGAAATAGCGTGATGCGGGGCATGCGGTCGTCTCCTGTCGGCCAAAGCTGGCCCGCCAGCTTAGAGGCTGCATGCCGGGCCGCGTGGCCGACGTGCGCAAGGCTGCTATGCGGCGGCCGGCAAACCGCCAGGTGTGGCAGCGCCCGAGCGCCACATGCCGCTGCGCGCGCTGTCTTCCACGATCTGCACGATCTCGGCGGCCACCGCGGCCACGGCCCGGCTCGGGCCCTTGCTGCGCGCCATCGCCATGGACACGATGCGCTGCAGCGTGGGCGACGCGATACGGGCCGCCTGCAGCTTGCCCTCCTGCACCTCGGACCACACGGCATGGATCGGCAGCACGGTGTAGAGCCGCGCCTCGGCCACGGTGGAGCGCATCAGCGGCAGCGAATCGGCCTCGATGACGGGGGCCAGCGTGATGCGCTCGTGTCGGGCCATGGCGTCCAGCGCAGTGCGCAGGCCGTTGGGCACGCCGGGCAGGATAAAGGGCAGCCCATCGAGCGCGGAGAACGGCACTTCGTCGGCAGCCGTGAGCCGATCACCCGCGGCGCCGATCAGGTAGCTGTCCACCATGGCCAGGGCCTGCTCGCTCTCGGGCGGCGCGCTGCCGTAGCGGTACAGGATGGCGATGTCGACGCGCGCGTCGGCCAACCATTCCTCGACCTGGCCGCTGGAGCCTTCCAGCACCTTGAGCTGCACGCCCGGGTGCTTCTCGCGCAGCTGCTTGAACAGCCGGCCGACCATGGGGTTGGTGATGGAGGGCAGCGAGCCCAGCGTGACGCGGCCGGCCGGCTCGCGCGCTTCGCCCAGGATCTCGGCCTCCAGCTGCTCGGCGTCCGACAGCAAGGCCTTGACCAGCGGGAAGATGCGCTGGCCCACATCGGACAGCGCCACGCCGCGGCCCGTGCGGTTGAACAGCCGCGCCTTGCACTCGCGCTCCAGCGCGTTGAGGTGGCGGCTCAGCAGCGATTGGTTGCTGTCCAGGAACAGGGCCGCGCGCGTGAGGCTGCCGAGCTCGGCGATGGCCAGGAAGGCGCGCCATTTCTGCAGGTCGGAGGTCAGATCCAGCCGCAACTGCGTGGGCTTGTGGGACTGCATGGGTCACCGTCTCCAGGTGAACGAAAGGGGCTGGATTGTCGGCGCTACTGGTTCAGCTGCGCCCAGGTCTTGTCCAGCCGCTTCACGCTGACCGGCTGCGGCGTGCGCAGCTCCTGCGCGAAGAAGCTCACGCGCAGCTCCTCGAGCAGCCAGCGCAGCTCGAGCATGCGGCTGTCGACCTGGCCCTTGCGGTCCGCCACCAGGCGCCAGTAGCGCTGCTCCTGGGGGCGCAGCTCGGCCATGCGGGCGGCGTCGCGCGCCGGGTCGGCGCGCAGCTTGTCCAGCCGCAGCGTGATGGCTTTCAGGTAGCGCACCACGTGCTGCAGTTGCGCCCAGGGCGTGTCTTCGAGGAAGCGCTTGGGCATCAGGCGCTGCAACTGCTGCTGCACGTCGGCCGCGATGTCGGCCGGCGGGCGCGCGTCCTTGAGCTTGCGCACGGCGGCGGCATATTCGACGAGGATGCCGCTGGCCAGGCGGGCGACCTCGCCCGCGATCAGGGTCAGGCGGCCCCGGCCCTCCTCCACGCGGCGCTTGAAGGCGATGGCGTCGCTGGGCAGCGGGTCGAGCAGGAAGGCGCGGTCCAGCGCCACGGCGATGATCTGCGTGCGCAGCTCTTCCACCGTGCCCAGCGGCATGAAGGCGACCGCCATCTTCTGCAGGTCGGGGATGTTCTTTTCCAGGTACTTCAGCGCGTCGCGGATCTGCAGCGCGAACAAGCGGCGCAGGCCGGCGCGGTGCCTGGCCGCGGCGACATCGGGCTCGTCGAAGACCTCGATGCGCACGGCGTCCCCGCCGTCGATCAGCGCCGGAAAGCCCACCAACGACTGGCCGCCCTTGCGGATTTCCATGAGCTCAGGCAGTTCGCCGAACGTCCAGGCGGTGTAGGACTGGCCTTCGGGCACGACGGGCTTGGGCTTGTCGGGCGCCTGGCCCTTCACGGGCGCCTTGGGAGCCTCGGGCTGCGGCGCCTGCACGGTGGCCGCCAGCTTCAGGCCGGCCAGGGCCTGGAATGCGCCGCGCGCCTGCGCGCCGAGTTCGGCCTTCAGCGCCGCGAGGTTACGGCTCATGCCCAATTGGCGGCCATGCTCGTCCACCACCTGCAGGTTCATGAACAAATGCGGGCTCAGCATGTCGAGCTTGAAGTCGGTGCGCTTGACGTCCAGGCTGCTCGCATCGCGCACCGCCTTGAGCAGCGTGTCGGAGAGGCTGCCCTGCGCGAACGGCAGCTCGGCCGCCAGGCGCGTAGCCGACTCGGGCAGCGGCACGAAGCGCGAGCGCGGGCGCTGCGGCAGGCTCTTCAGCAGCGCCTGGATCTTGTCCTTGAGCATGCCGGGCACCAGCCATTCGCAGCGCTCGTCCGCCACCTGGTTCAGCACGAACAGCGGCACGGTGACGGTGAGGCCGTCGCGCGCGTTGCCAGGCTCGTGCAGGTAAGTGGCCGCGCAGTCCACGCCGCCCAGGCGCACCGTGCGCGGAAAGGCGTCGGTCGTGATGCCAGCGGCCTCGTGGCGCATGAGCTCCTCGCGCGAGAGCAGCAGCAGCTTGGGGTTGGTCTTGACGGCCTCGCGCCACCAGGCCTCGAAGGTGCGGCCGCTGTAGACGTCGGCCGGCAGCTGCTTGTCGTAGTAGGCGTAGATCAGCTCTTCGTCGACCAGCACGTCCTGACGGCGCGACTTGTGCTCCAGCGCCTCCACTTGCGCGATGGTGCGCTGGTTGGCCGCGGCGAACGGCAGCCTGGTCTCCCACTGGCCCGCGACCAGGCCTTCGCGGATGAAAACCTCGCGCGCGCCGACCGCGTCCACGCGGTGGAAGGGCACGCGGCGGTTGTTGTAGATGACCAGGCCGTACAGCGTGGCGCGCTCCAACGCCACGACCTCGGCGGCCTTCTTTTCCCAGTGCGGGTCGAGCAGTTGTTTCTTGAGCAGGTGGCCGCCGACCTCTTCGAGCCACTGCGGTTCGATGTTGGCGATGCCGCGGCCGAACAGGCGCGTGGTCTCGACCAATTCCGCAGCGGCGATCCAGCGGCCGGGCTTCTTCTTCAAGTGCGCGCCGGGATGGCGGTAGAACTTGATGCCGCGCGCGCCCAGGTACGCGTCGTCGTCCTCGGGCTTCAGGCCGATGTTGCCGAGCAGGCCGGCCAGCATGGCCATGTGCAGCTGCTCGTAGCTGGCGGGCTCGTCGTTGAGCTTCCAGCGGTGTTCGGTGACGACGGTCAGCAGCTGGCTGTGGATGTCGCGCCACTCGCGCACGCGGCGGATGTTGATGAAGTTCTGGCGCAGCAGTTGCTCGTATTGGCGGTTGCTGAGCTTGTGCGTGGCATGCGGAACCTCGGCAGGCGCGCCGGTCTTGCCCCCTCTCCCGCCCGCGGGAGAGGGTTGGGGTGAGGGTGCCCCGCCCCGCGCATCATGGATCCAGTGCCACAGCCGCAGATACCCACTGAACTCGCTCTTCTCGTCGTCGAACTTGGCATGCTGCTGGTCGGCCTGGGCCTGCATGTCCATGGGACGGTCGCGCACGTCCTGCACCGACAGCGCGGACGCGATGACCAGCACCTCGCTCAGGGCCTTGCGGTCGCGGCCGGCCAGGATGATGCGGCCCACGCGCGGGTCCAGCGGCAGGCGCGCCAGCTCGGCGCCGACAGCGGTCAGCACGTTGTTGTCGTCCACCGCGCCGAGTTCGTTGAGCAGCTGGTAGCCGTCGGTGATGGCACGCTTGGACGGCGCCTCGACGAAGGGGAAATCCTCCACCTCGCCCAGGTGCAGCGACTTCATGCGCAGGATCACGCCGGCGAGCGAGCTGCGCAGGATCTCGGGGTCGGTGAAGCGCGGGCGGCCGTTGAAGTCGTCCTCGCCATACAGGCGGATGCAGATGCCGTCGGCCACGCGGCCGCAGCGGCCGGCGCGCTGGTTGGCCGCGGCCTGGCTGATGGGCTCGACCAGCAGCTGCTCGACCTTGCTGCGCAGGCTGTAGCGCTTGACGCGCGCCGTGCCGGCATCGATCACGTAGCGGATGCCGGGCACGGTGAGCGAGGTCTCGGCCACGTTGGTGGCCAGCACGATGCGCCTCTTGCCGCGCAGCACGAAGATCTCGTCCTGCTCGGCCTGGCTCAGGCGCGCGAACAGCGGCAGCACCTGGGCGTCGCGCAGCACGGGCTGGTGCTGCAGGTGGCCGCGCAGGTGGTCGGCGGCCTCGCGGATCTCGCGCTCGCCGGGCAGGAAGACCAGGATGTCGCCGGCCTGGCGCGGGTCGCGCCAAAGCTCATCCACACCCTCGGCGATGGCCTCGTTCAAGCCGAAGTCACGCGACTCCTCGAACGGGCGCCAGCGCTGCTCCACGGGGAACATGCGGCCCGAGACCATGATGACGGGCGCCGGGCCATTCGCACTCTTGAAGTGGTTCGCGAAACGGTCGGCGTCGATGGTGGCCGAGGTGACGATGACCTTGAGGTCGGGCCGGCGCGGCAGGATCTGGCGCAGGTAGCCCAGCAGGAAATCGATGTTCAGGCTGCGCTCGTGCGCCTCGTCGATGATCAGCGTGTCATACGCCTTGAGCAGCGGGTCGGTCTGCGTCTCGGCCAGCAGGATGCCGTCGGTCATCAGCTTGACCGAGGCGTTGCGCGACAGGCGGTCCTGGAACCGCACCTTGAAGCCCACGACCTCGCCCAGCGGCGATTTCATCTCTTCGGCGATGCGCTTGGCGACCGAGCTGGCGGCGATGCGGCGCGGCTGCGTGTGGCCGATGAGCCGGCCCCTGCCCTCGGGCGCGTTGCACTTGCCGCGGCCCAGCGCCAGCGCGATCTTGGGCAGCTGCGTGGTCTTGCCCGAGCCGGTCTCGCCGCAGACGATGACGACCTGGTGAGCCGCGATGGCGGCCATGATTTCCTCGCGCCGGCCGGAGACGGGCAGCGATTCGGGAAAGCTCAGCGTGAAGGCTGGCGCCGGGGGCGCCGCGGGGGCTTCGGGCATATGGAGATGGGGCGCGTTCCGCGGGGGGACTTCGTAGAGAATCCGGGATTATCCCAGTGCAGCCCCTGCACAACCCCAAGCCCTCAGCGCCCACCCGCCGCCCATGTCCGCAGTCTTCAATTTCACCTTCGTGCCCTGGTTCCGGTCGGTGGCGCCCTACATCCACACGCACCGCGGCAAGACATTCGTGGTCGGCATCGCGGGCGAGGCGATCGCGGCCGGCAAGCTGCAAAGCATCGCGCAAGATTTGGCGCTGATCCAGGCCATGGGCGTGAAGATCGTGCTGGTGCATGGCTTTCGGCCGCAGGTCAACGAGCAGCTGCGCGCCAAGGGCCATGCGGCGAAGTTCTCGCACGGCATGCGCATCACCGACAGCGTGGCGCTCGATTGCGCACAGGAGGCCGCGGGCCAGCTGCGCTACGAGATCGAGGCGGCCTTCAGCCAGGGCCTGCCCAACACGCCCATGGCCGGCGCCACGGTGCGCGTGATCTCGGGCAACTTCATCACGGCGCGGCCGATCGGCATCGTGGACGGCGTGGACTTCCAGCACTCGGGCTCGGTGCGCAAGGTCGACGTGGCCGGCATCCTGCGCACGCTGGACATGGGCGCCATGGTGCTGCTGTCGCCGTTCGGCTTTTCGCCCACGGGCGAGGCCTTCAACCTGGCGATGGAAGAGGTGGCCACCAGCGTGGCCACGGCGCTGCAGGCCGACAAGCTGGTGTTCCTGACCGAGGTTCCCGGCATCCGCATCAAGCCGACCGAGCCCGAGTCGGAGGACAACCCCATCGACACCGAACTGCCGCTGGCCGCCGCCGAGCAATTGCTGGCCCAGCTGCCGGCGCCGCTGCAGCCCACCGACTCGGGCTTCTACCTGCAGCACTGCGTGAAGGCCTGCAAGGCCGGCGTGGAGCGCAGCCACATCCTGCCGTTCTCGCTGGACGGCGCGCTGCTGCTGGAGATCTACGTGCACGACGGCGTGGGCACCATGGTCATCGACGAGAAGCTGGAGAGCGTGCGCGAGGCCAGCGTGGACGACGTGGGCGGCATCCTGCAACTCATCGAGCCCTTCGAGAAGGACGGCACGCTAGTCAAGCGCAGCCGCACCGAGATCGAGCGCGACGTGCAGCTGTACACCGTGATCGAGCACGACGGCGTGATCTTCGCGTGCGCGGCGCTGTACCCCTACCCCGAGGCCAAGACGGCCGAAATGGCGGCGCTGACGGTGTCGCCGCAAAGCCAGGGCCAGGGCGATGGCGAGAAAGTGCTCAAGCGCATCGAGCACCGCGCGCGCGCCGCGGGCCTGACCAGCATCTTCGTGCTGACCACGCGCACCATGCACTGGTTCATCAAGCGCGGCTTCCAGGTGGTGGACCCGGAATGGCTGCCCGAGGCGCGCAAGCGCAAGTACAACTGGGACCGGCGCAGCCAGGTGCTGGTGAAGAAGCTGGCCTGAGCCTCAGGGCGAGGCCGGCTGCGCTGCCTCGTCGGCCTGCACCATCTGGTCGACGGCCACGACGTCGTACTGCTCTGCGTCGAGAAACCGCTCCGCATAGCGCCGGTACACGCCTTCGCGCATGAACACGTCGAACAGGTCCGGGTCGATGTGGCCGCTCTTCTTGAAGCGCACCATGATCTCCAGCGCCTTGGACACCTTCATGCCCACCTTGTAGGGCCGGTCGACGGCCGTCAGGGCCTCGAAGATGTCGGCGATGCCCAGCATGCGCGCCTGCAGCGACATCTGGTTGCGCGTGAGGCCCTTGGGGTAGCCGCGCCCGTCCATGCGCTCGTGGTGGCCGCCGGCGAATTCGGGCACGTTGCGCAGGTGCTTGGGCCATGGCACCTGCTCAAGCATGCGGATGGTGGCGACGATGTGGTAGTTGATGATGTCGCGCTCCTTGGCGTTGAGCGTGCCGCGGCGGATCGACAGGTTCTCCAGCTCGTCGGCCGTCAGGAAGGGTACGACCTCGCCGTCCGGGCCGGTCCAGCGGCGCTGGGCCGACAACGCCTGCAGCCGCGCCAGGGTGCCGTCGTCGATGCGCTCGGCGCCCACGTTGAGACGGCGCACGAAATTGCGGTCGTCCTCCAAGGCGGCGCGCTGCGCTGCGCCCTCCTCGGCCACGCGCGCCTCGGCCGCGGCATCGGTGCGGGGGCGCAATGCCAGCTGGCGCTTGAGTGTCTCGATCTCGACGTCGCGCCGGGCCACCTCGAAGCGGGTATCGAGCAGCGCAATGCGGTCAAACAGGGTTTGCAGCTTGGTGGCTTTGTCGACCACATGGACGGGTGTGGAGATCTTGCCGCAGTCATGCAGCAAGCCGGCGATCTTGAGCTCGTAGCGGTCACGCTCGGTCATCTTGAAGCTGGCCAGCGGGCCCTCGGCCGTGGCGTCGACCGCATCAGCCAGCATCATCGTGAGCTCGGGCACGCGGTTGCAGTGGCCACCGGTATAAGGCGACTTGTCGTCGATCGCCATGTTGATGAGCCGGATGAAGGACTCGAACAACTCCTCCAGCTGGATGATCAGCGCGCGGTTCGACAACGCGATCGCCGCCTGGGACGCCAGCGATTCGACCAGGCGCTGGTCGGCCTCGGAGAAGGTGACGACACGGTTCAGGTCCGGCTCCTGCGCGTTGATCAGCTGCAGCACGCCGATCACCTCGCCGTCGTGGTTCTTCATCGGCACCGTGAGGAAGGATTGCGAGCGGTAGCCGGTGCGCGCGTCGAAGGCCCGCGTGCCGGAGAAGTCGAAGCCCTCTTCGGCGTAGGCGTCGGCGATGTTGACGGTGCGGTCGTGGATGGCGGCGTAGGTCGCCACCATGACGTCGTTGAACCCGCCGTCCGGATTGATCAATTGCAGCGGCGGGAAGTCGATGGACCGGCCGGTCGTGCCACCCAGGAACAGGTTCAGGGAGTTGGTGCGCATGATCTCGAAACGCAGCGCGCTGCCGTCCTCGGTCATGCGGTAGAGCGTGCCGCCATCGGCATGCGTGATGTTCTTGGCCGCGATCAGGATGCCTTCGAGCAGGGCATCGGTGTTCCGCTCCTTGGACAGAGCCGCGCCGATCGCATTGAGTTGGTCCAGCCGGGCAAGCAGGTCGCCCACGAGATCCATCGCCATAGTGTTCCTTGTCGTCCGGACCAACCGTTCACGTTGAACGACGTGATGTGGCCGGAATTTGAAACGTGCACTGTACCGTCGCCCACATCTCGTTACCATGCTCGCTCTGATCATTTCGGATGATGAGGCCGCCATGCCACCCAATGGGTTTTTCGCCCTGCCACTCATCCGGCGTCCGCTTCCGCCCGGCACGGCACGGCGGGCGCGCCATTGCTGACGGTTTCATGGCCAATCCACAAACTCCTCTGCCCTGGCTCGCGCCCGGCGACCGCCTGCCTGCGGTCAGCGGCGCATGGGGACCGCACGATCCCGCGCCAGGCCTGCTGGCGGCCGGCGGTAGCCTGGACGTGGAGAGCCTGCGCCTGGCCTATGGCAGTGGGGTGTTCCCCTGGTTCAGCGAGGGCCAGCCCATCCTGTGGTGGAGCCCGGACCCGCGCATGGTGCTGCACGTGGACGAGTTCCGGCTCCACCGCTCCCTGCGCAAAACCTTGCAACGCTTCGCGGCCCACCCGCGCTGCGAGGTGCGCATCGACAGCGCGTTCGGCGAGGTCATCCGCGCCTGCGCCGCCAGCCCACGCGACGGGCAATCGGGCACCTGGATCGTCGCGGACATGGTGCAGGCGTATGAGGCGCTGCACGCAGCCGGCGACGCCCACAGTGTGGAGACATGGGTCGACGGCCGGATGGTCGGCGGCCTGTACTGCGTGGCCCTCGGCCGGGCTGTGTTTGGCGAATCCATGTTCGCGCGTGCGACCGATGCGTCCAAAATCGCGCTGTCCGCGCTCGTCGCGCTGTGCCGCGCGCACGGCGTGACGCGCATCGATTGCCAGCAGAACACGGCCCATCTGGCCTCGCTGGGCGCGCGCGAAATCGCGCGATCGGACTTCACCCTGCAGCTGCAAAGGGACGCCGCCAAAGGCCCCCTGCGCTGGAGATTCGACCCCGTATACTGGCCCGCGTTGTTCTCCTCGCCGCCGGCATCAGCGTGACACACCTGAACGATCTCCCGCTGCAGACCCTGCAGTTCTATGCCACGGCGCCGTATCCGTGCAGCTACCTCGCCGACCGGCAGGCCCGCTCGCAAGTGGCCACACCGGGACATCTGATCCAGAGCGACACCTACTCCGAACTCGTCCAGAGCGGCTTTCGCCGCAGCGGCATGTTCACCTACCGCCCGCATTGCGACGGGTGCCAGGCCTGCGTGCCGCTGCGCGTGCAGGCCAAGGCCTTCGTGGCCGACCGCAGCCAGCGCCGCGCCTGGGCGCAGCACCGAGGGCTGCAGGCGCGCGTGCTCAAGCTGTGCTTCGTGCCAGAGCACTACCAGCTCTACCTGCGCTACCAGAACGGCCGGCACGCCGGCGGCGGCATGGACCACGACAGCATCGACCAGTACACGCAGTTCCTGCTGCAAAGTCGCGTGAACTCGCGCCTGGTCGAATTCCACGAGCCGGCCCAGGGCGACCAGCCTGAGCGGCTCAAGATGGTGTCCATCCTGGACATCCTGAACGACGGGTTGTCGGCGGTCTACACCTTCTACGAACCCGAGCCCCGGACCAGCTACGGCACTTACAGCGTGCTCTGGCAGATCGACCAGGCCCGCTCCATGGAGCTGGACCATGTCTACCTGGGCTACTGGATACGGCAAAGCGACAAGATGAATTACAAGTCCCGTTTCCGGCCCCACCAGCTGCGCATGGATGGGCGCTGGCAGGATGGCGCACCTTCATGAAGAAGAACGACCCGCAAACGCCGGCCGTGCCCACGGTGCAGGTGATCGAGCGCATGTTCGCGCTGATCGACGTGCTGGCCTCGCGCGAGGAAGCGATGTCGCTCAAGGAGATCAGCGAGAAGACGGGCCT
The DNA here is from genome assembly GCF_001422405.1 of Pseudorhodoferax sp. Leaf267. Classification (GTDB taxonomy): domain Bacteria; phylum Pseudomonadota; class Gammaproteobacteria; order Burkholderiales; family Burkholderiaceae_C; genus Pseudorhodoferax. The sequence goes on from NZ_LMMV01000021.1 coordinate 504,714, forward strand.
GCACCCCTCGACCACGCACCGCATCCTGAACGACTTGGCCACCGGCCGCTTCGTCGACCGGCCCGAGGCCGGCAGTTACCGTCTGGGCATGCGTCTGCTGGAGCTCGGCAACCTGGTCAAGGGCCGGCTTAGCGTGCGCGACGCGGCGCTGGCGCCCATGCGCGAGCTGCACCGGCTGATTCAGCAACCCGTGAACCTTTCGCTGCGCCAGGGTGATGAGATCGTCTACATCGAGCGCGCCTTCAGCGAGCGCTCGGGCATGCAGGTGGTGCGCGCCATCGGCGGCCGGGCACCACTGCACCTGACCTCGGTCGGCAAGCTGTTCCTGGCGGCCGACGACCCGCAACGCGTGCGGGCTTACGCAACCCGCACCGGGTTGGCCGGCCACACCAAGAACAGCCTGACGCAGCTGCCCCTGCTGGAGCGCGAGCTCGCCACTGCGCGCCAGTCCGGCGTGGCACGTGACAACGAGGAACTCGAGCTGGGGGTGCGCTGCATGGCCGCCGGCATCTACGACGACCAGAGCCGCCTGGTGGCCGGCCTGTCGATCTCGGCCCCGGCCGACCGGCTCGACGAGAGCTGGCTGCCCAAGCTGCAGCACACGGCCGACGACATCTCGGCCTCGCTAGGCTACCGCGAGCACCGCAACCACCCTGCCTGAAAAGCAAAGGGCGGCATCGCTGCCGCCCTGTTCAAATGAGCCTGCGGGCTCGGTGCCGCTATTTCGTGGAAACGGGCAGCAGGATGGTGGTCGGGGACCCCCGCGTGGCCGTCGTCGGCGCAATGATCGCCGCGGCCGCGGATGCCTCCACCCACTTGCGCACGCGCTCGGCATCGCCCAGCCGGCTGAGTTTGCCGGCCGAATCAAGGAACACCATGATCAGCTTGCGGCCAGCGATGCTGGCCTGCATCACCAGGCACTGGCCAGCCTCGGAGATGTAGCCGGTCTTCTGCAGGCCAATGTCCCAGTCCGGGTTCTTCACAAGGCGGTTCGTGGTGTTGTATTGCAGGGTGCGCTTGCCCAGATCCACGACATGGCCTGGCGAGGTGGACAGTTCGCGGATCACGGGATCGCGGTATGCGGCACCAACCAGCAGGGCCAGGTCATGGGCGCTGGACTGGTTGTTGCTGGACAGGCCGGTCGGCTCGACATAGCGCGTGCCCAGCATGCCCAGAGACTGCGCCTTGGCGTTCATGCGGCTCACGAAGGTTGGCATGCCACCGGGGAAGGTGCGGCCCAAGGCGTGTGCAGCACGGTTTTCGCTGGACATCAACGCCAAATGCAGCAACTCACCACGGCTCAGGCTGGTGCCGACAACGAGACGCGAACGGCTGCCCTTCTCGGTGTCCACGTCGTCCTGCGTGATGGTCAGCATCTCATCCATCGGCAGGTTGGCTTCGGTGATGATGACGCCCGTCATGAGCTTGGTCAGCGAGGCGATCGGGAGCACGGCGCTTTCGTTCTTGCGCAGCAGCACTTCGTCGGTGTCCTGGTCGATCACCAGGGCCACGCTGGACTTCAGGTCCAGGGGATCGTCCACGGAGTGCAGGCCGGCGAGTTGGCCGAATGAAGGCCGAACCGGAATGATCTCGGCACGCGGCGTTGCGATCCGCTGGCGCCCCTCGATGCGAACCGTCACGGCGCGGCGCTTGGCCACCACCGTCTTGACGCCAGCGGCCTTGGAACCGCTGACCCTAGAACTGCTGACCTTCTTCTCGGCGACGACCTTCTTCTTGCGGGGCGCGGCATCGGCATTGGGCCAGGCCAGCACGAACAGGCATGACATCACGACCACACACTGAAGGAAGCGATGCAGGCTGAGGTTTTCACGAGAAGACATGCATCCACCTTGAGAAGTAATCACAGACGCGCGAGTGTATCGATGTCAAAAAGGATGCGCAAGATCAACGACTTGCACTGCCAACTTAAAGTCTGAGGACAGTCTCGCGTCGTATACAGACAGCCAAGAAAAAGCCGGCACCTCGGCGGTGCCGGCTTTTTGCAGCGGTCTGGCCGCGCTCAGCCTGCGGTGGCTTCCTCGGCCTCGGGCTTGGGCTTGCCTTCCTTCTTCGGCAGCGGCTGGATGTCCAGCTGCACTTCGCCAGTTTCCACACCCTTTTCATCCTTGCTCAGCACGATGTCGACGGTCAGTCGGCCACCGTCGATCAAGCGGCCAAAGAGCAATTCGTCGGCCAGCGCGCGCCGAATCGTGTCCTGGATCAGGCGCTGCATCGGCCGGGCGCCCATGAGCGGGTCGAAGCCCTTGCGGCCCAGGTACTTGCGCAGCGCGTCCGTGAACGTGACGTCGACCTTCTTCTCGGCCAGCTGCGTCTCGAGCTGCAGCAGGAACTTGTCCACCACGCGCAGGATGATGGTTTCGTCCAGTGCCTTGAAGCTGACGATGGCGTCCAGCCGGTTGCGGAACTCAGGCGTGAACAGGCGCTTGATGTCGGCCATCTCGTCGCCCGCTTCGCGCGGGTTCGTAAAGCCGATCGTCGCCTTGTTCATGGTCTCGGCACCCGCGTTCGTCGTCATGATGATGATGACGTTGCGGAAGTCGGCCTTGCGCCCGTTGTTGTCCGTCAGGCTGCCATGGTCCATGACCTGCAGCAGCACGTTGAAGATGTCCGGGTGCGCCTTCTCGATTTCGTCGAGCAGCAGCACGCAGTGCGGCTTCTTCGTGACGGCCTCGGTCAGCAGACCACCCTGGTCGAAGCCCACGTAGCCCGGAGGCGCGCCGATCAAGCGCGACACGGCGTGGCGCTCCATGTACTCGGACATGTCGAAGCGGATCAGCTCGATGCCCATGATGTAGGCGAGCTGCTTGGCCGCTTCGGTCTTGCCGACGCCGGTGGGGCCGCTGAACAGGAAGGAGCCGATCGGCTTGTCGCCCTTGCCCAGGCCCGAGCGCGCCATCTTGACGGCAGAAGCCAGCACGTCGAGCGCCTTGTCCTGGCCGAACACCACGCTCTTCAGGTCACGCTCCAGCGTCTTGAGTTTGCCGCGGTCGTCGTTGGACACGTTGGCGGGCGGGATGCGCGCGATCTTGGCAACGATCTCCTCGACCTCGGTCTTGCTGATGGTCTTCTTGCGCTTGCTCGGCGGCAGGATGCGTTGGGCGGCGCCAGCTTCGTCGATCACGTCGATGGCCTTGTCGGGCAAGTGGCGATCGTTGATGTACTTGGCCGACAGCTCGGCCGCAGCCTGCAGGGCCGCAGCCGCGTACTTGACGCTGTGGTGTTCCTCGAAGCGCGACTTCAAGCCCTTGAGGATCTCCACCGTCTGCTCCACCGTCGGCTCGACCACGTCGACCTTCTGGAAGCGCCGCGACAGGGCCGCGTCCTTCTCGAAGATGCCGCGGTATTCGGTGAACGTGGTCGCGCCGATGCACTTGAGCTGGCCGCTGGACAGCGCAGGCTTCAGCAAGTTGGACGCGTCCAGCGTGCCGCCCGAGGCCGCGCCGGCACCGATCAGCGTATGGATCTCGTCGATGAACAGCACCGCGTTGGGCTTGTCCTTCAGCGACTTCAGCACGCCCTTCAGGCGCTGCTCAAAATCGCCGCGATATTTGGTGCCGGCCAGCAGCGCGCCCATGTCCAGCGAGTAGACCTGTGCCTCGGCCAGGATCTCGGGCACGTCCTTTTGCGTGATGCGCCAGGCCAGGCCCTCGGCGATGGCAGTCTTGCCGACGCCAGCCTCGCCCACCAGCAGGGGATTGTTCTTGCGGCGGCGGCACAGGATCTGGATCACGCGCTCGACCTCGTACTCGCGTCCAATCAGCGGATCGATCTTGCCGTCCTTGGCGAGCTGGTTCAGGTTCTGCGTGAACTGCTCCAGCGGCGACGCCTTTTCGTTCTTCTCGCTCCCGCCCTCTTCGCTCTCGGCCGGCGACTCGCTGGCCTTGGTGGGCTCGGGCGGGTCGCTCTTCTTGATGCCGTGGGCGATGAAGTTGACCACATCCAGCCGCGTCACGCCCTGCTGGTGGAGGTAGTAGACAGCGTGCGAATCCTTCTCGCCGAAGATCGCGACCAGCACGTTGGCGCCGGTGACTTCCTTCTTGCCGCTGCCGGTGGACTGCACGTGCATGATGGCGCGCTGGATCACGCGCTGGAACCCGAGCGTGGGCTGGGTGTCCACGTCGTCCGTTCCCGCCACCTGGGGCGTGTTGTCTTTGATGAAGTTCGCAAGAGACTTGCGCAGGTCATCGATGTTGGCCGAGCAGGCCCGCAGTACCTCGGCAGCACTGGGGTTGTCCAGCAAGGCCAGCAGCAGGTGTTCGACGGTGATGAACTCGTGGCGTTGCTGACGCGCTTCCACGAAGGCCATGTGCAAACTGACTTCCAATTCCTGGGCGATCATGAAAATTCCTTTAACACCTTGCTGATAACGTGCGCTCTACATGGGTTTGGAGGATCGCTTTTCAACAGATCACTCCACAGGCTCGCTGACGCATTGCAGCGGGTGACCCGCCTGACGAGCCGCTTCCAGGACCTGGTCGACCTTCGTCGCCGCCACGTCTTTTGAATACACGCCGCACACCGCCCGCCCATCGAGATGGATCTTGAGCATGATCTGCGTCGCTGTCTCCCTGTCCTTGCTGAAGAATTCCTGGATCACGACGACGACGAACTCCATCGGGGTGTAGTCGTCGTTGAGCATCAGCACCATGTGCATCTGCGGCGGCTTGACCTTCTCGGTGCGCCGCTCCAGGACAACCGATTCACCGTCGTCCGGGCGCGAAGGCCTGACCTTCGGCTGTGCGGGCTTGGGAGGAATTTTGGTGGCCATGCGAAACATTCTATCGGTGCCTACCTGGGGTTGCAGCAAGGGGAATTCAAGCCGCGGCGCGGCCCGCGGCACTTGGTGTGTGGGGCCGTGCAGGAGTTCACGCGCGCCTTTTGGCGCCACCGCGCTAAACAGTGTCTGGGCCCTGCACCGCCACCACGATGGTCTGGTGCTGCCCGTCGCGTTCGCGCGTGCGCAACCACCACAGCGCACCCTTGCGCAGCGCCAGTTCCGGCGCCGACAGGCCCAGGAGCTGGGCCACGGTCTGGCCCAGGGTCGGCTGATGGCCGACGACCAGCACGGTGCCGCGGCCCTGCGGCCATTGGGCGACTTCCAGGAGCTCGGCCGGGGCTGCATCGGGCAGCAGCTCGTTGCGCAGCTTGTACTTGCGTCCCAGCGCATCGACGGTTTGCACCGTGCGCTGCGCCGGGCTGGCGAAGATGCGTGCGCCGTCCGGCAACTGGCGATCGAGCCAGGCCGCGACACGGCTGGCCTGCTTGTGGCCGCGCGCGGTCAGCTCGCGTTCCAGGTCGGTGCCATGGGCGCCTGGTTCGTGGGCCTCGGCGTGGCGCCACAGGATCAGGTCCATGTTCTGCCTCCGGAGCCGTTGCTCTCACTGGCCGGCGCAAGCGCCTGAACAGAGCTCTGCGCATAGCGCAGGGCCAACGCCCGCTGCGCACTGTGGTGCTCGTCCCGCGCGGCGTCCAGCGAACGGATGTAGCGACCGTCCGGCCCCAGATCCCATGCATCGCAGCCGTCGTGCAGATACGGCACCAGGCATTCGTCGACCACGCGCTGGCGCAGATCGGCGTCGGTCACGGGCCAGGCCAGTTCGATCCGGCGCAGCATGTTGCGGCTCATCCAGTCGGCGCTGGACAGGTACAGCTGCTCCTCGTCGCCCTGGCGGAAATAAAACACGCGCGTGTGTTCCAGGAAACGCCCCACGACCGAGCGCACGCGGATGTTGTCGGACACGCCGGGCACCTGGGCCGGCAGGATGCAGGCGCCGCGCACGATCAAGTCGATGCGCACGCCGCTCTGGCCCGCGCGCAGCAACGCCCGCACGAGTTGCTCGTCGGTCAGCGCGTTGGTCTTCACGATGATGCGCGCGGCCTTGCCCGCCGCCGCCGCAACAGCCATTGCGTCGACGCGCTCCAGCAGCGCCTTTTGCAGATGGAACGGCGCGACCAGCAGATGCGCCATGTGCGGCAGCCGGCTCTGCCCGGTGATGTGCACGAACACATGCTCCATGTCGGCCGTCAGCTTGGGATCCGCCGTGAAATAGCTGATGTCGGTATACAGACGGGCCGTGCGCGGGTTGTAGTTGCCCGTCGAGAGATGCCCGTAGCGCCGCAGCTTGCTGCCTTCGCGCCGCGTGATCAGCAGCATCTTCGCGTGGGTCTTCAGGCCCACGACGCCATAGACCACCTGCGCGCCGATGCCTTCGAGCATCTCGGCCCAGTTGATGTTGGCCTCCTCGTCGAAGCGCGCCTTGAGTTCCACGACGACCATGACCTCCTTGCCGCGCCGCACGGCTTCGCGCAGCAGGCCCATGAGTTCGGGGTCGCTGCCCGTGCGGTAGATGGTCTGGCGGATGGCCAGCACCTGCGGGTCCTGCACAGCCTCGCGCAGCAGGCCCAGCACCGCGTCGAAGCTCTCGAACGGCTGGTGCACCAGCACATCGCCCTCGCGCAAGCGCTCGAACATGGGCTGGTCGACCGGGAACTGCAGGGGCCAGACCGGCGTGTGCTCGGGAAACAGCAGCCGCGGCACGTTGGCCAGGTCGATCAGCTGCGTCAGCCGCGCCAAGTTCACCGGGCCGTGCACGCGGTACAGCGCCAGGTCCGGCAGCTTGAACTGGCGCAGCAGGAAGTCCGACAACTGCGCATCGCAGCTGGCCGAGACCTCCAGCCGCACGGCCTCACCGTAGTGCCGGTACTCCAGGCCCTGGCGCAGTGCGGTCCTCAGGTTGATGACCTCCTCCTCGTCGATCGCCAGGTCCGAGTGGCGCGTGACCCGGAACTGCGAGAACTGCCCGACGTCGCGGCCTGGAAACAGCTCGGAAAGGTGCGCGCGGATCACGCTGGTCAGCAGCACGAACAGGGTGCGGCCTCCGGTCAGCTTGTCGGGCAGGCGGATCAGCCGCGGCAGCACGCGCGGCACCTTCACGATGGAGATGTCGTTCTCGCGCCCGAATGCGTCGCGGCCCTTGAGTTGCACGATGAAGTTCAGCGACTTGTTGGCCACCAGCGGGAACGGGTGCGCCGGGTCGAGCCCCGTGGGCATCAGCAACGGCCGCACCTCGCGCTCGAAGTAGCTTTTGACCCATTGCCGCTGCGCCGCATCGCGCTCCGAATGCGAGACGATCTGGATGCTCTCGCGCTTCATGGCCGGCTGCAGCGTGTCGTTAAACAGCGCGTACTGCCGCGCGACGAGGTCGTGCGCCGCCTCGGACAACGCACGGAACGACTCCTGCGTGTAGGGGCCATCGACGACACGGCCATTCGCCGCATCCAGGTGCGTGGCGGCACGCACCTCGAAGAATTCATCCAGGTTGGACGAGACGATGCACAGGTAGCGCAGGCGTTCGAGCAGCGGCACGTCGCTGCGCTGGGCCCAGTCGAACACGCGCTCGTTGAACGCCAGGATGCTGTGGTCGCGGTCCAGGAACGTGACGGTGGGCGCCGCGCTGTCGGCGGCCTGCAGATCGGCGGAAAGGAGCATGGCTTTTGCGCCGGAGACAAGGGCCGGCGAATGTAAAGCCAGTTTGCGCGCTTTGCGTGACATTTTCATGACGTCGAGAAGTCGTCACGAAGACAGACTATTCGTACACGATGCCGGCCTGCCCTTCATGGGCCTGGGCGCAAAAGCCGGCCAGTGCTGCGTCGGTGGGGAAGAACTTGCTGTCTTCCAGCCGCACCACGTCTTCGGCCACGAACTCCGGGAACACCAGCGAGAACCGCACCGCCAGCCCGCGGACCAGCTCGCCATGCTCGGACTGCTCGCGCTGCGCCGGGAAGTCCTGCAGCAGCCGCTCGATGGACGGCGTCTTGTGGCCGTTCGTGCGGTCCACTTTGACACGCAGGAACTTGCCGAAGCGGCAGCGCGCAGCGGCCAGGTCCCAGATCTGCTGCACGGTCAACTGCAGGCCGCCGCTGAAGCGATCCGGCTGCAGCTTGCCCATGACGATGATGAGCTCGTCGTCCTTGAGCAGGTTGCGGTGCAGGTTGATCAGCGACTCATCGGCGCGCGCCTCGACCACGCCGGACTTGTCGTCCAGCTTGAACAGCGCGAGCTTGCCGCGCTGGCCGTTGATGACGCGCAGATCGGTCACGATGCCGGCGAACAGCTGCTGCTCGCGCGTGTCGATCAGGTCGTCCAGGCCGCGCTTGACGAAACGCCGCACCTCGCGCGCCACCTCGTCGAACAGATGGCCGGACAGGTAGAACCCCACGGCCGTCTTCTCGTAGACCAGTTGCTCCTTGATGCCCCAGGGCGTGGCATCGACGAGGTCCGGCTCCTGGTGGCTGGCCGCGTGCGAGTCCACCATGTCGAACAGGCCGACCTGGTTGGCGTTGGCCACGCTGGCAGCGGCGAAGTCGAAGGCCCGGTCGATCGAGGCAATCAGAGCCGCACGGTTGCGCTGCAGCGCGTCGAAGGCCCCAGCCTTGATCAACGCCTCCACGGTGCGCTTGTTCATGCGCGCGCGGTCCACGCGCAGGCAGAAGTCGAACAGGCTCTTGAACGGCCCTGCCACGTCGCCCGACGGCCCCGCGCCGCGGCCTTCGCGTGCCGCGACGATGGCCTCGATCGCGAGCTGGCCCGTGCCCTTGACGGCGCCCAGGCCGTAGCGGATGACCTTGTCGGTGACCGGTTCGAAGCGGTAGCCACCGCGGTTGACGTCCGGCGGCTCGAAGGTCAGGCCCATCTTGAGCGCGTCCTCGTACAACACCTTGAGCTTGTCGGTGTCGTCCATTTCCACGGTCATGTTGGCGCAGAAGAACTCGGCCGTGTAGTGAACCTTGAGCCAGCCCGTGTGGTAAGCCAGCAGGGAGTAGGCGGCGGCATGCGACTTGTTGAAGCCGTAGCCTGCGAACTTCTCCATCAGGTCGAAGACCTCGTCGGCCTTCTCCTGCGAGATGCCGTTCTTGGCCGCCCCCTTGCGGAAGATCTCGCGGTGCTCGGCCATCTCCTCGGCCTTCTTCTTGCCCATGGCCCGGCGCAGCATGTCGGCACCGCCCAGCGAGTACCCGCCCAGGATCTGCGCGGTCTGCATCACCTGCTCCTGGTAGACCATGATGCCGTAGGTTTCGCTGAGCATCTCGGCCACCATGGGGTGCGGATACTCCACCTCTTCGCGGCCGTGCTTGCGCGCGACGAAGCTGGGGATCAGGTCCATCGGCCCCGGCCGGTACAAGGCGTTCAGCGCGATCAGGTCTTCCAGCCGCGTGGGCTTGGCGTCGCGCAGCATGCCCTGCATGCCGCGCGATTCGAACTGGAACACGGCCTCGGTCTTGCCCTCCTGGAACAGCCGGTAGGTGGGCTTGTCGTCCAGCGCGATGTTCTCGTAGGCAAAGCCCTCCTGCCCCGGATGGCGCTTGACGATGAATTCGCGCGCGATCTCCAAAATGGTCAGCGTGGCCAGGCCCAGAAAGTCGAACTTGACGAGGCCGATGGCCTCCACGTCGTCCTTGTCGTACTGGCTCACGGCCGACTCACTGCCGGGCTGCTGGTACAGCGGGCAGAAATCGGTGAGCTTGCCCGGCGCAATCAGCACGCCGCCGGCGTGCATGCCGATGTTGCGCGTCATGCCCTCCAGCGCCTGCGCGTACTCGATGACGGTTTTGACGTCTTCCTCGTCCTGGATGCGCTGGGCCAGCACCGGCTCCATCTCGATGGCGTAGTTGTTCTTGTCGCCCTCCTTCTTCGTCTCGGGCGGGTACTGCAGCGTGACCGACATGCCGGGCTTGTTCGGGATCAGCTTGCTGATGCCATCGCAGAAGGTGTAGCTCATGTCCAGCACCCGGCCCACGTCGCGGATGGCCGCGCGCGCCGCCATGGTGCCGAAGGTGGCGATCTGGCTCACGGCCTCCTTGCCATACTTCTGCTTCACGTAGTCGATCACGCGGTCGCGGTTGCCCTGGCAGAAGTCGATGTCGAAGTCGGGCATGGACACCCGCTCCGGGTTCAGGAAGCGCTCGAACAGCAGGTTGTACTGCAGCGGATCCAGGTCGGTGATCTTGAGCGCATAGGCAACGAGCGAGCCAGCGCCCGAGCCCCGGCCCGGTCCCACCGGGCAGCCGTTCTGCTTGGCCCAGATGATGAAGTCGCCCACGATCAGGAAGTAACCCGGAAAGCCCATCTTCAGGATCGTGTTGATCTCGAACTCCAGCCGCTCCACATAGCGCGGGCGCTCGGCGTCGCGTTTGGCCACGTCGGGGTACAGGTGCGCCAGGCGGTCTTCCAGCCCCTCGTGCGAGACGTGGCGGAAGTACTCCTCGGTGTTCATGATCCGGCCGTCGACTTCGGGGATCGGGAAGTTGGGCAACTGCGGCTTGCCCAGCACCAGCGTGAGGTTGCAGCGCTTGGCGATCTCTGCCGTGTTGGCGATGGCGGAAGGGATGTCGGCGAACAAGGCCTCCATCTGCGCTGCCGACTTGAAGTACTGCTCGCGCGTGAAGCGGCGCACACGCCGCTGGTTGCTCAGGATCTCGCCATCGGCAATGCACACGCGCGCCTCGTGCGCCTCGTAGTCACCCTCGGCGGTGAATTGCACGGGATGCGTGGCCACGACCGGCAGCTTCAGGCGTGAGGCCAATGTGACGGCGGCCACGACATGGGCCTCGTCGTCCGGCCGCCCGGCGCGCTGCACCTCGATGTAGAAGCGATGCGGGAACACCCCCGCCAGTTGCAGCGCCACGGCCGAGGCGCGGGTCGCGTCGCGCTGCACCAGTGCCTGGCCCACCGCGCCGGACTGCGCGCCCGACAGGCACAGCAGCCCCGCGCCCAGCTCCTGCAGCCAGGCCAGCTTGACGACCGCCTGGTTCTTGACGATGTTCTGCGTCCAGGCCCGGGCCAGCACCTCGCACAGGTTCAGGTAGCCCTGCGTGTTCTGCACCAGCAGCAGCAGGCGTGAGGTGTTGCCGGGCTCGGCGCCCAGACCTTCGACCACGATCTCGGCGCCGATGACGGGCTTGACGCCCTTGCCGCGCGCGGCCTTGTAGAACTTGATGGCCCCGAACAGATTGTTGTAGTCGGTGATGGCCAGGGCGGGCTGGCCGTCCTTGGCGGCGACGCCGACCAGGTCGTCGATGCGGTTGGTGCCGTCGACGACGGAGAACTCGGTGTGGATGCGCAGGTGAACGAACATCCAGTGATTCTAGGAGCCCGCCCTCCCCGCGCCGTCATCCCATCACCGCGGCTCTTCCAGGTTCTCGTGGTGCGCGATGGCGCCGCGCTTCCAGTAGCTGGCGGCGCGGATGGCACGGCGGTCATGGCCTTTCTCGTCGACCAGGATCTTGCGCGCCTGGGCGGCAACGCCCGCTTCCGCCGCGCACCACGCGTAGCCGAAGCCGGCCGGCAACTCGAGCGCGCGCAAGGCGTCGAGCAAGGCTGCATCGTCGTCGGCCCATTGCAGATCCACCGTGGCAGCGCTGCCCAAAGCCAGGCGGTCGACCTCGGCCACATACAGGCGCACGATGGCACGACTGCCGGCCGGCAACTCTTCCAGCCGGCGCGCAATCGCAGGCAGCGCCGTTTCATCGCCGACCAGCAGGTACCAGTCGAAATCCAGCGGCACGACGAAGGAGCCGCGTGGGCCGGCCACGGTCAGCGGCTGGCCGACGGCAGCCTGGCGCGCCCAGTCGGCAGCCGGTCCGTCGCCGTGCAGCGCGAAGTCGACGGTCAGCTCGCGCACTGCCGGGTCGTAGTGGCGCGGCGTGTAGTCGCGCGCCACGGATTCGCCGCCGGCGGGAAAGAAGATCTTGACGTGGTCATCGAACGAGGCGCTGACGAAATCGGCCAGCGCCTCGCCGCCGAACACCACGCGGCGCATCTGCGGGCTCAGGGTTTCGACACGCCGCACCTCGAGCGCACGGCGCTTGATCTCGTGGCGGATGCGCTGCACCTGGCGCGGTGCGGTGATTTCCTCGGACATGGCATTTCCGGATTGGTTGATAATGTCTCCAATCATGCGCGAATCAGTTGATAAGGTCAACCGTCCTCCCCGCCAAGACCCTGCGAGCGACGAGGTTCTGGAGCTGGTGCACACCGTCATGCACCAGTTCCGCTCCCAGCTGTTCCAGGCCCTGCGCCAGGGCACGCACGAGCTCACGCACATGGAAAGCAAGGTGCTGGGGTTTTTCGTGCGCCGCCCTGGTGCCACCCAGAGCGACCTGGTGCAGCAGACCGGGCGCGACAAGGCGCAGCTGGCGCGGCTCATCAAGGGCCTGCGCGAGCGCGGCCTGCTCGATGCCGTGGCCGACGAGGCGGATCGGCGCAACCTGCGGTTGACGCCGACCGACGCAGGCCTGGCCATCCAACGCGCACTGCAGCGCCAGGCGCGCCAGCTCGAAGCGCAGGCCGTCACCGGGCTGGACGCGGCCGAGAAGGCGCGGCTGCTGGAACTGCTGCGCCGCGTGCAGGCCAACCTGGCGGCCGGCAAGAGCTGAGGCTATTCGCGCAGCACGTGCAGCACCGTGGAGCGGTACTCCCGGCTGTACAGGATCAGCACCACGGCGGCTGTCGCGATGGCAAACACCAGCGATGAGAAGAACCAGGCCGTGGCCGCGAACGACATGTAGTAGGCCCGCACGCCGTCGTTGAAGGTCTCGGCCGCCATGCCCAGCATCTTGCCGGCGCGGTCGGCGAAATGCGCCCGGTCGAACTTGCCCGCAGCGAAGTCCTGCGGGTCGGGCATGGAGCCGATCACCAGCGCCGCGAAGGTGTACTGGCGCATCGACCATGTGAACCGGAAGAACGCGAACACGAAGATGCCGATCAACAACAGCACCTTGAGATCGAACACCAGCATGGAGGTGCGCACCGCGAACGGGATCTCGCGCACGAAGTCGGCCGCCTTGTCGGTAGTGCCCAGCAGGGCCAGCAGCCCGCCGATGATGATGATGGTGGTAGACGCGAAGAACGAAGGGCTGGTCGACAGGCTCTGCGTGATGATGCCGTCCAGCACGCGCGGGTCGCGCGCCGTGGCCTGCTCCATCCAGTAGCGGCGGTAACGGTTGGTGGTCTGCAGCAGCGAGACCTTGGCTGTCGTGCGCGAGAACCATCCGTATCCGATCCACAGCCCGAAGAACCATGCCATCGCCAGCCAATCGTACCAGGGCAGGAATGCCAGCGCCTTCATCGCTCCACCTCGTGTCGAACTTCTTCCTGCATGTCGCCCCCTGTTGCTGCGGGGCCGCAGTTTAGGCCCGCCGATAATCCCGCCGTGACGTCCATCCTGAACATTTCGGTCTACAAGTTCGTGCAACTGCACGACACAGCCGCCCTGCGCGACAGCCTGCTGGCACGCGCCATCGAACTCGAACTCAAGGGCACCATCCTGCTGGCCGCAGAAGGCATCAACCTGTTCGTGGCCGGCGCGGCCGACGCCGTGCGCGCCTTCGTCGCCACGTTGCAGGCCGATGCGCGCTTCGCCGACCTGGCGCCCAAGGAAAGCTGGTCCGACGCGCAGCCTTTTCGCAAGATGCTGGTCAAGGTCAAGCGCGAGATCATCCGCATGGACGTGCCGGCCATCCAGCCCGACTTCAGCGCCCCCACGGGCCGCGCGCCGGCCGTGTCGGCCGCCACCGTGCGCCGCTGGCTGGACAGCGGTGTCGATGACGAGGGCCGCCCCGTCGTGACGCTGGACACGCGCAATGCCTTCGAGGTGGACGTGGGCGCATTCGACAACGCCATCGACTGGCGCATCGGCAAGTTCAGCGAATTCCCGGCCGCGCTGGCCGCGCACCGCGCCGAGCTGGAGGGCAAGACGGTGGTCAGCTACTGCACCGGCGGCATCCGCTGCGAGAAGGCCGCCATGCTCATGCGCGCGTCCGGCCTGCCCCACGTCTACCAGCTCGAAGGCGGCATCCTCAAGTACTTCGAAGAAACCGACGGCGCGCATTACCACGGCGACTGCTTCGTGTTCGACGAGCGCCGCGCCGTGGACAGCGAACTGAAATCCTCCACTTGATGTGGCGCTGCCTGGTCATCGAAGACGAGCTCGAACACGCCCGCTACATCGGCACCGGCCTGCGTGAGCTGGGCCATGCCGTCGTGCACTGCCGCGACGGCGTGGCGGGCCTGGCCCGCGCCGTCGAGGAATCGTGGGACGTGATCGTGCTGGACCGCATGCTGCCTGGCGACGTCGACGGCCTGGCCATCCTGGCCACGCTGCGCCAGCTCGGCAAGAAGACGCCGGTGCTGGTGCTCAGCGCGCTGAGCGCCGTGGACGAGCGCATCCGCGGTCTGAAGGCCGGCGGCGACGACTATCTGACCAAGCCCTTCGCGTTCTCCGAGCTCGCGGCGCGGCTGGAGGCCATCGTGCGCCGCGCCAGCAGCGCGCCCGAGGTGCGCCAGCTGCAGGTGGCCGACCTCAGGATCGACCTCATGACGCGCGGCGTGGAGCGTGCCGGCCAGCCGCTGGCGCTGCAGCCGCGCGAATTCCGGCTGCTGGCCTTCCTCATGTCCAACACCGGCCAGGTGCTCACGCGCACCATGCTGCTCGAATCGGTCTGGGACTACCAGTTCGACCCGCAGACCAACGTGATCGACGTGCACATCAACCGGCTGCGCAAGAAGGTGGACCACGGCTTCAGCCCCGCGCTGATCCACACCGTGCGCGGCAGCGGCTACCTGCTGTCGGCCACGCCGCCAGGATGAGCGGCGCCACACCGCCCGGCGCCACGCCCTGGCGCCGCTCGGCCGCGCTCCGACTGGCGCTGACATTCGGCGTGCTGACCGCTGCCACGATGGCGATCGTGCTGTCGGTGTTCTACCTGCAGACCGTGGTGCTGCTGGAGCAACGCTCCAACCGCGACATCCGCAACATGACCCAGCACCTCGTCGCGCGCTTCGACCAGGGCGGGCGCCCGGCGCTGGTCGAGGGCATCGAGCGCGCGCTGGCCGATGGCGAGGACTCCGACCGCGAACTGCTATTGCTGCTGGACGCGCAGGGCCAGCGCATCGCCGGCAGCGCGCGCTTCGACCCACCAGCAGACGCCCACCTGCCCGACACCGCACTGCACGAGCAGACCCTGCTGCGCGCCAACCAGAGCGCGCCCGGCTACGTCATGACGCGGCACCTGCCCGATGACACGCGCCTGGTCGTCGGCCAGGACCGCAGCGAGCAGCTGCAGGTGGCCGAGCTCGTGCTGGATGCGATCCGCGCCGCGGCGCTGATGGCCTTGCTGATGGTGATCGGCGGCACCTACCTGTTCCGCGAATTGCTGGAGCGCCGCATCGGCGCCATCCGCCGCACCGCGGCCCAGGTCGCGGCCGGCCAGCTGGCCCAGCGTGTCGCAGCCTCGGACGACGACGACGAGTTCGCGCGGCTGGAGCAGGACATCAACCGCATGCTGGACCGCATCGAGGGCCTGATGGCCGGCGTGCGCCACGTGTCCGACAGCATCGCGCACAACCTGCGCACGCCGCTCACGCGCGTGTTGGCCCGTTTGCACGACGCGCAGCGGCCCGGCACCGGGGCCGCGCAGCTGCAGCAGGCCATCGCCACGGCGATCCACGAACTGCAGGACCTGAACGTGGTGTTCCACAAGCTGCTGCAGATCGCCGAGGCCGAGGCCGGCGCGCGGCGCCAGCCGTTCCAGCTGCAACCGCTGCACGCCATCGTGGCCGACGTGGCAGAGCTGTACGAAGCGGTGGCCGAGGCCCAGGGCGCGACCCTCGTGCGCGCGCCGGACGAGCCGCTGCAGGTGCCCGGTGACCGCGACCTGCTGGCCAGCGCGGTCGCCAACCTGCTGGACAACGCGCTGAAGTACGGCGGCGCCGGCTGCACCGTGCGGGTGGGCACGCATTGGCGCGACGGCACGCCCGTGCTGACCGTGCAGGACGACGGCCCCGGCGTCCCGGCCGGCGGGCTCGCGCGGCTGGGCGAGCGCTTCACGCGGCTGTCGCCCGACGTGCCCGGCCACGGCCTCGGGCTGGCCAGCGTGCGCGCCATCGTGGCGCTGCATGGTGGCCGCCTGCACTATGCCGGGGCCGGGCCCGGCCTGCGCGTGCAGATCGAATGGCCGCCCGCCTGACAGGCCCCTGAGCGCCGGCCGCACATGGACAAACGGCAATGTTTTGTTCATGCAGCCCGCACCACCGCGTTCCTACCATCGCCTGTGCACAGACCGTGCCCGAGCGGCGAGCAGCCCTGCCCGCGCGGATGCCATCCATCCAAGGAGACCTGCAAGGTGAGAATCAAAAGTGAGAAGGACTTCTACTCGGGCGTCCTGTTCAGCGCGTTCGGCGTGGCATTTGCCTGGGGCGCGACCAGCTACACGGTCGGCAGCGCCGCCCGCATGGGCCCGGGCTACTTCCCGCTGATCGTCGGCGTGTTGATCGCCATCCTGGGCGTGCTGATCACGCTGCAATCCCTGCGCGCCGGCACCGAAGACGGCGACCGCATCGGCGCCATCGCCTGGCGCCCGCTGGTCTTCATCATCGGCGCCAACCTGGCCTTCGGCGTGCTGCTGGCCGGCCTGCCGTCGCTGGGCGTCCCCGCCATGGGGCTGATCGTGGCCATCTACGTGCTGACCTTCGTCGCCAGCCTGGCCGGCGACAGCTTCAACGCCAAAAGCGTGGCCGTGCTGGCCACCGTGCTGGCGATCGGCAGCTATGTCGCGTTCGAACTCGCGCTGAAGCTGAACTTCCCCATCTGGCCCACCTTCATCGTCTGACCCCATGGATCTCATCGACAACCTCTCGATCGGCTTCGGCGTCGCGTTCACCTTCCAGAACCTGGCCTATGCCTTCGTCGGCTGCCTGCTCGGCACGCTGATCGGCGTGCTGCCGGGCATCGGCCCGGTCGCCACCATCGCCATGCTGCTGCCGGCCACCTACGCGCTGCCGCCGGTGGCCGCGCTGATCATGCTGGCCGGCATCTACTACGGCGCCCAGTACGGCGGATCGACCACCGCCATCCTCGTGAACCTGCCGGGCGAAGCCTCATCGGTCGTGACCGTGATCGACGGCTACCAGATGGCGCGCAAAGGCCGGGCCGGGCCCGCACTGGCGGCCGCCGGACTGGGCTCCTTCTTCGCCGGCTGCGTCGGCACCCTGATCCTGGCCGCGTTCGCGCCGCCGCTGACCGAGGTGGCCTTCAAGTTCGGCCCGGCCGAGTACTTCTCGCTCATGGTGCTGGGCCTGATCGGCGCCGTGGTGCTGGCATCGGGCTCGCTGCTCAAGGCCATCGCCATGATCCTGCTGGGCCTGGCCTTCGGCCTGGTGGGCACTGACGTGAACTCGGGCGTGGCGCGCTACAGCTTCGACATTCCGGAGCTGACCGACGGCATCAGCTTCATCGCCATCGCCATGGGCGTGTTCGGCTACGGCGAGATCATCGCCAACCTGGCCATTCCCTCGGCCGACCGCGAAGTGTTCACGGCCAAGGTCAAGGGCCTGATGCCGACCCAGGAAGATTTTAAGCGCATGACGCCCGCCGTGCTGCGCGGCACGGCGCTGGGCTCGGCGCTGGGCATCCTGCCCGGTGGCGGCGCGCTGCTGTCGGCTTTCGCGTCGTACACCATCGAGAAGCGCACCAAGCTCAAGCCGGGAGAGGTGCCGTTCGGCCAGGGCAACATCCGCGGCGTGGCCGGCCCCGAGTCGGCCAACAACGCCGGCGCGCAGACTTCGTTCATCCCGCTGCTGACGCTGGGCATCCCGCCCAACGCCGTGATGGCGCTGATGGTGGGCGCGATGACCATCCACAACATCCAGCCCGGCCCGCAGGTGATGACCGCCAACCCCGAGCTGTTCTGGGGCCTGATCGCCTCGATGTGGATCGGCAACGCGATGCTGATCATCCTGAACCTGCCGCTCATCGGCGTGTGGATCAAGCTGCTGACCATCCCCTACAAGTGGCTGTTCCCGGCCATCGTGCTCTTTTGCGCGGTGGGGGTCTATTCGGAGAACAACAACAGCTTCGAGATCTGGATGGTCGCCATCTTCGGCGTGGTCGGCTACAAGTTCCACAAGCTGCGCTGCGAGCCCGCGCCGCTGCTGCTGGGCCTGATCCTCGGCCCGATGATGGAAGAGAACCTGCGCCGCGCGCTGCTGCTGTCGCGCGGCGACTGGAGCGTTTTCGTCACGCGGCCGCTGTCGGCCAGCCTGCTGGCCGTCGCCGCGCTGCTGCTGGTCGTCGTGCTGCTGCCATCGGTCAAGGCCAAGCGCGAAGAGGCCTTCGTGGAGGATTGATCCGCCGCGCGCGTCCGCTCAAGGGCTGCGCCGGGAGTCTTTGAGCCTCGGATCGTGCGCCAGCAGGCTCTCCGCGGCGAACTTGCCTTCGCGATAGCCCTGCATCAGGTTGCCATGGCTCCAGTCGAAGTTGACCCGGGTCTTGTCCAGGATCGGGATCTCGACCAGGCGCGGCTTCATGCGCGTCTGGTTCAGCAGATGCTGGCGGAACAGCTTGACGTCGTTCTCCCCGACCTCGGCTGCGAACTGCATCGGCAGGTTCGACAGCGAGCCGTGCAGGCCCTTGGCCGAGCGGACCTGCTTGTTGTCGACGATGCGGTTGACCCAGACCTCGTCGAGGTCGGAGTGCTGGTTCAACAGGTTCTTGAAGTTCACGGTGTCGACCAGTGCGCCTTCGGTGTACTCATCGTCGCCGATCGTGACACTCTCCTCGATGAACGGCAGGGCCGAGCACGCGCACAGCGAGCGCGCGTCCATCCGCATGTACTCGCCCTTGGCCGGTGCGTTGTGGAAGAGCTGCATCCTGCCCGGCTCCTCTTCGCGCGGCAGGCGCCAGGCGTTGTGGTAGATCACGGGCGCACGCGGACCGTACAAAAGCTCATGCTGCTTGCGCTTTTGCGCGACCTTGCTTTTTTTCGTGGCCGCGATCTCGTGCTCGTGCTCGCCGAAGATATCGGCCAGCGCCGGGCTGTCGTCGTAGTAGATCCTGGACAGCCCCTTGATGTCGGACTTGTAGGCCAGCGAGGTCCAGAAGCGCGTCACCGGGTTGACGGCCAGCACGTCGTTCAGCAGCCAGTAGTTGAACTCCCGCGCGGACCAGCGCTCGGGGCTGGTGGCAAGCTCCCAGGTCTGCAACAGGCTTTTTTGGATCTGATGCGGCAGCACCAGGCTGCCCCAGTTCAGGTCCTTGGAGAGACCGAAGGCCGCATAGGCCTTGAGCATGCTCTGGAAGTCGGAGGCAAAGCCCTGGTTGATGGGAAACCAGTCATGGCTGGCGTCCTCGCGAAAGCAATGCTTCTTGAAGAATTGCAAGGTCTGCTCTGCGCGATGAGGGCCTTCGCGGCTGTTGTAGACCAGGCCGACCCAGGCACCCACGCACGACAGCGTGAACACGTCGAACTCCACGCCTGCCTCTTCCAGCGCAGCCAGCACGCCGATGTGCAGGCCGGCAGCCGGGCCGCCGCCTGCCAGCGCAATGGCGCGCTTCTTCTTCTTGCCGTCATCCATGGGTTTCTTCCTGCATGTTGGGGAAACGAAGCTGCCGGATCACAGAGCGCCGGGCCACAGCGCGGGTATTGTGTTGGCGATGTCAGGAGGCGTCATGAGTCATATTGATGAGTGGGAAGTGCCCACGTTCGCGTTGCCCGATCCGGCTGCCCAGCCGCCCGCCACCGGCAAGCCACCGCAGTCCAAGACCCCGACCGGGCCCGCGAGCACACTGGCGCGGGACATCGACGCGCGCCTGTCCGAGCTGAGCCCCGCGCCGGCCATCGTGCACTTCTACACCGGCGAAGGGCTGCGCTGGATCCGCATCGGCTACGACGGCGATGTGCCCCTGCGGCAGGCCGTGGCGGCGCAGGCCGGCCGCGCCATCGCGCAGTGCCTGGGGGCGGCGTCGACGCCGCTGTACTTCCACGCCATGCGGCCGCATGACCTGCTGTTCTTCATCGAGGGCAGCGAGCGCGATCGCGACGGGCTCGGCATGCCAGCGCATTTCTATGGCGCGCCCTTGCCCGATGTGCTGAGCGCCTGGGGCGAAGCACCGCCGGAACCCAGCAGCACGGCGCCCTCCGGCAAGGGCCGGCCAGGCAAGGCGGCCGCACGGTCCAGGTCGGCCAGGACGCCGTCGGCATAGACCAGCGCCGGCGCGAGCACGGCTGCCGCGCCGTGCTCGCAGCGCTCCAGCACGAACCCGAAACGGCGCGCACGCGCGACGGCGCTGCGCACGTGATGCCGCGCGGCCTGGCTGTGGCCGGTCTGGTGCAGCGCGTGGGCCCAGGTCAGCGTGGAGAAAGCCAGCTCGGCCTGCGCGCCGCCGCGCTCGTGCAGGCTGGCAGCGCGGTCGAAGTGCTGCTGCGCCAGTGCCAGGTCGTGGCCCAGCCACAGGCTGGCGATCGCCTTGGCGCGCCAGGCCATCGCCTCGGCGAAATGCCCGCCGATCGGCGCGGCGATCGTGATGGCCCGGTCGGCCGACGCGATCGCAGCCTCGTGCGCACCCTGGAAGCAGGCGATCTCCGCCTCGATGGCGGGCACGTAGTCCAGCAGCGACCAATGGCCCTGCGCGACACGCTCGAGCAATCCGCAGGCATCGCGCAACGCCGCGGACGCCTCGTCCAGTCGCCCGGCACGGCACAGGCACAGCGACAGGAACACCTGGCCGTGCCAGTCCAGGTAGGGCACGGCATGCTCGCGGCTGAGCTGCACGCAGCGCTGCGCATCGGCCACGGCCTCGTCCATGCGGCGCAGCGCCATCAACGCATGGCTGCGCCAGATGCAGGCGCCGCCCTGGTAGATCGGCGACTCCAGCTGCTCGGCCTCGTGCACCGACATGTCGCCAAAGCGCAGAGCGGCCTCGCCCTGCCCCGTCTCACAGGCGGCATAGCCGATCCAGCCCAGCCCGGAGATGTAGTCGATGAGCTTGCCGGCAGCCTTGTACTGCGCGATGTTGCCCTCGTGGATGAAGGCCAGCGTCTCGTTGAACAGGCCCTGGCAGCACAGGCCCATGCTCAGCGCCGAGCCGGGCTTGGACTCGATCTGCGGCGACTGCGCCGTGCGGCCCAGGCTGCGGATCTCGGCGAACACCCGGCCGGCCTGCGCATACTGGCTCGAATAGAGCAGCGCGCGACCTTCCTGGAACAGAATGGTCGACAGGCGTTCGGCATCGCAGTACACGCCGGCCACGCCCGACAGCGCCCGTGCCGACTGGCCCAGTTCCACCAGCCGCCTGGGCAGGATGGCGAAGCGCCCCACGTCCATCAGGCCCAGGATCACGTCGATGCGCCGGCTGGCGTTGCGCGGTGACGGCGGCAGCGTGGCCAGCAGCCGCTCGGCCTTGTCGAAATACGCCAGCGCCTCGCGGATGGCCACCATGCGCGTGGACGCGCGGCCGGCAGCGTCCAGGTAGTCCACCTGCTTGTCGGTCATCTGGGCCTGCTCGCAGTGGTGGGCCATCAGGCCGGGCTCGCGGGCGGCCGTCTCGGGCTGCCAGGTCTCGATCGCCTGCACGATGCGCGCATGCATGGCCTGGCGGTCATGCCGCAGCAGGCTGTCGTAGGCCGCCTGCTGCACCAGCGCATGCTTGAATGCATAGCTGGCGTGTGGCGCGGGGCTCTGCTCGAACAGCAGATGGGCATCGATGAGGCGGCCCAGGGCCTGGCGCACCTCGTCTGCCGTCAGCCCGCTGACCTGCACCAGCAGCGACAGCTCGAAGGTGCGCCCGATCGCGCTGGCGATGCGCGCGATCGCCTTGGCCTCGCCCAGGCGGTCGAGCCGCGCGGCCAGGCTGTCGTGCAGCGTCGACGGGATGTGGAGCGACGGCAGCGGGCCGGCCAGCACCAGCGCGTCGTGCTCTTCGCGCAGCCAGCCCGATTCGAGGATGGTCTCGGTCAGCTCTTCGACGAACAGGGGCACGCCGTCCGTCTTCTCCAGGATCAAGCCGAGCACCTCGGGCGGCAGGCGCCGGCCCCGGCACACCTGCTGGACCAGGCCGGCGGCGTGCACGCGCGGCAGCGCATCGAGCCGGATGCTGGTCTGCGATGCGCTGTCCGACCAGTCCTGGCACCGGTGCGGCCGCGCAGTGACGATGGCCAGCAGCGGCTTGGCGGCCAGGCGCCGCAACAGCGCGCGCACGAACTCCTCGGTCGCACGGTCCAGCCAATGCGCATCCTCGAGCAGCAGCAGCACGGGCCCCGTGTCGCATTGCAACTCGAAGTGGTGCAGCAGCAGCTCGTGCGTGCGTGCCCGCTTGCGGTCCTGTGACAGCTGCGCGGCGGCGGCGTGGTCTGCCTGCGCCGGCAGGCCGACGAACTCAGCCAGCAGGTCCACCTCCAGCGCGGTCGCCTGCTCGCCCAGCCAGCGCGCCAGCAGCGTGAAGTTCTGCGCCGCATGGCCGTCGCTGACGCCGGCCGCGCGCCGGATCCAGTCGATCACCGGGTACATGGGCGTGTCCGACTGGGTGGGCACGCACTGCAACAGGATCTGCTGGCCCGGCGTCTGCGTGGCCGCAGCATGCAGCAGCCGCGACTTGCCGATGCCGGGCTCTCCGACCACGCTGACGACGTGGCACTGGCCGTGGGCGGCGCGCGTCGCCGCACGTGCGATGGCGCCCAGCTCCTCGCCGCGGCCCAGGCATTCGTGGATGGTGCCGCGCCTGGCGTAAAAGCGCGCCCGGTTGCTGCTCTCGCCCAGCACCTTCCACAAATGGATAGGCTTGGGCACGCCGCGCAGCGGGTGCGCGCCCATGTCCTCGTAGCGGAACAGGCCATCGGCCAGGCGCTTGGTGTCGTCGGCCACGAGGATGTCGCCCGCCTCCGCCAGCGCATGGATGCGCGCGGCGACGTTGGGTGTCAGGCCGGTGGCCGAATGCCGCTCCGCCAGGCTGCCGCCGACGATGTCGCCAATCGCCGAGACGCCGCTGGCCAGGCCGATGCGCACGTTGGCGCGCGCCAGCCCGGTCGCCGGCTCGCGGACCAGCGCCTCGCGGATGCCCAGCGCAGCGCGGATGCCGCACTCGGCTGCATCCTCGCGTGCGATGGGGTAGCCGAAATACGCCAGCACGCCGTCGCCGACGATGCGGGCCACGAAACCGCCCGCGCTCTCGATGGCAGTGCTGCACGCGGCGTAGTAGTCATGCAGCACATCGCACAAATCGTCCAGGTCCAGCTGCGACGAGAGCGCCGTGGAGCCGACCAGGTCGACGAACATCACCGTCACGTGACGGCGCTCGGCGCGCGGCATGCTGGTGGGCTCCATCGGCAGCATGTGCATGCCGCTCAGCGCCGCCAGCAGGATGCGGCGATGGCCCAGCGACAGGCCCAGTTCCTTCAAGTCCGCGTCGGACAACGTACGCAGCACCGCCCAGGAGATGTCGTTGCTGACGAACGCAGGCAGATGCATGCCCAGGCCCAGCTGTTGCAGCCACTGCGCCAGTCCGTTGTCCTGCTGCACCACGCGTCGATTCCTCCAATGGTCCGAAGCAGCTGCGGCCCCGGAGTGTGTCATTTGGTATGGATCGCGACCCAATGTACACCAGCACTGGCGCGCGAACTGTAACTTCGGCCGGGCCTGGCTCAGGCTTTGAAGCGGCGTTCGGGCAGCGGGATGAACTCGGTCTCGCCCGGCACCTGGGCGAAGCGGCCGGCCTCCCAGTCGTCGGCGGCCTGCACGATGCGCTCCTTGCGGCTGGAGACGAAGTTCCACCAGATCTGCCGGTGCCCGATCGGCGCGCCGCCGACGACGGCCAGGCGCGTGGGCTGGCGGCAGTGGATGACAGCCGGTGCGCCGAACTGCAGCACGGCCATCTGACGGGCGCCGACGGGCTGGCCGTCGACCGTGACCTCGCCGTCGACGGCGTAGACCGCGCGCTCCTCGGCCAAAGGCGGCAACACGAAGGAGACGCCGGCCTGCAGCGCCACGTCCAAGTACAGCGTCTGCGAGAACGTGGTCACCGGCGACTGCTTGCCGAAGGCGTGGCCGATCAGCACGCGCACGCGCACGCCGTCCATGTCGACTTCGGGAATGGCGTCAGCCGGTGTGTGCTCGAAGGCCGGCGGCGCTTCCTCGTGCGCCTCGGGCAGCGCCGCCCACAGCTGCAGGCCGTGGTTCACATAGGTCTGCTGCGCCAGGCGCTCGGGGCGGCGCTCGGAGTGCGCGATGCCGCTGCCGGCCGTCATCCAGTTGATGGCGCCCGGCGTGATCTCCTGCTCGCTGCCCAGGTTGTCGCGGTGGAAGATCGCGCCCTCGAACAGATAGGTGACGGTGGCCAGGCCGATGTGCGGATGGGGGCGCACATCGTGGTTGTCCTGCGGGTGCTGCACGGCCGGGCCGAAGTGGTCGAAGAACAGGAAGGGGCCGACCGCCTGGCGCGCGGCCGCGGGCAGCAGCCGGCGCACGACGAAGCCGCCTCCCAGGTCCTTGTCGTGTCCGGTCAGCAGTAGTTCGATGGGCATCTGTCGTTCTCCAGGCGTGGGTGGGGAATAAGTGTAGTCAGCGCCGCGGCGCCGGGCGGCGCCCCCAGCGCGCCGACCGGCGGCAGCGCTGGGCCACCCAGGCGGCACGAGCGGGGCGCCGTGCCCGGCGAATCCAGCCGCCTTTGAAAAGAACGGGGCCGGTGCCGCCGGGCACCGGCCACGGCCACCTCCTAGCCCCTCTCACCCCTCGAAAGGCGAACATGAAAGCGATTGGTCCATGGCTGGCAGCCGCCCTGGCGCTGCTGTGCATTTGCGCGCCTGCGCGCGCCGCCCCGTCCATCACGGTGCTGCACACGCAGCCCTATGTCTTCACCGTGAACCCATCGCAACAGATCGCGATCACCTACCGCTTCAAGTCCACGGCGCCCACCGCGGCGTCCCGGCGTGTGTTCGTGCACTTCATCAATGCGGCCGGCAAGATCGTGTTCCAGGACGACCACCAGCCGCCGGCCGCCACCAGCCAGTGGTATGGCGAGATCAGCTACCAGCGCTTCGTCACGCTGCCGTCGGCCGCCACGAGTGGGCGCTACCAGATCGCCGTCGGCCTGTTCGACCCGCCCACGCGGGTGCGCACCCCGCTGGGCACCGTGGCCGACCCGGCCAGCACCGAGCCGAGCTATACCTTCGAAGACCGCCCGGGCTCGTCGCGCTATGTCGTGGGCGAGCTGTATGTGACGACCAAGCCCATCGTCGAGGCGCCGTTCGCCTGCAATGGCAACGACGTGACGGCCGCGCTGTCGCGCGCGCTGCGCAACCTGGCCTCCGGCCAGGTGCTGAAGCTGCCGTTCGGCTCGTGCCAGTACAGCGGCGCGCTGGGGATCAATGCCATGCGCCTGGACCGCAAGACCGATGTCGAGGTGGTGGGCCACGGTGCACCGAGCACGCGGCTCATCGCCACCGACAAGCTGCGCTCGGGCTTCATCGTTTACGGCTCCTCGGGCATCTTGCTGCGCGACTTCCGGATCGAGGTCGCCCGCCCGCCAGGCTATGCCGAGCGCACGGGCAATGCGGATGCGATCGGCGTCTATGTGGAGAACAGTTCGAAGGTCGAGCTGCGGCAGCTGGCGATCCTGAACCCGCTGGGCCCCGGCATCCAGTTCTACCGCGCGACCGACAGCCGCGCCATGCGCAATTTCGTGCAGCGCCCCGCCGCCGATGGCATCCACATCGCCGGGCCGTCGTCCAACATCGCGCTCGAAGACAACACCGTCTTCGATTCCGGCGACGACGGGTTGTCGTCGATCGGCTATGTCGGCGGGGCGCAAGCCGGGCCGAACCACGACATCACGATCCGCAACAACCGCGTGCGCTTTCGCGACGTCAAGTGGGGCAGCGGGGTGGCCGTGGAAGGCACGGCGGTTGCACAGGTCCTCAACAATTACATCGAACGGTCGGGCGCTGCCGGCATCCGCATCGCATCCATCGAAGGCTATGCAGAGATGGATGGCGTTCGCTACACATTTGTGACGGGCGGCGTGAGCAACGTTGAAGTTGCAGGAAATGAGCTGGTAGACACCAAAACACGCGCAGAGCTTGGGCATGGCGCCATGCATATTGCCGCCATGAGCGCCGACCTCCGTGACCTGCAGGTGCACAGCAACACCATCTCCAGCGCCTCCCTCATGGGCACGGCGACCGATGCGGTGCGGGTGGTCGGGCGCGTCACGCCCGCCGGCATCTATTACGTGAGGAACACCCGGATCTGGAACAACACCGTTCGCAATCTGAGCCCGGGCGTCCTGGCGCCATGGTGCATCGTCCAGGCGCCGGATACGACCACCGGCCTCGTCCTGAACACTGGCCTGCAGGGGCAGGTCCAGCCCAACGTCTACGTCCAGAGTCCCGATGGCGCCAGAACATTCAGCCAGAACTGCGCACCCCAAACCAATTGAAGGCAACACCTCCGACCACTCCAAGCTGATCGGCCTGGAAATTCTGCGGTTGCTGTCCGCGCTCGCCGTGCTCATCTGGCACTACCAGCACGTCTGGTACGTGGGCGGGCAGGCCGTCCATTTCGATCGGTCGGCCCAGCCGCTGTACCGCTATCTCGCCCTGTTCTACGAATGGGGCGTCTTCGGGGTGCAGGTGTTCTGGATGATCAGCGGCTTCATCTTCTTCTGGAAGTACCTGGCCGGGATCCACACCGGCGCGGTGGGCGCGTGGCACTTCTTCGTGCTGCGCTTCTCGCACCTGTACCAACTGCACATTGCGAGCTTCGGCGTCGTGGCGAGTCCGCGGCCTTCCTTCAGGCCAATGTGGGCGTATCGGTCGGGCTGGGTGCGCTGGCCTACCGCAGCTTCGAGATGCCGGCGCAGAACTGGGTCCGCGCGCGGCTGCTGGCCCGCGCACCGATGCGCACCGCCGGCGCACCCAGGCTGCGCGACTGAGCGCGCCTCAGCGCCGGTCGATGCTGAGCCGCCCGGCGCCGAAGGCCACGAAGGCCAGCAGGCCGCCCGTGATGGCCACGTTCTTCATGAACATGAGCTGCTGCACCATGGCCTTGTCGGCCGGCATGGCCCAGTAGTTGTGGAAGAAGAACGACGCGGCCAGCGTGAACAGCGCCAGCACGGCGGCGGCGAAGCGGGTCTTGAAGCCGGCCAGCAGCGCCAGGCCCAGGCCCAGCTCGACCACGATGGCCAGCGCCGCGCCGACCTGCGGCAGCGGCAGGCCGACCGAGCCGATGTAGCCCACCGTACCGGCGAAGCCGGTCAGCTTGCCGATGCCGGCGGGCACGAACAGCACGGCCAGCAGGATGCGGCCCAGCAAGGCCAGCCCGTCCTGGGCACTGTTGGCGGTCGATGGGGGGGTGGTCGAAAGGCTGGCCATGGTGATGACTCCCTGAAAAGAAAAACGGTGGATGGCGCGACGCATCGGCCGCGCCGCAGGATACGTCAGGCCGCCAGGTCGAAGACCAGGACTTCGGCGTCCTTGCCGCGCGCGAGCGTCAGTTGCGACTCGCCGGCGAGCAGCGCGGCGTCGCCGGCCTTCAGGCGCTGGCCGTTCACGTCGAGCTCGCCGCGCACCAGGTGCACGTAGCCCTTGCGCTGCGGGTCGAGCGTGAGTCGCGCGGCCTCGGCCCCGTCAAACAGGCCGGCGTACAGCGCCGCGTCGGCATGCAGGGTCACCGAGCCCTGGGCGCCGTCGGGCGATGCCACGAGCCGCAGTGCACCGCGCTTCTCGCTGGCCGCGAAGCTCTTTTGCTCGTAGCTGGCCGGGATACCGCGCTGGTTCGGCTCGATCCAGATCTGCAGGAAATGCGTGGTCTGGTCCTCGGCATGGTTGAACTCGCTGTGCTGCACGCCCGTGCCGGCGCTCATGCGCTGCACGTCGCCGGGCGGGATGGCCTTCACGTTGCCCATGGTGTCCTTGTGCGCCAGCTCGCCCTGCAGGACGTAGCTGATGATCTCCATGTCGCGGTGGCCGTGGGTGCCGAAGCCGGTGCCGGCCGCGATGCGGTCCTCGTTGATGACGCGCAGGTTGCCCCAACCCATGTGCGCGGCGTCGTGGTAGCCGGCGAACGAGAAACTGTGGTGCGACTTGAGCCAGCCGTGGTCGGCGTGGCCGCGGTCGCTGGATTTGCGCAGGGTGATCATGTCGGGCTCCTGGTGGTGGTGCGATGCCTGCATCGCGTGGTCTGCACTTTAGATTTCGCACGCCGCGCTCACAGCGCCGGGCCTTGATGGCATCATTCAAAAAAACTGAAACGCTAGCCCATGAGCATTCAAAACGCGCGCGATGCGCTGACCCCTGACGCCCTCGCCATGCTGCTGGCAATCGCCGAGTCCGGCAGCTTTGCCGCGGCCGCGCGCTCGCTGGGCCTGGTGCCCAGCGCGCTGACCTACCGCGTGCGCCAGATCGAGGATGCGCTGGACGTGCTGCTGTTCGACCGCAGCTCGCGCCAGGCCCGACTGACCGAGGCCGGCGCCGAGCTCATGCGCGAGGGCGGAAGGCTGCTGCACGAGATCGACGCCGTGGCCAACCGCGTGCGGCGCGTGGCCACCGGCTGGGAGCCGCAGTTCACGCTGGCAGTGGACAGCGTGATCTCGCGCGCCACGATGATGGACCTGTGCGAATCGTTCTACGCCACGGCGCCGCCCACGCGGCTGAAGATCCGCGAAGAGGTGCTGTCGGGCACGCTGGAGGCGCTGGGCTCGGGCCAGGCCGACCTGGCCATCGGCGTGGCCGCCGAGGGCGCGGCGGTGCGCGACATCCAGAGCAAGCCCATGGGCCAGATGCGCTTCATCTACGCCGTGGCGCCGCACCATCCGCTGGCCCAGGCCGAGGAGCCGCTGGCCGACGCGCTGCTGCAGCAGCACCGCGCCGTGGCGGTGGCCGACACCGGCCAGCGGGGCCGCGTGACGCTGGGCCTGCTGGGCGGGCAGGACGTGCTGACCGTGCCCACCATGCGCGCCAAGCTCGAGGCGCAGCTGCGCGGGCTGGGTGGCGGCTTCCTGCCCGAAAGCCTGGCGCGGCCCTATGTCGACACGGGCCGCCTGGTCGAGCGCCGCGTGCAGCGGCCCGACCGGGTGATCGTCGTCAGCTATGCCTGGCGCGAGCAGGGCACGGGCCAGGGCCAGGGCCGCGCGCTCAAGTGGTGGCTGCAGCAGCTCGAAAGCCCCAAAACGCGCGCCGCCCTGCTCCACGCGCAGCAGCACAACTGAGCCGTGTAGAGTGCGGCCCATGACAAAGCGCACACGGACACCAAGAGACACAACATCCACCGTCGCGCCACGTGCGCGGCGCATCGCCGTCATCGGCGCCGGCATGGCCGGCATCGCCTGCGCCCGCACCCTCGTGCAAGCTGGGCACCAGGTGCAGCTGTTCGAGCGCAACGCACTGCCCGGCGGCCGCATGGCCACCGAGGACACGGCCTTCGGCGGCTTCGACCACGGCGCGCAGTACTTCACCGTGCGCGACCCGCGTTTCCAGCAGGCGCTGGCGCTGAGCCCCAAACTCTGCAAGGCCTGGAGCGCCAACACCGTGCGCGTGCTCGACGCCTATGGCCGGGTGGCGGCCGCGTCGCTACCAGCCACCGAGGCGCACTGGGTGCCCACGCCGGGGATGAGCGCCCTGCCCCGCCACTGGGCCGCGCCGCTCGTGGCGCAGCAGGCGGTGGAATTCGACACCCAGGTCACGGCCATCGGCCGCGACGCGCTGCAGCCGCAGCAGTGGCAGCTGGCCACCATGGGCGCCACCGGCGCGCCGGACGCGCAGCGCGTGTTCGGCGGCTTCGACGACGTGGTGCTGGCCGTGCCCCATGCGCAAGCCGTGCAGTTGCTGCGCGCGTCCTCGCTGGCTGCGGCCCTGCAGCGCCAGCTCGCGCCGGTCAGCGTGGGCCCGTGCTGGACGCTGCTGCTGGCCTTCCCGCAGGCCATGCAGGCCGGCCTGTCGCACCTGGGCCCGCAGTGGAACGCGGCGCGCAGCACGCACCACCGCATTGCCTGGCTGGCGCGCGAGTCGTCCAAGCCCGGCCGCGGCAGCGTCGAGCGCTGGACGGTGCAGGCCAGCACGGCCTGGTCGGCCGAGCACCTGCAGGACGACGCGCCGCGCGTGCTGGCCAAGCTGCGCAAAGCCTTCTCCGAAGTCACGGGCATCCGCGCCGAACCGGCCTTCGCCTCGGTGCACAGCTGGCACCAGGCGCAGACGCTGACACCGCTGGGCGACAGCCACCTGTGGGATGCCAAGCTGCGTGTGGGCGTCTGCGGCGACTGGTGCCTGGGCCACCGCGTCGAGAACGCGTTCGTCTCGGGGCTGGAACTGGCGCTCGCGATGGCGTGAGCGCTGCGCCGGGCCGCCCCCAGCAAGCGCGCACCGCCGGCGAAGCCGAAGGCCCGCGAGTGAGCGCCGCCCGGCCGCCCGAAAGTGCCCAGCGCCGCAGCCCGGAGGGCGCAGGCTCGTCCATGCGCTACACGGGGCGCTTCGCACCGTCGCCCACCGGTCCGCTGCATGCGGGCTCACTGGTCGCGGCATTGGCCAGCTGGCTCGACGCGCGGGCCCATGGCGGCCAATGGTTGGTGCGCATCGAGGACGTGGACATCCCGCGCTGCCCGGCAGGAGCCGACGCGATCGTGCTGCAGCAACTGGACGCGTGCCAGCTCATCGCCGACCAGCCGCCCACTTACCAATCGCAGCGCGGCGCGGCCTACCAGCAGGCGCTCGACCGGCTCATCGCGGCCGGCCTGGCCTACCCCTGTGCCTGCTCGCGCAGCGAGATCCTGGCCGCGCGCCAGGCGCTCGGCATCGCGCCTTCGCGCCATGGTGAGCTGGTCTACCCCGGCACTTGCCGGCATGGCCTGAACGGCCGGCCGGCGCGGGCCTGGCGGCTGCGCGTCGAGCCTGCAGCGCCGCTCGCGTGGGTGGACCGGCGCCTGGGCCCGCAGCGGCAGGACGTGGCCACCGAGGTGGGCGACTTCGTGCTGCGCCGAGCCGACGGCCTGTGGGCCTACCAGCTGGCCGTGGTCGTGGACGACGCCGCGCAAGGCATCACCGACGTAGTGCGCGGCGCGGACCTGGCCGACAACACACCGCGCCAGATCCTGTTGCAGCGCGCACTCGGCCTGCCCACGCCGCGCTACCTGCACACGCCGCTGGTGCTGGGTGCCAATGGCGAAAAGCTCTCCAAGCAGAACGGCGCGCAGGCGCTGGACCTGGCCGACCCGCCGGCCGCGCTGCAGGCCGCGGCCACGGTGCTGGGCCTGCCGCCGGCCCACGGGTCGGCGGGCGAGCGGCTGCTGGCCTGGACGCGCGCCTGGCTGGCACACTGAAGCGAGCCGCGTCGCATCGATGCGCCGTTCGCATCTTTCTCACGCGCGCCCCGCCTCGCGCTTAACATCCCGCACACTTTCGTCGCAAGGAAGGCATCCAACGCCATGGTCTTCACACTGCCATGCCACCGCCGGTGAGCAAGCCCTCGCCCGACGCCCTCGCCGATTTGCAAACCGACGCCGAGGGCAGCGTCATCGCCCAGCGGCTGCATGACTTCTTTGCCGACCAGGGCCTGCCGCGGCACAAGCATGCCTCGCAGCTCGCCGTGATCCTGGGGCTGTCGCGCTCGGGCGCATTCCGCAAGTTCCAGGACAGCTCGTTCTCCGCAGGCGACCTGCAGGCCCTGGCCCAGCATTTCGCGGTCGACGTCAGCCAGCTGCTCAGCAGCGCGCCGCTGTCGGCCACGCCGCGCAGCGCCGGCGGCGTGCCGAATGCGAGCATCCTCATCGGCAGCACGCGGCTGCGCTGCCAGGTGCAGCTGGGCGACGCGCTGGCTGCCGGCGAGCACTGCGAACTCGTGGCCACGCCGCAGGGCGACGACTGGCTGGTGCAGCCCTATGCGGCGGCCGATCCCCGGCTCGTGCGCCAGCGCGTGCTGCGGCTCGTGATCACGCCGGTGCAGCGCCAGATGCCGCGCGTGGCCGTGCTGGAGGATTCACGCGACCTTGCAGCCAACCTGCGCGATGCGCTGGAGGCATCGGGTTTGCGCGTCGAGTTGTTCACCTCGGCGGCCGAGCTCTCCGCGCGCGCCAGCCTGCAACCCTTCGACGCCTACCTCGTCGACTGGTGGCTGAACGGCCAGACCGCGCGCGCCGTGCTGCACGCCATCCGCCAGCTGCAGCCCGGCGTGCCGCTGGTGCTGACCACGGGCGCCATCGCCGCCGGCCATGCGGTGGAGGACGAGATCGTGCAGGTCACGACGGCGCTGCGCATCCAGGTGGTCGAGAAGCCGTTCCGCCTCGGCTTGATGGTGGCCCAGGTGCGCCAGCTGATCGAACAGGACGCGCTCACGCGCGTATAGCCGACCCTGCGCGCACCGCCCGGTCCTCCGTCGGCGCGGCGCGGAACAGCTCCATCGCCGAGCGCAGCCGGCCCACGCTGATCGGCTTGTCGAACTTGGCCGCGAACAGCGCATCGCTGATGTCGTCCGATTCGTGGTAGGCCGACAGCACGACCAGTGGCGTGGTGCGGTTGCGCGAGCCGGGTGTGCGCGCATGCGCGGCCACGGCGTAGCCCAGGCCGTCGGGCAGGCGCACGTCCAGCAGCACGCCGTCGTAGTGCGCCGCGTCCAGCCGTGCATTGGCCTCGCGCACCGAGCCGGCCAGGTCGGCCTGCGCGCCCAGCGCCAGCACCATGGCCTCCAGGCTGGCGCGCACGTCGACGTCGTCCTCCACCACCAGCAGGCGCAGGCGCTCGCGCACGGCAGGCGCCTGGGCGGCTTGCGGCACCGGCTCGACGTCGACGGGCAGACGCACCGAGAACACCGATCCCTGGCCCGGCTGGCTCACGGCATGCACGCTGCCGCCCAGCAGGCTGGTCATCAGCTTGACCACGGCCAGGCCCAGCCCGCAGCCGACCTGGGTCTGGGCCTGGGCCTGCCCGCGCGTGAACGGCTCCCACAGATCGATCGCGGTGTCGAAGCCCGGGCCCTGGTCGATCACCGCGATGTGGATGCGCCCCTGCTGCTCGTGCACCTGCAGGGCGCACACGACCTCACCAGGCATCGCGTACTTGACGGCGTTGGAGACGAGGTTGGCCACGATCTGGCGCAGGCGGGCTGGGTCCGTCACCACGCGCGGGCAGGGCTGCGGGTCGATGCGCACGACCAGGTGCACACCGCGCTCGCGCGCGGCCTCGTCGTACTCGGCCACGATGAGCTGCATCATCAGGTCGGGCTGGAACAGCATCTTGGACACCTTCAGCCGCCCGCCCGACAGGCGCGCGAACTCCACCGTGTCGTTCATCTGCGCCTCCAGCTGCTGGGCACTGCGGCGCAGGCGACGAAAGACCTCGTTGCCGGCCGGCACCTGGCCGTCCAGTTCGAGCAGTTCCACGGAGCTCACGATGGTTTGCAGCGGCGTCAGCATCTCGTGGGCCATCATGCCCAGGAACTGGTTGCGCGCCGTCAGTGCGGCGCGCGCCTCCTGCAGCGCCACCCGCGCCTGGCGCTGGCGAATGGCCGCCGCCGCCAGCGCCGGCCCCGCGGCCAGCAACACGCCCATGCCGGCCGTCAATCTGGATGCGAAGCCCATGTCCGCCCTCCTTGCTCGGTGGTGCGCAGCAGCGCTGCGCACACGGCACGGGCTGGCACGTGAAGAAGCCCGCGCAGGTTGCTGAATTTAATTCAATTTTCAGCATCATATCGTTGACTTTCATCAATATGATGAACTTAAAGCATCAACACTTGAGGCGTCAGCCAGAATTGAGTACATTTGCGCATCAAATTTGACTTGAATGTAGAAAAATTTGAGACTTTCCGGACGTGCACCATGGACCTGGATGTGCCCTGCGAGATCAAGAGCGCCGCCCAGCAAGGCGATGCAGCCCGGGAGGCTGCGTGGCTGCGGGACTGGCTGCCACTGGTCAAGCGCATCGCGCGCCAACTGGACTCACAGGTGGGCGGCGCCATGGACCGCGAGGACATGGAGCAGATCGGCCTCATGGGCCTGCTGGAGGCCTTGCGCCGCTATGGCGTGCCGAACGCGCAGTTCGCCGCTTACGCCGCGCTGCGCGTGCGCGGCAGCATCCTGGACGAGTTGCGCCGCCAGGACTGGCGCCCGCGCGACGTGCGCCAGGACAGCCACCGCCTGCGTGACGCCGAGCGCGCGCTGCGCCGCCAGCTCGGTCACGAGCCCACCGACACCGAATTGCGCACGCATCTGCAGTTGAGCGCCGAGCAACTCCGCGCACACCGGCTGGCCGCGCATGCCGGCCGCCTCGTCAGCTACGACGAGGCGGTGGACGAGCTGCACCGCCTGCCTGCGCAGGGCCAGTCTCCCGAGGCTGCGCTGATGGCCCGGCGCAGCATCGAGCAGGCCTTGGCCGTGTTGGACGCCCATGAGCAGTGCATCGTGCAGCTCTCCTGTGCGTGCGGCCTGAGCTTCAAGGAAATCGCCGCCGTGCTGGGCCTGACCGATGCACGCGTGTGCCAGATCAACAAGGGCGCGCTGCGCAAGATGCGCGAGCGCCTGACCACGGCCGTGGCCTTCTGACCACCGCCCCCGCCAGCGCCGGCATCGCGCGCCAACTCATCCTCAGGAGCCGACCATGGCCGAACCACCTCCCCTGCCCCGCAGCGCGCTGCTGCAGCTTCTCGGTGACATGCAGGACGACCTGGCGGACTACTCGGTGCTGGCCGTGCTGCAGGAACGCCAGCACGACGGCGCGCTGCGCCAGGATGCGGCGCTGCTGGAGGCGCTGGCGCATCGCATCGTGGTGCTGGTGGACCGGTTGGAAGCGCGGCGCAGCGCGCGCGAGGCCCTCATCGGCCAGTTGCTGGGCGAGGACGAGCCCGCCTGCATGGATGCGCTGCTGGCCCGCATGCCCGCCACGGGCAGCGCGCCGCTGCAGGCGCTGTGGGGCCGCGTGGGGCATGCCGTGTCCGACTGCAGATCTCGCAACGCGCGCAACCTGCAGCTCATGACCGACCAGCAGGACCTGATGCGCCGCGTGCTGGTGGCCGAAGCGCAGGCTGTGTATGCAGGCGTCTGACCGGCCGGCGCTGCGCCGCGCTCGCCTTGGCCGCGCACCAGCGTTCAGCACGCCGGCACTGGTGGCCGGCCCATCCGTGCACCTGCCGCAGATGCAACCCAACGCCGCCGGCTTCAGGCGCCAGCGGCGCTGGGCGGCCGCGACTGCGCAGGGCTGGCACCGGGCCGCCCAGCCGTACCTGAGCCAGCTCGAGCGCCTGGTGGGCGACAGCGCGACGGCCATCGACAGCAGGCTGGACGCGCTGTTCCGCGCGCTGGGTGCAGCAGGTGCTGCACCGGCTGCGATGCCGCTGCGCCAGCAGGTGATCGCCGCGGCCCAGGACCTGGCAGAAGCCTTCAACGGCCTGCACCACGCGCTGGCCGAACAGCATGCCGCGATCGGCCAGCAGCGCACGGCCACGCTGGCCCGGATCAACCGCCTCAACGCCGAGATCGCCATGCACGACGGGCGCAGCGCCGCCGCCGGAGCCGGGCGCGCGCTGCCGGCCGACGAGAGCTGCAATCCGGTCGAAGCGCTGGCTGCCCTGGTCGGCGTGCACGTGGCGTACCAGCGTGATGGCACGCGCAACGTGACGCTGCACAACGGCACGCCGCTGATGGCGCGCGGCATCGCCGCGCGGCTGGCCAAGGCCGCGCCGCTGGACGATGGCACGCCGACCCTGGCGCTGCGCTTCGCGCGTGAACGCTTCACGCTCGCCAGCCGCGACATCGGTGGCGAGCTGGGCGGGCTGGACGACTACGAGCACGGCACGCTGC
Source organism: Pseudorhodoferax sp. Leaf267 (assembly GCF_001422405.1). Classification (GTDB taxonomy): domain Bacteria; phylum Pseudomonadota; class Gammaproteobacteria; order Burkholderiales; family Burkholderiaceae_C; genus Pseudorhodoferax. Next base: position 540,338 of record NZ_LMMV01000021.1, read on the forward strand.
AGCCGCTGGCGGGTGCCGTGCGCATGCTGGCAGCTGGCCTGGCCAACCGGTTCAACGCCCGGCTGGCAGCCGGCTGCACGCTGGACGACCGGCCGGGTGCGCCACTGTTCCGGTGCAACACCACCAGCGTGTCGGCGCTGCTGGCGATTGCGCCCGGGCTGGAGTCTCGCGACCTCGCCTTTGCCGGCGGTGCTGCGGGGCCGGGCCACGCGGCCAACCTGCGCCGGCTCACCACCCTGCGGGACGAGCCGGTGCCGGCGGGCGTGCTGGGCCGGGTGTTGCTGGGCGACGCCTTGCCGCAGCTGGCACACGGCGTGGGCGTGGCCAGCCGGCAGAACCAGGCGGCGCTGGCCGTGGCCGACGCAGTGCGCGCGCAGGCACAGGAGGACCCGCCCTCGGGCCGCGGTCTGGACGAGGGCGATGACGCGGCGGACCTGGCGCGCTACCAGCGCATGTGCCAGGACCACATGGCGCTGTGCAGCGCGGCCAATGCCTTGTTCGAAGCCACGCTCAGGGGCCACCCGGCCAGCGCAGATGACCGCACGCTGGTGGCTGGCCGCGCCGCGCTGGGACAATGAAGCCATGCTCCAGACCGCTTCCGACCGCCCCGCCCCACCCCGCATCTACCTCGCCGGCCCCGATGTGTTCCGCCCCGACAGCGCCCAGGTCTTCGCGCACCTGAAGGCCTGCTGCACCCGCCTGGGCCTGGTCGGGCTGGAGCCCTCGGACGGCGGCCACGCAGCGGGTTTCCAGGGCAGCGATGCAGCGCTGGCCCGGCGCATCTACGAGGGCAACATCGCGCTGATCCACGAAGCCGATGGCGTGGTGGCGAACCTGATGGACTTTCGCGGTCTGGAGCCCGATTCGGGCACGGTGTTCGAGCTCGGCTACGCGGTCGCGCTGGGCAAACCGGTCGTGGCCTACGGCGTGCCCGCCGGCACCTACGCCGAGCGCATCGGCGCGGCGACTGCCTGCGCGCGCGATCCTGCCGGCGTGCTGCGCGAGGTGGCCAGCGGCACCATGGTCGAGGGCCTGGGCCAGCGGCTGAACCTGATGCTCACCCACTCGGCCGAGATCGTGGAGACGGCCGAGGCGGCGCTGCAGCGGCTGGCCGAGCGGCTGGTGCGCGCTCCCTACAATCCCACCGCGTGAATACCCCCCCCTCTTCGCCCCCTGCGACCCCGTTGCCCACCGAGCAGCCTGGCGCCCCAGCCGACGTCGCCCATCCCCGCGCCATCCGCACCTTCGTCAAACGCGCCGGCCGCACCACCGCCGGCCAGGCCAAGGCCACGGCCGAGCTGGGGCCGCGCTTCGTGCTGCCCTACCAGCCGCAGCCGCTGGACCTGGCCGCGGCGTTCGGGCGCCAGGCGCCCACGGTGTTGGAGATCGGCTTCGGCATGGGTGACGCCACGGCCCACATCGCCCAGGTGCTGCCCGAGACCAACTTCCTGTGCTGCGAAGTGCACGAGCCCGGCGTGGGCGCGCTGCTCAAGCACATCGGCGAGCGCGGGCTGCAGAACATCCGCATCCTGGCGCACGACGCGGTCGAGGTGCTGGACCACATGCTGCCGCCCTGGGACGCGCAGGCCCACCCGCAAGGCCTGGCCGGCATCCACATCTTTTTCCCGGACCCCTGGCACAAGCACCGCCACCACAAGCGACGGCTGATCCAGCCGGCCTTCGTGGCCCGGCTCGTGCAGCGCTTGGCGCCAGGCGGCTACCTGCACTGCGCGACCGACTGGGAGCCCTACGCGCAGCAGATGCTGGAGGTGCTGGGCGCCGAGTCCTTGCTGCAGAACACGGCAGGCGACTTCGCGCCGCGGCCGCATTACCGGCCCGACACCAAGTTCGAACGCCGCGGCCTCAGGCTGGGCCACGGCGTGTGGGACCTGGTGTTTCGCCGGCTCGCCTAGACCGGCGACAGGATGCCCGCGCCCAGCAGCGCGAACACCACCAGGCCCAGCGCCACGCGGTAGTAGACGAAGGGCATGTAGCTGCGCGTGGAGACCAGCTTGAGGAAGCCGACGATCACCGCATAGCCGACGAAAAAGGCGATGCCGGTGGCCAGCCAGGTCTGGCCGGCGCCGACCGGCCCGGCCACGCCCCAGGTCTTGTAGAGCTGGTAGAAGCCGGACAGCAGCACGGCCGGCACGGCCAGCAGGAACGAGTAGCGCGCCGCCGCCTCGCGCGTGTAGCCCAGGATCAGGCCCATGGTGATGGTGCCGCCCGAGCGCGAGACGCCGGGGATCAGCGCCATGGCCTGCGCGAAGCCGAACAGGACGCCGTCACGCCAGCTCAGCCGCTCCAGCGTCAGCGTCTTGCGGCCGCCGCGGTCCGCCAGCGCCAGCACGATGGCGAAGGCGATCAGCATGGTCGCGGTGATGTACAGGTTGCGCAGCGAGCCCTCGATCGCGCTCTTGAACAGCAGCCCCAGGATGGCGATGGGCAAGGTGCCCAGCATCACGAGCCAGCCCATGCGCGCGTCGGCGCTCAGGGCCTGGCCGCGCTGGCCCAGCGACGCGAGCCAGGCCGTGAAGATGCGCGCGATGTCCTGGCGGAAGTACAGCAGCACGGCGGCTTCGGTGCCGATCTGCGTGATCGCCGTAAACGCCGCGCCCGGGTCGCCGCCGGACGGCAGCATCGGGCCGATGATGCGCAAGTGTGCGCTGGAGGACACCGGCAGGAACTCGGTCAGGCCCTGGATCAGGCCCAGGACGGCAGCCTCCCCCCAACCCACCGCGCTCAATGCAAGTGCCCCGCTGGCGCAAGGGGCGATGGAAAGGTTTGAAATCTGAACAAATGCATGGTCGGCAGAGCTGGAAAAGTGCGACGGATCATAGCGCCCCAGGGTTTACACCGATGGAAGAACGCGAAGACGACAATCCACCACCATGCCGCCCGACACCCTGCCACGCCACGCTGCCCCGCTGCCGACGCGCGATGGCGTGGGCGCCAGCTGCGTGGGCCTGGCGGCAGGCCCGTGGCCGACCTGGCTGGACTTCTTCGCCGAACGCTTTCCGCATGTGACGCCCGAGGCCTGGCGCATGCGCATGGGCCGGGGCGAGGTCGTGGACGCGCAGGGCCGGCCGCTGGCGCCCGATGCGCCCTACCGCCCGCACGGCCGTGCCTGGTACTACCGCAGCCTGGACGACGAGCCGCGTGTGCCCTTCGAGGCCCAGGTGCTGTACCGGGACGCGCACCTGCTGGTGGCCGACAAGCCGCATTTCCTGGCCGTGACGCCGGGCGGCCGCTACCTGCACGAGACCCTGCTCACGCGTCTGCGGCGCGCGACGGGCCTTGCAGACCTGCAGCCGCTGCACCGCATCGACCGCGAGACCGCGGGCCTGGTGCTGTTCGGCCTGCGGCGCGAGGACCGCGCTGCCTACCATGCGATGTTCAGCGCGCGGCAGATCGACAAGGCCTACGAGGCCATCGCGCCGCTGCGCCCGGGCCTCGTGCTGCCGCTCACGCGCGCCAGCCGCATCGTGCGCGGCGAGCCCTTCTTCCGGCAACGCGAAGCCGAGGGAGAGCCCAATGCCAGCACGCAGGTGGCGCTGGTGGAATCGGGCGCCGGCTGGGGCCGCTACGCGCTGGCCCCGCGCACCGGGCAACGCCACCAGCTGCGCGTGCACATGGCAGCGCTGGGCATTCCGATCCGGGACGATGCGTTCTACCCTCAGGTGCTGCGCGGCCCGGACGAGCCGGACGACTACAGGCGGCCGTTGCAGCTGCTGGCGCGCGGCATCGCGTTCACGGACCCGGTGACCGGAGCGCCGCGGCGCTTCGAGAGCGCGCTGTCACTGCAGCCCCTGCCTGCGCAGACCGCGAAGAGTGACGACGCCAGTGCTCGGCGATGACATCCCACGTCGCAGCAACGGCACCCCCCAGAACTATCCAGCGATCTCGCGCGCCGTGATCTGGTACTTGAAGTCGTCCGGCGCGTAGGGGTCGAAGCGCCCCTGCGCGTTCTCGGCCATGGGATACATGAAGAAGCCCAGCCGCTCGCCCTTGGCACCGGGCAGCACCAGGTCGTGCGCGGTGTTGTAGGCCATCCAGTTGCCCTCCCAGCCGCCGAACAGGGCCTTGTTCACCGGCGCGACGACCGGGTGCTGCGTGGTCTTGATCCACTCGGGCGTCTCCAGCCGCATGACCTTGGCCACGTCGGCCGGGTCCATCGCCACCCAGCCGTGGCCCTGCAGGTAGGCCTCGGCGCGGCAGTGCTGCGCGCCTTTGAGGCTGGCCGGGTTGCCGCCCAGTTCCTTGTAGCCGAAGGCCGAGGGCACGAGGCGGATGCCATAGACATCGCGCGCCGGCACGCCCACTGCGCGGCACAGGCCGACGAACAGCGCGTTCAGGTCGGCGCACTTGCCGCCCAGGTCGCCGGTCTCCAGCAAGGTGGCGATGTCGCCCTCGCCGCAGCCGCGCACCTTGGGCTCGCGGTAGGTGTTGTTGACGACCCAGCTGTAGATGGCCTGCACCTTCTGCACATCGGTGCGGGCGCCCTGCGTGGCCTTGAGCGCCGTCTCGCGCACGATGCCATCGGTGGGCAGCAGCGCCGTGGCGCGCGTGTAGTAGGCCAGGGTGTCGGCCGATTCGCGTGGCGCGTCGCGACGCGACCAGTCGGTGGCGCGGTTCTGCGTGTCGATGCGGCTCGTCACCTCGACGAAGGGCTGGGCCGTGTCGGGCGCGAAGTCGGCGACCAGCATGCGCGTGCCGTCATGGCCGGCCTGGGCCAGGGCGGCCTGGCCATTGCTGGCGAAGCTGTGGGTCAGCGAGCGCTGGTAGTCGCTGTCCACAGAGGGCAGCGGGATCCAGACCTTGGTCGCGCCCTGCAGGGGCTTGAGGTCCACGCGCGTCGTGACCTCGAAGCTGCGCCAGCCCTGGGGCTGCGGTGCGAAGCGGCGCTCGGCCGGGGCGGCCTGGGCCAGCACGATGGACGGGGCGGCCACGGTGGCCGAGGCGATGGCGCATTGGGCGATGAATTGCCGGCGGGCAAGCGTCATGCGGGGGTTCTCCTGTGCGGTGTAGAGGGCGCCGGGCGGCGCGCGGCCGCGGATTATCGGGTGGGCCGCGGCGCCTCGAGCAATGCCTGCACCAGGGCGCCGGCCTCTCGGCCCGTCCAGTCCAGCTCGCCACGCACGCGCTGGCGCGGGCGGCCGTCCGGCGCGATCAGGACGGTGCTCGGAAACACCCTGACGCCGCAGTCGCGCGCGATGGCGCCGTCGCGGTCGAGCAGCACCGGCAGGCGCAGGCCCGTGCGCTGCACGAAGCGCAACGCCGTGGGGGCCGATTCCTTGAAGTTCAGCGCCAGCACGGCCAGCCTGTCGTCGCCGTACAGGTCGGCCAGTTGCTGCAGAGTGGGCATCTCGGCGCGGCAGGGCTCGCACCAGCTGGCCCAGAAGTTCAGCAGCACGGCCCGGCCCTTCAGGTCGGCCAGGCGCCAGGTCTTGCCGTCCAGGTCCAGCGCCTCGATGGCGGGAAACGGCGTGCGTGCGGACCAGGCGGTGACCTCGTGCTGGGCGCGCGCCGGCAGGCTGGCGGCCAGGCCGGCGAGCAGCAGGCTGCGGCGAGTCTGAACCCTCAAGCCGCCCCGCCCCCAGGCATCAGGGTATTGGACGGCAGGCTCTCGTCCACCAGCTTGCGCGCCGTCTCCACGCCCGCCACCGGCAGCAGCTTCGCGTCCAGCAGGCCCACCTGCACCAGCACACTGGCCTGGTCCCAGTAGATGTGCTCGTGGCACAGCTTGTCGCCGCGGAACTTGACGACCGCCAGCAGCGGCACTTCCACGCGTTTGCCCGTGGGCTTGACGCCGGGCAGCATCCACGGGATCTCGCACGTGTGCGTGAAGCTGAACAGCATCTCGTCCACGACCTGTGTGGCGCCCACCGTGCGCGAGATCGGCACCAGGGCCGTGTCGGGCGGGTTGCTGTTGACGAAATGGTGGGTGTAGAAGTGGTGAAGCTTCTCGTAGCCCACGCCGCCGGTCATGGTGGGGATGTGGTTCACGTAGGGCTCGGCCACCATGGTGGCCATGGTGGCGTCCACGTCGCGCAGTCCGAATTCGTATTCGCAGTGCTTGTCCCACAGCGCGGCCAGGTCGTAGTGCGGGCCGATGGCGGCCTTCAGCGTGGCGATGCTGCGCTCGTGCGCCAGCAGGGCCGAGCTGCGGTGGTAGTGGTCGCCACCGACCCGCGCGAACGCGTGGTCCACGCCGGGGTAGACCTGGGCCTGCACCTTGGGGTGGCCGCGCAGGGCCTGCAGGATCTGCGCGCGTGCCTCTGGCGGGCAAAAGCCGTCCTGCTCGGCGATGTGCAGCAACAGCGGCGCCTGGATGTGCGCGGCCTCGTCGAGTGCGGATTCGATACCCACGCCGTAGTAGCCCACGGCCACATCGGCATCGGTGCGGCAGGCCGCCAGGTAGGCCAGCTTGCCGCCCAGGCAGAAGCCCAGCACGCCGACCTGGCGGCCGGGCACCTCGGCGCGCTGGCGCAGCACGCTGATGGCGGACTGGATGTCGTCCACGCCGCGCGCCTCGTCGAAGCCCTTGTACAAGGCAAAGGCGCGCTGCCAGTCATCAGGCGTGTAGCCCAGCTCGATGCCGGGCTGCTGGCGCCAGAACAGGTCGGGCACCAGGGCAACGTAGCCCTCTTCGGCATAGGCGTCGGCCACTTCGCGCATGGTGGCGTTCACGCCGAAGATCTCCTGCGCGATGACTAGGCCCGGGCCTGTGCCGGCGCTGGGCAGGGCCAGATAGCCGCGGAACGTGCCGCTGCCGTCGGCGGCGGGGATGTCGATGTACTGGGAGCTCGGCTTGTGCGCCATCTTTTTTCCTTGTCTCGATGGGGTTGGGCACGCGGTTCAGGGCGTGCATTTGGGGTGCCGCATGGCGACCTGACCGGCGGCCGCATGGAACACCTGTGGTTCGCCGCGATCGTACTGCCGCGCCCGGCGCAGCCTGTTGCGGCCCTGCGGCATGCTGACCGACACAGGCGCCATCCCGCCTCTTGCACGTTCACGACGTTTTGCCTGTATCCATGGCTGTGTCACAGCATGCACAATCGCGCGCTGTACACAAATTGGACGGGCACGGCGCATGCGGTTGGGATTGAATTCGTGGCGGGCCGCTGGCGGCGTGCTGGCCCTGGGCCTGGTGCTCAGCGCGTGCATGGGCACGATCCCGCAGGCCAGGCCGCTGCTATCGACGGCGGCGCTGGACCGCACGACCATTGCCTTTGCCCACCAGGGCCGCGGCAGCACCTCACCCGCGGTGGTGTTCCAGAGCGGCCTGGGCGACGACCATGGCACCTGGGCCCAGGTGCTGCAGCAGCTGCCATCCCGGATCGAAGCCATTGCCCCGGACCGACCCGGCTACGGCGCCAGCCCGGCAAGCACCGAACTGCGCGACGCCTGCCGCATTGCGCAGGAGCAGCGCGCGCTGCTGCAGCGCTCGGGCGTGAAGCCGCCTTACGTGCTGGTCGGCCATTCGCTGGGTGGCCTGTACCAGTACGTCTACGCCCGCCAGTACCCGGACGAGGTGGCCGGCCTGGTGCTGCTGGACCCGACCCACCCCGACATCTTGAAGACCTTGCAGCGCGAGACGCCCGGGGCGGCGGCGTTGCTGCAACTGGCGCGCGCCACGGTGTTCACCTCGGCCATGCGCCAGGAATTCGATGCGCAAACGGCCTGCCTGGATGCACTGGACACCCGCGCGCCACTGGCAGCGCCGGCCCTGCTGATGGTGTCCACCCGCCCCAGCGCCTACGCGGGCGAAGGCCTTCAGGCCACGCTGGGCACGCTGCGACAGGACTGGCTGCAGCTCACCGGCACCGGCGCGCTGACGCCCGTGGCCAATGCCGGCCACTACATCCAGCGCGACGCGCCGCAGGCGGTGGTCGCTGCGATCCGTTCGCTGGTCGAGGCCGACGCCGCCCACTGAGACGCTTGTTGCGACAATGCGCCCGGGCCACGGTCGGCCCGGGAGTGCAACGATGGCATTGGCGATGGGTTGGGACGAATGGAGCCGGCACGATGGCGTGGCCCTGGCCGAACTGGTCCGCACCGGGCAGCTGACACCGGCCGAGCTGGCCCAGCAAGCGGCCGCCGGCATTGCGAAAACCAACCCCGCCCTGAGCGCGGTGGTCCAGGTCTTCGACGACGTGGTGGCCGACCCGCTGCATGACGGGATGAATCCGCAAGGCGCCCTGGCCGGCGTTCCCTACCTCATGAAGGACCTGGGGCCCACGCTCAAGGGCCGGCTGCAGGAAATGGGCTCGTTGCTGATGCAAGGCCACCGCGCGCCGGCCGACAGCTACCTCACCGGCCGCATCCGCCAGGCCGGCCTCAACATCATCGGCCGCACGACGACGCCGGAATTCGGCGTCTGCAGTTCCGCCGAGAACCCGGCGCTGTACGTCACGCGCAACCCCTGGAACCTGGAGTACACGACCTGCGGCTCATCGGCCGGCACGGGCGCCATGGTGGGCGCGGGTGTGGTGCCGCTGTCGCATGCGACGGACGGCGGCGGCTCCATCCGCATCCCGGCCGGCGTGAACGGCGTGATCGGGCTAAAGCCTTCGCGCGGCGTGCTGTCGATCGCGCCGCACTTGTCGGACCTGACGGGGCTGGTCTCCACCCAGGGCTGCCACAGCCGCACGGTGCGCGACACCGCGACCTTCATCGACCAGTGCCGCGGCGGCGCGCCGGGCGAGTTCATGCCGTACTGGACGCCGGCCGAACCGTACGCCCAGCTGATCCAGCGCGACCCGCAACGCCTGCGCATCGCGCTCTCGCACGAGTGGGGCGACTACCGCGCCACGCCGCACATCGTGGCCGAGCTCACGCGCGTGGGCCGTTTGCTCGAAGGCCTGGGGCACGAGGTCGACTGGGCGCTGCCCGACGTGGACATCCGCGCCGCGTTCGCCGCGCAGACCACCTGCTACATCAGCAACTTCGCGCAGACCATCTCCGGCCATCTCGCAAGGCTGGGCCTGCAGCGCCCGCCCGAAGACAAGATCGAGCCCATCAACATCAAGATCTGGGAAGCCGGCCGCGACACCTCGTTCGCCGAGCGCTTCCAGATGCAGACCGTGTTCAACACCACGGCGCGGGCATTCGGCGAATTCTTCGAGCAGTGGGACATCATCCTCACGCCCATCACCGCGCTGCCCACGCCGAAGATCGGCACCACCGAATACCTGACGCTGAGCGACAACCCCTCGGTGCTCGACTGGTTCGGCAACCTGTGGAAGAACTTCGCCTACACGCCGCTGGCCAACCTGTGCGGCATCCCGGGCATCAGCCTGCCGCTGGCCACTTACGAGAGCGGCCTGCCGATGGGCATCCAGGCGCAGGCGCGGCAGGCAAACGACGGGCTGCTGCTGCAGCTGGCGGCGCAGGTCGAGCGGGCGATCGAGGGGAAGTGGAATGAGGGAAGGCGGCCGGGGGTGCATGTGGCGGCCGGCTGAGGCTGCTGTCACGCCTCGGGAATCAAGTGCCCGGCCTGACGCAAGGCTTTGGCCCAGCGGCGAATGCCCGCGCGCAACCTGCGCTGCGCATCGGCGTCCAGCGGCATCTGAGGGATCAGCTCGAACGCCTTGGCTGGCGTGACGTAGCCGTGCTCCAGCAGCGCCATGCAGAACACGCGGTCCTTGTCGCGGCCTGCTGCGGCTTTTGAGAGAAACAGGTCCATGACGTCGAGGCAGTAGCCCACGCGGCCGTTGGTGTTGCCGTTCTGCACGCTTTGCACGCGCGACAACCATCCAGCCGGCAGGATGGCCGTGTCGGGACCGACGCCCTGCGCGTAGTAGCCGTTGGTCGCATGGAACTGCGAGCCCTCGCCGATGGCGCCGTCGATGCGGTCGGCCAGTTCAGGCGCGTTGAGCGGGTAGATGTCGGCCTCTGCAGACATCTTGAAGACATCCTCTGGGTCAGGCACCGGCCCCAGCATGGACTGGCTGCCCACGATGATGAACTCGTACTGGTTCGTCAGGTCGGCGCTGGCGCGGATGATGTGTTCCAGGTCCTGGCGGTTCATGGCGCGGCCGCCTATTGCACGTCACCGAGCACGACGCCTTGCTTCAGCTCGTTGATCTGCGCCAACACCGCCTGGCGCGTCGCATCGGGCAGCACGGTCACCAAGGGCGAGGCCTGGCGCAGCTCCTGCGCGCGCCGTGTGCGGCCCAGCACCTTGCGCCACATGCGCCTGCGCAGGACTTCTTCCCATTCCTTCCACAGGCCCGCAGAGCGCGACGCGCCGTCCCGCAGCCAGTGCGCCAGCGTGGCCTGCGCCTGCTCGATGTACGCGGGGTCGGACTGCACGAGTTCGATGGCGGCTTGGTGCAGCGCCAGGCTTTGCAGATCCTGCGCCTGGTGGCGCGATGCGTCAGCCGACACCATGACTTGCACGGCAGGTCGCGCATGGCGACTGCGCGCGGCCGCGGAGCCCGGCGTGGCGGGCCGCATCGTGTCGCCCGCCAACAGCGCAAATTCGCCGCTCACGCCGAGGACGGACATCACCCGCAGATAGGTGCCCATGGAAGGCGCAGGGTCGCCGGATTCGACCGCGCGTAGGGTGTTGCGCGTGATGCCCACCTTGGACGCCATCTCCACCGTGCCCAGCCCTCTTGCCTTGCGCAGACGCATGAGACGGTCGCCCAACTGCTGCAGGAGCTGAGTTTCCAGTACAGCGGTGACTGGTGAGTGCGTCATTTGGTCAGTATATTAACCAAAACAAGGCATCTTGGTCAGAATAATGACCAAGCATCCACCCCAGGGCGATGGCAATCAGACCCGCTCGCCCACCCACCCCTTCACCGACTCCAGCGCCTTCGCCAGCCCGCTGGCGTCCGTGCCGCCGGCCATGGCCAGGTCCGGCTTGCCGCCGCCCTTGCCGCCGACCTGCTGGGCGACGAAATTGACCAGCTCGCCGGCCTTGACCTTGCCGACGCTGTCGGCCGTCACGCCAGCTGCCAACTGCACCTTGGCGCCGTCGACGACGGCCAGCACGATGGCGGCGGTCTTGAGCTTGTCCTTGAGCTTGTCCATGGTGTCGCGCAGCGTCTTCACGTCGGCGCCGGGCAGCAGGGCTGCCAGCACCTTGAGGCCCTTGACATCCACGGCCTGCGTGACCAGTTCGTCGCCCTGGCTCGACGCCAGCTTGCCCTTGAGCGCGGTGATTTCCTTGTCGAGCGCGCGCACCTGCTCCAGCGTCTGCGTGATGCGGGCCTGCAGTTCGGCGACCGGCGTCTTGAGGCTGGCGGCAGCCTGCTGCACGGTGGACTCCAGCTGCTGCAGGTAGGCCAGCGCGTTCTCGCCCGTGATGGCTTCGATGCGGCGGATGCCTGCGGCCACCCCGCTCTCCGACGTGACCTTGAACAGGCCGATGTCACCCGTGCGGCCCACGTGCGTGCCGCCGCACAGTTCGCGGCTGGTGCCGATGTCGAGCACGCGCACGGTGTCGCCGTACTTCTCGCCGAACAGCATGACGGCGCCGGTCTGTTGCGCGGCCTCGATGTCCATCACGCGGGCCAGCGTCTCGGCGTTGGCCAGGATCTCGGCGTTCACACGCTTTTCGATCTCCAGGATCTGCATGTCGTTGACGGGCGCGTTGTGCGTGAAGTCGAAGCGCGTCTTGTCGGCATCGACCAGCGAGCCCTTTTGCTGCACGTGGTCGCCCAGCACTTCGCGCAGCGCCTTGTGCATCAGGTGCGTGACGCTGTGGTTGCGCATGGTGGCCTGGCGGCGCGCGGTGTCCACGCGCGCGTCCACCGTGTCGCCCACCTTCAGCGTGCCCTGCGTCTGCGTGCCGTGGTGGCCGAACACGTCGGACTTGATCTTGAGCGTGTCTTCCACGCCGAACTGCAGGCCCTCGGCGGCCAGCACGCCGCAATCGCCGACCTGGCCGCCGCTCTCGGCGTAGAAGGGCGTGGTGTCCAGCACGACGATGCCGCTCTGGCCTTCGCGCAGCTCTTGCACGGCCGTGCCCTCGTGGTACAGCGCGACGACATGGGCCGGCTCGGCCAACCGCTCGTAGCCCGTGAACGGGTGGCCGGCGCCGCCGTAGTCCACGGCGCGCTCCATCTTGAACTTGCCGGCGGCGCGGCCTGCGGCCTTCTGCTTTTCCATGGCGGCGTTGAAACCGGCCTCGTCCACCGTGACGCCGCGCTCGCGCGCCACGTCGTTCGACAGGTCCAGCGGGAAGCCGAAGGTGTCGTGCAGCTTGAAGGCCACTTCGCCGGGCAGCACCTTGGCGTCGCCGGCCAGCGCCGCGTCCAGGATCTCCATGCCGTTTTCCAGCGTCTCGAAGAAGCGCTCTTCCTCGGCCTTGAGCACCTCGACGATGCGCTGCTCGGAAGCCTTGAGGTTCGGATACGCATCGCCCATCAGCGCCACCAGCTCGGGCACCAGCTTGTGGAAGAACGGCGTCTTCTTGCCCAGCTTGTAGCCGTGGCGGATGGCGCGGCGGATGATGCGGCGCTGCACGTAGCCGCGGCCTTCGTTGCTGGGGATCACGCCGTCGCTGACCAGGAAGGAGGTGGCGCGCACGTGGTCGGCGATGACCTTGAGCGAGGGATTGGCCAGGTCTTCGGTGCCGGTCGCCTTGCCCGCGGCCTTGATGAGCCGGTCGAAGATGTCGATCTCGTAGTTGCTGTGCACATGCTGCAGGATGGCGGCCAGGCGCTCCAGGCCCATGCCGGTGTCCACGCAGGGCGCGGGCAGCTTCACGAGGCTGCCGTCTTCCTGCATGTCGAACTGCATGAACACGTGGTTCCAGATCTCGATGAAGCGGTCGCCGTCTTCCTCTGGGCTGCCCGGGGGGCCGCCGGGGATGTGGGCGCCGTGGTCGTAGAAGATCTCGCTGCAGGGGCCGCAGGGGCCGGTGTCGGCCATCATCCAGAAGTTGTCGCTCTTGTACTTGCCGCCCTTGTTGTCGCCGATGCGCACGATGCGCTCGGGCGGCAGGCCGATCTCCTTGTGCCAGATGTCGTAGGCCTCGTCGTCGTCGATGTAGACGGTGGCCAGCAGCTTCTCGGGCGGCAGCTTGTAGACCTGGGTCAACAGCTCCCAGCCCCACTTGAGCGAGTCGCGCTTGAAGTAGTCGCCGAAGCTCCAGTTGCCCAGCATCTCGAAGAAGGTGTGGTGGCGGGCGGTGTAGCCCACGTTCTCCAGGTCGTTGTGCTTGCCGCCGGCGCGCAGGCAGGCCTGCACGGAGGCCGCGCGCACGTAGTTGCGCTTGTCGCTGCCCAGGAACACATCCTTGAACTGCACCATGCCGGAGTTGGTGAACATCAGCGTGGGGTCGTTGCCCGGCACCAGCGGGCTGGACGCGACGACGGTGTGGCCCTTGGAGGCGAAGAAGTCCAGGAAGGACTTGCGGATGTCGGCGACGGTGGTGAAAGGGGCGGTCTGGTTCATGGGGTTACGCAACTGAAAAGTTTGTCTCGGGGCGGGATCAGACTGGCTGAAAGATGTCGACGCCAAAGCGCTTTGCGGCGGCCATCAGCTTCTTGTCCTTGGTGGCCAGCGGCAGGCGCTGCTGGCGCGCGAGGTCGAGGTAGCAGGCATCGTAGGAGGTGAGCTCCCAGTCGTAGGCCCGCTCGGTCCAGTAGCGGGCGTCGGGCTCCAGCGGCATGGTTTGCAGGTCAAGCACCGCGAGATGTTGCCAGCACTGTTTGATGCCGTCGGCCGAGATGCGTTCGCTGCGCAGCGCGCGTGAGAGGATGTTGGCCATCTCCAGATGCCACAGCACCGGCACCACGGCGTTCAGGTCGGTCAAGGCCTGCAGCACGCCGACCGAGTAATCGTCCTGCTCGTCGGCGAACACGGCGCCCAGGGCGACCGAGGTGTCCAGCACCAGGTGTGACGATGCCTGCATCAGCGACGGCCCTCGTCCCGCAGGGCGCGCCAGTCCATGCCCAGCGTGCGCTGGCCGGCCTGCTGCAACAAGGCTGTGACAGCCGATTGCCGCGCATCGCGTGCATGGTGTTGCTGGACGAAGGCCACGATCTTGGCCACCGGCTTGTTGTGCCGCGTGATGATGACTTCTTCGCCCGCTTCGGCGCGCGCGACGTATTCGCTCAGATGGGTCTTGGCTTCGAACAGTCCGATGGCGGCCATGGCGTCCTCGACAGAAGTTGGTTGAATCAACCAGATTTTAGCCGTACTGCGTGCGCGCCGATCTGGCGCCTTCACTGTGTTTTGAGGGATGAAACACGCGAAAACCCTATGTAAATTAGTTTTGCAGACACCTAGTATTTCCTTGCATTCAACTTTTTGTACGATGAAATCCGCCGCCCCCGTCCGCACGGCCGATGCCACCGCGACCGAGCCGCCCTCCTCGGTGGCCAAGGCGTGCCGCATCCTGCGCGCCATTGGCGCCCTGGCCCAGCCGCGCCTGACCGACATCGCCCAGGCCACCGAGCTCGACAAGGCCACCGTGCTGCGCCTGCTCGACGCACTGGCGCGCGAGGGCTTCGTGCAGCGCGACGCGCAGACCAAGCTGTACCGCGCCGGCCCCGAGCTGCAACTGGCCGGTGTCGCCGCGCTGGCGCGCATCGACCCGCGCGCCATCGTGCGCCCCAGCCTGCTGCGCCTGGCCCACCGGTTCGAGGACACCGCCATCCTCTCCGTGCCCAGCGGTACCGAATCGCTGTGCCTGGACCTGGAGCTGGGCCGCTACCCCATCCGCGCCAACTACCTGGAGCCCGGCCACCGCCGCCTGCTGGGCGTGGGCGCCGGCAGCCTGGCGCTGCTGGCGTGGCTGCCTGCACATGAGCGCGACGCCGTGCTCGACATCGTCGGCGCGCAACTGCAGCGCACGCAGCGTTACCCGGCCATCGACCGCGCGCTGCTGCAGGCCAATGCCACTGCGTCGCGCGCGCGGGGCCATGCCGTGCTGCTGGACGTGGTCGTCGAGCGCATGGGCGGCATCGGCGTGCCCATCCTCGGCGCGGACGGACGGCCCGTCGCGGCCCTCAGCATCGCCGCGCTCAGCGACCGCATCACCGGGCGCGAGACGGAACTGGCCCAAGCCCTGCAACACGAAGCCGCGCTGTGCCAGTCGCAGTGGCCCGGCGCCGCATCGACACCCACATGAACACCGCCTACATCACCGGCACCGGCAACACGCGCTTCGGCCGGCTCGAAGGCCGGGGCCCGCTCGACCTCATGGCCCAGGCCGCCACGCAGGCGCTGGCCGACGCGCAATGCCGGCGGGGCGACATCGACGGGCTGCTGTGCGGCTATGCCACCACGCTGCCGCACCTGATGCTGTCCACGCTGTTCGCCGAACGCTTCGGCCTGCGCCCGCACTACGCCCACGGCATGGCGCTGGGCGGCGCCACGGGTGCGGCCATGCTGATGCTGGCGCGCGACCTGGTGCGCGTGGGCCGCTGCCGGCGCGTGCTGGTCGTGGCCGGCGAGAACCGGCTCAGTGGCCAGGCGCGCGACAGCGCGATCCAGACGCTGGCCCAGGTCGGCGACCCGGACTTCGAAGTGCCCAATGGCGCCAGCGTGCCGGCCTACTACGCGCTGCTGGCCTCGCGCTACATGGCCGCCACCGGCCTCACGCTGGACGACCTGGCCCAGTTCGCCGTGCAGATGCGCAGCAACGCCATCGGCCACCCCGACGCCCACTTGCGCGAGCCCATCACGGCCGCCGACGTGGCCGCGTCCAAGCCCATCGCCACGCCGCTGCGCCTGCTGGACTGCTGCCCCATTTCGGACGGCGCGATGGCCTTCGTGGTGGCGGCCGATCCGGGCGACGACGTGCCGGTCGCCATCGTCGGCGCCGGCCAGGCGCACCAGCACCAGCACCTGTCTGCGCTCGACGACGTGCTGGCCAGCGGCGCATCGGCCGCGGCCGACCGCGCGTTCGCCGAGGCCGGCATCGCGCGCAGCGACATCGACTGGCTGGGCATCTACGACTCCTTCACCATCACGCTGGCCATGCTGCTGGAGGAGACCGGCTTCGCCCCGCGCGGCCAGTCCGCCGCCGGCGTGCGCGACGGCAGCTTCGCGCCCGACGGCCGGCTGCCGCTCAACACCCACGGCGGCTTGCTGTCCTTCGGCCACTGCGGTGTGGCCGGCGGCATGGGCCACGCAGTCGAGGCCGTGCGCCAGATGCGCTCGGCCGCCGCCGGCCGGCAACTGCGCCCGCCACGCCACGCTTTCGTGCACGCCGACGGCGGCGTGCTGTCCTCGCATGTCAGTCTGATCTTGTCCAGGAGTGCCACATGACCGCAGTACCGCCGCCCGAAGGCGGTCGCACCGCCACCCGCCAGGGCGAAGGAGTTTCGATGACGACAACAGCCACCCATCCCTACACCGACGGCCTCGCCCAGGGCCTGCTGCGCTACCAGCGATGCGACGACTGCGGCCGCGCACAGACGCTCACGCGCTTGGCCTGCGCGCACTGCGGCAGCGAGCACCTGGCCTGGCATGAGGCCCAGGGCCGCGGCACCGTGGTCGCCGCCAGCGTGGTCAGCCGCGCGCCATCGGACGCGTTCCGCCCGCTCGTGCCGTACACGCTGGTGCTGGTCGAGCTGGACGAAGGCCCGCGCGTGATGGGCCACGCCATGCCGGGCACCACGATCGGCGACCACGTGAAGGCCGGCACCTTCGCGCATGAGAAACGCAGCCTGCTGCGCTTCTCGCCGGCCGCCCACTGAGCAAGGGGCACGCCATGCACACCACACGCCGCCACGCCACGCGCGCCCTGGCCGCTCTCGCGCTGGCGCTCACCGCCACCGGCGCACTGGCCCAGGCCTGGCCGTCCAAGCCCGTCAGGCTGGTCGTGCCCTACCCACCCGGCGGGCCGACCGACATCGTGGCGCGCGTGGTCGCGCAGAGGCTGCAGACGCAGACCGGCCAGCCCTTCATCGTCGAGAACCGCCCGGGCGCCGGCGGCAACACTGGCGCCGAGGCCGTGGCGCGCAGCCCGGCCGACGGCTACACGCTGCTGGTGGGCACCACGGCGCATGCGATCAACCCCTCCCTGTTCAAGAACCTGACCTACCAGTTCGGCAAGGACTTCGCGCCCGTCTCGCAGCTCACGAGCGGGCCACTGGTCGTGGTCGTGAACCCGGCGCTGCCGGTGAAGAACATCGCCGACCTGATCGGGCTGGCCAAGGCCAGGCCGGGCGCGCTGAACTTCGCCTCGTCGGGCAATGGCCAGTCCACGCACCTGTCGGCCGAGCTCTTCAACGCCACGGCCGGCACGCAGATCAGGCACGTGCCGTACAAGGGCAGCGCGCCAGCCCTGGCCGACACCATGGGCGGGCAGACGCAGCTCATGTTCGACACCATGCTCTCGGCCATGCCGCTCGTGAAGGCCGGCAAGCTGCGCGCGCTGGCCGTCACCAGCGCCCAGCGCTCGCCGGCCGCGCCCGACCTGCCGACCATTGCGGAGTCCGGGCTGCCCGGCTTCGAGGCCATCGCCTGGAACGGCCTGCTGGCCCCGGCCGGCACGCCCAAGGACGTGATAGACCGGCTGAGTGCCGAGTTGGGCAAGGCCCTGGGGCAGCCCGACGTGCGCGAGCGCTTCGACGCGCAGGGCTTCAGCGCGGCCTGGAACACGCCCGAGGCCTTCGACGCCTTCATCACCGCCGAAATCGACAAGTGGGCACGCGTCGTCAAGCTCAGCGGCGCAACGGTTGAATGAACCCATGATCGACTACCACAAGCTCAAGGCCTGGCATTTCCCCGTCATCGAGCACACCTACACGGCCGATGACAGCATGCGCTACGCACTGGCCCTGGGCCTGGGCGAAGACCCGATGGACCTGCGCCAGCTGCAGTACGTGAACGACACCATCGCCGGCACGCCGCTGGCACTGCCCAGCATGGCCGTGGTGCTGGGCTTCCCGGGCTCGTGGATGCAGGACCCGGCCAGCGGCATCGACTTCACGCGCATCGTGCACGGCGAGGAAGACCTGGTGCTGCACCAGCCGCTGCCGGCCGCCGGCACCGTGCTGGCCACGCACCGCATCGTGTCCATCGTCGACAAGGGCGAGGGCCGCGGCGCCACCATCACCTACGACAAAGAGCTGCACGACAAGGCCGACGGCACGCTGCTGGCGACCGTGCGCCACACCACGTTCGCGCGCGGCAACGGCGGCTTCTCGGCGCGCGATGGCGTGACCGACGCTTCGCCCCCCGCGCCGCCCAAGCCGCCCACGGGCACGCCCGACCAGGTGCTGGAGATCCGCACCTCGCCGCAGATGGCGCTGCTGTACCGCCTGCTGGCCGACCGCAACCCGCTGCATTCCGAGCCCGCCGTGGCGCAGGCCGCCGGCTTCGAGCGCCCCATCCTGCACGGCCTGGGCACCTACGGCATCGCCTGCCGCGCGCTGCTGTCGGCTTGGTGCGGCGACCGGCCCGAGCGGCTGCAGCGCCTGTTCGCCCGCTTCTCGGCCCCGGTGTTCCCGGGCGAGACCATCCGCATGGAGATGTATGCCGGCGCGGGTTTGGGCGACATCGCGTTCCGCGCCATCGCGGTGGAGCGCGGCGTGACCGTGCTGGACGCCGGCCGCGCCCGCATCGCGGCTTGATGCATTTCTGAAGGAGACCCCGTGCACCACTTGCCCATCACGCGCCGCCTGGCTCTGGCCGCCACGGCCGCAATCGCCGCGCGCCCGGCCTTCGCACAGGCCGGCTACCCCAACCGCCCGGTCAAGTTCATCGTGCCCTTTCCGGCCGGCGGCCCGGTGGACACCACGGCCCGCGCCATGGCGCAAAAGCTCGGCGAGCTGTGGGGCCAGAGCGGTGTGGTGGACAACCGGGCCGGTGCGGGCGGCATCGTCGGCGCCGAGATCGCGGCCAAGCAGCCGGCCGATGGCTACAACCTGTTCGTGTGCTCGATCCACCACTCGGTGCTGCCCGCGCTCAAGCCCAACCTCACCTACAACATCGAAAAGGACTTCGTGCCCGTGAGCTTCGGCGCGATGTTCCCGGTGATCCTGGTCGCACACCCCAGCCTGCAAGCCAAGAACGTGGCCGAGCTCATCGCACTCGCCAAGCGCGAGCCCGGCAAGATCGCGTTCAGCTCTGCCGGCAACGGCGGCGGCACACACCTGGCCGGCGAGCTGTTCAACATGCACGCCGGCACGCAGCTGCAGCACATCCCGTACAAGGGCAGCGCGCCGGCCATGACCGACCTGCTGGGCGGCCAGGTGCAGCTGATGTTCGCCGACGCGCCCACCGCGCTGCCGCAGATCCGCGCCGGCAAGGTGCGCGCGCTCGGCGTGGCCAGCGCCCAGCGCTCGGCCCTGCTGCCCGACTTGCCGACCATTGCCGAAGGCGGCCTGCCGGGCTACGAGGCGTATTCATGGGCCGCGCTCGTGGCCCCGGCCGGCACACCCAAGGACATCGTCGCCAAGATCAGCGCCGACCTGCAGAAGGTCATGACGCAACCCGACGTGAAGCAGCGGCTTTACGAAGCCGGCGCCGAGTCCATGCCCACCTCGCCCGAGAAGTTCGCACAGATGCTGCACGGCGAGATCGAGAAGTGGGCCAAGGTCGTGAAGGCCGCGAACATCAAGATGGATTGAAGCATGGAACATCCCCCCAGGCGGCTTCGCCGCTCCCCCCTTCTGCTGCGCGAAGGGGGGCACCGCCAGCGGCCTGGCAGAGCCAGTTCCGCGGCGGTCGCTGGCATGGCCTGCTCCGCGGCCATCGGCACATCGGCCGCCCACGTGCTGCCGGGACGATCGGGATGACGGCGCAGTTGCTGGTGGAGCGCCACGGCCGCGTGCTCCAGCTCACCATCTCCAACCCCACCGCGCGCAACGCGCTGCACCCCAGCCTGTACCCGCAGGCCACCGGTATCTTCCGCGCCGCAATGGATGACGAGAGCCTGGGCGCCATCGTGCTGTGCGGCGACGGCGCGCACTTCTGCGGCGGCGGCGATCTGCGCCGGCTGCAGCAGCAGCGCAGCCAGCCCGAGGCCGGCCAGGTGCAGATCCTCGACGCACTGCACGACTGGGTCGAGGCCATGCGCGACTGCCCCGTGCCCGTGATCGCCGCGGTCGAGGGCGCGGCGGCCGGCGGCGGCTTCTCGGTGGCGCTGGGCTGCGACCTCATCGTGGCGGCCGAGGATGCGCGCTTCGTGATGTCGTACGTCCGCATCGGCCTGTCGCCCGACGGCGGCGGCTCCGACGCGCTGGCCCGCGCACTGCCGCCGCAGGCCGCGCTCGAATTGCTGTTGGACGGCGACGTGGCCACGGCCGCGCGGCTGCAGGCGCTGGGCCTGGTCAACCGCGTCGTCGCGCCCGGCACGGCCATCGCGTCCGCGCTGGCCTGGGCCGAGCGCCTGGCCGCCGGCCCGCGCGCCGCGCAGCAGCGCATCAAGCAGCTCGTCCACGCCGCGCGCGGCCGCGGCCACCGCGCGCAGCTGGACGCCGAGCGCGACGCCTTCGTCGCCGGCCTGTACGGCCCCGAATGCGGCGAGGGCATCGATGCCTTCCTCACCAAGCGCACCCCGAGGTTCACGCCATGACCGACCTGCTCGCCGCCGCGCTGAACCCGCAGTCCATCGCCATCATTGGCGCCTCCGAGAACCCGCACAAGATCGGCGGCCGGCCGATCGCCTACATGCAGCGCCTGGGCTACCGCGGCCGGCTCTACCCCATCAACCCCAGCCGCCGCGAACTGCAGGGCCTGGCCTGCTTCCCCTCGTTGGCCGACCTGCCCGAAGTGCCTGAGATGGCGCTCGTCATCGTCGGCGGCGAGCAGACCGTCGCGGCCGTTGCAGACTGCGCTGCGCGCGGCGTGCGCTGCGCGGTCGTGATCGCCTCGGGCTTCGGCGAAACCGGCCCGCAAGGCCGCGCCGTGCAGGACCGCATGCTCGCCACCGCGCGCGCCGCCGGCATGCGCCTGGTCGGCCCCAACACGCAGGGCCTGGCCAACTTCGGCACGGGCGCCATCGCCAGCTTCTCCACGCTGTTCACCGAGGTGCCGCCGCTGGACGGGCCCATCGGCATCGTGAGCCAGAGCGGCGGCATCAGCGCCATGGCCTATGGCCTGCTGCGCGGCCGTGGCCTGGGCGTGCGCCATGTGCACGCCACCGGCAACGAGGCCGACGTGGGCGTGGCCGACCTGGCCTGGGCCGTGGCGCATGACCCGCACGTGAAGCTGCTGCTGCTGTACCTGGAGAACATCGCCAACCCCGCGCTGCTGGCCGAGACCGCGGCTTATGCGAAAAGCCGCGACCTGCCCATCGTCGCCATCAAGGCCGGCCACTCGGCCAGCGGGCAGAAGGCGGCCTCGTCGCACACCGGCTCGCTGGCCAACGAGGACCGCGTGGTCGAGGCCTTCCTGCGCCGCCACGGCATCTGGCGTGTGCGCGACCCGCATGCGCTGGCCACCGCGGCCCAGGGCTACCTGCAGGGCTGGCGGCCGCAGGGCCGGCGCCTGGTGGTGGTCAGCAACTCGGGCGCCAGCTGCGTGATGGCGGCCGACGCGTCTGAGCAGCTCGGCCTGCCGCTGGCGACCCTGGCCGACAGCACGCAGGCCGCACTGGCCGCGCGCCTGCCAGGCTTTGCGACGACCAGCAACCCGATCGACATCACGGCCGCGCTGCTGTCCAACAGCGGCCTCTTCAGCGACGTGCTGCCCGTGATCGCGCAGGACCCGGCCGCCGACCTGGTGTTCATCCACATCCCCGTGGCCGGCGCCGGCTACGACGTGGACGCATTCGCGCGCGACACGGCCTCGTTCGCGGCCAGCAGCGGCAAGCCGGTCGCGGTCGCGGCCTGGCAGGAGGTCGTGGCCGGCCCGTTCCGCAAAGCCGGCGTCGCGACCTATGCGAACGAGCACGAAGCCTTGTCGGTGCTGGCGCAGGTCGCTTTGCACCGCGAATTGCTGGCCCGCCCGCTGCCGCGCTGGGACCCCGCGCCGCCGCCCACACTGCCCGCCGGCGCCGGCCTGCTCAACGAAGCGCAAAGCCTCGCGCTGCTGGCCGCCCAGGGCATCGCCGTCGTGCCGCACCGGCTGTGCCGCAGCGCCGACGAGGCGCGTGCCGCCTTCGCCTTGCTGGGCGGCCCGGTCGCGGTCAAGGCCTGCTCGCGCGACGTGCCGCACAAGTCCGAGCACGGCCTGGTCGCGCTGCACCTGGATAGCGCCGACGCCGTGGCCGCCTGCTTCGACCGGCAATGGGCCAAGCTCGCGGCCATGGGTGCGGCGCAGGACGGCGTTCTGGTCGCGCGCATGCACGAGAGCCGCCACGAATGCATGGTCGGCGCGCACGTCGACGCGGTGTTCGGCCCCGTCGTCGTGGTGGGCGACGGCGGCAAGTACGTGGAGGCCATGCGCGACGTGGCGCTGCTGGTGCCGCCCTTCGATCAGGGCGAGGTGCTGCAGGCACTGCAGGGCCTGCGCATCGCGCCCCTCCTGGCCGGCACGCGCGGCGACGCACCGCTGGACACCTGCGCCCTGGCCGACATCGCCGTGCGCGTCGGCCGGCTCATGGTCGGCGCTGCAGGCCGCATCGCCTCGATCGACCTGAACCCGGTCATGCTGGGCACGGCCGGCGAAGGCGCCGTGGTGGTCGACGCGCTGGTCGAGCTGGCCTGATCAGGCGGTGCCGGCCTTGGGCACCGAGGCCGCGCGCAGGCGTTGCGCCAGCGGCAGCTGGCTGCCCAGCAGAGGCCGCAGGTACGCCAGGAAGGCCGGCGTCACATCGCTGCCGCTGGCGGCGATGAAAGCCTCGTCCATGGTGCGCGTGCGCGCGGCCACGGTGGACAGCGGGATCAAGGGGTAGTCCAGGCTCTGGTCGGCCCCACGCCGCACCGCCACCGAGCCGGCCTGGTGGCCCTGCATGGCGTAGCGCACGGCCTGCTCGCCCACGGCGCGCGCCACGCGCTGGTCCAGGTCGGACACACAACCCACGAACGAGCGCTGCAGGTAGCCCAGCGTATCGCCGCGCACGCGTGACAGGCCCAGCCGCGTCTTGATGTGGTCGCACAGCAGATCGGCCAGCGCACCGGTGCCCGACAGCTGCACGTTGCCATGGTCGTCGCGCGCCAGGGCCTTGCCCAGCTGCGCCAGCATGGGCTGGCCACTGGCATCGTGGATGCCTTCGGACACGGCCACCACGCAGCGGCCCAGGCGCTGCACCGTGGCCTGCACCTCGGCCAGGAAGCGTTCGGTGTCGAACTCGCGCTCGGGCAGGTAGATCAGGTGCGGGCCGTCGTCCGGGTGCTGGCGCGCGGCGGCTGCGGCAGCCGTCAGGAAGCCCGCATGCCGGCCCATGACCACGCCCACGTAGACGCCCGGCAGCGCCGCGTTGTCCAGGTCGGCCCCGGCGAAGGCCTGGGCCACGAAGCGCGCCGCCGATGGGTAGCCCGGCGTGTGGTCGCTGCCCATCAGGTCGTTGTCGATGGTCTTGGGGATGTGGATGCAGGTCAGCGGGTAGTTCTGCGCCTGGGCCGCCTCGCTCACGATGCGCACCGTGTCCGACGAGTCGTTGCCGCCGATGTAATAGAACTGGCCGATGGCTCGCGCGCGCAGCACCTCGAAGATGGCCGCGCAGTAGGCTGCATCCGGCTTGTCGCGCGTGGAGCCCAGCGCCGCGGCCGGCGTGGCGGCCACTTGCTCCAGCAGCTCGGCGCTCTCGGCGCCCAGGTCCACGAGGTCGTCGCGCACGATGCCCTTGACGCCGTGGCGCGCGCCGTAGATGGCACCCACGCCAGCATGACGCCTGGCTTGCAGCACCACGCCGGCGAGCGACTGGTTGATGACGGCGGTGGGGCCGCCGCCCTGGGCGACGAGGATGTTGAGCGGGGCCATGGCGGTCTCCAGGATGTTGTGCGGCCATTGTGCGCATTTCGCCGCGCGCACCACAGCCTGGGCGCGGGCGGCACCCACCGTGCGCAGGTGTACCCTCGGCGGCTTTTGAAAAGCCGAGGGAGTTCAGCCATGCACAGACGTGTCTTCATGCAGGCGGCCGCGCTGGCCGCGCTCACGCTGGCTGCCGGGCCGCTGCTGGCCCAGCCGGCCGCGCCGCGCAAGCTGCGCGTGGTGGTGCAGGTCAGCGACAACGACCCGGCCCGCTGGAACCTGGCGCTGAACAACGTGCGCAACCTGCAGGAAGACGTGGGGGCGGCCAATGTCGAGGTCGAAATCGTGGCCTATGGCCCGGGCATCGCCATGCTCAAGCTCGAGTCGCCGGTCGCCTCGCGCATCGCCGACGCCGGCAAGGCCGGCACCCGGGTGCTGGCGTGCGAGAACACCATGAAGGCGCTCAAGCTCGTGCGCGACGACATGGCCGGCGGCATCGGCTACGTGCCCGCTGGCGTGACGACCATCGTCACGCGCCAGTCGGAAGGCTGGGCCTACCTGCGGCCCTGACACGCCCCGTTACGAACCAATCGATCGAATCAGTCGCTTGTGAGACAGCGTTCTCTGCAACAATTTGCGCGTTCGACGCAGCCGCCCTTGCCGCTGCCACGCATCCCGTCGCGCCTGGCGCCCGAGCTTGTACCCACGCACCCGCAGGGAAAGACGATGCAGATCCACAAGCCGCGCAGCCAGCCGCCGCAAGATGACGGCGTGCTGGCGGGCGCCGGGGCATCCACGGCGCCCTTCCATTGGTTGCAGGCCGGCCTGCTCGTCGCCTGCGTGGTCACGCTGGCGTCGCTGTTCGGCGTGTGGACGCGGCTGGCCGGGCAACTGGCGGTGTTCTGGCCGGCCAACGCGCTGCTGCTGGGCGTGCTGCTGCGCTTCCCGCGGCTGGACACGGCCTCCGGCTGGATCGGCGGCGCCGCCGGCTACATGGTCGGCGGCTGGATCGCCGGCGACGGCCTGGCCGCGCTGGTCTTGCTGACCCTGGGCAATTTCTTGAGCGTGGTCACGGGCTACCTGCTTCTGGCGCGGCTGGGGCCGGACGACCGTCGCCTGGCCAAGCCGGCCTCGGTGCTGATGCTGGTCTGGGTGATCTTCCTGTCCGCCGGCGCATCCGGCCTGGGCGGCACCCTCATCGGGCCGCTGGTCTTCAACAGCCCGGCGATCGAGTCGGGCATGGCCTGGTTCGTCAGCGAGGTCGTGAACTACATCGCCATCCTGCCCGCCGTGCTCACCATCCCCGTGCGCCGGCTGGCCCGGCCCGTGCCACGCCAGTGGCGCGCCGGCCATGGCCGCCACCTGCGGCGCGCACTGCCACTGGCCAGCCTGGCGGTCTCGCTGGGCCTGGCCCTGGTGGTGGGCGGCCCCGGCGCCATCGCGTTCCCGGTGCCGGCCCTGCTGTGGTGCGGCATGGCCTATGGCCTGTTCGGAACTTCGGTGCTGACCCTGCTGACCACCACCTGGATGCTGCTGGCGATCTCCAAGGGCCAGCTGGACATGTCGGTGCAGGTGGACACGCCGCAGATGCTGATGTCCGTGCGCCTGGGCGTGACGCTGATCGCGCTGTCGCCGATCGCGGTCGCGAGCGCGATGGCCACGCACACGGCGCTGACCCGGCGCCTGCGGCACATGGCCGAACACGACCCGCTCACCGGCACCATGAACCGGCGCGCCTTCTCCGACCATGCCGGCCAGGCGCTGCGCCAGGCGCGCATCGCGCGTGCGCCGGCGGGCCTGCTGATCCTGGACATCGACCACTTCAAGTCGGTCAACGACAGCTACGGCCATGCGGCCGGCGACCTGGTCATCGTGCACATCGCCAACTGCCTGCGCCGCCACCTGCCCGAGGGCCCGCCGCTGCTGGGCCGGCTGGGCGGCGAGGAATTCGCCGTGCTGCTGCCCTACTGCACGCGGCAGCAGACGCTGGAGATCGCCGAACGCATGCGCCAGGCATGCGCCGAGACGGCGGTCGACATCGGCGACGGCCGCCTGGTCACGGCCACGGCCAGCATCGGCGCCTGCGTGGCGCTGCCGGCCATCGAGCAGCTCGACCAGATGCTGCAGTGCGCGGACGGGGCGCTCTACCAGGCCAAGCACGACGGGCGCAACCGCGTGATCCTGGCCGAATGGGTCGCGTCAGTCGAGCGCTGACGCCGGCCCGAAGAACTCGTAGCGGCTTTGCCCCGCCGGCACGCCGATGGCCGCCAGGTCGCGCCGCAGCTGCGCCATGAAGGGCCTTGGAGCCGAGGAAATAGGCGTCGACGTCGCCGCCCTGCGGCAGCCAGGCCTGTAGCTGCTGCCGCGTGAGCCGGCCGACCGCGTGCGGCGCGGCTTCGCCTTCGGCGCCCGCCTCGTCGTGGCAATAGAACACCTGCAGCTGCGTATGGCGCCGCGCCAGCCCGTCCAGGTGTTCGCGAAAGGCGTGCACACGGGCGTTGCGCGCGCAGTGGATGAAGTGCACGGGCCGCCCGGGCTCGGCCGCCAGCGTGGCCAACGTGGGCGTGATGCCGACGCCGCCGCCGGCCTCGCGCTTGACGCTGATGCGGTAGCTGCGGCCATCGGGTGCGGCCGACAGCGAGTAGTTGCGGCGGATCTCCTGGCCGTCGACCACGAGGCGCATGCCCAGGTACTGGCCGGGGGTGGAGCCGAGCACGGCGCCGCCGTCGGCCGGCTCCAGGTGGAACGAGCTGATCTCGGCGCTCTCGGCCACCTTGCGCGCCACGCGGAAGGCGCGCGCGCCGCGCCAGCCGCCGGGAGCCTCGGCCTTGGCGTCGTACAAGGCGCGCTCGGCGCCGATCAGCAGGTCGGCCAGCTGGCCATAGGCGGCGGCCCAGGCGTCGATGACGGCGTCGGTGGCGATGACAACCAAGTCGATATGACCACCGACAAGCTGTTGCACACCGCCCTGCCCCTGGTCGCCGACCTGGCGCGCGAACTGCCGGCCGCCGAGCGCTACAGGCGCCTGCTGGACGCCGTGCGCACCCTGGTGCCGGCGGACGCCGTGGCCCTGTTGCGGCTGGACGGCGAGTGGCTGCTGCCGCTGGCCGTGGACGGTCTCAGCGCCGACACGCTGGGCCGGCGCTTTCGCGTGGCCGAGCACCCGCGGCTGCGGGCGCTGCTGGCCGCGCCCGGGCCGCTGCGCTTTGCGCCCGACTGCGGCCTGCCCGACCCCTACGACGGCCTCGTGGAGCACGTGCAGGGCCATCTGCCCGTGCACGACTGCATGGGCTGCGCGCTGCGCGTGGACGAGCGCACCTGGGGCCTGCTCACGCTGGACGCGCTGGAGGTGGCCCGCTTTCGCGACCGCGACCTGGCCACGCTGCAGGCCTTCGCCAGCCTGGCCGCGGCCACCGTCAGCGCCGCGCAGCGCATCGACGAGCTGGCCCTGCGCGCCGAGGGCGAGCACCGCCGCGCCGAGAGCTACCGCCATGCCAGCGGCCAGGCGCGGCGCCCCCTGGCCGGCCGCAGCGCGGCGCACCGGGCGCTGCTGCGCGAGATCGCGCTCGTTGGCCCGAGCGATCTGACCGTGCTGGTGCACGGCGAGACCGGTGTCGGCAAGGAGCTGGTGGTGCAGGCCATCCATGCGGCGTCGCTGCGCGCGGGCCGCGTGCTGGTCAGCCTGAACTGCGCGGCGCTGCCCGAGAACCTGGTCGAGAGCGAGCTGTTCGGCCATGTGCGCGGCGCGTTCTCGGGCGCCGTGGCCGAGCGGCAGGGCAAGTTCGACCTGGCCGACGGCGGCACGCTGTTCCTGGACGAGGTGGGCGAGCTGCCGCTGGCCGTGCAGGCCAAGCTGCTGCGCGTGCTGCAGGAGGGCCAACTGCAGCGCCTGGGCTCGGACCGCGAACACCATGTCGATGTGCGCCTGGTCGCCGCGACCAGCCGCGACCTGGCGGCCGAGGTGCGCGCCGGCCGCTTCCGCGCCGACCTGTACCACCGGCTCGGCGCCTACCCGTTGCGCGTGCCGCCGCTGCGCGAGCGCGGGCGCGACGTGTTGCTGCTGGCCGGCGCCTTCCTCGACGAGAACCGCGCGCGGCTGGGGCTGGTCAACCTGCGGCTGGCACCGGACGCCCAGGCCGTGCTGCTGGCCCACGACTGGCCGGGCAACGTGCGCGAGCTGGAGCATGTGGTGGGCCGCGCCGCGCTGCGGGCGCTGGGCCGTCAGGGCCAGCGCAGCCGCGTGCTCACGCTGGAGCCACAGGACCTGGGCCTTGCAGCCGCGCCAGCCGCGCAGCCCGCCGCCGAAGCAGCCCGCACGGCCGCGTTCGCCACGGCCATGCCCCTGCGCGCCGCGGTCGAGGCCTTCGAGCGCCAGGCCATCGAGGCCGCCTTGGCCGCCCACCACGGCAACTGGGACGCGGCCGCCCGCGCTGGGCCTGGACCGCGCCATCCTCATGCGCATGGGGCGCCGGCTCGGGCTCACCAGCCGCTGAAACGCTCCCAGCGTTGCAGCGGCGCCGAGCCGCCCGCGGCCGGAAGCACCACATAGGCCGGGTGCTGCGCGCCGGTGGCGCAGGCGTGGTTCGGCACGATGCGCAGCTGTGCGCCGAGCGGGAAGCGTTCGGCCAGCGGCAGGCTGTCGTACCCGGTCCACTGCAGCACGCCGTGTTCCTGGTTCGCACTGTCGAAGCGCAGCCCGGCGATGGGCGCTCCGTCTGCATCGCACACCAGGCCGTAGCCATGGTCGTGGTCCTGCCGCGCCGTGCCGCGGTCGCGGCTCATGGCCATCCAGCCGCCGTCGGTGATGACCCAGCCCGCCTCGGGCCGGTGGCCGATCACCGTGCACAGCACCGACAGCGCGATGTCGCCCGGCGTGCACACACCCACGCCGGCCATCACGAGGTCGAAGAACACATAGACGCCGGCCCGCACTTCCGTCACGCCAGCCAAGTCGCGCGCGCTCAACGCGGTCGGCGTCGAGCCCACGCTCACCACCTCGCAGGCATGGCCCGCCGCGCGCAGGCCCTGGGCCGCGGCCACGCAGCCGGCGCGCTCCTGCTCGGCCATGGCCTGCAATGCCTCGGGCGTGCGCAGGTCATAGGAGCTGCCCGCGTGCGTCATCACGCCTTTGCACCGTGCGCCGCCCTGCAAGGCGGCGGCGATGTCCAGCAGCAGCGGATCGCCCGGTGCGATGCCCGAGCGGTGGCCGTCGGTGTCCACCTCGATCAGCACGTCGAACACCTGGCCGTGCGCGGCGCCGAACTGCGAAAGCTGCTGCGCCGCCGCGACCGACTCCACGAGCAGCGTGAGCTGCAGGCCCTGCCGGCACAGCCGCAGCGCATGGTCGAACTTGCCCGGCACGATGGCCACGGCATACAGGATGTCCTGCACGCCCGCGGCGAAGAAGCGCTCGGCCTCCTTGAGCGTGGACACGGTGATGCCGCGCGCGCCAGCCGCGAGCTGGCGCTGCACGACCGCGGGGCACTTGCTGGTCTTGGCATGCGGGCGAAAGCGCACGCCCAAGGCGTCCATGCGCGACTGCATGCGGGCGATGTTGCGGTCCATGCGCGCTTCGTCCAGCAGCAGCACGGGGGTTTCGAGTTCGGCGAGTGGGTTCATGTTTGACAGTTTATTCAACTCTGGACAAAATATCCAGATGCCCAAACGCAAGACCCCCGAGCAGCGGCTGCTGCTCGACCAGCTGCAGCAGATCGCCCAGGGCCTGGGCGAGACCTTCGCGCCGTTCTGCGAGGTCGTGGTCCACGATCTGCTGGACCCGAAGCACGCCGTGCTGGCCATCCACAACCCGCTGTCGGGCCGCAGCGCCGGCCTGCCCGCCACCGAGCTGGGCCTGGCCCGCATCCTGGACCCGGACTACCCGCAGGTCGTGGCCAATTACGCCAACCGGTTCCCCGACGGCCGCCAGGCCAAGAGCACGTCGGTCGGCATCAAGGACTCTGCCGGCCGCTACATCGCCGCGCTGTGCATGAATGTGGACCTGACACTGTTCCACGGCTTCCAGACCGCCATGACGCAATTCGTGCAGGTGGACGCGCAGGCCGCGCCGCGCGAGTCGCTGGACCCGGCCGGCGCCGACCGCATCCGCGAGCGCATCGACCAGTTCGCCGCGCGGCTGGCCAGCACGCCGCGCGCGCTGAAGGCGCAGGACCGCCGCGCGCTCATGGCCGAGCTCAAGGCCGCCGGCCTGCTCGACCTGCGCCGCGCCATGGACACCGTGGCCGCCCACCTGGGCGTGTCGCGCGCATCGGTGTACAGCTATGCCAAGTGACGCGCGCCTGCTGCTGCTGGACGGCCCCGCCGTGCAGGCCCTCCTGCAGCCCGACGCCGTGCTGGCCGCCGTGCGCGAGGCCTTCGTGCTGCACAGCCAGGCCCAGGGCCGCGTGTTCCCCGTGGTGCGCGAGAAGCTGCACACCGGGGGCGTGTTCGGCATCAAGTCGGGTGACGTGGCAGCGCAGCAGTTGCTGGGCTTCAAGGCCGCGGGGTTCTGGCCGGCCAACCGTACGAACCCGGATCTGGGCGCCGAGCCGCACCAGGCCACGATTGCACTGTTCGACCCGGCCACGGGCCGGCCGCTCTGCATCCTGGACGGCAACGCCATCACCACGGCGCGCACCGGGGCGGCCGGCGGCATCGGCCTGCAGCAGCTCGCGCGGCCGGGCAGCGCCAGCGTCTGCATCTTCGGCACCGGCGTGCAGGCCCGGGTGCAGCTGGAATTCGCGCTGCGCCTGTTGCCCACGCTGCGACGCGTGCGCTACGTGACGCACAGCGGCAGCGCCGACCCAGCGTTCGCGCAACGCTTCGCCGATCGCTGCGACATCGCCCACGCGCCCGACGCCGATGCGGCCGTGGCCGGGAGCGACATCGTGATCACGGCAACGCCCGGCGCCGGCCCGCTGTTCAGCGCCGCGGCCGTGCGCCCCGGCACGCACCTCAACGCCGTGGGCGCCGACACGCAGGGCAAGCGCGAGCTGCCCGAGGGCCTGCTGCCGCGCGCCCGCCTGGTCGTGGACGACCGCGCGCAGGCACGCCGCATCGGCGAGGCACAGTGGGCACCCGGCCAGCCCTGCGACGAGATCGGCGACCTGCTGACCGGACAGCCCGGCACCGCCCGCGCGGCCGACGCCATCACCGTGTTCGACATGACCGGCCTGGCCTTGCAGGACCTCACGGTCGCGCGCAGCGTGCATGCGCGCGCGCTGGCCGGCGGGCTCGGCACGTCCATCGCCTGGCCCTGGTAAACCCTCCGAGAAAAGGAAGCACCGCATGACCACCCTGACCCTCCCCACCTTCGCCGACGTGCAGGCCGCCGCCGAGCGCCTGCAAGGCCACGCGCACAAGACGCCCGTCATCACCTCGCGCACCGTGAACGAAGCGCTCGGCGCCGAAGTCTTCTTCAAGTGCGAGAACCTGCAGCGCATGGGCGCGTTCAAGTTCCGTGGCGCGTTCAACGCACTGGCCAGGTTCACGCCCGAGCAGCGGCGCGCCGGCGTGGTCGCGTTCTCGTCAGGCAACCACGCCCAGGGCACGGCGCTGGCCGCACGGCTGCTGGGCATGCCGGCCACCATCGTCATGCCGCACGACGCGCCCACCGCCAAGGTCCAGGCCACCAAGGGCTATGGCGCCCAGGTGGTCATGTACGACCGCTTCACCGAAGACCGCGAGCAGATCGGCCGCGACCTGGCCCAGCGCCACGGCTACACGCTGATCCCGCCCTACGACCACCCCGACGTGATCGCCGGCCAGGGCACGGCCGCCAAGGAGCTGTTCGAGGAAGTGGGCCCGCTCGACGCATTCTTCGTGCCGCTGGGCGGCGGCGGGCTGCTGTCGGGCTCGGCGCTGGCCACGCGCGCGCTGTCGCCTGCCTGCAAGCTCTATGGCGTGGAGCCCGAGGCGGGCAACGATGGGCAGCAGTCCTTGCGCTCCGGCGCCATCGTGCGCATCGACACACCCAAGACCATCGCCGACGGCGCGCAGACGCAGTACCTCGGTCAACACACCTTCCCCATCATCCAGCGCGACGTGGACGACATCCTGACCGCCAGCGACGCCGAGCTCGTCGCGTGCATGGCCTTCGCGGCCACGCGCATGAAGCTCGTGATCGAGCCGACCGGCTGCCTGGGCTTCGCCGCGGCGCGGCAGATGAAGGCGCAGATCCAGGGCCGGCGCGTGGGCGTGCTGGTCAGCGGCGGCAACGTGGACCTGGCGCGGTTCTGCGAGCTGGTGGGGGGCTGAAACCCGCCATGGTCGACACGATGGTGGCCACCGGGTTGCTGCCGTGGGCCGTGAAGAAGCGGCAGAGATGTGCGGGAGCGCAGACCTTGGGCGGCTGGCCACTGGCGCATCGGCGCTGTCGATCTGGTCTGCCTGGCACTGGGCGGCGCGCGGCTGGCTTGGCTGCGCTGGGTGTGGTCGGTGCGCTGGCAGGCGTCGCCCGGGGCCGCGACCGCAGGCTAGAATCCGCGCCGCTGCGGGTGTAGCTCAATGGCAGAGCTGTTGCTTCCCAAGCAACTGACGAGGGTTCGATTCCCTTCACCCGCTCCATAATTCCAATAAAATCAATAACTTAGAGAGGATTATGGCCAAAACCCCACTACTCACCCAACTACGAAAACAGCGTCAGCTTGGCTCATCCAGCCGCAGCGCTTACGTTTAATCAAAGCCAGAAGCTTTGCTCCATTCCTCTCTGCGGCAGCGGCTTCCATATAGGCCCACGCGCTGTTTGGGTCTGGCTTCGATCGTGTCCCATCTCGTGGTGTAAGTCCACAGTCCGGACAGAGCTGACGCACGGTACTCAGCGGGCCACTGCGGACAGCCGAGTGGCCGCATCATCCCCCATGGGCTATTCTTTGAGCGGGCACAGGTCTCGGTCATCATCGAGTCAGGCTTTTCGATGTATCGCACGACCTCAGCGCTGCGACGCTTCGGGGCGACACCGCAAGCAGCGCGCTGACCGCCGGCAGCGTGCGCTCGGTCGATCTCCGCGCCTTCAAAAGGCCTGCATGAGTGTCTTTGCGCCGGACGAGGTTGCTGTGGAGCTAGCTTGGCACGATGGTATCGCCGGATGTTGCAACATCAAACCTGACCACGACCGTGCTGGCCTTGGCTACATCCCGATCTGAAGCTGCACCCTTCGCAGGTGCGCGCCGATTCCGCGCCCCGCGCCCATACCTGCTCTTGCAACACAGCTCGGCGCCTGGCTGCCAATGCCTCCAACTCCGCTGTCGACCACAGCGCAACGCGGTGGTGGCGCAGCTCGGCCCGGCCCGTAGGCCGTTGTGTGAAGACATAGCCATAAGGCGCAACCGGCAAACCAGTGCTCGCTGCCAGTGCCATCTTCTGAGCCGACAACTGGACGATGTCGGACGGCTGTACGCGGTGATGCCAACGTGTCTTCAGTTCGACCAGCACCAGCGTGCCGTCGCGCTGGCGATAGACGCGATCGACCCGTGCCACCAATCGGAAGGGCGCGTCGGAGCGGAAGGTCGTCTCCCGATAGACCAACTCGGCACCGGCCAACTCCTGGGGTCTGGACGACCACTCGGCACGTCGTCGCCGCCAGTGACGCGCCACCACGCACCACACGCAGACCGCAGCCGCCAAGACCGTGGCCAGCCACCCGCTCACGGTCGCCTCCGCTGCAAGTGCAGACGGCAGAGCGCCACCATCGGACGCAAGACGCCACGCACGCAGGCAGTGCACTGGGGACGGTTTTGCAGCACCGCGCAGACACCAGGAGCCCAGGCGTAGTAGCTCGCCACCACTGCACGGCCCCAGCCATGCGGCATCAGCACGGCATCTCGGAACGCACGCAAGACCTCGGTCTCGTGTGCCCTCGGTCCGAACACGCAACTGGACACGAAACAGCGGCTGTCCGAAGCGGCCCGACCCTGTGCGTAGTAGTCCGCGTGCGCCGCGAGACCGCGCTCCCGCGCTTGCCGCTGCCCCCCAGTCGTGCGGTCTCCAAACCGATGCACCAGCAAGACGCGTTGCTCGCAAAATTCCATCTCGGCCAGTTCGGTCGCGCTGACGACATCGGCCGTCGAACGTCTATTCTTGCCCATGGCCGCTACTCCTGGAGCCCCGGATCGAAGACCGCATTCGTCATTTCCACTGCCCCTGACGCCGCACTGCGCGCAGCCGTCACTGTGGCCGGGAATACTGTGGCCAAGCCCAGCGCACCGTACTGCGCAAGCAGCCCGTCGTACGCCAGCACGCGCAGCCGGTTGACCCGCTTGGCCCCCTTCTGGAAGAGCATGAGTTCGTCGTACAGCCGCGGGTTGTCGGCGCGGTCCAGTTCGAACACCAGGCGCACCGGCGCTGGTGCGCTAGTCTGCAGCATCGTCATGTGGATTCTCCTTGGGTGGATGGGGTAGAAGCCAGTGGTGTGCTGGCCGCCAGGTTCTGCCCGGCGAGCTGGAAGCCGCGTACGTTGGCGTACAGCGGCTCCTTCACCTCATGGATGCGGTGCTTGGGGAACGCCGCCTTCACAGCCTTCTTGAACAGGAAGGCGCCGCCGCCGACGAGCACGATGTTCTGCAGGCTCTCCGGCGTCTCCAGCCACTGGCGCATCGTCGAGACGGCCTGCTGGGCGACGCTCTCGGCCAACGGCAGATGGCGCTTGATGTCGTAGGGCTTCTGGTAGATCAGGGGCGCCTTGCCGGTGCGCAGTGCGAGGTCGATGGCGTCGTAGTCGCGGTAGGGACTGCCGATGTCCTTGGAGATCTCGCTGGCGAGCAGGCGCAGCACGTCGCACATTCCACGGTTGATGGAACTTGACTGCTTTTGCACCAGCCGCATGCCACGGGTGACAAGCCAATCGAAGGTCCGGGCACCTGGGTCGATGACCAGGCTTTGCTCGTGTCCGATCGTCGCCATGCGCTCGTGCTCGGCCGCGTAGTGCACCAGCGCGCCCTGAGGTTGGGCCACGGCCATGGCGCGCGCCACGGTCACCACCCGGCCGCCGCCGACCACATGCCGGCCAACCATCGCCTTCTCCAGCGCTGCCTTCTTCAACGACAGCAGAGCGACTGGCAGTCCGACGATGAGCAGATCGATGTGGGGCACGCGCATTAGGCTCAGCGCACCGCGCAGCAAGGCCATGTACTCGGGCGAATCGGTGTAGTCGTCGTGCAGCTGCTTGGCGCGGAACTGGTCGGCTGCCAGGCCAACGTCCGGGCCGACCTCGTAGAAGAGCGGGCCGATGGGAATGCAGACGGTTCGTCGGCGCTCGCTGGACGGCCAGTGCGCGGCCTCGCCGCTTGTCGGGTAGGCCATCGACGGGAAGCTCGCACAGCGGATTTCGCTGCCGGCCACGCTGGTGACGTACTTGGTGTTGCCGGAGCCGACATCCACCGCCCGGACGATCAGATTCATGGCATTTCTCCCTGGACAAGAACGAGGTGCCCAGCATGGCCGCCACGTCAGACCGGCGCCACCAGAAATAGGTACCAAATTCAGAGTTTTCGCGGCCCGTGACACCAGGACATCGCTGCGGTGATTGCGGTTGATCGCGTGAGTTGCACCGCAGTCGCAGCCATCCGTCCTGATGGCGGAGCGATATCAAGGTCGCACCCGAACATCGCCTGTCAAGCACCGCTGGCGGCATGGCACCCAGCTTGGCGCGTTCCTCCGGACGGACGTGAGCACACCGGCTTGGATCCAGAGGCCGCCCCTTCCCCCGTCAAGCCCGCGTGCAGACTGGCCCGCGCGCGGTTCGGAGCAATAAATGCCCCCAAGCACGCCGTTCCGCCCCGTCAAATGCCACACGCGGGCGCGCGTCCATGCGGTCTCACGCGGTCTGGGTGCTTGACGTCAAGCCCTCGTTTGTCATCCACTACAGGCTCCTCAGGGCCTCCCAGGCCCAGCTCCATCGCGGAGCGAAAGGCGTCGCAGTCGTTACCTGCCTTCAAGCCCCGGCCCCGAGCCGGTGTGGTGGTCGCCTCCAAGGCGGCCGCTCCGAAGACCTGTCGTAGAGCACCTGTCCCGCACCCCGACAGCCGCAAGGCTGAGCGCTCTCGAAGCGCGTGCAGGACCGAAATCGTCGCGAACGTCCACCCGATGCACGTTCCCGATTCCGTCATCACTCCGAGCACGCGTGCGCGCACGCACCAGGTGGTTGTGTTGGCCCCGTTGGGGCTCCCCACCTGCTCCCGCTCAAACGCTCGACCTGCCCTGGACATTCGGTCAAGGGGTGGACCCCACCGAGTGGATGACGCTACGAACCAAGGACTGATCCACCGAGGGCGCGAGACCTGATCTCCGCGCCGACGCGCCGGCCACTCCAAGCGGCCACGCGTCACCCCCCTTTGCCGGCGCAGAAAATGCGCGGCGGAGCCGGATCACATGTTTCATTTTTAAGAACGACCGAGCCTGTGCCGCTGCCGTAGCACGGGCGAATCCTGGGGAAGGCGGCGCGCAGGTGGTCGCGCGCCGACGACGGCAACCAGACCACCGGCCGCAGCGGATGACGGAACGCCGCTGCGGTTGTCGCAATGGATTCCGCTGTTGGAGACGCCGCCGTGCGGCGACGCCTGAAAGGACACCTTGGCCATGCCACACACTGCATCCCCCAACCGCCTTCGCCGCATCGCAGGAACCGACCCACCGCGTCCGCAGCCTTGGTCGACCCTGACCCCGCAGCAGATCCTGGCGCGCTACCGTCCCGGCAAGGCCGACCCCTTGCAGGTGCTGGACGTCTTGCTGCGCCTGTTCAACATGCAGCACACCGCGCTGGGCAAGACGGTATCGCACAAGACCCGGCACGAACGGGCGCGCTTCCTGCGGCGGTTCTTCCGAGACCTGGTGGACAAGGCCGGCTTCCGCCGGCCACCCGATCCGCGCAACCTGGGGCAGAAGCATGTGCAAGCCATGGTGCAGGTCTGGCAGCGCGAGCGGCTGGCGCCGGCCACCATCCAGACCTACCTGAGCTTTCTGCGTGGCCTGGCCAGTTGGCTGGACAAGCCCGGCCTCGTGCGTCCCCCAGCACACTACGGCCTGCGACTGGAAGAGTACGAGCGGCATGAGTACGCCCAGCGCGACAAGAGCTGGCGCGCCCAGGGCCTGGACGTCGAGCAGGTGCTGCAGCAGGTGGCTGCTTTTGATCCGCGCATCGCGGCCTGCATGCGGCTGATGCACGTATTCGGCCTGCGCGACAAGGAGTCGGTGATGCTGCGGCCCCATGCGCATGTCGTCCCCTTCGCGCAGACCGGCTTGCCAGACGTGGGACTCAACGCGGACGACTACCTGTGGGTCAAAGGCAAGGGCGGCCGGGTCCGGTGGATCGCGATCGACGCGGACGCGCAGCGCCTGGCGCTGGCGCAGGCTCGGACCTTGGTCACCGGCCAGGATGCTTCGATGGGCGATCCTGCCCGCACGCTGCGGCAGAACCTGCGCCGGCTCATGTACGTGCTGGAGAAATTCGGCATCACACGGCGCGCTGCCGGCACCACCGGGCACGGCCTGCGGCATGGGCACGTCAACGATCTCTACGAGCAGATTGGTGGCGTGCCCTCCCCGGTGCGCGGCGGACCCGTCCTGCCGCCGGTTCAGGACCGTGCCGCGCGCAAGGCGGTGGCCGAACGTGCAGGGCACGCGAGGCTGCGCGCCTCGGGTGCCTACATCGGTTCGGTCACGCTGGCCCGCAACCGCCCGAGCGATCGCTCGGCAGAGCCACCGTGTGGATGAAGCTCAACGCAAGCCTGCGATGCGACGCTCACACCAGACGCGTGGGCGCACACGCTCCGTGCACCGAGCGGTGGTCGGTCTGATGCGCGGCCCGAGCGTCGAGCACCTTGCTGCCCGCGTAGATGCACGCCAGCTTCTCGTTGACGTAGTCGGACATGACCGGTTCCATGGGCAGGGCCATGCCCGTGTGCCGGTTGCATTCGGAGAAATCGATGCCATCCTCGTGGGCACGCCAGCAGGCGTTGATGTACTCGCGCATAAGTCCTGCGAACTCGATGAACGGGTGGTTGCCGATGCCCACGGCCGCGCGGTAGAACTGGTCCGTCGCCTGCGACATCGACGCCAGGGCGACGAGGCGCTCGTCGGTGTCCATCATGGTGTGCCTCCTGTGACGCGCTGCTTCGTCGCCGTGCTCATGCGGCCATGTCTTCCAGCGTCTTGCCCGCCGCAATGGCCTCGGCCAGCCAGCGTGGCTTCGGTCCGAAGCCGGACCAGGTGTTGCCCGCGTCGTCCTTGTACTTGACCTTGCCTGCGCCAGCGCGCGGCTGCTTCGCGGCCACATCCGCCGACGCCGACGCCGACGCGGCAGCAGGCAGCGGCGTACCCGCGGGCTTGGCGGCTTTCACCGCCTTGCCGGGTTTTTTGCCAGTCTTCGCGGACTTGGCGGCGGGAGCCAAGCCCAGGTCGGCTGCCGTCAGGCCGTAGTAGCCGATCGCCTCCTGGATGCGCGCGATGACGCCCGCTTTCTCTGCGTTGACGATGCTGGCGGCACGCTCTTGGAGTCGGGCGATTTCCTCGTCGATCTCCTTGAGTGTCTGGATGGGCTCGGCCATGGCAGAGAGTGTAGCGGTGCGGCGTTTCTTCATAGACAGACTCGGAGTGAACGGGGCACTCAGTCTATCGGAGCGCAGTGAAGCGGTCTCCGGGAGGGCGGGAGTGTCGAGTGGAAGCCACTCGCATTCACTGGCCGTCATGGACGGACGCACCCGTCACTCGCCCTGCGCGGCATACCCAAACCGACGCCAAGTCTCCGGACCGATGTCGATGGGGCCGCTGCGCTTTGAGGCCAGATTCACGACCACGCCATGTGCGTGCAGGCGCCCTGTGGAGAACAGCTCGTATAGCAACTGCACCGCGAAGCGCACGGCCAGGTCGTTCACGAACAGGCCCTGCGACGCGAGCGACATGCGGACCGAGCAGGACGGCTGCAGGTCTTCCGGCCCGGTTTCGTCCAGCAGTTCCGGGAACAGTTCCGTCACGCACGGCAGCCGGGTAGCCGTTGCTGTGCGTGCGCGATGGCGGGGTTCGCCGAGCACGACCTGCGCCGTCGACTCGGTGTTGCCGAGGTCCAGCCAGTAGCGGCAGCCCAGCGGTCCGTCGAATGCCAAGGCGTGCAGCGTGGCGCGGGCTGCGCGGCTGTCCACGC
This sequence comes from Pseudorhodoferax sp. Leaf267, assembly GCF_001422405.1. Taxonomy (GTDB): domain Bacteria; phylum Pseudomonadota; class Gammaproteobacteria; order Burkholderiales; family Burkholderiaceae_C; genus Pseudorhodoferax. The sequence goes on from NZ_LMMV01000021.1 coordinate 579,243, forward strand.
AGCCGATCAGCAGATCGCAGCTGCTGCGCAGCAGGGACCGCTCCAAGGCCTCCTCGTAGCGCCAGGGCTGCGCGTCCCAGTCCAGCCCGTAGAACTGGTTCAGCCGGTGCACGGTGACCAGCGCCTTGTGGCGGCCGATGTCGGCCGCGCTATAGAGCTGCCGGCCCACATTGGCCTCGCTGACCAGGTCGGCATCGAAGGCCGTCACGTGCAGGCCGTGCGGGTGTCCGAGCGCGCGCATCGCGATGTCCAGCCGCGCGAGGCATCCGGCCATCTGCGCGCCGTTGCCGCCCACGCCAACCAGGTGCACGCCGACGCGGCGGTCGAGCAGCTCGGGCTCGATCAGGTGTTCCATGGCCATCCTCCCGGCGTCCAGCGCGCCAGCATCCGCCGCAGTCGGCTGGGGGGTACCGCGGTGCGCACCGCCACTGTCTCGGTCATTTGCGCCTGCGCGCCGCGCGGCCAGGGATGCGGCAGTGCCCGGTAGCAGCCGTTCAGCACCAGCCGGAACTCGGCCTGCGGCACGGACCGGTGCAGCCCGCCGAAGACGCCGGCCACCTGGATGCCCTGGTCGTCACGGTCGTCCTCGGCCGACCAGAACGGCCGATCACAGCCGTGGGTGTGCAGATCAACGGCCACCGTCTCGCCCTCCTGCAGCACGGGGCGCCGGTACGCGATGCGGCCCGGCGACGCGGCCAGCGGCGCGCACAAGGCCAGCCGCAGACTGCGCGTGCGGCGCTGGTAGACCAGCACGCCGGCCACTTCGTTCGGCAGGCCCTGGCGGCCGGCCGCGATGAAGTCCTCGATCAGCCGGATGGGGAGCACGCCGAAGCTGAACTGGAGCCGCTCCTGCAATGCGCCGAAGGGCAGCGGCACGCCAAGAGGCGGGGCCAGCCGCTGCACGCAGTCCAGCCAGTCCAGCCGCACCTGCACGAACACACCGTTGGCCGCCACGATCACGCGCTGGCCGTTCACCATGTCCGGCAGCGGACCGAAGCGCGGCGCCGCCAGCACCGGGCAACTGGCCTGCAGCGCCAGGTCGCGGGGGTCCGTCATGGCCGTTCTCCCTGGCCCAGCAGCGCACCCAGTGTGGTCTGAAGCGGCACCAACGCCCGCGCCGGAAAGCGCGCCCTTTTGCCGTCCAGCAGGTCGCGCCACAGCGCGTAGGCGCCACCGGCGTAACGCACTAAGGTGCCGGCCACGTTGGGATGTGTGAAGTAGGAGCGGAAAAACGCGTCGTTCCAGGCGGCGATCCGCTCCACGGTCGTGCCCTGCGGCCGGGGCACGCTGCCCTGGCAGATGGCGCCCTCGCCGTTGACGTTGAAGTATGGCGCCTGGTGCAGCGCTATCAGCGGCGTCGGGCGCTGGCAGCCCCGGACCGCCCAGACGCGCCAGACCCGGCTGGAGGCCGCGAACACCAGTCCGGGATGAGGCACCGTCTCGCCGCGCTCGGCACCGCCCAGCAGGCCGGCATGCGTGGCATCCACGCGGAAGGCCACATGCTGGCGATGCGGTGGTTCCCACCAGAGCATCAGGTCGCCATCCGCGTACAGCAGATTGGCGGACAGGAATCCGCCCTGCGCGGCCTTGGGCAGCAGGGCACGCGCCAGCGCGATGGCTTTGTGCGGGGTCAGCGGTTGGCCGGCGCCGACCACGGACGCACCGTCGATCCGGTGCACCGGGTGCACGGTGGCCAGGGCGGTCCCCGACGCACCCCGGTAGACCAGCACGGCGCTGTCGAGCCGGAGTGCGCCGTCCGAGGGCGTGGCGATGTGGAACTGCGCTGTGGGCATGGTGGCGACCTCCAGAGACAGTCTCAGGCCGCGAGCGCATGGATCAAGCGGTCGATCAGCACGATGGCCGCAAAGCGCGGGCGCATGGCGCACAGCCAGGCCCCCAAGGCCCCGGGATCGTCAAGCGCGACGCGTTGCTCGCCCATGCGGTCACAGAACTCGCTTTCGTGCGCGATCTGCAGCAGGTCGTCGTAGATGCGCACCGTCAGATCGCCTTCTTGCCAGGACAGCACGGCGCCAAAGCCGATGTACTCGCCATCCTCGGTGGGACGGAAGCTGTCGTCGCAACGCAGCCGGCTCAAGCGCCGCGCGTCGGCCACGATCTGGCGCAGCCGGGGATCGGCCAGCATGCGTGACGCCCTGTGCAGGCTGCAGCGCGGAACCGGGCGCTCAGCCACCGTGCCCTGCCGGGCCTGCGCCCAGGCCGGATAGGCCGCGTCCAGATCGGCGCGGGTCAGCATCTCGCTGCGCATGGCCTCGCGCGCCTGCGCATCGTCGCCGCAGTGGGCGTCGAGCGCTTCCTCCTCATCCTCCTCGCCACACCAGTAGACATAGCTGGCCGCTTCGCAGGCGATGTCCGGGGTGAACAGCGGATAGACCCGGGCACAGCGTTCGCGCAGCACCTGCAGCACGATGCGGCCCAGGCCGGGCAACGCAGCCTCCAGCGCCTCCAGGCCCTGGCCGATGGACCATTCCTGCTCCTGCACTTCGCCCCAGAACATCTCGACGGAATGGACCGCCGGCGGCGGCGCGTCGGCCGGCGCGGAACAGCGCAGGCCGCCCAAGGGTTCGCCGGCCGCGTCCAGCAGTTGGAGCGCGAAGCCCGGCTGCAGGCAGTACAGCGGGCCGATCTCGCGGCGCAGGCGGGCGGCCAGCGCCTGCTCGCAGGCCCGCAGCGGGTCGTCCCACGCAGACGGGAGGTCCTCGTCATCAAACATCTCCGCGTCGAGCAGGAAGCGCGCGACCCTTGCGTTGGTCGCGGCCTGCGAGGCCGGCACCACGCTGTACGGGATAGCCTCGGACAGGCGCGGCAAGCACAGGGCCGGCGCCGAGCGGCGGTCGCGTGACGTGCGCGCCGCGCTCACTGGGGTACCTTCGGCTTCGCCTGCGGTGCGCGCTTGCCTGGGGCGGCCCGGCGCGGCGCTCATGGCAGCGGTGCGAGCAAGTCAGAGGGGATGGCAACGCCCGGCCCACCGGATTCGGCCCGCGGCGCATCCGCAGCCGTCAGTTGCCCCCACACCCTGTAGCAGCCCTGCCAGGAACGCCTTGCGACGGCCTGGCCCAGCCGCGCGTGGCCGGCATCGCTGCCCTGCCCTGCATCCTGCACCTGCCGGCGCAGTGCGGCGAGCCGCTCGCCCGCGCGCGGCGTTCCGCCCTTGACGCCCACGGCCTTGCGGAACGTGAACTCCTGCACGCCGTTGCGGACCTCGCCGGCTTCGACTTCGGCGCTGAGCAGTTCGGGGTATTGCGCGCTGTAGAGGTCGCGCACTTCGCGCGGCTCCAGGCCCGGAATGTCGGGCAAGGTGATGCCGTTGTAGCGGAAGGTCCGCTGGATGGGACAGATGTCGATGGACATGGTGGGCTCCTTCGGTGGTCGGTCGGTGGCGCTGGTGACCGCGCTGCAGACCAGTGTGCGCGCGCGGCGGCTCGGTGCAAGCAGGCCCTGCCGCATCAGCCGAACAGGTCGAGCGAACCGCCGTCCGGTGCGGCGGGGGCCACCGCCGCGCGCGGCAGCGGCATGTCGTCGTCCGTGTCCTCGTCGTCCGCGGCGGCCGTGGCGCGGTCTGGCAGCGGCTTGGTGCTTCGGACCGGCTTCGCCGCCGTGGCCTTGGACGCGGCATCGCCGGCCCTCTGCACCGACGCCGTCCGTGCCGCGTCGATCACTTCCCGCGTGGCCTCGGCCTGCTGCTCCAGACTCTGGCGCACGACGCGGTAGCCGCGCAGGGCCTGGACGAAGCCGGCGTCGAACTCCTGCGGCGTGGCCGTCAGGCTCAGGGCTTGGGCCAGGGCCGGCTCGCCGCCGTCCTGGCGCGGCCTGGGAATCACGTGCACGGTCAACCGCCCCGAGGGCACGTCCGCGCTGAGGACCATGGTCAGCGTGGCGCCCGTCGCCAGCGCGTAGAGTTCTTCGAACGTCGTCATCGGTGTGCTCCTTGGAGGCGGGGGCCACAGGGCCGCAACCATGCTAGGACTCGACAGCGCCGCGTCGAGGTGTGTCCGGGACTGCGTCGGCAGGCTCGGCGGAGTCGGTGGCGTCCTTGGCATCGGACGGCGCGGCATCTGGCTCGCGGGGCTCGGATGCCGCATCGCCCGCACGCGGATAGCGCATCGCGGCCGGCACCGTCCCCTGGTACGCGAATCCGCCAACGCCCAGCAACGCCGCGATGAAGGCTGGCTTGCGGCCCGCGCGTGCCGCCTTGAAGCGCACGCCCATGGCCTGCCGAAGCCCGACCTCGGCCGCGAGGCTTTCCAGTTCGCTCATCGTGAACAGGGCGAGGAACTTGTCGTCCCACTGGAAGTACCTGCGCTCATCCACCTCCAGGTACTGCAGCAGCGCCAGCAGGTCGCGTTCGCTGACGCCGAACGCGGCCGACGCCGCGACGGCCTGCACCAACCGCTCCAGATGCGCGGCATCGAGGCGGTCGGCTTCTTCCAGATGCGCGGCCAGTTCCCGGCCGGCGCTGCAGCCCGCGTCCGGTGCGGTCTTGCGCAGGGCCTGGCCGTACTCGGTGGCACGCACATCGCCAGCGTGGCCGGAGCAGGCCAGTGCGATCAGCACGCGCTGGTTGCGAACGGGTTGGGCCATCAACGCCCGGGCCACCCACTGGCGCCACGCGGCCAGCCGGTATGCCACCACGCGCGGCGGCGTCTGGTTCGTGACGGTCCTGGTACCTGCGGCTCTGGCAGATCGCGCCGTGGGAGCGCTGGCGGTGTCGGCCGCGCGGTCCCCGCTGGCCGACCTGCGCTGCGCCTTGCGCCACACCGCCACCTTCTGGCTGTGGCAGGCGGCATCGAAGCACAGCGAGCGCGTGACCTCACCCACGCTGCCCGCCATGGCCGACACCGCGGAGCCGAACGACTGGCAGCCTTGGCAGGCCGTGTACTGCGGTGCGCCGACACCGAGCGCGCCGTCCGGCGCCACGGGTAGCGGCACGAAGCCCTCGCTGGCCTCCACGATCCGCACGTTCGGAAACTCCTCGCGTAGCGTCTCCGCACGCGCGTGTACGGCCGCTTGCGTGAGTTCCTCGTAGTGCCGCGGATGCTGGCAGTAGCCCTCGCCCAGCGACTCCGCGAACAGCCCGGCCTGCCGGGCCGAGTTGTGCGCGCAGTCGGCGCAGCCGGTGGTGTCGAAGACGGCATCGGCAAGGCGCCGTGCGTAGCGGCCGAGTTGCGCCTTGAGCACCGCCACCGGCACCTGTTGGGCCAGCAGGCCCGCGAGCACGCCGTCCTGCTTGTCGGGTAACACGCCGGCCAGCAGTTCGGCATGGCCGAGCTGGATGCGGCGACTCGTCAGTGCCTGCAGCACGGCGGGCGAGCAGGCCAGCAAGCCCAGCCGCCGCTCCAGCACCGCCAGCGACCAGCCCATGAGGCGCGCCGTCTCGGCCTTGTCGCCGCGCTGGCGCAGCAGTTGGCGCTGGGCCGCATGGGCTTCCTCGGCCGGCGACATGGCGGCGCGGTGGTAATTCTCGATCAGCGCCATCGCCTCGGCCGTCTCGTCGCCGACTTCCTTGATCACGACGGGCACGGCGTAGTCGTCGCCGAATACGTTGCGGGCGGCACGCCAGCGGCGCTCGCCCGCGATGATGGCGTAGTCCGGCGTGCCCAGGACCGGCCGCACGACGAGGGGTTCGAGCACGCCGACCGCGCGGATGCCCTGCTCCAGCTCGGCCATCTCGTCAGGATCGAAATAGTCGCGGGGGTTCTTGCCCTGCACGATGCGGTGGATCGGCAGCGTGGGCTGGCTGGGGTGGCGGGTCTGCGTCATCACGACTCCTGGCGGCATCAGATCGAGGCCCCATGCTGGGTCCATTGCCCCCGTCCGCAACGGCTCCCGCGCGCCCGCGGCTCCTCGGCGATCACGTGAACGGTCGGGCACGCCAGCGGCTGCCAACAAGCCATCGGCTCCGTTACCATCGCCGCCCACCGCGCCCCACCACCACCCCATGAGCGAAACCCCAGCCTTGGATGCTGCCAGCCCACCACCAGACTGCCCGGACTACGCCCGCTGGGAGCACGGCGAGCGGCAGCGCTACTACGAGTTCCGCCGTCTGCCAGATCTCTGGGGCGCATGCGCGACGCTCACGTGCTGGGGCACCATCGGCACTTCGTTGGGTCGGCAAGTCCACAACGCCCTGGCCAGTACCGACGCCGCCGCGATGGTGTTCGAGGGCATCGCCCGACGCCGGACCGCGGACGGATACCGTCTGGTGGTCAGCGCGTAGAAGCGGCCGGCGTTCGCGCCGCTACTGAAGATGCCTTCCCGTGGAGACCGTCGTGCTTCGCAATCTGCAGACGCATTCAAGTGAGCGCTGATGCAAGCCGCGCGCGCAGGTCTGTTGGCAGGCGAACTCCATCGCTCACCCTCCCCCTCGCCAGGATTTCCTGGACACGCAAGAGCCCCTGCGCTGCAAACAGATGTTCAACGTGACAAGCGGTCCTCGCCGCCTCGCAAGGTGACGGCAACGACGCGCGGACCCGCGGTCGCAGAAGGCTGCCACGCGCACCGGGTAAGCTCACACGCATGATTCGCCCTGTTCTGCAAGGAATGTTCTGGCCCATCGCGATGGGCTTCGGACTCGCATGCGTTGCGACCGTGACGCTCGGATTTTCAACAGCCCTCGCGGCTCCGTCGGTCTACCTTGGCTGGTTCAAGTCGATCGGAAGCCAGCACGTCGGCCGCATGCTGTGGGACCTGATGGTGGTGGGCGCACTTGGCCTTGGCGTGCCAGCCTTCGTGGCGGCCCTGGCCGCCTTCAAGCTCGGTGGGGCACGTTTCCTCGATGGCGCGCTGTTCGCGCTGGCCGCACTCCTGTCCAGCCTCATCCTCTTGCCCTGGCTCCACAACGGCATCCGCATCGGCAGATCGCTGGACGCAATGGCGCGACCCTGGTGGACTTACGGCGTCGAGCTGTCGCTCATGCTGGCGACGCTTGCTGCGCTGGCGCGGGTTCGCGCGCGCTAGGACCAACCGGCGCGCCGTCGAACAGCGATCGGGACTGTTGCACCGGCGCCCGGGGTCGATGTGTCACACGGGGTCCAGCGAACGGCGACAGACCCTGAGTGCGACAGCCGCTCAATCAATACCCGCGTCATGGGGCCAACAGTGCCCGGAACGCAGCGCAAGTCTGGCGGCGGGCGCGTGGAACGGGCGTCCACAGATCGGTCCGCTGGCGCGTGAAGACTCTTCGCGGTGGATGCTTATCTCGGGCCTCTGAACGGCTCGACCGGCTGACCATTGACGAAGACCTGCTTGCCGACGACTTCGATGAGCATCGCGCCGCATTGGCTCTACCAGACATAACGCTGCACGCCCTCGGCCGCGAGCGACAGGTCCTGCTTCGGGCTGGGCTCCACACGGCGCAGGATGTCAGGCAGCAGCGGCGCGTTCATCGTGGCTACGTGATGGCGTAGGCGTCAGCGGGACGGCCTGGACTTCACAACCAGGCCCAAAGCCGGCGCAGCAAGGCCGGCGCGGGCCGGGTGGGACGGAACAGATAACGGTAGCGGTGTGACATCGGAGTCTCCGTGCGGGAACCGCTTTACTGTACAAACAATCAGTATTCGCTGCAAGTCCTCCGCGGTTCCACCTGACCTTCCTCAGGCGTCACAATCGGCCCCCTTCCGCCGCCGCCCGTGTCCGACCTTCCACCTCCCTCCACCCGCGTGGACGCCCCCGATCTTCAGGGCTTCATCCTCACGCGCGATTGGCGCGACACGGTGGACGGCACCGAGATCGTCTATTGGCTCGCGACCGACCAAGGCCCCAGGAAGCTGGTCCTGACGGGCTTGACTTCGGTCGCCTTCCTGCCGTCCCGCCACCGCCCGGCGGTCGAGGCCCCGTTGCGTGCCGCGCGTGGCCTGGAACTCCGCGAGCTGGCGCTGAAGACCTTTAGCCACGAACCTGTCGTCGGCGTCTACGCCCGCCAGTTCCGCGACCTCGGCCGACTGGCCCGTGCGCTCCAACCCCAGCAGAGTCCGCTCTACGAAGCCGACATCCGCCCGCACGACCGCTACCTGATGGAGCGCTTCATCACGGCCAGTGTCGTGGTCGAAGGTGGCGTGCGCCACGGTTCGACCATCGTCGATGGCCGGCTCAAGCCTGCGCCGGACTACCGCCCGCCGGTCCGGCTCGTGTCGCTGGACATCGAGACCAGCGCGACCGAGGACCTGTACTCCATCGCGCTGGACAGCGCGGACGACCGCGTGGTCTTCATGCTGGGCGCGGCGCCGGTCGCCGAGACGTGCCCGATCGACTTCCGCCTGGTCTACTGCCCGAGTCGCCTGGCCATGGTCGACCAGCTCAACGCCTGGTTCGCGGACCACGACCCTGATGTCATCGTCGGCTGGAACGTGGTCCAGTTCGACCTGCGCGTGCTGCAAAAGACGGCCGACGCTTGCGGCAAGCCCCTGTTGCTGGGCCGGGAGGGCCGGCCCATCGCGTGGCGCACCCATCCCGGCAAGCAGGGCTACCTGTTCGCCCCCATGCCCGGCCGGGTGGTCATCGACGGCATCGACGCGCTGCGCGCCGCGATGTGGAGCTTCCCGTCCTTCAGCCTCGAAGCCGTCTCGCAAGAGTTGCTGGGCGAAGGCAAGGACATCGGCGACGCCTACGACAAGATGGCCGAGATCGAGCGCCGCTACCGCGAGGATCAACCGGCCCTGGCGGTCTATAACATCCGCGAGTGCGCGCTGGTGCTACGCATCTTCGAGAAGGCCAAGCTGCTGCAGTTCGTGCTCGAGCGGGCACAGACCACGGGCCTGCAGGCCGACCACTTCGGCGGCTCCATCGCGGCCTTCAGCCACCACTACCTGCCGCGCATGCACCGGCTGGGCTACGTGGCGCCCAACGTCGGCGACATCGCCGCCAAGGCCTACCCCGGGGGCTACGTGATGGACTCCCGGCCCGGCTTCTACGACTCCGTCGTGGTGCTGGACTACAAAAGCCTGTACCCGTCCATCATCCGCACCTTCCTGGTCGATCCGGTGGGCCTGGTCGAGGGCATGGCCGCGGCCGACCCCACGGGTCTCGTAGAGGGGCCGCAGGGCACCCTGTTCTCGCGCGACCGTCACGCGCTGCCCGACATCGTGACCACGTTGTGGCACGCGCGGGACGCGGCCAAGCAAGCCAAGAACGAGCCGCTGTCGCAGGCCCTGAAGCTGCTGATGAATTCCTTCTCCGGCGTGCTGGGCGCATCCGAATGCCGCTTCTTCAACCCCCAGCTGGTGTCGGCCGTCACGCTGCGCGGCCACGCGATGATGAAGCTGACGCGTGACTTCGTGGAGCGGCGCGGCTACCAGGCCATCTACGGCGACACCGACTCCATCTTCGTCTGGCTGCGGCGCCCGCACAGCAACGCGGAAGCGCATGCCGTCGCGGCCGATCTGGTCCGCGACATCAACGCCTGGTGGACCGAGCGGCTGCGCGTGGAGCACGACCTGGAGAACTTCCTGGAGATCGAATTCGACACCCACTACGCCAAGTTCTTCATGCCCACCATCCGCGGCTCGGACGTGGGCAGCAAGAAGCGCTATGCGGGCCTGAGCGTCGATGCCGCCGGCCGCGAGGCGATGGTGTTCCGCGGCCTGGAGATGGCCCGCAGCGACTGGACCCCGCTGGCGCGCCAGTTCCAGGACGCCCTGCTGTCGCGCATCTTCCGCGGCGAACCGTACCGGGACTATGTGCGCGACTACGCGCAATCGACGTTGGCGGGGCGGATGGACGATTTGCTGGTGTACCGCAAGCGGCTGCGGCACCGGCTCGACGCCTACCACACCAACGTCCCACCGCAGGTCCGCGCGGCGCGGCTCGCCGATGAGCACAACGCCAGCTTGGGCCGCCCGCGGCTGTACCAGCATGGCGGCTGGATCCGGTATGTGATGACCCGCAGTGGACCCGAACCGCTGGAAGCCCAGGCATCCCGCATCGACTACGAGCACTACCTGACCAAGCAGCTGCAGCCGATCGCGGACGCCATCCTGCAGCCCCTGGGCGACAGCTTCGCGGCGTTGACGACGTCCCAGAAGGCGCTGTTCTGAAGTGACCTCGCAATCGCACGGCAGCGTGGCGCCCCTGTGCGCACAGCCTGACGCAATCAGGCTCGCATCGCCCTATGCCTACCAAGGGTGATGATAGGAGCCGACCTCCACTTGCGGTGCGGAATACTTTACCGTAGAGTAAAGTAATGCAAGCGGATCCGCTCGACACCACCTACCGCGCATTGGGAGACCCGTCGCGGCGGGCGATGCTGCAGCACCTGGCGCACTCGCGGTCGCTCACCGTGAGCGAACTGGCGGCGCCACTGCCGATCGCGCTGCCCACCGTGCTCAAGCACCTCGGCGTGTTGGAGCGCGCGCACCTGGTGTGCCGCAAGAAGACCGGTCGCACCGTCATGGTCACTTTGGCGCCAGCTGCCATGGCGGAAGCGATGGCTTGGCTGGAACGCACTGAGAAGTTCTGGACGAGCCGCCTGGACCGTCTCGCGGAAACGATCCCGACCGCAAGGTCGCCTGTGCTGTCCCCACCCACGAAGGAGTCTTCATGACCAGTCTGACCATCGTGCGGATCATCGAGGCGCCGCCGGATGCAGTGTTCGCCGCCTTCGTCGAGCCCGACAAGATCGCCCTATGGTGGGGGCCGGACGACGGGCCGGTGACGTTGGCCGAGGTGGATGCCCGTCTGGGCGGCCGCTTCCACGTGCGCTTCCGCATGCTGGACGGCACCGAGCACGGCTGTTCCGGAACCTTCGAGGTGTTCGACCCGCCGCATCGGCTGGCCATGAGTTGGTCATGGGAGAACGAGGCAGGACCGGCATCGCGTGTCGAGGCGACCTTCAAGGCAATCGACGCAGGTCGCACGGAGCTCACTTTCGTCCATGCACGACTGAAGGACGATGCCGCACGCGAGAGCCACGAGCAGGGATGGAACGGTGCGCTCGACAAGCTGCAACGCAAGGCGGAGCGGCTGCGGTGATCACGGTCACGGGCATGAAGTGGGCGCCACCATTTCCGGAGGGCATGGTGCGCGACATGCGGGTGCGCTGGATCCTGAACGAGGTCGGCTGGCCTTACCGTGTCGTGCTGCTCGACGCGCCCGGCTTGAAGTCGGCCGCGCACCGTGCCAAGCAGCCGTTCGGCCAACTGCCCGTGCTGGAGGAGGATGGCCAGCCGCCCCTGTTCGAGAGCGGAGCCATCGTGATCTATGTGGCATCGCGCGCCGAGCGCTGCATCGCGGCTGACAGAACGCCCGAGCGCCTGCAGGCGCTGCAATGGTCGTTCGCGGCATTGAACACGGTCGAGCCATCGCTCTTTGCCGTGGCCGAGGTGGAGTGCCTGACAGACGATGACGTCGTCCGCCAACGCAGACGGCCCGTTGTCGTCGCGGCGGCGCACGAGCGCCTGGGTGATCTGGCACGCGCGCTCGGTGACCGACCTTGGTTTGTGGGCGACGACTTCACCGTCGCCGACTTGCTCATGGCCTCGGTGCTGGAGCTGGCGGTCCGCTTGGACCTGCTGGACGCCTATCCGTCGCTCGCAGTCTGGCAGCGCACGATGTTCGATCGGCCTGGCCATCGCCAGGCCGAAGCCGACCAGCGGACCGAAATGCAAGCGCATTCCTCTGCCGACATGCGCCTTGACGCCGTCCCCAAGGAGTCACCATGAACACCGCCACCGCCGCGCGCGAGAGCGCTGAATACCGCAGGGCCCGCGACCGCCTGCTCGACAGCGAGATCGCGCTGCGCAGACAGACCGAAGCCGTCGCCGAAGAGCGGCGTCGCCTGCCGCCCGGGCCGCCGGTGCCCGAAGACTACGTACTACAGCGGTCCGGGTCCGGCGAGACGGTCCGGCTATCGACGCTGTTCGGCGAGAGCAACGCAATGCTGATCTACTGCTACATGTACCCACGCCATCGACAGGACACGCGCGATGTCGCCGCCGAGGGTGAGACGTCCGCATTGCCGCGTGATGAGCAGCCCTGCCCTTCGTGCACCACGCTGCTGGATCAACTTGATCCAGCTGCCAAGGCATTTGCTGCTGCTGGCGGGCGCTTCGTCGTCGCTGCCGACACAACCCCGGAGAACCTGGCGAAGACCGCCCGAGACCGCGGCTGGCGTCATCTCGAACTGGTGTCGTCGATGGGCACGCGCTTCAAGGCCGACCACGGCGCGATCGGCGAGGACGGACAGCAAAAGCCGATGATGCTGGCGTTCCAGCGCCATGCCGATGGCACGGTGCGCTTGGCCTGGAGCTCGGAGATGGTCGATGCACCGTCCGAGCCGGGCCAGGACCACCGCGCGACCGGCACCCTCGACACGTTCTGGAACCTGTTCGACCTGACCCCGGGGGGACGTCCAGATTTCCAGGAGCAGCTGCAGTACAGCTGCTGCCACGTGTCACCATGATGGCGACCGCGCTTCAGCCATTGCGCGTGCAGCACGCAGCCCCATTGTTCAGTGCCTTCTCGATCGAGAGAGGCACACGTGAACAGACCACGCAGCGACGGCGCCGCGATGGATTCCGCGGTCGCCCAATGAATATGTCGAAGACCCCTGTTCCACCCAAAGGAGACCAGCATGGCAATCGAGAACGCGTGGGCGAGCGTCGCGGTCAAAGACCTCGACAAGTCGGCAGCTTGGTACGCAAAGCTGCTTGGGGCACGCGGCAATCGGCCGATGCCTGAAGTCGAGGAATGGACGTTCCCTCGCGGCGGCGGACTCCAGGTCTACCTGGGCGCAGAGCGCGCCGGCCACTGCTCCTTCACGCTCGCGGTCAGCGACATCGACGCACATGTCCGCACGTTGGAGGAGATGGGCGTGGATGTCGGCAACCGGACCAACAGCGAGCGCGTCCGAACGGTGATGGTCAAGGATCCCGACGGGAACAGCATCGCCCTTGCCGAGGCCTTCGATGCATCGCTGGCGCGATGAACGGCGTGGTGGCGGGTTCCAATGGCCGCCATGTACGGTTCGCGGTTGGTTAGCGCAACCGCCCGACCACCAGCGCAGCTTGTGATCGCTACTTCGCCAACGAACGTCGTTGGGAAGACCGCCAACGCTTGGGCCTCGCTCCTGACATATCGGCGTAGTGCTGCCCGACAGGACGCTGGGTCAACTCTCCTCTTGCACGCCAACGCGGTGCGCTCAACCGAGCACCCACACCGCTGACCTTTTCGGCTACCGATGGTCGTGCATGCAGGTGGTGGCTGACACGGTCTTGCGCCGTAGGCCTCGACCCGCCCAGAGCTCCCCGATGCCCAATCGGCGCATTCGATGAGGAGTGCCGCCATGAAGATGTCGCAATGGTTGGATGTCTGCAAGAAGACCGTCAACGCATGGTCAGACGATTTCGCGCCCAGCATGGGCGCGGCGATTTCGTACTACACGATGTTCTCGCTGGCGCCCTTGCTGGTCTTGGTGATCGCCATCGCCGGGTTCGCGTTCGGCGCTGAGGCCGTTCGTGGCCAAATCTCCAGCCAGCTCTCCACTTTGATGGGACCGGACACGGCACAGGCCATCGAAGGCATGATCGAGAGCGCCAGCCTCAGCGACAACGGCTGGTGGGCCAGCGCCTTGAGCGTGGTCGTTCTCCTCGTCGGCGCCACCAGCGTGTTCGCCGAACTGCAGAGCGCCCTCGATCGGATCTGGCATGTGCCCGAATCCCAGAAGCCCAGCGGGGTGTGGGGCATCCTGCGGGCCCGTCTGTTCTCCATGGGCTTGATCCTCGGGTTGGCCTTCCTGCTGATGGTGTCGCTGGCCGTCAGCGCCGGTCTTGCGGCATTCGGGAGCTACCTGGGCGGCTTGTTGCCCGGTCAGGAGGCCGTACTGCAAATCTTGAACACCGTGGTGTCTCTCGCCGTGATGACGCTGCTCTTTGCGATGATTTTCAAGCTCATGCCTACGGCCAAAGTCGCCTGGCGCGACGTCTGGGTTGGTGCGGTCGTGACTGCTGCGCTGTTCGAGGCCGGCAAGTTCGGCATCGGCATGTACCTGGGCAAAAGTGGCTTGTCCGAGTCCTTCGCAGGCGCTGGCGCCTTGGTGATCCTGCTGGCGTGGGTCTACTACGCCGCACAGATTTTCTTGCTGGGTGCAGAGTTCACCAAGGTTTACGCCCAGAGCCACGGGTCGGCGCAAAGCAAGCGCGCAGCGCAGCCGGCAGAGATCCCGACCAAGAGCACGGTCGGCACAGATCAGTCCTCCGGGCAAACCCCGACCGCGTCGACGCTGTTGCAGCCGTCGGATCTGCGCCAGCGCTTGGTGGCCGCAAGTGCCGAGGCGCTCCCAAGACTGGTCCTGTTGGGGGCCATCACCCTGCTGCGCGTGATGGCCGACACAAAGGTCAAGGAAGAAGAAAAATTACTGCGCGCAGCGCGCAGACGCGCGGGATGACGCGCTGAAGGCGCGATCGATCAAGAGTTCTCAGGCATTGAAAAGTGTTGACACTCGTCGATACAGGCCGGTCGGTCCGCCACACCTGCACTTGTCTGGCCTCGGATGGCAGTGTCGCAGTCCCGAACTGGAACGGACGCACACCATGTGTGTCCATATGCGGGCCATAGGGAACGCCTGCTAGCAAAGCACCAACATCCTGCTTTCCGGCACCCTGCTCGCGTGCAGGCATGCCTCGGCAAGGCCCCCCACGTGCGTCATTGCATGTCGTCCCCCGGCCTTGTGTCGCATGTCGTGGTGGTTCCCGCTGCTACCTTTCCGGGATCCGCTTCAGCTTGAACATTCCGCGTAGCGGCTGCCGCCGGGAGCCCGCATCACGCGGGTCATCGAACGAGCGACACGCTGCAGGTAGTTCTTCGCCTACGGACGTAGGCGTTGTCTGGCGTCGGTCGGTTTGTCAGTTTTGGTAACAGGCGCAGGAAGAAACGCATAACAGCATTGATTCATAGCAACATTTTTGTAACGGCATGGTCTGTGCTCAATGCTTTATCAAGTCGGTAGCGCTTGTCCGCTAGCACATCTCAAAACCTCGCATGCCATTCAAATTTTCCCGCGTCCTGATCGCTGCTTCCGTCGCATTGGCTCTTTCCAACGTTTCGGCTGCGCCCGTGACGCAGTGGGACTACATCGTCAACAGCGCTTTTGATCCCGCACAAACCTATTTCAACGGTGGTCGCGCAAGCAGCAACGGCCTCGCCGGCCCGATGGAGATCTCGTGGGGCGTCGTTGGAGGCAGCGTCGACGTCAACCGCAGCGCGCTGAAGATCTCGAGCACGCCGAGCACGGGCACGCTGACCACGGACGGGGCGTCGCAGCTGGCGAATACCTACACGCACGTCAACAGCGGCGCCTTGGGCTCGAACAGCGTGTCCCTGCGCAGCACGCAAATCGATGCCACGTTGAGCCTGCGTCCGACCGGCTCGGGGGCAGCGTACGGTTCATACGCCACCAGCTACACCATCAACTTCGCGGAAACGCCAAACCAGCCAGGCACTTGCGCCGTGACGACTTCGGTTCGCGGTTGTGATGACATCTTTGTGTTGGCAGGTGCGCTGAACGAGAGCTTTGAGTTCGAGGGCTTCCGGTACTTTGTGAGCTTCTTCGCCGCGCCCACGCTGACCGCACTGAGCCCCAATGTCTGCGCAGCTGCCAGCGCCACTGCAGGCTGTTTTGGGTTCACGACCGAGGAATTCAAGAACACAGCGGTGAACTTTAACTTGGTCATCACGAGTCAAGCGATCGAGGTTCCTGAGCCGGCATCCATCGCCTTGTTCGGCATGGCTTTCGCCGGGATGGCAGCACTGCGGAAGCGCAAGCACAGACGGCAGGCTTGACGTGGTTCACAGTTTTGGAGGCATTCACCTGGTCATGTGTCGCCACCATGTGTGTGAATATTGCCGTTCTCAACACGGCCCTCGTAGATAACCTCATGCCACCATGAAGCAAATCCGAATCGCCGCCACCGCCGATGGTCTGATCAACACGAGCCGCTACGCGTCCGAGTGGATGGCAGGTTCGACGATGAACGTTTGGATGTTGAGGGCGAGACTTGCCGAAGCGCTGTTGATTTGTGGCGCCGACTCTTACCGCGTCGAGACACGTGACCAGCGAACAGCGCCCTCCGACAGCAACAAGGCTTCGTCGCATCCGGATGCGGTTGAGCCAGTCGCTGTTGACCGTGCGCGGGTGCGGTGCCTCTCCTCGGAGCTGCGCCGCGTGCGCGCTGGCACTCAGATGCCTGCTTTATAGAGGAGGGGCCACAGTCTCGGGGTTGCTAAGCGCCCGCGAGTAGATGCATGGAAAAGGGGCACAGGAAGCCGCATTCTTATTGAACATGCTGCCACGGCCTGGCGACCGATTGGCCGCACGCGCGGGCAAGAGAACTGCGGTCATCATGAGCCTGCTGCACGGCTCGGCTCAACGGGCTGGAACTCTATCGTATCCAAAGGAGGCGTTGGAACGACTGCCGACTGCCGACTTCGGCGATGAGGGATCTGCGGCCTTACCGCTGGCAGCCCATGGTCTGAACGCTGACGCCTCCGGCGTACAGATAACTTGGCCGGACGAATACTAGTGGCCTTCGGGCGAACCCCTCGTGGTCATCGTAGCGTTGCGATAACCCCGCTCCGATGCGGCGCGCTCTGACGTTGCCTTCAGTGCACCGACGGGAGCGCAAAACTGTGACGCCAACATGGACGCATGCAACACCATCACCTTGGTTCCGCGGAGCCGGTACGAGCGACAGGGCCTAAGTCCGATGCTGCAAAGCGCATGGCCGCAGGCTTGAGCATGGCTTTGGACTTGACGCCAAACGGCAAGGCCCTGCGACATGACCGCCTCGACGTCTGGGACATGACGCCCTACCCGTCAAGCGCGCGCAGTTGGCTATGAGCATCTAGGGCGGCTCAGGATGTGTGCCTCGACTCCGCTGAGCGACAAGGAGTCGACCGTCCTGACGTGGTCGAATTCCGATGGGCGAAGCCGTCAAAGCCGTTCAGCTCAGGACCGACTGTCCACCTTTTGCAGCACCGATTGGAAATGACCTCGCAAGTGGCTTGTGCCATAGGGAAAGCAGGGTCCCGATGACAGCCGATCAGTGCCTTCGAAGAGGCCGGGCTGCAATCCAGAGACGCATCAATCGGCATGTTCGCGTAGAGCGACGGCGCGAAGCGCTGAAACCTGATCTTCCAGTCCTGGCACGAGCTCCAACGAGTCCAGCGCAAGAAGGAGAACAGGGACCCGCATGCGCTGCGCGTCGTGCATTTCCAGCAGGTGATCCAAGAGGTTGCGCGCCAGCACCCGCAGCTCGTCAGTCACGTCTGCGTCAGAGACGATGGCGCGGCAGCGCAAAAGCGCATCTCGGGTTGCAGTCGAATGCATCGAACAAACTATAAGCGAGCTGTCTTTCGGCCATGATCGCGAGGCTCGGGCATAGGCGTTCTCAAATGCCCTCGCTTGCCCCGTCGCAGCAACTTGTCGCTGTCCTGTGGAACTGCGCTACGGCTCCCACGCGGGAGCAATGTTTAAAACTTGGTGCCCACAGGGTGTTCGACAAGTCCACGGAGCTCGACGATCTTCTTGCCTTCTGCAAGGCCTGCCTCGTGCAAAGTGAAAGTGGTCCCAGGCAACGCCCCGCAGGACCCAACGGCACGATTCAACGTGCCGGCCCGAACCCGAAGTACCTTTTCGGGGCGCTTGCCCCTGCAAGGGCTGCCGGCTGTGCTACTTCAGTGGTTACGTGTGACTCCTCGGTGGGTTCAGCCCGGCGCGGCCCCACGTCCAGATCGTCCACCATGGCCTGCAGGGCCAACAGGCCATCGGCCATCGCCCGCTGGTACGAGCGGACAGGCCTGTTCGACTTCTCGATGTCGGACCACCTCGCGCCCGCCCGCTCAAGCAGCACCCACCGAAACTGCTTCGGCTTGGGCTCTTCCACGTGCACGGCGATGGGTCGAAGGGTGCTGCTCATGCCCTAGGCTAGCCGATCTGCGTGCGTTTTGCTCCGTACCGATCAGGCGCCTACGCCCAGCGCCCGCAATGGCCTACAGACCGAGCTGGCAGGGCACTGGACTATCGCGTCGCGGCCTTCCCGCGCCTTCGAAAGTTCAGCATGGCCACTGGCAGTCGCACTCTTTGGAAGGGTGCCATCACGTTCGGTCTCGTCCACATTCCCGTGGGGCTGCACACTGCAGCCACCGAACAGGGCGTCGACTTTGACTGGCTCGACAAGCGGAGCATGGACCCAGTCGGCTACAAGCGCATCAACAAGAAAACCGGCAAGGAAATCACCAAGGAAAACATCGTCAAGGGTGTGCAGTACGACGACGGCAAGTACGTCATCATCAGCCCCGACGAGATCGAGGCGGTGTTCCCGAAGACGACGCAGACGATCGAGATCGAGCGCTTCATCGATGCGGCGGAGCTGCCGTTCATCTTTCTGGAACGCCCCTACTACGTCGCGCCGATCAACAAGGCCGACAAGGTCTATGCCCTGCTCCGCGAGGCCCTTGCCGACACCGGCAAGATTGCGCTGGCCAAAGTCGTCATCGCAACCAAGCAACATCTTGCGGTGCTGGTTCCGTCCGGTGCCGCGCTGGTTCTGAACCTGCTGCGATGGGGTGATGAGGTCAAGACATTGGACAGCTTGGATCTGCCCGCGGCCGGCCGCAAGAGCATCAGCGCTGCCGAGCTCAAGATGGCCAAGCAACTGATCTCGGAGATGTCCGGCAAATGGGACCCGGAGGATTTCAAGGATGAGTTTCGGCACCAGGTCATGAAGCTCGTGGACAAAAAGGTCAAGGCTGGCAAGACCGAGACCGTGATCCAGCCGGAGGAGGAAGCACCGGAGAGCGCAAACGTGATCGACTTGACGGCGCTGCTGCAACGCAGCCTCAAGGGCGGGGCTAAGTCCGACAGCAAAGCGCCCGCCAAGGCGGCAGCGAAGAAGGCCCCGGCCAAGAAGGCCGCAGCCAAGAAGACCGCACCGCAGAAGAAGGCAGCGTGACGACCGCGCGGCAATCCGCGCCATTCCCAATCGAAGCCCACACAGGAGCACACCATGTCCGATGACAAGACCCAGACCGGCGGTCAGGACCGCACCCGCATCAGCCTCAGCGATGACTACGAAGTGCGCGACTGGTCCAAGAAATTCGGCGTGACGCCAGAGCAACTGAAGTCGGCGGTTGCGGCAGTTGGCAATGATGCCAAGGCGGTAGAGACGCACTTGAAGGGTCAGAACAGCTGACGTCGTGCGGGTTGCCACCTGGAACATCAACAACGTCGTCAAGCGGCTCGATCGGCTCCTTGATTGGTTGGAGCGCACCCAGCCCGACGTGGTGGCCCTGCAAGAGCTGAAGACACCCACCGCACAATTTCCAGCCGAGGCGCTGCGAGAAGCCGGTTACCAGTCGGTCGTGGCGGGTCAGCGCGCATGGAATGGCGTCGCTCTGCTCAGCCGGGGGCACGAGCCGGTTCCCGTGATCACGGCCCTGCCCGGCGACCCAAAGGACAAGGAAGCGCGCTACATCGAGGCAGCCATCCATGGGGTGCTGTACGCCTGCCTTTACCTGCCCAACGGCAATCCGCAGCCAGGCCCCAAGTTCGACTACAAGCTGCGCTGGTTCGAGCGCATGCGAGTGCGGGCCGCGGAGCTCTGGGCGTCCGGCAATCCTGTGGTACTGGCCGGCGACTGGAACGTCGTGCCCACGGATGCCGACATCTACAAGCCAGACACATGGCGCGACAACGCCCTGCTCCAGCCTGAGCCGCGCGAGGCGTACGCGGCCATCCTGGCGCAGGGCTGGACTGATGCGCTGGCCCACACCCATCCGCAAGCGCAGCAGTTCACCTTCTGGGACTACCGGCGCAAACGCTGGGAGCGCAACGCTGGTCTGCGCATCGACCACATCCTGGTGAGCAAGCCGCTCGCGTTGATCGATGCGGGTGTCGATCGCGACGAGCGAGCGCATGACAACGCCAGCGACCACGCGCCCGTATGGGCCGAGATCCAGCCGGCCAAGACACCGCGCAAGCGGCCAGCCGCCAGCGCCCGTAGATCCTCGATCGCCGCGCCCGCTGGCGTCGCACCCGCTGTGCAGTCCAGCGACGCCCCCCTGTCCCGCTACAACGCCAAGCGCAACTTCAGCAAGACGGCTGAGCCTGCCGGCGTCGTCGCAGCCAAGCGTGCCGCCAAAGGGGCTGCATCCGCCGGACCATTGCAGTTCGTCATCCAGAAGCACTGGGCATCTCGACTTCACTACGACTTCCGGCTGGAACTGGACGGCGTGATGCTCAGCTGGGCCGTGCCCAAGGGCCCCTCCTACGACCCTGCCGTGCAGCAGATGGCGATCCATGTGGAGGACCACCCAGTCAGCTACAACACGTTCGAGGGCACCATTCCCAAAAAGGAGTACGGCGGCGGTACTGTGCTCATCTGGGACCGCGGCACCTGGGAGCCGGTCGGCAATCCACGCGAGGGACTGGCCAACGGGAAGATCCTGTTCAAGCTGCACGGCCAGAAGCTGGCCGGTCTATGGGAACTGGTGCGCATCTCGAAACCCGGCCAAAAGAAGCAGGACCAGTGGCTTCTGTTCAAGAAGCGCGGCGACGCCTGGGCGCGCCCCAGTACCGAGTACGACGTCATCACGGCCTTGCCCGACAGCGTGGTTGACCGACCCCTCGGCCTGATCGAAGACCGCGAGCCTCGCGAGGCCGCGCGCCCTCGGCGCGCGGTCCCAACGGCCACGGCCGCCTTGCTGGAGGGAGCCGTCAAGGCGCCCTTGCCAGCCAAACTGGCGCCGCAACTGGCGACGCTGGTCTCCTCGGTGCCTCCCGGCGACTGGATCATCGAAACCAAGTTCGATGGCTACCGCCTGCTGGCGCGTATCGACCGCGGTGGCGTGCGGCTGTTCACGCGCAATGGCCACGACTGGACAGCCAAGCTCCAGCCGCTTGCCGACGCGGTCGGCACGCTCGGCCTGGACCGGGCGTGGCTGGACACGGAGATCGTGGTGCTGAATGACGCCGGTGTGCCGGACTTTAACCGCTTGCAGAACGCCATCGACAACGCGCGCACGGCCGACATCGTGATGTTCGCATTCGACCTGCCCTTCTCCGGCGGCATGGACTTGCGCGCTGTGCCGCTGGCCAACCGCAGGGCCTTGCTGCAGCAGATCTTCAGCGCGCGCGACAACGAACTTGTGCGCTTCAGCCAATCCTTCGACGCCCTGCCCGCCACGCTGCTCAGTGCCGCATGCCAGATGGGCCTGGAAGGCGTCATGGTCAAACGCGCAGACGCGCCCTATGCATCTGGTCGCACCGAAGCCTGGATGAAGCTCAAGTGCCAGCACCGCCAGGAGTTTGTGGTGGTCGGCTTCACCAACCGGTCAGGCAACGCCAAGGAGGTCGGTGGACTGCTCCTTGGATACCACGAAGATGGTGCGTTCCGTTTTGCTGGGTCGGTCGGCACAGGGTGGGGAGCGTCCACGGGCCGTCAATTGCACGACCTGCTCACGAAGATCGAAGTCGCCACGCCGGCTGTCGACCCGACCGACACTAAGCCGGGCCGATGGTCCAAGCGCGCGGCAGGCACCGAGCGCTGGGTAAAGCCGGTCACTGTGGTCGAAGTCGCGTTCGCGGAGTGGACGCCCGACCGGCGCGTGCGGCATGCCGTATTCCGCGGCATCCGCACCGACAAGCCAGCGGGCCACATCGTGCGCGAGCGTGCCAAGACGTCGCAGGGCGCTGCCCCCGCCCGATCAATCCCCGCCAAGACCGCGACCAGCACGGTCAAGATCAGCCATCCCGAGCGGGTGATCGACCCCTCCACGGGGCTGCGCAAGATCGACCTGGTGCGCTACTACGGCAGCATCGCCGAGTGGATGCTCCCCCATCTCAAGAACCGGCCAGCTTCGCTGGTGCGTGCGCCGACTGGCATCACGGGAGAGCTGTTTTATCAGAAGCACCCGGACACCAAGATGCCTGGCATGCAGGAGTTGGACGCGGCGCTATGGCCAGGCCATGCGGCGTTGCTGGCCGTCGACTCCGCAGAGTCGCTGGTCATGGCGGCGCAGATGAACGTGGTCGAGTTCCACACCTGGAACTCCGTCGCAAAGCGCATCGACCAGCCTGACCGGTTTATTCTGGACCTCGATCCCGGCGACGGGGTGACCTGGCCGATGCTGCAGGAAGCGGCGATCCTGACCCGCGCGTTGCTGACCGAGCTCGGTCTGGAGAGTTGGCTCAAGACCAGCGGCGGGAAGGGCCTGCACGTGGTCGTCCCGCTGACGCCCAGGCTGGACTACACCGCCGTCAAGGCGTTCTCGCAAGCCGTCGTGCGCCACATGGCCAAGGTCATCCCTTCAAAGTTCGTCGCCGTGATGGGCGGCAGCAACCGCATCGGCAAGATCTTCATCGACTACCTGCGCAACGGGCATGGGCAGACGACGGCCTGCGCCTTCTCGGCACGCTCGCGGCCGGGCCTGGGCGTCTCGATGCCAGTGGCTTGGGAACAACTGCCCGAACTCAAAGGCGGCGCGCAATGGACGATCGCCACGGCCCGCGAATACCTGAGCTTTCAGCAGGAGGACCCGTGGCGGGGCTACTGGAAAAAGCGGCAGTCGCTTGGGGCGGCCATCCGGCTGCTGAACTGACCGGACGGCACCTGCTCGGATTGCTGTGTGCGAGGCATAGCAGGAACACTCGCAGGCGACCGCCAGCGCCGTCTAGACCACCATCGTCAAGAATCTTGGCATCAAGCGCGCGGCGCGGTGCTTGAGGTCGAACATCTCATCGGACAGCGGCATGTCCTTGGTGTCGAAATGGCACATCGTGCCCCAAAGCCCGCAGTCGTCGCGCAACAACGGAACTCCGTGATAGCTGACCATCCTTCCCTAGTAAGGATGACCATCGAGGCGCGCGTCCAAGGCGGAATCGTCAGCGCGAAATCCCATCGCGCAGCACGAACTGGCAGAAGCTGTCGCCGAGCGGCACCTCCGCAAGAAAGCTCTGCATGATTTCCCCTCGCTTGTCATGCAGATGGACGCTGCGCAGGTTTCCGCAGTCCAAACGATAAATCGCCGTGTACCGATGGGGGACGCCATCGTTCAGATAGGCCAGCCCCGCCGCTGGTCCGCGCAGCTCCAGGATGCCGGCGAGGATTTCGTAGGTTCTATCAGGGGTGGGAGCGTTCGTCACCGTAGAACATTGTCAGCCTCGCCGAGCATGCAAGTTTCCAGGTGCGCTGTGCCGATCGTAGATCACCCGCGTTCCAGCCCGCGCACGGGCGGAGAACGGAGACCGGGCAGCCCGGGCAAAACCATGGGTTCGTATTCAACGCGCCCTGCGGAGTCGTCTCGAGCGCGAGTCCCTCGGCCCACGATTTCAAGGGTTAGTCTTGGCATGGCAGGGTGGGCGAGCTTGCGGCGGGCGTCATTGGTCGGCTTCTGAATCAAGGGCAACCCGGATGATTCACGCCCACTCTGGCAGGACGGGTGAGTTTGGCAGCTTCGGTACAGGTGCGCATCCATCGAATGAGGGAAACACAGGCGACGATCCCACTGGCAACCGTCTCCACGTGATGGAAATGAAGGCTGCGTTCGCGGAGGCCACGGCCGGCCGCAATGACGACGAAATCTACAAGATGGCCAAGACCATGCTGAGTCTGCCCGATACCTCGATGAAGGCCTTCATCGACGCCGAACACGGTGCGGAGCGCATCCGTGACGGCTACGCTGAGTATTTCAAGAGCTTCGACGTCTTGCTTACGCACATCCTTCCGATTCCCACCCACAAGCACGGTGTCACCGAGTTCGTGATCGACGGGCAGAAGGTCGATGCGACCTTCCTACAGGGCGCGACCGTCCCCCTGAACGTCACGGCACTGCCAGGCATCTCGATGCGATTCGGTACGAGCAAAGAGGGCATGCCTATCAACGTGCAGTTGGCGGGCAGTTGGCTGGCGGAGTCGACCATCTTGCACGTCGCCTCGCTGCTCGAGGACGTGAGTCGCGTTCGTGACCTGCATCCTGCGTTATGACCGCGCTGGTCGCCGTGCCGAGTGAATTCCTGCGCGTAGGTAGCCAGCTGACCGAGCAGCGCACCTCTGCCCTGGTCAGCCAAGTGCACTGCGCGCAATTCGATGGGCATCACCCTCACGCCTTTAGAGCCCCCTTGGGAAGTTGCCTCCTGCCTGGCTGGCCGCCCCCCAGCACGCAGCATGTGTTGCACGGTTGCATAAATAGCCTGCTCGCTGTGAAGTTTTGATCGATTTACTGGCACATTCCGGCAGACAAGTGCGCCGGTACACCGCGGTCGCGAAATTGCCGCTATCCTTCTTTTTTCGAACCAATGGTTACTGACATTTGCGGAGAATGTGAACATGCGATGTTGGCTGGTCTTTTCCGTTTTGGCTGCAGTGATGGCAGGCGCAGCCCAGGCCGCGCCTGCTGGCTACATCAAGAACGTGATGGGGCAGGCGACCGTGACGTCCGGAACAAGCACCGCCGCGGCCATGCCTGGCATGGCGCTTAGCGCCGGTGATGTGATTCGCACAGGCGGTGATGGGAGCCTTGGGGCGGTCATGAAGGACAACACCGTTTTGTCTTTCGGACCCGCAACGACCTTCACGCTGGAAGACTACGCGTTCGAGCCGACGCAAGGGCTGCTGAAGCTTGGCGTTCGCATCGCCCAGGGTACTCTGCACTACCTCTCCGGCACGATCGCCAAGTTGAACCCGCAGGCAGTCGAGATCAAAACGCCAAGTGGCATCATTGGCGTACGGGGCACTCGGTTCGTCGTGGTTGTGCAGGAATGAGGCCGTCGGAAAGACCTCGCCTGTTCTGGGCATCGTGCGCGTGTTGCATCGTGCTGGGCGGGTGCTCGGCACCGCCACCAGCGCCACCCAGACCGTCTTCTTACTTGGTTCTGCTTGAAGAGGCAGATGGCAGCGTTGGCCGTGTGCTTTACACCAGCGCCCAAGGAACTGTGGAACTTCGTCAGGCGCAACAGGCAACGTTGCTGCACGGGCCACTTACGCCTTACTTGGTCGATCCTGTCGTGCTGCGCCGGGACGCGCAGGCGGCCATAGACGCGCAGCCGCTGCTACCTCGCACCTTCATCTTCCATTTCGACACCAGCGACTCCAAGATCACAAAAGGCTCGGAATCCCTGCTTCAACAGGTGCAAGAAGAGCTGCAGCGCCGGCAGGCACCCGACGTCTCGATCACCGGCCACACGGACACAGCCGGCGAGGCGCGGCGCAATGTTCAACTGGCTCAGGGGCGGGCGGACCACGTCGCGCGCATTCTCAAGCCCTACCTCACCAACGCCTTGTCCGTGGAGATCAGCTCGCACGGCGAAACCAACCTGCTCGTGCCCACCGCGAATGGCGTGAACGAACCCCGCAATCGGCGCGTTGAAGTCGTGGTGCGCTAATCGGGTGAGAGCGCTCAACGCTTTGCATGGTTCGGTCCATGGTCAAGCAGAAATGTTCAGCGCCATGCTGAATCATGTCAGAGTTAGGCTGTGTCCTGCAGGCGGACGCCGGAACTAATAGCATGCTCCGTGTGCCAAGGGTTTGCGCGCGTACGCTACATTGTTGGCACGTGTAGCTTAGCAGGCTGCTGAAATACCCGACGCCGCAGCTCGTCTCACCTCGGTGAGAGTGCGGATTCAGCAGGGCGTTCGGCGCTGACGGCTCAATTACGCA
>NZ_LMMV01000022.1 GCF_001422405.1 Pseudorhodoferax sp. Leaf267
CCGATGGGCGCGACCTTCATGATGTAGCCCACGATCACGAACAGCACGTGCGAGAACTTCTCGATGAAGTCGAACACCAGCGTGCCGCGCCCGCCAAACTTGTGCAGCGCGAAGCCGAACATCACGGCAAACAGCAGCACCTGCAGGATCTCGCCCTTGGCGAAGGCATCGACCACGGTGTTGGGGATCACGTGCAGCAGAAAGTCCACCGTGCCCTGCATCTGGCCCGGCTTGGTGTAGGCGGCGACCGAGTTGGCGTCCAGCTGGCTCACGTCCACGTTCATGCCCACACCGGGCTTGACGATGTTGATGATGACCAGGCCCACGATGAGCGCGATGGTGGAGACGATCTCGAAGTACAGCAGCGCCAGGCCGCCGGTCTTGCCGACCTTCTTCATGTCCTCCATGCCGGCGATGCCGACCACCACGGTGCAGAAGATGATGGGCGCGATGATCATCTTGATCAGCTTGATGAAGCCGTCGCCCAGCGGCTTCATGGCCGCGCCGGTCTCTGGCCAGAAATGCCCGAGCAGCACGCCGATCACGATGGCGGTGATGACCTGGAAGTACAGGCTCTTGTAGAAGGGTTGCGAAACCGTTGGGTGGTCCATGCCGCTGTGGGCGGTGTCTGACGGACAGGGGTGATCCTAGGGAGAACCCGGTNTCATGGCCGCGCCGGTCTCTGGCCAGAAATGCCCGAGCAGCACGCCGATCACGATGGCGGTGATGACCTGGAAGTACAGGCTCTTGTAGAAGGGTTGCGAAACCGTTGGGTGGTCCATGCGGGTCTCCTTGGGTAGTGTCAGGCTGCGCGGTGGGAGTGGGCGTCCACAACGGCCAGCGCCGTCATGTTCACGATACGCCGAACGGTGGACGAAGGGGTGAGGATGTGCACGGCACGCGCGGCGCCCAGCAGGATGCCGCCCACCGTGATGCCGCTGCCGGCCGCCACGCGCAGCAGGTTGTAGGAGATGTTGGCCGCGTCCACGTTGGGCATGACCAGCACATTGGCTTCGGCGGTGAGGCCCGAGTCGGGGAACTCGCGGTCAAGGATGGGCTTGGACAGGGCCGCGTCGCCGCGCATTTCGCCCTCGATGGCGAGCTCCGGGTCCTGCGCCTGGACCAGGGCCAGCGCGTCGCGCATCTTGAGGGCCGAGGGCGCGTCGGAGCCGCCGAAATTGGAATGCGACAGCAGCGCCACGCTGGGCGTGATGCCGAAGCGGCGCACTTCCTCTGCGGCCAGCAGCGCGATCTCGGCGATCTGCGCGGCGTCCGGGTCGCGGTTCACGTGCGTGTCGCAAATGAACAGCTGGCGGCCCGGCAGCATCAGCATCTGCATGGCGGCCATGGTCTTGCTGCCGGGGCGCAGGCCGATCACGTCGCGCACATGGCGCAGGTGCTCGCCGTAGCTGCCCAGCGTGCCGCACAGCATGGCGTCGGCCTTGCCCTGGCGCACCAGCATGGCGGCCAGCAAGGTGCTGCGGCTGCGCATGTAGGCCTGGGCCACCTCGCGCGAGATGCCTTCGCGGCGCTTGATCTCGTAGTAGCTCACGGCGGCCTCGCCATGCACGCCCTGGTCCTGCGGGTCGACGGCCTCGCAGTCGGTGCCCAGCGTGAGGCGCAGGCCGAACTGCGCGATGCGCTCGGCGATGACGTCGGGCCGGCCCAGCAGCAGCGGGTAGGCCAGGCCTTCATCCACCACCACCTGGGCGGCGCGCAGCACGCGCTCGTCTTCGCCCTCGGCATAGACCACGCGCTGGGGCGCGTTCTTGGCGGCGGCGAACAGCGGCTGCATGCTGCTGCCCGACTGGTAGACGAACTGGCTCAGCCGCTGGCGGTAGGCACGCATGTCGGCAATGGGCCGCGAGGCCACGCCGCTGTCCATCGCGGCCTGGGCCACGGCGGGCGCCACGGCCTCGATCAGGCGCGGGTCGAAGGGCTTGGGGATCAGGTAGTCGCGGCCGAAGCGAAGGCCGACCGCGCCGTAGGCCTGGGCCACGACCTCGGGGATCTCGGCGTGCGTGAGGTCGGCGATGGCGTGTACGGCGGCCAGCTTCATCTCCTCGTTGATCGTGGTGGCGCCCACGTCCAGCGCGCCACGGAAGATGAACGGGAAGCACAGCACGTTGTTGACCTGGTTCGGGTAGTCCGAGCGGCCGGTGCCCAGGATGGCGTCGGGCCGCACGGCCAGCGCGTCCTCGGGCAGGATCTCGGGCGTGGGATTGGCCATGGCCAGGATGATGGGGTCGCGCGCCATGGCCTGGACCATCTCGGGCTTGAGCACGTTGCCGGCCGACAGGCCCAGGAAGATGTCGGCCCCGCCGATGATCTCGGCCAGCTGGCGGGCCGAGGTGTCCTGCGCGTAGCGGGCCTTGTTCGGGTCCATCTGCTCCTTGCGGCCCGCATACACCACGCCCAGGCTGTCGGACACGGTGATGTTGCGCATGGGCAGTCCCAGGCTCACGATCAGGTCCAGGCAGGCCAGCGCGGCAGCGCCGGCGCCCGAGGCCACGAGCCTGACGTCGGCGATGTCCTTCTTCACATGGCGCAGTGCGTTCAGGATGGCGGCCGCGGCCACGATGGCCGTGCCGTGCTGGTCGTCGTGGAACACCGGGATCTTCATACGCTCGCGCAGCTTCTTCTCGATGTAGAAGCACTCGGGCGCCTTGATGTCTTCCAGGTTGATGCCGCCGAAGGTGGGCTCCATGCGCGCGATGGTGTCGATCAGCGCGTCGGGGTCGTTCTCGGCCAGCTCGATGTCGAACACGTCGATGCCGGCGAACTTCTTGAACAGACAGCCCTTGCCCTCCATGACCGGCTTGCCGGCCAGCGGGCCGATGTTGCCCAGGCCCAGCACGGCCGTGCCGTTGGTGATGACGGCCACAAGGTTGGCGCGCGAGGTGAGGTTCATGGCCTCGGCCGGGTCGCGCACGATCTCCATGCAGGCATCGGCCACGCCGGGGGAATAGGCCAGCGCCAGGTCGCGCTGCGTGGCCATGGGCTTGGTCGGGTTGACCGAGATCTTGCCGGGGGTGGGGTAGCGGTGGTAGTCGAGCGCGGCGTCGCGCAGGGTGTCGTCGGACATGGAGGTTCTCTGGGTTGGTTTTGGTGGATCAGCGGGTGCGGGCCAGCCAGTGCTGCAGCACGCGCAGCAGGGCGGCGGGCTGGTCGGCGTGCACCCAGTGGCCGGCATCGGCAATGCTCTGCAGCGCGGCGCGCGGGAACAGCGCCTGGATGCCGGGCACGGCGCTCGGCGGCACGTAGTCGGAATCGGCGCCGTGCACGAACAGCGCCGGCCCGTCGTAGCGGCCGTTGCGCAGCGCATCGGGAAAGCCGCACAGCTCGCCCATGCACAGGCTGGTGGCCATGAGGTTGATGCGCCAGTCGAAGCGCTCGCCCTGGCGGCGCAGGTTCTGCAGCAAAAAGTCCACCGGCGCCGTGGGGCCCAGCTTTGTCGCCAGCGCCTGCTGCAACTCGCGCCGGCTGGTGGCGGCGGCCACGTCCAGGCTGCGCATGGCCTGCACGTAGGTGCTGAACTGGTCCGCATAGGCCTGCGGCGCGATGTCGATCACGGCCAGGCCGGCGATGCGCTGCGGGTCGGCCAGGGCCAGCGCCATCGCGGTCTTGCCGCCCATGCTGTGGCCGATCACGAAGGGGTGCTCCAGCCCCTCGCGTTGCATCAGCGCTGCCACGTCCAGCGCCATGTCGGCATACGACATGCTGTCGGACCAGGGTGATGCGCCGTGGTTGCGCGCGTCGGGCAGGATCACGCGGTGGTTGGCCGACAGCGCCTGCGCCATCTGCGTCCAGTTGCGCCCCGCGCCGAACAGGCCGTGCAGGATGACGACGGGCGGGCCTTCGCCCAGCGACTCGAACGCTAGCTCGACCGGAGTGCTCATTTCTTCTTTTGCGGCGGCAGGTCGGTGCAGTGGCCTTCGAAGACCTCGGCCGCCATGCCGATGGACTCGCCCAGCGTGGGGTGCGGGTGGATGGTCTTGCCGATGTCGCCGGGCTCGCAGCCCATCTCGATCGCCAGGCACACCTCGCTGATCAGGTCGCCCGCATGCGTGCCGACGATGCCGCCGCCCACGATGCGGTGCGTGGCCTCGTCGAACAGCAGCTTGGTGAAACCCTCGTCGCGGCCGTTGGCAATGGCCCGGCCCGATGCGGCCCAGGGGAACACGGCCTTGCCGATCTTGAGGCCCTCGGCCTTGCACTGCTCCTCGGTCTTGCCGGCCCAGGCGACCTCGGGGTCCGTGTAGGCCACGCTGGGGATCTGGCGCGCGTCGAAGAACGCCGGCTGGCCGTTGGCCGCCTCGGCCGCCACATGCGCCTCGTGCACGGCCTTGTGCGCCAGCATGGGCTGGCCGACCACATCGCCGATGGCAAAGATGTGCGGCACGTTGGTGCGCATCTGCTTGTCGACGTCGATGAAGCCGCGGTCGGTGACGGCGACGCCGGCCTTGTCGGCAGCGATCTTCTTGCCGTTGGGGCTGCGGCCGACGGCCACGAGCACCAGGTCGTAGACCTGCGGCTCTTTCGGCGCCTTCTCGCCTTCGAAGCTGACCTCGATGCCGGCCTTCGTTGCCTTGGCGCCAACCGTCTTGGTCTTGAGCATCACGTTGTCGAAACGCGGCGCGTTGACCTTCTCCCAGACTTTCACGAGGTCGCGGTCCGCGCCCTGCATCAGCCCGTCCAGCATCTCGACCACGTCGATGCGCGTGCCCAGCGTGGAATACACCGTGGCCATCTCCAGCCCGATGATGCCGCCGCCGATCACCAGCATGCGCTTGGGGATGGATTTCAGCAGCAGCGCGCCGGTGGAGTCGACCACGCGGTCGTCCTCGGGCATGAACGGCAGCTTCACGGCCTGCGAGCCGGCCGCGATGATGGCCTTGGCGAACTTGACCACCTTCTTCTTGCCGTCTGCCGCCAGCACCTCGACATGGTGCGCATCGAGGAAGCTGCCCACGCCGGTCACCACCTCGACCTTGCGCGCCTTGGCCATGCCGGCCAGGCCGCCCGTGAGCTTCTTGATCACGCCGTCCTTGAAGCCGCGCAGCGCGTCGATGTCGACTTCCGGTGCGGCGTACTTGATGCCGTGGTGGCCCAGGTTCTTGACTTCGTCCATCACGGCTGCGGTGTGCAGCAGGGCTTTCGATGGGATGCAGCCCACGTTGAGGCAGACGCCGCCCAGCGTGGCGTAGCGCTCGACGAGGACGGTTTTCATGCCCAGGTCGGCGCTGCGGAAGGCCGCGGAGTAACCGCCGGGGCCGGCGCCGAGGACGAGGACTTCGCATTCGATATCGGCCTTGCCGGCATAGCTCCCTCCCCCTTTGGGGGAGGGCTGGGGTGGGGGCGCCTGGCCACTGGCCGGGGCTGGTGCAGGCGCCGCTGCCCCCACCCTACCCTCCCCCAGGGGGGGAGGAGACGAGGCAGCCGCCCCCGCCGCCTCGACCACCAGCACCACCGTCCCCTCGCTCACCTTGTCCCCCAGCTTGACCTTCAGCTCCTTCACCGTGCCCGCATGGCTCGACGGAATCTCCATCGACGCCTTGTCCGACTCCACCATCAAGAGCCCGGTGTCCACCGCGATGACCTCGCCCGGCTTCACCAGCAGCTCGATGACGGCCACATCCTTGAAGTCCCCGATGTCGGGGACCTTGACTTCGACTAGTGCCATGGGGAAACCTCAGAAGAGAACTCGCCGCAGGTCGGCGAGCACGTTGGCGAAATGCACGTTGAAGCGCGCGGCGGCGGCGCCGTCGATCACGCGGTGGTCCCAGGAGAGGGACAGCGGCAAGGTCAGGCGCGACGTGTACGTCTTGCCATCGCTGGAGTGCTGCTTCCAGTAGCTCTTGCACACACCCATGATGGCCACCTCGGGCGCATTGATGATGGGCGTGAAGTAGATGCCGCCGATGCCGCCCAGCGAGCTGATGGTGAAGGTGCCGCCCGACATCTGGTCGGGCTTCAACTTGCCGTCGCGCGCCAGCTTGGCCAGCTCGCCCATCTCCTTGGCGATCTCGGGCACGGTCTTCTGGTCCACGTCGCGGATCACCGGGACCATGAGCCCGTTCGGCGTGTCGGCCGCGAAGCCGATGTGCCAGTAGTTCTTGAGCACCAGCGCGTCACCGTCCAGGCTGGCGTTGAACTCGGGGAACTTCTTCAAGGCCGACACGGCCGCCTTCATCATGAAGGGCAGCATGCTGATCTTGACGCCGGACTTTTCCAGCTCCTTGTTCATCTGCACGCGGAACTGTTCGAGGTCGGTGATGTCGGCCTCGTCGTGCGTGGTGACGTGCGGGATGACCACCCAGTTGCGGTGCAGGTTGGCGCCCGAGATCTTCTTGATGCGCGAGAGCTCCTTGCGCTCCACGGGGCCGAACTTGGCGAAGTCGACCTTGGGCCAGGCCAGCAGGTCCAGGCCGCCGCCACCGCCGGAGGCGGCGGCCGAAGCGGACTTGGCGGCTGCGGGGGCGGCTGCTCCACCGCCGCCCTTGGCGAAGGCTTCCACGTCGGCGCGCACGATGCGGCCATGGTCGCCCGTGCCCTTCACATGGCCCAGGTTCACGGCGAGTTCACGCGCCAGCTTGCGCACGGCCGGGCCGGCGTAGGCCAGCGCGAACGCGGTCTCGTCGATGCCGGTGCTGGCGGCGGCTGCGACCGGCGCTGCAGCTGCGGGCGCGACCACAGGTGCAGGCGCCGCAGCAGCCACCGGCGCTTCGCCGGTCGCCAGCACCAACACTACCGTGCCCTGGCTCACCTTGTCGCCCACCTTGAGCGCAATCGACTGCACCACACCCGACAGCGGCGCGGGCACGTCCATGGTGGCCTTGTCGGACTCCAGCGAGATGATCGGCTGCTCGGCCTTCACCGTATCGCCCACCTTCACGAAGATCTCGATGACCGGGATGTCGCTGAAGTCGCCGATGTCCGGCACGCGCACCTCGGCCACGCCGGCCGGCGCGCTGGTCGCAGAGGGCGGAGCCGTCACGCTGGGTTTGGCGGCCTCGGCGGGGGCGGCGGCAGCCGCGCCCTCGGCCTGGAACGTCATGATCACGCTGCCCTGGCTGACCTTGTCGCCCAGCTTCACGCCGATGGACGCGACGACGCCGCCCTGCGGCGCGGGCACTTCCATCGTGGCCTTGTCGGATTCGAGCGAGATCAGCGGGTCTTCGGCCTTCACCGTGTCGCCGACCTTCACGAAGATCTCGATGACGGGGATGTCGGTGAAGTCGCCGATGTCCGGCACCTGGATGTCGATGGTGTTGCTCATGGTGTTCTGCCTCACACGGTCCAGGGGGCGGCGCGCTCGGCGTCCAGCCCGTACTTCGTGATCGCCTCGGCCACGACGGCCGGCTTGATGATGCCGTCGTCGGCCAGGGCCTTCAGCGCGGCCACGACCACGTGCCAGCGGTCGACCTCGAAGAAGCGGCGCAGCTTCTTGCGGTAGTCGCTGCGGCCGAAGCCGTCGGTGCCCAGCACGGTGTAGCGCCGGCCCGCGGCCTGCACGTATTCGCGCACCTGGTCGGCGTAGTTGCGCATGTAGTCGGTGGCAGCGATGACGGGGCCGTCGTGGCCCTCCAGGCACTGCTCCACGTAGCTCTTGCGCGCCGGCTCGGTGGGGTGCAGCCGGCTCCAGCGCTCGGCGGCCATGCCGTCGCGGCGCAGCTCGTTGTAGCTGGTGGCGCTCCACACGTCGGCGGCGATGCCGAAGTCGGCCTTCAGCAGCTCGGCTGCGAACATCACCTCGCGCAGGATGGTGCCGCTGCCCATGAGCTGCACGCGCTGGCCCTTCTTCTTCTCCTTGCCGCCATCGCTGAGCTGGTACAGCCCCTTCAGGATCCCCGCCTCGCTGCCCTCGGGCATGCCGGGGTGCGGGTAGTTTTCGTTCATGAGGGTGATGTAGTAGTACACGTCCTCCTGCTCGGCGTACATGCGGCGCATGCCGTCGCGCACGATGGCCACCACTTCGTAGGCGAAGGTCGGGTCGTAGCTGATGCAGTTGGGGATGGTGCCGGCCAGGATGTGGCTGTGCCCGTCCTCGTGCTGCAGGCCTTCGCCGTTCAGCGTGGTGCGGCCGGCGGTGCCGCCCAGCAGAAAGCCGCGCGCACGGATGTCGCCCGCCAGCCAGGCCAGGTCGCCCACGCGCTGCAGCCCGAACATCGAGTAGTAGATGTAGAACGGGATCATGGGCACGTTGTTCGTGCTGTACGAGGTGGCGGCCACGATCCAGCTGGACATGGCGCCCCCTTCGTTGATGCCCTCCTGCAGCACCTGCCCGTCCTTGGACTCGCGGTAGTACATGAGCTGGTCGGCGTCCTGCGGCTTGTAGAGCTGGCCGAGCGAGGACCAGATGCCGAGCTGGCGGAACATGCCTTCCATGCCGAAGGTGCGCGACTCGTCGGGCACGATGGGCACGACGTGCTTGCCGATGTTCTTGTCGCGCACGAGGGTGCCCAGCATCTGCACGAAGGCCATGGTGGTGGAGATCTCGCGCTCGCCGGTGTCCTTGAGCAGCCGCTCGAAGGTGGCCAGCGGCGGAATCTCCAGCGCCGTGGACTTCTGCCGGCGCTGGGGCAGGTAGCCGCCCAGCGCTGCGCGGCGCGCCTTCAGGTACTGCATCTCCGGGCTGTCGTCCGGCAGCTTGATGAAGGGCATGTTGGGCAGGTCTTCATCGGACACCGGGATCTGGAACCGGTCGCGAAAGCCGCGCAGCGCGTCCTGCGTCATCTTCTTGGCCTGGTGGGCGATCATTTGGCCCTCGCCCGATTCGCCCATGCCGTAGCCCTTCACCGTCTTGGGCAGGATCAGCGTGGGCTGGCCGGTGTGCTTGACGGCTGCGGCGTAGGCGGCGAACACCTTCTCGGGGTCGTGGCCGCCACGGGTCAGGCTCCAGATCTCGTCGTCGCTCATGTCGGCCACGAGTGCGCGCGTCTCGTCGTACTTGCCGAAGAAGTGCTCGCGCACATAGGCGCCGCTCTTGCTCTTGAAGTCCTGGTACTCGCCGTCCACGCACTCTTCCATGCGCTGCAAGAGCTTGCCGCTCTTGTCGGCCGCGAGCAGCTTGTCCCAGCCGCTGCCCCACAGCACCTTGATGACGTTCCAGCCGGCGCCGCGGAACACGGACTCCAGCTCCTGCACGATCTTGCCGTTGCCGCGCACCGGGCCGTCCAGCCGCTGCAGGTTGCAGTTGATGACGAAGACCAGGTTGTCCAGGCTCTCGCGGCCCGCCAGCGAAATGGCCCCCAGCGATTCGGGCTCGTCCATCTCGCCGTCGCCCATGAAGGCCCAGACCTTGCGCGGCGCCGTGTCGGCCAGGCCCCGGCCGTGCAGGTACTTGAGGAAGCGCGCCTGGTAGATCGCCATCAGCGGGCCCAGGCCCATGGAGACGGTGGGGAACTGCCAGAAGTCCGGCATCAGCCAGGGATGCGGGTACGAGGGGATGCCGTTGCCGTCGGCCTCCTGGCGGTAGTTCAGCAGCTGCTGCTCGGTGAGCCGGCCTTCGAGGAAGGCGCGGGCGTAGATGCCGGGCGAGCTGTGGCCCTGGATGAACAGCAGGTCGCCGCCATGCGTGTCGGTTGCCGCATGCCAGAAGTGGCCGAAGCCGATGTCGTACAGCGTGGCGGCAGACTGGAAGCTCGCGATGTGGCCGCCGAGTTCGCTCGACTCCTTGTTGGCCCGCAGGATGATGGCCATCGCGTTCCAGCGGATGATGGAGCGCAGCCGGTGCTCGATGGCGCGGTCGCCGTTGGACTTTTCTTCGCGCTCGGGCGGGATGGTGTTCTTGTAGGCCGTGTTGAGCGATTTGGGCACATAGAGCCCTTCGCGCCGGCCCACGTCGACCAATCGGTTCAACAGGTCATTGGCGCGTTCGGGGCCGCGGTGCTGCTGCACGGCGCCGAGTGCGTCCACCCACTCGCCGGTTTCCAAGGGATCGGGGTCACCCATCATGCTCATTGCGTGTCTCCTGAGATCGAGCTGCGTCCGGCGTCGGATGACGCGGGCGGCGGATCTCGTTTGCAATGCGCATGCCACGTATCGCGCGGCCGAAACAAGGGATTAAGTCATTGATTCTGAAGAAAGTTTTTCGCCGCGTGCAGGCAGACAGGCCGACATTCCAGCAAGAGGGCGGCGGTAGCGTCCGGCGCGTCGGACAGACGTGTTGGGGAAAACCCTTTGCCGTTGCGACTGATAGCCGGAGCAATCGCTCACGGGAAACATGCGAAGCACTTGATTCCTTTAGAGTCTTCGCTTCCTGCACTCCCATCTCGAAGGGCATCGCGATGCACGTCGTCAATGTTTCTTTTCTGAGGAACAACCCCAGCCGAACGCTACGCTGCGCGCGCGATGACCTCGTCGTGGTCATGCGCCGCGACCAGCCAGACGCCGTGATGATCGGCCTGCAGTCGGGCAAGCTACTCGCCGAGCCCGGTGTGCGCGCGGCATTGGCCACGGCGCTGTTTCGCGCCGGTGGCCTGTCTCTGGCGCGTGCTGCCCGCATGGCGCAGATGCCGCTGGCCAGCTTCATCGCTCATGTGTCGCGGCTGGGAATCTCCGTGGTGGACCATGACGAGAGCGAAGTCCCGCGCGATCTGCAGACGCTGGACGAGTGGCTCACTTCGTCCTGCGCGGTGCCAGCCCCGAGCAGTCTGGGGCAGGGCTGATCCTCTGATGAAAGAGCGCGCCAGCCGTGCCATGGCGACAAAGCAGGGCTGTTAAGGAAACCGCACCACCACGCACAACCCCTGCCCGCTGGCCGCCGTCTGCAGCTCCGCCAGCGCCCCGTGCCGCTCGCAGATCTGCCGCACGATGGCCAGCCCCAGGCCGCAGCCGTCGCTGAGTGCGCCGTTCACGCGGTAGAAGCGGTCGAACACCTTGGCGCGGTGTTCCGGCGCGATGCCGGGGCCGTTGTCCTGCACCTGCAGCAGCGCCTGGCCGTCGGGCGCCTGGCCCACCGACACGGTGATGGCGCCGCCGCGTGGCGTATAGCGGATCGCGTTGTCGGTGAGGTTGCTGACGAGTTCGCGCAGCAGCAGCGCCTGGCCCTGCACCGGCGTGGCGCCGCTGTCCTCGAAACCGAGCTCGACGCCCTTGTCCAGCGCGTTCGGCAGCAGGTCGAAGGTGGCACCGCGCGCAATCTCCACCAGGTCCACGCGCTCCGTCGGCATCAGGTGGCCGGGCTCGCTGCGCGCCAGCGCCAGCAGCTGGTTGATGGTGCGCGCCGTCATGTCGGTGGCGTCGTGGATCTCGGCCACGATGGCGCGCATGCGGGCCACGTCCTGCTGCTGCAGGGCCAGCGCGGCCTGGGTCTTGAGCACGGTCAGCGGCGTCTTGAGCTGGTGCGAGGCATCGGCGATGAACTGGCGGTGCGCTTCGTTGAGCTGGCGTTGGCGTTCGGTGTGCAGGTTCAGCGCCTCGATCAGCGGCGCGACCTCGCGCGGCACGGCCCGGGCGTCGATGGGTGTCAGGTCGAACTCGTCGCGGCCGGCGATCTCGCGGCGGATGCGGCGCAGCGGCTCCAGCCCGCGGCGCACGCCGAAGGTGATCAGCAGGGCGGCCGCCGCGATCAGTGTGAGCTGCGTGAGAGCCGAATCGAGCAGGATGCGGGTGGACATGGCCTGGCGCGCCGCCGTGGTCTCGGCCACCTGCACCAGCACCGGGCCGAGCCCGCGCTCCTCGTACAGCGGCCGGCGCACTGCCACCATGCGGATGGCCTCGCCCTGGTAGCGCGCGTCCTCGAACACCGGCTGGTCGCCCTCGAGCGCCGCCGCGGGGCCGGGCAGGTCTTCGTGGCCGGTGACGACCATGGCGGGGCGCTCGCTGGAGACCTTGTAGAAGACGCGGTCCTGCGCGCGCGTCTCCAGCATCTCCAGCGCGGCATAGGGCAGGTCCACCGAGAACGCGCCATCGCGCACCATCACGCGTTCGGCGATCGCCAGCGCCGAGCCGGCCAGCGTGCGGTCGTAGGCTTCGTTGGCCTGCGCGATGCTGCGCGCGTAGTCCAGATGGAAGCCGATCGCCCACACCAGCGCCAGCGGCAGCAGCAGCCAGCGCAGCAGGTGGTTACGCAGGCGCATCGTCGGCGCGCTCCAGCAGATAGCCCAGGCCGCGCAGCGTGCGGATGCGGGTGCCGGAATGCTCCATGCGCTTGCGCAGGCGGTGCACGTACAGCTCGATGGCCTCGGGGCTGATGGCCTCGTCGAGCGAGCACAGCTGGTCGATCAGCGTCTTCTTGTCCACCGGGCTGCCGGGGCGGGCCATCAGCGCCTCCAGGATCGCGTGCTCGCGCCCCGGCAGCGGCAGCGGCTGCGCGTCCACGCTGAACAGCCGGCTCACCGTGTCGTAGCGCAGGCGCCCCAGCTCGAACACCGAATGGGCACGCCCGGCCCGGCGCCGGGCGATGGCGCGCACGCGGGCCACCAGTTCCTCGGGGTCGAACGGCTTGGCCAGGTAGTCGTCGGCGCCGGCGTTCAGGCCCCGCACGCGGTCGGCCGTCTCGCCGCTGGCGGTGAGGATCAGCACCGGCACCTCGTCGCCGCGCGCGCGCAGCACGCGCAGCAGCTCCATGCCGCCCATGCGGGGCAGTTCCAGGTCGAGGATGACGGCGTCGTACTCCTCGTGCGTGAGCAGTTGCTCGGCATGCAGGCCGTCGCCCACCGTGTCGACCACCAGGCCCGCCTCGGCCAGCCACGCGCTGAGGGAGCGGACCAGCCGGGCGTTGTCTTCAACCAGCAGCAGACGCATGGCGCATGATGTCCTTCAGAAAAACGGGCGCGGGGCGTCGAGATAATGCCCGCGACAACGGAGACGACATGAACAAGATGCTAAGGGCGATGGCGTGCACCATGGCGTGCGCATGGAGCATTCTGGCCATGGCGCAACAGCCCGCGGGTTATCCCTGGGACTACGCCAGCACCATCGCCAGTGCCCGGCACGAGGGCACGGTCGTGGTCTACGGCAACACCGACATGGCGGTGGCGCAGCACCTGGTGCAGGACTTCATGGCGCTGTACCCCGGTGTGCGGGTGGACTACCGCGACATCGAGTCGGCCGACATCTACCAGCGCTTCCTGCAGGAGGCCGCCGCCGGCACCCCGGTGGCCGATGTGCTGTGGAGCTCGGCCATGGACCTGCAGGTCAAGCTGGTCAACGACGGCCATGGCCGGCGCTACGTGTCGCCCGAGACGCCGTACCTGCCCAACTGGGCTGTCTGGAAGGCCGAGGCCTATGGCACGACCTTCGAGCCCATCGGCTTTGCCTACAACAAGCAGCACCTGAGCGAGGCCGAGGTGCCGCGCACGCATAGCGAGCTGGTGCGGCTGCTGACCGCGCCGGGCGGGCGCTTCCGATCGCGCGTGACCACCTACGACCTGGAAAGTTCGGGCCTGGGCTTCCTGTTCGCCACCCAGGACGCCAAGACCTCCACCATGTTCTGGGACGTGGCGCGCGCGCTGGGCCGCAACGACACGCGGCTGCAGACCAGCACCGGCGACATGCTGGAGAGCCTGGCCTCGGGCAGGACCGTGCTGGCCTACAACGTGCTCAGCTCCTACGCCAGTGGGCGTGCCCATCACGATGCGGCGGTGGGCTTCGCCTACCCGCGCGACTACACGCTGGTGGTTTCGCGCATCGCCTTCATCAACCGCCGCGCGCCGCACCCCAACGCCGCGCGCCTGTGGCTGGACTACCTGCTGTCGCAGCGCGGCCAGACCGTGATGGCCCAGCAGTCCGACCTGTTCGCGCTGCGCAGCGACGTGCAGGGCGGCCAGACCGCCGCCACGCTGGCGCGCACTGTCGGTCCCAGCCTGAAGCCGATCGCGATCGGCCCCAGCCTGATGGTCTACTTGGACCGCGCCAAGCGCGGGGATTTCCTGCAGGAATGGAAGCGGGCGCTCACGGCTGCGAGGGATTGAGCCGCCCCGGGGTGCATGCATGCGCGGCATGCTGCACCCACCTGCCTTTCATCCACCTTTCGCCCGACCCTAGGGCAAGCCCCAACACGATGGCGCCCGCTTCGAAAGGTATCCGAAAGCCGCTGTTTCCTACATTGGTCGCACCCCCACAGCGTCCATCCCCAAGGAGACAACGACATGCAGATCACCGGAATGTTGCACGGCGCCCGCCTGCTCGAATTCGCCGGCTTTCCCACCACCGAAGTCCTCGGCCCGGCGGCCAGTGAAGAGGAGATCAAGGCCATGCTGGACAAGCACGGCCTCATCTTCATCAAGCCCGTGTTCAAGGGCGGCATCGGCAAGAAGGGCAAGGCCGGCCTGCTGGGCCGCGCCACCAACCTGCAGGGCGCGCTGGCCGAGAAGGAGCGGCTGTACTTCGCCGAGCACCAGGTCGGCCATGTCAAGGCCAAGGCCAACGGCGTGACCTTCGAGGCTGGCGTGCCGGCCGAGCACGAGGTCTACTTCTCCATCAGCGACTCCACCCATTTCCGCGCGCCCACCATGACGCTCACGCACAAGGGCGGCATGGACATCGAGGAGCTGGACAAGAGCGAAGTGGCGATGGTGCCGTTCGACCCGCTGACCGGGCTGAAGGCCTTCGTCGTGGCCAACGCGCTGACCGAGATCGGCGCGCCCAAGGAGATCATCTCGCCGCTGGTGCAGCAACTGCCCAAGCTGTGGGAGCTGTTCCACAACTTCGGCATGACCACGCTGGAGCTGAACCCGATCCGCATGCGCGCCGACAAGAAGGGCCGGCTCACGCCCGTGGCCTGCGACTTCAAGTGCGGCTTCGACCGCGACGACCCGCGCTGGCTGCGCCTCAATTTGCCGCCGCACCTGTTCGCCGCCGACTACTCGCCGTTCGAGCAGGAGATCAACACCCTGCGCACGCACCAGGGCCAGAGCGACGTGTACGTCATCAACGGCCAGGGCACGGTGCTGGCGCCCACCTTCGGCGGCGGCGCCAATTCGCTGGTGACCGAGATGCTGGGCGACGCGGCCATCATCAGCTCGGACTTCGGCGGCAACCCGCCCTACGAGAAGATGAAGGAGGTGGCGCGCATCTGCTTCAAGCACTGGCTCAAGCAGTCCAACGTGCTGTTCATCATCGGCGGCAAGAGCAACAACACCGACATCTTCGAGACCCTGCGCGCCATGGCCGATGCGCTGCGCGAGCACTTCAGCGCGCACGGGCCCACGCCGCTCTACGTGGTGGTGGGCCGTGGCGGCCCGAACCTGGTGCGCGGCATGGGCGCGCTGCGCGACACCTGCGACGCGCTGGGCCTGCCGTACCGCCTGTTCGGCTTCGACTCGGACATGAGCGAGGTGATCCAGTTCGCCAAGAAGGTCGACCTGTGGATGCGCGATGGCGGCCGCGCACAGATCGCCGAACGCTTGGGGCTGGAAGCCCCCGCAACCAACGCCAACGCCTGAGGAGACACACACCATGCAAACCAACTTCCAACGCCACAGCGTGGGCGGCTTCAAGTACCACGTGGGCATCAGCTCGCTGACCCAGGTCGCCTCGCGCGACGACCGCGTCTGCGTGCTCAACATCCTGGGCGGCGAGTCCAAGGAGGTCACGCCCGTCAGCCACGTCTACTCGGGCGGCAACGTGGTCTGCGGCACCGCACCCGGCAAGGGTGGATCGGTGCTGGAGACGGCCATCGGCAACATCCCGGTCTACAACAACGTGCGCGACGCGCTGGCCGCGGGCCACCGCTTCAACTGCGGCGTGGTCTACCTGCCGCCCTCGGCCGCCCGTGACGGCGTGGCCGAGCTGATCCGCGTGAACCCCGATCTGCGCAAGGTCTTCATCATCACCGAGAAGATCTCGGTGCACGACGCGCGCGAGATCCGCGCCATGGGCCAGCAGAACGGCATCGACATCTTCGGTGCCAATGGGCTGGGCGTGGCCGACTCCTGGAACCAGGTGCGCATCGGCGGCGCGCTGGGCGGCGACAAGCCCGGCGATTCGCTGCGGCCCGGCTCGATCGCGATCTTCTCCAACTCCGGCGGCTTCTCCACCACCATTGCGCAATACCTGCGCATGGGCGGCTGGGGCACCACCACCGTCATCAGCAGCGGCAAGGACGTCTACATCCACTACGCCGCGCCCGAGTTCGCGTTCGCGCTGGCCAACGATGCGCGCAGCAAGGCGGCCGTGCTGTACTGCGAACCCGGTGGCTACTACGAGCACGACGCCACGTTCACCAAGCCGGTGGTGGCCTGCGTGGTCGGCCGCTGGAAGAGCAAGCTCACGCGCGCCGTGGGCCATGCCGGCGCCATGGCCGGCGGCCATGACGACGCGCAGGCCAAGGAGCGCTGGTTCATGCAGAAGTTCGGCGTCACCGAGCTGTTCACGCCCGAGAACCCGGTGTGCTCGGCCAAGGGCGCGGTGGTGACCAAC
Organism: Pseudorhodoferax sp. Leaf267; assembly: GCF_001422405.1. Classification (GTDB taxonomy): domain Bacteria; phylum Pseudomonadota; class Gammaproteobacteria; order Burkholderiales; family Burkholderiaceae_C; genus Pseudorhodoferax. Next base: position 16,369 of record NZ_LMMV01000022.1, read on the forward strand.
ATCGCCCACATCCCGGCCGCCCTCACGGCGGTGATGCGCGCCAACGCCACGCTGCCGGACTTCCCGGCCGAAGGCAACCTGGCGCTCAAGCCCTGGTTCGGCTCCGACGAGGGGCTGGACCTGCCCGAGACGCTGCGCCTGCCCGTGGTCGAGGCCCTGGCGCCCTACAACGAGCAGGTCGCGCTGCTGAACACGCAGATCGGCGGCGTGGTGCCGCGCCAGACCATGAAGGATGCGTCCGGTGCCTCGCAGATGGACGCCAAGACGCAGGTCAGCAGCCTGCACGGCACCAGCATGCTGAACGCCGCCACCTTGCCGCTGGAATCCAATGTGGCGCTGGCCTTGCTGCACGACGCCGGCGGCGACAACGACCGCAAGCTGATCGCACCGGCGATCGCGGCCTACATCAACCTGCACGGCCGGCCCGAGCTGGCCGCCGCGCAGGCCAGCCGCGAGGCGGGCAATGCGCCCAACGCGGTGCTGGCGGCAGCGGCAGCCATCGTCGGCCCCAAGCGCCAGCAGGCGGCGCGCGACGCGCTCAAGTTCATGATCGAGCGCTTCCATGCGGCCGGCCTGGGCAACGAGTACGGCGCCTCGCTGAGCGACAGCTTCGACATCGCTCTTGTGGATGCCGGCAGCCAGGCCGGGCTGACGACGGGCGCGCCCGATGCGCGTGCCCAGGCCCTGCTCGACGGCGTGGCCGCACGCGGTGGCCGCTCGGTCTTCCTGCGCTGGCTGCAGGCGCAGCCCGGCCACGCTACCGAGGCCGCCGTGCTGGCCGCCATCTCGGCCACGCTGGCCTGGGGGCCGTTGTCGCGCAAGCGCATCTCGCGCGCCACGGCCGAGAGCTTCCCGTGGTGGCTGCAGTTGTTCGGCACGCTCATCGGCGCGTCGGCCGACGCTTCGAAGCACGAGCCCACGCGCTTTGCCGGTATCGACCAACAGCGTCTGCTGGGCGAGCTGAGCCTGGGCGAGACGGCCTTCGCCGCGCTGCTGGGCCACGCACCCGGAGCCGACGACCTCTTCGCGTTCCAGACCCTGGTCGGCCTGCTGCTGACCAACGGGCCGGGCGCCATCTCGGCGCAGGGCGCCAAGGGCGCGGTGTCGGCCGACGGGCCGGAGCAGCCCGAGCGCGTGCAGCTGAACAAGGCGCTGATCGGCTTTCTCACGCACACCGGCTACGCGCACGGCGGCAACGGCTACGAGGGCATCGCCTACCTGGTCGAGCAGTTCAACGGCAGCGGCCTCAAGGACCCGAGCGCCAGGGACCACGGCATCGACCTCCAGGCCATCGCCGCCAAGGCCGTGGCGCAGTACGCGCAGTACAAGACGCAGAAGAAGACCCAGGGCAGCCTGGACATCGCCAAGCTGCCGGGCGTGAACCATCCGGTCTTCAAGGACAAGCCGGTCAACCACGACCCGCGCGAGGTCTTCATCGCCAAGCTGTTCGAAGAGCGCGGCGAGCGCAACGTGTTCCACGACTTCTACCGCGCGCTGGTGCAGGAGCTGCACACGGCCGGCGTGTCGCGCAACGTCTATTGCGTGAACATCGACGCGGTCATCGCTGCGCTGCTGCTCAAGATGCTGTGGAAGCCGCTGCAGGCCGGCGAGATCGGCGAGCGTGAGCTGGAGACGGCGGCGTTCACCATCTTCCTGTACCCGCGCATGCTGGGCTGCGCCGCCGAGGTGGACGACCACCTGAACCGCGGGCGCAACATGGACACGCGCACGGTGGCGTCCGTCTGCAAGTTCGTGGCCTGATGCACTGCGGGAACCACACACCATGCTGACCGCACTCGCCTACACCATGATCATCGTCTTCATGGCGCTGATCATGACCAAGCGGCTCTCCGCCATGATCGCGCTGATCCTGGTGCCCATCGTCTTCGGCCTGATCGGCGGTTTCGGCATGGGCCTGGGGCCGATGATGCTGGAGGGCATCAAGAAGCTCGCGCCCACCGGCGTGATGCTGATGTTCGCCATCCTGTACTTCGGCATCATGATCGACGCCGGCCTGTTCGACCCGGCCGTGCGCTGGATCCTGGCGCTGGTCGGCAACGACCCGTGCAAGATCGTCATGGGCACCTTCGTGCTGGCCACCTGCGTCTCGCTGGACGGCGACGGCTCCACCACCTACATGATCACCTGCGCGGCCATGCTGCCGCTGTACCAGAGGCTGGGCATCAGCCGGCTGGTGCTGGCCTGCGTGATCATGATGGCGGGCGGCAACATGAACATCCTGCCCTGGGGCGGCCCCACCGCCCGCGCGGCCAGCGCGCTGGGCGTGGATGTGGGCACGCTGTTCGTGCCGATGATCCTGCCGATGGTCATCACCGGCGCCTGGGGCCTGTTCGTGGCCTGGCTGCTGGGCCAGCGCGAGAAGCGCCGGCTGGGCCACATCGAGCTGCCGGTGGCCGCGCATCCGGCGGAAGGCCTGCCGCTGGTCGCCGACGCCACGACCGCGCGCCCGCACCTGATCTGGGTCAACCTCGGCCTGACCATCGGGCTCATGACGCTGCTGGTGATGGGCACCTTCCCGCTGCAGGTGCTGTTCATGGTGGCAGCCGCGATCGCGCTGATGATCAACTACCCGAACCTGGGCGAGCAGAAGGACCGGCTCGAAGCCCACGCGGCCAACATCGTGCCGGTGGTGGCGCTGATCTTCGCGGCCGGCATCTTCGTCGGCGTGCTGTCGGGCACCAAGATGGTCGACGCCATCGCCGCCAGCGTGATCGCCGGGCTGCCGAACTGGCTGGAGCCCTACCTGGCCGTGGTCACCGCGGTGCTCAGCGTGCCGTTCACGTTCTTCATCTCGAACGACGCGTTCTACTTCGGCATCCTGCCGATCCTGGCCAAGGCCGGCGCGGTGCACGGCTTCACGGCCGCCGAGATCGGCCGCGCCTCGCTGATCGGCCAGCAGGTGCATTTGCTGAGCCCGCTGGTCGCCTCCACCTACCTGCTGGTGGGGCTGGCCAAGGTCGAGTTCGGCGACCACCAGCGCTTCACGCTGCTGTGGGCCATGTCGGCTGCGGTGGTGATGCTGGCCGCCACGCTGCTGCTGGGCGTGATTCCGCTCGCACGCTGAGATGAAACCACCCCCGTTTGGACATCTCACTGCGTGTAGAAGTCCCATCCCCCCTCCAGGGGGCGCCGCGAGCGGCCGGGCAGAGCCCGTTCCGCCGCGTCCGCTGGCATGGGCTGCTCCGCGCCCGTTCGAGCAGCGGCTTGCGACCCTGTTTCATGCCCTGCGGGTGGCGCGCCAGCGCCGTGGAGAACTGAGATGACCATCTTGCACAAGCACATGCCGTTTCCGCCCGCCACGCGCCGGCGCCTGGTGCTGGGCCTGGCCGCGCTCGCCGCCAGCCGGCTGGCCGGCGCCCAGGATGCCGACGAGCTGCTGGAGTTCGCGCCGCGCGCCGCCCCGCCGCCCGGCTATGCGCCAGGCTACGCCGCCACCGTGCGCGCGGCCGAGGACGAAGGGCGGCTGGTCATCTACGCCACCACCGACCTGGCCGTGGCCCAGCCGCTGCTGGACGACTTCAAGGCGCTGTACCCGCGCATCAACATCGAGTACGAGGACCTCACCAGCACCGAGCTGCACCACCGCTTCATCGCCGAGACGCAGCTGCGCCGCGCGTCGGCCGACGTGGTGTGGAGCTCGTCCATGGACCTGCAGGCCAGCCTGGTGGCGCGCGGCGACGCGGCCACCTATGTCTCGCCCGAGCAGGGCGGCCTGCCGGCCTGGGCCAGGTGGAACGACCAGACCTGGGCCACCACCTTCGAGCCCGTGGCCATCGCCTACGACAAGGCGCAAATCACCGGGGCCCAGGTGCCGCGCACCCATGCCGACCTGGCCAAGCTGCTGCAGTCCGATGCCGCGCGCCTGCAAGGCAAGGTCATCACGTACGACATTGCCAAGTCCGGCCTGGGCTTCTTTTTGGCGACGCAGGACGTGGCCGTGGCGCCCACGTTCTGGGACGTCGCCGTCGGCCTGGGCAAGACCGGCGTGCGCTACGCCGCCACCTCCGGCGCCATGCTGCAGCAGCTCGGCACGGGCCGGGCGGCGATGGCCTACAACGTGCTGGGCTCCTACGCCGTGGCGGCGGCGCGCGCGAACGCGGGCATCGGCGTCGTGTTCCCCAGCGACTACACGCTGGTGATGTCGCGCCTGCTGCTCATCAGCCAGCGGGCCGCGCACCCGAACGCCGCGCGCCTGTGGGTGGACTACCTGCTGTCGCGCCGCGGCCAGGCGGTGATCGCCAACCAGTCCGGCCTGTACGCGGTGCGCGCCGACGTGAGCGGCACGGCCACGGCGGCGGGCCTCACGCAGACGCTGGGCACCAGCCTGCGCGCCATCACCGTGGGGCCGGCGCTGGCCGATCACCTGGACGAGCAGAAGTACCGCGACTTCATCCAGAAGTGGCGGCAGGCGCTGGGCAGGCGCTAAGGCTGAGTGCCCAGCAGAGCGCGCAGGCGGCGCACTTCGCGCTGCAGGTCGATGATCAGCGCGGCCGCGTCGATGCTGGCGTCGAGGTCGCGCTGCAGCCGCCGCGCCTCCAGCGCGCAGCGCAGCGCCTCGCCATGAAAGGCCCATTGCGCCTGCGGCAGGCCGGGCTCGGTGGGCGCGATCACGCCGGCGTCGACGAGTTGCACGACCCATTCGATGCGGTCGCCCGCCGCATGGGCCAGCTCGGCCACGCGCAGCGGATGGTCCTCGTCCACGGGCGTGCAGTGGGTGATGGTGACGGTGGTGTGGCGCATGCTCATGCTCGCTCTCCCATGCTGGCGCGCGGATCGAATGCCGTGCTGGCCTGGGCCAGCGCCTCGTAGGCGGCCCGCGCGGCGGCGGAGTCGGCCGGCGGCAGCGCGATCTCCAGTTCAAGGTACACGTGGCCCGGCTGTTTGCCAGGAAAGCCGCGCTCCTTCAGGCGCAGCTTGCGGCCGGCCCGGGAGCCGGCCGGCACGCCGACCTCGACCGCATCGCCGTTGGGCAGCGCCACGCGCACCTGCGCGCCGAGGGCCGCCTCGCTGGGCGTGACGGGCAGGCGCATGGTGATGTCGTGGCCTTGCACGCGCCAGCGCGCGTCGGGCACGATGCGCACCTCCAGGAACAGGTCGCCCGCCGGCTCGCCGCCGTGGCCCGGCAGGCCCTGGCCCGCCAGTCGGATCAGCTGGCCCGGCCGCACGCCGGGCGGGATGCGCACCTCCAGCGTGCGTTGCACAACCTTCGGCTCGCCCTGCGCGTCGATCTCCAGCGCCTGCAGCTGCAGCGTGTGGGTGCCGCCGCGCAGCGCGCCGGGCAGGTCGATGTCGATGGCGGCATGCTGGTCGTCGCCGCGCATGCGGGCGGTGCGCTGCTGCGTCTGGCGGCGCTGGGCGGCACCGAACAGCGAGGAGAAGAACTCGCTGAAGTCGGCGTCGTCGGCCGGCCCGCCAGGGCTGGCCGTGCCCCCGCCGCGGCGAAAGTCGAAGCCCTGGTCCCAGCCCGGCGGCGGTGAGAAGCCCTGCCCGGTCGCGCCGGGCTGCGGGCCGTTGGCCATTTGCTCGGCCAGCGCGTCGTAGGCGGCACGCTTGTCCTTGTCGCGCAGCACGTCGTAGGCCTCGTTGACCTCGCGCATGCGCGCTTCGGCGTCGGCCTCCTTGCTCACGTCGGGGTGGTACCTGCGGGCCAGTTTGCGGTAAGCCTTGCGCACCTCGTCTTCCGACGCGGCCTTGGCCACGCCCAATGCGCTGTAGTAGTCCTTGAAGTCCATGGCGCTCCGTCATGCAGATAGAATGGCGCCGAGCATCGGCCAAGAGTCTCCCGCTTGCAAGCGCCGGGCGGCGGCGCCAGGCGTCGGTGCCTGCCTACAGCCGGGCGCCGCCTCGGCCGGCTGTGCGCCGCCGGGCGGTGGACGACGCTTACTACCACACGCGTGCGCCATGACACGCCAGGAGTCCCCACGATGCATCCCCAAGAATCGGCCGCGCCATCCGCGGCCTGCCCCCTCTCGCTCACGCGGCGCGACCTGCTGGTCGCCTCCGCGGCCACGGCTGCCGCCGGCAGCACCGTGGCCGCTGAGCCCACGGCGCCGCGCCCTGCGGCTGGCGCCGCGCCTTTGCACAAGCTCACGCTCACCGTCAACCGACAGCCCTACACGGTGGAGCTGGACACGCGCACCACGCTGCTGGACCTGCTGCGTGAGCAGCTGCACCTGACCGGCAGCAAGAAGGGGTGCGACCACGGCCAGTGCGGCGCGTGCACTGTGATCGCCGACGGTCGGCGCATCAACGCCTGCCTGTCGCTGGCCGTCCTGCACGAGGGCAGCCAGATCACCACCATCGAAGGCCTGGGCACGCCGCGGCAGATGCACCCCATGCAGGCCGCCTTCGTCAAGCACGACGGCTACCAGTGCGGCTACTGCACACCGGGCCAGATCTGCTCGGCCGTAGCCGTGCTGGACGAGGTCAAAGCCGGCATTCCGAGCCATGTGAGCGCCGACCTGACCGCCAAGCCGCTGTTGTCGGCCGATGAGCTGCGCGAGCGCATGAGCGGCAACATCTGCCGCTGCGGCGCCTATTCCAACATCGTCGATGCGGTGACGGAAGTTGCAGGGAGGACGGCATGAAAGCTTTCACCTTCGAACGCGCCCGCACGCCGGCCGAGGCCGCCGCGGCCGTGGCCCGCACGCCGGGCGCCCGCTTCATCGCGGGCGGCACCAACCTCGTGGACTTGATGAAGCTGCAGATCGAGACGCCCGGCCACCTGGTCGACGTGAACGGCTTGGCGCTGGACAAGATCGAGCCCGCGCCCGGTGGCGGCCTGCGCATCGGCGCCCTGGTGCGCAACACCGACCTGGCCGCCGACATGCGCGTGCGGCGCGACTACGCCGTGCTGTCGCGCGCGCTGCTGTCCGGCGCCTCGGGCCAGTTGCGCAACAAGGCCACCACGGCGGGCAACCTGCTGCAGCGTACGCGCTGCCCCTACTTCTACGACACGGCCCAGGCCTGCAACAAGCGCAGCCCGGGCAGCGGCTGCTCGGCGCTCGATGGCGTGAACCGCCAGCACGCCATCTTGGGCACCAGCGACACCTGCATCGCCACGCACCCGAGCGACATGGCCGTCGCCATGCGCGTGCTGGACGCGCAAGTGGAAACGGTGCGCGGCGACGGGCAGGCCCGCACCATCCCGATCGCCGACTTCCACCGCCTGCCCGGCAACACGCCGCAGCGCGAAACCGCACTGGAGGCCGGTGAGCTGATCACCGCCGTGACGCTGCCGCCGCCCGTCGGCGGGCGCCACATGTACCGCAAGGTGCGTGACCGCGCCTCCTATGCGTTCGCGCTGGTCTCGGTCGCCGCCATCGTGCAGCCCGACGGCCGTGGCCGCCTGGCGCTGGGCGGCGTCGCCCACAAGCCCTGGCGCGTGGATGCCGCCGATGCCGCCCTGCCGCGCGGCGCCGCAGCCGCGGGCGAACAGCTGCTGGCCGGCGCCCGCACCACCGAACACAACGCCTTCAAACCGCCACTCGTGCAGCGCCTGTTGGCCGCCGTGCTGGCCGAAGCCAGGAGACCCGCATGAAATTCGACACCCCCGCCACCACCAACGCCATCGACCAGCTCAAGGTGGTCGGCAAGCCGCTGGACCGCATCGATGGGCCGTTCAAATGCACCGGCAGCGCACCGTATGCCTATGAGCGGCACGACGTGCTGCCGCAGGCCGCCTACGGCGTGGTGGTCGGCGCCGGCATCGCCAAGGGCCGCATCGCCTCCATGGACCTGGCCGCCGCACGCGCAGCGCCCGGCGTGCTGGCCGTCGTGACGGCGCGCAACGCCGGCAAGCTGGCCAAGGGCAAGATGAACACCGCCAAGCTGCTGGGCGGCCCGCAGATCGACCACTACCACCAGGCCATCGCGCTGGTCGTCGCCCAGACCTTCGAGCAGGCGCGCGCCGCGGCCGAACTGGTGCGCGTGCGCTACGAGAGCACGCCCGGCGCCTACGACCTGGCGGCCCTGAAGGACAGTGCCAAGACCGCCAAGCCCAACGAGAACACGGGCCCGACCGAGACCGCCGTGGGCGATTTCGCCGGCGCCTTCGACGCCGCGCCGGTGCAGCTGGACACCACCTACACCACGCCCGACCAATCGCACGCCATGATGGAGCCGCATGCAACGCTGGCCGCCTGGGACGGCGACAAGCTCACGGTGTGGACGTCGAACCAGATGATCGACTGGGGCGTCAGCGACCTGGCGCGCACGCTGGGCGTGCCCAAGAAGAACGTGCGGCTGATCTCGCCCTTCATCGGCGGCGGCTTCGGCGGCAAGCTGTTCGTGCGCGCCGATGCGCTGCTGGCGGCGCTGGGCGCGCGCGCGGCCAGGCGGCCGGTCAAGGTCGCGCTGCAGCGCCCGCTGATCTTCAACAACACCACGCACCGGCCGGCGACGATCCAGCGCATCCGCATCGGCGCCGGCAAGGACGGGCGCATCAGCGCCATCGCGCACGAAAGCTGGTCGGGCGATCTGCCGGGCGGCGGCCCCGAGGCGGCCGTGCTGCAGACGCGGCTGCTGTATGCCGGCGCGCACCGCATGACGGCGATGCGCCTGGCCGAGTTGGACCTGCCCGAAGGCAACGCCATGCGCGCCCCTGGCGAAGCACCGGGCCTGATGGCGCTGGAAGTGGCCATGGACGAGCTGGCCGAGCGGCTGGGCATGGACCCGGTGGCCTTGCGCATCCTGAACGACACGCAGGTCGACCCCGAGAAGCCCGCGCGCCCGTTCACGCAGCGCAGCCTGGTGCAGTGCCTGCGCCACGGCGCCGAGCGCTTCGGCTGGAACGCGCGCCAGGCCAGCCCCGGCACGCGGCGCGAGGGCCGCTGGCTGGTGGGCATGGGCGTGGCGGCGGCGTTCCGCAACAACATGCTGCAGGCCTCGGGCGCACGCGTGCGGCTGGACAGCCAGGGCCGCGTGACGGTGGAGACCGACATGACCGACATCGGCACGGGCACCTACACCATCCTCGCGCAGACCGCGGCCGAGACCATGGGCCTGCCGCTGGAGCGCATCACGGTGCGGCTGGGCGATTCGCTGATGCCCGTGTCCTGCGGTTCGGGCGGGCAGTGGGGCGCAGCCAACTCCACGGCCGGCGTGTACGCGGCCTGCATGGCGCTGCGCCGGCAGGTGGCGCAGAAGCTGGGCCTGGACCCGGCCGCGGCGCAGTTTGCCGATGGCCAGGTCACGGCCGGCGGGCGCACGGTGCCGCTGGCGCAGGCCGCAGGCGGCGGCGAGCTGGTGGCCGAGGACAAGATCGAGTACGACAAGGCGCTCTCCGAGAAAGCCCAGCAATCGACCTTCGGCGCGCACTTCGTCGAAGTGGGTGTGGACGTGGACAGCTGCGAGATCCGCGTGCGGCGCATGCTGGCCGTGTGCGCGGCGGGCCGCATCCTGAACCCCAAGTCGGCGCGCAGCCAGGTCATCGGCGCGATGACCATGGGCGTGGGCGCGGCGCTGATGGAAGACCTGGTGGTGGACAAGCGCCGCGGCTTCTTCGTCAACCACGACCTGGCCGGCTACGAGGTGCCGGTGCATGCCGACATCCCGCACCAGGAGGTGGTGTTCCTGGACGAAGTGGACGCGTCCTCCACGCCGCTGAAGGCCAAGGGCGTGGGCGAGCTGGGCATCTGCGGCGTGGGCGCGGCCGTGGCCAACGCCATCTACAACGCCACCGGCGTGCGCGTGCGCGACTACCCGATCACGCTGGACAAGCTGCTCGAACGCATGCCGACCGGCGCGTAATCCTTCAGTCGGCGTAGCCCGGGTTCACGCGGTCCAGCACCCGCATCATGGCCGCGAAGTACAGCGCCTCGCGCTCGGCGCGCGGGTGGCTGTCCTGCGGGTTCGGCTTGTCGACCTTGGCGACGAGATCGTCGGACAGCAGGGCCAGCGGCTGGCCGGTCGCCATGGCCAGCAACTGGGCCTTGCACACGCGCTCGAGCCGGTAGAGCCGGCGGTAGGCCTGGGCCACGCTGTCGCCCACGGCCACGACGCCATGGTTCTTCATGAACAGCATGTGCTTGTCGCCGATCACGCCGGCCAGGCGCTCGCCTTCGCTGAGACCTGCCGCCAGGCCGGTGTAGCCGTCGTCGTAGGCGATGTGCTGGGTCAGGAACGCCGAGGTCTGGCTGCAGGGCAGCAATCGGTTGTCCTGCAGCAGGTTCATCGCGAGCGCCCAGGTCTGATGCGTGTGCAGCACCACCTGGGCGCCCGTGATGCGGTGCAGCGGCGCGTGGATGCTCACCGCGCTGAGCTCGACGCTGCCCTGGCCCTGCAGCACTTCGCCGGCCTCGTTGAACACGATCATGTCGCTGGCCCGGGCCTCGGACCAGTGCAGGCCGAAGGGCAGCACCAGGAAGCGGTCGGTGGTGCCCGGCACCATCATCGTGAAGTGGTTGTCGATGCCTTCCTCCAGGCCGTCGTGCACCGCGAGGCGGTTGGCGGCGGCCAGATGCACGCGCGCCTGCCAGAGGGCGTCGTCGGTCTCGACGGCGTGCAGATGGGCATGGGTTCTCGGTGCTGTGGTGTTCATGGGGCCTCGTGGGGTGATGGCTGGCGTCAGGTGTCCGCGGGCATTTTCCGGCGTTGAGGCAAAAGAGCTGTCCCGCATGGAACTGCTGGTGCAACGCATGCACCAGCTCATTCGCTAAGCGGACCGGCCGTCCAGACGATCCAGGATCGCCAGCGCACGCTTCGGGTCGCCACCGGCCGCCATCGCGCGAAAGCGCGTCTCGGCGTCGAATGCGGCCAGGGCTTGCGCGCTCATCTCTTCCACCAGCTTGTTCACGCTGAGGCCACGACTGCGGGCCAGGGACTTCAAGCGCTCTGCTGTGTTGTCGGGCAGCCGAATGGTCAAGGTACTCATCACAAATCCTCCAAACATTGCGCGGGCGTTAGCACCCGCAAGTGTTTCCAGGCCAGTTCTCCACGTCGCACATCGCGCACGTTGTGCGTGACGATGGCCTGGGCATTGCCAGCCACGGCAAGCTCGATCAGATGGTTGTCACCCTCATCGGGCAGGTTCGGGCGCCAGCCGTAGTACACGGACACCCAGCGACCCGAGGCGGCAAGCGCCGCCAGAATGGCGCGCCGCTCGTGCGGGGTGGTCTCGTCAGTCCAGACCGGGCGGCCCAGCAAATCTTCGTACTCCAGCCAGAGCGCGTTACCGAACAACGCCGTGTAACGGCCCGACAACACGCGGCGCAGGATCTCCCGCGATGCACCGCCCTCCGACCGCAGCGCAGCCACCATGACGTTGGTGTCGAGAACAATCGTTCGCATCAGGCTGACAGCATATATGACAGCAAAATTCGACTCAAGCAGACAGGCGCGCCACAATCGCGGCTTTTCAGGAGGCCCATGAAACTCGTCCTGCAGCGCGTCCGCGAAGCCCGCGTCGAAGTGGACGGCGCCATCGTCGGCGCCATCGGCCAAGGGCTGCTGGCCCTGGTCTGTGCCGAACGCGGCGACACCGACGAGAAGTCCGACAAGCTGTTGGCCAAGCTGCTCAAGCTGCGCATCTTCAGCGACCCGGCCGGCAAGATGAACCTGAGCCTGCAGGACGTGGGCGGCGGTCTGCTGCTGGTGAGCCAGTTCACGTTGGCGGCCGACACCAGCAGCGGCAACCGGCCGGGCTTTTCCGGCGCGGCGGCGCCCGACGAGGGCCGGCGGCTCTACGACCACTTCGTGGCGCGCGCGCGCGAGGCCCACCCCATCGTGGCGACCGGCATCTTCGCGGCCGACATGCAGGTGCACCTGGTCAACGACGGGCCGGTCACGATTCCGATGAGTGCATAAATGAAGGAGCGAGACATGACGACAGCAACGGTAGGTGTGATCGGCCTGGGCGCGATGGGCGCGGGCATTGCGGCAACGCTGCGCACGCGCGGCCATGCGCTGCGCGTGTGCGACGCGCGGCCCGGCGTGGCGCAGGCTTTCGCCCAAGAGGGCGGCACGGCCTGTGCGCATCCGGCCGAAGTGGCCGAAGGCTGCGAGATCCTGGTCTCGGTGGTCGTCAATGCGCAGCAGACCGAGGCCGTGCTGTTCGGCGACCACGGCGCCGCCGCTGCGATGCGGCCGGGCAGCGTGTTCATCATGTGCTCGACGGTGGACCCGAACTGGTCCGTGCGGCTGGAAGCGCGGCTGGCCGAACGGGGCCTGCTGTACCTGGACGCCCCCATCTCCGGCGGCGCCGCCAAGGCCGCTAGCGGCCAGATGACCATGATGACGGCCGGCACGCCCGCCGCCTACGCCAAGGCCGGCGCGGTGCTGGACGACATGGCCGGCAAGGTCTACCGCCTGGGCGAGAAGGCCGGCGCGGGCAGCAAGGTGAAGATCATCAACCAACTGCTGGCCGGCGTGCACATCGCCGCCGCGGCCGAGGCCATGGCGCTGGGCCTGCGCGAGGGCGTGGACGCGGCTGCGCTCTACGAGGTCATCACGCACAGCGCCGGCAACAGCTGGATGTTCGAGAACCGCATGGCCCATGTGCTGGCGGGCGACTACACGCCGCTCTCGGCCGTGGACATCTTCGTCAAGGACCTGGGCTTGGTCCTGGACACGGCGCGCGCCAGCAAATTCCCGCTGCCGCTGGCGGCCACGGCGCACCAGATGTTCATGCAGGCGTCCACCGCGGGTTATGCGGCCGAGGACGACAGCGCGGTGATCAAGATCTTTCCGGGGATCGAGCTGCCCAAGGCCAAGGGCTGAAGCGGAAAAACCCGGCGATTTGGCAATGCGTCGCTGCCAGCGGCGCGATGGGGGAGGCCCGCGCTGGTCGGCTGCGCCACCATGACGCCGCCGCTGTACGCGTGGGGCGACTTCACCAAGATGCAGTACGAAGCCCTGCGCGCCAACGGGACGCCCTCACCCGAGCGCATGGTCGACATGGAGGCCCACATGCAGGAGGCCGCGGCCTCGCACGCGGCGTTGCCGCCAGGCTTTCGCGCGCACCTGGGCATGCTCAAGCTGGCCAGCGGCGACCCCGCGCAGGCCCGCGCGCTGTGGCAGGCCGAGAAGGCCGCCTTCCCCGAATCCGCCACCTACATCGACCAACTGCTCAAGCGGCTGGATGGGCCCGCACCACAGGACAAGCCGGTATGAAGCCGCACCGCATTTCCCTGGCCGCCGCCGCCACGCTCGGCCTGGCCCTGCTGACCGGCTGCGCCACGCAGAGGGCACCCTACGACTACACCGCGTTCCTGAAGGCCAGGCCCGCCACCTTGCTGGTGATGCCGCCCCTGAACGACTCGCCCAAAGTCACGGCCACGCCGAGCGTGTGGGCGCAGGCCACGGCGCCGCTGGCCGAGGCCGGCTACTACGTGCTGCCGGTCACGCTGGTGGACGAGACCTTCCGCCAGAACGGCGTGACCAGCGCGCACGACGCGCACGAAATCGCGCTGCCCAAGCTGCGCGAGGTCTTCGGCGCCGATGCGGCGGTCTTCATGAAGGTGCGGCAGTACGGCACCAGCTACCGCGTGATCGGCAGCGACACGCGCGTGACGCTGGACGCGCGCATCGTCGACCTGCGCAGCGGCGAGCAGCTGTGGCAGGGCAGCGCCACGGCCTCGTCGGCCGAGCAGCAACAGCAATCGGGCGGCGGCATCGTCGGCCTGCTCGTGATGGCGGTGGTCAAGCAGACCATCGAGTCGTCGACCGATGCCTCGTTCAACTACGCGGGCATTGCCAACCAGCGGCTGCTGGCCCCGCGCGTGGACGGCATCCTGCCCAGCCCCCGCTCGCCCAAGGCCGGCCAGATCCCGGCCCCCCAACGCTGATCAGCCCGGCGCGGCCCGCAGCCCTGCGGCCAGCAGGCCCGCCATCCAGTCGGCGAACACGCGCACGCGGGGCGTGAGGTGGCGCCGGTGCGGCACCACCACGTGCACCGGCATCGGCGCCGGCCGCGCCTGCGGCATGAGCATCACCAGTTCGCCGCGCGCCACAAGGTCGCGCACGTCGTACCACGGCAGTTGCACCAGGCCCAGCCCGGCGCGGGCCGCGGCGATGTAGGTCTCCACGTCGTGCACCGCCACGCGGCAGCGCACGGGCTGCTGGCGCGGCGTGCCGCTGGCGTCCACGAAATCCCAGGGCGTGCGCATGCCGGCGGCACTGCCGCGCTGCGCGCCGTAACCCACGGCCCAGTGCGGCGGCGCGGCGAGCTCGGCCACGGTCTGCGGAACGCCGTGTGTGGCCAGATAGGCGGGGCTTGCGCAGTTGACGAGCTCGAACGCGCCCAGCGGCCGCGCCACCAGGCTGCTGGGCGCGAGCTGGCCCACGCGTACGGCGCAGTCGATGCCCGCCTCGACCAGGTCCACCATGCGGTCGCTGGCGCCCAGGTCGATCTCCAGGCCTGGATGGCTCGCCAGCAGGCTGGGCAGGGCGGGCAGCACGATCTGGCGGCTGATGCGGCCGGGCAAATCCACGCGCAGCCGGCCGCGCACGGGCAGCGCGCGGGCCAGGGCGGCCGGCTGCGGCGTGGCGATGGCCTCGTAGTCGGCCAGCAACGCGCGTGCGCGCTTGAGCAGGCTGTCGCCGTCGGGCGTCAGGCTCACATGGCGGGTCGTGCGCGCCAGCAGGCGCTGGCCCAGCGTGGCCTCCAGTTGCGCGACGGCCGCCGACACCGTCGCGCGTGGCAAGCCCAGGTCGACCGCCGCACGGCTGAAGCCGGACAGCTCGGCCACACGCACGAAGACACGCAGTTGATCGAGACGGTCCATGCGGCGCTTTCTGATTGGTCGCGAAGTGTGGACAGTCTATCCAGCCGGCGACACCCAATCTGGCTTCGTATGCAACCTACCATGCGCGCCCCAAGTATTGATCTCAGGACCACTCCCCATGACATCCCGCACTCTCCAAGGCAAGGTCGCCGTCGTCTCCGGCGGCGGCAAGAACCTGGGCGCGCTGATCGCGCACCAGTTCGTCGACGCCGGTGCCCGCGCCATCGCCGTGCACTACAACAGCGTCTCGTCCAAGGCCGATGCCGAACAGACCGTCGCGGCCCTGGTCGCCAAGGGCGCGCAGGCATTTGCGTTCCAGGGGGACCTGTCGGTGGTCGACAACAACGTGCGCCTGTTCGACGAGACCAGCAAGCGCTATGGCCAGGTCGACATCGCCGTGAACACGGCCGGCGTGGTCATCAAGAAGCCCATCCTGGACGTGACGGAAGACGACTACGAGAAGAGCTTCGCCGCCAACTCCAAGGCCGCGTTCTTCTTCATCCAGCAGGCCGGCCGCACGCTGGCCGACGAGGGCAGCATCGTGACCATCGTCAGCTCGCTGCTGGCGGCCTACACCGACAGCTACGCCGTCTACCCCGGCAGCAAGGCGCCCGTGGAGCACTACACGCGCGCGGCTTCCAAGGAGTTCGGCGCACGTGGCATCAACGTGAACGCGATCGGCCCCGGCCCCATGGACACGCCGTTCTTCTACGGCCAGGAAAGCAAGGAATCGGCGGCCTACCACGCGTCGGCCGCAGCGCTGTCCAAATACTCGAAGAAGGGCCTGACCGACATCGAGGACATCGCGCCCATCGTGAAGTTCCTCTGCACCGAGGGCTGGTGGATCACGGGCCAGACCATCTTCGCCAACGGCGGCTACACCACGCGCTGAGCCGCCGGGGCGGGCGCGCGGCTACTCGCCGCGCATCACCAGCGCGAACAGCTCGTTGCGAAAGTGGATGCCCAGTCGCGTGAACGCGCGGTTGCGGTAGGTCTTCACGGTCGGCAGCGAGAGCTGCAGGTCGGCCGCGATGCCGTCCTGCGTCATGCCGCGCAACAGCCGCGTGCACACATCGAGCTCGCGCGCCGTGAGGTCGGCGCAGCGCTGCAGCAGCGTTGCGCGCAGCGCCGCCGGCGAGCGTTCCACGGCTGCGCTCCCGCCGCGCAGCGCCACATGCTTTTGCGCCAGCGCCAGCAGGGCCGGGGCCAGTTGCTCGAACCAGGCGATCTGCGCGTCCGTCAGCGCGCGCTGGTGCGCGTGGCGGTAGAAGTTCACCGCGAACAGGCTGTCGTCGTCGGCATGGCGCACGACCGACACGCGCTCGGCCATGCCGTGGGCGTCGTACACGCGCACGCGGTGTTCGCTGGGCACCTCCTGCGCGGTCACGTGGCACAGCTGCGTGCTGCTGCGCGCCGTGCCGGTGTCAAAGCGCAGCGTGCAGTCTTCCCGGTAGGGGCCGGCCAGGTAGGCACCCCAGCACGCGCGCGTGGTGTCCGGGATGCCGCTGCTGGCCGACATGAACAGCGTGGGTGCGCAGCGCGGGCCGACCTGGTAGACCGACCACGAGGCCGCCGGCAGCACCGGCTGCAGCTGCTCCAGCAGCTGCGACTCGAAGCCGTCCTCGCCCAGGCTGGCGATCATCCGGCCCATAACCTCGGCCGGCACGGCGGCGGCCTCGTGCCGCCATGCGGTGGGTGCCCATTTCCTCATGCTTGTCTCCCAGGGTTGCCCCGTCATCCTCTGGGATGACAGCGGCGCCGTCGGCGCGGATTTACGCTGCAGCGGCTTTTGACTCCGGAACCGATTGTCATGGACGACACCGCGATTGCCGCTCCCCATTTACGCTTCTTTGCCGACCTGTCGGTGCAGGTCGGCCAGCCCCAGCAGGTCGGCGCCACGCTGCGTGGCACGCGCCGCGTGATCCCCATCGTGGGCGGCCAGGTGCGCGGCGACGGCTGGTCGGCCCGCGTGCTGCCCGGCGGCGCCGACTTCCAGCTCATCGTGCACGCCGGCTACGCCGAGCTGGACGCGCGCTACGTGCTGGAGGCCGACGGCGGCGACCTGGTCTACGTGCAGAACCAGGCCGTGCGCCGCGGCGCGCCCGAGCTCATGGAGCGCATCGCGCGCGGCGAGCCGGTGGACCCGGCACAGATCTATTTCCGCTGCCAGCCGCGCTTCGAGACCGCATCGACGGCGCTCGCCTGGATCAACGAGCACCTGTTCGTGGGCAGCGGCGCGCGGCACCCGGACAAGGTCGTCATGCGCTTTTTTGCCCTGCTGTGAACCCCACCATCCCACGGAGACATCCCATGCCCATCACCCGCCGCCACGCCGCGCTGCTCGCCGCGCTGACCGCCCTGGCACCCCTGGCCGCGCAGGCCCAGACGCCCGGCTACCCCAACAAGCCGGTGCGCATCATCGTCGGCTTCCCGGCCGGCACCGGCCCCGACATCGTGGCGCGGCTGCTGGCGCAAAAGCTCTCCGAAGGCTGGGGCAACCTGGGCGTGATCGTGGACAACAAGCCCGGCGCGGCCGGGCTGATCGCGGCCAGCGAGGCTGCCCGCGCCGCGCCCGACGGCTACACGCTGATGCTGGGAGAGACCGGCCAGCTGGCCATCGCACCCAGCAGCTACAACAAGCTGCCCTACGACCCGGCCAAGGACTTCGTGCCGGTCTCGCAGGTCGTCACGGCCGACTTCATCCTGCTGGTCAACCCGCAAAAGGTGCCGGCGAAGAACGTCAAGGAGTTCGTGGACTGGACGCGCCAGCAGAAGGGCTTGTTCATGGCCACCTTCGGGGCCGGCACGCCGGGCCATTTCGGCGCCTACATGTTCGGCGACGCCATCGGCATCAAGCCCGAGCCGGTCCATTTCAAGAACACGGGCGACGCCATGAGCGGCATCTTCAGCGGCGACGTGTCCGGCGTGTTTGCCAGCGCCGGCCTGGCCGCGCCGAACGTGAAGTCGGGCAAGCTCGCCGCGCTCGCCAGCACCGGCGCGCAGCGCTCGGCGGCCCTGCCCGATGTGCCCACCTTCAAGGAGCAGGGCTACGCGAACCTGGAATTCAACTCGTGGTTCGGCATCGTTGCGCCGGGCAAGACGCCGCCCGAGATCGTGGCGAAGCTCAATGCCGACATCGTGCGCGCCATGCGCTCGCCCGACGGCCAGAAAAAGATGGAAGACGCGGGCTTCCGCGTGACCGGCACCAGCGCCCAGGAGTTCAGCAACATCATCGCGGCCGACACCAGGACCTGGGGCAAGGCCGTGGCCGCCACCGGCTTCAAGGCCGACTGACAACGACTGGAGGAGACACACCATGCACATCAAGACCACCACCCCGGCCACGGCCCTGCTGCTGGCGCTGCTCGCCGGTTGCGGCGGCGACGGCGAGCTCGGCCCGCTGGACGCCAAGGCCGCAGAGGCGCGCTGCACGGCCATGCCCACCACGGCCGGCCTGCCCGCCACCACGCTCACCACGGCCTACGTGCCGGCCGGCACCAAGCGCCCCGGCACGCTCACAACGGGCGATTACCTGGGCGGGCACTGCGTGGTGACGGGCAGCATCGGTGCACGCACGGGCGTGGACGGCAAGCCCTACGCCACGGGCTTTCAGCTCAGCCTGCCCGACAACTGGAACGGCCGCTTCCTGTACCTGGGCGGTGGCGGCAACGACGGCACGCTGCGCGACACTTCGCTCTCCTCCAGCATCTCGGTCGGCACGCCCTCGCCGCTGGGCCAGGGCTACGCCGTGGTGTCCACCGATGCCGGCCACAGCGGCACCAGCGCCAGCTTCGGGCTGGATCCGCAGGCCCGCATCGACCACGCCTACGCGGCGCACGACAAGACCGCCACCAGCGCCAAGGAGTTGATCCGCCAGCGCTACGGCCAGCCGCCGGCGTACTCCTACTTCTCGGGCTGCTCGGGCGGCGGGCGCCAGGGCATGATGTTTTCGCAGCGCTTCCCGAGCTACTTCGACGGCATCACGGCCGGTGCGCCGGCCATGCGGGTGTCCAGCGGCGCCACGGTGGCGGCGATGTGGAACAACAAGAAGTTCACCGACATCGCGCCACAGGACGGCAGCGGCAACCGCATCCTGTCGCAGGCCTTCAGCAACAGCGACCTGACCCTGGTCGCCACGGGCATCGCCAATGCCTGCGACGCGGCCGACGGCGCCGTCGACGGCCTGGTGGCCAACACCAAGGCCTGCCGCTTCGACCCCGCCGTGCTGCAGTGCACCGGCGCCAAGACCGACAGCTGCATCAGCGCCGCACAGGTCGGCGCGTTGAAGGACGTGTTCGGCGGCCCCAAGAACTCCGCCGGCCAGGCGCTGTATGCCGGCCAGCCCTGGGACCCGGGCATCCGCGACGCGGGCTGGCGCGCCTGGACGCTGGGCACCTCGACCACGGCCGAGCCCAACTCGCGCTACAACGTGCTGATGCTGGACGCGCTGCGCAACGAGTTCTTCACGCCGCCCGAGCCCACGTTCAATGCGCTGGCCTTCAACTTCGACACCGACCCGGCGCGCATGGAAGCCTTCTCGGCCGTCTACGACACCTACCGCGACACGCAGCTTGCGGCCTTCAAGGCGCGCGGCGGCAAGCTGCTCTTCATCCACGGCATGGCCGACCCGATCTTCTCGGCCAACGACACGGTGGACTACTACGAGAAGCTGGCCGCCAACAACGGCGGCATCGCGGCCACGCAGGGCTTCGCGCGCAACTTCCTCGTGCCAGGCATGGCGCATTGCTCGGGCGGCCCGGCCACCGACACCTACGACTCGCTGCAGGCCATGGTCGACTGGGTGGAGAAGGGCGTCGCGCCCGACACCATCGCGGCCCGCGCCAGCGCCACCAACGCCTACTACCCGAACCGCACGCGGCTGCTGTGCGCGTATCCGAAGTTCGCGAAGTACAAGGGCACGGGGAGCATGGAGGACGCGGCGAGCTTCAGCTGCAGCGAGAACTGAAGTGACAAGGCTGCGCTGGGCAGGCGTGCTACAAGCGCGTGCCTGACCCCCCCCGGAGCCTTCAGCGATGCAAGCCCTGCGCGTCCACGCCTTCGACCAGCCGCCCCGGCTCGACACACTGCCCGACCCCGTGCCCGCCGCGGGCGAGGTGCGCGTGCGCATCCAGGCCTGCGGCATCTCCTTCTTCGACCTGTTGATCGCGCGCGGGGGCTACCAGTGGCGGCCTGAGCTGCCATTCACCGTGGGCAGCGAGTTCGCGGGCGTGGTCGACGCGGTGGGCGAGGGCGCGGTGGGCTTCGCGGTCGGCGACCGCGTCTGCGGCTCCAGCTCGATCGGCGCGTGGACCAGCCTGCTGTGCCTGCCGCCCGACGCCTTGCAGGCCGTGGAGCCGCAGGCCTCGGTCGACGAATCGGCCGTGCTGCACACGCCCTACGGCACGGCCCTGTACGCGCTGCGCGAACGCGGCGCGCTGCAGCCGGGCGAGACGGTGCTGGTGCTGGGCGCCACCGGCAGCATCGGCGACGCCGGCGTCCAGCTGGCCAAGGTGCTCGGCGCGCGCGTGATCGCCGGCGTGTCGGGCCCGGCCAAGCAGCAGGCCGCGCGCGACGCCGGTGCCGACGCGGTGGTCGACCTGCAGGCCGACGACTGGAAGGACCAGGTCAAGGCCCTGGCTGGCCCGCGCGGCGTGGACGTGGTGCTGGACCCCATCGGCGGCGCCTTCATGGACACCGCCTTCCGCACGCTGGGCTGGGGCGGCCGCCACCTGGTCGCGGGCTTTGCGAGCGGCGCCATCGGCAGCCTGCGCGGCAACCTCACCATCGTGAAGGGCGCCTCGCTGATCGGCGTGGACCTGCGCCAGTTCCGTGAGCGCCAGCCCCAGGCGCTGCAGCGCGTGCTGGGCGATGTGGCCGCGCTGCATGCGGCAGGGCGCATCCGGCCGCGCATCGCGGCCCGCTTTCCATTCAGCCGGGCCGGCGAGGCGTTTGCCCTGGCGCAGCAGCGCGAGACCGTGGGCCGCGTGGTGCTGCAGCCGGGCGGCTGAGGTGCCCCAGGGCAAGGCTGGAGAATTCCGCCCGCGCCCGCATGTACGAAGCGCAAGGAGTTCCCATGACCACGCCAGCAACCACCCGCCTGCCCACCTACTTCATCTCCCACGGCGGCGGCCCCTGGCCATGGGTGCCCGAGATGCGCAGCCGCTATGCGCAACTCGAAGCCGCCCTGGCCGACATGCCGCGCCAGATCGGCCGCAAGCCCGCCGCCGTGCTGATGGTCTCGGCCCATTGGGAGGAGGCCGCATTCACCGTGCAGGCCCACCCGCAGCCGCCCATGCTGTACGACTACGGTGGCTTTCCGCCGCACACCTACCAGGTGCGCTACGACGCGCCAGGCGCACCCGCGCTGGCGCAGCGCGTGCAGGGCCTGCTGCAGGCGGCGGGCCTGCCCGCGGGCATCGATGCGCAGCGCGGCTTCGACCACGGCATGTTCTCGCCCATGGTGGCCATCTACCCGCAGGCCGATGTGCCGACGGTGCAGTTGTCGCTGCTGCGCGGGCTCGACCCGTCTGCCCACCTGGCACTGGGCCGCGCGCTCGCGCCGCTGCGCGGCGAGGACGTGCTGATCGTGGGCAGCGGCCTGAGCTACCACAACCTGCGCGCGTTCGGCCCGCAGGCCGCGGCGCCGTCAAAGGCCTTCGACGACTGGCTGGACCGCACCGTGGTCGGCAGCGCGCCGGCCGAGCGCACGCAGGGCCTGATTGACTGGGAACGCGCGCCCGCCGCGCGCCTGGCCCATCCCCGCGAGGAACACCTGCTCCCGCTGATGGTGGCCGTGGGCGCGGCCGAGGGCGAGGCGGCCGTGCGCGTCTACCACGAGCAGGCCTTCATGGGCGGGCTGGCGGTGTCGAGCTACCGGCTGGGCGACGCGGCGAACGCCTGACGGCCGGCAGCGCGGGCGGCCAGCAGGCCGGGTCGGCGAACCAGGCCGCCAGCGCGTCCAGCATGGCGCGCAGCACCGCCGGCATCTGCCGGCGCGACGCATAGATGCCGTGGATGCCCAGCGGCTGCGCCACGTGGCCGGGCAGCAGCGCCACGAGTTCGCCACGCGCCAGCGGGCCGGCCGCCGCGTACAGCGGCTGCATCGCGATGCCCGCGCCCGCGATGGCGGCGGCCAGCAGCACCTGCGTTTCGTTGGCGCTGAGGTTGCCGCCCACCGGCACGCTGGCCGGTTCCCCGGCCGCGTCGGTGAACTGCCACAGGCTGCGGCCGAAGTACGAATACGTCAGGCAGTTGTGCACGGCCAGGTCTTGCACGCGCTGCGGCGTGCCGTGCGCGGCCAGGTAGGCCGGCGCGGCGCACACGACGGAGGCGCAGTCGCCCAGCCGGCGCGCGATCAGGTTCGGGTCCAGCTCGTTCGTGATGCGGATCGCCAGGTCGATGCGGTCTTCCACCAGGTTCACGGGCCGGGCGTCGATGCGCAGGTCGATGGCCGCCTGCGGGTGCGCGCGCAGGAACGCGGCCACGGGCGCCACCAGCACCTCCTGCGCGAGCGACTGCGCGCAGGCCATGCGCAGCAGGCCGCGTACCGCGTCGGCCTCGTCCTCGGGTGGCACGGCCAGCTCGCCTGCGACGTCCAGCATGCGCCGGCAGCGCGCCAGCGTCTGCTCGCCGGCCGGCGTCAGGCTGAGCCGGCGCGTCGTGCGGTGCAGCAGCCGCGCGCCGGCCCAGCGCTCCATCTCGGCCAGGTAGCGCGTGACCATGGCGCGCGACATCTCCAGCGCATCGGCCGTGGCGGCCATGCTGCCGCGCTCGGCGATCTGCACGAAGACTTCGGCGGCGGTGATGCGGTCCATGTGGGCTTTCTGATTGCACCGATTGGCGCAATGAAGAAGCGCATGGTAGGGGGTATTTCCATCGGATGAAGCAACCTACGATGCGGCCTCGTCGTCCTTCAGAGGCTTGCCATGTCGATCTCTTCCATTCCCACGCTGCACTACGTCTTCGACCCGCTGTGCGGCTGGTGCTATGCCGCCGCCCCGCTGGTCGACGCCGCGCGCGATCTGCCCGGCCTGCGTGTGCAGTTCCACGGCGGCGGCATGATGACCGGCGCGAACCGGCGCGCCATCACGCCGCAGTGGCGCGACTACGTGATGCCGCACGACCGGCGCATCGCCGCGCTGACGGGCCAGCCTTTCGGCGACGCCTACTTCGACGGCCTGCTGCGCGACACGGACGCCGTCATGGACTCGGCCCCGCCGACCACGGCCGTGCTGGCCGCCGAAGCGCTCGCCGGCCGCGGGCTGGACATGGCGCACCGGGTGCAGCGCGCGCACTACGCCCAAGGCCGGCGCATCGCGGACGTGGCCGTGCTGCAGTCACTCGCCGCCGACCTGGGCCTGGACGCGACCGCTTTCGCCGATGCGTACGAGCGCCTTGCCGGCGCCCCCACGCAGGCACACATCGCCGACAGCCGGCAGTGGCTGGCGCGCGCGGGCGGGCAGGGCTTCCCGACCTTCGCGCTGCAGCGCGAAGGTGGCGCCCTGGTGCCGCTGGACATCGGCCCCTGGCTGGGGCGGCCCGCGCCGTGGCGTGCGCACCTGCAGGGCCTGCTGGCCCAGGCGCAGCCCACCGTCGCCGCCGCCACGTCCGCCATGGCCTGTGGGCCGGACGCCTGCGACATCTGAACCGCTTTCCCTTTCCGCAACCGTTCTTCTCAGGAGCATTCCATGACCCAAGTCGCCCTTCTCGGCATCACCGGCCGCGCCGGTTCCCGCATCGCCGCCGAGCTGCTGCAGCGCGGCCACACCGTCACGGGGATCGCGCGCGATGCCCGCAAGGCGGCGGCCCAGCCCGGCCTCACGCTGCAGTCCGCCGACGCCACCAGCGTCGATGCGTTGGTGCCGCTGTTGCGCGCCCACGACGTGCTGGTCAGCGCCACGCGCTTCGACGGCGGCAGCGACGCCGCCACGCTGATCGCCGCGGCCCGGCAGGCCGGCGTGCCGCGCCTCGTGGTGGTCGGCGGCGCCGGCAGCCTGGAGGTCGCGCCCGGCCAGGCGCTGCTCGACGCACCCGGCTTCCCCGATGCCTACAAGCCCGAGGCCGCCGCCGGCCGCGTCTTCCTGCAAACGCTGCGCGCCGAGCCCGCACTGGACTGGACCTTCCTCTCGCCCTCGGCCCTGTTCGAGCCCGGCGAGCGCACCGGCAAGTTCCGTATCGGCGGCGACCAACTGCTGGCCGACGCAGCAGGCAACAGCCGCATCTCGATGGAGGACTACGCCATCGCGCTGGTCGACGAGATCGAGCAGCCCAGGCACACACGCCAGCGCTTCACCGTGGGGTATTGAGAGCGGCCCGGCGGCCGTCTGCAGCGTGTGCCGCCGAGTGCTCCACCGCCTGCTACGCTCGGCCGCTTTGCTCGGCATTGGAGGCGGCCATGGTGTCTGGATCGACGGTGTTGCGCGCGGCGCTGCTGGCCTCGGCCCTGTGGCTGGCCGGATGCGGCGGCGGTGGTGGCGATGGGGCGGACTCCGCGCCCGCGGTCGTGCCGGCGCCGGCCCCTGAAGCCGTGCCCACGCCCATCCCCACACCGGAGCCCGAGGTCGTCGCCCAGGCCTGCGGCAAAGGCGGCCTGGTCGATGCCGAGTTCCGCGACGCCGCCCTGGCCACGCTCACGCAGCTGAGCGTGCAGGCGCCGGGCAAGGACGCGCATGGCGCCATCCGCGCCCACCTGTCCCCCGGCCACACCGACCCCGACGACCAGGATTGGCAATTCGTCGCCGCCTACCACGCCAACCTGGCCATGGCCGAGGCCCTGCGCGTGTCGCCGGCCCTGGCGCCGCGTGCGGCCGACTGGCTGCGCTGGCAGGCCCGCCACACCACCGGCGTCGGCGCGGGCCAGGGCGTGGTGCTGGACCACTGGCTGCGCGTGGGCGACCTGCAGGAGTCGCTGTGCCCGCCCGGCCGGCCGGCCGGCAGCTGCCCGCAGGTCGACTCGTACGACAGCACCGCCGCGTCCCTGCTGCTCATGGCCGACGCCTACCGCGCCGCCGTGCCCGACGCCGCACTGCTGCACGAGAGCGCCGTGCGCACTGCGCTGCAGACGGCAGCCGCCACCATCGCTGCGCTCACGCAGGCCCATGGACTGACGCTCGCCAAGCCGGACTACCCGGTGGCCTACCTGATGGATGCCGTCGAAGTGGCCGCCGGCTGGCGCGCCTGGGCCCGCGTGCAGCAGCAGGTCTACGCCGACACCATCGGCGCCCAGGCCAGCCGGGCCGCAGCGCAGCGCACCGAAGACGCCGTGCGCCAGCAGCTGTGGCACGTGCCCAGCCAGGCCTGGCGCGTGGACGTAGAGGCTGGCGCGCCCGACTTCTCACGGTGGTACGCCGACACCGTGGCCCAGGCCTGGCCGCTGCTGTGGGATGTGCGGGGGCCGGCGGCCTCCGATGCGGCCGACGCCTGGCGCCGCGCCGCCAGCCGCTGGCAGGGCGCGAACGACTGGTCGCAGCGCAACGTGGACCCCGACGGCTTCTGGTGGCCATCCATCGCCGTAGCCGCGCACTGCGCCGGCGACGCGGCGGCGGCGCGTACCTGGGTCGCCCGCGCGCGCAGTGCGTGGTTGCAGCCCGGCGATCCCTTCCCCTGGCCGTTCCAGGTCAGCGATCTGCGCTGGGTGTTCTGGATGGCTGAGCCGCGGAGTTGATGCGGGTGTGCCGCTGCCGCGAGCGGCTGGGCCGGCTGTGCGGCCAGCGAAGAAGTGCTTACACGTCGTGCGCGTAGACGATGAAGCCGAAGTGCTTGGCCACGCGGTCGTAGAGTAGCCTGCCGGCCGCGTTGGTCTCGTGCGTCTGCCAGTAGACCCTTTTGACCCCGCTGGCGCGTGCTGACACGTACACCGCTTCAATGAGGGCGCGACCGACGCCGCGACCCCGCGCCTGCGGCAGCGTGAACAGGTCTTGCAGGTAGCAGGTCGGCTCGATGCGGGTCGTGCTCCTGTGGTACAGGAAATGCACAAGGCCGATGACTTTCCCATCCAGCACCGCGACCAGGGCGAACACAGGTTCGCTTGGATCGAAGAACCTTTGCCATGTGGTCTGCGTGATCTTGCGGTCGAGCGCCGTGGCGCCCTCGCGCCCATAGAAGGCGTTGTAGCCGTCCCAGAGCGGGAGCCAATCCTGCAGGTCGGCTTGCTGGATCGGGCGGACGGTGATGGCTGCGTCAGGCGCTTGGTTGAGCACGTAGGCTATGGGCATGGAGGGCGCGAGCGAGGGACTCATGGTGGTACTCGTTGTCGTCAGCATATGCCAGGGGCACCTTGCCAGATTGGGGCCATAGCAAACCGACTGGGCTCCATCAATGGTCTGGACGAAACTACGCCAGGGCGATCCGAAATCTGAGGCACGGCTTGCTGCCAAATTGGGGCGGCTTGTTGAATCGCTCAAACAGATTTCCGCCCGCGGCCAATATCACCTTCTGCGAAGGCAGGTTGTCGGGGTCTGTGGTGATCTCCACGTACGGCAGTTTCATCGCGCGAGCATCTTCGAGAATAAGCAGCAGCGCTGCCGTGGCATAGCCACGCCGCTGCTTCCACTCGACGACCGAATAGCCGATGTGGCCAAGGCAGTAAGGCGGAAGCGCTGCCGTGCCGTTCTGCCACCGAAGGCCGATGCTTCCCGCAAACTCGCCGTCCCACATCCAGCGCCTGAAGCCCGGCAGGCGCGGGACCATGGAGCCATCAGGCATCTTCACAGGCCCGCCCCTGGCTTCTCTGTCATCGAGGGAGGCGAGGAAGGCTGGGGGGTTTGCCGCGATCTGATCGAGTTCTTCCAGAGAAGCTGCCAGACCGCGTTCATTGTTCGGCGACCAACCGCGCCGAAGTGCGGCTGTGTAGCTCGGGAGATATGGGTCGGCTGGGACTACGAGTTGAAGCATCGCCTAGTTGCCTGACCGTTGAAGTTGAGCCGCAGACCGAGGCTTGCCGAGGGCTGTCGGCTCGAACGACCGATTCGGCCTTGCAGCGTGCACGACTACGCCGCCTCAAGCACAAATTCGACCTTCACAGCCTCAAAAGGGAACACAACGCCACCTTCTACTGTGCGACTAAGAATGCCGGCGTTCAACAAGGCCGTTACGTCCCCATGCACTGCCTTCACATCCCGCCCAACCCTCCGTGCCGCCTCGCGGATGGACATGGCACCAGCCCCACACATTGCTTTGAGCAACTCCCAACGTTTAGCGGAAAGCACCTGCCACAGTAATTCGGGCGTAGCAAAGCCGATGCGAGCCTCGCGCTCAGCGCGGCCAGAGTGCATTGCGCGGGCCGCGTCTGCAAGAGTGTCCGCCAGCGAACGAACCTCAAGAATGACCGTGTTCATGATTCCACCTCGTAATGTCAGCGTTGAAGTCGAGCATCAACTGCTCTGGCGTTGAGAAGACGTAGTCAAGCTCCTGCTCGCCAAAGTGCCGGTGATCACCTTTGCCTCGTTCGTTGTCGTACCTGAGGACGCATTCCCCACGTACAACATAGGCAAGCCGATACTTGAACGGATGCTCAGAAGGCGGAACAGGTTCAGGTACTCGCCAAACGGCGATCTCTGCGAATGCGTCGGAAGCAAGGACAACACGACGGCGAATGAGCGGGATAGCCTTCATGTTGGAGATTGTGACAACACAAAGATGACGTTGTCAACAACTCCAACGCACTCAAAGTCTCCGCGAGGCCGGCTGTGTTGTCTGTCGATTGTTCACGTTTTCCGCCCAACATTTGAGCATGCGCCACTATCTGCCGATAGCGCTTTCTGAACGCGACGTGCGCGTAGTGCAACTCCATAGTCGCGCATCGAACGCCGGATCGATCCGGCATCCATCAGGGCGCGAGGTTCGCCGCCAGCCGTTCGACTGGAGCTTTTCCCGCGGCGGCATTTCCTGGTCTTTGCATTTCGGGCCCAAGCCACCTGACGTGAGGCAATGGCGCGTCAGCAGGAATGGCGAGCCCTGGATGTGTGCGGGGAATCGGTCCCGCACTCGCCCGGCGCAATGGACGTTGACCTGCAAGCCCGCAGGATCGGCGTAGCCGGGGAGGTCAGGACGCGCAGGCGCATCCGCGTGACGCACCACCTACCCCCGATCCCGCACATACGGATTGCTCCGCCGCTCCCGCCCGAAGCTGCTCTCCGGCCCGTGGCCGGGGATGAACACCGTTTCATCCCCCATGGGCCACAGCCGCTGGACGATGCTCTCGATCAACTGGTCGTGGTCGCCCTGCGGGAAGTCCGTGCGGCCGATGGAACCGGCGAACAGCACGTCGCCGACGAAGGCGCGCTGGATGTCGGGCGCATGGAACACCACGTGGCCGGGCGTGTGGCCCGGGCAGTGGCGCACGTGCAGCAAGTGGCCGGCCAGCGTGACCGTGTCGCCGTCGTGCAGCCAGCGCGTGGGCGTGAACGGCCGGGCGGGCGGGAAGCCGAACATGCGGCTTTGCTGCTCCAGCCCGTCGATCCAGAACTGGTCGCCCGGGTGCGGGCCAAGGATGGGCAGGCCCAGCCTTTCGGCCAGCTCGCCCGTGCCGCCCGCATGGTCGATGTGGGCGTGGGTGAGCCAGATCTGCTCGAGCGCGAGGCCGCGCTCGGCGACGGCGGCCAGCAGCAGGTCCAGGTCGCCGCCGGGGTCGATCACGGCGGCTTGCAGGGTCTGGTCGCACCAGACGAGCGAGCAGTTCTGCTGGAAGCGGGTGACGGGGATGGTGTGGTAGCGCAGCATGGCCGTGGAGTTTCACACGGGCATGGGCCTTGGCATCGGCCTGCAGGCCCGTGTCCCGCCGCTGGTGGCCAGCCGCCCCTGTGCGGCCGGCGCCCCGCGGGCGCGCGAGAATGCCGGTGGCGTGCGGGCATTGCCCGGTGCGCGCTGCATCCCACCCTGCAAGGAGCCCCCATGGCCGATGCCCCAGCAACCGGCGCCCGACGCGCGCTCTATCTCGAAGACCTCGCGGTCGGCGACCGCTTCACCAGCGGCACGCATGCGCTGGACGCCGAGCAGATCAAGACCTTTGCGCAGCAGTTCGATCCCCAGCCCTTCCACACCGACGAGGAGGCCGCCAAGGCCACCTTCTTCCAGGGCCTGGCCGCCAGTGGCTGGCACACGGCTGCCATCACCATGCGGCTGCTGGTGGACAGCGGCATGCCGCTGGCCGAGGGCATCATCGGCTCGGGCGGCGAGCTGCATTGGGCGCAGCCCACGCGGCCGGACGACGTGCTGCATGTCGAGAGCGAGGTCGTGGAGATCGTGCCCTCGCGCTCCAAGCCCGGGCGCGCCATGGTGCAGATGCACTGCCGCACGCTGAACCAGCGCGGCGAGCTGCTGCAGAGCTTCAAGCCGAAGCTGGTGGTGACAAAGCGGCCCGCTGCTCAGCCGGCGTAGGGGTTGTCAAAGCCCAGCGCGGCCAGGATGGCGGTCTCCCGCGCTTCCATTTCCTCGGCGTCCTGCTCGCCGGTCTCGTGGTCCCAGCCCTGCGCATGCAGCGTGCCGTGCACCAGCATGTGGGCGTAGTGGGCCTGCAGCGTCTTGCCGTTGTCGCGCGCTTCCTTCTCGATCACGGGCGCGCACAGCACCAGGTCGGCCGTGACGATGGGCTCTCGCGTGTAGTCGAAGGTCAGCACGTTGGTGGCGTAGTCGCGCTGGCGGTAGTCGCGGTTCAGCGCCTGGCCTTCGTCGGCGCCGACGATGCGCACGGTGATCTCGGCGTCCGTCTCCAGCGCATGGCGGATCCAGCGCGTGACCTTGTGGCGCGGCAGCGCGGCGCGGTGCATGGCCACGCCGTCGAATGCGGCGAACTGCAGCGAGAGCGACAGCGCGTTCATCGGGTCACCCGGCGCGTGCGCACCAGCTTCTCGGCGGCGTCCAGGGGCGAGTCGTCCACCTCGCGGCCCACGCCGCGCGCGTCGTAGGCGTCGACGATGCGCGCCACGAGCGGGTGGCGCACCACGTCGGCGCTGGTCAGGCGCGTGATGGCGATGCCCTCGACGCGCTTCAACACGCGCTCGGCATCGATCAGGCCCGACAGCTGCTGCTTGGGCAGGTCGATCTGGCTCACGTCGCCGGTGATGACGGCCTTGGCGCCGAAGCCGATGCGCGTCAGGAACATCTTCATCTGCTCGGGCGTGGTGTTCTGCGCCTCGTCCAGGATCACGAAGGCGTTGTTCAGGGTGCGCCCGCGCATGAAGGCCAGCGGCGCGATCTCCAGCGCGTTGCGCTCGAAGCATTTCTGCACCTTGTCGGCGCCCATCAGGTCGTACAGCGCGTCGTACAGCGGGCGCAGGTAGGGGTCGATCTTCTGCGCCAGGTCGCCAGGCAGGAAGCCCAGGCGCTCGCCGGCTTCGACGGCCGGGCGCGTGAGCACGATGCGCTGCACGGCGCTGCGCTCCAGCGCGTCGACGGCGCAGGCCACGGCCAGGTAGGTCTTGCCGGTGCCGGCCGGGCCGATGCCGAAGGTGATGTCGTTGCTGGCGATGTTGTCCAGGTAGGTCGCCTGGTTCATCGTGCGCGGCTTCAGGTCGGTGCGCCGCGTGAGCAGCGAGGGGCCGTCCTGCGCGCCCAGCATCTCGCCATCGCCGGCCAGCATCAACTGTACGGTGTCGGTGGCAATGGGGCGCTGCGCGATCTCGTACATGGCCTGCAGCACCTCCAGCGCGCGATTGGCCTTGGCCTTGTGGCCGTCGATCTTGAACTGCTCGTGGCGGTGCGCGATCTTGACGTCCAGCGCGGTCTCGATCGTGCGCAGGTGCGCGTCCATGGGGCCGCAGACATGGTCCAGCCGGGTGTTGTTGGGAGGCGTGAAGTTGTGGCGGATGATCATGTGGGGCCCAGGGCAAGGCGACAATTGTCACCGCACGCAATCACATGGGTTATCAATGATCGGAAGACTGCAGGGCCTGCTGGCCGAGAAGAACCCGCCGCAGGTGCTGCTGGACTGCCATGGCGTGGGCTACGAGGTCGATGTGCCCATGAGCACCTTCTACAACCTGCCGGCGCTGGGCGAGCGGGTCACGCTGCTCACGCACTTCGTGGTGCGCGAGGACGCGCAGCTGCTCTACGGCTTCGGCACCGCGGACGAGCGCAACGCGTTTCGCCACCTCATCAAGATCACGGGCGTGGGGCCGCGCACGGCGCTGTCGGTGCTGTCGGGCATGGGCGTGGCCGACCTGGCCCAGGCCATCACGCTGCAGGAGGCGGGCCGCCTGATCAAGGTGCCCGGCATCGGCAAGAAGACGGCCGAGCGGCTGCTGCTGGAGCTCAAGGGCAAGCTGGGCGCCGACATCGGCCCGCACGCCGCCGTCACGCACGACAACCAGGCCGACATCCTGCAGGCGCTGCTGGCGCTGGGCTACAGCGACAAGGAGGCCGCGGCCTCGCTCAAGGCCCTGCCCAAGGACGTGGGCGTCAGCGACGGGATCAAGCTGGCGTTGAAGGCCTTGTCCAAGGGGTGACGCCCGGATGGCCGGGCGGCTTCTCTGTGCCGGTGGAGCGAGGCCGGTGGCGAGCGAAGCGAAGCGCGTTCGGGAGCACCCGCGGCACGGGGGGATATGCGCTAATTCCCCTGCAACTCCGGCTTGCTCGCAAACAGCTCCGCCGCCCAGTCCACGAACGCCCGCACCTTGGCCGACAGGTGCCGGTTCGGCGGGTACACCACGTAGACCGGGATCGGGTCGGGCTTCCAGTCCGTCAGCACGCGCACCAGCGCGCCGCTCTCCAGGTAGTGCGAGATGCCGAAGGAGCCCAGCTGGCTGATGCCCAGGCCGGCCAGCACGGCCTCGGTCAGCGCGTTGCTTTCGTTGACGGCCAGCTGGTAGTTGTTGCCCGCGATCTCGATGCGCTCGCCGTCGCGGTTGAACTCGTGCGGGTAGGGCCGGCCCGTGCGCGCCGAGAAGAAGTTGATCGTGCGGTGGCCCTTCTCCAGGTCCAGCGGGTGGGCCGGCGTGCCGTGGCGGCGCAGGTACTCGGGCGAGGCCACGATCACCAGGTGGATGTTGCCGATGCGGCGCGCCACGAGGGACTGCTCCTGCAAATCGCCGCCGCGGATCACGCAGTCCACGTTGTCGGTGATCAGGTCCACCGGCCGGTCGCTCACCCCCAGGTCGAGCTGGATGTCGGGGTAGCGCGCATAGAAGGTGTGCAGCGCCGGGATCACGATCAGCCGCGCGACCGAGGCGCCGATGTCCACGCGCAGCCGGCCCTTGGGGTTGGCCTGCGCGTTGGCCATGCTGGCCTCGATGTCGTCCAGGTCGTTGAGCAGGCGGATGGTGCGCTCGTAATAGGCGGCGCCGTCGGGCGTCACGGTCACGCGGCGCGTCGTGCGGTTGAGCAGCTTCACGCGCAGGCGCGCCTCCAGGTGCTGGATCTGCTTGGTGACCGTGCCCTTGGGCACGTCGAGCGACTCGGCCGCCTTGGTGAAACTGCCCGCCTCGACGACGCGGGTGAACATGCGCATGGACTGGAGCTGGTCCATGGGTACCTCCTGGTGGGCTCCTGCGGAGCTTCTGTAGGAATTCTCACACGCTGGTTTGCGGCGATTGTTGGTTGTTTGGAAACAGAGAAGGGGCGCAGCCTCGGTTTATCCCGCCCGATGATGCGCCTACATTTGCAACATCGCTGCTGTTCCCACCTGCCACTGTTTCGCTATCGGAGCCCGCCATGTCTGCCACCGCCCCCGTGTCCCCTGTCTCTGCCCCTGCCGGCGGTGCGGCCGCGGCGTGGCGTGACGTGACGGTGGAGCTGCCGCAGCTGGCCCCGGTGCCCACGCGCATCTATGGCCAGCGCAAGCGCGGCCAGGTGCAGCCGCTGGTGGTGCACTTCCACGGCGGCGCCTTCGTGGCCGGCGGGCTGGACAACGGCCGCAACTTCGCCAGCCTGCTGGCCGACAGCGGCGCCATCGTCGTCTCCATCGCCTACCCGCTGGCACCGGCCCACCCGTTTCCGCAGGCCATCGACGTGGGCTACGGCGTGCTGGAATGGGCCTGGAAGCAGCGCACCAAGCTGGCCGGCACCGGCGCCCCCGTGTTCCTGGCCGGCGAAGAGGCCGGCGGCAACCTGGCCGCTGCCGTCACCGTCATCGCGCGCGACCGCCACCACCCGCCGATCGCCGGGCAGGTGCTGATCTCGCCCATGCTGGACCCGTGCGTGGGCACGCAGTCGGTGCGCGAGGCCGTGGGCGCGTCCACGCAGTGCAAGTGGGCCGAGGGCTGGCGCAATTACCTGCGATGTCCGCAGGACTCCACCCACCCTTATGCCGTGCCCGGCGGATCGTTGCGGCTGACCGGCCTGGCGCCCACGCTGGTGCTGACCTCCAGCGACGACCCCATGCGCGACGAGGCCCGCACCTACGCCGGCAAGCTGCAGGCAGCCGGCGTGCCGGTCACGTTCGAAGAGCTGACGCCGGCGACCGGCTGGCCCGACAGCCTGGTCTCCACGCAGCCCATGGAATGCGCGTGCGCGGCCATGGTGCGGCCATCGCTGCTAGCCTTTTTTGCCGCCGCCATGACGGCCGGGACGCGACCACCAGCGGCCTAGACCGCCGCGCTTTTTCCAGGACAGGACCCGGGACCGGGCGCCGCATGGCGTGCCGGCAGGGGAGACGCTTTTTGTTTTTTTGATTGAACCGAGGGATGCCATGACCGATTCCACTTCCACCTCCACCCGCCCGCCGCGCAACCGCGTGCTGGCCGTCGGCACCGTGCTGGTGCTGGCCATGGCCGCCTGCGGCCTGGCGTTCACGCTGCAGTCGCCGCAGGTGCATGCCGATGCCCTGCCCGCGGCAGTGCCGGCCACGCCGGTCTCCGTCGCCACTGTGGCGCAGAGCGAGGTCGCCACCTGGGACGAGTTCTCCGGCCGGCTCGAGGCCGTGGAACGGGTCGACCTGCGCTCGCGCGTGGCCGGCACCGTGCAGTCCGTGCACTTCCGCGAAGGCGCGCTGGTCAAGAAGGGCGACCTGCTGGTCACCATCGACCCGGCACCCTACGCCGCCGACATGGAACGCGTCGAAGCCCAGATGGTGGCCGCCGAGGCACGCCAGTCGTTCACGCGCAGCGAACTCGACCGCGCCCAGCGCCTGCTGGACGAGCGCGCCATTGCCCAGCGCGAGTACGACGAACGCGCCAACGCGCACCGCGAAGCCCAGGCCAACCTGCGTGGCGCCCAGGCCGCGCTGCAGTCGGCCCGCCTGAGCCTGTCGTACACCCAGGTGCGTGCCCCGGTCGCGGGCCGCGCCGGCAAGGTGGAGATCACGGTGGGCAACCTGGTCTCGGCCGGCCCCGGCGCCCCGGTGCTGACCACGCTGGTCTCGGTGAGCCCGATCTACGCCAGCTTCGACGCCGACGAACAGGTCGTCTCGCGGGCGCTGCGCGACCTGCCGGCCGGCGGCAACCGCAACCAGATCGACCGCATTCCGGTGCAGATGGGCACCGCATCGCATGACGACACGCCGCTGGTCGGCCGCCTGCAATGGGTGGACAACCAGGTAGACGCCAAGAGCGGCACGGTGCGCGTGCGCGCCCAGTTCGACAACGCCGACGGCACGCTCATGCCCGGCCAGTTCGCCCGCCTGCGCATGGGGCAGGTCAAGAGCAGCACGGCCCTCTTGGTCAACGAGCGCGCGGTCGGCACCGACCAGGACAAGAAGTTCGTGATCGTGGTGGACGCGCAGAACAAGGCCGAGTGGCGCCAGGTGACGCTGGGTGCCAACGTGAACGGCTTGCGTATCGTGACCAGTGGCCTGAGGGGCGGCGAGCGCATCGTCGTCAATGGGCTGCAGCGCGTGCGCCCCGGCATGGAAGTGGCGCCGCAGGCCGTGGCGATGGACGCCAAGCCCTCTGCCACTGGACAGCAAGCCAAGGCGGCCGCCGCCACGCCGCAATCCTGATCCCCGCCTGATCGACTGACGCTCCCGCGTCCCCCACACCGCGCGCGCCCACCCGGCGCCGTGCGGCGGGGGCTGCTGCGCCCTCTCACCAGAGAACCGCCATGAACCTCTCCAAATTCTTCATCGACCGGCCGATCTTTGCCGGTGTGCTGTCGGTGCTGATCTTCCTCGCCGGCCTGATCGCCATGCAGTCGCTGCCGATCTCCGAATACCCCGAAGTCGCACCGCCGCAGGTCGTCGTCAACGCGCGCTACCCGGGCGCCAGCCCCAGCGTGATCGCCGAGACCGTCTCCACGCCCATCGAGGAGCAGATCAACGGCGTGGAAGGCATGCTCTACATGGGCAGCCAGGCCACGACCGATGGCGCGATGACGCTGACCGTCACCTTCCGCCTGGGCACCGACCCCGACAAGGCCCAGCAGCTCGTGCAGAACCGCGTGGCGCAGGCCGAACCGCGGCTGCCCGAGGAGGTGCGCCGGCTCGGCATCACGACCGTCAAAAGCTCGCCCGACCTGACCATGGTGGTCCACCTCGTGTCGCCCAACGGCCGCTACGACGTGAACTACCTGCGCAACTACGTGCTGCTCAACGTGAAGGACCGGCTGGCCCGCATCGAAGGCGTGGGCCAGGTGCAGACCTGGGGCGGCGGCGAATATTCGATGCGCGTGTGGCTGGACCCGCAGAAGGTCGCGCAGCGCGGCCTGTCGGCCAACGACGTGGTGGAAGCCATCCGCAGCCAGAACGTGCAGGCCGCGGCCGGCGTGGTGGGTGCATCGCCCGGCCTGCAAGGCGTGGACGTGCAGCTCTCGGTCAACGCCCAGGGCCGCCTGCAGAACGAGGAAGAGTTCGGCGACATCATCGTGAAGACCGGCGCCGATGGCGCCATCACGCGGCTGCGCGACATCGCGCGCATCGAACTTGGCGCGGCCGACTATTCGCTGCGCTCGCTGCTCAACAACGACCAGGCCGTGGGCACGGGCGTGTTCCAGTCGCCCGGCTCCAACGCGCTGGAGATCTCGGCCGCCGTGCGCAAGACCATGGACGAGCTGGCCAAGACCATGCCCGAGGGCGTGGAGTACCGCATCGCCTACGACCCCACGCAGTTCGTGCGCGCCTCCATCGAATCGGTGGTGCACACGCTGCTGGAGGCCGTGCTGCTGGTGGTGTTGGTGGTGATCCTGTTCCTGCAGACCTGGCGCGCGTCCATCATCCCGCTGCTGGCGGTGCCGGTGTCGGTGGTGGGCACGTTTGCCGTGCTGCACCTGCTGGGTTTCTCGATCAACGCGCTGAGCCTGTTCGGCCTGGTGCTGGCGATTGGCATCGTGGTGGACGACGCCATCGTGGTGGTGGAGAACGTGGAGCGCAACATCGAGGCCGGCCTGTCGCCGCGCGATGCGACCTACCAGGCCATGCGCGAAGTCTCCGGCCCCATCATCGCGATCGCGCTGGTGCTGGTGGCGGTGTTCGTGCCGCTGGCCTTCATGACCGGGCTGACCGGGCAGTTCTACAAGCAGTTCGCGGTGACGATCGCCATCTCCACGGTGATCTCGGCGATCAACTCGCTGACGCTGTCGCCGGCCCTGGCCGCGATGCTGCTGCGCGGCCATGACGCGCCCAAGGACGCACTCACGCGCGGCATGGACAAGGCCTTCGGCTGGTTGTTCAGGGGCTTCAACCGCATGTTCGGCCGCGGCAGCGAGGCCTATGGGCGTGGCGTGGGCGGCGTGCTCAAGCGCAAGGGCCTGCTGATGGTGGTCTACCTGGTGCTCGTCGGTGCCACCTTCGGCCTGTTCAAGGCCGTGCCCTCGGGCTTCGTGCCCACGCAGGACAAGCAGTACCTGATCGGCTTCGCGCAGCTGCCCGACGGCGCCACGCTGGACCGCACCGATGCCGTGATCCGCCGCATGGGCGAGATCATGGAGAAGAACCCCAACATCGAGGGCACGCTGTCCTTCCCCGGCCTGTCGATCAACGGCTTCACCAACAGCTCGAACGCCGGCATCGCCTTCGCCATGCTTAAGCCCTTCGATGAGCGCCCGAACGCGGACCAGAACGGCGCGGCCGTGGCGCAGCAGCTGAACCAGGCCTTCGGCGAGATCCAGGACGCCTTCATCGTGATGTTCCCGCCGCCACCCGTGGCCGGCCTGGGCACGACGGGTGGCTTCAAGCTGCAGCTGCAGGACCGTGGCGCGCTGGGCTACCAGCAGATGGACGGCGCCGTGAAGGCCTTCATGGCCAAGGCCTACCAGACGCCTGAACTCGCCGGCATGTTCACGAGCTGGCAGGTCAACGTGCCGCAGCTGTTCGCCGACATCGACCGCGCCAAGGCGCGCCAGCTCGGCGTGAAGGTGACCGACGTGTTCGACACCATGCAGGTCTACCTGGGCTCGCTGTATGTGAACGACTTCAACAAGTTCGGCCGCACCTACACCGTGCGCGTGCAGGCCGACGCGGCCTACCGTGCGCGCGCCGAGGACATCGGCCTGTTGAAGGTGCGCTCGGCCACCGGCGAGATGGTGCCGCTGTCGGCCCTCATGAAGGTGCAGACCGGCGCCGGCCCCGAGCGCGCCATGCGCTACAACGGCTTCCTGGCCGCCGACATCAACGGCGCGCCCGCGGCCGGCTATTCGTCGGGCCAGGCGCAGGACGCCATCGAGCGCATCGCCAAGGAAACGCTGCCGCCCGGCGTGGGCTTCGAGTGGACCGAGCTGACCTACCAGGAGATCCTGGCCGGCAATTCGGCGCTGCTGATCTTCCCCATCGCCATCCTGCTGGTGTTTCTGGTGCTGGCCGCGCAGTACGAGAGCCTGACGCTGCCGGCCGCCA
Organism: Pseudorhodoferax sp. Leaf267; assembly: GCF_001422405.1. GTDB lineage: Bacteria > Pseudomonadota > Gammaproteobacteria > Burkholderiales > Burkholderiaceae_C > Pseudorhodoferax. Next base: position 53,809 of record NZ_LMMV01000022.1, read on the forward strand.
TCGTGCTCATCGTGCCCATGGGCATCCTGGCCGCGATGACGGGCGTGTGGTTGACCGATGGCGACAACAACGTGTTCACGCAGATCGGGCTCATGGTGCTCGTGGGGCTCAGTGCGAAGAACGCGATCCTGATCGTGGAGTTCGCACGCGAGCTGGAGTTCAGCGGGCGCACGCCGGTGCAGGCCGCCATCGAGGCCAGCCGGCTGCGGCTGCGGCCCATCCTGATGACCTCGCTGGCCTTCGTCATGGGCGTGCTGCCCCTGATGCTGGCGAGCGGCGCGGGCGCCGAGATGCGCAGCGCCATGGGCGTGGCCGTGTTCTTCGGAATGATCGGCGTGACGGCCTTCGGCCTGTTCCTCACGCCTGTGTTCTATGTGCTGATGCGCAAGCTGGCGAGCAACCGCCCGCTGGCGCACCACGGCGCGGCGCATGCGCCTGTGGTTCCCGCCCACGGCGGTGGCGGCGCGTCCGTCCAGGCGTTGCCCGCTGCGCCGCGCCATCCGATCGAATGAAAACCTCTTCACTCCCTCTCCCTCTGGGAGAGGGTTGGGGTGAGGGCGCGCACGGCCTGCCGATGGCCGACGCCGCCGCCCCTCACCCCCACCCTCTCCCCAAAGGGGCGAGGGAGCAAGACCGCTGCAGTTGAAGCGTATTGGAGAACTGACATGAACCGAATCCACAACATCCTGACTCCGCTGATGGCCGCGTTGATCCTGGCCGGCTGTGCCAGCGCCCCGCTGCCGGCCAACCCCGACCACGCGCTGCCCACCATCCCCGCGCAGTTCAAGGAAGGCGGCGCGCGCTTCACCACGGCGCTGCCGGCCGAGCAGGCCGAGCGCGGCGCCTGGTGGCTGGCGTTCAACGACCCGGTGCTCAACGCGCTGGTCGAGCGTGCCGGCGCACGCAACGCCAGCATCCAGGAGGCCGGTGCCCGGCTGGCCCAGGCCAGGGCCTTGCTGCGCAGCGCCGATGCCAACCGCGCGCCGCAGATCGGCGTCGGCGCGGGCGCCGTGCGCCAGACTGGGGCCGACACCGCGCAGGGCAGCCGCCCCGGCAGCGTGTTCAACGCCGGTGCCAACTTCTCGTACGAGCTGGACCTGTTCGGCCGCCTGTCGCAGGCCAGCGACGCTGCGCGGCTCGATGCCGCCTCGCGCGAGGCGCTGCTGCAGAGCACGCGCCTGCTGGTTCAGGCCGAGACCGCGCAAACCTACCTGAGCCTGCGCGCGCTGGACGACGAACGCGCCCTCGTGCGCGAGACCGTTGCCGCCTACGCCGACACCCTGCGCCTCACGCAGCGGCGCCTGGACGCGGGCGACATCGCCGAGCTGGACGTGGTGCGCGTGCAGAGCGAGGTGGCGGCCAACGAGGCCGAGGCACTGGCGCTGGACCGCAGCCGCGCCGCGCTGGAAAACGCGCTGGCCGTGCTGGTCGGCGATGCGGCTTCCTCGTTCGCCTTGCCGGTGCAGGCCTGGCAGAGCGCGCTGCCCACCATCCCGGCCGGCGTGCCCGGCACCGTGCTCGCACGCCGGCCCGACGTGGCCGCCGCGCAGAGCGCCATGCTGGCCGCGCAGGCCCGCGTGGGCGTGGCGCGCACGGCCTGGTTCCCCGACATCGCGCTGACCGGCTCGGGCGGCTTCGCCTCCACCGACCTGGGCGATCTGTTCAAGTGGTCGGCACGCGCCTGGGGCATCGGCGCGCTGCTGTCGCTGCCGGTGTTCGACGGTGGCCGGCGCGAGGCCAACCTGCAGGGCGCCGCCGCACAGCTGGACGCCGCTGCGGCCGGCTACCGCGGCCAGGTGCTGGGCGCGTTCCGCGACGTGGAAGACCAGCTGTCGGCGCTGCGCCTGCTGGGCGAGCAGTCGCAGGCCCAGGGCCGCGCGGTGGATGCCGCCGCGCGCGCCTCGGCCTTGTCCGAGACGCGCTACCGCAACGGCCTGGTCAGCCAGATCGAACTGCTGGACGCGCGCCGCAGCGAGCTGCGCAACCGGCGCCAGGCGCTGCAGGTGAAGGCTGCGCAATACCAAGCGACAGTGGGGCTGGTGCGGGCGCTGGGTGGCGGCTGGTCGGTGTGAGTCTTGCTCCCTCTCCCCAGGGGGGCGAGGGAGTCGGAGCCCGTCGGCTAACGTTCCTGCCGAAACTGCCGCGGGTCCATCCCCGCATGTGCGCGCCGCACCACGCCGGCGCGGTCCAGGTAGACGTAGAACATCTGGTCCACCATGCCGCCGCGCCAGCGGTAGGTGAGCACGGGGCCGTCCCAGTTGCCGACGGACCCGACCGATGCGGGCGGGCCGAATTCGCGGTCGATGTCGGCGCCGGTCCAGTCGCCCTGCGTGCTGATGCGCGCGAAGTCGCGCTCGTTGAGCACCTGCCGGGCCTGGACCACGCGGCCTGCCGGGTCGATGTCGACCATCACGGTCTCCTGGCCGAAGGGCTGGTAGACGTATTGCAGGCGCTCGCCGAAGGCCAGCGGCACGACGCGCGTGGGCTGGCCCCAGCGCGCCATGACCTCGTCCCGCGTCATGCCGGGCTTGAGGCTTTCCACCGTGCCGCAGGCCGCCAAGAGGGCGGCCACGGCCAGGCCGGTCCAGCGCAGGGCACGCGGTTGCATGGCCGGGCGTGTTGCGGGGTGTGGCTTACGCCGCTTCCACGATGCGGATCTCGCGCTCGGCGCCGTCGCCGAGCGCGTCCAGCGCCGCCTGGTAGGCCGGGCTGTCGTGCGTGGCCGTGGCCTGCGCGACGCTGTCGAACTCGATCAGCACCGTGCGCTGCTGCAGGCCGGCTTCATAGACCTGGGCCGGCAGGCCGCGCGCGAGGAAACGGCCGCCGCCGGCCGTGATGGCCGGGCCGGCGAGCGTGGCGTAGGCGGCCAGCTTGTCGGGGTTGCTGACGGAACGGTAGGTCGAGATCCAATAGGCTTTGGGCATGGGTGCTCCTGGGTGTGAGGGGGTGCGAATCGGCGATTGTGAACGCAGCGCGGCGCGGCTGCTGCCGTGCCGCTTATCCGCTGAGCACGCTTGCAAATGCGAAACCCTTCGTTGGCCGCGCCAGGCAGGCCTCCTAAGGTAGGGGCTCTTTCGCACACCCTCAGGAGCCCCCACGTGAACACCCGCCTGAACCCCGCCAAGGCCTCGCGCTCGGCCGCCGTCAAGGCCCGCCTGGACCACCCCGTCATCGACACCGACGTGCACGTGAACGACTTCGCGCCGGTGCTGGAGGACTACATCGCCAACTACGGCGGCCCCAAGCTCGTCGACGCGCTGCGCAAGGCGCTGGGCGGCCGTTTCGTCACGCGCGACGGTGGCGGCAAGGACTGGTACCAGCAGACCCCCGCCGAGCGCCAGCACCACCGCACGCTGCGCGCGCCCTGGTGGGCCCGCGTCACGCGCAACACCTACGACCTGGCCACCTACACCATCCCCGCGCTGCTGCACGAGCGGCTGGCCGAGCAGGGCTCGGACTACTCCATCCTGTTCCCCAACGACGTGCTGTCGCCGGCCGCGGCCGGCAGCGAATACCGCCAGCCGCTGCACCGCGCGATCAACCACTTCCACGCCGACCAATACCGCACCTATGCCGACCGGCTGACGCCCGTGGCCGGCATCCCGATGCACACGCCGCAAGAGGCCATCGAGGAGCTGGACTTCGCGGTCAACACGCTCGGGCTCAAGGTCATCAACATCCCCGGCGGCGTGCGCCGGCCCATCCCGGCGATCGCCGAGAAGTACCCGGCCAAGGACCACCCCGAGATCGCCAGGCACGCCGGGTATATCGACTTCTACGGCATCGACAGCCCGCACGACTACGACCCGTTCTGGGCCCGCGTGGTGCAGCTGGGCGTGCCCGTCACCACGCATTACGGCAGCCAGGGCTGGACCGGGCGCCAGTCCATCAGCAACTACATGTTCAACCACATCGGCCACTTCGCCGATGGCTCGCAGGCGTTCGCCAAGGCGCTGTTCTTCGGCGGCGTGACGCGGCGCTTCCCGGGCCTGCGCGTGGGCTTGCTCGAGGGCGGCGCGGACTGGGGCGCCCATGTCTACACGCACCTGGTGGACCGCTGGGAAAAGCGCAACCGCACGGCCGTGCGCAACTACGACCCGGCCGAGGCCGACATCGACCTCTTGGCCGCGCTGTTCGATACCCATGGCGGCGACCTGCTGCAGGGCCGCGCCATCCACAAACCCACGCTGCTGCGCGACAGCCTGGGGCTGTCGGCCCTGCCGCACAGCCGCGAGCCGCACGACGACGAGATCGACGACTTTGCGCTGGCCGGCATCGAACGCGTGGAGGACATCCGCGCGCGCTGGGTCGACAACTTCTACTTCGGCTCCGAGGCCGACGACCGCACCGTGGCCGCCGCCTTCAACACCCGCGTGAACCCACTCGGCACCAAGATCAATGCGATCTGGTCGTCCGACGTGGGCCACTGGGACGTGCCCGAGTTCACCGAGCCGCTGGCCGAGACCTGGGACCTGGTGGAGCAGGGCGTGCTCAGCGCGGCGGATTTCAAGGCCTTCACCTTCGGCAACCCGCACCGCTTCTACACCGAGGCCAACCCGGCCTTCTTCAACGGCACCGAGGTCGGCCGCAAGCTCGACCTGGCGCAGATTTGATCTTTCGCACTTTCACGGACACCACCATGCTTTTCACCCCATCACGGCGCCGCTGGGCGCAGGCCCTGGGCGCGCTCGCGCTCGCTTTCTCTTTCGGCAGTGCGCAGGCTGCGCCCGAGGTCATCCGCATCGGCGTGGCCACGGCCGGCGGTGGTGACCCGGTCACCTGGGGCGGCTCGCCCGGCGGCGTGGCGCGCGTGAACCAGTGGCTCGAGCAGGAGTTCAAGGCCTCTAACATCAAGATCGAGTGGCTGTTCTTCAAGGGCGCCGGCCCGGCGGTGAACGAGGCGCTGTCGAACAAGCAGATCGACTTCGCCTACCAGGGCGACCTGCCCTCGCTGGTGGGCCGCGCCAACGGGCTGGACACCAAGCTGTTGCTGGCCAGCGGCACGCGCAACAACCTGTACGTGGTGGTGCCGCCCACCTCCGACATCCAGTCCATCAAGGACCTGAAGGACCGCAAGGTCTCGATCTTCCGCGGGACGAACGGCCATCTGGTGGCCATCAACGTGCTGGCGGCCAACGGCCTGACGGAACGCGACATCAAGGGCGTGAACCTGGACACCGGCAGCTCGCAGGCGGCGCTGGTCTCCAGCGGTGTGGATGCGGCGTTCGGAGGATCGGAGTGGTTCAAGGTGCGCGACCAGGGCCTGGCCAAGGTGATCTATTCGACGCAGGGGCAGGACCCGGCGTTCACGCGCCAGGCCGCGCTGCTGGTGCACGGCGCGTTCGAGAAGAACCACCCGGCCGAGGTGCAGCGCGTGGTCGACGTGTTCGTGCGCGCCGCGCACTGGGCGTCCGACGAGAAGAACCGCGAGGCGCTGTTCGGCATTTGGGCCAAGAGCGGCACGCCCGTGGCGTCGTACCAGGCCGAGTTCGACAAGCAGTCGCTGGCCGAGCGCAACTCGCCGCTGCTCGACGGCTTCATCCGCGCGCGCTACAAGGCCGTGGTCGATGATGCGCTCAAGCTCAAGCTGATCCGGCGCAGCGTGACGGTGGACGATTGGCTGGAGCCCAAGTACCTGAACGCGGCTTTGAAGAAGCAGGGGTTGGAGAACCACTGGACGCCGTACGACGCCAAGGGCAAGCCGGTGGACCGGCAATCGGTGGCGGCGCGCTGAAACCATGAACCACCCCCCAAGCGGCTTCGCCGCTCCCCCCTCTGCTGCGCGAGGGTGGCGCACCCAGCGGCCTGGCAGAGCCAGTTCCGCGGGTGCCCTGGCGTGGCGCTTCCTTCGCAGTCCGTCGTCGCTGGCGTCGCTCAGCGATGCGCTGCTGCCCTGGCTGCTGCCCGCCGCCTTACTCGCCCTGTGGTTTACGGGCGCCGACCAGGGCTGGATCTCGCCCCAGGTGCTGCCGCCGCCGCAATTCGTCTGGGAGACCTTGCGCGACCTGGCCCCCAGCGGCGAGCTGTGGCTGAACGTCAGCGCCAGCCTGCAGCGCGTGGTGGTGGGCTTTGCCATCGGCGCGTTGCTGGGCCTGGCGCTGGGCGCGGCCATGGGCCTGTCGCGCACGGTCGAGGCCTACCTGCTGCCCAGCTTCAACGCGCTGGTGCAGATCCCGGTGCTGGGCTGGCTGCCCTTCGTGCTGCTCTTGGTCGGCATCGGCGAGCCGCTCAAGTACATCCTGATCGCCAAGGCCGCGCTGGTGCCCGTGGCGCTGAACACCTTGCAGGGCTTTCGGCAGACGCCGGTGGCACTGCGCGAGGTGGGCCGCGTCTACGGCTTCACGCCGCGCCAGCAGGTGCTGGACATCGTGCTGCCGCATGCCCTGCCCACGCTGTTCACGGGCCTGCGGCTGGGCTTCACCAAGGCCTGGCTGTCGCTGGTGGTGGTGGAGCTGGTGGCGTCCAGCGAGGGGCTGGGCTACCTGATCGTGTACGGCCGGCAGTTGTTCCAGCTCGACCTGGTGATGGCGGCGGTGATCGTCGTGGGTGCCATCGGCTATGCGATCGATCGGGGGCTGGACCGCTTCGAGCGCTGGGCCAGGCGTAGCCAGCCTGGAGTGGCGGTATGAGTACGGACCGCGCTGAACTCGGCACGCTGCAGCCGCTGCGCCCCCAATCGGCGGGCCGCTGGCGCGGCCTGGTGCTGCCCATTGCCTTCATCGCGCTGTGGTGGCTGTCCGCGCGCTACGAGATCGTGAACTCGGCGCTGCTGGTCTCGCCCACCAAGGTGCTGGCCACGGCCTGGGAGCAGATCGAAACGGGCCGGCTGCTTCGCGCCGTTTCCGCCAGCCTGGCGCGCGAGGCCACGGGCTTTTTGATCGGCACCACCGCCGGCCTGGTGCTGGGCGCGCTGCTGGGCCTGTCGCCGCTGTTCAACCGCATCGTCGGCCCGAGCTTCAACACCTTCAAGCAGATCTCGCTGTTCGCGTGGATCCCGCTGATCTCGGTGTGGTTCGGGCTGGGCGACGTGGCCAAGGTGGTGTTCCTGTCGCTGGCCGCGCTGGTGCCGGTGGTGGTCAACACTTGCGACGGCATCCGCACCACGCCGCCGGCGCTGCTGGAAGTGGCGCGCGTGTACGGCTACACGCGCTGGCAGACCATCACGCAGGTGGTGCTGCCGGCTGCCCTGCCCGCCATCTTCACGGGCGTGTACCTGGCGCTGATCTATTCCTGGCTGGCCACCATCGGCGCCGAGTACCTGCTGGTGGCAGGGCGCGGCATCGGCAACACCCTGGTCGAGGGCAGCGAACACTTCCGCATGGACCTCGTGATCTTCGGCATGGTGGTGATCGGGCTGGTCGGCTGGCTCATGAATGCATCGGCCCGCGCATTGGAACGACGCCTGTCCCGCTGGACCGGCCGCTGAAACCTCAAGGACATCCGTGAACGACATCGCAACCCCCACCAACGAACTCCACATCCGCCACCTGGCCAAGCGCTACGCGAGCACGCAGGCGCAGGGCGGCGAGCTGCAGGTGCTGCAGGACATCGACCTGCATGTGCCTTCTGGCCAGTTCCTCAGCATCGTGGGCGCCAGCGGCTGCGGCAAGTCCACGCTGCTGCGGCTGGTGCTGGGCCTGGACGACCAGTACGAAGGCCGCATCGAGCTGGACGGAAAGTCCATCGCCGGCACCGGCCCCGAGCGCGGCATCGTGTTCCAGGACCACCGGCTGTTCCCCTGGCTCAACGTGGAGCAGAACATCGCGGTCGGCCTGCGCAATGCGCCGATCACCGCCGCCGAGAAGCGCGAACGCGTGGCCGAACATGTGGCACTGGTCGGGCTGGAGGGCTTCGAAAAGTCGTGGCCGCACCAGATCTCCGGCGGCATGGCGCAGCGCGTGGCGATCGCGCGCGGCCTGGTGAACCGGCCGCGCGTGCTGCTGCTGGATGAGCCCTTCGGCGCGCTCGACGCGCTCACGCGCTCGCGGCTGCAGAACGAGCTGCAGCGCATCTGGCAGAAGGAGCGCATCACCATGCTGCTGGTCACGCACGACGTGGAGGAGGCCGTGTTCCTGGGCGACCGCGTGGTTGTGATGCAGCCCAACCCGGGCCGCATCCGCCGCATCGTCGACGTCGGCCTGCCGCACCCGCGCAGCCGCAGCGACCCGCGCTTCATCGCGCTGCGCGACGACGTGCTGGGCGACTTTCTGGACCTGCCGGCCAACCCGGTGCTGGCGCCCAGGCGCTGGCCGGAAGGCGCCGGCACGGCAGGCGGGCTGCGCCTGGCCTGGTAAGGCCTACTGGCGCTGCACCAGCGGATGCCGGGCAAAGAGGTCGGCCGACCAGTCCACGAAGGCGCGCACCTTGGCGCTGAGGTGCCGGTTCGGCGGGTAGACCACGTGCACGGGCACGGTGGGCCCTTGCCAGTCCGGCAGCAGCCGCACCAGCGCGCCGCTGTCGATGTAAGGCTGGGCATCGAAGCTGGCCGTCTGCGCGACGCCCAGGCCGGCCAGCAGCGCGGTCACATGCGCGTTGCTCTCGTTCAGCGCGAGCTGGTAGCGGCCCTCGACCGCGATGTGCTCGCCATCGCGCCAGAAGTGGTGGCCGAACTGCCGGCCGCTGCGCGCCGAGAAAAAGTTGATCGTGCGGTGGCCCTGGTCCAGGTCGCGCGGGTGCGCCGGCATGCCGTGGCGCGCGATGTAGGCCGGCGCGGCCACGGTGACGAAGCCCAGAGTGCCGATGCGGCGTGCTACCAGCGACTGCTCGGTCAGCTCGCCGCCGCGCACCACGCAGTCGATGTTGTCGCTGATCAGGTCCACCGGCTTGTCGCCCACGCCCAGGTCGAGCTGGATGTCGGGGTAGCGCGCGTAGAAGGTGTGCAGCGCCGGGATCACGATGCGCTGCGCCACCGAGGCGCCGATGTCCACGCGCAGCCGGCCCTTGGGGTTGGCCTGCGCGTTGCTGACGCTGGCCTCGATGTCGTCCAGGTCGTTCAGCAGGCGGATGGTGCGCTCGTAGTAGGCCGCGCCGTCCGGCGTCACGGTGACCAGGCGCGTCGTGCGGTTCAGCAGCTTCACGCGCAGCCGCGCCTCCAGGTGCTGGATCTGCTTGGTCACCGTGGCCTTGGGGGCGTCGAGCGACTCGGCGGCCTTCGTGAAGCTGCCCGCCTCGACGACGCGGGCGAACATCCGCATGGACTGGAGCTGGTCCATCACTTTCCTTGTGGCGTGGGTTGCATCGTGCGGTGAGTTGTACGCGCGCGACCGGGGGCGGCGCAAGGGCGCATGCGTGTGCACGTCATCAGGCCTGAGGATCAGCGGCCCGGTGGACCGTTGCCCCTCAGCGCTCCAGTGGGCGACCGGCCTCGGCCCACGCGTCGACGCCGCCCAGCAGTGGCAGCACGCGCTTGAAGCCCTTGCGCCGCAGCCTGGTCGCCACCTGCACGGCCGAGGCCTCGTTCGGGCAGGCGCAGTAGACGACGACGAGGGTGTCGCGCGCCATGGTGTCGAACACGGGCGGCAGGGCCTGGCCCTGCATTTGCAGTGCGCCGGGAATGCGGTCATGTGGCAGGGCCGAGGCCGTCTGCACGTCCAGCAGCACCGTGGGCTCGCCCTGGTCGATGCGCCCGGCCAGGTCGGCCACGGTGATGCGCTCGCCGCGCAGCTGCACCTGGAACTGGTGGCGCTGCCACCATTTGGCCGCGACGAAGGCCGCCAGCGCCACGAGCAGCAGCGCCAGCCCGAAGCGGCCGAGCTCGGCCACGGTGCCCAGCGCCGTCTCGATGGCCGACGCGAACACCCAGCCCAGCGCCAGCCCCACACCCAGCCACAGCGCCGCGCCGATCGCATCGAACAGCAGGAAGCTGCCGCGCGGGATGCGCAAGGCGCCCGACAGCGCCGTGGCCACCGAGGCGAAGCCGGGCACGAACTTGGCCACCATCAGCGAGGGCGGGCCGCAGCGCGTGAAGATGGACTCGGTCTGGCGCACGCAGGAATCCGGCGTCAGCGAGATCGTGCACAACAGGCGCAGCACGCGCCGGCCCAGGCGCTGGCCGGCCCAGTACCACAGGTGGTCGGCCAGCAGCGTGGCCAGCATGGCAAGCCCGAACAGCGGCGCCAGCGACATCTGGCCGCGCGCAGCCAGCGCACCGGCCACGACCAGCACCGGGTAGACCGGAATGGGCGCGCCGAGCTGCTGCACGAGCACGACGCCGAACACGAAGGCCGGGCCGTACTGGGTGAGGGTGGCGAGCAGGAGGTCCAAGGTGAGTGGGGGGCGCGAGGGCGGGCCAGTGTAGGCAGGATCGGCCAGGAGCGTGCGCCGGCCGGCCTGTCTGGTGGATGCGGCCCTTTCCTGCGCCGCAGGCGAGCGCCGCGTCGCAGGCTGCTGGCCTTCAGCATGGCAAGCCTGTGCTGCGCCCAGTGGTGGCGTGCGCGAGCGCGCTACAACTGCAGGCAGATCCCTACCAGCCCCAGCAGCACCAGGCCCAGCCCCCAGCGCTCGGCCGGCCGCAGCTTCTCGCGAAAGATCTTGCGCGACACGAGGTAGCTGAAGAACACCTCGATCAAGCCGAGCGTGCGCACGTCGGCCGCCGGCCGGATGGCCATGGCCGTGAACCAGCCGATGGACGCCGCCGCGCCCATCATGCCGGCCACCACCGACAGCCGCCACACGCGCGCGATCGTGGCCAGCGCGGCCGGGTCGCGCCACAGCAGCCAGCCGCCCAGCAGCAGGCTCTGCACGGTCTGCGCCCACAGCACGCCCCAGCCGCCCAGCAGCCAGGGCGATACGCCGGGCATGGTGAGCGAAGCGCCGCGAAAGCCCACGGCCGACATGGCAAAGCAGGCGCCGGATGCCAGGCCGTACAGCACGGCGCGGTTCATGGGCGCGGGGCCGGCCGTGGCCGCGGGCCGGGCCGGCAGCGACAGCAGCACCACGCCCAGGGTGGCGACCAGCATCGCGCCGGCGGCCAGCCAGGTGGGCACCTCATGCAGGAACAGCGTGGAGAACAGCGCGACCTGCAGCACCTCGGTCTTGGAGAACGCCACGCCGACGATGAAGTTGCGCTGCTGCATGGCCATCAACAGGAAGGCCGTGGCCGACAGCTGCGCCACGGCGCCCACCACGACCCAGGCCGCGTAGCCCAGGTGGAAGGCCGGCATGCCGCCGCCGGCCATGCCCTGCACGGCGATCACCCAGAGCAGCGCGAACGGCAGGCCGTACAGGAAGCGGGCCAGCGTGGCGCCCAGCGTGCCGGCCTGGCTGGTCAGGCTGCGCTGGGCCGCGTTGCGCACCGTCTGCGCGAAGGCGGCCCACAGCGTGATGGGGATCCAGGCCCAGGCGGCCAGGGTGGGGAGTTCCATGGGATGCGTGCGCGGCGTGGGGGAGCCGGGGAGGGTAGCGCAGCGCGCTCGGCGCGCGCCTCTCGATTGGCGATGGCCCCCATCGCTTGAAGTCGGCCGCGGCGCCCTCAAGTTCTGCCGGACGCACGCACCGCCGACCATGTTCACCCTGTCCCAGCTCCTGTTCGGCGCCATCGTGGCGGGAGCCGGCGTGGCCGTGCTGGCGATTGCGCTGTGGCCCTGGCTGCAGTCGCTGCGCCGCGGCCGGCTGCGGCGCCAGCCGTTCCCGGCCGCGTGGCGGCGCATCTTGCAACGCCATGTGCCGCAGGTGCGCCAGTTGCCGGCCGACCTGCAACTGCAGCTCAAGCAACTGATGCAGGTGTTCATCGCCGAGAAGCCCTTCATCGGCTGCAACGGCCTGGTGGTCACCGAGGCCATGCGCGTCGTGGTGGCGGCCCAGGCCTGCCTGCTGCTGCTGAACCGGCCGACCGACCACTTCGGCAACCTGCGCCAGGTGCTGCTGTACCCCGGCGCCTTCGTGGTCGACCGCGTGCACACGGGCGCGGGCGGCGTGCTGCGCGACGAGCGCCAGGCTTTGTCCGGCGAGTCGTGGTCGCAGGGCCAGGTGATCCTGTCCTGGGACGACGTGCTGGCCGGCGCGGCCGACCCGGCGGACGGCCGCAACGTGGTGGTGCACGAGTTCGCGCACCAGCTGGACCAGGCCGACGGCCAGGCCAACGGCGCGCCGCCGCTGGCGCGCGGGCATGACGCGGCACGCTGGGCGCGTGTGATGCGCGATGAGTTCGCGCTGCTGGAACGGCAACTGGCCCATGGCGAAGACAACCTGCTGGGCGCCTACGCGGCCACCAACCCGGCCGAGTTCTTCGCCGTGGCCTCCGAGGTGTTCTTCGAGCGGGGCCCGTCGCTGGCCGCCGCGCGCCCGGCGCTTTATGCCGAGCTGGCGGGCTTCTACAAGGTCGATCCGACGAGCTGGTGATCGTCGCCGGCCGTGGGCTCGGCGGCCGGCTCGCTCTGCTGCAGCGCCCACATCTGCGCATAGCGCCCGCTCCGCGCCAGCAGCTGGCCGTGCGTGCCGCGCTCGACGATGCGGCCCGCGTCCATCACCAGGATCTCGTGCGCATCGACCACGGTGGACAGCCGGTGCGCGATGACCAGCGTGGTGCGCCCGCGCGCCACCGACTGCAGCTCGGCCTGGATGGCGCGCTCGTTGGCCGAGTCCAGCGCCGAGGTGGCCTCGTCGAAGATCAGGATGGGCGGGTTCTTGAGCAGCGTGCGTGCAATCGCCACACGCTGCTTCTCGCCGCCCGAGAGCTTGAGCCCGCGCTCGCCCACCATGGTCTGGTAGCCCAGCGGCATGGCGGCGATGAAGCCGTGGATGTGGGCTGAGCGCGCCGCGGCCTCGATCTCGGCTTGCGTGGCGCCCGGGTGGCCGTAGCCGATGTTGTAGGCGATGGTGTCGTTGAACAGCACCGTGTCCTGCGGCACGATGCCGATCGCCTGGCGCACGCTGGCCTGCGTCACGGCGCGGATCTCCTGGCCGCCGATGGCAATCGTGCCGGCCTGCACGTCGTAGAAGCGGAACAGCAGCCGCGCCAGCGTGCTCTTGCCCGAGCCCGAGGGGCCGACCACGGCGACCGTCCTGCCCTCGGGAATGTCGAAGCTCACGCCGTGCAGGATGGGGCGCGCGCGCTCGTAGGAAAAGTCCACGTTGTCGAAGCGGATGGCGCTGCCGCGCGCCGGATCAAGTGCGCGCGCGCCGGGCGCGTCGGCGATCTCGCGCTCGCGCTCCATCAGCGTGAACATCTTGTCCAGGTCGGTCAGGTTCTGCTTGATCTCGCGGTAGATCACGCCCAGGAAGTTCAGCGGGATGTAGAGCTGGATCATGAAGGCGTTGACCATCACCAGATCGCCCAGCGTCATGCGCCCGTCCACCACGCCCTGCGTGGCGCGCCACAGCATGGCGACGAGCGCCACGGCGATGATGAGCTGCTGGCCGGTGTTCAGCATCGACAGCGTGGTCTGGCTCTTCAGGCGCGCGCGGCGCAGGCGGTCCAGGCTCTCGTCGTAGCGGCCGGCCTCGTAGCGCTCGTTGTTGAAGTACTTGACGGTCTCGTAGTTCAGCAGCGAATCGATGGCTCGCGTGTGGGCCGTGGAATCCAGCTCGTTCACCTGCTTGCGGAACTTGGTGCGCCACTCGGTCACGACCACCGTGAAGGTGATGTACAGCGCCAGCGCGGCCAGCGTGATCCAGGCGAACCAGATGTCGAACTTGACGGCCAGGATGGACAGCACCAGCGTCACCTCGACCAGCGTGGGCACGATGCTGTAGAGCGAATACGAGATCAGCGACTCGATGCCACGCACGCCGCGCTCGATGTCGCGCGTCATGCCGCCGGTCTGGCGCTCCAGGTGAAAGCGCAGCGACAGCGCGTGCAGGTGCTCGAAGGTCTGCAGCGCGATCGTGCGCGCCGTGCCCTGCGTGGCCTTGGCGAACACCAGGTCGCGCAGCTCGGCGAACAGCGAGGTCGACAGCCGCAACAGCGCATAGGCCAGCAGCAGGCCGGCCGGCACCACCAGCACGGCGGCCGGGTCACCCGGCTTGATCGTCATGGCGTCGATCAGGTTCTTGAGCAGCACCGGCACGCCCACGTTGGCGACCTTGGCGCCCACCATGAAGGTCAGCGCGAACGCGACGCGCCACTTGTACTGCCACAAATAGGGCAGCAGGCGCTTGAGCGTGCCGAGATCGGAGCGGCCGGCCGGCGCCGGTGGGGCGTTGGCGGTCGCATGGGGGGAGGGGGCGGGTTCTGCTGCGGGGCGCATGGCGGACAATCCTGACGGTCGTTGTTGTTTTCTTCTTCTACGGAGATTGTCCCGGATGTCCACCGAATCAAGCGCCCCTGTGCAGTTGCCCTCCGACATGGAACTGGTACTCAAGGTCATTCCGATGCCGGGGGACACCAACGGCAACGGCGACATCTTCGGCGGCTGGGTCATGGCCCAGGTCGACCTGGCCGGCGGTGTGCTGCCGGCGCGGCTCATCGTCGGCAAGTTCGCCACCGTGGCCGTCAACGAATTCATCTTCAAGCAGCCCGTGCGCGTGGGCGACCTGCTGTCGTTCTTCGCGTCCATCACGCGCGTGGGCAACACGTCGGTCACGGTGGAGGTCGAGGTCTACGCCGAGCGGCGCCACAGCGTCCAGCGCTACGTGAAGGTCACCGAGGCCCGGCTGACCTACGTGGCCATCGGCGAGGACGGCCGGCCGCGGCCGATCAACCCGGCCGTGCAGACGGCTTGAGCATGGCCGACGACATCAGCACGCTGCGCCGCGTCCTGCACCAGCACCGGCGCGTGGCCATCGTGGGCCTGTCGGCCGAATGGCACCGGCCCAGCTTCTTCGTCGCCAAATATCTGCTGCAGCACGGCTACCAGGTGTTCCCGGTGAACCCACGCTACGCGGGCAGTGAGATCCTGGGCCAGCCCTGCGTGGCCAGCCTGGACGATCTGCGAGAGCCGGTGGACATGGTGGACGTGTTCCGCCGCACCGAGGACGTGCTGCCGATCGCGCGGCAGGCGGTGGCCATCGGCGCCAGGTGCCTGTGGCAGCAGATCGGCGTGGTGAACCACGAAGCCGCGCAGCTGGTGGAGCAGGCCGGGCTGGACAGCGTGATGGACCGCTGCGTGAAGATCGAGCACGCGCGGCTGTTCGGCGGCTTGAACTGGGCGGGTGTGAACACTGGCGTGATCTCGGCCAAACGTCCCGTGGTGTCCTGACATGGCGGATCGCAAGTTCCAACCCGAGACGCTGGCCATCCACGCCGGCCAGATCCCCGACGCGGCCACCGGCGCGCGTGCGCTGCCGATCTACCAGACCACGAGCTTCGTGTTCGACAGCGCCGACCATGCGGCCAGCCTGTTCAACCTGCAGACCTTCGGCAACGTCTACTCGCGGCTCAGCAATCCGACCGTTGCCGCGCTCGAAGAGCGCGTGGCGGCACTCGAGGGCGGCCGCGCAGCCGTGGCCAGTGCCTCCGGCATGGCGGCCGAGGCCATGGCGCTCATGACCATCCTGCAGGCCGGCGACCACGTCGTGGCGGCCGGCGCGCTGTACGGCGGCACGGTGACCATGCTGGCCGTGAACCTGAAGAAGTTCGGCATCGAGACCAGTTTCGTCGACGCCAACGACCCCGATGCCTTCGCCGCCGCGATGCGGCCCAACACGCGCGCCGTGTTCGCCGAAAGCCTGGGCAACCCCAGCCTCGCGGTGCTGGACATCGCCGCCATCGCCGACGTGGCCCATGCCCACGGCGTGCCGCTGGTCGTGGACAACACCGTACCCAGCCCCTACCTGTGCCAGCCGTTGGCGCTCGGCGCCGACATCGTCGTGCACTCGGCCACCAAGTACCTGGCCGGCCACGGCACGACGCTGGGCGGCGTGATCGTGGAAAGCGGCAAGCCCAACGGCGGACGGCCCACGGGCCAGTTCGCCTGGAACAACGGCAAGTTCCCGGGCATGACCGAGCCCTCGCCGGGCTACCACGGCGTGAAGTTCCACGAGACCTTCGGCGACTTCGCGTTCACGATGCGCGCGCATGGAGACGCTGCGCGTCTACGGCGCCGCCCTGTCGCCCATGTCGGCCTGGCAGATCCTGCAAGGCGTGGAGACGCTGCCGTTGCGCATGGAGCGGCACTGCAGCAACGCGCTCAAGGTCGCGCAGTTCCTGCAGCAGCATCCGCGCGTGGGCTGGGTCAACTACCCGGGCCTGCCGGACCACCCGCAGCATGCCCTGGTCCAGCGCCAGATGCGCGGTGCGTCCGGCCTGCTGGCCTTCGGCGTCAAGGGCGGCGTGGCGGCCGGCGTGCGCTTCATCGAGTCGGTGCAGTTCCTGAGCCACCTGGCCAACATCGGCGACACGCGTACGCTTGTCATTCACCCGGCCAGCACGACGCACCGCCAGCTGGAGCCGGACCAGCAGCTCGCCGCTGGCGTCAAGCCCGACATGGTGCGGCTTTCGGTCGGGCTGGAGCACATCGACGACATCCTGTGGGACCTGGACCAGGCCTTGCACGCATCGGGAGACATCGCATGAACATCTACGAACAGCACCTGGACAAGAACGCCGCCAACCACGTGGCCCTGTCGCCTGTCAGCTTCGTCGAGCGCACGGCCGAGGTCTTCGGCGACCTGCCTGCCGTCATCCACGGCGCGCGCCGCTACAGCTGGGCCCAGGTGCATGAGCGTTCGCGCCGCCTGGCCGCGGCCCTGCGTGCAGCCGGCGTGCAGCGCGGCAGCACGGTCAGCGTGATGCTGCCCAACACGCCCGAGATGGTGGAGGCGCACTACGCCGTGCCGGCGCTCAACGCGGTGCTCAACACGCTCAACACGCGGCTGGATGCCGAGCTGCTGGCCTGGCAGATGCACCACTGCGAAGCGCAGGTGCTGATCACCGACACCGAATTCGCGCCGGTCATGGCCCAGGCGCTGGCGCTGCTCGAGGACCGGCACGGCCGCACGCCGCTGGTCATCGACGTGGCCGACAGCGAACACCCTGGCGAACACCGGCGCCTGGGCGCGCACGACTACGAGGCCTGGCTGGCCGCGCACGCGCCGCTGGCGCGCCTGGACGGCCCGCAGGACGAGTGGGACGCCATCGCCGTGAGCTACACCAGCGGCACGACGGGCGACCCCAAGGGCGTGGTGACGCACCACCGCGGCGCCTACCTGAACGCCGTCAGCAACGTGGTCACGTGGACCATGCCGCAGTTCCCGCGCTACCTGTGGACGCTGCCGATGTTCCATTGCAACGGCTGGTGCTTCCCATGGACGGTGGCGCTGCAGGCAGGCGTGCATGTGTGCCTGCGCCGCGTGGACGCGCCGGCCATCCTGGCGGCCATGCGCGCGCACGGCGTCACGCACTACTGCGCCGCGCCCATCGTGCACAGCCTGATCATCAATGCCGACCCGGCCCTGCGCGACGGCGTGGCCGGCGTGCGCGGCATGGTGGCGGGCGCCTCCCCGCCGGCCGCGATGATCGAGGGCATGGCGCAGATCGGCTTCGACATCACCCATGTCTACGGCCTGACCGAGGTCTATGGCCCGGCCGGTGTCGCGGCCAGGCGCGTCGATTGGGCCGCAGCCGACATCGGCGAGCAGGCCCGGCTGAACGGCCGCCAGGGCGTGCGCTACGCGCTGCAGGAAGGCATGGCCGTGATGGACCCCGCCACCATGGCCGAGGTGCCGGCCGATGGCCAGACCATGGGCGAGATCATGTTCCGCGGCAACATCGTGATGCGGGGCTACCTGAAGAATCCGGCCAGCACGGCCAGTGCGTTCGCAGGCGGCTGGTTCCACACCGGCGACCTGGCCGTGCTGGAGCCCGACCGCTACGCCCGCATCAAGGACCGCAGCAAGGACATCATCATCAGTGGCGGCGAAAACATCAGCTCCATCGAGGTCGAGGACGTCCTGTACCGCCACCCGGCCGTGATGGCCTGCGCCGTGGTCGCCAGGCCCGATGCGAAGTGGGGCGAGGCGCCGGTGGCCTATGTCGAGACCAAGGCTGGCGCCCAGGTGACGGCGCAGGAGCTGGTGGCGCACTGCAAGGCCCATCTGGCCGGCTACAAGGTGCCGCGCGACGTGCGCTTCGAGGCCATTCCCAAGACGTCCACCGGCAAGATCCAGAAGTTCGAGCTGCGCCAGCGGGCCAAGGGCTAGCCGTCGGCGGTCCGCTCCATGCGGATCGCATCGAATGGGCAGGCGACGAAGCACAGCGCGCAGCCCGTGCAGCCCGCGCGGTCGTGCAGCACCGCGCTCTTGGGGCCCCAGCGCTGGGCGCCCGGCACCGCGAGCGACAGCACATGCGGCGGGCAGGCGCCCACGCAGCGGCCGCAGCCGGTGCAGCGGTCCGGCGCAATGGCGGGCAGGGCTTTGGGCGCAACGGCGGGCATGGCGGCATTGTGGTGGCAGACTGCGCAGCTTCGCCGGAGACGACCATGACCGAACCCCACGCGCCGCTCGTGCTGCGCAGCCAGAATGCCCAGGGCGTCCGCACCCTGACGCTGAACCGCCCCGATGCCTTCAACGCGCTGAGCGAAGCCATGCTGGCTGCGTTGCAGGCGGAACTGGATGCCGCCGCCGCCGACGCCGATCTGCGCGTGCTCGTGATCACCGCGGCCGGCAAGGCCTTCTGCGCCGGCCACGACCTGAAGGAGATGCGCGCCGAGCCTTCGCTGGCCTACTACCAGCGGCTGTTCGCCCAGTGCACGAAGCTGATGCTGGCGATCCAGAAGCTGCCGGTGCCCGTGGTCGCCCAGGTGCAGGGCATCGCGACGGCGGCCGGCTGCCAGCTCGTGGCCATGTGCGACCTGGCCGTGGCGTCCAGCGACGCGCGCTTCGCCGTCAGCGGGGTCAACCTGGGCCTGTTCTGCGCCACGCCCGGCGTGGCCCTGTCGCGCAACCTGCCGCGCAAGGCGGCATTCGAGATGCTGGTCACGGGGGACTTCATCAGCGCGCAGGAAGCCAGGGACAAGGGCCTGGTCAACCGCGTGGCAGAGCCCGACGCGCTGGCCACGGCCGTGGCCGCGCTGGCCGCCAGCATCGTGGCCAAGCCGGCGGTCGCGCTTGCCATGGGCAAGGCCCTGTTCTACCGGCAGCTGGAGGTGGGCATTGCCGCGGCCTACCAGGACGCAGGCCAGACCATGGCTTGCAACATGATGGATGCGGCCGCGCTCGATGGCGTGCAGGCCTTCATCGACAAGCGCAAGCCGCGCGGCTGATGCCGGCGCCGTGCGCGCCAGGCACGGCAGGCTATCCTCGCCCGATCATGAAAGACGAGACGATGGCATCCCAAGAGACCGATCTGCTGGGCCGTGAATGGACGGCGCTGCACCGCGACTGTGAACTCCAGGAGCGCAGCGCACTGTGGATCAAGCTGGGCGCCGTCGCCCTGAGCGTGGTGGCGCTGGCCCTGGCGTTCGACACCGTGCTGACCCTGCTGCTGCTGGCCGTGCTGTGGCTGCAGGAAGCGATCGTGCGCACGGGCCAGTCGCGCCTGAACGCGCGGCTGCTGAACATCGAGACGCTGCTGCGCGCGCCGCTGCCTGGCGCGGGCCAGGCCTGCCAGCTGTATTCGGAGTGGGCCGCCAGCCGGCCGGGCCACCTGGGGCTGATCGGCGAGTACCTAGGCAATGCGCTGCGGCCCACGGTGGCCTTCCCGTACGCCGTGCTGCTGGTGCTGCTCTGGACGGTCAGCGCGACGGCATGAACGCCCCCTGCGCTCGCCCATAATGCCGCGATGGAAACCAAGTGGCTGGAAGACTTCGTCAGCTTGGCCGAGACGCGCAGCTTCAGCCGCTCGGCCCAGCTGCGGCACGTGACCCAACCGGCGTTCTCACGCCGCATCCAGGCGCTGGAAGCCTGGGCCGGGACCGATCTGGTCGACCGCAGCTCCTACCCTACGCGCCTGACGCCGGCCGGCGAGACGCTGTATGCGCAGTCGCTGGAGATGCTGCAGGCCCTGCAGAGCACGCGCGCAATGCTGCGCGGCCACAACTCGGCGGGCCAGGACGTGATCGAGTTTGCCGTGCCGCACACGCTGGCCTTCACGTTCTTCCCGGCCTGGGTCACCAGCCTGCGCGAGAAGTTCGGGCCCATGAAGAGCCGGCTCATCGCCTTGAATGTGCACGACGCCGTGATGCGCCTGGTCGAAGGCAGCTGCGATCTGCTGATCGCCTACCACCACAGCTCGCAGCCGTTCCAGCTGGCGGCCAGCCGCTATGACATGGTGAGCCTGGGCCGTGAGGTCATGTCGCCCTACGTGAAGGCCGACGCCGACGGCGCGCCGCTGTACCAGTTGCCGGGCCGGCCGGGCCAACTGCTGCCCTACCTGGGCTATGCGCCGGGCGCCTACATGGGCCAGATGGTGGACATGCTGCTCAAGCAGTCGCCCACGCCCATCCACCTGGACCGGGTCTACGAGACCGACATGTCCGAAGGGCTCAAGGCGATGGCGCTCGAAGGCCACGGCATCGCGTTCCTGCCCTACAGCGCGGTCAAGAAGGAGCTGCGCAGCCGCCGGCTCGTCAGCGCCGCACCGGCCGGTATGCAGGGCGTGGAAATGACGCTGGACGTGCGCGCCTACCGCGAGAAGCCCTCTGGGCATGCCAGCCCCAAGCGTTCGGCCGAGGCCCTGTGGGCCTACTTGACCGATCCGAAGACCACGCGCCAGGCAGGTGCGGATGCCGAGGCTTGAGGCTATTCATTTTCTGCATATCAGCTCAGCCAATCGGCATTGGCGCATACGCGGGCACGACCTTTACAGTCCGCTCCGCTGCAATCACCGTGGTCTGGGCAAGGGTTTGGCATACAAACTGCTTGCTGGCTCGCCGTGCAGCTCGGATCAGGCCATTTCCGATTCCCCACGAAGGTTGTCGGGCTGCATGGAGTCGACGGTTGTCACGCCGGTGCCATATTCTTTCTGCACCGGCATGGGGCATTCGGGTATTTCCGCTGACTCCGTGTTCCTTGTTTCAGGTTAGATTCCCGCTCGGTTTTCACTAGGAGAGTATTGAATGAAGAAGCACATCCTCGCCCTCGTTTGCGCCATGGTCGCGACCGGCAGCGCACTTGCGCAGAGCAATGACACTTTGGCGAAGATCAAGGCCAGCGGCAACATCAGCCTCGGCGTGCGCGACTCGTCTGCGCTGTCGTACACGCTGGGCAACGGCAAGTACGTCGGTTTCCATACCGAGATGGGTGAGCGCATCGTGGCCGACCTGAGCAAGGCCGCCGGCAAGGAGATCAAGATCACCTACTCGCCGGTCACCTCGCAGAACCGCATCCCGCTCGTGCAGAACGGCACGGTCGACCTGGAATGCGGCTCCACCACCAACAACGCCACGCGCCAGAAGGACGTCGCCTTCGCGATGACTACGTATGTGGAGGAAGTGCGCATCCTGACCAAGGCCAGTTCCGGCATCAACAGCATCAAGGATCTGAACGGCAAGACGGTCGCAACCACGACGGGCACCACTTCAGTGCAGACGCTGCGCAAGAGCGAACGCGCCGGCGGCATCGACTTCAAGGAGATCATGGGCAAGGACCACGCCGACAGCTTCCTGCTGCTGGAGTCCGGCCGTGCCGATGCCTTCGTGATGGACGGCTCCATCCTGGCCGCCAACGCCTCCAAGTCGCGCAACGCGGCCGACTACAAGATGGTCGGCGACGTGCTGTCGGTCGAGCCGATCGCCTGCATGATGCGCAAGGACGACCCCGCGTTCAAGAAGGCCGTGGACGACAGCATCAAACGCCAGATCGCCGATGGT
Organism: Pseudorhodoferax sp. Leaf267; assembly: GCF_001422405.1. Lineage (GTDB taxonomy): Bacteria > Pseudomonadota > Gammaproteobacteria > Burkholderiales > Burkholderiaceae_C > Pseudorhodoferax. The sequence continues at coordinate 75,495 of NZ_LMMV01000022.1, forward strand.
TCGCTGGCCAAGCTGTACGACAAGTGGTTCATGCAGCCGATCCCGCCGACCAATACCAAGATCGGCCTGCCGATGTCCGACGCCACCAAGGCCGCCTGGGCCAACCCGAACGACAAGCCCATGGAAGAGTACGTGAAGAAGTGATGCGCGCCTAGCGCATGAGACGCCCGCCCCCGAAGGGGAGCGGGCGTTTCTTTATCGCAACCCTAGAGCAACGACGACGAAGACGAGGAGTTCCCGATGGGAAATTGGGATTGGCAAGTGTTTCTGCAGGATCCGGGCGGCAAGGATCCGACCTATTGGCAATGGATGATGTCGGCGTGGGGCTGGACGGTCTCGGTCGCCCTGTCGGCGCTGGTCGTCGCCCTGGTCGTGGGGTCGCTGGTCGGCGTGCTGCGCACGCTGCCCAACAGCCCGGGCTGGGTGCGGTTCGGCAATGCCTGGGTCGAGCTGTTCCGCAACATCCCGCTGCTGGTCCAGATCTTCCTGTGGTACCACGTGGTTCCCGCCCTGTTCACGGTGATGCGTGGCGTGCCGCCCTTCGTCCTGGTGGTGCTGGCGCTGGGCTTCTTCACCTCGGCGCGGATCGCCGAGCAGTTGCGGGCCGGCATCCAGGCGCTGCCGCGCGGCCAGCGCTACGCGGGCATGGCGGTCGGCTTCACGACCTGGCAGTACTACCGCTACGTGATCCTGCCCATGGCCTACCGCATGATCCTGCCGCCGCTGACCAGCGAGTCGATGAACATCTTCAAGAACTCGTCCGTGGCCTTCGCCGTGTCCATCGCCGAACTCACGCAGTTCGCGATGCAGGCCGGCGAGGAGACGGCCCGCCCCGTCGAGATGTACGCCGGCGTGACGCTACTCTACGTCATCTCGGCCCTGACGATCAACCGCATCATGACCTTCATCGAGAAGCGTGTGCGCGTGCCGGGCTTCGTGGCTTCTGGCGGCACGGGAGGCCACTGACATGATGAATCTCGACTTCGGCTTCTACAACTGGGCCGTCATCACTGACTTCGTGCTGAAGGGCTTTTACTTCAGCGTGTTCCTGACCGTGGTGGCCACGCTGGGTGGCATCTTCTTCGGCACGCTGCTGGCGCTGATGCGCCTGTCGGGCAAGAAATGGCTGGACGCGCCGGCCGCTTTCTATGTCAACGGCATGCGCAGCATCCCGCTGGTCATGATGATCCTGTGGTTCTTCCTGCTGGTGCCGTTCCTGATCGGGCGGCCCATCGGCGCGGAGACCTCGGCCATCATCACCTTCATTGCGTTCGAGGCTGCCTACTTCAGCGAGATCATGCGCGCCGGCATCCAGTCCATCCCTCGCGGCCAGGTCTTCGCGGGCCAGGCGGTCGGCATGACCTACGGGCAGAACATGCGCCTGGTGGTGCTGCCGCAGGCCTTCCGCAACATGCTGCCGGTGTTGCTCACGCAGACCATCATCCTGTTCCAGGACACGTCGCTGGTCTATGCCATCGGCGCGTACGACATGCTCAAGGGCTTCGAGACGGCGGGCAAGAATTTCGGACGCCCGATCGAGTCCTACCTGCTGGCGGCCGTGGTCTATTTCGTGCTGTGCTACGCGCTGTCCTACGGCGTCAAGCAGCTGCACAAGAAGATCGCCATCATCCGCTGACCCATTAGCCGCCATACGCAATCGACAGGAGAATCCCTCATGGCAGAACGAATGATTGAAATGAAGGACGTGTCCAAGTGGTACGGCCCCGTCCAGGTGCTGAACAACTGCAACGTCAGCATCGACAAGGGCGACGTGGTCGTGGTCTGCGGGCCGTCGGGCTCGGGCAAGTCCACGCTGATCAAGACCGTCAACGCGCTGGAGCCGATCCAGAAGGGCACGATCACCGTCAACGGCATCGGCGTGAACGATCCCAAGACCGACCTGCCCAAGCTGCGCTCCAAGGTCGGCATGGTGTTCCAGCACTTCGAGCTGTTCCCGCACCTGTCGGTGACCGAGAACCTGACCATCGCGCAGATCAAGGTGCTGGGCCGCAGTGCCGACGAGGCCAAGACCCGCGGTTTGAAGATGCTGGACCGCGTGGGCCTCATGGCGCACAAGGACAAGTTCCCGGGCCAGCTGTCGGGCGGTCAGCAGCAGCGCGTGGCAATTGCCCGCGCGCTGTCGATGGACCCGATGGTGATGTTGTTCGACGAGCCCACCTCGGCGCTGGACCCGGAAATGGTCGGCGAGGTGCTGGACGTGATGGTCAGCCTGGCCAAGGAAGGCATGACCATGATGTGCGTGACGCACGAAATGGGCTTTGCGCGCAAGGTGGCGAGCCGCGTGATCTTCATCGACGTCGGGGGCCGCATCCTGGAAGACTGCTCCAAGGACGAGTTCTTCGGCCACCCCGAGAACCGCCAGCCGCGGACCAAAGATTTCCTGAACAAGATCCTGCAGCACTGATCCCATGGCCCTGGCCGCGTTCCTCAGCACCATGCACGCGCCTGCCCGCTCGGCGGCAGGCGTGGCGCTGCTGCGCGCGCGCCCGGTGCAGCGGCTGCGCGCGGGCCGAAAGCCCGCCGCACCCTCTTGAGCCCGGCGAACCTTCCTTCCTCTCTTCGCCACATCGGATCGCCGGGCTCCCACCCGGCGTTTTCGTTTGTGCCAGGAGTGTGAAATGAATGTTCTGTCCCCCACCAATGCCGTCCGTACCTTGAACGAACTGGACCATGTGCGCATCGCCAAGCTGGTCGATGCCGGCGACGCGGCCCATGCGCAGGTGCAAAGCCTGCTCGACAACGCCGACCTGCTGGCGCCGGCCGAGATGCCGGCCGATGTCGTCACCATGCGCTCGCGCGTGCGCGTGGCCGAGCTGACGGGCGCCGACCCGCGCGAGATCGTGCTGTCGTATCCGGCCGAGGCCGATGCCGCGCAGGGCCATGTCTCTGTGCTCTCGCCGGTCGGCACGGGCCTCTTGGGCATGAAGGCCGGCGAGGTGGCCGAGTGGACACTGCCCGACGGCCGCGCGGCTGCGCTGCGCGTGCAGGCCGTCGTGTTCCAGCCCGAGGCCAGCGGCGACTACCTGCGCTGAGAGTTGCATGCAGGCATGAAAAAGCCCCGCGAGCGGGGCTGGCCGGGCCGCCGGGGCGGGCTTACTGCTTGCGCGCGGCGATGGCCTTCTCGGCCTTGTCCACGAGTGCGGTGCCGATCTGCGGCTTCCACTTGGTGTAGACCGGGCGCGTGGCCTTCACGAAGGCATCGCGCTCGGCGGCGCTGAGCTGCGTCACCGTCACGCCCATGCCGGCGATGTCCTTGAGCAGCGGCTTGTCGGCCTCGGTCAGGCCCTTGCGTGCGAGCGCGATCTCCTCCTTGCCGGCGTCGATGGCGGCCTGGCGCACGATGGCCTGGTCGGCTGGCGTCCAGGAGGCCCAGATCTCCTTGTTGACCACGAAGACCAGCGGGTCGGCCATGTAGCCCCACGTCGTCACATGCTTCTGGCCCACGGTGTGCATCTTCAGCACGGTGAACAGGAACAGCGGGTTCTCCTGCCCGTCGACCGCGCCACTGGCGAGCGCCGGCTGCGCGTCGGCCCAACTCATCTGCGTGGGGTTCGCGCCCATGGCCGTGAACATGTCCGAGAAGATCGGCGAGCCGACCACGCGGATCTTCATGCCCTTGAGGTCGGCCGGCGACTTGATCGCGCGCTTGGAGTTGGTCACCTCGCGGTAGCCGTTCTCGCCCCAGGCCAGCGGCTGCACGCCGGCCTTGTCGATGGCCGCGAAGATCTCCTGGCCGACCTCGCCCTGCGTCAGCGCATCGACGGCCGCGTAGTCGGGCATCAGGAAGGGCAGCGAGAACAGGTTCAATTGCTTGACCTGCGGCGACCAGTTGATCGTGGAGCCCACGGCCATGTCGATCACGCCCTGGCGCAGCGCGCTGAACTCGCGTGTCTGGTCGCCCTGGATCAGCGAGACGCCGGGGTACAGCTTGATGTTGATCCGGCCCTGCGTGCGTTCCTTGACCAGGTCGGCCCAGATCTTGCCCGCCATGCCCCAGGGCGTGGGCGGGCCCAGCACCAGCGACATCTTGTATTCGGGCTTGTAGGTCTGCGCCGGAGCGGCCACCGAAAAGGTGCCGAGCGCCGTGGCCAAGGCCGCCAGGGCCAGCAGGGAGCGACGGAATTGCATGGGAGTGGTCTCCTTCGTTGACAAGAATTCAATAGCCGAGCTTGGCCGGCAGCCACAGCGCGAGCTGCGGCCAGATGATCACGGCCACCATGACCAGGAACATCGCGAACAGCATCCAGCCGACCCAGCGCACGGTCTCTTCCATGCGCACGTTGGCGATGCGGCACGACACCATGAGGTTCACCGCCAGCGGCGGCGTGAACTGCCCCAGCGCCACCTTGAGCGTGAGGATCACGCCGAACCAGACCGGGTCCCAGTTGTAGTGCTGCACGATGGGCCACAGCAGGGGCACGAAGATCAGGAAGATCGACACGCCGTCCAGGAACATGCCCACCGTGATGAGCAGCAGGATCAACAGCGACAGCACGCCGTACTCGCCCAGGCCCGAGTTCACGATGGCGCGCGCGACCGGGTCGATCACGCCCAGCGTGGACAGCGAATACGCGAAGATGCCGGCCAGCGAGACCACGATCAGGATCACGGCCGACAGCTCGCCCGACTCCCGCAGGATCACGAACAGGTCGCGCACCCGGATCGTGCGGTGGATCACCATGCCCACGAACAGCCCGTAGAACACGGCCACCACGGCCGCCTCGGTCGGCGTGAACCAGCCGGCGCGCATGCCGCCCAGGATCAGCACCGGTGCCGCCAGGCCCCAGACCGCGTCGCGCAAGCTGCGCCAGAACGGCGGGCGTGGCAGGCTGGATTCGAGCTGGCCCATGTGGTTCTTGCGCGCCATCCACACCGCCGGCACGATGAGCGCGACGCCGGCCAGGATGCCCGGCACCATGCCGGCGGCGAACAGGGCCGGCACCGAGGCGCCCGGCACCAGCACCGAGTACACGATGAAGGCCACCGAGGGTGGAATCAGGATGTCGGTGGCCGCCGCCGCGCCAACCACGCTGGCTGAATAGGCCGGCGGGTAGCCGGCGCGCGACATGGCCGCGATCATCACGGCGCCAACGGCCGCCGCGTTGGCCGGGCCCGAGCCCGAGATGCCGCCCAGGAACATGGCCACGACGATGGCCACCAGCGGCAGCATGCCCGGGCCGCGGCCCACGATGGAGATCGCGAAGTTCACGAGCCGCAGCGCCACGCCGGAGCGGTCGAAGATGGAGCCCACCAGCACGAACATGGGGATGGCCAGCAGCGGGTACTTGCCCAGGCCGGCATAGAAGTTCTGCGGCACGGCCAAAAGGCCGAACCACTGGGCGTCGGCATTGGCCAGCGCGATGCAGGCCGCGCCGGCCAGGCCCAGGGCCGCGCCGATCGGCACGCCGGCCAGCATCATCAGCACGAAGCCGGTGAACAGCAGCGTGGCGATCATGCGCGGCCACGCCGGATGAAGAGGCCGACGGCGCGCAGACCGATCGCCGTGCACACGATGGGCAGCCAGATCGAATACCACCACTGCGGCACACCGATGCCGGGCGAGGTCTCCTCGAACCGGAAATCGTCCCAGACCACGCGCACCGACAGCGCAGCGATCAGGAAGAACAGCAGCGCCACCATGAGCGCGCCGAACTGCGCCAGCCGCTTGCGCCGCGCCATCGAGCCGGCCTCGCTGAAGTATTCGATGCGGATGTGCCGGTCGCGCGCCACCGCGGCCGAGGCGCCCACCATGGCCAAGAGGATCATGAGGAAGATCGAGAACTCTTCGGTCCACGCGAACGAGCTGTCGGTGAAGTAGCGCACCAGCACGTTGGCGAAGGTGATCAGCGCCAGCACGGCCATGATGGCCACGGTCAGCCAGTCCTCGATCTTCAGCGGCACGCGCGTGGGCTCGTCGGGTGCGGGGCTGTCCACCGGCGTGCCGGCGTCGTTCTCTGGGGGCATGGAAACGGCTGGATGAAAAAGAAAAGCCGCCGGGCAGCGAGCCCGACGGCGTCGGCGCGGATGATAGCGGCGCCCCCCTGCCGGGCGCATGGGGAGTTTCCAGAACGCCGGGCCGCTACGATGCCGGCATGCCCCTCACACTGCAGCCCCAGCCCCTGAGCGCCGCCGCTTTCGCCCCCTATGGCACCGTGATCGAGGCGCCGACCGGCGGGCCTTCCCGGCCGATCAACGGCGGCACATCGCAACGCTTCGACTTGGTGGGCGACCTGGCGCTGACCGCGCAGGGCGGCCGGCCGCTGCTGGCCCTGTTCCGCGCGCAGGCACGCCGCTTCCCGCATGCCGTGACGGAGCTGGAGCGCCATGCGCTGGGCAGCCAGAGCTTCGTGCCGCTGGGCCGCAGGCGCTTCGTGATCGTGGTAGCGGCATCCGGCGATGCCCCACAACCCCAGGCCCTGGCGGCGTTCGTGAGCAACGGCGAGCAGGGCGTGGTGCTGGCGCCCGGCACCTGGCACCACGCGCTGCTGGCCGTGGACGCGGGCGATTTTGTGGTGGTCGAGCGCGCCGCCGATTGTGTGGACTGCGACGTCTGCGACCTGCCGGCCGCCGTGTCGGTGGTCCTGGGCTAAAGCTGCCCGGCCAGCGCGATCAGCGAACGGTCCGAGCCCGCCGGCCCCAGCAGCGACAGCCCCAGCGGCGCGCCATGGCGCGTGGCCAGCGGCAGCGAGATCTGCGGAAAGCCCGACAGCCCCGCGCTGCACAGCATGGTGGTGGCGCGGTTGCGGTAGCTTTCCAGGCCGGCCTCGCTCTCGCTGCGCAGCGGCGCGATGTCGGGCATGGTGGGCATGACCAGCACGCCGTCGTGGCCCAGCAGCGCGCCCAGGTGGGCGCGAAAGCGCGCGCGGAACGCGCGGGCCGCCGTGATCTGCGCGTCCGTCACGTCGCGCGACCAGGCAAAGCGCTCGGCCACGCCTGGCCCCAGCGGCGGCGCGAAGCGCTCGATCATGGGGCCGTCCGTCAGCCAGGCCTCGCGGCCCTGCACGTAGCGGAAGTTCCAGTACATCACGTCCCACGATTCGAGCGCGATCTGCGTCGGCGTTGCGGTGCCCGCCAAAGCCTCGACACGGGCCAGCGCCTCGGCCAGCGCGTCGACCACGGGCGCCTCGACGAGAGCCCAGACATCCGTTGGTTTCAGCAGCCGCACGCGCGCGGGCAGCGGCGCCGTGTCGTCGCCCAGCAGCACGGCGCCCACGCGCGCAAAGGTCTGCACGTCGCGCGCGAACCAGCCGCAGGTGTCCAGGCTGGGCGCCAGGTCCAGCACGCCCTGCAGCGAAATGCGGCCATGCGTGGGCCGGATGCCGTACAGCGCGCAGTGGTTGGCCGGCGCGCGCACCGAACCGCCCGTGTCGCTGCCCAGCGCGAAGTCGCACAGCCCCGAGGACACGGCCGCCGCCGAGCCCGACGACGAGCCGCCCGTGATGCGCTCCGGCGCCGCGCCGTTGACCGGCGCGCCGAAGTGCGCGTTGTTGCCGTTCATCGAGAACGCCAGCTCGTCGGTCACGGTCTTGCCGACGAAGCGCGCGCCCGCGTCCAGCAGCGCCTGCACGGCCGGCGCCGTTGTCGTCTTGATGCCCGACATCGCCAGCACGAAGGGGCTGCCGCCGCCGGTCGGGTAGCCGGCCACGTCGAACAGGTCCTTGGCTGCGAAGCGCAAGTCGGCCAGCGTGCCGGTCGGCGCGGACGCGACCGGCACGTCGGGGTAGGGTACGAAGGCGTGGGCGGTGTCGTGCAGGGGCATGGGATGTCTCGGTGGTTCAGGCGATGGCGACGGGGCTGGTCGCGGCGAGGCGTGCCGCCACGGCGTCGGTGCGCAGGCAGCGTGCCAGGTGGCCGGGTGAGAGCGTGACGGCTGGCGGCTGCGTGCTGCGGCACGCGGCCTCGGTGAAGGTGCAGCGGTCGGCGAACGCGCAGCCCGGCGGCAGGGCCGCCAGGTCGGGCGGCGCGCCGCCGATGGTCTCCAGCCGCGCGCCGGGCGTCAGCGCGCCGTGGGCGCGGCTCTTGAGCAGGGCCACGGTGTAGGGGTGACGCGGCGAGCGGATCAGTTCGCGCGCCGTGCCCTGCTCGACGATGCGGCCGGCATACATCACGGCGATGCGGTCGGCCACCTCGACGGCCGCGCCGATGTCGTGCGTGACGAACAGCACCGACAGGTTCAGGTCGCGCTGCAGCTCGCGCAGCAGCAGCAGGATCTGGATCTGCACCGTCGCGTCCAGCGCGGTCGTGGGCTCGTCGGCCAGCAGCACCTGCGGCCGGCAGGCCAGGGCCAGCGCGATCATGGCGCGCTGGCGCATGCCGCCCGACATCTCGTGCGGGTAGGCCTGCAGACGGCGCTCGGGGCTGGGAATGCGCACGCGCTCGAACAGCGCCAGCGCGCGCTGGTGTGCCTCTGCCGCGCTCACGTTCTCGTGCCGGCGGATCGACTCGACGATCTGCGCGCCCACCGGGTAGACCGGGTCCAGCGCTAGCAACGGCTCCTGGAAGATCATGGACACCAGCTTGCCGCGGTAGTCGAACAGCTCGCGGCCCGACAGGGCCAGCACGTCGCGGCCGGCCACGCGCACCTCGCCCGTGACCTGCGTGCGGCGCTCGGGGTGCAGGCGCAGCAGCGTGCGCATGGTCACGCTCTTGCCCGAGCCGGACTCGCCGATCAGCGCGACGACCTCGCCCTGGCGCAAGTCCAGGCTCACGCCGTTGACCGCGTGCACGGGCTTGCGGCCGCCCGTGAAGGTGACGTTGAGGTCGCGCAGGCGGACCAGGGGTTCTTCGGGGGAAGGGGTCGTGTTCATGCTGTCACCGCCTGGGGATGGCCGCTGCCCGGCTCGTGGATCAGGCACGCGACGGATTGTTCGTCTCGTGCTACACGGCGCGGTGTTTTCTGCGAACAGACGGGCGCGGCCATCGCGCAGCGCGGGTGGAAGCGGCAGCCGCTGGGCGGGTCGATCGGGTTCGGCGGGTCGCCGGCCAGCGGCGCTTCCTCGGTGCGGTGGTCCGGGTCCATGGACGGCATGGACGACAGCAGTGCCCGCGTGTAGGGGTGGGCCGGGTCTTCGAACAACGCCTCGGACGGGCCGACCTCGGCGACGCGACCCAGGTACATCACCATCACACGGTTGCTCATGAAGCGCACCACGTTCAGGTCGTGGCTGATGAAGACGTAGGTCAGGCCGAACTCGGCCTTCAGGTCCAGCAGCAGGTTCAGCACCTGGGCCTCGACCGACTTGTCGAGCGCCGACACGGCTTCGTCCAGGATCACCACGCGCGGCTGCAGGGCCAGCGCGCGCGCGATGTTCACGCGCTGGCGCTGGCCGCCCGACAGCTCGTGCGGGTAGCGCTCGGCGAAGCGGTTCGGCTCCAGCCCCACGCGGGCCAGCAGGTCGCGCGCACGGGCCACGGCCTCGCGGGCCGGCACGCCATGCACCTGCGGGCCGAAGGCGATCGAGTCCTCGATGGTCAGGCGCGGGTTCAGCGAGGCGTAGCTGTCCTGGAACACCATCTGCACCTGGCGGCGGAATTCCTTGAGCGGCAGCGCGCGGCTGCCGACCGTGCGTCCGTCGAACACGATCTCGCCGGCGCTCGGGTCGATGAGTTGCATGAGCAGCCGCGCCGTCGTGGACTTGCCGCAGCCGGACTCGCCGACCACGCCCAGCGTCTCGCCCTTCATGACCTCGAAGTCCACGCCGTCGACCGCGCGCACGACCTTGCCGCCACCCGGCAGCACCTTGCCCTTGAGCGAGAAATGCTTGACCAGGCCGCGGATCGTGAGCAGCGGTTGCGCGGGGCCGCCGACGTCTGGGTGCGCTTCGAAGGGGGCGGCGGCCGCCAACAGTTCTGTGGTCATGTCAGTGCCGCCCGGCCGCCCGAAGGCATTGACGCACCACCTCGGGGGGGCAGCGGACCACGCGAAGCGAGGGAGCGTGGGGGTCGTTTCATGGTCATCCCTTGTTGTCCATGGCGGCGCGCAGGCCGTCAGAGAGCAGGTTGAACGAGATCGAGGTGATGAAGATCATCACGCCGGGCAGCGCCGCGATCCACGGCTGCACGTAGATGGCCGTGCGCAGCGTGTTGAGCATCAGCCCCCATTCCGGCTCGGGCGGCTTCACGCCCAGGCCCAGGAACGACAGGCCCGAGGCCAGGATCATGGAGACGGCGATCAGGCTGGTGGCGTACACGAAGATCGGCCCCAGCACATTGCCCAACACATGCACGCGCACGATGGTGAACGCGCTGGCGCCCGAGGCGCGCGCCGCCTCCACGTAGTCGCGCCCGCGCACCTGCGTGGTCACGGCCTCGGCCACGCGCGCGATCTGCGGGATGAAGACGATGGTCAGCGAGATCAGCGAATTGAGGATGCCGGCGCCCAGCGCGCCCGACAGCGCAATGGCCAGCAGCACCGATGGGAAGGCGTAGAACACGTCGATGGTGCGCATGATCACCGTGTTGACCGGCCCGCCTGCGTAGCCCGCGACGATGCCGATCACCGTGCCGACCACGAACGCGACCAGCACCGGCGTGATGCCGATGAACAGCGACAGCCGCGCACCCACGATCAGGCGCGACAGCATGTCGCGGCCCAGCTCGTCGCTGCCCAGCGGCAGGCCCTCGGTGCCGATGGGCTTCAGGCGTTTCATCATCGACGCCTGGTACGGGTCGGCCGGCGCGAGCCAGGGGCCGAACACGCCGATCAGGATCAGCAGCAGCACGGCGATGGCCGCGCCGACCGCGACCGGGTCGCGCCGAAAGCGCAGCCAGACCGAGGCCCAGTAGCCTTGCGAGCGCTGCGCGGGCAGCGGCTCGACGCGGGGAGAGGTGGACAGGACGGCAGACATGGTGGGCATCTCCTCAGGCGCGCGCGATCCGCGGATCGAGCAGGGTTTGCAGGATGTCCACCAGCAGGTTCAGCACCACGAAGAACATGGCCAGCACCAGGATGGAGCCCTGCAGCAGCGGCAGGTCGCGCTGGAAGATCGCGGAGTTCAGCAAGAAGCCCGTGCCGGGCCACGAGAACACGGTCTCGATCAGGATCGAGCCGCCCAGCAGGTAGCCCAGCTGCAGGCCCATCACGGCCAGTGCGGTGGGCGCGGCGTTCTTGACGATGTGGCTGAACACGCCGAAGTGCGTGAGCCCGCGGGCGCGCAGGCCGACCACGAATTCCTGCTCCAGGATGTCGGCCACCAGCGCGCGCACGGTGCGCGCGATGATGCCCATGGGAATCACCGACATGGTGATCGCGGGCAGCACCAGGAACTGCAGCTGCTCCCAGTTCCACTGCCAGTCGTCCGAGCCGCTGGGGCCGGCGCCGGTGGCGGGCAGCCAGCCCAGCTGCGACGAGAACACGATCACCATGACCATGCCCAGCCAGTAGTGCGGCACCGACACGCCCAGCACCGAGAACATCGACGCCAGCCGGTCCAGCCAGGTGCCGCGGAAGTAGCCCGCCACGAAACCGAACAAACAGCCGAACACGAAGCCGATGGCGGTGGCGACCACGGCCAGGCGCAGGGTGTTGCCCACGGCTTTGAACACCTCGGGTGCGACCGGCCGGCTGGTGGCGATCGACACGCCCAGGTCGCCGTGCAGCGCACGCCAGACCCAGCTGCCGAACTGCTCGGGCAGGCTGCGGTTGAAGCCGTACAGCTCGCGCAGCTGCGCCTGCAGGTCGGCCGAGGCATCGGGCGGCAGGATCGACACCAGCGGGTCGCCCGGCGCGAGATGCACCAGCGCGAAACACACCAGGGCCACGCCCAGCATGATGGGGATGGCGTACAGGACGCGGCGCAATAGGTAGGCAAGCATGGGCGTGGCTGGCGTTGGGCTGGCAGGTCGGGTCTCGCTCCCTCGCCCTGGTGGGGGAGAGGGTGGGGGTGAGGGGCGGGTCGCTTGCAAGCGCCGTCGGCCCTCACCCTGGCCCTCTCCCAGAGGGAGAGGGAACTGGGGTCAGTCCATCGTCATCGGTGCGATGTCGATGAACCAGCTGCGCGGCTGCACCACGCCCTTGACCTTGGCCGACATGGCGCGCGGGCCCACGTCGTGCGCGATCCACACAAAGGCCGCGTCGTCCACCAGGTGCGCGTGCAGCTTGGCCAGCGCCGCGTCGCGGCCCTTGTCGTCGAAGGTGGTGCGCGCATCGGCGATCAGCTTGTCGACCTCGGCATTGCCGTAGTAGCCCCAGTTGTTGGACACGGGCGGGAAGGTCTTGGTCGAGGAGAAGCGCACCATGGCGAAAAACGGGTCCATGGCCGCGAAGCTCACGTTGGTGGCGTTCGCGCCGTTGGCCGATGGGTCCTTCACGCCCTTGCGCCAGTTCGTGAACAGGGTGTTCCACTCGATCACGTCGAACTCGACGTCGAAGAAGCAAGCCTTCAGCGACTGCTGCACGAACTCGTTCATGGGCAGCGGCTGCATCTGGCCCGAGCCCGAGGCCGAGATCTGCACCTTGACCTTGAGCGGCTTGGCCGCCGAGTGGCCGGCCTGCGCCATCAGCGCCTGCGCGGCCTTCACGTCGTACTTGATGTCGAACTTGGGGTTGCCCCACCACGGGTGGCCCTGCGGCACCGTGCCCTTGGGCTCGGCCATCATGCCTCCCAGCATCTGCTTCAAGCCACCGCGGTCCACGCACAGATTGGCGGCCTGGCGCACGCGCTTGTCCAGCCAGGGCGAGCCCTCGGCGAACGACAGCTGCCAGGGCCAGACGTGCGGCTGGGCGTTGGAATAGATCTTGTAGCCGCGCTGCGTGATCTGCGGCATGGCGTCGGGCGCGGGGGCCTCGATCCAGTCGACCTGGCCGCCCAGCAGCGCGGCCGTGCGCGCATTGGCCTCGGGCATGGGCAGCAGCACGACCTTGTCGATCTTGGGCGTGCGCTTGGGGTCCCAGTAGGCCTTGTTGGCGGCCAGCTCCAGCCGCTCGCGCGCGACGAAGCGCGTCATCCTGAACGGGCCCGAGCCCGAGGCGTCGGCGGCGAACGCCGTCCAGGCCTGCTTGGCGCGCTCGGCCGCATCGGTCACGCTGGCCGGCACCGCCTTGAGCTTGGCCTCCCAGTGCGCGGGCGAGGCCATGAACAGGTTGGTCAGGTTCAGCGGCAGGAAGGAATCGGGCTCGCTGGTCGTCAGCTCCACCGTCAAATCGTCGATCTTGCGCGCCGAGACCAGCGTGGGCATGCGCGAGGCCGTCACGCCGACCTGGCTGGGATCGAACTGCGGCGCGCCCTTGTCCAGCACCTTGCGCACGTTCCACACCACGCTGTCGGCCGTGAGGGCCGAGCCGTCGTGGAACTTCACGCCGGGACGCAGCTTGAACACCCACTTGGTCTTGTCCTTGGCGTCCACGGCCCAGCTCGTGGCCAGGCCCGGGATCAGCACGCTGGCGGCATCGGCCTTGGACAGGTCCCAGTGCGTGAGCGCGTCATACATCGGGATGCCGGTGAAGCGGTTGCCCTCAAAGCCCTGGTCGGGCTGGCCCAGCGTGCGCGGGATGTCGGCGGCCGTCATCGCGATGCGCAGCGTCTTCTCCTGCGCCTGGGCACTCATGGCGCAAGCCAGCACGCACACGGCGGCAGCCAGCGATTTCAGCGCGAAGGATGGTGGGGCTTGGTTCACGTGGGATCTCCTGTGGGGGAAAGCGGGGGGTGGAAGAGAAAACGGTCGCCAGGGTGTTTAGCAAGGGGTATGCCAGGCGTTTTAATAAATATCGATAATCGATAGACAAAACTTTTATTGCGAGTGTTTTAGTATTGATTTGGTCTGTGTTGGTATTGATTGCATCGCAAGGCGGTCCGTTTATTGCTTGTTGTGGCCGAATGGACCATCCCCACTCTCCCGTAGTCCACCCAACCCCTCCGGAGCCCCACGCCATGGACCTGTCGACCCCGCCCGCCACCCCTGCTGCATCCACCCCGCTGCGTGTGGATGGCGCGCGCCTGTGGCGTTCGCTGATGGACCTGGCCCGCATCGGCGCCACGCCCAAGGGCGGCGTGCGCCGCATCGCGCTGACCGACGAAGACAAGCTGGGCCGCGACCAGTTCGCCGCCTGGTGTGCCGAGGCCGGCCTCACGCTGCGCATCGACGCCGTGGGCAACATGTTTGCGCGCCGCGCCGGCAGCGACCCGCATGCACGGGCTGTGGCCACCGGCAGCCACATCGACACGCAGCCCTCGGGCGGCAAGTTCGACGGCAACTTCGGCGTGCTGGCCGGCCTGGAGGTCATGCGCACGCTGAACGAGCGCGGCATCACCACGCGCGCGCCGCTGGAGGTCGCCGTCTGGACCAACGAGGAGGGCACGCGCTTCACGCCGGTCATGATGGGTTCCGGTGCATTCGCGGGCGTGTTCGCGCCCGATTTCGTGCATGTGCAAGTCGATGGTGCAGGCCTGTCGGTGGGCGACGAGCTGCGCCGTATCGGCTACCTGGGCGAGCAGCCCTGTGGCACGGTGCCGGGCGGGCCTTACGCCGCGTATTTCGAGGCCCACATCGAGCAGGGCCCGGTGCTGGAGGCGGCCGGCCTGCCGATCGGCGTGGTCAGCGGGGCGCTGGGCCAGCGCTGGTTCGACGTGACCGTGACCGGCATGGATGCGCACGCCGGCCCCACGCCCATGCCGCTGCGCCGCGACGCCATGCTGGGCGCGGCCCGCATGGTCGAGGCGGTGAACCGCATCGCGCTGGACGAGGCGCCGCACGGCCGCGGAACGGTCGGCTTCCTGCAGGTGGTGCCGAACTCACGCAACGTCATCCCGGGCCGGGTGGCGTTCTCGGTGGACCTGCGCAACCTCACGCACGAGGGGCTGGACCGCATGGAGGCGGCGCTGCACCGGCAGTTCGCGCAGATCGCGCGTGACACGCAGGTCCAGGTCGAACTGCGCCAGGTCGTGCAGTTCGACGCCTGCCATTTCGACGCCGCCTGCGTGGCCAGCGTGCGCAGCGCGGCCGAGCAGCTGGGCCTGCCGCACATGGACGTGGTCAGCGGCGCCGGTCACGACGCCGTCTACCTGGCGCAGGTCGCGCCCACCGGCATGATCTTCGTGCCCTGCAAGGACGGCATCAGCCACAACGAGATCGAGGACGCGCTGCCCGAGCACATCGAGGCCGGGGCCAACGTGTTGCTGCTGGCGATGCTGGAGCGGGCGGGCTAGAAACGGGCGGGCGCGTAAGGCGCCGGGTCCACCATCGGCGGCTGGCCATCGATCAGCTCGGCCAGCAGCCGCCCGCAGGCCGGCCCCAGCGTGAAACCCTGGTGCGCATGGCCGAAGTTGAACCACAGGCCGCGGTGGCGCGGCGCAGCGCCGACCACGGGCAGCATGTCCGCCGTGCAGGGGCGGGCGCCGCGCCAGGGCGTGGCCTCCACGGGCTGCGGCAGGTCCAGCAATTCGCGCGCGGCCGCCTCGGCACCGGCCAGCTGCCAGGGTGTGGCGGCGGCATCGCGCGCCGCGAACTCGGCGCCGGTGGTGAGGCGCACGCCGCGCTGCATGGGGGCCACGACCAGGCCACGGTCCGCGTCCAGCCAGGGCATGGTGGGCACCGGGCCGCCCGTGTAGTGGCGGTGGTAGCCGCGCTTGACGAACAGCGGCAGCCGGTAGCCCAGCGGGCGCAGCAAGGTGTCGGCCCAGGGGCCCAGCGCGATGACCGCATGCTCGGCCTCCAGCGGGCCGTCGGCGCTCTGCAGGGACCAGCCGGCACCGTTCTCGCGCAGCGTGCCGGCGTCGGCCTTCACGATGCGGCCGCCCAGCTGCGTGAAGTGCGCGGCGTAGCGCGCCACCAGCGCACCGGGGTCGCGCACGGCCCACGGGTCCGGCCAGTGGATGGCGCCGGCCAGCCGGGCCTTGAGCGCCGGCTCCGCCGCCGCCAGCGCACCGGCGTCCATGGCGACATGGCGCACGCCATAGGCGCTGTGCAGGCGCTCGGCGCGGGCCAGGGCCTCGTCCATGGTGGCGGTCTCGCGGAACACCCAGCGGTAGCCGGTGCGCTGCACCAGGTCCTCGGCGCCAGCGGCGGCGATGAGCGGCGCGTGTTCCGGGATAGCCTGCGCGATCAGCCGGGCATAGGCCTGCGCGATGGCCGGGTAGTGCGCCGGCCCGGACGCTTGCCAGTAACGCGCCAGCGGGCCGGCCAGGCCGGGCAGCGCGGCGGCGTGGTAGTTCACGTCCAGGCCGCGCTTGAACGCTGCGCGCAGCAGCTTGGCCGCCTCGCGCGGGAAGGCATAGGGCTCCACCGCCTCCTGCTGGATCAGGCCGGCGTTGCCGTACGAGGTCTCCTCGCCGGGCGCACGCCGGTCGGCCAGCACGACCTGGTGGCCGCGTTGCGCCAGGTGGATGGCCGTGCAGGTGCCGACCATGCCGGCGCCCAGGACCAGGACGCTGGAGGTCATGGCGCGCGCCCCGGGAATGCAGCGCGAGGAACGAGAGGTGCAGGGGTCATGGCCGAGGCGGTGGTCGTTGCGGGGACGGGCGCGATTGTGTCGCCGTGCCGGCAGCGCACCAATGACTTGCGGGCAAGCCTGCGTTGCAGCGCGCGCAATGCTGTTCAGCCCTGGGCCGCCAGCGTCTCGCGCAGGTGGGCGATGAAGGCGCGCGCCGCGTCGGGCAGGTGGCGCCCGGCCATGGTCTGCACCTCGAAGTGGCGCTCGTTCATCTCGCGGTCGCGCAGCGGCACGGCGACCACGGTGCCGGCGCGCAGCTGCTGGCGCAGCGCGATCTCGCCGCAGAAGGTCACGGCCCGGGTGTGCGAGACGTACTGGATCAGCGGGTACAGGTGGTCGCTGGTCAGCACCGGCTCCAGCTGCAGCCCCTGGCGGCTGCAGCTGATGTCCAGCAGCTGGCGCAGCGTGGAGCCCTTGGCCGGCAGTGCCAGCGGGTAGGCCGCCAGCTGCGCCAGTGCCACCTGCGCGCGCCCGGCCAGCGGGTGCCCAGGCGCCACCACGGCCAGGATCGGCGAAGGGTGGCGGTACTCCACGTTGAGCCCGCGCTCCGAACTCAGGCTCACCGTCACGCCGACATCGGTCAACCCCTCGCGCACGCGGCGCGCCACCTCGGCCTGCGTGCACATGTCCACGGCGAAGCGGATGCCCGGGCTGCGCTCCTGGAAGCCGGCCACCAGCCCGGGCAGGAAGTCGTAGGCGAAGCCCTCGGTGGCCGCCAGCCGCACCGCGCCCTGGCGCAGGCCGCGCAGCGCCAGGATCTCGTCGCCCACGCGCTCGATGTCCAGCCAGGCGCGCCGCGTGTGTGCCGCCAGCAGCTCGCCGGCCGAGTTCAGCGCCATGCCGCGCGCGCGGCGCTCGAACAGCAGCGTGTCCAGCTCGCGCTCCAGCCGGCCGAGCTGGCGGCTCACGGCCGAGGGCGCCACCTCCAGCCGCGCCGCGGCCTCGGTCACCGAGCCGGCGTTGGCCACCTCCATGAAGTAGCGCAGCGCCACTTCCTGCAGCACGCGGTGGTTGATGGCGCGCCGTGCAGCCGGCGGCTTGGGCGGAGAGGGCATGGGCTTTGCGTTGCCGATCCGGCAATGAAACTTTATGGATTGCGTTCTTGCTGCAAGGAAGCCGCGTTTCTAGCATGCAGGCACCGCACTTGAAAGGCCCCGCCCCATGACCGCTTTGCCCCACCGCTTTCCCGCCCGCCCCTGGTCGCGCCGCGCGCTCGGTGCGTCCGTCCTGGGCGCCCTGGCCCTGGGCTGCGTGCTGCCCTTGGCGGCCCAGGCCCAGGCGCCCTGGCCGGCCCGGCCGATCACGCTGGTCGTGCCGTTCCCGCCCGGCGGCAGCGCCGACACCATCGGCCGGCTGGTCGGCCAGCGGCTGTCCACCGAGCTGGGCCAGCCCGTGGTCATCGACAACCGGCCCGGCGCGGGCACGGCGATCGCCGCCGGCCTGGTGGCCAAGGCGCCGGCCGACGGCTACACGCTGCTGATCAGCTCGGGCTCCACCTTCACGGCAAACCCGGCGATCCGCGCCAACCTGCCTTACGACGCGGTCAAGAGCTTCGATCCCATCGCCATCGTCGCGCGCATCCCGCTGATCGTGCTGGCCAACAAGGACGTGCCCGTCAACACCGTCAAGGAGTTCGTCGCCGCCATCAAGGCCGCGCCCGACAAGTACGCCTACGCCTCGTTCGGCGCCGGCACCACCTCGCATTTCACGGGCGAGATCGTGCTGCAGGCCGTGGGCGCCAAGATGCTGCACGTGCCCTACAAGGGCAGTGCGCCGGCCATGACCGACCTGATCGGCGGCCAGGTGCCGTTCTCGGTCGACACCGTCACGGCGGCCATTCCGCAGCTCAGGTCCGGCAAGGTCAAGGCCATCGGCGTGACCACGGCCAAGCGCTCCTCGCAGCTGCCCGGTGTGCCCACCTTCGCCGAGGCCGGCTACCCGCAGGTCAACGCCGACACCTGGCTCATGCTGGTGGCGCCCAAGGGCACGCCGGCGGCCGTGCGCCAGCGCGTCGAGCAGGCGCTGGCCAGGATCGTCGCCACGCCCGATGCCCAGGCCGCGCTGCGTGCCCAGGGCGCCGAGCCCGCGTTCTCGGGCGCGGCCGGCTCGGTCGCCCAGATCGAGCAGGAGCTGCCGCTGATGCGCGCCGTGGCCCAGCGCGCCAACATCCAGTCGGACTGATCGCGATGACCGAGTCCCTCACCGCCGCCTCCGCCGTCGAGCTGCGCCGCCGCATCGGCACGCGCGAACTCTCGCCCGTCGAGCTGCTGGAGGCGTGCATCGCGCGCATCGAGCAGCTCAACCCCTTCGTCAACGCCGTCACCGCCACCTGCTTCGAGCGCGCGCGGGCCGAGGCGCGCGCTGCCGAGCAGGCCGTGCTGCGCGGCGAGCCGCTGGGCCTGCTGCACGGCCTGCCGCTGGGCGTGAAGGACCTGGAGCCCACGCAGGGCCTCTTGTCCACCGCCGGCACGCCCAGCCTGCGCAACCACGTGCCCGCGGCCGACATCGAACTGGTGCGCCGCCTGCGTGCGGCCGGCGCCATCGTGGTGGGCAAGACCAACGTGCCCGAGATGGGCGCAGGCGCCAACAGCCGCAACCCGGTCTGGGGGGCCACCGGCAACCCGTTCAACCCCAACCTGAACGCGGGCGGCTCCTCCGGCGGCTCGGCCGCCGCGCTGGCGCTGGACCTGCTGCCGCTGTGCACGGGCTCGGACACCGGCGGCTCGCTGCGCATCCCGGCGGCCAAGTGCGGCGTGGTGGGCTTTCGGCCCTCGCCGGGCGTGGTGCCCAGCGTGCGCAAGCCGCTGGGCTTCTCGCCGATCTCGGTGGTCGGCCCCATGGGCCGCGACGTGGCCGACGCCTGCCTGCAGCTGGCTGCATCTGCCGGGCCGCATGCCGGTGACCCGCTGAGCTATCCGCTGGACCCCATGGCCTTCCTGCAGCCCGCGCCGCTGGACCTGTCGCGCCTGCGCATGGCCTACACGGAGGACTTCGGCCATTGCGACGTCGACCCCGTGGTGCGCCGCGCCATGCGCGCGCGCATCGCCGAAATGCGTGGCCTGTTCGCGGCCTGCGACGAGGTGCGGTTCGACGACCTCGGCGACGTGCACCGCTGCTTCGACGTGCTGCGCGCCGAGGCCTTCGTGGCCGGCATGCGCGCCACCTACGAGCGCGACCCGTCCAGTCTGGGCCCCAACCCGCGCGCCAACTATGAGATGGGCGTGCGCATGAGCCTGCTGGACGCAGCGTGGGCGCAGACCGAGCAGACACGCATCATCCAGCGCTTCCAGCGCGTCTACCAGGACTACGACCTGGTGCTGGCGCCCACCACGCCGGTCTCGCCGTTCCCGTGGACGCAGCCCCATGCGGCCGAGATTGACGGCCGCCCACAAGAAAACTACTACCGCTGGCTGGCGCTGACCTACCTGACCACGCTGACCACGCACCCCTCCATCACGCTGCCCTGCGGCGTGGACGAGCGGGGCATGCCCTTCGGCCTGCAGGTGGTCGGCGCGTTCCGTGGCGACCTGCGGCTGCTGTCGGCCGCGCAGGCCATGGAGGCCGCGTTCGCGCGCCGGCCAGCGCTGCGCCGCCCGCGGCCCGACACCGCGCGGCTGCGGCCGGCCGATCCGGCGCTCGACTCCATCGTCACGGCCGCACCGGACGACCGCTTCGCCCATGTGCCGACGGAGGCGGGCGCGGCCTCGGTGGTCTGATTCCACCGGGCCCGGCGCGCTACCGCGACACTGTCACCAGCCGCCATCAGCGCCAGCAACTGACGGCACCCGACAGCATCCGCGCGCACGGCGCGCCACAAGGAGCCCACCCGGTGACCAGACAGACAGCAGTGCGCGCAGCAGCGCAATACTTCGACGACGGCGGCTTCACGCGCGACCTGGCGCGCAAGGTCGCGCAGCGCACGGCCAGCGAGGAGGAGGGCAGCCTGCCGGTGCTGCAGGCCTACCAGCGCGACGAGACCGCGCCCGAGCTCGAGGCCATGGGTTTCACCACGCGGGTGCTCGACAACCCCGTGGCCGGCTGCGGCCCCTACGTGATCGCCGAGCGCATCGAGGACGCCGCGCAGCCTACCGTGCTGCTGTACGCGCATGGCGACGTGATCCGCGGGCAGGACGCGCAGTGGGCCGAGGGCCGCTCGCCGTGGGAGCTGGCCGAGCACGCCGGGCGCCTGTACGGCCGCGGCACGGCCGACAACAAGGGCCAGTGGACGGTCAACCTCGGCGCGCTGCGCGCCACGCAGCAGGCGCGCGGCGGGCGTCTCGGCTTCAACACGCGCGTGATCGTCGAGATGGCCGAGGAGCGTGGTTCACCGGGCCTAAACGACTTCTGCCGCCGCCATGCCGACCTGCTGGCGGCCGACCTGTTCCTGGCCTCGGACGGCCCGCGCCTGGGCGCGGCCACGCCCACGCTGTTCCTGGGCTCGCGCGGCATCCTGAACTTCGCGCTGTCGCTGCGCCTGCGCGAGGGCGCGCACCACTCGGGCAACTGGGGCGGGCTGCTGCGCAACCCGGGCACGGTGCTGGCCTCGGCCATCGCCTCGCTGGTGTCGGCCGACGGCGCCATCCTTACGCCGCTGCTGCGGCCCACGGCCATCCCCGAATCGGTGCGGCGCAGCCTGGCCGCATTGCAGGTGGGCGGCGCGCCGGACGATCCGGAGGTGGACGCCGGCTGGGGTGAGCCGGGCCTCACGCCGGCCGAGCGCGTGTTCGCCTGGAACACGCTGGAAGTGCTGGGCCTGGAATGCGGCAGTGTGGCCAGGCCCATCGGCGCGATCCCGGCCGTGGCGCGTGCCGTGTGCCAGCTGCGCTACGTGGTGGGCACCGACCTGGACGGCATCGAGGCGCGGCTGCAGGCGCATTTCGACGCGCTGGGCATGCCGTGGGTGCGCGTGGCGCTGCAGGCGCACATGGCGGCCACGCGGCTCGACCCGGAGCACCCGGCCGTGGCCTGGGCCGCGCGGTCGGTCGAGGCCACGACGGGCCGGGCGCCCGCCATCTTGCCGAACCTGGGCGGCACCATCCCCAACGACGTGTTCGCGCAGGACCTGGGCCTGCCCACGGTCTGGGTGCCGCATTCCTACCCGGCCTGCTCGCAGCATGCGCCCAACGAACACCTGCTGGCGTCCGCCGCCCGCGAGGGCCTGCAGATCATGGCCGGGCTGTTCTGGGACCTGGGTGAGCCCGGGGCCTTCGGCTGGAGATCGGCCCAGGCTCAGTAGGCCGTGGTGCTCGAGATCGCCCGGGCGCACTCGATGAGCATGGGCGCCAACTTCTTTTGCGCCTCCTCCATGGTCCAGCGGCTGGTGGGCGGCGACAGGTGCAGCGCGCCCACCGCGTTGCCCTGGCGGTCCACCAGCGGCGCGGCCAGGCCCATGTCGCCCAGGAACAGCTCCTCGCAGTTGGTCGCGTAGCCGACCTGCCGGCATTCGGCAACCTTGGCCACGATGGCGTCCACATCCGTCAGCGTGAACTGCGTGCGCGCGGGCCGCGGCGCGCTCTGCAGCAGCGCGCGCACCTGGTCGTCGGGCAGCGTGCTCAGGTAGGCACGGCCGCTGCTGCTGCAGTACATCGGGATGCGCATGCCCACCGGCGTGAACACCGGGATGAACTTGGACGTGACCAGCTGCGCCAGGTACAGCATGTCCGGCCCCACGGGCTCGGTCACATTGGCGGTCTCGCCGCTGGCATTGGCCAGCTGCGCCAGGTAGGGGTGCGCCATCTGCACCAGCGGGTGGCCGACCAGGTAGTTGGCGCCGATCTCCATGGCCTTGGGCAGCAGCTGGAAGCGCCGCATGCGCGGGTGCTTGCCCACATAGCCCAGCACCTGCAGCGTGTGCACCGTGCGCTGCGCCGAGCCCTTGGTCATGCCGGTCTGCTCGGCCAGCTCGCCCAGGGTCATGGTGCGGTGCGAGGCGTCGAAGGCGCGCAGCACGGCCAGGCCTTTTTCGAGCGACTGGTTGAACAGCGGGTCGGACGGGGCGGCCTCGGCTGGCTCCATGGCTTCTGGCGGCGGCGCGTCGGCGTTCTTGGATCGGGGCATCTGGTGCGGCACGCAGCGGTCTGGACGTGCTTCGCGCTGTTGTGATCGATGATCGATTCTATGGATGCGATAACCTGGTTTGTGCCCGGATGGGACAATCCGGCCATGAACCGCCCCCTCGACACCCTGACCATCACACGGCCTGACGACTGGCACCTGCACCTGCGCGACAGCGAGGCCCTGCACACGCTGGTGCCGCACAGCGCGGCCCAGGTCGCGCGCGCGCTCGTCATGCCCAACCTGCGCCCGCCCGTCACCACGGCCGCGCAGGCCCTGGCCTACCGCGACCGCATCCTGGCCGCCGTGCCGCAGGGCAGGGCGTTCGAGCCGCTGATGTCGCTGTACCTCACCGACCAGCTGGCGCCTGACGAGATCGGGCGTGCGCGCGACGCGGGCGTGGTCGCCGCCAAGCTGTACCCGGCCGGCGCCACGACCAACAGCGACTCCGGCGTGACCGCGCTGACCAAGGTGTATGCGACGCTTGAGGCCATGCAGCGCGCCGGCATGCTGCTGCTCGTGCATGGCGAGGTGACCGACCCGACCGTCGACCTGTTCGACCGCGAGGCCGTGTTCATCGAGCAGCAGCTGATCCCGCTGCGCCGCGACTTCCCCGAGCTGAAGATCGTGATGGAGCACATCACCACGCGCGAGGCCGCGCAGTACGTGGCGCAGAGCGACGCCTACACCGCGGCCACGGTCACGGCGCACCACCTGCTCTACAACCGCAACGCCATCTTCATGGGCGGCATCCGCCCGCACTACTACTGCCTGCCCGTCCTCAAGCGCGAGACGCACCGCCTGGCGCTGGTCGAGGCGGCCACCAGCGGCAGCAGCAAGTTCTTCCTGGGCACCGACAGCGCGCCGCACGCTGCGCACCTGAAGGAGCACGCCACGGGCTGCGCCGGCTGCTACACGGCCCATGCCGCGATCGAGATGTACGCCGAGGCCTTCGACAACGCCGGCGCGCTGGACAAGCTCGAAGGCTTCGCCAGCTTCCACGGGGCCGACTTCTACGGCCTGCCGCGCAACACCGGCACCATCACCTTGAAGCGCGAAGAGTGGACGCCGCCGCCCAGCTTCGCCTACGGCGAGGCCGAGTTGAAGCCGCTGCGCAGCGGTGAGTCGCTGCCCTGGAGGCTGGTGGCATGAACGCCGCCCGGCAAGCCCACGCCGGCTCCGTCGCGCTGCTGCTCGACGCCGACAACCTGTCCTCGCCCGAACTCGTCGCGCAGGCCCTGCACCTGCTGCAGCAAAGCCACGGCCCGGTCTCGATCCGCCGCGCCTATGGCAGCGCCGAGAACCTCAAGGGCCTGGGGCCGGTGCTGCGCGAGCTCGCGTTCCGGCCCTGTGTGAACCTGCCGCTGGCCAAGAACACCACCGACATGATGCTGGCCGTCGACGCCATGGACCTGTGTGCGCAGCAGCAGCTCGCGGTGGTGGCCATCGGCACGGGCGACGCCGACTTCGCGCCGCTGGTGCTGCGCCTGCGCGAGCTGGGCGTGCGCACGTTGTGCTTCTCGCAGGCCAACAAGATGTCGCCCGATGCGCAGGGCTTCTACGACGAGGTCGTGCTGATCTCGCCCACGCGCCGCCGCAGTGCCGAGCCATCGGACGCCGTGGCCGCCGCCCCCGTGCCGCGCAAGGCGCCGGCGCGCAAGGCCGCTGCCAAGAAAACGCCCGCCAAGACGGTTGCAGCGCCGGCACCCACGGCCGCGCGCGCACCCGCGCCGCAGGCGGACGAACAGCCCGCTATCCAGTCCGGCCAGTCCCGCCAGTCCGGCCAGTCCAGCCGGCCCGCCAAGGCCAGCCGCGCCAGTGCCCAGGCGGACGCCCAGGCCACGCTCAGCGCCCAGGTGCAGGCCCTGCTGCGCGAGATGCCGGGCCTGCTCGAAGGCAAGCCCGTCGAATTCGGCGAGGTCGCGCAGCGCCTGCGCAGCGCCAAGCTCATGAGCCGCAGCGCCAGCGCCGGCAAGTTCCTCAAGAAGCACGTGCCCGGCGTCGAGCTGGTGCCCGAAGACTCGCCGCACAAGCTGCGCTGGCCTGCCGCACGCTGAGCTTGCAGGGGGCGGGCGTCATCGACTGGGCGCAGCCCTGGCTGCAGCCCTACCGCGCCTTGGGCGAGGCCGCCGCGTGGCACGCGGCGCAGGGCCTGCCGGTGCACGAGGCGCTGGCGGCCGTGCGCCCCATGGCGCGCGCGGACGACGCCCTGCTTCCGCGCTTCGCCGCGCAGGCCAGCCTGCCGCCGGGCACGCCGTACGAGTCGCATGTCTTCGCCACCGGCACCGTGCCCATGCGCGACCACGTGCACGACTTCTTCAACGGCCTGGCCTGGCTGCAGTTCCCCGCCACCAAGCGGCGCCTGAATGCGCTGCATGCGCAGGCCATCGCGGCATCGAACCCCGCTGCGCCGCGCGGCCGCTTGCGCGACGTGCTGACCGTCTTCGACGAGAACGGCGCGCTGCTTTTGGCCCCAGCGTTCATGTGGGATGCGCTGCGCGCGCGCGACTGGCAGGCGCTGTTCCTCACGCACCGCGCGGCCTGGTCGCAGGCCCGTCTGGTGCTGTTCGGCCATGGCCTGCTGGAGAAGCTGCTGGCGCCGCGCAAGCCGATCACGGCCCATGTCCTGCCAGCGCCGCAAGCTCTTGAATCGATAGCGCAGATCGACCACTGGCTGGCCGATGCCGTGGGTGGGCCAGCCTGGCTGGACAAGCCGTTCGCACCGCTGCCAGTGCTCGGCGTGCCGCACTGGCATGCCGGCAATGTGGACCATTCCTTCTATGATGACCCGCTTGTTTTTCGCCGCGCTGGGCGTTCATACGTACCACAACAAAGGACATTGCCGCGCGCGGCTTGAGGTTGTGCACACTGCCCCCATGTGTGCAACCGCCCCCCCACTGAACTCAGGGAGCCCCACGGAGAACCCATGAAACGCATTGCCTTGTTTGTCCTGACCAACCTCGCCGTCGTGGTGGTGTTGGGCATCGTCGCCAGCCTGCTCGGCGTCAACCGCTACCTCACGGCCAACGGCCTGAACCTGGGCGCGCTGCTCGGCTTCGCGCTCATCATGGGCTTCGGCGGCGCGATCATTTCGCTGCTCATCAGCAAGCCCATGGCCAAGTGGACGTCCGGCGTGAAGGTGATCGACCAGCCGCAGAACGCCGACGAAGCCTGGATCGTGGAGACCGTGCGCCGCCTGGCCGACAAGGCCGGCATCGGCATGCCCGAGGTCGGCATCTTCGAAGGCGACCCGAACGCGTTCGCCACCGGCGCCTTCAAGAACTCGGCGCTGGTCGCCGTGTCCACGGGCCTGCTGCGCGGCATGACGCGCGAGGAGATCGAGGCCGTGCTCGGCCACGAGGTCGCGCACATTGCCAATGGCGACATGGTCACCATGACGCTGATCCAGGGCGTGATGAACACTTTCGTCGTGTTCCTGTCGCGCGTGATCGGCTATGCGGTGGACAGCTTCCTGCGCCGTGGCAACGAGGAGAACTCCGGCCCCGGCATCGGTTACTGGGTCACCACCATCGTGCTGGACATCGTGCTGGGCTTCCTGGCCGCCATCATCGTGGCCTGGTTCTCGCGCCAGCGCGAGTTCCGTGCCGACGCCGGCGCCGCCTCGCTGATGGGCCGCAAGCAGCCCATGATCAACGCGCTGGCGCGCCTGGGTGGCATGCACCCGGCCGAGCTGCCCAAGAGCGTCGCGGCCATGGGCATCGCCGGTGGCATCGGCCAGCTGTTCTCGACGCACCCGCCGATCGAGCAGCGCATCGCCGCACTGCAGAGCGCGGCATAAGCCGGCCCTGCGCCCGCAAGGCCGCCTTCGGGCGGCCTTTTTTTTGGCGCATCGATGCGGTCTCTAAGGGTTGTTGCTGATTCGGAAACGATCAGTTGCGTTGTAGGCGGTTTTTCTTTCGACGCCGGCCTTCTACAGTTCAACCCATCGATGAGCCGCGACGAACGAGGACTCACCGAGGCGGACGAGACGGGCATGACATGAGGCCCGCCCTGCCCGGAACCCATCCAACCTTGTCATTGAAGGAACACACCATGAACACGAAGTTTTTTGCCACCGCCCTGATCGCTGCCGCTTCCTTTGCAGCCGCCCCCAGCTTCGCCGGCGACAACATCAGCGGCGAAGTCGGCTACGTGCCGCAAGTCACGGCCAGCACCAGCGGCCTGAGCCGCGCCACCGTGCGCAACGAAGTGCTGAAGGCCATGCGCGACGACACGCTGGTGCAGACCGGCGAAGGCTCCGACATCGGTGCCGTGGCTGCCACCAAGAGCACGCTGACGCGTGAGGCCGTGCGCGCCGAAGCTGCCTATGCCGTGCGCCACGGCCAGACGATCGGCGGCGAAGTCTGATCGCCGCGGGCCGGCCGGCCCGCTCCATCCGAAGGCCCGCATCGCAAGGTGCGGGCCTTTGGTGTTTTCAGCGCGGCCTGCGCATGAGGAACTTCTCGCCCAGCGCGAAATAGTCCGCCGGGCCTCCGCCGCGCAGCACGGGCTGGGCTGCGGCCGTGTCGTAGATGCCGTCGTGCAGCAGCGTGCGCGCGATGTGCACCTGCACCACCTCGCCCAGCACCAGCCAGGTGTTCACCGGCGTGCCGTCGGCGCCCTGCAGCTGGATCAGCTGCGACAGCCGGCACTCGAACGCGACAGGGCTTTCGCCCACGCGCGGCGGCGCCACGCGTGTCGAGGCCACGGGGGTGAGCTGCGCCAGTTCGAACTCGTTGACCTCGGGCGGCACGGCCGCGCAGGACGCGTTCATGGGCTCGGCCAACGGCCGCGTCACCAGGTTCCACACGAATTCGCCGGTCTCCTCGATGTGGCGCACCGAGTCCTTGCGGCCGATGCTGGCAAAGCCGATCAAGGGCGGCGTGTAGTTGAACGCGTTGAAGAAGCTGTAGGGCGCCAGGTTGACCTGGCCCGCCGCGCTGCGCGTGGACACCCAGCCGATCGGCCGCGGGCCGACGATGGCGTTGAACGGGTCGTGCGGCAGGCCGTGGCCCTGGCGTGGTTCGTAGGAATGCAGGTCGGTGTGGATCATGCGGTGGCCTGTGCGTTGTCGTGTGAGGGAGGCGCCTGGCGGGCCGGCAGGCGCAGCGTCTCGCCGATGGCGATCACGCCGAAGTCGGTGGCCATGAGCCCCTGCGCCCGGGCCGCCTCGGCCAGCGCGCGCGGCGGCTCGTCCAGCGGCTCGTCGGTCAGCTCGAAGGTGCCCCAGTGCACGCCCAGCGAGCGCTTGGCGCCCAGGTCCAGGTGGATGCGCACGGCCTCTTCGGGGTTCACATGCTGCGGCGCCATGAACCAGCGCGGCGCGTAGGCGCCGATGGGCAGCAAGGCGATGTCGAAGCCGCCGCCATTCTCAACCGTCTGGCGCGCCGCGAAGTGCGTGCGCGTGTCGACGAAGTTGCTCGGCGAATAGCCGGTGTCGCCGCCGAAGTACAGGTGCAGGTCCGGCCCCAGCACCGCAAAGCCACCCCACAGCGAGGCCATGCGGTCGCCCAGCGCGCGGGCCGACCAGTGGCGCACGGGCGTCAGAGTGATCTGTACGCCCTGCACCGCAAGCGGCTGCCACCAGTCCAGTTCCTCCACGCGCGTGATGCCGCGGCGTGCGAACCACTGCTTCAGCCCCAGCGGCACCACGAACAGCGGTCCGCCACCGGCCTGGGCCGCCAATGCGCGCACGGTGGCGTCGTCCAGATGGTCGTAGTGGTTGTGCGAGACCAGCACCAGGTCGATGGGCGGCATGCGGTCCAGCGCGATGGCCGGCGGCTGCGCGCGCCTGGGGCCGCTGAACGAGAACGGCGATGCGCGGTGGCTGCAGTGCGGGTCGGTCAGCAGGTTCACGCCGCCGAACTGCGCCAGCACCGTGGCATGGCCCAGCCAGGTGACGGCCGGCGTCAGCGCGCCGCCGGCATTGCGCGCGATGAAGTCCAGGTCCGCATCGCGCGTGGGCGTGCGCTGCTGCGGCGGCGGTGGCAGGCCGTTGCGCCAAGCGTGCCGCTGCCAGCGCAGCACCTCGCCCAGGCTGCGCACGGCAAAGGGCTCGGTGTTGAGAAAGCGCCCTGCCGCATTGCGCGGCGCGCCGGTGGTCATGCGTGGCCGGCCAGCGCGCGGGCCACGGCCTCGGCCACCTTGATGCCGTCCACCCCGGCCGACAGGATGCCGCCCGCGTAGCCGGCACCTTCGCCGGCCGGGTACAGGCCAGCCACGCCGGGGCATTGCAGGTCGTCGGCATCGCGCGCGATGCGGATCGGCGAGGAGGTGCGCGTCTCTACGCCGGTCAGCACGGCATCGGGCCGGTCGTAGCCGGCGAGCTTGCGGCCGAAGGCCGGAAAAGCTTCGCGCATGGCCTCGATGGCGTAGCCGGGCAGGGCGCTGGCCAGGTCGCCCAGCAGCACGCCGGGCTGGTAGCTGGGTTGCACTTCACCGAGCGCGGTCGAGGGGCGGCCCGCCACGAAGTCGCCCAGGAGCTGGCCGGGCGCGCGGTAGTCGCTGCCACCGAGCACATAGGCGGCGGACTCCAGCCGGCGCTGCAGCTCGATGCCGGCCAGCGGATGCGGCTTGCCCTGTGCGGACTCGGGCACGTCGATGTGCTGGTAGTCGGTCGGGTAGTCGCTGGGCTCGATGCCGACCACGATGCCCGAGTTCGCATTGCGCTCGTTGCGCGAGTACTGGCTCATGCCGTTGGTCACGACGCGCCCCGGCTCGCTGGTGGCGGCGACGACTGTGCCGCCCGGGCACATGCAGAAGCTGTAGACCGCGCGGCCATTGCTGGCGTGGTGCACGAGCCGGTACTCGGCCGCTCCCAGCGCCGGGTGGCCGGCATGGCGACCCCAGCGTGCGCGGTCGACCAGGCCCTGCGGGTGCTCGGCGCGAAAGCCGATGGAGAAGGGCTTGGCCTGCACGGGCACGCCGCGCGCGTGCAGCATCGTAAAGGTGTCGCGTGCGCTGTGGCCCAGTGCCATGACCACGTGGTCGGCGCGCAGCTCGGACGAGGCGCCCGTGGCCTGGTCCAGCACGGTCAGGCCGCGCAGATGGCCGCCTTCGACCTGGATGTCCGTCACCCGTTGCTGGAATCGGATCTCGCCGCCCAGCGCGAGGATCTGCGCGCGCATGCTCTCCACCACCTTGACCAGCTTGAAGGTGCCGATATGCGGGTGTGCATCGACCAGGATCTCGGGCGGCGCGCCCGCGTCCACGAACTCCTGCATCACCTTGCGGCCGAGGAAGCGCGGGTCCTTGATCTGGCTGTAGAGCTTGCCGTCGGAGAAGGTGCCGGCGCCGCCCTCGCCGAACTGCACGTTGGATTCGGGATGGAGCTCACCACGGCGCCACAGGCCCCAGGTGTCCTGCGTGCGTTCGCGCACGGCCTTGCCGCGCTCCAGCACGATGGGGGCCAGCCCCATCTGCGCCAGCAGCAGCGCCGCGAAGATGCCGCAGGGCCCGAAGCCCACGACCACGGGCCGCAGCGCGGGCGGCGTGGCGGCCACGTAGGGCGGGCGGTAAGCCATGTCGGGGGCCGGCATCACATGCGGCTTGCCGGCCAGGCGGGCCAGCACGGCGGCCTCGTCCTGGCCCGGGGCCAGCGTCACGTCCAGGATGTACACCTGCTGCAGCTCGGCCTTGCGCGCGTCGAAGCTGCGCTTGTAGACGAGGTAGGAGGCGATGGCGGCATGGGGCAGCGCCAGCTTGCCGGCGATGGCGTCCAGCAGCGCGGTCTCGGGGTGCTCCAACGGGAGCTTGATTTCGGAGAGGCGAATCGGCATGGTCGTGGCCCGTGTCGATCGGGCAGTGCATGTGGGACGCGGATGATACGGTCGCTTCAGCGATGGATGGTCGTGGAGTTTGCGAAGATCGAGGAATGACCTCAACTGCTTTCGAACTGACCCCGCCCGACCTCGGCCCCTGGCGCGCCGGCAACACCGGCACCGAGGGCGTCTGGCGCTTCGACTCCGGCCTGCCCGGCCCGCACGTGATGCTCAGCGCACTGGTGCACGGCAACGAGCTGTGCGGTGCCTGGGCGCTGCGGGGCCTGCTGGAGGCCGGCGTGCGGCCTGCGCGCGGCACGCTGACGCTGGCCTGGTGCAACCTGGAGGCCTTCGACCGCTTCGATGCGCGCGACCACGACGCCTCGCGCTTCGTCGACGAAGACCTGAACCGGCAGTGGATCGCCGAACGCATCGCCGAGGGCGGCACGCGCGAACGCCGCCGCGCCGCCGCGCTGCAGCCCTTCGTGGAGAGCGCGGACTGGCTGCTGGACCTGCACTCCATGCACGAGCCCAGCCCGCCGCTGTGCCTGACCGGCTTGCAGCCGCGCAACCTGGCGCTGGCGCGGCAGATGCGCTCGCCCGAGCATGTGGTGGTGGATGCTGGCCACAAGGACGGCGTGCGCATGCGCGACTTCGGGCGCTTCGGCGCAGCGCACGCGCAGGCGGCCGACACCCGCTCGCTGCTGATCGAATGCGGCTTCCACGGCGACCCGGCCAGCGTGGACGTGGCGCGCGACCAGTGCCTGCGCTTCCTGGTTGCGGCCGGCGTGCTATCGGACGAGGCGGCACAGGCACAACTGCCCGGCTGGAAGCAGCCCGATGCGGCGCGCCAATGGGCGTTGCACGTGACCGGCCCGGTGGTGGCGAAGAGCGAGCGCTTCCGCTTTACCGAGCCTTTCACGGGGCTGGAGCTGATCCCCGCCGCCGGCACGGTGATCGGCGACAACGACGGCGAGTCCGTGGTCACGCCGTATGACGACTGTGTGCTGGTCATGCCCTCGACGCGGCAGGCGCGGGCCGGCGTGACCGTGGTGCGCTTCGCGCGGCGCGAGGCGCTGGGCTGATCAGGTGCGATGCTCGCGCAGCCACTGCTTGAAAAAGCGCGGGTCCTGCAGCTCGCGGAGCTCCCACTGGTAGTAGGCAATGTTCTGCTGCAGCGCGCGGCTCTGCTCACGGATCGCGCGCGTGATGCGGGTGGCCGTGGGCTCGGCGCCATGGCCCAGGCCGATCTGCGTGCGAAAGCCGCGCTCGGTGTCGGCCGTCTCCTGGCGCAGCTCGCTCAGCTGCTCGGCCAGCACCGCGTTGTAGCGGCGCAGCGCCACCTCGCCCATGGCGGCGATGCTGCGCGTGTCGATCTGCTCGATCTCCAGCTGCAGCTGCAGCAGGTCCAGCAGGTTGCGCGCCTCGTAGGCCACGTTCACGCGCTGCATCAGCGCGGTCTTGCGCGCGCGCTGGGCGTCGTCGAGCTCGCGGTCCGGGTGCAGCGCGCTGGCCAGCTTGCGGTAGACGGCGCGGATGGTCTGGCTCGCGTCTTCGGGTTGCGGCGCCGTCATGCGTTGGCGCCGGCTGGCGGCCTTGTGCTGGGCGCGCTGGCGTTCACGCTGCTGGGCCGTATCGGACTGCGCGGCCTCCATGCGCTCCCATTGCGCCATCCAGTCCTCGTCGTCGGCTGCCGGCGCTGCTGCCGCGGGGGCTTCGTCCGGCGCGTCTTCCTCCGGCGCATCCGTCTCCTGGTGGCGCGCGGAGATCGCGCGCAGTTCCGGCTCATCGCCCTGGCGCAGCAGGCTGGCCGCCAGGGCGCGCACCAGCGCATGCAGGATGTGCAGGTCGCTGCGGCCGAGGTCGCCGGCATGCGCGGCTTCGTCGAGCAAGCGCAGCAGCGCCATGTCGATCGCGCGCTGGCTGGCCAGCAGCGGCGCGAGCGCCTGGGCCTGCTGCTGGTGGAAGTCGCTGCTGGCCTGCTGCCAGCGCTGCAGCACCGCGCGCTGCGCGGCGATGGCATCGGTCAGGCGGTGGAACTCGATCAGCTGCGGCGGCTGGCCGGGGTCGGCGGTGGTGACGAGTTCAGGCATGGGTGGGGTGCGGTCGCTCGAAGCGTCAGCGCCCGAACAGGCTCAGCAGATCATCGTCCTGCTGCGCCTGCAGCGCCTCGCGCTGCATCTTGAGCCAGCGCTTGAAGGTGGGTAGGTCCTCCAGCAGCAGCGGCAACTGCTGGCGCAGCTGGTGCGTGTCCATGCTGAGCTGCGCGATCTGATGGCGCAGCGTGTCCATGAGCCCGGCGGGCTTGAGCTGCTGCAGCGGGTGCAGGTTGAACTCCATCACGAAGGCGCCTTCGCTTGCGGCGACCTCGTGGCGCAACCCGTCCAGTTGCTCGGCCAGCACATGGTTGTAGTGCTTCAGGCGCTCGGCGCTGAGGCTGGCGAGCTGGGCAGGGTCGATCTGTTCGGCTTCCAGCTGCAGCTGCAGCAGCTCGAGCAGGCGGTTGTTGGCATAGGCGTCGTTCACGCGCTGCATCAGCGCGGTCTTGCGTGCGCGTTCGGCGGGATCGGGCTCGCGGTCGGGGTGCAGCGCGCTGGCCAGCTTGCGGTAGACCTCGCGCAGCGACTGGTTGGCCTGCTGGGCCTGTTCGGCGGCCTGCTGCTCGCGCTTGCCGGGCTTCTTCGCCGGGCGCGCGGGGGCGGCCTCGGCCTCGGCCCGCATCTGCTGCTCGATGTGGCGCATCAATTCTTCGGGCGAATTCATGTCCAGGTCGTCGGGGATGTCCATGCCGAACAGCTCACGCGCCATCTGGCGGGCCATGGCGTCGCCCTCGGCACCGTCGTCGTCGAAGTCGGTGCCGGCATGGTCGTTGTAGCGCTGCTTCATCTCGGCGCGCAGGGCCTCATCGGGCGCGCTGTCGGCCAGCGAGCCGGCCAGGTCGGTGATCAGCGCACCGATGGTGGCGCGCTCGGTCTTGGTCAGGCCCTTGCGACCGAACGCCTCGTGCAGCGTGCGCACCATCTGTACGTTCAGCACGCGGTACTCGTCCAACAGCGGCGAGAACTCGCGCGTGCGCCGCTCGCGGTACAGCGGCACGGCCAGTTCCCACTGGGCCAGCAGCTCGCGCTGCTCGGCGATGCGCTTGACCAGGCTGTTGAACTTCTTCTGCGCTGGCGACAGCTTGGCCGCCGCCGGTTGCGCGATGGTCAGCGTGCGGCCGGCCTTCATGCCGGCAGGAAACCTTCGATCGACAGGTAGCGCTCGCCCGTGTCGTAGTTGAAGCCCAGCACCTTGGCGCCGGCTGGAAGTTCGGGCAGCTTTTGCGCGATGGCGGCCAGCGTGGCGCCCGATGAGATGCCGACCAGGATGCCTTCCTCGCGCGCGCAGCGGCGGGCCATCTCGCGCGCGGGCTCGGCATCGACCTGGATCACGCCGTCCAGCAGGCCGGTGTCCAGGTTCTTCGGGATGAAGCCCGCGCCGATGCCCTGGATCGGGTGCGGCGAGGGCTGGCCGCCCGAGATCACGGGTGAGGCCACGGGCTCGACGGCGAACACCTTGAGCTGCGGCCATTTGGCCTTCAGCACGCGTGCGCAGCCCGACAGGTGGCCGCCCGTGCCCACGCCGGTGATCAGCACGTCCAGGCCGTCGGGGAAGTCGGCCAGGATCTCCTCGGCCGTGGTGCGCACGTGCACGTCGACGTTGGCCGGGTTCTCGAACTGCTGCGGCATCCAGGCGCCAGGCGTGGCGGCCACGATCTCCTGCGCGCGGGCGATGGAGCCCTTCATGCCCTTCTCGCGCGGCGTCAGCTCGAAGCTCGCACCATAGGCCAGCATCAGCCGGCGGCGTTCGACCGACATGGAGTCGGGCATCACCAGCACCAGCTTGTAGCCCTTGACGGCGGCGACCATGGCCAGGCCCACGCCGGTGTTGCCCGAGGTCGGCTCGACGATGGTGCCGCCGGCTTTGAGCGCGCCGGATTTCTCGGCGTCCTCCACCATGGACAGCGCGATGCGGTCCTTGATCGAGCCGCCCGGGTTGGCGCGCTCGGACTTGACCCAGACCTGGGCGTCGGCGCCGAACAGGCGGTTGATGCGGATGTGCGGCGTGTTGCCGATGGTCTGCAGAACGTTGTCGGCCTTCATGGCGGTCTCCCAGGTGGTGGTTGGAAAAAGGGAGATTCTGGCGCACGGTGATAATCCCGGCCGTGAAGCCCGCCAGGCCGTCGCTGGTGCAATCTGAGAAGACGACGCTTGCGTCGGGCCGAAAGGCCGCACTGGAGGAACGTCCGGACTGCACAGGGCAGCGTAGGAGCTAACGGCTCTCCACCGCGAGGTGAGGATCAGAGCAACAGAGACGAGTCGGTGCCAGGGCAACCTGGCATCGGGTGAAACGGGCAATCTCTACGCGCAGCAATACCAAATAGGCCAGCGTTGATGTGGCTCCGCGGAGCTGGCGGGTAGGTAGCACCGAGCCGCTTGGTGACAAGCGGCCCAGAGGAATGGCGGTCACACCGGGGGCGACCCCGGTGCACAGAATCCGGCGTATCGGCGGGCTTCACACTTTTCACACCACGCGCCGGACCGGGCTCAGAAGCGCTCGTCCGGCAGCAGGTAGCGCCATTCGCCCGGCGCCATGCCGGCCAGCGCGACGCGGCCCAGGCGCAGGCGGCGCACACCCAGGATCTTCAGGCCCGCGCGCTCGCATAGCGCGCTGACCTGGCCCGGCTGCGGCCCCTTGATCGCAAAGCGCAGTGAGGTGCGGCCCTCGCGCTGCGAGGCGACGCTGACACGCGCCGGGCGCATGGCTTGCAGCGCCTCGGCCACCACCGCGCCCTGCACCTCGACGACCAGTTCGTGTTCCAGGATGCCCGCGTCCTCGACCAGCTTGCGCTCGATGCCGGGCACCTGCGTGAACACCACGAGGCCGCTGTCGTGCGGTGCGAGCGTGGCCACGCAGCGCTGGTCCACCAGATGGCGCGGCAGCTGCAGCAGGCCGGAGCGGTCCGTCTCGCTGCGGCGCGCCCCGGCCAGCGGCGTGGCCGGGTTCACGCGTACCCCGGGGGGCTTGTGCAGCACGATGGTGACGGGCGGCACGGGTTGCGGTGTCGCGTTCTTCTCGATCTCCACGCGCTGCGCGGGCCGCACGCGCATCTGCGGCGTGGGCGCGACCGTGCCGTCCACGCGCACCACGCCGTTGTCGATCAGCAGTTCTGCCTCGCGGCGCGAATAGCCGGTCATCTCGGCCACGCGCTTGGCGAGGCGAATGCCTTCGGCGTCGCTGTCGTGGTGGGGGGCGTCAGAGGTCATGCAGCAGTGGCACCGCGCAGGCCGGCGGAGCCTGGTCCGGCGGCCCCGTGGCAGCAAGTGGGGAGGGGCCGCATTGTCGGCCCTCTCGCACCAAGGGCTCTACTGCTTGGCCCCTTCGACCAGCCGGCGACCCAGCGAGATGGCGTATGGCGCGGCACGGGCCGGCAGCATGGGGTCGGCCGAGGCTTCGACGCCCTTGGGCAGCACGATCGGGTTGTAGGTGATCGCCACGCAGGGGCCGGTGGCGTCGGCCGCGACCGACTTGACGGTGAGGCGGCCCAGGTTCACCTTGGGCCGCTCGGCGGGCAGCGGAACGACGGCGCTGTCGAGCCGGTCGCCGGGCTCGGCCAGCTGCAACATGAAGTCGAATGCCACTTCGCCTGCCGCCACGCGCTGGCGCAGGTCGTCGATCAGGAAATCCGCGCCCTTGGCCTTGGCCTCGTCGTCCGTCAGCACCTGGGTGCCGCCCACCGGCTCGAACACCCACTTGCCGAACTGCTTCTTGCCTGCGGCATCGATAAAAGCGAACGCGTGCACGCCCCAATAGTTCGTGCGGGCATAGCTGGCCGGCACCGGCTGGCTGGCGAAGTACTTTCCTTGCAGCAGCACATCCGGGTTGGCATCGGCGAAGGCCTTGATCCTGTCGGGGTCCGGCTTCTTGGTCTGAGGATCGGGCGTCAGGGAATCCAGCCGTCCGATGAACTGCTCGGGCGTCGACGCGCCGAAGACGGGCGCCGAGATGTTGCCCATCTGCCAGGTCTCGCCGCCCGGCAGGTCGAACTGCAGCGCCATGTTGCGCTGGCTGCGCGCGTTGTCGGGCGCCTTGGGGTTGCCGCCGCCCACCGAGAAGCGCGCGATCACGGGCACCGGCGTGCCGCTGAAGGCCGACGCGGCCGACAGCGTCCGGCCCTGGGCGCTGCCGACGAATTCGGCCACGGCACAGACCCCTTTGGCGCCGGATCGGCGGTAGCCCTCGAACTTGCCGCCGTTGCGCTCGAAGGCGTCCACCAGGCGGGTGGGATCGACCTGGGCCGACGCGGGGGCTGCGCCAAGCGCAGCAAGCAACGTGGTGGCCATCAGGGCGGGCAGGGCAATGGGTGTGCGCATGGGAACTCCTCGACGTGGGTGATGTTGGGCAACGCGGGCCTAGTGCAGGCCGAGGCATTGTGGTTGTTTACGCCACCGCGTGCTTGGCGCCCTCAGATCTCGTCGATGGGCGTCGCCGTGGCCGGCGCGCTGGCGCTGCCCTCCAGCGAAAACCGCTCGCGCGTGTTGATGTAGAAGCTCGCGCCGAAGCGCGCGACCGGGAAGTAGTCCTGCAGCCGCACGCGCCAGGTCTCGGTGTCGATCAGCCCCTCGCGCGCATGCAGCCAGCGCACCTGGCCGATGAAGATCTGCCGGCTCGCGGTCTCCAGCAGCTCGTGCAGCGTGCACTCGAACGCCACCGGCGCCTCGACGATGCGCGGCGGCTGCACCACCTTGCACGGCGCTGCCGTCAGCCCCACGGCGGCCAGCTCGCTCACGTCGGCCGGGAAGCGCTCGCCGCAGCGGTGCATCTGCTGCGCCATGGCCTCGTCGCTGATGTGCACCACGAACTCCTTGCGCTCGACGATGTTCTGCGCCGTGTGCTTGAGGTCGCCGTCCTGCAGCCGGTTGATGCTGACCATCACGATGGGCGGCTCCTCGCCCAGCATGTTGAACATGCTGAACGGCGCGGCGTTGACCACGCCGTCGGCGTTCAGGGTGGTGATCAGCGCGATCGGCCGCGGCACGATCAGGCTGGCCATGAGCTTGTAGCGCTGGTATTCGGTGAGGGCGGCGAAGTCGATGTCCATGGCGGTGTCTTTCAGGTCAGGCCCAGCATCTGGCCCAGGGATTTTTCGGACTGCGGGCGGTCCAGGCTCAGGCGCCGCTCCAGGTCCAGCAGGTGCTCGTCCATGAGCCGGCTGGCCTTGCCGAGCTCGCCCTTCTCGATGTGGTCGACGATGCGCGCATGCTCGTCGTGTTCGCAGGCGGCATTGCCGGGCGGTTCGTACAGCGCCACGATCAGCGAGCAGCGCGAGATCAGCTCGTGCAGGTAGCGCTGCAGCACTTCGTTGCCGGCGATCTCGGCCAGCCGCATGTGGAACGAGCTGGCCAGCCGCGCCCAGGCCGGCTGGTCGTTGGTGTGCAGCGCGGCGTGTTCCTCGCGCAACTGGCGGCGCAGCGCGGCCAGCTCGGCCTTGGTGATGCGCGCGGCGGCCAGCGGCATGATGGCCGCCTCCAGCAGCCGGCGCGCCTCGAAGATCTGCCGCGTCTCCTGCGCCGAGGGCACGGCCACCACGGCGCCGCGGTTCGGCCGCAGGTCGACGATGCGGTCGTGCGCGAGGCGCTGCAGCACCTTGCGCACCACAGCGCGGTGCACGCCGAACAAGTCGGACAGCGCCTGCTCGGGCAGCTTGGTGCCGGGCGTGAGGCGCTGGTTCATGACGCTTTCGAACACCGCGTGGTAGATGCGGCTCTCGGCCTCGTTCAGCCCTGTCACCAGGGCAGGCGCCACGGGCGGCGCGGGGTTGCGGCTACGCGTGGCCATGGGGCTGGATCTCCTGCATGTGGCTGGCGATGGCGCCGGGCGTGGTCCACCAGATGCGGCCGGCATCGCGCGCACGGGCGATGTGCTGCAGCGCGCGGCGCAGGTGGCGCAGCCGGTAGGGCTGGCCGACGATGTAGGGGTGCAGCGCGATGCCCATGACCAGCGGCTGCACGCGCGACTGCTCCAGCATCTCGTCGAAGTTGTCGATCAGCACCTGGGCGAAGTCCTTGGCGTCCATCTGGCGCGCCATGACCATGGGGATGTCGTTCATCTCCTGCGGATACGGGATGGACCACAGCGGCCCCGCGTCGGTGTGCATGCGCACGGGCTGGTCGTCGTGGCACCAGTTCAGTGTGTAGCCGTAGCCGGTGGCGGCCAGCAGGTGCGGCGTGGCCAGGCTTTCCGAGATCCACGGCGACAGCCAGCCGGCCGGCGCCACACCGCTCTCGCGTGCGATGCGGGCGCGGCAGTCCAGCAGCAGCTGGCGTTCGGCGTCGGCGTCCATCTCGGCCTGGCGCTCGGCGTTGGTGTGGCCGTGCGCGATGAGCTCGTCGCCGCGCGCCGCGCAGGCCGCCACGAGCTCCGGGCAGTGGTCGTACAGCGCGGTGTTGAGCAGCGTGCCGGTGGCCAGGCCCAGCTGGTCGAACAGCTCCAGGCAGCGCCAGGCGCCGACGCGGTTGCCGTATTCGCGCCAGGCGTAGTTCAGCACGTCGGGTTGCGGCGAGACCGGCCCGAGGTTGGCGCCCAGGCCTTCACCGAACGCGAAGTGCTCCAGGTTGAAGCCGATGTAGACCGCCAGCCGCCGGCCGCCTGGCCAGTGGTAGTCGGCGCGTTGCGTGATGGCCCGGTAGTCGAACAGGCCGTGGCCGGGCAGGGGGCGCTCGGCACTGTCTCGGTGCGAGGAAGAACGGGTTTGGTGCGTGGGCATGGTGCAAGGCGCTGAAAGCGGCGCTCGCTTGGGCGCAGCAATTATGGTGCCTATGTGCGCGCCGGATTGCTGACAATCTGGAAACGTCTTTGCTGCCAATGTGTTCCACCGATTGCTGCCATTCGGTGCAGAAATGGCATGGAGCTTGCAAAGCCGGGGCATCGTGTTCATCTCTCCGGAGGATCCCATGCCCCTGCTTCGCCGCTCTGTCCTGTCGCTGGCCGCCGCCGGCCTCGCTGCCCTGTCCAGCCTGCCCGCACAGGCGCAGGAAACCATCAAGATCGGCCTGGTCACGGCGCTGTCCGGCCAGTCGGCCCGTGCCGGCGAGGCCATCACGCGCGGCATGGCGATCGCCATCGACGAGATCAATGCCAAGGGCGGCCTGCTCAACGGCCGCAAGCTGGAGCTGGTGCGCCGCGACGACGAGGGCA
The DNA here is from genome assembly GCF_001422405.1 of Pseudorhodoferax sp. Leaf267. Classification (GTDB taxonomy): domain Bacteria; phylum Pseudomonadota; class Gammaproteobacteria; order Burkholderiales; family Burkholderiaceae_C; genus Pseudorhodoferax. The sequence continues at coordinate 114,993 of NZ_LMMV01000022.1, forward strand.
ACCCGGCCAAGGGCGTGGTGGCCGCGCGCGAGCTGATCTACAAGGAAAAGGTGGCCGTGCTGTTCGGCGGGCTGGACACGCCGGTGTCGCTGGCCATCGTCGCGCTGGCCAACCAGGAGAAGGTGCCGTTCATGGGGCCCTGGGCGGCGGGCACGCCCATCACCAAGAACGGCGGCAAGCCCAACTTCGTGTTCCGCGTGTCGGCCGTGGACGAGATCGTCAACAAGGCCATGCTGCAGTACGCGCAAAAGACCTTCCAGGCCAGCAAGCCGGCCATGATCCTGGTCGACAACCCCTGGGGCGAATCCAACGAGAAGGGCCTCGTCGCCGCGCTGGCCGCGCAGAACATGAAGGCTGTGGGCATCGAGAAGTTCGACGGCAACGCGGTCGACGTGGTGCCGCAGCTCACCAAGCTCAAGGCTGCCGGTGCCGACACGCTGTTCCTGGTCGGCAACGTGGGCCCCTCGGCCCAGGTCGTCAAGTCGCTGGACCGCATGGGCTGGAAGGTGCCCATCGTGTCGCACTGGGGGCCGGCGGGCGGCCGCTTCACCGAGCTGGCCGGGCCGAACGCCAAGAGCGTGCACTTCGTGCAGACCTACAGCTTCTTCGGCAAGCAGGGCCCGGTGGGCGAGAAGGTCATGGCCGCGTTGAAGGCCAAGTACCCCGACATCAAGGGCCCGGACGACGTGACGCCCTCGGTGGGCGTGGCCAATGCCTACGACGCGCTGCAGCTCAGCGCGCTGGCGATTGCCAAGGCGGGCAGCACCCAGGGCGACGCCGTGCGCCAGGGCTTCTACAAGATCGAGCGCTACGAGGGCCTGATCAAGACCTACAACCAGCCGTTCACGGCCGAGGTGCACGATGCGGTGGGCGAGAACGACTACGTGTGGGCGCAGTTCATCGACAACCGCATCCTGCCCGTGCAATGACCCACCCCCGTTTGGACTTCTCACTGCGTGTAGAAGTCCCATCCCCCCTCGAGGTGGCGCCGCCAGCGGCCTGGCAGAGCCAGTTCCGCGGCCTCTCGGGCCGCGGCTTGCCGCGCGCGCATGGTCGGAGCCTGCGCGCGCCTGCCTGCGTCAAGGGCGGCCCATGCTGCTGACCTCCGCCCTCATCAGCGGCCTGGGCCTGGGCAGCATGTACGGGCTGATCGCGCTGGGCTTTCACATCACCTACGCGGTGTCGGGCACGGTCAACTTCGCGCAGGGCAGCTCGATGATGCTGGGCGCGGTGCTGACCTGGACCTTCTCGCAGTCCATGGGCTGGCCCATGCCGGCGGCACTGGCGGCCGCGCTGGCCGTGTGCGCGGCCTACGGCATGCTGGTCGAGGTGATCGCCGTGCGGCCGTTCGCCCGGCGCGGCTCCAATGCGTGGCTGATGTCCACCGTGGCGCTGGGCATCGTGCTGGACAACCTGGTCATGCATGGCTTCGGCAAGGAGCCGCGCAGCCTGCCGTCGCCGCTGGCGCAGACGCCGCTCACGCTGGGCGACGTGGCGCTGGGCGTGTACCCGCTGCAGCTGCTGGTGCCCGTGGTGGGCTTGGCCCTGGCCGCCGTGCTGCACCAGGTGGCGCGCCGCACGCGCTGGGGCATCGCCGTGCTGGCCGTGCAGCAGAACCGCGATGCGGCGCGGCTGATGGGCATCCCCGTGCAGCACGTGGTGATGCTGGCGTTCGCGCTGTCCACGCTGCTGGCCGGCGTGGCGGGCGCGCTGGTGGCGCCGCTGTTCAACGTGCATGCCGACATGGGCACGCTGTTCGGGCTCAAGGCGTTCGCCGTCGCCATCCTGGGCGGCATCGGCAGCGCCTGGGGCGTGATGCTGGCCGGCCTGGTCTTTGGCGCCGGCGAGGCGCTGGTCACGGCCACACTCGGCTCGGGCTACACGCAGATCATGATGTTCTCGCTGGTGATCGTGGTGCTGGCGCTGCGGCCCAACGGGCTGTTCGGCCGCGCCGAGGTGAAGAAGGTATGACCAGGCCTGTGAGTCCCTCGGGTTGGGCCGTCTGGGCCGTGTTGCTGGCCGCGGGCCTGGCCATGGCCGCCACGCTGAACGGCTACTACGTCTACGTGCTGGCCAACGTGGCGCTGCTGGCCATCGTGGGCATCGGCATGAACGTGCTGCTGGGTTTGGCCGGGCAGGTCTCGTTCGGCCATGTGGGCTTCTATGCCATCGGCGCCTATGCCGTGGCCGTATTGACGACCAAGGCCGGGCTGTCGTTCTGGCTGGCCTGGCCCATCGGCGTGCTGCTGTCGGGGGCGGTGGGCCTGCTGCTGTCCGTGCCGGCGCTGCGCGTGAAGGGGCCTTACCTGGCCATGGTCACCATCGCGTTCGGCTTCATCGTGGAGCACGGCGCGGTCGAGTGGCGCGACGTGACCGGCGGGCAGAACGGCATCATGGGCATCGCGGCGCCCGCCGTCGCGGGCTTCCCGCCCGGCGAGCGCACGGTGGCCGCGCTGGCCGTGCTCGCGTGCGCCGTGCTGCTGCTGCTCTACGCCTGGCTGGACAAGAGCGCCTGGGGCGCGGCGCTGCGTGCGGTGCGCGACAGCGAGGTGGCGAGCGAGTCCATCGGCATCTCGCCCGTGCGCGTGAAGGCCGTGGCGTTCGCGCTGTCGGCCGCGCTGGCGGGACTGGCGGGCGGGCTGTTCGCGCCGCTGTCGGGCTTCGTCACGCCGCAGACCTTCGGCATGCTGCAGTCCATCCTGTTCGTGCTGGTGGTGATGGTGGGCGGGGCCGGCACGGTGGTGGGGCCGCTGATCGGCGCGCTGGTGGTCGGGGTGCTGCCCGAGCTGCTGTCGGGCATGGAGGAATACCGGCTGCTGTTCTTCGGCGTGCTGCTGCTGGTGGTGCTGTGGGCGGCGCCGCAGGGCGTGGCCGGCCTGCTGGGCGGGCTGTGGATCAGGCGCCAGCCGGCCTTGACGCCGCCGCCGTCTGCCGCGTCGCCGATGGCGGTGCCCGCAGGCGCCCGCGCGCGTGGCGTGCTGCGCGTCCAGGGCCTGGGCCGGCAATTCGGCGGCGTGCGCGCCGTGCACGAACTCGGCTTCGAAACCGTGCCGGGCGGCGTCACGGCCCTGATCGGGCCCAACGGTGCCGGCAAGACCACGGTGCTCAACATGTTGAGCGGCTTCTACAAGCCGACCGCGGGCGGCTTCAGCCTGCAGGGCACGGCGTTGCAGGGCCGCGCCGCGCATGCGCTGGCGCGCGCCGGCATCGCGCGCAGCTACCAGACCTCGCAGCTGTTCGGCAGCCTGAGCGTGGAGGACAACGTGGCGCTGGGCCTGTGCCGTGGCCGCCTGGGTTCGCCGCTGGGCGTGCGGCGCTTCCATGCGCCCGCGGCGCGCGAGCGGGCCCGCGCCCTGCTGGCGCAATGCGGCTACACCGGCGCGCCGCAGGCCCCTGCGGCCGACCTCGCGCATGTGGACAAGCGGCTCGTGGAGATCGCCCGCGCGCTGGCCACCGACCCGCAGTTGCTGCTGCTCGACGAGCCGGCCGCGGGCCTTTCGCGCGAGGACAAGACGCGGCTTACCGGGCTCTTGCGCGCCATCGCCGACACCGGCATCGGCGTGGTCATCGTCGAGCACGACATGGCCATGGTGATGGACCTGTCCGACCGCATCGTCGTGCTGGACGCCGGCCAGCGCCTGGCCATGGGCGCGCCGGCCGAGGTGCGCGCCGACCCGGCCGTGCGGCGCGCGTACCTGGGCGAGTCCGGCCTGCAGGCCACGCGCGGCACGCGGGCACCGGCCACGCCGGCCGAGGAGGTGCTGGGCATCGGCGCGCTGCAGACCGGCTACGGCGCCGAGCCCGTGCTGCACGGCGTGGCGCTCAGCGTGCGCGCAGGCCAGATGGCGGCGCTGCTGGGTGCGAACGGCGCGGGCAAGTCCACGCTGATGCGTTCCTTGGCAGGCCTGCACCGCCCGGTGGCCGGCGGCATCCACTTGCGTGGGCGCGAACTGGCGGGCCTGGGGGCCGAGCAGATCGCCGCGCTGGGCCTGGTGCTGGTGCCCGAGGGCCGCCAGGTGTTCCCCGAGCTCAGCGTGCTGGACAACCTGCGCCTGGGCGCTTTCCTGAAGCCCGAGGGGCGGGAAGCGCGCATCGACGACATGCTGGAGCGCTTCCCGCGGCTGCGCGAGCGCCTGCAGCAGCGCGCCGGCCTGCTGTCGGGCGGCGAGCAGCAGATGTTGGCCATTGCACGCGGCCTGATGGCCCAGCCCCAAGTGCTGCTGCTGGACGAGCCCTCGCTGGGTTTGGCGCCCAAGGTCATCGAGGATCTGTTCGCCGTGCTGTCACGCCTGCGCGACGAGCGCATGACGCTACTGCTGGTGGACCAGATGGCCGGGCTGGCACTGTCTTTGGCCGACCATGCCTATGTGCTGGAGTCGGGGCGCATCGTGGCGCAGGGCAGTGCGGCGCAGCTACTGGCCGATGGGGCGCTGATGCGGGCGTATCTGGGGGAGTGAGTCAGGGTGTATGGGCCAGTTGCGCATGGGCCCAGAGCAGCAGCGCGGCCAGCGCCTGGAGCACGCGCGGCCGGTCCAGGCCCTGGATGCCGGGCAGGCCGTATCGGGCATCGACCGCGTAGGGGTTCAGCTCGTCCAGCCAGTCGGCGCCAGGCGGCGGCGGCAGACCGTGGTCGTGCAACAGATCGAGCAGCAGGGCCAAGTCGTGCGTACGCCGGAACTCAACGCTGTGGCGGCTCAGCACTGCTTTCAACGCCTTTTCCACGCACTGCTGCGCGTGAATGCCCACCATGGCATCGCCGATGCCCGGCGCTTGCGAGAGCGCATCGCAAGCTGCCATGTCCTGCTCTGCAGCGTGCAACAGCATGCGTGCGACATCGCTCTGGTCCGCCGGGTCAGCCATGCACCACCCGGCCTTCCTTGAGGGCCCAGTACAAGGCCGTGCCCGACTGGCTGCCCCAACGCGCCACCTCGTCGCGCGAGTAGACCAGGATGTCGGCGGCGACCCGTAGCGGCCGCAGCGTGCGGCGCAGTCGCACCATCTCTTGTGCGCGGTCCTCGACTGCCGGCTCGATCACCAGGAAGTCCAGGTCCGAATCGGCCAGGGCTGCTCCCCGTGCATGCGAGCCGAACAGCAGGATCTGCGTGTCCGGTGGCGCGGCCTCTGCCAGCGCGCGGATCGCAGCTTGCGTGGTCGAGGAGTCAATGCTCATGCTTGGACTTTAATGCGGGCGTGGCACCAATGGCCTACGCCGCGCCGAGATGCCGGATGTGCTCCACATGCGCCAGCATCGAGCGCTCGGCCACGGGCCACATCTTCTCGGGCACGTCGTCGTAGGCGATGGCCACCCAGTCGCGCATGCTGCCGGCCGGGATGGCGCGCATGGCCTTGAGCACCTTGGCCTCGCGCGCGAGACGGTGGGCCTTGAGGCGGGCGATGGCGCCGGGCGCGTCGCCCAGCACGTAGCCGTGGGCGGGCAGGATGAAGGCAATGCCGTATTCGGCGCAGGCTGCGCTCAACCGGTCCAGCGAATCCAGGTAGTCGCCCATGTCGCCGTCCGGCGGGTCCACCACCGTGGTGCTGCCGTTCAGCACGTGGTCGCCGCTGAACAGCAGCGCGTCTTCCTCCAGCACCAGGCAGACATGGTTGGCCGCGTGGCCGGGCGTGTGGATGGCTTTGAGCGTGTGGGTCGTGCCGCCGCCTTCCAGCACCAGCCGCTCGCCGTCGGCCATCTCGCGGTCGGGCGTGAAGAGGCTGGCGGGCCGCGCGGTCGGGCGCGAGGCCAGGCCCAGGATGGGCGGGCGCGGGCGGCCGGCGGCCACGACGCGCTCGGCCAGCGGCCTGGCGCCGGGCGAATGGTCGGCATGCGAGTGCGTGCAGACGATGGTGCGGATGTCGCCGCCGGCGGCCTGCCACAGGCGTTCCAGGTGCGCCTCGTCGTGCGGACCCGGGTCGATGGCGATGAAGCCGGTGGCCGTGTCGCCGACCAGGTAGCTGTTGGTGCCGGGGCCCGTCATCACGCCGGGGTTGCCGCAGGTCAGGCGCTGCAGGTTGCGCAAGAGGGCGGTCGGCTGGTCGTGCCGCCAGTCCAGCGCATGCAGCAACTGGCCGTCCGGGCTCACCAATTCCAGTTCGCCGAACGCGGACTCGTGCTCCATGTAGCGCGCCTCCGCGCCGGCCAGGAACCCTGCCCGCGGGCAGGAGGTCCACAGCGGCTGCTCGCTGGCGCAGGCGGCCAGCACGGCGTCCACCGTGGCGTAGGCCTGCAGCCGTTGCAGCGTGCGGATGGTCGGGAAGATGATGGAGAAGCTGCCGGCCGCGTGGCGTGCCAGCGCGTCGGCCGGGCGCACCCAGCAGGGCTCGAACTGCTCGGCCTCGTCGGCCACGGGCTGCTGGCCTTCGGGCATGCGCGCCACGAGGAAGGGCACGTCGAAGCGCTTGGGCAGGTCGCGGTCGGTGGTCCAGTGGGCGAGCACGAAGACCTGGTCGGCCGCCAGCTCCAGCCCGCGGGCCGCGCATTGCGGCAGCAGCGGGGCATGGCGGTCCAGCGCGGCGGCGTCGGCGGTGGTGGCCCATGCGCCGTCTGCGCGGCGGGCCAGCAGCACGCCCAGTTCCTCGAAGCTCTCGCGCACGGCAGCGATGGCCTGGGTCAGCCGCGCATCCTCCTGGCCCGGCCGGCGCCGGGCCTGGCCGTGCGCCGCGTGGTCGGCCGCGTCGATGGCGCCGCCCGGGAAGACGAAGGCGCCGGGTGCGAAGCTGGCCGTGGTGGAGCGGCGCGTCATCAGCACCTCGATGCCGTCCGGTGTGTCGCGCAGCAGCAGCACGGTGGCTGCGGGGCGCGGCGTGACGGGTTCGCGCTGCGGGTGGAGCAGTTGGGTGGGGCGTGGCATGGCCGGATTCTGCCGATTTGCCGGCAGGCGTGTGGCCGGGTCTGTCCCCGGGCCGACAGAGCCGGTCACGCCGCGATAATCCCCGCCCATGCGAATCCGATTCACCAAGATGCACGGCGCCGGCAACGACTTCGTGGTGCTGGACGAGACCCGCGGCCTGCTGCACCTGAGCCCCGCGCAATACCGCTTCCTGGCCGACCGCCACTTCGGCGTGGGCGCCGACCAGATCCTGTCGGTGCGGCCTTCCACCGGCCCGGGCGTGGACTTCGAATACGTGATCCACAACGCCGACGGCGGTGAGGTCGAGCAGTGCGGCAATGGCGCGCGCTGCTTCTTCCGCTTCGTGCGCGAGCGGGGCCTGAGCGACAAGGAAGCCCTGACGGTGCACACGGCCGGTGGCCTGATCACGCCGCGGATGCGCGCCGATGGCCGCGTCACGGTGGACATGGGCCAGCCGGTGTTCGAGCTGGACCGCGTGCCCTTCGACGCTGCCGGCCTGGTGGCCCATGCCGACTGGGGCCCATGGCGGCTGGCGCTGGGCACCGAGGCCGACAGCCCCATCGTGCAGGTGGCGGTGCTGTCCATGGGCAACCCGCATGCCGTGCAGCGCGTGGACGACGTGGACGCGGCGCCCGTGGCCGAGCAGGGCCCGCTGATCGAGCACCACCCGCGCTTCCCGAACCGCGTCAACGCCGGCTTCCTGCAGGTGGTGGACCGCCGCCATGTGCGGCTGCGCGTGTACGAGCGCGGCGCCGGTGAGACCCTGGCCTGCGGCACCGGCGCCTGCGCGGCCGTGGTGGCCGGCATCCGCCAGGGCTGGCTGGACGGCGAGGTCGACGTGGACACGCGGGGCGGCGTGCTGACCATCGCATGGGCCGGCGAGGGCGCGCCCGTGCTGATGACCGGCCCGGCGCAAACCGTGTTCGAAGGCGAGATCGAGATTCCAGGATGACTTTCCGAGTACAGGCAGCATGAACACCCACAACCCGATCACCGAAGACGACATCGCCAACTTCCTGATGAACACGCCGGCGTTTTTCGAGCGGCATTCCGAAGTGCTGGCCGCTGTGCAGATGACCAGCCCGCATGGCAACCGCGCGGTGAGCCTGCAGGAGCGCCAGGCCGAGATGCTGCGCGAGAAGATCAAGGGCCTGGAGCACCGGATCATGGACATGATCCGCCACGGCAACGAGAACGTGCTGATCGCCGACAAGCTGCAACGCTGGGCGCGCAGTCTGCTGCGCACACGCCAGCCGGCCGAGCTGCCGCAGCGCATCGCCAGCGAGGTGCAGACCCAGTTCGGCGTGCCGCAGGTGGCGATCAAGGTCTGGGGTGTGTCGGCCGACTACGCCGGCCACAGCTTCGCCCAGGGCGTGAGCGACGACGCCAAGAGCTTTGCCTCCTCGCTGACGTCGCCCTTTTGCGGCGTGAACCCCGGCTTCGATGCCGTGCAGTGGCTGCCCGATCCGGCGCAGGCCATGTCGGTGGTGCTGATGCCGCTGCGCGTGGGCGAGCTGAACAGCGCCGAGCCGGCCTTCGGCATGCTGGTGCTGGCCTCGCCCGATGCGCAGCGCTTCGAGTCCGGCATGGGCACGGACTTCCTGGAGCGCATCGCCGAACTGGCCAGCGCCGCGCTGTCGCGCCTGCAGGGCTGACGGCCATGGACGCGGACGGCCTGGTCGACCGCTACCTCACCTACCAGCGCGTCGAAAGGCGCCTGGCGGACCGCACGCTGGCGCTGTACCACGAAGACCTGGTCAAGCTGCGCGCCTTCGCCGAGGCGGCCGGCGTGCCGCTGCTGCAGGTGCACAACGCCCACATCCGGCGCTGGGTGGCGCAGATGCATGGCGCCGGCCGCAGCGGGCGCGGCATCGCGCTGATCCTGTCGGGCTGGCGCGGCTTCTACGCCTGGCTGGGCCGTGAGGGCATGGTGGGCAGCAACCCGGTGCAGGACGTGCGCGCGCCCAGGGCCGGCAAGCCCCTGCCCAAGGCCTTGGGCGTGGACGAGGCCGTGCAACTGGCCGAGTTCAGCGCCGAGGCCGACGAGCCTTGGCTGGACGCGCGCGACGCCGCCATGGTCGAACTGCTGTACGGCGCCGGCCTGCGCGTGGCCGAGCTGACCGGGCTGGACGTGCGCGCCGGCCCGCAGGCGCGCGGCTGGATCGACCTGGACGCGGCCGAAGCCCATGTGCTGGGCAAGGGCAGCAAGCGGCGCAGCGTGCCCATCGGCGCGCAGGCCCAGCGTGCCGTGAAGGCGTGGATCGCCTTGCGCGGCGAGGTCGGGGCGCTGAACCCGGCGCTGTTCCTGGGCCGGCACGGCACGCGGCTCACTTCGCAATCCATCTGGCAACGCCTGCGCCGGCGCAGTCTGCTGGCCGGGCTGACGACGCCCGTGCATCCGCACATGCTGCGCCACTCGTTCGCCAGCCACGTGCTGCAGTCCAGCGGCGACCTGCGCGCCGTGCAGGAACTGCTGGGCCACGCCAACATCGCCACCACACAGGTCTACACGCGGCTGGACTTCCAGCACCTGGCCAAGGCCTACGACGCCGCCCATCCGCGGGCGCGGCGCAAAGCCGGCACGTGACGGTCAGGCTGCGGGCGCCAGCACCTGCAGCACCCGGCCATCGCCCGTGAACGCGTCACCCACCAGCATGCGAAAGGGCGTGCCTTGCGGCAGCTGGGGCAGCGCCGTCTGCGGCGTCAGGAATTCGACATGCAGCTGGTGCGTCTGGCCGCGGCGCACCACTTCGCCGGGCGCCACCTGCCAGCGCGACTGGAAGCCCTGGTGGCCGACCACGAGCACGAAGCGGTGTTCGCCGATAGCCACCGGTCCGTCTTCCGCCGGGATCGAGGCCGGGCGCAGCGTGAGCTCGACCAGTGCCTGGGGCTCGAAGGCACGGCCCGGCGCGAAGCTCGGCGGCGCCGCAGGCGGCTTGCGCTGCAGCCTGGCGTAGAACCAGCCCACGATGCTGCCGACCACGGGCAGCCAGAGCAGCATCATGACGGTGCTGACGTTGTGCACGGTGGAGCCGCGCTCCGCGTAGTGCCGGATGACGGCCGCGACGGCCGCCACGCACAACAGCAGGATCACGATGAGTTGGCGGCGGGCTTGGATGGTCGTCATGCGGCGAGTATCGGCGGGCCGTCGCCGACAATCCGCGCCATGAAAACCATCCGCCTGCGCGAGGGCAAAGAAAAGTCGCTGCTGCGCCGCCACCCCTGGGTCTTCGAGTCGGCCATCGCCCGAGGCGGTGCCGATGCCGGCGAGACCGTGCGCGTGGAGGCCGCGAACGGCGACTTCCTGGCCTGGGCTGCGTTCAGCCCCGCCTCGCGCATCCGTGCGCGAGCCTGGAGCTTCGACGCCGAGCAGCGCATCGACGCCGCCTTTTTGCGCGCGCAGCTGGAGCGCGCGATTGCCGCGCGCAGCCGCTTCGATATCCGGAGCGACGGCTTGCGCCTGGTGCATGGCGAGTCCGACGGGCTGCCCGGCCTGGTGGTCGACCGCTATGGCGACACGCTGGTGGCGCAGTTCGGCTCGGCCGGCGCCGAGCGCTGGAAAGCCCAATTGGCCGACGCGCTGTGCGGCATCACCGGCCTCACGCGCCTGTACGAACGCTCGGACGCCAGCGTGCGCGGCCTCGAAGGCCTGCCCGAGGCCACGGGCTGGCTGCGCGGCGACGGGCCCACCGAACTCACCATCACCGAGCACGACTGGCGCCTCACACTGGACGTGGCCACCGGCCACAAGACCGGCTTCTACCTGGACCAGCGCGACAGCCGCAAGCGGTTCGCCGACACCGTGCAGCGCCTAGGCAGTGCGCGCGTACTGAACTGCTACTGCTACACCGGCGGCTTCACGGTCGCCGCGCTGGCCGGCATGCGCGCGGCGGGCACCACGGGCGGCCACGTGACCTCGATCGATTCCTCCGGCCCGGCGCTGGCGCGGGCCGCGGCCCATGTGGCGCTGAACGGCTTCGCGGCCGACCAGGCCGACTTCCTGGACGCCGATGTCAACGCCTCGCTGCGCCGCTTCGCCACCGAAGGCCGGCGCTTCGACGCCATCGTGCTGGACCCGCCCAAGTTCGCCCCCACGGCTGCCCATGCCGAGCGCGCCGCGCGCGCCTACAAGGACATCAACCGCCTGGCCCTGGGCCTCCTGGAGCCGGGCGGCGTGCTGTTCACGTATTCCTGCTCCGGCGGCATCCCGGCCGAGCTGTTCCACAAGATCGTGGCCGGCGCGGGCATGGACGCCAAGGTCGACGGCTACATCACCGACCGCATGGGCGGCGCGCCCGACCACCCGATGACCATCAACTTTCCCGAGGGTGAGTACCTGAAGGGCCTGGTCGTCATGCGGCGCTGAGCGTTCCTGCGCGGGCCGCAAGGCCTTGGCAAGCTCACTAAACTACCCGCCTTCCGCCGCCCGGCATCCAGATTGCGAGACCTCCCCATGGCCCTGATCCCCGCCACCATCCTGACCGGCTTTCTCGGCTCGGGCAAAACCACGCTGCTCAAGCGCGTGCTGACCGAGGCCCACGGCCAGAAGATCGCCGTCATCGAAAACGAATTCGGCGAAGAGAACATCGACAACGAGATCCTGGTCTCCGAGCCCGGCGAGCAGATCATCCAGCTCAACAACGGCTGCGTGTGCTGCTCGATCCGCGAAGACCTGCGCTCCACGCTGGCCCTCCTGGCCGAGAAGAAGCGCAAGGGCGAGCTGGACTTCGAGCGCGTGGTCATCGAGACCACCGGCTTGGCCGACCCTGGCCCCGTGGCGCAGACCTTCTTCATGGACGACGAGATCGCCGAGAGTTATCTGCTCGACTCCATCCTCACGCTGGTCGATGCCAAGCACGCCGCCACGCAGCTCAACGAACGCCAGGAGGCGCGCCGCCAGGTGGGCTTTGCCGATCAGATCTTCATCAGCAAGACCGACCTGGTCGCCAAGGACGAGGTCGACGCGCTGGTCCATCGCCTGAAGCACATGAACCCCCGCGCGCCGCACAAGGCCGTGCACTTCGGCGAGGTGGCGCTCAGCGAGGTGTTCGACCTGCGCGGCTTCAACCTGAACGCCAAGCTAGACATCGACCCCGACTTCCTGAAGGAAGACGACCATGCGCACCACGACCACGACCATGACCATGCACACGAGCATGGCGAGCACTGCGACCACCCCTCGCATGCGCATGACCATGGGCACGGCCACCACCACCACGTGGACGACGACGTCAAGAGCTTCGTGTTCAAGGCCGACCGCCCGTTCGACCCCGCCAAGCTCGAAGACTTCCTTGGTGCCGTGGTCAACATCTACGGCGCGCGCATGCTGCGCTACAAGGGTGTTCTCCATATGCAGGGCACCGAGCGCAAGGTGATCTTCCAGGGCGTGCACCAGCTGATGGGCAGCGACCTGGGCCCGGCCTGGGCCGAGGGCGAGCCGCGCAACAGCAAGATGGTGTTCATCGGCATCGACCTGCCCAAAGACATCTTTCTGCAGGGCCTGGAGCAGTGCCTGCTGTAGGCCGGCCAGCCGATTGGCACAAAGTTGTGCCCAGCCGCCGAAAAGCCCCGTATTGAGGGTATAAACCGTCCCGAAGTTGCGGGCGGCGGTCGAACCCCTGCTTGCCGGAGCGTCCGGCTGGCGGTTTTGACCGGCTCGTGAGGAGGTCCCCGAGTGAAAGATCCATCCGCCCAATCCAAGGCTGCGGCCAAGCCGCACAAGGAACTTGCACACGGCAAGAAGGTTGAACCCACCGTTGCAGTGCCGCCGCCGAAGGCAGCCGCTGCCAAGACAGGCACGGCCAAGACAGCGGCTCCGGCCACTGGTGCGAACCGCACCAGCAACGTCGTGTCGCCGCCGCCGTCGTCCATTCCCGCGAAAGCGGGTCGGACTTCGCGGCTCGCGCAAATCACCGTACCATCCATGGGCCCCGCAGTGGCCTCCACCGCTGCGAAGGCCAGTTACCTGCAAGAAGCACCGTCCCCCATGATTGCCCCGCCGTCACACGTCGCCGCAAAGAAAGACCCGAAGCTGGCCAACAACTGGAAGACCAAACCGGCCGACCAGCTGACCGACCAGGAAGTCCTGGCCATGCCCGACTCGGAGTACATGAACGAGAAGCAGACGGCGTTCTTCCGGCTCAAGCTGGTCACGTTGAAGCAGGACATGCTCAACAACGCGGGCGAGACCACGGAACACTTGCGCGAAGACACCGTCGTCGTGCCCGATCCGGCCGACCGCGCCACGATCGAGGAAGAGCACGCGCTGGAACTGCGCACGCGCGACCGCGAGCGCAAGCTGCTCAAGAAGATCGAACAGTCCATCAGCCGCATCGACGCGGGTGACTACGGCTACTGCGACGAAACCGGTGAGCCCATCGGTGTGGGCCGCCTGCTGGCTCGCCCCACGGCCACGCTGTCGCTGGAAGCGCAGCAGCGCCGCGAGCTCAAGCAGAAGATGTTCGGCGACTGAGTTCGCGAGGCGCGTCGCGCCGTCGTCGTTCCCGCGCCCTGTCCAACCACCTGCCCCGCTGCCACCACCTCCCCCGTACATGGCCCAGGACGAACAACCACCCGGCGGCCTGCTGTCCAAGGTGGTCAAGTTCGTCCGCAACCCGACGGTGAGCTGGTCCGACCTGGACCAGCCCGAGGACAAGGAAAGCCACTACAGCAAGCAGATGCTCAAGGAGATGATCGAGCGCAAGCGGGCGAACGATTTCGTGCGCCGCCGAGAGTTTGATCAGCTGCGCAAGCTGCGCCAGCGCAACGCGCTGGGTGCGGCCGGCGATCTGGACGCCGCTGGCCGGGTCTCGTTCTTCCAGAGCAGCCTGCCGTCCAACCAGGGCGACCGAGCCGGCACATTGAAGAAGATCGACGAGATCGAAGCCCAGATGTCGCAGCAATGGTGGAAGGGCAAGGACCAGGGCCTGCCGCCGCCGGCGCAGACGGCCCAGGCCGTGGCCTTGAATGCCGCCCAGCACGCCCGCCAGTACGCCACCACCGTCCACGCGGTGTTGCCCGACACCCCGATCCGCGACACCGATTTCGCGGCGACCGACATCTCGCCCATGGCGCACCTGCACGCGGGTGTCGCCGAGTCCGGCGACCTGCTTGCGGTGGACGACGACCTGACCCTGGACTGGCCCACCGGGCCGGTCCAGCCGCTGGCCGAAGAAGTCGTCGTGCACGACCCGGCGCTCGAGGAGGCGGCGATCCGCTTTGCCAACGGCGACGATGCCGGCGCAGCATCGGCGCTGCAGGCCCTGCTCGTCCCCGGTGCGCACACCCCTGCGCAGGACGGCATCTGGATGGCGCTGTTCGACCTGTACCGCGCCACGGACCAGCGCACCCGCTTCGACGCAGCGGCTGCCGATTTCGTGGCCCAGGCCGGCCGTGCCGCGCCGGCGTGGTCGCCGGCAGGCCAGCGCGAAGGCGCCCCCATCGCCAAGGCGCCGCATTGGGTCAGCCCCGGCGTGCTGGGCGTGGCCGAGGTGCTCAAGCTGCAGTCCCTGGTCGATGCGCGCAAGTCCGGCCAGCATCTGCTCGACTGGTCGCCGCTGGGCGCCATCGACGATGAGGCCCTGGCGCCGCTGGCGGCCCTGTTCACGGCCTGGACCTTGCAGCCGCTGGCCCTTCGCATGCAGGGCGGCGGGCGCCTGGACGGGCTGCTGCGCAGCCGCACCGTCTCGGGTGAGCGGGCTGCATCGGTGCATTGGTGGCGGTTGCGCATGGAGTGGCTGCGCCTGATGCGCCGGCCCGACGAATTCGATCTGGTGGCGCTGGACTACTGCATCACCTACGAGGTGTCGCCACCGGCGTGGCGCGATGCGGCCTGCGACGCCACCGCGGCAGACGCCGCGGCGCTCGCGGCGGATTTCAGCCGCACCGATTCCGGCCTGTCCACCATCCCCGATGGCGTGCTGGCGGGGCCGCCCGCGGCCGGCGTGCTGTCCGGCGTCATCACCGGCGATGCGACGGATCTGCTTGCGAGCTTCGACATGGCGGCGCCAGGCGATGTGGTCGTCGACTGCACACCGCTCGTGCGCATCGATTTCGCGGCCACCGGCTCCGTGCTGAACTGGGCCGTCGCGCAGCAGACCGCGGGCCGGCAGGTCCGCTTCACGGGCCTGCACCGGCTCGTGGCTGCCTTCTTCAACCTGATCGGCGTGGGCGAACACGCCACGATCCTGTCGCGCCGCAGCTGACCCAGGCGCGCCGCCTTTCGGCGCACCCGCTGCTTGCATTTCCGGCTTTCAACCCAAGTTCATTCCTTATGGAGCAATTTCACGGCACGACCATCGTCAGCGTGCGCCGCAACACGCCACAAGGCGTGCAGGTCGCCATCGGCGGCGACGGCCAGGTCACATTGGGCAACATCGTCATCAAGGGCTCGGCGCGCAAGGTGCGCAAGCTGCACCACGGCAAGGTGCTGGCCGGCTTCGCCGGGGCCACGGCCGACGCCTTCACCCTGTTCGAACGGTTCGAGGCCAAGCTCGAAAAGCACCAGGGCCACCTGGTGCGCGCGGCCATCGAGCTGACCAAGGACTGGCGCACCGACCGCGTGCTGCGCCGGCTCGAGGCCATGCTGGCCGTGGCCGACCACGAGGCGTCCCTCATCATCACCGGCAACGGCGACGTGCTCGAGCCCGAGCGGGGGATCGTGGCCATCGGCTCCGGCGGTGCCTATGCGCAGTCGGCCGCCATCGCGTTGCTGGACAACACCGAGCTCTCGGCCGAGGACATCGTGCGCAAGTCGCTCGAGATCGCCGGCGAGGTCTGCATCTACACGAACATGCACCACACGATCGAGGTGCTCTGAACATGTCATCGATGACCCCCCAGGAGATCGTCTCCGAGCTCGACAGGCACATCGTCGGCCAGCAACAGGCCAAGCGCGCCGTGGCCATCGCGCTGCGCAACCGCTGGCGCCGCCAGCAGGTCGAGGAGAAGCTGCGCGTGGAGATCACGCCCAAGAACATCCTCATGATCGGCCCGACCGGCGTCGGCAAGACCGAGATCGCGCGCCGGCTGGCGCGGCTGGCCGATGCGCCGTTCATCAAGGTCGAGGCCACCAAGTTCACCGAGGTCGGCTATGTCGGCAAGGACGTGGATTCCATCATCCGCGACCTGGTCGACGTGGCCGTCAAGCAGACGCGCGAGCAGGCCACGCACAAGGTGCGCATGCGCGCCGAGGACGCCGCCGAAGACCGCGTGCTGGACATCCTGCTGCCGCAGGCGCGCGTGCCCGCCACCGAGGCCTCCTTCGGCTTCACGGCCAGCAGCGCGCCCGCCGCGCCGCCGGCCGACAGCACGGCGCGCCAGGCCTTTCGCAAGAAGCTGCGCGAGCACCAGTTGGACGACAAGGAAATCGAGATCGACGTGGCCGATACCAAGCAGCCGCTCGAAATCATGGGCCCGCCCGGCATGGAAGAGATGACCGAGCAGCTGCGCGGCATGTTCAGCCAGATGGGCCAGCAGCGCCGCAAGACGCGCAAGCTGCGCATCGCCGAGGCCATGAAGCTGCTGATCGAGGAAGAGGCCGCCAAGCTCGTCAACGAGGAAGAGATCAAGACGCTGGCGGTGCACAACGCCGAGCAGAACGGCATCGTCTTCATCGACGAGATCGACAAGGTCACCTCGCGCAGCGAAAGCAGCGGGGCCGAGGTCTCCCGCCAGGGCGTGCAGCGTGATCTGTTGCCGCTGGTCGAAGGCACGGCGGTCACCACCAAGTACGGCGTGGTACGTACCGACCACATCCTGTTCATCGCCTCGGGCGCGTTCCACCTCTCCAAGCCCAGCGACCTGATTCCCGAACTGCAGGGCCGCTTTCCGATCCGCGTGGAGCTGCAGTCGCTGTCGGTGCAGGACTTCGAGGCCATCCTCACGCAGACCCATGCCTCGCTGGTGCGCCAGTACCAGGCGCTGCTGGCCACCGAGAACGTCACGGTCGAATTCCGGCCGGACGGCGTGACACGATTGGCCCACATTGCGTACGACGTGAACGAACGCACGGAGAACATCGGCGCGCGCCGCCTGTCGACGGTCATGGAGCGGCTGCTCGACGAAGTCAGCTTCGAGGCCACCAAGCTGGAAGGCCAGACCGTGGTCGTGGATGCGGCCTATGTCGACAGCCGGCTGGCCGAGCTCAGCCGCAACGAAGATCTGTCGCGCTACATCCTCTGAACCCGTTCCAGGCCGGCCCAGGCGCAGGGCCGGCTTCGGCATTTCTCACTCGCTGCATGCACTTGCAGCGCTAAGTGCTTCATTTGAAATGACTTTTCCTCGTCTTGCGGGTCGTAAGTCGAGGCTAAGTCATTGATTTGATTACAAAAAAGACCTGCAGCCGGGCTTGTGGACCGGATGTTTGGTGCTACAGTGGGAAAAAGTGCAATTAAGTGGGAATCAGGGGCTCGCCGAGCCCTTTTGTCCATGGCACTGACCAAGGTGGTGTGTGGTGTTTCAAGGGCCTTCGTCGCTCAGTCTGGATGCAAAGGGTCGCCTGTCGGTGCCGACCCGGCATCGTGACGTCCTGAGCAAGGAAGAAGCCGGGCAGGGCGCGCTGACCATCACCAAGCACCCGCACGGCTGCCTCATGGTGTTCCCGCGGCCCGAATGGGACAAGTTCCGCGAGCGCATCGCGGCCCTGCCGGCGTCGGCACAGTGGTGGAAGCGCATCTTTCTTGGCAACGCCATGGATGTGGAAATGGATGCCGCCGGCCGCGTGCTGGTCGCGCCGGAGTTGCGCGAAGCGGTCGGCATCGGCAAAGACGCCATTCTGCTCGGGATGGGCAACTATTTCGAGCTCTGGGACAAGGCCACCTACCAGGCCAAGGAAGCCGAGGCGATGAACGCGCCGACGCCCGAGGCTTTCGAGGACTTCTCTTTCTGAAGGCGGCGCGGTGGAAACGTCCTGGACACACACCACCGTCTTGTTGAACGAAGCTGTCGACGCTCTTTTCAACCAGACTGCACCGGATGCCGCCGGCGGGGCAGCCGCGCGCTGCTTCGTGGACGCGACCTTCGGGCGCGGTGGCCACAGCCGGTTGCTGCTGTCGCGTCTGGCGCCGCAAGACCGTTTGATCGCATTCGACCGCGACCTTGAGGCCGTTGCCGCCGCGGCGCAGATCGACGACCCGCGTTTTTCGATCCGGCACCAGGCCTTCCATGCGCTGGGCGAGCTGCCGGCGGCCAGCGTGGCCGGCGTGCTGATGGACATCGGCGTGAGCTCCCCGCAGATCGACGACGCGGCGCGGGGCTTCAGCTTCCGGCAGGACGGCCCCCTGGACATGCGCATGGACACCACCCGCGGCCAGAGCGTCGCCGAGTGGCTGGCCGGCGCCGAACAACACACCATTGCGGAGGTGATTCGTGACTATGGCGAAGAACGGTTTGCTCTTCCGATTGCAAAGGCGATTGTTGCTCGCCGACAGGAACGGGGCCCAGTTTCAACCACCGCCGAGCTGGCCCAGCTCGTGGCTGGCGCGGTCAAAACCCGCGAGCCGGGCAAGGACCCTGCAACGCGCACATTTCAGGCTTTTCGGATTTTCATCAACGCCGAGCTTGAGGAGCTGCAACAGGCGCTGAACGCCAGCCTGCAGGTGCTGCAGCCCGGCGGCCGCCTGGTGGTGATCAGCTTCCATTCGCTGGAAGACCGCATCGTCAAGCAGTTCATCGCCCGCCATGCGCGCGAGGTGGTGGACCGGCGTGCGCCCGGCTGGATGCTGGGCCATTCCACCGCGCTGCCGCTGGTCGCGCTGGGCCGTGTCAAGCCAGGCGCCGAAGAGGTCGCCGCCAACCCGCGCGCGCGCAGCGCCGTGATGCGCGTGGCCGAGCGCACCAGCGCTGAGGTGTTGGCATGACGCGGCTCAACCTCGTGCTGCTGGTGGCTGTGATCGCCAGCGCCCTGTACCTCGTGCGCACGCAATACGAATCGCGCAGCCTGTTCATCGAGCTGGACCGCGCGACTGCGCTGGCGCACAAGCTGGACGTGGAGTTCGACCGGCTGCAGGTCGAGCGCCGTGCCCAGGCCACGCCGCTGCGCGTGGAGAAGCTGGCCAAGGAGCAACTGAAGATGCGCACCGCCACGCCGGCCATCACGCAATACGTCAACGCCACCACGGGCGCGGCCATCGCCATGCCGGCGGCGCTGCCGGCGTCCGCGCCCACAGCAGCAGGAGCTCGAAGATGAGCCATGGCAACAGCCGCAGCGTGCGCTACACGTCCAGCCCCTTGCTCGCCAGCAAGACGCCGGTGTGGCGCAGCAAATTCATCGTCGCCGCGCTGGCGCTGGGCTTCGTCGGCCTGACGGCACGCGCGGCCTACATCCAGGTCGTGGCCAACGACTTCTTCCAGCGCCAGGGCAAGGTGCGCTTCATGCGCACGCTGGAGCTGCCGGCCAACCGCGGCCGCGTGCTGGACCGCAATGGCCTGATCCTGGCCTCCAGCGTCGTGGCGGCCAGCATCTGGGCGATTCCGGAAGACGTGGACCGCGACCCCGCCAAGCTGCGTCAGCTGGCCAAGCTGCTGGAGATGCCGCTGGCCGAGCTGAACAAGAAGCTGGAGGACGAGGACAAGACCTTCGTCTGGCTGTACCGCCAGCTCGACGAGCCCGTGGCCCAGCAGGTGGCGGCGCTCAAGATCAAGGGCATCTACCAGCGCAAGGAATACAAGCGCCAGTACCCCGAGGGCGAGGCGGCTGCGCACGTGGTCGGCTTCACCAACGTCGAGGACCATGGCCAGGAAGGCGTGGAGCTCGCATTCCAGTCCGAACTGGCGGGCAAGGTCGGTTCGCGCCGCGTGCTCAAGGACCGGCTGGGCAACGTGGTCGAGGACATCGGCGACCAGGTGCCGCCTGTGGACGGCCGCGACATCCAGCTGTCCATCGACAGCAAGGTGCAGTTCTTCGCGTACCAGAAGCTGCGCGACGCCGTGGCGCAGCACAAGGCCAAGGCCGGCAGCGTGGTGGTGCTCGACGCCGTGACCGGCGAAGTGCTGGCGCTGGCCAACTACCCGAGCTACGTGCCCGACAAGCGCCGCAACCTGTCGGGCGAGCAGCTGCGCAACCGTGCCATCACCGACACCTTCGAGCCCGGCTCGACCATGAAGCCGATCACGGTCGCCATGGCGCTGGAGGCGCGCCGGGTCACGCCGCAGACCCTGGTCGAGACCGGCCCGGGCCGCTTCCAGCTGGGCGGCTTCACGATCAGCGACACGCACAACTACGGCACGCTGACGGTGGAAGGCGTGATCCAGAAATCGTCCAACGTGGGCGCACTCAAGATCGCGCAAAAGATGACCCCGCACGAGATGTGGGACACCTACACCGCGCTGGGCTACGGCCAGAAGCCGCAGATCCAGTTCCCCGGCGCCGTCACGGGCCGGCTGCGCCCCTGGAAGAACTGGAAGCCGGTCGAGCAGGCCACCATGTCCTACGGCTACGGCCTGTCGGCCTCGCTGTTCCAGATGGTGCAGTCGTACACGGCTTTCGCGCACGACGGCTCCATCATCCCGGTGACCATGCAAAAGAGCAGCGAGCCCGCTGTGGGCACGCGCGTGTTCTCGCCGCAGAACGCTGCGGCCGTGCGCCACATGCTGCAGATGGCCGCCGGCCCCGGCGGCACCGGCATGAAGGCGCAGACGGTCGGCTACTCGGTCGGCGGCAAGTCGGGCACGGCGCGCAAGCAGGCCGGCAAGGGCTACGCAGCCGGCAAGTACCGTGCCTGGTTCACGGGCATGGCGCCCATCGACAAGCCGCGCATCATCGTCGGCGTGATGGTCGACGAGCCCAGCAACGGCACTTATTACGGCGGCACCGTGGCCGCGCCCGTCTTCAGCGAAGTCGTGCAGCAGACCCTGCGCATGATGGGCGTGCAGCCCGACATGGCCGTGCAGCCCCAGGTCGTCGCAGCCCAGGTGGACGAGTCATTCTGATGCGTGAACTGGCCTCCACCACAGAAGCGGCAGCCTGGCTGCGCGGCCGGGTCACCGGTGCGCTGCACACGGACAGCCGGCGCGTGGGCCCGGGCGATGGCTTCATCGCCTGGCCGGGCGCCGCGGTGGACGGCCGGCGCTTCGTCGGCCAGGCCCTGGAGCAGGGCGCGACGGCCTGCCTGGTCGAGCGCGTCGGCAGCGAGGCCTTCGGCTTCGACGCCGAGGGCGTGGCGGCGTTCA
The DNA here is from genome assembly GCF_001422405.1 of Pseudorhodoferax sp. Leaf267. Lineage (GTDB taxonomy): Bacteria > Pseudomonadota > Gammaproteobacteria > Burkholderiales > Burkholderiaceae_C > Pseudorhodoferax. The sequence continues at coordinate 136,010 of NZ_LMMV01000022.1, forward strand.
CGGGCTTGAAGGCCGGCTCCGGCCCCATCGCCGCGGCCTATTTCGAGCAGCCCTCGCAGGCGCTGGACGTGCTGGCCGTGACCGGCACCAACGGCAAGACCTCGACGGCCTGGTGGCTGGCCCAGGCCCTGACGCAGGCGCAGCAGCAGGCCGGCACCACACCGCGCGGCTGCGCCGTGGTGGGCACCCTGGGCACGGGTGTGCCGCCCAGCGTGGTTTCCACCGGCATGACCACGCCCGACCCGGTGTTGCTGCAGGCGCGGCTTCGCGAGTTCGTGACCACCGGGCTCACGGCCTGCGCGATCGAGGCCTCGTCCATCGGCATCGCCGAGCGCCGGCTGGACGGCACGCGCATCCGCCTGGCGATCTTCACGAACTTCACTCAGGACCACCTGGACTACCACGGCAGCATGGCGGCCTACTGGCAGGCCAAGGCCGAGCTGTTCGCCTGGCCCGGCCTGGCAGCGGCAGTGGTGAACCTGGACGACGCGCAAGGCCGCACGCTGGCCGCCGACCTGGCAGGCAAGGATCTGGATCTGTGGACCATTTCCGTCACCCGCCCCGCGCGCCTGGTGGCCGCCGACATCGCCTACGAGAACGACGGCCTGGCCTTCACGGTGCACGAGGGCGCCGCCCATGCGCGGCTGGCCACGCCGCTGATCGGCCAGTACAACGTGTCCAACCTGCTCGGCGTGATCGCCGCGCTGCGCGCGCTGGGCTTCGGCCTGGACGCCGCGGCCCAGGGCTGCGTGGGCCTGCTGCCCGTGCCCGGCCGCATGGAGCGCCTGGCGGCCCCCGGCCAGCCCATGGTGGCCATCGACTACGCCCACACGCCCGACGCGCTGGAGCAGGCCTTGCAGGCCCTGCGTCCGCTGGCCGACGAGCGTGGCGGCCGGTTGTGGTGCGTGTTCGGCTGCGGCGGCAACCGCGACGCCGGCAAGCGCCCGATGATGGCCGCCGTGGCCGAGCGCCGGGCCGACACCGTGGTCGTCACCAGCGACAACCCGCGCCACGAAGCGCCCGAGGCCATCATCGGCCAGATCGTCGCCGGCCTGGCGCGCCCGGACGCCGCCCATGTGCAGGCCGACCGCGCGCGCGCCATCGCCGAGACCCTGGTGCAGGCCGGCCCGGCCGACGTCGTGCTGCTGGCCGGCAAGGGCCATGAAGACAGCCAGGAAATCGCCGGCGTGAAGCTGCCCTTCTCCGACCATCAGCATGCCCAGGCCGCCCTGGCCGCGCGCGCAGCAGGGGCCGCCGCATGATGATGACGCTGCAGCAAGCGCTGGCCTGGCTGCCCGGTGCCAGCCTGTTTGGCGACGGCAACACCGCCATCGCGCGCGTGCACAGCGACACGCGCACCCTGGCCGATGGCGACCTGTTCGTCGCCATCCGCGGCGAGCGCTTCGACGCCAACACCATGCTGGCCCAGGCCAAGGCCAGCGGCGCCGTGGCCGCGCTGTGCCTGCCTGGCGCCAGCGGCGGCTTCGCCAACCACGGCCTGCCCTGCATCGAAGTGGCCGACACCATCGCCGCGCTCGGCGCGCTGGCACGCGGCTGGCGCGCCCAGTTTTCCCTGCCCTTCATCGCCGTGACCGGCAGCAACGGCAAGACCACGGTCACGCAAATGACCGCCTCCATCCTGCGCGCGCATGCCGGCGATGCCGCCTTCGCCACGCAGGGCAATCTGAACAACGACATCGGCCTGCCGCTGACGCTGCTGCGGCTGCGCGAAACGCACCGCATCGGCGTGGTCGAGCTGGGCATGAACCACCCGGGCGAGATCGCGCTGCTGGCGGCCATCGCCCAGCCCACGGTGGCGCTGGTCAACAACGCGCAACGCGAACATATGGAATTCATGGCCACGGTCGAGGCCGTCGCACGCGAGAACGGCACGGTCATCGACGCACTGCCGCCCACCGGCCGCGTGGTGATCCCCGCCACCGACGACTTTGCGCCGCTGTGGCGCCAGCTGGCCGGCCAGCGCGAGGTGCTGCGCTTTGCGATCGGCACCGGCGCCGAGATCACGGCCGAGGAGCCGCGCTGGGGCGAGGGCGCCTGGCAGGTCCAGGTGCGCACCCCGCAGGGCGGCTTTGAATGCCGGCTGCACATCGCGGGCCGCCACAACGTGCAGAACGCGTTGGCCGCCACGGCCGCGGCGTTGGCCGCCGGGGTGCCGCTGGCCGCCATCGCGGCCGGCCTGTCGGCCTTCGAGCCGGTCAAGGGCCGCTCGCGTGCGCTGTCGATCGCCGGCGGCATCACGCTGGTGGACGACAGCTACAACGCCAACCCCGACTCGGTGCAGGCCGCCATCGCCGTGCTGGCCGCGCTGCCCGGCCCGCGCCTGCTGGTGCTGGGCGACATGGGCGAGGTCGGCGACGCAGGCCCGCGCTTCCATGCCGAGGTCGGCGAGCAGGCCCGCGCGGCCGGCATCGAACAGCTGTTCGCGCTCGGCGCGCAGGCGGCGCACACCGTCACGGCGTTCGGCCCCGGTGCGCGGCATTTCGCGGACGTGGGCAGCCTGATCGCCGCAGCCCGTGCGCAGCTTGCCTCGGCGGCCAGCGTGCTGGTCAAGGGCTCGCGCTTCATGAAGATGGAGCGCGTGGTCGACGCGCTGCGCGAGGAGGGCCCCCATGCTGCCTAGCCTGGCCCAGTGGCTGCAGACCCTCTCGCCGGAACTCGGCTTCTTCCGCGTGTTCCAGTACCTCACGTTCCGCGCCGTCATGGCGGCGATGACGGCGCTGCTGATCGGTGTGGCCGCCGGCCCCTTCGTGATCCGCAAGCTGCGCGAGCTCAAGATCGGCCAGCCGATCCGCGGCTATGGCGTGGAGGCGCACCTGGCCAAGAACGGCACGCCCACCATGGGCGGCGTGCTGATCCTGTTGTGCATCGGCATCTCCACGCTGCTGTGGTTCGACCTGGCGAACCGCTTCGTCTGGATCGTGATGCTGGTCACCTTCGGCTTCGGCGCCATCGGCTGGGTGGACGACTGGCGCAAGGTGGTCAAGAAGGACCCGGAGGGCATGCGCTCGCGCGAGAAGTACCTGTGGCAGTCGCTGATCGGCATCGTCGCCGCGCTGTACCTGGTGTTCTCGATCTCGGAGAACTCCAACCAGCGCGTGTTCGAGCTGTTCGTGAGCTGGGTGCAGTCCGGCTTCGACCTGGACCTGCCGCCCAAGGCCGGCCTGCAGGTGCCGTTCTTCAAGGAAGTCAGCTACCCGCTGGGCGTGCTGGGCTTCGTCATCCTGAGCTACCTGGTCATCGTGGGTTCCAGCAACGCCGTGAACCTGACCGACGGGCTGGACGGCCTGGCCATCATGCCGGTGATCCTGGTCGGCTCGGCGCTGGGCGTGTTCGCCTACGTGACCGGCAACACCGTGTTCGCGCGCTACCTGCTGCTGCCCAACATCGCGGGCGCGGGTGAGCTGCTGATCTTCTGCGCCGCCATGGCCGGCGCCGGCCTGGCCTTTTTGTGGTTCAACGCGCACCCGGCCCAGGTGTTCATGGGCGACGTGGGCGCGCTGGCGCTGGGCGGCGCCCTGGGCACCATCGCCGTGATCGTGCGCCAGGAGATCGTGCTGGCCATGATGGGCGGCATCTTCGTGGTCGAGGCGCTGTCCGTGATCGTGCAGGTGAGCTGGTTCAAGTACACGCGCAAGAAGTACGGCGTGGGCCGGCGCATCCTGAAGATGGCGCCGCTGCACCACCATTTCGAGAAGAGCGGCTGGAAGGAGACGCAGGTCGTCGTGCGCTTCTGGATCGTGACCATGCTGCTGTGCCTCATCGGCCTGTCGACGCTGAAACTCCGATGAAGCACCTGCAAGACCTCTCCGTCCTGATCCTGGGCCTGGGTGCATCCGGCCTGGCGATGGCGCGCTGGTGCGCCGCGCACGGCGCGCGCGTGACGGTCGCCGACACGCGCGAGGCGCCGCCGCAGTTGGAGACCCTGCGCGCGGAACTGCCGGGCGTGCGCTTCGTGGCCGGGCCGCTCGGTGCTGCGCTGGTCGAGGGCCAGGACGTGCGCGCGGTGTACCGCTCGCCGGGCCTGTCGCCCGCGCAGCTGGCGCCTGTGCTGGATGCGGCGCGTGCGATCGGGTTGTTCGTCGGTGGCGAACTGGATCTGTTCGCGCAGGCGCTGAAGGACTTGCGTGAAGCCGATTCACTCCCTCTGCCTGAGGGAGAGCGTCGGGGTGAGGGGGAAGCGGCCGACGAGGAAGCGCCGGTGCTGGATGATGCGCCGCTGGCCCTCACTCCAACCCAGGGGGAGAGGGCGCAAGAGGAAGAGGCGCCGCCAGCCCTTGCGCAGGGCGTGCCGGGGCAAGATGAGGAAGCGGTCGCCGTCGTGGCCCCACAAGACGACGAAGACGCCGCCGCCATCGTCGTCGTGCCGCCCCCCATCGACACCGGCTACCGCCCCGCCGTGCTCGCCATCACCGGCACCAACGGCAAGACCACCGTCACCTCGCTGACCGGCCAGCTCGTCGAGCGCGCCGGCAAGAGCGTGGCCGTGGCCGGCAACATCGGCCCCACGCTGCTGGACACGCTGGCCGAGCACATCGCGGCCGACACGCTGCCCGAGGTCTGGGTGCTGGAACTGTCCAGCTTCCAGCTCGACGCCGCCACGCAGTTCGAACCCACGGCCGCCACCGTGTTGAACCTCTCGCAGGACCACCTGGACTGGCACGGCAGCATGGCCGCCTACGCCGCCGCCAAGGCCCGCATCTTCGGCGCGACGACGCTGATGCTGCTGAACCGCGACGACAGCGCCGTCATGGACCTGCTGCCCAAGCCCGTGGCCGTGAAGGGCTCGCGCGCCAAGCCCGTGCCGCGCGCGTACGTAGGCTTCGGCGGCGACATGCCGCAGCGCCCGGGCGACTACGGGCTGGAGGTCGTCAACGGCATGGCCTGGCTGGTGCGCGCGGGCGAGAGCGATGGCCTCAAGCGCCGCCGCAACGAGGCCGCCGAAGAACTGCACCTGCAGCGCCTGATGCCGGCCGACGCCCTGCGCATCCGCGGCCGGCACAACGCCGTCAACGCGCTCGCGGCGCTGGCCCTGGCGCAGGCCGCCGGCTGCGCGCTCGCGCCCATGCTGTACGGCCTGCGCGAGTACCGCGGCGAGCCGCACCGCGTCGAGCCCATCGCCACCGTGCACGACGTGGAGTACTTCGACGACAGCAAGGGCACCAACGTGGGCGCCACCGTGGCCGCCCTGTCGGGCCTGGGCGCCGACCGCCGCGTGGTCGTCATCCTGGGCGGCGAAGGCAAGGGCCAGGACTTCGCGCCGCTTGCGCCGGCCGTGGCGCAGTACGCGCGCGCCGTCGTGCTGATCGGCCGCGACGCGCCGCTGATCCGCACTGCGCTGGCCGACACCGGCGTCACGCTGGCCGATGCCGCCAGTATGACGGACGCCGTGCGCGTGGCCACCGAGCGGGCGCAGCCGGGCGACGCCGTGCTCATGTCGCCGGCCTGCGCCAGCTTCGACATGTTCCGCAACTACGAGCACCGTGCCGCGGTGTTCCAGGCCGCCGTGCGTGCGCTGGCCGAGGAACACGGCGGCATGCTGGAGACATCCCCATGAGCGAACTGTCGATGCGCCTGCCGGAGTGGTTGCGCGGCCGCGCCAAGAACAAGGGTGCCGACGAGATGCCGGTGCGCCTGGGCACGGGCGGCTACGGCAAGACACCGGTCACGCCCGTGCGCGTGCTGGGTTTCGACCAGGCGCTGCTGTGGGTCTGCGTGGCCCTGATCGCCTGGGGCCTGGTCATGGTGTATTCGGCATCCATCGCGATGCCGGACAACCCACGCTTCAAGGGCTACACGCATACCTACTTCCTGATCCGCCACGCACTGTCGATCGGCGCGGCCTTCGTGGCCGGGCTGCTGGCCTTCCAGGTGCCGATGAAGACCTGGGAGAAGCACGCGGGCTGGCTGTTCGTGCTGTCCATCGTCATGCTGGTGCTGGTGCTGGTGCCATTCATCGGCAAGGGCGTGAACGGCGCGCGCCGCTGGATCCCGCTGGGCGTCACCAACTTCCAGCCGTCCGAGCTGGCCAAGCTGGCCGTGGTGTTCTATGCGTCCAGCTACATGGTGCGCAAGATGGACGTGAAGGAGAACTTCTGGCGCGCCGTGCTGCCGATGGCGGTGGCCATCGGCCTCATCGGTGTGCTGCTGCTGCTGGAGCCCGACATGGGCGCCTTCATGGTGATCGCCGTGATCGCCATGGGCATCCTGTTCCTGGGCGGCGTGAACGCGCGCATGTTCTTCCTGATCGCAGCGATCCTGGTCGTTGCCTTCAGCCTCATGATCCTGACATCCGAATGGCGGCGCGAGCGCATCTTTGCCTACCTCAACCCTTGGGACGAGAAGCACGCGCTGGGCAAGGGCTACCAGCTGTCGCACTCGCTGATCGCCATCGGCCGCGGCGAGGTCTTCGGTGTCGGCCTGGGCGGCAGTGTCGAGAAGCTGCACTGGCTGCCCGAGGCGCACACCGACTTCCTGCTCGCCGTGATCGGCGAGGAGTTCGGCCTGATCGGCGTGGTCTGCGTGATCGCGCTGGTGTTCTGGATGATCCGCCGCATCATGCACATCGGCCGCCAGGCCATCGCCCTGGACCGCGTCTTCTCCGGGCTGGTCGCGCAAGGCGTGGGCGTGTGGATGGGCTTTCAGGCCTTCATCAACATGGGCGTGAACCTGGGCGCGCTGCCGACCAAGGGACTCACGCTGCCGCTCATGAGCTACGGCGGCTCGGCCATCCTGATGAACGTGGTGGCCATCGCCGTGGTGCTGCGCATCGACTACGAAAGCCGACAGCTCATGCATGGGGGCCGCAGGGGATGAGCCATCTGGTCGTCATGGCAGCCGGCACGGGCGGGCATGTGATCCCCGGGCTCGCGGTCGCGCGCGAACTGCAATCACGGGGCTGGAGCGTGAGCTGGCTGGGCACGCGCACGGGCATGGAGAACCGCCTCGTGCCGCCGTCCGGCATCCCGCTGGACACCATCGGCTTCTCGGGCCTGCGCGGCAAGGGCCTGCTGCACACGCTCACCGGCGGCATGCGCATGCTGGGCGCGTTCTGGTCCTGCCTGCAGATCCTGCGCCGGCGCCGCGCCGACGTGGTGCTGGGCATGGGGGGCTATGTCTGCTTCCCGGGCGGGCTGATGGCCAGCCTGCTGGGCAAGCCGCTGGCACTCGTGAATGCCGACGCGGCGCTGCTCATGAGCAACAAGGCCTTGCTGCCCATCGCCGACGCCGTGGCCTTCGGCTTCGACGGCGCGGCCGCGTCGCGCACCAAGAACGCGCTGGTCACCGGCAACCCCGTGCGTGCCGAGATCGAAAGCCTGCCGGCGCCCGCCCAGCGCTTCGCCGGCCGCACTGGCCCGCTGCGCGTGCTGGTCGTAGGTGGCAGCCTGGGCGCACGCGTGCTGAACGAAACACTGCCGCAGGCGCTGGCCCTGCTGGGTGCGGAAAGGCGCCCGCAGATGCTGCACCAGACCGGCCAGGGCAACGACGCCGCCGTGTCGGCCGCCTACGCGCAGGCCGGCGTGCAGGCCGAGGTTCGGCCCTTCATCGAAGACATGGCCGCTGCGCTGGCCGAGTGCGACCTCGTGGTCTGCCGTGCCGGCGCCGTCACGGTCAGCGAACTGTGCGCGGCCGGCGTGGCCGCCGTGCTGGTGCCGCTGATCGTCAGCACCACCTCGCACCAGCGCGACAACGCGCAGTGGCTGGCAGGCCATGGCGCGGGCATCCACCTGCCGCAAGCCGAGCTCACGCCGCGCCATCTGGCCGACCTGCTCGCAGGACTCACGCGCGAGGCGCTGCTGGCCATGGCCGGCAAGGCGCGCGCGCTCGCAAAACCCCAGGCGGCCGCACGGGTCGCCGACCAGATCGAAGGCCTGGTGGCCGCATGAAACACGCGATTCGTCATATTCACTTCGTGGGCGTGGGCGGCGCCGGCATGAGCGGCATTGCCGAGGTGCTGCGCAACCTGGGCTACCAGATCTCCGGCTCCGACCTGGCCGACAGCGCCACGCTGCGCCGGCTCGCAGGCCTGGGCATCCAGACCTTCGTCGGCCACGATGCGGCCCACGTGCAGGGCGCCGACGCCGTCGTCACGTCCACGGCCGTGCAGGCGGCCAACCCCGAGGTGCAGCAGGCCCGCGCCATGCGCATCCCGGTCGTGCCGCGCGCGCTGATGCTGGCCGAGCTCATGCGCTTGAAGCAGGGCATCGCGATCGCCGGCACGCACGGCAAGACCACCACCACCAGCCTGGTCGCCAGCGTGCTGGCCGAGGCCGGCATGGACCCGACCTTCGTCATCGGCGGCAAGCTCAACAGCGCGGGTGCCAATGCCAAGCTGGGCAGCGGCGACTACATCGTGGTCGAGGCCGACGAGTCCGACGCCTCGTTCCTGAACCTGCTGCCGGTGATGGCCGTCGTGACCAACATCGACGCCGACCACATGGAGACCTACGGCCACGACTTCGGCCGGCTCAAGGGTGCGTTCGTCGACTTCCTGCACCGCATGCCGTTCTACGGCACGGCCATCCTGTGCACCGACGACGCCGCCGTGCGCGAGATCGTGCCCCAGGTCACCTGCCCGATCACCAGCTACGGCTTCGGCGAGGACGCCCAGGTGCGCGCCGTCGACGTGCGCGCCGTCGGCGGCCAGATGCATTTCACGGTGCAGCGCCGCAACGGCGTCACCTTGCCCGACCTGGACGTGGTGCTCAACCTCGCAGGCCGGCACAACGTGCTGAACGCGCTGTCGGCGATCGCCGTCGCGGTCGAGCTCAACGTGCCCGACGCAGCGCTGCTCAAGGCACTGGCGGAGTTCAAGGGCGTGGGCCGGCGCTTCCAGATCCATGGCGAGCTGCCGATCGCCGACGGCGGGCGCATCACGCTGATCGAGGACTACGGCCACCACCCGGTCGAGGTCGCGGCCACGCTGGCCGCGGCGCGCGGCGCCTACCCGGGCCGCCGGCTGGTGCTGGCCTTCCAGCCGCACCGCTACACACGCACACGCGATTGCTTCGAGGACTTCGTGAAGGTCATCGGCGAGGCCGACGCCGTGCTGCTGTCCGAGGTCTACGCCGCAGGCGAGACGCCCATCGTCGCGGCCGACGGCCGCGCGCTGGCGCGTGCGCTGCGCGTGGCGGGCAAGGTGGAGCCGGTGTTCGTCGACGACATCGGCGCCATGGCCGCGGCCATCCGCGACAACGCGCATGGCGGCGACGTGGTGCTGTGCATGGGGGCCGGCTCCATCGGTGGCGTGCCGGCCAAGGTGCTCGAAATGGGAGGCGTGCAATGAACACCGTGGCCAGCAGCCTGGGCAAGGTGGCCGTCCTGATGGGCGGCAGTTCGGCCGAGCGCGAGATCTCGCTGCTGTCGGGCAACGGTGTGCTGGACGCACTGCGCCTGGCCGGCGTCGACGCGCATGCCTTCGACCCGGCCGAGCGCGGCCTGCACGAGCTGGAGGCCGATGGCTTCACGCGCTGCTTCATCGCGCTGCATGGCCGCCATGGCGAGGACGGCACGGTGCAGGGCGCGCTGGAGCTTCTGGGCATCCCGTACACCGGCTCCGGCGTGATGGCCTCCAGCATCGCCATGGACAAGGTCATGACCAAGCGCATCTGGGAAGCCTGCGGCCTGCCGTCGCCGCGCTACCAGGTGCTGCAACCCGGCGCGCAGGAGCTGGCCGACGTGCGCGCCGTGCCCGATGCACTGGGCCTGCCGCTGATCGTGAAGCCGCCGCGCGAGGGCTCCTCCATCGGCGTCACCAAGGTCAAGGGGTATTCGGACATGCTGAATGCCGTGCGCCTGTCGGCCCGCTACGACCCCGACGTGCTGTGCGAGGAATTCATCGAAGGCGAAGAGGTGACCTGCGCCGTGCTCGGTGCCGGCGCCGATGCGCAGGCCCTGCCGGTGATCCGCATCCAGGCGCCCGAGGGCGCCTACGACTACCAGAACAAGTACTTCACCGACGAGGTGCGCTACCTGTGCCCGAGCGGCCTGCCGCAGGACGAGGAGCGCGAGATCCAGCGCATCGTGCTAGCCGCCTACCAGGCGCTGGGCTGCCGCGGCTGGGGCCGGGCCGACCTGATGATCCGCGCCAGCGACCGCAAGCCCTTCCTGCTGGAGATGAACACCTCGCCCGGCATGACCGGCCATTCGCTGGTGCCGATGTCGGCGCGCGCGGCTGGCATCGACTACCCGTCGCTGTGCGTGCGCGTGCTGGCCAGCGCCACGCTGGACCACACCCTGGAGCGCGCGACACCATGACCACTGCGCTGCCCGCACCGGTGGATGTGAAGCTCATGAACGGCACGGCCAGCGTGCTGTTCGTGGTCTTCGCCTGCCTGTCACTGGGCACGCTGTGCATGTGGGTGCTGCGCCAGCCGGTTTTCGCCATCGGCGGCGTCGAGGTGCGCGGCGAGGTCACGCACAACAACGTGGTGACGCTGCGCGCCAACGTGGCGCCCAAGCTGCGCGGCACCTTCTTCACGGTGGACCTGGCGGACACGCGCGCCGCGTTCGAGGCCGTGCCCTGGGTGCGCCGCGCCGTCGTGCGCCGCAGCTTTCCGAACCGGCTGGACGTGACGCTGCAGGAACACCAGGCGGCCGCCTATTGGGGCGCCGAGAGCGGCTCGCAGCTGCTGAACAGCTTCGGCGAGATCTTCGAGGCCAACGTGGCCGAGGTGCACCGCAGCGACCTGCCGCGCCTGGCCGGGCCGGACGACCAGTCGGGCCTGATCCTGGGCATGTACCGCACGCTGGCGCCGCTGTTCGATCCGCTGGACAGCGCGATCTCGGAACTGGAGCTGACGGGCCGCGGCAGCTGGCGCGTGCAGCTCGATTCGGGCGCGGTCGTGGAGCTGGGGCGCGGCACGCCCGAGGAGCTGACGGCGCGCATCGAGCGCTTCGCGAAGACCTTGACGACGGTGGCCGGCCAGTACGGCAGGGGGGTGGATGCGCTGGAGGCCGCGGACCTGCGCTATCCCGAGGGCTATGCCCTGCGGTTGCGCGGCGTGACCACGGTGACGACCGCCGTGCCGCCGCCCCGCAGGCCGGGCCGCTAGACAAGACAACAGGAATGCTGACATGGCAAAAGAGTACAAAGATCTGGTAGTGGGGCTGGACATCGGCACCGCCAAGGTGATGGTGGTGGTGGCCGAGGTCATGCCCGGGGGCGACCTGAAGCTGGCCGGCTTCGGCGTGGCGCCGAGCAATGGCTTGAAGCGCGGCGTGGTCGTGAACATCGACGCGACCGTGCAGAGCATCCAGCAGGCCCTGAAGGAGGCCGAGCTGATGGCCGACTGCAAGATCTCGCATGTCTACACCGGCATCACGGGCAGCCACATCCGCGGCATCAACTCCAGCGGCATGGTGGCCGTGAAGGACCGCGAGGTCACCCAGGCCGACGTGGCGCGCGTGGTCGAGACCGCCAAGGCGATCAACATCTCGACCGACCAGCGCCTGCTGCTGGTGGAGCCGCAGGAATTCGTGATCGACGGCCAGGACGTGAAAGAGCCGATCGGCATGAGCGGCATCCGCCTGGAGGCCAAGGTGCACATCGTCACCGGCGCGCAGAGCGCGGCCGAGAACATCATCAAGTGCGTGCGCCGCTGCGGGCTGGACGTGGACCAGCTCATGCTGAACCCGCTGGCCTCCAGCCTGTCGGTGCTGACCGAGGACGAACGCGAACTGGGCGTGGCCCTGGTGGACATCGGCGCGGGCACCACCGACGTGGCCATCTTCACGGGCGGCGCGATCCGCCACACGGCCGTGATCCCGATCGCCGGCGACCTCATCACCAGCGACATCGCGATGGCGCTGCGCACGCCGACCAAGGACGCCGAGGACATCAAGGTCGAGAACGGCTACGCCAAGCAGCTGCTCGCCGACCCCGACAGCCAGGTCGAGGTGCCGGGCCTGGGCGACCGCGGCCCGCGCATGCTGAGCCGCCAGGCGCTGGCCGGCGTGATCGAGCCACGCGTGGAGGAGATCTTCTCGCTCGTGCAGCAGGTGATCCGCGAGTCCGGCTTCGAGGAAGTGCTGTCCTCGGGCATCGTGCTGACCGGCGGCAGCGTGGTCATGCCAGGCATGGTCGAGCTCGGCGAAGACATCTTCCTCAAGCCCGTGCGCCGTGGCGTTCCGAAGTACGCAAGTGCGCTGGCCGACATGATTGCGCAGCCCCGCGCCGCCACCGTGATGGGGCTGCTCGAAGAGGGCCGCATCGCACGCCTGCGCGGCTACAAGGTCGCGCAGAAGAACGGCTCCATGAAAACCGCCATGGGCCGCGTCAAAGACTGGTTCGTCGGCAACTTCTGAGAGCCAGCGATGTCACAGCATTCCAAGGTCGAGACCTGGCCCTTGTGGCTGGCGCGGGGCAGCCCGCCGCGACATGGCCGATGGCGGTGCCCCTATCCGCCACCTGCACCCTGACACACAAGAGCTACACACGACAGAACACCCAAGGCAACTGCAACTTATTTTTTGGATTGAAGGAGAAGAACATGCCCATCGAAATGATTGAAGTCGAAGAATTCAACCTCGGAACGCAGATCAAGGTGATCGGCGTCGGCGGGGGTGGCGGCAATGCGGTCGAACACATGATCGGCTGCTCCGTGCAGGGCGTGGAATTCATCAGCGCCAACACCGACGCCCAGGCCCTGGGCCGCACGGCCGCGCACAAGACCATCCAGCTGGGCACCAGCGGGCTGGGCGCCGGCAGCAAGCCCGACAAGGGCCGCGAAGCCGCCGAGGCCGCGGTCGACGACATCCGCAACGCGATTGCCGGCGCGCACATGTTGTTCATCACCGCCGGCATGGGCGGCGGCACCGGCACCGGCGCGGCCCCCGTGATCGCACGCGTGGCCAAGGAGATGGGCATCCTGACGGTGGGCGTGATCACCAAGCCCTTCGACTTCGAAGGGCCCAAGCGCATGGCCAACGCCGACGCCGGCCTGACCGAGCTTGAAGCCAACGTGGACTCGCTGATCGTGGTGCTGAACGAGAAGCTGCTCGAAGTGCTGGGCGACGACGCCACGCAGGACGAGGCCTTTGCGCACGCCAACGACGTGCTGAAGAACGCAGTCGGCGGCATCGCCGAAATCATCAATGTGCCCGGCCATGTGAACGTCGACTTCGAAGACGTGCGCACCGTGATGGGCGAGCCCGGCAAGGCCATGATGGGCACGGCCGTGGCGGCCGGCCCGGACCGCGCGCGCATCGCTGCCGAGCAGGCCGTGGCCTGCCCGCTGCTGGAGGGCATCGACCTGTCCGGCGCCAAGGGCGTGCTGGTGCTGATCACGGCGGCCAAGGGCTCGCTCAAGCTGTCCGAGTCCCGCCTGGCGATGAACACGATCCGCGCCTACGCCTCGGCCGAAGCGCACGTGATCTACGGCACGGCCTACGACGACAGCCTGGACGACCAGATCCGCGTGACCGTGGTCGCCACGGGCCTGTCGCGCCAGGGCGCGCGCCGCACGGCCCCTCCGCTGCAGGTGGTGCAGCGCAACGGCACGGACGGCCAGGGCTTCGAGATCCCGACGCTGAACGCTGCCAGCATCATCGGCGCCGGCATGGGCCGCGCGCAGCCCGACTACGAGTCCTTGAAGGGCCCGGCCGTCTGGCGCACGCCGAACCGCACGCAGGCCAGCGCGCGCGTGGACGCGCTGTCTTCGGGCGGCATGGACGACTACGAAATCCCGGCCTTCCTGCGCAAGCAGGCTGATTGACAGAGATCAACCCCGTGCGCGGCTTCGCCGCTTCCCCCTTGCGCTGCGCGAAGGGGGACGCACCCAGCGGCCTGGCAGAGCCAGTTCCGCGGGTGCCCTGGCCCGGCCGTGCGTCCGGCATTGATTCTGCCAATCTGCGCCATGGTTGCCGCAATGCCCTTGCGAAGGTCTGAAACGCATCACGCCAACTAAAATCGCCCCCATGCTTGCGCAACGTACTCTGAAGTCCATCACCAAGGCCGTGGGGGTCGGGCTGCACAGCGGCCAGCGCGTGGAGCTGACGCTGCGCCCTGCGCAGCCAGACACGGGCATCGTGTTCCGGCGTGTCGACCTGCCCGAGCCGGTGGACATCCCGATTCAGGCCGAGGCCGTGACCGACACGCGCATGGCCTCCACCATTTCCAGCGGCAATGCCAAGGTGCATACGGTCGAGCACCTGATGTCGGCCTGCGCCGGCCTGGGGCTGGACAACCTGTACGTGGACATCAGCGCCGAAGAGGTGCCCATCCTCGACGGCTCGGCCGCGTCCTTCGTCTTCCTGCTGCAGAGCGCGGGCATCGAGTTGCAAAAGGCCCCGCGCCGCTTCATCCGCGTGACCCAGCCCGTGGAGGTGCGCGAGGGCGAAGGCGCCAACCTCAAGTGGGCGCGGCTCGAGCCCTACCACGGCTTCAAGGCCAGCTTCGAGATCGACTTCGACCATCCGGCCGTGGACTCCACGGGCCAGCGCGTGGAGTTCGACCTGTCCACGGATTCCTATGCGCGCGACATCGCACGCGCGCGCACCTTCGGCTTCACCAAGGACGTGGAGATGATGCGTGCCAACGGCCTGGCCCTGGGCGGCGGGCTGGACAACGCCATCGTCATGGACGACTACAAGGTGCTCAACAGCGACGGGCTGCGCTACGACGACGAGTTCGTCAAGCACAAGATCCTGGACGCCATGGGCGACCTCTATCTGATCGGCAAGCCGCTGCTGGCCGCCTACAGCGCGTTCCGTTCCGGCCATGCCATGAACAACAAGCTGCTGCGTGAACTGCTGGCCCACCCCGAGGCCTACGAGATCGTCACCTTCGACGACGAGCGCAAGGCGCCCAAGGGCTTCGCCCAGCCGGCCCGCGCCTGGTAAGTGCACGGCCGATGCTGCTGTTCCGCTGGGCGATTTTTTTCCTGCTGATCCTGTGCGGCGTGATGTTCGCGTTCTACGCGGGCACCGGCCGCGCGCACTACAAGCGCTGGGGGCTGGTCACGCTGAAGTGGACGCTGCTGGCGGCGTTCGGGTTCTTTGCGGTGCTGGTGCTCGAACGCATCGCCTGAGGCCGTAGCGCCACAGCCTACTTCAGCGGCTTCTCGTCCGTCGGCACAGGCGCCGCTTCATCCGGCTCCTTGGGCACATCGGACGACCGCGACGACTTCACCCGCGCCGCGGGCTCACTGCAGTTCTTCGCGCCGCGGCATGTCCGCCCCGCGCCGCGAGCACGTGATCGACGCGGCACGCGCGGCGAAACGCAGCATGGCCGACAGGTCGTGCACGCTCAGCGCGTCCAGCTTCGCAGGACTCAGCGCGTCGTGTTCCTGCAGCCAGGTGAGCATCGCGCCCTGGAAGGTGTCGCCCGCGCCCACGGTGTCGAACACATCGACCAGCAGTGACTGCGCGGTGGCGTGCCCGGCGCGCGCCCAGGCTTCGCTGCCCGTGGCGCCGCGTGTCACCACCACCAGGTGCGCGCCGCCGGCAAGCCAGCGTTGTGCGACCACGGCCGGTGCCTCGTCGGGGTAGAGCAGGCCCAGGTCCTCGTCGCTGACCTTGACGATGTGCGCGAGCTGCGTCATCTCCTGCACGATGGGCAGCCAGCGCGCCACGTTGGGCTCGACGTTCAGCCGCACGTTCGGATCGTAGGCGATCAGGCGGTTGGGCCGCTCGCGCGCCGCCAGGTGGCGCAGCGCGCTGCCCACGGGCTCCACGACCAGCGCGTACGAGCCGAACTGCAACACGCGCGTGTCTGCGGGCAGCTCGGGCAGCGTGTCCACCGTGAGCTGCCGGTCGGCCGCGCCATGGCCGTGGAAGGCATAGCTCGGCACGCCGGTCGCGCCCACGCTGACCACCGACAGCGTGGTGGCCGCGCCGTTGCGGGCCACCAGCGCCGTGCCCACGCTCTCGTCGCGCAGCGTCTGCATCAGGCGCTCGCCGGGCACGTCCTGCGACAGCGGGCACAGGAACTGCACCGGCTGCCCCAGCCGTGCCAGGCCGACCGCCACGTTGAACGGCGAGCCGCCCACCCGCGCGTCCAGCAGCAGGCCGGTGGCCGTGCTGTCGCGCACATACACATCCATGAGGGCTTCGCCACACACTACGAACATCTTGTCTTTCCTTCCTTTGCTCTTGTGCTCGTTCGGCCTTCCGGGGCTCAGCGCGGGCTGGACCAGCCCTTGTAGTCCTTGACCGTGGCGCGCGTCACCAGCACCGAGGGCAGCAGCACCATGGTCTGCGCCGGCTTCTTGCCGTTCAGCACGTCCTGGCCGATCTCCACGGCCTTCTGCGCGATCATGTACGGGTCCTGGCTGGCCGAGGCCTGGATCTGGTTGTCGGCCTTCAGCGCGGCCTCGATGTCGGGTGCGCCGTCCACGGACGTGATGACGATGTTCTTGCGGTTCAGCTGGCGCGCGGCCAGGTCTGCGCCGATGGCCTGCGGGTCGTTGATCGCGAACACGGCGTCCACCTTGGGAAAGCGCGTCAGGTGGTTCTGCATGACGTTCAGGCCGCCTTCACGCGAACCCTTGGCGTCCTGGTCGTCGGACAGCACCTTGATGTCCGGGCTCTTCTTGAACACCGACTTGCAGCCGTTCACGCGGTCGATCACGGCCGAGACCTGCGGGCCGTTCTGGATGATCACGTTGCCCTTGCCGCCCAGCTTCTCGACGATGTACTGGCAGGCGATCTCGCCGGCCTGCACGTTGTTGGTCTGCACGGCCGCGTCGGCGCCGTTGGCCGCCACGTCCACGCCGACGACGGCGATGCCGGCCTTCTTGGCCTTGTTGATGGCCGGCTCGATGGCCTTGGCGTCGACGGCGTTGACCAGGATCAGGTCCACGCCTGAGGCGATGAAGCCGTCGATCTGCGAGAACTGCTTGTTCAGGTCGTAGTCGGCCGACAGGGCCGTCACCTTGGCCGCGGGGTTGAGCTGCTTGGCCTTGGCTTCGGCGCCCTTGGCCAGAGTCACGAAGAAGGGGTTGCCGAGCGAGCCCAGCGTGATGCCGACGTTCTTGACCGGCTTGTTCTGGGCCTGGGCCAGCGGTGCCGACAGGGCGGCGGCGATGGCGGCGAGGGCGATGAGGTGTTTGCGCATGGAGTGTCTCCGTTGGTGGGTCAGTGGAAGCGGTTGGGGAAAAGGTTCAGGTGCGGGCAGAGTCTTTGCGGCGGTACTTGTCCAGCGCCACGGCACCGATGATCACGAGGCCCTTGACGATGTACTGCCAGATGTCGGAGACGCCCATCAGGATCAGGCCGTTGGTCAGCACCGCGATGATCAGCGCGCCGATCAGCGTGCCCAGGATGGAGCCCGTGCCGCCGACGAAGCTGGTGCCGCCCAGGATGACGGCGGCGATCGCGTCCAGCTCGTAGGACGCGCCCAGCTGCAGCCCGTTGGCCGCGTACAGCCGGGCCGAGGCCATCACGCCGCCCAGGCCGGACAGCAGGCCCGAGGCGCAGTACACGAACAGCAGCACGGCCCAGACCTTGATGCCGGCCAGGCGCGCGGCCTCGGGGTTGCCACCGACCGAGTAGATGTTCAGGCCCAGCACCGTGCGGCGCAGGATGAACCAGGACAGTGCCACCACCGCGAAGGCGATGATCACCAGCCATGGGATGCCCAGCACGTCGCCGTTGCCGATGAAGGCAAAGGGCAGGTTGGGGTTGAAGATGGTGGTGTCGTTGCCCAGCAGCCGCGCGATGCCGCGCACCGCGGTCAGCGAGCCCAGGGTCACGATGAAGGGCGGCAGCTTGACGAAGGCGATCAGCACGCCGTTGATCAGGCCGAACAGCAGCCCGGCGCCCAGGCCCGCGGCGATGCCCAGCATGCCCAGGCCGGGGATGTTGGAGACCAGCATGGCGGCCACGGCCGAGGCCGCGAGGATGGAGCCCACCGACAGGTCGATCCCGGCCGTGAGGATCACGAAGGTCATGCCGGCGGCCAGCACGATGTTGATCGAGGCCTGCTGCGTCATGATGGACAGGTTCTGCAGGCTGAAGAAGTTTTCGCTGGACAGGCTGAAGCCGATGCACAGCAGCACGAGGATGGGCAGCATGCCGAGCGCGCGGACGATCTCCTTGCCGCGCGCGCTGCTGGCGGATGGGGAACTCGGCGCCGTGGCGGCCGTGGGGGCGGTCAGGGGGGTGGCCATGGTGGGTCTCCGGTGGGTGTTGTCGGGAGGGGGAAAGGGGTCAGTGCAGCGTGGGCTCGGCCGTGGCGGCGCCGGTGGCCAGGGCGACGATGTTTTCCTGCGTGATGGCCACGCCGCTGGCGCCGCCCACCTCGCCGACCAGCCGGCCCTCGCGCATCACGACCACGCGGTCGCACACGCCGACGACCTCGGCCAGCTCGCTGGAGATGACCAGCACGGCCACGCCGCGGCGCGCCAGCTCGTCGATCAGGCGGTAGATCTCGCTCTTGGCGCCGATGTCCACGCCGCGCGTGGGCTCGTCCAGGATCAGCACCTTGGGCGCCAGTTCCAGCAGGCGGGCGAGCAGCACCTTCTGCTGGTTGCCGCCCGACAGCGCGCCCACGTTCACGCGCGGCGAGGCCACGCGGATGGACAGCTGCGCGATGGCGTCGCGGGCACGCTCGAAGGCGCGCTTGCGGTCCATCACGCCGCCGGCATGCGCGTCGCGCGGGCTGATCATCACGTTGATGTTGTCGCGCACCGACAGGTCCAGGAACAGGCCCTGGCCCTTGCGGTCCTCGGTCAGGTAAAGGATGCCGGCTCGGATGGCGTCGATGGGCCGGCGGATGTCCAGCACGGCGCCGCTGCCGCTCAGCGTCACTTGGCCGGCCGTGCGTTCGTCGGCGCCGAAGATCAAGCGCGCCAGCTCGGTGCGGCCGGCGCCCACCAGCCCTGCCAGGCCCAGCACCTCGCCCGCATGCAGCGCCAGGCTGCAGCCGCGCACGCGCCGGCCGTCGGCCATGTCGTGCACGGCCAGCACCTGGGCGCCGGTGTGCTGGCCCTGGTGTTCCTTGCGGTAGAAGCCCGACAGGTCGCGGCCCACCATCATCTTCACGAGCTTGTCGCGCGACAGGTCCGCGCGCGACAGCGTACCCACGTAAGTGCCGTCGCGCAGCACGGTGACCTCGTCGGCCAGCTCGTCGATCTCGTCCATGCGGTGGCTGATGTACAGGATGGCCAGGCCTTCGGCGCGCAGCTTGCGGATCAGCACGAAGAGGCGGTCGGTCTCGTGCGTGGACAGCGGCGTGGTGGGCTCGTCCATGACCAGGATGCGGCAGTCGAACTGCACGGCGCGCGCGATCTCCACCAGCTGGCGCTGCGCGATCGACAGCGTCTCCACGCGGGTCGTCGGGCCGAAGTCGGCGCCCAGGCGGCGCAGCGTGTCCGCGCAGGCGGCGGTCATGCCGGCGCGGTCGACCAGGCCGCCTTTCTTCATCGGGCGGCCCATGAAGATGTTCTCGGCCACCGACAGATTGGGCGCCAGGCTCAGCTCCTGGTAGATCACCGAGACGCCCAGGTTCTTGGCCGCGAGCGGGCCGTCGATGTGGGCGAGCTGCCCGTCGATGCGGATCTCGGCGCCGGCGTCGGGCATGTAGGCGCCCGACAGGATCTTCATGAGCGTGGACTTGCCCGCGCCGTTCTCGCCCATCAGCGCATGCACCTGGCCGGCGCGCGCGCTGAGCTGCACGTTCTGCAGTGCCTTGACGCCGGGGAAGGTCTTGGAGATGCCGCGCAGCTCCAGCAGCGGCGCGGTGGTCACGGGATCAGGCATGGGACAGCTCCTGCAGGTGGTGCGTGGGCACGAAGGGGGACGCATGGCCGCGCAGCACGTCGGCGCGCGGCGAGAAGTTGAAGAACATCGGCAGGCTGGCCGCGCCGATGGCGCCGGCGTCGGCGCGGAAGCTGCCGCGCAGCAGGCGGGGCGTTTGCCGCGCTTCCGGGGCGATGGCGCGCAGGCCGTCTTCGCTGCGCCGGATCAGCGCGTCGATCAGCCCGCCGTCGATGTCGCAGTCGATCACCACGGCCGGCAGGTCCAGCACGGCCAGCGCGGCGCGCAGCGAGGGCACGAAGGCGTCGACGCAGTCGTCCAGCCACTCGGCCACGGCCGGCCCGCCGGCCCGGACCACGGCCTCGAGCTGAGCGTTGCCGGCGACCTCGATGCCGTGGTGGCGCACATGGCGCGACAGCGCGTTGAGCGAGGCGCGCGACAGCAGGATGTCCCACTGCCCGCCGAGCTGCGGTGCCGAGGGCAGGGCGCTGGGCGGCACCGGCATCAGGCCCAGGTCGGCGCCGTTGCCCGAGCTGCCGCGCAGGCTCTCGCCGCCCAGCACGGCACCGGCGCCCAGCGCCGCGCCGATGAACACGTACAGAAAGTCGTTCTCCTGGCGCCCCACGCCGAACACCAGCTCGGCGATGGCGGCGGCATTGCCGTCGTTCTCCTTGAACACGGGCAACTGCACGGCCTGCGACAGCATGGTGCCGAAGTCCACCGCGTCCCAGACGCGGAAGTCGGCCTCCAGGCCCAGCTGCTGGAGCCAGCTGCCCAGGTTGTAGGGCTGGGCCAGGCCCACGCCGGCCAGGCGGCCGCGTTGCTCGGGCGAGAGCTCGGCCAGCACGGCCGCGATGTCCTGCTGCACGATGGCCAGGGCCTGCTCGGGCTGGGGCAGCACCTGGTCGTGCATGCGCCGCGCAAGGATGTGGCCGGCCAGGTCGATCACCACGGTCTCGATGCTGGTGCGGTCCAGCCGCACCCCGATGCCGTAGGCGCCCTGCGGGTTGATGCGGTACAGGCCGGCCGGCTGGCCGCGCTGGCCTTCCTGGCGGCGGCCGGCGCTCTCGATCAGGCGGGACTGCTCCAGCGATTCGACGATGCTGCCCACGGCGGTGTTGGTGAGCTGCGCCCAGCGTGCCAGGTCGGCCTTGGACGCCTCACCCGCGCGGCGCAGGCGCTGCAGCAGGCTGCGCTCGTTGTATTGCCGAAGGCTGACCGAATTGGTGCCGCGGCCCGGGCCTGCTGTTTTCACGTCTTGGTCTCCTGCGTTCTATTAATTAATTCAACTTGAACAAATTTTAGAGACGCCAACCGATACGCTCATGCAGGGTTAACCCCAGGCGTGTGCAACAAGCTGTAATGACGAGCGCCTTGGCGCTCCTGCGCCTAGCGCGTGCGCCCGGCCCGGTACATGCCGCTCGTGGCGCGCGTCAGCGGTGTGGCCTGCGCCAGCCGCGCCATGGCCTGGCCCACGTGGGCGTGCGTGATCGCCAAGCCGAGCGCGTCGGCCGCGTCCTTGCCGGGCAGCCCGGGCAGGCGCAGCAGGCGCTTGACCATTTCCTGGACCTGGCTCTTGTCGGCGCGGCCATGGCCGACGACGGCCTTCTTCATCTGCAAGGCGGTGTATTCGGCCACCGGCAGGTCGCGCGAGACCAGGGCTGTCACGCAGGCGCCGCGGGCCTGGCCCAGCAGCAGCGTGGACTGCGGGTTGACGTTGACGAAAATGATCTCCACCGACGCGGCTTGCGGCTGGTAGCGCGTCGTGACTTCGCAGATGCCGTCGAACAGGATCTTGAGCCGCGCGGGCAGGTCGCCCATGGCCGCGCTGGACGTGGTGCGGATGGTGCCGCTGGCCACGTAGTCGAGCGCCGCGCCCTCGGCGTCGATCACGCCAAATCCAGTGGTCTGCAGACCGGGGTCGATGCCCAGGATCCTCATGCGACGTTCATGCCCCGAAGTACCAGCGTGCGGAGTGGAAGAACACCGGCGCCGCGAAGCACAGTGCGTCCACGCGGTCCAGCAGCCCGTTCGCGCCCGTGACCGACTGGCCCTGCGCGCCCCAGTTCGTCACGCCGCGGTCGCGCTTGAGCGCCTTCATGACCAGGTGGCCCATGCTGCCGGCCACGCAGGCGATGGCGCCCATGGCCAGCGTCTCCAGCGGCTTGAACGGCGTGATCGCGGTCAGCAGCACGCCCAGGCTGCTGGCCACGCCCACGGCCACGGCCCAGGTCGCCCAGTTGAAGCTGCGGCTCACGTTGGGCGCGGTCGGCGGCCGCGGGAAATGCCGCGCCGCCAGGTGCTGGATCACCATGCAGCCCTGCACCACGGCGACCAGGAAGAACACCAGGAAGGCGCTCTTTCCCTCGTATTGGCGCAGGTTCAGCAGCAGCAGCGCCGGCACGTGCGACAGGCCGTAGACGCAGACCATGATGCCCCACTGCAGCTTGGCGTTGCGCTCCAGGAAGCGCTGCGGATCGTCGGCCAGCGCGCTGACGACCGGGATCGCCAGGAACACATAGACCGGGATGAACACCGTGAACAGATCGAAGTGCGCGCTGCCGCCCAGCCAGAACTGCACCGGCAGCACGACGAAGAAGGCCAGCACCAGGCTGCGGTGGTCGCCGCGCCGCGTGGGCGACAGGCTGATGAACTCGCGCAGCGCGAAGAACGAGACCAGGCCGAACAGCACGGTGGCCACGCGCTCGCCCAGCACCCAGCCGATCCAGAAGATGCTGACCATGAACCAGGAGGTCTTGAGCAGGCTCCACCAGTCCGCGTGCGCGGCCTGGCGTTGCGCGTCGGCCTCGTGGCGGCCGCGCACCGACAGCGTGATGAGCGCGGCCGTGACCAGCGTCAGCAGGCCAAAGACGATGATGAACAGGACGCCGACCTGTTCGGCGGGGGTGAGGCTGCGCAGAAGGCTGGTCATCGCTTTAGACCTCGCGCAGGGCGATGACGGCGGCGCGCGCGCGGTCGAGGAAGGCGCGCCGTTCCTCGCCGGGCTCCACCTGCATCGGCGCGCCGAACGTCACCGAACACAGGATGGGCACCGGCACCACTTCGCCCTTGGGCATCACGCGCTGCACGTTGTGGATCCAGGCCGGCACCAGCACCACCTGCGGGAAGCGCTGCGCCAGGTTGTACAGCCCGGCCTTGAACGGCTGCGGTTCCTCTTCATGGCCGCGCGTGCCTTCAGGAAACAGGATGATGGAGTCGCCGTTGTCCAGCGCCTGCACCAGCGGGGCCAGCGGGTCCTGGCCGTCGACGCGTTCGCGGTCCACATAGACGGCGTTGAACACCGCGGTCGTGATCCATTGCTTGAACGGCGTCTTGGTCCAGTAGTCCTTGGCCGCGATCGGCCGCGTGATGCCACGCAGCTCGGCCGGCAGCGCGGCCCAGATCATGACCAGATCGGCATGGCTCTGGTGGTTGGCGAAGTAGATGCGTTGCTCGGCCTTGGGCGGGCAGCCGTGCCAGCGCGCCTGGGCGCCGGTCAGCACGCGCACCAGGCCCAGCAGGAACCAGGCCATCAGCTTGGCGCGTTTCGAAGTCATCGGGAAAGGCAGATTCCGGGAAAAGGGGTCAGGGCAGGCTCACGTCGCCCATGCGCGCGACGATGGTGTTCGCCCGGCTGGCCAGGTAGGGCGACTGGGGCAGTTTCTCGTAGTGGCGCGGGCGCGGCAGCATCACGGCCAGGCGCGCGGCCTCGTAGGCCGTGAGCCGGGCGGCGCTCTTCTTGTAGTAATGCTGGGCCGCGGCCTCGGCGCCGAACACGCCTTCGCCCCACTCCACGCTATTGAGATAGATCTCCAGGATGCGCTGCTTGCTCAGGAAGGTTTCCAGCAGCAGCGTCAGCACGAATTCCTGGCCCTTGCGCAGCAGCGTGCGCTCACCCGAGAGCAGCAGGTTCTTGGCCAGCTGCTGCGTGATGGTGGAGCCGCCCACGATCTTGGGCGTGCGGGCCGGCTTGCCCACGGGCGCGGCCTGGGTCTGGCGCTCGGCGCGGGCCTGGGCCTTCTCGTTCTTCTCCCAGGCCTTCTCCAGCGCCTCCCAGTCCACGCCTTCGTGGCTCGGAAACCCGGAGTCTTCCGATGCGATGACGGCGCGCTTGAGCGCATCGGCGATCTGGTCGTAGCCCACCCATTGCTGGCGCCACTGCCAGTCGCCGTTTGCCGGCTCCGGCTTGCGGCCCTTGGCCGGGGCGGCCTGCGCCGGCCCCTGTGTGGCCAGGCGCCAGGCCTCGGAGCGCTGGAAGGACGTGGACTGCGGGTCGACCACAGCCATCAGCGCGATGCGCGCGACGAAGAACAGCTGCAGCGCCAGCAACGCCGCGACCAGCAGCACCAGCCAACGCCAAAGTGCGTGCATGCGTCAGCCGTCCACCAGTGCGCGCAGCTCGGCCAGCACGGTGGCCGAGGGCGGGCGCACGCCGCGCCACAGCGCGAAGGACTCGGCGGCCTGCTCCACCAGCATGCCCAGGCCGTCACGCGCCGTGGCGCCATGCGCACGGGCCCAGGCCAGGAAGCCGGCCGCGGCGGGGCCGTACATCATGTCCACGGCCAGCGCGCCAGGGGCGAGGACGGTGGCAGGCACGGGCACCTGGGCGCCAGCCAGGCTGCTGGCCGTGGCGTTCACGACGATGCCGAACTGGCCCGTCACTGCGTCCAGTCCGCAGGCGTCGAGCTGGCAGCCATGCCCGGTCGCCAGTGCGGCATGGCGTGCCACCAGAGCCTGGGCCTTGTCCACCGTGCGGTTGGCCACGGCGATGCGGCGCGCGCCGGCCTCGATCAGCGGGGCCAGCACGCCGGCCGCGGCGCCGCCGGCGCCGATCAGCAGCAGGTCCCGCCCGGCGATGGACACGCCCGCGTGCTGCTGGATGTCCTGCACCAGGCCGGCGCCGTCGGTGTTGTCGGCATGGATGCCGCCCGGCCGCACATGCAGCGTGTTGGCCGCCTGCGCCATGCGCGCGCGTTCCGACAGCGTCGTGGCCAGGTGGAAGGCCTCGAACTTGAAGGGCACCGTCACGTTGCAGCCCTGGCCGCCGTCGGCGATGAATGCCTGCACCGTGGGCACGAACGCGTCCAGCGGCACCAGTTGCCGGCCGTAGACGAGCTGCTGCCCGGTCAGTTCGGCAAAGCGCGCGTGGATCCACGGCGAGCGGCTGTGCTGGACCGGGTTGCCCATCACGCAGTAGTCGAATGAATCGGTTGTCATGTCAGTTATCCATTGCGTTGCACGCCACCCGCAGCCCACGAACCCGGGTCGCAAGCAAAGGCTCAGAAGGCCGCGGAGCAGGCCATGCCAGCGGCCGCCGCGGAACGGGCTCTGCCCGGCCGCTGGCGGCGCCCCTGGGGGATGGGATGGCTACACGAAGTGAGCCGTCCAAACGGGGTGGTCTCATCAGTTCGCGGTGACGTTGGTTTCCAAGGTGGCCTCGCGCGTGAAGCGAAAGCGCGACACAACGAGGATCTGGTCGGCCTTGCGCCGCATGGCTTCGCTGAACGGGCCGAACGGCGCCGCGCTGCGCGCAATGGCCTCGGCACGGCGGTCCAGCGTGCGGTTGCCCGAGCTTTGCGCGACCTCGGTGGCCAGGATGCGGCCGTTGTGGTCCACGGTCACGATCATGACCAGCTCGCCGTACAGCTTCTTGCCGTCCTGCTCGGGAAAGTTCTCCGTGCCCTTGTCCTCGACCTTGCGCCGCAGGGCCTCGTAGTAGATGGCGTAGACCTCCTCGCGCGTGGCCGGGCTCACCACGCGCCGCTTGGGCCGCGCATTCTCCAGCGCGATGCGGCGCTCGATCTCGGCCAGGTGCTTGAGCAACTGGCGGCGTTTTTCCTCCTGCGCCTGGGTTTCGGGCGCATGGCTGGGCAGGCGCGGATCGGGAGGCGGCAGCGCGGCCAGCATGCGGCTGATCTGCGCCAGCAGCACGGTCTGCTCTTCCTGCATGGCCTCCATGCGGCGCTGCGCCTCCTCCATGGCCTCGCCGATGTCGCTGTGCGCGGCCGGCGGCAGCGGCGAGGTGGCGCGGCCCTTGGCGGCGTCGCCGCCGCCGGCCAGGTTGGCCTGGGCGATGGCCAGCGCCTTGTCCGGCCGCTCGGCAGACTTGGCGTTGACCAGTATGACCTCCAGCGGCGTGTCCTCGAACACGCGGTTGAACGCCACCGGGTCGACGGAGCGCACGGTCAGCACGGCCGCATGGACCAGCAGCGACACCAGCAGCGCGAGCTGCAGCGTGCTCAGCCGGTGCAGAACGCGGCGCGGGTTCACGGCGTGGCGGGGGCTTCAGCGGCCGTGGCCGGCTGGTCCATGTCGACGGCAATCGCGATCGGGCCGGCCGCGGCTTCTTCCTCGTCCTCCTCGGTGGCCTCGGGCGCTGCCGGCGCGGCGCCGGGCGCATCCAGCCGCTCGACCACGGTGCCGGCCACGTCCAGCGTGATGAGGTCGATCGCGCCCAGGCGCACGCGCACATGGGCGCCGCGCGGCAGGTCCTGCGTGCCCATCACGCCCAGCACCAGCGGCAGGTCGTCGGCGCGCACCAGGCCTTCGCGGAACACCGTGCCGGTGATCTCGTGCAGGCCATTCTGCTGCAGGTATTGCAGCGTCCAGAAGCGCTCCATGCCGCCCTGGAAGCCGTTGTAGGCGCTATAGGCCGCATCGAAGCTGGAGATGATGGAGAACAGCTCGGCGTCCTTGGGCTTGAACGGCGCGGCCAGCGCGGCCGTTTTGCCGTGGCGCGCGCAGGCAATGATCTGCCACTGGTTCACCAGGTCCACGTAGCGGCGCAGCGGCGAGGTGCTCCAGGCGTAGCTGGGCACGCCGATGCCGGCATGCGGCAGCGCCTTGGTGCCCATGCGCACCTTCACGCCGGGCGCCAGGCTGGCCTGGCTGCGGTAGATGCCGGGTACGCCGCAGGCGGCCATCCAGGTGCCCCAGGTGCTGTTGGCCAGGATCATGGCCTCGGCCACGATCAGGTCCAGCGGCGCGCCGCGGCGGCGCACGCTGATCTCCACGCGCTCGGCGCCGGCCGGCTCGTCGCCCAGCGGGGCCTCGGCGCTGTCGACCAGCTTGAAGTTGTAGTCGGGGCGGTTGAAGGTCTCGGGCTTGCCGCGCACCACCTCGCGCTGCGCCTTCAGGTGGCGCGCCAGGCGGTACAGGAAGGCCAGCTGCGCCGGGTCCACGCCGGAAATGGCGGGGGCTGCGGCGGCATCGGGGGCGGCCAGCCATTCCTCGGTCACCAGCGCGTCGAGCTGGTCGTGGCGCAGGTTGGCCGCGATCGGCACACGCTCCAGCCGGGTCTCGCTGTCCAGCACGGCCAGCGTCTCGGCGTCAAAGCGCACGTAGAGCGACACGGCCGGGCAGTCGCGCCCCTCCTGCAGGGTGTAGGCCTGCACCACCGGGTCGGGCAGCATGGTCAGCTTGTGGCCCGGCATGTAGACCGTGGACAGCCGCGCGCGGCCGAGCTGGTCGATCGGCGAGCCCGGCACGATGGCCAGGGCCGGCGCCGCGATGTGGATGCCGACCGTGACCTGCGCCGTGCCCAGGCCCTGCACCGACAGCGCATCGTCGATCTCGGTGGTCGTCGAATCGTCGATCGAGAACGCCTGCACGCCGGCGACCGGCAGCGCATCGGTGATCTCGGGCGCCTGCAGCGCCGCGAAGCCCGTACCCTTGGGGAAGAACTCCAGCAAAAAGCGGCGCCAGTGGAACTGGTAGGGCGAATCGATGGCGCCGGCGCGCTGCAGCAGCGCCAGGGGCGCGGTCTGCGTGGCGCGCGCGGCATCGACCACGGCCTTGTACTCGGCGGCATTCTTGTCGGGCTTGAACAGGATGCGGTAGAGCTGGTCGCGGATCGGCTGCGGGCAGCGGCCCTCGGCGAGTTCCTGCGCCCAGTCGTCGATCTGCAGCTGCAGCAGCCGCTTTTTCTCGATCGCAGCCAGCGCCTGCTGCACCTGCTCGGCCGGGGCCTTGCGGAAGCGGCCCTTGCCGGCACGGCGGAAGTAGTGGGGCGCCTCGAACAGGCGGAACAGCGCGGCCGCCTGCTGCACCAGCGTGGCGTCGTCGTTGAAATACACCCTGGCCAGGTCGCCGAAGCTGAATTCGTCGTCGCTGGCGAACTCCCAGGCCAGCTCCAGCTCGATGGACTCGGCCAGCGAGCGGGCCTCGCGGACCAGCACCTCGGGGCCGGGTTTCTCGAACTTCAGCAGCAGGTTGGCGGCCTTGACCTTGACCCGTTTACCGGATTCCAGCTCGATCTGGGACGAGGCTTCGGCCTCGGAGAGCACCCGTCCGGACATGAATTTGCCCGCTTCTTCGAACAATGCGTACATGGCGGCTATTGTCCGCGATGGCCGGCGCTACGCCGGGGCCAGCAGGAAGTCGAACACTTCGTCCACGTATTCCGGGAATTCGCTGATCGCGTGGTCGCTGCCTTCCAGCAGCTTCACGCGGGCCCGCGGGTAGCGCGCACACATCTCGCGCCAGTCCAGCACCTCGTCGCCCTTGGCGATGATGGCGAAGCTGCGGGCCATGGCTGCCTGGGCGGCGGGCGCCTTGGGCGGCTGCTCCATGGCGCGCAGTTCGTCGATGTATGCGGCGCGGAAGAAGAAGCGCTCGTTCGGGTCGTGCCAGGCCGTGTGCTCGCCGATGTGGCGCGCCAGGTCGCGCGCCGGGTGCACGGCCGGGTTCAGCAGCACGGCGCGGCTGCCGGTCTGCTCGGCGATGACGGTGGCGTAGAAGCCGCCCAGCGAGGAGCCGACCACGGCCATGCTGGCGCGCGGCCAGTCCGCGATGCCAGCGAGCAGTTCGTCCATGGCCTGGCGCGGCGAGGGCGGCAGCTGCGGGCACCACCAGACCAGTTCGGGGTGGCGCGCCTGCACGCGCGCAGCGACCAGCCGCGCCTTGGTCGATTGCGGCGAGGAGCGAAAGCCGTGCAGATAGAGCAGATGGGTCAGGGGCATGGTGGGGGCGGGGCGGCAGGCCGGCGTGGCGCGGCCCATGGTACGCATGGCGCGGGCGGGGCGCTGGTTTTTTGCATATTTCAGTACCACTGCGCGGCATAGACGGCGATGATTCGCACGCTGCCCCGTGCGCCGGCATGTTCGCGAGGAAACCCGCGGAGCGCAGAGCGAAGTTCACCGTCCATCTGCCGGCCCTCGCCCAAGGAGACACGACATGGGAACCCTGTACCGCATCGCCCCGCTGCTGCTGGCCGCGGCCGGCCTCGTCACGCTGCCGGCCTGCGCCCAGCAGCCGCCGCAGCCCGACTGGTGCAAGTCCAAATGGGGGGCGGCCGACGAGATCGGCGCGGGCAACCTGCTGACCGCCGAGCTGTCGCTGGCTGCCTCCCGGCTCGTGAAGACCGGCAAGACCTACCGCCTGGGCGTGGAGACCAATGCCAAGACCCCGGCCTTCGGCCCGCGCAGCTGGGCGCTGGCGATCAACCAGCCCGGCCAGGTGGGCGGCATCGGCCTGGGTCCCACCAAGACCAACTACAACGACGACATCTACATGGGGTACGTGGGCACGGGCACGCAGATCGACGGCATGGGCCACATCGGCGTGGACAACGTCTACTACAACTGCAACAGGAACAGCGAGTTCGTGCAGGCCAACGGGCTGACCAAGCTGGGCATCGAGAAGGTGCCGGCCATCGTCACGCGCGGCATCGTGCTGGACATGACGGCCTACTACGGCCAGAACCCGGTGCCGGAAGGCACGGCCTACAACCGCAAGGAGATCGACGCGCAGGCTGCGCGCCAGGGCGTGGAGATCCGCAAGGGCGACGTGGTGCTGTTCTACAGCGGCTGGCTGAACCTGGTCGGCAAGGACGACAAGCGTTTCATCACCGGCGAGCCGGGGCTGGGCAAGGAGGGGGCCGAGTACCTGGCTGGTAAGCAGCCCGTGGCCGTGGGCGCGGACACCTGGGGGCTGGAGGCGATCCCGTTCGAGAAGGGCGTGGGCATCTTCGAGGTGCACCAGATCCTGATTCCCAAGAACGGCATCTACATCCTGGAGAACGTGGACACGGCCGAGCTCGTGAAGGACCAGGCGTGGGAGTTCATGTTCGTGCTCGGCCCCAGCCGCATGACGGGCGGCGTGCAGGCCATCGTGAACCCGATCGCGATCCGCTAGCAGCCCGTGCCGGCCGGTTCCGGCCGGTACCGGCGTGCCGCGGCCAGTGGTTGGCGCACAACGGACGGTGCGCGGCGCGTGGGAAGTCCGTTGCCGGCCAGGGGAAACCCGCGGCGATTCGCTACGATGGCGGGCTTCGCCATCCGCCCACCTTCCATGCCAGATCGATCGCCCAGCGAAATCGCCCGAGAGACGTTCAAGATCCTGGCAGGAAAGCGTCTGGCCCCCACGCCCGAGAACTACCAGGCCCACTACCACGAGGTCGCCGGCACGCTGGCGCCGGCCTATTTCCCGAGCGAGCCGCTGCGCCAGATCGCTGCCGTGCTGCCCTCGCGCAACCCGGGCCAGGAAAAGCAGCTGGGCCTGCTGACCTCGGCCATCGGCCAACGCAGCTGGGACAAGGTGGAAGCAGCCCTCGTGGGTTATGCCAGTTTCGCCGTGTCGGCCTCGGCGTTCGCGCCGCTGGGCAGCGCGGAGCCGGCCGAGCCCGAGGCGCAGGTCACGGCGCTGCAGGAGCAGGTGGCGCGGCTGATCGAGTCCGCGCAGCCGGCGCTGGGCGCGGACGATGCGCGCTTCCTGAGCCAGGCGGCCGAGATGCTGCGCATGCTGCGCCATTCGCACGATGTGATGGCGGTCAAGACCGCGCTGGGCAACTTCGCGCACCGCCTGTCGTTCGCGGCGGAAGACCAGGCCGAGATCAAGTCCTCGTTGCTGAACCTGCTGCACATGGTGTTCGAGAACATCGGCGAGTTGTGCACCGAGGACCGCTGGTTGCGCGGGCAGATCGACGCGCTCATGAACGCCTCGACCCCGCCGCTGAACCTGCGCCGCCTGGACGACGTGGAGCGCCGGCTGCGCGATGTGATCTTCAAGCAGACGGAGGCCAAGGGCCGTGCCAGCCAGGCGCAGGCGCAGATGCAGCAGCTGCTGGCCACCTTCGTCGAGCGGCTGTCGCAGATGTCCGAGTCCAGCACCGTCTACCACGGCAAGATCGAGAACTGCGCGCGCCTGATCGAGCAGGCCACCACCATCGAGGAACTCGGCCCCGTGCTGCAGGACGCCATCACCGCCACGCGCTCCATGGCGCACGACATGGCGCACTCGCGTGACGAGCTGCAGACCATGCGCGCCAAGACCGAGCAGGCCGAGGAGCAGATCGCCCGGCTGCACAACGAGCTGGACCGCGCCAGCGCCCAGGCGCGGCACGATGCGCTGACCGGCGTGCTGAACCGCCGCGGCCTGGACGAAGCCATGGCGCGCGAGATCGCCACCGCGCGGCGCAAGGGCCATGCGCTGTGCGTGGCGCTGCTGGACCTGGACAACTTCAAGAAATTCAACGACCAGCTCGGCCACGACGCGGGGGACGCGGCCTTGCAGCACCTGGCCGACGTGGCGCGCCAGTCGATCCGGCCGCAAGATTCGCTGGCGCGCTACGGCGGCGAGGAATTCGTGATCGTGCTGCCCGACACGGGGTTGGAGGCTGCGATCGCCATCCTCACCCGATTGCAGCGCGAGCTGACGACACGCTATTTCCTGAGCGGCAAGGACAAGCTGCTGATCACGTTCAGCGCCGGTGTCGCCCAAATGGCCGACAGCGAAGACATGGCCGATGCGATCAAGCGCGCCGACGGCGCCATGTACCTGGCCAAGCGAACCGGCAAGAACCGCGTCCTCGGGGCGTGAGAAGCCCGCGCAGGCAGCTGGCGAAAAGCCGCGCAGGATAATCGCGCGCCATGGCCGCCGTACTCGACACCCCTTCTCTCTGGCGCCGCGCCCTGCCGCTGTTCCGCGGTTTCGACGGCCCGCTGGCCTTCGCCGTCTTCATGCTGGCCGGTGCCGGCATGCTGGTGATGTATTCGTCCGGCTTCGACCACGGCACGCGCTTCGTCGACCACGGCCGCAACATGCTGCTGGCCGGCTTCATCCTGTTCGTGGTGGCGCAGATCTCGCCGCAGCAGCTCATGAAATTCGCCGTGCCGGTGTACCTCACCGGGGTGTTGCTGCTGCTCGGGGTGGAATTCTTCGGCATCACGCGCAAGGGGGCGACACGCTGGCTCAATGTGGGGATCGTCATCCAGCCCAGTGAAATCCTGAAGATCGCCACGCCGCTGATGCTGGCCTGGTGGTTCCAGAAGCGCGAGGGCCAGCGCCAGCCGCTGGATTTCGTCGTGGCCTTCGTGCTGCTGGCCGTGCCCGTCATGCTGATCATGCACCAGCCCGACCTGGGCACCTCGCTGCTGGTGGCGGCGGCCGGGCTGGCGGTGATCTTCTTCGCCGGCCTGCCATGGCGGCTGGTCGCGCCCCCGGTGCTGCTGGCGCTGCTGGGCATCGGCCTGTTGGTCTGGTTCTCCTCGGACCTGTGCCAGGACGGCGTGCGCTGGGTCGTGCTGCGCGAGTACCAGCAGCAGCGCGTGTGCACGCTGATGGACCCGACGCGCGACCCGCTGGGCAAGGGCTTCCACATCCTGCAGGGCATGATCGCCATCGGCTCGGGCGGCGTGTTCGGCAAGGGCTTCATGCAGGGCACGCAGACGCACCTGGAATTCATCCCCGAGCGCACCACCGACTTCATCTTCGCGGCCTATTCCGAAGAGTTCGGCCTGATGGGCAACCTGTTCCTGATCGTGGCCTTCGTGTTCCTGGTGCTGCGCGGCCTGGTCATCGCGCTGGAGGCGCCCACGCTGTTCTCGCGGCTGCTGGCCGGCGCCGTCGCGCTGATCTTCTTCACCTATGCCTTCGTGAACATGGGCATGGTCAGCGGCATGCTGCCCGTGGTCGGCGTGCCGCTGCCCTTCATCAGCTATGGCGGCACGGCCATGGTCACGCTGGGCAGCGGGCTGGGTATCCTGATGTCCATCGCCAAGTCCCGGCGGCTCCTACAGACTTAGCAGCCTGTCCCTAGAATGCGGCGATGATCTCCCGCGAACCCACCCTGGCACGCATTGCCACCGCCCAGCAACTGCTGCTCGATCCCTTCGGCCTGACGCCCGCGCACCTGCAGCGCGCGCTGTCCGAGATCACGGCGCACAAGGTCGACGATGCCGACCTGTACTTCCAGTACACGCGCAGCGAGGGCTGGAGCCTGGAGGAGGGCATCGTCAAGACCGGCTCGTTCAGCATCGACCAGGGCGTGGGCGTGCGCGCGGTCAGCGGCGAGAAGACGGCGTTCGCCTATTCCGATGACATCTCCGAGGCCTCGCTGCTGGACGCGGCGCGCACCGTGCGCGCCATCTCGTCGGCTGCGCAGAACAAGCGCGCCAAGGTGCCGGTGCAAAAAGTGGCCGGCAGCCGTTCGCTCTACGACGGGCTAGACCCGATCGCCACGCTGGACAGCACGGCCAAGGTCCAGCTGCTGGAGCAGGTCGAGCAGCGCGCCCGCGCCAAGGACCCGCGCGTGGTGCAGGTCATGGCCGGCCTGGCCAGTGAATACGACGTGGTGCTGGTCGCGCGCGCCGATGGCACGCTGGCCGCCGACGTGCGGCCGCTGGTGCGCCTGTCGGTCACGGTGATCGCCGAGGCCAAGGTCGGCGGCACGGTGCGGCGCGAGGTCGGCTCGGGCGGCGGCGGCGGGCGCTTCGGCCTGGCCTACTTCGACAGCGGGCGCATCGACGAATACGTGGACCAGGCCGTGAACGCCGCGCTGACCAACCTGGAGGCACGCCCCGCGCCGGCCGGCGAGATGACGGTGGTGCTGGGCGCCGGCTGGCCCGGCATCCTGCTGCACGAGGCCATCGGCCACGGGCTGGAGGGCGACTTCAATCGCAAGGGCTCCAGTGCCTTCAGCGGGCGCATCGGCCAGCGCGTGGCAGCCAAGGGCGTGACCGTGCTCGACGACGGCACCATCGCCGACCGCCGCGGCTCGCTGAACGTGGACGACGAGGGCAATGCCAGCCAGCGCAATGTGCTGATCGAGGACGGCATTCTGAAGGGCTATATCCAGGACGCGATGAACGCGCGCCTGATGGGTGTGAAGCCTACCGGCAACGGCCGGCGCGAGAGCTACGCCCACATCCCCATGCCGCGCATGACCAACACCTACATGCTGGGCGGCGACAAGGAGCCGGGCGAGATCATCGCCAGCATCAAGAAGGGCTTGTACGCCAGCAACTTCGGCGGCGGCCAGGTCGACATCACCTCGGGCAAGTTCGTGTTCTCCGCCAGCGAGGCCTTCTGGGTCGAGAACGGCAAGATCTTGTACCCGGTCAAGGGCGCGACCCTGGTCGGCAACGGCCCCGACGCGCTGACGCGCGTGAAGATGATCGGCAACGACATGAAGCTGGACTCGGGCGTGGGCACCTGCGGCAAGGAAGGCCAGAGCGTGCCGGTGGGCGTGGGCCAGCCCACCTTGCGCATCGACGGCCTGACCGTCGGCGGCACGGCTTGAACCGCCATTGATGTGCTAGAGTCGCGCCCCATGTCTGCCTCCCGCGCTGTTTACTTTGCCTACTTTTGGTTCCCGGATTCCGGCGGACAAGAGGCGCGCGCGTAAAGCAAGACACACAGACCTCCCAAAACCGCCGGTACCGCAAGGACCGGCGGTTTTTTTTGGCCCGCACATTTCAACCAGAGGACAAGAGACCATGAGCACGCAGCAGACCCCTGACGCCTGGACGGCGAACGTCGAGAAAACCAGCCAGACCGACGACGAACGCATCAAGGACATCACCGTGCTCCCGCCTCCCGAACACCTGATCCGGTTCTTCCCGATCCGCGGCACGGCCGTCGAGTCGCTGATCAGCCGCACGCGTACCAGCATCCACGACATCATGGCCGGGCAGGACGACCGGCTGCTGGTGGTCATCGGCCCGTGCTCCATCCACGACCCGGCTGCGGCACTGGAATACGCCCGCCGCCTGAAGGTGCAGCGCGACAAGTACGCTGGCACGCTGGAAATCGTGATGCGCGTCTACTTCGAGAAGCCGCGCACCACGGTGGGCTGGAAGGGCCTGATCAACGACCCTTACCTGGACGAGAGCTACCGCATCGACGAGGGCCTGCGCATCGCGCGCCAGTTGCTGATCGACATCAACCGCATGGGCCTGCCGGCCGGCAGCGAGTTCCTGGACGTGATCTCGCCGCAGTACATCGGCGACCTGATCGCCTGGGGCGCCATCGGCGCGCGCACCACCGAGAGCCAGGTGCACCGCGAGCTGGCCTCGGGCTTGTCCGCGCCGATCGGCTTCAAGAACGGCACGGACGGCAACATCCGCATCGCGACCGACGCGATCCAGGCCGCCGCGCGCGGCCACCATTTCCTGTCGGTGCACAAGAACGGGCAGGTCGCCATCGTGCAGACCAATGGCAACAAGGACTGCCACGTGATCCTGCGCGGCGGCAAGGCGCCCAACTACGACGCGGCTAGCGTGGGCGCGGCCTGCAAGGAACTGGCAGCCACGGGCCTGGCGCCCACCTTGATGGTGGACTGCAGCCACGCCAACAGCAGCAAGCAGCACGAGAAGCAGACCGATGTCGCGCGCGATGTCGCGGGCCAGATCGCCGGCGGCTCGCGCCAGATCTTCGGCCTGATGATCGAAAGCCATCTGCAGGCTGGCGCCCAGAAGTTCACGCCGGGCAAGGACGACGCCCGGCAACTGGTCTACGGCAAGAGCATCACCGACGCCTGCCTGGGCTGGGAGCCCTCGCTGGACGTGCTGGAGACGCTGTCGCAGGCCGTGGCGGCGCGCCGCGCGGCCCAGCGCTGAAGCCGGGTTTGCGTCGATTGCCGGCAGCGCCGGCTGCAGCGATGCTGGGTCTTTTCGTACAGGGGACACGCCATGCGCAGTGAAGTGTCGGTCGAGCTGGTCACGGGGCAGCGGTTCAGCGTCGACCTGGAAGAAGTGCAGCCCATGCCGCACGACCAGGCCCGCCAGTGGCTGGACGCGCAATTCACGCAGCTCGAATGCGAGCCGCTGCGGGCCACGGGCAAGGTGCTGCTGGTGGACAAGTTGATCGCGATCGCACAGGCCGCCGGGCCCTCGCTGCTGGGCGACGCGCAATGGCTGGCCGATTTCGCGCGCGCCGCCAGCGCCGCGCTGGCCAAGCCCGTGGTGCGGGTCGACCTGGGCGCGATGGCGATCAGCTACTGAAACGGGCCTGCAGCGCGTCCAGCAGCCGCCGGTGGATGCCACCGAAGCCGCCGTTGCTCATGCATAGCACCTGGTCGCCGGGCCGCGCCGCCGCGACGACCTGGTCCACCAGCGTGGCGATGTCGCCGGCCACCTGCAGCTTCGGCCCCATGGACGCCAGCGCTTGCGCCGGGTCCCACCCCAGGCCGGCACTGTGGCAGAACGCCAGGTCGGCCGATTCCAGGCTCCAGGGCAGCCGCGCGTTCATGGCGCCCAGCTTCATGGTGTTGCTGCGCGGCTCGAACACGGCCAGGATGCGCGCGCCAGCGCCCAGTTGCGCACGCAAGCCATCCACCGTCGTGCGGATCGCTGTCGGGTGGTGCGCGAAGTCGTCGTAGACGCGGATCTCACCGCCAGCGGCTGCGACCGTGCCGCGCAGCTCCATGCGGCGTTTGACGTTCTGGAAGCTCTGCAGCGCGGCGGCGGCGTCTGCAGGCTTCACGCCCAGGTGCTGCGCGGCGGCGATGGCGGCCAGCGCGTTCATGCGGTTGTGCAGGCCCGACAGCTCCCAGTGCAATTCGGCCGCGGGAACGCCGTCCTGCAGCACCGTGAAGCGCTCGGCCGTGCCATGCGCCGTGAAGCGCCCGCCCGTGCCGAAGCCCGCGGTCTCGCTCCAGCAGCCTTGGGCCAGCACGCGGGCCAGCGCTTCGTCCTCGGCGTTGACCACCACGCGCCCCTGGCTCGGCACGGTGCGCACGAGGTGGTGGAACTGGCGCTCGATCGCCGCCAGGTCGTCGAAGATGTCCGCGTGGTCGAACTCCAGGTTGTTCAGCACGGCGGTGCGCGGCCTGTAGTGCACGAACTTGCTGCGCTTGTCGAAGAACGCCGTGTCGTATTCGTCGGCCTCGATGACGAAGCAGCCGCCGGGCGCGCTGAGGCGCGCGGAGATGCCGAAGTTGAGTGGCACGCCGCCGACCAGGAAGCCAGGATGCAGGCCCGCGCATTCCAGCACCCAGGCCAGCATCGACGTGGTGGTCGTCTTGCCGTGGGTGCCCGCTACGGCCAGCACATGGCGGCCCTGCAGCAGGTGCTCGGCCAGCCATTGCGGGCCGCTGGTGTAGGCAGCGCCCGCGTCCAGGATGGCTTCCATGAGCGGGAATTTGGGCGCGCCATCGGCCAGCCGGGCGCGCGAGACCACGTTGCCGACCACGAACACGTCGGGCTTCAGCGCCATCTGCTCGGCGCCGAAGCCCTCGATCAGCTCGATGCCCAGCTCGCGCAACTGGTCGCTCATGGGGGGGTAGACGCCCGCGTCGCAGCCCGTCACGCGGTGGCCGGCAGCGCGCGCCAGTGCGGCCAGGCCGCCCATGAAGGTGCCGCAGATGCCGAGGATGTGGATGTGCATGGGCGGCGATTCTAGGAGCCGCCCAGGGGCATCGACGCCAGGGGCACAATCGCCGCCCATGGACAAGGCGAGTGCAGAAATCGCAGCCACGGCGGCGCGGATGGTGGTCGAGGAGGGGCTGGAATACGGCCCGGCGAAGCGCCGCGCGCTCAAGCAGCTGGACCTGGGGTCGCGCGCGCGCCTGCCCGACAACGACGCCGTGGAAGACGCGGTGCGCGAATACCTGGACCTGTTCTGCGCCGACACCCAGCCCGGCGAGCTGCTGGCGCTGCGGCGGCTGGCCCTGGTGTGGATGGAGCGCTTGCAGGCATTTCGCCCCTACCTGGCCGGCGCCGTCTGGCATGGCACGGCAACGCGGCTGTCCGACATCTACCTGCAGCTGTTCTGCGACGACTCGAAGTCGGCGGAGATCTCGCTGATCGACCATGGCGTGCGGTTCTCGCCCAGCACGGTGCCGGGTTTTCGCGGTGATCCAGTCGAGGCCCTGAGCCTGAGCAGCCGCAGCGCCGAATTGAACGAGAACGTGGGCGTGCACCTGCTGGTCCACGATCTGGACGATCTGCGCGGCGCGCTCAAGCCCGACGCCCGTGGCCGCTCGCCCCGCGGCAGCCTGGACGCCGTGCGCAAGCTGGTGCAGGCGTCGGAGGTGGCATGAGCACCGCGGACAAGACACCTCCCGCCGGCCGCCGCGGCCTGGTGCTGGGCGCCGGCGCTGCGGCCCTGCTCGCTGGGGCTGGCGCTGCGTGGTGGAGCAGACGGCCCAGCGCCGAAGACGCTGCCGCGACGCAGGCCTTGTGGGCCGTCCAGGGCGAGCGGCCACAGGGCGGTACGCTGGACATGGCCGCTTTTCGCGGCAAGCCCGTACTGGTCAACTTCTGGGCCACCTGGTGCCCGCCCTGTGTCGAAGAGCTGCCGTTGATCGATGCGTTCTTCCGCCAGCACGCGGCCAATCGCTGGCAGGTGGTCGGCCTGGCGCTGGACAAACCGGCGGCGGTGCGCACTTTCCTGGCCAAAACGCCCGTCACTTTCCCGGTCGGGATTCTGGGTTTGGGCGGCATGGGCGTGCTCAGGACACTGGGCAACACGGGCGGTGGTTTGCCCTTCACCTTGGTGCTGGATGCGGCAGGCCAGGTGCAAGCTCGTAAAATGGGGCAAATCACCCCCCTGGATTTGCAAGGCTGGGCGAGCAAAACCGCTTGATCCTGGCCTTGTAGCACCGCCAGCAGCAACCGCTGATCGGCGCAGTACCTCTTAATTGCCCGCAGTAAGCGATAGTTGAGTGAAATTCGGTTAGATTTCACCCCTTTTCGTTTGGTGCGACTGGAGCTCCCATGGATTTGCGCAAACTCAAGACCTTGATCGACTTGGTCTCGGATTCCAATGTGTCCGAATTGGAAATTACAGAAGCAGAAGGCAAGGTCAGGATCGTCAAGGGCGTGCCTGCAGCACCCCAGGTCTACATGCCGGCACCGAGCCAGCCGGCCCCGCTGGTGGAGACGGTGGCAGCCGCGCCGGTGGCAGTGGCCGCGCCCGCAGAGCCCGTGGTCAAAGGCCATGTCGCCAAGTCGCCGATGGTCGGCACCTTCTACCGCTCGCCGAGCCCCGGCGCCAAGGCGTTCATCGAGATCGGCAGCGTGGTGAAGGAAGGCGACACGGTCTGCATCATCGAGGCCATGAAGATCCTCAACGAGATCGAGGCCGACAAGTCCGGCACCATCACCGAGATCCTGTGCGAGAACGGCCAGGCGGTCGAGTACGGTCAGCCCCTGTTCGTCATCGAGTGAGCATGTTCAAGAAGATTCTGGTTGCGAACCGCGGCGAGATCGCCCTGCGGATCCAGCGCGCCTGCCGTGAATTGGGCGTCAAGGCCGTCATGGTCTATTCGGAGGCCGACCGCGATGCCAAGTACGTGCGCCTGGCCGACGAGGCCGTGTGCATCGGGCCGGCGCCGTCGGCGCAGAGCTACCTCAACATGCCGGCCATCATCTCGGCCGCCGAGGTGACCGACGCCGAGGCCATCCACCCCGGCTACGGTTTCCTGAGCGAGAACGCCGACTTCGCCGAGCGCGTGGAGAAGAGCGGCTTCCAGTTCATCGGCCCGACGCCCGAGAACATCCGCACCATGGGCGACAAGGTCGCGGCCAAGCAGGCCATGATCAAGGCCGGCGTACCCTGCGTGCCGGGCTCGGACGGCGAACTGCCGGACGACCCGGTCCAGATCCGCCGCATCGCCAAGACGGTCGGCTACCCGGTGATCATCAAGGCGGCCGGCGGCGGCGGCGGGCGCGGCATGCGCGTGGTCCACACCGAGGCCGCGCTCGTGAACGCCGTGCAGACGACCAAGGCCGAGGCCGGCTCGGCCTTCGGCAACCCGGCCGTCTACATGGAGAAGTTCCTGCAGAACCCGCGGCACGTGGAGATCCAGGTGCTGGCCGACAAGCACAAGAACGCCGTCTACCTGGGCGAACGCGACTGCTCCATGCAGCGCCGCCACCAGAAGGTGGTCGAAGAGGCGCCCGCGCCCGGCATCCCGCGCAAGCTGATCGAGCGCATCGGCGAGCGCTGCACGGCGGCCTGCAAGCGCATCGGCTACCGTGGCGCCGGCACTTTCGAGTTCCTGTACGAGAACGGCGAGTTCTATTTCATCGAGATGAACACGCGCGTGCAGGTCGAGCACCCGGTGACCGAGCTGATCACGGGCGTGGACATCGTGCGCACGCAGATCATGGTGGCGGCCGGTGAGAAGCTGCCGTTCACGCAACGCCAGATCGAGATCCGCGGCCATGCCATCGAATGCCGCGTAAACGCCGAGCACCCCTACAACTTCATGCCCTCGCCGGGCCGCATCACGACCTGGCACCCGCCGGGCGGGCCTGGCGTGCGCGTGGACTCGCATGCCTATGCGAACTACTTCGTGCCGCCGAACTATGACTCGATGATCGGCAAAATCATCGTGCACGGCGACACGCGCGAGCAGGCCATGGCGCGCATGCGCACGGCGCTGGCCGAGACCGTCATCGAGGGCATCAACACCAACATCCCGCTGCACCGCGAGTTGATGGTGGACGCCAAGTTCATGGCCGGCGGCACCAACATCCATTACCTGGAAGAGTGGCTGTCGCAGCACAAGCGATGAGCGCCGCGCCGGGCCGCCCCAAGCAAGCTCGCTCCCCCTCGGGGGGCAGCGAACCTCGCGCAGCGGGGAGCGTGGGGGCCTTGATGAGCGCCGGAGCGTGGGGGCCTTGATGAGCGCCGCGCCGGGCCGCCCCAAGCAAGCTCGCTCCCCCTCGKGGGGCARCGAACCTCGCGCAGCGGTGAGCGTGGGGGCCTCGATTGGCTAAGGCCCTGGCGGCTTGAGGACGAGAACATGTACGAAATCCGCCTGATGTGTCCCGAGGACCGGGTCGAAACGCTGAGCGAGGCGCTGGAGGCGCTGGACGCGCTGTCCGTCAGCGTGGAAGACGCCGATGCGCAGACCGACGCCGAGCAGGCCCTGTTCGGCGAGCCCGGCATGCCGCCGCCGGCCGAGGGCTGGCAGCGTTCGCGCCTGGTCGCGCTGTTCGCGACCGAGGATGGCGCGCGCGAGGCCGAGCAGCTGCTGCAGGCGCAGGACTTCTTTGCCGGCTGCCAGTGGCTGGGCGTGGACGAGGTGCCCGAACAGGACTGGGTGCGGCTCACGCAGTCGCAGTTCACGCCGGTCGAGATCACGCCGGCGTTCTGGATCGTGCCGACCTGGCACGAGCCGCCTGCGCAGGCGCGGCAGGTGATCCGTCTGGACCCGGGCCTGGCCTTCGGCACCGGCACGCATCCCACCACGCGCATGTGCCTGCGCTGGATCGCGCGCCAGGCCGCGTCGGGCTGGGGCCGCGTACTGGACTACGGCTGCGGCTCGGGCATCCTGGCCATTGCGGCCGCCAAGCACGGCGCCACCGTGGTCGACGCGGTGGACATCGACGAGGCCGCCGTCACCTCCACGCTGGACAACGCGCGCGCCAACGACGTGACGCTGCACGCCGGCCTGCCGGACCGGGCCCAGGGCCTGTACCAGGTGGTGCTGGCCAACATCCTGGCCACGCCCTTAAAGATGCTGGCGCCGTTGCTGTGCGCCCATGTGGACGCTGGCGGCTCGCTGGTGCTGGCCGGCATCTTGGAGCGCCAGGCCGACGAGCTGCAGGCTGTTTACGCGCCGCTGCTGGACCTGCAGGTCGCCGATCGCGAAGACGGCTGGGTGCTCATGACGGCCACGCGGCCAAGCTGAGCTTCGGCACCGCGCGCGCATCCATGAGCCAGGTCACGCGCTGCCCCGCTTGCGGAACTTCGTTCAGGGTCGTGCCCGACCAGTTGCGCATCTCGCAGGGCTGGGTGCGCTGCGGGCAGTGCGACGAGGTTTTCGACGCCGCGCAGGACCTGCGCGACCAGGCGGCCGCCCAGGGCCGGCCCATGCCGCAGGAGGTGCAGGAGGCGCAGGAGGCGCAGCCGCCCAGGCCCGCGCCGGCCGAGGCTCCGCTGTTCGGGCCGCCCGAGGACGCGACCACGCCCGCCCCGGCGCGCGCGCCCGAGGGCACCGACCCACCCGCGCCGACGCTGGTCGATGTCGCACCGCAATGGTTGCAGAGCGCGCCGCCCGAGA
Organism: Pseudorhodoferax sp. Leaf267; assembly: GCF_001422405.1. Classification (GTDB taxonomy): domain Bacteria; phylum Pseudomonadota; class Gammaproteobacteria; order Burkholderiales; family Burkholderiaceae_C; genus Pseudorhodoferax. The sequence goes on from NZ_LMMV01000022.1 coordinate 177,960, forward strand.
TCCCGGTCACCGACCCCGCTGCCTCGCTCGACGTCGGCTTTGCCGAGTACCAGCAAGCCCAGGTGCAGGCCGACGATCCGGTGCTCGCCCCCTTGCTGAGGCCTTCGGCATCGGACGGCCCAGCCGGCGCGCCCGCGCCCGACGATGCGCCGCCCGGCGCCTTGGGGGGAGACCGCCTGTTCGTTGCCCTCGCGCCGGGCGCTGGCGCCAGGCTGGAGGCCGCGGCCGCAACCGCGGTCGACGCCATGCCGTTGCCGCAGCGGCCTGCCTCCGATGCTGCGCCATCGCTTGCGGCACAGGCGGCGCGTCCGGCAGGCCCGGTGCCTGTGGCGACGCACCCCGGCGCGACCGCGCATGCCGAGGTCTCCTTTCTGCGCGATGCGCCCGAGATGGCCCCGGTGCGGGTTGCGGCCACGCCCCGACGCGGGCTGTGGTTGGGCGCTGCGGCGCTGCTGCTGCTGGTCTTGGTGCTGCAGCTGGCCGTGCACACGCGCGACCGCCTCGCCTCTGCGGCGCCGGCCTTGCGCCCTGTGCTGCGGGTCATGTGCCTGCCGCTGGGCTGCACGCTGCAGCCGCTGCGCCGCATCGACGCCATCGTGATCGACGGCTCGGCCTTCGTGGCGCTGGGCGAGCAGGGCTATCGGCTGAGCCTCACGCTGCGCAACCGCGCACCGCATGCCGTGGCACTGCCGGCACTCGTGCTGTCGCTGACCGACATCCAGGAGCAGGCCGTGGTGCGCCGCGTGCTGCTGCCTGAGGAGCTGGGCGCGCCGCCGGCCGAGCTGGCGGCACACGGCGAATGGTCCACCAGCGTGGACCTGCAGTTGGCAGACAACGCCGGCCGTGCGCGCGTGGTGGGCTACCGCCTGGACTCCTTTTATCCCTGACGACTTCCTGCTCGGAGAAACACCATGGCCAGCATCATTTGCGGATCCCTCGCGTTCGACACCATCATGACCTTCGAGGGCCGGTTTTCCGACCAGATCCTGCCCGACCAGATCCACAACCTGAATGTGTCGTTCCTGGTGCCCGGCCTGCGGCGCGACTTCGGTGGCTGCGCCGGCAACATCGCCTACGCGCTCAAGCAGCTCGGCGGCGACCCGTTGCCCATGGCCACGCTGGGCCGCGACAGCGCCGACTACCTGCAGCGCCTCGTAGACCTGGGCATCAGCACCGAGTACGTCCAGGAGATCCCGGAGACCTACACCGCGCAGGCCATGATCATGACGGACCAGGCCAACAACCAGATCACGGCCTTCCACCCGGGCGCGATGATGCAGGCGCACCAGACACGCATCGTGGCTCGGCCTGATGTGAAGCTGGGCATCGTCTCGCCGGATGGCCGCAACGCCATGCTGGCGCATGCGGAGCAGTTCGTGGCTGCCGGCATCCCCTTCGTCTTCGATCCTGGCCAGGGCCTGCCGATGTTCGACGGCGCGGCGCTGCGGCATTTCGTCGAACTCGCGACCTGGGTCACGGTGAACGACTACGAAGGCAAGATGCTCAGCGACCGCACCGGCCTCGGCTTTGCAGAGCTGTCGCGCCAGGTGCGAGGCCTGATCGTGACGCTGGGCGGCGAGGGCAGCGAGGTCTGGATCGCGGGCGAGAAGACCTTGGTGCCGGCGGTGCGTGCAACAGAGGTCGTGGACCCGACGGGCTGCGGCGACGCCTACCGTGGCGCGCTGCTGTATGGGCTGGAGCAGGGCTGGCCGCTTGCGCGCTGCGCGGCATTGGGCAGCCAGCTGGGTGCGCTGAAGATCGCCCAGCGCGGGCCGCAAAACTACGTGGTCGACCGCGTCGCGCTGGGCTTGTAAGAACGCGCAGGAATGAAAAAGCCCGGCGTCTTGCGACGCCGGGCCTGGTGCGCATCGCTGCGCAGGGGCTCAGGGCTTGCCGGCCGTCGGGAAGGGCCAAGCAGCCTGGGGGTTCAGCGTGGTCTGTGTGGACGCAGAGGCTGGGGCCGGGGCAGGCTTGGCGGCAGCGGGTGCGGCCGCTGCTTTCTTGGCAGCCTTCTTGGTGGCGGCCTTCTTCGCAGGAGCCGGCGCGGCTGCCTTCTTGGCGGGCGCAGCGGCCTTCTTGGCGACGGCCTTCTTTGCCGGGGCGGCCTTCTTCGCGGGCGCCGCCTTCTTGGCTGCAGCCTTCTTCGCGGGCGCTGCTGCCTTCTTGGCCGGAGCGGCCTTCTTGGCGGGCGCTGCCTTCTTGGCGACGGCCTTCTTCGCGGGTGCTGCTGCCTTCTTGGCCGGTGCAGCCTTCTTCGCTACAGCCTTCTTCGCGGGCGCTGCAGCCTTCTTCGCGACAGCCTTCTTGGCGGGCGCTGCGGCCTTCTTCGCCGGTGCGGCTGCCTTCTTGGCTACAGCCTTCTTCGCGGGAGCCGCCTTCTTCGCGGGTGCAGCTTTTTTCGCTGGTGCGGCCTTCTTTGCGGCCGGCTTCTTTGCAGTTGCCATTGAGTTCTCCTTGATCGGATTACAAAGAGCACTTCATGCGGGTTGGGCCGCAGGAAGCGATGCATGGCGTTGGAACCCGATGTCCCAGCGCCATGTATTCGAGAACGCACCACGCCCGCACTCTGCGGTGCTAGGGCGGTGGTGCGTGATGCCTTGTGGCATGTTCTTGTGGAGCTTCAGTCCCAGGACAGCGCGCCGCCGGACTGGTATTCGATGACCCGGGTCTCGAAGAAATTGCGCTCCTTCTTCAGGTCGATCATCTCGCTCATCCAGGGGAAGGGGTTCTCTTCGTTCGGGAACAGCGGCTCCAGGCCGATCTGCGTGGCTCGGCGGTTCGCGATGTAGCGCAGGTAGCCCTTGAACATCGAGGCGTTCATGCCCAGCACGCCGCGCGGCATGGTGTCTTCGGCATAGCGGTACTCGAGTTCGACGGCCTTCTCGAACAACGCCTTGATCTCGGCCTTGAACCCGGCCGTCCACAGGTGCGGGTTCTCCAGCTTGAGCTGGTTGATCAGGTCGATGCCGAAGTTGCAGTGCATGGACTCGTCGCGCAGGATGTACTGGTACTGCTCGGCCGCGCCCGTCATCTTGTTCTGACGGCCCAGCGCCAGGATCTGCGTGAAGCCCACGTAGAAGAACAGGCCTTCCATGAGGCAGGCAAACACGATCAGCGACTTGAGCAGCGTCTGGTCGTTCTCGGGCGTGCCGGTGTGGAAGTTCGGGTCCATGATCGCCTCGATGAAGGGGATCAGGAACTCGTCCTTGTCGCGGATCGACTTGACCTCGTTGTAGGCGTTGAAGATCTCGGACTCATCCAGCCCCAGCGACTCGACGATGTACTGATAGGCGTGCGTGTGGATCGCCTCTTCGAAGGCCTGGCGCAGCAGGAACTGGCGGCACTCGGGCGCCGTGATGTGGCGGTAGGTGCCCAGCACGATGTTGTTGGCGGCCAGCGAGTCGGCAGTGACGAAGAAGCCGAGGTTGCGCTTGACGATGCGGCGCTCGTCTTCGGTCAGGCCGTTCGGGTCTTTCCACAACGCGATGTCGCGCGTCATGTTCACCTCTTGCGGCATCCAGTGGTTGGCGCAGGTGGCGAGGTACTTTTCCCAGGCCCACTTGTACTTGAACGGCACCAGCTGGTTCACGTCGGTCTGGCCGTTGATGATGCGCTTGTCGGCTGCGTTCACGCGGCGTGCGACAGGGGCTTCAGAGGTGCTGGCGCGCGGTGCTGCGGCAGCGGGAGCGACGGCGCCATCGTCGAGTTTGCGCAGTGCCACAGGGGCTGCGGCCGCGGTCGCGACGGAGGGGTTCACGGATACGGGAGAGACCGACGCCTCGCGGTGTCCGGTGGAACCGCCGTGCATGTTCGATGGCGAGGAGGGCTTGACTTCGTCGTCCCAGGTGAGCATAGATTTTCCAGTGCAGAGATTATGAAAGCGGTGCAGTGAAAAGCAAAGGCTTCACACTGGTCACCGCTTGGTTTTGTTGCTCAATCGCATCGCAAACGAAGGCTTCGCATGCGATGCGTCGGGTTCAGGCCTGCGCGCTTACTGGCAGGCCTCGCACGTGGGGTCATCGACACCGCAGAACTTCACGTCGGTGGCCGGCGATGCGGCGAGTGGCGCGTTCATCTGCGCGTCCATCTGGGCACGCGCTTTCGCAGCGGCCACATCGAGCGCGCTCATGCGCTGTGCATCGTTGCCGCCCGACGAAACAGCGTTCATGCGGCCTGCCGTGACGGTGGATTTTTCGGCGTGCGTGGCACCGCGCGTGCGCAGGTAGTAGGTGGTCTTGAGGCCACGCGTCCACGCCAGCTTGTAGGTGTCGTCCAGCTTCTTGCCCGAGGCGCCGGCCATGTAGATGTTCAGCGACTGCGCCTGGTCGATCCACTTCTGGCGACGCGCTGCGGCCTCCACCAGCCAGGTGGTCTCGACCTCGAACGCAGTGGCGTAGAGCGACTTGATCTCCTGCGGCACGCGGTCGATGGGTTCGAGCGAACCGTCGAAGTGCTTGAGGTCCATGACCATCACGTCGTCCCACAGGTTCAGGCGTTTCAGGTCGCGCACCAGGTAGTGGTTGATGACGGTGAACTCGCCCGACAGGTTGGACTTGACGGACAGGTTGCCGAAGCAGGGCTCGATCGATGCGTCCACGCCGATGATGTTGGAGATGGTCGCGGTCGGTGCGATGGCCACGCAGTTGGAGTTGCGCATGCCGTCCTGCTTGATCTTGGCGCGCAGGGCTTCCCAGTCCAGCGTGGCCGAGCGGTCCACTTCCACGTAGCCGCCGCGGGCCTTGGCCAGCAGGTCCAGCGTGTCCAGCGGCAGCACGCCCTTGTCCCACAGCGAACCCTTGTAGCTCGCGTAGCGGCCACGCTCGGCGGCCAGGTCGGTCGAGGCCCAGTAGGCGTAGTAGCAGATGGCTTCCATCGAGGTGTCGGCGAACTGCACGGCGGCGTCGCTGGCGTAGGGCACGCGCAGCTCGTACAGCGCGTCCTGGAAACCCATCAGCCCCAGGCCCACCGGGCGGTGGCGCATGTTGGAGTCGCGCGCCTTCTTCACGGCGTAGTAGTTGATGTCGATCACGTTGTCCAGCATGCGCATGGCGGTCGCGATCGTCTTCTTGAGCTTGGCGTGGTCAACGCTGCCGTCCTTCAAGTGCTGCAGCAGGTTCACGGAACCCAGGTTGCAGACCGCGGTCTCGGTGTCGCTGGTGTTCAGCGTGATCTCGGTGCACAGGTTGGACGAGTGCACGACACCCACATGCTGCTGCGGCGAGCGCACGTTGCAGGCGTCCTTGAACGTGATCCAGGGGTGGCCGGTCTCGAACAGCATCGTGAGCATCTTGCGCCACAGGTCCGAGGCCTGGACGGTGCGGCTGGGCTTGATCTCGCCGCGCGCGGCCTTCTCTTCATAGGCCACGTAGGCCTTCTCGAAGTCGGTGCCGAACAGGTCGTGCAGGTCGGGCACGTTGGAGGGCGAGAACAGGGTCCAGCTGCCCTTTTCCATCACACGGCGCATGAACAGGTCGGGGATCCAGTTGGCCGTGTTCATGTCGTGCGTGCGGCGGCGGTCGTCGCCCGTGTTCTTGCGCAGCTCCAGGAACTCTTCGATGTCCAGGTGCCAGCTTTCCAGGTAGGTGCAGACCGCGCCCTTGCGCTTGCCGCCCTGGTTCACGGCGACCGCCGTGTCGTTGACGACCTTGAGGAACGGCACCACGCCCTGCGATTCGCCGTTCGTGCCCTTGATGTGCGAGCCCAGGGCGCGCACGCGCGTCCAGTCGTTGCCCAGGCCGCCAGCGAACTTGGACAGCAGCGCGTTTTCCTTGATCGACTCGTAGATGCCGTCCAGGTCGTCGGGCACGGTCGTGAGGTAGCACGAGGACAGCTGCGAGCGCAGCGTGCCGGCGTTGAACAGCGTGGGCGTGCTGGACATGAAGTCGAACGAGGACAGCACCTCGTAGAACTCGATGGCGCGCGCTTCGCGGTCGATCTCGTTCAGCGACAGGCCCATGGCCACGCGCATGAAGAAGGCCTGCGGCAGTTCGATGCGCGTCTTGCGCACGTGCAGGAAGTAACGGTCGTACAGGGTCTGCAGGCCCAGGTAGTCGAACTTCAGGTCGCGCTCGGCCTTCAAGGCGGCGCCCAGTTTCTTGAGGTCGAACTGCAGCAGCTTCTCGTCCAGCAGCTCGTTGTCCACGCCCTTTTTGATGTAGAGCGGGAAGTAGTCGGCGTAGCGCTCGGCCATCTCGGCCTGCGTGGACTCCACGCCCAGCACTTCCTTGACGATGGTGTGCAGCAGCAGGCGCGCCGTGGCGTAGGTGTAGTCCGGGTCCTTCTCGATCAGCGTGCGGGCGGCCAGGATGGCGGCCTTGTAGACCTCTTCGATCGGCACGCCGTCGTACAGGTTGCGCATGGTCTCGGCCACGATGGGATCGGGCTTGACGTCTGCGCCCAGGCCGGCGCAAGCATCGGCGATCAGCTGCTGCAGGCCGGCCAGGTCCAGCGCGACGCGCTCGCCGCCGTCCAGCACATGCAGGCTGGGCGCCGCAGGCTTGTCCTGCTCGCCCTGGCGCAGGCGTTCCTGCGCGCGGCGTTCGCGGTACAGCACGTAGGCACGTGCGATCTCATGGTGGCCGCCGCGCATCAGGCCCAGCTCGGCCTGGTCCTGCACGTCTTCGATGTGGAAGGTGCCGCCGCCCGGGCGCGAGCGCACCAGCGCGCGGACCACGGCCTGGGTCAGGTTGTCGACCACTTCGCGCACGCTGGCCGAAGCCGCGCCCTGCGTGCCGTGCACGGCCAGGAAGGCCTTCATCATGGCCACGGCGATCTTGTTCGGCTCGAACGGCACGACGGCGCCATTGCGGCGGATGATCTGGTAGTGCGCCAGCATGCCGGGCGTGGAGGCGTCGGCAACGGCGCCGCCGCGGGCGGCCTGGCTGGCGGGCGATGCGGGCGCGGTCTGCGAAGACGGGGAGGGGTTCGCTGCGGTGTGCATGGCTTCCTTCTTTTTTGGGACAACGATGGGAGAACGCGAGGGCTGTCGTCAGCCCGGACGGGTGCTGGAACAGCCTTCGGAAATGAGCGGGTGGACCCTATATCTGGGGTTCGGCGGCATTCTAGCCACTACCGGTAGTGTTTCGCAGCGGGTTTTTGTGAGCACTGGCAACGCACTGCCCGCGATGCCAGCAGGCATCTGCTATGGCGGGTCGAAAGCCAGATTCCATGCGCTCTGGCGGCCGGTTTCGCCCGCGCGGGCGCGCCGTCAGTGGCTCGGCGCCGCCCTATCTTTTCAGTCCTGGCGTATCCCTGTTGCCTGGGCGGGAAAGACGCGGGCCGGCCAGCCGGTCGATTGCTGCAATGCCGCCCAGTCGAAGCCCGGTCCTGGATCCTGCTTGCGGCCCGGTGCCACATGCTCGTGCCCGGCCACGTAGGCGATCGGGTAGTGGTGCGCGAGCGCCGTGCACAGGCTGGCCAGGGTCTCGTACTGGGCCGGTTCGAAGGGCCCGCCTTCCAGGCCTTCGAGCTCGATGCCGATGGAGTCGTCGTTGCACTCGTCGCGGCCGCGCCAGTGCGAGCGGCCGGCATGCCAGGCGCGCTGATCGCAGTCCACGAACTGCCACAGCTCGCCCTGGCGGCGGATGTAGAAATGCGCGGAGACCTGCAGGCCGCGAATCTGCGCGAAGTACGGGTGCGCGTCCCAATCGAGCCGGTTGTCGAACAGCTCCATCACTTCGTTGCCGCCGTACACGCCGGGTGGCAGGCTGATGGAATGCACGACGAGCAGGTCCACCTGCGCGCCGGCCGGCCGTGGGCCGAAGTTCGGAGAGGGATGGCGCCGTGCGAAGCGGTACCAGCCGCCGTCCCACAGCGCTGCGGCGGCGGGCTCAGTGCGCATCGTCATGCGGCTCGTTGTCCTGCGGCGCCGCGATGTTCAGGCGCGCGATGCGGTAGCGGATCTGGCGCAGCGACAGGCCCAGCCGCGCGGCCGTGGCCGTGCGGTTGAAGCCGGTCTCGTGCAGCACGCGGGTCAGGATCTCGCGCTCTTGCTGGTCCAGATAGGCCTGCAGGTCGCTGGGCGTGCCGCCGGGCGGGGGCGGTGCGTCGGCGCCGGGCGCGTCCTGCAGCGGCATGCCGTCGCTGGACGCGAAGTCGGCATCGAGCTCGTCGCCCTCGCTCATGGCCACGGCGCGGTGCAGCAGGTTCTCCAGCTCGCGCACGTTCCCGGCCAGGGGATGGTGCTGCAGCTCGTGCAGCAGGGCCGGCGACGGGGGTGGCACGGGCATGCCGGACTCGTGTGCGATGCGCGCGAGCAGAGCCTGGCACAGCGCAGGCAGGTCCTCGCGGCGCTCGCGCAAGGGCGGCACCACGATCTCGATCACGTTGAGCCGGTAGTACAGGTCCTGACGGAAGCGGCCGGCCTTGACGTCTGCGGCCAGGTCGCGGTGCGTGGCGCTGACGACGCGCACGTCTACCGGGTCCTCCTGCGTGGAGCCCAGGGGCCGCACGCTGCGTTCCTGGATGGCGCGCAGCAGCTTGGACTGCATGGGCAGCGGCAGGTCGCCGATCTCATCGAGGAACAGCGTGCCGCCGCGTGCGGCCTGGAAGTACCCCAGACGGTCGGCCACCGCGCCCGTGTAGGAGCCCTTCTTGGCGCCGAAGAACTCGGCCTCCAGCAGGTTCTCGGGGATGGCGCCGCAGTTCACGGCCACGAGCGGCGCGGCCGCGCGGTGGCTGCTGGCGTGCAGGGCCTGGGCCACCAGTTCCTTGCCGGTGCCGGACTCGCCGCGCACCAACACCGGCGCCATGCTGCGCGCCACCTTCACGATCCGCTGCTTGACCTGGCGCATGGGCTCCGAATCGCCGACCAACCGGTCCAGCGCGGGCAGGGCCGGCGCGCCACGCTCGGCCGGCGCGGCGCGCGGTGGGCCGTCGCCCCGTGGCGCCGTGCGCAGGGCGGCTGCGCCCTGGTCCTGGACGGCCGACGCGACCACGGCGCGGAACTGCTTGAGGTCCACGGGCTTGGTCAGGTAGTCGAAGGCGCCGGCCTTGAGCGCCTCGACCGCGTTCTCGGCCGAGCCGTAGGCCGTGATCACCACGCAGCGCTCGGCCCGTTGCTGGGTGCGCAGGGTCTGCAGCAGCGTGAGACCCAGGCCGTCGGGCAGGCGCATGTCGCTGATCACCGCATCGAAGCGCTGGGCCTGCAGCGCCGCATGGGCCTCGGCCAGGCTGCCGGCGGTCTCCACGCGGTAGCCCTCGCGCAGCAGCGTCAGTTCGTACAGGGTGCGCAGGTCCGGCTCGTCGTCGACCACCAGGATGCTGGCGGCAGGCGCCTGCGCTGGCGGCAGGGGGGAGGGGGCGGTGGAGTGGAAGGCCATGCGTGGGAGTCTCAGACCAGCGGCATTTGCGAGGAATTGCGGCGCCCGGCGCCCGTGGCGGGCTTGGGCGGCCGGAACTGCACGGAGAACTCGTTGCCCAGCGCCGTCGCACCGGCCAACTGGCGCGGCGCGCGCTGGTAACCGATGGTGGCACGGTGGCGTTCGCACAGTTCACGGCAAATGTACAACCCCAGACCGCTGGAGCGGCTCTCCGACGAGAAGAAGGGCTCGAACAGGTGCTGCTCGACCGTGTCCTCCAGCGGCGGGCCATCGCTCCAGACCTGCAGGCTGGACTGCCGTTCGGCCGACAGCTGGGTCGACACCTGGATCGAGGCCGGTCCGCCGCTCACGTAGCGCAGCGCGTTGTCCAACAGGTTCACGATCACGCGGCGCAGGTGGTCGGTGTCGAAGTCCACGGGCAGGCCGTGCGTGCCCATGCTCAGCAGCACCTGGCGATCATGGGGCGACTGCTGGGTCCAGTCGTTGCAGATGCTGCGCACGGTTTCGTCCAGCACCAGGCTGGGCGGCGAGGTGCGGCCCGGCGCGGGCACGCGGGCCACGTCCAGCACCTCGTCGACGATCTTGGACAGGCGCTGCGCGTTCTGCCGGATCATCAAGGTCAGCTGCTGCGCACCGCGGTCCTGCAGGTCTTCGGACAGCAGCGCATTGGCTTGCGCAATGGCCGCCAGCGGGTTGCGGATCTCGTGCGCGACGGCGGCCGACATGCGGCCCATGGCGGCCATCTTCTCGGTGCGCAGGCGGGCCTCGACCTCGCGCAGGTCGTGCAGGAACAGCACGCACAGGCGGTCCTGCAGCAGCCCGTGGGCCTCGGTCATGCGGGTGCGCACGCGCACCCGCCGCGTGCCCTTGCCGGCGTTGCGCAGTGTGATGTCGGCCACCTGGGCACTTTCGCGCTCGAAGGTCATCATCGCCAGCTCCAGCAGCGGCGCCCAGCCCGGCCGCGCGCTCAGCACCAGCGCATCGCGCTCTTGCAGCCCGGCTGCGCCCAGCAACTGCCGCGCCGCGGGGTTCACGGTGCGCGCGCTGCCGGCCGCATCGACCACCAGCACGCCGTCGGCCAGGGCTTCGATGACCAATTCGTTGACCTGGGTCTGCAGCCGGGCCGCATGCTGGCTGGCCAGCGCCAGTTGCTCCTCGCGCACCAGCCGCGCGGCCAGCTGGTTGGCCAGGAAGGCGACTAGCAGGTAGCCCAGGCCCGTCAGCACCGTCTGCAGGTAGCGCGCCGTGGTCTCGCCAGCGCCGCGCGCCGATCCCCACCAGGTCTCCAGCACCAGCAGCAGCGTGATGGCCGAGGCCATGCCGATGGACATCGCCCGCGTGCCCAGCACGGCCGTCTGCAGCACCGGCACGCCGAGCAGTGGCGTGTAGTTGAAATTGCTGCCGGCCTGGAACACCTGCAGCAGCGCGACGGCCAGCACGTCCAGGCCGGCGGTCAGCAGCCAGGTCGGGTCGGCCGCGTGGCGCGGCAGCCGCGGCCGCGCCAACAGGCGCACGGCCAGTGCGCTGGCGAAGTAGGCCGCGCACAGCAGCACCAGCCATGGGCTGGAGGTCTCGTGCAGCAGATACTGGCTGCCCTGCAGCAGCAGCAGCGCCAAGGCGATCGTGCTGCGCGCGGTCATGAAGCCATACCAGGCGCGCGTCATCGCCAGGTCGCCGGCTTCTTCGATGGAGGGTGTGTGCTGTGGCGCCGGGCGCCCGAACTGGGAATGGGGCGCAGCGGAGGAGGGCACGCCTCAGCCTTCGATCTGGCGCCGGTGTTCCACGCTGCAGTAGGTGCCGCGCGCGCTGCGTTCGGCGTCGGCCAGCGGCAGGTGCAGGCCGCACACGGCGCAGCGCGTCATTTCGGCCACGGCCTTGCCTGCGGGGCGCTTGCGTGGCGGCGCGGCCTGGGGTGGAGGGCGACGCGAGCGCCACAGCCAGATCCCCACCGCGATGGCCAGGATCACGATCAACAGCTTCATGCCGCCCCCCGCCCGATGATGACTTCCAGCACGAAGCGCGAGCCCACGTAGGCCAGCAGCAGCAGCCCTGCACCGGCATACAGCACGCGCACGGCCGTACGACCGCGCCAGCCGAAGCGGGCCCGGCCGAGCAGCAGCACGGCGAACGTCAGCCAGGACAGCACCGAGAACACGGTCTTGTGGTTCCAGGTCCAGGCCGCTGCGGCGGTGCCGTAGAGCGCTTCGCCGAACAGCCAGCCGGCCAGCAGGGTGGCCGTCAGCAGCACGAAGCCGGCCTGCACGAAGCGGAAGGTCAGCCGCTCCAGCGTCAGCAGGGGCACGCCGGTGAAGGAAGCGTCGGCATGGCGCATGGCACGCTCCGTGCGCCGCATCAGCCAGGCGTGCACCACGGCGGCCGCGAACAAGCCGTAGGAGGCAAAGCCCAGTGCCCCGTGCACGGGCAGCCAGGGCGACGCCGTCTCGTGCATGGGCGTGCCCGGGAACAGCAGCGCCAGCAACACGGCCAGCGCGCCGAAGCCGGCCAGCGCCCAGCGGGCGCGCAGCTGCGGGAACACATGGCTCTCGACCGCATACACCGTGAGCACCAGCCAGGCCGTGACGGACAGCGCCGGTGCGAAGCCGAAGCGCGGCGTGGACGCGAACAGCAGGCCCCAGCACAGCAGCGTGCCGTGCAGCAGCCACGCGGTGAGCAGGGCGCCGCGGCTGGCCGACAGGTTCAGGCGCGAGGCGGCGGCCGCCGGCACGGCATAGGCCACGGCGGCGGCTGCCGAGAGCAGCACGGTGGCCAGGGACGCGCTCGCTAAAATCATTTCTGCAGTTTAGCGGCTTGCCCCTTCCGGCCACGCCGGTTTCCCCCTCTTCCATCCCTGCTCTCCACCTGGAGCGAAAGACCGCCATGGCGTCCGCCCTCACCGAAAAGTTATCGCGACTGGTCAAGGAAATCCGCGGCCAGGCCCGCATCACCGAGGCCAATGTCGCCGACATGCTGCGCGAGGTGCGGATGGCCTTGCTGGAAGCCGACGTGGCCCTGCCCGTGGTACGCGACTTCATCGCGCGCGTGAAGGAAAAGGCGCTGGGCCAGGAGGTCTTGGGCTCGCTGTCGCCGGGCCAGGCGCTGGTCGGCATCGTGAACCGCGAACTGGCCGCCACCATGGGCCAGGGCCAGGCCGGCGGCGAACTCAACCTGGCGGCGCAGCCGCCCGCCGTGATCCTGATGGCCGGCCTGCAGGGCGCCGGCAAGACCACGACCACGGCCAAGCTGGCCAAGCATTTGATCGAGCGGCGCAGGAAGAAAGTGCTGACGGTGTCGGCCGACGTCTACCGACCGGCCGCCATCGAGCAGTTGAAGACGGTCACCAAGCAGGCCGGTGCCGAGTGGTTCCCGAGCACGGGCGACCAGAAGCCCGTCGACATCGCGCTGGCCGCGCTGGACTACGCGCGCAAGCACTACATCGACGTGCTGCTGGTCGACACCGCCGGCCGCCTGGCCATCGACGAGGCGCTGATGCGCGAGATCCGCGAGCTGCATGCGGCCGTGCACCCGGTCGAGACCCTGTTCGTGGTCGACGCCATGCAGGGCCAGGACGCGATGAACACGGCCAAGGCCTTCTCGGACGCGCTGCCGCTCACCGGCATCGTGCTGACCAAGACCGACGGCGACTCGCGCGGCGGTGCTGCCCTGTCGGCGCGCCACATCACGGGCGCGCCGATCAAGTTCGCCGGCACCAGCGAGAAGATCGACGGGCTGGAGGTGTTCGACGCCGAGCGCCACGCCGGCCGCGTCCTGGGCATGGGCGACATCGTGGCGTTGGTGGAGCAGGTGACGGCCAACGTGGACGTGGCGGCCGCGCAGAAGCTGGCGGCCAAGGTCAAGAGCGGCGAGAGCTTCGACCTGAACGACTTCCTGGGGCAGATCCAGCAGATGAAGCAGATGGGCGGCCTGTCCAGCCTCATGGACAAGCTGCCCACGCAGATGGCGGCCAAGGCCGGACAGGTCGACATGGACCGCGCTGAGCGCGACATCCGCCGCAAGGAGGGGATCATCCACAGCATGACCCCCCTGGAGCGGCGCAAGCCCGAGCTCATCAAGGCCACGCGCAAGCGCCGCATCGCCGCCGGCGCCGGCGTGCAGGTGCAGGAGGTCAACCGCATGCTCAACGAGTTCGGCCAGATGCAGGACATGATGAAGAAGATGAAGGGCGGCGGCCTCATGAAGATGATGAAGCGCATGGGCGGCATGAAGGGCATGCCCAAAATGCCGTTCTAAGCCACACCGACCGACCATGAAAAAAGCGCCTCATCGAGGCGCTTTTCCTTGGGGGCTAGAAACCGATCAGGCAGCGAGGGCCAGCGGCCGCAGCGGCTGGCTGGCATGCAGCCATGCGCGGCGGAGCACGGCGGGCGACCAGCTTTCTTCCGGGATCAGCAGCCAGCGCTGGCGGCGCATGGCCGAGCCCAGGTCGCTGCGGCTGGTCAGCACGCTCATCGGGATCGCCAGCAGCAGGGGCAGGCCCACGGGCAGCAGCCAGACCAGTGCGGTCGGGTCGATCATGGCGATGCCCACGGCCAGCAGGGCGACCACGCTGCTCATCGGCGCCAGGTTGCGGGCGGCATCGCTCCAGCGCAGCGCGGCGGCTTCGCGAGGGGGCGACTTCCATTCCAGCTTCAGGCCGGTCAGGGCCACCAGCACGAACAGCGAGTGGGCCAGCATGCGGACCGGCGACTGCAGCATGGCCATCACGCTCTCGAGTGCGGCGCTCTTGACGAGGCCCAGCGTGCCGCCATAGCGGCGCTGCTCGCCCTGCACCAGCACGGCGGCCATGCCCAGCAGACGCGGCAGGAACAGCACGGCCAGCGTCCAGATCCACAGGCCGACCAGCTCGGCCGGCACGGCCGACAGCGCGGCGCTGACGGAGTGCAGGCCCACGGCTTGCGGTGTGCCCGACAGCCACAGGGCCGTGCCCAGGGTCATGAAGGCCAGCCACAGGGGTGCCGACAGGTAGGACATGGCGCCCGTGATGAACATGGCGCGGTGCACACCGGCGATGCCGGGCTCGGCCATCAGGCGTGCATTTTGCAGGTTGCCCTGGCACCAGCGGCGGTCACGTTGCAGCTCGGACAGCAGGTCCGGCGGTTGTTGCTCATAGCTGCCGACCAGGTCGGACACCAGCCAGACATGGAAGCCGGCACGGCGCATCAGCGCGGCTTCGACGAAGTCATGCGACATGATGCCGCCGGCCAAGCCGCCCGTGCCCTTGATCTCTGCCAGCGCGCAATGCTTCATGAAGGGCTCGACGCGCAGGATGGCGTTGTGGCCCCAGTAGTGGGACTCGCCCAGCTGCCAGTACTGCATGCCCAGCGTGAACAGACGGCCGGTCATGCGCGAGGCGAACTGTTGTGCGCGGGCATGCAGGGTCTGGTGGCCGATGGACTGCGTGGCGGTCTGGATGATGCCGGCCTTGGGGTGCGCTTCCATGAGCTTGACCATGGAGGTCAGGCAGTCGCCGCTCATGACGCTGTCGGCGTCCAGCACGACCATGTACTTGTAGTCCTTGCCCCAGCGGCGGCAGAAGTCGGCCACGTTGCCGGCCTTGCGGTGCGTGCGGCGCTTGCGCAAGCGGTAATAGACCTCGATGGCCGGGCCGCCTTCTTGCGCCAGCACGGCGCGCAGGTCTTCCCAGGCAGCGCGCTCGGCCTGCTGGTTCTCCGGCTTGTTGCTGTCCGACAGCACGAACACGTCGAAAGCCTTGCCCTGGCCCGTGGCCAGCACCGACTCGCAGGTGGCGCGCAGGCCAGCGAATACCGTGCCCACGTCTTCGTTGCAGATCGGCATGATGATCGCCGTGCGCGCGTCGGCGCCGGTGGGCATGGCGTGGCCCTTGACCTCGTTGACCGACAGCGCATGCGGGTCGCCGCGCAGCACGACGAAGAAGCCCATCAGCGCCGTGCCGAAGCCCGACACGATCCAGGCCGACAGCAGCGCAAACAGCGACAGCTGGCCGACTTCGAGGAACACGCTGTTGTAGTCCGGCTGCACGGCAGCGAACAGGCTGGTCGCCACGCCGGAGGTCAGCAACACGATCAGCATCAGCACCATGCGGCGCCGGCTGGCGGCCTGCTGCCAGGCCTCGGTGGCCTCGGCGGCCTGGCGCGGCGCGGCCGGACGCATGCCGGGGATGGCCATCAGTGCGGCCGTGCCCAGGCTGTTCCAGAAGCCGCGCCAGGGGCGGGGCGTCATGGAGCCACGGTTCAGGGGCGGCGCGGTGACCGCATTGGGGTGGCGTTCTTCACGCAGCGCGCTGCGCTGCTGGTCCCACGAGCGTCCTGCGATCTGCCGGCCGACGCGGGCGAAATGTTGCTGGTTCATGGAGTCTTCAGGGTTGGATGAGGAGGGAGAGACGGTGCTCATATGCACTTGCTAGTGCAAACCCCATGCCAGGCTGAAAAGACTATATGAATCAACAAGTTGCGCCGATTTTTGCGGCGCCGTGGCGGCTTGGCCGCGAAACGGCCCCCAAAACCCCGGTATTTGTCGCTGAACAGCGACAGGAGGGCACGGCTGCCAGCCCGTTCCTTTCTAAATCAATGACTTAGCCCTGTCGCGGTTCAGCGACGGGCTCTGCAGAATTACTTCCTGACTCACCTTTGAACAGCCCAGGCGTCAGCTCGTGCTTCTGCATGAGCCGGTAGAACTCGGTGCGGTTGCGGTCGGCCAGGCGCGCGGCGTCGGCCGCGTTGCCGTCCGTGAGCTTCAGCAGCCCGATCAGGTACTCGCGCTCGAACTTGCGCTTGGCCTCGGCGTACGGCAACACCTCGATGGCCGGCGTGCGCAGCGCGCGCTGCACCAGCGCCAGCGGGATCAGCGGCGTCGTGGACAGCGCGCAGACCTGTTCCACCACGTTGTGCAACTGCCGCACGTTGCCGGGCCAGGCGGCTGTGGTCAGGGCCTTCAGGGCCTCGGGCGCGAAGCCCGACAGGCGCTTGCCGTACTTGGCCGCCAGCCGTTGCAGGAAATGCTGGGCCAGCAGCGGGATGTCCTCGCGCCGCTCGCCGAGCTCGGGCAGGGTCAGCGTGACCACGTTCAGCCGGTAATACAGGTCTTCGCGGAACTGGCCGGCGGCCATGGCCACCTCCAGGTCGCGGTGCGTGGCCGACAGGATGCGCACGTCCACCGGGATCGACTGGCTGGAGCCCAGCGGCCGCACGGCGCGCTCCTGCAGCACGCGCAGCAGCTTGACCTGCAGCGCCGGCGGCATGTCGCCGATTTCGTCCAGCAGCAAGGTGCCGCCGTCGGCGGCCTGGAACAGGCCCTTGTGGTTGGTCACGGCATCGGTGAAGGCGCCGCGCATGTGGCCGAACAGCTCGGACTCGAGCAGCGCCTCGGGAATCGCGCCGCAATTGACGGCCACGAAGGGCTTCTTGGCACGCGCGCTGGCGCGGTGGATGGCGCGGGCCAGCAGTTCCTTGCCGGTGCCGCTGTCGCCCAGCATCAGCACGCTGGCGTCGGACTGGGCCACCATCTGCGCCTCGGCCAGCACCTCGGCCATGCGGCCCGAGCGGCTGACGATCTCGTCGCGCCAACTCTCGTCCGTGCCGCCCTTGGGCACCGGCGCCGCAGGGGCCGAGAGCGACAGCGCCTGGGCGATCTTGTCCAGCAGGGCCTTGCCGTCGAAGGGCTTGGTCAGGTAGGTGAACACGCCGCGCGCCGTGGCCTCCACCGCGTCGGGAATCGTGCCGTGGGCGGTCAGCAGGATCACGGGCAGGGCCGGGTGCCGGGCGCGGACCAGGTCGAACAGCGCCAGGCCGTCGCGGCCCGGCAGCTGCACGTCGGACAGCACCAGCTGCGGCTGCTCGATGTCCAGCTGGTTCAGCGCAGCCTCTGCCGAGCCCACGGCGCTGACCCGGTAGCCGGCGGCGGTGAGCCGCATCGACAGCAGGCGCAGCATGTCGGCGTCGTCGTCGACGACCAGGATGTGGGCCCGTGGCGCAGTGGAGGTGGGGGCGTTGGGCATGGCCAGTTCAGGGTTGGGTGGCGCGCGGCTGGCCGTTGGGCGGCGCCGGGCGCGCCGTCAGGCTGCGCTCGATGGCCCGTACGGCTTCCAGCCGTTCGTTGAGTTGCTCGATGCGGCGCTGCTGCTCCTTGACCTGCTGGGTCTGCTTGTCCAGCAGGTCTTCCACACGGCGCTGCTCGGTGTAGCGCGCCAGCAGCAATGCCGCCAGCGGGTGCAGGCCGCGGGCGTCGTCGCGCGGGTTGGCCAGCACACGCTGCAGCAGGCCCTGGGCGCGCGCCAGATCGGCCGGCACGCGCGTCTGCCCCAGCGCCAGCGCCAGCTGCAGGTCGTCGCCGGGCTGGCGCTGCGCCTCGGGCATCTCGGACAGGCGCGCCAGCTCCTGCGCCAGCTCCTGTGGCGGCATGCGCCGCAGCCGGTCGGCCTGGGCCAGCAGGGCCACGCTCGCGCTGCGGCTGTCGGGCACGACGGCGCCGGGCAGGCCGCCCTGCACGGGCATGGCCACGGCGGCCTGCGGGGGCGGTGGCGCAGGCTCCACCACGGGCGGTGGCGGTGGGGGCGGCGCCAGCGGCACAGGGGCCGCAGGCCTGGGCGCGGGGGCCGGCGGCGCGGGCAGCGCACAGGCGCTCAGCAGCGCAGCGGCTGCCAGCACGGGCAACAGTGCAGGGAACGCGCGGGACGCGCGTGGTTCAGGGCACATGGGGTAATTCGATCCGAAAGTGGGCGCCGGGGCCGCCGGCCAACAGCGTCATCTTGCCACCATGCGCGGCGATGTATTCGTGCACGATGGAAAGCCCGATGCCGGTGCCCTTGACAGCACCTTCGGGCTGGCGCTGGCCGCGGTAGAACGGCTCGAACACGCGGTCGCGGTCGGCATCGGCCACGCCCGGGCCGGCGTCGATCACATCGATCAGCACCAGGTGGTGCAGCCGCTGCAGCCGCAGCACGATGCGCCCGCCCGGTGGCGAGAAGCGGATCGCGTTGGACAGCAGGTTGGCCAGCGCCGTGCCGATCTTGGCTGGGTCCACGCGCGCGGTGACAGGCTCGCCTTCGACCTGCACCACGAGCTGGTTGGCCCGCCACTGCAGGCGCTGCGCATCGACCTGGGCCTCGATGAGCTGCAGCAGGTCCACGCGCTCGCGCTGCAGTTGGCGCGCCTCGAACGCGGCGGCGTTGAAGCGCAACAGCGCCTCGATCTGGCTCTGCAGTTGCACCGTGTTCTGGCGCAGGATGGAGGCGATCTCGCGCTGGTTGTCGTTGAGTTCGCCGGCCACGCCTTCCTCGAGCAGCGAGACGCCCTCGCGCAGTGCCGCCAGCGGGGTTTTGAGCTCATGCGAGATGTGGCGCAGGAAGCGGGCCTTGTCCGCGTCCAGCTCGCTCAGGCGCAGCCGCAACCAGTCCAGCTGCTGGCCGATGCGGTGCACGTCGGAGGGCCCCTGGATCTCGATCGGCTGGTCCAGCCGGTTCTCGCCCAGGCCGACGATGGCACGCTCCACGCGCTTGAACGGCCGCGCCAGCCAGATGCCCAGCGCCACAGCCAGCAGCAGCGCCAGCACCAGCATGCCGATCACCTGCCGCGTGATCTGCGCGCGGCTGGCGTCCAGCTCGGTGTTGAGCGCCTGGCGGCGCTTCTCGATGGCGGCCTGCATCTGCTGGGCGATCACCACGTTCAAGGCGTCCAGCTCGCGGAATTCGCCGGCGATGTTGCGTTCGCGCTCCAGCGCCGTGTCGGGCGCGCCTTCCATGAGCCGGTCGATGGTCTCCAACTGGTTGCGCCAGCGGGCGGCCAGCGGCGGCGGCAGGTCGGCGGGCTGCAGGTCGGCCACGATCTCGCGCGCCTGGCGCGCGGCGTCGACAAAGCTGCGGCGCAGCGGGCTGTCGTTCAGGATCAGCGACTGGCGCGCCGCGCGTTCCATGGTCGCGCTGCGCTCGGACAGCGCCTGCGCCGCGCCGTTCAGTTGCAGCGTGCGGGCCGAGAAGCCCAGGCTGCGCGCCATCAGCCCGTCGAAGGTGAACACTGCGCGCAGCGCCACGCCGCCCAGCAGCACGGCGATCAGCAGGAACGCCAGCAGCAGCAGTTGCCGGAAGGAACCGCGGGGCAGCCTCACGCGAGTGCCGGGTGGTCCTGCGTGCAGACCTCGCCCCGCAGCGAATAGCTGTTCGCCGCCGTCACGCGCACGTCGATCATCTGGCCCACCAGCCGCGCGGGCGCCGGGAAGTTCACCACGCGGTTGCACTCGGTGCGGCCCATGAGCTCCGGCACCTCGCCGTAGCTGCGCTTGGCCGGCCCCTCCACCAGGATGCGCTGCACCGTGCCCACGCGGCGCGCGGCGATGGCGCGCACGTTGGCGTCGATCACGCCCTGCAGGTGCTGCAGGCGCTTCAACTTCACGTCGTGCGGCGTGTCGTCGGCCAGGTTGGCGGCCGGCGTGCCGGGGCGCGGGCTGAAGATGAACGAGAAGCTGTTGTCGAAGCCGATGTCGTCGATGAGCTTCATCATCTTGTTGAAATCGTCCTCGGTCTCGCCCGGGAAGCCGACGATAAAGTCGCTGCTCATCGCCATGTCGGGGCGGATCGCACGCAGCTTGCGCACGGTCGACTTGTATTCCATGGCCGTGTAGCCGCGCTTCATGGCCATCAGGATGCGGTCCGAGCCGTGCTGCACGGGCAGGTGCAGGTGGCTCACGAGCTTGGGCACGCGCGCGTAGGCCTCGATCAGCGGCTGCGTGAACTCGTTGGGGTGGCTGGTGGTGTAGCGGATGCGCTCGATGCCGGGGATCTCGGCCACGGTCTCGATCAGCGTGGCGAAGTCGGCGATGGCGTCGTTGCCCTTGGCAGGCGCGCCCACACGGCCCCGGTAGGCGTTGACGTTCTGGCCCAGCAGCGTGACCTCCTTCACGCCCTGGTCGGCCAGCCCGGCGATCTCGACCAGCACGTCCTCGAACGGGCGCGATACCTCCTCGCCGCGCGTGTAGGGCACGACGCAGTAGCTGCAGTACTTGGAGCAGCCTTCCATGATGGAGACGAAGGCCGTCGCACCTTCCACGCGCGCGGGCGGCAGGTGGTCAAACTTCTCGATCTCGGGGAAGCTGATGTCCACCTGCGGCCTGTTCTGGCGGGCCCGCGCGTTGAGCATCTCGGGCAGGCGGTGCAGCGTCTGCGGGCCGAACACCACGTCCACATAGGGCGCGCGCGCGATGATGGCCTCGCCCTCCTGGCTGGCCACGCAGCCGCCCACGCCGATCTGCACGCCCTTCTTCTTGAGATGCTTCACGCGGCCCAGGTCGGAGAACACCTTCTCCTGCGCCTTCTCGCGCACCGAGCAGGTGTTGAACAGGATCAGGTCGGCTTCGTCGACGTCCTGCGTGGGCTCGTAGCCCTGGGCGGCGTGCAGCACGTCGGCCATCTTGTCCGAGTCGTACTCGTTCATCTGGCAGCCGAAGGTTTTGATGAAGACTTTTTTCGTCATGGCGGTCTCGCGGGGGAAAGGGGGCGCCGGCAGGAATGCCGCCGGAGCTGGAGGAGCAATGCCTACTGCCCGTACTTGGGCAGCAGGTGGAACGGCGTCTTGCCGTCGTCCTTGGGGCGGGTGTCTTCTTCGGACGCGAAGATGAAGTTGCGCTCGCGCGTGGCGCCGGGGCGCTTGAGCGCAGCCTCCTGCTGGTTGAGCAGCCAGACCCGGTGGACCATGCCGTTGGGTTCGCGCTCGTAGTTCACGACCAGGCGCTCACCGGCGATGCTGGCCGACAGCACCAGTTCGTTGCGCGGCCCGAGGATGCGTGCGCCGGGCGACAGCCGGTCGGCGTTGCCGTCCAGCAGCACCTCGGGTGGCTGGGTGACCTGCAACACGCCACGCAAGGCGGCCGGCGGAAATTCGCGCACCTGCGCCTGTGCGGTGGACAGGGCCAGCAGGGCGGTGGCGAGTACGGGAAGGCAGCGGTTCATGGTGTTCATCCAGAGGCTGGGCGGGCGATTTTAAGTGCCAGGGCCGGGCCTGCCGGTTGGCCCTCTAAGATCGCCGCTTTTCGCGCCCAGGAGTCCACCACTTTGACGCAAGCCCTCCGCGACATCCGGCGCTGGCCCTGGCATCTGCCGGCCCATGTGCTGAACGGCATCGGCGTGGCGCTCGGCGTGTTGCTGGTGCAGCTGCTGGCCGGTGCGGCCGGCGGCACCCCGGCCGCGCTGCTGGCCGCCGGCGGCGCGATCTTCGCCAGCCTGGCGGACACGCCCAATCCGCCCCACCGCACCGGCCCGCGCGTGGCCCTGGGCGCGGCCGTCGGACTGATGGCCAGCATCCTGGTCACGCTGCTGCGCGCGCATCCGTTGGCGCTGGGCGTGCTGCTGGTGGCCATGTCGTTCTGCGCCAGCATGTTGCTGGCCTGGGGCGTGCGTGCCGGCCCGATCTCGTTCGTGCCCATACTGGCCGTGGTGTTCACGATGGCCGCACCGCCGCCCGCCGACTGGCAGACGCAGGCGGTGCATGCGGCCTGGACGGCCCTGGGTGGCGCGCTGTACCTGGCCTGGGCGCTGCTGGTGGCGCGCTGGCTGCAGCCGCGCTACCGCGCGCTGGCCCTGGCCGGGGTGCTGCATGCCACCGCCGAGCTGTTCCGCTCGCGGGCGCGCATGCTGGCGCTGGAGCCACGCGAAGCGCAGGGCGCGTTGCCGCTGCAGGACTGGATGCAGCGGCAGGTGGCGCTCGACGAGCGTCTGCAGGGCGCTCGCGACATGTTGTTCGTCGCCGCGGATGCCCCCCACGGCGCACGCCAGATCGCCTTGCTGCTGCACGCCATCGACCTGCGCGACATCCTGCTCGGCAGCGAGCTCGACCTGGACCTGCTGGGTGGCGACGCCGCGGCCGAGCGCTTGCGCATTGCGCTGGCAGGCCGCATCGACGGCACCGCTGCCATGCTGGACCGTGTGGCCCTGGCCGTGCAGCTGGACGTGCCGCTTGCGCGCGTGCCCGGCGGCGCCACGGTGCCCGATGCGCTGGACGCCTCCATCGAAGGCTTTGCGGCCGACCCGCGCCGCCGCGCGCTGGCCGGTGCGCTGCGCGACCGCGCGCGCCACCTGAGCGACGACCTGGCCCGCATGCTGGCGACCTTGCAGCACCACGCCGCACCGGCCGTGCTGCGACCGGCCGAGTTGCAGTTCTTCGTGTCGCCGCAGGGCTGGCCGCTGGCCGCGCTGCGCCCGCACCTGCGCCTGGGCTCGCCCATCCTGCGCCACGCCTTGCGCAGCGCCGTGGCGCTCGGCACGGCCTATTTCCTGGCCCTGGCGCTGCCCTGGACCTCGCACCCGCACTGGCTGGTGCTCAGCGTGGCCGTGGTGCTGCGCGGCAACCTGGACCAGACCCTGTCGCGCCGCGATGCGCGCGTGGCCGGCACGGTGCTGGGCTGCATGCTGGTGCTGCTGTTCGCCTCGCTGCAGCAGTACTGGCTGTCGGGCATCGTCTTCCTGCTGGCGGTCGGCATCGCCCACGCGTTCGTCAACGTGCGCTACCTCGTCACTGCCACTGCCGCCACCGTGATGGCGCTGCTACAGGCCCACATGGCACACCCGGCCGGCGGCTTCAACATCGGTGAGCGCCTGGCCGACACATTGCTCGGCGCGCTGCTGGCCTGGGGCTTTTGCTATGTGTTGCCCGCCTGGGAGCGGCGCGGCCTGGTGCGCCTGGTCGACCGCGTGCGCACGGCGGCACGCGCGCTGGTGCACGAGACGCTGCACTGGCCCGAGCCCGGCCAGGCCGACGTGCCGCTGCGCCTGGCGCGCCGCGAGTTCTACGAGGCCATTGGCGGCATCGCCGCCAGTGCGCAGCGCAGCCGCGCCGAGCCCGCGCGCGTGCAGATCGCGCTGCCAGCCATGGCCACGCTGCTCACGCGCTGCCATGTGCTGCTGGCCCAGTTGGCGGCCGTGCGCACCTTGCTGGAGCGCCGGCGCGACCGCCTGGAGCCCGAGGCGGCCAGGGCCTTGCTGCTGCAGGCCGCCACGGCGGTCGATCGCCTGCTGGAGCCTGGCTCTGCCGTGGCCTCGGACGCGGTGGCATCCGACACGCTCGGGCCTGCGCCCATGGTCTGGATCGAGGAGCCCGAACGTCTGCTGCCCTGGCTGGAGCGGCGGCTGGGCCTGGTGGCCGACAGTGCGGCCGGCGTCGCGGCTGCCGCGTCGGCCGTGCGGGCCGCGAGCGTGCGTGGCTGATTGCGCCGGCTTGTTCCAATTGTTGATTGCAAGCCCTTTTCGTTGTGCGTTTGTCGCGTGAAGTTGTCCCTCGCCGCCGTGGGCAAGCTTGTGGACAAGTGCGGGGCGATCTCCGCAGATCGTTGCCTGGCGCGGCTTGCGACGCAGTGCCCGGCAAATAGGCACAGCCATCAGAGACGGCTGGCCCACGCCATCAGGTGGCACAGGCTGACACGCCGCGCCCGATGCGCGGGCCACCATGAATGCACCAACTCAAAGGAGCACACCATGGGCAATGAAGACATCAACCTGGCACCGAACGCAACGGGTGCCGACCGCATCGACACGGGCTCGGACGAAGCCGTGGGCACCTGGGCGAAGCGGCTGGACGTCAGCCCGGACCAGATCCGGGAGGCGGTCGCGAAAGTGGGCGACCGGTCCAGCGACGTGGAACTGCACCTGAAGGGCAGCCGCAGCACCACCACCGACGACCGGGTGGAGGCTGCCGAGTAAGACGGCGCTGCAAGGGTCTTCGCAGCGTCCCTTCGGGGGCGTAGGTCGTGCGCGTTGTTGCTCTGCTGGAAACGATGCATTGCCGCGCAGGCGGTTTTTCTTTCGGCGCTCGGAACCTACAGTTCAACCCATCGATGAGACGCACCGAACACGGCTCATCGAGACGGGGTGGACATGGTGTCCGGCCCCGCCGATCGAGTCACCAGACCTGAAGGAACCATCATGAAGACCCAATTTTTTGCCACCGTCCTCGTCGCCGCCGTCGGCTTCATCGCCGCCCCCAGCTTTGCCGGCGACAACATCAGCGGTGAAGTCGGTTATGTACCCCCTGCGCCTGTCGCATCGACGGGCGGCCTGACCCGCGAAGCCGTGCGCAACGAGGTGCTGCAAGCCATCCGCACCGACACGCTGGAAACCACGGGCGAAGGCGCAGACATGGGCGCGGTCGCTTCGGCCAAGAGCAACCTGACGCGCGCGGCCGTCCGCGCCGAAGCCGTCTACGCCGTGCGCCACGGTCAACTGGGTGGCGGCGAAGTCTGAGCCATCGGCTGACCGCACCACGATCGAGCCGCCTTCGGGCGGCTTTTTCTTGCCTGGGCCTGGACAACGCTGCTCAGTCCTCCTGGACGCGGTCGAACACCACGACCGCCGGTTGGCCGGTGGTGCGCTGCACGCGGGCACGCACGCGCTGGCCGATGCGAACCGTGTCGGTCGGGCCTTCCACGCGGCTCATCAGTCGCACGCCTTCGTCCAGGTCCACCAGCGAGATATTGAAGTCGCCGCCGGCCTCGGCCTTGCGGCGTACGGTCCTGGCCGCATAGACGGTGCCGGTGCCGGCCGGCGCGACCAGTTCCAGTTCAGCGCTGCCGCAGTGTGGGCACAGCTCGCGCGGGAAGTACACGTGCCGGCTGCAGCCGCCGCAGCGCTTGATCAGGAAGTGGCCGGCGTCCAGCGCAGCCTGGTGTCGTGCCTGGTTGCCGCTGCCCGGCTGGGTTGAGACGGAGTGGTACATGACAGTGCGCGCCCCGCGGTGGTTGCGATGGTGCGACGGAGCATGCCGCGAGGCCGCACGGCGGGCCACCGACGTTTTTTCAGCGCAGCGCCGACGATGTGGCAGCGAAGATATTGCGCTGTCCGCAGGCATGGATGGCGCTCCTGCCGAGGCCCGCCGATCCGTCGGCCGCCAGGTTCAAGACGACCGCCGCGATACACCGTTCCGACTGCAGGCGCGCGTTTCGGGCAGCGCGGGCGGGCGCGCCGGCATCACGCGCTTGCTGGTGGGCAAGGGCCTCGGCAGCGTATCCTCGCCGGGTTACTGAAGTCCCGTTGCCCGCTTCTCGCGTTCCTGGAGATTCCATGACCCATCTGACCCGGCGCCTCGTGCTGGCCGCGGCCGTGCTGCTGCTGTCGTCTTGCGCCACCGCCCCCAGCCCCGACGGTGCCGACGCACGCCCCCCAATCGTCTTCGTGCACGGCAACGGCGACAGCGCCGCGGTGTGGTTGACGACCATGTGGCGCTTCGAGTCCAACGGCTGGCCGCGCGAGCGGCTGCACGCCATCGACATGCCGCTGCCCACCGCGCGCGACGATGACACGCGCGAACAGCCCGGCCGCTCGTCCGCCGCCGAGCACCGGGACTACCTGCGCGCCGAGGTCGACAAGGTGCTGGCCCGCACCGGCGCGCGCCAGGTCGTGCTGATGGGCAATTCGCGCGGCGGCAACGCCATCCGCAACTACATCGCCCATGGCGGCGGCGACAAGACGGTCTCGCACGCCATCCTGGGTGGTACGCCCAACCACGGTGTCTGGGCGGTGCCGATCGAGGGCCTGTCCGACCGCAGCGAGTTCGCGGGCCACGGCCCCTTTCTCAGCGCGCTGAATGCGCCCAAAAACGCGGCCGGCGACGAGGTCACCGGCCCGGTGCGCTGGATGACGGTGCGCTCGGACGGCAACGACAAGTTCGCCCAGCCCGATGGCCTGTGGATCGGCAAGCGCGGCGTGGCCACCGGCGTCACGGCCGCCGGCCCGCAGCTGAAAGGCGCCACCAACGTCGTGATCCCGCGCATCGACCACCGCGAGACTTCGTTCTCCCCTGCTGCATTCGAGGCGGCGCACCGCTTCATCACCGGGGTGGCGCCGGCACGCAGCGCGATCGCCCCCGAGCCGCGCGTGTCCTTGTCCGGCAAGGTGAGCGGGGCGGGCACCAACATCGGCCTGGCAGGGGCGCGCATCGAGGTCTTCACCGTCGACCCCCGCACGGGTGAGCGTCTCGGGCCGGCTCTCTACACCGCAGTGGTGCCCGCGGCAGGGGAGTGGGGTCCCCTGGTGACCGATCCGCAAGCGCGCCACGAGTTCGTGGTCAGCGCGCCCGGCTACGCCACCACGCACTTCTACCGCAGCCCGTTCCCGCGCTCGACCCAGGTGCTCCATGTGCGGCCCGAGCGCGTGCCCGAGGCCGACAGGGCCGCGCCTGCGCTGGCCGTGATGACGCGCCCACGCGGCTACCTGGATCCAGGGCGCGACACGATGGCCTTCGACGGCCAGTCACCACCGCCGGGCGCGCTGCCGGGCGCAGGTGTCGCGGTGTCGCGCACCAAGCCCGCCGGGCCGCCGCGCCCGCTGGTGGCCGAATTCAACGGCGAGCGTGTCGTCGGACGCAGCTGGCCGCTGGCCGACAACCACGTGACGGTGCTGGAACTGAACCACTGACGCGCGGCGGCTCACGCCGCGCACGCCACCCACTCCGACTCTCCCGCATCGTTCCCCGCTTCCTGCGCCCCCTGCACCAGGCTCATGCGCGGCAGCACCTGGCCCTGGGAGGTGTGCCCGCTGTCGCACTGCTGCGCGGCCTGCACCAGCCACTCGCGGAAGGCGGCCACCGCGGGGTTGTGCCGGGTCTGCTCGGGGCACACGAAGTAGAAGGCCGAGCGGTTGCGCAGCGGCACGTCGAAGGGGATCACCAGGCGAGCGGCCTGCAGCTCGTCGAGCACATAGTGCCGGTGCGTGAGGCCGATGCCCATGCCGGCCAGCACGCATTGCAGCACCACGGTGGCGTCCTCCAGATAGGCCTCGGCGGCGGGCTCGAAAGGCTGTTCGCTGACCAGGCGGAACCAGCGCGGCCATTCCTCGCGCCGCGCATAGGCGTGGTATAGCGTGGCCCGTAGGATGTCCTGCGGCTCGGCCAGCGCCAGCCGTTCGGCCAGCGCGGGCGTGCAGACCGGCACCATCTCCATCGGGAACAGCGCGTCGGCATGGCAGCCGGGCCACTGCCCGCGGCCGAAGCGGATGGCCGCATCCACGCCGTCATGGCCGAAGTCGACCGCCTCGCGGCTGGACGAGAGCTGCACCTCGATGCGCGGCTGCACCGCCTGGAAGCCGGGCAGGCGCGGGATCAGCCAGCGCAGCATGAAGTTGGTGTCGCCGTGCACCTTGATCACGCTGCGCTGGCGCGCGTGGCGCAGCACCTGGCTGGCACGGTCGATCTCGTTGAAGGCGCGCGTCAGCGATTCACAAAAGCGCCGCGCCTCGGGCGCCACGACCAGGTTGTTGTTGAAACGCTCGAACAGGCCGAAGCCGAGGTACTCCTCCAGGTGCCTGATGTGCCGGCTGACGGCCCCCTGCGTCACGTGCAGCTCGTTGGCCGCGCGCGTGAAGCTTTCATGCCGCACGGCGGCCTCGAATGCGCGCAGATGGTTCAGGGGCGGCATGTGTCTTCTCATGGCTTGTATCCTGTGGGCCGGGTGAGAAAGACTATACATGGTCCTTTAGAACTATCAACCCCCAGGCGCAGCGCAAGCTCCTGCCGGGGTTGGGGCAGGGGCGCGAGGGGGCGGGACAGGGGCAGGGGGCCGCGTCAGCGCTGCGCCATGGTCGGAATCCTGGAGAACGGGATGTCCTGGTCCGCCTGCATGTCGCCCGGCAGGCCCAGCACGCGCTCGGCGATGACGTTGCGCACGATCTCGTCGGTGCCGCCGCCTACGCGCTTGCTCGGCGCATCCAGGAAGGCCTGCTGCAGCCAGCCTGACTCGGGCGCCAGCGACGCGTCCATGACGGCGCCGCCCGCGCCCAGCAGGTCGAGCACGAAGTCCACGCTGTCTTGCAGCAGCTGCGGCGTGACGGCCTTGCACACGTCGGCCTCGGGGCCTGGCGCCTGGCCGCGCGACAGCGCGGTCATGACGCGCTTGCGCGTGTGGCGCACGCCCTCGGTGCGCACGTGCAGCTCGGCAAGGCGGCGGCGTGCGGCCGGGTCGGCCAGCAATTTGCGGCCATTGGCGCCGCTCGTGGCGGTGCACAGCGTGCGCAGGTCGCCGACGTCGGGGCGGAACACATTGCTCACGGCCAGCCGCGCGTGCGACAGCGCGGTCAGCGTGACGCCCCAGCCGCCGCCCACGGCGCCCAAGCGCTGGCTGTCGGGCACCCGCACGTCGCTGAGGAACACCTCGCCGAAGCTGCGATCGCCGCTGGCCTGCTGGATGGGCCGCACCAGGACGCCGGGCGACTGCATGTCGATGAAGAAGGCCGTGAGGCCGGCCTGCTTGGGCACGTCGGGGTCGGTGCGCGCGATCAGCAGGCCGAATCGGGCCAGGTGCGCGCGCGAGGTCCAGATCTTGTGGCCGTCCACGCGCCAGCCGTCGCCGTCGCGCCGCGCGCGGGTGCGCAGGCCGGCCACGTCGGAGCCGGCGCCGGGTTCGGAGAACAGCTGGCACCACATCTCCTCGCCGCGCAGCGCGGGCGGCACATGGCGCGCCAGCTGCGCCTCGCTGCCGTAGGCCAGCAGCGTCGGGATGCACATGCCCACGGTCACGTCGTACACGCCATGCGGCACGTCGTGGCGGGCCTCCTCGTCCAGGTAGATGACCTGCTCGATAGCGCTCGCCTCGCGCCCGCCCCAGCGGCGCGGCCAGGCCAGTGCAGCGAAGCCGTGCGCGGCCTTCACCGCCTGCCACTCGCGGGCGCGGGCGGTCATCTCCTCGGTGGCACAGGCGCGGGTGTGGCGGCCGGTGCCGCCGTTCCGGTCGTGCGGCGCATGCGCCTGCAGGAAGGCGCGGGCCTGGGCACGGAAGGCGGCCTCGGCGGGGGTGTCGTCGAAATCCATGTCAATGAAGCTCGGCCGCCCGAAGGCATTGACGCGTCCCCTCGTGGGGCAGCGGGCCGCGCACAGCGGGCAAGCGTGGGGGTGGGGTCATGTCAGTTCTTGCGCTGTGGGGCGGTTTTGGCGAGCTGCTGCGCCAGCCGGTCTTTCCAGGCACCCAGGCCGCCCAGGGCCAGGCCCAGGTGGCGGCCACGGCGCAGGTACAGGTGGCAGTCGGCCTCCCAGGTCACGCCCAGGCCGCCGTGGGTCTGGATGTTCTCCTTGGCCGCGAGCAGGTAGGCCTCGCTGGCGCTGATGCGCGCGGCGGCGGCCGCCTGGGGCAGCTCGGGCGCATCGTGGGCCAGCGCCCAGGCCGCGAAGTAGGCGTTGGAGCGCGCCAATTCCAGCGCGATGTAGACGTCGGCCAGCTTGTGCTTGATGGCCTGGAACGAGCCGATCGGCCGGCCGAAGGCGTAGCGCGTCTTCGCGTACGCGACCGCCATGTCCAGGCAGGCCTGGGCGCCGCCGATCTGCTCGAAGGCCATGGGCACGGCGGCGCGGGCGAGCATGCGCTCCAGCGCAGCGGGGCCGTGCGGCTGCGTGCCCAGGCGTTCGGCCGGGGCACGGTCGAACACCAGCTGCGCCAGTTCGCGCGAGGGGTCGATGCCGGCCAGCGCGGCGCGCTGCACGCCAGGGTGGTCCAGCCGCACCAGGAACAGCGCTGCCTCGCCGCCGGCATCGTGGTCCCATGCGACGACCACGGCCCTTTGCGCGGCCAGGCCGTCGACCACGGGCCATTTGCGGCCGCTGAGGCGGCCACCCCGCACGCGGCAGGCCAGTGTGTCGGCATGCGTTTCGCCGAGGCCCTCGGCCAGCGCCAGCGTGCCGACCAGGCGGCCCGCGGCCACGGCCGAGAGTTGCTCGCTGCGCTGCTGCGGCGTTCCCAGCTGGGCCACGGCGTCGGCGAACAGGTAGACGGTGGACGCGAAGGGCACGGCCGCCAGCGCATGGCCCAGCTCCTGCGCGAGCATGCACAGCGCCTCGACGCCGGCCTGCGCTCCGCCATCGTCGGTGCCGATGTTCACGCCCAGCCAGCCCAGCTCGCCCATGGTCTGCCACAGCGCCTGGTCGTGGCCGCCACAGTCCAGCAGCTGGCGGGCGGCGGCGCGGGCCTGCCGGCGCTGCAGCAGCGTGCGCGCCTCCTCGCCGATGGCGCGGGCGTCGTCCGAGATCTCGAAATTCATGGGGTCCGTCCTGCGGCGCACAGTGGGTCGCGCTGCGTGCCTGCGACTGTCCGCTCGCGGGGTGCGGACGGTGGCGGCGAGTATTGCGGTCGCCCGCGCTGCGGGCCAGCGATGAAAGGTGGGGCGCAGGCGCAGGCTTGCTCGCGCGCTCACCAGGCTTGCTCGAGCAGCTCCACGAGCGGCTCCGCATGGCGCACCGGCCGCGGGCTGTCGTGGATGCACCAGTCCTTGAGCGCCATCCGCGCGATGGCGGCGAACGCGTCCTGCGGCACAGGCAGATCGCGCAGTCGCTGCGGCACGCCCAGCGGCTCCAGCACGGCCTGCAGCACGGCGCAGACGGCCTGCAACGGATCGGCGCGTGCCGGCAGCGCCAGCGCCACGGCCAGCCGCTCCAGTCCCGGCGCGATGGCCTGGGCGTCGAAGCGCAGCACGTGCGGCAGCACCACCGCGTTGACCAGGCCGTTCTCGGTGCCGTGGCGCGCGCCGATGGCATGGCCCAGCACCGATATCAGGCCCGAGGCGCTGTGCTCGGCGCCACGGCCACACAGCACGGCGGCCAGCAGCAGCGCGCTGCGCATGTCCGGCCCGTCGTCGCGCGCGATCGCCGGCAGGTGCAGCGCCAGCAGGCGCACGCACTGCATCAGATCGGCATGCGCCAGCGCGTCGCCGACCGGCGAGACCAGCGCCTCCACCGCCATCGCCAGCGTGTTCAGGCTGGCACTGATCGCCAGCGCACGCGGTGCCGACAGCAGCAGCTGCGGGTCGGCGAAAACGGCCTGCGCGCGCGTCTTGGGATCGAACAGCGCCAGCCGCTCGCCGCGCACCGGGTCGAACACGGTGCTGCCGGCCTGCACGGCGGCGGTGCTCGGCGTGGTGGGCACCACGAACTGCGGCAGCTTGGCCGCAAGCAGCCGCGGTCTGTGCAGTCGGCCGTCGACGGTGCGGGTGCACAGCCGGCTGGCCGGCTGCTGCTCGGCCAGCAGGATGCTCGCGGCGCGCGCGGTCACGATGGCCGAGCCGCCGCCGACGGCGACGACGGCATCGGCCCGCAGCCGGCGCATCGCCTCGGCCGCGGCCTGGACATCGGGCACCGGGCTGTGCGCGCGCACCTGGTCGAACACGCCCGCGCGTTGCGGACCGCAGGCGGCGAGCACGCGGTCGAGCAGCCCGGGCTGGCGCGCCAGCGAGCCGCCGCAGACCACCACAGGCCGTGTGCAGCCCAGGCGCTGCAGCTCGCGCCCGAGCCGGCCGAGCGCGTCCTCGCCGTGGAACAGGCGCAGCGGTGCCGCGATGTGCTGGAAGGTTTGCATGGATGCTGTCCCCAAAAAAAGCGGCCGACCTGCAGCCGCGCAACCCCTTGGCGTACGGATGGACAGGTGCTACGGCGCGCCGGGCACGATGCCGGCCTGCTGCACCAGCCGGCGCCACTTCGCCAGGTCGGCGCGCGCGTTGGCCGCCAACTCGGCCGGCGGTACCGGCCAGGGCACCAGCCCGCCCTCGGCGAACCGGGCCTGGATGGCCGGGTCTGACAGCGCGGCCGTGAACAGGGTGTTCAGGGCCTGCACCACCGGCTGCGGCGTGCCGCGCGGCGCGACCAGCGAGGTCCACGCGAAGAACGAGTAGCCCCGCAGCGTCTCGTCGATGGGCGCGGCGTCCGGGTACAGCGGATCGCGCTTGCGCGCGCTGGTGCCCAGCACGCGGGCCTGCCCGCTGTCGACCAGGGGCCGGGTGGTCATGGTGCCGTTGAACATCATGTCGATGCGGCCGGCGGCCAGGTCGTGCGCCGCCTTGGCCACGCCCTGGTAGGGCACGTGCAGTAGGTCGATGCCGGCCATGGACTTGAACAGCTCGCCGGCCATGCGCCCGGACTGGTTGCCCGAGCCGAAACTGAGCTGGCCGGGCCGGCTGCGCGCCAGCGCGATCAGCTCGGGCACGTTGTACACCGGCAGGTCCTTGCGCACGGCCAGCACATAGGCCACCAGCGACACCCCGACCACCGGGGCGAAGCTCTCCAGCGGGTCGTATGGCAGCTTTGCGTGCAGCGCCCCGGCCGCGGACGACACGGTGGTGCCGCTGAACAGCAGCGTGGTGCCGTCCGGCGCGGCCTGAGCGACCTGCGTGGCGCCGATGATCATGTCGCCGCCCGGGCGGTTCTCCACGATCACGGTGCGCCCGCTCTGCTCGGTGACCTTGGCGGCCAGCAGGCGCGACAGCGTGTCGCCGCCCTGCCCCGGCGGGGACGGCACGACGATGCGGATCGGTCGCTCGGGCAGTTCCGCCATGGCGTCGCCGGCCAGCGAAGGGGCCAGGGCCAGGGCACAGCGCAGGACATCGCGGCGTTGCATGGGTCGGTAGTCTCCTTCTGTCAGCAGCCGACCCAACTGGGCCGGCGGCGCTCGTTGAACGCCGCCAGGCCTTCGCGGGCGTCGCGGGTCTGGATCATCGCGCCGATGTTCGATTCGGTGAAGGCCACCATCTGGTGGAAGCCCATGCCCTGGACCGCGCGCATGGCGTACTTGCCACGGCGCAGCGCGATGGGCGAGGCCGCCAGCAGGTCGTCCAGCAGCATGTCGACCGCGGCATCCAGTTCCGCGGCCGGCACCACCCGGTTCAGCAGGCCCAGCGACAGCGCGGTGGGCGCGTCGATCGGGCGGCCGGTCATGCACATCTCGTTGAGCCGGCGCGGCGGGATCAGGTCGCGCAGCATGGTCAGGACCTGCATCGGGA
This sequence comes from Pseudorhodoferax sp. Leaf267, assembly GCF_001422405.1. Lineage (GTDB taxonomy): Bacteria > Pseudomonadota > Gammaproteobacteria > Burkholderiales > Burkholderiaceae_C > Pseudorhodoferax. The sequence goes on from NZ_LMMV01000022.1 coordinate 210,999, forward strand.
ACAGGCCGATGCGCACCTCCGGCAGGCCGAAGCGCGCGTGATCGGCTGCCACCGCCAGGTCGCATAAGCCGAACAGGCCCATGCCGCCGGCCATGCAGACCCCGTTGATGCGGCCCACCAGCGGCACATGGCAGCCGTGCACGGCACGCGCCAGGTCGGCCAGCGGCAGCGTCAGCCGGGCCGGATCGCTCTGGAACGGGGTGTCGCCCGGCGTCAGGTCGGCACCGGCGCAAAAGGCCTGCTCGCCCGCGCCGGTCAGCACGATGGCGCGCAGCGACGGGTCGGTGCCGGCTTCGCGCACGACGTGCGCCATCTGCAGCAGCACCGCGTCGGTCAGGGCATTGCGCCGCTCGGGGCGGTTGAGGGTCAACCAGAGCACGGCCTCGCGTCGCTCGACCAGCAGCTCGCCGTCGCTGGAATTCAAGGTGGGGGCGGACAGGGACACGCGGGCACTCCGGCTAAACGGTTGCCACCACTGTAGTCATGTATAGTTGTACCGTCAATAGAACTTGTGACGGATCCTCAGGAGGCAGCGGATGGCCAACGCAGAAGACGGCGCCTGGGGCACGTTGCAGGGCATGGTGGGCAAGGACTTCTCGCCCACGGCGGTGATGGGCGTCGACCGCATCGAGGCCGGCGCGATCCGCCGCTACCTGGAGCCGCTGGAGTTCGACTGCGCGCTGCACCACGACGCCGCGTTTGCGCGCCGCCATGGCTTTGCCGACGTGACCGCGCCCTACACCAGCCTGTCCACCTTCTGCATGCCGGCCTTGTGGCGCCCTGGCGAGCGGTTGTGGACCACGGCCGGGCGCGACGCCCTGCCGCCATGGCTGGCCGACGGCCTGCAGCGCCAGCCTGGGCTGCCGCGGGAGGCGACGCAGTATTTCGTGACCGATGTGGACACCGACTTCCTGCGCCCCGTGCTGGCCGGCGAGCGCGTGGGGCGGCGCGGCCGGCGCCTGCTGTCCTGCACGCCCAAGCAGACCTCGGTCGGGCGCGGCGCCTTCCTGGTGTTCGAGTCGGACACCATCGACGCGCACGGCGAGGTGGTGGCGCGGCACCGGCGCGGGCTGTTCCACTACGCGCCGCAGCCGGGGCCGGCGGGCGAACGGCCTGCGGCCAGCGCGGCGCCTGCGGAGCCGGCGACACCGCCGCAGCCACCGGCCGCGCCGCCAGACTGCTGGGAGGCCGTCGCGGCCGGCGACTTGCTGCCACCGCATTCCTTCCCGCTGACGGTGCACCGCCTGGTCGTGGCGGCCGGCGCCAACCGCGACTTCAATCCACTGCACCACAACAGCGCCTACGCCCAGGCCAGCGGCGCGCCCGAGATGTACGCCAACAACTTCTTCCTACAAGGCATGTGGGAGAAAACGGTGCGCGCCTGGATCGGCCCGGCCGGCACGCTGCGCGCACTGAACGGCTTTCGCATGCGGGTGTTCAGCACCGTGGGGCAGACGGTGGTGGTGCGTGGGCGCGTGCTGCGCACCTGGCGCGACGGCGATGCCGGCTGCGTGGAGATCGCGCTGTGGTCCGAGACGGCCCACGGCACCACTGTCGGCCCGGGCCGCGTGGTGGCCACAGTGCCGCTGCGCCAGCCTTGAGCGGCCATAGACTGTAGCCCTGACCCCACCCGCAACAGTCGAGGCGCCCATGCCCACGTCCACCGCCATCCACCCTGCCCCGGCCGCCGGTGGCGCCCGTGCGCCGCGGCGCACCCCGCGGTTCACCGCGGGCCCCACCACGCTGTACGCGCAGCTGGCCAGCGTGCTGCGTGGCCACATCGCCAGTGGCGAATGGCCGCCGGACTCGGACATCCCCAGCATCGACGAGCTATGCGCGCAGTACGGGCTGGGCCGCATCACGGTGCGCCAGGCGCTGCAGATCCTGGCCGCCGAGGGACTGGTGTCCAGCCAGCGCGGGCGGCGCACCTTCGTCACCTATTCGCGCGACCAGCTCGAGGCCGCACCGCTGTTTCCCACCTTCGCGGCCGTGGGGGTGCAGACGCCGGAGTACGGCGTGAAGATCCTGTCGCACACACGCACGGATGAACTGCCGCCTGCGCGCTGGGACCTGGGCCGCTCGGCCGGCCCCTACATGTTGGTGCGCAAGCTCGACCAGAGCAGCGGCCAGCCCTACGGCCTGTCGGGCATCTACGTAGCCGAGGACATCTACAAGCGCTTTCCCAAAGGCGCAGAGAACCGCTCCAAGCTGGTGCGCCTGCTGGTCAAGTACGCCAAGGTGCCGGTGACCCTGGCACGCGAGCGCGTGCGCGTGGCCGCGGCCGATTTCGCCGAGGCCGAGGGCCTGGGCTGTGCCATGGCCATGCCGGTGGCCCGCGTCGAGCGCGTGTTCTGCGACGCCGATGGCCGCGTCGTCTACTACAGCAACACCGCCTACCGCGGCGACCGCTATGGGCTGGAGCGCGACATTTCCGAGTACCTGCATCGCGTGTAGTCGGTCAGACACCGACATCCTGTCGCTTGACGCTGCCAGGTGGCTTTCTACGATCGATCGGACTATTCAGAGGACGTGCGTCCGGTAGTCACATGATCGGAGAGTCGACGTGCCATCCCAACCACTCCTGCTGCTGCGCGCCAAGAGCTTCGCGCAGGTGCTGCCGGCGCACCCGGGTCGCATCCCGCCGGCCTGGCGGGCCGATATCGACGCCGGCCGTCCGGCGCAGGTGGCCCCGTGACAGCGCCGGCAAGCGGCCCGCTGGCCGGCGTGCGCGTGATTGACCTGACCACCGTGCTCATGGGCCCCTCGGCCACGCAGGCCCTGGCCGATCTGGGCGCCGACGTGGTCAAGGTGGAGACGCCCGAGGGCGACAACGTGCGCCGCATCGGCCCGGCCGGCGAGGAGCAGATGGGCCCACTGTTCCTGGGCCTGAACCGCAACAAGCGCAGCCTGGCGCTGGACCTGAAGCACCCGGAGGGCCGCGCCGCCTTCCTCAAGCTGGCCGCCACCGCCGACGTGCTGACCTGCAACGTGCGGCCCAAGGCCATGGCGCGGCTGGGCCTGAGCTACGAGGACGTGGCGGCGGTGAACCCGCGCATCGTCTATGTGTCCATGGTCGGCTTCTCGCAGCGCGGCCGGTACGCGCCGGCGCCGGCCTTCGACGACCTGATCCAGGCCGCCACCGGCCTGCCGGCCATGCTGGCGGCCAGCGGCGACGGCACGCCGCGCTTCGTGCCGCTGAACATCGCCGACCGCTCGGTGGGGCTGTATGCCTTCGGGGTGATCACGGCGGCGCTCTATGCGCGCGAGAAGACCGGCCGCGGCCAGCGCGTGGACGTGCCGATGTTCGAGACCATGGTGCCCTACATCCTGGGCGATCACCTGTACGGCGCCAAGTTCGTGCCGCCGCGCGGCGGCTACGGCTACCCGCGGCTGCTGGCGCCCTCGCGCCTGCCTTACCCCACGCGGGACGGCCACATCGCCTGTGCCATGTACACCGATGCCCACTGGCGCAGCTTCCTGGCCATGACCGGGCAGGAGCACCTGATGGACCAGGACCCGCGCTTTGCCGACCTGACCACGCGCACCGCGCACATCGACGAGCTCTATGCGCTGGTGGGCCGCGCGATGCGCGAGAAGACCACCGCCGAATGGGCCGCGCTGCTGACTGCGGCCGACATCCCGGTCTCGCCGGTGCACAGCTTCGACAGCCTGCTGGCCGACCCGCACTTGGCCGACATCGGCTTCTTCCGGGAGGTCGAGCATCCCACCATGGGCACGATCCGCGAGACCGCCGTGCCCAGCGAATGGCATGGCACGCCGCCACAGGACTACCGCCCGCCGCCGCAGCTGGGCGAGCACAGCGCCGAGCTGCTGCGCGAGGCCGGCTACGGCGAGGCCGAGATCGACCGCCTGGTCACCGCCGGCATCTGCCGCATCCCCACCGGACCCGCGCGCCCATGAGCAAACCCACCCTCACGCCCGAGCTGGCGCAGATCCGCGATGCCATCACCGCGTTGTGCGACCGCTTCGACGACGACTACTGGCTGCACGCGGACCGCGAGCACCGCTTCCCGCACGCGTTCCACCGCGCCGTGGCCGAGGCCGGCTGGCTGGGCATCACGTTGCCCGAGGCCTACGGCGGCGCCGGCCTGGGCGTGACCGAGGCGGCCTGGATGATGCAGCTCATCGCCAGCTCGGCCGGCACCATGGCCGCCTGCTCGGCGGTGCACATCAACATCTTCGGCCCGCATGCCATCAGCAAGCACTGCACCGAAGAGCAAAAGCGCCGGCTGCTGCCGCCATTGAGCCGCGGCGAGGAACTGGTGGCCTTCGGCGTGACCGAGCCCGACGCCGGGCTGAACACCACGCAGATCGCCACGCGCGCGGTGCGCAGCGGCGACGGCTACGTCATCAACGGCCAGAAGGTCTGGACCAGCACCGCGCAGCAGGCCCACAAGATCATGCTGCTGGTGCGCACCGCGCCCTACGACGCGGCGCGGCCCACCGACGGCATCACGCTGTTCTACACCGACCTGGACCGGCGCCACATCGAGGTGCGCGAGATCGAGAAGCACGGCCGCGCGGCGGTGGACTCCAACGCCCTCTTCATCAACGACCTGCAAGTGCCCGCGCGCGACCGCATCGGCGCGGAGGGCCAGGGCTTTCGCATCATCCTGGACAGCATGAACCCCGAGCGCATCCTGGTGGCGGCCGAGGCCATCGGCATCGGCCGGCGCGCGCTGGCCAAGGCCACGGCCTATGCCAAAGAGCGCGTGGTGTTCGGCCGGCCCATCGGCCAGAACCAGGCCATCCAGCACCCGCTGGCCGAGAGCTGGGCCGAGCTGGAGGCGGCCAACCTGATGGCCTTCCACGCCGCCGAGCTGTACGACGCCGGCCAGCCCTGCGGGCCCGAGGCGAATGCCGCCAAGGTGCTGGCGGCCGAGGCCGGCTACCGCGCCTGCGACCGCGCGGTGCGCACGCACGGCGGCTTCGGCTACGCCAGGCATTACCACGTGGAGCGCTACCTGCGCGAGGCCATGCTGCCGCGCATCGCCCCGGTCAGCCGCGAGCTGGTGCTGTGCCACATCGCCGAGCGCGTGCTGGGGCTGCCGAAATCCTATTGAGCATCCTGATGCCCGAGGCCCACGGCGGCAGCGACCAGGGCCACCAGACGTCGGCCTGGTGCCGGAGGCGGCGGGCCAGAAGGCGACGGCGCGCGCCCGAAGCGCGTCGGCTGCGGCATCTGCCAGCACCGCGAAGGCTGCAGCAGTGCACCGCTGGCCCGCGCCAGCGTGCGCTATGGCAAGGTTTTCATGCGCAGCCCTGGGGGTCGAGCTGGAAGATCTGCAGCCCGTCCTGCCAGCGCACGCGCACACGGCGCGCCAGCGGGTCGAGGTCGTGCATGGCCTGCGGCGTGGCCGTGTCACCCACGGCGGTGGTCGCCAGCACGCGCTGCCCACCCTGCAGCAGCCGGCCCACGACGATGGCGTGCGTCGGCTGGCCCTGCTGGTGCACCACGGTGTAGCCTTCGATGCGCGCCGGGCCGGCTACCTTCTCGGCAAAGGGCGGCGCCGGTTCCGCATCGATGCGCTGCTGCAGCGGCGCATCGTCGGGCGCTTGCCATGCGCGCGGTGTGGTCGAGTAGACGCCGGCCGCGTACTTGCTCAAATGCCCGCCGTTGGCCCCCACCAGCCCCAGCGCGCCGGGCCGCGCGCGCAGGCGTTGCGCCATCTCGGCGATGGCATGCAGCGAATAGCTGTTGCCCGGCCCGCCGAAGTACGGCAGCCCGCCCGTGACGGTGAGGCCGCGCGCATCGTCGGCCGCCAGCCCCAGCGCGTCACAGGCCACGTTGGACACGGCGATCGGAAAGCAGCTGTAGAAGTCAAAAAGGTCGATCTGCGGCACCGTGGCACCGGCCTGCGCCAGCGCTGCCCGCACGGCCATGCGTGCGGCCGGCGAGGTGCCCAGGTCGGCGCGCTCCAGCACCGGCCGCTCGGCCAGCGCGCTGCAGCCGTGCAGGAAGACCCAGCGCTCGCGCGCGATGCCCAGGCGCCGGGCGTTGCCCACCGAGGTCAGCAGCAGCGCGGCGCCCTGGTTGACCTGGTCGCGCGAGACCAGCCGCAGCGGATACGGGTCGGCCACCATGCGGTTGCGCGGGCCGACCGTCACCAGCTCTTCGGCCGTGCGCGACGGCTGCGCGCTGCAGGCATAGGGGTTGCGCGCGGCCACGCCGGTGAAGGGTGCGAACAGCGCGCCCATCTGCGCCGCATAGTCGGCGCGCGACAGGCCCAGCCGCGCGCGGCGCGCGCTCTCCAGCACCGCGTAAACCGTGGGCGCGCCCACCAGGCGCTGGCGGCGCTGCGCAGCCGGCAGGCTGCTGCCCGCGCCGCGGTCGTCCAGGCTGCCGGCGACCTGCTCGGCCCAGTTCAGCAGCGTGCCCTGCTGCTGCATGTGGCGCGCCGTGGAGATCGCCTCCGAGCCGGTGACCAGGGCCACGCCGACCTCGCCCTCGGCGATGCGCGCGCACAGCTCGTTCACCAGGCGCTGCGGGCTGTCGCCGCCGACCTGCTCCAGGATGGCGCGCTGCGGGCCCATGCCCAGCCGCCGGGCGATCGAGCGCGGGTGGTTGGTGGAGATGCCGAACGGCGGCGGTACCGGGCGCGAGGCGTCGAAGGTGCGCGTGCTGGCGATGGTGTCGATCTCGGCGCGCAGGGCCTGCAGCGACAGCGCGTCCGCACAGGCTTCGGCGCAGGCCTGCGCGGCCAGGTCGTACGGCGACAGCGCGCGGTAGCCCGGCGCGTCCAGCCGGTCGACCGCCTGGCCCACGCCGACCAGGATGGGAGTGCGGTCCGGGACCGCGGGGTTCAGCGTGCCTGCCATCTCGGCGTCCTCGTCTTTTGCAAGGCGCGCGGTCCTGCGGTGTCGTCCCGGGTGGTGCGCAGCCGCGCCAAGGCCTCGGCGCCGATGTGCCGGGCGGCGGTCGGAGAGCCCAGCGCCGCGTTTTCGCAGCTACGCGTGGCCAGGGCCAGGGCGGCCGGCAGCACCTCGCCAAGCGGCAGCGCCTGGTGGACAAGGCCCCACTGCGGCCTTGCCTGCGCGTTCATCGCCGCACCTGCTGCAGGTCGGCCCCGGCGCACCAGGCGCGCCCGCCGGCACCGGTCAGCACAGCGGCCCCACGGGTCTGCGTGAGCCGCGCTCGGTTCGTCGGCGTCGCCCGTCTCCTGCGCCATGCGTGCGGTCACGCAGTGCGGGAGCTCGGGCCGGCCCAGCGTCATGACCACGATGCGGTCCACCCGCTCGACCCGGATGTGCTGCAGGCGCATGGCTCAGGCGCCGTCGCTCGGCCAGGTGACGAGGCCGTTTAGCGCCTCGATCTGGCGGCCGGCCACACGCAGCGCGTTGACCTGCAGCACCGCCGCCGCGGGGTGCAGCGCCAGCGCCGCATCACCGATGCTTTCGATGGCACGCACCAGCCCATGCAGGTCGGCCGGCTCCTGGCCGCGCGCACCGGCCAGCAGGCCGAAGCCTCGCAACGCGCGCAGCATGGCCGCGATCTCCTCGCCGCGCAGCGGCAGCGGGCGCATCTGCACGTCCGTCAGCACCTCGCTCCAGATCCCGCCCAGGCCCACGGCCAGCAGTGGGCCCCAGGCGGCATCGCGGGTAACGCTCACGCGCAGCTCCACTCCCCCGCGCCGCATCGGCGAGACGGCGACGCCTTCGATAAGGGCCTCGGGGCGCCGGGTGTGCACGCTGCGCACGATGTCGCCGAAGGCCCGGGACACGTCGGTATCGCCACGCACGTCCAGCCGCACGCCGCCGGCCTCGGTCTTGTGCGCGACGTCGGGCGCGCTGACCTTCAGCGCCACGGGGCTGCGGAACTGGCGGGCCGCGTCCTGCGCCTGCACCGCGGTGGCCGCCAGCAGCGTTGGCACCACCGGCACGCCATGGCGCTGCAGGTGCCGCAGCACGGCGCGCTCGCCCACCGGGCGCTCGCAGGCCGGGCCGGCCGGGCCGGCTGGCCCGGCGTCGGCCAGTGGTGGTGCCGCGAGCCGGGCCGACCAGTCGATTGCCTTGGCCAGGCTGCGCGCCAGGTGCGCGATGCCGCCGGTGACGAAGGGGATGCCCACCGCCTGCTGCGCCTCACGCAGGAGCGGGGTGGACGGCCGCAGCGCGTGGGAGGCCAGCAGCGCGCGCGGCCCCAGCGGCGCCAGCGCGGCCCCGGCGGCCTGCATCAGCGGCAGCCGCGTGCCGCTGCGCTTGTCCTTGCTGCCGATGGTGTAGCCGCACACGGTCAGCGCCACGCCCGGGTCGTCGGCGATGGCCTGCAGGCAGTGCGTGAGCAGCGTCGGGTCGTTGATGACCGCGCCGGTGGTGTCGAAGGGGTTGTCGGTGCGTGCGTCGTCGGGCAGCACGCTGCGCAGCCGTTCCAAGGTGGCGGGCGCGAGGGCCGGCATCGGCAGCCCGGCCCGTTCGGCCGCCTCCGCGAACACACTGCAGGCGCCGCCCGACGGCGATACGTAGGCGATGCCGCCAGGGCCGATGGGGCCTGTGTGGGCGAGCAGCGCGGCGGTGCCGACCAGGTCTTCCAGGCTGTCGGCGCGCAGCACGCCATGGTGGCGGCAGACCGCGTCGAACACCGCGTCGTCCCCGGTCAGCGCGCCGGTGTGCGCCGGGGCGATGGCGGCGCTGCGCGCGCCACGGCCGAGCTTGAGCACCACGATCGGCTTGCGCACGGCCAGCGCGCGGCGCGCCACGGCGACGAAGCGCGCCGGGTTGCGCACGGTCGCGGCGCAGACACCGATGGCGCGCGTGGCGGGGTCGTCCATCAAATGCTCGACCACGTCGCACAGGTCGACCATGGCCTCGTTGCCCATGGCCGCCATGAAGGACAGGCCCACGCCCTGCTGCAGCGCGTAGTCGGCCAGCGCCACGCACATGGAGCCGCTCTGCGACACGCAAGCCAGGCCGCCCGGCAGCACCGGCTCGGGCACGGTGAAGGCGCACAGGCCGCTGCGCGCGGCGATGTGGGCCACGCCCATGCTGTTGGGGCCCATGAAGGTGATGCCGTGGCGGCGCGCCTGCTCCAGCAGGCGCTGCTGCGCAGCCGCACCCTCGGGCCCGGTCTCGGAAAAGCCCGAGCTCAGCACCACGGCTGTGCGGATGCCGGCTTGCGCCATGTCGTCGAAGACCTGCGGCACGCTGGCTGCCGGCGCCAGCACGCAGGCCGTGTCCACCGGCGCACCGATCTGCGTGGCCGAGCGGAAGCCGGGCAGGCCGTGCGCCGGGGACGCGCTGCGGTTGATGGCGAACATCGGCCCGTCGTAGCCCAGCGTGCGCGTGGCGTTGACGATGCCGCGCGACCAGGCGGATTTGTCCGAGGCGCCATACAGCGCGACCGATCGCGGGCGCAGCAGAAGCGCCAAAGGTGTGGGGGCGGCGCTCACGCAGCGGGGCTCCACTGGCGCACGGCACCGCGCGCCACCAGCGCATCGATGGTGTGGGCCGGCACGCCCCAGCCGGCCAGCACTGCGCGCGACTGCTGGCCGATGTGCGGTGCCTGCTGGGCCGCACCGGTGTCGAACGGCTGCGCGCCCGGCACGTTGCCCAGCGGCAGGCGCTGCGCCAGCCCGTCCTGCTCGGCCCATGCCACGGCGTGCTGGTGTTCGACCTGCGGGTGCGCCAGCAGCTGCTCGTAGCTGAGCACGCGTGTATGCAGCACGCCGGCCTCTTCCAGCAGGTCGGCGATCTGCTCGGTGGTGCGGCGTTCGAACTCGGCGCGCAGCGCGGCCATGAGCGGCGCCTCGTGCGTGAGCCGGCTGTCGCGCGACGCGTAACGCGGGTCAAGCGCCAAATCGTCGCGGCCCAGTGCGTGGCACAACGCGACGAAATGCTTGTCGCGCATGACCGAGATCGAGATGTTGCCGTCGGCCGTGCGCATCACACCCAGCGGCGCGTACATGGCCCGGTTCATGCCGCCGGCGGCCATCTCGGCCAGCTTGGTGGTCTGGAAGGCGATGGCCGACTGCATCAGGCTGCAGTCGATGTACTTGCCCTCGGTCGCACCCTGGGCACGCTCCAGCAGCGCGGTGGTGATGGCCTGGAAGGCGTACAGGCCGGTGATGACGTCCATCATCACCATGTCCACGCGGCGCGGCACGCCATCGGCGCCGGCGTTCATGTGCATGAAGCCGGAGAAGCCCTGCATCACGCCGTCGGTGGCGGGCAGCGTGGCCATCGGCCCGGTCTGGCCGAAGCCGGTGACCGACAGGTAGACCACGCGCGGGTTGGCGCGCCGCACGCTGGCGTAGTCCAGCCCATGCCGGGCCAGCACGCCGCTGCGGAAGGACTCGATCACCACGTCGGCCTCGCCTGCGGCGCGCTGCACGATGGCCAGCGCCTCGAGGTCCTGGAAGTCCACTGCCAGCGACTGCTTGCCGCGGTTGTAGGCGACCATGTAGGAGCTGAGGTCGCCGAACTGGCGGCCCATCGTGCGCGCCCAGTCGCCACCTGGCGACTCGACCTTGACGACCTCGGCCCCGTGCTGGCGGCACAGCATGCCGGCGTGCGGGCCGGCGACGCCCATGGACAGGTCCAGCACACGCAGGCCTTTCATGGCTTGGCTCATGTACTAGCTCCTCGAACAGTGTTCGCTGCGGTGCGCTGGCACCGCCGGCATCGGCGCGCAAGGCGGCCACGCAATTGGCCATGCCGGCGGCCAGGCGCGGCGGGTCGCGCGGTCGTTGCCGTAGGAGGTGAAGCCATCGATCGCGCGCGGGTCGATCCCGACGATCGCGGTGCGCCCGCGCGGCGTCCTGTCGCTCATGTGTTGCCTTGCTGTGTTCGAGTCAGCCATTACAGGCCGGCGACGACACGGTGACAACGGACGTTTCATCGGCGCGCGCACTCCGAAACGTCGGGGGCCTGCAGGCCGTTCCCGAAGTAATTACTGAATGGCCTATTTTTAGTTTTTTCTAGGGCTGCCGCGCCATGCGACGTGGTGTCGGCTCGTGGGCCGACACACGAGCAGACGATGGCCAGGCATGCGAACACTCGACGGCCGCCGCGCCCGGAGCGCAACCCGACGACTCGGGAAGCGGCAAGCCCAGCGGCTCCCCGAGAAAAGCTGCGTTGCCCGCACCGGTCGTGTTGCCTAGCATGCACAAGGCCTATTGACCGGCCATTCCATCAATGCCTGAGGATGCGCATGCAACTCCCTGCCGACAGCCTGGCGCGCCGCCGCCTCGGTCCCGCGCCCAACCAGCTCTTCATCGACGGCCAGTGGGTCGACAGCCGCTCGGGCAAGCAGCTTGACTGCGTGAACCCGTCGACCGGCGAAGTCATCGCACGCATCGCGGCCGGCAACGTACAAGACGTGGGTTTGGCCGTGGCCGCCGCGCGCCGCGCCTTCGAGGGCCCCTGGCGCCAGATGCTGCCGCATGACCGGCAGGCCATCATGCTCAGGTTTGCCGACCTGGTGGACCGGCACTACGACGCCCTCGCCACGCTGGACGCCATGGACATGGGCGCGCCGTTGGCGCGGCTGCAGGGCGGCAGCCGCCAGCGTGCCCTGGGCGGCGTGCGCTTTTACGCCGGGCTGGCCACGGCGATCGGTGGGCAGACCATTGCCAACTCGGTCTCGCGCGCCATGGCCAGCTACACGCTGCGCGAGCCGGTGGGCGTGGTCGGCGCCATCATTCCGTGGAACGCGCCGCTGGGCTCGGCGCTGTGCAAGATCGCCCCGGTGCTGGCCACCGGCTGCACCATGGTGCTCAAGCCGGCCGAGCAGGCCTCGCTGTCGAGCCTGGCGCTGGCCGAGCTGCTGGCCGAGGCCGGCGTGCCGCCGGGCGTGGTCAACATCGTGACCGGCCTGGGCGATACGGTGGGTGCGGCGCTGGCCCACCATCCCGGCGTGGACAAGATCGCCTTCACAGGCTCGGGCCCGGTCGGCCAGTCCATCGTGCGCGCCTCGGCCGGCAATCTGAAGCGCGTGACGCTGGAGCTGGGCGGCAAGTCACCGAACATCGTGTTTGCCGACGCCGACCTGGACGCCGCCGTGCCCGGCGCGGCCATGGCCATCTTCGGCAACAGCGGCCAGGTGTGCGCGGCCGGCAGCCGGCTGTTCGTGGAGCGCAAGATCTACCGCGAGTTCGTCCTGCGCGTGGTGGCGTACGCCAACCAGCTCAAGGTGGGCGACAGCCTGGACGCGGACACGGTGCTGGGCCCGCTGGTCTCGCGCGAGCAGATGGAGCGGGTGCTGGGCTACATCGACATCGGCCGCCAGGAAGGTGCGCGCGCGCTGTCGGGCGGGCAGCGGCTGGTGGAGGGCAAACTGGCCAGCGGCTACTTCGTGCCGCCCACGGTGTTCGGCGACGTGGACGATGGCATGCGGATCGCGCGCGAGGAGATCTTCGGCCCGGTGGTCTGCGCGATCCCGTTCGACACCATCGACGAGGTGGAGCAACGCGCAAACGCCACGCCCTACGGCCTGGGCAGCGGCGTGTGGACGCGCGACATCCACAAGGTCCAGCGGCTCACGCGCAGCCTCCGCGCCGGCTCGGTGTGGGTGAACTGCTACAGCGTGGTCGAGGCGTCGGTGCCGTACGGTGGCTACCGGATGAGCGGCTACGGGCGCGAGGGCGGCCTGCAGAGCCTGGACGCGTACCTGGAGACGAAGGCGGTCTGGGTCAACGCGGGATAGGCGCTGTGCATCGCCACGGCTCCTAGCGGCTCCCGTAATTGAACGCTGGCTCGGCAACCGGCTGGCACGGAAACGCGCTGCAGATGGCTGCACAGCGGCTCCGACGACCCGAACGCCCAAAGAAAAAGGGCCTAGCACCGCTGCTAAGCCCCTGATTTGTTTGGTGGCGCTTCACGGATTCGAACCGCGGACCTGTGGATTATGATTCCATCGCTCTAACCGACTGAGCTAAAGCGCCAAGCCCAACATTATAGCGCAGCCGCAAGGCTCCGTTTCAACCGTGGCTGAAGTTGGCGCTGCGCTTGTTCAGGAAGGCGTCCATGCCCTCTTTCTGGTCGGCCGTTGCAAAGAGGCCGTGGAACAGCCGGCGCTCGAACATGACGCCATCGGACAGCCCGCTCTCGAAGGCGCGGTTGACCGATTCCTTCGCGGCCATCACCGCGATCTGTGAGAACTCGCAGATCTGCAGCGCCGCGCCCAGGGCCTCGTCCATCAGCTTGTCCAGCGGCACGACACGGCTGACCAGGCCCGAGCGCTCGGCCTCGCTCGCGTCCATCATGCGGCCCGTCAGCGCCATGTCCATGGCCTTGGACTTGCCGACGGCGCGTGGCAGCCGCTGCGTGCCGCCAGCGCCGGGGATCACGCCCAGCTTGATTTCTGGCTGGCCGAACTTGGCGTTGTCGGCGGCGATGATGAAGTCGCACATCATGGCCAGCTCGCAGCCACCGCCGAGCGCGAAGCCACTGACTGCCGCGATCACGGGCTTGCGCACGCTGCGGATCTGCTCCCAGTTGCGCGTGATGAAGTCGCCCTTATAGACGTCGGCGAAGCTGAACTTGGCCATGGCGCTGATGTCGGCGCCGGCCGCGAAGGCCTTCTCGCTGCCGGTCAGCACGATGCAGCCGATGCTGCTGTCCTGGTCCAGCCGCTGGAGCACGGCGCCCAGCTCGTTCATGAGCTGGTCGTTCAGCGCGTTCAACTGCTTGGGGCGGTTCAGCGTGACGATGCCGACTTTGCCAGCCTCCACGCGCAATGTGATGGTCTCGTATTCCATGGCTCTCTCCGGTGTGGTCAAGGCGAATCGCCGACGACTATAACGACCGGGAGCGCGAGGTCAGGCCTTCTCGCGCCGCAACTCGCGCCGCAGGATCTTGCCCACGTTGCTCTTGGGCAGCTCGTCGCGGAACTCGATGTACTTGGGCCGCTTGTAGCCGGTCAGGCTCTGCTGGCAATGCCGCGCGACGTCTTCCTCGCTGAGCATCGGATCGCTCCTGACCACGAAGACCTTGATGGCCTCACCCTGTTTCTCGTTCGGGATGCCGATGGCTGCGCACTCGACGACGCCGGCGCACAGCGAGATGACGTTCTCCAATTCGTTCGGGAACACGTTGAAGCCGCTGACGAGGATCATGTCCTTCTTGCGGTCGACGATGCGGAAGTAGCCCTGCCTATCCATTACGCCAATGTCACCGGTGCGCATGTAGCCGTCCGGCGTGAAGGCATTCGCGCTCTCGGCCGGCAGGTTGTAGTAGCCGCGCATGACGTTGGGGCCCTGGATGCAGATCTCGCCGGGCTCGCCCTGCACCACGGTGCGGCCTTCATCGTCCTTGATCGCGATGTCGATGCCCGGCAGCGGCAGGCCGATGCTGCCGCTGAATGCAGTCGCGGTGACGGGGTTGTTGGTGCCGATGGCGACGGTCTCGCTCATGCCCCAGCCTTCGATCATGGGGCAGCCCGTGGCCTCCAGCCAGTGGCGGGCCGTGCCTTCGGAGGCTGCCATGCCGCCGGCCTGCGTCACGCTCAGGCTCGAGAAGTCCACGCTCTTGAACTGCGGATGCTGCAGCAGTGCATTGAACAAGGTGTTCACGCCCGGCAGCATGTGGAACGGCCGGCGCTTGAGCACTTCGACGAACTTGCCGATGTCGCGCGGGTTCGGGATCAGCGTCAGATGCGAGCCCAGCTTGATCGCCAGCAGGCACAGCGTCAGCGCGAAGATGTGGTACAGCGGCAGCGCCGCAATGCTGTTGACCTTGCGCAGGTCGCCCACGCGCCCCAGCGCCGGCGAGAACCAGGCCTCGGACTGCAGCACGGCGGCGATCACGTTGGCATGGGTCAGCACCGCGCCCTTGGACAGGCCTGTCGTGCCGCCGGTGTATTGCAGGAACGCGATGCTCTCGTGGGTGGCATGGCTCGGCCGCAGGCTTCGCGCGGCGCCGCGCGCCAGGGCGGTTTTGAAGGGCGTCACGGTCCGGCCCTGCGCCAGCGCCAGGCTGAACTCAGGAACCATCTTGGCCAGGTGGCGCACGGCGAAGGTCAACCAGGGGCCGTAGAACGTGCCCAGCATGTCGCCCATGGACGCGATCGCCACGTGGCGCACCTCGGTGTTGCCGATGACTTTTTCCAGCGTGCTGGCGAAATTTTCCAGGATCACGATCGCGGTTGCGCCGGAGTCCTTGAGCTGGTGCTCGAGCTCCCGCGCCGTGTAGAGCGGGTTCACGTTGACGCAGGTGTAGCCTGCGCGCAGAACGCCGGCCATGGTGACGGCGAACTGCGGGATGTTGGGCAGCATGATCGCGACACGGGCGCCTTCCTCCAGGTCCAGGCCCTGCAGCCAGGCGCCCAGGGCGGCGGAGGCCTCGTCCAGTTCGCGGTAGCTCATCCACTGGTCCATGCAGACCGAGAAGGGCCGCGTTGCATTGGTCTTGAATGACTCCTCCATCAGGTGCGACAGCGAGCGGTAGCGGCCGATGTCGATGTCGTGCGGCACGTTCGGTGGGTAGCTGTCCAGCCAGGGCTTTGTCATGCGGGCGTCTCCTTGCGGCGGGATTGTCCATGGCGCCTGCACAGTCGCCAGCGGGCTTGCCCTAGGCCGTGCACGCACGACAATCGCCGCGCCGCAACTCCACCGTCCACCATGATTGCCCGCCTGCAGCGCACGATCTGCCTGTCCCTGCTGCTGTCGGCCCTGGCCTGGGCGCTGCTGTTCTGGGCCTGGTCGCCAGCGCTGGCGCTCGCCGGCTTGGCGCTGCCGGCGCTGGCTTACGGCGGCATCCTGGCCTGTGAATTCGTATTGCTGGCGCGCGTGCGTGGCGATCCGGTCCCACGCGCCGGGACAGCGCCGTTGCTGCGCGCCTGGGCCCGTGAGCTGGGCTGTGGTCTGCAGGTGTTCGCCTGGCGCCAACCCTTCCGCGCACATGCCGAGCCCGACCAGGTGATGCCGGCGCAAGGCCGGCGTGGCGTGGTCTTCGTGCATGGGCTGATGTGCAACCGGGGGTTCTGGGCGCCGTGGATGCGCCGCGCCAAGGCCGTGGGCATGCCCTGCATGGCCGTGAACCTGGAGCCGGTATTCGGTGCCATCGACGACTACGTGCCGGCCATCGAGACAGCCGTCGCCCGCATGCTTGCCGCGACCGGTCAGCCGCCGGTGCTGATCTGCCACAGCATGGGAGGCCTGGCGGCGCGGGCCTGGTTGCGCACCGCTGGCGCGCGCGAACGCGTGGCCCATGTCGTCACCATCGCCACTCCGCACGCCGGCACCTGGATGGCGCGCTTCGGCCAAGGCCGCAACAGCCGGCAGATGCGCGTGGGCAGCGGGTGGCTGCAGGCCCTGGCACGTGGCGAGCCCGAGGAGGGCCGTGCCTCGTTCACCTGCTGGTACTCCGATTGCGACAACATCGTGTTTCCGGTGTCGACGGCCACGCTGCAGGGCGCAGACAACCGATTCGTGCCGGGCGAGCCGCATGTCGGGCTCGCATTCCATCCCGAGGTCATGTGCGCGTCGCTGGCACTGGTGCATCCGCGTGCCTGAGTCCGGTGCGACACTTGCGCACATCATTTGCAAAGACGGTGCTGTGGACACACTCGACAAGCTGGATCGCCAGATCCTCCAGGCCTTGCAGGCCGACGGCCGTGCCACCTACGAGCAGATCGCCGAGGGCGTGGGGCTGTCTGCCAGCGCCGTGCTGCGCCGGGTCAAGCGGCTGGAAGACGCCAAGGTCATCGACCGCTATGTCGCGCTGGTCCGGCCTGAGGCCGTGGGACTGGCGTTGACAGCCTACCTGAACGTGCGGCTCGAAAAGCACACCGAGACGCACAAGCGCAATCCCATGGACCTGTTCCGAGCCAGCGTGGTCACGTGGCCCGAGGTGGTGGAGTGCGCTGCGCTGACCGGCGACATGGACTATTTGCTGTGCGTGGTCGTGCGCGACATGGGGCACTACCGCAGTTTCATCATGGGCACGCTGCTCAAGCACCCCAGCGTGCAGGACTGCAAGACGAGTTTCGTGCTGGACCGCGTGAAGACGACGACGGCGCTGCCCGTCTGACCGCGCCGCGCTCAGTGGTCGGTGCGCAGCTGCACGACGTTGCGCACCATGCCGCGCGGCACGGGCCAGTCAGCTGCATCGCGCGGGTCGCCCGCGGTGGCGAGCGCATGCCGCTGCCGGTCCAGCAGGCCAGCGAACATGAAGGTGATGTCGGTCAGTCGCCTGCGCGCCAGCATCTCGCCATGCACCTCGACCAGGGCCGCCATGAGATCCTGGCGCAGCGACCACAGGGCTTCAGGGTCGTCGGCGGCGGCGATCCTGGAGGCCAGCGTCGAGCGCAGGCACTCATCGGTCACGGCCGCCAGCTGGCCCAGCATCAGGTTGCGGATCTCGGCGAACCGGCCATCGCGCCGGAACCACAGTGATCGCCACCAGCCTCGGCGCACCTGAGGACGGGTACGCGGCGGTTCGGACGGAGGTCCGATCTTCGCGCCCCGGGGCTCGGCGACGCTGGAAGACGCAAGGGACACGTTCGATCTCCTGTTGGCGGACCCATGGATCCGAAGTCTGGCCAAAGTATGTTCTCGAGTTGTTACAAAGCCATTGCAGTGCTTTGGCGATTTGTTTCGTTTGTTGCGAGGCTGCCCATTGGCCTCAGACGTTGCGGGAATCTGCCAGATAGTTCCAGCAGCAGTCAAGGGAAAACCCTAGTATGCCCCTTATGAACGATTCCATTGCTCCTCTCTCGCCGGCCGCGGGCGCCGGACGTGCGCCTGCGGGCGCACCCCAGGGGCCGTCCGAGCGCCGCGTCTCGCCCGTCGTGGTGCCGATCCGCTCGCTCGGGCCGGAGCACCGGGAGCGCATCGCACGCCACCTGCTGGCGCTGGGGCCGCACGACCGCTACCTGCGCTTCGGCTATGCCGCCAGCGACGAGCATGTGCGCCGGTACACCGACAGCCTGCAGTTCGACCGCGACGACATCTTCGGCATCTACAACCGCAAGCTCGACCTGATCGCCATGGCGCACCTGGCGTTCTCGATCAATCCGGAACTGACCTCGTGTGCCGAGTTCGGCGTATCGGTGTCCAGCCACGCGCGCGGCCGTGGCTACGGCGCCCGCTTGTTCGAGCGTGCCGCCATGCATGCGCGCAACGAGGGCGTGCAGCTGCTGTTCATCCATGCGCTCAGCGAGAACACCGCCATGCTCAAGATCGCGCGCAACGCGGGCGCCAAAGTAGAGCGCGATGGCTCCGAGTCCGAAGCCTTCCTGCGCCTGCCGGCCGCCACGCTGGACAGCCGCATGACGGCCCTGGTGCAGGAGCAGCTGGGGCTGACCGACTACCGCCTGAAGGCGCAGGCCAAGCAGTTCTGGGACCTGCTGGCCACGGTGCAGGAAGTGCGCCAGGGCGTGCGCGACGCACGCGCCAAGTCCGGCCGCTGAGCGGCCTGCCAGCGGCGCCGGCTGGCGATCCGCTATCCTTGCAGTTCATCCACAACCGCATGTCCTGCGCCCCCGTCTGTGTCAGACCCCTATCCTGCGCGTTCTTCTTCGGGCATGCCCGAGCGTGAAGACAAGCGCAGCTTCCTGCAGAAGCTGGCCGAATTCATCCACCCTGGACCGGATTCGCGGGCGGAATTGATCGAGACACTGAACGAGGCGGAGCACAACGAGATCATCGGGCCGGACTCGCGCGTCATGCTCGAAGGTGTGATCCGCATGGCCGACATGACGGCCGGCGACGTGATGGTGGCGGCCACGCGCATGGACTGCCTGAACATCGACGCGCCTTACGAAGAGCTGCTGCATGTCGTGATCGACACCGCGCACTCGCGCTTTCCGGTGTTCGAGGGCGAGAAGGAAAACATCATCGGCATCCTGCTGGCCAAGGACCTCCTGAAGCTGCAGCGTGCCCCCGAACTGAACCTGCGCGCGCTGCTGCGCCCGGCGGTGTTCGTGCCCGAGAGCAAGGGCTTGAACGACCTGCTGCGCGAGTTCCGCGGCAACCGCAACCATCTGGCTGTGGTGATCGACGAATTCGGCCGCGTGGCCGGTCTGATCACCATCGAAGACGTGCTGGAGCAGATCGTCGGCGAGATCGAGGACGAGTTCGACATCGTCGAAGACCACGGCGACATCTTCGGCCTGGCCGACCACACCTACCGGGTCAGCGGCGACACGCCGGTCGAGCGCGTCGAGGAAGCCTTCGCGGTCAAGCTGCAGGACGCCTCGGGCGACGAGGACTTCGACACCATCGGCGGCCTGATCGCGCACGCGATGGGCCATGTGCCCAAGCGCGGCGAACACCACGTGCTGGCCGGGCTGAACTTCCTCGTGCTGCACACCAAGGGCGGCGCCGTACGCTGGTTCAAGGTCTCGCCCGCGACCGAAGCCGACGACAACACCGGATGACGCGCGGACGGATGGGCGTCTGGCTGGCGGCGCTGTGCGCGCTCGTGGCCGGCGGCGGCCATGCCATGTCCATCGCGGCGCCGTGGGACGGCCAGCCGCAGTGGTGGCTGCAGTTGCTCGCGATGGCAGTGCTGGTCCGCCTGGTCGATGGCGCATCCAGCGTGCGCATGGCCGCGCTACGCGCCTTCGCCTTCGCGCTTGCATGGCTCGCGGGCATCTTCTGGTGGCTGTTCATCTCGCTGCATGTGTATGGCGGCCTGCCCGCCGTGCTGGCCGTGCTGGCGGTCGGCAGCCTGGCGGCGGCGCTGGCGCTGTACTACGCGGGTGCGGCTGCGCTGGCGCGCCATTGCCGCGTGCAGAACGCCGTGCTGCGCGCGGGCCTGTGGGCTGCGCTGTGGACGTTGGCCGAGCTGTGCCGCGGCCTGCTGTTCACCGGCTTTCCGTGGGGTGCCGCGGGCTACGCCCATGTCGACGGCCCACTGGCCGCGCTCGCGCCCTGGATCGGCGTCTACGGCATCACCGCAGTCGCTGCGTTCGTGGCGGCGCTGCTGGCCCGGCTCGCCGCCAGGGCGCCGGGTGCGGGCCGCGTGGGGGCCGGCGTCGCCTTGCTGGCCCTGGCCGGCGTGGCGGCCCTGCTGCACTGGCGCGCGCCCGTGGATGCGGCGCCTGCGATGTCGCCGCCGCTGACGGTGAGCCTGCTGCAGGGCAACATCCCGCAGGACGAGAAGTTCCAGCCCGGCACGGGCATCGAGCAGTCGCTGCTCTGGTACGGCCAGCAACTGCAGCAGTCGCGCAGCCCGCTGGTCGTCGCGCCCGAGACTGCGCTGCCGCTGCTGCCCGAGCAACTGCCGCTGGGCTATTGGCAGGCCTTGCAGGAGCGCTTTGCCACCGGCTCGCAGACCGCGCTGGTCGGTCTGCCCATGGGCAGCATGACGGACGGCTACATCAACGCCGCGGTCGGCTTCCAGCCCGGCAGGCCCGCACCGTACGAATACGCCAAGCACCACCTCGTGCCCTTCGGCGAGTTCATCCCGCCGCTGTTCCGCTGGTTCACAGAGCTCATGAACATTCCCCTGGGCGACTTCCGGCGCGGCGACGTGGGCCAGGCCTCGCTGGTGCTGGGGCCGCACCGGCTGGCGCCCAACATCTGCTATGAGGACTTGTTCGGCGAGGAGCTGGGCGCGCGCTTCATCGACCCCGCGAAGGCGCCGACCATCTTCGTGAACATGAGCAACATCGGCTGGTTCGGCGACAGCATCGCGATCGACCAGCATCTGGCGATCTCGCGCATGCGCAGCCTGGAATTCCGCCGGCCCATGCTGCGCGCGACCAACACTGGCGCGACGGCCATCATCGATGCGCAGGGCCGCGTCACGCACAGCCTGCCGCGCCTCACGCGCGGCGTGCTCACCGGCGAAGTGCGCGGCCGCAGCGACATCACGCCGTTCGCGTGGTGGGTGTCGCGCGCCGGATTGGCGCCGCTGTGGGGCAGCGCGCTGGCCGTGCTGGCATTGGCGCTGTGGGCGCGCCGACGCGCCCCGTAAAATCCGCTGTTTTTCGCGCACTCCGGCGCCCACGTCTTCTGCCGGCCGCAAGGCCTGGCCCACGCACCGATGCTGTCATTCCAACAAATCATCCTCAAGCTGCAGGCGTACTGGGCCGACCAGGGCTGCGCCCTGCTGCAGCCCTATGACATGGAGGTCGGCGCCGGCACGTCGCACACCGCCACCTTCCTGCGTGCGCTCGGCCCCGAGCCGTGGAAGGCGGCCTACGTGCAACCCAGCCGCCGCCCCAAGGACGGCCGCTACGGCGAGAACCCGAACCGCCTGCAGCACTACTACCAGTACCAGGTGGTGCTCAAGCCCGCGCCGTCCAACATCCTGGAGCTGTACCTGGGCTCACTGCAGGCGCTGGGCTTCGATCTGAAAAAGAACGACATCCGCTTCGTCGAGGACGACTGGGAAAATCCCACGCTGGGCGCCTGGGGCCTGGGCTGGGAGGTCTGGCTCAACGGCATGGAGGTCACGCAGTTCACCTACTTCCAGCAGGTCGGCGGCATCGACTGCAAGCCCATCACGGGCGAGATCACCTACGGCCTGGAGCGCCTGGCCATGTATCTGCAGGGCGTGGACAACGTCTACAACCTCAAGTGGACGGAAGGTCTCAGCTATGGCGATGTCTACAAGCAGAACGAGGTGGAGCAGTCCACCTACAACTTCGAGCACAGCGACGCCGACTTCCTGTTCACGGCCTTCACCGCGCACGAGAAGCAAGCCAAGCACCTGATGGCGCAGCAGCTCGCCTTGCCGGCCTACGAGCAGGTGCTCAAGGCCGCGCACAGCTTCAATTTGCTGGACGCGCGCGGCGCGATCAGCGTGACCGAACGCGCGGCCTACATCGGCCGCATCCGCAACCTCGCGCGCGCCGTGGCGCAGAGCTACTACGACAGCCGCGAGCGCCTGGGCTTCCCGATGGCGCCGCGCGAGTGGGTCGCGCAGATTCCGAAGAAAGACAAGGCGGCGGCCTGAACATGACTGCACAGAACCTTCTCGTTGAGCTCTTCGTCGAAGAACTGCCACCCAAGGCCCTGCGCAAGCTGGGCGATGCGTTCGGCGGCCAGTTGCTCGAGCAGCTCAAGGCCCAGGGCCTGGCCGGTGCCGATGCGATGCTGACCACCTTCGCCTCGCCGCGTCGCCTGGCCGCCCATGTCACGGCCGTGCTCGCGCGCGCCGCCGACAAGCCGCAATCGCAAAAGCTCATGCCGGTCGCCGTCGGCCTGGACGCCGCGGGTCAGCCCACGCCAGCGCTGCTTAAGCGCCTGGCTGCGCTGGGTGCCGACGCCTCCGCCGTGCCGCTGCTGCAGCGCCGCCCGGACGGCAAGGCCGAAGCCCTGTTCCACGACAGCATCGCACCTGGCGTGTCGCTGGTCGACGGGCTGCAAAAAGCCTTGCTCGACGCGATCGCCAAGCTGCCGATTCCCAAGGTCATGGGCTACCAGCTCGAATCGGGCTGCGAACTGCCGGGCTGGACGACGGTCAGCTTCGTGCGGCCGGCCCATGGCCTCGTCGCCCTGCACGGCAGCGAGGTCGTGCCGGTGCAGGCCCTGGGCCTGAACGCCGGCAACACCACGCAGGGCCACCGCTTCGAGGCCTCCCAATCGCCGGTCGTGCTGCCGGACGCCGACAGCTACGCCGACGTGCTGGCGCGCGACGGCGCCGTGATCGCCGGCTTCGATGCCCGCAAGGGCGCCATCGTGCAGCAGCTCGCCGCAGCCGCGGCCCAGGTCGGCGGCGGCGCGCGCGCCATCGAGGACGACGCACTGCTGGACGAGGTCACGGCCCTGGTCGAGCGGCCCAACGTGTTGGTCTGCAGCTTCGAGCCCGAGTTCCTCGAAGTGCCGCAGGAATGCCTGATCCTCACGATGAAGGCCAACCAGAAGTACTTCCCGCTGCTCGACGCGGCCGGCAAGCTCACGAACAAGTTCCTGGTCGTCAGCAACATCAGCCCGGCGGACGCGAGCGCCGTCATCGGCGGCAATGAGCGCGTGGTGCGCCCGCGGCTGGCCGACGCCAAGTTCTTCTTTGACCAGGACCGCAAGCGCACGCTGGCCTCGCGCGTGGACAGCCTTGGCAAGGTGGTCTACCACAACAAGCTCGGCACGCAGGGCGAGCGCGTGGAGCGTGTGCGCAGCATCGCGCGGGCCATCGCCCAGCAGCTCGGCGGCGATGCATTGGCGCAGGCGGCCGACACTGCGGCCACCTTGGCCAAAACCGATCTCGTGACCGACATGGTGGGCGAGTTCCCCGAGCTGCAGGGCACGATGGGCCGCTACTACGCGCTGCACGACGGCCTGCCGGCGGACGTGGCCGACGCCATCGAAGACCACTACAAGCCGCGCTTCGCCGGCGACAGCCTGCCGCGCAACCCGGTCGGCATCGCGGTCGCGCTGGCCGACAAGCTGGAGACGCTGGCCGGCATGTTCGGCATTGGCAACCTGCCCACCGGCGACAAGGACCCGTTTGCGCTGCGCCGCCATGCGCTGGGCGTGGCGCGCATGCTGGTCGAGAGCCGGCTTGCGCTGTCCGCCTCCGCGCTGACACGCATGGCCTTCGACGCCTTCCCCCCCGGCCTGGTGCAGGACGCCGCCGCAGCGCTGGACGACTTCATGGTCGAGCGCCTGAAGGGGTCGCTGCGCGACGGCGGTTACTCCGCCGCCGAGGTCGATGCCGCGATCCACGCCCAGCAGCTCGGCGACTGGTCCACCATCCCGAGCCGCCTGGCCGCCGTGCGCGCCTTTGCGGCCCTGCCCGAGGCGCCCGCGCTGGCCGCGGCCAACAAGCGCATCGCCAACATCCTGAAGAAGGCCGGCGAGGTCGATGCCCATGTCAGCGAAGTGCTGCTCCGCGAGCCGGCCGAGCAGGCGCTGTTTGCCGCCATGAACGCCGTCGTGCCACAGGCCGATGCGCAGTTCCAGGCCGGCGACTACACGGCCTCGCTGCAAACCCTGGCCGCGTTGCGCGCGCCGGTCGACGCGTTCTTCGACGGCGTGATGGTCAACGCGGACGAGCCCGACCTGCGGCTGAACCGCCAGGGCCTGCTCAAGTCGCTGCATGCGGCGATGAACCGCGTGGCCGACCTGTCCCGTCTGGCCAGCTAGGCACACCATGAAACTCGTGATCCTCGACCGCGACGGCACCATCAACGAGGACAGCGACGAATTCGTCAAGACCGCCGACGAGTGGATCCCGCTGCCCGGCGCGCTGGAGGCCATCGCCAAGCTGAACCATGCCGGCTGGCACGTGGTGATCGCGACCAACCAGTCCGGCCTGGGGCGTGGCTTGTTCGACGTGGTCTCGCTCAATGCCATGCACACCAAGATGCACAAGCAGCTGGCCGCGCTGGGCGGGCGTGTGGACGCGGTGTTCTATTGCCCGCACGCGCCCGACGAGGGCTGCGCCTGCCGCAAGCCCAAGCCCGGATTGTTCGAGCAGATCGGCGAGCGCCTGGGTGTGGACTTGAAGGGCGTGCCGACCACGGGCGACAGCGTGCGCGACCTGCAGGCTGGCGCCGCAGCCGGCTGCGAGCCGCACCTGGTGCTGACCGGCAAGGCCGAGCGCTTCCGTGGCGCAGACCTGCCGCCCGAGTTCCCGCCCGGCACCATCGTGCACCTGGACCTGATGGCGTTCGCCGAGTTCATCACGGCGCGCGAGATGCTGCAAAAGAAGGCGCCCAGCCCATGATTGCGTGGATCCGCTCCGTGCTGCACCTGCTCTGGATGGTGGTCACCATCATCCCCTGGGCCACCTTCGCCATCATCGCGTCGCTGTTCGTGAACAGCACGCGCATGTACTGGATCTGCGCCGGCTGGCTCAAGGTCGCCGTAAATGGCGGCCAGTGGATCCTGGGCATCCGCAACCGCATCACAGGCTACGAGAACTTGCCCATCGGCACCACGGCGCCGGCGGTGCTGCTGGTCAAGCACCAGTCGACCTGGGAGACACTGGTAATGCCGGCCATCATGCCGCACCCCCTGGCCTACGTCTTCAAGCGCGAATTGCTCTACATCCCGTTCTTCGGCTGGTCCATGGCGCGCATGGACATGATCCACATCGACCGCAAGCAGGGTCCGCGAGCGTTCGCCAAGGTCGTGCAGCAGGGCCGCCGGCTGCTCAAGCAGGGCAACTGGGTCATCATGTTCCCCGAGGGCACACGCATCCCGCGCGGCGAAGCCGGGCAGTACAAGTCCGGCGGCACGCGGCTGGCGATCGCCTGCGGCGCACCCGTGATCCCGATCGCCGTGACCTCGGCCAAGTGCTGGCCGCGCAAGGCTTTCGTCAAGCGGCCCGGCATCGTCGACATCTCCATCGGCAAGCCCATCCCCACGACCGGCCGCCACGCCGACGAGCTGATGCGCGAGGTGCAGGCCTGGATCGAGGCCGAGATGCGCCGGCTGGACCCGGACGCCTACCGGTGAGCCTGGCGTCCATGCAGCGGCTCGTGCAGCTGACGCTCGACCTGTTCGATGCGCCCACGACCGCGCCGGCGCCCCGGCCGCCGCCGGTCTCGCTGGTCCCCGCCGTGCCGGCCGTGCCGATCGCGCAGGAACTGGCGCCCGTGCAGTTCCAGCACCCACGCGCCACGCGCCAGGCCCAGTTGCCTGGCGCCGTGGTCGGCTATGAATTCAAGCGCGCCAAGCGCCGCACCATCGGCTTCGTCGTCGGTCCCGATGGCCTGGTCGTCAGCGCGCCGCGCTGGGTGCCGCTGGCCGAGGTCGACGCCGCCGTGCGCGAGAAGGGCGGCTGGATCGTCAAGAAGCTCGGCCAGGCGCGCGAACGCCAGCAGCGCATGGCGACCGCCCGCATCGAGTGGAAGGACGGCGCCGAGCTGCCCTACCTGGGCGGCACGCTGCGTCTGGCGCTGGAGCCCGCACAGCGCGGCGGCGCAGCCGTGCTCCAGGCTGAAGCAGGGCTGCTGCAGCTGGCGCTGCCGCACAGCGCCTCGCCCGACCAGATCCGCGACGCCGTGCAGGCCTGGCTCATGCGCCAGGCTAGGAGCCTGTTCATCGAGCGGCTGCAGCACTACGCGCCACAGGTCGGCGTGCAATGGACGCGGCTGCGCCTGTCCAGCGCCGGCACGCGCTGGGGCAGCGCGAGTGCCGACGGTTCGATCCGCCTGAACTGGCGGTTGATCCACTTCCGGCTGCCCGTGATCGACTACGTGGTCGTGCACGAGCTCAGCCACCTGCGTGTGATGGACCACAGCCCGCGCTTCTGGGACACGGTCGCCACCGTGGTGCCCGACTACGCCCAGCTGCGCGGGCAACTCAAGGACGAACTGATTCCGCAATGGCAATGACACGACTGCACCGGGCCGCCGCATGACCGAGCTCCTCTTTCTGCTGGCCCTGCTGGCCGTCGCTGCGTCCGTGCTGCGCTCGCGTGAGCAGCAGGCCCGCATCGCGCTGCTGGGCAGCTACCTGGGCAAGTACCAGATCGAGCGCCAGATGGAGGCGCTGACCGACGGCTACCTGCGCTGGCTGGGCGAGGAGGGCGCCGAACGCCGCGCGCAGATCCGCGGCGTGCTGGCCGGCACCGAGCAGACGCTGGCCGCGCAGTTCGAAAGCTTCGCCAAGGACGTGGCTGGCATGCCGGCGCCGCAAGCGCAGGTCAGCAAGCTGGCGTTCTGGATTCCCTACGCGCAGCAACTTCTGCCGCGCTATCGGATGTTCGACGTGCGCGAGGCCTTCGCGATCCACGCACGCGGCATTGCCGAAGTCGCCGCCAATGTGCGCGGCCTGGACGAGAAGGCCCAGGCGCACCAGATGACGGCCGAGCTGCTGCTCATGCAGCACACCTGCCACTGGTTCTGCCGCTCCAGGGCGCTAGCCGATGCACGGCTCGTCATGCGGCACCAGACGGCCCACGCCCAGGTGCTGGCCGCGGTATCGCCGCAGACGGCGCGGGCCTACGCAGCCTTGATGGCGGGCTGACCGCCCCTCAGGCCAGCCCGAAGCGGTAGACGCCGTCGCCGCTGCGCTCGCGGCGCAGCTGGCCGTCGAACCACAGCTTGTGCAGATGGGCGATGGCCTCGCCCATGGCAAACGTGGTCTGGTGCAGGTCCAGCTTGCGCGTGAAAAGCACGGGCAGGATGTCGGCCGCCGTGCGCGGCCCTTCGCTCGCGCAGGCCTGCAGCACGCGCGCCAGGTGCTCGCGATGGTGCGTGTGCAATTGCCCGATGCGCGTGTGCAGGCCACGGAAGGGCTTGCCGTGGGCCGGCAGCGTCAGCGTGTCATCGGCCAGCGGCGCGAACTTGTCGATCGAGTCTAGGAACAGCTGCAGCGAGTTCGCCTCGGGCTCGTTGTCGTAGACGCTCACATTGGTGGAGATGCGCGGCAGCATCATGTCGCCGCCGATCAGCAGCTTGTCGGCGTCGCAGGAGAGTGCGATGTGCTCGGGCGCATGGCCGTAGCCGCTGATGCAGCGCCAGGCGCGGCCTCCGATGGTCACCGTGCCGCCGTCGAGCAGCCGGACGTAGCTGCGCGGCACGTCCGGCACCATGTCGGCGTAGTAGTTCGAGCGGCCACGCACCTTGTGCAGCGCCTCCTCGTCGGCCAGGCCGTGCTGGCGGAAGAACTGCGCCGCCGCCTCGCCGCCATTGCCGCTGGTGCCCAGCGTGTTGAGCCGGGCCACGGTGTAGTCGGTCGCGCTGATCCACAGCGGCGCGTTCCAGCGCGCGCACAGCCAGTGCGCCAGGCCGATGTGGTCGGGGTGCATGTGCGTCACGATCACGCGCAGGATGGGCAGGCCTTCCAGCTCGTTCGCGAAGACCGCTTCCCACTGCGCCTTGGCTTCGTCGCGCGCAATGCAGCAGTCCACCACCGTCCAGCCGTCGCGGCCGTCGACCGCGTCCCGCAGCAGCCACAGGTTGATGTGGTCCAGCGCGAACGGCAGCGCCATGCGGATCCAGCGCACGCCCGGCGCGACTTCCATCGTCGTGCCCGGCGCGGGCAACTGGTCGCCAAAGGGGTAGTGCAGCTGGCTTTCGAGTGCGTTCATGGCGGAGGGCTACCGGGTTGGTGTTGACGTTTACGTAAACGTCATCTGTAATCGCAGCCATTGTAGAAATCCGCATCCAATTCGCCTGTCACCTCCGCAATGCCCGCCAAACCCGCTCCCCCGCCCGCCGCCGCCCCAGCGGCCAGCGCCTACAGCATCAGCGACCTGGCGCAGGAGTTCGACCTGACCACGCGCGCGATCCGCTTCTACGAGGACATGGGCCTGCTGCAACCGGAGCGCGCCGGGCCCGGCGGCCGCATCCGTGTCTACAGCGCGCGCGACCGCACCCGCCTCAAACTCACGCTGCGCGCCAAGCGGCTGGGCCTGTCGCTGAGCGAGGCGCGCGAGATCATCGACATGTACGACAGCCCGCGCGACACGGGCCCGCAACTTCAGAAGTTCCTGGCCGTGCTGGCCGCGCACCGGCAGGCGCTGGAGGAGCAGCTGGCCGAGCTGCTGGCCAATCTGGATGAGGTGAAGGCGCATGAGAGAGAGGCGCGCGGCCTGCTCGCCAAGTCGCGCGCCGCGACTTGAGGGTTCGCGCCCCTTCCCGCGGGCCACGCGCTTCGCTATGATTGACGTTTACGTAAACGTCAATCAATTTCCATGGCCCACGACTCCGATGCGATCGCGCCGTCTGCGCTGTTCCAGCGCGTGCAGACCAGCCTGGAGCGCCAGGGCATGATGCGCCACCTGGGCGCGCGGCTGCTGCGCGTGGAGCCAGGGCTGTGCGAGATCGCGCTGCCGTTCTCCGACCGCGTGACCCAGCAGCAGGGCAGCTTCCACGGTGGCGCCATGGGCGCACTGGCCGACATCGCGGGCGGCTATGCCGCGCTGACGGTGGTGCCCGCAGGCATGGAAGTCGTGACCGTGGAGTACAAGATCAACTTTCTCGCGGCCCGTCAGGGCGGCGAGCTGCGCGCCACGGGCCGCGTCGTGCGTGCCGGCCAGCGCGTCATCGTCACCACGGCCGAGGTGCTGCACCTGGCCGAAGACGGCCGCGAGACCGCCTGCGCCGTGTCGCAGCAGACCCTGGCGCCGGTGCCGATGCAGTACTGACCGTCGCTTTTGCAACACCTTCGAGGAGACAACATGAACCTGCCCGGACTCAACTTCCAACTCGGCGAAGACGTGGACGCGCTGCGCGAGGCCGTGCATGCCTTCGCGCAGGCCGAGATCGCCCCGCGCGCGGCCGAGATCGACCGCAGCGACCAGTTCCCCATGGACCTGTGGCGCAAGATGGGCGACCTGGGCGTGCTGGGCATCACGGCGCCCGAGGCCTATGGCGGCGCCAACATGGGCTACCTGGCCCACATGATCGCGATGGAGGAAATCAGCCGCGCCAGCGCTTCGGTCGGC
Source organism: Pseudorhodoferax sp. Leaf267 (assembly GCF_001422405.1). GTDB lineage: Bacteria > Pseudomonadota > Gammaproteobacteria > Burkholderiales > Burkholderiaceae_C > Pseudorhodoferax. Next base: position 240,246 of record NZ_LMMV01000022.1, read on the forward strand.
CTGTCGTACGGCGCGCACAGCAACCTGTGCGTGAACCAGCTCAAGCGCAACGGCAACGATGCCCAGCGCCAGAAGTACCTGCCCAAGCTGATCAGCGGCGAGCATGTGGGCGCGCTGGCCATGAGCGAGCCCGGTGCCGGCAGCGACGTGATCTCCATGAAACTCAAGGCCGAGGACAAGGGCGGCTACTACCTGCTCAACGGCAGCAAGATGTGGATCACCAACGGCCCGGACGCCGACACGCTGGTCGTCTACGCCAAGACCGAGCCCGAGATGGGCGCGCGCGGCGTCACCGCCTTCATCGTCGAGAAGGGCATGCCAGGCTTTTCCATCGCGCAAAAGCTCGACAAGCTGGGCATGCGCGGCAGCCACACCGGCGAGCTCGTGTTCCAGGACGTCGAGGTGCCGGCCGAGAACGTGCTGGGTGCGTTGAACGGCGGCGCCAAGGTGCTCATGAGCGGGCTGGACTACGAGCGCGCCGTGCTGACCGGCGGGCCGCTGGGCATCATGCAGAGCGTGATGGACAACGTCGTCCCCTACATCCATGACCGCAAGCAGTTCGGCCAGAGCATCGGCGAGTTCCAGCTGATCCAGGGCAAGGTGGCCGACATGTACACCGTGCTGCAGGCCGGCCGCAGCTTCGCCTACACCGTGGCCAAGAACCTGGACCTGCTGGGCAGCGAGCACGTGCGCCAAGTGCGAAAAGACTGCGCCAGCGTGATCCTGTGGACCGCCGAGAAGGCCACCTGGATGGCCGGCGAGGGCGTGCAAATCTTCGGCGGCAACGGCTACATCAACGAATACCCGCTGGGCCGGCTCTGGCGCGATGCCAAGCTCTACGAGATCGGCGCCGGCACCTCGGAGATCCGCCGCATGCTGATCGGCCGCGAGCTCTTCGCAGAGACCATGTAGGCCGCCGGGGCCACGCCGAGCAGCGTGGCCCCGTGCGTGTGAAAATTGTTGCGCCGCAGCAGGCTTCCCCCTCCTCACCGCTGCGCCACGGAAAGAGAACGCCGATGACTTCCTCACTGCAAAACCTGCTCGACAACAACCGCGCCTGGGCTGCCCAGATGGAGAAGGACCGCCCCGGCTTCTTCACCAGCCTGCTCAAGCAGCAGACGCCGCGCTACATGTGGATCGGCTGCGCCGACAGCCGCGTGCCGGCCAACGAGATCACCGGGCTGGACCCGGGCGAGGTCTTCGTGCACCGCAACGTGGCCAACGTGGTCGTGCATTCGGACCTCAACGCGCTCTCCACCATCCAGTTCGCCGTCGAGCACCTGCGCGTGGAGCACATCATGGTCACGGGCCACTACGGCTGTGCCGGCGTGCGCGCCGCGCTGCTGGGCCAGCGCGTGGGCCTGGCCGACAACTGGCTGGCCCACATCGCCGACCTGCGCATGCGGCACCGCAAGCGCATCGACCACCTGCCGACCGAGCAGGCGCGGCACGACGTGCTGTGCGAGATCAACGTGATCGAGCAGGTCGGGAACGTGGCCCAGTCCACCGTCGTGCGCGATGCCTGGGCGCGCGGCCAGCAGCTCACCATCCACGGCTGGTGCTACGGCCTGAAGGACGGCCTGGTCAACGACCTCCAGGTCAGCATCGACCGGTCCGAGATGCTGCTCGACACCTTCCGCGCCGCCATCAAGCGCTACCCGCGCGCGGATGGCGGCCAGCCGCCGCAGCCCGAAGAAGACGACGAATAAGCCCGTTCCGACCCACCCACCTTTGAAGGAGACGACATGAGCACCGCAACCCAAGACCCCATCGTGATCCTCGGCGCCGCGCGCACGCCCATGGGCGGCTTCCAAGGCGACTTCGTCTCGCTGGCCGCGCACGACCTGGGCGGCGTGGCGATCCAGGCCGCCGTCGAGCGCGCCGGCATCTCGCCCGACGCCGTGGGGGAGGTGCTGTTCGGCAACTGCCTGATGGCCGGCCAGGGCCAGGCCCCGGCGCGCCAGGCTGCCTTCAAGGGCGGGCTGCCCAAGGGCGCGGGTGCGGTCACCTTGTCCAAGATGTGCGGCTCGGGCATGAAGGCCGCCATGCTGGCGCACGACATGCTGCTGGCCGGCACGCACGAGGTGATGGTGGCCGGCGGCATGGAGAGCATGACCAACGCGCCGCACCTGCTGATGAAGGGCCGCAGCGGCATCCGCATTGGCCACGACCGCGTGATGGACCACATGATGCTGGACGGCCTGGAGGACGCTTACGAGCCCGGCCGCTCCATGGGCACCTTCGGCGAGGATTGCGCTGCCAAGTACGGCTTCACGCGCGAGGAGCAGGACAAGTTCGCCATCGCCAGCGTGCAGCGCGCCCAGGCCGCCACGCAGTCCGGCGCGTTCGCCAAGGAGATCGCGCCAGTCACCGTCAAGGGTCGCAACGGCGAGACCATCGTCAGCGTGGACGAGGGCCCGGGCAAGATCAAGCTCGACAAGATCCCCGCGCTCAAGCCCGCGTTCAAGAAGGACGGCACCATCACCGCCGCGTCCAGCTCTTCCATCAACGACGGCGCGGCCGCGCTGGTGATGGCGCGTGAGTCCACGGCCAAGCGCCTGGGGAGCCAGCCCATCGCGCGCATCGTGGGCCACACCACGCACGCGCAGGAACCCAACTGGTTCGCCACCGCCCCGGTCGGCGCCGTGCAGAAGCTGTTGGCCAAGACCGGCTGGAGCGTGGCCGACGTCGACCTGTGGGAGGTCAACGAAGCCTTCGCCGTCGTGCCCATGGCGCTGATGACCGAGCTCGGCCTGTCGCACGACATCGTCAACGTCAACGGCGGCGCCTGCGCGCTGGGCCACCCGATCGGCGCCAGCGGCGCGCGCATCATGGTCACGCTGATCCATGCACTGCAGGCGCGCGGCAAGAAGCGCGGCATCGCCACGCTGTGCATCGGCGGGGGCGAGGCGACGGCGCTGGCACTGGAACTGGTCTGAGGCCTGCCATGGCCAGGCCGCAGCCTCAGCCGCGGTTCACCGCGGAGGAATACCTGGACTGGGAGCAGGCCCAGCCCGAGCGCCACGAGTACATCGACGGCGAGGTCTTCGGCATGGCAGGTGGCGAAGACCGCAATGCCACCGTGGCGGGCAACCTGTACATCGCCTTGCGCCAGCATCTGCGTGGCGGCCCGTGCCACGCCTACATGAGCGACGTGCGCCTGCATGTCGCCACCGCCAACGCCTACTTCTATCCCGACCTGATGGTCACCTGGGACCCGGCCGACGAAGCCAACCGCTTGTCCAAATCTGCGCCACTGCTGCTCGTCGAAGTGCTGTCCCCCAGCACCGCAGCCTACGACCGCGGCGACAAGTTCGCCCACTACCGCCGCATCGCCAGCCTGGAGGAATTCGTGCTGGTCGACATCGACCGCCGCGCCACCGACGTCTACCGCAAGGGCGCGGACGGCCTGTGGGTGCTGCACCCGTTCAGCGGCGACCAAGCCGTGGCCCTGGCGAGCGTGGCGCTGACGCTGCCCGCCGCCGACCTGTTCGCAGACCTGGAGGGCGACACGCCCAACCACAAGGAGACCCTCTGATGTCCACCATCCTCATCATCGGCGCCTCGCGCGGCATCGGCCTTGAATTCGTGCGCCAGTACCGCGAGGCCGGCGAGCGCGTGATCGCCACGGCGCGCGACGACGAGGGCCTGGCGCGTCTGAAGACGCTAGGCGCCATCCCGCTGCGCATCGACGTGGCCGACCCGGGCAGCCTGAGCGGCCTGGCCTGGCAGCTGGACGGCGAGAAGATCGACCTGGCGCTGTACGTGGCCGGCGTCTATGCCACGGCCGACGCGCGCACGCCACCCACGCAGGAAGACTTCGACCGCGTCATGCACACCAACGTGCTGGGCGCGATGCAGGTCATCCCGCAGGTCGCGCCGCTGGTCGAGCCGCAGCCGCGCGGCCGCTTCGCGTTCATCACCAGCGCCATGGGCCGCATCGATGGCGTGGAGTCCAGCTACGCCTGGGCCTACCGCGTGAGCAAGGCCGCGCTGAACATGGTGGTGGCCACGGCGCAGCACGACTACCCGCAGGCCGTCATGGTCGCCATCTCGCCGGGTTGGGTGCAAACCGACATGGGCGGGGCCGACGCCACGTTGACCCCCGAGACCAGCGTCACCGCCATGCGCGCCGCGCTGGAGGCGCTGACGCCGCAGCAGCGCGGCGCGTTCCTCGACTACGACGGCACGCCCTTCAAGACCTGGTGAGCGCCGCATGATCGAAACCCTGGCGCAGCTGCGCGGCCTGTACGCCGCCCCCGGCGAGCGGGCGCTGCGCAAGCAACTGACGCGGCTCGACCCGCATGCGCGCCGCTTCATCGCCCTGTCGCCCTTCTGCGTCGTCGCCACCGGCGGTGTGCACGGCGGCCTGCTCGACGCCTCGCCGCGCGGCGGCGCGCCCGGCTTCGTGAAGGTGGCCGACGAGCGCATGCTGCTGCTGCCCGACGCGGGTGGCAACAACCGGCTCGACACGCTGGAGAACCTGCTGGCCGACCCGCGCCTGGCGCTGATCTTCCTGATCCCGAATGTGGAAGAGACCCTGCGCGTGAACGGCCGCGCGCGCCTGCGCGACGAGCCCGCGTTCACGGAGCGCTTCGACCAGGAACGCCAGCGCCCCAAGCTCGTCATCGAGGTCGCCGTGCAGGAGGTCTACCTGCACTGCGCCAAAGCCTTCATGCGCTCGCAGCTCTGGCAGCCGTCCACCTGGCCCGCACGCGAGGTGCTGCCCAGCATGAACCAGATGATCCACGACCAGACCGATGCCGGCCCGGTGACCGAGTCCGCCCAGGCCATGCGCGCGCGCTATGAGTCGCAGTTGGCAGCCGAGCGGCTGCCTTCCGCCTGAACTACTTCCCAAAGCCACCACCACAACAACAGGAGACACCACCATGCACCGCCTCGCCCCTCTGCGCGCCGCCTTCGGGCGCGCGCTGCTCGCCGGCCTGCTGCTCGCCGCCGGCAGCCCGCACGCGCTAGCCCAGCCGCGCGACGAGGCGCTGTTCCAGGCGGCCACGGACGAGCGGCCCGCGCTCGTCAAGACGCTGGAGCAACTCGTCAACATCGAGACCGGCACCGGCGACGCCGAAGGCATGGCGGAGGCCGGGCGGTTCCTGGAGCAACAACTGCAGGCCCACGGCCTCACCGTCACGCGCCACAAGGCGGCAGGCCTGGCCATTGGCGACAACCTGGTCGCCAGCATGAAGGGCCGCGGCGGCAAGAACCTGTTGCTGATGGCGCACATGGACACCGTCTACCCGCGCGGCATGCTGGCCAAGGCGCCGTTCCGCGTCGAGGGCGACAAGGCCTTCGGCCCCGGCATCGCCGACGACAAGGGCGGCGTGGCCGTCATCCTGCACACGCTCAAGCTGCTGAAGGCGCGCAACTTCCAGGACTTCGGCACGCTCACCGTGCTGTTCAACACCGACGAAGAGAAGGGCTCGCTGGGCTCACGCGACCTGATCCAGGCCGAGGCGGCCAAGGCCGACGTCGTGCTGTCGTACGAGCCCACGGCGGCCGGCAAGGAGAGCTTTGCGCTGGGCACCTCCGGCATCGCCTACGTGATCGCCAACATCAAGGGCAAGGCCTCGCACGCCGGTGCTGCGCCCGAGCTGGGCGTGAACGCGCTGGTCGAGGCCGCCGACCTGGTGCGCCGCACGCTGGACCTGGACGACAAGGCGCGCGGCCTGCGCTTCAACTGGACCATCGCCAAGGCCGGCGCCGTCAACAACGTGATCCCCGACAGCGCCACGCTGAACGCCGACATGCGCTATGTGCGCAATGCCGACTTCGATGCCACCGTCGCCACGCTGAAGGAGCGCGCACAGCAGAAGAAGCTGCCGGCTGCCGAGGTGGACATCGTCGTCAACAGAGGCCGTCCGGCGTTCGACGCGGGCCCGGCCGGCAAGCTGCTGGTCGACAAGGCCGTGGCCATCTACAAGGAGGCCGGGGCCGACATCGGCGTGACCGAGCGCACCGGCGGCGGCACGGACGCGGCCTATGCCGCGCTGTCCGGCAAGCCCGTGATCGAGAGCATGGGCCTGCCCGGCTTCGGCTACCACAGCAACGACGCCGAGTACGTGGACATCGGCGCCGTGCCGCGCCGGCTCTACCTGTCTGTGCGCATGGTCATGGACCTGGCGCGGGGCCGCTGACGCGGTTGGGGCGGCGCTGCAGCGCGCGCCGACATCACCGGCGGTCTGACGAACGCGCCTGGCCGAACGATGGCGCATGTCTGGCAGGCCTGCAGCAACCCGCAGATACCATCAATGCACAGGCGCCACGCATGGCGCCACCCCACCGGAGACGATCCCCCATGCTGCTCACCCCCGACCACCAGGCCATCCGCGAAGCCGTGCGCGACTTTGCGCAGGCCGAGCTGTGGCCCCACGCCGCGCGCTGGGACCGCGAACACCATTTTCCCAAGGACGCCCACCAGGGCCTGGCCGCACTCGGCGCCTATGGCATCTGCGTGCCCGAGGAATATGGCGGCGCCGCCATGGACTACCTGAGCCTGGCGCTGGTGCTCGAGGAGATCGCGGCCGGCGACGGCGGCACCAGCACCGTCATCAGCGTGACCAACTGCCCCGTCAACGCCATCCTCATGCGCTACGGCAATGAGGCGCAGAAGAAGCGCTGGCTCACGCCGCTGGCGCAAGGGAAGATGCTGGGTGCGTTCTGCCTCACGGAGCCCCACGTGGGCAGCGATGCATCGGCCCTGCGCACCACGGCGCGCAGGGATGGCGATGGTTATGTGATCGACGGCGTCAAGCAGTTCATCACCAGCGGCAAGAACGGCCACGTGGCCATCGTGATCGCCGTCACCGACAAGGGGGCGGGCAAGAAGGGCATGAGCGCCTTCCTCGTGCCCACCGACACACCGGGCTACATCGTGGCGCGTCTGGAAGACAAGCTGGGCCAGCACAGCAGCGACACGGCGCAGATCAACTTCGAGAACTGCCGCATCCCGGCCGACCACCTGATCGGCGCCGAGGGCGAGGGCTACAAGATCGCGCTGGGCGCGCTGGAAGGCGGGCGCATCGGCATCGCCGCGCAAAGCGTGGGCATGGCGCGCAGCGCGTTCGATGCGGCGCTGGCCTACGCCAAAGAGCGCGAAAGCTTCGGCCAGCCGATCTTCCAGCACCAGGCCGTGGGCTTTCGGCTGGCCGACTGCGCCACGCAGATCGAGGCCGCGCGCCAGCTGGTCTGGCATGCGGCCAGCCTGCGCGACGCCGGCCTGCCGTGTTTGAAAGAGGCCGCCATGGCCAAGCTGTTCGCCAGCGAGATGGCCGAGCGCGTGTGCAGCGCGGCCATCCAGACGCTGGGCGGCTACGGCATCGTGAGCGACTTCCCGGTCGAGCGCATCTACCGCGACGTGCGCGTCTGCCAGATCTACGAGGGCACGAGCGACGTGCAGAAGATCCTGATCCAGCGCGCATTGGCATGAAGGAGGCCCCCACGCTCATCGCTTCGCGTATCGCTGCCCCCCGAGGGGGCGCGCCAGCGCCTTCGGGCGGCCGGGCGGCGCTGGCGGTTTGCGATTGCGGTCGCCTCGATGCGCGCCAGCGCCCACTGGCCTACGCGCAATGCTGCGGCCGCTACCTCGACGACTGGGCCGGCCTGCCCGCGCCCGACGCCGAGTCGCTCATGCGCTCGCGCTACACGGCCTTCGTGCGCGCGCGCGCCGACTACCTGCTGGCCACCTGGCACGTCAGCCGCCGGCCGGCCACGCTGGACTTCGACGCCGGCGTGCGCTGGCTGGGCCTGGAAGTGAAAGACCGCAAGGCGGTCGATGCCGACCATGCCGAGGTGGCCTTCGTCGCGCGCCAGCGCGACGCGGGCGGACGGGCGCACCGGCTCAGTGAACGCAGCCGCTTCGTGCGCGAAGACGGCCGCTGGTACTACCTCGACGCGATCGAGATCAACAAAGGATGAACGGATGAATTTCGAAGCGGTGCTGTTCGACTGCGACGGCGTGCTGGTCGACAGCGAGCCCCTCACCAACGGCGTGCTGCGCGACATGCTCGGCGAGCTGGGCTGGGTCATGACGGTGGAGCAGTGCATGGCCCAGTTCGTCGGCAAGGCCGTGATGGACGAAGTGGGCACCATCGAGGCCCGCACCGGCTTCAAGATGACCGAGGCATGGATGGCCACCTTCCGCCAGCGCCGCAACGACGCGCTGGTCGCGCAGCTGCAGGCCATCCCCAACATCCACGCCGCCGTCAAGGCCGTGCACGCACACTTCAGCGGCCGCATCGCCTGCGCCTCGGGTGCCGACCGGCACAAGGTCGAGCTGCAGCTGGAAAAGGTCGGCCTGATGCCGTTTTTCGAGGGCCGTGTCTTCAGCGGCCATGAGATGCCGCGCTCCAAGCCCGCACCCGATGTGTACCTGGCCGCGGCCGCCGCACTGGGTGTGGACCCGCGGCGCTGCGCCGTGGTCGAAGACACGGTCACCGGCGTCACCGCCGGCGTGGCCGCGGGCGCCACGGTGTTCGGCTACAGCCCCGGCGGGCCCGGCCACAGCACGGTGGAATCGCTGATGGCCGTGGGCGCCGCGCAGGTGTTCACCGACATGGCGCAGCTGCCCGCGCTGCTGGGCGCGCCGGCCTAGCCGCGCGCACCGGCATCCCCAGCCAGCCAAGCGGCCATGAGCACCCGCAAAAAGACGCCGGCCCCGCGTGCCGACGCCGCCGCCGCGGCCTTCAGCCGCAGCCACGGGCCGCTGTACAAACAGGTGGTCGCTGTGCTGCGCGACGAGATCGTGAAGGGCGTGCATGCCGTTGGCCAGCACCTGCCGACCGAGGTCGAGCTGTCCGAGCGCTTCCGCTTGAGCCGCCACACCGTGCGCGAGGCGCTGCGCGAGCTGCGCGCCAGCGGCCTGGTGGCCTCGCGCCAGGGCTCGGGCACTATCGTCGTCGCGCCCGAGCGCTCCACGTCCTATATCCACGAGACCGGCACGATTGCCGACCTGTCGCAGTACTCGGCCCCGCGCTGGGACATCGTCAGCAGCGAGATGGTCGCGGTCGACGCCGAACTCGCCCCGCGCCTTCACAGCAAGGTCGGCCAGCGCTGGCTGCGCATCGAGGCCTACCGCTACGGCGAGCTGGGCACGGCGCCCGTGTTCTGGACGCTCGTCTACCTGCACGAAGACGTGGCCGGCATTGGTCGCCTGGTGGGCCGGCGCGAGCGCCCGCTCTACGAAATGATCGAGGACATGTACGGCGAGCGCGTGGCCGAGGTGGAGCAGCGCGTGAATGCGCGCCAGGTGCCCGAGGGGTTGGCGGGTCGGCTGGAGCTGGCGCAGGGCAGCACGGTGATCGAGGTGGTGCGGACCTACCAGCTCACGACGGGCAAGATCGTGGAGGTGTCCTGCAATCTGTATCCGACGGCGCATTTCAGTCTGGTGCTGAAGTTGCGCCGGGCCTGAGCCCATCCGGCCTTCGGCCCCTGCATCGCACCGTCTCTCGGGCGCCGCGCGCAAGCTTGCGAGTCCATGTGTCGCAACGCGCGCCCTCGGGCTTGCAAGCCGGCTCAGTCGCCCCACGGATCCCGACCCGGTGGGGGTCTTTCGCCAGATGCTTCGAGCACTTGCGCTGTTTGACGGAACGGGTGCCCTGCGCTCGTTTCCAGCCAGGCCACGGCGCGGGCCCACAGCTTGAAGCGATGCGGCCCCAAATCAAAAACGGCGACCTGCTTGTCGTGCAAGGTCCGGCTCACGCGGACCGTCCAGCGTTTCGTGTCCATGTGTCGCTCTCCAGTCATGCACCGTCAGCAAGCGGGCGCTCGGCGCAGCGGCTCGGCAAGTGCCCATGGCGCACCGCGCACAGTCTTGCGGGTGCCGCGGCCGATGGGCACGTCAGCCTGTGGGGTCTGCGGCATGTTTGACATGCCGCAGCGCGACGGGAGCGAACATCCTCAGTTCGATGTTGTGCTGCCTGCAGTACCCGGACTGCAGCCATAGGCGCAAGGGCTTTCGGCCTTTGCTCGCCTTGCAGCCGATGCAGCACAGCACGACGTCGTCGACCGTCGGTTTTTTTCCTGCGTTGAGGCTGTCCCAGGTGGGGAAGGTGCTCCGCAGCCCGCTCGCTTCGCAAAACAGCTTGGCGCAGTAGACACAGCGCGCGTCGCGCGCCAGCACCTCCAGGGCCACGGCCCAGGGCACTTTGCAGCGAATCGCCGAACGGTGCAGTGCACGCAGCATGAGATCGTTCAGAGGCTTTGACATGGCTTTCCAAAGGATCGATTGGCGCAGACGAGGCGTCCGCGATGTCCACGTTGTCGGCTGTGTCCGAAGACGCCGCGTCGACGCCCAAGGCGTCGACGCGGGGTGCTTGCGCTTCGCTCGGACGTCCCTCACGGGCGTTGCAGCGAAGGTCAACCCGCTCGATCGGGTCGCTGGCCAGCAGCATCCAGACGGGCCTGCCCTGCGCCTTGGGGGCCAGCGTGCCTACGCTGGGCACCGGCGCAGTGCGCCCGGCTGTGCAGCGCGTCTCGCACCAGCGGCCTGCACGAGCCGGAACGCGTGGTCAGCTGACCTTGCGCCTGCGTGCCAACCCTGCCAGGCCCACCAAGCCCAAGCCCAGCAAGGCGAGGGAAGATGGCTCCGGGATCTCGATGCGGTCGCTGGTGATCGCCATCAGGAAGTTCACCTGGTTGGCCTGGCCTTCGACCGTGGTGAACCCGATGCACGGCGACGCGGATCCCGTTGCGGCACAGGCTGCCGGGCTGAGCGTTGTCAGACTGGGCGCGGCAAAGAAGCTGAAGAAGTATTGGTCCGCACCAACGGTGAACGAATTGTTCAGCGACCCGTTCAGCACCCAGATGTCGTTGCATGGCGTCGGGCTCGCCACCACGCAGGGGGCCGAATTGGCCGTCTCGGCGAAACGGATCGTGTACGTGGCCACGTACTCCGTGAACGCCGCAGCGCTACCGGTGGGCCGCAGTCCCAGGGTGGCACGAATGGTGGCGCGGGTCAGCGTCGCATAGTCGACATCCAGCACGTTGTTGGAGTGCGTGTACGTGTTGGCCGCCTTGGCGGCGCCGTTCGTTGCGATCGTGCCCGTTTGCGGACTTGCCGTGATGCCGATGCCGCTTCGCCCTGGGCCTGGACCCGCGGCCGGGCAATCGCCCCACGTGATCGATGACGAACTGACGAGCTCGCAGCCATTGGCATTTCCGGGGCCCGCTCCGTTGAACGTCGTTGCGCCCGCAGTGGTCAAGAAAACGCTGGACACGGTGTAGTCCCAGTTGACGATCGGCGCCGCGTGGCTCGCCGAAGCGGCCATGGTCCCCAGGGCCAACACGCCGGTAGCAATGATGATCTTGTTGATTTGCTTCACTTTGTCGCCTCCAAATTGCGATCCAGGCAGTTGCCCGAATCGATCGGTCGTGGACCGATGGGCGCGTCATGCACTTTGTGTGCCTGTATGCGATTAAATAATCGCGACAATAGGTTACGAATTTGGATCAAATCCAAGCGGATGCGTATGTAAGAAAACTCGTCAGTTTCACGTAAGACATGTGTATGAAGTTAACTGACAGATATGCACTCTTGGTAATACAAATCGGAAGGTCGTGGCTTATCGCACAGGGCATTGCGGCGGATTTGTTGCGTTATTTCGCGCGACAGTGCTGGTAGGGAGACGCAAAAATGCAAGCTGACGCATCCACGGATGGTTTTCGTCTGCTAAATGCGCTAATTTGCGGGGCTTTCTCTTCCGTGGATCTGCCAGCGCGTCGTGATGGTTGGTAACCGTCTTCACGATCGGTTGCACGCACGCCGTCTTGACCGATGGCGACCATGCACGCGTATACGCGTGCCCAGCGCGCGCCGCGTCGCGCTCAGCCGTCACCCCAGCATTGCCGCCTGCTGCAAGTGGAAATCCGTCCCCCGCTGCAACTCGACCCCTGCCTGCAGCAACATCGGTTCCTGCCATTGCGCAGCCTCAAGCTGGACTCCGATCGGCATCCCCAGCCCCGTGAACCCGCATGGCACCGACAGCCCGGGAATGCCGGCCAGAGCTCCCGCATAGGTATTCCGCGTCACGGCCCTGGTGGCCTCCAGCAGGTTGTTCCCGTCTTCGATCAGCGGCGCGCCGGCCGGCGTGGTGGGCGACAGCAGCATGTCCACCTGGGCGAACACGCCGCGCAATTGCAGGCGCCAGCGGTTGCGAAAGGCCATGGCTTCGGCGTACTGCACGGCCGTGAAGTCCAGGCCGTTGCGCATGCGCTCGTAGGTGGCGGCGTTGATGGCTTGCGGGTTGTGGGTCAGCTGCTGGTGGAACACGTGGCACACGTCGGCGAAGACCGCGTGCGTCTGGTGGATGTGCGCCTCGCCGGCCAGCGGCAGGTCGACATCGACCAGCACGGCGCCCGCGCGCTCCAGGTGGTGGGCGGCGGCCATCACGGCCTCGCCCACGCCGGCCTCCAGCTGCTCGAAGTAGTGCTGGCGCGGGATGCCGATGCGCCGGCCGGCGATGCCGTCGTTCAGCGTGGTCAGCACGTGCGGCACCGGCAGGTCGACGGTGGTCGGGTCGGCAGCGTCGTAGCCGGCCAACACGGCGAACAGCCGCGCCACGTCGGTCACGCGGCGCGCCAGCGGGCCGACGGAGTCGTTGTGCTCGCTGACCGGCACCACGCCGCGGATCGGGATGCGGCCGTGCGTGGGGCGCAGGCCGGCGACGCCGTTCAGGCTGGCCGGCAGCCGCACCGACCCACCCGTGTCGGTGCCCAGCGAGCCGGTGCACATGCCGGCCGCCACGCTGACGGCCGAGCCGCCGCTGCTGCCGCCGGGGATGCGTTCCGGGTTCCAGGGGTTGCGGCACTGGCCACCCACGGTGCTGAGCGAGCGCGAACCGAAGGCCAGTTCGGCCATGTTGGCGCGGCCCACGATCGTGGCGCCGGCCTTGCGCAGGCGCTCCACCACGGGTGCGTCGGCGGTGGCGATGTTGTCGGCCAGGAAGGACGCGCCGGCCGACGAGGCCTGGCCGGCGATGTCGATGTTGTCTTTCACGGATACGGTCATGCCGTGCAGCAGGCCCAGCCACTCGCCGCGCTCCTGCGCGGCGTCGGCCTGCTGGGCCGCGCCCATGGCACCGGCCTCGTCCAGGCTGATCATGGCCCGCAGCTGCGGGTTGTGGCGGCGGGCCTGCTCCAGTTGCCGGGCCGTGCGTTCGGAATACGTGGTCATGGAGCCTTCTTTCGTTGGGTGAAGCGTTGAGGGGTGGGAACAGGTGGCATCAGCGCCGTACCAGCTGCCGCGTGTGCAGCGACAGCGCGATGCCCGCCATGCACAGCAGCCACAGCACCCACAGCGCGGTGCGGCAGCCACCGATGAAGGCGGCGATGTCGGCGGGCGACGATCGCGAAAGGTGGCCGGCGTAGGCGGCCTGCTGGCTCAAGGGCGACAGCGGGGCGATGGCGATGCTCATGGCCATGGCAGCGCCCACGACCAGGCCGGTGTGCTGCAGCGTGGAGCGCACGGCGTTGGCGATGCCGCGCCGCTGCGGCTGCACGCTGGCCATGATCCCGCTGTTGTTCGACGTGAGGAACAGCCCGCTGCCCAGGCCGATCAGCAGCAGCCCGCCGCCGAGCTGCCAGCGTGCGATGCCGCCCGACAGCAGCACGGCCAGAAGCGCCAGGCCAGCGGCGGTCAGCACCAGCCCTGCGGCCGAGAGCCGCAGCGCCGAGTGGCGGCCCAGCAGGCGCCCGGCCACGGGCGCGGCCACCATCATGCCCAGCGGCACGGGCGCCACGCCCAGGCCGGCCTGGAACGCGTCCAGGCCCTGCACGCCCTGCAGGAACAGCGACATCAGCAGCAGACTGGAGGTCTGCGCCATGCAGATCAGCAGCACGCACACGTAGGCCGTGCCGCGCTCGCGATCGGCGAACAGGTCCGGGTCCACCAGCGGGTGCCGGCGCCGGTGCTGGCTCCACCAGAACGCCAGCAACGCGAGCACCGACACCAGGGCGCCGGCGATCACGTCGCGGCTGCGCCAGCCCTGCGGCCCGCCCATCGACAGCGCGTAGACCATGCTGCCCAGGCCCAGCATGGACAGCAGCGCGCCGAGCCCGTCGAAGCGCTCGACCGGCGCCGGCACGCCGGGGCGCAGCGTGCGGCGCGCCCAGTGCAGCGCCAGCAGGCCCAGCGGCAGGTTCAGCAGGAAGATGGAGCGCCAGCCCGCCGTGCTGACGATCACGCCGCCCAGCACCGGCCCCAGCCCCTGCGCGGCCGCCGAGATCGTGGCGTTCAGCCCCAGGCCGATGCCCAGCAGGCGCGTGGGAAAGGCCTCGGTCAGCAGCGCCGTGGTGTTGGTGATGACCGCGGCGGCGCCCACCGCCTGCAGGCAGCGGAACACCACCAGCATCTGCGGTGTGGTCGCCAGGCCGCACCCCACGCTGGCCAGGGTCAGCACGGCCAGCCCCGCCAGATACAGCCGGCGCTGGCCAAACAGGTCCGACAGCCGGCCGAACACGAGGATCAGCACAGTCAGCACCAGCATGTACGACAGCAGGAACCAGCTCGCCTGCGCCGGGCTGGCGCCCAGGTCGCGCGCCACTTGCGGCAGCGCGACGTTGAGCGTGCTGGCGTTGATGAAACACAGCATGACCCCCAGGGCCGTGACCGACAGCACACGCCAGCCGTAGCGGGCGCGGGCGTCGTCGTCTTCGTCGGGGTGCCAGGCAGGCGCGCCCAGACGCGCTCCCGTGCGCACGCCCGCACTCACGCGGCCAGGCGCGCCAGGGCTGCCGTCAGCATCGCGGGGCGGCGCAGGTGGTGGTCCGTCGCGGCCTGGTAGTGCGCGCCCAGCGCCAGCACGCGCGCGTCTTCCCAGCGCGGCGCCACCAGCTGCATGCCGGCCGGCAGGCCGTTCGCGGCAAAGCCCACGGGCACCGACAGCGCGGGCGTGCCGGCCAATGCCCAGGCATAGGTGAAGCGCGACAGGCCGCGCGTGGTTTCCACCATGCGCGCGGTGTCGATGGCCAGCGGCGCCGTGATGGGGCAGCTCGGTGTGACGATCACGTCGACCCGCGAGAACGCGTCGTCCACCACGCGCAGCCAGCGCTGCTTGAAGCGCAGGGCCTCGGCATAGGCGCGGCTGTCCACGGCCACGCCCTGCTGCAGGCGGCCCAGCACGTCGGCGCCGAAACTGCCGGGCGCGCTCGCCAGGCGCTCGGCGTGCACGGCCGCGGCCTCGGCATGCACCATGGGCATCAGGTGGCTCTGCGCCAGCGCGGCGCCCGGCAGCTCGATGCCGCGCACCACGGCGCCCAGTGCGCGCAGCTGGGCGATGGCGGCGCGCATGAGGCGTTCCACCTCGGGATCCAGGTCCTGCATGCACCAGGCCTCGGGCACGCCGATCCGCAGGCCTTCGATGCCCTGGGCAAAGCGGTGCGCCCAGCTGGCCACGGGCCGGTCCTCGGTCCAGTCGTCGCCCGCGTCGGGCCCGGCGATGACCTCGTAGGCCTGCGCCACCTCGGCGACCGTGCGCGCCAGCGGGCCGATGGTGTCGTAGGCGCCGCTGACCGGGAAGCAGCCGGTGTTCGGCACGCGCCCATGCGTGGGCCGCAGGCCGACCACGCCGTTCAGAGCCGCGGGGATGCGCACCGAGCCGCCCGTGTCGGTGCCCAGCGAGATGTCGCACAGCCCGGCCGCCACGCTCGATCCCGAGCCGCCGCTGGAGCCGCCCGGGATCGCGTCGGCGTTCCACGGGTTGCGGCCCAGGCCGTGGTGCGGGTTTTGCGTGGTGCCGCCGAACGCGAACTCGTGCAGGTTGGCCTTGCCGACCAGGACCGCGCCGGCGCGGCGCAGCCGCTGCACCACGGGCGCGTCGGTGGCGGGCACGTGGTCGCGGAAGAACGCGGAGCCCATCGTCGTGCGCCAGCCGGCGGTGTCGATGTTGTCCTTGATGCTGACCGTCTTGCCGGAAAGCGGGGGCAGGGCGCCCCCGGCGGCGCGGGCGGCAGCGGCGCGCGCCTCGTCCTGCGCCTGGGGGTTGAACGAGATCATGGCGCGCAGGGCCGGGTTCAGGGCCTCGCCCAGGGCGAGCTGTGTGCGCGTGCGGTCGGCGATGGAATCGGTCATGGTGCGATCAGCCGACGCTGATGGGGGTCAGGTCCTGGAACCACGACTGGGCCTGCACGAAACCCTTCACCTTGGGGCTCAGCGCGCGCGGGTTCATGTCGTGCGCGGCGAACAGGAACAGCGCGCGGTCGACCACCTGGCCGTGCACCTGGGACAGAAGCGCATCCTGCTTGGCCGCGCTGGTCTCGGTCTGGATCTGGGCGAAGATCTTGTCCAGCTCGGGGTCGCTGAACTTGCTCCAGTTCACGCCGGCGGGCGACGCCATGTTGGTCTGCAGGATGCGCGCGAACGCGCGGAACGGGTCGAACGGACCCTGCGAGATGTTCAGCGCCATGCAGCCTCGGCAATTGGGCGCGCCCGCGCCGGCCTTCCACGCCTCGATCAGCGCCTGCCACTCGAACACCTCGAACTCCACGTCGATGCCGATCTCGCCCAGGCTCTGCTGGATGAACTCGTTCATGGCCAGCGGCTGCATCTGGCCCGAGCCGCTGGAGGAGATGGCGACCTTGGTCTTGAGCCGGTTCCTGGGGCCGAAGCCGGCCTCGGCCATGAGCTTGCGCGCCGCGTCCGGGTCGTGCGTGAGCTGGAAGGTGGGCTTGCCGTACCAGGGGTGGCCCGCGGGCACGATGCCCTGGCCTTCGACCATCATGCCGCCCAGCAGGGTCTTGAGCGACGCGCGGTCGATGCCCAGGTTGGCTGCCTTGCGCACGCGCACGTCGTTCCACGGCGAGCCGGGCACCTGGGCCAGGAACCAGGTCCAGTTGTGCGGGTAGACATTCGAGATGACCTGGAAGCCCGCCGCGCGCAGCGACGGCACCGTGTCGGGGGCGGGTGCCTCGATGAAGTCGACCTGGCCCGAGCGCAGCGCCGCCACGCGCGCGTTCGCGTCGGGAATGGGCATCAGCACCAACTTGGCCGCCTTGGGGATGCGCGCCTTGTTCCAGTAGGCGTCGTTGCGCACCAGCACCGCGCGCTCGCGCTGGCTGTAGCTCTCCAGCTTCCACGGGCCCGTGCCCACGGCCTTGTTGTTGTAGGCCGACCAGTCCTTGCCGGCCGCTTCCCACGCGCCCCTGTGCACCACGCCCATCCAGGTCAGCGCATAGGGCAGCGTGCCGTCGACCGTGGCCGTCTCGACCCAGAAGCCCAGCGGCCCCTCGGCGCCCCACGCCACCACGCCCGGGATCTGCGGCAGCGCCTGGCTGTAGGCGCGCTGGTCGAACCAGGGCGCGTCGCGCTTGAACGCACGGTCGAAGCTGAACACCAGGTCGTCGGACGTCAGCACGTGGCCGTCGTGGAACTTCACGCCCTCGCGCAGCTTGAAATGCCAGCGCTTGGGGTTGGCCGCGTCGGCATTCCAGGATGTGGCCAGGCAGGGCATCAGGCTGGCGGGCTTGTCGGCGCGCGCCAGGTCCCACGCCACGAGCTGGTCGTACAGCGTGACGTTCATGAAGCGGGCGCCTTCGCCGCCCTGGTCGGGAATGCCATTGCTGGCGGGCACGGCCGCCACGGTCATGCCCACGCGCAGCACGCCGCTGGGCGTCTGCGCGTTGGCAAGGTCCAGGCCCAGCAGCGCGGGGGCCAGGGAGGCTGCGCTGCCCAGCAGCAGGTGGCGACGGCTGATCTCGTTCGACATGCGGGTTCTTTCGGTGAGAGGCGGTTCACAGGAATGCCCGGGGGGCACTGCGCACGACGGTTCGCATCCGCCTCGAAAGTTGTCCATGCAAATTGCAGGCCAGGGAAAACCCTGACGATGCAGTGGACCTAGGTGGCATGGCGGAGGAAACGAGGGATCTATTCGCTCTGATTCAGTGCGTGTGCACCTGAATTGGATGGTGGCGCAACGGGGAGCGCCGACGCTGGGATCCCCAAGTCATCCGTACAAGCGATGCGAGTGCTTCGATTGCCGCTCGGGGTGGTTGATCGCCTGGAACCCGCCATGCGTTGCAATGCAGAGCCAGTCCGGGCGATGGCCTGGCGCGATGGGGGCGTTCAGTCGGAGCGTGTGTCGCCCGTGTCCCAGGCCGGCAGCTGCCACCCGGTCGCCAGGGCCACCCCGCGCAGCAGCAAGGTGGTGCCGGCGCCGGCCAGGAGGCCGAGCCAGTCGTCCATCTGCAGCTGATGCGCCAGCACCACCACCCAGCCGCCCGCGAACGCGCAGACGGCATAGGGCTGGTGGTCGCTGAACGCGCTGGGGATCTCGTTGCACACGATGTCGCGCAGCACGCCGCCGAAGACGGCCGTCATCATGCCCATCAGCACCGCGACCACGGCCGGCATGCCGGCGGCCAGCGCGATCTGCGTGCCGCTGGCGGCGAACAGGCCCAGGCCCAGCGCGTCGGGCCACAGCATGGCGCGCTCGGTGGCCGCGAAATGGCGGCCGCGCATGAACAGCATGGCCAGAACGCCCAGGCCCAGCAGCACCCACAGCCAGCCCGCGTGCTGCACCCAGAAGAAGGGCCGGCGGTCCAGCAGCACGTCGCGCAGCGTGCCGCCGCCGAACGCGGCCAGGCCGGCCACCATGCACACGCCCACGGCGTCGAGCCGCTTGCGCGCCGCTGCCAGCAGGCCCGAGGCCGCGAACGCCACGGTGGCCGCGGCCTCGATGGCGATCTGCGCGTTGGACAGCGTCAGCACGTGGGCGAGGGGCAGGGTGGTCATGGGAGTGGGCAGACGACGAGCGGCCATGGTAAGGCGCCACACGGGGCATTGGCCTACAGAAATCGAACGGTGCCTTGCCACTATGAGGACATGACACACCCCACCATGAAACTCGTGATCGAGGAGCCGCATCCCGGCGCCTATGTCTGGGCTCTGATGGAGACCGACGACCGTGGCAAAACCGTGCGCGTGGCGCAGCGGGCCGAAGAGGCGAGCGACAGCTACGAAGCTGCGCTGGCGACCGGCACGCGCCGTCTGCACGCGGCCTTGCACGCGCAAACGCCCAGTACGGCTTGAGGCTGCTACGGCCCGTGTGTCGACGGGCCGGCAGCGTCGCGGAACTGGCCGGGTGATTGGCCGGTCCAGTTCTTGAACGCGCGCGCAAAACTCTTCTTGTTGCGAAAGCCGACGCGCGCGGCCACCTGCTTGATGGGCTGGCGGGTGCGCAACAGCAGCTCCTGCGCATGCTCGCGCCGGTGCTCGTCCTTGAGGCCCTGCAATGTGGCGCCCTCGTCGCGCAATTGCCGGTGCAGCGTGCGTGCGCTGGTCGCCAGCAGCTGCGCCAGCTCGGACGCGTTGCGCGCGTCCTCCGGCCGCTCGCGCAGCACCTGGCGCACCTGCTGCACCAGCAGCCGGTCGCGCCGCCAGGGCAGCACGATCAGCGGCAGCGCGCGCTGCAGCATCTGGCGCATGGCGCGCTCGTCGCGCCGGATCGGCAACTGCAGGTAGCGCGCGTCGAAGCGCAGCTCGGCCGCGGTGGCGCCGAAGCGCACGCCGCCCGCGGGCTGCTGGAACACCAGGTCCACCGCGGCGCGGTGCGCGGGCGCGGGGTAGGGGAAGGCCACTCCCGCCAGCGGGATGCGCGACTCCACGTACCAGCAGGCCAGCCCGTGCAGGTTGCGCAGCACGTGCAGCAGGCAGAACGCGCGGGCCTGTGCGCTGCTGTGTGCCGCGAGGTCGACCGCTTCCTCGATGCGCACGGTTGCGCTGCCTTGGGCCGTTGCGAGCTGCAGCCGGATGTCGTCTGTCAGCAGGCCATGGTGCCGGCACCAGCGGCGCAGCGCGATGCCCAGCGTGGGGGCGGTCAGCGAGGCCCGTGCCAGCATGCCGTAGCTGCCCCAGGGCAAGCGGCGGCGGAATGCGCCGAGGCCCTCGTCGTCCAGCTCCTGCATGGCGGCGGCCGACAGCGTCTCGAACTGCCGCGCGGTGATGCTGGCCGTTTCGATCTGCAAATCCTGTGGCTGGATTTGTGCGGCGACCAGCGCCGCCGCGCTCGACATGCCACGGCGTGCATAGGCCTCGGCCACGACACGCGCAAAGGCCATGGGCGTGGCGGCCATGCCGTGGGTCGGCGCGATGGTGGGCGTGCTGCGGTGCCGGCTGGCCATGGCCCGCAGTGTGGCATCGTTGGCACCATTTGCAACCGATGCCGGGTGGCGCCAGGCAGCCCTTGGGCTTATGCTGGCGCTCCCCAACAGGAGACAAGCGCGATGCAGACTGCCCCCGCCGCCCTGCGCGACAGCCAGGCCGCCGGCCCCACCGACACGCCCTTGCTGGAGCAGACCCTCGGCGACTTCTTCGACGCCATGGCTGCGCGCCAGCCCGACCACGAGGCCCTGGTCAGCGCGCACCAGCGCCGGCGCTACAGCTATGCGGCCCTGCGCGACGGCGCAAACCAGCTCGCCAGCGCGCTGCTGGGCCTGGGCCTGGCCCCGGGCGATCGCGTGGGCATCTGGTCGCACAACAACGCCGAATGGGTGCTGATGCAATTGGCCACGGCCAAGGTCGGCCTGGTGCTGGTCAACATCAACCCGGCCTACCGCGTGTCGGAGCTCGAGTACGCGCTGAACAAGGTGGGCTGCCAGGCGCTGGTCACCATGGCACGCTTCAAGACCAGCGACTACCTGGGCATGCTGCGCGAGCTGGCGCCCGAGCTGCCCAGCGCAACAGGCCCGCTGCAGGCCGCGCGGCTGCCCGCGTTGCGCCACGTGGTGTGGATCGACGCGCCCGAGGACCGGGGCGAGCAGGCCGGCATGCAGCGCTTCAGCACGCTGCTGGCCAGCGGCGACGCGGCCGACCCGCGCATCGCGGCCATCGCGGCCACGCTGCAAGCCACCGACCCGATCAACATCCAGTTCACGAGCGGCACCACGGGCTTCCCCAAGGGCGCGACGCTGACGCACCGCAACATCCTGAACAACGGCTTCTTCATCGGCGAGTGCATGCGGCTCACGCCGGCTGACCGGCTGTGCATTCCCGTGCCGCTGTACCACTGCTTCGGCATGGTGCTGGGCAACCTGGCCTGCCTCACACATGGCGCGACCATCGTCTACCCCAACGACGGCTTCGACCCGCTCACCGTGCTACAGACCGTGCAGGACGAGCGCTGCACCGGCCTGCACGGCGTGCCCACCATGTTCATCGCCGAGCTGGACCACCCGCGCTTTGCCGAGTTCGACCTGTCCAGCCTGCGCACCGGCATCATGGCCGGCTCGCCATGCCCGGTGGAGGTCATGAAGCGCGTGGTCGAGCAGATGCACCTGCGTGAGATCACGATCGCCTACGGCATGACCGAGACCAGCCCCGTGAGCTGCCAGAGCAGCACCGACACGCCGCTGCAAAAGCGCGTGTCCACGGTCGGCCAGGTGCAGCCGCACCTGGAAGTGAAGATCGTCGCGCCCGAGGGCAGTGCCGTCGTGCCCATCGGCCAGCGTGGCGAGCTGTGCACGCGCGGCTACTCGGTCATGCACGGCTACTGGGGCGACCCGGCCAAGACGGCCGAGGCCATCGATGCCGAGGGCTGGATGCACACAGGCGACCTGGCGACCATGGACACCGAGGGCTACGTGAACATCGTCGGCCGCATCAAGGACATGGTGATCCGCGGCGGCGAGAACCTGTACCCGCGTGAGATCGAGGAATTCCTGTACCGCCACCCCGGCGTGCAGGACGTGCAGGTGGTCGGCGTGCCCGATGCGAAGTACGGCGAAGAGTTGTGCGCATGGGTCATCGCCAAGCCCGGCGTGGCAGTGGACGAGCAGGCGCTGCGCGACTTCTGCAAGGGCCAGATCGCGCACTACAAGGTGCCGCGCTACATGCGCTTCGTGCAGGCGTTCCCGATGACGGTGACGGGCAAGGTGCAGAAGTTCCGCATGCGCGAACAGATGGTGTCTGAACTGGGACTGAAGGAAGAAGGTACGGCATGAGTGTTCTGCAAACCAAGCTCAACGCCCGCGCGGCGGATTTCGCTGCCAACGCCGCCGCGCTGCGTGCGGCCGTGGACGACCTGCGCGAGAAGATCGCCCAGGCCGCGGCCGGCGGTGGCGAGGCCGCGCGCGCCAAGCACACCGGCCGCGGCAAGCTGCTGCCGCGTGACCGCGTGCAGATGCTGCTGGACCCGGGCACGCCCTTCCTCGAACTGTCGCCGCTGGCGGCGCTGGCCATGTACCCAGACCGCGACGGCAGCGACAGCGCGCCCTGCGCCGGCATCATCACCGGCATCGGCCGCGTGAGCGGCGTGGACTGCCTGATCGTGTGCAACGACGCCACGGTGAAGGGCGGTACCTACTACCCGATCACCGTGAAGAAGCACGTGCGCGCGCAGGAGATCGCGGCGCAGAACAACCTGCCCTGCATCTACCTCGTGGACAGCGGCGGCGCCAACCTGCCGAACCAGGACGAGGTCTTCCCCGACCGCGACCACTTCGGCCGCATCTTCTACAACCAGGCCAACCTCAGCGCACAGGGCATCGCGCAGATCGCGGTGGTGATGGGCTCGTGCACGGCCGGCGGCGCCTACGTGCCGGCCATGAGCGACGAGTCCATCATCGTGAAGGAGCAGGGCACCATCTTCCTGGCCGGCCCGCCGCTGGTGAAGGCCGCCACTGGCGAGGTCGTCAGCGCCGAAGACCTGGGCGGCGGCGACGTGCACACGCGCCTGTCGGGCGTGGCCGACCACCTGGCGCAGAACGACGCGCATGCGCTGGCCCTGGCGCGCCAGGCCGTGGCCGGCCTGAACCGCCGCAAGGCGCCCGAGATGGCGCTGCGCGAGAGCCGCCCGCCGCGCTACGCGGCCGAAGAGCTGTACGGCGTGATCCCCGCCGACACGCGCAAGCCCTACGACGTGCGCGAGGTCATCGCGCGGATCGTGGACGACAGCGAATTCGCCGAGTTCAAGGCCCGCTTCGGCACCACGCTGGTCTGCGGCTTTGCCCACATCGAAGGCATGCCGGTGGGCATCGTCGCCAACCAGGGCGTGCTGTTCTCCGAGGCCGCGCAGAAGGGCGCGCACTTCATCGAGCTGTGCGGGCAGCGCAAGATTCCGCTGGTGTTCCTGCAGAACATCACCGGCTTCATGGTCGGCAAGCGCTACGAGAACGAAGGCATCGCGCGCCACGGCGCCAAGATGGTCACGGCCGTGGCCACGGTCAACGTGCCCAAGTTCACGGTGGTCATCGGCGGCAGCTTCGGTGCGGGCAACTACGGCATGTGCGGCCGGGCCTACTCGCCGCGCTTCCTGTGGATGTGGCCCAACGCACGCATCAGCGTGATGGGCGGCGAGCAGGCCGCCAGCGTGCTGGCCACCGTGCGGCGCGACGGCATCGAGGCCAGGGGCGGCCAGTGGAGCGCCGAGGAAGAGGAGGCCTTCCGCGCCCCCATCCGCGCGCAGTACGAGCACCAGGGCCACCCCTACTACGCCACGGCCCGGCTATGGGACGACGGCGTGATCGACCCGGCCGACACGCGCCGCGTGCTGGCGCTGGGCCTGTCGGCCTCGCTGAACGCGCCGATCCCCGAGCCGAAGTTCGGCGTGTTCCGGATGTAAGGAGATCGCCATGCTCACCACCACCATCGAGCGCCATGTCGCCACCCTCACGCTGGCACGCCCCGACGTGCGCAACGCCTTCAACGACGAGCTGATCGCGGCGCTGACCGCCGCCATCGGCGACGTGGGCGCGCGCGAGGACGTGCGCTGCGTCGTCATCGCCGGCGAGGGCAAGGCCTTCTGCGCCGGCGCCGACCTGAACTGGATGCGGCGCATGGCCGACTACACGCGCGAGGAGAACCTGGCTGACGCCGGCAAGCTGGCCGAGATGTTGCGCGCGCTCTATGCCTGCCCCAAGCCCACCATCGCGCGCGTGCAGGGCGATGCCTATGCGGGCGGCACCGGCCTGGTGGCGGCCTGCGACATCGCGGTGTCCAGCGACACGGCGGGCTATTGCCTGAGCGAGGTGAAGCTGGGCCTGATCCCGGCCACCATCAGCCCCTATGTGGTCCGCGCCATGGGCGCGCGCGCGGCGCACCGCTACTTCCTGACGGCCGAGCGCTTCGACGCGGCCGAGGCCTTGCGCATCGGCTTCGTGCACGCGGTGGTGCCCGCCGACGCGCTGGACGGCAAGGTGGCCGAGCTGGCCAACGCACTCGTCAATGCGGGCCCCGAGGCCGTGAAGGCCTGCAAGCGGCTGGTGCAGGACGTGGCCGGGCGCGCCATCGACGCGGCACTGATCCGCGCGACGGTGGAAGGCATCGCCGACATCCGCGCCAGCGCCGAGGGCAAGGAGGGCGTGCAGTCCTTCCTGAACAAGCGCGCACCGGCCTGGCTGCCGGAACGCTGAACGCGCCATGGACATCCTGACGCAGTGGTGGAACGCGCTGGCCGCCTGGCTGGGCGTGGCTGCCGGCCATGCAGGCAGCGTGGTCCAAGGCAGCAGCCTGGACCTGCCGCAGCTGCTGGCCCTGGCCGCCGTGCTGGGCTGGGCCAGCGGCATTCGGCTCTACGCCGTGCTGTTCATCACCGGCATGGCCGGCTGGCTGGGCTGGTTGCCCCTGCCGCAGGGCCTGCACCTGCTGCAGAACCCGGCCATGCTGGGGGCCAGTGGCTTCATGCTGTTCGTGGAATTCTTCGCCGACAAGATCCCGGGGCTGGATTCGCTGTGGGACCTGCTGCATTCGGTCATCCGCATCCCGGCCGGCGCGGCGCTGGCGGCCGGCGTGTTCGGCGCCGACAACGGCACCATGGCCGCCGTGGCCGCGCTGCTGGGTGGCTCGCTGGCCGCCACCTCGTTCGCGACCAAGGCCACGACGCGCGCCGCGGCCAACACCTCGCCCGAGCCGTTCTCCAACATCGGGCTGAGCCTGCTGGAGGATGGCCTCGTGGTCGGTGCGATCTGGCTGGCCACGAACCACCCGGTCGCCTTCGGCATCTGCCTCGTGATCACGCTGGTGCTCAGCGTGCTGCTGATGGTGGTGCTGTTCAAGTTCCTGCGTTTGCTGGGCCGCAAGTTGGCCGGGCTGTTTTCGGGGCAAGCTGCCTCACAAGGTACCTGACATGTTCAAGAAGATCCTGATTGCGAACAGAGGCGAGATTGCGTGCCGCGTTGCGGCCACCGCGCGCCGCATGGCCGTGCAGACCGTCGCTGTCTATTCCGACGCCGACGCCGACGCCCAGCACGTGCAGGCCTGCGACGAGGCCGTGCACATCGGTGGCAGCGCGCCCAAGGACAGCTACCTGCGCTGGGAGCGCATCCTGGACGCCGCCAAGGCCACGGGCGCCCAGGCTATCCACCCCGGCTACGGCTTCCTGAGCGAGAACGAGGAGTTCGCCAACGCCTGCGCCGCAGCCGGGCTGGTGTTCATCGGCCCGCCCGCGTCCGCCATCCTGGCCATGGGCCTGAAGGCCGAGTCCAAGCAGCTCATGGAAAAGGCCGGCGTGCCGCTGGTGCCGGGCTACCACGGCAGCGACCAGGACCCGGCGCTGCTGCAGCGCGAGGCCGACCGCATCGGCTACCCGGTGCTGATCAAGGCCAGCGCGGGCGGCGGCGGCAAGGGCATGCGCGCGGTGGACAAGGCCGAGGACTTCGCCGCGGCCCTGGCCTCGTGCCAGCGCGAGGCCATCAACAGCTTCGGCGACGACGCGGTGCTGATCGAAAAATACGTGCAGCGCCCGCGCCACATCGAGATCCAGGTGTTCGGCGATACGCAGGGCAACTACGTCTACCTGTTCGAGCGCGACTGCTCGGTGCAGCGCCGCCACCAGAAGGTGCTGGAGGAGGCGCCCGCGCCGGGCATGACGCAAGAGCTGCGCCGCGAGATGGGCGAGGCCGCCGTGGCTGCCGCGCGCGCCGTGCACTACGTGGGCGCCGGCACGGTCGAGTTCATCGTCGAGCAGCGGCCCGATGGTTCCATGAAGTTCTTCTTCATGGAGATGAACACGCGGCTGCAGGTGGAGCACCCGGTCACCGAGGCCATCACCGGGCAGGACCTCGTGGAATGGCAGCTGCGCGTGGCCTTCGGCGAAGAGTTGCCGCTCAAGCAGGAGCAACTGCGCATCACCGGCCACGCCATCGAGGCCCGCATCTGCGCCGAGAACCCCGACAACAACTTCCTGCCCGCGACCGGCACGCTGCATGTCTACGGCCTGCCCGACTGCGTGCGCTTCGAGCGTGGCCCTGTGCGCGTGGACTCGGGCGTGCGCCAGGGCGATGCGATCTCGCCGTTCTACGACTCCATGATCGCCAAGCTCATCGTGCATGGCGGCACGCGCGACGAGGCGCTGGCCCGGCTCGACCGTGCACTCGCCGCGTTGCGCGTGGTGGGCGTGCAGAGCAACGTGCAGTTCCTGCGCCGCGTGCTGGCCACGCCCTCGTTCGCCAACGCCAATCTGGACACGGCGCTGATCCCGCGCGAGCAGGCCGTGCTGTTCGACCAGGAGCCCATCGGCCTGGCGTTGGCCGTGGCCGGCGCCGTCGCCCAGACCGTGCTGGCCGAGCATGCGCAGGCCGCGCCGCAGCCCGGCACCTGGGCCGACCCCTGGGGCCAGCGCGACGACTGGCGCGCCTACACGCCGATGCAGCGGCGCTTCGACTACATCTTCCGCGGCGAAGCGGGCTCGGCGGCGCTGCGCATCCTGCACGACGGCGCGCTGCAGCTCACCGTCGCGGGGCAGACCGGCCTGCTGCGGTTCGCGGGCGCACCGGACGACGTGACGCTGCATTTCGGCGATGCCAGCCTGCGCGCCAGCCTGCTGCGCCAGGGCGAGACGGTGCACATCTTCGCGGGTCGTGGCGCCACGCAGATCGAGCTGGTCGACCTGCTGGCCCATGCCGGCGACAGCCACGGCGAGGGCGGCCGTCTCACCGCGCCCATGCCGGGCAAGGTCGTGTCGTTCGCGGTGAAGGCCGGCGACAAGGTGAGCAAGGGCCAGGCCCTGGCCGTGATGGAAGCCATGAAGATGGAGCACACCATCGCCGCGCCGGCCGACGGCACGGTGGCCGAGCTGCTGTACGCGCCGGGCGACCAGGTGGCAGAGGGCGCGGAGCTTTTGAAGCTGGCGGCCTGACTCCCTCGCCCCCCTGGGGAGAGGGTTGGGGTGAGGGGCCAGCGGCGCGGGCAGGCTGACGCGGCTTTAGCATCGGTCCCTTTGCACCTACAAGGACCCACCCCGATGCGCATCACCGTCTGCCTGACCGACAGCAAGCCCGAACCCTGGGTGCAAGGCCTGCAGGCCGCATTGCCCGAGGCCGAGGTCTCGGCCTGGGCGCCCGGCCAACAGCCTGCCGACCACGCCGTGGTCTGGGCCCCGCCGCAGGCCTTCATCGACGCGCAGCCGGGCCTGAAGACCCTGTTCAACATCGGTGCCGGCGTGGACGCACTGATGCAGCTGAGCCTGCCCCCCGGCCTGGCCGTCGTGCGCCTGGACGACGCCGGCATGTCGGTGCAAATGGCCGAGTACGCCTGCCATGCCGTGATCCGCCACTTTCGCGAGCTCGACGTGTACGAAGCCGAGGCCCGCGCCGGCCGTTGGACCTACCGCAAGCCGCGTGAGCGGGCGGATTTCCCCGTGGGCATCCTGGGCCTGGGCGTGCTGGGCGAGCGCGTGGCCAGGGCCGTGGCGCACTTCGAGTTCCCGGTCATGGGCTGGAGCCGCACGCGCAAGGAGATCGAGGGCGTGCGCACCTTCGCGGGCGAGGCACGGCTGGGCGACTTCCTCGTCAACACGCGCGTGCTGGTCAACCTGCTGCCGCTGACCGACGCCACGCGCGGCATCCTGAACAAGGCCACGCTGTCGGCGCTCAAGCCCGGCGGCTACCTGATCAACATCGCGCGCGGCGGGCACCTGGTCGAGGACGACCTGATCCCGCTGCTCGACAAGGGCCAACTGGCCGGCGCCACGCTGGACGTGTTCGAGACCGAGCCGCTGCCGGCTGCGCACCCGTTCTGGCATCACCCCAAGATCAGCATCACGCCGCATGGCTCGGCGCGCACGCTGCGCAGCGAGTCGATCGCGCAGATCGCCGGCAAGATCCGAGCGATGGCGCGTGGCGAGGCGGTGGCGGGCGTGGTGGATTTCGAGCGCGGCTACTGAGACTGTTCCGTCGCTCCGGCGCCAGGCCGCAGCCAGCGTGAACGCCTCGTGCACGGCCGACCGCACCGCGCCACCGGGCCACAAGGACGGCGCCGCCGCTGGCCACGTAGACGCGGTCACCGAGGGTGACAGCCGCCCTGGCACGATCCGATACCCGACTGGCCGATGCGGACCCCGGCGATGCGCTACGCTTGCGGCCCCGCCGCTCCCCCCGCCAGAAGAGACATCGCCATGCCCCTGCCCACCCACGCCAGACTCATCGACGTCGGCCCGCGCGACGGCCTGCAGAACGAGAAGCAGCCGGTGCCGGCCGCCACCAAGATCGGCCTGGTGCAACGCCTGCAGGACGCGGGCCTGCGCGAGATCGAGGTCACCAGCTACGTCAGCCCCAAGTGGGTGCCGCAGATGGCCGACAACGCCGAGGTCATGCATGGCATCGAACGCCGCAGCGGCGTGCGCTACTCGGTGCTGACGCCCAACCTCAAGGGCTTGGAGGCCGCCATCGCCGCGCCGCGCGACGAGTGGCCCGACGAGATCGTGGTGTTCGGCGCGGCCAGCGAGGCCTTCAGCCAGAAGAACATCAACTGCTCGATCGCCGAAAGCATCGAGCGCTTCGCCCCCGTGGTCGAGGCCGCGCGGGCCCAGGGCATCGCCGTGCGCGGCGCGATGTCGTGCACGGTGGGCTGCCCCTACGAGGGCGAGATCGCACCCGAGAAGGTGGGCTACCTGGCCGGCCTCATGAAAGGCATCGGCGTGCAGCGCGTGGACGTGGCCGACACCATCGGCGTGGGCACGCCGCGCCAGGTGCAGGCGGCGCTGGCGGCGACGCTGGCGCACTTCGATGTCGATGCGGTCTCGGGCCATTTCCACGACACCTACGGCCAGGCGCTGTCCAACACGCTGGCGGCGCTGGAGGTCGGCGTGTGGAACTTCCAGTCGTCCGTGGCCGGGCTGGGCGGCTGCCCCTATGCCAAGGGCGCGACCGGCAACGTGGCCACCGAAGACGTGGTCTACATGCTGCACGGCATGGGCATCGAGACCGGCATCGACCTGGACGCGTTGATCGATGCCGGCGTCTACATCAGCCAGGCCCTGGGCCGCGAGCCGCAGTCGCGCGTGTCCAAGGCCATCCGCACCAAGAGGGCCGGCTGACATGGAACTCAACGTCTGGCTGGCCTATTGCGTGGCGGCCTGGGTGATTGCGCTGTCGCCCGGCTCGGGCGCGGTGCTGAGCATGAGCCACGGGCTGTCGTACGGCGTGCGCAGCACCACGGCCACCATCGTCGGGCTGCAGATCGGGCTGGCTGTCACGCTGCTCGTGGCCGGTGCCGGCATCGGCGCGCTGCTGATGGCATCCAGCGTGGCTTTCACGGTGGTCAAGGTGCTGGGCGCGCTCTACCTGCTGTGGCTGGGCTGGTGCCAGTGGCGCGCGCCGGTGCAGGAGCAGGCAGCAGGCGCTGTGGTGGCCGAGGCCACGCTCTCGGTGCGCCAGCGCATGCTGCGCGGCGCGTTGACCAACATGACCAACCCCAAGGGCATCGTGTTCATGGTGGCCGTGCTGCCGCAGTTCATCGATCCGGCACGGCCGCTGTGGTTGCAGCTGCTGATCCTGCTGGCCACCACCGTGGTGGCCGACGTGGTGGTCATGCACGGCTACGCCTGGCTGGCCTCGCGCCTGCAGGGGCTGCTGCGCAGCGCGCGGGCAAGGCGCTCGCAGAACCGCGTGTTCGGCGGCGTGCTGATGGCCATGGGCGCCAGCCTGTTCCTCGTCAAGCGGGCGAGCCAGTGATGTGCGGCGCTGAATTGACGGGCCTGCCCGAGGGCGTGCAGCGCGTGGCGCGGGCCTTGCAGGAAATGAATCACGCGCATGCGCCTCAGATGCTGGACGACGCCGCGCGCACCGCGCAGCAGGCGGCCGACGCGCTGGGCATCGCGGTCGGCCAGATCGCCAAGAGCATCATCTTCAGGCGCAAGAGCGACGAGGCGGCCGTGCTGGTCATCACCTCGGGCGACCGGCGCGTGGACGAGAAAAAGGTCGATGCGCTGGTCGGCAAGACGGGCCGGGCCGATGCCGATTTCGTGAAGGCGAAGACAGGCTTTTCCATCGGTGGCGTGTCGCCGCTGGCGCATGCGACGCCGCCCGTGGTGCTGATCGACCGCGAGCTGTTCCGCTTCGGCGAGATCTGGGCCGCGGCCGGGCATCCGCATGCGGTGTTCAAGCTGCGGCCCCAGGACCTGGAACGCCTGACGGGCGCGCCGGTCGCCGACGTGGTGATCGTGTGACCACACCCGCGCGTGCCTTGCTGCGCAGCGCTCCGCGCGCGCTGGCATCCCAGGGCGACGTCGGCTCGCCCTGCGTCTCCATCTGCCGCATGGACGCCGGCGGTCTGTGCGAAGGCTGCTTGCGCAGCCTGCCCGAGATCGCGGGCTGGAGCCGCATGGACGACGCGGCGCGGCGCGTGGTCTGGGGCGCGATCCTGCAACGCGCGCAGGCGCGCGAGGTGGCTGCATGAAGCAGATCGACTTCCACCTCGACTTCCTCTCGCCCTACGCCTACCTGGCGTTCGAGAAGCTGCCCGAGACGCTGATGGGCATCAGCCACCGGGTCGTCTACCGGCCCGTGCTGCTCGGTGCCTTGTTGCGCAATCACGGCCAGCGCGGCCCGGCCGAGATCCCCGGCAAGCGCGAGTGGACCTACCGGCAGGCCATGTGGCTGGCCCAGCGCCACGGCGTGCCGCTGCAGATGCCGGCGCAGCACCCGTTCGCGCCGCTGCCGCTGCTGCGCCTGGCGCTGGCCTGCGGGCCCGCGCCGCAGCCGAACCGCCATGTGTGCGAGACGATCTTTCGCCATGTCTGGCAGGGCGGTGGCGCCGACGCCAACGACCCGGCGCGCCTGGCGGCGTTGACGGCCGCGCTGGCACCGCGCCGCGACCCGGCCGGCGATGATGTGAAGGCCGCGCTGCGCAGCCAGACCGAGGCAGCGATCGCGGCCGGCGTGTTCGGCGTGCCCACGCTGGTCGTCGACGGCCGCTTGTTCTGGGGCCTGGACGCGCTGCCCATGCTGCGCGACCACCTGGACGGCCACAGCTGGTTCGCCGGTGGCGACTGGGACGCTGCGGCGCGCCAGCAACAGGCCGGCCCGCCCGGTTGAGGCCACTGCACCGGGCACGCACAATCGCGCCCGATGCTCCACACCCCCCAGCCCACGCAGCACCCCGACCGGGCGCTGCTGCACAACGAGATCCACGCGCGCCCACCCGAGGCCTTGACGGCGCCGTTGGCGATCACCCATGTCGTGATGCTGGCCGACGCCGAGGGCCGGGCGGCCAGCCGCGCGCACCTGGCGACGCTGCTGCGCGACCACCACCTGGCGCCACCCGACGCGCAGACCACGCACCTGCGCATTGCGCTGGGCCCGTTGCGCGTGCGCTGGGAGCTGCACACCGAGTTCGTGACCTGGACCTTCATGCTGCCGATGGCCGAGCCCGACCTGGCCACCCGCACGCCGGCCGCGGCGGCCGAGTCCGTGCCGCACGGCTGGCTGGCGGCGTTGCCGGGCCAATGCCTGTGCAGCCTGAACCTGTGGGCGCTGGCCGGCCACGACGACGAGACGCACGCGCTGGCGCGCCAGCTGCTGCACGAGGACCAGCTGATCGGCTCCAGCGTGGCCGGCGGCCTGGCCGAGGTCACGACCGACTTCGCCATCCATGCCGATGGCTCCTCGCGCATGCTGCTGCACGTGGGCGGCATGTCCGCGCGACGCCTGGGCCGGCTGGTGCAGCGGCTACTGGAGATCGAGACCTACCGCATGGCCGCCATGCTGGGCCTTCCCGCCGCGCAGCAGGCCGGTGCCGTGCTGGCCAGCGCCGAGGGCGAACTGGCCGCGCTGGCCGAGGCCATCCGCAGTGCCGACCGCGACGCCGAGCCCGCGCTGCTGGACCGGCTCACGCGCCTGGCCGGCCAGGTCGAGAGCCAGCACGCGGCCACGCACTCGCGCTTCTCGGCCAGCACGGCGTATTTCGAACTCGTGGACCGGCGCATCCAGGACATCGGCGAGACACGCCTGGCGGGCCTGCAGACCATCGCCGAGTTCATGGACCGGCGCCTGACGCCGGCGCGCAAGACCTGCGAATGGGCGACGCGCCGGCAGGACGCGCTCTCACAGCGCGTCTCGCGCATCAGCAACCTGCTGCGCACGCGCGTGGAGATCGAGCAGCAGCAGAGCAGCCAGGCCCTGCTGGCCACCATGAACCGCCGAGGCGATCTGCAGCTCAAGCTGCAGTCCACGGTCGAGGGCCTGTCGGTCGCGGCCATCACCTACTACATCGTCGGCCTGGTCAGCTACCTGGCCAAGGGCGCGCAGAAACTGGGCTGGCCCTGGTCGCCGGAAAGCACTGCGGCGCTGGCGATACCGCTGGTGGCGGGCACCGTCTGGTGGTCGCTGCGGCGGCTGCACCGGCGCGTGTTCAGCCATTGACAGGCCTCACACCACATCGCAAAACGAAAC
The DNA here is from genome assembly GCF_001422405.1 of Pseudorhodoferax sp. Leaf267. Classification (GTDB taxonomy): domain Bacteria; phylum Pseudomonadota; class Gammaproteobacteria; order Burkholderiales; family Burkholderiaceae_C; genus Pseudorhodoferax. The sequence goes on from NZ_LMMV01000022.1 coordinate 272,856, forward strand.
GCGCGGGTTACTACTGAAGTTGTAAGTCACAGTTGGTTTCACGTCAGAGCGGGGTCAGTGCGCGCGCCAAGAATCCGCGCAGGCACCCCACCGGGGTGCCGTACAACAGGAGACAGACAATGGCAGCAACAATGCCCGCAGGGGCAGCGGAGGCGAATCGCCCCATGAGCAAGGAGGAGCGCAAGGTCATCTTTGCCTCGTCGCTCGGCACGGTGTTCGAGTGGTACGACTTCTATCTCTACGGCACGCTCGCCGTCATCATCGGCAACCAGTTCTTCTCGGCGCTCGACCCGGCCTCGCGCACCATCTTCTCGCTGCTGGCCTTCGCCGCAGGCTTCATCGTGCGGCCCTTCGGCGCGCTGGTGTTCGGCCGGCTCGGCGACATGATCGGGCGCAAGTACACCTTCCTCGTCACCATCCTGCTCATGGGCCTGTCGACCTTCATCGTCGGCATCCTGCCCAACTACGCCAGCATCGGCGTGGCCGCGCCCATCATCCTGATCGTGCTGCGCATGCTGCAGGGCCTGGCGCTCGGCGGCGAATACGGCGGCGCGGCGACCTATGTGGCCGAGCACGCGCCGCGTGGCAAGCGCGGCTTCTACACCTCCTGGATCCAGACCACGGCGACGCTGGGCCTGTTCCTGTCGCTGCTGGTGATCCTGGGCGTGCGCACCTCCATGGGCGAGGCCGCCTTTGCCGAATGGGGCTGGCGCATCCCGTTCCTGGTCTCCATCCTGCTGTTGGGCGTGTCGGTCTACATCCGGCTGTCCATGAACGAGTCGCCGGCCTTCATCAAGATGAAGGCCGAGGGCAAGGTCTCCAAGGCGCCGCTGTCCGAGTCCTTCGGCCAGTGGAAAAACCTCAAGATCGTGATCCTGGCACTCGTCGGCCTGACCGCCGGCCAGGCCGTGGTCTGGTACACGGGCCAGTTCTATTCGCTGTTCTTCCTGACCGGCGCGCTCAAGGTGGACGGCGCCACGGCCAACGTGCTGGTGGCCTGCTCGCTCATCATCGCCACGCCGTTCTTCGTGATCTTCGGTGCGCTGTCCGACAAGATCGGCCGCAAGCCCATCATCATGGCCGGCTGCCTGCTGGCCGTGCTGACCTACTTCCCGGTGTTCAACGCGCTGACCAAGGCCGCCAACCCCGACCTGGCCGCGGCCCAGGCCAAGAACAAGGTCGTCGTGACCGCCGACCCGAAGGAATGCTCGTTCCAGTTCAACCCCACGGGCACGGCCAAGTTCACCAGTTCGTGCGACGTCGCCAAGCAGGTGCTGTCGGCCAACTCGGTGAGCTACGAGAACGTCGCCGGCCCCGCCGGCGCGCCGGCCACCATCAAGATCGGCGAGCAGGTCATCACCAGCTACAACGCCACGGGCCTGGCGGCCGATGAGCTCAAGGCCAAGGACTCGGCCTTCAAGAAGCTGGTGGCCGACGACCTGAAGGCCGCGGGCTACCCGGCCAAAGCCGACCCGGCGAAGATCGACAAGGTCATGATCGTGGCCATCCTCACGTACCTGGTGCTGCTCGTGACCATGGTCTACGGCCCCATCGCTGCCATGCTGGTGGAGATGTTCCCGACCCGCATCCGGTACACCTCGATGAGCCTGCCGTACCACATCGGCAACGGCTGGTTCGGCGGCCTGCTGCCGGCCACCGCGCTGGCCATCGTGGCGCAGACCGGCAACATGTACAACGGCCTGTGGTATCCCATCGTGATCGCGGGCGCGACGCTGGTGATCGGCACGCTGTTCGTGAAGGAAACCAAGGACGTGGACATCTACGCAGACGACTGACGCCTCGGTCCCGAACCCACCAAGCCCGGCTCTGCCGGGCTTTCTTTTTGGGCGCACGCACTGCGCGCCAATCCCGTCCGTTTCGCCTGGACTACTGACCAAACATCCAGCATGCCGGCCCGTTCTCCCTAGAATTGCCCGCTTGCCAGACTTCAGGCCTTTCTCCATGCCCCAGGGAACCATCGCCATCCGTGGCGCGCGCCAGCACAACCTCAAGAACCTGGATCTCGACATCCACACCGGCGAGCTGACGGTGGTCACGGGCCCCAGCGGCTCTGGCAAGTCCAGCCTGGTGTTCGACACCTTGTATGCGGAAGGCCAGCGCCGCTACGTCGAGACCTTCTCGGCCTACGCGCGCCAGTTCCTGGACCGCATGGACAAGCCGGCCGTCGACAAGGTGCAGGGCGTGCCGCCTGCCATCGCCATCGACCAGACCAACCCGGTGCGCTCCTCGCGCTCCACGGTCGGCACGATGACCGAGCTGAACGACCACCTGAAGCTGCTGTTCGCACGCGCCGGCCAGTTGTTCGACCAGGCGACCGCGCTGCCGGTGCGCCACGATTCGCCCGAGACCATCTACGCCGAGCTGCAGCGCCGGGCCGCCGCGGCCGGCGACCCGCGCCTGGCCGTGACCTTCCCGGTCGAGCTGCCCGCCGGCACGACGGCCGAGCAGGTGGCCGAATGGCTGTCCGCCAGCGGCTTCACGCGCGTGCAGGCCGAGCGCGAGGTGGCCACGCCCACCGGCCCGCGCAAGCTGCTCGACGTGGTGGCCGACCGCTTCCGCCTGGCGAACGCCGAGAAGTCGCGCGCCGTCGAGGCCATCGAGACCGCCCTCAAGCGCGGCGCCGGGCGCATGAACGTTTATGCGGGCGGGGAGGCCGAGGGCGCGGCACCCGAGATCTGGCGCTTCTCCACCGGCCTGCACTGCCCCGAGAGCGACCTGCGCTACAGCGACCCGATCCCGTCGATGTTCTCGTTCAACTCGCCCGTGGGCGCCTGCGAGACCTGCCGTGGCTTCGGCCGCGTGATCGGCGTGGACTACGACCTCGTGATCCCGAACGACAAGATGACGCTGCGCGCCGGCGCCGTGAAACCCATGCAGACGCCTGCCTGGCAGGAGGCGCAGGACGACCTCATGCGCCACGCCGAGGCCGCCGGCATCCCGCGCGACACGCCCTACAAGCAGCTCACGGCAGAGCAGAAGCACTGGGTCATCCACGGCTCGCCGAACTGGAACGGCAAGTGGAACCAGCACTGGTTCGGCGTGAAGCGCTTCTTCGAATACCTGGAGAGCAAGGCCTACAAGATGCACATCCGCGTCTTGCTGTCCAAGTACCGCAGCTACACGCCCTGCGAGACCTGCGGCGGCGCGCGGCTCAAGACGCAAAGCCTGCTGTGGCGCCTGGGTTCCAAGGCTGATGCCGACGCCGTGCTGGCCCCCGAGAAGCGCTTCATGCCCGTGGGCGTGCAGTGGTCGCGCCCGCAGCTCGAAGCCCTGCCGGGCCTCACGCTGCACGACCTCATGCTGCTGCCCATCGACCGGCTGCGCCGCTTCTTCGACCGCATCGCCCAGGCCCAGCCGGCCGACGCCGCATCGGCCACCGACCATGGCGAGACGCAGGCCCTCAAGCTGCTGTTCGAGGAGATCACCACACGCCTGCGCTACCTGTGCGATGTGGGCATCGGCTACCTCACGCTGGACCGCCAGAGCCGCACGCTGTCGGGCGGCGAGGTGCAGCGCATCAACCTCACGACCGCGCTCGGCACCTCGCTGGTCAACACCTTGTTCGTGCTGGACGAGCCCAGCATCGGCCTGCACCCGCGCGACATGCACCGCATCATCGAGGCCATGCACCGGCTGCGCGATGCGGGCAACACGCTGGTGGTGGTGGAGCACGACCCGGCCGTCATGTTCGCGGCCGACCGCATGATCGACATGGGCCCCGGCCCCGGCGAGCGCGGCGGCAACATCGTGTTCGACGGCACCACGGCCGAACTGCGCCAGGCCCACACGCTGACCGGCGACTACCTGGGCGGGCGCAAGCAGATCGGCCTGGGCCAGCGCCGCGCGGTGGGTGACAACACGCCGCGCCTGATCCTCGAAGGCGCGCGCGAACACAACCTGCAGAACGTCTCGGTGGAGATCCCGCTGCAGCGCCTGGTCTGCGTGACCGGCGTCAGCGGCTCGGGCAAGTCCACCTTGATCCAGGACGTGCTGGCCCCGGCCCTGGTGCGCCACTTCGGCCGCGCCACCGAGTCGCCCGGCAAGCACGACCGGCTGCTGGGCGCCGACCACCTGGGCGACGTGGTCTACGTGGACCAGTCCCCCATCGGCAAGACCGCGCGCTCCAACCCGGCCAGCTACGTGGGCGCGTGGGACGCGATCCGCGCGCTGTTTGCTGACGCGCCGCTGGCGCGCCAGCGCAGCTACACCGCGTCCAAGTTCAGCTTCAACAGCGGCGACGGCCGCTGCCCCACCTGCGGCGGCTCTGGCTTCGAGCATGTGGAGATGCAGTTCCTGTCCGACGTCTACCTGCGCTGCCCCGACTGCGACGGCAAGCGCTACCGCGCCGAGATCCTGGAAGTGACCATCGAGCGGCGCGACGCCGCCAACGCGCGGCTGCGCCAGATGAACGTGGCCGACGTGCTGGAGCTCACCGTGAGCGAGGCCATCCACGTCTTCGAGCGCGACCGCGAGGTGCTGCGCGTGCTGCAGCCCATCGTGGACGTGGGCCTGGAATATGTGAAGCTGGGCCAGCCCGTGCCCACCTTGTCGGGCGGCGAATCGCAGCGCCTGAAGCTGGCCGGCTTCCTGGCCGAGGCCGCCAAGAACGCCACGGCCTCGCGCCAGAGCCTGGCGCGCAAGGGCACGCTGTTCCTGTTCGACGAGCCCACCACGGGCCTGCACTTCGACGACATCGCCAAGCTCATGCGCGCGCTGCGCAAGCTGCTGGACGCGGGCCACTCGCTGGTCATCATCGAGCACAACCTGGACGTGATCCGCGCCAGCGACTGGCTCATCGACATGGGCCCCGAGGGCGGCGACGCGGGCGGGCAACTGGTGGCCACCGGCACGCCGGAGGACCTGCGCGCGCATGCCACCTCGCACACGGGTGCCGCGCTGCGCGATTACGAGATCGCCATGGCGCAGGGCACGCACGAGGTGCGCGAGGCCCAGCCCCGTTATGCCGCCGCACCGGCCCGGCCCGACGCCATCGAGATCGTCAACGCCAAGGAGCACAACCTCAAGTCGCTCTCGGTCAACATCCCGCGCGGCAAGTTCAACGTGGTGACCGGCGTCAGCGGCTCGGGCAAGTCCACACTGGCCTTCGACATCCTGTTCAACGAAGGCCAGCGCCGCTACCTCGAATCGCTGAACGCCTACGCGCGCAGCATCGTGCAGCCCGCGGGCCGGCCCGAGGTCGATGCGGTCTACGGCATTCCGGCCACGGTGGCCATCGAGCAGCGCCTGTCGCGCGGCGGCCGCAAGTCCACCGTGGGCACGACCACCGAGGTCTGGCATTTCCTGCGCCTCCTGTACGTGAAGCTCGGCACGCAGCACTGCACCAAGGACGACGCGCCCGTGCAGCCACAGACGCCCGACAGCATCGCGGCGCAGCTGCTGCGCCAGTTTCGCGGCCAGCACGTGGGCTTGCTGGCGCCGCTGGTCATGAACCGCAAAGGCGTCTACACCGAGCTGGCCGACTGGGCGCGCCCGCGCGGCTACACGCACCTGCGCGTGGACGGCAACTTCCTGCCGACCACGGGCTTCCCGCGCATCGACCGCTTCAAGGAACACACGATCGAGCTGCCCGTGGCCAGCCTGGACGTGACGCCCGAGAACGAGGCCCGCCTGCGCGAGGCGCTGGCCACGGCGCTGGAGCATGGCAAGGGCGTGGTCCACATCCTGAGCCAGCTCGACGGCCTGCGCGCCGCCATGCAGGACGGCACGCCCACGGCCCATATCGGCGAGCTGCTGGCCTTCTCGAGCAAGCGCGCCTGCCCGGTCTGCGCCACGTCGTATGCCGAGCTGGACCCGCGCCTGTTCTCCTACAACAGCAAGCACGGCTGGTGCCCCGAGTGCGTGGGCACGGGCGTCAAGCTGACCAAGGACCAGCGCCAGGTCTACGACGACTCGGTGCAGGCGGACGACAACAAGGGCCGCGAACAGACCTTCGCCGAGCCCGAGGCCGAAGACGTGGAAGAGACCGTCTGCCCGCACTGCGCAGGCACGCGGCTGAACGCCACGGCCCGCGCCGTGCGCTTCGACGGCGTGGCCATCACCGACATCGCGCGCATGTCGGTGAGCCAGGTGCGCCAGTGGGTCGGCAACCTACAGGGCGCCAACCGCATGTCCACGCGCGAGGCCGACATCGCGCGCGACCTGCTGCCCGAGATCGGCAGCCGGCTCGAATTCCTCGAAGAGGTGGGCCTGAACTACCTCACGCTGGACCGCGGCGCGCCCACGCTGTCGGGCGGCGAAGCCCAGCGCATCCGCCTGGCCGCGCAGCTGGGCAGCAACCTGCAGGGCGTCTGCTACATCCTGGACGAGCCCACCATCGGCCTGCACGCGCGCGACAACCACATCCTGCTCAACGCGCTGCACAAGCTCGGCGACAAGGGCAACACGCTGGTCGTCGTGGAGCACGACGAAGACACCATCCGCCGCGCCGACCACATCATCGACATCGGCCCCAGCGCCGGCAAACGTGGCGGGCGGCTGGTGGCCGAGGGCAGCGTCACAGATCTGTCGAACGCCGAGGACTCGGTCACCGGCCGCTACCTGCTACACGCCATGCGCCACCCGGTGAAGCCGCGCCGCTTCGTATTGCCCCCTCTCCCGCGTGCGGGAGAGGGCAGGGGTGAGGGTCTGCCGCCTGCAGGCGATGGCGTGGAGGCATGGCTCTCCGTCCGCGGCGCCCGCCTGCACAACCTGCACGAAGTGAACGCCGCGCTGCCGCTCAAGCGCCTGGTCGTCGTGACCGGCGTCAGCGGCTCGGGCAAGTCCACGCTCGCGCGCGACGTGCTGCTCAGCAACGTGCAGGAGGTCGTCGCGCAGCGCATGACCAAGGCCGGCCGCGACCACCTCGCCAAGTTTGGCCCGGCCTGGACCGGCTGCGACAAGGTCGAAGGCCACGAGAGCATCGACCGCGTGCTCGAGGTCGACCAGACCCCCATCGGCAAGACCCCGCGAAGCTGCCCGGCCACCTACATCGGCTTCTGGGACACCATCCGCAAGCTCTTCGCCGAGACGCTGGAAGCCAAGGCCCGCGGCTACGCGCCCGGCCGCTTCTCGTTCAACACCGGCGAAGGCCGCTGCCCCACCTGCGAAGGCCAGGGCATCCGCACCATCGCGATGAGCTTCCTGCCCGACGTGAAGGTGCCTTGCGAAAGCTGCCATGGCGCGCGCTTCAACCCCGAGACGCTGGCCGTGAGCTGGCGCGGCAAGAGCATCGGCGACGTGCTGCAGATGGAGGTGGACGAAGCCGTCGACTTCTTCGCCAGCATGCCCAACATCGCGCACCCGCTGCAGCTGCTCAAAGACGTGGGCCTGGGCTACCTCACGCTGGGACAACCTTCACCGACGCTGTCGGGCGGCGAGGCCCAGCGCATCAAGCTCGTGACCGAACTCAGCAAGGTGCGCGACGACGTCACGCGCCGTGGCCAGAAGCCGCCGCACACGTTGTATGTGCTGGACGAGCCCACGGTGGGCCTGCACATGGCCGACGTGGAGAAGCTCATCCGCGTGCTGCACCGGCTGGTCGATGGGGGCCACAGCGTGGTCGTGATCGAGCACGACCTGGACCTGATCGCTGAGGCCGACTGGGTGCTGGACCTGGGCCCCGAAGGCGGCGACGGCGGCGGGCGCATCGTGGGGGCAGCGGCGCCGGAGGACCTGGTGGCGCTGGACACGGCGACCGGGCGGGCGTTGGGGCCTGTGCTGGCGCGCTGATCGGCTGGGCCATCGGAGGGACTGCGTGAAAGCGCGCCGCCCCGGTGGGGCTGGCCCGTCGTGTCACGCACCCGGCGCACAGGCTGGCTCGTCCGAAGAGCTTGTGCGCCGCCTTCGCAAAGGCAGCGCACACCTTCATCGGTTCGGGCGGGACCGAAGGCCCTGACTCGACGCAACTTCGATCCCACGGCGCGTGCCTAGGGAAAGCCCGCATGATTGACGCAAATTAATTTGCTTCCAATCGTTCAGATGTTGTGTATATTTGCGTCCAGTATTTGCGCGACGCCATGAAAGCAGTTCCTCCCCACTCCGTCGAAGACTTGCGCCGCCTGGTGGAGCAGGAGCGCAGCGCGCGTGGCCGCGACCGCATGGGGGAGCGCACGCTGGCAGTGTTGGTCGACATGCTGGCGCGGCCCGGCTCGGCGGCCGTTCAAAGCATTTCCGAACTGGCGGCCCACAACGGTGTGGACGCTTCCACGCTGACGCGGCTCGGCAAGCGGCTGGGCTTCGACGGCTTCACGCCGCTGCAGGACGTGTTTCGCCGGCATGTCTCCGATACCCAGCCGTTCTACAGCGCACACGTCAACGAATTGGTGACGCGGCAGGACAAGGGCGCCGCCGACACCCTGCAGCACCTGGCCCAGTCCGAATGCCAGAAGGTCCTGGCCGTCGCCGGCACGCTGAACCAGGAGACGCTGGACCGGGCTGTCAGCATGCTGGTCGAGGCCAGGCATGTCCATGTGCTGGCACTGCGCGGCACCTATGCGCTGAGCCATTTCTTCGGCACGTTCCTGAGCACCATGCGCGCCTCGGTCACCATCCTGGGCGGACCCGCCTTCCAGCTCGCCGAAGACCTGGCACGCATCCAGCCCGGCGACCTGCTCGTCGCCATGACGTACCGGCCCTACACCCGCGAAGTGGTGAAGGCCGTGAACCTGGCCAAGGCCGAGGGCATCCCGGTGCTGTCCTTGACCGACGCCGGCTCGGCCATCGAAGTCTCAGGCGCCGCGGGCACCACCATCGTGGTCGACCAACCTTACTACTTCGACTCGATGCTGCCGCACTACTTTGCGGCCGAGGCGCTGCTGATGGCCGTGCTGCGCAAGCTCGGGCCCAAGGCATTGCAGACCACCCGGCGTCGCGAAGCCTTTGTCAAGGCGATGGAAGTCGAGATCAAGTAAGCCCCACACGAACATGAGCACGATCGAACTCATCGGCCTTGGCAAGCGCTATGGCGACTTCACCGCGGTAGCGCCGACCGACCTGCGCATCGAGCAGGGCGAGCTCGTGACGCTGCTCGGCCCCAGTGGCTCAGGCAAGAGCACCATCCTGTCGATGATCGCGGGGCTCACGGCGCCCAGCGAGGGCGTGGTCAGGATCGGCGGGCGCGACGTGACCCACGTACCGCCCGCGCAGCGCAACCTGGGCATGGTCTTTCAAAGCTATGCGCTGTTCCCGCACATGTCGGTGTTCGACAACATCGCATTCGCGCTGAGCATCCGCGGCGTACCGAAGCGCGAGATCACCACCCGCGTCGACAAGGCACTGGCGCAAGTGCGTCTGGGAGGGCTGGCGCAGCGCCCGCCCTCCGAGCTGTCCGGAGGCCAGCAGCAGCGCGTGGCACTGGCGCGCGCGCTGGTCTTCGAGCCGGAGATCCTGTTGCTGGACGAGCCCATGGGCGCGCTGGACAAGAACCTGCGGGAGCAGGTGCAGCTCGAGCTCCGGCAGCTCCAGCGCGACCTGGGCGTGACCACCGTGCTGGTCACGCATGACCAGGAGGAGGCGCTGTCGCTTTCGACGCGCCTGGTGGTGCTGGACAAGGGCCAGGTGCAGCAGGTCGACGCGCCGATGCAGGCCTACATGCGGCCACGCAACCGCTTCGTCGCCCAGTTCATCGGGACGGCCAATCTGTTCAGCGGCGAACTGTCGCAGCGCGATGGCGTGCCCGCTCTGAGGCTTGCGGATGGCACGGAGCTGGCCTGCAGCGCTGCGGGCTGCGCCGCCGGCCCTGTCCATGTCGTCGTGCGGCCCGAGCACATCGAGTTGCTGCCCCACGAGAGCGGCCACGGTCTGCAGGCCGAGGTCGTCGAGAGCGTCTACCTCGGCCAGTCGACCAAGCTGCATTTGCGCACCGGCGATGGCGTGCAGGTCATCGCTCTGGTGCAGCAGCGCCAGGCCGAAGCGTTGCCGGGCAATCAGCTGCGCATCCACTGGCGCGCAGAGCATGCCTGGCCGATGCCCCAATAGCTGGCGCGCACGCCGTTCATCGCGATCTGCCCTCCATTCCTTTCCACCACTCCCAGGAGATTCCATGCGCAAATCACTTCGGTACCAGGCCTTGTTCGGTGCGCTGGCCGCATCGATGACGCTGTGCGTCACCGTCGGCCACGCCCAGCCGGCCTCCACGGTCAAGGAGTTCCGCATCATGGAGGCGGGCGGCCCCAGCGGTGACTCGGTGGAGCAGGCGTACATCAAGCCGTTCACTGCGCGCACCGGCATCAAGGTCACGCGCGAAAGCCCGGCCAGCGCCGGCAAGCTGCAGGCGATGGTGCAGTCGAAAAACATCACCGCCACCCTGGTGGAACTCGGCGCGACCGACACCGCTGCCATGCGCGCGCTCGGCATGCTGGAGCCGCTGGACTGGGCGGCCATCAACCCCGACCCGATCTATCCCGAGGCGCGCCAGCCCGACGCTTTCGGCTGGCAGTATTCCTCCACGCTCATGGCATGGGCCAAGGGCACCAAGCCGCCCAAGACCTGGGCCGACTTCTGGAACGTGAAGGACTTCCCTGGCAAGCGTGCACTGCCCGACTACCCCGCAGCGACCCTGGCGATCGCGTTGCTGGCCGATGGCGTGGCGCCCGACAAGTTGTTCCCGCTCGACATCGACCGTGCCTTCGCCAGCCTGCAGAAGATCAAAGGCAGCGTCGCCGTCTGGTGGAAAGCCGGAGCGCAGCCGCCCCAGTTGCTGGAAGACAAGGAAGTGAGCTATTGCGTCGCGTGGTCCGGGCGGGTGATCGGCAACCCCAAGCTCGAATACACCTACAACCAGGGCCTGCTGTCGTTGACGACCTTCGTGGTGCCCAAGGGTGCCGACCCGGCGTCCAAGGCAGCCGCCATGGGCCTGTTGCATGAAGCGTCGAAGCTGCAGAACCAGCTGGTCGCGGCCAACATCATTCCCTACACCGGCGCCAGCCCCGGCATCGAGAAGCTCGTGCCGCAGGAGCGGATCAACGACTTTCCGACCAGCGACGTGAACAAGAAGGTCCAAGTCCCCACGGATGCGACCTGGACCGCCGCAAACGCCGCACTGCTGCAAAAGCGCTGGCAAGAGTTCAAGCTCGGCCTTTGAGCCTGCGCTTGCCTGAGCCCTTCTGCCCGAGCCTGATGGAGGAGTCACCCGCATGAACAGGATGTCGCGCTCGGCGGGCGCGCCGGGCTTTGCGCTGGTGGTGCCGCTGTTGGTGGTGATGGCGGTGGGCTTCAACCTGCCGTTGCTGCTCATGCTCGGCAAGAGCGTGGTCGGCGAGTCGGGCCTCACCCTGGACCACTTCGCCGAACTCTTCCGGGTGCCGGCCTACCTGCAGGTTTTGGGCAGCACCTTCCGCACTGCGTTGATCACAGCCGTGTTCTGTGTGCTGCTGGGCTATCCACTGGCGTACTGGCTGCGCGGACTGCCCCCACGCTGGCAGATGGTGGCGCTGGCGGCGGTCGTCGTGCCGTTCTGGGTGAGCATCCTGGTGCGCACCTATGCGTGGATCGTGGTGCTGGGCAACGCAGGCATCGTCAACCGCACCTTGCAGGCGCTGGGCTGGGCCGACGAGCCGGTCGCCTTTCTCTACAACCAGTTGGGTGTCGTCATCGGCACGGTCAATGTGCTGCTGCCCTTCCTGGTGCTGCCGTTGTTCGCGGCCATGCTCAAGATCGACCCGCAGCTCATCCGTGCGGCCGAAACCCTGGGCGCCAGCCACTGGACGGCCTTTCGGCGCGTGTTCTTCCCGCTGAGCCTGCCGGCGCTGGCAGCGGGCGCGATCCTGGTCTTCATCCTCACGCTGGGCTTCTACATCACGCCCGCGATCCTGGGAGGCGGGCGCGTGCCGATGATCGCCAACATGCTCGACCTGCTGGTCAACCAGCAGCCCAACTGGGAGCTGGCCTCCACCATCTCCACCGTGCTGCTGGGGGTGACGCTGGTGCTCTTCGTGATGTACCTGCGGCTCACGGCGCAGCGGGAGTCGGCATGACGGCGGCGCTGCCAACCCGCGGACTGCCTGCGCCGGCGCGCACCAGTGCTGCCATGGCGAAGCTGCAGGACCTCATGATCTCGGGCGTGGCCATCGCCGTGCTGGTCTTCATGTGCCTGCCGGTGCTGATCGTCATCCCGATGTCGTTCTCCAGTTCGAGCTCCCTGCGCTTTCCGCCCGAGGGTTTCTCCATGCGCTGGTACCTGCAGGTGTTCGAGGACGAACGCTGGCTGCAGGCGCTGCACACCTCGCTGGGGCTGGCGGCGCTGTCCAGCACGCTGGCCCTGGTGCTGGGGGGCTTTGCCGCCTATGGCATCACGCGGGGCCGGTTCGCCGGCAAGGACGTGCTGCAGAGCAACTTCATCTCGCCGCTGATCATTCCGTCGGTCGTGGTCGCGGTCGCGCTCTATTTCGCGCTGGCCAAGATCGGCATGCTGGGCTCGTTCGCCGGCCTGCTGCTGGGCCACACGCTGCTGGGCGTGCCGTACGTGGTGCTGATCATGTCGGTCGCGATCCGCGGCTTCGACATCCGCATCGAGCAGGTCGCCTTCACGCTGGGCGCGTCGTGGTTCACCATGTTCCGCCGCGTGCTGGTGCCCAACCTGCTGCCCAGCGCCGTCGCGGCCTGGATCTTCGCGTTCGTGACCAGCTTCGACGAGGTGGTCATCACCACCTTCATCGCCGGGACCCACGAGACGGTGCCCAAGCGCATGTTCAACGAGCTGGTGCTGCAGGTGAACCCGTCCATCACCGCCATCGCCACCATGCTGATCGTCGGCAGCGTGAGCCTGATGGCGCTGGCGGCCTGGCTGGGACGCCGCAGCCGCCGCGCCCAGGCGCACATCGCCAGCCAATAGATCACAAGACAGGATGAGCCCCAGCATGTCGACATCCATTCCTGACCATCGCCGGCACGGCGGCCCGGTCCAGCTGTTCTACCAAAAGCCGGGCACAGCGCGGCGCCCCGTGGTGGACCGGGGCGAAGACATCTACCTGTGGGACACATCCGGCAAGCGCTACATCGATGCCTCGTCCGGCCCCATCGCCGCCAACATCGGGCACGGCAATGCACGCGTGATCGAGGCGGCCCGCCAGCAGATGCGCAGGGTGTCGTACGCCAGCCGGGCGTTCTTCGAGAACGAGGCCAACACGCTGCTGGCCGAGGCCGTGACCGAACTCGCCGGCCCCGGGCTGGAACGCGCGTTTTTCGTCTCGGGCGGCTCCGAGGCGACCGAGAGCGCGATCAAGCTGGCGCGCCAGTTCGCCGTGAGCCAGGGGCACAGCGCGCGCTGCAAGGTGCTTTCGCGCAACCCCAGCTACCACGGCAGTACGCTCGGCGCCATGGCGATCAGTGGCGATCCCGTGCCGGAGGCCATGTTCGGTGCGATGACACGGATCGCACCCAAGGTGCCTGCACCTTTTACCTACCGCTTGCCCGATGGCCATTCGGCCGAGTCGTACGCCCTGTGGTGTGCGGACGCTCTGGAAGAAGCAATCCTCCAGGAGGGGCCGCAGACCGTACTGGCGTTCTTCCTGGAACCGGTGGGCGGGCTGGCCACCGGGGCGCTGGTGGCGCCCGGCAGTTACTACCGCCGCGTGCGCGAGATCTGCAGCCGCCACGGCGTCCTGCTGGTGTTCGATGAAGTCATGAGTGGCGCCGGCCGCTGCGGCAGCTTTCTGGCAGCCCACCAGTGGCCTGAGGCCAGGCCCGACATCGTGACCCTCGCCAAGGGGCTCGGGGCTGGCTATACGCCGCTGGGAGCGGTGCTCGCCTCGCGCCAGGTCGTGGAGGCGGTGGCGCAGATGGGCGGTTTCATGCACGGCTACACCTATGCGTCGAACCCCCTGTCCTGTGCGATCGGCCATGCGGTGGTGCAGGAGACGGTGGAGGGCCGGCTGATGGCCAATGCCGCCGCCATGGGCGCCAGGCTGCGCGAACGCCTGCAGGAGATCCAGCGCGGCAGCCGTGTGCTGGGCGACATCCGCGGGATGGGCCTGCTGATGGCCATCGAGATCGTCTCCGATCGTGATCGCAAATCCATCTTTCCGGCGCAAGTGCGCGCCATCGAGCGCATCGTGGCGCTGGCCATGGAACGTGGCCTGTTGCTCTATTCCAGGCGCACCGCGAACGGCGTGTTCGGCGAATGGCTCATGGTGGCGCCGCCGCTGATCGCGGACGCCGATCAGATCGACACGATCGCGGGCCTGATCGGCGAGGCACTGGCCGCCTTCGAAAGAGAAGTGCCCGCACATGGTGCATGAGCTCGACCCGCGCACCCGGCTGGTTTTGTACTGACACACAAGGGTTTTTATGAACAATCCATCACCCCACCCGAACCGGGTTGGCCCCAGCTTGCCGGCCAAGGGACGGCCCTGGAGCGAGATCGCAGCGCAGTTGCAGGAGCTCAAGGCCGGCGATCCGGACTGGAAGCGCGGTCGCCTGCCGGCACTGACCTACTTTCTCGACGACGCCACGTACGAGGTGCAGGGGAAGGCCTACCAGCAGTTCATCAGCGAACCGGTGGGATTTCCCAGCAGCAGCAGCATGCTGAAGGACATCTTCTCCATGGCGCTGCCATTGTTCGACGCGCCCGAGGGAGCCGGCGCGAGCTTTACGACCGGCGGGACGGAAAGCGTGTTCCAGGCCATCAAGACCGCCCGAGCCCAGGCGCGCGACCTGAGGAAGGAACGCTACGGCCGATTCAACATCGTGGCGCCCGAGACCGCCCACCCTTGCCTCGACAAGGCGGCCGAACTCATGGACATCGAGGTGCGCCGGGTCGGCGTCGACGGCGAACGCCGTGGCCATGCCGCAGCCATCCAGGTGGCCATGGACGAGCGGACCATGATGGTCTACGCATCGGCGCCGTGCTACCCATTCGGCGTGTTCGATCGCATCGAGGAGCTGGGCGCCGTGGCGCAGTCGGCGGGGGTCTGGCTGCACATCGACGCGTGCTGGGGCGGCTTCCTGTCCCCTTTCGCCAAGAAGCTGGGGCGTTCGATCCCGTCATGGGATTTTTCGGTGCCGGGCGTCTCCAGCATTTCGGCGGACCTGCACAAGTTCGGTTACGCGCCCAAGGGCGCGAGCCTGGTGATGTACCGCGATGCGGCGGTACAGCGCTATGAGCGTTTCGAGTTCAGCAACTGGCCGCGGGGCTCGTATGTGTCTCCGTCCTTCCTGGGCACCAAACCTGCCGGCGCGGTTGCCAGTGCGTGGTCGGTGATGCAGTTCCTGGGGGAAGAGGGCTTCATGAACGCCACCGCTAAGGTGCTGGAGGCCACGGCGCGCCTGGTGGCAGGTGTCAATGCGATCGCCGGGCTGCGATGCGTCGAACCAGCAGGTGAATGTGGCATCGTGGTGTTCGAGTCCACGGACGCAGCGGTCGACATCACGGCCGTCGCCGATCGCCTGCTCGGCCGGGGCTGGGTGCGCGGCCAGATGCGGGAGCCCCGTGGGATTCACCAGGGTGTCAACCCAGCCCATCTCGAATCGATGGCGGACTATCTGGGGGAACTGGCCGCCGCGACCGAGTACGTGCGCGCCCATGCGCTCACCGGCAAGTTCAACGAACACACCTACTGAAGTTCGTCCGTGCGGCGCTTGCGGTGCCGGCTGCTGGCCGACGCCCCCTCCAGCGTGGGAATCTCATCGCGACGCTCGCCCGACCTTCAGCTTCAACGTCTCGAGATCCCGCCGCACATGCGCCACATCGGCCTCGAAGCTCTGCTGGCTCACCCCTTCCAGCCGCAGCACCACGAACGTCAGCAAGCAGCCGTCCCCGCAAGGCGTCACCCGAAAGGCGTTGTGCACCGTGGTGCCATCGGGCAGCGTGACATCGTGGTCCATCACCCCGAACGCATTGGCCGGCGCCATGGCCACCTGTACTTGGCCCATCGGCGAACTGGCAAACCAGTGACCATGGCGTTGTTCGATTCCCGCTGCGAGCCCTGAGGCCCACAGCGGCAGGTTCTCCATGCGGCTCGCGAACGCGTAGACCGCGTCCGCCGAGGCATCGATCGTCTGGCTCACCACTACCGCTTCATGCACGGTCATCACGTCCTGCCTTTCGTCATAAGGGGAGGACGCTGATTCTGGCGCCGACGGCCGACACACAAGGGCCTTTCACGCCACTGTCAAATTCCCCCGCGAACATCCATGACCGCCGCATGACCGATCCGTGTCAGCGTCGTTCTTCGTTCGACCCCTTTGCGCCCCGGGCGCCCCCCGACATGCCTTTGCTTTCGCCTGCCCGCCCGGGCCGCTGGACCGTTCTCGCCGCCGCCTGCGCCGCCACACTGATGATCGCTGCCTGCGGCGGCAGCGGCGACGATGACGAGGCCACGCCGACCACCATCGCGCTGAGCCTGCTGGGCCGCCATGAGACCGGTATCTTCGAGCAGAGCGCCGCCGAGATCCCGGCCTTTGACGCGGCCAGCCGGCGCGCTTTCGTCGTCAACGCGCACAAAGGTGCGCTCGACGTGATCGACCTCAGCGACCCGGCCAAGCCGCGCCACATCGGCGAGATCCAGACGCGCAGCCTGCGCGCCGGCGTGCAGGCCAACAGCGTGGCCGTGAAGAACGGCATCGTGGCCGTGGCCGTGCAGGCCGCGGTGAAGACCGACCCGGGCTTCATCGCGCTGTACCGTGCGTCCGACCTCGCGCTGCTGGGCCAGGCCAACGTGGGCGCGCTGCCCGACATGCTCACCTTCACGCCCGACGGCCAGACCCTGCTCGTGGCCAACGAAGGCGAGCCCAGCGACGACTACCAGGTGGACCCCGAAGGCTCGGTCAGCCTCGTCGACGTGCGCAACCCGGCCGCGCCCGTGGTGCGCACGGCCGACTTCAAGGCCTTGATCGGCCAGGAGGCCGCGCTGCGCACCCAGGGCGTGCGCATCTTCGGCCCGCGCGCGAACGCGGCGCAGGACTTCGAGCCCGAATACATCACCGTGTCGGAAGACGGCCGCACGGCCTGGGTGGCGCTGCAGGAAAACAATGCGCTGGCGAAGATCGACATCGCGAGCGCCACGGTGACGGCCATCACTGCGCTGGGCTTGAAGGACCACGGCCTGGCCGCCAATGGCCTGGACGTGACCGACACCGACGGCAAGGCCGACATCCGCCCCTGGGCCGGCCTGCGCGGGCTCTACCTGCCCGACGCCATCGCCTCGTACAGCAGCGGCGGCAAGACCTACATCGTCACCGCCAACGAAGGCGATGCACGCGCCTGGGGCGAGGGCAACGCGGCCTACTGGGCCGGCGATGCGCGCCAGGGCTTTGTCGAGGAATTCCGCGTCAAGCACCTGGTGCACAACAGCGGCTTCGACCGGCGCGCGGGCGAAGACCTGCCGCCGCAACTGCGCGCGCTGGCCGCCGGTGCGGTGCTGAACCCGGATGTGTTCGGCTACTGCGGCGCGACCTGGAACCTGGCGGCCGGCACGGCCTCGTCGGGCGCCTGCCGCGACGACAACCAGCTCGGCCGGCTCAACATCACCTGGACGCTGGGCTACCAGACCAACCCCGACGGCAGCCCGCTGCTCAAGCGCCTGAACGGCAAGGATGTGCTGGTCTACGACGCGCTGTATGCCTACGGCGGCCGCTCGTTCTCGATCCGCGACGAGAACGGCGTGCTGGTCTGGGATTCGGGCGACCAGTTCGAGAAAAAGCTGGCCGAGCTGCTGCCCGCCCACTTCAACTCCGACCACGCCGAGACCGCGTTCGACAGCCGCAGCGACAACAAGGGCCCGGAGCCCGAGGGCCTGGCCATCGGCCGCATGGGCGAGAAAACGTATGCCTTCATCGGCCTGGAGCGCATCGGCGGCGCGATGGTTTACGACGTGAGCAACCCGCAGGCGCCGGTCTATGTGAGCTACATCAACAGCCGCGATTTCTCGGTGGCCAAGCCGGGCGACACCGCCGCCAGCCTGAAGCAGGCCGGCGACCTGGGGCCGGAGGGCTTGGCCTTCGTGGCGGCCAAGGATTCGCCGAATGGCAAGCCGCTGTTGATCGTGGGCCATGAGGTGAGCGGCACGACCGCGATCTACCAACTCAACGCGACGTACTGAGAGCATCCGCCAGTTCCGCGGCGGTCGTTGGGGGCCCGCTCCGCGGCCTTCGGTTCCGAAGCAGACGCGCAGGGCGGCTGGGCGTTACGGCGTGCCGGCTCCCGGCACGTCGACCACGGTGGTCCAGATCGCCGCCTCGCGCGCTGCCTTGCGCGCGGCCTCGTGGAAGTCGGGCGCCACGCACAGGCACAGCGTGCGCCGGTCCGGCCCGGCCAGCGTGAGCGCGAAGCAGCCCATGTTGCCGGTGGAGATGCTTTGCAGGATCTCGCCGCCCGGCGCCATGCGCACGGCGCGGTGGCCCACGGCGTCGGCGAACCACACGGCGCCCTCGGCGTCGAGCACGGCCCCGTCGGGCGCGGCCTTCAGGCTGCCCAGCACGGCCGGCACGTCGCGCATCGTCGGCAGATCGCCGAACCGGGCCCAGTCGCGTCGTGGGCCCAGCGTGCCGTCCACGCGCACGTCGAAGGCCGAGATGCGGTTGCCCATGGTCTCCACCACGATCAATGTCTTGCCGTCCGGCGTGAGCATGGAGCCGTTCGGAAAGTACAGGTCCTCGGCCGCGATGAAGGCCGTGCCGTCGGGCTCCACGCGTGCGAGCCGGGCCAGCGCGGGCGCGCCGCCGCCCATGAGGTCGAAGCCGAAGTTGCCCACATAGGCACGGCCCTCGCGGTCCACCACCATGTCGTTGACATGGCCGCCGGCAATGCCCGAGAGATCGGCGTGCTGCACGAGGCGGCCGTCGGCCTCGCGCCGCATGATCTTGCGCTCGCGCATGGAGACGACGAGCAGCCGCCCGTCCGGCAGCCAGCCCAGGCCCGAGGGCTGGCCCGGCACCTCGGCGATCTGCTCGACACGGCCATCCAGACCGACGGCGATCACCTGGTGCGTGTAGAAGTCCGACAGCCAGAGCCTGCCCTCGTGCCAGCGCGGCCCCTCGAAGAAGGTGTAGCCGGCGATGAGTTCTGAGAAGCGCGGTTCGGTCATGTCGTCTCCTTGTTTACTTGGCGTAGGCTTCGAGTGGCTTGTCGTTGGGCTCGCGGAAGAGTTGCTGCAGCGTGTCGCTCATGGGCAGGTTCAGGTTGGCGTTCTTGGGCGGGATCGGCGACATGAACCACTTGGTGTAGAGCTTGGCGGCCTCGCCCGACTGCATGAACTTGCGCAGCGCATCGTCCACGGCCTTCTTGAAGGCCGGGTCGTCCTTGCGGAACAGCAGCGCGATGGGCTCGGAGGCCAGGGCTTCGCCGACGATGTGGTAACCCGTGGGGTTGCGGCCGTTGGCGATCAGGCCGGCCAACAGGTTGTCGTCCAGCACGAAGGCGTCGGCGCGGCCCGACTCCAGGATCAGCATGCTGTCGAAGTGGTCCTTGCCCAGCACCGTGGGGATGTCGATGTTCTTGTTCTTCGCATAGGTGCGCAGCAGCTGCACGGCCGTGGTGCCGGTGGAGGCGGCCACGGTGCGGCCGGCCAGCTGGTCGAACGAGGTGATGCCCGAGTCCTTCTTCACGGCCATGCGGACCTGGCTCACGTAGCTGGTCAGCGCGAAGGCCACCTGTTGCTGGCGCGTGAGGTTGTTGGTGGTGGGGCCGCAGCCGATGTCCACCGTGCCATTGCCCACCAGCGACATGGTGTTCTGCGCGGTCAGCGCCATGTACTCGCGCTTGGCAGTCGGGGCGATCTCCTTGAGCACGTGTTCGCACAGCTCGACGTGGTAGCCCACGTACTGCGCATTGGCGCCCAACGCATAGGCCATGGGCGCAGAGGCTTCGCGCACGCCCAGCACCACGGTGCCGGTGGACTTGATCTTGTCGAAGGTGCTGGTGGCGGGGTTGCCCTGGGCCGAGGCGGCGCAGGCCAGCGAGGCGAGGGCGATGGAAAGGAAGAGGCGGTTCATGTTGTCTTTCTGGGGCTCATGTCGGCTGTAGCGCAGCCGCGTGGCTGCAGCGGCCACCTTAGCAGCCGGCCCGGTGCCACTTGCCGTTGCCCGCCTGGGGCTTTCACGGATTGCTGCATGATCCGGCAACCCGCCCAATGCGCGGTTCATTGAAGTTCAGGAGTCATTGCATGTCGTTTCCCTCTGTCTCGCGGCGCTCGGCGCTAATGCTCGCGCTGGCGGCTGCCGCGCCCTTGCCAGCGCTGGCCCAGAGCAGCTTTCCCAACAAGCCCATCAAGCTGGTGATCGCCTTCCCCGCCGGCGGGCCGACCGACATCACCATGCGCCAGCTGGCCGCCAATGCCTCCAAGGTGCTGGGCCAGACCGTCATCATCGAGAACAAGCCGGGCGCGGGCGGCACGCTGCCGGCGCAGGCGCTGCAGATCTCGCCGGCCGACGGCTACACCATCGCGCAGATTCCGCTCGGCGTGTTCCGCCTGGCCTACACCACCAAGGTGGGTTGGGACCCGATCAAGGACATCAACTACGTCATCAACGTCACGGGCTACGCCTTCGGCATCGTGGTGCCGGCCGACAGCCCGTTCAAGACCTGGCAGGACTTCGTGGCCTATGCGAAGGCCAACCCCGGCAAGCTGACCTACGGCTCCACCGGCACGCTGACCAGCCCGCACCTGACGACCGAGCGCATCGCGCAGGCCGCCGGCATCGAGTTGCAGCACGTGCCTTACAAGGGCAGCGCCGACCTGATGCTGGCCGTGGTCAGCGGCCAGCTCATGGCGGCAGCCGACTCCACCGGATTCGCACCGCAGGTCGAGGCCGGCAAGCTGCGCGTGCTCAACACCTGGGGCGCCAAGCGCCTGGCCAAATTCCCCGATGCGCCCACACTGAAGGAGCTGGGCATCGACATCGTGCAGAACTCGCCCTTCGGCATCGGCGCACCCAAGGGCACGCCGCCCGAGGTCGTGAAGAAGCTGCATGACGCGTTCAAGCAGGCCATGGAAGACCCCAGCTACGTGGCCGCACTCGACAAGTACGACATGCTGCCCGACTACAAGAGCTCGGCCGAGTACACCAAGTTCGCGCAGGACACGCTGGCGCGCGAGAAGGCCATCATCGAAAAGCTGGGCCTGGCCAAGCCGCAGTGAGCATGGCGGGCCAACGCGGCATGATCGCGTGATGGCCCCACCCCCGACAGACGAATGGCAGGTCGTGCACGTGCAGCCGCGCGCGCCGGCCAAGCCGGCCGTGGGCGCGCCCTGCAACGGCTGCGGGCTGTGCTGCCTGGCCGAGCCCTGCCCGCTGGGCGTGCTGCTGTCGCGCAGGCGGCATGGCGCCTGCAGCGCGCTGCGCTGGGATGATGGGCAGCAGCGCTACCTGTGCGGCGCGCTGGACAGGCCCTGGCTCGCGCCCCTGGCCAGGCGCTGGATCGCCGCCGGCATCGGCTGCGACGCGGACATCACTCCGCTTCGATCCCTGCCGCCTTGATGATCCGGCCCCAGCGGTCCAGCTCGGCCAGCTGGAACTTGGCGAGTGCGTCCGGCCCCAAGAAGGCCGCTTCCTGACCGGTCTTCTCGATCACCTGCTGCACGTTCGGCGCGGCCAGCGCCAGGCGCACCAGATCGGACAGCCTGGCCACCACCGGCGCGGGCGTGCCGGCTGGCGCATACAGCGCGTTCCAGTAGCCGAACTCGTAGCCCGGCAGCGACTCGTTGATGGCCGGCACCTCGGGCGCCAGCGGCGAGCGCTTGGGGCTGCTCATGCCCAGTGCGCGCAGCTTGCCGGCCTTGACCTGCGGCAGGCTGGTCGTGAGGTCCACGATCATGAGGTCGATCTGGCCGCCGACCAGGTCCAGCACGGCCGGCGGGTTCGCCTTGTACGGCACGTAGTTGAACTTCGTGCCCGTGGCCTGCTGGAACAGCTCGGTGGCGATCTGCGCCGACGAGCTGCCCGAGCCGTAGTTCAGCTTGCCCGGCGAGGCCTTGGCCAGCGCCACCAGCTCGGACACGTTGTTCGCCTTGAGCTGCGGGTGCACCACCAGCGCCAGGTAGCCGCGCGCCAGCAGTGCCACCGGTGCGAAGTCCTTGATCGGGTCGTAGGCGATCTTCTTGAGCAGGTGCGGGTTCGCCGACTGCGTGGTGTTGGTCGTCATGAACAGCGTGTAGCCGTCCGGCGGGGCCTTGGCCACGTACTGCGCGGCAATGCTGCCGAAGGCGCCGGCCCGGCTCTCCACGATGACGGTCTGGCCAGAGAGCCGCGTGATCTCGGCGCCCATGGCGCGCGTCAGGCCGTCGGTGGCGCTGCCGGGCGTGGAGCCGATGACGATGGTGATGGGCCTGGCCGGCCAGGCCGGGGCCTGGGCAAAGCTGGCGGTGCAGATCGTGCAGGCGAGCGCGATCAGCGCGCGACGTGTGCGCATGGTGTGTCTCCTCGGGTGAAAGAAAAGGGGAAAGGGCGTGCGGGTCAGCGCAGAAGATTCCAGCCGTCCAGCAGCGCGCGCAGCTGTTGCTGCTGCGCGTCTGCCAGGGGCCAGGCCGACGGCGCGCGCGTGGCGCCGCAGTCGTTGCCCATGAGCTGCAGCGCGGTCTTGACCACGGTGACGTTGGTGCCGTTGTTCTCCTGCGCGCGCAGGTCCTCGAACGGCAGCATCTCGGCGATCAGGCGCTGGGCCAGCGGGTAGTCGGCGGCTTCCAGCGCGTCGTGGATGGCGACGGAGCGCTGCGGCAGCACGTTGATCAGGCCGGACGTGAAGCCGCGCGCGCCCACGGCGTACAGCGGCGGCGCCCAGACCTCGGCCAGCCCGCCGACCCAGGCCAGGTCGCGGTCGGCCGTGCGGCGCATCGCCGCAGCCAGCACCAGCGGCGTGGGCGACGCCCACTTGATGCCCACGACCTCGGGGATGCGGCACAGCGCCTCGATCGCGGCCAGGCCGATGTTCTCGTTGCGCAGGTACAGCACCACCGGCAGGCCGCCGCCCGCGTCGGCAATGGCCTGCACATAGGCCACCACGCCACGCGGCGAGACGAAGGGGTCGGGCGGCTGGTGCACCATCAGCGCGTCGGCACCGGCCGCGCGCGACACGCGGGCCAGCGCGCAGGCCTCGTGCACGCTGCGGCCCACGCCGGCCAACAGTGGCACGCGGCCGGCCACGCAGTCGGCCGCGATGTGGATGGCCTGCTCGGCCTCGGCCGCCTGCAGGCCGTAGAACTCGCTGGTGTTGCCGTTGGCCACCAGCACGTGCACGCCGGCCTGCACGGCGCGCTCGACCACCGGGCGCAGCGGCGCGGCGGCCACGCGGTCGTCCTTGTCGAACGGCGTCACCAGGATGCCGGAAATGCCGTTCAGCGCCTGGCGCAGCGCGGGGCCTTGGAAGGTGGCCATGGTTGTTCTCCTCGGGTGTGTTGATGCGGGTGCTACTCTAGAAAGCGCCGCCTGTCCCGTCCAATCCAAATCGGCGATCCCGCCATCCAAGTTCTGAATCGTGTTCCAGCTCTCCCAACTGCGCTGCTTCGTTGCCGTGGCCACCGAGCTGCATTTCGGCCGTGCCGCCACGCTGCTGCACATGACGCAGCCACCGCTCACGCGCCAGATCCAGCTGCTGGAGCACGAGGTCGGCGTGCGCCTGCTGGAGCGTGCCGGTGGCACCGTGCGGCTGACGCCGGCCGGCGCCACCTTCCTGCGCGAGGCCGAGGACATCCTGCGCCGCAGCCAGGCCGCCATGCAGGCCGCGCGCCGCGCCATGCGCAGCGATGCCGGCACGGTCACGCTGGGCTTCATCGCGGCGGCCAGCTTCGCCGTGCTGCCGCAGGTGCTGGCCGCGATCCGCGACGCGCTGCCCGACGTGCAGGTGGTGCCGCGCGAGATGCAGACCGTGGACCAGCTCGACGCGCTGGCCGCAGGCCGCATCGACCTGGGCCTGGTGCGGCCGTTCGCGCCGCGCAGCTTTGCCGACAGCGCCACGCTGCTGCGCGAGCCGCTCGTGCTGGTGGCACCGCGCGGCCACGCGCTGGCCGAGGGCGGCCCGCTGCCGCTGGCCGCGCTGGAAGGCCAGGCCTTCATCGAATACTGCCCGTCGGAGACGCGCTACATCTACGAGCTGATCGCCGGCCGCTTGCGTGCCGAGGGCGTGGCGCCCGACACCGTGCAGACGCTGAGTCACACGCACTCGATCCTGGCGCTGGTCGATGCCGGCTGGGGCGTGGCGCTGGTGCCGCATTCGGCCATGCGGCTGGGCCTGGCGAACCTGGCGTTCCGCCCGTTGCGCGACCCGGCCGGCCTGCATGCCGAGCTGCACCTGGTCTGGCGGCGCGAGAGCCGGCACGCGGTGGCCAACACCGTGCGCAGCGTGCTGCAGCAGGCGTTCGCCTGAGGAGCAGGACGGTCAGCGCGCGGCGCGCTGCGCCAGCACCAGCCGCGCGAACTCGGCGAAGCCCGCGCCACGTTCGCCGTCCGTCACATAACGCGGCAGCTGCGCGAGCTGCGGCACGAAGCGCGCGATGTTGGCCACGCCCACGCTGTGGGCGAAGGCGCCGAACATGCGCTGGTCGTTCGTCGAATCGCCCACGTAGGCCCAGCGGTCGATCTCGGCGTCCAGATCGCGCTGCCACAGCTCGCGCACGATCCAGCGCGCGCCCTGCAGCTTGTCGTGCTCACCGTACCAGCCGTTCACGTGGATGGAACTGACGGTGGCGTGCATGCCCGCGTCGCGCATAGCCTGCAGCACGGCGTCGATCTGCGCCGCGCCGAGTTGCTCGAACTCGCTGTGGTCGATGGCGATGTCGGTCTCGCGCCCCGGCGAATCCGTGGCGCGGCGCGCACCCGGAATGCTGCGCTCGATGTGGTGCAGCACCTGCTGCATGCGCGCGAAGTTCGCACTGCGCGTGGCGGCGTCCTGCTGGTGGCGCTTCTCCACGCTGCCATCGGCCCGGCGCAGCAAGGCCACCGCGCCGTTCTCGGCCACGATGGCGTCCACCGGCCAGGTCGGTGCGAACGGCAGGCTCCAGCCCACCGAGCGGCCCGTGATCGGCACGACTGCCAGGCCCGCGGCCTTCAGATCGGCCAAGGCCTGCAGCGCATCGGGCGTGATCGCGCCTTCGGTGGTCAGTGTGTCGTCGATGTCGGTAAGGACGCCGACGAGGCCGGCGCAGGCGGCGGCCGGGAAGGCAGAGAGTGCTTGCATGGTGGAGGTTGTCAGGGCGCACGCCGTGCGGACACACGGTAGAGCTGCACGGCGCCATCGGTGTGCAGGCGCTCGAACCAGTCGTCGAACGCAGGGTGGGAGACGACACCGGGCGCCCGCGCCGTGTCGATCACGAAGGCATCGAAACCTTGCGAGGCGAGCTTGCGGTGCAGGGCCTGCGGCGCGAGATGCTGGACATCCCGGTAGCGCCATGGCCCGAAGACTTCGCCCCAGACGGGCTGAGGTGCGTAGTAGAGCGAGTCTTCCAGCCCGAGCTGGTAGAGGCGGCCCACCGGGTGGGCGCGCACGTGCTCCCACATGGCGTAGCCGTTGACCTCCCTGCGCAGCAGCGACGCCCGGGCTTCGGGCGTTGCCGCGATGCGCTGGCCTTGCTTGTAGATTGCCGAGCTCGCGGCGATGCCCAGCGCGGCCAGCAGCAGCCCGGCCGTGCCACGCGCCAGCGGCAAAGGCCAGCGCGCGACCAGGCGGCGCGCCAGCGGCTGGCAGCTCGCGACCGACAGCAGGGCAAGCAGGGGATAAGCCGACATCAGGTAGCGCGGGTAGCGCGAACTCAGCAGCCAGACCAGCAGCATCCAGCCGCACAGCAGCATGGCGCCGCGCGCCGAGGCCGAGCGGCGCAGCGCGGGGACGCAGGGCGACAGCAGCGCCGGCCACAGCAGCCAGTGCGGAAGGCCCGCGTTGCGCCGCAGGTCGTCGAACTGCGCCTTGTGGTCGCCGGCGTCCCAGTCCGTGAAGCCGAACACCGGGCCGCCGATCGGATTGAACGGGTCGCCCGTCACGATGGCGTTGCGCGCATACCAGTACAGCGACGGCAGGGCGAGGCTGGCCAGCACCATGGGCCAGGTCGAGGCGCGCCGCTCGTGCCACAGCAGGGCCAGCGCGAAGAACGGCAGCAGGGCCAGCACCTGGTACTTGGAGCCCAGCGCGGTGCCGAGCAGCAAGCCGCTCACCACCCACCAGGGCCGCGCGCGGCGCGTGCGCGCCTGGTCGAGCGCGATGGCGCTGGCCAGCACGAACAGCGTGACACCCATGTCGATGTAGGCGCTGTCGAACTCGCCCTTGGTCAGCGTGAGCCAGACGATGGCGGCCGCGCACCCGGCGATGCGGCCCAGATGCAGGGCGCCGAGCCCGTAGACCAGCCAGGCCGTCAGCCAGCCGGCTGCGGCATGCAGCAGATGGGGCAGGACGTCGTTGCCGAACAGCAGCGCGGCCGCGTAGAGCAGGTCGAAGTTGTACGGGAACCAGGGGTAGCGCAGCCAGGGATTGACCTGCAGCCGGCCGCTGTCGGCCCACTGCTGCGCGTGGGGCAGGTGGTACATCAGCTCGTCCCAGGCCGTGGGCGGAGCCAGGGGCTTGAGCAGCAGCGAGGCGATGGCCAGCGCCAGGCATGCCAGCGCGATGCGATCGCCGAACGCCAGGGGCACCGCGGGGGCGGCCGGTGCGGCCCGCGCAGTGTGCCGCATCTGCCAGGCCTGGTGGCCCGCGGCCAGCAGCCCCAGCAGCACGAGGGCCGCGACCCAGTGCGGCCGCAGCAGGCCGGCGATGGCGAGCGCCTGCAGCACGCAGATGGCCATGCCCAGGCCCACGGTCGTGGCGACCGGGGTCGTGAGGCCGGGTGGCAGAGCGGCGGCCCGCAGCCGCGCCAGGGCCACGCTTCCCATGCCCCAGCAGCCCAGCAGCACCGCCACCAGGAGGGCGTACTGCGAAACGGCGAACACGGCTGCGTGCATGCGGGGCTACCGCTGGCTCGGGCAATCCTCAGTCGCTGGGCGGTGCAGCCTCATCCTGCGTTCTGCAGCGCCAGGCCCGCATGCTCGCGCAGCGGATGGAAATGGATCTTCGGAAACCGCTCCTGCGCCAGCCGCACGTCGTAGGGCGAGGTGCACAGATAGGCCAGCGTGTCGGCCGCATCACGCGCCATGCGCGCGGGATAGGCGTCGACGAACTGGCGCAGCTCGGCTGGCGTGTCGGCCGTGATCCACCGCGCGCCGGTGTACTGGCAGCCCTCCAGCCGGATGTCGGCGTCGTACTCGGCCTTCAGCCGGTGCTGCACCACTTCGAACTGCAGCTGGCCCACGGCGCCCAGCAGCATGGCGCCGCCGGCCTCGGGCTTGAAGACCTGGATCGCGCCTTCCTCGCCGAGCTGGGCCAGGCCCTGCTGCAGCTGCTTGGTGCGCAGCGGGTTGCGCAGGATCACGGTCATGAACATCTCGGGCGCGAAGAACGGCAGGCCCGTGAACTGCAGGCTGGCGCCGTCGGTGATGGTGTCGCCCAGCTGCACGCCGCCGTGCGTGGTGAAGCCGATGATGTCGCCCGCGTAGGCCTCGTCCACGGCCTCGCGGCGCTGGCTCATGAAGGTCACGACGGACGTGGGCCGCAGCTCCTTGGACGTGCGCTGCACCTTGAGCTTCATGCCCGGCGTGTACTTGCCGGACGCCATGCGCACGAAGGCGATGCGGTCGCGGTGGTTGGCGTCCATGTTGGCCTGCACCTTGAACACCACGCCGGCGAAATCCTTGTCCTCGGGCTTGATCTCCTTGACGACGGGCTGGCGGTTCACCAGCGTGCTGCTGATGCGCGGCTGCGGCGAGGGCGCCAGGTCCACCAGCGCGTCCAGCACCTCCATCACGCCGAAATTGTTCACGCCCGAGCCGAAGAACACCGGCGTCTGCTTGCCGGCTAGGAAGGCTGCGTGGTCCCAGGCCGGGGAGGCACCGGTGGCCAGCTCCATGCTGTCCATGGCGGTCTCGAACTCGTGGCCGAAGCGGGCCTTGAGCGCGGCCTGGTCGGACAGCGGCATCGCCTCGAAGTCCTGCGGCCGGCGTTCGCTGCCGGACTCGAACACCGTCATGGCCTGGGTGCGCAGGTTGACGATGCCACCAAAGCTCTTGCCCTGGCCCACGGGCCAGGTCATGGGAACGCAGGGCATGCCCAGCTCGCGCTCGATCTCGTCCAGGATGTCCAGCGGCTCGCGCACCTCGCGGTCCATCTTGTTGACGAAGGTGATGATGGGCGTGTCGCGCTGGCGGCAGACCTCGATCAGCCGGCGCGTCTGCGCCTCCACACCGTTGGCCGCGTCGATCACCATCAGCGCCGAGTCCACGGCCGTCAGCACGCGGTAGGTGTCTTCGGAGAAGTCCTTGTGGCCGGGTGTGTCCAGCAGGTTGATCACGTGGTCGCGGTAGGCCATCTGCATGACCGAGCTGGCCACCGAAATGCCGCGCTGCTTTTCGATCTCCATCCAGTCGCTGGTGGCGTGGCGGCTGGCCTTGCGCGCCTTGACGGAGCCTGCGATCTGGATCGCGCCCGAGAACAGCAGCAGCTTCTCGGTCAGCGTCGTTTTACCCGCGTCGGGGTGGGAAATGATGGCGAAGGTGCGGCGGCGCCGGGTTTCAGAGGCGAAGGACAAAGCGCAGTTCCAGGTGAGAGGGCGGCGCAAGAGGTGCGGCGCCAGGGCGAAAGGGCGCTATTTTCGGCCAAATGGCCGATCGGCTGTGCGCCGCCTACTTCTTGCAGCGCCCGTCGACGGGCGTGGAGCCGTCGCGGCACTCGGTCAGCACCGACGGGCGCGGTGCGGCGCCGGCCGCGCCTTCCTGCTGCACGTAGGCGATCTTCTTCTTGCCCATCGCGCAAGTGCCGACGATGCGGCCGGCCGTCGACTGGTCGGCCTCCAGCACGGTCACCGAGAACTGCGCCAGGCCGGCTTCGCGGATGCGCCCCTCGATCTGGGTGCGCAGCGCTTCGCAGTTGTCCTGGGCGAAGGCCGTGCCGGCCAGCAGCCCTGCGAGGGGGATGAACCAGAGTTTCATGGCTGCGAGTTTCTCACCGCGCCGGCTGCGGCACCAGGGCCCGGCGCGCGCGCAGCAGCAGGGCCGCTGCGATGGACATGTTGAGCAGGTTCCAGGCGATGCCGTTCAGAAAGGCAGCGCGGTAGCTGCCCGTGAGGTCGAACACCTTGCCCGACATCCAGCCGCCCAGCGCCATGCCCATCAGCGTGCACATCAGCACCGTGCCCACGCGCGCGCCGGCCTCGGCCGGCGGGAAATGCTCGCGCACGATGATGGCGTACGACGGCACGAGCCCGCCCTGGAACAGGCCGAACAGCGCGGACACCACGAACAGCGGCACCAGGTCGTCGAACGGCAGGAACAGCAGCAGCGCCACGCACTGCAGGGCCGAGCCCAGCAGCAGCGTGCGCAGCCCGCCGATGCGGTCGCAGATGGCGCCCGAGATCAGCCGGCTGGCGATGCCGAAGCCCAGCATCACCGACAGCATCTGCGCGCCGCGTGCCGCGCCGAAGCCCAGGTCGGTGCAATAGGCCACGATGTGCACCTGCGGCATGGCCATGGCCACGCAGCAGGCCGTGCCGGCCACGCACAGCAGGCCCTGCGCCATGCCCAGCGACAGGCCGAAGGGCCGCAGCGAGGCCATGACGGCAGGCGTTGGGTTGCCGGGCGCGGCGGCCTGCAGCGCTGGTGGCCGCGCGCGCAGCAACAGCGCCAGGGCGGCCATCGTCACACTGCAGAAAAGGGCCATGCCCCGATAGGTTTGGCGCCATCCGACGGATGCGACGAAGTGTTGCACTACCGGGGGCCAGACCGTGCCGGCCAGGTAGTTGCCGCTGGCGCAGATGGCCACGGCCAGGCCGCGGCGCTTCTCGAACCACAGCGAGGTGTCGGCCACCAGCGGCGCGAACGCGGCGCCACTGCCCAGCAGCCCGACCAGCAGGCCCTGCACGATGGCGAACACCAGGATGCTGCCGGACAGCGCCGATGCCAGGTAGCCCAGGCCCAGGCTGGCCGCGCCCAGCAGCAGCGGCCACATCACGCCGACGCGGTCGGCCATGCGGCCCATCACCACGCCGCCGACGCCGAAGCCGATCATCAGCAGCGTGTAGGGCAGCGATGCGTCGGAGCGGCTGATGCCGAACTCGGCCTGCACCGCCGGCAGCATGACCGAGACCACGTACATGCCGCTGCTGCCCACCGTCATCAGCAGCAGCGTGACGGCCAGGGCTAGCCAGGCGTGGCGCGAATCGACGGCGTGCGCGCGCGTCGTGTTGTGCATGGGGTGGTCTCCTCGCGCCGCGGCGCGCTGCAAGAATAGCCGCAGGAGGGTTCCCCATGCGGCGTGCATCGATGTTCCTGCCGGCGCTGGCCGGCCTGGCGCTGCTGGCCGGCTGCACTGCGGGCGAGCCGCCCGCGCCCGCCACGCCCTACGCCTGCGAGGCCGGCGTGCAGCTGCAGGTGCGCTTTCAGCGCCGCGAGGCGCTGGTGACGCTGCCGGACGGTGGGGTGCTGGCGCTGGCGCAGCAGGTCAGCGGCTCCGGCTTCTGGTATGGCGATGGGCGCTACACGCTGCGCGGCAAGGGGCGCGAGGCGCAGTGGACGGTGGGCGCCGCCGCACCCATCGCCTGCCTGGCCGTGGGCACCTGATCAGATCAGGTTGCGCATGGCCTGCGCCGTCTCGCGCAGCACCGGCAGCACGCGGGCCACGGCGTCTTCGCTGCTCTCGTGGCCCATGGGCATGGTGATGTTGAGCGCGCCGGCCAGCGCGCCATGGCGGTCGCGCAGCGGCACGGCGATGCCGCGCGAGTTCAGGTCCAGCTGCTGCTCCGACAGCGACCAGCCCTGGGCGCGGATGCGCGCGAACTCCAGCTTCATGCGTTCCTTGCTGACGATGGTGTGCGGCGTGAAGGCCGTCAGCGCATGCGTCTGCAGCCACTGCGCGACCTCGTCGTCGCTGCGCAATGCCAGCATCAGCGTGCCGGCGGCCGTGAGCTGGGCCGGCGCGCGCGCGCCCAGCACGTAGCCCGTGTTCATGCTGCGGTTGGGGCCGTTGCGCGCGATGTAGACCACGTCGTCGCCGTCCAGCACCGACAGGTAGGCCGTCTCGTGCGTGCCGGCAGCCACGCGCTGCAAAAAGGGCTGGACCACGCGCGGCAGCCGGGCCGATTCCAGGTAGGACTGCCCCAGCCGCAGCACGCGCGGCGTGAGCCAGAACAGCTTGCCGTCGCCCGCCACGTAGCCGACGTGCTGCAGCGTGAGCAGGTAGCGCCGCGCGGCCGTGCGCGTCATGCCGGTGCGCTGGCCCAGCTCGCTGGCCGTCATGCGCGGATGCGCGTCGTCGAAGGCTTCGATGATGCCCAGGCCGCGCTCCAGCCCGGCGATCCAGTCGCGCCGGTCCAGCCCGGCAGCAGGTGCCGCATCGCCGGCATCTTCGGTGAAATTCGGTTGCATGCCGTCAGTTTGTGGGCATTTGCGCGTTGGCGGCGTGCACGAAACCCTGGTGAAAACCCTAGGACTGTTCGATGATCGATCTCAAATGTTCGATGATCGATCAGTTGAGCCATCGCAAGCCTATTGTCTAGCGTCTTAATTCCGTAGATTCAACCCATCGGACGCATGGAGCGTGCGATTGTCGATCAAACATTGGAGACACTGATGAGCACCACCACCGTCCATGAGCCCACGGGCCGGCATCAGTCGAAGAAGGCCGCCGCCAGCGGCTGGATCGGCTCGGCCCTGGAGTACTACGACTTCTTCATCTACGCCACGGCCGCGGCGTTGATCTTTCCGCAGATTTTCTTTCCCAAGGGCGACCCCGGCATCGCCATCATCGCCTCGCTGGCCACCTACGGCGTGGGCTACGTGGCCCGCCCCATCGGCGCCTTCGTGCTGGGCCACATCGGCGACACGCACGGCCGCAAGCAGGTGCTGGTATGGTGCATGTTCCTGATGGGCTTTTCGACCATCGCCGTGGGCCTGTTGCCCACCTACGATCAGATCGGCCTGTGGGCCCCGTTCCTGCTGGTGGTCTGCCGCCTGATCCAGGGCTTCGCCGTCGCCGGCGAGATCTCCGGTGCCAGCTCCATGATCCTGGAGCATGCACCCTTCGGCCGCCGTGGCTTTTTCGCCAGCTTCACGCTGCAGGGCGTGCAGGCCGGCCAGATCCTGGCGGCTGCCGTGTTCCTGCCGCTGGCGCACTACATGCCCGAAGAATCCTTCAACACCTGGGGCTGGCGCGTTCCGTTCCTGCTCTCCTTTATCGTGATCGTGGCCGGCTACATCATCCGCCGCGAAGTGGACGAGACCCCCGCCTTCACCGACAAGAGCGTGCAGACGCAGCGCGCCCGCTCGCCGATCCTGGACGCCTTCAAGTACTCCTGGAAGGACATGCTGCGCGTCGTGCTGATGGCGCTCATGAACGTGATCCCGGTCGTGGCCACCATCTTCGGTGCCGCCTACGCCGTGCAGCCGGCCTATGGCATCGGCTTCGCCAAGGACGTGTACCTGTGGATCCCGGTGATGGGCAACATCCTGGCCGTGCTGGTGATCCCCTTCGTGGGCAACCTGTCGGACAAGGTCGGCCGCAAGCCGCCCCTGATCATCGGCGCGCTGGCCTCGGGCCTGCTGGCCTTCGGTTACCTGTACGCCATCAGCATCCACAGCGTGACGCTGGCCATCGTGATGTCGCTCCTGATGTGGGGCGTGGTCTACCAGGGCTACAACGCCGTGTTCCCCAGCTTCTACCCGGAACTGTTCCCCACCCGCACCCGCGTCTCGGCCATGGCCATCTCGCAGAACGTGGGCACGGCCGTCACCGCCATGCTGCCGGCGCTGTTCACCGTCGTCGCCCCGCCCGGTGCGCAGAACATCTGGCTGACCGTGGGCGCCATCGCCTTCGGCATCACGGTGATCGCCGCGCTGGCCGCGGCCAGCGCCCGGGAGACCTACCGCATCGCCATGAACGACCTGGGCCAGCCCGATGCCCAGCCGGTGGACCTGGCGACTTACCATCGCCTGCGTGAACAGGCCGTGGCCGAAGGCCGCGCCGCCCACTGATCCGCCCTCCACCCAACGCAGCGAGCACGCCATGATTTCCGGCAAGACCACTCTGATCGCGCACCTGGGCTTTCCCACCGAGAGC
Organism: Pseudorhodoferax sp. Leaf267; assembly: GCF_001422405.1. GTDB lineage: Bacteria > Pseudomonadota > Gammaproteobacteria > Burkholderiales > Burkholderiaceae_C > Pseudorhodoferax. Next base: position 305,929 of record NZ_LMMV01000022.1, read on the forward strand.
TTCAAGGCGCCGATGATCTACAACCCCTGGTTCGACCAGCAGGGCATCGACGCGGTGGTCGTGCCCATGGGCGTGCGGCCCGAGGACTACGCCGCCGCGCTGCCGCAGATCATGCGGTTTTCCAACCTGCGCGGCGCGCTGGTCACCATGCCGCACAAGGTGACGACGATGGCACTGGTCGACGAGACCACGCCCACGGCCCGCGTGGCCGGCGCCTGCAACGCCATCCTCAAGCGCCCCGACGGCACGCTGTTGGGCGACATGTTCGACGGCGCCGGCTTCGTGCGCGGCGTGCAGCGCAAGGGCCGCAGCTTCGAGGGCGCGCGCGTGCTGGTCTCCGGCGCGGGCGGCGTGGGCTCGGCGATTGCCGCGTCCATCGCGGCGGCCGGTGCGGCCGAGCTGGCGCTGTTCGATGCCTACGTGGCCTCGGCCGAGGCACTGGCCGGCCGGTTGCGCGCGCACTATCCGCAACTCGTGGTGCGCACGGGCAGGAACGACCCGGCCGGCTACGACGTCATCGTCAACGCCACGCCGTTGGGCATGAAGGAAGGCGACCCGCTGCCTTTCGATGTGGCCCGCATCGCGCCCACGACCTTCGTCGGCGAGGTCGTCATGAAGACCGAGATCACGCCGCTGCTGCGCGCGGCCATCGACAAGGGCTGCCAGGTGCAGGTGGGCACCGACATGCTGTTTGAGCAGATCCCGGCCTACCTGGAGTTCTTCGGCTTCGGCACCACGACGGCCGAGGCGCTGCGGGCCGTGGCCACGCTGCAGTATTGACCGCGGCGCCGTGAGCATCTTCGACGGCTTCCTCTCGACGCCGCAGGCGCTCACCACCTTCGGCGGCCACAACTTCGTGGCCGCCATGCTGCGTTTCGAGGCCGCCCTGGCGCGCGCGCAGGCGGCCGAGGGGCTGATCCCGGCGTCGGCGGCGCAGTCCATCGTCGGCACCTGCCAGGTCGAGCTGTTCGATGTCGACAAGATCGTGCGCGACAGCGGCCATGCCGGCAGCGTGGCGATCCCGTTGGTGCGCGCGCTCAAGGAGAACGTCGGCCTGTTCAACCCCGAGGCCGTGGCGTTCACGCATTTCGGCACCACCAGCCAGGACATGATCGACAGCGCGCTGGTGCTGGTCACGCGCGAGGCCATCGCGCTGGTCGAGGCAGACCTGCTGGTCGCCATCGAGGCGCTGCTGGCGCATGCCGAACGCCATGCCGCCACGCCCATGCTGGCGCGCACGCTGATGCAGCCCGCCTCGGTCATCAGCTTCGGCTTCAAGTGCGTGGGCTGGGCCGCGCCGCTGGTGCGCGCGCGGAACCGGCTGCGCCGCGCCGCGCACGATGCGCTGCAACTGCAGCTCGGCGGCGTGGTCGGCTCGCTGGCCCAGATGCGGGCCGCACGAGGCGATGCGACGGACGTCGCCCTGGCGCGTGCCGCTGCCGTGCGCGCGCGCATGGCAGCCGACCTGGGCCTGCGTGATGGCGGCGCGGACTGGCATAGCCAGCGCGACGAATGGGTGGCGCTGGGCTGCGAGCTGGGCCTCTTGACCGGCAGCCTGGGCAAGATCGCCACCGACATCGCGCTCTTGAACCAGCACGAGGTCGGCGAGGTCATGGAGCCCGTGGAGCAGGGCCGGGGCAGTTCCTCGGTGATGGTGCACAAGAGCAACCCGGTCGCGTCCATGGTGGCGCTGGCCGCTGCGCAGCGCGTGCCGCAGCGCGTGGCCGCCCTGCTGGCCGCCATGGCGCAGCAGCACGAGCGCGCGCTCGGCGCCTGGCAGGCCGAGCTGGCCGAGTGGCCGCAGCTGGTGATGGCCGCGCATGGCAGCCTGCGCGCCCTGGCCCGGGCCTTGCCCGGCCTGCGCGTGGACCCGGCCCGCATGCGCGCCAACATCGACAGTGTGCGTGCCGGCTTGCCGCCTGCCGCCGCCGAGGAGTGGTTCGGCCTGGGCCTGGCCGACGGCGCCGGCCTGCTGGCCCGCGAGCGCACCGCGCTGCTGCGCGCGCAGCTGGCGGCCTGACGCCGCCCTCAGGCGGTGCGCCGCTCTTCCATCCAGGCCTCGAAACGCTCGGCCGGCATGGGCGGGGCGAACAGGAAGCCCTGGGCGTAGTCGCAGCCGGCCTCGAGCAACAGGTCGCGCTGCGCAGGCGTCTCCACGCCTTCGGCGATCACCGAGATGCCCAGCTGGTGCGCCATCACGATCATGGCCTTGCACAGCACCAGGTCGTTGGAAAAGGGCGCCAGGCCGCTGACGAAGGACTTGTCGATCTTGATGTAGTCGATGTCGTACTGCTGCAGGTACGACAGCGAGGAATAGCCAGTGCCGAAGTCGTCCAGCGACACCCCGATGCCGGCCGCGCGCAGCGCCACCAGGTGGTTGGCCACGTCGGCGCTGGTGTCCAGCAGCAGGCCTTCGGTGATCTCCACGGTCAGCGCGCGGCGCGGCAGGCGCAGCATGGTCAGCGCGCGCACCCAGGTCTGGCGCTCGGCCTTGGCGCGGTGGAACTGCACGGGCGACTTGTTGACACTGATCTGGAAGCCCGGGTCGATGCGCTCGCGCCACTGCAGCACCTGGCGCGCGGACTCGCGGAACACCCACTCGCCGATGCTGATGATCAGCCCGTTGGCCTCTGCGATGGGTACGAACTCCACGGGCGGCACCAGGCCGCGCTGCGGGTGGTGCCAGCGCAGCAGGGCCTCGGCCTTGTGCACGCGCCCGGTGGCCAGCGCCACGATGGGCTGGTATTCCACCCGGAACTGCTGCGCCGCCAGCGCGCCGTGCAGGTCGTTGGCCACGCGCGCGCGCTGCTGCGCGCCCTCCTGCAGTGCCGGCGTGAAGTAGCCGAAGCGGTTGCGGCCGGCGCCCTTGGCCACGTACAAGGCCTGGTCGGCCTGGCGCAGCAGGTCGTCCACACTGCTCGTGTCGCCAGCGTAGAAGGTGATGCCGATGCTGGCCGTCACGAAGGTGCGGTCGTTGCCGAAGCGGAACTCGCTGGCCAGCTCGCGCAGGATGTCCTGCACCGTGCGCTCGACCTCGTGCGTGCCGTGCAGCTCGGGCAGCACCACCGTGAACTCGTCGCCGCCCATGCGGGCCACGGTGTCCGAGGCCCGTACGCACCGCGTCAGGCGCCGCGCGGCCTCGATCAGCAGCTGGTCGCCGCCCTCATGGCCCAGCGTGTCGTTGACCTGCTTGAAATGGTCCAGGTCGATGAACAGCAAGGCCAGCTGAAGGCGCTCGCGGTCGCAGCGCAGCATGTGCTGCGTGAGCCGGTCGCGCAGCATGCGGCGGTTCGGCAGGCCCGTCAGCGCGTCGAAGTTGGCCTGGTGCCAGATCAGCGCCTCGGCTTCCTTGCGCTGCGTGATGTCGGTGTGCGTGCCCACCATGCGCAGGGCCGCGCCATTGGCGTCGCGGCTGATCACCATGCCGCGCGTGAGCACCCATTTCCAGCTGCCGTCCTTGCACAGGATGCGGTGTTCGTTGACGTAGGTGGGGGCCAGCCCGTCCAGGTGCGCCTGGCGGTCGCGGCGCAGCAGCGCCAGGTCGTCAGGGTGGGTGCGCTTGTCCAGGTATTGCGGATCGCCCTGCATCTCCTCCAGGGTCAGGCCGTACATTTCCAGGCAGCGGCGCGACAGCACGGCCACGCCCTGGGCCAGGTTCCAGTCCCACACGCCGTCGCCGGTGCTCTCCAGGGCCAGCTTCCAGATCTCGTCGCGCTGGCGCAGCGCCGCTTCATTGCTCATGCGTTCCGTGATGTCTTCCACCGTTCCCTCGTAGAACAGGATGTTGCCTCCAGCGTCGCGCACCACGTGGGCGTTCTCGCTGACCCAGATGCGCTCGCGCGTCCTGTGCCGGTGCACCTCCGACACGAAGCCGCGCACGTAACCATCACGCTCCAGCTGTGCCTTGAACACGGCGCGGCGCTGCGGGTCGACGTACCACTCCGCGGCGATGTCGCGCACGGCCGCGACCAGTTCGGCTTCGGTGTCGTAGCCATTGAGCCGAACCTGTGCCGGATTCGCGCGCAGCTGCCGGCCGTCCGGCGACGAGCGGTACGCGCCAATCGGCAGGAAGTCGAACAGGGTGGAGAAATCCGACGACGCAAGGGCGTCGGATCCGGGGCCCAACGGTGTATCGGTTGCGTCCATGCTGGGCATATTGTGACGACGATTCGTCCGATTGCCCACGCGTATGCGTCAACTTTTGCGCGGTATACGCAGATCGATGCGCTGATTGTGTTTATGGAGTTTGCAAGTGGTGGCTCGACGCCAGCGAGGCCGCGTCCTTATAATCCACGCCTTTCCGAGGAGCGTTGCAGCGGCCCGCCGTGTTCACGGTGCAGTCGCGAGGCTCGGATTTAATTGCAACGACGCTCGCCCACGCTCTGTGCGGTGAGTTTTCTCCTTCAGAACGTGGCGTCTTCCACCTGCCCTCATGGAGCACATGATGAACGCCCCTTCCTCTTCCAAAGAACTGAACGCCGACTTCGCGATCGCCGACCTGGGCCTGGCCGCCTGGGGCCGCAAGGAAATCAGGATCGCCGAGACCGAGATGCCCGGCCTGATGGCCATCCGCGAAGAATTCGCCAAGACGCAGCCCTTGAAGGGTGCGCGCATCACCGGCAGCATCCACATGACGATCCAGACCGCCGTGTTGGTGGAGACGCTGCAGGCGCTCGGTGCCAGCGTGCGCTGGGCCTCGTGCAACATCTTCTCCACGCAGGACCACGCGGCCGCGGCGCTGGTGGCCAACGGCGCCCATGGCGGCGTCGGCACGCCCGTCTTCGCGCACAAGGGCGAGACCCTGGCCGAGTACTGGGATTTCACGCACCGCATCTTCGAGTTCGGCTCCAAGGACAGCGAGGGCGAAGGCCCCAACATGATCCTGGACGACGGAGGCGATGCCACGCTGCTGATGATCCTGGGCCAGCGCGCCGAGAAGGACATCTCGGTCGTGGCCAACCCCACGAGCGAGGAAGAGACCTGCCTGTACGCCGCGATCAAGGCCAAGCTGGCCGTGGACCCGACCTGGTACACGCGCAAGGCCGCGCAGATCATCGGCGTGACCGAAGAGACCACCACCGGCGTGCATCGCCTGAACGAGATGAGCGCCAAGGGCACGCTGCCGTTCCGCGCCATCAACGTGAACGACTCGGTGACCAAGAGCAAGTTCGACAACCTGTACGGCTGCCGTGAGTCGCTGGTCGACGGCATCAAGCGCGCCACCGACGTGATGATCGCCGGCAAGGTGGCGGTCGTGGCCGGCTACGGCGACGTCGGCAAGGGCTCGGCCCAGGCGCTGCGCGCGCTGTCGGCTCAGGTGTGGGTCACCGAGATCGACCCCATCAACGCGCTGCAGGCCGCGATGGAAGGCTACAAGGTCGTGACCATGGAGTACGCCGCCGACAAGGCCGACATCTTCGTGACCACCACCGGCAACAAGGGCATCATCCGCCACGAGCACATGCTGGCCATGAAAGACCAGGCCATCGTCTGCAACATCGGCCACTTCGACAACGAGATCGACATCGCCTCGCTCGAGAAGTACGAGTGGGACGAGATCAAGCCGCAGGTCGACCACATTACCTTCCCGGACGGCAAGAAGATCATCATGCTGGCCAAGGGCCGCCTCGTGAACCTAGGCTGCGGCACGGGCCACCCGAGCTTCGTGATGTCGTCCAGCTTCGCGAACCAGACCATCGCGCAGATCGAGCTGTTCACCAAGTCCGACAAGTACGAGCCCGGCAAAGTCTACGTGCTGCCCAAGCACCTGGACGAAAAAGTGGCTCGCCTGCACCTGAAGAAGGTCGGCGCCATGCTGACCGAGCTGACCGAAGAGCAGGCCGCCTACATCGGCGTGCCGGTGCAGGGCCCGTACAAGCCCGACACCTACAGGTACTGAGCCAACCCGGCTCGCGCGGCCCTGGGGTCGGTTCGCCAACCCCCTTGAAGAGGGCGCGCCTGCGGCCCGGCAGAGCCGGTGCCGCGGCATCTCCGGCCTTTGGCCGTGCTTATTGGAACGCCATGCGTGCTGATCAACTTCTCGTCGACCGCGGCCTGGCCGCGTCACGCTCACAGGCCCAGCGGCTGATTGCCGCGGGCCTGTCATGGCGCGTGGGCGATGCACCCTGGAAGGCCGTGGGCAAGAACAAGGACGAGCTGCCGGCCGAGGCCGAGCTGCGGCTCGAGGACGATGCCGAGGCGCGTTATGTGTCGCGCGGCGGGCTCAAGCTGGAAGGTGCGCTCAAGGCCAGCGGCCTGGACCCGACGGGGCTGACCTGTCTGGACGTGGGCCAGTCCACCGGAGGCTTCACCGATTGCCTGTTGCAGCACGGCGCGGCGCGCGTGGTCGGCGTGGACGTGGGCAGCAACCAGGTCCACCCGCACATCCAGCAGGACGCGCGCGTGCACTGCATCGAGGGTGTCAATGCGCGCGCGCTCGAAGCCGACGATCTGGGCGAGGAGCTGCCTGCGCAGGGCTTCGGCCTCATCGTGGGCGACCTGTCCTTCATCTCGCAGACGCTGGTGCTGCCGGCCATCGTGCCGCTGCTGGCCGATGACGGCCATTTGCTGATGCTGGTCAAGCCGCAGTTCGAACTGCAGCCGGGCCAGGTGGGCAAGGGCGGCATCGTGCGCGACGAGGCCATGTACCCCATCGTGCGCGCGCGCATCGCGGCCTGCTGCGCCGACCTGGGTCTGGAGATGGCGGGCTGGTGGGACAGTGTGATCAGCGGGGGCGATGGCAACCGCGAATTCTGGATGTTGGGAAAGAAGAAGACATGAGCACAAGCACCAGAGCGGACTTCCCGGTCAGCTACGAGTTCTTTCCACCGAAGACGCCCGAAGGCGTGGCCAAGCTGCGCGGCGTGCGCCAGGCGCTGTACGCGCGCCAGCCGCTGTTCTGCTCGGTGACGTATGGCGCCGGCGGCTCCACGCAGCAGGGCACCTTCGGCGCCGTGGCCGAGATCCTGGCCGAGGGCGTGGACGCGGCCTCGCACTTCTCGTGCATCGGTGCCACGCGCGAGACCGTGCGCACGCAACTGGCCGAGCTGCGCGCCATGGGCGTGAAACGCCTGGTGGCGCTGCGCGGCGACCTGCCCAGCGGCTACGGCGCAGGCGGCGAGTTCCACTACGCCAGCGACCTGGTGGCCTTCATCCGCGCCGAGACGGGCGACGCCTTCCACATCGAAGTGGCGGCCTACCCCGAGATCCACCCGCAGGCGCGTTCGCCCGAGGCCGATCTGCAGGCCTATGCGGCCAAGGTGCGGGCCGGCGCCAATGCCGCGATCACGCAGTACTTCTACAACGCCGATGCGTACTTCCGCTTCTGCGACGACACGCGGCGCATGGGGCTGGACGTGCCCGTGGTGCCGGGCGTGATGCCCATCATCAGCTCGACGCAGCTGATGCGTTTCTCGGATGCGTCGGGTGCCGAGATCCCGCGCTGGATCCGGCTGCGGCTGCAGGCCTTCGGCGACGACACGGCGTCCATCAAGGCCTTCGGGCTGGACGTTGTCGCCACGCTGTGCGAGCAGCTGCGCGCGGGCGGCGCGCCGGGGCTGCACTTCTACACGATGAACCAGTCGGTGGCCACGCTGGAGCTGTGCCGCCGGCTGGCGCTCTGAGTCCGGGCGCGCAGCGCGTTCGACGGGGCGCCCGGCAGCGCCACCCGGCGCGTCAGGCGATGCGCAGAGTGCGCGCGGCCTGCCGTGCCTGGCGCGCCAGCCGTGCGGACTCGGGCTGCAGCCGGGCCTGCTGCTGCAGCAGGTTCTGCGCCTCGACGGCCTGGCCGCCTTGGAGCAGCGCGTCGATGTAGATCTGCTGGAACAGGTCGCGCTGCGCGTGGCTGCCGCCGATCTCGCGCAAGCGGGGCAGGGCGGTGGCCAGTGCGTCGGCCGCGCGCCGGTGTTCGCCGCGTGCATGGGCCAGCAGCCCGGTGGCGGCCGGCACGGCCACGGCCTGCCAGCCCGGGGCCTGCCGCGCATGCGCAACCAGGCCGGCGTACAGCGCATCGGCCTCGGGCCGGCCCGCGCGGGCCAGGCCGTACAGGTATTGCAGGTCGAGGAAGGCCAGCACATGGTCGGCCACGCGCGGCGCCAGGTGGTCGGCCAGATCCTGCCAACGCGTGCCCACATCGACGCCGGCCAGCTCCAGCCGCGCCAGCAGCGATACAGCGTTGATCTGGTCCTGCGAATAGTCCTTGGCCACGCCCCAGACCTGCTGGTCGTACAGGCGCAGCACGGCTTCGGGCTGCTCCAGGTCCAGCGCGAACAGGGCCACGTGCCACCAGTTGTGCGTGACCATGAAGGAGTTCAGCCCGGTCCAGCTGTCGGCCACGCCGTGCAGGAAGTCCAGCCCCTCGCGCAGCCGGCCCTCGGTCAGCATCACATGGGCCAGTGCATGGTGGGCCCAGGGCTCCTTGCGGCACAGGGCGACGGCATGGCGCGCGGCGGCCTCGGCCTCGCGCAGGTAGTGGCACTGCTCCCAGCCGAAGGCCAGCATGCCGTGCAGGTAGGGCACGTCGGCCGCCGCAGGCTGCACGCCGCGCGCCAGCCGCAGCATGCCGGGCGCGTCGCCGCGGTTGAACAGGTGGTACTGGCCCAGCTTCACGGACACAAGGTCGCGCGGGAACTGCGTCGCCTGCTCCTCGTGCAGCCGGATCGCGGCGTCGATGTCGCCTGCCACCCAGGCTGCGATGGCCGCGATGAAACGCTGCTCGCGCGGCGTGGCATCCGGTGCGGCCTGCGCGCGCGCCAGGAAGGGCCGGGCGTTGGCGGGTGCCGTTGGCGTCTCGGCGAACATGTGCAGCGCGGCCGCATAGGCCTGCACGCTGGCGCCATGGTCGTGCCCGGCGACCTCCAGGATGCGCACCGCCCGCGCCTCGCAGGCGATGAAGCCTTCGACGAAATCGTCCACGCGCGCCAGGCTGCCGGCCTGCTCCAGCGTGACCGGGTTGCCCAGGCTGTCGGTCGGCATGCTGCGCGTCACGCCCAGTACAGAGCGCCCAGGTCGTTGGCGAAGATGGGCAGCGCGGTCCACAGCCCGCGCACGTTGCGCTTGGCGATGGTGGGGAACTCCGGCTGGTACAGGAAGCCGTTGGCCGCATCGGTCGCCAGCAGGCGCTGCGCCTCGCCGAGCAGCTTGTTGCGCTCGGCCGCGTTGCCCGTGGCCATGACCTTGTCGTACAGCGCGCTGAAGGCCTTGGAGTTGTAGCCCCAGTAGTACTCGGGCTTGGCGTAGTTGCCCAGGTCGAACGGCTCCACATGCGAGACGATGGACAGGTCGTAGTTGAAGCCACCGCCGTAGGTGCCGCTCAGCCACTGCGCCCATTCCACGTTCTGCGTCTTCACGGCGATGCCGATCTTGGCCAGCTGCGCCGTGATGACCTCGCCGCCCTGGCGCGCATAGGGTGGCGGCGGCAGCGTCATGGTCAGCTCCAGCGGCGTCTTGATGCCGGCCTCGGCCATGAGCTGCTTGGCCTTGTCCAGGTTGAACGGGTTGACGCCGGTGGTGTCCACGAACCCGGGCGCGCCGGGCACGTAGTGGCTGCCGATCGGCGTGCCGAAGCCGTCGGCCGCGCCGTCGACCACTGTCTTGCGGTCGATCGCCGAGAGGATGGCGCGGCGCACGCGCACGTCGTCCAGCGGTTTGCGGCGGTGGTTGATGGCCAGGATGGTCTTGGCGCGCGAGCCGGCCAGGATCACCTGGAACTGCGGGTTGGCCTTGAACTGCGCGACCACGCGCGTGGCGATGCGCGGGAACGCGTCCACGTCGCCAGCCAGCAGCGAGGCGGCCTGCGCGGCCGGGTCGGAGATGAAGCGAAAGCTGATGCGCGAGAGCTTGGCCGCGGCCGGGTTGCGGTAGGCCGGCCACTTCTTGAGCGAGAGCGATGCGCCCTTGTTGTAGGCGTCCAGCTGGTAGGGGCCGGTGCCCACGGGGCGCGCGGCGTTGGTGTCGGCGCTCTTGGGCTCCACGATGATGGCCGTGGCCTGGCCCAGCAGGAAGGGCAGGTCGGGGTCGATCTCCTTGTTCAGCAGCACGACGGTGTAGTCGTCCACGACCTGCACGCCGATGTTGGCGAAGGTGCGCTTGTCCTTGTTGGTGCTCTTCTCACCGCCCGCGCGCTCGAAGCTGAATTTGACGGCTTGCGCGTTGAACGGCTCGCCGTTGTGGAACTTGGCGTCGCGGCGCAGCTGGAAGGTGTAGGTCTTGAGGTCGGGCGAGACATCCCACTTCTCGGCCAGCAGCGGCACGACGCGGCCGTCGGGCTGGATCTTGGTCAGCGTCTCGTAGATGCTGTAGAGCGTGACCTCGGCGATCGAGGCGGCCGCGCTGGCCGTCGGGTCCAGGCCCGTGGGCTCCAGCGTCATGCCCAGCACCATGGCGTCCTTGCGGGACTGGGCGGTGGCCGGCAGCGTGGCCGCGAGGGCCGTGGCAGCGCTGGTGGCAAGGACGGTGCGGCGGTTCAACATGGTCATCGAGCTCCTCGGAACAACAAAAAAGCTGACATCAGCACAGGCGCAGACGGGCCGGACCTTACCTCATGTCCGGCGGCTCTGCGCGCGGCACGGCGGCCAGCAGCGCCTGGGTGTAGGGGTGCTGCGCATGGGCGAACAGCTGGGCCGGGTCGCCACGCTCGACGACCAGGCCGCGGTGCAGCACGCAGACCTCGTCGCACAGGTGGTGCACCACGGCCAGGTCGTGGCTGATCAGCAGGTAGCTCACGCCATGGCGCTCGCGCAGGTCCTGCATCAAGTTCAGCACCTGGGCCTGCACCGACACGTCCAGCGCGCTGACCGGCTCGTCCGCGACGATGAGCCTGGGCCGCGTGATGAGGGCGCGCGCGATGGCGATGCGCTGGCGCTGGCCGCCCGAGAACTCGTGCGGGTACTTGTCCAGGTCGCTGCTGCGCAGGCCCACCTCGGCCAAGGTTTCGGCGGCGCGCTCGCGGCGTTCCCTGGCGCTGCTGCCGGCCAGCGCGGCCAGCGGCTCGGCCACGATGGTGGCCACGGTCTGGCGCGGGTCCAGCGAGCCGTACGGGTCCTGGAACACCATCTGGAAGTCGCGCCGCGCGGTCTTGAGCGCGGCGGCGTCGGCCTGGTGCAGGTCCAGGCCCTGCAGGCGCACGCTGCCCGAGGTCGGCTTGTCCAGCGCCATCACCAGCCGTGCGATGGTGGACTTGCCCGAGCCCGATTCGCCGACGATGCCCAGGCTGCGCCCGGCCTGCAGCGTGAAGCTGACGCCGTTCAATGCCTGCACGACGGGCGCCGGGCCGAATAGCTTCTCGCGCGGCAGCGCGTAGTGGCGCACCAGGTCGCTGACTTCGAGCAGGGCTGTCATGCCGTCGCCCCGGTGATCTCGTGCAGCCGGATGCAGCGCACGGCATGCGCGTGCGGCAGCCACTCGGCGGGCGGCACTGTTGTGTGGCAGGCCGCGATGGTGTGCGTGCAGCGGCCCGCGAACGGGCAGCCGGGCGGCAGGTCGACCAGCTCGGGCACGCTGCCCGCGATGGTGGCCAGGCGCTGGCCCTTGGCCGCGCCCAGAGCCGGCCTGGCCGCGAACAGGCCTTGCGTGTAGGGGTGGGCGCGCTGCGCGAACACGGCCGCGGTGGGCCCGCTCTCGACCACGCTGCCGCCGTACATCACCAGCATGCGCGCGGCGCTGCGCGCGATCACGCCCAGGTCGTGCGAGATCAGGATCAGCGCCATGCCGCGCTCGGCGACCAGCTCGGCCAGCAGGTCGAGGATCTGCTTCTGGATCGTCACGTCCAGGGCCGTCGTGGGCTCGTCGGCGATCAAGAGGTCGGGGCCGCAGGCCAGCGCCATGGCGATGCCGATGCGCTGGCGCTGGCCGCCCGAGAACTGGTGCGGGTAGGCGTCCAGCCGCGATGCCGCATCGCGGATGCCCACGCGCTCCAGCAGCGCCAGCGCCTCGGCGCGTGCCGCGGCCTTGGACATTCCACGGTGCAGCCGCAGCGGCTCGGCCACCTGGCGTCCGATCGTGTGCACCGGATTCAGCGCCGTCATGGGCTCCTGGAAGATCATGCCGATGCGGTTGCCGCGGATCGCGCACAGCGCGCGCTCGGGCAGGCCCACGAGTTCCTGGCCGTCGAAACGGATGCTCCCGCCCACTGTGGCGTTGGCTGGCAGCAGGCCCATCAGCGACATGACGGTGATGGACTTGCCGCAGCCCGATTCGCCGACGATGCCCAGCGTCTCGCCGCGCGCCAGGCTGAACGAGATGCCGCGCACAGCCTCGGCCGGGCCGCGCTGCGTTTGCAGGCCGACGCGCAGGTCCGTCACTTCCAGCAAGGGACTGGTCATCGCGCCCTCGCCAGGCGTGGGTCGAGCAGGTCGCGCAGCCCGTCGCCCAGCAGGTTCAGGCCCAGCACCGCCAGCGCGATGGCCATGCCCGGGAACACGGCGAGCAGCGGCTGCTGGAACATCAGCGTTTGCGCCTCACTGAGCATGCGGCCCCAGGACGGCTGCGGCGGCTGCGTGCCCAGGCCCAGGTAGGACAGCGCGGCCTCGGCGAGGATGGCGACCGCGAAGCGGATCGTGATCTGCACGATCAGCGCGGCCGAGATGTTGGGCAGCACATGCTGCAAGGTGATCGCCAAGCGGCCCTTGCCGCAGGCGCGCGCGGCCGCCACGTATTCGCGCGCCCAGACCGCGTTGGCCGAGCCCCGTGCGATGCGCGCGAACATCGGGATGTTGTAGATGCCGATCGCAACGATGGCGTTCACGATGCCGGGGCCGAACACGGCGGTCAGCATGATGGCTGACAGGATGGCCGGGAAGGCCAGCGAGAAGTCGGCCACGCGCATGATGGCCTCCTCGACCCAGCCACGCCGCGCCGCCGCAAGCAGGCCCAGCGCGGTGCCGGCGACCAGGCCGATGCCCACGGCGATCACGCCGACCAGGATGGACGCGCGCGCACCGACCAGCAGCAGCGAGGCCACGTCGCGGCCGAACGCGTCGGTGCCCAGCCAGTGCGCAGCGCTGGGGCCTTGCAGCTTGTTGGCCATGTCCATCTCCAGCGGCGGCCAGGGCGTCCACAGGTAGGACATGCCGGCGGCCAGCAACAGCAGCGCCGTCAGCACGCCGCCGAGCACGAAGCTGCGGTGGCGCAGGGCGCGGTGCCAGAAGCCGGGCGCGGTGCTGCGGGGCAGGACGGCACTCATACGTCGCTGGCCTTGAGCCGCGGGTCGATCACGGCGTACAGCAGGTCCACGATGAAGTTCACGACCACCACCATGGCCGCCAGCAGCATCACGCAGTTGCGCACCACGACGAGGTCGCGGTTGGCGATGGACTGGAAGATCAGCCGGCCCAGGCCCGGCAGGTAGAACACGTTCTCGACCACGATGGTGCCGGCCATCAGCTCGGCGAACTGCATGCCCATGACCGTGATGACGGGGATCAGCGCGTTGCGCAGCACATGGCCCCACAGCACGGCGGGCTGCGCCAGGCCCTTGGCGCGGGCGGTGCGCACGAAGTCCTCGCGCATGACCTCGAGCACGGCCGAGCGCGTGATGCGCGCCAGGATCGCGGCCTGCACCACGGCCAGCGCGATGGCCGGCAGGAGCAAGGCCTTGAGGCCGGGCAGCAGGCCGTCGCCCCACCCATCGAAGCCCCCCGCCGAGAACCACTGCAGCTTCACGGAGAACAGCAGGATCAACAGGATGGCGAACCAGAAGTTCGGGATCGCAATCCCCACCTGGGCCAGGCCCATGAGGCCCACGTCGCCGAGCTTGTTGTGGCGTGCCGCGGCTGTGATGCCGACGAGCAGGGCCAGCACCGTGGTCAGCGCCATGGCCATGAAGGCCAGCGGCGCGGTCAGCGCCAGGCGTTCGAGGATCAGATCCAGCACCGGCGAGCCGTAGGCGTAGCTGTCGCCCAGGTCGCCGGTGAGCATGCCGCCGACCCAGTGCCAGTAGCGCGCCCAGGCGGGCTGGTCCAGGCCCAGCTTGGTGGCCAGCGCGGCCACGGCCTCGGGCGAGGCGTCGGCGCCCATCAGGATCTGCGCGGCGTTGCCGGGCAGGATGTCCAGCACCAGGAACACGATCACCGAGGCGCCGACCAGGGTCGCGACCAACGTGGCGAAGCGCTTGGCCAGGAACAGGCTCATGCAGCGGCGCGGGCGGGAGAGGGCGGCCTTGGGCCTGGTGCGGGGCGGGTCATCGTGCGCCGCCATTATGTGGGCGCGGGCGCGGCGGGATAATCGCGCCCATGGCCCTCACGATCACCGACGAATGCATCAACTGCGACGTGTGCGAGCCCGAGTGCCCGAACGATGCGATCTCCATGGGCGAGAGCATCTACGAGATCGAGCCCTCGCGCTGCACCGAGTGCGTGGGCCACTTCGACGAGCCGCAGTGCGTGCAGATCTGCCCCGTGGCCTGCATCCCCATTCACCCCGATTTCGTCGAGGACAACGCGTCACTGTGGGCCAAGTACCGCCGGCTGCAGGCCGAAGCCGGCAAGCCCGTCTCGGACGCCGCGCCTCAGGCCTGAGGTGCGGGCAGCTCCGGCCGCGGAGGCTTGGGCCGGGGCGGCTTGCTGGTGTGGATCTGCATCATGGCCTGCGTGAAGTCGCCCGCCACCAGCAGCGGCAGGGCGCGCACGGACCGCTCGATCGCCTCGTCGATCGCGTCCTGGTGCTCGCGTGAGGGCTTCTTGAGTACCCAGCCCAGCACCTGGTCCTTGGCGCCCGGGTGGCCGATGCCCAGGCGCAGCCGCCAGTAGTCCGCTGAACCCAGTTGCGCATGGATGTCGCGCAGGCCGTTGTGGCCGGCGTGGCTGCCGCCCTGCTTGAGCTTGGCCTGGCCGGGCACGATGTCCAGCTCGTCGTGCGCGACCAGTACCTCCGAGGGCGCGATCTTGAAGAAGCGCGCCAGTGACGCGACCGACTTGCCCGACAGGTTCATGAAGGTCTGCGGCTCCAGCAGCCAGACGGTCTGGCCCTGCACTTGCGTGCGCGCGGCCAGGCCCCAGTAGCTTTTCTCGGGCACCAGCGTCACCTTGAGCTCGCGCGCGAGCGCATCGATCCACCAGAAGCCGGCGTTGTGCCGCGTCTGTTCATAGTCCGGGCCCGGGTTGCCCAGGCCGACGAAGAGCTTGATCATGTCCGCGATTATTCCGCCTTGATCTGCGCAGCCCGGATGATGCGGCCGTTGCTTTCGTACTCGGCGGCGATGGTCTTCGCGAAGTCGGCCGCGCTGCCGCCGGTGGGCACGTTGTCGGTGGCCAGCAACTTGGCGCGCAGGTCGGGTGCGGCCAGGGCCTTGTTGATGTCGGCGTTGTATTGCGCGACCAATGCCGCCGGCGTGCCGGCCGGTGCAAACACGCCGAATTGCGACGACAGGTTGGCCGCCGCGAAGCCTAGTTCGGCCAGCGTGGGCACCTGGGGCAGGCTCTCCAGGCGCGCCGGGGCGCCCACGGCGAGCGGGCGCAGCTTGCCGGTGCGGATGTGGTTGGTCAGCGTTGGGCTGGCGTTGGTCGACAGGATCTCGAACTGCCCGCCCAGCGCGTCGTTGATCTGCTGGCCGCCGCCCTTGTAGGGGATGTGCGTGATGTCCACGCCCGAGGCAGCACGCAACTGCGCCAGCATGATGTGGCCCAGCGAGGCCTGGCCGGAAGTCGCCCAGCGCACGGCGCCGGGGCTGGCCTTGGCCTGCTCGAGCAGGGTCTTGAAATCGGCACTGCTGCTGGCCGGTGTCGCCGCCAGCAACACGGGCGAATACATCACGCTGGCGACCGGCACTACGTCCTTCAGCGGGTCGAAAGGCGACTTGCCCAGATGCGGGCTCAGCACCAGCGGGCTGATGGCCGCGAAGCCCAGCGTTACGCCATCGGGTGCGGCCTTGGCCACGGCATCCACGCCGATGCTGCCGCTGGCACCGGCCTTGTTCTCGATGATGACGCTGTTGCCCCATTGCGCCGCAAGCTTGTCGGCCAGGGCACGCGCGACCACGTCGCTGACGCCGCCTGCCGGGTAGGCCACGACGATGCGGACCGTCTTGGGGATGGCCGTGCTCTGGGCGACGGCGGCGCTAGCTGCGGTCGCCAGCAGCAGCGTAGACAGGATGCGGGAGGTGCGTGATGCCATGGGTGAATCTCGGTGACGCGAAGGAGCAAAAAAAGGCCCGCCGAGGCGGGCCGTGCTGTCGCAGGCGAAGCTTACTTCTTGCCCTTGGCAGGCTTGGCAGCGGCGGCTGCAGCAGCCGCGGCTGCCGCTGCGGCGACTTCGGCCGGATCTTCTTCGACCACTGGCGGCGTGGCGGAGGCCAGCACCAGATTGTTCTTGCCGTGGCTGACCCACTTCACGCCGCGGGGCAGCTTGATGTCCTTCAGCGTGACGGTGCCGTTGTTCTTCAGGCCGGACAGGTCGACCTCGATGAACTCGGGCAGGTCGGTCGGCAGGCAATTCAGTTCGAGCTCGGTGGTCACGTGGTTGACCAGGTTCTGATCGATCTTGACGGCGTCGGACTCTTCTTCGCCCTTGAAGTGCAGCGGCACCTTCAGGTTCATGCGAGTCTTGGCGTCCACGCGCTGGAAGTCGATGTGCAGGACCAGCTGGCGGAACGGGTGCATCTGCACGTCGCGCAGCAGAACCTTGTTGGTCTGGCCGGCCAGTTCCATCTCGAGGATGGTCGAGTGGAAGGCTTCCTTCTTCAGCGCATGCCACAGCGCGTTGTGGTCCAGCTCGATCAGCTGGGGTTCGCCTGCACCGCCATAGACGATGCCGGGGGTCTTGCCCGTGATGCGGAGACGGCGGCTCGCACCCGTGCCCTGCTTGGCGCGCTCGTAAGCGACGAATTTCATAGTGACTCCTGTGAGAGTGGGTCGCGACCAACACCACTCCGGTTGAAAAAACGCCGGCCACGGCCTCGAGGGCGTGGGGCGGCGTCTGCTGGATGCTCCCGGGCTAGAACAGGTTTTCCTGGTCCGAGAACAAACTCATCACCGACTCACCCTTGGCGATGCGCTGGATCGTTTCGGCGATTAGCGGTGCCACGGTGAGTTGGCGGATTTTCTTGCATCCCGAAGCGGCTTCGCTCAGCGGGATCGTGTTCGTGACCACGACTTCGTCCAGGGCCGAGCCCTGCGAGATGCGGTCGATGGCCGGGCCCGAGAAGATCGGGTGCGTGCAGTAGGCATACACCTTCTTGGCGCCGCGCTCCTTGAGCACCTCGGCCGCTTTGACCAGCGTGCCGGCCGTGTCGATCATGTCGTCCATGATCACGCAATTGCGGCCGTCGATCTCGCCGATCACGTGCATGACCTCGCTGACGTTGGCCTTGGGGCGGCGCTTGTCGATGATGGCCATGTCGCAGTTCAATTGCTTGGCCAGCGCGCGTGCGCGCACCACGCCGCCCACGTCGGGCGAGACGACGATCAGGTCTTCGTAGTTCTTCTGGCGCAGGTCGCCCAGCAGCACGGGCGAGGCGTAGATGTTGTCGACCGGGATGTCGAAGAAGCCCTGGATCTGGTCGGCATGCAGGTCCATGGTCAGGACCCGGTCCACGCCCACGGCCTGCAGCATGTTGGCCACCACTTTGGCGGTGATCGGCACGCGGGCCGAACGGGGCCGGCGGTCCTGCCTCGCGTAGCCGAAATAGGGGATCACGGCGCTGATCCGTTCGGCCGAGGCGCGCTTGAGCGCGTCGACCATGATCAGCAGTTCCATGATGTTTTCGTTGGTCGGAGCGCAGGTGCTCTGCACCACGAACACATCGCGTGCCCGCACGTTCTGGTTCACCTCGACCGTGACTTCACCATCGGAGAAACGACCGACGCTGGCGGCGCCGAGCGTGATGCCCAGGTGGTGGGCAATCTCTGCTGCAAGGCCAGGATTGGCATTGCCGGTGAAGATCATGAAATCGGTGTTCTGAGGCTGCATGCGCGTCCCGGCGGAGAAAGCAGCGGGCCTCAGGCCCGATGTGTTGTTTGGCAGGGGAAGAAGGATTCGAACCTTCGCATGCTGGAATCAAAATCCAGTGCCTTAACCAACTTGGCGACTCCCCTACACAGGTGAACGGCGCAAAAAGCGCCGCCTACCTCAATTCTGACTGACTGCCCACCCGGCCAAAGGATGAACATCCAGATTGCTGCAAAGCCGAACCTGCCAGCCCTCTGGCGCTGCGGGGTGTTCCGCTTGGTGCCAGGGTGCAAATACCGCACTTCCAGAGCCCGTCATTCTGCCCTTTGCTCCGGCCGCCGCAAGCCATTCGAGGGCTTTACCGACATCCGCACACAGGGTTTGTGCGACGGGCTGCAGATCATTGTGGCCAAAGCCGTATGGGTCTGCAGCAAAGCCTAAGAGTATAGCAGTATCTGTGTCGCGCTTGAGTTGCGGCGATGCAAAAATCTTTGCGGTCTCGAGCCCGGCGGGTGTTTTCACAACGAGGAAGCGCGCAGCAGGCAGCTCGATCGGCTGCATGCTCTCGCCGATGCCTTCGACCCAGGCATTGCGCCCGCCCAGGAAAAACGGCACGTCGGCGCCCAGCGACAGGCCGATGGCCGAGAGCTGGCGCAGGTCGAAGTCCAGCTTCCACAGGCGGTTCAGCGCCAGCAGGCAGCTGGCGGCATCGGACGAACCACCGCCCATGCCGGCCTCGCTGGGGATGCGTTTGAGTACGCCGATATGCGCACCCAATGCCGTGCCAGAGGCCCGCTGAAGCGCCCGCGCTGCGCGCAGCGTGAGGTCGTCAGCGGGCAGCACGGGGCCGAGGTCTTCGCGGCTCAGTTGGCCATCGTGGCGCAGCTCGACATGCAGGCTGTCGTGCCAGTCGATCAGCATGAACGCGGACTGCAGCAGGTGGTAGCCGTCGCTGC
The DNA here is from genome assembly GCF_001422405.1 of Pseudorhodoferax sp. Leaf267. Taxonomy (GTDB): domain Bacteria; phylum Pseudomonadota; class Gammaproteobacteria; order Burkholderiales; family Burkholderiaceae_C; genus Pseudorhodoferax. The sequence continues at coordinate 324,765 of NZ_LMMV01000022.1, forward strand.
GCCGGCCGGTGATGTGCAGGAACAGGTTCAGCTTGGCCGGCGCGGCGATGTCGTAGATGGCCTTCATGGTGCGAAGACGATGCGGAGTTCCGCCGTAGGCAGGGGCATGCTGCGCCGGGCGCTGATGCGTCCGTCCGCGACACGCGACAGGTCGGCCTGCCATCCCGGCACATCGGCTGCGCGGCCGGCCAGCCAATCGAACAGTGCGGCCAGCGGCAGCGGTGTGCCCGTGGCATCGGCGGACAGGTCCTCGATCGAGGCATAGCGGCGCTCGCGGCCGTCGGCACGCAGCCAGGCGGTGCCAGGCTCCCAGCGCAATTGCGCCGCCGTCGCGCCCAGTGGGGTGAACAGGGACAGCTCACCGCGTTCAGGCGAGCCGCGCAATTCGAAGCTTGCCGAGAAGGACTGCGCCTGCTCGCCCTCGACCTGCAGCGCCAGACGGCCGCTCCACATGCCTTGATCGGCATCCTGGACGGTGCGTGGTGGCAGGGCGCATGCACTGAGGGCCAGGACGCCCGCGAGCAGCACGGCTCGCCGTGCGTGATGCAGCGGGGCCGACATGCCGACTACAGCGGCGCCCGCAGTCGCTTGAGCGTGGACTGCAGCGTCTCGTTGTCGGCGCTCATCGCCAGCCCTTCCTTCCAGATGCTCTGGGCGCGGTCGCGCTGGCCGGCGGCCCACAGCACCTCGCCCAGGTGCGCGGCGATCTCGGGGTCGGGTCGGGTCTTGTAAGCGTTGGACAGGATGCGCACGGCTTCGTCCAGGTTGCCCATGCGGAACTCGACCCAGCCCAGGCTGTCGGCGATGTAGGGGTCGTTGGGCACGAGCTCCAGCGCCTTCAGAATCAGCTGCTTGGCCTCGGGCAGACGCACGTTGCGATCCGCCAGCGAGTAGCCGAGCGCGTTGTAGGCATGGTGGTACTCGGGCTTGGCCTCAATCAGGGTGCGCAGCAAACGCTCCATCTCGTCCGGCCGGCCCAGCTTCTCGGCCATCATGGCCTGCTCGTACAGCAGGTCGGCGTCCTTGGGATCGCGTTCCAGCGCTTTTTGCAGAAGGTCGTAGGCGTCCTGGTGCTGCCTGGCATCACGCAGCAGCTGCACTTCGGCGTTGAGCTTCATGCGCGCCTCGGCCGCATTGCGCTCTGGGAGGGCGCGGATCATGGCCCGCGCCTCGGGCATCCTGCCTTGCTTGGCCAGCAGGGAGGCCCTGCGGTTTTGCGCGCTCAGCAGGTCGTCGGCGTTCTCGATCTGGTTGAGCCACTTCTCGGCGGCCGCGAAATCCTTGCGCTTCTCGGCCGTCTGCGCCAGTGCGAGATAGGCCTGCGCCAGGCCGCGCGAGCGCTGTTCGCTCTGGGGCTGCTGCTGTGCCAGCGAGATGAAGCGCTGGATTGAGGCATCGGCTTCGGCGAGGCGGTTGTCCTGGGCCTGCATGGTGCCCAGCACCAGCCAGGCTTCGGCGAAGTCCGGCTGCTCCGTCGTCAGTTGCTGCAGTTGTGCCGACGCCTCGGCATAGCGCTGCTCATCGAGTTGCGCGCGCACATAGGCCAGGCGCAGCTGCGGCGACGGCTTGCCTTGCAGATGGCGCTTGAGGATCTCTTCGGCCCGCGGCTGCCGGCGGTCCATCATTTCCAGCGCCAGCACGGCCGGGCCCTCGGCGCCGGGCTCGATGGCCTGGCCGCGGGCCGCAGCATCCAGTGCCCCCGCGGTATCGCTGTTGGCCAGGCGCAGGCGGCCGATGGTGGTCCAGGCCGATGCGCCCGTGGTCTTGTCGTCGACGAATGCGGCCAGCGCCTGTTCGACCACCTGCAGCGTCAGTTGTCGGTCCGTCGCGCGCGCGTAGGCCCGGGGAATCGCAAGGATGGCCGCGTTGCGTTCCATCGGTGGCGTGCCGGCGATTTCGGTTCGCAGCGGCTCCATGGTGTCCGCGATGCGGTTGGTGGCGATCAGGATCTGCAGCAGCGCGCGGTTGGCCTCGCGCGAGTCGGGCACGGCGTCTCGCCAAGCGCGGGCCGCGCGCTGGGCCGCGTCCAGCGATCGCGATTGCAGCGCGATCTCGACCGCGCGCTGGAACAGCAGCGGGTCCTTGGCCTTCACGGCGGAATCGAGGACCAGCGAATAGCCGACGCCCGGCTCGCCGCTCGCAACATTCATCTCGCCGATCAGCAGCTCGTAGAACAGCTCGCTGGTCAGCCCCGACTGTGCGGGCGAGGATGTGGTACTGGCTTCGTTCGAAGGGGTGGCAGCCGGGCCTTGCGCGTGCCCCGGCAGCAGGCCCAGAAGGAGAGTCAGCGAGGCAAGACCGCGGGCGGCCGGTCGTAGGAGTCGCAGCATCGGGCCATCATAATCCAGCGCTCCTAACCCCAGAGTCCATGCCAGAACTGCCCGAAGTCGAAGTCACGCGCCTGAGTTTTGCCGACCGGATCGCCGGTGCCACGGTGACGGCGGTGCGCATGGGCAAACCGCTGCGCTGGGCTCTGGGGGCTGCACCGGAAGAATTGGTAGGCCGCCAGATCCTGGGCGTGCGCCGCCGCGGCAAGTATTTGCTGCTGGACCTGGACCGCGGCCTCTTGCTGCTGCACCTGGGCATGTCGGGCAGCCTGCGTTTCGACACGCAATACCCGCCCGCCGGCCCACACGATCATTTCGATCTGGCCACCACCCTAGGCCTGCTGCGCCTGCACGACCCGCGCCGTTTCGGTGCGGTGGTCCACGTGACAAGCGCAGACGCGCCCGAGGCACTCAAGCTGCTGGGCCGGCTGGGCATGGAGCCTCTGGGCGAAGATTTCGATGCCATCGCTTTCCACGCGGGACTGCAGCGCCGCGCATCGCCGATCAAGCAGGTGCTGCTGGCAGGCGATGTCGTGGTCGGCGTCGGCAACATCTACGCCTCCGAGGCGCTGTTCAGGGCCGGCATCCGGCCGACGACGCAAGCGCGCCGCCTGAGCCTGCCGCGTGCCCGCAAGCTGCACGCCGCCGTGCGCGATGTGCTGGGGCGCGCCGTCCAGAGCGGTGGCAGCACTCTGCGCGATTTCTCCAATGCCCAGGGCGAACACGGTCTGTTCCAGCAGCAGGCCATGGTCTACGCCCGGGAGGGGCAGCCCTGCCGGGTTTGCGCGACGCCGATCCGCGCCCTGCGCCAGGGCCAACGCTCCACCTTCTTCTGCCCCCAATGCCAGAAGCCCTGAATCCGTGCGCACCGGGCTGGGCGGCGCAGCAGGTCGTGCACTGGCAGGCCGGCCATGGCCGGCACGATCTTCCTTGGCAGGGCACGCGCGACCCGTACCGGGTGTGGCTGTCCGAGATCATGCTGCAGCAGACCCAGGTGGCGGCGGTGAAGCAGTACTTCGCGCGCTTCGTCGAGCGCTTTCCCGATGTGCAAGCCCTGGCCTCGGCAAGCCAGGACGAGGTGTTCGCGTTGTGGGCGGGCCTTGGCTATTACAGCCGGGCGCGCAACCTGCATGCCTGCGCGCAGCAGGTCGTCGCCCTGCACGGTGGGCGGTTCCCGGCGTCCGCGGCGCTGCTGCAGACCCTGCCGGGCATCGGACGGTCGACGGCGTCGGCCATCGCTGCCTTCTGCTTCGCAGAGCGCGTGGCCATCCTGGACGGCAACGTCAAGCGTGTACTGACACGGCTGCTGGGCTTCGCAGGCGATCTGGCCGAGCCCCGCAATGAACGGGCGCTGTGGGCGCAGGCCACTGAGTTGCTGCCGCAGGACCATCTGGCGGACCGCATGCCGCGCTACACCCAGGGCGTCATGGACCTGGGGGCCACGGTCTGCACAGCCCGCAACCCGTCCTGCCTCATCTGCCCTTTGCGCGAACGCTGCGTAGCCCGGAGTGCGGGCCAGCCGGAGCGTTACCCGGTCAAGACGCGCAAGCTCAAGCGCAGCAGCGCCTCATGGTGGTTGCTGTGGGCCGAGGACGCGCAGGGTCGCATCTGGCTCACGCGCCGGCCGCAGACCGGTGTCTGGGCCGGCCTGCACTGCCTTCCAGTGTTCGAGAGTTCGGAGACCTTGCTGCAGGCTCTGCCAGCACCCCAACGCTCGTCGGCCACGCTTCTGACCGCGTTTACGCATGTGCTGACGCACAAGGACCTGTTGCTGCACCCGGTCCATGTGCTGCTGGGCGCGGGGCAGGCGGTGGATGCCGAGGGTTTCTGGGCAGGGGCCGCGGACCTGGACCGCCTGGGCCTGCCGGCGCCGGTCAGAAAATTGTTGAGCCCGACTTCTGGCCTGGCGACGGCCCCATGAACACGCCGCCGCGCGCGTCCAGCTCGCGGTGGCGCTTGAGCGTGACCCAGCGCTTGCTAAAGGCGTTTGCCAACTGCTCCACCAGGTAGACCGAGCGGTGCTGCCCGCCGGTGCAGCCGATCCCCACCGTGACATAGCTGCGGTGGTCCCGTGCCAGCGACTGCAGCCAATGCGTCAGGAATTTGTTGATGTGCGCGAACATCAGCCGTACCTCGGGGCTGTGCTGCAAAAAGCGCATGACCGGCTCGTCCAAGCCCGTCAGCGCGCGCAAGTCGGGGTCGTAATGTGGATTGGGCAGCATGCGGACGTCGAACACGTAGTCAGCGTCCAGCGGAATGCCGCGCTTGAACGCGAACGACTCGAACACCAGCGTGAGCTGGGTGTTGGGCGCCGAGATCAAGCCCTTGACATATCCCTGCAGTTGCGACGATCGGATGATGCTGGTGTCGATCACATGCGCCTGCTCACGCAGGTCGGCCAGCAACTCACGCTCCAGTTCGATGGCCTCGTACAGCGCGTGCTGCTGGTCCTGCAGGTCCGAGCGCGACAGCGGGTGCTTGCGCCGCGTCTCGGAATAGCGCCGCACCAGCGTGTCGGTGCCTGCGTCCAGGAAAAGAGGGCGCACGGTCACGCCCTGGGCGCGCAGGATGTCCAACTGCGCTGGCACCAGCGGCAGCGAAGTCGCACTGCGCACGTCCATGGCGATGGCCACGCGCTTGGCGCCGCGCGTCTGCTCCAGTTCGGCAAAGGTCAACAGCAGTTCGGGGGGCAGGTTGTCCACGCAGTAGTAACCGGAATCTTCCAGCGCATGCAGCGCCACCGACTTGCCGGAGCCCGACATGCCGGTGATCAGCACGATTTCCAGTTGGGTCACGCGCTGGCCCTCATCCTGCGCCCAGCATTTCCCGCGCGTGCGCCAGGGTGGTGCCCGACAGCCGCTCGCCACCGAGCATGCGCGCCACTTCCGCCACACGCTGTTCGCCCTGGACCTCGGCCACGCCGCTGACCGTGGTGGCGCCCTCGCGCTGCTTGGCCACGACCAGATGGTGGTCGGCGCAGGCCGCCACCTGGGGCAGGTGGGTGACCGCCAGCACTTGGCGGCCCGTGCCCAGTTGCTTCATGAGTCGGCCCACGGTCTCCGCCACGGCGCCGCCGACGCCGGAGTCCACCTCGTCGAAGATCAGCGTGGGCGCGCCACCGAGTTCGCTGGTCGTGACCGCAATGGCCAGCGCGATGCGCGACAGTTCGCCGCCGGAGGCCACCTTGCCGACCGGCCGCGGCGTGCTGCCAGCATGGCCTGCGACCAGGAACTGCACATCCTCCAGCCCATGGGCCGCAGGCTGCTCCAGTGGCTCCAGCGCGACGGCGAAGCGCCCGCCCTCCATGCCCAGCCCCTGCATCGCCGCCGTGATCGCCTTGCCCAGTTTGGGGGCGGCCTGGCTCCTGGCCTTGGACACGCGCCTGGCCTCGGACTGGAAGGCAGCGAAGGCCGTGCGCTCGACAGCTTCGAGCGCGGCCAGATCGGCAGCGGCGTCGAGCCGCACGAGATCCTGCTTCCACCCGGCCCACAGTGCCGGCAGCTCGTCCGGCGTGCGTTTGTAGCGCCGCGCCAGGCCCATCCACAGGCCCATGCGCTCGTCCAGCGCGGCCAGCCGGTCGGGGTCGAGCTCGGTGCGGCGCAGGCTGGTATGCAGCGAGTGCAGCGCGTCCTCGGCCTGGGCCAGGCTGGCGGCCAGCACCTCGGCCATCTCGGCGTATTCGGGTGCCACATGCTGCTGGTCGGCCAATGCCGAATGCGCGCGCGCCAGCCCGCGCAGGGCGCCATGGTCCTCATCGTCCAGCGCGTCGACGGCCAGCTGCATCGCGTCGAGCAAGGCCTGCGCATGCGACAGGCGGCCGTGGTCCGCGTTGAGCTGGTGCCACTCGTCCTCAGCCGGGCTCAGCTTGTCGACTTCGGTGATCTGCCAGGTCAGGCGTTCGCGCTCGCGCTGCAGCGAGTCCTGCGCCTGTCGCCCGTCGGCCAGGGCCTTGGTGGCCTGGCGCCAGACTGACCAATGCCGGTCCAGCGCAGCCAGGTCGATCGCGGCATAGCCGTCGAGCAGCCCGCGTACGCTGGCCGGGCGCGTGAGGCTCTGCCAGGCATGCTGGCCGTGGATGTCGAGCAGCATCTCGCCGAGCGCGCGCAACTGGGTGGCCGTCGCAGCGCTGCCGTTGATCCACGCGCGGCTTTTGCCTTGCGCGTCCACGCTGCGGCGCAGCAGCAGTGTGTCGGACGGCTCGATGCCGGCCTCCTGGAGCCAGGCGTCCAGGGCCGGTGAGCCATCGAACTCGGCGCTGACCTCGCTGCGGCTGGCGCCCTCGCGCACCACGCCCGCATCGGCACGGCTGCCCAGCGCGAGCTGCAGCGCGTCGATCAGGATGGACTTGCCGGCGCCGGTCTCGCCGGTCAGCACGGTGAAGCCGCCCGCAAGGTCGAGCTCGAGCTCGCGCACGATCACGAAGTCGCGCAATTGGATGCGTCGAAGTGCCATGGCTCAGGCGCCCCCATTCCAGTGCAGTTTGGCGCGCAAGGTATCGAAGTAGTGCCAGCCTTTGGGATGCAGAAAGCGCACGCAATGCTGCGAGCGACGCACCACGATGCGGTCGCCCTGCTGCAGCGAGGCCAGCGACTGCATGTCGAAATTGGCGCTGGCGTCGCGTTCGGACGCCAGCTCGATCACGACCTCGGCCGGATCCGCCAGCACCAGCGGGCGGTTCGACAGCGTGTGTGGCGCGATCGGCACCAGCACCCAACCAGGAATGGACGGGTGCATCAGCGGCCCCCCAGCGGACAGCGCGTAGGCCGTGGAACCGGTGGGCGTGGCAATGATCAGGCCGTCGCAGCGCTGGTTGGACACGAAGTGCCCGTCGATCTCGATGCGCAGCTCGACCATGCCCGATGTCGCGCCGCGGTTCACGACAACATCGTTCATCGCCAGCGCATCGAACACGCAGTCGCCACCGCGCTGCACGCGGGCATGCATCAGGCTGCGATGGTCTTCCTCGTATTCACCGGCCAGCATGGGCGCCAGCGTGCCCTGGTAGCCGTCCATGGGAATGTCGGTGATGAAGCCCAGCCGGCCCTGGTTGATGCCGATCAGCGGCACGCCATACGGTGCAAGTTGCCGGCCGATGCCCAGCATGGTGCCGTCGCCGCCCAGGACCACGGCCAGGTCGCAGCGCTCGCCGATGGCGGCGATGTCCAGGCCCGAGAAATCCGTGAGTGCGGCATTGGCCAGGGTCTGCTGCTCGAGGACCACGTCGCAGCCCTGCGCCGACAGGAACTGCGCGATCTCGCGCAGCGTGGAGGCCGGTGAAACCGACGATCCGCCAAAGGCCGATGCCTGGTACTTCCCAAACAACGCGACCCGGCGGAAATTCGATTTCATCGCGAAATTACATCACTAAAATGAATCGATGCTGGACGATCGAGCGAAGTTGTTGATGAAGGCGCTGGTCGAGCGCTACATCGCCGATGGCCAGCCCGTCGGCTCGCGCACGCTGTCCAAGGCGTCGGGCCTGGAATTGTCGCCAGCGACCATCCGCAACGTGATGTCCGACCTCGAAGAGCTCGGTCTCATCGCAAGCCCCCACACTTCTGCAGGTCGCATTCCGACTGCGCGCGGCTACCGCCTGTTCGTCGACACCATGCTCACGGCGCAGCGCGACCAGCTGCAGACGCCGCGCCTGGCGGCCGATCAGCCGCAGAAGGTGATCGCCAACGCGGCCAACCTGCTGTCGTCACTGTCGCAATTCGTCGGTGTGGTGCTGGCGCCGCGCCGCGCCTCCGTGTTCCACCACATCGAGTTCCTGCGCCTGTCCGAGCGCCGGGTGCTGGTCATCATCGTCTCGCCCGAAGGCGACGTGCAGAACCGCGTGCTGTTCACCGAGGTCGATTTCACGCAGTCGCAGCTGGTCGAGGCCGCCAACTATCTCAATGCGAACTATGTGGGCATGGCCTTCGATCAGGTGTCCGACAAGCTCAAGCACGAGGTCGAGACGCTGCGGGCCGAGATCGCGACCTTGATGCATGCGGCGGTCAGCGTCAGCTCCCAGGCATCGCACGAGCAGGACGAGGTGGTCATCTCGGGCGAGCGCAACCTGCTGGCCGTCAGCGACTTTTCCAGCGACATGCGCCATCTACGCCGCGCCTTCGACCTTTTCGAGCAGAAGACGCAATTGCTGCGGCTGCTCGACGTGTCCAGCCGCGCGGAGGGCGTGCGCATCTTCATCGGCGGCGAGAGCCAGGTCGTGCCGTTCGAGGAGCTGTCGGTGGTCAGCGCACCTTACGAGGTGGACGGCCAGATCGTCGGCACTTTGGGCGTGATCGGCCCCACCCGCATGCCCTACGACCGCATGATCCAGATCGTGGACATCACCTCCAAGCTGGTCAGCAACGCGCTGAGCCACCACAAGTAGGCCCCTACAATCGGCGCCGCCCGCCGCTGGCGGCGCGGGACCCTAGCTCATGTTGGTTAGAGCAGCGGACTCATAATCCGTTGGTGCCGAGTTCGACTCTCGGGGGTCCTACCAAGCATTGCGCGACACGGCCTGACACAGGAGCTGGCACGGCGCATGCTATTCTTTCTGCGGCTGCCGACGCCGTGTCCACGGTGGCAGCGCACACCACTCTCGCCGGCCTGGCCCGGCACTGTACCGAACGCACACACATGATTCTCGTCACCGGCGGCGCCGGCTACATCGGCTCTCACGTTTGTGTCGAACTGCTGGCTGCCGGTCATCCGGTCACGGTGTTCGACAACTTCTGCAATAGCAGCCCCGAAGCCCTGGCGCGCGTCGAGCGCATCACGGGCAAGGCGCCTGCTCTGGTGCGTGGCGACATCCGCGACCGCGCTGCGCTGGTGGCGGCGCTCAAGAGCAGTGGCGCCACCGCGGTCATCCATTTCGCCGGCTTGAAGGCCGTTGGTGAGTCGGTGCAAAAGCCGCTCGCCTATTACGACAACAACGTGGGCGGCACCTTGCGTCTGCTGGAAGCCATGGGCGAGTGCGGTGTGCGCACGCTGGTCTTCAGCTCCTCAGCCACGGTCTATGGCGATCCACAGCGCCTTCCGTTGACCGAAGACCACCCCTTGTCGGCCACCAATCCCTATGGCCGCAGCAAGTTGATGATCGAGGACATGCTGCGCGACCTGCAGGTGAGCGACCCGTCGTGGCGCATCGGGATCCTGCGCTACTTCAATCCGGTCGGCGCCCATGCCAGCGGGCTGATCGGCGAGGATCCGAGTGGCGTTCCGAACAACCTGATGCCCTACGTGGCCCAGGTGGCGATCGGTCGGCGCGAGCAATTGCAAGTCTGGGGCCAGGACTACCCGACCCCGGACGGCACAGGTGTACGCGACTACATCCATGTCGTGGACCTGGCCATCGGCCATCTGCGTGCACTGGAGCGCCTGCGCGCGCAGGAGGGCGGGCTCACGGTGAACCTGGGCACCGGCGTGGGCTACAGCGTTCTGGACATGGTGCGGGCCTTCGAGCAGGCCAGCGGCAAGCCCGTGCCTTACAAGATTGCGCCGCGTCGTGCCGGCGATATCGCGTCGTGCTATGCCGACCCTGCCGCCGCAGCCGAGTTGCTCGGCTGGCGCGCCGAGCGCGGGCTGACGGCCATGTGCGAAGACGCCTGGCGCTGGCAGAGCCGCAACCCCAGCGGCTATGCCGCCTGAACTCTTTCCAAACTCAATGAAGTGATCCGATGCTGATCCAACCCGTAATTCTTTCCGGCGGTTCCGGTACGCGCCTGTGGCCGCTGTCGCGCGAGAAGTATCCCAAGCAGCTGCTGCCGTTGATCGGCGCCGATTCGTTGTTGCAGGCGACGGTACGCCGCGTCGAGGGCGTGACCGGCGTGGTGGCGGCACCGCCCATGGTGGTGTCGAACGAGGAATACCGCTTCGTGATCGCCGAACAGCTGCGGCTGATGGGCAAGCCCGGCACCATCGTGCTGGAGCCGACGGGGCGCAACACCGCGCCCGCGCTGACCCTGGCGGCGCTGGCCGCCAGCCGGGACGGGGCCGACCCAGTGCTGCTGGTGATGCCGGCCGACCATGTGATCGTCGACACCCAGGCCTTCCAGGGCGCCGTCGAGCAGGGCGCGCGCCTGGCCGAGGCCGGCGCGGTTGTCACCTTCGGCATCACGCCGGACACGCCGGAGACCGGCTACGGCTACATCCAGTCCGGCGCAGCTTTCGGCGATGGCGCGGGCGGCGCACGCAGGATCGCGCGTTTCGTCGAAAAGCCCGACCGCGCGACTGCGCAGGGCTACCTGGACGCCGGCGGCTACGCGTGGAACAGCGGCCTGTTCGTGCTCAAGGCCTCGGTCTGGCTGGCGGCCATCCGCGCCTGCCGGCCCGACATCCTGCAAGCCTGCCAGTCGGCCTGGGACAAGGGCTCGGCGGATGGGGAGTTCATGCGCGTCGACAAGGCCCTGTTCGCGGCATGCCCCAGCGATTCCATCGACTACGCAGTCATGGAGCGCATTGCCTCGGGCGCTGACGGGCTGCCGGCCGGTGTCGTGCTGCCACTGTCCGCGGGCTGGTCCGACGTGGGGGCCTGGGACGCGCTGTGGCAGGTGCTGCCCAAGGACGAACAGGGCAATGTGGCGCAGGGCGACGTGCTGCTGCACGAGTGCCATGACACGCTGGCGCTGTCCGAAGGCCGGCTGATCGCCTGCGTGGGCGTGGACAACCTGGTGGTCGTGGAGACGGCCGACGCGATCCTGGTGGCGCACAAGGACAAGACCCAGGACGTCAAGAAGATCGTCGACACGCTCAAGCGCGAAAAGCGCAGCGAAGGCCAGCTGCACCGCAAGGTGTTCCGGCCCTGGGGCTGGTATGACAGCGTGGACAACGGCGCGCGCTTCCAGGTCAAGCGCATCGTGGTCAAGCCGGGCGGCCAGCTGTCGCTGCAGATGCACCACCACCGCGCCGAGCACTGGATCGTGGTGTCGGGCACGGCCAAGGTCACGCGCGACAAGGAGACCTACCTGGTGTCCGAAAACGAGTCGACCTACATCCCGCTGGGTGCCACGCACCGCCTGGAGAACCCGGGCCGCCTGCCGCTGGAGATGATCGAGGTGCAGTCCGGCAGCTACCTGGGCGAAGACGACATCGTGCGCTTCGAGGACGTCTACGGGCGCTCGGCATGAACATCGCCAGCACGTCTGCCGTGCAGTCGGCCACCGCGGGCGTCGCGGCGTCAGGCCCGACGGCGGACGCCGTGCAGATCCTGGTGCTCAAGAAGGCACTGGATGCACAGGCCGCAGCCGCGGCCACGCTGATCCAGTCGCTGCCCGCGGTGCCGCGCCTGGCCACCGATGGCAGCCTGGGCACGCGCCTGAACACCTACGCCTGAGGCGCGCCCTGCGACAGGGCCTCAGCCTGTATTCCGCAAGCCGGCGGCGATGCCGTTGATCGAGATGTGGATACCGGTCTGCACGCGCTCGTCGCCCTGGCCGGCCCGGTAGCGCCGCACCAGTTCCACCTGCAGGTGGTGCAGCGGGTCGATGTAGGGAAATCGGTGGCGGATGGAGCGCTGCAGTGCGGCATTGCCAGCCAGGCGCTGCTTCTCGCCGCTGACCAGCGTCAACACCTTGGTCGTGCGGTGCCACTCGGCCTCGATGTCGCCAAACACCTTCTTGCGCAGTCGCGCATCGCCCACCAGCTCCGCATAGCGCGACGCCAAGGCCAGGTCGCTCTTGGCCAGCACCATGTCCATGTTGGACAGCAGCGTGCGGAAGAAGGGCCACTGGCGGTACATCTTCTGCAACAGGGCCAGGCGGTCCTTGGCACCGGCAGCCTTGCGGCCCGGTGCCGAGGCCGGCAGGTCTTCACCCGCCAGATAGGCCTCGACCGCCGAGCCGAAGCCGTACCAGCCCGGCAAGGTCAGCCGGCACTGGCCCCAGCTGAAGCCCCAAGGGATCGCACGCAGGTCCTCGATTTTCTGGCTGGCTTTGCGGGAGGCCGGGCGCGAGCCGATGTTGAGCTCGGCGATCTCGCGGATCGGTGTGGAATCGAAAAAGTAGCTCGTGAAGCCCGGGGTCTCGTACACCAGCTGGCGGTAGGCGCGCATGCTGGCCGTCGACAACGCGGCTGCGGCTTCCAGGAAGGCCGGTGTCGCCGGCTTGGTCGGCTGCAGCAGGGTGGCCTCCAGCGTGGCGGCGACCAGGGTTTCCAGGTTGCGTCGGCCGATCTCGGGGTTGGCGTACTTGGAGCCGATGACCTCGCCCTGTTCCGTCAGCCGGATCTGGCCGCGCACGGTGCCGGGCGGCTGCGCCAGGATGGCCTGGTAGCTCGGGCCGCCGCCGCGGCCCACTGTGCCGCCGCGGCCATGGAACATGCGCAGTGTGATGTCGTGGCTGTTGGACAGCTGGTCGAACAGCTCCACCAGCGCGATCTCGGCGCGGTACAGCTCCCAGTTGCTCGTGAAGATGCCGCCGTCCTTGTTGCTGTCCGAGTAGCCCAGCATGATGTCCTGCTCGGCACCTGAGCGCTGCACGAGTCGCGCGATGCCGGGCAGGGCGTAAAAGTCGCGCATGATGGGCGCGGCGTTGCGCAGGTCCTCGATGGTCTCGAACAGCGGCACCACGATCAGGTCGCAGGTCGCGCCCTCGGTGCGGGGGCCGCTGCCCTTGGGCTCCTCCAACACGCCGTACATGAGCCCCACTTCCTTTTGCAGCAGCAGCACCTCCAGCAGGTCGCTGACGGTCTCCGTGTGGCTGATGATGTAGTGGCGGATCGCCATGCGTCCGTAGCGGTCCAGCACGCTGCGTGCGGTCTCGAAGATCGCCAGTTCATGGCGTGCCAGTTCGGAATACTGCGCGCCCAGCACGCGCAGCGGCCGCGCGTCGTTCAGCAGGCGCAGCAGCAACTGGCGCTTGGCGTTCTCGTCCAGAGCGGCATAACCCGGCTCGACGCGGGCCGTCGCCAGCAGTTCGGCGATGACTTCCTCGTGCTTGTCCGAGCTCTGGCGCAGGTCCAGCGTGGCCAGGTGAAAGCCAAATACATCGACCGCGCGGATCAGGGGATGCAGCCGCTGCGCCGCGAAGGCCGCGCCGTGGTGCGACTTGAGCGAGGCTTCGATCGTGCGCAGGTCGGCCAGAAAGTCTTCGGCCTTGAAATAGGGGTTCTGCGGCGCCACGGCATGGCGCGCCGCGTCGCCGCCTGTCAGCTTCTTGAGGGTGGCGGCCAGGCGGGCGTAGATGCCGGTCAGCGCGCGGCGGTAGGGTTCGTCCTTGCGGTGCTCGCTGGTGTCGGGCGAGCGCTCGGCCAGCGCATGCATGGCTGGCGGGATGTCGACCAGCCGCGCCGACAGCGAGAGCTCGGCGCCCAGGTGGTGCACTTCGGTCAGGTAGTGGCGCAGCGCGATCTCGGCCTGGCGGCGCAGGGCGTACTCCATGGTCTGCGCGCTGACGTTCGGGTTGCCGTCGCGGTCGCCGCCGATCCACTGGCCCATGCGCAAAAAGCTGGCGACGTTCTGGTTGCCCAGCTCGCGTTCCAGGTGCGCGTAGAGCTTGGGGATCTCCCGCAGGAAGGTGGCCTCGTAGTAGGACAGCGCGTTCTCGATCTCGTCGGCCACCGTGAGCTTGGAAAAGCGCAGCAGCCGCGTCTGCCACAGCTGCATGACGCGGGCGCGCAGCTGCGCCTCGTTGGCGGCCAGCTCGCGCGGCGTGAGCGCATCGCGGCCCGAAGGCGCGAGCAGGGCGCGCATGCGTACCTCGTCGCGCGCCGTCAACAGCTGCGCGATGTCGCGCTCGGCGTCCAGGATGCTCTTGCGCTGCACCTCGGTCGGGTGGGCCGTGAGCACGGGCGACACGTAGCTGTGCGCCAGCGTCATCGCGATGGCCTTGGGCGAGATGCCGGCCCAGCGCAGCCGCGACAGCGCCACGTCCACGCTGCCTTCCTGCGTCTCGCCGGCACGCTCGTGCACAGCGCGGCGGCGGATGTGGTGGCGGTCCTCGGCCAGGTTGGCCAGGTGGCTGAAGTAGGTGAAGGCGCGGATCACACTGACCGTCTGGTCGCCCGACAAACCCTTGAGCAGCTTCTTCAGCGCCTTGTCCGCCTCCTGGTCGGCATCGCGCCGGAACGCGACCGACAGCTTGCGCACCTGCTCGACCAGGTCGAATGCCGCGTCGCCCTCCTGCTCGCGGATCACGTCGCCGAGCAGCCGGCCCAGTAACCGGATGTCCTCGACCAATGGCCGCTCGTTGTCGCGTGCCGCGGACCGGCTGCGTGTGGCAGCGGGCGGGGCGGACTCTGCAGCTGAAGAAGGGGTGGAAGCGGCCGAATCTTGTGTTTTCATGGGGCTTCGGAGTGGGGTGCAGCGTCGCAATCAGGTCTTACCCCATGCTAGCATCCGGCCCCCCGCACCCGAGAACAAACTGGTTACCTGCGTGCCTGCTCCCTCCCCCAAGCCCATCGTCATCGCCACGCGTGAAAGCCGCCTTGCTTTGTGGCAGGCAGAACATGTCCAAAGCCTGTTGGAGCAACGCGGCCTGCAGGTCTCGTTGCTGGGCATGACCACGCGCGGGGACCAGATCCTGGACCGCACGCTGAGCAAGGTCGGCGGCAAGGGCCTGTTCGTGAAGGAACTGGAGAACGCGCTGGAAGACGGCCGTGCCGACATTGCCGTGCATTCGCTCAAGGACGTGCCCATGGAGCTGCCCGATGGCTTCGTGCTGGCCTGCGTGCTCGAACGCGAGGATCCGCGCGACGCTTTCGTCTCGCCGCACTTCGCCCGGCTTGCCGACCTGCCGCAGGGCGCCGTGGTCGGCACCTCCAGCCTGCGCCGCAGCGTGCTGCTGAAGGCCTTGCGTCCGGACCTGGACATCCAGCCTTTGCGCGGCAACCTGGACACGCGCCTGCGCAAGCTGGACGAAGGCCATTACGCGGCCATCGTGCTCGCCGCCGCGGGCCTGAAGCGCCTGGGCCTGCATGCGCGCGTGCGCGAAGTCTTCGAGCCCGACGCCATGCTGCCCGCCGCGGGCCAGGGTGCACTTGGCATCGAGGTGCGCGCTGGCCGGCAGGATCTGCTGGAGCTGCTGGCGCCGCTGGCCCATTCCGGCAGCTGGCTGGCCGTGACAGCAGAGCGGGCCGTCAGCCGCGCCATGGGCGGCAGTTGCTCCATGCCGCTGGCCGCGCACGCGCGCTGGCTGGGCGATACGCTGCGGCTGCAGGCCGCTTGGGGTGATGCCGAGACCTGGGCGCCGCTGGTGCAGGTAGAGACTGCCGGCCAGGTGGCGGACGCTTGCGGCGCCGAGGCCCTGGGCACGCAGGTCGCCGCGCAGTTGCGCGCCGGCGGCGCGGCCTGAGCCGCAGCGCCATGGCCATGCGCGTGCTCGTCACGCGGCCTGCGCAGGAGGCCTTGCGCTGGACGGAACAACTGGAGGCCCATGGCTACGCGGCTGTGGCCATGCCCTTGATGGCCATCGAGGCGACCGACCCCGCACCACTGCAGGCCGCCTGGCACCGCCTGGCGCAGTACCACGTGTTGATGTTCGTCAGCGCCAACGCCGTGCGTGCCTTCTTCGCCGCACGGCCTGCCGGCGCGCCCTGGGGCGCTGCGCTGCGCGCCTGGTCCACGGGCGCCGGCACGACGCGCGCCTTGCTGGAGGCCGGCGTCCAGGCCTGTGCGGTGGAGGCGCCCGGCGAGGACGCAGCGCAATTCGATTCCGAAGCGCTATGGCAACGGGTGGGCACGGGCCCTTTGGCTGGCACGCGCGTGTTGATCGTGCGCGGCGCGGATGCTTCCGGCCGCATCGCCGGGCGGCCCTGGCTTGCCGAGCGCCTGCAGGCCGCCGGCAGCCAGGTGGAAGCGCTGGCCGCCTACCGGCGCGGTCTGCCGGCCTGGACCGATGCGCAGCGGGACGAGGCGCGGGCGGCTGCCCAAGGCGCTGCGCTGTGGCTGCTCAGCAGTTCGGATGCCGTGCGCAACCTGGGGCTGCTGCTGCCGGGACAGGATTGGCACGCGGCCCGCGCGCTGGCCTCGCACGCGCGCATCGCCGAGGCCGCGACCACCCTCGGCTTCGGGCGTGTCGCCGTCTCGCGGCCGGGTCTGGCCGACATGCTTGCCTCGATAGAATCTTTCGCATGAATGCCGAGCCGTCCCACGAGTCTCAGCCTGGCGCCGCTGCCCAGGTCCGGGCGACATCTCCGACCGCACCGCGCGTGTTGGTGCTGTTCCTCAGCCTTCTGGTCGTGGTCAGCCTCGTGTCCACTGGCCTGCTGTGGCAGAAGGTCGCCAGCATGCGCGAGACCCTGGCACGCCAGAGCGCCGAGGCGCAGGCGCAGTCGGTCGAAGCCCGCGCCGCCGCACGCCAGGCGCAGGACCTGGCTCGCGAGACTGCGGCGCGTCAAGCCGTGTCCGATGCGCGTCTGTCCGAAGCCACGCTGCAGCGCACCCAACTCGACGACCTCATGCTGAGCCTGTCGCGTTCGCGCGATGAAACGCTGGTCGTGGACATCGAGTCCTCGCTGCGGCTGGCGCAGCAGCAGGCCCAGCTGACGCTCAGCGTCGAGCCTCTGCTCGCAGCGCTGAAGACGGCCGACCAGCGCGTCGAGCGCGCGGCCCATCCGCGCCTGGAGCCGGTGCGCCGCGCCATCGCACGCGACATCGAGCGCATCGGCGCTGCGCAGACCGCCGACACGCCGGGCCTCCTGGGCAAGCTGGACGATCTGGTGCGCCAGATCGACGACCTGCCGCTGCTCAACGCCGTGGTGCCGGTGGTGTCGTCTTCCGGCCGCGCGCCGACTGCGCCGCCGGCCGACGAGTGGTGGCTGCGGGCGCTGGAGGTCGTTCGGGCCGAGTCCTTCAAGCTGCTGCGCGTGTCTCGTATCGACCAACCCGAAGCCGCATTGCTGGCACCCGAGCAGTCGTACTTCCTGCGCGAGAACCTCAAGCTCAAGCTGCTGAACGTGCGCATGGGCCTGCTGGCGCGGCAGTTCGAGTCCGCGCGCTCGGACGCGGCGGCTGCAGCCTTCTCTCTGCACCGCTACTTCGACCCGGCAGCGCGGCGCACGCAGCAGGTGGCGGGCACCTTGTCTCAGGTGCAGGCGCAGCTCAAGGCCGTGGCATTGCCGCGCGTCGACGAGACGCTGTCCGCGCTGGCTACGGCGGCCGCTGGCCGATAAGCCCGGCATGCGCGCTCTCGCTTGGTTTCTGGCGCTGTTCGGCGTTGCCGTGGCGCTCGCCCTCCTGGCTGGCAACAACCAGGGAACGGTCACGCTGTACTGGTCGCCCTACCGCATCGACGTTTCGCTCAATCTGGTCCTGCTGTTGCTGTTCGGCGGTTTCGTGCTGCTGCATCTGGCGCTGCGTGGCCTGTCGGCACTGTTTTCCATGCCGCGCCAGGCGCAACGCTGGCGCCTGCAGCAGCGTGAACGCGCCATGCACGCCGCCGTGCTGGATGGGTTGACGCACATGCTGGCTGGGCGCTTCCTGCGCGCGCGCAAGGCATCGGAAGCCGCGTTGCAGCAAGAGGAAGCCCTGGCCGCGAGCCATCACGGCGTGCCGCACGCCGCCAAGCTGCGCGCGATCGCGCACCTGGTCGCAGCCGAGAGCGCCCAGGCGCTGCGCGACAAGGCCACGCGCGATGCGCATCTGCAGGCGGCCCTGCAGGACACATCCGCGCGCGAGGCGCAGGAAACGCGCGAGGGCGTGCAATTGCGCGCCGCGCGGTGGGCCCTGGCCGACCGCGATCCCCAGGCCGCTTTGCAGTGGCTGGACGACATGCCGCAGGGCGCCGCGCGCCGCACGCTGGCCCTGCGGGCGCGCCTGAAAGCGACGCGCCAGGCACAGCAGACCGTCCCGGCCCTCGAAACCGCACGCCTGCTGGCCAAGCACCGGGCGTTCTCGCCCGACGCGGCGCAGCTGATTCTGAAAGGCCTGTCGCTGGAGCTGATCCAGGCTGCCCACGATCCCTCGCAACTGCAGCGCGCCTGGTCGCAGCTGGAGCCGGCCGAGCGTCTGCTGCCCGATGTGGCGATCTGTGCCGCCCAGCGGCTGGTGCAGTTGCAAGGCGATGTGGCGCTGTCGCGGCAATGGCTGCTGCCCGTGTGGGATGCGCTGCTGCGCGAGCCGCAGGCGCTTGCCCAGGGCACGGTCCTGGTCAAGCTGATCCATGCACTGCAAGAGGGCTTCGGCGCCGAAGAGGGCAGCAGCGAGCTGCCGTGGCTGGAACGCATCGAAGCCGCCCAGCGCGCGCAGCCACGCAGCGCCGAGCTCCAGTACCTCGCCGGCATCGCCTGCCTGCGCCACCAGCTGTGGGGCAAGGCGCAGCAGTTGCTGTCCCAGGCGCTGGTGCAACTGCAGGACCCGGCCCTCAGGCGCAGCGCCTGGAGGGCACTGGGTGCTCTTGCCGAGCAGCGCGGCGATGACGCTGCGGCGCAGCAGGCGCTGCGCCAGGCTGCTTTGCTGTAGCGCTGCACACCAGGCGGCGCGCCCTGTGCGCCCCCCAAAAAAAAGACCGTCCCATGGGACGGTCTTCTTGTTGGCGCAGGGCCTGTGTCAGAACGGCAACTGCATGCTCTTCAGGTCGCGGCGCGTTTCCACGAGGACCAGAGGCTCGTCGGCGATGACCACCACCGGCGGGCGCTCGCGCGGCACATGGACCGGCTTGGGCTCCGCAGCGATGGCTGCCTGGACGGCTGCGCTCTTGGACGCATCGGTGGCAATCCACTGCAGGCCCGAGCCTTGCGCGATCTGCTCCAGCTCGGAGACCGGCAATGCGAAGGCGCCGACCTTGGGCAGGCTGCCTGCAGCTGCCGAAGGTGCCGAGGCAGCAGCCACCGGCATGGCCACAGGCGCAGGCGCAGATGCCGGTGCCGGTGCCGGTGCAACGGCCGGTGCAGCGGGCGCCGGAGCCACAGGCGCTGCGGCGCTAGGCACCGGCGTGGCTGGCGCTGCGACAGGCTCTGCGGCCGTGGGCGCCACCGACAGGTCTTGCGGTGCGGCAGGCGCAGCATCGGCAGGCGCCTCGGCGTGTGCCGTTGCAACTGCTTCCTCGGCGAGCGGCTCGGCCTGGCGCAGGGCGCGGTCCTTGCGGTCGCGGCCGTAGCGGTCACGCGAGCGCTTCTCGCGGCGCGGGGCTTCTTCACCTTCCGCGGCCTCGCCGGCTGCGCCGTTGACCGGCTCACCGGCCGGAGCGCTGGGCTCGGCGGGCTGCTCCTCGCCCAGCACCGGGACTGCGGAGAAGTACGAAGGACGATCCGTCCGTTCCGGACGTGCGGCCGGCTCGGCTGGCGCGAACGTGTCGGCTTCGCCCTGGGCTTCGGTACCCGCGACTTCGTTGCCGTTCACCGGGCGTTCTTCGCGGCGGCCACGACCGCCACGGCCACCACGCTCGCGGCCTTCGCGGCCTTCTGGGCGCTCGCCGGCCTCGCCACGCTCGCGCGGTTCACCACGTTCGCCGCCGCTCCGCGGCGCGCGCAGTGGGCGTTCGGTCATGGCCGCACCTTCTGCGGCGATGCCGCCGGCCGCTGCGATGCCATCGTCGCCGATGGCACGGGCCTCGCCGTCCTGCCGCTGGCGTCCGCCCTGGCGCTCGCCGCCGCGGCCACCACGGCCGTTGCGCGGCGTCTGCTCCTGCAGGCCATCGGCGCGCGGCTCGTCGTTACGCGGCTGGCCTTCGCGCGGTGCGCGGGGCTCGCGGCCCTCGCGGCTGTCGCGACCTTCCCGGCCCTCTCGGCCTTCACGGCCTTCGCCTTGCCGGCCGCGTCCACCGCGGCCACGGCCTGCCTGGCCCTCACCGCGGGGCGGGCGGCCTTCGCGCTTGTCCTGCGCGGCGGCCGGCGTGGGCACGGGGGCCGGCGCGGGCGCTTGCGCGACCGGGGCGGGTGCCGGCTTGGCACCGAACAAGCCCTTGATGAAACCGAGGAAGCCCTTTTCCATGGGCAGTTCCGGTGCGACGGCCGGGGCGGCCACCGGCGGCGCCACAGGCGCAACCGGCGGCTGCACGGGCTTGGCCACGGGCTGGGGCGCGGGCGCGTCCGGCAGCACACCCTTGATCACGGGCGTCTGCTTGTTGGTCGGCTCCTGCGAGCGGCGCGTGACGGAGGTCGGATCCTCGATCTCGTCAGCCATCTTGTAGCTGGCCTCCATGTGATCCAGGCGCGGATCATCGTGCTTCAGGCGCTCGAGCTTGTAGTTCGGCGTCTCCAGCGTCTTGTTGGGCACCATCAGCACGTTGATGCGCTGCTTCAACTCGATCTTGGCGATCTCGGTGCGCTTTTCATTCAGCAGGAACGAGGCCACCTCGACGGGCACCTGGCACATGACCGAAGCCGTGTTGTCCTTCTGGGCCTCTTCCTGAATGATGCGCAGAATCTGCAGCGCCGAGCTCTCGGTGTCGCGGATGTGGCCGGAGCCGCCGCAGCGCGGGCAGGGGATGGACGAACCTTCCGACAATGCCGGACGCAGGCGCTGGCGGCTCATTTCCATGAGGCCGAACTTGCTGATGGTGCCAAACTGCACGCGCGCGCGGTCCTGGCGCAGCGAGTCGCGCAGCCGGTTTTCCACGTCGCGGCGGTTGCGGCTCTCTTCCATGTCGATGAAGTCGATCACGATCAGGCCGCCCAGGTCGCGCAGGCGCATCTGGCGTGCCACTTCTTCGGCGGCTTCCAGGTTGGTGCGGGTCGCGGTTTCCTCGATGTCGCCGCCACGGATGGAGCGGGCTGAGTTCACGTCCACCGACACCAGCGCCTCGGTGTGGTCGATCACGATGGCGCCGCCGGAGGGCAGGTTCACGGTGCGGGCATAGGCCGACTCGATCTGGTGCTCGATCTGGAAGCGGCTGAACAGCGGCGCGTCGTCGCGGTAGCGCTTCACGCGGGCCGCATGCTCGGGCATCACGTGGGCCATGAACTGCTGGGCCTGCTCGTACACGTCGTCGGTGTCGATCAGGATGTCGCCGATGTCATGGTTGAAGTAGTCGCGGATCGCGCGGATGACGAGGCTGGATTCCTGGTAGATCAGGAAGGCGCCCTTGCCGCCCTTGGAAGCGCCGTCGATGGCGTTCCACAGCTTGAGCAGGTAGTTCAGGTCCCACTGCAACTCGGGTGCGCTGCGGCCGATGCCGGCTGTGCGCGCGATGATGCTCATGCCCTTGGGGTATTCGAGCTGGTCCATCGCCTCCTTGAGCTCGGCCCGGTCATCGCCCTCGATGCGGCGCGACACGCCGCCGCCGCGCGGGTTGTTGGGCATCAGCACCACGTAGCGGCCGGCCAGCGACACGAAGGTCGTCAGCGCCGCGCCCTTATTGCCACGCTCTTCTTTCTCGACCTGGACCAACAGCTCCTGGCCCTCGCGGATCACGTCGTTGATGCGCGCCTGGCTGACCGAGACACCCTCGGCGAAGTACTGTTTGGAGATTTCCTTGAACGGCAGGAAACCGTGGCGGTCTTCGCCGTAGTCGACGAAGCAAGCTTCGAGCGAGGGCTCGACGCGCGTCACGACGGCCTTGTAGATGTTGCCCTTGCGCTGTTCGCGTCCCTCGATCTCGATTTCGTAGTCGAGCAGCTTCTGCCCGTCGACGATGGCCAGGCGGCGCTCTTCGGCCTGCGTGGCATTGATCAGCATCCGTTTCATGGGTAGCGGTCCTTCATTGGGCTCTTGCGAGACCCGTATGTCTTCAAAACGTCATGGTTCCGGGGGAACCTTTGATGCCTGAACGAACGCTCTTGAAACGAAGGGAATTGCCGGAGAGCCGACACCTGCGAGCACCTAGCTCTTCAGATGGGGCATGGGCGCGTGGATGGTGCAATTTGCAGAAGGCTCCGCCAATTCGCCGATGCGAGGGGTGACGAAGATTGCGGGCATGGCGCGCGGCGTATGCCAGAGCCGGGCCACGCTGGCAAAGGCCAGCGCAGGCAGGTTCGCATCAGCAGTCTGTGCACCATGTCTTGCTTTGATCCGCCGGCCTGGCTGCAATGCAGCGCATCGCAGCCAGGCCGGCTTGGGGTATTCCGTATCAGGGTTTCAATTGCGTCGCCCGCCTCGGTCGACGGTGGCCGCCACCCTGCCCAGTGCGGAACAGGATCGACAGCCAACGCCTCGGAGTGGCATCGCCTCGCAGCGTCGGCGGGGTTGTGCTCTAAACTCGTGATTTATCAAGCACTTAGGCTGAGACGCTGGTGAAAAATATTATAGGTGCTAAGAACCAGCAGCCGGCCCCCGCCAGCAAATTGGTTCAGGTCGGGCCGGACGCCGATGGCCAGCGCCTGGACAACTTCCTCGTGCGCGAGCTCAAGGGCGTGCCCAAGAGCCATGTCTACCGCATCATCCGCAGCGGTGAAGTGCGCGTGAACAAGGGCCGTGCCGACGCCAGCACCCGCCTGGCCGAAGGCGACAGCGTGCGGCTCCCGCCGGTGCGCGTGTCCGAGCGTGTGGAGCAGAAATCGGCCGCCATGGCCCAGGCGGCACCGGCGCGCACCTTCCCCGTGCTGCACGAGGACGACAGCTTCCTGGCCATCGACAAGCCGGCCGGCGTGGCCGTGCATGGCGGCAGCGGTGTTGACTTTGGCGTGATCGAGCAGCTGCGCATGGCGCGGCCCGGTGCGCCGTTCCTCGAATTGGTGCATCGATTGGACCGCGAGACCTCGGGCGTACTGCTGATCGCCAAGAAGCGCAGCGCACTCAAGCACCTGCAGGACCAGTTCCGCGAGCGCGAGACCGGCAAGACCTATCTGGCATTGGCGCTGGGCGCCTGGCCGGCCAACCACAAGGTGCTGGACAAACCACTGGTCAAGTTCCTGCTGCCCGGCAAGCCCGGAACCGAGGGCGAGCGCCGCGTGCGCGTGGCGGCGCGCGACGACCCGGACGGCATGCGCTCCATTACGCTGGTCAAGCTGGCGCAGGCCCTGGTGGACTTCAGCCTGCTGGAGGTGACGATCAAGACCGGACGCACACACCAGATCCGCGTGCACCTGGCCAGCGAGGGCCATCCCATCGCCGGCGACGACAAATACGGCGACTTCGCGCTGAACAAGAGCCTGGCCAAGCAGGGCCTGGCGCGCATGTTCCTGCACGCCTGGCGCCTGCGACTGGTCCATCCAGCGACCGGCGAGACTGTGCAACTGGAGGCCGCCCTGCCGTCGGAGCTGGCAGGTTTTCTGGCGAGCCAGAGATAGGCCACCCGCACCAACGGGCGAGAATCAGCGCATGCAAGCCAGAAAATTTGACCTGATCGCGTTCGATTGGGACGGGACGCTGTTCGATTCCACAGCCATCATCACGCGCTGCATCCAGGCGGCCGTGCGCGACGTGGGCGGCACCGTGCCCACGGACGCCGCGGCATCGTTCGTGATCGGTATGGCGCTGACGCAGGCCCTGGCCCATGCGGCGCCGGACGTGCCCCAGGAGCGCTATCCAGAGCTGGGCGCGCGGTACCGCCACCACTACATGGCGCACCAGCACGACATCGTGCTGTTCCAGGGCGTTGTGCCGATGCTGCGGGCGCTGAAGGAGCAGCAGGTGACGCTGACGGTAGCCACTGGCAAATCGCGGCGCGGTCTGGACGAGGCGCTGCGCACGGTCGAGTTGCAAGGGCTGTTCGATGGCTCGCGCACGGCCGACGAGACCGCCGGCAAGCCGCACCCGCGCATGCTGCACGAGCTGATGCACGAATTCGGCGTGGCGCCCGAACGCACGCTCATGGTGGGCGACACCACGCACGACCTGCAGATGGCCGTGAACGCGCGCTGTGCCAGCGTGGGCGTCAGCTACGGCGCCCATCCCTTCGGCGAATTCGCCAGCCTGAACCCGCTGTTCGTCGCGCACTCGGTGGCCGAACTGCACAGCTGGTTGCTGCCGGCCTGAAGCTTGCAGGCAGCTCGCCATGGACGCCGTCGCGCTGTGCAATTCCAGGGACCTGGCCGATGGCGGCGAGGCCGTGCCCTTCGACGTGGTGTACCAGGGCCAGACCTGCCGCGCGTTCGCGGTGCGCTACCGGGGCCAGGCTCATGCGTACTTGAACCGCTGCACGCACGTTGCCATGGAGCTGGATTACCAGCCGAACCGATTCTTCGACGACAGCGGCGAATGGCTGCTCTGCGCTACACATGGCGCAGCCTACCGCCCCGATACGGGCGCGTGTGGTGGCGGGCCTTGCCGCGGCGGTCTCGTCAAGATCGCGTTGTCCGAATCCGACGGTGTGGTGCACTGGCATACTCGGCCTCAGTTGCAGCCCGTCATCTTCTAGTGCCGTACCCCGTGCCGGCCCGCCATCGCCATGAGTGATCCGCAGTTGCCCGGTGATGCCGGCCGAAATTCCCCTGACGTTCAATGGGAGCGTGCCACGCTGGAGCGCCTGGCGTTCGCGTCGCTCAAGGAACAGCGCGCGGCCCGGCGCTGGAAGACGTTCACCCGACTCTCGTGGCTGGCGTTCTTCATCGTGATCGCCTGGATCCTGCTGTTGCGTGCGGCGCCGACTACCGACAAGTCGACCGAGCACACGGCGGTGGTAGAGATCAAGGGGGAGATCGCCTCCGGGGCCGATGCCAGCGCCGAATCCATCGTGGCGGCCATGCGCAGCGCGTTCGAGGACACGGGCGCCCAGGCCGTCGTGTTGCTGATCAATTCGCCGGGCGGCAGCCCCGTGCAGGCCGGCATCATCAACGACGAGATCCTGCGGCTCAAGGCCAAGCACAACAAGCCCGTCTATGCGGTCGTGGAAGAAGCCTGTGCCTCTGCCGCCTACTACATCGCCGTCGGTGCGGACCAGATCTTCGTGGACAAGGCCAGCATCGTGGGCAGCATCGGCGTGCTGATGGACGGTTTCGGCTTCACCGGCCTGATGGACAAGGTGGGCGTGGAGCGTCGGCTGCTGACCGCCGGGGAGAACAAGGGCTTCCTGGACCCCTTCAGTCCGCAGAGCGACGCCCAGCGTGCGCTGGCGCAGACCATGCTGGACACCATCCACCAGCAGTTCATCGCCGTCGTCAAGAAAGGACGCGGCGAGCGGCTGAAGGAGACGCCCGAAACCTTCACCGGCTTGTTCTGGAGCGGCGAACAAGCCGTCAACCAGGGGCTGGCGGACCATTTCGGCAATCTGGACTATGTGGCGCGCGAGGTCGTCAAGGCCGAAGAGATCGTCGACTACACGCACCGCGAAAATGTGGCCGAGCGTCTGGCCAAGCGCTTCGGCGCTGCGTTCGGCGAGGGCGCGGTGCGCGCCCTGAAGTCCGTGCCGATGCTGCGCTGATCAGCGGCCGATCGCGAACACCGCCGGTACGTCCGGCAGCGCCGCCGCCTCGTGCGCGCGCCAGGCCTTGACGGTGCGGCTGGCGATCCTGGCATCTGCAAGTGTCAATCCGCTCGCAATGCCCAGCCGGGTGTTGTGCTGCAGGGTGTGCACCAGGGCGCGGCGCAGTACCTCGCTGCGGTACGGCGTTTCGATGAACAACTGCGTCTGGCCGGTCTTGAGGGCCAGGGATTCCAGCGTGCGGATGCGCTGCGCACGCGCATCGGCTTCCTGTGGCAAATAACCGACGAAGGCGAAGTTCTGGCCATTGAGGCCACTGGCGGCCAGGGCCAGCAACAGCGCGCTGGGGCCGACCAGCGGCACGACCTGCAGTTCCAGCGCATGGGCGGCGCGCACGACCGAGCTGCCGGGGTCGGCGATGGCCGGCATGCCGGCTTCGCTGACAAGCCCGATGTCATGGCCTTGAAGGGCCGCCGCCAGCAGCGGCGAGGCGTCGAAGCCGGGCCCATGGTCACCCTTCTTGTGGACTTCGCGCGGCAATTCAGTCAGCGTCTGCTGCTGCACGGCGCAGGCCAGTGGTACGACGGCGTCGATGCGCTTGAGATACGCGCGCGTCGTTTTTGCGTTTTCGCAGATCCAGTGCGTGAGCCTGGCCGCCGCCTGCAGCGTGCCCAGCGGGATGGCGTCCTGCAAAGGGGCCTGCGTGTCGCAGCCGAAATCCAGCGGCGCGGGGACCAAGAACAGACGACCCTTCATGGGACGGCCGGCGTCAGCAGCGGCAGGCCCGCCGCACGCAGCAGCCTGCAGGTCTCGATCAGCGGCAGGCCGATCAAGGCCGTCGGGTCGTCGCTCGTGATGGATGTGAGCAAGACGATGCCCAGGCCCTCGCTCTTCGCGCTGCCGGCGCAGTCGTAGGGCTGCTCGGCCAGCAGGTAGGCCTCGATCTCGGCATCGTCGAGCATGCGAAAGCGCACCTGGACCGTGACGAGCGCGGTCTCCTCGAAGGCGGCAGCGGCATGGACCACGCTCAGCGCGGTCTGGAACAGCACGGTCTGGCCGCGCATCTCGCGCAGCTGCGCGGTGGCCCTTGCGTGCGTTCCGGGCTTGCCCAGCGGGCGGCCGTTCAAGTCCGCCACTTGGTCGGAGCCGATGACGATGGCATCGGGTTGCAGTGCCGCGACGGCCCTGGCCTTGGCCAGGGCGAGCCGGCAGGCCAGATGGGCCGGCTTCTCGCCAGGCTGCGGCGTTTCGTCGACCTCGGGGGCGACGACCTCGAAGGGCAGGCGCAGCCGTGACAGCAGTTCGCGGCGGTAACGGGAGGTGGAGCCGAGGATCAGGGGAGGCCGTGGCGCAGTCGCGGCGGGGTGGAGCATGCGGCGATTCTCTTACACTGCCGCGCATGAAATCGGACAAGCAGTCACGTGGTCTGGACGTCAAGGCCTTCGCCCAGTCGGGCGGCGTGCGCGAACAGGAGGGGCTTCTCGCGGACTTTCCGCGTTTGTCGCAAGAAGCGGAAGGCCGCGCGCCTGACACGCCCGTGCGCTGGCGTGCGGTGGGCGAGCAGCGCGAAGGCGGCGGTGTGGCGCAGGCCTGGCTGCACCTGACGGCCGAGACGCAGTTGCCCGTCACCTGCCAGCGCTGCCTGGAGCCGGTCGCGTTGCCGTTGTCGGTGGACCGCTGGTTCCGTTTCGTGGCCGATGAGGCCACAGCCGAGCGGGAGGACGAGGAGGCCGAGGAAGATGTGCTGGTGCTGGATCCGGCTTTCGACCTACCAAGCCTGGTCGAGGACGAGTTGTTGATGGAGCTGCCCTTGGTGCCACGCCACGCGGTATGCCCGACCACGGTCGCCCTGGAGCATGCCGACCCCGATTTCGAGGAGGCAAAAGAGGCCAAGCCAAACCCCTTCGGCGTGCTGGCCGGCATGAAACTGAAGCCCGGAAAGGACGAGCACTAGTTTGCTCCGGCCCGCTGGGCTATAATCGCGGGCTTCGCGCGCCGTGGACACCGTAGACTTTTGTTGCAGGTGGTTCGTCCGGCCAGGTCTTGCCAGTGGTTTGGCGTGATCCTCGCAACCCCTCATTCGTCTAGGAGCCAAGCATGGCAGTCCAGCAGAACAAAAAGTCCCCGTCCAAGCGTGGCATGCACCGTTCGCACAACGCGTTGAACGTTCCCGGCATCGCCGTGGAGCCGACAACGGGTGAAACCCACCTGCGTCACCACATCAGCCCCAACGGCTTCTACCGTGGCCGTCAGGTCCTGAAGAACAAGTCCGAAGCCTGACCGCTTCGTCCACCGGGCCCGTGGCTACGCTTGCAGTAGCGACGGGCTTTTCTTTTGGTGCTGGTGTCGGCTTGTCCCCGCCCACCGGTGCTGCGGACGTACAGTTGCACCCATGATCACGGTAGCCGTCGACTGCATGGGGGGTGACCATGGTCCCCGCGTCACACTCCCTGCCTGCTCAGCTTTCCTGGCCGCCCATGCCGATGCACAGCTGCTGCTGGTAGGCCTGCCCGACTCGCTCGCGTCCTTCTCGCATCCGCGCGCCCGCGTGGTCGCGGCCAGCGAAGTGGTCGGAATGGACGATTCCGTGGAGGTGGCGCTGCGCAAGAAGCGCGACTCTTCGATGCGTGTGGCCTTACTACAGGTCAAGGACGGCCATGCCGACGTGACGGTATCCGCCGGCAATACCGGCGCACTGATGGCGATCGCGCGCTACCTGCTCAAGACCGTGCCAGGGATCGACCGCCCCGCCATCGCCACCCAGTTGCCGAACGCCCGGGGTGGGGCGACGACCGTGCTGGATCTGGGCGCCAACGTCGACTGCACGGCAGAACACCTGCTGCAATTTGCGGTGATGGGCTCTGCGCTGGTCTCTGTGCTCAAGAATGAAGAAGAGCCGTCGGTCGGCCTGCTCAACATCGGCGAGGAGGCCATCAAGGGCAGCGAAGTCATCAAGCGGGCCGGCGAGCTGCTGCAGGCGGCTGCCAGCGCCGGCAACCTGAACTTCCACGGCAACGTCGAAGGCAACGATATCTACAAGGGCACG
Source organism: Pseudorhodoferax sp. Leaf267 (assembly GCF_001422405.1). GTDB lineage: Bacteria > Pseudomonadota > Gammaproteobacteria > Burkholderiales > Burkholderiaceae_C > Pseudorhodoferax. The sequence continues at coordinate 353,303 of NZ_LMMV01000022.1, forward strand.
ACCGACATCGTGGTGTGCGATGGGTTCGTTGGCAACGTGCTGCTCAAGAGCAGTGAAGGCGTTGCGACCATGATCGGCGGCTTTCTAAAGGCCGAGTTTTCGCGCAGCGTGTTCACGAAGGCCGCTGCCGCCCTGGCCTACCCCGTGCTGCGCGCGCTGAAGCACCGTATGGACCACCGCCGTTACAACGGCGCCGCCTTGCTGGGCTTGCGTGGACTGGTGTTCAAGAGCCATGGTTCTGCCGATGCCTTCGCCTTCGAGCAGGCCTTGAACCGCGGGTATGATGCGGCGCGCAACAAGCTGCTCGACCGTGTGCAGGCGCGCATCGCCCGGGTGGCTCCGCTGCCGGCAGCCGTGGAGGCCAGTGCCGCGGTCCCTACGGAAACGGCAGTTCACTGACAAGCATCCATGCCCACCTATTCACGCATCACGGGAACCGGCAGCTATCTGCCGCCGCGTCGCCTGAGCAACGCTGAACTGGCCGCAGAGCTGGCGACACAGGGCGTCGAGACCTCCGACGATTGGATCGTCGAACGCACCGGCATCCGCGCGCGCCATTTCGCCGCGGCAGATGTGACCAGCAGCGACCTGGCCGTGCCTGCGGCCCAGGCCGCCATGGAGGCTGCCGGCGTGACGCCGGAGCAGATCGATCTGATCATCATGGCCACGTCCACGCCGGACATGGTGTTTCCCTCTTCCGCGTGCATCCTGCAGAACAAGCTGGGCATGGCCGGTTGCGCGGCGTTCGACATCCAGGCCGTGTGCAGCGGCTTTGTCTACGCGCTGACGGTCGCGGACGCGATGATCAAGTCCGGTGCTGCGACGCGCGCACTGGTGGTTGGCGCCGAAGTGTTCTCGCGCATTTTGGACTTTTCGGACCGCACGACCTGCGTGCTGTTCGGAGATGGCGCCGGTGCCGTGGTGCTGGAAGCGTCCGGGACGCCTGGCATCCTGGCCAGCGACCTGCATGCCGATGGCAAGCATGTCGGCATCTTGTGCGTTCCCGGCCATGTGTCCGGCGGCAAGGTGCTGGGTGACCCGTTGCTCAAGATGGACGGCCAAGCCGTGTTCAAGCTGGCCGTCGGCGTGCTCGAAGATGCGGCCCGTGCCACGCTGGAAAAGGCCGGCAAGACGCATGACCAGATCGACTGGCTGATCCCGCACCAGGCCAACATCCGCATCATGCAGAGCACAGCAAAGCGGCTCAAGCTGCCGCTGGACAGGCTGCTGGTCACGGTGGACCAGCATGGCAACACCTCGGCTGCTTCCATCCCTCTGGCGCTCGACAGCGGCGTGCGCAGCGGCAAGATCAAGAAGGACCAGTTGTTGATGCTCGAGGGTGTCGGCGGTGGCTTCACCTGGGGCGCGGTCCTGTTGAACCTTTGAGGCGGCATGCGAGGCCACAGCCTCGTCCGCCATCCAATCCATGACACCATTTGCATTCGTTTTTCCTGGCCAGGGTTCGCAAGCCGTTGGCATGCTGGACGCCTGGGGCGACCATCCAGTCGTGGCGCAGACGCTGGTCGAGGCCTCGGACGCCTTGGGCGAAGACCTGGGCAGCCTGATCCATAGCGGCCCCAAGGAAGCATTGGCCTTGACGACCAACACCCAGCCCGTGATGCTGGTCGCCGGTGTGGCGGCGTACCGCGCCTGGATAGCCGAGACCGGGCTGACGCCTGCCGTAGTGGCCGGTCATTCGCTGGGCGAATATGCCGCGCTCGTCGCGTCCGGCGTGCTGACGCTGGCGCAGGCCGCGCCGCTGGTGCGCTTTCGCGCGCAGGCCATGCAGGACGCTGTGCCTGTGGGCGTGGGCGCCATGGCCGCGATCCTGGGCATGGACAGCGCCCAGGTCACCGCGGGTTGCTCGGAGGTCATGGCTGGCATGGCCGGCGCGCCGAACGAAGTCGTCGAGGCCGTGAATTTCAACGATCCAGCGCAAACCGTTATCGCGGGCAGCAAGGTGGCCGTCGAAAAGGCTTGCGAGCTGCTGAAGGCCAAGGGTGCCAAGCGCGCCCTGCCGTTGCCGGTGTCGGCACCGTTTCATTCCAGCCTCATGCGTCCTGCGGCGGATCGCCTGCGCGAACGCCTGGCGGCGCTGGACTTGGCTGCACCGCGCATTCCCGTTCTCAACAACATCGATGTGGCCGTTCGCGACAGCGCCGACGACATTCGCGACGCGCTGTACCGCCAGGCCTTCGGCCCGGTCCGCTGGGTCGAGTGCGTGCGCGCCATCAAGGCTCGCGGCGTGGACACGGTGGTGGAATGCGGCCCCGGCAAGGTACTGGCTGGCCTGGTCAAGCGCATCGACGCTGAACTGACCTCGGGGGCCGTGTACGACCCGGCCTCGCTGGCGCAGACCAAGAACCAACTGGAGACAACACCGGCATGAGCAAGGACCCATCGCAAGGCCAGGTCGCACTGGTCACCGGCGCATCGCGCGGCATCGGCGCAGCCATTGCACTGGAGCTGGCGGCGCGCGGCTTCAAGGTCATCGGCACTGCAACCAGTGAAGAGGGCGCAGCCAAGATCGGGCAGGCCCTGGCGGGCCATGCAGGCGAAGGCCGGGTGTTGAATGTGAACGACGCCGGCGCCGGCGATGCGTTGGTGGACGCCATCGTGCAGCAGCATGGCGGCCTGCAGGTGCTCGTCAACAACGCCGGCATCACGCGCGACATGCTTGCCATGCGCCTGAAGGACCAGGACTGGGATGCCGTGCTCGACACCAACCTGAAGGCCGTGTTCCGCATGAGTCGGGCGGTCATGCGCGTCATGATGAAGCAGCGCTACGGTCGCATCGTCAACATCACGTCCGTGGTCGGTGCCTCCGGCAATCCGGGCCAGGCCAATTACGCCGCCGCCAAGGCCGGCGTGGCCGGCATGACGCGCGCACTGGCACGTGAGCTCGGGTCGCGCGGCATCACGGTCAATTGCATCGCGCCCGGTTTCATCGAGACCGACATGACGGGCAAGCTGTCTGCGGATCAGCACAAGGCGCTGCTGGCGCAGATCCCTTTGGGTCAGTTGGGCAAACCGTCCGACGTGGCCCATGCCGTCGCGTATCTCGCCTCGCCCGAGGCGTCATACGTGACAGGGCAGGAACTGCATGTCAATGGTGGCATGTACATGTAGCGAGGCCTCGGCCGCGCTGGCGGTTTTCCCTGCGCCGCAGGGGAGATTCCAGCGAGGTCAGCCCAGCTAAAATCACCGATTCTTTACAACCCCAAGAGGGAACCATGAGCGATATCGAAGCACGCGTCAAGAAAATCATTGCCGAGCAGTTGGGTGTGGAGGAGTCTCAGGTCACGAGCGAGAAGTCGTTCGTTGCCGATCTGGGTGCCGACTCTCTCGACACGGTCGAGCTGGTCATGGCCCTGGAGGACGAGTTCGGCATCGAGATCCCGGACGAGGACGCCGAGAAAATCACGACGGTGCAGAACGCCATCGATTACGCGAACAACCACCAAAAGGCTTGAAGCCATAGGACTCCCGCTTATGTCGCGTCGTCGTGTGGTCATCACGGGTCTGGGCTGTGTCAGTCCGGTTGGAACATCGGTGGAGTCGTCCTGGCAGGCCTTGTTGGCCGGCCAGTCCGGCATCGACCTGGTCCAGAGCTTCGACGCGAGCGGGCTGGCCTGCAAATTCGCCGGCGAGGTCAAGGGTTTCGATATCACCCAGTACATCGTCGAGAAGGAAGCGCGTCACATGGACCGCTTCATGCACCTGGGCATCGCCGCAGCGTGCCAGGCGGTGGCCGATGCCGGCCTGAAGACCGGCGACGCGCTGGGCGACGAAGAAGCGACCCGGATCGGCTGCAACATCGGCTCGGGCATCGGCGGGCTGCCCATGATCGAGCAGACCCACGCCGAGCTGGTGAACCGTGGCCCGCGCCGTGTCTCGCCGTTCTTCGTGCCGGCCTCGATCATCAACATGATCTCGGGCCACGTGTCCATCAAATTCGGGTTCAAGGGCCCCAACGTTGCCGTGGTCACGGCGTGCACGACAGGCCTGCACGCGATCGGCCTGTCTGCACGCATGATCGAGTACGGCGACTGCGACGTGATGGTCGCTGGTGGTGCGGAGTCGACCGTGTCGCCGCTGGGCATTGCGGGCTTCGCGTCTGCCCGTGCGCTGAGTACGCGCAACGACGACCCCAAGGCCGCCTCGCGTCCCTGGGACAAGGGGCGCGACGGCTTCGTGCTGGGCGAGGGCGCGGGCGTGGTGGTGCTTGAGGAATACGAGCACGCCAAGGCACGCGGTGCGCGGATCTATGCCGAGCTGCTGGGCTTTGGCATGAGCGGCGATGCTTTCCACATGACGGCACCGAACGTGGACGGCCCGCGGCGCTCCATGCAGATGGCGTTGCAAAATGCCGGCGTCAACGCCGACGAAGTGCAGCATCTCAACGCGCATGGCACGTCGACTCCTCTGGGCGACGTCAATGAGACCAATGCCGTCAAAGCGGTCTTCGGTGAGCATGCCGGCAAGATTGCGATCAACTCCACGAAGTCCATGACCGGGCACCTGCTGGGTGGGGCTGGCGGCATCGAAAGCGTGTTCACCGTTCTGGCCTTGCACCACCAAAAGGTGCCGCCCACCATCAACCTGGTGGAGCCCGACCCTGAATGCGACCTGGACTACACCGCCAATACGGCGCGCGATGTGCGCATCGATGTCGCGCTGAAGAACAACTTCGGCTTTGGTGGCACCAACGGCTCGTTGGTCTTCAAGCGCATCTGATCTCCGATTTCCTGCGTCCCCGTGCATGCACAGTGCTCCGGCGGTCCGCTATCCGGTGGCACGGTCAGCACGCGCCGGTGTATGCCTGCTCGGGGTGTGGGCTGCGGGCGCGCTGGTCTGCGGCTGGTGGGGGTGGAGAGGCGGCGCGCTCGTTTGGCAGTTGCATGCGGCGTGGGGATGTCTTGCATGCGGCGGCGCGATCGCCTGGGTGCAATGGCAGCGATCGCCAGTCGGCTGGTTGCGTTGGGACGGCCAAACATGGTGGTGGCAATCGGCCGATGACGAAGAGGTCGCCGTGAGCATCCACGTGCGATTGGATGTGCAGCGCGGGCTGCTGCTGGAGATGACCGGCCGGCGGCGTCGTGGCGCCTGGTGCGTTCTGGAGCGCACGATGCTGCCCGCCCGGTGGGCAGATCTGCGACGCGCCCTTTACGCAACTGCCTCCGCTGCCGCGCCCGAGCGCGGCACGGCCCTGCCACCGTGAGCGCGGAACCGACTTCGTCGGCCGACAGCGATCTGCTGCTGGTCGAGCGTACGGTCGCAGGCGACCAGCGCGCGTTCGAACTGCTGGTGCTCAAGTACGAGCGGCGCATCCAACGGCTGATCGCGCGCATGGTGCGCGACGTGGACTTGGTCGAGGACATCGCGCAGGAAACTTTCATCCGTGCCTACAGGGCCCTGCCAAAGTTCCGCGGCGACGCCCAGTTTTACACTTGGTTGTACCGGATCGCCGTCAACACGGCCAAGAAGACGCTGATGGACTTCAAGCGCGACCCCACGGTCGTCGAGAGCACCCTGCGCGGTTCCGACAACGACGATGAAACTTACCGCAACGAAACCGAACCAATCAGCCATGAGACGCCGGACACCGTGCTGGCGGCCAAGCAGATTTCGGCGGTCGTGAATGCGGCCATGGAGGCCTTGCCAGAAGATCTGCGGCAGGCCGTGACCCTGCGCGAGATCGAAGGCCTCAGCTATGAAGAAATTTCCGAAGTCATGAACTGCCCGATCGGGACGGTGCGCTCGCGCATCTTCCGGGCACGTGAAGCGATCTCGGCGAGAGTGAAGCCCTTGCTGGAAAACCAGTCGGGCAAACGTTGGTGACCGGTGCGGGCGGAGGTGAAAGATGCAGGTGAAGACGATGAACGAGGACAAGCTTCAGGAATTCCGTGAACGGCTGTCGGCCTTGGCCGATGGAGAACTCGGCGGCGACGAAGTCTCCCAGCTGATGGCTGTGCCTGCCGTGGACGAAGACATGCAGGGAACGTGGCACGCTTACCACCTGATCGGCGACGTGCTGCGCGGTGGCGAACAGGCCGTGCGGCCAGGGGCGTCCGGCTTCCTGTCCCGCGTGCAATCGCGCCTGCAGGCCGAAGCGCCTCTCGTGCCACTGCGGCCCATGGTGCAGGCCGAGCCCGTGGCTGCGGTGGTAGATACGGTCGCCGCTTCCGAGCCAGCCAACGATGCGAGCTTTCGGTGGAAGATGGTGGCCGGATGCGCCTCGTTCGCGGCCGTCGTTGCCATGGCCTGGACCGTGGTCGGCGGCGCGGGGCCCGATGCCGCAAACCCTCAGGTGGCTGCTGGACCTGCGCCTGCGCAGCAGAGCGTTGTATCGACCGTCGCCCAGGCTGCCCCCCAGACGATCGAGCAGCGCATCGAGCTGCCGGATGGCGGATCCCAGGTCATGATCCGCGATCCGCGGCTTGATGAATTGCTGACAGCGCACAAGCAGGCCGGCGGTGGCACGGCCTTGCAGATGCCTGCAGGCTTTCTGCGCAGCGCTACATTCTCGACGCCGGAGCGTTGATCGGTCCCCACGGCGCCACTTGTCTGATGCACAGCAGTCTCCCTATTCGATCCGCACTGCTCGGTGCCGTCCTGACCTTGTACGCGAGCGCCGGCTGGAGCCAGCCCGTGACGAGCGCCGTGAGCGATGCGCCTGCGGCGCCGCTGGCTGCTGAGCGGCGCAGCATCTCCGAATGGTTGATGCGCATGCACGAGGCCTCGCGCACGCGCAACTACGTCGGTACCTTCGTGGTGTCGTCCGAAGCCATGCTGGCCAGCGCACGCATCTGGCATGCGTGCGAAGGCGATCAGCAGATCGAGCGTGTCGACTCGTTGACCGGCCCTCCACGTTCGACCTTTCGACGCAACGAGCATGTTGTGACCTTCCTGCAGGACAGCAAGGTCGCGCGCATCGAGAAGCGTGACTCCCTGGGCATGTTCCCGAACCTGCTACAAGGCTCGGACTCCTCCATCCCGGATTTCTACACAGCGCGCCAGATTGGCAGCGACCGCGTGGCCGGCTTCGAGGCTGACATCGTGCTGCTCAAGCCCAGGGACAAGCTGCGCTATGGCTACCGCATCTGGAGCGAGAAGAAGACCGGTCTGGTCATCAAGCTGCAGACTCTGGACCATGACGGCCGCGTGCTGGAGCAGGCGGCGTTCTCCGAATTGCAGCTCGATGCGCCGGTGCGCGTGGACAAGCTGTCGCAGCTGATGGCCAAGACCGCGGGTTATCGCAAGGAAGTGGTGGAAACCGTGCAGACCGACCCTGGCGCTGAAGGCTGGTCCTTGCGCATTCCGGTCGTGGGCTTCAAGTTCCTGAGCTGCATCAAGCGCCCCACCACGGCCGGTGCCATGCAGCAGGGCACGGTGCAGTGGGTGTTCTCAGATGGCCTGGCTTCTGTGTCGCTGTTCCTGGAGCCCTACGACATGCAGCGGCATGTCAAGGAAGGGACCGTGGCCGTCGGCGCGACGCAGTCTCTGACCCAGCGGACCGAAAGCTGGTGGCTGACGGCCGTCGGCGAGGTGCCGCCGTCCACGCTGCAGGCGTTCGTGCGTGCGCTAGAGCGCAAGAAATGAAGCCGCCGCTCCCGTAGCATCCTGAAATTGTTTGATGGAAAGAGGTTGAAGATGCATGTGCTCGCAGTACGAAGGATGCGCGTTTGGGCCCTGGCCTGGGCTTTCGCGCTGACAGGCGCCACGGCCTTGATGCCGGTCGGCGACGCGCAGGCGCAAGGGCGCACGCTGCCCGACTTCACGGATCTGGTCGACCAAGTCGGCCCCTCCGTGGTCAATATCCGGACCCTGGAACGCGTCGCGGCGCGCCCTGGCCCTGGGGGAGGCAGCGGCTCCGAGGAGGAGATGTTGGAGTTCTTCCGCCGGTTCGGCATCCCATTGCCCAATGGCCCGCGCCAGGGCCCGCGGCCGCAAGCCCCGGACGGTGGCGGTGCGCAGCAACCGCGTGGCGTGGGTTCCGGCTTCATCCTGACGGCCGACGGCCTGATCATGACCAACGCCCATGTCGTCGAAGGCGCGGAGGAGGTTCTTGTTACCTTGACCGACAAGCGCGAGTTCAAGGCCAAGCTGATCGGCGCCGACAAGCGTACCGATGTGGCCGTGGTGAAGATCGAAGCGACGGGTCTGCCGGCCGTGAAGCTGGGCGACGTGGGCCGCCTGCGCGTCGGCGAATGGGTCATGGCCATCGGGTCGCCGTTCGGCCTGGAGAACACCGTCACGGCCGGTATCGTCAGCGCCAAGCAGCGCGATACGGGCGACTACCTGCCCTTCATCCAGACCGACGTCGCGATCAACCCCGGCAATTCCGGCGGTCCGCTGATCAACATGCGCGGTGAGGTCGTGGGCATCAACAGCCAGATCTACTCGCGCTCGGGTGGGTTCATGGGCATCTCCTTTGCCATCCCGATCGACGAGGCCACGCGCGTTGGCGAGCAGCTGCGCGTTTCCGGCCGCGTGTCGCGCGGGCGCATTGGCGTGCAGATTGAGCAGGTCACCAAGGACGTGGCCGAATCCATCGGCCTGGGCAAGCAGCAGGGTGCGCTGGTGCGTGGTGTAGAGACAGGCTCGCCGGCCGAGAAGGCGGGCATCGAAGCGGGGGACATCATCACGCGCTTCGACGGCAAGGTCATCGAGCGTTTCGGGGATCTGCCGCGTCTCGTGGGCAACACCAAGCCGGGCACCAAGAGCGCTGTGACCGTGTTCCGGCGCGGCAGCACGCGCGAACTGAGCGTGCTGATCGCCGAGATCGAGCCCGACAAGCCCGTGGCGGCAGCGCCCAAGGAAGAGAAGCCCCGCGCCTCGGCTGCGGGCCAGGTGCTGGGCCTCGTAGTCAGCGAGCTCAGCGATGCGCAGAAAAAGGAACTCAAAATCAAAGGGGGCGTGAAGGTCGACGCCGCAACCGAGGGCGCGGCCCAGGCCGGTCTGCGGGAGGGCGACGTGATCGTGGCCGTTGCCAACACGGAGATCGGTGGCATGAAGGACTTCGAAGCCGTGGTCGGCAAGGTGGACCGCAGCAAGCCCGTCAATGTGCTGTTCCGCCGCGGCGAGTGGGCGCAGTACGCACTGATTCGTCCCACCCGCTGAGCGTTCTTGTACGCAAAAAGCCCCAGCCCGCAGTCGGATTTGGGGCTTTTGCCGGCCCATCGGTGGCGCAAATGCCACTTCGAAGCGTCGATTTTTCCGGGATGGCGGTTATGCAGTGGACGTGAGTGGGCACTAGCTCAGCGGCCTGCTTCAAGCGGTTTGGATAGAATCCCGCTCCTGATTCTGTGTGGCTTGGTATATCGGACTCATGCCGAACCACGATACGGGATGACATCCCCACTTACGGCGACGATCCACAGGGCGCCCACAAGTTGTTCAGCCATTTGTCCCCGCAACTTGTGGATAAACTGTATATAAGTTTCTTGTTGTGACCTTGCAACGACCGTTCTGTCCGGCTTTCTCGGCTATGCAGGTAGGCCTTTTTGCCTACAATGAAGTTCCAACTATCGCAGTTGCCAAAAGATTGTTGGTTCTGGGCGCGTCGGTATCGACGCGCCCTTTTTCTTTTTGCGCGTCTTTCTAATTCAATTACTTAAAGCTTCTCGTTGATGCAGCACATCAGAAACTTTTCGATCATCGCGCACATTGACCACGGCAAATCGACGCTTGCAGACCGCTTGATCCAGCGTTGCGGAGGCCTCGCCGAACGCGAGATGGAGGCCCAGGTGCTCGACTCGATGGACATCGAAAAAGAGCGTGGGATAACTATCAAGGCGCAGACCGCAGCATTGCGCTACCAGGCCCGCGATGGCCAGGTCTACAACCTCAACCTGATCGACACACCGGGCCATGTCGACTTCTCGTACGAGGTCAGTCGTTCGCTGTCGGCGTGCGAGGGCGCACTGCTAGTGGTCGATGCATCGCAGGGCGTCGAAGCGCAGACCGTGGCGAACTGCTACACGGCACTGGACCTCGGCGTGGAAGTGCTGCCCGTGCTCAACAAGATCGATCTGCCGAATGCGGATCTGGACAACGCGCGCTCCGAGATCGAGGACGTGATCGGCATCGATGCGACCGATGCCATTCCATGCTCCGCGAAGACCGGTGTCGGCATCGATGAGATCCTCGAAGCCGTCGTCGCCCTCGTGCCCGCACCGAAGGGCAACCCCGATGCGCCGCTGCGCGCGATGATCATCGACAGTTGGTTCGATTCCTACGTCGGCGTGGTCATGCTGGTACGCGTCGTCGACGGTCGCCTGGGCAAGGGCGAACGCTTCAAGATGATGGCTTCGGGTGCCGTCTACAACGCCGACAACCTCGGCGTCTTCACGCCAGCCAACGAGCCCCGCACGTCGCTCGAGGCGGGTGAGGTGGGCTACATCATCGCGGGCATCAAGGAGTTGCAGGCCGCCAAGGTCGGCGACACCGTGACGCTGGAGAAGAAGCTGCCCAACAACCTGGGCCCTGCCACAGAGGCCTTGCCGGGCTTCAAGGAGATCCAGCCGCAGGTTTTCGCCGGGCTGTACCCGACCGAAGCCAGCGAGTACGACTCGCTGCGCGACGCGCTCGAGAAGCTCAAGCTCAATGACGCCTCGCTGCATTACGAGCCCGAAGTCAGCCAGGCGCTGGGCTTCGGCTTCCGTTGCGGCTTCCTCGGCCTGCTGCACATGGAGATCGTGCAGGAGCGGCTGGAGCGCGAGTTCGACCAGGACCTGATCACAACGGCACCCAGCGTGGTCTACCAAGTCGTCAAGAACGACAGCGAAGTCGTGATGGTGGAGAACCCGTCCAAGATGCCCGACGTGGGCAGGATGGCCGAGATCCGCGAGCCCATTGTGACGGTGCACCTGTACATGCCTCAGGAGTACGTGGGCGTGGTCATGACCCTGGCCAACCAGAAGCGCGGCGTGCAGATGAACATGGCCTACAAGGGCCGCCAGGTGGTGCTGACCTACGAGATGCCGCTCGGCGAGATCGTGCTGGACTTCTTCGACAAGCTCAAATCGGTGAGTCGCGGTTATGCGTCCATGGACTACGAATTCAAGGAGTACCGCGCCTCCGACGTCGTGAAGGTCGACATCCTGCTCAACGGCGAGAAGGTCGATGCGCTGTCCATCATCGTGCACCGCTCGCAGTCGCAGTATCGAGGCCGCGCCGTCGTGGCCAAGATGCGCGAAATCATTTCGCGCCAGATGTACGACGTGGCGATCCAGGCGGCCATCGGGGCCAACATCATCGCGCGTGAGACAATCAAAGCGCTGCGCAAAAACGTGCTTGCCAAGTGCTACGGCGGCGATATTTCGCGTAAGCGCAAGCTCCTCGAAAAACAAAAGGCTGGCAAGAAACGCATGAAGCAAATTGGCTCGGTGGAAGTTCCTCAAGAGGCCTTCCTGGCCATTTTGCAGGTGGAGGACTGATGGCAGTTCTCACCGCGGCGATCCTCGCGGCCTTCGTGGCTTACGCGGGCTCCTGGTACCTGGGTCGACTGGAAGGCAACTTCGCCTTGCTGCTCTTCATGGCCACGCTCGTGACCGGCCTGTACTGGCTGGCCGAGCGCTTGTACTTCCTGCCGCGCCGGCGCAAGGCTGTCGCCATGCTGGAGCAGCATACCGCGCAGCGGCGCACCGATCTGGCCAGCAAGGGCATCACGCAGGTCGACAACGACCTGGTCGAGACCAAGAGCCGCCTGCTGATGCAGCCCTGGTGGCTGGACTGGACGGCGGGCCTGTTCCCCGTGATCCTGATCGTGTTCCTGCTGCGCTCGTTCCTGTTCGAGCCGTTCAAGATCCCGTCGGGCTCGATGATCCCGACCTTGCTGGTCGGCGACCTGATCCTGGTCAACAAATTCCACTATGGCGTGCGCCTACCGGTCATCAACGTGAAAGTGACCGAAGGCAACAAGCCGCAGCATGGCGACGTGATGGTGTTCCGCTATCCGCCCAAGCCCAGCCTGGACTACATCAAGCGTGTGGTCGGCGTGCCCGGCGACGAGGTGGCCTATCTGAACAAGCGCTTGACTGTGAATGGTCAGCCCGTGCCGATCAGCTCAGTGCCCGAGTTCTTCGACCAGGACGCCATGCGCTACTTCAAGCAGTACGAAGAAAAGCTGGGCGACAAGACCCATCGGCTGCTGATCGACGACGACCGGCCCGCGTTCATTCCGGGTGTGGAGGACTTCGCCTTCAAGCAGAACTGCCGATACAGTGTGGAGGGCGTGACCTGCAAGGTGCCCGAGGGCCAGTACTTCATGATGGGCGACAACCGCGACAACTCGCTGGACTCGCGCTACTGGGGCTTTGTGCCGGACGCCAACATCGTCGGCAAGGCCTTCTTCATCTGGATGAATTTCGGCAACTTCAAGCGCATCGGCGCCTTCAACTGACATGGCAGGACGCACGGGATTGGGCATGCATCACCACAGGTCCGCGCAGCGCGGCCTGTCCTTCTTCGGTGTGGTCATCGTCGGCGCGGTGCTGGTCTTCGGCTTCGTGGTCGGTGCCAAGGTCGCCCCCACCGTGATCGAGTACCAGGCCATCCGCAAGGCGGTCGACAAGTCCACGGCCGGCACCACGGTGGCCGAGGTGCGCGCCATATTCGACCGGGCGGCGGCCATCGACGACATCAGCTCGATCAAGGGCTCGGACCTGACCGTGGGCAAGGAGGGCGACAAGGTCGTCGTCTCGTTCGCCTACAACAAGGAAATCGAACTGTTCCCGCCGGCGTATCTGCTGCTGAAGTACGTCGGCAAGTCCAAGTAGCGTGAACCATGAACTGACGGCTCTGCAGCAACGCCTGCAACACCGTTTTGCAGACGAGCGGCTGCTGCTGCGCGCCGTCACCCACCGCAGCTTTTCGGCCGACCACAACGAGCGGCTGGAGTTTCTGGGCGACTCCGTCCTGAACCTGTCGGTCTCCAGCTTGCTTTACAAGCGCTTGGCGGACCAGGCCGAGGGCGACCTCTCACGGGTGCGCGCCAACCTGGTCAAGCAGGAGACGCTGCACCAGATCGCGTTGACGCTGGGCGTGCCCACCGTGCTGCGCCTGGGCGAGGGCGAGGCCAAGTCCGGTGGCCACAAGCGTCCCTCCATCCTGGCCGACGCGCTGGAGGCGCTGATCGGCGCGGTCTACCTGGACGGTGGCTTCGCGGCCGGCGAGGCGCTGGTGCACCGGCTGTTCGCGTCGGTGGCCATCAATCCGCAGATGCAGGCCATCGGCAAGGACGCCAAGACCGAGTTGCAGGAATGGCTGCAGGGCCGCAAGATGAAGCTGCCCGCCTACCGCGTGGTCAGCACGCTGGGCGCGGCGCACCGCCAGACCTTCGATGTGGAATGCGCGATCGAGGAGCTGAGCCTGGTCGAGCGCGGCATCGGCGGCTCCCGCCGCGCCGGCGAGCAGGCGGCGGCTGCCGCCATGCTGGCCAAACTGAAAGCGAACAACGCATGAACCACGACACGACCCCGCCGGACCAACAGGATCCGACCTCTGACGCCCCTGAACTGCCCGAGGCGCCCGAGGCATCGGAAGATGCGGCCGGCCAGCGCTGTGGCTTGATCGCCATCGTCGGCAAGCCCAACGTGGGCAAGTCCACGCTGCTCAACGCGCTCGTGGGCCAGAAGATCAGCATCACCTCGCGCAAGGCGCAGACCACGCGCCACCGCATCACCGGCATGCGCACGCGCGAGCAGACGCAGTTCGTGTTCGTGGACACGCCGGGCTTCCAGACCCGGCACGACAACGCACTGAACCGCTCGCTGAACAAGACCGTGCTGGGCGCGGTCGGCGATGTGGACCTGGTGCTGTTCGTGGTCGAGGCCGGCAGCTTCACGCTGGCCGATGCCAAGGTGCTGTCCTTGCTCAAGCCTGGCATTCCCGTCGTGCTGCTGGCCAACAAGCTGGACAACATCCACCGCCGCGCCGAGATCGCGCCATGGCTCAAGTCCATGCAGGAGCGCCACGCCTTCGCCGAGTTCGTGCCCATGTCGGCCAAGAATGCCAAGGACATCGAGCGCCTGTTCGCCATCTGCGAGAAGTACCTGCCCGAGCAGCCCTGGTTCTATGCCGAGGACGAGCTGACCGACCGCAGCGAGAAATTTCTCGTCAGCGAAACCGTGCGCGAGAAGCTGTTCCGCCTGACTGGCGACGAGCTGCCTTACACATCCACGGTCATCATCGACCAGTACAGCGAGGAGCCCGGCCGCGGCGCCAACAAGCGCCTGGTGCGCATCGCCGCCACCATCGTCGTCGAGCGCGATGGGCACAAGGCCATGGTGATCGGCGACAAGGGCGAGCGCATCAAGCGCATCGGCACTGAGACGCGGGTCGACCTGGAGCGGCTCATGGACGCCAAGGTGTTCATCGAGCTGTGGGTCAAGGTGCGCTCGGGCTGGGCCGACGACGAAGCGCGCGTGCGCTCGTTCGGCTACGAATAAAGCCGTCGTGGCGACCAGGCGCACGCTCGACGAGCCGGCCTATGTGCTGCACCGCTACGACTGGAGCGAGTCCAGCCTGATCCTGGACGTGTTCACGCGCCGCTACGGCCGCGTGGCGTTGGTGGCCAAGGGCGCCAAGCGGCCCAGCTCCAATTTCCGCCCCGTGCTGCTGCCGTTGCAGGCGCTGCGCGTGAGCTTCGGCGGCGACGCCGAGATCCGCACGCTCAAGGGCGCGGAGTGGGGCGGCGGCCATGTGATGCCGACCGGCGATGCGCTGCTGTCGGGGTACTACCTGAACGAGCTGTTGCTGCGCCTGCTGGCGCGCGACGACGCGCATCCCGAGCTGTTCGACGCCTATGGCCAGGCCGTGGAACTGCTGGCCTCCGAGCACGGCGAGGTGCTGCAGGCCGCGTTGCGCAGCTTCGAGCTGCTGCTGCTGCGCGAGACCGGCGTGCTGCCGGTGCTGGACCTGCAGACCCAGACGCTGGCCCCGCTGGACGACGCCACACCGTACACGCTGGTGCCAGAGGGCGGCCTGCGCGAAAGCCACGATGACGACCGCGCCTGGCTGCTGGGCCGCCAGTGGGGTGCGCTGCAGGAGGCCCTGCAGGACAGCGCGCCTTTCCACGCCACGCTGCAGGCCTGCGCCCACGACGCGGCGGCGCTCAAGCCCCAGCTGCGCAGCCTGCTGCACTACCATTGCGGCGGTGCCATGCTGCACACCCGGCAGCTCATGATGGACCTGCAAGCCCTATGAACACTCCCCCTTCGCGCACGGCGCTGTCCGTCAACGTCAACAAGGTCGCGCTGGTGCGCAACACGCGCCACCTGGGCATCCCCAGCGTGCTGCGCGCCGCCGAGCTGTGCCTGGCCGCCGGCGCCCATGGCATCACCGTGCACCCCCGGCCGGACGCACGCCACATTCGCACCGACGACGTGCACGCGCTGGCGGCGCTGATGCAGGCCTGGCCCGAGCGTGAATACAACATCGAAGGCAACCCGTTCCAGAACCTGATGGACTTCGTACGCCAGGTGCGGCCCACGCAGTGCACCTTCGTGCCCGACAGCGAAGAACAGTTCACGAGCGACCACGGCTGGAACCTGGCGCAGGACGGCGAGCGCCTGCGCCCGCTGATCGCCGAAGCCCGGGCGCTGGGCGTGCGCGTGAGCCTGTTCATGGACCCGGATGCGTCCGCCATGGCCGCCGCCCGCGACCTCGGGGCTGACCGCGTGGAGCTCTACACCGAGCCCTACGCCGCCGCGTTCGGTCGGCCCCAGGGTGCCAGCGTGCTGCAGGCCTTCGCGCAGGCCTCCCGCGCCGGGGCCGCGGCCGGCCTGGGCGTGAACGCGGGCCACGACCTGAACCGCGACAACCTCACCGCCTTCCTCGCGGCCTGCCCCGACGTGCAGGAGGTCTCCATCGGCCACGCCCTGGTCGCCGACGCGCTCGAGCTGGGCTACGAGGCCACCGTCAAGGCCTACCTGGCCTGCATTGCCGACGCGGCTGGGCGCTGATGGTCTACGGGATCGGCACAGACATCTGCGACGTGCGGCGCATCCGCACCAGCGTCGAACGCCATGGCGAGCGCTTTGCCGAGAAAGTGCTGTCGGACGCCGAGCTGGCGGTCTACCGCCGCCGCGGCGAGCGCTGGCCCGACCGCGGGCTGCGTTTTCTGGCCACGCGCTTCTCGGCCAAGGAGGCCTTCAGCAAGGCCATCGGCATGGGCATGCGCATGCCCATGACCTGGCGCGCCTGCGAGATCGCCAACCTGGCGAGCGGCCAGCCCGTCATCGTGCTGCACGGCGAACTGAAAGCCTGGTTCGAAGCCAAGGGCCTGCGCGCGCACGTGACCGTGACCGACGAGACCGACTACGCCGCCAGCTTCGTGATCGTCGAAACCCTTGAACCTAGATCCGGCAGTTGACCGCTTCGTTTGATTCGAAGACCCGCATGCCTATTGGCCATTTCTCTTCCGAATGCGCTCGCCTTCCCGGTGAGCGCGCTATGCACCCGATGGCACCGCGCTCGACGCGCCATGCGGCGTTGCTCGTCCTTGCGCACAGTAGTGCGCTGCGTCCTCACGCTTTGCCTGGCACGCCGATCACGGCACCCTCGAGCGCATCCAACTGCCGGATCTAGGTTCTGACCCCATGCACCAGCACGCCCCCCTGATCATCGACATCGCCGGCCTGGAATTGACTGCCGACGACCGCCACCGCCTGCGCCACCCACTGGTCGGTGGCCTGATCCTGTTCGCCCGCAACTGGCAGGACCGTGCCCAGCTCACGGCGCTGTGCCGCGCCGTGAAGAAGCTGCGTCCCGACCTCTTGATCTGCGTGGACCACGAGGGCGGCCGCGTGCAGCGCTTCAGGACGGACGGCTTCACGCACCTGCCGACCATGCGTGCACTGGGCCGGATGTGGCTGCAGGGCCAGAGCAAGACCCCGGGCGAGGCCGCCATGCAGGCCATGGGCGCGGCCACGGCCTGCGGCTATGTGCTGGGCGCCGAACTGCGCGCCTGCGGCGTGGACTTCAGCTTCACACCCGTGCTGGACCTGGACCATGGCGAGAGCGGCGTGATCGGCGATCGCGCCTTCGCGCGCGACCCGCGCGTGGTGACGGTGCTGGCACGCTGCCTGATGCAGGGCCTGCTGCAGGCCGGCATGGGGAACTGCGGCAAGCACTTCCCCGGCCACGGCTTCGTACGCGCCGACTCGCACACCGACATGCCGGTCGACCGCCGCAGCCTCAAGGCCATCCTGGCCGACGACGCCCAACCCTACCGCTGGCTCGACACGGTGCTGACGGCCGTGATGCCGGCCCACGTGGTCTACCCCAAGGTCGACAGCCGGCCGGCCGGCTTCTCGCAACGCTGGCTGCAGGAGATCCTGCGCGGGCAGCTGGGCTTCGACGGTGCGATCTTCAGCGACGACCTGAGCATGGCCGGTGCGCGCGTGATCGACGGCCAGGCCGTGGGCTACGCCGAGGCTGCGCTCGCCGCGTTGCAGGCCGGCTGTGACCTGGCGCTGCTGTGCAACCAGTCGCTGGACGGCGGCGCTGCACTCGATGAGCTCGTCGATGGCTTGGCACAAGCGCAGATCGAGGGCCGCTGGCAGCCCCGCGAGGCATCCGAGGCGCGCCGGCAGGCCCTGCTGCCTGCCACGCCGGCATTGGAATGGGATGCGCTGATGACCGCGCCCGCCTACATGCAGGCGCTGTGGAAGCTGCCCTGAACTGAATCAGCCGCCGAAGCGCGCCTGCGCCGCATAGGCCAGCCCCGCGGCCACGCCGCCGAACAGATCGCCCTCGACCAGCGGAACGCCAGGAAAGCCGTCCCGCACCACCTGCTGGAAGGTGCGCAGCGCGGACGATCCGCCCGTCAGGTAGATGGCGTCCAGTTGCGCCGGTGCCAGGCCCGCAGCGCTGACGCAATCGCGCGCGCAGTCCAACACACGCTGCAGCGCATCGGCCAGCTCCTGCGCCAGTTGCGCAGGCGTCAGCGGGATCTGCATGGCGGGATCGACGAACGACAGATCGAGGACGCTGTCTGCGTTGCGCACCGACACATCGATCTTGCCCTGCTCCACGACCTGGGCGATGTGGTGGCCCTGGCCCTCGGCCAGCACGCGCATGAGCCGGTCGTGCAGTTGCGTGTCGCTGTAGTTCACGCGCAGGCCGCGCGCGTCGCGTTGGGCCTTGGGCGATGACAGCCAATGGATCAGGTGCCAGGACGACAGCTCGAAGAACACCTTGCTCGGCACCTCGCGGCCGTCGGGCCCCCGGTGGCGCAGGCCCAGCGCCGTCATCACGCGGGCCAGGTTCAGGCGCTGGTCGAAGTCCGTGCCGCCGATGTGCACGCCACGCGTGGCAAGCACGTCGCGCGTGCGGTCGGCGCCCACGTCGTGCCCGGGGGCGAGCCGCACGACCGTGAAGTCCGACGTGCCGCCGCCGATGTCGGCCACCAGTACCAGCGACTCTCTCGCGATGCGGCGTTCGTAGTCGAAAGCTGCGGCGATGGGCTCGAACTGGAACGCGATCTCGGTGAAGCCGGCCGTGGACGCGGCTGCACGCAGGCTGTCTTCGGCCAGTCGGTCGCGCGCCGCGTCGTCGTCGACGAAGTGCACGGGCCGGCCCAGCACCACACGGCGCGGTCGCGCGCCCAGCAGCGCTTGCGCGCGCCGGGCCACCTCGTCCAGGAAGATCGCCACGACGTCCTGGAAGCGCACGAGCTGGTCGCCGATGGCCGTGGTCTCCTGCATCAGCGTGCTGCCCAGCACGCTCTTGAGCGAGCGCATGAGCCGGCCCTCGACGCCGGCCAGGTACAGCGCCATGGCTTCGCGGCCGAAGTGCGTGCTGTGGTCTTCGGTATTGAAGAACACGGCGGTCGGCAGTGTCGTGGCGTCGCCTTCCAGCGGCAGCGCCCGTGCCAGGCCATCGGCCGCGACCCAGGCCGCCGCGGAATTGGAGGTGCCGAAATCGATGCCGAGCGCCGGCGCGGTCTGGCCCACGGCGTCAGAGCCCCAGGATCGACGGGGCTGACGCTTCCGGCGCGCGCCAGCGGCGCAGTGCCTTCTGGAAGAACAGGCTGTTGGGCACCTGCAGCAGCGCGCCCTGGTGCTCGGGCGTCACGTCTTCCAGGGTGGTGTAGACCAGCCGGATGTCGACCACCCGGCCCTTCAGGCCGGGCTTGTCGCCCGAGTCGATCAGCTCCACGACATCGTGCAGCCAGAACGGCCGCGTGCTGAAGATCAGCACCGCGCAGAACAGGTTGGACAGCACGCTCCAGCCCGCGAAGAAGGCCACGGCGGCCACCGTCACGAAGCCCGTGAAGCCGGTCCACAGCACGGTCGCCGAGACGCCCAGGCGCTCCATCACCAGCAGCAGCGCCGCGCCGTAGATGATCCAGCGCAGGCCGTTGCGCACCGGGCGCACCAGGTCCATGGGCAGCTGGTAGCGCTCGGCCGTGCGCCCCAGCACGCGGCGCACCAGCTGCAGCAGCAGCCAGGCGACGAGCACGATGCCCAGGATCTGCAGGCCGGGCACGAGGATCTCGATCCACTCGTGCGTCCAGGCGGGCAGGTAGGCGCGTAGCGTCACGCGTTCAGATCTCTCGACGCAGCGCGGGGAACAGGATCACGTCGCGGATGCTGGGCGCGTCGGTCAACAGCATCATCAGGCGGTCGACGCCGATGCCGCAGCCACCCGTGGGCGGCATGCCGTACTCGAGTGCGCGCACGAAGTCGTGGTCGTAGTACATCGCCTCGTCGTCCCCGCTGTCCTTGGCCGCCACCTGGGCCTGGAAGCGGGCGGCCTGTTCCTCCGCGTCGTTGAGTTCGGAAAAGCCGTTGCCGAACTCGCGGCCGGTGATGTAGAGCTCGAAGCGCTCGGTCACTTCGGGCCGCTCGTCGTTGGCGCGCGCCAGCGGCGAGATCTCGGTCGGGTGCTCCATGATGAACGTGGGCTGCCAGAGCTTCTCTTCGACGGTCTCCTCGAAGTACAGCACCTGCAGGCTGGCCAGGCTGCGCGTGGACAAACGGTTCTTTTCTTCCGACAGGCCCAGCTTGCGCAGCGCGGCGATCAGCCAGCCCGTGTCGTCCACATGGTCGCCGGCCTCGGTGTGGGCCAGGATGGCCTCGCGGATCGTGAGGCGCGCGAAGGGCTGCGTGAGGTCCACGGGCTTGCCGCCATACGTCAGCTGCTGGCCGCCGGCCACGGTCTGCGCGGCGTGGCGCACCAGCGCCTCGGTGAAGTCCATCAGGTCGCGGTAGTTCCAGTAGGCCGCGTAGAACTCCATCATCGTGAACTCGGGGTTGTGCCGGACCGAGATGCCTTCGTTGCGGAAGTTGCGGTTGATCTCGAACACGCGGTCGAAGCCGCCGACCACCAGGCGCTTCAAGTACAGCTCGGGCGCGATGCGCAGGAACATCTCCTGGTCCAGCGCGTTGTGGTGCGTCTTGAACGGCTTGGCGTTGGCGCCGCCGGGGATGGGGTGCAGCATCGGCGTCTCGACCTCCAGGAAGCCGTGCTCGACCATGAAGCCGCGAATCGCCGACACGCCCTGGCTGCGCGCCATGAAGCGCTGGCGCGCCTCGGCGTCGGTGATCAGGTCCACATAGCGCTGGCGGTACTTCTGCTCCTGGTCGGTCATGCCGTGGAACTTGTCGGGCAGCGGCCGCAGCGACTTGGTGAGCAGGCGCACGCTGGTGGCCTTGACCGACAGCTCGCCGGTCTTGGTGCGGAACAGGGTGCCCTCGCAGCCGACGATGTCGCCCAGGTCCCAGTGCTTGAATGAGGCCAGCACCTCGGGGCCCACGGCGTCCTGCGTGATGTAGAGCTGGATGCGGCCGCTGGCATCCTGCAGCGTGGCGAAGCAGGCCTTGCCCATCACGCGCTTGAGCATCATGCGGCCGGCCACGACGGCGCGCACGGCCCGGGTTTCCAGTTCCTCGTTGGCCACGCCCTCATGCGCGGAATGCAGCGCAGCGGCCTTGTCCTGGGGCTTGAAGTCGTTCGGGAAGGCGACGCCCTGGCCCTGGCGCTGCTGCTCGCGCAGGGCCTTGAGCTTCTCGCGCCGCTCGGCGATCAGCTGGTTGTCGTCGAGGGGAGCGGGCGAAGGGGTGGGTTCGGACATGAAGCAATGGCAATGGGCGCGCGGGCGGGCTGCCTGCGGCGAACCGCGCATTTTAGAAGGCTCAGTGCGCGACGCCCTCGCGCGCCAGCACCTTGTGCGCCGTGCGCCACAGGATGCGCAGGTCCAGCGCCAGGCTGCGGTGCTGCAGGTACCAATGGTCCAGCGCCACCTTGGCCGGGATCGGCAGCTCGTCGCGGCCGTTGACCTGGGCCCAGCCGGTCAGGCCGGGCAGCAGCGCGTCCACACCATGCTGCGTGCGCAGCGCGATCAGGTCGTCCTGGTTGAACAGGGCCGGGCGCGGGCCGACGAAGCTCATGTCGCCCTTGAGGATGCTCCACAGCTGCGGCAACTCGTCCAGGCTGCTGCGGCGCAGGAAGCTGCCGATGGGCGTCAGGTACTGCGCCGGTTGGTCCAGCAGATGCGTGGCCACGGCCGGCGTGTCGGTGCGCATGCTGCGGAACTTGGGCATGCGGAAGATCCTGTTGTGCCGGCCGACGCGGTCGGACCAGTAAAGCGCCGGGCCGGGCGAGGTCAGGCGCACCAGCGTGGCGACGGCCAGCAGCGGCATGGCCAGCAGCGCCAGCAATGCCAGCGCCAGTGTGAGGTCAAGCAGGCGCTTCATGGCGCCATGCCCTGCGCGGCGCGGCGCAGGCCTTCGTCCACGCTGACCGGGGGCTGCCAGCCCAGCAGCGTGCGGGTTTTGGTGATGTCGACCTGCAGGTTGCCGCACAGGCGTTCGGCGGCAGCGCGGCGGCCCAGCAGCGCCGCGCTGGCCTCCAGCAGCGGCACAGGCAAGGGCCATAGCCGCGCCGGCTTGCCCATGGCGCGGCCCATGCGGCGCAGCAGGTCTGGCGTGGAGAGGTCTTCGCCATCGCTGACCAGAAAGGTCTGGTTCGCCGCGGCCGGATGCTCCAGGCACAGCAGCAGCAGGTCGACCAGGTTGTCGATGCCGACCAGGCTGCGGCGGTTGTGGATGCTTCCCAGCGGCAACGGCCAGCCGCGCGCGACGGCGCGCATCAGGGCGGCGAAGTTGGCTTTGACGCCGGGGCCGTAGACCAGGGGGGGGCGGATGATGACGACCTGCATGCCGGTGGTCTCGGCGACTTCGCGCAAGCCTTGCTCAGCCTCGGCCTTGCTGGTAGCATAGTGGTCTACCGGCTGTGGCGAGATGTCCGCGGTGAAGGCTTGGCCCGGCGCGCTGGCCTCACCATGGACCTTGATCGTGCTCACAAACACGAAGCGCTGCACACCGGAGGCGGCGGCCTGCCGAGCCAACTGCAGGGCGCCGGCCGTGTTGGCCGCGCGGAACGCTGCCAGCGGCGATGCGGAGTCATCTTGCATGACATGCACACGTGCCGCCAGGTGGAGCACGGCGTCGCAGCCGCGCAGTGCGGCCGAGACATTGGCCTGCGCGTTCAGCGCCCACGCCACCTCGCGTGTGTGGGCTGGCAATGGCCGACCCCAGGGCCGGCGCAGCGCCAGGTGCATGGGTTGATGGCGCGCAGCCAGTGCCCGCACCGCGGCCTGCCCCACGAAGCCGTGGCCACCGGTGACGAAATAGCGCATCGTGGAATGGTCTGGCATGAAGGGGTGCGGCGCACAGCGCGCACAATGGTAGAGCACTGGTTTGTCGGCGCGATGGTGCGTGCGGCGCCGTGACCGCCCCGATGCCCAAACTGCTGTATTTCATCTCCGAGGACTGGTTCTTCTGCTCGCATTTTCTGGACCGCGCCAAGGCCGCTCAGCAGGCTGGCTACGAGGTCGTGGTGTTGACGCGCTTGCGCGAGCATGAGGGCCTGCTGCGCAACGCGGGATTTCGATTGATCCAGCTGCACATGGAACGCGGCGGCACGAACCCACTGCGCGAACTCGGGGTGTTGCGCCAGGTTTGGCGCGTCTACCGGGCAGAGCGGCCCGACCTGGTGCACCACATCGCGTTGAAGCCTATCCTGTACGGCAGCCTAGTGGCCCGCTGGCTCGGGTCACGTGCCGTTGTCAATGCGCCGGTTGGCATGGGCTATGTGTTCACCGCGCAGGGAAGCCGTGGCCGCTTGCTGCGTGCGCTGGTGCGGCGCGCGCTGCAGGCGCTGCTGAACCCGCCGGGTAGCAAGGTGGTGTTCGAGAACGAAGAAGACCTGGCTGCCAGCGTCCGTTCTGGCAGCGTGGGCCAGCCGGACGCGGTGCTGATTCGCGGTGCCGGCGTCGATACCGAAGTCTTCGCCCCGGTGGCACCGCCCGCTGGCACGCCCATCGTCGTGCTCGCGGCGCGCATGCTGCGTGACAAGGGCGTCGTGGAGTTCGTGGAAGCTGCCGGGTTGCTGCGAGCGCGTGGCATCGATGTGTGCTGCTGGCTGGTCGGCGCGCCCGACCCGGCGAACCCCTCGTCGTTGACGACTACGCAGTTGCAGGCCTGGCAGCGCGAGGGTGTGGTGAGGTGGTGCGGGCATCGCGATCGGATGGAGCAGGTGCTGAGCCAATGCCACATTGCATGCCTGCCGTCGTACCGGGAGGGCCTGCCCAAGTTCCTGCTGGAGGCCATGGCCTGCGGCCTGCCTGTGGTGGCCACAGACGTGACGGGCTGCCGCGAAGCGGTGGAACGCGACCGCACGGGCTTGCTGGTGCCGCCGCGCGACGCGCATTCCCTGGCCGAGGCCATCCAGACGCTGGTGCAGAGCCCATCGCTGCGCGCCAGCCTGGGTGCCGAGGCGCGCACGCGCGTGCTGGCGCGGTTTGCTCGTACGCGCATCGTGGGCGAGACGCTGGACCTGTATGCCCAAATGCTGGCAACCGGCCGCCGGGCTGCCGACGCGACGCGGGCATGCTGACGGCTGTCCAGTCGGCCTCGGCGATGCACATGGCCAGCAGCGTGCTGCAGCGGCTGAGCGCCTTGGCACTCACGGTGATGATCGGCCAGGGTCACTCGCTGGAACGCATGGGCGAGTGGTTCATCGCGCAGACGCTGGCGCTGGCGGTCCAAGGGCCCGTGGGCATGGCGCTGGCGCAGCACCTGATCGCCGACGGCAGTGCGCCAGACGCGCCGCGGCGCCGCCATTTCCTGGAGGCCGTGAAGCTCGCCACGATGGCCACCGCACTGGCGTTCGGCCTCGTGCACCTGCTGCTTGCCAGCGGGGCGCTGCCGGCGGCCTGGGTGGTGCTCGGCCCGGGGGCGCTGGCCAGCGTGTGGCTCTATGCCACGGGCGGCGCGGTCTACCTGCTGGTCTCGGCATGGTTGTTGGTCGAGGGCGATGCTGCGCGGCTGCGGCGCCTCGTGGCGGTGGGCATGGCGGCCGTCGCGCTGCCCGCGCCGTTCGTGTGCGGCCCGCATCTGTGGGCCGGGGTCGCCATCGCGGGCGCGGTGCTGGGTGCCGGGGCTATGCTGTCCGCCGGACTGTCCGGCGCCGATCTGCGAGCCGCCTGGCAAGCCCGCATGGGCGCGGTGTTCGGGCGTGTCTTGCCATTGGCGCTCGGCAATGCGATGGTGAATCCCGCCCTGTTCGTTTCGGTTTATGTAGTGGGCGTGCTCGGTGGCGCATCGGCCGCCGCCGTGTACGGCATCGGCAATCAGGTCCGCAACTTGCTCATGCTGCCGGCGTCCCTGGTTCTGCCCCTGCATCTGCGGGCCCGCGCAGGCGGGCGCCGGTCGCGGGCGGCCCCGGTCACCTTGTGGTGCGCCGCGTTGGTGCTGCTGCCCTGCATGGCGTGGCCGGGCCTCGTGTTCCGCATTTTCAGTGCGCAGGCGACCACTCCCGAGATCGACAGCGTGGTGCGCCTTGCACTGGCCTCCGTGCCCCTGGCACTGCTGGCCGCGTTTGCGGGCCAGACGCTGATCGCGAAGGGGCGCCGCTGGAGTTCGCCCCTGCTCAACGCGTGGTGGTGCGCGAGCCTGCTGCTGGCATATGTCGCATTGCCGCTGGTCGATTCGGCCGCCGTCAGAATGTCCGCGGCGCAGGTGCTCGCGTATGCCGCGCTGGCCGGCTTGGTTGCTGGCCTGCTCCGGCATGGCACGCGAACATGAACATAGCCTTCATCTGCAATGAATATCCACCCGCCCAAGGTGGCGGCATCGGGCCGGCGGTGCGCGCGCTAGCCAGGGGCCTGGTTGCGGCCGGGCATGTGGCGATCGTGGTGGGCTTATATGAGCACGAGGCGGTCGAAGAAGACGAAGGCGTGATCGTCTACCGCCTCGCCTTTCCGATGGGTGCCGCCATTCGCCGCGTCTTGTTGGCGCGGCGGTTCCTGCATGCGCGCTTGGCAGCCCTGTGCCGGCGCCATGCGATCGACGCGGTCGAGTGGCCAGACTTTCAAGGTCTGTTCCATGTGCCGACGCCCGGGGCGACCGACATCGTGAAGCTGCATGGCACCACTCTGAGCCACCGCGTGCATGGCCTGATCAAGACTCACTGGATCGCGCAGCCCAGCTGGGAACATTTCGAACGCCGGACCTTGCACCGGATTCCGTTCTGGGTCGGCGTGTCGCGCACCTTCCTGGAGGAATGGAAGGCGTACTTCCCGTGGGTGCCGCAAGTTGAAGGCGTGGTCCACAACCCTGTGGATTCGCGGTTATTCGCGCCACCGCCCGCATCGGAGGCGCGGCAGCGCCAGGTGTTCTTCAGCGGCGCCTTCCGGGAGCGCAAGGGCATTCGCACACTGGTGCAGGGTGCGCACCTGGCCATGCAGCGGGGCGTGGATTTCCGCCTCGTGCTGATGGGCTACGAGGCCGAGTACACCCAAGCCCAGCTGCGTGCCTTGGCACCAGGGGCCGGACACAGGCTGGCGTTCGTTCCGTTCGGGTCGCAGCGGGAAGTGGCCCGGTACATGCGCGCGAGCGCCGTGTTTGCCATGCCTAGCCACTACGAATCCTGCGGCAATGGCTGGCTGGAGGCGGCCATGTGTGGCACGCCTGCCATCGGATCGACGGCCGCGTGCGGGCCCGAGATCGTGCGCCACGGCGTCGACGGGCTCAACGTTGCGCCTGGCGACGCGCGGGCCACGTCGGACGCCATCGAGACGCTGCTGTGCGACGCTGGCCGTTGGCACGGCATGTCGCAGGCCGCCCAAACCGATGCGCCCCATCGGTTCGGCGTGGCAGCCTGCGTGCAGGCCAGCCTCAACTTCTATGCGCGGTGCCGGGATGCCGACCGGCAACGTGCCTGATGCAGATCTGCGACGAGGAGGCAAGAGCGTGCTGTTCACCGTTTTGATGTGCGCGCACCGCGACGATGACTTTGTGATGCCGGCCGTGCAGAGCGTGCTGCAACAGACGGACGCGAACTTCGAGTTGCTGATCGTGCTCAACGGCTGCCCCGATAGCCTGCCTGCGCGGCTGCAAGCGCTCGGCGATCCGCGCATCGTGCTGCACCGCACGGCGATTCGGCAGCTCGGCTTCAATCTGAATGTGGGGGCGCAACTGGCGCGCGGGCAGTATTTGGTGCGCTTCGACGCAGACGATCTCTGTCACCCGGAACGTCTACAGCGAACGCGGGAAATTCTCGCGCAGCACCCGGACGCCGATCTCGTGGCCGGTTCCTGCAGACGTATCTCGGTGACGGGCGAGGTCATCGGCCATCTGGACGTCGGTGGGGACTGGCGACGCGCCTTGAACTGGAAGAACCCGTTCGTGCACCCGGCGGTCGCGATCCGGCGGGATTGCCTGCTGCGCATGCGTGGGTACGCCGGCGGCCTGCACAGTGAAGACTACGAACTGTGGCTGCGCATGGCGGAGGAACCGGACATTCGTGTGGTGACCTCCTCGTTCCCGATGATCGACTACCGCACATCGCCGCAGCAGGCCAGCGGCACCGTGCGGGGCTATGCCGAAGTGGCCGGCTACATGTGGACCAGCTTCCTGGCGCGGCCCAGGCCGGGCCGGTTGCTGGGCGTCATGGTCGCCGCGGGCAAGGTGGTCCGGGCCTGGCTGCGATGAAGTCGCTATCGATAATCCACCGGCGCTCCGTCTCGAGGACCCCGGGCCGCGCACCGTACACCAGGAGAATGTTCTGGGTCAGGGCAGCGGTCTCTCCGCAGAACCCGCGAACCCTGGCACCAGCTCCTGCAGTAGCGTGAGCATCCTGGCACTCGCTCCATGCCGCGCAGCGTCCGTCAGTGCCTGCAGAGGGGCCTTCAGCGCTGGCCAGGTCAGGTGCTCTTCCCGCGCGCGCAGGATGCGCGGATGCTCGGTGGGCTCCGGGTTATCGCCAATCAGCAGTTCCTCGTACAGTTTCTCGCCAGGGCGCAGCCCGGTGATGGTGATGGCGATCTCCCCGTCCGGATGCGCCGCATCGCGCACGGTCAGGCCGGACAGATCGACCATGCGCAGCGCCAGGTCCAGGATCCTCACGGGCTGGCCCATCTCCAGCACGAACACATCACCACCACGCGCCATGGCGCCGGCCTGCAGCACCAGCTGTGCGGCCTCGGTGATGGTCATGAAGTAGCGCGTCACCTCGGCGTGTGTCACGGTGAGGGGCCCGCCTGCCGCCAGCTGCCGCCGGAACAGCGGCACCACGCTGCCGCTGGAGCCCAGCACATTGCCGAAGCGCACCATCGAGAACTGCGTGGCGTTGTCCAGTACCACGGCGCCGGCATCGGCCAGCGGGTCGAACGCGACCACGGGGCTGGCCGCCAGCGCCTGCAGGATCAGCTCGGCCACGCGCTTGCTGGCGCCCATCACGTTGGTCGGCCGCACGGCCTTGTCGGTGGAGACCAGCACGAAATGCGCGGCGCCGCTGGCCATGGCGGCACGCGCCAGGTTCAGCGTGCCCAGCACGTTGTTCATCACGCCTTCGGCCGCGTTGTCTTCCACCAGCGGCACATGCTTGTAGGCGGCGGCATGGTAGATCGTGCTGGGGCGCCAGGTGCGGCACAGCGTGGCGAGCCGCGCGTAGTGCACCACGCTGCCCAGCACGGGCACCAGCGCGACCTGCCGACCCTGCATCTGGCACAGGGCGCGCAGCTCCTCGTGGATGCTGTAGAGCGCGAATTCGCTGTGGTCCAGCAGCACCAGGGTCTGCGGCTGCTCGCGCACGATCTGTCGGCACAGCTCGCTGCCGATGCTGCCGCCCGCGCCCGTCACCAGCACCGTGCGCCCGGCCAGGTTGCGCGCCAGCAGCTCGGGCCGGGGCGGTACGGGTTCGCGGCCCAGCAGGTCTTCGATGTCCAGCTCGCGGATGTCCTGCACGCTGACGCGGCCGCTGGCCAGGTCGGACAGGCCAGGCAGGGTGCGCACGCGGGCGCCCAGGGGCTGCAGCCGCTGGATGATCTGGTTGCGCCGCTCGCGCGTGGCGCTGGGCAGGGCGAGCAGGATGTCGGTGATGCGCAGGCGTGGCACCAGGGCGGCGAGTTCGCGCGGCGCGTAGACCTTGGTGCCGTTGATGCTGCGGCCGGCCTTGCCCGGGTCGTCGTCGACGAAGCCCAGCAAGGCATAGGGCTGGCGCGCGCTGGCCAGCGCGGCGGCTGTCTGGGCACCGGCCGTGCCGGCGCCATAGATCAACAGGCGCATGTTGCTGCGGTGGCCGCGGCGCGCCAGGCCGTCGAGCCACGAGCGTGCCGTGGCGCGGCTCGTGACCACCAGCATCAGGAAGATCAGCGGCTGCAGGATGCCCAGGCTGCGCGGCACGACCGACAGGCCGGCCTTTTGCATGACGAACAGCGCCGCCAGCAGCATCAGCCCATACACCGCCGTGGCCCGGGCCGTCGTGCTCAGCGCCGCCAGGCCGGTGTAGCGAAAGATCGCGCGGTACAGGCCGAAGCGCACAAACACCGGGACCGAGAGCAGCGGCCCGATGGCGTAGATGGCCCATTGCGCGTCCTGCGGCCAGTGCAGCTGGTCCAGGCGCAGCGTGAAGGCCAGCCACATGGCGGCCAGCGACAGCAGCACGTCGATGACGACCACGACCAGGCGCTTGACGGAGCGCGGCCAGGCGAGGATGTTGGGTGTGGCGCGGGGGACGTGCATCGGCGCCGGGACTTCAGCCGGCGGTGCCGTCGATGGAGTGCTGGGCCAGCAGGTCGCCGACCAGCTCCAGCCGGACCAGCGGGTTGTCCAGCTCCATCATCTGCTGCTTGAGCGGCAGCGGCAGGGGCAGCAGCTCGCACCAGCGGTTGGCCAGCCAGCCGCAGTCGTCGCGCTGCCAGGGCTTGGCCACGGGCCATTGCGCCTCGGGCAGGCCTTGCTCGGCGAAGCCCTGCAGCAGATGCTCCAGCGCGTCGCCGACATGCTGCAGGTCCTCGGGGATCGCCACCGCCTGGTCGCCCGGCAGCAGCTCGGTGTCGGCGGTCCACAGGCCGTGCGGCAGCTGGCGGTGGTCCTGGATGCGAAAGCGTTGCGCGCCCTCGCAGGCAATGGTCAGCAGGCCGGGCTGCGTGGCCTCGTACTGCACGATGCGGGCCAGCGTGCCCACGGCGTGGAACTTCTCGACCGCCGCACCGGCCCGGCGCACCTCGCGGCCCTGCTGCAGCGCCACCACGCCGAACGGCGTGCCATTGCGGTGGCACTGGCCGATCATGTCCAGGTAGCGGACCTCGAAGATGCGCAGCGGCAGCAGGCCGCCCGGGTATAGCACGGTGGACAGTGGGAACAGCGGCAGGGGCGGGCGGGTCAAGACGTTCGATCTGGGGGGTGGGCCAGCCGCTATCATCCCATGCCCTTTCCGACCGCTCGCATGCTGTACCAAATCGTCGCTCTTTTGCTGGAAGTTGCAGCCGGTCTGCTGGGCAGCGCCTGCCTGTTGCGCCTGTACATGCAACAGCAGCGCATTCCCTTTGGCAACCCCATCGGCAACCTCGTGTTCGCACTCACGGACTGGCTGGTGTTGCCGCTGCGCAAAGTGATCCCGCCCGTCGGCCGCTGGGACCTGGCCAGCCTGGTCGGCACCTTGCTGCTGAAACTGGCGCAATACGGCATCTTGTGGCTGATGACCGGCGGCGCCCTGATCGGGGTGCCCGTCATGGCCGTGTTCGGTGTGATCGGCCTTGTGATCTACGGGCTGACGGCGCTGGTGATCGTCTACGCCATCCTGTCCTGGGTGCAGGCGCGGTCGCCGCTGGCCGATGTGCTGAACCGCCTGGTGGCGCCGGTGCTGCGGCCGCTGCGCCGCATCGTGCCCATGGTGGGCGGTATGGACCTCACGCCGCTGGTGCTGCTGGTGCTGCTGCAGATCGCCGGCATCGTGCTGCAGCACGCCTTGCGCGGCGTGCTGGGCGGCATGGTGCTCTAGCTCACTGCGTCGGCCGGCTGGCGCTGCAGCATGGCAAGCGTGCTGGCGATGGTGCGGCGCAGGTCCTTGCGGTTGCAGATCAGGTCGATCGCGCCTTTTTGCTGCAGGAACTCGGCGCGCTGGAAGCCCTCGGGCAGCGTCACGCGCACGGTGGACTCGATGACGCGCGGGCCGGCGAAGCCGATCAGCGCCTTGGGCTCGGCGATCACCACATCACCCACGAACGCGAAGCCCGCGCTCACGCCGCCCATGGTCGGGTCGGTCAGCACGCTGATGTAGGGCAGGCCCTTCTTGGCCAGGCGCGTCAGGGAGGCATTGGTCTTGGCCATCTGCATTAGGCTCAGCAGGCCTTCCTGCATGCGCGCACCGCCCGTGGCCGTGAAGCAGATGAAGGGCACCTTCTGCTCGATGGCCGCGTGCACGCCACGCACGAAGCGCTCGCCGACCACGCTGCCCATGCTGCCGCCCATGAATTCGAACTCGAAGCAGGCGACGACGACATTGAGCCCGTGCACGGCGCCGCCCATGACCACCAGTGCGTCGGTCTCGTTGGTGTTCTCCAGCGCTTCCTTGAGCCGCTCGGGGTACTTGCGGCTGTCCTTGAACTTCAGCGGGTCGACCGGGATGACTTCCTGGCCGATCTCGTAGCGGCCCTCCGGGTCCAGGAAGCCGTCGAGCCGGGCCCGCGCGCCGATGCGGTGGTGGTGGCCGCAGGTCGGGCAGACGTTCAGGTTCTTCTCGAGATCGGTCTTGTAGAGCACGGTCTCGCAGCTGGGGCATTTGATCCAGAGCCCCTCGGGCACCTGCCGGCGGTCGGCCGGGTCGCTGGGCTGGATCTTGGCGGGGAGCAGTTTTTCGAGCCAGGACATGGGTGTTGCAACTCCAAGAGGTCTGGGGGGTGGCGATTATGCGCCGAGGGCCTGGCGGATCTCCCGCAGGAAGGATGCGGCCACGGGGGCCACCTGGTCGCGTGGCTGGTCTTCGATCAGCTGGATGATCCGGCTGCCGATGACCACCGCGTCGGCGACCCGGCCCACGGCCTGGGCCGAGGCCGCGTCGCGGATGCCGAAGCCCACGCCCACGGGCAGGCTCACGTGCGCGCGGATGCGCGGCAGCATGGCCTCGACGGCGGCCGTGTCCAGCGTGCCGGCGCCGGTCACGCCCTTGAGCGACACGTAGTAGACGTAGCCGCTGGCGACCTTGGCCACCTGGCGCATGCGTTCCTCGGTGGAGGTGGGTGCCAGCAGGAAGATCAGGTCCATGCCGTTCTCGCGCAGCTTGGCCGCGAATTCCACGCATTCCTCGGGCGGGTAGTCCACGACGAGCACGCCGTCCACACCGGCCGCAGCCGCGTCGCGCACGAAGCTGTGTTCGCCATGGCGCTGGTCATAGCGCTCGACCGGGTTGGCATAGCCCATCAGCACGACCGGGGTCTGGCTGTCGCGGCTGCGGAAGGCCTTCACCATCTCCAGCACCTGGGCCGTGCCGACGCCCATGGCCAGGGCCTTGTCGCCCGCTTTCTGGATCACCGGGCCGTCAGCCATCGGGTCGGAAAAGGGCACGCCGAGCTCGATCACGTCGGCGCCGGCCTCCACCATGGCGTGCATGAGTTCTGGCGTGACGTCGGCGTAAGGGAAGCCGGCGGTCACGTATGGGATCAGCGCCTTGCGGTTCGCGGCCTTGAGCTTGTCAAAGGTGGTGGCGATGCGGTTCATGCCCGGCCCCCTTTCACGGCGTGGCCGCGCATGGATGGTCGGTCATAGAAATCCTCGCCCGACAGATCGGCCACGGTGCCGATGTCCTTGTCGCCACGGCCCGAGAGGTTCACCAGGATGCTCTGGTCCGGCCGCATGGTCGGCGCCAGCTTGCGCGCGTAAGCAAACGCGTGAGCTGATTCGAGCGCGGGGATGATGCCCTCGGTGCGGCACAGGTAGTGGAACGCATCCAGCGCCTCGGCGTCGGTGGCACCCACGTATTCGGCGCGGCCGATGTCCTTGAGGAATGCATGCTCGGGGCCGACGCCGGGGTAGTCCAGCCCGGCGCTGATGCTGTGCGTCTCCGTCACCTGGCCGTTCTCGTCCTGCAGCAGGTAGGTGCGGTTGCCATGCAGCACGCCGGCACTGCCGCGCTGCAGCGAGGCAGCGTGCTTGCCGCTCTCCAGGCCCTCGCCCGTGGCTTCCACGCCGAACAGCCGAGTGCCCGCGTGCTTGATGTAGGGGTAGAAGATGCCGATGGCATTGCTGCCGCCGCCCACGCAGGCCAGCACGGCATCGGGCTGCTCGCTCTTGCAGCCCGCCGCGGCCAGCATCTCGGGCATCTGCACCAGGCATTCGTTGCCGATCACGCTCTGGAAGTCACGCACCATCATGGGGTAGGGGTGCGGCCCGGCCACGGTGCCGATGATGTAGAAGGTGTTGTCCACGTTGGCCACCCAGTCGCGCATGGCCTCGTTCAGTGCGTCCTTCAGCGTCTTGCTGCCGCTTTCCACGGGCACCACGGTGGCGCCCAGCAGCTTCATGCGGAACACGTTGGGGCTCTGGCGCTTGACGTCCTCGCTGCCCATGTAGACCACGCATTCCAGGCCGTAGCGGGCGCAGATGGTGGCCGTGGCCACACCGTGCTGGCCGGCGCCGGTCTCCGCGATGATGCGTGGCTTGCCCATGCGCTTGGCCAACATGGCCTGGCCGATCACGTTGTTGATCTTGTGCGCGCCGGTGTGGTTGAGGTCTTCGCGCTTGAGGAAGATCTGCGCGCCGCCATGCTCCTGGCTGCTGCGCGCGGCGTGGTAGATCGGCGAGGGCCGGCCAACGAAGTGGGCCAGTTCGCTCTCGAACTCGGCGATGAACGCCGGGTCGTGCTGGTAGCGCGCGTAAGCGTGCTTCAGCTCTTCGATCGCATGGGTGAGCGTCTCGGAGACGAAGCTGCCGCCGTAGATGCCGAAATGGCCTGAAGCGTCAGGCTGCTGATAAAGGGTGGACATGTTGAATCTTTGCAAGGTGTTCGTCGGCGGCACGCACGGCCGCCACGAAGCGATTGATCTTGTCGGCGTCCTTGATCCCCTTGGAGACCTCGACGCCGGAGCTCACATCAACGGCCAGCGACAGGGCGCGCGGCCGCACTTGCAAGATGCCATCGGTCACGTTTGCAGGCGTGAGTCCACCACTCAAGACGAGGTGAGAGTCGACGTTTGGTGGAAGCAGTGACCAATTGAATGCCTTGCCGCCGCCGCCGTATCCCTCGACATGGGCGTCGAGCAGGATGGCTTGGGCTTGGGAGAAGTCGGCGGCGAATCTTACCAAGTCGAATTCGGCCGCGGGCGCGAGGGGGATGCGCGCGGCGCGCAGGAAGGGCCGGGCCGGGTGCGTCGTCGCAGCGAGGCACTGCGCGGGCGTCTCGTCGCCGTGGAACTGCACGATGGCGCCTGGCACCTGGTCGCAGGCTGCGATGACGTCTTCGGTGGTGGCATTCACGAAGAGCAGGACTGGCGTGACGAAGGGCGGCAGGCGGCGGGCCAGCGCGGCGGCGCGCTGCGGCGTCACGTAGCGCGGGCTCTTGGCGTACAGCACGAAGCCGACCGCATCGGCGCCCGCGCCTACGGCGGCGTCCAGGTCCTGCTCGCGGGTGATGCCGCAGATCTTGATGCGCGTTCGTAGAGCAGTGTTCATGGCAGCCAATCATAGGCAGCCGTGCGGTCGGGCAGGCCCCAGTGGTCTTCGTAGCGCGGCCCCAGGAAGTACAGCCCGTCGGGCGAGAAGGTCGGCGCGGCCACCTTGCGGTCGCGCGCGGCCAGCACCTCGGCCATCCAGGACGCGGGCTGATCGCCCCGCCCGACCACCAGCAGGCAACCCATGAGGTTGCGGATCATGTGGTGCAGGAAGGCATTGGCCTCGAACTCGAAGCGCCAGTAGGCGCCGCGACGGTGGATGTCCACGCGGTGCAAGGTCTTGACGGGGCTCTTGGCCTGGCATTGCGCGGCACGGAACGATGTGAAGTCGTGCTCGCCCAACACCAGCTGCGCGGCGGCCAGCATCGCCGCCTCGTCCAGCGGGCGGAACGCCCAGCCGGTGCGCCCGCGCTCCACGCTGGGCCGGACCGGCGATTCCAGCAGCACGTAGGCATAGCGCCGGGCGATGGCACTGCCGCGTGCGTGGAATTGGTCGGGAACGGGGCAGGCCCATTGCACGGCGATGTCGCCGGGCAGGTGGGCGTTCGTACCCCGCACCCAGGCTGTGGCTTCACGCGCACGCGCCGTATCGAAGTGCACGACCTGCATCAGCCCGTGGACGCCGGCGTCCGTGCGGCCGGCACAGATGGTGGACACGCGCTCCTGGGCGAGCAGGCCCAGTGCCGCTTCGAGCTTGTCCTGCACGGTCTTGCCCGAGGCCTGGCTCTGCCAGCCCTCGTACGCCTGGCCGGCATAGCTGACTCCTAGTGCCCAACGCACCTGTGCTCCTTGTGCGACGACGCGGTCCGTGGGGGCGTTCAGCCCAGCGTGTCCAGAAAGCGCTGCGCCTGGGCCCGCAACGGGCCGGTGGCCTCGGCCAGCACTTCTTCGGTCAAGGCGCGCGCCCCATCCACGTCGCCGATGGCATGGAACTCCTCGGCCAGCGCCAGCTTGGTCGCCAACGGGTCATCGCCGGACGCTTCGGCGGCCGGCGCCGCGGGTGCGTCGGCCGTGCCGTCGTCGCCGAGGTCCAGGTTCAGGGAGCCGAGATCGAAGCCCGGTGGCTCGGGCGCCGGGTTGGCCGGGGCTGCGCCCTGCGCTGCGGGCCTGGCCTGCGGGTCCAGCTCCAGGTCTAGGTCGAGTGCGTCGACGTCGACGTCGGTGCCGGCAAGATCGGCATCCAGGTCTGCGTCATCGAGGTCCGCACGCGCCTGTGGGGTGGACGGCATAGGCGTGCCGGCCACGGGCGGCTTGTCGATGTCGAAATCCAGGTTCAGGTCCAGGTCGAAGTCGGGGTCGTCCTGCGTGGTGGCTGGCGCTGCCGGGGGCTGGGGCGCTGCGTCTGCAGGCGTAGTCTGCGCGCGAGCCACCGCAGCACCTGCCAGGCCTGCGCCCACGAGGGCGGCCGTGCCGGCCGGCGACGGATCGGACGGCGCGGCCCACAGCGGGTCGCCGGGCACCAGCGCTTCGCCCAGAGTGGCGATCTGGGCCCACTGCGGACCGGCGCCGGCTGTGACGGCATGCGCCTGCGCGGCCACGGCCAGGAAGGCGGTGCTGTCGCGGCGCTTGGCATGGATCTCGGCCAGCTTCGCGTGGATGGCAACGCGCGTGGGGTCGGTGCGCAGCGCCTCGTTCAGGATCTCTTCGGCCTGCAGGTCGCGCCCATACGCCAGGTAGACGTCAGCCTCGGCGATCGGGTCCACATCGCCTGCGGCATCGAGCGGGCCAGACGCATGGGCTGCCAGCGCACTGGCCGGGGTCAGTGCGTCGGCCGTGTCGACGCGCTGGCCGCCGCTGCTGCCGAAAAACGAGTCGGGTTGCGAACGATTGGTCAGGATGGCGTCGTCGGCCTCGGCCCTGCGGCGTTGGCGTGCGCGGTACAGGCCGAGCGCCGCCAGCAGCGCGAGCAAGATTGCGGCGGCCGCCAGCACCGTGCGGTTGGCCAGCAGAGCGCCGAGCCAGGTCGCGGGTTGGTCCGCTGGACGCGGGGCATCGGTCACGACTGCATCGGCGGACGCCGGCGCGGTCGGTGCGCTGGCCGTTGCCGTGGGCGGCGGTGCGGCAGGCGCGGGGCTGCTGGCGGGCTCGGCGGCCGATGCCGTGTTCGCGGGCGGCGGGCTGGCGCCCGGCGCCGAGGCCGGCACGGCCACGCCCAGGCGGTTCAGGTCGCTGATGTTGCGCGACAGTTCGGCCACACGTTCGTCGGCCTGCGCAGTGGCCTTCTCGCGCGCGATGCGCTCCTCGGTCGCGCGGGCCTGCAGGCCACCCTTGGACAGCGTCAGCTTGTCCGGGGCGCCGGCGGCGGCGCGGTTCTCGTCCACCTGGGTCTGGACCCGTCCGCTGGCCGAGCGGTCGGCGCCCTCGGTCTGCACCGGGGGCACATTGGCGGCCAGCCGGCCGCGGAACGCATTGAAGTCACGGCTCTGTGCAGTGACCAGGCGCGAGGCCTCGGGCGCCGGCACGCTGGCCGCCTGCTCGGGCGTCGGCATGCTCAGCACGGAGCCGGAGCGCAGGCGGTTGACGTTGCCCTGGATGAAGGCGTCCGGATTGCTGCGCAGCATCGCGACCAGCATCTGGTCCAGCGAAATGCTGGGGGCTTTGTTGGCGGCGGCGATGCGGCCGGCCGTGTCGCCCGGCCGCACGGTGACCGGCCCCGTGCCAGCGGGCGCAATCGCAGTGGGGCGTGCGGGTGCTGCGGCGGGCGTGGCCGGCCGCGCCGGAGCGGGCGCAGGCGCCGCGGCGGCCGGCGGTGGCGGAGCGGACGGCTGCGCTTGCGGCGCAGCAGCGGATGGCGCAGCCGCTGCGGGTGGTGGCGACACCTGCGGCGCGGTCGCCGTGGCCGCTGGCGCCTGGCGCTGGGCTGGCGGGTCGAGCAGGATGGTGTAGTCGCGTACGACGCGGCCCGAGGCCCAGTTCACCTGCAGGATCACATCGACGAAGGGCACGTTGGCCGGCTGCTCGCTGGTGAGGCGCAGCACCGGGCGTCCGTCTGCGCGCCGCTGCTGGGTGATGCGCACGCCTTGCAGCGCGCTGTTGTATTCCAGGCCCGAGGCGCGAAAGGCCTCAGGGGCCGCGATCGATGCCTGCAGCGTGGCCGATTCCTCGGCGCTGATGTCGGGCAGATCGATCTCGGCCAGCAGCGGTTCACCCAGGGCCGACAACACCGTGATGCGCCCCAGCGACAAGGCGTGGGCCGGTGGTGCCGACGCACACAGCACGGCCATGACTGCAGCGGCTACAGCCGTGGCCCTCCAACCCTGCAAAGCCTCCTTCACCAGTAGCGCGTCGGCGGCTCGTTCAACAGGGGTTCTGGGGTTCATCATGCAGCCGGGGAAAGATCCTCAATGTGGAAAAAGGACGGTAGCAGCAATGGCTTACGCTGACAAGCTGAGGCCAGGTGTAACTCCCGCACCCCCGTGGCGGGGATGGGCTGCCAAGTCCGCTGTTGCCCTTCGGCAATGCGCGGGCCACGCCCACCAGGGCGTGCGCGGCCCGGGTCGTGCTCAGCCTTGCAGCAGCACGCGCAGCGTACGGCGCAGCGGCTCGGCCGCGCCCCACAGCAGCTGGTCGCCGATCGTGAAGGCGCCGACGTATTCCGGCCCCATGGCCAGCTTGCGGATGCGGCCCACGGGGATCTGCAGCGTGCCGGTCACGGCCACGGGCGTCAGGCCCTTGAGCGTGTCCTCGCGCGTGTTCGGCACCACGCGCACCCAGTCGTTGTCCTGCGCCAGCATGGCTTCGATGTCGGCCAGCGGCACGTTCTTCTTGAGCTTGAACGTCAGCGCCTGGCTGTGGCAGCGCATGGCGCCCACGCGCACGCAGAAACCGTCGACGGGGATGCCGGGCGCGTCGAAGCCGGGGCCCTGGCCCAGGATCTTGTTGGTCTCGGCGCCGCCCTTCCACTCTTCCTTGGACATGCCCCATTCGGCATCATCTTGCGACTTGCCCAGGCCCAGGTCCTTGTCGATCCAGGGAATCAGGCTGCCGCCCAGCGGCACGCCGAAGTTGGCGGTTTCGTCCGCGCTGAGCGCCTTCTGCTTGGCCAGCACCTTGCGGTCGATCTCCAGGATGGCGGACTTCGGGTCGTCCAGCAGCGACTTGACCTCGCCGTACACGCTTCCGAACTGCGTCAGCAGCTCGCGCATGTGCTGGGCGCCGCCGCCGGACGCGGCCTGGTAGGTCATGGTCGACATCCACTCCACGAGGCCGGCCTTGTACAGCGCGCCCACGCCCATCAGCATGCAGCTCACCGTGCAGTTGCCGCCGATCCAGTTCTTGCCGCCCTTGGCCAGGGCGCGCTGCATGACGGGCAGGTTCACCGGGTCGAGCACGATGACGGCGTCGTCCTTCATGCGCAGCGTGGAGGCGGCGTCGATCCAGTGGCCGTTCCAGCCCGCGGCACGCAACTTGGGGAAGACTTCGCTGGTGTAGTCGCCGCCTTGCGCGGTGACGATGATGTCGCAGCGCTTCAGGGCCTCGATGTCGTAGGCATCCTTCAGCGTGGTTTCGTTCCTGGCCTGCGCCGGGGCCTTGCCGCCCGCGTTGGAGGTGGAGAAGAACACCGGCTCGATGAGCTCGAAATCGCCCTCGGCCTGCATGCGATCGATCAGCACCGAGCCGACCATGCCGCGCCAGCCGACGAGGCCGACCAGATTACCTACCTTCATCACATTGCCCTTTCAACGTAAAAAACAAACAGCGCTTTGCGGACTGCTCGCCTGGCTCGTCAGAGGCCAGGAAGGGCGCACGACGAACCAGGCTGGATCAGCCCTGAATGGTGGTCGTGGTTTTGGTGGTGGCGGCGCGCGCAACCACGCCGAGCGGCGTGGTGTGTGGGAAGCGGGGGCGGGCGGCCAACATGGGGCGCGATTGTAGCCAAGCTTTTCGCGCCTCGGCGAGCGTCAGGCCAGCGCGTTCAGCACCGCATCGCCCATCTCGCGCGTGCCGACCTTGGTCGTGCCTTCGCTGTAGATGTCCGGCGTGCGCAGGCCTTGCGCCAGCACCTTCTGCACTGCGGCCTCGATGCGATCGGCGGCCTCGGCCTGGTTCAGCGAGAAGCGCAGCATCATCGCGGCCGACAGGATGGTGGCCAGCGGGTTGGCCACGCCCTTGCCCGCGATGTCGGGCGCGCTGCCGTGGCTGGGCTCGTACAGGCCCTGGTTGCTGCTGTTCAGGCTGGCCGACGGCAGCATGCCGATGGAGCCGGTCAGCATGGCGGCGGCGTCGGACAGGATGTCGCCGAACATGTTGCCGGTCACGACCACGTCGAACTTCTTGGGCGCCTTCACGAGTTGCATGGCGGCGTTGTCCACGTACATGTGGTCCAGCGCCACGTCGGGGTATTCCTTGCCGATCTCGGTGACCACGTCCTTCCAGAGCTGGAAGGTCTCCAGCACGTTGGCCTTGTCCACGCTGGTCACGCGCTTGTCGCGCTTGCGGGCCGCCTCGAAGGCCACGCGGGCGATACGCTCGATCTCCGGGCGCGTGTAGCGCATGGTGTCGAAGGCTTCCTCGGCGCCCGGGAAGTGGCCGTCGGGCGACACGCGGCGGCCACGCGGCTGGCCGAAGTAGATGTCGCCGGTCAGCTCGCGGATGATGAGGATGTCCAGGCCCGCGACCAGCTCGGGCTTGAGGCTGGAGGCACCCACGAGCTGCTCGTAGCAGATGGCGGGCCGGAAGTTGGCGAACAGGCCCAGGTTCTTGCGCAGGCCCAGGATGGCCTGCTCTGGGCGCAGCGGGCGGTCCAGCGTGTCGTACTTCCAGTCGCCGACGGCGCCGAACAGCACGGCGTCGGCGTCCTTGGCGAGCTTGAGCGTGGCCTCGGGCAGCGGGTGGCCATGGGCGTCGTAGGCGGCGCCGCCGACCAGGGCAGATTCCAGCTCGAACTTGAGGTCCAGCGCCTTCAGCACGCGCACGGCCTGCTCGACGATTTCGGTACCGATGCCGTCACCCGGCAGAACTGCGATTTTCATAAGCGTTGTAGTGGAGGGTGAAAGGGGTCAGGACGCCAGCATGGTGTTGGCCAGCCAGGGCTTTTCGGCCAGGCGCTGGGCCTCGAAGGCGCGGATCTTGTCGGCATGGCGCAGCGTGAGGCCGATGTCGTCGAAGCCGTTCAGCAGACAGTACTTGCGGAACGCCTGCACCTCGAACGGCAGCTCTTCGCCCTGTGGCTTCACGATGACCTGGCGCTCCAGGTCGACCGTCAACTGGTAGCCCGGGAAAGCTGCGCACTCGTCGAACAACTGGGCCACCTGGGCCTCGGGCAGCACGATGGGCAACAGGCCGTTCTTGAAGCTGTTGTTGAAGAAGATGTCGGCGTAACTGGGCGCGATGATGGCGCGAAAGCCGAACTGGTCCAGCGCCCAGGGCGCATGCTCGCGCGAGGAGCCGCAGCCGAAGTTCTTGCGCGCCAGCAGCACCGAGGCGCCCGCGTAGCGCGGCTGGTTCAGCACGAAGTCGGGGTTGGGCTTGCGGCTGGCCGGGTCCATGCCGGGTTCGCCATGGTCCAGGTAGCGCCACTCGTCGAACAGGTTTTCGCCGAAGCCGGTCTTCTTGATGGACTTCAAAAACTGCTTGGGGATGATGGCGTCGGTGTCGACGTTCTCGCGGTCCATGGGCGCCACGAGGCCCTGGTGCACGGTGAATTTCTGCATGGCGGTGTCCTCAGGCGAATTGGCGGATGTCGACGAAATGGCCGTGCACGGCGGCGGCGGCGGCCATGGCGGGGCTGACGAGGTGGGTGCGGCCACCGGCGCCCTGGCGGCCTTCGAAGTTGCGGTTGCTGGTGGAGGCGCAGCGCTCGCCCGGCTCCAGCCGGTCCGCGTTCATGGCCAGGCACATGGAGCAGCCCGGCTCGCGCCACTCGAAGCCGGCGGCCTTGAAGATCACGTCCAGCCCTTCGCGCTCGGCCTGGTCCTTCACGAGGCCGGAGCCCGGCACGACCATGGCCAGCTTCACGTTCTTGGCGACCTTCTGGCCCAGCTTCTTGACCACGGCCGCGGCCTCGCGCATGTCCTCGATGCGGCTGTTGGTGCACGAGCCGATGAACACCTTGTCGATGGTGATGTCGGCCAGCGGCTTTCCGGGTTGCAGGTTCATGTACGTCAGCGCGCGTTCGATGGCGCCGCGCTTGTTGGCGTCCTTTTCCTTGTCGGGGTCTGGCACGCGCGCGTCGATGCCGAGCACCATCTCGGGCGAGGTGCCCCAGGTCACCTGCGGCACGATCTGCGCGGCATCCAGCTCCACCACGCTGTCGAACTTGGCGCCCGGGTCGGACTGCAGCGTGCGCCAGTAGGCAATCGCTTGTTCCAGCGCCACGCCGGTGGGCGCCAGCGGGCGACCGCGCACGTAGTCGATGGTCTTCTCGTCCACGGCCACCAAGCCGGCACGCGCGCCGGCTTCGATCGCCATGTTGCAGACCGTCATGCGGCCTTCCATGCTCAGGCTGCGGATGGCCGAGCCCGCGAACTCGATGGTGTAGCCCGTGCCGCCGGCCGTGCCGATCTTGCCGATGATGGCCAGCACGATGTCCTTGGCCGTGATGCCGGGGGCCAGCTTGCCTTCGACCTTGACGAGCAGGTTCTTGGCCTTCTTGGCCAGCAGGGTCTGCGTGGCCATCACGTGCTCGACCTCGCTGGTGCCGATGCCGTGCGCCAGCGCGCCGAATGCGCCGTGCGTGGAGGTGTGCGAGTCGCCGCAGACCACCGTCATGCCGGGCAGCGTGGCGCCGTTTTCCGGCCCGATCACGTGCACGATGCCCTGGCGCTTGGACAGAAACGGGAAGTAGGCCGCCGCGCCGTACTGGCGCATGTTGTCGTCCAGCGTGGTGATCTGTTCCTTGCTGATCGGGTCGGCGATGCCGTCGTAGCCCTGTTCCCAATTGGTGGTGGGCGTGTTGTGGTCGGCCGTGGCCACGATGGAGCTCACGCGCCAGACCTTGCGGCCGGCCTGGCGGATGCCTTCGAAAGCCTGCGGGCTGGTGACCTCGTGCACCAGGTGGCGGTCGATGTACAGCACCGAGGTGCCGTCGTCCTCGGTGTGGACGACGTGCTCGTCCCAGATCTTGTCGTACAGGGTGCGGGCACCCGTCTGGCTGGTGGTGATGCTCATG
This sequence comes from Pseudorhodoferax sp. Leaf267, assembly GCF_001422405.1. Lineage (GTDB taxonomy): Bacteria > Pseudomonadota > Gammaproteobacteria > Burkholderiales > Burkholderiaceae_C > Pseudorhodoferax. The sequence continues at coordinate 395,377 of NZ_LMMV01000022.1, forward strand.
GCTCTTCTTTCGTGGGGGCGGAAATCAGGCGGCAGCGCGCAGGGGAAGGGCTGCCAAGGGATGGGGTTCGGGTTCGGCGTCCGCGGCGCGGCCGGAGAGGTGTTCGACCAGCAAGCGCGCCGTGACGGGCAGGGTCGAGAAGTCGCGCGCCACCATGCGGATCTGCCGCTCGGCCCAGGCGTCGCTCAGGTCCACGTGCGCCAGGTCGCCCACGCCGTGCATGAGCTCGAAGGCGCGCAGCGGCATCACGCCGATGCCCAGGCCGTTGTGGATCATGCGGCACATGGCGTCCAGCCCGGTGACCTGGATGCGCAGCTTGATGGTGTGGCCCAGCGCCACGGCGGCGCTGCGCATGGCCAGGTGGATGGAGCTGTTGCTGTGCAGGCCGACATGGTCGAAGGCCAGCGACTGCTCGAACGCGATCGGGCCCTGGCCGTCCAGCGCATGGCCGCGGGGCACGATCAGCACGAGGCGGTCGCGCTGGTAGGGGCGCGTCTGCAGTGGCTGGCCATTTGTGTCGGCCGCAGCGGCGTTGCAGATGCCCAGGTCGGCCGCGCCCTCCTGCACGGCGCGCACGACCTCGCTGGACAGATGTTCTTCCAGGTCGATCTTCACGCCGCCGTGCTGCCGGATGAAGGCGCCTAGGTCTTCCGGCAGGAACTGCACGATGGCCGAGATGCTGGCGTGCACGCGCACATGGCCGCGCACGCCGTCGGTGTACTCGCTGAGTTCACCCTGCATGCGGTCCAGGCTGAACAGCACCGAGCGCGCGTGGTGCAACAGGCTCTCGCCGGCCGGCGTCAGGTCCACACCGCGCGCGTGGCGGTACAGCAGCGTGGTCTGCAAGGTGGTTTCCAAGTCCGACAGGCGCTTGCTGACGGCCGAGGCGGCAATGAACTCGCGCTCGGCCGCCTTGCCGATGCTGCCCAGTTCGCAGACGGCCACGAACAGCTGCAACGACGTGAGGTCGATGCGGCGGGCGAAGTTGCGTTCGGAGGGCTTGTTCATCGTGGGGCATCGCGGGTGGCGACGAGGGCAGCCATTTTCTCCCGTAATAGGGCGCCAAGGCATCGCGATTGGCGATGACCCTGTTGCCCGAACGCGCAAGAAAAAGCCCCGCGGGCCAGAGCCGGCGGGGCTGGGCAGATCGCCTGGTGCGGTCAGCGCTTGGCGATGGGCTGCACGTCGCGCTTGGGCGAGCCGGAGAACAGCTGGCGTGGGCGGCCGATCTTGTACTCGGGGTCGCCGATCATTTCATTGAGCTGGGCGATCCAGCCCACCGTGCGGGCCAGCGCGAAGATCGCGGTGAACAGCGGCACCGGGATGCCGATGGCGCGCTGCACGATGCCCGAGTAGAAGTCCACGTTCGGGTACAGCTTGCGCGACACGAAGTACTCGTCTTCCAGCGCGATCTTTTCCAGTTCCTTGGCGAGCTTGAACAACGGGTCCTGCTCCAGGCCCAGCTCGGTCAGCACTTCGTTGCAGGTTTCCTGCATCAGCTTGGCGCGCGGGTCGTAGTTCTTGTAGACGCGGTGACCGAAGCCCATCAGCTTGACGCTGGAGTTCTTGTCCTTCACCTTCTTGATGAACTCGCCGATCTTCTCGACGCCGCCTTCACGCTGGATGTCGTAGAGCATGTTCAGCGCCGCCTCGTTGGCGCCGCCGTGTGCCGGGCCCCACAGGCAGGCCACGCCAGCCGCGATCGCTGCGAACGGGTTGGTGCCGGAGGAGCCGCACAGGCGCACGGTAGAGGTAGAGGCGTTTTGCTCGTGGTCTGCGTGCAGGATGAAGATGCGGTCCAGCGCGCGTTCGAGCACCGGGTTGACCTTGTACTCCTCGCACGGCGTGGCGAACATCATGTGCAGGAAGTTGCCTGCATAGCTGAGGTCGTTCTTCGGGTACATGTAGGGCTGGCCCACGGTGTACTTGTAAGCCATCGCGACCAGCGTGGGCATCTTGGCAATCAAACGGATGGCTGAGATGTCGCGGTGCTGCGGATTGTTGATGTCCGTGCTGTCGTGGTAGAAGGCCGACAGAGCGCCCACCAGGCCGGTCATGATGGCCATCGGATGCGCATCACGGCGGAAGCCACGCAGGAAGAACTGCATCTGCTCGTTGACCATGGTGTGGTTGGTCACAAGCTTGGTGAACTTCTGCTTGCCCTCGGCGTTCGGCAACTCGCCGTACAGCAGCAGATGGCAGGTTTCCAGGAAGTCGCAGTTGGTCGCGAGCTGCTCGATCGGGTAGCCGCGGTACAGCAGCTCGCCCTTGTCGCCGTCGATGTAGGTGATGGCGGACTGGCAGGCCGCGGTGGACAAGAAGCCCGGGTCGTAGGTGAACATGCCAGTCTGGGCGTACAGCTTGCGGATGTCCACGACATCGGGACCTACGCTGCCCTGGTACACCGGCAGCTCCACACTGGGGCTGCCATTGCTGAACGACAGTGTGGCTTTGTTTTCGGCTAGTTTCATGTTCGCCCTTTCAGCGGTTTTCTCTCAACAAACTCAAAACTTCGCGCGTGGGCGCGTCGTCCAGATGCGGACTGACCTGGTCAAGCGTCTTTCGTGCCAGTTGCAGGTCCAACAGATCGTGGTCCCCCAAATCCATGAGGCGGTTCAAGGCCTCCGCGTGTCGAACGGTCAGCGTGGCGCCACACCGTTCGAAGAACTTTTCGAGAAACAGGTCGTTCTCGAGCAGGCCGCGGCGGCAGCGCCAGCGCAGCAGGCTCAATGCGCGATCGTCGAGAACGTCCGTGGGCGCGGTCATGGGTTCAGATGGTGCGCAGCACCATCATTTCCTTGATCTTGCCGATGGCCTTGGTCGGGTTCAGGTGCTTCGGACACACGTCCACGCAGTTCATGATGGTGTGGCAGCGGAACAGCCGGTACGGATCTTCCAGGTTGTCCAGGCGCTCTGCCGTGGCGTCGTCCCGGCTGTCGGCGATGAAGCGGTAGGCTTGCAGCAGACCGGCCGGGCCGACGAACTTGTCGGGGTTCCACCAGAAGCTGGGGCAGCTCGTCGAGCAGCTCGCGCACAGGATGCACTCGTACAGGCCGTTCAGCTCTTCGCGCTCCTCGGGCGACTGCAGGCGCTCCTTCTCCGGCGCGATGCCTTCGGTGATCAGGTAGGGCTTGATCGAGTTGTACTGCTTGAAGAACTGCGTCATGTCCACGATCAGGTCGCGGATCACGGGCAGGCCGGGCAGGGGCTTCAGGACCACCGGGTCCTTCAGCGTGTTCATGTTGGTCAGGCAGGCCAGGCCGTTCTTGCCGTTGATGTTCATCGCGTCGGAGCCGCAGACGCCTTCACGGCAGGAGCGGCGGAACGAGATGGACGGGTCCTGCTGCTTCAACTTGACCAGGGCGTCCAGCAGCATGCGTTCGCTGCCGTCGAGCTCGATCTCGACGGTCTGCATGTAGGGCTTGGCGTCCTTGTCCGGGTCGTAGCGGTAGATCTGGAATGTGCGCTTCATCGTGGTGACCTTGTTAGAACGTGCGGACCTTGGGCGGAATGGAGTCGACCGTCAGCGGCTTGAGGTTGACGGGCTTGTAGGTCAGGTTGTTGCCCTCGCTGTGCCACAGCGTGTGCTTCATCCATTCCTTGTCGTTACGGCCCAGCGGGAACTCGGCGTGGTCGGCCGGGTGCTCGTAGTCGTAAACCGTGTGGGCACCGCGGCATTCGCGGCGCGCCGCGGCCGAGGTCATCGTGGCCTGGGCCACTTCGATCAGGTTGTCCACTTCCAGCGCTTCCATGCGGGCCGTGTTCCAGACCATGGACTTGTCCTTCATCGCGACGCTGGCGACACGGTCGCGGATGGCGTTGACCTTGGCCACGCCCTCGTCCATGCTGGCCTGCGTGCGGAAGACGCCGGCATGCTGCTGCATCGTGGTGCGGATGTCGCCCGCGATGGTCTGCGCGTACTCACCGTCCCTGGATTCCTGCAGCTGGTTCAGCCGCGCCAGCGAGCGGTCGGCGCCGTCTGCCGGCAGCGGCTTGTGTTCGCCGCTGTTCTTGACGAACTCGACGACGTGCTTGCCGGCCGACTTGCCGAACACCAGCAGGTCCAGCAGCGAGTTCGTGCCCAGGCGGTTGGCGCCGTGCACCGACACGCAGGAGCATTCGCCCACGGCGTATAGCCCATTGACGATGTTGTTGCGCTGGCCGTCATGCGTGACCACTTGGCCGTGGATGTTGGTGGGGATGCCACCCATCTGGTAGTGGATGGTCGGCACCACGGGGATCGGTTCCTTGGTGATGTCGACGTTGGCGAAGTTGTGGCCGATCTCTTCCACCGAGGGCAGGCGCTTGCGGATGGTGTCGGCGCCCAGGTGGTCCAGCTTCATGAGGATGTAGTCCTTGTTGGGACCGCAGCCGCGACCTTCCTTGATTTCCTGGTCCATGGAGCGCGAGACGAAATCGCGCGGTGCCAGGTCCTTCAGCGTGGGCGCATACCGCTCCATGAAGCGCTCGCCGTTGCTGTTGAGCAGGATCGCGCCTTCGCCGCGGCAGCCTTCGGTCAGCAGCACGCCGGCACCGGCCACGCCGGTGGGGTGGAACTGCCAGAACTCCATGTCCTGCAGCGGGATGCCGGCACGCGCCGCCATGCCCAGGCCGTCGCCGGTGTTGATGAAGGCGTTGGTCGATGCCGCGAAGATGCGGCCGGCACCGCCGGTGGCCAGCAGCACGGCCTTGGCCTGCAGCGCGTACAGCTCGCCGGTCTCCAGCTCCAGCGCGGTCACGCCGACCACGTCGCCGTCGGCGTCGCGGATCAGGTCCAGCGCCATCCATTCGACGAAGAAATTGGTCTTGGACTTGACGTTCTGCTGGTACAGCGTGTGCAGCATGGCGTGGCCGGTGCGGTCGGCCGCGGCGCAGGCGCGTTGCACGGGCTTCTCGCCGTAGTTGGCGGTGTGGCCGCCGAACGGGCGCTGGTAGATCGTGCCGTCGGGGTTGCGGTCGAACGGCATGCCGAAGTGTTCGAGCTCGATCACGACCTTGGGCGCTTCACGGCACATGAACTCGATGGCGTCCTGGTCGCCCAGCCAGTCCGAGCCCTTGATGGTGTCGTAGAAGTGGTAGTGCCAGTTGTCCTCGGACATGTTGCCCAGCGAGGCCGACACGCCGCCCTGCGCCGCCACGGTGTGCGAACGGGTCGGGAAGACCTTGGACAGCGAGGCCACGTTCAGGCCTGCGCGCGACAGTTCCAGCGCCGCGCGCATGCCGGAGCCGCCGGCCCCCACGATCACGACGTCGAACTTGCGCTTGTTGATGGCTTGCTTGGTGTAGCTCATGCTCAAAGTCTCCAGAGAACTTGGATGGCCCAGCCGGCACAGCCGACCAGCCAGACGATGGTGAAAATCTGGAGCACGAGACGGAGCCAGACAACCGAGGTGACGTAATCCATCCAGACGTCGCGCATGCCGACCCAGACGTGGTAGAGCAGGGCGATGATCACGGAGAAGGTGAGCACCTTCATCCATTGGGCGGCGAAGATGCCCGCCCACAGGTCGTAGCCGATCGGGCCTTTGGCCAGCAGCAGCTGCGCCAGCACGATGACGGTGAACAAGGCCATGAGGACGCCTGTGACGCGCTGGGCCAGCCAGTCGCGCAAGCCGTAATGCGCGCCGACGACGACGCGCTTGGAACCGTAATTGACAGCCATGGGAATGCTTTCCTTCTTGTGATTCAGTACACGCCGAACAGCTTGAGGCCCAGCACGAAGGTCAGGCCCAGGCTCAGGGCCAGCGTGACTTGCGCGGAGGTCTTGCCGAACTGCTTGCTCACAGCGTCATGGCTCACGTCCATCCACAGGTGGCGCACGCCGGCGATGAAATGGTGCAGGTAGGCCCACATCAGTGCCAGAGCCACGAGCTTGAAGAACCAACCTGGTGCCCAGCCCAGGCCCGAGTTGAAAGCGGCTTTGAACTTGGCGAAGGAGATCTCGGAAGACACGGAGGTGTCGAACATCCAGATGATGAAGGGCATCAACAAAAACATCAGCACGCCGCTCACGCGGTGCAGGATGGACACCCAGCCCGCAGCCGGCAAGCGGTACGAAGGCAGGTCGGTCAGGGCATTGATGTTGCGGAACTCTGGGCGCTTGGCCCGTGCGGAAGAGGCTGTTTCTGTCATGCGGGGCGCTTTCGTGGATGTAACTGCCTTGTAATCGTTACGCGGGGGTCAACCCAAAATTCTATTGCAATGCAGCAAGCGAACTGCGACGAAGGTTTGCACCACCAGTCGCGCAAGTGATTGCCGTCAGTTCAATTCGTTCCGGTAATGGTGCGTATCCGTCCGATACAGGCCGCGCCGCAACTCCATCGGGGCGTCGTTGTAGGTGTAGGCGACCCGTTCCACGCTGAGCAACGGCGTGCCGGGCGCAATGTGCAACAGCTTGCACTGGTCGTCGTCGGGCAGCACGGCGCGGATTTTTTCTTCCGCGCGCACCATGCGCACGCCGAATTCGGTTTCGAACAGCGCATAGGTCGGCCCGCGGAAGTCGGCCATGCGCTCGGCCGTCAGGCCCTTGAACGGTGCGCCCGGCAGCCACAGGTCTTCCAGGATGGTTGGCACCAGCGCGCCGCCATCGGCCGGAAACGACAGCACACGGCGCACCTGCATCACCGCGTCGCCGGTGCGCAACGCCAGCGCGCGCGCGATCTCGGCGTTGGCACGTGAGCGCCTGCATTCCAGGAACTGGCGCTGCGCCGGGCCTTCGCGGTCCACGTCGCCGGTGTCGGGCACCAGCTTGAGGAAGCGGTAGCGCACGTGCTGCTCGGTGTGGGTGGCGACGAACGTGCCCTTGCCCTGGCGGCGCACGACCAGGTTGTCACCGGCCAGCTCGTCCACCGCCTTGCGCACCGTGCCCTGGCTCACGCGAAAGCGAGCGGCCAGTTCGATTTCGCTGGGGATGAGTTCGCCAGGCTTCCATTCGCCAGCCTGCAGGCTTTGCAGGATCAGGCCTTTGATCTGCTGGTACAGCGGACTGAAGGCGGGCGTCGCGGGGCTGGCGGTGGTGTCGGACGACGGCCCGGAGACGGTGCTGCCCGATGGCAGGCCGGGCGCGGTGCTGAGAGAGGAGGGCATCGTCGGAGGGCTCGTCATGAGGGGTGGAAATCAGGCGCTGCGTGCCCATGGTCGGCGCGCGCGCCCCGCACGTCAGGCAAGGTGGAATCTTATCTTATATAAGACATAAGACAAATTGACCTAGCGCGTCGATCGCGGGTAAACTCCTAGGCTGTCCGTCGACCTCCGACCAGCAGCCTGCCGCTTGGGCGGAGTCTTTTTCTCCTTCTCTTTCCGGAGCTTTCCTCATGAGCAAAACGCCTGTCCGCGTGGCCGTCACCGGTGCCGCTGGCCAAATCGGTTACGCCCTTCTGTTTCGCATTGCTTCGGGCGAAATGCTCGGCAAGGACCAGCCGGTCATCCTGCAACTGCTGGAGATCCCGGACGAGAAGGCCCAGAAGGCGCTCAAGGGCGTGATGATGGAACTGGACGACTGCGCATTCCCGCTGCTGGTCGGGCTGGAAGCCCACAGCGACCCGATGACCGCGTTCAAGGACACCGACTACGCGCTGCTGGTCGGCTCGCGTCCGCGCGGCCCGGGCATGGAGCGCGCCGAGCTGCTCGCCGTCAACGGCGCCATCTTCACGGCGCAAGGCAAGGCCCTGAACGCTGTCGCCAGCCGCAACGTCAAGGTGTTGGTGGTCGGCAACCCGGCCAACACCAATGCCTACATCGCGATGAAGTCCGCGCCCGACCTGCCGCGCAAGAACTTCACGGCCATGCTGCGCCTGGACCACAACCGCGCATTGAGCCAGATCGCCGCCAAGACCGGCACCAAGGTCGCCGACATCGAGAAGCTCACCGTCTGGGGCAACCACTCGCCCACGATGTATGCGGACTACCGCTTCGCCACGGTCAACGGCAAGAAGGTCAAGGACATCATCGATGACCAGGTCTGGAACGCCGACACCTTCCTGCCTACCGTGGGCAAGCGCGGCGCGGCCATCATCGAAGCGCGTGGCCTGTCGTCGGCCGCTTCGGCCGCCAATGCCGCCATCGACCACATGCGCGACTGGGCACTGGGCTCCAACGGCAAGTGGGTGACGATGGGCATCCCGTCGGACGGCCAGTACGGCATCCCCAAGGATGTGATGTTCGGCTTCCCGGTCACCACCGAAAACGGCGAATACAAGCTGGTCGAAGGCCTGGAGATCGACGCCTTCAGCCAGGAACGCATCGACAAGACGCTGGCCGAGCTGCAGGGCGAACAGGACGGCGTCAAGCACCTGCTTTAAAGCGAAAGCCCGCATGCTCGACTGGAACCCCGCGCTCTACCGTCGTTACGAGGACGAGCGCACGCGCCCCGCACAGGACCTGCTGGCGCGCGTGCCCCTGGCGCAGGCGGCCCATGTGGTCGACCTGGGCTGCGGGCCGGGCAATTCCACCGAGCTGCTAGTGCAGCGCTTTCCTGGCGCTGCCGTCACCGGGGTCGACAACTCCGAGCCCATGCTGGCCAGTGCACGGGAGCGTTTGCCGCAGGCGCGCTTCGCATGGGGTGACATCGCGACCTGGGCGCCGCGGGAGGCCGATGGCCCCGCGCCCGACCTGATTTATGCCAATGCCGCCTTGCAGTGGGTGCCGGGCCACGAGACGTTGGTCCCGCGCCTGTTCTCGGCGCTGGCGCCCGGCGGCGTGCTGGCCATCCAGATGCCCGACAACCGGCAGGAGCCCACGCACCGGCTGATGCGCGAGGTGGCGGCCCAGGCGCCCTGGGCCGAGCCCATCGGCGATGCCGACAAGCTGCGCACCGAACTGCTGGGCATCAACGGCTACTACGACCTGCTGGCCCCGGTGGCCGCGCAGGTCGATGTCTGGCACACCATCTACCAACACCCCATGGCCTCGGCTGCGGCGATCGTCGAGTGGGTGCGCAGCACCGGACTCAAGCCCTACGTGGACCGCCTGCCGCCCAAGCTGCAGGCCAGCTACCTGGCCGAGTACGAGCGCCGTGTCGCCGCTGCCTATGCGCCGCGTGCCGATGGCAAGCGGCTGCTCGCCTTCCCGCGCCTGTTCATCGTGGCGCGCAAGACCGCATGAAGACGACGACCGCCAACCATCCCGCCACTGTGCTGCTCGGAGCCCAGGCGGGGTCCGTGACGTTGCCGGTCTGCGACCACTACAGCGGTGTCGAGGCGCGCATGCGCAAGAGCCTGGCGCTGCAGTCCGAGATGGCCCAGGAATTCGGCGCCTGCGTGTTCGACGTCACGCTCGATTGCGAAGACGGCGCACCAGTGGGCGGTGAAACCGAGCACGCGGCCCTGGTCACCGAATTGGCGCTGGCCGCCGCGCCCGGCATGCGGGTCGGCGTGCGCGTGCATCCGGTCGACCATGCGGCCTTCGAAGGCGACGTGGCTTGCATCGCCGGTCGCGCCGGCGCTCGCCTGAGCCACTTGATGGTGCCCAAGGTCGAAAGCCTGGCCGATGTGGTGCGCGCGGTGCAGGCGCTCGATGCGGCCGGCGCGTCGCAGCTGCCGCTGCACGTGCTGATCGAATCACCGCTGGCGGTGCGCAACGCCTTCGACATCGCGGCGCACGCGCGCGTGCAGTCGCTGAGCTTCGGGCTCATGGACTTCGTCTCGGCCCACGCTGGCGCCATTCCGGCCGATGGCATGGGCGTGGCTGGTCAGTTCGCCCACCCGCTGGTGGTGCGCGCCAAGCTCGAGATCGCCTCGGCTGCCCATGCGTTCGGCAAGGTGCCATCGCATTGCGTCGTGACCGAGTTCAGTGATGGCGAGGCCATGCGCATGGCGGCACGCCGCGCCGCGCGCGAATTCGGCTACACGCGCATGTGGAGCATCCACCCGAGCCAGATCCGCCCCATCCTCGAAGCATTCGCGCCAGATGAGGAACAGATCCATACCGCCGCTCAGATCGTGGATGCGGCCATCGAAGCGAACTGGGCCCCTGTCAGTTTCGAAGGCACATTGCACGATCGCGCGAGCTACCGCCATTTCTGGCAGGTGCTCGTGCGCGCGCACGCCACCGGGCGTGCATTGCCCCCACAGGCGCAGGCGTGGTTCGCGTCTGCACCCCAGCCTGCCCACTGAAGCCAAACATCTCGCCAAGGAAAGCCCATCCATGAAAAAGCTCGCCCTCATCGCCGCCCTGTCGTTCGCACTGCCATTCGCGGCCTCGGCCCAGAGCAGTGCGTCCAAGGCCGCGGCCGAGCCCTCGACCAAGGCAGCAGCCAAACCTGCCGCCAAACCCGCGGCCAAGTCCACTGCGAAGGCGGAGCCGAAGAAGGCCCCCTTGCGCCGCAGCGCCGCCAAGGCCGTGGAAGAGGTCACGCCGATCTCGGACGACCCCAACGTGGTCATCGGCGATGCCGAACTGGCGGTGGCGAACAAGGTGTTCACCGGCAAGATCCAGTGCGAACTGGGTGCCGACGTGGTCGTCACCGCCGACGAGAAGAAAGCCGGCTTCTTCACGGTCTCCACCAAGGGGGCGCGCTACCGCATGCATCCGGTCGAAAGCCGGACCGGTGCGATCCGCCTGGAAGACCCCAAGGCTGGCGCCATGTGGCTGCAGCTGGGCAACAAGTCCATGCTCATGAACCAGAAGCAGGGCATCCGCCTGGCGGACGAGTGCCAGGCACCTGCCCAGCTGGCGTTCGCCGATGAAATGAAGAAGAACCCGCCCCGTTCCATCTTCGAGAGCGCCGACGCTCCCAAGAATTAACCCGCCATGTCGCCCCACGCCGACGGTGCGCTTCTTGCTTGTGCGTCTGTTGGCCCGTTCCCAGGAGAATAGAGAATGTTGCAAGCCTACCGTGAACATGTTGCCGAGCGCGCCGCGCTGGGCATCCCGCCGCTGCCGCTGTCCGCAAAACAGACGGCCGAACTCATCGAGCTGTTGAAGGCGCCTCCGGCGGACGAGGGCGAATTCCTGCTGAACCTGATCACGCACCGTGTGCCCGCCGGCGTGGACGACGCCGCCAAGGTGAAGGCCAGCTACCTGGCCGCAGTGGCCCATGGCACCGAAAAGAGCCCGCTGATCAGCCGTGCCAAGGCCACCGAGCTGCTCGGCACCATGCTGGGCGGCTACAACATCGGCGCCATGGTCGATCTGCTGAAGGACACCGAGGTCAGTGCCGTCGCCGCCGCAGGCCTGAAGAAGACGCTGCTGATGTTCGACCAGTTCCATGACGTCAAGGAACTGGCCGACGCCGGCAATGCCAACGCCAAGTCGGTGCTGCAGAGTTGGGCCGATGCCGAGTGGTTCACGAGCCGCCCCGAGGTGCCCAAGAGCATCACCTTTACGGTGTTCAAGGTGCCTGGCGAGACCAACACCGACGACCTGTCGCCCGCGCCCGACGCGACCACGCGCCCTGACATCCCGATGCATGCGCTGGCCATGCTCAAGAACAAGCGGGACGGCGCAGCCTTCACGCCCGAGGAAGACGGCAAGCGCGGCCCGGTCAAGTTCATCGAAGACCTGGTCAAGCGCGGCCTGCCCGTGGCCTATGTGGGCGACGTGGTCGGCACCGGTTCCTCGCGCAAGTCGGCCACCAACTCGGTCCTGTGGTTCACGGGCGAAGACATTCCCTTCATCCCGAACAAGAAGTTCGGCGGTGTCTGCCTGGGCACCAAGATCGCGCCCATCTTCTACAACACCATGGAAGACGCCGGCGCGTTGCCGATCGAGCTGGACGTGAGCCAGATGAACATGGGCGACACCATCGAATTGCGCCCCTACGAAGGCAAAGCCTTGAAGGACGGCCAGGTCATCGCCGAGTTCACGGTGAAGAGCGAGGTGCTGTTCGACGAAGTGCGCGCCGGTGGCCGCATTCCGCTGATCATCGGCCGCGGCCTTACGGGCAAGGCGCGTGAAGCCTTGGGCCTGCCTGCTTCCACGCTGTTCCGCCTGCCGCAAGCGCCGGCAGACAGCGGCAAGGGCTTCTCGCTGGCGCAGAAGATGGTGGGCCGCGCCTGCGGCCTGCCGGAAGGCCAGGGCGTGCGCCCCGGCACCTACTGCGAGCCCAAGATGACTTCAGTCGGCAGCCAGGACACCACTGGCCCGATGACCCGCGACGAGCTGAAGGACCTGGCCTGCCTGGGCTTCTCGGCCGATCTGGTCATGCAATCGTTCTGCCATACGGCCGCCTATCCGAAAAAGGTGGACGTGAAGATGCACCACGAGCTGCCGGACTTCATCAGCACCCGCGGCGGCATCTCGCTGCGCCCCGGTGACGGCGTGATCCACAGCTGGCTGAACCGTCTGCTGACGCCCGACACCGTGGGCACGGGTGGCGATTCGCACACGCGTTTCCCGATCGGCATCAGCTTCCCCGCAGGCTCCGGCCTGGTCGCGTTTGCGGCCGCCACGGGCGTGATGCCGCTGGACATGCCCGAGAGCGTGCTCGTCAAGTTCAAGGGCAAGAAGCAGCCCGGCGTCACGCTGCGCGACTTGGTCAACGCGATCCCGCTATACGCCATCAAGCAGGGCCTCTTGACGGTCGAGAAGAAGGGCAAGAAGAACATCTTCTCGGGCCGCATCCTGGAGATCGAAGGCCTGCCGGACCTGAAGGTCGAGCAAGCCTTCGAGCTGTCCGACGCGTCGGCCGAGCGCTCTGCCGCCGGCTGCACGGTGCACCTGAACAAGGAGCCGATCGCCGAGTACATCACCAGCAACATCACGTTGATGAAGTGGATGATCGCCGAGGGCTATGCCGACGCACGCACGCTGGCGCGCCGTATCGCCGCGCAGGAAGCCTGGCTCAAGGACCAGCAACTGCTCAAGGGCGACGCAGACGCCGAATACGCGGCCGTGATCGAGATCGACCTGGCCGACATCCACGAGCCCATCGTGGCCTGCCCGAACGACCCGGACGACGTGAAGACGCTGTCCGAAGTCGCCGGGGCCAAGATCGACGAGGTGTTCATCGGTTCGTGCATGACCAACATCGGCCACTTCCGCGCGGCGTCCAAGCTGCTCGAAGGCAAGCGTGACATCCCGGTCAAGCTGTGGATCGCGCCGCCGACCAAGATGGACGCGCAGCAGCTGACCGAGGAGGGCCACTACGGCGTGTTCGGCAATGCCGGCGCGCGCACCGAAATGCCCGGCTGCTCGCTGTGCATGGGCAACCAGGCCCAGGTGCGCGAGGGTGCGACGGTCATGTCGACCAGCACGCGCAACTTCCCGAACCGCCTGGGCAAGAACACCAATGTGTATCTGGGCTCGGCCGAGCTGGCCTCCATCTGCTCCAAGCTGGGCCGCATTCCGACCAAGGCAGAGTACCTGGCCGACATGGGCGTGCTGACGGCCGCCAGCGGCCAGATCTACCAGTACTTGAACTTCGACAAGGTGGCGGAGTATTCGGACGTGGCAGACACGGTCAAGGACGGTGTGGTCACGGCCTGAAGTGGCCAGCGGGCTGCGGCCCGCGCCGCCAAAAACGAAAGCCCGCACTGCGGGCTTTTTTTCGTCTGGCTCTCCTGAGCGCTACTCCTTGGGCCGGAAGCTGATGACCAGCAGCGGAGGCACGCGTCCGTCGGTGTCGCGCGGCAGGGTCTCGGTCTTGTCGATCGCGCGCAGCACGGCATCGTCCCAGGCCTTAATGCCGCTGGACTTGACCAGGCGCTTGCCTGTGATCGTGCCATCGGGGGCGGCGCGCACCTCGACCTCTGCACTCGGGTTGCCCGGCACGCTGTCGGGGAACACGATGTTGGGCCGCACCCGGGCCGCCACCCTGCCGCCGTAGCTGGCCGACGGGCCGCTGGACTGCATCGCGCTGCCGGTGGCCGTGGCACCGCCACTGGCGCCCGCGAAGCCCTGCATGCGGCGGATGTTCTCCTCGCGCCGCGCGTTGGCGTCGCGCTCCTGCTGCGCCTTGATGGCCTGCTGGCGTTTGGCATCGGCTGCGGCCTTTTCGGCCTTTTCGATCTTTTCTGCCTTCTCGGCGCGTTCGGCTTTCTCGGCCTTTTCGCGCTCTGCCTTTTCGGCTTTGGCTGCCCTTTCGGCTTTCTCTGCCTTCTCGGCTCTTTCTGCTTTCTCCGCCTTCTCCTGCGCATCGCGCTTGGCCTGTGCCTGTTGCTCCTGCCGCTTTTTCTCCGCAGCCTTGCGCTGCTGCTCCTCACGCTGCTCGGCCAACTCCTTGGCGGCTTCTTCGCGCTTCTTCTTCTCGCGCTCGAGCGCGATCTGCGCGTCGCGCACGCTGGTGTCGGGCGGTGGTGGCGCCGGTGCTGCCTTGGGCGGTGCGGGTGGCGGTGGTAGTGGCTCGACCTTGGGCTGCGGCCGGGGCGGCTCAGGGACCGGTTGGGGGGTTGGCGGCTCGACCGCGCGCGGCGCCGCCTGCTGGCGCACCGAGGACCAGATCTCGGCCTCGACGGCCGGGCTCTCCTGCGACTTCCAGTTGACGCCCCAGGTCAGCGCTGCGATCAGCAACACGTGGGCCAGCAGCGCCAGGCCCACGGCGCGCGGCAGGCCCGCCTGCGGTGGCGGCGCCAGGCTGGACGGGTCCATCGGGGCATGCTGCAGCGTGGCCATCGATGCGGTCAGGGGCCCAGTTGCACCGACAGGCCCACGCGCGCGATGCCGGCGCGCTGCAGCGTGTCCATGGCCTTGACGACGGTCTCGTATTTCACGTTGCGGTCGGCGCTGATGACAACGGGGGCCGCCGTGTCATCGCCCTGGGCGCGCTTGACGGCGGCTGCGAGTTCGCGCTGCGTGACGGTCTGGCTGCCGTCGGCGCCCTTGATCTCCAGCCGCTCGTCCTTGTTGATGACGACCTGGATCACCTTGTCGGGCTGGCGCCCGGCCTTGCCCACGCTGGGCAGGTCGATCAGGCTGGGCGTGACCATGGGCGCAGTGACCATGAAGATGATCAGCAGCACCAGCATCACGTCGATGAACGGCACCATGTTGATCTCGTTCATGGTGCGGCGGCCGCGGCCGCGGGATGCCATGGAGGGCATGTCAGTGCCCGGAGGGCGATTGCGTCGCCACGTTGCGCTGCAGGATGTTGCAAAACTCTTCGATGAAGGTCTCCAGCCGGATCGCCGTGCGGTCGATGTCGCGCGCGAAGCGGTTGTAGGCCACGACCGCCGGGATCGCCGCGAACAGGCCGATGGCCGTGGCCACCAGCGCCTCGGCGATGCCGGGTGCTACGGTGGCCAGCGTCACCTGCTGCATGCTGGCCAGGCCGGTGAAGGCGTGCATGATGCCCCAGACCGTGCCGAACAGGCCCACGTAAGGCGAGACCGAGCCCACCGACGCCATGAACGAGAGGTTGGTCTCGATCACGTCCATCTCGCGCTGGAAGCTGGCGCGCATGGCGCGGCGCGCGCCGTCCATCAGCGTGCCGGCGTCGTTGATGCGGCGCTCGCGCAGCTTCTGGTATTCGCGCATGCCGCTGGCGAAGATGCGTTCCATCGGGCCGGCGCTCTTGGCGTTCTGCGTGGCGGCGGCGTGCAACTCGTTGAGGTTGCTGCCGGACCAGAAGTCGCGCTCGAATTCCTCGTTCAGCGCGTGCACCTTCTTGAGAGCGAACAGCTTGCGAAAGATGGCAGCCCAGCTGGCGATGGAGACGATGATCAGCAGCAGCATCACGGCCTGCACGACGAAACTGGCGTTGAGGACCAGGTTCAGGATCGACATGTCCTGGTTCATGGCAGGCAGCTCCGCGCCACGGTCAGGCAGGTGTTCAAGGTCATTGCTCGAGGACTTCCAAAAGAGAGGGCGGGATTCTCGCAGGCCGTAGCGTGGCCGCGTCGACCCAGCCGATGCGGATCTGGCCTTCGCACAGCACGGCGCCTTCTACGCCTCCCGCCAGCACACGCTGCGCGAGTAGGAGCGAGGCCGAGCCGAAACGTTCCACGCGAACGGTGACCAGAAGTTGATCGTCCAGCCGCGCCGGCCGCAGGTAGCGCACCTGGGTGTCGCTCACGACGAACATGCCACCGACATCGTCCTTCAGCTGGCGCTGGCCGATGCCGTGCGTGCGCAGCCATTCGGTGCGCGCGCGCTCGAAGAACTTAAGGTAGTTCACATAGAACACGATGCCGCCGGCGTCCGTGTCCTCCCAGTACACGCGTACCGGGAAGGTGAACGCGTCCTGCAGGGCGGGCGCGCGCGTCACGCGAGCAGGCCCCTGAGCCGCTGCACGGCCTCTTGCAGGTGCGCCATGGAACTGGCCGTGGAAAAGCGGATGAAGTTCGCGGTCGTCGCTTGGCCGAAGTCGCGGCCCGGCGTCACGGCCACGTGGGCGCGCCGCATGACCTCGAAGGCGAAATCCCAGCTGCCCTCGATGCCCAGCCTGCGGCAGGCGTCCGAGCAGTCGGCCCAGGCGTAGAACGCGCCATCGGGCATCACCGGCACGGCCAGGCCCAGGTCGTTCAGCGCGGGCACGAAGTAGTCGCGCCGGGCGCGAAACTCGGCGCGGCGCTGCTCGTACAGCGCCAGGCTTTCGTCCTCGAAGCAGGCCAGCGCCGCATGCTGGGCGACCGTGCTGGCGCAGATGAACAGGTTCTGCGCGATGCGCTCGACCACGGGCACTAGCGCGTCGGGCACGACCAGCCAGCCCAGCCGCCAGCCCGTCATGTTGAAGTATTTGCTGAAGCTGTTGATGCTGACGATCTGGTCGTCCAGCGCCAAGGCGCTGCGGCCGAAAGCCGGGTCGTACGAAAGGCCCAGGTAGATCTCGTCGACCAGCGTGATGCCGCCACGGTGGCGCACATGGTCGTGGATGCGGCGCAGCTCCTCGGTGGCGATGGAGGTGCCCGTGGGGTTGGACGGCGAGGCCAGCAGCACGCCACGCGTATGCGTGTTCCAGGCAGCCGCGACCTTGTCGGCGCTGAGCTGGAAGCGCTCGGCCGCCGTGGTCGGCAGCAGCACGGAGCGGCCCTCGGCGGCACTCACGAAATGCCGGTTGCAGGGGTAGCTCGGGTCCGGCATCAGCATCTCGTCGCCGGCTTCGATCAGCGCCAGGCAGGCCAGCTGTAGCGCGGCCGAGGCGCCAGCCGTGATGACGATGCGGCGCGCCGGCACGTCGATGCCGAAGCGCGTGCGGTACCAGTCGCTGATGCGCTCGCGCAGTGCGGGCAGGCCGGTGGCCGGCGTGTACTGCGTGCGTCCATCGTGGATGGCGCGCTGGGCGGCCACCTGCACCAGCGGCGGCGCCGTGAAGTCGGGCTCGCCGATGTTCAGGAAGACCATGGGCCGGTCGCTGCGCTCCACCTCGCGCGCCAGTGCGGCGGCCTGCTTGGCGACTTCCATGACATAGAACGGCTCGATGGCCTGCGCGCGGCGCGAGATCCTCATGCGCGGGGCTTTCGGCTGCGGTCGGATGCGACCTCCGTGCCACGCAGCGTGGGCGCCAGGCCGTTCAGGATGCCGTTCACGTATTTGTGGCCGTCGGTGCCGCCGAATTCCTTGGCCAGCTCGATGCATTCGTTGAGCACCACGCGCCAGGGCACGTCCAGGCAGTGGCGCATCTCGTAGATGCCGATCCACAGCACGGCGCGCTCGATCGGCGAGATGCGTTCCATCGTGCGGTCCAGCAGCGGCGCCATCAGCGCGTCGAGTTCCGCAGCCTCGGCGATGCAGCCGTGCAGCAGCGCGTCGTAGTGCACGGCGTCGGCCTTGTGGAAGCCGGACAGGTCGCGCGTGAAGGCGTCGATGGCCGTGGCCTCGTTGCCGCCCACCAGGTGCTGGTACAGCGCCTGCAGCGCGAACTCGCGGGCACGGCTGCGCGGGTTTTTGGCGGCCGCCTTGCGTGCGCCGGTTGCGGTGCGGCCGGTGCGGGTCTGGTGTTCGGGCGGGGTGGGCTGCTCGCCCTGGTCTTCGGCTTCGGTCATTTGATGTGTTCCAGCAGCCGGGCCATCTCGACGGCGACGCGGGCCGCGTCGCGCCCCTTGTCGGTCTGGCGCGCGATGGCTTGTTCCATGTTTTCGGTGGTCAGGATCGCGTTGGCGATGGGGATGCGGTGGTCCAGCGCGATGCGGCTGACGCTGGCGCCGGATTCGTTGGCCACCAGTTCGAAGTGGTAGGTCTCGCCACGCACGATGCAGCCCAGCGCGATGAGCGCGTCGTAGCGGCGCGCGGCGGCCATGGCCTGCAGCGCGACCGGCACTTCGAGCGCGCCCGGCACGGTGACGTGCTGGACCTGGGCGTCCGGCACGCCCAGGGCGCGCAGTTCGTCCTTGCAGGCCGTGGCCAGCGCGTCGGTGATGTCGGCGTTGAAGCGGGCCTGCACGATGCCGATGGACAGGCTGCGCCCGTCCAGCCGCGCGTCGTCGGCGGCGAGTTCGCCCTGGTTGGCGTGTTTCATGTCGTTCCTTCGGCCGTGGGCGTGAGGTAGCCCGTGCTTTCCAATCCGTAGCCGACCATGCTGGGCATGCGGCGCGGGTTGCTCATGAGGCGCATCTTGTGGACGCCGCAGTCGCGCAGGATCTGGGCGCCGATGCCGTAGGTGCGCAGGTCCATGCGACCGCGCTCGGGCGCCTGGGCCGCGCGGGCCGTGCCCTCGAACTGGGCCAGCAGCTCGCCCGCGCTCTCGCCGCAGTTGAGCAGCACGACCACGCCCCGGCCTTCGGACGCGATGTGGCGCAGGCTGGCCGGCAGGCTCCAGGAATGCATGGTGCGGTCGCATTCCAGCAAGTCCAGCACCGACAAGGGCTCGTGCACGCGCACGGCGATGTCGTCCTCGGGCTGCCAGCTCCCTTTGACGAGCGCCAGGTGCACGCTGGCGCTGGGCTTGTCCTTGTAGGCGTGGGCCGTGAACGGGCCGAACGCGGTCTGCAACTCGCGGCTGCCCACGCGCTCGACCAGCGACTCGTGGCGGCTGCGGTGCTCGATGAGGTCGGCGATGGTGCCGATCTTCAGGCCATGCGCGGCGGCGAACAGTTGCAGGTCGGGCAGGCGCGCCATGGTGCCGTCTTCGTTCATGACCTCGCAGATCACGGACGCCGGGCTGCAGCCGGCCATGGTGGCCAGGTCGCAGCCGGCCTCGGTATGGCCGGCGCGCATCAGCACGCCGCCGTCCACGGCCTGCAGCGGGAAGATGTGGCCGGGTTGCACCAGGTCTTCGGCACGCGCGTTCGCGGCGACGGCGGCCTGCACGGTGCGCGCGCGGTCGGCGGCCGAGATGCCGGTGGTCACGCCCTCGGCGGCCTCGATAGACACCGTGAAGGCGGTCGAATGCTTGGCGCCGTTGCGCGCGACCATGGGCGGCAGGCGCAGGCGCTCGCACAGCTCGCGCGACAGGGTCAGGCAGATCAGGCCGCGCGCATGGCGGGCCATGAAGTTGATGGCCTCGGGCGTCACATGGTCGGCCGCGAGGACCAGGTCGCCCTCGTTCTCACGGTCTTCCTCGTCGACGAGGATCACCATGCGGCCGGCGCGCATGTCGGCGACGATGTCCTCGACCGGCGAGATCGGGACGGGTTGGAGCGGAGCGTTCATGCAGTGGGTAGGGTGGTGGCCTGGGGTGCCAGGCGCAGCATGCGCTCGACATAGCGCGCGATGGTGTCGATTTCCAGGTTCACGGCCGAGCCGGGGCGCAGCAGGCCCAGTGTCGTGTGTTCCACCGTGTGCGGGATCAGGTTGATGCGGATCTCGCAGCCGTCCGTGCGGTCGACGACCTCGTTGACCGTGAGGCTCACGCCCTGCACCGTGACCGAGCCCTTGTAGGCCAGGTAGCGCGCCAGCTCGGCAGGCGCCAGGATGTCGAGCGCCCAGCTTTCGCCGACCTGTTCGAAGCGCGCCACGTGGCCCACGCCGTCGACATGGCCCGACACGATGTGACCGCCCAGGCGGTCATGCGCGCGCAGGGCTTTTTCGAGGTTGACGCTGCCCGTGGCGTCCAGCCCGTCGGTGCGGGCCAGCGATTCGGCCGAGACATCGACGGTGAATTGCAGGGTGGAAGGCGTCAGCGAGGTGACGGTCATGCAGGCCCCATTGAGCGCGATGCTGTCGCCCAGGCCCACATCGTCGAGGTAACCGGCGGGCACCTCGATGCTGAGGCGCTTGCCATAGGCCAAGGAGCTGCCGAGGTCGTGGACGGCGGCGATGCGCCCCACTGCGGTGATGATTCCCGTGAACATAGCCGCGCATTTTCGCAGGCTTTGTGTTCGCGGCCGGTCGCTGTGGCTTCTGGCCTCAGAACCGGTCGCGGCCGGGGATGCGGGCAAGTATGCGCAGGTCCGGGCCGACCGGCTCCACGGCCCGGTATTCGATGGCCTGCGCGTCGGCCAGGTCGGCGAGCGGCCCCAGCCGGGCCATGCCCATGCCGGCGCCGATCAGCTTGGGCGCCAGGTAGACCAGCAGTTCATCGACCAGCCCCTCGCGCAGCAGCGAGCCGTTGAGCTGGGTGCCGGCCTCCACGTGCAGCTCGTTGACCTCGCGCGTGGCCAGGTCGGCCAGCATGTCGGCCAGGTCGACCTTGGCGGCCGTTCCGGGCGTGCGCCCGGGCAGGCGAACCACGGTGGCGCCGCGCGCGCGCAATGCGTCGGCCTTGGCCGCGTCGTCGCTGGCGGTGTAGACCAGCAGCTGGCGTTGCGGGCCGAACAGGCGCGCCGTCAGCGGCAGTTGCAGGCGGCTGTCGACCAGCGCCAGGTGCGGCTGGCGCGTAGTGGGCGCCAGCCGAACGTCCAGCAAGGGGTCGTCCTGCAGCACGGTGCCGATGCCGGTCAGGACGGCGCAGGCGCGCGCGCGCCAGGCGTGGCCGTCCGTACGCGCGGGCGCGTCGGTGATCCACTGGCTGCGGCCGTCGTCCAGTGCCGTCCGCCCGTCGAGCGAGGCGGCGATCTTCATGCGCACCCAGGGCGTCCTGCGCAGCATGCGGCTGAAGAATCCGATGTTCAGCTCGCGCGCGGCCGGCGCACCGGCGCCGATGTCGACCACGACACCGGCCGCGGCCAGGCGCGCGAAGCCCTGGCCCGCCACCTGCGGGTTCGGGTCGGTGCAGGCGGCCACGACGCGGGCGATGCCGGCCTGCGCCAGCGCCTCGCAGCATGGGCCGGTGCGGCCATGGTGGGCGCAGGGTTCCAGCGTGACCCAGGCCGTCGCACCGGCGACGCTGAGCCCCTGCGCCTGCGCGTCGCGCAAGGCCATCACCTCGGCATGCGGGCCGCCGGCCTGCTGGGTGAAGCCGCGGCCCAGCACGTGGCCGTCCGCGTTGGCGATCACGCAGCCCACACGTGGATTGGGGTTGGACAACGTCAGCGCGCGTTCGGCGAGTGCGAGCGCCTCTGACATGAAGTCCGCAGGCGGGGGGGAGGGTGCAGCAGGAGAGGATGTCACGGTGAGCGGAGCGCCAGACGCGGCGCGTGATCATGACACGGGGACGCAGCGCAGCCGGGGCGGCCTGTGCGGGCTGGCTCAGCGCGGCCAGCACTCCTGCACGGACAGCCGTGCATGGCGCACGCTTCGCTGCCCGGCCGGGGCCATCACCAAGGTGCCGCATCCGTCGGCCGCCTGCGCGGCAGTGGGCGTGGCGAACAAGGTGTAGGTCTGGCCGTTTGCGCTGCTGGCGCTCAAGGTGTAGCGGTCACCCGGCAGCGCAACAGACTGCACGCGCGTGTTGGCCGTCGGGTAGGCCCCCGTGGCCGTTGCGACGCTCTCCATCCAGCGGGCTGCCTGCGCCAGCGCCACGCGGGCATGGGCGCGGTGGCTCCGGCGGATGTAGTCGTCGTAGACCGGGATGGCGGTGGCTGCGACCAGCGAGGCCGTGGTGGCCGTGACCAGGCATCCGACCAGCGAATAGCCCCGTTGCGCAGTTGTGGCGCGGTGGCGCATGGGCTGCCTGTCGTGACGGTTAGGGGCGTTCGCGCCAGCCAGCGCGCGCACCGACGGTCTTGCTGTTGCGCAGAACCATGGCCGGGCTCGCCGGGTGGCGCAGCTGTGTCTGCTCGGGCCTGCGAAAGAGCAGCGCCGGGCCCGGCGCGGTGCTCACCATGCCGATGGCCGACGCGTCAACGCCGGCATCTGCCACTGCGAATGCGGGCTGGGCCGCAGGCTGGCCGGTCAGCAGATTCAGCACCGAGAGATACGCGGTGCCGGCGTTCCAGGGCACGGCCGGGCTCGCGGCAGCCCAAGGGGTGGGCACCACGGTGTGCACCAGGATCTTCTGGCCCTCGAAGCTGCGTGGATGCAGCAGCACACGCTGGCCTGCGAGCGGCATGTCGATCCACCAGCCGCGGTGCCGGTCAGTTCCTGTATAGGAGACGGCTACGCGGCTGGCGCCGTAGTAGGCCGTGCCGTCGACCGTGGACTGGTGCGTGTAGCGCTGTTGCACGAGGGTCGCCGGGCGCGCTGCGGTGCCCACCAGGGGCTGCCCGTCGGTGATCTGGACCGCCCCGGCCCGCACGGCCAGGGCACTGTCGTCGTGCAGGCCGTAGATGGACTGCACGTTCCGGCTGGGCCCGTCGCTGCGCTGCAGGTTGCGCCCCGTGCCGACCGCCAGCATGACGCCGCCTTGCGGGTGCGGCATCCAGTAGGGCGCTGTGGTCATGGGCTGGCGCCTGCCTTCGGCATCGCGGGCGATGAAGAAGGGCTGGCCGTCGAAGGCGACACGCCAGGCGGCGCCGCCCTCGCCGTCGTTCCTGCCGCTGAGGTCGAATTTCCAGAGGTGGCCTTGCAGGTCGCCCGCGTAGGCGAGGTCAACCATGCCGTCGCCATTGACGTCGATCAGACGGGGCGCCGACAGGCCGTTGTCGCCAGCCACCGCGCAGGACGGCGCGGCCGCGCAGGGCGAGAGCCTGTGCAACTCACGCGCGCCGTCCAGGTACTGGATGAGCAGTACCGGCCGACCGCTGGCGCTGAAGTAGCCGTTGCCCATGACCGCGGCCCAGCGGCGGTTGTTCAGTTGCACGACTTGGCGGCTGCGGTTGGGGTCGGCCTCGTCGACCACGGGTGGGGCGAAGATCTGGCCCAGATCGGGGTCGGCGCTGTCCGTCAGGTCCACGAGCACGGTGCTCGCGGCATTGGCTGCGGTGAACCGTTCAGGATCGCTGATGTCGAGCAGATAAAAGCCATTGCCGCCTGCCCCCAGTGCGCCGACGAGCACGGTCTTTTTGGCGCCGTGCTCGCCGACGGGTGCATCGCCAGCGAACACCGGGCCGTCCACGGTGGGCCGGTCGGCGGCTGCCGCTGCCGTCAGCGCTGCCAGCCGTGGCAGCACGCCCCTGGGCACGTATGCGATCTTTTCTCTGCCGTCGTCGGCATCGAAGCCATGCAGCATCCCGTCGTTGGCGCCCACGAAGACCATGGCCTTGCGCGCGCTGCCGCGTCGGCCGACGAACCAGACGTTGGCATTGACGATGGCGCCGAGCCGCGATGCGCGCGGCCGAAAGCCATGCGCGCCTTCCGCGCGGCGGTCGCCACGCAGGTAGGCCAGCCCCTGCGCATCGAGCCCTTGCATGGACAGGGTCTCGCGCAAGCCGGGCGGCAGGTCGGCCCATTGCAACGCGGTGCCGACCTGCCCTGCATCGGCTGTCAGCACCAGGCGGTCTGCGATCTCGGCTTCGCTGCGCGTGTCGAGCATGCGCGCTGCACTCCATAGCGCTGTGTCGTCATCGGCTGCGCGCTGGGCCACCACGTCGCCGGCCCGGGTCTGTGGATCGTGGCGTGCGACGAAGACGCGCGGGTGGCCCAGCAGGCTGGAGCTCTCCGCGGCGATGGCAACGCTCAGCGGCTCGGCACCCGCCGAGGAGCAGGCGACGAGCAGCGCCAGCGCGTGGAGGAAGCGTGGCGCCGTCATTGCATCTGCTCGCTCGGGTAGGGAACGAACACGCTTTTGACGACGGCGCGCGTGCCCGGCTTGAGCCCGAGCGCCACGGCCGTGATGCGGTAGACAAAGGGGCGGACGGGGTCGGGCTGCAGGTGGCCGCGGGCCTTCAGGCTGTCCGGCCCGATGTCATAGAGGAAAGCCTCGATCCAATACCACGCGCGTGCAGGCGTCGGCGCAAGCAGCGGGTTGCCCGTAACGGCGCTGGCGGCGAGGCCGCTGCGCGTGAACTGACCGTAGTGCGCACCGACGGCCTGCATGGTGTCCAGTGCGTCTTCGATGTGTTCCAGCGCCTGCAGGCTGGCGGGGAAGCAGATGCCGTCGCGGCAGGGGATGGCAGCGCCCACCTGCACCAGTGCGCGGGCCTCCTCGAACTCGTCGATGCTGCTGGGGAAATACGGCGCGCCTGGCAGTGCCTCGCCCCCGCGCATCCGGCAGCCGATCGCGCCAGGCGCCAGCGGCTGGCAGGGGCTGCCGTCTGGCAGCACGCCGAGGATGTCGATCTCGGCGTCGCGCACCAGCGCCTCTGCCGCAGCCTGGGCGCGCAATTGGTCGCTCTGGTGGCCGACCAGCATCTCGTGCAGCAGGCCAGAACGCGTGTTCGCGGCGACGGCCAGGACGCACAGCACGAGCACGACCATGACCGTCAGCAAGGCGACACCGCGTTGAAGCTTTCGCATCGGGCGCATGGCGAATTCAGAGCGGAAGGTTGCGCAGGGTGAAGGTGGCCTGCGCGACGCGGCGCAGGCGGCCATCGGCCGGGATCGTGCCGCCGTGGCAGTCGAGCAGGTTGGCAGCCGGGGTTGGCTGCAGGCTGCGCTCGCTGGCGATCTGCAGGCACACCTGGACGGCGCGGACGTCGGCCCAGCCCGTGCCCACGCTGGCGGCATCCACGAAACGGAAGCGCGGCCCCGATGTGGAGTCGGTCCGCAAGCCGTAGCGCACCTGGAAGTCCTCTACACGGTCCGCGATGGCCTGGCTGCCCGTCCCGCGGTGGGCGCCCAGGCAGCGCAGCACACCGGCGGCGACGCTGAAGCGACTGTCCACCCTAATCCCGGATTGTTCCGCGTCCGGGCGGTTGCCCAGGCAGTCCCGCGTGTCGGCTCCGTCCTGATGGCTCACGAGCAGGACGTCGGCCGCATGACCTCGGCCGTCTTCGCCGTACACGGCATGGCCGCTGCCGGCATGGCCGTCGAAGGCGCTGCTGAAGCTGACAGCTGTGCCGTTCAGCGCCGGCTGCAGTTCGACCGCGCCGGCCTGACGCAGCTGCTGGCCGATGGTCTGCATCGCGACATCGATCTTCTGCTGCAGGCGAAATGCCTCACTCTGAACGACCGTGCTGGCCTGCATGAAGGCCAGCGTGCCCAAGGCGGTCAAGGTGACCATGAGCCCGATCAGCAGGCCCGTGAGCAACTCGACGAGCATGGCGCCACGCTGGCGCCGGCGCGATTCACGGTTGCACATAGACGACGTGGCAATGCTGGCCTTCGGGGCAGTCCACGCCATGCGTGGCGGCCGTGACCGCAAACGGCGCGGTTTCCGCGTCTGTCGCCCTGCCATGGCCGCTGTGCAGCGACCAGGACACGGCAATGCCGATCTGACGCGGGTCGTCGCTGGAGCGGAACACCGAGGCATCGCCGGCCGGCAGCGCGCGCGCCAGCGCGGCACGCCAGGCGCCGAGGTCTGATTGCGCCAGCTCGCTTCCCGAGCAGCCGCTGGTGCAGTCCCGCACGGTCGGCATTTCGCCCCAGGCCAAGCGATAGCCACCGCTGGCCGCAGTGGCGTGGTTGAAGAGCATGCGATTGGACAGGTCGCCAATCAGCAAGATGGCGTTGGCCCGCGCGTTGGCATCGCGCCCGTCGACGAGCAGCCTCGCCTGCGTCCACGCAAGGCCGGCCACACCCAGGGCCAGCACGACGATGGCGACCAGAGATTCGATCAAGGACAGGCCGGTTTGGAGATACTGCCCACGCAAGGGGCGCCGGGATGTCAGCATGTCGTGGTTCCTTCGAGGGTGCGAACCCTGCCGGTGCGGTTCATGCACAGAGTTGTGGCGTGGGGCGTGTCGGCCACACCCGTGCCGTCGTCGGCCGGCAGTCCGACGATGAATTTGTGGGCCACCAGCACGGGGTAGCCCGAACGTGCGAACTGCAGCAGCGGCCCGCCACCCGGGTGCGCCAGGCGTACGCCTTGAGGCAATCCAAAGGTTTGCAGGATGTCGGCGGGATCGATGACCGAGGTCTTGGTGATGTGCTGGCCGGCAACCACGTGCCAACCGCAATGCCAGGCATCGCCGTGTGGCAGTGCAGTGGTGCAGTCCGTGCGGCGCACCAACGTGACCGTGGCGTTGCGGCGCAGTGCTTCCCAACGCGCCCACTGCAAAGCAGCGAGCAATTCCGTGCGTGTCGCTGCGATGCGCTGGCGTTCCAGCGCGGAGCGTAGAGGAATGGCCGCCAGGGAAGCGAGGATGCCGAGGATGGCGATGCAGACCAGCGCCTCGACGAGGCTGAACCCGAGCACCGTGCGCAGGTGCGGGGTAGGGGCTGATGGCGGATGCATGGATTGCCTGGCAGATCAGAATCTGCGGGGCAGTCTATGGACTCACTTGTCTACATCCTGCATAACAAGTTCACAACAAAACTTACCTGCATGCAATAAATAAAGCTTCGACTACTTTTTCACTTCGTCGACCAGTGTCTTGAATTCGTCGATGTCGGCGAAACTGCGGTAAACGCTCGCAAAGCGCACATACGCGACCTTGTCGAGCTTCTTCAGCTCACGCATGACAAGCTCGCCAATGCGATTGGATGGCACCTCGCGCACGCCGAGGTTCAGCAGCTTTTCCTCTACGCGGTCGATGGCAGCATCCATCTGCTCGGTGCTGACCGGCCGCTTGCGCAGCGCGAGCGCGAACGACGAGCGCAGCTTGGCGGTACTGAAGTCTGTGCGCCGGCCGTCTTTCTTGACGACTGCAGGGAAGCTGACTTCGGGCCGTTCGTAGGTCGTGAAGCGCTTGTCGCAGCCGCCGCATTGCCGGCGACGACGGATGAAGTCCCCGTCCTCGGCGATGCGGGTCTCCACCACCTGGGTTTCCGCATGGCCGCAGAAGGGGCACTTCATGGCAGGCGCTCGTCCTCGCGTGCTTAACGGTAGACGGGAAAGCGCGTCGTCAGCGCTGCGACCTTTTGACGCACCTCAGCCAGATTCGCTTCGTCGCGGGGCTTGTCCAGCACGTCGGCGACCAGATTCGCGGTCGCGCGTGCCTCTTCCAGACCGAAGCCGCGCGTGGTCATGGCTGGCGTGCCGATGCGGATGCCGCTGGTCACCATCGGCTTTTCCGGGTCGTTCGGAATCGCGTTCTTGTTGATCGTCATGTGGGCCGAGCCCAGCACGGCCTCCGCTTCCTTGCCGGTGATGCCCTTGGCGCGCAGGTCAACCAGCATCACGTGGCTTTGCGTGCCGCCGCTCACGATGCGCAGGCCGCGTGCTGTCAATGTCTCGGCCACCACCTTGGCGTTGTCCACGACCTGTTGCTGGTAGGCCTTGAACGCAGGCGCCATGGCTTCCTTGAACGCGATGGCCTTGGCCGCGATCACGTGCATCAGCGGGCCGCCCTGCAGACCGGGGAACACGGCGCTGTTGATGGCCTTCTCGTGCTGCGCCTTCATCAGGATGATGCCGCCGCGCGGGCCGCGCAGGCTCTTGTGCGTGGTGGAGGTCACGACATCGGCATGCGGCACCGGGTTGGGGTAGACCCCAGCGGCGACCAGGCCTGCGTAATGGGCCACGTCGACCATGAAGATCGCGCCCACGTCCTTGGCCACCTTGGCGAAGCGCGCAAAGTCGATGTGCAGGCTGTAGGCCGAGGCGCCGGCGATGATGAGCTTGGGCTTGGCCTCGTGCGCACGGCGCTCCATGGCGTCGTAGTCGATCTCTTCCTTGGCGTTCAGGCCGTAGCTCACCACATTGAACCACTTGCCGCTCATATTCAACGGCATGCCGTGCGTCAGGTGGCCGCCTTCGGCCAGGCTCATCCCCATGATGGTGTCGCCGGGCTTGAGGAAGGCCAGGAACACAGCCTGGTTGGCCGAGGCGCCGCAATGCGGCTGCACGTTGGCGGCGTCGGCACCGAAGATCTGCTTGACGCGGTCGATGGCCAACTGCTCGGCCACGTCGACGTGTTCGCAGCCACCGTAGTAGCGGCGGCCGGGGTAGCCTTCGGCGTATTTGTTGGTGAGCTGCGAGCCCTGCGCGGCCATGACGGCCGGCGAGGCGTAGTTTTCGCTGGCGATCAGCTCGATGTGGTGTTCCTGGCGTGCGTTCTCGGCCTGGATGGCAGCGAACAGCTCGGGGTCGGCTTGCTCGATCAGGATGTTGCGGTCGTACATGGCAGTCCTCAAAGGTATGGCCTTGTATCAGTACAAGGGCTGCCCAGGCGAACGGCTGAACGCGGTGGATCGGAGATCTCGCGGTGCGCTTCCCAGTGGTTGTCCAGGAGCAGAAATGTCCTGCGGGCCCACGTCAGCAAAGGGTCTGCGTCGACCTCTGCCTATCGCCAGTTGCGCACGGGCGCTAGTGTAGCCCAGGCCCCACTCAGGAGCTGGACATGGACACCAGCGTGTCTGGCGTGGGCTCCGGCGTCTCTGCCGGAGCCACGGCGGGGACGGTCTGCGGCACCGGCGGCGGCAACGCGCGACCGGTCGCCACCTGGAACAGGCGCGCATGTTCGGCCAGGACCTTCATGGCGTAGTTCTGGCCGATGTCGCTGTTGCCCGCACCCACGTAATGCTGCAGCCCACCCTCGACCGAGCCTGCGCGCGCGATGCATTCCTGCAGGATCTTCACGCCCACCTTGAGATTGGTCAGCGGGTCGAAGGCCGCCATGGCGCCGCCGAAGCTTTCGTACTTGGCAGTGTGCACGCGCGTCATGACCTGCATCAGGCCCTGGGCGCCGACCGTGCTCTGCGCGAACGGGTTGAAGCCCGATTCAATGGCCATCACGGCCAGAATCAACGTCGGATCCAGCTTGGCGAGGCGGCCGACCTCATAGGCCTCGGCGACCAGGGCACTCACAGGTTCGGGCGCCACGCGGTACTTCTTGCTGAGCCAGAACGCAACGGCTGCCTGCTGCTTGGGCAGATGGGCCGGGTCGCTGGCCGTGGCGCGTTCCACTGCGCCAGGTTCCGACGGTTGCCAGACGGGTTCCGCCACGGCGACCACATTGCGCTGCTGCAGCCAGCCCATCAGTTCGACCTCGACCGACTGGCGCAAATCGGGACGCGCGATCGCAGCCCCTGCGCACAGGACGACGGCAAGCCCTACCAATGCAAAGCCGTTGTGGGTGATCTCGAAGAATCCCTGCGCGACGTCGGAGCCGAAGGTGCGCAGGCCGCGCACAAAATTCCGTAAAACTTCCATAGCCTTCCTCATCTCAGCAGCCGGGACCCACAGCGATTTGCTGAGGCGCTCGGCTTGGCGATTGGGTGGGGTCTGTTCCGGAATCGCAGCAGTCCACTGCGCGGACGCGATTCACCTGCCAGGCGGCAGTACGGGTAAACCCCAAGTCCCCGTAAGGGGGTCGGGCGGATTGTGAAGTGGCTTTAATATCAAGTCAAGAATAACAAATAGACATGTAATTTCAAAAAGTGCTAACAAACCGCAACCCTGACGGCGTCCGCCGACGCTAGCGCGTGCCTTAGTTGTCAACACAAACACTTCAATCACAGCGCTGCGCGCGATTGAGACAAGGGCTTTGAAATGCCCGGGACGCACCGCTAAAGTGAAGGCGCTTGCACGACGCGAGCATTCACTGGAAGGAGCGATCAATGGCCTCGTTGCCAAGCGATCGCAAGCTCTGGTAACCCTCGAAGGCAATCTCTTGCCTTCACCGTATGGCAAGACATTGACCTCTTGCCTGCGAAACCGGTGGCAAACGACGATGAGTCGGCCACCCAGCCCGGTTGCAGGACTCGCTCTTGCGCCGGGCTTTCTGTTTCAGGCCGCCGCCATCCGTGCCGATCCTGCGCAGTACCATGCCGCCCATGCGCACAGGGCTTCTTCACCGCATTCCGGCCTGGCTTCGTCGCACAGGCTACGTGGTCTTGGGCCTGGCCTTCTTCTGGAGCATGGCGCTGTGGTGGCTGCCGGCACTGCTCAAGCCGCAAGCGGAGCGCGCGATCGAGCAGGCGCTCGGCCGCAGGGCCAGCATCGGCGCCGTGGAGTTCCGGCCCTGGACGCTGGAATTGACGCTGTCGGACTTCGTGCTGCACGGGCAGGACGGCCGCAGCGAGCAGGTTCGGGTGGGGCAGCTCTATGCGAACCTTGCGCTGCAGTCCGTGTTGCGTCTGGGGCCGGTGATCCAGGCGTTGCATGTCGGCCAGCCGCACGTCAATCTGACCCAGCAGTCCGCCGGCCACTACGACATCGACGATATCCTGGCCAGGCTGGCAGCACCGCAGAACACCCCGCCCGGCAAGCCTTTACCGTTCGCAATCTCCAATGTGACGCTGTCGGGTGGCGAAGTCGATGTGCACGACGCGGTGGTTGGCAAGACGCACACCGTACGCAGCCTGGAGCTCGGCATTCCATTCTTGAGCAACCTGCCAGCGTACGTCGAGACCGAGACGCAGCCGCGGCTGGCGTTCAGCTTGAATGGCAGCGCGTTCGATTCGGCTGCGCAGAGCACGCCGTTCGTCGACTCGCGTCGCACGCAGGCCAGTCTCAAGGTCGCGCGGCTGGACCTGCAGCCTTATCTTTCCTACCTGCCGTCCGGCTTGCCCATGCAGTTGCAGGCGGGCGTGGTGGACGCCGAGCTGCACCTGCGGTTCGTGCAGACGCCCAAGCCCTCCGTGGTGCTGGACGGGCATCTCGCGCTGCAGGATCTGCGAGCGGCCGACCCAGGCGGGAAAGACCTGCTGCAGATCGAGCACGTGGCGCTGGACATCGCCGAGCTGCGCCCGTTGGAACGCCTCGTGCGGCTGTCCTCGTTGGACGTCGTGGCGCCGCGCCTGCAGGTCCGGCGCGATGCGGCGGGCCGGCTGAACCTGGCACCCCGCGCCGCCGAGACCGCTCAGCCCGTACCGGCGCCAGAGGCCGCACCGGCCCCCGCCTGGACCGTGACGCTGGGCAAGGCTGGCTTGAAGGGCGGTCGGGTCGGCTGGACCGATGCCGCAGCATCGCCCTCCGGCGCCCCGGCCGAGCTGGCGTTGGACCAGCTGGAGCTCACGCTGGAAGACCTGCAATGGCCGTTCACGCGGCCGTTGCGGCTGAGCGGCTCCACACGCGTGGCGGGGGCCGGGACGGCGCAGCAAGCCGCGCCATCGCCTGCGGTGCTGACCTTCAGCGGCGGCGCCACCGACCGGTCGGCCGACGTGCAATTGACAGTGGAGCACGCCGGGCTGGATCTGGCCGCGCCGTATCTGGCGGGAGTGCTCAAGCCCGGTCTGCAGGGCGATCTGTCTGCCGAGCTCGCCCTGGCCTGGCAGGCCGACGCGGGCCTGGTCGTGGACGCCGAGCGCGTGACGCTGGGCCAGCTGGCCTTGGGCACGCCCTCGGCACGCGGCCGCAACGCCCAGGCGACGGTGGATTCCCAGGAGGCCAGCATCCGCAAGCTGGAACTGCGCAAGGCCCGCGTCGATGTCGCGCGCCAGGCCGTCGACATCGGCGTGCTGAGCGTGGACCGGCCGCGCCTGGCCGTTGCCCGTGACAGCACTGGCCGCTGGATGTTCGAGCCCTGGCTGGTGCCCGCTGCGACGCCTGCCGCGACGTCCGCACCCGCCAAACCCTGGACTGTCACGCTCGACAGCCTGGAATTGGACGACGGCGCGCTGGCCTTTGCCGACCAGGCCACTGCGCGGCCCGTGGCGCTTGGCGTGTCGGGACTGCGTGTGCGGGCGCGCGGGCTGCGCTCGGACCGGATGGCGCAGCCCTCGGCGCTGGAGTTGTCGGCTGCCGTCGCGTCGGCCCAGACAGCGCCGGGCCAGATCACATTCAAGGGCCAGCTGGCGATGCAACCCCTGGTGGCCCAGGGTGAGGTCGACACCCGGCAATTGCCCCTGCACGCGCTGGAGCCGTACTTCGGCAATGCGCTGAACCTGCAGATCGCGCGCGCCGACACCAGCTTCAAAGGCAAGGTGCGCTATGCGGCGCAGGCCGGCGGCCCGGCCTTGCAACTGGCGGGCGACCTGGGCGTGGAGGACTTCCGTTCGCAGCAGCGCGGCGGCGCCACGCCGGGCGGCGCGGGCGGCAGGCGCGACCTGCTGACCTGGAATGCGCTGCGCCTGCGCGGCCTGGCCGTCGACATGGCGCCGGGATCGGTGACTTCCGTGGCCGTCCAGCAGACCTCGCTCAGTGACTTCTATGCGCGCGTCATCGTCGACGAGAGTGGGCGCATCAATCTGCAGGACCTGGTCAAGGCCGAGGCATCGGCACCCGCCGCACCGGCAGCGCCTGCGTCGGTGGCCGCCGCCGCGCAAACCGCAGGCCCCAGCATCCGCTTCGGCCCCATCGAGGTGCAGAACGGCCGGGTGCTGTTCTCCGACCGGTTTGTGAAGCCCAACTACACGGCGAACCTCACGGAATTGCGCGGCCGGCTCAGCGCCTTCGATTCCGCCGGTGTGGCCGGCGGCAGCCCGGCGCTGGCGGACCTGGAGCTGCGCGGTCGGGCCGAGGGCACGGCCTCGCTGGAGATCACGGGCAAGCTCAACCCGCTGGCCAAGCCGCTGGCGCTGGACATCTACGCCAAGGTGCGCGACCTGGAACTGCCGCCGCTGTCACCCTATTCCGTCAAGTATGCCGGCCACGGCATCGAACGCGGCAAGCTCAGCGTCGACCTGCACTATGAAGTGCTGCCCAATGGACAACTGACGGCCAGCAACAGCCTGGTGCTGAACCAGCTCACGTTCGGCAACCCGGTTCCTGGCGCGCCGGCCAGCTTGCCGGTGCGGCTGGCGACCGCGCTGCTGGCGGACCGCAACGGCGTCATCGACCTGAATCTGCCGATCCAGGGCTCGCTGAACGACCCGCAGTTCAGCCTGGGGCCGGTCATCCTGAAGATCATCGGGAACCTGATCCTCAAGGCCGTCACCTCGCCATTCAGCCTGCTGGCCAGTGCCTTCGGCGGCGGCGGCGAGGAACTGGGCCGCGTCGAATTCAAGCCCGGCAGTGCAGCCCTGGACCAGGAAGCCGAGAAGCGCCTGGACAAGGTGGCCACCGCGCTCACCGATCGGCCGGCGTTGAAACTGTCGGTCGTCGGCAGCGCCAACCTGGACGCCGAGCGCGTCGGGATGCAGCGCGAGCGCCTGCAGCGGATGCTGCAAGCTGAAAAGCGCCGCCGCGACGTCGCCGCCGGGCAATCCATCCCGTCGGGCGCGCCAGGACAGGCCCCGGTGCCGATCGGCGACGACGAATACCCGGAGCTGCTCAAGGCGGTCTACCAGCGTGCCGAGCTGGACAAGCCGCGCAACGCGCTGGGCCTGGCCAAGGACATCCCCGGCGCCGAGATGGAGGCCCTGCTGATCGCCAGCATGCAACTGTCCGACGATGCCGCACGCAACCTGGCCGTGCAGCGCGGCGTGGCGGTGCGCGACTACCTGGCGTCCAAACAGGTACCGCTGGAACGGCTGTTCCTGGGTGCACCCAAGACCCTGCCGGCCGATGCCGCCGGGCCGCCACGCGCCGACCTGGAACTGGCAACGCCCTGACCCTGTCTACGCGCTTGCGCAAATGCGGCGAAAATACGCGGTGAACCAGCGCGCCGTCCATGGCGCATTTCCTTTTGTGCCTCCTGCAGATGCCGCGCTTGCCCGCTGCATCACATCTTTCTAGAACGCCCGTGGTGACTTCGACCTCTTCCAAATCCCAAGACCCTCATCCGCTCGACGCGCTGACCGGGGGCGCCTTTTCCGCTCCGACCTCGGGCGAGCGCGCTGCGCGCGTGCGCGACTGGCTCGCCACCAACCCGGACGCCGAGCAGATCCAGCAGGTGTTCCAGGACCTGAGCGTGCGCGACCGCGGCGCGGCCAAGCCCCTGCGCGAGAAGCTCGACGAGATCAAGCGCGCGCGTGGCCAGGAGGTCATTGCCGCCGAATGGGCCGCCAAGGCCGGCGCGCTGCTGGAGCTGCAACGCCTGAACATCGCCGACGCCATGGCCTGGCAGCGCGACGCCGCCAAGGCCGGCGCGCCGCTGTCCAAGGAGCCGCTGGCTTCGCTGAAGACGCAGCTGGCCGACCGCGTGCGCGGCATCGAGGACCTGCAGCACCGCGTGCAGGTGCAGCGCGAGGCGGCCGTGCTGCTGGCCCAGCGCATCGAAGTGCTGTCCACCAAGCCCTGGCAGGACGCGCTGGCCGTGCTGCCCGTGCTCAAGACCGACGTCGCCCACTGGCAGGAACAGGCCGAAGGCCTGGCCGGTGATGGCAATTGGGCCAGCGTGGACAGCCGCTTCCCGCCCCAGCTCGATGCCTCCAAGGCGCAGTTGCTGGTCGTCTGGGATGCGTTTCAGGCTTCGCTGGAGCAGGCGCGCGTCGCGTCCGAAGACGCAGCTGCGCCGCTGCCGCCGGTGCCGGTCTGGGCCGATGCGCTGCGCGTGGCGCGTGGCGAGACGTTGGAGCCCGTGGCCGCGCCCGCAGCGCCCAAGCCGCCGCGCCCGCCGGTCGACCCGGCCGTGCGCGAGCAGGCGCAGCAGCGCGTGAACGAGGCGCTGGCCAAGCTGCAGCAGGAACTGACCGAAGGCCATGGCAAGGCCAGCAGCGCCGCCGCGGCCGCGCTGCGCAATGCGCTCAAGGAAAACAGCCGCGCGATCGACGACAAGCTCGAAGCCGCCGCCCATGCCGCACTGGCCTCGGCCGGCGAACTGGAGGGCTGGCAACGCTGGCGCGCCGACCAACTGCGCGAAGAACTCGTCATCAAGGCCGAAGGCCTGCTCAAGCGGCCCGAAGGCCATGCGCTGGGCGGCCGCAAGATGCAGGACACGCTGCGCCAGATGCGCGAGCAGTGGAAGCAGACCGACCAGGGCGGCGTGCCCAACCATGCCCTGTGGAAGCGTTTCGACGAAGCCTGCAATGCCGCGCACAAGGTCGTCGAGGACTGGCTGGACAAGCGCAAGACCGAAGCCGCCGAACACAAGGCCCAGCGCCTGGCGCTGCTCGAAGAGCTCAAGGCCTGGGGCGCCGAACACGCCGCGTCCACCGACTGGAAGCTGCTGGGCCGCAGCCTGCACCAGTTCGAGAACCGCTGGCGCGAAGCCGGCCACCTGGGCGAGAAGGTCTTTGCCGACCTGCAGACCCAGTGGAAGGAAGCCATCCAGGCTGCGGCCGCGCCGCTGGAACAGGCCCAGCAGGCCAGCATCGACCGCCGCCGCGCGTTGATCGAAGAGGCCAAGGTGCTGGGCGCTGCGCCCATGCTGCGTATCGACGCCGTCAAGGCACTGCAGCAGCGCTGGCAGTCCGAGGCGCAGACCATTCCGCTGGAACGCAAGTTCGAACAGAAGCTGTGGGACGCGTTCCGCAAGCCCATCGACGAAGCCTTCCAGCGCAAGACCGAGGAGCGCGAGAAGGCCGCCGGCGCCATGAGCCAGGTCGATCGTGCGGTGCTCGACGCCGCGCGTGCGGTCGAGGCGGCCAATGCGAGCGGCGATGCGCAGAAGATCCGCAGCGCGCTGGCGGCGCTGGAGGCGGCAACGCGCGGCCAGGCGGCTGCCGTGGCGGCTGAAAACGCGGCGGCTGCTGCAGCCGCGGCGCCGGCCGCTGCGCCGGCCGAGGGTGCGGCTCCGGCAGATGCAGCCGCCGCCCCGTCCGAGGCGGTTGCACAGGGCGAGGCCTCCGAGGCCCCGGCGCCTGCACCCGCACCGGCGCCCGCACCCGCGCCCGTGCGCAAGCCCGTGGTGGCGATGCGCGGCGATGACCGCCCTGGCAACCAGCGCTCGCAGCCCGCGCCAGCACGCCCTGCCGGCCGCTTCGGCGACCGCGACCGCGGCGCGGCACGCCCTGGCGAGAACCGCTTCGAACCGCGCCGCGACAGCCGTGATGGTGGCCGTTTCGGCGCCCGCCCGCCGATGGCCGACCGCGGCCCGCGCCTGGGCGATGCCGCCTTCCGTGCGCAGCGCGAGGCCATGGACCACGCCCAGGCAGCGCTGCGCAAGCTGGCGGCGCAGGCCCACGGCGAGGTGCTCACGAACCTGCTGACCGCCTGGGAGAAGCGCGAGGCCGAGCAGGTGCCCAGCGCGCAGGAGCTCGGTGCCGGCGTCAATTCGACCGTGCGCGGCCAGTGGGTGCAGAGCATCTCGGCGCCGGCGAGCGACGCCAGCGCGGCCTCCGAGGCGCTGCTGCGCCTGGAGATCGCCGCCGAAGCGCCGACGCCGGCCGAGCAGATCAGCGCGCGCCGCATGTTGCAGTTGCAGCTGCTGACGCGCCGCAATGACCCGTCGCCGGCCCAGACCTGGGCGCAGGACACGGCCAAGGTTCTGGCCAGCCCCTACGACGCCGCGAACGCACGCCGCGTGCAGAACGTGCTGAAGGTCCTGCTCAAGCGCTGATCGAAAGGGTGCCCCACCCGGGGCGTTCCTGCCAAAAAGAAAAGCGCCCGAGGGCGCTTTTCTTATGGGGAAGTGTCAGCCGGGCTCAGACGCGCTTGCGGTATTCGCCCGTGCGGGTGTCGATTTCGATCTTGTCGCCTTGCGCGACGAACAGCGGCACCGGGATCTCGAAGCCGGTCGCGATCTTGGCGGGCTTGAGCACCTTGCCCGAGGTGTCACCCTTGACGGCCGGCTCGGTCCAGGTGATCTCGCGCTCCACGCTGGTCGGCAGTTCGACCGAGATGGCCTTGCCGTCGTAGAACACCACTTCGACGGGCATGCCGTCTTCCAGGTAGTTCAGCGCGTCGCCCATGTTCTCGGCTTCGACTTCGTACTGGTTGTATTCCTCGTCCATGCAGACATACATGGGGTCGGCAAAGTAGGAATAGGTGCAGTCCTTCTTGTCCAGGATGACCTGGTCCATCTTGTCGTCGGCCTTGAACACCACTTCGGTGCCGAAGTTGGCGATCAGGCTCTTGAGCTTCATGCGCACGGTGGCGGAATTGCGGCCGCCGCGGCTGTATTCGGTCTTGAGCACGACCATGGGGTCCTTGCCGTGCATGATCACGTTGCCGGCGCGGATTTCTTGAGCGATCTTCATAAGGGTTCAGTCGGAGGTTGTGAAACCCGGGGCAGCGAGGCCGCCGGGGCGCAACCCTCCACTTGAATGGGCTGCGTCAGGATGTTGCGAGAATTCGCAAAGCCCGGCATTTTAATGCTTTTCGTGTGCGAATCGGATCAGCTGGGTCGCCAGATCCGTCTGAGCCTGCAGGGTCTTGCGGGCTTTGTGCACGCAGTCCTGCCATTCGGCCAGCCGGGCCGGGCTCAGTTCCGGCAGGGTGCCGGGCGCCAATCCGTTCCAGACCGCATGGGCTTCGCGCAGCGATGGCGGGGCCTGCAGCCAGTCCAGGAAGGCCTGCAGTTTCTCCGCATGCGCCCCGTCGTCCTGGGGGTAGATCTGCCACACGAAGGGCTGGCCGGCCCACAGCGCGCGCAACAGGGAATCCTCGCCACGCACGAAATTCAGGTCGGCGGCCCACAGCATCTCGTCGAAGGCGGGCTGCGGCACGGCGGGCAGCCAGGTGACGGGCAGGGTCGGTGCCAGGGCGCGCACGGCAGCGGCGGCCCGGCCTGGCGTCACGAGCAGGTGCACGTTCGGCTGGCCCAGCAGATCGGGCAAGGCGCCGGGTTCGTAGCAGAACAACGAGACGGCCAGCGTGCCCGGCGCGACGCCGTGGCGCGCGCGCCAGGCCGCGACATCGAAACTCTGCTGCCGCTGCAGCAGGTCCGCCTCACGCAGCAGCCCGCCCGTGTCCGCCGTGAACCCGGGGTAGAAGAACCAGCGCGTGCGCCCGGCCGCAGGCCCGGCCATCACGGGCGAGGGCAGGGCATGGCAGCGCGCCACATAGCCCTCGGCCGACAGGTATTCCAGGTTGATCCAGGCCGGCGCCGGATCGGCCTGGCCGATGTCGGCCAGCACGGCCGGTGGCGGTTCGCAACCGAAGGCCTCGATGACGACCTCGCCCAGACCGCCAGGCGGCGCGATGTCCTGCCAGGGCAGCACTTCCACGCCAGCCTGGCCACCGGGCGCCATCCACGCCAGCGCGCGCACGTCGTCGCACCACAGGCGCACCTGCTCGCCGCGCCGCGCCAGCTCGCTCGCCAGCCGCCAGCACACGCCCAGGTCGCCGTGGTTGTCGATCACGCGGCAAAACAGCTCCCACTTCATGGCGCGGCCCCGGCCTGCAGGTGCTCGACCAGCAAGCGCGCCACGCCGCCGGGCGCCTCCTGCGCACGCAGGCACAGCATCAGCCGGCGAAGCGCCCAGGGCTCGTCCAGCGCCACGAGCCGGATCGCCAGAGCGCGGAAGATCAGCGCGCTCTGGCGCGGGATCAGCCCGATGCCCAACCCGGCCGCCACCATGGAACACAGCGCGTCGTAGCTCGTGACCTGCATGCGCAGCCGCAGCTCCTGCCCGGCCTCGGCCGCCGCGCGCACCAGCTGGTTGTGGATCGCGCTGCCCGGGTGCATGCCGACCACGTCGTAGGGCAGCGCGTCGGCTAACTTCACGCGCTTGCGCCGCGCCAGCGCGTGCGTGGCCGGCACGGCCAGCACGAGCTCGTCCTCGCGGTACGGCAGCAGCTGCAGCCGGTCGCCATACGCGCCTTCGTTGAGGATGCCCAGGTCGGCCGCGTTCTCGGCCACCGAGCGCGCGATCGCCGTGCTGATCTGCTCCTGCAGCCGCACCTGCACCTGCGGGTGCCGCGCCATGAAGCGCTGCAGCTCGTCCGGCAGGAACTGCGTGATCGCCGAGATGTTGGCCACCACGCGCACCTGGCCGCGCAAGCCGCTGCCGTAGTCGCGCATCTGCGCGGCGATCCCGTCCAGGTCGTTCAGCACGCCGCGCGCCATGTGCAGCAGCGCGTAGGCGGCCGGCGTGGGCTGGCTGCCGCGGTTGCTGCGCGCGAAAAGCTCCACGCCCAGCTGCTGCTCCAGCTCGGCCAGCCGCCGGCTTGCAGCCGAGGGGGCGATGTGTTCGCGCGCGGCGGCGCGTGCGATGGCGTTCTCCTCCATCACGGCCACGAACAATCGCAGGGAGACAGGATCGAGTTTCACGGCGCCGAGTCTGCCATGCCGGATTGCGATGGCGGCGTCGCGCATCAGCGTTTTGCGCCCACGCGGGCCTGCCGCATGATCCGGCCCCACGCAAGGAGACGAAGACGATGCAGACGCGCGATGCACAACCCACCCCGCTGGCCCTGGCCGGTGTGCGCGTGGTCGAGATGGGGCAGCTGATCGCCGGCCCGTTCTGCGGCAAGACGCTTGCCGAGTTCGGCGCCGACGTGGTCAAGATCGAGCCCCCCGGTAGCGGCGATCCGCTGCGCAACTGGCGCATGATCCAGAACGGCACCTCGGTCTGGTGGCAGGTGCAGTCGCGCAACAAGCGCTCGCTGGCGCTGGACCTGCGCCAGCGCGAAGGCCAGGACATCGCCCGCAAGCTCATCGCCGAGGCCGATGTGCTGATCGAGAACTTCCGCCCCGGCACCCTGGAAGGCTGGGGCATGTCGCCCGAGGAACTGCACGCGCTGAACCCCGGCCTGGTGATGCTGCGCATCTCGGGCTACGGCCAGACCGGCCCGTACCGCGACATGCCCGGCTTCGGAGTGGTCGGCGAGGCCATGGGCGGGCTGCGCCAGCTGACCGGCGAGCCCGGCCGCGTGCCGGTGCGCTGCGGCATCTCCATTGGCGACACGCTGGCCGCGCTGCACGGTGCCATCGGCGTGCTGACCGCCCTGTACCACCGCAAGGTCAACGGCGGCCAGGGCCAGGTCATCGACGTGGCGCTGCACGAGGCGGTCTTCAACTGCATGGAGAGCCTGATCCCCGAGTACAGCGCCTTCGGCGCCGTGCGCGAGGCGGCTGGCAGCGCCTTGCCCGGCATTGCGCCCAGCAACGCCTATGCCTGCACCGACGGCTGGGTGCTGGTGGCCGGCAACGGCGATAGCATTTTCAAACGGCTCATGGCCACCATCGCCCGCGACGACCTGGCCAACGCGCCCGACCTGGCCGACAACGCCGGCCGCGTGGCCCGCGTGGCCGAGATCGACGCGGCCATCGGCGCATGGACCGCCGGCCGCACCGTCCAGCAGGTGCTGGACCTGCTGGGCGCGGCCCGCGTGCCGGCCGGCAAGGTCTACACCGCGCGCGACATCGCGGAAGACCCGCA
Organism: Pseudorhodoferax sp. Leaf267; assembly: GCF_001422405.1. Taxonomy (GTDB): domain Bacteria; phylum Pseudomonadota; class Gammaproteobacteria; order Burkholderiales; family Burkholderiaceae_C; genus Pseudorhodoferax. The sequence continues at coordinate 435,460 of NZ_LMMV01000022.1, forward strand.
CTACCGCGCGCGCGGCATGCTGCTGCAGCAGACCACGCGCGACGGCGACACCGTCACCGTGCCGGGCGTGGTGCCCAAGCTGTCGGCCACGCCGGGGCGCATCCGCAGCAGCGCGCCGAAGCTGGGCGACGACACCGATGCCGTGCTCGCCGAGGCTGGTTTGACCAACGAACAAATTGCGCTGTTGCGCAGCAAGGGAGTCATCGCATGAACATCGACAACATCTGGAACGGCGCAGGCCGCCGCCTCTTCATGCAGGAGGTCGGCATGCGCGACGGCCTGCAGATGGAGCAGGCCTTCGTGCCCACCGAGGACAAGATCGCGCTGGTCAACGCCCTGTCCGCGGCCGGCCTGTCCAAGATCGAGGTCACCTCCTTCGTCTCGCCCAGCGCCATCCCCGCGCTGCGCGATGCCGAGATCGTCATGCGCGAGATCGCGCGCCGGCCCGGTGTGGTCTACACCGCCCTGGTGCCCAACGTGCGCGGCGCCGAGCGCGCCATCGAGGCCCGCACCGACGAGCTGAACCTCGTCATGTCCTGCAGCGCCACGCACAACCTGGCCAACCTGCGCATGACGCAAGAGCAGTCCTTCGCTGGCCTGGCCCAGGTCATCGCCACGGCACAGGCGGCCCAGGTGCCGGTCAACGTGTCGCTGTCCTGTGTGTTCGGCTGCCCGATGGAGGGCGATGTCGCGCCCGAGGCGGTGTTCGGCTGGGTGCAGCGCTTCGTCGACCTGGGCGTGGCCGGCATCACGCTGTGCGACACCACCGGCATGGCCTTCCCCACGCAGGTGCGCCAGCTGGCGGAGCAGGCGCGCCAGCGCTGGCCTGGCGTGCTGTTCACGCTGCACTTCCACAACACGCGCGGCATGGGCCTGGCCAACGTGCTGGCGGGCATCGCGGCCGGCGTGGACTGCTACGACACTTCGCTCGGCGGCCTGGGCGGCTGCCCCTATGCGCCGGGCGCCTCGGGCAATGTCTGCAGCGAGGAGATCGTGCACGCGCTGCAGCTCATGGGCTACGACACCGGCGTGGACCTGGGGCTGCTGATCGCCGCCGCAGAACGCCTGCCGGCCTTGATCGGCCACGAGCTGCCGGGCCAGATCGTCAAGGCCGGACGCCGTTTGGACCTGCACCCGGTGCCCTCCGACTTCGAGGCCACGCGCGCCCGCGCCCTGGCCCGCGCCTGATCCCATTTCAACAACGTAGGAGACAAGCATGATCGTCCGCCGCACGCTGCTGCTGGCCCTGGCCGCCGGCGCCTTCGCCGTCCAGGCCCAGGACTACCCGAACAAACCCATCACCCTCGTCGTGCCCCAGGCGGCCGGCGGCGCCAACGACGCGATCGCGCGCGTGCTGGCCCAGCGCCTGTCCGAGCAGCTGGGCCAGAGCGTGGTCGTCGACAACAAGCCCGGCGCGGGTGGCACGCTGGCCACGGCCAACACCGCGCGCGCCAAGCCCGACGGCTACACGCTGCTCGTCACGGCCGACAGCGCGCATGTGATCGGCCCGGCGCTGTACAAGAACCCGGGCTTCGACCCGGTCAAGGACTTCACGCCCATCGCGCCCATTGCCACGGCCGGCTACACGCTGGTGGCCAACCCGTCCTTCCCGGCCAACAACGTCGCCGAACTCGTGGCCCTGGCCAAGGCCGCGCCCGGCAAGTACACCTATGCCTCGGCCGGCAACGGCACGCTGAACCATTTGATCGGCGAGATGCTGCAAAAGGCCGCCGGCATCCAGCTGCAGCACGTGCCCTACAAGGGTTCGGCCCAGGCCGCGGCCGATGTGGCGGGCGGCCAGGTGCCGCTGTCGGTGCAAAGCCTGCCCTCGGTCATCGGCCTGGTGAAGAGCGGCAAGCTCAAGGTGCTGGGCGTGGTGAACGAGAAGCGCGTGGCCGCGCTGCCCGACGTACCCACGATTGGCGAGACGCTCAAGGGCTTCGGCCAGGCACCCTGGTACGCCATGTTCGCGCCGGCAGGCACGCCCGCGCCCATCGTCGCGCGGCTGCAGGCCGCCGTGGCGACCGCGCTGGACCAGAAAGAGACGGCCGACAAGCTGGCCGTCGTGGGCTGCGAGCCGTTCAAGGGCTCGGCGGCGCAACTCGCCACGCTGGTGCAGTCCGATCTGCCGAAATGGGCGCGCGTGGTCAAGGAGACCGGCGCCCAGGTCGATTAGTTTTATCAAAAGGAGACTTCGTTCATGCATCTCGCCCGCAGGCATTTCATTGCCCTCGCCGCTGCCGCGGCCATCGCCACACCGGCGCTGGCACAGGACTACCCGAACAAGCCCGTCACCCTGGTCGTGCCCACGGCCGCCGGCGGCACCACCGACCTGTCGGCCCGCATGCTGGCCCAGGCCATGGGCCCGCTGCTGAACCAGTCCATGGTGGTAGACAACAAGGGCGGCGGCAACGGCGCCATCGCGGCGAGCATCGTCAAGCGCGCCGTTCCGGACGGCTACACGCTGCTGCTGCAGTATTCGGGCTACCACGTGATCTCGCCCTTGCTGACCAAGGCGCACCAGTGGGAGCAGGGCGACTTCCAGCCCGTGGCCAATGTGATCTCGGCGCCGCAGATCATCGTGGTGCGCGAGGGCCTGCCCGTAAAGACCCTGGCCGAACTCATCGCCTACGCCAAGGCCAACCCGGGCAAGCTGAACTACGCCTCGTCGGGCAACGGCTCGCTGCAGCACGTGACGGGCGCCATGCTGGAGCAGCAGGGCGGCATCAAGATGGTCCATGTGCCGTACAAGGGCACGGGCCCGGCGCTGCAGGACCTGCTGGGCGGGCAGGTCGACCTGACCTTCGGCACGGCCCCGCCGTTCATGCCGCACATCCAGGGTGGCAAGCTGCGCGTGCTGGCCGTCACCGGCAAGGAGCGCCTGCCCAGCCTGCCCGAAGTGCCGACCACGGCCGAGGCCGGTTATCCCGGCGTGAACGCCACCTCCTGGTTCGCGCTGTTCGCGCCGGCCGGCGTGCCCAAGGCCATCGTCGACAAGCTGACAGCCGATGCGCGCAGCGTGGTGCAGAGCGCTGCGTTCAAGAAGAAGGCCGAGGAGCAGGGCGCCACGGCCGACTACCAGACGCCCGCGCAGCTCGGCGAGCGCGTCAAGGCCGACCTGGCGAACTGGGCCACGGTGGTCAAGAGCGCGAAGATCGAAGCCGAGTAGGCCCACGGCGGCAGGCACCAAAGGGGCACGGCCACAATACGGCCCATGTCCCGAGTGCATTCCGACGAACTCCTGGCCCAGGTGGCAGCGTTGCCTGGCATGCCGGGCGTGTACCGCTATTTCGACGCCGCCGGCGCGCTGCTGTATGTGGGCAAGGCGCGCGACCTCAAGAAGCGCGTGTCCAGCTATTTCCAGAAGACCCATGGCGGCACGCGCATTGGCCACATGGTGGGCAGCATTGCGCGCATGGAGACCACCGTGGTGCGCTCCGAGGCCGAGGCGCTGCTGCTGGAAAACAACCTCATCAAGACGCTCGCCCCCAAGTACAACATCCTGTTCCGGGACGACAAGAGCTACCCCTACCTGAAGATCACGGCTGCCGGGCCGACCGAGCTGTCGACGTCCCGACAGACCGCGCCATCGGACTTCCCGCGCGTGGCCTACTACCGCGGCGCGGTGGACAAGAAGCACCGCTACTTCGGCCCCTTCCCCAGCGCCTGGGCGGTCAAGGAATCCATCCTCTTGCTGCAAAAGGTGTTCCGCCTGCGGACCTGCGAAGACACGGTGTTCGCCAACCGCACGCGGCCCTGCCTGCTGTACCAGATCAAGCGCTGCTCCGGGCCCTGCGTGCACTACATCGCACCGGCCGACTACGCGCAGGACGTGCGCAACGCCGAGCGCTTCCTCGATGGCGAGACGCAGGAGGTGCTCAAGGCCCTGGAGCAGCGCATGATGGCGCACGCGGAGAAGCTGGAGTTCGAGCAGGCGGCCGAGCTGCGCAACCAGATGGGCGCGCTGTCGCGCGTGCTGCACCAGCAGTCCATGGACACCGGTTCCGACAAGGACGTGGACATTCTGGCCGTCAAGGTGCAGGGCGGGCGCGCCTGCGTGAATCTGGCCATGGTGCGCGGCGGGCGGCACCTGGGAGATCGGCCTTACTTTCCGAGCCACGTGGACGATGCGGTGGCGCTGCAGGCAGCCGACGGTGAGGGCGTCGCCCAGCCGGTCGAGGTGCAGGTGCTGGAAGCCTTCATCGCGCAGCACTACATCGACGTGCCCGTGCCGTCGGCGCTGATCACGAGCGAGCCGGTGTCCAAGGAGCTGATGGACGCGCTCTCGGCCCAGGCCGGCCAGCGCCTGACGGCGGTGCACAACCCGCGCGAGCAGCGCCGGCAATGGCTTGAGATGGCCGAGAAGAACGCCGCGCTGCAGTTGGCCCGCCTGCTCGCCGAAGAGGGCTCGCAGCAGGCCCGCACGCGCGCGCTGGTCGATGCGCTGGACCTGGCGCCGGACGACCTGGAGCAGTTCCGCATCGAGTGCTTCGACATCTCGCACACGGCCGGTGAGTCGACCCAGGCGTCCTGTGTCGTGTTCCACCACCACAAGATGCAGAGCTCGGAATACCGGCGCTTCAAGATCGAGGGCATCACGCCGGGCGACGACTATGCCGCCATGCGCCAGGTGTTGACGCGGCGCTACGCCAAGTTCGCGCCGGTGCAGGCCGAGGCGCATGACGTGTCTGCGGTGGAAGACCTCGCGCCGGAGCCCGATGCAGCCGCACCAGTCGAGGATCCGCCGGCTGGCGCCGAGCTGCCCGCCGAAGCGGCAGCACCCAAGGCCGCTGCGGCCACCGCACGGCTGCCCGACCTGGTGCTCGTCGATGGCGGCAAGGGCCAGGTCAGCATGGCGCGCGAGGTGTTCACGGCGCTGGGCCTGGACCTGGGCCTGATCGTCGGCGTGGAAAAGGGCGAGGGCCGCAAGGTCGGACTCGAAGAGCTGGTGTTCGCCGATGGCCGCCACAAGGCCACGCTGGCGCGTGACTCGGCCGCACTGATGCTGGTCGCGCAGATCCGCGACGAGGCGCACCGCTTCGCCATCACCGGCATGCGCGCCGCGCGTGCCAAGGTGCGCGTGGGGGGTAGCAAGATCGAGGAGATTCCCGGCATCGGCCCCAAGCGCCGCGCGCGTTTGCTGCAGCGCTTCGGCGGCGTGCGCGGCGTGGCCGCGGCCAGTGTGGAGGACATCGCCACCGTCGAAGGCGTCTCGCGCGAGCTGGCCGACCGCATCTACCGCGCCCTGCACTGACACGGTGCCCGTGGCCTGGAAGGGCCATGGGCACATGACACAATCGCCGCCATGTTCTGGACCATCCCAACCATCATGACGTGGACGCGCATCGTGGCGATCCCGTTGATCATCGGGGTGTTCTACCTGCCGATCGCGCCCGAGATGGCCAACCTCGTGGCCACCGTGATGTTCGTCGTGTTCGCCGCGACCGACTGGCTCGACGGCTTCCTCGCGCGCCGGCTCAACCAGACCTCGGCCTTCGGCGCCTTCCTCGATCCTGTCGCCGACAAGTTCCTCGTGTGTGCGAGCCTGCTCGTGCTGGTGCACCTGAACCGGGCCGACGTGTTCGTCGCGCTGATCATCATCGGCCGCGAGATCGCCATTTCGGCGCTGCGCGAATGGATGGCGCAGATCGGCGCCTCGCGCAGCGTGGCCGTGCACATGATCGGCAAGCTCAAGACCGTCATGCAGATGGTGGCCATCCCGTTCCTGCTGTACGACGGGGTGGTGTTCGGCCAGATCCACACCGGGCGTTGGGGCTTCTGGTTGATCTGGATCGCCGCTGTGCTCACGGTCTGGTCCATGGTCTATTACCTGCAAAAGGCCATCCCGGAGATTCGGGCCCGCGCCAAATGAGCGCGACCAGCGGCTGGGTGCGTTCCATGCCGGTGGTGTTCGTGCTGATCTGGAGCACCGGTTTCATCGTGGCGCGCTACGGCATGCCGCAGGCGCCCCCGCTCAAGTTCTTGGCCATGCGTTTCGCGCTGGCCGTGCTGTGCTTCGGCGCCTGGGCGCAGCTGGCGCGGGCGGCTTGGCCGCGCGGTGGCCGGCAATGGTGGCATCTGATGGTCACCGGCGTTTTCATGCACGCGGGCTACCTCGGTGGTGTGTGGGCCGCCGTCAAGCTGGGCATGGGCGCCGGGCTGGTGGCGCTGCTGGTCGGGTTGCAGCCGGTGCTGACGGCCATCTGGGTCGCCTCGCGCGGCGGCCAGGTGGCAGTGCGGCAATGGCTGGGCCTGGCGCTGGGCTTCGGCGGGCTGGCGCTGGTGGTCTGGCAGAAGCTGGGCCATGGCGAGGTCGATGCCGCGAACTTCATGCTGGCGCTGCTGGCGCTCGCCAGCATCACCATCGGCACGCTGTACCAGAAGCATTACCTGCAGCCCTGTGCCGTTCCCACCGCCAACTTCGTGCAGAACATAGCGGCGCTCGTCGTCGTGCTGCCGCTGGCACTGCTGCTCGAGACTGAGGCCATCCGTTACAACGCCGATTTCTTCGGCGCCATGGTCTGGTCGGTGCTGGTGCTGACGCTGGGCGGCAGCTCGTTGCTCTATATCCTGATCCAGCGTGGTGCGGCCACCTCGGTCACGAGCCTGCTGTACCTGGTGCCGCCGACCACGGCCCTCATGGCCTGGGCGCTGTTCGCCGAACCCATCACCGTTTTCACCCTGGCCGGCACCGCGCTGACGGCCTTCGGCGTCGCGCTGGTCGTGCGCGCGCCCACCAACCCAAGGAGTACACCATGAGCAAGCAACGCATCGCCGTGATCGCCGGTGACGGCATCGGCAAGGAGACCATGCCCGAAGGCATCCGCGTCATGGAGGCCGCGGCCAGCCGGTTCGGCATGGACCTGCAGTTCGACCACTTCGACTTCTCCAGCTGGGACTACTGCGAGAAGCACGGCAAGATGCTGCCCGACGACTGGAAGGACCAGATCGGCGGACACGACGCGATCTACTTCGGCGCCGTCGGCTGGCCCGAGAAGATCGCCGACCATGTGTCGCTGTGGGGCTCGCTGCTGCTGTTTCGCCGCGAGTTCGACCAGTACATCAACCTGCGCCCCGCGCGGCTCATGCCCGGCATCGTGGCACCGGTCGTGCGGCGCGATGGCAGCGCGCGTGCGCCCGGCGAGATCGACATGTACATCGTGCGCGAGAACACCGAGGGTGAGTACTCCAGCATCGGCGGGCGCATGTACGAGGGCACGCCGCGCGAGATCGTGATGCAGGAGACGGTGATGTCGCGCATCGGCGTGGACCGCGTGCTGAAGTTCGCTTTCGAGTTGGCCCAGTCGCGTCCCAAGAAGCACTTGACCAGCGCCACCAAGTCCAATGGCATCGCCATCACCATGCCGTACTGGGACGAACGCGTGGCCGCGATGGCCAAGGCGTATCCGGACATCCGGCTCGACAAGTTCCACATCGACATCCTGACCGCGCACTTCGTGCAGCGGCCCGACTTCTTCGACGTGGTCGTGGCCTCCAACTTGTTCGGCGACATCCTGTCCGACTTGGGCCCCGCCTGCACCGGCACCATCGGCATCGCGCCCAGCGCCAACCTCAATCCCGAGCGCACCACGCCCTCGCTGTTCGAGCCCGTGCACGGTTCGGCGCCGGACATCGCAGGCCAGGGGATCGCCAACCCGATCGGCCAGATCTGGTGCGGCGCGATGATGCTGGAGTTTCTCGGACGCAAGGATGCGCACGATGCTGTGCTGAAAGCCATCGAGGCCGTGCTGGAGCCCGGCAGCGGCGCGCCGCGCACACCGGACATCGGCGGCAAGGCCTCGACCAGCGACCTGGGCAAGGCCATCGCCGCGGCACTTTGATACCGGGCGCAACACGGGAAACAGCGCGGGCCACAGGGGGGAAATGCCCTGGCCGCCCTCTGGATTGCGTCTAGAATCCGCCTCCGCGCCGCCCGAACGCCCCCTGGCCCGCGAGACACCCACGGTGCTCGCAATGCCTTGCAGACGGTGCCGCACCCATACGTTTTCGCCCACCTTGCCTTTTGCGCGCCGCTGATTCGCGAGCCGCGGAAACACTCCTTGTCAAGATGACAGCACAACCCATGCGAGGGACCCTTCGTGAACAAGTCTGAACTGATCGAACACATCGCCAACAACGCCGACATCTCCAAGGCCGCTGCCACGCGTGCTCTGGAGTCCACCATCGAGGCGGTGAAGAAGACCTTGAAAAAGGGCGGGACTGTGTCGCTGGTCGGGTTCGGCACGTTCGCCGTCGGCAAGCGCGCGGCCCGCACCGGCCGCAATCCGCGCACGGGGGCTGCGATTAAAATCAAGGCTGCCAAGGTTCCCAAGTTCCGTCCAGGCAAGGCATTGAAAGATGCGTTGAACTGACACCGATGCAGGCGGGGTGCTTAGCTCAGTTGGTAGAGCGGCGCCTTTACACGGCGTAGGTCGGCGGTTCGAGACCGTCAGCACCCACCACCCCCATCCAGGTCGAGGCGAACAGTTTGTTCGCCTTTTCTCTTTTGCGAGAGCGCTCCATGTTCGATTTCGTCCGCCAGCACACCAAGCTCATGATGGGCTTGCTGTTCCTGCTCATCATTCCCTCGTTCGTGCTGTTCGGACTGGAGGGCTACACCAATTCCATGAAGGAAGGCGGTGCCGTGGTGGCGAAGGTGGCCGGCACCGAGATCAAGCAGGCCGAGTGGGACTTCGCGCACCGCAACGAGGTGCAGCGCATCATGGCGTCCACGCCTGGCATCGATCCCAAGCTGCTCGACTCGCCCCAGGCGAAGTACGCGACGCTGGAGCGGCTGGTGCGTGACCGCGTCATGGCCGTGGCGGCCGACAAGGAACGCCTGGTGACCACGGACGCACGCCTGGCCCGCACGCTGCAGGAAGACCCGAACATCGCGGCATTGCGCAAGGCCGACGGCACGCTGGACGTGGAGCGTTACCGCATGCTCGTGGGCGCGCAGGGCATGACGCCCGAGATGTTCGAGTCCAACGTGCGCCAGCAGTTGTCCACGCGCCAGGTCATGTCTGCCCTGGGTGAATCGGCGATCAGCGCGGCCGTGCCGGCGGAGACGACCTTCGGCGCCTTCCTGCAGCGGCGCGAAGTGCGCGTCGCGCGTTTCCCGGCGACCGACTTCGCCGCTGGCCTCAAGCCCACCGATGCCGAGCTGCAGGCTTGGTACAAGGAGCACGTGGCGCAGTTCCGCGCGCCCGAGCAGGCAAAGATCGAGTACGTGGTGCTCGACCTGGATGCCGTCAAGAAGGGCATGTCGGTCAACGAGCAGGACCTCAAGACCTACTACGAGCAGAACATGGCGCAGCAGGCCGGCAAGGAAGAGCGCCGCGCCAGCCACATCCTGGTCAATGCGCCCAAGTCCGCCTCGGCCGAGGAGCGCAGCAAGGCCAAGGCGCGTGCCGAGGAGTTGCTGGCCGAGGTACGCAAGGCGCCGGCCAGCTTCGCGGACATCGCGCGCAAGAGCTCGCAGGACACGGGCTCGGCGCCAGGCGGTGGAGACCTGGACTTCTTCGCGCGCGGCGCGATGGTCAAGCCCTTCGAGGATGCGGCCTATGCGATGAAGAAGGGCGACATTAGCGATGTGGTCGAGTCCGACTTCGGCTACCACATCATCCAGCTCACCGACATCCGCAAGCCCAAGCAGGCCAGCTTCGAAGAGATGCGTCCGCAGCTGGAAGCCGAACTCAAGGCGCAACAGGCACAGCGCAGCTATGCCGAGACGGCCGAGACGTTCACGAACACCGTGTACGAGCAGTCCGACAGCCTCAAGCCCGTGGCCGACAAGCTCAAGCTGGACATCCGCACGGCGACCGTGGCGCCCGTTCCGGCACCCGGTGCGACGGGCGTACTGGTCAACGACAAGCTGCTGACCGCCATCTTCTCGTCCGATGCGACGGAGAAGAAGCGCAACACCGAGGCCATTGAGACCGGCACCAACCAGCTCGTGTCCGCCCGCGTGGTCGAGCATTCGCCGGCCCGCACACTGGGCTTGGACGAGGTGCGCGACCGTGTGCAGGCCGGCTGGATTGCCCAGCGCGCTGGCGAATTGGCCAAGAAGCAGGGCGAAGCGCGCGTGGCCGAGTGGAAGGATGCCTCCAAGACGCCGACGATGCCCGCGGCCATCGTCGTGTCGCGCGAGGACACGCACCAGTTGCCACCCAAGGTCGTGGACGCCGCCCTGCGCGCCGACCCTGCGAACTTGCCCGCCGTCGTTGGCGTGGACCTGGCCGAGCAGGGATATGCCGTGGTGCGCGTCGACAAGATCGAGCCAGCCAAGCCCATGGATCCGGCTGTCGTGCAACAGGTGCGCCAGCAATACGGGCAGGCCTGGTCCACGGCCGAGAGCCTGGCGTACTACAACTTGCTGAAGGAGCGGTTCAAGGTTCGCATCGACGTGCCGGCCCCGGCGACGGCAACGGATTTGCAGGCCAGGCCCTAGCGCCTTGGCTCTCTTGGGCTATACTCTGCGGCTTCGCGGTGGCTGTAGCTCAGTTGGTAGAGTCCAGGATTGTGATTCCTGTTGTCGTGGGTTCGAGCCCCATCAGCCACCCCAAAACATGAAAACCCCTGTGCCGGCAACGGCCCAGGGGTTTTTTCATGCCCGGCGTCAGCCCAGTCGCAACAGCGCGGCCGATGCCGCGCAGACCAGCAGGAACGGGATGCTGATGCGGTGGAACGCGCGCATGCCGTCCGGCAGCTTGGCCAGCCGCAGCGCGATCAGGTTGGCCAGCGAACCCAGTACGCAGCCGAAGCCGCCGACGCTTACGCCGGCCGCCAGCGCCGGCAGGTCGCGCACGGTGCCGTCCAGCAGGATGGTCGCTGGCACATTGCTGATGAACTGCGACGCCACGATGGCGGCCAGGTAGGCGCGCCAGCCTTCGGCGATCGGCCAGCGCTGCAGCAAGGCGGCCACGACAGGCAGCTCGGCGAGCTGGCGCAGATCCACGAACATCAGCGCGATGATAGCCAGCAGCGCCCAGTCGATGCCGCGCAGTACACGTGGCGCGAACAGCAAGAAGGCGCCGAACACCAGGCCCAGGCCGGCCACCAGCCAGTGGCGGTCCAGCGCCACCACGAAGGCCACGAACAATACGCCCGCCAGCGCGAGCAGCCGAGGCTGCACCGGCGCAGCCTCGGCTGCGGGCTTCAGCGCGATCGGCGTGCGCGGCATCAGCAGCCATACCGCCGCGAACAGCCAGAACAGCATGACCCCGACGGTGGGCGCCATCATGCCCATGAAGCCGAAGAAGCTCTCGCCCGAGCGATGCCACAGGTACAAGTTCTGCGGATTTCCGATCGGCGTCAGTGCCGAGCCGGCATTGACGGCCAGCGCCTCCAGCACGACCAGGCGCGCCAGCGGCAGATGCGCCTGCGTGGCCAGCACGCGCGTGAGCGGCACCAGCAGGAACAGGCTCACGTCGTTGGTCACCAGGGCAGAGAGCAGGGCCGCCGCTGCGGTCAGCAGCATGGCCAGGCCGCGCAGCGTGGTGGTGCGGGCCAGCAGGCGTTGCGCGGTGGTCTGCAGCATGCCGCTGCGCTCCACGCCCTGCGTGATGGCCAGCAAGCCCGCCAGCGCGCCGACGGTCTGCCAGTCCACCAGTTGCAAATACTCGCGCGGCGCGCGCGGCTGCCAGATGGCCAGGCCGATGGCCACGGCCAGGAGCACCCACAGCAGGGTGTTGCCGCCTCCTGCCTGTGGCGCATCGTCGGGCAGGTTCGAGGGATGGGAGACGGCGGTGGGCATGGGCGCAACTGCGGGACGTTGGGACGGGGGGCGCATGCCGGGCTGTTTGCCTGGGACACGAGAGGGAGGGCAGGATTCTCTCCTGCGCCGCGCGGGCGGTGCGGATGTGCTACGGTCCGTCGTTCCGCTGCGTGCCTGGCGAGCGAATCGAGCGAGCCATTCGCGCGGCGGCAGCATCAGGAGATTGCGTGGCCAGCAGCACCGTGGATTCATCGTCAGCCACCGCCAGCGTAGGCGGCACCGTCGTGGGCGATGACTTCCATCTGGACGAGAACGCTGCGGACTTGCCAGACCGCCGCACGGACATGCCGGCCGATCTGATCGCGGTGTTCGACAGTCTGCCCGTCCTGGTGTGTTGCATCGACATCGGTGCGGCTGCGCCGCTGCTGTACTGGAACCGCGAGTGCGAGCGCTGCTCGGGCTACAGCGCTTCGGAGATCGTCGGCAATTCCGGCGCGATGCAACTGCTGTACCCCGAGCCGCTGTACCTGGCGCGCAAGACGGCGGACTACCTGGAGCGGGGGCCGAATTTCCGCGACCTGGAGTGGACGCTGCACAGCAAGTCGTCCGGCAAGCGCCGCATCGCCTGGTCGTCCATCGATGCGCTGGGCAGCCCGACCGGCCCACGCTGGTGCATCGGACTGGACATCACGGCCCACTCCGAATCGCACCGCCTCCTGCGCGACCGCGACAAGTTGCTTGGCTCGGTGTTCCGGCATCTGCCGGACATGGTCTACCTGAAGGATGGCGAGGGACGCTGGCTGCTTGCCAATCCGACGGCGCGTGCCGTGCTGGGACTGTCGGAGCAGGACGCTCACGGCCAGACCAATCTAGATGTGGCGGACTCGGGCCATGCCGCTAGCGTCGACCTGCGCCATAGCGCATTGACCGAGGAGGCCACCTGGCAGTCCGGCCGCATTTCGCATGCGCAGGAGACCAGCGACGACGGGCACGGAAACTTGCGCTTCTACGATGTGATCCGGGTGCCGACCTTCGGCCGGCGCGGGCAGCGCCTGCACTTGCTGGTGGTCCGGCGCGATGTGACCGACCAGCGCATCGCGGCCACCAAGCTGGAGCTGGCCGGCCGCGTGCTGGAGCAGAGCACCGACGGCATCATCATCACCGAGGCCGACAACCGCATCATCATGGTGAACGCAGCCTTCACCGAGATCACGGGCTACCAGGCCGACGAGGCGCTGGGCCTGGACCCGAAGTTCCTGGCTTCGGGCCAGCACGACCGCGCCTTCTACGCGCAGATGTGGAGCGTGCTGGCCGACCAGGGCCGCTGGAGCGGCGAGATCTGGAACCGGCGCAAGAACGGCGAGGTGTACCCGCAGTGGCTGAGCCTGTCGGCCCTGCGCCAGCGCGCAACCGACGAAATCACCCATTACGTGGCGGCCTTCTCCGACCTGAGCTCGCGCAAGGCGGCCGAGGAAAAGATCGCCTACCTGTCGAGCAAGGATGCGATCACCGGCCTGCCCAACCGCACGCAGGCCACGCTGCAGGCGGGCCTGGCGCTGGAGCATGCGCGCGCGGCTGGCGACCACGTGGCGCTGGTGGTGCTGGACGTGGACAACTTCAAGAACCTGAATGATTCGCTCGGCCACAGCGCCGGCGACCAGCTGCTGCGCGAGATCGGCGCGCGCCTGTCCAGCCTGATGCGCGAGCGCAGCATCATCGGCCGCCTGAGCGGTGACGAGTTCCTGCTGCTGCTGCCGGGCGTGCAGAGCACGGCGGAGGCGGCCCACGCCGTGCGCGCGCTGATGGATTTGGTCGGCCAGCCCGTCGTGCTGGGCGAGTTGCCAGTGAATGTCTCGGTGTCCGCCGGCATTGCCATGTTTCCGAGCGACGGCATGGACTTCGACACCTTGTTCGGCCGCGCCGATGCCGCCATGTTCGCTGCCAAGCGCAACGGCCGGGCCGGCTACCAGTTCGCCAGCGCGCTCATGAACGAGGCGGCCATCGACCGATTGCAGATCGAGGCCCTGCTGCGCCGCGCCATCGAGACGCACGCGCTGCGGCTCGAATACCAACCCCTGGTGCATCTGGCCAGTGGGCGCATCGTTGGCGCCGAGGCACTGTGCCGCTGGGACGACCCGGAGCGCGGCTCCATCCCGCCGGGCTTGTTCATCCCGATCGCCGAAGACTGCGGCCTCATCGAATCGCTGGGTGGCTGGGTGCTCAGGACGGCGGCGCTGCAGCTGCGCCAGTGGCACGATGCCGGCCACACGGAACTCATGATGGCGGTCAACCTGTCGGCCCGGCAGTTCCAGCGCGGCGTGGTGCTGCAACAGGTCGAGGCCGCGCTCGTGGCCTCGGGCATTGCGCCGGACCGGCTGGAACTGGAGCTCACCGAGACCGTGCTGTTGCACGACGGCGATGCGGTCATGGCGACCTTGCGCCGGCTCAAGGCCCTGGGCATCAAGCTGTCGATGGACGACTTCGGCACCGGCTATTCCAGCCTGGCCTACCTGCGCCGTTTCAAGTTCGACAAGATCAAGATCGACCGGTCCTTCGTGTGCGACCTGATCGACGACCCGGACAACGCCGCGATCGTGCGCGGCATCATCTCGCTGGCGCAGAGCCTAGGCCTGTCGGTGCTGGCCGAAGGTGTGGAGACCGAGGCCATCGCCCAGCGCCTGCGGCATCTGCAGTGCACGTTCGCGCAGGGCTACCTGTTCGACCGGCCGCTGCGGCCCGAAGTGTTCGGGCAGCGCCTGGGCCGCCCGTGAGTGCTGCGCAGCTTCAGGCCCCGGGGTTGACCAGGACCAGCTTGCCCTTGACCTCGCGCGAGCCCATGCGCGCATAGGCGGTCTTCAAGTCTGCCATCGGCACGGTGCTGTCGATGACCGGCTTGATCTTGCCCTGGGCATACCACTGCGCCAGCTCGGCCATCGCGGCCGCGCTGGCCTTGGGCTCCTGGCGCGAGAAGCCACCCCAGAACACGCCGACGATGGAGGCGCCCTTGAGCAACGTCAGGTTGAGCGGCAGCGTGGGGATGGGGCCGGATGCGAAGCCCACCACGAGATAACGCCCGCGCCAGGCGATGGAGCGGAACGCGGGTTCGGCGAAGTCGCCCCCCACAGGGTCGTAGATCACGTCCGGGCCCTTGCCATCGGTCAGCTTCTTGATGGCCTCGCGGAAATTCGTCGGCAGGCTGTCGTGCGTGTAGTTGATGGTCTCGTCGGCGCCGATGGAGCGGCACAAAGCGCACTTCTCATCGGTGGACGCCGCCGCGATCACGCGCGCGCCCTGAGCCTTGGCGATCTGGATCGCCGACGTGCCGACACCGCCGGCGGCGCCCAGCACGAGCACCGTCTCGCCAGCCTTGAGCTGCGCGCGGTCCACCAGGGCGTGGTGCGAGGTGGCGTAGATCATGATAAAGGCCGCCGCGTCCACATGCGGGAAGCCGGCCGGCAAGGGCATGCACTGCGCGGCCGGTGCCAGCGCATGCGTGCCAAAGCCCCCGGTGCCGGCCAGGCAGGCCACGTTCTGGCCGACGGACAGATGCTGCACGCCATCGCCCACGGCCTCGACCACCCCGGCGAATTCCGAGCCCGGCACGAAGGGCAGGGGCGGCTTCATCTGGTACTTGTTCTGGACGATCAGCAGGTCCGGGAAGTTCAGGCTGGCCGCATGGATGCGGACCAGTACCTCGCCCTTGCCAGGGGTGGGCGTGGGCAGTTCCTTCCAGACCAGGGCATCCACCCCGACCGGGTTTTCGCAAAGCCATGCGTGCATCGAGTCTCCTTTGTTTGGGCCTTCAAGATGGGCCGGATGATAGGACCGGCCAGTGCGTCGGACGGGGCTGGATTGTCCCGGTTGCGACCGGCTCGATGGCCGATAGGCCCACCTACAATGCGCGCATTCCGAGCGAACCCATGAAGATCCTCATTTGCAATGACGACGGTTACCAGGCTCCTGGCGTCGCGGCTCTGTACGAAGCGCTGAAGGATGTGGCCGAAGTCGAGGTCATCGCGCCCGAGCAGAACAACAGTGCCAAATCCAACGCGCTGACGCTGCACGCGCCGCTATACGTGCACCAGTCGTCCAACGGCTTTCGCTATGTCAACGGCACACCGGCCGACTGCATGCACATCGCGCTCACAGGGCTGCTGGGTTACCGGCCCGACCTCGTGGTCTCCGGCATCAACAACGGTGCCAACATGGGCGACGACACCATCTACTCCGGCACCGTTGGCGCCGCGATGGAGGCCTACCTGTTCGGCATTCCCGCCATTGCGTTCTCGCAGACGGAGAAAGGTTGGCAGCACCTGGACGCAGCCGGCGCGACCGCGCGCGCGCTGGTCGAACAGCTGATCCGCCAACGTGTGATCGACGGCACGCCGTGGTTGCTCAACGTGAACATTCCGAATCTGCCGTTCGACCAGTTGAAGCCGGCCAAGGTGTGCCGGCTCGGGCGCCGGCATGCGGCCGAACGCGTCATCACCATGGACAGCCCGCGTGGCGAGACCATGTACTGGATCGGCGGCGCGGGTGCTGCCAAAGACGGCGCCGAGGGCACGGACTTCCACGCCGCACTCCAGGGCCACGTGACGATCACGCCGCTGCAGGTGGACCTGACGGATCATCCGCGCCTGGCCCACTGGGCCGAGGTGGCGTCCGGCGTGTCGGCATCGGACGCGCCTGCCGGCTGATGGCCACGCGTCCGAGCTTTCCCGCAAAGCTGGCCACCGCCCCCGGCGCTGCGCCCGGCAGACCCACATCCGCGACAACGCGGCCCGCCGCGGCCCCAGCGCCGGTCGCTGCGGCCAGGGCGGACTTCGGTGCTCTGCGCGCGCGCCTCGTGCGCCGGCTTGCGGCCGCTGGCGTGCAGTCGCCGGCGGTGCTGCAGGCGATGGGCACGGTGGAGCGTGACCGCTTCGTCGACAGTGCCCTGGTCGCGCAGGCCTACGAAGACACCAGCCTTCCGATCGGCCTGGGCCAGACCATCTCCAAACCGACGGTGGTCGCGCGCATGTGCGAACTCATGCTGGGCGCCGATCTGGCGCGCGAGGGCAGGCCGGCCCGGGTGCTGGAGATCGGCACCGGCTGCGGCTACCAGGCCGCCGTCCTGTCGCTGCTGGCACGCGAGGTCTACAGCATCGAGCGGCTGCGTGGCCTGCATGAAAAGGCGCGCGAGAACCTGCGCCCGTTTCGCTTGGCCAACGTGCACCTGTTGTTCGGCGACGGCATGGCGGGCTATGCCAAGGGCGCGCCCTATGCCGCGATCATTGCCGCGGCCGGCGGCGAGGCCGTGCCGCAAAGCTGGCTGGACCAGCTCGCCGTGGGTGGCCGCCTGGTCGCTCCGGTCGCAGGCCAGGGCGGCCAGCAGGCGCTCGTCGTGATCGATCGGACAGCCCAAGGCTTGCGTCAGCAGCAGCTCGAGGCCGTGCACTTTGTCCCTCTAAAATCCGGCATTGCTTGAAGGGAGTCTGTTCATGGATGTGTTGAAGGTTCGGCGGTGGCACACGGTGTTGGCACTGGTAGCGGTGCTGGCATTGGGTGCATGCGCGAGCCGCAACACCCCCGTGCGTGGCGCACCGGTCGAAAGCCGTGGCACGAGCGTGGGTGAGAACTTGGGAACTGCGCCGGCCGAAGCGCCGCGGCCGGTGGATCCAAATGCCGGAAAGCCCGGTTACTACACGGTCAAGCCTGGCGACACCTTGATCCGCATCGGATTGGACACGGGCCAGAACTGGCGCGACATCGCACGCTGGAATGCGATGGAGAATCCCAACCTGATCGAGGTCGGGCAGGCCTTGCGTGTCACGCCACCGCCGGCCAGCAGCGTGGCAGCGGCCGAAGGCGGTGTGCTCACGCGGCCGGTGGCCCCAGCGAGTGCGGCGGCCCCCACGCCGCTCGGACCGGCGGGGGCTTCGAGTGCGCCCAGGCCTGGCACGACGGTCGCGACGGCACCTGTCGCTCCGCCGCCGGCGCCGGTCGCCAGCGCAGTGCCTGCACCAGCGCCGATGGCACCGCCAGTGGCAGCGCCCAGCGGTGGTGACGGCGACGACATGGCCTTCATCTGGCCGACCAGCGGCAACATGATCAGCGGCTTTGATGAAGTCAAGAACAAGGGCGTCGACCTGGCCGGCAGGGCTGGCGATGCGGTGCTGGCGGCCGCGGACGGCAAGGTGGTCTACGCCGGTGCCGGCCTGCGTGGCTACGGCAATCTGGTGATCCTCAAGCACAACAACACGTACCTGACCGCTTACGCGCACAACCAGACCTTGCTCGTGAAGGAAGACCAAACGGTGCGCAAGGGCCAGAAGGTGGCGGAGATGGGCAGCAGCGATGCCGACCGCGTCAAGCTGCATTTCGAGATCCGGCGGCAGGGCAAGCCCGTCGATCCCATGAAGTACCTGCCGGCTCGGCCAGCCCCATGAAAAAGCGCAACGCATCCAGCAATCCCGAACGGGTGGATGCGTTGAGAGCGGCTGCGGACACCGAAGCGTCCGACACCACTTCCGCGCCGCGCGACATCCCTCTGGATGGCCTCGCTGCGGACGGCGAGTCCAGCGACATCCTCACGCTGTATCTGCGCGACGTGCGCCGCACCGCGTTGTTCACAGCGGACGAGGAATTCGAGGTCGCCACGCGGGCCCGGGCCGGCGACTTCGAAGCGCGCCAGTCCATGATCGAGCACAACCTGCGGCTCGTCGTCAGCATCGCCAAGAACTACCTGGGCCGCGGCGTGCACCTGAGCGACTTGATCGAGGAGGGTAACCTCGGGCTGATGCACGCGATCGACAAGTTCGAGCCCGAGCGCGGCTTTCGTTTCTCCACGTACGCGACCTGGTGGATCCGGCAGTCGGTCGAGCGTGCCGTCATGAACCAAGGCCGCGTGATCCGCCTGCCGGTGCATGTGGTGCGCGAACTGCAGCAGGTGCTGCGGGCGCGCCGCACGCTGGAGAACGATTCCGCATTTCAGGCCATCCGACCCGACGGCGTTCGCGTGGACGATGTGGCCTCGCTGCTGGGGCGAGAGGTGCAGGAGGTTGCCGACCTGCTGGCCCTGGCGGAAACGCCACGCTCGCTGGACGCCACACTGGATCGTTCCGACGACGGCGGCACTTTGGCCGACACGCTGACCGACGACCAGACCGCCGATCCTTCCAGCGTGACGCAGGCGCACGAGGTCGAACAGCTGCTGGAAGTCTGGATCGGCACATTGTCCGCACGTGAGCGCGAGGTGCTGGACGGGCGGTTCGGCCTGCACGATCGCGAGCCCGAGACGCTAGACACACTAAGCGAGCGCCTGGGCCTGACGCGCGAGCGTGTGCGGCAGATCCAGAACGAGGCCTTGCGCAAACTCAAGCAGCACCTCGGCCGCAACGGCGTGGGCAAGGACGCGCTGCTGTAGCTGGGAAGGCGGCCTTGCCCGCCCTGAGACAATCCAGGCATGACAGAAGATGCCTCGATGCCCCCTGATGAATCCGTGAGTCCCTGGTTGGACGTCGTCTCCCTCGACCTCGAAGCCCAGGGTGTGGCCCGTCGCGCCGACGGCAAGGTCGTGTTCATCGAAGGCGCGCTGCCGTTCGAGCAGGTCGGCGCCAACGTGTACCGCAAGAAGAACCAGTTCGAGCAGGCGACGCTCCTCAGCATCCGCCGCGAATCCTCGCAACGCGTGCGGCCGGCCTGCCCACATTTCGGCCTGCACGAAGGTGCCTGCGGCGGCTGCAAGATGCAGCACCTGCATGTATCGGCCCAGGTCGCCGTGAAGCAGCGCGTCCTGGAGGACAACCTGTGGCACCTGGGCAAGGTCCGCCCCGAGACCATGTTGCGCCCGATCGAAGGCCCGGCCTGGGGCTACCGCGACCGCGGCCGTCTGTCGGTTCGCTACGTGCGCAAGAAGGGCGAGGTGCTGGTGGGCTTCCATGAGCGCAAGAGCCGCTACGTGGCCGACATGCGCGAATGCCGCGTGCTGGCGCCGCATGTGAGTGCTTTGCTGCTTCCGCTGCGGGCGTTGATCGGTGGCATGGACGCGCGCGAGACGCTGCCGCAGATCGAGCTGGCCGTGGGTGACGACGTCACGGCGATGGTGCTGCGCCACATGGAGCCGCTGAGCGCTTCCGACCTGGCGCAACTGCGCAGCTTCGGGCAGACGCACGGCGTGCAATGGTGGCTGCAGCCCAAGGGCCCGGACACCGTGCACCTGCTCGACGAGGGTGGGCGCCCTCTGCGCTACAGCTTGCCCGAATACGGCATCGTGATGCCGTTCCGGCCGACGGACTTCACGCAGGTCAACGCACACATCAACCGCGTGCTCGTGCACCGGGCCCTGCGCCTGTTGGATGTACTGCCGCACGAGCGCGTGATCGACTGGTTCTGCGGCCTGGGCAACTTCAGCCTGCCGCTGGCGACCTGTGCACGCGAGGTGCTCGGCGTGGAGGGCAGCGAGACGCTGGTCGCGCGCTCACGCGAGAACTACAAGGTCAACGCCGGCCAGCGCGGCGTGTTCGGTCCGTTGGCGCCGACCCGCTTTGCCGCGCGCAACCTGTTCGAGATGACGCCGGAACAGCTCGTAGCCGACGGCCGGGCCGACAAATGGCTGGTCGACCCGCCGCGCGAGGGGGCGCACGCGCTGGTGCAGGCCTTGGCCGCGTTGCACGCCGGAGCGGCCCATGCGGACTGGGCGGCGCCGACCCGCATCGTCTACGTCAGTTGTAACCCGGCGACCTTGGCGCGCGATGCGGCCGTGCTGGTGCACGAGGCGGGCTATCGCTGCGTGGCAGCCGGCGCGGTCAACATGTTCCCGCACACGGCCCACGTGGAGAGCATCGCGCAGTTCGAGCGCGCGTGAGCCCGATCAGGACCCGCGCGTGCCGCTGCGGCGCTCGCGGGGTTCGGGGGCTGCCTTTTCTGGCGTGCTGGCGACGGACTCTTCACGCTCCTCCGTCTTCTGGACCGGTGCCGCGATCACGGCCTGCACGCCTTCGATCTTGTTGTCGCGCATGTACTGGTCCATGTCCTTCCAGCCCGTGAAGATGGCTGCACGAGGCGCTTTCGGATTCAACGCATAGCAGTCCTCCAGCGCGCGCAGGGCGTGGCGGCAGCCGCCGCCTGTCGCCTTGGCATCGGCCTCGCGCTGCACAGCCTTGGGGTCGGGATAGATGCCCGGGATCTCGCAGCCGGCCAGCAGCAGGGCGATGGTGACGATGGCGAAGGTGCGAACGTGCATGGCAGTGGTGTGGAAGGCTATATGTCCATTATCGGCAGCAAGGGCCGATGTATGAGCGTTAGTTCTGCGCACAAATGACAAAGGCCCCGAAGGGCCCTTGTAGATCGCCGAGTGGCGCGTGTCGATCAGTCGCGCTCGCCGCCCATGATGCCCAGCAGGGCCAGCAGGCTCTGGAACACGTTGAACATGTCCAGGTACAGGGCCAGCGTGGCGCTGATGTAGTTGGTCTCGCCGCCGTCCATGATGCGCTTGAGGTCGTACAGCATGAACGCGCTGAAGATGCCGATCGCCGCGAACGACAGGGCCATCATGCCTGCCGTGGAGCCGACAAATACGTTGATGATGCCGCCCACCATCAGCACGATGGCGCCGACGAACAGCCACTTGCCCATGGAAGAGAGGTCACGCTTGATCACGGTGGCCAGGCTGGCCATGGCCAGGAACACGCCGGCCGTGCCGCCGAACGCGGTCATGATCAACTCGGACCCGTTCTTGAAACCCAGCACCATTGCCAGCATGCGCGACAGCATCAAGCCCATGAAGAACGTGAAGGCCAGCAGCACGGGGACGCCGGCTGCGGAGTTCTTGGTCTTCTCGATGGCGAACATGAAGCCGAATGCGCCGCCCAGGAACACGATCAGGCCGAGTCCGCCCGTCAGCGAGGCGGTGATGCCGGTGCTCACGCCGACCCAGGCGCCAAGGACGGTCGGCAGCAGGCTGAGCGCGAGCAGCCAGTAGGTGTTACGCAGCACTTTATTGCGCTGCTCTTGCGAAACGACGTACCCGTAGCCAGAGGCGTCGTAGGTGCGTACTTGATCGGTCATGTAGAACTCCTTCTTTGTCACAGGGACAGATGCGGAAATTCTAGGGTGATTCAAGTGCGGAGCCGAAATATCACGAATGGCCTTACCTAATTTCCGTGGGGGATATCGGCCGGGCCCGCAGGTTCGGCGGCGAGGGGCAGCGTTTATGCTCCACGCCCATCCATCTTTTCCAATTTCGTCATGAAAACCAAGTCCTTTCTGGAACTCGCCGACCTGAAATCGATTGCCGCCGCAGCCGAGGCCGAGGCAACGAAGAATTCCTGGGCCGTCACAATCGCGATCGTGGATGACGGTGGCCATCTGCTGTGGTTGCAACGCCTGGACGGCGCGCCCGCGATCTCGGCCCATATCGCGCCTGCCAAGGCCAACACGGCTGCCCTGGGGCGGCGTGACAGCAAGGTCTACGAAGACATCGTCAACGGTGGCCGCACGGCATTCCTCAGCGCGCCGGACCTCAAGGGCCTGCTCGAAGGCGGTGTGGCCATCATGAAGGACGGCCACTGCATCGGCGCTGTGGGCGTCAGCGGCGTCAAGTCGACCGAAGACGCGCAGATCGCACGCGCAGGAATCGCGGCGATCGGCCTGTAAGGCATTCGCCCAAACGACAAAGCCGGCTCCTGGGCCGGCTTTCGTCATGGTGCGTGGGAAAAAAGCTTGGCTAGTCGGGCAAGCCCGTTGGCTAGCAAAAACGACCCTTGCAGACTGAGATCAGTCTTGAGTCGCCCCACGATGAAACTTATTTGGTCAGGATCAGCTTGCCGAGTTTGGTGGTTTGCAGTCGGTAAGTGGACCCGTTGTGCTTGATCTCCACGGCCTTGTGGCCGCGCAGCAATTCGTTGCTGTCGACTGAGAGAGCGTCGACAGCCGCACGATGGGCCAGGCCTGAAGCCTGGAATCGCTGCATGGCAGCGCCGGCGCCTGTCGACATCAGAGAGTGGGTGGCAGCGTACATGGTGTGAATTCCTCGAATCAGCTTGCGATGGATTAATGATAATGATTCGCAATTGAAAGTCAAGCCATCGTCCACACAATCTCTTCGGCCTCACGAACTCAGGGTTGCGGTTCGGTGATAAAGCCGATCTTGCGCACGCCGGCCTGGCGCGCGGCTGCCATGGCCTGGGCCACACGTTCGTACCGCACGGCCTTGTCGCCACGGATGTGCAGCTCTGGCTGCGGTTCCTTGGCGCCCTCTGCCTGCAGGCGGGGCAGCAGTTCGGCGTCTTCCACGCGGTTCTCGTTCCAGTAGTAGCTGCCATCGGCTGCCACGCTGAGCCGCACCGTTTCCGGCTTGGTCTGCTCCGGCTCGTTCGTGGCACGCGGCAAGTCGATGTTGACTGCGTGCTTCATGACCGGGATCGTGATGATGAAGATGATCAGCAGCACCAGCATGACGTCGACCAGCGGCGTCATGTTGATCTCGTTCATGACCTCATCGGCTTCGTCCTGTGTACCGAAAGCCATATCAGCTGCCCTTCTTCATCGCCACGACGTTGGCCGGGCCGTTGGAGCTGGCCACGCGTGCGCCAGTCACGAAGTAGGCGTGCAGGTCGTGCGCGAAGCTGTTCAGCTTGGTCAGAACGAACTTGTTGCCACGGACCAGTGCGTTGTATCCCAGCACGGCGGGGATGGCCACGGCCAGGCCCAGCGCGGTCATGATCAGCGCTTCGCCGATGGGGCCGGCCACCTTGTCGATGGTCGACTGGCCCGACAGCCCGATGGCCAGCAGCGCGTGGTAGATGCCCCAGACCGTGCCGAACAGGCCGACGAACGGCGCCGTCGAGCCCACGGAGGCCAGGATGGCCAAGCCGGACTGCACGTGTGCCGTGAAGGCGTCGATGCTGTTGCGCAGCGAGCGCGTCACCCAATCGCTGATGTCCAGGGTGTCGTGCAGGTGGGCCTTTGTGTTGCGGTGGTGGGCCGTGGCTTCGCGGCCTTCTTCGGCCAGGCGCAGGAAGGGGTTGCTCGGGTCCTTGCCCAGCTTCGACAGGCCGGTAGCGAAATCTTCGCTGTGCCAAAAGCCTTCGGCCTGGCGAACGTGCTTCTTGTACCGGATGATGTCCAGTGCCTTGATGAGGATGACCATCCAGGACGCCAGGGACATGACCAGCAGCAGCACTGCCACGCCCTTGGTCACGATATCCCCCTGGTTCCAGACGTTGGCGAGGCCGAAATGCGATTCCATGAGTAGCTCCAGAGAAAAAAGATTATTCGAGAACGAAATTGACGGGTGCTTCGTACCACATGGCCTGGACCACGCCGTTGACCTTGCCGGGGACATAGCGGCACTTCATGACGTAATCCGTCGCCGCCCGATCCAAACGTTCGAAGCCGCTGGAGCGCTTGATCTCCACGCGTTCCGGAGTGCCGTCGGTGCCGATCAGCACGCGGACCAGCACCTTGCCCTGCTCACCCAGTCGACGGCTGATGGCCGGATAGACGGGGCTGGGATTCTGTAAATAGGCGGCGTCGCTGGACGGCAGCTGGATCTGTGGCGGCGCCGGCGGTGCTGGGGGCGGGGGTGGGGGCGCAGCAGCCACTGGTTGCTCGATCGGCGGCAACGGCGCGGGCGGGGCGATGACGCCGGTCGGCGCGGCCGGCGCCGGCGTGCGATCAGGGATGGCCATGGGCTGCGGAGGAGGAGGCAGCGTGGGCGCTTTCGGCCGCACGACCGGCTGGCGTGGGGGCACGGGGGGCGCGGGCGGCGGTGGAGGGGGAGGCGGTGTCGGCTTGGGCGGCTCGATGAGTTGCGACAGGATTTCGACCGGCACGACAACTTCCACGGCGCGCATCAGCAGGCCGCTTTGCAGCGCCCACAGGGCGGCGGCGTGGAACACCAGCACGCTGCCGCCAATCACGACATTGCGGCTCAGGCCGGGAGAAGAAGAAGAAGTGCTCATGCCATGGTGAAGAGAAAGGATCCGGTTCGGCAGCCTGGCATGCACCAGGACGCGTGGCCCCATCAACCAGGGCGCAGCGGTCGAGTCGTCAGCTGTGGAAGATCCACCAAGCCGAACCGACGACGAGGATCAGACTGCCGCCCAACGCGAGAAATTCCATGCCCTGCCTTCCATGATGGGAGTGGCGAGCTGGGAAATCATGACATCGCGGCCGCGTTCGTCGGCGTGATGGCGCTGTGCAGGGCGGCGACAGGATGCATGCGACTGCACTGTTCGACGACCTCGCGTGCGCAACCTTCGCAACGCCCGCACTGCGTCGCCACACCCAGCTCCAGCTGGATATCGTCGAAGCCCAGACCGGCCCGCACATGGCGGACGATTTCGCGGTCGGAGATCCGGTTGCACACGCAGACGATCATGGCAGTGAAGGCTTGAGCTGGCTGGCTGTTGAAAACAGCGCGATTATAAATACGAATTCATCGCATTTGCAAAGAATTGACCCTTCAGCGCGCTCTGGAGGGCTTTTGTTCCACACCAGCCCGCGAGTCCCCGGCATGGCGGCCGCGCTGTTGCCGGCCGTGATATTGGTCTGGCTGCGGTCAAGACGACGGCCGCACCCAGCCACCCCCTAGCGCCTTGTACAGGTCGACGGCCGATGTCAGCCGTGCCAGACGCTGCTGGGCCAGGCTGTCCTGCGCCGAGAACAGCGTGCGCTGGGCGTCCAGCGTACTGAGCAGGTCGTCCACGCCCTCGCGGTAGCGCAGCTCGGCCAGGCGCAGCGAGCGCTGGGCCTCGTCGCGGATCGCCAGCTGCGATGCCTCCTGACTCCGGTTGCGCGCGATATTGGACAGGCTGTCCTCCACCTCTTTCAGTGCCACCTGGACGGACCGCCGGTAGCTTTCGACCAGCACGCGACGCTGCGATTCGCTGATCAGCACCTGGTTGCGCAGCCTGCCGCCGTCGAACAGCGTCTGCGCCACCGACGCTGTCAGCCCCAGGCTGAAGGTCGGGTTGGCCAGGGACAGCAGCGCGCTGCTGGCAAGCCCGGTAGAGCCCGAGAGCTGGATGCTGGGCAGCAGGGCAGCGCGCGTGGCAGCGACGTTCGCGTCGGCCGCGGCCAGTTGCGCCTCGGCGCTGGCCAGGTCGGGCCGGCGCAGCAGCAGTTCGGACGGCAGGCCGGCGGCCACCGCCGGCACGGCCAGTGCGTCCAGCGGCATGCCGATGATCTGGAATCCTTGCGGATAGCGGCCCAGCAGGATGGCCAGCGCCGACAGCGTCTGGCGTTCCTGTACCTGCAGCGGCTCGATGACCGCGCGCTGGCCCAGCACCGTCGTGCGCTGGCGCGACAGGTCCAGCGCCGAGGCCGCACCGTTGTTGTAGCGCGCCTGCACCACGCGGAACACGCGCTCGGAAATCGCCAGATTCTCCTGCGCGATGGCCAGGCGTACGCGCAGTGCGATCACCTGAAAGTAGGCATTGGCCACGCCGCTGGCCACGCTCAGGCGTGCGGTCTGCAGGTCATAGCTGCTGGCCTGCAGCGACGCGTTCGCACTCTCCGCGTTCGCGGCCAGTCGGCCCCACAGGTCGATCTCGTAGCTGGCGCTGAGCGACAGGCCCGATGTACCGGCGCTGCTGCCTGATCCGCCGGGAGGGTCGCTGTAGCGGTCCGACGTGCTGGCGCCGCCGCTGAGCGATGGGAACAGCGAGGCCCCTGCGTTGCGCATGGCCAGCTCGGCTTGGCGCACGCGCTCGGCCGCAATCGCCAGGTCGGTGCTGCCGTTCACTGCCTGCTCGATGAGCTGGGCCAACTCGGGTGCGGCGAAGGCGTTCCACCAGTCCGGCTGGATCGCGTCCATGCCAGAGGGCGCTTCGCTGAAGGCCGTGGGCAGTGCCGGCGCCGCGCGTGGCGGCTCCGTAGGCGGTGCAGCGCAGCCGGCCAGCAAGGCCAGCAGCAGTGCCGCGCCGGCCGTGCGGCGCGATGGCGAGGAGAAGCGGTGCGATTGCATCATTCGGAAGACAGGGCAACGACGGGATCGAGCCGGGCGGCCTTGCGCGCCGGTAGCCAGCCGAACAGCAGGCCGGTGGCGAACGCACAGCCGAAGGCCAGCAGCACGGGCGTCAGGGAGTACTGGATGGGCGTGTCGAACACGGCGATGATCGACGCGGCGACCAGGCCCACGGCCACGCCGATGGCGCCGCCCAAGGCCGACACCACCACCGCCTCGATCAGGAACTGCTGCAGGATGTTGCGCTCGCGTGCGCCAGTGGCCATGCGGATGCCGATCTCGCGCGTGCGCTCGGTCACCGAGACGAGCATGATGTTCATCACGCCGATGCCGCCGACCAGCAGCGAGATCGCCGCGATCGAGCCGAGCAGGATGGTCATGGTGTTCTGCGTCTGCGCGCTGGCCTCCAGGATGGACGCCATGTTGCGGATCTGGAAGTCCACCACGCCGTGGCGCTCCAGCAGCAGCTTTTCCACGTCGTCCTGTGTCGCGTCGATGCGCTTCACGTCGTCTACCGCCACCGTCACATTGCGCAGGTAGCGCTGGCCCGACAGGCGCAGGCTGCTGGTGGCATAGGGCACGAACACCGCATCGTCCTGGTCGTTGCCGTTGGGCGAGGCGCCGCGCTCGCTCATCACGCCCACCACCTGGAAGATCAGGTTGTTCACCAGCACGTACTGGCCGATCGGGTCCGTGCCGTCGCTGAACAGCGCGTTGACCACCGTCTGGCCCAGCACGGCCACGGTGGCGTAGTTTTCCTCGTCGTCCAAGCTGAAGAAGGTGCCGCGCGCCACCGGCCATTGCCGTGCGATGGGGAACTTGGACGAGGTGCCTGTCACGCTGGTGCTGTAGTCGGCACCGCCGTAGCGCGCCGTGACCGTGCTGGTCTGCTCCGGCACGGCAGCCAGCACGTTGGGCACCGCGCTGTCGATCGCGTAGACGTCCGACAGCACCAGCGTGGCGGTGTTCTGGAAGCCGCGCTGGTTTGGCGCCCCCGGCCGCACCAGCAGCAGGTTTGAGCCCATGGCGCTGATGCGGTCGATCACCGCCTGCTTGGCACCATCGCCGATGGCCAGCATGGCGATCACCGAGCCCACGCCGATCACGATGCCCAGCAGCGTGAGCACCGAGCGGAACACGTTGGCGCGCAGCGAGCGCAGCGCCATCTTGGCCGCCTCCACCACGTCGCCAATGAACGAGCCGCCGCCGCGGTGCGGCTGCGGCGTGAAGGCGGTGTGCTCCGGCGCGCGGTCGGCCGTGCCGGAGTCGGACAGCACATGGCCGTCCTTGATCTCGATGAGCCGGTGCGCATGCTCGGCCACCTCGCGCGCGTGCGTGATCAGGATCACCGTGTGGCCCTGGGCCGAGAGCTCGGCCAGCAGCGCCATCACGTCGGCGCCGCTCTTGCTGTCCAGCGCGCCCGTGGGCTCGTCGGCCAGGATGATGCGCCCGCCGTTCATCAGCGCCCGAGCGATCGACACGCGCTGCTGCTGCCCGCCCGACAGTTGGTTCGGCCGGTGGTGGTAGCGCTCGCCCAGGCCCAGGCTGCGCAACAGCTCGATGGCGCGCGCGTGCCGCGTGGCGGCGGGCAGGCCGGAGTACATGGCCGGCACTTCCACGTTCTCGGCCGCGCTGGCCGTGGCGATCAGGTTGTAGCTCTGGAACACGAAGCCGAAGTCGTCGCGCCGCAGCGTGGCCAGCTCGTCGCGCGAGAAGCCCGCCACGTCCTTCCCCAGGAAGTGGTAGCTGCCGGTCGTGGGTTTGTCCAGGCAGCCCAGGATGTTCATCAGCGTGGACTTGCCCGAGCCCGATGCGCCCATGATGGCGACGAACTCGCCCTCGCGAATCGTCAGGTCGATGCCATGCAGCACCTGCACCGAAAGGTCGCCGTTGGCATAGGTCTTGGTGACGCCGCGCAGCGCGATCAGCGGGGCGCCCAGGCGTTGCCCGATGGCCAGCGACGGATCGTCGGCCGGTTTCATCAGCGCGGGCCTCCGGGCGGCATGCCGCCGGTGGGCAGGCCCGGTCCCTTGGCCTGGCTGCCACGTGCGCCGGACGCGGGGCCTGCGGGCAGCTTGTTGCCGGCAATGACTTCCTCGCCTTCCTGCAGGCCCGACAACACCTGCACCTGCACACGGTTGCTGATGCCGATCTCCACCTGGCGCTCCTCGACCTGGCCCTGCGCATCGATCACGCGCACCGTGGCACGCCGCGCGCCGCGTTGGGCCGGGCCGCTGGGGCCGGTGAACAGGCCGCGGTTCACGGCGGCGGCAGCCTGGCCGGGGGTGCGTGCCGCGGCGGCGCGTTCGGTCGCAGCCTCTTCCGGTTTGGCCGGGGCAGCGGCGCTGGCTGGCGCGCTCGCTTCACGTTCGCGGCGGCGCTGCTCGAAGAGGGCGCGGCGGTCGTCCTCGCCCATGGCAGCCACCTCGGCGCGACGGCGTTCACGCGCCTGGCGTTGTTCCTCCGTCAACGGGCTGCCGTCCGCGTTCTGCGCTGGCGGGCCGCCGACGCCCGTCGCAGGCTGGCTGGCGCTTGCGGCCACGGCCGGCGCGCTGGCGCCGCCCGGCGGCGATGACGCGCCCGCGCCAGGGGCACCGGCCGGGCCGCCGGGGCGGCGCGGCCCGCGCGGCGCGACCTGCACTGCAGCCGCCGGCACCAGCAAAGTGCCCTGCGCCTGCGCCGCGATGAAGAACACCTGCGCCGTCATCGACGTCATCAGCGACTGGTTGGTGTTGGGCACGTCGAACAGCGCGTTGTAGAGCACCACGTTGTTCGTCACCGTGGGCGTCGGCTCCACCTTGCGCAGCTTGCCGTAGTAGCGCTGGCCCTGGCTTCCCAGCGTGGTGAAGTAGGCCGGCATGCCGGGCCGCAGCTTGCTCACGTCCGCCTCCGACACCTGCGTCTGCACCGTCATCGTGGCCAGGTTGGCCACGCGCAGCAGCGTGGGCGCCGACTGGTTCACGTTCAGCGTCTGTCCCTGGCGCGCCGTGACGGACACCACGGCGCCCGAGATCGGCGCGTAGATGCGCGCGTAGTTCAGGTTGGCCTCGCTGGCGCGCAGCGTGGACTGAGTCTGCTCGATCGATGCCTTCTGCGCCGCCAGCTGCGCCTCGGCCGAGCGCAGGTTGTTCTCGGCCGTGCGCAGCGCCTCGGTGGTCGTCGCGTCCTCGGCCATCAAGTTCTTCTGCCGCTGGTACTGGTCGCGCGCCAGCACCAGCGCCGCCTCGCGCACCAGCAGCGTGGCCTGCAGGTTGCGCAGACCGGCGCGGCTGGCATCCACATTGGCCAGCAACACCGTGGGGTCGATCTCGGCCAGCAGGTCGCCCTGCTGCACCAGCGAGCCCACCTCTACATGGATCTTCTTGAGCTGCCCGCTGACCTGCGCGCCCACGTCCACATAGTCCAGCGGCTGCAGGGTGCCCGTGGCCGTCACCAAGTCCTCGATGTCGCCGCGCTGGACGGAGACGATCTGGTACTGGTTGCGTGGGTTCTCGGTCTGGAACCAGGTCTTCCATGCGAAATAGCCGCCGGCGCACAGAGCAGCCAGTGCGAAGGTGATACCGGCAACGCGCGGCCAGAGGGGTTTGGTGCGGGTGGGCAAGGTGTGTGGCGGAAAGTTGTAACAGGGCGGGCGGCCGCTTGGGGCGGCGCCTGCGAGTGAGTATGCGAACGGCGGATGCAGCGGCGATGTGGATTGTGTTGCAGGCGCGTTTCGGGTTGGTAAAGCGACAAGGCAGAGCCGCTAGGACGGGCCGTCAGGGCCACCAGGCTGCGGCCCGCCAGGGTTCCGCTGTTGACCGAATCGCCCTGGCCGCCTTCGTTCTGGATGCGCAGGGTATCGGCCGAGAGCAAGGCGCCCGAGCCGTTAACGCCGCCAGACTTGGCTCGCACATCGACCTGCGGCACCAGCACGAGCTGGGTGCTGGCGTCGGCCAGCATCACGGTCTGCTCCATCAGCCAGACGGTGTCGCTGGTTAACTGGGCCATCTGCGCGGCGCTGAGCGCGATGCCGGGGCGCAACTGGTAGGCCTCTGCGAAGGTCACACCGGCGTCTATCAGCGCAGCGTACTGGCTCTGGTCGTCATAGGCGCCGGTCCGGTAGGGGTAGCCGGTGAGATGGGCCACCTGCTCGCGGACCAGGTGCTGCTCGTAGAAACCGTTGCCCGGGCGCTTGGTTACCGTGGCGGGGTCATGGCCGAGGGCGCCGAGCAGGTAGTCGCTGGAAGCTCAAGGGGAGCCGGATGCGCGCAGTCAATTTCTGTGGGAAATGACGAGGAGCAAGTGCAATCTATTACTGCTCTGGAAATTCAACATCAATCTTTCTGTGCTCAGGATCGAAAAGAAAATCAACGTAAGTTTGCACGGCAATTTTGAATTGCCCTAGACTTACTTTTCCACCCTCTCCCTGATCGTAATATCCTTCAAACCAAACGCCGCCCGCTGAAATGTACATGCTCCATGCATTCCCGCTAAGTTCTTCTAGCTGAGATTTTCCTGATTCTACTTTTTGAATTGCCGACAGAGTTATTTTGCCCGAGCCCATAGAATTTTGAATATCATCCATGATGGCGTTGCACATTAATCGATAATGTGGAACGCAGGCTTCCCAACGAGGCGTGGGTTCTTGGTGTAGATGTGAATCTAGAACTTCAAGCCAGTTTGCCCACCATTTTTTGCCGGATCTGAATCAGCAGTATGCTCAACCAAGGTGGCGCGTAAAATTAAATTCATTTCATGCCTCATTTGATCGGATAAAAGGTTGTTCGCTTGGGATTTGTATATCCATTGATGATAATTCCACTAGGGGATTGGCGGCCTCAAGTTTGAAGTGCGACACGGCGCAACCTGTAAGGTGCCGCCCAAATGGGAACTCACTACTCGCACGTCACAGCAGCTGATCGGATGTCGATCCAGGCCTTGCTGCAAGCCAACGACACGGCGCAACCTGTAAGGTGCCGCCCAAATGGGAACTCACTACTCGCACGTCACAGCAGCTGATCGGATGTCGATCCAGGCCTTGCTGCAAGCCAAGCTCAGCGGTCCGGCCATCGCCCGCAAGCTGAGCTTCAGCCGCTCCACCATCCACCGCGAGATYAACCGTAGCAAGGMGACGCCCACGGCCCTGGCGGCCYACTACCAGGCAGGGGTAGCGCAGGCGCGCTCGCAGGCCAATCGACGTGCCGGCGCTGCCACGCGTCGCAAGGTAATAGTCCGCCCAGTGCCATCCTCGGCGACGGCGATGAACGTCAGGCAGTCACGTCGACGACGTGCTGGAGCAGCGCGAAGGAGATCCGCCATGCCTGATCGGATGTCGATCCAGGCCTTGCTGCAAGCCAAGCTCAGCGGTCCGGCCATCGCCCGCAAGCTGAGCTTCAGCCGCTCCACCATCCACCGCGAGATCAACCGTAGCAAGGAGACGCCCACGGCCCTGGCGGCCCACTACCAGGCAGGGGTAGCGCAGGCGCGCTCGCAGGCCAATCGACGTGCCGGCGCTGCCACGCGTCGCAAGCTGGGAGCGGACACGAGCTCGCCGTTGTGGCGNGGCGGCCCACTACCAGGCAGGGGTAGCGCAGGCGCGCTCGCAGGCCAATCGACGTGCCGGCGCTGCCACGCGTCGCAAGCTGGGAGCGGACACGAGCTCGCCGTTGTGGCGCACCGTGTTGGGTGGCCTGCGCTGCAGTTGGTCACCCCAGCAGATCGCAGGCAAACTGCCGCGCATGAACAAGGCAGCGATCCAGGCCGGGCTTGCGCTGCCCGAGCCACCCATGTCGATCTCGCACGAGACGATCTACTGCGCCATCTATGCGATGC
>NZ_LMMV01000023.1 GCF_001422405.1 Pseudorhodoferax sp. Leaf267
CACGTGAACGTTGGCACCATCGGTCACGTGGACCACGGCAAGACCACGCTGACGGCGGCCATCACCACCGTGCTGGCAGCCAAGTTCGGCGGCTCGGCCAAGGCCTACGACCAGATCGACGCAGCGCCTGAAGAAAAGGCGCGCGGCATCACGATCAACACCGCGCACGTGGAATACGAAACGGCCAACCGCCACTACGCCCATGTGGACTGCCCCGGCCACGCCGACTACGTCAAGAACATGATCACCGGTGCCGCCCAGATGGACGGCGCCATCCTGGTGTGCTCGGCCGCTGACGGCCCGATGCCCCAGACGCGCGAGCACATCCTGCTGGCCCGCCAGGTCGGCGTGCCCTACATCATCGTGTTCCTGAACAAGTGCGACATGGTGGACGACGCCGAGCTGCTCGAGCTCGTCGAAATGGAAGTGCGCGAACTGCTGGACAAGTACGATTTCCCCGGCGACGACACCCCCATCATCCACGGCTCGGCCAAGCTCGCCATGGAAGGCGACAAGGGCGACCTGGGCGAAGGCGCCATCATGAAGCTGGCCGACGCGCTGGACAGCTACATCCCCACGCCCGAGCGTGCCGTGGACGGTGCCTTCCTGATGCCCGTCGAAGACGTGTTCTCCATCTCCGGGCGCGGCACCGTCGTGACCGGCCGTGTGGAGCGCGGCATCGTCAAGGTCGGTGAGGAAATCGAGATCGTCGGCATCAAGCCCACGCTCAAGACCACCTGCACCGGCGTGGAAATGTTCCGCAAGCTGCTGGACCAGGGCCAGGCGGGCGACAACGTGGGCATCTTGCTGCGCGGCACCAAGCGCGAAGAAGTCGAGCGCGGCCAGGTGCTGTGCAAGCCCGGCTCCATCAAGCCGCACACGCACTTCACCTCCGAGGTGTACGTGCTGTCCAAGGACGAAGGCGGCCGCCACACGCCCTTCTTCAACAACTACCGCCCGCAGTTCTACTTCCGCACGACGGACGTGACTGGTGCGATCGAGCTGCCTGAAGGCAAGGAAATGGTCATGCCCGGCGACAACGTCAGCATCACTGTCAAGCTGATCAACCCGATCGCCATGGAAGAAGGCCTGCGCTTCGCCATCCGCGAAGGCGGCAAGACGGTCGGCGCTGGTGTCGTGGCCAAGATCATTGCNAAGCTGATCAACCCGATCGCCATGGAAGAAGGCCTGCGCTTCGCCATCCGCGAAGGCGGCAAGACGGTCGGCGCTGGTGTCGTGGCCAAGATCATTGCCTGAGTGAGTTCGTAGGGGTATAGCTCAATTGGCAGAGCGTCGGTCTCCAAAACCGAAGGTTGTAGGTTCGATTCCTACTGCCCCTGCCACCTGATCTCCAGGTTGGCGAACCCTCCGAAGCCCGTCAGGACCTGACGGGCTTTTAGCGTCTTCGGGCGTGCATGTAGTTGAAGCAGGAACAAGGCCGACATGGCGACTTCGCAAGTTGAAACAGTCAGTACCGGCGCGGACAAGGCCAAGATGGGTGCGTCCGTGGCGCTTGTCGTGGCGGCGGTGGCTGGCTTCTATCTGCTGCGGCAGCAGGGCCAGGTGGCGCAGTGGGCCATCCTGCTCGTGGGCCTGGCGGCAGCCGTGGCGCTGTTCCTGACCTGCGAGCCAGGGCGCCAGCTGATCGCGTTCGGTCGCGACGCCTGGCGTGAGGTCAAGAAGGTCGTTTGGCCGACGCGCAAGGAATCCATGCAGATGACGGCCTATGTATTCGCCTTCGTGGTGATCATGGCGGTGTTTCTGTGGCTCACGGACAAGACCCTGGAGTGGTTGTTCTACGACCTGATCCTGGGCTGGAAGAAATAAATGACTGACGCTGTGGAATCTCCTTCGCAGGAGCCGTCGCCGGCTCCGACCAATCCGGATTTCCGCTGGTACATCGTCCACGCCTACTCGGGCATGGAGAAGGCGGTCGAGCGCAACATCACCGAGCGCATCAACCGCGCCGGCATGCAGACCAAGTTCGGCCGCATCCTGGTGCCGACCGAAGAAGTGGTCGAGGTCAAGAACGGCCAGCGCAAGACCACTGAGCGCCGCCTGTTCCCAGGGTACGTGTTCGTCGAGATGCAGATGGACGACGAGTCCTGGCATCTGGTCAAGCACACGAACAAGGTGACGGGCTTCGTCGGCGGCGCCAAGAACCGCCCGGCACCGATCTCGGAAGAAGAGGTCGTCAAGATCGTCAGCCAGATGCAGGAGGGTGTGGAGAAGCCGCGCCACAAGATCGAGTTCCTGGTTGGCGAATACGTGCGCGTCAAGGAGGGCCCTTTCACCGACTTCAACGGTTCGGTCGAGGAGGTCAACTACGACAAGAGCAAGGTGCGTGTGTCCGTGACCATCTTCGGTCGCGCCACCCCCGTCGAGCTGGAATTCAGCCAGATCGAGAAAACATGAGGCTGCGGGGTTCGGCCCCGCCACCTGATCGGTGTCTGCGCTCTTCGACTCGGCGCAAATGCTTGTGAACTAGCAAGAGTCTTCAACCCCGGGGAGCCGAGGTCGGGCCGCCAGGTCCGCCAGAGCGTCAGCACCCGTAAGGAGTTCATCCATGGCGAAGAAAATCGTCGGCTTCATCAAGCTGCAAGTGCCAGCGGGTAAGGCCAACCCATCCCCCCCGATCGGCCCGGCCCTGGGTCAGCGCGGCCTCAACATCATGGAGTTCTGCAAGGCGTTCAACGCCCAGACCCAGGGCGTCGAGCCGGGCCTGCCGCTGCCGGTGGTCATCACCGCGTTCGCGGACAAGAGCTTCACCTTCATCATCAAGACCCCGCCCGCGACGGTCCTGATCAGGAAGGCCGTCAAGCTGGACAAGGGTTCGCCCACGCCGCACACGGTCAAGGTCGGCAAGATCACCCGCGCACAGCTGGAAGAGATCGCCAAGACCAAGCTGAAGGACATGAACGCCGCGAACGTGGATGCCGCCATCCGCACGCTGGCAGGTTCCGCCCGTTCCATGGGCATCACGGTGGAGGGTCTCTAAATGGCCAAGCTGACCAAGAAACAAAAAGCGCTGCAAGGCAAGGTCGACAGCAACAAGCTGTACGCACTGACCGACGCACTCGCGCTGGTGAAGGACGCCGCCACCGCCAAGTTCGATGAATCCATCGACGTGGCCGTGCAGCTGGGCGTGGACGCCAAGAAGTCGGACCAGGTGGTGCGTGGTGCCGTCGTGCTGCCCAACGGTACCGGCAAGACCAAGCGCGTTGCCGTGTTCGCCCAGGGTGCCAAGGCCGAAGAAGCCAAGGCGGCTGGCGCCGACATCGTCGGCATGGACGACCTGGCAGCCCGCGTGAAGGCTGGCGACATGCCTTTCGACGTGGTCATCGCTGCGCCGGACGCCATGCGCGTGGTCGGTACGCTGGGCCAGATCCTGGGCCCGCGCGGCCTGATGCCCAACCCCAAGGTCGGCACCGTGACGCCCGACGTCGCCACCGCCGTCAAGAACGCCAAGGCTGGCCAGGTCCAGTTCCGCGTCGACAAGGCTGGCATCGTGCACGGCACCATTGGCCTGCGTTCGTTCGAATCGGACAAGCTGCAAGGCAACCTGGTGGCCCTGATCGAAGCGCTGACCAAGGCCAAGCCCGCGACCAGCAAAGGCTTGTACCTGCGCAAGGTGGCGGTCTCGTCGACCATGGGCATCGGTGTCCGCGTAGACACCCAGACCATCTCGGCGTAATCGCAAGAAATGTGGGCGGTTCCTCAGGGAGCCGTCCTCGTGGTGGGTCGCCCGGCATGCCGGGCGGGTCATCCAAGACCGTTGGCGCCTGTGGGGATCTCGATCCCCGGCGGCTTAATCGTGAAAACGGCCAACGCAGATGGCGATCCCGCTGCAGATGGAGTTTTTCCTGAACAGTTGGTCGCTGCAAGAAGGCGTGTCCGAAGGCTCCGGCCCGACGGCACACATAAAGGAGTAGACCTTGAGTCTGAATCGCAGTGAGAAAGAAGCGGTCATCAGTGATGTGACCAGCCTCGCCGCACAAGCTCAAACGCTCGTGATCGCGGAATACCGTGGCATCACGGTCGCCGACATGACCCGTCTGCGCTCCGCTGCGCGTACCGGTGGGGTGAGCCTCAGCGTGTTGAAGAACACGCTGGCTCGCCGCGCTGTCGCCGGCAGTGCATTCGAAGTCGTGTCCGACCAGATGACCGGCCCGCTGATCTATGGCTTTTCGACCGATGCCGTGGCCGCCGCGAAAGTGGTGGCCGACTTCGCGAAGACCAACGACAAGTTGGTGATCCGCGGTGGCGCATTCGGTGGCAAGGCCCTGGACGTCGACGGCGTGAAGCAACTGGCCAATATCCCTTCCAAGGAAGTGCTGCTGGCGCAATTGCTGGGCTTGATGCAATCCCCGATCTCGCGTACGGCCCGTGTCCTGGCCGCACTCGCCGAGCAAAAGGGTGGAGGCGCTGCCGAAGAACCGGCAGCAGAAGCCGTTGCCGCTTGAAGCGCGACGAATTCACCCAACTTAACTTAGGAAATCAAAATGGCATTCGATAAAGACGCATTCCTGACCGCGCTCGACAGCATGACGGTCCTCGAACTCAACGACCTGGTGAAAGCCATCGAAGAGAAGTTTGGCGTGAGCGCAGCCGCCATGGCCGCACCCGCAGCCGGCGGCGGTGCTGCTGCACCCGCTGCTGAAGAAAAGACCGAGTTCAACGTCATGCTGCTGGAAGCCGGCGCGAACAAGGTGTCCGTCATCAAGGCCGTGCGCGAAATCACCGGCCTGGGCCTGAAGGAAGCCAAGGACCTGGTCGACGGCGCTCCCAAGGCCGTCAAGGAAGGCATCGCCAAGGCCGACGCCGACGCAGCCAAGAAGAAGCTGGAAGATGCCGGCGCCAAGGTTGAACTGAAGTAATCAGCCTGCTCTCCAAGGCTGGAGCGCCCTCGTGGGCCTCCAGCCTTTGGTGCTTGTGGGGCGCCCGTCGCGGCGCCCCCAAAAGCCAGCCGAAAGCGACGTGATGCGTGGCTTTCGAGTGTCTTTTGACTCGACTGCAAAAGATGCCTTGGTTCGGGCGATGTGCAATGCATCGCTGTCCGCCAGAGGTTGGTAGTGGCCAACCGCCAAGTTCGCCGGGTGTGATGCCCCGGCGCCACAGTCGCAGGATTCGAATCCTCGCCCGGAGATCTCATGGCCTATACGTACACCGAACGAAAGCGCATTCGTAAGAACTTTGGCAGCCGCGACAGCGTGCTGGAAGTTCCTTACCTGCTGCAGATGCAAAAGGACGCCTACACCGCGTTCCTGCAGGCGGAAGTTCCCCACAGCAAGCGCACGCCCGAGGGCTTGCAGGCCGCTTTCGAGGCGGCGTTCCCCATCGTCTCGCACAACGGCTATGTCGAGATGAAGTACGTGGAATACAACCTCGCCAAGCCGGCTTTCGACGTGCGTGAGTGCCAGACGCGTGGCCTGACCTTTGCCTCGGCCGTGCGCGCCAAGGTGCAGCTCATCATCTACGACCGCGAGTCGTCGACCTCGCAGTCCAAGGTGGTTAAGGAAGTCAAGGAGCAGGAGGTCTACATGGGCGAAGTGCCCCTGATGACCGATAAGGGCTCCTTCATCATCAACGGCACGGAACGCGTGATCGTGTCCCAGCTGCACCGTTCGCCCGGCGTGTTCTTCGAGCACGACAAGGGCAAGACGCACAGCTCGGGCAAGCTGCTGTTCTCCGCGCGCATCATCCCCTACCGCGGCTCCTGGCTGGACTTCGAGTTCGACCCCAAGGACGTGCTGTACTTCCGCGTCGACCGCCGTCGCAAGATGCCGGTCACGATCCTGCTCAAGGCCATCGGCCTGAACCCGGAGTCCATCCTGGCGAACTTCTTCGTCAACGATAACTTCCGCCTGATGGACAGCGGCGCGCAGATGGAGTTCGTGCCCGAGCGCCTGCGCGGCGAGGTGGCCCGCTTCGACCTGACCGACAAGTCGGGCAAGGTCATCGTCGCCAAGGACAAGCGCGTCACGGCCCGCCACACGCGGGATCTGGAGCAGTCCGGCACCACGCACATCAGCGTGCCCGAGGATTTCCTGATCGGCCGCGTGGTTGCCAAGAACATCGTGGACGCCGACACCGGCGAGATCATCGCCAAGGCCAACGATGAGCTGACCGAAGCGCTGCTCAAGAAGCTGCGCCTGGCCGGCGTGCAGGACCTGCCCGCGATCTACACCAACGAGCTGGACCAGGGCGCCTACATCAGCCAGACCCTGCGTTCGGACGAAACGGCCGACGAGTTCGCGGCCCGCGTCGCCATCTACCGCATGATGCGTCCCGGCGAGCCGCCGACGGAAGACGCCGTGCAGGCTCTGTTCCAGCGCCTGTTCTACAACCCGGACACCTACGACCTGTCGCGCGTGGGGCGCATGAAGTTCAACGCCAAGGTCGGCCGCGACGAAGCCACCGGCCCCATGGTGCTGACCAACGAGGACATCCTGGCCGTGGTCAAGATCCTCGTCGACCTGCGCAATGGCCGCGGCGAAGTCGATGACATCGACCACCTGGGCAACCGCCGCGTGCGTTGCGTCGGCGAGCTGGCCGAGAACCAGTACCGCGCCGGCCTCGCCCGGATCGAGAAGGCTGTGAAGGAGCGTCTGGGCCAGGCCGAGCAAGAGCCGTTGATGCCGCACGACCTGATCAACAGCAAGCCGATCTCGGCCGCGCTGAAGGAATTCTTCGGCGCCTCGCAGCTGTCGCAGTTCATGGACCAGACCAACCCGCTGGCCGAGATCACGCACAAGCGCCGCGTCTCGGCCCTGGGCCCGGGCGGTCTGACCCGCGAACGCGCAGGCTTCGAAGTGCGCGACGTGCACGTGACCCACTACGGCCGCGTCTGCCCGATCGAAACGCCCGAAGGCCCGAACATCGGCCTGATCAATTCGCTGGCCCTGTATGCCCGCCTGAACGAGTACGGCTTCATCGAGACGCCGTACCGCCGTGTGGTCGACGGCAAGGTCACGATGGACATCGACTACCTGTCGGCCATCGAGGAAGGCAAGTACGTGATCGCCCAGGCGAACGCCACGCTGGACGGCGAAGGCAAGCTGACCGGCGACCTGGTGTCGGCCCGCGAAAAGGGTGAGTCCATCCTGGTCGGCGCGGAACGCGTGCAATACATGGACGTGTCGCCCGCGCAGATCGTGTCGGTGGCGGCCTCGCTCGTGCCCTTCCTGGAGCATGACGATGCGAACCGCGCGCTGATGGGCGCCAACATGTCGCGCCAGGCCGTGCCCGTGCTGCGCCCTGAAAAGCCCATGGTCGGCACCGGCATCGAGCGTGTTGCCGCCGTCGACTCCGGCACCGTGGTCACGGCCACGCGCGGCGGCATCGTCGACTACGTGGACGCCACCCGCATCGTGGTGCGCGTGAACGACGCCGAGGCTGTGGCCGGTGAAGTCGGTGTGGACATCTACAACTTGATCAAGTACCAGCGTTCCAACCAGAACACCAACATCCACCAGCGTCCCATCGTCAAGAAGGGGGACCTGCTGGCCAAGGGTGACGTCATCGCCGACGGTGCATCGACCGACCTGGGCGAGATCGCCATTGGCCAGAACATGCTGATCGCGTTCATGCCCTGGAACGGCTACAACTTCGAAGACTCGATCCTGATCTCCGAACGCGTGGTCGCCGACGACCGCTACACCTCGATCCACATCGAGGAACTCGTGGTCATGGCCCGCGACACCAAGCTGGGTGCCGAGGAAATCACGCGCGACATCCCGAACCTGGCCGAGCAGCAGCTCAACCGCCTGGACGAGTCCGGCATCATCTACGTGGGCGCCGAAGTCATGCCCGGCGACACGCTGGTCGGCAAGGTCACGCCCAAGGGCGAGACCACGCTGACGCCGGAAGAAAAGCTGCTGCGCGCGATCTTCGGCGAGAAGGCTTCCGACGTGAAGGACACCTCGCTGCGCGTGGACCAGGGCTCGCAAGGCACGGTCATCGACGTGCAGGTCTTCACGCGTGAAGGCATCACGCGCGACAAGCGCGCCCAGCAGATCATCGACGACGAGCTCAAGCGCTTCCGCCTGGACCTGAACGACCAGCTGCGCATCGTCGAGGCCGATGCGTTCGACCGGATCGAGAAGCTGCTGACCAACCGTGTCGCCAACGGCGGCCCGCAGAAGCTGGCCAAGGGCACCAAGATCGACAAGGCCTACCTGGGCTCGGTCGAGAAGTTCCACTGGTTCGACATCCGCCCGGCCGAGGATGAAGTCGCCGCCCAGCTCGAGTCCATCAAGAACTCGATCGAGCAGCAGCGCCACAGCTTCGACCTGGCTTTCGAAGAGAAGCGCAAGAAGCTCACGCAGGGCGACGAGCTGCCCGCGGGCGTGCTCAAGATGGTCAAGGTCTACCTGGCCGTCAAGCGCCGCCTGCAACCCGGCGACAAGATGGCCGGCCGCCACGGCAACAAGGGCGTCGTGTCCAAGATCGTTCCGGTCGAAGACATGCCCTACATGGCCGACGGCACGCCGTGCGACATCTGCCTGAACCCGCTGGGCGTGCCGTCGCGGATGAACGTGGGACAGGTGCTAGAAGTGCACCTGGGCTGGGCTGCCAAGGGCATCGGCCAACGCATTGGCGACATGCTGCAGGCTGAGGCCAAGATCGCCGAGCTGCGCAAGTTCCTCGACGAGCTGTACAACAAGTCCGGCCGCAAGGAAGACCTGTCGCAGCTCAGCGACACCGACGTGCTCGAGATGGCCGCCAACCTGTCGCACGGCGTGCCGTTCGCGACGCCGGTGTTCGACGGTGCGTCCGAAGAGGACATCCGCGCCATGCTCAAGCTGGGCTATCCGGACGAGATCGCCAAGCTCAAGGGCCTGACCGAGACGCGCACCCAGGCGCACCTGTTCGATGGACGCTCCGGCGAGCAGTTCGAGCGCCCGACCACGGTCGGCTACATGCACTTCTTGAAGCTGCACCACCTGGTGGATGACAAGATGCACGCGCGTTCGACCGGCCCGTACTCGCTGGTGACGCAGCAACCGCTGGGCGGCAAGGCCCAGTTCGGCGGCCAGCGTTTCGGGGAAATGGAAGTGTGGGCGCTGGAAGCCTATGGCGCCTCGTACACCCTGCAGGAAATGCTGACCGTGAAGTCCGACGACGTGGTCGGCCGCACCAAGGTCTACGAGTCCATCGTCAAGGGCGAACACTCGATCGAAGCCGGCATGCCGGAATCGTTCAACGTGCTGGTCAAGGAAATCCGCTCGCTCGGCCTCGACATCGAGCTGGAACGCAGCTAACCAGGCAAGCAAAGGAACAACGTTATGAAGTCATTACTCGACCTGTTCAAGCAGTTCACGCCGGACCAGCATTTCGATGCGATCCGCATCGGCATGGCCTCGCCGGAGAAGATCCGCTCGTGGTCCTTCGGTGAAGTGAAGAAGCCTGAGACCATCAACTACCGCACCTTCAAGCCCGAACGCGACGGCCTGTTCTGCGCCAAGATCTTCGGCCCCATCAAGGACTACGAGTGCCTGTGCGGCAAGTACAAGCGCCTCAAGCACCGCGGCGTGATCTGCGAGAAGTGCGGCGTGGAAGTCACGCAGACCAAGGTGCGTCGCGAGCGCATGGGCCACATCGACCTGGCCGCGCCCTGCGCCCACATCTGGTTCCTGAAGTCGCTGCCGTCGCGCCTGGGCCTCGTGCTCGACATGACGCTGCGCGACATCGAACGCGTGCTGTATTTCGAGGCATATGTCGTGACCGACCCCGGCATGACCCCGCTCAAGAAGTACGGGATCATGACCGAGGACGACTTCGACGCGAAGCGCAAGGAATACGGTGACGAGTTCACCGCGAAGATGGGCGCCGAGGGCATCAAGGACTTGCTGGAGTCCATCGACATCGAGGACTCGATCGAGAAGCTGCGCAACGACCTGACGGGCTCCGAAGTCAAGATCAAGAAGAACGCCAAGCGCTTGAAGCTGCTGGAAGCCTTCAAGAAGTCCGGCATCAAGCCCGAGTGGATGGTGCTGAACGTGCTGCCCGTGCTGCCGCCGGACCTGCGTCCGCTGGTGCCGCTGGACGGCGGACGCTTCGCGACCTCCGACCTCAACGACCTGTATCGCCGCGTCATCAACCGCAACAGCCGTCTGCGCCGTCTGCTGGAGCTGAAGGCGCCTGAAATCATCGCGCGCAACGAAAAGCGCATGCTGCAGGAGGCTGTGGACAGCCTGCTGGACAACGGCCGCCGCGGCAAGGCCATGACGGGCGCCAACAAGCGCGCGCTCAAGTCCCTGGCCGACATGATCAAGGGCAAGAGCGGTCGGTTCCGCCAGAACCTGCTGGGCAAGCGCGTCGACTACTCGGGCCGCTCGGTCATCGTGGTCGGCCCCACGCTCAAGCTGCACCAGTGCGGCCTGCCCAAGCTGATGGCGCTCGAACTGTTCAAGCCCTTCATCTTCTCGCGCCTGGAAGCCATGGGCATCGCGACCACGATCAAGGCCGCGAAGAAGGAAGTCGAGTCCGGCACGCCGGTGGTCTGGGACATCCTGGAAGAGGTCATCAAGGAGCACCCGGTCCTGCTGAACCGCGCGCCCACGCTGCACCGCCTGGGCATCCAGGCCTTCGAACCCATCCTGATCGAAGGCAAGGCCATCCAGCTGCACCCGCTGGTCTGCGCTGCGTTCAACGCCGACTTCGACGGTGACCAGATGGCCGTGCACGTGCCGCTGTCGGTGGAAGCGCAGATGGAAGCCCGCACGCTGATGCTGGCCTCCAACAACATCCTGTTCCCCGCCTCCGGCGAGCCGTCCATCGTGCCGTCGCAGGACGTGGTGCTGGGCCTGTACTACACGACCCGCGAGCGCATCAACGGCAAGGGCGAGGGCCTGATCTTCGCCGACACCGGCGAGGTGCGCCGTGCGTTCGATGCGGGCGAGCTCGACCTGAACGCCAAGATCAACGTGCGCCTCACGGAGTACGCCAAGGACAAGACCACGGGCGAGTTCACGCCGTCGACCAAGCTGTGGGAAACCACGGGCGGCCGCGCGTTGCTGTCCGAGATCCTGCCCAAGGGCCTGCCCTTCTCCAACCTGAACAAGGCGCTGAAGAAGAAGGAAATCTCCAAGCTGATCAACGTCAGCTTCCGCAAGTGCGGCTTGAAGGAGACCGTGGTGTTCGCCGACAAGCTGCTGCAGGCCGGCTTCCGGCTCGCGACCAAGGCCGGCATTTCGATCTGCATCGACGACATGCTGGTGCCCAAGGAGAAGGCCGGCATCATCACGCGCGCCCAGAAGGAAGTGAAGGAGATCGAACAGCAGTACGTCTCCGGTCTCGTGACCTCTGGAGAGCGCTACAACAAGGTCGTGGACATCTGGGGCAAGTCGGGCGACGAAGTGTCCAAGGTGATGATGGCCCAGCTGTCCAAGCAGAAGGTCATGGACCGCACCGACAAGGAAGTGGACCAAGAGTCCTTCAACTCCATCTACATGATGGCCGACTCGGGCGCCCGCGGTTCCGCCGCGCAGATCCGCCAGGTGGCCGGCATGCGGGGCCTGATGGCCAAGCCCGACGGCTCCATCATCGAGACGCCCATCACGGCGAACTTCCGCGAAGGCCTGAATGTG
The DNA here is from genome assembly GCF_001422405.1 of Pseudorhodoferax sp. Leaf267. Taxonomy (GTDB): domain Bacteria; phylum Pseudomonadota; class Gammaproteobacteria; order Burkholderiales; family Burkholderiaceae_C; genus Pseudorhodoferax. The sequence continues at coordinate 11,592 of NZ_LMMV01000023.1, forward strand.
CTGGAGTACTTCATCTCCACGCACGGTGCGCGCAAGGGTCTGGCCGACACGGCGCTGAAGACGGCCAACTCGGGCTACCTGACGCGCCGCCTGGTCGACGTGACGCAGGACCTGGTGGTGACCGAGCACGATTGCACCACGCACGACGGCACGGTCATGCGCGCCATCGTCGAGGGCGGTGAAGTCATCGAGTCGCTGCGCGACCGCATCCTGGGCCGCACCACGGCCGACGACGTGTTGCACCCCGAGAACCGCTCGGTGCTGCTGCCGGCCGGCGAGATGCTGGAAGAAGACATCATCGACGAGCTCGAAGCCGTGGGCGTCGACGAAGTCAAGGTCCGCACCGCGCTGACCTGCGCCACGCGCTTCGGCATCTGCGCCAAGTGCTATGGCCGCGACCTGGGCCGCGGCGGCCTGATCAACAACGGCGAAGCCGTCGGTGTGATCGCTGCCCAGTCCATCGGCGAGCCCGGCACGCAGCTGACGATGCGGACCTTCCACATCGGTGGCGCCGCTTCGCGTGCGGCGATCGCCTCCAGCGTGGAAGCCAAGTCCAGCGGCACGGTGGGCTTCAACGCCACCATGCGCTACGTGACCAACAGCAAGGGCGAACTGGTGGTGATCTCGCGTTCCGGCGAAATCATCATCACCGAGCATGGCCGCGAGCGCGAGCGCCACAAGGTGCCGTACGGTGCGACTCTGGCCGTCAAGGCCGACCAGGCCATCAAGGCCGGTGTCGTGCTGGCCAACTGGGACCCGCTGACGCGCCCCATCATCACCGAGTTCGCGGGCCGCTCGAAGTTCGAGAACGTGGAGGAAGGCCTCACGGTCGCCCGCCAGGTCGACGAAGTGACGGGCTTGTCCACGCTGGTGGTCATCGACCCGAAGCGCCGCGGCGCGGCCAAGGTCGTGCGTCCGCAGATCAAGCTGATCGATGCCTCTGGCAACGAAGTGAAGATCCCCGGCACCGACCACTCGGTGACCATCGGCTTCCCGATTGGTGCGCTGATCCAGGTGCGCGACGGCGAGGAAGTGGGCCCCGGCGAAGTGCTGGCCCGCATCCCGGTCGAAGGCCAGAAGACGCGCGACATCACCGGCGGTCTGCCGCGTGTGGCCGAGCTGTTCGAAGCCCGCACGCCCAAGGACAAGGGCCTGCTGGCCGAGCAGACCGGTACCGTGTCGTTCGGCAAGGAGACCAAGGGCAAGGTGCGCCTGCAGGTCACCGATCCGGAAGGCAAGGTCTGGGAAGAGCTCGTGCCCAAGGAAAAGAACATCGTGGTGCACGAAGGCCAGGTGGTCAACAAGGGCGAATCCATCGTCGACGGCCCGGCCGATCCGCAGGACATCCTGCGCCTGCTGGGTGTCGAGGAACTGGCGCGCTACATCGTCGACGAAGTGCAGGACGTCTACCGCCTGCAGGGCGTGAAGATCAACGACAAGCACATCGAGGTGATCGTGCGCCAGATGCTGCGCCGTGTCGTGGTCGAGAACCCCGGCGAGTCCGGCTACATCGGCGGCGAGCAGGTCGAGCGTTCGGAGATGCTGGACACGAACGACGCGCTGCGCGCGGCGGACAAGATCCCGGCGACCTACACCAACCTGCTGCTCGGTATCACCAAGGCCTCGCTGTCGACCGACTCGTTCATCTCCGCGGCGTCCTTCCAGGAAACCACGCGCGTGCTGACCGAAGCGGCCATCATGGGCAAGCGCGACGAGCTGCGTGGCCTGAAGGAAAACGTGATCGTGGGCCGTCTGATCCCGGCCGGTACCGGCATGGCCTACCACCAGGCACGCAAGGCCAAGGATTTGATGGACGACGCCGAGCGCCGCGCCATCGCCGACGCCGAAGCCGCCGAACTGGCAGGCCAGGAGACCTCGGTCGCCGAATCGGGCGAGTCGCCGGTCAACGACTAAGCGCATCCCGCGCGGCCTGGCCGCGCTGGCGCCACACCCCGGCTCCCTATCATGGGGATCCGGGGTGTTTTTCTTGGAGGGGTCGCAATGGGGTGCAGTCGGTGATGCAGGGCGTGTGGAGCCCGCTGCTGGTGTGGTGGGGCGTGGCGGCCGTGCTGTTGTTCTGGTCCGTCGGCGCCTATAACCGACTCGTGCGCCTGCGCGCCAAGGTGCTCAGCATCTTCGCCAGCCTGGTGGCGCAGTTCGACCGCTACGCGGCCTGGATGGCGCAGCACGCGCCCACGCCGCCGGCCGACGGCGCGCCACCGCGTGCCGGTGACGTCTGGACCAACCTGCGCGCCGCGACGGCGCAGTTCACCGCCTCGCTGGCGGCAGCCCGCGGCAACCCCATGGACCCGGCCGCCATGGCAGCACTGGTTGCCGCGCGCACCGTGCTGCTGATGGCCTGGCAGTACGTGGACGACGACACGCTGGCCGCATCGCGCGGCGACGAAAGCGTGGCGGCGATGCGGGCCGAATGGGAGGCGATCACCACGCAGACCCAAAGTGCGGACAAGGCCTTCGCCACCGCCGTCGAGGTCTACAACCGCGCGGTGCGCCAGTTCCCGGCCGTGCTGCTGGCCTGGCTGTTCGGCTTCAGGCCGGCGCGCAGCCTGTAGAAGATCGCATAAGCATCTGCCCACAACTTCTGACGCGCGCGCGTGGCGTGCCGGATACTGTCGGCCGCTTTCGACCGGCACCGCCACCCACGAGGAGAACAGAACCCATGCGATGGACCACGATGCTCGCCGCGCCCCTGCTGGCCGCGGCCTTCCTGCCTGCTGCGGCACAGTCGCCGGATGCGCTGTATGTGCGCAGCCTGGCCGCCACCTGCGCCAACTGCCATGGCACCGCGGGCCGCGCCCAGCCCGGCTCCAGCGTCGTCTCGCTGGCCGGCATGCCGCAGGAGCAGATCGTCGCGCAAATGAAGGCGTTCCAGAGCGGCGCCCGGCCCGCGACCATCATGCACCAGCTCAGCAAGGGCTACAGCGACGCGCAGATCGCGCAGATCGCCGGCTATTTCGCCGCGCAGGCCAAGTGATGCCAGGAGCGACCACCATGCAACAACGACGCTCTTTCCTGCACGCGTCCGCCGGCCTGGCCTTGCTGGGCCTGGCGGGTTGCGCCAGCACCACCGCGATTCCGACCAAGGCCAGGGTCGTCGTCATCGGCGGCGGCTACGGCGGCGCCACGGCGGCCAAGTACGTGCGCCTGCTGTCCGACCACAGGATCGACGTGGTGCTGATCGAGCCGAACGAGGCCTTTGTCTCCTGCCCGATCTCCAACCTCGTGATCGGCGGCAGCAAGCAGATCGCCGACATCACGACGCCCTACACGGCGCTGTCGCGCCGGCATGGCGTGACGGTGGTGCGCGACACGGCCAATGCCATCGACACGGCCGCGCGTACGGTGCGCCTGGCCAGTGGCGCGACGATCGGCTACGACAAGCTGGTGGTCTCGCCCGGCGTCGAATTGCAGTTCGGCAGCATCGAGGGGCTGGAAGCGGCCCACACCTCTGGCCAGATCCTGCAGGCCTGGAAAGCCGGCCGCGAAACGGTGGCGCTGCGGCGCCAGCTGGAGGCCATGCCCGACGGTGGCGTCTACGCCATCACCATCCCCGAAGCGCCGTACCGCTGCCCGCCCGGCCCCTACGAGCGCGCCTGCCAGGTCGCCTGGTATTTCAAAAATGCGAAGCCGCGCAGCAAGGTGCTGATCCTCGATGCCAACCCCGACGTGACGTCCAAGGGCCCGCTGTTCAAGAAGGTCTGGGCCGAGCAGTACAAGGGTATCGTCGAATACCGCGGCCAGCACAAGGTGACCGCGGTGGACGCCCGGGCCGGCCTCGTCAAGTTCGACGTGCAGGACGATGTGAAGGCCCAGGTCATCAACGCGCTGCCCGCCATGCGGGCCGGCAATATCGCGGTGCAGGCGGGCCTGAACAACATGGCCAACAACCGCTGGTGCGGCGTCAACTACCAGACCTTCGAATCGACGGCCGCGCGCGACGTGTTCGTGATCGGCGACGCGATCCAGATCGCGCCGGCCATGCCCAAGAGCGGCCACATGGCCAACGGCCACGCCAAGGTCGCGGCGGCGGCCATCGTGGCCCAGCTGGCGGGCTGGGACGTGAACCCCGCGCCCATGCTGAACAACACCTGCTACAGCTTCGTCGACGACCGCAACGTGGTCCACGTGGCCAGCGTGCATGCCTACGACAAGGCCGACAAGACCTTCAAGACCGTGGCCGGCTCGGGCGGCGTGAGCCCCGGGCCGACCGAGCTCGAAGGTGTGTACGCGATGAATTGGGCGCAGAACATCTGGTCGGACACGCTGGGATGACGTTGTGTCGATGACGCAGCCTGTCGTTGCGCCCCCCTTGTGGCGGCAACTGCTGGCCGCCGCCGGTGTGCTGCAGGCCGTGCGCGCCGGCCAGTCCACGACCACGGCGCTGGCCGCCGTGCCCTCTGCCTTGCGGCCTGCGGCGCAGGCGCTGGTGTTCCAGGGCCTGCGCCAGCTGGGCCGCGCCACGGCCCTGCGCACGCAGCTGGCCAAGCGCCCGCCCGCGCCCGAGCTCGACGCGCTGCTGTGCCTGGCGCTCGCGCTGGCCTGGGATCCGGCGCATGCGCCCTACGAACCTTTCACGCTGGTCAACCAGGCCGTGGAAGCCGCACGCCGGGGCCGGGCCAAGGCCCAGGCCGGCTTCGTGAACGCCTGTCTGCGCCGCTTCCTGCGCGAGCGCGAGGCCCTGGTCGCCGCGACCGATGGCGATCCCGTCGCGCAATGGAACCACCCGCGCTGGTGGATCGAACGCCTGCGGCGGGACTGGCCGCAGGACTGGCAGGCCATCCTGCGCGTGAACAACAGCGCACCGCCGCTGACCTTGCGCGTGAACCGGCGCCGGGCCCAGGTCGCGGACGTGCGGCAACGCCTGGCCGAAGCGGGCAGCCCGGCCGCGCCCACCGGCGACCACGGCCTGCTGCTGGCCCGCGCGCGTGCCGTGCAGGACCTGCCGGGCTTCGCGGCAGGCGAATGGTCGGTGCAGGACGCCGCCGCCCAGCTGGCCGCGCCGCTGCTGCTGGGCGGCCTGTCCGTGCCCACGGGACGCCCGCTGCGCGTGCTGGACGCCTGCGCCGCGCCCGGCGGCAAGACCGCCCACCTGCTGGAGCTGGCCGACGCCGAGCTCGTGGCGCTGGACGTGGACCCGGCGCGCTGCGAGCGCATCCACCAGAACCTGGCGCGCCTGGGCCTGTCGGCCACCGTCGTCGCGGCCGACGCCGGGCAGGTCGACGCCTGGTGGGACGGCCGGCCGTTCGACGCCATCCTGCTCGACGCGCCCTGCAGCGCCTCGGGCATCGTGCGCCGCCATCCCGACGTGCGCTGGTTGCGCCGCGAGACCGACATCGCCCAGCTGGCAGCCATCCAGGACCGCCTGCTCGCCACGCTCTGGCCGCTGCTGGCCCCGGGCGGCCGCCTGCTGTACTGCACCTGCTCGGTGTTCCACGACGAGGGCCGCGCGCGCATCGAAACGTTTCTTGCGCACCACACCGATGCGCGATTGCAGCCGTCGCCGGGCCATTTAATCCCCCGAAGCGCCGGGGCGGACGCGACCGTCCCGGACAATGACCCGGGTGACAACGACGGTTTTTTTTACAGCTTGTTGGAAAAGCGCCTGGACTAGGCTGCTGCTGGCCTGCCTGCTGGCGTGCAGTGCCCTGCTGCCGGTGCGGGCCCAACCGCAGGCAGCCCCAGGCTCAGCCGAGATCACCGAGCTGCAACTCGAACACGCCGACGGCGAGCTCCTGCTGTCGGCCAACGTGCAGTTCAAGCTGACCGAGCAGGTGGAGGACGCCTTGCACAAGGGCATCCCGATGTTCTTCGTGGCCGAGGCCGAGCTGCTGCGCGAGCGCTGGTACTGGACGGATCTCAAGGTGGCCAGCGAGGCGCGCCACATGCGCCTGGCCTACCAGCCGCTCACGCGGCGCTGGCGGCTGAACGTGGGCTCGCGGCCGATCGGCAACCTGGGCCAGGGCGTGGCGCTGGCGCAGACCTTCGACTCGCTGGCCGAAGCGCTGGCCAGCGTGCAGCGCCTGTCGCGCTGGCGCATCGCCAGCGTCGCCGGGCTGCCGGGCGATGCGTCTTCCTACATGCTGCGCTTTCGCTTCGCGCTGGACGTGTCGCAACTGCCGCGGCCGTTCCAGATCGGCGCGGTTGGGCAGTCCGAGTGGAACATCTCGGCCAGCAAGACCCTGCAGCTCGGCGCGGAAGGCGCGCGATGAGCGAGGCCAGCGCGCCGCCGGGCGGCGACGCACGCAGCGCCGACCAGCGCCGCTCCAAGGCCTTGCGCTGGGCTGTGGGCATCGGCGCGGCGGCCATCATCGGCGTTGGCCTGGTGCTGCTGTTCCTGCTGGCGCAGGCCACGAACAACCGCGAACTGTACGAGCGCAACTACGCACGCCTGTTTGCGTTGAACGTGGTCGTTGCGGTCGTCCTGCTGGCCGTGATCCTGTGGGCCGTGGTGCGGCTCATCGTGCGCGTGCGGCGTGGGCGCTTCGGCAGCCGGCTGCTGGTCAAGCTGGCCGCCATCTTCGCGCTGGTCGGGCTGGTGCCGGGCCTGGTCATCTACGTCGTGTCCTACCAGTTCGTGTCGCGCTCCATCGAGAGCTGGTTCGACGTGAAGGTCGAGGGCGCGCTCGATGCGGGGGTGAACCTGGGCCGCACCACGCTGGAGGTGCTGGCCAACGACCTGGGCAACAAGACGCGCCAGGCCAGCGCCCTGCTGGCCGACGTGCCCGACGCGGCCGTGGGCCTGAGCCTGGAGCGCATCCGCGACCAGCTGTCCGCCACCGATGTCGTGCTGTGGAGCTCCTCGGGGCAGCTGATCGCCAGTGCCGGGCAGTCCAGCTTCCAGCTCAACCCCGAGCGGCTGAGCGCGCAGCAGTTGCGCGCCGTGCGCGCCCAGCGCGTCCTGGCCCAGGTCGAGGGGCTGGACGAGATCGTGCCCGGCGTCGCGCCGCAGGGCCGGGTCAAGGCGCTGGCCGTGGTGCCCAGCGCCAGCGTGGGCCTGCTGGCCGAGCCGCGTTTCCTGCAGGCCACGCAGCCGCTGCCCCAGGTGCTGGTGGACAACGCCCTGGCCGTGCAGGAGGCCCACCGCGAATACCAGGAGCGTGCGCTGGCGCGCAACGGTTTGCAGCGCATGTACATCGGCACGCTGACGCTGAGCCTGTTCCTGGCCGTGTTCGGCGCCGTGCTGCTGGCCGTGCTGCTGGGCAACCAACTGGCCCGGCCGCTGCTGCTGCTGGCCCACGGGGTGCGCCAGGTGGCGGCGGGTGACCTCACGCCCAAGGCCGTGCTGCAAAGCCGCGACGAGCTGGCCGGCCTCACGCGTTCGTTCGCCGACATGACGCAGCAACTGGCCGACGCACGCTTCGCCGTGGACCGCAGCATGCAGCAGCTCGACGGTGCGCGCGCCAACCTGCAGACCATCCTGGACAACCTGAGCTCGGGCGTGATCGTGCTGGACGGGCAGGGCGCCATCGTCTCGTCCAACCCCGGTGCCACGCGCATCCTGCGCGCCCCGCTGGCCGCGTTCGAGGATCGCCGGCTGGCCGAGGTCGGCGGGCTGGAGAAGTTCGCGCAAAGCGTGCAGGCCCAGTTCGACCGCTTCGACGAAGAGCGCGACCACCATGGCCTGGACCACTGGCAACAGCCCTTCGAACTGAACGCCACGCAGTCGCCGTTCTCGCAGGACGCGATCATGCTGCTGGCCCGCGGCGCGCGCCTGCCGGACCACACGCGGCTGCTGGTGTTCGACGACATCTCCGAGATCGTCTCGGCGCAGCGCGCGCAGGCCTGGGGCGAGGTCGCGCGCCGGCTCGCGCACGAGATCAAGAACCCGCTGACGCCGATCCAGCTGTCGGCCGAGCGCATGGAGATGAAGCTCGCCTCCAAGCTCGGCGACCCCGAGCGCGCGCTGCTCACCAAATCCGTCCGCACCATCGTCGAGCAGGTCGACGCCATGAAGCGGCTGGTCAACGAGTTCCGCGACTACGCGCGGCTGCCGGCCGCCGAGCTCAAGCCGCTGGACCTCAATGCGCTCGTGCACAACGTGATGCAGCTGTACCCGCAGGAGAACGCCGCGGTGCGCGTGGACCTGGACCTGGACACGCGCTGCCCCAGCGTGATGGGCGATGCCGAGCAGCTGCGCCAAGTCATCCACAACCTACTGCAGAATGCGCAGGACGCGACGGAGGCGGCCAACATCGCCCATGCCGCGCAGGGCGAAGCGCCGGCCGACGCCGTCGTGCTGCGCACGCAATGGGCCGAGGCCACGCAGCGCGTGCGCCTGATCGTGCTGGACCACGGCACGGGCTTTCCCGAGCCCATCCTGAAGCGGGCCTTCGAGCCCTACGTCACGACCAAGGCACGCGGCACCGGGCTGGGTCTGGCGGTCGTCAAGAAGATTGCCGACGAACACGGTACACGCATCGACATTGCAAACCGTGTGGTCGACGGTGGTGTGGTCGGTGCGCAAGTGTCGTTATCATTCGCCGTCAACGGCAAGGCCTAGTCTGCCGCCTCTGCATTTCGGCAACTGCGCTCTCAATACATGGCAAACATACTGGTGGTCGACGACGAGTTGGGTATTCGGGATCTGCTCTCGGAAATCCTGAACGACGAAGGCCACAACATCGAACTCGCCGAGAACGCCGCACAGGCCCGCGCTGCGCGCACGCGTGGCCGTCCCGACCTCGTGCTGCTCGACATCTGGATGCCCGACACCGACGGTGTGTCGCTGCTCAAGGAGTGGGCCGCCGCCGGCGCGCTGACCATGCCGGTCATCATGATGAGCGGCCACGCCACCATCGACACCGCGGTCGAGGCCACCAAGATCGGCGCGCACTCCTTCCTCGAAAAGCCCATCACGCTGCAAAAGCTGCTCAAGGCCGTGGAGCAGGCCCTGGCGCGCAACATCGTGCGCAAGCCCGTGGGCCCGGCGCCAGGCAACGGCGTGCCCGAGGCCAAGCCCGAGGCGATCGACACGATCGGCGCGGCCGGCCTCAACGCGCCGCCACCCCTGGTCGAGACCGGCCCGCAGGCGCGCCAGACCTTCGAGCTCGACAAGCCCCTGCGTGAAGCGCGCGACGGTTTCGAGAAGGCCTATTTCGAATTCCACCTCGCACAGGAAGGTGGCTCCATGACCCGCGTCGCCGAAAAGACCGGCCTGGAGCGCACGCACCTGTACCGCAAGCTCAAGCAACTCGGCGTGGACCTCGCGCGCGGAAAGCGCAGCGCGGTCTGATATACTCGCAGGCTTTCCCGGCCCGGTAGCTCAGTTGGTAGAGCAGCGGATTGAAAATCCGCGTGTCGTTGGTTCGATTCCGACCCAGGCCACCAAAATTCAAAGCGCCACAACTCCAAAGGTTGTGGCGCTTTTTGTTTGGCGCTGTTGAAAGGCAAGGAGCATCCCATGAAGCCATCGATCCGGGCCGCGGCACTCGCGGCAGTTCTCGCATCCGCCGGTCCATCCTTCGCGGCGGGCCTGATGGACAGCTTAAAGGGCGCCGCGCAGGAGCAGCTCGGCGGCGGCGGCTCATCGTCGGGTTCGTCCGGTGCCGCGGGCATGCTCGGCGGCCTGGGCCTGCCGGCCATCGGCGGCAACACCGCCAGCAACGCGGCCGGCGTGCTGCAGTACTGCATGCAGAACAAGTACGCCAACGGCGCCAAGAACGTAAAGGACGCCTTGCTCAGCAAGGTCGGCTTGGGCGGCAAGGAGCAGCAGGACCCGGGCTACCAGAACGGCGTGAAGGGCCTGCTCACGGGCAGCGACGGCTCCACCTTCAACATGGACAAGCTCAAGTCCAACCTGAAGGAAAAGGCCTGCGACTACGTGCTGGACAACGCCAAGTCGTTGCTCTGAGCGCTGGTGGCGGCCGTCCCGGGCTGCTGACCAACGGCTGCATGCGCGACGCCAGTCTCTTCATCGCGCCAGGCTTCCCGGTGTTCTGCCGTGGCCTGTCGCGGCCAACCGCCACCTTGAGAGCAAGACCGGCTTCGACCCGGTCAAGGCGTTCACGCCTGTGGCCTCGCTGGCCGTGATTCCCAGCGTCATGACCGAGCTGGACCGCTAGGCCGGCCTGGCCGAGCCGACGAGTGCCACAGTGGACTGGACCCAGCTGCGCGCGCCCGGTGCCTGCCCGAGCAGGCGCATGGCCTCGCGCTGCGCGTCGGCGTCCAGCGGCACCAGTGCCTCCAGCTGCCCGCCGGCCCAGCTGGCGATCGGCAGCCCGTCGCGGTACAGCACACGGGCACCGGCCAACCGGGCGATGCGGGCGCCCGGCAGCAGGTTGCCGAGCAGGTTCGCCGGGTCAGTCGCGGCCAGGCAGACCAGCGCGCCGTCGTGCGGCTGGCGGCGCAGCTGGCGCATCGCGGCGATGGCCTCGGGCAACGCGAACTGTTCGCCCGATACACCCGCGATGAAGCGTCCGCCGCGGATCTCGCCGCGCGCCTCCAGCCGGCGGTACACGCGTACCAGGTCGCGCCAGCGCGGCAGCCACGGCGCTTCACGTTCCAACAGGTTCCAGCACACCACGCCATAGCGGCGCAGCAGCATGCGCGCGACATGCTCCAGGGCCTCGGCCGCGGCGGCCGCATCGGGCGCGGGGGCGGCCGGCCGCACCAGAGTCCAGCGGCCCGTGTCCTGCACGCCGAACAGCGCCACGCTGCGGCGCTTGCGTGTCAGCACCGAGGCGCGCTTGGCGGCCGGCACCATCAGCGCGCGCAGGCCGGCCGTGCTGTCGCAGTGCACGCGGCCGCGCACCACGAGCTCGGCCAGCGCGTCTTCCAGCTCAGCCGGCAGCAGGCGCTCGCCGTCCACGATCTCGTCGAAGAACGAGGCGCCGTGCGTGGCCAGGTAGCCCAGCACGCGTTGCGCGCGCGAGCTCGGTGGTGCCTCTTCGGACGGCGGCGGCGCGAGCCGCGTCCAGGCCGGCGCATGGCGGCGCGGCAGCAGCACGATGGGCGTGGACCGCAGCGAGGCCGCGCCCGCGCCACGGCCTTCGCTCGCCACGGGCCGCAGCCGGGCCCACAGCGTGCGGCCGGCGGTGCACAGCTCGTCCAGCCAATGGCTGGCGTAGTCGGCCAGGCGGGCCGGCAGCAACTCCGATTCCCAGGCGCCGGCCGGCGCTTCGAAGCCTTCGAGCTGGGCCAGCAGTGCGGGCAGGGCCTCGGGGCCTTGCATGCGGGTGGCCGGGCTCAGGTGCTGCCAGTCGAACAGGAAGCGCATGAAGTCGCGCGGCTCGACCGGTTCGATCTCGCGGCGCAGCCGGTGCAACGTGTAGCGGTGGATGCGCGCGAGCAAATGGCGCTCGCACCATTCGGTCTGCGTGGCGTCGGGGCTGAACCTGCCTTGCAGCACCGAGCCTTCGCGCTCCAGGGCCAGAAGCGCAAGCGCGATGTCAGGCGCAGGCAACTGCAGGTCGTCGGCGAGGCGCGCCACGGTGACCGGCCCCAGGCCCGACAGCCGCATGCGCAGCAGGGCCGCGATGGGTTGCTCGGCTGCGTCGTCCATTCCAGCGTCGGGCAGTGCGGCCAGCGCCGGCTCCGTCGCAGCGCCGGGATAGACGCGCTGCACCAACGCCAGCCGCTCGGCGGCCACCCACAGCGCCTGCGGTTGCAGCCGGGTCGCGCGGCCGGCTTTGGACAGCGCCGCGAGCCAGGCCGGCCAGCCGGGCTCGCGCGTGGCCTCGGCCGCCAGCACCACGCCCAGGCCGCACAGGGCCTCGTGCATCTCGTCGGCCGTGCGGGCCTGCGGCCAGGCTTCCTCGCGCACCCTGGCGATGGCGGCCGTATCCAGCCGGCCCAGGTCGTCGGCACTGCCAGGCTCGGTGTAGCGCCGGTTCTGCACGGCCTGCGTGCGGCGTTCTTCCAGCGGCGCGTCGTCCAGGAAGGCATAGGGCCTGGCGTTGAGCGCCTCGGCCGCCAGCGGCGAGGGTGCGGGCAGGTCGCGCGCCAGCACGGTGATGGCACCGCTCTCGATGCCGCGCAGCACGCGCAGCCAACCGGCGCTGTCCATGGCCTCGTGCAGGCAGTCGTACAGGGTCTGCGCCACGAGCGGGTGGTGGGGGATCTCGCGGTCGCCCTGCAGGTTTTCGGCGCACGCCACCTGGTCGGGGAAGACCGAGGCCAGCAGGTCCTCGGACTTCATGCGCTGCAGCTGCGGCGCCACCTTGCGCCCGCCCGTGAAGCGCGGCAGCGCCAGCGCTGTCGTCGCGTTCCAACGCCAGCGCACACCGAACAGCGGCGCGTCCAGCAGCGCCTGCACCAGCACGTCCATCGCGGTGTGGGAATGCAGGTAGCGCGCCACCTCGTCCAGCGGGAAGCTGTGGCTGGTCGAGAGCGACAGCACGATCGCGTCCTCGGTCGCGGCGGCCTGCAGCTCGAAGTTGAAGCTGCGGCAAAACCGCTTGCGCAGCGCCAGGCCCCAGGCGCGGTTGAGCCGGCTGCCGAAGGGCGCGTGCAGCACCAGCTGCATGCCGCCGGAGGCATCGAAGAAGCGCTCCAGCACCAGCGTGGTCTGCGTCGGCAGGGCGCCGAGCGCGGCCATGCCATGGGCCAGGTAGTCGGCGAGCTGGCGCGCGGCATCTTCGTCCAGGCCGACCTGCGCCATCAGCCACGCGCGGGCCGCGCCGGTGTCGGCGCCGACGAGGCGGCTGGCCACCTCTTCGCGCAGCCGCGACACGCCGAACGACAGCTCGTCGCTGCGGCCCGGCGCCTCGCCCAGCCAGAACGGGATGTTGGGCGCCGCGCCCTGCGCGTCTTCCACACGCACGCGGCCGGGCTCGATCTTGAGGATGCGGTAACTGGTGTTGCCGAGCTGGAACACGTCGCCGGCCAGGCTCTCGACCGCGAAGTCTTCGTTGACCGTACCAATGCCCTGCGCCTGCGGCTCCAGCAGCACCTGGTAGTCGCCGGTCTCGGGGATGGTGCCGCCCGAGGTCAGCGCCGTCATGCGCGCCCCCTTGCGCTCGCGCAGCAGGTGGTGCACGGCGTCGCGGTGCACGTAGCCCGCGCGCTGGCCCATGCGCGTGGCAAAGCCCTCTGCCAGCATGGCCACCACGGCGTCGAAGTCTTTGCGTTGCAGGTTGGCGTACGGCCAGGCACCGCGCACCAGGTCGAACAGCGCGTCCTCCTGCCATTCCTGGCAGGCGGTCTCGGCCACGATCTGCTGGGCCAGCACGTCCAGCGGCGCGGGCAGGATGTGCAGCGCGTCCAGCTCGCCGCGGCGCACGCAGTCGAGCAGCGCCGTGCATTCCACGAGTTCGCCCTGCGACTGCGGGAACAGCCGGGCCTTGGGCACGCCGCCCACCGCATGGCCGGAGCGGCCCGCGCGCTGCAGGAAGGTGGCGATGGCGCGCGGCGAGCCGAGCTGGCAGACCAGGTCCACGTCGCCGATGTCCAGCCCCAGCTCCAGCGAAGCTGTGGCCACCAGCAGCTTGAGCTCGCCACGCTTGAGGCGTTGCTCGGCGTCCAGCCTCAGCGCGCGCGCCAGGCTGCCGTGGTGGGCAGCGACCGCGTCCTTGCCCAGGCGCTCGGCCAGGTGCCGCGCCGCGCGCTCGGCCATGCGTCGCGTGTTCACGAAGACCAGCGTCGTGCGGTGCAGCAGCGCCAGCTCGGCGATGCGGCCGTAGACCTGCTCCCATTGCGCGTTGGACATCACCGTTTCCAGCGGCGTGGGCGGCAGCTCCAGCGCCAGGTCGCGCTGCTTGGCGTAGCCGATGTCGACGATGGCGCAGTCGGCCTCTCCGGCCCGCACGGCGCGCGTGCCGACCAGGAAGCGCGCGACCTCGGCGATGGGTTTCTGCGTGGCCGACAGGCCGATGCGCGTGAGCTGCTCGCCGGCCAGCGTCTGCAGCCGCTCCAGCGACAGCGCGAGGTGGCTGCCGCGCTTGCTGGCGGCCAACGCATGGATCTCGTCCACGATCACGGTGCGCACGGTGGCCAGCATCCGGCGGCCCGATACCGAGCCCAGCAGCACATACAGTGACTCGGGTGTGGTGACCAGGATGTGCGGCGGCTTGCGCAGGTGGCGCGCGCGTTCGCTGGCCGGCGTGTCGCCGGTGCGCACGCCCGTGCGGATCTGCACGTCGCGCAGGCCGCGTGCGGCCAGTTCGGCGCGGATGCCGGCCAGCGGCGCGTCCAGGTTCAGCGCGATGTCATTGGACAAGGCCTTGAGCGGCGACACGTAGACCACGGTCGTTGCATCGGGCAGCGCATGCTCCAGCCCCTGGCGCACCAGCTGGTCCAGCGCGGCGAGGAAGGCCGTGAGCGTCTTGCCCGAGCCCGTAGGGGCGGCCACCAGCGTGTGGCGGCGGGCGCGAATGGCGGGCCAGGCGGCCTGCTGCGCCGGCGTAGGGCGCTTGAAAGTCGCCCGGAACCAGGCAGCGACGGCAGGGTGAAAGGCGCATAACGACATGGGCGGTCCGGCAGGGCCGGCCATTTTTGCCGATGCGGCAGCGGTCGTCAGGCGTCCTCGCGGATCGCCCCTTCGGCCACGTAGCGTTTGTAGTCGGCGATCGGCAGAGCCGCGCGGTTGTGCACCTCGCCCGGCGTCTCGGCGCTTTCGTTTTCGGTCCAGCCCAGCGTCGCGTCCAGCTCCGTGATCTCGACCTCGACAGGCCCCTTGCGGATCGTGAGCAGGGCGCCGTCGCCTTCGCGGTACTGGACTTGGCCGGTAACCTGTACGGTCTTGGTCATTGAGCGGCTCCTGTTCGTTGGTGGTCGGACTGCGAGCTTGCCTGCGTGCTGGCCGTACGGCCAGCGGCGGGCGGGTCTTTCTGCTGTGGGCATGCACCTACAGAGCACGGCAGGTTCCATGGGCAGAATGCCTGCGACCCAACCCGGCCCCACACGATGCTCATCACCCTTGCCAGCGGCGCGACCATCGTGCTGTCCAGTTTCCTGCTGTTCCTCGTGCAACCCATCCTGGCCAAGCAGATCCTGCCGTGGTTCGGCGGCAGCTCGGCCGTCTGGACGGTGTGCATGGTGTTCTTCCAGTGTGCGCTGCTGGCCGGTTACCTCTACGCGCACTGGCTGCAGGGCCGCACGCCGCGCGTGCAGCGGGCCGTGCATCTCACGCTGCTGCTGGCTGCGCTGGCGGCGCTGCCCATCATCCCCGACGCGGCCTTCAAGCCCGCAGGCGACGACGAGGCAGCCTGGGCCATCCTCGGCCTGCTGGTGGCCACGGTGGGGCTGCCCTACGTGTCGCTGTCGGCCACCTCGCCGCTGCTGCAGCGCTGGCTGAGCCGCACGCTGCCGGCCGACGCGCAGCGCCAGGTTTACCGGCTGTTCGCCTGGTCCAACGCGGGCTCGCTGGCCGCCCTGCTGGCCTACCCCTTCCTGGTCGAGCCCTGGTTCGACAGCCTCACGCAGTCGCGTGCCTGGAGCTGGGCCTATGCCGTGTTCGCGCTGGGCTGCGCGTGGGTGACCTGGCGCGCGACCGCGCCGGGCCTGGCCATGCCCGCCGCCGCACAGGCACCGGCGGCCGATGCACCGGCACCGGCCGCCTCGCGCTACGTGCTGTGGATGCTGCTGGCCATGGTGCCCTCGGCCTTCCTGCTCGCGGTGACCACGCACATGACGCAGAACATCGCGTCCATTCCCTTCCTGTGGATCGTGCCGCTGTCGCTGTACCTGCTGTCCTTCATGGTGGTGTTCGAAGGCCGTGGCGGTCGCGGCTGGTACCTCGGGCCGATCGCGCGCCGCGTGTGGCTGCTGCCCACGCTGGGCGTGCTGGTGGCGATGGCCTGGGCCTTGTCGGCCAGCGGTGGCGTGCTGCACATCCGCTATGCGCTGCCGCTGTTCGCTGCCGGCCTGTTCCTGGTCTGCGTGATGTGCCATGGCGAGCTGGCGGCCCTGCGGCCCGCGCCGCAGCACCTGACGGGCTTTTACCTGTGCATGTCCATCGGCGGGGCGGTGGGCGGCCTGGGTGTCGGCCTGGTCGCACCACGGCTGCTGACTGCCTACTGGGAACTGCCGGCGTTGCTGCTGCTGGCCGCGCTGGCCGGGATCGGCGCTGGCTGGCGCGCCGGGGTCGGGCGCTGGTCGTTGCGTGCGCTGCCGGTGCTCGCGGCCTGCGCAGCCGTCGGCGGCGTCGGCTGGTATGGCTGGGTCTACGCCAAGGCGCTGCACGTGAACAGCATCGCGTCCGTGCGCAACACCTACGGCATGCTGCGTGTCACGCAGTCGGGCAGCGGCGAGCACCAGGTGCGACGCATGCTGCACGGCACCATCATGCACGGCGAGCAGTTCACCGACCCCAAGCTGCGCAACACCCCGACCAGCTACTACGGCGAGACCAGCGGCATCGGCCGCGTGCTCGCGCACCAGGGCGAGAGCGGGCCGATCCGCGTCGGCTCGGTGGGCCTGGGGACGGGCACCTTGCTGAGCTATGCACGCGAGGGCGACACCTATGCCGTCTACGAGCTCGATGGCCAGGTGCTCGACGCGGCGCGCCAGTGGTTCCGTTTCATCGCCGATGCGCCGGCCGCACCGCAGATGCGCATGGGCGATGCGCGGCTGTCCATGGAGCGCGAATTGGCCGCCGGCCAGCCGGGCCGCTACGACGTGATCGTGGTCGATGCGTTCTCCAGCGACTCCATCCCCGTGCACCTGCTGACGCGGGAGGCGCTGGCCGTCTACGTGGCCCACCTGGCGCCGGGCGGGCTTGTCGCCTTCCACGTGTCCAACCGCTACCTGGATCTGGCGCCCGTGGTCGCGCAACTGGCCGCCGACCAGGGCCTGGCCGCCTGGCAGATCGAGGACAACCCGACCGAGGACCACCTGAGCTTTACCGACTGGATCGTGGTCGGCCGCGAGATCCCCGCGGCCCTGCAGGAGACCGGCTGGGCGCCGCAGCCTGGCACGTCGCTGTGGACCGACAGCTACAACAACCTGTTCAAGGTGCTGAAGTATTGATCCTCAGCCTTCCTCGACGAAGGCTTGCTCGCGCTTGGAGCGCACGGCCGGCAGCAGCACGATGGCCATCAGCAGCAGCGCACCGACCAGCAGCGCGGCCGAGATCGGGCGTGTGACGAACACCGACCAGTCGCCGCGCGACAGCAGCAGCGCACGGCGCAGGTTCTCTTCCATCATCGGCCCCAGGATCAGGCCCAGCAGCAACGGCGCCGGCTCGCATTCGAGCTTGTGGAAGGCATAGCCCACGATGCCGAACCAGCCCAGCATCCACACGTCGAAGGTGTTGTTGTTGGTCGAGTACACGCCGATGGCGCAGAACAGCACGATGGCCGGGAACATCCACCGGTAGGGCACGGACAGCAGCTTGATCCAGATGCCGATCAGCGGCAGGTTCAGGATCACCAGCATCAGGTTGCCGATCCACATCGAGGCGATCAGGCCCCAGAACAGCTCGGGGTTGCTGGTCATCACCTGCGGGCCGGGCTGGATGTTGTGGATGGTCATCGCGCCCACCATCAGCGCCATCACCGCGTTGCCCGGAATGCCCAGCGTCAGCAGCGGGATGAACGAGGTCTGCGCGCCGGCGTTGTTGGCCGACTCGGGGCCGGCCACGCCGCGGATGTTGCCCTGGCCGAACGGGATCTCGCCCGGGCGCAGCTTGAGCTTCTTCTCCAGCGTGTACGAGGCGAAGGCCGACAGCAGCGAGCCGCCGCCCGGCAGGATGCCCATGGACGAGCCCAGCACCGTACCGCGCAGGATGGCCGGCGTCATGTTGCGAAAGTCCTGCGCGGTGGGCCAGATGCCGCTGAGCTTGGTCGTGTAGACCTGGCGCTCCTCCTCCGGCTGGGCCAGGTTGGCGATGATCTCGCCGTAGCCGAAGATGCCCATGGCGATCGCGATGAAGCTGATGCCGTCGGTCAGTTCGGGGATGTCGAACGAATAGCGCGCCACGCCCGAGTTCACGTCGGTGCCGACCAGGCCGAACAGCAGGCCCAGCACGATCATGCAGATGGCCTTGAGCAGCGAGCCCGAGGCCAGCACCACGGCGCCGATCAGGCCCAGCACCATCAGCGAGAAGTACTCGGCCGGGCCGAACTTGAACGCGATCTCGGTCAGCGGCGGCGCGAACGCGGCCAGCACCAGCGTGGCCACGCTGCCCGCGAAGAACGAGCCCAGGCCGGCGGCCGCCAGGGCCGCACCGCCGCGCCCGCCCTTGGCCATCTGGTGGCCGTCGATCACGGTCACCACCGAGGACGACTCACCGGGCAGGTTCACGAGGATGGCGGTGGTGGAGCCGCCGTACTGCGAGCCGTAGTAGATGCCGGCCAGCATGATCAGCGCGGCCACGGGCGGCAGCGCGTAGGTGGCCGGCAGCAGCATGGCGATGGTGGCGACCGGGCCGACGCCGGGCAGCACGCCGATCAGCGTGCCCAGCAGGCAGCCGATGAACGCATACATCAGGTTCTGCAGCGTGAACGCTGCGCCAAAGCCCAGGGCCAGGTTGTCGAGCAATTCCATGGGCGCTCCTCAGCCGGTAATGAACGATGGCCAGACCTGGAACTGCAGGCTCAGGCCGACGACGAAGGTCAGGTAGCTGCCGACCGCCAGGATCAGCGCCAGCACCAGCGCACCGCGGAACACGAAGCGGTCGCCCGCCATGCTGGAGATGATGACGACCGCGAAGATCGCCGCGATCAGGCCCATGGCCGGCACACCCAGGGTCTGGATGCCGCCCAGCAGGATGCCGAACACCAGGTTGGCGCCGACGATGAGCAGCATCGGCTTCCAGGCGATCCTGCCGATCAGGCCGCCGTCGGTCCGCTGCGCCGTGAGCGAGCCCAGCAGCACGAACACGCCACCCAGGGCCAGCAAGCTGCCCAGCAGCAGCGGGAAGTAGCCCGGGCCCATGCGCGCGGCGCTGCCGACCGTGTACTCGGTGGCGCCGATGGCAAAGGCCCCGCCGGCCGCGATGAACATCAATCCGGACGCGAAGTCCTTGCGACTCTTGATCTGCATGTCGATTCCGTAGAGGGTTGGGAAGCGGCAGCGGTCAGGGCGAGCGCGGCCGGGTCGAGGACATGAGCACGGCGCAGGCCCGCTGCGTGGTGCGCAAGCGGCCGTCAGGTCGTGGTCAGTTACGTCATGGTATGAGGTTTAATGCATCATGTCATGAGTAAATACCCACGCCCTCTGCGGGGATCGAGCCGGGGGCGCGCTGCTATATTTCCGGGCAACCAGAGGAGAGACAGCAGATGGCCGAGCGCAATCCGTCCGTGGACAAGAAACGCTACGAGGCGCTCTCGGATTTCCGGTTCCGGCTGCGCAGCTTCCTGCGCTTCAGCGAAGACGCCGCGCGCGACGAGGGCATCACCGTGCTGCAGTACCAGCTCATGCTGCACACGCAGGGCTTCGAGGGCCGCGAATGGGCCACCGTCAGCGAGATCGCCGAGCGCCTGCAGGCGCAGCCCCATGGCGTCGTGGCCCTGGTCTCGCGCTGCGAAGAGGCCGGCCTGGTGCAGCGCAGGCCCAGCCAGGTGGACCGCCGCCAGGTCGAGGTGCACCTGCTGCCGGCCGGCCGCAAGAAGCTGGCGCGGCTGGCCACCCTGCATGCCGACCAGCTGGCCGAACTGGCCGAAGTGGTGCGGCAGGCCAGCACGAGCCCGCGCTGAGCGCCGCGCGCTCGTGATAATCGCGGGCGCCGCCGCGCCCGGCGGCTCCGTTCCCACCACCCACGCACACCAGGAGAGGGCCATGGCGTCCACGCTCAAGATCATTTCGTCGATGGCCACCAAGCAGGTGCTGGCCGAGCTCGTCGCGCAGTACCGGCAGGACCAGGCCGTGGACATCGCCGTCGAGTCGGTCGGCGGCGTCGATGCGGCCAAGCGTGTGCAGGCCGGCGAGGCTTTCGACCTCGTGGTGCTGGCGCAGGACGCCATCGACAAGCTCGTGGCCGCCGGCCGCATCGTGGACGGCAGCCGCGTCGACATCGTGCGCTCGGGCGTGGCCGTGGCCGTGCGGGCCGGTGCGCCGCGGCCGGACATCGGCAGCGAGGACGCGCTCAAGGCCAGCCTGCTGGCTGCCAGGACCCTGAGCTATTCGACGGGCCCGAGCGGCGTGCAGCTGCTCAAGCTCTTCGAGCGCTGGGGCATCGCCGACACGTTGAAGGAGCGCATCGTGCAGGCGCCACCCGGCGTGCCCGTGGGCTCGCTGGTGGCCAAGGGCGAGGCCGAGATCGGCTTTCAGCAGCTGGCCGAGCTGATCCACCTGCCCGGCATCGACCTGCTCGGGCCGCTGCCCGACGCGGTGCAGATCACGACCGTGTTCTCGGGGGGCGTCGCCAGCGCCTCGCAGCAGGGCGAGGCGGCGCGCGCGCTGCTGGCCTTCCTGGCCTCGCCGGCGGCCGCTGCCGCCAAGCAGCGCCAGGGAATGGAGCCGGCCAGCGCATGACCGCCGCCACGACCACGGCCGTCCTCGTCATCGACATGCAGCAGGGCCTGTGCGTGGGGCCCGGCGCGGCGCACGACTGCGCCGGCACGGTGGCGCGCATCAACACCGTGACACGGCGCGCGCGCGAGGCCTTCGTGCCCGTCATCTTCGTGCAGCACGAAGGCGGCCCGGGCTACCTGGAGCACGACTCGCCGGACTGGCAGCTGGCCGACGGGCTGGAGACGGCCAGCTTCGACTTTCGCCTGCGCAAGACCACGCCCGATGCGTTCCTGCGCACCGGGCTGGAGCGGCTGCTCAAGAGCCGGGGCATCACGCAGCTGGTGGTCTGCGGCATGCACACCGAGTTCTGCATCGACACGACCTGCCGCCGCGCGCTGGCGCTGGGGTTTCCCGTGACGCTGGTGGCCGATGCGCACACGTCGGCCGGCAATGCCGCGATCCCGGCCGAACTGGTGATCGCGCACCACAACCTGACGCTGGCCGACATCAGCAGCTTCGGGCCGCGCGTGACGACGGCCATGGCAGCGGCGCTGCAATGGCCTGCCGGCGGCTGAGCGCGCCGGGCGCCAGTCTCACGAAACGTACATGTAGCCCACGCTGCGCACCGTCTTGAGCACGGCCGGTTTGTCCGGGTTCGGCTCGATCTTGCGGCGCAGACGCATCACGCGCAGGTCGATGGAGCGGTCCAGCGCGTCCCAGCTGCGGTTGTGGCCGTAGTTCATGATCTGGTCGCGGTTCAGCGGCCGGTTCGGGTGGCGCGAGAACAGCACGAGCAGGTCGAACTCGGCCGCCGAGACCGCCACCTCGCTGCCGTCGTCGCAGCGCAGCAGCCGGCGGCCGTCCAGGTCCAGCTCGCACAGGCCGAAGCGCGGGCGCTTGCCGGCCGCAGCGGGAGTGCCCGGGCCGGGCGCCAGGCGGCGCAGCAGGTTGCGCAGCCGGGCCAGCAGCTCGCGTGTCTCGAAGGGCTTGGTCACGTAGTCGTCGGCACCGACCTCCAGGCCGACGATGCGGTCCACCGAGTCGGCCGCGCCGGTCAGCATGACCAGGCCGATGCGGGGATGGGTCTCGCGCAGCCAGCGCGCGAGAGACAGGCCGCTCTCGCCCGGCATGTTGACGTCCACCAGCACCAGGTCGGGCACGGCCTCGGCGATCAGCGTGCGTGCCTCGCCCGCGTCCGACGCCGTGCGCACGTCGAAATTGTTGAAGCCGAAGTAGCGCGCCAGCACATCGCGCAGATTGGCTTCGTCGTCCACCACCAGCAACCTGGGGCGGCCGCTCGGTTCAAGCGCTTCCATGTCGCCTCACTTTGGCCTGCAAGATGACACAAATTGTAGGCCCGGCTTGGGGCGCGCATGGGCTTGCGCTATGCTGCGCCCGCCCTTTGCGGGGCAACGCCCGACCATGACCGCCGATCCAGCCGCCGCTCCAGGAACGCCACGGGAGCCCGTTGCCGCCGCCACGCAGCCGGCGGCCTGCGCCGCGGTGCAATTGCTGGTCCATGCGCGCGATGGCGTGGTGGCCACCGATGCGCAGGGCCTGGTCACCGAATGGAACCCAAGCGCCGAGCGCATGCTGGGCTGGCTGCGCGCCGAGGCCATCGGCCAGCCGCTGTCGGCGCTGGTGGTGCCGGTGCACCCCGCCGAGTCGCACGAAACCGGGCTGGAGCCTTACCTCAGGAGCGGCGCGGCGCGCGGCCTGGATGGCTTGCTGGAGATCGACGTGCTGCGCCGTGATGGCCGCCAGATCACGCTGGAGCTGTCGATCTTCTCGCTGCCCGGGCAGTCCGGCGAGGCGTCGGGCATCTTCCTGCGCGACGTGTCCGAGCGCCAGTCCACGCAGAAGGCGGTGCGCCAGTCCGAGGCGCGCTACCGCTCGCTGGTCGAGCACCTGGGCGAGGGCATGGCCGTGATCCAGGACGGCCGCGTGGCGTTCACGAATGCGCGCGCCATCGCGATCATGCGCGTCGACGCGGCCACGGTGGTCGGTGCCGACTACCTGCCGTGGCTGCATCCGGACGACCGGCCGCTGGCCGCGCAACGCCAGCACGCACGCCAGCGCGGCGACGACGTGCCGCGCCGCTACGAACTGCGCCGGCTCGACGAGGATGGCACGGTGCGCTGGCTGGACGTGCACGCCACGGCCGTGCCCTGGGAAGGCCGGCCCGCGACCATGGCCTTCTTCTCGGACATCAGCGCGAGCAAGGTCACGACCGAGGCGCTGCGCGTGTCCGAAGAGCGCTACCGCGCGGTCGTGGAGCATCTGTCCGAGGGCATGATCGTGATCCAGGATGAGAAGGTGGTCTACGCCAACCCGCGCGCCGCCGAGATCGCCGGGTTGCCGCTGGCGCAGATGCAGCAGATCGGCTTTCTCACGCGCATCCATCCCGACGACCAGGCCCTGGTGCTGGACCGCCAGCGCCGCCGCCTGGCCGGCGAGCAGCCGCCCGACCACTACGAGCTGCGCCTGCTGCTGCCCGGGGACGTGGTGCGCTGGATCGCCATCGGCGTGGCCGTCGTGCCCTGGGGCGGCAAGCCCGCGGCCCTGACCTTCTTCACCGACGTGACCGAGCGCAAGGCCATGCTGGAGGAGATCCGCGTGTCCGAAGAGCGCCTGCGTGCCGTCGTCGAGCACGCGGGCGAGGGCACCCTGGTGGCGATCGACCTGGACAAGCCGGTGTTCGTGAATGCGCGCGCGCTGCAGATCATGCGCATGACGCGCGAGGAGCTGGAGCAGCAGGGCTACCTGCACCTGCTGCATCCCGACGACCTGCCCATGGTGGTGGAACGCCGCCGCCGCCGCCTGGCCGGCGACCCGGTCGTGGGCCGCTACGAGGTGCGGCTGATGGACCGCGACGGCGGCGTGCGCTGGATCGACATGGGCACCACGGTCGTGCCCTGGTCGGGGCAAAAGGCCACGCTGACCTTCTTCACCGACGTGAGCCGACGCAAGGCGCTGGAGGCACGCCTGCGCGACACACTGGCCGAGCGCGAGACCATCCTGGAGAACTCGCTGGTGGGCATCGCCTTCCTGACGCAGGACCGCAAGCTGCGCTGGGCGAACCGGGCCATGACCCGCATCTTCCGCAGCGACCGGGCCATGCGGCTGGACCCGGACTGGCAGTCGGTCGATTTCCAGTCGTTCTTCCCCAGGCCCGAGGACTATGCCCGGGCCGGTGCCGAGATCAAGGCCCGCATGCGTGCGCAGCTGACCTTCGAGGGCGAGCTGCAGCTGCGCCGCGGCGACGGCACGCTGTTCTGGGCCTCGATCACGGGCAAGGCGGTCAATGCCAGCGATGCCGCCCATGGCACGGTGTGGACGGTGATGGACATCACCGAGCGCAAGGCGCTGGAGGTGGCGTTGCAGCGCACGTCGTCCGAGCGCGAGGCCATCTTCGGCAGCGTGCTGGTGGGCATCGCGTTCAACGTGAACCGCCACATCCGCTGGGTCAATGACAAGTTCGTGGAGATGATGGGCTACAGCCGCGAGGAGCTGACCGGCCGCTCCTCGCGCATGCTGTACCCCGACGACGAGAGCTACACGCGCGAAGGTGTGCTGACCCTGCAGCACCTGCAGCGCGACGGCTCGTACATCAGCGAGCGGCAGATGGTGCGCAAGAACGGCGAGCGCATCTGGGTGCAGCTGGCCGGCCGCTGCGTGTTCGGCAAGAACCCCGAGGCCGGCGCGATCTGGACCTTCCTGGACATCACCGACCGCAAGCGCGCCGAAGACGACGTGCGCGCCGCGCTGGAGCGCCAGCAGGAGCTCAACGTGCTGCGCTCGCGCTTCGTGGCCATGACCAGCCACGAGTTCCGCACGCCGCTGGCCACCATCCTGTCGTCGGCCGAGCTGATCCGCCACTACCGGGACCGCATGAGCGAGGCGGAGACGCAGGAGGTGCTGGACGGCGTGGAGGCCGGCGTGCAGCGCATGACCGGCATGCTCGACCGCATGCTGCTGATCGGCAAGGCCGATGCGCAGATGCTGGATTTCCAGCCGCTGCCGCTGGACCTGCGCGCGCTGTGCCAGCGCTGCGTCGCCGAGGCACGCAGCCAGTACCCGGGGCGTGCCGACGACATCGTCCTGGAGTACCAGTGCACGCGCGGCACCGGCGCGTTCGACGAGAAACTGCTGCGCCATGTGCTGGGCAACCTGCTGTCCAACGCCGTGAAGTACTCGCCTGCCGGGGGCGCCGTGCGGCTGCGCGTGACGGACCAGGGCGAGGGCTGGGCGTTCGAGGTCAGCGACCACGGCATCGGCATCCCGCTGCAGGAGCAGGGCCACCTGTTCGAGTCGTTCCACCGCGCCAGCAACGTCGGCGACATCCCGGGCACCGGCCTGGGCCTGGCGATCGTCAAGAAGGCGGTCGAGGTGCACGGCGGCACGATCGAGGTGCGCAGCGAAGCCGGCGACGGCTGCTGCTTCAAGGTGCGCATCGGATGACGGCCGCCCACATCCTCGTGGCCGAGGACGAGCCCGATATCCGCGCCAATCTGGGCCGGCTGTTGCGGCTGGAGGGCTTCGACGTGAGCCTGGCCGCCAGCGGCGCGCAGGCGCTGCAGATGGCCCACACGCGGCGGCCCGACCTGGTGCTGACCGACCTCATGATGCCCGGCATGGACGGGCGCCGGCTGCTGCGCGCGCTGCGCGGCGACCCGCGCACGGCGGGCGTGCCGGTGGTGTGCCTGAGCGCGCGCGTCGAGGCCGCCGACATGCAGGGCGCAGTGGCCGCCGGGGCCAGCGCCTACATCACCAAGCCCTACCAGAGCGCGACGCTGCTGGCCTGCATCCGCGGCCTGCTGGCGCCCGGCGGTGTCACGGAGACCTGATGCGTTGGCGTGGCGGTCTTTCCTGGCGCATCGCCGGGCGCAGTGCCGCGCTGGTGGCCATGCTGGTGCTGGCATCGCTGGTGGTGCTGGCCGACCCGCCCTGGCTGCTGACGCTGCGCCACCTGGTCTTCGACCAGTACCAGCGCTGGCAGCCGCGCGTGTGGCGGGACACCGCGGTGCGCATCGTCGACGTGGACGAGGACAGCCTGGCCCGCATCGGCCAGTGGCCCTGGCCACGCACGCGCATGGCCGAGCTGGTCACGCTCGCGCAGGCCGGCGGTGCGGCGGCCATCGGCTTCGACGTGGGCTTTTCCGAGCCGGACCGCACCGCGCCGGCCGCCATGGCCCGCAGCTGGCGCCTGCCCGAGGCGCAGCGCCATGCGCTGCTGGACGCGGTGCCCGACCACGACGCCGTCTTCGCGCAAGCGCTGGGCCAGGGCCGGGCGGTGCTGGGCTTCAGCCAGCGGCCGGCCGGCC
The DNA here is from genome assembly GCF_001422405.1 of Pseudorhodoferax sp. Leaf267. GTDB lineage: Bacteria > Pseudomonadota > Gammaproteobacteria > Burkholderiales > Burkholderiaceae_C > Pseudorhodoferax. The sequence goes on from NZ_LMMV01000023.1 coordinate 37,268, forward strand.
ACCACGCCGGCAGCGCCACGGGCGCCTTGGCCTTGCCCGAGACGGTGCGCTACGTGCAACTGGGGCCACTGGCCACGCCGTATGTGCCGGCGCTGAACGCCGTGGTGCCGACGCTGCCGCTGCTGGTGCAGGCGGCAGCCGGGCACGGCGCGATGGCGTTCATGACCGATGGCGACGGCGTGATCCGCCGCCTGCCGATGGTGGTGCGCGTGGGCGAACGGCTGCTGCCCACGCTGGCGGCCGAGATGCTGCGCGTGGGCCAGGACCAGACCAACTACACGTTGCGCAGCGGCCCGGGTGGCGGGCTCAACGAGGTGCGCACGGGCGCCATCGCCGTGCCCGTCACCTCCAGCGGCGAGCTGTGGATTCACTACGCGCCGCCGGTGCCGGCCCGCAACATCCCGGCCTGGAAGCTGCTGCAGGGCCAGGTGCCGGCGGCCGCGCTGCAGGGCCGGCTGCTGCTGGTGGGCAGTTCGACGCTGGGCCTGGCGGACCTGCGCTTCAGCCCGCTGGGCGGCGCACTGCCCGGTGTCGAGGTCCATGCCCAGGCGTTGGAGCAGGCCCTGGGCGATGACTTCCTGTTCCGGCCGCACTGGACCTCGGCGGTCGAGGCCGCGGCGCTGCTGCTGGGCGGCCTGCTGGCCGGCGTGCTGGCGCTGAACACCGGGCCCTTGCGCTCGGCCGGCGCCACCGCTCTGCTGGTCGCCGCCTATGCCGCGGCCGGATGGTGGGCCTTCAGCGGCCCGCGCCTGCTGCTGGACCCGCTGACCCCGGCGCTGGGCGTGCTGGCCATCTACGCGGCGATGAGCTTGCTGCGCCACCAGGCCAGCGAGCAGCGGCGGCGCTGGGTGTCGCAGGCGTTCTCGCGCTACGTGTCGCCCAATTTGGTCTCGCACATCGTGCGGCATCCGGAGCAGCTGGCGCTGTCGGGCGAGCGGCGCCAATGCAGCTTCATCTTCACCGACCTGGCGGGCTTCACGGGCCTCATGGAGCGCATCGACCCGGCCGCCGCCGTCGGACTGCTGAATGCCTACCTGGACGGCATGATCGCCATCGTCTTTCGCCACCAGGGCACGCTGGACCGCATCATCGGCGACGCGCTGGCCATCATGTTCTCGGCGCCCGTGCCGCAGGCCGACCACCGCCAGCGCGCGCTGGACTGTGCGCTGGAGATGCAGCGCTTCGCCCAGGCCTTCGCCACGCGCCAGCTCGGCCTGGACGAGCCGCTGGGCCACACGCGCATCGGCGTGCACAGCGGCGAAGTCATCGTCGGCAATTTCGGTGGCCGCACCATGTTCGACTACCGCGCGCTGGGCGATGCCGTGAACACGGCCTCGCGGCTGGAGGGGGCGAACAAATACCTGGGCACGCGCGTCTGTGTGTCCGAGGCCACGCTGGCCGGCTGTACCGGGGCCCAGGTGCGCCGCGTTGCGCGCCTGCTGCTGCAGGGCAAGACGCAGCCGCTGCGCGTGTTCCAGCCGCTGCACGACGGGCTGGACGGGCCGGTCCATGCGGCCGCCCTGCAGGCCTATGCCGATGCCTACGCCGCGATGGAGGCCGGCCGGCCGGAGGCGCTGCCGGCGTTCGAGGCGTTGGCGCTGGCCGACCCCGCGGATCCGCTGGTGCAGCTGCACCTGCGCCGCCTGCGTGCCGGCGAGACCGGCGACCTGGTGGTGCTGGCGGGCAAGTAGGGGCGACGCTGCACGAGGGCCGCCCGTGTGCGCGCCGTCGATCGCGATGAAACGCGAGGCGCGAACCGCAGCGATGGCCCCCGCGATCGCGAGGATGGGCAACGACCCAGATCGCCCGGGTGGAGCGATGCGCGCGTCGAGCGGGCGCGTCCAGCGTGGCCCGGGTTCAGCGCACCGTCACTTCGACGCGCCGGTTGCGCGGCTCTGCGGTCTCGTCGGGAGTGCTGATCAAAAGGTTGTGTTCGCCGTGCGAGGCGATCTCCACGTGCGTGGCGGCGGCGCGGGCTTCCTTCAGCAGCTCGGCGACCTGCTCGGCGCGGCGCAGCGACAGCGTGGCGTTCTGCTCGGCGCTGCCCACTGTGTCCGTGTGGCCGATGATGGCCAGCTCGGGCACTGCGCGGCTGCGCACCTCCTGCAGGATCTCGGGCAGCAGGGCTTCGGAGGCCTTGGTGATCTGCGCGTTGCCGACGTCGAAATACAGCTCGAACGTGCGTGGCGCGACGGGCTGTGCGGCCAGGGCCGCACCGGCATCGCGCTGCAGTTGCGCGGCATCGAGCACAAAGGTCTGGGCAGGCCCGCGCAGCGCCACGGCCTCGCGTGGCTGGTCCAGTTGCGCCACACCCTGCGGGCCGCTGTAGACCACCTTGCCGACACTGCCGTCGGCGTTTTCCAGCAACACCACGTAGGCGTGCGGCGCGGGCGGCGGGGGGGTGGCACAGCCGGCCAGCATGGCGGCCAGCAGGGCCGGCACCAGCGTGCGTGCGCGCAGCGGCATCGGCTTCACGGCTGCTCCTTCACGACCGCCGCGAAGCGCGTACCGCGCACGCCGATGATGCCGGACGGCGTCTTGATCCTGACCGCGTCGGGCTTGAGCCTGGCGATGGCACCCGACACGTAATGCAGGCTGCCGGCCGTGATCGAGCCGCCAAGCAGCAGGTCGCCCTTGGCCGGCGCGAACAGGAACTCCTCGAGTTGGAAGGTCGTGGAAGGCCCGAACGACAGCATGGTGTTGTCCATCAGGGTCACGCCCAGCGCGCCGGTACTGCCGGTGCGGATCACGTCGCCCAGGTGCAGCGGCGTGCCGGGCCGGGCGGGCGTCTGGCGGTCACCCGACGTGACGCTGGCCTCGCCCGTTACCGTCTTCACGTGGCCGACCTGCGCGGCCACGGTGGTGCCGGCCAGCAGCAGCGCCACGGCGCAGAAGATGGTTCTTGTGATTTGCATGCTGACGCCCTCCGTGGGAAACCGGGGGAGTATTGTGCACGCTGTCAAAACTGTCAGGGTCAACGTCGCCCTGTGTGCGCAACCGGTGTGACGCTGCGCAGGGCCTCCAGGTCCAGAACCCGCAGGCCGCCGTACTCGATGCGGATGTGGCCTGCGCCCTGCAGTGCTGCCAACGCCTCGTTCACGCGCTGGCGCGACAGGCCGACGAGATAGGCCAGCTCCTGCTGCGTGATGCGCAGCACCTGGCCGACGCCGGGGTACAGCACCGGGTTGAACAGCGCGGCCAAGTTGCGCGCCACCCGCACGTCGGGGTCGGCCAGGCGGTCGATCTCGCGGGCGGCGATGAACTGGGCCAGCCGTTCGTTGAGCTGGTTCATGACGAAGCGGTTGAAGCCGATGGAGTGGTCCAGCAGCCAGTGGAAGCTGTCCACCGGGATGCCGGCCACCACGCTGCGGCGCAGCGCCTGGATGTTGTAGCGGTAGGGCTCGCGCTTGAGCACCGTGCCCTCGCCGAACCAGCCGCCCGAGGGCAGGCCGGCGAAGGTCATGGTCTGGCCCTGTGCCGTCTCCGAGCTCATCTTGAGCAGGCCCTCGATCACGCCGAACCAGTAGGTCACCGGCCGGCCCACGCGGCACACGTGGTCGCCGGGCAGCGCATCGCCCGCGCTGATGTCGGGCAGCACGCGTGCGCGTTCGCTGTCGCTGAGTGGGGCCAGCCAGGGGATGCCGTCGAGTTCGCGCGGGGTGGGCGGGCGGCGGCGCTGGTGCAAGGGCTCGCCGGGCGGCTGCACGCGGCGCGCCTTGCGGGGCGCAGGCGCAGGGGCGGGTAATTCCGGGGGAGGGGACACCCGTAAATTGTCGTTGACACGACACCACGGCGTCAAAGTATGGCCTTAGCATCCGCCACGCTTTGATAGAGCAGGCGGTGTGACACAAGGACAACCAGCATGCAGACCACATTTCCAGGACTGTTGCAGCAGCACGCGGCCGAGCGGCCCGATGCAGCCGCGATGCGCGAGAAGGAATACGGCATCTGGCAGATGCTCAGCTGGAGCGCGCTGGCCCGCATGGTGGAGCACGTCGCCTGCGGCCTGCACCAGGCTGGGCTGCGGCGCGGCGAGCACCTGGTCGTGGTCGGCGCGAACAGGCCTCGGCTGTACGCCACGATGCTGGCCGCGCAATCGCTGGGCGCCATCCCCGTGCCGCTGTACCAGGACGCCGTGGCCGGCGAATGCCTGTTCCCGATGACCAATGCCGAGGTGCGCATGTGCGTGGTCGAGGACCAGGAGCAGGTCGACAAGATGCTGGAGGTGCGCACGCAGTACCCGGCGCTGACCCACATCTGGTACGACGATCCACGCGGGCTGCGCCACTACGCCGAGCCCGGCCTGGCGCCCATCGCAAGCCTGCTGGAGCAAGGCGAGGTGCTGGCCCGGCGCGAGCCGGGCTTCTTCGCCGGCCAGGTCGCGCAATGCCGGCCCGGCGACGTGGCCGCCATGTTCTTCACGTCCGGCACCACGGGCAACCCCAAGGGCGTGGTCCACACGCATGCGAGCCTGCTGGACCGCGCCCAGGCCGGCGCCGCCTTCGACCGGCTGACCGCGCAGGAAGAAGTGCTGGCCTACCTGCCACCGGCCTGGATTGGCCAGAACATCTTCAGCTACGCGCAGTGGCTGGCCTGCGGCTACGTGGTGAACTGCCCCGAGTCGGCCAGCACCGTCACGATCGACCTCAAGGAGATCGGCCCCACTTACTACTTCGCGCCGCCGCGCATCTTCGAAGGTCTGCTGACCAGCGTGATGATCCGCATGGAAGACGCGGGCGCCTTCAAGCGCGGCATGTTCCACCGCTTCATGGACGTGGCGCGCCGCGTGGGGCCCGCGCGCATGGACGGCAAGGCGTTGTCGCTGGGCGACCGCTTGCTGTACGCGCTGGGCGACCTGCTGGTCTACGGCCCGCTGCGCAACAACCTGGGCTTCTCGCGCGTGCGCGTGGCCTACACGGCCGGCGAGGCCATCGGCCCCGACCTGTTCACCTTCTACCGCGCCATCGGCGTGAACCTGAAGCAGCTCTACGGCTCCACGGAGACCGCCGTGTTCGTCTGCCTGCAGCCCGACAACCAGGTGCGCGCCGACACCGTGGGCGTGCCGATCCAGGGCGTGGAGATCCAGGTGGCCGACAACGGCGAGATCCTGGTGCGCTCGGCCGGCCTGCTCAAGGGCTACTACAAGAACCAGAAGGCCACCGACGAGGTGCTGACGCCCGACGGCTGGTACCACACCAGCGACGCCGGCTTCCTGGACGCCAACGGCCACCTGAAGATCATCGACCGCGTGAAGGACGTCGGCCGCCTGGCCGGCGGCGCAAGCGACGGCGCCATGTTCGCGCCCAAGTACGTGGAGAACAAGCTCAAGTTCTTCCCGCACATCAAGGAAGCCGTGGCCTACGGCGATGGCCGCGCCACGGTCTGCGTGATGCTCAACATCGACTTCGAGGCCGTGGGCAACTGGGCCGAGCGCCGCAACCTGCCCTATGCCGGCTACACCGACCTGGCGCAAAAGCCCGAGGTCTACGAGCTCATGCGCGACTGCGTGGAGAAGGTCAACGCCGACCTGGCGCAGGACGCGATGCTGGCCGGCAGCCAGGTCAGCCGCTTCCTCGTGCTGCACAAGGAACTGGACGCCGACGACAACGAGCTCACGCGCACCAACAAGGTCCGCCGCGGCTTCATCGCCGAGAAGTACCAGCTGCTGGTCGACGCGCTGTACGGCGGCAAGACGGAGCAGTTCATCGAGACGCAGGTCAAGTTCGAGGACGGCCGCACCGGCAGCGTGAGCGCCACGCTCCGGATCGGCGACAGCAAGACATTCGCGCCCGTGCGCAAGGCGGCATGATGGACATGAGCGAAACCGCACTGCACACACCGGCCGTCAGCGGTCGCAAGATCGGCGACGTGATCCTGGAGGTCAAGAACATCTCGCTGCGCTTTGGCGGCGTGAAGGCGCTGACCGACATCAGTTTCGACGTGCGCGAGCACGAGGTGCGCGCCATCATCGGCCCCAACGGCGCCGGCAAGAGCTCCATGCTCAACTGCATCAACGGCGTCTACGCGCCGCAGGAGGGCTCCATCACCTTCCGTGGCAACACCTTCAAGCACATGAACTCGCGCCAGGTGGCCGAGATGGGCGTGGCCCGCACTTTCCAGAACCTGGCCTTGTTCAAGGGCATGAGCGTGCTGGACAACATCATGACCGGCCGCAACCTGCGCATGAAGAGCAACCTGCTGCTGCAGGCGCTGCGCTGGGGGCCGGCCGAGCGCGAGGAAATCGCCAACCGCGAGAAGGTCGAACGCATCATCGACTTCCTGGAGATCCAGCCCTTTCGCAAAACGCCGGTGGGCCGCCTGCCCTACGGCCTGCAAAAGCGCGTGGACCTGGGCCGAGCGCTGGCCATGGAGCCGCAGGTGCTGCTGCTGGACGAGCCCATGGCGGGCATGAACGTGGAGGAGAAGCAGGACATGTGCCGCTTCATCCTGGACGTCAACGACGAGTTCGGCACCACCGTCGTGCTGATCGAGCACGACATGGGCGTGGTCATGGACATCTCGGACCGCGTGGTCGTGCTCGACTACGGCAAGAAGATCGGCGACGGCACGCCCGAGCAGGTGCGCAGCAACCCCGATGTGATCTCCGCCTATCTCGGCACGAACCACTGAAAGCGCGCGATGGGATTCTTCCTCGAAACTTTGTTCGGCGGCCTCATGGCCGGCATGCTGTACGCGCTGGTGGCGTTGGGCTTCGTGCTGATCTTCAAGGCCTCGGGTGTCTTCAATTTCGCGCAGGGCGCGATGGTGCTCTTCGCGGCGCTGGCCATGGCGCGCTTTTCCGAGTGGTTCCCCAAGTGGTTCGGCTTCGACAGCTTGCTGCTGGCCAACGGGCTGGCGCTGGTCGCGGCGATCGCGGTCATGGCCGTGCTGGCCTGGCTGATCGAGCGCCTGGCGCTGCGCCAGCTGGTCGGCCAGGAGCCGATCGCGCTGCTGATGGCCACGCTGGGCATCGCCTACTTCGTCGATGGCGCAGGCCAGCTGCTGTTCGGCAGTGCCACCTACAAGATCGACGTGGGCATGCCCAAGGACCCGATGATGGTGCTGGAAGGCACCTTCGACGGCGGCCTGCTGCTGAGCAAGGAAGACCTGTACGCCGCGCTCGTGTCCGCCTTGCTGGTGATCGGCCTCACGCTGTTCTTCCAGAAGACGCCGACCGGCCGCGCGCTGCGTGCCGTGGCCGACGACCACCAGGCCGCGCAGTCCATCGGCATCCCGCTGTCGCGCATCTGGGTGATCGTCTGGGCCATCGGCGGCATCGTCGCACTGGTCGCCGGGATCATCTGGGGCTCCAAGCTCGGCGTGCAGTTCTCCATCTCGCTGGTGGCGCTGAAGGCGTTGCCGGTGGTGATCCTGGGCGGGTTGACCTCGGTGCCCGGCGCCATCGTCGGCGGCCTGATCATCGGCGCGGGTGAGAAGCTGTCGGAGATCTACATCGGCCCCATGCTGGGTGGCGGCATCGAGAACTGGTTTGCCTACGTGCTGGCCCTCGGCTTCCTGCTGGTCCGTCCGCAGGGTTTGTTTGGCGACAAGATCATCGACCGGGTCTAAAGACATGCTATACAGAGAAAACGGCCAGTTCAAGCAGACCTACCGCGCCGACCTGCAGATCTTCCCGGTGCTGCAGGACCGCATCGGCATCTACGTGCTGCTGGCGGTGGCCTTCATCGCCGTGCCGCTGCTGGGCAGCGACTACTTCTTCCGCGCCATCCTGATCCCGTTCCTGATCCTGGCGCTGGCGGCGCTGGGCCTGAACATCCTGGTGGGCTATTGCGGCCAGATCTCGCTGGGTACGGGAGCCTTCATGGCCATCGGCGCCTACGCGGCCTACAACCTGCAGGTGCGTTGGGACTTGCCGCTGTTGCTGTCGCTGATCGGCGGCGGACTGGCGGCCACGGTGTTCGGCGTGCTGTTCGGCATCCCCAGCCTGCGCATCCGCGGGCTGTACCTGGCCGTGGCCACGCTGGCGGCGCAGTTCTTCACGGACTGGTTCACCAACCGCGTCAAGTGGGTCACGAACGACTCGCCCTCGGGCTCGGTCAGCGTGGGCGCGCTGTCCTTCTTCCACGTGCCGGTGGACACGCCCGTGCAGAAGTACCTGCTGTGCCTGTCCATCGTCTGCCTGTTCGCGCTGCTGGCCAAGAACCTGGTGCGCGGCGCCATCGGCCGGCAGTGGATGGCGATCCGCGACATGGACGTGGCCGCCGCCGTGATCGGCATCCGCCCGGTCTACGCCAAGCTGTCGGCCTTCGCGGTCAGCTCCTTCATCGTCGGCGTGGCCGGCGCCCTCTGGGCCTTCGTGCACCTGGGCTCGTGGGAGCCCGCGGCATTCAGCATCGACCGCTCGTTCCAGCTGCTGTTCATGGTGATCATCGGCGGCCTGGGTTCCATCTCGGGCGCCTTCTTCGGCGCGGCCTTCATGGTGCTGCTGCCCTTGCTGCTGAACTACGTGCCGCACTGGCTCGGGCTGCCGCTGTCCACCGGCACGGCGGCGCACCTGGAGCACATGATCTTCGGTGCGCTGATCGTGTTCTTCCTGATCGTCGAGCCGCACGGCCTGGCGCGGCTGTGGCTGACCGCGCGCGAGAAGCTGCGGCTGTGGCCCTTCCCTCATTGATTCCCACCCTGCACGCCAACGTGCCTTTCTCCAGGAGACTTCCCATGAAGCTGAAATCCCTCGTCGCCCTCGCAGCGGCCAGCCTGTCCGTGCTGGCCACGCCACAGGCCTTTGCCCAGGCCGAGCAGTTCGTGCCGCTCCTGGTCTACCGCACCGGCCAGTTCGCGCCGCTGGGAATTCCATGGGCCGACGGCAAGCAGGACTACCTGAAGCTCGTGAACGCACGCGACGGCGGCGTCAACGGCGTGAAGCTCACCTACGAGGAATGCGAGACGGCCTACGACGCGGCCAAGGGCGTGGAATGCTACGAGCGCCTGAAGAACCGCGGCGGTGGCGCCTCGGGCTTCGACACCCAGTCCACCGGCATCACCTTCGCCGTGACCGACAAGGCCTTCGCCGACAAGCGCGTCGTGCAGACCATGGGCTACGGTCTATCGCAATCCGTCGACGGCACGGTGTTCGAGTGGAACTTCCCGCTGCTGGGCACCTATTGGACCGCCGCCGACGTGATGATCCAGGACATCCTCAAGAAAGAGAAAGGCAACCTCAAGGGCAAGAAGATCGCGCTGGTCTACCACGACTCTCCGTACGGCAAGGAGCCGATCCCGCTGCTGCAAAAGCGCGCCGCCAAGGACGGCTTCGAGCTGTCCACGTTCCCGGTCACGCCGCCCGGCGTGGAGCAGAAATCCGTCTGGCTGCAGATCCGCCAGCAGCGGCCCGACTACGTGCTGCTGTGGTCGGCTGGCGTGATGACGCCTGCGGCCGTGCGCGAGGCCCAGGCCACGGGCTTTGCGCGCGAGAAGATCTACGCCATCTGGTGGGCCGGCTCGGACCACGACATCAAGGACATCGGCGCCGGCGCCAAGGGCTACAACGCCATCACGATCCACAACAGCGCGGCCCGGGACAAAGTCCACGATGACCTGAAGAAGAACGTCTACGACAAGGGCCAGGGCACGGCGTCCGACGCCGGCGAGGTGGGCGTGATGGCGCACACGCGCGGCATGATGATCTCGATGCTGCAGGTCGAAGCCATCCGCGCCGCGCAGGAGAAGTTCGGCAAGGGCAAGGTCATGACGCCCGAGCAGGTCAAGTGGGGCATGGAGAACCTGGACCTCACGGCCGACAAGCTCAAGGCCCTGGGCTTCGGCGAGATCATGCGGCCCGTGAAGACCTCGTGCGCCGACCACATGGGCAACGACTGGGCGCGCATCGTGCAGTGGGACGGCGGCAAGTGGAACATCACCTCCGACTGGTACCAGTCCGACAAGAGCCTGATCGACCCGCTGGTCAAGGAGCTGTCGGCCAAGTACGCGGCCGACAAGAAGATCACGCCACGCAGCTGCTCTTAACGCCATGTCCGCCGTGCCTTCGGCCAAGCGCCGCGAGCTCCTCAATGTCAACGGCATCGAGGTCATCTACAACCACGTGATCCTGGTGTTGAAGGGCGTCTCGCTGCGCGTGGACGAGGGCAGCATCGTGGCCCTGCTGGGTGCCAACGGCGCCGGCAAGACGACCACGCTGCGCGCCGTCTCCAATTTGCTGCATGCCGAGCGCGGCGCGGTGACCAAGGGCTCGATCGCGCTGCGTGGCGAGCGCATCGAGAACCTCACGCCGGCCGAGCTGGTGGACCGCGGCGTGATCCAGGTCATGGAGGGCCGGCACTGCTTCGCCCACCTGACCATCGAGGACAACCTCATGACCGGCGCCTACACGCGCAAGGACGGCAAGGCCGCAGTCGAGCAGACGCTGGAGAAGGTCTACAACTACTTCCCGCGGCTCAAGACCCGCCGCACCAGCCAGGCGGCCTACACCTCGGGCGGCGAGCAGCAGATGTGCGCCATCGGCCGCGCGCTGATGGCCAACCCCAAGATGGTGCTGCTGGACGAGCCCTCCATGGGCCTGGCGCCGCAGATCGTCGAGGAGGTGTTCGAGATCGTGAAGGACCTCAACACCAAGGAGGGCGTGACCTTCCTCTTGGCCGAGCAGAACACCAACATGGCGCTGCGCTACGCCGACTTCGGCTACATCCTGGAGAGCGGGCGCGTGGTCATGGACGGTGCGGCGGCCGACCTGGCCAGCAATGAGGACGTCAAGGAGTTCTACCTCGGCGTCGGCGGCGCGGAGCGCAAGAGCTTTCGCGACGTGAAGAGCTACAAGCGGCGCAAGAGGTGGCTGGCATGAGCCTCGCCCGGCCGCCCGAAGAGGCTCGGCACCGCAGCGCGCAGCGCGAAGGTGGCCCAGTGAACGCCGAGCATTACGACGCGCTGGAGGCGCGCGATCCGGCCGCGCGCGAAGCCCAGCTGATGGCAGCGCTCGCGCCCCAGGTGGCGCAGGCACAGCAGCGCAGCGTGGCGTTCGCAGGCATCCTGGCCGGCGTCGACGCGCAGGCCGTCACCTCGCGCGAGGCCCTGGCCCAGTTGCCCGTGACGCGCAAGCACGAGCTGCTGGAGCGCCAGAAGGCGGCACGCGCCGCAGGCCGCGATCCGTTCGGCGGCTTCAGCGCGATCGGCTTCGGTGCCGGCATGCGCCGTGTGTTCGCCAGCCCCGGCACGCTGTACGAGCCCGAGGGCCAGGCACCCGATTACTGGCGCGTCGCGCGCGCCCTGTTCGCGGCCGGTCTGCGCGCGGGTGAGCTGGTGCACAACAGCTTTAGCTACCACTTCACGCCGGCCGGCTCCATCATGGAGACGGGCGCCCATGCGCTGGGCTGCACCGTGTTCCCCGGCGGCACGGGCCAGACCGAGCAGCAGGTGCTGGCCATCAGCGAACTCAAGCCCGCGGCGTATGCCGGCACGCCGAGCTTCCTCAAGATCCTCGTGGAGAAGGCCGCCGAGATCGGCGTGGCCATGCCCACGCTGACCAAGGCCTTGGTGTCGGGCGAAGCCTTTCCACCGTCGCTGCGCGACTGGCTGGCCGCGCGCGGCATTGCCGGCTACCAGTGCTACGCCACGGCGGACCTGGGCCTCATCGCCTACGAGACGGCCGCGCGCGAAGGCCTGGTGCTGGACGAGGGCGTGGTCGTGGAGATCGTGCGGCCCGGCACCGGCGAGCCCGTGCCCGAGGGCGAGATCGGCGAGCTCGTCGTGACCACGCTGAACCCCGACTACCCGCTGATCCGCTTCGGCACCGGCGACCTGTCGGCCGTGCTGCCAGGCCGCTGCCCCACGGGCCGCAGCAACACGCGCATCAAGGGCTGGATGGGCCGCGCGGACCAGACCACCAAGGTGCGCGGCATGTTCGTGCATCCGGGCCAGGTGGCCGACATCGCGCGGCGCTTTCCCGAGCTGGGGCGCGTGCGCCTGGTCGTGGCCGGCGAGATGGCCAACGACACCATGGTGCTGCGTGCCGAGAGCGCCGCGCCCTCCGAGGCCCTGGCTGCGCGCGTGGCCGAGGCCGTGCGTGACGTGACCAAACTGCGCGGCAGCGTGGCCTTCTGTGCGCCAGGCGAATTGCCTGCGGACGGCAAGGTCATCGACGACCAGCGCAGCTACAAATAAAGTGGGGGCTGCCGTGCCCGCCGCGGCAGCGCACCGGACTGGTACTTCTCTCGATTTCCCTACAAATTGCGTGCAGATACCATCGCCCCCTTTCGCCTTCAGGAGTTGAGATGCAGAAACTTTGGACCGTAGCCGCTCTGTCGTTCGCCGCACTGGGCGCGCAGGCCCAGGATTTCCCGGGCGGCAAGCCCATCACCATGGTCGTGCCCTTCGCCGCCGGCGGCCCGACCGACCGCGTGGCCCGCGACCTGGCTGAAGCCATGCAGCGCCAGCTCGGCAACAACCCGGTCATCATCGAAAACCTGGGCGGCGCGGGCAGCACCATCGGCACGACCAAGGTGGCGCGCGCCAAGAACGACGGCTACACGCTGCTCGTCACGCATGTGGGTATGGCCACCACGCCCGTGCTGTACCGCAAGCTGTCCTACAACTACGAAACCGACTTCGAGTACCTGGGCATCGTCAACGACGTGCCCATGACGCTGATCGGCAAGCCCGGCCTGGAGGCCAAGAACTTCGGCGAGCTGCGCACCTGGATCGCGGCCAACGCCAGCAAGGTGAACCTGGGCAACGCCGGCATCGGCTCGGCCTCGCACCTGTGCGGCCTGCTGTTCCAAAGCGAGCTCAAGGCCGAGATGACCACCGTGCCGTACAAGGGCACTGCACCGGCGATTGCCGACCTGCTGGGCGGCCAGATCGACCTGCTGTGCGACCAGACCACCAACACCACGTCGCAGATCGAAGGCAAGAAGGTCAAGGCCTACGCGGTCACGACCAACAAGCGCCTGACCACGCCGGCCCTGAAGGACATTCCCACGCTGGACGAGTCCGGCATGAAGAACTTCCAGGTCACGATCTGGCACGGCCTGTATGCGCCCAAGGGCACGCCCGCCGCCGTGCTGACCAAGCTCAACACCGCGCTGAAGGCCGCACTGAAGGACCCGGAGTTCATCAAGAAGCAAGAGGGCCTGGGGGCAGTCGTGGCCAACGACAAGCGCGTCGAGCCGGCCGAGCACAAGAAGTTCGTGCAATCTGAAGTCGCGCGCTTTGGCCCGGTCATCAAGGCGGCCGGCCAATACGCCGATTGATCGTCGCCTGATTTTTCACGAAGCCGCCGGGGTCGACGCCCCGGCGGCTTTTTTATTTGGGCCGCACCGCGTCGGCCGTGCCCTGGATGAACGCCTTGATCGCCTCCACGTCGGCCATGCTGAGCTTGCCCGTGAAGTCGGGCATGCCGCGGGCCATGGCCGGGCCCTTGAACAAAAACTTGTCCAGGTTCTCGATGAAGGCGGCGTCCATGTAGCCCAGGTTGGGAATGTTGCCGCCGCGGTCCACGCCCGGCACGCCGTGGCAGAACACGCAGTTGCTCACATACAGGCCCGTGCCGGCCGCGACCTGGGCGGGGTCGTACTTCACGCCCTGCACCAGCTTGGCCATGCGGTACTCGACGAACTCCGGCATCCTGGCCGTGCCCCCGACGGCGAAGGTGTAGACCGTGCCCGGCCCCTGGCGCTCGGTGGCGCGCTGCGCCAGGCCGTAGACGCCGCCCCAGCCCACGGCCACCGACACGTACTGCTTGCCGTCGACCAGGTAGGTGGAGGGCGCGGCCACCACGCCCGTGCCGGTGGGGGTCTCCCAGAGCTTGGCGCCGGTCTTGGCGTCGTAGGCCACCATGCGGCCGTCGGCCGTGCCCTGGAACACCAGGTTGCCGGCCGTGGTCAGCGTGCCGCCGTTCCAGGGCGACGCATGCTCCACGCCCCATGCCTCTTTTTGTTGCACCGGGTCCCAGGCCACGAGCCGGCCCATGGGCTTGCTGGTGGGCGGGGCGGCGTTGACGAACATGCCGGTGTTCCAGCCCTGCGCCGCATGCGGGCGTAGCGGGGTGTTCTCGTTGAACTTCCAGTCCTTGTCGTCCATCAGGTTGATCGGCACGTGCTGGGCCGGCAGGTAGACCAGGCCGGTGCCGGGGTTGAACGACATCGGGTGCCAGTTGTGCGCGCCGAACGGGCCGGGCATGCTCTCGCCGGGCTTGTCGTTCTGACGTGCGGCCGCGATCTCGATCGGCCGGCCCTTGGCGTCGTAGCCGCTGGCCCAGTTCACCTCGACGAAGTTCCTGGCCGAAATGAACTTGCCGTTGGTGCGGTCGATCACGAAGAAGAAGCCGTTCTTGGGCGCATGCAGGATCACCTTGCGCGGCTTGCCGGCGATCTTCAGGTCAGCCAGGATCATGGGCTGCGTCGAGGTGTAGTCCCAGTTGTCGCCCGGCGTCTGCTGGTAGTGCCACTTGTAGGCGCCGGTGTCCGGGTCCAGCGCCACGATGGAGGCCAGGTACAGGTTGTCGCCACCTGCCGGGCTGCGCTTGCTGCGCGCCCAGGGCGAGCCGTTGCCGGTGCCGATGTACATCAGGTTCAGCTCGGGGTCGAAGGCCATGGTGTCCCAGGCCGTGCCGCCGCCGCCGGCTTCCCAGTACTTGCCCGACGGGTCCCAGGTCTTGGCCGCGCGCGCCATGGACGCGTCCTCGAAGGGCTTGGACGGGTCGCCCGGCACCGTGAACCAGCGCCACTTCTGCGCGCCGGTGTTCGCGTCGTAGGCCGTCACGTAGCCGCGCACGCCGTACTCGGCACCGCCGTTGCCGATCAGCACCTTGCCCTTGAACACCCGCGGCGCGCCGGTGATGGTGTAGGAGCGGCTGTGGTCGATCAGCGTGTCCTTCTCCCACAGCACGCGGCCGCTGCCGGCGTCCAGCGCGATCAGCCGGCCGTCGTAGGCGGCCACGTAGACCTTGCCTTCCCACAGCGCCACGCCGCGGTTCACGACGTCGCAGCAGCCGCGAAAACCGCGCGCGCGGTCGACCTGCGGGTCGTAGGTCCAGATGCGCTGGCCGGTGCGCACGTCCACCGCATGCACGACGCTCCACGACGCGGTCACATACATGATGCCGTCCACCACCAGCGGCGTGGCCTCCACGCCGCGCGTGCTTTGCAGGTCGTAGGACCAGACCAGGCCCAGTTGCTGCACGTTGGAGGTGTCGATCTGGCTGAGCCGGCTGTAGCGCGTCTCGGCGTAGTCCAGGCCGTAGCTGGGCCAGTCGGGCGTCTTCGCGGCGTTGGCGCGGATGAAGGCGCCGTTCACTTTCTTGACGGCCGCCGTGGCGCGGGCTGCCGTCTCGGCCGTCTGCGCCTGCACGGTGGTGTGGGACCAGGCCATGGCGCAAAGCGCCAGAACGGCCAGCATGCGTCGCTTCATCGTGTTGTCTCCTTGTTGTGGATGGGCGAGATGCATCCTGCGACGCACTGCCTGGCCGGCGGTACGGGGTTTCCCCAGGGGTGTGGGCGGGTAAGCCCGCTCGCGGCGGCGCGGCTTCGTTGGCTACCATCCGCCGCGTTGCGCGGCTGTCCTGCTGCGCGGGAATACCGATGCCGCCCACCCTCCCGCTTCCGACCCACGAGGCGCTGTACCGCACCATGCTGCGCATCCGCGCTTTCGAGAACGCCGCCGAGGCGGCCAGCCAGGGCGGTGTCAGCGCCTACGGCCAGCAGGCGGCCGGCAGTGCCCGGGTGCGCGGGCCGCTGCACCTGTCCACCGGCCAGGAGGCCGTGCCGGCCGGCGTCTGCGCCCACCTGCGCAGCAGCGACTACCTGACCTCCACGCACCGCGGCCACGGCCACACGCTGGCCAAGGGCGCAGACATGGCGCGCATGATGGCCGAGCTGTTCGGCAAGGCCACAGGCTTCAACGGCGGCAAGGGCGGCTCCATGCACATCGCCGATTTCTCGGTCGGCATGCTGGGCGCCAACGGCGTCGTGGCGGCCGGCCTGCCGATCGCGGTGGGCGCGGCCCATGCGCAGAAGCTGCAGCACACCGACGGCATCACCGTGTGCTTCTTCGGCGACGGCGCCATCAACCGTGGCCCCTTCCTCGAAGCCCTGAACTGGGCCCGTGTCTACGCCTTGCCCGTGCTGTTCGTCTGCGAGGACAACCGCTGGAGCGCCACCACGGCCAGCGGGCCGATGACGGCGGGCGAGGGCGCCTCGGCGCGCGCGGCCAGCCTGGGCATCGCGGCCACGCCCGTCGACGGCAACGACGTGCTGGCCGTGCACGCCTCCGCACGGCAACTGGTGGCCCAGGTGCGCGATGGCCAGGGGCCTTGCCTGCTGCATGCGCTGACCTACCGCGTGAAAGGCCATGTGTCCGTGGACCTGGCCGCCTACCGCGACCCGCAGGAACTGGCGGCGGCGCTGCGGACGGACCCGATCGCGCGCGCGCGGGCGGCCTATCTCGAACAGGGCGGCGCAGCGTTCGTGCTGGATGGCATCGAGGACGACGCCCGCGCCGAGGTCGAACGCGCGCTGGCCGCCGCAGATGCCGCGCCCTGGCCGCAAGCCGCAGCCGCTTTCACCGACGTGCAGACCACCGGGGCCGGTCAATGGTTCTGACGTACGCCCAAGCCGCAGCACTCGCCCTGCAGCATGAAATGGAAGCCGACCCGCGCGTGCTCGTGCTCGGCGAAGACGTGGGCCGCGGCGGCATCTTCGGCCAGTACAAGGGGCTGCAACAGCAGTTCGGCCCCGCGCGCGTGATCGACACGCCGATCAGCGAGGCGGCGATCATGGGCGCCGGCGTCGGCATGGCGCTGGCCGGCCTGCGGCCGGTGGTGGAAATGCGCGTCGTCGACTTCGCGCTGTGCGGCATGGACGAGATCGTGAACCAGGCCGCCAAGAACCGCTTCATGTTCGGCGGCCAGGGCCGCGTGCCGCTGGTCGCGCGCATGCCGGGCGGCATCTGGGACGCCTCGGCCGCGCAGCACTCGCAGTCGCTCGAAGCGTGGTTCGCGCACCTGCCCGGCGTGGTCGTGGTCTGCCCGTCCACGCCGCAGGACAACTACAGCCTGCTGCGCGCGGCGCTGGCCTGTGGTGACCCGGTGGTCTACATCGAACACAAGGGCCTGTGGAACGTGCAAGGCGATGTCGACCCCACGCTGGCCGTGCCGCTGGGCCAGGCCGCGCTGCGCCGCCGCGGCGACGACCTCACGCTGGTCAGCTGGAGCCGGCAGGCCGGCATCTGCGAGCAGGCAGCCGATGCGCTCGCCGCGCAAGGCATCGCCGTGGACTGCATCGACCTGCGCAGCATCTGGCCCTGGGACCGCGAGGCCGTGCTGGCCTCCTGCGCCCGCACGCGCCGCCTGCTCGTCGTGCACGAGGCCGTGCAGGCCGCGGGCTTCGGCGCCGAGATCGCAGCCACGGCCGCCGAGGCCACCGGTTGCCGCGTGGCCCGCCTGGGTGCACCGCGCATCCCGGTCGGCTATGCGCCCGTGCTGGAGGCGCAGTCGCGCGTCACGGCCGCGCAGATCGTCGCGCGCGCCACGGCCCTGCTGCAGAACACCACCCATTGAATCGACCCGGAGACTCTTGATGACCGCACCTTCGACCCTCGTTCCCGGCCGCCGCCTGCTGCTGGCCACCGCGGTGCTGGCCGCATGCAGCGCCCTGCCCGCCGCCGCGCAGGGCAGCTGGCCGACCAAGCCCGTGCGCATGGTCGTGCCGTTCGCGCCCGGCGGCACGACCGACATCCTGGCCCGCGCCATGGCCGTGGAGCTGACCAAGGCCCTGGGCCAGCCCTTCGTCGTGGACAACCGCGCCGGTGCCGGCGGCAACATCGGCGCCGACATCGTGGCCAAGGCCGCGCCGGACGGCTACACCATCCTCATGGGCACCGTGGGCACGCACGCCATCAACAAGTGGCTCTACGACAAGATGCCGTTCGACCCGGTCAAGGACTTCGCGCCCATCAGCCTGGTGGCCGGCGTGCCCAACGTGATGGTGGTCAACGCCGAGAAGGCGCGCTCGCTCAAGATCGGCAACGTGCAGCAGTTCATCGCCTACGCCAAGGCCAACCCGGGCAAGCTGAACATGGCCTCCAGCGGCAACGGCACGTCCATCCACATGGCCGGCGAGCTGTTCAAGACCATGACCGGGGCCTACATGGTCCACTTTCCGTACCGCGGCTCCGGCCCGGCGCTCATGGACATGGTGGGCGGGAACATGGACGTGATGTTCGACAACCTGCCATCGGCCATGCAGCAGATCAAGGCGGGCAAGCTCACGGCGCTCGCGGTCACCAGCGCGCAGCGCTCGGCGGCCTTGCCCGACGTGCCCACGGTGGAGCAGGCCGGCGGCCCCCAGCTCAAGGGTTTCGAGGCCAGCTCCTGGTTCGGCCTGCTGGCGCCGGCCGGCACGCCCATGGAGATCGTGAACCGCATCCAGCAGGAAGTGGCCAAGGCCATCAAGACGCCGGACGTCAGCGACAAGCTGCTGGCGCAGGGCGCCATCCCGAGCGGCAACACCCCGCAGGAATTCGCCAAGCTGATCGATGCGGAGCTGAAGAAGTGGGCGCCGGTGGTCAAGGCCTCCGGCGCCAAGGTGGACTGAGGGACGACGCGAGTACCGTCGCGCTACGCGCTACGCGCTACACGCTGCGGCGCTGAGCGCCTTGGGGCGGCCCGGTGGTGCTCAGACGCCCCAGACCACGTCGTGCCCCGCCGCCTCCGAGCGGCGCAGCATGTCGATGAATGGCACGGCGCGCTGGCGCAGTGACACCGTGTCGGCCTTGGGCGGCAGCTTCTCGCCCTTGGCCTCGGCCTCCTGTTCGGCGGCCTTGTGCTCCGCCTCTTCCTGGGCCACGGCGGCTTCCAGCGCAGCGATGGCCGCCGGCATCTGGGCGGGCTGGATGATGCCCGTGGGGTCCGGCGACTTGCCGATCAACTGCAGAACGCGCCGGCCGTTGGGCTCCAGCATGATGAGGTCGCCGGTGGCCTTGGATTTGAATTTGTAGAGCATGGTGTGGGCCGCGCGGGCGGCCTTCAGGTGGAGTACATGTAGCCCCGGTTGAACGGGTACGCTGATTGTGCGCCCGTGATGGTGCCGGTCTGCGTGAGGCCGCTGGGCCGGCTGGCCAGCATCTGGTGCAGCGAGATCCAGTTGTGTTCGAAGCTCATCGCGCTGCCCGCCAGGTACAGCCGGTACGCGCGCAGGATGCGCTCGGCGTCGCCTGCCTTGGCGGTCGTGGCCAGCGCGCCGCGGGCCTCGTCCAGCTGCGCCTCCAGTGCGTCCGACCAGGCCCATAAGGTCTTGGCGTAGTGCGGGCGCAGGTTCTCGGTGTCCAGCATCTCCAGGCCGGCATCGGCCATCTCGTGCAGCACCTGCGATACGTGCAGCAGCTCGCCGCCAGGGAAGATGTACTTCTCGATGAATTCGCCCATGCCGGCGCCCAGCTGCTCGTGCCCGGCCGACGAGCCCGTGATGCCGTGGTTCAGCACCAGGCCGCCGGGCACCAGCAACGCGTGGATCTTGCCGAAGTAGGTCGGCATGTTGGCCTTGCCCACATGCTCGAACATGCCGACCGAGGCGATCTTGTCGAAGGGCTCGGCCGCTGCCAGGTCGCGGTAGTCGCGCAGCAGCATGCGCACGCGGCCCTGCAGGCCACGGCGCGCGATCTCGCGGTTGACGTGCACGTGCTGGTTGCGCGACAGCGTGATGCCGGTCGCGTCCACGCCGTAGTGCTCGGCCGCCCACAGCAGCAGGCCGCCCCAGCCCGCGCCGATGTCCAGGAAGCGTTCGCCGGGCTGCAGCATCAGCTTCCTGCAGATGTGGTCCAGCTTGGCCTCCTGCGCCTGGGCCAGGCTCATGCCGGGTGCGCGGTAGTAGGCGCAGGAATAAACGCGCTTCTCGTCGAGCCACAGCGCGTAGAAGTCGTCCGACACGTCGTAGTGGAACTGCACCTGCTCGGCATCGCGCGCCGGCGAATGCGCGGCCAGCGACTTGGCGCGCCGCAGCACGCCGCCCCACCAGCGCGAGGAGCTGGCGCGGCCCGGGTGGCCCGGCAGCAGCCGGGCCGCCACCTCCATGAGGTCGCGCATGCGGCCCTGCAACTGCACGCGGCTTTCGACGAAATCCTCGGCCAGGCGGCCGATCTGACCGCTCGCCATGGTGGCCAGGCTGGACCAGTCCTGGAACGACAGCGTGACGGCGGCCGCAGGGGCGCCCACGCGTTCCCCGGCGGGCAACTGCAGCGCCACCGGGACCGGAAGCCCTTGCAGCCGGGCCTCGATCTGGGGGATGAGGAGATTGCGCATGCAACAAATTCTTGTCAAACGACAAAGACCCCGTCAAGACATGGGCCGTCGGGGAAAGCCCCCACTGCAGCGCCACCGGGTTCGCCGCCTTGACAGTATTTGATTGAAGCCTAAACTATTTCGTCATGAACATCCTGTGCATCGGCGGCGGTCCCGCGGGCCTGTACTTCGGCCTTCTCATGAAGCTGCAGAACCCCGGCCACCGGGTCACGGTGCTGGAGCGCAACCGGCCCTACGACACCTTCGGCTGGGGCGTGGTGCTGTCGGACCAGACGCTGGCCAACCTGCGCGCGGCCGACCCGGTGACGGCCCAGCGCATCGGCGAGCACTTCCACCACTGGGACGACATCGAGGTCTTCTTCAAGGGCCGCAGCGTGCGTTCGGGCGGCCACGGCTTTTGCGGCATCGGCCGCAAGCGGCTGCTCAACATCCTGCAGGACCGCTGCGCCGAGCTCGGTGTCGAACTCGTCTTCGAAACCGATGTGAGCGACGACCAGGACGCCGCACGCCGCCACGGCGCCGACCTGGTCATCGCCTGCGACGGCCTGAACAGCCGCGTGCGCCAGCGCTATGCCGACGTCTACCAGCCCGACGTGGACCTGCGCGCCTGCCGCTTCGTGTGGCTCGGCACGCACAAGCGCTTCGACGCGTTCACGTTCGCGTTCGAAGAGACCGAGCACGGCTGGTTCCAGGCCCATGCCTACCAGTTCGATGCCGACACCTCCACCTTCATCGTGGAGACGCCCGAGTCCGTCTGGAAGGCGCACGGCCTGGACCGCATGGAGCAGCCCGAGGCCATCGCTTTTTGCGAAAAGCTCTTCGCGCGCTACCTCGACGGCGAGAAGCTGATCAGCAATGCCGGCCACCTGCGCGGCTCGGCGATCTGGATCCGCTTCCCGCGCGTGGTCTGCAACACCTGGGTGCACCGCGTGGACATCGACGGCCGCGCCGTGCCCGTGGTGCTGATGGGCGATGCCGCGCACACGGCGCACTTTTCGATCGGCAGCGGCACCAAGCTGGCGCTGGAAGACGCGATCGACCTGGCCAACGCCTTCGCCGCCGAGCCGCAGCCCGATGCCGCGCTGGCCGCCTACGAGGCGCGCCGCAGCGTGGAGGTGCTGAAGATCCAGAACGCCGCGCGCAATTCCACCGAGTGGTTCGAGAACGTGGCGCGCTACAGCGGCATGGAGGTCGAGCAGTTCGCCTACTCGCTGCTCACGCGCTCGCAGCGCATCAGCCACGAGAACCTGCGGCTGCGCGACGCGCGCTGGTTGCGCGGCTACGAGGCCTGGCTGGCCACGCGCCTGCCGGCACCGCGTGCCGATGGCGCGCCCGCTGCGCTCGACACGGCCGCCCGGTTGCCCATGCTGCTGCCGCTGACGCTGCGCGGCCTTACGCTGAAAAACCGCATCGTCGTCTCGCCCATGGCCACCTACAGCGCCATCGACGGCGTGCCGCAGGACTTCCACCTCGTGCACCTGGGCGCCCGTGCGCTGGGCGGCGCGGGGCTGGTGTTCGTCGAGATGACCAGCCCCACGCCCGAAGGCCGCATCACGCCCGGCTGCCCCGGCCTGTGGAACGCGGCGCAGCAATCGGCGTTCACGCGCATCGTCGACTTCGTGCACGGCAACGGCAGTGCCGCCATCGGCCTGCAGCTGGGCCACAGCGGCCCCAAGGGCTCGACCCAGCTGGGCTGGGAGGCGATGGACGAGCCCCTGCCCGAGGGCAACTGGCCGCTGCTGGCCGCCAGCGCCGTGCCCTACGGCCAGCAGAACCAGGTGCCGCGCGCCATGACGCGCGCCGACATGGACGTGCTGCGCGAGCAGTTCGTCGAGTCCACGCGCCGCGCCGCGGCGGCCGGCTTCGACTGGCTGGAGCTGCACTGCGCACACGGCTATCTGCTGTCCAGCTTCATCACGCCGCTGACCAATCGGCGCACCGACGACTACGGCGGCAGTTTGGAGAACCGCCTGCGCTACCCGCTCGAAGTGTTCGCCGCCATGCGCGCCGTGTGGCCGGCCGAGCGGCCCATGAGCGTGCGCATCTCCGCGCACGACTGGGCCGAGGGCGGCCACACGGGCGACGACGGCGTGGCCGTGGCGCGGCTGTTCCATGCGGCTGGCTGCGACATGATCGACGTGTCCTCGGGCCAGACCACGCGCGCCGCCAGGCCCGTGTACGGCCGCATGTACCAGACGCCTTTCGCCGACCGCATCCGCAACGAGGTCGGCATCCGCACCATCGCGGTGGGCGCCATCAGCGAGGCCGACCAGGCCAACAGCATCATCGCCGCGGGCCGCGCCGACCTGTGCGCCGTGGCCCGCCCGCACCTGGCCGACCCGGCCTGGACGCTGCACGAGGTGGCGCGGCTGCAGGCCGACCCACGCGCCAACCACAGCGGCGCCGAGTGGCCGCGCCAGTACCTGAGCGGGCGCGACCAGATGCTGCGCGAGCTGGCGAAACAACAGCAGATGGCGGCCGCGGCGCAAGCCGAAGAAGAAAGCTGACATGGACCTCGAAGCCCGCGCCCACAGCGAACACCCGGACGAGTTGCGCCTGTGGCTGCGCCTGTTGACCTGCACGCAGCAGATCGAGCGCCAGGTGCGCGCCGGCCTGCGCGACCAGTTCGACACCACGCTGCCGCGCTTCGACCTGATGGCGCAGCTGGAGCGCGCCCCCGAGGGCATGAAGATGAACGAGCTGTCGCGCCGCATGATGGTGACGGGCGGCAACGTGACCGGCATCACCGACCAGCTCGTGACCGAGGGCCTGGTCGAGCGCATGGAAGTGGAGGGCGACCGCCGCGCCTACCGCGTGCGCCTGACGGCCAAGGGCCGCAGCCAGTTCCACGCCATGGCGCAGCGCCACGAGCAATGGATCGTGGACGCGTTCTCGGCCCTGGGCGTGCGCGACATCGCCACGCTGCACCGGCTGCTGGGCAAGGTCAAGCAGCACACGCTGAACAATTTCCTGGAGACCTCATGAAGCATTACATCGGCGCGGGCAATCCCATGCGCGCACAGTTCGACGCCAAGGCCGGCTACGTGGCCGCGCATTTCGCCTGGCAGTTCGAGGGCGGCGTTGGCACCATCACGCTGAACCGGCCCGAGCGCAAGAACCCGCTGACCTTCGACTCGTACGCCGAGCTGCGTGACCTGTTCCATGCGCTGCGCTTCGCCACCGACGTGAAGGCGATCGTCGTCACGGGCGAGGGCGGCAACTTCTGCTCGGGCGGCGACGTGCACGACATCATCGGTCCGCTCACGAAGATGACCATGCCCGAGCTGCTGGAGTTCACGCGCATGACCGGCGATCTCGTCAAGACCATGCGCAACTGCCCGCAGCCCATCATCGGCGCCATCGACGGCATCTGCGCCGGTGCCGGCGCCATGATGGCGCTGGCCTGTGACCTGCGCTACGGCAGCGAGGCGACGAAGACGGCCTTCCTGTTCACGCGCGTGGGCCTGGCCGGCGCCGACATGGGGGCCTGCGCGCTGCTGCCGCGCGTGATTGGCCAGGGCCGCGCGTCCGAGCTGCTGTTCACGGGCCGCGCGATGACGGCGGCCGAAGGCCTGGCCTGGGGCTTCTTCAACGCATTGCATGGCCGCGAGGAGCTGCTCGCCAGGGCCCAGGCCATGGCGCAGGAACTGGCGGCCGGCCCGACCTTCGCCCACGGCATGACCAAGACCATGCTGCAGCAGGAATGGGCCATGACCATCGAGCAGGCCATCGAGGCCGAGGCCCAGGCCCAGGCCATCTGCATGCAGACCGAAGACTTCAAGCGGGCCTACGAAGCCTTTGCCGCCAAGCAGAAGCCGCAGTTCGCGGGGGACTGATATGAAACGACCCCCACGCTTCCCCGCTTCGCGCGGTCCGCTGCCCCCCGAGGGGGTGCGTCAATGCCTCCGGGCGGCCGGGCGGCACTGACATGCAGCCGTCTACCGAACACCTGTCGCTGCCGTTCTTCGCGGCCGAGCACCGCGCGCTGGCCGATGCGCTGCTGCCCTGGGCCGCCGCGCAAGAGGTCGACGAGGCCGACGACCGCGCCGCCTGCCGCGACTGGGTGGCGCTGCTGGGGCAGGGCGGCTTCCTGCGCTACTGCGTGCCGCAGGCCTTCGGTGGCGCGCTGGAGCGGCTGGATTCGCGCGCGCTTGTCGTGCTGCGCGAGACGCTGGCCTTCCACTCGCCGCTGGCCGATTTTGCGTTCGCCATGCAGGGCCTGGGCAGCGGTGCGATCACGCTGGCCGGCTCGCCCGCGCAGCAGGCCCAGTACCTCGGCGCCGTTGCGCGCGGCGAGAAGATCGCGGCCTTCGCGCTCAGCGAGGCCGAGGCTGGCTCCGACGTCGCCGCCATGGCCACGCGCGCCGTGCCCGATGGCGAGGGCTGGCAGCTGGACGGCGCCAAGACCTGGATCAGCAACGGCGGCATTGCCGACTTCTATTGCGTGTTCGCCAAGACCGAGCCGCAGGCCGGCACGCGCGGCATCACGGCGTTCGTCGTCGATGCCGATGCGCGCGGGCTGGACACCAGCGAGCACATTGCCGTGATGGCGCCGCACCCGCTGGCCACACTGCGCTTTGAGGCCTGCGGCGTGCCGGCCGCGGCGCAGCTGGGCGAGCTGAACGGCGGCTTCAAGCTCGCCATGCGCACGTTGGACATCTTCCGCGCCTCGGTGGCCGCTGCGGCACTGGGCTTCGCGCGCCGCGCGTTGGCCGAGGCGGTCGCCCATGCCAAGGGCCGCAAGATGTTCGGCCAGACCTTGGCGGACTTTCAGCTCACGCAGGCCCGCCTCGGCGAGATGGCGGCGCTCGTGGAGGCTGCTGCCCAGCTGACGTACCGGGCAGCCTGGATGCGCGACGTGGCCGGCCTGGGCACGCCTGCGCTGGCCCGCGCCTATACGGCCGCCGCCGCCATGGCCAAGATGACGGCCACCGAGAACGCCCAGCGCGTGATCGACATGGCGCTGCAGATGCACGGCGGCCTGGGCGTGAAGGTGGGCACCAAGGTCGAGAGCCTGTACCGCGACATTCGCTCGCTGCGCATCTACGAAGGCGCGACCGAGGTGCAGCAGCTCATCATCGGCAAGTCCGTCTTGCAGGGGTAGCACCATGGCAGCCATTCCCTCACGTGGCACCAGCGCCCAGGTCGACCGCTTCGTGCACGACCGCCTGCCGCCAGCCGCGCAGTGGCCGCAGATGCGCTACGACCTGCCCGAACTGCAACTGCCCGATCAGCTGAACCTGGTCGAGGAGCTGCTGGACAAGGCCGCCGACAAGCCTTGGGCCGACCGGCCTTTGCTGCGCTCGCCGGCCCGCACCCTGAGCTACCGCGCCACGCGCGTGGAGGTCGACCGCATCGCCCAGGTGCTGGTCGAGGACCTGCGCCTGGTGCCCGGCAACCGCGTGCTGCTGCGCGGCGGCAATTCGGTGGAGATGGCGCTGGCCTGGCTGGCCGTTGTGAAGGCCGGGCTGATCGCCGTGGCGACCATGCCGCTGCTGCGCGCCAAGGAGCTGGGCGACATCGTCGAGAAGGCGCAACCCGTCGCCGCGCTGTGCGAGGCCCGGTTGCTCGACGAGTTGCACGCCGCGCAGGCGCAGCACCCGGTGCTGGCGCATGTCCTGGCGTTCCACGCGCCCGGTGACGACACCAGCCTGGAAGCGCGCGCCGCGCGTAAGGCAGGCCAGTTCACGGCCTGCCCCACGGCCGCCGACGACATCGCGCTTCTGGCGTTCACTTCCGGCACCACGGGCAAGCCCAAGGCACCCGTCACCAGCCACCGGGAGGTCATCGCCATGTGCAACTGCTGGCCGCGCCATGTGCTCAAGGCCCGGCCCGAGGACATCGTGATGGGCTCGCCGCCGCTGGCTTTCACGTTCGGCCTGGGGGGCCTGCTGGTCTTCCCGATGTGGGCGGGGGCCAGTGTCTACTTTCCCGACATCCCCTACACACCCGAAGCCATGGTGCGGCTGATCCGGGAGGTGGGCGCCACCATCGTTTACACCGCGCCCACGTTCTACCGGCAGATGGCACCGTTCGCCAAGGCGTTGGGCCTGCCGTCCTTGCGCACCACGGTCAGCGCCGGTGAGGCATTGCCCGACGCCACGCGCCAGCTCTGGAAGGAGGCCACCGGCATCGAGATGCTGGACGGGATCGGCGGCACCGAGGTGTTCCACATCTACATCTCTGCGCCGCCCGACGAGGTGCGGCGTGGCGCCATCGGCAAGGTGGTGCCGGGCTTCACGGCCAGGATCCTCGACGACGAGGGCCGCGAACTGCCGCGGGGCCAGGTCGGCAAGCTGGCGCTGGTCGGCCCGGTGGGCTGCCGCTACCTGGACGACGCGCGACAGACGAGCTATGTGAAGGACGGCTGGAACTACCCTGGCGATGCCTTCGTGCAGGACGAGGACGGCTACTTCTTCTACCAGTCGCGTGCCGACGACATGATCATCACGGCCGGCTACAACGTCGGCGGCCCCGAGGTCGAGGACGCCTTGCTGCAGCACCCGGCCGTGGCCGAATGCGGCGTGATCGGCAAGCCCGACGCCGAACGCGGCATGCTGGTCAAGGCATTCTGCGTGCTCAAGCCGGGCCATGTGGGCGATGCGGCGATGGTGCGGGCACTGCAGGACCATGTGAAGGCCCACATCGCGCCGTTCAAATACCCGCGCGAGATCGCGTTCGTGGCCAGCCTGCCGCGCACCGAGACCGGCAAATTGCAACGCTTCAAACTCAAACAGCTATGAAACTCCTGCAACCACCGGGCTGGACGGCGCCCAAGGGTTATGCCAACGGCGTCGCCGCGCGCGGCACCATGGTGTTCGTCGGCGGCCAGATCGGCTGGAACGCGCAGCAGCAGTTCGAGACCGACGACTTCATCGCGCAGACCGGCCAGGCGCTGCGCAATGTCGTCGACGTGCTGCGCGAGGCTGGCGCCGGGCCCGAGCACATGGTGCGCATGACCTGGTACGTGACCGACCGCGTGGAATACAACAGCCGCCTGCCCGAGCTCGGCAAGGTCTACCGCGAGGCCATGGGCCGCAACTTCCCGGCCATGACCTGCGTGCAGGTCAGCGGGCTCATGGAGGCGCGCGCCAAGGTGGAGATCGAAGTCACGGCGGTGGTGCCGGACTGACAAAAACGTCCGGCCGCGCGCAGTTTGTCAGCGCCCCGCGCTACCAGGCCACGGCATGGGCCTGGCGGCGCAGGTCGGCCACGGCCTCCAGCCCGCCCAGCGGGTGGGCACGGACGGCCTTGACCGAGCCGAAGCACAGCTCCTGCGCCACGTTCTCGACGACCTCCAGGCCCTGGCCGCGCAGCGCGGGCGCCACGGCCGGGTCCATGCCGGGCTCCAGGAGCACGCCGCCCTCGGGGTTCAGGCTCCAGCGCGGGCGGCCCGCGATCTCGCCCAGCGTCGCCTCGGTCTCCAGCGCGCCGCTGGCGAACTGCACACCGCAGGTGGTCTGGTTCACGCCGCCGGGCGACACGGCCGCCAGCTCGGCGCGGTTGCCGTGGACCACGATGTAGGGGCTCAGCGTGTGGGCCGGCCGGATCAGTGGCTGCACGCTGTTCGGCATGCCGGGCTGGGCGACGAAATCGGACATGCGGTTGTTCAGCAACACGCCGGTGCCCGGGTCCACGCAGCCCGAACCCAGGGGCTGGAACACGCTTTGCAGCAGGGCCACGGCATTGCCCTCGACATCCATGGCGACGAAGCCGGACGCATCGGCCGGCATGGCGGCACCCGCATGCGGCCCAGGCGCGGGGCCGGGGCTCAGGTGGCGCTCGCCCAGGTCGAAGTCGGCCGGCATCAGCCGCTTGCGGGCCGGGTCGCCGATGCGCGACCGGTAGCGGTGCAGCACGGCGATGGCGCGCATCACATCGGCGTCGGCAGTCTCGGCCCCACGCGCGGCGCGGGCGGTGGCGCGCAGGTTGAGCTGGCGCAGCATCAGCACGCTGACTGCATTGGGCGGCGCGACATGCACCTCGCGGCCGGCGTACCGCGTGTGCCAGCTCTGCCACCAGTCGGCCTGGGCACGGGCCAGGTCCTCCTGGCCAAGCCAGCCGCCGTGCTCGGCGCAGAAGGCGGCCAGGCTGCGTGCGACCCAGCCGCCGAAAAAGCCGTCCTCGCCGTTCCTGGCAATGGTCTGCAGCACCTCGGCCATGCGCGGCTGGCGCATGGGCTGCCCGGCCGCCAGCAGCTGCCCCTTGCGGCAGAAGCTGTCGGTGAAGCCGGGCTGGGCCGAGACGGCGGGATCGGCCAGGGCCAGATTGCGCGCCAGCTCTTCCGACGTGCCGATGCCACCGTCGGCCGCCGCGATGGCCGGTGCCAGCAACTGGCCCCAGGGCAGGCGGCCGAAGCGCTCGTGGGCACGTGCCCACAGCCGCACCAGGGTCGGCGTCACCGCAGCCTGCACGCCATGGCGCGGCATCACGCCCGCGTCTGCCAGCGCCTGGGCCGGCGTGGCAGCCGGCGCGCGGCCCGTGCCGTTCAGCACCTGCACCTGGTGCGAGGTGGCGTCGAAGTACAGCAACATGCCGCAGCCGCCCAGCGAACTCGCGTGCGGCTGCGTGACTGTCAACATTGCCGACGCCGCGATCATGGCGTCGATCAGCGAGCCGCCCTGTTCCACGACCCGCTGCGCGGTCAAGGTCGACAGGTGGTGGCCGCTGGCGATTGCCGTCAGGCGGCCATACTGGCTCTTGGGGCGGCCGTGGCTGGACATGTCAGGACCACCGCATCGAAAAGGAGTTGAAAAACCGCTGCATGCCCGGCTTGGACGCACGGCGGCAGCCTTGGTTCACCGATGGAGAAAGATTCGCAGCAGGCATGTGCGAAGCACAGCAACCTGCGTGCCAGAACGGCTGGCCAAGCTCCGTAAACTCGCCTCCGTGCCACATCCTTCCATCCGTACCTGGGCCACGACCGCGCGCGCGGCAGGGGCATCGTTGGTGCTGCTGTGCGTGTCGGGCTGTGCCGACATGTCCTACTACTGGCAGTCCGCGCGCGGGCACCTGCAGCTCATGCACGCAGCGCGGCCGATCCAGGACTGGCTGGACGACGCCAAGGCGCCGCCCGAGCTCAAGCGCCAGCTCGAGCTCGCGCGCCGTCTGCGTGCGTTTGCCGTGGATGCCCTGCATCTGCCCGATAACGCGAGCTACCACCGCTACGCCGACCTGGGCCGGCGCGCCGCCGTGTGGAATGCGATCGCGGCACCGCCGTACTCGCTCAAGCTCAAGACCTGGTGCTTCCCGTTCACCGGCTGCATCGGCTACCGCGGCTACTTCGACGAGCGCGAGGCGCAGGCCCTGGCGGCGCAGTTGCGCAGCGACGGGCTGGAAGCCAGCGTCTACGGCGTGCCGGCCTATTCCACGCTGGGCTGGATGAACTGGCTCGGCGGCGACCCGCTGCTGAACACCTTCATCCAATACCCCGAGGGCGAGCTGGCCCGCATGCTGTTCCATGAGCTGGCGCACCAGATGGTGTACGTGCAGGACGACACGCAGTTCAACGAATCCTTCGCGACGGCGGTCGAGCGTCTGGGCAGCGCGCAGTGGCTGGCCACGCACGCCAGTGAGGCCGCCCGGGTCGAGTACGCGCGCTTCGACAGCCGGCGCCGCGAGTTCCGCGCCTTGATGCTGGCCACGCGTAAACAGCTCGAGGCCGTGTATGCCGACGGCGCCAATGCCCAGCCCATGGCCGAGCGCAAGGCGCAGGTGATGGAGGCGTTCCGCACCGATTACGCGCTGCTCAAGCGTGAGCGCTGGCAGGGCTTCGCGGGCTATGACGCCTACGTGGAGCGGGTCAACAACGCCAGCTTTGGCGTGCAGGCAGCCTACGACGGGCTGGTGCCGGCCTTCGAAGCGCTGTTCGAACGTGAAGGCCGCGACTGGCCGCGCTTTTATGCCGCCGTGCGGTCGCTGGCTGCGCGGTCCAAGGCAGAGCGTGACCTGGCCCTCGGCTTGCTCGCGCCGCTCTCCGGGCCTGCAGCGGGGACCTGAGCGGCGCATCGAGGGTTCGGGGTGCCGGCGCTATTCGAGCGCGGACACGGCGTCGATGTACTGCTGCATGGCGTCTTCGCCCGACATGCCCTGCAGCTTGTTCCAGGCGTCCCACTTGGCACGGCCCACCATGTCGGAGAAGCCGGGCTTGGGCGCCTTGTTGTCGCCGGCACTGGCCTGCTTGTACAGCCCGTAGAGCCGCAGCAACGTGGCGTTGTCGGGGCGCTGGCTCAGCTGTTGCGACTGGTGGACGGCGGCCTGGAAGGCGGTCTGGAGTTCGGACATGGCGGGCTCTTGTGGTGGGTGGCGTGGTGCTTGCGCGCCAGCTTTCAGGCCTGGACGCGCTGGGTCGTGAATTCTGCCTCGTAGGCCTTGGCGAGTGCGGTTTTCTGCGCGGCAGATAGCACCTTGCCAGCGAGCTGGAAGAACACCTGCTCTTCCTCGTCCAGGTGGTGGTGCACCTTGTGCCGCAGCGCGCGCGCCTTGACCAGCCAGGCCGGCGACGACATCTCCGTGTCCGCCAGTTCCTCCACCATCTCGTCCATCTCATGGTGCTCGGCGATGCCGTGGCGCGCGGTATCGACCGTGGCGTCGTGCTCGATCAAAGGCACGTAAAAGCAGCGCTCCTCTGCCGTCTCGTGCGCCTGCAGTTCCTTGCGCAGCGCCGTGAACACGACACTGCGTTCGCGGCTGTCGCCCTCGGTGGCGACCAACTGGTCCACCAGCGCGCGCTGGGTCTGGTGGCTGATGCGGAGCGCTTCGAAGATGTTCATGGGGTCGTCCGGCAAGATGTACACAGGTGTGCGCGTGCATGGTGCCCAGCGTGGCCGCCGCGGGCAAGGCCAACCGCCCGTTCCCGCTGTAGGACCAACGCGCATCGCCCACCGGACGGCGCGCGTCAGTTGGCCAGCTCGGCCTGCGCCATCTCCACGTCGAGCCGTTCCGTGGCGTCTGCCGGCGTGGCGGCTGCCGCCTGCTCATACAGGGCTGTCGCCTCCTGCAGCTTGTCGTCGCCATCGAGCATGACCAATGCGTTGGCGTACTCCACCAGCCCGATCACGGAGCCCGGGTGCAGCCTGAGCGCCTGCTGGAACATGCGCAGGCCCACGTCCCGCTTGGCGCCGTAGGTCATGCTGCCGATCAGCGAGCCGACCTTGTCGATCACCTCGGCGTGGAAGGTGCCCAGCGCAATGTGCGCGTCGGCATGGCTGGGCGCCAGGTCGATCACACGCTCCAGCGATTCCTTGACCCGCGTGCCCAGCCCCTGGGCCAGCGCCTTGGCCACGCTGATCCCCTGGCTGTAGCGCCCCAGCGCATAGGCGCGCCAGTACCAGGCGTTGGGGTTGTGCGGCTCGGCCAGCAGCTGCTTCTCGGCCCGCTCGGCCACGTCCTGGAACAGTGCGAGCCGCGTCTTCTCGCGAGGTTCGAGGTAGTTGGCGTAAATCGCCGTCGCCTTGTTGGCCACCGTGATGCCGGCGCCGCCGGCCTTGAGCCCGGCCTCGCAGGCCTGGCGAAACTCACCGTTGTGGAACAAGGCCCAGGCATGCAGCACGGCCTGGTCGTGCGGCGCAGGCTCGACATCGGCCACATGCAGGCGCGACCACGCCTTCAGGACACTGGCGCCGTCGAAACTGAACGCGCCGACGTAGGGGAAAGCGGTCCATTCGCCCATCGTTGTCTCCTTCTTGCGGTTGCGCCAGTCTAAATTTTTTGCGTGACAGCCGCTTGCTCGTATGCAGATACTAATGAAGCCAGGTGTTCGCGCTGCTCCGCCGCCAGATAAGGCAGCAGCAAGGCCAGCACATGGGTAGCGCCGCGCAGCACGGCGCCTTGTGCGGCTTCGGGTTCCATGGCGCCGCGCGGGGCCAGCGCGTATTCGAAGCTGAGCCAGTAGGTCAGCACTACGACCATGCTGGTGGCGGTGGTCTGCGCTTCGGTCGGCGCGATCTGCAGTGCGCCGTGGTGACCCATGGCCTGCAGCATGCCGCGCACGGCGCGCGACTTGCCTTGCAGTACGGTCTGCACATGCTGCTCCAGCCGGCGGTTGTTGCTCAGCAGGTCGTTCAGGTCGCGGTACAGGAAGCGGTACTCCCAGATGCGTTCGAAAACGCTGTGCAGGAAGAACCAAGCGTCTTCCACATCACGCACCTCCTGCCCCGCATCCAGCAGTTCGCCCATCGCCTGGGCATAGCGGTCGAACAGCGCGCCCAGCAGTTCGTCCTTGGCGGGGTAGTGGTAGTAGAGGTTGCCGGGGCTGATGTTCAACTCGGCCGCAATCAGCGTGGTGGACACGTTCGGCGCGCCCAGGCGGTTGAACAGCGCCAGCGTGACTTCCAGAATCCGTTCGGCCGTCCGGCGTGGGGCCTTCTTCGCCATTTGTTGTCTCCCCTCGGGCTGCTGGTCGGCCTGGCTGCGGCCCAGCATGCACCAGGCGGGGAGATTCGGCGCTAGGTCTTTCCCGGTGTGGCGACCACGAGCGCAGGGTCGACGCGGCGGATGCGCTCTTCCTCGAAATAGCCGCCGGTCTCGGCATAGCGCACGAAGACCGTGGCGCACACCCGGCACCGCCACACGCTGCAGCGGTTGTAGGGGAACCAGCCCAGCGCGATGGGCGCATCGGCCGACCAATAACGCGTGCCGTTGGGGTGGTACTCGTCCAGCGTCGCTCCCGCCAGATCGGTGGCGGCGGCGGGGTAGAGCGTGCCCACGGGCTCCAGCCGCGCGCGGTCGAGCGACGAGGGCATGGCTTCCCAGCCGCCGGAGGGCAGCGTGCGGCACGAGTCGCAGGGCGGCGTCGCTGCCTGCGCGGCCAGCGCCTGCAGTGCCGCAGCGCTCCATTCGGTTTCCGGGGTCATGCGGTCCTTGCGTACGCAATCAGTCGGCGGAACGGGGTGCGCGTTTGCGCGGTGTGCGCTTGGCCAGTGCCGGCTGGGGCTCGGCGGCAGTGGCTGCGCTCTTGCGGCCCGCTCGCCCGCCGGCCTTGGTGGTGCCCTTGGCGCTGGCGGCGTGTTGCTCCAGCGCACGCGTCAGCGCGTCGATGCGCGCACTCAGCTGCTCCAGGTCGCTCGCGGTCGGCACGTCGAGCTTTTTCAGCGCCTTGGCCACCCGGTCTTCGAAAATGTTCTCCAGCTTGTCCCACTGGCCCGCGGCCCGCGCGCCGAGGCCGCTGGCCATGCTGCCCATGCGGCTGGCGGCCTCGCTGAGCTTGTCTTCCGCGGTGTCCTGCGTCTTGCGCTGCAGGCCCACGCCTTCCTTCACCAAGGTGTCGAAGACCTTGGTGCCTTCCTCCTGCGCCTTGGCGAAAGCGCCCAGGCCGGCCAGCCAGATCTGCTGCGCCGAGTCGCGGACAGCCTCGCCGAGCTGCGCTGCCGTCAGGTTGTCGCCGAAGGGGTTGAACTTCTTGGTCATGGCATTTCTCGCGGAATCCGTGTGTTGCACACTGTAAGTCCACGACACCCCGGCCGTACGGGGGGGTGGTCCGCAAAGCCGGCACGGCGATAATCGCGCGCTTGTCTTTTGCACAGTACACACATGATCCTCGTTACCGGCGGTGCCGGCTTCATTGGCACCAACTTTGTCCTGGACTGGGTCGCGGCTGTCGGTGAGCCCGTTGTCAACCTCGACAAACTCACCTATGCAGGCAATATCGAAAACCTGGCCAGCCTGCAAGGCGATGCCCGGCATGTGTTCGTGCAAGGTGACATCGGCGATACGGCCCTCGTGGCCCGCCTGCTGGCCCAATACCAGGTGCGGGCCGTGGTGAATTTTGCGGCAGAGTCGCACGTGGACCGCTCCATCCACGGCCCCGCCGCCTTCATCGAGACCAACGTGGTCGGCACCTTCGGCCTGCTGGAGGCCGTGCGCCAGTACTGGGGCCAGCTGCCCGAACCTGAGAAGGCTGCATTCCGCTTTTTGCACGTGTCGACCGACGAGGTCTATGGCTCGCTGCGCGCCAGCGACCCGGCCTTCACCGAAGAAAACAAGTACGAGCCCAACAGCCCTTACTCCGCCAGCAAGGCAGCCAGCGACCACCTGGTGCGCGCTTACCACCACACCTACGGCCTGCCGGTGCTGACGACCAACTGCAGCAACAATTACGGCCCGTTTCATTTCCCTGAAAAGCTGATCCCGCTCATGATCGTCAACGCGCTCGCAGGCAAGAGCCTGCCGGTGTACGGCGATGGTCAGCAAGTGCGCGACTGGCTTTACGTGCGCGACCATTGCAGCGCCATCCGGGCTGTGCTCGAAGCGGGGCGGCTGGGCGAGACCTACAACGTGGGCGGCTGGAACGAGAAGCCCAATCTGGAGATCGTGCACACCGTCTGCGCCTTGCTCGATGAGCGCCGCCCGCGCGCCGACGGCCAGTCTTACGCCACGCAGATCGCCTACGTGACGGACCGCCCGGGGCACGACCGGCGCTACGCCATCGACGCCCGCAAGATCGAGCGCGA
The DNA here is from genome assembly GCF_001422405.1 of Pseudorhodoferax sp. Leaf267. Taxonomy (GTDB): domain Bacteria; phylum Pseudomonadota; class Gammaproteobacteria; order Burkholderiales; family Burkholderiaceae_C; genus Pseudorhodoferax. The sequence goes on from NZ_LMMV01000023.1 coordinate 71,984, forward strand.
ACTGGGCTGGAAACCCGCCGAGACCTTCGACACCGGCATCCGCAAGACGGTGGACTGGTATCTGGAGAACCCGGAATGGGTGGCGCGCGTGCAGAGTGGCGCGTACCGTGAATGGGTGTCCACCAACTACAGCGAACGGACGACCGCATGAAGATCCTGCTGTTCGGCAAAGGCGGGCAGGTCGGTTGGGAACTGCAGCGCAGCCTGGCGCCGCTGGGCGAACTGGTGGCGCTGGATTCCCACAGCACCGAGCTGTGCGGTGACTTCAGCAACCCCGACGGCGTGGCCGCGACGGTGCGCCAAGTGGCCCCGGACGTGATCGTGAATGCCGCTGCCCACACCGCCGTGGACAAGGCCGAGAGCGAGCCCGAGTTCGCGCGAACGCTCAACGCCCTGGCGGTGGGCGCCATTGCGCAAGAGGCCGAGAAGCTGGGCGCCTGGATGGCCCACTACTCCACCGACTACGTGTTCGACGGCAGCGGCACCATACCGTGGACCGAGCAAAGCCCGACCGGCCCGCTGTCGGTCTACGGCAAGACCAAGCTCGAAGGTGAGCAACTGCTGCAACAGCGTTGCAGCCGGCACCTGATCTTTCGCACCAGTTGGGTCTACGCGGCACGCGGTGGCAACTTCGCCAAGACCATGCTGCGGCTGGCCGCAGAGCGTGACGCGCTGACCGTGATCGACGACCAGATGGGCGCGCCGACCGGTGCGGAGTTGCTGGCCGATGTGACGGCGCTGGCCCTGCGGCAGGTTCGTGCGCGTGGCGCCGATGGCCAGGGCCTGTCCGGCCTCTATCACCTGGCCGCCGCGGGAGAGACGTCTTGGCACGGCTACGCGCGATTTGTCATCGACTTCGCGCAGAGCAAAGGCGTGGCGCTCAAGGCCACTGGCGACGCCGTCAGGCCGGTGCCCTCCAGCGCCTTCAAGACAGTCGCTCCGCGCCCTGGCAACAGCCGCATGGACACCCGCAAGCTGCAGGCCGCCTTCGGCGTGCGCCTGCCGCACTGGCAGGCCGGCGTCACACGCATGCTCACCGAGACTTTGGAGCGCAACACATGAAAAGCCGCAAAGGCATCATCCTGGCCGGGGGCTCGGGCACCCGGCTGCACCCGGCCACGTTGGCGATCAGCAAGCAGTTGCTGCCGGTGTATGACAAGCCAATGATTTATTACCCGCTGAGCACGTTGATGCTGGCGGGTATTCGCGACGTGCTCATCATCAGCACGCCGCAGGACACGCCGCGGTTTGAGCAGTTGCTCGGTGATGGAAGTCAGTGGGGGCTGAATCTGCAATACGCGGTGCAACCCAGCCCGGATGGGTTGGCTCAGGCGTTTTTGATCGGCGAGAAGTTCCTGGATGGCGCCCCCAGTGCGTTGGTGCTGGGTGACAACATTTTTTATGGGCATGACTTCGCCCAACTACTTGGTGGTGCAGATGCCAAGTCGCATGGCGCAACCGTGTTTGCCTACCATGTGACTGATCCTGAGCGCTACGGTGTGGTGGCTTTCGATGCGAAAGGCAAGGCCCGCAGCATTGAGGAGAAACCAGCTAGGCCGCAAAGCAGCTATGCCGTCACGGGCCTGTACTTCTATGACGATCAAGTCGTGGACATTGCCAAGGCTGTCAAGCCCAGCGCGCGTGGAGAACTCGAGATCACGGCGGTCAACCAAGCCTATCTCGACTTAGGGCAATTGAACGTGCAGATCATGCAGCGCGGCTACGCGTGGCTGGATACGGGTACGCATGAGAGTTTGCTAGAGGCGGGACAGTTCATTGCGACGTTAGAGCACCGCCAAGGACTCAAGATCGCGTGCCCTGAAGAGATCGCCTGGCGGGCTGGCTTTATCGATGGTGAGCAGTTGGCCACGCTCGCTGCGCCGTTGCAGAAAAGCGGCTACGGAAAATACTTAAGTCAATTGCTTGCTGAGGGATCCAGCCCATGAACGTCACAGCCACACACATTCCAGATGTGCTGATCTTCGAGCCCAAGGTGTTTGGGGATACCCGCGGCTTCTTTATGGAAAGCTTCAATGGCAAGCAGTTCGGCGCCGCCGTAGGGATGAGCGTCAATTTTGTCCAAGACAATCACTCCCGTTCCTCCAGGGGCGTGCTGCGCGGGTTGCATTACCAGATTCAGCAGCCGCAAGGCAAGCTCGTGAGGGTCGTGCGTGGAGCAGTATTCGATGTCGCGGTGGACATCCGCAGGTCGTCTTCGACATTTGGACAGTGGGTAGGCGTGGAATTAAGCGAAGAGAATCATCGGCAGCTCTGGGTTCCGCCAGGATTTGCACATGGGTTTTTGGTCTTGAGCGAGACGGCCGATTTTCTTTACAAGACTACAGACTATTACGCGCCCGCCCATGAGCGCAGCATTGTTTGGGACGATCTAGATATTGGGATTATGTGGCCAGACATCGGCATGCCACCTGCACTTTCAGCGAAGGACGCAGCAGGATCCACTATGGCTGCGGCAGAGGTATTCAGTTGATCGCTGCGGGTCCTCTTGACGTTGCGAAACCAAGCTTTGTACAGACTCTTCGCAGCAATCGCAAACTGCTACTGCAAATGATTCGTCGGGAAGTTGTCGGCCGCTATCAAGGTTCGGCGGCGGGGGTACTTTGGTCATTCCTGAACCCGTTGTTCATGTTGGTAGTCTACGCCTTCGTCTTCTCAGTGGTTTTTAAAGCGCGATGGAACGTGACTGGCGACGAAAGCCGAACGCAGTTCGCGCTCGTGCTTTTTTCGGGACTCATTGTCCACAGCTTTGCATCAGAATGTTTAATGCGCGCACCGCGTCTGGTGATTGACAATGCCAACTACGTCAAGCGCGTCGTATTCCCGCTGGAAATACTGCCCATCGTCACAGCAGGGTCGGCTTTATTTCATGCAGCGGTCAGTTACGCAGTACTGCTGGCCGGCCTCCTTTTTTTTAATGGGGACTTACCTGTTACCGCAGCATTATTGCCACTGGTGCTTGCCCCACTTTGTATCGGTCTGCTTGGATTGATGTGGTTTTTCGCGTCCCTCGGTGTATTCGCACGCGACATCCAGCAGCTGATCGGTATGGCAATGACAGCGTTGCTGTTCCTGACACCAATTTTCTTTCCCGCAACAGCGCTGCCGGAAGACTTCAGAGTGTGGATGTATTTGAATCCTCTGACTCTGTTCGTCGAGCAGTCGCGTGACGTTTTGGTCTGGGGCAAGGTGCCAGCGTGGGCCCCACTGCTGCTGGCATATGTGGCGGCGATCGTGTTGGCGAGATTGGGTTACGCCTGGTTCCAAAGGACTCGCAAGGGCTTTGCAGATGTCCTTTGAGCCAATCATCGAAGCCGTGAGACTCGGCAAAAGATATCAGCTCTACGACGCTCCGCGCGACCGTCTCCGGCAGTTTATATTGCCACGCCTGCGCCGTCTGCTACGACTGTCCCCAAAGAAATATTACCGAGAGTTCGCTTCTTTGGCGGACGTGAGCTTCTCTGTAATGCCGGGAGAAACCCTTGGGATCGTGGGGCGTAACGGCGCTGGCAAATCGACCTTACTACAAATGCTGTGCGGCACGTTGACGCCTAGCGATGGAGTAGTAAAGGTGCGTGGACGCGTTGCAGCCTTGCTCGAACTCGGTGCTGGTTTCAACCCGGAGTTTAGTGGGCGTGACAATGTTTATATGAACGCTCGCCTGCTGGGACTGGACGAGCGGCAAATTGAAGAGCGCTTCGATTCCATTGCCGCTTTTGCAGATATCGGTGCGTTCCTTGAGCAGCCCGTCAAGACATATTCCAGTGGCATGTATGTGCGTTTGGCATTTGCCGTCATAGCGCACGTCGACGCAGATATTTTGGTGATCGACGAAGCACTGGCGGTCGGTGACGCCTACTTCTCGCAACGTTGCATGCGGTTCCTGCGCAGCTTCAAAGAGCGGGGGACGTTGCTGTTCGTCAGTCATGATGCGTCAGCCGTGGTGAGTCTTTGCGACCGCGCGCTATGGCTCGACAAGGGGCGCTTGGTCGGTCAAGGCAGCGCCAAGGAGGTGATGCAGTCTTATCTAGAGGAGCTTTATGGTGCAACCACAAGTCGTGCACTAAGTGACGCTCCGACGGTGGCGGGCGCTCCTGGGATAGAAGAAGGGGCGTCAGATGATGCGGTTATGGTTGAACCGACGCGGACGCTGGCGCTTGAACCTGACCTATCCATTCATACGGACGGGCGGCAGCGCTTCGGAACCAATCTGGCAAGAATCGACGAAGTTCGCTTGCTGGCTCGAACAGGCGAATCGTTGCGTTGGGTTGAGGGGGGAGAGCCGGTGTCAATCACTGTGCGTGCTTCGACAACGATTAATCTTGATGCGCCGATCATCGGGTTTATTGTCAAAGATCGCCTAGGTCAGCATCTCTTTGGGGATAATACCTACGAAAGCCAGAGGCTAAGGCCTTCTAGATGCACGAAGGGCGATATTCTTAATGCGTCGTTTGAGTTCAAGATGCCAATCCTGCCAAAGGGTGAATATTCAATTGCAGTGGCGTTAGCGGACGGTACCCAGACAGATCACGTCGTGCATGAGTGGTTACATGAGGCTTTGCTGTTTCAGTCGCATTCCGCGTCCGTGGTGACTGGGCTCGTAGGCATACCAATGTCAAAAATTTCCTTGGCGGCTAGTTCCATGGGCTGACGCAGCAAACAATGAAGTCTTCGAATAACTTCGATGTGGTGCGATTGCTTGCCGCGCTCCTCGTCGTATACGGGCACGCGTACCCACTAACGGGTTCTGTGAGTCCTTTTTTTGCGGGAAATTCCGTCCAAAGCATCGGCGTTAAAATATTTTTCGTCGTTAGCGGTTACTTGATTATTGGAAGCTGGCAACGCGATCCCTCCATCGGGCGTTTTTTTCAGCGACGTGCGCTACGAATCATGCCCGGCCTGTGCGTTGTCATTGTGCTCAGCGCGTTCATTTTGGGTCCATTGGTTAGCGTATTGCCGATGAGCGAGTACTTTGAAAGTCCGCGCTTGTGGACTTACGTTATGAACAATTTCGCCTTCAGGCCGCAATACGACTTGCCTGGCGTGTTCGGTTCTAACCCGTACCCAGTGGCCGTCAACGGATCACTTTGGAGTCTGCCGGCCGAAGTCGCGATGTATTTTATCGGCCCGATGGTCTGCGTTCTTGGTGGTTTACTCTTTCGGTCGGCAAGATGGGGGGTATTTCTTGGCTCTTTTTTATTAATGGGACTGTCGATTTGGTTTGTGCGTATTGCACCTCCGTCGGCCCACCCTGTTTTTTACGGAACAAGCCTGCTTTCATTTCTTGATGTGGCACCTTATTTTCTGATCGGGGCGCTTTACACGCTTTTCAAATGGGACTTGAAAGTTAGTCCACTTTTGGCTGCGGCGATGTGGATGTCATTATCTTTGGTGCAGTTTCCGGGAGTGTCGGCGGAATTGGCTTTATACGCCGTTCTGCCATACACGGTACTAGCATTGGGGCTACAGCACACAAATTTCTCAAGCAGACTCCATCAATTTGGTGATGTTTCGTACGGCGTGTACCTTTATAGTTTTCCGCTGCAACAACTTTTTGCTTACGTTTTTCCGCTTGGACATGCGAGTCCCTGGATAAATACTGCATTGACATTGCCGGCCCTTTTGATTTTGGCAACAATGTCGTGGCGCCTTGTGGAAAGGCCGTTGCTTAAGTTCAAGATTGCCCCAGCAATAACGTAGAAATATCAGATAGGTCAGATTATGAGTTCCAATTCCTCCTTTCAGAGCACTTGCTTGGTCACCGGCGGGGCCGGATTTATCGGTTGCGCCTTGTCCAGTGGACTGGCTAATAGATACGAGCGTGTTGTTGTCGTCGATAACTTGCATCCTCAAATTCACAAGGTACGTGAACGCCCGCCTGCGCTCGATGTGCGCTGTGAACTCGTGGTAGGAGACGTCACCGACGCATCTACTTGGGACGCTGTGTTGCGTGACTTCAGCCCGCAAGCTGTCGTCCACTTGGCGGCCGAGACGGGCACCGGGCAGTCGTTGACTGAGTCCACTCGCCACGCCATGGTGAACGTGGTTGGGACAAGCCAGATGCTTGACGGGCTCACGCGCCACCAGTCTGTGCCACAGAAATTCGTGTTGAGCAGCAGCCGGGCCGTCTACGGCGAAGGCGTTTGGAGGCGTGGAAACGGGGAACTGTTTCACCCGGGTCAGCGCACCCAGCAGCAACTCGCAGCCGCGCAATGGGACTTTGCCGGAGCCACGCCGTTGCCTTTTCGCGGGGCATTGACGCCGCCAGCGCCCACCAGCGTCTACGGTGCAACCAAGCTTGCGCAAGAACATGTCCTGAACTCCTGGGCACTTGCACGAGTTAGTTCTCCGCGGATTCTCCGCCTGCAAAACGTCTATGGCCCGGGCCAGTCGCTGTCCAATCCATACACCGGAATCGTGTCGCTATTTGTCCGCCTCGCGAAAGCTGGCAAGGCTATTCCGTTATATGAGGACGGCGAGATGTCACGCGACTTTGTGTTCATTGACGATGTGGCGGCGGCATTGCTAGCTGCCTTGGACGCGCCGACTGGCGGCTTTGTGCATGACGTCGGTACTGGCGTTGCTGCGTCTATTCGTCAAGTTGCTGAGTTGATCGCCGAGCGCTACGGCTCACCGGCCCCCGTCGTTACCGGTCAATTCCGCAATGGCGATGTCCGCCATGCTGCTTGTGATATTCAGGACACTGTTAAGTCGTTGGCGTGGCGGCCTCAGGTCGACCTGCGGACGGGCTTGAATCTGCTGTGTGACTGGATCGACGAGCATCTGAATCCTGCGGTGGGTACTGTTTGACATGACGACGCTGCGCGTTCAATCGGTGTTATTCCACAGCGATGCGGATTCTGTGGTGCGGGCCTTCGATGCGCTCGCACACGCAGGTTTGCGTGCTCTGAAGTCCGGCGATTTCACCGCGATCGAGATGGCCTATGGCGATTGTTCGTCCATGCCCATTTTCGATGCGGCCAGGCTTAACGGACTCGTCGAGAGGCACCCGCATGTCAAAGTGCAGTATCAGTTCTTCGAAGACAACCTGGGCTCAGCCAAAGGACACAACACCTTGCTGGCGACCGCTTCGACAGACATGGTTCTGATCATGAACCCTGATGTCATGTTGGCTCCGGACACGCTGATCGAACTGGCGCTCCCGTTTCAGAGTGACCGGGTCGGCATGGTGGAAGCCAGGCAACTGCCGGTGGAACATCCAAAGGAATATAACGTTCTGACTGGCGAGACAAGCTGGGCAGCCACAGCATGCGCGCTGATGCCTACATCTGTTTGCCGAGAAGTGGAAGGGTTCGATCACGAAACCTTCTTCCTCTATTGTGACGACGTCGATTTTTCGTGGCGCATCCGGCTGGCAGGCTACAAGGTGATCTACCAGCCCTCTGCCGTCGTGTTCCACGACAAGCGATTAGGTTCAGGGGGGCGGTGGGTTGCTGGCTCGGCCGAGCAGTATTTCTCGGCCGAGGCTGCCTTGCTGCTATCGTGGAAATGGTCACGTCCTGACATCACCGACCGCCTGCTGACCATTTTCAGGGGTGCTGCCGAAGCCCACCTGCAAAAGGCAGCCGCGACGTTTGAGCAGCGGCGCGCTGAAGGGAGACTGCCTTGTCCGCTGGACACTGAACACCGCGTTGCGCAGTTCGTTGATGATGCGTACGCGGCGCACCGTTTTGTGATTGCATGATGAAGCAGAACTACGACAACGCATATGCCTACGACAACGTCTACGGGCATGTTGTGGAGCTACTCAGGCGTCACCGGCCGTTCAAGGCCGAAGATGGCGTGCACGTGGATCTGGGGTGCGGCTATGGAAGGATGGGAGAGGCTGTACAGGGCGAATTGGGGCGGCACTATATTGGGTTCGACATCGATGCGCAGGCTGTGAGTTCGTTGGCGTCGCGCGGGCTTGAAGCGCATGTGCTTGATTTCAACGCACCTGTGGCGTCCATCCGACAGATCATCGATGGGCATTTGGCAGGACGCAAGGTCCTTTCTATTTCGATGGTCGACGTGCTAGAGCATGTTCATCCACCTGCGCTTGCGCTGGAAGTTGTGCGTCGGCTAGTCGCAGACCACGGCGCTCTAGCAGTTTTAAGCGTTCCGAACTTGGCACATCGCGATGTGGGATTCAAGCTGGCCTTCGGCCGCTATGACATAACCCATGCCGGATTGCTGGACCACACCCACGTGAATCCATTTACTGCCGAAGTCCTGGATGACATGCTGGTCCAGAACGGCCTGCACACCATTGACCGGTTCGATGTCCGTATGGGTGATAGTGACCAACATTTTCCTGGTTTTCATCCGGCGTTGGCGTCCAAGTCCGTTCTAGCAACTTACTTACGCGGGCTGCGCGATCAGATCGACGGGCACGCCACGACAAACCAACTTGTAGTGGCGTGCCTGGCCGGTCCCGAGCAAGGGGCGCGGTTCCGCGCTGCAGAGGACGAGCGCCGACATGTCAAAAGGCCATTCCTTTCTATCGTCACCCGCACTCAAGGGCGACGTCGCTCGACTCTGAATGATCTCTTCCTTGCACTGTCTGCACAAAGTTGCATGGACTATGAGGTGGTCTTAGTAGGCCATATGCTGGAGGTGCAGAAGCAGATCGTTGTGGAGGAAGTGATCGAGCAACTGCAGCCACACATGCAGGCCCGCGTGAACTTCATTCGGGTGGATCACGGCAACCGCACCACGCCCTTGAACGCCGGTTTTAGCGCGGCGCGCGGTGAGTACGTGACGATCCTAGACGATGACGATTTGCCCATGGCGCACTGGGTTGAGGTCTTCCAAGAACTTGCCTTGCGAGCTCCTGGCCGGGCGCTGAGATCAGTTGCCGTTCGCCAGGAATTCGATGAGGTGGGCAACGAGAAAAGTCACCTTGTTCCGCGGTCTCTGAGCGGCTTCAAGTACGACTATCCGGACCGGTTCGATCTGTTGGCTCACCTGCGTGATAACTTCACGCCAGGCCTTGCCATTGCCCTGCCGCGCAGCGCTTTCCAGGACATGGGCATTCGCTTCGACGAGAGCCTGACAACGGCCGAAGACTGGGACTTCATCATGCGGTGCGCTTTGCTTTGCGGCGTGGAGTCATCCCCGCAAGTCACGTGCATATACCGCTGGTGGCTGAGTGCGGACAGCTCGCGTGCCTTGCACCGCCCTGAGGAGTGGCGAGCAAACCACCAGCGGATCTGGGACAAGATGGACAAGGCTCCGCTGCTCTTGCCTCCTGGCAGTGCTCGCCTCTTGCGCGACCTGATGGAGGAGCGAGACAGTCTGAATGCAGCTGTTGCCGGTCTCAGAATCCAGCTCCAAGACCTCCATGCGCAGCGCGCCGACACCGTCCCGTTGCCCCCCGGATTTGAGCCGACTGAAGCGCATCGCATGTTGATGTTGGCCATCGGGTCGTGGTCGTGGCGGTTGTCTGCGCCTCTGAGGGCTGTCACGGCAGCATTGGCGCGGCGACCCTTGCCTACCTTCAACATCTCGCACATGACGGAGACGCAAGCCAGGGAGATTCTGAACGCCGTCCATCGCTCGAGCTCCTGGCGCCTTACTCAGCCTTTGAGGACCGTGAAAAGGTGGTTTCAATGACGAAGCCGTGGATTGGTCGGTGGTCGAGGGGCGCCGCGTGAGTACGCTGCGTATCCAGTCCATCCTTTACCGAAACGAGCCGCAATCGATTCAGCGAGCGGTGCGTAGCGTGAACGCGGCCATGGACGCTGCTGTTGCGGCTGGCGTCTTTGAGTCTTGCGAGCTCGCGTATGGGGATTGCTCGCCAGAGCCGCTGTTCGACAACATGGCGCTCGAGGCGCTCGAACGTGAGAGCGGACCGCGGGTAAGGCTGCATTACCGTCACTTCGGCGCCAATCTCGGATCAGCCAGGGGGCACAACACGCTCTTCGAAGGATGCGTGGCCACCTACGTGCTGATCATGAATCCCGACGTCGTGCTTGCTGCAAATGCATTAGTTGAGCTTTCGATCCCGTTCAATGACGACAAAGTAGGGCTTGTAGAAGCTCGGCAGCTACCGATCGAGCATCCGAAGGCGTACGACCCCGTGACGGGTGAGACTGGGTGGGCAACGACGGCTTGTGCGCTGATTCCCGTAGACGACTTTGTCAGCATCGGCGGTTTCGATAGCCAAACGTTTTTTCTGTATTGCGACGACGTCGATTTTTCTTGGAGGCTCCGGCTCGCAGGAAAGAAGGTCATATACCGACCAACTGCGGCCGTGTTTCACGACAAGAGGCTTGCCCAAAGCGGAGCCTGGCAGCCTTCGGCGGCCGAACAATACTATTCTGCCGAGGCCGCCCTGATGCTGGCCTACAAATGGTCGCGTGAGGATCTTGCCCGCCAACTTGTGCGAGCGTTCAACGCGTCAGCGCTACCTTATCTCCAAAAGGCAGCACAGGAATTTCTGCGACGTGAGGCTGCGCAAGTTCTTCCCCAGCCCCTTGACGGTGATCATCGAATTGGTGAATTCGTTGGCGACGGCTATGCACAACATCGGTTTGGGCTCTGAAGTGCAGGACACTTACGCGGGCTCGCGACCACCATTTCTGACAGTTATCACGCGTACTCAAGGTAAGCGTCCGGTCACTTTGGGCGACGTGTTGGTAGCGCTTGCGGCGCAATCCTGCGACGACTTTGAGTTGCTGATCGTAGGCCACTGCCTGGATATGGAATCTCTAGCTATCGTTCAACAATTGATTGATGGAGCGCCTGTAAGTCTACGAAGGCGTACTACCCTGCTGTCGGTCGATCGTGGTAATCGGACTGCTCCGCTGAATGAGGGTTTCTCTGTTGCGCGGGGAGAGTACATTTCCATCCTGGATGACGACGACGTTCCGATGGCACACTGGGTCGAAACTTTCAAGGATCTGGCACATCGAAATCCCAAGAACGTTCTGCGCGCAGTTGCGATTAAACAGCAATTTGATGAGGTGCATTCGCCCCACAGTTCCTTCGTCGCTCCCCGTGCGATTACTGGCTTTGATAAGGAATACCCGTCGCACTTCGAGTTTCTTGATCATCTACGCATCAATCAGACGCCCCCGATCGCACTGGCATTCCCTCGAATTGCATTTGTCGAATTAGACATAAAGTTTGATGAAAGCCTGACGACGACGGAGGATTGGGATTTTCTGATGCGGACAGTAAATGCCTGCGGGATCGCGTCGACTTCAGAAATAACCGCAATTTATCGTTGGTGGACGCATGCCGAAAGTTCACGGTCGGTTCACCCGCAAGAGGAATGGAAAAAAAACCACGCGCATATTCTCAAAAAAATGGACTTGGCACCACTTCATTTGCCAGTTGGATCAGCGCGCAAGCTGCGTGATTTGCTAGATCGGGTCGACCGTTTGACTGCGTTGACCTTGGAGATGAATTCGCGTTTGGCGCGCCATGGACAGGCCATAGATCTCCAAGAGTTTCAAGATGTTGACACAGACGCACGGGCAGAATTACTGGCGCTGTTGCAATCCCGGTCATGGCGCATAAGCGCGCCACTGCGGCTGGCGAGGAGACTGTTGCGCGGCCTGCCACCTAACGTCATTGACGTCGGCGCGATGTCTACTTCGCAAGTAAACGAGGCAATTCGCAGTATTCGAGCATCTTCGTCTTGGCGGATCACAGCTGTCATGCGCAAGTGGAAAACGGGCAATGGTCGGTCGTCCGGTTGATTCCCGCTCAGGCACTTGCGCACTGCCCGCATCAGTGGTTGTATCAGTTGCGCTCTGCACGCACAACGGCGCGAACTACCTGGGGCGGCAGGTCGCAAGCATCTGTGAGCAAACCCGGATTCCCGACGAGATCGTGTTGTCAGATGACGCATCGTCCGACGCCAGCGTTCGAGTGGTTCAATCAGAGATCGCGCAAACTGCTCGCAGTCCGATCCCGCGCCTGCGCATTCTGCGAAACACCAAAGCGCTGGGGATCACAGCAAACTTCGAACAGGCTGTGCGTGCTTGTAATGGAGATGTGATCGTGTTGTGCGATCAGGACGACGTTTGGCTTCCGAACCGTGTAGAGCGCGCCTTAGCGGCGTTCAGCCAGCGGCCAGATCTCCTGCTGGTGCACTCGGACGCAGTCCTGATTGATGCATTTGATCGACCCATTGGGCGTGGACTATTTCACGCATTGGAAGTGCATGCGTACGAGCTTTCTTGGCTTCACCAAGGGCGTGGTTTCAACGTTTTTCTACGGCGCAACTTGGTCACAGGAGCGACTGCAGCTTTCAGACGGCAGTTGCTTGACAGCGCATTGCCGTTTCCTGCCGGATGGCTGCACGATGAATGGCTTGGTGCTGTCGCCGCCACCGTGGGCCAGGTGGATGTGCTGGAAGAACCGCTCATCGCATATCGCCAGCATGGCGGCAACGCTGTAGGTGCTCGCAGGCTGACACTATTCGAGCTGGTGCAGCGTGCGTTTGCTGCGCGTGGCCAGACCCATATCGACCGGGCCCGGAAGGCAGAGATCTGGCTCAATCGGCTCAACCTTTTGAAGGCTTCTGGTATTGAAGTTGAACCGATCAAGCAGCAGGCACTTGTCCAGCGATTGGCACATCAAAAGTTTCGTGCAGAACTTCCAACAAAGCGGCTTCGAAGAATTTGGCCTATTTGGCGAGAGGTCCGATCCGGTAATTACGCCCGCTTCGGTCGCGGTGCGCGCGGTGTGTTTCGCGATTTATTCGAATCCGCCTGAAATTTTTCATTGGCTGAACTATGCCCGAACGCTCAGCTACCAAAGGACGAATCACGTCGAACGTAGGTGACTGTGATTTTAAGCACGTATGTGGAAGTACCGGCGAACATGAGCTAACACTGGCATTAAATATCAACAGTCATCATGCCACACTCTGCGCCTATGGAATTTCTGTCATCTTTTATGAGGCTTCAAGTTGCCAAGTGCAACCGCAGGCCCTGAATGAAAAGGCACTCAGCTGTGAAAAATTTTCTAACCATTGTGTGGAAAGAAGAGCAAAGTTCGTGTAGGGATCATCAATGACGTGTTTTTTCTGAAGTTTTCTTCATTACATGGATAATTCTTCGCTTTCAGTTTTTTCCCATATCAGCGCGAATTCTGCATTTCAAGCGTAAAACAATTCCACACCCTCATGGGTTTGGATGTGCATCAAACGGTGAAAGCGAGGATATGAGTCCATGGGGTCAACTGAACTGATTTTATTTTTGTAATATCGGGCGTTCATTGCTCTATAGCCAGTATCTCGCTGTTAGTCTTTGCATTTCTGCCTCGATCGATATTTCCAGAAGGCACCTGAAAACCAAACGCTGATCAAGCTGTTAATATGCCACAGCTTGTGGCGCCACAATCTCTGGCTGGCGCGTCGGGCATCATGGTAGGCAAACAGATGTTCAGCAGTTGAAATCTGCCATCCCTTAAGCTTTAACCGGATGCACAAATCGAAATCTTCCCCGTACATAAAAAAACGTGGATCAAAGCCATTGACGTCTTTATAGGCGTAGGCCCGCAGGAGCATAAACATACCTGGTACCCAAGTTGGCTTCGCCGGCGGTCGATACCCTGGCGATTCGCGCTGCAAGATTTCCAGTGGCGTCAGCAACCTACGATGGGGCTCAGGACACTGTTTGCCTGGCTCAAAAATCCGGGGGGCCAATAGTCCATCGTTGGGCAACGCGTGTGCAAGCAGTGATTGCAATACATCTCGGTTAAATCTCACGTCTGGATTGAGGACGAGAAACCAGTCGGTCTTGCACCGTGCGAAGGCTGCGTTGTGGTTGGCGCCAAATCCTTTCGGCCTGTTGTTCTCGATGCGTACAACCGGAATGCATCCATTTCGGCCGGCGAGCAAATCCGGCTCTGGCGTGTTAATTGTCACAACAATTCTGGCAATGAACTCGGAAGACAGCGCGTCCAACTGGTCCAGCAACGGGAGGAGCAGCTCCTGTTGCCCATGGCTCACGATGGAAACGGTGATCGGGCGGCGCATGGCAGTCGGCATGGTCTAATTTCGCGCCCGGGATCCTAGGTTTCCCTGTGCTCCCATGATCGCGCTCCTCACAATAAGTTTTTTGGTTTCGGCCGTTGCCGTCATGCTGTTCATGCGCATGGCGCGTCGTCATGCGCGGCGTTACGGGGCGGACATGCCTCAGCGCTTCCACCTGGGCCATGTCCCGCGCCTCGGCGGTGCCGGCATTTTGATCGGTGCAGCCTGCGCGTGGCTGGTGGCTGGCATCACGGGCTCGGCGCCATTCAACACCGGATGGTCGTGGCGCCCGGTCATGCTGCTTTTGGTGGGAGTGCTGCCCGCCGCATTGGGAGGCATCGCCGAAGACGTCACGCAGCGCCTTCCGGCCCGCATTCGCCTCCTCTTGACCACCTGCTCCGCCGCCCTTCTGTGCTGGACCCTTGGCCTCGGTGTCCACCGGCTCGGCATCCCGTGGGCCGACCAATGGCTGCACACCGTTCCCCTGCTCGCCGTCTGGATCGCCATCCTCGCCATCAGCGGCCTGCCGCATGCCTTCAACCTCATCGACGGCTACAACGGCCTGGCTGGCACGGTCGCCATGCTGATCTGCCTGGCGCTCGCGCATGTCGCGCTGCAACTCGGCGACCGGCAACTGGCCGCCATGCTGGTCTGCCTGATCGGCGCCACGCTGGGCTTTTTGTTGTGGAACTACCCGCACGGCAAGATCTTCGCTGGTGATGGCGGGGCCTACATGTGGGGCCTGGTGATCGCGGTCGGCTGCATCCAGCTGGTCCAAAGGCACCAGGCGGTGTCGCCCTGGTTCCCGATGCTGCTGCTGATGTACCCGGTGTGGGAGACCATCTTCTCGATCTACCGCAAGGCGGCGCGCGGCATTTCGCCGGGCACACCGGATGCCCTGCACTTTCACCAGCTCGTGTTCCGGCGCATCGTGCGCGCGGTGATCCATGAGGATGGTGAGGCCAGAGAGCTTCTGGCGCGCAACAACCGCACCTCGCCCTACCTGTGGATGTTCTGCGCGATGACGGTCGTGCCGGCCGTGCTGTTCTGGAACAACACGCCGGTGCTGATGCTGTTCTGCGCCTTGTTCGCGCTCAGCTACGTCGCGGCCTACCTCATGATCATCCGGTTCAAGGTGCCGCGCTGGCTGCGGAAGTGACACAGGCGGACCCTACAATCCGCCGAGTTTTTTTGGGAGCGCCCGCCATGCCGACGAACACCGACCCCGACCTGTCTTCCATCGCACCGCGCGACAAGGCCGAGATCCTGGCCCAGGCCCTGCCCTACATCCGCAAGTTCCACGGCAAGACCATCGTCATCAAGTACGGCGGCAATGCCATGACGGACCCGGGCCTGCAGGCCGATTTCGCCGAGGACGTGGTGCTGCTCAAGCTGGTCGGCATGAACCCGGTGGTCGTGCACGGTGGCGGCCCGCAGATCGAGACCGCGCTCAAGCGTCTGGGCAAGACGGGCAAGTTCATCCAGGGCATGCGCGTCACCGATGCCGAGACCATGGAAGTCGTCGAATGGGTGCTGGCCGGCGAGGTGCAGCAGGACATCGTGGGCCTCATCAACCAGGCCGGTGGCAAGGCCGTGGGCCTGACGGGGCGCGACGGCGGCCTGATCCGCGCGACGAGACTGCGCATGCCCGACAAGGACGATCCCAGCATCGAACACGACGTCGGCCAGGTGGGCGACATCCAGGCCATCGACCCCAGCGTGGTCAAGGCGCTGCAGGACGACCAGTTCATCCCCGTCATCAGCCCCATCGGCTTCGGCGAGGAGAACGAGAGCTACAACATCAACGCCGATGTGGTGGCGAGCAAGCTGGCCACGGTGCTGCAGGCCGAGAAGCTGATGATGCTGACCAACATCCCCGGCGTGCTGAACAAGGCGGGCGAGCTGCTGACCGAGCTGACCTCGCGGCAGATCGACGAGCTGATCGCCGATGGCACCATCTCCGGCGGCATGCTGCCCAAGCTGGCCGGCGCGATCGACGCGGCCAAGAGCGGTGTGAACGCCGTGCACATCGTCGACGGCCGAGTGCCGCACGCGATGCTGCTCGAGATCCTGACCGACCAGGCCTACGGCACGATGATCCGGGCACGCTGAGCAGGCGGCGGCCGCGATGTCCGACGGCGTCCTGCTCCCCGCGATGGATGGCGCTGGCGAGGGCGCTGCCGCCGCACCGGCCCGCAAGCGGCCCAAGCCCGGCGAGCGGCGCGTGCAGATCCTGCAGGCGCTGGCGACCATGCTGGAGCAGCCCGGCACCGAGCGTGTCACCACCGCAGCGCTGGCCGCCCGGCTGAAGGTCAGCGAGGCCGCGCTGTACCGGCATTTCGCCAGCAAGGCGCAGATGTTCGAGGGGCTGATCGCGTTCATCGAGCAGAGCGTCTTCACGCTCGTCAACCAGATCACGGCCGATGCCGGCGATGCGCCCGCCGACCCGCAGGCCGGCAGCCGCCAGGCCCAGCACATCGTGACCGTGCTGCTGCAGTTCGGCGAGAAGAACCCCGGCATGACGCGCGTGATGGTCGGCGATGCGCTGGTGTTCGAGAACGAGCGCCTGCAGCTGCGCATGAACCAGTTCTTCGACAAGATCGAGGCCAGCCTGCGCCAGTGCCTGCGCACGCTGGCGAGCGATGACGCCGTGCCCCAGCCCATGGTGGACGCCACCGTGCAGGCCTCGGTCATGACGGCCTTCGTGATTGGCCGCCTGCAGCGCTTCGCGCGCTCGGGCTTTCGGCGCCAGCCCACCGAGCACCTGGACGCCAGCCTGCAGCGTCTGGTGCGCACCACGGCCAATCCCCCGGCCTGATCGCACCGGCTGCAAGCGCGGTCGTGGCCGCGCGTTGTCACTTTTGGCCAATGGCGCGGCACGTTCCGGCCATTGTGGCTGCGGCGCGGTGCTTTTCATACTCGGCGCCCACGGCCCGCAAGCCGGGCCGGCCGCACGACAGGCCATCAGGAGACAAGACACCATGCCAGCCACCACCACCTTGCAGCGGCTCGCGGGCACCGCGCTCGCCGCCGCACTCGCCATCGCCTTGCCCGCCTGCGGCGGCTCCGGCGAGGACAGCAGCGACGTCGCCGTGCGCTTTCCCACCAGCGACCCGGACGCCACGCCCTTCCCGAGCGACCGCTTCACTGTGGCCGACACGCGCCACCTCACGCAGCGGCGCGTGGCCCTGCCGCTGCCCGACTGCGCCGTGCGCGTGAGCGACTGCCAGGACACCAACGAGCTCAACACGCTGGACGGCTTCTCGGTCTGGCCGCGCATCACCGTGCCGTTCACGGGTGACATCGATCCGGCCACCGTCACGAGCAACAGCGTCTACCTGCTGCAGGTCGGCGGCGCGGGCGAGAAGATCGGCATCAACCAGATCGCCTGGGACGCACCCGCGCGGCTCCTGTCGTTCAAGAGCGATGCCTTGCTGCGCGAGCACACGCGCTACCTGCTGGTGGTGACCGACCGCGTGCGCGACACGGCCGGCAAGCGCCTGGGTGGCGGCGAGTGGATCGAGCCCGCCAGCGGCCTGCCCGTGGGCCGCGCCGCCGACACCGGCGACTACCGCGATGCGCTGCGCCAGGCCCTGGCGCTGGCACCGGCCGATGGCGGCAAGCCCGTCGCCGCCAGCGTGTTCACCACGCAGACCGCCACCGCCGAGCTGGCCGCCATGGCCGGCGCCGTGAAGGCGCGCACCACGGCCGGCATCGACTTCATGGTCGCCAGCCAGGCCGGCAGCGCCACGCGCGCCGTGTTCGACATCGCGCAGCTGCAGTCCGGCACCTTCCGCCGCCAGACCGGCACCGCGCCGCAGTTCACCGACAGCGCGTTGCGCCTGGCCGCGCTGCAGCTGGTGCCGGGCAGCGTCGCGCGCGTGGGCTTCGGCCGCTACACCTCGCCGACCTTCATGGATGCCAACGTGCGCATCGCGCCCACCGGCACGGCCGCCACGCCGCCCGTCGTGTCCGAGCAGCCCGTGACGGTGCAGATCTTCGTGCCCGCCGGCGCCAAGCCGCCCGGCGGCTGGCCCGTCGTGCTGTTCGGCCATGGCTTTGGCAGCAACATGCACGACGCGGCCTGGTCCATCGCCTCGGTGCTGGCCTCCCACGGCCTGGCCACGGCGTCCATCCACGTCGTGGGCCACGGCGGCGGCGCGCAGGGCAGCCTGCAGATGACGACGACGGCCGGCACGGTGGTCAGCGTGACCGCCCCCGGGCGCGGCATCGACCAGAACGGCGACGGCCAGATCGCGGCCACCGAGGGCAGCACCGCGCCCGCACCCTATGGCGTGATCGGCGCGCGCGACGCATTGCGCCAGACGGTCGTCGACCTCATGGAGCTCGCGCGCCGCTTCAAGGCCGGCGTGGACATCGACGGCGACGGCCAAAGCGACTTCGACGGCAGCCGCGTGAGCTACAGCGGCCAGTCCTTCGGCGGCGTCTACGGCACCATGCTGCTGGCCGTGGACAAGGACCTCGTCGCCGGTGTGCCCAACGTGGGCGGCGGCAGCCTGATCGAGGCCACGCGCCTGGGCGGCTTCCGCCCGCTGCGCGCCGCCCCGCTGGCCGCGCGCGCGCCCTCGCTGGTCAACTTGCCACCGGCGGCCAATGGCGCGGTGCAGTTCGATGAGAACCTGCCGCTGCGCAACCAGCCCGTGCTGACCCGGCACGTGGATGGCGCGCTGGCCATCGCCAAGGCCTTCGAGGGCAGCGACTGGGCCCAGCAGGCCGGCGTGGCCACCGCCTACGCGCCGCTGCTGCGCATGCGCCCGCTCGCCGGCCACGCGCCCAAGCCCATCATTTACCAGCTGGCCAAGGGCGACACCATCATGACCAACCCCAGCTCGACCATGGTCGTGCGCGGCGGTGCGCTGGCCGACCGCGTGAGCTGGTTCCGCCATGACCTGGCGTTCGCGGCCAACGCGGCCGTGGCGCGCAACCCGCACGGCTACCTGCTCGACATCGCCAACCCGGCCACGCTGGCGCATGCGCTGGCCGCGCAGCACCAGATCGGCACGTTCCTGGCGAGCGGCGGCAGCACGTTCACGGACGCCGACGGCGCGCAGCCGTTCTTCGAGAACGGCGTGAACGTGAACGAGCTGGACGCGCTGAACTTCCTGCCTTGACGACATCGAGACCGGCGATGCAGGCACAGGGCCGGTGGGTTGCACCGGCTCCTACAATCCGCCGCACCTGCGCCGGGCCCCGAGACAGGCCCGGCGCAGCGCCCCGCGCCATGCAGCATTCCCCATCCAGCGGCAGCACCCGACCCACCATCTCCATCCAGCAGGTGGAGCAGATCCTGCTGGGCGCACGCCACGCCGGCCACGATTGCGACCGGTTGCTGCAGCGTGCCGGCATCGCCCCCGAGCTCATGCAGGCGCAGCTCGCGCGCGTGAGCCAGGCGCAGTTCGCCGCGCTGGTCGTGCAGCTGCGCCATGTCACGCGCGACGAGCTCTGGGGCCTGTGCAGCCGGCCGCTGCCGCTGGGCAGCTTCGAGGCCGCCTGCCGCCTGGCGGTGGGCTGCGAGACGCTGGAGCAGGCCCTGCGCGCCGGCCTGCGCCACTACCGCCTGCTGCTGGCCGACTTCACGCCGCGCCTGCAGGTGACCGACGGGGTGGCGCAGCTCTCGCTGCTGCCGCGCAGGCCGGCCGATGGGCTGCTGGTCTACGCCCAGCGCGCGTTCGCCTTCCTGGCCTACGGCCTGGTGTGCTGGCTGGTGGCACGGCGCCTGCCGCTGGTCGCGGTGGACCTGCCGCAATCCGAGGCCCAGCGCCCGGGCGACGCGCCCGTTCTGTTCCAGGCGCCGCTGCTGCACGGCGTGCGCACGGGCTGGCGCTTCGAGTCGCGCTGGCTCACCTTGCCCGTGGTGCAGACCGCCGAGAGCCTGGTGCCCTTCCTGCAGCAGGCACCCGCCAGCCTGCTGCTGAAGTACCGCGACGACAGCCGCCTCACCGAGCGCATCCGCCGCATCCTGCGCCGCCACCTGGGCGGCGCCGTGCCCTCGCTGGAGGCCGTGGGCGAGCTGCTCGCGATGACGCCGCAGACGCTGCGCCGGCGCCTGCGCGAAGAGGGCCGGGGCTTCCGCGAGATCCGCGACGACCTGCTGCGTGACGCCGCCATCGACTACCTCACGCGGCCCGACCTGACCCTGCCCGAAATCGCCAGCCTGCTGGGCTTCTCCGAGGCCAGCACCTTCCACCGCGCGTTCAAGCACTGGACCGGCGTCGCACCCGGCGCCTACCGCCAGACCCGCCTCGGGTAAGCCCTGAGGCGCGGTGCGCCTGCGCCGTATTTGATCGTTCAGGCCAACACGAAGCATCGCTTCGGCCATGGGCCGTGCGCGCGGCTTTTCCTAGACTTTCCGCACGCTGGACGGCGCCTGCAGCGCGCGCCCTTTCCCTGTTCTCCAACGCTCATTTCGCCATGACACTCAAACTGCAAGACAAGGTTGCCCTGGTTTCGGGCTCGGGCCGCGGCATCGGCCAATCCATCGCGCTCAAGCTCGCCTCCGAAGGCGCGCGCCTGGTCATCAACGACCTGGACGAAGGCCCGGCGCACGAGACCGTGGCCGCCATCCGCGCCGCGGGCGGCCAGGCCGTGGCCTGCGTGGGCAGCGTGACCGATGCCGACTTCGGCACGCGCTTCGTAGGCACCGCGCTCAAGGAATTCGGCGGCGTGGACATCATCGTCAACAACGCCGGCTACACCTGGGACAACGTGATCCAGAAGATGACCGACCAGCAGTGGGAAGACATCCTGGCGGTGCACCTGACGGCGCCGTTCCGCATCCTGCGCGCCGCATCCGACTTCATCCGCGAGGCCGCCAAGAAAGAGGCCGACGCACCGGTGTTCCGCAAGGTCGTGAACATCTCCTCCACCTCGGGCGTGTACGGCAACGCAGGCCAGGCCAACTACGCGGCGGCCAAGGCCGGCATCAACGGGCTGACGAAGGCCATGGCCAAGGAATGGGGCCGCTACAAGGTCAACGTGAACAGCGTGGCCTTCGGGCTGATCCAGACGCGGCTGACGCAGCCGCTCACGGCCGGCGAGGCCAGCGTGGACATCGGCGGGCGGACCATCGCAGTGGGCGTGCAGCCGGACCGTTTGAAAGCCGCCGAAGCCACCATTCCCCTGGGCCGGGGCGGCACGGCGGAAGAGGCAGCGGGGGCGGTCTACATGTTCTGCATCCCCGAGTCCAACTACGTGAGCGGGCAGGTGCTCGTGTGCGGCGGAGGCCGGCCATGATGCAAGCCCCTCGCGCCTGGATGACGCCCGAGCTCGAACTGGTGCGCGACACCGCGCGCCGCTTCTTCGAGACCGAGTGCGTGCCGCGCCACCGCGACTGGGTGGCGCAAGGCCATGTGGACCGCGCCATCTGGCGCCGGGCCGGCGAGCTGGGCCTGCTGTGCGCCGGCATTCCCGAGGAGTACGGCGGCGGTGGCGGCAGCTTCCTGCACGAGGCCGTGATCTGCGAGGAGCAGATGCGCGCGCTGGTCAACAGCTTCTCGATCAACGTGCACAGCGGCATCGTGGCGCACTACCTGCTGGCCTATGGCACCGAGGCGCAGAAGCAGCGCTGGCTGCCGCGCATGGCGCAAGGCGAGATCGTGGCCGCCATCGCCATGACCGAGCCCGGAGCCGGCACCGACCTGCAGCGCATCACCACCAGCGCGGTGAAGGATGGCACCGACTACGTGATCAATGGCGCCAAGACCTTCATCACCAATGGCCTGCTGGCCGACATCATCGTGGTGGCCTGCAAGACCGACCCCACGGCCAAGGCCAAGGGCGTGTCGCTGGTCGTGATCGAGACGAAGGACCTGGAGGGCTTCCGCCGTGGCCGCCTGCTCGAAAAAGTGGGCCAGCAAGGGCAGGACACGGTGGAGCTGTTCTTCAACGACATGCGCGTGCCGCAGGCCAACCTGTTGGGCGGCGAGGAGGGCAAGGGCTTCGCCCAGCTGATGCTGCAACTGCCGCGCGAGCGCCTGGTGCTGGCCATCGGCTGCGCAGCCACCATGCAGCGCGCCGTCGACGAAACGCTGGCCTACACACGCGACCGCAAGATCTTCGGCGACTCGCTGCTGCACCTGCAGAACACGCGCTTCAAGCTGGCCGAATGCCAGACCAAGGCCACCATCGCGCGCAGCTTCCTCGACGACTGCGTGGCGCGGCTTGCGCGCGACGAGCTGGACATCCCCACGGCCGCCATGGCCAAGTGGTGGGTCAGCCAGGCCACCTGCGAGGTGGTGGACGAGTGCCTGCAGCTGCATGGCGGCTACGGCTACATGCAGGAATATCCCATCGCCCGCATGTACGCCGACGTGCGCGTCTCGCGCATCTACGGCGGCGCGAACGAGGTCATGAAGGAAATCATCGCGCGCGCGATGGAAAAGGGCGACTGACCCCACCCGGGGACGGAGAGACACATGACCCCACGCACATCACCCTGGCACCGCCACTGGCCGCGCGGCTTCCCACATGCGCTGGCCGTGCCGCAGAGCACGCTGTTCGACCACCTGGCCACCAGCGCCGCGCGCTACCCGCAGCGCCCGGCCATCGTCTACTACGACAGCGTGCTGACCTATGCCGACTTCCTGGCGCAAGCCGAGGCGCTGGCCGGCCACCTGCAGCGCGCCGGTGTCGCGCAGGGCGATCGTGTGCTGCTCATGAGCCAGAACTGCCCGCAGTTCAGCATCGCCTTCTTCGCCATCCAGCGCTGCGGCGCCGTGGTCGTGCCTGTCAACGCCATGTGCACGGCCGGCGAGGTGGACCACTACCTCGAAGACAGCGGCGCGCGCCATGCGGTCGCCGCGCAGGAGCTGCTGCCCGCCATGGCGCCGGCCCTGCAACGCGGCGTGCTGCGCGAGGTCGTGGTGATCTGCTATGCCGATGCGTTGACGGCCCCCACCGCACTCAACGTGCCCGAGGTCGTGCGCGCCCCGCGCCAGCCGCTCGACCAGCCGGGCTGCACGGCCTGGGCCACGGCGCTGGCCGGTGCCCCCGCGCCGCCCGTGGCCGTGAAGTCCGGCGACCTGGCCGTGCTGCCCTACACCTCGGGCACCACGGGCCGGCCCAAGGGCTGCATGCACACGCACCAGAGCCTCACGGCCTCGAGCACTGGCGCCGCGCTCTGGCGTGGCCTGCACGCCGAATCCGTGGTGCTGGGCGTGGCGCCGCTGTTCCACCTGCTGGGCCTGCAGAACGCGCTGCTGATGCCCGTGTGGCAAGGCGCCACCGTGGTCATGCTCGCGCGCTGGGACGCCGCCGCCGCAGCCGCGCTGATCGAGCGCTACCGCGTCTCGGTCTGGGCCTCGCCGCCGGCCATGCTGATCGACTTCTTCGCGCACCCCGAAGCGCAGCGGCGCGACCTGTCCAGCCTGGCCATGCTCAACGGCGGCGGCGCGGCCATGCCCGAGGCCGTCTCCGCCATGCTCAAGGAGCGTTTCGGCATCACCTACATCGAAGGCTATGGCCTGACGGAGACGGCCTCCTTCCTGCACTGCAACCCGCTGCAGGCCAGCAAGCGCCAGTGCCTGGGCATCCCCACCTTCGGCGTGCATTCGCGCATCGTGGACCCCGAGACGCTGGCCGAGCTGCCGGTGGGCGAGACGGGCGAGCTGGTCACGCGCGGCGCCCAGGTCATGCAGGGCTACTGGCGCGACGAGGCCGCGAACCGCGCGGCCTTCATGACCCTCGACGGCGAGCGCTACTTCCGCACCGGCGACCTGGCGGCCATGGACGCCGACGGCTACTTCTTCATGCGCGACAGGCTCAAGCGCATGATCAACGTGAGCGGCTACAAGGTCTGGCCTGCGGAGGTCGAGAGCATGCTGTACGAGCATGCCGCGATCCACGAGGCCTGCATCGTGGCGCGGCCCGATGCCAAGCAGGGCGAATCCGTCTGCGCCGTCGTCGTGCTGCGCCCCGGCCACGCGCTGGACGAGGCCGCGCTGATCGCCTGGTGCCGCGAACGCATGGCCGTCTACAAGGCGCCGCGCGCGGTGGAGTTCCGCGCGGCACTGCCCAAGTCCAACACCGGCAAGGTGGCCTGGCGCGAGATCCAGGAAGCCTACGCCAGGCCCTGACAACCACGACCCACAGGAGACAAACGCATGCAAGACATCACGCGCCGCCAGGCCCTGGCCCTCACCACGCTCGGCCTGGCCGGCCTGCCCGCGCTGGCGCAGCAGGACTTCCCGAGCCGGCCGCTGCGCATCGTCGTGCCCTATGCCCCGGGCGGCGGCACCGACACCATCGGCCGCCTGATGGCGACCAAGCTCGGCGAGAGCCTGAAGGCCACGGTGTTCGTGGAGAACAAGCCCGGCGCGGGCGGCGTGATCGGCAACGACATGGTGGCCAAGGCCGTGCCGGATGGCACCACCATCCTCATGGGCATCACGGTCATGGTGCAGCACCCGGCCATGATGCCCAAGCTGCCCTACGACCTGCTCAAGGACTTCTACCCCCTGGCCGTGGCCGCGCGCTCGGCCGACCTGCTGCTGGTGCACCGCGACGTGCCGGCCAACACGCTCGAAGAGTTCGTCAAGCTGGCCAAGGCCAACCCGCGCGACTACGCACTGGGCTCCTACGGCAACGGCACCTCGGGCCATGTGCACGCGGCCATGCTGAGCAGCCAGGCCGGGCTGGACCTGGCCATCGCCCACTACAAGGGCGCCGGCCCGCTGATGGCCGACCTGCTCGGCGGCCAGGTCAAGGTGGCCTTCCTGGATGCGACCACGGCCGCGGCGCAGATGGGCGGCGGCCGCGTCAAGGTGCTGGGCGTGACGGGCGCGCGCCGCTCGCCGCTGGCGCCGAATGCGCCCACCTTCACCGAGCTGGGCTACAAGTCCTTCGAGCCCTATGGCTGGTTCGCACTGTTCACGCAGGCGGCCACGCCTGCGCCCATTGCCAAGAAGCTGTCCGACGAGCTCAACGCCATCCTGGCCCAGCCCGAGGTGCGCAAGCGCCTGGAAGAGCTGGGCCTGCTGCCCGGTGGCGAGCCGCAGGCCGAGTTCGCGCAGGAGATGCGGCGCGACCTGGCCATCTGGGGCAGGGTGATCAAGGAAGCCAACATCCGTGTGGACTGAGGAGAGCAAATTGACAAAAGACAGACCCGACCCCTTCGACTTCACCGGCCGCAACGTCTTCGTGGCCGGTGGCTCCAGTGGCATCAACTTGGCGATTGCCGACGCCTTCGCCGAGGCCGGCGCCAACGTGGCCATCGCCAGCCGCTCGGCCGAACGCGTGGCCGGCGCGGTCGAGCAACTGCGTGCCCACGGCGGCCAGGCCGAGGGCTACAGCGCCGACGTGCGCGACGCCGAGGCCATCGAGGCCGCGCTGCGCGCCGCGCACGAGCGCTTCGGCCCCATCGACGTGCTGGTCTCCGGCGCGGCCGGCAACTTCGTGGCGCCGGCCCTGGGCATGTCCTCCAAGGGCTTCAAGACGGTGGTCGACATCGACCTGATCGGCGGCTTCAACGTGGTGCGCGCCGCCCATGCCTTCTTGCGCAAGCCCGGTGCTTCGGTGCTCAACATCTCGGCGCCGCAGGCGGCCAACCCGACCAGGCTGCAGGCCCACGTGTGCGCGGCCAAGGCCGGGCTGGACATGATGGTGCGCGTGCTGGCCATGGAGTGGGGCGCAGACGGCATCCGCGTCAACTCGCTCGTGCCCGGCCCCATCGGCGGCACCGAGGGCATGCGCCGGCTGGCGCCCGATGCCGCGGCCGAAAAGCGCGTGACCGATTCCGTGCCGCTGGGCCGCATGGGCACGACGCGCGAGATCGCCGACATGGCGCTGGTGCTGGCGTCACCGCTGGCCAGCTACGTGACGGGCGCGATCCTGAATGTGGATGGGGGAAGTTCGCTGCCTGGGGGGCGCGAGCTGGGCGCCAGCTGATCAGGCCGTGGCCCCTCACCCCAACCCTCTCCCCAGAGGGGCGAGGGAGCTTGGCCGCGCTCTTGCTTTTACTCCTTCTCCCTCTGGGAGAGGGTTGGGGTGAGGGCCCGCACGGCCTCCGTCACCCCCCCCACCGCAATGACTCATCGAAAGACACCACCATGCCCCTGACCCGCTTCGACCTGCAAGGCGCCACCGCCGTCCTCACCCTGGACGACGCCGCCACGCGCAACGCCATCGGCCCCGACATGCGTGTCGAGGTCGCCCAGGCCGTCGAGCGCGTGCGCACCGACCCGGCCATCCGCGCGCTGGTCATCACCGGCGCCAACGGCCACTTCTGCTCCGGCGGCGACCTGCGCAATATCGCCAGCGCGGGCCTGGACAACGCCGGCTGGCGCGACCGCCTGCACCTGCTGCACAGCTGGCTGCGCGACCTGCTGAGCCTGGACAAGCCCGTGATCTGCGCGGTGGACGGCGCGGCCTTCGGCGCCGGCTTCGGCCTGGCGCTGGCCGGCGACTTCGTGCTGGCCACGTCGCGCGCGCGCATGTGCGTGTCGTTCCTCAAGGTCGGCCTGGTGCCCGACTGCGGCATCTTCTACACACTGCCGCGCATCGTCGGCCCGCAGCGCGCGCGCGAGCTCATGCTGTCGGCGCGCGAGGTGAACGCCGACGAGGCCCTGCGCCTGGGCATCGCGATGGAAGTGCACGCGCCCGAAGCCTTGCTGCCGCGCGCACTGGCGCTGGCCCGGAGCTTCGAAGGCGCCTCGGCCATGGCGGTCAGCCTGATCAAGCGCACGACCGCGTCCACCGGCGACCTGGCCCTGGCGCTGAGCCTGGAGGCCGACGCGCAGGCGCTGGCCATGGGCTCGCCCGAGCACAAGCGTGCGGTCAACGACTTCCTGGAAAAGCGGCCACCGAAGTTCTCGTGGCCGGCGTGACACAGAACTTGTGCGTCACGCCCACGCCGTAGCGTAGCTGCTCCCGCGTGGTGCTGGTGCTGGCGCAGGCCACGTCCGGCTGCCGCCTGCCGTCCCGGTGCGGCTGCCCTGCGGGCCGCAGCGCCCGAAGAAGCCGTGCACCACGTCGGCCCCTCGTTGGCTCCCGCTGGCGCCTTGCGCGCCTGCGGCGACAATCCGCGCCCCGCCACCGCCACCTGTCCGCCCGCGCAAAGATGACCCTCACCGAACTGCGTCAACGCCTGCGCGCGCTGGGCGCGCTGCCGCTGCACGAGGGCCGCGTGCTGCGCCAGTGGGCCCAGGGCCGCCCGCTGATCGACGGCGCACGGCGCTGGCACGACGACTTCTTTCCGCAGCGCGTGCGCGCGGACCTGCCACAGCTGACGCGCGACCTGGCCGCGCTGGCGACGCTGCAGTCGCAGCACCCGGCCGAGGACGGCTCGGCCCGCCTGCTGGTCGGCCTGCAGGACGGCCAGTCCATCGAAAGCGTGCTGCTGCCGCGCGACGGCCTGTGCGTGTCCTCGCAAGTCGGCTGCGCGGTAGGCTGCCAGTTCTGCATGACCGGCCGCGAAGGCCTGGTGCGCCAGGTCAGCAGCGCCGAGATCGTGGGCCAGGTCGCGCTGGCGCGCGCGCTGCGGCCGGTGAAGAAGGTCGTCTTCATGGGCATGGGCGAGCCGGCGCACAACCTCGACCAGGTGATGGAGGCCATCGAAGTGCTGGGCCTGCACGGCAACATCGGCCACAAGAACCTGGTGTTCTCCACCGTGGGCGACCCGCGCGTGTTCGAGCGGCTGCCGCTGGGCCCGGTGAAGCCCGCGCTGGCCCTGTCGCTGCACACCAGCAAGCGCGCACTGCGCGAGCAACTGCTGCCGCGTGCGCCCAGGCTCGCGCCCGAAGAGCTGGTCGACGCGGGCGAGCGCTATGCGCGGGCCACCGGCTACCCGATCCAGTACCAGTGGACGCTGCTGGACGGTGTGAACGACGGCGAGGACGAGATCGACGGCATCGTGCGCCTGCTGAAGGGCAAGTACGCGCTGCTGAACATGATCCCGTACAACACCGTCCCGGGACTCGCGTTCCAGCGGCCGGCCTGGGACAAGGCCAAGGCCATGGCGCGCGCGCTGCACCAGCGCGGCGTGCTGACCAAGCTGCGCGACTCGGCGGGGCAGGACATCGATGGCGGCTGCGGCCAGTTGCGGGCGCGGGCGGAGAAGCCGGTGCGGCTGGTGCCGCGGGGCGCGGCGGGCTGAGGGTTGGGACAAGCACCGACGGCGCTTGGCTTCGACCCGCAGTGACGCTCCTGGATGATCAGCCGGGCTGCGAGTCGTCGCGCAGCAGCGACTCGTAGTCCTGGCCGCCGTAGAAGATTCCGATGACGGAGACCACATCGTCGTCGACTGCAAACGCGATGACGGTGCGCCTGCGGTAGTTGGTCGTGCGCAAGCCAGGGCGGATGTCGTCTCGCCGGGTGCCCCGCTGAGGGAAGGTTTGCAGGCTCTCGCAGTATTGGATGATGGCCTGCGTGTATCCAGGGGCGACGCTGGGCGAAGCCGCAGCGGCGATGTAGCGGTACAGCGCAACGAGTTGTTCTTCTGCGTCTGCAGAGAAAACCACCCGGTAGTTCATTTCATCGCGGCGTGCTCGTCGGCCAATCTGGCTTGGACCTGCCCCACGGTGCGGGCGCGGGACGGATCGGCTTGCAGGGCGTCGTACGCGGGGCCAACCGTGCCGTGTAGCCAGCCCTCCACAGCCCGGTCACGGGCCATCAATGCGCGCAGGCCATCGCGGATGACTTCGCTTTCAGACGCGTACTCGCCTGTTGACACCTTCGCCTTGACCGCGTCCGCCATCTCCTTCGGCAGGGTGACGCTCAGTTGATGTGTGGTTCGCATGGGCGGCTCCGTGACTTTTAGGCACTCGATCCTACTCGGGCATGCCGGGCGCGTGGTCGCTGTAGATGGCGGTGCGCGCCTCCAGGCGACTCAGACCCCGACCACACAGCCGACCTTGGCGCCTGCCTCGACGATCTCCGCCCAGGTCTGATCGTCCACGACGATGCCTGCCGCCGCGCGCGCTGTGCGGTAGGCGCGCTCGGGTTCGCCGGCGACCAGCACCTTGTCGTAGCCCTCGCCGGGCGGCCCCTGGCGCAGCCAGTCGATGAAGGCAACGGCCTCCTGCTCGAAGCGGGCCTGCGTGCCCAGCCTGGCCGGGTCGATCAGCACCGTCAGCATGCCGTTCAGCACCGTGCGCGCCTGGTCGGCCGGCCGGTGCCAGGTGCCGCCGCCGCTCAGCGCGCCGCCCAGCAGTTCGCAGGCGACTGCCATGCCGTAGCCCTTGTGCTCGCCGAAGGTCATCAAGGCGCCGAACAGGCCGTTGCTCTGCGGCACGACGACCACGCCGGGGTCGGTGGTGGGGCGGCCATGCTCGTCGATCAAGGTGCCCGGCGGCACGCGCTCGCCCTTGTTGTGCGCCACGCGCATCTTGCCTTGGGCCTGGCGGCTGGTGGCGAAGTCGAGGATGAAGGGCTCCTGGCCTTGCAGCGGCACGCCGATGCAACAGGGGTTGGTGCCGAAGCGCCCGTCGCCGCCGCCGAAGGGTGCGACCACGGGGCGCGACAGCACATTGACGAAATGCATGGACACCAGGCCCTGGGCCACCGCCATCTCGGCAAAGTGGCCGATGCGGCCCAGGTGGTGGCTGTTGCCCACCGTCATGATGCAGCTGCCGTGCGCCTGCGCGCGCTCGATTCCCAGCTGCATGGCCTGCTCGCCGACCACCTGGCCGTAGCCGCGCTGGCCGTCCAGCGCGAGCATGGTGCCGATGTCCAGCGTGGCTTTCGCCCCTGTGTTGGGCTTCAAGCCGCCTTCGAGCACGGCATCGACATAGCGCGGCACCATGCCCACGCCATGCGAGTCGTGGCCGCTGAGGTTGGCGAGCACGAGGTTGGACGCGACCTTCTGCGCTTCGGCCTCGGTGCTGCCGGCCGCGGCGATGACCCTGGCGACCTGCGCGGTCAGCAGTTCCGGGGAAATGGTTTTGCTCATGGCATCGTCCTCACATCACCGCGCCGACCTGCCAAGGCACGAACTCGTTCTGCCCATACCCGTGCTTCTCGCTCTTGCTCTGCTCGCCCGACGCCGTGGCCAGTACCAGCTGGAAGATGCGCTCGCCCATCTCCTGGATGCTGGCCTTGCCGTCCACGATCTCGCCGCAGTTGATGTCCATGTCTTCTTCCTGGCGCTGCCACAGCACGCTGTTGGTGGCCAGCTTGAGCGAGGGCGACGGTGCGCAGCCATAGGCCGAGCCGCGGCCGGTGGTGAAGCAGATCATGTTCGCGCCGCCCGCCACCTGGCCCGTCGCGCTCACCGGGTCGTAGCCCGGCGTGTCCATGTAGACGAAGCCGTGCGCCGTGACCGGCTCGGCGTACTCGTAGACCGCCTCCAGGTTGCTGGTGCCGCCCTTGGCCACCGCACCCAGCGACTTCTCCAGGATGGTCGTCAGCCCGCCCGCCTTGTTGCCGGGCGAGGGGTTGTTGTTCATCTCGCCTTCGTTGATCTCGGTGTAGCGCTCCCACCAGTGGATGCGCTCCACGAGCTTCTCACCCACCTCGCGGCGCACGGCGCGGCGGGTCAGCAGATGCTCGGCGCCGTAGACCTCGGGCGTCTCGGAGAGGATGGCCGTGCCGCCGTGCGCGACCAGGATGTCCACCGCCGCGCCCAGCGCCGGGTTGGCGCTGATGCCCGAGTAGCCGTCCGAGCCGCCGCACTGCAGGCCGATGGTGATGTGCGCCGCGCTGCAAGGCTCGCGCCACACGGCGTTGGCGCGCGGCAGCATTTCGTTGATCAGCGCGATGCCCTTGTCCACGGTCTTGCGCGTGCCGCCCGTGTCCTGGATGTTGAAGGTGCGGAAGTTCTCGCCCTCGGCCAGGTGGCCGGTGGCCAGCCAGGCGTTGATCTGGTTCGCCTCGCAGCCCAGGCCCACGACCAGCACGCCGGCGAAGTTGGGGTGCGTGGCATAGCCCGTCAGCGTGCGCTCCAGGATCTGCATGCCCATGCCCTGCGTGTCCATGCCGCAGCCCGTGCCGTGCGTGAGCGCGACCACGCCGTCCACGTTCGGGAATGCGGCCAGTGCCTGTGGGTTGCTGCGGCGCGAGAAGTGGTCGGCAATGGCGCGCGCGGCCGTCGCCGAGCAGTTCACGCTGGTCAGCACGCCGATGTAGTTGCGCGTGGCCACGCGGCCGTCGGCGCGCTTGATGCCCATGAAGATGGCCTCGCGCTTCGCGGGGGCCGGCTTCACGTCGGCACCGAAGGCGTAGTCGCGTGCGAAGTCGCCCTTGTCCGGCCCCATGTCCAGGTTCTGCGTGTGCACGTGCTCGCCCTGGGCGATGGGCCGGCTCGCGAAGCCGATGATCTGGTTGTAGCGGCGCACGGGCGCGCCCTGCGCGATGTCGTGCGAGGCGACCTTGTGGCCGGCCGGGATCAGGCCGCGCACGGTGAAGTTCTCGACGGTGGCGCCGCCGACCAGCTGGCTGCGCGCGATCACCACGTCGTCGTCGGGATGCAATCGAATAAAGGGGGTCATCGTGGGGCCTCTTTCGGGCAAGGGAATCGGGGGGTTAGAAGAACATCTTGGGCAGCCACAGCACCAGCGAGGGCACGTAGGTGATGATGGCCAGGCTCAGCAGCAGGGGCACCAGCCAGGGCAGGATGGCCATGGTCGTGCGCTCGAAGGAGAGGCCCGCCACCCGCGCCAGCACGAACAGCACCAGCCCCATGGGTGGGTGCAGCAGGCCGATCATCAAATTCAGCACCATCACCAGGCCGAAGTGCACCGGGTCGATGCCCAGCTGCAGCGCGATCGGCAAGAGGATGGGCACGAGGATGGTGATGGCCGCCGTGGGTTCCAGGAAGCAGCCGACGAACAGCATCAACAGGTTGGCCAGCAGCAGGAACACCCAGGCCTCCCGGGTGAAGCCCAGCACCCAGGCCGCGATGTCGGTGGTGACACCGGTGGCCGTCAGCATCCAGCCGAAGATGGACGCCGCCGCCACGATGAACAGCACGGTGGAGGTGGTCTCGATGGTGTCCAGGCAGACCTTGAGGAACATCTTCCACTTGAGCGTGCGGTACCAGGCAAAGCCCAAAATCATGGCCCACAGGCAGGCGGCGATGGCGCCCTCGGTGGGCGTGAACAGGCCGGTGCTCATGCCGCCGATCAGCAACACGGGCGTCATGATGGGCAGCAGCGCCTCGAACCTGAAGATCTTGTCCAGCACGAACAGCGAGGCCAGGCCCGCGAACACCGTGGGCTGGGCCGGCAGGTCGAACTTGCTGACCAGCAGCCACAGGCCCAGCGGCCAGCCGACCACGACCGCCAGTTCCGACAGCGCCTTGATCAGCCGCGGCGCCGAGAACTTGGTGTCGCTGCCCCAGCCGTTCTTGTGCGCGTAGTAGGCCACCGTGAGCATCATCAGGATAGTCATGAGCAGGCCCGGCATCAGCCCCGCGAGGAACAGCGCGCCGATGGACACGTTGCCCATCATCCCGTAGATCACGAACGGCAGGCTGGGCGGGATGATGGGCCCCAGCGTGGCCGACGCGGCCGTGACGCCCACCGCGAACTCGGTGCTGTAGCCATGCTCCTTCATGGCCTTGATCTCGATGGTGCCCAGGCCTGCGGCATCGGCAATGGCCGTGCCGCTCATGCCGGCGAACACCACCGAGCCCACGATGTTCACGTGGCCCAGCCCGCCCTTGAGCCAGCCCACCAGCGCCAGCGCAAAGTTGTAGATGCGCGTGGTGATGCCGGCGTTGTTCATCAGGTTGCCGGCCAGGATGAAGAAGGGCACGGCCAGCAGCGGAAAGCTGTCGATGCCGCTGACCATGCGGTGCACCACCACGAAGGGCGGCAGGTTGCCGGTGATCAGGATGTAGACCAGCGAGGCGCCGGCCATGGCGATGGCCACCGGAATGCCGCCGGCCATGAAAAACAGGAACAGGATTTTCAGCATGGCGGTTCAGTGGTCCTGCATGGTGGATTCGGGGCGCTCGAGCACGCTGTAGCCGCGCGCCCAGTGGGCGCGTGCGACCTGCACCGAGCGCCAGGCCATGGCCAGGAAGCCGATGCAGCACACGCCGTAGACGATGTTCATGGGCGCGTCGATGACCGTCATGCGCGTCATGGCGCCGATCTTGAGCATCATCTGCACCGTCATCACCGCGGCGGCCACGAAGAAGGCGATGCGCACCACGTCGACGATCCGCGACAGCCACCGGCCCATGGCGGCCGGCATGTGGCGGTAGAAGAAGTCGACCTGGATGTGGTTGTTCTTGTGCACGCCGATGGCCGCGCCGATGAACACCACGCCGATGAGCATGTAGCGCGCCACCTCCTCGGTCCACGCGGCCGAATCGTTCAGCACATAGCGCGTGATGAACTGGTAGAGCACGGTGGCGCCGAGCAGCCAGAACAGGGCCAGCGCGGCCCAGCCTTCGGCGATGGTGCCCGACAGGTCCACCTCCTCGTCTTCCACGTGGAAGTTGCCTTCGTCATCGATGATCTTTTGTTCTTGCATGCTGTCTCCAACGACGGCGCCCGCGTGCTGCGGGCGCTGGCGGGCGTTACTTGATGGCGGTGATGCGGTCGTAGTCCTGCTGGCGGTAGCCGTGGTCGGTGGGCTTGGTGTTCTTCAGCACGGCCTCGCGGAAGGCGTTCTTGTCGACCGTGATCACGTTGTTGCCGCGCTTCTTGAACTCATCCACCAGGCGTGCCTCGGAGGCGATGATGTCGCGGCCCGTTTTGTCCGCGGCCTCCACCATCACGTCGCCGAAGATCTTCTTCTCGTCCGCGCTGAGCTTGTTCCACAAAGTGCCCGAGACCACCGTCAGCAGCGAGTCGACGATGTGGCCGGTCAGCGAGATGTTCTTCTGCACCTCGTAGAACTTCTTGGCCTCGATGGTGGGCAGCGGGTTTTCCTGCGCGTCCACGGTGTTGTTCTGCAGCGCCAGGTAGACCTCGGCGAACGCGATGGGCGTGGCATTGGCGCCGAGCGCGCGCGGGAAGGCCAGGTAGGCCGGCGCATCGGGCACGCGGATCTTCAGCCCCTTCATGTCCTCGGGCTTGCTCACCGGCTTGGCCGCACTGCTGGTCACATGGCGCGCGCCGTAGTAGCTGAGCGCGGTGATGTGGTTGCCGGTCTTGTCGTCGTAGCCCTTGGCGAGTTCCTTGAACACGTCGCTGGTGGCGTATTTCAACTGGTGCTCGGCGTCGCGGAAGATGAACGGGAAGTAGCTGATCGACAGCGGCGTGTAGCTGCGGCCCGCGAAGCTGGCGCCGGTCAGCACGATGTCCACCGTGCCCAGCGTCAGGCCCTGGTTGATGTCGGCCTCCTTGCCCAGCGTGGAGGCCGGGAACACGGTGATCTCGTACTTGCCGTTGGTGCGCTTCTTGATCTCCTCGCCGGCCCACACCGAGTACTTGTGGAAGGGCTCGGAGGTCTCGTAGACGTGGGCCCATTTGAGCTTGGTCTGGGCCTGGGCCAGGCCGCTGGCGCCCAGCGTGCAGGCCAGGGTGGCGGCGAGCGCCAGGGTCTTCAGGGTATGCCGCTTGAAGCTGTGCATCGTGTGTCTCCTCGGTGGGTGGTGGATCAGGGTTTCTGGGCGCGCGCCCAGCTGGCGGAAAAGCGTTGGTGCGACTTGTCCATGTGGGTGTGCATGGCGGTGCGCGCGGCGGCGGCGTCGCGCGCGGCGATCGCCTCGCGGATGGCCTCGTGCTCGGCGATCGCCATGCGCCAGGACGTGACGGTCTCGAAGTAGCCGCCCAGCCGCGTGAAGATGGGGCCGCGGCGCGAGTCCCAGAAGCCCTGCACGGTCTCGGTCAGCACCTGGTTGTCGCAGGCCTGCGCGATGGCCAGGTGGAACGCGCGGTCGCCCTCCAGCGGCATGACCTTGCGCGCGGCCATCTCGCGCATGTCCTCGATCGCGCGGGCCATGGCATCCAGGTGCACGCGCTTGCGCTGCTGGGCGGCGATGGCGGCGGTCTCGCCCTCGACCACGCGGCGTGCGCGGATCAGCTCGAGCGGGCCCCATTCGGCTTCGGCCACGGGCGCGGCCGCGCGGCGTTCGCGCTCCAGCACGTAGACACCCGAGCCGGTGCGCACCTCGACCCAGCCCTCCACCTCCAGCGCGATCAGCGCCTCGCGCACCGAGGGGCGGCTCACGCCCAGCTGCTGCGCCAGCTCGCGCTCGGCCGGCAGTCGCGCGCCCACGGCGAACTCGCCCTGCGCGATCAGGGCACGCAGCTGGTCCGCGATCTGGCGGTACAGGCGTTGCGGGGCGATGGACTGCAGCGGCACGGCGTTCTTAGGGCTTGTACTGAATTGGCCAAGTGGTCTGACCAATTGATAATTCCACAGCTTCCGGAGAGCACCCATCCGGCGAAACCCTCAAACACAAGGAGATGCGATGCGACTGCAGGGCAAGAGAGTGCTGGTGACCGCCGCCGGCCAGGGCATAGGCCGCGCGGCGGTGGAGGCACTGGCGCGCGAGGGCGCCGAGGTCTGGGCCACCGATGTGAACCACGAGCTGCTGCAGGCTGCCTATGCAAACCAGGCACGCGTGCACGCCAAGCGGCTGGACGTGCTGGACAAGACCGCCATCACGGCCGTCATCGCCGGCATGCCAGCCATCGACGTGCTGTTCAACTGCGCGGGCGTGGTGCACAACGGCAGCATCCTGGACGCCAGCGACGACGACCTGGAGTTCGCGCTGAACCTCAACGTGCGCGCGCAGTTCTGGGCCATCCAGGCCGCGCTGCCGCGCATGCTGGCCAATGACGACGGCCAGGGCGGCCAGGGCAAGGGCAGCATCATCAACATGGCCAGCGTGTGCAGCAGCCTGAAGGGCCTGCCCAACCGCTGCGTCTACGGCACCAGCAAGGCGGCGGTGGTGGGCCTGACCAAGAGCGTGGCCGCCGACTACGTGGCCAAGGGCATCCGCTGCAATGCGATCGCGCCCGGCACCGTGGACACGCCCTCGCTGGGCGAGCGCATCAACGCCTATGCCGACCCGGCCGAGGCACGCAAGGCCTTCGTCGCGCGCCAGCCCATGGGGCGCCTGGCGCAGGCGGCCGAGATCGTGCCCATCGTGGTCTACCTGGCCAGCGACGAATCGGTGTTCGCCACGGGCCAGATCTTCTCCGTCGACGGCGGCATGACGATATGAATCAGCTCGACCTGAAGGGCCGCCACGCCGTTATCACGGGCGGCGCCGTGGGCCTGGGCTACGGCATCGCGCAACGCATGCTGGCCTCGGGCGCCAGCGTCACGCTGTGGGACCAGAACGCCGAGGCACTCGCCAAGGCGCAGGCTGTACTCGGTGCTGGCGTTGATACGGTGCAGGTCGACGTGGCCGCGCACGCCAGCGTGGCGGCCGGCGCGCGCGAGACGGCTGCGCGCCACGCGGCCGTGGACATCCTCGTCAACAGCGCCGGCATCACCGGCCCCAACGTGAAGCTGTGGGACTACCCGCCCGAGGAATGGGCGCGTGTGCAGCAGGTCAACCTGAACGGCCTGTTCCACTGCTGCCGCGAGATCGTGCCGCTGATGCGCGCCAGGAACTACGGCCGCATCGTCAACATCGCGTCCGTCGCCGGCAAGGACGGCAACCCCAACGCCAGCGCCTACAGCGCCAGCAAGGCGGCCGTGATAGGCCTGACCAAGTCGCTGGGCAAGGAGCTGGCCGACACCGGCATCCGCGTCAACTGCATCACCCCCGCAGCCGTGAAGACGCCGATCTTCGACCAGATGACGCCCGAGCACATCGCCTTCATGCTGTCCAAGATCCCCATGGCGCGCTTCGGTACAGTCGAAGAGGTCGCGGCCATGGTCAGCTGGCTGTGCACGGAGGATTGCTCCTTCACCACGGGCGCGGTGTTCGACCTGTCGGGCGGCCGAAGTACTTATTGACCCACCCCAGTCTCCGCGCTGCGCGCTTCGCCAACCCCCTTGCGGGGGCACCGCCAGCGGCCGGTCAGAGCCCGTTCCGCGGCCACCGGAAGTGTTCAGTGCAGCCCGCGTAGGATGCGGGCGCTCCGGAAAGCTTTGTTTACAGAGAAGAGAAAAGGAAGGCAACACATGAAACTCGTCCGCTACGGCAACCCCGGCAAGGAGAAGCCCGGCCTCATCGACGCCAACGGCCAGCTGCGCGACCTCTCGTCCGTCGTGCCCGACATCGGCCCGGCCCAGCTCGGCGATGCAGCCCTGGCCAAGATCGCGAAGGTCAAGGCCGACAAGCTGCCGCTGGTGCGCGGCAAGCCGCGTTTGGGCACACCGGTGTCGGGCACGCAGAAGTTCATCGCCATCGGCCTGAACTACGCCGACCATGCGGCCGAATCCAACATGCCCATCCCGGCCGAGCCCGTGGTGTTCACCAAGGCCAACAGCTGCATCCAGGGCCCGAACGACCCGGTGATGCTGCCCAAGAACTCTGTCAAGAGCGACTGGGAAGTGGAGCTCGGCGTCGTCATCGGCACGCGCGCGCGCTGCGTCTCGCAGAAGGACGCGCTCAACTATGTGGCCGGCTATGTTGTCATCAACGACGTGAGCGAACGCGCCTGGCAGCTCGAACACGGCCTGACCTGGGACAAGGGCAAGGGCTTCGACACCTTCGGCCCCATCGGCCCCTGGCTGGTCACGCGCGACGAAGTGCCCAACGCGCAGAAGCTGGGCATGTGGCTGGACGTGAACGGCGAGCGCATGCAGACCGGCAACACCAAGACCATGATCTTCGGCGTGGCCAAGCTCGTGGCTTACGTGAGCCAGCTCAACACGCTGATGCCGGGCGACATCATCACCACCGGCACCCCGCCCGGCGTGGGCATGGGCAAGAAGCCCGCTGCCATCTTCCTCAAGAAGGGCGACGTGATGACGCTGGGGATCGACGGCCTGGGCGAGCAGCGGCAGGACGTGGTGGCGTTCAAGCTGTGACGTGTGGCTGACGTTCGCCTGCGGCGGACCTGGTCAAAAAAGAGAGCCTTGGGGCTCTCTTTGCGTTGTGGGTTCGCGGTCGTTCCCGCGACGCAAAAAACTGCGCGCGTTGATGCCCCATCCTCGTTGTGCGCGCAAATAATCCCGGTTACATGATGTTGCATTGAGGCGTCCATCGACGTACTGCAACGCATCACAGGAGGGGTTGAGGGATGGCGCGTTGGTGGTGGGCTTTCGGCATTGCTTTGGCAGTGGCCGGTTGTGGCGGTGGTGGTGGTGGCGGTGATGCGGCGGGCCCTGCGCCGGTGGTCCAGGGGCTCAGCATCCGTGCGGTGCAGTGCAATACCCCGGCCATGACAGAAGCGTTGACCTGCGTGGTCACGGGCAGCGGGCTGACCTCGTCGCTGCAGATCGAGGCGCAGGACTGCACGCCCTTCGTCGAGCAGGCAGAGGCGACGTCGAGCCAGCGCAGTTACCGCTGCCTGCCCCAGTCCGAGGGCGCCAAGGCCGTTCAGGTCAGTGCAGGCGGGGCGGTGCAGGCCCGGGCGAGTGCGCAGGTCCAGCCCTTTCCCGAACGCGGCACCTCGGCGGTGTCGTGCACGCCCGCCTTCGCAACCTCCAGGCTGACCTGCACCGCGCGCGGCGATTTCGCGCGCGCGTCATCACTGCAAGGCGAAAGCTGTGGCGCGAGCTCGACCCAGCCGTTCGCCGGCGGGATCGACCTGAGCTGCACGCCGTCGCAAGCAGGCGTGCTGGCGCTGGTGTTGACAGCCGATGGCGCGTCCTACGCCATCAAGGTCACCGCGCGCGAGGAGCCGGGGGTCGTGGCCATTTCGGCCAATGGCTACATCTCCATGGCGGTCAAGGCCGATGGCTCCCTGTGGGTCTGGGGCGACCAATACCAGGCGTTTCCCTACATGAATCTGGACAAGCCGCGCCAGATTGGCCAGGGCTTCAGCGCGGTGGCGGTCGGCCAGTATTACTACGCCGCGCTCAAGCCCGACGGCAGCCTCTGGGCGTGGGGACCCGCCCGAACCAATGCGACCGTTCCCGTTCAGATATCGCCGCCCGGCATGGTGTTCACCAGGATCGCCATCGACAGCCATCTGCTGGCCATCCAGGAAGGGGGCACGCTCTGGGCCATGGGCTTGAACGACTTCGGCCAGCTGGGAGACGGCACGACCCAGGAACGGACCAGCCTGGTGCAGATCGGTAGCGGGTTTGCCGAGGTGTCTGCTGGCAGGCAGCACTCGTTCGGCGTCAAGACAGACGGGGCATTGTGGGCCTGGGGCACCAATGCCTATGGCCAGTTCGGCGACGGGACGACGCTGCCCAGCGCCGTGCCCAAGCAGGTCGGCACTGGATACGTAAGCACCGTGACGGCGATGTTCTCGCCTGCCTATGGCGTGGCCGCAGACGGCAACCTGTACGGCTGGGGCGCCTCTTCCTGGGGGGCGTTGGGCTTGCCCGATGGCGCCCACCCCAATCCCGTGCTGTTGACCACCGGCGTGCGCGAGGTCGCCACGTCTGCTAGCCACACGCTGGCCGTGAAGACCGATGGTGGGTTGTGGACCTGGGGCTTCAACAATGCGGGCCAGGTCGGTGACGGCACGCTGAACAACACGGCCGTGGCTGTGAACGTGGGCACGGGCTTCACCAAGGTGGCGGCCGGCGCCTTCCACAGCATCGCCTTGAAGACCGATGGCAGTGTATGGACCTGGGGCGGCAATGACCGGTACCAGCTCGGCGATGGGACCACGACACCCCGAGCCGTGCCGACGCAGGTGTGGCTGCGCTGAGCTTCAGCGCCCCAGCCGATACGGCTCCTCGAAATCGAGGAACGCCTTCTCCGCCAGAGCGCCCTCGATCCAGCGCTGCACGCCCGGCAGTTCGCGCACGCGGTCCACGTAGGCCGCGATCGCAGGCGGCAGCGGCAGCGCGTAGGTCAGCAGGCGCATGCAGACGGGCGCGTAGTAGGCGTCGGCGATGCTGAAGGCGCCGAACAGCATCGGGCCGCCGTGCGCGGCCAGCAATTCCTCCCACATCGCCACCAGGCGCGCCACGTCGGCGCGCACACCGGGTTTGTCGCGCCAGATCAGCTGGCCGGTCTCGGGCAGGCGGGCCTCGATGTTCATGGGGCAGTTCGAACGCAGCGCGCCGAAGCCCGCATGCATCTCGGCACAGATGCTGCGCGCGCGGGCGCGGGCCTTGGCATCTGTGGGCCACAGCTGCCTGTCGGGGAATCGCTCGGCCGCGTATTCGGCGATCGCCAGCGTGTCCCACACGGCCAGGTCGCCGTCCACGAGCACGGGCACCTTGCCCACGGGCGTGATGCCGGTCAGCGCATTCTTGAACTGCGAACCGGGGTCGAACGAGTCGAAGCCGACCATGACTTCTTCGAACGGGATGCCGGCCTGGGTCAGCAGCACCCAGGGCCGCATGGACCAGGACGAGTAATTTTTGTTGCCGATGTAGAGCTTGAGCATGCGGACTCCTGGTGCGTTGGGTCCGCGATGCTAGCGCGCCGACGCCGCGCGATCGATGCCGAAAGCGCGGGCGATTGATGCGCGGCCCGCAAGGCCGCGCCGCGCTCAGCGCAGTGTCAGCCCCGCTGTCTTGATGGCCCGGCTGTACTTGGGCTGATCGGCCCGCAGGCTCGCCGCCAGCGCCTCGGGCGTGCCGCCGGCGATGCCGAATCCGAGCTCCAGTAGCTTGCTGCGCACATCGGGCGCCTGCAGCACGGCCTGGATGTCGCGGTTGATCTTGCGCACCACCTCGGGCGGCGTGCCGGCCGGGGCGAAGTAGCCCTGCCAGCTCTCCACCGAGAAGCCCGCGGGGCCGCCCGCCTCGGCGATGGTGGGCACGTCGGGCAGGGCCGGCGAGCGGTAGTCCGTGGTCACGGCCAGCGCGCGCAGCTTGCCGGCGCGCACGTAGTCGGTCACCGCGGCCAGCGTGATCAGCGTGGCGTTGGTGTGGCCGGCCAGCACGTCCAGCGTGGCCGGGCCGCCGCCGCCGTAGGGGATGTAGTTGACCTTGGCGCCGGTCTCCTGCGCCAGCATCTCGTGCGCCACATGGGCCACGCCGCCGTTGCCGGGCAGCCCCAGGCTGATGCTGTCGGGCTGGGCCTTGGCGCGGGCCAGGTAGTCGGCCAGCGTGTTCAGGCCCGTGCCCGGGTGCACCACCAGGATCTGCGGGTTGACCACGGCCTTGATGATGGGCGCGAAGCTCTGCGCGCCGTAGGGCAGCTCCTGGAACAGGATGCTGTTGAGCGTGAGGCCCTCGCCCTGTTGCAGCAGCGTGTAGCCGTCGGGCGCGGCCTTGGCCACGCGCGCCGCGCCGATGGTGCCGCTGGCGCCGGCCACGTTCTCCACCACCACGTTCTGGCCCCACAGCGCGGTGAGCTTGTCGGCGATCAGCCGCGTGAGCTTGTCGGCACTGCCGCCGGGCGCCACGGGCACGACGATGCGCACGGGCTTGGTCGGGAAGTCGGGCGCGGCGTGCAGCGCGGGCAGGGCCAGGGCCGTGAGCGCGAGGCCGGCGGCGAGGGTGCGTAGAAAAGTGCGAGGGGTCATGGCAGTGGGCCGTTCGATGCGAAACAGCTGCGCAATCTAGGCGGCACGCCGCGCGCGAGGAACGACGCATTTCAGATATCCAAGCGCGAATTGCTTCGTTGGCGCGGGCCGTCGCGCGCGCTACGTTCGGCGCACCGTTCACACCGCTTGGCCTCTTCCATGACCCAGACCCACGTTTCCCTCGACTTCAGCGGCAGCGACACCGCCAGCCAGCGCGCCCGCGCCGTCGCGGCCTTCATCGCCACCGCGCGCCGCCTGATCCCCGAGCCGACACGCGCCACGCCCGAGCAGCTGCGCGCCACGGCCTCGGCGCTGGAGGCGCTGGGCCTGCAGCGCGCGCTGTTTCCGCTCGATCACTTTCCCGTGTCCGAGGCCAACCCGGCCCAGGTCTGGCGCCTGGCCGAAGACCTGGATGGCCGCTACGCGCTCTACGCGTCGGCCGGCCTGCCCGGCAAGGCCCAGCCGCCGCACGACCACACGACTTGGGCCATCATCGCCGGCGTGCACGGCAACGAGCGCAACGTGTTCTACCGCCGCGACGCCACGGCCGATGCGCAGCGCCACACCCTGACCGCCCTGCGCACGGTGGACGTGGTGGCCGGTGCCTCCGTCACGCTGCTGCCCAGCGACGTGCACACCATCGAACTGGTGGGCGACGCACAGGGCCTGCAGCTGCACTTCTACGGCCTGGCGCTGGACCGCCTGCCCGGCCGTGTGGTGTTCGAGAGCAAGGAGGGCGGCACGTACCGCACCTTCGGCCCGCCCAAGTCCATCCGCCATGCGCTCGTCACGCCGCAGGCGCTCAAGGCCGCGCTGGCCGATGGCGAGGAGATCGCCGTGCTCGACGTGCGCGAGGCCGGCGTGTTCGCCCACCGCCACATCCTGTTCGCCGCGCCCGCGCCGCTGTGGCGCCTCGAATTGCTGATCGACCGCCTGGTGCCGCGCCGCAACACGCGCACCGTGCTGGTCGACGGCAACGAGACGCTGGCCCACGAGGCCGCCGCCAAGCTGGCGCGCCTGGGCTGGACCAACCTCTCGGTGCTGGCCGGCGGCACCGACGGCTGGGAGGCGGCGGGCTACGAGATCTTCAGTGGCAGCAACGTGCCCAGCAAGGCCTTCGGCGAAGTCATCGAGCACGAGAAGCACACGCCCTGGATCACGTCCGAACAGCTGGCAGAACGCGTGGCGCGCGGCGACGACATCGTGGTGGTGGACAGCCGCACGCCCGAGGAGTTCGCCGACTTCAGCCTGCCGTTCGCGCACAGCCTGCCGGGTGCCGAGCTGGTCTACCGCATCGGCGAACTCGCGCCGCGGCCCGAGACCTTCGTGGTGGTGAACTGCGCCGGCCGCACGCGCAGCATCGTGGGTGCGCAGACGCTGATCGAT
Source organism: Pseudorhodoferax sp. Leaf267 (assembly GCF_001422405.1). Classification (GTDB taxonomy): domain Bacteria; phylum Pseudomonadota; class Gammaproteobacteria; order Burkholderiales; family Burkholderiaceae_C; genus Pseudorhodoferax. The sequence goes on from NZ_LMMV01000023.1 coordinate 114,797, forward strand.
GCCGGCATTCCGAACCAGGTCGCCTCGCTGCGCAACGGCACCATGGACTGGCTGCTGACCGGCCGCACGCTGGCGCATGGCCGCCAGGCCGCGCTGCCGGAGCCCTCGGCCGAGACCTTGGCGACCGCCCGCGCGCGCGCCGAGGCCGTGGCGAAGCGGGCCGGCGTGCAGCGCATCGACGCGCTGGATCTGGCGCGCTTCGAGGCCGAAGCCGAGGCGCAGGCCCGCACGCTGTACCGCTTCGACGTGCGCACGCGCGAGGAACACGAGGCCGGCCACCTGCCGGGCTGGCGCTGGGCGCCCGGCGGGCAGCTGGTGCAGGCCACCGACGAATACGCCGCCGCGCGCGGTGCGCGTATCGTGCTGGCCGACTGGGACGGCGTGCGTGCGCTGACCACGGGCGCCTGGCTGGCCCAGCTGGGCGGCTACGAGGTCTTCGTGTTCGTGCCGCAGCGCTTGCCCACGCTGGCGGCCGGCCCCGAGCCGGTGCAGGTGCTGGCCTCGCGCCCGGCGGCCGCGGCCATCGCGCCGGTCCAGGCGCAGGCGCTGCTGGCGGCGGGCCAGGCCGTGGTGTTCGACGTGGAGCGCCGCGCGGCGTTCGAGAAGCGCCACATCGCCGGCGCGCGGTTCTCGGTGCCGGACCGCCTGCCCGCGTTTGTGGCCGAGCTGCCGGTGGCGCAGGCCGTGCTGGTCACCTCGCCCGACGGCGTGCTGGCCCGCACCGTGGCCGCCGAGCTGGCGGCGCGCACCGGGCGCGACGTGCGCGCGCTCACGGGCGGAACGGCTGCCTGGGCTGCTGCCGGCCTGCCGGTGGAACAGGGTGGCGAGGGCGTGCTGACGGGCGACGACGACCACTGGTACAGCCCCTACCACCATGCCGATCTGGCCCAGCGTGATGCGGGCTTTCAACAGTACCTGGATTGGGAACTGGGCCTGGTGGGGCAGCTGGAGCGGGAAGGGGCGACGGGCATTCGCCTGTTGCCGCAGGCCTGAGAGATGCGCATCACGCCTCTGTACCGCCGCGCACTGCTCGCGCGTGCGGCTGCCTGTGTGGCAGCGCCCTGGCTGGCCGGCGCGGCGCAGGCCATCGACTTGCGCGGCCGCCCCGTGCGGCTCGTGCTGCCGCTGGCGCCGGGCGGCGCCATGGACGTGTTGGGCCGCGGCCTGGCCAGCGAACTCGGCCAGCGGCTGGGCACCAACGTCGTGGTGGAAAACCGCGCCGGTGCCGGCGGCAACCTGGCGCATGAACTCGTGGCCGGCGAGAAGCCCGACGGCCATGCGCTGCTGCTGACCAGCAACGCGCTCGTGGCCAACGTCACGCTGTTCGAAGGCCGCGTGCGCTACGACCCGATCCGCAGCTTCGCCCCCGTGAGCATCATCGCCAGCACGCCCGCGGCGCTCGTCGTGCGCAGTGATGCGCCGGCCGCCGACGTGGCGGCGCTGGTGCGCCAGGCGCGCGGCGCGGGGGTCAGCGTGGGTACGCCGGGCTTTGGCAACGGGAACCATCTGGCCCTGGTCAAGCTGCAGCGCGCGCAGGGCGGCGACTGGGTGCATGTGCCGTACAAGGGCGCCGGCCCTGCGGTGGTCGGCCTGCTGGGCGGCGAGACCGACGCGGCCATCGTGGCCCTGCCGGCGGCCCTGGCGCAGGTGCAGTCGGGCAAGCTGCGTGCGCTGGCCGTGCTGCAGGGGCGGCGCAGCCCCATCACGCCCGAGGTGCCCACGCTGGCCGAGGCCGGCGTGGCGCTGACGCTGGATACCGGCTGGTTCGGCCTGCTGGCGCCTGGCGGCACACCGAGCGATGTGGTCGAGCGCGTGCACCAGGCCGCGGCCGATGCACTGGCCGACCCGGCCTTTCGCGCGCAACTGGGGCGCCAGGGCTTCGAGACCGTCGGCAGCACGCCGCAGGCGTTCGCGCAGCAGCTCCGCGCCGACGTGGCCTACTTTCCGCCCCTGCTCAAGAGCATCGGCGCACGCGTTGAGTGACGCATCAGCAGGAAGCCTTCATGCCGACCATCGCCCTGGGTGCCAGCATCCATTACGAGACCTACGCCCCCGGGCCCGACGCGCCACAGGGCCTGCCCGTGCTGCTGCTCGCGCCGGGCGGCCTGCGCTCGCGCATCGGCCTGTGGCGCCACACGCACGACGGCCGCCCGCGGCCCTGGCCCGATCCGACGGTCGAGCTGGCCCGCGCGCACCGCGTGGTGGCGCTGGACCAGCGCAACGCCGGACTGTCGCGTGCGCCCGTGCGGCCCGACGACGGCTGGCACAGCTTTGCGGCCGACCACCTGGGTGTGCTCGATGCGCTGGGCATAGCCCGCTTCCACGTGGTGGGCGCGTGCATCGGCGCGTCGTTCGCATTGAGGCTGGCGGAATGCGCGCCGCAGCGCGTGGCGTCGGCCGTGCTGCAGCAGCCGATCGGCTGGACAGCCGAAAACGCGCTGCTGCGGCCCGAGAGCTTCGAGGCCTGGGCGCGCGACGCGCGGCCGTGGCTGCCGGGCGTGCCCGAGGCGCATCTGCGGGCGCTGGAGCGCAACCTCTTTGGCGGTGACGACTTCGTGTTCAGCGTGTCGCGCCAGTTCGTGCGCGAGACGCAGACGCCGCTGTTGGTCCTGGCCGGCAACGATGTGCACCACCCGGCGGAGACGTCGCGGGAACTGGCAGCGTTGGCGCGGCGGGGGCGCCTGGTGCCGCAGTGGACCGGCGAGGCCCACCGCGCCACCTATGTGCAAGGGATTCTGGAATTCTTCCGGCAGGCGGAAGCGGCGGGCTGACACGCACGCCACGCCGGCCAGGGCAGGCCAGTTAGAGTGGGGGCCGCTCCGCTCTCGACTGCCCCCCATGAAACCGCCCGCCCGCCTGCAATCGCTCATCGAAGAGGGCCTGATCGACACCGTGGTGCGCCAGCTCATGAGCGGCAAGGAGGCCATGGTGTTCGTGGTGCGCAGTGGCGACCACACGCACTGCGCCAAGGTCTACAAGGAGGCCACGCAGCGCAGCTTCCGCCAGGCCGTGGACTACACCGAGAACCGCAAGGTGAAGAACTCGCGCCAGGCCCGCGCCATGGCCAAGGGTACGAAGTTCGGCCGGCAGGCGCAGGAGGCCGCCTGGCAGAGCGCCGAGGTCGACGCCCTGTACCGGTTGGCCGATGCGGGCGTGCGCGTGCCCAGGCCCTACAACTTCTTCGAGGGCGTGCTGCTGATGGAGCTGGTGACCGACGCGGCCGGCGATGCCGCGCCGCGCCTGAACGACGTGGACTTCACGCCGCAAGACGCACGCCGCCACCACGCCACGCTGGTGACCGAGGTCGTGCGCATGCTGTGCGCGGGTGTCGTGCATGGCGACCTGTCGGAGTTCAACATCCTGCTGGCCGCCGACGGCCCGGTCATCATCGATCTGCCGCAGGCCGTGGACGCGGCCGGCAACAACCACGCGCAACGCATGCTGCTGCGGGATGTGGGCAACCTCGCGGACTTCTTCGGGCGGTTCGCGCCGGAGCTGCGGGGCACGGCGTATGGGCCGGAGATCTGGGGGCTGTACCAGGCGGGGTTGTTGCAGGTGGACAGTGTGCTGACGGGGCGGTTCGAGAAGACCGCGGCAGCGGTGGACATGGGCGGCGTGCTGCGCGAGATCGATGCGGCGCGGGATGAGGAGGCGGCGCGGCTGGTGCGGATGGGGCGGTGAGTCGGGCGCGGGCCATCGCTGCGCTCGGCCCTGGGGAGCCCTCACCCCGGCCCTCTCCCGCATCCGGGAGAGGGAGACGGGCCAATGAAAGCGCTCGGTCTTCTTGCCCCTCTCCCGTGCGCGGGAGAGGGTTGGGGTGAGGGTCTGCGTTACGCAGCCACCGCCAACTGACTCTGGCTCTCCGCCCGCACCAACGCCTGCCCCAGGTCCGCGATCAGGTCCTGCGGGTCCTCCAGCCCCACATGCAGCCGCACGACCGGATCGGTGCCGTTCCATGCACTGTGCTCGCGCAGCCGCTCCGGCGCCGCGATCAGCGCCAGGCTCTCATAGCCACCCCACGACGCCCCGATGCCGAAGAACTGCAGCGCATCGATGAAGGTCTCGGCCTGCTGCTGGTCCGCGCCCTCCAGCACGAACGATACGAGCCCGCTCGCACCGGTGAAGTCCCGCTTCCACAGCGCATGGCCCGGGTCGTCCGCCAACGCGGGGTAGAACACGCGGCCCACCTGCGGCTGCCGGTGCAGCCACTGCGCAACCTCGGTCGCATGGCGCTGGTGCTGCGCCAGGCGCACCGGCAGCGTGCGCACGCCGCGCAGGGCCAGGTAGGCGTCGTCGGCGCCGATGGTCAGGCCCAGGGCTTCATACGCGGTGGACAGCTTGGCGGCCAGCGCCGGCGAGTCGGCCACCACGATGCCCTGCATCACGTCCGAATGCCCGGCGATGTACTTGGTCGCTGCCTGGATGGAGAGGTTGGCGCCGAGCTGCAGCGGCTTGTAGAACCAGCCGCCGCTCCAGGTGTTGTCGGTCGCCACCGGGATGCCGTGCGCGCGCGCCACGGCCGTCAGCGCCGGCAGGTCCAGCACCTCGTACAGCAGCGAGCTGGGCGACTCCAGGTAGACGAGTTTGGTGTTGGGGCGGATCTTCGCGACCAGGTCGTCCTGCGAGGGCGAGAAGTATTCGAGCGTGATGCCCAGCCGCTGCAGTAGCGTGGCGTCGACGCGGCGCACGGGCGAGTAGACGCTGTCGGCCACCAGCGCATGGTCGCCGGGCGAGAGCAGGGCCAGCAGCACCAGCGTGATGGCGGACAGGCCCGAGGGCGTGAGGAAGGCGCGGTGGCCGCCCTCCAGCGCGGTGACGGCGTCTTCGAGCGCGCGGTGCGTGTCCAGCCCGTGCCGGCCGTACGAGGCCACGCGCTCGCCGGCCACGCGCCGGTGGTGGTGGTCGGCGTAGGCGGCGGTGTCGGCGAAACGCACGGTGCTGGTGCGCACCACCGGCACGTTCACGGGGCCGGAGCCGCCGCGCAGGGGCGGCGTGCCGGCGTGCAGCAGGCGCGTGGCGGGGCCGATGGGCGGGGCCTGCGTCATACGGCGGCTTCCTCGCTGGGCTTGAGCTGCGAGGCGTTGTAGCGCACCACCTTGCCGGTCTCGGGCTCGATGCCGATGCGGTCCGTCAGGCGTTCCAGCGGCAGGCCGTACAGGTGGAAGTGCAGCGTGGGCTCGCTGCCCTTCACGTGGATGCTGTGGATGTCGTCGGGCAAAAAGGCGATGGGCGTGCCGGGCCGCACCGTCACCTCGCGCGCCACTTCCAGCTGCGCATGGTCGGGGTTGCGGCCGTCGTCGGTGCGCGCGTAGACGCGGTTCTCTTCCTCGCCCTGCACGGCCACGATGACGGCCCAGGTCGTGTGGTTGTGCGGCCAGGTGGTCTTGCCGGGGTTGATCGAGTTCAGGTAGAGGGCCAGGCCGTCGTCGCCATCGGCAGCATTGAGCCGGTAGCGCGTGGATGCGCCCACGCCTTCCGTTGCGGCTGGCGGCGGGAAGTCGGCGCGCGTGAACCAATCGGCGTGCGCGGCCAGGCGCTCCAGCCGCGCCGTGATGGCGGCGAGAACGCTGCGGTCGGGCGGGCCGCCGGCCACGAGCTGGCGCACGTCGGCCAGGGTCTCGTCAATCGCCTGGCGGCGTTCGGATTGCAGGGCGGTAGGGGCTTGGGTCATGGGGTTCTCCTTGGATGTTCTAGAGGGCAAATCGCAGGCGGTCGAACACCAGCGTATCGCGTGGCGGCAGCACCGGCAAGGCCGCCGGCCGGGTGCGCGCGCCATCGCCCAGCGTGCGCTGCAGGAACGCACGCGTGCGCTCGCTCTGCGGGTCGCCGAAGATCTGCTGCGCCGGCCCGTGCTCGACGATGCGGCCGGCCTCGGTGAAGTACACGGCGTCGCTCACCTCTTTGGCAAAACGCATTTCGTGCGTGACCAGCACGCAGGTCATGCCGCCTTCCACCAGGTCGCGGATCACGGTCAGCACCTCGCCCACGGTCTCCGGGTCCAGCGCGGAGGTGACCTCGTCGAACAGGATCAGCTCGGGCTGCATGGCCAGCGCGCGGGCGATGGCCACGCGCTGCTGCTGGCCGCCGGACAGCTCGCCCGGGTAGGCCTTCTCCTTGTGGCCCAGGCGCACCTTGTCCAGCAGCGCGCGCGCCTCGCGCTCGGCCGTGGCGCGGTCACGGCCCACCACGCGCGTGGGCGCGATCACCAGGTTCTCCAGCACCGTCAGATGCGGGAACAGGTTGTACTGCTGGAACACGAAGCCCACGCGCTTGCGCAGCGCGATCAGCTCGGCCTCGGTCTTGAGCTGGTCCACGCGCGTGCTGCCCACGGTGATGGAGCCGGTCTGCGGCCGCAGCAAGCCCGTGATGCAGCGCAGGATGGTCGACTTGCCGGAGCCCGAGGGACCGATGATGGACACGGCCTGGCCGCGACGCACCTCGACATCGATGCCCTGGAGCACCTGGTTGGCGCCGAAGGCCAGGTGCACGTTGGCCAGCTGCACCAGCGGCGGCTGCACGGCAGTGGCCGCGATGGAGGAGAGAAAGGTTCAGTGGCGTTCATGGCGGCGCTCCAGCGCGCGGGTGGCGCGGGCAATCGGGTAGCAGTAGGCGAAGAACAGCACCAGCAGCGTGAAGTACACGAGGATGGTGAAGTCGGTGCGGGCCACGGTGTTGCTGGCGATCTGCGCCGTGTCCACCACGTCGTGCACGCCGACCAGCGAGGCGAGTGAAGTGCTCATGGTGATGCTGGCGTACAGGTTCATCCACGGCGGCAGCATGCGGCGCACGCACTGCGGCAGCACCACCAGCCGGAAGATCTGGCTGCGCTTGAAGGCCAGCGACTGCGCCGCCTCCCATTGCGCGCTGGGGATGGACTGGATCGCCCCGCGGAAGATCTCGGCCACGTTGGCGCTGGTGGGCAGCGCCAGGCCCAGCACCACCTTCACCCAGTCGGGGAACGGGAAGGTCCAGGCCACGATGTTCAGCTCGAACGGGAACACGTAGGTCGTGAAGTAGATCAGCACCAGGATGGGCGCATTGCGGAACACCTGCACGTAGCAGCGCATGAGCACGCGCACGGCCGGCAGGGGCGACAGCGACAGCGCGCCCACGACCAGGCCGACCACGGTGCCGATAGCCACGGCCAGCACGCTGATCTCGATGTTCACGAGCAGGCCGCGCAGCAGCGCCGGCATCCAGCGCCACAGGTGCGTGAAGGCCGCGGGCGCGCTGCCCGTGGCGTTCCAGTACCCCAGCACGGCCAGCGCCGCGGCGGCGGCGATCAGCCAGGGGTTGCGCGCGGCGTTCAGCAGCGCGGCGGGCAAGCCCAAGGCGCGAGAGGGCGCGGCGGCGCGGGGCAGGGTGGCTTCATTGGCCATAGCCGGGCATCCTCCATCGGTGTTCTAGCCAGCGGCCGGCGCGGCTCACGAGCCAGGTCAAGAGGCCGAACCAGATCAGGATCAGCAGCAGCAGTTCCAGCACGTTGTCGCGTTGCGACCAGATCATGATGGACTCGTAGGTCACGTCGCCGACCGCGATGGCCGAGGCCACGGCCGTCATCTTCACGAGGTCCACGAGGTTGTTGACCAGCGAGGGCAGCGCGAAGCGCACGGCCAGCGGCAGCTGCACGCGCGCCAGCAGCTGGCGCTGCGAGAAGCCCAGCGAGCGCGCGGCCTCCAGCGTGGTACCGGGCACGGCCTCGATGCCGGCGCGCAGCGCCTCGGCATGGAACACGCCCTTGTGCAGCGACACCACGATCACCACCCACACGAAGGGCGTGAGCGGGTTGTTGCCGGCGCCGAAATCGCGCAGCTGCTGCGTGATCAGCATGTTGAGCACGAGGAAGGCGCAGTACAGCTGCACCAGCGTGGGCGTGTTGCGCGTGACCTCGACGAAGGCGCGCGCGGGGCCGGCGATCCAGGCGCGGCTGGACGTCATGAGCGCGGCCAGCAGCACGCCGGCCGCCAGGCTGCCCGGGATGGTCAGCAGCGCGAGCTGCACGGTCACGCCCAGGCCGCGCACGAAGGCCTGGCGCTCGCTGGCGTCGAGCACGAAGGCGTAGTTCAGGCCCAGGTTCTTGAATGCCGCCACGCCCTGCACGAGCAGGGTGTCGGTGGTCATCCTGCGGCCTCGGCTTCCAACGTGCGCACGTCAGTGACGTGCGCAGGCCGCAACGCCGCTACGGCGCGCGCGATGCGTGTCGTCGCGTCCGACAGCACCGCATCGCTGGCCGCCGTGGAAATGCGGAAGTAGGGCGACAGGCCATAGCTCGCGCCATCCACCGCCGCCACGCCTTCGGCTTCGAGCAGCCAGTCCGTCAGCTCGGCATCGGTGCGGATCACCTGTCCATCAGGCCGCTGCAAACCCAGCAGCGCGCCGCAATGCACGAACGCGAAGAACGAGCCGCCGGGCGTCAGCAGCTTCAGGCCGGGCACGGTGTTGAGGGCGTTGACCACCAGCGTCGCGCGCCGCGCATAGGCCGCGCGCGCCTCGCCCACGAAGCGCTGGTCCGCTGATTCCAGCGCCGACGCCACGGCCGCCTGTGCGATGGAGTTGGGGCCGGAAGAGGCCTGCGACTGGATCACGACCATGGCCTGCACCAACGCGGCAGGGCCTGCGCCCCAGCCGATGCGCCAGCCGGTCATGGCGTAGGTCTTGGACGCGCCGTTGACCAGCAGCGTGCGCTCCTTCAAGTCCGGCGCGACATGCAGCCAGTGCGCAGGCGCCTCGGGCGTGAACCAGATGTGCTCGTACAGCTCGTCCAGCAGTACCAGCACCTGCGGGTGGCGGCGCAGCACTGCTGCCAGCGCCGCGAGCTCGGCCGCGTCGTACAGCGCGCCGCTGGGGTTGCCCGGCGTGTTCAGCACCAGCCAGCGCGTGCGCGGCGTGATGGCCGCCTCCAGCGCAGCCGGCGTGAGCTTGAAGCCCACGGCGATGTCGCAGGGCACGATCACGGGCTGGCCGTCGTTGACCAGCACCATGTCGGGGAACGATGGCCAATAGGGCGCGGGGATGATGACCTCGTCGCCCGCGTCCAGCGTGGCGGCCAGCGCGTTGTAGATCACCTGCTTGCCGCCGTTGCTGACGACGATCTGCGCGGCGGGGTAGTCCAGCGCGTTCTCGCGTGTGTATTTGGCGCTGATCGCGCGGCGCAGGGCCGCTGTGCCGGCCGTCGGTGTGTACCTGGTTTCGCCGCGCGCCATGGCCGCGATGGCGGCCTGCTGGATGGGCTCGGGCGTGTCGAAGTCGGGCTCGCCCGTGGTCAGTGCGATCACGTCGCGGCCCTGCGCGGCCAGGGCGGCGGCGCGCTGGCTGGCGGCGGCGTTGGGCGAGAGCTTGACGCGCTGCGCGCGTTGCGAGAGCAGGATGGGGGTGGTCGTCATGGTGTGCTTTCTTCTGCGGTGTGCGGCGCGAGCACCTTGCCGGGGTTGAGCAGCCCGAGCGGGTCGAACGCGGCCTTCAGCCTTCTCATGAGGTCCAGCTCCACCGCGCTCTTGTAGCGGGGCAGCAGGTCGCGCTTGGTCTGGCCCACGCCGTGCTCGGCGCTGATGGAGCCGCCATGCGCATGCACGCTGTCGTGCACCAGTTCGTGGATGGCGTCCTCTGCGGCGAACAGCTCGGCCGGCGTGGCGCTCGGCGCGTGCGAGACGTTGTAGTGCAGGTTGCCATCGCCCAGGTGGCCGAACGCGACCGGCCGCACGCCGGGAAAGCGCGCCTGCAGCGCGGCGGCGGTGGCGGCCAGGAAGTCCGGGATGCGCGAGATCGGCACCGACACGTCGTGCTTGATGTTGCGGCCATCGCGCTGCTGCGCCAGGCCCAGCGCCTCGTCGCGCAGGCGCCAGAGGGCGTCGCTCTGCGGCAGGCTTTCGGCGATGGCCGCGTCCGTGACCAAGCCGTCCTCGAAGGCCTGGCTGACCACGGCTTCGAAGCGTTCGCGCGCGTGGGCTTCGCCCTCGCTGTCCGACAGCTCGACCAGCGCGTACCACGGAGCGTCCAGCGGCAGCGGCAAGGGTTGCGCCGGCACATGCTGCGCGATCAGGCCCAGGGCCGTGTCCGACATCAGCTCGAAGGCCGTGAGGCTGGCGCCGAAGCCGGCCCGCGCGCTGCTCAGGAAGGCCACCGCGTCGCGGATGCAGCCGAAGGCCAGCAGCGCGGTGTGCTGCGCCTGCGGCAGCGGGTACAGCTTGAGCGTGGCCGCGGTGATGATGCCCAGCGTGCCCTCGCTGCCCACGTACAGGTCGCGCAGCGCGTAGCCGGTGTTGTCCTTGCGCAGGCCGCGCAGGCCGTCCCAGACCGCGCCCTCCGCCGTGACCACCTCCAGCCCCAGCACCAGCTCGCGCGTGTTGCCGTAGCGCAGCACCTGGGTGCCGCCCGCGTTGGTGGAGAGGTTGCCGCCGATGGTGCAGCTGCCCTCCGAGCCCAGGCTCAGCGGGAACAGGCGCCCGGCTTCGCGCGCGGCCTGCTGCACGTTTGCCAGCACGGCGCCGGCCTCCACGGTCAGCGTGTCGTTGTCGCGGTCGATGGCGCGGATGCGCTGCAAGCGGCCCAGCGACAGCAGCACGGCCCGGCCGCTGCCGTCCGGCGTGGCCGCGCCCATCAGGCCGGTGTTGCCGCCCTGCGGCACGATGGGCGTGCGGTGCTGGCGGCACAGGCGCACCACCTGCGCGACCTGGGCCGTGTCGGCCGGGCGCACCACGGCCAGCGCGCGGCCGGTCAGCCGGCGGTGCTGGTCGGTCAGGTAGCCGGTGGCGTCGTCACCGGTCAGCACATGGGTGCTGCCCAGTGCCTCGCGCAATGCGGCCAGCAATGTGCTCACTGTTTCTTGCCCTCTGCGGCTGCCGCAGCCTGCGCCTCGCCATACACCGCGAAATCGAACGGCGCGCGGTCGAACTGGCCCTTCAGCGCGCGCTGGTGGCGCTCGGCGATCCAGGTGTCGGGCACGCCCCACTGGCGCGCCTGCTTGAGCAGGAAGCCCGTGCGGTGCCAGTCCTGGATGGCCTTGTCGACGAAGGCCTGCGTGTCGGCCTCGCCGCGGCGCGTCCACACCACGGTGGGCGAAGGAATCAACTGGTCTTGCGTGCCGAGTTCGAAGTCCTTCCACTCGGCCGCGTTGGGGCCGGTAAGCTTCTCGTACAGCGCGGGCTGGATGTGGACTGACGCGGCGCAGGTGCCGCCCTTGAGCGCGAGCAGCGACTCGGGAATGCCGCGCAGGCCCTTGACCACGGCGCCGTAGGTTTCTGCCAGCGGCCTGGCGAAGTTGCTGCCCTGCGAGACGCAAGCCACCTTGCCGCGCAGGTCTTCCCAGCGCTTGATGTTGCTGGCCTTGGCCACCAGCGCGCCGCCGCCGATCAGGTCGTAGGGCGTGGGCGCGAACGACAGGATCTCGCTGCGCTCCTGCGTCCACTGGATGTTGGCGATCAAGAGGTCGACCTTGCCGCTCTGCAGGAACTGCACGCGCGTGGAGGCGGTCACGGGCACCGTCTCCAGCGCCACGCCCAGGCGCCTGGCGATGTCGGCGGCCAGCGCAGTCTGGTAGCCGCCGGTCTTGCCCGTGGCCGGGTCGAGCACGCCGAAGGGCGGGCTGGCGCCGTCGATGCCGACGGACAGCTTGCCGCGCTGCTGGATCTTGTCGAGCGTGGCGTCAGCGTGGGCGGTGCCGCCCGAGAAGGCCAGGGCCAGGGCGGCGGAAAGGGGAGCGAGGAAGCGGTGCATGTGGACATCCGATCGGCAAAGGCGCGGCCAGCCCCGCGTGCACGGGGCCATGCCAGGGAAGAAAAAAACGGGAAGGGTGGCTTAGTTCGCCGCGGCCTTGAATTTGGCCTGCAGCTCGGGCAGCAGCGGGTTCGGCGGCTCGATGCCGACACGCTTTTCGGTGGCGATCAGCCAGCCGCTGCGGTGCCATTCCTGCACTACCTTGTCGACGGCGGCGATGGTGTCGGCCTCGCCCTTGCGCGTCCACACCACCGAGGGGGCGGGCAGCACTTCTGTGGCGATGGGCGCGCTGTACTGCGTCCACTCGGGGTTGCTCCGCAGCAGCGGCTGGATCAGCGTGCTGTCGTGCACGGCAGCCACGCAGTTGCCGCCCTTGAGCGCCAGCAGCGAATCGGACGAGCTCTTGAAGCCCTGCACCTGGGCGCCGTAGTCGTTGGCCAGCGGCTTGGCGAAGCTGCTGCCCTGCGACACGCAGACCGGCTTGCCGCGCAGGTCTTCCCACTTCGTGATGCCGCTGTCCTTGCGCACGGCGGCCGTGCCGCCCACGCGGAAGAACGGCGTGGGCGCGTGGCCCAGGATCTCGCCGCGGTCGGCGTTGTATTCCATGGACGCGATCAACAGGTCGACCTTGCCGGCCTGCAGGAACTGCACGCGCGTGGCGGTCTGCACCTGCACCAGGTCGGCCTCCACGCCCAGGCCCTTGGCCAGCGCGCGCGCCAGCTCGGGGTTCCAGCCCACGAGCTGCTGCGTGGCCGGGTCGATGGAGCCGAACGGCCCGCCGTTGACCAGCACGCCGATGCTGACCTTGCCGCGCTGCCGGATCTTGTCGAGCGTGGCGTCGGCATGGGCGGTGCCGGCCAGCAGGGTGGCGGCCAGGCCGAGGGCGAAGGTGGGGCGGGCGAATGGGGTGGTGCGCATGGCGAGGGGGCCGAGTGGGAACAGGGTGCGCATGTTCCAACGCACGCCGCTGCCGGGCAACGAAGCTTTGCGAGGATGCTTATGCGCGCCGTGATCCATGCGCAGCCGGCGCGGGCTGCGGCAGCCGGAACACGGCCAGCTCGTCGGGCGCGCATTGCGCGATGAGCCCGGTCTCCCAGGCCAGGTAGCGGCGCGCGGCCTCCAGGTTGCCGTCGTGCCGGTCGTGCACGAACAGCAGGTAGTCGATGGCGTCCGCATCGGCAGGCGTGTCGGGCGAGGCGGCGACGGGCAGGCCGGCCGCGACCCAGTCGGCGGCCAGTGCCCAGTGCACGTCATGCCAGCCGGCTTCGGCCAGCTCCGCCACGGCGAGGCGGGCGATGCCGGCATCGGATGCCAGTAGCAGTACCGTGTTGTCTGTCGAGCCTGCGGCGTGTGCGTCGGCCGGCAGCCGCGAGCGGATGGTCCAGCGCGCGCCCTGCGCGTGCTGGCGGCGGTGGGCGCGCGAGTCCTGCAGGTCCAGCAACAGGGGCTGGCGTGCGGCGACCCAGGCGGGCAGGGCTTGCGTATCGATCCGCGCGGGCGTGGCGTCATGGAGCAGGTTGGCGGCCGGCACGCGCAGCGACGCGCGGATGCCGCCTTCGACCACCGCCGTCTCATAGCCCAGCCGCGCCAGCCAGGCCGCGACCACGGGCGCACGCACGGCCTCGCCGTCCAGCAGCAGCACACGGCCGTTGCGCACGCCGATGGTCTGGTCCGTGGCCTGCAGCAGCTGGCCGCCCGGCGCATGGCGCGCGCCGGCCAGCGTGCCGGCCGCGAACTCTTCGTCGCTGCGCACGTCCAGCACATGCACGGTGCGCGCCGCATCGTCGAGCCAGGCCTGGGCCTGGGCCGCATCGAGCCGCTGCACGTCGGCCTCGTCCGCCAGCCGTGCGGCCGCCGCTTGGTCCTGCGCGCAGGCCTGGGGCGCGCTGTGGGCGCGGCGCGTGCTGCCGTGCTCCAACGGCAGCCCGGCCAGCGCCCAGCCCTGCGTGCCGTTCTCCAGCGCGACCACGGGGTTGGGCACGCCCAGGCTGCGCAGGATCTGCGCGCCGATGATGCTGCGCGTGCGGCCCGCGCAGTGGATGACGATGGGCGTGGCCGGGTCGGGCGCCAGCGCATGCCAGCGCAGCGCGAGTTCGCCGTTGGGCACCGAGGTGGCGCCGGGAATGGTCACCTTGCGGTGCTCGGCGAAGGTGCGGCCGTCCAGCAGCACCAGCGGCTGGCCAGAGGCCTGGCGCGCCTGCAGCTCGGCCGCCGAGATGTGCGGCGTGGCGTAGGCGTGCTCGACGAGTTCGCCGAAGGTCTTGGAGGGCAGGTTCACGCCCTGGAACAGCGTATAGCCTGCCGCGGCCCAGCCCGGCGCGCCGCCGTCCAGCACGTGCAGGTCCGTGTAGCCCAGCGCAGCCAGCCGTTGCGCGGCGCGTGCAGCCACGCCGTCACCGGCGTCCAGCAGCACGGTGCGCGTGGCCCGGCGCGGCACGAGGTGTGGCACGTCCAACTCCAGCCGGCTGTAGGGCGCAGGGACCGCAAAGAACGGGTGGCCTTCGCCGAACTGGCCGGCTTCGCGCACGTCGAGCAGCGCGATCTCGTGGCCGTCGTTGAGCCATTGGCGCAGGGTGGTGGCGGGGACGGGTGTGCAGGAGATGGGAGAGGTCTGGGGCATGCGGCGACCTTAGCCCGGCGCGCCGCATGGGGCCAACGTTTTTCTTCTATCGATATGCGGTTTGTGGGGCCGACGTGTGTGGCCAGCGTCGCCGAACGGCAGTCTCAGCCGATCATTTCAATACCTGTCCGGCACATACATGTCGGCCGGCACCGGATTGCGCGTGTACTCCGGATTGCGCGCCCGCTCCGGCAACACGATGGCCGGGTGCTCCACTTCCTGGTAGGGCAGCTGCGTGAGCAGATGGCTGATGCAGTTCAGGCGGGCCTTCTTCTTGTCCACGGCCTGCACCAGCCACCAGGGCGCCTCGGGAATGTGGGTGCGCTCCAGCATGATTTCCTTGGCCTTGGTGTAGGCCTCCCAGCGGCGGCGGCTCTCGAAGTCCATGGGGCTGAGCTTCCACTGCTTGAGCGGGTCGTGGATGCGGCCGAGGAAGCGCAGGTGCTGCTCGTCGTCGGTGATGGAGAACCAGTACTTCACCAGCGTGATGCCCGAGCGGATCAGCATCTTTTCGAACTCGGGCACGGAGCGGAAGAACTCCTCGTACTGCGCATCGTCGCAAAACCCCATCACGCGCTCGACACCGGCGCGGTTGTACCAGCTGCGGTCGAACAGCACGATCTCGCCAGCCGCCGGCAGGTGCGATACATAGCGCTGGAAGTACCACTGCGTGCGCTCGCGGTCGTTCGGCGCCGGTAGCGCGGCCACGCGGCACACGCGCGGGTTCAGGCGTTGGGTGATGCGCTTGATCACGCCGCCCTTGCCGGCCGCGTCGCGGCCTTCGAACAGCACGACGACCTTCTGGCCCGTGCTTTGCACCCAGTCCTGCAGCTTGACCAGCTCGCCCTGCAGGCGCAGCAGTTCACGGAAGTAGGCCTGGCGGCCCAGGCCGTCTTGGGTGCCCGCCTCTTCGCCGGCCAGGCGTGCGTCGTCGATCTCCATTTCCAGCTCTTCGTCGTAGCTGTCGAGCAGGTCGCGCTCGATGCGCTGCATCACACTGTCGTGGTGGTCGGGGAGAAGCTTGTCGTTCATGGTGCGTTCCTTGTGCGTGGGATGCTAGGCAGCGCATATGACATCCCCATGTCCATCCTGTCACTCCGCTGTCACCGTTCTGTCGGAACAATGCGCGCCTGCGTGTCTGTAAGCGGCTCGCAAATCGAGGTGCGGCCACGCTGACCAATTGCCGGGATGCAGCACGCGTTCGGCCCGCACCCGCTGGCGCTGGGCGCAGGAATGCCGCCGCGCGGGCGTGCCGCTGGGCAGCGCGCCCTGGCCGCGTGCTCCCGCGAATGCGGGATGTGCGCGCGCGCTGCCTCTCACCATACTGACGCCAGGCGAGCTGCCGCATGCGCAGGCTGCCAGCACCCCACGCGCCACATGCCGTGGCCGCAGGGGTTCAACCAACGGCCGGTGGGAGGGTTGCGATGATCAGAGCGTGTCGACGTGCCGCTGCAACGGCCTGGGCCTTGTGCTGCGGTCTGCTGCTGGGAGCCCCGTGGCCGCAGGCCCAGGCCGCGCCTGTGGTGCTGCAACAGGCCACGCACAACGGCACGGGCGACGCGCCGGGCCGCTTCAGCGCGCTGCTGCAGGGCGGCGCAGACGACCAGGCCACGCTGCAGCTGTTCACCGCGCCCGGCGCGGGCGGGCGCATCTCGGGCCTGTACGTGCAGGACGCCACGGGCGCGATCGCCCGCGACACCTTGTCGGGCGATCCGCTGGTGCGCCTGTCCCAGACCCAGGTCCACGAGGTGCTGCTGAACGACGCCGGTGCCAACAAGCTGGCGGTGATCAAGGCCTTGTCCTCCGCGCTGGGCATCGGCCTGACGCAGGCCAAGCGCCTGGCGGACGCTGCCCCCGTCGTGATCCGCTCGGCCGGCACGCCGGACGGCAATGCGCAACTGCAACGGCAGCTGCAGGACGTGGGCGCGCGCGTGACGCTGAGCAGCCGGCAGGATCCGTCCGCCCCGGCCGGCGCGAATGTGGGCGTCACCACGCCCGGCGGCACGCCGACCGGCTACGACGTGGTGCTGGCCCGCGCGGGCACCAACAAGGTCGCCCTCATCAAGCTGGTGCGCGACGCCACGGGGCTGAGCCTGGCCGAAGCCAAGAAGCTGGTGGACGAGGTGCCGTCCGTGGTCCAGGCCAACGCCAGCCGGGCCGAGGCACTGGCCCTGCGGCAGGCGCTGCAGGACAGCGGCGCCACGGTGGAACTCAAGCCGGTGGGCACCGGGGCCGTGGGGCAAGGCCCCATCGTCCTGCCGCCTGGCAGCGCGGGCATCGCACCCGACCTGCAGGTGCGCTTCGCCTACGCGGACCCGCTCGCCATACCGGCGCTGCAACTGACGTTCGAACTCGGTGTCGACCTGGCCGATCTGCTGGGTGCATGGCAGTCCGGGCAGTTCCGCTTCGGTGTCGAAGTGACGGACGCGGCCGGCGTGTCCGATCTCTACCTCGCGCCGCGCGCCGCAGCACCAACCGAGGTGCCCGAGCCGCCGACGGGTGCGCTGATCCTGGGCGCGCTGCTGTGCCTATGGTGGGGCACGGCGGCGCGGCGCAACCGCTAGCGGCGCGGGGGCTCGTCGGGCCGCGCGATGCGCGGGGGTTTTTCGGGCCGCTCGAACATCCGCGTGAACAGCGGCAGCGAGGCCATGATGGCCAGCGTCAGCAGGGTGGCCAGCATGGCCGTGCTTTCCTTGCCCATGCCGGCGGCCACGCCGATGGCAGCCGTCATCCAGATGCCGGCGGCCGTGGTCAGGCCCTTGACCGTGCTCTCCCCGTCGCCCTTGAGGATGGTGCCCGCGCCCAGGAAGCCCACGCCCGCGATCACGCCCTGCAGCACGCGGCTCATGTCGGCCGGGTTGATGCCGAACTGCTGCGAGGCCAGCACGAACATGGCCGCGCCCATGCACACCATCATGTGGGTGCGAACGCCGGCCGCCTTGCCCTTGGCTTCGCGCTCGATGCCGAGCAGCCCGCCCAGCAGCGCGGCCAACGTCAGACGCACCACGATGCGCGTGGCGGCCTCCACGTCGGGCAGGTCGGAGAACTCCTGCGCGATGGTCTGGCCGATGCGGCTCAAGGTCTCCATGCGGGGCCCGCGCGCGGCGTCAGGGCAGTTCCTTGCTGGCGTCCGGCGCGCCGGGGGCCAGTGGGCCGACGGTGCCCAGCCGGGCCTTGAGCGACTGCGGCTGGCCCGTGAGGATGGCCGCGTAGTTGGTGGCGTTGGACAGCACCTTCTTCACGTAGTCGCGCGTTTCGGTGAACGGGATGTTCTCGGCCCAGATGGCGGCGTCCAGCGTGGGCGCGCCGGCCTGGCCGCGCCAGGCGCGCGGGCGGCCCGGGCCGGCGTTGTAGGCCGCGGCGGCCAGCGGCATGGAGCCCGCGAAATCGTCCAGCACCAGCTTCAGGTAGCCCGTGCCGATGGCGATGTTGGTGTCGCGGTCGTTGATCTGGTTCGGCGTGAAGTCGGCCAGGCCGATCTTGCGCGCCGTCCAGCGCGCTGTGGCCGGCATGACCTGCATGAGGCCGGAGGCACCGACGCCCGAGCGCGCGTCCATGATGAAGCGCGACTCCTGGCGGATCAGGCCGTAGACGTAGGCCGGGTCGAGCTCGATGGCGCGCGTGCGCTGTACCACCGCGTCGCGGAACGGCATCGGAAAGCGCTGCGCATGGTCGAAGGCCTCGCGTGTGCGCTCGCTGGTGTTGATGCAGCGGTCCCACACCTCGCGCTGACAGGCCAGCTCGGCCGCGGCCAGCAGCTCGCGCTCGCCCATGCCGCCCTTGTCGTGCAGGTTGGTCGCGTAGTTCCACTCGCGCACGCCTTCGCTGCGCAGGCCCAGGGCGATGGCCTGCAGCGCGCGTTGCAGCGACGGGTTGGTGCGCGCGGCGGCGCGTTCCGCATCGGTGGGCTCGGGCGGGCGTTGCGGCATGGTGATCTTCTGGCCCAGCTCTTCGAGCGCCAGCTGCTCGTAGAAGCCGCGCACGCCGGCGATGCGCTCGAACAGCAGCGTGGCCTCGGCGCGGTCGGCTTCGCGGCCGATCTGCAGCAGCGCACGCGCGCGCCAGTAGACCCAGGTGGGGTCGGCGCGCTGCGCGTCGTCCATGGCCTGGATGGTGGTGGTCAGCTCCTTCCACCGCCCCATGCGCAGCGCGGTGCGTGCCTTCCAGGTCAGCAGGTCCTCGTGCAGGTCGGTGTCGCGCTCGACCCTGGAGAAGTACGCCCAGGTGTTGGGCGAGAGCTTGAGCGCCGCCTGCCGGCCGATCACGCCCCAGAGCCAGTTGCGCTCCTCGGCCGTGAGCTGCGCGGCCCACTTGGTGTCCAGCGCCGTGGCGGCCTGCTCGAAGTCGCTGCTGGCCATCTTGACCAGCGCCAGCGTCACGAGCTCGCGCCGCAGCTTGGACGCAGCGACCGTGCGGCCGGCCAGGTAGCGCGCCGGGCTGTCCAGCAGCTGGCCCATCTGGTCCATCACATCGGGCGCGACCAGCTGCACGGCGTTGCGCGCCGCGCGTGGGCGGCTGGCCTCGATCGCCAGCCTGGCCTTGCGCCAGGCGTCCGACTCGGGCAGGCGGCGCGCCGCGATCAACTGGCCGGCGGCCTGGGTGCAGCCGTCGTCGGCCTCGCGCTGGCCCATCCAGTTGCGGCGCACCTCCTCGACCGCCGCGGCGGGCACGGGCGATTGCATCTGGTCGATCAGCACCGCGTAGCAGCGCACCTCGCGGTCGTCCTGCATGCGGTAACGCGCGTGCTCGCTGGCGAACTGGCCCCAGTCGCGGCGCTGGCCCAGCAGCAGCAGCCAGTCGTTGCGCAAGCGGTCTTCCTGGTAGGTGCCGGGGTAGCGCGCGCTGAAGGCGGCCATGTCGGCAGCGGTCAGTTCCTCCAGCCGCGCGCGGCTTTCCCAGTAGGCGGCCCAGGGCTCCAGGCCATGGCCGCGCACCTGGGGCAGCAAGGTGGCGAGCCGCAGCTTGTCGCTGCGCCGAAAGGCCTGCTGCATCTCGACGATGAGCGCATCGGCCTGTGGGTCGGGCCGGTTCTGCGCGCTGCTGGTGACGGGCTGGGCGAGGCCCAGGGCGAAAGTGATCGATGTCAGAATGGCCCGTACTTGCATGGGGAGGATTATGGAGAAGTCGAACGAGGACAAGGCGCTGCAACGCAAGGCCTTGCGCGCCGCCTTGGTCGAGGAGCGGCTCAATTTGCCCGACCGGTTGCAGCGTGCAGACCTGCTGCAGCGTGTCATGCGCATCTGGTTGGTGGGAAGACCCGACACGATCATCGGCGCCTACTGGCCGATCAAAGGCGAGTTCGATCCGCTGCCGGCACTGCACCGCTGGAAGGAAGACGGCGAGCTGCAGGGCGGGCCGCAGTTGAAACGCATCGGCCTGCCGGTCGTTGACAAGGTGCACAAGACGCTGACCTTCCACGCCTGGTACCCCGGCTGCCCGATGGAGGAAGACGCCTTCGGCATCCCCAAGCCCAAGGGCACCGAGACCATCGTGCCCACGCTGCTGTTCGTGCCCTGCGTGGGCTATGCGGCCGGCGGTTACCGGCTGGGCTATGGCGGCGGCTTCTACGACCGCACGCTGGCCACCTTGCAGCCCAAACCGCTCACCGTGGGCCTGGGCTTCACCAACGGCTTCCTCGACGACTTCGAGCCCGAGCCGCACGACGTGCCGCTCGACGCCATCCTCAACGACAACGGCGTCGTCTGGCCGTTGCGGTAGACCACCCCGTTTGAATGGCGCACTGCGTGTAGCCATTCAATACCCCTCAAGGGGCGCACCCAGCGGTCTGGCAGAGCCAGCCCCGCGGGTGCACTGGCATGGCCTGCTCCGCGGCCTCTTGACCCTTTGCTTGCGAGGCCGTTCGTATCCTGCGGTTCGCGTGCCAGCGCTATTGGCCGTGCGGCAACGGCGCCGGCGCTACCAGCGTGCCGGCAGCTTGGTGAGCAGCACGATGCGCTTGTCCTGCAGCTCGATGTAGCCCGCGCCTTCCAGGTCTTTCAGGATGCGGCTGAGCATGTCGCGCGTGCAGCCGACCTGGTTGGCGATCTCCTGGTGGCTCAGGTTGTCGGGCAGCGTGG
This sequence comes from Pseudorhodoferax sp. Leaf267, assembly GCF_001422405.1. Taxonomy (GTDB): domain Bacteria; phylum Pseudomonadota; class Gammaproteobacteria; order Burkholderiales; family Burkholderiaceae_C; genus Pseudorhodoferax. Next base: position 135,206 of record NZ_LMMV01000023.1, read on the forward strand.
CGCGGCCATCGCCTTGCGGCTGGGCGGCCTTGCCGAGCAGCTGTGCCAGTCGCCCATACACGTCGATGAAGGCCAGGTTGCGCGCGCTGTTGGTCGCCATGCGCGCGCGGCGCGTGACCTTGCCCAGCAGATCGAGCGCGAAGGTGGGCTGCTTGGCGATGTAGGCCAGCAGCGAGTCGCGCGACACGAGTGCGCACGCCGTGGGCTCCATGGTGATCACGCTGGCCGAGCGCGGGCCGCCGTCCAGCGCCATCTCGCCGAAGTAGTCGCCCGGCCCGACCAGGCCGAAGGTGATCTCGCGCTCGTTCGGGTCGATGCCGTAGGCGCGCACCTGACCTTGCATGACGACGAACAGCGTGTCGCCGCGGTCGGCCTCGTACAGCAGCTGCGCGCCCGTGCGGTAGCGCCGCGGCGTGCCGAGTGCGGCCAGTTCGCGCACGGCCTGCGGGTGGGCCGGGTCGCTGCAGAAAGCTTGGGTCAGGGTGTCCAGGTCTGCGCTCATGGGCGAAATCTCCGGGGGGGTGGGAATGCTCAATCGATGTCGTCGATGGTGTCGGGGTCGGGCACGTCGCCCACGGCCGCGCGCGTCCGGGCCGACTGCGCCATCAGCCAGTTGCAGAAGTCGCGGATCTCCGGCCGCATCTCGCTGCGCGGCGGGGCGATGAGCCAGTAGGCCATCGGCGAGTCCATGCGCCGATGCGGCAGCACTTCGACCAGGTCGCCGTTGGCCAGGCTCTCGGCCACCAGCGGCAGCCGCGCCAGCACCAGGCCCTGGCCGGTCAGCGCGGCCTGCACCATCTGGTAGGCGTAATTGAAGTACAGCCAGCGCTGCGGCTGGAACTTGCGCGCCGTGGCCACCGGCATCTGCTTGTCGATCCAGCGCTGCCAGGTCAGCCATTCCAGATGCGTGCGGTGCGCGTCGCCGGCCTCGATCAGCGCGAACTGGGCCAGGTCCTCGGGCGTGCGCAGCTGCACGCCGCTCTTGAGCAGCCAGGGGCTGGCGACGGGCGTGAGCTGCTCGCCGAACATGCGACGGGCGCGCGTGGGCATGTTGACCGCCGGGCCGTAGCGCAGCGCAAGGTCGACGTCGGCCAGCTCCAGGTCCACGGCTTGGTCCGATGCGTCGATGCGGATGTCGATGTCCGGGTGGTCGCGCTGGAAGGCTTCGAGCCGCGGGATCAGCCACATCGAGGCGAACGAGGCGAACGTGGTGATGGACACCGTCTTGCGCCCCGCGCTCTGGCGGATCTGCCGCACCGCGCCGTCCAGCCGCTCCAGCGCGGGCGCCACGGCCGACAGCAGCTGCACGCCGGCGCTCGTCAGCTCCACCGCGCGCGTGTGGCGCAGGAACAGCGACACGCCGACCTCCTCTTCCAGGTTCTGGATCTGCCGGCTCACGGCCGACTGCGTCAGCGCCAACTCCTCGGCGGCCACGCGGAAATTGAGGTGGCTGGACACCGCGATGAAGGCGCGCAGATGGCCCGCCGAGATCGGCCGGGTGCGCAGATGGGTCTGGGAGTGCTGCATGGATTGATGCGTGACGCGAATCAAAAGCCTAGCGCGAATTCATTGGACTGGCTAGGGGGCCGCGACGATCATTCCTTTCCGAACCACCCATCCATTGGAGTCTGCCATGACCACCCAGGCCACCCTCGAAGCGCATCAATCCCTGTCCGGCGAATCGCTGCCCGGCTGCTGGAAGCTCGAGGCCGGCCGCGCGCTGACCATGCGGCCACGCGCGAGCGGCGTCTTGCGCATTGCGTATGGCCGGGTCTGGGTCACGATGGACACATTGCATGACGACGCCCAGGCGGCCGGCGACCTGTTCCTGGTGCCGGGCCGGGGCCTGGTGGTACAGGCCGGGCAGCGCGTGGTGATCGAGTCCGCCGGCACGGACCGCCAGGCGCCTGCCTACTTCAGCTGGGACCCGCTAGGCCAGACGCAGGCCCAGGCCGTGCGTGGCGCGTTGCGCGGCGCCGGCTGGCAGATCGCCGTGGCGCAGCCGGTGCGCGATATCGGGCTGGCGCTGGGGCAGGCCACGGCGGCAGTCGGGCGGCTGGTGCTGGGCGTGGCGGGCCTGGCAGCCGGGCCCGTCACGGCGCGGCTGCCATGGCAGCGCAGCCGGCGCGCCACGTGCTGATGCGCTGACGCTGTTGACGCAGGCGCCTACCCCGGCGCTCGTTGCAACTGCCGCGCCAGGCCCTGCAACTGCCCGAAGGCGGCGAACCGCGCCTGGTGCACGCCCGCCAGCGCGCCGCCCTGCGGGTGGAACGTCTGCCCCACGCGCGACATCGCTGCCATTGCCGCGCCCACATCGCCGAACGCACCGGCCGCCACGCCGCCCAGCATCGCCGCACCCAGCAGCACCGGCTCGTCGGCTTGCGCCGCCAGCACCGGTATGCCGCTCGCATCGGCCAGCAACTGCCGCACCAGGTCGAGCCGGCCCGCGCCGCCGCTGATCATGATGCGCGCCACCGGCGCACCGGCCGCAGCCTGCGCCTCGATGATCTGCCGCAGCCCGTAGGCGACGCCGCAGATGCCCGCGATGTACAGCGCGACCAGGCTGTCCATGTCCTGTTCCATGCCCAGGCCGGCGATGACCGCACGCGCATGCGGGTCGGCCAGCGGCGCGCGGTTGCCCAGGAACTCGGGCACGACATGCAGGCCCTGCGCCAGGTGCACCGCGTTCGACAGATCGCCGGCCTTGTGGGCCGCCAGCGTCGCCAGCAGCACCGGCAGCGACTGGCCTGCGGCCTGCGCCTGCTGCCGGGCCTCGGGCGCCAAGGGGTGCATGGCCAGCAGGTGGTCGATGGCCGCGCCGGCCACCGACTGCCCGCCCTCGTTCAGCCAGGTGCCCGGCACCATGGCCGAGAAATACGGCCCCCACACGCCCGGCACGAACACCGGCTCACGCGTGCTCGTCATCGTGCACGACGAGGTGCCGAACACGTAGGCCAGCGCCGAGAACGGGTCGCCGTCCACCCCCACGGTGCCGATGCCGCCCGCATGCGCATCGATCACGCCGGTGGCCACGGCCGTGCCGGCGTGCAGGCCCAGCTCGGCCGCCGCCTGCGGCGTGAGGCCCTGGCCCAGCGCCGTGCCCGGCGCCACCACGCGCTGGCCGATGCGCGCGAAGCCTTCGTCGGCCAGCACGCCCAGGCCGACGGTGCGGAAGTAGCCCGCATCCCAGCGCTGCTCGTGCGCCAGGTAGGTCCACTTGCAGGTGACCGTGCAGGTGGAGCGCGCCAGGTCGCCGCTGGCGCGCCAGGTCAGGAAGTCCGTCAGGTCCATGAACTGCCAGGCCTGCGCGAACACGGCGGGCCGGTGCTCCAGCAGCCACAGCAGCTTGGGCGTTTCCATCTCCGGCGAAATGCGCCCGCCCACGTAGCGCAGCACGTCGTGGCCGGTGGCGTTGATGCGGTCGGCCTGGGCCACGGCGCGGTGGTCCATCCAAACGATGATGTTGCGCGCCGGGTCTTCGCTGGGGCCCACGGGCAGCGGCTGGCCGCCCGGCCCCAGCACCACGAGCGAGCAGGTCGCGTCGAAGCCGATGCCGGCCACCTGGTCGGGCGACACCCCGCCCTCGGCCAGCGCCTGGCGCACCGATGCACACACGGCAGCCCAGATCTCGGTGCTCGATTGCTCGACCATGGCGCCGGGCGCATGGAACAGCGTGATGTCGCGCTTCGCCGTGGCCAGCATGCGGCCAGCCAGGTCGAACACGCCGGCGCGGGCGCTGCCGGTGCCCACGTCCACGCCGACCACGCAGCGCGCTGGCGTCGATGCGGTGGCGGCGGTCATCACAGGTCCACGCTGTTGGGCAGGATCACGATGTCGCGCACCGTCACGTTGCGCGGCCGGGTCAGCATGAACAGCACGCAGTCGGCCACTTCCTGCGGCTGCATCAGGCTGCCGTTGGCCAGCGCGTCGTCCAGCTTGGCCTGGGGCCAGTCGTCCAGCAGCGCCGTGACCACCGGGCCGGGCGCCACCGCGCCCACGCGCACGCCATGCGGCGACAGCTGGCGCCGCGTGGTGTGCACGAAGGCCTGCACCGCGAACTTGGAGGCGGTGTAGATCGGCTCCCAGGCCACCGGTACGATGCCGGCGATCGAGCTGGTGAACAGGATGTCGCCCGACTTCTGCGCCACCAGGTGTGGCAGCACGGCGTGCACCGAGCGGAACGCGGCGTTGATGTTCAGGTTCAGCATGCGGTCCCACGCGTCCGGGTCGCCCTCGGCCACGTTGCCGCCGACGTAGGCACCGGCGTTGGCGTGGAAGATGTCCAGCCCGCCGGCCAGCGCCAGGATGCGCTCCAGCATGGCCGAGTTCTGCTTCGGATCGAGCAGGTCCAGCTGCAGCGCCAGCGCGCCTTCGCCCAGGTCGTCGCAGGCCTGCGCCAGCCTGGCCGCGTCGTGGTCGATCAGCACCACCTTGGCGCCGGCGCCCAGCAGGGTGCGCGCGCAGGCCAGGCCGATGCCCGAGGCCGCGCCGGTGATGGCCGCGACGCGGCCGCTGAGGGGTTGGGTCATGGTGTGGATTCCTCGGTGCGCCGCGTCATGCGCGGCCATGCGACACGCGGGATTGCCGCGCCAGTGAATCGACGATCACCGCGATCGCCAGCACCGCGCCGGTGATCATGAAGCGCAGCGACGAGGACAGGTTCAGCAGCGTGAGCCCGCTGGCAATCGACTGGATCACGATGATGCCGAGCACCGCCGAGTACGCGCTGCCGCGCCCGCCGAACAGGCTGGTGCCGCCGATCACCGCCGCGGCAATCGCGTTCAGGTTCACGTCGCCGGTGCCGGCCTGCTGGCTGGCGGACGCCAGGCGTGCCGCGCTCAGCACGCCGCCCAGGGCGGCCAGGCTGGCGCAGGCCACGAAGGCGCTGGTGAAGATCATGTTGACGTTGATGCCGGCGCGCCGCGCAGCCTCGCGGTTGCCGCCCACCGCATGCAGCGAGCGGCCCCAGCGCGTGCGCCGCAGCGCGTAGTCCATGCCCACCGCCAGGGCCAGGAACAGCCCGAACATCCACGGCACGCCGCGCCCGGTGTTCAGGTAGGCCACCACGGCCTGCAGCAGCACGGTGATGGCCGTGGCACGCACCGCCAGGCTGGCCACCGAGGGCGCCGACAGGTTCACCGCCTGCCGCCGTGCGCGCGTGCGCAGGCCCACCACCAAGATGACGATGCCCGGCAGCAGCGCGAGCCCGTGCGAGACCACGGCCGGGATCACCATCAGCTGGCCGAAGTTCACCATGGGCGAGTCGTACGGCAGGTTGATCGAGCCGCTGGCGCCCAGCACGTAGAGCTGCATGCCGAGGATGGCCAGCAGGCCCGACAGCGTGGCCACGAAGCTGGGCATGCCCAGGCGGTTGAACAGCAGCGCGTACAGCGCGCCCACGGCCACGCCCACCGCCAGCGCCGCCACCACCGCCAGCGGCAGCGGCCAGCCCTGGTTGACCCACAGCATGCCGACCATGGCAGACGCAAAGCCGCTCATGGAGCCGACCGACAGGTCGATCTGCCCCACCATCAGCACACAGACGATGCCCAGCGCGATGACGCCGGTGGTCGAGCAGTCGAACAGCAGGTTGACCAGGTTGTCGGCGGACAGGAACACCGGGTTCAGGCTGGCGAACACCGTCCAGATCAGCGCCAGCCCGACGACCACGGGCAGCGCGCCCAGGTCGCCCGAACGCACGCGCGCAAAGAAGGCCGAGACGGTGCCGCCCAGCCCTTCGGCGTGCTGCACGCGCACATCGCTGCGGTCCAGCAGCTTGGGCGCAGCGCTGGCTGGGCTTGCGTTCGTGTTCATGCGACCTCCGTGGGTTGGGCCTGCTCCTGGCGCCGCGTGGCACGGCGCGAGACGGCGTTCTCGGTGGCGCCGGTGATGGCGGCCACGAGTTCCTGGTTCGACGAGTCGGGGTAGAACACGCCGTTGTTGCGGCCCAGCCGCAGCACCACGATGCGGTCGGCCACGGCGCGCACGTCCTCCATGTTGTGGCTGATCATGATCACGGCGTGGCCGCGGTCGCGCACGCGCTCGATCAGGTTCAGCACTTCGGCCGTCTGCGCCACGCCGAGCGCGGCGGTGGGCTCATCCAGCATGATGAGCTTGGGGTCCAGCAGCAGCGAGCGCGCGATGGCCACCGTCTGGCGCTGCCCGCCCGACAGCGAGGCCACCACGTCGCGCACATCTGGGATGCGGGCCGACAGCTCGTTCAGCAGCGTCCAGGCCTTGACCTCCATGGCCACCTCGTCGAGCTGCAACGGCTGCAGTTCGCGGCCCAGGTAGATGTTGGCGACCACGTCCAGGTTCTCGCACAGCGCCAGATCCTGGAACACGGTGGCGATGCCCAGGTCCAGCGCCTTGGCCGGCGTGTCCAGCGTCACCGGTTGGCCGCCGAAGGTGATGGCGCCCGCGGTGGGCTGGTGCACGCCCGCCAGCACCTTGACCAGCGTGGACTTGCCGGCCCCGTTGTCGCCCACCAGGGCCACGACCTCGCCGGCATGCACATCGAGATCGATGTCGGTCAGGGCGGACACCGCCCCGAAGCGTTTGGAGACATTGCGCAGGCTCAGGACGAGTTCGCCCGGAGCGCGCCGCGTGGCGGCCGTCATGCTCACAGTCCGATGCCGAGCTTCTTGCAGCCTTCGGCGTAACGGCCGGTGCACAGGTCCTTGGCCGACGCGATCTGCTTGTCGATGATCTCGGCCTTCAGGTTCTTGGCGGTCACCACGGCGGGCGTGAACAGCTGCGAAGGCGTGTTGTAGAGCGTCATCTCGGCCTTGGGCGTCTGGCCGTTCAGAAAGCCCACGGCCACGCGCGCAGCGGCCGCGGCCACGATCTCGCTGGGCTTGGAGATGGTGTTGTACTGGTCGCCCGAAATGATCAGCTGCAGCGCCGCCAGCGTGGCGTCGTTGCCCGAGATCGGTGGCACCGGGTTGACGCCCGCCGCCTTGAACGCGGCGATGGCGCCGCCGGCCGTGCCGTCGTTGGCCGCCACCACGCCGACGATGTCGGTGCGAAAGCGCGTCACCTGCCCGCTGACCCACTGCTGCGCCTTGGGCGGCGCCCACTCGGGCGTGTCGAACTCGGCCAGCGTCTTGTAGCCGCTGTCCTTCAGGCCGGCGTAAATGCCCTTCTTGATCAGGCCGGCCGCCGCGTCGGTGGGCGAGCCGTTGACCTGCAGCACGCCGCCCTTGTCGGTGGACACCTTGCTGTCCTTCAGGTGCTGCACCAGCGAGGCGGCGATCGCCTTGCCGATGCCCTCGTTGTCGAACGAGACGTAGTAGTCGGCCGGCGTCGTGGGAATGGGCCGGTCGTACGCGATCACCTTGACGCCCTTGCTCTGCGCCAGCTTGACCAGTGAGGCGGCCGAGGTCGAGTCCACCGGGTCCAGCACGATCACCTTGGCGCCTTGCGAGAGCACCGAGTTGAACTGCTGCTGTTGCTGCGCCACGTCGCCGTTGGCGTTCTGGTAGAGCACCTTGCAGGCGGCGCACAGCTTGCTCATCTCGGCCTTGAAGCCGGGGAAGTCGTGCTGCTCGTAGCGGGTGGAGGCCTGGTCGGGCATCAGGAACGCGACCGTGCCGGCCGGCTGCGCGACGGCGGCGGTGGCGGCCATGAGGCCGAGGGCGAGTGCGCTGGCGCGCAGCAGGGGGTTGGAAAGCGAGGTCATGGGCTGTCTCCTGATCGTTGGGTCAACGTGGCGGTATCGGTGAGGGGGCCTGGGCTGCAGGCGCGTGCGGTGGTGGTGCCGTTCTCCTTTCTCAGGCGGCCTGCGCCAGGTCTGCGTTCTCGGCCAGCAGCGTGCGAAAGCGCGAGGGCGCAAAGCCCTTGTGGCGCAGGAACTGCCGGTTGAAGTTGGAGATGTTCTTGAAGCCCGAGGCGAAGCAGATGTCCGTGATCGACAGGTGCTCGTCGCTCATCAGCAGCTGCGAGGCCAGGTTCACGCGCAGCCGGTTGACGTAGACGCTGAACGCCATGCCGGTGTGGCGCCGGAAGCTGCGCGAGAAGGCGCCGGGGCTCAGCCGCGCGATGGCGGCCAGTTCCTTCTCGCCGAAGGACTCGGTCAGATGGTTGCGGATGTAGTTCAGCGACTCGTTGATGCCGGTGGCCATGAAGCCCGACGGGTCGGGGTGGTAGGCGTCGCTGCTCAGCGCGCGGCTGCCCTTGGCGCGGCTCAGCGTGCCGACGATGGCCATGAACAGCTCGATGCGGCGGATGTCGGTGGCGCCGATCAGCTCCTGCACCATCGGCCCCACGGCGGCGGCGGTCTCGGGCGTGAACAGCACGCCGCGCCGGCTCATGTCCAGAAGCGGCAGGAAGGCCGCCAGCTCGGGCAGGACCTGCGCCGCGTCGCGGATGAACTGCTCGTTGAACTGCAGCACGCGCCCGCGCAGCGGCACGGTGGTGCCGGCTGGCACATGGCTGACCCAGTTGTGCGGCAGGTTCGGGCCGGTCAGCACCAGGTGGCCGGGTGCGAAGTCGCCGATGTGGTCGCCCACGAAGCAGCGCCCGGTGGTCGCCACCACGTGGTGCAGTTCGCATTCGGGGTGGAAGTGCCAGCGCACCGTGCGGAACGGGTAGCCGTGTTCCCACGCCTTGAACGACTGGGCGCGGCCGATCTGCACAAGCTCGAGGTCTGGTTGCATCGTCACTTCTCCATCCGCACGCGGGCGCTGGTTGTCTCCGGGGCGCTCTGCTGGCGCGACGCCCTCTGCGGCGCATGGTAGGCGCGCAGGAGAGCGCTTCGCTACTACGTTTGGCTGCTTGGACCGATACGTTTTTGTCGTTCGCAGGCTTGCTGCATGGCGACATTGCGCGATGGCGCTGCGGTCTGGCGCCAGCGGCGGCCAGTTGTGACCAAACGAAACGCCGCTGTCTGCGTCGTGCCGCCATGCCGACGGGCAGGGGTTGTCCCGCAGAATCCAGTGCGTTGGAGTTGGAGGTGACGATGCAAACGGCTGTTGTTCCCCATGCCGGCCGGCGCGCCGTGCGGTGCCTGGTGGTCGGTCTGCTGGCCACGTGTGGGCTGGTCACCGCCGCCCATTCCCAGACCTTGCGCTGGGCCTCCCAGGGCGACCTGCAGACCCTGGACCCGTATTCCCAGAACGAGCTGCTGACCAACGCCATCAACGGCCAGGTCTACGAGACGCTGGTGTCGCGCGACCGCGAGCTGCAGCTCGTGCCGGGGCTGGCCACGGCCTGGCAGCAACTGTCGCCCACGGTGTGGCGCATGCAGCTGCGCCCGGGTGTGAAGTTCCATGACGGCAGCCCGCTGACGGTGGACGACGTGGTGTTCTCGGTGCAGCGGGCGCGTGACCCGGCCTCGGGCATCCGCGCCTACGCCACGGCGATGGGCGAGCCGCGCAAGGTGGACGAGGCCACGGTCGAGTTCACGCTGGCGCAGGTCAACCCCATCTTCCTGCAGCACGCCACGCTGGTGCAGATCATGAACAAGGCCTGGTGCGAGAAGAACGGCGCCCAGCGCCCGCAGGATTTCAAGGGCAAGGAGGAGAAGTTCACGGCGCTGAACGCCAACGGCACGGGGCCGTTCGTCGTGGTGTCGCGCCAGCCCGATGTGAGGACCGTCTACCGGCGCAACCCGAACTGGTGGGGCAGCTTCGACGGCAACGTGCAGGAGGTGGTCTACACGCCGATCAAGAGCGACGCCACACGCACGGCGGCGCTGGTGTCCGGCGAGATCGACCTGCTGCTCGACCCGGTGCCGCAGGACCTGGCACGGCTGCGCGGCACCGCCGGCGTGAAGGTGATCGACGGGGTCGAGAACCGGGCACTGTTCATCGGCATGGACCAGGCGCGCGAGGAGCTGCTGTACAGCAGCGTCAAGGGCAGGAACCCGTTCAGGGACGTGCGCGTGCGCCGCGCGCTGTACCACGCGGTCGATGCCGAGACGCTGCGCACGCGGCTCATGCGCGGGCAGGCGGTGGTCACCGGCTCGGTGCTGCCCTCGCCGCTGGGGCACTACAACGACCCCGCCTTCGAGCGCCGCCTGCCGTTCGACCTGGCCAGGGCGCGCGCGCTGCTGGCCGAGGCGGGCTATCCCACGGGCTTTGACGTCACGCTGGACTGCCCGAACAACCGCTATGTCAACGACGAGGAGATCTGCATCGCGCTGTCGGCCATGTGGGCGCAGATCGGCGTGAAGGTGCGCGTGAACGCCCAGCCCCGCGCGCTGTATTTCCCCAAGGCCGAGAAGCTGGACGTGTCGATGTACATGCTGGGCTGGGGCGGCGCGATCACCGATGCCGAGACCACGCTCAAGCCCGTGCTGCGCGCGCGGGGCGAGGGCGGCGTGGGCTACTACAACTGGGGCAACGTGAAGAACGCGAAGCTGGACGCGCTGGCCGCGGCGTCCAGCCAGGAGGCCGACCCGGCCCGGCGCGAGCAGCTCATCAAGGCCGCGCTGCGCGAGCACGACGAGCAGGCGCACCACATTCCGCTGCACCGCCAGGTGATCCCCTGGGCCATGCGCGCCAACGTGACGGCTGCGCACCGCGCCGACAACTGGCTGGAATGGCGCTGGGTGCAGATCGCACCGCGGTAGCGCGGCGCTACCAGCGCGCGGGCAGCTTGGTCAGCAGCGAGATCTGGCGCTCGCGCTGGGAGATGTAACCGCCGGCTTCCAGGTCCTTCATGATGCGGCTGACCATCTCGCGGCTGCAGCCGACGCGGCTGGCGATCTCTTGCTGCGTCATGCGTTCACGCACCAGCGAACTGCCGTCGGGCTGCGGGTCGGCCAGCTCCACCAGCAGCTGCGTGATGCGGCCGTAGACGTCGGTGAAGGCCAGGTTGCGCACGGCGTTGGTGGCCGAGCGCGCGCGGCGGATCACCTTGCCCAGCAGATCCAGCGCGAAGCTGGGCTCGCGGCCGATGTAGGCCAGCAGCGCGGCGCGCGAGATCAGGGCGCAGACCACAGGCTCCAGCGTGATGACGCTGGCCGAGCGCACGCCGCCGTCCAGTGCCATCTCGCCGAAGTAGTCGCCCGCCACGATCACGCCCAGGGTGATCTCTCGGCCGTTGCTGTCGTTGCTGTAGACCTTGACACGGCCTTCCATGACGATGAACAGCGTCTCGCCACGGTCGGCCTCGTGGATCAGGATCGTGCCCTTGCGGTAACGGCGCACCTCGCCCATCGCGGCCAGGGCGCGCAGCGAGCTGGAGTGCGTCGTGTCTGTGTAGAAGGCATGGCTCGGTGCGATCGACTCGGACGTCATGGAAAGGCGGGCCGCTTGGGCGCGGCGCTGGTGGCGTATACACACCAGTCTACGCCAAGCACAGGCACGCATGTGCTGCAGGCGCCTGGGCGATGGCGCCGTAAGCGTGCAAACGCCTGCGCGCGGGCCGCCGGTCTTCAGCAGAGGTGGCGTGCCATGGGCGGCAGCAGCGAGACCGTCTGCACCAGGTCGCGGATGGAGCCGCAGCGCGTCTTTTGCCGGATGCTGAGCAACTGGCTGCGCACGGTGGACACCTGCACGCCGTGCTGGTCGGCCACCTCGTGCGGGCGCATGCCTTCGCACACGGCGGCCAGCACATTGCTCTCGGCGGCGGTCAGGTCGCAGGCGCGGGCGAACAGGGCCATGGCGGAGGCGTCGCACAGGCGGCGCTTGGCGAAGATCATGAGCGCCGTGCCTTCGTCGCCAGGCGCGGCCAGCGGCACCACGGCCACGGTCGTGCGCACGCCTTCCTTGCCGACGTTCAGCAGGTCGCGCACACCGGTGCGGGCCAGGGTCAGGCTGCGCTCGAATGCGCGGTCGTCCTGCGGGCGCAGGGCGTGGACGATGCCGTCGATCAGGCACAGGCCGCTGCTGTGGCCGCTCTCGGGGCTCATGGCGATCAGCGCGGGCTGGTTGGCCAGGCGCAGCTTGCGCGTGCCGATGCTGATCAGCGCCAGCCCGTAGTCCACGTGCTCGATCACGCTGCGCAGCAACACGCTGGCATTGAAGGGGTCCGATGGCGGCACGGAGGCACGCTCGGCGGAAAAGCCCGCGGCGGGCCAGGCGGGGCTCGAATCCAGGGTCGTCAGGCTGTCCAACATGGTGATTCCTCCTCCCGCACTTGCTGGGGTTGCCGTTGCGTCTTGCGGCGCCGGCGTATCAGCGGGATGGAGGAACTTTAGGCGCGAGGTGCCCCGGGCGTGCGTGCGGGGAGCCACATGCGATGTGTGACGTATGCACACAAATTCTCGCGAATCTCTACGCCAACCAGCTCGAATTTGTGCTCGTATGGCCCAGATCCCTGGCCGGCCAGGCCCAGTGCAGCGGCATGCCCTCGACCTGCAGCGGCGGGCGCAGGCGGCGGGCCGGCCCCCAGGCGGTGCGCTCGGTGGCGGCGGCCAGATCGTCCTCCTGCTCGGGGGCGAAGGTCGGTCCGGGCCCGGCCAGGCCCGCGTCCGTGAGCAGCAGCGCGGTGCGGGCCAGCGAGGCCTGCGCGAGGCTGCCTGCACCCGTGGCCAGACGTTGCTGCAGGCCGCGCAGCACGGCCGCGGCCAGCAGGTAGCCCGTGGCCTGGTCCAGCGCCTGCACGGGCAGCGGCACGGGGCGGTCGCGGCCGGCCTGGCGCATGCCGGCATCGGCGATGCCGCAGCTCATCTGCACGATGCTGTCGAAGCCACGCCGACCGCGCCAGGGGCCGGTGAAGCCGTAGGCGCTGAGCGACACGTCGACCAGGCCCGGGCACAGCGTGTGCCGTGCCTCGGGCCCCAGGCCCAGGCCCTCCAGCGCACCGGGCCGCAGGCCGTGCACGAGCACATCGGCGCCGCGCAGCAGGTCCACCAGCCGGGCCCGGCCGTCGTTGCTGCGCAGGTCCAGCCGCATGCAGCGCTTGCCCAGGGTCAGCTCGGGCACCAGGGCCGGCTCGTTCCAGTCGGGCGCGTCGACACGCAGCACGTCCGCGCCCCAGCCGGCCAGCAGGCGCGTGGCCACGGGGCCGGCCATCACGCGCGTGAGGTCCAGCACGCGCACGCCGGCCAGCGGGCGGTCCGGCGGCACGGTCCAGGTCGGGGCCGGCACCGCGGGCGTGGCGCTGCGGTGCAGCAGCGGCTCGGCCTGCAGCGCCAGGCCTTGCGGATGCGCGGCCCAGGCCTGCAGGCTGCGCATGCTGCCAGCGCAGCCGCCGGCCGCCAGCACGGCGGCCTCCAGCGCGTCGGCGGTCCATGCCGACACCGCGTGCGCCACCTGCTCCCGCTCGGCCGGCGCCTGCAGCACGCGCAGTGCCGCGGCGCGATGGTGCGGCGCGTTGGTGTGCAGGCGGATCCAGCCGTCGGCGGTGGCGTAGTCGCCGGCAACGGCGTCCCAGGCGCTGGGCAGTAGCCAGCCCTCGGGCCGCAGCGTGAGGCCGAACCAGAACGAGGCCAGCCGCCGGTCCACCTGCACGGCTGGCGCCCGGCCATGCCGGGCCTGCACCAGCGCAGACGCCGCCAGGCCGGCCACCGCGACCGCCGCGGTGGCCAATGCGCTGGTATGGAACACGGAGGGCAGGGCGCCCGCGCCCGTGCACCGCACCCGGTGCAGCGCGGCGGTGTCGCCACCCGGCGCCTGCCAGAGTGCGGCGAGCAATCGGTGCGTGACGGGGCAGTCGGCGGGCTCTGGCATGGTGCGAGGGGCAGTCGTGCGGTGGGACGGCCAGCCTACACTGGCCGGGTGAACCCTGCCGACTTCGCCCTCGATCCCCCCCGTTGCGTGGCGTGCCCGCTGCGCAAGTGCGGCAACTTCCTGCCGGTGGACGACGCCGTGCTCGCCTTCATCGACGACTTTCGCAGCGAGACGCAGATGCTGCCGGCCGGCGAGACCCTGATCCGCGAGCAGTCCAAGGCGCAGCGGGTGTTCACGCTGTTCTCGGGCTGGGCGTTTCGCTACAAGACCTTGTCAGACGGTCGGCGGCAGATCCTGAACTTCATGCTGCCCGGCGACTTCTTCGGCCTGCAGCAGCAGTTCACCGACGGGGCGACCTACGGCGTGGAGGCCTTGACCGAGGTGGCGGTGTGCGTGTTTCCCGCAGCCCGCCTGTGGGACCTGTACCGTGCCCACCCGCAGCTGGGCTACGACGTGACCTGGCTCAGCGCGCGCGAGGAGCAGATGCTCGACGAGAACCTGCTGACCACGGGGCGGCGCAGCGCCATCGAGCGCGTGGCCGTGTTGCTCATCCACCTGTTCAAGCGGGCGCAGCGCGTGAACCTGGTCGACGCGGACAACGGCTTCGCGTTCCCGTTGACCCAGCAGCACGTGGCCGACGCGCTGGGCCTGTCGCTGGTGCACACCAACCGCACCCTGCGCCGGCTGCAGCAGCTGGGGCTGCACGAACTGGCGGACGGGCGCATGGTGCTGCGCAACGCCAAGGCCCTCAAGCAGTTGGCCGATTACGTGGACCACCCGCTGAACGCGGTGCCGCTCATCTAGGCGCCGTAGGACTGCGCCGACATCTGTAACAAGCGCCGGACGACTCGGCCAACGTCGCCGGGCTTTTACGCTCAGCGCCCAGGCGCGAACCGACCGGCAGCAGCACTCTTGCGAACCGCGGGACCGCCTCTTCCGACCTGAGGACCTGCTGCCATGAACATGCGTTACCACCGCCCGCTGCACACCCCCCTGCAACAACGCGCAGAGCATGGCGACAGCCGCCAGCAGCAGCAGGACAACGGCACGCACGAATTCCAGCCCATGGCGCAGCAGGGCGACAGCAGTGGGCACGACGACCAGTCCCACACGCTGGCCGCCTACCTGGAGCGCGCGCGGCAGGTCGGCGACATGCCCAGTCCCCGCACCCCTGGCAGTGCGCCGCAGCGGCGCGTGGACCTGCGCCTGGCGAAATAGCGGCAAGCCCGGCGCTGTCCGCAGCGCCTGGCAATGCGCCGGACCCCCTCCTTACTTCTGGCTGGCCAGTTCCAGCACGTCCTTCTCGTAGGCCTTCAGGCGCTTGACCGCGTTCTCGCGTTGCGCGGGCGTGGCCGTGTTGTGCGCCACGGCGAAGGCCTGGCAGCCTTCGTCGAACTGGCGCTGGGCATAGGCTCGCAGTTCAGGCTCGGGGGACTCGCGGTAACGGTCGAACAGCTTGCGCAGCGCCTGGGCCGCTTGTTCGGGCGTCGCCTTGTTCGCAGCCAGGCCGCGCAACACCTGCAGGGTGTCCTGCTGGCGGCGCAGCCGCTCGGTCTGCTGGATCTTGGGGTCGAAGCTGGACGCATCGACCTGCTGGCGCACGACTGCGCGCTGCGCGGTGTCGAGCCGGCCGTACACGTTCTCGGCCCGCTCCAGCGCCTTCTTGAAGCGCTTCTCGCGCGCCTCCTGCAGGGGGATGTTCACCCATTCCTTGCGGAACTCCTCGTTGCTCTTGGCGTACTTGGCTTCCAGGTGCGTCAGCTGCTCGGGCGTCAGGCTGACGATCAGGCTGGCCGCGCCGCTGCCGGCCGGCACCGAGATGTTGCCGATCTCGCGCCGCGCGTCGTCCAGCAGCGCGCAGGCCTGGGCCGGCGCCACCTGCTCGGCCGCCACGAGCACCTGGGCGCGTTGCAGCAGGCGCGCATATTCGGGCAACTGGGTGCTGCGGTGCCAACGCTGCAGGCCGTCGAGCTCCTCGCGCAGCCGTGCCGCCTGCGCGTCGTCGAAGTCCAGGTAACCGTTCAGCCACCAGTAGCTGGCCGTGGGCGCGGCGTTGTAGACCAGCTTGATCGCATTGCAGCCTTGCAGGGCGACCAGCGCCAGCGCCAGCACGATAATCCGCGCGCAACCGATATGTGAAGAAAAGGAACGATTCATGGCATCCGTCGATGTGGTGATCATGGCCGCGGGCAAGGGTACGCGGATGAAGAGCAGCATTCCCAAGGTGTTGCACCGACTGGCTGGACGCGCACTGCTCGGCCATGTGGTCGATACGGCGACGCGGCTGGCGCCACGGAACATCATCGTCATCACCGGCCACCAGGCCGAGGATGTGGAAGGTTTTATCCGCGCCCAGCCGGCCGCGCAATCCGCAAGCGCCCTGCAGTGCGTCAGACAACAGCCTCAACTGGGCACCGGCCACGCCGTACAGCAGGCCGCGCCGCACCTGCCCGAAGACGGCGTCACGCTGATCCTGAACGGCGACGTGCCCCTCATCCAGCAGAACACCCTGCAAGCCCTGCTGGCCGACTGCGCCGGCACCCGGCTCGCGCTGCTGACCGTGGACATGCCCGACCCTAGCGGCTACGGCCGCATCGTGCGCGAGGGCGACGCCGTGCAGCGCATCGTCGAGCACAAGGACGCCACGGCCGCGCAGCGCGCCATCCGCGAGATCTACACCGGCGTCATGGCCGTGCCCAGCGCGCGGCTCAAGCACTGGCTGTCGCGCCTGTCGAACGACAACAGCCAGGGCGAGTACTACCTGACCGACATCGTGCAGATGGCCGTGGCCGACGGCGCCACCGTGGTCGCCACCAAGACCGCCGACAAGGTGCAGGTCGATGGCGTGAACAGCCCCGTGCAACTGGCCGAGCTTGAACGCGCCTGGCAGCAGCGCAACGCCACGCGGCTGCTGGAGCAGGGCGTGCGCCTGGCCGACCCGGCGCGCATCGACGTGCGCGGCACGCTGCAGTGCGCGGCCGATGTGGAGATCGACATCAACTGCGTGTTCGAAGGCCAGGTCACGCTGGGCGAGGGCGTGCGCATCGGCGCGCATTGCGTGGTGGCCAACGCGCACATCGCGGCCGGCGCGGTGGTCCAGCCCTTTTGCCACATCGAAGGTGGCAAGGCCGCGGCCGAGCACGTGCAGGTCGGCGCGGGTGCCATCATCGGCCCGTTCGCACGGCTGCGGCCCGGCGCGCAGCTGGCCGAGGAGGTCCACATCGGCAACTTCGTCGAGGTCAAGAACTCCACGCTGGCCCGGGGCGCCAAGGCCAACCACCTGGCCTACCTGGGCGATGCCACCGTGGGCGAGCGCGTGAACTACGGCGCCGGCAGCATCACGGCCAACTACGACGGCGCCAACAAGCACCGCACCGTGATCGGCGACGACGTGCACGTGGGCAGCAACTGCGTGCTGATCGCGCCCGTCACCGTCGGCGCCGGCGGCACGGTGGGTGGCGGCTCCACCATCACCAAGGACACCGAGCCCGGCGCGCTGAGCGTGGCGCGTGGCCGACAGATCAGCATCCCCAACTGGAAGCGGCCGGCGAAGAAGGCCCCATGAGCGCGTCGCCGTCGCCCGCGCACGCCGACGACGTGACGGCGCTGCGCGCGCTGCTGGCCCGGCGCGAGCAGGAGCTGGCCACGGCGCGCCAGGACGCCGAAGACTTCATGCGCATGGTCTCGCACGACCTGCGCGCGCCGCTGCGCCACGTGCTGGCCTACAGCAGCCTGCTGCGCGAGATGCTGTCCGGCGGCGAAGACCCGGCGCCGGCCCTGGCCACGCTGGAGCGCTCGTCGCGCCAGCTGGGCGACATGCTGGACGCCGTGGTGGAGCTGGCGCGGCTCGCGCGCGCGCCGCTGCAGCCCGTGCACACGCCGGGCGCCCTGCTGGTCGAGGAGGCGCGCCGCGGCCTGCAGGGCCAGGTGCCGGACGCCGACCTCGCGCGCCCCGTCGAGTGGCGCATCGCGCCCGACCTGCCGGCCCTGCCCGGTGACGCCACGCAGCTGCGCCAGGCCCTGCGCCTGCTGCTGGCGAACGCACTGAAGTTCACGCGCCACGTGCCCGAGGCCCGCATCGAGGTCGGCGCGGCTCCCGTCGAGGGGGCGGGCGTCCAGCTCTACGTGCGCGACAACGGCGCGGGCTTCGACCCGGCCCAGGCCTCGCGCCTGTTCCAGCCTTTCGCGCGTCTGCACGGCCCGCGTTTCGAGGGCCTGGGCACCGGCCTGGCGCAGGTGCGCCAGATCGTGCGCCGCCACGGCGGCCAGGTGCATGCCGAAGGCGCGCCCGGGCAGGGGTGCACGGTGACGGTGACGCTGCCCGCCGTCCTGGCCGGCCGCTGACGGCGCCGCGCCATCAGGCCGGCAGCGGCAACAGCGTCTGGAACTTCGCCCGCTTCAGGCTGAAGAACGCCTTCACGTTGCGCACGTTCGCATCGCTGGTGAACAGGCGCTCGGCCAGCGCCAGGTAGCCCGGCATGTCGCGCGCGTGCACCACGAGGCAAAAATCCGGCCCCGGCGAGACGCGGTAGCACTGCTGCACGGCGTCGTCCAGCACCACGCGCGCCTCGAATGCGGCGAGCTGCTCGGCGTCCTGCCGGTCCAGCGTGATCTCGACCAGCGCGGTCAGCCCGTGGCCGATCAGCGGCGCCAGCCGGTCGGCCGACAGGATGGCCACCTGCCGCTCGACCAGGCCCGCGTCCACCAGCCGCTTCACGCGCCGCAGGCAGGTGGGCGGCGACACGTGCACGGCCTCGGCCAGCGCCAGGTTGCTTTGCGATGCATCGCGCTGCAGGGCGTCGAGCAATCGAATATCGATGGTGTCTATGTCGATTGATTCCATCTTTCCATCATCCATGAAATATTTGATCGATGCACTGGATTGGAGAAATCTAATTCCGAATGATGTGAATTTTTGACCATAAATATCTCACGCCCTCGCCTACGATCGCGCCCACTTGTTCAGAGGGAGATCTCCATGTGCGGCATCGTCGGTGCAGTTTCCAAACGAAACATCGTTCCCATCCTGGTCCAGGGCCTGCAGCGGCTCGAGTACCGCGGCTATGACAGCTGCGGCGTGGCCATCCACGCGGGCAGCCTGGGCACGGCGCGCGGCGCCGTCCTGCAGCGCGCACGCAGCACGGCCCGCGTGGCCGAGCTCATGGCCCAGGTGCGGCACGACGAGATCGAGGGCGGCACCGGCATCGCCCACACGCGCTGGGCCACCCACGGCGCGCCGGCCGTGCACAACGCCCACCCGCACTTCAGCCACGGCACGGGCGCGGACGCAGGCGAGCGCCCCGGCCGCATCGCGCTCGTGCACAACGGCATCATCGAGAACCACGACGAGCTGCGCGCGGCGCTCCAGGCCAAGGGCTACGTGTTCACGAGCCAGACCGACACCGAGGTCATCGCCCACCTGGTCGACAGCCTGTACGACGGCGACCTGTTCGAGGCCGTGAAGGCCGCCATCGGCCAGCTGCACGGCGCCTATGCCATCGCCGTGTTCGCCAAGGACGAGCCGCACCGCGTGATCGGCGCACGCGCCGGCTCGCCGCTGATCCTGGGCGTGGGCAAGGAGGGCGGCGAGAACTTCCTGGCCAGCGACGCCATGGCCCTGGCCGGCGTGACCGACCAGATCGTCTACCTGGCCGAAGGCGACGTGGTCGACCTGCAACTGGGCAAGTACTGGATCGTCGACAAGGCGCACAAGCCCGTCACCCGCCCCGTCAAGACCGTGCTGGCGCACAGCGGCGCGGCCGAGCTGGGCCCGTACCGGCACTACATGCAGAAGGAAATCTTCGAGCAGCCGCGCGCCATTGCCGACACGCTGGAAGGCGTGGCCGGCATCGTGCCCGAGCTGTTCGATGGCCAGCCAGACGAGCAGGGCCGCAGCGCCAGCGCGCACCGTGTCTTCCAGGAGATCGACCGCGTGCTGATCCTGGCCTGCGGCACCAGCTACTACAGCGGCTGCACGGCCAAGTACTGGCTCGAAGGCATCGCGAAGATTCCCACCCAGGTCGAGATCGCCAGCGAATACCGCTACCGCGACTCCGTGCCCGACCCGCGCACGCTGGTCGTCACCATCAGCCAGAGCGGCGAGACTGCCGACACGCTGGCCGCGCTGCGCCACGCGCAAAGCCTGGGCATGGAGCACACGTTGACCGTCTGCAACGTGGCCACCAGCGCCATGGTGCGCGAGTGCAAGCTGGCCTACATCACGCGCGCCGGCGTGGAGATCGGCGTGGCCTCCACCAAGGCCTTCACCACGCAGCTGGCCGGCCTGTTCCTGCTCACGCTGGCACTGGCCCAGGCCAAGGGCCGGCTGACCGAGGACGAGGAGCAGGGCCACCTGAAGGCCATGCGCCACCTGCCCGTGGCGCTGCAGGCCGTGCTGGCGCTGGAGCCGCAGATCATCACCTGGGCCGAAGACTTCGCGAAGATGGAGAACGCGCTGTTCCTGGGCCGCGGCCTGCACTTCCCGGTTGCACTGGAAGGCGCGCTCAAGCTGAAAGAGATCACCTACATCCACGCCGAAGCCTACGCCGCCGGCGAGCTCAAGCACGGCCCGCTGGCCCTGGTGACCAGTGCCATGCCCGTGGTGACTGTGGCGCCCAACGACGCGCTGCTGGAGAAGCTCAAGAGCAACATGCAGGAAGTGCGCGCACGCGGCGGCGTGCTGTATGTGCTGGCCGATGGCGACACGCGCATCGAGAGCGGCGAAGGCATCCACGTGATCCGCATGCCCGAGCATTACGGTGCGCTGTCGCCGTTGCTGCACGTGGTGCCGCTGCAGCTGCTGGCCTACCACACGGCTTGTGCGCGCGGGACGGACGTGGACAAGCCGCGCAACCTGGCCAAGAGCGTGACGGTGGAGTGATCGGCCCGCTGCAGAATTCGGGCGTCTCACGCGCCCGCTGCGCACAAGCAATCTCGCGGACGGCCAGGCCGGCTATTTCAAGGCGTCGGCGGACGCGGATGCCGTCCCCGTCGCCAGGCCGGTCGGGAAGGCGTTGGTCTTGAAGTCCAGCCACAGCGGGTTCTGGGCATACATCTCGACGATGAGCTGCTTGATCGCGGCGATGTACCACGAATCGTCGTGCAGCCGGTGGCTCAGGATGATGGGCGAGGTCGCCTGCTCGTCGGCGATCAGCCGGTAGACGAGGTCGCTGCGCAAGCGCGCGGCGGCCGGCACGATGCACAACCCCACCTCGGCCGCCACCAGGCCCAGCGCGGCGTGCAGTTCACGCACCTCGTGGACTTCGACCAGCTTGACGCCCTGCTCGTGCAGCATGCCCAGCACCTCGTCGGCGAAGCTGGGGCGCGGCTCCTTGGGGAACACGACCAGCTTGTGCTGTGCGAGGTCCTTGAGCTGCACCGGCCCCGCCTGGGCCGCCAGCGGCCAGGCCGGCGGGATGGCGAGCACCAGCCTCTCCTCGCGCAGCACCGTGCGCGCCACGGAGTTGTCGGTGCTGCGGATGCGGCCGAAGCCCAGGTCGATGCGGCCGGACTTGAGCTCGCTGATCTGCTGGATCGACCCCATGTCGACCAGGTGCACGTCGGTGTCCGGGAAGCGCTGGCGAAACATGCGCACCACCATCGGCAGCCCGCCGTACAGCGTGGACGGCACGTAGGCGATGGAGATGGACTGGCGCTGGTTGCGGCTCGCCTGCCGCGCCGTGGTCTTCATCTGGTCGACCCGTTGCAGCACCTGCAGCGACTGCTCGTAGAACAAACGCCCGGCCTCGGTCAGGCGCACCGGGCGGCTGTTGCGCTGGATCAGCTGCACCTCCAGCTCCTCTTCCAGCAACTGGATCTGGCGGCTGAGCGGCGGCTGCGCGATGTGCATCTGCTCGGCTGCGCGCGTGAAGTTTCTGGTGGTGGCCACCGCCACGAAGTACCGGAGTTGACGCAGATCCATAGGGGAAAACCATGTGCAAAGTGACGGGTGGATCTCCAAGCCGTTGTTTTTCATGGAAAAACTGGCACATGATACCTAATAGGTATTGCATCAGATGAATATGGTGTTGGCCGGCAAGCAACTGCATCTGTCCAATAGACCCCATGCAACATACTGCCTGCCACCCCACTGCCACCGGCCCCGTCGTCATCGAACGTGTCGAGACGATGCTGGTCGATCTGCCGACGATCCGCCCGCACAAACTGTCGATGGCCGTCATGAACGGGCAGACGCTGATGCTGGTGCGCATCCGCTGCTCCGACGGCACGGTGGGCATCGGCGAGGGCACGACCATCGGCGGCCTGGCCTACGGCGCCGAGTCGCCCGAGGGCATGAAGCTGGCCATCGACACCTACTTCGCGCCCCAGCTCATCGGCGCCGACGCGAACCGCGTGCCCGCGCTGATGCACCGCCTGTACACCGCGTTCCGCGACAACCGCTTCGCCAAGTGCGCTGTCGAGACCGCGCTGTTCGACGCGCTGGGCCACCGCACCGGCCTGCCTGTCTCCGAGCTGCTCGGCGGGCGGCTGCGCGACCGTCTGCCGGTGGCCTGGACACTGGCCTCCGGCGACACCGGCAAGGACATCGACGAAGCCCAGCGCATGCTGGCCCTGCGCCGCCACAACATCTTCAAGCTCAAGATCGGCCGCCGCGCCGTGCGCGAGGACGTGGCGCATGTGGCCGCCATCAAGAAGGCGCTGGGCGACACAGCCTCGGTGCGCGTCGACGTGAACATGGCCTGGACCGAGCTGGACGCCCAGCACGGCCTGGCCGGCCTGGTGGACGCCGGCTGCGAGCTGGTCGAGCAGCCCGTGGCCAGCATCGACGCGCTGGCCCGGCTGACCGGCAAGTACCCGATCGCGGTGATGGCCGACGAATCCCTGGTCGGCCCCGAGAGCGCCTTCGCCCTGGCCCGCGCGGCCGGTGCCAACGTGTTCGCCATCAAGACCGAGCAGTCCGGTGGCCTGCAGGCCGCCCAGCGTGTCGCAGCCATCGCCGATGCGGCCCACATCGAGTTGTACGGCGGCACGATGCTGGAGGGCGCGGTCGGCACCATCGCCTCGGCCCATGTGTTCGCCACCTTCCGCGAACTGCGCTGGGGCACCGAGCTGTTCGGCCCGCTGCTGCTGACCGAGGAGATCCTGGCCCAGCCGCTGGACTACAGCGACTTCCACCTCAGCGTGCCCACGCTGCCCGGCCTGGGCATCGTGCTGGACGAGGACCGTGTCGCGCACTTCCGCCGCGACCGCAAGCGCACCAGCGTCGGCCCGGCCGCCACATCCCTGGCCTGAACTGGGCCACTTTTTTACCTGACCCCACCCCCACGAAACGGAGACTCCCCATGAGCGTTCACATTGCCCAATCCACCGAAGTGCAAGACTTCCTGCGCCTGGCCAGCGGCCTGGACCAGCCGGGCGGCAACGCCCGCACCAAGAGGATCGTGCACCGCATCCTGTCCGACCTGTTCCAGGCCATCGACGACCTGGACATCACCTCCGACGAATACTGGGCCGGCATCGCCTACCTGAACCAGCTGGGCGCGCGCGGCGAGGCCGGCCTGCTGTCCCCTGGCCTGGGCCTGGACCGCTACTTCGACATGCGCATGGACGCCGAAGACGCCGCGCTGGGCGTGGAGAACGGCACGCCGCGCACCATCGAAGGCCCGCTGTACGTGGCCGGCGCTCCGGTGGCGCAGGGCTATGCGCGGCTGGACGACGGCAGCGACAAGGCCGGCCACACGCTGGTCATGCACGGCACCGTCTTTGCAGCCAACGGCAAGCCCCTGCCCAACGCCACGGTGGAGGTCTGGCATGCCAACACCAAGGGCTTCTACTCGCACTTCGACCCCACCGGCGAGCAACAGCCCTTCAACATGCGCCGCACCATCGTGACCGACGCCCAGGGCCGCTACAAGTTCCAGAGCATCGTGCCCGTTGGCTACGGCTGCCCGCCGGACGGCCCCACGCAGGCGCTGCTGAACCAGCTCGGCCGCCATGGCAACCGCCCGGCGCACATCCACTTCTTCGTGAGTGCTCCAGGCCACCGCAAGCTGACCACGCAGATCAACATCGATGGAGACCCGCTGGTGTTCGACGACTTCGCGTATGCCACGCGTGAGGGCCTGGTGCCAGCGCTGGTCGAGCGCAGCGACGAAGCCAGCCTGCGCGCCCACGGCCAGAGCGCGCCCTTCGCCGAAATCGTGTTCGACATCCGGTTGAGCGCACTCGTGAAGGGCGTGGACAACCAGATCGTCGACCGCCCCCGCCTGGCAGCCTGAGCGCCTGAGCGCGGCCTGCCTGCGGCGCATGCAGCCGCAGCACCAGCCAGCCCCATTCCCGTTGGTCAGAACCGCGACGTGCGTCGTGGGGGATGACCTCACCCCAAGGAGACCTCACCATGCACACGACCGCACCCGCCGCCGCCTACGCCGATGTCGAGAAGCTGCTCGACAGCGCCCTGCAGGACGACAAGGAGGCTGGCATCTACCGCTGCCGCCGCGACATCTTCACCGACCCCGCACTGTTCGAGCTGGAGATGAAGCACATCTTCGAAAGCAACTGGGTCTACCTGGCGCACGAGAGCCAGATCCCCGCGATCAACGACTACTTCACCACCACCATCGGCCGCCAGCCCATCGTCATCACACGCGGCAAGGACGGCAAACTGAACGCCGTGATCAACGCCTGCGCCCACCGCGGCGCGATGCTGTGCCGCAAGAAGCACGGCAACAAGGGCAGCTTCACCTGCCCCTTCCACGGCTGGACCTTCAACAACACCGGCAAGCTGCTCAAGGTCAAGGACGAGAAGACGACCGAGTACCCCATCCAGTTCAACAAGGAAGGCTCGCACGACCTCAAGAAGGTGGCGCGCTTCGAAAGCTACAAGGGCTTTCTGTTCGGCAGCCTGAATGCCGACGTGCAGTCTTTGGACGACTACCTTGGCGAGACCAAGGTCATCATCGACCAGATCGTCGACCAGGCGCCTGACGGGCTGGAAGTGCTGCGCGGCAATTCGACCTACACCTACGACGGCAACTGGAAGCTGCAGATGGAAAACGGCAGCGACGGCTACCACGTCAGCTCCGTGCACTGGAATTACGCCGCCACCATGGGCCGCCGCGCCGAGGGCGGCACCAAGGCCGTGGACGCGGCCGGCTGGAGCAAGAGCGTGGGCGGCGTCTACGGTTTTGAGAACGGCCACATCCTGCTGTGGACCAAGACCATGAACCCGGAAGTGCGCCCGGTCTACAGCCGCCGCGAGGAGCTCAAGCAACGCCTGGGCGAGACCAAGGCCGAGTTCATCGTCGGCCAGACGCGCAACCTGTGCCTGTACCCCAACGTGTACCTGATGGACCAGTTCTCCACGCAGATCCGCGTGACGCGGCCGATCAGCGTGGACAAGACCGAGATCACCATCTACTGCTTCGCGCCCAAGGGCGAGAGCGCAGAGGACCGTGCCGTGCGCATCCGCCAGTACGAGGACTTCTTCAACGTGTCCGGCATGGGCACGGCCGATGACCTGGAAGAGTTCCGCTCGTGCCAGACGGGTTATGCCGGCAAGGCCGCGCCCTGGAACGACCTGAGCCGCGGCGCGCCGCTGTGGGTCGAGGGCGCGGACGAGAACGCCGTGAAGATGGGCATGAAGCCCCTGATCAGCGGGGCGCGCAGCGAAGACGAAGGCCTGTTCGTCTGCCAGCACGACTACTGGGCCAAGGCCATGCGCAAGGCCGTACAGCAAGAACGCGAAGGGGCGCTGCACCTGAGCGCGAGGACGAGGGGCCCCGCTTGCGGGGATCGGCCCAGCGAATGCAGCACGGGCGCCGACAGCGCGACGTTCAGTCAGGCACAGCGGATCGGAGGCGCAGCATGACTACGAACCTTGCAGCCATCAGCGCCTTCCTGTACCGCGAGGCACGCCACCTGGACGACCGCCAGTTCGAGGAATGGCTCCAGCTCTACGCGCCCGATTGCGAGTATTGGATGCCCGCCTGGGACGACGACGACCAGCTCACCGACGACCCGCACAGCCAGATCTCGCTCATCTACTACCCCAACCGCAACGGGCTGGAAGACCGCGTGTTCCGCATCAAGACCGAGCGCTCCAGCGCGTCCATGCCCGAGCCGCGCACCAACCACATGCTGGCCAATGTGGAAGTGCTGGCCGAGCGCGATGACGCCGTGGACGTTCGCTACAACTTCCACACGCTGAGCCACCGCTACAAGAAGACCGACCACTACTTCGGCACGATGTTCGTCACGCTGCGTAAGGGCGGCGACGCCGGCTACCGGATCGCCCGCAAGAAGGTCGTGCTGAAGGACGACTACATCAGCCAGGTCGTGGACATCTACCACCTCTGAAACAGGACCACCCCGTTTGGATGTCTCACTGCGTGTAGACATCCCATCCCCCTCCAGGGGCGCCGCCAGCGGCCGGGCAGAGCCCGTTCCGCGGCGTCCGCTGGCATGGCCTGCTCCGCGGCCTTCGGAGCATCGGCTTGCGACGCGGTGTTATGCCTTGACGCTGGCGAGCGGGCCCGAACCACTGAGATTGAAGGAGACACACGATGACCACCCACTACCACATTGCGCTGAACTTCGAGGACGGGGTCACCCGCTTCGTCGACTGCGGCGCCAACGAGAAGGTGCTGGACGCGGCCTTCCGCAACCGCATCAACCTGCCCATGGATTGCTCCGACGGCGTGTGCGGCACCTGCAAGTGCCGCGCCGAGAACGGCAAGTACGACCTGGGCGACGACTACATCGACGAGGCGCTCACGGCCGATGAAGCAGCCGAAGGCCTGGTGCTGACCTGCCAGATGGTGCCGAAGTCCGACTGCGTGATCGCCGTGCCGGTGCCGTCCACCGCGTGCAAGACCGGCACCGCGCAGTTCGCGGCGGCGGTGGGCGAGGTCACGGCGTTCAGCGACGCCGCCTACGAGCTGGTGCTGGACATCCCGGCCGAGGCGCCCGTCTTTCTGCCGGGCCAGTACGTCAACATCGACGTGCCGGGCAGCGGCCAGCACCGCTCCTACTCGTTCAGCTCGGCGCCGGGCAGCCGGCGCATGACGTTCATGATCAAGCAGGTGCCCGGCGGCCTGATGAGCGGCTGGCTCGGCAGCGCGCAGGCCGGGCAGCCGCTGCAGATGACCGGCCCGCTGGGGACCTTCTATCTGCGCGCCGTCACGCGGCCGATGCTGTTCCTGGCGGGCGGCACGGGGCTGGCGCCGTTCCTGTCCATGCTCGAAGTCCTCGCGCAGCAGGATCTGACGCAACCCGTGCACCTGATCTACGGCGTCACGCGCGACCAGGACCTGGTGATGGTGGACCGGCTGGCCGAATACGCCCGCCGCATCCCCGGCTTCACCTACGGCACCTGCGTGGCCGACCCGCAGACCACGCATCCGCAGCAGGGCTACGTGACGCAGCACATGCCTGCGCAGGTGCTGCATGCCGGCAATGTGGATGTGTACCTGTGCGGCCCGCCGCCCATGGTGGACGCGGTGCAGAAGTGCTTCAAGGCCGAGGGCATCGTGCCGGCCAGCTTCCATTACGAGAAGTTCACGCCCAACACAGCGGGGGCGGCATGAGCAGCGCACAACGATTTGAAGGCAAGGTCGTGCTGGTCACCGGCGCGGCCCAGGGCATCGGCCAGGGCGTGGCGCTGCGCATCGCGGCCGAAGGCGGCCAGGTGCTGGCCGTGGACCGCTCCGACATCGTGGACGAGGTGGTGGCGCAGATCCGCGAAGCCGGTGGTGCAGCGCATGCTGCGCAGGCCGACCTGGAAACCTACGCCGGCGCGCAGCATGTGGTCGCCCAATGCCTGGCGCGCTTCGGCCGCGTCGACGTGCTGGTCAACAACGTGGGCGGCACGATCTGGGCCAAGCCCTACGAGCACTACGAAGAGCAGCAGATCGAGGCGGAGATCCGCCGCTCGCTGTTCCCCACGCTGTGGTGCTGCCGTGCGGTGTTGCCGCACATGGTGGAGCGCCAGCAGGGCGTGATCGTCAACGTGTCGTCGGTGGCCACGCGCGGCGTGCACCGCGTGCCGTACTCGGCGGCCAAGGGCGGCGTGAACGCACTGACCGCATCGCTGGCGATGGAGCACACGCGCAATGGCATCCGCATCAACGCCACGGCCCCCGGCGGCACCGACGCGCCACCGCGCCGCGTGCCGCGCAACCAGGCACCGGCGAGCGCGCCGACGGCCATCGAGACGCAGTGGTACCAGGGCGTGATCGACCAGACCAAGGATTCGAGCCTGATGCACCGCTACGGAACGATTGACGAGCAGGTGGCCCCGATCCTGTTCCTCGCGTCCGACGAATCCTCGTACATCACCGGCTCGGTCCTGGCCGTCGCCGGCGGTGACCAAGGCTGAAAAAAACACCTACACAGAGGCAAGACATGAACCACATCGACCTGCACAAACTGGCGGACAACGCCAGGTTCAATGGCTTCCACCGGGGCGTGCTGCTCTGGTGCGCGCTGATCATCATCTTCGACGGCTACGACCTGGCCGTGGCCGGCATCGCGCTGCCGTCCATCATGAAGGAGATGGGCGTGAGCCCCACCAACGCGGGCTTCATGGTCAGCTCGGCGCTGTTCGGCATGATGTTCGGCGCCATCTTCCTCGGCACGATTGCCGACCGCATCGGCCGCCGCCGCGCCATCGCGATCTGCGTCGCACTGTTCAGCGTGTTCACGGCTGCGGCGGGCTTCACCAGCGACCCGGTCAGCTTCAGCGTGATGCGCTTCATGGCGGGCCTGGGCATTGGTGGCGTGATGCCGAACGTGGTGGCGCAGATGACCGAGTACGCGCCGCGCAAGATCCGCAGCACCATGGTCACGCTGATGTTCAGCGGCTATGCGGTCGGCGGCATGCTGGCCGCCGTGGTGGGCAAGGGCCTGATCGAGAGCTATGGCTGGCAGTCGGTGTTCCTGGCCGCGGGCCTGCCGGTGCTGCTGATCCCGGTGATCCTCAAATCCATGCCCGAGTCCATGCCCTACCTGATCAAGACCGGGCAGAAGGCGCGGCTGCAGGCGATCGCCGCCCGGCTGGACCCGAGCTACCGGCCGCAGGCTGGCGACTCGTTCGACCTGCCGCAGCAGGACCGCGCGGCGGGCGCGCCCATCGGCAAGCTGTTCCAGGACGGCCGCGGCTTCAGCACCGTGATGTTCTGGGTCGCGTTCTTCATGTGCCTGTTCATGGTGTACGCGCTGAGCTCGTGGCTGACCAAGCTCATGGCCGGCGCCGGCTACACGCTGGGCTCGGCGCTGACCTTCGTGCTGGTGCTGAACTTCGGCGGCATGTTCGGTGCCATCGGCGGCGGCTGGCTGGCCGACCGCTTCCACATCAAGTACGTGCTGGTCGGCATGTACCTGCTGGCCGCGGTGTCGATCAGCCTGCTGGGCTACCCGGTGCCCACCGAGGTGCTGTTCCTGCTGGTCGGCCTGGCGGGCGCGTCCACCATCGGCACGCAGATCGTCACTTACGCTTATGTCGGCCAGTACTACCCGATGGCCGTGCGCTCCACCGGCATCGGCTGGGCCTCGGGCGTGGGCCGCAGCGGCGCCATCCTGGCGCCCATCGTGATCGGCAGCCTGGTCGCCATGGCCTTGCCGCTGGAACAAAACTTCCTCGCCATCGCGTTGCCGGCGGTGGTTGCCGCAGTCGCGGTGTTCTGCATCCAGCACGGCCGTGCCGCGCAGGCGCACGCTGCCGTGGTACCCGTGATGCCCGCGGTGGCCGCGAAATAACGAAAGAGACGCTTCCATGATCAACAAGATCGCCCATTCGGTCGCCGAGGCCCTGGCCGGCATCCAGGACGGCGCCACCGTCCTGATCGGCGGCTTCGGCACGGCCGGCATTCCCAATGAACTCATCGACGGCCTGATCGCGCAGGGCGCGAAAGAGCTCACCGTCGTCAACAACAACGCCGGCAATGCCGACGTGGGCCTGGCCGCGCTGCTGCAGGCCGGCCGCGTGCGCAAGATCATCTGCAGCTTTCCGCGGCAGGCGGACAGCCAGGTGTTCGACGGCCTGTACCGCGCAGGCAAGCTGGAGCTGGAACTCGTGCCGCAGGGCAACCTGGCCGAGCGCATCCGCGCGGCCGGTGCCGGCATCGGCGCCTTCTTCTGCCCCACGGGTTTCGGCACAGAACTCGCAGGCGACCGCGAGACGCGCGTGATCGACGGCAAGCCCTACGTGCTGGAGGTCCCCATCCACGGCGACGTGGCCCTGATCAAGGCCGAAACGGGCGACCGCTGGGGCAACCTGGTCTACCGCAAGGCCGCGCGCAACTTCGGCCCGGTGATGGCCA
Source organism: Pseudorhodoferax sp. Leaf267 (assembly GCF_001422405.1). Lineage (GTDB taxonomy): Bacteria > Pseudomonadota > Gammaproteobacteria > Burkholderiales > Burkholderiaceae_C > Pseudorhodoferax. Next base: position 165,105 of record NZ_LMMV01000023.1, read on the forward strand.
TGGCCGCGCGGCGCACCATCGCCACCGTGCACGACATCGTGGACCTGGGCGCGCTGGACCCGGAGACCATCGTCACGCCCGGCATCTTCGTCCACAAGATCGTCCGCATCGACCGGGTGGCCACCCAGGCCGGCGGCTTCAAGAAGGCAGCATGAGCATGATCACGCACTACCAACGCCGCACCAAGGACCAGCTTGCCGCGCGCGTGGCGCTGGACATCTTCGACGGCGCCGTCGTCAACCTGGGCATCGGCCAGCCCACGCTGGTGGCCAACCACCTGCCGGCCGGGCGCGAGGTGATCCTGCACAGCGAGAACGGCATCCTGGGCATGGGCGCCGCGCCCGCTGCGGGCAGCGAGGACTACGACCTGATCAACGCCGGCAAGCAGCCCGTCACGCTGCTGCCCGGTGGCGCCTACTTCCACCATGCCGACAGCTTCGCGATGATGCGCGGCGGGCATCTGGACATCTGCGTGCTGGGCGCCTTCCAGGTGTCGGCCCGGGGCGACCTGGCCAACTGGAGCACCGGCGAGCCCGGCGCCATCCCGGCCGTGGGCGGCGCCATGGACCTGGCCATCGGCGCCAAGCAGACCTGGGTGATGATGGACCTACTGACCAAGCAGGGCGCCAGCAAGATCGTCGAGCGCTGCACCTACCCGCTGACGGGCCTGGCGTGCGTCAAGCGCATCTACACCGACCTGGCCACCTTTGCGTGCACACCGCGCGGCCTGCAACTGGTCGATGCCGTCGAAGGGCTGAGCCGCGAAGCGCTGGAGCGCATCGTGGGCCTGCCCATTGCCCCGCCCGCCCCCGCCACGAAAGAAAAGCCATGACCGAACCCGTGTACATCTGCGACGCCACGCGCACCCCCTTCGGCAAGTACGGCGGCGCGATGTCCTCCGTGCGGCCCGACGACCTGGGCGCCGTGGTGCTCAAGGCGCTGACCGAGCGCAACCCCGAGGCCGACTGGAGCGCCGTCGACGACGTGGTCTTCGGCTGCGCCAACCAGGCCGGCGAAGACAACCGCAACGTGGCCCGCATGTCGCTGCTGCTGGCCGGCCTGCCGCTGCAGGTGCCGGGCACCACGGTGAACCGCTTGTGCGGCTCGGGCATGGACGCCATCGGCATCGCGGCGCGGGCCATCAAGTCGGGCGAGACCGGCCTCATGATCGCCGGCGGCGTGGAGAGCATGAGCCGCGCGCCGTTCGTGGTGCCCAAGGCCGAATCGCCGTTCTCGCGCGCCAACTCCATCCAGGACACCACCATCGGCTGGCGCTTCGTCAACCCGAAGATGAGGGCGCTGCATGGTGTCGACGCCATGCCCGAGACGGCCGAGAACGTGGCCGATGATTTCAAGGTCTCGCGCGAGGACCAGGACCTGTTCGCCTGGCGCAGCCAGGCCAAGGCCGCCGCGGCGCAGAAAGCCGGCTACTTGGCCGCCGAGATCGTGCCGGTGGCGGTACCCCAGCGCAAAGGCGAGCCGCTGCTGGTGAGCGTGGACGAGCATCCGCGCGAGACCACACTCGAAGCGCTGGCCAGGCTCCAGCCGGTCGTGCGGCCGGGCGGCACCGTGACGGCGGGCAACGCCAGCGGCGTCAACGACGGTGCCTGCGCCGTGCTGCTGGCCAGCGAGGCGGCAGCCAGGCGGCATGGCCTGAAGCCGCTCGCCCGCGTGGTCGGCATGGCCACGGCCGGCGTGGCCCCGCGCATCATGGGCATCGGCCCCGCGCCCGCCACGCAGAAAGTGCTGGCGCAGACCGGCCTGGCCTTGGCGCAGATGGACTTGATCGAGCTCAACGAGGCCTTCGCCTCGCAGGGCTTGGCCGTGCTGCGGCAGCTGGGCCTGGCCGACGACGATGCGCGTGTGAATCCCCAGGGCGGCGCCATCGCGCTGGGCCACCCGCTGGGTGCCAGCGGCGCACGCCTGGTGACCACCGCCGTCCAGCAACTGCACCGCACGGGTGGCCGCTATGCGCTGTGCACCATGTGCATCGGCGTGGGCCAGGGCATCGCGCTGATCGTCGAACGCATTTAAAAGGAGACTGGACATGCCACAGGCCAAGCCTTCGGCGCCGGTACCGTTGACCACGGCACGCGGCACGTTCTGTGTCAGCGTGGACGGCGATCCGCACGCGCCCGCACTGATCCTGTCCAACTCGCTGGGCACCCTGCTTGAGATGTGGGACCCGCAGGTCGCTGCGTTCTCGAAGGACCACCGGCTGATCCGCTACGACACGCGCGGCCACGGTGGCAGCCCGGTCACGCCGGGGCCGTACAGCTTTGCCGACCTGGGGCAGGACGTGCTGGCCGTGGTGGATGCACTCGACATCGAACGGGCTGCCTTCTGCGGCATCTCGATGGGCGGCCACACCGGCCTGTGGCTGGGCGTGCATGCGGGGCACCGCTTCAATGCCATCGCCGTGTGCAACAGCGCTGCCCTGATCGGCACGGCCCAAGGCTGGAACGAGCGGTCCGCGATGGTGCGCGAAGGCGGGCAGGCCGCCATGCAAACCCTGGCCGCATCGTCGCCCGGCCGCTGGTTCAGCGCCGACTTCGTGGCCGCACAGCCGGCCACCGTCGAACGCGCGCAAGGCTGGATCGCCGGCATCGCACCGCAAGGCTACGCGGCCTGCTGCGAGGCGCTGGCCACATCCGACCTGCGCGGCGACCTGCACCGCATCACCACGCCCACGCTGCTGCTGGCTGGTGCATCGGACCCTGTGACCACGGTGGCCGACGCCCAGGCCATGCAGGCCGGCATCCCGGGCGCACAGCTGGCCGTGGTGCCAGCGTCGCACCTGTCCAACCTGGAGGCGCCGCAGGCGTTCGACCAGGCCGTGCTTCGATTTCTCGCAACCGCTTCCTGACCCGAAAGGCCACCCCATGCTGTACCTCGTCCACATGATCGTCAACATCCCGTCCACGCTCGCACCCGAAGAGGCCGCGCGCATCAAGGCCGAGGAGAAGGCGTATTCGCAACGCCTGCAACACGAGGGCAAATGGCCGCACCTGTGGCGGGTGGTCGGCGAGTACGCCAACTACAGCGTGTTCGACGTGGAAAGCAACGACGCGCTGCACGACACGCTCAGCAAGCTGCCGCTGTTCCCGTTCATGCAGATCACGGTCACGGCGCTGGCCCGGCATCCGTCGTCCATCGTCTAGCCAGAAGCCTGCTAGGCCAGTGCCCCGGCCACCGTGACGCAGTTGCGGCCCCGGTCCTTGGCCAGGTACAGGGCCTCATCGGCGCGGTGCACCAGGTCTTCCAGCCCGGCGTCGGCCAGCGACGATTCAGCCACGCCGATGCTTACTGTGATGCGGCCCCAGGCGCCGTGCTGGTGCGCCATGATGGCCTGGCGCAGTTCCTCGGCGATCTGTTGCGCCTGCGCGAGCGACGAGTCGGGCAGCAGCACGACGAACTCCTCGCCACCCCAGCGCGCAATGACGTCGGTGCCGCGCAGGCGGGCGCGCAGGCAGTTGGCCAGGAACTGCAGCACGGCGTCGCCGATGGCGTGGCCGTGCAGATCGTTGACGACCTTGAAGTGGTCGGCATCCAGCATCAGCAGGCTCAGTGGCCGGCCGCTGCGCCGGGCCAGCGCGAACAGGGATGCACCTTGCGCATGCAGGCCGCGCCGGTTCAGCACGCCGGTCAGCGGGTCGTTGCGCGCCATGAGTTCCAGCGCGCGGTTGGCCTGCTCCAGGTCGGCCGTGCGCTGGCGCACCTGCCGCTCCATCTCTTCATTGGCGGCCAGCAGCCGCTGCGTCATGCGGTGCAGCGAGCCGGACAGCGCCAGCACCTCGCGGCTGCTGGTCAACACCGGGATCGTGGCGCCCGCGCGGCGCGCCTCGACCTCTTCGGCGGCCCGCGCCACATGGCGCAGGTCGCGGCCGAGCCTGCGCGCGCCCAGCCATGCGGCGCCGCAGGCCAGCAGCGCCACCAGGCAGCCGATGCCGAACGCGATCTCCACCGCGCCGCGCAGCGGCGCCAGCGACTGGGCCAGCGGCTCGCGCGCGACGATGTGCCAGCCGAGCGCGGCCACGCTGGCGTCCGGCTGCAGCAAGGCAGCGGCCGTGAGGTAGCGCTCGCCGTCCTGCCAGGCCACGATCTCGGCCGGCGCGTCGTCGCGGTCCACGTCGAGGCGCCGCGCCGTCGGCAGCCGTTGCTGTGCCGCGCGCAGCGCGGTGGTGCGGCCGCCCGGCGCATAGAGCAGCTCGCCGGCGCGGTCGAAGATGAAGATCTCCAGCTGCCGCTCGCCCGCATTGCCGGGCAGGATGCGCGCAATCGCCTGGCGCGCCCAGTCCCAGCTCACGTGGGCGCACAGCACGCCGAGCAGTGCACCGTCGCGCCGAATGGGCGCCGCGAAATCCAGGAAGCGCAGCGGGTCGCCACTGGCCGGCGCGGGCAGCTTGGCCTCCAGCAGCACGGCCGCGTGCACGTCGCCCACATACAGGCCCTGGCGCCCCCCGCTGAACCAGGGCCGCGCCGCCACGTTCTCGCCGAGCAGCAGGTCGCCGGTCGCGGCGCGCACCACGCCCTGGGCGTCGGCCACGCCGATCCACAGGCTGTTGGGGCTGACGGCGCGCAGGCGCCCGAGCAGCGCGACGACGGCGGGCGAGTCCAGCCCGTCCTGCCACAGCGCCTGCGAGCGCGTCAGCACCTCGATCTCTCGGCTGCGCTCGACCAGGCCCTCGGCCAGCAGCTTGGCTGCGTTGCTGGCGATGACGTCCAGTTCCGTCGCGCTGCGCTTGACGGACTCCTGGCGCACGAGGTCGCCGAAGATCAGTGCGAGGACGACGGCCAGCGCGCCCACCAGCAGACCGAACAGGGCCGTGATCTGCGTCGTCAAGGCCGGTGCGGAACGTCGGGCCGAAGGCATATGTGTCGATTCGTCTCGCGGGGCCATGGGTGCAGGGCTGCAAGCCTGTGCGTAGGCCGGCCGGCAGGTGCGTCCAGTGTCGGTAGGCGCAGCGGCCAATGTATCGGCCTGCGCAAACCGCGCGTGTGGGAGAACACGCCGTCGCCGGAGGCGACTAGCATGTCGGCCCCGACCACCGCCAGGCACGCCCATGCACGAGACCGCACCCCGCACCTTGAACGAGCCGAGCCGCGACACGCCCGTGTGGGGCGCCTACGACGTGGTCGTGCTGGGCGGCGGCCCGGCCGGCATCGCCGCGGCCACTGCTGCGGCGCGCGGTGGCCAGGCCACGCTGCTCATCGAGCGCTACGGCTTCCTGGGCGGCATGGGCACGGCGGCCGGCGTGACGAACTTCTGCGGCCTGCATGCCAATGTGCACGGCAGCATCCAGCAGGTCGTGCATGGCGTGGCCGACGAGCTGCTCGCGCGCATCGACGCGCTGGGGGGGCTGAACGCGCCGCATCGGATCTTTGCCGACCGGATCGCCGCGCAGGCCTACGACAACGCGGCGCTCAAGGTCGCGGCCGATGACCTGGTGCTGGGCAGCGGCGCCCGGCTGCTGTTCCATGCCACGCTGGTCGGCGTGTCGATGGACGGGCCGGGGCGCATCCGCGCGGCGCTGATCGAGACCAAGTCGGGCCGCTTCGCCGTGCTGGCCCGGACCTTCATCGACTGCTCGGGCGACGGCGACCTGGCCGCCCATGCCGGCGCACCGTTCGAGAAGGGCACGGGCGGGCACGACATGATGTATCCCTCCACCATGTTCCGCGTCAACGGCGTGGACGCCGCCGTGGCGGGCGATGCCTACAACCGCTTCGGCCAGCTCATGGAAGAGGCGGAGAAGAAGGGCCGCAAGTTCCCGCGCAAGATGCCCATCATTCGGCCGCAGAAGAACCCTGCGGAGTGGCGCGCCAACGTGACCCAGCTGTCCAATGCCGACGGCAGCCCGGTGGACGGCACGAACGCCGCGCAGCTCAGCGACGCCGAGGTGCAGGGCCGGCGCCAGATCGTGGACTTCTTCCAGTTCCTGCGCGCGTCGGCGCCAGGCTTCGAGAACTCCTACATCCTGGAGATCGCGCCGCAGGTCGGCGTGCGCGAGACACGCCGCATCGTGGGCGACTACCAGTTGACCGAGGCCGACGTGCTGCAGTGCGCGAGCTTCGAGGACAGCATCGGCGTCAACGGCTGGATGGTGGAGGAGCACGTGGCCGGCACCATCGCGCTGAAGTGGCAGGACATCCCGCACTGCCGCGGCTTCAACCACCTGCCCTACCGCATGCTGCTGCCGCGCCAGGTCGACAACCTGCTGGTGGCGGGGCGCTGCGCCTCGATGACGCACATGGGCCAGTCGGCGGCGCGCGTGTCGGGCGCCTGCTTCGTCATGGGCCAGGCGGCCGGCACGGCCGCGGCGCTGGCGTTGCAGGCCGGGGTGCGCCCGCGCGATGTGTCGGTGCCGGCGCTGCAGCAGCAGCTCGAAGCGGCAGGGGCCTACCTGGGGCGCGAGCAGGCGTGAGAGTAGGCCGGGGCCAGCACCTCGGCCTCAGGCGAAGTGCGTCCAGGCCTCCAGCGCGCGGTCATGGCTGTCGATGCGCAGGTGCGATGCGGCCGCAGGTGGGCGCCGCGGCGTCGCGGGCTGGGCGGCCGGGGCCGGCGGCACCGGCGCGGGCGTGGCCCATCTCCACAGCTGGTGCGGGCAACTGGACGAGCAATGGCCTTCTCGGCCGCAGGCGATGCATGTCATGGCGCAACTCCGGTTGCCTGCAGCATGCGCGCTGCAGGCCCCGGCCGTCAGTGACGGATTCCCGTTCCGGCGTCGGCACGGGTGCACATTTGTCCCCGCTGCGGCGCGTACCGGCCTGTCGGATGGCGCGCCGTGCCCGCAGCGCGGCCTCAGCCCGCGCCGCGGCGCGCTGCCTCGATGGCGGCGATGTCGATCTTGCGCATGGTCATCATCGCCTCGAACACCCGCTTGGCCGCGGCGCGGTCCGGGTCGGCCATGCCGTCGGTCAACGCGCGCGGCGTGATTTGCCACGACAGCCCCCAGCGGTCCTTGCACCAGCCGCAGGCGCTTTCCTGGCCGCCGTTGCCCACGATCGCGTTCCACAACCGGTCGGTCTCGGCCTGGTCGTCCGTGGCGATCTGGAACGAGAAGGCCTCGCTGTGATGGAAGGCCGGCCCGCCGTTCAGCCCCAGGCAGGGGATGCCGGCCACGGTGAACTCGACCGTCAGCACATCGCCCTGGTGGCCCGAGGGGAAGTCGCCCGGCGCGTGGTGCACGGCGCCGACCGCGCTGTCGGGGAAGGTGGCGGCATAGAAGGTGGCGGCGTCCAGCGCGGTGCCGTCGTACCACAGGCAAAGGGTGTTCTTGCTGTGCATGCTGTGCTCCTTGGTGGGAGCGGCGATCTTGGCACCGCGGCCGCCCGCTGACCAGCGGGGGCTGCCCTCAACAGGCTGGCGGTCTTGCGAGGTCCGGGTAGGGCGGCACCAGCCCGGGCTGGGCGAGCGCGCTGCTCACCTGCACCAGCAGGTCCAGGTTCAGTTGCTCCGGGTCGCGCGGCACCACGTCGTAGTGGCACAGCGTGCCGATCAGCGTGCCGTCCGATTCCATGATCGGAATGCCGCAGTAGGCCAGGACCACGTCGCGCGCCGGGTGGCCCAGGGTGCGCGGGTCCGATGCGGCGTCTGCCGTGGCGAACGGCTTCATGCTGCCGCGCACGAACGAGCAGTAGGTTGCCGTGTCGGGCACTTCGTCGGCCTGCGTGATGGCCAGATTCTCGCGGTCGACATGCACACAGGACGTGGCCTTGCCGTCCTTGAAGCGGAAGATGCCCAGGAAGCGGTAGTCCGACTGGCGCAGCACCGCGTACAGCGCGGCGCGGATGCCGTCGCTGTGCAGCAGGCTCGTGAAGATGTTGAACGCCACCGCCGTCTGGTCGATGCGCCCCACGACGGAGACCGGCTGGCGCGCAGCGCCGCCGCGTGCCTGTGCCGTCGCCGTGCCGATCTCCTGCGTCAGTTCGTCGAGCCGCTGGGCGTGGGGGCGGGTGGTCGTCATGGTGGTCATCAAGGCGCAGGTGCGCGTCCGTTCAGGGGGTGGGCGATTGTGCATGGCAGGCGAAGGCGTGCCGCAGCCCGTGGCCTGGACGGCCGTGCGCCGTGCGCAGCTGGATCAGAACCTGGCGCGGGCCGGCGCCGGGCTGCTGGCGCGGCTGGTGGCGCCCGGGGCGGTGGCGGTGCGGCCCGTGATGGCCGAGCGCACCATCAGGACGCGAGAAAAGCAGCGGCAGGCTGCCCGCCGGCGTGCGGCGTGGCGCGGGGTGGCGCCACGGGCGCAGCCACTTCGGGCGGCAGTGGCCCGGCCAGGTCCATGCGGGCCGAGAACGCGTCCATGGTCTCCATCAGGCGGCGCTTGGCGTCGTCCTGCACACGCGCATCGCTCAAGTACAGCGTGGGCGCATTCTTGAGCTGCGTGAGTTTGTCGAGCACCGATTGCCAGACCTGCTGCCGGTTGTTGGTGGGCAGGGGCGGGGTCCAGCTTTTCGCGTCCATGCCCAGGCGGATGAGGCCTTTTTTGATCGCGCTCTTGAACAGTTCCTTTTTGTTGCTGAACGGCTCGATATCCCACAGCTCCGGCAGATCCTCGGGCGCATAGGCCATCTTCAGCGACGCGCACCAGTCCTGCCATTTGAATTCGAGAATGTGCTGGTAGGCACGCACCGGCATCCAGGGCACGCGCAAGGCATCGGCCACGATGGCCGCGTGCATGGCCTCGGCAATCACGAATTTGCTTCTGGAGATTTGCAAAATGGTCTGGTGGATATCGGCCGTCGGGTCCAGATAGGTCAGGCCCACCTGGCGGCATACCTCGGCCCAGTCTGCCTGGTAGGCGCTGACATGGTGCGGCATATAAGACACCATCGAGGTCTGGCTGGGCCGTTTGGGCACCAGTTCGGAGACCAGAATGGCCGGGTCGGTGATCGCAAAATCCGGCGACAGCCCCAGATAATCCGCCGTTTTCGGGCCGCGCACGAAAACGTAATTCCAGCCGGCCTCGGGTGGCGGGGCTCCGTAATATCCCGTGCCAGAGCCACACACATACACCGGCCCTGGAATACGCGTGCGGTCGTTGATCAGCGTGCCGATGCCCAAAATCGTACCGCGGCCGCGCTCCTGGAACAGCTCCGGATAAAGGCTGTACCAGACCCAGGGATTCAGGTCGTCACCAAAATTACCTCGGGAATCTTTGTAATAGGACAGCTGCATGAATTCGGTCGTCAGAGTGTTTGTTGTGTCCGGTTTCATTGAAGCCCTGGTGCGGGCGTCGCGCCCCGGAATCCCGGAGATTTGTACAAACGCTTGTGCGGTGACGACACCACGGAAAATCGTGCGCGCGCTCGTCGACGGCAGATGATCGTATGCAATCAGTTGGCATGTGCTGGTGATTGCAACAAGACGATTCTGACCGTCTGGCCGACTTCTGATTCCAGAATGCTTGCACTGGTGCGCCATGGCGCACGACGCCGCTACCGTAACCGATTCACCCGGCATGCGTGCCGGAAATACCCGAGCCCATAGGGATATTGGGAGCGGCTGAGTAATGCAACAGAAATTACATTCTCAGCGTCCCAATCAGTTGCTTACGCAGCGCGCAGCTCGATTGTCGCTGTTGCCACAACGGGCTGATCGGCCAACCCGCCCAGGCGCACGATCTGTTGCGCAAGGTATTCGGCGTCCCGCGCCACCCCGGAAAAGCGACCCGAGCCCCAGGTGTGCAGCCAGGGCAGGCCCAGGAAGTACAGGCCCGGCTGCTGCGTCACGCCACGCAGGTGCACCGGCTCACCACGGCCGTTGAACACCGGCGCGTCCACCCAGGCGAAGTCCGGCAGGAAGCCGATGCACCACACCACGCTGCTGATGCCGGCCGCGCGCAGGCCCAGCGTGGTGCGCTCGGCCGCGGGTTGCCAGACCGGTTCGTAGACGCCGCCGGGCGGCGCGTCGATGCCTTGGGCCGCGATGAACTTGTCGATCGAGGCGTTGATGCCGTTGAAGATCGCGTCGGCATGGTCCAGGTGCTCGCGCAGGTTGGACTGGAACTGCAGCGTGTCGCCGTCCAGCCCGGTGAGCTGGCCGTACAGCTGCATGCCCTCGGCCGCGAAGCGGCGCAGGTCGATGTCGCGCCCGCCGTCGCGCCCGGTCACGTAGTGGTTGGTGTTGTCGCGCACGCCCTCGCGCAGCGGGTGCTGCGTGACGGGCATGTCGTAGTAGTGCATGTCGGCCAGCCAGTCGACCACGTCCTTGCCGCGGTAAAAGCGCGCGCAGCGCGGCGCGTTGCCCGTGGCCAGGAACACCTGGCGGCCGGCCAGGTGCAGGTCTTCGGCGATCTGCGCACCCGACTGGCCGCAGCCGACCACCAGCACGGCGCCGGCCGGCAGCTGGGCGGCGTTGCGGTACTGCGCCGAGTGGTACTGCGTGACGCAAGCCGGCAGCCGTTCGGCCATGCGCGGCACCACGGGCTTGTGGTAGCCGCCCGAGGCCACGACCACCTGGCCCGCCGTGAACCGGCCGGCGCTGGTGTCCACCGTGTAGCGGTCGGCCTCGCCCACGCGCGAGATCTTCTCCACCGTCACGCCTTCGAGCGCGGGCGGGCGCACCTGGGCCACGAAACCCGCCAGCCAGGCGTTGATCTCGTCCTTGACCATGAAGCCGTGCGGATCGTCGCCCGTGTAGGGCCAGCCCGGCAGGTTGCACTGCCAGTTGGGCGTGACCAGGCAGAACGAGTCCCAGCGCTGCGTGCGCCAGGCGTGCACGAGGCTGCGCTTTTCGACGACGAGGTGGTCCACGCCGCGCTGCTGCAGGCAATGGCTCAGCGACAGGCCGGCCTGGCCGCCGCCGACGATGACGACGCTGTAGTGCGTGATGGAGGGGTCGACGGGCGAGAGGTAAGACATGGTGGGCTCCGGGAAAGGGGTGGGCGTTCAGTCGAACGCGACGACGGTGACCGTGGCGCCTGCCGCGCCTGCGAACAGCGCAGCCCGGGCCTCGATCTCGGCCAGCTGGTCCATGGCCTGCGAACACGCGAAGCCGTACTTGGCGCGCACGCGTTCTGACGCGATGCCCAGCGCCTCGCGCGTACGGGCGGTGAAGTCGTACAGCGGGTAGGCCGTGCCGGGCGTGAGGAAGTCCGCCACGACCAGCGAGGGCGAGTAGCAGCGCGTCTCGGTCTGGTCGGGCCAGCGGACGCGAAAGTGCATGACGGGCATCGTGGTTCTCTTTCAGGCGGTGGTGGCCAGGCCGCGGCGCGCGGCCGCGATGCCCTGCCGGTACAGCAGGCTGTGCCGGGCGGCCGACACCGCCCAGCTGAAACGCGCGCCGAGCCGCGCGGCCGCGCTGGCGATGCGCCGGGGCGAGCGCCGGTCGATCGCGTGCGACAGCGCGTGGGCGATCGATGCCGGGTCGAACGGGTCGGCCCAGCTGCAGTCGCCATCGAGCAGGTATTCGGTGAACGGCGCGATGCGCGACACGGCCACCGGCACGCCGCTGGCAAGCGCCTCCAGCACGACCAGGCCGAAGCCCTCGTTCAGCGAGGGCATCGCGACCACGTCGGCCAGGCGGTACAGCGCGGGCATGTCGGCGTCGGCCAGCGGGCCGGTGATGACGACGGGCTGGCCCGGCCCATGGGCCAGGCCGGCCGCCCGCGCCAGCGCGTGGAACTCGCGCGCGTAGGGCGCGTGGTCCAGGAGGCTGGCGCCGCCCGCGATGACGAGCTGCGCGCCGGGCCGCTGGGCGCGCAGCGCGATGAAGGCCTGCAGCAAGCGCAGGGTGTTCTTGCGCGCCTCGATGCCGCCGACCGCCAGCACCACGGGCGCGCCCACGTGCACGCCCAGGCGCTGTGCCAGGGCCGCGTCCTGCGGCTGCGCGATGTCGGAAAAGCGCGCGCTGTCCACGCCATTGGCCACCTCGTCGGCGGCCACGCCGTGCTCGCGCGCCAGGGTCTGCTGCCACAGCCGGCTCACGCAGAACACCTGCCGCGCCGCGCGCAAGCCGCGCGCCTGCCAGGCCATGAGCTGCGGCTGCGCGAAGGTTTCCAGGTGGTGCACGGTGCGCACGAAGCCCTGGGCCAGCCCGCGCTCGGCCAGCGTGGCCAGCGCGTTGCCACCGATGGGGTCGTGCGTGTGCAGCACGTCGAAGCTCTCGCGCTGCAGCAGCGCCGCCAGGTGCGTAGTGAACGCATCGATGCGGTTGCCCACCATCTCCACCATGCCCTGCGCCGCCGCCGCCGCCGCCGCCGCCACCGGCACCAGCGCGCTTGCGCAGCGCAGAGGGCGAAAGAAGGCCTGGCCCGGCGTGGCGGGGGCCAGCACGGTGACGGCATGGCCGGCGTCGTGCAGCGCATGGGCCAGCTCGATGGTGTGGACCACGCCGCCACGCGGGTTCACCGAATGCGTGAGCAGCGCGATGCGCAGCGGCGCGGTGGTGTAGCGCTCAGGCATCGCACAGCTCCCGCGGCCCGGGCGCGCAGATGAAGTTGTCGCGCTGCAGGTCCCACAGCAGCGCGTGCTCGCCGCCCTGCGCCAGGTGCAGCGCCCGCGTGTCGTCGACATCACCGACCACCGCGGCCGCCAGGTCGCGCGCTGCGAAGCGCGCCAGCACCGCGTCCACGTCGCCGGGCCGCACGCTCAGCACGAAGCCGTAGCTCGGGAACGCGTGCAGCCAGCGCAGCAGCGGCTGGCCCGCCGGCCTGGGGATCGCGTCCAGGTCGATGGTCGCGCCCACGCCCGAGCATTCCAGCAGCATCAGCGCCGTGCCGATGGCGCCGGCCATGCTGATGTCCTTGGCCGCCCTGCACAGGCCGTCCTCGGCCAGCGCGGGCAGCAGCGCCAGGTCGCCGCGCAGGCGCTCGGTCGGGGCCGTGGTCGAGGCGTTCCAGTACGGGAAGGGCTCCTCGTAGGCGCCGCGCAGGTCCACGGCCATCACGAGCCGGTCGCCCGGCCGCGCGTCGAAGCTGGTGAGCAGGCGCTGCGCGCGGCCCAGGATGGCGACGGCCAGTTGCGGCCGCGCGCTGCGGTTGTTGCTGTGGCCCCCGACGATAGGCACGCCGTAGCGCGCCGAGGCCGCGGCCATGCCCCGCAGCATGTCGGCGGCCGGGTCCATGCCGTGGCTCCACAGCGCGTTGACGACGGCCGTGGGCCGCCCGCCCATGGCGTAGATGTCGCTCACGTTGACCATCACGCTGCAGTAGCCGGCGAACCAGGGCATGCGCTCGATGAAGTCCTCGACCAGCCCCTCGATGGCCAGCAGCAGGTAGCCGCCCTGGCCGTCGGGGATGGCCGCGCAGTCGTCGCCCACCGGCACGGCCTGCGCCAGGTCGCCCGCACCGCCGGGCAGGGCCGTGCCCAGCGCCGCCACGATGTCGCCGATGTCGCGCTTGTGCGCGAAGCCGCGGCTGGTGCGCAGCGCGGTGACGATCTCGGTCAGGTGCATGGCGCGCTCCTGCGCCGCGACACGAAGCCGCTGGCTGCGTCGTGGCAGGGCGGGTAGTGCGCCAGGTCCGGCGCCATCACGGCATGCGCGCGGCCGTGCACCGCCGTCTGGCCCAGGGCCTGCCAGTGCAGCTTCTCGAACAGCGGCACGTTCTGCATCTGCACGTGGGCGCGGAAGGCGGTGCAGCCCTGCGCATGGGCGCGCGACACGGCCAGCCGGATCAGCGTGGCGCCCAAATGGCCCTGGCTGCGAAAGGCCGGGTGCACGGCCAGCCGCGAGCCCCACCACAGGCCGGGCCGATCGGCGTGGATGCGCACCGTGCCCACCACCTGCTCGGGCATGCCGGCGATGCATGCCATGGCCACCAGCAGCTGCGCATGGCCGTCGATGGTGTCGCGGTCGTCGCCCGCGAAGATGCCCTGCTCGATGCAGAACACCGCGCGGCGCAGCGCGTGCGCCTCGTCGCGCTCCCAGCCGGCCGTGGCCTCGCGCACGATAAACGCGACGGGCGCGTAGTCCAGCCGCAGCTCGCTCAGGTCGTCGATGCACAGCATGGCGGCCTCAGCTTTCGTAGACCGAAAGCGACGAGCAGGCGCCGCACTTGCCGCAGCCGGCCTTGATGTCGGCCGAGCGCAGCTTGTGCGCGGCCACGCTCCGGCCCAGCGGCTCCAGGATGGACCGCATGAATTCGGGCGTAGGCGCCGGGTGGCTTTCCAGCGGCGTGCCGCTGATCGGCACGAAGGGCACGACGAAGGGGTAGACGCCCAGCGCCAGCAGTTGCTCGCAGATCGTGAGGATGGCCTCGCGCGTGTCGCCCAGCCCGGCCAGGATGTAGGTGCTGACCTGGCCGCGGCCGAACACGGCGACGGCGGCCTCGAAGGCGGCCATGTAGCGCGCGATCGGCACGCTGGCCTTGCCCGGCATGATCTTTTCGCGCACGGCCGGCGTCACGGCTTCCAGGTGCATGCCCAGCGTGTCGATGCCCGCGGCGTGCATGCGCTGGAACCAGCGGTCGTCGTCGGGCGGCTCGCACTGGCCCTGGATCGGCAGATCGACCGCGGCCTTGATCGCGAACGCGCTCTCGCACAGGATGGCCGCGCCGCGGTCGGTCGCGTTCGGCGTGCCCGTGGTCAGCACCATGTGCTTCACGCCGTCCAGCAGCACGGCTGCGCGCGCCACCTCGGCCAGCTGCTCGGGCGTCTTGCGCGCCACCGTGCGGCCGGCCGCCAGCGACTGGCCGATGGCGCAGAACTGGCAGGTCCGGGTGCGGCTCTGGTAGCGGATGCAGGTCTGCAGCACGGTGGTGGCCAGCACATCGCTGCCGTGCAGCGTGGCGATGTGCGAGTAGGGCACGCCGTCCAGCGTCTGCATGGCGTAAAAGCGCGGCTGCTTCGGGAAGCTGATGCGCGCGATCGGAATCGTGCCGCGCATGACGGTGCTGCGGCCCGTGGCGTCGGGCGCCTGCGCGACGAAGGGCGAGTCCCACGCGGTGGAGGTGTGGACCGGCACCATGATCGTGTGCCCGTCCACCGTCACGGCCTTGTGGTCCGACGGCCCGGCACCGCCGCGCCGGCTGGCGACGCCTGCGCTCGGGTCAACCAGCCGCAGCCCGAAGGACTGCAACTCGGTCATCAACTGCCGGCTCGATATCGGGGCGGAGGGGGTCATGGTGGGTGCTCCCGTGGGAGAAGTTGGAAGGAGAGGTCGTGGCCGGCATGGCGCACGTGGTCGTGGCGGGCCGGTCGTCCAGCGCCAGGCGCAGCAGCTCGGGCCGGGCGTAGTGGCCGACCGAATCCATCATGCGTTTGCGCTTGGTGATCAGCGCCATGTCCAGGTCGGCGACCACCATGCCTTCGCCCTCGGTCAGGGGCGGCGCCAGGTGCCTGCCCTCGGGCGACACGATGGCCGTGTGGCAGCCGCCGCGCAGCGCTTTTTGCAAACCCGCGTCGGGCGTGATGGCGGTGATCTGCGCGTCGGTGAGCCAGCCGGTCGCGTTGACGACGAAGCAGCCCGATTCCAGCGCGTGGTGGCGGATGGTGACCTCCATCTGCTCGGCGAAGATCGGCCCGACCAGCGAGCCGGGGAACTGCGCGCAGTGGATCTGCTCGTGCTGCGCCATCAGGGCGTAGCGCGCGAGCGGGTTGTAGTGCTCCCAGCAGGCCAGCGCGCCGACACGGCCGACGGCGGTGTCCACCACCTTCAGCCCCGCGCCATCGCCCTGGCCCCAGACCATGCGCTCGTGGTAGGTCGGCGTGATCTTGCGGCGCTTGAGCGCCAACGTGCCATCGGCGTCGAACACCAGCTGCGTGTTGTACAGGCTGCCATGGTCGCGCTCGTTCACGCCCAGCACCACGACCACGCCGCGCGCACGCGCCCGCTCGGCCACGGCCGCCGTCACCGGCCCGGGCACGACCACCGCGCGCTCCATGAGCCGGATGTGCGCCGGCCCCTGCAGCACGGGCGGCTGCACGAACGAGAAGTAGGGGTAGTAGGGCACGAAGGTCTCGGGGAAGACCACGATCTGCGCGCCGCGCGCCGCCGCGGTGTCGATGGCCTCGCACACCTTGTTCAGCGTTCCGTCCGGGTGTTCGAAGTCCGGCGCGATCTGGACGGCGGCGGCGCGCACGATGCGCTGTGTCGTCATGGCAGCTGCCGCCTCACAGCGTCCAGGTGTCCAAGATCACGGCACCTGCCTTCTTGTGCAGCAGCACGATGTCCAGCACGTCCAGCGGGTTGATCGGCGTGATGCCGGGGATCAGCGCGCCCTCGCCGTGCCCGTACAGCGCCTGCAGCGCGAAGCGGCAGGCGTAGACCTTGCCGCCTTCCTCCATGAACTTGGTGATCTGCTTGTTGAAGTTCTGGTGGCCGGGGAAGGCCTCGTCGCCCAACGTGGGAAAGCCGCGCTGCACGCCCAGCGTGACGCCGGGGCCGTACAGCAGCACCGAGGTCTCGTAGCCCTTGCGCTTGAGCCGCGTGGCCTGCAGCAGGTTCACGAAGCCGATGGAGCCTTCGAAGGCCACGGTGTGGAAGGTGACGAGTGCCTTCTCGCCGGGCTCGGCCTTCACGTCGGGGAACACTTTCTCTTCATAGTCGACCAGGTGTTCGCCGGCGACGTTGGGGGCTTTGCTGACTTTGGGCATGGGTGGCTCCGATGGGAAAGAACGTGGATGGAATGGGTTGCGCGCCCTGTTCTTTCGCATGCGCCGTGCCATGGAAAGGCGCAGGCCATGCGATCAATGCGCGATCAATCAGCGCGGGCGCCCTGTGTGGCCGGTCGAGAAATTTTTCGGCGCCTCGGCAGGCTCTTTGCGTTGCCGGGAGGGCGGCCGCGCTGCACCGCATTGACGCATGCGCCATGCGATCAATGCACCCGATCAAGGGGGTGCCATGCACGCAATCCATGCGCTGCTGGGCTGGAAGGCCGGCATGCTTCATGCGTCCATCCAGGGGCACCGATGCAATCAATGGATGCGATCAACTCGCCATGACCACCACCACCCAGCAGTGGCGCAAGCGCCTGGAAGCGAGCGACCGGCCGGCCTACCTGCTGCTGGCCGACCTGATCGCGGAGGACATCCGCACGGGCCGACTCACGGCGCGCGATCAACTGCCCACGCTGCGCGACCTGGCCGCCGAGCTGCGGCTGAACTACACGACGGTGGCACGCGGCTATGCCGAGGCGCGCAAGCGCGGCCTGATCGACTCGCGCTCGGGCACCGGCACCTTCATCCGGCGCAGCGGCCCGGCCGTGCCGCTGCGTGGCGGCAGCGGCGCCGAGATGACCATGAACCTGCCGCCCGAGCCGCAGGACGCCGCGCTGCTCGCGCGCATGCACGACAGCGCCGCGCGTGTGATGGCCGATTCCGACCTGTGGGACCTGCTGCGCTACCAGGACTTCGGCGGCTCGGTGCGCGACCGCGAGGCCGGCATGCAGTGGATCCGCCCGCGTGTGCCCGACTGCCGGCTCGACCAGATGCTGGTGTGCCCCGGCATCCACAGCGTGCTGGCCGCGCTGTTCTCGCAGCTCGCGCGGCCCGGCGAGCTGGTCTGCGTGGAGGCGCTGACCTACCCGGGCGTGAAGGCCATCGCCACGCAGCTCGGCATCGGGCTGCACGCGCTGCCCCTTGACGAAGAGGGGCCGATGGGCGAGTCGTTCGAGCACGCGTGCAAGACGCTCAAGCCCAAGGCGCTGTACGTGAACCCGACACTGAACAACCCCACCACCGCCACCATCTCGCGCGCGCGCCGCGAGGCGCTGGCCGACATCGCGCTGCGCTACGCCATTCCCATCATCGAAGACGACGCCTACGGCTTGCTGCCGCGCCAGATGCCGCCTGCCATCGCCACGCTGGCGCCCGAGCTCACCTACTACATCACGGGCTTTTCCAAGACGCTGGGCGCCGGCCTGCGCAACGCCTACGTGCGCTCGCCGAGTGCGCGCCAGTCGCAGCGCCTGGCCGGCGCGCTGCGCGCGACCACCGTCATGGCCTCGCCCATCACCAACGCGCTGGCCACGCTGTGGGTCGAAGACGGCACGGCCGAGGCCATGCTGCAGGCGGTGCGCGCCGAGTCCAACGCGCGCATGGCCATGGCCGTGCGCCACCTGGGCGCCTACGGCGTGGCCGCGCCCAGCGACAGCTTCCACCTGTGGCTGCCGCTGTCCACGGCCTGGAGCACGGTGGAGTTCGCGTCCTACCTGCGCACGCAGAACGTGGGCGTGGTCGCCAGCGCAGCCTTCTCCACCGACGGCATGCCGCCCGAGGCCGTGCGCATCTGCCTGGGTGGGCCGATGTCGCGCGACGCCTGCGACGAGGCGCTGCGCCTGATCGCCGACACGCTGTCGCACCCGCTGCATCCGCATGCGACGGTGACCTGAGCGCGGCCAAGGGATTGGGCGCCGTGCGCGCCCCACCGCGCGCCGGCCCCGCAGAATCGCGTGGTGCGCTACGTGCTGTCCCTCTTCGCCCTGGCCCTGGCCGCCGCGGTCGCCACGCACGGCCGGCTGTGGACGCTGCCGGACCGCCACAACCCCTGGGCGCCGCTGGCCTACGACGAAGCCCCCGGCTGGCTCACGCCCTACAAGCTGTCCAAAGTCTCCGCGCAGCCCGCCGCCTGCCAGGCCTTCCTGGCCACGACGCCGTGGCAGACCGAGCCCGTGCCCGACCGCGCCACCGGCCCGGGCTGCGGCTTCACCGACGCCGTGCGCGTGCGGCGCACGGCCGTGCAGGTGGGCGAGCCCTTCGTGCTGAGCTGCCGCGCCGCGGCCTCGCTCGCACTGTGGGAGCGCCATGTGCTGCAGCCGCAGGCCGAGGTGCTGCTGGGCGCGCCCGTGCGGCGCATCGAGCACTACGGCAGCTACGCCTGCCGCAACGTCTACGGCCGCGAGGCCGGCAACCGCAGCCAGCACGCGACGGCCGACGCGTTCGACGTCGCCGGCTTCGTGCTGCAGGACGGGCGCCGCATCACGCTGGCGCGGGACTGGGGGGCTGGCGATGACGCCAAGGGCCGCTTCCTGCGCGCGGTGCACCAGGGCGCGTGCGGGCTGTTCGACGGCGTGCTGGGGCCCGACTACAACCAGGCGCATGCAGACCACTTCCATCTGGACCGCGGGCCCTACCGCATGTGCCGCTGAGCGTCAGCCGCCGGCCGGTGGCGTGCGGTCGCCGTCCTCCTGGCAGGCGAGGGCCAGTTCGCGGAAGCGCCGCGCCGCCGGGTTGTAGGCGTCCTCGCGCGACGCCATGGCGAGCGCAATCGCAGCCGAGGCCGGCAGGCCGTGCACCGGCCGGAACACCACGTCGCGGGCCGCGAGCCGCGCGCTGACCGACGGCACCAGCGCCACGCCCATGCCGCTTTGCACCAGGCTGATGACGGTCTGCACCTGCGTGGCCTCCTGCGCCACGCGGGGCGCGAGGCCGGCCTGCTGGAAGGCCAGCATCACCATCGCGTGCAGGCCGGGCACGCGCGTGGAGGCGTAGTCGACAAACGGCTCCTGCGCCAGCATGACCAGCGTCAGCCGCTTCTTGCCGGCCAGCGCATGGCCCACCGGCAGCACGGCGCAGAACACGTCGCGCTCCACGATCTCGAAGCGCAGCGCGCTGGCCGAGCCTGTGGGATAGCGCACCAGGCCGATGTCGAGCTCGCCGCTTTCCACCATGGCCAGCAGGCCCAGGTTGGCCGACTCGCGCAGCACGAGTTCGACGCCGGGGTAGCGCGCGCGAAACGCCGGCAGCAGCCGCGGCAGCAGCGCGTAGGTGGCCGAGCCCACGAAGCCCACGCGCAGCAGCCCGCGCACACCGCCGGCCGCTGCCTGCGCCACACCGCGCAGGGCGGCGGCGTCGTTGATGCAGCGCTGCGCCAGCCCCAACGCGGCCACGCCGGCCGGCGTCAGCGCCACGCCGCGCGCCTGGCGCTCGAACAGCGGCGCGCCGACCTCGTCCTCCAGCTTGCGGATGGCCACCGACAGCGGCGGCTGGGCCATGTGCAGGCGCTCGGCCGCGCGCCGGAAGTTCAGCGTCTCGGCCACGGCGATGAATTGCTGGAGCTGGCGCAGTTCCATGTGAGGCTTTAGGCAAGAGGTATCGCTGAGGACATCAACGGTATTGGACGCGTTAAGCCTGCCTTCCTACCATGCAGGCATTCCCTAACCACAGCGCGGCCCGAGACACCGCGACAGCCGATGACCCCTGCGTCCCCCCTGCCACTCGACGGTGTGCGTGTGCTCGACCTGAGCGCCGTGGTGCTCGGCCCCTACGCCAGCCAGAACCTGGCCGAGTACGGCGCCGATGTCATCAAGATCGAGCCGCCCGAGGGCGACTCCACCCGCCGCACCGGCCCCAGCACCGAGCCCGGCATGGGCGCGATCTTCCTGGGTGTGAACCGCGGCAAGCGCAGCGTGGTGCTGGACCTGAAGCAGGCCGACGCCCGCGCTGCGCTGCTGACGCTGGTGGACACGGCCGACGTGCTGATGCACAGCATCCGCCCGCAGAAGCTGGCCGCCATCGGCCTGGACCCGGACACCCTGCTGGCGCGCAACCCGCGCCTCGTCTATGTGGGCCTGCACGGCTTTGCCGAAGACGGCCCCTATGGCGGCATGCCGGCATACGACGACATCATCCAGGGCCTGTCGGGCTGCGCTGCGCTGATGGAACGCCAGTCGGGCGCGCCGCAGTACTTCCCCACCATCGCGGCCGACAAGACGTCGGGCCTGGTTGCCACCCACGCCATCCTGGCCGCGCTGTTCCGGCGCGAGCGCACGGGCCAGGGCGGCTATGTCGAGGTGCCGATGCTCGAGTCCATGGTGGCGTTCAACCTGGTCGAGCACTTCTACGGCCACCACTTCACGCCGCCGCTGGCAGACACGGGCTACCCGCGCCTGTTCGCCCAGCACCGCCGGCCCTACCGCACGGCCGACGGCTACCTGTGCGCCATGCCCTACACCGATGCGCACTGGCAGCGCTTCTTCATCGAGGGCGGCATGCCCGAGGCCGCGGCCGACCCGCGCTTTGCCAACATCACCGAGCGCACGAAGAACATCGACGCGCTGTACACATTGGCCGCGCAGGTGATCGCCACGCGCAGCACGCAAGCGTGGCTCGAGGTCTTCGCCAGGCTGGAGGTGCCGGCCTCGCGCATGAACCGGCTCGACGAGCTGGTGGACGACGCGCACCTCAAGGCCACCGGCTTCTTCAAGACCATCGACGACCCGCGCATGGGCCGTTTGCAGTTCCCCGGTGCGCCCGTGCGCATCGACCGGCGCCAGCTGCCCGTGGGCATGGCGCCGCGCCTGGGCGAGCACACGCACCAGGTGCTGACCGAGGCCGGCATCGCGCCGCTGGCCACCACATCCCCCGCATGGCAAGGAGCACCGATATGACCGCACCGCAAAGCCCGTACCCGCTGCTGGGCCACGGCTTCTTCTGGCAGGACCTGGCCGTGGGCCAGAAATTCCAGACCTTCAACCGCACCGTGACCGAGACCGACCTGGTCAACTTCATCTCGTGCACCGGCATGCTGGAGATCATCTTCATCGACGCCGAAGGCGCGGCCAGCGCCATCGGCGGGCGACCCGTGCCCGCGGCGCTGACCTATTCGCTGATCGAGGGCTTCATCCTGCAGACCATGATCCAGGGCACGGGCATGGCCATGCTGGAGTGCACGCAGAAGGTGCTGGGGCCGGTGCGCGTGAACGACACCATCCACGCGGTGGTCGAGGTGGCCGGCGTGAAGCCCACATCCAGGGGCAACCGCGCCATCGTCGATTCGAACATCGACGTCTTCAACCAGCGCGGCGAAGCCGTCATGCGCTACACGGCGCGCCGCATGCTGGCCGGCCGGCCCGAAGCTTCCTGAACCGCCCCGCGAGGCCAACACCCATGAACACCACCGTCACACCCCGTGCCGCTTCCGTGCGCGAGCGCGTCAGCGATGCCGAATGGAAGGTCCGCACCGACCTGGCCGCCTGCTACCGCCTGGTGGCGAAGTACGGCATGAGCGACCTCATCTACAACCACATCACGGCCAAGGTGCCGGGCGATGCCAAGCACTTCCTGATCAACCCGTTCGGCCTGCTGTACACCGAGATCACGGCCTCGTGCTTCTACACGCTGGACCTGGACGGCAACGTGGTGGACAAGCCCGAGGGCGAGTTCGGTACGTTCCCCGTCAACCGCGCCGGTTTCATGATCCACAGCGCCGTGCACGGCGCGCGCAGCGACCTGCGCTGCGTGATGCACACCCACACGCGCGCCGGCATGGCGGTGTCGGCCATGCGGGACGGCCTGCTGCCGCTCACCCAGACGGCCATGCGCTTCTATGGCGCGGTGGGCTTTCACGACTACGAGCAGCCCACCGTGGACATGGGCGAGCGCGAACGCATCGCGCGCGACCTGGGGCCGCACAGCACGCTGATCCTGCGCAACCACGGCCTGGTCGGCTGCGGCCCGACCGTGCAGGACGCGTGGAACCTGATGTATTGGCTGGAGACCGCCTGCAAGGTGCAGGTCGACGTGCTGGCCAGCGGCGCCGCCATCAGCATGCCCAGCCCCGAGCTGGCCGCCACGATGGCCAAGCGCTACGGCCCCGAGGGAAAGATCAACTTCGCGCCGATGGAATGGCCTGCGCTGCTGCGCCAGCTGGACCGCGAAGACCCTTCCTACAAGACCTGAACCGATCCGAAAAAAGGAGACAAGCATGTTTTTCAAACCCCTCGCACTCGCCCTGGCCACCGTGGCAGCCCTCGTTGCACCGCTGGCCCGCGCGCAGGACGCCTACCCGTCCAAGCCCGTGAAGATCGTCGTGCCCTACGCGCCCGGCGGGCCGAACGACATCGTGGCGCGGCTCATCGCGCAAAAGCTCGGCGAGATCGAGAAGCAGTCGTTCATCGTCGAGAACAAGGCCGGTGGCGGCTCGAACATCGGCGCCGACTTCGTCGCCAGGGCGCCGGCAGACGGCTACACCTTCCTGATCGTGGCCACGTCGCACGCGATCAACATGACGCTGTTCCCCAAGGAGCAGCTCAAGTACGACCTGCTCAAGGACTTGACGCCCGTCTCCATGGTCATGACCGGCCCGCTGGTGCTGGTGACGCGGCCCGACTTCGCGGCGAACAACTTGAAGGAGCTGGTGGCTGCCGCCAAGGCCAAGCCGGGCGAGCTGTCGTTCGCCTCGTCGGGCAACGGCTCGTCGACCCACCTGGGCGGTGAGATGCTGAACACCGCCGCCGGCATCAAGACCATCCACGTGCCCTACAAGGGCAGCGGCCCGGGCCTGACCGACGTGATGGGCGGGCAGACCACCTACATGCTGGACACCATGATCTCGGCCACGCCCTTCATCACGTCGGGCAAGCTCAAGGCCCTGGCCGTGACGGGCAAGAAGCGTTCACCCGTGCTGCCAAACGTGCCGACGGTGGCCGAGCAGGGCTACCCCGGCTTCGAGGCCGTCGCCTTCATCGGGATGATGGCGCCCGCCGCCACACCCAAGGCCATCGTCGACAGGATCAGCGGCGACATGCAGAAGGTGCTGGCCATGCCCGACATCCGGGACAAGCTGGCCGCCCAGGGCTTCACCGCGGAATGGATGGCGCCTGCCGACTTCGGCAGCCATCTGCAGAAAGAGGTGCCCAAGTGGGGCGCCATCGTGAAGGGCAGCAACGTCAAGCTCGACTGATCTGGCAGCGCGCGCCCGCGGCCTGCACGGCTTCAGGCCGCGTTGGCCGTTTCGGCGTCCTGCACCCAGCTCGCCGAGCGCCCGATGCTGTCCAGCAGATGCTGCGTGAAGGCACGCGTCTTGGTGTTGGCGCGCGGCGCAGTGCGCAGCAGGAAGATGCCCGTGGCGTCCAGCGGCGGCGCGCCCTCCAGGTCCAGCGCCACCAGCTTGCCGGCAGCCAGGTCTTCGCCGATCGCCCAGTTCGGCATCAGCGCGATGCCCAGGCCCTGCGCGGCCGACAGCCGCCGCGCATCGCAGTCGTCGCACTCGAAGGCGAACTGCTCGGGCATCCAGGCCTGCGGCCCGGCCAGCTCGCGCCAGCCGCGCGTGCTGGTGCTGTGCTGGCGGTCGATCAGCCGGTGCCGCGCCAGGTCGTCGAAGTGCGTGGGGCGCCCGTAGCGCTGCAGGTAGGCCGGTGAGGCGCCGATGATGTAGCGCTGGTTGCCGATGCGCTGGCCCACCAGGCTGCTGTCGGGTTGCTGGCCCAGGCGGATCACCAGGTCGAAGCGCTCCAGCACGGCGTCGACCGTGCGCTCGGTCAGCTCCAGTTCCACGCTCAGCTGCGGGTGCTTCTCGAACAGCGTGCCCAGGTGCGGCACCACATGGCGCCGCCCGAAGGCCGGCACGCAGCTCACGCGCAACACGCCCTGCACCGTCTGCTCGGCCGACACCACCTCGCTGCGCACCACGCGCATGTCGTGCAGGATCTTCACGGCCCGGTCGAACAGCAGGCTGCCCGCATCGGTCATCACCAGCGCGCGCGTGGAGCGCGTGAACAGCGCGACCTTGAGGTCGTCCTCCAGCGCGTCGATCTGGCGCGCCACCGACGAGGCCACCAGGCCCTTGCGCCGCGCCACGGCCGAGAAGCTGCGGGCCTGGGCCACGTCCACGAACATCGCAAGGTTCTCGGCGAACTTGATCGATTCCATCTGTGCAACCTGCGCAAAGGCGTTTGGCAACTGGCGGTGATTCCATCGCCGGGGCGCAAACCATACCATCCGCCCACCGACCCTACAAGGAGACAAAGCGATGCCCGCAACCACCACCGCGCCGCCCGGCGCCACCCACCAGACGCCACAGGCGCGGGCCTCGCGGCGCCGGTTCGGCCTGGGCCTTGCGCTGTATGTTGCGTTGCCGGGCCTGGCGATGGCGCAGGACTTCCCGAGCAGGAACGTCACGCTGGTCGTGCCGTTCGCGGCCGGCGGCACGGTGGACAAGGTGGCGCGGCAGATCCAGGAGCCGCTGCGCGCCCGGCTCGGCCAGCCGCTGATCATCGAGAACAAGGGCGGCGCGGGCGGCACCATCGGCATGGCCGCCGTGGCCAAGGCCGCGCCCGACGGCTACACCGTGGCGCTGGTGTTCGACTCCTACGCCACCGAGCAGCACATCTACCCCCGGCTTCCCTACAACACGCTGCGCGACCTCACGGGCGTCTCGTACGTGGCGCGCTCGCCCATGGTGCTGGTGGTGCCGGCCGCGTCGCCCTACAGGACGCTGCAAGACTACGTGGCCGCCGCCAAGAAGCCGGGCGCCGTGTCGTTCGCGTCGGTCGGCGCGGGTAGCTCCAACCACCTGGCGGCCGAGCTGTTCCACGAGACGGCAGGCACCAGCGGCACGCACGTGCCGTTCAAGGGCGGCGGCCCGGCCATCACCGACCTGCTGGGCGGCCATGTCGATTCGATGATCGCCAGCCTGCCGCTGGTGCTGCCCCAGGTGCAGGGCGGCAAGCTGCGCGCGCTGGCCATCACCTCAGCGAAGCGCGCCGCCGCGCTGCCCGATGTGCCCACTGTGGCCGAGACCTACAAGGGCTTCGAGGTCTATTCCTGGGTCGGCATGGTGGCGCCTGCCAGGACACCGGTGCCGGTGCTCGACCGGCTGGCTGCCGACATGACGGCCACCTTGCAGAGCCCCGAGGTGGCCAAGCGCTTCGCCGAAGGCGGCTTCGAGGTGGTGGCCGGCTCGCGCGAGCAGATGAACCAGCTCGTCAAGGCCGAGAGCGAACGCTGGGGCCGCGTGATCAAGGCCCGCAACATCGTCGCGGAATGACCGCCATGCAGAACTTCACCTTCGTGAGCCGCGCGCAGCGCGTGCTGTTCGGCGCCGGCACGCTGCAGCAGACCGCGGCCGAGCTCGACGCCATCGGTGCGCGCAAGGCCATCGTGCTGTGCACGCCGCAGCAGCGGGCGCAGGCCGAGCAGGTGGCCGACCTGCTGGGCGCGCGCGCCGCGGGCATCTTCGACGGCGCCGTGATGCACGTGCCCATCGAGACGGCCCGCGAGGCGCGGCGCTTTGCCGCGCAGCAGGGCGCGGACTGCGCGGTCGCCATCGGCGGCGGCTCCACCATCGGCCTGGGCAAGGCCATTGCCTTCGACTCGGGCCTGCCGATCCTGGCCATCCCCACCACCTACGCCGGCTCAGAGATGACGCCCATCTACGGCCTGACGGAGGCCGGCCTCAAGCGCACCGGGCGCGACCTGCGCGTGCTGCCGCGCACGGTGATCTACGACCCGCAACTGTCGCTGGGGTTGCCGGTGCGCATGTCGGTGGTGAGCGGCATCAACGCCATCGCCCATGCGGCCGAGGGGCTGTACGCGGCCGACGGCAACCCGGTGATGAACCTGATGGCCGAGGAAGGCATTGCCGCGCTCGGCCGCGCGCTGCCGGCCATCGGTCGCGATGCCGGCGACGTGCAGGCGCGCGCCGATGCGCTGTACGGCACCTGGCTGTGCGGCTCGGTGCTGGGCAGCGTGGGCATGGGCCTGCACCACAAGCTGTGCCACACGCTGGGCGGCAGCTTCAACCTGCCGCATGCCGAGACGCACACCATCGTGCTGCCGCACGCACTGGCCTACAACGCCGCGGCCGCGCCCGAGGCCATGCAGCGCATCGCGCGCGCGCTGGGCGGCACGTATGCCGCGCAGGCCGTGTACGCCCTGGCCTGCGACAACGGCGCGCCGCTGGCCTTGAAGGACATCGGCCTGCAGGCCGCCGACCTGGACCGCGCCTGCGCCATCGCGCTCGAGAACGAATACCCCAACCCGCGTCCCATCGAGGCCCGGGCCCTGCGCCAACTGCTGCAGAACGCATACGACGGCGTGCCGCCGGCGGCCTGAGCCCCTCACCCTGACAGACGGAGACATTCCATGCACCACAGAGTCTTGTGGCAGGCGCTCGCCTGCGCGTTCATCGGCCGCGCTGCGTACGCGCAGGCCCCCAATCCGGGCACCAGCGTGCGCGCGGTCGTGGTCGCGCAGCAGTCTGCGCCCTCGTTTCTGGAAAGCATCGCAGTCGGCCCCGACAACGCGCTGTACGTGACCGATTTCCAGGGCCGGCAGATCCTGCGCTATGCCGACGACAAGGGCTTCGCCGTGGTGGCCCGCCTGGACGTGCACCCCTGGGGCATGGTGTTCGACAGCGACGGCACGTTGTACTTCGGCGCGGCCGACCGCGGCATCAGCGACAAGACCTCACCGCCCACGCAATGGGTTTACCGGATGTCGCGCGGCCAGGCGCCAGAGCGGCTGCTCAAGATCGAAGACGCCAAAGCCCTCAACGGCATGACGCTGCTGGCACCCGGCCGGTTGCTGCTGGCCGATGGCCGGGGCGGCACGGTCTGGCACCTGGACGTGCGCAGCCAGGCGGTCTCGCGCTGGCTGCAGGACGAGGCGCTCGACGTGCCAGCCGGCTTTGCGCTGCCCACGCCGGCGGCCAACGGGCTGAAGATCCACGCCGGGCATCTCTACATCTCCAACACGGCGCGCGCCACGATGCTGCGCGTGCCGATCGGCGCCGACCTGGCGCGGGCCGGCGCGGTGGAAGTGTTCGCGCAGCCGGTGCGTGCCGACGACTTCGTGTTTTCTCCGCTCGGCAACCTCTACTACACGACGCACCGCAAGGAGATCATGAAGATCACGCCGGCCCGTGTGGTGTCCGAGGTGCCCGGCATCGGGCCGGAGCTGGTCGGCAGCACGGCGCTGGCCTGGCGCGCGGGCGATGACGGCCCGTTCGCCATCAACGATGGTGGCTTCATCGCGCACCACTGGTATGGCGGCCCGGCGCCCGCGGCATCGAACCTCGTGCGCCTGCACGGGCTGGACTGAACAGGAGGGCACTCACATGATCAACAAAATCGCAGCCTCCATCGGCGAGGCGCTGGCCGGCATCGCAGATGGCGCCACCGTGCTGATCGGCGGCTTCGGCACGGCCGGGGTGCCCAACGAGCTCATCGGCGGCCTGATCGAGCAGGGTGCGCGTGAGCTCACCGTGGTCAACAACAACGCCGGCAACGGCGACACCGGCCTGGCCGCGCTGCTGCAGGCCGGGCGCGTGCGCAAGATCATCTGCAGCTTCCCGCGCCAGGCGGACTCGCAGGTGTTCGATGCGCTGTACCGCGCCGGCCGGGTCGAGCTGGAGCTCGTGCCGCAGGGCAACCTGGCCGAGCGCCTGCGCGCGGCCGGGGCCGGCATCGGCGCCTTCTTCACGCCCACCGGCTACGGCACGCCGCTGGCCCTGAACGCCGACGGCAGCGCGAAGGAAACGCGCGTCATCGACGGCAAGCCCTACGTGCTGGAGCTGCCCATCCACGGCGACGTGGCGCTCATCAAGGCCGAGTGCGGCGACCGCTGGGGCAACCTGGTCTACCGCAAGGCCGCGCGCAACTTCGGGCCGGTCATGGCCATGGCCGCGCGGCGCACGGTGGCCACGGTGCACCGCACGGTGGAATGCGGCGAGCTGGACCCGGAGGCCATCGTCACGCCGGGCATCCATGTGACGCGCATCGTCCAGATCGGCCATGCGGCCACCCAGGCCGGTGGCTTGCGGCAAGCCGCATGAAGGGGATTGCAGCCATGGCCCACTACCAACCCCGCACCAAGGACGCACTGGCCCGCCGCGTCGCGCAGGACATCCACGACGGCGCCTACGTGAACCTGGGCATCGGCATGCCGACCTGCGTGGCCAACCACATCCCGCCCGACATCGAGGTGGTGCTGCACAGCGAGAACGGCATCCTGGGCATGGGCCCGGCGCCGGCTGCCGGAGACGAAGACTACGACCTCATCAACGCCGGCAAGCAGCCCGTCACGCTGCTGCCGGGCGGCGCCTATTTCCACCACGCCGACAGCTTCGCGATGATGCGCGGCGGGCATCTGGACATCTGCGTGCTGGGTGCGTTCCAGGTCAGTGCCACCGGCGACCTGGCCAACTGGAGCACCGGCGAGCCCGGCTCCATCCCCGCCGTGGGCGGCGCGATGGACCTGGCCATCGGTGCCAGGCAGACCTGGGTGATGATGGACCTGCTCACCAAGCAGGGGCACAGCAAGATCGTCGAGGCCTGCGCCTACCCGCTGACCGGCATCGGCTGCGTCAAGCGCATCTACACCGACCTGGCCACGCTGGCGTGCACGCCGCAGGGGTTGCGGTTGGTGGACAGGGTGGAGGGGCTGTCGCATGCGGAGTTGGAGGAGTTGGTGGGCTTGGTCATCGCGGTGTGAGCAGTTGCTGATCGCGCAGAAGTGCGCGGGCGCAGGGCGCGGCGGAGTTGAAAACGCTGCTGCGGCCGAAGCGGAAAGTGCGGCAAACTCGACACGCGAATCACGAATGCCGCGCTGCCCGCGACTGACGTTTTCGCGTTCTCAAGACTGCTGCCCTGAACGCATGACCCTCGAAGACCAGCACACCGACCGCAAGTCCTTGCGCACCGTCAGTGGCAAGACGGCTGACTGGGCTGCGCTGGCGCAAGACGCGGTTTGCTTTGCCAACGGCGCGGGCGGCCGCCTGCTGATCGGCATCGAAGACGGCGAAACCTTGCCACCGCCCGGCCAAACGGTGGCGCCCGAGCTGCTGGACCGGTTGCGCAAACGCATCGGCGAGCTGACGGTCAATGTGCAAGCCCTGCCCAGCCTGCGGCGCGCGGCCAACGGCGGGGTATTTATCGAACTCGTGATCGAACGCTCGGGCGCCGTGGCGTCCACGCGCGACGGCCGCTACTTCCTGCGTGTGGGCGACACCTGCCAGCCGGTGCTGGGCGACGACGGCTGCGCCTGGCCAACGAGCGGCCGGGCCGGCCCTGGGAGGCGATGGACAGCGGCGCGGCGCGCGGTGCGACCGATGCCGACAAGCTGGCCCGCTTCGTTGCCGGCATCCGTGCATCGGACCGTGTGAAGGATTCGGTGCGCGAGAAGACGCCTAGTGAGTTGCTGACCCACTATGGCCTGGCGCAGGGCCGCCACCTCACCCGCCTGGGCGTGCTGCTGCTGGGCCGCACCGAAGACCGTCGCGCGCTCGGCACGGCGCCACTGGTACAAGCCATCAAGTACGACGAACAGGCCCAGAAGATCAACAAGTGGACGTGGGACGACCACACCTTGTCGCCGGTCGAGCTGGTCGACGCCATCTGGCGCGAGCTGCCCGACTTTCGCGAGAGCTACGAGGTGGCAGAAGGCATGTTCCGCCGCAGCGTGCCGGCTTATGACGAGAAGGTGGTGCGTGAGTTGCTGGTCAATGCGCTGGTGCACCGGCCCTACACGCAGCAGGGCGACATCTACCTGAACCTGCACCCCGAACGCCTGGAGGTGGTGAACCCCGGGCGTCTGCCGCTGGGCGTGGCGCCGCGCAACATGCTGCACGCCAGCCGGCGCCGCAACGAGGCGATGGCGCGGGTGTTCCATGACTTGGGGATGATGGAGCGGGAGGGCAGTGGCATCGACTTGGTCTACGACCGGCTGCTGTCACTGGGGCGGCCGGCGCCGGTGCTAGACGAAGGCACTGACCGCGTGCGCATGACCATCCAGCGGCGCATCGCCAAACCGGAGGTGATGCAATTGCTGAGCGAAGCCGACGCGCGCTTTGAGCTCACCCAGCGCGAGCGCATCACGCTGGGCGTTCTGGCGCAGACCGAGGGCCTGACAGCACGCGAACTGGCCGCCCAGCTCGAAACCGATGGCAGCGAGGCGCTGGCGGTGTGGCTGGGTCAGCTGCTGCGCAGCGGCCTGGTGCTGAGCGCTGGCCAGACTTCCGGCAAACGCTATTTCGTGGCGCCCGACTGGCTGCGCGGCGCTCGGCTGGACCGGCAGACCACGCGCAGCCGCGTGGCGCCCCACCGGCTGCGGGCGTTGATCCTCGAAGACCTGCAGAGGTACCCGGATTCGTCGTCCAGCGATGTGAACCGACGCATCGGTGCCGAGGTGTCGGCCAAGACCGTCAAGCGCGCACTCGATGAACTGGTGGCTACCGGCAGCGTGCGGCTGGCTGGTGGGCGCCGATGGAGGCGCTACAGCCTTGCAGTGCCTTCGGCATAAAGGATAAATGCGCGCAAAGTTTGCCAAGCGGCTTGGCTCACTAACCGTTGGATTTCGTCAAGTGGCTGATTCGTAAGGATTTCATAAAGGCCAATTGCTTGGCTTTGTCCTTTACGCCAGCATCTTTGTCCTTTAGAGATCTCCCGCCCTTCACCCCTCCACCGGTATCCCCGCCACCTCATCCATCCAGATCCGCGCCTCCGCGTCACTCGGCGCACGCCAATCCCCGCGCGGCGACAGCGAGCCGCCCGAGCCCACCTTGGGCGCGTTCGGCACGCAGCTGCGCTTGAACTGGCTGATCTGGAAGAAGCGCCAGACGAAGGTCTTCAGGTGCTTCTTGATGTCCACCAGCGCGTAGGCGTTGCGCGGGCCGTGCAGCGTCTCGGGCCAGGGGCCGGCGTCCACGTCGTGCCAGGCCGCGTGCGCGAGGTAGGCGACCTTCGATGGCCGAAAGCCGTGGCGCACGATGTAGTACAGGTGGAAGTCCTGCAGCTCATACGGCCCCACGGTGTCCTCGGTGCGCTGGCCGGGCTGGTCCTGCGTGCCTTCGGCGTTCGCGCCGGTCGGCACGAGCTCCGGGCTGACCTCGGTCGCCAGGATGTCGCGCAGCACCTGGCTGCCGGCCTCGCCCAGCCAGTTCTGCCCGGCGACCCAGTGCACCATGTGCTTGATCAGCGTCTTGGGCACGCTGGCGTTCACGTTGTAGTGCGACATGTGGTCGCCTACGCCGTAGGTGCACCAGCCCAGCGCCAGCTCGGAGAGGTCGCCCGTGCCGGCCACGATGGCGCCGTGGTGGTTGGCCAGGCGGAACAGATGGCTGGTGCGCTCGCCGGCCTGCACGTTCTCGAAGGTGATGTCGTAGACCGGCTTGCCCTCGGCATAGGGGTGGCCCAGGTCGGCCAGCATCTGGCGGCAGCTGGGGCGGATGTCGATCTCCTGCGCGCTGCAACCCACGGCGGCCATCAGCCGGTGCGCCTGCTCCAGCGTGCGGCCGGTGGTGGCAAAGCCCGGCATGGTGTAGCCCAGGATGTGGCTGCGCGGCCGGCCGAGACGGTCCATGGCCTGGGCCAGCACCAGCAGCGCGTGCGTGGAATCGAGCCCGCCCGAGATGCCGATCACCACCTTCTCGATGCGCGCGGCCTCCAGCCGCTGCACGAGCGACTGCACCTGGATGTTGAAGACCTCGTGGCAGCGCGCGTCGCGCGTGGCGGCATCGGCCGGCACGTAGGGGAAGCGCTCGACCACGCGGCGCAGGCCGCCCGGCACGCTCTGTGGCGGCGGCAAATCGAACTCCACCGTGCGCCAGCCGGCCAGGGCCTCGCGGTGCTTGCCGGCCGACACGCCGAAGCTGTTCTGCCGCATGCGCTCGTGCGCCAGGCGCTCCAGGTCCACGTCCGCGAAGATGGTGTGCGAGACATTGCTGAAGCGCTCGCTCTCGGCCTGCAGCTCGCCGCCTTCGTAGATCAGCGCCTGGCCGTCCCAGGCCAGGTCGGTGGTCGATTCGCCGATGCCGGCCGACGAGTACAGGTAGGCCGCCAGGCAGCGCGCCGACTGCAGGCCCACGAGCCGGTGCCGGTAGTCGGCCTTGCCGATGGTGATGTTGGAGGCCGAGAGGTTCACGAGCACCGTGGCACCGGCCAGCGCTGCGTAGCTGCTGGGCGGGATGGGCACCCACAGGTCTTCGCAGATCTCCACGTGCAGCGCCAAGAGCGGCTGCTGGCGCGCACGGAAGACGAGGTCGGTGCCGAAGGGCACGCTCTGGCCGTTGATCTGCACCGTGGTGGAGACGGCCGTGTCGGCC
This sequence comes from Pseudorhodoferax sp. Leaf267, assembly GCF_001422405.1. Taxonomy (GTDB): domain Bacteria; phylum Pseudomonadota; class Gammaproteobacteria; order Burkholderiales; family Burkholderiaceae_C; genus Pseudorhodoferax. The sequence goes on from NZ_LMMV01000023.1 coordinate 197,803, forward strand.
GCTGCGAACTGCCGGCCCTCGTAGAACTCGGCGTAATTGGGCAGATAGGTCTTGGGCTGCACGCCCAGCACCTGGCCGCCGGCCACGATGGCGGCGCAGTTGTAAAGCCGGTGGTCCACGCGCAGCGGCAGGCCGACGATGGCCACGGTGTGGCGCTCTCGCGTGGCCTCGGCCACGCGGGCCAGCGCGGCCAGCGCGCCCTCCAGCAGCGCGCTCTGGTGGAACAGGTCGTCGCAGGTGTAGGCCGACAGGCCCAGCTCGGGAAAGGCCACCACGGCCGCGCCCTGTTCGCTGGCCTCGGCGTACAGGCGCACCGTCTCCTCGGCGTTGTACTTGGTGTCGGCCACGCGGTTGCGCGGCACGGCCACGGCCAGGCGCACGAAGCCATGGCGATAGGGGTTAAGGAAGGGGAGTTCGTTCTGCACGGCGCGCGATCCTTTGTCATGGGGCCGGGGCGGGCCCGGCTCGGGTCGATTCTGCCGCCGTTTGTCGGGCGGGCGCGTCGGCGATCATGTGCGCCAGGGTTTGCCGTTTTCCAACCACTTCACGAGGACATCACCATGGACCAGGACGCTTTCGACAACGGGCTCAAGACGCGCCGCGAGGTGCTGGGCTCGGCCTATGTCGACGCCGCGCTGCAGGGCGCGGACGACTTCAGCCAGCCGCTGCAGGAGTTCGTCACGCAGTACGCGTGGGACGGCGTGTGGAACCGCCCGGGCCTGTCCCGCCGCGACCGCAGCCTGCTCAACCTGGGCATGCTGGTCGCGCTGAACCGGCCGCACGAGCTCAAGATCCACCTGCGCGGCGCGCTGAACAACGGCGTGACGAAGGAGGAGATCCGCGAGGCCTTCCTGCAGGCCGGCGTCTACTGCGGCATGCCCGCGGCCGTCGATGCGTTCCGCACCGCGCGCGAGGTGTTCAAGGAAGTGGAAGGCTGATCCCCCACGATGCAGCCAGCGGCTGATGCGGCCGTCACGGCGCGGGGTCTCGGGTGTTCCTGGCCTCTGAAGCTCTCAGCCCGACAGGCTCGCCAACGCCCCGAGCCAGTTCAGCCGCCAGGCGGCCAGCGCCAGCGCCGCCACCAGCAGCCCGCACAGCAGCACCAGCCGACCATGGCCCGGCTCGGCGAACGGATCGGGCAGGCGCTGCGTGCCCGGCGGCAAATGCGCGGTCTGCGACAGCGACGCGCCCAACCGTACGTTCAGCCGCATGCGGCCGTTGATGGCCCAGCCGCTGGCGTCCAGGATCGGGCCCAGGCTGCGCTGGCGCAGCTTGAGCCAGGCGATCAGCATGCTGGGGCCGGAGATCGACAACACGATGCCCAGGATGGCCATCGGGATCCACCAGCCCAGCTCCACGAACTTGCCGAACACGCCGACGATCACGGCGCTGATGCTGCCCAGCGCCACGCCCAGCGCGGCCACGGTGCCCACGTCGAAGCGCCCGCGCGCCGCGGCGGCCGGGGCCGCGTCGGCTGCAGCCGGCTTGGCCGCGCTGGGCACCTTGTCGGCCGTGGCGATCTGGCCGGCCCAGCTGCCCAGCTTGCCGGTCTGGGTCTGGTCGCTGGCGGCGGCACGCTTGGCGACCTGCTCCTCGACCATGCGCAGGAACTTCTTGTACGGCGACATGAAGGCCTGGCCGATGCTGATCGGGTTCTCGATGACCTTCACGATGCGCGCGTCCCAGTCCTGGCCCTCGCGGTCGTAGAACAGGCCGTTGCGGCCCACGAAGAGGAAGTCCACGTCGCCGGCCGTGAAGGCTGCGGCAATCGTCATCTTGTCCTTGCCGCGCGTGCATTCGCAGTAGGCCAGGTAGGCCTTGGCCAGGCCCGCGACCACGGCGTGCTTGGCGGCATCGGCCACCTGCACCGTGAGCTCGCAGCTGCGCCCATCCAGGTAGAGCCGGCCGGCCTGGAACACCGCGCCTTCGCGGTGGTAGAAGGCCTCGAACGAGACGAAGTTGCGCAGCAGCGCCACCAGGTCGCGCTGCAGGCGCAGCAGCTTTTCGAGGTCGTTGACCAAGCCCTGCTGCGGGGCGGCGGCGCTGTCCTGTGCGATGAGCGCGTCCAGTCGTGCGCGGGCGGCCGGCAGGTCGTCGCCGAGCAGCGTGCGCAGGGCTTCGGTGCCCAGCGCGGCCACAGGGCTGGTCGGGCGCGTGGTCAGCCAGTCGCGGCAAGGGGCGACCAGGGTCTTGAGCTGCTGCCATTCGGCCTCGGTCAGGGTGTCTCGTGCGCCGTCGACCAGCAGCGGTGCGACGGCCTGCGTGCGCAAGGTTTGCAACGCCGGTTGCCAGGCCGGGTTGGCGGCGCCGTCCAGCGGCAGCGCGCGGCCGACGGCCACCGGGGCCAGCGGCAGCTGCGCCAACAGCTCACCGGTCAGCGACAGCGGCTGCAGAGCGCGGCCACGCAGCTCTTCGGGCGGCGGCGCACTCAGTGCCTCGGCCGCGCGCGGGTCGTAGCCGGCCAGCCGGCAGCGCGCGAAGAAGTCCTCCACCTTGGCATGCACGGCCTCCACGGCCTCGGCCGCGCTGCGCAGCGTGCCGCAGTCCTGCTCGCCGCGCGCGTGCCAGGCCAGCAGCTTCTCGGCCGCGTCGAAGAAGGCCTTGGCGTGCGCGGCGTCCACGCCCGGCGTGCCGCCCGCATCGGGCACGCCGCCCTGTGTGGCGACGATGCGCTCGACCAGCGCGCGCAGCGGCGCGTCGTCGCCAGCCGAGGCCGGCGTCACGATGCCGTCGCCGTTGAAGGGCTCGCCGGCCAGGTGCTTCTGGCGCTCGGCCAGCACGTCCAGGCCGATGTCGGCGCTGCCGGCCTCGCCATGGCGCTGCAGGCTGCGCCGTGCCTCCTCGGCCAGCGCGCGGCCAGTGTCGTTGTCGGCCAGGTCGGCCAGCGCCAGGCGCTTGCCGCCCCGCAGCAGCAGGTCGGCATCGCGCAGCCTGGCGCAGGCCCAGTCGCAGGCGGCCAGCAGCTCGGGGGCGCGGATGCGGCCGTCGTGGTCGGTGTCGATCAGGTCCAGCGTGCGCGTGTCGAAGTGCAGGCCGCGCGTCGGGCAGGCCAGCGCGACCCAGAGCTTCTGGTCGAGTTCGTGCAGGTGGGCGATGTCGGCGCCGCGGGCGATCAGGACCTGATCGACGCCGCCTGCCCGGAAGAATTGCCAAGCATGGGACATGGGTGGGACTGCGGCGCGCGCCGGGCACGCCGTGGGTGCGAGAAATGCGGGAAAAGCGAGGCTCGAGCCTCGCACGCCTGCCGGGTTGCAGCCAGCATCGGCCGCCACGCATAGGTGTAGGACGCCGCCTTCTCCGCCGGCTGGCGCGCCCGTGGCTGCGGTCTGGCGCAGCGCCCCGTCAGCGTGGCGCGCGCGCGGCGGCCAGGGCCAACAGCGCGGCGCCCACCAGCACCCAGGTGTCGGGCGCATGCAGCGTCCACAGCGTGGCGGCGCTGATCGCGCACCACAGCAGCGGCACCAGCCAGGGCAGGGCGCCCACGGCCCGTGCGCGGCCGCGTGACAGCAGCAGCAGCAAGCCCAGCGTGCCCACCGCGGTCGCATCCGGCGTCAGGCCGAACAGCGCGGCCTGCTGCCAGGGCCGGCCGAACAGCAGGCCCACGAACGGCTGGAGCAGCACCGCGAACGCCGTCAGCCCCAGCCCCACGCGACGCACCCAGGCTGGCCCGCTGCGCGGCTGCCAGCCGCTGCCCGGCCAGGCCATCGCGCCCAGCAGCAGCGCCTGCAGCACGAACCCGCCCGCAAACCAGGGCGCGGCCGTGTGGATGCCGGCATAGCGCTGCGCGTGGAAGGCCCAGGCCGTGAAGGCCCAGCCGAGCGCGACGAGCACGCAGGCCACCCGCCAGGCCGAATGCCGCCGCGCCAGCAGCCACCACACGATCCCGCCCAGCGGCAGCGCCACGCACTGCGCGGGCCAGACCTGCGCGTTGTAGAGCGCGAACATGCGCTGGTAGGTGCCGGGCGAGAACATCAGGAAGTCCGCCAGGCTGTAGGTCCACCATTCGAGGATCACACACCCCCAATTAACGACATGCCTACAGCGCCGCCACGTGCGCCGCCATGCGCTGGCGCAGCGCCGCGTCGGGCATGGGGCCGCGGGCTGCCTCCATGTTCTGCTGCACATGCACGACCTGGCTGGTCGCGGGGATGGCGCAGGTCACGGCCGGGTGCGACACGACGAACTTCAGCGCCACCTGCGCCCAGTGGCGGCAGCCGATCTCGGCGGCCCAGCCCGGCAGCGGCTGGCGGCGCAGGTCGGCCAACAGGTCGCCCTGGCGGAACGGGCGGTTCACGAGCACGGCAATGCCGCGCTCGGCCGCCAGCGGCAGCAGGCGCTGCTCCACGTCGCGGTCCAGCAGGTTGTAGCTGAGCTGCACGAAGTCCAGCGGGTGGCGCTGCATCAGCGCTTCCATCTCGCGGTGGCGCCGGCCCTCGGACGTGGTGATGCCCACGTGCCGCAGCTGGCCCGCGGCCTTCATCTCGAACAGGCGCGGCAACTGCGTCTCCCAGTCCAGCAGGTTGTGCACCTGCAGCAGGTCGAACGGGCGCTGCAGCTGCCAGCGCTGGCGCGAGGTCGCGATCTGCGCGCGGCCGCGCTCGGCGCCGCTGGTCCACACCTTGTCGGCCGCCACGAGCTGCGCGGGCCGGCCCAGCTGGGCCAGCGCCTGGCCGATCACATCCTGCGCCGAGCCGTACATGGGCGACGAGTCGATCAGCCGCCCGCCGGCCGCGAAGAAGGCCCGCATCACGGCCGTGGCCGCGGCCCGGCCCTGGGGGTCGTCGCCGACGTTGAAGGTGATCCAGCTGCCCAGGCCGACGACGGGCAGGGCGTCGCCGGTGGACGGCACGCGGCGGGTCAGCGGGGCGGGCGCGGGCGCCTGCGCGTGGGCGGGCAGCAGCGCGGCGGGCAGGCTGGCGGCTGCGGTGTGCAGCAGCAGGCGGCGCGTGGAGGAGGGCAGGGGCAGGTGGGTGGGCATGGCACAGGTGCGATGCACGCGCCGCGCGGAAGTTCAGTGCGACAGGGCAAGACGCCAGACCACGCAAGCCGCGTCGGCGCGCTCACCGGGAGCCCGGGGGGCCAAACAATTTGTTTCAAACTGACTGCATCCATACCGGCCCCTTGCCAGTAGTACCTGCACCAACAACCCTGGAGCTCCCCATGCGCCACCTCACCGCCTCCCGCACCCTCGCCCTGTGCGGCACCGTGTCCGCCGCCGCCCTGCTCGCCGCCTGCGGCGCCATGCCCGGCGCGAACAAGACCTTCTCGCAAGCCACGCTGCCCGCCAGCATCCAGGTGCCCAGCGGCAACCGCGTGGCCATGGAAACGGTGGGCAAGGGCGAGATCCTGTACGAGTGCCGCGACAAGGCCAACATGCCCGGCCAGATGGAATGGACCTTCGTCGGCCCCGATGCGCGGCTGATGGACCGCAGCGGCAAGCAGGTCGGCCGCTACTACGGCCCGCCGGCCACCTGGGAATCGTCGGACGGCTCCAAGCTCACGGCCACGCAGCTGGCGATCGCGCCCTCCAGCCCGACCAGCCTGCCCTACCAGCTCGTCAAGGCCAACCCGGCCATGGGCAGCGGCGCCATGAGCGGCGTGACCTACATCCAGCGTGTGGCGCTGACGGGCGGCGTGGCGCCAGCCGCCATGCCGTGCTCGGCCATGAACAAGGGCCAGAAGACCACCGTGCCCTACCAGGCCGACTACATCTTCTGGAAGGCGTCCTGATCCGCTGTTGATCGCCGGGCGCGCGCCCGGCCGCCGCCGCGTTGGGGCAGTTGCCCGACATCTGGCCTGATTCGGTGCGATATTCGCGGCACCTGCGTGACCATTCATGGCGGTGACCGACCAGGGGGTCGGTCCGCCGCTGGATGCAGGCAGTCCCAACATGCATGTTTCCGACGATGTTTCCGGGCTCAGGCTCTACCAGGCCGTGGCCCGCTACCGGCTGCTGGGCTACCAGGGCAAGATCCTGGCAGCGGTGTTCCTGGGCATCCACCTGCCGCTGATCACGCTGGCACTGTGGGTCGCGCTGGACCGCACGGCCGACTGGAGCGTTTGGCTGCAGACGCTGGCCGTGGCGCTGGCGGCCACGCTGGTCGGCACGGGCCTCACGCTGTGGGTGCTGCACCATCTGCTGCGGCCCGTGACGCTCACCTCGCAGGCGTTGCGCCGGTTCCGCGACACGCGCGAACGCCTGTCGCTGCCCGTCCATTACACGGACCAGGTCGGCACGCTCATGGCCGACACCCACGAGACGCTGGCGCACCTGGAGCAGGCGCTGCACGCGCTCGAATTCGTGGACGCGGCCACTGGCCTGCCCAACCGCAAGCGCTTCGCGCGCGAGCTGCAGCAGCGCATCGCGCAGGGCGAGGTGTTCGCCGTGGCCGTCGTGCGCTTTTCCAACCTGTCGCGCATCGCAGGGACCATGGACGTGGAGCGGGCCGAGAGCGCCGCGCGCGCGGTGGCCTTGCGCCTGGGGGCCATGCCGGCTTTTGCCCTGGCGCTGTCGCGCATCGGCCCGTCCAAGTTCGGCTGCGTCTTGCTGCCCGTTGCCGGGGATGCCACGCCCTGGGCATCGGCTGCGGCCCGCCTGCGTGCGGCGCTGGATGCCTGTTGCGACGAGATACTGATCGGCGAATTCGCGTTCAAGCCGGTGCTGCAGGGCGGGTTGTCGGCCTACCCCGACGATGGGGCCGACGCCGAGCAGTTGATCGACGCGGCGGTGCATGCGGCCTCGCTGGCGCAGGCGGGCGATCCCGTGGTGCAGCATTCGGCCAAGGCCCGCCAGGCCTCGCTGGAGCATTTCCGCCTGGAGCAGGACCTGCGCCGGGCCCTGGAGCGCGAGGAGTTCGTGCTGCACTACCAGCCCGTGTTCGACCTGGCCGCCGGGCGCGCCGTGGGCGCCGAGGCGCTGCTGCGCTGGCAGCACCCCGAGCGCGGCCTGCTGCTGCCCGGCGCCTTCATCGGTGCGGCCGAGGCGTCGGGCCTGATCGAGCCCATCGGCCTGTGGGTGCTGCGCCAGGCATGCGCGCAGGTGCGCGACTGGAACGGCCAGGGCCTGGCCGGGCTGCGCATGGCGATCAACGTGTCGGCGCGGCAGTTCCTCAACCCGCTGCTGAAGGACCAGGTGCTGGCCGCGATCGCGCGCTGCAACCTGAGCCCGGCGCAGCTGGAGATCGAGCTGACCGAGACCGCCGCGATGGCCGACCACGCCCACACGCACCGCGTCTTCACGGCGCTGCGCGATGCGGGCGTGGGCATCTCGATCGACGATTTCGGCACCGGCTACGCCAGCATGAGCTACCTGCGCAAGCTGCCGTTCGACAAGCTCAAGATCGACCGCGAGTTCGTGACCGACGTGCACCAGACGCGCCCGAGCCAGGCCATCTGTTCGGCACTGATCGCACTGGCCCGCGGCCTGGGCCTGCGTGTGCTGGCCGAGGGGGCGGAGACGGCCAGCGAGGTGAACCACCTGGCGCAGCAGGGCTGCGACCTGTTCCAGGGCTACTTCTTCGCGCGGCCGGTGCCGGCGGCCGACTTCGCCCAGGCCATGGCCATGCCGGTCGGGCTGGCCGAGCCGGCGCGCCCTGCAGGGCTGCGCGTCAGCCGGCGCGCAGCCACTGGCGCGTGACGCCGTTGGTCCAGCCGAAGCCGTCCTGCAGCGGGTATTCGCCGCCTGCGCCGCCCGTGGACGCATGCGGCGGCGCATCGCGCAGCGCGTACTTCTCGACCAGCTTGCCGTCGCGCTGGTAGACCGCCTCCACGGTCTGGCACCAGCGCGTGCGGATGTCGTCGGCCAGTGCGTGGCAGCCATAGGCGGCCAGGCCCTGCACGGCCATCCACTGCAGCGGCGCCCAGCCGTTGGGCCGGTCCCATTGCTCGTCGCTGGCCAGTTCGGTGGTGGCCAGGCCGCCGGGCGCCAGCAGGCGCGCGCGCAGCGTGGTGGCCAGGCGCCGGGCCTGGGCCGGGGTGGCCGAGCCCGTGAACAGCGGCGTGACGGTGGCGGCGTTCAGGCCGGCGCGCTGCGTGGCGCCGGGCCAGTCCAGGTCCAGGAAGGCACCGGCCTCCTCGCTCCAGAAGCGGGCCTGCAGCGCGCGGCATCGCGCGTCGGCCAGCGCCTGGAAGCGGGCGGCGGTCGGTGCGTCGCCGGTCTGGGCGCCCAGTTGCGCGATCAGCGATTCCAGCTTGTGCAGCAGCGCGTTCAGGTCCACCGGCAGGATGCGCGTGGTGCAGATGCGCGACAGCGCATCGTGCCGGCCGGGCGACGCGGGCGCAGCGGCCAGCCAGCGCGTGCTGAAGTCCCAGCCGGATTCGCAGGCCGCGCGCAGGTCGCGCCAGACCTCGGCCGCGGGCCGGTTGGGCGCGGCGGCGGCGGTGGCCACGTCTTCGCGCCAGGCTTCGTCACGCGGCGTGTCGCGGTCGTCCCAGTAGCGGTTCAGCAGCGTGCCGTCGGCCAGGCGCACCACGCGACGGTGCGCCTGGCCGGGCGCGAGGCCCTCGGCGCCGTCCATCCAGAACGCGTGCTCGCGCTGCAGCTGGGGCAGGTAGCGGGCCGCGCCCTGGCCGTGGCAGCTCTCGCACAGCTCGGCCATCAGCGCGAACACCGGCGGCTGCGAGCGGCTCAGGTAGTAGGTGCGCGTGCCGTTGGGCACGTGGCCGTAGGTGTCGATGAGGTAGGCGAAGTTGTCGGTCATCGCATGCAGCAGCCTCTGGCGACCGCTGGCCGACAGGCCCAGCATGGTGAAGTACGAGTCCCAGTAGTACAGCTCCACGAACCGCCCGCCCGGCACCACGTAGGGGTGCGGCAGCGGCAGCAGCGAGCCCAGGGGCGGATGCTGGTCGGGGTGGCGCGTGAGCTCGTCCCACAGCCCGTCGATGTGCGCGGCCATGCTCTGGCCGGGTGTGAAGGCATGCGGCGCGAGGGCCGGGCGCTGCGGCTCGAAATGCTGCTGCACGAAGGCTCGCAGGTCGAAGCCGGGCTGGCCGCACGCGCGCCGGTAGGCTGCCACGATGGCCTCGGGCGCGCCGCGCGGGGCGCAGTCGGCGAAGGTCTTGCTGTCGGCGAACACGGCGCCCTGCTGCACGGCCACGAACAGCTCGGCATAGCGGTCGGCCGGCGACTGCGTGTCGGGCGCGGGCCGCTGCGCGGCGATGGCCTGGCGGGTCGCGGGCTCGGTGTGGACGCCAGCCACCGTGCTCAGGCCTGCGACGCGTCGGGCGCGGTGCCGGGCTCGCCCATGCCCATGTCCTCGACGTAGTGGAAGGCGTGGCAGCTGCTGGCCCAGTGGCGGTTGGTGTTGGGCCGCGTGCCGATGCCCACCAGCCGGCGCCCGGCGGCCTTGATCTTTTGCGCCAGCGGCATGAAGTCGCTGTCGCCGCCCACGATCACCACGGTGCCGAGGTGCGCGAAGCGGCCCAGGTCTTCCACGGTGTCCAGGCACAGCCGGATGTCGGCGCCGTTCTTGGCTGACGCACCGGGCGGGAACAGCTGCACCAGCTCCATGCCGGCGTGCAGCAGCGCGTCGCGGTAGCGGCCGTAGAACTGCCAGTTGCAGTACGCGCGGTTGATCGCGATGGGGCCGAACGAGGCCGCCAGATCGACGATGGCCTGCACATCGGCCAGCGGCTCCTGCGGCTTGAAGCGCACGTCGGCCTTCGCGTAGTGGCCCTCGCCGAACTTCGCCTCGGCCAGGCCGGCGTGCAGGTTCTCGAAGTCCCAGTAGAGGGCGACCGATGGCGCGCCGTCGCGTTCGTGGGGCATGATGTCCTTTGCAGAGCGGGCAGGCATCGTAGCCGGAGCGGTGCCGGTCAGCGCGAGCGCGACAGCAGCACGATGCCGGCCACCACCACCAGCGCGCCGGCGATCTGCACCGGCGCCAGCCACTGGCCCAGCACCGCCCAGCCGATGAACAGCGTGGCGATGGGCTCCATGTTCATGACCGGCGCGTTGCGCGCCATGTCCAGCCGCGGCACGGTGACGAACAGCACGGTGAAGGCCGCGCAGTACAGCGCCATCAGCACCGCCAGCCCGGCCCAGCCCGGCGCGTCGTGCGGAAGGACCATGCCGCCCGGCACCAGGCCGGCCGCGCCCGCGATCGCCATGCTGCTGCACACGGTCAGCATGGTGTAGAGGCTGCGCACGGCGCCGGGCACGGTGGCGAGCTTGTGGTCCGTCGTCCAGATGCCGCAGGCGAACGCCGTGGCCGCGCCCAGCGCGAAGGCCACGCCCGCGCCCCAGGCCACGGTGCTCGTGCCGGCCTCGGCCAGCCGCGTGGGCACGTCCAGCGCCAGCACCAGGCCGATGAGGATCACGCCCATCACCGCGCTGGCGCGGCGCGTGGGCCGCGGCCCGCCACAGGCCCAGGTCAGCAGCGCCAGCAGCACCGGGAACACGTTGGACACCAGCAGCGCCAGCGCCACCGGGATGCGTGCCACGGCTGAGTACAGGCACAGGCTCTGCACCGCGATCAACAGCCCCAGCAGCAGCTGCCAGCGCCGCGTGCCCGGCGGCAGCGCCAGCGGGTTGCGGCGCCAGGCCACGAGCGCGGCCAGCACCAGCAGCGTGATGCCCGAGCGGCACAGGATGGCCGCCAGCAGCCCCGTGCCATGGTCGAACGCCAGCCGCGCCGCCACATGGTTGCCGGCGAAGCCGCAGGCGATGGCGGCCAGCAGCAGCATGGCCTGGGGGCGGGGGAAGGGGGCGGGCGTCGGCATGGGGCGCGCATTGTCGCCCCGGCCTCCTGTGCGCCTGGCCTAGAACCCGGCGCGCACGAAGAGCTGCGGCCCGTTGAAGCGGTAGCGCAGCTCGCCCGAGAAATTGGAGCCGTCGCCCTCCACGCGCAGGTCGTCGCGGCGCCAGCCCACGCCCACGCCGATGTTGGGCGTCACGCGGTACAGCGCGTTGGCCTGCATGTTCAGCAACCGGCCCGAGTAGTCGCGGTAGCGGAGCTTGAAGAAGTCCACCCGGCCGTCCAGCTGCCAGTTCGAGCCGAACCGGTAGCTGCCGTACACGCCCAGCGTGGGCGCCGGCAGCGTCTCGCTGCGCCGCTCGGTGAACGCGCCCACCGCCTGGCCGTTCACGATGGCCGCACCGCTCACGCTGACCAGCATGTCGGTGACGTGTGCGCCGACCACCACGCCGAGCTCCTTGTCGGCGTCGCGCAGGAACGAGTAGCCGGCCGCCAGCCGGTAGGTGTGCGTGCGCAGGCGGGCGTCGATGTCGGCGTTGAACTGCCCGTCGCCGAAGGTGATGCCGCCGATGTCGGCGACCGAGGTACTGCTGCTGCGGTTGAGCGACAGGTACTCGAATTCGGCGCGCCAACGCTCCGAGATGCGCAAGCCCAGCAGCACCGCGGGCACGGTGCGGTGCCGCGCCAGCCCCAGGTCGCTCTCGCCGTCGATGTCTGTGCCGTTCAGCGGGCTGTCGGTGCGGTCGAGCCGGAAGTTGGAGTCGACGTTGGGGCGGTAGGCAGAGACCTGCAGCCAGACGCGCGGCTCGGGCGCGGGCGCGGTGCTCTGCGCACTGGCGGCGCCAGCGCCCAGCGCCAGGGCCAGGGGAAGCGTATGGCGCGCGCGGCGGCGAAATTCGGTATTCATCAATAGAGCCTTTCGATGTGCACACAATCGGGCCCCAAGTGTGCGTACTGATTGAGGCGGCCAGACCGATGCACCGATTCCGTTTGGCTGAACCTGGCGTAGGACGTGGCTGACGCAGCGGTGCCCAGCCGCCCATGCCGCGCCTATAGTGGCGCCCCGCGCCGCCGCATTGCCATGGACCTTCGATGACCCCTCCGCGCAAGCGCGCCGCCACCATCCGCGACGTGGCGCGTGCCGCCGATGTCTCCACCGCCACGGTCTCCAAGTACGTCAACGGCGGCCAGCGCTTCACGGCCGATGTCGAGGCGCGCATCGCGCGTGCCGTGCAGGAGCTGGGCTGGTCGCTCAACCCGATGGCGCGCGGCATGAACACGGGGCTGACCGGCAATGTCGGCATCGTGATCCTGGACATCCGCAATCCGCATTTCACGAGCATGGTCAAGGGCGCGGCGCGCGCGGCCGCCACCGCAGGGCTGAACCTGATCTTCGCGGACGCGGCCGAGAGCAAGGCGCCCGAGCTGGCCGTGCTCAAGTCGCTGAGCCGGCGCGTGGACGGCCTCATCGTCAGCGCGCGGCTGCCGCAGCCCGTGCTGGACGCCCTGTTCGACAGCGGCACGCCCGTCGTGTTCTACGGCGGGCCGTCGCCGTACCCCGATTACCACAGCGTGTGCTGCGACAACACGCTGGCCGCGCGCATGCTGGGCCGGCACCTGCGCGACACCGGCTACCGCCGCATCAGCTACGTGGGCTTCCCGGCCGCGCGCTGGAGCGCCGAGCGCTGGCGCGGCCTGCAGGACGCGTTCACGGGCCTGGACGCCAGCTTTCGCCAGTTCGACGCCGCGGCCCCCGTGGCGGAGGAGGGCGAGCGCCTGGCCTCCACCGTGCTGCTGTCGGGCGAGATGCCCGATGCCGTCGTCGCCTTCAACGACCTGCTGGCGCTGGGCCTCATGGCCGAGGCCCGCGCGCTGGGCGTGCGCGTGCCCGCGCAGGTGGCCATCGCCGGCTTCGACAACATCGCCTACGGCCGCTACTGCAGCCCCATGCTGACCAGCGTGGACATGATGAGCGAGGCCATCGGCGAAGTGGCCATGCGCCATCTGGTCGACGTGATCCAGGGCGTGCAGGGCACACAGGACGAGGTGCTGACCAGCCGCGTCATCGTGCGCGAATCGACGGCGCGGGCTGCGGGTAATCCCTGAACACCGGGCTGGTTGGTATCGATCACACTCCTCCCTCAAGGCCTCGCGCCCATTTTTTTGGCCTGCGTGGTTAACCGTTTACCTTGATGCAAGGCGTTTCTGCGATTGTTGGCAGGACTCACACGACAGGTCGTTGGCTGCCATTGTTCGTGTCAGAAGGTAACCGGTTTACATGATCGCCCCAATGCTTCGTTTTCCACCATCCACCAGACCAGGAGTCGAGACATGACCGCCACCCCCCACAAGAAAACCGCCCTGGCTCTGGCCATCGGCGTCGCGCTCACGCTGGGCATCGCCGCCTGCGGTGGTGGCGGCGACAGCGAGCCCGTGCCCGAGACCGGCAACGCCTGGATGCGCGCCTCCATCGTCGCGCGCCAGGCTGCGGCCGGCACCGACGCTGAGAAGGAAGCGGTCGCCAAGGAGCGCGCCACGCTGCTGCTGGCCGCCATGACGCTGGACCAGAAGATGCAGCAGCTCACCGGCGCCATGCCCGAGGTGCTGCCCGAGCTGCCCGAGTGCTACGGCGCGCGCCATGTCAGCGGCATCGCCGCGCTGAACATCCCCACCTTCCGCATCACCAACGGCCCCGTCGGCCTGGGCCAGAACGACTGCGTGGCCGCCAGCGTCTACGCGGAAGTGCAGGCCGGCACCAAGTCGTTCACGGCTGCCTACACGCACCCCAGCTCGGCCAAGGCCACGGCGCTGCCCTCGGCCATCGGTGCGGCGGCCTCGTTCGATCCGGCTGTGGCCACGGCCTATGGCGAAGTGATCGGCGACGAAATGAACCACCTTGCGCTGCATGTCTTCGAGGCGCCCGGCTTGAACATGGCGCGCCTGCCCGTGCTGGGCCGCAACTTCGAATATTTCGGCGAAGACCCGTACCTCACCGGCGTGATGGGCGTGGCCGAAGTCAAGGCGGTGCAGGCCAAGGGCCTGATCGGCATGCCCAAGCACTACCTGGCCAACGAGCAGGAGACCAACCGCCAGAAGATCCAGACCAATGTCGACCCGCAGGTGCTGCGCGAGATCTACATGCTGCCGTTCGAGATGACGGTGAAGGACGGCAAGGCCGCCTCGGTCATGTGCGCCTACAACTACGTGAACGGCGTGCACTCGTGCGAAAACGAAGAGCTGCTGACCAAGGTGCTGCGCGACGACTGGGGCTTCACGGGCTACGTACAGTCCGACTTCTTCTCGATCAAGAGCACGGCTGGCACCTTGCGCGCGGGCATGGACCACGAGATGCCGATCCCGCAGTTCTGGAGCAAGACGAACCTGACCAAGGCGTTGGCCGACAACAGCATCACGGTCGCCATGATCGACAAGGCGCTGGAGCGCCGGTACACGCAGACCTTCAAGTGGGGCATCTTCGACCGCGCGCTCAAGCAGACGCCAATCGACTTCGCCGCCCACGGCCAGCGCGCGCGCAGCATCGGCACCGACGCGGCCGTGCTGCTGCAGAACAACGGCGCGCTGCCCATCGCATCCACCGTGCGCAAGCTGGTCGTCATCGGCAAGGCCTCGCAGGTTTATGCACGCCAGGCCGTGGCCGGCGGCGCCATGGTCGGCCAGCCCATGGGCGCGGGCGGTGGCAGCTCGGACGTGGTGCCCACCTACACCGTGGCGCCGGTCGACGGAATCAAGGCCGCCCTGACCAGCCTGGGCAACACCGGCGCGACGGTGCAGCTCGTGCTGGTGGACGATGCCAACGCCACGGCCACCATCGACGGGGCGGCCGTGTCCTTCGCCGACGCGCTGGCCGCGGCGGGCGGCGCCGATGCCGTCGTGCTGATGGCCGGCACCATCTCCGAAGAGGGCGCAGACCGCGCCACCACGGCGGACGGCAGTTCACTGGCTTCGGCCGTGATCCCGCTCGCGCCCGCCGCCAAGGCGGGCGACGGCGGCAGCCTGGACTGGTACGCCCCCGCCTCGCTGACCTCGCCCGCCACGGCCACCGGCCCCAACGGCGTGAAGAACAGCAACACCGTGGCGCTGATCAAGGCCGTGATGGGCGCAGCCTCGACCACCGGCAAGACCATGGTGCGAAAGACCGCCCTGGTCCTGAAGGACAACGCCGGCGTGGCCATGGACCCGGCCCTGGTCGGCGCCGCCGGCCCGGCCATCCTCGAAGTCTGGTTCCCAGGCCAGGAGGACGGCAACATCGTGGCCGACCTGTTGTTTGGCAAGAAGAACCCGTCCGGCAAGTTGCCCGTGACGTTCCCACTGGCCGGCAGGGGATTCCTGGACAGTGTGACGGCCGAGCAGTTCCCCGGCGTGGTCAGCGCTGACGGCAAGACCCAGACCGTCACGTACGCGGAAAAGCTGAACATGGGCTACCGGTGGTACGACGCCAACGCCAGCGGCCAGTGCGCGGTGGTCAACGGCACCAACCCCTGCGTGGCTTTCCCGTTCGGCCACGGCCTGTCGTACAGCAGTTTCGCCACGGCTGGTGCCAGCGTGACCGCGAATGCCAACCGCAACGGCTACGAGGTCAAGGCGCGCGTCACCAACACCAGCACGGTCGCCGGTGGCGAGGTCGTGCAGGTCTACCTTTCGCTGCCCGCTTCGGCCAGCGCCGTGGGCGCGCCGCAGCCGCCCAAGCGTCTGGTTGGCTTCCAGAAGGTGCAGCTCGCGCCTGGCGCCAGCCAGGAAGTGACGGTCGCGCTGGACCCGAACGCGAGCAACCACCCCTTGAGCGTCTGGAACCAGGCCACCCGCGCCTGGGTCGTGCCCGCAGGCCAGTACACGGTCTATATCGGCAAGTCGTCGGCGCCCAAGGATCTGGTGCAGGCCGGCACCTTCACGCGCTGAGCGCCCGCATCACCTTTTCTTTCACAACGGAGACCTTCATGAAAACCTCACGCGCCCAACGCCGCATCGCCCTGCGTTCCACCGGCACCGTCCTCAAGTACAGCGTCTACGGCGCCGTGGCGCTCGCCGTCCTGGCGGCCTGCGGCGGCAGCGACGACGAAGAGATCGCGCAACCCGTCATGGGCGCGCGCGCCAAGCCGCTGCTGATGCTGGACGGCAAGCAGTTCAAGGACTCCAACGCCAACGGCAAGGTCGATCCGTACGAGGACTGGCGCCTGCCGGTGGACCAGCGCATCGACAACCTGGTGGCGCAGATGACGCTGGAGGAGAAGGCAGGCCTCATGCTGATCAACACGCTGAACGCCGGCGCCGGGGGCGCCTTGCCGGCCGCCGCCGCCAACATGATCCAGACGCAGAAGATGAGCCGCTTCGTGTTCCGCAGCGTCGTCACCATCCCGGCGACCGGCTCGCAGGTCACGCCCGAGCAGGCCGCCACCTCGCTCAACGCGGTGCAGGAGATGAGCGAGGCCACGCGCCTGGGCATCCCGGCCGTGTTCAAGTCCAACGCGCGCAACCACTACGAGAAAGACCCGCGCGTGGGCATCAACGAAGCGTCCGGCGCGTTCACCGAGTTCCCCAAGGAGGCCGGCCTGGCCGCCGCCTCGCTGGGCGCGGGCGACATGTCGCTGATCAAGAACTTCGCCACCGTGATGGGCAACGAGTGGAAGTCCATCGGCCTGCGCGGCATGTACGGCTACATGGCCGACCTGTCGACTGAGCCACGCTGGTACCGCGTGCACGAGACCTTCACCGAGGACGCCGACCTCAATGCCAACATCATGAAGACGCTGGTGCAAAACCTGCAGGGCGAGAAGATCAAGGACGGCACCTCGGTCACGCCGGAGTCGGCGGTGGCGCTCACGCTCAAGCACTTCCCCGGCGGCGGGCCGCAGGAGATGGGCTTCGACCCGCACTACGCGCACGGCAAGAACCAGGTCTATCCGGGCGGCAACTTCGGCTACCACCTCAAGCCCTTCCTCGCGGCGATGGAGGCCGGCGTGTCTGCCGTCATGCCCTACTACGGCGTGCCGATCAACGTCACCTACGAAGGCGTGACCTACGAGCAGACCGGCATGGCGTTCTCCAGGCAGATCGTCACCGACCTGCTGCGCGGCAAGCTGGGCTTCAAGGGCTACGTGAACTCGGACACCGGCATCATCAACGACCGCGCCTGGGGCCTGGAGAAGAAGTCCGTGCCCGAGCGCGTGGCCGCGGCCATCAACGGCGGCACCGAGACGCTGTCGGGCTTCAGCGAGAACAAGACCATCACCGACCTCGTGGCCGCCGGCCTGGTCAGCGAGGCGCGCGTCACCGAAGCCGCCAAGCGCCTGCTCAAGGAACAGTTCCAGCTCGGCCTGTTCGAGAACCCGTATGTGGACGCCAGCAAGGCCGACGCCGCCATCGGCAACGACGCGAACCGCGCGGTGGGCATGGACATCCAGCGCAAGTCCATCGTGCTGCTGCAGAACCAGGACCAGGGCACCGGCGTGAAGACGTTGCCGCTGAAGGCCGGCGCCAAGGTCTACACCATGGGCCTGGCCAAGACCGACACCGACAAGTACGGCTACGCCGTGACCGACGGCGAGGCGTTGGTGGGCGGCGTGCGACCCAGCGCTGCGGGCCACGACTACGCGGTGATCCGTGTGGAGGTGTCCAACAACAAGCTCATCCCCGGCACCAACACCCGCGCGACCAGCACGTACAAAAGCGATGACCCGGCCACCGGCGGACGCATCAATCCCGCGACCGGCCGCACCTGGGGCTCGGACGACCGCTGCGTCAACAAGGCGGCGTATTCCGCCGAGGACGCAGCCCGGGCCTGCCTGGACAACGGCCTGGGTTTCGGCGGCTCCTTCCCGTGGGAGAACGGCAAGATGTCGTTCACCGAGATGGCGGCGGCCGAGTCCTGGCTGGTCTCGCCCTCGCTGGACCAGATCCAGGCCGTGATGAACGAAGTCGGCGCCAAGAAGACCGTGCTGGCCATCTACTTCCGCCAGCCCTATGTGCTGGACGACGCCAGCGGCCTGAAGGGTGCGGGCGCCATCGTGGCGGGCTTCGGCGTGAGCAACACCGCGCTGCTGGACGTGCTGAGCGGCAATGTGCTGGCCACGGGCGCTGCGTTCAAGCCGCAGGGCAAGCTGCCGTTCGCGTTGGCCAACAACTCCAAGGCCATCGTCGACAACCTGCCCGACGTGCCGGGCTACCCGGCGGCCGATACCTTGTTCCCGTTCGGCTTCGGTCTGACCTACTGAGCTCCGCGTTCACTCGAAACCACAGGACATCCCCATGCAACACCATTCCCTGAGCGCCGTTGCCAAGGCCATCCTCGCCGTCTCGCTGACGGCCGCGCTGGCCGTCGGCTGCGGCGGCAGCGACAACGACGACAACGGCAACCAGGCGCCGGTCGTCTCGCTGGACGCCGTGCGCAGCAGCACCGCGCTCGACCGCAACTGGCGCTTCGTGTTCGACGACGGACTGTCCGACGAGCAGGCGCTCGGCGCCAACACGTCGAACTGGTCGCAGGTCAGCCTGCCGCACACCTGGAACGCGACCGACGCGGCGACCACCGCGCAGTCCACGCCCTCCACGCCCACCTACCAGCGCGGGGTCGGCTGGTACCAGCTGGAGTTCGACGCGGGCGCTGCCACGTCGGGCACCAAGTGGCTGCAGTTCGACGCAGCCAGCATCACGGCCGACGTGTGGCTGAACGGCACCAGGCTGGGCCAGCACCGTGGCGCGTTCACCGCGTTCCGCTTCGACGTCACGGGCCTGCTGAAAGCCGGCAAGAACGTGTTGGTCGTGAAGACCGACAACCGCCGCGCGACCCGCGACGGCGAGCCGAACGCCATCGCCCCGTTGAGCGGCGACTTCAACATGTCCGGCGGCCTGTACCGCGGCGTCTCGTTGATCTCCACGCCGAACAAGGCGCACATCGCGCTGGGCGACCTGGGTGGGCCGGGCATCTATGCCAGGACCGCGTCGGTCAGCGGCAGCAGCGCCGTGGTCAACGTGGCGACCAAGCTGGAGAACACGCTGGCCGCCGCCGGCACCTACACCGTCACTGCATCGCTGCTCGACGCAGAAGGCAAGGCGGTCAAGCAGACCGCCTCCAGCTCCATCGCGCTGCGGCCCGGCGAGAAGGCCACCGTCTCGCAGGACCTGAACCTGGCCGATGTGCGCCTGTGGCAGGGCCTGGCCGACCCCTACCTGCACAAGCTGGTGGTCGAGCTCAAGGACAGCGCAGGCGCATCCATCGACAAGGTGGTGCAGGACTTCGGCGTGCGCGAGATGCGCTTCGATGCGAACAACGGCTTCTTCCTGAACGGCAAGAGCGTGCCCCTGCATGGCGTGAACATGCACCAGGACATGCTGGGCAAGGCCTGGGCCGTGTCGCACGAGGACATCGACCGCTCGTTCGAACTCATCAAGGAAGTCGGCGCCAACACGCTGCGCATGGCCCACTACCCGCATTCGGACTACGCCGTGCAGCAGGCCGACAAGCTGGGCCTGGTGGTGATGGCCGAGCTGCCGTATGTGAACGCGTCGGCCGTCGGCGGCCGTACGGTGGACCCGGAGACCACCGGCTTCGCCGAGAACGCGCGCGAGCAGCTGCGCGAGCTGATCCGCCAGAAGTTCAACAACGCCTCGCTGGGCATCTGGTCGGTCGGCAACGAGGTGCAGGGCGGCGACGACGCGCAGAACAATGTGCGCGCCATGTTCAAGAGCCTGCACGATACGGCCAAGGCCGAGGACCCGGGCCGCATCACCACGCTGGCCAACCAGATCAACCGCAGCGGCGACGTGATCCGGCCGGACGCCATCACGCTGACCGGCGTGACCGACAGCTTCAGCGTGAACCGCTACTTCCAGTGGTACTACGGCCAGTCGGAAACGCAGCTGGGCGAGAACCTGGACCAGATCCACGCCGCCAGCCCCTCGCAGCCCATCGGCGTGACCGAGTACGGCGCCGGCAGCGGCCTGACACACCACACCGACAACGTGCGCGGTGGCCGCGTGTGCTCCAGCGACACCAGCGGCTCCACGCGCATCTGCTACCAGCCAGAGGGCTATGCCAACTACGTGCACGAGAAGGCCTACGAGCAGATGGTGCAGCGCCCCTACCTCATGGGCACCTGGATCTGGAACATGTTCGACTTCGGCTCGGGCAACCGGCACGAGGGCGACATCGGCCAGACCAACACCAAGGGCATCGTGACCTTCGGGCGCGACGTGAAGAAGGACGTGTTCTTCTTCTACAAGGCCAACTGGTCGGCCGCGCCGGTCACCTACATCGCCGAGCGCCGCCACACCGAGCGCGTCTACAAGACGGCGCAGGTCAAGGTGTACAGCAATGCGGCGTCGGTAGCGCTGCGCGTGAACGGCGTGGAGGTGGCGCGCAAGTCGGCGGCCGAGTGCCCGGTCAAGGTGTGCAACTTCGGCGACGTGCCGCTTGCGGCCGGCACCAACACCATCACCGCGGTGGGGCAGCACGGCACCGAGAGCGTGACCGACTTCGTGAACTGGAACCTGTCGGCCCAGCACGCGGCCAACGTCTACATCGCTGCGGGCCAGCTCACCAGCGGCCTGGACGCGAACGACCCGCTGCTCGGGCGCAACGTGTACGGCTCGGACAACTACTTCCTCGACGGCGACCTGCCGCCCCTGTCGGGCCGCAGCAACGTGGGACTGTCGGCGGCCATCGCCATCAATGGCCTGGGCACGACGACGATCCCGGAGACCGGGCGTGTGTGGGACATGTGGCGCGAGGGCGCGAATTTCACCTACGAGATCCCGGTGGCCAACGGCAACTACAAGGTTACGCTGGGCTTCCTGGAGCCGACCGTGACCACGGTGGGCGGGCGCGTCTTCAACGTGAACGCCGAAGGGGTGGCGGCCATCTCCAACCTGGACATCTTCCAGAGCACCGGTGCCATCAGGACGGCCACGGCACGCAGCTTCACGGCCACCGTGGCCGATGGCAAGCTCACCCTGAACTTCGTGGGCGTGCAGGGCCGGGCCATCGTGTCGAACATCGCTGTCGAGCGGCAGTAGCAAGGGGCTGGCCGCCGGCCGGCGTGCCAGCCGGCGGCAGCGGCGCGATCGGTCCGCACAACGCGGACCGGTCAGCGCGCCCGGTGCGGTGCGCGCTGCTGGCGCGTGTCGAATGCGGCAGGGCCTGTCCGTCGTAGAGGAATCACCCAGGCCCGGTAGATTCCCCCCATGCAAGAAAAAACGAGCGCGTCAATCGACGCCCACCCACGCGCCACCTCTCGCGAATGGATCGGCCTGGCCGTCCTGGCCCTGCCCTGCCTCGTCTACGCCATGGACATGACGGTGCTGAACCTGGCGCTGCCCGTGCTCAGCCGCGAGCTGCAACCCACGAGCGCGCAGATGCTCTGGATCCTGGACATCTACGGCTTCTTCGTCGCGGGCTTCCTGATCACCATGGGCACGCTGGGCGACCGCATCGGGCGGCGCCGGCTGCTGCTCATCGGCGCGGCCTTCTTCGCCGCGGCCTCGGCGCTGGCGGCCCTGGCGCACACGGCCGAGTTGCTGATCGCGGCGCGCGCGTTGCTGGGCCTGGCCGGCGCGACGATTGCGCCGTCGACCATGGCGCTGATCCGCAACATGTTCCACGACCCGCGCCAGCGCCAGTTCGCCATCGGCGTGTGGATCGCCGCGTTCTCGCTGGGCAGCGCCATCGGGCCGCTGGTGGGCGGCGTGCTGCTGGAGTTCTTCCACTGGGGCTCGGTGTTCTGGGCCGCGATCCCGGTCATGGTGCTGACGCTGGCGCTCGGCCCGCGCTACCTGCCCGAGTACCGCGACCCCGACGCGGGCCACATGGACCTGCCCAGCGTGGCGCTGTCGCTGGCCGCGGTGCTGCTGACGATCTATGGCCTGAAGCATCTGGCCGAGCAGGGTGTGCACGCCGAAGGCCTGGCCGCCACGGTGGCGGGCCTGGCTCTGGGCGGGCTATTCGTGCGCCGTCAGCGCCATATCGCCTACCCGCTGCTGGACCTGCGGCTGTTCCAGCACGCGCCGTTCTGCGCCGCGCTGGCCGCCTATGCGCTGACCTGCCTGGCCATGTTCGGTGTCTACATCTTCATCACGCAGTACCTGCAGCTGGTGCTGGGCCTGTCGCCATTGCAGGCCGGACTGGCCACGTTGCCCTGGTCGCTGGCGTTCGTGGCCGGCTCGATGGCGGCGCCGCACCTGGCGGCGCGGCTGCCGCGCGCACGCATCATCGTCGTGGGACTGGCCGCGGCGGCCGTGGGCTTTTGCGGCGTGGCGGCGGGGCAGGGGCTTTGGCTGCTGGTGCCGGCCACCGTCATCATGAGCCTGGGCATGGCACCGGTGTTCACCATCGGCAACGAGATCATCATCACCACGGCGCCGCCCGAGCGCGCGGGCGCTGCGTCGGCCCTGGCGGAAACCGCATCCGAGTTCAGCGGCGCCATGGGCATCGCGCTGTTCGGCAGTGCCGGCATGGTGGTGTACCGCCGCGCGCTCAACGCTGCGCCGCTTTCCGACCTGCCCGCCGATGCGTTGCGCGCAGCCGGCGCGTCGCTGGGCGGCGCGGTGCACCTGGCCGAGACGCTGCCCGCGGTGCAGGGCCAGGCGCTGCTGCTGGCCGCGCACGGCGGCTTCACCTTGGCGCTGCAGGCCGTGGCGCTGGCCGGCGCGCTCATCGTCATGGCCTCGGCCTGGCTGGTGGCGCGCATGCTGCGCGGCGTGGACCTGTCGGCCGCGCCGCATTGATGACAATCGCGCCATGGACCAACTCAAAAGCATGCGCGCCTTCGTCAAGGTCCTCGACGAGGGCAGCTTTGCGGGCGCCGCGCGCGCCATGGACACGGCCACCTCGGTCGTCACGCGGGCCATCGCCGACCTGGAGCGCGAGCTCGGCAGCCGGCTGCTGAACCGCACCACGCGCACGCTGTCGCTGACCGAAGTCGGCGCCGCCTACCTGGAGCGCGTGCGCAGCATCCTCGAAGACCTGGACGACGCCAACGCGCAGGCCGTGGCGGCCACGGGCGAGATCCGCGGGCGGCTGCGCATCGCGGCGCCCGAGGCCATGCTGACCGGCAGCCTGGGCAAGCTGCTGCCCGGCTTCGCAGCCCGGCATCCGCAGGTCGAGATGCAGCTGATCGTGTCGCAGGGCACGGCCGACGTGCCAGACGACAGCGCCGACGTCACCGTGCTGCTGCACGGCCCCTTGCCGCTGGACGGCAACTTCGTGGCGCGGCTGCTGGCCCGCTCGGAGGTGCTGCTGTGCGCCACGCCCGAATACCTGCAGCGCCGTGGCCAGCCGAAGAAACCCGACGACCTGAAGGACCACGTGGTGCTGGTGCCCGAGGGCGCCATCACGCACAAGGACTGGATGTTCCACCTCGACGACGCCAAGAGCGCGCAGTCCGTGGCGCTCAAGCCGCAACGCGCCGCGTTGTCGTCGGCCAGCGCGGCCGTGCTGCATGCGGCCGGGCGCAACAGCTTCGGCATCTTTGGCTCGCTGTCGCTGGACGTGGTGCAGGACCTGCGCGACGGCCTGCTGGTGCGGGTGCTGCCGCGCTGGCGCATCGGCACCTACGGCGTCTACGCCGCGATGCCGAGCCGGCGCCACCTGCCGCTGCGCACGCGCGCGTTCCTGGATTACCTGGTCGAGCAGTACGGCGGCAAGGAAGCCGACCCCTGGCTGGCCGGCAAGGTGCGCTGAACGAGCGCCAGCCGCCATTGCCGGCGCCGCTGCGCGGTGATGGCGCCGACGAGTGCGCCGTCGGTGCCGGCCAGGGTCAGCGGGGGCATGTCATTCCCGTCATGTCGCACAGCCAGTTCCCATCGGCTGCCGGGTCCTTGGCGTGGGCGTTTGCGGTGCTCGGTTCGGGCGGCAAGGCGTCCGTCACCAGTGGCAGTGCCGCGCCCAGCAGGCCTGCGGCGATGCCGGCGCAGAACAGCGCGATGGCGCCGCGCGGCGAACGCTTGCGGGAAGGTGCGGCCTTCATGGCGAATCCTCGGGTGATGTCTGGAGGGCGGGTGTCTGCACGAGCGCAGGCGACGCTGCGGCCCGGCGATGCAGTCTGCGCCGCAGGTGCGGTTGGCGCATCCACGACTCTGAGGATGTCCCGGAACCGGCCTTTGCCGACACGGGCTCGCGCCGGGCTCCCACCGCGGCCGTGAGGCGCGGGCACGCACGATGGCGCCAACGCGTGCACCCGCGCCCGCGCACCAGAACAACCACCCACGAGGCGACCCCATGACCCACGTTCGCACCGGCCAGGCCCCCGCGCCGCTGGACCGCCAGACTTTCCACCTGCGCTTCGTGCGCCGGTTCAGCGACCCGGCCTATGCGAGCGTGCAGGACGCGATCGCACAGATCGAGGACGTGGCCTGGGATGCCTACCACCAGGGCCGCAAGGCGCCCATCACGCGCCCCGCCGGCCCGGGCTTCGCCGACCCCGCCTACGACACATCGGTCGAATGGCTGGAGACACGCGAGCGGCTGCAACAGGCGCAAAAGACCTGGGCCGACCCGGCCACGCCCTCGCGCGTGCTGCTGGTCTGCGCCAGCGCGCGCAACGACGGCACCTGCCCGGGCGAGATGTCCAAGACCTGGCGCATGACGCAGATGGCGCGCGCCGTGGTCGAGGCCCAGGGCATGCAGGCCGATGTGCTGGACCTGAGCCTGGTCACGTCCGAGTACGGCAAGGCCATCCACCCGTGCAAGGGCTGTGTCGGCACAGCCATGCCGCTGTGCCACTGGCCGTGCAGCTGCTACCCCAACCACGCCATGGACCAGGCCAACGACTGGATGGCCGAGATCTACGAGCGCTGGGTGGCTGCGCACGGCGTGATCCTGCTCACGCCCACCTACTGGTACCAGTCCACCAGCCCGCTCAAGCTCATGATCGACCGCATGGTCTGCGCCGACGGGGGCAACCCGGACGTGACCAGCACGCACGGCAAGAAGGCCGCCGAGGCCAAGGCCATCGAAGAGGCCGGTTGGGACTTCCCCAAGCACCTGGCCGGCCGCGCCTACGGCCTGGTCGTGCACGGCGACGTGGCGGGCGTAGAGGTGCACCGCCGCAACCTGGCCGACTGGCTGAACTGGATGGGCCTGCTGGACGCCGGCCATGCCTCGCAGCTGGACCGCTACATCGGCTACTACGAGCCCTACTACGACAGCCACGACACGCTGGATGCAGACGAGGACGTGCAGGCCGAGGTGCGCCAGGTGGCCGAGGTGGTGGTGGCTGCGGTGCGGGCCGTGCGGGCCGGCACGCTGCGGCCGGCGAAGACGCAGCCCAGGCTGGTGCGGCCGAAGTGAGCCGCCCGGTCGCGCGATGCGCGCGTCTGCGAGCCCGGCTGGCGGGTGACGGGATCGGGGTGGTGGCAGTCGCGCGCCACCGGCGCCGGCCTGGCTACCGGCTCGGCCCGCCCTTACCGGCCACCGGGTGCCGGCCCGCCCCACGCAGCAGCACGAGCAACAGCAGGCCGCTCGCCAGCACGCCCACGCCCACCCAGGCCGCGTTGAACCCGCCGAGCTGCTGCGAATACACATAGCCCAGGCTGGACCACAGCATGTAGGCGCTGCTGGCGCAGAACAGCGCGGGCAGCACCGGGTACAGCGGCACGCGGAACGGGCGCTCGCGCGCGCCGTCGATGGCACGCAGGCGGAACAGCGCGATGCCGACCAGCAGGAAGAACAGCCAGAACACCGGCGCCGTGTACTCCACCATGGCCTGGAAGCCGCCCTTGAAGGCCACGCCTCCCACGATCAGCACCAGCGCCAGTGCGCACTGGATCGGCAGCGCGTTGCGCGGCACACGGCGCGCCTCGTCCCAGGCCGCCAGCACGTGCAGCGCCGGCCAGTCCTGGCCCAGCGCGCTGGCCGTGCGCGCGCCCACGATCATGGTGGCGTTGATCGACGTGAGCGCGGCCGCGGCCACCATCGCCGCGATCAGCTTGCCGGCGCCGGGGCCGAAGGCTGCGGTCAGCGTGTCGGTGGCCACGGCCTGCGACTTCGCCATGCCGGCCTGGCCCAGTACCGACCAGTAGGCCCAGTTCACGAGCAGGTACAGCGCAGTGAGGAACAGCACCGAGACCAGCAGCGCGCGCACGATGGCGCGCCGGTCCTGCAGGTCGGCGCTGATGTAGGCCGCGTCGTTCCAGCCACCGAAGGTCAGCAGCACGAACACCATGCCGAAGCCCACGCCGGCGATGCTGGCGGAGCCGGCGGGTGCGGCCGGCACGGGCGGCGGTGCGCTGCCGCCACCGGTCGCCACCCACAGCGCGGCCGCGACGATCAGCACCAGGCCGGCGACTTCCACCGCGGTGAGCCACGATTGCGTCTCCGCGCCGCTGCGGATGCCGCGCAGGTTCACGAGCGTCAGCACCACCGTGGCAATGGCCGCCCACAGCGCGCTGCTGTAGGGCCCCAGTGGCACCAGCTGCGTCATGTAGTCGCCGAACACGAAGCCCAGCAGCGCAATCGACCCGGTGGTGATCACCGCGAAGCGCGCCCAGGCGTACAGCAGCGCCGTGCCGCGGCCGAACGCGCGCGACAGGAAGTGGTATTCGCCGCCCGCGCTCGGGTAGGTGCTGGACAGCTCGGCGTAGCACAGCGCACCGATCAGCGCGACGAGGCCGCCGGCCGCCCACAGCGCGAACATCCAGCCGGCCGAGGGCACGCTGCCCGCCACCAGCGAGGGCGCCTTGAAGATGCCGGCGCCGATGACCACGCCCACCGTGATGGCGATGGCGTGGCGCAGGGTCAACGGTGCGGTGGACGCCTGCGTGGCCGCCGCGCCCGCAGGTAAGACGCTCACCGCGCCAGGCTCGCAGCCAGGCTGGCAGAACTCAGCTCGGCCGGGTCAGGCGCGCGCTCGGCGATGGGCGAGGGCTCGCCCTCGCGCGTGGCCTGGAACGGCGTGGCCGCCTGGCCGGGCCGGCTCACGGTGCCCGTGATGCGGTTGCCGGCGACCTTGCCGTCGAAGCTCAGCACCACGCCCGACGGGTCGCGCACCTGGAAGCGCAGCACATCGCCGCTCAGGCGCGGCTGCACGATGCTGGCGCGCAGCGGGCCGAACTCGGCGTCGCCCTCCAGCATCTGGTACTTCTGCGAGAAACGCAGGCCGGCCTCAGCCACGCCCGGCGCCGTCAGCTTCCACTGGCCCGAGGCGTTGGCCGGGATGCGCCACAGGAACACCTCGCCCGTGCCCGCGCGCGCCGTCTCGTCGGGCTGCCAGTCGCCCATCGTGAACGAGTGCGAGACCACGCGCGTGCCCGGCGGCATGGTGAACAGCTTGGGCCGCAGCCGCAGGTTCAGCTCGGGCAGCAGGTACATGGTGACCACGGTGGCACTGGAGAAGTCGGCCACGAAGATGTCGGCCTGGCGGAAGTTCACCTTGTCGGCCACGCCGGCCTCCTTGGCCAGCCGGTTCGACAGTTGCACCATGTCAGGGTTGAACTCCAGCCCGGTGGACCGCGCGCCGTAGTTGCGGCCCGCGGCGATCGCGATCTTGCCGTCGCCCGAGCCCAGGTCGAACACGCGGTCGCTGGCCTTGACCTCGGCCATCTGCAGCATGCGGTTGACCACCTCGTCGGGCGACGGAATCCAGATCACATCCTTGCCGGCCTGGCCGCGCTGTGGCTCGTAGTTGCCGGAGGTCTGCGCGCCGGCCATGGTGGCCAGTGCGGCGAGGGCGATCAGGGCGAAACGGCGGGACGCAGGTCCCAGGAGAGCGGTCGTCACTGTGGTCCTTCGTTCTGGAGAGGGCGCGGCCATTGTGGGGGCCACGGTCGCCGGGCGGAACACGCCCCCAGGGTTCTTATGGAATTGCGCCAGCCGTCGGCTTCACTCCTGGGCCGTTGCATCGAGATCTGTCCTGCGGCGGCTCGAATCGGGTGCTGGCTTTTGAGGCACGTGGGTGCTCGTCCACGGCATCGTCTTGCGCGGCCGCGCATTTGCTCGTCTCTGCCCGTCTCAGGGGCATGACAACGGGCCGGCACTCAAGGGCCGCTGCAAAGCCAATGCAGTGCGTGCACAGGTGGTACGACGGATCGATCGCGGTCGATCTGCGCTGATGCGGATCTCGTCGTTCACGCTGAGGGTGGCCACGCTCTGGTCGGCCCTCAGCTGCAGTGTGTCGGCTGGCGTTGGCGCCCGAGCCCTGGGCTTCGAAGCGCTTGGCGCCGAGCTCCAGCGCGGCCAGAGCCGGGGCGGTGGCGCGCTGGGCGAGCTCGGCGAAGCGGTCGCACATGGCGAGGGTGTGGCGGGCCTGGCCCGAGGCGTCGGCAGCGCGTCACCGTCCAGGTGGCGCAAGTGGTTCGCTTGGGCCCTCCTTGGCCAGCAGCCGCAGTACGAAGGACGCCTGCGCGTAGTGGGCGAAGACCTGCTCGACGATCTGCACCGCCGTCTTGTCCTGGAACATCCGGCTGTCGCGGCGCACGAACAGCAAGGACAGCCACAGGCGCATGCTCAGGCGGTAGCGGGCCCTGAGCGTGCGCGCAGCGTATGCGCTTGCCATGGCAGCCGTCGGCGCCGGGACGGCTCGGCCCTCCAGCGCCGCTGATGAGATGCTGCGCGAAAGCGCCTGATGGTCCGTCGTCAGTCCTGCACGGCGTCCCACTGCCAGATGGTGGCGCCCCAGGCGGACTTCAGGTCAGGCATCACGTCGCCAGCGTCGAACCGTTGACGCGCATTCGCCGCAGCCGGTGTGATCCACCAGCCGGTGCGTGGGCACCGTTCGCCGGCAGCCGCACGCAACCTCACCCCTGCGGCCAGTGCGTCCTGCGCGCCTGGATTGCCACCACCGCTGTCGGCGATGCGCTCGACGAGCGTCCAGGTGGTGACGACCTGTTCGCGCTCCCATTGGGTGCTCGGGTCATAGCCGACGCGAGCAGCGTGCGCGGGCAAGAAGCCGGCGATCATGTAGGCGGGGATGCTGCCATCGGCATCGGGCAGGTAGATGCCGCTGACCTTGACCTCATCGCCGGTGCGAACACGGACTTTCTCGTTGAGGCGATAGACGGGCCAAGTTGGGGGGGCATGAAGCCCCCCCTCGCACGATTAGCGACGTCATCGGTAAGGTCGCCGATCACCCAAGTTCCGTCCACGCTGGCGTTCATGTTCGTGGCATGACGACCTGCCTCGTTCATCAAGGCCTCGAACCTGGCCTCCGCATCCGGGATTGCAGCCACAGCCGCATGCGCAGCTGCCCGCTGGCGTCGTCCAGCACCCACTGGTTGTAGCCCTGCCCGTCCAGGCCCTGGCTGTGCAGGCCGCTGATGACGCCGGGGTGGTTCACGCCCGCGTCCACGCCGGCTGCGAACGGCGGGGTGTCCTGGCCGTTGTGCAGCTGGCCGATGATGAGCGGGCGGTCGATGTCGCCTTCGATGAACTGCACGGCCACCTCGGTGCCCACCCGCGGCAAGAAGACGGCGCCCCAGTTGGCCCCGGCGCTCGGCTGGGCCACGCGCACCCAGGTGCCGCAGCGCTCGTTGCCCGGGGCGTTGCCGCCATCGTGGTGCAGGCCGCCGGCCAGCGGGGCGTCGCCGCGCTGCCAGGGGAACTGGATCTTCACACGCAGGTCGCGCTCGGTGGTGAGCGCCTCGCCGGCAACGCCCACGACGAGTGCGCCCTGCAGGCCCGGGGCGGTGGGCTTGCGGATGAAGGCGGGCACGAGGGCGGCGGCGGCCGGGGCGCAGTGGAAGTGGCACTTGTAGGTGCCGCGCTCCAGCGCGCCGCTCTCCTGCAGCCGGGCGATGCCGCCGCCCAGCTGGCCTCCCAGGTTGTTGCTGGCGTGGTGCTCCACGGCCAGCACGGTGAAGGCGTTGTCGGGGCGGCTGGCGGTGGGGCTGCCGTACAGCGGATGGTCGAACAGCTGGAAGCGGGCGCCCGCCGCGAGGTGGCGCGCGCTGCCCTGGCCTTCGAAGTGCTTGGCGCTCAATTCCAGCGCAGCCAGGGCCAGGTCGGCGGCGCGCTGGGCGTGTTCGGGGTTCTCGTAGCGGTAGGCACCGGCGCCGTCGTAGACCTGCAGGGCCGGGACCTTGCCCAGGTCCAGCGCACTGGCCGCTTCGGCGGCCGTGCCGGCCAGGTGCTTGTAGTTCCACGATCCCAGGGCCACGGCGTTGGACGTCAGGGGCCGATCAGGCCCCGCCGCTCAGGCCGCCGCTGCCGGCGGCGGCGCCACCACCACGGTGGGCGGCGCGGCCATCGCCAGGCCGGCGTCGCGGAACGCGTCCAGCACCGTGAACAGCAGGTCGCTGCGCACGCCGCCGGCATTGCGCGGCCCGTCCACGTAGCAGATGGCTTGGAACACCAGCATGCCGTTTTCCACGCCCTCCAGCGACAGCGAGGGTGCGGGCGTGGCCAGCACCTTGGGGTGCGCGGCGCAGGCGGCCAGCATGAGTTCGCGCACCTTGGGCGCATCCGTGGCCAGCGGCATCGGCAGGCGGATCAGCACACGGCCCTCGGCGTTGCTGAGCGTCATATTGCGCACGGTCTTGGTGATGAACTCGGAGTTCGGCACGATCACGGTGGAGCGGTCGCCCAGCTGGATCTCGGTGGCACGCACGTTGATGCGCTTGATGTCGCCCTCGGTCGTGCCCAGCACCACCCAGTCGCCCACCTTCACGGGCCGCTCGGCCAGCAGGATCAGGCCCGAGATGAAGTTCTGCACGATGGCCTGCAGGCCGAAGCCGATGCCCACCGACAGGGCGCTGGCGATCCAGGCGATGCGGTTCACGCCGATGCCCAGCGCCGACAGCCCGGCCGCGATCACCAGCACCACGCCCACGTAATTGAGCAGCGTGGACAGCGAACTCTGCATGCCCGGCTCCATCGTGGTGGTGGGCAGGTACCGGTCACGCAGCCAGCGCTGGAACACACGCAGCGCCACGAAGCCGCCCACCAGCACGGCCAGCGCACTGAAGATGGCGGCCGGCACCAGCTGGAATTCGCCGATCGCCAGGCCCTGGCCGATGCGGCTGGTCTGCTCGAGCACCTGGTCGGGCCGCGTGCCCAGCGGCGCCAGCAGGGCGATCAGCATGTACAGGAACAGCGCCACGCGCGCCACGGCCGACAGCACCACGGCCGCCTGGTCCAGCGCCGACGCAGAGAAGCCGAAGCCGCGCTGCAGCCGCTGGCCGAAGTCGCTGCGCGAGGCCACCAGCGCCATGCACAGGTCGTCGGCGAACTTGAACAGCACGTAGAAGGTCACGGCCACCAGGCCGGTCCAGGCCAGCTGCAGCGCCAGCAGGCTGGCGATCGACATGTAGCCGGTCAGCACCAGCAGCACCACGCCCAGCACCACCAGGGCCACGGCGCCCAGGCCCAGGCCGACCCACAGCGGGCGATCGACCACGGCGGCCGGCGCGCTGTCAGGGGCCGCCGCGGTCGCTGCCTCGGCGGGGTGCGGGTGCGGCTCGCGCAGGCGCGCCAGCATGCCCAGCATGGGCAGCGCCAGGGCCAGCGCCGTCACGGTCTCGACCAGGTGCACGGCGGCCAGGCTCAGCTCCAGGATTTCGCTGACCTGCGTGGGCAGCCAGACCAGCACGCCGACCAGCGCCACCCACCACGGGTAGGCGCTGAGCCGGCGCGCCTGCGCGTCGTCGATGCGCGGCAGCCGCCATGAGGGCCGGGCATTGGCGAGCAGCGCGCGGCCCAGGCTGGTGACGAAGGCGATGAACAGCACCGAGTCGTCGGCCAGCGCCACGAGCTTGCTCGACACCGGGCCGAACGCCAGGTGGCTCTGCAGGGTCTGCAGCAGGCTGCGCATGGCCACCGCCACCACCAGCAGGTTCACCGCGACGATGGCGATCACCAGCAGCGAACGCCGCAGCCGCCCGCCCGGCAGCAGCCGCTGCGCCGCCGCGGCCAGGCCGCGCTCGGCCAGCACGTCGCCCACCGTGATGGCCAGCAGCGCCAGTGCCAGCGCCAGCAGCACCGGCCCGCGGTGGCCGGGCTCGGCAGCGCGCGCGGCGGCAGCGCGCAGCTCCACGCCCAGCGGGGCGAGCCGGGCCACGTCGTCGGGCCAGGCCGTGGCCAGCTGCTGCCAGAACACCTGGCCCAGCGGCGAGGGCGCGCGGCCGGTCAGCTGCGCCTCGAACAGGTCGCGCTGGCGATTGCGCAGGTCTTCCACGCGCTGCTGCGCATCGACCACCACCAGCCGCGCCAGCCGGATGTCGGCGTCCACGGTGTTGCGCTCGCGGGTCAGGGTCTGGCGCTGGCGCGTGATGTCGGCGTCCTCGCTGCCGCCCGCGGCCGGGGCCGCGCCCAGCTCGCCCAGGCGGGCGTTCAGGTCGTTCAACTGGCCGGTGCGCGCGGCGATGATCTTGTTGGCGCTGGCGGCCAGCGCGTTGTACTGGCCCTGCAGCGCGCGCACGGCATCGGTACCGGCCGCGTTCTCAGGCAGCTTGTCGAGCTGGCTGCGCAGCGTGGCGACATCGGGCAGCACCTCGGGTGCCGGGGCCGATGCTGCGGGCGCCGGCGCGGCGGCGGGTGCCCCGGGCTGGGCTTGCGCCAGCGGCAGTCCCAGGGCGAGTGCGAGCGACAGCAAGGCGGCGAAACGGGGAATCCAGGTCATCGGCGGATCATAGGTAAGCTTGCGGCGGTCTTTTTTGGCCGGCTTCCCGACTGTTTCCATGTTTGCACCTCGTTTGCGCTTCTTTGCACTGGCTGCCGTCCTCCTGCTGACCGGCTGCGCCACCACCCGCGCCTGCGGCCCCGGGCTCGCGGCGTCGCCGCAGTTCCAGGCCGACGGCTGCCGCTTCGCCAATGTCGCCAACCCCGACGCCAAGCCCTCGCAGGAAGGCTGGCGCATCTGGAGCCGCTTCTTCTTCGGCACCAAGGAGGGCACGGTGCCGGTGGACGCGATCCCGGTGCGCCCGCTCACGCGCGCGCAGCTCGACGCGCTGCCCATCGATGCCAACCACATCGTGCGCCTGGGCCATTCCTCGCACCTGCTCAAGCTGCAGGGGCGCTATTGGCTGATCGACCCGGTGTTCGCCGAGCGCGTGTCGCCGTTCAGCTTCCTGGGCCCCAAGCGCTTCCACGCGCCTCCGATCGCGCGCGAGGACTTGCCGCCCATCGAAGGCCTGCTGCTCTCGCACGACCACTACGACCACCTGGACCTGTCGACCATCGAATACCTCAAGGGCCGCGTGCAGCGCTATTTCGTGCCGCTGGGCGTGGGCGCGCGGCTGCGGGACGCGGGCGTGCCGGCCGACCGCATCGCCGAATTCGACTGGTGGCAGTCGGCCACGCATGCGGATGTGCAGCTCACCTCCACGCCGTCGCAGCATTTCTCGGGCCGCGGCCTCACGGACCGCGACAGCACGTTGTGGACCTCCTGGGTCATCGAGGCCGGCGGCCAGCGCATCTACTTCAGCGGCGATTCGGGCTACTTCGGCGGCTTCAAGCAGATCGGCGAGCGCTTCGGCGGCTTCGACATCGCGCTGATCGAGAACGGTGCCTACGACCCCTGGTGGCCCTCGGTGCACCTGTCGCCCGAGGAAAGCATCCGCGCCTTCGAAGACCTGCGCGGCAAGACGCTCTACAGCGTGCACAACAGCACCTTCGACCTGGCCTTCCACCGCTGGCAGGCGCCGATGACCGAGCTGGCGGCGCTGGCCCGGGCCAGGGGGATCGCCCTGGCGACGCCGGAGATCGGCGAAGTGCTGACCGTGGGCGCGACGCGGGAGAACCGGTTGTGGTGGGAGGGGTTGCGGTAGGCGCGCAGGCAGCACACGCGGGACACGGCCGTTCGGCGGCGGCTGGAGCGAGCGCCTGTCATCCGCCTCACCTGAATTCGTGCGCCATCCACTATGGCAGATCGCACCTCAGCAAGCGCTCGGTGGCCGGCGCCCCGTGCAGCTCCAGGCGCAACCAGGGCTCTTGCTGCAACTCCGGCGGCGGCTGCGTCGTCGTGGTCACGATGTACTGGAAGGCCGAATGCGCCGTCTCTTCCAGCGCGGCCACCATCTGGAACAGCCGGTGGTAGACGCTCTGCCCCAGGTCGGCCTCGCGCGGGCTGTCGTGCAGCAGGAAGGCCGGCAGGTGCGTGCCGCCTTCGATGCCCATGCACATCACGGCCAGGTCGAAGGCGATGATCTTCAAGGACTCGATGGCCGGTGTGGAGCGCTCGCCGCCGAACTGCACGCCGAGCTTGAGCCCGTGGCCGTCCAGGCTCACGCGGCCCGATGCCGTCGGGCTCACGGTGAGGCGGATGATGGCGTCGAAATGCGTGGACAGCCGGTCGAACACCGTCGCCTGACGGTCGCGGAACGCAGCCAGTTGATCGCGGTCGGTCTCGATCTGCGTGGCCACCTCCCCCGCCTGCCGCTGCACCTGCTCCCAGGCGTCCCACTCGTCGGCCAGCCGCTGGATGTCGTCCAGCAGCCGGCGCGCATTGAGCCAGGCCGATGAGCGCTGCGTGTGGAGCGTTTCGGCCTTGCCCAGGTCATGCCGCAGGCGGTCCCCGGCGCTGATCGCGGCCGACAGTTGCGGCTTGAGCGAGGCGATGGCCGCCACCACGCCATCGACCACGCCCTGCTGCGCAGCGACCTGCTGGACCACGTCTTCATGCCTGCGTTGCAGTGCTGCGAGATCGGGCAGCTTGTGCGACAGCTTGCACCCCTCGGCCATGACCCGGTCGATGGGCACCTCGCAGATCGGGCATGCAGGCACCTCGGCATCGCGCACGCGGACAGAGATCGACGGCAACTCGCCGCGGAGCTGGGCCAGCAGTTGTCTCTGCAGTGGCAGGCTGGCGTCCAGGGCGGCCTGCTGCTGGCTCAACGCCAGTACGTGCTGGTCCGCCTCGCGGCTGCGCCGCCGCAGGCCGTCGAGGTCGCTCACGTCCACGCCGGGGCTGACCTCGCTCACCCGGGCCAGATGCTGCCGCGCAGACTGGCGCAGCGACTCGATGCCCAGCTTGCCGGCAGGCACTTCGTCAGGCCGCAGGCCCAGCGACTGGACGATGCTGCGCCGGGCCCGGTCGCAGGCCCATTCCCTGCGCGCGCTGTCCTGCAGATGGGCCTTGTGGGTCTCCGTCCTGGCCGCCAGCGCCTCCTGCAGCGCCATCTCGTCCTGGGACATCGCGCCGATCAGCAGGCGCATGGCGTCCAGCTTGCGGGCATTGGACATGTAGCGCACGGGCGATTCGGAATCCGACTCGGCGGCACGCCAGTCCAGCACATGGTCGAAGCGGCATTCCTGGTCGCGCGTGAGCCAGGCCAGCGCCACACGCCAGGCGTCGTGCGGCCGCAGCGAAGGCATGCGCCGGGCCACGGCGGGCGTGAGCACCTGCTGTTCGATGGCCCGCAGCAAGGGCGCCATGCCGGTCGGGGCGTGCAGGCCGTCGAACAACTGCTCGGGCAGCACGCCCTCCACCGCGACATGCCCGCGGCCCACCGCCAGCGGGCGCAGCACGCCCCACAGCCTGCCGTGCAGCAGCACCTCGGCCGACACCCAACCCGTCAGGAACGCGCGGCCGATGCTCTGGCGCTGGCCCTCCGGCGCGAAGCGGTCTTCGCCCAGGCAGTAGCGCAGCAGGCGGCAGAACAGGCTCTTGCCGGCGCCGTGGCCGACGTCGTCCTGGGCGGCATCAGGCGCACGTGGCCCCTGCACGTCGGCCGGGTCCGGCGACCAGACGAAGTTCAGGCCCGGCCGCAGGGGGATGGTGCGCACCGGATCGCCTGGTGCGCGCCAGATCGTGAGCCGGCGCACCCACAGCGCGGGCTCGGTCACGCCCTGTGGCGGTCGGGCCGAGAGCCCGGCGGGGCCGAACAGATCAGGCTGCGCGGGCATCGACGAAGGCCTGCTCCGCAGGCGCCAGCGCAGGCAGGACGGACGCGAGGCCATGGGCACGCAGGTGCGCCACGACGAAGCCGGCGCGGCCATCGGGCCAGCCGGCCGTGGCGATGGCGGCTGCGCCGGGGCCGAGTGCCCAGGTCACGTCGTCACCGGTGCCGGCCTCGACCAGATCGCCCCGCATCCGCATGCCCTGGAAGGCGCGGCCCCAGGGGTGGTTGGAGGCTGGTTGCAGACGGGTCACCTGGGTTGGCAGGGGCGCGGCCGCATCGCCCACCAGGCGCGACCACAGGCTGGCTTGCGCCGCAGGCAGTGCCGGGGTGAGCAGATGCGGTTGCTGGCACAACAGCGTGGCCAGGCGGGCGGTGCGCTCGGGCATGGGTGCGCCCCAGGCCCGCAGCACCGCCGTGATCCATACGGTGGTGGCATGGCCGTCCGGGTCGGCGGGGGCTACCCATGCGCCGTCGGGCAGGGATGCCCAGTCGGTGGGCGGACGGTCGGGAGCCAAAGGCTGCGGCTTGGCCTGGGCACGTGGCCGTCCACGGGATGCGGATGTCTTGGTGGATTGGCTGGCGGTCAGGCGCTGCAGCAGCACGCTGGCGGGCTCGTCTTGGGGATCTTGTTCCACCAGTTCGCCGCGGAAAGCCTTGGCCAGGACTTGCGGGGCGAGGCGTTGGGCATGGATTCGAAGGGCGGCGTAGCGCATTTGGATGCGGTCGGCGAGCTTCAACAGAGCATCGATATGACAAACGACCTCTCGCTGCACGTCCAGGCTTGGGAGCGGGATCCTGATGTTTTCGAGATCTGGCTGCGAGACTTTCCAGATTCCTGCAGTCGTCTTGGCCGCACGCTCGATCTGTTCACGCACAAACCGGCTGGCCCATACGTACTACAGGTAGTCAGGCAACAGTTCGGCGGGGTCTGGACGAACTCGAATCATCGTGTCGGGGAAAGCAATCTCGTCGCTGCATTTGCTGACCAGGCCCCCACGGCCGACCAGTTCCTTGGAGCCATTACCTCGCGACACGAGGTAGTCGCCGTCTTGAATCAGGAACCGCTTGATGTCGGACACGTTCGACCAATCACCTGCTTTCGTCTCCTTCAGATCGATGCCAGAGGACTTGAGGGAAGTGAGGCGCAGAACAGGCATGCCGGTGCCATCACGGACTGATTTGCCATTTCGGAGGGGTCCTACCAGCACTTCCAACAACCGAACCACGCGAAATGAGGCTCCGGGAGTTGCTTCGAGAAGATCTGGAGCCACACATGCATTCAACACAGCCTGCCGAAACCGCTTGAGGATGCCTGGGATGGCATCGAGGTGGTCGTTGCAGGCGTTGACGCGGGCGAGCAGGGTGTCGAGTTGGTCGGCGATGCGATGTTGCTCTGGCAGCGGCGGCAACGCCAAGGGCATGCCTTTGATGTCAGCGCCAGACACGCCGATTTGGCCGGCCGAGGTCTTCAGTTTCTGGTCAAGATACGTCCGCGCCGTATGCGAATTTGCGGCCTTTTCGATGTAGCGCGGAAGGGCGACCGTGCGGTCGAGTCGCACACGAATCAGCTTATCGGGATAAACCAGTGCATGGCTGATCTGGCCTACGCGTGCGCAGGCACCCACCAGATCACGATTGCCGTTGTATCGGGTGAATAAAAGATCATCGGGTGCCAGTTGATACGTCGGACTGTCCACAAAATCAAGCGGCAAGTAACGCACGTCGGAGGTGTCCAGCTTCAGTGGTCGCACTGCTGAGATGCGAAGGATGGGCAGTCCATCATCGGAGCTCGGCTTGGCGGAAATGCCGTTGCGGACTTCAGTGACCAGCTCGCCCAGTTTTGTCATGGCCCAGGTGTCAGGGAGCTCACTCATCTTGGTGCTTCTCTTCCAACAACAGCCCCCGCCGCGCCAACCGCTCCCGCGCCTCCACCAACGCCTGGTGCAACTGCTGCTCCGACTCCGCCCAGGCCCAGGAAGTACAGGAAGTACGGGTCCTTGAAGACGGGGCCGGGCGGCAGACCCTGGCCTTGCACCGTCGCAGGCACCAGCGCGGCGGGTGCCTGGGCGCTGGCGATGGCGCTGCGCTCGAAGGCCTTGCGCTCGATCTGCCGGGCCAGCTCGCGCACGCTCCAGCCGTCCTGCGCCGCCTGTGCCGCGTAGAACTGGCGCGCCGGCGCGGTCTTGAGGCCCACGATGGCCACGAGGTGGCTCCAGCTCAATTGTGTCGACAGCGTCGGCAAAATCCCGGCGTCCGGAAAGGCCTGCGCGAACTTGAGCATGCGGCGCAGGTTGCGGGCCTCGAAGCCGCGCCCGAACTCCTGCGACAACTGCTGGCCAAGCTGCTCCAGCAGGGCCAGGCCGTAGCTGGCGCGCTCGCCGCCCAGCACTTCGGCATCGAGCCGCTGGCCTACCGCCCAGTACAGGCGCGTCAGCTCCGCGTTCACCGCACCGGCCAGGCGCTGGCGGCTGCTGGCGATCAGCGCGCGCAGTTCGGCGTGCAGGCTGGTTGGCACAGCAGGAGCAGGCACACCGCTCATGCCGGCGTTCCTTCCGCGCGGTCTTCGCGGCCTGCACCGCCTGCGCTGTCCTCGGCGTCCGTGCCCGCCACCACGTCCGGCAGCAGTTCTTCCAGCTCGGCGTCCGGGTCTTCGCCCAGCGCCTCCACCAGCGCACGCAAATCGGCCAGCGCCGCCTGCATCTCGCGCATGGCCAGGCGGGCCAGCATGGCGGGTTCTTCCAGTTGCTGTTGCGCGGTGTCCGCGCTGTCGTCCTTGAGCCAGGCCAGGTCCAGGTTGTCGCCGCGCTCGGCGATCTGCGCGCGGGTGAACTTGCGCCAGCGGCCGGTGGGGCCGGCGTCCACGCGCCGGGCCAGGGCCTCGGGGCCGCCTTTCGGATCGGTGCCGAACACGTCTTCGAACTTGTCGCGCGGCACGCTGGCCGGCGCATCGGCCGGCGTGCGGAAGTAGTCGCGCGTGAACGGCGTGCGCTTGCCGAAGGCCGGCATGTTGGCGCGCATGTCGTAGACCCAGACCTCCTGCGTGTTGCCCTTGTCGGCCTTCTCGCCCTTGGTGAAGAACAGCACGTTGGTCTTCACGCCCTGGGCATAGAAGATGCCCGTGGGCAGGCGCAGGATGGTGTGCAGGTTGCATTTGTCCATCAGGTCGCGGCGGATGCTGGTGCCCACGTTGCTCTCGAACAGCACGTTGTCGGGCAGCACCACGGCAGCGCGCCCGCCCGGCGCCAGGTTGCGCACGATGTGCTGCACGAAGGCGAACTGCTTGTTGCTGGTCTCGAAGGTGAGGTCGGTGCGGGT
Organism: Pseudorhodoferax sp. Leaf267; assembly: GCF_001422405.1. Taxonomy (GTDB): domain Bacteria; phylum Pseudomonadota; class Gammaproteobacteria; order Burkholderiales; family Burkholderiaceae_C; genus Pseudorhodoferax. The sequence goes on from NZ_LMMV01000023.1 coordinate 236,592, forward strand.
GGGCAGGCCGCCGCCCTTCTTGGTGCCGAAGGGCGGGTTGGAGAGGATGAGCGTGGCGCGCGCCAGCCGCGTGCCCTCCTCGCCCAGCGTGTCGCCGTATTGCACGCCGCCTTCGATGCCGTGCAGCAGCATGTTCATCAGCGCCAGGCGGTGCGTGTCCTGCACCAGCTCCATGCCGTGGAAGGTGCCGTGGCGGTAGCGGCGCTGGGCAGCCTCGTCCAGGCTGTCGAAATCGTGCGTGGCGCGCAGGTGGTTGTTGGCCGCGATCAGGAAGCCGCAGGTGCCTGCCGCCGGATCCTGGATCACGTCGCCGAGCTGCGGCTGCATCACGGCGACGATGCTGTCGATCAGCGCTCGGGGTGTGAAGTACTGGCCGGCGCCGCTCTTCTTCTCGGTGGCGTTACGCTCCAGCAGGTCTTCGTACAGGTCGCCCAGGTCGTCGCGCTGCACGCTGTACCAGTCCAGGCCGTCGATGTCGGTCACCAGCTTGCTCAAGGTGGCAGGCTTGGTGATGAAGGTGTTGGCATTGGCATAGATCTCCAGCACGGCGCCCCGGCCGTGCAGGCCGTAGTCCAGCAGCATTTCCTTGTACAGGTCCAGCCGCTCCGGCGCGGGGGCGTTGAGCAGGTCGTCCCAGCGGATGCCGTCCTGCTCGAACTTGGGCGCGCCCTTCTTGCGCTCGACAGGCTTCAGCACTTTGAGCCGGTCTTCCTGCCCGGTCTCCTTCATCATCTTCAGGAACAGCAGGTAGGTCAGTTCGCTCAGGTACTGGTGGTAGGTGACGCCGTCGTCACGCAGCACATGGCACAGCGACCAGAGCTTGGCGCCGATGTCGTGTGCGGCTTGCGGGGTTGTGGCCATGAAATGTCCGGGTCAGGCACCCTGGGCAGGCTGCGCCCAGAGTGCGTCGTTGAAGGCATCCAGCACAGGCTGGAGTTGGCCGTTGAAAACCTTGTCCAGGCGGGAGAAGCCGCCGCCCTCGCGCTTGAACAGCAGGTCGGGGTCGTCCAGCGCGGAGCGGTCCACCAGCCGGTTGACCTTGGTCTGCGCGGCGATGCGTTTGAGCCAGTCGCGCTGCGGCTGGGTCCAGGGCTTGCCCGTGGGCGGCCTGGCCAGCAGGGTGTGCAGCGCGCGGTCCACGCGCTCGCCGTAGGGCAGCAAGGCGTCGCCCAGCGCGGCCTGGCGAATGTAGCCCACGATGCTGGCGGCAATGTCCTGGTTGCTCATCTCGCGCCAGGCGGTGGCCAGGCGCGCCTCGCTGAAGCCGGCCTGGTCCAGCGCCAGGATCAGTTCCTTGAGCTGCTGGCGCGTCAGGTCACGCGGCCGGGTCAGCACCGCGACGAGGGCCGGCAGCGTGTTGCCCTGGCTGGCGAGGAAGGCCTTGAACGCGTCCAGGTAGTCCTGCGGCTTGCTGGCCTGGCCGTAGCCGCGCTCGGCGCGCAGGAAGGCGTCGGGGTGGTCCGACACGTACAGGGGCTGGCCGCTGCCGGTGGTCTTGCGGTCGAGGATCTCGCCCAGGTCGGGGTGCCGGGTGAACCAGGCCGCCACCTCGGACACGCGCAGTGCCTTGAGCTGGCGGATGAAGGCCTCCGGGGCCATGCCGGCCCGGGTCTCGAAGTCCTGCGCAGCCTGGCCCTGGAGGTGGCGCTTCTTGACCTGCAGCTTGGCCAGGAACTGCGCAAGCAGCAGTTCACGCGCGTCGTCGGTGGGCGCCTGGGCGATCTCGCGTTCGAGCTGCTGGAACGAGATCGAAGGGTTGACGACCACGGGTTTCATCTCGGTCATGTCGCCGATGGCCTCGAACAGGCGCACGGCATCGAAGACGCGGAAGCTGTCCTTGGCCTCGCCGTCGAAACTGCACAGCCGCGTGGCGCGGCCCAGCATCTGGTCGAACAGGATGCGGCTGTTCACCTGCCGCAGGAACACCAGGTTGCAGATCTCCGGCACGTCGATGCCGGTGGTCAGCAGGTCGACGGTGACGGCCACATTGGGCAGGCGCTCGTTCTTGAAGCGGCGGATCAGCTCCAGCGGCTTGTCGGCATTGCCGGTGATCTTGATGACGGCATCGTCTTCCACGCTGCCGTACTGCGTTTGCAACGCGGCCTTGAGCACGTCCACCACCAGGTCGGCATGGTCGCTGCTGACGCAGAAGACCAGGGTCTTGCGCCGGCCGCCGGGGTCGATCTCCTGGGCGAGGTAGCTGCATACGGCCTCGTTGAACGGCCGGGTGATGACCTTGCGGTTGAAGTCTTCGACCTTGAGCGTGATCTCGTCCGGCGCCTTGAACAGGTCGATCTGGCTGCGCTGCGCGTTGTAGACCTTGACCACTTCGCCGACCTTCCAGGTCATGCCCTGCTCGGTCAGCTGCGTGTGGATCTGAATGGGCGGCTCGTAGTCCACCAGATAGCCATCGACCACGGCTTCGCGGTAGCTGTAGCTGTAGGCCGGCGGGCCGAAGATCTCGGTGGTGTGCAGTGCGGGCGTGGCCGTCAGGCCGATCTTGACGGCGTCGAAGTAGTCCAGCACGCGGCGGTACTTGGAGATGTAGTCGTCGAAGCCGCGGAAGCTCAGTTCGGTGTCCGACATCTCGCGGTCCAGCGTGTAGCCGCGGTGGCATTCGTCGATGACGATGCAGTCGTACTGGTCCACCGTGGGCGGCGCCACGCCCTCGGCCGGCATCAGCACGCGGCGCATCATGCCCTGCACGGTGGCGATGTGCACGGCCGTGTCGGCGTCGGGCGCCTGCACATCCAGCTCCTTGATGCCGAAGGTGTCGGCAAAGGTCTGCAGGCGCTCCATGCGCGTGTCCTTGAACGCATTGGCTGCCTGTTCCCCCAGCGCCGAACGGTCGACCAGGAACAGGATGCGGCGAAAGCGCTGGGCCTTCAGCAGGCGGTAGATGAGCGCAATGCAGGTCTTGGTCTTGCCGGTGCCGGTGGCCATGGCCAGCAGGATGTCGCGCTGGCCCTGCGCGATGCGGGCCTCCGTTTCCCGGATCGCATCCTGCTGGTAGTAGCGCAGCGCCAGGCCGTAGATGAAAGGCGTGCTGTCCAGCTCCGCGTGCGCCTTGTCCTCGTCCTGGCGCAGCAGCGCTTGCAGGCCCTCTGGTGAGTACCAGCCATCCAGGGATGCGCTGCGGTTGTGGGGGTGGCGCAGGTCGCAGAACCAGATGCCGCTCTTGGTGGCCAGTTGCCGCAGGTAGGGGCGGCCGTTGGTGGCGAACACGAAGGGCACGCGGAACTCGGCCTGCGCGCCCCAGTTCTGCGCGTGCAACTGCGTCTCGGCGCTGGGCGCGAAGCTGCGGCTGTAGCGCTTGCTCTGCTGCAGATCGGCCGAGACATCCTTGCTGCCCCGCTTGGCCTCCACCACCGCCAGGGGCACCAGACCCTGGAACAGGACGTAGTCGGCCGAATAGCCTTCGCACGGCCATTCGGCGATGGCCAGGTTGCGGCCCTTCACGGGCCGCGCGCCGCGGCTGTAGCGCAGGGTTTCGGTGTCGGCCTCCCAGCCGGCCTGGCGGAGCTGCGCATCGATGATGCGGCGGGTCTGGGGCTCGTCCAATTCGACCAGCGAGGCCGCCTTGTTGGCAGAGTTCACCAGTTCCACCAAGTTGCCGGACGGCGCAGCCTTGGCCTGCGACTGCAGCGCGGTCAACTGCGTGGCCAGCTTGGCCTTGGCCTGGTCGGACTCGGTGGCGATCTGCTCCCATACAGCGCGTTCGTCACTGAGGGCGGTCAGCTGGGTCTGCGCCGCCTGCAGCGCCGACGCGACTTGCGCATGCTGGGCCTGGTACTCCGAGACGACCTCTCGCAGTTTGGCCAGTTCCGCCTGCAGCTCCTCTGACTCGTGCTTCGGAGGAGCGGGCGGCACGAAGGGGCCGGACCGGTAGTCCGGCTGCTTGAAGGTGCGGTGAAACCAGAGCGCCAGCTGCCAGCACAGCTTGAGCGTGGTCAGGGCCTTGCCGTGGTCGCCTGCCAGCGCATGGTTGGCGGCGTTGCCGGTGACGCGGATCTGGTCGAAGACCTGCGTGATTTCGCGGGGCACGAGGTTTTCGCCCTGCAGGCGGCGAATCAGCTCGTACTGGCTTTCCTGCTGGGTGGTGAACATGCCGCCACGAGCGGCCAACGACTGCGCCAGCAGCTCTGCGAATTGCCGGAGCTTGAGCAGGCTGGTGTTGGGGTCTTCGGCGAAGTACCGTTCTGCCAGTGCGCCCAGGCGCCACAACTGGGGCTCATAGGACTTCAGGATGTCGAAGTTCGAGCGGATGTTCTGCTGCATGCCTACCCTCTGCCGATCGGAGGAAACCTCTCCCGCGAAATCAGCCCGACATGGTACCCAGGAGACGGGATGGCCAACCGTTGTCGCGGGTCCATGCGACAACCACGCCACGCATCGTGGCGACAGACCCGCTTTGCCAAGCCGCACTCTCCTCAATCCATCTGCATCAACAACACCGGCGCCACCCACGACGGATGCTCCGGCGCATGCGCATACGCCGCCTTGCGCGCCTTCATGAACGCGTATTCCAGGTACCGGTGGCAGCTGTCCTGGGGGTCGAACAGCAGCCGGTAGAAGGTCTGCGCGAACCGCGACGCCGCCCCGTCGTCGATCGGCCACTGGAAGCCCAGCAGCGCCGGCACATGGTGTTCCACGGCCTGCATCACGACCTTGGCCGATGCGCTGCGGCAGCTGCTGAGGAACAGCAGCTGCGTGCGGCCCAGCTGCCGCACGAGCTGCTGCACGGGCAGGATGCCGCCGCGGTCGGCGCGCAGCACCAGGCCGGCCTGTTGCGCATGGTCGCCGCTCAGGTGGCCGCTGAAATGCACCAGATGCCAGCGGCGCTCGCGCAACAGTTCCAGCACCGGCGTGGCCACGTCGGCGCCCAGGCCCTGCACGCGCAGGTGCGTGACGTCGCAGTTCGCCGCCCGGGTCAGGGTCTGCACGATCTCGCGGCACTCGGTCTCGCAGTGCGGCAGGCGGTCGAAGCCCTGGCCGCCGCCGTGCCCGTCGGGCACGTTGCCGGCCTTGCCGTCGGCCTCGATGACCAGGCAGTTGATCAGGCCGTGCCGGCTCTCGTGGTCCTTGAACAGCGGCGGGTAGGCGGTGGTGGATTCGTAGCGCCGGAACACCGGGGCCTGCAGCATCCAGTAGCTGTCGACGTCGCCGCCTTCGTCCTTCAGCGCCTCGACCAGAACGGGGTGCGTGGCCTGGTTCACGGTCACGCGCACGCGCGTGTTGGCCACGCCGCCCACATGGCGGCGCTGCTCGGAGAAGCGGTCCCAGCAGCCGAAGTTCGGCGTGCCGCCCTTGAACAGCAGCTGGTGCAGGTCGGCCGACAGGCGCTCCATCTTCTTGAGCCAGTCGTCCCGGTGCTCGGCCACACGCGTCTCCAGCTCGGCAGAGTCCTCGATGATGCGTTCGAGCAGCCGCTGGTCCAGCTGCAGCGTGCCGGTGGCCTCGAAGTCGTCGCCGCCGCGGCGCTGCAGTTGCCAACTGGCGGTCTGCATGTTGCACAGGTCGATGTTCAGGCGCAGCCGTGCGGCGCTGGGGCGCGGCTGGCCGGCGCGCAGCCGCTTGAGGGCTTCGGACAGGTGGGCCTGGAAGTCGGCCCCCACCGTGACCAGCGCCGTGTGCTCGAACGCATCGAGGAAGTCGGCGAGCCGGTCGTCCGGTGTGCTGGAGACGACGACCAGCGGCATGTGCCGGGCCAGCGCTTTGAGCCGCTTGATGAACTGCCGCGTCGGCTCGCGGCCGGCCAGGCCCACGCTGGCCTGCTCGTCCTGCGGCATGCCCGAGCCCATGACCACCAGGCTGCAGTCGCCCAGGCCGAAGTCCTGCAGCACCTCGTCGGCGCGCGCCACGTGCTGGGCCTCGATGGGGCGGATGGCGATGTCCTGCGCGCGCAGCGCCTTGCGCAGCGCGCCGATCACCAGGCTGCGGATCTCGTCGTCGTGGTGGGCGATCAGTTGCCAGGGCATGGGGGCGGTCCTCAGGCGGGTTCCAGCACCGGCAGCGCCAGGTGCAGGCGCAGCCCGGCGCGCTGGTCGATGGCGAAGCTGCCGCCCATGCGCCGCATCAGCGCGGTGATCACGGGCTCGGCCAGCGCGAACTCGCGCTCGTGCTCGCTCTTGGCCTCCAGCCGCGTGCTGCTGGGCTGCAGGGTCTGCGCGTCGACGAGCTCGACGCTGAACATCTCGCGCGTCTGCTCGCGCCGCAGGTGGATGCACACGGCGTCGCACTGCGCTTTCATGCGCAGCATGAAGGCCAGCAGGCTGGCGGCGCAGAACTCGAACTCCTGGCGCGCGGCCTGCACCAGCGTGTCGCCGCTCCCGCTGTCCAGCCGCACGGCCTTGGCCTGGGCCTGCGGCAGCTCGTCGATGAGCTTGCGCGCCAGCTCGGGCAGCGACAGGGTCTGCAGCGGCAGCGCCTGGCCCTGGTCCAGCGTGGCCAGGCGCACGGCGCGCTCCAGCGGCAGGTCGGCCCGGCGCAGCTGGCGCCGGGCCTTGTCCAGCGTGCCGGCCAGCGCGGGCTGCGCCGCCAGGGCTTCCTGCAGCTCCTCCAGGTGGGCCGAGATCAGCGCCAGCGGCAGGCGGATCTCGCTGGCCAGCTGGCGGAACACGTTGGCCAGCGTGTGCATGCGCTGGGCCGCGCGGTCGGGCCGCAGGTCGCTGGCCACATAGACCTTGCCACCCAGCTCGCGCGGCAGTGATTCGCCGGACAGCAGCACGGGCACGGCCTCGCCCTTGCCCGTCAGCAGCTCCACCTCGCCCGGGATCAGCTTGTCCATGGCGACCAGGCGCAGCGCGAAGCCGGGCGGGTCGGGCTCGTTGCCGGGCGCGCTGATCAGGCTGCTCAGGTGCTGGCCGATCAGGCTGGCGGCGTCGCGCGCGAGCAGGCGTTCGCAGGCCGGGTTCACGCTCTGGATGTCGCCGCGCGAGCTGGTCTGGATGATGGCGTCGGCCACCGTGTCCAGCACGGTGGCCTTGAACTGCAGTGCCTGCGTGCGGTCCAGGATCAGGCCGGCGACGGCCAGCAGCCGGGCCACGGCCTGCTCCTCCTCGCGCGCGAAGGCCGCGCGCTTGCTGGACTCCACGTTCAGGATCCAGCGCACCGGCTGGCCCGGCACGGGCAGGCACATCTCGGAGACGGTGCCGGCGATGCCCGGCAGGTAGACCGGGTCCTCGTGCACCAGGTCGCGCCGCAGCGGCTGGCCCGAGCGTGCCACCTGGCCCAGCAGGCCCAGCTGGCGCGACTGCGCGTAGTCGGGCGGCAGCACGAAGTCGGGCTGCGCGGACTGGTGCACGAGCGAGATGCTGTCCTCGTCCAGGTTCACGCGGAACAGCGAGACATGCTCCCAGCCGAAGTTCGCGCGCATGCCGTCGGCCAGCTCGCGCGCCACGTCGGCCAGGTTGCCGGCCGCGGCGCCCAGGCGGCCGATGAGTTGCAGGCCGAAGTCCAGCTCGCCCTGGCGGTCCAGCGCCAGCGCCATGTTCACGGCCTCGCCGATGGGCAGCTGGTCCAGCCGCGCCATCTCGCTGGGCGTGAAGGGCCGGTCGTCCCGGCGGCACAACGTGACGATGGCGGCCAGCCGGTTGTCGCGCAGCACCGGGCGGCGCAGCATCTGGCGGTAGCCCAGCGACAGCCAGGCGGCGGTGATGGGGTCGTCCGCCAGCTCGCGGTAGGGCGAAGTGGCGAACATCAGCTGCACATCGTCGGCGCGCGTCACGCGCAGCGATTCCAGGTCGGCGCGCACGAAGGCCGGCATCGGCCACCAGCACCAGGCCGGGCCCTGGGTCAGCGGCGGCTCTTCGTAGAACACGCGCAGCGCGCTGCGGTCTTCGCTGACCAGGCTGATCACGATGGCGTCGAACGGCAGCAGTTCGCGCATGTGCCGGTCCACGGCCTTGAGCAGCGCGCGCCAATCCGAGGCCACGCCGATGGCCTCGTGCACCGCGAGCTGGGCGCCCTGCATGGTGGTGTCGGTCAGGAAGCCGATGGAGCCGATGTAGTGGCCCTCGGCGTCGTACTCGGGCACGGCCGACACGTCCATGTGCAGGTTGGCGCCCAGGTCGGCGCGGTGCAGCACCAGCGCGTAGCTGCCACCGCGCTCGCTGTCGCGCCGCTGCTGCAGCTGCGCTGCCAGTTGCTCGCGGCTGTGCGGCAGCAGCTCCAGGGCCGACAGCGGCATGCCGAGCGCGATGGTCGGGCCGGCCAGGTCGCGCGCGGCCTGGTTCATGTAGCGCAGCCGCTCGTCGTCGGACAGGCGCAGCAGGCCGAGCGGGATGTCGTCCAGCGTGGCCGGGTCCAGGCGCAGCACGACGGGGTCGAACGGGGCATCAGGCATGGGGGGCTCCTCGCGCGGCCAGGCGCTGGGCGTGGGCCTGGCGCAGGTCCATGAGCGGGTCGTCGGCATGCAACTCGGCCAGCTCGGGCGGCGGTGTGACGCCGTTGTCCAGCGGGTGGAACTGCAGGTGCGCCAGGCCGTGCTTGTGAAGCGCGCGCTCCCATTCCCAGCGTACCCAGGTCGAGGCCGCGGCGGCGTCGGACCAGAACAGCAGGAAGGCGTCGCAGCCGTCGATCTCCTGCGCCAGCCGCGGCTGCCAGGCCTGGCCGGGGAACAGGTCGTGGCAGTCCAGAAAGATCTGCAGCGCCGAGGCCAGCCGCACCGAGGCCACGCGGTCCAGCACGCGCTGGCGGTCGGCCGAGGCGTAGGACGCGAAGGCCTTGCGCGCCAGCCGGTGCCCGCTGCTGTGCTGGTCGTCGGCGGCGGGCGTGCTGGTGTCGGTGGCGCATGCGAGCGTCAGGCGGATGCGGGCCAGCACCAGGCCGTCCAGCAGCACGTCCAGGCGCAGCATGCCGCCGTCGAATCCAGCCGTGGGCTCGACCTCGAAATCCAGCCGCTGCACGCCGCCGCGCCACACCAGCCGCTGCACGCAGCGCGGCGCGCCTTCGACCTGCAGGTTTGCACCGCTGACGGCGATGTCCAGTTCCGCGCCCACCGCCACCGGCAGGCCGCCTAAACCGCTCTCGACCTGCTGGCCGGCCGTGTTGCCGAGCCGCGCCAGCGCCTGGGCCTCGTCGGCCTCGGCGTAGGCCAGGAAGCGGGCGACGAGGGCGCGGCCGGGCCGGGCCGTGCGCGGTGCGCTGGCGGCGAAGCGCACCTCGGCGGCCGGCGGCACGACAGGCTGGGCACTGGCGTGCGGTGCCCACGCGGCCGGTGCGGTCGGCGCCACAGGCGTGGCGCAAGGTTGGATGGCCCGGGCGGCTGGTGCCGTGGGCGGGTCGCCACGCCGCGCGCGAAAAATGCCATGGCGCGGCGCCGCCTCGGCGGCCAGCAGGTCCGCCAGCGCCTGGCAGGCCGCCACGGTGGACGCATCCAGGCTGGCGGCTGCGGCGGCCAGCGCGCCTTCGAACTCGGCGACAGCGCCACGCACCGCCTGCGCCATTGCCGGCGCTTGCCCGTCGCCCGGGCCGCCGCGGTACATCGCCTGCAGCCGGTCCAGCGCATCGCACAGGCGCAGGTGCAGGGCGCGGGTGGCCGGTGGCATGTCCGCTGCCTGGTTGTCCAGCGACTGCCGGACCTGGTGGATCCTGTCTTCGATCATGGGCCCTCCTGGGCAGGCGGCCGGCTCATCTGGCCATGTTTCGTTGCGATTAAGCGCCAACTCTTGCAAGTATGTGCATTCCAATCGCATTTGCCAGCGCGCCAATCCTCTGTTTGGCGGACGCAGGCGGGCTCTTATGATCGGCGCGCCGCGCGCCGGCCAGCCGCCGGAAGCCGGTCTCTTGCAAGGGAAACGCGATGTCCTACATGCTGTTGATCCACGAACCCGTCGGCCAGCGCGCCACGCGCACCGAGGCCGAGGGCCGCGCCGCCTACGACGCGATGCTGCGCTTCGGCGCCGACCTGAAGGCGCGCGGCCTGCTGGTGGCCGGCGAGTCGCTCGCTTCCGAGCAGGCCGGCACGCGCGTGACGCGCCGCGGCGGCCAGACGCAGCTGCTGGACGGCCCCTTCGCCGAGGCCAAGGAGATGGTGGGCGGCTTTTTCCTGCTGAGCTGCCAGACGCGCGAGGAAGCGCTGGCGATCGCCGCGCAATGCCCGGCGGCGCAGTGGTGCACGGTGGAGGTGCGTGCGCTGGCGCCGTGCTGGGACGACGGCCGGCGGGCCTGAAATTTTCTGCACGGCCGCTGTCGATTCGGGCGCCCGTGCTTCGTCGTGCAGGCATGGGCAACAGGAGCACCAGATGCGCTTCATGATCATCGTCAAATCCACCCCCGCCTTCGAGGCCGAGACCCAGCCGGTCGCCGACGAGGCGCTGTACGCGGCGATGGCCGACTACCACGAGGAGCTGGCCCGGGCCGGCGTGCTGCTGGACGCGGCCGGGCTGCAGCCCTCGCGCGAGGGCTGGCGCATCCGCTACGGCGCAGGTGACCGGCGCACCGTCATCGACGGCCCGTTCGCCGAGGCCAAGGAACTCATCGCCGGCTACACGCTGATCCAGGTGCGCTCGCGCGACGAGGCCATGGCCTGGGCCCGCCGCTTCCCCAACCCCGTGGGTGCCGGCCAGCCGGCCGAGATCGAGGTGCGCCAGCTCTACGAGGCGGGCGACTTCCCGCCCGGCGAGACCACCGAGCGCTTCAAGTCCATGGGCAGCCTGTGAGCCGGGCCAGCGCCATGCTCAGGAAGATCTCGCTGGCCATCGCGCTGCTGCTGGCCGCCGTGCTGTTGCTCGCCGCCACCCGGCCCGACAGCTTCGCCGTGCAGCGCAGCACCAGCATCCGCGCGCCGGCCGACAAGGTCTACGCGCTGATCCACGACATGCACCGGTTCAATACCTGGAACCCCTACCTGCAGAAAGACCCGAACGTCAAGGGCAGCTACAGCGGCCCGGCCGCCGGCCACGGCGCGCGCTATGTGTTCGAGGGCAACCGGGACGTGGGCAAGGGCAGCCTGGAGATCACCGAGGCCCAGGCGCCGGCCCGCGTGGCCATGCGGCTGCGCATGCTCGAGCCCTTCGCGGGTGAGAACGACGTGGCCTTCACGCTGGTGCCGCGCGGCGACAGCACCGAGGTGACCTGGGCCATGCATGGCGCCAGCCCCTACCTGGCCAGGCTGGCCGGCCTGTTCTTCGACATGGACCACATGATCGGCCGCGATTTCGAAACCGGGCTGCAAAGCCTCAAGTCCAAGGCCGAGAACGGCTGAACCGCCAAGGAGCATCACCATGCCGCAACACGCACAGATCTTCGTGAACCTGCCCATCAAGGACATGGCGCGCAGCCAGGCCTTCTTCCGCAGCCTGGGCTACGAATTCAACCCGCAGTTCACCAACGAGCAGGGCGCCTCGCTGGTGCTGGGCGAGAACCTGTTCGCCATGTTGCTGGTCGAGCCCTTCTTCCAGACCTTCACGAAGAAGGCCATCGTCGACGCGCACCAGAGCGTGGAGGTGCTGGTCTGCCTGTCGTGCGGCAGCCGCGAGGAGATCGACGACCTGGTGAAGAAGGCCAAGGCCGGCGGGGCCACCGTGCCCAACGAACCGCAGGACTACGGCTTCATGTACTCCCACGGCTTCACCGACCTGGACGGCCATGTCTGGGAGCTCGTGCACATGGTGGGCACACCGCCGCAAGCCTGATGCACGCGGCCACGCATGCGTCGATTGCCGCGGTATGGCGCATCGAGTCTGCCCGCATCGTGGCCGTGGTGGCGCGCATGGTGCGCGACATCGGCGTGGCCGAGGAGCTCGCGCAGGACGCGCTGATCGCCGCGCTGGAGCACTGGCCGCAGGACGGCGTGCCCGACAACCCGGGCGCCTGGCTCACCACCACGGCCAAGCGCCGCGCGCTGGACCACCTGCGCCACGCCAGGATGCAGACCGAGAAGCTGGAGCAGGTCGGCCATGAGCTCGAAGTGCAGGAGGCCTTGATCGTGCCGGATTTCGTGGATGCGCTGGACGCCGCGCGTGCCGACACCATCGGCGACGACCTGCTGCGGCTGATGTTCACGGCCTGCCACCCGGTGCTGTCCATCGACGCGCGCGTGGCGCTCACGCTCAAGCTGCTGGGCGGCCTGGGCACGCCCGAGATCGCGCGCGCCTTCCTCGTGCCCGAGCCCACCATGGCGCAGCGCATCGTGCGCGCCAAGCGCACCTTAGGCGAGGCCAAGGTGGCCTTCGAGCTGCCGCAGGGCCAGGCGCTGGCCGAGCGCCTGGCCTCGGTGCTCGAAGTCGTCTACCTCATCTTCAACGAGGGCTACACCGCCACGGCCGGCGACGACTGGATGCGCCCCGAACTCACGCAGGAAGCCCTGCGCCTGGGCCGCATGCTGACCAGCCTGGCGCCAGGCGAGCCCGAGGCCTGGGGCCTGGTTGCGCTCATGGAATTGCAGGCCTCGCGCGCCGCCGCGCGGCTGGACTCCACCGGCCGCCCCGTGTTGCTGGCCGACCAGGACCGCGGCCGCTGGGACCGGCTGCTGATCCGCCGCGGCCTGGTGGCGCTGGAGCGCGTCGCGGCCCTGGGGGGCGATGACGGCTTCTACGCGCTGCAGGCTGCACTGGCCGCTTGCCATGCGCGCGCCGCCACGGCCGCGCAGACCGACTGGGCGCGCATCGCGGCGCTCTACGGCCGGCTGGCACAGGTCGCGCCTTCGCCCGTGGTCGAGCTCAACCGTGCGGTGGCGGTCGGCATGGCCGAGGGGCCGGCGGCCGGGCTCGCGCTGGTCGACCGCCTGTTGGGCGACAAGGCCCTGCGCCACTACCAATGGCTGCCCAGCGTGCGCGCCGACCTGCTGGCCCGGCTGGGCCGGCACGAGGAGGCGCGCGCCGAGTGGCTGCGTGCGGCCGAGCTGGCGCACAACGGCGCCGAGCGGTCCTTGCTGCTGGCGCGGGCCGAGGCCGCGCCCAGGCGCTGAAACGCATCAGTCGGGCGCAGCGCGTTCGTACGCGCGCTGCACGTCGCCCACCAGCTGCAGCAGGCTGGGCGACAACTGCGCGGCGATGCGCGCCATCGGCTCGGCCGTGGACACGCTGACGTTCAACGCATAGATCGCGTCGCCCCACACCAGTGGCGCGGCCAGCGCCACCACCTCGGGCTGCCAGGACGCGGCGCACCAGCCATCGCGCTGCACGCCCGTGCGTGCGGCCTCGATCTCGCGTGCCATCGCGGCCCAACCGGCGCCCCGGCGCTGGCGGAACGCGGCCATCAGCGCCTTGCGCCGCGGCTCGGGCGCGACGGCCAGGTAGGCACGGCCCAGCGAGGTCGGCTCCATCGGGATGCGCTGGCCCGACACCACGTGGCGCAGGACCACGCGGCGGTTGTAGCGGATGGACTCCAGGTAGACCATCTCGTCGCGGTCGGGTGCCGCCAGCCCCACGTTGATATGCATGCGCTCGGCCAGCGCGCGCATCAGCGGCGCGGCCAGCGCCAGCACCTGCGAGCCCGAGCGCATGGCGTGGCCCAGGCCCAGCACGGCCGGTGCCAGCCGGTAGGCGCGCCGGGCCTGGTCCAGCTGCAGCATGCCGGTGCCCACCAGCGTCTGCGTCAAGCGGCTGACGGTGGATTTCGACAGGCCGGTGCGCTCGGCCAGCTCGCCATTGCCCAGCAGCTCGGAGCCCTGGCGGAACGCGCGCAGCAGCTCGATGCCGCGTTCCAGCGAACGGTTGGCAGGCGACAGGCCGGGCTTGTCGTGGGCGAGGGTGCTGCGGATGGCGTGCATGGGTCGGTCTCCAGGGCAGCCGGATCATAGTTCCACTCAGTGGAATTGGGCGGGTTACTTTCGCCGCCCTTGTTTCTAAGCTCCGGGCACGGTGATCGACACACGACGCCGCCAGCAACCCGGGCCGTCCAGCCCTCACCGCATCGGAGACACACACATGCATCCACACGCCCTTCGCCCCCTGCGCACCCTGCGCGCCCTGGCCGGCTTCGTGCTCGCCGGCAGCCTGCTCGTCGGTGGCGCCGCGCCCGCCAGCACCTTTCCCAACAAGCCGGTGCGCATCGTCGTGCCGTTCGCGCCGGGCGGCGGCACCGACCTGATCGCCCGCACGCTGGGCCAGGAGATGTCCAAGGACCTGGGCCAGCCGGTCATCATCGACAACAAGCCCGGCGCCGGCACCATCATCGGCACTGACGCCATCGCCAAGGCCGCGCCCGATGGCTACTCGCTGGTGATGGCCAGCTTCGCGCACGCGGTCAACCCCAGCCTGCAGAGCAAGCTGCCGTTCGACAACGCCAAGGCCTTCGCGCCGGTGATGCTGGTCGGCCGCGGGCCCAACGTGCTGGTGGTGCGCCCGGCCAGCCCGTTCAAGACAGTGGCCGATCTGCTGGCCGCCGCCAAGGCCAATCCTGGCAAGCTGACCTATGCCTCGCAGGGCGCCGGCACCTCGGCACACCTGGCCGGCGAGATGTTCGACAACCTGGCCAAGGTCAAGACCCTGCACATCCCCTACCGCGGCGCCGGCCCGGCGATGACCGACCTCATGGGCGGGCAGGTGGAGATGTTCTTCGGAACGGCCGCGGCCGTCGCGCCGTTCGTGGAGCGAGGCCAGCTGCGCGCCATCGCGGTGACCAGCGCGGAGCCTTCTGCCGCGTTCAAGGGCGTGCCCACGGTCGGCGCCACCATCCCTGGCTACGCGGTGGAAAGCTGGTACGGGCTCTACGCGCCGGCCGGCACGCCGCAGGACGTGATTGCCCGCCTGAACGCCGCTGCGCGCAAGGCCGCGCGCGCGCCGGATTTCGCGCGCAAGGTCGAGCAGGAGGGTTTGAACATCAGCGCCGGCAACCCGGCCGAGCTCGACACCTACGTGCGCGCCGAAGAAGCCCGCTGGGCCCGCATCGTCAAGGAAAACGGCATCAAGGCCGACTGAACGCCCACAACCTCTAGGAGACCGCCATGGCCTACGAACTCATCACCCTGCAGGTGCACGACAGCATCGCCACGCTGACCCTGAACCGCCCGGACAAGCGCAACGCCATGAGCGACGACATGCGCACCGAATTCGTCGATGCGCTGGAACGCGTGGCCGCCGACAAGACCATCAAGGCCCTGGTGCTGACGGGAGCCGGCAAGGGCTTTTGCGCCGGTGGCGACATCGCCGGCATGCAAAAGCGCATGAACGCACCGACCGGCGAAGTGGGCTTCAACGGCTGGCACCGCCAGCAGCGCGTGCACCATGTGCAGGCCCTGCTGCACACCATGCCCAAGCCGGTGATCGCGGCCGTCAACGGCGCGGCCTCGGGCCTGGGTGCGGACACGGCGCTGGCCTGCGACTTCGTCATCGCCAGCGAATGGGCCAGCTTCACCTGGTCGTACATCCACCGCGGCATCATTCCCGATGGCGGCGGCATGTACTTCCTGCCGCGCCGCGTGGGCCTGCCCCGCGCCAAGGAGCTGATCTTCACGGGGCGCGTGGTGAAGGCGGACGAAGCCGTATCGCTCGGCATCGTCGACCGCACCACCAGCGCCGAGACGCTGGTGGCCGATGCGCAGGCCTGGGCCGCCGAACTGGGCAAGGGTTCCGCCACCGCGCTGGCGCTGACCAAGACCATCCTGAACCAGAGCTTCGAGCTGTCCTCGCACAACGTGTTCGCCCAGGGCAGCCAGGCGCAGGGCATCTGCTACACCAGCAGCGAGCACCGCGCCTCGGTCGAAGCCTTCCTCGCCAAGTCCGCCGCCAAGGAGTGATGCCATGACCAACGCCATTTCCCGCCTGCTGCAACCGCGCAGCGTCGCCGTCATCGGCGCCTCGGCCGACGCCGGCAAGACCGCGGGCCGCCCCGTGTCCTACCTCGTCAAGCACGGCTTCGCGGGCGCCATCTATCCCGTCAACCCCAAGGTCGACCGCATCGGCGAGCTGGCCTGCTACCCCGACATCGCATCGCTGCCCGGCGTGCCCGACGTGGGCATCGTGCTGCTGGGCGCCGAGCGTGCCCACCTGGCCGTGCGCGACCTGGCCGCACGTGGCTGCGCCGCCGCCATCGTGCTGGCCAGCGGCTACACCGAGACCGGCGAAGACGGCGCGCGTCGCCAGCGGCAACTGATCGAAGCCGCGGGCAGCATGCGCATCCTGGGCCCCAACACCATCGGCCTGGTGAACCTGACCGACAACATCGTGCTGTCGGCCACCGGCGCGCTGGAGATGGAGCACTTCCCTGTAGGCGGCATCGGCGTGGTGTCGCAGAGCGGCGGCATCCTGGGTGCGCTGCTGTCGCGCGCCGCGGCACGCGGCGTGGGCCTGTCCAAGCTGATCTCCACCAGCAACGAGGTGGATTTGGAGCTGGCCGACTTCATCGACCACCTGGCCGACGACGAAGCGACGAAGGTCATCGCGCTGTATGTGGAAACCGTGCGCGACCCGGCCAAGTTCCGCAACGCCTGCCTGAAGGCCGCGCGCAACGGCAAGCCGGTGGTGGCCTTCAAGATCGGCCGCTCCGAAGCCGGCGCCAAGGCAGCCGTGTCGCACACCGGCGCACTGGCCGGCGCCGACCGCATGTACGACGCGCTGTTCCAGCAGGTCGGCGTGATCCGCGCGCAGACCTTCGGCGAGCTGCTGGACATCCCGGCTGCGCTGGCCACCGGCCGCAAGCTGCAGGGCAAGCGCGTGGCCATCCTCACGTCCACGGGTGGCGCCGGCACATTGGTGTCGGACGATCTGGGCATGGCCGGCTTCGACACTCCCGCGCCCGACGCGGCCACGGCCGAGGCCCTGCGCGCGCTGCAGACCGGCGACCACGCCGTGCTGGACCGCAACCCCATCGACGTGACGCTCGCCGGCCTGCAGCCCGCGCTGCTGCGCGGCGCCATCGACGTGCTGCTCAAGAGCGACAGCTACGACGCGCTGACCATCATCGTGGGCTCGTCCAGCCTGGCTAGCCCCAAGCTGCTGGCCGGCGCCATCCAGGACTGCCTGCCGAACTCCGACAAGCCGGTGATCGCCTATGTGAGCCCGCATGCGCCCGAAGTCGGCGCCCTGCTGACGCAGCGCGGCGTGCCCGCCTTCCCGGCGCCAGAAAGCTGCACGGCAGCGCTGCGCGCGATGTTCCAGGTGGCGCAGCTGCAGCCGCAGGTGGAGGCCAGTGCGCCTGTGGCGGCGGTGGCGGTGGACGACCTGTCATCGGGCTCGCTCGACGAGTACCAGGCCAAGCAGCTGTTCACGCGCTTCGGCGTGCCTTGCGCGGGCGAGCGCATCGTCTCCACGCCGGCCGAGGCCGAGGCCGCGGCGCGCGAACTGGGTGGCCGTGTGGTGCTGAAGATCCTGTCGGCCGAGATCACGCACAAGAGCGACGTGGGCGGCGTGGCCGTGGGCCTGACGGCCGACACCGTCGGCGCGCGCCTGGTGGCGATGGCGGCCGAGGTCGAGGCCAAGGCCGGCGTGCAGCCCAGGCGCTTCCTGGTGCAGGAGATGGTGGGCGGCGGCACCGAGCTGATCCTGGGCATGCACCGCGACGCGCTGGGCACGGCCATCCTGCTGGGCATGGGGGGAGTGACGGCCGAGCTGTTCAAGGACACCACGATGCGCCTGCTGCCGCCCGAGGGGGGCCTGTCGCGCGCCGATGCGCTGGCCATGGCGCAGGCGCTCAAGAGCTGGCCGCTGCTGGACGGCTTCCGGGGACGGCCCAAGGCCGATGTCGAGGCCCTGGTCACGGCCATCGTGGCGTTCTCGCAGATGACGGCGCAGCTGGGCGAGCGACTGGTCGAGGCCGAGATCAACCCGGTGTTCGTGTTGCCGCAAGGGCAGGGCGTGCGCGCGGCCGACGGCGTGGTGGTGCTGGCATGACACAGGCGTTCATCTGCGACGCCGTGCGCACCCCCTTCGGCCGCTACGGCGGCAGCCTCTCGTCCGTCCGCACCGACGACCTGGGCGCCGTGCCGCTCAAGGCCCTGATGGCCCGCCACCCGAACCTGGACTGGGAGGCCGTGGCCGACATCGTCTACGGCTGCGCCAACCAGGCCGGCGAAGACAACCGCAACGTGGCCCGCATGTCGGCGCTGCTGGCCGGCCTGCCCGTGGGCCTGCCCGGCAGCACGGTGAACCGGCTGTGCGGCTCGGGCCTGGACGCGCTGGGCACGGCCGCGCGCGCCATCAAGTCGGGCGAAGCCAGCCTGATGCTGGCCGGCGGCGTGGAGAGCATGAGCCGTGCGCCCTTCGTGGTGGGCAAGGCCGAGAGCGCGTTCTCGCGCGCCGCCAAGATCGAGGACACCACCATCGGCTGGCGTCTGGTCAACCCGAAGATGAAGGCCCTGCACGGCGTGGACAGCATGCCCGAGACGGCCGAGAACGTGGCCACGGACTACAGGATCTCGCGCGAAGACCAGGACCGGATGGCCCTGGCCTCGCAGCGCAAGGCCGTCGCGGCGCAGCAGCGCGGCTTTTTCGACGCCGAGATCGTGCCCGTCACCGTGCCGCAGAAAAAGGGCGACCCGCTGGTGGTGGCACGCGACGAGCATCCGCGCGAGACCAGCCTGGAAGTGCTGGCCAAACTCAAGGGCGTGGTGCGGCCCGATGGCACGGTCACCGCCGGCAACGCCTCCGGCGTGAACGACGGCGCCTGCGCGCTGCTGCTGGCCGACGAGGCCGGCGCCGCCCGCCACGGCCTCACGCCGCGCGCCCGCGTGGTGGCCATGGCCACGGCCGGCGTGCCGCCGCGCACCATGGGCATGGGCCCGGCACCGGCCACGCGCAAGGTGCTGGCCCTGGCCGGCCTCACGCTGGCGCAGCTGGACGTAATCGAACTCAACGAAGCCTTCGCAGCGCAGGGCCTGGCCGTGCTGCGCGACTTGGGCCTGGCCGACGACGATGCGCGCGTGAACCCGAACGGCGGCGCCATTGCGCTGGGCCACCCGCTGGGCGCCTCCGGCGCGCGGCTGGCCACCACGGCCGTCAACCAGCTGCATGCCAGCGGCGGGCGCTACGCGCTGGCCACCATGTGCATCGGCGTGGGCCAGGGCATCGCCGTGGTGCTGGAGCGGGTATGAAGCACATCACCGTATCCCGCCGCGCCTGGCTGGCAGCGCTGGCCGTCAGCCTCGCAAGCCCCTTCGCAGCACCTGTTGCCGCACAGACCTTCCCGAACAAGCCCCTCCGCCTGATCGTGCCCTTCCCCGCAGGCGGCGGCACCGATGCCATGGCACGCGCCCTGGGCGACGCACTGTCGCGCGACCTGGGCTAGCCCGTGATCGTGGACAACAAGTCCGGTGCCGGCACCGTCATCGGCAACGACGCGGCGGCCAAGAGCCCGCCGGACGGCCACACGCTGCTGCTGAACACCAGCGCGATCGCCATCGTGCCCAGCCTGCACCCCAAGCTGCCGTACCCGGCCGAGACCGCGTTCGCGCCCGTCATGCTGCTGGGCCGCGCGCCGAGCGTGGCGGTGGTGCGCACCGAGAGCCCTTTGAGGTCGGCCGCCGACTTCATCGCCCAGGCCCGCGCCAGGCCCGGCCAGATGGCCTATGGTTCGGCCGGCAACGGCGCGTCCACGCACCTGGCGGCCGAGCTGCTCAAGAGCAAGGCCAAACTGTTCGTGACGCATGTGCCGTACCGCGGCGCGGCGCCCGTCATCAACGACGTGATCGCCGGCCAGATCGACCTGGCCTTCGGCACGCTGCCCAGCGTGGCGCCCATGCTCGCGGGCGGCAAGCTGCGCGCGCTGGCCGTGACGGGCGCCAGGCGCTCGCCCCTGCTGCCCGATGTGCCGACCTTCGCCGAAGCCGGCGTGCCGGGCTACGACGCGGACGGGTGGTATGCCGTGTACGTGCCCGGTGCGACGCCAGCGCCCATCGTCGAGCAGCTGCATGCCGCGCTGCGGCGCGCGGCGCAGACCGAAGGCTTCCAGCGCCGCGCCGCCGCCGAAGGGCTGGCGCTGACATTGGACACGCCGCAGGACACCACCCGCATCGTGCGCGCGGAGGAGGCCAAATGGCGCCAGGTGATCAAGGCCCAGTCCATCAAGATGGAATGAGCACCGCCGCGCCCCCCGCAGGTGATCGTGCCGCAGCCGAAGGCCGTCCCGTGATCGCCGCGCTCGACCGTCTGGCCCAGCGCCACGCAGTGGACAGCCACGGTGGCCGCGCGGTCTGGCGCGTGTTCGGCCAGGGCCGCCCGCTGGTGCTGCTGCACGGCGGCCACGGCAGCTGGCTGCACTGGGCGCGCAACATCAAGACGCTGGCCGCGCAGCGCAGCGTTTGCGTGCCCGACCTGCCGGGCTACGGCGAATCCGATGCCACGGCCGAGTCCACGTTGCCCCTGCTGCTGCAGCGGCTGGCCGGCAGCCTGGACACGCTGCTGGGCGGTAGCACGCCGATCGACCTGGCCGGCTTCTCGTTCGGTGGCCTGGTGGCGGCTCACCTGGCGGCCACGCGCGGCGGCGTGGACCGGCTGGCCCTGCCGGGCCCGGGCGGCCACGGCGGCCCGCGGCGGCCAAGGGCGGTACTGGTGAACTGGCGCGCCGCAGCGGCATCAGGCGGCGCCGCCGCGCTGCAAGAGGCCATGCGCCACAACCTGCTGGCCCACATGCTGCACGCCGACACCAGCGTCGACGCGCAGGCCCTGGAGATCCACACACAGGCCTGCCAGCACACGCGCTTTCGCAGCAAGCCGATCTCGCGCGCGGGCGTGCTGCAGGCCCTGCTGCCCCAGGTCGCCCGCAGCCTGCTGCTGGCCTGGGGCGAGCACGACGTGACGGCCGACCCCGTGCCGCTCGCGCCCGCGCTGGCCGCCTGCCATCCCCACTGCCGCACCGCCATCGTGCCCAACGCGGGCCACTGGGTGCAGTACGAAGCCGCACCCGCCATCCACACGCTGCTGGGCCCCTGGCTCGCGGCACCGACCCCCGACTGAAGGAGACACCCCCATGCACGCCACCGAGACATTCGGCCACTACGCCCAGGACTACCACCACACCGCGCTGCCCGACGAGGTGATCCACCACGCCAAGCGCGCGGTGATCGACTGGTACGCCTCGCTGTTCCCCGGCCTGGCGGCCGACCCGCTGGCGCAGCTCGAGCAGGTGCTGGCCGACGACCTGGACCGCGGCCGCGCGCGGCTGGGCAACGGCCGCCGCGCCACGGCCCGCGCCGCCGCGCTGTACAACGGCACGGCCGCCCACGCGGCCGAGGTGGACGACAGCTTCCGCGACGCGATGTACCACCCCGGCGCGGCCACCATCGCCGCCGCGCTGGCCGCCAGCCAGGACGCCGGCGCCAGCGGCCTGGACTTCCTGCGCGCGCTGGTGCTGGGCTACGAGGTCTCCACCCGCATCGGCGTGGTGCTGGGCCGGCCGCACTACCAGTTCTGGCACAACACCGGCACCGTGGGCACCTTCGGCGCTGCAGCCGCAGCCGGTGGCGCCTTGCGGCTCGGCGCCCAGCCCTTCGCGCACGCGCTGGCCACGGCCGCCACCTTCGCGGCCGGGCTGCAGCAGGCCTTTCGCATGGATTCCATGTCCAAGCCGCTGCACGCCGGCCGCGCGGCCGAGGGCGGCCTGCTGGCCGCGCAGATGGCCGCGCGCGGCGTGACCGGCTCGCTGGACGTGCTGGACGGCGACGCCGGCCTGGGCCAGGCCATGAGCAACGGGCCGGACTGGTCGCAGGTCGGCGCCACGCTGGGCCGCGACTTCCACATCACGCGGCTGACCTTCAAGAACCACATCGGCTGCGGCCACACCTTCGCGGCCATCGACGGCGCGCTGGCGCTGCGCGAACAGCACGGCCTGCAGGCCGACGACATCGCCCACGTGCAGGTGGACACCTACCGGCCCGCGCTCGACATCGCCTGCTACGAGAGGCCGACTACCGCCAACGAAGCCCGCTTCAGCCTGCGCTACGTGGTGGCCACGGCGCTGGCGCGCGGCAGCGTGCGGCTGGCGGCCTACGAGCCCGCACAGCTGGCCGACGCACGTGTGCGCGAGCTGATGACCCGCATCGACGTGCGCGTGGACCCGGCGATCGACGCGGCCTTCCCCGGCCAGCGCGCGGCGCGGGTGGAGATCACCACGCGCAACGGTGCCAAGCTCGTGCACCTGCAGCCCAATCGCAAGGGCGACCCGGAATTGCCGCTGTCGGACGGGGAGCTGGAGAGCAAGTTCCTGGAACTCGCAAGCCCGGTGCTGGGCACGGCGCTTGCCCGCGCCATGCTGGCGGAGCTCTGGTCGCTGGAACGCGCCGTCGCGCCCCCGGCCGTGCACGGCCGATGACAACGAAAAAGGCCCGCACGCGGCGGGCCTTGAAGAATTGGCCGTGGACTCTTGCGCGGTCCACGTTTACGACCCTTGGTGAGGATTCATCCGGATGCGCTCCGGAGCGGCGGAAGGATGCCTGCTCTTCGACAGCCCACACCACTTGGTGGGCAAGGGGCGCGTTGCCCAGGACTGCATGATGCCGTGGCCATGTGACCGCGCCGTGTCAGCCGCCGCCGCGACCGGCCGTGCGTCAAACCGGCGATGTCGGCGTCACAGGCCGGTACTTGAACGCGGCGCGGATGACGCCGTGGTCCGTCGTGCCCAGGGCCTTGTGGTCCTCGAAGTTCAGGTGGTCGTTGTTGATCACCAGCCCGTCGAACAGCCAGATGCGCTTGCGGCTGTTGTCGTAGAACTCCTGGCTCACGAGGATGTGGTCCAGCGACTCGCGGATGTCCTGGTGCACATGGGTGTAGTACACGTCGCGCGTGTCGCGGTACTCCTGCAGCGTTTGCGCGGTGTAGAGCGCCACGTCGCCGCCGCCGTCCGAATCGCCGACCAGGTAGCGTGGCTGGTCGGTCAGGATGTTGGCCGTGTTGCTGTGCTGGCCGTCGTTGATGTCGCCCAGCACCACCACGGGCGTGTCGTTGCCCTTCATGGTCTCGCTGAGCAAGAAGCGCAGCGCTGCCGCCTCGGCCGTGCGGCGGATGGTGGACAACGCCGAGCCCAGGCCCTTGGCATGCTTGCCGTAGGTGGTCTTGTCGTACCAGTCTTCCTTGAACACCTGCGTGGGCGCCTTGGACTTGAAATGGCACACGAAGACCTCGACGGCGGGCTTGTCCGTGCGCGGGCGCATGGCGAAGTGCAGCACCGGCCGCGAGAAGCCCTGGATGTTCACGCTGATCTGCGGCGTCTGCGGGTCCTCGCCCTTGGAGCGCAGCACGAAGCCAGGCGGGAACGCGCTGATCCAGTCGGGCGTGCCGATCAGCAGGCCCTTGCGCACGATGGCGGCGCAGACGATCTTGCGGCCATCGGCATCGGGTGGCACGAGCACGTCGTACTGGTCGGCCATGCCCGATGCGGCCAGCGCCTGGACCAGCGCGTCGGCATGCCAGAGCTCCTGGAAGCCGCAGACATCGGGCGCCAGCAGCCGGAGCTGGCTGGCTGCCCATGCGATCTTCTGGTCGTACTGCTCGGGCGTCCAGCCGGCACCCGTGTAGATGCGCCTGCCGGGCAGGTTCAGGTTGAACAGGTTGAAGGTGGCCAGGGTCAGGCGGGACAGTTTCATCGTTTGCTCCTGCAAGGGTGGCATGCACGCTAGTGCGCGGATGTGACAGCCTGATGCGGGTGCCGCACATGCACGGGGCGGCCTTGCGCCACCTGGCAGGCTACGCGCCTGGCACCCCGCGCGCATCCACCGTTCGCAGGAGGGCGCCGCGCTGTGCGTCAGGCCGCGGCGGGGCGGCCCAGCTTCAGCGGCGCCAGCGCGTCCAGCACGCTGCGCAGCTGCGCGTCGCTGAGCTTCTCGAGCACGACCAGGCCGGCGCGCAACAGCTCGCTCTTCTTGGTGGGGCGCTTGAAGTCCAGCGTGCGCTCCTTCAGCGTGGCGATGCGGTCGAAGTCCTCGCGCGGCATGGTGAAGCTGTCGCGCACGAGCTTGGTCTTGGACTTGGCCTTCACGGGCTCGGCCGCATGCGCGGTGCGGTCCTGCTTCCTGGACTTGGCCACGGTGGCCGGCGCCGGCACGTGTGCGGGGCTGGCCTTCTTCGCCGACACGGTGGCGGCCTTGGCGGGGCGGGACTTCACGGGGGCTGGCGTGCGCGCGGCCTGCGTTGCCCGGCTCTTCGCAGCCCCCGCCTTGCGCGGCGCGGCCTTCTTCGCGGGGGATGGGGTGGCCGCGGGTGCGGCCGCAGCCACGGCAGCAGGCGCTGGCGCGTTGGCAGTCAGGGGAGCGGCTGGGCTGCAAGCCTGGGTCGTGTCGGTGGTGTTCGGTTGCATGGGGATAGATTGGTCGATGGAAAGGTGTAAATGATTTACACCTTATTCTAGGCGCGCACTCCGCTGCGCCCCTGTGGCGCGCCGATGTCACGAACGTGGGTGCGTGCCGATCTGGTGGGCGCAGGTGGTGCCGGTGGCGAAGTCGCGCAGGTTCGCCAGCGTGACCTGCGAGATCTCGCGCAGCGCCTCCACCGTGAAGAAGCCCTGGTGGCCCGTGACCAGCACGTTCGGGAAGGTCATGAGCCGCTGGAACTGGTCGTCTTCGATGATGTCGCCCGAGCGGTCCTGGAAGAACAGCGCGCCCTCCTGCTCGTAGACGTCGATGGCCAGGTGGCCGAGGTGGCGCGACTTCAGCGCGGTGATCACGGCTGCGGTGTCCACCAGCGCGCCGCGCGAGGTGTTGACCAGCATGGCGCCAGGCCGCATGCGGGCCAGGGCGGCGGCGTCGATCAGGTGGCGCGTGGCGTCGGTCAGCGGGCAGTGCAGCGAGACGATGTCGGCGCGCTGCAGCAGCGCGTCCAGCGGCACCATCGTGCCCAGCGCGGCAAAGGCGGGCGAGGGCGCCGGGTCGCAGCCCAGCACCACGCAGCCCATGCCGTGCAGGATGCGCGCGGTGGCCATGCCGATCTGGCCGGTGCCGACGATGCCCACGGTCTTGCCGTGCAGCGTCACGCCGAGCAGGCCGTCCAGCGCGAAGTTGCCCTCGCGCACGCGGTTGTAGGCGCGGTGGGTGTTGCGGTTCAGCGTCATGATGAGGGCCAGCGCATGCTCGGCCACGGCTTCGGGCGCATAGGCCGGCACGCGGGCGACGAACAGCCCCAGCCGCGCAGCCTCGGCCACGTCCAGCTGGTTGAAGCCGGCGCAGCGCAGCAGCACGGCGCGCACGCCGCCCTGGGCCAGGGCCTGCAGCGTGGGCGCATCCAGCCGGTCGTTGACGAACACGCAGACGGCCTCGCAGCCCATCGCCAGCGCCGCCGTCTCGGGGGCCAGGGCGGCGTCGAAGTACCGGCATTGCAGGCCGGCGGGGCCGGCGCCCCGAGCACGGGCTTCCTCCAGGAAACGCCGGTCGTAGAGGCGGGCGCTGAACACGGCAAGTTGCATGGGGACTCCTGGCGGACGGAAGGGGCAGCTTAGCCCCTTGAAATCGCGGCATGCAGCATTACCTGGATTCGTCTAAGCTCTTTGCCTTACCTGGAGTCTCCGATGTACCAAGTCGCCCCCCTGCCCACCCGCCCTTGAGCCGACTCCGCGCGGCTCTCCCGTTTGTTCGGGACCGGCCGCCGCTTTTTTTGTGCGGTCCGGTCCACCCTGCAGTGAGACTGCCATGACCCGCAAGACCCCCATCCAGCATTACCGCAACATCGGCATCAGCGCACACATCGATGCCGGCAAAACCACGACCACCGAGCGCATCCTCTTCTACACGGGGGTGAACCACAAGCTCGGCGAGGTGCACAACGGCGCCGCCACCATGGACTGGATGGAGCAGGAGCAGGAGCGCGGCATCACCATCACCTCGGCCGCCACCACCGCCTTCTGGAAGGGCATGGCCGGCGACTACCCCGAGCACCGCATCAACATCATCGACACGCCCGGCCACGTGGACTTCACCATCGAGGTGGAGCGCTCCATGCGCGTGCTGGACGGCGCCGTCATGGTCTACGACGCGGTGGGCGGCGTGCAGCCGCAGAGCGAGACCGTCTGGCGCCAGGCCAACAAGTACAAGGTGCCGCGCATCGCG
This sequence comes from Pseudorhodoferax sp. Leaf267, assembly GCF_001422405.1. Lineage (GTDB taxonomy): Bacteria > Pseudomonadota > Gammaproteobacteria > Burkholderiales > Burkholderiaceae_C > Pseudorhodoferax. The sequence goes on from NZ_LMMV01000023.1 coordinate 262,501, forward strand.
TTCGTCAACAAGATGGACCGCGTGGGCGCGGACTTCCTGCGCGTGCAGCGCCAGATCAGCGAGCGGCTCAAGGGCAACGCCGTGCCGATCCAGATCCCCGTGGGCGCCGAGGACGACTTCCACGGCGTGGTCGACCTCGTGCGCATGAAGGCCATCGTCTGGGACGACGCCAGTCAGGGCGTGCTGTTCACCTACGGCGAGATCCCTGCGCACCTGCAGGCGCTGGCCGAGGAGTGGCGCGGCAAGATGCTGGAGGCTGCGGCCGAGGCCAGCGAGGAGCTGCTGGACAAGTACCTGAACGGTGTCGAGTTGACCGAGGCCGAGATCAAGGCTGCCCTGCGCCAGCGCACCATCGCGGGCGAGATCGTGCCCATGCTGGCCGGCAGCGCGTTCAAGAACCGCGGCGTGCAGGCCATGCTGGACGCGGTGATCGACTACCTGCCGTCCCCGCTGGACATCCCGGCCATTGCCGGCCACGACGAGCACGTGCACGAGACGCTGGTGGAGCGCCACCCGTCGGATGCCGAGCCGTTCTCGGCGCTGGCCTTCAAGATCATGACCGACCCCTTCGTGGGCCAGTTGGTGTTCTTCCGCGTCTACTCGGGCGTGGTGAAGTCGGGCGACACGGTCTACAACCCGGTCAAGGGCAAGAAGGAGCGCATCGGCCGTATCGTGCAGATGCATGCCAATGCGCGGCAGGAGATCGAGTCCGTCTACGCGGGCGACATCGCTGCGGCCGTGGGCCTGAAGGACGTGACGACCGGCGACACGCTCTCCGACCCTGCCAAGGTGGTGCTGCTCGAGCGCATGGTGTTCCCCGAGCCCGTGATCTCGCAGGCCGTGGAGCCCAAGACGCAGGCCGACCAGGAAAAAATGGGCATCGCCTTGAACCGGCTCGCGCAGGAAGACCCGTCTTTCCGCGTGCGCACGGACGAGGAATCGGGCCAGACCATCATCTCCGGCATGGGCGAGCTGCACCTGGAGATCCTGGTGGACCGCATGCGGCGCGAGTTTGGCGTTTCGGCCAACGTGGGCAAGCCCCAGGTGGCCTACCGCGAGGCCATCCGCAAGACGGCCGAGGACGTGGAAGGCAAGTTCGTCAAGCAGTCCGGCGGCAAGGGCCAGTACGGCCACGTGGTGCTCAAGCTGGAGCCGCAGCCGGCCGGCAAGGGCTTCGAGTTCGTCGACGCGATCAAGGGTGGCGTGGTGCCGCGCGAGTTCATCCCCGCGGTGAACAAGGGCGTGGTCGAGGCCTTGAAGGCCGGCGTGCTGGCGGGCTACCCGGTGGTGGACGTGAAGGTCACGCTGACCTTCGGCTCTTACCACGACGTGGACTCGAACGAGAACGCGTTCCGCATGGCCGGCAGCATGGCGCTGCGCGAGGGCCTGCGCCGTGCCACGCCGGTGCTGCTGGAGCCCATGATGGCCGTGGAGGTGGAAACGCCCGAGGACTTCATGGGCAACGTGATGGGCGACCTCTCGTCGCGCCGCGGCATGGTGCAGGGCATGGAAGACATCCCCGGCGGCAGCGGCAAGCTGGTGCGCGCCGAGGTTCCGCTGTCGGAGATGTTCGGCTACTCGACCACGCTGCGTTCACTGACGCAGGGCCGGGCGACCTACAGCATGGAGTTCCGGCACTACGCGCAGGCCGCGAAGGACGTGGCCGAGAAGGTGATGGCCGACCGGCATTGAGTGGCCAGCGGGGGCGCTGGCCGCCTGCGCAAGAATGCGCGCATGGTGCGCAAGCATTCCCCGTTGCTGTGGTGGCTGCTGGCCTGGGCCGTGCTGAGCCTGGCCGGCAGCCTGCTGCTGGCGCGCCTGGCGCTGGAGCGCCACCATGCCGCGTTCGAAACCGAAGCGCGCATCGTGCACCGGCTGCTGAGCCAGCGCGTGGTCGCGCACGACGCGGTGCTGGCCACGTTGGCGCTGCTGCAGCCCGGTGGCGACGACGCGATGGCGCGGCTGCCCTCGGTCTACCCGCAGATCCTGTCCGTCAGCCGCAGCATTGCGGCCACGCCATGGGCCGACGCCGCGCTGCGCGAGGCCCAGGCCATTTCCCGCACGGCCAAAGGGCCGGTTCTGGCCGACATGGACATCGCCCAGGGCCGCTACCGCATGGTGCTGGCGGCCGAGCCCGCCGCCTATGCGCTGCAGGTCGACATCCGCAGCATGGTGCCCTGGAGCGAATGGCCCATGGCGCCGGCCGACAGCCCCGTCGCCATCGCGCTCGAGCTTGGCGGCCAGCGCCTGGCGCTGCAGCCCGGCCGCATCGCGGAGCGCGGCTGGTCCTACGACTTCCACAAGACGCTGGCTGCGGCCAGCCAGCCCTTCGACGTGGTGGCCCGGCGCACCGTGCGCTGGGCCGAGCTGCCCTGGGGCCAGATGCTGGCCTGGTCGGCCATGCTGGCCGCCGCGCTGGCGGTGGCGCGCTGGCTGCAGCAGCAGGCGGCCGCGCGCCGGCGGGCCGAGGCGCTGCTGCGCCTGGGGCAGGTCGGCCGCCTGAACGCGCTCGGCGAGCTCGCGGCCGGCATGGCGCATGAACTGAACCAGCCGCTGACCGCGCTGCTGGCCAATACCCAGGCCGCGCGCCGGCTGATCGCCGAGGAGCCGCCCGAGCTCGACACGGCGCGCAACGCCATGGGCCAGGCCGTGGAGCAGGCGCGCCGCGCGTCCGAGGTGGTGGGCCGGCTGCGCCGCGCCGTCGAGCGGCCCGAGCTGGGCGCCGCCGTGCAGCCGGTGGACCTGCACGCCGCGGTGCTCAAGGCGCTGGACCTGCTGGAGCCTGAGCTGCGCCGGCGCGGTGTCGCGCTGCAGGTCGATGGCATGGCCGGGCTGCGCGTGCTGGCCGACCCTGTCGCGCTGGAGCAGATCGTGCACAACCTGCTGCTCAACGCGCTGCAGGCGCTGGAGCAGACGCCGGCCGCCGGCCGCAGCCTGGCCTTGTCGCTCGCGCGCGAGCCGGCGCAAGGCGTGCTGGCCGTGCAGGACAGCGGCCCCGGCCTGCCGGCCGAGGTGCTGCCCCATGTGTTCGAGCCGTTCTTCAGCACGCGCGCGGGCGGGCTGGGCCTGGGCTTGAGCCTGTGCGAAAGCCTGGCCAGCGGCATGGGCGGCAGCCTGAGCGCGGCCAATGCGGCGTTGCGCGGGGCCGTGTTCCGCCTGCGCCTGCCCTTGGCCGAGGGCGCCGCTGCATGACGCCGAACACCCACGCGCCGCTGGTGCACCTGATCGACGACGACGCAGCCGTGCGCGAGGCGCTGGCGCTGCTGATCGCCACCATCGGCCTGCGCGTGCAGGCCTGGGCCGACCCGGCGGAGTTCCTTGCGCGCTTCGACCGCCAGGCCATCGGCGCCATCGTGCTCGATGTGCGCATGCCCGGCATCGGCGGGCTCACGGTGCTGGAGCGGCTGGTGGACGAGGGCGTGGACCAGCCGGTGATCCTGCTGACCGGCCACGGCACGGTGGAGATGTGCCGGCGCGCGTTCAAGGCCGGCGCGGCCGAGTTCCTGGAAAAGCCGGTCGACGAAGACCTGCTGATCGAGACGCTGCAGAACGCCGTGCGCCAGCATGTGCGCTCGCGCGAGCGGCACGAGGCAGACCGCGCCGCGCGCGAGCGCTATGCCCAGCTGTCCCCACGCGAGCGCGAGGTGCTGGGCCTGATCGTGGGAGGGCTCACCAACAAAGAGATCGGCCGCGCACTGGGCCTGTCGCCGCGCACGGTGGAGGCGCACCGCGCGCACCTGTTCGACAAGCTCGAGGCCGCCTCGCTGGCGCATCTGATCCGCGGCTACGCCAGCCTGGCGGACGCCGACCCCGCGTAGTTCTACGCAGGGCCGGGCGTAGCCGCCCGCATGGCGGCGCGGCGGCGGCATTCCTACAGTGCAGGCTCTTCCAACGGAACACACTTTCATGCACGCCAAGACCCTTCTCGCCGCCAGCCTGCTGGCCTTCGCCGCCCACGGCGCCAACGCCCAGGCCGTGCGCACCGAGCGCAACATGTCGCTGGAGCTGGCCAACCAGGTCGCCAGCGCAGCCGTCGCCGCCTGCGCCGCCAATGGCTACGCCGTGGCCGCCACCGTGGTCGATCACGCCGGCAGCGTGCGCGCCGTGCAGCGCGCCGACAACGCCGGCCCGCACACGCTGGCATCGAGCGAGCGCAAGGCCTTCACCTCCGCCTCGGCCAAGAGCCCCACGCAGGCCATGATGGAGGGCGCGCAGAAGAACCCCGGTGGCGCCAACCTGGTCTATCTGCCGGGCTTTCTGCTGCTGGGCGGCGGCGTGCCGATCAAGGTCGGCAACGAGACCATCGGCGCGGTCGGCGTCGGCGGTGCGCCCGGCGGGCACCTGGACGAGCAGTGCGCAGTTGCGGCCATCGCCAAGGTGCAGGACCTGCTGAAGTGAGGCGGCTACTCGCGGCCTGTGCCATGGCCTGGGCCGTCGCCGCTGCGGCGCAGACCGCGCCGACGTTGGAGGAGGCCGCGCGCTACACCGGCCTGCTGGCCGCTGCCCAGCGCGGCGACGTCGCCAAGCTCGACCGGCTGCTGGCCGCCAACGCCGACGTGAACGCGCGCGACGGCCACGGCCGCACGCCCCTGCACGTGGCCACGTTCGCGCGCCAGCACGCGGCCATCCGCCGCCTGGCCGCGGCCGGCGTCGACCTGGGCGCGCTGGAGAACGACCGCTACGACGCCGTCACCATCGCCGCCGTCGCAGGCGACGAGGACACGCTGCGCCTGCTGCTGTCGCTTGGTGCCAGTGCCAGGCTGGTCACCAGCCGCTACGACGGCACGGCGCTGATCGCGGCGGCCCACCTGGGCCATGCCGGCGTCGTGCGCCACTTGATTGCGGCCGGTGCGCCGCTGGACCATGTGAACAACCTGCACTGGACGGCCGCGATCGAGGCCGTGGTGTTGGGCGACGGCGGCCCGCGCCACCAGGAGACGCTGGCCGCGCTGATCGCCGCAGGCGCCAACCTCCAACTGGCCGACCGGACGGGCCATACGCCACTGGCGCTGGCCCGCGCGCGAGGCTATGCGGCCATGGTGGCGATGCTGGAGCGGGCCGGCGCGCGTTGAGCGATCAGCCCAGCGTCACACGCGCGAACTTGCGCTTGCCCACCTGCACCACATAGGTCCCTGCCGCCAGCTTCAAACCCTTGTCGCTGACCACACTGGAATCCACGCGCACACCGCCGCCGTCGATCAGCCGGTTGCCTTCGCCGGTGGAGGCCGCCAGCCCGGCTGCCTTCAACAGCGCGCCGATGCCCATGGGCGCGCCGCTGAGCTGCACCTCGGGAATCTCGTCCGGCACGCCGCCCTTGCTGCGGTGGATGAAGTCCTGCTCGGCCGCCTCGGCCGCCTGGGCGCTGTGGAAGCGCGCCGTGATCTCCTTGGCCAGCGCGACCTTGGCGTCCTTGGGGTTGCGGCCGGCCTCGACCTCGGCTTTCAGCTTCGCGATCTGCGCTTCGCTCTGGAACGACAGCAGCGTGTACCAGCGCCACATCAGCACGTCGCTGATCGACAGCACCTTGGCGAACATGCTGTTGGGCGCCTCGGAGATGCCGATGTAGTTGTTCTTGCTCTTGGACATCTTCTCCACGCCGTCCAGCCCTTCGAGCAGCGGCATGGTGAGGATGCACTGCGGCTCCTGGCCGTATTCGGCCTGCAGGTGCCGGCCCATCAGCAGGTTGAACTTCTGGTCGGTGCCGCCTAGCTCCAGGTCGCTCTTGAGCGCCACCGAGTCGTAGCCCTGCATCAGCGGGTAGAGGAACTCGTGCACGCTGATCGGCGTGCCGGCATGGAAGCGATCGTGGAAGTCGTTGCGCTCCATCATGCGCGCCACGGTGTACTTGGCGGCCAGCTGGATCAGGCCGCGCGTGCCCAGCGGGTCGCTCCACTCGCTGTTGTAGCGGATCTCGGTCTTGCTCGGGTCCAGCACCAGGCTGGCCTGCTGGTAGTAGGTCTGAGCGTTGGCCTCGATCTGCTCGCGCGTGAGCGGCGGGCGCGTGCTGTTGCGGCCCGAGGGGTCGCCGATGGTGGTGGTGAAGTCGCCGATCAGGAAGATGACCGTATGGCCCAGGTCCTGCAACTGGCGCATCTTGTTCAGCACCACCGTGTGGCCGATGTGGATGTCGGGGGCAGTCGGGTCCAGGCCCAGCTTGATACGCAGCGGTCGGCCGCTGGCTTCGGCCTTTTGCAGCTTGCGGACCCAGTCGGCCTGGGGGATCAATTCGTCGACACCACGCAGCGTGACGGCCAAGGCTTCCTGTATGCGATCAGTAAGAGGTAACGAAGACACAACAGATGTGTCCACAGTCGAATCCATAGGGGCTTTCCATTTGTTGCGGGCAGGTGACATGGCTATACTGCGCCCGGGTTTTGCATCGATTTTAGGTTGCGCTGTAAGACGAAACCCCGACTTCCAGCAATCTGCGCTCGCGGATTCGCCTCGTTCTCTGTCAGCCATTCTGGGGATACAGCTTTTGAAAAACGGATGGGTTGCCGTGATGGATTCTGTTGTGCCAGCATTGCAGCGCCATCCCAAACGTCTCACGGCCTTCGTCGCGGCACTGCTGCTGTGCGGTGGCGGTGGCGCCTTCGCCGTGGCTTCGCTGGCCCCCGATGCCGCCGACATGCCGGTCCGCGAAGTGGCCTATGCCGTCGATACCCTGCCGCTGCAGGCGCAGGTCGATGCGCTGGACGTGCACCGCTTCAACCTGTACCGCTCCGAGACCACGCGCTCCAGCGACACCGCGCGCTCGCTGCTCGATCGCCTGGGCATTCAGGACGCCGCAGCCGTGGCCTACCTGAGCAGCGACGCGCGTGTGCGCCAGGCGCTGCTGGGCCGCGCAGGCCGCGCGGTGACGGCCGAGGCCACCGACGACCACCGCCTGCACAAGCTCAGCGTGCGCTGGGCGGCCGATGGCAACAATTTCCAGCGCCTGGTCATCGAGCGCGGCGAGCGTGGCTTCGCATCGCGCGTCGAGCAGGCGCCGCTGGTCGCCAGCAGCCAGCTGGCCAGCGGCACGATCCGCAGCACGCTGTTCGCCGCGACCGATGACGCCGGCCTGCCCGAGTCCGTCGCGACGCAGGTGGCCGAGATGTTCGCGGCCGACATCGATTTCCGCGCGCTGCGCAAGGGCGACCGCTTCTCCGTGGTCTACGAGACGCTAGAGGCCGACGGCGAAGTGCTGCGCGCCGGCCGTGTGCTCAGCGCCGAGTTCGAGAGCAACGGCAAGACGCACCAGGCCATGTGGTTCCAGGAGCCCGGCCAGAAGGGTGGCTACTACGCGCTGGACGGCCAGAGCCTGCGCCGCGCGTTCCTGACCTCGCCCATGGAGTTCTCGCGCATGACCAGCGGTTTTGCGAACCGCTTCCACCCCATCCTGCAGACCTGGCGTGCCCACCTGGGGGTGGACTACGCGGCACCGATCGGGACCGCCGTGCGCACGGTGGGCGATGGCGTGATCGAGTTCGCCGGCGTGCAGAACGGTTTCGGCAACGTGATCTATGTGAAGCACCGCAACGACATGGTCACGGTTTATGCCCACCTGAGCCGCATCCTCGTCAAGAAGGGCGAGTCCGTGGAGCAGGGCACCGAGATTGGCGCCGTCGGCATGACGGGCTGGACCACCGGCCCGCACCTGCACTTTGAATTCCGCGTGAACGGCGAGCACCAGGACCCGACCACGATCGCCAAGCAGTCCGAGGTCGGCACCGTCTCGGCTGCGGCCAAGGCGCAGTTCGAGCGCACGGCCTCCGTGATGCGCCAGCAGCTGTCCTCGGCGGCCGCGATCCAGCAAGCCAGCGCCGAATAAGGCGCGCACCGTGGCCGGGCGCTACATCGGCCTGATGTCCGGCACCTCGCTGGACGGCGTGGACGGCGTGCTGGCCCACCTCGATGGCGACGCGGTGCAGGTGCAGGCCCACGTGGCATGCGCTTTCGATCCCGCCCTGCGCCAGGAGCTCCTGGCCCTCAATTCCCCCGGCCCCAATGAGTTGCACCGCGCCGCGCTGGCCGGCAACGGCGTAGCGCGCGCCTATGCCGACGTGGTGCAGCGCCTGCTGCAGGCCACCGGACTGCAGCCGGCCGACGTGGCCGCCATCGGCGCTCACGGCCAGACCGTGCGCCACCAGCCGCTGGCCTTCGACGGCGTGGGCTACACGCTGCAATTGATCAACCCCTCGTTGCTGGCCGAGCTGGTCGGCATCGACGTGATCGCGGATTTCCGCAGCCGCGACCTGGCGGCCGGCGGGCAGGGCGCACCGCTGGTGCCGGCGTTCCACCAGGCCGTGTTCGGCGGTGACGCTGCCGCGCTGGCCGTGCTGAACCTGGGTGGCATCTCCAACCTCAGTGTGCTGCCGGGACGCGGGCACGGCGGTGCCATCCTCGGATTCGATTGCGGGCCGGGCAACGCGCTGCTGGACATGTGGTGCCAGCGCCATCGCGGCCAGCCCTACGACGCGGGCGGTGCCTGGGCCGCCAGCGGCACGGTTGTGCCAGGCCTGCTGGCCGCGTTGTGCGCCGAGCCCTACCTCGCACTGCCGCCGCCCAAGAGCACCGGCCGCGACCTGTTCCATCCCGGCTGGCTAGATGCCCACCTGGCCGCCTGGCCCGGCCTGGCACCGGCCGACGTGCAGGCCACGCTGGCGGCGTTCACGGCCGAGGCCTGCGTGCAGGCCGTGCGCCGCCACGCACCGGCGGCGCGGCGCCTGGTGGTCTGCGGCGGCGGCGCCTTCAACGACGACCTGATGCAGCGCCTGCAGGCGGGCCTGCCGACGCTGGCCGTGCAGTCCTCACAGGGGCTGGGCCTGCCGCCGCAGCAGGTCGAGGCCGCGGCCTTTGCCTGGCTCGCCAGCCGCACACGCGAGCGCCTGAGCGGCAACCTGGCCAGCGTGACCGGCGCGCGCGGGCCGCGCATTCTGGGCGCCACCTATCCGGCCTGAGCGGCGGCGTCTGTAGGCCAATGCCCCGAGGTGGGCGCAGTCTCGCAACCGTTTGTTTTAGAAGCCTTTTTTCGCGCGGGTGAACCAGTGCGCCGGTTTGGTGATGTCGCGACTCGGTGTCATCATTTCCCACCGTGGTCGGCCACCTTCGCGGTGGCCGCCGTCACGACAGGAGTGGATTGTTCATGTGGTTGTTGGTGCTCGTGGTCGGGCTGAGCGGCATCGCCGTTGCGGTCTTTACTTGGTATGTGCAGTGGCGCAAGGCCAGGAGGATCGAGCACGCGCGCCTGTGGCGTGAGCACCATGACTGGCAGGAAACCACGAAGCGGGATGGGCCTTAGGGGCAGCGCCGGCAAGGGCTGGCTCACCGTCCTGCTGGCCTGCGCACTGGGCGTGTCGTCGGCCTGGTCGGCAAGCGGCGACAGCCTCGCGCGGCTCGGCCCGGAGCTGGCGCGCATCGATGCCGAGGGCGGTCCGCGCATCGGCGTCTACGTGCGTGATCTGGCGACCGGCGCGTCGGCCTCGCACCATGCCAGCGAGCACTGGTACCTCGCCTCCACGGTCAAGGTGCCCATCGCCATCGCCGTGCTGCGCGGCATCGCGCGCGGCGACTACGACCTGGAGACGCCCATCACCCTGCGCGCGACCGACTACGTGGACGGTGCCGGCCGCACCAACAGCCAGCCCGTGGGCACGGGTTTGTCGATCCGCTTCCTGATGGAGCAGATGATCATCCACAGCGACAACACGGCCAGCGACATGCTGATCGGGCTGGTCGGGCTGCCTCAGGTCAATGCGGTGGTGCAGGCCATCGCGCCCGATGCCTTCGGCCCGATCACGACGCTGGCCGAAGTGCGGCGCGCCACCTACGGCCACCTGGTGCCCGGCGCGCAGCGCCTGGCCGGGCGCGATTTGCTGGTGCTGCGCCAGCAGCGCACGGACGACGAGCGCCTGCAGTACCTGGCGCGCGTAGTGCGCGTGCCGGTGGCGCAATTCCAGTTGCCCACGCTGGAGCAGGCCTACACGGCCTACTACGCGAGCGGCCTGAATGCGGGGCGGCTCGATGCCTACGGCGAGCTGCTGGCGCAGCTGGTCGACGGCAAGCTGCTGGCCCCCGAGCAGACACGCTACCTGATGGGCCTGATGGAGCGCGTGGCCACCGGCACGCAACGCATCCAGGCCGGCCTACCGCCAGGCGCGCGCTTCGCCCACAAGACCGGCACGCAGCGTGCGCGATTCTGCGATGCCGGCATCGTCCGCACGGCGACCGGCTCCTACGAGCGTGGCGTGCTGGTCGTGGCGTGCACGCAGGGCGATCTCTCGCTGGTCCGCGCGGAACGCGCCTTGCGGCAGGTCGGCACTGCCCTGTGCCGTTCCGGCCTGTTGACCCAAGGAGTTCCCGATGCGCCTGCCTGCCCCGTTGTGCCGCCTGCTCGTACTGTGCCTGCTGCTGGCGGGGGCTGAGGCCGCGCGCGCGGCCGACTGGCGCGAGGCGCTGCAGCAGGATGTCGAGCGGCTGGACCGCGACACCCCGGGGGAACTGGGCGTCTATGTGAAGAGGCTGGCCGATGGCACGACGATGTCATACGGCGCCGACAAGCCCTGGTACCTGGGCTCCACGGCCAAGCTGCCGATCGCCGTCGCCGTGCTGCAGCAAGCCCAGGCCGGCAGCCTGCGGCTCACCGATGAACTGCGGCTGCAAGACACGGACAAGGTCGACGGTTCCGGCCCGCTGGTCTGGAACAAGGCGGGCACCGCCTACAGCATCGACACGCTGCTCACGCGCATGCTGGGCGACAGCGACAACACGGCCGCCAACATGCTGGTGCGCGCGGTGGGGCCTGAGCGCCTGGAGCGCAGCGCCACGGCGGCATTCGGCGCGCGCGCCACCCTGACCGACTTCACGCAGGTGCGCCGCGACGTCTACGCCGAGCTGCACCCCGATGCACGCCGGCTCACGAACCGCCAGCTGGTTGAGATTGCGGCCGCGCCCATGGGGCCCAGGCGCGTGGATGCGGTGCGCCGCGCGCTGCAGCTCCAGCCTGCCGACCTGCAGCGCAGCGACATCGCCGAGGCCTATGCGCGCTATTACGCGAGCGGCCGCAACAGCGTGAGCCTGGTCGCCTATGGCGGCCTGCTGGAGCGCCTGGTGCGCGGCGAGCTGCTGGCGCCGGCCGGCACCGCGCGCCTCTTCAAGGCCTTGAAGTTCGAGACCCGCGGCGACTACCGGCTGGAGGCCGGCTTGCCGCCTCAGGTGCGCTTCATCCACAAGACCGGCACGCAATTCGAACGCGCCTGCCACATGGGCGTGATCGATCCGCAGGACGGCGGCGCGCAGGCCATCGTGCTGGCCGTCTGTGCGGCCGGCCTGGACGAGCACCGGGTCGCGGGCCGGCTGTTCGAGCAGGTCGGCACCGCGATCAGCCGGGCGCTGCTGCCGACAGGCGCCGCAACGAAGTAAGCACACGAACAACGGGGTGCATTGCGCCCAGACCAGGTTCTCATGCAAAATAGCACGACCGTTCGATTCATTGAGAACCATGCGTACCCCTCCTACCGCTCCACGCACACGCCGCGCCGGCAATGCCGCCACGCCGCGTGAGGGCAAGGGCCAGCAGACCAAGGCCGCCATCGTCGATGCCGCCCTGAGCCTGGCCGCGCAGATGGGCCTGGAGGGCCTGTCCATCGGGGCCGTGGCCGAGCTCACGCAGATGAGCAAGTCCGGCGTGTTCGCGCACTTCGGCTCGCGCGAGGAGCTGCAGATCTCCGTCGTGCGCGAGTACTACCATCGCTTCGAACACGAGGTGTTCTACCCGGCGCTGCAGGTCGAGCGCGGCCTGCCGCGCGTGCGCGCGCTCTTCGCCAACTGGATGCAGCGCGTGGCCGTGGAAATCCAGTCCGGCTGCATCTTCATCAGCGGGGCGGCCGAGTTCGACGACCGGCCCGGCCCGGTGCGCGACGCGCTGGTCGGCTCGGTCAAGTCCTGGCTGGCCGCGATGGACAAGGCCGTGGCCCAGGCGCGCGAGGTCGGCCACCTGCGCGCCGATGCGGATGCGCGCCAGATGGCCTTCGAGATCCACGGCCTGATCCTCGCGCTGCACTACGAAGAGCGCTTCCTGCACAACCCCGGCTCCATCCACCGCGCCGAAGCCGGCTTTCAGCACATCCTGGAGCGCTACGGCGCCCCGCCTCCTTCTGCTGCGCCCCGTCGCGCACGCACCGCCAAACCCGTATCCCGCCCCAAGGAGTAAACCCATGCCCAGCTACACCCCGCCTCTGCGCGACATGCAATTCGTGCTGCACGAAGTGCTGCGCGTCACCGACGAGTTCAAGGCCATGCCTGCCTATGCCGAGGTCGATGCCGACACCATCAACGCCGTGCTGGAAGAGGGCGGCAAGTTCGCCGCCCAGGTCACCTTCCCGCTGAACCAGATCGGCGACGAGCAGGGCTGCACGCTCGACAAGGCCACCCATGAGGTCAAGACGCCCGCGGGCTTCAAGGAGGCCTACGCGCAATTCATCGAAGGCGGGTGGGCCGCCGTCAGCAGCGACCCGGAGTACGGCGGCCAGGGCCTGCCGCTGGTCGTGAGCCAGTGCTTCTACGAAATGCTGAACTCGGCCAACCAGGCCTGGACCATGTACCCCGGCCTGTCGCACGGCGCGCACGCCGCGTTGCATGCGCACGGCACCGATGCGCAAAAGGCGCTCTACCTGCCCAAGCTCACGAGCGGCGAATGGACCGGCTCCATGTGCCTGACCGAGCCGCATTGCGGCACCGACCTGGGCCTGCTGCGCACCAAGGCCGAGCCGCAGCCAGACGGCAGCTACCGGCTCACCGGCAACAAGATCTTCATCTCGGCCGGCGAGCACGACATGGCCGCCAACATCGTGCACCTGGTGCTGGCCCGCCTGCCCGACGCGCCCCCGGGCAGCAAGGGCATCAGCCTGTTCGCCGTCCCCAAGTTCAATGTCAACGCCGACGGCAGCGTGGGCAGCCGCAACGGCATTTATTGCGGCGGCATCGAACACAAGATGGGCATCCACGGCAACTCCACCTGCCAGATGGTGCTGGAGGACGCGGCCGGCACGCTGGTCGGCGAGCCGCACAAGGGCCTGGCCGCGATGTTCGTGATGATGAACGCCGCACGCCTGGGCGTGGGCAACCAGTCGCTGGGCCTGACCGAGGTGGCCTACCAGAACGCGCTGGCCTATGCGAAGGACCGTCTGCAGATGCGATCGCTCTCCGGCACCAAGGCCAAGGACAAGCCGGCCGACCCCATCATCGTGCACCCCGACGTGCGCAAGATGCTGCTGACCGCCAAGGCCTACGCCGAGGGAGGCCGCGCACTCATGATGTTCTGCGGCGTGCTGCTCGACAAGGAACACCACCACCCCGACGCCAAGGTGCGCAAGGACAGCGGCGAGATCCTCGCGCTGCTCACGCCCATCGTGAAGGCCTTCCTCACCGACAACGGCTGGGCCGCCACCACGGGCTGCCAGCAAGTGTTCGGCGGCCACGGCTACATCCGCGAATGGGGCATGGAGCAATACGTGCGCGACGCGCGCATCAACATGATCTATGAAGGCACCAACACCATCCAGGCGCTGGACCTGCTGGGCCGCAAGGTGCTGTCCAACAACGGCGCCTCGCTGCGCAAGTTCGGCAAGCTGGTCGGCGCGCTGGTCGAGGAGGAGGGCGTTAACGAGAAGATGGCCGAGTTCATCAACCCGCTGGCGATGCTGGGCGAGCAGATGACCAAGTTCACGACCGAGCTGGGCTTCAAGGGCCTGCAGAACCCCGACGAGGTGGGTGCCGCTGCCGTGGACTACCTGCGCGTGGCCGGACACCTGGTGTTCGCCTACTTCTTTGCGCGCATGGCGCAGACCGCGCTGCGCGCTATCGCGGCCGGCAGCACCGATCCGTTCTACACCGCCAAGCTGCAGACCGCGCGCTTCTATTTCGCCAAGCTGTTCCCCGAGACGGCAAGCCTCATGCGCACCGCGCGCGGAGGCAGCAAGGCGCTGATGGATACCGAGGCGGCACTGGCCTGAATTGCCATGAAGAAGACCCTCCTGCTGGCCGTGATCGGCCTCGCGTCGGCCGCTTCCTGGGCACAGATGACCCCCGTGGGCCGCTGGCACAGCATCGACGACAAGACCGGCGAGACCAAGGCGCAGATGCTGATCGCCGAGAGCGGCGGCGTGCTGAACGGCCGCATCGAGAAGCTGCTGCGCAAGGGTGCCGATCCCGAGGCCCGCTGCACCGCCTGCACCGACGAGCGCAAGGACCAGCCCATGGTGGGCCTGGAGATCATCCGCGGTGCCAAGAAGGCCGAGGGCGCGCAAGTGTGGGAGGGCGGCAAGATCCTCGACCCCGAGTCCGGCAAGAGCTACACACTGCGGCTCACGCCCATCGACGGCGGCGCCAAGCTCGAAGTGCGCGGCTCCTTCGGCCCCTTCGGCCGCACCCAGACCTGGGTCCGCGTTCCTTGAAAGCACCAGACATGACGAAATTCCAAGTGAAGAAGGTGGCCGTGCTCGGCGCCGGCGTGATGGGCGCGCAGATCGCGGCCCACCTCGTGAACGTGCGCGTGCCTGTCGTTCTATTCGATCTCCCAGCCAAGGAAGGCCCGAAGAACGGTATCGTCACGCGCGCCGTGGAGGGCTTGAAAAAGCTCAAGCCGGCGCCGCTCGCGGTGGCCGACGACGCCGCGCTGATCCAGCAGGCCAACTACGAAGAGCACCTGGCACAACTGGCCGAATGCGACCTCGTGATCGAGGCGATCGCCGAGCGCATGGACTGGAAGCGCGACCTGTACGCCCGGATCGCGCCGCACCTGGCGCCGCATGCCATCGTGGCGTCCAACACTTCGGGGCTGTCGATCACGCAGCTCTCCGAATCGCTGCCCGAGGCGATCCGCCCGCGTTTCTGCGGCATTCATTTCTTCAACCCGCCGCGCTACATGTACCTGGTGGAGCTGATCGCCACACCGTCCACCGCGCCGCAGGTGATGGACGACCTGGAGACCTTCGTCACCAGCACGCTGGGCAAGGGCGTGGTGCGCGCCAAGGACACGCCCAACTTCATCGCCAACCGCATCGGCATCGCCGGCATGCTGGCCACGATGAAGGAAGTCGAGAACCACGGCCTCAGCTACGACGTGGTCGACGACCTGACCGGCAAGAAGCTGGGCCGCGCGAGTTCCGGCACCTTCCGCACGGCCGACGTCGTGGGCCTGGACACCATGGGCCATGTCATCAAGACGCTGCAGGACACGCTGAGCGCCGAGACCGACCCGTTCTATGCCAGCTTCGAGACGCCGCCCGTGCTCCAGGCGCTGCTGGAGCTGGGCCACCTGGGCCAGAAGACCAAGGGCGGCTTCTACAAGAAGGTCGGCCGCGACGTGCTGCGCTTCGAGCTGGAGAGCCGCAGCTACGTGCCGGGCGGCGAGAAGGCCGACGAGGTCTACGGCCGCATGCTGAAGAAGCCGGCCGCCCAGCGCCTGAAGCTGCTGCGCGAGGCCGAGGGTCCGCAGGGTCGCTTCCTCTGGGCCATCCTGCGCAACAGCTTCCACTACGCCGCCGTGCATCTGGCCGGCATCGCCGAGACCGCGCGCGATGTGGACTTCGCGATGCGCTGGGGCTTCGGCATGCAGCAGGGGCCGTTCGAGCTGTGGCAGGAAGCCGGCTGGCTGCAGGTGGCGCAGTGGGTGCAAGAAGACATCGACGCTGGCAAGGCGCTCTCCACCGCGCCGCTGCCCGCCTGGGTCTTCGAAGGCCCGGTCGCGCAGGCCGGCGGCGTGCACACGGCCGAGGGCTCGTGGAACCCGACCAGCGGCCGTTTCGAGCCGCGGCGCCAGTTGCCCGTGCACGCGCGCCAGCTGTTCCCCGAGACCGTGCGCGGCAGCGGTGCGCAGGGCTTCGCCACATCCGGCAAGACCGTGCACGAGACCGATGCCGTGCGGCTGTGGACGCTCGACGACGAGGTGCTGATCGCCAGCATCAAGACCAAGATGCACGCCATCAGCCCCGAGGTGGCCGAAGGCGTGGCGCTGGCCGTCGAGCTGGCCGAGAAGGACTACCAGGGCGTGGTGATCTGGTCCGGCGACGAGCCGTTCTCGGCCGGCGCCGACCTGCAGGCCATGCTGCCGGCCTTCATGGCCGTGGGCGTGGCCGCGATCGAGGATGCGGAAGGCTTTTTGCAGCACACCATGCTCAAGCTGCGCTATGCCGGCGTGCCGGTGGTGTCGGCCGTGCGCGGCCTGGCGCTGGGCGGCGGTTGTGAACTGGCCGTGCACTCCGCCCGCCGCGTGGTGGCGATGGAGAGTTACATCGGCCTGGTCGAGGTCGGCGTGGGCCTGGTGCCCGGTGCCGGTGGCCTCACCTACATCGCGCGCCGCGCGGCCGAGAACGCGGCCACGTCGACCGACAAGGATCTGCTGAAGTTCGTGAGCGAAGGCTTCACGGCCGCGGCCATGGCCAAGGTCGGCACCAGTGCGCTGGAGAGCCGCAAGCTGGGCTACCTGCTGGACTCCGACATCGTGGTGCCGAACAAGGACGAACTGCTGTTCGTGGCCATCGCCGAGGCCAAGGCCCTGGCGAACAGCGGCTGGCGCCCGCCCATGAAAAGGCTGTTCCCCGTGGCAGGCCGCAGTGCCAAGGCCACCATCCTCGGCCAGCTCGTGAACATGCGCGACGGCGGCTTCATCAGCGCGCACGACTTCCACATCGCCGGCCTGATCGCCGGTGTGCTGACGGGCGGCGATGTCGACGCCGGCACGCTGGTCAGCGAGGACTACCTGATGACGCTGGAGCGCAAGGCCTTTTGCTCGCTGATCGTGCACCCGAAGACGCAGGAGCGCATCTTGGGCATGCTGAACACGGGCAAGCCGTTGCGGAATTGAGCAAGCCCCCCGCCCCTTCCCCCTTTGGGGGAAGGTTGGGATGGGGGCACGCCCGCCAACCACATGCAACACCAAGCCACCAGCACAGCCCAGGCGCATGCCCGCGCGTTGCGCCACGCCATGACCGATTCGGAACGGCGCCTGTGGTCGCGGCTGCGCCTGGAACAGCTCGGTGTGAAGTTCCGGCGCCAGCACCCCATAGGCCCCTACATCGCCGACTTCGCTTGCCTGTCGCGCCGTTTGATCGTGGAGCTGGACGGTTCGCAGCATGCGGCGCAGGCCAGTGCCGACGCGCGTCGTGATGCATTCCTGAACGGGCAGGGCTTCTTCGTTCTTCGCTTCCCGTCGGACGCGCCACTGCGCAACATGGACGGGGTGCTGCAAACGAACGTTCAGTGGCTGGCCGACAGCCCCCATCCCAACCTTCCCCCAGAGGGGGAAGGAGCTTGACCCCCTTTCAAGGAGTTTGACCATGAGCAAACAAATCCAGGACGCCTACATCGTCGCCGCCACCCGCAGCCCCATCGGCCGCTCGCACCGCGGCACCCTGCGCAACCTGCGGCCCGACGAACTGCTCGCCGCCGTGCTGCGCGCCGCCATGGCCCAGGTGCCAGGGCTGGACCCCAAATCCGTCGAAGACGTGATCTGCGGCTGCGCCATCCCCGAGGCGCAGCAGGGCCTGAACGTGGCGCGCATCGGCGCCGTGCTGGCCGGCCTGCCGCACAGCGTGGGCGGCATCACCGTGAACCGCTTCTGCGCCTCGGGCCTGTCGGCCGTGCAGATGGCGGCCGACCGCATCCGCGTTGGCGAGGCCGACGTGATGATCGCCGCCGGCACCGAGAGCATGAGCATGGTGCCCATGATGGGCAACTCGCCCTCGCTGTCGCCCACCATCTTTGCCGACACGCAGAACATCGACGACTACGGCATCGCCTACGGCATGGGCCTCACGGCCGAGAAGGTGGCGCAGCAATGGAAGGTCGGCCGCGAGGCGCAGGACGCCTTCGCCGTCGAGTCGCACCGGCGCGCGCTGGCCGCGCAGCAGGCCGGCGACTTCGCGGGCGAGATCACGCCCATCGAGGCCACGGACCGCACGGCCGACCTGGCCACGGGCGAATCCATCGCCAAGACGCGCACGCTGGCGCTGGACGAAGGCCCCAGGCCCGACACCAGCCTGGAGGGCCTGGCCAAGCTACGCCCGGTGTTCGCCGCGCGCGGCTCGGTCACGGCAGGCAACAGCTCGCAGACCTCGGACGGCGCCGGTGCGCTGATCCTCGTGAGCGAGCGCGCGCTCCAGCAATACGGCCTCACGCCGCTGGCCCGCTTCGCCGGCTACGCCAGCCGCGGCGTGCCGCCCCACCTGATGGGCATCGGCCCCATCGAGGCGATCCCCGCGGCGCTGCGCAATGCCGGCCTGCAACTGAACGACATCGACTGGATCGAGCTCAACGAAGCCTTCGCCGCCCAGTCGCTGGCCGTGATCAACACCCTCGGCCTGGACCCGGCCAAGGTCAACCCCCTGGGCGGTGCCATCGCGCTGGGCCATCCGCTGGGCGCGACGGGCGCTATCCGGTCCGCGACAGTCGTGCATGCCCTGCGCCGCAAGAATCTGAAGTACGGCATGGTCACGATGTGCGTGGGCATGGGCCAGGGCGCCGCTGGTATCTTCGAGCGGGTGTGAACCAGAACGAGGGGGAGACATGGACGCGCATTTCGTCGACCAGGGCGTGGCATTGCAGGCCGATGGCGACGACCACTACACGGGCGCCGCACACGCGGCCTGGGGCAACATGGTCGGCCCGTTCGGCGGCATCACGGCCGCCACCGCGCTGAACGGCGTGCTGCAGCATCCGAGGCTGCTGGGCGCGCCGGTCGCGCTGACGGTCAACTACGCCAGCGCGCTCGCGCCCGCACCGTTCCGCCTGTCGGCCATGCCCGTGCGCACCAACCGCTCGACCCAGCACTGGACCATGACGATCACGCAGGACGGCTCGGACGAGGCTGTGCTCACGGCCACGGCCGTGACCGCCGCGCGGCGCGAGACCTGGAGCCAGAACGACATGGCGCTGCCGCCCGCCCCGCGGCCGCAGGACGTGGAGCGCCTGCAGCTGCGCGGCGTCGAATGGCTCAACCGCTACGACATGCGGCCCGTGCATGGCGCGCTCCCCAAGGCCTGGGACGGCAGCGGCGATCACAGCCTCACGCAGATGTGGGTGCGCGACGATCCGCAGCGCCCGCTGGATTTCGTGTCGCTCGCGGCCCTGTCCGACGTGTTCTATCCGCGCGTGTGGCTGCGCCGCGCCACGCGCGTGCCGGCCGGCACCGTGTCCATCACCACTTACTTCCATGCCGACGCCGCCATGCTGGCGCGCACCGGCACGGGCTACCTGTTCGCCCAGGCGCAGGCCCAGGCCTTTCGCAACGGGTTCTTCGACCAGACCGCGCAGCTGTGGAACGAGGCCGGTGAGCTGCTCGCCACGTCCCACCAGATCGTCTACTACAAGGAATGACCATGAGCGATGTCCTGATCCACGCCGAAGCCGGCGTCACCACCATCACCTTCAACCGCGTCGACAAGAAGAACTCGATCACGGGCGCCATGTACGGCGCGCTGGCCGACGCGCTGGCCGCGGCGGAGGCCGACCCGGTGCAGCGCGTGGTCGTGCTGCAAGGGCACGAGACCATCTTCAGTGCGGGCAACGACATCGGCGACTTTCTGAACGCGCCGCCCAGCGGCGAAGACTCGCCGGTGTTCCGCTTCCTGCGCGGCATCGCCGGCTTCTCCAAGCCGCTGATCGCCGCCGTCTGCGGCCCGGCCGTGGGCGTGGGCACGACCATGCTGTTCCATTGCGACCTGGTCTATGCCGGCGACAACGCCGCGTTCTCCATGCCCTTCGTGAACCTGGGCCTGGTGCCCGAGGCCGCGTCCAGTCTGCTGGTGCCGCAGATGCTGGGCTACCACCGCGCGGCCGAGGCGCTGCTGCTGGGCGAGCCCTTCATGGCCGAGGCCGCGCTCGAGGTGGGCCTGGTCAACCGCGTCGTGCCGCCGTCCGAGGTGACCAACCTGGCCCAGGCCCAGGCGCGCAAGCTGGCGGCCAAGCCGCTGGCCTCGCTGGTGGCCACCAAGAAGCTGCTCAAGAAGGGCAGCGCCGACCAGGTGCTCGCGCGCATGGACGAAGAAGGCGCGATCTTTCGCCGCATGCTGGCCGAGCCGGCCGCGCGCGAGGCGTTCGGCGCGTTCATGGAGCGGCGCAAGCCCGATTTCTCCAAGCTGTGATCAGCGCGTCTCGTACCCGGTCGGTACCGGCGCAAGCCCTGCATAGGCGGCGGCCAACGCGCGCTTCCATTGCAGCCGCCGTCGCAGCGCGATGCCGGTCACGGCGCTGCAGCCGACCAGGTTGATCAGCGAGATCAGCAGTAGGGGCAGGTCGTGCACGACCTGCGTGCTGTACAGCACGGCGAACACGTGCGAGATGGACCAGGAGGCCCAGGTCAGCAGCGACACCGAGCGGGCCCCGTCCCTGCAGCGCCACACGGCGTGGATCTGCGGGAAGTACGACACAACGCGCAGCGCGTTCGTGCCCAGGTAGAGCCAGACGATGGCGGCCAGCATGGGCGCCTCGGGGATGGGGGTGGACCACACAGGCATGCTAGCGATCCGGCCGGGCCGGCCTGGGTTGTGGCCGCGACCCGGCGGCCGGGCAGGGGCTGTGCATGCGCCGTGCGGCGAGGATGGGCGGCATGGCGGTCTCCTTCGTGCGATGGACGCCGACGCGCGGCGCATGCAGCCACTCTAGGAAACCAGGGCGCCGGCGGGAATGCCGTCAGGACGGCAGGGCGTCGCGCGTTCGCGGGATGGGAAGGCGCAGCACGATGCGCGTGCCGCGCGCGGTCGCGGGCCGTTCGAGCCGGCCGCCCAGTCGTTCGGCGCGCGCGTGCATGTTGGACAGGCCGCGGCCCGCGGGGCTGCCCGTGGTTTCAAGGCCCACGCCGTCGTCGCTCACCTCCAGCACCAGCGCGTCGTCCTGCAGCGCGATCTGCACGCGCACCTGGCTGGCCCGCGCATGCTTGAGCACATTGGTCAGGGCCTCCTGCCCGATGCGCAGCACCTGCAGCACCACATGGGGTTGCAGGGCCTGCACGGCATCGGGCAGCTCGGTGTGCCAGTGCGTGGCCAGGCCGGCGTCGCGCAGCCGCGTGTCCCAGCGGAAGCGGAAGTCGACCAGTGCCGTACGAAAGTCGCCGTCGCCCGAGGCCAGGGCCTCGATCGCCACGCGCATCTCGTCGATGGCCGCGCGCAGCATGCCCGTCATCTGCTGCGGCTGCAGCGCGCCACGTTCGGCGCGCAGCAGCGAGGTGAACAGCTGCGCGCCCAGGCCGTCGTGCAGGTCGGCCATGATGCGCTGGCGCTCGTCGGTGGCGGCCTGCTCGCGCTGCAGCGCGGCGATACGCGCGTAGCTGGCGGCGATCTCGGCTTCGCGCTGGGCCACGCGGGCCTCCAGCGTGCGGTGCGATTCCTCCAGCGCGCGCAGGTTGCGCACATAGCGCAGCGTGATCAGCCCGCCCATGGTCAGCAGCAGCAGGTTGGCACCGTAGTGCAGCAGGAAGAAGCGGTGTGCGCTCCATTGCGGCAGCGCCGCGCTGAACCAGGGCGACTGCAGGGCGATCAGGTAGTCGTGCACGCCGGACAGCAGCGTCAGCACGAAGACCAGGGCAATCAGGATGCGCTCGGCCGACGGCCGGCGCCACGCGGCCCCCACCGCGACCAGGGCGCCCATCACGCCGATCGGGATCAGCCCGGCCACCCACCAGCGCGCCACCCACTGCTCGGCGCCCGCACTGGCGCCGCCCAGCAGGTAGACCAGCGGGCCAAGCGCCCACCAGCCCAGCAGCGCGCGCAGCAGCCAGCGTGGCTGCCAGTGCGCCACGTGCAGCGCGAACAGCGCCAGCAGCACGATGAAGCCGCCGTTGCTGGCGTGGTAGAGCAACCGCCAGGGCGGCCAGGCCCAGGCCGGCAGCACGTCGAAGACGAAGGTCGTGGTGCGCAGCGCCCACACCACGCCGATCAACCCGGCGATGCCGTACACCTGCTCCTGCGGGCGCCGCAGCCAGATGTAGAGCGCGAACAGCCCGGCCACCAGCGACACGACGACGGTGATGACCGGCACCGTGCGCACGAAGAACAGCCGCAGGTCGAACTGCCCCTGCAGCACGCTCTGCGGACCCAGCACCAGCCGTGGCAGCAGGGCCGCGGCGGGCGCCTGCGAAGCCGCCACGCGCAGCTGCAGCCGGTTGGCCCCGGCCCGCAGCTGGCTGGGTGGCAGCGCCAGCAGGTGCGGGCGCTCCCAGCGCACGCGCGTGTCCTGCGTGGTCTCGGGCACCGCGCCGATCAGCTGGCCGTTGAGCCAGATGCGACCGCCCCCGTAGAAGTAGGGCAGGTACAGCATCCAGGCATCGTGCTGCATGTGCTCCATGGCGTCGGCCGGCAGCGTGAAGACCAGCTGGTACCAGGCCACCGGCGCCGGCTGTGCGTCGGGCAGGGGCACGCTGTGCCAGCGCGGGTCGCGCGCGTCGGGCGGCAGGGCGTCGTCCGCGCGCAGCAGTTCGGCCTGGGCCGGCTCCAGGGCCTGGGCCTGCACCGCGCCGCCAGCCAGCCAGGCGGCCAGCAGCAGCGCGCTACAGCAGACCCAGCTGCGCAGCTTCATAGACCGCTTCGCCGCGCGAATGCACGGCAAGCTTGCGGTAGATCTTCTTTACATGGGCGACGACCGTGTGCGGCGAGATCTCCATGAGCTCGCCGATGGTCTCGAAGCTGAAGCCCTTGGCCACCATGCGCAGCAGCTCGGTCTCGCGCGTGGTGAGCGGTGTGGCCGATGGCAGCGGCGTGGCGCTGGCGGCCGTCGCCGGCTCCTTGGCGGGCTGGCGCAGCCGCGCCAGGATGCGGCGCGCGATCCCCGGGCTGATCGGCGCGCCGCCTGCGCGCAGTTCGTGGATGCTGGCCGCGATGCGCTGGGCCGAGGCGTCCTTGAGCAGATAGCCTGCGGCGCCGGCCTCGATGGCGGCGACCACGTGGCTGTCGTCGGCGAACATGGTGACCACCAGCACGTCGCAGTCCGGCTGCTGGCGCGCGGCATGGGCGATGACCTCCACGCCGCCGATGTCGGGCAGGCCCAGGTCGACCAGCAGCACGTCGGGCCGCTGCACGTCCAGCATCGCGATGCCGGCCCGCCCGCCCGTGACCGCGCCGACCAGGCTCAGGGCCGGGTCGTCCATCACCGCGTCGGAGAAACGCCGCACGAATTCGGGCTCGTCCTCCACGATCAGCACTCTGGTGGTCATCCGTTCTCCGCGGGGATCTGTCGCGATGGCGCATTCTGACCACCGAGCGTTGTTCGTGCCACCCCGCGCATGCGGGATGGCCTGCGACTGTGCCCCCGGCACGACACACCTGTAACGGCGGCGGGCTTCGCGCGCATGCGCACAATGGGTGCCCCGCCGCGGCACGCCCGCTCTCGCAACGGAGTTCCCATGCCCTCTCGCGCTTTCGACCTGGCCGTGTGCATCGGCCGCTTCCAACCGTTCCACAGCGGCCACCTGGCCCTGCTGCGCGAGGCCCTGCGCGTGGCGCGCCGCGCCGTGGTCGTAATCGGCTCGGCCTTCCAGGCGCGCACGCCGCGCAACCCCTGGACCTGGCAGGAGCGCGCCGAGATGGTGCGCCAGGCCCTGCCCGAGGCCGAACGCGAGCGCATCGACGTGCTGCCCATGCGCGATTACTACGACCAGCCGCGCTGGGTGCAGGCCGTGCGCCAGGCCGTGGCGCAGGCTGCGCCCGATGCCAGCAGCATCGCCCTGGTCGGGCATTTCAAGGACGCGACCAGCGTCTACCTGCGCGACTTTCCCCAATGGAAGCTGTTGCCCGTGGACAAGCTGGGCCACTACGACGGCACGCCCCTGCGCGACGCGCTGCTGGGCGCGCCGGCCGGGCAGGCCCAGGCTGCGCTGACCGGCATCGCGGCCAGCCTGCCGGCCAACACGCTGGAGTTCCTGCGCCAGTGGCTGCGCGACGCGCCGCTGGCGCAGCTGGCCGAGGAGTGGCGCGCGCTGAAGGACGGCCGCGCCGCGTGGGCCGGCTCCCCCTATCCGCCCGTCTTCGTGACCGTGGACACGGTGATCCGCTGCCAGGGCCGGGTGCTGCTGATCCGCCGCGGCCAGGCGCCGGGCAAGGGCCTGCTGGCGGTGCCGGGCGGCTTCCTGGAGCAGCGCGACACGGTCTACCAGTCCGCCGTGCGCGAACTGGAGGAAGAAACCAACCTGGCCATGCTGGAGCCTGCGCTGCGCAAGTGCCTGAAGGAGGTCGCCGTGTTCGACCACCCGGACCGCAGCCAGCGCGGCCGTGTGGTCACGCATGCGCACTACTTCGACCTGGGCGACCGCGCGCTGCCGGCCGTGGAGGCGGGGGACGATGCGCGTTCGGTGGAGTGGGTGGCGATCGACCGGGTCGCGGCGCTGGAGGACCAGTTCCACGATGACCACTTCCACATGCTGGACCACTTCCTGGCCATCACGCCGCGCTGAGCGGCATGTCCAGCTCCGGCGGCGGGCCGGGCACCCATGGCTTCAGCCCGCCTGGCGCGCCGCTTGCACATGCAGCGGTGCGGACCCAGCGCGCGCGTCTGACAATCGGTGGCAGCCGCGTCCGACGCGGCCGTGGGCGCGTGGATGCGACAGTCTGCCCGTCGCTGCCAGACTCCTGGTGGCCCTGGAGTTCGCGATTTCGTCCACGCCTGCTTCCATCGCTGCGCCGCCCGGCCTGATCTACGTCAGCGACGACGTGCCCGGCATATCGCGCCATCGCCGCGGCAAGGGCTTCGCCTACCGCAAGCCCGACGGCTCCACGCTGTCGGACGCCGGCCACCTGCAGCGCATCCGCGCGCTGGCGATCCCGCCGGCCTACACCCAGGTCTGGATCTGCACGCATGCGGACGGCCACATCCAGGCCACGGGCCGCGATGCGCGCGGCCGCAAGCAGTACCGCTACCACTCCGCCTGGCGCGAGGCGCAGGATGCGGACAAGTACCAGCGGCTGTTGGCCTTCGCCGACGTGTTGCCGCGCATCCGCCGCGTGGTGCAGCGCGACCTGGCGCTGCCGGTGGGCCAGCAGATCCAGCGTGCCTCGGTGCTGGCGGCCATCGTGCGGCTGCTGGACACCACGCTGGTGCGCGTGGGCAACGACAGCTATGCGCGCAGCAACGGCTCGTTCGGCCTCACCACGCTGCGCGCGCGCCATGCGCAGTTGAAGGGCAGCCAGATCAAGCTGCGCTTCAAGGGCAAGAGCGGCGTGGAGCACGACGTGGCCGTGGACGACCCGCGTGTGGCGCGCATCGTGCGCCGCTGCCAGACGCTGCCGGGCCAGGAGCTGTTCCAGTACCTGGACGATGACGGGGGACGCCACACCATCGGTTCGGCCGACGTCAACGACTATCTGCGCGAGGCCAGTGGCGCCGAGTTCACGGCGAAGGACTTCCGCACCTGGCATGGCAGCGTGCACGCGCTGTCGCTGGCGGCCCAGCAGCCTTCGGCGCCCGACAGCACGCTCACCGCGCGCCGCAGCGCGGCCAAGGCCGTGCTGGCCGAGGTGGCGCGGCGCCTGGGCAACACGGTGGCCGTGTGCCGCAAGGCCTACGTGCACCCCGACGTGCTGGCGCTGATGATGGGCGAGCGCGACAGCCTGCCGGCCGCCGGGCTCACCCCCAAGCGCAAGGCCGGCCTGTCGGTGGACGAGCGCCGCTTCCTGTCCTTCCTGGCCACGGCCGCGGCCCCGCTGCGCACGAAAAGGCCGCGTCGCTAGACTTGCCCGCATGCAGATCTACAAAGTGGGCGGCGCCGTGCGCGACGCACTGATGGGGCTTGCCGTGAACGACCGCGACTGGGTGGTCGTGGGCGGCTCGCCCGAGCAGATGGTGGCCGCGGGCTACCTGCCGGTCGGCAAGGACTTCCCGGTGTTCCTGCATCCGCAGACGCGCGAGGAATACGCGCTGGCCCGCACCGAGCGCAAAACCGCGCGCGGCTACCACGGCTTTGCCTTCCATGCCGCGCCCGATGTCACGCTGGAGCAGGACTTGGCCCGCCGGGACCTGACCATCAACGCCATGGCCCAGCCGGCGGACGCGCAGGGCCTGGACGGCGTGGTCGACCCGTTCCATGGCCGCCAGGACCTGCACGATCGCGTGCTGCGCCACGTGTCCGATGCGTTCGGCGAAGACCCGGTGCGCATCCTGCGCCTGGCCCGCTTCGCCGCGCGCTTCGCCGACTTCTCGGTGGCGCCGGCCACGATGCACATGATGCGGGGCATGGTCGAAGACGGTGAGGTGGATGCCCTGGTGGCCGAACGCGTCTGGCAGGAACTGGCGCGCGGCCTCATGGAGGCCCGGCCCTCGCGCATGTTCGAGGTGCTGCGCGACTGCGGCGCGCTGGCCCGGCTGCTGCCCGAGGTCGATGCGCTGTGGGGCGTGCCGCAGCGTGCCGACCACCACCCCGAGGTCGACACCGGTGTGCACCTGATGCTGGTGCTGGACATGGCGGCCCGGTTGCAGGCGTCGCTGGCCGTGCGCTTCGCCTGCCTGTGCCACGACCTGGGCAAGGCCACCACGCCGGCGGACGTGTTGCCGCGCCATATCGGGCACGAGCAGCGCAGCGCCGCATTGCTGCGGGGCCTGTGCGAACGCCTGCGCGTGCCGCACGAGTGCCGCGATCTGGCCGATGTGGTGGCGCGCGAGCACGGCAATATCCACCGCAGCGCCGAATTGGGAGCGGCCGCGCTGTTGCGCCTGTTCGAGCGCTGCGATGCCATCCGCAAACCGCGGCGCTTTGCGGATGCGCTGCTGGCCTGTGAATGCGATGCACGCGGGCGCAAGGGTTTGGAGCAATCCGCCTATCCCCAGCGCCAGCGATTGCTGCAGGCATTGGACGCGGTTTTGGCCGTGGCGACGGAGGCCATTGCAGCGCAGGCGGTCGCGGCGGGGCGCAAGGGGCCGGATATCGGCAGTGCGATCCAGGCCGCACGCCTTGCGGCACTGCAGGATTATCTGGCGGCGGCCTGAGCCGGCAAGTCAGAGCGCCAATGAAAATGCCGAGCCCAAGGCTCGGCATTTTGTAGGAGTGCGACTACAACACCGCGGAGGTTCAAGCGATCAGGTACTGCTCGCGATTCTGGTCGGCGATCCACTTCGGTGGCTTGCCGCGGCCCGTCCAGGTGTCGCCAGTGGCCGGATTGCGGTACTTCGGGGCCACCTTCTGGCCGGCGGAAGCGCTGACCTTGCCGGATTTCCCGGCGCGACGCGGATTACCGAAAATGTCATCGGCCGTGAGTTCGAATTCGGCGACCAGTGCTCGCACCTTGTCGACGGCTTCCTGGTTTTCACGCTGGCGCGCTTCCTGAATCTGGCGTTCGAGGTTTTCGCGTTGCTGGAGAAGTTCTTTGTAGCTGCTCATCGTCTTTCCCATTCACATGCCCGAAGTGGCAAGCGAGCGGATTATAGGCAGCAAATCAAATCGCGCTCGTTACGCAAATACCCGTAGACAAAAAGTTGATGTCACGCGGCTGGCTTCGCGGGATACTGAAATTCAGTCCTGCGATTATGGTTTTGCCGCGCCACACCGAATCACCGCTGCACCAGGGCCAGCGCTGCATAATCGCCCACCCGATTCTCCAGACCGGCCGCGCGCAAGACGACGCCGGAGGTCATGGCGGGGAAATGCGCGCCCATTTCTGGTTCCAGGCGCGGCAACAGCAATTCACGGTGGTGCCAGAACACGCTGCCGCCCAGGCTGATGCGTTCCAGATCGAGCGTGGTGACCAGGTTGTAGAGCATGCGGCCCAGCACGCGGCACAGGCCGTCGACAACCGCCAAGGCATGGGCATCGCCGCTGCCGGCGCTCTCCATCCAGTGCGCAGCACCCTGGCCGAAGCGGCGCTCGATCGCATTGCCGGCGACCAGGCCTTCCACGTCGCCGATGTTGCCGCAGCCGCACAGGGCCTGCGCATCGTCGCTCACGAACATGTGGCCGGCATGGCCAGCGTTGCCGTTCTTGCCGCGCAGGATCTGGCCGTCCACGCACAGGCCGACACCGATGCCGGTGCTCCAGGTCACATAGGCGCAATGGGCCGCGCCCTGCAGCGCGCCCCAGCGGCGCTCGGCTTCCAGCGCGGCCACGCAGTCGTTCTCCACGCGCAGCTGCGCGAACCGGCGGGCCAGCGGCGCCTCCACCGGCACGCTGTTCCAGTCGTTCGGCAGGCCGCGCGCGGGGCCGGCCAGGCCGCCGCAGATGTTGGGCGTGGCCAGTTCGATGCGCCCGTCGCGCACGAGGAACGGGCCGGCCGAGGACACGCCGGCCGTCTGCACCTGGTCCGGCGCGACGCCGGCCTCGGCGCAGGCCTCGTCCACCATGCGCAGGATCTGCTGCGACAGCGCATCCGGCGTGCCGGTCTTGGCCGTGGGCTCGCTGCGCCGCGCGACGATGGTGGGCAGGGCATCTGCGCCCGGGGTGTCGGGCGACAGTCCGACGGCGACCTTGGTGCCGCCGATGTCGATACAGGCTTTCATGTCGGAAACTTCCTCTCTCTCTCTCAGATCAGTTTGGCGATGAGGCTGGCGACGGCGCTGAGCAGGATGGTGCTCATCAAGGGGATGAACCAGACGCGGCCGAACAGCTTGAAACGCAGGTCCCCCGGCAGCTTGCCGAAGCCCAGCTTGCCCAGGAACGGGTGCAGCCAGTTGATCAGCATCAGGGCCAGGAAGACGACGATGAGCCAGCGCAGCATGTCTAGAGCGTATGGCTGCGGTCGCCGTGCGTGAAGCCCAGCGCGTCCCAGGGCGCGACGCCCTTGGACAGCGCCAGCACCTTGAACAACTCGCCCATCTCGTGCTCGGCGATCAGCCGGTGCGCCATGCTGCGCTGCGCAAGCTCGGCCGCCTCCATGCGCTGCACCAGGCCGCAGTTGATGAGGAAGCGCGCCTGGCTGGTGTAGCCCAGCACATCCCAGCCGGCGTCCTGCGCGGCCACGGCGATGCCGCTGAAGTCGACATGGGCCGTGATGTCCTTGGCGCCGACGTCGGCCAGCGGATCGGCGTCGGCGCGGTGCGCCTGGTGGCACATCACGGTGCCGCCGCTGCGCTGTGGGTGGTAGTACTCGGCTTCGGGAAAGCCGTAGTCCAGCATCAAGGCGGCGCCGCGCACCACGTGGTCGGCCAGCGTCCGCACGAAGGCCTGGCCTTGCGCGTGGATCTCGGTCAGGTAGTCGTGCGGGCCGGAGATGGGTACGGGCGGGCGCAGGTCGGTCGGCCGGTCGTGCCAGGCGAAGCCGTCGCCGGCCAGCGCCACGCCGCGCTCGTGCCAGACGCCAGCGCGCCGCTGCAGCAGCTGGACCGGCATCGCGTCCAGCACCTCGTTGCCGACGACCACGCCATGGATCTGCGCGGGCAGGGCGTCGGCCCATTGCAGCTTGTGGGCATGGCGCTGCAGCGTAGCCTGCTGGCGCGCGCGCAGGCTGCCGGACAGGTCGACGATGGTGTAGCGGCGCACGGCGTCGCCGAGCTGCTCGAGCAGCTGCAAGGCCAGCGCACCCGTGCCGGCACCGAACTCCCAGACCTCGTCGGTGTCGGTTGCCCGCAAGGCCTCGCCGACCTGGGCGGCCAGCGTGCGGCCGAACAACGGCGACAGCTCGGGCGCGGTCACGAAGTCGCTACCCAAGCCCGCGCCCGTGGGCATGGCGCCGAACTTCAGGCTGTCGTGCGCGTAGTAGCCCAGGCCCGGCGTGTACAGCGCCAGCGCCATGAAGCGGTCGAAGCCCAGCCATCCGCCAGCCTGGGCGATGGCCTGGGCGATGTGGGCTTGCAAAAGGGGGCTTCCAGTAGGATGCGCGTTCGTTTCGTGCACCCCAGGATTCTGACCGAATGACCACCGCTTCTTTGCCGCCCGTGCGCACGGTGCTCGTGACCGGCGCCGGCCGCCGGCTCGGCCGTGCAATTGCGCTGGACCTGGCGGCCGCGGGCTGGCAGGTCGCCGTGCATTACCGCAGCTCGCGCGACGAGGCCCTGCAGACCGTGGCCGACTGCGCAGCCGCAGCGCCCGGCCTGCGCCATGCGGCCTTCGGCTGCGACCTGGCCGACGAGGCCGCCACGCGCGCGCTGCTGCCGCAGGCCGCGCAGGCGCTGGGCGCGGTCGATGCGGTGGTGAACAACGCCTCGCTGTTCGAGCACGACAGCGTGGCCGATTTCGGCTATGACGCCATGGAGCGGCATTGGCGCAGCAACACCGGCGCGCCCATCGTGCTGGCCCAGCAACTGCATCAGCACCTGCTCGCGCGCGGCGCCGCGCCCATGGCCGGGGCCGTGGTGAACCTGCTCGACCAGAAGCTGTGGAACCCGAACCCCGACTTCCTGAGCTACACCTTGTCCAAGGCCGCGCTGGAGGCCGCGACCACCGTGCTGGCGCAGGCGCTGGCG
Source organism: Pseudorhodoferax sp. Leaf267 (assembly GCF_001422405.1). Classification (GTDB taxonomy): domain Bacteria; phylum Pseudomonadota; class Gammaproteobacteria; order Burkholderiales; family Burkholderiaceae_C; genus Pseudorhodoferax. Next base: position 292,852 of record NZ_LMMV01000023.1, read on the forward strand.
CCGCTGGTGCGCGTGGTCGGCGTGGCGCCGGGGCTGACCATGACCAGCCATCTGCTCAGCGACGCCGAATTCGCAGCGCGCCACCGGCTGTCGCCGCTGGGCCGCTCGTCCACGGCCGAGGACGTGGCTGCCAGCGTGCGCTTCGCGCTGGCGAACCGGTCCATCACCGGCACCACGCTGCTGGTGGACGGCGGCCAGCACCTGATGAAGTTCGACCGAGATTTCTCGCTGATGCAGAACCCGACATGACCACTACCGCCGGCACCCAGACCCTGCACCTGACCGGGCTGCGCTTCGATGCCAACCTGGGCATCCTGGACACGGAGCTGACCACGCCCCAGCCGATCCAGGTCGACGCCGAGCTGAACCTGGGCACCCAGCCGCTGCGCCCGCGCGACGACGACATCACCCACGTGCTGGACTACCGCAAGGTGCGCCAGATCATCATCGACGAGTGCACGGCCGAGCATGTGAACCTGCTGGAAAGCCTGATCGGCAAGCTGGCCCAGCGGCTGCTGCTGCTGCCCGGCGTGCTGGGGGTGCGCGTGCAGATCGCCAAGCTGGAGATCTTCGACGACTGCGAAGTGGCGATCCGGGTCGAGGCCGGCCAGTGGTGAGCTGCTGAAAAGCCCCGCGCGGCGCCCCCATGCCGGCTTGGCGGAAAATCCCGCTCTTGCCCCAAGGATCTGTATGACTGCCGCCTGGACTGAAGACGCCCCCGCCACCGCCGTTCCCTCGCCTGTCGGCGATAGCTTCAAGATCGAACGCGAAACCCACAAGCTGGAAAAGCGCCTGTGCCGTCTCATGGGCCAGGCCATCGTGGACTACAACATGGTGGAGCAGGGCGACAAGGTCATGGTCTGCATGTCCGGCGGCAAGGACAGCTATGCCATGCTGGACATCCTGCTCAAGCTGCGCGCGCGCGCGCCCATCAGCTTCGACATCGTCGCGGTCAACCTGGACCAGAAGCAGCCCGGCTTTCCCGAGCATGTGCTGCCCGAGTACCTGCGCAGCACGGGCGTGCCCTTCCACATCGAGGAGCAGGACACCTACAGCATCGTCAAGCGCGTGATCCCCGAGGGCAAGACCACCTGCGGCCTGTGCAGCCGGCTGCGGCGCGGCATTCTGTACCGCGTGGCCGACGAGCTCGGCGCCACCAAGATCGCGCTTGGCCACCACCGCGACGACATCCTGCAGACGCTGCTGCTCAACATGTTCTTCGCCGCCAAGCTCAAGAGCATGCCCCCCAAGCTGGTGAGCGACGACGGGCGCCACATCGTGATCCGCCCGCTGGCCTATGTGCCCGAGCGCGACCTCGTCCGCTGGGCCGCGCACCGCGCGTTCCCCATCATCCCGTGCACGCTGTGCGGCAGCCAGGAGAACCTGCAGCGCAAGCAGGTCGCGTCCATGCTGCAGGAGTGGGAGAAGAAGCACCCGGGCCGCGTGGAAAACATGTTCACGGCTTTGCAGAATGTCGTGCCGTCGCACCTGCTGGACGGAACCCGTTACGACTTCAAGGGTCTGAAGACCACGGGGGTGCCCGATCCCGACGGCGACAAGGCGTTCGACGCCGAGGACATCGCGGCCCCTGTCGCACCGCTGATGCAGATCGTCCGGCTCTGAGCCGCAGCGGTGCCTTTTGAGGAAGGTTGCCATGCGGATTGAGATGCGGATTTCCACCCTCGCGGCCATGGCTGCAGCCGTGCTGCTGTCGGGCTGTGCGACCAGTTACGTCGTCGACAACCAGGTGCAGACCTTCTCGGCCCTGCAGACCGTGCCGACGCCGGCCACCTACCGGTTCGAGCGGCTGCCGTCGCAGCAATCGGCGCCGGGCGGGCAGGCGCGGCTCGAAGCCGCGGCCGAGCCGGCGCTGGCCAAGGCCGGCATGGTGCGCAACGACGGTGCTGCCCGTTACAGCGTGTTGATCGACAGCACCGTGCTCAGCAGCACGCAGGTCGTCGACCCGTGGATGTACAGCCGCTTCGGCCCCTGGGGTCCCTACGGCCGGCGCTTCTACGGCGGGGGCTTCTACGGTGGCGGTTTCTACGGCGGGGCCTGGGGGCCGGCCTGGGGCTACCGCTACGACATGTGGGACCGCAGCTATGCGCAGCGCGAAGTCAGCGTGATCATCCGCAACCTGGCCAACCAGGAGGTCGTCTACGAGACGCGCGCCGTGCACGAGTCGCGCTGGCCTGACGACCCGGCTCTGCTCGCGCCCATGTTCGACGCGGCGCTCAGCAGCTTTCCGCAGCCGCCGGCCGGTGTGCGGCGCGTGAACATCGAGCTGCCCAAGGCGCAGCAGTAGGGCTCAACGCGCGTAGGTCGCGGCGAAGCGCTGCTGCAGGTAGGCCGCCGCCGTGACCGGCGCATGCCGCGGCGCCTCGCCGGCCGGCACGCAGCTCGGGATCGCGCTGACCAGCGCCTCCGGGTTCGGGTCCAGGAAGAACGCGATCGAATAACGCTCCTGCATGGGCGCCAGCACGCGGTGCGGCGTGGAAACGTACACGTCGTTGGACCAGCGCATCAAACAGTCGCCGATGTTGCAGATGAAGCCTCCCGGCACGGCCGGCGCGTCGATCCATTGCCCATCGCGCCGGCGCACCTGCAGGCCGGCCACGCCGTCCGTGGCCAGCAGCGTCACGTTGCCGTAGTCCGTGTGGGCGCCGGCACCCGCCTGGCCGGCAGGCGCGTCGGTGCCAAAACGCACGGGGTAGTGCAGCAGGCGCAGCGCAGCCTGGGGCCGGTCCAGCTTGTCGTCGAAGAAGGTCTCGGGCAGGCCCAGGTCCAGAGCAAACGCGCGGTGCAGCCGCTGGCCGACCGCCAGCACGGCGTCGAAATACGCCTGCGCCGGCGCGCGCCAGCCGGCGATCGGCGGCCAGATGTTGGGCGGGCGCTCGGCCTCGTCGGTCCAGATCAGGTTGTAGGCTTCCTTGAGGTCGGGCGCCGTGGTCTCGTCCAGCGCTTCGACGCCCAGGCCCACATAGCCGCGGTTGTGGCCGTGCCGCGCGATGGCCAGGTCGCGCTTGGCCGCGGCCGGCAATGCGAACAAGGCGTGCGCAGCGGCGAAGGCGCCGGCCATGCAGGCGGCCGGCACGCCGTGGCCCGTGATGGCGAAGAAGCCGGTGCCGCGGCAGGCTTGGCCGATCTGTTGCGCGACAGCCTGGCGCGCCGGCAGGTCCTCGCTGGCCAGGGCCGAGATGTTGATGCGGGGGATGCTGTCCATGTGGGCAAGCATAGCCCCGTGCAACTCAGTGCATGGCCTCGTACAAGGTCACGACGCAGGCCCCGCCCAGGCCCAGGTTGTGCGCCAGCGCGAGCCGCGCGCGCTCCACCTGGCGCGCCTCGGCCGTGCCGCGCAGCTGGTGCGTGAGCTCGTAGCACTGGGCCAGGCCGGTCGCGCCCAGCGGGTGGCCCTTGGACAGCAGGCCGCCCGAGGGGTTGGTCACCACGCGCCCGCCATAGGTGTTGTCGCCGGCCGCGATGAAGGCCGCAGCTTTGCCTTCGCCGCACAGGCCCAGCGCCTCGTAGCTGATGAGCTCGTTGTGCGCGAAGCAATCGTGCAGTTCCACCGCGTCCAGGTCGTGCGGGCCGACGCCCGCCTGCTCGTACACCATCTGCGCCGCCTCGCGGCTCATGCCGTAGCCTACGACCTGCATCATGTCGCCGCTGGTCAAGGCCTCGGGCCGGTCGGTGGTCATGGCCTGCGCGCGGATGCGCACCGCGCGCGACAGGCCGTGGCACTTGGCGTAGCCCTCGGACACCAGCAGCGCAGCCGCCGCGCCGCAGGTGGGCGGGCAGGCCATGAGCCGCGTCATGACCTCGGGCCACAGCACGGGCGCTGCCATCACGTCTCCGGTCGTGAGCTCCTTGCGCAGCAACGCCAGCGGGTTCTGGGCCGCGTGCCGGCTGGCCTTGGCGCGGATGGCGGCAAAGGCCTGCAACGGCGTGCCGTGCTTGCGCATGTGGGCCAGGCCGGCGCCGCCGAAGTAGCGCAGCGCCAGCGGCAGCTCGGCCATGCCGACCAGCGCATCGGCTTGGCGGTCGAAGTCCTCGAACGGGCTGGGCCGGTCGTCGAACACCACGCCCAGGGCGCCCGGCAACATGTGCTCGAAGCCCAGCACCAGCGCGCATTCCACTGCGCCGCTGGCAATCGCCTGGCGCGCGAGGAACAGCGCCGTGGAGCCGGTGGCGCAGTTGTTGTTGACGTTGAAGATCGGAATGCCGTGCATGCCCAGCCGGTACAGTGCCTTCTGGCCGCTGGTGGAGTCGCCGTAGACATAGCCGGCGTAGGCCTGCTGCACATGGTCGTAGCCGATGCCGGCATCGGCCAGCGCGTCGCGCGCGGCCTGCTCGGCCATCACGGGGTAGGGCGCGTTGGCGCCGGGCTTGACGAAGGGCACCATGCCCACGCCTGCCACGTACACGTCGTTTGTCATGGTGTCTGGCGCGCCAGCAGGGTGGCGCGCACCTCCTTCTTGAGCACCTTGCCCACCTTGGAGCGCGGCAGGTCGGGCCAGACTTCGACCTGCTTGGGCGCCTTCACGCTGCCCAGCCGCGCCTTCACGAAGGCCTGCGCGTCCTCGGGGCTCAGCGACTGGCCGGGCGCGAGCTGCAGTACGGCCACCACGCGCTCGCCCCATTTGTCGTCGGGCAGGCCGATCACGGCGCTGTCCTGGATGGCAGGGTGCTGCAGCAGCGCCTGTTCGACCTCGGCCGAGTACACGTTGAAGCCGCCGCTGATGATCATGTCCTTGGCGCGGTCGACGATGTACAAATACCCGTCCGGCGACAGCCGGCCGATGTCGCCCGTGTGGTGCCAGCCATGCTGGCCGACCTCGGCCGTGGCATCGGGGTTCTTGTAGTAGCCCATCATGACCAGCGAGCCGCGCACGACGATCTCGCCCACCTCGCCGTTCGCAAGCAGCCGGCCTTCGCCGTCCATGATGCCGACCTGCACCAGGGGGCCGGGCTTGCCGGCGGACGACAGCCGCTCGCGCGCCACCGAGCCGTCGGCATGGAAATGGTCGCGCGGCGCCATCATCGAGACCATCATCGGCGCCTCGGTCTGCCCGAAGAGTTGCGCCATCACGGGGCCGATGCGCTGCAGGGCTTCTTCCAGCCGCGCCGCCGACATGGGCGCCGCGCCGTACCAGAAGCACTGCAGCGAATCGCGCGGCGTGCTGTCCAGCGCCGGGTGCTGCAGCAGCATGTAGATCAGCGTGGGCGGCAGGAAGGTGTGGGTCACGCGGTACTGTGCGACGGCCCGCAGGAAGGCGTCCAGGTCGGGCTTGGGCAGGATGACCACGCGCCCGCCCAGCGCCATGATGGGCAGGCACAGCACGCCGGCCGCATGGGTGAGCGGTGCCAGCGCCAGGTAGGTGGGCCGGCCGTCGAAGGGGTAGCCCATCAGCGTCAGCGCCGTCATGGCCTCCAGGTTGCGGCCCGACAGCATCACGCCCTTGGGCTGGCCCGTGGTGCCGCCAGTGCCGGGCAGCATCACGAGGTCGCCGGCCGGCGCCACGTGCAGCGGCGCATCGCTCGTGCCCTCCAGCCAGTCGGCCAGCGAGGGCGCGAAGTCCAGGCGCTTGTCGATGCACACCAGCGCCTTCAAACCCGGCAATTCGGCGCGCATGGCCTGCACCATGGGCGCGTAGTTGCTGTGGAACAGCAGCGCCACGCAATCGAAGTTCTGCAGCACCCAGAGGTTTTCCGACGTCTCGTTGCGCGGGTTGATCGGGCACCAGACTGCGGCCGCACGCGAGATGCCGAACACGCAGCCAAAGGCCGTCGCGTCGTTGCTGGACAGCACGGCCACCTTCTCGCCCGGCGCCACGCCGGCCCGCTGCAGGCCACGGCCGACCTTGTGGCTCAGGCGCTGGACCTGGGCGTAGCTCCAGTCCTGCCCGTTCATCGTGAAGCAGGGCGCGTCCGCACCCAGTTGGGCGCCCTTGTCGAGGTAGTCGACGAGCTGCATGCGGGCCTCAGACGTGGACCGTCATGATCGGCGGCTGCACCAGCCCGAAGCTGCGCAGCGCGCCCAGCAGCTCGTGGTGGCCAAAGGCCTGGCAGCCCGACGCGAAGCCCACGCGCTTGGGCGGCTGCTGCAGCAACCATGACGCGGCGAAAGCCTGCAGCAGCCCGGTCTGCTTGTAGTTGCAGTTGCCGTAGATCACGCAGTGCGCGCGGCCCAGCGGCCCGCTGGCGTGCACGGAGTCGACCGACTTGTTGATGCGCGGGTTCTCGCGCGGCGGCATGGTGTTCATGACGCCGGCTGCGGTCTTCGACAGTGCGGCGTAGCGGTCCTCTGCGTTCATGCCTTCGGTGGCCTTCAGCGCGGCCTCGACGATCTTGGGCACGCCCAGCATCAGCGGCTTGTTGAACACGCCACCCAGCACCTTCACGTTGGCCACGCGCGGATCGCGCTTGAACCACACTGGGTGCGAAGTGCCGCCCCAAGGCAGGGCCAGCGCCATCTCGTGCTGGCCGGGGATGGCCAGCTGGTACAGGCCGGCATCGGGCTGCCATTCGACGTACTGGTTCTGCTGGAGGTGGAAGGCCTTGGAGGTGGCGGCGTTGACCAGGATGGTCTGCGTGGACGCGATGGTCGGGCTGCCACCCCAGAAGACCGCAATATCCAGCGTGTCCAGGCCCGGCGTTTCCAGGCACAGCTGGGCCGCGATCTCGCCCGTGGTGTACATCTGCGCCAGGCCGGGCGACAGCAGCAGGCCGGCCTTGGCGAACCGGGCGCCGAACTCCTGGTCGAGCGTGATCAGCCAGTCCTGCTCGCCGGTGGTGTCGGTGTAGTGGCAGCCGGCGGCCAGGCAGGCCTGCACGACCTCGGGGCCGAACTTGGCGAACGGGCCGACCGTGTTCAGCACCACGGAGGCGCCCTTGAACAGCGCCGTGAGCGCCTCGGTGTCGTGCGCAACCTCGACGATTTCGTAGTCCGCCGTCTCGATGCCTGGCACGAACGATCGCATCGCCTCGTCCAGCTTGTCCTGGCTGCGGCCGGCGGCGATGAAGGACAGGCCCAGCTCGCGCAGGTACTCGCAGATCAGCCGGCCGGTGTAGCCGCTCGCGCCGTAGACGATGACGGGCTTCTTGGTGTTGCTCATATTGGTTCCTTGGGAAAGGTCTACATGCCCATGCCGCCATCGACCGGCAGGCCGATGCCGGTGATGAAGCGCGAGGCGTCCGAACACAGAAAGACCACGGCGTCGGCCATGTCGGCCACTTCACCCAGGCGGCCCAGCGGGGTCTGGTCGACGATGGCACCGATGGCGCCCTCGACGGAGGGGAACAGCCCGGCCGCCACGACGTCGGCCGCCAGCTTGGCGCCCATCTGCGTGGGCACCAGGCCGGGGTAGACGCAGTTCACGCGCACGCCGTAGCCCAGCTTGCCGGCCTCCATGGCGGCCACGCGCGTGGCGCGGTCCACGGCCGACTTGGTGGCCGAGTAGCCCGCGATCGCCGGGAACGCGATGGTGGCGGCGACCGACGCGATGTTGACGATGGCGCCGCCCTTGCCGGCTTCACCGCCCGGGCGCATGGCGTGGAACGCGTGCTTCATGCCGATCAGCGTGCCGACCACGTTCACGTCGAACATCCTGCGCAGGCTGTCGGCCTGGACATCGGCGATGAGCGAGGTGATCTCGATGCCGGCGTTGTTGACGAGGATGTCGAAGCCGCCGAGCTCGGCCACCGTGGCCTGCACCGCGTGCGCCCAGTCGGCCTCCTGCGTCACGTCCATGTGCACGAAGCCGGCCTTGCCGCCGGCTGCGCTGATGCTGCCGGCCATGTCGCGGCCGGGGCCGTCTTGCAGGTCGCCGATCATCACGGCCGCGCCGGCCCTGGCCAGCGCCTGCGCCATGCCCGCCCCCAGGCCTTGCGCACCGCCCGTGACCAGGGCGCGGCGGCCCTGCAGGTTGTAGCTCGTCATCTCGTCTCCTTCTTGTCTTGACACTTGTCAGAATAAAACTGGGCAAGTGTCCAAACTATGGGGTTTACACGGCCTGTGCTATCTTTGTTGGCCCATGCGCACCCCCACCACGCCCACGCCCGAGAAGTTCGAACAGCGCCGCGCCGAACTCGGCGAGGCCACGTTGCAGACACTCGCCACGCTGGGCTACGCGCGCACCAGCCTGCGCGAGATCGCGCAGAACTCGGCCTTCTCGCACGGTGTGCTGCACTACTACTTCAGCGACAAGACCGACCTGATTCTGTGCAGCGTGCGCCAGTACAAGGCGCGCTGCGTCACGCGCTACGACAGCGTGGTCGACCAGGCGCAGGACCACGACCGGTTGCTCAAGGGCTTTCTCGACACGCTGGGCGAGACCCTGCGCGACGAGGCCCCTTTGCACCGCCTGTGGTACGACCTGCGCGCGCAGGCCATGTTCGAGGCCGCGTTCCAGGGCGACGTGGCCGTCATCGACAAAAGCCTCGAAAAGATGATCTGGAACGTCGTCGCCCGCCTGGCCCAGCTGGCCGGCGTAAGCGAGGGCCTGCCCAGCCCCGCGCTGGCCTACGCCACGATCGATGGCGTGTTCCAGCAGGCGCTGCTCAAGCACCTGTCTGGCGACAAGAAGGCGATCGCCACCATGAAGCGCGACGTGGCGGCATTGCTGGCCGCGTTGCTGTCGCCGGCGGCACGTGCGCGTGCCTGCGCTGCCAACTGATTCGGGGCCCGTTCACGATGCGCTTGTCGGCGGGGCTGTCGCGTCGCCCGGCGGCCAAGGCAGGCACAGCTCCATCACCGTGCAAGAGCGCCGCCACTTGCTGCGTCTGCCAATGTGCCGGAGCGCTGCAGCGGGGCGGGAAGGTCGGACAGCGCCTGCAATGTGGTCAGAGGGTTCTTCGTCACTCTCCCAACCGGCACGGCCGATGACATTGCGGGAGCGGCCCGTGTGCGAAGGCGCCGGGCGCCAAGCCGGATGCCACGGGGCGTGTCGGCGGTGCCTGCGTCACGTGCCTTGCGGTTGGGCCGTGGGGCGAGGCCGCGTCGGCGGCGGTGCCGGTGGCGAACAAAGGGTCGAGGGTCAGCATGGCGTCTCTCCTGTCGCGTTTCGGTGCACCGATGGTCGATCCGCAAGGCGACGCTGCCTCTACCCAGCGCCTGGGGCGGCTGTCCCCAGGAATGGGATGCGCCGATCCCGTCTGGCCGAGCCCGGCAGCCCTCCTAGAATTTGCGCATGAACGCCACCCGCATCATCGCCATCCGCCACGGCGAAACCGCCTGGAACGTGGACACCCGCATCCAGGGCCACCTGGACATCCCGCTGAACGACACCGGCCGCTGGCAGGCCCGGCGCCTGGGCGCGGCGCTGGCACACGAAGCCATCGCCTGCGTCTATGCCAGCGACCTGGGGCGCGCGCACCAGACCGCACAGGCCGTGGCCGACTCGGCCGGCCTGGCCGTGGTCAGCGACGTCGGCCTGCGCGAGCGCGCCTTCGGCATCTTCGAGGGCCGCACCTTCGCCGAGATCGAGACGGACTGGCCCGATCAGGCCCTGCGCTGGCGCAAGCGCGACCCGGCCTTCGAGCCCGAGGGCGGCGAGTCGCTGCTGCGCTTTCGCGAACGCATCGTGGGCACCTTGAACCGGCTGGCAGCCGGACACCCCGGCGAGCAGATCGTGGTCGTGGGCCATGGCGGCGTGATGGACGTGCTGTACCGCGCCGCCACGGGGCAGGAGCTGCAGGCGCCGCGCACCTGGGCGCTCGGCAATGCCGCGATCAACCGCCTGCTGTGGACGCCCGACGGCCTGACGCTGGTCGGCTGGGCCGACACCGGCCACCTGGACGACGCGGCACTCGACGAGACGACCGCATGACGGCAGCCGCCAAGCCGGGCGACGCGGTCGACGCCATCGACACCCCGGCCCTGGTCATCGACCTGGACGCCATGGACCGCAACATCGCGCGCATGGCCGCGTTCGCGCACCAGCACGGCGTGCGCTGGCGCCCGCACGCCAAGATGCACAAGAGCGCAGCCCTGGCGCAGCGCCTGATGGCCGCAGGCGCCGTCGGCGCCTGCGTGCAGAAGACGGCCGAGGCCGAGGCGCTGGCCGCGGGTGGCGTGCCCGACCTGTACATCAGCAACGAGGTCATCGCACCGGCCAAGCTGGCGCGCGTGGCGGCGCTGGCGCACACGCTGCAGCTGCGCGGCGGGCGTCTCGCCATCGCGGTGGACAGTGCGCTGGGCGTGGACCGGCTCACCCAGGCGCTGGCCGGCCGCACCGATGCCATCGACGTCTTCGTGGAGATCGACGTGGGCCAGGGCCGCTGCGGCGTGGCGCCGGGCCCCAATGCGGCCACGCTGGCGCAACGCATCGCGCGCTCGCCCGCCTTGCGCTTGGCCGGCCTGCAGGCCTACCACGGCCGCGCCCAGCACCTGCGCAGCGCCGACGAGCGCCGCAGCGCCATCGCGGCCGTGCTGCAGCTGGTGCGCGATACGCACCAGGCCTTCGCCGACATCGGCCTGCCCGTGCCGCTGGTCACCGGCGCCGGCACGGGCAGCATGGCCAACGAGGCTGCCAGCGGCGTCTACGGCGAGCTGCAGAGCGGCTCGTTCCTGTTCATGGACGCCGACTACGCGGCCAACGAGGCCGACGCGGCCCAGCCGCGCTTCGAGCACGCGCTGTTCGTGAAGTCGCAGGTCATCAGCGCCAGCGCCCGCCACGCGGTCTGCGACGCCGGCCACAAGAGCCACGCCATCGATTCGGGCCTGCCGCAGGTCGCACGGCCCGATGGCGGTGTGCCCTGGCGTTATGCCAACGGCGGCGACGAGCATGGCCTGCTGCACGCGGACGACGGCCAGGCCCTGCCCGCGCTGGGCGACACGGTGTGGCTCATCCCCGGGCATTGCGACCCCACGGTGAACCTGCACGACGCCATGGTCGGCGTGCGCGGCGGCCTCGTGCACGGCCAGGTGGCCGAGCTGCTGCCCGTCGACGCGCGGGGCGCGCTGCGGTGAGCGCACGCAGGCCGCGGCGCAGACATGGGCTGGCGCTGGCGGCCGCGCTGCTGATCGGCGCGGCGCAGGCGGCCACGCTGCAGGTCGGCCCCGGCCGTGGCTACGCCAGCATCGCGCAGGCGGCGCAGGCCGCGCGCGAGGGCGACACGGTCGAGGTCCAGGCCGGCGAGTACCGGGCCGACGTCGCCATCTGGGCGCAGCAGCGGCTCGTGTTGCGCGCGGTCGGCGGCCGCGTGCGGCTGATCGCCGACGGCGCCATCGCCGAGGGCAAGGCGCTCTGGGTCGTGCGCGGCGGCGACATCCGCGTCGAGGGCTTCGACTTCAGCGGTGCGCGCGCGCCCTGGCGCAACGGCGCCGGCATCCGTTTCGAGTCCGGCCGCCTGCAGGTGGTCGACTGCAGCTTCGTCGACAACGAGAACGGCATCCTGACCGCCGGCGACCCGCAGGCCGAGCTGGTGATCGAGCGCAGCCTGTTCCAGGGCAACGGCGCGGGCGACGGCCAGAGCCACAACCTGTACGTGGGCACCATCGGCCAGCTGCGCGTGACGGACAGCCAGTTCCGCGACGCGCGCGTCGGCCACCTGCTCAAGAGCCGCGCGGCCATCAACGAGATCCACCGCAACCTGCTGGTCGACAGCGACACGGGCAGCGCCAGCTACGAGCTGGAGTTCCCGAGCGGGGGCGTTGCCCGCGTCACGCACAACCTGCTGCGCCAGGGGCCGCGCACCGAGAACGAGACCATGGTGTCGTTCGGCGCCGAGGGCTATCGGTGGGCGCGCAACGAACTCGTGCTGCATGACAACCAGCTGGTCGACGACCGGCCCGAGGGCGGCGTGTACCTGTGGGTGGCGCCTGGCGATCGCACGGTGGACGTGCAGGGCAACCGTCTGCAGGGCGCGAGCCGCACGCGCGCCCAGGTGCTGGCGTACTGAGCCGCCGCGCGGCTAGCGCCGCGCCGCAACCAGCGTGCGCAGCAGCTGGCGGTTCACCTCTTCCACAGCCATCCCGTGCGAGCGGCACACGGTGCGCAGCGTCTTGGTGTCGTCGCCCTCCAGCGCGCGCGAGACCTGCAGGGCGGGGGCGTACGGGCCGGTGCGCTTGACGGTCGCGGCGTAGATGCGGTCGGAAAGCGGCAGGCGGTTCAGCGCCACGCCCAGTGGCTCGTGCAGCAGGCTGTCCAGCTCGGCGAACAGGCCGCACAGGTAGACCTCGCGGCGCAGGCCGTCCTCGGAGCCGGCGTCCAGCAGATGCTCGGTCAGCCGCGCGCGCAGGACCATCTGGGTCTTCACGGGCCGCAGGTCGGGGTCGGTCGCGGCATGGGGCAACTGGTCGGCCAGCCAGCGGCCCAGCGCGCTGTAGCCCAGCATCATCAGGCCGTGCCGCACCGACTCGATGCCGGTGCGCAGGCCCATGGAGGCCGAGTTCGTGAACGACAGGAAGCGGTAGGCCAGCACCGGCTCCTCGCGCACGATGGCCTCGATCTTTTCCATCGACTGGTCGGCGTCCACGGCCTTGGCCACGCGCAGGATCAGCGGGTGGTCCGGCGGCACGGGCAGGTGGCGGTGGGCGTGCAGCACGTCCTCCTCGGGCCAGCCGACCAAGGCCAGCGCGTCGCGCTGGTCCAGGCAGTGCTGGGCCAGGGCGCGGCTGACGATGCCCTCGTACAGCTGGCCGCCGAGCACCGGGCTGGTCGCGCCCGGCATCGCACTGGCCGCCTGCAGGGCCGCCACGGCGCTTTGCGGCGACAGGTGCAGCAGCCGCAGCGCGAAGCAGTGCTGCAGCGTGGCGTTCGGCCAGTCCTCCAGCGCACCGCGCCAGACCAGCGTGACGCCGCGCGCGTGTGCCAGCTGGGCGCGCTCGGCGATGTCGGGCTCGCTGAGCCACTCGTTGCGCACCTCGATCCAGTAGTCGCCGGCCGGCGCGTGGGCCAGCATGTCGGACAGCAGCCGGCGGTTGTGCATGGACAGCAGCAGCTGCGGCGTGTCCATGGTGGAGAGCTCTTCCAGCGCCGCCACCAGGTGCACGGCATCGATCGCGCCGCCCTGGGCCGCTTCGATGAACAGCTGGACGCCCGCCAGCTCGCGCAGCTTGTTCCAGAACGGGCGGTAGCCCAGGGTGATGCTGCCGAGAACCGATTGCGTCATGTCTTGCGTGGCTAGCGAATGAAGTCGAACAAGGACATTTTCTGGATCGACGCGTAGGTCTGCAGCGCAGCCTGGTAGCCGGTCTCCTGGTTCTTGAAGTCCGAGAGGCCTTTGATCATATCCATGTCCTCCGCGCGCGAGCGGTCGGATTCGGACTGCACCGAGCGTTCTTCCTGGGTATCGCTGATGCGGTCGGCGCGGTTCAGCAGGTCGCCGGCCTGGCCGCGCACGGCGCCGATGCGCTCCAGGCTCGTGTCCACCTGCGCCAGCGAGATGGCCAGCGTATGGTTGAAGCTGGCGTCGGTGCTGCTGGCGCCCTTGGTCGTGCTGCCCGGTGCATACAGGCCGGCGATGGCCCGGTCCAGCACACCGAACACGCTGGGCCGATCGGCGGGCACGGTAGGGTTCACCTCCAGCGTGTCGCCATTCTTCGGCACGCCCTTGACGACCACCGAGATGCCGCCCATCGTGACCGACTGGCCCGGCGTGTAGGCCTGGGCCGGGCTGGTCGTGGCCGGTGGCTGGTTGTTCGTCACGGTGTAGGTCGTGGCGCCCGTCGTGGCGTCCACGGCGAACTGCAGCGTGAAGTCGGTGCCGGCGCTGGCCATCAGGCTGGCGTCCTTGACCACGCCGATGTCGGTGTAGGCCTGGCCCTGGTTGCCGGCGCCCAGGCTCACCTGGAACACGCCGTTGCCCTCGGGCACGTCCATCCAGGTGGCGCGGCCGTCCAGCGTGAGCGGGATCGCGACCTGGCTGCCCGCCAGCTGCCCGGCCAGGCCGTTGAAGCTGTAGTCGGGGTCGGGCGGCGTGCCGTCCGCGCTGGTCTCAAAGGGGGCCGAGGTGCTGCCCAGGCCGTGGAACAGCGGCATGCCGTTGGCGTCCTTGCGGTTCGCCAGGCTCACCAGCTCCTCGCGCAGGCCCACCAGCTGCTTGGCGATGGTTTCGCGCTCGGTCGGGCTGTTGGCGCCATTGCCGGCCTGCACCAGCAGGTCGCGGAACTGCTGCAGGATCTGCGTCGAATCGCCCAGCGTGGACTCGCCCAGCGAGATCGCGCTCTTTTGCACCTCCAGCGCGCGCTGCTCCACCGCGATGCGCGCGATACGCATCTGCGCGCGCTCGGCCTGCGCGGCCGAGGTCGGGTCGTCGCTGGCCCGCGTCACGCGCTTGCCCTCGGTCAGCTTGGCCTGCAGGTCGGCCAGCTGGTTCTGCCGCGCCTGCAAGGTGCGGATCGCGTTGTCGTAGGTGTTGGCGGTCCCCAGGCGGGTGAAGGTATTGGCCATCTCAGGTGCTCCGTTGTGCGTCGGGCGCGCATGCGTGGCGCTGGCTGCGGCGCGGCGTCATGCGGTGATCGTGGCAATCAGGCTGTCGAAAATCGATTGTGCGACCTGGATCATCTTGGCCGAGGCCTGGTAGGCCTGCTGGTACTGGATCAGCTTGGCGGCCTCCTCGTCCAGGTTCACGCCGGAAACGCCGCTGCGCTGCGCCTCCAGGCTGTCGGCGATGGACTGCGAGACCTCGGCGCCGTACTGCGCGCTTTGCGCGCGCACGCCGATCTGCGAGATCAGCGACGCGTAGCCGTCCGACATCGGTGCCTGGTCGAACAGCTTCATGTCGCGCAGCTCCATCAGCGCCTGCGCGTTCCCGGCGTCCAGCGGCGCGAACGCCGGATTGATCGGCCCCACGGTCACCGTGTCGCCGGGCTGGGCCGCGCCGTTGAGCTTGAGCATCCAGTCCGGCGGCGTGGCGCCGCTGTGCGTGATGGTGTCGCCGGGGCTGTAGGCGATCGGCGTGGCGGTCGGGTCGTCCGAGCGCGTGTAGCTCGTGGAGGTCACGAAGGTGATGGTCACGTTGGCCGGCACCGGCACAGCGCTGGCGCGCAGGCTGGCCACCGTCAGGCCGCCGGTGTTGGTCGTGCCCATGGCGGCCTGCACCGGGCTGGCCACGGCCAGCGCACGCGGCGAGGCGAACATCGTGTTGATGCCGGCCGCCGCGTTGCTGAACGGGCGCAGCAGGAACATGTCGCCCGTGGCGGCCGTGCCCGTCACGTCGATCGCCAGGCCGTCCACCGTGGGCGGCGGTCCGGCGTCCACGGCCGGGAAGCTGTTGTCCGACAGGCGCTCCACCGTGAAGGTGGTCGGCGAGGTGAACACCACGCGGTAGTCGGACGCCTGCAGCGTGGGCGCCGTGGCGGGCGAGGCCACGCGCACGCCGACGCTGGCCGTGCCGGTGTTGTTGGCCGCGGCCACGCCGCCGGGCATCGCGATGGCGCTGAACAGGTTGCCGCCGGGCTTGCCGTCCAGGTCCACGCCCAGCTGGTGCTGCGCGTTCACCACGGTCGTGATCGACACCGCCATGCGGCCCAGCAGGTTGGCGGCCTCGACCAGGTCCTCGTTCTGGAAGCGCATCAGCCCGCTGATGGAGCCACCGCCCAGCATGTCCTCGCGCAGCGCCGCAACCGCGTGGCCGTTGGTGATGTTGAGCTGGCTGCGCGTCGGGTCCAGCGGGTTGGGCTGGATCGCCAGCTGCGCGGCGCGCGTGCCCTGCACCAGGGGCTGGCTCTGCGCGGCGAACACGCTGATGGTGCCGTCGTTGTTGTCCAGCGAGGTGGTCTGGACGTACTGGTTCAGGTCGCTCACCAGCTTGTCGCGCTTGTCCAGCAGGTCGTTGGGCGACTGGCCCGAGCCCTGAGCCTTCTGGATCTCGGCGTTGACATTGGCGATGCCGCGCGCCAGCGTGTTGACCGCGTCCACGCTGTTCTGCAGCTCCTCGGTCAGCCCGCTTTGCAGGTTGGACAGCTGCGTGGCGGCGTCGTTGAAGCGCGTGGCCGTCTCCGAGGCGCGCGTCAGCACCACGGTGCGTGCCGTCAGGTCGGTGGGCGAGCTGACCACGTCGGTGAACGCGTTGAGCATCTCGTTGACCGATGCGCCCAGGCCGGTCTTGCCGGTTCCGAACACGTCCTCCAGCTGCAGCAGCTTCTGCGCGCGGGCCACGTCCTGCGCCGCGACCGACTTGGACAGCGTGGCCTGGCGCGTCAGGTAGGCGTCGAACACGCGCTCGATCGCCACCACGTCCACACCCTTGCCGATGAAGCCGCTGCCGCTGAACTGGCCCTCCACCGTGGCCAGCTGCGCGACCTGGCGCGAATAGCCGACCGTGTTGGCGTTCGAGATGTTGTGGCCGGCCGTCTGCAGCGCGACCTGGTTGGCCAGCAGCGCGCGCGTGCCGACGTTGAGGATGTTGCTCATGGCCTAGGCGTTCAAGGCGCGCTGCACCTGCAGCGTGCTGTTGATCACGCGCGACAGCTTGCCCGCGTAGTCCGGGTCGGTGGCATAGCCGGCGCGCTTGAGCTCGGTCGCGAAGGCCACGGCCGAGCCGGTCTGCGCGCGCGCCTTTTCGTAGCGCGGGCTGTTGTTGATGAGCTTGGCGTAGTCGCGGAACGAGTCCTCGTAGGAATCGTAGGCGCGGAACTTGGCCTTCATCTTGCGCGGCTCGCCGTTCACGTACTCGGTGGTCGTGACCTCGGCCACCTTGCCCGTCCAGCCTGCGCCGGCCTTGATGCCGAACAGGTTGAACGAGGTGCTGCCGTCGGCATGCTTGATCTCTCGCTTGCCCCAGCCGGTCTCGTGCGCGGCCTGGCCGATCATGAAGCTGGCCGGGATGCCGCTGGTCTGCTCGATGCGCGCGGCCGCGTCCTGGTGCTGCTGCACGAAGCCGGTCTTGCCGGCGCCGGTGGCGCCTGCGCGCGAAACCTTCTCGCTGGCGGCCGGCAGCACACGCGTGTTGTCCATGCCCACCGTCTGGCGCGACAGCTGGCGCTCGATCGCGGCCGACAGGCCTCCTGGCAGGCCGGACATGGACACGGACATCTGCTGGTCCAGCAGGTCGCTGCTCATGTCGGTCTGGGCGCTGTCCAGCATGCCGGACTTCATCGTCGCCTGGCGCATGCTCTTGATCAGCTCGCGCATGAACAGCGACTCGAGCTGCTTGGCCGCCTCCTTGATCGCGGCGGCGCCGTCCTTGTTGGCCGTGGCCTTCAGCGCGTCCAGCGAACGCGCATCGGCGGCGAGCGAATTGCTGTTCGTGGCTGTTGGAGACAGAGACATGGGGCTACTCCGCCGTACGGTTGAGCTGCATCGGCGTGCGGAGCGACGTCCTTTCGGTGGCACCCGCGGAACCGGCTCTGCCGGGCCGCTGGGTGCGCCCCCTGCAGGGGGCATGCGCGCACACGCAGTGGGCGCGAAACGGGGGGGAGCCTGTCATATCACCTCCAGTTCCGCGTTCAGGGCCCCCGCCGCCTTGATGGCCTGCAGGATGGCCAGCAGGTCCTGCGGCGTGGCGCCCAGCGCGTTCAGCGCGCGCACCACGTCGGCCAGTTGCGGCGCCGGCGGCAGCGACAGCAGCTTGCCGGGCTCCTGCTTGACCTGGATGTCGGACTGCTGCGTGACCACGGTCTGGCCCTGCGAGAACGGTGCCGGCTGGCTGATGACCGGCGTGCTCGCGATGCTGACCGACAGGTTGCCGTGCGCGATGGCGCAAGGCCCCAGCGTCACCGACTGGTTCAGCACGATGGAGCCGGTGCGCGAGTTGATCACCACCTTGGCCGAGGGGGCGGTCTGCTCCACGCGCAGCTCCTCCAGCTCGGCGATGAAGTTGACGCGTGCGTTCGGGTTCGTCGGGGCGCGCACCTGCACCGTGCGGCCGTCCAGCGCCTGGGCCAGGCCCTGGCCCAGCCGGTCGTTGATGACGGCGGCCACGCGGCGCGCGGTCTGGAAGTCCGAAGCGTCCAGCCCCAGCGTCACGAAGTCGCCCTGCTGCAGCGGCGATGGCACGCTGCGCTCGACCTGGGCGCCGTTCGGGATGCGCCCGGCCGACAAATGGTTGATCTGCACCTTGCTGCCGCCGGCCGCGGCGCCCGCGCCGGCCACCACCAGGCTGCCCTGGGCCAGTGCGTAGATCTCGCCGTCGGCCCCGCGCAGCGGCGTGGCGATCAGCGTGCCGCCCTTGAGCGACTTGGCATTGCCCATGGAGGACACGGTCACGTCGACGAACTGGCCGGGCTGGGCGAAGGCCGGCAGCTGGGCGGTGATCAGCACGGCCGCCACGTTCTTGAGCTGTAGCTGCGATGCGGCCGCGGCGGGCAGCGTGATGCCCTGCTGCTGCAGGTAGTTCGACAGGCTCTGCGTCGTGTAGGGCATCTGCGTGGTCTGGTCGCCCGTGCCGTCCAGGCCCACGACCAGGCCGTAGCCGGTCAGCTGGTTGCTGCGCACGCCTTGCACGGCGGCCAGTTCCTTGATGCGCATGGCCTGCGCCGGTGCGGCCAGCAGCGACAGCGCGGCGAGCAGCGGGAGGAGAAAGCGCAGGGCG
Organism: Pseudorhodoferax sp. Leaf267; assembly: GCF_001422405.1. Lineage (GTDB taxonomy): Bacteria > Pseudomonadota > Gammaproteobacteria > Burkholderiales > Burkholderiaceae_C > Pseudorhodoferax. Next base: position 311,329 of record NZ_LMMV01000023.1, read on the forward strand.
TGGGGCATGGCGTGCAATCGTGGGTCAGGGGTGGAGGGCCTGCCGCGATTGTGCGAAGCCTCAGAACGGCAGAACGCTCAAAAAGAACCGCGCCAACCAGCCAATTACCTGGGCATCTTGCTGCTGGCCGCGGCCGCGCGATTCCACGCGCACGTTGGCCACGGCGGTGGAGGGCACGACGCTGCCGGGCAGCACGGCGCGCGGGTCCACCGTGCCCGAGAAGCGCAGCACGTCCACGTTCTGGTTCACGCCGATCTGCTTGTCGCCGGCGACCTGCAGATGGCCGTTGGGCAGCACGTCGACCACGGTCACGGTGATGGTGCCGCTGAAGGTGTTGGCGCTCTGCGTGCCGCCGCTGCCCTCGAAGCTGTTTTCCGACTCCGCGCCCACGGCCAGCTTGCCGAGCAGCTTGGAGCCCAGGAACGGAAAGCCGGTGATGCCGCTGCTGACCGAGCCCGACTTGTCCACCGTGGACGAGGAACGCTGGCTGGCATTGATGTTCTCCACCACCTGCACCGTCAGCGAATCGCCCACCAGGCGCGGCCTGCGGTCTTCGAACATGGGCCGGTAGCGCACGGTGGAGTACAGGCCGCCGGTGGCCACGGGCGGGGCCTGCGGCGCCATCGCCACGGGCCGGGTCGTGATCGGGTCGGGGAACTCGACCTTGGGCGTTTGCTGCAAGGTCTCGCAGCCGGCCAGCCAGAACGCGGCCAGGGCCAGCAGCCAGGGCCGCAGGGATGTGTGTGTCATGGCCGCTCCTACAGCTGCGAGAGCTTCTGCAGCATCTGGTCGGAGGTCTGCACCGCCTTGGAGTTCATCTCGTAGGCGCGCTGCGTCTGGATCATGGTGACCAGCTCCTGCACCACGTTCACGTTCGAGGTCTCCAGGTAGCTCTGCTTCATGATGCCCAGGCCGTTGGTGCCCGGCGTGCCGCCCTGCGGCTGGCCCGAGGCCGCGGTCTCGGTGAAGATGTTCTGGCCGCGCGGCTCCAGGCCGGGCGGGTTCACGAAGTTGGACATGGCCAGCGTGCCCACGGTCTGCGGCGTGGCGTTGTTGGGCAGCACCACCGACACCGTGCCGGTCTCGCTGATGCTCACCGACAGCGCGTTCGGCGGAATCGTCACGCCGTTGGCCACGGGCAGGCCGTTGGCCGTGACCATGCGGCCCTGCGAGTCGACCTGGAAGCTGCCGTCGCGCGTGTAGCCCACCGTGCCGTCGGGCAGCTGGATGTTGAAGAAGCCGTTGCCGTTGATGGCCACGTCGAAGGCGTTGTTCGTGAGCTGCAGGCTGCCCTGCGCATACGAGCGGCTGGTCGCCACGGTGCGCACGCCCAGGCCCAGCTGCAGGCCGGTGGGCAGCTGCTCGGCCTCGGTGTTGTTGGCCCCGACCTGGCGCAGGTTCTGGTAGATCAGGTCTTCGAACACCGCCGTGGCGCGCTTGTAGCCCGTGGTCGACACGTTGGCCAGGTTGTGCGAGATGACGTCCAGCTGGGTCTGCTGGGCTTCCATGCCGGTCTTGGAGATCCAGAGCGAATTGATCATGGTGGTTCCTTGTCCTTATCCTTGAACGCCCAGCAGCTGGCTGGCGCTCTTGTCGCCGGCTTCGGCGAGTTGCAGCAATCGCATCTGGGTCTCGAACTGGCGCGCGACCTGGATCATCCCGACCATGGTCTCGACCGCGTTGACGTTGGAGCTCTCCAGCGCGCCGGCCGCCATGCGTGCGTTGGCGTCGGCCTCCAGCGGGTCGCCGGTCGTGGTGCGGAACAGGCCGTCGTCGCTGCGCTTGAGCGGGTTGTCCGCGGTCGGCGTGGCCAGCTTGAGCCGGCCCAGGTTGGTCGAGGGCAGGTTGCCGGTCTTGGCGCTGATGCTGCCGTCCGAGCCCAGCGTGACCTCCGCGCCGGGCGGCACGTCGATCGGCGCGCCGCCGGCCGACAGCACGGGCAGGCCGGTCGGCGTGACCAGCGTGCCGGTGGAGGAGACCTCGAAGGCGCCGCCGCGCGTGTAGGCCTCGGTGCCATCGAGCCCCTGCACGGCGAACCAGGCGTTGTCGCGCGCCATGGCGTCCAGGTTGCGGCCCGTGCGCTGCACGGCGCCCGGCGTTTCCGAGTGGCCGCGCGTGGTCTCCAGCGCGAACACGCGGCTGCTGGAGCCCGGCCCGTTCAGCGGCACCGAGCGGAAGGTCGACAGCTCGGCGCGAAAGCCGTTGGTCGAGACGTTGGCCAGGTTGTTGGACAACACCGCCTGCCGGCTCGCAGCGGCATTGGCGCCGGTCATCGAGGTGTAGATGATGTGGTCCATGCTTCAGCTTCCTTGTGGGCTCAGGCGGATCAACGCAGGTTCAGCAGGGTGTTCATGAGCTGGTCCTGCGTCTTGATGGTCTGCGCGTTGGCCTGGTAGGTGCGCTGCGCGGTCATCATGTTCACGAGTTCCTTGGTCAGGTCCACGTTGGAGTCTTCCAGCGCGCCGGCGCGCAGCACGCCCAGGTTGCCGGTGCCGGGCACGCCGGTGGCGGTCGGCGCGCCCGAGGACGACGTGGCCACCCACAGGTTGCCGCCGATGGGCTGCAGGCCCTGCACGTTGGTGAACGTGGCCAGCTGGATCTGGCCGGCCGCGATCGACTTGCCGTTCGAATACACGCCCTGGATCACGCCGCTCTCGTCGATGTTGATCTTGGTCAGCGTGCCCGGCGCCTGGCCGTCGGTCGTGGCCTTGGTCACCGAGAACTTGGACGAGCCGAACTGCGTGGCGCGCTCCAGGTTGAACGTCAGGGCCGGCGAGCGCGTGGCGCCGTCGCCCTCGGGCAGCGTCAGGCCGGCCGGCGTGAACTTGGCCGGCGAGGGCGACGACAGGTTGCCGTCGTTGTCGAAGGCCAGCGGGCCGGCCAGCGTGGGCGTGCCGCCGTCCACGGCGTAGTACATGTCCCAGGTGTTGGCGCTGGTCTTGGTGAAGTACATCGACACCGGCACTTCGGTGCCCTGCGAGTTGTAGGCGATGGCCGAGGTGCCATAGGTGTCCAGCGGCGGCACCAGGGCGGCGGGCGCCGTGCCCGTGGCCACGGGGGCCGATGCGTCCAGGTTGAAGCGCATGTCGATCTTGGTCGTGAGCTGCGCCTCGATCTCGCCGCCCGCAGGCAGCACCAGCGGGCCGACGGCGCCGCCGGTGGGGATGGTGCCGTCGGCCGCGGCCGTCAGCCCCATCAGGGTGCCGCCATCGCTGGTGACGATCTGGCCTTCCTTGGTCATCTTGAAGGTGCCGTCACGCGTGTAGGCCGGCGTGCCATTGGGCTGCGTGATCTGGAAGAAGCCGTTGCCGTTGATGGCCACGTCCATGCTGTTGCCGGTGATGCTGACGTTGCCCTGCGTGAACTGCTGCGACACGGCGTTGACTTCCACGCCGATGCCGCTGTTCACGCCGCCCGAGGAGCCCAGGTTGGACGCGTACAGCTCGGCGAATTCGGCGCGCGAGGCCTTCATGCCGGTGGTGTTGGCATTGGCGATGTTGTGGCCGATCACGTCCAGGTTCTTGCTGGCGGCGTTCAGACCGGAGAGGCCTTGTTGAAAACTCATGGGGAGCTCCTGAGAGGGCGGGGCGGGCGGTTAAAGGATGGCCTTGACGGCGCTGTAGGCCACGGCGTCGCGCCCGGCCAGTTGCAGCATCAAGGTGTTGTTCTCGTTGCTGACGGAGCCGACCTTGGCGCGTTCGAGCGCTGTGGCCGTCACGGCGGTGTTGTTGTTGGTGGCAGTGACCTTGAATTGCAGGGTTTCGGAGCCTGCGTATTTGGTGGCGTCCCATTCGAAGGATTGGCGGCCCGCGGCGAGGTTGCCCATCTGCAGCGTGTCGACCAGCGTGCCGCCGGGCGTGCGGATCTCCACCTTCACGGCGTCGGCCGCGCCGCCCAGGTCGAAGCTGCCGCGGCCCACGCCGTCGGCCACGGCCACCCGCGAGCCCGGCACCAGCACGTCGCGCCCGACCATGGTCGCGCCCTGCAGCGTCTGCAGCGAGGCCAGCTGCGACAACATGCCGGTCACGGTGGCGTTCAGCGTCTCGATGCCGGTCACGGTGTTGAGCTGCGCGATCTGCGAGGTCATCTGCGCGTTGTCCATGGGGTTCATGGGGTCCTGGCTGTTGAGCTGGGCGACCAGCAGCTTCAGGAAGCGGTCCTGCGTCGCCTGCGCGGTCGAGGTGCTGTTGCTGGTGCTGCTGCCGGCGGCAGTGCCGTTGACGGAGTTCAGGACGTCGGTGCTGATGGCCATGTCGTGCTTTCGTTGGTTCGGGTGCGGCTCACTGGCCCATCTGCAGCGTCTTGAGCAGCAGGGTCTTGGCGGTGTTCATGACTTCCACGTTGTTCTGGTAGGAGCGCGAGGCCGAGATCATGTTGACCATCTCCTCCACCGCGTTCACGTTGGAATGCGTGACGTAGCCCTGCGCGTCGGCCAGCGGGTGGTTCGGGTCCAGCACCTTGCGCGGCGCCGCGTCGCTCTCGGTGACCTGGCGCACGGCCACGCCGGCGGCGCTGTCGGCGCCCATCAGCGTGGTCTGGAAGACCACCTGGCGCGCCTTGTAGGCCGCGCCGTCCGGGCCGGCCACGGCGTCCACGTTGGCCAGGTTGCTGGCCACCACGTTCAGCCGCTGCGACTGCGCGCTGATGCCGCTGCCGGAGACGCCGAAGATCGAGAACATGGACATGTCAGCTCTCCTTTACTGGCCCGTGATGGCGGCCAGCATGGTCTTGGACTGGCCGTTGATGAAGCGCAGCGCGGCTTCGTAGCGCACGGTGTTGTCCACGAAGTTGGCGCGCTCGCGGTCCAGGTCCACGGTGTTGTTGTCCATGTTGGGCTGGGCCTGCACGCTGTAGCCCATGTCGGCCCTGCCACCGGCGCCGCCGCCCAGCTCGCCGATCGGGGAGAAGGCCATGTGCTGGCGGTTGGTGCGCGCCTGTTCGGTCGACACGCTGTAGCCCTTGTCGCCGTGCATCACGTTCTGCAGCGCGTCGCCGAACTTGTAGTCGCGTGCCACGAATCCGGGCGTGTCCACGTTGGCGATGTTGCTGGCGATCGTGCGCTGGCGTTCCGAGCGCAGCAGCAGGGCGCGGGCCTGGAAGTCCATCGATCCGGTGAGTTTGTCCAGCATGTGCGGCACCTCGTGCAATTGGTTGCGCCCCACGGGTGGCCCGGGGGCGGGGAGTGCTGGGAATCTTAAAAACGCCGGGTCTGCGCGAAGCGGCGATGAAACCGGTGTTTGGCGGGCAGTTCGGCCCTTCGGGCGCGCTGCGCCTGCCTACAGTTGCGGCTGTTCTTTCACGCTTGCAGGAGATGACCATGGTGCTTGCCCACTGGTTGCGCCGGCTGCCGGTGCTGGCCCTTGCGGTGGCCAGCGTCCCCGCCGCCGCCCAATACGCCGAGGCCACCCAGCAATGGGCGGAGCAGGCCCTGGCCCAGTTGCCGCAGGACGCCAAGGGCCCGCTGCGCATGGAAGTGGCCGTCGGCGCGCTGGACAGCCGGCTGCGCCTGGCGCCCTGCACCCAGGTCGAGCCCTACATGCCGCCGAACACGCGGCTGTGGGGCCGCACGCGGCTGGGCCTGCGCTGCGTGGACGGCGTGGCGCGCTGGAGCGTCTTCCTGCCGGTCACGGTCAAGGCCTTCGGCCCGGCCTGGGTGCTGCGCGGCCAGGTGGCCCAGGGCGCGGTGCTGACGGCCGACGACGCCGAGCAGGCCGAGGTGGACTGGGCCGAGGACCGCTCGCCCGTGCTGGCCGACCCGGCACTGTGGGTGGGCCAGATCACCACGCGTTCGTACATGCCGGGCCAGGCCATCCGCCAGTCCATGGTCAAGCCGCCGGTGGCGTTCCAGGCCGGCACACAGGTGCGCGTCGTGGCCCAGGGCCAGGGCTTTGCCGTCAGCTCCGACGCGCAGGCGCTGTCGGCCGGCGTGATCGGCCAGGTCGCCCGCGTGCGCATGGAGAGCGGCCGCATCCTCACCGGCATGGTGCTGGATGCCCGCACAGTCCAGCTCGACATGTGAACCGGGGCCAGGGAATTTCCATGCGAACCCTCAAGTTGATCCGCCATCTGCCGAAACCATGGCTACGATGCCCTGCACCCAGGGACCATGGAGAGCGCAATGAAGATAGGCCAATCGCCCGATACGACCCCCGGAGCCATGGCTCCGGCGGCGAAACGGCCCGGGCCGGAGCTGGAAGCCGCCGCCCAGGCGAAATCTGCTGCCGCAAAACCGGCGGCGGGCCCCTCCGTGTCGGTCTCCACGCTGAGCCGCACGCTGGAGACTTCGCGCCGCGCCGACTTCGGCGACATCGACCAGGTCAAGGTCGACGAGATCAAGGCCGCCATTGCCAGTGGCACGTACAAGGTCGACGCCGAGGCGATCGCCGACCGGATGCTGGCCAATGCCGAGGAAATGCTGCAACCCAAGGGCCCGGTCTCCAACGGCTGACGCCCGCCGGGAGCGCGCTGTGAACCACGAGCGCCTCCATTCCCGCCTCGCCGACGTCGAAACCCTGCTGGCCGACATGGCCGATCTGCTGGTCCGCGGCGACGCCCCCTCCTTCGAAACCGCTGCCACGGCCCTGCGCCAGGCCATGGTCGAGCTGGCCCATGCCAGCCAGCGCGCCGACGGTCCACCCCCCCATGCCGATCTGCGCGAGCGCCTGCAGCGGGTGGCCCATGCCCTGGTGCGCCAGCGCGAGAACCTGGCCCGCCGCAGCGTGATCAACGAGCGCGGCCTGGCCGCCGTGCTGCCTCAGCACCGGGCGACCTATACGGCGCCCGGGCGCCAGGGCCCGTTCCGCGGCTCGGTTGCACGCCTCTACGTCACGCCCGCGACCTGAAACATTCGCCTACCGTAAGCCAGCCCACCTGCTCGCGCGGCTGTCAAATCCGTCGACAGCCGAAGCAGTGCGATTGTTGACAGTGGCGGGCAGGCCGAGAGCGCTCTGTGATTTTGTGCTCGCAAAAAAATCACATGCGTCTGGCACGCATGGTGCATACACGGAAGCACCATGCAACACTTCAAACATCTTCTCTCTGCTGCAGTGCTCTTCACTGTCGCCGTCGCAAGCCAAGCCGCCACTGTGCGGGTCGACTTTGATTCGCCGCTATTCGACCAGCGCGCGGACAAAGGCTTCGACAGCAACGTCTCGGTGTCCTACCCGGGCGGCAAACGTACGGTGGACGCGGGCACCTTCAGCGGCACGGCGTCCCGTTTCAACGGCGTCCAGTCCTCGGTCTTCGTGTCGACGAGCGACTTCTACGCCTACTGCTACGACCTGGACGAGACCGTCCAGGCCGGCCAGCGGGTGAATTACACGGTGAACATGGACGGCGGTACCGCGCGCACGCTCGATTTTCTGGGCGCCGTGAACTACAAGCTGAGCCTGGACCGTGGCTACTACGACCCGTATGCCTGGTTGAACCCTTCGGACAGTTCGATGGGCGCTGCCATCCAGCTGGGCATTTGGGAAAGCCTGTACGAGACGTCCAGCGCGTGGTCCAGCTCGAACGGCGCGTTCCGGGCCACGGCCGGTGTGCGGTCCGCCACCGCCACCATGCTCAGCGCCTTCTATGCGGTGCTGGGCCGGTCGAACGCACTGGAGAGTCAGTTCGTGATGACCCTCACCGCCTCGGGCGCGCAGGATCTGATCACGGGGTCTGTTCCAGTCGCGGTCGTGCCGCCCGTCACGCCGCCCGCGGTGGTGCCACCGACCAACCAGGTGCCCGAACCGGCATCGTTGGCCCTGTTCGGGCTGGCGATTGCGGGCCTGGGCCTGGCACGCCGCCGCAGGGCCTGAGCCACGGTTCGTCCGACCCGCGCCACGACAACAGAACCCGCTTCGGCGGGTTTTGTTTTGGCCGCGCGGCACCGTCCGTCAGTGCGCGCGCATCTTGGCGCGCAGCCGCGCCACCGACTGACTGTGCAGCTGGCACACGCGCGACTCGGTGATGCCCAGCACGGCGGCGATCTCCTTGAGGTTCAGGTCCTTCTCGTAGTACATGCTCATGATGTACTGCTCGCGCTCGGGCAGCGACTTGATGGCGTCGACCAGGGCCTGGCGCAGCCGGGCGTCGCGCAGCATCTGCATGGGGTCGGCATCAGCGTCACCGGTGTGCCGGTCCAGGAAGCTGTCGTCGCCGTCGTCGCCGGTCATGTCTTCCAGGTAGACCAGCTGCGTGCCGCGCACCTTGCCCAGCAGGTCCTGGTAGTCGGCCAGCGTCATGCCCAGCTCCTCGGCGATCTCCGATTCCCTGGGGCTGCGGCCGAGCTTTTGCTCGACCTTGCGCAGCGCGCGCTCGATGTCCTTCTGGCTCTTGCGCGAACCGCGCGACATCCAGTCGCCCTCGCGCAGCTCATCGATCATCGCGCCGCGGATGCGCTGGGTGGCGAAGGTCTCGAATTGCACGCCCTGCGCCACCTCATAGCGCGTCAGTGCCTCGGACAGGCCGATCATGCCGACCTGGATCAGGTCGTCCAGCTCCACGTTGGGCGGCAGCTTGGCGATCATGTGGTGGGCGAGCCGACGCACCAGCGGAACGTACTGCCGGATCATGTGTTCGCGGTCGAACTGGCCTTTGGCGGTGTACATGTTGTTGTCGTGCCCTACACAACGCTCTGGATCATGTCAGAGGCCTTTTCCCGCATGGGCGAAAGGGGCGGCACCGCCCTCCAGCAGGCGCAGCGCGAGCCGGTGCACGTCGTCGTTGCGCCGCCCCGACTCCACCTCGCTCTGCACGGTGACCATGTCGGTCTCGCACCCCAGGAAGGTCATGGCGCATTTTTGCAGATTTCGGCCGGCTGTTCTGGCCAATTGCTCCGCATTGCGCAACGGTGCGACGGCCAGCGCGACCAGCGTGGGCACCAGCTGGGCCTGCATGCGGAACTGCTTGAGCGTGCCGTAGCTGCGCAGCATGGCGCGCCGGCCAGGCGTGATGGCCAGCACGGGCTGCGCCTGGCTGCCGGCCAGCACCGGGATCAGCAGCTCGGCGCGCGCATACAGCACCAGCACGCCGCAGCCGTTCAGCAGCTGCCCGAGCCGGGCCAGTGGCGGGGCCGAGCCCTGGCCGAGCGCGCGCAGCCCGGCGGCCGCCGGCATCACGGCCCATTCGGAATCGTCGGTCGCGCCGATTGCGGCCCAGGGCATGTGCTGCATCAGGTCGACCAGGCCCGGCCGCGTGGCCGATTCCATGCTCGTGCCGTCCAGCACCACAGGCGGGTAGCCGTAGCCCTGCAAAGCCTGGCACAGCTGCCACAGCAGCGGCTGTTCGTGGGCCTGGTCGCCCTGGCTGACCAGGGTGATCAGGCGGGGCTGGCCCTGCGCGGCGATCTGCCGCAGGCTGGCTCCCTGGCCGGCGATGTGCTCAAGCATGGGCGCCCGCTCCGGGTTGTCTGGACCTGCCGGCCGAGGAGAAGAAAAAGTTGAGGTCGGAGGGCTGCGGGTCGTAGGCCGAGCGCACGTTGCTGCGCATGGACGCGCCGATCAGCTTGGCGGCGCTGGCGCGCTCGAAGTCCTCGGGCACGCGCTGGCCGTTGCAGACGCCGCGCAGCAGCAGCTGGTGGCGGATGGCTGCGTCCAACGAGGGGCCCAGCTTCACGGCTTCGTCGACCTTGGACAGGATGGCCTGCTGCACGCCGCTGGTCTTGAAGGAGCCCATCACGTCGTCCAGCATGTCGCCATGGGCGCCGGCATTGACCACCAGCAGGCGCTGCACGCCGGGCAGGCCCAGCATGTCCAGCATGCCCTGCTTGCGCGGGTCGCGCGGGGCCACGCCGGTGGTGTCCACCAGCACCATCTTCTTGTTGGACAGCAGGCCCAGCAGGTCCTGCAGCGCGGCGCGGTCGTGCGCCAGGTGCGCCACCACGCCCAGCATGCGGCCGTAGCTGCGCAGCTGCTCGTGCGCGCCGACGCGGTAGGTGTCCAGCGTGACCAGGCCGACGCTGGCCGCGCCATGGGCCTGCACGCAGTGCGCGGCCAGCTTGGCGGCGGTGGTGGTCTTGCCCACGCCGGTGGCGCCGACCAGCGCGAACACGCCGCCCTGGTCGTACAGCGGCTGCTGCAGCTCGTCGGTGCGCAGGTTGCGCTGCAGCACCTCGATGACCCAGCGCACGGCGTCACCGGGCGCGTGTTCGGGCGGCAGGCGTTCCAGCAGCGCACGCGCCAGGTTCGGCGAGTAGCCGGCGCGGATCAGCTTGAGCATCAGGTTCGACTGGATCGGGTCCTGCCGCGCCTGGCCCAGCCAGGTCAGCGTGTTGAAGCGCTCCTCGATCATCTCCTTCATCGCCTGCAGCTCGTTCGAGATGGCGGGCGTGGCCGGGGCGGCGGCGGGCAGCGGTGCCGGCCGGGTGCGCAGCGCTTCCTTCACGAAGGGCAGGGCGTGCTGCACGCGCGGCGCGGCCGGCTCGGCGGGCGCGGCGGGCGCAATGGCCTGCGGCTGCATGCGCTCGGCCAGCTGCAGCAGCTGTGCGGCCTGGGGCAGCGCCTTGGCCGCGGCCGAGGCGCGCAGCGGCAGGCTTTCGCCGGCATCGGCCAGGGCCTCGTGGCGGCGGCGCAGCATGCGCTCGCGCACATAGTCCTGGAACGACAGCGTGCTCATGGCGAGCTGCTCGGCGTCCTCGGCCACGGGGTTGGTGGCCTGCTCGGCAGCAGGGGCGCGGGGCCGGGGCGCAGCGCCGGCCGGAGCCTGGCGGGCGTCCAGCGCCGACAGCGTGTCCTCGGCGGTCGCGACCACTTCCACGCCGGTGGCCGTGGGGCGGTTGGACAGGATCAGCGTGCCATCGCCGAATGCCATCCTGGCCTTGGCCAGAGCCTCGCGCGAGGTCGCGCCGGTAAAGCGTTGAATGTTCAAGATGCACCTCTCAGGATGGGGCCGATGCGGATGGAATGGGTCTCGGGAATCTCGCTGTGGCCCAGCACCTGCAGCCGGGGGGCCACGCGGCGCACCAGGCGCGAGATCGCGTTGCGGATCTGGTCGGGCACCAGCAGGCAGGCCGGCACGCCCAGCTCTTCCTGGCGCATGGCGACATCGGCCGCGTTCTTGGTCAGCAGCTCGGCCACGCTGGGGTCGAGCGAGGGGCCGGCGGCATTGCCCAGGGCCTGCACCAGCAGGCGCTCCAGGCCGGGCTCGATGGCGATCACGTTGAGCTCGCGCGTCGGGCCGTAGATCTGCTGCACGATGGCCGGGGCCAGCGCGATGCGCACGCGGCGCGCCAGCTCGGCCGGGTCGCTGATGGCGCCGGCATGCTCGGCCAGCGACTCGACGATGGTGCGGATGTCGCGGATGTGCACGGCTTCCTCCAGCAGCAACTGCAGCACCTTCTGGAAGGTGGCGATGGGCACCATCTTCGGTACCACTTCTTCGATGAGCTTCGGGGCCAGGCGTGTCACGTGTTCCACCAGTTGCTGGGTCTCGGTGCGGCTGAGCAAACGTGCCGCCTGCACCTGCATCAAGTGTGAAAGATGTGTGGCCATCACGGTTTCCGAATCAACGACGGTAAAGCCGGCCATTTGTGCCGCTTCCTTCTGCCGCTCGTCGATCCAGTGCGCCGGAAGGCCGAACGCCGGGTCGGTGGTGGCCGTGCCGATGAGCGGCGTGGTGATGCCGCCCGGGTTGATCGCCAGGTACATGCCGGGGTAGGCCTCGCCCTCGCCCACGACCACGCCGCGCAGCGTGATGCGGTAGGCGCTGGGCTTGAGCTCCAGGTTGTCGCGCACGTGCACGGCCGGCGGCAGGAAGCCCACCTCCTGCGCGAACTTGCGGCGCACGCCCTTGATGCGGTTGAGCAGGTCGCCCTGGCGCGTCTTGTCCACCAGCATGATGAGCCGGTAGCCCAGCTCCAGGCCCAGCAGGTCCACCGGCTGCAGGTCGTCCCAGCTGGCCTCGCCCTCGCCGGGCGCAGGCGGCGGGGGCGCGACCACCTCGTCCTTGGGGGGCCTGCGTGCCATGGCCCAGGCCGCGTAGCCCAGGATGGCGGCGGCGCCCAGGAACACGACGTGCGGCATGTTCGGGATCAGGCCCAGCAGCGCCATGATGCCGGCCGTGATGCCCAGCGTGCGAGGCGAGTTGAACAGCTGGTCGATGATCTGCACGCCGATGTCTTCGTCCTTGCCCACGCGCGAGACCACCATGGCCGCGGCCACCGAGATCAGCAGGCCGGGGATCTGCGCCACCAGCGCATCGCCGACGGCCAGCAGGATGTAGCTGTCGGCCGCCTCGCCGGCCGACAGGCCGTGCTGCAGCATGCCGATGGCAAAGCCCCCCACAATGTTGATGACCAGGATCAGGATGCCGGCCACGGCGTCGCCGCGCACGAACTTGCTGGCGCCGTCCATTGAGCCGAAGAACTCGGCCTCTTCGCCCACCTCGCGGCGCCGGCGCTTGGCTTCCTTGTCGTCGATCAGGCCGGCGTTCAGGTCGGCGTCCACCGCCATCTGCTTGCCGGGCATGGCGTCCAGCGTGAAGCGGGCCGAGACCTCGGCGATGCGCTCGGCGCCCTTGGTGATCACCACGAAGTTGATGACCACGAGGATCAGGAACACGATCAGGCCGACCGCGAAGTTGCCGCCGATCAGGAAGTGGCCGAAGGCCTCGATCACCGCGCCGGCCGCGCCCGGGCCGGTGTGGCCCTCCAGCAGCACGACGCGCGTGGAGGCCACGTTCAGCGACAGCCGCATCAGCGTGGTCAGCAGCAGCACGGCCGGAAAGGCCGCGAAGTCCAGCGGCCGCGTCATGTACGCCGCCACCATCATGACCATCAGCGCCACGGCGATGTTGACCGTGAAGAAGCTGTCCAGCAGCCAGGGCGGGATGGGCAGCACCATCAGCGCCAGCACGGCCACCACCAGCAGCGGCGCGGCCATGCCGCGCATTTGCTTGCCGTTGGACTGCAGCCAGGCCTGGGTCTTTTGCAGTTGCGCGTTCATCGCAGTGGTTCCACGGGGGTGATGTCGTCGACGGGGGCGTCAGGGGTGCCTTCTGCGCTTTCGGCCAGCACGGTCTTGCCCAGCGGGTCCAGCTCGGGCGGCACGAAGGGCGTGGGCTGTTCCTCGGGCATCGGGCCTTCGCCGCGCATCGCGGCCTTGAGCCGGTACACATAGGCCAGCACCTGGGCCACGGCGTTGTACAGCGCGGCCGGGATCTCGCCGTCCAGCTCGGCATGGGCGTACAGCGCGCGCGCCAGCATGGGCGACTGCAGCACCGGCACCTTGTGCTGCTGGGCCACCTCGCGGATGCGCATGGCCAGCAGGTCGGCGCCCTTGGCGATGACCTGGGGCGCCGCCATCGTCTTGTCGTCGTAGCGCAGCGCCACGGCGAAGTGGGTCGGGTTCATGAGCACGAAATCGGCCTTGGGCACGGCCTGGATGCTGCGGCGGTTGGCGATCTCGCGGGCCCGGGCGCGCAGCTGGCCCTTGAGCTGCGGGTTGCCTTCAGACTCCTTGTGCTCCTGCTTGACCTCCTGGTGCGACATCTTGAGCCGCGACTTGTGCAGGAAGGCCTGCAGCGGCACGTCGATCAGGGCCACGACGAACACCACCAGCAGCAGCAGCGCCATGCCCATGGTCAGCCACTGGCCCAGCAGGGCGATGGAGGCCACCGAGGGCTGCATCACCATGGCCGCCACGGTCTTGATGCTGCCCTTGAGGTAGGACCAGGCCACCGCGCCGAGCACGCCCGTGATGACCAGCAGCTTGCCGGTCTCGACCAGCTTTTCCTTGCTGAACAGCTTGGTGAAGCCCGACAGCGGGTCGAGCCGGTTGAGCTGCGGCATCAGCGGCTTGGTGGTCACGACCCAGCCGCCGGCGGCGATGGTGCTGCCCACGGCGGCGACCAGCACGATGGCCGCGAAGGCCACGGCGGCGGCCAGGCCGACCAGGGTCATCTGCTGCAGCCGGTCCAGCATGCTGGCGCTGTGCAGCAGGGTATCGGCCTGGAACCTGAGCTGCTGCGCCAGCGCGAGCTTGAGCCGGTCGAACAGCACCGGCGCCAACACCAGCAGCGCGAAGCTGCCCACGCCCAGCACGGCGATGTGCGAGAGGTCGCGCGAGCGTGCGACCTGGCCGTCCTTGCGCGACTGCTCCAGCTTGCGCTCGGAGGCGGGAAGGTTGCGGTCTTGGCTGCTGGATTCCATGGCATGCGGCGGAGGTTGAGCCGCATTGTCTGGAACGGGGGCCGGAACTAAAGGCCGATAAGAGGGGGCTTGGCGCCCCTATTGGCGGCCCTGCGTAACGCGCGCCAACCACGGCATTCGCACGGCCCTTGCCCTCGCCAGTCCCTGCCAGGGCACGCGCGGGCCCGGCTCTGCCAGGCCGACGGGTGCGCCCCCTTCGCGCAGCTCAAGGGGGGAGCGGCGAAGCCGCCTGGGGGGATGTGCTTCAGAACCCGAGGCTGGCCAGCAGGTCGTCCACCTGCGACTGGTCGGTCACCACGTCGTCGCGGCCCTCGCTGTCGACCACCGGGCCCTGCAGGCCCTGGGCCGCTGGCGCCGTCGCCTGGGCCGGCGCGGTCTGGATCAGCAGCGCCACGAGCTGTTCCTCGATGGTGGCCGCCAGCGTCACCACGCGCGCGATCACCTGGCCGGTCAGGTCGTGGAAGTCCTGCGCCATCATGATCTCGGTCAGGTGGGTGTCGATCTCCTTGCTGGCGCGGTCCACGTCGGCCACGAAGTTGAAGATCTGGCCCGTGGCCACGGCGGCGACCGGGTCCTTGACCAGCAGGTCGCCCACGCGCCGGGTCTCGGCGGCGATGAAGTCGTGCTGGGTCTTGGCCAGCTCCACGCGCGAGAGCACCTTCTCGGCCGCCTCGCCCGTCAGGCGGGCGATGTAGGAGAGCCGGCTTTGCGCGTCGGGCAGCTCGTCCACGCTGCCGCGCAGCTTGTCCACATAGCCGAGCTCGCTCAGCGAATCGTGCAGCTGGCGCGTCAGCAGGCCGATCTTGTGGTGTACGTCGGGGGCGGCGTCCTGGTCGGACGGCCCGGGAGGGGCAGGCTGCGGGGCAGCTTCGCTGGTCTGCATGGACGGCAGCCTTACATGCCCAGCTTCTTCAGGATGTGCGCCACCTTCTCTTCGAGGGTGGCCTTGGTGAAGGGCTTGACGATATAGCCAGCCGCGCCGCCCTGCGCCGCGGCGACGATGTCCTCCTTGCGCGCCTCGGCCGTCACCATGAGCACCGGCAGGTGCTTGAGCTTCTCGTCCTGCTTGATCTGCGTGAGCAGCTCGAAGCCGTTCATGTTCGGCATGTTGATGTCGCTGACCACGAAGTCGAAGCGCCCGTTGCGCAGTTTCTGCAGCGCGGCCACGCCGTCCTCGGCCTCCTCGGCCTCGGTGTAGCCGCTCTCCTTGAGCAGGTTGCGCACGATGCGCCGCATCGTGGAGAAGTCGTCGACGATCAGAAAGCGTAGGTCGGCCACGTTTGTTCCTTAAGGGGCGTTGGCTGGAAGAAGGCGCATGGGTCGAGCTCTCGATGTCCTCATCGTTTGCCGGGCAAGGGCAGCGTCTCGGTTTTGGGCCCGGTCTCGAAGACCGGGGCAGCAGGGGACGGCGCGATCGGCGCTATTGTGGCACCACCCATCAGCCGGCTTTCGGCCTCGCGCGTCATGACGGTCAGCGTGATGCGGCGGTTCACGGGCGCACCCGGGTTCTGCGTATCCAGCAGCCGGCTGGCGGCCAGCCCGACGACGCGGCCCAGCTTCTCGTCGGGCATGCCGGCGGCCACCAGCTCGCGCCGCGAGGCGTTGGCACGGTCGGCCGACAGCTCCCAGTTGCTGTAGCCGCGGTCGCCGTTGCCATAGGGCTTGCTGTCGGTGTGGCCAGCCAGGCTGATGCGGTTTTCCACGCCGTTCAGCGCGGCACCGATCTCGCGCAGGATCTCGCGCATGTAGGGTTTCACGAGCGCGCTGCCGCTATCGAACATGGGCCGGTTCTGGTCGTCCACGATCTGGATCTGCAGGCCGTCGGGCGTGGTCTCCAGCTGGATCTGCGAGCGGTACTCGTTGAGCTTGGGGCTGTTGGTGATCAGCGCCTCGATGCGCGTGCGCAGGTTCTCGATGCGCTGCGCGTCCTGGCGCGCCGCCTCGGCCTTGGACGACTCCTCGGCCATGCGCCGCTTCATCGGGTCGTCGGACTGGCCACGCATGGTCTGGCCGGTCTTCTCGGTGAGGTCTTTGCCGCCGCCGGGCAGGATGGAGTTGCTGGCGCCGGCGCCGCTGCCGCCCTGCATCGACACCTTGAGCGGCGCATTGAAATAGTCCGACAGGCCCTTCTTGTCGCCCTCGGACGTGGAGCCCAGCAGCCACATCAGCAGGAAGAAGGCCATCATGGCCGTCACGAAGTCGGCGTACGCGATCTTCCAGGCCCCGCCATGCGCCGCATGGCCGGACTTCTTGATCTTCTTGACGATGATCGGCTGCAGTTTCTTGGCGTCACCGGCCATGGCGCATCCCCCGGGGCCTTACTTCTTCTGCTTCACGTGCGCCTCCAGCTCGGCAAAGCTGGGGCGGTCGGTGGAGAACAGCACCTTGCGGCCGAACTCGATCGCGGTGGACGGGTTGTAGCCCTGCATGCTGGCGAGCAAGGTGGTCTTGATGCACTGCAGCTCCTTGGCCGCGTCCTCGCTCTTTTGTTCCAGCAGGCCGCCCAGCGGCTCGACCACGCCGTAGGCCAGCAAGATGCCGAGAAAGGTGCCGACCAGGGCCGAGGCGATCATGCCGCCCAGCACGGCAGGCGGCTGGCCCACCGAGCCCATGGTGTTCACCACACCCAGCACGGCGGCCACGATGCCGAAGGCCGGCAGCGCGCCGGCCAGCCGCGCGATGGCGGCCACGGGGGCATGCGCCTCCTGGTGGTGGGTCTCGATCTCGCTGTCCATCAGCGACTCGATCTCGTGCGCGTTCAGGTTGCCCGAGACCATCATGCGCAGGTAATCGGTCATGAACTCCACGACATGGTGGTCGCTGCCCACGGTCGGGTACTTCTTAAAGATCTCCGACTGCTCGGGCTCCTCGACGTCCTTCTCGATGGACATCAGGCCTTCCTTGCGCGCCTTTTGCAGGATGTCATAGAGCATCGCCATCAGTTCGAGATAGCGCGCCTTGGTGAACTTGGAGCCCTTGAAGGCCGTGGGCAGGGCCTTGAGCGTGGCCTTGAGCACCTTGGGCTGGTTGTTCACCGCGAACGCGCCCAGCGCGCCACCGAAGATCGTGATCAGCTCGAACGGCAGCGCGGTCAGGATCACGCCGATGTTGCCGCCGTGAAAGACATACACCCCGAAGATGCAGCCCATGGCGACGGCGTAGCCGATGATGACGATCATTGTTGTGGGCTGGCGGTTGTTGGGGTCGGATGCACGACGACCCGGTGCGACAAGGCGACGCGCCTGGGGGTCATCTGCTTGCAAATGTATCGGATGAGTCGCCGGATATGAAGCGTTTGAAGCGCGTATAAGCGGGCTAAACAACGGCCAGATCCGTGAACGGTCGGCGTGGCGGGATGAGTGGATGGCGGGATGCCGGGCCCTGGAGCCGCTGGCGCGGTCCGGGCAAATAGACCATGATTCGAACGTATTTCCGGCCGTGTGCGGTCGGTTCAGTCGCTATTCTCGGCAGAGTTTTTGTTCCAACGCCTTCATGCCGTGTTCCAAGCCCATGACTGAAACACTCGACGCCGCTGCCCTGTCGGAGCTCTTGGAGCAAGCCATCGAGCGGCACCGCGCCTTCGATTTCGACACGGCCGAGCGGCTGTACCGGGACGTGCTGGCGGCGGACCCGGGGCATGCGGATGCGTTGCACAACCTGGGCGTGCTGTATGCCATCGGCCTGGGCCGGCCCGGGGACGCCTTGCCGCATTTCGAGGCGGCGCTGAATGTGGGCGCAGACCGTCCGCAGTTCTGGTTCAGCTATCTCGACGCATTGATCCGCGCTGGGCAGCGGGCCATGGCCGAACAGTTGTTGCCCATGGCGCAAGCGCACGGCCTGTCACGTGTGCAGATCCAGGCGCTGACGGAGCGTCTGGCGCGCGCGCCGATGCCGGCAGCCGTGCTGGCCAACCCCGTCGCCGCGCCCGGGCCCGATGTGGCTGCAGCCATGGCCGACACACCGGACCAAGCCGATGCCTCCATGCCCTTGGTGGAGCAGCGCGCGTTGGTTGCGCTCTTCGGCCAGCGTGACTACGTGGGCGGAGAGGCGCGGGCCCGGGCGTTGCTCGAGCGCTATCCGAACGAAGGCTTCCTTTGGAAGGCCCTGGGCAGCATGCTGCAGTCGCAGGGGCGCAAGCCCGAGGCCCTCGAAGCCAAGCAGCGTGCGGCGGCCTTGTCGCCACACGATGCCGAAGCCCTGTGCAACCTGGGCCGTGCCTACTTCGAAATGGAGCAGCGCGGCCCGGCCATTGCGGCGCTGCGCGCTGCCATTGCCATCCGGCCCGACCATGCCGAGGCCTTGAACAACCTGGGCCTGGCCTTGAACGCCGATGGCCGGGTGGCAGAGGCTGCCGATTGTTTCGAACGTGCTGTTGCCCTGCAGCCAGGCTTTGCCGAAGCGCTGAACAACCTCAGTGGCATTTACGTCACGCAGGGTCGGGTCGACGCCGCGGTTGCCGTGCTGTCCCGTGCCGTGGCGGCCAAGCCCAGCTACCGCGTCGCTTTCGACAATCTGTTGTTCGCGATGAACTACCACCCGGACGCCAGTGCCGAGACGGTCTACGAGGCCTATGCGGCCTACGACCGGGCCTTTGGCGCGCCGCAGCAACTGCACTGGCAGAAGCACACGAATCCGCCCGCTGCGGGCCGGCGCCTGCGTGTGGGCTATGTGTCGCCGGACTTCAGGTTGCATGCCTGCAGCTTCTTCATGGATCCGCTGCTGGCCGGCCACGATCGCCAGGCCTTCGAGGTGTACGCCTATGCCGAGCTGCGCGATGCAGGCGACGGTGTCACGCAGCGCACGCTCGCGCTCGTCGACCACTGGGTGCTGACGCATGGCCTCAGCGACCGAGCGCTGGCCGAACGCATCCGCGCCGACGGCATCGACATCCTGGTCGATCTTGCCGGCCACACGAAGGGCAATCGGCTGGACGCGTTTGCGCTGAAGCCCGCGCCCGTGTCGCTGAGCTGGATGGGCTTTGGCTATACCACCGGCCTCACGGCGATCGACTACTACCTGACCGACGAAAACAGCGCCCCGGTCGGTTGCGAGCATCTGTTCTCCGAAACGCCGTGGCGGCTGCCGGACACGCCGTTCGCGGTGTACCGGCCTGGGCCGGGCATGGGCGTTGTCGGCCCCTCGCCGGCGCAGCGCACACAGCGCATCACGTTCGGCACCCTGACCCGCGGCATACGCATCAACGACCATACGATCCGGACCTGGTCGCAGATCCTCCAACGCGTTCCACAATCTCAGCTGGTCATCGACAGCCGCTCGTTCATCGACCCGGTCGTGGCCGACGCGCTGGCCGATCGCTTTGCGTCCTGCGGCATCGAGCGCTCCCGCCTGCAGATCGGCTGCCACAGCCCGCCGTGGGACCTGCTGCGCGAGATCGACATCGGCCTGGATTGCTTTCCACACAATTCGGGCACGACGCTGTTCGAGATGCTCTACATGGGCGTGCCCGTGGTGACGCTGGCCAGCCGGCCCAGCGTCGGCCGCATCGGAAGTTCCATCTTGCAAGGCCTGGGCCGCCCCGACTGGATTGCCCGGAGCGAAGCCGAGTACGTGGACAAAGTGGTGAGCCTCGCGCAGGACATCCCTGCACTGGCTGCGCTGCGCGCCGGTCTGCGGGCAGAGATGGCCGCCAGCGCGCTGATGGACGAGCGCTCCTTCGTGCGCTCTGTCGAGGCCGCTTACCGCGAGATGTTCGCGCGCTGGTCGGCGGCACAGGGCGGAACGCCCGCAGCCGCTGCCAGCGAGCCGATCGACGCAGACCTGTCCGCGCTGCGGGCCGAGCTGCTCTACAACGAAGGCAACACCCTGCATGCGCAGGGCCGCACGGCCGAGGCCGAAGCCCGCTGGCTGGCCGCGCTGACGCTGTGCCCGCATCATGCCGACGTGCACAACAACCTGGGCTTGCTGCGGCAGGAGCAGGGCCGGCCGGAGGAGGCGCAAGCCAGCTATCGTGCCGCGTTGCAGGCACGCCCCGACCATGCGCTGGCCCACCACAACCTGGGCAATGTGCTGCAGCACCTGGGCGAACTCGGCGAGGCCGTGGCTTGCTACCAGCGGGCGTTGAGCCTGGGACTGGATTCGCCGCACCTGTTCGACAACCTGCTGTTCCTGCTGAACTACGAGCCTGATATGGATGCCGCGACCATCTTCGCGGCCTACGAAGACTACGACCGCCGCTTCGGCCGGCCCCACCGGAAAGACTGGCGGCCGCATGCCCGTGCGCGCGACAGCCGTCGGCGGCTCAAGGTCGGCTACGTCTCGCCGGACTTTCGCCAGCATGCGTGTTCGCTGTTTCTGGAGCCTTTGCTGGCCGCCCATGACAAGCACGCGGTGGAGGTCTGGGCCTATGCGGAACTGTCGCGTGACGACGACGATACGACGCGGCGCTACCAGGGCCACGTGGACCACTGGGTCGCCACCCGTGGCATGAGCGACGAGGCCATGGCCGAGCGCATCCGGGCCGACGGCATCGACGTCCTGGTGGACGTGGCCGGCCACACCGTCGGCAACCGGCTCGGCGTTTTCGCGCGCAAGCCGGCGCCGGTGTCGCTGAGCTGGCTGGGCTTTGGCACCACCACCGGCCTGCGCGCGATCGACTACTACCTGGCCGACGCGACCAGCGTGCCGCCTGGCAGCGAAGCCGTCTTCTCCGAAGAGCCCTGGCGGCTGCCGGTAGGCTGGGTCTACCGCCCGGCGCCGGGCATGGGTGAGGTCGGCCCACTGCCAGCACAGCGTCGGGGCTCGGTCACATTCGGCACCTTGTCGCGCAGCATCCGCATCAACCACCACACGGTGCGGGTGTGGTCGCAGATCCTGATGCAGGTGCCCGGCTCGCGGCTGGTCATCGACAGCCGCAATTTCACGGACGCGCAAACCAGCGATCGTGTGCTGGCCCGCTTTGCCCAGCATGGCATCGCGGCGGATCGCCTGGCCATCGGCTGCCATAGCCCGCCCTGGGACGTGCTGCGCGACATCGACATCGGGCTTGACTGCTTTCCACACAACTCGGGCACCACCCTGTTCGAGATGCTCTACATGGGCCTGCCGGTCGTCACACTGGCTGCGCGGCCGAGTGTCGGGCGCATCGGCAGCGCGATCCTGCAGGCGCTGGGCCGGGCCGAGTGGATCGCCACGACCCAGGCCGAGTACGTGCGCAAGGTGGTCGCATTGGCCCAGGATCTGCCGGCACTGGCCGGCTTGCGCGCCAGCCTGCGCGAGCAGATGCAGGCCAGCCCCCTGATGGACGAGGCAGGCTTTGCGCGCAGCGTGGAGCAGGCCTACCGTGCCATGTTCGAGCGCTTCCAACAGCGTACTGCGCCCCGTGCCGGGCCGGCTGCGACGGAGCCGAGCCCGCAGGATGCCGAGACGCTTGCCCGGCTGTTCCGCGAGCGCCGCCTGGGCGAAGGCGAGCAACTGGCACGCGGCATGAGCCAGCGCTTCCCGGACAGCGGCTTCGTCTGGAAAGCGCTGGGCGTGATGCTGCAGGCGCAGGGCAAGAGCGAGGAGGCGCTGCGGGCCAAGCGCCGCGCGGCCGACTTGCTGCCCGACGACGCCGAGGTGTTCTGCAACCTGGGCCATGCGCTGCAGGACACAGGTCGCTTTGGTGAAGCCGAGCAGGTGCTGGCCCGTGCCCTGGCGCTCAAACCGGACTACCTCGAAGCGTTCAACAACCTTGCCATCACCTACCAGAAGCAAGGCCGACTGGATGAGTCGCTCGCGAATTTCGAGCGGGCGCTGGCGTTGCAGCCTGGCCATGAAGACATCTACGGCAACTTGCTGTTCACGCTGAACTACCACCCGGATCTTGGCGCCGACGAGATTTTCGGCGCCTATCGTGAGTACGACCGACGCTTCGGTCGGCCCCACCGCGGCGCCTGGAAGCGGTTTGCCAATCCGCGCACTGCGCAGCGGCGCCTCAAGGTGGGCTACGTCTCGCCGGATTTCCGTGAACACGCCGTCGCGCGCTTTCTGGAGCCGCTGCTGGCGTCACACGACAAGGGCGCGGTCGAAGTCTGGGCCTACGCCGACCTGGGCCGCGCAGACGCCGCCAGCGCACGCTACGAAAAGCAGGTCGACCACTGGGTGCCGACGCGGCAGCTGGACGACGCGGCCTTGGCCGATCGCATCCGCGCCGATGGCATCGATGTGCTGGTGGACGTCGCCGGCCACACCGTCGGCAACCGACTGGGGGTGTTCGCGCGCAAGCCGGCGCCTGTGTCCCTGAGCTGGTTGGGGTTTGGCTACACGACCGGCTTGTCCGCCATCGACTATTACCTGACGGATGCGCCGAGTGCACCGCCTGGCTCCGAAGCCCTCTTCTCGGAAACGCCGTGGCGGCTGCCTGTCAGCTGGGTCTACCGGCCAGCCGACGGCATGGGTGAAGTCGGCTCCCTGCCTGCCTTGCGCAACGGCAGCATCACGCTGGGCACGTTGACCCGTGCCGTGCGCATCAACCACCACACGCTGCGGGTCTGGTCGCAGATCCTGCACCGCCTGCCGCAGGCCCGGCTGGTGATCGACAGCCGCAGCTACGCCGATGCCAGCGCGCAGCAGGCCCTGGTGGCGCGGTTCGAAGCCTTGGGCATCGCGGCGGATCGGCTTGCGATAGGCTTCCACAGTCCGCCGTGGGATGTGCTGCGCGGCATCGACATCGCGCTGGACTGCTTTCCGCACAACTCAGGCACGACGCTGTTCGAGAGCCTGTACATGGGCGTGCCCTTCGTGACACTTGCAGCGCGGCCCAGCGTGGGCCGGCTCGGCAGTGCCGTGCTGCATGGCCTGGGCCATCCTGAATGGGTGGCCGAAGACGAGGCCGGCTACATCGCCCGCGTGCTGGAACTTGCGCAGGATCTGCCCCGGCTTGCTGCGTTGCGCGCCGGCTTGCGTCAACGCATGGCCGCCAGTGCGCTGATGGACGAGGCCGGCTTTGCGCGCCAGGTGGAGCGCGCGTACCAGCAGATGTTCGCGCAGTGGTGCCAGGGCGACGCCGATCCGGTGGTGGCCCTGGTCCAGCGCGCGCAATCGCTCTACCACCGCGGCAACGTCGAGCATGACGAAGGCCGGCTGGAGCAGGCTGCGGCGAGCTTGCGCCAGGCTGTGCAACTGGTGCCGGAGCTGGCCGAGGCGCACACCAACCTGGGGCTGGTCCTGCAGCAGCAAGGGCGACTGGCTGAGGCCGAGGCTTGTTACCGGGCCTCGCTCGCACAACGTCCCGAGTTCGCGCTGGTGCACTACAACCTGGGCACCAACCTGCGGGCACAGGGGCGCCCGGCCGAAGCCGAACGCGCATTGCGCGATGCGCTGGCGCTGGAAGCCACACTGCGGCCGGCGCAGGTGCTGCTGGACCGCGTCATGCAGGAGCAGGGCCTGTGGATCGAATCGGAGGTGTACTGGCGCGATGCCGTGCGCGAGCGGCCCGGTCAGTCCGACGGCTACATCCAGCTGGCCGCCGTCCTGCGGCGCCAGAACCGCCATGCCGAGGCCATCGCATGCCTGCAGCATGCGCTGCAGGTGGTGCCCGAGGAAGCGGCCCTCCACCAGCACCTGAGCACGGCCTACATGGAGCAGCGTCGGCATGCCGAGGCCGAGCAGAGCTGCCGCCGAGCGCTGGAGCTCGACCCCGACAGCGCCTTGGCCTGGAACAACCTGGCCAGCGTCTGGAATGCGATGCAACGCCTGGAAGAGGCGGAGTCGGGTTTCCGCAAGGCGCTGGAGCTGGACCGCGGGCTCGCTCCGGCCTACGGCAATCTGGGCATCGTGCTGCAGAACCAGGGCCGCCAGCAGGAGGCCGAAGCGGCCATGCGCCAGGGCCTGGCACTGCGGCCCGACGACATGACCGGGCACGGCAACCTGCTGTTCGTGCTGAACTACCACCCGGACAAGAGCGCCGAGCAGGTGTTCGAAGAGTACCGGCTGCACGACCAGATGTTCTACGCCGTGCACCGTCGCGACTGGCGGCCGCATGCCAACACGTCGGTACGCGGCCGGCCGCTGAAGATCGGCTACGTGTCGCCCGATTTCCGCCATCACTCCTGCGCGTACTTCGTCGAGCCCCTGCTCGCGCGGCATGATCATTCGGCGGTCACCGTCTATGCGTATGCGGAGCTGCAGCAGGAAGATTCCGCCACTGCGCGCTACCGCGAGCTGGTCGATTACTGGGTGCCGACGCTGGGCCTGAGCGATGCAGCGCTGGCCGAACGCATCCGCGCCGACGGCATCGACATCCTGGTCGACATCGCCGGCCACACGGCCGGCAACCGGCTGGGCGTGTTCGCCCGCAAGCCGGCGCCGGTCTCGGTCAGCTGGCTGGGCTACGGCACCACCACGGGCCTGTCGGCGATCGACTACTACCTGACGGATGCGCAGCATGTGCCGGCGGGCAGCGAACGCTATTTCTCCGAGACGCCCTGGCGCCTTCCCGTGGGATGGGTGTACCGGCCGCCGCCGCTGCGTCAGACCGGCGAGCCCGGCGCTTCGCCGGCACAGCGCAATGGGCATGTCACCTTTGGCACGCTGACGCGCGCGGTCCGGGTCAACGACGCCACCGTTCGCGTCTGGTCCGAACTGCTGCACCGCGTGCCTGGCTCGCGGCTGGTGGTCGACAGCCGCAGCTACCGCGACGACCAGACGTGCCAGGCGCTGGCGCGGCGTTTCGCCGCCCACGGCATCGCGGCCGATCGCCTGTCGATCGGCTGCAGCAGCTCGGGCTGGGAGCCCTTGCGCGGCATCGACATCAGCCTGGACTGCTTTCCGCACAACTCCGGCACCACGCTGTTCGAGAGCCTGTACATGGGCGTGCCGTTCGTGACGCAGGTCGGCCAGGCCGGTGTCGGCAGCCTGGGCTGCGCGATCCTGCATGGCGTCGGCCATCCGGAGTGGGTGGCGCACAGCGAGCAGGCCTACGTCGACAAGGCCGTGGCGCTGGCCATGGACGTGCCGCGGCTGGCGGCCCTGCGCGCCGGGCTGCGCGCACAGATGCAGGCCAGCCCGTTGATGGACGAGACCGGCTATGCGCGCGCGGTGGAAGACGCGTACCGCCAGATGTTTGCGCGCTGGGAACAGGACAACAAGGAGAAGGCACCATGAAAGCCGTGATCCTGGCCGGCGGCCTGGGCACCCGCATCTCCGAGGAGACGCACCTGAAGCCCAAGCCGATGATCGAGGTCGGCGGCAAGCCCATGCTGTGGCACATCATGAAGCTGTATGCGGCGCACGGCGTCAATGACTTCGTGATCTGCTGCGGCTACAAGGGCTACCTGATCAAGGAGTACTTCGCGAACTACTTCCTGCACATGTCGGACGTGACCTTCGACATGGTGAACAACCGCATGGAGGTGCACGAGAAGCACGCCGAGCCCTGGCGCGTGACGCTGGTGGACACCGGCGAAGACACCATGACCGGCGGCCGGCTGCGCCGCGTGGCCGAGTACGTGCGCGGCGAGGAGGCCTTCTGCTTCACCTATGGCGACGGCCTGGCCGACATCGACATCGCGGCCGAGATCGCCTTTCACCGCGCACACGGCAAGCAGGCCACGGTCACCGCCGTCATGCCGCCAGGGCGCTACGGTGCGCTGGTGCGCGAGGGCGAGCAGGTGCAGGGTTTCATCGAGAAGCCGCGCGGTGACGGTGGCTGGATCAACGGCGGCTTCTTCGTGCTGTCGCCCGAGGTGCTGTCGCGCATCGACGGGGACGGCACCAGCTGGGAGCAGGAGCCATTGATGGGCCTGGCCGCCGACGGCGAACTGGCAGCGTTCGAGCATCGCGGCTTCTGGCAGCCCATGGATACCCTGCGCGAGAAAAACATGCTGGAGGACCTCTGGCAGTCCGGCAAGGCGCCGTGGAAGTGCTGGTGAACCCCATGCCGGACTGCGCTTTCTGGCGTGACCGCTCGGTCTTCCTGACCGGGCACACCGGTTTCAAGGGCAGCTGGCTGGCGCTGTGGTTGCAGCGCATGGGTGCGCGTGTGCATGGCTACGCGCAGGACCCGGCCACGCAGCCCAGTCTGTTCGAGGTGGCGCGCGTCGGCCAGGGCCTGGCCAGCGATATGCGTGCCGATCTGGCCGACCGCGACGCCTTGGCACACGCCATGCACGCCGCGCGACCCTCGGTGGTGCTGCACCTGGCGGCGCAGGCCCTGGTGCGGCCTGGCTATGCCGACCCGGTCGGCACCTTCGCCACCAATGTCATGGGGACGGCGCACCTGCTGGAGGCCGTGCGCGGGGCGAGCAGCGTGCAGTCGGTCGTGGTCGTGACCACCGACAAGGTCTACGACAACCGGGAGTGGGTCCACCCGTACCGCGAAAGCGATGCGCTCGGTGGGCACGACCCCTACAGCGCGAGCAAGGGCGCAGCCGAGATCGTGGCAGCGAGCTACCGCGCCAGCTTCTTCGGCGTGGCAGGCGGCCACGCGGCCCGCATCGCCACCGCGCGGGCCGGCAACGTCATCGGCGGGGGCGACTGGGCGACCGATCGGCTGGTGCCAGACTGCCTGAAGGCCTTTGCTGCCGGCGAGCCTGTGCAATTGCGCTATCCCGGCGCCGTGCGGCCCTGGCAGCACGTGCTGGAGCCGCTGTCGGCCTACCTCCACCTGGCAGAGCGGCTGCTGGACCCATCGGGCGCCGCGCTGGCCAAGGGCTGGAACTTCGGGCCCGAAGCCAACGGGGATGCCACCGTGCTGGCGCTGGCGCGGTCATTGGCGCGGCACTGGGGCGATGGCGCCGCGGTGCAGGCGCCCGGCGCGGCCGGGCAGCCGCACGAGGCCGGCCAGCTGCGGCTGGACATCACGCAGGCGCGCGTCGAACTGGGCTGGCGCCCGCGCTGGAGCCTGGACCAGGCGCTGGCGGCCACGGTCGCATGGCAGCGGGCCTGGCTGCACGGCGACGATGCCCGCGCCATGGTGCACCAGCAGATCGACCACTATCTGGCCAGCCAGCCCCGCTGAACATGTCGACCGTTTCCACCCCGCGATTTGACTTCCAGCCCACGCCGCTGGCCGGCCTCTGGCTGGTCCAGCGCAAGCCGATCGGCGACGCACGTGGCTTCTTTGCGCGGCTGTACTGCGCCGAGGAGTTCCGTGCCATCGGTGTGCGCGCGGCGCTGTCGCAGCTGAACCATTCGTTCTCGCGCCAGGCTGGCACCGTGCGCGGCCTGCACTTCCAGCACGCGCCGCACCAGGAGACGAAGATCGTCAGCTGCCCCGCCGGCCGCATCTACGACGTGGCGGTCGACCTGCGGCGTGGCTCGCCGACCTTCCTGCAGTGGTTCGGTGCCGAGCTGTCGGCTGAGAACCAGCGCAGCCTCGTGGTGCCGCCAGGCTTCGCGCACGGGTTCCAGACCTTGAGCGACGACGCGCAGACGCTGTACTGCGTGACCGAGGCTTACCACGCTGCGGCCGAGGACGGGCTGAACCCGTTCGACCCCGCTCTGGCCGTGCGCTGGCCGCTGGCCGCGACCGAGGTGTCGGCCCGCGACGCGCAACGTGCCGCCATCGACTTGGCCACCTTCACGGGCGAGGAGGTCGCGCATGGCTGATGTGCCGATCACCGTGCTGGGCGCAGGCGGCTTCATCGGCGGGCACCTGCTGCGCCATCTGCAGGCAGCCGGCGTGCCCTGTGACGCACCGGCACGCAACGATGACACCTGGCTGCGCCGGCCGCTCGGGCATGTGGTCTACGCCATCGGGCTGACCGCGGATTTCAGGGCGCGGCCGCTGGACACGGTGCAGGCCCATGTCTGCCTGCTGCGCGAGTTGCTGGCGCACGGCGATTTCGCGTCGCTGACCTATCTGTCCAGCACCCGCGTCTATGCCGGCGCCGCGCGCACCGACGAGGCCGCGACCCTGCTGGTCGACCCGAACGCACCCGGCGATCTGTACAACCTGTCCAAGCTGATGGGCGAGTCGCTGTGCCTGCATGGTGGGCACCCACGCACGCGCGTCGCGCGCCTGTCCAACATCGTCGGCCTGCGGCCCGACCCGGACATCTTCATCGACCAGTTGCTCGAAGAGGGCCGACGCACCGGGCGCGTCCATTTGCGCACGGCACTGGCGTCGACCAAGGACTACCTGTGGATCGACGACGCGGTGGCGCTGCTGGCGCGCATCGCGGTGTCCGATGCGACCGGCATCTTCAACGTTGCCAGCGGTGAGGGCGTGGCCAACGCGCAGATTGCCCGAGCGCTGGAGCGCGACATGGGCTATGCCGTGTCCGTCGCCGCCGATGCGCCGGCCTGGGATTTCACCGCCATCGACATGCGCCACACCCAGCGCGCATTTGCCTTCACGCCCCGCAGGTTCTCGGATTACTTCCCCGAGTTCCTGCAGCACTACCGCCTCCAGAAAGGAATCACGGCATGACCTACCTCGAAACCACGCCCTCCGCCCACCCCGACTACCAGCAGGAAAAGAAGGACCGCATCGCGCGCTTCGGCAGCGACGCCGAGTTCCGGGCGCTGTCCAACCAGTGGCGTGCGATGGCGCTGGAGCGCAAGTACATGAACAACTTCTCGTGGCTGGGCCGTCCCCTGATCCAGCTGCCGATGGATGCCATGGCACTGCAGGAAATCATCTGGACCGTGAAGCCGGAGCTGGTCATCGAGACGGGCGTCGCGCACGGTGGCTCACTGGTCCTGTCGGCCTCGATGCTGGAGATGATCGGCCACGGCGAGGTCGTGGGCGTGGACATCGAGATCCGGCAGCACAACCGCCAGGCCATCGAGGCGCACCCGCTGGGCCACCGCATCCAGCTGATCGAAGGCTCCAGCACGGCGCCCGACGTGGTTGCCAAAGTGCGCGCTGCGGCTGCGGGGAAAAAGA
Organism: Pseudorhodoferax sp. Leaf267; assembly: GCF_001422405.1. Taxonomy (GTDB): domain Bacteria; phylum Pseudomonadota; class Gammaproteobacteria; order Burkholderiales; family Burkholderiaceae_C; genus Pseudorhodoferax. The sequence continues at coordinate 340,290 of NZ_LMMV01000023.1, forward strand.
GTGTGCTGGTCTGCCTGGATTCCAACCACACGCACGACCACGTGCTGGCCGAATTGCAGGCCTATGCCGACCTGGTCACGGTTGGCAGCTACTGCGTGGTGTTCGACACCTTCGTGGAAGACATGCCGGACGACTACGTCTGGACCGACCGCCCCTGGGGCAAGGGCAACAACCCCAAGACAGCGGTGTGGGAGTGGCTGCGCAGCCATCCCGAATTCCAGATTGACAAGTCGGTCGAAGACCGGCTGCTGGTGACCTCGGCACCCGACGGCTTCCTGCAACGCGTGGCCTGAGGAGAGCATCGACATGAACTTCCTCTCCAGTGTGTTCTTCGGCGTGAAGCCCGAGGGCTTCGTGAAGAACATCCAGGGTGCCATCGACAACCTCAACACCCAGAACGGCGTCTTCACCGGTGACAACCTGTTCACGTTCGGGCGCAACCTGGGCTTTTTCGAGGACGAGAAGTTTGTCAACGCCTGGCGCGGCGTGGTCGAGACGCCGATCGAGGAGGCCATCGTCTGGCGTCTGCATGTCGTGGCCTGGGCCGCCAAGAGCGTGATCTCACGCCGGGTCCCTGGCGATTTCGTCGAGTGCGCCTGCTACAAGGGCGGCACGGCGCGCCTGGTGGCCGACTACACCGACTTCAAGGACCAGGATCGCACGTACTACCTCTACGACCTGTTCGAGCACGATCCGTCCATGGCGCACCATGCGATGCCCGAGCACAGCAAGCAGCTCTACCAGCGCGTCGTCGACCGGTTCGCCGACATGTCCAACGTCCGTGTGACGCAGGGCAGCGTGCCGCAGGTGCTGCACGAGGTGGCGCCCGAGCGGGTGGCGTTCATGCACATCGATCTCAACAATGCTCCTGCCGAGATCGGGGCGCTGGAGGTGCTGTTCGATCGCCTGTCGCCGGGCGGCATCCTGATCCTGGATGACTATGGCTGGCTGGGCTACCGTGCGCAGAAGCTGGCCGAGGACCCCTGGCTGGCCGCGCGCGGGTACCACGTGCTCGAACTGCCAACGGGCCAGGGACTGGTGTTCAAGTGATCGTCATCCACCCCACCGCCAAGGTGTCGCCACTGGCCGACATCGAGGACTCGGTCCGCGGCACGCGCATCGAGATCGGCGAGCACACCGTCGTCGACAGCTTCGTGAAGTTCAAGCCGGCCGGGGGGCTGGGCGACGTCGTGATCGGTGCCTGGTGCGTTCTGAATTCGGGTTGCGTCGTCTACACCGGCAATGGCCTGAGGATCGGCAACCATGTCGCCGTCGCGGCCAATTGCACCTTCGCGCCCGTGAACCACGCCTACCGTGACCGCGACCGGCTGATCCGGGCGCAGGGTTTCATGCCCAGCAAGGGCGGTATCGTGATCGAGGACGACGTCTGGATCGGTGCCAACTGCGTGCTGCTGGACGGCGCCATCCTGCGCCGCGGCTGCGTGATTGGCGCGGGGGCCATCGTGCGCGGCGAGATCGCCGCCTACTCCGTCAACGCCGGCCAGCCTTTGCGCGTCGTGGGGCATCGCCAATAAGAAAGGCTGCTTGCGCAGCCTTCTGGGTCGGGGAGCCTTTCTGAAGCTTATTGCTGCAGCAGCTGCAACACCTGCTGGGGCAACTGGTTGGCTTGGGCCACCATCGCCGTGCCGGCCTGCTGCAGGATCTGCGTGCGCGACAGGTTGGCCGTCTCCTTGGCGAAGTCCGCATCCACGATGCGGCCCCGCGCAGCAGCCAGGTTCTCGATCTGGATCTCGACGTTGGCGACCGAGCTTTCGAAGCGGCTTTGCAAAGCGCCCAGGTCGGCGCGGGCGGCGTTCACCTGGTCCAGCGCACTGTCGATCTTCTTCAGTGCCACCCAGGCGTCGCGTTGGGTGGCAATGGTCAGGGTGTCGATGCCCAGCGCGTCCGTGGAAGTGTCGGCGGCATCGATCTCGCTACCGATGGTGCCGGTGTGGCCCGAGTTGGCGACCGTGAAGCCGGTCAGGTTCATGCTGACCGCGTCGCCCACGCTGTCGAGCCGGGACGACATGATGTCGATCGTGTACAAGCCAGATGCGTCCTGGGTCAGGAAAGCGGTGACGCCCGTGTCGGCCGACTTGCGGTTGATGGCCTCGACCATCTGGCCCATGCGCTCGGTGCCCGAACTGGCGGCCTTGATCGGGCCCAGATCCCAACTGGTCGTGCCGTCGTTGATCTGCTGGGCTGCGGCATCGGTGATGGCCGACAGGTCGTTGACGTTGCTGGCCTGGATGCCGGTCTCCGAGTTGTAGGCATATGCGACGCGCGCCAGGCCCTTGGCGGTGGTGTTCACGAGCGCGCCGACGGAGATGTTGTCGCCCGAGTTCGCGCCCACCTGGAACACAGCGCCCGAGAAGCTGCCGTCCAGGATCTTGGTCCCATTGAAGGACGTCTGCTTGGCGACGCGGTCGACCTCGTCGCGCAGTTGCGCCACTTCGGCCTGCAGCGCGGCGCGGTCGGCCTTGCTGTTCGTCGCGTTGGAGGACTGCACGGCCAGTTCGCGCATGCGTTGCAGCATGTCGCCGACCTTGCCCAGCGCGCCTTCGGCCGTCTGCGCCAGCGAGATGCCATCGTTCGAGTTGCGGGCCGCCACCGTCTGGCCACGCACCTGCGTGTTCATGCGTTCGGAGATGGCCAGGCCGGCGGCGTCGTCCTTGGCGCTGTTGATGCGCAGGCCGGAGGACAGCCGGGCCATGGAGGTGGCCAGCGAGCCTTGCGACGTGCTGAGATTGCGCTGTGCGTTGAGGGAAACGACGTTGGTGTTGATCGTTGCTGCCATTTGTGAACTCCTGGGTGACTGGGGGAGGGCTGAACCGAGATCGCCGGTTGCGTCGTCGGCACCCCGCTGACGGCCACTTCCCTGGGCGTGAGGGAATTATGGAAATCGCCGCTTCGGGCATACGGGCGAAAAGCGTTCAAAAGTCCGGCTTTTTCCGCGCTAGGAGCAAACAAACCCTCAAGTTCCGTCGCGTCCACCCGAAAACCTGAGCAATGGACCCCGATGGGGTTCGTTGACCGGCACAGTGGCTTCGGAAAATCCTTGTAGATCAAGGATCTCCCGGCCAGCACCGGTCAGGGCGGCCAGTGTCGTGCTGGCGTTGTGATCGGCGTTTTTGCCACTTTTATCTGGAGTTTTTTCATGGCCTCGACCATCAATACGAACGTCAACTCGCTGAATGCGCAGCGCAACCTCAGCACCTCGCAAGGGTCTCTGGCGACGTCCATGCAGCGGCTGTCGTCCGGCCTGCGCGTGAACAGCGCCAAGGACGATGCCGCCGGCCTGGCGATCTCCGAGCGCATGAACACCCAGATCAAGGGCAACATGGTTGCTGCGCGCAACTCGAACGACGGCATCTCGCTGGCGCAGACGGCTGAAGGCGCATTGGGCAAGGTCGGCGACATGCTGCAGCGCATGCGCGAGCTGGCGGTGCAGGCCGGCAATGCCACCAACAGCGTGGCGGACCGCAAGGCCCTGCAGGCCGAGGTGGCCCAGCTGGTCGACGAAGTGGATCGCGTCGCCAAGCAAACCAGCTTCAACGGCGCCAAGATTCTGGATGGCAGCTTCTCCGGCGCCGTGTTCCAGGTGGGCGCGAACTCGGGCGACAACATCACGGTCGGTGCGCTGGTCAACACGACGGCCAAAGGCCTGGCCGACGTGGCGTACGCCTACACCGCAGCGACCGGGATCGAGTCGTCGAGCGTCACCGACCTGTCGGCGATCACAAGCTCTTCCGCACTGCAGATCGACGATGGAACGACATCGTGGGATCTGGGCCCCATCAAGGCCGCCAGCTCCGGCACGGAACGCATGGGCCAGATGGTCGAGGCGATCAACCGCAAGTCTGCCGATACCGGCGTGACCGCTTTCCTGACGAAGGACGCGGCCGGCACGTACACGATCGACCTCATGTCGTCGAAGCTCGATTCCAGTGGCGATGCCGTGGTGATGTCGCTGGGCTCCGGTTTCACGGCAGACAACTTCGGCGTGGCTGGCGCCGCACTGGAATCGAGCATCGACTCGACGGACACCACGACCGACGCGCTGGGCATCGACACGCTGAGCATCGACACCCAGCGCAACGCCTGGGTCGCACTGAAGAAGATCGATGCGGCCATCGACCAGGTCAACTCGGCGCGTGCCGACCTGGGTGCTCTGCAAAGCCGCTTCGAGAACGCAGTGGGCTCGATCGAGATCCAGACGGAGAACCTCTCCGCTTCCCGAGGTCGGATCGTGGACGCGGACTTCGCCAAGGAAACGGCCAACCTGTCGCGCACGCAGATCCTGCAACAGGCTGGCACCGCGATGGTGGCGCAGGCCAACCAGCTGCCGCAGGGCGTGCTGGCCCTGCTGCAGTAAGGCGGCTAGCATGGGAGCGCTTCCTGCGGGAAGCGCCTGAGAACGGCGGCGGGCAGGGGATTTTTCCCTGTCCGCCCTTTGAGCTTTCAGACAGGCCGTGCGCCACACGGCCTGGTTTCAGGAGATCGACATGGCTATTTCATCGGCCGGCATCGGCAGCGGCCTCGAAGTCGAGGACATCATCACCAAGCTGGTGGCGCTGGAGAAGAAGCCGCTGGAAGGCCTGGAGAAGAAGGCCGAGACGATCGGCACCAAGATCTCGACCTACTCCAACATCAAGTCGCTGATGTCCACGATGGAAGACGCCGCCTCCAAGCTGGCGCTGGACAGCGGTTGGAACACGCTGGCGGTCAAGTCGTCCAACGACAAGGCGGTCTCGGTCAGCGTTACCGGCATCGCCAGTGCCACCAGCTTCAGCGTGGGTGTGCAGCAACTGGCCAAGGCGCAGTCCACCGTGTCCACCTCCATCGCCGCGGGCGCCAGCATCGGCTCGGGCACGCTCACGCTGGAGCTGGGCGCCTGGAATGCCGGCGTGTTCACGGCCGGCACGGCCGCTGCCGTCAGCGTGACGGTGGGTGCCAGCGACACGCTGGCCCAGGTGGCGGCCAAGATCAACGATTCGGGTAGCGGCGTGGTGGCCACCGTGCTGTCCGACGCGTCGGGCGAGCGCCTGATGCTGCGTTCCAAGGAAACCGGCGCCGTCTCGGGCTTTCGCATCACGGCGGCCAACGACACCAGCGACACCGGCCTGTCGCGCCTGGCCTTCGACCTGGCGGCGCCCACGCAAGGCATGGCAGCCAACGCCTACCAGGTCGGCCAGGATGCCAAGGCCACGGTCAACGGCATCGCCGTCACTTCGTCCAAGAACCAGCTCACGGGCACCATCCCTGGCCTCACGATCTCGCTGAACGAAGTCACGGCTGTCGACGCGGACGCCATGATCACCAGCACGGTGGACAAGGCGGCGATGACCAAGAACATCCAGGAGTTCGTGGATGCCTACAACGCCATCAACACCTTGCTGGCCGAGTCCACCAAGTACGACGACGCGACCAAGACGCGCGGCGACCTGCAGGGCGACGGCACGGCCGTGGGCCTGCGCAACAGCATGCGCTCGGTGCTGACCGGTGGCTCGGAGGGCAGCGTGTTCAAGACGCTGTCCGACATCGGCATCAGCCTGGGCCGCGACGGCAATCTCACGGTGAACGGCTCCAAGCTCAGCACCTCGCTGGACGACCTGGACAACGTCAAGAAGCTGTTCATCCAGCGCGACGAGAGCGGCGCCAGCACCGGCATCGCGGCCAAGATGAAGGCCTACGTCGGCAACGCGCTGTCCTTCGACGGGCTGATCAACAGCAAGACCGACGCGCTGGCGCGCGAGTCCGACCGCAACCTGGAACAGCAGGACAAGATCAACAAGCGCGCCGAGGTGTCCGAGGCGCGCCTGCGCAAGACCTACACCGCGCTGGACGTGAAGATGGGCTCGCTGCAGGCGCTGGCCAACTACATGGACCAGCAGGTGGCCCAGTGGAACAAGAAGGACTGAACTTTTTCTCGTCCCGCAGCCTTGATTTCCAGGCCCGGCGGTCGATACATCTAGCATCAAGACAGTTCAAATGGATGCCCCGATGTACTCCTCGGTCAGTTCGCGTTCCGCAGCCGCCTACAAGCGCGTTGGTGTCCAGACCAGCGTCGAAGGCGCCAACCCCCATCAGTTGATTAGCCTGCTGTATGAGGCCTTGTTGCAGTCATTGCGCCTGGCGCACGGCGCGACAATGCGAGGCGACATTGAAACCAAGGGCAAGGAAATCGGCAAGTCCGTGCGCATCCTCGAGGAAGGCCTGAAGGCCAGCCTCAACGACGCGGCAGGCGGCGAGCTGGCGACCAACCTGCGCGGTGTCTACAACTACAGCATCAGTCGACTGACCAGAGCCAACCTCAACAATGACGCGCCGATGATCAACGAAGTGATTGAATTGATCCTGCCGGTCTACGGCGCCTGGAAGAGCATCGCCAACCCTGCCGGCCAGCCGGCTGCATCCTGAGCACACGGCCATGCCGCAAATGCTGATCGACTACTACAAGGCCATCGAGGACAGCAGCGTGAAGATGCTGCAGGCCGCCCAGCAGGAAAACTGGGACGAGGTGGTGCGCTACGAAGGCGCCTGCGCGGTGCTGATCGAGCAGCTGCGCCACCGCTCGCAGACCGAGCCGCTGACGCCCGAGCTGCGCCGCGAGAAGTCGCGCATCATGCAGCGCATCCTGCGCAACGACGCCGAGATCCGCTGTCTGACCGAGCCCTGGCTGACCCAGGTCGAGCACATGATGGAAAGCCGGCCGCAGCTCCTGCACTGAGCATCGCCGGCCTGGCCACCACGGCTCAGGCCGGCCCGCTCGCTGGCATCAGCGGTGCCGGCGAGGTCTCCACCCGGTTGCGCCCTGCAGCCTTGCCACGGTAGAGCGCGACGTCGGCGCGCTGCACCACCGCCAGCACCGGCTCACCGTGCTGCGCCTGCGCCGCACCCAGCGTCATCGACAGCGCCACGACCTGGCCGCCCACGCGCAGCTCCATGGCCGCGATCTGGCTGCGCAGCGCCTCGGCCACGCGCGATGCGTCGCCCTCGTCGGCGCCGGACAGCAGCACGGCAAATTCCTCCCCGCCCCAGCGCCCGATGGTGTCGACGCCGCGCAGCGCCTTGCGCAGCACCTGGCTGATGGCGCGCAGCACCTCGTCGCCGGCCGCATGACCGTACCGGTCGTTGATGGACTTGAAATGGTCCACGTCGGCCAGCAGCACCGAGAACGGCAGCCGTTCCTCGCGCAGCCGCCGTTGCGCCTGCTGCGCGGCCTCCACCCAGTGGCGGCGGTTCACCAGGCCGGTCAGCGGATCGGTGTCGGCCAGGTCCAGCAGCATCTTCTCGCCGCGCACCACGGCGCCCAGGTGCACGGAGGCGCCCATGGCCAGCAGCAGCACCATGGCGATGATGTTGAAGTACTCCAGCCCGTGCAGCGCGGGCGTGGAGACCGTGTACCACGGTGCCACCTGGTGGCTCATGTAGCGCAGTGCGGCATAGCCCATGGCCATGCCGGCCATGGTCAGCCACTTGGGCAGCGGCTTGAGATTGGTGCCGATGCAGAACACGGCGACGACGGCCATCAGGTAGAAGTGAAAGCCGCTCTCCCAGCCCAGACATCGCACGGCCAGCACCGCGTGCGCCACGTATTCGAGCGCCGCCAGGTTGGCGATGAAGCGGTAGCGCCGCGAGCGCCGGATGGCCACACCGATGCCCACGAAGACCAGCACGCTGACCAGGTTCAGCGCCACCAGGGCATGCCAGCCGAACCAGGCAAAGACGGCCATGAAGCCCAGGTGCGTCGTGGCGCCGCCGACCGCCACGAACATCATGAGCCGCGCGAAAGTCTTGCCGTTCTTGAGGCGGGATTCCGACGTGAGGTAATGCCTCACCATGCTGTGCCACCGTGGCCTGCGGTGGGGCCGCGCGAGCGGTCGGGGGCGTGCGGCGCGGGCAGGGGCTGGGTCGAACGCATGACGTGCTGGAAACTCGCTCGCTATGTGAGCGCTGTCTCCATTGCATTCTGTCATGCAGAACTTCTAATCACTACATTGTTTGTATTCAATAGAAAATTGAGGGCGATTTTGTCGCGTCTGGTGAACAGCTTCAGACCTGCATGTTCATGATGTCGCTGTAGGCCTGCACCATGCGGTTGCGCACGTGCAAGGTGGCCTGAAAACCGATCTGCGCCTTCTGGATCGCCACCATGGTCTCTTCCAGGCTGACCTTGGGGTTCTCCAGCTGGACCTCGCGCGCCAGCCGGGCCGACTCGCTCTGGGCCGCGCTGACCGAGTTCAGCGCGCCCTTGAGCGCGGTCGAGAAACCCTGGCTCTCGTCCTTGGCCACGGGCGCGGCGCCGCGCTGTACCGGGGGCAGGGCGGCGGCAGGGCGGTTGATCAGCGAGCCGGCAGAGGGGGAAAGGCGCAGGTCCATGGAGGGTTCCTTTTGGGAACAAGGGCGATGGCCGGAATGCTAGCGGCGGGCCGCCACGGGCAATGGGCGAAATGGCGGCCAAATCCGCCCCTTATCGGGCCGAGGCCGGCGCGGCCAGATCGAATAATCCGCGGCATCACTCCTTCCGGCGCAGCCCTCACCGGCGCGTCCACCAACGATGTCCGCCGTCGCCGAAATTCCAGCGGGTTCCCTGGCCCCGATCGCCGAGCCCTCGCCGTTCGTGCAGCGCCTGAGCAAGCTCGACCGCACGCAGCGCATGCGCCTGGGCGCCGGCATCGCGCTGCTGGTGCTGGTCGTCATCCTGGGGCTGGTCATGGGCCGGCAGGCCGACTACCGCACGCTGTACGCCAACCTGACCGACAAGGACGGCGGCGCCATCGTCGCGCAGCTGTCGCAGATGAACGTGCCCTACAAGTATTCCGAGGGCGGCGGCGCCATCCTGGTGCCTTCCGACCGCGTGCACGACGTGCGCCTGCGCCTGGCCTCGCTGGGCCTGCCCAAGGGCCAGGTGACCGGCTTCGAGCTCATGGAGAACAACCGCTTCGGCATGACGCAGTTCCAGGAACGGCTGACGTTCCAGCGCGGGCTGGAGGGCGAGCTCACGCGCTCGATCCAGGCCCTGTCCTCGGTGGCCAGCGCCCGCGTGCACCTGGCGCTGCCGAACCAGAACGGCTTCTTCCGCGAGCAGCAAAAGCCCTCGGCCTCGGTGCTGCTGAGCCTGCATGGCGGCCGCGTGCTGGACCGCACGCAGCTGGCCGGCATCGTTCACCTGGTCGCCTCCAGCGTGCCCGAGATGAGCCCGTCGGCCGTCAGCGTGCTGGACGACACCGGCAAGCTGCTGTCCGGCGCGCCCGAGGGCAGCGCCAACGGGGCCGACGCCCAGCAGCTGCAGTACGTGTCATTGATCGAGCAGCAGTACACGCGCCGCATCATGGACATCCTGGAGCCCATCGTCGGGCGCAACAACGTGAAGGCCCAGGTCACGGCCGACGTGGACTTCACGCAGACCGAGCAGACCAGCGAGCAGCACCGGCCCAACTTGGCCTCCGACGCCAGCGCCGTGCGCAGCCAGCAGGTCGTGGAGACCACCAACGGGCCGACGCCGGGCCAGCCCTCGGGCATCCCGGGCGCCGTGTCCAACCAGCCGCCGCAGCAGGCCAATGCGCCCATCAACGGCGCATCGGCCCCGCTCACCGCGTCGGGCCAGGCTGCAGCGGGCCAGCAGGGCGGCGCCAAGCGCGAGTCGGTCACCAACTACGAGGTCGACAAGACCGTGCGCACGGTGCGTGGCGGTGCCGGCGGCATCAAGCGCCTGTCGGCGGCCGTGGTGGTGAACCACCAGACCAGCAAGGACGACAAGGGCAATCCCACGACGCGCGCATTGACGCCGGAGCAGATCACGCAGATGACCGCGCTGGTGCGTGAGACCATCGGCTTCAACCAGGAACGCGGCGACTCGGTGAACCTCATGAACGCGGTCTTCGTGCAGGACGCGGCGGTGGACGACACCACGCCGCTGTGGCGCCAGCCGGCCACGCTGGAGACCGCGCGCAGCCTGGCCTGGCCGGTCGGCACGCTGCTGTTGGCGCTGATCGTCATGTTCGGCCTGGTGCGCCCCGGCATGAAGGCCATGATGGCACCCAAGGCGCTGGCCGGTGGCGCAGGCGCAGGCGGCGCGGCGGGCGGTGCGGGTGGCGCCGGCGCTGCAGGGGCTGCAGGCGCTGGCGGCCTGGCCGGCGCGGCGGGCGGTGCCGGCGGTGCCGGCGGTGCCGGTGCCCAGCTCAACGCGCTGGTGGGCGACGACGCCCAGCGCCCGGCCTTGCCCGGCCCGGACGGCACGGCGGTCGCGCTGACGCCGACCGACCACCAGCTGCGGCTGGAGGCGGCGCGCAAGCTGGCGCTGGAGAATCCGATCGCGGTGGCCAACATCGTGAAGGACTGGATCAACGGTGAAAACGGCGCTCCCACCTGAGCGCCCAGGAGTGCAAGCATGGAAGAACAGGGACTGACCGATTCCGCCGTTTTCCTGATGTCGCTGGGCGAGGAAGAGGCCGCCGAGGTGTTCAAGCATCTCTCGCCCAAGGAAGTGCAGCGCCTGGGCGAGACCATCGCCCGCACGCGCACCGTCACGCGCGAGAAGGTCGAGGAGGTGATGCTCAAGTTCACCGAGGTCGCCAGCCGCCAGAGCCTGCTCGTCAGCGACACGGGCGACTACGTGAAGTCGGTGCTGCGCCGCGCGCTGGGCGAGGACAAGGCCACCTTGCTGATCGACCGCATCCTGCAGGGGGGCGACGTCTCGGGCATCGAGAGCCTGAAGTGGATGGACCCGCTGTCGGTGGCCGAGCTGCTGCGCAACGAGCATCCGCAGATCGTGGCCGCCATCCTCGTGCACCTGGATTCCGAGCAGGCCGCCGGCGTGCTCAAGCAGCTCACCGAACGCCAGCGCAACGAGGTGCTGCTGCGCGTGGCCACGCTGGAGGGCATCCAGCCCACGGCGCTCAAGGATCTGAACGAGGTGCTGTTCAAGGTGCTGGCCGGCGGCGACAAGGTGCGCAAGTCGTCGCTGGGCGGCGTCAAGGCCGCGGCCGAGATCATCAACTTCCTGGGGGCCAACATCGAGGGCACGGTCATCGAGTCCATCCGCGGCCATGACGCCGACCTGGCGCAGAAGATCACGGACAAGATGTTCGTGTTCGACGACCTGCAGAACCTGGACAACAAGTCCATGCAGATGCTGCTCAAGGAAGTGGCCTCCGACTCGCTGATCGTGGCGCTCAAGGGCGCTGCGCCCGAGCTCAAGGACAAGGTGCTGGCCAACATGTCCAGCCGCGCGGCCGAGACCATGCGCGAAGACCTGGAGTCGCGCGGGCCGATGCGCCTGTCCGAGGTCGAGGCGCAGCAAAAGGAGATCCTGAAGGTCGTGCGGCGCCTGTCCGAGGAAGGCCAGATCGTGCTGGGCGGTGGCGGCGACGACGCGTTCGTATGACACCGATGCGCCTCGCCGCCGGGGTGTGTGCGGCATGACCAACGCGCGCAACCGCATGTACACGCGCTTCATCCCGAGCGAGGAGGTCGGCGCCGTCGCGGCCTGGCAGTTCGGCCGCTTCGGCGAGCCGGCGCTGCCCGAGCTGCCGCTGGCCGACGGCGCGCAGGCGGGCGATGCCGAACCCGTGCCCCCGCCGGAGCCGGAGGAAGCGCGGCTGCAGCGCGCCTGGGACGGCGGCCATGCCGCAGGCTACGCCGAAGGCCATGCCGACGCCGCGCGCGTGGGCCACGAGCAGCTGGACGCCTACGTGAGCGGCCAGGGCCGCGAGAACGCCGGGCAGCTCATGGCCCTCGTGCAGTCGCTGGAGCAACGGCTCGCCGCCTGCGAGCAGACCATGGCGCGCCAGGTGCTGGACCTGGCGGCCGAGCTGGCGCGCCAAATCGTGCGGCGCGAGCTGGCCGTGCGGCCCGACGCCGTGCTGCCCGTGGTGCGCGAAGCGCTGGCGCTGCTGGGCACCGACCACAAGCCGGCCAGCGTGCGCCTGCACCCGCAGGACCTGGAATGCGTGGGCGCGGCGCTGCGCGAGGAGTTCCCGCGGGCCACGATCAGCTGGATCGCGGACGATCAGATCGAGCGCGGCGGTTGCACCGTCGAGACCGGCGGCACGCTGGTGGACGGCACGCTGGCCAGGCGCTGGCAGCGCGCCCTGGCCAACCTGGGGCTGGACGCGCCCTGGGACGCCGCGCCCCCCGAAACCGAGGCGGCCCATGACGACTGAAGCCCCCGACACCCCGGCCTGGTCCGGCCTGCTGGACAACGCGCTGGCCCGCGCGCGCGCCGGCAGCACGCTGGAGGTGCGCGGCACACTCACGCGCCTGGCCGGCCTGGTGCTGGAGGCCACCGGCGTGCAGGTGCCCGTGGGCTCGCAGGTGCGCATCAGCATGCCGGGCCAGCCGCCGGTGCTGGCCGAGGTGGTGGGCTTCTCCGGCGACCGCGCATTCCTGATGCCGGCCGGCGACGTGCACGGCCTGTCGCGCGGCGCCATGGTGGTGCCGGCCGCACCCTACATCGCCGTGCCGCGGCTGGGCGACAGCGCGCAGAGCGCCGTGCCGCCGGCCGAAGGCGTGCTGCGCCTGCCGCTGGGCGACGGCCTGCTGGGCCGCGTCGTCGATGCCCAGGGCCTGCCCATGGACCACCAGGGCCCGGTGCTGGACGTGCAGGCCCTGCCCATGGACCGCCAGCCCATCAACGCCATGGACCGCGACCCGGTGCGCCTGTCGCTGGACACCGGCGTGCGCGCCATCAACGCCATGCTCACCGTGGGCCGCGGCCAGCGCATCGGCCTGTTCGCAGGCTCCGGCGTGGGCAAGAGCGTGCTGCTGGGCATGATGGCCCGCTACACCGCGGCCGACGTGATCGTGGTCGGCCTGATCGGCGAGCGCGGGCGCGAGGTCAAGGAGTTCGTCGAGGACATCCTGGGCGCCGACGGGCGCGCGCGCTCGGTCGTCGTCGCCGCGCCTTCGGACGCACCGCCGCTGCTGCGCATGCAGGGCGCAGCCTATGCCACGGCCGTGGCCGAGTACTTCCGCGACCAGGGCAGGCATGTGCTGCTGCTGATGGATTCGCTGACGCGCTACGCCATGGCCCAGCGCGAGATCGCGCTGGCCATCGGCGAGCCGCCGGCCACCAAGGGCTACCCGCCGTCGTGCTTCGCCAAGCTGCCCGCGCTGGTGGAGCGCAGCGGCAACGGCCTGAACGGGCGCGGCTCGATCACGGCCTTCTACACCGTGCTGTCCGAAGGCGACGACCAGCAGGACCCGATCGCCGACGCGGCGCGCGCCATCCTGGACGGCCACATCGTGCTGTCGCGCAGCCTGGCCGAGTCGGGCCACTACCCGGCCATCGACATCGAGCAGTCGGCCTCCCGTGTGATGCACAACGTGATCACGCGCGAGCATTTCGAGCTGGCGCGCCGTTTTCGCGCCGTGTACTCGCGCTACCAGAAGGGCCGCGACCTGGTGCAGATCGGCGCCTACGCGCCCGGCTCCGACCCGGCCCTGGACGAGGCCATCCGGCTGGCGCCCGGCATGGCCGAGTTCCTGCAGCAGGACATGTTCCAGCGCGCCTCGCTGCCGCAGAGCATCGAGCAGATGGCCATGGCCTTGGACGGGGAGTTTTGAACGTGGCCAGGTTGCAGACCCTCGCTGCGGCCGGGCGCGCCGGCCTTCGCTCCCTCTCTCCGTGGGAGAGGGTCGGGGTGAGGGCCAGCGCCCGCCCTTTGCTTGAACCCGGGGCACGCACATGTCGCTGATGAAGACGCTGGACCTGGCCATCGAGGTCGCCGAGCGCCGCCGCGACCAGGCCAACCAGGCCATGGGCCAGGCCCAGCAGCGCCGCATCGCCGCGCAGCAGCAGCTGGACCAGCTGCAGAGCTACGCCCGCGAGACCGAGCAGCGCTGGGAATCGCAGTCTCAGGTCTTCGCCGTGCCCGAGCTCATGCACCACCACTACCAGTTCATGGCCCGGCTCGACCAGGCCATCGGCATGCAGCAGCACGCCGTGGCCGACCAGGAACGCTGGGTGGAGCAGGCCAGGCAGGTGCTGCTGGCGGCCGAGCTGCGCGTGGCCACGCTGCGCCAGGCTGTGCGCCACAAACAGGCTGCGATCGACCTGGCCCAGAACCGGCGCGAGCAGCGCCAGATGGATGAAATGGCCGCCATCCGCCATGCCATGACGGCACGGCAGGCGGCCCAGGAGATGGACCATGAGCATTGAACGTGGACATGCCGCAGGCGCTTCGGCCGCCGTGGCGCACCGGCCGGGCGCCGGCAGGAACCCGGCGCAGGCCGCGGCGGGCGGCGACTTCCTGGCCCTGCTGTCGGCGCAGGACGCGCTGCTCCCCGCCGGCACCGAACCCGGCCTGGGCGGCGAGGCCACTCCCGAGGGCGCGGCGGGTGCGCTGCGGCACGACCTGCGAGACGACGCCGCGCTGCCGTGGCCTGCCGATGCGGCCGCGGCCCAGGCGGCGGCCGAGGCCGCAGCAGCCGCTTCGGCTGCGGCGCAGCCCCCCGCGCCTGCGCTGGCCTCGTCGCCCGTGGCGTCTGCCGAGGCTGGTGCGCAGCCCACCGCGCGGCTGCCGGCCCCGCAGGCCGCCGACCCGGCCGCCCCGGCGCCCCTGCCGCCGCAGCTCGCCAGCGTGTTCGAGCAGCTCAGGACCCGCGTGGCCGCACAGGATGCTGCCGCGCCGCTCGCCCCGTCGCCGGTGCCGGCAGGCGCACGGGCCACCGCAGCGGACCTTGCGCCTGTACCCGGCGCGCCCGCCGAGGCGCCTGCGCAGCGGCCCGAGGCCGCCACCGAGCCGGCCACGCGGCCGGCCGCCGCGGCTGCGTTGCCGCCCCAGGTGGCCAGTGTGTTCGAGCAGCTCAAGAGCCGGCTGGCGGCGCAGGACTCCGCCGCCCCGGCGCTGGCCGACGCAGCCTCACCCGTGGGCGCTGTCGTCCCCACGGCAGCCGCAGCCGCGCAACGCGATGCACGCGGCGAGCGCGGCTTCGCCAGCCCCGTGCCGGCCGCCACCTGGGCCCGCGCCGAGCCCGTCGCCGTGCAGGCCCAGGCCGTGGAGCCGGTGCCTGGGCGCAGCGCGGCACGCGGCGAAGAGGCGGCCACGAGCACACCCGCCGAGCCAGGCGCCTGGGCGCCGCAGGACTTCACGCCCACGGTGCAGTACGAAGCCGCCGCAGCGGGCATCGACGCCATGCCGCAGCCGGCCGCGCCCGACGCGCCGCTGGCCGAACAGCTGCGCTACTTCGTCAGCCAGGGCCTGCGCAGCGCCGAGCTCACCGTGCAGGGCGATGCCGACCCGGTGCAGGTCAGCATCGCGATGCAGGGCAACGAGGCCCATGTCTCGTTCCGCAGCGAGCAGGCCGCCACGCGTGAAATGCTGGCCGGCAGCACCGACCAGTTGCGCGAGCTGCTGCAGGCCCAGGGCATGGTGCTGTCCGGCGTGTCGGTGGGCGCGCACCAGGCCGGCGGACGCGGCGGCCAGCCGCAGGAGGCCGAGCCGCGCACACGCCAGGCCTCGCCACGCATCGGCGCCGTGGCATCGGCCGCGCCCGCCACACCCGGCGCGGCCGCGGCTGCCGCGCGCACGGCCGCGGGCGGGCTGGACCTGTACGTCTGAGCGGAGGGGGCGGTGGGCGGGTATATGGCCGTTTTACCAGCCTAATCTGGCTATTATTCCGACGACCTGGGTAAATAATCAAAGCCAGAAGCCGTTGTCCGGCCCGGGGTCTGCCCCGCTGGCGACCGGCCTGTCCGCAGCCCAGACCACAAAGGAATCACCGTGTCCGCACCTGCCGCCACCGATGCGTCGGCGCCCAAGCCCAAGGGCAAGAAGATGATCGTCATCGGCGGGGCGGTGGTGCTGCTGCTGGCCATCGGCGCGGGCGCCTGGATGTTCCTGGGCCGTGGCCACGAGGAGCCCGAAGAGGGCGCCGCCCCGGCCGCCAAGGTCGCCCACGCCAAGCCCAAGGAGGGCACACCGCCGACCTTCCTGCCGCTGGAGAACATGGTCGTGAACCTGGCCGACCCGGGCGGCGCGAAGTTCGCGCAGATCGGCGTCACCGTCGAGACCATGGACCAAAAGACTGCCGACCAGGTCAAGGCCTACCTGCCCTCCATCCGCAGCGCCGTGCTGATGCTGGTCTCGCAGCGCACGTCCGAGGAACTGCTGACGCGCGAAGGCAAGGAAAAGCTGGCCACCGACATCCACCGCGAGGTCTCGCGCCCGCTGGGCTTCGAGGTCGAAGAGCCCGCGCACGAAGAGGCCGGCAGCAAGCCGCGCAAGAAGGCGCGCGCGCCCGCGTTCAACCCGGTCTACGGCGTGCTGTTTTCCAGCTTCATCATCCAGTGACGACTGCGCCGGAGCCGCACCATGAGTGAATCGTTCCTGTCCCAGGAAGAGGTCGACGCCCTGCTGGAAGGCGTGACCGGCGAAAGCCAGAAGGAAGCCGAAGAAGTGGTCGTGGCGGGCGAGGTCCGCAACTACGACATCTCCAGCCAGGAGCGCATCGTGCGCGGCCGCATGCCGACGATGGAAATCGTCAACGAGCGGTTCGCGCGCAACTTCCGCCTGGGGCTGTTCAACTTCATCCGCCGCAGCCCCGAGATCTCGGTGGGCACCGTGGCCGTGCAGCGCTACAGCGCCTTCCTGCGCGAGCTGGCCGTGCCGACCAACTTCAACATCGTGGCCATCCGCCCGCTGCGTGGCAACGGGCTGGTGGTGTGCGAGCCCTCGCTGCTGTTCGGCGTGATCGACACGCTGTATGGCGGCGCCGGCAAGTACCAGACGCGTATCGAGGGCCGCGAGTTCTCGGCCACCGAGCAGCGCGTGATCAACCGCCTGCTCAACGTCGTCATCGAGGAATACAAGAAGGCCTGGCACAGCATCTATCCGCTGGAGCTGGACTACCAGCGCTCGGAGATGCAGCCGCAGTTCGCTAACATCGCCACGCCCAGCGAGATCGTGGTGTCCACCGCGTTCCAGCTGGAGATCGGCGACATCACGGGCGCCATCCACATCTGCATGCCGTACTCCACGCTGGAGCCGATCCGCGACGTGCTGTACTCGTCCACGCAGGGCGACTCGGTGGAAGTCGACCGGCGCTGGGTCAACGTGCTGTCGCGCGAGATCCAGTCCGCCGAGGTTGTGCTGGTGGCCGAGCTGGCCCGGGCCGACGCCACGGTGGAGCAGCTGCTGGCCATGAAGCCCGGCGATTTCATCGAGCTGGAGCGCGAGCCGCGCATCACCGCCTCCATCGGCGGCGTGCCGGTCTTCGAATGCCAGTACGGCACCCACAACGCCAAGTACGCGATCCGTATCGAGCAATGCCTGCGCGGTAACGACCAACCCATCAAAGAGGACCGCCATGTCATCTGAAGACCCCAAGGACGCGGGCGACGACCCGATGGCCGCCTGGGCCGAAGCACTGGAAGAAGCCAAGACCTCGGAGCGGCCGAGCGACGCCGACCAGGGCGGCCCGCTCAACGGCGAGGGCGTGCGCCCCTTCGTCGGCAAGGACGGCACGCTGCAGGACATCAACATGGTGCTGGACATCCCGGTCACCCTGTCCGTGGAGCTGGGCCGTACCAAGGTGCCCATCAAGTACATCCTGCAATTGGCGCAGGGCTCGGTGGTCGAGCTCGACGCGCTGGCCGGCGAGCCCATGGACGTGCTGGTCAACGGCTACCTGATCGCGCAAGGCGAGGTGGTGGTCGTGAACGACAAGTTCGGCATCCGTTTGACCGACGTCGTGACGCCTTCTGAACGCCTGCGCCGCGTGAGCCGCGGCGGTTGAGTTTCTCCATCGTATGTCGATGACCACGCAGACCTTGCTGCTCGTGGCGCTGTTCGTCGCCGCGCTCGCGATGCTGCCGTGGCTGGTGCGCTGGCTGCAGCGCCGCACCCAGGGCGGCATGGCGGCGGCGGGGCTGTCGTCGCGCCTGGTCGGTGCGCTGGCGGTCGGGCCGCAGCAGCGCGTGGTCACGGTGGAGGTCGGCCCGCCGGGCGCGCGCACCTGGCTCGTGCTGGGCGTGACGCCGCAGTCCGTGAACCTGCTGCACAGCATGCCCGCCGGCGCGCCCGATTTCGCCGGCGCGCTGGTCAAGGCCGAATCCAGGGGCGGCCCGGCCGTGGAGCCCGCACCATGAGGCGCGCAGCGCTCTGGGCCGGCGTCGCTGCTGCCGCGCTGCTGGCCGGGCCGGCCGTCGCGCAGAACAACGCCAACCTGCCGCTCATCATCGGCAACGGCCCGGGCGGCACTAGCTACTCGGTGCCGATCCAGACGCTGCTGTTTTTCACCGCGCTGTCGTTCCTGCCCGCCGTGCTGCTCATGATGACGGGCTTCACGCGCATCGTGATCGTGCTGTCGTTGCTGCGCCAGGCGCTGGGCACGCAGTCGGCGCCGCCGAACCAGGTCGTGATCGGCCTGTCGCTGTTCCTCACCATGTTCGTCATGGGCCCCACGCTGGACCGCGTCTACCGCGACGCCTACCAGCCCTTCACCACCAACGCCATCACTTTCGAGCAGGCCGTGGAGCGCGGCGAGGCGCCCATGCGCGAGTTCATGCTCAAGCAGACGCGGCAGTCCGACTTCGCGCTGTTCGCCCGCCTGGCGCGGCTGGACGCGGCCGTCACTGCCGAGAACGCGCCGCTGCGCGTGCTGGTGCCGGCCTTCGTCACGAGCGAGCTCAAGTCGGCGTTCCAGATCGGCTTCATGATCTTCATCCCGTTCCTGGTGATCGACATCGTGGTGGCCAGCGTGCTCATGTCGCTGGGCATGATGATGCTCTCGCCCGTGCTCGTGGCGCTGCCGTTCAAGCTCATGATCTTCGTGCTGGCCGACGGCTGGAACATCCTGATCGGCTCGCTCGCATCCAGTTTCGTGCAGTAGAGGAGACCGCCCATGAGCCCCCAATTCGTGCTGACCATGGGCCAGGAAGCCCTCACGCTGCTGCTGATGGTGTCCGCGCCCGTGCTGATCGTGGTGATGGTGGTGGGCCTGGTGATCAGCATCTTCCAGGCCATCACGCAGATCCACGAGGCCACGCTGTCGTTCGTGCCCAAGCTCGTTGCCGCCATGCTGGTGCTGGCCATCGCCGGCCCGTGGATGCTGACCACGCTGGTGGACTACATCCGCCGCATGATCATGGCCATCCCCACGCTCGTGCAGTGATCACGTTCAGTGAAGCGCAACTGGTCGCCTGGATCTCGCCCATCCTGTGGCCGTTCCTGCGCGTGCTGGCGCTGTTCACCTCGGCCCCCATCTTCTCGATGCGCGCCATCCCGGCACGCGCACGCATCGGCCTGGCGTTCCTCATCGCCGTGGCCGCGCAGCCCAGCCTGGTCGGCCAGCCGGTCATCGGCGTCAACAGCCCCGAGGCCCTGGGCGCCGTCGTGCAGCAGGTCGGCGTGGGCCTGACCATCGGCTTCGCCGTGCGCCTGGTGTTCGCCGCCGTCGAGCTGGCCGGCGAGCTCGTGGGCTTGCAGATGGGCCTGAACTTCGCGGCCTTCTTCGACCCCATGGCCAACGCCCAGGTCAGCGCCGTGTCGCGCTTTCTGGGCAACATGTCGATGCTGCTGTTCATCGTCATCAACGGCCACCTCATGGTGTTGATGGCCGTGGTCCGCAGCTTCGACGCCTTCCCCACCAACGGCAACTTCCTCGTCACGCTGCAGCGCCTGCAAGTGCACCAGCTCGGCGCCGAGCTGTTCGCCAGCGCACTGTGGATTGCGCTGCCCATGATCGGCCTGTTGCTGTTCGTGAACCTGGCGCTGGGCATCGTCTCGCGCGTGGCCCCGCAGATGAACGTGTTCGCGGTGGGTTTCCCCATCACGCTGGTGATGGGCATGATCGGCATCGCCGCCACGCTGCCGCTGATGGACCAGCCCTTGATGGCGTTGATGGAGCGCACGCTGGCGCTGTTCGGGCCGCGGTAGGGGGCTGGGTGCCGTCAGCGGCTGGCGCCGCGTTGCTGCGCCAGCGCGTCCAGCGGGCTGCGCACCGCCATGCCGCCCATCTGCAGCACATGCGTGTAGATCATCGTGGTGGCCACGTCCGCATGGCCCAGCAGCTCCTGCACCGTGCGGATGTCGCTGCCGCCCTGCAGCAAGTGCGTGGCGAAGCAATGCCGCAGCGTGTGCGGCGTTGCGGGCTTGGCGATGCCGGCTTGCTGCACCGCGCGCTTGAAGGCCCGCTGGAACGTCTGGTCATACAGGTGGTGCCGCCGAATCACCCCGCTGCGCGTGTCGGTCGACAACTGATCTTGCGGGAACACCCAGAACCAGGCCCAGCTCGACCCGGCCCGCGGGTACTTGCGCTCCAGCGCCCTGGGCAACTGCACGCCGGCCTGGCCGGCCGCCACATCCGCCGCCCATACCAGGCGCCCGCTCGCCAGTTGCGCACGCAGGTCGGCGGCCAGCGTGCCGGGCAGCATCACCACGCGGTCTTTGCCGCCCTTGCCCTCGCGCACGAAAACGGCGTGCTGCCCGAAATCCAGGTCTTTCACGCGCAACTGCAATGCTTCGGTGATGCGCAAGCCGGTGCCATACAGCAGCCGCGCCAGCAGCAAATGCACGCCGCTCAGGTGCTCCAGCACCGCCAATACTTCGTCCGGCGTCAGCACCACCGGCAAGCGGCGCTTTGGCACCGGCCTTCCGATCTCGGCCATCCAGGGCAGTGGCGTTCCCAATACCTTGCCGTACAGAAAAAGTAATGCGGACAACGCTTGCCGGTGGGTGGATACCGCCACCTGCTTGTCGACTGCCAGATGAGTCAAAAAGCCCTCCACCTCTGCTTTGCCCATTTCCGCTGGGTGGCGCAGCCCATGGAAGCGGATAAAAGCACGGCACCAGTACACATAGGTTTCCTCCGTGCGCAAGCTGTAGTGCATCAACCGAATCCGCTCGCGCAACCTGTCCAACAGCTTGACCGCGCGCAGCGCTGGCAGTGGCGCTGCTACAGGCTGTGGCCGCGAGCGGCCTTGTGTGAACGGAATGACAGATGACGACATGGATATGCTCTCGTGGCAAGATCAATGCGGCCGGGGAAAAGTTGTAACGGCCGCGCTACTTTGCGGCAAATTTAATGCTGTATGAAGATACAGTCAATCGATGAGAAAACAATGCTAAATCAACGACTCGATCGCGCGGAATGTGGGTGTTATGGGGAGCAGGTGTTGTGATGGGGAGCTTTATGCTGCGCTCCATAACACGTTATGCCGATCACTGACGACTGGCCGATTCTGAAGGAAGGCGTATGGCTGTACGCGGGGTCAGCCCCTGTTGCGGTTCGCATTCTGTTGAGCGCTGAAACGTGGGGCACTGGCGAAGACGAGGACGAAGAGGCAGAGCGCGAAAATCGCCAAGTGGAGTGCTACTTTCTTGCGTACGAGATGGCCGCAGCGCCCGGGAACTTTTGCAATCTGATGCCGAACATCATGAGTTTTGAAGAAGCTGTGTCTACCGCCGAAGACAAATTTCCAGGCATCCATTGGGCGTCGAAAAAGGAATGAGCTTGTCTCTTGGTTACTCTCAAAATGGCATAACAGGCCGCTGCATCCGACCGCCTTCGGCGTCGGCTGAGCGGCGGCGTTAGGGATGGCCTACGCATGGCTCATTCGTTTCGACTAGCTGAAGGGGCGATGTGGCAAAAGCTCACGTTCGGTGGATGCTTGGCTGCTTTCGTCGCACTCGGATCGGTGCGGTTTCAGCAAGGTTCTAGTGCCTTGGCCTTTTTTCCACTTCTTGTAACGCTTCCGCTGGGCGTTTTCGCTTTCCGTGGGGCGTGGAACAAGCATCCTGTTCTAACTCTTGACTCGACGGGGATCTGGTTCAAAACGTGGAAACGCGACGGCCCACTGCCTTGGTCTCATATCAAAAAGGTTGAACTCTTGACGGTCGGTCCCGGCGACCCCTTCATTGGATTTTTTCTACTGGACGACGCACTATATAAATTTCCAAGCAACTCACTTCGAGTGTCTCATCTGAACGTTAGCACCAATGCGTTCTATGAACTTTGCTTGGACTATTGGCGCCAATTCGGCCCTAACTCTTCGCTGCAGCGGACGGCTTCGCCGCCCGCTGAGCTCGCACGTTAGGCAGCACAGTCAATGAGCGCGTACACATACAGAGCTCTTACGGCCGCTGATGCTCAGCAGTTCCGAGACTTGCGGCGATCAGTCGTTGCAGCGTCGCCGATAGGCATGGGCACGACGCTGGACGAAGAACTTCAGCAGCCGGCATCCTTCTTTCACAGCCAGCTTTCGTTTGCAGCGCCGAGTCGCGTCTTCGGTGCTTTCTCAGAAGGCGAGCTCGTCGCGGCAGCCGGTATTCGGTGGCCTACAAACCATGCCTCGGGGAAGCACAAGACCATTCTGTATGGAGTGCAAACCGCGCCTGCGTTCCGCCGGCAGTCGCTTGGTCGTCGTCTCGTACGACAAGCAGTCGACCACGCATTCTCTTCGGGCTGCCTTCGGATCTACCTCTATGTCTATGTCCCTAATCCCGGGGCCGTGTCTTTGTACGAGTCTCTCGGGTTCGTATCCTCCGGCGCTGAACCGGAAGAGCTCAATATCGATGGCCACTATTACGATCTTCAGTACATGAGCTTGCGCAATCCAGCGCCGCTAGGCGCAGGAGATAGAGGGGGTGGGTAGTGCTGCCTAACCGGTCGTTCGTGTGGGACGGCTTCGCCGCCCCACAACTTCAACGTTAGCTTGCCGAGTCCATCACATCATTACTCGAAGAGAATCGCTACATGTCGCATAGTTCACCCCTTGAGGTCGTACAGGCTCAACTAGAGGCGTATAACGCGAAAGACATCGAGGCACTGCTGGCCACATACTCTCCGAGAGCCGAACAGTATGCGACTGGTGGAGAACTTCTGGCGCAAGGGCATGAGCAGATGCGTCCGCGCTTTCTTGCGCGGTTTGCTGAGCCGAACCTTCACGCCAGGCTACTGTCTCGGCAAGTGGTAGGAAATATGGTCGCAGACCTTGAGTTGATTGAGCGCACATTTCCGGATGGGATTGGCTCCATCGAGATGTTATGCATCTACGAAGTAATCGAAGGTCGCATTGTGCGAGCTACGTTCGCCACCGGCGAAAAAAATCTGTTCGCAGGCCCATCCAATGCAAGCTAACAAATCGCTCCAGCGGACGGCTTCGCCGCCCGCTGAGCTGGATCGTTAGACCGCTGCAAATGCAATCCATCGTCGTTTCCGTCAGCCTCAGTAACTCCCACTCGTTCTCCAAGACGAGGGCGGAAGAAATCATGCTGCTCGAAGGTCTTGGGGTACAGGGCGACGCGCACAACGGAGTAACGGTCAAGCATCGCTCACGGGTCGCGCAGGATCCGACGCATCCAAATCTGAGGCAAGTCCATCTGATTCATGCCGAGCTTCTTCATGAACTCGCGGCTAAGGGGTTTTCTGTTGAAGCGGGTCAAATTGGCGAAAACATCACAACCTCAGGATTGGATCTATTGGGATTGCCGGTAGATACGGAACTGCATATTGGCGCTACTGCAATCGTCAGAATCACTGGGTTGCGCAATCCTTGCGTACAACTTGATCAATTTAAACCCGGCCTTATGTCGGCGGTGCTCGGACGGACGGCAGAAGGCGCATTGGTTCGCAAGGCTGGAATCATGGGTGTTGTTGCGACCGGTGGTATTGTTCGGCTTGGTGATTCCATACGCGTTCAGTTGCCGCCGGAGCCGCACCGATCATTGGAGCGGGTGTAGGCTGTGGTGAAAATCCAGCGGTCTAACCGGTCGTTCGTGTGGGACGGCTGCGCCGCCCCACAACTTCAACGTTAGCCACCCAGAGTCCATCAAGAGGGGAGTAGTCGCATGAACGCACAGTTATCGGGTACTACTCTGTCCCTCAAGGACGCCTACGACATCTACAACAAACACACGGAATCTGCTCACAAACTGTGGGCATATTTTTCGGCTGTTTCCCTAGCTGTTCTTGGCTACACCATCGGCAAAGAGAAGGTCGCCTGGCCTGGTGACATGTACTTCGTTATCGGCCTCTGTTACGTGGGTTTCGCTTGGTCCAATCTTTGGATACTTCGCATAACCCAGGGAGAGTGTGTGCGTTTTGCGTCGCTGCTCAACACTGTGGCGAAGCAGGTAGACGGGGCCGATACAACCATTGCAGTCGAGTCGGCGTCGGTCGAGAATGTGAGCGGCTTTCACGCGTTCGCACAGCTGGTTGTTGTTGCATCAATCTTCCTAACCTGGCACTACCAACTCGGTGCCAAAGCAGCAGAAGAAGCCAAGCTAAGCAGGCCTGCAGCCGCCGCAAGTGCGGCAGGTGGCTAACATTTCTTTCCATCGGACCGCCTTCGGCGCCCGCTGAACTCAGACGTTGAACATCACTGAAAACTGATCGCCCACCATGACCGCACCGAACATCGAGCATTTCAATCGAGTCGTTCTTGTGACGCTGGATAGGATCCATGACGCATTTCCAGTTCCCATTGAACTGAAGACGGCGGAGATTGCCAATGCTGCAACGCCAGGAACACTTCCGCCTGAGTCATGGTTCAATGATTTAGAGCCGACATTTGAGGCCGTCAAGTTCCTTGCGGCGGAGGGGTTCCTTCAATACTCGGACCATTGGCTGGAAGGCACGGCTTTTCTCCAAGTCCAACTGACAATGAAGGGGCTAATGGTCCTGGAGCAGGTTCCTAATTCTCTGGACAAAAAGCCGGGACTTGCAGCACAAATTAAAACCGCGCTCAAGGCCGGCGCTCTGGGTGCAACAACAGAGGCCGCAAAGCAGTTGGTTGGTCAACTTTTTAGTGCGGCCATCGCCGCTGGCCCAGCAATTTCGACCGCGGTGCAGTCGTGATGTTCAACCCTGCTCCGCAGCGGACGGCTTCGCCGCCCGCTGAGAGTGAACGTTAAAACTCGTTATGGGAATTCTTGGCGTCAGCCATTTGACATTCGTGGTCCGCGATGTTGAGCGGACTGCGAGGCTGGTCTGCGAAGGACTTGGGGCTAAAGAGGTCTACGACAGCAAAGCCAAGAACTTTTCGCTGTCACGAGAGAAATTCTTTCTCTTGGGTGGCGTATGGCTGGCTTTCATGGAGGGGGTTCCTTCCGAGCGGTCCTATCGTCACGTCGCCTTTGAAGTAACCGAAGAAGAAATTCCAAGATACGAGGCTAGCCTTAGAAGTCTTGGTGTTGAAGTTCGAGAGCCGCGGCCGAGAGTGGCTGGAGAGGGGCTGTCACTGTATTTCTACGACTATGACAACAACCTATTCGAGCTACATGCGGGAACTCTGGCGCAGCGACTAGAAAGGTATGCGCAATGAGTTCTAACATTACGTTCGACCGGACCGCCTACGGCGTCCGGTCACCTTCACGTTAGAACTCATGATCCACCGTCGCGAGTTGGTTTTTGGCACTGTCGTAGCTGCCGGGCTCTCCACCTTGTCTCTTGGTCAAACTAGGTCTATGAACGTCTCTGTGGTTTCCGAAGCGGAAGGGTGGTTCGACGTAATCTTCCCTATCTTGGCGACCGCTCCCTTCGAAGATGGAGGTAGGCGCTTGGGTACCCTCCTGCGCATCGGTGGCGACTGGTCCGGGACCCCCGTGGAATGGGGAGTGCTTATTCCAGACGAGTGGGAGGAGGCGAAGATGACGCCGCCACCTCCAATGAAATCCTGGGCGACCTCAATCCTCTTGGGAAGAACCGGCGAAAAGTCCGATGCCCTGGTCCGTTGTCTGTCGGAGACTTACCAAATGCCCGATGCGACGCTGCGGGCCCGAGACGAGGTGGAACTTGACGTTGTGTCAATATTCGCCGATCCGCGGCCAGTTGGCTCCAAGCCAATTTATCTCAAGGTCTTTTTGCACGGTGGTGCGGGCCAGGAGTACGGGGAGTTTTACATTACTGTGGATCTTGCCGCCGGGAAGATTCAGCTCAAAGAGAAGGATCCAGAGTACCGGAGTGCCGTGCTGAGCGCGCTCTCAGTTTGCGTGCAATGATTTCTAACCGGTCAGTCGATCGGACCGCCTGCGGCGTCCGCTCACCTTTGCGTTAGGCGACATGGAGCTCTTCGCCCCAAATCTCTCGCTCCGGCTCGAACCAGTCCGGCCCGTCGATTCGGAGGACTGGGTTCGCGTTCGTGCTTCTATCATTGGAGGGGTCTTCGCCGGAGCGTTTGAGGCGTATTTTCAGCTTGGAGAATTGAGCCGGTTCAAAGAGGAGGTGGAACTGATGTATGCGCAGGTGGGCTCTCCGCACGAAGCTGTTCTGTCGTGTCACGAGCCGGGCATCTACGTCCGTCTAGCGTCCAACTCATTGGGTCAAGTTGAGGGGACATACGAGTTCGAAAATGAAGACGGCTCGCTAGCCAAGCTAGCCGGCTCGTTTCAAGTCGATCAGAGCTACCTCCCGGCGCTGGCAGCAAGCACGCAAGAGCTCATCGTTTTGCTGTCCGAGAATGTCGCCTAACCCTTCCTTCAAGCGGACCTGCCTACGGCAGACCGCTTAAGTCAAACGTTAAAGCGCAGCAATGACGGGGCCGCAGAGCATGACGTTTCTCTTGGAAAAGTTCGCGCTGGTCACCACGGTCCTCGGGATGTCCGCGTACTGGGCGGCGTTCGGTTGGCTTGTCTACTCCGCACCACTGACTTGGGGTGAGCTTGACCTGAATAAGAATGGCGAAGTCACATTCGGTGAAGCCAGCTACGCCGCGTCGTTTGGCAAGCGCACCATACAAGTCGATGACAAGCAATGCACAGAATATTTCGCCTACAAGGATGGCCTGCCGCTCAAAGTGGTATGCCCGGCAAGCGCATGACACAGCGCTTTAACCTGCCAGTCGAGCGGACCGCCTTCGGCGTCCGCTCACCTTCACGTTGAACCTCATGAAGACAGTTCAGTCGCACCCTCACAAGTTTCAGGATGCCGAGTGGCCGTTTTTCTCGCCTCAGAATGCGTTGGCGATCTCGACGAAGCCTGTAATTCAAGCGGGCCACCCAATTCTTCTAGTCAGTCATGACGACGATGGCATTTGGCAAATCCTCTGCGACACAACCACAGCGGAGGAGGATTGCCTCGTCGTCTGTCTTGGGTGCTGTTTTGAGCGAGATTCAAGCATTGCAGAGTTGGCGGATCTTCCTCCTGGCTGGTTGGCTCAACGTGAGCGTGTCGGTTCTGCGTGGTTTAGGCGTCCAGCTTCGGCAGGCAACGCGCCTGAGGTTCAACAAGTCGCTCCAGCGGACGGCTCCGCCGCCCGCTGAGCTTATTCGTTGGGCATCCGAACACCACAGCGCGGTTCTACAAAGGAAAACACCATGGCTCAATGCACAGCCCCAGTAAATGGTCACCGCACATCAAGCGCCGCTGCCAATTGCCCTGCATGCAGCAGTCGCTATGGCGGCTATCGGAGCAGCTATGGCTATGGCAGTGGATATGGCACTGGATACGGATCGTCCGGCTCGTCAGGCGGCGGAACCAGCTACGGCGGCGGTAGCCGGTCTGGCGGGGGCGGCTCCAGGCCGCGCTGGTCGCGGACCGGATCGACCGTCTCGTACACGCCAGCCCAGGTGGCATCGCTTACGCCAGTTCGCGAGGCGGTTGAGGCCCAAGCGGCGGCGAGGCCAGATCTGCGTGATTGCTTCCTCTGTCATGCCTGGGATGATCGCCGGGGAGCCGCCAAACAACTGCACGACCTCCTTGAGGCGGCTGGCGTAAAAGTGTGGTTCAGCGAGAAGGACTTGGGTCTTGGTGTTCCGATGATGCGCGCGATTGACAAGGGCTTGGCCGCCTCAAAGATTGGGCTTGTTCTTGTGACCCCCGCACTGTTGAAGGGACTTCCGAAAGAGGGCGTCGCGGACAAGGAACTGTCAACGCTTCTGGCGGGCAACCGGCTCGTGCCGATCGTCCACGATACAACGTACGCGGCACTCCGCGAGGTCAGTCCAATGCTTGCTTCGCGAAGCGGCCTAGACACTTCGGAGGATTCGATGGAAGTAGTCGCCACCAAAATCGCCGAGCTCGTTGCAATCTGGAGTTGACTGCATTGAATGAAAGCCGGACCGCTGATGCCTAACCATTCCATCGAGCGGATGTCCAGCCGGCTGCGCCGTCAGGCCACCGCTCATGTCAAACGTTGGGCGTCATGAACATTCGCGCAATTCATCCTTCAGAGCTTGAAGCTACGTATGCGTTGCTCAGTTCGTCGGGGTGGTCTCATCGTCTGCGCTCCATGTTGGAGTTTTCAGCATTGGTCGCGGCAAGTGATCGCGCATACGTGGCGGTCTTACCAGGTGGTCAAGTTGTTGGCTTCGCGCGTGCCCTTACGGACGGTTTGTCGAACGGCTATCTGTCTATGGTTGTTGTTGCGCCGGAATTTCGCCGGCAGGGTGTCGGCCGTGCCCTGGTTGCCGGTGTCACTGCGGAAACTCCGGGTGTGACTTGGGTCCTGCGCGCCGGGCGCGAAGGCGCGTCCGAGTTCTTTGGTCGTCTTGGCTTGGCGGTTTCAAACTTGAAGTGCAACGCCGGCAATGAGATCCGCAGTGAGTTGTGAGAACACTTCATGCGGGGAGTGGAAGTTGAGGATTTTGCGCGGACGGTGGTTGAGCATG
>NZ_LMMV01000024.1 GCF_001422405.1 Pseudorhodoferax sp. Leaf267
CGCAGGCAAACTGCCGCGCATGAACAAGGCAGCGATCCAGGCCGGGCTTGCGCTGCCCGAGCCACCCATGTCGATCTCGCACGAGACGATCTACTGCGTCGGCTCTGCAAAACCTCCGCAACCTGCATGAACGCTGGGTTTGCGCCAGTTCCCCTGGGTGTTGGATCCCCCGAGGATCTTCACATCCGATTCTGATTTCTGGGAGTTTTTCCGATGTCCGAGGCCGACTTCTTCCGCCAGCCGCTGGCCGAGATGATCGATCCGCGCCACCCGCTGGCGGTGTTGGCCGGCCGGCTGCCTTGGGCGCAGATTGAGGCAGCCCTTGCGCCGTACTTCGCCCGCCAGGTGCGCGAAGGCCGCGCTGTCGCGCAGGACGACTTGTTCGGACCCTCGCTGCAGGTTGCAGGCGCTGGTGTTGCCGCCGCCGACCGTCCCCGCCTGCCCCTGCGCCTGATGGCCAGCCTGCTGTACCTCAAACACGCCTACAAGCTCAGCGACGAGGAGCTGGTGGAGCGCTGGGCCGAGAACGTCGTGTGGCAATACTTCAGCGGCATGGCGTTCTATGAGCCGCGCCTGCCCTGCGATGCCACGCAGATCGGGCGGTTTCGTTCCGCCATCGGCGAGGCCGGCGTGGAGGAACTGCTCAAGGCCACGATCGACACTGCGGTAGCCTCCAAGGCCATCCGGCCTGCCGAGTTCGAGCGGCTGATCGTGGACACCACGGTGCAGGAGAAAGCCATCGCCCACCCGGTGGACTCGCGGCTGCTGCAGATCGCACGCCACAAGGTGGTGGCTGCGGCCAAGCGCGCGGGCATCGCGCTCAAGCAGACCTTCGTCAAAGAGGGCAAGACACTGCGGCGCAAAGCTGGTGGCTACGCCCACGCCAAGCAGTTCAAGCGCCTTCGCAAGGTCGTCAAACGCCAGCGCACGATCCTGGGCATCGTGCTGCGCGAGGTGCAGCGCAAGATCGCGCAGGCCAGCGAGGCCACGGCACTGACGTTGACGAATCTGCAAACGCTGATGCAGCGCGCCGAGCGCATCCGCAGCCAGCGCCCCAAAGACAAAAACAAGCTGTACGCCCTGCACGCGCCCGAGGTGGAGTGCATCGGCAAAGGCAAGGCCCGCAAGCCCTACGAGTTCGGCGTGAAGGTCAGCGTGGCGGTCACGCACAAACAGGGTTTGATGGTGGGTGCGCGCAGCTTCACTGGCAACCCGTATGACGGCCATACGTTGAACGAGCAACTGGAGCAGGCGACGATCCTGACCGAGGACACCGGAGCCAAGCCCAAGCAGGTCGTGGTGGACCTGGGCTTCAGAGGCGTGGACGCCGCCAACCCAGGCGTTGAGATCATCCACCGGGGCAGGTTCTTGAGCCTGACGGATCAGCAGCGGCGCTGGCTCAGGCGGCGCCAGGCGGTGGAGCCGGCCATCGGGCACCTGAAGCACGACAACGCCATGGACCGGTGCTGGCTGCACGGCGCCAGCGGCGATGCGCTGCACGCAGTGCTGTGCGCGGCGGGGTACAACATCCGCTGGCTGCTGCGGGCCATCGTGCGCCTGGGACTGAAGGGCCTTTTTGCGCCCCTGCTCGCGCTGCTCGCAACGTTGGCCACAGCGCTCGCCGCTGCTGTGGGAGTGGGAAACGCCGGCGCGCATCGGACGGCTTGGTCGGCTGGGTGAATTTTGCAGGGCCGACTCGATAGCATCTCGCATGCCAATCCCTGACCATCTTAGATCAGCTTTCCTGTTCTACTTGATTCTTAGCTTCTCGATATTTAGATAGAGCGTCTACCTCTTGATCGAAGCATTTTTCCCAAAATTCAGCCTCTGCAAAAACCGCGGGACCAAGGTCAAGTGAATTTTCTCGAACTTCTAGCACTTTCCAGCATCTTGGGAGCGAGTGGTCGATTATATTGAATAGTATCGCAGGTAGTAAAACGGGTTGACCGCGATCTTCACTTTCAATTCGAAATCCGATTTGCTGGGAGCTATACTTTTCGACAGAGAGAACAGTATAAGTCTTGTTATTGATAATCCATCCATGCAAATTTTCCGCTTGGATATTGACTTCGGTTTTCAAGCAAATTTTCATCGCCAAGCTCCGTCGTGGTTAAAGATGACTTTGAAGTCATCCAGAAAGTACGTTTTACCTGTTGCGCGATTTTGATAAAAGTGAACCTGAAAATCTCCTGATGGACTTCTTTGTGTCAAGGTCGTCATTTTTGCCCAATCTGCGATGTTGGTTCCGTCCGCAGTTAATTTTGCAATTAGATCAGGGTTTTTTAGTTGACTGCCAGGAATTGCCACTTTTGATGCGGCTATCACATCAGGCCGCAATGCTCCATCGATGAATAGTGATGCTGCCTCACTGTGTAGTAGCTGCTGTGTTAGCAGAGGGCCATTCGCAATGTTTTGGGCATCGCTGGTTGAGCCTTTAGCACTACTATTCGCATCATTCCTAATTTTCGTTAATACATCCTCCGCCTTGTTTCCCGCCTTTACCCCAGCCCCAACCTTACTTACAGCCTTGCCGCCGGGCAGCACATCCAAGACGCCAGTCGGGAATAAAGCCTCATTGGCCGCGTAGAGAATACCCAGTGCGACGATCTCTGTCTCCGTCAAACCGCCCCGAGCGCCAGCGCTTTCCAAGTAGTCGCGGATGATTTTCTGACTCTCCACGAGCGGCTTGATCTCTTGCGTCTTGAGTGCGTCGTTAAGCTTGCTCAAGGCCCTGTCCACGTAGTGCTTGAGCGCATTGTTGACGGCGGCATTGGATGCCGCGTTAGCAGCGAGACTGATCTGCGAGGCGTCTAACCCCGCGATGGCTGCCCCCATGGCGCCCAGCATGGCGGCCAGCTCCGATGTGCCGGCCTTTGGATTGCCGTACTCGTCAAAGCCGAAGGTCTCAGCACTAAGCTCCCCCATGACGGCGCCGATCGCGCCTGCACCGCAGCCGCCATCGGTGCGCGCCGCACCCACGGCGCAGCCAGCCAGGGCGTGCGCCACCTTGTTGGCGAATCCGTTCTGGATGTCGCCAATGGCGGCGGCCGACTGCGCGGCTGTGGTGTCCAGGAAGGCCGTCTGCAGACTGTTCCTGAGGTTGTCCTGCAGACTGCCCCCGCTGATCGCCGTTCCGATCACCGCGCGGGCGGCACCGGCCTTCAGGTTGTGCCCCAGCTGCTCCATGAAGCCTTGCGCGCCGCCGCCTGCCGTCGGCATGCCCGTCGGGTTCAGGTTCAGGCCACTCAGAACACCGCCTGTCACAACAGCCGTCAGCAAGCCTTTGACACTGCCGCTGCTACCCAGCTCGTCCAGCGTCTTGCCCAGGTCACCCTGGTTGTTGACCAGTGCCACAGCCGCCTGACCGGCCAGCGCGCTGACGCCGGCCGTCACCGCGCCGCCCACCACGGTCGAGATCGTGGTGCCGGTGCCCGTGAGGAACGCACCTCCGCCGGACAGCGCGACGCCTTCTCCAACGCCGACCGCAGCCGCCTCACCCACGCCGGACGCCCAGGTGGAAGCTGCCCCCGCCGTGAAGTACGCGACCACCGCCGTCAGCACCGCTGCGCCCACGGGCGTCAGCCCCTGGCGGTTGTAGTCCCACCGGGAATGGGCCTCCTGCACCTGCTGCCAGTCGACCTTGGCGCCGAGCTGCGGGTCCTGGCTGATCTGCTGCACCCAGGCCATGCCGGGTTGCTGGGCCAGTGCCTCGATGCTGTCACGCGCCCCCAGGCGGGCCTGCACCTGGTCGACCTGCGCGGCCAGCGTGCCCACGTGTGCACGATCTCGCCGCTGTTGGTGATCTGGCCGGCGTCGATCGCGAGCCGGGCGGTGTGCATCTGGCCGGCATGCGTCAGGCTGTCGGCCTGTAGTGCCAGCGCGCCGTTGCCGATGACCTGGCCGTTGCCGCCATCGACTTGCGTGGCCGTCAACGTGAGCGTGCCGGTGCCGGCATGCTCTATGCGGCCGTTGGCGTTCATGAGGTGGCTGGCCTGCAGCACCATGTCATGGCCGTTGCCGGCGATGCGGCCGCCGCGGTTGTCCAGCAGGCCGGTGGTGCTGACGCGCATGGTGGCGTCACCCGTGTGCACGATCTCGCCCGCGTTGGTCAGCGTGCCGGCGTCGATCGTGATGCGGTGGGCCTGCAGGGTGCCGTGCTGCACCAGGCTGCCGGCCTGCACAGCCAGCGCGCCATTGCCCACGATGCGGCCGTCGTCGCCTTCCAGGTGCCCGACCGTGATGCCGAGCTGGCCGCTGCCCGCATGGGCGATGTCGCCGCTGGCATTGGCCAGCGTGGCGGTTGCGATGTCCATCTGCCGGGCATTGCCCGCGATGCGTCCGCCGCGGTTGTCGATCTGCGCGGTCGCGGCAATGCGCATGGCCTCGCCGCCGGTCTGCACGATGCGGCCGCCGCGGTTGTCCAGCGTGCGTGTGTCGATGGCGACCTGGTCGGCCTGCAGGCTGCCGGCGTGCACCACAGTGTCCGCGTGCAGCGACAGCGCGCCGTTGCCGACGATGCTGCCGTCGCCTCCGTCCAGGCGCGTGGTGGTGATGGACAGATTGCCGTTGCCGGCGTGTTCGATGTGGCCACCGGCGTTGGCGAGGTGGGCGGACTGCAGCGCCATGTCCTGGCCACTGCCGGCGATGCGCCCGCCCGTGTTGTCCAGTGCTTCGGTGGCATCGATCTGCATGGCCTGTTGACCGCGCTGCACGATCTCGCCACCGGTGTTGGTCAGGCGCGCGGTCGCGATGGCGATGTGCTCGGCGGCCATGCTGGCGCCGGTGCCGTGGGTGATCTGCTCGGCCTCGACGCGCAACGCGCCGTTGCTGACGATGCGCCCGGCGTTGCCGTCCAGGCGCCCGGCCTGCAGTGCCAGCAAGCCGTTGCCGGCATGTTCGACGCTGCCACCCGTGTTGTCGAGCGTGGCAGTGCGCAGGCTGAGGTCGACAGCGTTGCCGGCGATCTGGCCGCCAGCGTTGTCCAGCCGCTCCGTGGCCACGATGTGCATGGCTGCATCGCCGGTCTGCACGATATGGCCGCCGCGGTTGTCCAACGTGCGCGCGACGATGTCGATCGCATGGGCCTGCAGGCTGCCGGCCTGCGCGACCGTGTCGGCCCGCAGCACCAGCGCACCGTTGCCGACGATGTTGCCGTTGCCGCCGTCCACCTGGCTGGCGTCGATCGACAGCTGGCCGCTGCCGGCGTGCTCGATGCGCCCGCCCTCGTTGGTGATCCGGGCCGATTGCAGGGCCATGTCTTGCGCATGGCCGGCGATGCGGCCGCCAGTGTTGTCCAGCGATGCGGTGGCCGTGATGCGCATGGCC
This sequence comes from Pseudorhodoferax sp. Leaf267, assembly GCF_001422405.1. GTDB lineage: Bacteria > Pseudomonadota > Gammaproteobacteria > Burkholderiales > Burkholderiaceae_C > Pseudorhodoferax. The sequence continues at coordinate 5,326 of NZ_LMMV01000024.1, forward strand.
TGCGCGCTGCGCTGCACGATCTCGCCGCCGGTATTGGCCAGCCGCGCGGTGTCGATGGTGATCTGCCCGGCCGCCATGTGGGCGCCGCCACCGTGCGCGATCTGTGTGGCGGCCATCTGCAACGCGCCGTTGCCGACGATGCGGCCCGCATTGCCGTCGATGCGTTCGGCCGCCAGGCGCAGCAGGCCGCTGCCCGCGTGTTCGATGGTGCCGCCGGTGTTGTCCAGCGTGGCGGCCTGCAGGTGCAGGTCGGTGGCGTTGCCGGCGATACGGCCGCCCTGGTTGCCCAGCCGGCCCGTGGCCGTGAGCTGCATGGTGCCGCTGCCGGTCTGGACGATCTCGCCTGTGTTGTCCAGCGTGCCGACGGCGACGTCGACCTGTGCGGCCTGCAGGCTGCCGGCGAGCGTGGCACGGTCTGCGCGCAAGCGCAGCACGCTGTTGCCGACGATGTGGCCGTCACCACCTGCCAGTTCCGTCGCATCGACGGCCAGGGTGCCGGTGCCGGCATGCTCGATGCGGCCACCGGCATTGGCGATGCGTGCCGACTGCAAGGCCATGTCCTGCGCGTTGCCGGCGATGCGGCCGCCCGTGTTGTCCAGCAGCGTGTCCACTTCGATGCGCATGGCCTGGTTGCCGGTCTGCACGATCTCGCCGCCAGTGTTGGCCAGTTGTCGGGTGGCGATCGCGACCTGAGCGGCGACCATGCTGGCGCCGCTGCCGTGGGTGATGCGCTCGGCGCCGACCTGCAGCGCGCCGTTGCCGACCACGCGGCCGGCGTTGCCGTCGAGGTGGCCGGCCTGCAGCGCCAGCAGCCCCTGGCCGGCATGCTCGATGCGGCCGCGGGCGTTGGCGAGCAGTGCGGCTTCGATGCGCAGATCCCTGGCATTGCTGGCGATGTGGCCGTCGCTGTTGTCGACGCGTTCCGTGGCCACGATGCGCATGGCCTCGTCGCCGGTCTGCACGATGCGGCCGCCGCGGTTGTCCAGCACGCGTGCGGCGATGTCGATTTGCCGGGCCTGCAGGCTGCCGGCCAGCGCCGCCGCGTCGGCGCGCAGCACCAGCGCGCCATTGCCGACGATGCTGCCGCTGCCACCGTCCAGGCGGTCGGCGGTGATGGTCAGCGCACCGCCACCGGCATGCTCGACGCGGCCACCGGCATTGGTGAGGTGGGCGGACTGCAGCGCCATGTCCTGCCCGTTGCCGGCGATGCGGCCGCCCGTGTTGTCCAAGGCGTCGGTGGCGGCGATGCGCATGGCCTGGTTGCCGCGCTGCACGATCTCGCCGCTGTCGTTGGCCAGGCGACCGGTGTCGATGGCAATCTGCTCGGCGGCCATGCTGGCACCGTGGCCGTGGGCGATCTGCCCGGCCTGGATGCGCAGCGCACCGTTGCCGATGATGTGTCCGGCGTTGCCGTCCAGGCGAGCGGCGGCGATGGCCAGCAGGCCCTGGCCGGCGTGCTCGATGCGGCCGGCGCCGTTGTCCAGAGTGCCAACGGCAAGGTCGAGGTCGCGGGCGCTACCGGCGATGTGGCCGCCGCGGTTGTCGAGCCGCTCCGTGGCCGCGATGCGCATGGCTTGATCGCCGGTCTGCACGATGCGGCCACCACGGTTGTCCAGCACGCGCGCGGCGATGTCGATGTGGCTGGCCTGCAGGCTGCCGGCCTGCGCGACCGTGTCGGCTTGCAGCGCCAGCGTGCCGTTGCCCACGATGCTGCCGCTGCCTCCGTCCACGCGCGTGGCGGCAATGGCCAGTTGGCCGTGGCCGGCATGCTCGATGCGGCCGCCGGCATTGGTGAGGTGGGCAGACTGCAAGCGCATGTCCTGCGCATTGGCGGCGATGCGCCCGCCGGTGTTGTCCAGCGCCTCGGTTGCGTCGATGCGCAGGGCCTGCTCGCCGCGCTGCGTGATCTCGCCACCGGTGTTGGCCAGACGCGCGGCATCGATGGCGATGTGCTCGGCGGCCATGCTGGCGCCGGCGCCGTGTGCGATCTGTGCGGCCTGGACCTGCAGCGCGCCGTTGCCGACGATGCGGCCGGCGTTGCCGTCCAGGCGCTCGGCCTGCAGCAGCAACTGGCCGCTGCCGGCGTGTTCGATGCGGCCACCCGTGTTGTCGAGTGTGTTGGCCTGCAGGGACATGTCCGTCGCATTGCCGGCCATGCGGCCACCCGCGTTGTCCAGGCGCTGCGTGGCGGCGATGCGCATGGCGGCAGTGCCGGTCTGCACGATCTCGCCACGGTTGATGAGCTGGCCGGCGTCGATCTGCAACGCGTGCGCCTGCATGCTGCCGGCATGTGTGGCCTCGCGGGCCGACAGTGCGAGCCTGCCGCTGCTGCGGATGGCGCCGTCGCCACCGTCGAGCTGCGTGGCCGTGATGTCCAGGCTGCCGGTACCGGCGTGGTCGATGCGGCCGCCACCATTGACGATCCGGGCGGCTTGCAGCGCGAGATCCTGGCCTTCGGCCAGGATGCGGCCGCCTGTGTTGTCCAGCGTGCCTGCGACGGCGATGCGCGCGCTGTCGGCACCCAGGTGCAGCATGCGGCCGCCATCGGTGTTGGCGAGCGCACCGGCATCGATGGCGATGCGGCCTGCTTCAAGCGCGCCGCCACGGTTGTCCAGCGCCTCGCGGGTGTGCAGATGCAGCGAGGCGGTGCTGTCGCGGCGGCTATCGGCTAGCAGCCCGGCGGCCAACACGCCGTCGGCCTGTTGCCGCAGTGTGCCGGCCGTCACCTGCAGCGGGCCGGCGGCGCTGATGCTGCCGTTGTTGGCAAGCGCGCCATCGACCGCCAGTGTCAGCGCGTTGTCGCTGCGCAGCGCGCCGCGGTTGTGCAGGGCGCTGGCCTTCACGTCGAGCGTACCGGCGGCCGTGATGCTGCCGTCGCCGTTGTCCAGCAGGCCGCCGGCCGAGAGCAGGGCGGTGCCCGCGCTGGCCAGCACGCCGCCGGCGTTGTCGATGCGGCCGCCGCTGGCGATGTCGAGCCGGCCAGCGGCGAGCTGGCCGCCGGTGTTGTCGAAGTTCGTTGTGCGGGCGCTGAAGTCGCCGCGCACCTGCAGCGTGCCGCCGGCATTGCTGAAGCGCTCGCCCGTGAAGTCCATGCGGTCCAGGTGCAGCGTGCCGCCGCCGTTGTCGATCTGCGGGGCTTGCAGCGCGATGGTGCCGCTGGCAAGGATGCGGCCGCCTTCGTTGTGGAGGGTGCCCGTGGCGCGCAGGCTGCCGGGGCCCGTGGCCGCCGGTGGGGCGGTGGGTGCGGGGTCGGAAGGCGACATGGCACCCGGCGCAGCGGGCGCGGCAGCTTCGATGCCCGGGCCAGGCGCTGGTGGCTCTGCCGGGGTCGGCACCGCAGCGGCGGGCGCAGGCGCACCGATCTGGCCGCCACCGCTGTTGCGGATCGCCGCGGCGGCAAGGTCCAGGCCCATCGCACCGGCCTGGCGGATCTGTCCGCCGCGGTTGTGGATGTCTTCGCCGCTGGCCAGCTCGACGCGGCCACCTTCCAGCGTGCCGGTGTTCTCCAGCCGGCCGGCGGCCGTGACGACCAGGCCGCCGACCCCGGCACCGATGTGGCCGGCATTGCGCACGCCGACGCCGGCCTCGGTGCCGATCAGCGTGATCTTGCCGGCGTACATGCCGCCGAGCGCGGCCACGTCCAGCGCGAACACGGGCGCGGTGCCTTGGCCCTGGGCTGGCTGTGCACCACCGCTGTCTGCCGCGACCTCGCCGCTGCCGACGACGACTTTCAGCTCGCTGGCCCAGATGCCGGCGTTGACCTGCAGCGCCCGGCTCAGGATGGCGGCGTAGTCGGTCGTGCTGGCGTCCAGGCCCGCGCCCTCGATACGGATGGTGCCGCCCCGGACCAGGAAGCCCGCCAGCCCGCCGTCGGCGCCGAACTGCGCCGTGCCTGTCGTCAGCGTGGCGCGGCTGGCGTTGATGAAGCCGGCGCCATCGACCTGGATGCCGGCCGGGTTGGCGATGATGACCTCGGCCCGCTGGCCAGCCACCTCGACATAGCCGCGCAGGCGGCTCGGGTCGGCGCTGTTGACCTCGTTCAGGATGATGCGTGCCGGCCCCTGGGCCAGCCAGGGGTTGCCGGGCACATGGCCGGCCAGCCGCGTCTGCACGGCGGTGCGGCTGTTGTTCAGCACGGCGCCCTTGCCGTCCACGTCGAACTGCCGGTACAGGTTGCGCGAGACGCCGGCCGCGCTGGGCGTCTGGATGTTGACCAGCGGCGCGCCCTCGGGCGTGGCCAGCACGGTGGGGCGCTGGCGCCCCGGCGCGTTGGGATCGGCTGCGACCTGTGCGCCGGCCGGTGCCGCGGCCCAGGAGGTCAGCACGGCGACAGCCAGCGTGGTGCCGCTGGCGGCCTTGCTGGCGCTGCGGGCGGTTTCCTGGACGACCATGCGTGTACCGCGCGCGGCGTTGAAGACGATGCGATGGAGATGCTTGTTCATGATGTTGTTCTCCGCGAGATTCAGAAGCTGTAGTTCAGGTTGAAGCCGAGCGTCACGCTCGAGGTGTGCAGGCGCGCGGGCTTGCGAATGGGGGTGCCGGCGAACACATCGAAGGCCAGACCCTTGAAGTGGCCGCGCACGCCGAGCACGCCACCGGTCAGGCTGCGGCCGGGCAGGGAGGTGGTGGACGGGCCGCGCACCTGGCCGTGGTCGATGCCGGCGTACAGCTCGGCGCCACTGGTACCGAGCGCCAGGCCGATGTCGTTGCGCCAGAGCCAGCCGCGTTCGCCGACCAGGCTTGCCTCGCCGTCGAAGCCGCGCACCGTGTAGCGCCCGCCGATGGCGAAGCGGTCCTGCGGCGTGAGCGGCGTGCGGTTCCATTGCACGCGGGCCGTGGCGGCGTAGCGCAGCTTCTGCGTGCCCAACTGGAACGGCATGTCCAGACCGGCGTCGGCCGTGAACACGCGCATGCGGGATGTGCCTTCACCGAAGGCTTCTTCCGGCGCCGGCATCGCACCGAAGGCGCCAGTGCCGTGGCGGTAGTGCAGGCCGGCGTCCAGCGTGGCGGTCTGGCCGGCCAGCGACACGAACTCGCGGTGCTGCACACCCAGTTCCCAGCCGCCCACCACGCGGCGCTGCACCTCGACCTCGGTGTCGTCGATGAAGTTGGCCGACGCGCGGCGCCAGCCACGCACGGACACCGTGCTCTTGCGGCGCTGGTCGCGGTAGACCAGGCGCGACAGCCGCACTTCGGCATTGCGCGAGGTGCCGGCGTAGACGTAGTTGTGGTCCAGGCCGGCCACACTTTGGTGGTAGCGGCTGCGGCTCGCCGTGGCGGCCAGCAACCAGTGGCCGTAGGGGATGGCGTAGTGCAGCGTCTGGCCATGGGTGCCCTGGCCGCCGTGGTTGAACGCATCGTGGTTCAGGCTCACGTAGGCCAGGTCGTTCAGGCCCAGCGGCCCGTCCCACGCGAGCGTGATACCGGCCTGGAGGCGGCCGGTGGCCTGGGTGCCGCTGTCGTCCAGGCTCACGGTGGTGCGCAACGGGAAGCGGCGCGCGTAGCGCACCACGAGGTCGCTGTCGCCGGGCTCGGCGCCTGGCGCCTGAGAGGGCTCGATCTGGATGTCGGCATCTGCCGTCGGCAGGCGCTTGAGGTTCTCCAGGCCCTGCTCGATGTCGCGCAGGTTCAGCAGATCGCCCACAGCGGCCGGGACTGCATTGCGCAGGCTGGTGCGGTTGGCCGTGTCCTCGGCAAAGCGGATGGCCGCGATGCGGCCGGGCACCAGGGTCAGCCTGAGCGTGCCGCTGGCCAGGTCCTGCGGTGCGGCCAGTACGCGTGTGGTGACCCAGCCGCGTTCGACCAGCGCCTGCTGCAGCCGCGCCAGCACGGTGTTGACACCCTGTGTGCCCAGGCAGCGGCCGAGCGGGCTGTCATCGCCCTGGGCGCCAGCGGCGCGGGGCAGCAGCCATTGGAACGCGTCGGCACGCGCACCCGTCAGTTCGAGCCGTTCGATGCGAAAGCACGGCGCCTCGGCGTCGGGCAGGCGGCCGATGGCCGGTGCGTCGGCGCGCGGCAGATGTGCGTCGACCGCGCGCTCGTTCTGCGCACGCAGCGCACGTTCGCGCTCCTGCTGGCGCAGGTCTTCGGCGAACGGCTGCGCAGGCGACTGGGCCAGGGCGGAAGTGGATGCCAGCAGCGCGGCCGTGAGGACGCTGGTGCCAAGGCTGTAGGAGCGAGAGGAAGTGGAGGGAAGAAAACGCGACATCGGCGGACCCGTAAGAGCGGCATCTGCGCCGCGGCCCGCGAATTGTTTTTGTGCCGATATGTTTCTCTTCGTGTGCTAATTCATCAATTGGATGTCGGATATCTTTTTGTACACGATGTGCGAATTAGTCGTCATTGGCGACCGTGAACAAGTCGCCATCCGTTCGCGCAGCAGCCGAACGCAACCAAAAAAAACGGCGGGAGAACCCGCCGTTGTCATCGAAGGCCGTTCCCGGCCATGTGCGTCGATCAGTCCGCCTCGCCCATCTGGCTCTGCAGATAGTTCTGGATGCCCACCTTCTGGACCAGTGCGATCTGCGTCTCCAGGAAGTCGATGTGCTCTTCGGTGTCGTCCAGGATGCCCTGCAGCAGGTCGCGCGACACATAGTCGCGCACGGTCTCGCAGTGGGCGATGCCGGCCTTGATCGTGGCCTGGGCCCCGTACTCGGACTTCAGGTCACAGTCCAGGATCTCGGGCACATCCTCGCCGACGAGAAGCTTGCCCAGGTCCTGCAGGTTGGGCAGGCCGTCCAGCATGAAGATGCGGTCCATGATCTTGTCGGCGTGCTTCATCTCGCCGATCGACTCTTCGTATTCCTTTTTCGCCAGCCGGTCCAGGCCCCAGTGCTTCAGCATGCGGTAGTGCAGGAAGTATTGGTTGATGGCCGTCAGCTCGTTCTTGAGCTGGGCTTGCAGGTGGACGATGACTTGGGGGTCGCCTTGCATGGTGGATTCCTTGGAGTTGTGGGCTTGCGCGTGTGGGAACGCCTGGAACCAGGCGACTTCGGGCGCGATTGTCCGCGGCTCGCCGCAGTGCAGCAAGGCAAGACCCCTGGTTTGCGGTGTGCCTGCGGTTGAGGCTGATAGGCGTTCTTATCGACCCGACGCCGTGGTGGCGCGGGGCATTGGCATTTTCAATGCAGCCCATTTGGCCAAACGATTGGCCTTGCGCCAGGGGCCAGGGTTAAAGTTCGGGCTTCGCGCTTTTCTCAACTGCTTCCCAAGGAAACACATGTCCCTGATCAACACGCCAGTCCAGCCTTTCAAGACCACCGCCTTCGTGAACCGCAACGGCAAGGGCGAGTTCATCGAAGTGACCGAAGCCAATCTGAAGGGCAAGTGGTCCGTGCTGATCTTCATGCCGGCCGCTTTCACGTTCAACTGCCCGACCGAGATCGAAGACGCGGCCGACAACTATGCCGAATTCCAGAAGGCTGGCGCCGAGGTCTACATCGTCACGACCGACACGCACTTCTCGCACAAGATCTGGCACGAGACGTCCGACGCCGTGGGCAAGGCCAAGTTCCCGCTGGTCGGCGATCCGACGCACGCCCTGACCAACGCCTTCGGTGTGCACATCCCCGAAGAAGGGCTGGCACTGCGCGGTACCTTCGTGATCAACCCCGACGGCATCATCAAGACGCTGGAAATCCACTCCAACGAAATCGCCCGTGACGTGTCGGAAACCTTGCGCAAGCTGAAGGCTGCCCAGTTCACCGCTGCCCACCCCGGCCAGGTCTGCCCCGCCAAGTGGAAGGAAGGCGCCAAGACCCTGACGCCTTCGCTGGACCTGGTCGGCAAGATCTAAGCGCCGTTTTCTAGCGGCCGAGCGCACAGGCGCTCACCAGCCGGACAGCGTCATGGTGGTGCGCCGCCATGCCGTCCGGCTTTTTTTCGCCCGTTGTGGCCCCAACTCACTGCTTTCGAAAGGAACCCACCATGCTCGACGAACAACTCAAGACCCAGCTCGGCGCCTACCTGGAGCGTGTGACGCAGCCGTTCGAACTGGTGGCGTCCCTGGACGACAGCGAGACCGCGCGCGACATGCGTAGCCTGCTGGAGACCATCCAGGGTTTGCGTAGCGACAAGATCACTTTGCGGCTGGACGGCAACGACGCGCGCAAGCCCTCATTCAGCGTGCAGCGCAGCGGCACCAACTCCCAATTGCGCTTTGCCGGCCTGCCGTTGGGCCATGAATTCACCTCGCTGGTGCTGGCGCTGCTGTGGACCGGTGGCCACCCGCCCAAGGTGGAGCAGGATGTAATCGACCAGGTGAAGGCGCTGGACGGCGACTACCAGTTCGAGGTCTACATGAGCCTGACTTGCCACAACTGCCCGGACGTGGTACAGGCCCTGGCGCTGATGGCGGTGCTGAACCCCAAGGTCAAGACCACTGTCATCGAAGGCGGCGCGTTTCAGCACGAAGTGACCGAGCGCGAAATCATGGCCGTGCCCATGGTGTTCCTGAACGGCGAAATGTTCCATTCCGGCCACACCACGCTGGAGGAGATCGTCGGCAAGCTCGACACCGGCGCCGCTGCGCGTGACGCGGCCAGGCTTTCGGCCAAGGAAGCCTACGACGTGCTGATCGTGGGCGGTGGCCCGGCGGGCGCCGCAGCCGCCGTGTACGCGGCGCGCAAGGGCATCCGCACTGGCGTGGCGGCTGAGCGCTTCGGCGGCCAGGTGAACGACACCCTAGGCATCGAGAACTACATCTCCATCGTCGAGACCGACGGCCCCAAATTCGCCGTGAACCTCGAAGGCCATGTGCGCGCCTACGACGTGGACATCATGAATTTGCAGCGTGCCGACAAGTTGATTCCGGCCGCCGAGCCCGGCGGCCTGGTCGAGGTTCGACTGGCCAACGGCGGCACGCTGAAGTCGCGCACGGTGATCCTGTCCACGGGCGCGCGCTGGCGCAATGTCAACGTGCCCGGCGAAGCCGAATACCGCAACAAGGGCGTGGCCTACTGCCCGCACTGTGACGGCCCGCTGTTCAAGGGAAAGCGCGTGTCGGTGATCGGCGGCGGCAACTCGGGTGTCGAGGCTGCAATCGACCTGGCCGGCCTCGTGAGCCATGTCACGCTGGTCGAGTTTGCCGACCAGCTCAAGGCCGACGCCGTGCTGGTGCGCAAGCTGCTGAGCCTGCCCAACGTGACGGTGCACGTCAACGCCCAGACCACCGAGATCACGGGTGCCGACGGCAAGGTCACCGGCCTGCGCTACAAGGACCGGGCGACCGGCGCCGAGCATCTGGTGGCGCTCGAAGGCGTGTTCGTGCAGATCGGCCTGGTGCCCAACACCGAGTGGCTCAAGGGCACGGTGGAGCTGTCCAAGCACGGCGAGATCATCGTGGACGCGCGTGGCCAGACCTCCATCCCCGGCGTGTTCGCGGCGGGGGACGTGACGACCACGCCGTTCAAACAGATCGTGATCGCGGCCGGAGAGGGCGCCAAGGCAGCACTCAGCGCGTTCGACCACCTGATCCGTACCTCGGCACCCGTCGAAGCCTGAGATCGGCGTTGCTGAGCAAGCCCGTGGCACCCTGTGCCGCGGGCTTTTTTTGATGCGTTCCGATGCGGGTGGTTCTCCGCCGATGACGTGGCGCGCGACTTGCCCCATCGCTTCCGGGCGCGCCAAGTCTGGGGCATGCAGTGCAGTGCCACCGTGGCCGGCGACGACACGCCGCAACAACTGATCCGCTGACCTCGCTCAGCGCAGCGAGACGACCGGCGCATGCTGCGCCATCAACGCCACGACCCAGTCGATGAACGCGCGCAGCTTGGCGCTCACATGCCGGTTCGGCGGGTACGCCAGGTATAGAGGCGTGAGTTCGAGCTGCGAGTCGTCGAACAGCGGCAGCAGCGCGCCCCGCGCCAGGTGCAGCCTGGCCATGTGGTCTGGCAGCCAGGCGATTCCCAGGCCCGCCAGGGCCGCAGCCAGGTAGGCATTGCCGTCGTCGAACCAGAACACATGGCGGCCCTGCACGTCCATGCGCTCGGCGCCACGCTGCATGGCATACGGCAGCGCTTTGCCAGTGCGCGCCCCCAGTAGCTGGATCAGTTGGGTGAGACTGGTCTTGTTCACCGGCAGCGTGTCGGCGGCCTTGGTGAAGCTGCGCGTCGTCACCACGCGCGCGAAGGCCTGCATCGCATCGCAACGGTTCATCGAGGCTCTCTTGCATCGAGCATTGTTTGGATGGGGCAAACGGTGTTTGTTGGCTGCGCGCGTTGATCTGCAGGGCGTGCGCTCCTAAAGTCCCTGCGTATTCAAGAAAGGTATTGCATGACTGCACGTGACGTTGTCTTCCCGCCTGGCCGCCAGGCGCTGTACGACAAGAACCGGTATTCGCCGGCCATCCGGTCCAACGGATTTCTGTTCGTGTCAGGCCAGGTCGGCAGCCGGCCCGACGGCTCACCCGAGCCCGAACTGCAAGCGCAGGTCCGGCTCGCGTTCGAGAACCTCAACGCCATCCTGAGGGCCGCCGGCTGCACGTTCGACGACGTGGTGGACACGACCGTCTTCATCGTCGACCCCGAATCGAAGTTCGAGAAGATCTGGAGCGTGGTGGGCGAGTACTGGGGCGGCGCGCCGCATCCCACGGTGACGGCGATCGGCGTGACCTGGCTCTACGGCTTCCAGTTCGAGATCAAGGTGATCGCCAGGCTGCCCGAGGCCGCGCCGGCTTGAGCCTCAGTAGGTCAGCCGCTCCGGCCGGATCTCCTGCAGGATCGTCGTGGCGATCTCTTCGATCGACTTGGTCGTGGTGCTGAGCCAGCGGATGCCGCTGCGCCGCATCATGGACTCGGCCTCGCTGACCTCCATGCGGCAGTTGTCCAGCGCAGCGTAGCGCGAGTTCGGCCGCCGCTCGTTGCGGATCTCGCTGAGCCGCTCGGGCTGGATCGTCAGGCCGAAGATCTTGGCGCGGTGCGGCATCAGGGCGGGGGGCAGCTGCTGACGTTCGAAATCTTCGGGAATCAGCGGGTAATTCGAAGCCTTCAGGCCGTACTGCATGGCCAGGTAGAGCGAGGTCGGCGTCTTGCCGCTGCGGCTCACACCAACCAGGATCACGTCGGACTGCTGCAGGTCGCGGTCCGACTGCCCGTCGTCGTGCTCCAGCGAGAAGTTGATTGCCGCGATGCGGTCGTGGTAGGCCTGGCTCTTGCTGATGTCGCTGAAGCGGCCCACGCGGTGGTGCGACTTGATGCCCAGTTCCACCTCCAGCGGCCGCACGAAGGTGCCGAACATGTCCAGCAGCATGCCGGCACAGTTGGCCTCGAAGAAGCGCAGCACTTCCATGTTCACGATGGTGGTGAACACCAGCGGCTTGCGGCCCTCCACCTCGGCCGTGTGGTTGATCTGGCGCACCGCCTGGTGGGCCTTGTCGATGGTGTCGATGAAGGGCAGGCGCACATGGCGCGACTTCATGTCGAACTGCGCGAGGATGGCGTTGCCGAATGTCTCGGCCGTGATGCCCGTGCCGTCGGAAATGAAGAATACGGTGCGGGTGGTCATGCGGGTCTCCAGATCTGCGCTGCATTGTGCAGGAACCGTGCCGGCCTTCCGGACTACACGCCAGATGCAACCGAGGCCCCTACAATCCCCTGCAATGTTCAGGAATTCCACCATGTGGCGGGCGCACGCAAAGCAACAACATCCAAGTTGCGCCGCATCCATGGGCGACGGTTCGGGCCTGGTTCCCCGGACGCGGCGCGCAGACCCGGTTTCAACCTTCGGAGCTTTCCCATGTCTGCACTCTTTAGCCCGACCGCCCTGGTCGTACCGTTTGAGAACCTGAGAATGAGCGACGTCGAGGCCGTCGGCGGTAAAAACGCCAGCCTCGGCGAGATGATCTCGCAATTGCCCCAGGGCGTGCGCGTGCCCACGGGCTTCGCGACCACTGCCCATGCCTTCCGCCAGTTCCTGGCGCATGAGGGCCTGACCGACAAGATCAGCCGCCGTCTGGCCACGCTGGACACAGAAGACGTTCGTGCGCTGGCCCAGGCAGGCGCCGAGATCCGTGGCTGGATCGAGGCCCAGCCTTTCCCTGCTGATCTGGAAGACGCGGTCAAAACCGCATTCGCGACCCTGTCGGCCGGCAACAGCCAGGCCAGCTTCGCCGTGCGCTCGTCCGCGACCGCGGAAGACCTGCCCGATGCCTCCTTCGCAGGCCAGCAGGAGACCTTCCTCAACGTGGTGGGCATCGACGACGTGCTGCACAAGATGAAGGAGGTGTTCGCCTCCCTGTACAACGACCGCGCCATCAGCTACCGCGTGCACAAGGGCTTCGCGCATGACGTGGTGGCCCTGTCCGCCGGTGTGCAGCGCATGGTGCGCTCCGACCTCGGCGCGGCCGGTGTGATGTTCACGATCGACACCGAGTCCGGCTTCGACCAGGTGGTGTTCATCACGTCGAGCTACGGCCTGGGCGAGACCGTGGTGCAGGGCGCCGTGAACCCCGACGAGTTCTATGTGCACAAGCCCATGCTCCAAGCCGGCAACAAGGCCGTGATCCGCCGCAACCTGGGCAGCAAGCTGATCCAGATGGAATTCACCACGCCGGCCGAGAAAGCCGCCGACGGCAAGCTGGTCAAGACCACCGACGTGCCGACCGAGCAGCGCAATCGCTATTCGCTGAGCGATGCTGACGTCGAGCAATTGGCGCGCTATGCCCTCGTGATCGAGGAGCACTACGGCCGCCCGATGGACATCGAATGGGGCAAGGACGGCGGCGACGGCCAGCTCTACATCCTGCAGGCGCGGCCGGAGACGGTGAAGAGCCAGCAGGAGGGCAAGGCCGAGATGCGCTACAAGCTCAAGGGCAAGGGCAGCGTGCTGGCCGAAGGCCGTGCCATCGGGCAGAAGATCGGCACCGGCCCCGTGCGCCTGGTGCGCAACATCAGCCAGATGGACGAGGTGCAGCCTGGCGACGTGCTCGTCACCGACATGACCGACCCGAACTGGGAGCCGGTGATGAAGCGCGCCAGCGCCATCGTGACGAACCGCGGCGGCCGCACCTGCCACGCGGCCATCATCGCGCGGGAGCTCGGCATCCCGGCCGTGGTCGGCTGCGGCGACGCGACAGACCAGCTCAAGACCGGCACACTGGTCACCGTCAGCTGCGCCGAGGGCGATACGGGCTACATCTACGACGGCCTGCTGGAGGCCGAAGTGACCGAGGTCGAGCGTGGCGCCATGCCCAAGATCGCGACCAAGATCATGATGAACGTGGGCAACCCGCAACTGGCCTTCGACTTCTGCCAGCTGCCCAACGAAGGCGTTGGCCTGGCCCGGCTGGAGTTCATCATCAACAACAACATCGGCGTGCACCCGAAGGCGATCCTCGACTACCCGAACATCGATGCCGACCTGAAGAAGGCTGTCGAGTCCGTGGCCCGCGGCCATGCGTCGCCGCGCGCGTTCTATGTCGACAAAGTGGCCGAGGGCGTGGCGACGATCGCCGCGGCCTTCTGGCCCAAGCCTGTCATCGTGCGGCTGTCGGACTTCAAGTCCAACGAATACCGCAAGCTGATCGGCGGCAGCCGCTACGAGCCGGAAGAAGAGAACCCCATGCTGGGCTTCCGAGGCGCGGCGCGTTATATCAGTGCCGATTTTGGCGAGGCCTTCGCCATGGAATGCGCGGCGCTCAAGCGCGTGCGCATCGACATGGGCCTGACGAATGTGCAGGTCATGGTGCCCTTCGTGCGCACGCTCAAGCAGGCCGAGAAGGTCACCGATCTGCTGGCCCACCACGGGCTGAAGCGCGGGCAGGACGATCTCAAGATCATCATGATGTGCGAGGTGCCGAGCAACGCCATCCTGGCCGACGAGTTCCTGCAGTTCTTCGACGGTTTCTCGATCGGCTCGAACGACCTGACGCAGCTCACGCTGGGCCTGGACCGCGACTCCGGCCTGGAGCTTCTGGCCGCAGACTTCGACGAGCGCGACCCGGCTGTGCAGGCCATGTTGATGCGCGCCATCACGGCGTGCAAGGCACAGGGCAAGTACGTGGGCATCTGCGGCCAGGGCCCCAGCGACCACCCGGACTTCGCACAGTGGCTGGCTGACCAGGGCATCGAGTCCATGTCGCTGAACCCGGACAGCGTGGTCGCGACCTGGCAACGCCTGGCGCGCTGACGCCTTCCTGAGCCGGCGCGGCGAGCCCCTACTTGCAAGCCGCCGCGCCCCTGGCCTCTTTTCGCCCGCGCACCAGTCTGCGCATCGTGCTGCTGGTGCTGTGGGCGGCGCTGTCGTTCGGCGTGGTGTTCTTCGCGCGCGACCTCGGGCTGGTCGTGGGCGGTTGGCCGCTGAACTACTGGTTCTGTGCCCAGGGCGCAGTGCTCGGTTTCATCGCCATCGTCGCGGTCTATGCCTGGGCCCGCCGCAGCCACGGGGCTGCTCCACCCGCGGTCGACGTGCGGCGGCTGCACCGCATCTTCGCGCTCTACGTCGTATGCCTGCTGCTGTTCCTGGCCGGCATGGCGCTGGCCGAGCGGGCGGGGCTGCCGCGCCAGTGGATCGGCGCGATCTTCCTGTTTTCCAGCCTGGCGCTGTACGCCGGCATCGGGATCTTCTGCCGCACATCCGACGCCGCCGAGTACTACGTGGCCGGTCGGCGCGTGCCGGCGTTCTACAACGGCATGGCCACGGCGGCCGATTGGATGAGTGCGGCTTCGTTCATCAGCCTGTCGGGTGGGTTGTACCTACAGGGTTTCTCGGGTTCGGAGACGCAGGCTGGCGGGCTGGCCTACATCATGGGCTGGACGGGCGGTTTCTGCCTGGTGGCGCTGCTGATCGCGCCAGCGTTGCGCCGGCATGACCTGTACACGTTGCCCGACTACTTCGCGCTGCGGTTCGGTGGCAGATGGCCGCGTCTGCTGTCTGCGCTGGCGGCCGTGCTGTGCTCGTTCACCTATGTCGTCGCGCAGATCTATGGCGTCGGCCTCATCACCTCGCGCCTGACCGGCGTGCAGTTCGAGATCGGCATCCTGCTGGGCCTGGGCGGCGTGCTGGTCTGCTCGTTCCTGGGCGGCATGCGGGCCGTGACGTGGACCCAGGTGGCGCAGTACGTGATTCTGATCCTTGCGTTCCTGATCCCCGTTTCCTGGCTGGCCTACAAGCAGCTGGGCAACCCGATGGCACCTTTCGTCTACGGCGCACAGCTGGGAAAGATCGCCGCCCTCGAAAGCGAACTGGCGCAATCGCCCGCCGAGCGGGCCGTGGTGGCCGAGTACGCGCGCCGTGCCACGGTCTACCAGGCGATGCTGCGCGACGTGCCCGCCGCGCTGGCGCAGGAGCGCCTGGCCGCGCAAGAGCGCCTGCGCCTGCTGCGGCAACAGGACGCGCCGGACGCCCAGGTGCAGGCAGCCAGCCGCGCGCTGGCGGCCTTGCCCACCACGGCTGCCGCTGCGCGCGAACGCTGGACCCGGGCACTGGCCGACAACCTGGACCGGTCCAGACCCCTGGGCGGAGTGGCACCCATGCGCCTGGCCTTTGCCGGCGACCCGCAGGGCTCGCCACGCGAGCGCGAAGCCTTTGCCAACTCGCGGCTGAACTTCATGGCGTTGATGTTCTGCCTGATGCTGGG
The DNA here is from genome assembly GCF_001422405.1 of Pseudorhodoferax sp. Leaf267. GTDB lineage: Bacteria > Pseudomonadota > Gammaproteobacteria > Burkholderiales > Burkholderiaceae_C > Pseudorhodoferax. The sequence continues at coordinate 20,900 of NZ_LMMV01000024.1, forward strand.
CACGGCTGGTTTGCCGCATCTGCTGACGCGCTTTTACACGACCAGCTCGGTGGCACAGGCCCGCAGCTCCGTGGCGTGGTCGCTGCTGTTCATCGCCGCGCTGTACATCGCGGCGCCGGCGCTGGCGGTGCTGGTCAAGTACGAGGTGCTGAGCGAGCTCGTGGGCAAGAGCTTCGACGCGCTGCCGCCGTGGATCGCGCAATGGGCCCAGGTCGACCCGTCGCTCATTTCGGTGGCCGATGTCAACGGCGACCGCGTGCTGCAGTTCTCCGAAATCCGCATGGGCGCCGACATCATCATGCTGGCAACGCCCGAGCTGGGTGGCCTGCCATACGTCGTTTCCGGGCTCGTGGCGGCAGGGGGGCTGGCCGCGGCGCTGTCCACGGCCGACGGGCTGTTGCTGACCATGGGCAACGCCTTCGCGCACGACATCTATCTGAACAGTCTGAGGCACCGTGTCAGCGCCATGTACGGCGTCGTGTTTTCCAAGTTCGCGCTGCTGATGGTGGCGCTGGCCGCGGCCTATGTCGCTGCGCTGCGCTCGGCCGACATCCTGTATCTGGTCTCGGCCTCTTTCTCGCTGGCCGCATCCACCTTTTTTCCGGCTCTGGTGGCCGGCATCTTCTGGCGCCGCTGCTCGCGCGCCGGCGTGGTCGCCAGCATGCTGGCGGGTGCTGGCGTGACACTGGCGTACATGGTGCTGCACATGGCGGGTGTGCGTGCTGCGCTGGGATTGGACGGGCCGGGCCTGTGGTTTGGCATCCAGCCGGTTTCGGCAGGCGTTTTCGGCGTCGCGGCCAGTGCGCTGGCCATCGTGGTGGTGAGTCTGTTGACCGTGCCACCGGCCGTCCCGCAGACAAATTCGATTCGCGGGCTATAATCTTAGGCTTTGCCTTGCCACACCGCCTTGAGCCGCCACCGGTTCTGGACGCAGCGGGTGGCGTTAACCTCAAGGAGAGTCCATGCGTCACTACGAGATCATTCTCATGATCCACCCGGATCAGAGCGAACAAGTGCCGGCCATGCTGGAGCGCTACAAGTCCATGATCACCAACGGCGGCGGCAAGATCCACCGCGTGGAAGACTGGGGCCGCCGTCAGCTGACCTATCTGATCAACAAGCTGGCCAAGGCGCACTACCTGTGCGTGAACATCGAAGCTGACCAGGCTGTGATGGCCGAACTGGAACACGCCTTCAAGTTCAACGACGCTGTGCTGCGCCACCTGACGGTACAGCTGAAGAAGGCCGAGACCGGCCCGTCGTCGATGATGAAGACGGTCGAACGCGAAGAAGCGCGCAAGACCCAGCAAGCCGAATTCGCATCGCAGCACTAACGGCAGCCCCGAGCGCAACGCGCCGCCGGGCGGGTGAAGGCGGTTCTCGATGAACCATCTGATCCTGACGGCCTGTATCGCAGAGCTGAAGGCCCTGCGCTACACACCGGCTGGTGTGCCTGCCCAGGATCTGGTACTCGAACACGAGTCGCAGATCGAAGAGGCGGGTCAGACCCGGCAGGTGAAGGCCCAAGTGAGGGCGGTGGCATTCGGCGCAGTGGCCGAGAGGGTACGCAAGCAGGTCGTCGGCAGCAGCTGGCGCTTCAGCGGATTCCTCGCCAACCCCCGCGTCGGCAAGAGCGTCGTGCTGCACGTGCAAGAGTTTCAACCAGATTCAACAGATTGACAGGAGCCCATCATGGCTGGACCCAGGCGTTTCAATAACAAGGACAAGCGTCCCAAGCGCAACACGCAATCGCTGCTGTTCAAGCGCAAGCGTTTTTGCCGCTTCACCGTGACCGGTGTCGAGCACATCGACTACAAGGACATCGACACGCTGCGCGACTTCATTGCCGAAAACGGCAAGATCATTCCCGCGCGTCTGACGGGCACGCGTGCCTTCTTCCAGCGTCAGCTGAACACGGCCATCAAGCGTGCGCGTTTCCTCGCCATGCTGCCGTACAGCGACCAGCACCGCATCTAAGGAGAGCCGAACATGCAAATCATTCTGCTCGACAAGGTCGTGAACCTGGGCAACCTGGGCGAGATCGTCAAGGTCAAGGACGGCTACGCACGCAACTTCCTGATCCCGTCCGGACGCGCCCGCCGCGCCACCGAGACGGCCAAGAAGGAATTCGAAGCACGCCGCGCCGAACTCGAAAAGGCCGCTGCTGCCAAGCTGGCCGAGTCCCAGGCGCAGGGCGAGAAGCTCGGCGGCACCACCGTCAAGCTGACTCAGAAGGCTGGCGTGGACGGTCGTCTGTTCGGCTCCGTGACCAACGCCGACATCGCCGAAGAGCTGAACAAGCTGGGCTACAAGGTCGTGAAGTCGCAAGTGCGCATGCCCAACGGCCCGATCAAGAACGTCGGCGACAGCACGGTCAGCGTGGCCCTGCACACCGACGTCGTGGTCGAGATCAACGTGTCGGTCTACGGCGAAACGGCCTGATCCTTCACCCGCGACAAGAGCCGCCGCGCGCAAGCCCGGCGGCTTTTTCTTTGGCGCCCACGCCGTGCATGTTCTGCACAGGCAGAGGCCACAAAATCACCGCTGTTCCACCGCTTATGCACAGGCTTGTCCCATGACGCCTGCTTGTGGGCGCCGTAGCATCCGCCGTTCATTCCGAAGGTCACCATGTCCGCCGCTTACGCCATAGACGAAGATCCGCAGGATCGCCAAATTGCTCAGCTGCGGATCCCCCCGCATTCCATCGAGGCCGAGTCCAGCGTGCTGGGCGGCCTTCTGCTGGACAACAGTGCCTGGGACCGCGTGGGCGATGTGCTCAAGGAGAACGACTTCTATCGGTACGAGCACCGCCTGATCTTTGGTTCCGTGCGCGACCTCGTGAACGGCAACAAGCCGGCGGACGTCATCACGGTCTACGAGCAGTTGCAGTCGGTCGGCAAGTCCGAAGATGTCGGGGGCCTGGCCTACCTCAACTCCCTGGCGCAGTTCGTGCCCAGCGCTGCCAACATCCGGCGTTACGCAGAGATCGTGCGTGAGCGGGCCGTGCTGCGCAAGCTGGTCACGGCCAGTGACGAGATCGCCACGAGTGCGTTCAACACCCAGGGCCGCGCGGTCGAGAAGATCCTGGACGAGGCCGAGCAAAAGATATTCAACATTGGCGAAGAGGGCTCGCGCAACAAGCAGGGTTTCCAGGCCATGGACTCGCTCGTTGTGGACCTGTTGGACCGCGTGCAGGAGATGGCGGACAACGCTAACGACGTGACCGGCGTGCCCACCGGCTTCTACGACCTGGACCGCATGACGTCGGGCCTGCAGGCCGGCGACATGGTGGTGCTGGCGGCGCGTCCGTCGATGGGCAAGACCGCGTTCGCCGTGAACATCGCCGAGCATGTGGCGCTAAACGAAGGGCTGCCGGTTGCCATCTTCTCGATGGAAATGGGCGCGGCGCAGCTGGCGGTGCGGATCGTGGGCTCCATCGGCCGCATCGACCAGGGCCATCTGCGTACTGGCAAGCTCACCGATGACGAGTGGCCGCGCCTGACGGAGGCCATCGAGAAGCTGCGAACGATTTCTCTGCATATCGACGAGAGCCCGGGCCTTACCCCAAGCGAACTTCGCGCCAATGCGCGGCGCCTGGCGCGCCAATGCGGCAAGCTTGGCCTGATCGTGGTCGACTACCTGCAGTTGATGAGCGGCTCGTCCGAAGGCGGCGGCGACAACCGCGCGACCGAGCTCGGCGAGATCTCTCGTGGTCTGAAGATGCTGGCCAAGGAACTGCAGTGCCCCGTGATCGCGCTGTCGCAGCTGAACCGCAGCGTGGAGCAGCGACCCGACAAGCGTCCGATGATGAGCGACTTGCGCGAGTCCGGTGCCATCGAACAGGACGCCGACATCATCATGTTCATCTACCGCGACGAGTACTACACCAAGGACGCCTGCAAGGAGCCTGGCGTCGCAGAAGTCATCATTGCCAAGCAGCGGAACGGCCCGACCGGAACGGTCAAGCTCGCCTTCCTGCGCAACATCACGAAGTTCGAGAGCCTGGCGGCCGGCTACGAAGGCGGTGGCTACTGATGGCACATGCTCCGATCACACACGCCGACATCGAGGCGGCAGCGCATCGCCTCCGCCTGGGCCCAGCTGGTTTCCTGCGCGAAACGCCGCTGTGGCGGCTGCCCGGTCGGGCGCTGGGCCTGGCTTGTGCCGAGGTGTGGCTCAAGCTGGAGCAGCTGCAGGTATCGGGCAGCTTCAAAGCGCGCGGCATGCTGCATCGGTTGCTGGCCCAACCGATTCCGGCCAGCGGCGTGGTCGTGGCCTCGGGTGGGAATGCCGGCATCGCCACTGCTGCTGCGGCGCAGGCGCTGGGCGTGCGGTGCGAGGTTTTTGTTCCGACCATCAGCGCACCAGCCAAGCAGGCACGCTTGCGGGCCCTGGGGGCCGAACTGGTCGTAGTGGGGGATGCATATGCGCAGGCGCTTGCCGCCTGTCTGGCGCGGCAGGCGGAAACGGGCGCCTTGTTGACGCATGCCTACGACCAGGCGGATGTGGTGGCAGGCGCGGGCACGCTGGCGCGTGAGATTGAAAGCCAGGCTGGCTCGGCGCCTGACAGCGTGCTGGTGAGCGTGGGCGGTGGCGGCCTGATCGGCGGCATCGCGGCCTGGTTCGAACAGCGCGCGAGCGTCGTCGCGCTGGAGCCTGCGCTGGCGCCCACGCTGTACCGGGCGCGGGCGGCGGGCGAACCGGTCGATGTCGAGGTCGGTGGCATTGCGGCAGATTCGCTGGGCGCGCGTCGCATCGGTGGCATCGCCTGGGGCATCACGCAGCGCCATGTGCCAACGGCGTTGCTGCTGGACGATCTTGCGATCCGCGCAGCGCAGCAATGGCTGTGGCGTGAACTGCGCCTGGCCGTCGAGCCTGCGGCGGCACTGGGCCTGGCGGCTCTGCAGAGCGGCGCTTACGTCCCTCGTGCAGACGAGCGCGTCTGCCTGGTGGTCTGCGGCGGCAATGTCGATCCGGCCAGCCTGTCCTGATTTTTTGCAAACCTAGAATCGAACGATGCTGGACATCAACCTGTTGAGAAAAGACCTGGACTCGGTCGTCGCGCGCTTGGAGAAGCGCAAGAGCCCCCAACCTTATCTGGATGTCGCCGCGTTCAAGGCGCTGGAGTCCGAACGCAAGACTCTGCAGACGCGTACTGAAGAATTGCAGTCGCGTCGCAATGCCTTGAGCAAGCAGATCGGGCAGCTGAGGGCCAAGGGCGAAAGTGCCGAAGCGGTGATGTCTGAGGTCAACACGCTGAAGACCGAGCTCGACGCTTCGGCCGCGCGCTTGGACCAACTCCAGCCTGAACTCCATGACCTGCTGCTGGCCGTGCCCAACCTGCCGCACGATAGCGTGCCGGAGGGTGCCGACGAGCATGCCAATGTCGAGCTGCGTCGCTGGAGCCCGACAGGGCAGGATCCGCAGCCGCTCGGCTTCGCGCCGCGGGATCACGTGGATCTGGGCACGCCGCTGGGCCTGGATTTTGAGATGGGCGTGAAGCTGTCGGGCGCACGCTTCACGGTCATGCAGGGACCTATTGCGCGGCTGCACCGTGCGCTTTCGCAGTTCATGCTGGACATGCAGACCCAGCAGCATGGCTACACCGAGTGCTACGTCCCTTATATCGTCAATGCGGAGACGCTGCGTGGCACGGGGCAACTGCCCAAGTTCGAGGGCGACCTGTTCGCAGCCAAGAAGGGTGGCCAGGAGGGCGAGGAACTGCCGGACAACACGGCGCTGTACCTGATCCCGACCAGCGAGGTTCCACTGACCAATTTCGTGCGCAACGAGATCGTCCCGGTGGCCGATCTGCCGATCCGACTCACAGCGCACACCCCGTGCTTTCGGTCCGAAGCAGGCAGCGCTGGCCGGGACACGCGTGGACTGATCAGGCAGCACCAGTTCGACAAGGTTGAAATGGTGCAGATCGTCCATCCGGAGAAGAGTTATGAAGCGCTGGACGAGATGACCGGTCACGCTGAAGCGGTGCTGAAGGCGCTAGGCCTGCCGTACCGCGTGATGTGCCTGTGCACCGGCGACATGGGCTTCAGTGCCACGCGCACGCATGACCTGGAAGTATGGCTGCCGGCGCAGAACACTTACCGCGAGATCAGCTCCGTCTCCAACTGCGAAGCGTTTCAGGCAAGGCGGCTGCAGGCGCGTTTCAAGAATGCGCAGGGCAAGAGCGAGTGGCTCCACACGCTGAACGGCTCTGGCCTTGCCGTAGGGCGTACGCTGGTTGCTGTGCTCGAGAATTACCAGACCGTTGATGGTTCCGTCACGGTTCCGGAGGTGTTGCGGAGCTACCTGGGCGGAACAGCGGTCTTAGCCTGCTAGAATCAAAGGCTTCCTGCAGCGCCTGGCGACCACCGGCGCATCGAGGCAGGTGGATCCAGGAGAGATGGCAGAGTGGTCGAATGCGCCGGACTCGAAATCCGGTATACGGTCAAACGTATCCAGGGTTCGAATCCCTGTCTCTCCGCCAAGTGCCGGCCACGGGTGCCTTCAGGGTGTCCAGGCAGGTAGCGCACTTGGCGTCAAACAGAAAGTTTGAACGGGTCGAAAAAAGTTTGACGTTTCTTCAAAAAGCGGTATATACTGCGAGGCTGCGCTGATCACAGCGCGCCGCAAAGAAAGCATGTTAGACGATGAGTCTGGTGTGCTGAGATCTTTAAAAACATACAGCCGATAAGCGTGGGCGTTTGGGTGAAGTTGCCAAGTTCTTCGGAACAAGTGCTACTGGCACTTAAATGCTCATGAGAATGGAAGTGGATTCACTTCAATTCCGTTTTAATGAGTGAACTCGAGAGAGTATAAATTTCAAGATCGAACTATAGAGTTTGATCCTGGCTCAGATTGAACGCTGGCGGCATGCCTTACACATGCAAGTCGAACGGCAGCACGGGAGCAATCCTGGTGGCGAGTGGCGAACGGGTGAGTAATATATCGGAACGTGCCCAGTCGTGGGGGATAACGCAGCGAAAGCTGTGCTAATACCGCATACGATCTGTGGATGAAAGCGGGGGACTCGCAAGGGCCTCGCGCGATTGGAGCGGCCGATATCAGATTAGCTAGTTGGTGGGGTAAAGGCCTACCAAGGCGACGATCTGTAGCTGGTCTGAGAGGACGACCAGCCACACTGGAACTGAGACACGGTCCAGACTCCTACGGGAGGCAGCAGTGGGGAATTTTGGACAATGGGCGCAAGCCTGATCCAGCAATGCCGCGTGCAGGATGAAGGCCTTCGGGTTGTAAACTGCTTTTGTACGGAACGAAAAGGTTTGCCTTAATACGGCGGGCTCATGACGGTACCGTAAGAATAAGCACCGGCTAACTACGTGCCAGCAGCCGCGGTAATACGTAGGGTGCGAGCGTTAATCGGAATTACTGGGCGTAAAGCGTGCGCAGGCGGTAATGTAAGACAGATGTGAAATCCCCGGGCTCAACCTGGGACCTGCATTTGTGACTGCATTGCTGGAGTGCGGCAGAGGGGGATGGAATTCCGCGTGTAGCAGTGAAATGCGTAGATATGCGGAGGAACACCGATGGCGAAGGCAATCCCCTGGGCCTGCACTGACGCTCATGCACGAAAGCGTGGGGAGCAAACAGGATTAGATACCCTGGTAGTCCACGCCCTAAACGATGTCAACTGGTTGTTGGGTCTTCACTGACTCAGTAACGAAGCTAACGCGTGAAGTTGACCGCCTGGGGAGTACGGCCGCAAGGTTGAAACTCAAAGGAATTGACGGGGACCCGCACAAGCGGTGGATGATGTGGTTTAATTCGATGCAACGCGAAAAACCTTACCCACCTTTGACATGTACGGAACTTGCCAGAGATGGCTTGGTGCTCGAAAGAGAGCCGTAACACAGGTGCTGCATGGCTGTCGTCAGCTCGTGTCGTGAGATGTTGGGTTAAGTCCCGCAACGAGCGCAACCCTTGTCATTAGTTGCTACATTTAGTTGGGCACTCTAATGAGACTGCCGGTGATAAACCGGAGGAAGGTGGGGATGACGTCAAGTCCTCATGGCCCTTATAGGTGGGGCTACACACGTCATACAATGGCTGGTACAAAGGGTTGCCAACCCGCGAGGGGGAGCTAATCCCATAAAACCAGTCGTAGTCCGGATCGCAGTCTGCAACTCGACTGCGTGAAGTCGGAATCGCTAGTAATCGTGGATCAGAATGTCACGGTGAATACGTTCCCGGGTCTTGTACACACCGCCCGTCACACCATGGGAGCGGGTTCTGCCAGAAGTAGTTAGCCTAACCGCAAGGAGGGCGATTACCACGGCAGGGTTCGTGACTGGGGTGAAGTCGTAACAAGGTAGCCGTATCGGAAGGTGCGGCTGGATCACCTCCTTTCTGGAAACTGCAACGCAGCTCAAACGCTCACACTTATCGGTTGTTGGAAGGTTGTCGCTAATGGTCGGATGCAAGTTCGCCTACTGAAGCGACCGGCTTGGGTCTGTAGCTCAGTTGGTTAGAGCACCGTCTTGATAAGGCGGGGGTCGTTGGTTCGAAACCAACCAGACCCACCATTCCTCCAATATCCTATTGCGTTCATGGGGGTGTAGCTCAGCTGGGAGAGCGGCTGCTTTGCAAGCAGTAGGTAGCGGGTTCGAGTCCTGTCACCTCCACCAACTTATCCAATATATCAACACCAAAGTGGCTTTGCGAAAGGCTGCTTTGTTGTTGGTCAAGATCTCTTGATCAATCGGCTGTTCTTTAAAAATTCATAGAGTTCGAAATCAGCGTTGCTGGTGGAAACTGCACATTCGTAAAGGTTTAGTGCAGACCGTGCCGCCAGTGACAAAATTTTGATTGCGTCAAAATGAATATCAAACTTTGTTTGAAATTCTAGTATTCAAGTGATTGAATTACGGCATAACGCGTCAGGTGAAAGACCTGACATATTCCTTGAGTAATTTTGATCTTCGACAAGAGGTGTCAAAGTTATAGGGTCAAGTGAATAAGAGCACGTGGTGGATGCCTTGGCAATGATAGGCGACGAAGGACGTGATAGCCTGCGATAAGCTTCGGGGAGCTGGCAAATTAGCTTTGATCCGGAGATTTCCGAATGGGGAAACCCACCTAGTGATAGGTATCGCATGATGAATACATAGTCATGCGAGGCGAACCGGGTGAACTGAAACATCTCAGTAGCTCGAGGAAAAGACATCAACCGAGATTCCGAAAGTAGTGGCGAGCGAAATCGGAAAAGCCTGTTAGTGATAGCACGACTCTTAACGGAACAGCTTGGAAAGGCTGGCCATAGTGGGTGATAGCCCCGTACGTGAAAAGAGACGTGTGGTACTAAGTTAACGAAAAGTAGGGCGGGACACGTGAAATCCTGTCTGAATATGGGGGGACCATCCTCCAAGGCTAAATACTCATCATTGACCGATAGTGAACTAGTACCGTGAGGGAAAGGCGAAAAGAACCCCGGGAGGGGAGTGAAATAGATCCTGAAACCGCGTGCTTACAAAAAGTAGGAGCCTCGCAAGGGGTGACTGCGTACCTTTTGTATAATGGGTCAGCGACTTACATTCAGTGGCAAGCTTAACCGAATAGGGAAGGCGTAGGGAAACCGAGTCCGAACAGGGCGTCTTAGTCGCTGGGTGTAGACCCGAAACCAAGTGATCTATCCATGGCCAGGATGAAGGTGCCGTAACAGGTACTGGAGGTCCGAACCGACTAGTGTTGCAAAACTAGCGGATGAGCTGTGGATAGGGGTGAAAGGCTAAACAAACTTGGAAATAGCTGGTTCTCTCCGAAAACTATTTAGGTAGTGCCTCAAGTATTACCTGCGGGGGTAGAGCACTGTTTTGGCTAGGGGGTCATGGCGACTTACCAAACCAAGGCAAACTCCGAATACCGCAGAGTACAGCTTGGGAGACAGAGCACCGGGTGCTAACGTCCGGACTCAAGAGGGAAACAACCCAGACCGCCAGCTAAGGTCCCTAAAATTGGCTAAGTGGGAAACGAAGTGGGAAGGCTAAAACAGTCAGGATGTTGGCTTAGAAGCAGCCATCATTTAAAGAAAGCGTAATAGCTCACTGATCGAGTCGTCCTGCGCGGAAGATGTAACGGGGCTAAGCCAGTTACCGAAGCTGCGGATTTGCAATTTATTGCAAGTGGTAGGAGAGCGTTCTGTAAGCCTGTGAAGGTGGCTTGTAAAGGCTGCTGGAGGTATCAGAAGTGCGAATGCTGACATGAGTAGCGTTAAAGGGGGTGAAAAGCCCCCTCGCCGTAAGCGCAAGGTTTTCTACGCAACGTTCATCGGCGTAGAGTGAGTCGGCCCCTAAGGTGAGGCAGAGATGCGTAACTGATGGGAAACAGGTCAATATTCCTGTACCGATGTGTAGTGCGATGTGGGGACGGATCTTAATAGGTCATCCGGGTGTTGGATATCCCGGTTTAGGCAGATGTAGGCGACAGGTAGGCAAATCCGCCTGTCATATACCGAGGCTGTCGATCGAGCGAACTTGTTCGCGAAGTGATTGAACGAGGTTCCAGGAAAAGCCACTAAGCTTCAGCTACACACGACCGTACCGCAAACCGACACTGGTGCGCGAGATGAGTATTCTAAGGCGCTTGAGAGAACTCGGGAGAAGGAACTCGGCAAATTGACACCGTAACTTCGGAAGAAGGTGTGCCCTAGTAGTGTGAAGTGAACAACGGAGCATGAATGGGTTGCAAAAAATCGGTGGCTGCGACTGTTTATTAAAAACACAGCACTCTGCAAACACGAAAGTGGACGTATAGGGTGTGACGCCTGCCCGGTGCTGGAAGATTAAATGATGGGGTGCAAGCTCTTGATTGAAGTCCCAGTAAACGGCGGCCGTAACTATAACGGTCCTAAGGTAGCGAAATTCCTTGTCGGGTAAGTTCCGACCTGCACGAATGGCGTAACGATGGCCACACTGTCTCCTCCCGAGACTCAGCGAAGTTGAAATGTTTGTGATGATGCAATCTCCCCGCGGAAAGACGGAAAGACCCCATGAACCTTTACTGTAGCTTTGTATTGGACTTTGAACAGATCTGTGTAGGATAGGTGGGAGGCTTTGAAGTGTGGTCGCTAGATCACATGGAGCCAACGTTGAAATACCACCCTGGTGTGTTTGAGGTTCTAACCTAGGTCCATTATCTGGATCGGGGACAGTGCATGGTAGGCAGTTTGACTGGGGCGGTCTCCTCCCAAAGTGTAACGGAGGAGTTCGAAGGTACGCTAGTTACGGTCGGACATCGTGACGATAGTGCAATGGCATAAGCGTGCTTAACTGCGAGACTGACAAGTCGAGCAGATGCGAAAGCAGGACATAGTGATCCGGTGGTTCTGTATGGAAGGGCCATCGCTCAACGGATAAAAGGTACTCTGGGGATAACAGGCTGATACCGCCCAAGAGTTCATATCGACGGCGGTGTTTGGCACCTCGATGTCGGCTCATCTCATCCTGGGGCTGTAGCCGGTCCCAAGGGTATGGCTGTTCGCCATTTAAAGAGGTACGTGAGCTGGGTTTAAAACGTCGTGAGACAGTTTGGTCCCTATCTTCCGTGGGCGCTGCAGATTTGAGGAAGCCTGCTCCTAGTACGAGAGGACCGGAGTGGACGCACCTCTGGTGTATCGGTTGTCACGCCAGTGGCATTGCCGAGTAGCTATGTGCGGAAGAGATAACCGCTGAAAGCATCTAAGCGGGAAACTCGTTCCAAGATGAGATCTGCCGGGGCCTTGAGCCCCCTGAAGAGTCGTTCAAGACCAGGACGTTGATAGGTCAGGTGTGGAAGCGCAGCAATGCGTTAAGCTAACTGATACTAATTGCTCGTGCGGCTTGACCCTATAACTTTGATCTCTCATGATCAAAGTCGTTATGCCAAGTTGACGCAATCAAATACGGTCCCACAGGACCAGCTGATACAACTCTATGAATTCGCCAGGCTGGCCCAAAACCAGCCCAGCAACAAGTTATGCCTGATGACCATAGCGAGGTGGTCCCACTCCTTCCCATCCCGAACAGGACAGTGAAACGCCTCCGCGCCGATGATAGTGCGGGTTCCCGTGTGAAAGTAGGTCATCGTCAGGCTCCTACAGCCCTAAAACGCCCAGACCTCCTAAAGGTCTGGGCGTTTTACTTTGCGCGGAANTAGTGCGGGTTCCCGTGTGAAAGTAGGTCATCGTCAGGCTCCTACAGCCCTAAAACGCCCAGACCTCCTAAAGGTCTGGGCGTTTTACTTTGCGCGGAAAAACGCAGGTTGGCCACCAGTTTCATTGCCTCAAGCATTGGCTAGGCAAGCGTGGTAGTCCGCCCTGCAAAGCCTCTGCAACCCGCGTGAACGCTGGGTTTTGCGCCAGTTCCGCTGGGTGTTGGATCCCCCGAGAATCTTCACATCCGATTCTGAGGTTGCCCCGAACCCTGGAGTGCATAGCCCCAGCCCGGAAAATGCCGGGACGGGAGCATGAATTGAACGAGAAGCAAACGAGAGCGAAGTACACGCTGGAGTTCAAGCAGGAGGCTGTGCGGCAGGTCAAGGCCGGACGTGCCGCATCGGCCGTAGCCGCGACGCTGGGCATGCCCAAGGCGAGCCTGACGAACTGGGTGCGGGCCGATGCGAAGGGCCAGTTGGCGGTGACGCTCGAAAGCAAGGCCGCAACGCCGACGGTCACGCCCGAGCAGGCGGAGATTGCGCGGTTGAAGGCGCAGGTGGCCCGGTTGACGATGGAGCGCGACATCGCAAAAAAAGCCGCGGCGTACTTTGCGCAGGACGTGTTGCAAGGTACGCCTGGATTTTCTCGATGAAGGGGCGCTGGCCGATCACGCTGATGTGCCAGGTGCTGCAAGTCAGCGCCAGCGGGTATTTCCGCTGGGATGCCTGCACGCGCGGCACCAAGCACGGTGGGCGCAGGCGACACAGCGACGACGCCTTGCTGGTCCACATCCGCGCCATCCACGAGCAGTTGCGCGGCGAGTACGGCTGGCCGCGCATGCACCGTGAGCTGCTGGCCCGCGGCCTGCGCGTGGGCAAGGAGCGGGTTCGCCGCTTGATGCAGCGCCACGGCATCCGGGCCAAGGGCAAGCGCAAGTTCGTCGTGATCACCGACAGCGCGCACCGCTTGCCAGTGGCCCCGGACCTTGTGCAGCGCCGCTTTACGCCGGCAGCGCCCAACGTACTGTGGAGCGGTGACATCACGTACATCGCCACCGACGAGGGTTGGCTGTACCTGGCCGCCGTGCTGGACCTGCACAGCCGCCAGGTGGTGGGCTGGAGCCTGCAGGCGCACATGCAGACCTCGCTGGTCAAGGACGCGCTGCTGATGGCCTGCTTTCGACGCAGACCGGCCGCGGGCCTGATCTTTCACAGCGACAGGGGCAGCCAGTATTGCAGCCAGGACTTCCAGGACACTTTGACAGCCTGGGGCGTACGCAGCTCGATGTCCCGCAACGGCAACTGCTGGGACAACGCCCCCACCGAGAGCCTGTGGGGGCGACTGAAGACGGCCTGCGTTCACGGCCGGCGGTTTGCCTCGCGCGAGCAGGCCAGGCAGGTGGTCATGGACTGGATCGCCTTCTACAACCACTCGCGGCTACATTCGGCGCTGGGCTACCTCAGCCCGATGCAGTTCGAACAACGCTGGTTGGCGGCGCAGCGCTGGTTGGCGGCGCAGCACAAATCTGCCGCTTGAAGTCGGGCTACGCACTCCGGTTGTCCAGGGGCAACCTCAGGGGCAGGTCACTTGAGCCTGACGGATCAGCAGCGGCGATGGCTTAGGCGGCGCCAGGCGGTGGAGCCGGCCATCGGGCACCTGAAGCACGACAGCGCCATGGACTGGTGCTGGCTGCACGGCGCCAGCGGCGATGCGCTGCACGCAAGGCTGTGCGCGGCGAGGTACAACATCCGCTGGCTGCTCCGGGCCATCGTGCGCCTGGGACTGAAGGGCCTTTTTGCGCCCCTACTCGCGCTGCTCACAACGTTGGCCACAGCGCTCGCCGCTGCTCTGGGAATGGGAAACGCCGGCGCGCATCGGACGGCTTGGTCGGCTGGGTGAATTTTGCAGGGCCGACTACTTACGGTCGTCAACCAGGCATGCCGAGCATGCCGAGATCCACAGCCTGGCCAATCGGCTAGCAGAACCCGGCCACGCGCTGGACGAGGCCTCAGAGCTGGCTGATGCCGTGGCTACCATTGGCCCGCTGGCAGAGGCCACGAGCAAACGCATCGGGACCGCGTCCATGGACTGGAGTCTGGGCAAAACGTCCGAGCACGGCCGCCCGATTGCAGCGCCGGTCTGTATGTTGGCCGATGCCGGCGAGGCTCCGCTGCCCCTCGCGGAAAGCGCGCGCCGGATTGGACAGCGCGGCCCCAGCCGCGCGCTTCAACTCAGCGGCTTGAAATGACGGTGCGCTTCGTGCGCATGCGGTTGCGTGTGGCTATGCACATCGGCAGCGAGCGGCACGATGGCAGCACAGCGGTCTCCAGGCAGTCGCGGTGGTCCGGGTGGGTGTGCAGGCTGGTCTGCGCAAGATCAAGGTGGTCCTGCTGCAGGTCGAGCACACGGCGCGTGACGGTCTGGTCGTGGTGGTCGTAGACATAAGTCACGCTGGCCACGCAGAAGTTGCCGGGCCGGCGTACCCGGGTGGGGGCGTGCGAGATCTCGTGCACGTCCTTGGACAGCGTGGCGTCGCCCAGACGCGAGCGGATCAGATCGCGCACGGCCTCGGAACGGTTCTCGTAGCCCTTGGCCGCGATCAGCGCATCGAACTGCTGGGCCAGCGCGTCGTCCAGCGAAATGGTGAAGCGTTGCATGGGCCGAGTGTGCAGCAAGGTTGCCTACTTGATGCCGGCGCGCATGAAGCTCTGGACGAACTGCCTCTGGAACAGCAGGAAGGCCACGAGCAAGGGCGCCGAGCTCATCAGCGTCGCAGCCGTGATGACCGACCAGTCGATGCCCTGGTCGGTCGAAGCAAACACCTGCAATCCCACGGTCAGCGGCCGCGCCGTTGGGCTGTTCGTGATGATCAGCGGCCACAGGAAGTTGTTCCAGTGCGTGCTGACCGACACCAGCGCAAATGCGGTGTAGACCGGCCGCGCCAGCGGCACGTAGACGCGCCACAAGGTCTGCAGCGCGGAGGCACCCTCCACACGCGCGGCCTCGTCGAGCTCTTTC
Organism: Pseudorhodoferax sp. Leaf267; assembly: GCF_001422405.1. GTDB lineage: Bacteria > Pseudomonadota > Gammaproteobacteria > Burkholderiales > Burkholderiaceae_C > Pseudorhodoferax. Next base: position 36,066 of record NZ_LMMV01000024.1, read on the forward strand.
GGGATGCCCATGAACGTCTGGCGCAGCAGGAAGATCGCGAACGCCGAGGCGAAGTAGGGCAGGCCGATGGCCAGCAGCGTGTCGACCAGGCCCAGCCGGCTCATGGTCTTGTAGTTTTCCACCAGCAGGATGTCGGGCATGACCATCAGCTGGACCAGCACCAGCGCGAACAGCACGTGGCGGCCACGGAAGTCGTAGCGCGCGAACGCATAGGCGGCCAGCGTGCCCAACACCAGTTGCACGGCCAGGATCATGAGCACCAGCAGGGCGGTGTTGAGGAAGTAGCGGGCGAACGGTGCGGCCTCCCAGGCGCGTGCGAAGTTGGACAGCGTGAGCGGCGCCACAAGCGCGAAGCGTGTCGCGTACTCACCAGGGTGAAACGCCGTCCACACCGCGTACAGCAGCGGCAGCACCCAGAGCAGCGCCAGCAGCCAGGCCGCGGCGTGGTCCAGCCAGCCCGGTGCCGCATAAGCCGGGCCTGCAGCGGCGCGCTTCATTTGTAGTGCACCTTCCTGTCCAGCACGAAGAACTGCAGCAGTGCAATCGTGGCCAGTGCGCCGAGCAGCACGACGGTGATGGCCGCCGCGTAGCCCGTGTCCCAGAACTTGAAGCCGACCTCGTACAGGTGGTACAGCAGCAGCGTGGACGCGTTGTCCGGCCCGCCACGCGTGAGCACGAACACATGGTCGACCAAGCGGAACGCGTTGATGACGGCGTTGACCAGCACGAACAGCGTCGTCGGCATCAGCAGCGGCCATTGCACGCGGCGGAAGAAATACCAGCGCGATGCGCCCTCGATGGCCGCGGCCTCGCGCAGGCTGGGGTTCAGCCCCTGCAGCGCAGCCAGGTAGAAGATCATGAAGAAGCCAGCCTCTTTCCAGACCGCGACGACGGTGATCGCGCCCAGCGCCGTGCGCGGATCGCCCAGCCAGTTGTGCGGCGGCAGGCCCAGCGCGCCCGTGATTTGCTCCAGCAGCCCGTAACCCGGCGTGTAGAAGAACAGCCAGATGTTGGCGACGGCCACCATGGGCAGCACGGTCGGCGTGAAGTAGGCCATGCGCAGGAAGGCGCGGCCGAACAGGCGCTCGTTGACCCACAGCGCCATGGCCAGCGCCAGCGCGATCGACAGCGGGATCGTGCCCAGCGCGAACCACAGGTTGTTGCGCAGCGCCTGCCAGAAGATCGGGTCGTCCAGCATCACTTGGTAGTTCTCGAGCCCGACCCACACGCCGGGCCGGCTGCCCTTGGGCGTGGAGAAGAAGCTGTCGACCAGCGTGGCGATGGCCGGGTAGTGCGTGAACGTGGCCAGCAGCACGAGCGCCGGCAGCAGCATCAGCCAAGCTTGCGCGGCCCGGGAGGAGCCCATGCGGCCGGGCTACTTGTAGCTGCGCAGCAGCCGGTCGGCTTCGCGCTGTGCATCGGCCATCGCCTGCGCCGGCGTCTTGCTGCCCGTCAGCGCGGCCTGCAGGCCGTCGTTCAGCGCCTTGGTCACGCGCTGGTTGTCGTGCGTGGAGAACTCGGCCAGCGAGAACGGCAACTGGTCGCGCGCCACCAGCGCGGGCGGGAAGTCACGGCCGTACTTGCGCAGGGTGTCGGTCGCGTAGGCGGCCTCGGACGTGGCCACGTAGCCGGTCTCCACGCTCCACCGCGCGGCCTGCTCGGGCTGCGTGATCCACTGGATGAACTTGAACGCGGCCTCCTGCTGCGCGGGGCTGGACTTCTTGAAGATGTAGAAATTGCCTCCGCCCGTCGGCGAGCCCTTCTGCAGCTTGGCCGGCAGCATGGCCACGCCGAAATCGAACTTGGCGTTGTTCTTTACGTTGGTCAGGTTGCCCGTCGTGGTCCACATCATCGCGACCTTCTTCTCGAAGAAGTCCTTGGGCGTCGTGCCCCATTCGACGACGCCGGGCGGATGCACACCCTGCCTGGTCAGGTCGACCCAGTACTCGAGCGCCTCGATGACCTTGGGGTCGTTGAACCTGACGGCATTGCCGCTGTCGTTGGCCAGCACCACGCCGTTCTGGATCGCCAGGGCCTGGAACAGCCAGTACGGAAAGCCGCTCGACGGAATCTGCACGCCATAGGTCGTGACCTTGCCGGCCGCGTCCTTCTTGGTGAGCTTCTTCGCTGCGTCCGCCATCTCGGCCCAGCTCGCGGGCGGCTTGTTCGGGTCCAGCCCGGCCTCCTTGAACATCTCCTTGTTGTAGTACATGACGATGGTCGAGCGCTGGAACGGCACGCCCCAGGTCTTGCCACCGGTCTGGCTGTTCAGCATGAACGCCTTGTAGAAGCTGTCCAGCCAGGCCTTGTCGTCCGCGGTCTTGACGAAGCCGTCGAATGGCACGATCGCGTCTTCGTCGATCAGCGTGAACATGTCGGTCGAGAGCAGCACCGAGGTGACGGGCGGCTGGCCCGACTTGAGTGCCGTCAAGGCCTTCACGATGGTGTCCTGGTAGCTGCCGGCGTAGATCGGCGTGACCTTGATGGCCGGGTTGTGCTTGCTGAACGCCGCTGCCGTGTCGTCGATATATTTGGCGATGGGCCCGCCGACCGCGACCGGGAAGAAGAACGAGATCTCGGTCGTTGCCTGCGCGCGCACCAGGCAGGGCACGCACCCCAGCGCGATGGTGGCGCCGGCGGCGATCAGGGCGTGGTGGAACGGTCTGCGTTGCATGCGGTGGACTCCAGAAAAGAAGGTGGGCCGATGTGGTGCACGGTCAGGCGATGCGGCGGCCGTTCGTATCGAAGTGGTGCGCCGACTCCGGCGGCCAGTGCAGCATGACCTGCTCGCCGCGGGCCACGCCCAACTCGCCCTCGGCGCGCACCGTGATCGTCTCGCTGCCGATCGCGCAGCGCAGCACCAGGTCGGCGCCCAGGTACTCCAGGCTCTGCACCGTGGCGGGGATGCCGCGCCCGAGCGTGACCGTCTCGGGCCGCATGCCCAGCTGCGCGCCGGGGCCGGCCACGGCGATGTCGCTGCCGGCGATGCGACCGTCCTGCAGTCGCACGAGATTCATGGCCGGCGTGCCGATGAAGCGCGCGGCAAAGGTCGTGGCCGGCCGTGCGTACAGCTCGCGCGGTGGCGCGGCCTGCTCGATGCGGCCCTGGTGCAGCAGCACGACCTGGTCGGCCATGCTCATCGCCTCGGCCTGGTCGTGCGTCACATAGACCACCGTGAGGGCCAGGCGCTGTTGCAGCTCACGCAGTTCGCGGCGCATGTCCTGGCGCAGTTGCGCATCGAGGTTCGACAGCGGCTCGTCCATCAGGCAGACCTTCGCCTGTGCGACCAGCGCGCGCCCCAGCGCCACGCGTTGCTGTTGGCCACCGGAGAGCTCGCCCGGCCTGCGCGCCAGCAGTGCGGTGAGGCCCAGCAGCTCGGCCGTCTCCTGCAGCCGGGCCCTGGTTTGCGCAGCACCGACCTTGCGCACCGACAGGCCGAAGGTGATGTTGTCGGCGACGTTCAAGTGCGGGAACAGCGCGTAGTTCTGGAACACCATCGCGATGCCGCGCTGCGCGGGCGGCAGATCGGTCACGTCCCGCCCATCGACGAACACCTGGCCGCTGCTCGCCGTCTCCAGCCCAGCGATGATGCGCAGCGTGGTCGACTTGCCGCAGCCCGAGGGGCCTAGCAGCACGCAGAAGCTGCCCTGTGCGATGTCCAGGTGGATGTCCGTCAGTGCTGCGGCGCTGCCCCAGTGCTTGGAGATGCCTTGCAGTCGTATCGCGGACATCGGCCCAGTATAGGCAGCGCCCACGGCGTTGCGATGACTTACAAATGCCGGCGAGCTTCAGTGTTTTCCTAGGGGGGTGCCCCCTCCTTCTTGGGTACAGTTCTTGTTAGGCATCAGTACCTATCACGGAGTATTCAGACATGACACAAAAAATCGCTTACGTCACCGGCGGCATGGGCGGCATCGGGACGGCCATCTGCCGTCGGCTGCACAAGGAAGGCTTCAAGGTCATCGCTGGCTGCGGCCCCACGCGTGACCATGCGAAGTGGATCGCCGAGCAGGCGGCCGAGGGCTACACCTTCTACGCATCGGCCGGCAACGTGGGCGCCTGGGATTCCACCGTCGAAGCCTTCACCAAGGCCAAGGCCGAACACGGCACCATCGATGTGCTGGTCAACAACGCCGGCATCACCAAGGACCGCATGTTCCTGAAGATGACGCGCGAAGACTGGGACGCCGTCATCGAGACCAACCTGAACAGCATGTTCAATGTCACCAAGCAAGTGGTGGGTGACATGGTCGAGAAGGGCTGGGGCCGCATCATCAACATCTCGTCGGTCAACGGCGAGAAGGGCCAGGCCGGCCAGACCAACTACTCGGCTGCCAAGGCCGGCATGCACGGCTTCACGATGGCGTTGGCGCAGGAGCTCGCCAACAAGGGCGTGACCGTCAACACCGTGAGCCCGGGCTACATCGGCACCGACATGGTCAAGGCCATCCGCCAGGACGTGCTCGACAAGATCGTTGCCACCATCCCGGTTAAGCGCCTGGGCCAGCCCGAGGAAATCGCCTCCATCATCGCGTGGCTCGCGTCCGAAGAAGGCGGCTATTCCACCGGCGCCGACTTCTCGGTCAACGGCGGTCTGCACATGGGCTGAGCCTGCTGCCTGCACGCGCAAGGGCAACCCGCTTCGGCGGGTTTTTTTTCGCCTGCCAAACGCCCGTGCGCAGTGCTCAGGTAAATTGCATCGACCACTCCCATCAGAAAACCCAGAAAGGCCCAGCCCCATGCCGCACAGCGTTTCCCTGATCAGCACGGTGGCCGCCGGTCTGGGACTGGCGTTGGTGTTCGGCTTCCTGGCGTCGTGCATCCGCCTGCCGGCACTGGTGGGCTACCTGCTGGCCGGCGTCGTGATCGGGCCGTTCACGCCGGGCTTCGTGGCCGATGCGGAGATCGCCGCGCAACTGGCCGAGATCGGCGTCATGCTGCTCATGTTCGGCGTGGGCCTGCACTTCTCGCTCGACGACCTCCTGGCCGTGCGCAAGATCGCGCTGCCCGGCGCCATCGTGCAGATGGCGGTGGCCACGGCCCTGGGCATGGGCCTGGCGTGGCTGTGGGGCTGGAACCTCGGCGGCGCGCTGGTGTTCGGCCTGTCGCTGTCGGTGGCCAGCACCGTGGTGCTGCTGCGCGCACTGGAAAGCCGCGGCGTGCTCGACTCGTTCAACGGCCGCATCGCGGTGGGCTGGCTGGTTGTCGAAGACCTGGCGATGGTGCTGGTGCTGGTGCTGTTGCCGCCGCTGGGCGGCTGGCTGGCCGGCAGCCAGGTGGCCGATGCGAACGTGCTGTGGAAAACGCTGGGGCTCACGCTGCTGCAGGTCGGCGGCTTCGTGGCGCTGATGCTGATCGTCGGGCGCAGGCTGTTCCCCTGGCTGCTGTGGCAAGTGCAGCGCACGGGCTCGCGCGAGCTGTTCACGTTGTGCGTGGTGGCGGCTGCGGTCAGCATCGCGGTGGGCTCCACGGCGCTGTTTGGCGTGTCCTTCGCGCTTGGAGCTTTCTTCGCCGGCATGGTCATGCGCGAGTCCGAATTCAGCCACCGCGCGGCCGAGGAATCGCTGCCGCTGCGCGATGCCTTCGCCGTGCTGTTCTTCGTCTCCGTCGGCATGCTGTTCGACCCCTGGGTGCTGCTCGAGCGCCCGCTGCAGGTGCTGGCCGTGGTCGGCATCATCGTGGTCGGCAAGTCCATGGCCGCGGCCGCGCTGGTGCTGGCCTTCCGCTACCCGCTGAACACCGCGCTGACCGTGTCGGCCAGCCTGGCGCAGATCGGCGAGTTCTCGTTCATCCTGGTGGGCATGGGCTCGTCGCTGGGCCTGCTGCCGCGCGAAGGCCAGAGCCTGGTGCTGGCCGGTGCGCTGATCTCCATCGCGCTGAACCCGGCGGCGTTTTACTTCGCCGAGCCCATGCAGCGCTGGATCCTCGCGCGCTCTGCCCTCGCGCGGCGCATGGAGGCGCGCGACGACCCCATGGCCGAGCTGCCCACGCACACCGAGCCGAAGTACCTGGCCCAGCAGGTCGTGCTGGTCGGCTATGGCCGCGTGGGCCGTCGCATCGCCGCGGCCATGCAGGCGCACCACATCCCCTTCGTCGTGGCCGAGCAGAACCGCGAGACCGTGGAGCGCCTGCGCGCCGAGGGCATGGCCGCCGTATTCGGCGACGCGTCCGAGCCGGCCACCTTGATCCAGGCCCACATCGCCCGCGCGCGCATGCTGGTGATTGCCACGCCAGACTCGCTCAACGTACGCCAGATGATCAGCGTGGCGCGTGCCCTGAACCCCACCATCGAGACCGCCGTGCGCACGCACAGCGAGGCCGAAGCGCGCCTGCTCAACGAGGAGCAGGCCGGCCGCGTGTTCCTGGGCGAGCAGGAGCTGGCCCAGTCCATGGCGCGCCACGTGGTCGAGCGCACCAGCGCTGCCGCGGCCGCGCACTGACGCTCAGCGCTGCATCGTCGAGCGCAGCCGCGTCACATCCAGTTCACTGACCGCCGGCGCGCTGTTGCCCCAGGCGCCGCGCACATGGGTCAGCACGGCCGCGATGTCGCTGTCCGACAGCGCCAGCACGTAGGGCGGCATGCCGTAGGGCCTGGGGTTGCCCGCCGTGGCCGGCGCGAAGCCGCCATGCAACACCACCTGCACCAGGTTGGCCGTGGACGCCATGGTCACCCCGCGGTTGCCGGCCAGTGGCGGGTAGACGCCGCCCGCGCCGCGGCCGTCGTCGCCGTGGCACTGCGCGCAGTTCTGCTCGTACAGCTTGGCGCCCAGTGTGGCCACGGCGGCCGTGGGTGCGACGCGTGCGGGCGTGGGCCGGGCCGGTGTCTGCGGCAGGCTCCGCAGGTAGCCGGCCATGGCCGACAGATCGGCCTGGCTCAGATGCTGCGTGCTGCGCAGCACGACCTCGGCCATCGGCCCGGTGACCCAGCCGCGCGGCGACACACCGGTGTGCAGCAACGCGACCACGTCTTCCTGCGGCCAGTCGGCCACGCCGGCCTCGCTGGCCGAGGTGAGCGCGGGCGCGTACCAGTTCTGCATCGGGATCAGGCCGCCGGCCAGCGCCTGGCTGTCGTCGGGCGCACCCCAGGTGTTGCGCGCCGTGTGGCAGGCGGCGCAATGGCCCAGGCCGCGCACCAGGTAGGCGCCGCGGTTCCACGCGGCCGTCTGCGAGGGATCGCGGCGGAATTCGCCCGCGCGGAAGAACAGCGCGCGCCAGACCGCCAGCGCGGCCTGCTGGTCGTAGGGCCAGCGCAGGGCATGCGCGCGGTTGGGCTGCGGGCTGGCCGGCAGGCTTTGCAGATAGGCGAACAGCGCGTCCGCGTCCTCGCGCGTGACCTGCGTGAAGCTCGTGTACGGAAACGCCGGGTACAGCAGCCGGCCATCGCGCGAGCGGCCGTGGTGCAGGGCGCGCCAGAACTCGGTGGGCGACCAGGCGCCAATGCCGTGTTCGCGGTCGGGCGTCAGGTTGCTGCCGTAGAGCAGGCCGAACGGCGTGGGGATGGCCGCACCGCCCGCGTAGGGCGTGCCGCCGCGGCTCGTGTGGCAGCCCATGCAGTTGCCGGCCTGTGCCAGGTAGGCACCGCGCTGGACCTGCCCGGCACTGGCAGGCGCAGCCGGCGCCGCGGCCGACAGGTCGGGCTCGCCCCGCACATTGAGCCACCAGACCAGGGCGCTGGCCGCCACGAGCAGGACGCACAGCAGCGCCAGCGCCTGCAGCGCGCGTTGGCTCGACCGGCTCATCGGGCCGCCCCCAGTTCAGGCGCGCTGCCGCACGGCATCGCCGGCGCTGCCGCGGGCCAGGCCGGCGCAGCGGCGACAGCCTTGGCCTGCACCGGCAGCGGCTGGGCCGCGAGCCAGCCGGACACGGCAGCCACGTCTTCGTCCGGCAGGCGCCTGGCGATGTCGGCCATGCAGTCGGGCGTGTGGGCGCGGCGCTGGCCGGTCTTCCATGCACCCAGTTGCCCGTTCAGGTAGTCGCGCGGCAGGCCCAGCAGGCCCGGCACGTTGGGCGCCACGCCGGTCATGGCCGCGCCGTGGCATTGCACGCAGGCTGGCAGGCCGCGTGCGGCATCGCCTTGCTGTACGAGCTGCTGGCCACGCTGCAGCGTCTGCGCCGTGGTGGTGACCGGCGCGGGCGGCGGGTAGGGCAGGTCCAGCGCTGCGAAGTAGCCGGCGATCTCGCGCAGGTAGTCGTCGCTGAGCAGATCGACCATCTGCGTCATCAGGCCGTAGTGGCGCCTGCCGTCGCGGAAGTTCAGCAGCTGGTGGTAGAGGTAGCCGGCCGGCTTGCCGGCCAGGCGCGGGTAGTAGCCGTCGGGCGCGGCGCGGCCCGCCTTGCCATGGCAGACGGTGCAGGCCACCATGCGCTGGCCCATGCTGTCTTCGATCGTAGGTGGGGCCGCGGCTGCCGGTCTGGCCAGCAGGGCAAGGGGCAGGGCGGCGGCGAGGAGAGCGGTGCGCAGTGCGCGCGGTGGGGGGAAGGCATTCACGGCACGGCGATCATGCACCAAGGCCCGGCGGCCAGACAGCATCAGATCGGCTGCGCTGGACCGGATCAGCGGCCCTACCGTGCGATGCCGTGGCCCCGCAAGCCCGGGTCGGTCTAGGCTGCGATGCCCTTCACCGCCCACGCTAGCGCTGCATAGGAGCGTGGGCCGTCGGCTTCGCCGTCCAGATAGGCCGCACTGACCGCTGCTTCGAGCTGGGCACGCTGTGCCGCGCCCAGGCCGCCCACGTATTCGGCCGCCGGCCCCTCTTGACCGGTGTAGGGCGCCCAGTAATCGGCGAAGGTGGCGAATTCCATGCGGATCTGCAGCGAGGTTTCCTCCACGTCGACGAAGCCCGCAGCGCGCCACGCAGCGACGAGCTCACCCGGGCGCGTCATCGGCCGCGTGTAGTTCCTGGCGCGCCGCTCGGCGGCCTTGGGGTCCAGCGCGGCAGCGGTGTCGAAGAACATCCGGTTGGCGACGAAGCCGCCGCGCGCATCCCACACCGCAGCGGCCACCACGGCCCCCGGCCGCGCCACGCGGCCCATGTGCGCCAATGCGGCGCGCGTGTCGGGCACGAAGTGCAGCACCAGCAGCGACAGCACCGCGTCGAAGCTGTGGTCCGGGTGCGGCAGGGCACACGCGTCGCCGACCTCGAATTGCACGCCCGAGCCGGCGTAACACGCCCTGGCCGCCTCGACATAAGCCGGCGACAGGTCGACCGCCTGCACCTGCGCGCCAGGGCAGCGCGCCGCCACCGCGCCGGCAAGGTGGCCGGTGCCGCATCCCACGTCCAGCACGCGGCGCGCACCACCGAGGTCGGCGAAGTCCAGGAACGGCTGCGCCAGGCGCCGGCTCCATCGGCCCATGGTGCGCTCGTAGCCGTCGCCATCGGTCGCGAGGAAGGTGGACGAGGGGTTCATGGCGGGCTCCTCCATCCGGGCGCTCAACCGCGGTCGTGGCGGTGGATGAATGCGCTGGTGGCCGCGATGACCTGCTCGGCCTGGTCCCGGTGCGGCGAATGCCCGCACTGCGGCAGCTCCAGCAGCACGCTGCTGGGCACCACCCACTGGACGCTGCGGATCTGGGCCAGCGTGCCGTAGGCATCGTCCACGCCCTGGATCGCCAGCAGCGGGCTGCGGATGTGCTGGAGTTCGCCCTCGATGTTCCAGCTGCGAAAGGCCGGGTCCAGCCAGATGCGGTTCCAGCCCCAGAAGGCCGAGTCCGGGTCGTCGTGGTAGCGCGCCAGGCCGGCGCGCAGATCGCCCGTCTCGTAGGCCTCGCGCGTCTTGCCGATGTTGGCCACCGTCACGTCTTCCACGAACACATGCGGCGCCAGCACCACGAGGCCTGCCACGCGCTCGGGGAAGCGCGCCGCATACAGCAGGGCGATTGAGCCGCCGTCGCTGTGGCCGAAGAGCCAGGCCGGCGCGTCCACGCCCAGCTGCGCGAACAGCGCCGGCAGCACCTCGTAGGCCTGGCGGTGCATGAAGTCCGGCGCCCACACCTCGTCGCCCGCGCGCGGCGTGGAACGCCCATAGCCCGGCCGCGAGAACACCAGCCCACGCATGCCCGCCGCGCGGCACAGCTGCGCAGGGAAATCCTTCCACATCGCGAGCGAGCCCAGGCCCTCGTGCAGGAAGACCAGCAGCGGCGCGTCGGCCTGCTCCGCGCCTAGCCACGCGTACTCGATGCGCACCGGGCGGCCACACCAGTCGATGTCGGCGAAGGCCGTCATGCCTGCTCCCGCTCGCGCAGCCGAAAGCGCTGGATCTTGCCCGTGGCCGTCTTCGGCAGCTCGGCCAGGAACTCGATCAACCGCGGGTACTTGTACGGTGCCAGCCGCTCCTTCACGAAGCTCTTGAGCTCGTCCTCGCTGGCGCTGGCGCCCTCCTTGAGCACCACGAAGGCCTTGGTCTTGGTCAGGCCCTCGGCGTCGGGCGTGCCGATCACCGCAGCCTCCAGCACGGCCGGGTGCTGCATCAGCGTGGCCTCGACCTCGAAAGGCGAGACGTAGATGCCGCTGACCTTGAGCATGTCGTCGCTGCGCCCGGCGTAGGTGTAGTAGCCGTCGGCGTCGCGCACGTACTTGTCGCCGCTCTTGGTCCAGCCGCCCTGGAAGGTGTCGCGCGTCTTCTCGCGGTTGCCCCAGTACATCAGCGCGGCGCTCGGCCCGCGGATGTACAGGTCGCCGACCTCGCCGTCGGCCACCGGGCCGCCGTCCTCGCCGCGCAGCGCGATCTCGTAGCCGTCCACCGGCTTGCCCGTGCTGCCGTAGCGCACGTCGCCGGGCCGGTTGGAGATGAACACGTGCAGCATCTCGGTCGAGCCGATACCGTCGATGATCTCGCAGCCGAAATGGGCCTTGAAGCGCTGCGCGATCTCGCCGGGCAGCGCCTCGCCAGCCGACGAGCACATGCGCAGCGCCACATCGGCGCGCGCCGGCAGCCGCGGCGAGGCCAGCATGCCGGCAAAGCCCGTGGGCGCGCCGAAGAACACCGTGGGCTTGGGGCCGGCCCGTGTCCAGCGCTGGAACACGGCGTCCGGCGTGGGCCGCTCGGCCATCAGCAGCACCGTGGCGCCCACGCTCAGCGGGAAGGTCAGCGCATTGCCCAGCCCATACGCGAAGTACAGCTTGGCGGCCGAGAAACACACGTCGCGCTCGGTCAGCCCCAGCACGGCCTTGCCGTAGAGCTCGGCCGTCCACCACAGGTTGCCGTGCGTGTGCACCGTGCCCTTGGGCCTGCCGGTGGAGCCGGAGGAGTACAGCCAGAAGCCCGGGTCGTCCGGCGTCGTCGGCGCCGGTGCGGCCAGCGGCTCTGCCGCGGCCAGCGCCTGCTCGAAGTCGGTGGCGCCGGCCGGCAGCGCGCCCTGCGGCTGCGAGACGATCAGCGTGCCGACCTCGTGCCCCTGCGTGGCCATCGCGGCCTGCAGCATCGGCATCAGCGCACCCGACACCAGCGCGGCCTGGGCGCGGCTATGCGCCAGCATGTAGGCGTAGTCGTCGCGCGTCAGCAGCGTGTTCACGGCCACCGGCACCAGCCCCGCGTACAGGCAGCCCAGGAAGCTCACGGGCCAGTCCTGCGTGTCGTGCATGAGCAGCAGCACGCGCTCCTCGCGGCGCAGGCCGGCCGCACGCAAGGCACCGGCCAGCTGGCGCGCGCGCTGCGCCAGTTCGCCGTAAGCCAGGGGGCCACGGTCGTCGATGTAGGCCGTGCGGTCGGCGCGGGCGCGGTTCAGCTCGAACAGATGCGCCGCGAAGTTGAAGGTGGCGGGCAGGCTCATCGTGGGTCTCCTGGCGTCTCGTCGGCTGCGGTGCCGCGCTTGCGATGCGTGGGTGCATGCAGTATCGTGCGTGTGCCCAGACCATAGTGGGCACTCCAGTCCATGTCAAGCAATATAGTGCATGTACGGTGTTAACCCTGAGAATGCGGCATGGGGAACAGAAATCGAATGAACGAGGGCCTCGCGGTGGCGGCGGACGAGCCGGCCGTCGCCCATCCGGCGCCGGAGTCGGCCGAGCCGCGCGACGCCTTGTTGATGGCGCTGGGCGAGCGGGTGCGCAGCCTGCGTGCACGCCGCGGCCTCACCCGCCGGGCCGTGGCCGTGGCGGCCGGCGTGTCCGAGCGCCACCTGGCGAACCTGGAATACGGCATCGGCAACGCGTCCATCCTGGTGCTGCAGCAGGTGGCCGGCGCGCTGCACTGCTCGCTGGCCGAGCTGGTCGGCGACGTGACCACGAGCTCGCCCGAGTGGCTGCTGATCCGCGAGCTGCTGGAGAAGCGGTCCGAGGCCGACCTGCGCAGCGTGCGCCTGGCGCTGGGCGAGCTGCTCGGCACGGCCGCTGCCGACCCGGGCCGCGCGCGCCGCATCGCGCTGGTGGGGCTGCGCGGCGCCGGCAAGTCCACGCTGGGCCAGATGCTCGCGGACGACCTGGAGCTGCCCTTCATCGAACTCAGCCGCGAGGTTGAGAAGCTGGCCGGCTGCAGCGTGCGCGAGATCCACGACCTGTACGGCACCAATGCCTACCGCCGTTACGAGCGCCGGGCCCTGGAGGAGGCGGTGCAGATCTACAGCGAGGCCGTCATCGCCACGCCGGGGGGCATCGTGTCCGACCCGGCCACGTTCAACGAGCTGCTGGCCCATTGCACGACCGTCTGGCTGCAGGCCGCCCCCGAGGAGCACATGGGCCGCGTGGCGGCGCAGGGCGACACGCGGCCGATGGCGGCCAGCCGCGAGGCCATGGAGGATCTGCGGCGCATCCTGGACGGCCGGGCCGCCTTCTACTCCAAGGCCGACCTGCGCGTGGACACCAGTGGCAAGAGTCTGCAGCAGGCCTTCGAGCTGCTGCGCGGCGTGGTGCGCACGTCCATCGCCAGCCACTAGCCCGGGTTGCACAAAAAAACACCCCGGGCATTGACGCGTGCGCGAACATGCACGATGATGCATGTCAGTTTGGTGGCGTGCATTATTTTGCTTGTCGCCGTGCCCCAAGGAGACCACGATGACCGATGCCGCCGCCAGCCCCCGTGTCGACTACCGCACCGAGCCTGCGGCCTACCGGCACTGGACCCTCAGCACCGACGGCGCCGTGGCGCGCCTGTCGCTGGACATCGCCGAGGACGGCGGTATCCGCCCCGGCTACAAGCTAAAGCTCAACAGCTACGACCTGGGCGTGGACATCGAACTGCATGACGCGCTGAACCGCCTGCGTTTCGAGCATCCGCAGGTCAAGTCCGTCATCGTCACCAGCGCCAAGGACCGCATCTTCTGCTCGGGCGCCAACATCTTCATGCTGGGCCTATCCAGCCATGCCTGGAAGGTGAATTTCTGCAAGTTCACGAACGAGACGCGCAACGGCATCGAGGACTCGTCCAAGCACGAGGGGCTGAAGTTCCTGGCCGCCGTGAACGGGGCGTGTGCGGGTGGCGGCTACGAGCTGGCGCTGGCCTGCGACGAGATCGTGCTCGTGGATGACCGTTCCTCGTCCGTCTCGCTGCCCGAGGTGCCGCTGCTCGGCGTGCTGCCCGGCACGGGCGGCCTGACCCGCGTCACGGACAAGCGCAAGGTGCGGCACGACCTGGCCGACATCTTCTGCACCAGCGTGGAAGGCGTGCGCGGCCAGCGCGCCGTGGACTGGCGGCTCGTGGACGCCGTCGCCAAGCCCGCGCAGTTCGGCGCGGCCGTGCAGGAGCGTGCGGCGAAGCTGGGCGAGGCCGGTGGCCGCGCGACCGCCGCCCAGGGCATCGCCCTGCCGCGAATCGAGCGCGAAGACGCGGCGGACGGCATCGCCTACGAACACGTGACGGTTGCCATCGACCGCACACGCCGCACGGCCACGCTGACCGTCAAGGCGCCGCGTGGCGCGCAGCCCACCGATGCCGCCGGCATCGAGGCGCAGGGCGCCGCGTGGTGGCCGCTGGCCATGGGCCGCCAACTCGACGACGCCATCCTGAACCTGCGCACCAACGAGCTGGACATCGGCACCTGGCTGCTCAAGACCGAGGGCGATGCCGCTGCCGTGCTGGCCGCCGACGCGCTCATCGCCGCGAACCAGGACCACTGGCTCGTGGTGCAGACCCTGGGCCTGCTGCGCCGCACCTTCGCGCGGCTCGACGTGTCCTCGCGCACCCTGTTCGCGCTGGTCGAGGCCGGCTCCTGCTTTGCCGGCATGCTGGCCGAGCTGGCTTTCGCGGCCGACCGTACCTACATGCTGGCCCTGCCCGACGATGCCGACCAGGCTCCGAAGATCGTGCTGGACGAATTCAACTTCGGCCTGCTGCCGATGGTGACGGACCAGAGCCGCCTGCAGCGCCGCTTCTACGAGGAAGCCGGCCCGCTGGAGGCCGCCCGTGCCGCCGCCGGCCAGCCGCTGGATGCGGACCAGGCCCTGCAGCTCGGCCTGGTCACCGCCGCGCCCGACGACATCGACTGGGCCGACGAGATCCGCATCGCGCTCGAAGAACGCGCCGCCATGTCGCCCGACGCGCTGACCGGCCTGGAGGCCAACCTGCGCTTTTGCAGCAAGGAAAACATGGTCACCCGTGTGTTCGGCCGGCTGTCGGCCTGGCAGAACTGGATCTTCCAGCGGCCCAACGCCGTGGGCGAGAAGGGCGCGCTCAAGCTTTACGGCAAGGGCGAGAAGGTCGGCTTCGATTTCAACCGCGTCTAGACCTTTGCAGGTCCAAGGAGACACCCCATGAGCACGATCAACTACAGCGAGAAGATTCCCAACAACGTCAACCTCGGCGAAGACCGCACGCTGCAGCGCGCGCTCGAGGGCTGGCAACCCAATTTCATCAACTGGTGGGACGACGTGGGCCCCGAGGGCTCGACCAACCACGACGTCTACCTGCGCACCGCCGTGAGCGTGGACCCGCAAGGCTGGGCCCAGTTCGGCCACGTGAAGATGCGCGACTACCGCTGGGGCATCTTCCTGAACCCGGGCGATGCGGAGCGCAAGATCCACTTCGGTGACAGCCTGGGCGAGAGGGCCTGGCAGGACGTGCCCGGCGAGCACCGCGCCAACCTGCGCCGCATCATCGTCACGCAGGGCGACACCGAGCCCGCCAGCGTCGAGCAGCAGCGCCACCTGGGCCTGACGGCACCCAGCATGTACGACCTGCGCAACCTGTTCCAGATCAACGTGGAAGAGGGCCGCCACCTGTGGGCCATGGTCTACCTGCTGCACAAGCACTTCGGCCGCGACGGCCGCGAAGAGGCCGAGGCCCTGCTGCAGCGTCAGAGCGGCGACGTGGACAACCCACGCATCCTGGGTGCCTTCAACGAGAAGACGCCGGACTGGCTGGCCTTCTTCATGTTCACCTACTTCACCGACCGCGACGGCAAGTTCCAGCTCTCCGCGCTGGCCGAAAGCGCGTTCGATCCGCTGGCGCGCACCACCAAGTTCATGCTGACGGAAGAGGCCCACCACATGTTCGTGGGCGAGAGCGGCGTCTCGCGCGTGCTGTCGCGCACGGCTGCCGTGATGAACGAGCTCAAGACCGACGATGCAGCCCAGGTGCGCGCGGCCGGCGCCATCGACCTCGCCACCATCCAGCGCTACCTGAACTTCCACTACAGCGTGACCATCGACCTGTTCGGTGCGGACCAGTCGAGCAACGCGGCGATCTTCTACAGCTCGGGCCTGAAGGGCCGGTACGAAGAAGGCAAACGCACCGACGACCACCAGCTCAAGGGCCAGACCTACAAGGTGCTGGAGGTCGTCAACGGCCAGCTGCAGGAGAAGGAAGTGCCGATGCTCAATGCGCTCAACGAAGTGCTGCGCGACGACTTCATCAAGGACTCGGTGGCCGGCGTGAACCGCTGGAACAAGGTGCTGGAAAAGGCCGGCATCCCGACCCGCCTCACGGTGCCGCACAAGGCCTTCAACCGCCAGATCGGTGCGCTGGCCGGGATCAAGATGTCGCCCGACGGCCGCGTGGTGAGCGAGGCCGAGTGGAACGCGAAGAAGGCCGAGTGGCTGCCCACGCCGGAAGACTTCGCCTTCGTCGCCTCGCTCATGGGCCGCGTGGTCGAGCCCGGCAAGTTCGCAGGCTGGATCGCGCCGCCGGTCATGGGCATCAACCGCCAGCCGGTGGATTTCGAGTATGTACGCTTTGGCTAACCCCCAGTCTCCGCGCACTTCGTGTCGCTCCGCCAACCCCCTTGCAGGGGGCGCACCCAGCGGCCTGGCAAAGCCAGTTCCGCGGGTGCCCTGGCACGGAGCAGCCCCGTTGGGGCTTTAGGATCAAAGGAAGGAGACCCACGATGGACAGGGCCGTAGACGCAGCCGTCATCCAGCAGCACCTGATCGACCCCGAGATCTGCATCCGCTGCAACACCTGCGAGGCCACATGCCCCGTCGGCGCGATCACGCACGACGACCGCAACTACGTCGTGAAGGCCGATGTCTGCAACGGCTGCATGGCCTGCATCTCGCCGTGCCCCACTGGCTCCATTGACAACTGGCGCAGCATGCCGCGCGCGCGGGCGTATTCCATCGAGGAGCAGCTGACCTGGGACGAGCTGCCGGGCGAGCTGCCACCTGAGCAGCTGGCCATTGAAGGCGATGCGGCCATCGAGGTGGATGCCGCCCCCGCGCCGGCGCAGGCCGAGCCCGAGCCCGGCACCGTCCCGTTCAATTCCGCGCAGTACGGCGCCAGCGTGCCGCCCTGGTCCGCAGCGCACGCCTACACCAACCTCTACAGCGCGAAGAAGCCGACCACGGCTACCGTGGTCGGCAACATCAACTGCACGGAAGCCGGCTTCGACAGCGAGACGCACCATGTGGTGCTGGACTTCGGCGCCATGCCGTTCCCGGTGCTGGAGGGCCAGTCCATCGGCATCATCCCGCCTGGGACCGACGCACTGGGCCGCGCGCACCAGCCGCGCCAGTACTCGGTGGCCAGCCCGCGCAACGGCGAGCGGCCCGGCTACAACAACGTCTCGCTGACGGTCAAGCGCGTGACCGAGGACCACCAGGGCCAGCCGGTGCGCGGCATCGCGTCGAACTACGTCTGCGACCTCAAGGTCGGCGACACCGTGCAGGTCGTCGGCCCGTTCGGCACCAGCTTCCTGATGCCCAACCACCCCAAATCGCATCTCGTGATGATCTGCACCGGCACCGGCAGCGCGCCCATGCGCGCCATGACCGAGTGGCGGCGACGCCTGCGCAACAGCGGCAAGTTCGAAGGTGGCAAGTTGCTGCTGTTCTTCGGCGCACGCACGCAGCAGGAGCTGCCGTACTTCGGCCCGCTGCAGTCTCTGCCCAAGGATTTCATCGACATCAACTTCGCGTTCTCACGCACGCCCGGCCAGCCGCGCCACTATGTGCAGGACCGCATGCGCGAGCGCGCGGCCGACCTCGCCGCGCTGCTCAAGGACAGCCATGCGCACTTTTACGTGTGCGGCTTGAAGAGCATGGAAGAGGGCGTGGTGCTGGCGCTGCGCGATGTCGCGACGCAGGCGGGGCTGGACTGGGAGACGGTGGCCGCCGGGCTCAAGCGCGAGGGGCGGCTGCACCTAGAGACGTACTGAGCAGGCGGGCAAGGCCAGTGCCGCCAACGCGTACGTCAGGCGTCGAACTCCGCCAGTGAGCGGACGGAAATCAGATCACTGTCGCCCAGCGACCGCACATCGTCGGCCGTGAGCGTGACCAAGGCCTGCGTGCGTCCCGACGCCGCCACGAACTCGACTTCGTACGCGCCCTGAGCCGGCATATCGACGATCGCGCCGACGTCGCCTTTGCGCAATCCTGTCTCAGGGTGATCCCTGGTGAGTGCAACCGTGTCCAGTAGCTTGTGCATGATTTACCCCGGGAACGCAGTGATGAATCGAGGAGCTTCTCCGCCGATGGGCACGAGCCATACGCAGATGAACTTCGCCACTCGAACATTCGGCCCGTGCAGACTACCACTGACTTCGTACTTCTGCCCAAAGGCACTGGCTTGTCCAGGCACGGCTTCGGTTTCGCATGCCAGGGCGAGCAGGTCGTCACGAAGTCTTTCCCATTCTTCAGCCCGGTATCCGAGAGCCAGAAATACGGTGGCCTTGAAGCGCCCAACTGGATGGACGTGCGAGAGCAGATAGTCCCGAATCTTGGCCGGATCAATGTGAGCCTGTTCCGCGGCTGGCAGCAGCATGCGGCCAGTCTACGCCTCTCGCCCCCAGCACTTGGAACCGACACACGGCATGTTTCCCCGGCACCGTGGACCGTGCGAGCGGCGCATGCCGCGTTCGCTGTTGGAGTGTGCCGTCGAACCAGACGGCGTCGAGCGCGATCTTGGACGCTGTGAGCATGTGGGCCCGGGATCAGCGAATGTGTGGGGCGCGGGAGTGACACTCGACAGCGGGATACGCCAGCGTCCGGGCCGCGCGCGCAGGGCACGCATCACCGCGCCAGCCGCATCAGCTTGCCGCTGTCCGTCAACAGCAGCAACGCCCCGTCCGGCGCCTGCCGCACGTCGCGAAAGCGCTCGCCCAGGGTGTCGAACATGGCCTCGCGCGCGGCCACGGTGTTGCCGTCGAGCGTGAGGCGCCACAGCGTCTGGCCGGCCAGCGATCCGCTGAACAGCTGGCCGCGCCACTCGGGGAACAGCGTCCCGGTGTAGAACACCAGGCCGGACGGCGCGGTCGAAGGCGGCCCCCAGGTCGTGAGCGGTTCCACGAAGTCCGGCGCGTGCACGCCGCCGCCGTAGCGACAGGCTGCGCTCGGCGTCACGCCATAGGGGCAGCCGTAGCTGCGCAGCGGCCAGCCGTGGTTGGCGCCGGCGCGCGCGATGTTCAGCTCGTCGCCGCCCTGCGGGCCATGCTCGCTGACCCACAGCTCGCCCGTGTCGGGGTGCAATGCCGCACCCTGCGGATTGCGGTGGCCGATGCTCCACAGGCCCGGCCGGGCGCCAGCGCCGAAGCCGGGGTTGTCGGCCGGCGCATTGCCGTCGCGGGCGATGCGCACCACCTTTCCCAGTGTCTGCGTGACGTCCTGCGCGGGGTCGAACAGAAAGCGCTCGCCCAGCGTCACGAACAGCGTCTTGTCGCGCGCGACCACCAACCGCGAGCCGAAGTGGTTGCCGCCTGCCACCTTGGGGGCCTGGCGGAAGATGACGCTCGCATCCACCAGCGCGTCGCCTTGCAACCGCGCGCGCAGCACCGCCGTGCCGGCCAGCCCGGCTTCGCTGCCTGTACCGGGCTCGGCGTAGCTCAGGTAGATCCAGCCGGCGGCGGGCGTGTAGTCGGGGTCGACCACCACGTCCAGCAGGCCGCCTTGCCCGGCCGCGGCCACGGCCGGCACGCCGGCGATGGTCGCCAGCGTCGTGCGCCCGTCGGCCGACAGGCGCAGCAGGCTGCCGGCCTTTTGCGTGACCAGCATCTGTCCGTCGGGCAGCAGCGCCAGGCCCCAGGGGCTCTGCAGCCCGGTGTGCACGGCCGTGAGCTGCGGCGCGGCCGGCGGCGGTTCGGGCATGGGTGCTGGCGCGGTGTCGCCGCCCCCGCCGCCGCCGCAGGAAGCAGCCAGCAGGGCGCATGCAGCAAGAGCCATCGTGCGCAGTGCGCGGGACGCGGTTGCCATGGCAGGTCTCCTGAAGGTGGGCAGGTTCCAAGACACGGCCATGCTATGCGCGCCAGCGCAGGTGCACCGTCGGACTGTGCCGCGTCGTGGCCGTGCCGGGCCGCGCTGCACCTGGGCACGGGGAGCGAGACAATGCCGCGGCGCTCGCCGTTTCCTGGCCTGCGTCTGCCGATCCCATCTGCCGCATGCCGCCCCCTTCCGCTGACCCCACCCCTTCGGCGCCCGATGCGTTCTCGTTTCGGCGCATCGCGCTGCCGGCCTTCGGCCCGTCCCTGCTGTTCGGGCTGGGCGAGGGCGCCATCCTGCCCATCATCCCGCTGATGGCGCGCGAGCTCGGCGCCTCCGTGCCCATGGCCGCGTTGGTCGTGGGCCTCATCAGCCTGGGCTCGTTGCTCAACAACATCCCGGCCTCGCTGATCACCATGCGCTGGGGCGAGCGCGGCGCCATCGTTGCCGCCGGCCTGTGGAGCGCGCTGGGCATGGCGCTGTGCGTGTGGACCTCGCACCTGGGCCTGTTCGCGCTGGGCTGCCTGATGGTGGGCATGTCACAGGCCGTCTACAACCTGGCGCGCCAGAGCTACATGACCGAGGCCGTGCCGGTCGCCTTTCGGGCGCGCGCGCTGTCCACGCTGGGCGGGGTCATGCGCATCGGCATGTTCATCGGGCCTTTTCTCGGTGCGGCGGCCGTGCATGCCTTCGGCCTGGCGGCGGCCTTCGGCGTCGGCATCGCCGGGGTGCTGGGCGCCGCGGCCCTGGGCGCCCGCGTGCCCGACCTGCCGGCACCGCCGCTGCCGCCCGGCCAGGCGCCACCGGCTGCCACGACCATCGTGTCGACGCTGCGCGACCACCGCCACGTGTTCCGCACGCTGGGCCTGGGCGTGCTGCTGGTCAGCGCCGTGCGCGCGTCGCGCCAGGTCGTTATCCCGCTGTGGGCCGAACAACTCGGCATGGCGCCGGCCGTGGCGTCGCTGGTGTATGGCCTGGCCGGCGGCATCGACATGCTGGTCTTCTACCCGGCCGGCAAGGTGATGGACCACAAGGGCCGGCGCTGGGTCGCCGTGCCGTCCATGCTCATCATGGGCACGGGCCTGCTGCTGATGCCGTTCACATCGGGCTTGCACAGCCTGCTGCTGGCGTCGCTGGCCATCGGCTTCGGCAACGGCATCGGCTCGGGGATGATCATGACGCTGGGCGCCGACCATTCGCCGCGGCACGGCCGCGCGCACTTCCTGGGCGTGTGGCGGCTGCTGTCCGACATCGGCGCATCGGGCGGGCCGGCGCTGCTGTCCTTCCTGGCGGGCGGCCTGTCGCTGGCGGCGGGCATCGCCGTCACCGGGCTCATCGCCTACGCCGCGGCCGGTGCGCTGGCGTACTGGATTCCGCGCGCGCAGGCCGCCCGCCCCGAGCGGTGAGGCCCGATCAGATCGCCCGCGTCAAATACACGGCTTCGCGCCCGACGATGGGCTCGCGCGTGGGCATGAACACGGTGCAGCCGTCGCAGGGCGAGACGATGCGGTGCGGGCCGTCCTCGGCGATCAGCTCGTCCTGCGCGAAGGTCTCCAGCCCCACGAGCGGGCGCGTGAAGCGAAAGTCGGTGGTCTGCACCAGGTGCGTCTCCAGCAGCTCGAAGCGCTTCTGCGGCTGCGTTGGCGCGCTGGGTGCGACCGGGTCGATCAGGCCGAAATGCGCCAGGAAGTCCAGCGTCACGGCCGTGGCCAGGTCGGCGGAGGCCTGGTGGAAGTGCTGGCCGCATTCCACGACCAGCGCCACACCCGCCCCGGGGCCGTCGTTGCCATGGCCGCCGTACTGGATCAGCGGCGTGCCCGAGCCCAGGCCCTTGGGCATCAGCAAGTGCAGCGCCGGCCGGCCGATGGCCTGCGCCACCGCGCCGTTGCGCGCGTAGGCCGGGTAGACCCAGAAGGAGGGCACGTCCTGGCTCGTGGAATGGATGTCGAGGATGTGGTCCGCCGCGTCCACCACGCCGCGCAGCGCACGGGCCCGGGCCAGCTCGGGGCTGTCTTCGGCGCCGTCCAGCCAGGCCGTGGACCAGATGCGGTTCATGTTGTGCACGAGCTGGCGGCTGTCGAAGGGCTTCTCGATGTCGAAGCTCTCGTAGGCCGCCACGTTGGCGAAGCTCACCGTCAACGTGCCGGTCCTGGGCCGCACGCCCGTGTCCAGCAGGTGCGTGGCGGCCACCATGCCGCAGATCTCGTTGCCGTGCGTGAGCGCGTTGATCAGCACATGCGGGCCGGGCTGGCCGGAATCGAAGCGGTGCACGTAGTCGACACCGGTGTTGCCGCGGCGGTAGGCCGACAGGTCGCGGGGCAGGACTTCGAGTTGGGGTGTGGTCATCCGCGAGATGTTACGGGGATGGCGGACGCGCTGCTCAGCGCCCCTCGAACCGCGGCAGACGACGCTCGGCCATGGCGCGCAC
Organism: Pseudorhodoferax sp. Leaf267; assembly: GCF_001422405.1. Taxonomy (GTDB): domain Bacteria; phylum Pseudomonadota; class Gammaproteobacteria; order Burkholderiales; family Burkholderiaceae_C; genus Pseudorhodoferax. The sequence continues at coordinate 58,053 of NZ_LMMV01000024.1, forward strand.
GCCTTCCTGGAAGTCGGCCGTGGCGGTGTGGACCTGCTGCATCTCGCGCTCGTGGCGGTTCACGCGCTCGATCTCGTCGGCCAGCCCGCGCCGCAGCGTGGCCCGCGTGCTGGTGACGGCCAACGGTGCCGACAGCGCGATCTCGGCCGCCAGCGCCAGGGCCGTCTCGCGGACTTCGTCCTGCGCCACCAGCACGTCGGCCAGCCCGCTGCGCTAGGCTTGGACGCCGTCGATGCGCCGGCCCGTGAACAGCAGCACGCTGGCCTGCTGGGGGCCCACCAGCCGCGGCAGCGTGACGCTGAGGCCGAAGCCCGGGTGGAACCCCAAGCGGTTGAAGTTGGCCGAGAAGCGTGCCTCGGCACAGGTCACGCGGAAGTCGGCCGCCAGGGCCAGCCCCAGGCCGGCGCCCACGGCCGCGCCGTGCACGGCAGCCACCACAGGCTTGGCCGTGCGGAACAGCCGCATGGCCTGCACGTAGAACGGGGCGGGGTCCTGCGCGCCGCCGCTGAAGTCGGCGCCGGCACAGAACACGCGGCCCTCGGCGGCCAGCACGGTGCAGCGAATGCCGGGGTCGGCATCGATGCGGGCCAGCGTGTCGGCCAGTTCGCCCAGCATCTCCACGCTGGCGTGGTTGTGCGGGGGGCGACGGATTTCCAGCAGGGCGACGTGGGCGTGGCCTGCGTCGAGGCGGTGGATGTCGCTCATTGGATTTCGATCCCGGCGATCTGCACGTACTGCTTCCACTTCGCGCGCTCCTCGCGCTCGAAGGCGGCCAGCTCGGGCAGCCCCACGCTGGCGGGGGAGAACGCAAAGCCCTCCAGCCGCGACTTGATCGGGTCGGTGGTCACCGCCTCGTTGATCCACCCGTTCAATTGCTGCTGTGTGGCCATGGGCGTGGCGGCCGGCACCGCGATGCCGAGGAAGCCGCCGCGGATGGTGAAGTTGGGAATGGACTCGGCGATGAGCGGCAGGTCCGGGTAGCGTTTGAGCCGGGCATCGCTGTGCACGGCCAGCGCGCGCAGCTGGCCGGACGAGACGAAGGAGTCGCCCTGCACCGTGTCGGTGAACACCACCTGGATCTGGCCGGCGATCAGCTCGGACATCGCCTGGCCCACCTGCTTGTACGGGATTGGCGTGAGCTGCACGCCCGCCTCGTGCGCGAACAGCGCGGCCGTCACCTTCGAGGTGGCATTGAAGTGGCCGTAGTTGATGGCGCCCGGTGCGGCCCTGGCGGCGCGCACGAACTCCTGCAGCGTCTTGTACGGCGCGTCCGGCCGCACCAGCATGTAGGTGGATCCGGGGCCGAACGAGCCGACCAGCCGGAAGTCGCGGCCCGGGTCGTAGGGAAGCCTGGTGAACAGCGCCGGGTTGGCCAGGTGCGTGGACGTGGTGGCCAGCAGCAGCACCGAGCCATCGGCCGGCGCCCCGCGCACGGCCTCCACGCCGATGATGCCGTTGCCGCCCGGCCGGTTGTCCACCACCACCGCGCGGCCGGTCTTCTTCGTGAGGAACTCGGACAGCATGCGCGCCGAGATGTCGCCCGAGCCACCGGGCCCGAACGGCACGATGATCTGGATCGGCTTGTGCTCCTGCGCCCGGGCCGGCACGCCGGCCGCCAGCGCCAGCGCTGCGAGGCCCTGGATGCACTGTCTTCTGTCCATGTCTGTCTCCTTGCGTTGTGGATCGGTCAGCGCAGCCCGCCGCAGATGTCTTGCGTGTGCTCGCCCAGTTCGGGTGCCCGGCCGCGCATGGGAGGGCGCTCGCCGTCGAACGACAGCGGCAGGCCCACCACTTTCAGGTCGACCTCGGGGATGCTCTGGAAGATGCCGATGGCCTCGGTCTGCGGCTGCGCCATGACCTGCGCGAAGTCCTGGATCGGGCCGCAGGGGATGCCGGCGGCCTCCAGCGCGAGGATCCAGTCCTCGGTGGTGCGCTGGCGGAACAGCGTCTCCAGCGCCGGCACCAGCTCGGCCTTGTGCTGCACGCGCAAGGCATTGCTGGCATAGCGCGGGTCGGCCGCCCATTCGGGGTGCCCGACCAGCCGCGCCAGCTTGGCGAACAGCCGGTCGTTGGCGGCGGCGACGACCAGCTCGCCATCGGCGGTGGGCAGGGCCTGGAACACCACCACGTTGGGGTTGCCGCTGCGGTGGCGCGCGGGCTGCTGGCCGGTGGCCTGGAAGCCCGCCATCATCACCTGCAGCCAGCCCAGCGCGGTTTCGAACAGCGAGGTGTCGACCACGCAGCCCTTGCCCGTGCTGGCACGCTGGAACAGCGCGGCGATGCAGCCCAGCGCGGCCCAGATGCCGCTGCCCAGGTCCAGCACCTGCATCCCCACACGCGATGGCGGCCCGGTCTCTGCACCGTTGATGCTGAACAGGCCGGCATAGGCCTGCACCATGGGCTCATAGCCGGGCGCCAGCTGCTTGGGGCCCTTGTGGCCGAACGCCGTCAGCGAGCAGTAGACGAGGCGCGGGTTTGCCGCGCACAGCACCTCGGGGCCCAGGTCCAGCTCGGCCAGCGAGCCCGGCCGCATGTTCTGCACGAACACATCGGCCTGGGCCACGTAGTCGCGCAGCCACTGCAGCTGGGCCGGGTCCTTCAGGTCCAGCGCGATGCTCTTCTTGCCGTGGTTCATCGCCTGGAAGGTGGTGGCCGTGCCGCGCCAGAACGGCGGGCCCCAGCCGCGCGCATCGTCGCCGGTGCCGGGCCGTTCGACCTTGACCACATCGGCGCCCAGGGCCGACAGGATCTCGCCGGTGTAGGGGCCGGCGATGTTCTGCGCGACCTCGACCACGCGGATGCCCTGGAGCGGTTGTGCTGCGAACGGTTGCATGTTCATGTCCCTGTGAAATGGGGGGCGCGCTTGTCCAGAAAGTGCTGCACGCCCTCGCGGAAGTCGTCGGTGCCGCGGCAAGCCGCGATCTCGCGGTCGGCCAGGCGCGTGGCTTCGCCGAGGGTCTGCGTGCGGGCCTCGCGCAGCTGTCGCTTCATCACGCGCACCGAGCGTGGGGAGGTGGCATTGGCCAGCTCGCGTGCGCGCTCGAGCACTGCGTCGAGAAAGCCCTCGGCCGGCAACTGGCGGGCCAGGCCCATGCGGTCGGCCTCGTCGGCCAGCAGGGTGCGGCCGCTCAGCAGCAGGTCGGCCGCGTGCATGGGGCCGACCAGGCGCGGCAGCAGCCAGGCGATGCCGTGCTCGGCCGCCAGGCCGCGCCGCGCGTACGGCGCGGTCAGCTTGGCGCCGGCGGCCACGAAGCGCAGGTCGCAGTACAGCGCCAGGCACAGGCCCACGCCCGCGGCAGCGCCGTTGATCGCCGCCACCAGCGGTTTGTCGATCAGGTCCAGGTAGGCGTAGCGCTCGCCCTCGGCCAGTGGCCCGCCGGGGCGCTCGCCAGCGCCGCGCAACACCTCCATGTCCATGCCGGCGCAGAACGCGCGGCCGGCGCCGGTGAGCACGATGCAGCGCACGGCGTCGTCGCGTTCGGCCTGCGCCAGGGCCTGACGCAATTCGGTTTCCAGGGTGGGCGTCCACGCGTTCATGCGCTCGGGCCGCTCGAAGCGCAGCACGGCGACGCGGTCGGCCACGCTGTAGCCCAGCTCGGTGAAATGCATGCCTGTCTCCCTTGGTGGTGGCGCGTGGCACGGGTGCATGCGCTCGGCGGCAGTATTGCGTCGGGGGGGTGGGTGCGAACAAGGCTGGAGTTTCGGATTCCGAAATTGCGAGAATCGGCGCCATGCCCGCCACACCCTCCACGCGCAGCCGCACGCGCGCCACCGGCAGCTTTGTGCGTAGCACGCCCGGCAGCCATTCGCTGGAGCGCGGCCTGCAGCTGCTGCGCGCGTTCCGCCTCGGCGGCCGCACGCTCGGCAATGCAGAGCTGGCCGAGCGCACGGGCCTGCCGCGCCCCACCGTGAGCCGGCTCACGCGTTCGCTCGTGGATGCGGGCTTCCTGGCCTATGACCATGCGCAGCAGGGCTACCGGCTCGGCGCGGTGTGCCTCACGCTGGCGTTGGTCTACCGTGCGTCCGAGCGCGCGCTGGAGGTGGCCCTTCCGCTCATGCGTTCGCTGGCCGAAGGCAGGCATGTCAACGTGGGGCTTGCCATGGCCGACCAGCTGGAGATGGTCTATCTGGATTCGGTGCGCCTGAGCCGGCGCGGCATGTTCCGGCGCATCGTGCCGGGCTCGCGCATCCCGATCGCCAGCACCGCGCTGGGCTGCGCCTTCCTCGCAGGGATGGCGGCGGCGGACCGCCGGGCGCTGCTGGCACGCCTGCGCCAGGCACATGGAGCCGGCTGGCCGACGCTGCAGCGCCAGATCGCGGCGGCACTGGCCAGCGTGCGCACGCGAGGCTTTTGCCGGGCGCAGTGGCAGGCCGGCATGGTGTCCGTGGCCGCGCCGCTGCGCACGCCGGGCGGCGATTTGTATGCGCTGAACGTCAGCTTTCCGGTGCCGGCCGCCTCCACGCAGGAGGACGACGAAGACCACGTGGGCCTGCTGCGCAGGCTGGCCGCCGACATCCAGGCGGCCTGGGGCCGGCAGGCAGATCTGTAGACCGCCCCGGCCGCAAGCCAGGCGCTTGCCCAGCCCTGGCCGGTGCAGCGCAACGGCGCGTGGCCCTGGGGGCCGTGGCGCCATGCGGGCGACCACAATAGGCTTGCACAATTCGATCCAGCCGATGACAGACACCACCCTCGCGCCCGGCTTCATGGCCGTGCACAGCAACCACCCGGAAGCCTTGCGCGACCTGATGCTGGCCTGGATGGCGCGCCACCCGCTGGCGCCGCTGGAAGACGAATGGGTGCTGGTGCAGAGCAACGGCGTGGCCCAGTGGCTGCGGCTGGCGCTGGCGCAGCCGCCGTCGCACGGCGGCGTGGGCATCGCCGCGGCGCTGCGCACCGAGTTGCCCTCGCGCTTCCAGTGGCAGGCCTACCGCGCCGTGCTGGGCGCGCAGGCGGTGCCCGCTGTCTCCCCGTTCGACAAGCCGCTGCTGGTCTGGCGGCTGATGCGATTGCTGCCGGGCCTGCTGCACGAGGACGTGTTCGCGCCGCTGCGCCGCTTCCTGCTGGACGACAGCGACCTGCGCAAGCGCCACCAGCTGGCCGAGCGACTGGCCGACCTGTTCGACCAGTACCAGGTCTACCGCGCCGACTGGCTGGCCGACTGGGGCGCGGGGCACGACGAGGTCGTGACCAGCCGCGGCGGCCGCCAGAGCGTGGCCGATGACCTGCTGTGGCAACCGCGGCTGTGGCGCGCGCTGCTGGCCGACGTGGGGCCCGAGGGCGCCGCTGGCAGCCGCGCCGCCGTGCACCAGCGCTTCATGGCTGCCGTGCAGGGCTGGCGCGGCGAGCGCCCGGCCGGCCTGCCGCGCCGGCTCGTGGTGTTCGGCATCTCCTCGCTGCCGCAGCAGTCGCTGGAGGTGCTGGCCGCGCTCGCGCGCTGGACGCAGGTGCTGATGTGCGTGCACAACCCCTGCGCGCACGACTGGTCGCACATCGTGGCCGACAAGGACCTGCTGCGCGCCGAGCGCAGCCGCCAGCGCCGACGCACGGGCAGCGAAGGCGCCATCGACGACGACAGCCTGCACCAGCATGCCCAGCCGCTGCTGGCCGCCTGGGGCAAGCAGGGCCGCGACTTCATCCGCCTCTTGGACATGCACGACGAGCACGAGGCCTATGCCGAGCGCATCACCGCGATCGGCGAGCGCATCGACGTGTTCGACGCGAACGCGGGCGACACCGTGCTGCACCAGCTGCAGGACGACATCCGCGACCTGCGGCCGCTGGCCGAGACGCGTGCGCACTGGCCGGCGGTGCAGGGCGACGACTCGATCCGCTTTCACGTCACGCACGGCCCGCAGCGCGAGGTCGAGGTGCTGCACGACCAGCTGCTGGCCGCGTTCGCCGCCGACCCCAGCCTGCGCCCGCGCGACGTGATCGTGATGGTGCCCGAGGTCGGCAGCTATGCGCCGCACGTGCAGGCCGTGTTCGGCCTGCGCACGCCCGACGACGCACGCCACATCCCCTACAGCCTGGCCGACCAGGCGCAGCGCCAGCACGACCCGCTGCTCGGCGCGCTGGAGCGCCTGCTGGCCCTGCCGCAATCGCGCGTGGCCACCAGCGATGTGCTGGACTGGCTGGAGGTGCCCGCGCTGCGCGCGCGCTTCGGCATCGCTGCCGCGCAGCTGCCGTTGCTGCAGCGCTGGGTGGCGGCGGCCAACGTGCGCTGGGGCCTGCATGCGGAGCAGCGCCGCGCGCTCGACCTGCCGCAGGCCGGCGGCGCCAACAGCTGGGACTTCGGCCTGCAGCGCATGCTGCTGGGCTATGCCGTCGGCGGCGGCGACCACTGGGCCGGCATCGAGCCGCTGGACGAGGTCGGCGGGCTGGACGCCGCGCTGCTCGGCCCGCTCGCGCAGCTGCTGGAGACGCTGCAGTCGCACTGGCGTGCGCTGGCCGCGCCGGCCACGCCCGTGCAATGGGGCGAGCGCCTGCGTGCGCTGCTGGCCGACTGCTTCGCGCCCGAGGCGGACGCCGATGTGTTCACGCTGCGCCGGCTCGACACCGCGCTGCAGGCCTGGCTCGATGCCTGTGCCGCGGCTGCCATGGGGGAGGAACTGCCGCTGTCCGTCGTGCGCGAGCACTGGCTGGCGCAACTGGACGCGCCCGCGCTGAGCCAGCCCTTCTTCGCCGGCGCCGTCACGTTCGCCACGCTGATGCCCATGCGCGCGATCCCGTTCCGCGTCGTCGCGCTGCTGGGCATGAACGACGGCGACTACCCGCGCAGCCGGATCCCCATGGACTTCGATTTGATGGCGCAGGACTGGCGGCCCGGCGACCGCTCGCGCCGTGAGGACGACCGCTACATGTTCCTCGAAGCCCTGCTGTCCGCGCGCGACCGGCTGCACGTCAGCTGGGTCGGCCGCAGCATCCACGACCAGAGCGAGCGCGCGCCCTCGGTGCTGGTGGCGCAGCTGCGCGAGCACCTGGCTGCCGGCTGGCGCCTGGCCGGCGACGAGGCGCTGCCGCAGGAAGAAGCCGGCACTCGGCTGCTGCACGCGCTGACCGTGGAGCACCGGCTGCAGCCCTTCCACCCGGCGTACTTCACGCGGGGCGGCGATGCGCGCCTGTTCAGCCACGCGCGCGAGTGGCGCGCGGGCCTGCTGCCGGCGGCCCCCGTCGCGCAGCGCGACGCGCCGCTGGCCCCCTTCAAGTTCGACGGCCCGCTCACGCTGCGCCTGCTGTCCAGCTTCCTGAAAGAGCCCGCGCGCGCGTTCCTGCAGCTGCGCCTGGGCGTGCATTTCGACGCCGACGATGCCGTGGTGCAGGACCAGGAGCCGTTCGCGCTGGACGGCTTGCAGAACTGGCAGCTGCAGGACGAGCTGATCCAGGCGCAAAAGGCCGCGCTCGATGCCGACCTGCCGCGCGACGCAGCCCTGGCCGCGCAACTGGCGCGCATGGGCCGGCGTGGCGTGCTGCCGGCCGGCCACTTCGGCGCACTCGTGCAGGCCGAGCTGGCCGAGCCCATGGACAGGATGTTCGCTGCCTACCAGCAGGTGATCGCCGCCTGGCCGCATGCGCTGCCCGACGCGCTGCTGGACTACCTGCCCGCAGGCCAGGACGAGCCCCTGCGCCTCGTGGACTGGCTGGGCGGCCTGCGCGCGGACGATGCGGGTGCACGCTGCCGCGTGCTGCTGGAGAGCACCGGCCTGGTCAAGGACAAGCGCTACCGGCGCGACAAGCTCGTGCCGTTCTGGGTCGCGCATGTGGCGGGGCACCTGGGCGGTGAGGCGTTGACGACGGTGGTGGTCAGCAAGGCCGGCACGGTCACGCTGGCGCCGATGGTGGTCGAGGAGGCGCGTCGGTACTGGAGTGTGTTGCTGCAGGCCTGGCAGCGGGGGCTGTGCCAGCCCTTGCCACTGGCGCTGCGCACGGGCTTCGCGTGGCTGGAGGCCCAAGGCACGGAGGGCGATACGCCGCAGTCGCCGGCGTGGCAGAAGGCGCGCGTTTGCTACGAGGGCGACGACGCTGCGCGCGGCGTGGCCGAAGGCGGGCAGAGCGCCTACCTGGCGCGGGCGTTCCCGAGCTTCGAAGCCCTGTGGGCGCAGGGCGCGTTCGCGCAATGGGCCCGGACCCTGTTGGCGCCCCTGGACCAAGCCGTGCAGAAGATGCCAAAGGCCGCCGCATGAGCATGAAAAATAGGGCCGAGCGCAGCGATGGCCCGAGCGTCTGCCGCTGTTCCCCCTGTACACGTGCCGAGGAGCGCAGAGGACTGGGCGGCGCAAGAGCATCTTGCGCTTCGTTGACTGACTCATTGCACCTGTTCGAGGTGAACGAACGCAGTGAGTGGTGCGAGTTGTGCAATGCGCCCAGTCCGCGAGCACCGCAGGTTGCCCGGAGCGCAGCGGAGGGACACGTGTACCGGGGGCCGCCTTCTTTTGCTTACTTTTCTTGGGCGGTAGCCAAGAAAAGTAAGTCCGGATGTGGGGTGGACAGCCCCACCTCTGCCCTCTGCAAGAGAGCTGCTCTCGATAGCTCGACGCGGTGGCTCGCGGCCGGCGAGGGCCTAAGGGTGGGAGCGGGGAGCGGGCCTTCGCTGCGCTCTGCCTGGAGGGCTTCGGCCGCATGACATCCTTGCCCGAACTTCTCCAGCCTTTGCGCCTGCCCCTGCGCGGCAGCCGCCTGATCGAAGCCAGCGCCGGCACCGGCAAGACCTTCACCATCGCGGCCCTCTACCTGCGTCTGGTGCTGGGCCACGGCGGCGACGCGGCCTTCGCACGGCCGCTCACGCCGCCCGAGATCCTGGTCGTGACCTTCACCGAAGCCGCGACGCAGGAATTGCGCGACCGCATCCGCGCGCGCCTGGCCGAAGCCGCCGACGCTTTCCTGGCCGACCCCGCCGACATGGCGCAAGCCGGCAACCTGCTGCACGACCTGCGCGCCGACTACCCCCCCGCCCAGTGGCCCGCCTGCGCCCGCACATTGCGCCTGGCCGCCGAGTGGATGGACGAGGCCGCCGTCTCCACCATCCACGGCTGGTGCAACCGCATGCTGCGCGAGCACGCCTTCGACAGCGGCAGCCCGTTCACGCAGACGCTGCAGACCGACCAGAGCGAACTGCAGGCCGAGGTCGTGCGCGACTACTGGCGCAGCTTCTGCACGCCGCTGGCGCCCGACGATGCAGCCCAGGTGCGCGCCTGGTGGGCCACGCCCGAGCAGCTGCAGGCCGATGTCGGCAAGCTGCTGGAGCAGACCGACGCCCTGGGCGCAGGGGAGGCGCCGGCGACTGCATTGAAGACCGCGCGCGATGTGGCCGCGCGCGAGCTTGCGGCGTTGAAAGGCCCGTGGGCGGGCGAGACCGGCTGGGCCGCCGAGCTCCTGCGCCGGCTGGAAGGCGCCGTGGCGGCCAAGCACTGCAAGCTGCCCAAGCGCAAGGACTGGATGCAGGCGCTGCGCGATTGGGCTGAGGGTGATGCGCCCGAGCCGGGCCTGACCAAGACAGCCTGGGAGCGACTGTGTATCGACGGGCTTGCAGACGGCTGGGCTGGCGACAGCACCGAGCTCGCGGCGTTGTTCGACCATGCGGCCTGGCCTGCGCTGGCCAGCTTGCGTGCCAGGCTGAAGGCGCTGCCCGACGGCCGGCACGCCCTGCTGCGCCACGCCGCCCGCTGGTGCGCGCAGCGCCAGGCGCAGGAGCAGGCCCGCCGCGCGGAGATGGGCTTCAACGAGTTGCTCACGCGGCTGGACGCAGCCCTGCAAGGCCCGAACGGCGCGCGCCTGGCCGCCCTGATCCGGCGCCAATTCCCCGCCGCGCTGATCGATGAGTTCCAGGACACCGACCCGCTGCAGTACCGCATCTTCGACACCATCTACCGCGTGGCCGCGAACGCGCCCGAGACCGTGCTGCTGCTGATCGGCGACCCCAAGCAGGCGATCTACGCGTTCCGCGGCGCCGACATCCACACCTACCTGGCCGCGCGCCATGCCACCGCCGGCCGCCATGCCACGCTGGGCACGAACTACCGCTCCACCGCGCCCATGGTCCAGGCCGTGAACGCCGTGTTCGACCAGGCCGAGCTGCGGCTGGACGGGCAGGGCGCCTTCGGCTTCCGCACGGCCGACGGCAACCCCTTGCCCTTCGTGCCGGTGCAGGCCCAGGGCCGCGCGCAGCGCTGGTGGCACGCCGGCCGCGAGCCTGCCGCGCTGACCGCCTGGGTGCAGGACGCCGGCCCCGACGCCACGGGCCGCATGGCCGCGGCCTGCGCCAGCGAGATCGTGCGGCTCCTGAATGCAGGCCAGGCCGGCGAGGCGGGCTTTCGCGACCCCGACGGCACACTGCGCGCGCTGCGCCCCGGCGACATCGCCGTGCTCGTGAACAAGGGCGCCGAAGCGCGCGCCGTGCGCCAGGCCCTGGGCGCGCGCGGCGTGCGCAGCGTCTACCTGTCCGAGCAGGACTCGGTGTTCGACAGCCCGGTCGCCGCCGAGCTGCAGCTGTGGCTGGCCGCCTGCGCCACGCCCGAGGACGAACGCCTGCTGCGCGCTGCGCTCGCCAGCGCGCTGCTGGGCCTGGACTGGCAGGCGCTCGACGACCTGGGCCACGACGCCCTGCAATGGGAAGCCCGCGTGCTGCAGTTCGGCAACTACCAGCGCATCTGGCAACGCCAGGGCGTGCTGCCCATGCTGCGGCACCTGCTGCACGACTTCGGCGTGCCGCAGCGGCTGCTGGCCGCGGGCGACGAGCGCATGCTGACCGACGCGCTGCACCTGGCCGAGCTGCTGCAGCAGGCCAGCAGCCTGCTCGACGGCGAGCACGCGCTGATCCGCTGGCTGGCCGAGCAGCGCGCGGGCGGCGCCGGTGGCGATGCCGATGCGCGCCGGCTGCGGCTGCAGAGCGATGCCGACCTGCTCAAGGTCGTCACCGTGCACAAGTCCAAGGGCCTCGAGTACCCGCTGGTGTTCCTGCCCTTCGCCACCGCCCTGCGCGCGGCCAAAGCCGACGACCTGCCGCTCAAGTGGCACGACGACGACGGCCGCCTGGTCGTCGCGCTGCAGGCCGATGCCGAGGATCTCGCGCGCGTGGACGCCGAGCGCCTGGGCGAAGACCTGCGCAAGCTCTATGTGGCGCTGACGCGTGCGCGTTACGCGACCTGGGTCGGCGTCACCGCCACCAAGGACGTGGAGCGCAGCGCGCTCGGCTATCTGCTGGGGGGCGGCGCGGCGCTGCCGCCCGATGTGCTGCGCGCCGCATGGCAGTCGCTGGCCGGTGACGCCATCGCCGTGCAGGACGCGCCCGCGCCGGACGCCGAGCGCTACCACGACCCCGCGCGCACGCCCGTGCTGGCGCCCGAGCCGCCGCTGCCCGCCGGGCCGCTGGAGCGCTGGTGGATTGCCAGCTACTCCGCGCTGCGCCGCGCCGAGGCCGGGCCGGAAGCGCCCGCACCGCTGCCCGAGAGCGCAGCCGAAGACATCTATGCCGACAGCCGCGTGGACGATGCCGACGACCTGGCGGAAGACGCCATTGCGCTGCCCGCAGCCGATGCGGGGAGCTTGCACGCCTTCCCGCGCGGCGCGGCCCCCGGCACCTTGCTGCACGGCCTGCTGGAGTGGATGGGCCAGCAGGGCTTTGCACGCGTGCAGGCCGACGCGGCCGTGCAGGCCGAACTGGCCGAGCGCGTCGCGCGCGCCTGTGCCCTGCCGGGCTACGCGGGATGGGCGCCGGTACTGCAGGACTGGCTGCTGCGCTGGGTCGCCATGCCGCTGCAGATCGGCCTGCACGGTGCCGCGCCCGTGGCGCCTGCCGCGCTGGGCACCGTGCAGATCGAGATGGAGTTCTGGCTGGCCGCGCAGCAGGTCGACACACGGGTTCTGGACGACCTGGTGCGCGGCCACACGCTGGACGCCGCGCCGCGCCCGGCCCTGGCGCCGCAGCAGGTCCACGGCATGCTCAAGGGATACATCGACCTGGTGTTCGTGCACGAGGGCCGCTACTACGTGGCCGACTACAAGTCCAACTGGCTGGGGCCGCTGGATGCCGACTACCACCCCGCCACCATGCGCGCGGCCGTGCTGGCGCACCGCTATGAGCTGCAGTACGTGCTGTACGTGTTCGCGCTGCACCGGCTGCTGCGCGCCCGGCTGCCCGGCTACGACTATGCGCAGCACATGGGCGGCTCGGCCACGCTGTTCCTGCGCGGCCATGCGGCGCCGGGGCAGGGCCTGCATGCGGAGTGCCCGCCGTGGGCATTGATCGAGGCGCTGGATGCGCTGTTCCAGGGGCAGGCGGAGGTCGCATGAACGTCGAAGCTGTCGTCCTCGCCCCCGTCCCGCCGTGCCACGCGCCCGTGCTGGCCGCGCTGCAGCGCTGGGTCACGCAAGGCTGGCTGCGCGCGCTGGACCATGCCTTCGCCGCCTTCCTCGCGCGCCAGGCGCCCGAGGCCGACCCGCTGCTGGTGCTGGCTGCCGCGCTGGCCAGCCACCAGCTGGGCCGCGGCCATGCCTGCCTGGACCTGGCTGCCGCGCTGGCCGATGCCGGCCAGGCCTTGTCGCTGCCGCCCGAAGGCGGGCGGCCCGTGGTCGACGAGGACGCGCCGCCGGAGCACCCTGCGACCCTGCTGGCCGGCGTGCGCCTGGCGCGCTGGACGCAGGCGCTGCACGTGCCCGCGCTGGTCGGCGACGGCCCGGGCGCCCAGCCGCTGGTGCTGGTCGGCACGCGGCTGTACCTGCGCCGCTACTGGCAGTACGAGCAGTCCGTGCGCGCCGCCATCGCGCAGCGCCTGGCACTGCCGCAGGCCGCAGCCGGGCCCGCGGCCTTGCCCGGCCTGCGCGCCGCGCTCGACGCGCTGTTCCCCCCGCGCCCCGGCGCCGCGCTCGACTGGCAGAAGATCGCCTGCGCGCTGGCCGCGCGCCAGGGCTTCGCCATCGTCACCGGCGGCCCCGGCACCGGCAAGACGACCACCGTCGTGCGCCTGCTCGCGCTGCTGCAGTCGCTCGCGCTGGCCGGTGGCGCCGGCCCGCTGCGCATCCGCCTGGCCGCGCCCACGGGCAAGGCGGCTGCGCGGCTGAACGAGTCCATCGCCGGCGCCGTCGCCGGCCTGGCATTGCAGGGCCTGCCCGGCGGCGAGGCCGTGCGCGCCGCGATCCCGACCGAGGTCACCACGCTGCACCGCCTGCTGGGCAGCCGGCCCGACACGCGGCACTTCCGCCACCACGCGCGCAACCCGCTGGCGCTGGACCTGCTGGTCGTCGACGAAGCCTCGATGCTGGACCTGGAGATGATGGCCAGCGTCTGCGCCGCGCTGCCGCCCGGCGCGCGCCTGATCCTGCTGGGCGACAAGGACCAGCTCGCCTCGGTCGAGGCCGGCGCCGTGCTGGGCGACCTGTGCCAGCGCGCCGATGCCGGCCACTACCGGCCCGACACGGCCGCCTGGCTGCTGGCGGCCAGCGGCCAGTCGGTCGACGCATCGCTGGTCGACCCCTCGGGCCAGCCGCTGGACCAGGCCGTCGCCAAGCTGCGCGTGAGCCACCGCTTCAGCGCCGCCAGCGGCATCGGCCGGCTGGCCCATGCGGTCAACGAAGGTGACTTTCGCGCCGTGCAGAAAGTGTTCACGAGCGGGTTCGCCGACCTCGCCCAGCAGCGCGCGGGCGACGACGCCGCGCTGCGCCGCCTCGTGGTGGACGGCGCGCCGCAGGCCTTCGCCGTCAGCGGCCAGGGCAGCCTGGCGTTCGACGACGGGCCGCCGCCGCCCGTGGGCTACCGGCACTACCTGGAGCTGCTGCGCGCGCGGCAGCCCGACGTGCACGCGCCGCAGGCCGCGTTCGATGCGTGGGCGCGCGACGTGCTGGCCGCCTACAGCCGCTTCCAGCTGCTGTGCGCGCTGCGCAGCGGGCCGCAGGGCGTGCAGGGCCTGAACCAGCGCGTGGCCGAGCTGTTGCGCGCGCAGGGCCTGCTCGACGCCGGCCAGGGCGGCTGGTATGTCGGCCGCCCGGTGCTGGTCACGCACAACGACTATGGCCTGGGCCTCATGAACGGCGACGTCGGCGTCACGCTGGCGCTGCCCACGCCCGTGCCCGGCGAGCAGCAGCCGCGCTGGACGCTGCGCGTGGCCTTTGCGAGCGGCGACGGCGAGGGCGGCATCCGCTGGGTGCTGCCCAGCCGCCTGCGCGCGGTCGAGACCGTGTTCGCCATGACGGTGCACAAGTCGCAGGGCTCCGAGTTCAGCCACGCCGCGCTGCTGCTGCCGGCCAATATGAGCCCGGTACTGACGCGCGAGCTGGTCTACACCGGCATCACGCGCGCGCGGCACTGGCTCACGCTGGTGGCCGATGCGGGCGTGCTGCGTGGCGCGATCGGGCGGCGCGTGGAGCGGGTGGGTGGGTTGGTGGGCTGATTGGCTGCGGGGTGACGAACCCTCAGATGCCGCTGATCACCGCGTCCATGGCCGCCACGATGTCGTCGGCACGGTTTTTGGCATTCGCGATGCTCTTCTTCAGGAACCGCTTGTCCAGCGGAGCAGCTTCAAAAGGCACCAACGTCAGCTTCCTGCCGTTGATGGGGATCACAGGGCACAGTCTGGACGGCAGTTGGCTTGCTGCCAATGAAGTGGCGGCAAGTGGGGCGACCATGCGAGTGGGAAGGCTGCGCAGCAGGTCGCTCTGGATGTCCAGCACATAGGGATACGTGTCGCGCGTGCGCGGGCTGGGGTTGTCGAAGACGTCGTACTGCATGGATGCTCGTAACGGGCGACTCACCACACACGGAAATCGTCGCACCACAGGCCGTACTTGTCGAACCTGGCCTTCTGCTCGTCGATCCACGCCTTGTAAGTCTCTTCGAATTGCCGCTGCCGCTGTGCCAGAGTCCTCGGCTGGCTGGCGGACTTCATGGCTTCGAACTGTTGAATGGAGACGATCACCGTATCGACGCGACCGTCTTTTTCGATGAACACGGGTTCAACCTTGGCTTGAGCACACAGGGCTCCGAAGCGGTTCTTGGCTTGCGTGGCGGTGACTTGCATGTCGGCATCTCCTCTGTGGCGTTGGCCATTTTAGCCATCGGTGATGTGCCGGGCAACACTTCGTCTGTTCCGACGATTCGCCTGCACGCGCTCGCGTGCACAGTCACGCCGTCCTATTCGAAGACTGGAGACCCCGTGCCCCTGGCCCTCACCCCATCCGAAACCCGGTTCCGCGACGAAGTCCGCGACTTCCTGGCGCGCGAGTTGACGCCCGAACTGCGCCAGGCCGGCCGGCGCTGCAGCGGCATCTTCACCGAGTACGAACACGGCAACCGCTGGCACCGCATCCTGGCCAGGCAAGGCTGGAGCGTGCCGCACTGGCCCGTCGAACACGGCGGCACGGGATGGACGACGATGCAGCACCACATCTTCGCCAGCGAACTGGCCGCCGCCCATGCGCCGCCGCGCGCGCCCATGGGGCCGGGCATGGTGGCGCCGGTCATCCTCGCGTTCGGCACGCCCGCGCAGCAGGCGCGCTGGCTGCCCGGCATCCGCTCGGGCGAGGACTACTGGTGCCAGGGCTATTCGGAGCCGCAGGCCGGCTCGGACCTGGCCTCGCTGCAGTGCAAGGCGCGGCGCGATGGCGAGCATTACGTGATCGACGGCACCAAGATCTGGACCACGCACGCGCAGTACGCCAACCGCATGTTCTGCCTGGTGCGCACGGCCTCGGGCGGCAAGCCGCAGCAGGGCATCAGCTTCCTGTGCTTCGACATGGACACGCCCGGCATCACGGTGCGGCCCATCATCAGCATCTCGGGCGACCACGAGCTCAACCAGGTGTTCTTCGACGGCGTGCGCGTGCCGGCGTCCAGCTTGGTCGGCGAAGAGAACCAGGGCTGGACGGTCGCCAAGTACCTGCTGCAGCACGAGCGTGGCGGCAGCGCGGCGCCCGCGCTGCGCGCGCGGCTGGCCCGGCTGCATGCCGCGGCCGACCGGGCTTTTGCCGCCGGGCATGACGCGCAGGAGGCCGACGCCATCGCGCTGCGCCTGGCCGAACTCGAATGTGCCATCGACGCTGTCGAAGCCGTGGAGATGCAGTCCCTGCGCGCCACCATGCGCGGCGAGCCGCCCGGCATCCGCCCGTCCATCGGCAAGACGCAGGCGACCGAACTGCGCCAGCGCATGACCGAGGTGGGCGTGGAAATCGCCGCGCACTATGGCGCCGTGCAGCTGCCGCTGGACGACCACCTCGCCGACGACCTGCCGATCCCCGAAGACCCCGTGTTCGCCATGTCGGCCTACCTGAACGACCGCGCGGCCTCCATCTACGCCGGCTCCAGCGAAGTCCAGCGCAACATCATTGCGGCCCACCTGCTCGCGAATTGAATGAAACCACCCCGTTTGGATGTCTCACTTCGTGTAGACATCCCATCCCCCTCGAGGGGCGCACCCAGCGGCCTGGCAGAGCCAGTTCCGCGGGTGCACCGGCATGGCCTGCACCGCGGCCATCGGCATTGCGCAAGCACCTCTTGGTGCCTGGGCTGAGACTGGCGCGTCGCGCAATGGAGACCTACATGCAAGACCACGACACGCTCGCCATGCTGCAGGGCAGCCTGGCCCGCTACCTGGACGACCACCACGCGTTCGACCAGCGCCTTGCCGCGTTGAAGGCCGCCGACCACGCGCCGCCGCCGTTCTGGCAAGGCCTGGTGCGCGAGCTCGACCTGCTGGGCGCGGCCCTGCCCGAGGCGCAGGGCGGCCTGGGGCTGGGCCTGCCCGCGCACCTGGCGCTGATGGAAACGCTGGGCGGCGCGCTCGCGGCCCAGCCCTACCTGTCGACCATGGTGATCGCCGCCGGCCTTCTGCAGCGCCACCCTGGGGCGCAGGCCGATGCACTGCTCGCGCGCATCCTGGCCGGCCAGGCCGTCGTCGCTTTCGCCCACACCGAGCCGCACAGCCGCCACACGCGCGCCGACGTGCAGCTGCAGATGCGGCGCGAGGGCAGCGGCTTCGCGCTCGACGGCCGCAAGGCCGTGGTGCAGGCCGCGCCCTGGGCCAGCCATTTCATCGTGAGTGCGCGCAGCAGCGGCCAGGCCTGCGACGCCGAAGGCATCTCGCTGCTGCTGGTGCCGCGCGATGCGCCGGGCCTGCGCCTGCGTGCCTATGCTCTGCGCGATGGCGACCGGGCGGCCGAGCTCGATTTCGACAAGGTGCGCGTGCCGGCCGAAGCGGTGCTGGGCGCCGAGGGCCAGGCCCTGCTGCAGATCGAGCAGGCGCTGGACGAGGCCACGTTGGCCATCTGCGCCGAGGCCGTCGGCGTGCTGCGCCGCCTGATGCGCGACACGCTGGACTACGTGCGCCAGCGCAAGCAGTTCGGCGTGGCGATTGCCAGCTTCCAGGTGCTGCAGCACCGGCTCGCCGACATGCACATCGCGCTGGAGCAGGCCGCTGCGCTGACCGCCAGCGTGGGCGAGGCCGTGGGTGAGATGACGGCCGCGCAGCGCGCACGCGCCGTGTCCTCGGCCAAGGTCGCCACGGCCAAGGCTTGCAAGGCCGTGGGGCAGGGGGCCGTGCAACTGCATGGCGGCATGGGCATGACTGAGGAGCTGGGCGTGGGCCACTACATGCGCCGCGCCACGCTGATCGAGGGCCTGTTCGGCACCGCCGCCTGGCACGTGCGCCGCGTGGCGCAGTTGCGCGCGGAGACAGTGGCGCCAGTGAGCGCAGCGCCGGGCCGCCCCGAGCAAGCTCGCTCCCGCCTGGCGGGACAGGCCGCAGGCCCAAGGGTGCGCCAGTGAACACCGTGGACGACCGCACCCCCGTCATCGTCGGCATCGGCGAGATCACGCACCGCAGCAAGGCCGCCGAGGATGGCCTGGAGCCCATCGAACTCATGGCCCGCGCGCTGCGCGAGGCCGAGCGCGACAGCGGTGCCGCGCTGATCGCAGAACTGGACTCTCTCGACGTGGTCTGCGAGTACTCGTGGCCCTACACCGATGCGCCCACGCTGCTCGGCGAGCGCCTGGGCCATTCGCCGACGCGCCGCGTCTACGGCGAGACGGGCGGCGAGTCGCCCGTGCGCTTCATCCACGAGGCCGCGCTGCGCATCGTGCGTGGTGAAAGCCGCGTGGCCGCCATCACCGGCGCCGAGGCGCAATACACCGTGCAGGCCGCCGCCAGGGCCGGCGTCGCGCTGCCATGGACGCCGCGCGACGACAGCGTGAAGCTCACGCGCGGCACCGACCTGTGCCACCCCGTGGCCGTGGCGCTGGGCGCCTCCATGCCGATCACGATCTACCCGTTCTATGAGAACGCGACGGCCGCGCGATGGGGCCAGACGCCGCGCGAGGCGCAGCAGGAATCGGCGCGCCTGTGGGCGGGCTATTCGGAGGTGGCGGCGGCCAACCCGCATGCCTGGCGGCCGCGCCGATTCACCCCGGCCGAGGTGCTCGATGCCAGCGGCGACAACCGTCTGATCGCCTGGCCCTACACCCGCGCCATGGTCGCCAACCCACTCGTCAACATGGGCGCGGCCGTGCTGATGACCAGCGCGGGCCATGCGCGCGCACTGGGCATCGCGCCCGAACGCTGGGTCTACGTGTGGGACGGTGCCGCCGCGCGCGAGCCGCGCGACTACCTGCAACGCGACCAGTACCACCGCTCGCATGCGCAGGACCTGGTCATGGAAACCGTGCTCGCGCAGGCCGGCGGCGACGCGGCGGCCTTCGCCCAGCTGGAGCTGTACAGCTGCTTTCCCGTCGTGCCCAAGATGGCGCGCCGCACGCTGGGCCTGGCGGCCGATGCGCAGATGACATCCACCGGCGGGCTGAGCTTTTTCGGCGCGCCGCTCAACAACTACATGACGCATGCCGCCTGCGGCCTGGTGCGTGCGCTGCGCGGCGCGCCGGGCAAGGCCGCGCTGCTCTACGGCCAGGGCGAGTACGTCACCAAGCACCATGCGCTGGTATTGGGCGCGGGCCCGTCGCCGCAAGGCCTGCCGCGCGCCGGTTACAGCGTGCAGGCCGCGGCCGATGCGCGCCGCGGCCCGGTACCCGCCTTCGTCACCGAGCATGCCGGCCCGGCCACGTTGGAGACCTTCACGATCGTCTACGACCGCGACGGCCAGCCCACGCACGGCATTGTGATCGGCCTGACGCCCGCCGGCGCGCGGCTGATGGCACGCGTGCAGGCGCAGGACACGGTCACGCTGCGGGTTCTGGCCGACCTGGACCGCAGCCCCATCGGCAGCCGTGGCATGGTCGGCGCAGGCGACGACGGCCTGCTGCGTTGGACGGCCTGCTGACGGCGCGCCGCGCAGGCCAGGCCCTACACGGCGGCGGCGCAGCGGCCGATGGTTGCGATCACGCGCTCCGTCTTCAATGGCGGCATGCTGCCGCGTCACGTCGATGCGGCCATCGACGAAAGGAAGACAAGCATGACCAGCAGCACCGACCCACGTGACCAGCGCGAGCACCTGTGGAGCATGATCAAGGACCTCAAGTTCGCGATGTTCACGACGCGCCATCCCAACGGCCACCTGCATGCACGCCCGATGACCACGCAGAACAAGAAGCTGGACGAGGACGACCGCCTGTGGTTCTTCATGTCGCGCCGCGGCGACTCGGTGGAGGACCTGGCCAAGGAGCCGAACGTCAACATCAGCTATGCCGATCCGGGCAAGGACAGCTATGTCTCCGTGGCCGGCACCGCCCGCGTCAGCGACGACAAGGCCAAGGCCCGCGAGCTGTGGAACAAGATGACCGAGGCCTGGTTCCCCGGTGGCGTGGACGATCCCGATGTGGCGCTCGTGGAGGTGACCATCACGCATGCCCACTACTGGGACGTCAAGGAAAACAAGCTGACCCAGCTGTTCAAGATGGCCAAGGCGGCCGTGACGGGAAAGCCGCCGAGCGGCATGGGCGAGACCGGCGAAGTGCGCATGCACGCCGACAGCCGCTGAGCACCGGTAAGAAAATGTAGAACCCAGGGTCGCCGGGGATGACGGCGGCAGGCGCCTTGGCTAGGCTCCTGCGCATGCCGACATCTCCAAGAACCCTGATCCGTGCGGCCGCCCTGTGGGCGGCCGTTGCCGTTGTGGCCGGCTGCGCCACGCCCAGCAAGCCCGTGGTGCCACCGCCGCGTCTGGTGGTCTTCATCGCCATCGACGGACTGCCGCAGCGCCAGGTCACCGCCTACCGCGACCAGCTTGCGCCCGACGGCTTTGCGCGCTTCCTCGAGCGCGGCAGCTGGTTCAGCGACGCGCACTACGGCCACGGCTTCACCGTCACCGCGGCCGGCCACGCCACCATGCTGACGGGCGCCTACCCGCACGGCACCGGCATCATCGGCAACGACTGGCGCGTGCGCGAGACCGGCGAGCTCATGTACTGCACGGGCGATACGCGCCACCAGTACATCGGCAACACCACCAAGCAGCTGGACGGCACCAGCCCGGCCAACCTGAAGGCCGAGACCGTGGGCGACATGCTGCGCCGCGCCGACCCGCGCTCCAAGGTCATCGCCATCTCCGGCAAGGACCGCGGTGCCATCCTGCCCGGCGGCCAACGCGGCACGGCCTACATGTACATGGGGCAGAGCGGGCAGTTCGCCTCCAGCACCTACTACATGCCGGCGCACCCGGCCTGGGTGGACACCTTCAACGCCGAGAAGCGCGCGGACTACTACTTCCGCAAGCCCTGGGCGCCGCTGCACCTCGACGCGGCCTATGCGCGCTCGCTGGCCGACAACCAGCCCTGGTACGCCAAGGGCGGGGCCTTGCCGGCCATGATGGGCGTGGACCAGCCCAAGCCCGACGGCGCCTACTACGGCAGCCTGCTGCGCAGCCCCTTCGTCGATGTGCTGTCGCTGGAGTTCGCGCGTGCTGCCATCGCGGGCGAGCAGCTGGGCCAGGACGAGGTGCCCGACATCCTGTCCATCAGCCTGTCGGGGCATGACTATGTGAACCATGCCTTCAGCGCCGAGTCGCGCCTGTCGCACGACCACATGCTGCACCTGGACCTGATGCTGCAGTCCTTCTTCCAGCACCTGGATGCCACCGTGGGCCGCGACCGCTATGTGGTCGTGCTCACCGCCGACCACGGCTTCATGCCCGCGCCCGAGCACAGCAAGTCGCAAGGCCATGCGTCTGGCCGCGTCAGCGGCAGCCAGATGCTGGCGCGCATCAACACCGGGCTCGAGCAGAAGTTCGGCCAGCCCAAGCTGGCGCAGGCCCTGTCTGCCTCGGCCGTCATGCTGGACCGCAAGCTGATCGCCGAGCGCAGGCTGGACCTGCCCGCGGTGGAGTTGGAGACGCAGCGCCTGCTGCAGGCCGAAGAGGCGATCGCCGTGGCCTACACGCGCACCGAGCTGGTGGCCAACAACAGCACGAGTGCGCCGCACTTCCAGGCCATGCGCCGGGCCTTCTTCGAGGAGCGCTCGGGCGACGTGCAGTACGCGCTCAAGCCGTACTGGATGCACACCAGCACCAGCGCCGTCACCACGCACGGCTCGGTGCATCCGTACGACACCAACGTGCCCATCCTGGTCTGGGGGCCGGCCTGGGCCGGCGCGGGCGAGGTGCGCCAGCGCGTGGAGGTGGTGGACATCGCGCCCACGCTGGCGCAGTGGCTGGGCGTGCCACGGCCGCCCATGGCCGAAGGCAGCTTGCTGCCGGTGGCTGCGCGCTGAGCCGTTTCAGCCGAGGCCAGCTTCGAAGCGCTGGCAATGCGTGCGCACGCCGTTGCGCACGGCTTCCCAGATGCGTGGCGGGAAGTCCGGCGGCAGCGTGCTTTCCAGCACGTCGAGCGCGGGCAATGCCTGCGCCACCAGCGCCACCATCTGCTCGAACGCGTGCGCCACGCCGGTCTGCGTCGCCAGCAGCTGCCAATGCCGCGTCTGCACCTCCGCCAGGTGGTAGTGCGCGTTCTTCGCGCGCAGCGCCATCGCCAGCCGCGCTCGCGGATACGCGATGTGGTTCGGCCCGCGCCCGATGATGGGCCAGGCCGACAGCACGTCGTACAGCGGGGCCATCGTGTAGCGGTCGCCGCCCTCCAGGAACAGCGAAAAGTTCTTCGCATGCCCGTCGGTCGCGGCCAGCAGCCAGAAGGCCAGTTGCGTGAGCGCGAAGCGCAGGCTGTCGGCCTGCGCGGTTTCGCTGGCCGACAGCAGGGCCAGGCTCTGGCGCAGGCCGGGGCCGCCATCGCTCTCGTACTTGCGCTCGGCCGGCGTGCCGGTGGCCTGGCAGAAGTCTTCCTGCGGCAGCCGCGCGATCCAGCGGCGGCCCGGCATCCAGCGGCGGTCGAAGCGTTCGACCACCAGCGCTTTCTGGTCCTCGAAGCGGCCGATCTCGCAGCGCGCCGCGGGCAGACCCCAGGCGTTGAGGATCTGCGCGCACAGCCACTCGTTCTCGACCGAGTCGTGCATGTCGGCCCGCAGGTTGCCGATCAGGCCCAGCGGCAGCTTGAAGATGTGCGTGGTCGGCGTGGCGCCGAGCGGCCTGCGCCACTGGCCGCGCGCGTACAGCAGCGCCGTCTTCTCCTGCGCGCCGGCGATGGAGATGCGCAGGTCCGCATCGCTGTCGGGCGTGGGGTTGTCGACGGTGACCTGGCGCAGCGCCGCGGCCACCTGCGCCTCGCGCAGCGGCTGTGATTCGATCCGGTCGAACGGCGGCGGCGCCTCGCCGGCCGGCATCAGCTGCAGCGCGCCGACGCAGTCGCGGCCGATGGCGGCCAGCAGTTCGGCCGCGCTGCTGCCGGTGACGCGAAAGCGCCGGCGCAGGCGCTCGCGGATGTGCCGGGCGTCAGGCAACAGGTTGTCGAAGTAGTGCTCGACGGCCGGGCCGCGCACCTCTTTCTCGCCGGCCGGGATGGGCAGCGACAGCGACAGCGGCCGCACCTGCGGCGAGCGCAGCCAGCTCTCGTCGTAGCGCAGCACGGGCACGCCGCCGCGCGTCCAGTACCACGCACCGACGTACTCGCCGTTCATCCACAGGTCCAGATCAGGCAGGGCCATGGCTTACCAATCGGCCGTCTTGGTGGCTTTGGGTGCGGCCGCGGGTGCCAGCAGCAAGCGGGTCTCCAGCGCGTGCAGCAGCTGCAGCAACTGGTCCACGCTGATGGCGCCGGGGTTCTTCTCGATGTCGGCGATGCGCGCCTGCTTCACACCGATGCGCGCGCCCAGTTGCGCCTGCGTCAGCCCGTGGGCCTGGCGCAGGGACTTGAGATGGGTCGACAGTTGGGCGGCATTGAGCAGGGCAGGGTGCATGGCGATATCGTCTTGGGGCGATATCGTCAAAATATCGCCAAAAGGCGATATTGTCAATCTATCGCTGATGAGCAATATCAGCTTGTGCGCAGCGCATCGGCCAGCCGCACCCCATGCCGCGCCTGCGCCGGCTCCAGCGCCTTGGCGATCGAGGGATGCAGCCGCACGCCGTCCCGCTGCCCGCGCTCGCGCCGCTGCAGCCCATGCTCGCCGGGCAGCCGCACCGGCCGCGCTGCGTCGGCCGGCGCGTTGCCGCGGCACTGCGCGGCGATGTGGTCCATCTGCCGCAAAAAGTCGTCCTTGCCGCCGAAGGCCGCCAGGTCGTGCAGCGTCAGGTACACGGTGGCGCCCCAGCCCTCGCGCGCATCGGCGCGGCCGTGGCCCGCCAGGCCGCCCGTCAGCGCCTCGACCAGCAGCGCCATGCCATAGCCCTTGTGGCCGTGCGTGGTGCCGCCCACCGGCAGCAGCGTGCCGGGCGGCTTGGCGAACAGGACGCCGGGGTCGTCGGTGGGCTGGCCTTGCGCGTCGATCAGCACCGGGTGCGCAAAGCGCTCGCCGGCCGCGTGCTTGCGGTTGCTCATGCCGTTGGTGGTAATGGAGGCCGAGATGTCCACCATCACGCCGCCGCCGGTGAGCGGAAAGCCCAGCGCCAGCGGGTTGGGCGTGAACACGGCCTCGGTGCCGCCGTAGGGCGCCACGCTGGCGGTGTTCGGGTCCGAGCAGGCCAGCAGCATCAGCATGCCTTCGTCCAGCGCGCGCAGCATGTAGACCGCCAGGCAGGCGATGTGGTGGCTGCGGCGGATGGCCAGCGTGGCCGTGCCGAGCGCGCGCGCACGCGGCAGCAGCAGGTCCAGCCCCTGGTGCACCAGCCAGGGGCCGGGCAGGCGCTGGCCGTCCCACAGCACGGCGGCGGGGCGGTCGGACAGCACCGCGGGCGCGCCGCTCGCGGCCATGGTGCCGTTCTCGATTTCCTTCACGTAGCCGGCCAGCAGCGCCAGGCCGTGCGTGTCGTGGCCCAGCAGGTCGCCGTCGACCAGTGTCTGCGCCACGCAGGCGGCCATGGCGGCGTCCAGTCCGGCGCGCTGCAGCAGGCCGGTGGCAAATGCGACCAGCGCGGTCGCGTCGTAGAGAGGGGTGTCAGGTTGCATGCAGGGTCCGTGGTTGGCGGCGGCGCCAGGCCAGCCAGCCCGAGCCTGCCCACAGCAGCACGGTGAACAAGGCCAGGCTGCCGGCGATGGGCCGCTCCACGAAGGCCAGCCAACTGCCGTCGGACTTGATCATGGAGGTGATGAAGTTCTCCTCCAGCATCTTGCCCAGCAGCATGCCCAGGATGGCCGGCGCCACCGGGAAGCCGTTCTCCTCCAGCAGCCAGGCCGCCACGCCGAAGGCCAGCAGGATCCACAGGTCGAACAGCGCGTTGTTGATCGCAAACGAACCCACCAGGCAGAACAGCAGGATGATGGGCATGAGGATGTTGCGGGGCATGCGCAGCAGCTTGGCCGAGGTCTTGATGCAGGCCCAGCCCAGCGGCAGCATCAGCAGGTTCGCGGCGA
This sequence comes from Pseudorhodoferax sp. Leaf267, assembly GCF_001422405.1. Classification (GTDB taxonomy): domain Bacteria; phylum Pseudomonadota; class Gammaproteobacteria; order Burkholderiales; family Burkholderiaceae_C; genus Pseudorhodoferax. Next base: position 82,817 of record NZ_LMMV01000024.1, read on the forward strand.
TGAACACCAGGAACACCGCGTACACGCTGGCCGCGTTGTTGATGAAGATCATCGGCCCGGGGTTCATGTCCTTCATGTACAGCACGCCGATCACGATGGCGGTGATGGAGTCGCCCGGGATGCCGAACACCAGCGCCGGCACCCAGGCGCCGGCCAGCGCGCTGTTGTTGGCAGCGCCCGCTTCCACCAGGCCCTCGGGGTGGCCGGTGCCGAACTTCTCGGGCTCCTTGCTGAGCTTCTTGCTCATCGCGAACGACATCCAGGCCGCGATGTCGGCGCCCGCGCCGGGCAGTATGCCCACCGCCGTGCCCAGCACGCTGCCGCGCAGCGTCTGCACGGGGTACTTGCGCATCAGGCCGCCCATGCCCTTGAAGACCGAGCCGATCTGGTGGTTGAAGCTGCCGATCTGCTCGGTGGTCAGCGTGAAGCGCAGGATCTCGGAGATCGCGAACATGCCGATCATGGCCGGGATCAGGCTCACGCCGCCCAGCAGGTCGGCGCTGCCGAAGGTGAAGCGCGGATGTGCAGCCGGGTTCTCCAGCCCCACGCAGCCGATCAACAGGCCGATGAACAGCGTGATCACGCCCTTGAGCGGCGCGTCGCTGGTGATGAACACCGCACACGTGAGGCCCAGTGCCACCAGCCAGAAGTATTCGAACGAACTGAACTTGATGGCGAACTCGGCGAGCGCCGGCGCGGCCAGGATCAGCACCGCCGTGCCGAACAGCCCGCCGATGCAGGAGAACACCAGGCCGATGCCCAACGCGACCTCGCCCTGGCCCTTGCGCGTCATGGCGTAGGACTCGTCGGTGTAGGCCGCGGAAGCCGGCGTGCCCGGGATGCGCAGCAGCGCGCCCGGGATGTCGCCCGCGAAGATGGCCATCGCCGTGGCCGTGACGATGGCGGCCACGGCCGGCACCGGCGGCAGGAAGAAGGTGATGGGCACCAGCAGCGCCGTGGCCATGGTGGCCGTGAGCCCCGGCACCGCGCCAACGAACATGCCGAACATGCCCGACAGCAGCATGACCAGCATCACCTGCGGCGTGGCCACCAGCTGGAAGGCCTGCAGAACGACGTCCATTCAGGGGTTCCTCACCAGGCGATGGGTTGCAGCCAGCCCCAGGGCAGGGGCACGCGCAGGAGTTTGTAGAAGCAGGCGTGGATCACCAGCGTGGCCAGCAGCGCCACGCCCACGGCCATGGGCAGGCGCACGCCCAGCGCCAGCTGCATCGCCACCAGGATGACCACGCTGCACAGGATGAAGCCCAGCGTGTCGGCCGCCAGGATGTAGAACACCATGGCCGCCAGCGTGACGACCAGGGCCGCCATGTGGCGCGGCGAGCGCAGGCCCTCGCTCAGCGCGACCAGCGGGCCGCCCGCGCGCCAGCCGTGCCAGACCAGCGCGGCCGACGCGATGGCCATGCCGCCCGCGATCAGGCCGGGGAAGAGCGCCGGTCCGAACTGCTGGCCCGCCGCGGGCGGAAAGCCCTGGATGTGCCAGAGCACGGCCAGGGACAGGAGCAGCAGCACCGCCCCCGTCAGGCTGTCGTGGACGCGCATCTACTTGGCGATGCCGACGGCCTTCATGACCGTGGCGGACTCGGCGTCCTTCTCGGCCATGAACTTGCCGAACTCCGGCGCGCCCGCGTACAGCGCGCCGAAGCCGCGCGACTTCAGGAAGTCCTGGTAGGCCGCGCCGTCGAAGATCTTCTTGAGCGAGGCCGACAGCCGGTCGCTGACCTCCTTGGGCAGGCCCTTGGGGCCGGCGATGCCGCGCCAGGCGCCCGCGTTCCACTGCTGGCCGCTGGCGTCGGTGTACAGCGGCACCTGCGGAAAGATGCCGTCGGGCTTGGTGCCCATCAGCACCAGCGGGCGCACCTTGTTGCCCTCGATCAGTGCGCGCGCCTCGGGCAGCGAGCACGAGACCACGTCCACACCGCCGGCCAGCAGGTCCTGCAGGCCCGGCGCCGCGCCATTGCTGGGCACCCAGCCGATGGCGTTGCCCGGCAGCTTGTTGTCCACCAGCCAGCGCGCCAGGCCCAGGTGCCAGATACCGCCCTGGCCCGTGCCGCTGGCCTTGAGCTTGCCGGGGTTGGCCTTGGCCGCGGCCAGCAGGTCGGCCGCGGTCTTGATCGGCGAATCGGCCCGCACCAGCACCGCATTGGGGTCGAAGTTCATGAGCGCCAGTGGCGTGTAATCGGCACCGGAGAGCTGCGTCAGCCCCACGTGGCGCATCATGCCGATCTCCACCGTGAGGATGCCAATGGTGTAGCCGTCGGGCCCGGCCGAGGCGATGGCCTGGTGGCCCACCACGCCGCTGCCGCCGGTGCGGTTCACCACGTTCACCGGCTGCTTGAGGTCCTTCTCCAGCTCGATGCCGATGATGCGCGCCACGGCATCGGTGCCGCCGCCAGCACCCCAGGGCACGATCAGCGTGATCGGCCGCTCCGGCCAGGCGGCCCGGGCTGGCAGGCCGAGCGAGAGGGCTGCGAGGGCACCGCCCATGCGGGCGAGGTAATGGCGTCGTTGCATGCGTTGTCTCCGGGCAGGTTGCACGATGGGCGCGATTGCAACATTGGTCGAGTGGCCTGACCACTGCGGATGACCCTAACCCGTGGCGGGGCCACGCAGCAACTTCGTCCGTTCCGACGATGCAGCCCCGCCGGGCCGGCGGGAAGATGCCCGCATCGACAAGGCCGCCACCGGCGGGCCAAGGAGGCAGACGATGGCAGGACCGCTGCAGGGACTCAAGGTGATCGAGATGGCTGGCATCGGCCCCGGGCCGTTCTGCGCCATGCTGCTGGCCGACATGGGCGCCGAGGTGGTGCGCATCGAGCGCCCCGGCACGCGCGCCAATCCGCACGACATCCTGGCGCGCGGGCGCAGCGTGCTGCAGCTGGACCTGCGCGCCGACGGCGCGGCAGCCGGCGTGCTCGACGCCATCGCCAGCGCCGACGTGCTGATCGAGGGCTTTCGCCCCGGCGTGATGGAGCGCCTGGGCCTGGGGCCTGCCGCATGCCATGCGCGCAACCCGCGCCTGGTCTATGGCCGCATGACGGGCTGGGGCCAGCACGGGCCGCTGGCCAAGGCCGCGGGGCACGACATCAACTACATCGCCATCAGCGGTGCGCTGCATGCCATCGGCCGGTCCGGCGAGGCCCCGGTGCCGCCGCTCAACTACGTTGGCGACTTCGGCGGCGGCGCCATGCTGCTGGCCTTCGGCCTGCTGGCTGCGCTGCACGAGACGCAGCGCAGCGGCCAGGGCCAGGTGGTGGATGCGGCCATGACCGATGGCGCGGCGCTGCTGTCGGCCATGATGCTGGGCATGAAGGCCGCGGGGCAGTGGAGCAACCAGCGCGGCGAGAACATGCTGGACGGCGGCGCGCACTTCTACGACACCTATGCCTGCGCCGACGGCAAGTACGTGGCCATCGGCGCCATCGAGCCGCAGTTCTACGCGCTGCTGCGCGAGCGTTGCGGCATCGCCGACGACCCGGCCTTCGACGCGCAGCTCGACACCGACCGCTGGCCGCTGCTCAAGCTGCGCATGGCCGACCTGTTCCGCACCCGCACGCGCGATGCCTGGTGCGCGCTGCTGGAAGGCACGGACGCCTGCTTCGCCCCCGTGCTGGACTGGGACGAAGCCCCCGCGCATGCGCACAACGTGGCACGCCAGACCTTCGTCGAAGTGGGCGGCCTGGTGCAGCCCGCGCCCGCGCCGCGCTTCAGCCGCACGGCCGCGCAGGTGCCGCCAGCGGTCGCGCCCGACAGCGCCGAGGCGGTGCTGCGCCGCTGGCGGCAACCGGATTGAGAACTGGAGACCCCATGACCATCGACTTGCGCCGCTCCTGGATGGACGAAGACCTGGAGCTGTTCCGCGACAACGCGGTGCGTTTCATCGAGACCGAGATGCTGCCGCACGACGAAGCAGCGCGCGAGGCCGGCAACGTGGGCCACGCCATCTGGCGCAAGGCCGGCGAACTGGGCCTGCTCTGCGTGGACATCCCCGAGGAATACGGCGGCGGTGGCGGCGACTTCCGCCACGAGGCCATCCTGCACGAGGAAATGGCACGCCGCGCGCTGTCGGGTATGAGCATCGGCGTGCATTCCATCGTGGCGCACTACTTCCTGAACCACGGAACGGACGCGCAGAAGGCGCACTACCTGCCACGCCTGGCGCGCGGCGAGATCGTGGGCGCCATCGCCATGACCGAGCCGGGCGCGGGCTCGGACCTGCAGGGCGTGCGCACACGCGCCGACAGGGTCGAGGGCGTCTACCGCATCAACGGCTCCAAGACCTTCATCTCCAACGGCTACCTCGCTGGCGTGGTGCTGGTGGTGGCCAAGACCGACCCGAGCCAGGGCGCCAAGGGCACCTCCATCCTGCTCGTGGACACGGCCGACTGCCCGGGCTTTCGCGTGGGCCGTGTGCTCGACAAGATGGGGCTGAAGGCGCAGGACACCTCCGAGCTGTTCTTCGACGACGTGACCGTGCGCAGCGATGCGGTGCTGGGCGGCAAGGAAGGGCAGGGCTTCTTCCAGCTCATGGGCGACCTGCCCTACGAGCGGCTCATCATCGGCGTGGCCTCGCTGGCCGCGATGGAGGGCGCCTTCCTCGCCACGCTGGACTACGTGCGCGAGCGCAAGGCCTTCGGCAAGCCGATCGCCGAATTCCAGAACACCAAGTTCAAGCTGGCCGAGATCGCCACGCAGATCAAGGTGGGCCGGGCCTTCATCGACCGCTGTGTCGAGGACCTGGTGGCCGGCAGGCTCGACACCGCCACCGCGTCCATGGCCAAGCTTTGGGGCTCGGAAGCGCAAGGCCGCGTGGTCGACGAATGCGTGCAGCTGTTCGGCGGCTACGGCTACATGAACGAGTACCTGGTCACGCGCATGTACACGGACGCGCGCATCCAGCGCATCTTCGGCGGCACGAACGAGATCATGAAAGAAGTGATCTCGCGCGCGTTATGAGCGACGCGCCGGGCCGCCCCAGGCAAGCTTGCACCGCAGTGCGCAAGCACGGAGTTTCAACATGAGCGTCCTCGACATTGAAGAGCGCAGCGGTGTCGCCTGGCTCACCATGAACCGGCCCGAGCGGCTGAACGCACTCAACCCCGAACTCACGACGGCCCTGCGCGAATACTTCGAGCGCCTCACGGCCCGCAGCGCCACGCGCGTGGTCGTGCTGCAGGGCGCGGGCCGCGCCTTCTGCGCCGGCCTGGACATCAAGGACACGGTGGTCGGCGGCCCGCGCGGCGTCGAGCAGATGCTGGAGAAGCAAAAAGGCATCCGCGACATCATGCTGGCGATGCGGCGGTGCCCGCAGCCCGTCATCAGCGTGGTGCAGGGCGCGGCCAGCGGCGGAGGGTTCGCGCTCGCGCTCGCGTCCGACGTGCGCCTGGTCACGCCCGATGCACGCATGAACGCGGCCTTCATCCGCATCGGCCTGTCTGCCTGCGACGTGGGCGTGAGCTACTTCCTGCCGCGCATGGTCGGCAGCTCGGTCGCAGCCGAATACATGCTGACCGGCCGCTTCATGGACGCGCAGCGGGCCTACGCGCTCGGCCTGGTCAGCCGCGTCGCGCCACTGGCCGAGCTGCAGGCGCAGGCGCAGGCCATGGCCGCCGACATGCTCAACGCCACGCCCGTCGCGCTGCGCCTGACCAAGGAGGCGCTGGGTTTCGCGGTGGACGCCGGCAGCATGGAAGCCGTGATCGCCATGGAAGACCGCAACCAGGTGCTGTGCACCCAGACCGCCGATTTCCACGAAGGCATGCAGGCCTTCCTCGACAAGCGCACGCCAATCTACGGAAGCCCCACATGACCCTCGACGACCTGATCTACAAACCCGGCCTGCTGGCCGGCCGGCGCTACCTGGTGACGGGCGGCGGCAGCGGCCTGGGCCGCGTGATGGGCGAGGCGTTGCTGATGCTGGGCGCCACCGTCTACATCTGCGGCCGGCGCGCGCCGGTGGTCGAGCAGACCGCGCAGGAGCTCATGGCCGCGCATGGCGGCAAGGTGGTGGGCCTGCCGTGCGACATCCGCAAGGACGAGCAGATCACCGCCATGCTGGACGCCATCTGGGCCGACGGCGGCGCGCTGGACGGCCTGGTCAACAACGCCGCCGGCAACTTCGTGAGCCGCACGGAGGACCTCTCACCGCGCGCCTTCGACGCCATTGCCAACATCGTGTTCCGCGGCAGCTTCATGATGACGCTGGACTGCGGCAAGCGCTGGCTGGCCGAAGGCAAGGCAGCCTCCGTGGTCTCCATCCTCACCACCTGGGTGTGGAACGGCTCGCCGTTCACGGTGCCGTCTGCCATGTCCAAGGCCGGCCTGCACGCGATGACGCAGTCGCTGGCCGTGGAGTGGGCCGGCCGCGGGGTGCGCTTCAACGCCATCGCGCCGGGCCTGTTCCCCACCGAAGGCATGAGCGCGCGGCTCAACCCCGGCGGTGGCGAGCACAAGACCGAGGGCAACCCCATGCAGCGCAACGGCCGCATGCCCGAGCTGGCCAACCTCGCGGTGTTCCTGCTCGGCCCGGGCTCGGAATACGTGAACGGCCAGACCATTGCGATCGACGGTGCGCAGTACCAGGCCACGGGCGGCAACTTCGCGCGCATGTCGGCCTGGGGCGACGAGGACTGGCGCCGCGCGCGTGACAACATCGCCGGCCAGGACGCCAAAGACAGGAGACAACGCCTTGAGTAACGCAGAACAGGACGAACAGACATTCCACGACCGCGTCGCGCTGCAGATCGACACTGATGGCGTGGCCCAGGTCCGCCTGGCGCGGCCCGACAAGATGAACGCGCTGGACACGGCCATGTTCGACGGCATCCTCGCCGCCGGCGCCGCGCTGCAGCAGGCCCGGGGCCTGCGCGCCGTGGTGCTGCATGGCGAAGGCAGGGCGTTTTGCGCCGGGCTGGACATGGCCAGCTTCGTCAACATGGCCGAGGGCGGCGCGAGCGGCATGCCCGGCCTGGCCGAGCTGCAGCAGCGCACGCACGGCCTGGCCAACCGCTTCCAGCAGGTCGCCTGGCAATGGCGCGAGCTGGCCGTGCCCGTCATCGCCGCCATCCAGGGCGTGGCCTACGGCGGCGGCCTGCAGATCGCGCTGGGGGCCGACCTGCGCCTGCTGGCGGCCGATGCACGCATGTCCGTCATGGAAATGCAGTGGGGCCTGGTGCCCGACATGGCCGGCATCCCCTTGCTGCGCGAACTGCTGCGCGCCGACATCGCGCGCGACCTGGTGTTCAGCGCGCGCATCGTGCCGGCCGACGAGGCCTGCGCCATCGGCCTGGCCACCCGCATCTGCCCCGACCCCCTGGCCGAAGCGCTGGCCATGGCGCGCAACATCGCAGGTCGCAACCCCGATGCCGTGCGCGCCGCCAAGCGGCTGCTGAACCAGATGAGCGACGGCGATGCCGCCAGCCTGCTGATGGCCGAGTCGGTCGAGCAGCAGCGCCTGGTCGGCAGCCCGAACCAGCGCGAAGCGGTGCGCGCCGCCATGGGCAAGCGGCCCGGCCGCTTCACCGAGCCCGATTGATCTTCTTCACTTGGCGGCGGCGGGCATCGCGAGGTGCGTGCCGCTTTGCCATGGGCGCCTTACGCGCTTGGCTACACGAAACCAGCGGCAAGACATGTACAACTGGATACAAAACACCCGTCCAATGCATACATAAACTTACGAGTTTGTACCGTGTTTTGTTGGCAGCTTGGCGGCAAATTGTGTTTCACGCAACCAACTCGCAACAAATTTAGCCAAATCGATCTTTAAATTGGTTCTGCGTTCATACAATAACGCCGGAAATTTAGTTACCGATTGCATGCAGATGCAACGGAGGTAACGGTGGCGCCCGCAGAGGCGCGAAGTCGGATCAGGGCGCGGAGGCAGGGCGCGTGCGGTCATCGGTCCAGCCGTGGGATTGGCGCGCGCGCCAGTGCTCTCTCCAAAACAACGTTCGCTGGGCGTCACAACATGTCTTTCCGCTTGCTCACCGCCGCGGGTGCTGCCTTGGCACCGGCCGCGCCGGCCTGGTCCGCTGCCCCGGCGATCGTCGCGCTGCAGGTCAGCAGCCCGCTGGGGCCCGTCTGGGCGTGGACGCTGGGCATCCTGATGGGCCTGGTGATGGTGCTGCTCACGGTCTACACGGCGCGCCACTACGTCTTCTCGCTGAACCGGCTGTTCGGCCGCCAGCGCAACCCCTATGCCAGCCTGGTCACCGCCGACTGGCCGCGCGTGACGATCTTCGTGGCCGCGCACAACGAGGAAGACGTGATCCGGGACTGCCTCGAAAACCTGATGCTGGTCGACTACCCGGCCGACCGCATGCAGGTGGTGCCGGTCAACGACCGCTCCACCGACCGCACGCGCGAGATCGTCGACGAGGTGGTCGCGCGCTACCCGGGCCGCATCACGCCGTTCCACCGCACCAGCGGCAAGCCGGGCAAGGCCGCGGCGCTGAAGGACGCCACCGAGACCATCGACACCGACTTCATCATCGTCTTCGATGCCGACTACATGCCCTCGCGCGGGCTGATCCGCCGGCTCATGGCGCCGTTCTTCGACCCCGAGGTCGGCGCCGTGATGGGCCGCGTCGTGCCGCACAACGTGGGCGCCAACCTGCTCACGCGGCTGCTGGACCTGGAGCGCGCCGGCGGCTACCAGGTCGACCAGCAGGCCCGCATGAACCTGGGCCTGGTGCCGCAGTACGGCGGCACGGTGGGCGGCATCCGCGTGAGCGCGCTGAAAGCCGTGGGCGGCTGGCATGACGACGTGCTGGCCGAGGACACGGACCTCACCTACCGCCTGCTGCTGGGCGGCTGGCGCACTGTCTACCACAACCGCGCCGAGTGCTACGAAGAGGTGCCGCAGAGCTGGGCCGTGCGCATGCGCCAGATCAAGCGCTGGTCCAAGGGCCACAACCAGGCCATGGTGCGCCACTGTGGCGGCCTGCTGCGCAACCGCACGCTGCGCTGGACGGAGCGGCTGGACGGCTTCCTGCTGCTGGGCGTGTACATGATGTCGCCCGTGCTGCTGCTGGGCTGGGTGCTCAGCGTGCTGATGTACTTCACGGTCAGCATGCAGTGGCTGGCGCCCGCGCTGCTGCTGATGGCCTTCATGGTGCACAGCGCGCTGGGCAACTTCGCGGCCTTCTTCGAGATCGCCACGGCCGTGCACCTGGACCGCTCCAACCGCCGCATCCGGCTGCTGGCGTTCTCGTTCCTGGGCTTCATCGTGAGCGCCGTGGCCATCGCGCGTTCGGTGATCGACCAGCTGCTGCTGGACCGCCTGGGCGGCGGCAAGTTCCACTGGGACAAGACCGTGCGCTACCGCCGCGCCAGCCCTTCGCTGGGCCTGCCGGCCGCACCTTCGGCCAAGGTCGGCCCGTGACGCTGGCGCTGTTGGTGTTGCTCACGCTGTGCGCCATGGCGGTGCCCATGCTGCCGGCGTTCCTGGAATGGCGCCGGCCCAGCGACGTGCAGCCGTTGCCCATCGACGAGACCGATGCGCTGGACCCTCCGTTCCTGGCCCGCAGCTTCGCGGCGCGCCTGGCCGCCGCGGTGCAGGCCGGCCAGACGGAGCTGGGCCGCACCGAGATCGTGGCCGGCCCGCCCGCGGGCCAGCCCCTGGCGCTGACCGAGGCCGAGCGCACTGCCGGCGCCACCCACCGCCTGTGGCACGCCGCGGGCGACCTGCGGCTGCCCGACGGCATGGCCTTTTATGCCGAGGTGGCGGCCAAGGGCGCGCTGCGCGCAGGCGAGCGCAGTGTGTGCAAGGCCTTGTGGGCCGGCGGCGCGCTGCGGCTGGGCCAGCAGTCGTCGGTGCTGCGCTGGGCGCATGGCGATGAGGTCTTCGTGGGCCAGGCCTGCGAGCTGGCCGGCCGCGTGACGGCCGAGCGGCTGCTGGTGCTGGCGCCGGGTGTGGGCTTCACGCTGCTGCATGCGCCGCGCCTGCAGTTTCTGCCGTATGTGGCGCCGGGAGCCGCCGTGCCGGCGACCACCGACGGCGCGGCGCTGACCGGCGTGCAGTGGGACGCCTCGGGCCGGCGTGCCATCGGCCAGGGCCCGCTCGCCGTGCCCGCGGGCACGGCCTGGCAGGGCGACCTGATCTGCCACGGCGACCTGACGCTGGCGCCGCGCTGCGCCGTGCGCGGCAGCCTCAAGGTGCGCGGCCGGCTCACGGTCGGCGCGGGCTGCGTGATCCGCGGTGGCGTGTTCGCCGAAGACGCGATCGTGCTCGACGAAGCCTGCAGCGTGCAGGGCGTGCTGATGTCCGAGCGCAGCATCGCGCTGGGGGCGGGCTGCACGGTCGGCACGCTGGCCGTGCCGGCCAACGTGGCGGCGCCGCAGATCGACATCGGCGCCGGCGTGGTCGTGCACGGCACGGTCTGGGCCGGCGAGCAGGGCCGCTGCGTGGCGCCGCTGCCCGCGGCCGTGCCGGCCGGCGCCGGCGCCTGGCCATCGCAACCCGGTTCTCCACCGGCGGGCGCGCAGTGAGCGCCAAGCCCGTCACGACCCGGGTCTGGCTGATCCGGGGCGGCCTCCTGGTGCTGGCCGTCGTCGCGCTCGTCCTGCTGGGCGTCTTCGGCGGCGCGCGTGGTGGCGCCGCGGCGCCGACGCACCTGGCGCTGTTGATCCCCGACGACCTGCCCGGCGACGACCTGCACGTGGTCGCTTGGCAGGACGCCGCGGCCGAGCTCGGCTTCAAGCTGACGGTGCTGCGCGCCTCCGAACTGCTGCGCGCCGGCACCCCGGCGCGCGATGCCGCGCTGATCCTGCCCGACCAGGTGCACCGCCGCATGAACGACGCGCTCATCGCCGTGCTGGAGCAGCGCGTGCGCGCCGGTGCCCGCCTGATGCTCGTGCACGACGCCGGCCTGGAGGCGCTGGACGGCGGCTACCACCCGGCGCAGTCGCGCCTGTCGGGCCTGGCCGGCGTGCGCTATGCGCTGTATGGCGAGCTGGGCGGGCGCATGTCGGGCGACCACGTGGCCTGGGTCGAGGGCGCGGCCGTGCCCATCCTGCGCCTGCCGCCCGGCAAGCTGATCCGCGATGGCGAGGACGAGCCCCTGTCGAGCAACCAGCCGCCGCCGCTGGACGAGGAGCCGCTGGCCGTCGTGGGCTACCACTACGGCCGGCTGCACTACCCCGTGTACAGCACGCGCGGCGTGTTTCCCGGCCGGCGCCTCATGCATGCCGAAGAGGGCAGCCTGCTCGCTGGCCTGCACAGCGTGGGCCTGGGGCAGGTGCTGTTCGTGAACCTGCCGCTGACCTACCTCAAGCTGCGCACCGATGGCCTGTTCCTGCACAGCTTCCTGCGCTATTTCGCGCAGGACGTGTCGGGGCTGCCGCAGCTCTCGCAGGTGCCCGATGCGCAGGGCGCGCTGATCATGAACTGGCATGTGGACGCGGCTGCCGCGGTGCCCGCCATCGAGACGCTGGACGCGCTGGGCGCGTTCGAGCAGGGGCCGTACTCCATCCACCTGACCGCCGGCCCGGATGTGGACAACCCCGGCGACGGCCAGGGCATGGACCTGGCGCGCAACGAACGCATGCAGCACTGGGTGCGCCGCTTCGTCGAGCGCGGTGACGAGGTCGGCAGCCACGGCGGATGGATCCACAACGCCTTCGGCCGCGACGTCGACAAGCAGGCGCCGCAGCGCTCCATCGGGCTGATCGAGCGCAACTTCGCGGCCGTGCGCGCCGCCAGCGGCCAGCCGGTGCGCGAGTACTCGGCGCCCATGGGAAACCACCCGGCCTGGACCACGCCCTGGCTGCGCGCGCAGGGCATCCAGGCCTACTACTTCACCGGCGACATCGGCATGGCGCCCACGCGCAGCTACCAGGGCGGCAAGCGCGGCCCCTCGGGCATGTGGGCCTTCCCGGTGCTGAGCTACGGCGCACACGCCAGCTTCGAGGAAACCTCGATGGCCGGCATCGCCGACCGCGACATCGGCGCCTGGCTCAAGGACGTGGCCGACTTCTGCGCCCAGTACCACACGGTGCGGCTGGTGTACTTCCACCCGCCCGGCGTGGCGCTGTTTCCCGACGCGTTCCGCGACTGGATCCGCCACACCGCCAAGCTGGTCGAGGAGCGCTCGCTGCGCTGGATCACCATGGCCCAGTACGCGGCCTTCGCCAACGAGCGCCTGGCCGTCGAATGGGACACCCGCGTCGAAGACGCCGCGACCGAACTGCTGCAGGCCAGCCACCCGCGTTCGCTGGCGCACTTCGCCTGGCTGCTGCCGCTGGCGCGCTACGACATGCCGCGCGTGCTCGAGGGCCAGGCCCAGGTCGTGCGCGACGGCGATGCCTGGCGTGTCGTCGCCGGGGCCTCCACCCGGTTGCGCCTGCAACTGCCGCTGCGCGCCAATGTGCCGGCGCCCGAATCCTTCACTCCCACCGCCGCGCCATGACGCAACCCAACTCTCCGTCGGCCAGGCCGATCCTGATCTCCGTCGGCACCCGCCCCGAAATCATCAAGATGGCGCCCGTCTACGCCGAGCTGCGCCGCCGCGGCATGCCCGTGGCCTGGGTGCACAGCGGCCAGCACCGCGAGATGGCCGAGTCGCTGTACGACTTCTTCGACATCCGGCCGCAGTACGAGCTGCAGCTCGACCGCCGCAACGCCAGCCTGGCCCACCTGAACGCCTTGCTGCTCGAACGCCTGTCCGAGGTCTACGAACAGGCCCGGCCCGCGGCCGTGCTGGTGCACGGCGACACCACGAGCACGCTGGCCTCGGCGCAGGCCGCGTTCTACCTGGACTTGCCCGTCGGCCATGTCGAGGCCGGGCTGCGCACCTTCATCCCACGCGAGCCCTTCCCCGAGGAGAAGAACCGCGAGATCACGGCGCGGCTGGCGCGCTGGCATTTCGCGCCCACGCCCGGCGCCGCGGCCAACCTGGCGCGCGAAGGCATCGCGGCCAGCGGCGTGCACATGGTGGGCAACACCGCCGTCGACGCCGCGCTGGCCGGCGCCAGCCGGCTGGTGACCCTGCTGGCCAGCGGCGCGCTGCAGCTGCCCGAGCCGCTGCGGCGGCTGCAGCCCCACCTGGCGCAGGGCCGGCTGATCACCGTCACCGCGCACCGGCGCGAGAACTGGGGGCCGGGCATCCGCGACATCGCGCGTGCCGTGGCGCGCCTGCTGCAGGCCGACCCGCGCCTGGCCGTGGCCTGGCCCGTGCATGGCAACCCGGCCGTGGCCGACATCGTGCACGCCGAGCTCGGCGAATTGGCCCAGCGGCTGGAAGGCCGGCTGTGCCTGTGCCCGCCGCTGGACTACCCGGCGCTGCTGTGGTGCCTGCAGCACAGCGCGCTGGCGCTGACCGACTCGGGCGGCATCCAGGAGGAGGGCGCCGCGCTGTCGCGCCCGGTCCTGGTGCTGCGCGACACCACCGAGCGGCCCGAACTCATCGAGGCCGGCGCCGGCCTGATCGTGGGCACCGACATGCAGCGCATCGTGGGCGTCGTCACGCGCCTGCTCAACGAAGGCGACGAGCTGGCGCGCATGCGCGCCGCCGTGAACCCGTTCGGCGATGGCAAGACCTCGCAGCGCATCGCCGACGTGCTGGGCAAGGCGCTGTGAACCAGCGCACCCTGGCCCTGCTGCTGGCCTGCGCGCTGCCGGCCGCGGGCGCACTGGCGCAAGCCGTCGATGCGTTGCCGCAGGCGGTCGAGGCCCTGCCGCTGCCGGCCGCGCCGCCACCGGCGGCCGCCGAGGCGCCGCCGCGCACCACCTGGGATCTGCAGACCTCGCGCAGCGCACTGACGGCCGGCCTGCCCGATGGCGAGGCGCAGAACCTGCGCGGCGCCATCACCATGGCGCCAGGCCATGTGCTGCAGATCGACGCGCTGAACGAGCGCAAGTTCGGCGCGCGCGGCGGCGTGCTGGCCGTGGCCTACACGGGCACGCTGTCGGAGCGGTGGTACCTGACCCACACGCTGGCGGCCGGCACCGGCGGGCCGAACTGGGCCAACGCGCGCACCGACCTGCAGGTCTCGCGCAAGTGGCTGTCGCAGGGCCAGCTGGTGACCTCGCTGGCGGTCTACAAGGCCTGGTTCGACAACGACCGCAGCGACCTCGGCTCGCGCCTGTCGCTGGCCTGGTACCTGCCCGGCAATGTGGTGCTGGAGCACGGCATGGTGTTCAACGTCAGCCAGCCCGGCGACGTGGCCTCGCACATGCCGTATGCCGCCATCACGGTGGGCCGCGAGGGCTGGCAGTACTTCTCGGTGCGCGGCGCCAAGGGCACCGAGGCCTACCAGGCCGTCGGCGATCAGGCGCAGCTGGTGGACTTCCGCAGCTCCACCGTCGCGTTCGGCTGGCGCCGCTGGATCGGCCGCACCTGGGGCTTCACGTTCCAGGACGAGTACTACAAGAACCCGAGCTACCGCCGCCGCACGCTGGGCATCGGCCTCTTCGCGCAATTCTGAGATGACCAAGCCATCGAGCACCGCCGAGATCGTCCAGCGCCTGCGCGCGCGCGGCCACCGCGGCGGCAACATCGCGCAGCACCGGGCCATCTGGCGGCTGCCGCTGCCCATGGGGCGCGTGGTGGCGGGCTGCGCGCTGGCGCTGGCCTTCAGCACCGCGCTGATGCTGCTGCGCCCCTGGGTCGGCATGGCCTGGGGCGACGAGGTGCTGTGGTGGCTGCGCGCGCTGGCGCTGCGCGGCCAGTTCGTGCCGGGCAGCGCCGACCAGGTCGGCTGGTTCGGCCTGGTCGTGCCCGTGGTCATTCCCGAGATGCCGGTGCCCGATGCGAACACGCCGCTCAAGCACGGCGCGGTGCTGGTGCTGCTGTGGTGGTGCACGGGCTGGCTGTCCGACGCGGCCAAGCCGCTGGCCTTCTTCGTGCGCCTGGGCGTGCTCGTGCACGGGGCCTCGGTGCTGTTCTTCATGTTCTGGTCGGCCAGCTTCACGCACACCGTGGCCGGCCATGTGGCCAGCGGCCTGCGCCAGACCTGGTACCTGATGCTGGCCACGCCGTGGATCCACCTCATGACCTACTACCTGTTCCCGTTCGCGCACTGGCAGCGCGCGGCGCTGACGGCCGCGACGCTGCTGTTCCTGTTCGTGCTGACGCCGCTGCAGTACGCGCTGCACGTGGCGCTGGCCAGCATGAGCGGGCTGATCCTGCTGCCGCTGCTGAACCTCATGTTCGGCGTGATGCTGCCGGTGGTGGGCGTCGTGGCCCTGTACGGCTGGGGCATGGCCTGGGCCGCGCCCATCCACGGGGAGCGCCGTGCGCGCTGACACCCTGGCCCACCGCCTGCGCCTGGCGTTGGCCACGCTGGTGCTCGGCGCTGCCGGCGCGGCATCGGCCGCCGCGCCCGTGTGCGCGCGCGGCGCGCTGGTGGACGCGGGCTTTCGCGACGCGGCCCTGGCCACGCTGGCGCAGTTGGCGATCCACGCGCCGGGGCAGGCCGCGCACGGCGCCGTCAAGTCCAACCTGTCGCCGGGCTACGTGGACCCCGGCGGCGCGCGCTGGCATTTCATCTCGGCCTACCAGGTCAACCTGGCCCTGGCCGAGGCGCTGCGCGTGGCGCCGTCGTTGCTGCCGGTGGCCGCCGAATGGCTGCGCTGGCAGTCGCGCCATACCGCGCCCACGGGGCCGGGGCAGGGCGTGGTGTTCGACCACTGGGTGCGCGAGGCCGACCTGCATGTCGCGCCGTGCCCCGTCGGCCGGCCGGCCGACGAGTGCCCGCACGTGGACGCCTACGACAGCACGGCCGCCTCGCTGCTGCTCATGGCCGAGGCCTACCGCGCGGCCGGCGGCGACGCTGCGCTGCTGCGCGAGGCCGGCATGCGCGCCTCGCTGCAGGCCTCGGTGGGCACCATGGTCGCGCTGACGCAGCCCGAGGGCCTGAGCTCGGCCAAGCCCGGCTACGCGGTGGACTACCTGATGGACGCGGTGGAGGTGGCGGCCGGCTGGCGCGCCTGGGCCGGCGTGCAGCAGCAGGCCTATGCCGACGGGCCCGGCGCCGCGCGCAGCCTGGCCGCCGCGCAGCGCACCGAAGACGCCGTGCGCACGCAGCTGTGGCACGCCCCCAGCCAGGCCTGGCGCGTGAGCCTGCAGGCCGGGCCGCCCGATTTCGCGCGCTGGTACGCCGACACCGTGGCCCAGGCCTGGCCGCTGCTGTGGGGCGTGGCCGGCCCGGCGCCCGCCGACGCCGCCGCAGCCTGGCGCCAGGCCGCCCGCCGCTGGCAGGGCCAGGCCGACTGGTCGCGCCGCAACGTGGACCCCGATGGTTTCTGGTGGCCCGCCGTGGCCGTGGCGGCGCGCTGCACGGGCGACGAGGCCGCCGCGCGCACCTGGGTCGCCCGCGCACGCGGCGCCTGGCTGCGCACCGAGCGGCCCTTCGCCTGGCCGTTCCAGGTCGGCGACCTGCGCTGGCTGCTCTGGCTCTCCGATCCCGTTCCATGAAGAAGTGCGAGCGTTCTTCCCTGTGTTTCCCAACCCTCACAACAGCCATAGAAAAGGTGCAACCATGTCCCTCCAAGTCCTTGTTCAACGCCTGCGTGCCTTGCGGCACCCGTGGGCCGCGGCGCTGTTCGCGCTGCTGCTGGCCGTGTTCGCCAGCCCCGGCGCCGCGCTGGCCGGCAGCCGCGACAGCCTGACGCTGCTGGTGCCCGACGGCGCCGACACCGCCGCCTGGCAGGTGCGCGTGTGGACCGACACGGCGGTCGAGGAAGGCCTGCAGATGAAGGTCATGACCGACTCGGCCTTCATCGCGCTCGGCACCTCGGCGTCCTCGTCGATCGGCGGCCTGGTGCTGCCCGACAGCGCGCACATCCAGGCCAGCGACAAGCTGGTCGCCGCGGTCAAGCAGTACGTCTCGCGCGGCGGCAAGCTGCTGCTCGTCTACGACGCGGGCGCGCTGAACGACGCGGGCTTCTACGACGCCGGCGGCCGTTCGCGCTTTTCCGATCTGGTGGGCGTGGACTACGTGCAGTACCAGGCCCTGCAGGACCGCGTGGTGGGTTTCGGCCCCGTGGTCGGCGCGCGCGGCATGCTCGACGACCTGTCGCTGCCGCCCGGCAAGTACCTGCCCTACGCAGCGCCCAGCGTGGCGGCGGCCGCGGCCCGCTCGGCCACGCCCCAGCTGGCCTATGTGCCGACCAGCCGCTTCGATGCGGGCGGCTCGGAGTTCATGCGCTCGTGGTACCGCGCCCGCGCCAACCCGCAGCCCAATGCGCGCGTGGCCTCCGTCGTCGGTGGCCTGCGCTACGACCTCGGCGTGGCCAACGCCACCAGGTCGCTCGGCAGCCTGCTGCTCAATGCCTCGCGCTGGACCGCCGCTCGTCGCGTGGGTGAGGTCGGTGCCGTGGCCACGCGTGGCGGCGCGGGCTGGGAGGAGCTCTCGTCTGCGCAAGCCAAGGCGCGCCAGGCGGCCGGCGATGCGGAACTGCAGGTCGTCAGCAGCTACGGCTTCGGCCCCCTGAGCTACTACAGCTACGTGACCACGGGCGAGTTCCCGGGCACCGTGCTGCTGACCTCGCCCGACTTCGGCCTGGTGGCCGGCGAGCGCACCTACAGCAAGGGCGAAGTGCTCTTCGTGAACCTGCCGGTCGGCTTCTTCAAGGCCATCGGCACCGACGGCGCGCTGCTGCACGGCGTGCTGGGTTACTTCGCGCGCGACACGGTCGGCATGCCGCGCCTGGCGGTGCAGCCGGGCGGCATCGGCGGCCTGGTCTACAACTGGCACGTGGACGACGGCGACGATGTCGTGCCCCAGTTCCGCGACATCATGGCGATGGACTTCATGCGCGGCGCCGGCCCCTTCTCGGTGCACTTCACCGCCGGCCCCGACGTGGACGTGCCCGGCGACGGCCTGGGCATGAACCTGCCGGCCAACCCCGCGGCCCAGGACGTGGTGCTGCGCACCGGCAAGTTCGGCCGCTACGCTTCCAACGCCAGCCTGGTCAAGCACGCCGTCGGCTCCCATGGCGGCTGGAACCACAACCTGTACGGCCTGAACGCCACCGAGACCAATGCCGCCCTGTACCTGCCCTGGCTGCAGGCGAACTTCCAGGCCATCACCAACGTGACCGGCGAGCGCCAGCGCGAGTACTCGGCACCCCAGGGCAACAACCCGTCATGGGCCGTGCGGTGGAAGGAGCAGTACGGCGTGGTCGGCATGTACACCGTCAGCAACACCGGCACCCCGGCCATGCGCGAATGGCGTGACGGCGCGCGCCTGACGACCAAGCTGTGGGCCATGCCCATCGCACCGTTCGGCGTCTCGGCCACCTTCGAGGACTTCGAGGCCAACGGCGTCAGCGACGCGACGTCCGCGCAGTGGCTGCTTGACCTGCAGAGCTTCGTCGTCAACAAGCGCAGCAACCGCCTGTTCTACAACCACCCCCCCGGCGCGGCCGACCACCTGGGCGTCGTCAAGACCTTCGTCAACCGCGGCGGCAAGCTGGAGGACGGCAACCGCTTCAAGTGGTACACGATGACCGAGCTGGCCGACTTCTCGCAGCGCCGCATCCAGACCGGCTGGGCCAGCACGCCCTTCCTGCTGGGCACCAGCGTGTTCGCGATCAGCAACGCACAGTCGCTGACCGACGTCACCATGCTGCTGCCACGCAGCAGCTACACGCTGCCGGTGATCTATTCGGGCCTGGGCACGGTCTCCAGCGACACCAACGACTGGGTCATCACCGCCAGGAGCGGCACCCAGCTGCGCTTCATCACCAGCGAACGCTGATCGCCTGGCGCCACGCAGGCGAGCGGCTGCCACAGGGCGGCCCGCACCGTTGCACGACGGGCGGGCCGCCTTTTTTTCTGGACCACGCGCCAGGTGGTGGCGCTGTGACGGTGCTGCTGCGACAGGCCCACAATGTGTCGGCCACCCGAACATCCGGACCGCATGACCCCCCTGCCGTGCCCCTTTGCGAACAGCCTGGCGCTGTGGCGGGCCCGGTGCGGCCGCCTCGGGGCCTGGCCATGAACAGCGTGCAGGGCCTGTGGGGCCTGGTGGGCGCCGAGCACCTCGTGTTCAGCCTGTTCTGGCTGCTGCTGCGGCGCGCGCTGTGCCCGAGCGACCGCGCCGGCATCTACACGCTGGCCCTGTTCAACCTGTCCATGGGGGTGGGGCTGATGCTGATCGCGCTGCGCGGCCATCTGCCCGCGCTGCTCACCCACGCGGGCGCCGACGCGCTGATCGTGCTGGCGCTGGCCATGATGTGGCACGGCTGCGCCGCGCATTTCGGCGGCCTGGCCACGCGCGAGCCCCTGGTCGTCGGCGGGGGCACCGCCGCACTGCTGATCGTGCTACAGGCTGCGCAGCTGGCGGACGCCCGCTGGCGGCTGGCCCTGGTCTACCTGGCCATCGCCTGGCTGGTGGTGCGCGCGCCCTGGCTCGCATCGCCCCACGGGCGCAGCCGCTTCGACCACAGCCTGGACGTGCTGATGATCCTGCGCACCCTGGCGGTCCTGGCCGCGCTCGGCCTGGTGGTGCAGGCGCTGGGCGGCCTGCTGTGGGGTTGGGAACTGGCGGCCAGCGTCGCGGCGCCGCAGTCCTACCTGCTGGCCTACGGCGTGCTCATCGTGCTCACGCTGCTCAACTCGGCCCTGTACTTCATCATCGTGCGCAGCCTGGTGCGCGAGCTGGGCGCCCTGGCCAGCCGCGATGCGATGACCGGCCTGCTGAACCGGCGCGCCTTCCTGGACCGGCTGGACCGGCGCTGGCAGGACTGGCAACGCGAGCAGCGCCGCTTCGTGCTCATCAGCGTGGACGTGGACCACTTCAAGTCGATCAACGACGGCTTCGGCCACGCCGCGGGCGACGCGGTGCTGTGCGGCGTGGCCGGTGTGCTGCAGGCCGACGCGCGCCCGCACGATGCCGTGGCCCGCATCGGGGGCGAGGAGTTCGTCGTGATCCTGGCCGACATTGCGGACGAAGCCCAGGCGCTGGCCACGGCCGAGCGCCTGCGCGTGGCCGTGCAGGGCATGGCCCTGCCGCCGGCCCTGCAAGGCCGCAGCGTGACGGTCAGTGCCGGCGTGGCGCTGGTGGCGCCCCAGGACCGGCACCCGGCCGGCACGCTGGACCGCAGCGACCGGGCGCTCTACCGCGCCAAGGGCAACGGCCGCAACCGCGTCTGCCTGGACCGCCCGCACGCGGCCGCGTAGCCCGTGGCAGGCGCGCGGCGCCTGTCTGCATCATGGACGAATGCCCGGTAGCGCTGCGCGACGTCGACCGCATCTACACAGAATCCAAGCCAATAGCGTGCCAGCGCCGCCGTATTTGTACGGATTTGTTGTAGATGTAATAAAGATGCTGCAAGTGGGCTTCGATTGTTAACTGTATTCGTACAATTAACCGAACGATAACAAGATACTTTGCATGCAACCGGGAGCCCCATCTTTGTCGCCTGACGGTGGGGCAACCGTGTCGGCACCGGCGCTCGCCGATCTCCTGCGCTCCCCGCTGTCACCCACCGCCGGCCGCCGCCCCGCGCTGCGTGGCCACGTACGCTGCATGCTGCTGCATGCGCCGTGGCTGCTTGTCCCGGCGGCGCAGCCAGTCGCCGCCGCGATCCCGTGAGAGGGGGCACGCGCGGTTTCTGGACGGGCCGCATCAGCATCGGGGTGCTGGCGTTGGGCATGCTGGCGCTGGTGGGGCTGTGGCGCGGCACCAGCGCACCCGGGCGCGCTGCGCCCACGCACCTGGCGCTGCTGGTGCCCGACGGCCTGGCCGCCGATGACCTGCATGTGCGGGCCTGGCAGGACGCCGCGGCCGAGCTGGGCTTCGAGCTGGAGCTGCTGCGTGCCTCGGCCCTGCTGCGCGGGGAGCGCGCGGGCGCAGCGGCGCTGATCCTGCCCGACGGTGTGCGCCGGCACCTGGGCGACGCCTTGCTGGAGCGGATCGAGCAGCGCGTGCGCGCCGGCACCCCGCTGCTGCTGGTGCACGACGCAGGCGTGGATGGCCCGGACGTCGCGGCCCGCCCGGCCGCGCGGCTGGCCGGCGTGGCCTACGCAGACGCCGCGGGCACGCCCCCGCGCACGGCAACAGGTCGCGTGGCGTGGGTCGAGGGCGCCGCCGTGCCGCTGCTGCAGCTGCCGCCCGGCACGCTGGAAGGTGACGCCACGCAGGCCGATGCCGCCCCGATGGCCGTGGCCGGCGACGAGCACCTGGCCGACGCCGCCTTGGCCACGCGCGGCGTCTACAACGGCCAGCGCCTCATGCAGGCCGGCGACGGCAGCCTGCTCGCGGGCCTGCGCGTGCTCGGCCAGGGCCAGGTGTTGTTCGTGAACCTGCCGCTTGGCGCGCTCAAGCGGCGCAACGACGGCCTGTGGCTGCACGTGTGGCTGCGCTTCTTCGCGCAGGACGTAGCGGCCCTGCCGCAGCTCGCGCCCATGCCGGGCGCACAGGGCGCGCTGATCCTGAACTGGCAGCTCGACACAGCCAGCGCCGCGCCGGCGCTGGGCACGCTCGATGCGCTGGGCGCCTTCGCACAAGGGCCGTATTCCATCCACCTCGCGGCCGACTTCGATGCACCCGGCAGGCAGGCGCTGCAGGCCTGGGTGCGCCACTTCGCCGCGCGCGGCGACGAGCTGGGTAGCCGCGGGGGGCGGGGCGAACCGCAGGCCACGCCGGCCAGCGCGCTGACCGAGGCCTCGCTGCATGCCGTGCGCGAGGCGGCCGGCCGGCCGGTGCGCGAGGTGTCGGTGCCGCTGGGCCCGCACCCGGAACAGGCCATGCCCTGGCTGCAGGCGCAGGGCATCACGGCCTACCGTTTCGATGGTGACCGGGGCATGGCGCCCACGCGCAGCTACGTGGGCGGCCAGCGTGGTCCGGCCGGCCTATGGGCGTTCAGCGCGCTGCGCGCCGGCACGAAGGCTCTCGCCAGCCCGTTGGGCACGCCGCAGGCGCCACTGGCCATCGGTGCCTGGCTGGACGACCTGGCCGAGACTACTGCGCGCAGCACCGCACCGTGCGGCTGGTGGCCCTGGACCCGGCCGACGCCGCGCACGCCCCGCAGGCCGTACGCGACTGGCTGCGCCACGTGGAGGCGCTGCAGCGCCGCGGCGTGCTGCACTGGACGACCATGGGCCGTTACGCACACTTTGCCAACCAGCGGCATGCCGTGGAGTGGGGCACGGACCCCGATCCGCTGGTGCCACGCACCGACGTGCTGCAGGCCAGCCATCCGCGCTCGCTCGCGCACTTCGCCTGGCTGCTGCCGGTGGCGCGCTACGCCGAGCCGCACGTGCTCGAAGGCATCGCGCAGGTGGCCCGCGATGGCGGCTTCTGGCGCGTCGTCGCCGGGCCTGGCACGCGGCTGCGGCTGCAATTGCCCATGCAGCCCGGGGCCGGTGCGGCCGTGCAGCCGCCCGCGCAGTGAAACGGGTTTACCGGTCCTTGGCCTGCAGGTTCACCGTGGTCTCGGCGAGCTTGCTGACGTAGTCGTCGTTGCCGTAGATCTCCTTGACCGCGGCTTGCAGGGCCTTGTAGTCGTCCGCCAGGCCCAGGCCCTTGGCGAAGGCGGCCGCGGTGCCGAAGCCGGCGATGCCGTAGTGGCTCATGCGCTGGTACTGGGCAATGATCACGGCGTCGCGCACCGGGCCCTTCTTGGGCGCTTCTTCGCCGGTGTGCTTGGTGGCTTCGGCGACCAGGCCTTCCATGCCCTTGCAATGCTCCTTGGAGACCTTCTCGCCGTTCGATGCGATGAGGTCCTTCAGGATGCCGGTGTGCTTGGCGATGCCTTCTTGCGAGCCGGTCAGCATGTCCTTGAGGCTCTTGTCGGCGGCCTTGGTGTTGAGCTTCTTGATGCAGCGGAGCATCTGGTCGTTGGCCGACCACAGGTCTTTCAGTTCGTCGGTGTACAGGTCTTTGAGGTTTTCGGGTGTGGACATGGCGCGTTCCTGGTTGGAGATGGATGGACAGAGACAAGCGCCTGATCGTCGGATCGGGACGCGCCGGGTGATGGTTCTGGTGCAACTGCCACTGGCCGTGGGCCAGCCATGCGCGTCGCCGGGGGGCCGGCCTGCGCGTGCGGTGGTAGCACTGTGCGCGGTGCCCGAACGCGTCGCCGCCCTGTTTGAGGCCAGCTTCGCGTAGGAGAAGGTGCCCGCCCGGCCGCGCCATTGCCGCTGCACCGTGCATCAATCGATCCGAATGTTGCAATTCACTTTGGCAACGCACTGGTCGAGACTCCCTGGCAGCGCTGCACCACGCAGCCCACCTTCGGAGACCCGAGTGAATACCGCCACTGACACGCTGGATGCCTGGATCGGACGCAGCGAGACCGTCCAGGACACCATCACCACCGCCCCCGTCGTCGCCCTCACGGCCACGCTGGACCACCCCGCCTTCGATGCCCCCACCGGCACGCCGCTGCCGCCGCTGTGGCACTGGCTGTACTTCCTGCCCAAGCACCGGCAGTCCGACATCGGCGCCGACGGCCACGCCAAACGCGGCGGCTTCATGCCCCCGGTGCCGCTGCCACGGCGCATGTGGGCCGGCAGCCAGTTCACCTTCCACTCGCCGATCCGCGTGGGCGACGCCGTGGCCCGCACCTCCACCATCGACGACGTGAGCATCAAGGAGGGCCGCACCGGCAAGCTGGTGTTCGTGAAGGTGCGCCACGAGGTGCGCTGCAACGGCGCGGCCGACCCGGCGCTGGTCGAGTTCCACGACATCGTCTACCGTGAGGCTCAGCGGCCGGGCGACGTGGCCCCGCCGCCGCAGGCCGCCGCGCAGGGCGCCTGGCGCCGCGAGATCGTGCCGGACGACGTGCTGCTGTTCCGCTACTCGGCGCTGACCTTCAACGGCCACCGCATCCACTACGACCGCCAGTACGTCACGCAGGTCGAGGGCTACCCCGGCCTCATCGTGCACGGCCCGCTGATCGCCACCTTGCTGATGGACCTGCTGCGCCGCCAGATGCCCGATGCGGACGTGGCCAGCTTCCGCTTCAAGGCCGTGCGGCCGACCTTCGACCTGCACCCCTTCCATGTGAACGGCGAGCTGCAGGCCGACGGCAAGACCGTGCGCCTGTGGGCCAGCGACCACGAAGGCTGGCTGACGATGGACGCGGTTGCAGTATTGAGATAACACCCCCCAGTCTCCGCGCTGCGCGCTCCGCCAACCCCCCTCTGCTGCGCGAGGGGGGCGCACCCAGCGGCCTGGCAGAGCCAGTTCCGCGTGTGCCCTGCGGGGGGCCGTGCTCTCTGATGCCCCTGGGGCGAAAACAACGACTCATCGATAGAAGGCCACATCACCATGCAACCCCTCAAAGGCATCACCGTCGTCACGCTCGAACACGCCATCGCGGCGCCGTTCGCCACGCGCCAGCTCGCCGACCTGGGCGCCCGCGTCATCAAGATCGAACGCCCGGGCAGCGGCGATTTCGCCCGCGGCTACGACCAGCGCGTGCGCGGCCTGGCCTCGCACTTCGTCTGGACCAACCGTTCCAAGGAGAGCCTCACGCTGGACGTCAAGCATCCGCAGGCCGCCAAGGTGCTGGAGCGCCTGGTGCTGGAGAAGGCCGACGTGGTAGTGCAGAACCTCGCGCCCGGCGCCGCTGCGCGTCTGGGCATGGGCTACGACCAGCTGTCGGCACGCAAGCCCGGCCTGATCGTCTGCGACATCTCAGGCTACGGCGACGACCCGGTCAACCCCGGCCCCTACCGCGACAAGAAGGCCTACGACCTGTTGATCCAGAGCGAAGCCGGCTTCGTCTCCGTCACCGGCACGCCGGACGAGCCCTGCAAGGCCGGCCCCTCGATCGCCGACATCGCGGCCGGCATGTATGCGTACACCAACATCCTGGCCGCGCTGATGCAGCGCAGCCAGACCGGGCGCGGCCAGCGCATCGACATCTCCATGCTGGAGTCCTTGGCCGAGTGGACCAGCTACCCGCTGTACTACGCCTTCGACGGTGCCGCGCCGCCGCCGCGCACGGGGGCCAGCCACGCGACGATCTACCCGTATGGCCCGTTCCCGGCCGGCGACGGCGGCACCGTGATGCTGGGCCTGCAGAACGAGCGCGAATGGCTGAGCTTCTGCGAGAAGGTGCTGCAGCAGCCTGCGTTGGCCACCGACCCGCGCTTCACCGCCAACTTCAAGCGCGTGGCCGAGCGCGCGGCGCTGCGCCAGATCATCGTGGACGCGTTCGCCTCGCTGACCGTGGCGCAAGTGGTCGAGCGGCTGGAGGCCGCGCAGATCGCCAACGCCCAGGTCAACACCATGGCCGAGGTATGGGCGCACCCGCAGCTGCAGGCGCGTGGCCGCTGGACGGAGGTCGGCTCGCCGCAAGGCCCGCTGCCCGCCATGCTGCCGCCCGGCAGTTGGGACACGGGCCCGCGCATGGACCCGGTGCCCGCGCTGGGCCAGCACACCGACGCGATCCTGGCCGAGCTGGGCTACGGCGCGGCCGAGATCGCAGCCCTGCACGCCGCGCAGGCAGTCTGAGGCGAGCGCCATGGCGAACCCATCCGCCCCGCAGCCGCGCACCTACCTCTTCGTGCCCGGCACGCGCACCGAGCGCTTCGGCAAGGCCCTGGCCAGCGGTGCCGACTGCGTGCTGCTGGACCTGGAAGACGCCGTGGCCGCGGACGACAAGCCGCTGGCCCGCGAGGCCATCGCCCAGTGGTTCGCCAGCGCCGCGCCGGCCGACCGCGCCCGCGTCGCCGTGCGCATCAACGACGCGGGCTCGCCGTACTTCTGCGACGACCTGCGCGCGCTGCAGGCCTGCGGCTGCACGCAGCTCGTGCTGCCCAAGGCCGAAGAACCTTCGCAGATCGCCGCCGTGGCGAAAGTCATCCCCGGTGCCCAGGTGCTGGCCCTGATCGAGAGCGCGCGCGGCGTGGCGAATGTGGACGCCGTGGCCGCCACCCCCGGCGTCACGCGCCTGCTGTTCGGCACGCTGGACTTCGCGCTCGACCTGAACATCGACATCGCCGACGACGCCAGCGGCCTGGCCTATGCGGCCAGCCGCATCGCCATCGCCTCACGCGTGGCCGGCCTGCCA
This sequence comes from Pseudorhodoferax sp. Leaf267, assembly GCF_001422405.1. Taxonomy (GTDB): domain Bacteria; phylum Pseudomonadota; class Gammaproteobacteria; order Burkholderiales; family Burkholderiaceae_C; genus Pseudorhodoferax. The sequence continues at coordinate 108,807 of NZ_LMMV01000024.1, forward strand.
GCACCCGTGGCGGGCGTCACGCCGCAGTTCGACGAGAGGGTGCGCCTGCTGGCCGACCTGGCGCAATCACGCCGGCTCGGCTTCGGCGCCAAGCTGTGCATCCACCCCAGCCAGGTGGCGCCCATCCACGCCGCGCTGCGCCCATCCGAACAGTCGCTCGACTGGGCGCGCCGCGTGCTCGTGGCGGACGCCGCATCCCCCGGCGCCGCCCGGCTCGACGGCCGCATGGTCGACCGCCCCGTCGTCCTGCAAGCCCAACGCACGCTGGCCCTGGCCCGCGATTGACCCCCTTCATTCCCCACAGAAAGAGACCCACACCATGGCAGCCACCATCATCGACTCGCGCATCTTCGGCGACATGTTCAGCGACGCGCGCATGCGCGACGTCTGGTCCGACGAGAACCGCACCGCCAAGTACCTGGACATCGAGCGCGCGCTTGCCAAGGTGCAGGGCCGGCTCGGCATCATTCCGCAGGAGGCGGCCGACGAGATCGTGCGCAACTGCGAGCTGTCGCAGATCGACTGGGTGAAGCTCAAGGCCAAGACCGAGCAGATCGGCTACCCCATCATCGCGGTGGTCAACCAGATCAACGCCAACTGCCGCGACAAGCTGGGCGAGTACTGCCACTGGGGCGCCACGACGCAAGACATCACTGACACCGCCGCCGTGCTGCAGATGCGCGAAGGCCTGGCGCTGGTGGAGCAGGACTTGAATGAGATCGGCAACGCGCTGGCCAGCCTGGCCAAAAAGTACCGCGACACGCCCGTCATCGGCCGCTCCAACCTGCAGCAGGCCACGCCCATCACCTTCGGCTACAAGATGGCCAGCATCCTGGCCGGCATCGACCGCCACCGCGAGCGGCTGCAGCAACTGAAGCCCCGCGTGCTGATGGGCGAGTTCGGCGGTGCGTCGGGCACGCTGTCGTCGCTGGAGAAGGGCGCGATGGAAACCCAGGCCGGCCTGATGAAAGAGCTGGGCCTGGCCCAGCCCCTGATCTCCTGGCACACGGTGCGCGACACGATCGCCGAAGTCGGCGCCTTCCTCGGCCTGGTCGGCGGCTCGCTGGGCAAGATCGCCATGGACGTCAAGCTGATGATGCAGACCGAGGTGGCCGAGGTCTTCGAGCCCTACGCGCCGGGCCGCGGCTCGTCGTCCACCATGCCGCAAAAGCGCAACCCGATCTCCTGCCTGTACATCCACGCGAACATCTCGGTGGCGCGCCAGCATGCGGCCGCACTGATGGACGCGATGGTGGCCGACCACGAACGCTCCACCGGCCCGTGGGAGATCGAATGGGTGTCGCTGCCCGAGATCTTCTGCCTGATGTCCGGCGCGCTGAAGCAGACCAAGTTCATCCTGAAGGGCCTGGAAGTGGACGCCGGCCGCATGCGCTCGAACATCGACATGACGAACGGCCTGGTGATGTCCGAGGCCGTGATGATGGGCCTGGGGCCCTACATCGGACGCGAGTACGCGCACGATCTGGTGTACGACCTGTGCCGCGAGGCGATTGCCAAGAACCGCCCGCTGATCGAGATCCTCGCCGTGCATCCGGAGATCAGCAAGCACGTGACGCGCGTTCAGCTGGAAGCCATGTGCGAGCCGGCGAACCACCTGGGGCAGGCGGGTGTGATGGTGGACCGGGTGCTGGCGGCGCGGGGGTAGGCGCGGCAGGCATGGCCAGGGCGTCCATGACAGAAGTAAACTGCACAGGATTCTGTCATCCCCTCTCCAGGAGCCGACCATGGGCTTTGCTGCCAGCGATGTCGTGCCTTTCACCCAGGCGCGCGCGAACCTCTCGGAACTGGCCGACCAGGCCAAGGCCGGTGCCGAGAAGATCATCACCAAGAACGGCGAGAGCTATGTGGCGCTGATCGACGCCGACCGCCTCGACTACTACCACCGCCTCGAGCGCGAGCGCATCCATCTGCTGCTGATCGCCGACGCGCAACGGGGGCTGGCCGACATCCAGGCTGGCCGCACAGTGGAGGCCGATGGCGCCATCGGCCAACTGCAGCAGCGCCGTGCCGTCGCCGCCAAGACTGCGCTGCCGGCCAAGCCGGCCAGGAAGCGTGGCTGAACCGCTATACCGGGTCGAATTGACCGCCAGCTTCCTGGAGCGACTGGACGCCATCGAAGCGTTCCTGGTCGAGGCGGGCGCCGGTTTCGCCTTCGATCGGCTGCTGGACGAACTGCGCGCCACAGTCATTCCTAACCTGCGGCGCTTCCCACGCATCGGCCGGCGCTACTTGGCCCACCCACCGCAGTCCGCCGAAGCGCTGGCCCAGCTTGCAGCGCTGCCGCCCGGCGCGCCGGATGCGCTGAGGGAGTACCTGCACGGCGACTACCTGATGCTCTACACCGTCGTGGACGCAACGCAAAAGACCGACGCCACCGTGTACCTGCTGTCCATTCGGCATCATCGCCAACTTTCGTTCGACTTCGCGCGGCTCTGGCCAGGTGCCAGCACGCCCGACTAACCGAAACCGGGCCGTGCATCAAAGATCATCAGGTCCGCGACGCGCGCGCAGCTGGAAGCGATGTGCGAGTTGGTGAACCATCTGGGGCGCGGCTTGCCAGACGCAGGCGCAACTCCGAGACTACACACATGTACGTACCCGCATGGAGCACGCCGTGGACAGTTTGACGACCCGCGTCTTCAACAATGGCAACAGCCAGACGGTGCGCATTCCCGCGGAGTTCCGGCTCGACACCGACAGCGTGCGCATTTCGCGCAACGCTTCGGGCGATCTGGTCATCCACCCCCTGCGGGCCAAGCGCGGGGCTGCACTACTCGATGCATTGCGCCGCGTTGCTGAAGCCGACGAGGCTTTCTTGACCGCGCTGGAGGCCGACCGCGCCGAGATACGGCATCCGCAGGAGCGGGAGACGCTGCAATCTACCGGCTGGACACTAAACCCCTGATCCACCTGATCCAGCAGCAGCCACCCAGCGTATGCGGCGACATGCACAGGTATGGCCACGCACAGGGTCTGCGCTCGCACCGTCACGTCGCCCCAGCCCCTCAAGCCTTCACTTCCACCACCTGCTCAAACCCGCCGAAGATCATGCGTTTGCCGTCGAACGGCATGGGCGGGTTGCCGGGGTTGGACGGGTCCATGCGCGGGTCTTCCATCATCTTCTTCATGCCCGTGTCGCGCGTGGCCTTGTCGGGCCATTCGACCCACGAGAAAGCCACCGTCTCCTCGGCCGTGGCCTGCACGGCGCGGCGGAAGTCGGTGACCTTGCCGTCGGGCACGTCGTCGCCCCAGCCCTCGATCACGCGGGTTGCGCCCAGCTCGATGAACAGCGCGTCGAAATGACGCGCGTGCTCGACGAACTTCTGCTTGTTGGCCGTGGGGACGGCAATCACGAAACCATCGATGTAGGACATGTCTTCACTCCTGTGGGGTTGACGATCAGCGCGCTCGCCCGAGAGCGCCTCGCATCCCCACGACGAACGACGGCAAGCCAGATCGACATGGCCTGCCTTGGCGGGACGATACGCGCCAGCGCTGGGCGACCCACAATGCGCAAATGCGAACACCGGTCCACAACGCACGTTACCTCTGCGCCGCTCTGCTGCTGCTTGCTGCCGCGGCCATGGTCGCGCAGGCTGCAGCGGCTTCAACCACGGAGCCATCGGTCGAGACGACGCAGGTGCATGCACTCGACGGCCACCGCGTGACGCTGGACGTGTTCCCTGCGGGCGGCCCGCTGCGCGGGGCGGCCATCCTCTCGCACGGCTTCACGCGGAGCCGGAGCACGCTGGCGGGGCACGCGCAGGCGCTGGCCGATGCCGGCGTGCTGGCGCTGGCGCCGGACCTGCCCTGCACCTTCGACTTCCGCTGCAACGCCCGCGCCCTCGCCGCGCTGGTGGGCGCGCTGCGTGCGGGCGGCACCTTCGGCCCGCCGGTGGACAAGGTCATGCTCGTGGGCTTCTCCGCCGGCGGCCTGTCCAGCCTGCTGGCGGCGGACGCGCCCGGCGTGGTCGGCTACGTCGGCCTGGACCCGTTCGACCGCACGCTGCCGGACGAGGCCGCGCCCCTGGGCCTGGCGGCGGCCGGTCGCCTGCGCACCGAGGCGCTGCTGCTGCGCGCGCCGCCCTCGCGCTGCAACGCCGACGCGGTGGCCGCGCCGTGGGCGGCCGCGCTGCCGGCCCTGTGGCGCGACGAAGTGGTCGCCGGCGCGTCGCATTGCGACTTCGAGTCGCCCACCGACTGGATCTGCCGACTGGCCTGCGGCGAGCCCGACCCGGCGCGCCAGCAGCAGGTCCGCCAGGGGCTGCTGGACGCAGCGGCGCGCTGGATGCGCTGAGAACCGGCCCGCGCGGGCGCAGTCTCGCCGGATCTCAACGCGTGCCGGCCGGGGCCAGCAAACCGCCGAACACGCACGCGAGGAAATCCTTGAACGGCTCCTCGCCGCGGTCGCTCTTGGCCCGCAGCACCGTGCCCTGCCAGGCGTTGAGCACGAAGCGGCCGAGGGCCTGCGGATTGGTTGGCGTGGCCACGCTGCCGGCGGCCTGCGCCTCGGCGATCACGGCGGCAATGGCCTGGGACCACAGGTCGAAGTAGCGCGCGAACTCCGCGCGCGAGGTCTCGTGGCTGTCGGCGATCTCCGAACTCAGGGTGCCGAGAAAACAGCCGCGCTGGTAGCCGTGGTCCTTCACCACCTTCCAGCGCTTGCGGAAGTCGCGCTTGAGCCGCTCCACGGGCTCCAGGCTGGAGTCGCGCAGCGCACGCAGGTCGTGCATCTGGGCGTAGGCCGCCAGCGCCTCCAGCGCCAGCGCTTCCTTGCCGTCGAAGTGGTTGTAGAACGAACCTTTGGGTACCTGCGCGGCGTCCGTCAGGTCCTGCACGCTGCTGCCGTTGAACCCGGTCGTCCAGAAGACGTCCAGAGCGGCATCGACCAGTTGCTGGCGAACACTGGGGCGTCCCATGGTGGATGGCTTTCAGGTTGGTTGGATTGGCAGACGGGATTGTGCCGTCGCGCTGAGCCATGCACAATATGACCGGTCGTCTTAGAATTTGGCTGGACGGCACAGACATCTTCCCGCGCGATGGAACGAGTGTTCCGCCGCCGCGCGGGCGGTACCGGTGGCATTTGCACAGGAGCAGACATGGAGAATTTTCGAGGCGTACGGATCAGCCAGGCAGACCAGGGCCTCACGGCCGAGGTCGGGCGACTGTCCGACGCGGACCTGGATGCGGGCGACGTCACCGTCGCCGTCGACTACTCGACCGTCAACTACAAGGATGGCCTGGCCATCACGGGCCGCGGCGGCATCGCCAAGCGGCTGCCGATCGTGCCGGGCATCGATTTCGCCGGCACGGTCCAGGCCTCGTCGAACCCCCGGTTCCAGCCGGGCGACCGCGTGGTGCTCAACGGCTTTCAGGCCGGCGTGACGCACCACGGCGGCTTTGCCCAGCGTGCGCGCGTGCCGGGTGACTGGCTGGTCAAGCTGCCGGGCGGCATCAGCACGCGGCAGGCCGCCGCCATCGGCACCGCCGGCTTCGCCGCCATGCTGTGCGTGCTGGCGCTGGAGCGCGGCGGCGTGCGCCAGGGCGACGTGCTGGTGACCGGCGCGGCCGGTGGCGTGGGCTCGGTGGCGATCGCGCTGCTCAGCCGGCTCGGCTACCGCGTCATCGCGTCCACCGGGCGCAGCGAGGAGGCCGCCTACCTGCACAGCCTGGGCGCCAGCGAGGTGATCGCGCGCGCGAGCCTGTCCGCCGCGGCCACCCAGCCGCTGGGTGCGGAACGCTGGCACGGCGCCGTCGACACCGTGGGCAGCCACACGCTGGTGAACGTGCTGGCGCAGACGCGCTACGGCGGCACGGTGGCGGCTTGCGGCCTGGCCCAGGGCCTGGACCTGCCCGGCAGCATGGTGCCCTTCATCATGCGCGGCGTGACGCTGGCCGGCGTCGACACCGTGAACGCGCCGATGGCGCTGCGCGAGCAGGCCTGGAGCCGGTTGGCCAGCGACCTGGACCCGGCGTTGCTGGCCAGCATGACCCAGGTCGTCGGGCTGGACGCCGCCGCCGCCAGCGCCGTGCAGGTGCTGCGCGGTCAGGTGCGGGGCCGCACGCTGGTCGACGTGAACGCCTGAGCGGGGGCTTGCACATGTCCCGATACTTCGCAGCCGCAGCGGCCGGCCTGTTGGTGGCCACCTTGCTGCACGTGCCGGCGTCCCACGCGCAGCAGCCGACCCCAGCTTCCAGCGCCGTGGCCCCCAGCAGCGTGGTGGTGGAAGAGGTGGCGCCGAAGATCCGGCGCGTGGTGTTCGGCGATCCGCCGTTCAACCTGGTGACGCCGGACACCGTGTCGCGCATGCACGCGGTGGTGACCGCATTGGAGGGCGACCCCGGCGTGCAGGTCGTCATCTTCGCCAGCAGCACGCCGCAGTTCTTCTTCAACCACTTCGACCTGGCCCAGGCGGCACGCTTTCCGATGCTGCCCGGTGCCGAGCCGACGCCCATGTGGGTGGACCTGGTCGCGCGGCTCAGCCGGGCGCCGTTCGTCAGCATCGCCGCCATCCGCGGGCGCACGCGCGGCGGCGGCAACGAACTGGCCCTGGCCATGGACCTGCGCTACGCCAGCCGGGAGCTGGCGCTGTTCGCACAGCCCGAGGTCGGCACCGGCATCGTGCCCGGCGGTGGCGGACCGGAGCGCCTGCCCCGGCTGGTGGGGCGTGACCGCGCGCTGGAGGCCATCCTCGGCAGCGAGGACTACGACGCAGCCACGGCCGAGCGCTACGGTTGGGTCACCCGCACCCTGCCGGACGCCGAACTCGACCGCTTCGTCATGGCCACCGCCCAGCGCCTGGCGGGCTTCGACCGGGCCGCACTGGCCGCTGCCAAGGCGCAGGTGAACCGGGCCTCGCTGCCGCCCGATGCGGACCTGGCCGCGGCCTACCGCGAATACAGCCGCTCGCTGGCCAACCCGAACCTGCGGCCCCGCCTGGCGCGGCTGGGGCAGTTCGTGGCGGAGCAGGGCCCGGACGTGGAACTGCGGCTCGGCGACTACCTGGGCCGTGTCGGCTCCCCACCCTGAGCCGGCCAGACCGGCCGGCAACACCATCGCAACCCATCCGCCCGGCGACAGCCGGCGAAGGAGTCATCATGCATATCGAGAACGCCGTGGTCCTGGTGACCGGCGCCAACCGCGGCCTCGGCCGCGTCTTCGTGCAGACCGCGCTGGCACGCGGCGCCCGCAAGGTCTATGCGGCTGCGCGGCAGCCCGACACCGTCGATGTGGACGGCGCCGTCCCTCTCCGTCTGGACGTCACCCGGCCGCAAGACGCGGCTGCGGCGGCGGCCCTGGCGAGCGACGTGACCCTGGTGGTCAACAACGCCGGCATCTCGCTGGCCGGCGGCGTCGCCGGGGCCGATGGCCTGGAGGTGTTGCGCCGCCAGCTCGACACCAACTGCCTGGGCCTGCTGCACGTGGCGCAGGCTTTCGCGCCGGTGCTGCGGGCCAACGGCGGGGGCGCGATGGTCAACATCCTGTCGGCGCTGAGCTGGGTGAACGCGCCGGGCATCGGCGGCTACTGCGTGTCCAAGGCCGCGGCCTGGGGCCTGACCAACGCACTGCGCAACGAGCTGCGGGGCCAGGGCACGCTGGTGGTGGGGCTGCACGCCGGCTTCATCGACACCGACATGGCGCGCGGCTTCCCCGGCCCGAAGACGCCGCCCGCGTCGGTGGCGGCGCAGGCCTTCGACGCCGTGCAGGCCGGGCAGGAAGAAGTGCTGGCCGATGAGCCGGCCCGCCACGCCCAGGCTGCGCTCGGCGCGGGCCGGTACCTGCAGGCACTCGCATTCAAGTAGGCACGCACCTGCGCCTGCCGCCAGCATCCCACCCCCTGAACTCCCGGACAAACGCATGAACAAGCGCACGCTGTGGAGCGCCTGGCCGCAGCACTGGCCTGGAGCGCTATAAGCCGGGCCTGGTCCTGTAGAACGGCGAGTTCGTGGCGGTGCACGGCCGCTACCTGGGCTTTGCGGACAAGCCCATGGTCGCGGTGGACATCCTCCGCGTCAGGGGCGGCAAGCTGGTGGAGCACTGGGATGTGGTCCAGGAAGAAGTGCCGGCCGACAAGACGCCCACCGGCAACCCGATGTTCCCGGTGCGGTAGGCGCGCATGCATCACGCGGGCGCTGCCGGCTTGTGCCGCGCCGCCACGCCCGCGCGCTTGCCCTTCATCTCCGCAAAGAAGTCGTAGAGCTGCTGCGCCGCCGGCGACAGCGGCCGGCCCTTGCGCCGGATCAGCCCCACCTTGCGCGTGACGATGGGGTCCACCAGCGGCACGCTGACCAGCAGCGGGTGGTCGGCGCCTGGCATGGCCAGCGAGGGCACGGCCGCCACGCCCAAACCAGCCTCCACCAAGCCCAGCATGGTCGTCACATGCTGCGCCTCGTAGATGGCCTGCGGCCGCCCGGGCAGGCCGGCCAGGGCCTGGTCCAGCAGCAGCCGGTTGCCCGATGTCTTGCTCACCGAAATGAAGTCGTGCTGGCCCAGTTCGGCCCAACTCACCTTGCGCTTCTTCGCCAGCGCATGGTCGCGCCGGCACGCGGCCACGAAGCGCTCTTCCAGCAGCGGCTTGAACTCGATGTCGGGCTCCTGGCTGCCGATGAAGTTGAGGCCAAAATCCGCCTCGCTGCGCGCCACGGCCGCCAGCACCTCGTTGGCGCCCGCATCGAACACCTTCACGCGGATCTTCGGGTAGCGCTCGTGGTAGCGCGAGACCACCTGCGACAGGTAGTAGTAGACGGTGGAAGGCACGCAGGCGATCGTGACCTCGCCCATGCGCGTGCCGGCCACGCCGCGGATGCCCAGCAGCGTGTTGTCCAGGTCGTCCAGCAGCTGCTGCACCTTGCGGTCGAAATCGCGGCCCACGGCGGTCAGGCTCACCTTGCGCGTGGTGCGCTCCAGCAGCTTCACGCCCAGCGCTTCTTCCAGCTTCTCGATGCGCCGGCTGAAGGCCGGCTGCGACACGTGCAGCGCGTCGGCCGCCTTGCGAAAGCTCGACAGCTCGGCCACGGTGCGGAACGCCTGCAGGTCGTTGAGGTTGAAGTTGATGGCCATGGCGCCTTCTTATGGTGGTCTCCGGTGATCGACAGTGTGCATCAATCCTTCGCAAAGATGCAATTCACAGGCAGGGCCGCACGCCCGAACATTCAGCCCGTTCTGAATGCCAAGCTTTCCATCCACCGGAGTAGACAAATGAAGTTCAAGCAACAGCCGCTCATCGGCGCCATCGCGCTGGCAGCGGCCTTCACCTGTGGCAGCGCCGCGGCCGCCTGGCCCGAGCGCAGCATCACCATCGTCGTGCCCACGTCGGCCGGCGGCGCCAACGATGCGATGGCGCGCGTCATCGGCCAGGCCATGGCGGTGGCGCTCAAGCAGACCGTGATCGTGGAGAACAAGGCCGGTGCCAACGGCGCCATCGCCAGCGAATACGTCAAGCGCGCAGCGCCCGACGGCTACACGCTGATGCTGGGCTACATCGCCACGCACGCCATGAACCCTGCGCTGCAAAAGCTGCGCTACGACCCGGTGGCCGACTTCGAGCCCGTGGGCATGGTGGGCTCGTCGGCCACGCTGATGGTCGTCAGCCCCAAGGTCAAGGCCAACAACGCCAAGGAGTTCGTGGCGCAGTTCAAGGGCGGCAAGGAAATCGCGACCTATGCCTCGGCGGGCAACGGCACGGCGCCGCACTTTGCGGCCGAGATGTTCAAGCTGTCCACCGGGCTGGACATGCTGCACGTGCCCTACAAGGGTTCCGCGCCTGCGGTCAACGACACCATGGCCGGGCAGACGCAGGTGATGTTCCCCAGCTTGTTCACGGCCATGACCTTCGTGAAGAACGGCAAGCTCAAGGCCATGGGCGTGGCCGGCAGCAAGCGCTCGGCCCTGTTGCCCGACGTGCCCACGCTGGCCGAGCAAGGCATCAACGGCGTGGACGTGTCGCAGTGGTACGCGATGTTCGCCCCTGCCAAGACGCCCGCCCCCGTGCTGGAGCAGCTGAACACCGTGCTCAACCAGATCCTGGCCGACAAGGCCATCGGCAAGAAGCTGGTGGAGAGCGGCGCCGAGGTCGAGACCATGACGCTGCCGCAGATGCGCACCTTCATCGCGGCCGAGCAGGTCAAGTGGAAGAAGGTCGTGCAGGCTACCGGCCTGAAGGCGGACTGAGCATGCCCACCGCTCTTCGCAGCCTTCCCATCGCGCTGGGCACGCTGTGCGCCCTGGCCGCCGGCAGCGCGCAGGCGCAAAGCAGCGTGCGCCTGTACGGCATCGTCGACCTCTCGGTGCGCCGCGCCAACGGCCTGAACGAGTTCGCGCCCAGCCCCACGTCGGCGACCGTCATGTCCAGCGGCCTGAACAACACCAGCCGCTGGGGCCTGCGCATCCAGGAGGATCTGGGCGGCGGGCTCAGCGCACAGGCGCAGCTGGAGTCGGGCATCAACGCCAAGACCGGTGCGCCGGCCAGCTCCACCATCTACTTCGACCGGCAGTCCTGGGTGGGCCTGGGCAGCGCATGGGGCCTGGTCAGCCTGGGCCGCCAGACCACGCTGCTGGCCGACGCGGTGTCGCCGATCGACCCGCTGGGCATGCGCCTGGCCAGCTTCAACCCCAGCATCAACACGGCGGCGCTGAGCCAGCACCAGCTGGGCGTGGGTTTCGGCGCGAGTGGGTCGGCCACCGGCTCGTACCGGCTGAACAACAGCATCAAGTACAGCGGCGAGTTCGCCGGCGTCAGCGTCAAGCTGATGCACAGCCTGGGCGAGGTGGCCACGAACAGCGACGCGGCCAATTCCACTGGCGTGGGCCTGGGCTACAAGCTGGGCGCGCTGCAACTGTCTGCGGCCCACCAGAGCTTTCGCAACAACGACGACACGCTGGGCCTGCGCGGCGTGGTGCTGGGCGCGGCCTGGGTCTTTGACGGCGGCGCGCGCCTGGCCGGCATCTACGGCAGGAGCCGCGCCGAGACCAGTGCCACCGCGCGCACCGCGCAGCGCACGCTCGGCCTGGGCGCCACCGTCCCGGCCACCGGGCTGGTCGACGTGACGCTGGCGCACTACCGCGTGGCACGCGAGCGCAGCGCGCGGGCCGGCGACGGCTACGGGCGCACGGTGGCCTTCGCGGAATACAAGCTGTCCAAGCGCAGCGTGGCCTATGCGGAGGCAGACCACACGCGCTGGCAGGGCGGCTTCCAGGGCGCGGCGAACAAGCAGAAGGCGACGGGCGTGAGCGCGGGCATACGGCACAGCTTTTGAGGCAGCGCTGCCGATGCGCCCCAGGCACCGGCGGCTGGCGCGCATTCTGGAGCCTCCCGCGCAACGCACACTTGGCCACCTGCCAGCGGTTGTGTCAGCCAGGCGTCGGCATCCGCCCGGCTGCAGGGCAGGCGTCAGCTCATCGGGTCGGTTGGTTCGCCGCGGCGTGCGCCCAGTGCTGCTGCACGAACTCCAGCAGCGCCTGCACGCGTGCCAGGCCGAGCTTGCGCCGGGGCACATAGGCCTTGAACCAGTTCTGCGGCGCGAACTTGGGCAGCAACTGGATCAACGTGCTGTGCCCGATCTGCGGTCCGGCGATGTAGCTCGGCAGCAGCGCGATGCCCAGGCCCGCCAGGGCCGCGTGCAGCAGGGTGCGGTTGTCATCGGCCTGCAATCGCGCTCGCACGTCCACCGCCAACACCCCACGGCTGCTTTGGAACGCCCAATGGGTGCCCGTGGCCGAGAACACCAGGCAGGCGTGGTCGGCGAGGTCGCGCGGATGCGCAGGGTTTCCGTGCTGCGCGAGATAGCGCGGCGCCGCGCACAAGACGGGCTGCACCGGACACAGCTGCACATCCACGACGCCTTCATAGCTCGCGGCACGACCGCTGATCGCCAGATCGACGCCTGCCTCGGCCGGGTTGGTCGAGCGATCGACCAAGGACAGCTCCATGGTGATGCGCGGATGGGCTGCCAGGAACGCGCAGAACACCTCGCCCAACTGCTCCATGGTCAGCGTGGTCGGCGCCATCACGTGCAGATGCCCCTCCGGCTTGCCCTCGTCGCGGCGCACGGCCTGTAGCAGATCCTCGAATTCGGCCACGACACCCGCAGCGCGGGCATGCAGGCGTTCGCCGGCCTCCGTCAGCGTGACCTTGCGTGTCGTGCGCTCGAAAAGCCTGGCCTGCAGCTCGTGCTCCAGCTGGGCCACCCGTTTGGCCACCACGGACGGCACGACGCCCAACTGCCCAGGGCCCCGACGTGCTGCTGCGCAACCTGGCGGACAAGCTGGGCAAAGACCTCGGCCAACCCGTGGTGATCGAGAACAAACCGGGTGCCAGTGGCTTCCTGGCCTTCCAGGCCGCCAAGGCGGCGCCGGCCGACGGCTACACGCTGGTCCACATGGACAGCTTCCACATCGGCACGCAGCCACACCTGTTCAACAAGCTGCCCTACAGCGCGACGCGCGACTTCGATCCGATCACGCCACTCGTGCGCAACTACTTCTTCGTGGTCGTGCCCAGCACCTCCAAGTGGCAAACCATGGGCGAGCTGGTCGCCGCCGCCAAGGCCAGGCCCGACAGCGTGACCTACGGCTCCTGGGGTGTGGCCAGCCCCGCGCACTTGGGCGGGTTGATGCTGGAGTCCGCCGCCGGGATCCGCATGTCCCATGTGCCGTACAAGGAGTCTGCCCAGCTCTACTCCGGCGTGGCCAACGGCGAGCTGGACTGGGCCATCGGCTCGGCCGCCTCGGCCGGCTCCATGCTGCAAGCCGGCAAGGTGCGCTTCCTCGCCGCTGCCGCCCCAACCCGTATCGGCGGTTACGACAAAGTGCCCACGGCGGCGCAGACCGGCGGCCCTGCCCACTGGGCCGTGGGTGGCTGGAACGGCCTGCTGGCGCCCAAGGGCACACCCAAAGACATCGTGCAGCGCCTGAACGAGGCCATCGCCAAGGCCATGAACGCGCCCGACATGCAGGGCAAGCTCGCCGTCTTCACCTACGAGCCCTACACCATGTCCCCGGCCGAGATGGGCAAGCTCATGGAGCAGGAAGTCGCGGCCTGGGGACCGTTGATCCAGAAGTCCGGCATCAAGCTGGACTGAGGTACGCCATGGCACGGCCCAATTTCAACGTCCAGGTCGCCGCCGTTCGGCAACTGACCGAGCGTGTGCGCGAGTTCTTGCTGATCAGCGTCGATGGCAGCCCGCTGCCGTCCTACTCGGCAGGCTCGCACATTGCGCTGCACACCCATTCGCCTGCGCGCGGCCTGATCGTGCGCCATTACTCGCTGGTCGGAGGCGCGGACCTGCAGGACGATGCCCGCGACACCTACCGCATCGCCGTGCAACGCGAGGACCATGCCGGCGGCTCGGCGCACATCCACGCGAGCTTCGAGGTCGGCACGCGGTTGCAGATCGGCCCGCCGACCAACAACTTCCCGCTGGATCGGCGCGACCAGAACGTGCTGCTGATCGCGGGCGGCATCGGCATCACGCCGATCTTCTCGATGGCACGCAGCCTGGCACGACGCCGCTGCGACTAGCGCGTGTTCTATGCCGGCCGCCAGGCCGCGGGCATGGCCTACCACCGAGAGCTGGAGCAACTGGCAGGCGAGCGCGTGCAGTTCTACTACAGCGACAGCCAGGGGCAGGCGGATGTGCAGGCCTTGCTGCGCAGCCAGCCCGAGGGCACCAGCGTCTACGTCTGCGGGCCCAAGCCCCTGATCGATGCGGCCCATGCCGCAGGCGCCGCCCTGGGCTGGGCGGCTGCGCGTGTGCGCAGCGAGATGTTCACGGCAGCCATCTCCGGCAATGCCAGGCCGTTCACGGTGCACCTGCAGCGCAGCGGCAAGTCCGTCCAGGTGGGCAGCGACGTCAGCATCCTCGACGCGCTGCGGCCAAGCGGGAATTCGTGCTCGGCGGCTTCGCCGACCACACCACCCCGCTGGTGCGCAACTGCTGGTACGTGGCCGCACTGGCCAGCGAGGTCTCGCGCGAGATCATCAGCCGCCGGCTGCTGGGCATCGACGTGGCGCTGTACCGCACGCTGGCCGGCGAAACGGTGGCGGTGCGCAACCGCTGCCTGCACCGATCCTTCCCCCTGGCCAAAGGCAAGCTGGTCGGCGACGTGCTGATGTGCGGCTACCACGGCATGCAGTTCGACCCCTCGGGCCGGTGCGTCAACATGCCGGCCATGCCCATCGTGCCGACGAACGCGAACGTGCGCAGCTTTCCGACCGTGGAGCGCGGCCCGCTGGTCTGGATCTGGATGGGTGACGCCGACCATGCCGACGAATCCCTGGTCCCCGATACCAGTTGGCTCGCCAGCCCCGAATGGAAGACCGTCAGCGGCAGCTTCCATCTGAAGTCCGACTACGTGGCCATGCACGAGAACCTGCTGGACCAGACGCACTTTCCGTTTTTGCAACCCGGCGCCATCGGCACGCCCGAGTACGCGCGCTCCAAGCTCAAGGTGCGCGAGGAAGGTGACACGGTCATCATCGATCGCGAGCTGCGCCACTCGCCGCCGCCGGGGGTCTACGCCATGCCCACGGGCCTGGCGGGCCAGCCGGTGGACCGCTTCTAGGATGCGCGCTTCGTCTCGCCCGCGCTGCACACGGCCTACGCGCGCATCGTGGACAACCACGACGCCAGCGGCACGCCGCGCACCTACCGCTTCAACATCAGCCACATCTTCACGCCCGAGACCAACAACGCGATCCACTACTGGTGGTTCGCCAGTCGCAACTTCAAGCTGGACGACGCGGCCATCGACGCGCACCTGCTGGGCGCCTCGACCAAGGCCTACCAAGAGGATGTGGACGCGCTGGAATGGATCATGGATGTGGTGCAGAGCGACAGCGAGCCGCAGTTCGATCTGAACTTCGCGCCGGACAAACCGGGGCTGATGATGCGGCAGATCCTGTACCGCCTGGCAGCCGCCGAAGCCGGCGTGAAACGCGGAGCTTGACCATGGCACCAGTCATCGGCTGCATCGGCACATCGCACGCCCCCACCATCGGGATGGCCTACGACAAGGGCAAGCAGGAAGACCCGGGCTGAGCCGCTGCTTGGCGGCTACGAGCCAGTCGCGTAGTGGCTCCAGGCGCACGAGGTGGTCACGCTGGTCCCGTTCTACAACGACCACGCCTCGGCATCCGCTGAACTGGCTCTGCCAGGCCGCTGGGTGCGCCACTCTGGGCCTCCCAGCCGCCTGGCACTCACTCCAGCACCACCGCCCGCTGCTCCGCCACCGCCAGCCCACCCTGCGCCACCACCGCCTGCCAGCGCGCCAGATCGGCCTGCACCCGCTCGCCCAGCATCTGCGGCGTGCCGGCCTGCACCCGGGCACCTTGCTGCTCGAAGAGCTGCACCACGGCCGGGTCGGCCAGCACCTGGTTCAGCGCCCGGTTGAGCGCGTCCACCCGGTCCTGTGGCGTGCGCGCCGGCGCGAACAGGCCGTACCACTGCGTGACGTCCACGCCCGCGATGCCGGCTTCGGCCAGCGTCGGCACATCGGGCAGGCCCGGCAGGCGCTGCGGGCCGGCCACCGCCAGGGCGCGCAGCCGCCCGCTGTGCACGAAGGGCAGGGCCGTGAACAGGCTGGGGAACATCAGCTGCGTGCGCCCGGCGGCCGTGTCGGCGATCGCCGGCGCCGCGCCGGGGTAGGTGCTGGCGGCCATGGCCGTTCCGCTGGCCTGCTGGAACAGGGCCGCGGCGAAGTGCGGCGGCGTGCCGTCGCCGGCCGAGGCGTAGCCGATGCGGCCGGGCTGCGCGCGCAGGGCCGCGACCAGCGTGGGCACGTCGTGCGCCGGCAGTTCCGGGTGCGCCACCATCAGCGTGGGCGACGAGCCCACCAGGCCGATGGGCGCAAAGTCGGCCACCGGGTCGTAGCCGAGCTTCTGCAGCGCCGGGTTCATCGCATGCGTGCCCACGTAGCCGAACAGCAGCGTCTGGCCATCGGGCTCGGCGCCGGCCACGTATTCGCTGGCCACGGCGCCGTTGGCACCCGCGCGGTTGTCCACCAGCACCTCCTGGCCCAGCAGCGGCGCGAGCTTGCCGGCGATGATGCGGGCCATGGTGTCGTTGCCGCCGCCCGCGCTCGTGGGCACGATGAGCATGATGGGTTTGCGTGCGGCCGGACGGGCGGCCTCCTCGGGGCGCGAAAACACGTAATCGGGCAGGTGCAGTTCGCCCTGCATGATCTTGCGCGCGGTGCGCACCAGGGCTGCGCGCTGCATGGTGACGGCCTCGCCCGTGCCATCGAGTTCCACCTCGATGTCGATCTGCCCGGCCGGGTGCAGCACGGTCAACTGATGGCAGCCGGCCGCGCGGGCGATGCCGCTGGCCACCGTGCCCGGCAGCGCAAAGGCGCTGGCCACGCCGATGGCGCCCGTCACCGCGTGCGAGGCATGGCAGCGCCGGGGCGTGAAGTAGCGCGAGGTGATGCTGTTCCCCGAATCACCGGCGCTCACCAGCACCGGCTTGGGGATCACGCTGTTCGACACATCGCCCAGCCCCATGCGCAGGCCGGCCTCCAGCCGCAGCGATTCGATGCGTTCGAGCAGCGCGGTGTCAGCGTCCAGCGCCACGGGCTTTTCGCGGCCGGTCACGCCCAGGTCGGCCGCGCGCACGATCATCAGCGGCATGGCCGCGTCGATGCAGCTGACTTCCACGCCCTGGATCGTGTCGATGCGCTGGCCGGTGGGGAACACCTGGCCCGTCACGGCGCCCCAGGCGTCCAGGAAGTCCAGCAGGATGGGCGCTGCCGTGCCGGCCACACCGTCGATGCGCGCATCGCCCTCGTAGCTGACGCGGCCGCCGGGCGTGCGCACGGTCACGTCGATGCGTGCGCCGGTGTTGACGTTGTGCACGCGCACCTTGGTCGTGCCGTGCTGCGCTTCGATCAAGCCCTGCTCGATGGCGAAAGGCGCGACGCCCGACAGCATGTTGCCGCAGTTGGGCCGCGTGTCCACCGAGCGGTGGCCCACACCCACCTGGGCGAACAGGTAGTCCAGGTCGCAGCCCGGCTCGTTGGAGCGCGACACGATGGCCACCTTGCTGTTCAGCGTGCTGCCGCCGCCGAGCCCGTCGAGCTGCAGCGGGTCGGACGCGCCGATGGCGCCGATCAGCGCCTGGTCGCGCGCCTCGTCGCCTTCGGGAAGCCATTCGCGCAGGAAGAAGGGGCCGCGCGAGGTGCCGGCGCGCATCAGTACACAGGGGATGGTCTTGCTCATGGCGGCATTCTGGAATGCGGCATCGATGTTGAGAATTGCACTTTGCGGCAGGATTGATGTGCTTCGTGCATCAACAAGGCTCGCGTGCGCAGCCTGGCGTACGCAGCGCGTACAAGGCGGCTGGCGCCTGGCGCCCGCCTGGAGCGTCACCGCCGCCGACAGGCCAACGTCGGAGGCACACCCTCTGATGTCGAGGCGTCCTCCTACGCGGTGCGCCCACGGGCTACGCGAGCCTTGTTCTTCGATGCCCAGGAGAGCACCCATGCACCAGATGAACGCGGCGCTACAGGAAGCTGTCGGCTTGACCGTGCCGGCGGCCACAACGCCGCGCAAGACCTCCGCCAGGTCCGCAGGCCTGACGGCAGCCACGCGGCGCCAGATCGACCGCCATCTGCAGGACGTGTTCCAGCTCGAAGCCCTGCGCCCTGGCCAGCGCCAGGTCATCGAACGCGTGCTGGCCGGCCAGTCCACGCTGGCCATCATGCCGACAGGGGCCGGCAAGTCGCTGTGCTACCAGCTGCCGGCGCTCATGCTCCCGGGCTGCACACTGGTGGTCTCGCCGCTGATCGCCCTCATGAAGGACCAGTGCGAGAAACTGCGCGGGCACGGCGTGGCCGCCGTCGAGTTCAACAGCAGTCTGGACGCCGAGGCCCTGGCCGCGGCCGAGGCGGCGCTGGCCGACGGCAGCGCGCGCATCGTGCTCGTGACGCCCGAGCGGCTGGCCGACCAGGATTTCCTGGAGCGCATGCAGCGCTGCGATGTGTCGCTGGCCGTCATCGACGAGGCGCACTGCATCTCCGAGTGGGGCCACGACTTCCGGCCCGCGTTCCTGCAGATCGGCCCAGCGCTCAAGGCGCTGGGCGCGCCGCCCGTGCTGGCGCTCACGGCCACGGCGCCACCGGACACGGCCACCGAGATCGCCAGGCAGCTGCGCATCCCCAAGAGCGGTATCGTCGACACGGGCGCCTGGCGGCCCAACCTGGTCTACAGCGTCGAGTACCTGACCCGGGCCGACGAAAAGCTCAAGCGGCTCATGGAGGTGCTGCAGCGCTGCGACGAGCCCGGCATCGTCTACACCGCGACCGTGCGCGCCGCAGAAGAGGTGCACACCGCGCTGGCTGCCCGGGGCCTGTCGGTCGGGCTTTACCACGGCAAGCTCAACACGGCCGAGCGCACCGCCGCGCAGGAGGCCTTCATGGCCGGCACCACGCGCGTGATGGTGGCGACCAACGCCTTCGGCATGGGCATCGACAAGGCCGACGTGCGCTTCGTCGTGCACTACCAGTTGCCGGCCAGCCTGGATGCCTACTACCAGGAGTCCGGCCGCGCCGGCCGTGACGGCCTGCCTGCGCGGTGCGTGCTGCTGTTCCTGCGCAGCGACAAGTCGGTGCAGCAGTTCTTCATGAGCGGGCAGGCCTTCACCCAGGCCGACCTGGACGCGGTGATGGCCACGCTGCCCAGCGACGTGCCGGCCACGGCCGTGCAGGTGCAGGAGCAGGCCGGCATGCCCAAGGGCAAGGCCGTGGCCGTGCTGTCCATGCTGCAGCAGGGCCGCTATTGCACGAAGGCGAAGACGGCCGATGGCCAGACCGGCTGGCTGCTGGCCGCGCCCTCGCGCGGGCAGCGCACGCTGGTCGAACTGCTGCAGGCCGACCACGTGCGGCGCATGGAAAAGCAGCGCAAGCTCGAAGCCATCGTCGACTACGCCGAGAGTGGCGCCTGCCGCTGGAACACGCTGCTGGGCCATCTGCAGAGCGGCGCGCGGCCACAGGGCTGCGGCAGCTGCGACAACTGCAGCCGGCTGCAGCGCCTGGCCGATAGGCAGGTGGCCGCGCCGGCCGTGGCCGCACCGCAGATCGAGCTGCCCCGGCCCGCCAAGGCCAAAGCAGCGCCGCTGTTCCAGGTGGACGACCACGTGCAGGTCAAGCGTTTCGGCAGGGGCCAGGTGATGGGGACAACGGCCGATGCCGTGCGCGTGCGCTTTGCCGATGGCAGCGAACGCAGCTTCCAGCCGGCCTTCGTGGTGGCGGTGGAGCTGGGCGCGGCCTAGCAAGTGCCAGCGCCTACGGGGTGAGCGGCGAAACGACTACGCCGCGGCTGCAGCGGCCGGCGAATCATGGTGTTTTCACTCCACGGCCGCGCGCGCAGTTATGCAGACCCCATGGTCATTCCCCACGCGTCCGTCCGCTGCGCCTGAAAGCGCCGACCCTTGTCCCGCCGCGCCCAGCCTGCTGGCTGCGAATGCACCTGCGTTCCAGGGCTTCTGGATGGGCGGCTACGAGGGAGCCGACCATGTGAACGGCCACGGCATCGCGCTGGACCCGAACCTGCGCAACGGCCACGCGGCCCGGCTCGACGAGGACTACGGCGCGCTGCAGGCATTGGGCATCCGCGTCGTGCGCGAGAGCATCGGCTGGCGCCTGCTGGAGCAGCGCGGCGCGGCGGGCGTGCAGGCCCTGCAGGCCCAGGCACGGCTCGCCGCGCGGCACGGCATCCAGGTGCTGTGGACGCTCATGCATTACGGCTGGCCGCCGCGGCTGGACCCGTTCACGCAGCCCGATGCCTTCGTCGACGCCTTCGCCCGGCACTGCGGCGCCGTGGCCGGGCTGCTGCAGGAGATCGACGGCCCGCCCGCGGCCTACCAGCCCGTCAACGAGATCTCGTTCCTGGCCTGGGCCGCCAGCAGTACCGGGCTCATCCACCCCCATGTGCCATCGCATCCGGAGCGTGGCAGCGCGCTCAAGCGCGTGCTGGTGCGCGCGGCGCTGCGCGCGATGGACGCGATCCGCCGCGTGGCGCCGGCCGCGCGTTTCGTGCACACCGACCCGGTGGTGCACGTGGAGCCGCCGCTGGGCGCCGGGCCGGCCGTGTGCGCGCAAGCACTGCGCGAGCATGACAGCCAGTTCGAGGCCTGGGACATGCTGTGCGGCCGGCTCGCGCCCGAGCTCGGCGGCGCGCCGCATTACCTGGACCTGCCAGGCCTGAACTACTACCACGACAACCAATGGGAGCATGGCTCGGGCGCGCGCCTGCACTGGCACCGCGACGACCCGCGCCGGCGGCCGTTCCACACGCTGGCCGACGCCGTATGGCAGCGCTACGGCCGGCCGCTGTGCATCTCGGAAACCGGCCACGTGGGCGAGGGCCGCGCCGCCTGGCTGGACCACCTGGCGGCCGAGCTCGGCACCTGCCGCGCGCGCGGCATCGCGCTCGCCGGCCTGTGCCTGTACCCCCTGATCGACCGGCCCGACTGGCAGAACGCCGACCACTGGCACCACAGCGGGCTGTGGGACGTGCCCGGTGCCACGCATGGCGATTTCACGCGCCGCCTGTGCCAACCCTATGCCGACCGCCTGCGCCACTGGCTGCAGGCCTTCGACGCCGCTTCGCCTCTTCCTGTTTCCCCTCCAACCTGTACCCCCATGAACAGCATCATCGTTTTCTCGCATCTCCGTTGGGACTTCGTCTACCAGCGCCCCCAGCAGCTGCTGTCGCGTCTGGCGCCCCTGCATCCCATCCTGTTCGTGGAGGAGCCCATCCTGGGCGCCGACCATGCATGGGTCGAACGCCACAGCCCGTGCGCCGGGGTCACGGTGCTGCGCATGCATGTCACGGGGCACGCCCCCGGCTTCGACGACGAGCACATGAACGTGATGCGCGCGCTGCTGCAGCAGGACCTGCTGGACCATGGCGTATGCGACTACCTGCTGTGGTTCTACACGCCCATGGCCTTGCCTCTGGCACGCGGCCTGCTGCCGCGCGGCATGGTCTACGACTGCATGGACGAGCTGGCGGCCTTCGACTTCGCGCCGCCCGCCCTCATCGCACGTGAAGACGCGTTGTTCGGCCAGGTCGACCTGGTGTTCACGGGCGGGCGCAGCCTGTACGAATCCAAACGCGGCCGGCATGCCGACGTGCACTGCTTCCCGAGCAGCGTGGACCATGCGCATTTCGGCCACCGCGCCGTGGCCGACCACCCCGACCAGGCCGCGCTGGCCCGGCCGCGCCTGGGCTACTACGGCGTGATCGACGAGCGGCTGGACCTGGCCCTGGTGGCGGCACTGGCCGATGCGCATCCCGCCTGGCAGATCGTCATGGTCGGCCCGGTGGCCAAGGTCGATCCCGCCCGGTTGCCGCAGCGGCCCAACCTGCACTGGATGGGGCAGCGGCGCTACGACGAGCTGCCGGCCTTCCTGGCGGGCTGGGACGTGTGCCTGATGCCGTTCGCGCTGAACGCCTCCACGCGCTTCATCAGCCCGACCAAGACGCTGGAATATCTGGCGGCCGGCAAGCCGGTGGTCAGCACCGCGGTGCGCGACGTGGCGCAGCAATACGCCGACGTGGTGCCGATCGCGGCCTCGGCCGCCGAGTTCGTCGCTGCCTGCGAATGCATCCTGGCCCGGACCCCCGCCGAGCGCGCCACCTTCGCCTCGGCGGCCACGGCCACGGTGGCTGCCACCTCGTGGGACGGCACGGCCTCGGCCATGCAGGCCCTGCTGCGCCGCTTCGACGTGCGGCCCGTGGCGGCGAGCGCACCGGTGCGCGCACTCGTGCCGGCGGGCTGAACGCCATGGCCCACATCGCCATCGTCGGCGCCGGCTTCTCGGGCGCCGTGCTGGCCCAGGAGCTCGGCCAGGCCGGCCACCAGATCGACGTCTTCGACACGCGCGCCCACGTGGCCGGCAACTGCCACACCGAGCGCGACGCCGACAGCGGCGTGATGCTGCATGCCTATGGCCCGCACATCTTCCACACCAGCAACCAGCGCGTGTGGGACTACATCCGCCGCTTCGGCGAATTCATGCCCTTCGTGAACCGCGTCAAGGCCATCACGGGCGGGCGCGTGTACTCGCTGCCGCTGAACCTGCTGACCATCAACCAGTTCGTCGGCGCCACCTTCTCGCCCGCACAGGCCGAGGCCTACTTTGCGCAGGTCGGCGAGCGCGGCAGCGGCGAGCCGGCCAACTTCGAGGAGCAGGCGCTGCACCTGATGGGCCGCGACCTGTACGCCGCCTTCTTCGAGGGCTACACCGCCAAGCAGTGGGGCATGCCCGCCGCGGCTTTGCCGGCCAGCATCCTCAAGCGCCTGCCCGTGCGCTTCAACTACGACGACAACTACTACGCAAGCCAGTACCAGGGCATCCCGCGCGAGGGCTACACCGCCATCGTCACGCGGTTGCTGGACCTGCCCAGCGTGACGGTGCACCTGGGCACGCGCTTCACGCGCGCATTGGCGGCCGGCTACGACCACGTCTTCTGCAGCGGGCCGATCGATGCCTGGTTCGGCTGCGACGAGGGCCGGCTCGGCTACCGCACGCTGGATTTCGTGCGCGAAGACCATGTGGGCGACCACCAGGGCAATGCCGTCATCAACTACTGCGACCTGTCCGTGCCGTGGACGCGCATCTCCGAGCACAAGCACTTCGCCCCCTGGGAGCAGCACGCCGGCACCGTGGTGTTCAAGGAGTACAGCCGCCTGTGCGAGGAGGTCGACATCCCGTACTACCCGATCCGGCTCGTGGCCGAGAAGGCGTTGCTCGCGCACTACGTGTCGCGCGCGCGGCTGGAGCCCAACGTCACCTTCCTGGGGCGCCTGGGCACCTACCGCTACATCGACATGCACGTGACGATCGCCGAGGCGCTGGAAGTGGCGCAGCGCTATGGCGACACCCAGGCGGCGCGCAAGCCCATGCCCAGCTTCGTGGTCGATCCCCTGGGGTAGAGGAGGCCCACGGCGCGTCGCCTTGGCGCTAGCATGCAGGCCGATTCCCGGCCCGGCATTCCTCCACGGAGACACACCCATGACCCACCCGCACTGGCCCGGCGTTGCAGCCCGGCTCGCCTGCCTGATCGCATGCGCCGGCATCGCCGGCTGCAACGACGCCGAAACCGAGGGGCAGGCCAAGACCTGCAGCGAGCTGAACGGCATGGCGGTCGCCGCCAATGCCATCGGCCTGGCCACCACCGGTGCAGTCGTGACCAGCACCCAGGTCGTGCCGGCCGCCGGCACCGGCGCCGCGGCCATCGGCGAATACTGCAAGGTGCTGGGCAGCATCCAGCCGGTGGACAGCACGGCACCCAAGATCCTGTTCCAGCTCAACCTGCCGGCCACCTGGAACAGCAAGGCCATGATGTTCGGTGGCGGCGGCTACAACGGCACCATCGCCACCGGCGTGGGCAACGTGCCGGCCGGGCCGGCGGACCAGGCGGTGCCGCTGGGCCGCGGCTACGCCACCTTCGGCAGCGACTCCGGCCACCAGGCCAATGCCACCACCAGCCGCGACGGCAGCTTCGGCACCAACGACGAGGCGCTGCGCAACTTCTCGGGCGATGCGCTCAAGAAGACACACGACGTGGCCAAGGCCTTGATCCGCGCGCGCTACGGCAAGGCCGCGCAGCGCACCTACTTCGCGGGCGGCTCCACGGGCGGGCGCGAGGCGCTGATCGCGGTCACCAACTGGCCGCAGGACTTCGACGGCGCCATCGTGCTCTACCCGGCCTGGAACGCCGCTGCACTGGATCTGCAGTTCGGCCGCATCACGCGCCAGCTGGCCCTGCCGGGCGCCTACCCGAGCCGGGCCAAGCGCAAGCTGGTCTATGACGCCTCGGTGCAGGCCTGCGACGCGCTGGACGGCGTGGCCGACGGCCTGATCGCCAACATGGCCGCCTGCAACGACAGCTTCAACCTGGCGGCGGCCACGCTGAACGGCGCGCCGCTGCGCTGCAGGGCCGGTGCCGACCTGGGCGACAGCTGCCTGTCCGATGCGCAGATCGCCTCGTTCAACACCTTCAACACGCCGCTCACGCTGCCCTATACGCTGGCCAGCGGCGAGACCACCTACCCCGGCTTCAACACCTGGGGCACGGACTTCGGCAACCCCGGCACGAGCGCGCTGCAGCCCACGGTGCTCACGCTGTCGCTGGGCACCGAGCAGCCGGCCAACCCCATGCCGCCCGTGACCGCGACCACGAGTCCGCCCTACGGCAGCACCTTCTGGGACCAGTGGGTCAAGTACTTCGTGACGCGCGACGCGAACTTCAACTCGCTGAGCCTGGACCCGCAGGCGCCCGGCCCATGGCAGGCCCGCATCGTCACGCTGACCGGGCTGCAGGACGTGAACAAGTCCGACCTGTCGGCCTTCCGCGCCCGGGGCGGCAAGATCCTGATGGCGCATGGCGCACACGACGCGCTGGTGAGCAACCGGGCCACGCAGCAGTACTGGAGCCGCCTGCGCAGCACCATGGGTGCGGCCACGGTCGACAGCTTCATGCGCTACTACGAGATCCCGGGCTACGGCCATGCCGTCAGCAGCGTGTTCAACGCGTCCTGGGACTCACTGACCGCGCTGGAGAACTGGGTCGAGAGAAACACAGTCCCGCCGGCCCAGGTCGTGGCAGACACGGCCGGCGTCTCGGGCCGCACGCGCCCGCTGTGCGGCTACCCGGCCTGGCCCAGGTACAACGGCACGGGCGACGTGAACCTGGCGGCCAGCTTCAGCTGCGCCACGCAGTAGCGCCAGCGCGCCGCTGGGGCGCGCGGTACGGGAATTCGGGCGCGCGTCCCGATTGCTGGCATGCTGGGGCCTTGCTTTCCACCGGCAGTTCCATGCGCGTACGCCCATTGCTCCTGGCGGCCACGCTGGCCCTGGCAGGCCTGGCCGCCGCACAGCCCACCACCGCGCCAGACCCGGCCACGTGCACGGCCGACATCGCCGCGCTCGAGCAGGCCATGGACCAGGCGCGCGAGCGCGGCCAGATGCTGCGCCGGCGCCAGCTGGCCGAGGAGATGGCGGCGCTGCAGGCCCGCTGCGAGGGTGCGGCCACGGTCGAGAGCCGGTCGGCGCGCATCGCGCGGCTGGAGCAGGAGGTGCTGGCGCTGCGCAAGGCGCTGGACTATGCACAGGAGCAGCTGCGGCAGGCGCGCAGCGCGGCTCCCTGAAGCCCGGCTGCACTGTCCGAAAGTTCACCGGCACTGCCGTTGAGCGCCTACAAGCGCCCGCTGCCGATGGGCCCTATGCTCCAGCCTGTCCGCAACGGACAGGCGCGCACAACCAGCCCGGTTCGTGAAAAAGGTGAGCAGTGACCGACAAACTCCAGAGTCCACAAAGCGGCGAGCTGCACGACGACGACAGGGCGCGCCGGCCCAGCGATCCGCTGGCGCCGACCTTCGGCACGGCGGGCGAAGCCACGCAGGCCATCCTCGCCTTGCTGCCGGAGCTCAAGCTCACCATTGGCCTGGTCACGGCGGCCTGCATCATCGCGGGGCTGTACTTCGGCCGCGACGTGCTGGTGCCCCTGGCACTGGCCATCTTCCTCGGCTTCGTGCTGGACCCGCTCGTCGTCAAGCTCAGGCGCCTGGGCCTGCCCAGGACGCCGGCCGTGATCGTGGTGGCCATCGCGACCCTCGCCGTGATCGCGCTGAGCGCGACCTTTCTGGCGACGCAGGTCTCCACGCTCAGTGCGCGCCTGCCCACCTACCAGAGCAACATCGCCGACAAACTGAAGACCTTGCGACAGAACGTCGACCGGCCCGGCATGTTCGAGGGCGCGCTCAGGACGCTGGAGACCGTGCGCCGCGAGATCAATGTGGTGGTGGCAGCGCCACGCCCGGCGGCCGCCGCATCGCAGGCGAGCGGCGACCTGCCGCCCCGGCGCGTCCTGATCGAGGAGACGCCCCAGTCGGTCATCGAGCAGGCGACGGACTGGTTGAGGCTGGGCAGCGGGCCACTGGCGACCACCGGCATCGTGATGGTGTTCGTCGTGTTGATCCTGCTGGACCGCCTGGACCTGCGCGACCGCATGTTGCGGCTGTGGGGTGGCAGTTTGCAACGTTCCACCGACGCCATGGACGAGGCCGGGGCGCGGATCAGCAAGTACCTGATCATGCAGCTCGTGGTCAATGCCAGCTTCGGGCTGCCGTTCGCGCTGGGCCTGTGGCTGATCGGCATACCGGGGGCCTTGCTGTGGGGCGTGGCGGCGGTGATCACCCGCTTCGTGCCCTATGTCGGGCCCATGCTCTCGTCGGTGTTCCCGCTGGTGCTCGCGTTCGCCATCGACCCGGGCTGGGGCATGGTGCTGTGGACGCTCGGGCTGATCGCCGCGCTGCAGCTCATCAGCAGCTACATCATCGCCCCCTTGCTGTATGGCGCCAGCACCGGGCTGTCGGCGATCTCGCTCATGACATCGGCCATCTTCTGGACGGCCATGTGGGGACCGGTCGGCCTGGTGATGTCGACGCCGCTGACTGTCTGCCTGCTGGTGATCGGGCGCTACCTGCCGCGCCTGCAGTTCCTGGACGTGCTGCTGGGCAGCCAGCCCGCGCTGGACACGCCCACGCGGATCTACCAGCGCCTGCTGGCCGGCGACGTCGAGGAAGCGACCGAACTCGCACACGAACAGACGGCCGGTGGCAAGGTGACCGCGTTCTACGATCAGGTGGGCCTGCCGGTGCTGCGCATGGCAAGCCACGACCATGCGATTGCGTCCACGGCGCAGCACCGCCACCGCGTGGTCATCGGCATGAACGCACTCATCGACGATGTCGCCGACCAGAACCCGAGCACCACGAGCTCCGGCCAGCTGATGGCCGTCTGCCTGGGTGCCAAGTGGGAGGTGGACTCGCTGGCGGCACGCATGCTCGCCCATGTGCTGTCGCTCGAAGGCATTCCGGCAGAGCACCGCCCTGCGGCGACGGTCAGCGCCGACTACGTCGGGCGGCTCGACATCAAGGGGGCCAAGGTCATCCTGCTGTCGTATTTCAGTGGTGATCCGCGCATCGCCGCGCGCCAGTTCTGCCGTCGCCTGCGCAGGCGCTGGCCCGATGCGCAGATCATCCTGGGCCTGTGGAACGCGCCGCCCGAGTTGCTGGGCGAGCAGGCGTGCAAGGACCTGGGCGCCGATGCCGTGGTCACCTCGGTCAACGAGGCCGTGGTGCGGATCGTGGCCCTGACCGGGGCACGCCTGGCCGGGGGCTACGAGCCGGCCCCGGTCCTGCCCGACGACGGCGCCCGCGTTCAGGCGCTGCGCCAGAGCGGAGCGCTCGACGCCCGGGCGATTCCGTTGTTCGATGCCGCGTCCAAGCGCGCTGCCGACATCTTCGACGTGCCGCTGGCGATGGTCTCGCTGATCGACCACGACCGCCAGATCATCGGCTCGGCCCGCGGCTCGCTCACCAGCGCCGGGCCGGGTGGCAGCGCCGCACTTGCCAGCGAGGACCTCAACATGCCGCGGTCCCTGTCGATGTGCGGCCATGTCGTGGCCACCTCGCAGACCATGGTCGTGCCGGACGTGGCGCGCGACCTGCGCTTCGCCGGCAACCCGGCGCTTGCGGCCAAGGGGGTGCGCTTTTATGCCGGCGCGCCCCTGCGCAGCGCCAGCGGCCACCTGCTGGGCTCGCTGTGCCTGCTGGACCTGCAGCCCAGGATGATGACCGACCGGGAAGTGAAGCTGCTCGAGGCCATGGCCGACGACCTGGTGGCGACCCTGCACCAGCACAGCCTGGACTGGAAAGTCAGCCTGCCCAGCGAGGAGGTGCCGCAACAGGCATCGGCCATCGTCGGGCAGCCCATCGCGGTGGGCTGATCCGCGGCCCCGCAGCACGGCGTGCGGCGGGACGCCCGCGCGGACCACCGGCAGCCGGCCAACCGAATACCAGGGGCGGCACATGCGGTGCCGCCGGCCCCTCAGCGGATCACGCCCAGCTTGCGCGCAATCGCCACCGCCTGCGTGCGGCTCTTGGCATCGAGCTTCATGTTGATGTTGCGCAGATGCGTGCGCACCGTGCTGTCCGAGACGAACAGCTTCTCGGCCATCGCGCTGTTCGAGTAGCCCTCGGCCAGCAACTGCAACACGCGGATCTCCTTGCGCGTGAGGGGCTCCTCGGTGCCGCCAGTCGCAGGCGCATCGGCCTCGGGCGCGGCCAGCGGGCCGGCGGCATGCAGCAGGCGCTGCAGGTATTCGGCCAGGATCGGGTCGCCGCGGCCGGCGGGTGCTTCCTGTGCGGCTGCGGCGTAGCGCTGCAGCAGCCGGCCCACGCCCGCGCCTTCGTCCAGGATCAAACGCATGAAGCCTTCCTGGCTGGCCGTCTGCAGCACCGCGCCGATCTCGGCCACGGCGGCCGTCAGGTCGCCCGCACGCTGCAGTGCCAGCGCGCGCAGCACCCTGAGCTTGAGCGCGCGGCGCTCGCGCGCGGCGGCGGTGGCGGCGTGCAGCTCGGCGTCCAGCACGGCAAGGGCAGCGCGCGGGTCGCCGAAGGCGATCTCCCAGCGCGCCTTGGCCAGGGCCAGGTAGTCCAGGTCGTGCGCGGGCAGGCGCTGGCGGCGCTCGCGTTCCCACAGCACGGGGTCGTCGGCGCGCAGCAGTTCGTCGCGCGCGGCCGGGCCGTTGCCCTGCAGCAGCAGCATGCGCGAGCGCTCCAGCTTGGCGCCGGCCACCACGCGCGGCAGCTGGCGCGCATGGCCCAGGTATTCGAGCTCGGTCAGCGCCTGCAGCGCCGCGTCGATGTCACCCGCATGGAAGGCGATGCGCGAGCGCATCACGTGCGACAGGATCATGTGGTCGGGCAGGCCCACGTCGCGTGCCAGTGGCAGGTACACGTTGAGCAGGTGCTCGGCCTTGAGCATCTGGTTGGCCTCGTAGACCACGCCGGTGTACAGCACGCCGGCCCAGGCATTTCCGTGGCTGTGGTTGTAGGTGA
The DNA here is from genome assembly GCF_001422405.1 of Pseudorhodoferax sp. Leaf267. Classification (GTDB taxonomy): domain Bacteria; phylum Pseudomonadota; class Gammaproteobacteria; order Burkholderiales; family Burkholderiaceae_C; genus Pseudorhodoferax. The sequence continues at coordinate 137,736 of NZ_LMMV01000024.1, forward strand.
CGGCATGCGTGGAGTCCACCGCGATCCGAAAGCGCGCCGTGGCCTGGCGCAGCCGGCCGGCCTGCAGGTCCAGCATGCCCTCGCAGGACTCGGTGTACATGCGGTTGAAGGTGCGGTCGCCCTGGCCCTGCTGGCTGCGTGCGGCGTCCAGCAGGCGCTGCGAGGCGTGGCGGTCGCCCATCACCGACAGGATGTTGGCCATGGCGTTGAGCAGCGCGCCGTCGGCGAAGGCCAGGCCCGTGGGCAGGCGGGAGAGGCAGGCCCGGCCCGCCTCGTAGGCCTCGTCGTAGCGGTCCTGCATGGCCCACAGCAGCGGGTACAGCGTCTGGGCGCAGGCGCGTACCTCGGGGATGGGGCTGTTCACGCAGTCCGACGCCTCCAGGCGGCGCATGGCGTCCCAGGGGCCGTGCGTGAAGCACTCGGCCCACAGCGCGATGAGCTGCAGGAACGGGTGCTGGCGCAGCTGTGCGTCGGGGATGGCGGCGAACCAGCGCGCCAGCATGCGCATGCGGCCCTGCTCCAGGAAATGCTCGGCCCAGGTGTCGAGCAGGGTGAGCGCCAGCGGGTGGTCGCCGCCTTCGATGGCATGGTCGATGGCCGGCACGGGCCGGCCCTGGGCCTCGTACCAGCCCGAGGCGGCCAGGTGCAGCCGCGCCAGCTCGTCGGGCCGCTCGCGCGCCAGCTGCGCGCGCAGGAAGTCGGCGAACAGGCTGTGGTAGCGCCAGTGCGCCTCGCCGTCCCCCTGGCCGGCGATGGGCGTGAGGAACAGGTTGGAGGCGGCCAGCTGCTCCAGGATGGCAGCGCTGTCGCCATGCGGGTGCAGTGCATGGCAGACCGAGGCATTGACCTGGCGCAGGATGCTGGTGCGCAGCAGGAAGTCGCGGATCGCGCCGGGCTGGTGCGCCAGCACGTCTTCGGCCAGGTATTCGGCGACGGCCCGGTCCGAGCCCGAGAAGCGCTCCACGAAATCGACCGCGACGCCGGGCCGCTCCAGCGCCATGGACGCCAGCCAGATCGCCGCCACCCAGCCCTCGGTCTTGCGGTGCAGCTGGTCCAGCCGCTCGGCCGACAGCGCAGGCATGGCGCGCTGGCCCAGGAAGGCGCCGGTCTCCTCCAGGCTGAAGCGCAGGCGGTCGGTGTCGATCTCCAGCAGCTGGCCGCGCGCGCGCAGCCGGCCCAGGCCCAGGTCGGGCAGGCTGCGCGAGCCGATCACGAGCCGGCCGCCGCGCGGCATGTGCTCCACGATCTCGCGCACCAGGCCCAGCACGGCGGGCTCGTGCACCACCTCGAACTCGTCCAGGAACAAGGCGAAGGGCGCCTCGTGCGCGGCCAGTGCGGCCACGGCGTCGAACGGCGCGTTGCCGCGCGGGGCCTCCAGCCCCAGGCGCAGCACGGCCTCGCTCAGGCAGATGACGAAGCGCGACATGTCGTTGTCGGCCCGGTCCAGCGTGAGCCAGGCCGTGGCCGTGCCCTGCGCGTCCAGGCGCTGCAGCGCCTGCGCCATGGCCGTGGTCTTGCCGAAGCCGGCCGGCGCGCGCACCAGCACCAGGCGCGCTGCCGTGCCGGCGATCGCGTCGCCGATGGCGGTGCGCAGCACCTGGGTGTGGGCCACCGAGGGTGGGCTGAGCTTGGCTTCGAAGATGCGGGGGACGGTGGGCGACATCGCGGACATGGAGGGTCGGACGGGCTGCTACGGTGCGCAGGGGCGGCGAGAGTGTCGGCGGCAATCGGCCGAAGGCTTGTCTCCTGGGGCGCAGCCGGCATCGGGGTCGGGGGCGGTGCTGGTTGTACCGTCGCTTCCGACGATCGGCGTGCCGGATTCTGCGGCTTAAACTGCCGCGCGTCGAACACGGCACCAGGGGCGGCCCCACCGCCCTGGCGCCCTTGCTTTTCTCGATGGAAGACCTGCCAGCATGCACTTGAAGAACGACAGCGCCCAAGCGCCCGAGGTCCGCTCGAGCCGCCGCGAGGCGCTGCATGCGCTGGTCGAGCAACTCCGCCTGGAGCAGCTGGAGAAGAACCTGTTTCGCGGCACCAGCAGCGACATCGGTGCCCCGGCCGTGTTCGGCGGCCAGGTGCTGGGCCAGGCCCTGATGGCCGCGGCCCGCACGGTGGACGCGCATGCCGCGCATTCGCTGCACGGCTACTTCCTGCGCGCGGGTGACAAGAAGGCGCCCATCGTCTACGACGTGGAGCGCATCCGCGACGGCGGCAGCTTCACCACGCGCCGCGTGGTCGCCGTCCAGCATGGCGAGGCGATCTTCACGATGTCGGCCTCGTTCCACCGGCGCGAGGCCGGCGTGGAGCACCAGCGCGCGATGCCCGCCGTGCCCGGGCCCGACACGCTGCAGGAGCAGACGCACCAGCCGCTGTCGCTGCCGATCGATTTCCGCTTCGCCGACGGGCGCCCGCCGCTGGGCCGCTCGACCTGGGCGCCGGCGGCGCAGACCTGGCTGCGCACCGTGGACCGCCTGCCCGACGACCCGCTGCTGCACCAGGCCATGCTGGCCTATGCCTCCGACTACAGCCTGCTGGGCGTGGCCATGCAGCCGCACGGCCTGGATTTCCGCAACCCCAAGGTGCAGGGCGTGAGCCTGGACCATGCCATGTGGTTCCACCGCGACTTCCGTTGCGACGACTGGCTGTTGTACGAAGCCGACTCGCCATCGGCTTACGGATCGCGGGGTTTTTGCCGCGGCAGCCTGTTCAGCCACGACGGGCAGCTGGTGGCATCGGTCGCGCAAGAGGGACTGGTGCGCGTGCGGGCCTGAGCACAAGGGCCCTAGCGCATTTGTGCGGGCGCAGCAAGAGCTGGTTGGCTGCGGCAGATGCGGGTGTGCAGTCAGCTTCCTCTCAGCTACAGTTCGCACCCGAATCGGCCCGCATCTGGCCCCAAATACCGAGGAACTATGGACTTTTTGACTTCGCCCGCCTTCTGGATTGCGCTAGGGCAGATCATCATCATCGACATTCTGTTGGGTGGCGACAACGCCGTGGTGATCGCCCTGGCTTGCCGCAAGCTGCCGCCCGCCCAGCGCACCAAGGGCATCATCTGGGGCACGGCCGGTGCCATCGTGCTGCGTGTGATCCTGATCGCTTTCGCGATGACGCTGCTGGCCGTGCCGTTCCTCAAGTTCATCGGTGCCGTGCTGCTGGTGTGGATCGGTGTGAAGCTGCTGGCGCCCGACGAAGATGCCCATGGCGACATCCAGGGCAGCGACAAGCTGTTCGCGGCCATCAAGACCATCATCGTGGCCGACCTGGTGATGAGCGTGGACAACGTCATCGCCATCGCCGGCGCCGCGCAGAACGCGGGCGAGCACTCGTTCCTGCTGGTCGTGCTGGGCCTGCTGATCTCCATCCCCATCATCGTCTGGGGCAGCCAACTGGTGATCAAGCTCATGGAGCGCTACCCGCTGATCATCACGCTGGGCGGCATGCTGCTGGGCTGGATCGCCGGCGGCATGCTGGTCACCGACCCGGCCTTCGTGCACCCCGACAAGTGGCTGTTCATGCCCAAGCTGGGCACCATGGACGCCAACGGCCAGGCCGTGATCTCCAACACCCTGTACTGGACGGCCCACATTGCCGGCGCGCTGCTGGTGCTGGCTATCGGCAAGGCCCTGGCTGCGCGCAAGGGTCCGGTGGCGCACCACTGAGCGCGCTGCGCTTTGGCCGCCACGTGGGTGGCCATCTGGAAAGGCCGGTCTTTGGACCGGCCTTTTTTCGTGGCGCGGCCCAGCGCAGCGCCCCGCCGATTTCGTCTGTTCGGACGATGGCCGGCTCCTGCGGCCTTGCCTAGACTTTTCTCCACACCCGGCACTCCGCCGGCCATGAGGAGAGCCCCTTGTTCCAAGGCCACAGCATCCAGGTCCTGCCGCTGGCAGACGGCCTGGTCGAGTTGCGCTTCGACCGCACCGGCGAGGCCATCAACAAGCTGGACGCGCGCACGGTCGATGAATTCCGCCAGGCGACGGCGCTGATCGCGGACGCGCCCGATGTGCGCGGCGTGCTCGTCACCAGCGCCAAGGACGTGTTCATCGTCGGCGCGGACATCACCGAGTTCGGCAGGAAGTTCCAGCAGAGCGCCGAGGCCATCGCCAGCGGCGTGCGCGCGAGCAACGACATGCTCAACCGCTTCGAGGACCTGGCCGTGCCCAGCGTGGTCGCCATCAACGGCTTTGCGCTCGGCGGCGGGCTGGAGTTGGCGCTGCTGGCGCCGCTGCGCGTGATGGCCGACACGGCCCAGGTCGGCGTGCCCGAGGTCAAGCTCGGCCTGTTCCCCGGCTTCGGCGGCACCGTGCGGCTGGCCCGCGTGGCGGGCCTGGCCACGGCGATCGAGTGGGTGGCCAGCGGCAAGCCCGCCAGGGCGCCGGGGGCACTGGCGGCCGGCGTGGTGGACGAGGTGGCGCCGCTGGCCGAGCTGCGCGAACGCGCGCTGGCGCTGCTGCAGCGCGCCGTGCGCGGCGAGGTGGACTGGCAGGGCGCGCAGATGCGCAAGCGCGCGGCCACCGCGCTGTCGGCCGCCGAGGCCGGCGCCATCGCCGAGGCCGCACGCGCACCGCTGGCGCGCACGGCCAGGCACCAGCCGGCGGCTGTCACGGCCCTGGAGATGATGGCTGCGGGGGCCACGCGCGACCGGGCTGGCGCGCTGGACCTGGAATCCGCCGCCTTCGGCCGCGTGGCCAAGACGCAGGCCGCGGCCTCGCTGGTGCAGGCTTTCCTGAACGACCAGGCATTGAAGAAGCTCTACAAGCGCCATGCGCGCGCGGCCCGCCCCGTGCGGCAGGGCGCAGTTCTGGGGGCCGGCACCATGGGCGGCGGCATCGCCGTGACCAGCGCGCTGCGCGGCACGCCCGTGCGCATGAAGGACATCGCCCAGGGCGCGCTCGACCTGGGCATGGCCGAGGCCGGCAAGCAGTTGGCCAGGCAGCTCAAGAGCGGCCGCCTCACGCCCGGGAAGGCCGAGGCCATCCGCGCCAGCATCCGGCCGCAGCTGGACGAGGCCGGCTTCGACGACGTGGATTGCGTGATCGAGGCCATCGTCGAGAACCTGGACGTCAAGCGCAAGGTGCTGGCCGCGCTCGAAGCGTCGGTGCGGGCCGATACGGTGATCGCATCCAACACCTCCAGCCTGCGCATCGACGACATCGCCCAGCCGCTGGCGCGGCCCGAAAACTTCGTCGGCATGCATTTCTTCAACCCCGTGCCCGTGATGCCGCTGGTCGAGGTGATCCAGGGCAGCCAGACCAGCGACGCGGCCGTGGCCACGGCCGTGGGCTACGCGCTGGCCATGGGCAAGACGCCCATCGTGGTGAAGGACGGCCCGGGCTTCGTGGTCAACCGCATCCTCACGCCGTATGTGAATGCCTTCGTGCAGCTGCTGGCCGATGGCGCCGACTTCGAGGCGGTGGACCGCGCGATGGAAGCCTTTGGCTGGCCCATGGGCCCGGCCTACCTGCAGGACGTGGTGGGCATGGATGTGGGCGCGCACGTGTTCGACGTGATCGCCGCCGGCTACCCGCAGCGCATCCGGCCCATCGCGCGCAACGCCATCGCGCTGATGGTGGCGCACCAGCGCTACGGCCAGAAGACCGGCGCGGGCTTCTACCGCTACGAGAACGACCCTGCGGGCAAGCCGCGCAAGTCGGCCGACCCCGCTGCCCATGCGCTCGTCGCCACGCTGCAGCCGCAGGGCCGCCGCACGTTCAGCGACGCCGAGATCGTCGAACGCATGATGCTGCCCCTGCTGGTGGAGGCCGCGCACGCGCTGGAAGAGGGTGTGGTCGCCACGCCGGCCGAGCTCGACATGGCGCTGCTGCTGGGCATCGGCTTCCCGGCCCATGCGGGCGGCGCGCTCAAGTACGCCGACTGGCTGGGCCTGCAGCATGTCGTCGCGCTCAGCGACAAGCACGCCGCGCTGGGCCCGGCCTACGTGGCCACGCCGCGCATGCGCGAGATGGCCGCCAGCGGCGAGCGCTACTACCCGCTCTGATTTCCCCACCCCTCATCACCCCCCAGAGAGAGATTCCATGCAACTCGATTCCAGCATCGCCGCCGTCGTCACCGGTGGCGCCTCGGGCCTGGGCGCCGCCACCGCGCGCCGCCTGGCCAAGTCCGGCGTGAAGGTCGCGCTGTTCGACTTCAACGCCGAGAAGGGCGAAGCCCTGGCCCGGGAGATCGGCGGCGTGTTCTGCAAGGTCGACATCACCAGCGAAGAGCAGGTCGATGCCGCCTTTGCCAAAGCGCGCGCGGCGCACGGCCAGGAGCGCATCCTCGTGAACTGTGCCGGCGTCGGCGGGGCGGTCAAGACCGCCAGCCGCGACAAGACCACGGGCGAGATCCGGCACTTCCCGCTGGCCAATTTCGACCGCGTGATCCAAATCAACCTGGTCGGCACCTTCCGCTGCATCGCCAAGAGCGCGGCCGGCATGCTGACGCTGGAGCCACTCAAGGACGCCGACAACTCCGGCGAGCGCGGCGCCATCGTCAACACCGCCTCGGTGGCGGCCGTGGACGGCCAGATGGGCCAGGCCAGCTACTCGGCCAGCAAGGGCGGCATCGTCGGCATGACGCTGCCGATCGCGCGCGATCTGATGGGCGAGGGCATCCGCGTGAACACCATCCTGCCGGGCATCTTCAACACGCCGCTGCTGCAGGGCGCGCCCGAGAACGTGAAGGCGGGGCTGGCCGCTTCCGTGCCATTCCCCAAGCGCCTGGGCAACCCGGACGAATACGCGCAGCTGGCCGAAACCATGATCACGAACGGCTACTTCAACGGCGAGTGCGTGCGGCTGGACGGCGCCATCCGCATGGCGCCGCGCTGATGCGCCAGGCCCGGGCCACCGTCCAACGGGTCAGCGGCGCCCGCTCAGCAGCGTCAAGGCAAAGGCAATGCCGGCTGCCGCGGCGATGGTGCCGAGCGGGTGCTCGGCTGCCGAACGCCTGACCTGCACCAGCGCCTGGGCACCGGCCTTGTGCACCAGGCCCGCCGCGGCCTGGGCATCGGCGCGCAGGCGTGACGATGCCTCGTCGGCCAGGTCGCCGGCCGCGCTGCGCAGGGCTTTGGCGGTGTCGGCCACGGCGTGCTGCGAGTCCTTGGCGATGCGCTGGCGCGAGTGCCAGAGCGTGGCGGCTTCCTGCAAGGCCTGCTCGAGGCCTGACCGCTCCTTCACCTCCTGCGCTGCCTGCGTCACGGCCGCCGCCTGGGTCGCGCGATCGGCCGTGGCCAGCTGCACCAGCGCCGCCAGCCAGGGCATGCTCGGGCGGCGCACGCGCTCGGCGCGCACGCGCGGGGGCCGCTGGGCCTGCACCCGGGGCGGGCGGCTCGACAGCACCAGGGCGCCTTGCGTCACGATCGATCCCGCGACCAGCGCCAGCACGGCAGCGCTCATCGGGTTGTCTCTGATCCACACGCGGGCCCGGTGCTCCAGGCTGGGAGCGGGTGGCGCCGGGACGCGTGGCACGCCCGCGCCGGGCACTGCCGTTTGCGATGGAGGGAGGTCGGTGGTGGAGGGGGGAGCGGTGTAGGCCATGCGAAACCATACCGCGCCGCGTGGCTGCCGGCAGTCAGATAAAACGCCGAGTGCCGGCTCGCAGGCCCTGCCCGTCGCCCGTCAGAAGGGCCGCGTGATCAGGCTGTAGATGGTGCGGATGCCGTCCACGTAATTGCCCATGCGCATGTTCTCGTTGCTTGCATGCTGGTTGTTGTCGGCGTTGACCAGCGGCACGATGGCGAACGGCACGCGCAGGGCTTCCACGATCTGCGCCGTGGGCACGGTGCCGCCCATCATGCGGATCCGCACCGGCTCTGGCTGCGTGCCGAAGGCCGCCACCATCGCCTGGTAGGCCCACTGGCCGACGGCCGAGTCGATCGGGGTGCCGGCGGCGTTGCCACCTTCGCTCTGGTAGCTGAAGGTCGCGAGCTTCTCGTACCGGCTGCGGTCCTCGTCGGTCGGCGCGCCCGGCACCAGGTGGTAGCCCTGGGCCTGGATGTGGGCTTCGATGAGCTTGCCGAGGTATTTGGCGTCGGAGTCCGGCGTGGTGCGCAGGTCGAGCTCGGCCACCGCGGTGTCGGGCACGATGTTGGCCACCTTGTCGCCCACGGCGGCCGACGCCATGCCCCGCACGTTCAGCGACGGGTACTGCATGGCCTCCTGGTAGTTGGCGCCCACCCGGTCGGGCTTGGCGATACCCAGGCGCCGCTGCAAGGCGGCTTCGTCGTCGGGCACGGCCGCCATGATCTTGCGTTCGGCGTCGCCGAGCTTGACCTGGTCGTAGTAGCCGCGCACCGTGACGCGGCCCTGCTCGTCCTTCATCGAGGCCAGCAGCGTGGCCAGGCGCTGGGCCGGGTTGGGCGAGTAATTGCCGTAGTGGCCGCTGTGCAGCGGCACCTTGGCGCCATACACCGTGAGCATGGCCTTGGCCGCGCCACGGTTGCCGAAGACCAGCGTGGGGCGGTTGGTGGCATGCATGGGCCCATCGTGGATGACGATGGCATCGGCGCGCAGCAGATCTCGGTGCGCCGCCATCACCTTGCCGATCGAGGGCGAGCCCTTCTCTTCCTCGCTGTCGAGCACGACCTTGACGTTGACACCCAGTGCGGCGCCGTTGGCCTTGAGCGCGTCGATGGCGGCCAGGAACATCATGATCGGCGCCTTGTCGTCCGCCGAAGAGCGGCCGAACACGCGCCATTCCGGGTCCACCGGGCCGCTGAACAGCGGCGCCGCGTCGATCTCTTCCCAGCCGCCCTGGGCCGTGCGTCGCTTGAGCACCGGTACCCACGGGCTCTTCTGCGCCCACTGCGCGGGGATCACGGGCTGGCCGTCCAGGTGCATGTAGAACAGGATGGTCTTGCGTTGCGGATCGGCGCCAGGCAGTTCGGCGAACAGCATGGGCTTGCCGTCGTTGGGCAGTTGCTGCGTGGTGAAGCCGCGCTTCTTGAAGGATGCCTCCAGGAACTCGACGTTCTTGCGCACGTCGGCCGGCACGATCGCGTCGTTGGGCAGCGCCAGCAGGTCGAAATACTCGCGGTAGCTGGCCTGTGCATGCTGGGCCGCCGCGGCAGGGGACAGCTCGGCGGCGTTGGCGGTGAATGCGGCGACCAGGGCGACGCCTGCGGCCAGGGAGAGAAGGGGGCGGAGAGTGTTCATGCCCTGGACGATACGCCGTTGCTGCGCCGGCAGCGCTAAGGCCGCAGCAGCGCGGCCCGCACTAGCGGCAAGTGGTCGTTGCCGAAGTACATGTCGCCACCGCCCACGAAGATGGTGGGCGAGCCGAAGCCGCCGCGCGCGATCAGGTCTTCGGTGTTGGCGCGCAGCGCGTCCTTGATGGCCTGCTCGCCGATGGCCTGCAGCAGCGCATCGGCGTCCATGTCGGCGCGCGCACAGATCTGCCGCACCACGTCGTCCTGCGCAATGTCCTGGTCGCCCTGCCAGTAGGCCTCGAAGGCCGCGCGTGCGAACGCGGGCAGCTGGCCCTGTGCATCGGCCACCAGGCAGCCGCGCATGACCTTCACGCTGTTGACCGGGAACACCGTGGGTGGAAAGTTGACTTCTACACCCGTCCAGCGCGCCCAGTCCTTCAGGCTCTTGCCCAGGTAGGCCTGCTTGGCCGGCACCGGCTTGCTGCGCGACTCATAGACCGTGGGGTTCACGGTGTTGAACACGCCGCCGACCATGAACGGCCGCCAGCGGATGGTGGCGCCGCATTCCTGCGCCAGCGGCTGGATGTTGTGAAAGGCCAGGTAGGTCCAGGGGCTGGAGATGTCGAAAAAGAATTCGAGGGTGGGCATGGCTTCAATCTTGTGGTGCTGCGGACGTGCCGCGGAACAGGTGGCGGCGTGTCTCTTCGTCCATGGGGCCGGCTGGTCGGCGCAGCGCCTTGCCCACAGCCAGGCCCGCCTGCACCTGCGGCCGGGCGCGCAGCTCGGCATACCAGCGCTTCACATGCGGCCAGTCGTCCAGGCTGAGCTGCTGCGCCTTGTGCGTCATGACCCAGGGGAAGGTGGCGATGTCGGCGATGGAGTAGTCGCCCGCGATGCAGGCGCCGGTGTGCGCGAGTTGCCGGTCGAGCACGCCGTACAGGCGCCGCACCTCGGCGCCGTAGCGGTCGATGGCGTAGGGGATCTTCTCGGGCGCGTACAGCAGGAAGTGGCCGTTCTGCCCGGCCATGGGGCCGAGCCCGCCGACCTGCCAGGCCAGCCACTGCAGCACGCCATAGCGCGCCGCCAGCTCGGTGGGCAGGAAGCGGCCGGCCTTCTCGGCCAGGTACTGCAGGATGGCGCCGCTCTCGAACAGCGCCAGCGACGCGCCACCGCCTGCTGGCGCATGGTCCACGATGGCCGGGATGCGGTTGTTCGGGCTGATCGCCAGGAACTCGGGCGTGAACTGCGCGCCCGCGCCGATGTTCACGGGCAGCACGCGGTAGGGCAGGCCGCATTCCTCCAGCAAGATGCTGACCTTCCAGCCGTTGGGCGTGGGCCAGTAGTGCAGGTCGATCATGGCGGCCCGGCAGCCGCGGCTACACGCGCTCGATGATGATGGCCGGAGCCATGCCGCCGGCCGCGCACATGGTGACCAGGCCGCGCTTCAGGTCGCGCCGCTCCAGCTCGTCCAGCAGCGTGCCGATCAGCAGCGAGCCCGTGGCGCCGATGGGGTGGCCCAGCGCCATGGCGCCGCCGTTCACGTTGACCTTGGCGCGGTCGAGCTTCAGGTCGCGGATGAACTTCTCGGCCACCACGGCGAAGGCCTCGTTGATCTCCCACAGGTCGATGTCGTCCACTGTCAGGCCGGCCTTGGCCAGCACCTTGCGCGCAGCCGGCACCGGAGCGTTGAGCATCAGCGTGGCGCTGTCGCCCATGTTGGCCATGGCCACGATGCGCGCGCGGGGCTTGAGGCCACGCTTCCTGGCATAGGCGCCAGAGGCCAGCAGCAGGGCGCCAGCCCCGTCGACCACGCCCGAGCTGTTGCCGGCGTGGTGCACGTAATGGATCTTGAGCTCGGGGAAGACCTGGCGGATCAGGCCGGCATAGGTGTTGCCCTGCTCGTCCAGCACGCGCTCGGCCATTTGCTCGAAGGCTGGCTTGAGCGAAGCCAGGCCGGCCAAAGTGGTCTGCGGGCGCGGGAACTCCTCGCGGTCCAGCGCCAGGCTGCCGTCTTCGCGGTAGACGGGCACCAGGCTGCGCTGGAAGTGCCCGCCCTCGATGGCGGCAGCCGCGCGCTGCTGGCTCAGGTAGGCCAGCTCGTCCAGCGCGCTGCGCGGGATGCCTTCCAGCGTGGCGATGGCATCGGCGCACACGCCCTGGTGGGACTGCGGCACCGTGCGGCGCAGGTGCAGGTTGCCGGCGTCCATCATGTTGGGCGAGGTCGGGTCGGCCAGCGTGGCGGTGTAGCTCATCATTTCGCAGCCACCCGCAATGACCAGGTCTTCGAAGCCGGCGGCCACGGTGGCCGCCGCCAGGTTCACCGAGGTGATGCCCGAGCCGCAGAAGCGGTCCAGCGTCACGCCGCTGGCCAGGTGGCTGTAGCCGGCGTCCAGCAGCGCCATGCGCGCCATGTCCATGCCCTGCTTGCCGCGCTGGGTCGAAGTGCCCCAGATCACGTCGTCCACCTCGCGCGTGTCGAGCTGGTTGCGCTCGGCCAGGGCCTTGAGCACGGTGGCGGCCAGGTGCTGCGGATGCAGGTCGGCCAGGGCGCCCTTGCCCTGCTTGCCGATGCCGCGCGGCGTGCGGCAGGTGTCGATGATGTATGCGTCGGACATGGTGTGAGGCTCGCGGTTGGAGCGGTGCGATGGATCAGGCGGGCAGCGTAGCCGGGGCGGGGGGCGGTGTCATCGTCCGAACGGACGAACCTGTCGCGCGGGTGTCAAGGCGCCTGCGTGCGTCCGCGCGCCTGTACCGCAGCCCCGCGCGCCCGCAGGGCATCGGCCGTCAGCACCGCGGCCCAGTCGCGCGAGCGCGCCCGCTCCATGACCAGCCCATCGCCCAGCGTGCCCGCGAAGCCCTCGTCGATGAGTTGCTTGTAGGCCAGCACCATGTCGGGCAGCGCGCCGGCCATGTCGGCAGCCAGCGCGAAGGTCTGCGGCAGCAGTTCTTCGGGTGCGACCACGCGGTTGACAAGCCCCCAGCGCTCGGCCTGCTCGGCGCCCACGAAGTTGCCGCTGAACGCCATCTCCTTGGCACGCGCGATGCCGATCAGCCGAGGCAGCTTCTGCGACAGGCCCCAGCCCGGGATCACGCCCACGCGCGCATGGGTGTCGGCAAAGCGCGCCTCGGTCGAGGCGATCAGCACGTCGCAGGCCAGCGCCAGTTCCAACCCGCCCGTGATCGCCGCGCCGTTGATGGCGCCGATCACGGGCCGCGGAAAGCGCAGCAGCGCTGCCACGGGGTCGGCCTCATTGCCGCCCAGCGCACTGCCGTCGATCTCGCGCAGGTCCAGCCCGGCGCAGAAGGCGCGGCCGGCACCCGTGAGCACCAGCACGCGCAGGCTGGCGTCGGTGGCGAGTTGGTCGATGGAGTCGGCCAGTTCCTGGCGCAGCGCGCGCGACAACGCATTCATGGCCTGCGGGCGGTTCAATGTCAGACAGACGCAGCCTGGGTGCGGGGTGGAGAGTTGCAGCAGCTCGGTAGGGATGGTCATGCGGCAGTGTGGCGGCCTGTGCCGTGGACCGCATCGTCGCAAGCGACGAATGCCGGGCGATGCGTCGGGCCAGAACCAACGGAGTACATCGCCACGGCGATGACGGTCGAATGCGATCCACCGCTTGAGCGCGCGCTGCGCAGCCGCTGCGCGGCGCCGGCAGGATGGGCGCCGCCAGCCCTCACCCCGACCCTCTACCAGGGGGAGAGGGAGTGAAGAGAATCAGCTTCTCGCAGGCTGCAGCATCACCCGCCCCACCACCTTGCCCGCCTCCAGGTCCTGCAGTGCCGCCTCGGCCTGGTCCAGCGGCCGTGCGTCGATGGGAATGGCCGGCACCTTGCCGGCCTTGGCCAGGTCCATCAGCGCCTGCAACTGGCCCAGGTTGCCCACGTACGAGCCCTGGTAGCTCAGCGCCTTCATCGGCATCGACGGCGTGGCGATCTCGATCTTGCCGCCGAACAGGCCCACCTGCACGAGTTGCCCGCCCTTGGTCAGCATGGCGATGGCCGTGCCCACGGTCTGCTCGGTGCCCACGCAGTCCAGCGCGGCCCACACAGCGCCGCCGGCCGCGGCCTTGACGAGCTTCATGAGGTCGGGCGCTGCACTGTCGATGGCGTGCGCGGCGCCGGCCTTCAGCGCCGCCGCGCGCTTGGCCGCATCGGGTTCGATCACGATGGCGCCGGGGTTGCCCAGCGCCTTGAGCAGGCCGACCGCCATCAGCCCCAGGCCGCCGGCGCCGAACACCACCACGTGCTCGTCCTTGAGCACCGCCGGGTCGATCTTGCCGATGGCGCTGTACATGGTGAGGCCCGAGCAGGCGCAGGGCGCAGCCTGCTCGGGCGCCATGTCGCCGATGTCGATCAGGTAGCGCGCGTGCGGCACGATGATGTGGTCGCTGTAGCCGCCCGGCGCGAACACGCCCATGGCCTTGCCGGCGATGCACAGGTTCTCCTGCCCGCGCGCGCAGACCTTGCACCGGCCGCAGCCCAGCCAGGGGTAGACCACCACGCGCTGGCCCACCTGCACGCCCTGCGCGTCGGGGCCGGCGGAGACGATCTCGCCGGCCATCTCGTGGCCCATGGTCAGCGGCAGCGTGGCGCCGCGCTCGCCCATGTTCAGCCGCTTGCCGTTGCCCATGTCGTAGTAGCCGTGGCGGATGTGGATGTCGCTGTGGCACACGCCAGCGGCCAGGATGCGCACCAGCACCTCGCTGCCCTGGGGCTGGGGTGTGGGCCGCTCGTTGCGCTCCAGCGGGGCGCCGAACGCGGTGAGGTCGTAGCTGATCATGTCGGGTTCCTTACTTCGCCAGACGGCATTCGCTTTGTGAAAGAGGTCGGAACGCCATGTCTCCGGGCGTGGTGCCGACCACCTTGTACAGATCCCATTCGCCCTTGGATTCTGCGGGCGTCTTGACCTGGTAGAGGTGCATGTCGCGCACCACGCGGCCGTCCACGCGCAGCTTGCCGTTCACGGTCATGAAGTCGTTGATGGGCGTGGCGCGCATCTGCGCCATGACCTTGTCGGCGTCGCGCGTGCCGGTGGCCTTCACGGCGTTGAGGTAGTGCGTGACGGCACCATAGGTGCCGGCCTGGGTCATGGTGGGCATGACGCCGTTGCGCTTGAAAAAGCGCTGCGACCAGGCGCGGGTCTTGTCGTCCTGGTCCCAGTAGAAGGCCTCGGTCAGCATCAGGCCCTGGGCCTGCCTCAGGCCAATGGCCTTCACGTCCGTCAGGAAGGCCAGCAGCGCCGCCATCTGCTGGCCGCCCTGCACGATGCCGAACTGGCTGGCGGCCTTGATGGAATTGATGGTGTCGCCACCGCCATTGGCCAGGCCGATGACCTTGGCCTTGGAGCTCTGCGCCTGCAGCAGGAAGGACGCGAAGTTCGACGCGCCCAGCGGGTGGCGCGCGCTGCCCAGCACCTTGCCGCCCAGCTCCTTGACCACGTCCGTCGTGTCTTTCTCCATGGCCTGGCCGAAGGCGTAGTCGGCCGAGAGGAAGAACCAACTGTCGCCGCCAGCCTTCACCGTGGCCGCACCCGTGCTGCGCGCCAGCGCGTAGGTGTCGTATGTCCAGTGGACGGTGGTGGGCGTGCAGCTCTTGCCCGTCAGCTCCGACGTGGCGGCGCTGGTGACCATGACGATCTTCTTCTTCTCCTCGCCCAGCTTGCTCACCGCCAGCGCCAGGCCGGAGGAGGGCAGGTCGGTCACCATGTCCACGCCCTGGGTGTCGAACCATTCGCGCGCCTTGGAGGCGGCCACGTCGGCCTTGTTCTGCGTGTCGGCGAAGACCATCTCGATCGGCGCGCCCAGCACACTGCCGCCGAAGTCCTCGATCGCCATGCGCGTGGCGTCCACCAGGCCCTTGCCGCCGATGGCGGCGTAAATGGAGGTCAGGTCGGTGAGCACGCCGATCTTGACCGGGGCCGGCCTGGTCTGCGCGCCGGCCGCCAGTGCCAGGGTGGCCAGGGCGATGGCCGTGAGGCTGTTCTTCATGTTGTCTCCTCCCGCGATGCGGTGCAGCGCGCATCGTGCACCGGCCAGCGCGCGGGCCGCATCGTCCGTTCCGACGAGTCGCCCGCCTGGCACGGGTTTTCCCTGCGCAGCCGCGTTACGGGCGCGCTTGCGCCATGTAGTCCACCGTCAGATGCGACAGCGTGCGCACGCCCACCAGCAGCGCGGCCTCGTCCATGAAGAAGCGCGGCGAGTGGTTGGGCTCGGCCTTGGATGCATCCTGGCCCGGCGGCGTGGCGCCGATGAACACGAACAGGCCCGGCACGGCCTGCGCGAAGAACGAGAAGTCTTCGCCGCCCGTGCTCTTGTGGATGACCTCGGCGCGCGCGCCGGGCACGCGCGCCAGGCTGGGCGCCATCTTGGCGGTCAGCGCGGGGTCGTTCACGGTGGCGGCGTAGCCATCGGCCTCGAAATGCACGTGCGCCGTGCCGCCGCCGCTCTGCGCGATCAGCGAGGCGGTCTCGCCCATGCGCTTCATGATGAACTGGCGCATGCCTTCGTCGTAGGTGCGCAGCGTGCCGCTCATCTTCGCTTCGTCGGGAATGATGTTGTAGCGGCTGCCGGCGTGGAAGGAGCCCACGCTGAGCACCGAGGGCTCCTGCGTCACGTTGACCTGCCGGCTCTCGATGGTCTGCAGGCCCACCACGATCTGCGAGGCCAGCACGATGGGGTCGACCCCGGCCCAGGGCTGCGAGCCATGCGTCTGCCGGCCCTTCACGTCGATCTTGAATGCGTCCGAGCCCGCGAGGATGGGCCCGCTCTTGTAGCCGATCATGCCGGTGTTGCCCACCGACATCAGGTGCAGGCCGAAGACCACCTCCGGCCTGGGCGCGTCGAACGCGCCTTCGGCCAGCATGCGGCGCGAGCCGCCGATCTCGCCGTTGGGCAGCTTCTCCTCGGCTGGCTGGAACAGCAGCTTCACGGTGCCGGGCAAGCGGTCGCGCATGCCGGCCAGCACCTCGGCCACGCCCATCAGGATGGCGACATGGCCGTCATGGCCGCAGGCGTGCATCACGTCCACCTCCTTGCCGTCCCAGGTGGCACGGGCCTTGGAAGCGAAGGGCAGGTTCACCTGTTCCTTGACGGGCAGGGCGTCCATGTCGGCGCGCAGCGCGACCACCGGGCCGGGCTGGCCTCCCTTCAGGGTGGCGACGATGCCGGTCACGGCCACGTTTTCGCGCACCTCGAAGCCCAGCGTCTTCAGGTGCGCCGCGACCAGGGCCGCCGTGCGCTTTTCCTGGTTGCCGAGCTCGGGGTGCTGGTGGATGTCGCGGCGCCAGGCGATGACCTTGTGCTCGATCGCTTGGGAGCTCTGCGCAATCAGCGGGTACAGCGCCTGCGCCGCCGGCGGCGCAGCAGGCCGGGTCTGGGCGACGGCACAGAGCGACAGGGTGGCCAGGGCGGCGGGCAGCAGCAGTTGGCGCGTAGAAGGCAGGCGGCGGCGGGGCATGGAGAGATCCTTTCGAGAAGAACGGTCGGGGCGAAAAGTGCTGGCGAGAATAGGCCGCGCTACGATCGGCGTCCAATCAGATTCGCATCGAGCGATAGGCAATCCCGATCAATGGCCAGTACCCTGCCGACACCGCCCGCCGTGCTGCACGAGCGCCTGCTCGCGCGGCTGCGCCTGCGCCACTTGCGGCTGGTCGATGCGCTGGCCGCGCATTCCAACCTGCGGCGCGCGGCCGAGGCCGTGCACATCAGCCAGCCCGCTGCCACGCAGCTGCTGCGCGAGCTGGAGGACCTGCTGGGCCAGCCGTTGTTCGAGCGGCATGCGCGCGGCATGCGCATCACCGAGGCCGGGCGCCTGCTGGCGCGCGATGCGCGCATCGCCATCGATGCGCTGCGTGGCACGACCGAGGCCCTGGGCATGCTCGGCGCGCAGGAGCCGCCGCCGCTGCGCGTGGGCGCCATCGTGGCGGCGCTGGCCAGCGTGCTGCGGCCGGCACTGCCCGGGCTGCGTGCGCAGTTCCCACGGCTGCGGCTGGCCATCGACGAGGGCAGCATCGACCAGCTCACGGCCGCGCTGCACGGCGGTGCGCTGGACCTGGTGCTGCTGCGCCGGCCGGCGCAGGCCACGCCGGGCTACGCATTCAGGCCGCTGCGCAGCGACCGCATGGTGGTCATCGCCGGTCGCACGCACCCGGCCGCGGGCCGCAAGCGGCTGCGGCTGCGCGACCTGGCCGATTCGCTGTGGATCCTGCCGCCGGCGCACTACGCGGTGCGCCAGGCGCTGGATGCGGCCTGGGCGCGCGAGCCGGCCGCGCCGCGCGCGCATGCGGTGCAGGTGCTGGCCCCGGCGCTGCTGCCCGTGGTGCTGGCCGAGCCCGGCGTGGTGGCACCCGTGCCCCAGACCGTGCTGGACCGCATCGACCGTGCCGACGTGGTCGAGCTCGCCCTGGACCTGCACGCGCCGATCGAGCCGCTGGGCATGCTGTACCGCACGGTGGACGCCCATGGCGCGCTGGCGCAGCTCATCGACTACCTGGCCGCGGCGGCCGCGGCGCGCGGCTGACCGGCATCGGGGTTTCCCCGCAGAGGGCGTGGCTTGGTCGTTCCGGCCAACGGGTTTGGTCGATTCGGCCATGGGCCGCTGCCCGCCGTGGCGCCATATTGCGCTCCACCGCCGGCGCAGACCGGCCCACCCCTGGAGACAATGACCATGCGCCTATCCCGCCGCGCCGCCCTGTTCACGCTGGCCTCGACGTCCATGCTGCATGCCGTGCCCGCACGCGCGCATAAGAAATACGACGTAGGCGCCAGCGACACCGAGATCCGCATCGGCCACACCGTGCCCTACAGCGGCCCGGCCTCGGCCTTCGGCGTGTTCGGCAAGACCAGCGCGGCCTACTTCAGGAAGATCAACGAGGAGGGCGGCATCCACGGCCGCAAGATCAACTTCCTGAGCCTGGACGACGCCTACTCGCCGCCCAAGACGGTGGAGATGACGCGCAAGCTGGTCGAGTCCGAGAACGTGCTGCTGATGTTCAACCAGCTCGGCACGGCGCCGAACGCGGCGATCCAGAAGTACATGAACATGAAGAAGGTGCCGCACCTGTTCCTGTCCACGGGTGCCAGCCGCTTCATCGACCCCAGGAACGCGCCCTGGTCCATGGCCTTTCTGGCCGGCTACGAGGTGGAGGGCGCCGTCTATGCCACGCACATCCTCAAGACCAAACCCAACGCGAAGATCGCCGTGCTGTCGCAGTCCGACGACTACGGCCGCGACTTCCTGCGCGGCTTCAAGGCCGGCCTGGGCAGCAAGGCCAACCTGATCGTGGCCGAGGCCACCTACGAGCCGACCGACCCGACGGTGGATTCGCAGATCGTGGGCTTCAAGGCCTCGGGCGCCGATGTGTTCATGAACATCAGCCTGCCCAAGCAGGCGCTGCAGGCCATCCGCAAGTCGCACGAGCTGGACTGGAAGCCGCAGTACTACCTGATCGGCTCGGCCTCGGGCGTGAACACCACCATGGTGCCGGCCGGACGCGAGCGCTCCACCGGCATCTACTCGGCCACCTACTGGAAGGACCCGAGCGATCCGCGCTGGAAGGACGACCAGGGCGTGAAGGACTACCTGGCCTTCATGAAGCAGTACTACCCCGATGGCGACCCGACCGACCGCGTCTGCTACAACGGCTACAGCGCCACGCAGCTCATGGTGCATGTGCTGCGGCAATGCGGCGACGAGCTCACGCGCGAGAACGTCATGAAGCAGGCCAGCCATTTGAAGAACGTGGAGCTGCCGCTGCTGATCCCCGGCATCCGCGTGAACACCAGCCCCGACGACTACCGCGTGATCCGCGCCATGCAGCTCACGCGCTTCGATGGCGAGAAGTTCGTCAACGTGGGCGACGTGATCGGGTTCTGATGGCCGCTCCCGCCGCCCCCATCGACTTCTGGTTCGACTTCCTCTCGCCCTACGGCTACTTCGCGTCCACGCGCATCGAGGAGCTGGCGGCGCGCCACGGGCGCAGCGTGCGCTGGCGCGCGTTCTACATGCGCGGGATCATGCAGGAGCACCTGGGCCAGACCCGGCCCTTCCTGGAGGTGCCGCTCAAGGGCGACTACTACAAGCGCGACGTGCCGCGCATGGCGCGCTGGTTCAATGTGCCGTTCAAGTCCGGCGGCCTGGCCAACTTCATCAGCGCCAACGCGCTGCGCGGCTTCTGGCTGCTGCACGACCTGGACCCGGCGCTGGCCCGGCGCTTCGCACGCGAGATCTTCGAATGGCACCATGTGCGCGCCACGCCGCCGAACACGCCTGAGCAGGTGGCGCAGGCCGCCGCCAACGTGGGGCTGGACCCGGCGCGGCTGGACATCGCCGCCGCCGTGCAGCAGCCGGCCGCCAAGGCGCGGCTGCGGCGCGAGACCGACGCGGCCGTGGCCGCTGGCGTCTGGGGCACCCCCACCTTCGTCGTGGACGGCGAGATGTTCTGGGGCGCCGACCGCCTGCCGCTGCTGGACGACTGGCTGCGGCGCGGCGGCTGGTGAGCGCCGCCGTGCCGTGGGCCGCTCAATGCACCTGCACCTCGATGCGGCGCGGCTGTGCGTGGGCCGCCTTGGGAATGCGCAGCTTGAGCACGCCGTGTGCCAGTTCGGCCTGCACCTTCTCGGTGTCCAGCTCCTTGCTCAACGTGAACACGCGGCGAAAGCGCGCCAGGCCCACTTCGGTGTGGCTGGACACCAGGTCCTGCGGAACGGTCAGCGCGGCCTCGGCCTCGATGGTCAGCGTGTCGGCCTCCACCTCCAGGTGCAGCTTGTCGCGCGGCACGCCGGGCAGGTCGGCGTACAAGGTGATGCCTCCGGCGTCCTCCACCACGTCCACGGGTGGCGTCAGGGCCTGGTCGGTGTACTGCGCGCCGCCCGGGCGTGCGGGGCTGGCGTCCTTGCCTGCGGTCTGTACTTCACGGGTTGGCTTGTCCATGGTTCTGCTCCTTGCTGGCGATGCTCATTGCACGGTGATGCGGCGCGGTTGCGCGGCGGCCTTGCGGCGGACGGTGATGTGCAGCACGCCGTCGCGCAGCCGGGCCTCGACGCCGTCGGGGTCGGCATCGTCCGGCATGCTCAGCGCGCGCCGGAAACGGCCCGCGAAGCGTTCGTTGATGTGCACCGCCGTCTTGCTGTCGGCCTGCGGCAGGCTGCTCTTGCGTTCGCCGGTGATGCTGAGCAGCCCGCGTTCGAGGTTCACCTCCAGCGAGGCCGGGTCCAGCCCGGGCGCGAAGGCATAGATCTCGATGGCGCTGGGCGTGCTGCCCACGTTCAGGGCCGGATAGCCGTTGCGGGCGAAGCCGCGGATGCTGGGAGACAGATCGAAGGCCTGCTGCATCTCGCGTTGCAGGCGATCCATCTCAGCAACCATGTCGCGTGGAAAGAGTGATCGGTACATGCGAAACCTCCATAAGATGAAACGAATGGAGCGACCGGGAGCGTTCCCCCGGCGCTTCCAGGTCGGAATTAGGGTCGGCCTTTTTGCATTTCAAGAGCCGGTGTTGGCGCTTTCTGCCAATGCCGATGGACGAACCGGCCATGGGCCCGGGGCCTTGCCGCGGCGATAGTGCGGCGTGGCCCGCGCGGCGTGGCTGCTACGAGAGGAGACAACGATATGGCAGGACCCCTGCAGGGCATTCGCGTGCTGGATCTTTCGGCCGTGCTGTCCGGCCCCATCGCCGCCGGCATGCTGGCCGACCAGGGCGCCGACGTGGTCAAGATCGAATCGCCCGACGGCGACACCTCGCGCCGCATCGGCCCGCGCAAGGCCGACATCTCGGCCATGTTCCTGGCCGCCAACCGCGGCAAGCGTTCGCTGGTGCTGGACCTGAAGCAGCCCGCCGCGCAGGACATCGTGCGCGAGCTGGCGCAGCGCGCCGATGTGCTGATCGAGAATTTCCGCCCGGGCGCCATGGACCGACTGGGCCTGGGGCACGAGGCTCTGCTGAAGCTGAACCCGCGCCTGGTCTACCTGTCGATCAGCGGCTTCGGCCAGACCGGCCCGAACGCGGGCGAGCGCGCCTACGACGCGGTGATCCAGGCCGTCTCGGGCATCAGCGCCTCGCACCGCAACCAGATCAGCGGCGACCCGCAGGTGCTGGCCGCCGCGCTGTGCGACAAGCTCACCGCGCTCACGGCCGCGCAGGCCATCTGCGCCGCGCTGCTGGCGCGCGAGCGCACGGGCGCCGGCCAGTGGGTGGAGCTGGCCATGCTTGACGCGGCCGTGGCCTTCCAGTGGCCCGACGCCATGTACAACCACGTGTGGCTGGACGACGCGCCGCCACCGTCGCCCGAGTTCGGCGTGAGCCAGAAACCGTGGAAGACCAGCGACGGCTACGCGGTCGCCTCCGGCCCGCAGCCCGTGGAGTTCGCCGCCCTGTGCGCCGGCTTTGGCCGGCCCGAGCTGGCGCAGGATCCGCGCTTCGCCAGCGTGGACGGGCGCTTTCGCCACGCGGCTGCGCTGCGCGAGGAACTGGACCCGCAGGCTGCCGCCCTCGACACCGCCACCATGCTGGAGCGCATGCGCGCGCAGAACTGCCCCGTGGGCCGCGTGAACGAGCGTCACGAGGTGCTGGCCGACCCGCAGGTGCTGCACAACGGCACGCTGGTCGAGGTGGACCACGGCGCGCTCGGCCGCGTGCGCCTGCCGCGCTCGCCCGCGCGCTTCAACGGCACGCCCGCCGCCCACCCCGGCCCGGCGCCGCACCTGGGCCAGCATGCGGCCGACGTGCTGGCCGGCCTGGGCATCGATGCGGCGCGGCAGGCCGTGCTGCGCGCGTCCGGCGCCGTGGTCTTCCCAAAATCGTCCGATCCGACGACGCCCCGCTAGGGCGCCGCCGCGAACATCCGCCCAAGGCCCAGAACGCAAGGAGACACCCATGGCAGAAGCATTCATCGTCGCCGCCGCACGCACGGCAGGGGGCCGCCGCGGCGGCCGGCTGGCCGGCTGGCACCCCGCCGACCTGGCCGCGCAGGTGCTCAACGAACTCGTGGCGCGCACGGGCGCCGACCCGGCCCTCGTCGAGGACGTGATCCTGGGCTGCGTGGGCCAGGCCGGCGAGCAGTCCACCAACATCGCGCGCAACGCCGTGCTGGCGTCGCGCCTGCCCGAGTCCGTGCCCGGCACCTCGATCGACCGGCAATGCGGCTCGTCGCAACAGGCCCTGCATTTCGCGGCCCAGGCCGTGATGGCCGGCAGCATGGACATCGTGATCGCCGCGGGCGTGGAGAGCATGACGCGCGTGCCCATGGGCACGCCCGGCGCACTGGCCGCCAAGGCCGGCCTGGGCACCTACATGAGCCCCGGCATGCAGGCACGCTACCCCGGCGTGCAGTTCAGCCAGTTCACGGGCGCCGAGCAGATCGCGAAGAACTATGGGCTGGAGAAGGCCGACCTGGATGCCTATGCGCTGCTGAGCCACCAGCGCGCCATCGCCGCCACGCAGGCCGGCCACTTCAAGGACGAGATCATTCCCGTCGCCGTGCGCATGGCCGATGGCAGCGAGCCGGGCGAGCAGCACCTGGCCGACGAAGGCATCCGCTACGAGGCCACTTTGGAGAGCATCGCCGCCGTCAAGCTCATCGCCGAGGGCGGGCGTTGCACCGCGGCCAGCGCCAGCCAGATCTGCGACGGCGCCAGCGGCGTGATGGTGGTCAACGAGCGTGGCCTGAAGGCCCTGGGCGTGCAGCCCCTGGCGCGCATCCACCACATGAGCGTGCTGGGCCACGACCCCGTGATCATGCTGGAGGCGCCCATCCCTGCGACGCAGCGCGCGCTGAAGAAGGCCGGCATGTCCATCAGCGACATCGACCTGTTCGAGGTCAACGAGGCCTTCGCGCCGATCCCGCTCGCGTGGCTGAAAGCCACGGGCGCCGACCCGGCACGCCTCAACGTCAACGGCGGCGCCATCGCGCTGGGCCACCCGCTGGGCGCATCCGGCACCAAGCTCATGACCACGCTGGTGCATGCGCTGGGCCAGCGCGGCAAGCGCTACGGCCTGCAGACCATGTGCGAGGGCGGCGGCATGGCCAACGTGACCATCGTGGAACGGCTGTAAGCGATGGCCACCACCCAACCCCTGCTGCGCATCGAAGGCGTGTCGGTGCGCTTCGGCGGCATCGTCGCGCTGGACGGCGTGTCGTTCGACGTGGAGCGCGGCCAGATCTGCGGGCTGATCGGCCCCAACGGCGCGGGCAAGAGCACCTTGTTCAACTGCCTGTCGCGGCTGTACACCTTCAACGCCGGCCGCATCGAGTTCCTGGGCCAGCCGCTGGCCAGCCTGCCGCGCCACAAGATGGCCGGGCTGGGCATCGGCCGCACCTTCCAGAACCTGGCGCTGTTTCGCACCATGACCGTGCTGGACAACGTGCTCGTGGGCTGCCACAGCCAGCACCACGCGGGCTTTCTGCGCAACGCGTTCAAGCTGCCCGGCGTGGCGCGCATCGAGGCCGAGGCGCGTGCGCGGGCCGACCAACTGATCGACTTCCTGCAACTCGGCGACGTGGCCGAGCGCACCGTGGCCGACCTGCCGTTCGGCACGCAAAAGCGCGTGGAACTGGCGCGCGCGTTGGCCGCCGAGCCGCAGTTGCTGCTGCTGGACGAGCCGGCCTGTGGCCTGAACCACGAGGAGCTGGAAAGCCTGGGCACGCTGATCCGCGACATCCGCGACCGGCTCAAGGTCACGGTGCTGCTGGTGGAGCACCACATGAGCCTGGTGATGGGCGTGTCCGACAAGGTGGTCGCGCTGAACTTCGGCAAGAAGATCGCCGAGGGCACGCCGGCCGAGGTGCGGCGGCATCCCGAGGTGATCCGGGCCTACCTGGGCGAAGAAGAAACCGAAGAGGCGACCGCATGACCAAGCTGCTCGAAGTCCGCGGCCTGCACGCCGCCTATGGCCCCACGCGCGTGCTGCAGGGCATCGACCTGGACGTGGGTGACGGCGAGGTCGTCGCGCTGCTGGGCGCCAACGGCGCCGGCAAGACCACCACGTTGCGCGCGCTGTGCCAGATGATGGTCAGCACGCAGGGCACCATCACGTTGGCGGGCCAGCGCATCGACGGCCGCGCCACCGAGCAGATCGCCAAGGCCGGCGTGGGCCATGTGCCCGACGGGCGCGGCACCTTCCTGGGCCTCACGACCGAAGAGAACCTGCGCCTGGGCGGCTATGCCCGCGCGAGCCGCGCCGGCATCGAGGACGACCTGGCCAAGGTCTACGACTACTTTCCGCGCCTGAAGGAGCGGCACGCCCAGCAGGCCGGCACGCTGTCGGGCGGCGAGCAGCAGATGCTGGCCATCGGCCGCGCGCTGATGGGCAAGCCCCGGCTGCTGCTGCTGGACGAGCCCTCGTTCGGCCTGGCGCCGCTGATCGTGAAAGACATCTTCGCCATCATGCGGCGCATCAACCAGGAGGAGCGCGTCTCCATCCTGCTGGTCGAGCAGAACGCCAAGCTGGCGCTGGCGCTGGCCGGCACCGCCTACCTGATCGAGACCGGGCGCATCGTGCTGCACGGCCCCTCGGACGAGATCCGCAGCAACGACGCCGTGCGCCGTGCGTACCTAGGGGACTGACGAGATGGACGCCTTCATCCACCAACTGCTGGCCGGCCTGGCCACCGGCGGCATCTACGCCAGCGTGGCGCTGGCCCTGGTCATGATCTACCAGGCCACGCACCACATCAACTTCGCCCAGGGCGAGATGGCGATGTTCTCCACCTTCATCGCCTGGAGCCTGCTGCAGGCCGGCCTGCCGTACTGGGCGGCGTTCGCGGTGACCGTGGTGCTGTCCTTCGTGCTCGCGGCGGTGGTCGAGTTCACGGTGATCCGCCCCATGCACGACAAGCCCGTGCTGTCGGTGGTCGTCGTGTTCATCGGCCTGCTGGTGATCTTCCACAGCCTGGCGGGCTGGCTGTTCGGCTACACGATCAAGCAGTTCCCCAGCCCGTTTCCGTCGGACGCCTGGTTCGGCAGCGCCATGATGTCGGCGCACGAGGTGGGCGCGATCTTCGTCACGCTGTGCGTGGTGGCGCTGCTGTTCAGCTTCTTCCGCTTCACGCCGCTGGGCCTGGCCATGCGCGCTGCGGCGCAGAACGCGGCCTCCTCGCGCCTGGTCGGCATCAACGTGGGCCGCATGCTCATGCTGGGCTGGGGCCTGGCCGGGGCGATCGGCGCCGTGGCCGGCATGATGGTCGCGCCCGTGGTCTTCCTCGACCCGCACATGATGACCGGCGTGCTGCTGTATGCCTTTGCCGGCGCGCTGATCGGCGGCATCGACAGCCCCGTGGGCGCCGTGCTGGGCGGCTTCATCGTGGGCGTGCTGGAGAACCTGGTCGGCACCTACGTGGTGGGCACCGAGCTCAAGCTGTCGGTCGCGCTCGTGCTCATCGTCGGCGTGCTGATCGTCAAGCCTTCCGGCCTCATGGGCCGCACCATCGTGACCCGGGTCTGAGCGACATGAACACACAAGCCACCTCTCTGCCGATGGCCGCGCCCGCGGTGCACACGGCCGCCGTGCCGGCCGACGCCGCCTCGCGCAAGACGCTGGTGTGGGTCAGCCTGCTGATCCTCATCGCCATCGCGCTGACGTTCTTCCTGAAGGGCTACCAGCTGTTCCAGGCCACCATGGTGCTGTCGTACGCGATCGCGCTGCTGGGCCTGAACATTCTGACCGGCTACAACGGCCAGATCTCGCTGGGGCACGGCGCGTTTTACGCCATCGGCGCCTACACCACGGGCATCCTGATGGAGCACGCCAGCATGCCGTACTGGCTCACCGTGCCCTCGGCCGCGGTGGTCTGCCTCACGGTGGGCTACCTGTTCGGCCGGCCCGCGTTGAAGCTCGAAGGCCTGTACCTGGCGCTGGCCACCTTCGCGCTCGGCGTGGCCATGCCGCAGCTGCTCAAGTACAAGCACCTGGAGCAGTGGACGGGCGGCGTGCAGGGCATCGTGCTCATGAAGCCGGGCGCGCCGTTCGGCCTGCCGCTTAGCGAAGACCAGTGGGTCTACCTGTTCTCGCTGCTGGTCACGGTGGTCATGTTCGTGATCGCGCACAACCTGCTGCAAAGCGGCAGTGGGCGCGCGATGCGGGCGATCCGCGACCACGCCATGGCGGCCGAGGCCATGGGCGTGGACAACAGCCACTACAAGGCCATGACCTTCGGCGTCTCGGCCGCGTTCACGGGCGTGGGCGGCGCGCTGTCGGCCATCGCGGTGCAGTTCGTCGCGCCC
Source organism: Pseudorhodoferax sp. Leaf267 (assembly GCF_001422405.1). Taxonomy (GTDB): domain Bacteria; phylum Pseudomonadota; class Gammaproteobacteria; order Burkholderiales; family Burkholderiaceae_C; genus Pseudorhodoferax. The sequence goes on from NZ_LMMV01000024.1 coordinate 164,098, forward strand.
GATTCGTTCACGCTGTTCCTGTCGATCTCGCTCCTGGTGGGCATCGTGGTGGGCGGCGTGGGCACGCTGTATGGTGCGATCTTCGGCGCCATCTTCATCATGTTCGTGCCCTCGCTGGCCGAGAAGGTCTCCAAGGCCGCGCCCTGGGCCGTCTATGGCGCGGTGCTGATCGTGTTCATGTTCGTGATGCCGGGCGGCGTCGTGGGCCTCTTGCGCAAGATCCAGGCGCGCTTCAAGCGCTGATGCCAACCGTTCCAACACCATCCATGACCACCGACAACGTCCTGCTCGAAGAACGCGACGGCAACGTCCTGATCCTGAGCCTGAACATTCCCGCGCGGCTCAACCCGATTGCCCGCGAGCTGCAGCATGCCCTGCGCGCGCGCCTCGCCCAGCTGCGCGACGAGCCCGATGTGCACGCGCTGGTGCTGACCGGCGCGGGCAAGGCCTTCTGCGTGGGCGCCGACCTGTCCAGCATGGGCAAGGACCCGGACGCGAAAGGCACGCTGGGCGAGCGCAGCTACGCATCCATGGAATCGCTGTCCAACCGCATCATCGAAGACCTGCGCACGCTGCCGATCCCGGTGGTCAGCGCCGTGAACGGCCCGGCGGCCGGTGCCGGCGTGGGCATCGCGCTGGCGGGCGACGTCGTGCTGGCCGCGCGCTCGGCCTACTTCTACCTGCCCTTCATGCCCAGGCTGGGCATCGTGCCCGACCTGGGCACCACCTGGTTCCTGGAGCGCATGGTGGGCCGCGCGCGTGCCGTCGGCATGTCGCTGCTGGGCGAGAAGCTGCCGGCCGAGCAGGCCGCGCAGTGGGGGCTGATCTGGTCCTGCGTGGACGATGCCGATCTGCGCACCCAGGCCGTGGCGCTGGCCCAGCGCCTGGCGCGGCTGCCGGCGCATGCGGCCAGGGAGATCCGCGCCGCCTACGAATCCGCCGGCACGCAGCCACTGGTGGCGCAGATGCGCTACGAGGCCGAGCGCCAGCGCGAGCTGCTGGACGGCCCGGCCTTCGCCGAGGGCGTGCAGGCCTTCCGCGAAAAACGCGACCCGTCGTTCCCGCGCGGCTGACGCGCCGCGCCCGTGCGGGGCGCTTGCCACAATGGGCGCCCGTTCTTCGCCTGGGTCCGCCATGCATCCTGTCCGCGCGCTGCGCGCCGTCGCCGTGTTCGAAGCCGCCAAGGGCCTGCTCGCGCTGGCCGCGGCATCGGGCGTGCTGCTGCTGTTGCACCACGACCTGCGCGCGCTCGCGCTGCGGCTGGTCGAACACCTGCACTTGAACCCGGCCGCCAAGGTCCCGCATCTGCTGCTCCATGCTGTGGACCGGTTGCAGGACATGCGCGTGGGCCTGCTGGTGCTGGGTGTGATCGCCTATGTGGCGCTGCGCCTGGTCGAGGCCTACGGCCTGTGGCACGGCCGCGCCTGGGCCGAGGTGGTGGCAGCGCTGAGCGGCGCCGTCTACCTGCCGATCGAGCTGCTGGAGGCCGTGCGCCGGCCCGGGTGGCTGAGCGCCACGGCCGTGCTGCTGAACGCGGCCGTCGTCGCATTGATGCTGGGGGCGCTCTGGCGGCGGCGCCAGGGCCGCCCGGCTGCGGCGCCGCCGGCCTGACGGACAGCCGATCGCCGCGCGATTCCTGCACGCGTTTGTGCGTGCATATCGTGCGGTTTCCGCCAGAATGGCGCACGTCATGATCACGCGAATCGACGTGCATGCGCTGGCCATCGGGATGTACATCGAGCGCTTCGACGGCGCCTGGATGGACCATCCGTTCTGGCGCAACGGCTTCGTGCTCAAGAGCGCGGACGAGCTGGCGCGCGTGCGGGCTTCCAGGGTGACGGGCGTCTGGATCGACACGGCGCGCGGCGTGGCGCCGGTGCAGCCGGTGCCCGTCGCTGCGCCAGCCCCACCGGCCGTTGCCGCCGCTGCGTCGCCTGTACCGGCCCCCGCGGCGCAGCGCCGCGCGCCCACCAGCATGCAGGACGAACTGCAGCACGCCGCCGGCATCTGCCAGGTCGCCAGGCAGGCCATCACCGCCGTCTTCGACGAGGCGCGCATGGGCCGGGTGCACGACTGCATGGCGGCTCGCGGCCTGGTCGAGGACATCAGCGACTCCGTCATGCGCAACCCCGGTGCGATGGTCAGCCTGGCCCGGCTGAAGACGGCCGACGGCTACACCTACATGCATTCTGTGGCCGTCTGCGCGCTGATGGTCGCCCTGGCGCGCCAGCTCGGGCTGGACGAGGAGCAGACGCGCGCGGCCGGCCTGGCCGGGCTGCTGCACGACATCGGCAAGGCCCGGTTGCCGCTCCAGGTGCTGAACAAGCCCGGCGCGCTGACCGAGGCCGAGTTCGCCATCGTGCGCGGCCACCCCGAGTGCGGCTACGCCATGCTGGCCGCCGTGGGCGATGTCGACGCCGACGCCATGGACGGCTGCCTGCACCACCACGAGAAGATGGACGGCACGGGCTACCCCCACGGGCTGGCCGGCGCGCAGATCAGCCTCGTCGCGCGCATGTCGGCCGTCTGCGATGTCTACGACGCCGTCACGTCCGAGCGCCCCTACAAGAAGGCCTGGGACCCGGCCGAGGCCCTGCGCCGCATGGCCGGGTGGACCGACGCGCACCTGGACAAGCACCTGTTCCAGGCCCTGGTCAAAAGCATCGGGATCTACCCCGTGGGCTCGCTGGTGCGGCTGAGCTCGGGCCGGCTGGCCGTGGTCATGGACCAGTCCGACGCGCTGGTCGCCCCGCGCGTGAAGGTGTTCTATTCCACCAGGTCGCAGGCACGCGTGCCGCCCGAGGTGCTGGACCTGGGCCGCCTGGACGACGAGAAGATCGTGGCGCGCGAAGACCCCCGCAAGTGGCGCTTTGCCGACCTGAACGAGCTGTGGGGCGGTTTCGCGGCGCAGCCCTGGTAAGGTCGTGCGCACGATGCAAGCCACCCTGGACACCCTGCAGCGCCACTTCGTCGCGCGCGCCCCGCACATGGTCGACATCGGCCTGGCCGTCACCGCTATCGGCGAGGGCCGCGCCGCCATGCGCCTGCCCGACCGACCCGACTGGCTGGGCGACCCGGCACGCGGCCTGCTGCACCCGGGCCCGCTGATCGTGCTGGCCGATTCCTGCTGCGGCCTGGCGGTCGGCGTGTCGCTGCGCGAGCGCGCGCCCATCGCCACACTGGACCTGCGCATGGACTACCTGCGGCGCGCCGAGCCCGGCCACGACCTGCAGTGCGAAGCGCACTGCTACCGCATCACGCGCAACGTGGCCTTCGCGCGCGGCGAGGTCTGGCAGGCCGAGCGCGACCAGCCCATTGCCAGCGTGCAGGCGGCCTTCATGCTCTCCACGCCCGGGCAGCGCCCGCCGCCCGATCCCGCCGCGCCAGCGGCCGACGCGCCGCCCGATTGGCAAGTGCCCGCAGGCGATGCGCCGGTGCTGGACGGCGTGGCAATCCCCTACGCCGACTACCTGGGCATCCGGCTCGCCGAGCAGGGCGCCAGGCCGGTGTTTCGCCTGCCGTTCCAGCACCGGCTGATCGGCAACCCGCAGTTGCCCGCCCTGCACGGTGGCGTGGTGGCCGGCTTCGCCGAGACCGCGGCCACGCTGCACCTGATCCGCGCCATCGGCGGCGCCAAGTTTCCGAAGTGCGTGGACTTCTCGATCGACTACCTGCGCAGCGGCCGGCCCGAAGACACCTACGCCAGTTGCGAGGTCGTGCGCCTGGGAGGCCGCGTGGCGCTGGTGCAGGTGCGCTGCTGGCAGGGCCGCGGGCCTGCGCTGCCGATCACGGTGGCGCGCGGACACTTTTTGTTGACCGATCCGGCCGTGCCGGCTTGAGGGGAGAGATGAACATGAGCTTGCGCGCCCCGTCGCTGATCCAGGACTGGCATGCCCATGTCTACTTCGACGCGGCCACGCGCGATGACGCCTGGCACTTGCGCGAGACCATCACGGCCGAACTGGCGGGCCGCATGCAGATGGGCCGCTTCCATGAGAAGCCGGTCGGGCCGCATCCGATGTGGAGCTACCAGCTCGCCATCGCCGCGGCCGATTTCCCGTTCGTCGTGGGCTGGCTCGCGCTGAACCATGGCGCGCTGGACGTGTTCATCCATCCGAACACGGGCGACGATCTGCGCGACCACCGGGACAGCGCGCTGTGGCTGGGGCGGTCGCATGTGCTGAACCTCGCGGCGTTCAGCGGCTGAGCGGGCCTTGCCGCCCCAGCCGGATCGGCCCGCCCGGGCTGGTCGCGTCCACCGGCACGCCGCGCCGCGTCACCCGCAGGCGCTGATGCGCCGCCAGGCTCTGCGCCACCTGCCGCACCTGCGGCATCAGCGCGCGCCAGGGGCCGCCTGGCGGCACCAGGGCACGCGCCACCTCCGAGGGGCAGATGGTCGCGCCGTCCCGTCGCGTGGCCAGCAGCGCGAAGATCTGGGCTTCGATGGCGGCGGGGGTCACACGCAGCCCCGCAAGCGCAGCGCATCCGAAGCCGCCGCGCCGCAGGCCGTGTTGTCGAAGACGCACCAGCGCTCGGCCGCCGCAGGCCAGCCGCGCAACTCGGCCGCACGGGCCTGCAGCCAGTCGTCGCCATAGGCCGAGTAGTACATGCGCGGCGCGCCATGCCAGCGGTGGTACAGCACGGCGCCCGCGCCATCGCCGGCCGGGCCGAGCCAGCCGCCCGGCACGGCGGCCGCCGGCCAGCGCGCTGGGTCGGCCGCCACGCGCCCCACGCGCAGCTGCGCCAGCAGTCGGTCGGCCGCCGGCGTGAACCAGCTGGCATGGCGCGGCTCGCAGACCACCGCGCCATCGAACAGCCCGGCGAGCAGGCCGAAGAAGGTGCGCACCGGCCGGGCTTCGAACGCCAGCGAGGGCGGCAGCTGCACCAGCAGCACGCCTAGGCGCTCGCCCAGCCCGGCCACTTCCGCGAGGAAGCGCGTGAGCGGCGCCCGCGCGGCGCGCAGGCGCTGGTCGTGCGTGATCTGACGCGGCAGCTTGACGGCGAAGCGAAAGCCGGCAGGCGTCTGCGCGGCCCAGCGCGCATAGACCTCTGGCCGGTGGCTGCGGTAGAACGAGCTGTTGATCTCGGCGCAATTCAGCACGCGGGCATGGCGCGCCAGGTGGCTGCCTTCGCCCGGAAAGTCCTCGGCCAGCGCGCGCGGAATGCTCCAGCCCGCCGTGCCGATGCGCACCGGCGTGCGCGTCATGCGAAGCGCCGGCTGACATGGCGCGAGCCGTGCAGGCCAAAGCGCCAGGGCATGTCCACGGCCTTGGAGATGCCGATGCGCACGCCCACCGCCAGCCGCGGCGCCACGGGCGCGGGCTGCAGCGAGAACGGCGCGCGGTCCAGCGGCAGGCCGTCGTGCGCGCGCGTGATGCCCAGCGCCTGGCCGACGCGGCCGGGCCCGCTGCACAGCAGCCGCTCGTCGTCCAGCCCACGGCGCAAGCGCATCGCATCCAGCCCGTCGGTGGGCTCCAGTGCGCGGATCAGCACCCCGGCGCCATGGCCGGCCTCGCGGCAGACGACGTTCAGGCACCAGTGGATGCCGTACGAGCGGTACACATAGGCATGGCCCGGCGGGCCGAACAGCGAGGCGTTGCGCGCCGATAGGCCGCTGAAGCCGTGCGAGGCCGGCTCCGTGGCGTCGTAGGCTTCCGTCTCCACTATGCGGCCGCCAACGCCATCGACCAGCAGCAGGGCGCCGATCAGCGCACGCGCCACGTCGACCGCGGGGGCGCTGAAGTCGAAGGGAGTGAGGCATTGCATGGGCACAGTCTGCGCCAGGAAGCGTGCGCGCGGGAGCGCCGGTTCACCGACGCTGCGGTAGGAGCGGCCCGGGCCCGGCGGTGGTCCGGCGCCGCTTGCCGCGGGGGTGTCAGCCTGCCCTACGACGCCGCAGGCCCAGCGCCATCAGGCCGCCGCCGAGCAGCAGCAGCGAAGACGGCTCGGGCACCTCGGCCGCGACGATGGGCGTCTGGCGCAACGTGAAGCGGCTGAGCTGGCTGGGATGGAACGCGGCCAGGCCATCCGGCACGTCCACCGCGAATTCCAGCGCCAGGCTGCCGACCGAAGGCACGCTGCCGCCCGACCAGTCGATGCGGTCGTCCAGCTGGCGCAGCACGGGGAACAGGGAGGCGAGCGACGCGGGGTCGGCCCCGGGCGTGTCGAAGTCCAGCCCATCGGCGCCGGAGGCCGTGAACGCCGCGCCCACGCCATAGCCCAGCTCGAAGCGGAACCCGATCCAGGCCTGGCCGGTGTTGTTGACGAAGTTCTGCGCGAAGCGGTATTCGGTGGTGCCGCCCGAATCGCTGGTGGCGAACTCCACGTCCAGCGGGCCGAGCGTGTTGAAGAACACGCTGTAGGGGACGGCGTTCGGGCTGGTCGACGTGGCGTTGTCGTTGTTGGGCGCGGGCGCGGTGACCGGGCCGATCGTGGCGGTGGACGCATCGGGCAACAGCACGGTGGCGACCGACGACACCGTGGCACCCTGCGCGCCCCCGGCGCACAGGACCATGGCGGACGCCGCCAGCGCGGCGAAACGAAGCGTGTGCATGGGGCCCTCCTTCTGCGGTGGGGCGAAGACCATAGGCTTCGCGCGGCTTGTGCGCATCCCCCCGGGCGCGGCTTCCAGGGCAGGGCCCACGGCGACAGGCTCGTCTGCCCTCGATGTCATCGGCGCCGCTCAGCTTCGGCGGTGCCCCCGTGCCGGCGTGTGCGCACCTAAGATGGCCATGGGCGGGGCAGTGGTGCCCGTCGTGCGCAGCGACTCGCCCATGGAGGAACCGATGATTCGCAAATGCTGTGTGGCGCTGGCCTGGGGCGCCCTGGTCACGGTCGGTGCGCAGGCGCAGACTGCGTGGCCGGATTTCATGCCGCGCCTGCAGCCCGGCGTGTCCGAAAGTCCTGTTGATTTCGAGGCGTTCAAGGCCTCGGGGGGCCAGGGACGATTCTTGGAGTTCCAGCCCGCGCCGGGACGCGATGGCCACATGCTGCACGTCGAGCCATCGCTATGGACACCCGTGGTGGATGCCTACATGGCGGAGATGGATCGCCGGTAGCGAGAGGATGGCTGCGGCTCCGTTTCAGCCCTGAGAGCCCAGGTGCGTGGCCATGCGGTCGACAGCTGCGGCTAGCGTCGGCAAGTCTTGTTCGACGACCAGCCAGACGGCGCCGAGGTCGACGCCCAGGTAGCCATGGACGATCACATTGCGGAACCCGGCGAGTTCGCGCCACGGGATCTGCGGCTCGGTGCCTTTGATATGGTTTGACAAGCGCTGGCTCGATTCGGCCAATGTCTGCAGATTGCGGATCACGGCGTCTTGCACCAACCGGGACCGTCGAAGCGGGCGTGTTCGGCGTTGGTGTATTCGAGGATCCGGTCCAGGCAGTCGCGCATGTGGGCGAGCAACACCCGGTCCGACTCGGGGCTGGGGATCACAGCGGCACAGCGAGCGCCATCACGCGCTCGCGCAGCGCAGGGTGCAAGCTCGCCTCGGTCACGACATCCACACGACGGCCCAGCAGTTCCTGCGCATCGAGCAGCAAGCCGCCCAAGGCGAGGGCGCTGGTGCTTGGCGCCAGGGTCACCAGCAGATCGACGTCGCTGTTGTCGCTGTCGTCGTCACGGCTCATGGAGCCGAAAACCCGAACACCTGTGACGCCGCGCCTGTGTGCCAAGGCGAGCAATTCAGCGCGGTGGGTTTCGATCAGCGCATGCATGGACGGCAGTGTAGCCAGCTTGCAAGTGCCGAGCTTCGGGTCTGGCGGCATTCCCGGCCGCTACGGCAACGCCAGCGGCGACAGCGTCGCCCGCAGCCGCTCCGCCCGCGACGGCTCGGCCTGCTCCGTCTGCAAGCCTTCCTCCACATTCCCGATATGCCGCAGCATGCGCTGGCGTGCCTCGGCCATGTCGCCGCGCTCCATGGCCGCGACGATGGCCTCGTGGTCGTTGCAGGATTCGCCGGCGTCGTGGCGCGACTGGTAGAGCGTGGCGGCCAGCGTGGTGCGCGCGGTGAGGTCGCGCAGCACATCGCACAGCAGGCGGTGGCCCATCTCCTGCGCCAGGCAGACGTGGAAGTCGGCCAGCAAAAACGCCCGGGTGGCGGCGTCGGCGCCGTCGATGGCTTCGCGCTCCTGGCCGATGTGGCGGCGCAGCGCGCGGATGGTCTGGGCCAGCGGCTTGCCTTCGGTGCCCAGGATGCCGGCCTCGACGATGCGGCGCGCGGCGAAGGCGTCGCGCGCTTCCTCGGCCGAGGGCTGCACCACGTACCAGCCGCGCTTGGGCTGCACCTCGACGAAGCCGCGCGCCTGCAGCTGCATCAGCGCCTCGCGCACCATGGTGCGGCTCACGCCGAAGTTGTCGGCCAGCGCCTGTTCGCCGAGCCGCTCGCCGGGGGCGAGCTTTTGCGCCAGGATGGACTGCACGACACGCTCGGCGATGACGGTGGGGCTCACTTCGGGCAGGGCGGGGGCGGGGCGGGCAGACATGGTGGCCTAGTGTGCCGCAGCAGGCCCCGGGTACGGCACGGCCGGGTCGGCCGCCACCACTTCGTCTTCCACCGGCTCGCCGTTCAGCACGGCATGGGCGCGCTGGCGGTCGATGTCGCCCTCCCAGGCGGCCACGGCTACGGTGGCCACGCAGTTGCCGATCAGGTTGCCCAGGGCGCGGGCGATGCCCATGAACCAGTCGACCGACAGCACCAGCACCAGGCCGATGGCCGGGATCGCAGGGATGGCCTGCAGCGTGGCGGCCAGCACCACGATGGCCGAGCCCGGCACGCCGTGCGCGCCCTTGGACGTGACCAGCGCGATGGCCAGGATGGCCAGCAGGTCGGACATGCTGACCGGCGTGTTCGTGGCCTGCGCGATGAACACCGCGGCCAGCGTGATGTAGATGGAGAACGCATCGAGGTTGAACGAGTAGCCGGTGGGGATCACCAGGCCCACCGTGGAATCGCGGATGCCCATGCGGCGCAGCTTGGCCATGATCTGCGGCAGCACGCTGTCCGACGAGGTGGTGGCGAACACGATGGTCAGCTCCTCGCGCAGGTAGCGCAGCAGCTTGATCAGGCTGAAGCCGGACATGCGCATCACCGCGCCCAGCACCACGAACACGAACAGCAGCACGGCGACGTAGAACAGGCCGACCAGCATGCCCAGCTGCTTGAGCGAGCCCAGGCCGTACTTGCCCACCGTGAACGCGATGGCGCCCAGCACGCCCAGCGGCGCCAGCTTGATGATGATGCCCATGATCTTGAACAGCACCAGCGACAGCGTGTCCACCAGCTGCGCCACGGGCTTGCCGATGTCGCCCAGCAGCGCCAGCGCGCAGCCGAACAGCACGGCGAACAGCAGCACCTGCAGCACGTCGCCCGTGGCGAAGGCATTGACCACGGTGGTCGGGATCAGCTTCATGAGGAAGTCGACCGTGCCGCCGCTGGTCAGCTTCTCGGCATTGCTCGCGTAGGCGGCCATGGCGGCCGGGTCCAGCGCCTTGGGGTCCACGTTCATGCCCACGCCGGGCTGGAACACATAGGCCAGCACCAGCCCGAGTGCCAGGGCCAAGGTCGTCAGCACCTCGAAGTAGATCAGCGCCTTGATGCCGACGCGGCCCACGCGCTTCAGGTCGCCCGCGCCGGCGATGCCGTGCACCACCACGCAGAACACCAGCACCGGGATGATCATCTTGATCAGCTTGATGAATGCGTCGCCCAGCGGCTTGAGCTGGATGGCGAAGTCGGGGGCCAGCAGGCCCAGCGTCGCGCCGAGTAACAGCGCGATCACGACCTGGCCAAAGAGGGAACGGAAAAAGCGCATAGGGATGCTCCTTGTTTGCATGCAAGCGTCTAAAAATCTTGCATGCAAGAAATATAGACAAGACTTGCGCGCGAGCTATGCGGGTTTTCCTGGGGATTCGCGCGGACGGCGCAACGCAAGTCGCGTGCCGCGCCGGATGTTCAACCCACTCGGCGTTCGCGCCCGGCCCAGTGCGCCTCGCGCAGCTTGTACTTGAGCATCTTGCCGGCCGGCGACAGCGGGATCGCGTCCACGAACTCCACGCTGCGCGGGCATTTGTAGCCGGCGATCTGGGTCCTGCAGTGCGCGATGAGGTCGTCGGCCGTGAGCACCTCGCCCGCGCGCAGCACCACCACGGCGTGCACGCGCTCGCCCCAGCGCTCGTCGGGCACGCCGACCACGGCGCACATCGACACCTGGGGCAGCTGCGTGATGGCGTTCTCGACCTCGGCCGAATACACGTTCTCGCCGCCCGTGACCACCATGTCCTTGAGCCGGTCCACGACGTAGACGAAGCCGTCGTCGTCCATGCGGCCGCCGTCGCCGGTGTGCATCCAGCCGTCGCGCAGCACCTCGGCCGTCTGCCCGGGCTTGTTCCAGTAGCCCTGCATGACCATGGGGCCGCGCGCGGCGATCTCGCCCACCGTGCCGTTCGGCACCGGGCGGCCTTCGGCATCGACGATGCGCACTTGTGCGATCGGCACGGGCCGGCCGGCCGAGCGGCGCCGGTGCGCGGGCTGGTCGCTCGCGTGGCACCAGGCCGGCAGCGCGGTGATGACGGGCGAGAGCTCGGTCATGCCGTAGAGCTGGCAGAAGCGGGCCTGTGGCAGCTTGTCCAGCGCCTGCAGCAGCAGCGCGTCGTCGATGGGCGCTGCGCCGTACAGCACCAGCTGCAGGCTGCTGGTGTCGAACTCGGCGAAGCGCGGGTGCTCGATGAGCCGCTTGAGCATGGTGGGCACCATGAAGGTCTCGCTGCAGCGCTCGGCCTGCAGCGCCTGCAGCACGGCCAGCTCGTCGAAGGCCGGGATGATGACCTGCTTGCACAGCCGCATCATGAGCTGCAGCGTGAGCCCGGTGCCGCCCACATGGAACATCGGCGCCATGTTCAGGCCCACCGACTCGTCGGGCCGTGCGGCTGCCATGTTGGTGCAGAGCTGGCTCACGTAGAGGTTGCCGTGCGACAGCATCACGCCCTTGGGCAGGCCGGTGGTGCCGCCGGTGTACATCACGGCCGCCAGGTCGGCGCCGCCGCGGCGCGCGTCGGCCATGGGGGCGGTGTGCGCCATCAGCGCCTCGGCGTCGTGCATGCCCTCGGGCGCCGGGCCGTCGCCGAAATGCACCAGCGTCTTGAGGCTGGTGGACAGCTCGCGCTGGGCCGCCGCCACGGCGCCGAAGTGGCCGTCGGCCAGCAGGATGCGCGTGTCGCAATCGTCCAGCGAGTAGGCCACCTCGCGCGGGCTCCAGCGGATGTTGACGGGGTTGATGACGCCGCCGGCCCACCAGGTCGCATAGAGGTATTCGACGTAGCGGTCCGAGTTCAGGCCCAGCATGCCGACCCGGTCGCCGGGCGCCAGGCCCAGCGACTGCAGCACGCTGGCCAGCCGCGCCACGCGGTCCACGAAGGTGGCGAAGTCGCTGCGCCGCGCGCCGCAGACCAGGGCCGTGGCGCGGGGGCGTTCTTGCAAGGCCTTGTGCAGGGGCTGGGTCAGTTCCATGGCGTGTCTCCGTCGTGGCGTGCGGGCCGCAGTATGGGCGGGCGGGGCTGCGGCGGGCATCGTCGAAAGCGACGGAAACGCTGGCATGCTGCGAGGCTTGCCACAACGGAGACGACGAAGATGCGCACCATCGGCCTGATCGGCGGCATGAGCTGGGAGTCCAGCGCCGAGTACTACCGCCTCATCAACCAGCAGGTGCGCGCGCGCCTGGGACCGCTGCGCTCGGCCCAGCTGCTGATGATGAGCGTGGACTTCGGCCCCATCGAGGCGGCCCAGCACGCGGGCCGCTGGGACGACACGGCCCTGATCCTGGAAGACGCGGCGCGTCGCCTGCAGGCCGGCGGCGCCGACTGCGTGGTGCTGTGCACCAACACCATGCACAAGCTGGCCGACCGCATCGCGGCGGCGGGCGGCCTGCCGTTCCTGCACATCGCAGACCCGGTAGGGGCGGCCGCCCGCGCGCAGGGTTTCGCGACCGTGGGCCTGCTGGGCACGGCCTTCACGATGGAGCAGGACTTCATGCGAGGCCGCTTGCGCGACGCGCACGGGCTGCAGGTGCTGGTGCCCGATGCCGACGAGCGCGCGGCCGTGCACCGCATCATCTACGACGAGCTGTGCACGGGCGTGGTGCGCGACGCCTCGCGCGCCGTCTACCAGCGCGTGATCGACCAGCTGGCCGCGCGCGGCGCGCAGGCCGTGATCCTGGGCTGCACCGAGATCACGCTGCTGATCCAGCCCGAGCACAGCAGCCTGCCCACGCTGGACACCACCGTGCTGCATGCGCAGGCGGCGGTGGATTTCGCGCTGGGCTGACGGCTGCTCACTCCAGCCGGATGTTCTTGGCCTTGATCGCCGTGCCCCAGCGCGCCTGGTCCGCGCGCATGGTGGCGGCCAGCTGTTGGGGCGTGCTGCCGACCGGGACCACGCCCAGCCCTCGAAGTGGGCCGCGTTGTCCGGGCTCTTCACGACCTGCGCGACCAGAGCGTGGCGAGGGGCAGGTGAGGGCGGTGCGGCGAACGGGAATGGGGTCTTCGTGCGTGTTCAGATCCCGATGAACTCGGCCACGTCATCCAGAGGCGCGCGTTCGGTCACCAGCGTGTCGATGGCGCCATCTCGCTTCGCATAGCCGATCGACATGCCCGTGAACAGCATGCGCTCGGCCGGCAGGTCCAGGAAGCGGCCGATGGTCTGTGGGTAGATCGCCCAGCATTCCTGCGCGCAACTGTCCAGCCCCTCGGCGCGCAGCAGCAGCATCACGCTTTGCAGCAACATGCCCAGGTCGGACCACTGCGGCGGCCCCATGCGCCGGTCGACACTGCAAAACAGCGCCAGCGGCGCGCCGAAGAACTGGTAGTTGCGGGCGAACCAGCGGCGGCGCGCGTCCTTGTCCTCGCGCGGGATGCCCAGGCGCGCGTACATCGCCTCGCCCACGGCGAAGCGGCGGTCGCGGTAGGGGGCGACGAGCTCCTTGGGGTAAATGTCGTACTCGCTGCCCTCGCCACCGGGCGCCTCCACCACGCGGTCGCGCATGGTGGCCTTGAGCGCGTCCAGCTTGTCTCCGCCCACCAGGTGCAGATGCCAGGGCTGCAGGTTGCCGCCCGAGGGCGCGCGCAGGGCGTGCGTGAGCACGCGGCGGATCACGTCGCCGGGCACCGGCGTGGCCAGGAAATCGCGCACCGAGCGGCGGGTGTCGACTGCTTCGTAGACGTTCATGCCAGTGCCGCCCGGCCGCCCGAAGGCACTGGAGCGCCCCCTTGGGGGGCAGCGATACGCGAAGCGATGAGCGTGGGGGTCATGTTTGTTCCCTGCGCGGCACGGCCACGCCCAGTTCCTGCGCGATCTCTGCACTGTGCTGCCCGGGCAGCGCCGCATGCGCCAGCTCGGGGCTGTCGTAGGCCGAGAAGCGCACCGGCGGGCGCAGCTCCAGGTATTGCCCCTCGGTCGGGTGCTGGCGCTGCCGGAACAGGCCGCTGGCCGCCAGCTGCGGGTCGTGCAGCAGGTCTTCCACCTCGTTCACGCGCATGGCCGGCACGTTGGCCTTCTCCAGGATCTGCAGCCATTCCTCGGTGCCGCGCTCGGGCAGGATGCGCGCGGCGGCCTGGTACATCAGGTGCATGTTCTTGCGCCGCAGCAGCTTGTCGGCCAGCTCGGGGCGGTCCAGCTCCTCGGGGTGGCCGGCCGCATCGAAGAAGCGCAGCCAGCGCTCGTCCATGTAGGGCGCGATCGCGATGTAGCCGTCCTTGGTGCGCATGGGCTGGCGGCTGGGGTCGATCTGGCGCGGGTAGAGCGCGGGGCCGGTGGGCGGCACGAAGGTCGCGTCGCACAGATGCTCCAGCAGGTTGAAGCTGACCAGCGACTCGAACATCGGCACCTCGACCATCTGGCCCTCGCCGGTGCGCAGCCGGTGGATCACGGCGGCCAGCACGGCGTAGGCCGCGTGCAGGCCCGAGACCTTGTCGGCCATGGTCATGGGCACGTAGCGCGGCGCGGGGTTGCCGTCCACCCTGGGCGGCAGCGAGGCCACGCCCGAGGCGGCCTGGATGATGTCGTCGTAGGCCTGCAGGCCGGCGTACGGGCCGCGCTGGTCGAAGCCGGTGCAGTGCACGTACAGGATGTCGGGCCGGATCGCCTTCACCTTGTCGTAGGACAGGCCGGCGCGCGCGATGGCCTCGCCGCGCACGTTGTGGATGAAGATGTCGGCCGTGGCCACCAGCGCGTGCATGGCGGCCAGGCCCTCGGGCGTCTTCAGGTCCCAGTCCACCGAGCGCTTGCCGCGGTTCAGCCGCAGGTGCACGGGGCTCATGCCGGGCGTGTGCGCCGGGTTGCCGATGATGCGGATGTGGTCGCCATCGGCGGGCTCCAGCTTGATCACCTCGGCGCCCAGGTCGGCCAGGATCTGCGTGCAGTAGGGCCCGAAGATCACGGTCGTCAGGTCGACGACGCGCAGGCCTTCGAGCATGCGGGGGGAAGCGGTCATGGGTCTCCTTGTCAGCGGGCAAAGCGCGATCGTGCCATCAGTCGGCGCGCGCGTACCCCTGAAGTCCGGGCCATCCTAGGGGCAACCCTAGAGCGCGCTCAATCGTCCGTTCCGACGATGTGGCGCCCAATGGCCGCTGCCTACCATGCAGCCCGATCCGCCGCGCCTGCTGCGGACAGGCGCCACCCCCAAGAAGGCAGGAGACATTCCATGACCCATGCGACCCTGCGGCCCACGCGCCGCCTCTGGACCGCCGGCCTCGCGCTGGCGATCGGCCTGGCCACCTTCGGCGCGCAGGCGCAAAAGAAGTACGACACGGGCGCCACCGACACCGAGATCAGGATCGGCCACCTCGTGCCCTACAGCGGCCCGGTGTCGGCCTACGGCACCATCGGCAAGTCCGTGGCGGCCTACTTCGCCAAGGTCAATGCCGAGGGCGGCATCAACGGCCGCAAGATCAACCTGCTCTCGCTGGACGATGCCTACACGCCCTCGCGCACGGTGGAGCAGGCGCGCAAGCTGGTCGAGCAGGACGAGGTGCTGCTGATGTTCGGCACGCTGGGCACGGCGCACAACATGGCGATCCAGCGCTACATGAACGCCAAGAAGGTGCCGCAGCTGTTCGTGGCCACGGGCGCCACGCGCTTCGGCGACCCCAAGGCCTTCCCGTGGACCATGGGCTGGCAGCCCACGTACCAGGCCGAAGGCCAGATCTACGCCCAGCACATCCTGGCCACCAAGCCGAACGCCAAGATCGGCATCCTGATGCAGAACGACGACTTCGGGAAGGACTACCTCAAGGGCTTCCTCGACGGCCTGGGCGACAAGGGCAAGGCCCTGGTCGTCTCGCAGCAGACCTACGAGGTGACCGACCCCACGGTGGACAGCCAGCTCGTGGCGCTGAAGGCCTCGGGCGCCGACGTGTTCTTCTCCATCACCACGCCCAAGTTCGCGGCCCAGGCCATCCGCAAGGTGGCCGAGATCGGCTGGAAGCCCACGCACTACCTGGCCAGCGTGTCGCAGTCGGTGACCTCGGTGTTCAAGCCGGCCGGCTTCGAGAACGCCAAGGGCGTGATCTCGGCGGCCTACCTGCGCGACCCGACCGACTACAAGGACGCCAAGGAAACGCAGGACTACCTGGCCGTGATCGCCAAGTACTACCCGGGCGGCGACCCGAACGACTCGCTCAACGTGCTGGGTTACTCCTCGGCCCAGACGCTGGAGGCCGTGCTGCGCAAGGCCGGCGACAACCTCACGCGCGAGAACATCATGAAGATCGCGGCCAACCTCTCGCTGCAACTGCCCATGCTGTACCCCGGCATCGACATCAAGACCGCGCCGGACGACTTCTACCCGATCGAGAAGATGCAGCCGCAGCAGTTCGACGGCACGCGCTACGTGCCCATGGGCCCGGTGCTGGGCCGTTGACATGACGCAGCGCAGAACCCTGGTCGCGGCCCTGGCCGTGGCGCTGGTGGCCATTCCGGCCCTGGCGCAGAAAAAGTACGACACCGGCGCCACCGACACCGAGATCAAGCTCGGCATGGCCATGCCCTACAGCGGCCCCGTGTCGTCCTACGGCATCGTGGGCAAGGTCAACGAGGCCTACTTCAGGATGGTCAACGACAAGGGCGGCATCAACGGCCGCAAGGTCACGCTGATCAGCTACGACGACCAGTACACGCCGCCGCGCACGACCGAGGTGGTGCGCAAGCTGGTCGAGCAGGACGAGGTGCTGGCCGTCTACGGCAACCTGGGCTCGGCGTCCAACGCGGCCATCATGCGCTACATGAACGCCAAGAAGGTGCCGCACCTGTTCCTGGGCGTGGGGGCAGACCGCTTCAACGACCCCAAGGGCGCGCCCTGGACCACGCCCTACATGCCCAGCTACGAGGGCGAGGGCGCGCTGTACGCCAAGAACATCCTGAAGACCGCGCCCGACGCGAAGATCGCCGTGCTCTACCAGAACGACGACTTCGGCAAGGACCTGCTCAAGGGCCTCAAGAAAGGCCTGGGCGACAAGGCCGGCATGGTGGTGGCCGAGGCTTCGTTCGAGATCGCGGACCCGACCGTGGATTCGCAGATCATCAAGCTGCAGGCCTCGGGCGCCGACGTGTTCGTGAACTTCGCCACCGCGCGCTTCGCGGCCCAGGCCATCCGCAAGGTGTGGGACATCGGCTGGCGGCCCAGGCAGCAGTACCTCACCTATGTCTCGGCCTACGTGAAGATGACGCTGGAGCCCGCCGGGCTGGACAAGAGCAAGGGCATCATGGCCATGGCCTTCTTCAAGGACGCCGTGCAGCCACGCTGGGCCGGCGACCCCGCCACGCAGGAGTTCCTGGCCTTCATGAAGAAGTACGCGCCGAATGAGGACGTGAACAACGCCGCCGCTGTCTACGGCTACGGCGTGGCCCAGGCCATGGAGCAGGTGCTCAAGTCCTCGGGCGACGACCTCACGCGTGCCAACGTGCTCAAGCAGGCCACCAACCTGAAGAACCTGTCCACCGGCATGCTGCTGCCCGGCATCGCCATGAACACCACGCCCACCGACTACTGGCCGTTCAGCGCGCTGCAGCTGGTGCAGTTCAACGGCAAGGAATTCGAGCCGATGGGCCAGTCCATCGCCGTCAAGTAAGGAAGAACCATGGCTGAAACCCTGTACGGGCTGATGCAGGACCGCCCGCTGCTCATCTCGTCATTGATCGAGCACGCGGCGCGCTTCCACCCCAAAGCCGAGATCGTCTCGCGCCTGCCCGAGGGCGGCGTGCACCGCACCGACTGGGCCGGCGTGCGCAGCGAGGCCTGCCGCGTGGCCAATGCCTTGCACAAGCTCGGCATCGAGCGCGGCCAGCGCGTGGGCACGCTGGCCTGGAACAGCTACCGCCATTTGGCGCTGTACTTCGGCGTCTCGGGCTCGGGCGCCGTGCTGCACACGGTGAACCCGCGGCTGTTCCCCGAGCAGATCGACTACATCGTGAACCACGCCGAAGACCAGGTGATGTTCTTCGACACCAGCTTCGCGCCGCTGGTGGAGAAGCTGGCCAGCAAGTTCAAGACCGTGAAGGCCTTCGTCTGCATGTGCACGCGCGAGGCCATGCCCCAGATCGACGTGCCCAACCTGCACTGCTGGGACGACCTGATCGGCGGCGCGAGCGACGCCACCACCTGGCCCGAGTTCGACGAGCGCACGGCCTCGTCGCTGTGCTACACCTCGGGCACCACGGGCAACCCCAAGGGCGTGCTGTACTCGCACCGCTCCACCATGCTGCACACGCTGATGGAGCTGGCGCCCGACACCTTCGGCGTCAGCTCGCGCGAGACCGTGATGCTGATCGTGCCCATGTTCCACGCCAACGCCTGGGGCACGCCGTATGCGGCGGCCATGGTCGGCTGCCGCCTCGTGCTGCCCGGCCCGCACCTGGACGGGCAGAGCGTCTACACGTTGATGCGCGACGAAAAGGTGACGTTCTCGCAGGGCGTGCCCACGGTCTGGCTTATGTTGTTCCAGTACCTGGACGCCCACCCCGACATCGATCCGAAGAAGCTGGGCATCAAGCGCATCGGCATCGGCGGCGCCGCCGTGCCGCGCGCCATGCTGGAGCGCTTCGAGAACCAATTCGGCGCCGAGGTCACGCAGGGCTGGGGCATGACCGAGACCAGCCCCATCGGCGTGATCAGCAAGTTGCTGCCCAAGCACGACGGCATGGACGCTGAGGAACTCGTCAAGGTCAAGCTCAAGCAGGGCCGCGGCGTCTGGGGCGTGGACCTGAAGCTCGTGAGCGACGACGGCACCGTGCAGCCCTGGGACGGGCAATCCTCAGGCCACCTGCGCGTGCGCGGCCCGTGGATCGCCAGCGGCTACTTCAAAGGCGAGGGCGGCTCGCCCATCGACGAGGAGGGGTTCTTCACCACCGGCGACGTGGCCACCATCGACACCGACGGCTTCCTGCAACTGGTGGACAGGGCCAAGGACGTCATCAAGTCCGGCGGCGAATGGATCTCGTCCATCGACGTGGAGAACGCCGCCATGAGCCACCCCGGCGTGGCCGAGGCCGCCGTGATCGGCCTGCCGCACCCCAAGTGGCAGGAGCGCCCGCTGCTGATCATCGTCAAGCGGCCCGGCGCCGAGGTGGACCGGCAAAGCGTGCTCGACCACCTGGAGCAGCGCATCGTGAAGTGGTGGCTGCCGGATGACGTGGCCTTCGTGGACAGCCTGCCCCATACGGCGACGGGCAAACTGCTGAAGACGCAGTTGCGGCAGCAGTTCAAGGATTACAAGTTGGCGGATTGAGCCCCTGCGCCGCGCCAGCTCAGGTTTGCTGCGCTGACGTCAGGGCGCCGGCCGGATCGCAGCGCCGTGGGCCGAGTCCATTCACTCCGCCGTCGCCACCACTTCCAGCCGCGCATCCACCACGCCACGGGCCGTGATGCCCAGCTCCCGCGCCGCCGCCAGCGACACGTCGCCCACGCGCCATGGCGACCAGGGCCCGCGGTCGTTCACGCGCACGACCACGCTGCGCTGGTTGCGCGGGTTGGTCACGCGCACCAGCGTGCCGAAGGGCAGCGTCTTGTGTGCCATCGTGAGCGCCTGCGGGTCGAAGGGCTCGCCGCTGGCCGTCTTTCGGCCGGCGAGCTTGTGGCTGTAGTAGCTGAGCCGGCCGTGCTGGACATGGGGCGTCGCCGATGGGGCGGCGGCCGGCTCCTCGGCCCGAGCGGGCAGCGCCCACGCGAAGAGGAGCAGGAACACGGTGGCGATGGCAGCGAGACGCATCGGCATGCGAGACAGCGGTCTCAACAGAGCCCTCAGCGCACGCTGAACGGCGACTGGTAGGGCCGCCCGAACACCACGCCGGCCACGATGGTGCCGGCCGGCTTCAGGTGCATCTGGCCCTGGCGCTTGTTGCCCATGGTGTCGACGAACTCCACCGGCCCCTCGACCACATCGAGCAGCGACAGATCGGCTGGCGCGCCGAGCTGCAGCGTGCCGTGCCGGGGAATGCGGCCGATGATGCGGGCCGGCGCCACGGTGGACATGGCCACGACCTCGGGCAGCGCGAAGCCCAGGCCGATCATCTTGCTCATGACCCAGGGCATGAAGGGCATGCCCGGCGTATTGCCCGAGAAGGCGTGGATGTCCGACGAGATCGTGTCCGGCGGGCAGCCCTGGGCGATGGCGGCTTCGGCGATGCGGTAGTCGAAGCTGCCGCCGCCATGGCCCACATCGAACACCACGCCGCGCTGCTTGGCAGCCAGTGCCGCGGGCAGCAGCTTGCCGTCCTGCACGATGTTCGTGCCTTCGCCTGCCGCGTTGAGTGCGCCGGAATAGCAGTGCGTGAGCACGTCGCCGGGGCGCAGCAGGTCCAGGATCTGCGACATCAGCGCCTTCTCGGACACCCCGCCGATGTGCACCATGAGCCTGGCCGGCACGCCGGCCATCTCGCAGGCTGCGATGGCGCGCCGGAGCGGCTCCAGCCCATGGCGCGCGATCACGTTCTCGCTCATGCGCACCTTCACGCCCAGCACGATGTCGGCGTTCTCGGCGATCACGCGGGCCGCAGCTTCGGGCCGGGCGTAGTCGATGTTGAACAGCTCGGGCACCGGAAAGCCGGCCAGGCCCACGATGCCGATGTGCACGAAAGCGAATTGCCGTGTGCGCGAGCCCGGCACGACGAAGCGGCGGAAAGCGGCGAAGTTGTTGGCGCCCGCGTCGCCGGCCGAGACCACGGTGGTGGTGCTTTGCAGCGCCACGAGTTCGTCGGCCGGGATGCCGATGGCCGAGCCGTAGGGGTAGCTGTGCGCATGCAGGTCGATCAGGCCGGGCGTGACCAGCTTGCCGCCGGCGTCCAGCACGCGCTGCGCGCGTTCGGGGGCGATGCTGGGCTCCACGGCGGCCACCAGCCCGTGGCGGATGCCGATGTCGCGCGCGCCCGCCAGCTTCTGGCTCGGGTCCAGCAGGTTGGCGTTGCGCACCAGCAGGTCGAACTTGTCGTTCGGCCCCATGGCGGCGAGGGCGGTGGCGGGCAGCGTGGCGGCGGCCACGGAAGAAGCCAGAAGATGGCGGCGCGTCAGCATGGCGGTGTCTCCTCGTTGTTCGCACAGGGGCGGTGCCCGCGGCGTGCCGCCTGGGGGCAGCTGCGCGAGTTTAGGGGACGGCCGGGCCCGCAGCCTGGCCAGGCAGGCTGCCGAGCTCTCGGGCAGGTGGCGTGTCTGCCTTGATGCGGCGACGCTCGCGGCGGGTCAGCACAGGCAGCGGATCGAAGCTCGCCCAGGCGGGCGAAGCGGCCAGCAGGCTGGCCACCAGCGCGCTGCCGCGGCTGGCCCAGAATGCCGCGCCCAGCGTGATCGCCACGCCGCCGATCAGCACGGCGTCGAGTTGCACGGCCGTACCCGATCCGCTGCCGCTGTGGGTGAGCGGCTCGCCTGCCGTGATCTTCGCGCCTGCAGCGCTGCCGCCACCGATGGCCTGCGCAGGGCCGCTGGGGTTGGACAAGAGGCGCAGCATCAACGTCAACGTGTCGTCCGGCCGCGCCTGGTGCAGCCGGCTGCTGTGCACGCTGGCCCAGTCCATGCGCTGCACGCCCGAGGCGCGCAGCACGGCATCGAAGACGGAGCCGGCCGCCACCGCCGGCGCCGGCACGGTGCCCGGGGCGCCGTCCTGGCCGGCACGTGTGCCGGTGCCGTCCGCACCACCGGGCTCGGCCAGCCTGGTCGATGCACCACCCGCGCCCAGCAGGGGCGGCGGGCGCACGGCCTGCAGCGGGCTGCCCGGCCCGGCCACCACAGGTGCCACCGGCGCCAGCACGATGGCATCGGGCGGCACGCCCGGCCCAAGCGGGTCGCCGGGGAGCTCGATGTCCAGGGGCTGCACCTGCACATAGACCATGTGGGTTGCGGACAGCGTTCCGTTGCTGGCGCGCACCAGCACCTCGTAGCGGTTGTCGCGCCCGGCGTCGCGCGGCAGGTCGTAGCGCGGCGGGGCCGCGAAGCGCAACGCGCCCGTGGCCGCGTCGATCTCGAAGTGCGCGGCATCGTCACCACCGGCGATGCTGTACGTCAGTGCGCGGTCCATCGGGTCGGTGGCGGCTACCGTCTTCACCTGCATCTGTTCGTGCGGCACGCCCACGGTGCTGCTGTCGGCCGGGAACACCGGGGGCAGATCGGCAGGCAGCGGGCGCTGGGCCACGGCGACGTCGAGGGCCATCGTGCTGGTCGAGCCATCGGCGCTCATGGCCTGGATGGTGATGCCGTGGCGGGCGGCCACGCCGCCGTCCAGCAGCCTGCCATTGGCCACCGTCACCACGCCGCTGGCGGCATCGATGGCAAAGCGCCCGCCCGCATCGTTCAGCAGCGCATAACGCACCGTGTTGGTTGTGCCGTCCGCATCGACCGCCTGCGCCGTGATGCCCACCGGCGTGCCAGTGGCGGCGCCCTCGGGCACCGTGTCCGCTGCCGGGTCTGCATCGGTGAGCGGCCCGAGCGCGTGCTCGTTCGAGTCGGCCAGCGCGATGGTGAAGCCCGCCGTGGAGAACGAGCCGTCGGCCGAGTCGGCGCGCACGGTGATCTGGTGGCTGGGGGCATCCTCGAAGTCCAGCCGGCTGCCGTCGGCCACCGTCACCTCGCCGGTCACCGGGTCGATGGTGAAGCGGCCACCGGCATCGTCGGTCAGCGTGTAGCGCACGGTGCTGTTGGTGCCGTCGGGGTCGACCGCATGCGCCGTGATGCCCACGGGCGTGCCGTTGCGTGGGTTCTCCGGCAGGGCCGGGGGAGGGGGCTGCAGGTTCGTCACCTCGCCGACCCCGTCCTCGTTGACGTCGGAGAGCGTGATGGTGAAGTCCAGCGTCGTCGACGAGCCGTCCTCGCTGGTGGCGCGTACCGTGATGCCGTGGGCCGGCGCCCCTGCCTCGAAGTCCAGCAGCCTGCCATTGGCCACCGTCACCACGCCGCTTGCGGCATCGATGGCGAAGCGCCCGCCCGCATCGTCCAACAGCGCATAACGCACTGTGTTGGTTGTGCCGTCTGCATCGACCGCCCAAGCCGTGATGCCGACCGTCGTGCCGGTGGCGGCGCCCTCGGGCAGGGTCTGCCCCTGCGTCGGCGTGCCCAGGATGGCGGGCGCGCCCGTGGGCGTGTCGTTGACGTTGGCCACCCGGCCGACGGCCACGCTGGTCAGGCTCTCCGGCGTGCCGTGGCCGTCGGTGTAGCGCGCGCGCACGCTGATCAGCGCGCCGACGTCCGCATCGCCCAGCGTGTACGCGTCGTCGGTGGCCCCGGCGATGGCCACGTTGTCGCGCAGCCACTGGTAGGAGAAGGTGCCCAGGCCGTCGGCATCGGCGATGGCGGCAACATTGGCAACGAGGGTCTCTCCCTCCCGGGGAGTGCCGGCGACCACCGGCGCGCCGGTCGGCGCATCGTTGACGTTGGCCACCGGCCCCACCGCCGCGCTGGGCAGCGACTCGGCCGTGCCGAACCCGTCCCGCCAGGACACGCGCACGCTGACCGGCTGCCCTACATCCGCATCGACCAGTTGGTAGCTGGTGCCGGTGGCCCCGTCGATGTCCGTGCCGCCGCGCACCCACTGGTAGGAGAGGGTGCCCAGCCCGTCCGCGTCGCCGATGGCGGTGGTGTTCACCGTCAGCGTCTGGTCCTCGGTGGGCGTGCCGGTGATGGTCGGCAAGCCGGTGGGCGCATCGTTCACATTGGCCACCGGGCCCACCGCGGGGCTGACCAGCGCCTCCTGGGTGCCACCACCGTCCGTCCAGGACACGCGCACGCGGATGTTGCGCGCCACGTCGGCCTGGCCCAGCGTGTAGCTCGCGCCGGTGGCCCCGGCAATGGCGTCGTTGTCGCGCAGCCACTGGAAGCTGAACGGGCCCAGTCCGTCGCCGTCGGCGATGGTGCCGGTGCCCGCGCTCAGCGTCTGGCCCTGCACCGCGCTGCCGGTGACCACCGGGCCGCCGGTGGGCGCCTCGGGCAGGTTGGTCACCGTGATCTGCAGCGCCTGGCTGTCGGTGCGGGTGCCATCGCTGGCCAGCACCGTCACCTCGTAGACGTTGTTGCGGTCATCCGTGTCGTTGAAGCCGAAGTTGGCTGCCGTGAGCACATAGGCCGTGTCTTCCGTTGCGGACACGGTGCTGTTCGTGCCGCTGGGCGGGTCGTTGACGGCGGTGACGTCGATGGTCAGGGTATTGGGCGTGGAATCGGTGTCGGCCCCGCTGTTGGCAGTGCCGCCGTTGTCCTGCACCAGGAAGTTGAAGCTGGCGTAGCCCGTGCCGCTGGCGTTGTCCGCGGGCTTGAAGCGCAGCAGCCCGGCGTTGATGTCCGCCACGCCGATGGTCTGGTTCGCCGTCACGGCCGTGCCATTGAGCGTGAGGCTGCCGGCCAGGGGTACCGCAGTGATCGTCACGGCCCGCAGACCGTGGCCTTCCACATCGGTGAAGGCGAAGTCGGCCACCTTGAACTCGTACGTCTTGTCCTCGTCCGTGGTGACCGTGGTGTTGACGCCGCTGGGCGCATCGTTGACCTGGGTGACCGTGATGGCCACGGTGTCCTCGTCCACGCGCGACGCCGCATCGGTGGAGCGCATGGTCAGCGTGTCCGCGCCGCTGAAGTTCAGGGCGCCCTGGTAGCGCAGCGTGCCCAGCACGGTGCGCACCGCACTCAGGCTGCCGCTGAGCGTGAGGCTGGCGCTGGCGTTGGCGCCGGCCGAGATGGTGACGCCACCGCTCAGCGTCACGTTCAGCCGGCCGTTGAGCACCGACAGGCGGGTGGTGATGGTGGTCACCGAGGAGTCGCTGTGCGCCACCGACAGGCCGGTGAAGTCCGAAGGTGTGTCTTCGAAGAAGGTCTTTGCACCGGGCACCGTGTTCTGCGGTACCGGAGGCTGCGCTGTCACCGCTGCGGAGAACTCCGAGGTGTTGGTGAAGGCGGTGTAGCCGCTGTTGCTCTGCGTGGCGGTGGCCGTTACCACGTAGCCGACAGGCACGGCAGCGTTGATCGTGCGCGAGAAACTGAGCCGACCCGATCCATCGGCCCGCATGCCGAAGGCGTCCAGGTACGTTTGGCCTTCGCCGTTGCCGCTGGCATCGGCGGTCGGAGAGACGAATAGCTCGATCCAGTAATAGCCCAGGCTCTCGCTGTCCAACGTGCCCGCCACTTCCACGCTGTTGGGACCCGTGACGAGAGCCCGCGTCAGCTCCGGGAAGTTCTGCAGGTTGTTGGCGCCGCTGTCCCCATCCGGCGCCGCGTCGTTCAGGGTCACCCCGATGGCGCCGAGGTCGATGCCCAGGCCGCCGTTGGAGTGGATGCTGTTGCCCAGCACCGTGTTGCCGGTGCCCGAAAGGATGGCGACGCCCGCGCCGCTTTGGCCGGCGATCACATTGGCCTCGCCCGCGCCCCTTCCGCCGATCTGGTTGTTCTGGCTTTCCACCACGACGCCCGTGACGTTGCCCGGCCCGGCGCCGAACGTGCCATCGGTGCCCACGCGTCCGATGTAGTCCGTCCACGCGATCGCAAAACGTCCGTCATCGTGCATGCCCACTCTGACTTCGTTCTGGTCCCCCGCAGTCGTCGTATTGACGAGAACTTCGTCACCCAGAGCAGAGCCTGCCGCATTGAAGCGGCGCATGAAGACACCGTTGCTGTCGCCCGGGCCGTTGCCGACCCAGACGACGACGAAGTTGCCTTGGGCATCCATCGCGATGTCGGCGCGCCGTTGCTGGCCGGCCGTCACGGTGTTGACCACGGTCTCGCTGCCGAGCTTGACGCCAGCAGCGTCGAAGCGCTGCATCAGGATGTCGTCGCTGTTAGGGGCCGGCTCCTTGGCCCAGGTGAGGTGGCTGCAAAGGCCCAGCGCGGCCATGCACAGCAGCAGGCGCCGATCGAGTTTCATGCTTGTCTCCAGCAGTCAGGGTGGCGCCGAGCGTATGCAGCCCACCCTGCGAAATCCAATCAGCATTTCTGATGCGCCGGATCAGAACGCAGGCGTGCGCGCGCAGGCTCCTGCCGAGCGGCTGGCGTTGATGTGCCGCATCACAAAGTCTGATTGGACGCTCGTCGTACCCCTCGAAGAACATGCGCCGGCCGATCCATCGCACCGGAGACCTCATGACCTTCCCCTCGCCTCTTCGCCCCGCCGCCGTCCTGGCCGCTGCACTGCTCGCCACGCTGGCGCAAGCCGGCACCGTCTCGGTCGTGACCTCGTTCCCCAAGGAACTCACGCAGGCTTACAAGACCGCGTTCGAGAAGGCCAACCCCGACATCAAGCTCGAAATCCTGAACAAGAGCACGACCGCCGGCGTGGCCTATGTGCGCGAACTCAGCGCCGGCCAGCGGCCCGAGATCTTCTGGGCCTCGGCGCCCGACGCCTTCGAAGTGCTGGGCAAGGCCAGGCTGCTGGAACGCATCGCCGACCTGGCCAACCCGGCCGCGCCCAAGGACATCGCCGGCTACCCGATCAACGACCCCGACGGCCTGTACCTGGGCCAGGCCCTGGGCGGCTACGGCCTGATGTGGAACACGCGCTACCTGGCGGCCAAGAAGCTGCCGGCCCCGGCCGAATGGGCCGACCTGACCAAACCCGTCTACCACAGCCATGTGGCGCTGAGCTCGCCCTCGCGCTCGGGCACCACCCACTTGACGGTCGAGGCCATCCTGCAGGGCGAGGGCTGGGACAAGGGCTGGCGCCAGCTGATGCAGATCGCGGGCAATTCGTCGGCCATCACCGAGCGCAGCTTCGGCGTGCCGGACGGCGTGAACAACGGGCAGTTCGGCATCGGCCTGGTGATCGACTTCTTCGGCCTGTCGGGCAAGTTCTCGGGCTTCCCGGTGGAGTTCGCCTATCCCTCGGTCACGGCCGTGGTGCCGGCCAACATCGCGCTGGTGGCCGGCGGCAAGAACCCGGGCGAGGCCAGGCGCTTCATCAGCTTCGCGCTGTCCAGGGAGGGCCAGGAGCTGCTGACACTGCCGCAGCTGGCGCGCCTGCCGGTGCTGCCGCCGGACCAGATGAAGATGCCGGCCGGCTACCCCAATGCCTTCGAGGTCGCCAAGCGCGCCAAGGTCAAGTTCGACGCCGACCTGTCGGCCGCGCGCTACTACCTGGTGACGGCCCTGTTCGACCAGGCCATCACCTTCCGCCACAAGGAACTGCAGGCCGCCTCGGCGGCCATCCACCAGGCCGATGCGGCGCTGGCGGCCCGGCCCAACGCCGACGGCGCGGCGCGGCTGCAGCGCGCGCGCGAGCTGGCCTTCACGCCGCCGGTCAGCGAGGCCATGGCCAAGGACGCGACGTTCCTGAACCTGTTCACCTCCAACAAGAAGAACGCCGACACCAACAAGGAAGTCACGGCCACCGAAAGCAGCTGGAACACCAAGGCGCTGGAGAACTACCGCCAGGCCAAACAGCTGGCCGACGAAGCCCGCGCGCTGGCCAAATGAGGATCAAGCGATGAACCGTCTGTTCGCATCGGCCCGGCCCGGCGCCTGGCTGGCGGCCGGCCTGGTGCTGGCCTTCCTGCTGCTGTTCCTGGTGCTGCCCGTGGCCTGGGTGTTCTTCTCTGCCTTCGTCAACGCCGACGGCAGCCTGACGCTGGGCCACTTCGCGGCCTTCTTCCACCAGCCGCTGATGACCGAGGCCTTCACCAACAGCCTGTACGTGGCGACGATGGCCACCATCGCCGCGGCGCTGATCGCCGTGCCGCTGGCCTACTTCACGGTGCGCTTCGAGTTCCGCGGCGCGCTGTTGATCCAGACGCTGGGCGTGCTGCCGCTGATCATGCCGCCCTTCGTCGGCGCGGTGGCCATGCAGCTGATCTTCGGCCGCTCGGGCACCGTGAACCTGCTGCTGGAGCAGCACCTGGGCTTCACCGTGCCCATCATGGAGGGGCTCAACGGCGTGATCTTCGTCGAGGCGCTGCACTACTTCCCGTTCATCCTGATGAACCTGACGCTGGCGCTGCGCAACATCGACGGCGCCATGGAAGAGGCGGCGCTGAACCTGGGCTGCCGCGGCTGGCGGCTGTTCCGCCGCGTGATCTTCCCGCTGGCCATGCCGGGCTTCGTGGCCGGCGCCTCGCTGGTGTTCGTGAAGGTGTTCGACGACCTGGGCACGCCGCTGGTGCTGGGCACCACCAACATGCTGGCGCCGCAGGCCTACCTGCGCATCACGCAGGTCGGCATCGACGACCCGCTGGGCTACGTGACCAGCGTGCTGATGATCGTGTTCTCGATCGCGGCCATGGCCTTGTCGGCGCGCGTGCTCAAGGGCAAGGACTACGCCACCACGCAAAAGGGCGGCGGCGCCATCCAGCGCCGCAGGCTCACGCCCATCGGCTCGCTGGCGGCCTATGCCTGGATCGGCTTCATCCTGCTCTTGACGCTGTCGCCGCACATCGGCGTGCTGCTGCTGTCGTTCGCCAAGGTCTGGAGCTTCGCGCCGCTGCCCGACGCCTACACGCTGGCCCACTACGCGACCGTGTTCCAGGATGCCGGCGGCATGGTCGGCAACACGCTGCTGTACTGCGGCATCGCGGCCGGCATCGACGTGCTGCTGGGCACCACCATCGCCTACCTGATCATGCGCACCCGGCTGCCCGCCCGCCAGTGGCTGGACTGGATCGCCACCGCCGCGCTGGCCGTGCCGGGCCTGGTGCTGGCCATCGGCTACCTGCGCTTCTTCAGGGGCGTGGTGGTGCCGGGCACCGACGTGATGGTCACCAGCACTTGGTTCATCATCATGATCGCCTACGCGGTGCGGCGCCTGCCGTATGCGCTGCGGTCCTGCGTGGCGGCGCTGCAGCAGGTGCACATCTCGCTGGAGGAGGCCGCCGAGAGCCTGGGCGCGACCAAGATGCGCACCATCCAGCGCGTGGTGGTGCCGCTGATGGCCGGCGGCATCCTGGCGGGCTTCGTCACCAGCTTCATCACGGCGGCGGTGGAGCTGTCGGCCACCATCCTCCTGACTTCCTCGCAGTCGCAGGCGCCGATGAGCTACGGCATCTACCTGTACATGCAGAGCATCGCCGGCCGCGGCCCCGGC
Organism: Pseudorhodoferax sp. Leaf267; assembly: GCF_001422405.1. Taxonomy (GTDB): domain Bacteria; phylum Pseudomonadota; class Gammaproteobacteria; order Burkholderiales; family Burkholderiaceae_C; genus Pseudorhodoferax. Next base: position 192,617 of record NZ_LMMV01000024.1, read on the forward strand.
GCCGCGCTGGGCGTGCTGGCCATCGCCGTGGTGGCGCTGGGCACCTACGCCTCGCACGTGATCGTCGAGCGCACCGGCAGCCGGCTGCAGCAGCGGCCGGTGGACGAAGAGCTGCCAGCCTTGCCCATCGCTGCCGCGCCAGCGCGTACCTGACCATCCCACCGGAGATCCACCATGAAGAAGAACAGCGTCCAGTGCCGGGGCATCCGGCTGGCCTATGGCAACAACGAAGTCTTGAAGAACATCAACGTCGACATCCAGCCCGGCGAGTTCTTCGCGCTGCTGGGGCCCTCGGGCTCGGGCAAGTCCACGCTGCTGCGGCTGATCGCCGGCTTCAACCAGCACCAGCACGGCGAGCTGCTGATCGATGGCCGCGACGTGACCGGGATGCCGCCCTGGGAGCGCAACGTCGGCATGGTGTTCCAGAGCTATGCGCTGTGGCCGCACCTGACGGTGTGGGACAACGTGGCCTTCGGCCTGGTGGAGCGCCGCGTGCCCAAGGCCGAGCAGGCGCGCAAGGTGGAGCAGGCCCTCGCCACCGTGGGGCTGGAACGCTTCGCCCAGCGCCGGCCGGGCCAGTTGTCCGGCGGGCAGCAGCAGCGCGTGGCGCTGGCGCGCACCATCGTCATCGAGCCGCAGGTGCTGCTGCTGGACGAGCCGCTGTCCAACCTGGACAAGTCGCTGCGCGTGCAGATGCGCCAGGAGCTGCTGGCGCTGCAGCGGCGCCTGGGCATCACCACGATCTTCGTCACACACGACCAGGAAGAGGCCATGACCACGGCCGACCGCATGGCGGTGCTGGACAAGGGCGTGGTGCAGCAGGTCGGCAGCCCGCGCGAGCTGTACGACCACCCGGTCAACGAGTTCGTGGCCAGCTTCGTCGGCACCATGAACCTGCTGCCCGGCACCGTGCAGTCGCACGAGGGCCAGCAGCTGACGCTCGACCTGGACGGCGTGGGCCTGGTGCAGCTGCCGGCCACCGCGGGCGCGCCGGTGCGTGGCCGCGCGGTGCTGAGCTTCCGCCCGCACGCGCTGCAGATCGACGGCGCGCCCCCGGCCGGGGACGCGCGCCACCTGTGGATGCGCGGCGTGGTCGAGGCCAGCGAATTCCTGGGCGAGGCCACGCGCTACCAGGTGCGCGTGGGCACGCAGTCGCTGTCGGTAGACCAGCCGCACCACCGCGGCGTGGACCGCTTTGCGGCCGGCAGCTCGGTCGGCATCGGCCTGGAGCGAAGCCAGGCGCGCCTGTTGCCCATTTGATTCGCGCGAAAAGCGATCAAGAGCCTGTGTATCGTCGCCGGCTTTCCAAAGAGCGGGTGGGTCGAGCAGGATGAACAGAGTCAGTGTGCGGTGCGAACAGCTGCGGCTGGCGTACGGCCCCGTTCCCGTCCTCGATGGCGTGACACTGGACGTCGAGCCGGGCGAGTTCTTCGCCCTGCTGGGGCCGTCCGGTTCGGGCAAGACCACGCTGTTGCGTGTGATCGCCGGGTTCCTGCGCCACCAGTCCGGCCGCTTGTTCATCGGCGGACGCGAGCGCACCGACGAGCCGGCCTGGGCCCGTCGCGTGGGCATGGTGTTCCAGAACTACGCGCTGTGGCCGCACCTGGACGTGCGCGACAACGTGGCCTTCGGGCTGGTGGAGGCCGGTGTGCCGCGGCGCGAGGTCGCGCAGCGCGTGGCGCAGGTGCTGGACCTGGTCGGGTTGGGCAGCCTGGCCCACCGCAGCCCTGGCCAGCTGTCCGGCGGGCAGCAGCAGCGCGTGGCGCTGGCGCGCACGCTGGTCACCGAGCCCGAGGTGCTGCTGCTGGACGAGCCGCTGTCCAACCTGGAGCGTTCGCTGCGTGTGCAGATGCGCCAGGAGCTGCTGGCGCTGCAGCGGCGCTTGGGGCTGACCACCATCTTCGTCACGCACGACCAGGAAGAGGCGATGACCAGCGCCGACCGCATCGCGGTGCTGGACCAGGGCCGGCTGCAGCAGGTCGGCACGCCGACCGCGCTGTACGACTACCCGGCCACGCCCTTCGTCGCCGGCTTCGTGGGCACCATGAACCTGCTCGCCTGCAGCGTGCGCTGGACGCGCGGCGGCGCCATCGGCCTGGACGTGCCAGGCTGGGGCGACACCGTGGTCGACAGCGACCTCGTGCTGGCCGACGGCGCGGCTGCGGTGCTGGCGATCCGGCCGCAGACCGTGCGGCTGGACGTGGCCGATGCGCAGCCCGACGCGCGCTTCGTGCAGCTGCCGGGCCGGGTGGAGGCGCTGGAGTTCCACGGCGAGTTCGTGCGCTACCGCGTGCGCGTGGGCGAGCAGAGTCTGGCGGTCGACCGGCCACACCATGCGGGGCTGTCGCGTTTCCCGGTCAGCGGCGAGGTGGCGGTGGGCATCGATCCGTCCGCCGTGCGGGTGTACGCGGGCTGAAGCGCGGCAGGCGGCAGGGCCATGGAACTCTACCAAGTGCGCGCCTTCGTGATCGTGGCCCGCATCGGCAACGTGACCAAGGCCGCGGAGGCGCTGTGCGTGACGCAGCCGGCCGTGACCGGCCAGCTCAAGAGCCTGGAGCAGGGCCTGGGTGTGACGCTGTTCCACCGCAGTGCTGGCCGCCTCTCGCTCACGCGCGCGGGCGAGGTGTTGCTGCCCAAGGCCGAGGCACTGCTGGCCGCCGGCAACGAGTTGGGTGCGGCGGCGCGCCAGTTGCACGGCGAACTGACCGGCCGCATCGACTTCGGCCTGCCCAGCGAGTCCGCCGACTTTCTGCGCCTGGGCGAACTGGCCACGCGCGTCCACGAAGCGCTGCCGCTGGTGGAGCTGCGCACACGCAACCATTCGGCGCTGGAGTTGCTGGACCTGGTCCGCGCCGGCACGCTGGCGGCCGGCTACTACATCGGCACGCACCCACCGCGCGACCTGCCGTGGCAGTCGCTGCGTTCGGTGGTCTACCGCGTGGCCATTCCGACCCGGCTGGTGCCGGCCATGCAGCAGGGCGGGTGGCGCACGCTGGCCGAACTGCCCTGGGTGGACGGCCTGGCCGACTCGCACGTCCACCTGCTGCTGCGCGCGCTGTTCGAGCCCCAGGGCCTGATGCCGCGTGCGGCGATGCAGATCCAGGACACCACCGGCCTGGCCGCGTACGTGCGCGCCGGCAGCGGCTGCGCGCTGCTGCGCGAGGAAGTCGCGCTGCGCGGCGCCGAGCGCGACGAGTGGTTGGTCTGGGGGCCGGCGCGCGTGGAGGCGGCCCTGTACCTGACCACTGCCGCAGAAGGCCGGCAAGACCCCTTGGCGGTCGCGTTGGCGTCGATGGTGCGGGGCGTCTGGGAAAGATAGACGGCACCCGGACGCAGCCGTGGCGGGCGCGCGGATGGCCTGGGCATGCTCCACCTGGACCGGCCCCCACGACCGACACACGCCTGCGCGTCGAAGATGACAAAAATGCAATCTCCATGCCCATGAACCGACGGATTCGCGCAATAGACTGCCCGCACTCTGGCCCTCCACTTGCTCAGTCCATGAAGGCAACTCACTTTTTTTCATGGCGATCCCCCAAGCCTTCTTTGCCCACGTGCGTACCGCGGCCCCCTGTCGAACTGACCCGATAGAAGCACCGTGACGCGCTGGCTGCTGCTTTTCATTGGTTTCATGCTGCCAGTCCAGCTCGCCTGGTCGGCTGCGGCCGTGTATTGCCAGCACGAAACGGCGCCTGCCTCGTTCCACGTGGGCCACCATGCCCACGCGCATGGGGCTGCCGAACCGGTGCATCTGCAGTCTGGAGCGTCTTCACCAGCCGCGGACAGTGCTCCTGCCCAGCTCCATGGCGACTGCGGCTATTGCCACTTGAACGTGGCCCAACTGCCGTTCGCCTCGGGGAGCATCCTCCTGCCCGCGCAATCTTCGGCTCTGGGGGCTCCCGCGCAGCATCTCTACGGCGACCGGATCGACCCCGACATCGAACGCCCCAAATGGACGCGCGCCAGCTGACCCGGCGCGCGTTCGACTCTTTCTCAGGCCCTGACTTCCTCTGACGACGCCCGCCGGATTCCCTTGTCTCGTCCCTATGACTGGAGAATTCGATGTGCAGGTTTCTGGTGCCGTTGGCGTTCGCGCTCACGGCCTTCTCGGGCGCCAGCGTGCTCGCCCAAACCGTGGGTGCTGCCGCAGCGCCTGCCCCCCTCACGCTGGCCGCCGCCGTGCAGCTGGCGCTGGACCGCCACCCCGACCTGTCCGCCGCGCGGCGTGAGGTCGACGCCACCGAAGGCGCGCGCACGCAGGCCGGCGCCATCCAGAACCCGTCGCTGAGCGTCGAGGCGGAAGACCTGCGGCGCGACAACCGCACCACCACCGTGATGCTGAGCCAGCCCTTCGAGCTGGGCGGCAAGCGCGCCGCGCGCATCGCCGCCGCCGAGCGCGCCACCGAGCTGGCCCGCGCGCAGCTGGACGGCAAGCAGGCCGAGCTGCGCGCCAGTGTGACGGCCGCGTTCTTGGCCTCGCTGATCGCGCAGGAGCGCGTGCGCCTGGCCCAGGCCTCGCTCGATCTGGCCCGCAGCGGCAGCCAGGCCACGGGCAAGCGCGTGGTCTCCGGCAAGGTGTCGCCGGTGGAGGAGACGCGGGCCAAACTGGCCGAGGCCAATGTGCGGCTGGAGCTGATCCAGGCGCAAGGCGAGCTGCAGGCCAGCCTGCACGAATTGCGTGCGCTGACCACGCGCAGCACCGGCATCGACGCCGTGGACGGCAACGCCTTGGCACTGCCCGCCATGCCCGCGCAGGAGGCCATCGAACAACGCATCACCGACGCGCCCGCCTTGCGCCAGGCGCGTCTGGAGGTGCGGCGCCTGGGCGCATTGGCAGACGTGGAGAGCGCCAGGCGCGTGCCCGACATCACCGTCAACGCCGGCTTCAAGCGCACGCAGGACCCAGGGGCTCGCAACCAGGCCGTGGTCGGCATTTCCATCCCGCTGCCGGTGTTCGACACGAATCGCGGCGCCATCGTCGAGGCCCTGCGCCGGCAGGACAAGGCCGAGGACGAAGCCCGCGCCGTCGAGCTGCGCCTGCGTGCCGATGTGGCCGCCACGCGCCAGCGCCACGCCACGGCCCTGGCCGAGGTGGCGGCCGTGCAGACCGACATCCTGCCTGGCGCGCAGAGCGCCTTCGACGCCGCCAGCAAAGGCTTCGAGGCGGGCAAGTTCGACTACCTCGAAGCGCTGGACGCACAGCGCAGCCTGCTGCAGGCGCGCGCGCAATACCTGCGGTCCGTGGCCGAAGTGCACCGCGCCGCCACCGACCTGGACCGCCTGCTGGGCGCCCCCCATTCCAACCCTTGAGCACCGACCATGTCCAACGCATCGCCATCGGCGTCCGGCAAGCCCGGCCGCCAGCAAGTCTTCATCATCATCGTGCTGCTCGTCGTGGGCGCCATCGTCGGCGCCATGATCTTGCGCAGCGGCCCCACCAAGCCAGCGGGCGGCGACAGCCACGGCCATGAGGAAAGCGCCAAGGCCGGCGACGATGGCCATGGCCACGCCGAAGAGGCCGGCGCCCACGCCGAAGAAGCTGCGCCCAAGGGCCCGCACGGCGGCCAGCTGTTCACCGAGGGCGACTTCGCTCTGGAGCTGCTGCTGGCCGAGGAGGGCGGCGAGCCGCGCTTCAAGGCCTGGCTGGTGGACAAGGCCCAGCCCATGCCGCTGGCCGGCACGGCGGTGGCGCTGACGCTCACGCGCCCGAACGGCGACGAGCAGGAGATCGTGCTGCGCCCCGTCAATGGCGTGCTGACCAGCGCGCAGACCGTGGCCGAGCCGCACATCTTCGAGGCCTCGGTGGCCGTGCAGACGCCCAAGGAGTCCTACCTGTTCTCCTTCTCGCAGCAAGAGGGCAAGGTCGCCATGACCGACGCGCAGATCCAGGCCGCCAGCATCACGCTGGACACCAGCGTGCCCGCCACCATCCGCAGCGCGCTGCAGTTCCCGGGCGAGATCAAGTTCAACGAAGACCGCACCGCCCACATCGTGCCGCGCGTGCTCGGCGTGGTGGAAAGCGTCAGCGCCAACCTGGGCCAGCAGGTGAAGAAGGGCCAGGTGCTGGCCGTGATCTCCAGCGCCGCCGTGTCCGAGACCCGCTCCGAGTTGCAGGCCGCCCAGCGCCGCCGCGAACTGGCGCAGACCACCTACGAGCGCGAGCAAAGCCTGTGGCAGCAGAAGATCTCGCCCGAGCAGGACGTGCTGCAGGCACGCCAGGCCCTGCGCGAGGCCGAGATCACCGTGGCCAACGCCACGCAGAAGCTGCAGACGCTGGGCGCGTCCACCCACAGCGGCGCACTGGGCCGCCTGGAGCTGCGCGCGCCCTTCGACGGCATGGTGGTCGAGAAGCACATCGCCTTGGGCGAAGCCGTGAAGGAAGACGCCAGCGTGTTCACGCTGTCCGACCTGTCCAGCGTGTGGGCCGAGCTGAGCGTCGCCGCGCGTGACCTGCAACAGGTGCGCGTGGGCGAGCGCGTGGTGGTCCGTGCGGGCGCTTCGGACGCGGTGGCCAACGGGACCGTCTCGTATGTGGGCTCGCTGATCGGCGAGCAGACCCGCACCGCGCCTGCGCGCGTGGTGCTGCCCAACCCGCAGGGCGCGTGGCGGCCCGGGCTGTTCGTCACCGTGGAGGTGCTGGCGGCCGAGAAGGCGTCGGCCGTCACTGTGGCGGCGGCTGCGCTGCAGACGCTGGACGACCAGCCCGTGGTGTTCCTCAAGGTGCCTGGCGGCTTCGTGCCGCAGCCTGTGCAGACCGGCCGCAGCGACGGCAAGCGCGTGGAGATCGTGCGCGGGCTCAAGCCCGGCGCCAGCGTGGCGGCCGCGGGCAGCTTCGTCGTCAAGTCGGAGCAGGGCAAGAGCTCGGCGACGCACACACATTAAGACGGCTCACATATGTTTGAACGCATCATCCGCTTTGCCATCGAGCAGCGCTGGCTGGTCCTCTTGGCCGTGCTGGCCATGGCCGGGCTCGGCGTGTACAGCTACCAGAAGCTGCCCATCGACGCCGTGCCCGACATCACCAATGTGCAGGTGCAGATCAACACCGGCGCGCCCGGCTATTCGCCGCTGGAGACCGAGCAGCGCGTGACCTTCCCGATCGAGACCGTCATGGCAGGCCTGCCCGGCCTGCTGCAGACGCGCTCGCTGTCGCGCTACGGCCTGTCGCAGGTCACCGTGATCTTCAAGGACGGCACCGACGTGTATTTCGCGCGGCAGCTGGTGAACGAACGCCTGCAGTCCGCCGTGGGCGAGATGCCCGAGGGCATCCACCCCATGGTGGGGCCGATCTCCACCGGCCTGGGCGAGATCTACCTGTGGACCGTGGAGGCGAAAGATGGCGCGAAGAAGCCCGACGGCACGCCCTACACATCCAGCGACCTGCGCGAGATCCAGGACTGGATCATCAAGCCGCAGCTGCGCAACGTGGCCGGCGTGACCGAGATCAACTCCATCGGCGGCTACGAGAAGCAATACCAGATCGCGCCCAACCCCGAGCGGCTGTCGGCCTACGGCTTGTCGATGGCCGAGTTGGTGACGGCGCTGGAGCGCAACAACACCAACGTGGGCGCCGGCTACATCGAGCGGCGCGGCGAGCAGTACCTGATCCGCGCGCCCGGTCAGGCCCGCGGCGTGGAAGACCTGCGCAACGTGATCCTGTCGCACAGCGGCGCCACGCCCGTGCGCGTGCGCGACGTGGCCACGGTGGACATCGGGCAGGAGCTGCGCACCGGTGCCGCCACCGACAACGGCCGCGAGGTGGTGCTGGGCACGGTGTTCATGCTCATCGGCGAGAACAGCCGCATCGTGTCGCAAGCGGTGGCCAGGAAGATGCAGGAGATCAACCGCAGCCTGCCCGAGGGTGTGGAGGCCATCACCGTCTACGACCGCACGGTGCTGGTGGACAAGGCCATCGAGACGGTGAAGAAGAACCTGCTCGAAGGCGCGGTGCTGGTGATCGTGGTGCTGTTCCTGTTCCTGGGCAACCTGCGCGCGGCGCTCATCACGGCCATGGTGATCCCGCTGTCGATGCTGTTCACCTTCACCGGCATGGTGAACCAGAAGGTCAGCGCCAACCTCATGAGCCTGGGCGCGCTGGACTTCGGCATCATCGTGGACGGGGCCGTGGTCATCGTGGAGAACTGCGTGCGCCGCCTGGCACATGCGCAAGAGAAGTTCGGCCGGCCGCTCACGCGCAAGGAGCGCTTCCACGAGGTGTTCGCCGCGTCGCAGGAGGCGCGCCGCCCGCTGCTGTTCGGGCAGCTGATCATCATGATCGTGTACTTGCCGATCTTTGCGCTGACGGGTGTGGAGGGCAAGATGTTCCACCCCATGGCGCTCACCGTGGTGATCGCGCTGCTGGGCGCGATGGTCCTGTCCATCACCTTCATCCCCGCGGCCGTGGCGCTCTTCATCGGCCACAAGGTGGCCGAGAAGGAAAACATCCTCATGGTGTGGGCCAAGAAGGCCTACCGCCCGCTGCTGGAGCGCGTGCTGGACGCCAAGGCCGTGGTGCTCACCGTGGCCGGCATCGCCATCGTGCTGTCGGGCCTGCTGGCCACCAAGCTGGGCAGCGAGTTCATCCCCAACCTGAACGAGGGCGACTTCGCCATCCAGGCGCTGCGCATCCCGGGCACCAGCCTCACGCAGTCGGTGCAGATGCAGCAGCAGCTGGAGCGCACGCTGAAGGCCAGGTTCCCCGAAATCGAGCGCATCTTCGCGCGCACCGGCACGGCCGAGATCGCCAGCGACCCCATGCCGCCCAACATCTCGGACGCCTACGTGATGCTCAAGCCCGAGGCCGAATGGCCCGCGCCCAGGCGCACGCGCCAGCAGCTCGTGGAAGAGGTGCAGGAGGTGGTGGCCCGGATCCCCGGCAACAACTACGAGTTCTCGCAGCCCATCCAGTTGCGCTTCAACGAGCTGGTGTCGGGCGTGCGGGCCGACGTGGCGGTAAAGGTGTTCGGCGACGACATGGCCGTGCTGAACAAGACGGCCGCCGACATCGAGCGCGTGCTGAACGCCATCCCCGGCGCGGCCGAGGTCAACGTGGAGCAGACCACCGGCCTGCCCATGCTCACCGTGAACATCGACCGCGAGAAGGCTACGCGCTACGGCATCAACATCGCCGACGTGCAGGACACGATTGCCACCGCCATCGGCGGGCGCGCGGCGGGCACGCTGTTCGAGGGCGATCGGCGCTTCGACATCGTGGTGCGCCTGCCCGAGAACGTGCGCGGCAACCTGGACGCCATCCGCCGCCTGCCCATTGCGCTGCCGGCCAGCAGCGTGGCGGGCAGCCGCGTGAGCTTCATCCCTTTGTCTGAACTGGCCAGCCTGGAACTGGCCCCCGGCCCCAACCAGGTGAGCCGCGAAGACGGCAAGCGCCGCATCGTGGTCAGCGCCAACGTGCGCGGGCGCGACCTGGGCTCGTTCGTCACGGAGGCCAGCGCCGCGCTGGCCGAGCAGGTGAAGATCCCCACCGGCTACTGGACCACCTGGGGCGGGCAGTTCGAAAACCTGCAGTCGGCCACGCGCCGGCTGCAGATCGTGGTGCCCGTGGCGCTGCTGCTGGTGTTCACGCTGCTGTTCGCCATGTTCGGCAACCTGAAGGACGGGCTGATCGTGTTCACCGGCATCCCGTTCGCGTTGACGGGCGGCATCCTGGCGCTGTGGCTGCGCGACATTCCCATGTCCATCACCGCGGCTGTGGGCTTCATCGCGCTGTCTGGCGTGGCGGTGCTCAACGGGCTGGTGATGATCTCGTTCATCCGCAACCTGCGGGGGGAGGGCGCCACGCTGGACCACGCCATCCGCGAAGGCGCGCTCACGCGGCTGCGCCCGGTGCTGATGACGGCGCTGGTGGCCTCGCTGGGCTTCGTGCCCATGGCCATTGCCACCGGCACCGGCGCGGAGGTGCAGCGCCCGCTGGCCACGGTGGTGATCGGCGGCATCCTGTCGTCCACTGCGTTGACGCTGCTGGTGCTGCCCGTGCTGTACCGGCTGGCGTATAGGCGTGACGAGGAGGAGGAGGACGCGGCACGGCAAGACGTCGCACACCACGCCGTGCTGGTGCCAGCGCAAGCGTCTCACTGAGGGGCTGCCGTGATTGCCCTCGCACGGCCATTCCGACGAGGGCCCATCTTGAAAGCACGAACTTGAAAACTCTGATTTCCGCCGCGGTTGCGGCCCTCGCGCTCACAGGCGTTGTCCATGCCGCCGACGACCACAAAGGGCACGCACATGACGCCAAGGGCACCGAAGCCCATGCCAAGGAAGCCAAGGCACAACAACTTGCCCCCGGCCACAACGCCCTGCGCGCCAGAGGAACGTCTACCGTTCCAGCCGGCACGAAGGTGGTCGTGTCGGTCCAACGCAAGGCCACGCCTGCGTCCACCGCACGCTTCACACTGCCCTGACCGTTCTCGCATGCATCGCAACGCGGCACGCCTATCGCTGGCCCGGCTGTTCGCCGTGGGCGGAACGGCAGCGGCGCTGTTCCGACACCGTGCGTTCAGTGCGGAACCCCCGGGGTCACGCACCATGAAGGAGTTCGAGCATGAACCGTAGCGCTCACCAAGGTCATGATGGCCACGACCATGCCGAGGGCGCGCACAGCCATGCCGCAACCGTCACGTCGGACAACGAGAAGAGGATCCGGCTCGTCTTCCTGCTGACCGCCGGGTATGCCGGCGTTCAAGCGGTCGGAGGATGGTTCTCCGGCTCGCTGGCCTTGATCGCAGACGCCGGGCACATGGTGTCCGACGCTGCCGCGTTGCTGCTTGCCCTGATTGCCTACCGGGTTGCACGCAGGGCACCTGACATGGTGCGTACCTACGGATTCCACCGTGTGCGGGTGTTGGCGGCCATGGCCAACGGGGCATCGCTGCTGCTGCTGGTGGTGTGGATCACCTGGGAAGCCGTCTCACGCTTGAGGAGCCCGTCCGACGTACTGGCGGGCCCCATGCTGGCTGTGGCGGTGATCGGCCTGCTGGTGAACCTGGTGGGGGCATGGGTGCTGTGGCGTGGCAACCGTGGCGACGGCAACCTGAAGGGCGCCTTGCTGCACGTCATGGGTGATCTGCTCGGATCGGTCGGAGCCATCGGCGCGGCCATCGGGATCATGCTGACCGGCTGGACTTGGCTGGACCCCGTCCTGTCGGTGCTCGTGGCTGTTCTGGTGGTTCGGTCGGCTTGGGGACTCTTGTCCGACTCGGTCCTGGTCTTGCTGCAAGCCGTACCCAAGGGGCTGGACACCAAGGCCGCCGAAGCGGACATTGCAGCGTTGCCGCAGATCGGCGAGGCGGGTCACTTCCACGCATGGACGCTCACCGATGACCGCGTGGTGGCCACCATCCACGTGACGCCATCACCCGGGATCGATCCATTGACCTTGCCTGCGGTGGTGGCTGCTCGTCTTCGTGATCGATTCGCCATCGCACATGTGACCGTGCAAGTGGATCCCCCCGGCAGCATCGCGAGCACCGAGCATTGATGCCGCCCGCCAGCGACGGGCCGCAGCGGCTGGGGCCATCCGTCCTGGCCCACGTGTCCGGCGATCGCCACGAGACGGCGTGCCGGCAGGGCTGCACGGCCTGGTTGAGTGCTCTCGTGTCGGTCCCTGGCGGTGAGACCCGGCGATGCGATGACGGAAATGTCATCGACCGGTACGACAAGCCGATGTTTGGCTTTCCACACTTGCGTCATGCGCAGTTCGCGCTACCAACCACGAAAGGAAACATCATGAAGTGCACATCCACCCTCGCCGTCATCACGGTTGCGCTGCTCGGCGTCAGCGCCCAGGCGCAAACGGCATCGCAGTCCACTGGCGCGCAAGCTCGCGACCACGGCCAGACCACGGGCAAAGTCGGTTACGTGTCCCGCGTCGACAGCAGGCCGAGCACGGTCAGCCGTGCGGCCGTGCTGCAAGCCCTTGCCGCTGACGGTCCTGCGGCCACCGCGGAGGGGACAGACATCGGTGCGCAGCAAACCCAGAGCGTGCGTTCCCGCGCGCAAGTCCATGCCGAAGCGGTCCACGCCGTGCGTACCGGCACGCTTGCCGGTGGCAAGGTTTAAGGAGGGAAGAACATGTTGCTGAACAAATCCATCGCATGCGCGGCCTTCGCTTTCGCAGGCCTGGGGGCACAGGCGCACGATGCGCCGCACACACGCGATCAGGTGCGCGCAGAGTTCGTCGAAGCGCGGTCCCAGGGGCAACTCCCAGGATTCGGTGAAGTGGGCGTCTGGCCCGAACCGGCAGCGGCAGGCCGCGCCCTGACGCGGGCAGAGGTGCTGGAGGATCTTCGCGTGCACGGGCCGGCCCCCTCGGGCGAAGGGGCATCGTGGGGCGGCATGCAGCAGGCGGCCGGCTCGATGACCAGCCGCGCGCAAGTGCGCGCGCAGGCCATCGCTGCCATGCGCGCCGGCGCATTGCCCGGCGGCGAGCGCTAGGCTGCAGGCATCGACATGCGGCGTGCCGTGCACGCCGTGACCGCTTGATGCAGCTCTGCACCCTTCTCTTGAAGCCAGCCCCTATGAAACCGTTCAGGTTCGCACGCGCCGCCATGGTTGTCGGCCTCGCCGGGGTCATGGCTGGATGCGCCGCTCTGCCGGCCCCCGATCGCTCCGTCGAAGCGGTCCATTGCTACCAAAGCAGGGTCGACCGCTACCGCAAGGGTCCCTGCACGACTGCGCCAGTGCCGTCCTTGAACGCGGATGCGCAGGCGAAGCGGTTCGAAGCCGATCCCCTGTTGCTCACGGTTTACGTGGTGCGACAAAGCTGGGGGGACGGGGCCAACGTGCTGAGCGTCGAAGTGGATGGCGGCCCTGCGATCGAAACCCTGCCGGATTCGATGGTCCGCTTGCGGCTCGGACCCGGCCAGCATGCGCTGGTCTTCACGTTCGAAGGGCAGCGCCGAGAAGCGCGCGTCGCAGGTTCTGGCGGTGACGTGCGCTTCGTTCGGCTGGCTGGTACGGCCTGGGCGTGGGGCAGTGCCTACAAATGGGCCAGTGAACCGCAGATCGACATCCAGAAGCGGGCCGCGAGGACGCGGTTGGTCGCAGACGTGAAGCCTTGATGTCGTGCGACGCGCGAGGTCGTCGGCCCAGCGCACGCGCGCACCCTGACCTTGTGACAATCGGGGCACCACCCTCGCACCCATCCCCCTGCCATGCAGATCCTGATCATCGAAGACGAAATCAAACTGGCCCAGTACCTGCAAAAGGGGCTGCGCGAAGAGGGGTTCACGGTCGACATGGCGCGCGACGGCGTGACCGGTCTGGAAGCGGCGTCACTGCACCGGTATGACCTCATCGTGCTCGATGGCATGCTGCCGGGGCTCGATGGCCTTGCGGTGTTGGCAGCACTGCGCCAGGGCCAGCAGACACCGGTGCTGATGCTGACAGCGCGTGGCGAGATCGAGGACCGTGTGCGTGGGCTGCGCAGCGGTGCCGACGACTACCTGGTCAAGCCATTCGCGTTCTCCGAACTGGTGGCCCGCATCCAGGTGCTGCTGCGGCGCGCAACGCCGCAGTCCACCGAGACCGCTGTACTGCGTCTTGCCGACCTGGAAGTCGACCTGATTCGCCGGCGTGTCACACGCGCCGGGCAGCGGCTCGATCTCACCAACAAGGAATTCAGCTTGCTGACGCTGCTCTTGCGGCGGCAGGGCGCAGTTCTGTCACGTACCGAAATTGCGGCGCAGGTCTGGGGCATGAACTTCGACAGCGACACCAACGTGGTCGAGGTGGCCGTGCGCCGCCTGCGCGCCAAGCTCGACCAGCCGTTCGCGCAGGCCCTGCTGCACACCGTGCGCGGCATGGGCTATGTGCTCGAGGCGCGGGCGTGACCGGCGAGGGCAGGGGGCAGCGCAGCCTTGGCGCCCGGCTGTCGTTGTGGCTGGCCTTGCAATCCATGGCCGGGCTGGGCCTGGTCTGCGGGGCGCTCTATCTGGGCATGGATTGGACGCTGCGCGAGCGCCAGCACGACACGCTGGTGCAGAAGGAGCAGGCCGTGCGCGACCAGGTCTCGATGGAAAGCGCGGGCCGGCGGGCTGAAGACCTGTCGCACCTGCTCGAGGCGATGCTGGCCGGCCATTCCGATGTGGGTCTGAAGCTGGTGGATGGTCTGGGCCGCACCGTGTTCGACCGGCCGCTCCAGGGCGCCGTCAGCAGCACGGGCGCGCATGCGCATGTCGTCACCCTGACGGTCCCCCATCTGCCGGGCCCGGTAAGCATGTCCCTGGAGCTGGACACCAGCGCCGACACGGACTTGCTGCGGCGCACCGGGTGGATGCTGTTGCTGGCCGCCGTTGGAGGGGCGGCGATGGTCTCGGCGGGGGGATTCATCTTGGTGCGCCGCAGCCTCAAGCCCCTGCACCATCTCGTCGCGCAAACGCGCCGACTCGAGGCCGAGACCCTGCAGCGCCGGCTCGACGGGTCGGCCCAGCCAGCGGAGATGCAGCCCTTGATCGCGCAGTTCAATGCATTGCTGGGCCGGCTTTCTGCAGCCTACGCGCAGATGGAGGCGTTCAATGCCGACGTGGCGCACGAGCTCAACACCCCGCTGACGATACTGATCAGCAGCAGCGAGCTGGCACTGCGCAAGGCGCGCAGTCTGGCCGAATTGCAGGAGGTGCTGGGATCCAACCTGGAGGAGCTGGGCCGTCTGGCGCGCATCGTGGCCGACATGTTGTTCCTGTCGCGCGCGCACCGCGGCATCGGCGCGCGTCGCGCACCGGTGGACAGCCTTGCCGTATTGGCTGCCGATGTCGCCGAATTCCATGAGGCCACGCTGGAGGAGGCGGGGATCTTGCTGCGCATCGAGGGCGACGCTGCGGTGCAGGCCGATGCGCGGCTGCTGCAACGGGCGCTCTCCAATTTGTTGGGCAACGCCGTGCGCCACGCCACGCCAGGCTCCGCGGTGGCCCTGCAGATCGTGGCGGAGGGGGCGGGCCGGGTCGAGATCGCGGTCGAGAACGAAGGCCCAACCGTTGCGCCCGAGCATCTGCCGCGGCTGTTCGATCGCTTCTTCCGTGCCGATCCGGCCCGCAGCCATGCCGACCGTAACCATGGGTTGGGCCTGTCCATCGTGGCTGCCATCGCGGACATGCACCAGGGCGGCACATTGGCCCGCTCCGCGGCAGGACGCACGCGCATCGGCCTGTGGATCGCGGATGGAGCGGCCACCGCAAGGCCCGCACCGGACCGTCCACGACGTGAGCGTGCAGTCGAACCGTCCTGATCGAGCCGACGAAGCCGTCAGCGTGGGGTGATCTCGCAGCAAGGCGCTGATGGCTTCACCTGCGCGCCTGCGGCGGGGTGAACAAGGCCCCTGGATCTTCCGCGCTGACCCATCCGTCAGCCAGCCTTGAGCATGTGCGCCAATGCCGCCTCAGGAACCGGCTTGCTGATCAGGTAGCCCTGCAACTGATCGCAGTGCAGGCGTTCCAGTGTGACCGCCTGCTCTTCGGTTTCGACACCTTCCGCCACCACTTTCATGTTCATTGCATGCGCGAGCGAGATCATGGTGGCAACCAGGGTCAGGGTGTTGGGGTCTGCATTCATCGTCATCGTGAATGCCCGGTCGATCTTGAGCACCTGGGCAGGCAGCCTGCTGAGGTAGGCCAGCGACGAGTAGCCGGTGCCAAAGTCGTCGATGGCCAGGCAGATGCCGTGCTGGCGCAGGCGCTCGAGCTTGGCGATCGTGTCGCCCACATCCTCCATGGCTGCACTTTCGGTGATCTCCAGGTCGATGCCGATCGGCTCGTTCAGCGTGCCAAGGGCAGCCATCACGGTCGCGACGAAATCGCTCTTGCGCAATTGCACGACCGACACATTGACGGCCACGTTCAATGCGACCAGGCCGCTTTCGATCCAGCGCCGCCGATCCTGCGCGGCCTGGCGCAGGGCCCAGGAGCCGACTTCGACGATCAAGCCGGTTTCTTCCATCAACGGGATGAACTGCAGGGGAGGCACCAGTCCGAATGTGGGGTCCTGCCAGCGGATCAAGGCTTCCACGCCGACGATCTCGCGAGAGACGGCGTCGACCTTGGGCTGGTAATGCAACACGAACTGGTCCTGTGAAAGCGCATCGCGCAATCGCCGTTCCAGCGCAATCCGATCGGCGATCTGCTTGCTGGCATGGGCGTCGTACAGCAGCACTTGCTCGGACGAACGCTGCGCGCGCTTGACGGCGGCCTCGGCATTGCGGAACAGCGTTTCGGCATCGGCACCGTCGTCTGGAAACAGCGCCACGCCCAGCCGCCCGGACACATGGATCGAGCCGTTGCTGCTGTCAAACGTCGCCTTGAAGCACTGATCGCGGAACTCCTCCAACGTTCGCAGCAACTCGATTCCATGCGGTGCACTCTGGATCACCACGCCAAATTGGTCAGGCCCCACGCGCGCCATGCGGCTGCGATCTCCCAACAAGGCCAGCACGCGGCCGGCCAGTTGTCGCAGAACTTCATCTCCGGCATGACGCCCGTAGACGTCGTTGATCGACTTGAAGTGCTCGATGTCCAGCACGCCGATCGCCAGGCGCGTGCTGCTTGCCGCGGCGGCATCGACAAACTGTGTCATGCGCTCGTGGAAGAGCGTGTTGTTGGCATGGCCCGTCAGAGCGTCGTAGTACGCCAGGTGATTGAGCTGCTCTGCCTGGCGCACATGGTCCATGGCGAACGACAGATCCCCGGCCAACTGATGCATCAGCTTGATCTCGTCGTCGTCGAAAAAGTCGAGTTCCTCTGCGTACAGGGTCAGCACGCCCCGGGTTTCGGCGCCAACTGCCAACGGCACTGCGATGGCCGAGCGGGAACCGGTCTTCAGCGAGACATCGCGCAAAGACATCCAGGTGCTGCTGGCAATGTCGTTGATCACAATGCTCTGCTGCAGATCCAGTAGCGCCTGCGTTTGCGGCGTGTTGTTGTCCAGGTGCTTTTGCAGTTCAGGGCCGAGTTGCTTGAAGTAGGCGTCTGCAACGCCGGCATGCTGGCCTGCGACGATCTCGATGCGCAGCGGATTGCGATGCACCAGTCCGATCCATGCCATCTTGAAACGCCCCGTCTCGATGGCAATGCGGCAGGCATCCCGGAACAGCTCGTCCAGGTCCGTGACCCGAACGATCAGGGCGTTGATGTCGCTCAGTACGCTCGATACGCGATGCAGGCGCCGGATGCGCTGCTCGTTCTGCTTGCGCTCCGTGATGTCCTCGTGCGCCACCACGACACGCACGGGCCCTTCGTCGGCGAAGCGCGATGCCCTGGCGAGGAACCAGCGCGTGGTGGCGGGCCAGTCGCACGTGTATTCCATCGTGAACGTTGCCTGGTGGCCCTTGATCACGTTGCGGATGCCGGCCGCCATCACGCGGGCATCGGCGGCACCGTCACCGTGCGCGTTGGCGCAGGCCTGCAGGTAGTTGGCGCCCTCCATGACGCAGAAGGGTTCCTCGCTGTGGGCGTGCGTGAACTCGCGCCAGGCCCGGTTCACTGCCAGGATCACGCCATGGCTGTCGATCACGCAGACGTGTTCGAGGAGCGAATCGAGGGTGGAGCGGATGAAATGCTCGGACGTCTTCAACGCGTCCTGCGCCCGCTTGCGCTGCATGAATTGGCCCAGCTGGTTGCCGATGACACGGGCCGATGCTTGAAGCCGTTCGTCCGGCTCGCGCCGTTCGCGGCCCAGGAAGCTCAGCACACCGAAGACGCGTCCGCCACTGTAAAGCGGGAACAGCGTGGCACTGGCAGCACCGACGGTGCGCAGCAAGGCGCGATGGATCATCCGGGGCTCGGTGTGCAGGTCGGGAATCCACATGGGTTCACCGGTGCGCCAGACCCGCCCGGCCAGCCCTTCACCGGACTTCAGCACAGTGAGCGGCGGCAACTTCTCGCTGCGCGCCGCCATTTCCGGCGCGTGCCATTCCATCGCCAGCCGCAGCACAGAAGCGGATTCGTCGACATGCCACATGCGGCCGATGTCCCACCGCTGCGATTCGCAAACGGCCTGCAGCACGGTGGCAAGCCCCGTGTCCATGGCATCGGCAGCGGCCAGGGCCCGGGCCACGTTGTGCTCCAAGCGGAGCAGGGCGGCTTCGCGCTCGCGCACCTCGGCCTGCAGCCGCAGCAAGGCCAGTTGCTCCTGCACCTTGATGTAGAGGCGGCCGTTCTCGTACACCCGGCCGAGCTGCGACGTTTGCACGGCAAGGGTTTGCTGGTCGTCTTCCTGGAAGCAGCCGCCGGCATGCTTGTCGACCAGCAGCATCCATCCGTAGCGCAGATGCAGCGAGGCGATGGGCGCCAAGAGCGCGCAGCGCGCACCCTGCACGTGCAACGTCACGGCCCGCCGAAGCCCCTCGTCTCCGCCAAGCGCGTCGAACCAGCTGAGCCTGGCCGTCTCACGGCCAAAAACGTGGTCGCCGCGCAAGGCTTGCACCGTGAACGATGCAGCGCCGGCGTCGCTCCGCATCACCCAGTGTTCGTCGTCGAGCTCATCGTCCTGCACCCACAACACGGCCAACTGGGCTCCGAACAGGTTGCGCACGCCGTCACAGAAGGTGTCGAGCAGCACGGTCGTGTCCCGTTCAGACGCAAGCTGTACGCCCAGTTTGATCAATCCTGCCAGTCGCGTGTTGGACTGTTCGAGCTCATTCGCCTTCTGCGCCAGTTTGTCCGTCACCAGCCGCAAGTGCTCGCGGTCGAAGTGCGGCGTGGCAACAATGGCAGGCACCTGCGTGCCTTGATGCGCAAGCGCCGACCGAACCGTCGAGATGATCTCCTCGGGTTCGCAGGGCTTGGTCAGCACGTAGCGCACGCCACACGCATTTGCCAATGCGTGCGCTTCCTCCTCCAGGAAGGTCGCTGTGTAGAAGATGACCTGCGTGTGTGCGAGTTCCGAGAGACCGCGCAGATGTCGAACGAACTCGTAGCCATCCATGCGAGGCATCAGGATGTCGCACACGACCAGGTCCGGCTTGAAGGCGCGGACCTTCTCCAGTGCTTCCTCACCGTCACCGGCCTCGGCGAGCTCATGCCCCGCGTAGCGCAGCAGCGTCGCGACGAGCTCACGATTCGCCGCAACGTCGTCGGCCACGAGCACGCGCGCCATCTCAGTGACTTTCTCGCGGCATCGGTTCGGGCGCACGTGCGCCGAGAGGCGTTTCGGATGCGAGGAACGTTGCCACTTGGTGGACGAACAGTTCTGGTTCGATGGGTTTGGACAAGTAGCCCAAAAACCCGGCACGCATCACGTCTTCGCGGTCGCCAGGCATTGAAAACGCAGTGAGCGCAACCACTGGAATGTGCGCGCACTGGGCGCTGGCGCGAAGCGCTGCGATCAGCGAATACCCATCCATGACCGGCATCTGCAGGTCGCTGATGATGAGATGGGGCAGTTCGCGCGCCGCCACGGCCAACCCCTCTTCGCCATCGGTGGCCAACAGGACGTCGTACCCTGCGTAGGACAGGAGATAGCGAGCCAACTCCAGGTTGGCGGCGTTGTCTTCCACGATCAGGATGCGCGGCTTCACGTTGCAACCCCTGGCAGGGTCAGGGTGAAGCGACTGCCCTGGCCTTCACGGCTGTGCACGAGGATGTCGCCGCCCATGAGGGTCGCCAGCTTCAGACTCAAATGCAGTCCAAGGCCGGTTCCTTCCGCTTGCGGGCCCGTGCGTTGCGCGATCCGGCTGAATGCGCCAAACAGCCTGGCCTGGTCGGCGGGCGAAATCCCTTCGCCGCTGTCTTCCACCATGATGTCGGTCCGGCCCCCGGGTTCCATCGATGGTCGAATCAGGGAGACACAGACCGAACCTGCGTGGGTGAACTTGATCGCATTGCTCGTCAGGTTGATGACGATCTGGCTGAGCGCCCGACGGTCGATCAGCAGCCAGCAAGCTTGGGGCGGAACGGACAGCACGAACGCGAGGCCCTTGCTTTCGGCCTGAGGCCGCAACACGGCCATCACGTCCTCCAGCACGGCACGACAGTCGGTCGGCTCCGGACGCAACTCCATTTTTCCCGCTTCGATCTTGGCCACGTCGAGCAGGTCGTTGATGAGCGCCAGGAGATGGCGCGCGCTGGTCTGCACGGTCTTCAGTTGCTTGTCCTGGTCCACGGTGAGCGGTCCGGGCAACTTCATCAGCAGCGTGCCCGTGAACCCGATGATGGCGTTCAGTGGCGTGCGCAACTCGTGGCTCATGCTCGCGAGGAAGCGGTCTTTGGCCTGGTTGGCGTTGGCCAGTTCCAGGTTTTTCTCCTGCAATGCCTTCTCGAAGTTCTTGCGTTCGCTGATGTCGCGGATGGCGCTCATCACGAAAGCGTTCTCCTCTGTGTGCAGAGGGGACAGGCTGATCTCGATCGGGAACTCGCTGTCGTCCTTGCGTCGCCCCTGCAGGTCCAGACCCGAGCCCATGGCGCGCTTGCGTGGATGGAACAGATAGTTGGAGCGGTGGCTGACATGTGCCTTGCGGTAGCGCTCGGGCAGAAGAAGATCGACCGACTTGCCCAGAAGCTCAGATGGCGCGTAGCCGAACAGCCGTTCCGCCTGGCTGTTGGCGATGACGATGTGGCCCGTGGGGTTGACCATCACGATGCCGTCGGGCGTGGACTCCAGCAGATCGCGGTAGCGTGCCTCCATCAGCCGGGCGTCGCGCATCACCTTGATCAAGGTGACATCCTTCTCGACCAGGAGAATCGACGGTTGTGTGTCGAGCGGCGTTTCGACACGCTTGGCCGACACATCCGCATAGAGCAAGGTGCCGTCCTGCCGGCGGCGCACCGACTCGAAGGTCACCAGGCCATCGCGCAAAGCCTGCTGCATGCGTTCGGCGTGCTCATGGGCGTGCGCCAGCGGAACGATCAGATCGACAAGGTTGCGGTGCGTTGCTTCGGACTCTAGATAACCGAAGGCGTGCTGTGCGCCGAGGCTCCAATACGTGACTTCGCCATCCGCGGTCGTGAGGATCGCGGCATCTGGAAATTGCGTTCTGATGAGGTCGACAACATCGAACGATTGCATGACGCCGCCCCACATCTGTTTTGACGAGGGAATTCTGCGCGCCGTTCGCTTCAAACTGTTTCGGGACTGTGACGGACGTGGGGTCTACGCCGCCGTGGCTCAAAGCAGAAACTGCACATTCAATTGCGAAATGTGCGAGAAATGATATTAGGAGCTTTGGCGTTTGAGGGGCCACGTCCATCGGTTGCCTGCATCAACACGAGCAGGCCGGATCAGCTCCCAGGTTGCATGCCCGCCAACAGCAACGTTCGCAACGCGGGCCAGCGCACGGTCACCGCCGCCCAATCGTTGGTGGCGCAACCCGCGTCGATGGCGCGCGCGGTCTCCGCCGCTTGCCCGTGGCCCAGTGCCTGCAGGACCGACTTGAGCGTGTGCGCCAGGCGTCGCATCGCCTGGATGTCGCCTGCGGCGATGGCGCGGTCACCCTCGGCCGCATCGACGGGAAACTGCTTCTCGCAGGTCGCCCGGTAGGCGTGGTAGATGCGCAGGTTCCCGCCGAAATAGGTCGTCACCACGTCAGTCGAACCGGCAGCCGCAGGCGCTGCGTGTTCGGCGGTGTGTGCGCACGCAGCCGAAGCCTGGGCCGGTGCGGTGGCGATGGCATCGCGCACGCACTGGCGAAGAGTCTCCACGGGCACGGGCTTGTGCAGCAGGCGCCAGGCGCCCAACCGCAGCAGTTCGGCGCTGATCTCCGCAGAGAGCCCTGCGCTGTACACCGCCACCCGGGGCCCCGCGCCCAGTGTGGGGTGGTCACGCAATCGCTGCACAAGGTCCCGCCCGGACTCGCCAATCAGCATGAGGTCGGTCAGCACGAGACTGAATGGCGCTGCTGACAATTGCGCGACAGCCTGTGCCACGCTGCTGGTGGTGCGCAAGTCGACGCCCAGGTCTTCCAGGGCTCCATCGACGAAACGAGCGGTCGAGGCGTCGTCCTCGACGAGCAGGATCTTGTGCAATCTCAGCCTCCTCGCGCGCGGTCCGCGCCAGCCAGTGCCTGTGCGAGCAGGGCGGGCAAATCCGCTGCCAGCCGGGGCTTGTGCACCACCGGCACGCCCACGAGGGCGTGCGCGTACGGCAGCCGCTCATCCTGATCGAGCGACGTCACGACGATGATCCGCGTGTGTGCGAATTGCGGTTGCGACCGCAGGGTGGAGATGAGGGTCGGACCGTCGATGCCGGGCAGCAGGATGTCGACGATCAGCACATCGGGTTGCAGCTGGCCATACATGGTGAGGCCCGTGATGCCATCGCTCGCCACATGCAGTTCGACGTCCGCGAACGCGTCCTGTAGCAGCAGGGACATGAGTCGCTGGTAGTGCACCGAGTCTTCGATGAGGAGCACCCGCTGCGGCGCCGGGCCGGGCCGGGCCGCCGAAGCCTTCGCTGAGAGCCCGTCGGGCCCGGCATCACCAGGACTGGCTGCACTGGCCGGCGCCTCCTCCAGGCCGCTGTCGCGCTTGAACTCCCATGCCTTCACGGACGCGTGCGAGATGCGGCGATGCCCGCCAGGCGTCTTCCACGCCAGCAGTTCTCCGCGGTCCACCATCAGCTGGACCGACCGCACGGCCAGCCCCAGCCTTCTTGCGACCTCCATCGTGCTGAGTGCCGCAGCCTCGCCCATTTCACTCTGCATCTTCATCATGCGTGCATTTTTATCGAATTTGCACAATCCCGCTTTCTATCATTTAACAATATTTTATTTGATAGATATGATATCGGCCAGTTGAATTTCCTTTAGCCTCACTGGAGCACCGATGCGCAAGATCCTGATCGTTGAAGACCATGCAGACATCCGCAAGCTGCTGCGCTTGACGCTGGAATTCGAAGACTACGACATTCGAGAAGCGGGCGACGGTGACTCCGGCTTCGCATTGGCGCTCGCCTTTTGCCCTGACGTCGTCCTCCTGGATGTGATGATGCCGGGCACCCTCAGCGGGCTCGATGTCTGTCGCGGCATCAAGAGCACGGCCAGTCTCGGCCGCACCAAGGTGGTCATGCTGACCGCGCGTGGCCAGAGCGGGGACCGGGAAGCCGGGATCCAGGCGGGCGCCGACGAGTACCTGGTCAAGCCGTTTTCGACGCTCCAGGTGCTGGAAACCCTGCGCCGCTCCGAGGTGGCAGCATGAGCTTGGCCTTGCCTTCAGCCCAAGAGCTGCCCGATGGCGCGCTGCAAGATGCGAGCCTCGCGACAGTGGCCGGCCCGCGCAACACCGAACCTGCCAACAGTTTCGACGAGGCCGCATCGGCGCAGATGGAACGGTTCGTTGCCGACTTCGGGCGCATGTACCGCGAGCGCAACGAAGCCTTGGAGCAGATCACACGCGCCCACCACGAATCCTTGCTGCGCCTTGCACTGGCGGCGGACTTCAAGGACGACGACACCGGCCTGCACATCGTGCGGATCGGCTTCCTGGTGGAGGCGCTGGCCCTGGTCCTGGGCGAGACCAAGGAGAAAGCCCGCATGTTGCGCAAGGCAGCGCCCATGCACGACATCGGCAAGATTGGCACGCCTGACGCCGTGCTGAAGAAGCCCGGCCCGCTGACGCCGGAAGAGCGCGAGATCATGAACTGCCATCCGGAGATCGGCGCCAGCATCCTGGGCCGCTCACGCATCCCGCTGTTCCAGCTGGCAGCCGAGGTGGCGCTGAACCACCATGAGCGGTATGACGGAAAGGGCTATCCGAACGGTCTGCTGGCCGAGCAGATTCCACTGTCCGCACGCATCACTTCGGTGGTCGACTTCTACGACGCACTCACGATGGACCGGGTCTACCGCAAGGCCTACCCACCGGAGCAGGCGCTGTTGATGCTGTTGGCAGAACGCAGCCTGGCGTTCGACCCTGCCGTGGTGGATGCATTCGTCCACGCATTCGACCGCCTGGAAACGCTGCGCTTGTTCGTCAATGCGCAGCAGCTCGATTTCCATGCCTTGCTGGACCAGTCTTGAACAACCACCGGGACGTGCCATGCTTCGACGCCTTTTCCCCCTCCTGTCTGCGCTGATAGCTTTCGCTGCGGCGCCACCGGTTGCCGCCCAGAGCACCTTCGACCGCGTGAAGTCTTCCGGGGTGGTGCGGGTTTGCATCTGGCCGGACTACTACGGCATCACCTTCCGCAGCCCGCGGACCGAACAGCTGAGCGGCCTGGACATCGACCTGTCGGCCCTGCTCGGGCGGCAACTCGGCCTGAAGGTCACGTATGTGGATTCGTCCTTCGCATCGCTGGTGGGCGATCTGACCGGCGACCGTTGCGACGTCGCCATGTTTGCCATTGCCATGCTGCCGCAGCGCATGGAGCGCTTGCGGTTCACGCGCCCCTACCTGAGCAGCGGCATCTACGCCGTGACGACCAAGAGCAATCCGGTCGTCAAGGCGTGGGCCGATATCGACCGGCCAGGCGTGCTGGTGGCCGTCCAGGCCGGGACGTTCATGGAGCCGGTGATGGCCTCGGAGCTCAAAAAGGCGCAACTGGTCAAGGTCGCAGCGCCCGCCACGCGCGAACTGGAGCTCGAAGCAGGCCGCGTCGACGTGTTCATGACCGACTACCCCTACAGCCGCCGGCTGCTGGACAACGCGGACTGGGCGCGGCTGATTGCACCGCCGAAGCCGTTCCATGTGCTGCCCTATGCCTATGCCGTCAAGCCCGGCGACGAAGCCTGGTTCACGCTCATGGATGGCTTTGTGGGCCGCATCCAGCGCGACGGCTCCTTGGCCGAGGCCGCGCGCAAGCACGGCCTGGCCGACATCGTCGCGCCATGACGGCAGCCAGCGTCAGCGCTGTCGTCCTCGCAGCGCCCGAGGGCGGGGACGACGGTTTTTGGCAGGGGTCTCGGCTGTCCAGCCGCTTCGCATGGATCGCCGGTGCGCTGCTGGCCGGCGCGGTCGCGGTCGGCACCGCCTGGGTGGCGTACAGCGACCGTCAACACTACATCCACGCTGAGCAGCGCCAGCTGGATCTGCTCGCCAGGGTGCTGGACGAGCAGGCCACGCGCACCGTGGAAACGGCGTCGGTGGCCATGAACGGGCTGGCCAACTCGCCTGTCCTGCATCGGCTTCCAGCCAGCGCGGATGCGGCACAAGCCAACCTGGCGCAGGCGCTGCTGGGCTTGCCGTTCGTGCGCTCCGCCGCTGTCGTCGACCTGCAGGGCATGGTGCTCGCCAGTTCGACCGCAGGTGAGGCCGGCCTTGTCGTGGACACCACCCGTCTTGGCAAGATGCCAGCCGGAGAACGCGACGTGCTTGGCCCCCTCGTGCCTGGTCGCTCGCTGTCGGGACTGCAACGCAGCGGGGCAACCCCGAGCCCCCAGGGCGTCGGCTTCATTCCACTGATGCGGCAGTTCAGGTCGGACACGGGCAAGCCGCTGCTGTTGGTGGGACTGATCAACCCGGATGCGATCGCGACGTACCAGCAACTGAGCTTGGGCGATGCCGACAAGTCCGCTGTGGTGACGACCTACACGGGCGATGTGTTGGCATCGTCCGGCGCGGCCAGCCACGATCCCACCAGGTGGCTGCAAAGTTCCCGCGTGTTCAGCGCGCTGCTGCCGCGCAAGGAATTCGGCAGCTACACCAGCGACGATGACATCGTCGCCTACCGCACATCGCGCACGCGCCCGATGGTGACCGTCGTTCGCGAGCCGCTTTCCGCGGCGGGGCGGAGATGGCGCGACAGTGCTCTCGGCTTCGTCATCGTGGGCGCCTGCGCGGTCGGCGTCATCGTGGGGTTGACGGCGCTCGCCTCACGCAGCCTGCGGGCCCGTGAGGCGGCGCGCCGGCTGCGGGACGAAGCGCAGGCGCGCGTTGCGCAGAGCCAGCACGAGATGGCGGTCGTGATGGAAAGCGTCCAGGAGCTGCTGTTTCGGACCGACGTCGATGGGTCGATCACATTCGTCAACGCACGCTGGGCGGCCTGGCGGGGCACCGGCGCCGACAACGCCATCGGACGGCCGCTGCGCGACCTGTTCTTGCAGCAGCACAAAGCGGCGGTGCAGGAGCTTTTTCAACCTTCTCGCGGCACGGCCGCGCGGTCCACGCAGGCGACCGCCATGACCTTGGACGGGCGCGAGCTGCTGCTCGAAGTGGCCGTGGTGCCACTGCAAATGGCAGGCCGGCTCATCGGCTTCGCCGGCAGTGCGGTTGACATCACCGATCGCTGGGAAGCCGAGCAACAGCTGCAGTCGCACCTGGCCCTCACCACGCAGCTGCTCGAACTCAATCCGTTGCCCATTTCGATGACCGACTCCAAGGGCAGGCTGGTGCTCGTGAACCAGGCCTGGCAGGACTACAAGGGCCTGAAGCGCGCCGCCGTCATTGGCCGCAGGCTCAGCGAGATCTTGCGCAGCGAGGAGGTACAGATGCATGCCCAGGGCGATCGGGAACTGCTGAGCAATGGTGGCACCTTGCATCTGGAGGCGCGCATCCGCAGCGCCGACGGAAGCCTGCGCAGCACGCGTGTGTTCAAGGCCCTGGTCCCAGAGGCAAGGGGCCAGGCAGCCGGGATCCTGTGCGTTCTCATGGACGTGACCGACTTCCGCGAGGCCGAGCGTGTCACGCGCGAAGCCAAGGATGCGCTGGAAGAAACCTCTCGCGCGAAGTCCGAGTTCGTGGCCAACATGAGCCACGAGCTGCGCACGCCGCTGCAATCGATCATCGGCTTCTCGGAACTTGGAACCCTGCGCGGCAAGGACCAGCCCAAGTTGGCCGGCATGTTTGCCGACATCCACGCTGCAGGGCATCGCATGCTGGCACTCGTCAACGATCTGCTCGACGTGGCCAAGATCGAGAGCACGGTGGGCACGTTCCACCTGGAGCGCATCGACCTGCGCGGACCGCTGCGCACCGTGCTGCAGGAACTGGAGCCCCTCGTGGATTCGCGACGCCTGCACCTGCAGACGAGCCTGTCGTCTGTGCCCCTGGTCGCAAAAGCCGACCCGCTGCGGTTCCAGCAGCTGATGCGCAACGTCATCGCCAATGCCATCAAGTTCTCGCCGCAAGGCGGGACGGTCGAGATCGTGGGAGAGGTCAGCCTGACCAATGAGCTGCACTTCTGCGTCAGCGACGAGGGGCCCGGGATTCCCGAGGATGAACTGGCATGCATCTTCGAAGCGTTCGTGCAGTCGAGCAAGACCAAGGATGGTTCAGGCGGAACGGGGCTCGGCCTGGCCATCTGCCGAAAGATCGCAGAGGCCCATGGTGGCCGCATCCATGCAGAGAACCTGCCCAGAGGAGCAGCATTCCACATCTTCATGCCCATGCGCGGATACGCCGAAACGGTGCCAGCGCGGTTGTGACGAGGCGCCTGGCCCACATCCCGCGCTCTGCCATCCACCCATCACCCCCGGAGAAGACATGACCTACAGCGTCAATGCCGGCACTGCCGTCGACACCCGTCCACCAGCCGCCAGCCAAAAGGTTCTCGGGCCCGGGCCGCGCGAGTTCCTGGCCTTCCGGCTGGGGCAAGAGGAGTACGGGCTGGACATCCTGCGGGTGCAGGAGATCCGTTCTTACACGGCACCGACACAGCTGCCGACTGCGCCCAGCTTCATCCTCGGTGTCATCAACCTGCGCGGCGTCATCGTGCCGATCGTGGACATGCGGCGAAAGGTCGGCATCGAACAGCCGCTCTTCAACGCCTCGACCGTGGTCATCGTCCTCACGTTCGGCGCCCGGATCGCGGGCATCGTCGTGGACAGCGTGAGCGACGTGCTGACGCTGGAGCCCGAGCACCTGCATCCGGTGCCTGAACTGGACGCGTCGGTGCTCACCGACCACCTGCTGGCCATCGGCTCACTCGACAACCGCACTTTGCTGCTGCTCGACATCGAAGCGCTGATGCGCAGTCCGGAGATGGGGTTGGCCAGGGCGGCGTCGGCCCCGGCGTTGCCAAGCCACGCTCACTGACTCCAACGGCACAACCTCCAGACAGGAAACAGCTTCCATGGCTCCACATTCCAATCTCAAGATTTCCACGCGCCTTGCGCTCGGCTTCGGCCTCTCGATCCTCTTCGGTGTGGCGATCGCGGTCTACTCGACGGTCCTGGTGCGCCAGCTGGCATCGCACCTGGACGAGTTGGCCAACAGCCGCATGCTGAAGGTCAGACAGTTCAACGCCGTGATGAACAACCTGAACGACATGGCCGTGTTCGCGCGCAACGTGGTGATCGTTGCGGACCCGGGGTTCCGCGACGGCGAGAGCAGCAAGATTCAGGGTCTGCGTGCCCGCAACATCCAGCTGGTGGACGAACTCGACAAACTGGTCGTTCTGCCCAAGGGCCGCGCCTTGTTGGCCACGATCAAGCAATCGACCCCGCTCTACGACCGGGGCGTGGACGAGGCCCTCGCGATGGCCCGCCAAGGGCGGACCGAAGAAGCGGGACGGTATTTGTCGAGCAATGTCAGGCAGAACAAGGAGGTCCTGTTCAAGGCGGTCGAGGAATCCATCGCCATCCAGACCGACAGTGCCAATGTCTTTGCGATCGACGCCATGGCTTCTGCGTCGCGCAGTGTCGCACTGTTGACCGCCATGGTCGCCGCCATGGCGGCTTGTGGCGCGCTGGTGGGCTGGAGCATCACGCGGAGCTTGACACGCGCCCTGGGGGCCGAGCCGGGCCAAGTCAGCGAGGCCGTGCAACGCGTGACGGACGGTGACCTGACGACGCCGGTACAGGTACGCGCGGGCGACACCGGGAGCACGATGGCCACGGTCCAGCGCATGCAGGAGACCCTTGCCGGCATGGTCACCAGCGTCCGCCGCAATGCCGAGGGCGTCGCCATCGCGTCGGAAGAGATTGTCCATGGCAACGCGGATCTGAGCCAGCGCACGGAGGTTCAAGCGTCCGCCCTGCAGGAGACGGCGGCGTCGATGGAACAGCTGAGTTCGACCGTCACGCAGAACGCGGACAACGCACGACAGGCAGATCAACTGGCCAAGAGTGCCACGGCAGTGGCCACGCGGGGCGGCGAAACGGTGGCGCGAGTGGTCGACATGATGCGCGGCATCAACGAAAGTTCGGCGAAGGTGTCCGACATCGTCGGCGTGATCGACAGCATTGCGTTTCAGACCAACATCCTGGCGCTCAATGCGGCGGTGGAAGCTGCACGCGCAGGCGAGCAGGGTCGCGGGTTCGCCGTTGTGGCGACGGAAGTGCGCAGCCTGGCCAGCCGCAGCGCCGAAGCAGCGCGCGAGATCAAGGCCCTGATTGCCGCCAGCGTGGAGCGTGTCGAGCAGGGCACCGCGCTCGTGGACCAGGCCGGTGTGACGATGCAGGAGATCGTCAGGTCCATCGCGAGCGTGAACGACCTCATGGGCGAGATCAGCAGCGCCAGCACGGAGCAAAGCGCCGGCGTCTCGCAGGTGGTCGCGGCCGTGTCTCAGTTGGACCAGACCACGCAACAGAACGCTGCGTTGGTGGAGGAAAGTGCAGCGGCTGCGTCAAGCCTGAGTGCACAGGCCCAGCAGATGGTGGATGCGGTTGCCGTGTTCAAGGTCACGCCCATCGGCACGTCCGTGCGGGCCACGCAGGCAAGCTCCAGCACCAAGCGGGCGGCCACCCCAGGCGCTGCGCCGTCTCCCACTTCTGCGCCCCTTCGCCGGCCGGTCGCGCACCGGCGCGCGGCGCCAGCGCCGGCGCTGGCTCTGTCGGCGGATGAAGAGGGCTGGGCAGCCTTCTAGCCTCGTTCGACTCATACGCACACCCATCTTGCCGTCAGGAGTACACCATGCAGATCAACCTTCCAGTCACGCAACGTGAGTACGAATTGTCCGAGGGAGAGCAACTGGTCTCCACGACCGACACCTCCGGAACCATCACGCACTGCAATCCGGCGTTTGTGCGGACATCGGGCTTCGAGTACGACGAGCTCATCGGCCAGCCGCACCACGTCATCCGGCACCCGGACATGCCGCGAGCCGCGTTCAAGGACATGTGGCGCACCATTGGCAGCGGCCAGCCCTGGACAGGCATGGTCAAAAATCGCCGCAAGAACGGCGACCACTACTGGGTGCAAGCCAACGTGACGCCGATCATGCAGGACGGCAAGCCCAGCGGGTACATGTCGGTTCGCATCAAGCCCAGCCGGGCGCAGGTTGCTGCGGCCGAAGACCTGTACAAAACATTGAATGCGCAGCATGACCGGGCGCGTCCCCGCTTCAGTCTGCAAGGAGGGCTGGTGCAGCAGCGCGGCCCGGCGGCCTGGCCCGCCCGACTGGCGCGTGCGCCGTTATCGATGCGGCTTGGGGGCGCCATCGCGGCCGTGGCTGTTCTGGCGATATTGCCGGACGCGCTGCAATGGCAAGGGGCACAGGCCATCGGCGCGCGCATGGCCATCCTGACCATCGGGCTGGGCGGAGCGTTCGCGTGGTTCAGCGCCCGTCTGAACGCCGGCATGCGCGAGGCGGTGCGATTTGCCGGTGAGCTGTCGAGCTGCAACCTGAGCGGGCGGGTCCGCACGGACTTCCCCGAGCCCATCGGTGCGCTGATGCGGCGGCTGAGTCAGATTCAGATCAACCTGCGTGCGGTCGTGGGAGATGTGCGCAGCGAGATTGGCGGCTTCACCACTTCCGCAAAGGAGATCGCGCAGGGCAGTCTGGATCTGTCATCGCGCACGGAAAGCCAGGCCAGCAGCCTGGAGCAGACTGCCGCGTCGATGGAGCAACTGTCCGGCACCGTGCGCCAAACCGCAGAGCGGGCCGCCCACGGTTCTGTGCAGAGCGCCACCAGCATCCAGGCCGTGGAACGAGGCGAAGAAGCCGTGCACCAGGCGCAGGTGGCGATGGACGCAATCGAGCAGTCGTCCAGGAAGATCAGCAGCATCACGTCGGTGATCGAGGGCATCGCGTTCCAGACCAACATCCTGGCTCTGAACGCAGCCGTCGAGGCGGCCCGGGCCGGCGAGCAAGGTCGCGGCTTTGCGGTGGTGGCGACGGAGGTGCGCGCGCTCGCCCAGCGAAGCGCGACGGCCGCCAAAGAGATCCAGCAATTGATCGCCGAGGCCGCCCAGTGCATCGGACAGGGAGGCGAGCGCATCAAAGGTGCCGGCACGACGCTGAAGGCCGTGATTGCATCGGTGGCCGAGACCGGTTCGATGATGACCCAGATCACCGACGCGACTCGCGAGCAATCGATCGGTATCGCGCAGATCAACGAAGCCGTGGTGCAGCTCGACACCGTGACACAGCAGAACGCGGCGCTTGTGGAAGAGTCTGCGGCATCG
This sequence comes from Pseudorhodoferax sp. Leaf267, assembly GCF_001422405.1. GTDB lineage: Bacteria > Pseudomonadota > Gammaproteobacteria > Burkholderiales > Burkholderiaceae_C > Pseudorhodoferax. The sequence goes on from NZ_LMMV01000024.1 coordinate 223,837, forward strand.
GCCGGTGCTCTCAGCCAGAGTGCCACCACGCTGGAAAAATCTGTCGCCGTGTTCCAGATGCCACGCACGGAGCGCCCGCGTTCAACCGAGCAGTATTTGCCCTCGCCGCGCGACGCCCACAGAGTCAAGGTTCAGGTGCGCAATCACGAGCCGCGGCGATTGAACCTGGCCTGAAGGCTCCTGCGCGCGCACAGGTCCATGTCCTCGGGCGCGACGGCCTTGCCACTGGACGAGGTGTAGCCCAGGGGCTGCGCAACTAAGGCCGGCTTGGGGGTGTGCGGACGTTTCTCTGTCGCTTCCTGCGCAGTCGCCGCCAGGCCCATCGCCACGGTGGCATGGGCGCGGATGCTTTCGCAGCGGGCCAGCAGCGCTGCATCGTTGTTGACCGCCGGTTGCAGTTCCGAGCCGGTCAGTCCCAGGGTCTTCGCGTCCACGAAGATAGTGGAGTTGCCGGCGTTGATCAAGGTGGCCTGCACCTCGCCGATGCCAGGCACGGCCACCGTGTCGACCATGTGGCCAGTGAGGAACGTAGCGCCGCCCTCGCCATCGTCATTGGCGCCCGGGTCCAGAAACTCCAGCTGGATTTCGGCGGCCACCGACGTGGCATCGCACAAGGCCGGGCCGGTTGAGCCGCCGGTGGGCGGCCTGCAGCACGAACTGCCTGACGCGTTGCCCGCCAGCGACGTGCCGAGCGCTTCCCAGGGCGCCAGCCTGGGCTGAGCGCAAGCCTCCGCTTCCCTCTCTTCTACTCCATGATTATCGTGTTCATGGCGCGCATCATGTCGGGGCGCGTGAGCGCGCTCATCGCCCTGATTGCCGTCCCGCTGGTCTTCGCGCTCATCGGAGGGTTCGGAGAAAAGGCCGGACCGATGGTCATCGCCGGCATCCGCTCCATCGCGCCCACCGGGGTTCTGCTGCTGTTCGCCATCCTTTACTTCGGGCTGATGATCGACGTGGGCTTGTTCGACCCGCTCATCCGCTTCATCGTGCGCCTGGTCAAGGGCGACCCCGTGCGCATCGTCGTGGATTCGGCGCTGCTGGCGCTGATCGTCTCGCTGGACGGCGACGGGTCGACCACCTACCTGCTGTGCGTCACGGCCATGCTGCCTCTGCATAAGCGCATGGGCATCAACCCGCTGATCCTGCCGTGCGTCACGATGATGGGCAACAGCATCATGAACTTCGTACCGTGGGGCGGGCCGACGGCGCGCGTCATGAGTTCGTTGCACCTGGACGCCTCGCAGGTGTTCCTTCCCCTGATTCCATCGATGGCAATGGCCTGCCTGGCGACCCTCGGCGTGGCCTGGTATCTGGGCAACAAGGAGCGTGCACGACTCAAACGCATCGACTGGAAGCCCAACCTTTCCGAATCGTCGCCGCTTGGTGGCGAAGTCGACATCGACGCATCCGAGCCGCCGCGTTCCAGCCGCGCCAAGATGGCCTTCAACCTGGTCCTGACCACTGCCCTGATGGCCAGCCTGGTGATGGGTGTTCTGCCGCTGCCGCTGCTGTTCATGGGCGCCTTCGCCATCGCCATCACGGTGAGCTTCCCGAACGTGAAGGACCAGAAGGAGCGCATCGCTTCGCACGCGTCCAGCGTCATTGCGGTCGTGGCCGTGATCTTCGCGGCTGGGGTGTTCACCGGCATCCTGTCCGGTACCAAGATGACCGACGCCATCGCGCAGAGCGTGGTGTCCAACATCCCGGCGAACGCGGGCAACTTCCTTCCGCTGATCACCGGTTTATTGAGCGCACCGTTCACCTTCTTCCTGTCCAACGACGCGTTCTACTTCGGCGTCGTGCCCATCCTGGCCGAGGCCGCGAAGGGCTGCGGCATCGCGCCGGAGATCATCGCCCGCGCCTCGCTGCTGGGGCAGCCCATCCACCAACTGAGCCCGCTCGTTGCGGCGAACTACGTGTTGATGGGCGTGGCCGGCGTAGAGTTCGGTGCCCACCAGAGGTTCACCTTCAAGTGGGCGGCACTGCTGGTCCTGGTGATGATCCTGTCGGCGGCCGCATTCGGCGTCGTGCCGCTGTTCTGACCACGCGACAGCAGACGCATGGACATGCCAGCACGCCAGCTCGATGGGCAGGGGCACGTGGGTGTCGTAGCGCTGCACGGCTCCCCTCGAATAATGCTTCGTGGTCGGCGCCTGCGTGGAAGCTGCGCATGCGCAGTGCGCTTCTGCCAGGTCGATCATGAAACTTGTCGTCGATTGGTATTGCCCATCCATCTTCAGCCCGAGACGAATCGTGCAACGTCTTGATTATTTTCGTTTGTCGAAACTTGGCGAATCGCCTTGATTGGCGGCTTGATATCAGTCAATTTGAATAGTCGTGATTCTTTACACCCATCGCTCGATTGGAGCTCGAAGTGCTAAAGCTTGTTGAATTCAAACAGACGGCCCGATTCGTGCGTAAGTTCAAAAGTTGCACGGAATTCTCCGATCCAACGCTCAGATTTTGATCAATCAAGTTGCGGACCTCGGGTCGCGGCGCTACTAAATTCGAGTCAGCAGCCCATGAACTCAAACAGAAAGCTCTAGGACAGGACCATGATTTTCAAAAAATTCAGCATCGCATTGATCTCCGCTTTAGCCTGCGGATCGCTTGTCGCGCCCATTGCCGCGTTGGCTGTTCCGATCGGCCCCGGGACCTCCATTGCCAATGAGTTTCTCGATCAAGGTGGCGTTGGGCGTCTGAATGTCGATCTGTCTTCGGCCGTGACGCTTGCTGGGGGCGCGTGGCAGGCGACCAATTTCAACTTCGATGCAGGACGGGCTGGAAACGTGACGCCGTTCTTGGCGATATCAAACGGCAACGCCAGCTACGAAGTCATATTGATCGGCTCGATGCAAACGCTGTCGGGAGCCACTTTGGACCAATCTGTCGATTTTGGCCCGGCGGATGTTTTCGAACTTTTTTCTCCAACGACCGTCTATGCGGGTTTTGCCACGTATATCGGTTTCAACCCGATTTTCCTCCAGGGCAACACCGGTCCGTTGGCGACGGACCACGATGCGCAAAATCTGGACCCGCTGTTCATCAACGGCACCATTTCAAACTTCAGCAACCCTGGACTTCAGAGCTTGTACGCGTTCTCCATCGACGTCGTTCAAGTGGTACCTGAGCCTGGTTCGCTTGCTCTCCTGGGATTGGGCATTGCCGGCTTGGGACTTGCGCAGCGTCGCAAGCTGCAAGCAGCGACCTGAGCAGCCAGCACATCGGCTTGGCGTTGGGCGGTGGTGCGGCCGCCGCTCTGGATGGGCGTGGCATGGTTGATGCTGCCGTGGCGCTGGGTGGTGGGCGCCCAGTCCTCCCATCTTGACCGGCCGCGCGCGGCTCACTTTGCCTGCAGTTGTGCTCCGGCGGCGACGGGAGCTGGATTTGGGGGCCCTTGCGCGACTGGCAGCCTACTCGACGTTCTGCACCTGCTCGCGCATCTGCTCGATCAAAACCTTCATGTCCACCGAGATGCGCGTGAGTTCCAGCGCGGCCGACTTGGAGCCCATGGTGTTGGCCTCGCGGTGCAGTTCCTGGATCAGGAAGTCCAGCCGCTTGCCGAGCTCGCCACCCTTCTTCAGCAGGCGCTCGATCTCGTCCAGGTGCGAGCTGAGCCGCGTCAGCTCTTCGGCCACGTCGATGCGGATGGCGAAGGCCGTGGCTTCGGTCAAGGCGCGGTCCTGTGCGGCCTCGGGCAAGGTGGCGCCGTCGGCCAGGGCCATGGCTTCCTTCCAGCGCTCCAGGAAGCGCTGGCGTTGCTGTTCCACCAGTTGCGGTACCAGCGGCAGGGCCTGGGCGGCGAGGGCGCGCAGCTGCCCCAGTCGGTCGGTCAGCATGGCGGACAGGCGGGCGCCTTCGCGCTGGCGGGCTGCCACCATCTCCTTCAAGGCCTTCTCGGCCAGCGGCAGCAGTTGCTCGTCCCAATCGCCGGCCGGGGCCTGTTCGGCGGCCGACAGGCGGATGACCTCGGCCACGCTCAGCGGTGTGGCGCTGGGCAGCCAGGAGCGCACCTGGTCCTGCACGCCGTTGAGCTTTTGCAGCAGGCGCGGCGAGGGTTCCGGCACGGCACTGGTGTCGGTGCTGTCGATGGCAGCGCGCAGCTCCACTTTGCCGCGTTTGAGCTTGGCCGTGAGCAGTTCGCGCAGGGCGGGTTCCTGCTGGCGCAGCTCGTCAGGCAGGCGAAAGGCGAGGTCCAGAAAGCGGCTGTTGACCGATCGGATTTCGATGCCCAGACGCCGTGTCGACACGGTCTTCGGGTCCTGTTCCGGGCTGGTGCTGGCGCCACTTTGCTGGGCGCTGGCGTAACCGGTCATGCTGTAGACTGCCATGGAGTTGCTGGTCGTTGCGAGGGCCAGAGAATAACGGCTTCCGTTGCTTACGGGGATTCAAAGCCAGATTTATGAGCAAGATCAAGCCGGCGCCATTGCCGCCCGAGACCGTCATCGGTGGCTACCGCGTCGTGCGGCGACTCTCGTCAGGCGGATTCGGGATGGTGTACCTGGCCACCGACACCGAAGGCAACCAGGTCGCCGTCAAGGAGTACTTGCCATCCTCCCTGGCCTCACGCACACCGGGTGAGTTGCTGCCGCAGGTCACTTCCGAAAAACTTTCGCTGTACCGCCTGGGCCTGAAGAGCTTCTTCGAAGAGGGCCGCTCGCTCGCGCAGATCTCCCATCCCTCGGTGGTGAGCGTGCTGAACTTCTTCCGCGAGAACGAGACCGTCTACATGGTCATGAACTACCTGGAGGGCGCGACCCTGCAGGATTTCATCATCACGTCGCGCGAGTTGCGCCGGCAGAAGGTGTTCCGCGAATCGACCATCCGCTCGTTGTTCGACGAGGTGCTGCGCGGCCTGCGCATCGTGCACCAGCACAAGATGCTGCACCTGGACATCAAGCCGGCCAACATTTTCATCACCGACGACAACAAGGCCGTCTTGATCGACTTCGGCGCCGCGCGCGAGGTGCTGAACAAGGAAGGCAACTTCATCCGCCCGATGTACACGCCGGGCTTTGCTGCGCCCGAGATGTACCGGCGCGATGCCAGCATGGGCCCCTGGACCGACATCTACGCGATCGGCGCCTGCATCTACGCCTGCATGCAGGGCTACCCGCCCAACGAGGCGCCGCAGCGGCTGGAGAAGGACCGCATCGCGCTGGCGCTGTCGCGCCTGCGCGGTGTGTATTCGGACAACCTGATCGAGGTCGTGGAGTGGTGCATGGCGCTCGACCCGCTGTCGCGCCCGCAGTCGGTGTTCGCGCTGCAGAAGGAGCTGAGCCGCGAGGGCGAGCGCCGCTACACGAAGCTGTCGGTGGGCGAGAAGATCCGGCTGCAGTTCGACACCCTGGTGTCCGACACCAAGAAGAACGTGCGCGACATCACCTCCTTCGGGCCTGGCCAGAAGCCGTCGAAATGAAGTTCTCGGTGTTCCAGGTCAGCCGCCGCGGTGGCCGCGAGAAGAACGAAGACCGCATGGGCTACTGCTATACGCGCGAGTCGGGCCTGTTCGTGCTGGCCGATGGCATGGGCGGCCACCCCGATGGCGAGGTCGCGGCGCAGCTGGCATTGCAGACCGTGTCGGCGCTGCACCAGCAGCAGGCACTGCCCCAGCTGCCGCAAGTGCGCGAATTCCTGACCCATGCGCTGATGGCCGCGCACCGCCGCATCCTGCGCCACGCCACCGACCAGGGCCTGCGCGACACGCCCCGCACGACCTTGGTCGCCGCCGTGCTGCAGGGCGGCAGCGCGACCTGGGTGCATTGCGGCGATTCGCGCCTGTACCTCGTGCGCGATGGCGAGCTGGTGGCGCGCACGCGCGACCATTCCTACGTCGCCCAGATCGCGTCCGACATGGTGCGCATGGGCCGCATCAACCGCAATGTGCTCTTCACCTGCCTGGGCTCGCCGACGCGGCCAGTCTTCGAGGTCGTGGGGCCGGTCCCGCTGCAGCAGGGCGACCGCATCGTGCTGTGCTCCGACGGCCTGTGGAGCAGCGTGAGCGATGAGGACATCGTGCGGCACATCAGCACCGCGCCAGTCTCGCAGGCCGTGCCCGACCTGGTCGAGCGCGCCTTGCACAAGGCCGGTGAACAGAGTGACAACGTGACCGTGCTGGCGCTGGAGTGGGAGACGCCCGATGCGTTCGCCTCGACCCACGGCGTGTCGACCGAGTCCATCCAGAACGGCGTATTCGCATCCACCGTGCAGGCCGGCGACGTCGACGCGATCGACGAGCTGGACGACGCCGAGATCGAGCGCGCGATCGCCGAGATCAACGCGGCCATCCGCAAGTCCGCCGCGCGCCGGCCCTGAGCGGCGCCAAGCCTTTGCAGCGGGCTGGCGTCGCGCCCGCGGTTTTCCTCCGAGAATCCTCCCCCATGACTGCATTCATCCGAACCGGCGAACGCGCCGCCGACCAGCTCCGCCCCGTGCGCATCACGCGCGGCTTCACCATCCATGCCGAGGGCTCGGTGCTGATCGAGTTCGGCCAGACGCGCGTGCTGTGCACGGCCTCGGTCGAAGAGAAGGTGCCGCCGCACAAGAAGGGCAGCGGCGAAGGCTGGGTCACGGCCGAGTACGGCATGCTGCCGCGCGCCACCCACACACGCAGCAGCCGCGAGGCGGCCAAGGGCAAGCAGAGCGGCCGCACGCAGGAGATCCAGCGCCTGATCGGCCGCTCCATGCGCGCCGTGTTCGACCTGAAGTTGCTGGGCGAGCGCACCATCCACCTGGACTGCGACGTCTTGCAGGCCGACGGCGGCACGCGCACGGCCGCCATCACGGGGGCTTTCGTGGCCGCGCAGGACGCGGTCAACAAGCTGCTGGCCGCCGGCAAGATTGCAGCCACGCCCATCGTGCAGCCCGTGGCCGCCATCTCGGTCGGCATCGTGCAAGGCACGCCGCTGCTCGACCTGGAGTACGTGGAAGACTCGGCCTGCGATACCGACATGAACGTGGTGATGACCGGTGCCGGCCACTTCGTGGAAGTGCAGGGCACGGCCGAGGGCGCGGCCTTCACGCGCGTGGAGATGGACCAGTTGCTGCAGCTGGCCGACAAGGGCATCCAGGAACTGGTGGCCTTGCAGAAGGCTGCACTCGCGGGTTGAGTATGGACCTGGTACTGGCGTCCAACAACCAAGGCAAGCTGGCCGAGCTGCAGGCCCTGTTCGCGCCGCTGGGCGTGCAACTGATCGCGCAGGGCGCGCTGGGCGTGCCCGAGGCCGAGGAGCCATTTCGCACCTTCGTCGAGAACGCGTTGGCCAAAGCCCGCAACGCCGCGCGCCACACCGGCCGGCCCGCGGTGGCCGACGACGCCGGACTGTGCGTCGATGCCTTCGGCGGCCTGCCAGGCGTGGACACGGCCTACTACGCCACGCAGTTCGGCTACGCCAAGAGCGACGCCAACAACGTGCGCGCGCTGCTGGAGCAGATGCAGGGCGTGACGAACCGCCGCGCCGCGTTGGTCAGCACGCTGGTGGCCGTGCGCTCGCCCGACGACCCGGAGCCGTTGATCGCGGTGGGCCGTGCCGTGGGCGAGATCACCGAGGCGCCGGTGGGCGAGGGCGGCTTCGGCTTCGACCCTGTGATGCGCATCGCCGCCTTCGGCAAGACCTTTGCCGAGCTGCCGGCCGAGGTGAAGAACGCGCACAGCCACCGCGGTCAATCGGCGCGCGAGATGCTGCGCCTGATCCGTACCAACTGGCTCTGAGAGTGACATGCAAGCGCGCGACCTGACGGCCTACATGCGCCCCGGCCTGCTGCAGCTGCAGGCCCTGCCGCCGCTCGCGCTGTACCTGCACCTGCCTTGGTGCATCCGCAAGTGCCCGTACTGCGACTTCAACTCGCATGCCGTACGCGGCGACGAGGCGGTGGTGCGGTGGGCCGGTGCCAACGAACCGATACCCGCCGCCGTGCAGGCGCCGGCCGAGCTGCCAGAGCAGCGCTACATCGACGCGCTGATCGCCGACCTGGAGGCCGCGCTGCCGCTGGTCTGGGGCCGCACCGTACACACCATCTTCATCGGCGGCGGCACGCCCAGCCTGTTCTCGCCACAGGCCATCGACCGGCTGCTGGGCGCGGTGCGCGCCCGCGTGCGGCTGGAGGCCGACGCCGAGATCACGCTGGAGGCCAACCCCGGCACCTTCGAGACGAACCGCTTCCGCGCCTACCGCGCGGCCGGCGTCACGCGCCTGTCGGTGGGCGTGCAGAGCTTCGACGACGAACTGCTGCGCGCCGTGGGCCGAGTGCACGACCGCGCCCAGGCCATCGCCGCGCTGGATGAGGCCGCCCAGGCCTTCGACACCTTCAACCTGGACCTGATGTATGCGCTGCCGGGCCAGACCCCGGCCATGCTGGAGGCCGACCTGGCCACGGCCCTGTCGCTGGCACCTCCGCACCTGTCGGTCTACCACCTGACCATCGAGCCCAACACCTTCTTCGCCAAGTACCCGCCGGCCCTGCCCGAGGACGACATCGCCTACGCCATGCTGGACCGCATCACCGAGGCGACCGCGGCTGCGGGCATGCAGCGCTACGAGGTCTCGGCCTATGCCAAGCCCGGCCACCGCTGCGCGCACAACCTCAACTACTGGGCCTTCGGCGACTACCTGGGCATCGGCGCCGGCGCGCACAGCAAGCTGACCTTCGCGCACCGCGTGGTGCGCCAGGTGCGGCTGCGCGAGCCGGGCTTGTACATGGAGCAGGCGCTGGCCGGCGCCGCGCTGGCGCAGGACGACGACGTGCGCCGCGCCGACCTGCCGTTCGAATTCATGCTCAATGCGCTGCGCCTGCGCGACGGCTTTGCGCTGCAGGACTTCACCGAGCGCACCGGCCTGCCGCTCACCGCCATCGCGGCCGGCCTGGCCGAGGGCGAGCGCCGTGGCCTGCTGGCGCGCGACGCCGCGCGCGCCTGGCCCACCGAGCGCGGCTTCGACTTCCTAAGCGATCTGCAGGAACTGTTCCTCGCGCCATAGACCGTCGGCGAGCGGGGCCAAGGCCGCGCGGGAACAATGGCCGTTTTCCAACAGCATAGGGAGACGGCGCATGGACTTGCAACTGACGGGCCAACATGTCTTGATCACGGGCGGCAGCAAGGGCATCGGCCTGGCCTGCGCGCAGGGCTTTCTGCGCGAGGGCGCGCGCGTGAGCCTGGTCTCGCGCGACGCCGGCAACCTGGAGCGCGCGGCCTCCGAACTGCGCGCCGAGTTCGGTGACGCCGCCACGCGCGTGTTCACGCAGGCGGCCGACCTGCGCGACGCGGCTGCGGCGCTGGCCGCGCTGGATGCCATCGAGGCCAATGTCGGTGCCGTGCAGGTGCTGGTCAACTCCGCGGGCGCTGCCAAACGCACGCCGCCCGACGAGCTGAACCCCCAAGTCTGGCTCGATGCGATGCAGGCCAAGTACTTCAGCTACATCCACATGATCGACCCGGTGGTCAAGCGCATGGCCGAGCGCGGCGCGGGCGCCATCGTCAACGTGATCGGCGCGGGCGGCAAGGTCGCCAGCCCTATCCACATGGCGGGCGGCGCGGCGAATGCAGCGCTGATGCTGGTCTCGGCCGGCATGGCCGCGGCCTACGGCGCGCGCGGCGTGCGCGTGAATGCCGTGAACCCGGGGCTGACGCTGACCGAGCGGCTCAAGGAAGGCATGGCGGCAGACGCGCGGCTGCAGGGCATTGAGGCCGAAGAAGCCCAGCGCCGCGCCACCGCCCGCCTGCCGCTGGGCCGCATCGCCGAGCCGGCCGAGATCGCCGACGCCGTGCTGTTCCTGGCCTCGGCGCGCGCCAGCTACATCACGGGCGCGATCCTGGCGATGGACGGGGCGGTCACGCCGATGATTTAACCGCCCAGGTACGCAGCGCGAATCCTGTCGTTCGCCAGCAGGTTCGCCCCCGTATCCGCCAGCACCAGCTTGCCGGTCTCCAGCACATAGCCGCGGTCGGCCACCTGCAGCGCCTTGTTGGCGTTCTGCTCGACGAGGAACACGGTCACGCCTTCCTCACGGATGGCGCAGATGATGTCGAAGATCTGCGCGATCACGAGCGGCGCCAGGCCCAGCGTGGGCTCGTCGAGCAGCAGCAAACGCGGCTTGCTCATGAGCGCGCGGCCGATGGCCAGCATCTGCTGCTCGCCGCCCGACATGGTGCCGGCGCGCTGCGTGGCGCGCTGCTCCAGCCGCGGGAACAGCTTGAACACATGGGCGATGCCGGACTCGATCTGCTGCTTGTCGAGGAAGAAGCCGCCCATCTTGAGGTTGTCCAGCACCGTGAGGCTGGGGAAGACGCGGCGGCCCTCGGGCGAGATGGCCATGCCCAGCCGCATGATCTCGTGCGTGGGCAGGCGCGTGATGTCCTGGCCCTCGAACAGCACGCGGCCTGCGGAGGCGCGCGGCGTGCCGCAGACGGTCATCATCAGCGTGGTCTTGCCCGCGCCGTTGCTGCCGATCAAGGTGACGATCTCGCCCTGGTTGACGTCGATGGAGACGCCGCACAGCGCCTCGATGGCGCCGTAGTGGGTGTGGACTCGTTCGAGTTTCAGCATTCAGTCCTCTCCCAGATACGCCTTGATGACGCGCGGGTCGTTGCGCACCTCTTCGGGCAGGCCGACCATGATGGGCTTGCCGTGCTCCATGACCAGGATGCGGTCGGACACGCCCATCACGAGGCTCATGTCGTGCTCGATCAGCAGCACCGAGATCTTGTGCTCGCGGCGCAGCTGGTCGATGAGCTGCGACAGCTCCACTTTCTCCTGCGGGTTCAGGCCGGCGGCGGGCTCGTCCAGCATCAACAGGCGCGGCTTGGTGATCATGCAGCGCGCGATCTCCAGCCGGCGTTGGTGGCCGTACGACAGCGTGCCGGCCGGCCGGTTCGCCACGCCCAACAGGCCCATCTGCTCCAGCCACTGTTTGGCACGCTCCAGCGCCTCGCGCTCGGCGCGGCGGTAGGACGGCGTGGCAAAGAGGCCGTGCAGCAGGCCGGCGCGCACCTGCAGGTGCTGGGCGACCAGCAGGTTTTCCACCACGGTCAACTGCTTGAACAGGCGGATGTTCTGGAAGGTGCGCACCAGCCCGCGGCGCGCGACCTGGTGGCTGGGCAGGCGGGCGATGGACTGGCCGTCCAGCGCCACTTCGCCGGCCGTGGACTGGTAGAAGCCGCCTACGCAGTTGAACACCGTGGTCTTGCCAGCGCCGTTGGGGCCGATGATGGAAAAGACCTCGTCGCGGCGCACATCGAAGCTGATGCCGTCCACGGCGAGCAGGCCGCCGAAGCGCATCTGCAGGCCGTCCACTTTCAACAGAGAGGATGCGGCGCTCATTGCGGCAGCTCCACGTGGGGCCGGCTGGCGGGCAGCAGGCCTTGCGGCCGCCACATCATCATCAGCACCATGACCAGACCGAAGATCAGCATGCGGTACTCGGCGAAGCCGCGCGCCATCTCGGGCAGCAGCGTGAGCAGGATGGCGGCCAGAATCACGCCCAGCTGCGAGCCCATGCCGCCCAGCACCACCACGGCCAGGATCAGCGCCGACTCGATGAAGGTGAACGACTCCGGGTTCACCAGCCCCTGGCGCGCCGCGAAGAACGCGCCACCGATGCCGGCGAACATGGCGCCCAGCGTGAAGGCCGAGAGTTTGATGCGCGTGGGGTTCAGGCCCAGCGAGCGGCAGGCGATCTCGTCCTCGCGCAGCGCCTCCCAGGCGCGGCCCATGGGCATGCGGATCAGCCGGCTGGTGACGAACAGCGTGATGCCCACCAGCCCCAGCGCCAGCAGGTACAGGAAGATCACCATGTGCTCGCCCGTGTAGTCCCAGCCCAGCAGCTCGTGGAAGGTCTGGCTGCCTTCCACGCTCGCGCTGCGGGCCATCTCGATGCCGAACACACTGGGCTTGGGAATGCTGGAGATGCCGTCCGGCCCACCCGTGAGGCTGGTCAGGTTGTTCAGCAGCAAACGGATGATCTCGCCGAAGCCCAGCGTCACGATGGCCAGGTAGTCGCCGCGCAGCCGCAGCACCGGGAAACCCAGCAAAAAGCCGAACAGCGCGGCCATGGCGCCGGCGATCGGCAGGCAGATCCAGAAGCTCAGGCCGAAGTACTGGTTCAGTAATGCGTAGGTGTAGCCGCCCACGGCGTAGAAGCCCACGTAGCCCAGGTCCAGCAGGCCGGCGTAGCCCACCACGATGTTCAGGCCCAGGCCCAGGATCACGTAGATGAGCGCCAGCGTGACCACGTCGATGGCACCGCGCGAGCCCAGGAACGGGAACACCAGGCCCACGGCCAGCAGCACCCAGATCACCACGCGTTGGCGGCCCGCGTCGATGGGGGGCAGTGCCGGCAGCTGGATGCCAGAGGTGGCGCGCTGCAGCAGCGGCTTGAGCAGCTGGAACAGGAAGACCGCGCCTACGGCCAGCCAGACCGGTGTCCAGTGCGGCTCCAGCACCACCTTGAAGCCGTCCAGCTTCAGGCGCAAGCCCAGCACGGGGGCGACCAGGATGGCCGTCATCAGCGCCGCGATGGCGGCGTTCTTCAGGGACTCGCCCATGGATGTGTCGTGTCGCATGCTCACACCTTCTCCACGTCCGGCTTGCCGAGCAGGCCGGTCGGCCGGAACAACAGGATCAGCACCAGCAGGCTGAAGGCCACCACGTCCTTGTATTCGGCCGGCATGTAGCCCGCGGCAAAGGTCTCGGCCAGGCCCAGCAACACGCCGCCCAGCATGGCGCCCGGGATGCTGCCGATGCCGCCCAGCACCGCCGCCGTGAAGGCCTTGATGCCGGCGACGAAGCCGATGAAGGGGTTGAGCTTGCCGATCGACAGGCCGATCAGCACGCCCCCCACGGCGGCCAGCATGGCGCCCAGGATGAAGGTGAACGAGATCACGCGGTTGGTGTCGATGCCCAGCAGGTTGGCCATGCGCATGTCTTCCGCGCAGGCGCGGCAGGCGCGGCCCATGCGCGAGCGGCCGATGAACAGCGTGAGCGCCACCATCAGCAGCACGGTCACGCCGACGATCAGCAGCCGCGAGTAGGGCAGGGTGACGGTGAAGTCGCCGCCCATCTGGAACTCCATGGCGCCGGAGACCAGCACGGGCACCGACACGTCACGCGCGCCCTGGCCGATCTGCACGTAGTTCTGCAGAAAGATGGACATGCCGATGGCCGAGATCAGCGGCACCAGCCGCGGCCCGCCGCGCAGCGGCCGGTAGGCCACGCGCTCCACGGCGAAGCCGTAGGCCCCGGTGACCGCCATGGCCACCAGCAGCGCGCCGCCCAGCACCAGCGGCAGCGGGTAGCCGGCCTGCGTGCCGATGGCCGTGATGGCCACCAGGCCCACGTAGGCGCCGATCATGTAGATCTCGCCGTGGGCGAAATTGATCATGCCAATGATGCCGTACACCATGGTGTAGCCGATGGCGATCAGGGCGTAGATCGACCCCAGCGTGAGCCCGTTGATGAGCTGCTGGGTGAATTGCGGAAGAAAGTCGTTCATGCGGGAGGCTCCACGGAATGCTGGCGGGAATGCGCGGCCCCGCGCCCGGTGTGCGGGCGCGTGGCCGTGGCGTGGAGGCGGCTCAGTTGGCCGCGGTCTTGCTGGCGTCCTTGTGCCAGGTGTAGACGACGAACTTGAACGACTTCAGGTCGCCCTGCGCGTCGTATTCGACCTTGCCCAGCGGCGACTGGAACGGCTGCTGGTGCATGTAGGCCGCCACCTTGGTTGGGTCGGTGCTCTTGGCGCCGGCGATGGCGTCGCCGATCACCTTCACGGCCGTGTAGGCCGAGAGCTGGAACGGGCCGCTTGCGTCGCGCTTGTTGTCCTTGAAGGCCTTGACCAGCGCGGCGTTGGCCGGGTCGGTGGAGAAGTCGGCCGGCAGCGTGACCAGCATGCCTTCGGAGGCCGGGCCGGCAATGGCCACCACGTCCTTGTTGCCCACGCCTTCGGGGCCCATGAAGGTGGCCTTCACGCCCTGCTCGCGCGCCTGGCGCAACAGCAGGCCCATCTCGGGGTGGTAGCCGCCGAAGTAGACGAAGTCCACGCCCTGCGACTTGAGCTTGGTGATGACTGCCGAGTAGTCGGAGTCGCCCGCGTTGATGCCCTCGACCAGCACGACCGGGATCTTGGCCGTTTCCAGGTCCTTCTTGACCGAGGCGGCGATGCCCTGGCCGTAGGACTGCTTGTCGTGCAGCACCGCCACCTTGGCCGGCTTGACCTTGGTGATGATGTGCTGGGCGGCGGCCGGGCCCTGCTGGTCGTCGCGGCCGATGGTGCGGAAGATGAACTTGCGCTTCTTCTTCTCGGTCAGCTGCGGCGCGGTGGCCGAGGGCGTGACCATCACGATACCTTCGTTCTCGTAGATGTCAGAGGCCGGGATGGTGGAGCCCGAGCACACATGGCCGACCACGAACTTGATCTTCTCGCTGACGATCTTGTTGGCCACGTTGACGGCCTGCTTGGGCTCGCAGGCGTCGTCCATCAGCACCAGTTCCAGCTTGTTGCCGCCGGCGCCGCCGGCCGCGTTGATCTGCTCGATGGCGGTCAGCGCGCCTTCCTTGACCATGTCGCCGTACTGCGCGACCGCGCCGGAGAGCGGGCCGGCCAGAGCGATCTTGACGGTTTGTTGGGCATGGGCGGCGATGCCGGAGGCGGCCAGCACGGCGGCCAGGGCGACGGAGCGGAGGCGGAAAGCGTTGTTCATGGAGGTCTCGAAATGCGATGGAGGACCCGCGGCGCCGGCTGGAACTCTTGAGGCCAGTGGCACCTGCGATGTGTGCACAAGATGGTGTGCGGGCGGGAGTGTACGCCGGTGAATTGATGCACCAACTTGGGTGTTGCCCATCTTGCGGACGGATCAAAACCCTGCTCAAGCCGCGTTTGTAACGGCTCGGTAACGAATGGCGCTCAGAGCCTGCGGCGTAGCGCTGAAACGCGGTCGGCGATGACCGCGGTATCCGTTGCCTCGTCGGCGCAGACCAGGTACTTTTCCAGGTCCAGCACGGCGGCGTCGGTATGGCCCAGGTCCGCATGCGTGAGGCCGCGGTCGCGGTACTCGGACCAGGCATCGGGCAGCAGGATCACCAGCCGGTTCTGCACGGCCAGCAGGCGCTGTGCGTCGGACTGGCTCTGGTGGATTTCCTTGAGGTTGCGCAGCATGCGCGCCAGGATGTCGCGCGGGCGCGCCGACTGCAGGTACAGGCCCAGCGGCACGTCGAACTCGTGGCTCGGGTCCTGTGCGCGCTGGAACGGCGCGAGCCGCTCGCTGAGCTCCTCACGGCTCAGCGACTGGCCGACGAAAGGATCGATCACCACCTGGCCCTTGGGCAGGTTGATCTTGACCAGGAAATGGCCCGGAAAGCTGATGCCGCGCGTCTGCAGGTTCAGGCCCTGGGCCAGCTCCATCCAGATCACGGCCAGCGAGATCGGGATGCCCATGCGCGTGCGCAGCACGGCGTTCAGGTAGCTGTTGTCGGGGTCGTAGTAGTTGTTGACGTTGCCACCGAAGCCCAGGTCGCGGTAGAAGAACTGGTTCAGCATGCGCAGCCGGTGCAGGGCCGGCGCGTCGGCCGGCAGGCGGCGCTTCAGGCGGGCCAGCAGCTGGTCGACATCGCCCAGCACCTGCTGCACATCCAGCTCGGGGTATTCGTCCTGGGCCAGGCTGGCGCAGGCCTCCAGCAGCGGGAACTGTTCATCGCTCTGCACCAGCGAGGCGAAATAATCGAGAGGCGTCGGAATCTGGAAGCTGGGCGGCATCGGATCTTTGTAATAGACGGGGGCGGGGGCGTCAAGCAGCCTGGGCCCCGCAGGTCCTCAGGCGTGTCTGAGCAATTTGCGCAGCTTGATGCCGGCCGCCCAGCAGGCGCCGAAGTACAGGGCGGCCGATGCGGCCAGCACCAGCGCCATGCCGCCCATGCGCAGCCAGCCGTTGCCGGGTTGGGTCCAGTCGTAGGCGCGCGAGGCCCAGATCAGGAAGATCGCCAGCAGCGCGCTGGCTGCCACCACCTGCAGTACGAAACGGCCCCAGCCCGGCGCGGGCTGGTAGCTGCCGCGGCGCAGCAGGCCGATCAACAGCAACGCCGCGTTGAGCGTGGCACCCAGTCCGATGGACAGCGCCAGGCCCGCATGCTGCAGCGCGGGCACAAGGCCGATGTTCAACAACTGCGTGCTGACCAGCACCACCAGCGCGATTTTCACCGGCGTGCGCACGTCCTGCTTGGCGTAGAAGCCCGGCGCCAGCACCTTGATTGCTACCAGGCCGAACAGTCCGGCGCCGTAGCCCATCAGCGCCACACTGGTCTGCTGCACGTCCTCCACACGGAACGCGCCATGGTGGTAGATCGTGGCCACCAGCGGCAAAGAGAAGGTCAGCAGCGCCACGGCGCTGGGCACGGCCATCATCACGACCAGGCGCAGGCCCCAGTCCAGCATGGACGAATAGCGCGCCGTGTCGCCGGCGGCGTGGGCGGCGCTGAGTTGCGGCATCAACACCACGCCCAGCGCCACGCCCAGCAGCGCGGTGGGGAATTCCATGAGCCGGTCGGCGTAGCCCAGCCAGCTCACGCTGCCGGGCGTCAAATGCGAGGCGATCTGCGTATTGATCAGGATGGAGATGTGGGCCACGCCCACGCCCAGCAGGGCCGGTGCCATCAGCGTGCCGATGCGGCGCGTGGCCGGGTCGGCCCAGGCGGCGCGCACGGTGGACCACCCCAGGCCGATGCGCGGCAGCAGGCCCAGGCGCAGCAGCACCGGGACCTGCGCGCCCAGCTGCAGCAGCCCGCCCAGCATCACGCCGGCGGCCATCGCGTAGATCGGCTCGATGCCGCGCGCTGCCAGCCAGGGCGCGCCCAGCCAGGCCGCGCCCATCATGGCCAGGTTCAGCAGCACCGGCGTGGCGGCCGGCACGGCAAAGCGCTTCCAGGTGTTCAGGATGCCCGAGGCCAGCGCCACCAGCGACATGCAGCCGATGTAGGGAAACATCCAGCGCGTCATGACCACGGCGGCGTCGAAGCCGGCCGCGTCCTGCTGCAGCCCGCTGGCCAGCACCCAGACCATCAGTGGCGCCGCGACCACGCCCGCGACGCAGACGAGGATCAGCACGAAGCTCAGCACGCTGGCCACGCGGTCGATCAGGATCTTGGTGGCCTCGTCGCCATGCTGGGCCTTGCTGGCGGCCAGCACCGGCACGAAGGCCTGGCTGAAGGCACCCTCGCCGAACAGGCGCCGAAACAGGTTGGGGATGCGGAACGCGACGTTGAAGGCGTCGGTCATGGCGCTGGCGCCGAACAGCGAGGCCATCAGCAGTTCGCGGCCCAGGCCCGTGATGCGTGATGCCAGCGTCAGCAACGAGACCGTAGAGGCGGATTTGAAAAGACTCACCGGCGCGAGTGTAGCCAGCGGCATGCTGCGTTCGGGGCTGGCAGCCCGGGCTGGGGCGGCGCTGTTATACTCGCGGGCTTTGCTGGCAACATCCTCAAGCCAAAAGGAACACTGAATCATGGCAACCAAGCCGAAGAAAAAGAACCCGCGCCTGGCGTCGGGCCGCAAGCGCGTCCGCCAGGACGTCAAGATCAACGCAGCGAACACTTCGCTGCGTTCCAAGTACCGCACCGCGGTGAAGAACGTCGAAAAGGCTGTTCTCGCCGGCGACAAGACCAAGGCGACCGAGCTTTTCGCCAAGATGCAGGCCGTGGTCGACACCGTGGCCGACAAGGGCATCTTCCACAAGAACAAGGCAGCGCGCGACAAGAGCCGCCTGTCCACCAAGGTCAAGGCCCTGGCAACCGCCCAGGCCGCAGCCTAAAACCCGCCCGGGCCACCGTCGCAAGACGGACCGGCCCGCCGTTTGATCGGGTGCGCTGCCAGCAAAGACGCGAAAACCGCCTTCGGGCGGTTTTTTCGTTTCCGGGCGATTTTCGGCCGGTCAGCGCTTGGCCGGCGGCTCGGGCACCAGGCAGGCTTCGACCACCTGCAGTTCATTGTCCTTCGCGAAGTTCATCGCGAAGTCCCAGGCCATCACGTCGTAATCGCGCAGGTCGTGGTGCACGATCACGCACTTGATGCCGCCGATCGTGGTCGGCACGCACCACGGCGAATAGCCCAGGTGGCTGCCCGGGTGCGGGCCGCCGGGACGAAAGGAACTCAGCACACCCGCCAGGCGCTCGGCCCAATCGCTCGGCCGGAAGGTTCTGCCGTCCTGCGTGATGCCTTGGATGAAGACTTCCTTGGACGGGGGCAGGGCCATTGTGGGGAGCTGGGAGTTGGTGCTGGGATGGGGCTGCAGCCCGGTCAGCAAGAACGATGCCGGTGGACGGATGTTTTTGCTGCGCTGCACCACAGTTTAGCCGAGGCGGCTCGCGCTGGCGCCCTGGTCCGGCGCATAGCTGTGATGCACAAATGTCAAAAAACCGCGCATTTGCACCGCCTAGAATCGCCGTTCAGCGGGCCTGAGGAGACACAAGAAGCTTCCCCATCGCGCTGAATCCCTCGTTCTTTGCATCCGTTCTGGAGAGATCAGCATGACCGCTTTCGTCGAGCCTTCGTCCCCCCATGTCATGAACACTTACGGCCGCGTGCCGATTGCGCTGTCGCATGGCCAGGGCGTGCGCGTGTGGGACACGAACGGCAAGCAGTACATCGACGCGCTGGGCGGCATCGCAGTCAACACGCTGGGCCACAACCACCCCAAGCTGGTGCCGGCGCTGCAGGACCAGCTGACCAAGATCATCCACAGCTCCAACTACTACCACGTGCCCGGTCAGGAGCAGCTGGCGGCCAAGCTCACGCAGCTCTCGGGCATGACCAACGCCTTCTTCTGCTGCACGGGGCTGGAGGCCAACGAGGCCGCGATCAAGCTGGCGCGCAAATTCGGCCACGACAAGGGCATCGAGCGGCCCGAGATCGTGGTCTACGAGAAGGCCTTCCACGGCCGCAGCATCGCCACGCTGAGCGCCACCGGCAACACCAAGGTGCAACAGGGCTTCGGCCCACTGGTCGAGGGCTTTATCCGCGTGCCGCTCAACGACATCGAGGCGCTCAAGGCCAAGACCGCGGGCAACGCCAACGTCGTGGCCGTGTTCTTCGAGACCATCCAGGGCGAGGGCGGTGTGAACCCCATGCGCGTGGAGTACCTGCAGCAGGTGCGCAAGCTGTGCGACGAGCGCGACTGGCTGCTCATGATCGACGAAGTGCAATGCGGCATGGGCCGCACCGGCAAGTGGTTCGCGCACCAGTGGGCCGGCATCGTGCCCGACGTGATGCCGCTGGCCAAGGGCCTGGGCTCCGGCGTGCCGATCGGCGCCGTGGTCGCCGGCCCCAAGGCCGCGCACCTGTTCCAGCCCGGCAACCATGGCACGACCTTCGGCGGCAACCCGCTGGCCATGCGTGCGGGCAACGAGACCATCCGCATCATGGAAGAGGAGGGCCTGCTGGAGAACGCCGCCAAGGTCGGTGCCCACCTGCAGCAGGCGCTGCGCCAGGCCTTCGAAGGCGTAGAAGGCTTCAAGGAAGTGCGCGGCCAGGGCCTCATGATCGGCGTGGAGCTCACGCGCCCCTGCGCCGTGCTGACCGCACGCGCCGCCGAGCGCGGCCTGCTGCTCAGCGTGACGGCCGATTCCGTGATCCGCATGGTGCCTTCGCTGATCCTCACGACCGCCGAAGCCGACGAGATCGTCGCCATCCTGGCGCCGCTGGTCAAAGAGTTCCTGGCCGAGCCGGTGGCTGCATGAGCACGCCGATCCGGCACTATCTGCAGTTCAGCGACTTCGATGCCGCCGAATACACCTACCTGTTCGAGCGCGCCGCGCTGATCAAACGCAAGTTCAAGGCCTACGAGAAGCACCACCCGCTGGTCGACCGCACGCTGGCCATGATTTTCGAGAAGGCCAGCACGCGCACACGCGTGAGCTTCGAGGCCGGCATGTACCAGCTGGGCGGCTCGGTGGTGAACCTCACCACCGGTGACAGCCAGCTCGGCCGCGCCGAGCCCATCGAAGACAGCGCCAAGGTCATCAGCCGCATGGTGGACCTGGTGATGATCCGCACCTTCGGGCAGGACAAGATCGTCGCCTTCGCCGCCAACTCGCGCGTGCCCGTCATCAACGGCCTGACCAACGAGTTCCACCCCTGCCAGATCCTGGCCGACATCTTCACGTACATCGAGCACCGCGGCTCGATCGCGGGCAAGACGGTGGCCTGGGTGGGCGACGGCAACAACATGGCCAACACCTGGCTGCAGGCGGCCGAGATCCTGGACTTCAAGGTCCATGTCAGCACGCCCAGCGGCTACGAGATCGACCAGTCGGTCGCCGGCCTGCGCTCCAATGACAGCTACAAGGTCTTCAAGGACCCGATGGACGCGTGCCGCGGTGCCGACCTGGTGACCACCGACGTCTGGACCAGCATGGGTTACGAGGCCGAGAACGAAACCCGTCGCAAGGCTTTTGCCGACTGGTGCGTGGACGAGGACATGATGCGCGTGGCCGCGTCCGACGCACTGTTCATGCACTGCCTGCCCGCGCACCGTGGCGAGGAAGTGCAGGCCGAGGTCATCGACGGCCCGCAGTCGGTGGTCTGGGACGAGGCCGAGAACCGCATGCATGTGCAGAAGGCGTTGATGGAGTTCCTGCTGCTGGGCCGGGTGACCTGAAGTTCGCGCCGCACCGGCGGCACTTCGCACCCTCCTTTCGGCATTCGATCGCAAGCCGGTCGCCGCCCCGCGGCGCAGTTCCTACAGTGAATCCATCGAGAGCCAGGCCCTGGCGCTCGGTTCATCCACTTCTCAGGAGCTGCGCGATGTCCGCTTTCTATTCCCTTTCGCGTCTCGCATGGGCTACGTTGGCCATCGCGCTGATCGCGCTGTGTGGTAGCGCCCAAGCCGCCGACCTCACCGTCGAAGTGCAAGGCGCGCGCTCGCCGCAAGGCAGCGTCGCCGGCGCGCTGTTCGCCAGCGCCGCCGGCTGGCCCAAGCCCGGCCAGGCCGTGCAGGGCCAGTTCCTGCCGGCCTCCGACAAGGCCGTGCTGCTGTTCCGCAACCTCGCACCGGGCCGCTACGCCGTATCGGTCTACCACGACGAGAACGGCAACGCCAGGCTGGACACCAACCCCATCGGCATCCCGACCGAGCCCTACGGCTTCAGCCGCGACGCCCAGGGTCGCATGGGGCCGCCGGCCTTCGACGATGCGGCCGTGGAGGTGCAGGCCGACACCACCGTCACCTTGCAACTGCGCTGAGGAGGCCGCCATGGACCGCCGTTCCTTCACACGTTCGTTGCTGGGCGCAGCCGGCCTCGTGGCCCTGGGTGCCCGCGCCGATGCGCCCGACGCCTGGCAGGCCGCCTTCGAGTCGCGCCGCGCGCAGCAGCCCTGGCAGATGGGTTTCGAGGGCTTGCAGGACGACGCGGCACCCCTGCCGCTCGCCATGCGCGGCCGTGTACCGCCCGCGCTGTACGGTGCGTTCTACCGCAACGGCCCGGCGCGCCACACGCTGGGCGGCGAGCGCTACCACCACTGGTTCGACGGCGACGGCATGCTGCAGCAGTACCGGATGGGGCCGCAGGGCGTGGTGCACCAAGGCCGCTTCGTGCGCACCGACAAGTACCTGGCCGACACGGCGGCCGGCTATCCGGTTCGCCCGGCCTTTGGCACCAACCCGCCCCACGCCGAGCCGATCCGCTCGGCCGACGCGATGAACGTGGCCAACACCAGCGTGGTAAGCCACGGCGGCGAACTGCTCGCACTGTGGGAGGGCGGCTCGGCCACGCGCATCGACCCGCAGACGCTGCAGACGCGGGGCCTGAAGACCTGGACACCCGAGTACGCCGGCATGCCGTTCTCGGCCCACCCGCGCCTCGAGCGCGATGGCAGCCTGTGGAACTTCGGCGTCAGCAGCACGGCCAGCCTGCTGTCGATCTACCGCGTGTCTGCAGATGGCCGCGACGTGCGCACGGCCAGCCTCCAGGTGCCCGACATCGCCATGGTCCACGACTTCGCCGTGACCGAGCGGCACCTGGTGTTCCTGCTGCCGCCGCTGGTGTTTGATGTGGAGCGCCTGCGCGCGGGCCAGACCTTTCTGGCCAGCCATGTGTGGCGGCCCGCGCTCGGCCTGCGCGTGCTGGTGCTGCCCAAGGCGCAGCTCGATGCGCCGCGCTGGTTCCAGTTGCCGGCGGGCTTCGTGTTCCACATCGGCAACGCATGGGAAGACACGCGCCGCGGCGTGATCCGGCTGGACTACATCCGCTCG
This sequence comes from Pseudorhodoferax sp. Leaf267, assembly GCF_001422405.1. Taxonomy (GTDB): domain Bacteria; phylum Pseudomonadota; class Gammaproteobacteria; order Burkholderiales; family Burkholderiaceae_C; genus Pseudorhodoferax. Next base: position 246,062 of record NZ_LMMV01000024.1, read on the forward strand.
CCCGACGCCTGGTGGGCCACGCAAGGCATCCCGAACTTGATGCGCGGCCAGTACCAGAGCGCCGACCACGCGACGATGGCGTTGGTGGAGCTGGACCTGCAATCGGGCCAGGCCCGGCAGGAGCTGCTGCCGCATGCCGCCGAGTTCCCGCGCGTGGACCCGCGCTTCGTCGGCCAGCGCTACCGCCACGTGCTGGTGTCCGAGCGCGTGGCCGCTGGTCCGCGGCCGGGCTACGACGCGGTCACGCGCATCGACGTGCAGAGCGGCCGTGCTGACCGCTACCGTTACGGCACCGAGGTGCTGGCTGAAGAACACATCTTCGTGCCGCGCGCCGGCGCGCCCGAGGGCCACGGCTGGGTGCTGGGCACGGCGCTGGACTTGCGCCAGCGCGCGATGCTGTTGTCGGTCTTCGATGCGCAGCACCTGGTGGACGGGCCCATCGCGCAGGGTGTGCTGCCGCGCGTCATGCCGCTGGGCCTGCATGGCATCTTCGTGGGCGCCTGATGCGCGTGCGAAGGCTGTCTATTTGCCCGCTGCCGCCAGCAGCGCCTGGCGCACGGCATCGGCGACGCAATAGCCGTGCGCAGCCCAGAGGTCCAACACGGTCTTGACGCTGGGAATCAAGGCCGCGCGCTTGGTCGCAACCAGCAGTGCGCCTGAACCGATGAGCCGCAGGCCCAGCCGCTGCGCCGTCCTGCGCGCACGGCGCTCGTCGACCAGCGCCGTCAGGCCGTGCGCCTGCGCGTAGGCGAGCACTCCCAGCTCGCCCGTGCCCAGGCCGTGGAGCGACGTACCGGGCGCAACATGTGCCCCATCCAGCACGGGCTGCAGATGGCCGTCTGCCAACGCGGTCTGGATCTGGGCTGCGCTTGGCAAGCTCGGGCGCTCCAGGCATTCGGCCAACACGGCGGCGGGCACGGCCACCGGCGCCAGCAGATCGGCCAGGCCCAGCACGATCAGAGGGCCTGCATTGGCCACCAGCAGAACGCCGTGAAGCACGGCCACGTTCATACGGTGTCGCCGCGCAGATCCTCCAGGGTCTTGAGGTCTGCCTCCACCGCATCGGCCGCATCGTCCAGCACGCTGTAGCCCTGGCTGCTCAGGTGCTGCAGGTAGTGCGCATAGGGCTGCCGCGCCATCTTGGCGCTTGCCGCCACGGACAGTTCGCCGCGCAGCACCATCTGATCGGCCAACGCGACGTGCACGCCAGCGTCCAGCAGCGCATCGGTGAACGGCACGGCCACGAACAGCGGCTTGCCGTGCTTGGACACGACGGAGTACTCGCCGGCTTCGGCGTTGCGCACGAGCTCGCCGGTGTGCGCGCGCAGGTCACGGACGGCGAAGGACTGCATGGCATTCTCCGGAACAATCCGGGAAATTGTGCCCACATTTGATGGCGCATTTTTTGTTGCGGGGGATGAACTTGCGCGACAGGGGGCGCTGCCAATCACTCTTCGAGTGTGCGGCCGATCCGAAGCCAATCCAGGCACGGGTGTGGTCCCGGCAAGATTTCAGGGAGCACCTGACGCGCCAGACGCAACCCCCGCGCTGAGTTCGCAAACCACACGACGGCATCCTGGCTGGAGAGGTTGCCCATCACGAAGGCACGGAACCCCGGTATGTTTCCCCAGTGAAAGAAGCAGCCTGTCGATGGCTCCAGGCCCCATCCAAGCCCCCACGCGACATCCTTGGTCTCCGCGGCATCCGGATTCAAGACATCGTCCACCCCGTCTCTGGCCGGGACCGCGGGCGCGAGCCAGCGCGCATGCATGCTCGGCGACAAGCCACTCCCACGCAAGACGGCTTGCAGAAAGCGGGCGTAGTCTTTCGCAGTGGTCACGAGCGACCAAGACGCGGCTGCTTTCAACGGACGGCGCTTCGTGACGGCTTGACCGTCCATTTCCTGTCCTTGCGCATGGTTGGACTCGAACCGGTCCTGCCAGTGGAGACTGGAGTCGGTCATGCCAAATGCCTCGAAGACACGGGCACGGGCGATGTCTTCGAGCGGGCTATCGTCCGCTTGCTCGATCGCTCGCTGCAGCCAGGCGAACGCGCTGCTGCCGTAGTTGAACCGCTCACCGGGCTCAAAGTAGATCTTCAACGGTGTCTGCTCTCCCACGATGTTCGGCAGGCCGCTCGTGTGCGTCAGCACGTGGGCGGCAGTGATCCCCTCGGCGCGCACGTCGCCTGCCACGTAGCTTCCACAAAGGGCATGCAGCGGCTGCTCGAGATCCAGGCGCCCCTCCTCCGCGAGCTGCAGGGCGATGAAGGAGACGAGTGGCTTGGTGAGGGAGGCTGCCTCGAACACAGTACGAGCGTCCACCTCGCTGCGGTCGTGGGCACCGCGGATGCCGATGGCGAACGTCGACGCCATCTCGCCAGACCTCAGCGCCGCAAAGGAAACGCCGGGTATGGCTGCTCTGACACTTGGGTCGCGCAGGATGTCTTCCAACATGGCGATGTCTTTCCTTCAGCTGTCCTTCAAAACTGCGTCCCCACCGTCAAATACACCCGCGGCGTCAGCTCCATGCGCGAACGCGTTTCCACCTCGCTGCCGGCGGCATCCACGCTGCGTCGCACGCGGTCGAACGGCGCATCGCCGATGTTGAACAGCCCGACGCGCCAGTAGCCCCAGCCGCGCACCAGCCCGCCCAGGTACACGTCCAGCGCCGCGCGCGGGGCGCTGCGCCCGCTGGCCGGCGCGCTGTTCAATTTCGCCGGCCCGGTCAGCGTCAACGTGGCGCCGCCGAACAGGCCACCCGCGCGCGGCACGGGCTTGGCGATGGTGGCGCTGGCCGTGTAGCGCGCCTGGCCCGGGATCCGGCTGCCGGCGTCGGGGCCGTCCAGCATGCGCGACTGCAGCAAGCTGGCGTTGGCCGACAAGGTCCAGTCCGCGCCCAGGCCTACCCAGGTGAGGCCGGTCCTGGCGTCGGCCTCCAGGCCCCAGACGATCGCGCCACCGACGTTGCCGCGCCGCTCGGTCCAGCGCCCGGCGTCCAGCGTGGTCACGGTGGCGATGGTGTCGTGCAGGCGGCGCACGAACAGGTTCAGCCCCACCTGGCCCTGGGGCGCCAGCCGCCGCTCCAGCCCCGTGTCCAGCGTCCACGCCACCTCGGGCCGCAGGGCGGGGTTGCCGGCCGTGTCGGGGTTGTCCAGCCCGTTGCTGCCCTGGCTGGGGATGCGCCGGTCCACCAGGTCCCAGATGTTGGGGTTGCGCGTCACGCGCGAGAGGTTCAGCCGCCACTGCAGCTGCTCGTCGATCGGCGTGCGCAGGTGCAGCGAGGGTTGCAGCAGGTTCGTGCGGCGCTCGGCCAGCAGCGCGGCGTCGCTGCCGCTGATGGCCAGCGACTCGCCGCGCAGGCCGGCGGTCAGGGTGGTGTGGGCCGGCAGCTCCCATTCGTTCTGGCCCCACACCACCTGCCGGCGCACGACCACGCCCAGGTCCAGCGGGCCGGCGGCGCCCTGGGACTGGCTCTGGTTGCGCACGTCCAGGCGCCGCTCGTCCACCAGCGCACCCAGCTGCCACAGCAGCGGGTCGGCCGTGCCGGACAGCTTGGCCGACAGCGATCGCAAGCGGTCATCGCGGTCGTCGTGGAAGGCGTAAGCCTCGGCGCCGGTGCGGCCCACGCGGTCCACGGTGTCGGACGTGCGGCTCAGCGCCAGCGTGGTCTCCAGCTTGCTGCGCGCGAAGCGGTGCGTCCAGTCGGCCGCGGCTTGCAGGTACTGGCGTTCGTAGCGGTGGGTTTCCGCCGTGTCGAGCGCATACGGGCCGGTGGCCCCCGTGCCATCGCCCTGGCTGTCATATCGGCCAGCGAAGCGTGCGCGGCTCAGCGTGCCGCGCAGCGCCAGCTGGTCCGAGGGGCCGATGCGGCCCTGCAGGCGCGGCAGCAGCGTCTGGTCGGTGCGCTTGAAGCGGCCCTGGGCTTCGGAGGCGAACACACTGGCGCCGTCGACCCGGCGCTCGCGCGCCACGTCCGAGCCCAGCAGCAGGCCGATGCTGGAGACGGCGACGAAGTAGGACCAGGGTGGGCTGGGCGCTGCGCCTGCATCGGCCGGGTCGGCGGCTTTGCCGCTGCCCGGCAGCGGACCGGCCTTGGAGAAGAAGGCCTGGCCGGCATGCCGGCCCCACACGGTGTTGTCGGTCAGCCGGACGATGGTCTCGCGCTGCGCGCTGGCCTGGCGCAGCACGATGTTCAGCGTGCCGCCCGTGGCACCGGAGAACTCGGCCGTCGGCGCGCGCACGACCTCGATGCGCTCGACCACCTCGGCCGGCAACTGGTCCAGTGGCAGCTGCGTGCGGCCACTGCCCACGCGCTGGCCATCGACCAGCAATTGCGTGGCGCTGCGCTCCATGCCGCGCATGCGGATCTCGATGCCGCCATTGGCATTCGGCGTGACCTGCACGCCGGGCAGCTGGCGCAGCACGTCGGCCACCGAGAACGCGCCGAGCTGGGCGATGTCGGCGCGGTCCACCACCACGAGTGAACCGGTGGCGAAGAAGCGCTGCTCGATGGAGCGCCGGGCCGAGACGGTGACGCCCTCCAGTTGGCGCGCCGGCGGGTCGTCGGCGTCGCCGGGCGTGCCCTGGGACCAGCCGACGCCCGGCGCCGCCAGCAAGGCGGCCGCAAGCGACCAGAGGCAGCGCTGGTGCGCCGTGGTTCGATGGTGCATGGGATGGTCTCCAGCCCTGTTGTGTTTCTTGTGCGTGGCGATTGTGGCGCGCCGTGGCGCGAGAGCCTGCGCTGCGCGCCCTGCTGGCGACACCCGCCTCCTAGAATCGCCCGCGCACCGCCGCGCGCCCGCCTACCCCCATGCCCGATTCCCCCGCTCTCACGCCCGCGCTGCGCCGCTCCATCCTGCTGCTGTCGCTGTCCAACTTCTCCAGCATGTCGGTGCAGCGCATCTGCGACGCCATGCTGCCGGCGCTGGCACTGGAGTTCTCGGTCTCGCTCGCGCAGGCCGCGCAGGTGGTCTCGTTCTTCGCCATCGCCTATGGCGCGGCGCTGCTGGTCTACGGCCCGCTCGGCGACCGCGTCGGCAAGTTCCGCCTGATCGCGTTGTGCACGCTGGCCTGCAGCGTCGGCAGCATCGTCTCGGCACTCGCGCCGGACCTGGCCACGCTGGTGCTGGGCCGCGTCCTCGTGGCGCTGGCGGCGGCCGCCATGATCCCCATGGGCCTGGCCTGGGTCGGCGACGCGGTCAGCTATGAGCGGCGGCAGGAGACGCTGGCGTTGCTGGGCCTGGGCTCCACGCTGGGCCTGGTCAGCGGGCAACTGCTGGGCGGCGTGTTCACCGACTGGTTCGGCTGGCGCTGGGCCTTCTGGTTCCTGACCGCGCTGTTCGGCATCGTCGGCACGCTGCAGTGGCGCGACTGGCAGCAGCAGCGCGTGCGCCCGCACCACATGGCCGGCCTGACGGGCGATGCGGGCCCGCGCCACAGCTTCGGCACGCAGCTGCGCATGATCCTGCGGCGCCCGCATGTGCGGGCCGTGCTCACGGTGTCGGTGCTGAACGGCGCGTTGGCCTTCGGCGCCATGGCGATCTGGGCCTCGCACCTGCATGCCACGCTGGGCCTGTCTCTGGCCGCGTCAGGCGCCAGCGCGGCCCTGGCCGGCGTGGGCGGGGTGCTGTACATGCTGACCGCGCGCCGGTTGATCCCCTGGCTGGGCGAGCGCGGCCTGGTGCGCACGGGCGCCGCCGCCCTGGCCATCGGCGCCTGCGGGCTGGCGTTCACGCCGGTGGGGGCGCTGGCGCCAGTGGCCAGTCTGGTGGCCGGCTTCGGCCTGTTCATGTTCCAGAACACGTTGCAGACCAACGCCACGCAGATGGCGCCCGAGGCGCGCGGCATGGGCGTGGCCATGTTCTCGGTCTCGCTGTTCATCGGCCAGTCCATCGGCGTGGTGCTGGCCGCCAGCCTGATCGGGCGCTGGGGCTCGACGGCGGTGGTGGCCGGTGCCGGCTGCGCGATGCTGGTCCTGGGGCAGTTCTTCGCGCGGGCGCTCCAGCGGCGCGACGCGGCGGCGGCGCGCGCGTGAGCAGCATGTCGCCGTGCCAGTCCTGCGGCGCCTGCTGCGCCAGCTTCCGCGTCGACTTCTCGGTGCACGAACTGCTGAGCCAGGGCGGCAGCGTGCCCGACGGCCTGGCGGTCGAGGTGAACGGCCAACTGGCCCGCATGCGCGGCACGGACCATGCGCCGCCGCGTTGCGCGGCGCTCACGGGCAGGCTCGGCGAGCAGGTGGCCTGCGGCATCTACGAATGGCGCTGCTCGCCGTGCCGCGAATTCGAGGCCGGCAGCGATGCCTGTGGGCGCGCACGGGCGCGGCTGGGCCTGCCGACACTGGAAGGCGGGCTGCACTGAACAGTCGGTTTTGGCCCAGCTGTCGGATTTAACCGACACCACGACCCGCTGCGCGGCGCTAACTTCGCGGCATGACTTCCTCGCCACGCCTGTGGGACATCTCCCCGCCCGTCTACGTGGGCGCGCCGGTGTTCCCGGGCGACACGCCGTACCAGCAGAAATGGGCCGCCACCATCGGCCCCGGCTGCCCCGTCAACGTCAGCGAACTCACGCTGTCGCCGCACGTGGGCGCGCATGCCGACGCGCCACTGCACTACGCGCCCGACGGCGCCAGCATCGGCCACACCGAGCTCGCGCCCTTCCTGGGCCGCTGCCGCGTGATCCACGCCATCGCGCGCGGCCCGCTGGTGGCGTGGGAGCACATCGCCCACGCCATCGACGCCACGCTGCCGCCACGGGTGCTCGTGCGCACCTATGAACGCGCACCCGTGGACCGCTGGGACCCGCTGCTCGCCGCCTACGCGCCCGAGACGGTCGAGCGCCTGGCCGCGCTCGGCGTGCGGCTGATCGGCATCGACACGGCCAGCATCGACCCGGCCGACAGCAAGACCCTGGAAAGCCATCAGGCCATCCGCCGCCACGACATGCGCGTGCTCGAGAACCTGGTGCTCGACGACGTGCCCGAGGGTGACTACGAGCTGATCGCGCTGCCGCTCAAGCTCATCACGGCCGATGCATCCCCCGTGCGCGCCGTGTTGCGCGCACTTTGATTCCTTGTTGGAGACCTGTTCCATGACCACGCTGGACGACTGCCGCCGCCTCGACGCCGCGGACCCGCTGCGCGCATTGCGCGACCTGTTCACGATCCCCGAGGGCGTGATCTACCTGGACGGCAATTCGCTCGGCGTGATGCCCGCCGCCGCGCCGGCCCGCATCGCCAAGGCCGTCACCGAGGAGTGGGGCACGCAACTCATCCGCGCCTGGAACTCGGCCGGATGGTTCGACCTGCCGCAGCGCCTGGGCGACAAGCTTGCGCGCCTGGTCGGTGCGCAGCCCGGCGAGCTGGTGTGCACCGATTCCACCTCGATCAACCTGTTCAAGGTGCTCAGCGCCGCGCTCAAGATCGCGGCCGAGGACGCGCCCGCGCGCCGCCTGCTGGTGAGCGAACGCAGCAACTTCCCGACCGACCTGTACATCGCCGAAGGCCTGTGCCGCGAGCGCGGCCTCACGCTGCACCTGGTCGACACGCCAGGCGAGATCCCCGCGCTGCTGCAGTCCGGCCAGGTGGCCGTGCTCATGCTCACGCACGTGAACTACCGCACCGGCGCCATGCACGACATGGCGGCCCTCAGCGCCCAGGCGCATGCGGCTGGCACGCTGGCCGTGTGGGACCTGGCGCACAGCGCGGGCGCCGTGCCCGTGCAGCTCAACGCCGACGGTGCCGACTTCGCCGTGGGCTGCGGCTACAAGTACTTGAACGGCGGCCCCGGCGCACCGGCCTTCGTGTGGGTGCGCCCGCGCCATGCGGAGCGCTTCTGGCAGCCGCTGTCGGGCTGGTGGGGCCATGCCGCGCCGTTCGCATTCACGCCGGACTACCGGCCCGCCCCGGGCGTCACGCGCTACCTGTGCGGCACGCAGCCCATCCTGTCGCTGACGGGCCTCGAATGCGGGCTGGACACGGTGCTGGCGGCCGAGCCGCTGGGCGGCATGCAGGCACTGCGCAAGAAATCGCTGGCGCTGACGGACCTGTTCATCGCGCTCGTGCAGGAGCGCTGCGAGGGCCTGCGCCTCGTCACGCCGCGCGACCACGCGCAACGCGGCTCGCAGGTCTGTCTCAGCCGACATGACCCCCACGCTCCGCCGCTTCGCGGGTCGCCGCGCCCCGAGGGGGCCGTCGCCGCCTTGGGGCGGCACGGCGGCGGCGAGTCGGGCGCCTACGCCATCGTGCAAGCCCTGATCGCGCGGGGCGTGATCGGCGACTACCGCGCCGGCGACAGCCAGATGCCGGACATCCTGCGCTTCGGTTTCACGCCGCTGTACCTGGGCTTCGAGGACGTGTGGCACGCCGTCGAACACCTGCGCGAGGTGCTCGCCACCGAAGAATGGCGCCAGCCCGAGTTCAACCAGAAGAACGCGGTGACGTGATGACGACGGAAAAGATCGTTCAGGACGAAAAAGCCCAGCTGGACTTCAGCCAGTCCATGAGCTACGGCGACTACCTGCACCTGGACGAGATCCTCAACGCCCAGCACCCGCTGTCGCCCGCGCACGACGAGATGCTGTTCATCGTGCAGCACCAGACCAGCGAACTGTGGATGAAGCTCATGCTGCACGAGCTGCGCGCCGCCATCCGTGCGGTGGCCGAGGACCGGCGCGCCGACGGCTTCAAGATGCTGGCCCGGGTCTCGCGCATCATGGAGCAGCTGGTGAGCGCATGGACGGTGCTGTCCACCATGACGCCGCCCGAGTACAGCGCGATGCGGCCCTACCTGGCCAGCTCCAGCGGTTTCCAGAGCGCGCAGTACCGGTGCATCGAGTTCGCGCTGGGCAACAAGAACGCCGCCATGCTCAAGCCGCATGCGCACCGGCCCGACCTGTTGGCCGAGGTCGAGGCCGCCTACCGTTCGCCGTCGCTGTACGACGAAGCCCTGCGCCTGCTGGCGCGCCAGGGCCTGGCCATCCCGGCCGGCCATCTGGAGCGCGACTGGAGCCAGCCCTACGCTGCCAGCCCCGAGGTCGAGGCCGCGTGGGCCGAGGTCTACCGCGACCCGCACACCCACTGGGACCTGTACCAGCTCGGCGAGAAGCTCACCGACATCGAGGACGCGTTCAGGCTCTGGCGCTTTCGCCACGTGACCACGGTGGAGCGCGTGATCGGCTTCAAGCGTGGCACCGGCGGCACGGGCGGCGTGAGCTATCTGCGCAAGATGCTGGACGTGGTGCTGTTCCCGGAGATCTGGTCGGTGCGCACGGCGCTGTAGGCCTGCGGGTTTGGAAGGGCGGCAACGGGAGGCCGCGCGGATCAAAATCGCCAGATGACCACCTACGAGATCAGCCTGCTGCTGCCCGACCCTGACGACAAGGGCGTGCGCGTGTTCCGCGTGAATGCCAGCTACATCCACGACGAGCCGGCCCTGAGCCCCCAGCAGAAGGCGGCCATCCGCGCGCTGCCGCCTGGCGGCGTGTGGACCGGCAATGCCATCCAGATCAAGCGGCTGGAGGTGTCCGGGCCGCACTGACACCACGCCCGCAGACAAGCGGCACAAGAAGGAGACAAGAACATGCAACAGCCTCCCATCGAGACCGACTACCTCGTCATCGGCGCGGGCGCCGCCGGCCTGGCCTTTGCCGACGCGCTGCTGGCCGAGACCGCCGACGCGCACATCACCATCGTCGACCGCCACGGCAAGCCTGGCGGCCACTGGAACGACGCCTACTCCTTCGTCACGCTGCACCAGCCCTCGGCCTTCTACGGCGTGAACTCGCTGGCGCTGGGCAGCGGGCACAAGGACACGATCGGCCTGAACCGGGGCCTGTACGAGCTGGCCTCGGGCGCCGAGGTCAGCGGCTACTTCGACCGCGTGATGCAGCAGCGCCTGCTGCCCAGCGGCCGTGTGCGCTACCACCCGCTGTGCAACGCGCTGGGCGCCGGCGGCTTCGAATCGCTGCTGTCCGGTGCGCGCACGCAGGTCCACGTGCGGCGCAAGACCGTGATCGCGCGCTTCAAGGACATGGCCGCCGCCGCCATGGCCAACCTGCCGCGCCTGGTGGAGCGCGCCAGCGTCTGAGCCAGGTCAGGGCGCCGACAGCGCCACCGTCCCCAGCGCGCTGGCGAACGTGGTGGGCACGGGCTGCCCGGCGCGCAAGGCCTTCTGACGTGCAAGTCCGTGGTTCGCATCGGCCGGGAAGAACCGCATGCGCTTGCCCGCGCGGCGCCCTGCCAGCGCCTCGTCGCGCGCGATCGCGCCGCCGCCGATGGCCACCATCTCGTCGCTGACTGCGACCATGGCGGCCGAGGTCGGGCCGAGCGTGCCGTTGGCGTCCGCGCCGCCCCAGGTGCTGTCCTGCACCAGGAACACATGGTCGACGGCCGGCGACCAGTGGCCGCCGCCCTCCAGCGCCTTGGTCGACACGATGCCCATGGTTTCGAAGCCGAGCTGCCGGGCCAGCGCGTACACGCTGCCGATGCCGTCGGGCGTCGCGCCGATGTTCACGAGCGTGCGCGCGGGGTCGTTCTCAGCGAGCACGGCCGCAGCCTGGGCCAGCATGGCGGCGTGGTCCTGGTACTCGGCGCCGGAATAGCCGAGGAAGGTCAGCACCCGCTTGTGGCGCCCGGCGACCCAGCGCTGGATGTCGGCGAGCGTGGCGCGGTGCTCGCGCGCGTCCTGCGCCTGGGCGGCCTGGGCGGCAGGCAGGCCCGCCGCGCAGGCTGCGATGGCGGAGGCAGAAGCGGTGAAGGAGCGACGTTGCATGGGCGGTCTCGTGGATGGCAAATGGCCAGCATACGCGCAGCGTCAAGCACCGCCGGGCCGCCCCAAGGTGCTCAGCACCGCAGCACGCAGTGCGAAGGTTCTCAAGTGAGCACCGCGCGCCGTGTGGAGAATGCGGCCGATGCGTTACCTCCACCTCGTTGCGCTCACGCGGCGCCACCCTTCAGCCATCCTGCTGGTCGTGCAGCTGGCCGGCATGCTGCTGTACCCCTTGCTCGAAGGCAGTCGCGCCGGCCCGCTGGCCTTCGGCGCCTTCGGCATCGTGGTGCTGGTGATGACCACGCACATGGTGCGCAGCACGCCGGGGCTGACCTGGCTCAGCGTGTGCATCGCGCTGCCGGCCATCGGCCTGCTGATGCTGCAGGCCTTCCTCGACATGCCGGCGCTGCTGCCCTGGTCGGCGGCACTGGAGTCGCTGTTCTATTTCTACGCGGCGGGCAGCCTCATCGCCTACATGCTGGGCGACCTGCGCGCCACCACCGACGAGCTGTTCGCTGCCGGCGCCACCTTCACGCTGCTGGCCTGGGCCTTCGCGCACCTGTTCGTGGTGCTGCAGGCGCTGCAACCGGGCAGCTTCCTGGCGGCCGTCGACCCGCAGGCGCCGCGCACCTGGACCGAGCTGCTGTTCCTGAGCTTTGCGCTGCTGTCCAGCACCGGCATCGGCGACGTGATCCCCGTGCGGCCGGTGGCGCGTGCGCTTTCCAGCATCGAGATGTTCGCCGGCGTGATGTACCTGGCGGCCGTGGTGTCGCGGCTGATCGGGCTGACGCTGCAGCGGCGCTGATCAGCCGACCTGGGCCAGCTGCGCGCGCGTCCAGCGCACGATGTCGGCCGGCCCCATGGCGCCGGCCTGGCGTGCAATCTCGCGGCCGCCGCGGAACAGGGCCAGCGTGGGGATGCTGCGGATGTTGAAGCGCGCGCCCAGCGCGGGGTGGGCCTCGGTGTCCAGCTTGGCCAGGCGCACGTGCGGCTCCAGCTGCGCGGCGGCCTGCTCGAAGCCCGGCGCCATCTGCCGGCACGGGCCGCACCAGGGCGCCCAGAAATCGACCAGCACCGGGATCTCGTTGCGCGTGGAGTGGCGCTCGAAGCTGGCCGCGTCCAGCGCCACGGAACGGCCCGTGAAAAGCGGCTGGTGGCACTTGCCGCAGTCCGGCGCGCGGGCCATGTCGGCCATGGCGACGCGGTTGGTGGTGTGGCAGTGCGGGCAGACGATGTGCAGCGGCGTAGTCATGCCGCCAATTGCGGGGCGGCGCGGCCGATTTCAAGCGCCGGCCCTTGTTCACAAGGTGCTGGTGACCTTGCGCAGGTGCGGCGGGCGGTCCGGGTTGCGCCCGCGCGCGCGCGACACGGCCTCGGCCAGCCCGTAGAAGCTCTGGATCGCCGTGATCGGGTCCAGCTCGTGCAGGCCGCTCGTGGCCAGCGTGAGCTGGCGCTCGGCCACGTCGGGCGGCGCGGCCAGCAGCACCTGCGCGCCACGCGCGCGCATCTGCCGTGCCAGTTCCAGCAGGCCGGCCTGGGCCGGGCCGGGCGGGGCGAACACCAGCATCGGGTAGCCGGCATCGACCAGCGCCATGGGGCCGTGCTGCACCTCGGCGCTGCTGAACACCTCGGCCTGGATCGCGCAGGTTTCCTTGAGCTTGAGCGCTGCCTCCTGCGCGACGGCCAGGCCCGTGCCGCGGCCGATCACCATCATGCGCTCGGCACCCGCCAGCGCCTCGATGCCGGCCGACCAGTCCAGCGCGGCGGCCTGCTCCAGCACCGGCGGCAGCGCGTGCAGCGTGTCCAGCAGGTTCTGGTCCTCGTGCCAGTGCGCGGCCAGCCGCGCCGCGGCGCTCAGCGCGCAGATGAAGCTCTTGGTGGCCGCCACGCTGAGTTCGGGGCCGGCGTGCAGCGGCAGCGCCCATTCGGCGGCCTCGGCCAGCGGCGAGTCGGCCGCGTTGACCAATGCCACCGTGGTGCCGCCGCCCTGGCGGAAGGCTTTGAACGGCTCCACCAGGTCGGGGCTGCGGCCGGACTGCGAGATGCCCACCACCAGCGTGTGCCGGTGCCGCAGCGGCGCGCCGTACAGCGTCACCAGCGACATCGGCAGCGAGGTCACGAGCCGGCCGTAGCGCGCCATCAGCAGGTAGGCCAGGTAGCTGGCCGCGTGGTCCGAGCTGCCGCGTGCCACGGTCAGCGTGCCACCGTCCGGCGGCGCGCTGCGCAGGTGCTGGCCCAGCGCGGTGTAGCGGGCCGTGTCCTGGGTCAGCTGGCGGGCCACGCAGGCCGGCGCGGAGCGCGATTCCTCAAGCATCAACGAGTTCAATGGTTTCTCCTTCGACCACGGTATGGGTCAGTTGCAGCGCCGGGGACATCACCACGATGTCGGCGTGCGCGCCGGGCTGCAGGCGGCCGCGCTGGTGTTCGCCGAGATAGTCGGCGGCATTCGTGGACAGGTGGCGCGCCACGTCGTGCAGCGGGATGCCGATGGACGCCAGATTGCGAAAGGCCTGGTCCATGGTCAGCACGCTTCCGGCCAGGGTCCCATCGGGCAGGCGCACGCCGCCCAGGCATTTGGTCACCGTGTGCGAGCCCAGGTGGTACTCGCCGTCCGGCATGCCGGCGCCGGCCGTCGAGTCGGTCACGCCGTACAGCTTGGGGATGGCACGCCGCGCGGCGCGGATGGCGCCGGGGTGCACGTGCAGCAGGTCGGGGATCAGCTCGGCGTATTCGGCATGGGCCAGGGCCGCGCCCACCATGCCGGGCTTGCGGTGGTGCAGCTCGCTCATGGCGTTGAACAGATGCGTGAAGCCGCCTGCGCCGGCGTCCAGCGCGGCCACGCCGTCCTCGTAGCTGCCGCTGGAATGGCCGATCTGCGGCAGGATGCCGGCGATCTTCAATTGGCGGATGAAGTCCAGGTGGCCGGCCACTTCAGGCGCCAGCGTCAGCACGCGAATGCGCGCCAGCGCGTGCAGCGTGGCCAACTCGGCGAACGAGCCGTCACGCGCGCAGGCCGGCTGCGCGCCCAGCTTGCCGGGGTTGATGAATGGCCCCTCCAGGTGCACGCCCAGCACGCGGGCTGCACCCGCGGGGCGCTCGGCCATGGCCCGGCCTACGTCGCGCAGCGCATGTTCCAGGTCTGCGGGCGGCGCGGTCATCGTGGTGGCCAACAGGCTGGTCGTGCCGTAGCGCGCATGGGTGCGGGCCACGGTGTCGATGGCGCCGTGGCCGTCCATCACGTCGGCACCGCCGCCGCCGTGCACATGCAGGTCGATAAAGCCCGGCAGCACCAGCGCGTCGCCGTCGCGCGGCGCATGCACGGCATCGCCGTCGATCGCCACGATGTGCTGGCCGAACGTCAACGTGCCGCGCACCCAGCCCGTGGGAGTCAGGATGCAACCGTCCAGGCGGTGGTTCATGAAATTCGTCCGAAAGTTTTAATGCCAGTGTAGTACCAATATAGACCACCTGCAAGATGCCTGATTGTCGATTTGCGCGATGTTTGAGCGCAATTGCGTGTGAGTGCCGTCTGTCATCCCGGCAATGCCGTTGGTCGCTGGACTTGAATCGGCGTAAAGTGGTGCTATAGTGGCATTACTGCGATGCCGGGGCCGTCGCACCGTTCGCCGCTGCCCCGCCACCCCCTTGTCATGGAGACCGCGCATGAACGCACCCAACCTGCATCTGAATGCCTTCATCGGTGGGGCCGTCGTCCCGTTGGAGACCGTGCCCGATCCCGTGTTCGCGGCCGGCATGATGGGCGACGGCGTGGCCATCGAGCCCAGCGAGCGCGTGCTGCGCGCGCCGTGCCCGGGCCGCGTCGTGCAGGTCCATGCGTCACGCCATGCCTGCGTGATCGAGGCCGACGGCGGTGCCCGCGTGTTGCTGCACATCGGGCTGGACACGGTGCTGATGCAGGGCGAAGGCTTCGTCGCCCACGTCCAGCCGGGCTACGAGGTCGCTGCTGGCCAGCCGCTCATCGAGTTCGACCCGGCCGCGATCCGGCGCCACGGCAAGACCGCGCTCACCGTGCTGGCGGTGGAGAACAGCGACGTGCACGCCATCGCCTGGCGCAGCGTCGCGCGCCAGGTGGCGGCCGGCGATGCCTTGCTGGAACTGGCCGCGGCGCCCGGTAGCGCGCAGGCCGCCGCGGCGACAGCGGCGGACGAGGAGGTGGCCGACGGCTGGGCCACCGTGCGCCATGCGGGCGGCCTGCATGCGCGCCCGAGTGCGACGGTGGCCAAGGCGCTCAAGCCGTTCGCGGCGCGCGTGGCCATCCTCTCGCGCGGGCGCCAGTGCAACGCGCGCAGCGCGACGGGGCTGATGGGCCTGTCCATCGGTGAAGGCGAAGAGGTGCTCATCCATGCGCAGGGGGCGGACGCGGGCGATGCGCTGGAGGCCGTGATCGCCGCGCTGGAGACGCCATCGCAGGCCAGCCATGCCGCGCCTGCGCAGCCACACGGGACGCCAGCGCCCACGCCCGCGCCCACGCCGGCTGGCCCCGTGGCTGCGCCACCGGTGGTGACCGGCGGCCAGCTCGCTGGCGTGGTGGCCTCGCCCGGGCTCGCGTTGGGGCCGGTGGCCCACTTCGCGCACGGGCTGGGCGACATCTGCGAGGCGGGCGAGGGCGTGGTGCTGGAGCGCCGCGCGCTCAAGGCCGCCCTGTACGCCGTCACCTGCGACATCGAGACTGCGGTCGCCGACGCCAGGGCCCGCGGCCTGGTGGACCGGGCCGAGATCTTCGCGGCGCACCAGGTGCTGGCCGAAGACCCGGACCTGCTGGAGCAGGCACTGGCCGCGATCGAGGCCGGCAGCAGCGCGGCCTTTGCCTGGCGCGCCACGCTGCAGGCCCGGGCCGCGGCCCTGCAGGCCAGCGGTTCTGCGCTGCTGGTCGAACGCGCAAGCGACCTGCAGGACATCGAGCGGCAGGTGCTGCGCAAGCTGGCTGGCGATGGCGCCGCCACGTCGGTCCTGCCGCCCGGCGCGGTCGTGCTGGCCGACGACCTGGCGCCGTCGGACTTCACCGCGCTGGAGCGCGCCAAGGTGGCCGCCATCGTGACCGCCCGCGGCGGACCCACCTCACACGTGGCCATCCTGGCGCGCGCGCAGGGCATCCCGATGCTGGTCGCCCTGGGGCCCGGGCTGTCGCAGCTGGTCGACGGCCAGCTCGTCATCGTCGATGCCGAGCACGGCCGGCTGGGGCTGTGCCCCGACGTCGAGCAGGTGGCCCTCGCGCAGTGCGAAGTCGCGCGGCGCGCCAGCCTGCGCACGCAGGCCCTGGCCCAGGCCGAGGGCCCGGCCGTGACGCTGGACGGTGTGCGCATCGAGGTGGCGGCCAATGTGGCGAACGCGGCCGATGCGGCGCAGGCCGTGGCCCTGGGCGCCGAGGCCGTGGGCCTGCTGCGCACCGAGCTGCTGTTCCTGGAGCGTGCCGACGCGCCCAGCGTGGCTGAGCAGCGCGCCGACTACCAGGCCGTGGTCGATGCCATGCAGGGCAGGACGGTGATCGTGCGCACGCTGGACGTGGGCGCCGACAAGTCGCTGCCCTACATCGCCATGCCGGCCGAGGAAAACCCGGCGCTGGGGCTGCGCGGCGTGCGCCTGTCGCTGGCGCGCGAGCCGCTGCTGTCCGACCAGTTCAGCGCCATCCTGGCGGTGCAGCCATCGAGCGCCGTGCGCATCATGCTGCCCATGGTGGTGGACGCGCAGGAGATCCGCCAGGCCCGCGCGCTGCTGGACGGCCTGGCCGCACGCGCCGGCATTGCCACCCGCGTGCCGCTGGGCGTGATGATCGAGACGCCGGCCGCCGCCGTGCTGGCCGACCAGCTGGCCGAAGAGGCCGACTTCTTCTCGATCGGCACCAACGACCTGACCCAGTACACGCTGTGCATGGACCGTGGCAACCCGGCGCTGGCCGCACGGCTGGACGGCCTGCACCCGGCCGTGCTGCGGCTGATCGCGCAGACCGTGGCCGGCGCGGCCCGCCATGGCCGCTGGGTCGGCGTGTGCGGCGCGCTGGCCTCCGACCGGCTGGCCGTGCCGCTGCTGGTGGGTTTCGGCATCACCGAGCTGTCGGCCAGCCCGGCGGTGCTGCCGGAGATCAAGGCCGTGGTGCGCCGCCTCGATGCCGCGCTGTGCCGCACGGTCGCGGCGCGCGCACTGCAGCTCGATGCCGCCTACGAGATCCGCGCCCTGGTGCGCATCAGCTGGCCCTGGCTGGAGCCTTGAAACCGCACCGCACTGTTCCCTCACCCTCACGCCACAGCCCGGAGCCCACCATGTCGCTGAACCACTTCGCCGCCCTGCAGCAACTGGGCCGCACGCTCATGCTGCCCATCGCCGTCCTGCCCATTGCCGGGCTGCTGCTGCGCCTGGGCCAGCCGGACCTGCTGGACATCCCGTTCATGGCGCAGGCCGGCGACGCGGTGTTCTCCAACCTCGCGCTGCTGTTCGCCGTGGGCGTGGCGGTGGGCTTCGCCAAGGACAGCCACGGCGTGGCCGGGCTGGCCGGCGCGGTCGGCTACTTCGTGCTGACGGCGGCCATGAAGACCATCGACCCGGCCATCAACATGGGCGTGCTGTCCGGGCTCATCATGGGCGTGGTGGCCGGCCTGCTCTACAACCGCTACCGCGCCATCGCGCTGCCCGAATGGCTGGCCTTTTTCGGCGGCAAGCGATTCGTGCCCATCGCCACCGGGCTGGCGGGCCTGGCGCTGGCGCTGCTGTTCGGCCATGCCTGGCCCCCGATCCAGCACGGCATCGACGCGGTGGGCCACTGGCTGATCGGCTCGGGCTCGATCGGCGTGTTCCTGTACGGTCTGCTGAACCGGCTGCTGCTCATCACCGGCCTGCACCACATCCTGAACAACCTGGTCTGGTTCGTCTTCGGCGACTACACCACCGCGGCCAACCTGGTCGTGCACGGCGACCTGAAGCGCTTCTTCGCGGGCGACCCGGCCGCCGGCGCCTTCATGGCCGGCTTCTTCCCGGTCATGATGTTCGGCCTGCCGGCTGCCTGCTTGGCCATCTACCGCACGGCCAGGCCCGAGAACAGGAGCCTGGTCGGCGGCGTGCTGCTGTCGATGGGGTTGACCTCGTTCTTCACCGGCGTGACCGAGCCCATCGAGTTCGCCTTCATGTTCCTGGCGCCGGTGCTGTTCGGCCTGCATGCGGTGCTGACCGGGCTGTCGATGGCGCTGCTGCACGCGCTGGGCGTGAAGGCCGGCTTCACGTTCTCGGGCGGCGCGCTCGACTATGTGCTGTCCTTTGGCATCTCCACGCGCTCGTGGCTGATCGTGCCGGTCGGGCTGGCGTACTCGGCGCTGTACTACGGGCTGTTCACGTACTTCATCCGCCGCTTCGACCTGAAGACCATGGGCCGCGAAGATGCAGCGCCGGCAGGCAAGGCCGCGGCCCGCACGCCGGCCCAGGCGCGCGCGCAGGACTGGCTGGCGGCGCTCGGTGGCGCGGACAACCTGCTGGGCGTGGCCGCCTGCACGTCGCGGCTGCGGCTGAGCCTGCGCGACACCGGCTGCGTCGACGGGCCGCGGCTCAAGGCGCTGGGCGCCAAGGGCATCGTGCGCCCGCCCGAGGTGGGCATGTTGCAAGTCGTGCTGGGCGCAGAGGCGCAGGACGTGGCCGACGGCCTGCGCGCCGCGCTGCTGCCGTCGTCGTCCGAGCCGATGCCGCTGGACGGGCACACCCCGCGCGCCCAGGGCTTCATCGCTGCGCTGGGCGGTGCGCGCAATCTCAAGCGTGTGGATGCCTGCACCACGCGGCTGCGGCTGGAGGTGGTGGACAACGCGCTGGTGCGCGAGGCCGCGCTGCGCGCCCTGGGCGCGCGCGGCGTGATCTGCCCTGCGCCGGGCTCCGTGCAGGTGGTGCTGGGGCCGATTGCCGACCAGGTCGCCAGCGAAATCCGCGAGGCCATGCACGTGGCCGCCTGACACTCCGGCCGGGGCCGTGGTAGCGTTGCGGCCCCGCCTGCACGAGAGCCCACCGCCACCCGATGAAAAAAGCCGCAGCCCCCGATCGCCCGCCAGCCAGTTCCCTTGCAGAGGACATGGCGCTCGATCCCCAGGCTGCGACGCCGCTCTACCTGCAGGTGCGCAATGGGCTGGCGCGGCTGATCCGCGAAGGCCGCTTCGGCACCGAGGACGCACTGCCGTCCGAGCGTGCCCTGGCCGAGCAGCTCGGCATTTCGCGCGTGACCACGCGCAAGGCCATCGATGCGCTGGCCGGCGACGGGCTGATCCTGCGCCGCCAGGGCTCGGGCAACTACGTGGCACCGCTGCTGGAGCAGCCGCTGACCCGGCTCACCAGCTTCACCGAGGAACTGCTGCAGCGCGGCTTTGCGCCCAGCTCGCGCTGGATCAAGCGCAGCCTGGGCGTGGCCCAGCCCGACGAGATGGTGGCGTTCGGCCTGTCGCCCGGTGCGCGCGTGGCGCGCCTGGAGCGCGTGCGCCTGGCCGACCAGACGCCCATGGCGCTGGAGACCAGCGCGCTGCCGGTCGGTGTGCTGCCCGACCCGCAGGCCGTGCACGAGTCGCTCTACCAGTACCTGGCCGACCGCCAGCAGCTGCCGGTGCGCGCGCTGCAGCACATCCGCGCCAGCAACGCCACGGCCTACCAGGCCGGCCTGCTGGCCGTGGCCGAGGGGCATGCCCTGCTGTTCATCACGCGCGCCGCTTATGCCGAGGACGGCCGCTGCGTCGAGATCACCAACACCTGGTGCCTGAGCGACTACTACGACTTCGTGGCCGAGCTGCGGCGCTGATCAGCTACGGGTCATTCGCTGGCCACCTGCAGCACCAGCTTGCCGAAGTTCCCGCCCGCGAACAGCTTGTTCAGTGACTCGGGGAAGGTCTCCAGCCCGACCACCGTGTCTTCCTTGCTCTTCATGCGGCCGTCCTTCAGGTAGCCGGCCAGCTCGGCGATGGCCACGGGGTAGCGGTCGGCGTAGTCGAACACCACCATGCCCTCCATGCGCGCGCGGTTGACCAAGAGGCTCAGGTAGTTGCGCGGGCCGGCGCCGGGCATGCTGTTGGCATTGTTGTACTGGCTGATGGCGCCACAGATGATCACGCGGGCCTTGCGTGCCAGCTTGGCCAGCACCTGGTCCAGGATCTCGCCGCCCACGTTGTCGAAGTAGATGTCCACGCCCCTGGGGCAGTGCTGCTTCAGGCCCTCGCGCACGGCACCGGGCCCGGCCTTGTAGTCGATGCACGCGTCGAAGCCGAGTTCGTTCACGACCCAGTCGCACTTGGCCTGGCCACCGGCGATGCCGACCGTGCGGCAGCCCTTGATCCTCGCCAGCTGGCCCACCGTCTGGCCGACCGCGCCGGCCGCGGCCGAGACCACCACGGTCTCTCCCGGCTGCGGCTGGCCGATGTCCAGCAGGCCGAAGTAGCCCGTCATGCCCGGCATGCCCAGCACGTTGAGCCACTGGCCGACCGTGCCCAGCCGCAGGTCCACCTTGGCCAGGCCGGTGTGCCGGATCTGGTCGGGCACGACCATCGCGTACTCCTGCACGCCGAGCGTGCCGTACACCGCGTCCCCGACCGCAAAGGCCGGGTTCCTGGATGCGACCACGCGGCCGATGCCGCCCGCGCGCATCACCTCGCCGATGGCCACGGGCGGGATGTAGCTTTTGGCATCGTTGAGCCAGCCGCGCATGGCCGGGTCGAGTGAGAGCGACAGCGTCTTGACGAGCACGCCGCCTTCGTCAGGCTCGCCGACCGGCTCGGTGGTGAAGTTCCAGTGCTCGCGCGTGGCGGTGGTGTCGGGGCGCTGGGCCAGGCGGACTTGGTGGTTGGTGAGGGTGCTCATGTGTGGTGGTCTCCTGGTCTTCTGATTCGGGCGACCATGCTAGCCGTTCCGGCCCTGTGGGGCGGCACGCAGGTGACAGCCGCGCGGCCATCTACACCTGGCGGGTCCAGGGGTTCACCAGTTCCAGTCCGACGTCGGAAAGGTGCCGCACATGGCGCGTGGCCAGTGTGGCGACATGCTCCAGGCGGCGCGCAGATCGAAATCCAGGACGCGGCCACCGAAATCAACCTCCAGCATGCTGGCAAAACTGGCCAGCAGGCCGCGTTCGCGTGCACCATCCGGCAGGCGCGTCAGGCCGAACAGAAGCTCGGCCACGTTCACGCTGGTCAGCCACAACGCTTCGGCTGGCTGCGCGTCCAGCCAGGCCAGCACGTTCGGCTCCGGCCCGGTTCGCATGAGTTCCGACACCACGTTGGTGTCCAGGACGATCCTGGCCGTGACCGGCTCCCCAGCCCCGCTTGGGAAGGCGCGTGCGTCAGCGCATGGCGCAGGATCGTGCGCACCTCTTCTTCCCTGGAGCGGGCATGCTTCAGCGCTTCGCCGCCCTGGCCTTCGCCAGCTCCTCGTAGAACGACTTCGCAAAGTCCGCCCCGATGGTCTCGGTGTTCTTGTCGATCACGGGCTGCACGGCCGCGCGGATCTTGTCGAGCTCGGCGGGTGGCATCTCGTTCACCGCCATGCCCTTGGCCTTGAGCTCACCCACGACGGCCGCTGCGTCCTTGAGCTCCAGGCTGCGCTGCAGCGTGCGCGTGCTCTCGGCCACCTTTTGCACGGCCTGCTGCTGGTCCGGCGTGAGGCTGCTCCACCAGCGCTTGCTGGCGACCAGCGCCACGGGCGTGTAGACGTGGTTGGTGATGGTCAGGTACTTCTGCACCTCGAACATCTTGTTGGCGAACATGTCGACCACCGGGTGCTCGTAGCCGTCCAGCGCCTTGATCTCCAGCGCGGGATAGACCTCGCTGAAGGCCATGGGCACGGCGTTCATGCCCATGGCGTTGAAGCTGGCCAGCGCCATGGGGCTTTGCATCACGCGCACCTTCAGGCCCTTCATCTCGGCCATGCTGGTCAGGGGGCGCTTGCTGTTGGACATGTTGCGGAAGGCGCCGCCGGCCCACACCAGGCCCTGCATGTTCATCTCGGCCAGGCCGTCCAGCATCTTGCGGCCCACCGGGCCGTCGAGCACGTAGGCGGCTTCGGCGTCGCTTGCGAAGATGAAGGGGAAGTCGAAGACCTGCAGTTCCTTGCGGCGCGCGGACAGTGGCGCCAGCGCACCCAGGTACAGGTCCTGCGTGCCGCTCTGCGTGGCGATCAGCATCTTGTCCTCGGCGCCGAGCTGGGCGCTGCCGTAGACGTCGATCTGCAGCTTGCCGCCCGTGGCCTTGCCCACGTCGGCGGCGAACTGCTTCATGGCGATGGCGCGCGGGTGGCTGTCGGCAAAGGAATGGCCCAGGCGGGCGCGCTTGACGTCCTGTGCGCTGGCGGCGAGCGCCAGGGTTGCGAGGGCGGCGGTGAACAGGCGTCGGGTGGTGCGGTGCATGGTGTCTCCTTGGATATCAGTCGAAACTCAGGACCACTTTCATGGACTGCGTGCGGTCGGCCGCCAGCGCGAAGGCGCGGCCCGCGTCGCGGAACGACAGCGTGGCCGAGACCAGGGGCTTCAAGTCCACCAGCCGCTGGTTGATGAGCTGCACGGCCACGCCGAATTCCTCGTGGAAGCGGAAGGTGCCGCGCAGGTCGAACTCCTTGGCCACGACCACGTTGAAGGGCAGCGTGAGTTCCGCGCCCGACAGGCCCAGCTGCACGATCACGCCACGCGGGCGCACCACGTCGAAGGCCGCGCGCAGCGCCGCGGCGTTGCCGCTGGACTCGAACAGCACGTCGAACTGGCCCTTGTCCACCGCGTACTTCGCGAGCGCCTCGGGCTGCTCGGCCACATTGATGGCTTCATCGGCGCCGATCTGCAGCGCCTTGCGCAAGGTGTTGGCGACCACGTCGGTGACGACGATGCGCGTGGCGCCGGCCCGGCGCGCGGCGATCACGACCATGGCGCCGATGGGCCCGCAGCCCGTCACCAGCACCGTGCGGCCCAGCAGCGGCCCGGCACGGTTCACGGCATGCAGCGCCACGGCCAGCGGCTCGGCCATCGCGCCTTCGGCATCGCTCACGCCATCGGCCAGCGGGAAGGCCTGGCTCTGGTGGATCACGATCTCGCGCCGGAACGCGCCCTGCACATGCGGCATGCGCATGGCGCTGCCGTAGTAGCGCATGTCCAGGCAGTGGTTCTGCAGGCCCATCAGGCAGAAGCGGCAGGCGCTGCAGGGCTGGCTGGGGTTGATGGCCACGCGCGTGCCCACGGGCAGGGTGGTCACGCCGGCGCCCAGTTCCTCGATGGCGCCGGCCGCCTCGTGGCCCAGCACCATGGGCTGCTGGATGCGGATGGTGCCGAAGCCGCCATGCTGGAAATAGTGCAGGTCCGAGCCGCAGATGCCGCCCGCGCGCACGCGCACGCGGACCTGGCCGGCTTCGACGGCGGGGGTGGGGACGTCCTCGACGCGCAGGTCGTTAGGGGCGTGGATGACCAGGGCTTCCATGGTGTGTCTCGCAAAGTGTGGGTGGTAGGGCTCAGCGGTTCACTGCGTCGCAGAGGTTCCGAAGGCCGCGGAGCAGGCCATGCCAGCGCACCCGCGGAACTGGCTCTGCCAAGCCGCTGGGTGCGCCCCCTCGCGCAGCAGGGGGGGTTGGCGGAGCGCGTAGCGCGGAGACTGGGGGGGATACATCTATCTCGTCATCCATTCCAGCGGCCACATGACGATCTGCGGGAACAGCACCAGCAGGAACATCACGATGGTCTGCGCCACCATGAACGGAATCACGCCCTTGATGGCGCCGCTCATCGGGATCTTGGCCACGCCGCAGACTACGTTGAGCACCGTGCCCACCGGCGGCGTCACCAGCCCGATGGCGTTGTTCATGATGAACAGCACGCCGAAGTACACCGGGTCGATGCCGGCCTGCTTGAGCACCGGCATCAGCACCGGCGTCATGATCAGCACCGTGGGCGTGAAGTCCAGCGCCGTGCCGACCAGCAGCACCAGCACCATCAGCGTGAAGGTCAGCAGCATCTTGTTGTCCATCAGCGGCGCCACCAGTTCTGCGAGCTGCTGCGGAATGTTTGCGGTGGTGATGAGCCAGGCCGACACGCCGGCCGCCGACACCAGGAACATGATGATCGCCGTGGTCTCGGCCGCGCGGTAGAACAGCTGGAACAGCTGCGATGGCTTGATCTCGCGGTAGACGAACATGCCGACCACCAGCGAGTACATGGCTGCGATCACCGCGGCTTCGGTCGGCGTGAACCAGCCGAACTTGAGGCCGCCGACGATCACGATGGGCAGCACCATGGCCCACAGCGCCTGGCGCGTGGCCGTCAGCCGTTCGGCCGTGGTCCTGCGTGGCTCGGTCGTCACCGAATCGCGGCCGATGCACCAGCGCCAGGCGAGCATGATGGCCACACCCATGAGCAGGCCCGGCACGATGCCGGCGATGAACAGCTTGGTGATGGAGACCCCGCCCGTCACGCCGTACAGGATCATCGCGATGGAGGGCGGGATCACCGGCGCGATGATGCCGCCGCAGGCGATCAGGCCGCAGGAGCGGTTCACGTCGTAGCCGGCCTTGCGCATCAGCGGCACCAGCACGGCGGCCAGTGCGGCGGTGTCGGCCACGGCCGAGCCCGAGAGGGATGCCATGACCACCGCGGCCATCACGGCCACGTAGCCCAGCCCGCCGCGGATGTGGCCGATCCAGGCCATGGCCATGACGATGATGCGGCGCGTCATGCCGCCCGCGTTCATGAACTCGCCGGCTAGCATGAAGAAGGGCACGGCCAGCAGAGGGAAGCTGTTGGCGCCGTCCCACATGTTCTGCACCACGATCTGCGGATCGGTGAAGCCCATGGTGTACATGATGGCCAGGCCGCAGCCGATCAACGCGAAGGCCACCGGCATGCCCAGGGCCATGAGGCCCAGCAGCGAGGCGATGAAGATGAAGATGGTCATGGCGCGCGGCCTCCGGCGGTCTGGGCCTGCATGTCGCGCTCGGCGTGCAGCGCGTCGTCCATGCCTTCCTCGTGCACGTCGATGAGTTCGTCGTCGCCCACCTGCCCGGCAAACAGCCGCACGAGGTTGGACAGGCAGATCAGCCCGATGGCCGCGCCCGTGAGGTAGCTCACGCCGTAGACCCACAGCATGCTCCACTGGGCCACCGGCGAGGCGTTGCCCGCGATGATGTCGTGCTGCAGCCAGGTGCCGTAGACGATGTAGCCGCAGCACACCAGCATGATGGCCTGGCTGATGCCCCAGCAGACCCGGCGCCCCATCGACGGCAGCATCTGCACCACCAGATCCACGCCCAGGTGGGCACGCTTGCGCATGCCCACGATGGCGCCCAGGAAGGTCAGCCAGATGAAGGCGAAGCGCGGCACCTCTTCGGACAGGTCGATGCCGGTGTTCATGAACAGTCGCAGCATCACGTTGCCGAACACCATGACCAGCATGACGACCAGGCACAGCACCATCACGATTTCGAGCAGGCGCGTGAGGCCGTCTGCCAAGGCCTTCAAAGGTCTGACCATGGTGGGCTTACTTGCCGGCCGCGCGGGCCTTGTCGATCTCGGCCAGGAAGCCCTTGACGAAGTCGTCGCCGATCACGGGCGAGAACTTGGCGACCACGGGCTTGACCTTGTCCTGCACGCGCGCGAGCTCGGCCGCGCTCATGGTGTTGACGGTGACGCCGGCCGCCTTGAACTTGCCCATGACCTCGGCATCGCCATCGTCCAGCAGCTTGCGCTGGTACAGGCCGGCCTCGGTGGCGGCCTTCTGCACGCCGGCCTTGTCCTCGGCCGACAGGCTGTCCCAGAACTTCTTGGACGCCACCATGGCCACCGGTGTGTAGACGTGGTTGGTCACGGTGATGAACTTCTGCACTTCCTGCATCTTGTTCGCGTACATGTGCTGCAGCGGGTTCTCCTGCCCGTCCAGCGCCTTGATCTCCAAGGCCGGGAACACTTCCGCGAAGGCCATGGGCGTGGCGTTGGCGCCGATGGTCTTCCAGGTCTCCAGCGCGACCGGGTTGGTCATCACGCGGATCTTCAAACCGCTCACGTCTTCGAGCTTGGCCACGCTGCGCTTGCTGTTGGACAGGTTGCGAAAGCCCATGCCGGTCCAGGTCAGGCCCACCAGGCCGGCCGGGGCGATCTTCTCGAAGATCTGCTTGGAGGACGGGCCGTCCAGCACGGCATAGACCTCGCGCTGGTCGCGGAACATGAAGGGCAGGTCCCAGACCTGCACCTCTTTCACGCGCGTGGACAGCGGTGCCAGCGTGCCGATGTACAGGTCCTGCGTGCCCGACTGCACGGCCTGCAGCTGCTTCTCGTCGCTGCCCAGCACGGCCGAGTGGTAGGCCTGGATCTTGACGTTGCCCTTGGTGTAGGTGGAGGCCAGCTCGGTGAACTTGTTCATCGCCGCGGCCTGCGGGTGGCTTTCGGGCATGGCATGGCCGATGCGGGCCTTGACTTCGGCCATGGCGGGCGCGGCCAGAGCGCAGGCGGCGGCGATGGCGAGCAGGGTGCGGCGGGCGATGGGGTGCTGGATCATGGGGTGTCCTTGGATGTCAAAAAATTACTGCGTGTTCTCGATGGACTTGAGCAGGTCGGGGCCGAGCTTCTCGCCGAAGGTCTTGGCCATGGGCTCGGAGACGATCTTCTGGAACGGCGCCATGTCGACCTGTTCGACCACCTGCATGCCGGCCTTCTTGAGCTCGGCCACCCACTTGCCGGCGTTGCTGGCGTTCAGCTCGCGCTGGTAGCGGGCGGCCTCGCGCGCGGCCTCGACCACCACCGTCTGGTACTCGGGCGGCAGGCTGTCGTACTTCGCCTTGTTCATGACCAGGATGAGCGGCGAGTAGATGTGGTTGCTGACCGTGAGGTACTTCTGCACCTCGTAGAACTTGGCCGACAGCGTGACGTTGATCGGGTGTTCCTGCGCGTCGAAGGCGCCCATCTCCAGCGCCGAATACAGCTCGGCAATCGCCAGCGGCGAGGGGTTCATGCCCAGCAGCTTGAAGGCCTGGATGTGGTACGGGTTGGGCGTGGAGCGGATCTTCAGGCCCTTCAAATCCTCGGGCGTGCGGATCGGGCGCTTGCTGTTGGTGAAGGCGCGCCAGCCGTTCTCCCAATACGCCAGGCCCTTCAGGCGCTGCGCATCGAACTCGCCCAGCACCTTGGTGCCGATGGGGCCGTCGAGCACGGTGTAGGCGTGCTGCGCGGTGCGAAACACGAAGGGCAGCTCGAACGCGGCCGTGGCCGGCACGATGCCGTTGTAGTTGGACGCGCCACTGGAGACGATGTCGATGGTGCCGCCGCGCGCGCCGCTGATCATGGCCGCGTCCGTGCCCAGCGTGCTGGACGGGAACACGGCGATCTCCACGTCGCCGTTGGTGCGCTGCTTCACGAGCTCGGCCATCTTCAGGGCCGCGGCATGCTGGCCGTCGGTGGTGTTCACCGCATGGCCGAGCTTGAGATTGAACTTGGCGGCCAGCGCGCCCGTGGGCAGGCAGGCGGCGGCCAGGCAGGCCAGGGCGAGGCTCGCGATCTTCTTGTGCATGCTGTGTCTCCTTCGTTGTGGATGGGGTCAGTTCAGCTGGTTGACCAGCGCTTGTCCTTGCGCCAGCCGCTGGATGTTGTCGGCCATGGTCTGCTGGCGGCGGCGCACGGTGCCGTTCGTCCAGCCCGACATGTGCGGCGCCATGCGCACGTTGTCGAGCTCGGCGAAGGGCAGCCGCGAGGGCTGCACCGTGGGCTGCGCGGGCGTGGGGTACTGGTACCAGGTGTCGATGACGGCATGGCCCAGGTGGCGGCTCTTGAGTGCGTCGTAGAGCGCCTGCTCGTCGATCACGGGGCCGCGCGCCACGTTGACGATGGTGCTGCCGGGCCGCATGGCGGCGATGGCGGCGGCGTCGACGATGCCGGTGGTCTCGGGCGTCAGCGGCAAGGTGACGATGACGATGTCCACGCTGGCCATGAAGGCGTGCAGCTCGGTCAGCCCGAAGGCGCGGTCCACGCCTGCGTCGGGCTTCAGCGGGCTGCGGTTGGCGGCGTGCACGCGCATGCCGAAGGCGCGCGCGCGGTGGGCGATGGCCTGGGCGATGTGGCCGAAGCCCAGGAGGCCGATGCTTTGGCTGCCCAGCTCGGTGCGCAGCGCGCCGGGTCGGCCGGCCCAGAAGGTCCATTCGCCGCGGCGCAGGTCGGCATCGGCGCGGGCCAGCGGCACATGCTGCTCCAGCAGCGCGGCGAACACGTATTCGGCGATCGCGTGCTCGTGGCCGTGGCAGTTGCACAGCGCGGTCTGTGTGGGCAGGGCGGCGCGGTCGATCATGTCGGTGCCGGCCGCGGGTGCGTGGTACAGGCGCGCGTTGGCCAGCGTGGGCATGCTCGCGTCGAGCTTGGTGCCGATCAGCACGTCGGCGCTGGCGAAGTGATCGGCCTCGCCAGGCGCGTTCAAGGCGTCGCTGACGTGGACGATCTCGTGGCCGGGGCCGATGAGGTCGGCGAAGCCCTCGCGGAAGCCGCCAGCGTTCTGGCCGTGGAAGACGATCTTCATGGGAGTCCTTGTCAAGGCAGCGCGAGGCTGCCGTCCAGCAAACGGGTCTGGGTCCAGGTGGTGACGCCGGCGGTCGCCGGGTACTTGGCGGCCTCGGCCTCGTTCAGGTCCACGCCCAGGCCCGGCTTGTCGTTGGCGTAGACGAAGCCTTGCCGACATTCCGGCAGGCCCGGGAACACGTCGAGCAGCGCACTGCCCGAGCCGCTCAGTTCCTGGATCACGAAGTTCGGCGGCTCGGTGCCCGACCATTCCTGGATGCCGAAGTTGCGCGCCGCCAGGTCCATGTGGATGTTGGCCGCATGGCCCAGCGGCGACTGGTCGCCCGGGCCGTGCCAGGCGGTGCGCACGCCGTACTGCTCGGCAAAGAGTTGCAGCTTGCGCGTGGGCGTGATGCCGCCGAGCTGGCTGGGGTGCACGCGGATGAAGTCGATCAGGCGTTCCGCGATCAGCGTGCGCCACTCGAAGGGGTGGTTGAACAGCTCGCCCTGGGCCAGCGGCGTGCTGGTCTGTGCGCGCAGGCGGCGCAGCCAGTCGCCTTCTTCGAGCGGGATCGCGTCTTCGAGGAAGAACAACTGGTAGGGCTCGAGCTGCTGCGCCAGCCGCACCGCATCGGCCGGGCGCAGGCGCTCGTGCACGTCATGGCACAGCTCGACGTCGAAGCCCAGCTTGGCGCGCAGCGCGTCGAACAGGGCCACGGTGTCGCGCATGTAGCGGCGTGGTTCGAGGTAGATGCCTTCGGCCGAGCCTTCAGCCGCGTTGACAGGCGCGGCACTGAAGCCGCCACCGCCGTAGCCGCCGCTCTGGCAGCGGATGTGCTGGATGCCGAGCGCCTGCAGCCGCGCCACGTCGTCGCACAGCGCGGCGAGGTCGCGGCCTTCGGCATGGCGGTACACGGGCACGCCCTGGCGCACCTTGCCGCCCAGCAGCTGGTACAGGGGCATGCCGGCGAGCTTGCCCTTCAAATCCCACAGCGCCATGTCAACGCCCGACATCGCGTTGTTCTCGATGGGCCCGTTGCGCCAGTAGGCGTTCTGGTGCATGAGCTGCCACAGCTCCTCGATGGCCTCGGCATCGCGGCCGACCAAGAGGGGCTTCAGGTATTGCTCGACCACGCATTGCACCGCCAGGTGGCGGTAGGCGAAGGTGGCGCAGCCCAGGCCGTAAAGGCCGGGCTGGTTGGTCTCCACCTTCACGACCAGCAGGTTGATGCCCTGCGGCGCCGTGGCGATGGCGGTGACGTTGGTGATCCGCGTGGCCATGTCAGAGCACGGAGAGCCAGCCGCCGTCCACGTAAATGATCTGCCCGTTCACGTAGTCCGACGCGCTGGACGCCAGGTACACGGCCGTGCCGGCCAGCTCATCGGGCCGGCCCCAGCGCTTGGTGGGGTTGCTGGCCTTGACCCAGGCGTCGAATTCGGGGTTGTCGACCAGCGCCTGGTTCATGTCGGTCAGGATGTAGCCGGGGCCGATGCTGTTGGCCTGGATGTTGTGCACCGCCCATTCGGCCGCCATGGCCTTGGACAGCAGCTTGATGCCGGCCTTGGCCACCGTGTAGGGCGCCACCGTGGCGCGCGCGGAGGCGCTGGTCAGCGAGCCGATGTTGATGATCTTGCCGGCCTTGCGCGGCACCATGCGGCGCGCGGCCTCGCGGCCCACCAGGAAGGCGGCCGTGAGGTTGGTGTCGATCACGCGCTGCCAGTCGGCCAGCGGCAAATCGAGCATGGGCTGGCGGTGCTGGATGCCGGCGTTGTTGACCACGATGTCGATCTGCCGGCCGTCCGCATCGAACCGGGCGAAGGCCGCCGCGACGGAGGGCTCCTGCGCCACGTCGAACACCGCGCCGCTGGCGCCGATGCCCTCGGCCTGCAGCTTGGCGACGGCCTCGTCCACGGCCGGTTGCCGGCGGCCATTGACCACGATGTGCGCGCCGGCCCGCCCCAGGCCCTGGGCGATGGCAAAGCCGATGCCGCGCGTGGAGCCGGTGATCAGCGCGCTGCGGCCGGACAGGTCGAAGGGGTTGCGGGGGGTGTTCGTGTTCATGCCGGGGAATCTATCGGAGGTATGACGTTTGGCGGATCGGGAGAAACCCGAAACCGGTTTCATCCTGCCTTCGTTACCCTTGCCGGGCCGCATGTCAAACGTATGATGTGCCGTTACAAATGAACACCACACCGCTTCCCCGCAGCACCACGCTCCACGAGCAGGTCGTGGCCCAGCTCGGCCGCGACATCAGCGGCGGCCTGTACCCGCCCGGCGCGCTGCTGCCGTCCGAACCCGAGCTGTGTGAGCGCTTCGGCTTCTCGCGCATCGTGATCCGCGAGGCCATCAAGTCGCTGGTGGCCAAGGGCATGCTGGAGGTGAGCCGCCGCGTCGGCACGCTGGTGCGCGACACGGCCCATTGGAATTTGTTCGACCCCGACGTGATCACTTGGCGCGCGGCCTCGGCCGATTTCGACACCACCATGGCGCGCGACCTGATGGAGCTGCGCCGCATCGTCGAACCCGCCGCCGTGCGCCTGGCGGCAGAACGCGCCAGCGCCGAGGAGCGGCGTGCCCTGCGCGCGGCCTACATGGCCATGGCCCGCGCCGTGGCCGGCAAGGGCGACTACGTGGAGGCCGACGTGGCCTTCCACACCACCATCTTGCTGGCCTGCGGCAACCAGTACCTGCGCCAGATGCAGCAGGCCATGTCGGCCATGCTGGAGGCCAGCTTCGCCATCGTGGCGCAAAAGCCGGGCGGGCCGGCCGCCTCGCTGCCGCTGCACGAGGCCGTGTGCGTGGGCATCGAACGCGGCGAGCCGGCCGCGGCCGAGGCCGCCGCGATCACGTTGATCGTGAGCGCCGAACAGGACCTGCGCGCTCTGCTGGCCGAGCGCCGCCGCGCCACCGGCACCAGCGCGCCCATGGCCGTGCGGGCGCGCCATGTGCCGGCCCGCAAAGCCAAGGTCACCCGATGAAGATCCGCGCCTTCCACACCTACCACGTCGCGCCGCGTTGGCTGTTCCTCAAAATCGAGACCGACGAGGGCATCAGCGGCTGGGGCGAGCCGGTCATCGAAGGCCGCGCGCGCACCGTGGAGGCGGCGGTGCACGAACTCTGCGCCACGCTGGTGGGGCAGGACCCGCGCCGCATCAACGACCACTGGCAGTCCATGGTGCGCACGCACTTCTACCGCGGCGGGCCCATCCTGATGAGTGCGATTGCCGGCATCGACCAGGCGCTGTGGGACATCCTGGGCAAGTCGCTCGACTCGCCCGTGCACCAGCTGCTGGGCGGCCGTGTGCGCGACCGCATCCAGGTCTACAGCTGGGTGGGCGGCGACCGGCCGGCCGACGTGGTGGAGCAGATCCACCGGCTGCGCGAGGGCGGTTTCGACACCTTCAAGCTCAACGGCTGCGAGGCCATGCGCATGCTCGATTCGGTGCGCGCCATCGACCGCGCCGTCAGCGTGCCGGCGCAGGTGCGCGATGCCTTCGGCACGGAGGTGGATTTCGGCCTCGATTTCCACGGCCGCGTGGCGCTGCCCATGGCCCGCCCGCTGCTGCGCGCGCTGGAGCCGCTGCGCCCGCTGTTCGTCGAGGAGCCGGTGCTGGCCGATCAGGCCGAGCAGTACCCAGTGCTGGCGGCGGCCACCAGCATCCCGCTGGCGGCTGGCGAGCGCATGTACACGCGCCAGGAATTCAAGCAGGTGCTGCAGCGCGGCGGCATCGCCATCCTGCAGCCGGATCTGTCGCATGCCGGCGGCATCACCGAATGCCACAAGATCGCCGCGATGGCCGAGGCCTACGACGTGGCGCTGGCCCCGCACTGCCCGCTGGGCCCGATTGCGCTGGCGGCCTGTTTGCAGCTGGACTTCGTGGCCTACAACGCCGTGCTGCAGGAGCAGAGCATGGGCATCCACTACAACCAGGGCGCCGAGCTGTTGGACTACGTGGTGAACAAGGCAGACTTCGCGATCAAGGACGGCCACATCGAGGCCTGGGACAAGCCCGGCCTGGGCGTGGAGATCGACGAGGAGCGCGTGCTGCACGCGAGCAAGAACCCGCCGGACTGGCACAACCCGCAGTGGCGCCACGGGGATGGGAGCGTGGCGGAGTGGTGAGGACCGCGACCGGCGTGGCGCGCGCTCAGCCTCTCGCCATGCGGGTCTGCATCGTCTCCGTGCCGCCCTGCCCGCCTTCGCGGAAGGCACGCCTGTAGGACGACGGTGAGGTATGCACCAGGCGTGCAAAGTGATGTCTCAGCGACAACGCCGTGCCGAAGCCCACGTCCGCGGCAACCCGCTCGATCGTCAGGTCCGTGGTTTCCAGCAACTGCTGCGCCTTGCCGATGCGTTCTGCCACCAGCCATTGGTTCACAGTGGTGCCCGTGGCTTCTCGGAAGCGGCGAGTGAAGGTCCGCCGGCTCATGCGCGCCACTTCGGCCAGCGTATCCAGCGACAAAGGCTCCGACAGATGCGCGCGTGCCCACTGCAGCACGCCGGGCAGGCGCTTCTCGCTGGGCAGCGCCGGCACGGGCTGCTCGATGTACTGGGCTTGCCCGCCCTGTCGATGGGGCGGCGTGACCAGCAGCCGGGCCACGCGGTTGGCTACATCGGCTCCGTGGCGCAACCGTACGATGTGCAGGCAGCAGTCGATCGCAGCCACCGTACCAGCCGATGTGAGGACCTGGCCATCGTCCACGTACAGCACGTCCGGATGGAACGCCGTCCCGGGAAAGCGTTGGGCGAAGAGGTCGCGGCAGGCCCAATGGGTGGTCGCGCGCCGCCCATCCAACAGGCCCGCGTCCCCCAACACGAAGGCACCCAGACACAGGCCCACCACGTGCGCGCCGCGCGCGTGGGCCTGCCGCAGGGCGTCGGTCAGCGCCACGGGGGCGGCGATGTCGGGGTGGTTCCAGGAGGGGACGACCACGATGTCGGCGCCGGCCATGGCCTCCAGGCCGCCAGGCACCGCGATCTCCACCCCCTGCGCGCAGCGCACGCGGCCGGGTGTGGGCGCGCAGTACCGCACCTCGTACGTCGGCAGGCCAGGGGGCGGCGGCTCGACGCCGAACACGATGCCGGGAACGGAGAGATGGAACAGGCTGATGCCATCGAAGGCCAGGACGGCGACACGGACGGGTGGCATGGATTCGGTAGTGGCGGGTGCGCCGTAGTTTGGCCCAATTTCATCCAGGATGGGCATTCAGGCCAATGGCGCGTGGGCGGGCCGTTCCCGAGAATTCGAAGCCATCCCACCCCGTCACCTGAAAGAAAGAGGCCAATCCATGCGCCAGCGCGCCGTCATCGTCGTCGACCTTCAAAACGAATACCTCGCCACGGGCAAGCTGCCGCTGGTCGGGATCGAGGCCGCTTTGGCCAACGCCGCCCGCGTCATCTCGGCGACGCGCGCCCGAGGCGAGCTGCTCATCCATGTCCGGCACGAGGTGGCCGTGCCGGGTGCACCCATCTTCAACCCCGGCACCGCCGGAGTGCAGATCATCCCCGCCGTGTCGCCGGCCGATGGCGAGCCGGTCGTCGTGAAGAACCACCCCAACTCCTTTCGCGACACCGCGCTGAAGCAGATGCTGGACGAGCGAGGCATCCAGGAATTGGTGGTGATCGGGGCGATGAGCCACATGTGCGTCGAGGCGACCAGCCGTGCCGCTGCCGACTTCGGCTACCCCGTCACCGTGGTGCACGACGCCTGCGCGACGATGGACCTGGCGTTCGAGGGCACACAGGTGCCCGCGGCGCAGGTGCATGCCGCCTCGATGGCGGCGCTGGCGTTCTCCTATGCGTCGATCACCACCACCGAAGCGTATGCGGCCTGATGCGTAAACTGCCGGTCCGATGACTGCGCCCCCGCCCGAAGCAGCGCACGCAGAAGCCCCGTACGCCTGGGTCGTGGTCTGGGCGGCGTTCGCCAGCCTGGCCATCATCTTCGGCGTCGCCTATTCCTTCGCGGCCTTCTTCGCATCCTTTGCCGCCGACTTCCAGGCCTGCCGCGCCGACATCGCGCTGGTGTTCGGCCTGTGCGGCCTGGTCTACTTCATCGGCGGCATCGGCGGCGGCCTGCTGGCGGACCGCTTCTGCCCGCGGCGCGTGTGCGGCGCCGGCATGGTCTGCATCGCGCTGGGCCTGCTAGGCGCCAGCGCAGCGCGCTCCATGTCGGCCATCTACCTGGCCTACGGCGTGGGCGTGGGGGTCGGCATCGCGCTGGTCTACACGCCTGCGATCGGTTGCGTGCAACCCTGGTTCACGCGCCGCCGCGGGCTGGCGGCAGGGATCGCCAGCGCCGGCATCGGCGCCGGCACGCTGGCCGTGCCACTGCTGGCCACCGCGGCCATTGCCGCCTGGCAGTGGCGCGACGCGATGCGCGTGCTGGCACTCGCCACGGCAGTGCTGGGCGTGGCCGCGACCTGGCTGCTGCTGCGCGCGCCCGCGGCCACCGGCAACGCCACCACGGCCCCGCAGGGCCTGAGCCTGCGCGAGACGCTGCGCACGCGTGCGTTCTGGTGGCTTTATGCGGGCACGCTGACGGCTGCGCCCACCATGTTCATCCCCTTTGCCCACGCCTCGGCCTCGGCGCGCGACCTCGGCGTGGGCGAGGCCCAGGCCGTGGGGCTGGTGGGCATCATCGGCATCGGCAGCCTGGTGGGCCGATTCGCCATCGGCGCGCTGGCCGACCGCATGGGCCGCGGCCGCACGCTGGTGCTGATGCAGGCCTCGATGGGCGCGTCGTACCTGCTGTGGATGGCGGCCGGCGGCTACCCGGCGCTGCTGGGGTTCGCGCTGTGGTTCGGCCTGAGCTACGGCGGCATCGTCTCGCTGCTGCCGGCGCTGTGCATGGACCTGTTCGGTGCCCGCGCCGTGGCGAGCACCATCGGCACGTTGTACAGCGGTGCGGCCCTGGGCAACCTGCTCGGGCCGGTGCTGGCCGGCGCGGTGTTCGACCGCACGGGCAGCTACACGGGTGTCATGCTGGGCTGTGTGGGTCTTTCGGTGCTGGCGACGGTGGCGTCAGCGCGGGTGCGCGCTACAGCCGCGTGAGCTGCAGGGCGCTCTGTGTGACGCCGCTCACTGCGGCACCAGCCCCGACGCCTTCACCAGCTCCGCGTGCAACTTGCTCTCGTCCGCAATCGTCTTGCCGAACTGCTCGGGCGTGGTGGGCGCCACGTCCATGCCGGCCTCGCGCAGCTGGTTCTTCACCTCGTCGCTGGCCAGGATGGCGTGGATCTGCTTGTTCAGCTGGTCGATGATGGGGCGCGGCGTGCGGGCCGGGGCCAGCATGCCGATCCAGGTCTGAAACACCATGTTGTCGATGCCGGCCTCCTTCATGGTGGGCACGTCGGCGACCAGCGGCGAGCGCTGCTCGCTCATGATGGCCAGCGCCGTCAGCTTGCCGGCCTTGATGTGGGGCAGCGCCTCGGGCAGCGGGGCGAACAGCATGTCCACATTGCCGCCCAAGAGGTCGTTGATGGCCAGCGCGCCGCCCTTGTAGGGGATGTGCGTCATGCGCACCTTCATGCGTGTCTCGAACATCAATGCCGCCAGGTGCTGCGGGCTGCCGTCGCCCGAGGATGCGTAGTTCACCGCCTCGGGCTTGGCCTTGGCCGCGGCCAGCACGGCGCCGGCGTTGGCGAACTTCGTCCGGTCCTTGACCACCAGCACCATGGCCTGGTTGGCCAGCTTGGTGATGGGCGCGAAGTCGGCCTGCGCGTCGTAGGGCATGTCCTTGAAGATGTGCTGGTTGGTCGTCAGGAACGAGGCCGGCGAAGCCATCAGCGTGTAGCCGTCGGGCGCGGCCTTGGCCACGATGGGCAGGCCGATGCGGCCCGAGGCGCCGGCCCGGTTGTCGACGATGAAGGGCTGGCCGGTCTGCGCGGCCAGCTTCTGGCCCACCAGGCGCGCGATCATGTCCACGCCGCCGCCGGCCGGCAGGGCGACCATGAGCTTGACGGGCTTGTCGGGATAGGGGCCCTGGGCCAGCGCGGGCGCGGCGGCCGCCAGCAGGCCCAGCGTGCAAGCCAGGAGGGAAAGTCGGCGGGTCGTGTTCATGGGGCGGCTCCGGTTCAGGCAGGGGTGGTGAAAGTGGATGCGGGGGCGACGCGCTGCGCCAGGCGCAGGCGTGTGATCGCGGCGATCTCGTCGAGAGCGGCGGCCAGCTCGGTCGCGCGGTCGTGCTGCAGCCGTTGCTCGAAGGCTTGCAGCGCCGATGCGCGCGTGTGGCGGCGGATGCACAGGATGAATGGGAAGCCGAAACGCGTGCGGTAGGCTGCGTTCAGGGCGTCCCAGCGTTGTGCGCTGGCGGCGTCCAGCGTGGCCAGGTCCAGGCTGGCCTGCTCGGCGATGGAGTCGTCGGTCATGGTGCCGCGGCGTGTGTCGGCGCCGGCCAGTTCCGGATGGCCGGCGTAGAAGGCGATGCGGGCCGGCTCGTCCAGCGCGGCGACCACCGCGACCATGGCGCCGTGCAGAGCGGCCACGCTGGCGAACGGGCGCTGCTGCACCACGCGCTCGGGCACCCAGGGGGCGTGTTCCCAGATCTCGGCCAGCGCCGCGACGAACGCGTCCGGCGGGCAGGTGTTGAGGGATTCCAGGGTCAGCATTGATGTCATGGGCTGCATCGTAGGCAGGCGGTGTGTTGCCGTCCATCACAGAATTGGCACCGTTGCATGCGCAAAATCAGTACGATGCGCCGCAACTGCCCGGAGCCCCTCCATGCGCCATTCGCTCGTTCCCGCCAGCCTGCGCTATGCCGACCAGGTCGCACGTTCCGGCTCGATCCAGAAGGCCGCGCGCGAGCTGCACGTGGCCGCGTCGGCGATCAACCGCCAGATCCTGCAGCTGGAGGACGAGTTCGGCGTGCCGCTGTTCGAGCGGCTGCCGCGCGGCATGCAGCTCACGGCCTCGGGCGAGGCGCTCATCGCGCTGGTGCGGCGCTGGGGGCAGGACGAGCGCCGCCTGGTGGCCGAGGTGCGGCGCATCCAGGGCGTGCACCAGGGCCATGTGTCGCTGGTGGCGATGGACAGCCTGTCCACCAGCGTGCTGCCGCGGCTGGTGGGGCAACTGAGCGCGCAGCATCCGCTGGTGAGCCTGTCCAT
Source organism: Pseudorhodoferax sp. Leaf267 (assembly GCF_001422405.1). Lineage (GTDB taxonomy): Bacteria > Pseudomonadota > Gammaproteobacteria > Burkholderiales > Burkholderiaceae_C > Pseudorhodoferax. The sequence continues at coordinate 283,399 of NZ_LMMV01000024.1, forward strand.
CGAACTGGCCACGCCCGACGACGCCGAGGTAGCGCTCATGGGCGGCAAGGCCGACTTGGCCGCCATCTTCAACCTGGCGCCGCGGCGCGAACTGCTGGTGCTGTGGAAGGCCGAGCTGCCATTGGGCTGCGTGGTGGCGCCGGGGCATGCCTTGGCGCAGTCCGCCAGCGTGAGTTTCCAGGAGGCCACGCAGCACCCGGTGGCGCTGCAAAGCCGGGCGTTGACGATCCGCCGCTACCTGGAGGCGCAGTACAGCTGGCTGTTCCAGGCGCCGCGCCGCTTCGTGGAGAGCAATTCACTGCAGCTTGTGAAGCAGCTCGCGATGGCGGGCCAGCATGTGGTGTTCACGTCCGAGCTCGATGCCGCGGCCGAGCTGGCCGACGGCCGGCTGGTGTTCGTGCCCATCCGCGACCGCAGCGCCGAGCCGCAGGGCATCAGCGTGGCGGTGGATTCGGCCCGGCCGCCGGGCTCGGTGGTGAAGCTGGTGGCCGAGCAGCTGATTGCGGTGCTGCAGGAGGGGTTGGCGGCGGCGCGGGCGGTGAGGGGATGAGCACCGCAGCGCGCTGCGCCTCAAGCGGCTGCCGACGACCCCCGCACCACCAGCAGCCCCGGCAGCCGCAGCTGCCGAGCCGGCCCCTCGTGCCCCTGCAGCCGCTCGATCAGGCAGCGCGCCGCGCCCTGGCCGATGGCGTCGGTGGGCTGGGCGATCGCCGACAGGCCGGGGCCGATCAGCGAGGCCCAGTCGGGGTCGTCGAAGCCGACGAAGCCCAGCTCGGTGCCGAACTGCCATCCGAGCTGGCGCATGGCATGGGCGACGCGCAGCGTGACCACGGCATTGCCGGCCACCACCGCGGCCCGGCACCGCGTGCCCGCGCGCTTGCGCAGGGCGACCAGCGCGGCGAGCAGGGCCGCGTCGGCGCCGTCCGCGCTTTCGAAGACCTGGCCGGCCGTCGGTGCGCGCAGGCAGGCGCCGAAGGCCGTGGCGCGCTCGCGCCGGGTGCTGACGCCGGCGACGGGCTCGGTCACGTAGAGCAGCTCCTTCCAGCCGCCGGCCGTCAGGTGCTCGCAGACCTGGGCCATGGCGCCGGCGTTGTCCAGCGCCACGAAGTCGGCCGCCATGCCGGCGTGGCGACGGTCCACCAGCACCACGGGCTTGCCCTGGGCCGCGATGGCGTCGGGCACGCCGCTGCCGCGGCCCAGCGTGTTGAGGATGAAGCCATCGACCTGGTAGCCGGCCAGCGCGGCGATGGCCTCGCGTTCGCGCCCGGGCTCGTTGCCCAGGTTGAACAGCATCACGAGGTAGCCCGCTTCGCGGCAGGCCTGCTCGGCGCCGCGCAGCACGGCCACCGAGTAGGGGTTGGCGATGTCGGCCACGACCAGGCCGATCAGGCGCGAACGGCCGTGGCTCAGGGCCTGGGCCATGGGGCTGGGCGCATAGCCGAGCTGGGCGATGGCGGCCTCGACACGGGCCGCGATGTCGGGGCTCAGCAGGCGCTCGCGGTGGTTGAAGAAGCGCGAGACCGTGGCCTTGGAGACGCCGGCTGCGGCGGCCACGTCGGAGATGGTGGGGCGGCCCGGCGCTGCGCTCACACGCTGCCCTTGTCGTAACGTGCCGTCGGCGTCTCGCCCGCCAGTGCCTGCAGCAGGTTGGTGACGGCCAGCGCGGCCATGGCGTGGCGCGTCTCGGCCGTGGCCGAGCCGATGTGCGGCAGCGGCGTGACGCGCGGGTGGGTGCGCAGGGGCGAGTCCTGCGGCAGCGGCTCCTTGGCGAACACGTCCAGGCCGGCGGCGCGCAGGGGGCCGGCATCCAGCGCGGCCAGCAGCGCGGCCTCGTCGACGGTGGCGCCACGGCCCCCGTTGATGAAGATGCTGCCGGGCTTCATCTGCGCGAACACCTCGGCACCCAGCATGCCGCGCGTGGCGGGCGACAGCGGCAGCATGGCGACCACGAAGTCGGCGCGCGGCAGCAGTTCGGCCAGCGGCGTGTGCGTGGCGCGGCCCACGAGATCGGGCGCCTGCGTGGCCAGGTCTACCGGCCGGCGTGCGTGGTACAGCACCGGCATGCCGAAGCCCAGCGCGGCGCGGCGCGCGATGGCCTGGCCGATGCGGCCGAAGCCGAGCAGGCCCAGCGTCTTGTGGTGCACGTCCCAGCCGAACAGGTCTTCGCCGACATTCTTTTTCCACTGGCCTTCTCGCACCAGCGTGGCGAGCTCCACCACGCGGCGGCTGGTTGCCATGAGCAGCGCGAACACGGTGTCGGCCACGGTCTCGTCGAGCACGCCGGGCGTGTGGCACAGCACGATGCCGCGGCGCTCCAGCTCGGGCAGCGCGTAGTTGTCCACGCCGACGGAGACGCTGGAGATCACCTGCAGCTGCGGTGCGCGGTCCAGCAGCGCGGCGTCCACCGGGTGGCTGGAGCCGATCAGCGCGTGCGCCTGGGGCAGAGCGGCGTCGAAGGCGGCGAGGTCGTTCTTGGGGTCGGCCACGGTCACCTGGTGCACGGCCTGCAGGCGGGCGAGCTGGTCAGCCGGCAGCGCGCGAAAGACGAGGATGTTCTTCTTCATAGCCCGGCCTCGTCCAGTTGCGCCCGCGTCGGCAGGCCTTCGGTGTCGCCCAGCACCTGCACCGCACGTGCGCCGATCCACGCGCCGCGGCGCACGGCCTCGGGCACGCTCTTGCCCTCCAGCAAAGCGCTGATCACGCCGGCCGCGAAGCCGTCGCCCGCGCCCACCGTGTCGATGACCTTCTCGACCGGATAGCCCGGCACGCGGCCCGTGCCTTGCGTGTCGCTGTCGTAGTAAGCACCGTCGGCGCCCAGCTTCACGACGACCAGCTTGGCGCCCTGTGCGCGGTAAAACGCGGCCACGCGCTCGGGCTGCGTCTCGCCGGTCAGGATCTCGCCTTCCTCGATGCCGGGCAGCACCCAGTCGGCGCGCGCGGCCAGTGCGTTGATGGTGCTGCGCATCAAGTCCGTGCTGCCCCACAGGCCGGGCCGCAGGTTGGTGTCGAACGACACCGTGCGGCCGGCCTCGCGTGCGATCTCCATGGTGCGGATGGCGGTGGGCAGCGTGGTGGCCGAGATGGCCGGGAACACGCCGGTCGCGTGCAGGTGGCGCGCGCTGCGCAGCCAGGGCTCGTCGATATCGGCAGGCGACATGCGGCTGGCGGCCGAGCCCTTGCGGTGCGACTCGACCAGCGGGTCGCGGCCGTCCGTCACGCGTTCCTTGAACTGAAAGCCCGTGGTCTGCGCCGCATCGCACACCACGTGCGAGCAGTCGATGCCCTCGCCGCGCATGGCGGCCAACAGGTAGCGCGCCATGCTGTCGCTGCCCAGGCGGCTGGCCCAGCCCACCTTGAAGCCCAGGCGTGCCAGGCCGATGGCCACGTTGGTCTCAGCGCCGGCCGTGCGTTTGAGGAAGCCGGTGGCGTCTTCCAGGGGGCCGGGCCGGTCGGCGACCAGCAACATCATGGCTTCGCCGAACAGGGCGACGTCGAAGGCGTGGTGAGTCGTGGAGGTCATGCGTGTGAGCTCAAGATCTGGCCCAGGAATTGTCGGGTCTTCTCGTGCTGTGGCGCCTTGAAGAACTGCTCGGGCGGCGCCTGCTCGACGATGCGCCCTTCGGCCATGAAGATCACGCGGTCGGCCACGCTGCGCGCAAAGCCCATCTCGTGCGTGACGCACAGCATGGTCATGCCGTCTTCGGCCAGGCCGATCATGGTGTCCAGCACCTCCTTGACCATCTCCGGGTCCAGCGCAGAAGTGGGCTCGTCGAACAGCATGATCTTCGGGCTCATGCACAGCGCGCGCGCAATCGCCACGCGCTGCTGCTGGCCGCCCGAAAGTTGGCTGGGGTACTTGTTGGCCTGCTCGGGGATGCGCACGCGCGTGAGGTACTGCATGGCCACCTCTTCGGCCTCCTTCTGCGTCATGCCGCGCGAGCGCATGGGCGCCAGCGTGCAGTTCTGCAGGATGGTGAGGTGCGGAAACAGGTTGAACTGCTGGAACACCATGCCGACTTCGGCCCGCACGGCGTCCACGTTCTTGCCGCCCGCCGTGAGCTCGATGCCGTCCACGACGATCTTGCCCTGCTGCACGGTCTCCAGCCGGTTGATACAGCGGATGAGGGTGGACTTGCCCGAGCCCGACGGGCCGCAGACCACGATGCGTTCGCCAGCGCGCACCGACAGGTCGATGCCGGTCAGCACCTGGAACTGGCCGTACCACTTGTTGACGCCGGCCATCTCGATGATGGGGGCGCCGAGGGTGTGGACCTGCGACATCAGGAGTTCGGCATCGTGGGGAAATCCGTCCCCAGCCACTTTTGATACAGCTTGCCGAGTTCGCCGTTCTTCTTGTTGCGATCAACAAAGTCATCCAGCGTCTTCTTCAGCTCAGCCTGCCCCGGTCGCAACGCCACGCCCATTACCTGCTGGCGCAGATTGAACTTGTTCTCGTACGTGCCAGCCGGTGCGCGCTTGGCGATCTGCGCGGCCACCGTCGTGGAGCAGCCAATGGCATCGACCTGGCCCGACATCAGCGCCTGCATGGCAGAGGCGTCGTCGTCGAAGCGGCGGATCTCGGTGCCCTCGGGTGCGACGGCGGTCAGCGCCACGTCCTGCGTGCTGGCGCGGGCCACGCCGACCCGCTTGCCCTTGAGGTCGGCCGGCTCCTTCAATTGCACCTTGCTCACGCCGTACAGCACGATGGTGGCGGCCGCGTAGGGCGACGAGAAGTCGACCTGCTTGGCACGCTCGGGCGTGATGGCCAGCGAGGCGACCAGCACGTCGACCTTGTTGGTCAGCAGGAACGGGATGCGGTTTGGGCCGGTGACGGGCACGATGTTGGCCTTCACACCCAGGTCCTTGGCCAGCAGCTTGGCCACGTCGGCGTCGTAGCCGTCGGGCTGGTTCTGCGCGTTGGTCGTGCCGTAGGGCGGGAAGTCCACCAGCATGCCGATGGTGATCTCGCCCTTCTTCTTGATGTCGGCAATGCTCTGTGCGGCAGCGGGCAATGCGAAGGCAGCGGCGAGGGTCAGCGCCAGGGCGGCGCGGCGGGTGGTGGTCATGGTGGAGGTCTCCGGGGGGTTGAGAGGTCAGCGGGCGAGGGTGGCCGCACGGCGCTTTTCCATGCGGGTGGCCAGCAGCGACAGCGGCCAGCAGATCACGAAGTAGATGGCGGCCACGGTGGTGAACACATGCAGCGGCTGGAAAGTGGCGTTGTTGATGATCTGGCCGGCGCGCGTGATCTCGGCAAAGCCGATGATGGCCGCCAGCGACGTGCCCTTGATCACCTGCACCAGGTAGCCCACCGTGGGCGCCAGCGCGATCCGACCAGCTTGCGGCAGGATCACGTCGCGCATGCGGTCCAGGTACGACAGGTTCAGCGCCAGCGCCGCCTCGCGCTGCCCGCCCGGCACGGCCTGGATGCAGCCGCGCCAGATCTCGGCCAGGAAGGCGGCGGTGTTCAGCGTCAGCGCGATGCTGGCCGCCACCCAGGGGTTGATGTCCAGGCCCATGACCGGGAAGCCGAAGAAGATCAGGAACAGCTGCAGCAGCAGCGGCGTGCCCTGGAAGACCTGGATGAAGGCAGTGGCCAGCCCCTGCGCCGCGCGGCTCTCGCTGGTGCGCGCCAGCGCGACGAACAGGCCCAGCACGGCGCCGCCGATGAAGGCGATGGCCGACAGCGCCAAGGTCCACTTGGCGGCTTCGAGGATGAACAGGAACTCTGGGAGGCCGAAGGTACGCATGTCGTGGACTCCGGCTCAGCGCTTGTCGGGGTAGTTGAGGAACTGGCGGTGGATCAGCTTGAAGAGCGCCGAGAACGACAGCGCCAGCCCCAGGTAGATCAACGTCACGACGATGTAGATCTCGAAGCTGCGGAAGGTCTGCGACTGCAGCGTGGCGGCCACCGAGGTGAGGTCGTCCGCCGAGATCACCGAGACCACGGCCGAGGTCAGCATCAGCAGGATGAACTGGCTGGTGAGCGCCGGGTAGATCGCCTTGAGCGCGGGCTTGATGATGACGAAGCGGAAGATCTCCCAGCCCTTGAGGTTCAGCGCGCGGCCGGCCTCGATCTGGCCTTTGGGGATGGACTCGATGCCGGCGCGGATGATCTCGGTGGCATAGGCGCCCAGGTTCACCACCATGGCCGTCAGCGCGGCCTGGTAGGGCGACCAGCGCAGGCCGAAGGCCGGCAGCGCGAAGAAAAAGAAGAACAGCTGGACCAGGAAGGGCGTGTTGCGGATCAGCTCGATGTAGGCCTGGATGAGCAAGCGTAGCCACGCCGGGCCGCTGGTCTTGCCCCAGGCACCGAGCACCGCGACGACGAGGCCGAGCACGGTGGCCGTGAGCGAGAGCTGCACGGTGATCCACGTGCCCTTGAGCAGCAGGGGCCAGGCCGCAAAGACGGCGTCGAACTGGAATTGGTAATTCACGCCCCAAGTATGAAACCGGTTTCATTGCGGCGCGATAGGGGTTTGTGCGGATGTCCGCCGAGCCCACCGATTCGCGCGCAGACCGGCGCGCTACAGCCGCTTGGGCACCTTGTCGGCTTTGCGCTCCACCGGGTTCGCGGTGAGCCCGCTGGACGGGTAATGGCGCATGAATTCGTGGGCCTTCTCGACGCGCGCGTTGAGCCAGGCGTCGTACGCACCTTCGTTCAGGATGACCGGCATGCGCGCCTCGCTGCCATGCGGCTTGTAGCGGCGCAGCAGGGCGTGGCTGTCGGCGTTGACGGTGAGCAGCGTGTAGCTGGTCAGGGTGTTGCCGTCGGGCCCTGTCCACAGCGCCCACAGGCCGGCCACGCCCATGGGCTGGCCGTCGACACGGCTGATGCGCGTGGGCACGGTCTTGCCGTTGCGCAGGTCGTCCTCGAAGAAGGCCGTCATCGGCACGATGCAGCGCTGGCCTTGCAGCCAGGCGTCGCGGAAGGCGCGGGCGGTGGAGGCGAGCTCCGAGCGTGCGTTGACGAGTTTGGTGGCGCGCAGCTGGCCGTCGGACGCAGACTTGACCCAGTGCGGCACCAGGCCCCACTGCGCAGCCACCAGCGTGCGCGTGGGCGCGGCTGCTGGCTCGCCAGCGACTGCTGCTGCCACGGTGGTGGATGCGGAGCGAATGCACAGGCCCTGCTTGCGCGGCCACATGTCGCGGGGGGCGGGCGCATCGGGCGCAGGCACCGCGAAGGCATCGTGATAGTCCTGCGCCAGCGGCAGCGATTCGTAATGTGTGCTCATGCGCGATGGTATCGGCGGTGCCGCGTCACCACCGCCCAACATGCGGGCTGCGGCGCGGCGCGGGTTTGACACCCGCCGTCATCGCTGCGCCGTCACGGCGCTCTCACTCTGCCTTGGCGCCCGAGATGCGCACCTGCTCGGCCGCGGCCGGCATCTGGTCGACGACGAACTTCCAGAACTCGTCCACGCCCATCGGCTTGACCGGCAGCGAGCCCTGGTCGAGGAACTGCTTTTGCACGTCGGGGTTGCGCAGGGCCGTGGCCAGCGCCGCGTTCAGCTTGTCGAGCGCGGGGCGCGGCGTGCCGGCCGGAGCCACCAGGCCGTACCACGAGTCGGTGTAGAAGCCCTTGACGCCGGCCTCGTCGAAGGTGGGCACGTCGGGCAGGGCCGGGAGCCGCTGGCGCGCGGCCACCGCCAGCGGGCGCAGCTTGCCCGAGCGGATGAAGGACATGGCGCCCGTGGTCAGCACGAAGTCCACGCGGCCGGCCATGAGGTCGGTCATGGCCGGGGCCGTGCCCTTGAACGGAATGTGCGCGATGTCCACGCCCGCGATGCGTTTGAAGCTGGCGCCGGCCAGGTGCTGGCTGGAGCCCACGCCGCCAGAACCGTAATTGAGCTTGCCGGGATCGGCCTTGGCGGCCTTGAGCACATCGGCCACCGAGCGGAACGGCGAATCGGTCGGCACCAGCATCACGCTGGGCGAGGTGGTGATCATGCCGACGGGCGCGAAGTCCTTGACCGGGTCGTGGTTGAGCTTGGCGTACAGCGCGGAATTGAGGCCGTGCGAGGTGGCGGTGGCCAGCATGATGGTGCTGCCATCGGCCCGCGCGCGCGACACGGCGTCGCTGCCGATGTTGCCGCCTGCGCCGCCCTTGTTGTCGATCACGATGGACTGGCCCAGCGCCTCGGCCATGCGCTGCGCGGTGAGCCGCGCCACGTTGTCGGACGGGCCGCCTGCGGGCCAGCCGACCACCAGCGTGATGGGGCCTGCGGGGAGCTGTTGCGCCGCGGCGGGCAGGGCGGCGATGGCCAGAGTGAGTGCGGTGAAGTGGCGGCGGGAGAGCATGGGCATGGTTGAAGAAAGGAGGGGAGTGAGGTCAGGGCTTGTCCTGCCAGGGCAGCTCGCCCCAGAGCTTGCGAAAGCCGGCTTCGGTGCGTTCGAGTTCGGTCGCGTAGGCCGCGGGTGCCAGGTAGCGTAGCGGCGCGTACATGGCATCGGCCTGCTGCTTGAACTCCTTGTCGGCCGCGATGGCGGCCACGGCATCGACCAGCTTCTTGCGCACCGCCTCGGGCAGGCCCTTGGGGGCGGCCAGGCCGCGCAGCGACGCCAGCTCGATGTCGATGCCCTGTTCCCTGAAGGTCGGCACCGTGGGCGCCAGCGCCGAGCGCGTGGCGGCTGCCTGGCCCAGCAGGCGGATGGGCGTGCCGCCTTTCTGGTAGGCCAGCACCTCGCCCACGTTGATGGCGCCGATCACGATCTGCTGGCCCGTGGCGGCAGCGCGCACCTCGCCTGCGCCCTTGTAGGGCACGTGCGTCAGCTTCGTGCCGGTGGCGCGCTCGAACAGCAGCATGGCCAGGTGGTCGTCCGAGCCGGTGCCGGTCGTGCCCACGGTCACGGCGCCGGGGTTAGCCTTGGCGAAGGCCGCCAGGCCAGCCAGCGTGGTGATGGCGTTGCTGTTATGGATCGCGAAGCCACCCGGGTCGTCCACTAGGTTGCCCAGCAGGTCGTACTGGCTCCAGTGGAAGGTGCTCTTGCGCTCGATCGGGATGGTCAGCACGTTGGGCGTGTTGATGAAGCCGATGGTGTAGCCGTCTGGCTTGGCGCGCGCCAGTTCGCCGAAGCCGATGCCGCCACCCGCGCCGGGGCGGTTCAGCACCACGACGCTGCCGCCGAGCTGCTTCTCCAGGTGGCGGGCCAGCAGGCGCGCGACCAGGTCGGTGCCGCCGCCGGGGCCGTAGGCCACGATGAGCTCGATGGGCTTGCTGGGGTAGGCATCGGGCTGCGCGGCGGCCGGCAACGCGAAGGCGGTGGCGGCGATGCCGGCGCAGAGCGCGCGGCGGGTCAAGGTCTTGTTCATGCTTGTCTCCTTTTGTGTTCGTTCTCAGCGTGCCCGTGCTGCAGCAATGCGTTCGCGTGCGTGCGGCCACACGGCCGGGTTCACGAGCCGCGCGGGCTGCTCGCCATCGGCCAGCAGCTTCACGATCTGCGTGGCGGCCAGCGTGGCGTTGTTGCGCCGCGCCTCGTGCGTGACGCCGGCCGTGTGGAAGGTGGCGACGACGTTGGGCAACTGCAGCAGCGGGTGGTCAGGCGGCGGTGGTTCCTGGTCCCACACGTCGAGCCCGGCGCCGCCCAGGTGGCCGCTGGCCAGGGCGGCATGCAGGGCGGCCTCGTCATGGATGCCGCCGCGCGCCGTGCTCACGAAAATGCTGCCCGGCCGCATGGCGGCGAAAGCGGCAACGTTCATGAGGCCCAGCGTGCTGGCGTCGCGCGGGCAGTGCAGCGAGACGATGTCGGCGCGGCGCAGCAGTTCGTCGAAGCGCACGGCCTCGGCGCCGCGCGCGGCCATGGTGTCGGCGTCCAGCGCCGGGTCCACACCGATCACCTGCATGCCGAAGGCGCGGCCCAGCGCGGCGGCGCGGCGGCCGGCTTCGCCCACGCCCACCAGTCCCAGCGTGCGGCCGCGCAGCTCGTGGCCCATGAGGTCTTCTCGGCTGAAGCTGCGCGCGCTGCCATGGAGCAGGCTGTTGGATTCGGGGATGCGGCGCAGCACGGCCAGCATCAGGCCCAGCGCCATCTCGGCCACCGAGTCGGCATTGCCGCCGGCCTGGTTCATGACGAGTACGCCGGCCCGCGTGCAGGCCTCGATGTCGATGGTGTCGCAGCCCGATCCGCTGGAGGACACGGCCAGCAGCTGCGGGCAGCGCGCCAGCAGCTCGGCGGTGACGAACCAGTGGCGCGGCAGCTCGTCCTTGGCCGCCGTGATCTGCAGCACCTGGGCTTGGGCCAGCGCGGTCCAGGCGGCGTTGTCGTCGCCCTGCATGGCGCAGGTCTGCAGCGTGACGCCGGGGGCTTCGCCGACGATGCGGTCGAAGGCCGGATCCAGCCAGTAGTTGAAGCGGACGACCCGGATCACACAACGCCCTTCTCGCGCAGCGTGCGCATCACCCAGCTGCGGTCGGCGCGGCCTTCGGCGATCGCCTGCAGCGCATCGGCCTCCACGCGCTGGATGGCCTCGACGCGTGCCGCGATGTCTTCGGCCTCCTCGGGCGCGATCGCCAGCAGCCCGTCGCCGTCGCCGATCACGATGTCGCCGGGCCGCACCACCATGCCGTCGATGCTGACCGGCACATGCAGCTCGCCCGGGCCGTCTTTGTACGGGCCGCGGTGCGACACGCCGCGCGCGTAGACCGGCAGGGTGTGCTGCGCAATCGTGTCGCTGTCGCGAATCAGGCCGTCGATCACGATGCCGGCCGCGCCGCGCGCGATCAGCAGCGCCAGCATGATCTCGCCAATGATGGCGTTCGGCCCCACGCCGCCCGCATCGACCACGATCACGTCGCCGCTCTGGCAGGTGTCGATGGCCTGGTGCACCAACAGGTTGTCGCCGGGGCGTGTGCGCACGGTCAGCGCGCGGCCGGCCATCGCGCCGCTGCGCTGGTGGAACGGCCGCAGCGCCGAGGTGCCGGTGGTGCGGCTCATCGCATCGCTCACGTTGGCAACCTGGAAGCCCTGGTAGCGCGCCAGCAGTGCATCGCTGACCGTGGGCGCCGGGCGCGGGTGGAGGTGAAAGCCCTGGATCTTGCTCATGCGTGTGTCTCCGTGGAGGGGAAGTAGTCGCGCGGGTCCGCCACGGGGCGGATGCACGCGGGGGTGATCTGGTCCAGCCGCGTCAGGCCCAGCATGGCCATGTCGCGCGAAACCTCGTCGCGCAGCAGGCCGATGGCATGTGCCACGCCGGCCAGGCCGGCGACCGAGGCCGCGTAGTTGAATGGCCGGCCCACGAACACGCAGCGCGCGCCCAGCGCCAGCGCCTTCACGGCGTCGGTGCCGCGGCGCACGCCGCTGTCCAGCATCACGGGCAGGCCGGGCACGGCGCGCACGATGGCGGGCAGCACGCGCAGTGGCGCGACCACGCCGTCGAGCTGGCGGCCGCCATGGTTGGAGACGATGAGGCCGTCGGCACCGTGGTCGCGCGCGATCACGGCGTCCTCGGGCGTGAGGATGCCCTTGATGACCAGCGTGCCCGGCCAGCGCCGGCGGATGGCGGCCAGGTGCGTCCAGTTCAGGTGCGCGCGGTCCGAGAAGTCGCGCAGCACGTTGGCCGAGAGGATGGGTGCGCCGCGCGTGGCGTAGTTGTTCTCGAAGTGCGGCATGCCGTGGCGCAGCAGCGTGCGCACGAAGGTGCCCAGCAGCCAGCGCGGGTGGCTCATGCCCTGCCAGGCCAGCGACAGGCTGGGCTTGAGCGGCGTGGAGAAGCCGGCCCGCACGTTGTTCTCGCGGTTCGCGCCGACGGGCGTGTCCACCGTGATCACCAGCGTCTGCACGCCGGCCGCCTGCACGCGGGCCAGCAGCGCGTCGATCTGCGCCTGGTCGCCCGGCAGGTAGGCCTGGAACCAGGTCTGCGGCGCGGCGGCCATCACCTCTTCGAGCCGGATCAGCGACGAGCCGCTCATGATGGCCGGCACATTCGCCTGCTGCGCGGCCTGCGCCAGCACGATGTCGCCGCGGTAGGCCGACAGGGCCGAGATGCCCATGGGCGCCAGGCCGATGGGCGCGGCGTAGCGCCGGCCGAACAGCGCGAACGACAGGTCGCGCTGCGCCACGCCGGCCAGCACGCGCGGGCGAAAGGCCAGGTCGGCGAAGGCACGGCGGTTCTCGGCCAGGGAGTGGTTGTCTTCCACCGCGCCGCTCACGTAGGCCCAGATCGGGCGCGGCAGGTGGCGCTGGGCCAGGCGTTCGAAGTCGTCCAGCGACAGCACCCCGCGCAGGGCGCGCGGCAATGGTGCCGGCATGGCGGTGGCGGGAGCGGAGGGCAGGGCGACGCTGGACATGGCGGGCCACTGTAGCCAGCCCCTCGTTGAAGAAAAAGCGAAATAAAGAGAACGTTCGATTTCGCTTTAACGACAATGACGGCATGACCCTCAAGCAACTCGAAGCCTTCTACTGGGCCGCCACCTGCCTGAACTTCACGGTCGCGGCCGAGCGGGTGCATGTGTCCGTGTCCTCGCTGTCCAAGCGCATCGCCGAGCTGGAGGCCTCACTGGGCGTGCAACTGTTCGACCGCAGTGGCCGCGCCGCAGAGCTGACGACGCAGGGCGAGCAACTGCTGCCGCGCATCCGCGAGCTGCTGCATGGCGCGGCGCAGCTGCAGCAAGCGGCGGGCCGCACGGTGGGCCTGCAGGGCCGCTGCCGGCTGGGCTTCGGCGAATTGAGCGGCCTGACCTGGCTGCCCAGGCTGGTGCACAAGGTGGCCGAGCTGCACCCCGCGCTGCAGCTGGAGCCGCATGCCGACATCGGCCAGGTGCTGGAGCAGCGCATCGAAGGCGGCGAGCTCGACTGCGTGGTGATCGCCGGCCCGTCCTCGCGCAGCAGCCTGGCCTTCGAGAACGTGGCCCAGGTGCGCTTCGTCTGGGCCGCCAGCGATGCCTTCATCGCGCGCGCTGGCACCGACCACCCGCAGCGCCTGGTGCGCGAGCAGCTGCTGATCGCCTTGCCCGTGGGCTCGGGCGCCACGCGTACGCTGGACGACTGGCTGAGCCGCCACGGCCTGGCCGTGCAGCGCCGGCTCAGCTGCAACAGCTGGGGCGCGGTGGTCGGCATGGTGGCCGAGGGCCTGGGCTTTACCTACATGCCGCAGGGCTGGGCCGAGGCGCTGCAGGCGCGCGGCACCGTGCGCATCCTGTCGCGCGGCGGGGCGCTGGCGCCCTTGCAGTACACGGTGCAATGGCGGCGCGACGATGCCCGGCCCTTGATCACCGAGATGCGGGCGCTGATCAAGAGCGTCATCGACTTTCCGGCGCCGAGGTGTCTGAGCTGAGCGGTTGTTGGAGCGATCAGGCGGCGTTCGTTGGTCCCGCTGTCGATTTGGGCGAAGCGTCGATGGCGCTGCCCCGGTTGGTGCACAGCGGGCCTCGCAGCGCGGATTCCCTCACGGCCGCCAATCTTCCCCAGGCATGATCCGCCGCATGAACTCGTCAAACAGCGGTACGGTGAAAGCTGTGTCGCCGTGGCTGGGGCTCCAGACCATGCCCTTGGCAATCAATGCGCTGCGCACCGGTCCCAGTGCGCTGACTTCGCGCTTCAGGCATTCGGCGATTGCACCAGACCGATGGGGGCCAGGGCCAAGCTCGGACATGGCCCGCAGGTAGCGCTTTTCCTGTGGTGTCAGCCGGTCAAAGCGTACACGGAAGAAGCTCTCGTCGAGGGCCGCCACAGCCGTTGTGGTCGCAAGGTCTACATCGCTTTCCTCGATGGGGGAGGCATCTGCGGCCTCCCAGCTCCGCTGGCCCCATTCCTGCAGGAAGTAGGGGTAGCAGCGTGTGTCGGCCAGGATTCTCTCGACGGCATCGGCGGTGATTGCGGCGCCCTCCGCTTCGATCGGCTTGGTGATGGCGAGCGTTGCAGCGTCAGCGCTGAGCGGCCCGATCTCGGGAAATTCGAACAGGCGCTCGGCATAGGATTTCGCATCGCCCATACGCCCGCGCAGTTGCGGCAGGCCCGCGCCGACGAGCAGCACCGGCACGCGGCGCTGTGCGCAGCGGTGCATGGCAGTGATGAGCGCGGCCAGTTGGGGCTCGGCCACGTACTGGAGTTCGTCCACGAAGATCACCAGTGCCGTGCCAGCCGCCCTGGCCGCAGCGCCAGCGCTTTCCAGCAACTCCTGCAGATCGTGTTCGAGGTCGCCGTTGTCGGCAAGGCCGGCCTCGCCCTCGTAGTCGAGACCGACCTCGATGTCCGCGTATGTGATCTTCAAACCCTTGGCGAATCCGGCCAGTGCGCGCAGGCCGCGCACGGCCAGATCCTTGGCCTGCGCCAGCTTGCTCAGCCGCAGCAGTGCAACACGCAGTTGCGGCGCCAGCAGGGCGGGCAACGAGCGCTCCTCAGGGGCCTCGATGCGGATGGTGTGTACGCCAGAAGCCTCGGCGTCGTCGCGCATTCGGTCGAGCAGAACGGTCTTTCCGACGCCGCGCAAGCCAACAAGCATCAGACTGCGTGCGGACTTGCCGGCCCGCGTTCGTTCAATGGCGACACGCACGGCTTCGCGTAGCTCATCACGTCCAGCAAGTTCTGGAGGTGGCGAACCAGCGCCAGGGGCAAACGGGTTTTTGACGGCGTCCATGCGATGAATGTAGGGAATTTATGGAAATTATGCAACCATTGTAATTTTCCTAAAGTCCATATGTGGCGCGTTGTAAAACCGAAGGTGGAGGCGCCCCGAAGCCTGCCTTCCCCGTTTGGTCAAATTTAGACCTAACTTGGGTCTTGTGAGGCCAAAGCCTGCGACATAGTATCCGCCTGCGTTCCAAACAACAACCAGCAGGAGACACGGGCTTGACGCCTTGGCAGAGCATCACCGCCGACGAAATGCGTGTGCTGGAAGCGGCCTTCTGGGCGCCGAACAGCTCGCGCCACGATCTGGCGTCGCCCATGGGCTTCTCGCCCAGCAAGGGCAAGGCGCTGATCGCCGGGCTCATCGACCAGGGCCTGCTGGAAGAAGCCGGCCCCCAACCTTCCCAAGGCGGCCGCCCCGCCGAAACCCTGCGCCTGCACCATGGCCTGGGCCTGCTGCTGGGCGTGGACATCGGCGTCACCAGCCTCACGGTCGCCGTGCTGCGGCCCGACCTCACGCTGCTGGCCGAACACAGCGAGGCCATCGACGTGCGCCGCCAGGGCCCCGGCGTGGTGCTGGCGCGCGCGGCTGCGCTGATGCGCGAGCTGCTGGCGCGCTGCAAGGGCAAGCCGGCGCAGGTGCTGGGCATCGGAGTGGGCGTGCCCGGGCCGGTGAACTTCGAGGCCGGCCAGCTTGTGAGCCCGCCGCTGATGCCCGACTGGGACCAGTTCTCCATCCGCGACTTCCTGCGCGACGAGTACCGCGCGCCGGTGTTCGTGGACAACGACGTGAACCTCATGGCGCTGGGCGAGCTCTGGCGCCTCAAGCGCGGGCTGCCCAACTTCATCGTGATCAAGGTCGGCACCGGCATCGGCTGCGGCATCGTGTGCCACGGCAGCGTGTACCGCGGCGCCACGGGTTCGGCTGGCGATGTGGGCCACATCTGCGTGGACACCGAGGGCGAGCGCTGCCACTGCGGCAACCGCGGCTGCGTGGAGGCCATGGCCGCCGCGCCGGCCATCGTGCGGCAGGCGACTGCCGCGGCGGAGGCGGGCGAGAGCCCGGCGCTGGCGGCCGTGCTGGCCGAGCGCGGCGCGCTCGATGCCGAGGCCGTGGCTGCGGCCAGCCGCGCGGGCGATGCCGCCGCCAACCGCATCATCCAGCGCGCCGGCCACCTGATCGGCCAGATGCTGGCCTCCGTCGTCAACTTCTTCAACCCCTCGCATGTGTTCCTGGGCGGAGGCGTGACGCTGATCGGGCCTTTGTTCCTGGCCGCCGTGCGCCAAAGCGTCTACCAGCGCTCGTTAGCCCTGTCGACGCGCCACCTGGAGGTGCAATACGCGCCGTTGGCCGGGCAGGGCGGGGTGGTCGGCGCGGGTGCGCTGGCCTTGTGTGAAACCTTGCGTGCCCGGGGGGTAGCTCCATGACAGTTGCAGCAGAAGGCGTCGGCGTCGTCTTCGACCACATCGACAAATCCTTCGGCCCCGTGCAGGTGCTGCACGGCGTGCACTTCACGCTGGCGCCCGGCCGCGTGGTGGGACTCTTGGGCGAGAACGGTGCGGGCAAGTCCACGCTCATGAAGATCCTGGCCGGCCACGAGGCGCCCACCGGTGGCGTGCTGCGCATCAACGGGCAGGAGCGGCGGTTCAACGGCCCGCGCGACGCCGAGGCGCTGGGCATCGTGCTGATCCACCAGGAGTTCAACCTGGCGGACGACCTCACGGTGGCGCAGAACATGTTCCTGGGCCATGAGCGCCGCAAGGGCTGGTTCCTCGACGATGCCGCCATGGACCGCGAGGCCGCCGCCGCGCTCGCCGAGGTCGGCCTGGACGTGCCGCCCGCCACGCGCCTGCGCGAGCTGATCGTGGCCGAGAAGCAGCTCGTGGAAATCGCCAAGGCCATCGCGCGCAAGGCCCGGTTGCTCATCATGGACGAGCCCACGGCCACGCTGACGGCCAGCGAGACCGAGCGGCTGTTCGCCCTCATCGCCCAGCTGCGTGCCGATGGCGTGACCATCGTCTACATCTCGCACAAGCTCGACGAAGTGGAGCGCGTGACCGACGAGGTGGTCGTGATGCGAGACGGCCGCTTCATCACGCAGCAGAGCACGCAAGGCCTCACGCGCCACGCCATGGCCAACCTCATGGTCGGCCGCGAGATCGCCGACCTCTACCCCGCGCGCGATGCCCGCCCCACCACCGGCGCGCCGTCCCTGCGCGTGCAGGGCGTCACGGTGCCTGGCTGGGCCAACGACGTCGGGTTCGAAGTGCGGCCCGGCGAGATCCTGGGTTTCGCCGGCCTGGTGGGCGCGGGCCGCACCGAGCTGTTCGAAGGCCTGCTGGGCCTGCGCCCGGCGCAGGGCCAGGTCTTCATCGCCGAGCGTGCCGTGCCCGGCGACGGCGGCTGGCCCAACCCGCGCGCCGCGGCCGACGATGGCCTGACCTACCTCAGCGAAGACCGCAAGGGCAAGGGCCTGCACGTGCACATGGGCCTGCGCGAGAACTTGACGCTGATGGCCCTCAGCCGCTACGCCAGGCCCTGGCTCAAGCCGGCCGACGAACGCGCCGCGCTGGCCGAGGCCGTGCGCGAGTTCGGCATCCGCACCGGTTCGCTCGACGTGCCGGCCTCGGCCCTGTCCGGCGGCAACCAGCAGAAGCTGGCGCTGGCCCGCGTGCTGCACCCGGCCCCGCGCGTGGTGGTGCTGGACGAGCCCACGCGCGGCGTGGACGTGGGCGCCAAGCGCGAGATCTACGAGCTGGTGCAGCGCCTCGCGCGCGGCGGCCTGGCGGTGATCGTGGTCTCGTCCGAACTCATGGAGCTGATCGGCCTGGCGCACCGCGTGGCCGTGATGCGCGCCGGCCGGCTCGTCGCCATGCTCGATGCCGATGGCCTCTCCGAAGAAACCTTGATCGCCCATGCCACGGGTGCCGCGGAATGATGAACCCCCCAGTCTGCGCGCTGCGCGCTCCGCCAACCCCCCTCCGCTGCGCGAGGGGGGCGCACCCAGCGGCCTGGCAGAGCCAGGTCCGCGGGTGCACTGGCATGGCCTGCTCCGCGGCCTTAGACGCCGTGGCTGGCGATGCGCTGTTCTACACAAAGAAGGATTTCCATGTCGACCACTGAATCCCCCGCCACCACCCCGGCCTCTGCGGACAGCCGGCACGCCGCCACCGCCGCGCGCCGCAGCCGCTGGCTGCAGGGCTGGGGCCCGGTGTTGGGCCTGGTGCTGCTGTGCATCGCGGGCACGGCGCTCAACAGCGACTTCGCCACCTACGACAACGCCATGAACGTGCTCACGCGCACGGCCTTCATCGGCATCATCGCGGTGGGCATGTGCTTCGTGATCATCTCGGGCGGCATCGACCTGTCGGTGGGCTCCATGGCCGCTTTGATCGCGGGCTGCGTGATCATGTTCATCAACGCCATGGGGCCGCTGACCGGCTCGCCCATGCTGGCCGTGGTGCTGGGCGCCACGCTGGCGGTGGTGCTGGGCGCGGCCTTCGGCCTGGCGCATGGCCTGCTCATCACCAAGGGCCGTATCGAGCCCTTCATCGTGACGCTGGGCACGCTGGGCATCTTCCGCGCCTACCTGACCTGGGCGGCCGATGGCGGCGCGATCACGCTGGACAACGACCTGTCGGACCTGTACGCGCCGGTCTACTACGCGAGCTTCATCGGTGTGCCCGTGCCGGTGTGGGTGTTCCTGCTGGTCGCCATTGTCGGCGGCGTGATCCTGAACCGCACGGCCTACGGCCGCTACGTGCAGGCCATCGGCTCGAACGAACAGGTGGCCCGTTACGCCGCCGTGGCGGTGGACCGCGTGAAGATCCAGACCTACATGCTGCTGGGCATCTGCGTGGGCATCGCCACGCTGCTGTACGTGCCGCGCCTGGGCTCGGCCTCGCCGACCACGGGGCTCTTGTGGGAGCTCGAGGCCATCGCCGCCGTGATCGTGGGCGGCACCGCGCTCAAGGGCGGCGCGGGCAGCATCACCGGCACCGTGGTCGGCGCCGTGCTGCTCTCCGTCATCAGCAACATCCTGAACCTGACCAGCATCATCAGCGTCTACCTGAACGCGGCGGTGCAGGGCTTCGTGATCATCGTCGTGGCCTTTCTTCAACGTGGCCGCCGTTGAGTTTTTCCCAACCAACCCAAGGAGACTTCGCATGATTTCCAGACGCCTCACCCTGACGGCCATCGCCGCCGCCACCTTCGCCCTGCCCGCCCTGGCCGCCGAGAAGGTGCACCTCGGCGTGTCCATCCCGGCCGCCACCCACAGCTTCATGGGCGGCATCAACTACTGGGCCAACGAGGCCAAGAAGGAACTCGAGAAGACGCACAAGGACCTGAAGATCACGATCAAGACGGCAGCCAACGCGCCCGAGCAGGCCAACCAGCTGCAGGACCTGTCCACCGTCTCCAAGATCAATGCGCTGGTCGTCTTCCCGTTCGAATCGGCCGCGTTGACCAAGCCGGTCGCCCAGGTCAAGGCCAAGGGCGCCTACGTGACCGTGGTCGACCGCGGCCTCACGGACACCAGCGCGCAGGACGCCTATGTGGCCGGCGACAACACGGCCTTCGGCAAGATCCCGGCCGAGTACATCGTCAAGGCGCTGGGCGGCAAGGGCAACGTGGTGGCGCTGCGCGGCATTGCGACCACGCTGGACAACGAGCGCATGGACGCCTTCAACGCGGTGCTGAAGAACCACCCCGACATCAAGCTGCTGGACGCCAAATACGCCAACTGGAACCGCGACGACGCCTTCAAGGTCACGCAGGACTACTTGACGCGCTTCAAGCAGATCGACGCGATCTGGGCGGCGGACGACGACATGGCCGTGGGCGTGCTCAAGGCCATCGACCAGGCCAAGCGCAACGACATCAAGGTGGTGTTCGGCGGCGCGGGCGCCAAGGGCATGGTCAAGACCATCATGGACGGCAAGGACCCACGCATCGCGGCCGATGTGAGCTACTCGCCCAAATTCATCTACGACGCGATCAAGCTGACGGCCGAGGCGCGGCTCAAGGGCGAGAAGCTGCCGGCGACGACCATCATTCCGTCGGTGCTGATCACCAAGGACAACGCCAAGGAGTTCTACCACCCGAACTCGCCGTTCTGAGTCTCTTGCTCCCTCGCCCCCTTGGGGGAGAGGGTTGGGGTGAGGGGGGTGCCGCGGCCGCCAGCCCTCACCTCAGCCCTCTCCCAGTGGGAGAGGGAGCAAGCCCCGCAACACCGGACCTCCGCATGAAAACCATCCAAGGCCCCGCCATCTTCCTGGCCCAGTTCCTGGGCGATGCCGCGCCGTTCGACACGCTGGACCACCTGGGCACCTGGGCCGCGGGCCTGGGCTACGAGGGCGTGCAGCTGCCCACGGCGCCGCACATCATCGACCTGGAAAGGGCGGCAGGCAGCCAGACCTATTGCGATGAAGTGGCCGGCACGCTCAAAGCCCACGGCCTGCAGATCACCGAGCTGTCGACGCACCTGCAGGGCCAGCTCGTCGCCGTGCACCCGGCCTACGACAGCCTGTTCGACGGCTTCGCGCCCGAGGCCGTGCGCGGCAAGCCGGCCGCGCGCACGGAGTGGGCCGTGCGCCAGATGCACCTGGCGGCCGAGGCCTCCGAGCGGCTGGGGCTGAAGGCCAGCGCCACGTTCTCGGGCGCGCTGGCCTGGCCTTATCTCTACCCGTGGCCGCAGCGCCCGGCCGGCCTCGTCGAAGAAGCCTTCGCCGAACTGGCCAAGCGCTGGCGCCCCATCCTCGACAAGTTCGACCAGCACGGCGTGGACGCGGCCTTCGAGCTGCACCCCGGCGAAGACCTGCACGACGGCGTGACGTTCGAGCGCTTCCTGGAATCGGTGGGCAACCACCAGCGCGCCAACATCCTCTACGACCCCAGCCACTTCGTGCTGCAGCAGCTCGATTACCTGGCCTTCATCGACATTTACCACCCGCGCATCAAGGCCTTCCACGTGAAGGACGCCGAGTTCCGGCCCACAGGCCGGCAAGGCGTGTACGGCGGCTACTCGGGCTGGGTCGACCGGGCCGGGCGCTTCCGCTCGCTGGGCGACGGGCAGGTGGACTTCGGCGCGATCTTCTCCAAGATGGCCCAGTACGACTTTGAAGGCTGGGCCGTGCTCGAATGGGAATGCGCGCTCAAGCATCCCGAAGACGGCGCGCGCGAGGGCGCGGAGTTCATCCGCCGCCACATCATCCGCGTGGCCGAGCGCGCGTTCGACGACTTCGCCGGCAGCGGCGTGGACCGCGCTTCCGTGCGCCAGCTGATGGGAATCGACCGATGACGCGCCGTTTGCGACTGGCCATGCTCGGCGGCGGCGAGGGCGCCTTCATCGGCGCCGTGCACCGCATCGCCGCGCGGCTGGACGACCGCTACGAACTGGTGGCCGCCGCGCTGTCGTCCAACCCGGAACGCGCCGCCACGAGCGCCGCCGCCATCAACTTACCCTTTGATCGCAGCTACGCCGACTGGCGCGAACTCATCCGCGCCGAGGCCGCCCGGCCAGATGGCGCCGAGGTCGTGGCCATCGTCACGCCCAACCACCTGCATGCCCCCATGGCCAGCGCCGCGCTGCAGGCCGGCCTGCATGTGATCTGCGACAAGCCGCTTGCCGTGTCGCTGGCCGAGGGAGAAGAACTCGCGCGCCTGGCCAGGCAGCACGACCGCGTGTTCGCGCTGACCCATCCCTACGCTGGCTACCCCATGGTGCGCCACGCGCGGCACCTGGTGGCCAGCGGCGCACTGGGCGAGATACGCCTCGTGCAGGCCGAGTACCAGCAAGACTGGCTGACCCGCGCCGAAGAGCAGACCGGCAACAAGCAGGCCGCCTGGCGCGCCGACCCGGCCCAGGCCGGCCCGGCCGGCTGCCTGGGCGACATCGGCACGCATGCCTACCAGCTCGCCTGCTTCGTCACCGGCATGGTGCCCCGCCAGCTGGCCGCCGAGCTCACGAGCTTCGTGCCCGGCCGCGTGCTGGACGACCACGTGCAGATGATGCTGCGCTATGCCAACGGCGCACGCGGCCTGCTGTGGGCCAGCCAGGTCGCGGCCGGCTGCGAGAACGCGCTGCGCCTGCGGGTGTTCGGCACCGAGGCCTCCATCGCGTTCGACCAGGAACATCCCAACGAACTCTGGTTCACGCCGCTCGCCGGGGCCGCGCAGAAGCTCACGCGCGGCCGGGCCGGCAGCGCCGCTGCGCAGCACGCCACGCGTGTGCCGGCCGGCCATCCCGAGGGCTACCTGGAAGCCTTCGCCCAGGTCTACAGCGACGCGGCCGAGCTGATCCTGGCGCGCACAGAGGGCCGCGCGGCCGATGCGCTGGCGCTGGATGTGGCGACAGTGGAGGACGGCGTGTCCGGCCACCGCTTCATCGACGCGGTATTGAAGAGCCACGCCGCCGACGGGCGCTGGATCGACCTGGGCTGAACGCGGGTTCGCAGCCCCGGAAAAGCCCGCTAGGGCCGCTGCGCACGGCCACTACACTGCCCACGCTCTCAACGCGCGCATTGCCATGTCCCGATCCCCTGCGAACCCTCCACGCGCTGGCGCCAATCGGCGGACCTCGGACTTCCTGGACCAACTGGCCGAGCGCGTGAAGTCCATCTCAGCCCCTGGTGAGGTGATGCGTTTGACGGCGCAGTTGCTGGGCCAACACCTGGGTGCCAGCCGCTGTGCCTATGCCCATGTCGAGGCCGACCAGGACCACTTCGAGCTGTTCGGCGACTACAACGACGGCGTGCCGAGCATCGTGGGCCGCTATGCCTTCAGCGACTTCGGCACCGTCGTGCGCGACCTCATGCGAGCCGACCGTGTCTACATCAACCACGACGTCGACCATGACCCGCGCACCGCCGGCTCCGACCTGTCGGCCTACCGCGCCACGCGCATCCAGTCCGTGGTCTGCGTGCCGCTGCACCGCGACGGCCGGTTCGTCGCGGGGATGGCCGTGCACCAGGCCCAGCCCCGCACCTGGCAGGAGCAGGAGATCCGGCTCGTGCAGAGCGTGGTCGCTCGCTGCTGGGAGTCGCTGGAGCGCCTGCGCGCCGAAGGCGCCCTGCGCGACGCCAACCAGCGGCTGAGCCTGGCGCTGGCCGCTGGCAACCTGGGCGACTGGAGCTGGGATGCCGCGACCGACCAGATGACGCTGAGCGACGTGGCCGCGCGGCTGTACGGCCTTGCGCCCGGCAGCAGCTGGACCCGCTCCGCCATGCGCCGGCTGCTGCACCGGGACGACCGCGAGCCGGCGCGGCTGGCCGCGCTGTGGGCCGCCCAGACCGGCGGGCTGTACGACATCGAGTACCGCGTCCCGCGGCCCGATGGCCAGCGCTGGGTGGCGGTGCAGGGCAAACCCACGTTCGCGCGCGACGGCACGCTGACCGGCATGATCGGCGTCGTGCGCGACATCACCGAACGCCGCGCCGCCGACGAGCGCGCGCGCAACGAGACCCAGATGCTCGAGCTGCTCAACCAGACCGGCGCCGCGCTGGCCGCCGAGCTGGACATCGACACCCTGCTGCAGCGCGTGACCGACGCCGCCACACAGCTTACCCAGGCCCGCTTCGGCGCCTTCTTCTACAACGGCACGGACGAGCAGGGCGAGGCCTACCTGCTCTACGCGCTGTCGGGTGCGCCCCAGGCAGCCTTCGAGCGCTTCGGTCACCCGCGCCCCACCGCACTGTTCGGCCCCACCTTCAAGGGCGGCCCGCTGATCCGCAGCGACGACATCACGCAAGACCCGCGCTACGGCCAGTGGGGCCCGCACCATGGCATGCCACCCGGCCACCTGCCGGTGCGCAGCTACCTGGCCGTGGCCGTGAGCTCGCGCACGGGCGAGGTGTTCGGCGGCCTGTTCTTCGGCCATCCCGATGTCGGCGTATTCGACGAACGGGCCGAGCGCCTGGCCATGGGCATTGCCGGGCAGGCCGGCATCGCCATCGACAACGCGCGGCTGTACGCCGACGTGCAGCGCGCCAGCGCCCTGAAGGACGAGTTCCTGGCCACGCTGTCGCACGAGTTGCGCACGCCGCTGTCGGCCATCCTGGGCTGGGTGCACATCCTGCGGCGCAAGTACCCCACGCCCGATGCCGACCTGCGCAAGGGCATCGACGTGATCGAGCGCAATGCGCGGGCCCAGACCCAGCTCATCGAAGACCTGCTGGACATGAGCCGCATCACTTCGGGCAAGCTGGAACTGCAGATGCAGCCGCTGGACCCGCGGGCCTTCGTCGAGGCGGCCGTCGAGACCATCCGCCCCACCGCGCAGGTCAAGGGCGTGGGCCTGCAATGCGTGCTCGATGCCGCGGCCGGGCGCGTGGCAGGCGACCCCGTGCGGCTGCAGCAGGTGGTCTGGAACCTGTTGTCGAACGCGGTCAAGTTCACGCCGCGCGGCGGCGCGGTGCAGGTGCGCATGGCGCTGGTGGACGGCTCGATCGAGATCGGCGTGAGCGACACCGGCATCGGCATCCGGCCCGAACTCCTATCGCTGATCTTCGACCGCTTCCGCCAGGGCGACGGCTCGATCACGCGCCGCTTCGGTGGTCTGGGCCTGGGGCTGGCCATCGTGCGCCAGCTCGTGGAGCTGCATGGCGGCACGGTGCACGCGCGCAGCGCGGGCGAGGGCGCAGGCAGCGATTTCCTCGTGCGCCTGCCGGCACAGACCGTTTCGGGCGCCGCGGTGGACCTGGCGCACACAGTGCCCACGGCGGCCAGCGCGGAGTTGGCCGGCTTGCGCGTGCTGGTGGTGGACGACGAGGCCGATGCGCGCGAACTGCTGCAGCTGCTGCTGACCGACTATGGCGCCCAGGTCCTGCTGGCCGACGGCGCCGAGGCTGCACTGCAGGCCATCGCCGAGCAGCGGCCCGACGTGCTGGTGTCCGACATCGGCATGCCCGGCGTCGATGGCTACGAGTTGCTGCGCCGCGCGCGCGCCCAGGGTGCGGCGCTGCCGGCCATCGCCCTGACCGCCTTCGCCAGTGCGGACGACCGCGTGCGTGCGCTGCGCGCCGGCTACCGCGCCCATGTGGCCAAGCCCGTGGAGCCGGCCGAGATCGTGGCGACGATCGTGAGCGCTGTCGGCCGCTAGCGGGGCCGTCAGCCCGCCAGCGCGGCCTCGATCTGCGCGAAGGTCTGGGGCGTCTCGAAAGTCTCGACCGCGGTGCCCAGCTGGCGCCCGATCTGCGTGGCCGAGAACATGCCGCGGATGCGCGGCGGCTGGCCTGCTGCGTCCTGCGTGCGCACCAGCAGGTGGTGGCGCCCCGTGCGCTTGAGCGTGGCCACCATGTCGCCGACGTTCGCATGGCGCACATCGGCCAGGTCCAGCACGCCCAGCTCGGTCAGCGGATGCATGAGGTCGCCCACCGTCAGGTCGAAGACATTGCCCTTGCCCTGGTGGCGCAACTGCATCGGCCGCTCGCCCAGCGTGTCCTGCGTGCTCACGATGCCCACCAGCATGCCGTCCTCGCCAGTCACGAACAGCAGGCGCACGCGGTGCGCGAGCATGGCTTCGTTGGCCGCGAACAGGCTGGCCTCGGGCGTGATCGTGACCGGGTGCGTCTGTTCGAAATCCGTCATCACGGCCAGCGCCGGCGATGCCTGCGTGACCATCTGCGCGGGCTCGGGCCGCGTCAGGGCGGCGCGTGAGGCGAGATGGTGGATGCTCAGTGCCTTGAAGCTCGTGCCGGTCATGTCGGGATCCTTGGGTTGCAAGGGCGGTTTCGCGCGGTAGGTCCTGTGGGCCAGGCCCGCTCCGTGTGCCTGCGCCCGGCGCTGCGCGGCCAGTATGCGACTGGCCTGTGCGGCCGTCAAACGCTGCATGATGACGCAGGCTCGGGGTTAATTCTGACGAGACGGGGCGCCTTCGCGCGTAGGCTCTGCCGCGGCGCACCCCTGCAAAGACGCCGACATTCCAACGGAGACAACCCCATGCACATGACGCGTTCGACGTTCCTGGCCCTGGCCACCGGCCTTACCCTCGCCGCCTGCGGCGGCGGTGGCGACGACGACAACACCCCCGAGGAAACCCGGCTGCAGGACAGCCGCACCAGCTTCGTGCCGGCCAACCCGACGGCCACCACCTTCGATGCGCTGGCGGCAGCGCCGGGCGACACGGTGGACACCACCACCACCAGCCGCTGGGCCGGCGTGCTGGGTGGCGCGGCCTACCGCGTCGAGGTGCCTGCCAACTGGAACGGCAAGCTCGTGATGTACGCGCATGGCTATGCCGGCGAAGGCAACACGCTGAGCATCACCAACCCGGCGATCCGCCGGCACCTGATCCAGAACGGCTACGCCTGGGCCGCCTCCAGCTACAGCAAGAACTTCTATGACGTGCGCGTGGGCGTGGAGGACACCAATGCGCTGGCGCTCGAGTTCAACAAGATCGCCACCGCCAACGGCCGCACTTTGGCGGCGCCCACGCGGCTGTACATCACCGGCCACTCGATGGGCGGGCACATCACGGCCGCTGCGATCGAAAAGGAGGCGCTGGAAGACGCCAACCACAAGGTGCGTTACAACGGGGCCGTGCCCATGTGCGGCGTGATGGGCGACACCGAGCTGTTCGACTACTTTGCGGGCGCACAGCTGGCAGCCCAGGTGCTGGCCGGCGTGCCGAACAATCCGTTCACGAACTGGGCGGCAATCCGGGGTCAGGTCACGACCACACTGTTCACCACCTTCCCGAGCGCGCCCACGGCGACCGGCGCCAGGTTCCTGTCCGTTGTCGAGAACCTCACCGGTGGCGACCGGCCGCTGTTCGACCTGGGGGTGGCGGTGGGCGGCTCGTTCAGCCCGGTGTGGGGCGTGTTCGGTGGTGACGGCACGGTCAACGGCATCCTGAACAAGAGCGTGATCGACACCAACCGCTTCACCTACACGATCACCGGCGACGCGGCCGGCTCGGCCGCGCTGAACGCCGCGGTGCAGAAGAAGACCGCCGACGCCGACGCGAACCGCGAGCGCCGCGACGGCCTGCGCTGGATCCCCAAGGCCAATGGCGAGATCGGCATCCCCGTCGTCACGCTGCACACGCTGGGCGACCTGTACGTGCCATTCAGCATGCAGCAGATCTACAAGCGCCGCGTGGTGGCCGAGGGCAACGACCGCTGGCTGGTGCAGCGCGCGATCCGCGGCGCCTCGCATTGCGACTTCACCGTGGCCGAGCAGGTCGAGGCCTTCGACGCGATGATCAACTGGGAGCAGAACGGCGTGAAGCCCGCGGGCGACGACGTGCTGACCGCTGCCACCGTGGCCGCACCGACCTATGGCTGCACCTACACGCGCAACACCCTGGGGATGGACGACGGCACAACGACGCGGCAGCTGCGCGCCGTGATCGCCGCGCAGACCCCGGCCTGCCCGGTGCCTTGATACAGGCCCTGCGAGGCCGCTCAGTGCGCGGCCTCGGAGATCTCGATCAGGTTCAGGTCGGGGTCGCGCACATAGACCGAGCGGATGCGCCCGGTCGCGCCGGTGCGCATCACCGGCCCTTCGATGATGGCCACCTGCTGCGCCTGCAGGTGGGCGATCACGGCGTCCAGCGGCCTGTCGGCGATGAAGCACAGGTCCAGCGCGCCCGGCACCGGCGTGTGGGCCTTGGGCTCGAACTCGCGGCCCTTCACATGCAGGTTGATCTTCTGCTGACCGAACTGGAAGGCCCGGCGCTCCACTGGCGGCGTGCCGCCGACGAAGGATTCCAGGCGCATGCCCAGCACCTCGGTGTAGAAGCGGATGCAGGCCTCTTCGTGCGCCGTGGTCAGCACCAGGTGGTCCAGGTGGTCGATCATGTGCGGTCCTTGTGCAGTCTCGTTCAGTCGGTCACCCGGCCGCGCAAGGCCTTGGTCTCCGAGCGCTGGCTCTTGCCCTCCAGCCGGCGCTGGCGCGAGCCGTAGGTCGGCTTGGTCGGGCGGCGCGTCTTGGGCGGCTCGGCCACGCTGTTCACCAGCTCGTGCAGCCGCGTGAAGGCGTCGAGCCGGTTCATGTCCTGCGTGCGGTGCTGCTGGGCCTTGAGCACCAGCACGCCGGCCTGCGTGATGCGGCTGTCGCGCAGCGCGAGCAGCCGCTCCTTCACACCTTCTGGCAGCGAGGAAGCCGGGATGTCGAAGCGCAGGTGGATGGCGCTGGACACCTTGTTGACGTTTTGCCCGCCTGCCCCCTGCGCGCGAATGGCCGTGATCTCGACCTCGGATTCGGCGATCTCGATCGGCACGGCCACGGCGTGATCACTCCAGCAGCTGGCGCAGCACATACGGCAGGATGCCGCCGTGCCGGTAGTAGTCGACCTCGATCGGCGTGTCGATGCGCAGCGTGAGGCCCACCTCCTGCTGGCTGCCGTCGGCGCGCGTGATCACCAGCCTGGCATCGCTGCGCGGCGCCAGGTCGGGCGAGGGAATCACATCAATGGTCTCGTCACCCGTCAGGCCCAGCGACTCCCAGCTGTCGCCGTGCTTGAACTGCAGCGGCAGCACGCCCATGCCCACCAGGTTGCTGCGGTGGATGCGCTCGAAGCTCTTGGCCACCACGGCCTTGATGCCCAGGAGCTGCGTGCCCTTGGCCGCCCAGTCGCGGCTGGAGCCGGTGCCGTATTCCTCGCCCGCGAAGATCACGGTGGGCCGTCCTTCGGCGATGTAGCGCATGGCCGCGTCGTAGATGAACATCTTCTCGGCCGTGCCGCCGTCCTCGGGGCGGTACAGCGTGACGCCGCCTTCCTCGCGCGAGCCGTCGGCACCGGGCGGGATCATGAGGTTTTTGATGCGCACATTGGCGAAGGTGCCGCGCATCATCACGTCGTGGTTGCCGCGGCGTGCGCCGTAGCTGTTGAAGTCGGCCTTGAGCACGCCGTTCTCCTGCAGCCAGCGGCCGGCGGGGGAGCTGGCCTTGATCGAGCCGGCCGGCGAGATGTGGTCGGTCGTGATCGAGTCGCCGAACAAGGCCATGATGCGCGCCCCGCGCACGGCAACGGCCTCGTCGCTGGCGGGCGGCTCGAGTGCGAAGTCGGCGAAGAACGGCGGCTCGGCGATGTAGGTGCTGGCGGGCCACGTGTAGGCGTCGCCGGTCACGCCCTTGATCTTCTCCCAGAGCTTGCCCGGGTCGGTCTTCACCTTGGCGTAGTTCTCCCGGAAAGCCTTGGCGTTCATGGCGTACTTCATGAGCGCATGGATCTCGTCGCTGGTCGGCCAGATGTCGCCCAGGTAGACGTCCTTGCCGCCCTTGCCCTTGCCCACGGGCTCGGTCATCAGGTCCTTGAGCACCGTGCCGGCGATCGCATAGGCCACCACCAGCGGCGGGCTGGCCAGGAAGTTGGCCTTCAGGTTCGGGTGGATCCGGGCCTCGAAATTGCGGTTGCCCGACAGCACGGCCGCGCAGACCAGGTCGTTCTTGGTGATGACCTCGTTGAGCTCGGGCGTCAGGTCGCCGGCATTGCCGATGCAGGTGGTGCAGCCGTAGCCGGCCAGCGCGAAGCCCAGCTTGGCCAGGTAGGGCATGAGGCCGGTTTCGGTCAGGTACTCGGTGACGATGCGCGAGCCGGGCGCCAGCGAGGTCTTGATGTGCGGCTGGACCTTCAGCCCGGCCTCCACCGCCTTCTTGGCCAGCAGGCCGGCGGCCAGCAGCACGCTGGGGTTGGAGGTGTTGGTGCAGCTGGTAATGGCGGCGATCAGCACGTCGCCGTTGCCGATGCTGATCTCCGGCACCTTCTTCGGCACCACGGCGATCTCGTGCTGCGCGGCCGCCAGCGTCGGCTTGTTGCCTTCCATCTCCATGACGGGGCGCTCGGCGCCGCTGGGCGTGGGCGGGTTCTGCGGCACCTTGTCCAGCATCGGGTCGTCGGTCGCGCGCACTTGGTGGCGCGTGTGCAGCACGGCGGCCTGCTGGTTGAAGCCGTTTTCGCCGATGGGCTTGGAGAACAGGCTGGCGAACTGGCTGGAGACTTGACCGAGCTCAATCCGGTCCTGCGGGCGCTTGGGACCTGCCAGGCTGGGCGTCACGTCGCCCAGGTCGAGCTTGACCACCTGCGAGTAGTCGATCTCGCCGGCCAGCGGCACGCCGAACAGGCCCTGCGCGCGGAAGTAGGCCTCGAACGCCTCGATCTCAGCCTTGGTGCGGCCCGTGCCCTTGAAGTACTCGATGGTCTTCTCGTCCACCGGGAAGAAGCCCATGGTGGCGCCGTACTCGGGCGCCATGTTGCCGATGGTGGCGCGGTCGGGCAGGGCCAGCGTGCGGGTGCCCTCGCCGAAGAACTCGACGAACTTGCCCACCACCTTGTGCCGGCGCAGGATCTCGGTCACAGAGAGCACGAGGTCGGTCGCCGTCACGCCTTCGCGCAGGCGGCCCGTCAGCTCGAAGCCCACCACGTCGGGCGTGAGGAAGTAGACCGGTTGGCCCAGCATGGCGGCCTCGGCCTCGATACCGCCCACGCCCCAGGCCACCACGCCGATGCCGTTGATCATGGTCGTGTGGCTGTCCGTGCCGACCAGGCTGTCGGGGTAGTAGACGTCGTCCCTGCCGTCCCGCGCCTTGTGCACGCCGCGCGCCAGGTACTCCAGGTTCACCTGGTGCACGATGCCGAAGCCCGGTGGGACCACGCCGAAGGTGCTGAAGGCCTGCATGCCCCACTTCATGAACTCGTAGCGCTCGCGGTTGCGCTGGAACTCGAGCTTCATGTTCAGGTCCAGCGCGTTCTTGGTGCCGTAGTAGTCGACCATGATGGAGTGGTCCACCACCAGGTCCACCGGCACCAGCGGCTCGATGCGGCCCACCGGCTTGCCGAGCTTGGCGGCCACGCTGCGCATGGCGGCCAGGTCGGCCAGTAGCGGCACGCCGGTAAAGTCCTGCAGCACCACGCGCGAGACCACGAACGGGATCTCGTCGCTGCGCTCGGCGTTGGGCGCCCAGTTCGCCAGCTGCTGGACATGCTCCTCGCCCACGCGCTTGCCATCGCAATTGCGCAACACCGATTCGAGCACGATGCGCATGGAGACGGGCAGCCGCTGCACGTTGGGGAACTCCCTGGCCAGGGCGGGCAGCGAATAGAAGTGACCGGTCTTGCCGGAGGCGGTGGTGAAGGTCTTGCGCGTGCGTGCGAATGCGTGGGGCATGCCGGAAACTCCAGTGTCTTGTGGTGCGCGGCGCCCTGCGGCGCCGGCTGTTCGGGGGCGGGCCATCCTACTACCGGGGCATGAACGCCGCCTCGTGGTGCTGCCATTTCACCTGCCGCCAGCGGGCGACTGGGCCGGCAGGCGCCGTGGCCTACCGTTCATCGCAAGCCGACAGCCGCTCGGGCGACTGCCTCTTGCATGGGATCGCGCCACGCTTAGCATGCGCGCAGACATGTTTTCGCCGTGCCGCGCACACCGCTTTCACCACCAGGGATTCACAACCATCGAGTTGATGGTGGTCGTTGCCATCCTTGCGGTGCTGGCCGCGCTTGCCTCGGCGAACCTGACCCCCATCCTCGAGCGCTGGCGCGTGCGCCAGGCCGTCGAGGAGCTGACGTCCACCTACACCTACGCCCGCTCTGAGGCCATCCGGCGCGGCGGCAACATCACGGTGCGCAAGCGCACCGTGGACACCCCGCCCTGCCTGCTGCCCGACGACAAAAGCGACTGGAGCTGCGGCTGGCTGGTGTTCGACGACACCAACGGCAACGGCACCCAGGAAGTGGGCGAGACGACGCTGCGCTCCACGCCTGCATTCGGTTCCATCACGGTCAAGAACAACGCAAACACCTCGGGCGATTCCTTCCAGATGACGCGCTGGGGCGAGCTGCAGAGCGGCGCCCTGGGGTTCACCGTCAAGCCGGCGCGCACCGGCGCCGATACGGTGACCGCGTTGTGCATGGCGCCCGGCGGGCGCGCCAAGGCCAAGCCGGGCGTCGCCACATGCAGCTGAACCCGCGCCGTGCACAGCGCGGCATCACGCTGCTCGAATCGATGATCTCCATCGTCATCGTGGCGCTGGGCATCCTGGGCATCCTCGGCGTGCAACTGCGCACGCTGGCCGACACGCAGACGGCGGTGCGCCGCGCGCAGGCCATCCGGCTGACGGAGGACCTCAGCGAGCGCATCAAGGTCAACCCGAACGCGCTGGGGACGGATGTTCTGGCGAACTATGTGGTCGGCTGGGGCCCAGAGGCCAGCAGCGTGCCGCAGGACTGTGCACTGGCCGCCGGCTGCACGGCAGTCAACCTGGCCCTGTACGACATCGCGCGCTGGAAGCGTAACGTCCGCTCGACCATGCCGCTCGGCGACGCAAGCGTCTTTCTGGTGGCCGATGAGACCGACGCCGCCAACCGCCGGCAGCTCGGCGTCATGATCAGCTGGCGGGAGAACGAGCGCGTGGCCGCGACCGACAGCGACACCAACTACCGCGCGATCTTCGCCGTGCCTGCGGCGTCGGCGGCTTCCTCTGCGGGCCCGGTAGCCGTCGGCTGCCCAACTGACCGCATCTGCCACCTGCAATACATCCAGCCCACGGCGCGTTGCGCCGCCGGCGGCAACAACGCGCAGGGGCTGTGCCCGTGAGCGCCGCGCGCCGGCAGGCCGGCCTCACGCTGATCGAGCTGCTGGTCGGCCTGAGCATCGGGCTCATGACCATTGCCGTGGCACTGGGCGCCCTGGTGGTGTCGCGCAGCGTCTCGGGCACGGTCAGCGACGCCAGCCAGATGCAGCAGCAGGCGGCGTTTGCGTTGCGCACCATCGGCCAGCAGCTCCGGCAGGCCGGCTCCATCCGGCTCAACCTGGCGTTTGGCCAGGCGACCGAGCCGACGGCCATCGATCCGGCCGAGCCCGTGGCGTTCGAGACCGACTTCAACCGGGCCGCGGGCACGCTGGGCGGTGACAGCACGGTCGAACTCAGCATCGGTTACCAGAACTACACCGAAGACGTGGGGCAGGCGTCGCCGCAGTCCCTGCTGCGCAACTGCCTGGGCCAGCAGCCCTCGGCCACCGTGATCCAAAGCAGCTTCTGGCTCGACAAGGCCACGGGCGCTGCAACCGGCGACCTCAAGTGCACCGGCGTCGCGGGCGACAAGGGCCAGGGCGCGACCATCATCAGCAACGTGGCAGATTTCCAGGTGCGCTACTTCCTGCAGCAGGCGGGCCCGACCATGCGCTATGCGACCGCGGCCAACGTCGGCACCAACTGGCCGGCCGTGGTGGCTGTGGAGGTGTGCTTCGAGATCGTGGGCGAAGAATCCGTGCAGACGGCTGGCGCCACCTACCGCAACTGCAGCTGGAAGGCCGGCGACGCCGAGGCTGCCATGGGCAACCGCATGCGCATGGTGTTCCGCAATGTCTTCCAGATCCGCAGTCAGGGGGTGCCGCGATGAGGCCCGGCGTGTGCGCAAGGACGGACTCACGGCGTCGCCAACGCGGCATCTCTCTGCTCATCGTGATGGTGGTCGTGCTGCTGTCCTCGCTGCTGGCCCTGTGGTCGTTCCGCTCCTCGCTGGTGAACGAGAGCATCGTCGGCAATGACGCTGACTATCTGCGGGCCTTCGAGGCGGCGCAGGCCATGATCCAGGACGCGGAGTTCGACATCCGCGGCGAGCGGCCGGATGGCACGGCCTGCCTGCCCGATGCCAGCAAGCCCGTGCGCTGCCGCACCGGCAGCACCGTCGCCTTCATCGAGGAAACCAAGGACCTGGGCAATCTGCTGGTG
This sequence comes from Pseudorhodoferax sp. Leaf267, assembly GCF_001422405.1. GTDB lineage: Bacteria > Pseudomonadota > Gammaproteobacteria > Burkholderiales > Burkholderiaceae_C > Pseudorhodoferax. The sequence goes on from NZ_LMMV01000024.1 coordinate 316,634, forward strand.
CAGCTGAATGCGTCGGCGACGCGCTGCATCCAGGGCATCTGCCAAAAGCGCACCGGCCGGCAGGATTTCTGGGCCGACGATGCGTTGTTGACTGCCATGACGGCGGACGGCGCGCGCTATGGCGACTACACGGGCGCCATGGTGGGCACGGCCAGCAACCCGATCCTGAAAGACACCGCAGCCGGGCGGGGCGCGTGGTACTGGATCGAGGTCATGCCCTACGACACCAGCGTGGGAGGGGCAGTGCTGGCAGGCAAGGCCAAGCTGGACCTGAACCTGAACCCCGGCGTCGTCTACCGCATCACGGCAGTGGCCCGCGGGCAGAAGCCGAGGACGCAGGCGGTGCTCCAGTCGACGCTTGCACGCCAGAAGCTCAGGGATTGAACGGGTACAGCCATGGCCAAGACACTCAACACGACGCGCACGCTGCTCAGCCTGCTGATCGGTGCGATCGGCGCACCGCAGATGGCCGAGGCGCAACCTGCAACGGCGCCGCTGGCGCAGTTTCCCGCCGGCACGGCCTACCGCCAGCCGGCACCGAACGTGATCATCACGCTCGACGATTCGGGCAGCATGGGCTACTACGACGGGGGCGGCACGAAGCAGGACGAGACAAAGAACACGTCGCGCATGTTCCAGCTCAAAACCGCCCTGCGCCAGATCTTCGAGGGCAGTGCGAACATTCCCGATGGTTCGATGCGCCTGGCGTGGAACACCTTGAACAACTGCCGCGACATTTCTGCGACCTCGGGCGGGGGGTGTGCAGGCAAGAACCGGATTCGCGTGCTGGACGAAACGCACCGGACCAATTTCCTGAACTGGATCGGTGCACCCGGTGCACCAAAGGCCGTCAACTCCAGGCTCAGCGCGGACGGCTCCACGCCGACGCACCAAGCGTTCATTGCGGCAGGCGACTACCTGGCCAACGGCTCGGTTACCGACAAGGAGAGCCCGTGGGCCAAGGTGCCTGGCGAGACTGCCCTGCCGATGCTGACCTGCCGCAGGTCCTACAACGTGTTGATGACCGATGGCGGGTGGAATTTCAGTTTCTCGACGCACGGCACGGATGTGGCCCGGCCGAAAGCGCCCGGGAATGCCGACGCGGATGGAACCACGGTCACGCTGGGGGACGGCAAGACGGTCTACGACGCGACCAAGCCCTACGCCCAGATCTACCGCGGTGTGTACTCGGCGCCCACCGTCTTGCCCGGCACCAACTACAACACGTATTTCACGAGCGGGGGCAAAGCGGTACCTCTGAGCACGCTGTCCGACCTGGCCTTCTATTACTGGGCCACGGACCTGGCGCCGCTCCTGGCCAACGATTTGAAGCCGCTGACCAGCACCATCAAGACGGTCGGCACGCCGCCGCGCACGGTGGAGCTTGAGCCTTACTGGAACCCCCGCAACAACCCGGCGACGTGGCAGCACATGACGACCTACACCATCGGCTTCGGCGATGCGGGTGATTGGGAGACGTCGGGCAACCCGTACTACGCCGCGTTCCCTGCGCGGGATGAGACCGGCAACGACAACTTTGGCGGTGATCTGGATCTGCTGGCCACGGGCGTGAAGACATGGCCCGACCCGATCAGGCGGAACATTGCGCTGGACGAAGGCAACAACCCCAACAACAACAACGGAGAGGCCCGCAAGACGGAGCTGTGGCACATGGCGATCAACAGCCGGGGCCGCTTCATCGTCACGACCGACAAAGACAGCCTGGTCAAGGCGTTCAGCTCCATCTTTGCCCAGATCGCGATCGACAACTCGAGCCCGGTGACCAATTTCGTCAACGCGTCCAGTTCGGTCAACCGCTCCGACGTTGCGCAGTACGTGGCCGGCTACGAAGCCGACGGCTGGCGCGGCTACGTACGCGCCGACACCCTGGCGCAGGGCACGGGCGCGGCGACGCCCTACGCCGGCTGGGGCACGACCAACCGCACGACGGCCGACAAGCTGGACGCGCTGAACGCGACCGGCATCGCCAACCGCCTGATCCTGACCTTCAGCGACAAGGCCACGGGCGGCGGCCCAAAATCGTTCGAATGGGCCGGCGACGAGACCTACCTCAGCACGGCGCAAAAGGATGCCATCAAGGAGACCACCAGCACAGCCGGGGCGAGCAACGAGCTGGGGCAGGGACGGCTCAACTACCTCCGTGGCGATCGCTCCCTGGAACTGCCGGCCGCCTCGGGCATCTTCCGCCAGCGCGCCTCGCGCCAGGGCGACATCGTGAACTCGGCCGTGTGGTACATCGCCCAGCCGGTCAGCGGCTACGGCCTGCCCGGCTACCTCACGTTCGCGCAGAAGCACAAGGCGCGGCTGCCCATGGTCTACGTGGGCGGCAACGACGGCATGCTGCATGGTTTCTCGGGCGTGGACGGCAGCGAGAAGATCGCCTATGTGCCCAAGGGCGTGATCTCCAACCTGGCCTTGCTCACCAAGCCCGACTACGAACACCGCTACTTCGTGGATGGCTCGCCCTTCAGCGGCGACGTGTTCGTGCCGCCCAGTGCCGGCGCCCCGGCAGAGTGGCGCACCCAGCTGGTCGGCACGCTGGGTGCAGGCGGCAAGGGCTATTTCGTGCTGGATGTGACCACCCCGGGCAGCACGGCCACCGACGCCAGTGCCGTGCCGTCCAACTTCCTGAAGACCAATGCGGCGCAGCTCGTGGTCATGGACAAGACCAGCGCCATCGGCTCGACCACCGAGGACGCGGACATCGGCCACATCATGGTCGGCCCGGTGCTGGAGGACAACAATCCGCAAAAGACCACGCAGATCACGCGCATGAACGACGGCCGCTGGGCCGTGGTCATGGGCAACGGGGTCAACAGCACGAACGGGCGTCCGGTGCTGTTGATCCAGTACCTGGACGGCGCCAAGGAGCTGCTGAAGATCTCGGCCGCGACGACCGGCGCCAATGCCACGGCCAACGGCCTGTCGGCCCCGCGCCTGGTGGACATCAACGGCGACGGCACGCCCGACGTGGTCTATGCCGGCGATTTGAAGGGCAACCTGTGGAAGTTCAACGTGGCCTCGGCTACGACGAGCGACTGGAAGCCGGCGTTTGGCACGGCGCCGTCCAGCTGGCTGCCGCTGTACACCGCGACCTACACCAGCCCTGGCGGCACCGTCACGCCGCAGCCGATCACGGCGCCGCCGCTGGTACGCGCCAACACGCGCGGTGCGGGCGGCCTCATGGTGGCGTTCGGCACGGGCCGCAACCTGACCGAGGCCGACCGCTCCAACACCGCCGTGCAGAGCATCTATTCCATCCTGGACACCACGCGGTACAAGCTGGTCAGCGGCAAGGTGGTGCTCGACAACGCGGATGCGGCGGCTGCCGCGCGCGTGGGCACGGGCGTGACCAACCTGGTACAGCAGATCGTTGGCACGCAGATCGCCGGCGTCGGCACCAGCGCCGCGCGGACGTTCTGGACCGTCAGCCAGAACGATGTGCCCTACACCGGCGATAGCGCCAAGAAGGGCTGGTACATGAACCTGCCCGAGAGCGGCGAACGCCTGCTCGCGCAGATGCGCTTTTACGACGAGAGCAACAACATCGAGCTGATCACGGAAGTCCCGGCCTCGGGCGGCAGCACGTCGGCCGATGAGAGCTGCTCGCCGCCGCCGAGCGACCAGCGGAGCTACCGCACCTTCCTGAACATCAACGATGGCAAGCGGCCCAGCGTGCAGATCCTGGACCAGAATGGGGACGGGGCCTTCAGCCTGTCGGCGGACCAGGGCGTCTCGCGCATGACGGCATCGTCCAAGGAGGGCCGCGTGACGAACAAGAGCAAGACCATCGTCACGGGCTCCGATGGCCGCAAGGACGAACTGAACCGGCTGCCTGAACTCCCGCTGCGCCCGAACTGGCGCCAACTCCAATGAAGCACGCGCGCGCACCAGGAAAGACGCAAGGCATGAACCGCATGGCCAAGGGCTTCACGCTGATCGAAGTCATGATCGTCGTGGCGGTCATCGGCATCCTGTCGGCCATCGCGCTGCCGCAGTACAACGAGTACGTGCGGCGCGGCCACCGCTCCGACGCGCGGGCCTTGCTGTTGCAGGGCGCGCAGTGGATGGAGCGTGCCGCGACGGCCACCGGGCGGTATCCCCTGCAGGCGGATTTCCCCACGACCCTGAAGACCATGCCGTCGGGCCGATACAGCATCACCGTGGCGTCGACCGACGGGGCCACGTTCCTGTTGACCGCGACGCCTGCCGGTGCTCAGGCGGCCGACAAGTGCGGCAAGCTGACCCTCACCCACACCGGCCTGCGCGGGGTGGAGGGCGCCAGCGCAAGCGAATCGGCCACCAGCTGCTGGACCCGCTGAACCCGGCCGGTCGCATGACCGCCCCCGGCCTCCTGCTCGGCTGCGACTTCAGCAGCGCCCCCAACCGCCGCAAGCCGGTCGTGCTGGCCCTGGGCGCGCTGCACGGAGAACGGGTGGTGCTGCAGCGCCTGGAGCGCTTGGAGACGCTGCCAGCCTTCGGCCGCTGGCTTGCGCAGCCGGGCGAGTGGCTTGGTGTCTTCGACCTGCCGTTCGGCCTGCCGCGCGAACTGGTGCTGGCGCAGGGCTGGCCGACCGACTGGGAAGCCTGCATGCGGCACTACGCCAGCCTGGACCGCGAGGAGCTGCGCGCACGCTTCGTCGCGTTCTGCGCGGCGCGGCCGGCGGGCGGCAAGTTCGCGCACCGCGCCACCGATGGGCCCGCCGGCTCCAGCCCTTCGATGAAATGGGTCAACCCGCCCGTGGCCTGGATGCTGCATGCCGGCGTGCCGCTGCTGCTGGAGGCGGGCGTCTACCTGCCGGGCCTGTCGCCGGATGCGCATGCCGACCGCACGCGCGTGGCGCTGGAGGGCTACCCCGGCCTGCTCGCGCGCGAGGCGCTGGGCGGGCGGCGCAGCTACAAGAGCGATGCCAGGCCCGGCCAGACCCCCGAGCGCCTGATCGCGCGCAAGGACCTGCTCGCGGCACTCGAAAGCGGCATCGGCCCGCTCGGGCCGCTGCGCCTGGGCCTGCGGCTCAAGCTCACGCATGCCCAACACGATGCACTCGTGGCCGATGCCAGCGGCGACCTGCTGGACGCCGTGCTGTGCCTGCTGCAGGCCGGCTGGGCGCAGCGCCAGCACGAGGAGGGCGCGCCGCGCTACGGCCTGCCCGCGGGCATGGACGGGCTGGAAGGCTGGATCGTGACGGCGCCCTGGCCGGGCGGCTGAATCAGACGCCGACGTCGGCGCGCGAGATGACGGACTCGTCCAGCTTGCGCGCCAGCTCGGTGACCGCCATCGCCGCCGGGCAGCCCGGCATGTTGGTCATGAGCAGCTGGCGCCGCATGACGGCTTCGCGCACGGCAGGGTCGGCCGGGATGTCGCCGACATGGATCAGCCGCACGGAGCGCCCGGTGTCGGTGGTGACGAAGCGGTCCAGCACCTGCTGCAGCTGCATCGTGATGGCGCGGCCGTCGCCCGGGCGCACGGTCTGGTTGATGACCATGCGCACATGCTGGCGCTTGTGCTGCATGGCCAGCACCTTGATCGCGGCGTAGGCGTCGGTCAGCGAGGTCGGCTCCGGCGTGGCCACGACCAGCACCTCGGAGGCCAGCGAGACCGCGAACAGCACCACGTCGGAAATGCCGGCGCCGGTGTCCAGCAGCAGCACGTCGTAGCGCGGGATCAGGCTGCGGATCACGTCCAGGAACTCGTCGCGCACCTCGGGCGTGAGCCGGGAGTACTCGACCATGCCCGAGCCGGCCAGCAGCACCGAGAAGCCGCCCGGCGCCTTGACGATGGCCTCGTCGATCGTGGCCTTGCCCGTGAACACATCGTGCAGCGTGATCTTGGGGTGCAGGTTCAGCACCACGTCCAGGTTGGCCAGGCCCAGGTCGGCGTCCAGCACCAGGACGCGCTGGCCGCGCTTGGCCAGCGCCGCCGCGAGGTTGGCGGAGATGAAGGTCTTGCCCACTCCGCCCTTGCCGCTGGTGACGGCGATGACCCGCGCGCCGGTGACCGGCGCGGCAGGGTTGGCCTTGAAGACGTCGCTCATCGTGTACCTCTATGCGGCGCCGCCAGGGATGGCGCCGGAACTCATGTCGATCCATGCCGGGTCCGGGGCCGACAGGTGTCCGAACAACAGATGCTTCTCCTCCGCGCTCACGGTGCTGACCGGCTGGTCTTCCAGGCACAGCCGGTTGCGGCCGGCCGTCTTGGCGATGTAGAGCTGGTGGTCGGCGCGGTCGATCCACAGCTCGGTCGTGGACCGGATCCACTGCAGCGCGAACGCACCGCCGATGCTGACGGTCACGCGCAGGTCCACCGCCGGCGAGACCCGGATCGGCGAGGACTCGATGGTGCGGCGAATGCGCTCGGCCACGGCATGGCCGAACGCTGGCTGGCAGCTGGGCAGCACGATGGCGAACTCCTCGCCGCCGTAGCGCGCCAGCGTGTCCATCGGCCGGATGCACCCGGCCAGCGCCTTGCCGACGGCCTGCAGCACCTGGTCGCCGGCCAGGTGGCCATAGGTGTCGTTGACCGACTTGAAATGGTCGATGTCCAGCATCAGCAGCAGCGCAGCCTCGCCGGAGCGGGCCACGCGGTCGATCTCGCCTTCGAGCTCGGCCGTCAGCAGACGCCGGTTCGACAGGCCGGTCAGCGGGTCTTTCAGCGACAGCTCGCTGAGCCCGTCGATCAGCGCCTGCAGGTAGGCCACCGGATCGTCCTGCACCGTGGAGCGCAGCCCGTCGCTGTCCGGACCGAGCAATGCATGCGCAGCGTCCAGACGCAAGCCATGCAAATCGACCAGGATGGAGGGTGCCGGTTTGGTCACTTATCTGTAACTAATAACTTCGTTGAAAGTTTAACAGTCTGAACAGTTCAAAGCGTGTCCAGCGTGTAGCGCGAACGCGCGATCAGCGGGGCTTTCGCGGCGTTGTTCAGGCGCCGGCCTGCATGGCCGGATGCTGGAACGCGGCCAGGGCCTCGGCATCGGTGCGGTACATGCGCAATTGCGTGGCGTCCACCGGGCCGCTGTCGGGTGTGGGGAGTTCACCGGCCCGCTGCAGCACCTGTTCCACGGGCAGCTTCAGGCCCGAAATGTGCAGGCAGATGCCGCGAGCCTGCAGGCTGCGGCGCAGCTGGCCGAACATCTCGGCGCCGGTGGCGTCGATGTGGTTGATGGACAGCGCGAAGATGCAGACGTGGCGGATCCGCGGATCGGCCGCCAGGTGTTCCAGCACGTCGCGCTCGAAGGCGCTGGACGATGCGAAGTCCAGCCCGCCGTCCAGGCGCAGTGCGTACAGCCGCGGCGCCAGCGGCGGCAGATGCCACAGGTGCCGGTCGCGCAGGCTGCCGTCCGGGTGCAGGCCGACCTCGATGATGCGCGGGTGCAGCCGCTGGTACAGAAAGTGCGACAGGCTCATGAGCAGGCCGGCGATCACGCCCCAGTAGAGCGCGGGCGCCGACAGCACGGTGATGCCGAAGGTCACGCCCGCCGTGACGGCCTCTACGCGCGAGACGCGCCACAGCCGCACGAAGGCGGCCGGCTTGAGCAGCCCGTAGATGGCGGCCACCACGATGGCCGCCAGCACCGACTGCGGCACATGGTGCAGCATGGGCGTGAGCCACAGCAGCGCGAGCAGCACCACCACGACCGATACGATCGTCGCCCAGCCGGTGCGCGCGCCGGCGTACAGGTTCAGCGCCGAGCGCGAGAACGACGAGCTGGTGGGGAACGCGCCCGACAGGCCCGAGGCGATCTTGGCCAGGCCCTGGCCGATCAGGTCCTGGTCCTGGTCCCAGCGCTGGCCGCCCTGCTGGCTGTCGACCTTGGCGCTGGAGGCGGTCTCCAGGAAGCTGATCAGCGTGATCACCAGCGCCGGCACCAGCAGCTGGCCGAACACCGGCCAGCCCGGCCAGTTGGGCCAGTGGGGCAGCGGCAGGCCGGCCGGCAGCGCGCCCACCACCTTGCCGCCGGCCGCCTCGAAGCCGACCAGCCAGGACAGCCCCGAGGCTGCAAGCACCACCAGCACGATGGCCGGCAGCCGCGGCGACAGCCGCTTGGACAGCACCAGCAGCGCCAGCGCGGCCAGGCCCATCAGCGCGGCGACATGGTCCACAGCGCCGATCCCCGGCCAGGGCAACAGGCCCGCGCGCAGGCCCAGCAGGTCCGGCAACTGCGACAGCAGGATCAGCACGGCGGCGGCCTGCGTGAACCCCATCAGCACCGGCGCGCTGACCACGTTGAGCAGCCAGCCGAATCGCACCAGGCCCAGCACCACCTGCAGCAGGCCGGACAGCAGCGCCAGCCAGACCGCCAGGTTCACCCACTCCTGGCTGCCAGGCGTGGCCATGCCGGTCAGCGAGGCGCCGATCAGCAGCGCGCTGAGCGCCGTCGGGCCGACCGACAGGCGCGTGGAGGCCGAGAACAGCACCGCGACCAGCGCCGGCAGCAGCGAGGCGTAGATGCCGGTCACCAGCGGCATGCCGGCCACCGCGGCGTAGGCCACGGCCTGCGGGATCATCATCAGCCCGACCGTCAGGCCGGCCAGGGCCTCGCCCTGCAGCGTGGCGCGGTCCGGCCGCGGCCAGGACAGGAAGGGGAACAGGCGACGCCAGGGCGCGGCATGGGGTTGGGGCATGATCGGCAGCAGGCCCGCTCCTCTCGGGCCGCGCGATTCTCCCACTCCGTCTTCTGTCACCCCCCATGCCCGTGCTGCTGCGTCTGTGTTGCCTGCTGTCGTCCGTTTTCTTCGCCTGCGGGGCGGCACTGGCCGACACACCCATGCCGCGCAAGTCCTGGCCCGAACGCTGGCAGGGCGTGGTCACGCATGTCAGCGATGGAGATTCCCTGTGGGTGCGGCCTTCCACCGGCGGTGCGCCGCGCCGGGTCCGCCTGCATGGCATCGACGCGCCCGAGGGCTGCCAGGCCCATGGGCCGGCGGCGCAGGCAGCGCTGCAGCGGCAGTTGAAGGATCGCCAGGTGCAGCTGCGGGTGCTGCGCGTGGACGACTACGGCCGGCTGCTCGCGCGGGTGTGGGTGGGTGGCGAGGACGTGGCGCGTGCCATGGTGCGCCAGGGCCATGCGTGGTCGTACCGCTACCGCCGCGACCAGGGGCCCTATGCGCGCGAGGAGGACGAGGCGCGGCAGGCGCGGCGTGGCTTGTTCGCGGGGGCCGCGCCGGAGCGGCCGTATGAGTTTCGGCGGCGGCACGGGCCTTGCGCCCGGCCCTGAATGCCTGACTCCCTCGCCCCTCCGGGGGAGAGGGAGTAAAGAACTCAGCGCACACGCATGCCGGGCTGCGCACCCGCGAACGGCTCCAGCACGTAGATGCCGGTGTCGGCCTTGCCGTCCGCATGGCTGGCGGCCAGCACCATGCCTTCGCTGAGGCCGAACTTCATCTTGCGCGGCGCCAGGTTGGCCACCACCACGGTCAGCTTGCCAACCAGTTGCTCGGGCTGGTAGCTGCTTGCGATGCCGCTGAACACGTTGCGGGTCTTGCCCTCGCCCACGTCCAGCGTGAGCTGCAGCAGCTTGGTCGAGCCCTCGACCTTCTGGCACGCCACGATCCTGGCGATGCGCAGGTCTATCTTGGAGAAGTCGTCGATCCCGATGGTCTCGGCGATGGCTTCGCCACCGGGCAGGGCCTGCTCCGGCTCGGCCGCGGCCGGCGGCTCGAAGAGGGCGTCGAGCTGCTTCACGTCCACGCGTTGCATGAGGTGCTGGTAGGCGCCGATGCCGTGGCCGGCGCTGAGCAGGCGGCTGGCATCAGGCCATTGCAGCGGTTCGATCTTGAGGAAAGCCTCGACCTGCGCGGCCAGCGATGGCAGCACGGGTTTCAGGTACAGCGCCAGCAGGCGGAAGGCTTCGATGCAGGTCGTGCACACGTCCTGCAGGCGCGCGTCGGCGCCTTCTTTCTTTGCCAGCTCCCAGGGCTTGTTGGCGTCCACGTATTCATTCACGCGGTCGGCCAGCAGCATCACCTCGCGCAGCGCGCGCGCGGTGTCGCGCTTCTCGAAGGCCTCTGCGATCGCGCCGGCCTCGGCCTGCAGCGTGGCGACCAGCGCCTGCCCGTCGGCGCCCGGCGTGCCGAGCTGCCCGCCGAAGCGCTTGGCGATGAACCCCGCCGCGCGCGAGGCGATGTTGACGAACTTGCCGATCAAATCGCTGTTCACACGCGCCATGAAGTCATCGGGGTTGAAGTCGATGTCCTCGTTGCGCCCGTTCAGCTTGGCCGCCAGGTAGTAGCGCAGCCATTCCGGGTTCATGCCCAGGTCCAGGTACTTGAGCGGGTCCAGGCCGGTGCCGCGGCTCTTGCTCATCTTCTCGCCGTTGTTGACGGTCAGGAAGCCGTGCACGCAGATCTTGTCCGGCGTCTTGCGTCCGCTGAACTTGAGCATGGCGGGCCAGAACAGCGTGTGGAAGGTGACGATGTCCTTGCCGATGAAGTGCACCTGCTCCAGCGCCGGGTCGGCCATGTAAGCGGCGTAATCCTCGCCGCGCTTGTCCAGCAGGTTCTTCAGCGAGGCAAGGTAGCCCACAGGCGCGTCCAGCCACACGTAGAAATACTTGCCCGGCGCGTCGGGGATCTCGATGCCGAAGTAGGGCGCGTCTCGGCTGATGTCCCAGTCGCCCAGGCCTTCGCTGGTGCTTCCGTCGGGGTTGGTGCGCGTGCCGAACCACTCCTTGACCTTGTTGGCCACCTCGGGCTGCACATGCTGGCCGTTCTGCGTCCAGTCCTGCAAAAACTCCACGCAGCGCGGGTTGGAGAGCTGGAAGAAGTAGTGCTCGGAGTTCTTCAGCACCGGCTTGGCCCCCGTCAGTGCCGAGTAGGGGTTGATCAGGTCGGTGGGCGCGTAGACGGCGCTGCAGACCTCGCAGTTGTCGCCGTATTGGTCCTTGCTGTGGCAGCGCGGGCACTCGCCCTTGATATACCGGTCGGGCAGGAACATGTTCTTCTCGGGGTCGAAGAACTGCTCGATGGTGCGCGTCTCGATCAGGCCGGCGGCTTTCAGGTCGCGGTAGATGGCCTGGGCCAGTTCGGTGTTCTCGGGGCTGTGCGTGGAATGCCAGTTGTCAAAGCGCACCTGGAAGCCGTCCAGGTACTGCTGGCGGCCCGCGGCGATGGCGCCCACGAAGGCCTCGGGCGTCTGGCCCGCTTTCTCGGCCGCGATCATGATCGGCGCGCCGTGCGCATCGTCGGCCCCGACGAAGTTCACCTGCGCGCCCTGCATGCGCTGGTACCGCACCCAGATGTCGGCCTGGATGTATTCCATGATGTGGCCGATGTGGAACTTGCCGTTGGCGTAGGGCAGGGCGGTGGTGACGAAGAGTTTGCGTTGGGTCATGGGCGGGCGCTTGCGAAAGAGCCTGGGATTCTAGATTTGCACCAAAAAGCCGGCAGAGCCGCACATTTGTGCAGCCTGGGCACCGGTTGCGGCGGCCGATTCGGACGTGTTTGCTACGATTGAGCGGCAACTCCTAGTGGATGGATCCGTTGTTTTCAGCGACCGGGGGACCCATGGGCACGACAACGCCAAACGCCATTTCGCAGGCGCGGCGCGCTTTGCTGGCCGCGCTGGCGGTGGGCGTGGCGGTCCCTGCGCCGGCCCTGGGCCGCACCGAGCGGCCGCAGGACATCAGCCTGGTCTCGGACGCCTGGCACGACCTCACGCGCAAGGACGGCACGGGCCTGTACTTCGAGCTGATCCGCGCCGTCTACGCCCGCGCCGGCGTGCAGGTGCGCACGCAGATCCTGCCCTACGCGCGCGCCGTCTCCATGGTGCGCGACAGGAAGGCCGACGCCTGGGTGGCATCCTTCCTGCACGAGAAGGATTTCCCGCTCTACCCCAAGTGGCACTTCGACCGCAACGCGCAGATGGTGGTCTACCGCGCGGGTTCGGCCCACCCGTTCAAGGACCAGGCCTCGCTGGCCCACCGCAAGGTGGCCTGGTTGCGCGACTTCGGGCTGGACCGGTACATCCAGGTGCCCATGCAGGTGACCGAGGTCGACACCATCGCCAGCGCCTTCGGCATGCTGGAGCGCGACCGCATCGACTACTTCGTGGGCGCCAGGTCCGACCTGGCCGACCACATCCGCGATGCCAAGGTCGACATGGCCAGGTACCGCATGGAATTCGTGATGCACCTGGGCCTGTTCCTGGCGTTCGCCGACACGCCCAGGGGCGCGGCGCTGCGCACGATCTGGGACCAGCAGATGGAGACCCTGCACCGCGACCCGGCCTTCCTGGCCATCTACAAGAAGTACGGCAACGAAGTGCCGTTCGACAAGTAGAAGAGAGGCCCCGTGGCGTCGCGCATGCTCGGTCTGCGGTCGCTGCGCAACCAGTTTGTGCTGTTGATCGTGCTGACCACCTCGCTGGTGCTCGGTTTGTTCGGGCTGGCCAGCTACCTGGACAGCGGCCAGCGGCTGCAGCAGCAGCTGGACCGGCAGATCGAGGGCATCGCCGCGCGCCTGGCGGTGAGCCTGCCGCCCGTGCTGTGGCGCTTCGACAACCTGCAGGTCGAAAAGACCGTGGTGTCCGAACTCGGCGCGCCCGAGGTGCTGGCCATCGATGTGCTGGACGATGCCCAGGCGCTGGTGCTGCGCGCGCACCGCGACGGCCGCGTGCAGACCCAGGCCGGCGCGCCGCTGGACGCCGACATCGGCCGGCGCTTCGCGCTGCAGTTCGACGACGCAGGCAATCTGCAGAACCTGGGCAGCCTGGTGATCCACGCCAGCCGCGCGCCGATCCGCGACAGCCTGCGGCGTGAGCTGGTGCGCCTGGTGCTGCTGACGCTGGCGCTGAACCTCACGCTGATCGCCGCGCTGTACGTGGGGCTGCGCGTCATCGTGTTGCGCCCGCTGTTCGGCGTGCGCGATGCGCTGCAGGCGATCGCCGCGGCCGACGCCGACCTGTCGCGCCGCCTGCCGGCCAGCCGCACCGTGGAGTTCGACGCGGTGGCGCACAGCTTCAACGCATTCGTGCAGCGCCTGGAGCGCGTGATGGGCGGCAGCCTGGACGACGTGCAGCAGGCCATCGGCCGCGTGGCCGAAGGCCAGCTGCATGCGCCGGTCGCAGCGTCGGCCGCGAGCGGCGACAGCGTGATGGGCCGGCTGGCGCGCATGCAGCGCAACCTGCTGCAGATGACCGAGGAGCTGCGCGAGGCCAAGACCGCGGCCGACGTGGCGAACCAGGCCAAGTCCGACTTCCTGGCCAACATGAGCCATGAGATCCGCACGCCGCTGAACGCCATCATCGGCATGGCCTACCTGGCCGCCAAGACCGAGACCGACCCGCGCCGGCTCAACTACGTGCGCAAGATCGAGCAGTCGGGCAAGCATCTGCTGGGGCTGGTCAACGACATCCTGGACTTCTCCAAGATCGAAGCCGGCAAGCTGACGCTGGAGCGCACCGAGTTCGCGTTGACCGGCCTGCTGGACAACGTGGTCGTGCTGGTGCAGGACAAGGCCTGGGCCAAGGGGCTGGAGCTGGTCGTCGACGTGGCGCCCGACGTGCCCTGGCTGCTGGCCGGCGATGCACTGCGGCTGGGGCAGATCGTCATCAACTACTGCAACAACGCCGTCAAGTTCACGGAGCGCGGCACCATCGTGCTGCAGCTGCGCGTGCTGGAGCGCGCGGCCGACCGCGTGCTGCTGCGCTTTGACGTGCACGACACCGGCATCGGCATGACGCAGGCGCAGATGGACAGGCTGTTCCGCAGCTTCTCGCAGGCCGACGCGTCCACGACGCGCAAGTACGGCGGCACCGGCCTGGGCCTGGTCATCGCCAAGAGCCTGGCGCAGCTGATGGAGGGCGAGGTCGGCGTGGCGTCCACGCCGGGGCAGGGCTCGGACTTCTGGTTCACCGCCGCGCTGGGCTGGCGCGACGCGCCGGAGCTGATGTTTGTGGCCGGCGGCTTCGAGGGCCAGTGCGCGCTGGTGGTGGACGACAACCCACAGGCGCGCCAGGTGCTGGTGCAGGCGCTGCAGATGTCCGGCATGCAGGTCCAGGCCGTGGACAGCGGTGCCGCGGCGCTGCAGGCGGCGCAGGCAGCGCCACGGCTGGACTGGGTGTTCCTGGACGCGCACATGCCAGGCATGGACGGCCTGGCCACAGCCGGCGCCCTGCAGGCGCAGCTGCCGCCGCCCGGGCCGCGCCTGGTGCTGGTGACCACGCCCGGCCGCGACGACGGCCTGCAGGCCGGCGCCGCGGCGATCGGCATCGTGCAGCGCCTGGCCAAGCCCGTGAACGCGTCCACCGTGCGCGCCACGCTGCGCCAGGCCCAGGCGGACGCTGCGCTGGCCGATGGCGCGCATGCCCATGCGTCGGACCTGGAGCGCCAGCTGCAGCGCCTGGCCGGCGCGCGCGTCCTGCTGGTGGACGACAACGCACTCAACCAGGAGGTGGCGCTGGGCCTGCTCGAAGGCCTGGGCCTGGTCGTCGAGGTGGCCCATGACGGGCAGGAGGCGGTCGACCGCGTGCGGGCGCAGGACTACGACCTGGTGCTCATGGACATGCAGATGCCCGTGATGGGCGGCGTGGAGGCCACGATCGAGATCCGCCGCGTGCTGCGGCGCATGGACCTGCCCATCGTGGCCATGACGGCCAACGCCATGCAGCAGGACCTGGACCGTTGCCGCGCCGCCGGCATGGTGGACGTGGTGACCAAGCCGGTCGCGCCGGAGCAGCTGTGGGCCGCCGTGCTGAAGTGGACGCGCGCGCCCGCGCAGGCGCAGGCGCAGGACGCCGCCTCGGCCGTGCGCGCGGACGCCGACGCGCAGGGCGTGCCGCTGCCAGCGCACATCGAAGGGCTGGACCTGGCCCTGGGCCTGCGCCGCATGGCCGGCAAGCAGGGGCTGTACCACCGCATGCTCGTGCGCTTCGCCCAGGGCCAGCAGGACACCGGCGCGCAGCTGGCCCAGGCCCTGCACCGCGACCCGGAGCGCGCGCAGCGCCTGGCCCATACCCTGAAGGGCTTGGCCGGCAGCATCGGCGCCAGCGCGCTGCAGCAGGCCGCCGGCGCGCTGGAGGACGCGGTCCGCGCGCAGGCCGATGCCGCCACGCAGGACGCCGCGCTGCAGGCCGTCTTGCCGCTGCTGGGCGCCCTGCTGGCCGCCCTGCAGGCCGCCCTGGCCGGGGCGGACGCGCAGGCCGACGCCGGGGCCGAGGCCGCGCCGCCGCCGGACCTTGCCGCCGTGCATGCCGGGCTGGCCGCGCTGCTGGCGCAGGACGATGCGGACGCCATCGGATACTGGGAGCGCCATGCCGGCCAGATCCAGGCCGCCTGGCCCGAGGCGGCAGCGTCGATCGGCGCGGCGCTGGCCGGCTACGACTTCGTGGCCGCCCTGCGCGCCTTGCAGGCCGTGCCGCGACCGGACCCTTCGCCTGCCGCGGAACAGGCCGTGCCCTAAACTCGCGCGCTCCCAAGGAGTCAAGATGCAAGTGACGGAGCAGGCGCTGTTGCAGGCGCTCAAGGAAGTGGTCGACCCGAACACGGGCAAGGATTTCGTCTCGACCAAGGCGCTGCGCAACTTGGCGGTGCAGGGCGGCGACGTCGCGTTCGACATCGAGCTGGGCTATCCCGCCAAAAGCCAGGTGCCGCTGCTGCGCCAGCAGCTCATCGCGGCCGCGCGCGCCGTGCCGGGCGTGGCCAACGTGTCGGTCAACATCGCCAGCAAGATCAGCGCCCACGCCGTGCAGCGTGGCGTGCAGCTGCTGCCGGGCGTGAAGAACATCGTGGCCGTGGCCTCGGGCAAGGGCGGCGTGGGCAAGAGCACCACCTCGGCCAACCTGGCGCTCGCGCTGGCCGCCGAGGGTGCGCGCGTGGGCCTGCTGGACGCCGACATCTACGGCCCCAGCCAGCCCATGATGATGGGCGTGTCGGGCCGCCCCCCCAGCACCGACGGCAAGACCATGGACCCGCTGGTGGGCCACGGCGTGCAGGTCATGTCCATCGGCCTGCTGGTCGACCAGGACCAGGCCATGATCTGGCGCGGCCCCATGGCCACGCAGGCGCTGGAGCAGCTCTTGCGCCAGACCAACTGGACCGAGCTGGACTACCTGATCGTCGACCTGCCGCCCGGCACCGGCGACATCCAGCTCACGCTCTCGCAGCGCGTGCCCATGACCGGCGCGGTGATCGTGACCACACCGCAGGACATCGCGCTCATCGACGCCAAGAAGGCCGTGAAGATGTTCGAGAAGGTCGGCGTGCCCATCCTGGGCCTGGTGGAGAACATGGCCGTGCACGTGTGCAGCCAGTGCGGCCACCACGAGCACATCTTCGGCGCCGACGGCGGCAAGAAGATGGCGGCCGAGTACAAGATGGATTACCTGGGCGCGCTGCCGCTGGCCCTGTCCATCCGCGAGCAGGCCGACAGCGGAACGCCCAGCGTGGCGGCCGACCCCGAGGGCGAGATCGCCGGCATCTACAAGGCCGTGGCACGCCAGGTGGCGGTGGCCATTGCGCAGAAGAACAAGGACTTCTCGTCCAAGTTTCCGACGATCACGGTTTCCAAGAACACGTAGCCCGATGAACCTGGCCTCGCTGCGCTACCTCGTCGCGCTGCACGAGCACCAGCATTTCGGCCGGGCGGCGCTGGCCTGCCACATCACGCAGCCGGCGCTGTCGAACGCGCTGCGCGCGCTGGAGGCCGAGCTCGGCACGGCCATCGTCAAGCGGGGCCGCAGCTACGCCGGCCTCACGCCCGAGGGCGCCCTGGTGCTGGCCAGCGCGCGGCGCATGCTGCACGAGCGCGAGCATCTGCAGCAGGAGCTCGATAGCGGGGCCGACGCGCCGCAGGGCCGGCTGCAGCTGGCCGCCGTGCCGACCGCGATGCCCATCCTGGCGCGTTTCGCGGCGCTGCTGCAGGCGCGGCACCCGGGCATCGTGCCGGTGGTGCGGTCGCTGAGCTCGCCCGAGATCGAGGCCGGGCTGGACGGCTTGTCACTGGATCTGGGGCTGGGCTACACGGACCGGCTGCAGGCGCCGGCCGGCGGTGGCGGGCGGCTGGCCGCCTTGCCGCAGTACACCGAGCATTACTTCCTGCTGCGGCGCGCGCGCCGGCCCGGCCCAAGCCTGCAGATCGGCCCGCCCATGCCCTGGGCCGATGCCGCGCACCTGCCCTTGTGCCTGCTGACCCCCGAGATGCACAACCGCAGCATCGTGGACCAGGCCTTCGCCAAGGCCGGCGCCACGGTGCGCCCGGCCATCGAGACCAATTCCATCACCGCGTTGGCGCTGGCCGTCCTGGCCGGCGAGGTGTGCAGCGTGATGCCCGGTGCGCTGGTCGGCACGCTCCAGGGCGAGGGGGCACTGCAGGCCCGCCCGCTGGCCGCGCCCGAGGTGCTGACGCCGATCGGCTTCGTACGGATGCCGGCCGAGCGGCCCCCGCGGGCACTGCGCGCGGCGCTGCAATTGGCTGGCGAGCCGCAGTGGCTGGCCATCGCCGCGGCGCACAGCGGCCGGCTGGCACGGCCCGTGCAAGCGGCACCGGTGCGTGGACGGACGTCCACCAGAACCGCATGACGCCGCATTTTTCCGCCTACCTCGACCTCGTCCGCATCGCCTGCGCGGTGCTCGTGGTCCTGAGCCATCTGGCGCACAGCCCGCTGGTGAGCGCCTACCTGTGGCCGTTCTCGTACGTGGGCAACGAGGCCGTCATGGCATTCTTCGTGCTGTCCGGCTTCATCATCGCGTACGTGCGCCACACGCGCGAGAAGACCGTGCAGGACTACGCCATGGCCCGGCTGGCACGGCTGTACTCGGTGATCCTGCCGGCCATGCTGCTCACGCTGGTGCTCGACGTGGTGGGCACCGCCGTCAACGCAGCGCACTACGCCGGCGCGCGGGCGTTCTCCGATGGAAATCCGCAGGTTGCCTATGGCCTGTCGGCCCTGATGCTCAACGCTTCGTGGGGCATCGACCAGCATTTCGGCAGCAACGGGGCCTACTGGTCCATCCCCTACGAGTTCTGGTACTACGTGCTGTTCGGCGCCTGGGCGTTCTTCTCGGGCCTGCCGCGGCTCGCGCTCACGCTGCTGGCCGCGCTCGTGGCCGGCCCCAGGATCCTGCTGCTGATGCCGGTGTGGCTGCTGGGCGTGGCCCTCTACCACGCCCGTACGCTGCGGCGGCCCGCCTGGCTCGATGCCATGGCGGCCATCGGGGGCCTGGCGTTGCTGCTGTGGATGCTGCGCGCCGATGCGTCGTCGCTGGGCAAGGCCGGGGTGCTGGGTCTGGAGCCCGACGGCCTGGCGTGGCAGTACCTGGTCGGCTGCTGCATCGCGGCCCATCTGTTCGGCGCGCCGCGCTTCACGCATTTGCTGGACCGGCTGTTCCAGTGGATCCGGCACCCCATGCAGTGGGCAGCCGATTCCACGCTGGCGTTGTACCTGTTCCACCTGCCGGTGCTGCACGCGCTGCATGCCGTGCTGGCGCGCGGTGAGCACAGCGCCGCCGCCATGGCGCTGGTGGTGCTGGCGCCGTTCGCGGTCGCGCTGACCCTGGGGCACTGGTGCGAGATGCACAAACGCCCCTTGCGCGCCGGGCTCGCGCGTGCGTTGCAGCGCCTGCGGCCGGCAGCGGAGCCACGTCCATGACGCCGCGCGCGGGGAGCGCATTTGCCGTCTGCATGGGCTTCGTGCTGGTGTTCGGCTGGCTCGCCGTCGGCCTCGGCGCGGACGCGACCTGGGACACGCGCAACTACCACGTCTACAACCCCCATGCCCTGCTGGCGGGGCGGCTGCAGCTCGACCTGGCGCCGGCGCAGATGCAGACCTACTTCAACCCGGCCATCGATCTGCCCGTGCACTGGCTGCAGGCCCGGCTGTCGCCTCGGCAGGTGGCTTTCGCCGTGGGCGGCTTCCAGGCGCTGTGCGCGGCCCTGGTGTTCCTGATCGCGCGCACCGTGCTGGCCGGCCCCGGCGTGCTGGTGCCGGCCCTGCTGGCTGCGCTGGGCGCGGCCAGCGTGGCCTTCGTGGCCCAGCTGGGCACGTCGGCCGGCGACAGCAGCAGCGCCGTCTTCGTACTGGCGGCCTTGGCGCTGCTGTGCCGTGGCGTGGCGGCGGGCCCGCAGCGCCCCGTGTTCCCGGTGTCCTGTGTGTGGATCGGCATCGCCATGGGCCTAGGGGCCGGGCTCAAGCTCACGAATGCGCCCTTTGCCGTGGCGATGGGCCTGGTGCTGCTTGCCGTGGCTGGCGGCCGCTTGCGCCACCGGCTGCTGGCCGTGGCGTGCTACACGCTGGGTGCGGCGGCCAGCTTCGCGTTGGCAACAGGCTGGTGGTTCTGGCAGCTATGGCAGGCGTTCGGCAATCCGCTGTTTCCGCAGTTCAACAGCATCTTCGGGTCGGCGCTGGCATCGGCAACGTCCGTGATCGACACGCGCTGGGGGCCCGTGAACCTGCTGGAGCGGCTGGGCTGGCCGCTGTGGATGAGCCTGCGGCCCCACCGCATCCACGATTCGCCCATGTACAACGCCCTGTGGGCGCCGGCTTACGCCGTGGTCATCTCCTGGGGTGGCAGCCTGCTATGGCGCTGGCTGCGGCGCGCGCGGCCTGGCCCGGCGGCCGCGCCGTTGCCGGGCGCACCGGGCCCGCAGCGTGCGTTCACGGCGCTGGCGCTGTTTGTGGCCGCCAGCTACCTGGTCTGGCTCAAGGTGTTCAGCATCGGGCGCTACATGATCGCCATCGAGCTCCTGCTGCCGCTGCTGCTGGTGGGCTGCCTGTGCCGCTGGCTGTCGAGCGCCAGGGCGCTGGCTGTGACGGTGGGGCTGGCGCTGGCGAGCCTGGGCCTGGGCGTGGTGCAGTCGAACTTCGGCCTGCGTGCGGCATGGGGCGAGCAGGCCATGCGCGTGGAGGTGCCGCCCATCGAGAGCCCGGCCACGGCCAGCGTGCTGGTGGCCGCGGGCGACGAGCCGATTGCCTGGATCTTTCCGCGGTTCCCGGCCGAGGTGGCCATCCTGAGGGTCTCTGGCAATTTCCCGCGCTCGGCGGCCTTCGACCAGAAGGTGGCGCGCACGGTGGCCGATCGTCGGGGCCCGGTATACGTGGTGGCGCAGGCGGCAACGCCGTGGCATGCGGTGCGGCTCGCGCAGATTGATCACCAACTGGCGGCGTTGCCCGCACCGGCGTGCCGCTGGGCGGGCTGGCTCATGGCCCGCATGCTGCAGTACCGGGGCTTCGATGTCGCGCTGGACGGGCGCGGCACGTGCGCGGCGCGCACGGCCCTGGACCTGCAGGCCGTCGAAGCCACGAACGAGGTGCTGCAGACGCGCGCCGACGCGCAGCTGCGCGCGGTCGGGCTGCGGCTCGTGCCCGGTAGTTGCCGGGTGCATGCGGCTGCGATCGGCCGCATGGAGCTGCCCTACCAATTCTGTGCCGCTGCGGCCGAACACACACCATGACGACCCCGCACCCCATGAAGACCCTTGCCGACTTCCAGCTTTCGCCGCAAGGCCCCACGGCCCAGCCCGATGCACCGGTCGCGGTGCGCATCGCCGTGGTCATCCCCTGCTACAACGAAGCGCTGGCGATCGGGCAGACGCTGGACGAGATCCGGTCCGTGCTGCCGCATGCCGCCCTGCATGTGTTCGACAACAACTCCAGCGATGACACCGCTGCCGTGGCCCGCGCGCATGGCGCGCAGGTCAACGGCGTCAAGCTGCGCGGCAAGGGCAACGTGGTGCGCCGCATGTTCGCGGACGTGGAAGCCGACATCTACGTGATGGTCGATGGCGACGCGACCTACGACCCGGCGGGCCTGCGGCAGCACATTGCCATGCTGTGCGACGAAGGCCTGGACATGCTGGTCGGCACCCGTGTCGACGACCACCAGGATGCGCAGACCTACCGACCCGGCCACCGCTGGGGCAACCGCCTGCTGACGCAGTCCGTGGCCGGCATCTTCGGCGGCATGTTCACCGACATGCTGTCCGGCTACCGCGTGTTCTCGCGGCGCTACGTCAAGTCGTTCCCGGCCATCTCGCACGGCTTCGAGATCGAGACCGAGCTGACCGTCCACGCGCTGGAGTTGCGCATGCCGTATGCCGAGGCGCCGGTGGCCTACCGCGCGCGCCCCGAGGGCTCCACGAGCAAGCTGTCCACCTACCGCGACGGCTGGCGCATCCTCAAGACCATCATGAAACTGTTCATCGCCGAGCGCCCGCTTGCATTTTTCTCGATGGTGGCCGCGCTCACGGCGTTGCTGGCCGTCGGCATCAGCGTGCCGCTGGCCATCACCTATTCGCAGACCGGACTGGTGCCGCGCCTGCCGACTGCCATCCTGGCCACCGGCATGATGCTGTGCGCCATGCTGTCGCTGGTGTGCGGCGCGATCCTGAACACGGTCACGACGGGGCGGCGCGAAGCCAAGCGCCTGTTCTACCTCTCGGTCCCGGCGCTGCCGCGTGGCGGGGCGCGCCCATGAATCTGGCCGGCGGCGCGTTCGCCAGGTTCTGCATCGTCGGCGCGCTCGGTTTCCTGGTCGACGTGGCCGTGCTGTATGCGTTGGCGCTCGTGCTGGGCTGGTATGGCGCACGCGTGCTGTCGTTCCTGTGCGCGGCCACGTTCACCTGGGTGCTGAACCGGCGACACACCTTCGCCGCCGGAGCGGCCGAGGCGACATCCCGCGCTGCGGTGGGGCGGGAATACCTGCGCTACCTGCTGTCCATGCTGGGCGGCGGGGCGGTGAACTACCTGGCCTACTCGCTGGTGCTGCAGTGGAGCGCCAGCCGCCAGGCACCCTTGCTGGGCGTGGCTGTCGGCAGCGTGGCGGGCCTCGTCGTCAACTACGCGCTGGCGCGACACGTCGTGTTCAAGAAGCGCCCTTCTCCGTAGGCGCGCCCGGTCGCGGCACCGGGCCGCTTCGGCCTAGCAGGCTGCTGAAATACCGAGGTCCCTGCCGCGTGTCCTGATCCGCAAGCGGTAGCGCGCAGGACAATGCGGCATGCGCGGATCCGACACCTTCACCGAAAG
>NZ_LMMV01000025.1 GCF_001422405.1 Pseudorhodoferax sp. Leaf267
CCCATGGCGGCACCGGCCCAGCGCTGCAGCACCCGCACCCAGCTGCTGGCGCTGCTGGTGTGCGGGCCCTGGGTCAGCGTCTGGAAGTCAAAGCGGATGCGGATGCGGCCCAGGCGGTCCATGTGGATCTCCTCGGCGCCGCTGGCCTGGGTCAGGCCGTCCGGGCCGACCACGGTGGCATCGAGGGCCTGCAGATCGCTGCCGGCGAGCTGGAACCACTGGCCTGCGGTGAAGGTGCGCACCCTGGCGCGGCCCTGCCAGCGCTTGTGGCGCGCCTCGATGGCCTGCTGGGCCAGCGTGGCGGCGCGCTCGGCCTTGGAGTCCCAGCTGAGCGTCGTGGTGGTGACCGCGGGCAACACCCGCGTGCCGGCACCGAAGTCACTGGCCGGCCGTGGGCTTGCGCAGTTGTAACGGTGGCCGTTGCCCAGTCTGCGCGCAGACTTCCCTTGATGGCACAGCAGCGCAGGGTGGGTCAGAACGCCCCGGGTCTTGGGCGAATGCTTTTGACAACTGCATCCCAAACCGCCAGCGCCTCCTCCTGGCTCAGAAAGCGGCGTGGGTCTTCGGGGTGCTTGTTGATTGGCCAGCCGGTTTCCATAAGCAGCTTGATGGTGGGCAACTGCGGCTTGGCATTGCCGTACAGCTCCAGCTTCGCGTCCAGGATGACGGCCTCGTCGCTCGGGTACAAGCCGACGTATTCCTGCCCGGTACGGCCATCCGCTGAAACTTCAGCGCGGCGCAGCTTCCGAATGCCCGATCCTGCTCCCGCCATGTCGATGGCCCGATCGACACGCCTGAACAGGTCCGAGTGCAGCTTGTTGTCGCGCGGACCGGAGGTCTCGGAACTGAAGCTCAGGCTCCAGGACAGCGCTTCAATACGGGCGCCGCCTTGGAACGACTCCACTTCAAGCGGTGTTCGGTTCAGCAGGCCATCGGCCAGGCAGGCCCCGGGAGTGGTCGGGATGGCTGCAGGTTCGCGGTAGCTGAGGGCTTGGGCGATCTCACCCACTTGTTGCACAACTGTGAGCTGATCTTCGCTTGCAACTCGGTGTGAAATGTGCCATCCCGCACCCGGAGCATGAACAAATGACTCGACCAGGTATGTGAACGTGTCATTTGCCTCCGGTCGGGACACAAACACCATCTGCCGCCCGTCCTCGAACTTGCCGACAGACTTCAACAGCGAGCCCTCCGTCTCGTGCTTGGCATTCCTCAGTTTCGCCGCGTGCTGTTGCAAATGGTGCGCGTAGTTGCCTTCGCTTCCAAATGGAGCAATGCGCTTGATCGCGTTGGAACCCGCAAGCCCGCATGTGGATCGTCGACGTCGTTCAGGGCGTTCTCCAGCCACACGAGAAACGGCGCATAGCTCATCGCGCCGACTTCACCCCAACCGCGCCGGCGCAGTTCCTCGGCTTGTTGAGCCGTGCCCGCCTGCGTGCTGCCGATGGCGTCGGCCAGCTGCACCGTCTGGTGCGTCCTGGCGGCCTGGCTGAAGGTCTTGATGAGGTTCGCCAGCTGGCCCTGCAGCGCGATGCCCGGTGCGTTGTCGCCGGCCGGCTCGCCCGGCTGCGTGCCATAGCTGCTGATCAACACCCCCTGGCCGGCGCGCACGGCCCCGTAGGCCCCGGTGCGCAGCTCAAAGCCCAGGCCTGGTGGATCAGGTGGCCCAGGTTCAGCTGGGTGTCGTACTGGCTGGTGGCCAGCTGGGTTCTGAGCTGCTGGTCGCTGTCGTCGAAGACCAGCTGGTTGTAGCCCCAGCCGCCGTACTCCTTGGTCTTGATGCCCGACAGCGCGGCGGCGTTGGCCTGGCCGCCGGCCTCGACGGCGCCGGCSCCSGCACCGTGCCAGGCCGGGCTGTGSCCGCCCGCGAGGTTGCCCTGCGCGCCGGGGCGGTGGTCGCCGCTTGAGGCCAGCGGGGACAGATCGTCCTGCGCAGCCTGCCCGCCCGGCGTGGGCCGGCGCCCGGCCTCGCCCTGGCCGTTGTACAGCGCGCCCACCACCATGGGGCGYTCGATGTCGCCCTCGAAGAAGTCCACCAGCACCTCCTGGCCGATGCGCGGGATGAACTGGCTGCCCATGGCGGCACCGGCCCAGCGCTGCAGCACSCGCACCCAGCTGCTGGCGCTGCTGGTGTGCGGGCCCTGGGTCAGCGTCTGGAAGTCAAAGCGGATGCGGATGCGGCCCAGGCGGTCCATGTGGATCTCCTCGGCGCCGCTGGCCTGGGTGCCCATGGCGGCACCGGCCCAGCGCTGCAGCACGCGCACCCAGCTGCTGGCGCTGCTGGTGTGCGGGCCCTGGGTCAGCGTCTGGAAGTCAAAGCGGATGCGGATGCGGCCCAGGCGGTCCATGTGGATCTCCTCGGCGCCGCTGGCCTGGGTTTCCCCTTGCGGGCCGACCACGGTGGCGGTGAGCATGCCGGGGTACTCGCGCGGCGGTGCGGGCTGCGGGCGCCAGGGCACCTGGGCACGGATGGCCTCGAAGGTGTTGCCGTAGCCGGTGGCGCGGGCCTGGGCGATGAGGGCGGCCGGCAGGCCCTCGCCGACATCGGCGTGGCCTAGTTGCTGCACGACCTGCTCGGCCAGGCTCTGCGGCAGGTTGTTCAGGCCCGCGTGGGTGACGGCGGTGAGCACGAAGCGCTTGTCCTCTTCGGACTGGCCCAGGGCGTCCAGGGCGTCCATATCGCTCTCGGTCAGCTGGAACCAGTGGCCGGCCGTGAAGCTGCGCACGGTGCTGCGGCCCTGCCAGGTCTTGTGGCGCGCCTCGACCGACTGGCGTTGCAGCAGGGCCGCGCGCGCGGCCTGCTCGGTGTCTGCGTGGGCATAGGCGCCGGGCAGCGCGTAGTCCTGAAGCGCCGGGGCGTTGGCGCCGCCCCAGGCGTGCGCCGTGGGGACCTCGGCGGCCACGGCGCGCTTGGCCTGGTAGTCCCAGCTCAGCACGGTGGTGCTGGCCGAGGGCAGCGTGCGCGTGGCGCCGAAGGCCTGGATGGCGTCCTGGTGCTCCTGCGCCCCGCTGGCGTGGTAGCGCACGCCTGCGCCGCCCAGGGCACTGGCGCTGACGACGTCTTGCTCACAGGCCTCGCGCGAGACGCTGTCGGCCAGCAGCACCAGCGTGCCGTCGGGTGCCACGCGCATGCAGATGCCTTCGCGCGCGAGCAGGCGGGTCAGGAAGGCCAGGTCGCTCTCGCGGTACTGCACGGTGTAGCTGCGCAGGCCGGCGTTGGTGCTCGTGGCGAGGTGCTGGGCCACGCAAGGCGACCAGCGCCACGTGGCTAGCGGGTACAGCGCGAACAGGCTTTCGACGATCTCGGTGACGCTGCGCTCCTGCCAGACCTGGCTGCGCGTGGTATGGGCGAGCAGGGCCAGCCAGGGCTCCACCGTTAGGCAGTAGCGCGCGAAGCCGCCGTCGGCGCTCTCGGCGCGGGCCTCGGTGACCAGGCCACCGCGCGCGAACTCGCTGCCATCGGCCAGCCGGGTGTGCAGCTGCAGCGGCTGGCCGAGCATGGCGTGCGGGTCCAGGCCGACCTGCGTGGACAGGGTGATGAGCTGCAGCCGCCAGGGCGTGTCCAGCGCCTCTTGCAGGCTCCAGGCCTGGACGAGCAGCGCGTCCAGCGATCCATCGCCTTGCAGGCGGTACAAGCGCGTGGTGTCGGTGAGCAGGCGCTGGATCTGCGAGGGGATTGGGAGGGAAAGCATAGGGCTGCGGCGGGCAAAGCGGCCAAAAGTGTATGCGAACACTTTGTTGCGACACCCCAAGTATTTCGTGAATACTACCGGTGGAAGCGTCAGCCGAACCCGTCGATCACCTGCGCCAGGGTCTCGAACGCCGGCCCGATCTGCGCGGGCGGCACGCTGGCATAGCCCAGCAGCAGGCCGTTGCGCGCAGCCCGCGCGCTGCTGTAGTAGCCGCTGAGCGCGCGCACCAGCACGCCGCTTTCCAGGGCTGCCTGGGCCACGGCCAGGTCGTCCTTCAGGTGCGGCAGCGCCAGCACCATGTGCAGTCCCGATTCGCCGCCCAGCACCGGCAGGCGCTCGCCGTAGCGCGCGCGCACCTGGGCCAGCAGCAGCGCGCGCCGCTCGGCGTACAGGCTGCGCTGGTGCGAGGGCGTGCAGATGATGAGCCGCGGTGGCCGCGCGCGCTGGCGCGGCCCTGGGTTCATGCCCTCGGCGTCCACCGGGATCGGCACCAGCTTCAGCCCCGAGGACAGCAGCAGGTTGCGGATGCCCCAGTAACAGGGCTCCTCAACCCAGACCTCGTCGCCCACGTCGCACAGCAGCCGGATCGCCAGGTCCACCGACTGGTGGATGCCGGTGGTCACGATCACCTGCTCGGGCTGGCAATGAGCGGCGCGCGTCACGCGCAGGTAGTCGGCCAGCGCGCGGCGCAGCGGCCGGTAGCCGCCGCCGGGCGCATAGGTCATGAGCTCGGGCCGGATCTGCTTGCACATGCGGTTCTGCAGCCGGTTCCAGGTCTTGAGCGGGAACTCGGTCACGTCCGGCACGCCGGGCATGAAGGCGCCCCATTGCCGCTTGCCGACGCCGGCCATCTCGATGGTGCGGCGCCCGCGCCGCGACAGGCGCTGGTGGTCGCGCAGCGCGCGCCGGCCCGGCCGCGCGCCGCCGTCCAGCACGCCGTGCGGGCTGGTGTCGGCCACGTAGGTGCCGCTGCCGGTCTGCGCGTGCACATAGCCCTCGCCCAGCAACTGCTCGTAGACCTGGGTCACCGTGTTGCGGGCGATGCCCAGGTCGGCGCCGAGCGCGCGCGAGGAGGGCAGCTTCACGCCGCTGGCCAGCCGGCCCGACAGGATGGCCTGCTGCAGCAGCGCCGCCAGGCGCCGGTGGTGGGCTCGAGGTGCGCGCGCAGCTGGGCAGCGAGCCGGTCTACCTCACGTTCGACATCGACGGCATCGACCCGGCCTGGGCGCCCGGCACCGGCACGCCCGAGGTGGGCGGGCTCACGAGCATCCAGGCACTGGAGATCGTGCGCGGCTGCCAGGGGCTGCAACTGGTCGGCGGCGACCTCGTGGAGGTGTCGCCGCCCTACGACCAGAGCGGCAACACGGCGCAGCTGGCGGCCAACCTGCTGTACGAGATGCTGTGCGTGCTGCCCGGCGTGGCGCGGCGCTGAACACCTGCTACGGGCAGCCGGCCGGCACCGCGATCTGGTGCTGCCGCGCCAGCTCCTTGGCGCGCGCCAGCACCCTGGGCTCGGTGAAGCGCGGCCCCAGCACCAGCGCGATGAACTTGTGGTCCACCGGCGCCGTGGCCCCTTCGGCCGCCTGGAACAGCGCGGCCACCATCACCGGGCTTTTGCACGAGACGCGGATCACGTCCCGGTAGTAGGCGCGCCACAAGCGGCCGAACACGATGGGGTTGAGCTCGCGCGTGATGATCCACTCGTCGAACGCGTATTGCCAGTACTTCACCAGGTAGGCGAACTGCGCTGGCTCGGGCATCTCGGTCAGCGTCCAGAAGCGCGCGGGCATGGACGCGCGCAGCGCGTTGAAGCCCACGCGCAGGTTGCGGAAGGTATCGGCACGCGAGGCCAGCAGCGTGAACGACAGGCCCACGAAGGCCACGGTGGCCGAGCAGGCCAGGATCATGGCCGTCAGCAGCGGCAGGCTGAGCCAGCCGAAAAACACCTGCGACCCACCGGCCGGCGCCGGGGCACTGGCGGCGATCTGGGCGATGGCGGGAACGGCGGCCGAAGTCATGGCAGGTGCGTGGAGCGTCCAAAAAAGTGGCCACCAGCGGCCGCTTGGCAGTCATATTAACTGGTTGTTTGTACAGTGTCACGCGTTGGTAAGGCGCCCGATCCAATGCTTACGCGTGGTTGCACGCAGACTGTGCAGCGGCGCCACAGCGTCACGAAACCGCTGTCCACCGGTTGGTCGATCAGGTCTTTCAAATGCATCACCAGGCCGTTGCCGTCCGGGTGCGGCCGGGCGCGCGGCAGCACCCGGCCCTCGGCGCGGGTGGCGCGGATCTGCTCCACGCCCACCTCGTGCAACTTGGCTGCGAAATCGCGCCACAGCTTGCGCGAACCGCGGCCCATGAGGCCGTGGACCCAGACCACATTCGGGCTCTCCCAGTTGAGCGTGCAGACCAGTTGGTAGTCGCTCATGGGCGCTGCGTCGTCCTGCAGGTAAAAGCGCGCGATGCCGGTGGTCGTCCCGGCGGGCATGAACTGGATGCGGATCATGGAGATGGATCGGTGCTGGCGTGGCACATGGGAGATGCCGGCGCGCGTACGGTAGCGAGTCTGGCGCGCGCAGGCCAGCGAGCTCTTGGCAGTTGCGCGGCCTGCGCGTGCGTAGGGCGCGGGTGTGTGCCATTTGTCGCAGACCGCGCAGCGGGCGCGTGCGGGCTTTACGGCGCCACGGCCGCTGCCATGTGGTGCAGCAGGCCCTCGACCAGCACGTTGTGCACGTCCGCGCGCCACACGCCATAGGCCTCGGACTGCGCCGCCACGCCCGCCAGCGGCCGAAAGACCACGCCCTGCAGGGCGCAGCGCTGCATGGCCTGCGGCACCAGCCCCACCCCCAGGCCCTGCGCCACCATGGACACCACGGCCAGCCAGTGCCGCACCTCGTGGCGCACCTCGGGCAGGAAGCCGGCCTGCGCGCAGATCGCCAGGATGCGCTCGTGGTAGTCGGGCGAGGCGGCGCGCGAGAACAGCACGAAGGGTTCATCGCGCAGCGTGGCGGGCGCGAGCCGCTTGCCCGCCGCCAGCGCATGGCCCTGCGGCAGGCAGGCAACGAAGGACTCGCTGAGCAGCAGCCGGGCCTGCAGGTCTCCCGGCAGGCGCGCCGTGTGCATGAAGCCCAGGTCCAGCCGGTCGTGCAGCAGGTCGGTGATCTGTTCGGCCGAGTTCAATTCCATGAGGCTGATGCGCACGCCCGCGTGCCGGGCCTGGAACGCGCGCAGTGCCTGCGGCATGCCGCGGTACAGCATGGCACCGACGAAGCCGATGCGCAGCCGCCCGGCCGAGCCCGCGGCCACGTCTCGCGCCTCCAGCGCGGCCTCCTCGGCCTGGCGCAGCAGCCGGCGTGCCGATGCGCGCAGCGCCTGGCCGGCCGGCGTGAGCCGCACGCCCTTGCTGTTGCGCTCGAACAGCCGCGCGCCCACGGCGTCTTCCAGCTGACGGATCGCCACCGACAGCGGCGGCTGCGAGATCGCCAGCCGCTGGGCCGCGTGGCCGAAGTGCAGCTCGTCGGCCAGCACCGAGAAATAGCGCAGGTGGCGCAGTTCCATGGATACGAATTCCCTATCGATCAAGTCATGAACGATATTGGACACGCATCGTTGCCGGCAGCACCATCGCGTTTTCCCCCGAGCCTTGCACGCAGGAGACCCGCATGAGCCACGCCCCCGCCGCCCATCCGATCCCGGACCGCCACGGCCAGAACCTGTTCACCACCGACCTGGAACTGCAGGGCCTGCTGGCGCTGTACCTGCCTGACGCGCTGCGCCGCCACATGCAGCCCCACTTCGAGCGCCTGGGCGCATTGGCTGGCAGCCGGCTGGACGAGCTGGCCGGCGTCGCCGACCACAACCCCCCGGTGCTCGAATCGCGCACGCGCACCGGGCTGGACGAGCAGCGCATCGTCAAGCACCCGGCCTACGTGGAGATGGAGCGCCTGGCGCTCAGCGAATTCGGCCTGGGCGCCATGTCGCACCGCGACGAGACGCTGGGCTGGCAAGGCAAGATGCCGCCACTCGTCAAGTACGTGCTGACCTACCTCTTCGTGCAGGCCGAGTTCGGCCTGTGCTGCCCGGTCTCGATGACCGATTCGCTCACGCGCACACTCAAGAAATTCGGCGACGTCGAGCTCGTGGCCCGCTACCTGCCGCGCCTGACCTCGCTGGATTTCGACGAACTGGCCCAGGGCGCGATGTTCATGACCGAGCAGGCGGCCGGCTCCGACATCGCCGCCACGCAGACGCGCGCCACGCCGCTGGCCGACGGCAGCTGGGCGCTGACCGGCGACAAGTGGTTCTGCTCCAACCCCGACGCCGATTTCGCGATGGTGCTGGCCCGGCCCGACGATGCGCCGGCCGGCATCAAGGGCGTCTCGCTGTTCCTGCTGCCGCGCCGGCTCGACGACGGCCGGCTGAACCACTACCGCATCGTGCGGCTCAAGCACAAGCTGGGTACGCGCTCCATGGCCTCGGGCGAGATCACGCTCGAGGGCGCGGTGGCCTACCTGGTGGGCGAGCGCGGCCGCGGCTTCGTGCAGATGGCCGACATGGTCAACAACTCGCGGCTGTCCAACGGCGTGCGCGCCGCCGGCCTGATGCGCCGCGCCGTGGCCGAGGCCGAGTACATCGCCAGCCAGCGCCAGGCCTTCGGCAGGCGCCTGGCCGACATGCCGCTCATGCAGCGGCAGCTCGACAAGCTGCGCCTGCCGTCCGAGCAGGCGCGCAGCATGGTGTTCCAGACCGCGCTGGCGCTGGCGCGTTCGGACGCGGGCGAAGAGGGCGCCTACCCGCTGCTGCGCATCCTCACGCCGCTCATCAAGTTCCGCGCCTGCCGCGATGCGCGCAAGGTCACGGGCGACGCCATGGAGGTGCGCGGCGGCTGCGGCTACATCGAGGAATGGGCCGACCCGCGCCTCGTGCGCGACGCGCACCT
The DNA here is from genome assembly GCF_001422405.1 of Pseudorhodoferax sp. Leaf267. Taxonomy (GTDB): domain Bacteria; phylum Pseudomonadota; class Gammaproteobacteria; order Burkholderiales; family Burkholderiaceae_C; genus Pseudorhodoferax. Next base: position 8,632 of record NZ_LMMV01000025.1, read on the forward strand.
GGGCTCGATCTGGGAAGGCACCAGCAACATCGTGGCGCTCGACGTGGTCCGCGCCATCCAGCGCGAAGGCGCGCTGGCCGTGCTGCAGCAGCACTTCGAGGCGCTGCTGGGCGACGCCGGCCTGGCGCCGGCCTTCGCGCAGGCACTGCAGGGCGCGCTGGACCGGGCTGCCGCGCTCGCTCAGACGGCTGCGGCTGACGGTGGCCACGTGTTGGCGCGCCAGGCTGCATCGGGCCTGTACCACTGCGTGAGCGCCATCGCCATGGCCCACGAGGCGCAGCGCAGCGGCTCGGCCGACCGGCTGCGCTGGGCCCAGCTGGTGCTGCTGCACCGCGTGCTGCCGCGCGACCCGCTGGCGGTGGGCGACATCCCGGCGGACTGGGCGTTGGCGGCCAGCGCCGTGCCGGCTTGCGCCTGAGACGACTTGAACATCCAGGGGCCGCAGAGCCCTCACCCCAACCCTCTCCCAGGGGGAGAGGGAGCAAGAACCCCACCCGTTTGAATCTGGAGACCCCATGCGCATCCTCGCCACCCTGCTGACCGCCGCGCTGCTCGCCGCCATGCCCGCCGCCCAGGCCCAGTCCTTCCCCGACAAGCCCGTCATGCTGGTCGTGCCCTTCCCGCCCGGCGGCCCCACCGACGCCATGGCCCGCACGCTGGCCGCCGAGATGAAGGACAAGCTCGGCCAGCCCATGATCGTGGAGAACCGTGCCGGCGCGGGCGGCAACATCGGTGCCGACTTCGTGGCGCGCGCGCCGGCCGACGGCCAGACCCTGCTGTTCGGCACCTCGGGCCCGCTGGCCATCAACGCCAGCCTGTACCGCAAGTCCACCTACGACCCGGTCAAGAGCTTTGCGCCCGTGATCCAGGTCGGCCATCTGCCCAACATCCTGGTCGTGCACCCCGGCGTGCCGGCCAAGGACGTGAAGGAACTCGTCGCCTATGCCAAGGCCAACCCCGGCAAGCTCAGCTACGCCTCGTCGGGCAACGGCGCTTCGTCGCACCTGGCCGGCGTGCTGTTCAACGAGAAGGCCGGCGTGGACCTGCAGCACATTCCCTACAAGGGCACGGGCCCGGCGCTCAACGACCTGCTGGGCGGCCAGGTGGCGATGAGCTTCACCGACGTGCTGACCGCACTGCCCTATGTGAAGGCCGGCAAGCTGCGCGCGCTGGGCATCGCCACGGCCACGCGCTCGCAGGCGCTGCCGCAGCTGCCCACCATCGCCGAGCAGGGCGTACCGGGCTACGACGTGAGCGTGTTCTTCGGCATCGTGGCGCCCGCCGGCACGCCGCCCGAGCGCATCGCCAAGCTCAACCAGGCCTTCGTCGAGGTGCTGGCCAGCCCCAAGGTCAAGGAGCTGTTCGCTGCCCAGGGCCTGGAGAGCGCACCCGACCATGCGCCGGCGCAACTCGCCCGGTTCATCGTGGCGCAGAAAGCCAGCTGGGCCGGCGTGGTCAAGCAGTCCGGCGCGCAGCTCGATTGAGCGGCCGCGGCACTCGGTTACCCTGCGGATTCGTTCGTTTTCTACTTCCCGCCAGATGACTTTTTTCAGCAACGAAGCCCCCGACACCCTGTTCAGCCTGCGCATGCCCATGGTCCAGGCCTTTGGCCTGCAGGGCGTGCGCATCGGCGATGACCAGGCCACGGTGTTGATGCCGGCCAACCCGCTCCACACCAACAGCCGCGGCGACGTGCACGGCGGCGCGTTCGCGGTGCTGATGGACTGCGTGCTGTCGTGCGCCGCGCGCGCCCACGAGCCTGCGCGCTTCGGCGTCATCACGGTCGACATGTCGCTGCACTACGTGGCCGGCACGCGTGGCGACGTGGTGGCCACGGCCCGCTGCGAGCGGCGCGGCAAGTCGCTGTGCTTCGTGCGTGGCGAGGCGCACGATGCCGATGGCAACCTGCTCACGCTGGCCACCGGCACGTTCAAGCTCGTCGAGCGGCAGCCACCGGCCTGACCTTTCCCCGGAGAACCCCATGACCACTACCCCCGGCGCGCTCGCGGGCATTCGCGTGCTCGACCTCTCGCGCATCCTCGGCGGCCCGTACTGCGGCCAGATCCTGGGCGACCACGGCGCCGACGTGCTCAAGGTCGAGCCGCCCGGCGGCGACGACACGCGCACCTGGGGGCCGCCGTTCCGCGAGGGCGTGGCGTCCTACTACCACGGCCTGAACCGCAACAAGCGCATCCAGCACCTGGACCTGACCACGCCCGAGGACCGCGAGAAGCTGTTGGCGCTGGTGGCGCAGGCCGACGTGCTGGTGGAGAACTTCAAAAGCGGCACCATGGAGCGCTGGGGCATTGGCTACGCGCAGCTGTCGCAGCAGTTCCCGCGGCTGATCTGGGCCCGCGTCTCCGGCTTCGGATCCGATGGCCCGCTGGGCGCACTACCCGGCTACGACGCCGCCGTGCAGGCCATGACCGGCATCATGAGCGTGAACGGCGAGGCCGATGGCGGCCCGCTGCGCGTGGGCCTGCCGGTGGTCGACATGGTGACCGGGCTGAACGCCGTGATCGGCGTGCTGCTGGCGCTGCAGGAGCGCCACAAAAGCGGCAAGGGCCAGTTCGTCGAGGCCGCGCTGTACGACAGCGGCCTGTCGCTGCTGCACCCGCACGCGGCCAACTGGTTCATGGACGGCCGCGCGCCGCGCCGCACCGGCAATGCGCACCCCAACATCTACCCCTACGACGCGCTCGCCACCGGCACCGACCCGATCTTCCTGGCCGTGGGCAACGACCGCCAGTTCGCCGCCTTCTGCCGCGTGGTGGGCGTGCCCGAACTGGCCGAGAACCCTGACTACCGCGAAGCCGGCGGGCGCTCGGTCCACCGCGACGCGCTCAAGGACAAGCTGCAAGCCGCCATGGCCGGCCTCGACGGCCGCCAGCTCGTCGACGACCTCATGGCCGCCGGCGTGCCGGCCGCCCCCGTGCTGCCCGTGGACGCCGCGCTCACGCATCCGCACACGGTGCACCGCGGCATGGTGGTGGAGCTGGAGGGCGGCTATCGCGGGCTGGGGTCGCCGGTGAAGCTGAGCCGCACGCCGGCGAGTTATCGGCATGCGCCGTTGACGCCGGGGGCGCAATTCGAAGGGACGTGAAGGTCCGTCAGGGCCGGGCCAGCCTGTCGCGGCCCGCGGCCCTCGCGGCCAGCGATCGGATGGCGGCCGTCAGGGGGCCCGCCTTCTGCATGGCGGGTTGCTCGATGCAGCGGAACGTGCCGTAGCAGGCCACGACCAGCACGGGCGTCAGCGCGAGCACCGTGCCCCAGTGCGCCACGGCGGAAAGTTGCCGCGCACCGTCGGGGGCCCGCAGCATCTGGAACGCGAGAAAAAGCATGAGCCCATGCAGCAGGTAGATGCTGTAGGTCATCTCGCCCAGCAGCCGCGACGTCGGCAGGCGCAGCAGCCCGAAGACCGCACACCCGCCGGCGATCAGGACGAAGGCGCACGCCAGCAGCAGCATCGCGGACGGTGTGTAGGCGTTGGGGAAGAGCACCACCACCGCCGCCAGCAGCCCGACCACCACGCACGACGTGAGCCGGTGCCGGCACAGTGCCACGAACGCCTGTTGCCGGACCAGTACCGCCGCCGCCATACCACCGCCGAAGGCGCACAGGTGGAGCAGGACCGGCTGCCACTTCAACAAGCCCAGGAGCGACACGAGCGACAGCACGAGCGCGGGCCACGGAGCGCGCCGCCCGGCCAGCAGCGCGATCACGGGCAGTGCCAGGTAGAAGAACCATTCGTAGGGCAGAGACCAGGTCACCCCGGCCGTCAGCAGGCCGGTGCCGCTCAAGCGGTTGATGTCGGGGCTGCCGAGCACCGTGAACGTCAGCCACCGAGCGGTGTTGCTGGCCAGCTTGGCGACGGGTTCGTGCAAGGTCCAGTGCGAGGCGTGCATCACCAGCAGCAGCACGAGCGCGATGGTTGCGAAGTAGAGCGGCGCCAGCCGCAGCAGGCGCCCGACGTACAGCCGCGTCCAGTCGATGGGCCTCGTCGCCGCGTCCAGGACCTTGGCGTAGAACAGCAGGCCGGTGATCATGAAGAACACCGCCACGCCGCTCTGCCCCAGATGCGTGTACAGGTGGGAAGGCGGCACACGCCACTGGCCGGTGCGGACATAGAAGTACCAGATGCACGCATGGTGCAGGAACACGAACAGCGCCAGGTAGCCGCGCAATCCGTCGATCGTTTCGAAGCGGTTGGCGCTCGGCAGCGGCGGGCCCAGCCGACGAATGGCCGCGCACGTTGCGTACGCGACAAGCGTCACGGCGATGACGGGCAGTGGGCTGGTGGCGTCCATGGTGATTCGGCTGGCGATGCGGGGGATTCGGCGCCGGGCAGCCGGCGCCGGATTGTGACGTGTCCACCGTGCCTTGGGGCAGTCTTTGCGTGCAAGCTGCGTGGCCAAGCCGGCCATCCGCTCATCGTCCGCGTCCTGGTCGTGGGCCGGCCGTGCCTGCGTGGTGGGGGCGCGGGCGGTGGTGATGTTCGGGCTGCACCGGGCGGCGGCGCGGATGCGGCGGGCCTGATCGTGATCAGTGGGGCTGCGTCGCCGGCAAGGCCTGCCGCAGGGCGGCGCGTTCGCGTTCGCGCGTGCCCCCGCGCAAGCCCTGGGCCACCCAGCCGGCGCGCGCCAGAGCGGCATCGTCCTGGGCCGCCCGCCGGCGGGATTCGGCCTCGGGGTTGTGCAGCATGGCCGCCAGCCACACGGCCTGCGCCGGCGCCAGCCGCCGCGCGCCGCGCCCGAAGTGGTGTTGCGCCGCGGCTTCGGCGCCGCACACGCCGCCGCCCCAGGGCGCGTTGTCCAGGTACAGCTGCAGGATGCGGGCCTTGCCCAGCGTCTGCTCCATCTCCACGGCGTAGAGCAGCTCGCGCAGCTTGCGGCTGGCGCTGCGTTCATCGCCGGTCACGAGGCGCTTGGCCAGCTGCTGCGTCAGCGTGCTGCCGCCGCGCTGCACCTCGCCGGCGGACCGGTTGGCGTGCAGCGCGGCCTGCAGCTCGCGCAGGTCGTAGCCCGGGTGTTCGAAGAAGCGCTGGTCCTCGGCCGCCAGCACGGCGCGCGCCAGCCAGTCGCTACGGCGCAGCCCGCTTGCCGGCCCACAGCTGGAGGCCGCGTGGGCCAGCACCTCGGTGCCCAGGCCTTGCACCGTGAACCCCTCGACCTGCGGCACCAGGCGCAGCGCGCCGGCCGGCAAGTCCCAACGGGCCTGCAGCGCGACGGTGCCCGTGATGCGTGCCTGGCGCAGCTCGGGCAGTTGCGGGGCCAGCACGGCGTAGGCGTCGGCGATGGAGGTGTCGGGCAGGTGGGCGCGCAAGGCCACGCCGCCGCCCTGCAGCCGGCCGCTGAACCAGGCCTGCAGCCGCGAGCCGTCGGCCGCGCCGGTGCTGGCGCGCAGCGTGCCGTGCAACTGCTCGAAGTCGCGGAACACGGCCAGGTCGAGTTGCGGGACCTGCACCGGGTCGCTGCCCAGTGCCGGCACCCGCACGCGGCAAGGCGCGCACTGCAGGTGCAGGCTGCGGTCGGCCGCCATCCATTGCAGCCGCACGGGGCCCCAGCGCGTCTGCAGGCGCAGGCCGTCGAGCCAGTACGCGAACGGCGGTGCGGTTGCCACGCGCAAGACCTGCAGCACGCCGACCTGGGTCGACCACGGGCCGATGCGCAGCGGCGCCGCCCATTCGCCGGGCTGCGGCGCCAGCGCGCGCACCACCAGCGCGCCGGCCAGCAGCGCCGTGAGTGGCAGTGCGAGCACGCAGGCCAGCAGCAGGCACAGCGCGCGGGGCCGGGTCACGGAAGCGCTCCGCGCGCCAGCGGCACGGCAGTGGTCACGGCCAGCCAGGGGCCGGTGGACTGGTCGCCCAGCGCGGCCCAGTACCAGGCCGAGGTGTCGGTGAAAGCCTGGCCTTGCGCATCGGTGATGCGCTCGCAAACGCGTAGTGGCGCAGCGCCCGCCCGCGTGGCGACGAAGCAGCGCCAGCGGCGCTGCTGCGCGTCGTCTTCGAGCCGGATGTCGTCGATGCGGTAGCCCAGCGCGCGGTAGCAGTCCACGGCCGGGTGCAGCATGCGGGTGGGCGCGTTGACATGGCGCATCACGAGCACATGGCGCTCGTCGGTCAGGCGCGCAAGTTGCCCGGGGAATTGGCGTGCGAAGCGCTGCTCGACAGGGCTCAGGGCCAGCGGGCGCAGCGCGGCGCCGTCCCATTGCGTGGGCCATTCCCAGGCCGCCGCGTGGGTGGGCTGCGCGTCGGCAGGCCACAGGGCCTGGGCCAGCGACCACACGGCGCACAGGCCCAGCGCGGCGGCGAAGGCCGTCTTGTGCAGCACGCGCTGCACGAAGCGGTTGGCGAACAGGGTTTCAAGCCGCGTGGGCATGGCGGGCTCCCGGGGTGAAGGTGCAGGAAGAACGGACCGGCCGCGCCATCCACCAGGCGATGGCGCCGCACACGGCGGCCAGCACGGCCAGGCCCAGCGCCTCGTGGCCCCAGGCCGGCAGCGGCCGGCCCGCGCCTTCGGCCGCCACCAGCAGGCTGTTGCGCACGATGTTGCCGGCCAGCACCGCCAGGCCCACGCCCGGCAGGCGCGCCAGCACCGTGCGGTCCGCATGCCGCGCCCACAGTGCCACGGCGCAGGCCGTGAAGTAGCCCAGCCAGACCATCTGCACGCCGGAGCAGGGCGCGTCCACGATCACCAGCCGGCCGTCGACCAGCAGGGTGCTGCCCTGGCGCCAGACCTCGAAGGCCGGTGCCAGCAGCCAGCGCGAAGCCTCGGCCGTCAGCACGCGCAGCGGGTAGCCGGCATAGAACTGCAGCGACGACAGCAGCGGCAGCGCCAGCACGGCCAGGCCCAGCACCGGCGTGGCCGCCACCTGGCGTGGCAGAAAGGCCAGCAGCCCCGCCGCCAATGCCAGCACGGCCAGCAGGCTGGCGAGCAGCGGGGCGATGGGGCCGCGCGCCACGGTGGCGGCCAGCGTCAGCAGCAGCGCCGCGCCCAGCCATGCGAGGGCGGGCGAGGCGCGCAGGCTGCGGCGGTGCACGCCCACCAGCAGCGCCAGGCCGGCCAGTGCCAGGAGGCCCAGCGGGTCGTCCGACCCATCGGCCAGCCGGCGTGCCATCCAGGCCCAGGCCGGCAGCAGGGCCAGGGCCTGCAGAGCCATCCAGCTCCAGGACGGCAGCCGATCGATGGCAATGCCCCAGCGCACGAAGCGCGGGTTGCGAACCAAGGTGTGCGAGTTCATGCCGTGAACCTCCCGGCCTTGGCCCGCCGAGCCCGCCGATGCAGCATGGCCAGCATCGACAGCACCAGCAGCACGGCGCCCAGCGTCTCGGGCTCCGGTGTGCTCGGCACCTCGGCTCCGGCGACCACGGTGGCCGTCTCGCCCACGGCCAAAGCGCTCACGCCCTGTGGCAACGGCTGCGGCTGCTGCACGCGGGTGCTGTCGGCCGGGTTGGGGTTGCGCACCACCTGGTCCACGGCGATGAAGCTGGTGTAGGGCGTGAGCAGCGTGTAGCGCAGGCCCAGCTGCGTGATGGCGCTTCGGAACGCGTCGCCGCCTTCCAGCGCTTCCTGGTCGGACAGCTGCGCGATGCGATGCCGCGCCCACAGTGCGGGCAGGGCAGCGCCTTGCGCGTCCGGCATGGCCGGCACGTCGATGGCCTGCTGCCAGGGGCCGGCGGCCGTGTGGCCTTGCACCAGCAAACGGCCTTGCGGCTGGCCGCGCCACTTGCCGAACACCAGCACCGGGCGCTCGCCCAGCACATCGGGCTGCACGGCCGGTTCCAGGTCGTACACGTCCAGTCCCTCGAAGCGCAGCTTCACGCTGGTCAGCACGGGCGACTCCACCATCTGGCGAAAGCGCGCCGCCTGCTCGGGCGCCTGCACCGGGTCCGTGATGATGAAGGGCTCGCCGCGGCCGGCGCGGGCCAGGCCTTCGATCAGCGCGCGGTTCACCGACGAGCCGATGCCGAACGCGAACAGGTTGGCCTGGTCCAGGTGCTTGCGCACGAGCGCGAAGGCTTCCTGCTCGACCGTCACGTAGCCGTCGGTCACGACCACGATGCTGCGCGACACATCGGGCGCCTTGGGCTCGGCGTAGACGCGGCGCAGCGCGGGGATCAGCTCGGTGCCGCCGCTGCCCTGGGTCTGGCCCAGCGCGGCCAGCGCGCGCTCGATGTTGGCCTGCGTGGCCGGCACGGCCTTGGGCGCCAGCATGCGGCTGCTGCCCGAGAACAGCAGCACGTTGAAGCGGTCGCTGGGCCGCAGGCCACCGATCAGGCGCTGCAGCATGGCCTTGGCCGTGTCCAGCGGAAAACCGTGCATGGAGCCCGAGATGTCGACCACGAAGATGTATTCGCGCGGCGCGATCTGCGTGGCGGCCACGGCCTTGGGCGGTTGCACGAGCGCGAGGAAGAAGTTCTCCGCATCCGGCCCCTGGCCCTGCGACAGCATCAGGCCCGCGGCGAGCTGGTCGCCGGCCAGGCGGTAGTCGAGCACGAAGTCGCGGTTGTTCGCAGGGCCGCGGCCATCGGCCAGCTGGATGGTGGCCTGCGTGGGCTGGTCAGCCGACTGCTGCACCTCGATGGCATGCGTGCGCGAGCGGATGTCGTGGATCGCCAGCGGCGCGGCGATCCTGGCCTGCAGTGTGAACGCGCTGGCAGGCGCCTCGCCCTCGCGCAGCGTGGGCTGCGCGGCCCAGGCGTTGCGGCCGTCGGCCGTGGGCGCGCCGGCATAGCGCGGGCCGACCACGGTGGGGAAGACGAACGCATAGCGGCCGGCCTCGGGCAGCAGCAGCTCGGTGTAGCGCAGCTCCACCTGCACCTCGTCGCCGGGCAGGATGTTGGCCACGCGCATCTGGAACACGTTGGGGCGCTGTTGCTCCAGCAGCGCGGCGGTCTTGCCTTCCTGCCTGGCGGCGGCGTATTCGATGCGCGCCTGCTGCTTCTCGCGGATCTGCGCCGTGATGAGCCGGTCGGCGATGCGCACCTGCATGCCGCCCACGGCCGCGCGCGTGGAGCCCGGGAACACGTAGTCGGCCTCGATGGCGCGCTGGCCCTCGTTGCGGTAGTGCTGCGTGACGCGCACCTCGGCGATCACGCCGGAGACCTGCACGTCCACGGCCGTGCGCTTGAGCGGCAATGCGTCCACGCCGGGCAGGCCGCCGCGCACGAAGAAGTAGGGGCTCTCGGTCTGCTGGCGCGGGCCGGCGTCGATCGCGGCGGCAGGCCGGTGGGACAGGGCGGCGACGACGGCCAGCGCCATCGTGGCGGCCCATCGCCAGGCGGCGCTTCGGTTGGTGGACATGGTGGCGGTCACTTTCTTTTCGCTGGGTGCTGGCTGTGCGACGGTGCACGGTGGCAACTTTCGGCGGCGCCTGCGAAGCGGGTGAGAAGTGATCGCGGCTGTGTGAAGCCTGTGTGAAGTCCGGGCGAAAAAAAAAGCCCGCGCGGTGCGGGCAGGAGGCTAGATGCAGGTCGGGCTACTTGCCGTCGCGGTCCGAATCGCCGGGCACGGCACGCTCGATGGCATCGCTCACGCGCTGCCAGGCGTCGCGCGAGGCATGGCGTGCGTGCTCCCACTCCAGCGACGAACGGCCCCGCGCGCTGCTCCAGTCACGGCTCAGCTCTGGTTCCACATCGTCGAACGAGCGGCCGGCGTACTTGCCATACGCCGTCGCGCCGTGCATGTAGGCGGGGCCGTAGTCGTCGTAGCTGCCGCCGCTGGCGTAGGGCCGGCCGCTGTAGTTGTCGCGCCAGTAGGCATCTTCGGCCGCGAGGTCGGCGGTCTTGGACAGCCCCTTGCCCGCCATCGCGCCCACGGCGGCGCCGATCACGGCCCCTGCGGCGATGCCCACCGGCCCTGTCACGCCGCCGATGGCCGCGCCCGCGGCCGCACCGCCGGCCACGCCACCCGTCATGCCGCCGACTGCGGCGCCCAGGCCCGTGGCGGTTTTGTCTTGGTCTTTCATGTGTGTCTCCTGGCAAAGTTGAAGATGGTTGACGTTAGGGTCCGCCAGGGAGTGGAGATGCCGGCAGTGTGCCGACCCAGATGTCGGCCAATGCGCCGGCTGCATTGACAATCGTATCCATGTAGATACAGTTCGACCATGTTCACGGTGCAGCAGACGCAGGGGTTTCAGGCGTGGCTTGATGGCCTGAAAGACGTCAAGGCGCAGCTCCGCATCGTTGCCAGGCTGCGTCTGGCCGAAGCCGGAAATCTCGGCGACTGGAAGTCGGTGGGCCACGAGATTTCAGAAATGCGTATCGCGTTCGGTCCTGGCTACCGCCTGTATTGCACGAAGCGCCAGAACATCCTCGTCGTCATGCTTGCGGGCGGCGACAAGTCCACACAGGCAAGAGACATCAAGCGGGCACAGAAAATCCTGCAGCAACTGGAGCTTGAATGATGGTGACCTCCAAGACGAAGCCGAAGCTTCTTCCCTTCGATGCCGCGCGCTACCTGACCGACGACGCCGCCATTGCCGAATACATGACGGCCGTGCTTGAAACCGAGGATACGGATCTGCTGCTGCTCGCGCTCAGTGATGTGGCGCGCGCCAAGGGCATGGCGCAGGTGGCCAAGGATGCGGGCTTGGGCCGGGAAAGCCTGTACAAGGCCCTGGCCCCAGGCGCCAAGCCGCGGCTGGACACCATCCTCAAGGTGGCGCGTGCGCTGGGGGTTCGATTCACGGCGCACCCCATCTGAGGCGTGGTGAAGCACGATGTCCAAAGTGACCAAGCGGCCAACCATCGTCATGCCGACTGTTGCCGAAGACCGCGCCATCACGGAGACGGCCAAGGCCGACCCGGATGCGCAATCTCTCACGCCGAAGCAGTTGCAAGCCATGACCCCGCTCAAAGCGGTGCGCGGCCGTCGGGGGCGCCCGCCTGCGCGCGCGATCAACTCTGGATCTTGAGCTTCGGAATCAAGTCCTTGTAGAACGCCCGGTCGCGGTCGATGGTCTGCTGGAAGCCGGCCGCATCGGCATAGGCCAGCCCCAGGTTGGCCTTGGCCAGCGTGTCGCGGAACCCCTGGTCCTCGGCCACCTTGCGGGCGACGTCGGCCAGTGTGGCCACCACGTCGGACGGCGTGTCCTTGGGGGCGGCCAGGCCGCGCCACACCGACACCGTGAGGTCGATGCCGCGCTCCTTGAGCGTGGGCACGTTCTCGAAGCCGGGGTTGCGGATGCGCTGGTCGGCCATCAGCGCCAGCGTGCGCAGCTTGCCGGCCGCCACGTGCTGGGCCACCTCGCCCGGGCTCACGGTCACCGAATCCACATGGCCGCCCAGCAGCGCCAGCACGGCCGGGCTCGCACCCAGGAAGGGCACGTGGTTGAACGCGATGCCGGTCTTGTCGCTCAGCGCCGCGGCCGCGATGTGCCAGATCGAGCCCGGGCCCGCGTTGCCGATGGTGACCGGGTCCTTGCGCTTGCGCGCATCGGCCAGGAACTCCTCCACCGTCTGCCAGGGCGCGTCGGCGCGCACGGTGATGGCCGAGGGGTCGGCGTTGAGCCGCGCGATGGGCCGCACGTCGGATGCCGTGTGCTTGGTGATGCCCAGGTTCGGGATGATGGTGATCTCGCAGATGATCAGGCCGATCTTGTAGCCGTCGGCCTTGGCGTTGATCACCTCGGCCGTGCCGACCGAGCCGCTGGCGCCCGGCTTGTTCATGACCACGATGGGCTGCTGCGGCAGGTAGCGCTTGGCGGCATCGGCGAAGGCGCGGCCCACGATGTCGGTGCCGCCGCCGGCGGCAACCGGCACGATGAGTTCGATCGGGCGGCTGGGGTAGTCCGCGGCGTGGACGCCGAAGGCCGGTGCGCCGGCCAGCGCGATGGCGCCGGTGGTGGCGAGGAAATGGCGGCGGTTGCCTTGCATGGGCTTGTCTCCCTGAACGATGGTGAATGGAATCAGTAGGTGGCGCGGCCGCCCGAGAGGTCGAACACCGAACCGGTGGTGAACGAGTTCTCGCTCGACAGCAGCCAGGCCACCATCTCGGCGACCTCGGTCACCTCGACGAAGCGCCCGCGCGGGATCTTGGACAGCATGTAGTCGATGTGCTGCTGCGACATCTGCTCGAAGATCTTGGTGCGCGCGGCGGCGGGCGTGATGGCGTTGACCGCGACATTGTGCTGCGCGGTCTCCTTGCCCAGGCTCTTGGTCAGCGCGATCACGGCCGCCTTGGACGCGCTGTAGGCCGCGGCGTTGGGGTTGCCCTCCTTGCCGGCCACCGAGGCGATGTTGACGATGCGGCCGTAGTTGCGCGCCACCATGCCGGCCACGATGGCGCGGTTCACGTGGAAGGTGCCCGTGAGGTTGACCTCGATCACGCGGTTCCATTCGGCGGCGGGGTAGTCGGCCAGCGGCGCATTGGCCCCGGCGATGCCGGCGCTGTTGACCAGCATGGCGACCGGGCCCTGCTGCGCCTCGCTGGCGCGCACGGCGGCTTCCACGGCCGCCAGGTCGGTGATGTTCACCTGCTCGGTGTGCACGCCCTCGCCCAGGGTGCCGCGCGCATCGCGCAGTGCGGCGGCGTCGGCATCCCACAGCGTCACGCGCGCGCCGCCGGCCAGCAGCCGCTGGGCGATGGCGTAGCCAATGCCCTGGGCGCCGCCGGTCACGACGGCATGGCCGCCTTCGTAGTCGTACTGGATCATGTGGATTCCTGGTGTGGTCAGGCCTGCGCCGTGGTCTGTTGCTGTTCGCCCAGGCCTTCGATGGAGAGGCGCATGGTCTGGCCCGCGCGCAGATACACGGGCGGCTTGCAGCCCATGCCCACGCCGGGCGGCGTGCCGGTGGAGATCAGGTCGCCGGGCTGCAGCGTCATGAAGCGGCTCAGGTAGGCGATCAGCTGCGGCACGCGGAACACCATGGTGCGCGTGTTGCCGTTCTGGTAGCGGTGGCCGTCCACGTCCAGCCACATCGGCAGCGCGTGTGGATCGGGGATCTCGTCGGCCGTCACCAGCCAGGGGCCGATGGGGCCGAAGGTGTCGCAGCCCTTGCCCTTGTCCCAGGTGCCGCCGCGCTCCAATTGGTAGCTGCGCTCGGACACGTCGTTGACCACGCAGTAGCCGGCCACGTAGTCCATGGCGTCGGCTTCCTCGACGTAGCTGGCGGTGCGGCCGATCACCACGCCCAGCTCCACTTCCCAGTCGGTCTTTTCGGAGCCACGCGGGATCAGCACGGTGTCGTTCGGGCCGACGATGGCCGAGGTCCACTTATTGAAGATCACCGGCTCGCTGGGCACGGGCATGTTGGACTCGGCCGCGTGGTCGGCGTAGTTCAGGCCGATGCAGACGAACTTGCCGATGCGGCCCACGCACGGCCCCAGCCGCGGCTGGCCCTCCACGCGCGGCAGCGTGGTGGGGTCTAGAGCGCGCAGGCGCTGCAGGGTGGCGGCGTCCAGCGTGGCGCCATGGATGTCGTCCACATGGGCGGACAGATCGCGCAATGCGCCGGACGCATCGAGCAGCCCCGGCTTTTCCTGGCCGGCGGGGCCGTGGCGCAGCAGTTTCAAGGCAGGTCTCCAGAGTCAATATGCGAGCGCGCATTGGACGGCCGGCGGCACGGTTTGCATAGTGACGACCTATGATCGCCTGATAACAAACTGTCATTACCCATGGTCCCCAGCCTGCCCTCCATCCTGGCGCGCCTGCGCTTTCGCCACCTGTCGCTGCTGATCGCGCTGGACGAGCACGGCTCCCTGCACAAGGCCGCTCAGCGCACCGGCATGACGCAGCCGGGCCTCACACGCGCGCTGCACGAGATCGAGCTGACCTTCGGCGCGCCGCTGTTCACGCGCTCGGCGCGTGGCATGGCCGCCACCGAGCTGGGGCAATGCGTGCTGCGCCATGCCCGGCTGATCGCGGCCGACGTGGGCCAGCTGCGTGAAGAGATCGAGGGCGTGCTGCGCGGCAGCGGCGGGCGCATCGCGGTCGGCGCCATCGCGGGCGCGCTGCACGGCGTGCTGGTGGCGGCCATCGGCCGGCTGCGCGCGCAGCAGCCGGCGCTGTCGGTCGAGGTGCGCGAGGCCACCAGCGTGGAGCTGCTGCAACTGCTGGGCGAGGGCCGGCTGGACCTGGCGGTTTGCCGTACCACGGTGCTGCCGTACCCCGAGCAGTTCCACTACGAGCCGCTGCTGGACGAGCACGTGGCCGTGGCGGCCCACCCGCGCCACCCGCTGCTGCAGGCCGGCCCTGTCACGCTGGACCAGCTGGCCGGCTGCGCATGGATCTTCTACCCGGCCCATCTGCCGCTGCGCTCGCTGCTGGAGCGTGCCTTCCACGAGGCCGGCCTGGCGCTGCCGCGCCACGCGGTGGAGACGGCGTCCACCTTCGCCACCATGCTGCTGCTGCGCGAGGACACCCAGGCCGTGGCGCTGATGACCGAGGCCACCATGGCCTTCTGCGAGCACCACGGCGTCGCCGCGCGGCTACCGATCGCCATCACCGCGCGCCACGAGGGCTACGGCATCGTCACGCGGCACGGCGCGCAGTCCTCACCCTTGACCGGCATGCTGGCGCAATGCTTGCGCGATGCGGCGCGCGCGCAGCCTGGGCCCGCTGCACCGGCTTAGTCGGGCTTTCGCGCAGGTAGCCCCAGCGTCGCCAGCGCTCCGCCCCCAGCCGCGTTCTCCAGCGTGGCCTTGCCGCCGTGCTGCTGCGCGATCTCCTGCACGAACGCCAGGCCCAGCCCCGTGCTGCGCTTGCCGCTGGCGGGCCGCGCGAGCGAATAGAACTTCTGGAACACCTGGGCCTGGGCATAGGCCGGGATGCCGGGGCCGTGGTCGCGCACGGTGATGCGCACACGGCGGCCCGTGGCGTGCAAGCCCAGTTCGATGGCGCTGCCCGCGGACGCGAAGTCCATCGCATTGGCCAGCAGGTTGGCGACGGCGCGGCGCAGCAGGAAGGGGTCGCCCCAGACCACGGGCTGGTCCTGCAGCGCGAGGTCGAGGCGCAGCCCGCGCGCTGCCGCGGCGGCCTGGTGGCTGGCGGCCAGTTCCTCCAGCAGCGGCGCCAGCGGCACGGCCTGCGCGTGCTCCAGCACGCGGCGGCTCTCCAGCGCGGTCAGCTCCATCATGCGGTCCACGATCTCCTGCACGCGCTGCGTCTCGCGCGTGATGTTGGCCAGGAAGCGCTCGCGGTCGGCCGCCGGCATGGCAGGGTCTTCCAGCAGCTCGGCCGCACCGCGGATGGCCGACAGCGGGCTCTTGATCTCGTGCGTGAGCGTCTGCACGTAGTCGGCCACCGTGTTGCGGCCGGTCAGCGCGTCGCGCATCTCGTGCACGCCGCTGCGCAAGGTGGCCACTGCATGGCGCGCCATGGGGCCGGGGCGCAGGCGCGGCTGCGTGCGCGTCCAGGCCAGGTAGTCGCGCACCAGGCCGAACGGCCGCACCAGCCACACCGACACGATGACGGCCCCCACCAGCAGGGCGAGCGCAGAGCCCACGCCGACCCAGATCGTGCGCCAGCGCGCGTCCTGCACGAACTTGCCGAAGCTCTGCACCGGCTTGCCCACGCTGACCACGCCGATGGTCACGCGATCGCGGCTGCGGATGGGCGCAGCCACGTACATGACCGAGCTGGTGGCATCGTGCGCCACGTCGCGCGAGGTGCGCGCGCCGTACAGGCCGTCCAGCGTGTAGCGCACGTCGCGCCATTCGACGAAGTTCTCGCCCAGGTGCTGGCCCGTGCGCTCGCGCTGCGCGTCGAAGATCACGCGGCCGTCAGCGTCGGTCACGTACAGGCGCAGGTCCACGCGCGTCTTGCGCAGGCCGTAGATCTCGGCGTCGAACTGGCGCGCGTACAGGTTGCGCAGCAGCGGCTCCAGCCGCGCCGGCTCGATGCGCTCGCCGTGCACGTCCTGCTCGATCAGGCTGGCCATGAGGTTGGCCGTGTCGACCAGCGATTCCTCGGCCGACTCGCGGTAGCGCGGGTCGATGTCGCCGACCACGCGGACCAGCAGGAAGGCGATGCCGGCGACGTAGATCGCCAGCATGCCCACGAAGATGCGCGTGCGGCGGCTCACGGCAAGGTCGCGGGCAGGTTCTCGTGCAGCGCGTAGCCGGTGCCGCGCAGCGTGCGGATCGGCTCGACCTCCGGCGCCACGGCCTTGAGCTTGGCGCGCAGCGTCTTGATGTGGGCGTCCACCGTGCGGTCCAGGCTCTGCGCGGCGTCGTCCCAGACCATCTCCAGCAGCTCGTCGCGCGTGTAGACGCGGCCGGCGCGCTGCACCAGCAGGGCCAGCAGGCCGTACTCGTAGCGCGACAGGTCCAGGGCGCGGCCGTAGTAGCGGATCTGCCGGCGCTCGCCGTCGATCTGGAACACGGGTGGCGTGGCGGCCACCGGTGCCGCGGGCACGCCGCCGCCACGCGCGCTGCGCCGCAGGATGGTGCGCACGCGCGCCACCAGCTCGCGCGGCGAGAAGGGCTTGGCGATGTAGTCGTCCGCGCCCAGCTCCAGCCCGACCACGCGGTCGATCTCGTCGCTGCGCGCGGTGAGGAACAGCATGGGTACGGCGTCGGCGCCGGGCAGCTCGTGCAGGCGGCGGAACAGCTCGAAGCCGTTCATGTCCGGCAGGCCCACGTCCAGGATGGCCAGTGCCGGCACCTGGGCGCGGAACTGCGCCAGCGCCTCGCCGGCCGTGGCGCACCACACCGGCTCGTAGCCGTCGGCGCGCAGCACGTAGCGCAGCGTGTCGGCGATGCCGGATTCGTCTTCGGCGATCAGGATGCGGGCGCGGCTGTCGGGGGCGGGCGGTTGCATGCCGGCATGGTACGGCGCCCGCCACCTCAACCGAGGTCGGCAGGCGCCAGGGCCGTGCTGGACGCCGCCGCCTGCAGGCGGCTCGGCGCCAGTGCGCCGGCCGACTCGAGGATCGGATAGGCCATGGAGCAGATGTGCGAGTTGATGCGCTTGAGCTCGCTGATGAGGTCGATGTGCAGCGAACTGGTCTCGATGCTCTGCGCCGTGTTGTTGCGCAGGCGTGCCAGGTGCGTGCCGGCGTAGGCGCGCTCCAGGTCGCGGAACCGGGCCTTCTCCTCCAGCAGCTTGCGTGCATCGCGCTCCGTGCCGTGCAGGAACACGCCCATGCTGAGCCGCAGGTTGCCGACCAGGCGGGCGTGCAGCTCGCAGATCTCGGCCATGCCGGCCTGCGAGAAGCTGTAGCCCTTGCGGATCTTCTTGTCCTCGATGTCGGTGATCACGCGTTCGACGATGTCGCCGATCTGCTCCATGTTGATCGTGAAGCTGATGATGTCGGCCCAGCGCCGGCTTTCGGCCTCGGCCAGGGCCTCGCGCGAGATCTTCGTCAGGTAGTACTTGATGGCCGAGTAGAGCGCGTCCACCGTGTCGTCCAGCTGGCGCAGCTCCTGCGCCAGCCGCAGGTCGTTGCGCTGGATGACCTGCAGCAGCCCGCGTACCATGGTCTCCACCACGTCGGCCTGGTGCAAGGCCTCGCGCGTGGCGCACGCGATCGCCAGCGACGGTGTCGCCAGTGCGGACGGGTCCAGATGGTGTGGCCGGCCGGCCGCGGGGGCCGGCTCGGGCGGAGGAAGGCACTGCTGCACCCAGCCGGCCGCCACCTGTGTGAAGCCCAGCAGCAGCACCGCCACCGCCGCGTTGAAGCCGAGGTGGAACAGCACGACCGCCGTGGCATCGTCGCCCAGGGCGGGGCGCGCATGGTGC
This sequence comes from Pseudorhodoferax sp. Leaf267, assembly GCF_001422405.1. GTDB lineage: Bacteria > Pseudomonadota > Gammaproteobacteria > Burkholderiales > Burkholderiaceae_C > Pseudorhodoferax. The sequence goes on from NZ_LMMV01000025.1 coordinate 26,314, forward strand.
GACCACAGGCCCGCCAAAGGCGCGATGGTCGCGACACCGATCACCTTGAACACCAGATTGCCCAGTGGCACCTGGCGCACCTCCACAGCGGACCGGGCGGTGGTCAGGACGGCGAGCAACCCGCTGCCCAGGTTGGCGCCGAGCACCAAGCCGAGCGCCACGTCCAGCGACACGGCGCCCGACGCGGCCAGCGTGGCGGTCAGCAGAACGATGGCCAGGCTCGAGTACGCAACGATGGCCAGTACGGCGCCCAGCGTGATCTCCAGCAACAGGTCGCTGCCGAGCGAGCCCAGCATGGCCTTGACCGCGGACGATTGCGTGACGGCGGCGGCCGATGCCGACACCAGCCGCAGCGCCAGCAGCATGAGCCCCAGGCCGATGAGGATGCGCCCGATGCGGCCGGCATCCGTGGCCGGGCGGGCGATGAACAGCACCACCCCGACCAGGATGAACAGCGGCGACAGCCACGACAGGTCGAACGAGAACACCACTGCCATCAGGCTGGTGCCCACGTCGGCGCCCAGCATGACGGCCAGCGCCAGAGGCAGCTTGACAAGGCCCTGGCCCACGAACGACGCCACGATCAGGGCCGTGGCCGTGCTCGACTGCACCAGGGCCGTGACGGCGATGCCCGAGGCCATTGCCGTGCCGCGGTTGCGGATGCTGCGCGCCAGCACCTGGCGCAGGTTGGTGCCGAACACGCGCAGGATGCCGGTGCGCACGGTGTGCGTGCCCCAGACCAGCAGGGCGATCGCGGCCAGAAGATTCAACAGGTGCTGCATGCGCGTGGGGGTGTCGGCGGTGGTCAGTCGACCTTGGCGCCGGAGGCACGGACCACGCCGGCCCAGGCCTTGAGTTCATCGCGCATGAACCTGCCGAACTCGGCCGGCGTGCCACCGCCCGGTTGCGCGCCGTCGGCCGCCAGCGCGGTGCCGACCGATGGGCTGTTGATGGCCGCCACCGTGGCCTGCGCGAGCTTGTCCACCACAGCCTTGGGTGTGCCCGCCGGGGCCACCAGCCCGGCCCAGGATGTCACCGAGAAGCCCTTGAGGCCGGCCTCCTGCATGGTCGGAAGGTCGGGCGCCGCCGTGGAGCGCTCGTCGGACGTGACGCCCAGGCCCTTGAGCTTGCCACTGCGCGCATAGCCGATGGCGCTGGGAATGGTCTCGAAGCCGAACTGCGCCTCGTTGGACATCAGCGCCAGCATGGCGGGGCCGCCACCGCGGTACGGCACATGCTGGACATCGACGTCGACCATCGCCTTGAACATCTCGCCGGCCAGGTGGGCTGGCGAGCCACTGCCCGACGAGGCGAAGAAGGTCCTGCCGGGGTTGTTCCTGGCGTAGGCGACGAGTTCCAGTACGGTGTTGACCCGCAGCTGCTGCGGCACCACCAGCAGCAGCGGGTACTTGGCCACCAGCGCCACCGGCTCGAATGCCGTGGCCGGATCGAAACGCAGCTTGTACAGGTGCGGGTTGATCGCCTGGCTGCTGACGGTCGACATGAAGAGCGTGTAGCCGTCTGCCGGCGCTGCGGCCACGGCCTCGGCCGCCAGGTTGCCTGCCGCACCGGGCCGGTTGTCCACGACCACCGACTGGCCCAGCAGTTCGGTCATGCGCATCGCCAGCACGCGCGCCAGCTTGTCGGTGGAACCGCCCGCCGCGAAGCCCACCACCAGGCGGACCGGCTTGTCCGGATAGGACTGGGCTGTGGCGGGGCCGCCAGCGGCCAGCGCGAGGCAGAGCAGTGCTTGGGTGACATGTCGATCCATCGTGGTTGTCTCCGGTCGTTGTGGGTGTGGTGGCCGCTGGCCGTCCAGCAGCGCCGCTGTCTCAGGCGGTCTGGTTCAGCGCCAGGGCGAGGACGTCGAAGTTGCGCAGCCGGGCGGGAGCCGCGCCCTGCAGGCGGCGGTTCAGCAGCACCGGAACCCGCTGCTCGGACAGGCCGCCATGCGAGCGCAGCGGCACCGTCAGGCCGGACAGGTCGTGCTGCGAGGCGGATGTGCCCAGCACCGACAGCCGGCTGCTCAGCACGACGAGGTCGCCGATGCGGTCCGGCGGCAGCTCGAAGCGTTGCGCCGCCTCATGCCGTGAGAGCACCTGTTCCACCTCCGGAAGTTGCTGCAGCGCGCCCGTCACCCGTGGGAGATCCGCAGCGTTCGGCACATACACGGTGGCGTACGAACCCAGCGCACCGTGGTGAACGACGTAGGGGTCGGTGATGGGCAGCAGCACCCGGGCCTTTCCAGGGCCGAAGGCCGCGTCGAGCCAGTCCTGCAGGAAGACGATGTTGGGCCTGCCCAGCGCGTCGGTCTTGGCATTCATGCCATGGTCGGCCGTGATGCCGATGACGGCGCCTGCTTCGTCCAGGCGCCGCAGGTAGCGGTCCATCATGGCGTAGAAGCTGTTGGCGCCCTCCGTGCCCGGCGCGAACTTGTGCTGCACGTAGTCGGTGGTGGACAGGTACATCAGGTCGGGGCGCACCGTCTCCAGCAGCATCACGCCGGCCGCGAAAACGAATTCGGACAGGTCGGCGCTGTAGACCGAGGGCAGGGGCTTGCCGACCTTGGCCAGCACATCGTCGATGCCGTTGGCCTGCACCGTGGCGGTATCGGCTTTCTCGGCGGAAAAGCAGATGCCCTGCAATCCATGGCCGAGCAGGCTGCGCAGCTTGTCCTTGGCGGTGACGACGGCGACCTTCTGGCCGGCGGCGGCCATTTTTGCCAGCACCGTGGGTGCGCGCAGGTAGCGCGCATCGTTCATGAGCACCTCTGCGTTCTGCTCGGCGTCGAAGAAGTAGTTGCCGCAGATGCCGTGCACGCTGGGCGGCGCGCCGGTGACGATGGACAGGTTGTTCGGGTTGGTGAAGGACGGCATCACGCAGTCGCCGGACAGCACCGTGCCGTCGGTGGCCAGCCTCGCGAAGAACGGCGCGACGCCGGCCTGCACGGCCTGGTTGATGTACTCCTGCTCGCAGCCGTCGATGCAGACGATCACGGTCGGCACGTGCGGCAGTTGGTAGGAGCGTTCGTTGACGCGGATCGCGTCTGGTGCGGGGGTTGGGTTTTGCATGTGAGGAAGCTTATGGTGTTGAACTTGCTCACACCATCGACAAATAATGGCAGTCACGTGATGAAAGCTCACAGATGCCGCACCAGCTCCCCCCTCTCAACGCCTTGCGAATCTTCGAAGTGACGGCGCGCGCCGGCAGCTACACCGACGCTGCGCGCGAGCTGCATCTGACGCACGGCGCCGTCAGCCGGCAGATCCAGCTGCTGGAGCGCGCGCTGGGCCAGCCGCTGTTCCGCAAGGAGGGCCAGCGCATGGTGGCCACGGCCCATGCCAGGGCCTATGCGCGCGAGATCAGCGCGGCGTTCGACCACATCGGCGACGCCTCACGCCGCTACGGCAAGGCGGCCACGAGCAAGGTGATCCGTGTCAACGCACCGGCGACGCTGGCGATGCGCTGGCTGATCCCGCGGCTGGTGGAATTCCGGCGCAGCCATCCGCAGACGGAGGTGCGGGTGTCCACGGCGTTCAGCAGCGAGCCGGTGCTCAAGGGCAGCTTCGACGTGGCCATCCGCCGCACGCCGAGCGACGAGACCCAGTTCGAGACCACGCCGCTGTTCCACGAATCGGCCACCGTCATCGCCAGCCCGGCGCTGCTGCAGTCGGTGTCGCTGAAGAAGCCGCGCGACCTGGCCAAGGCCGTCCTGCTGTCGACCGAGACGCGGCCCGGCGACTGGGAAGCGTGGCTCGAGGCGGCTGGATGCGGCGGCCTGCGCGGTACGCAGCACCTGCGCTTCGACCATTTCTTCGTCACGCTGCAAGCGGTGGTGGACGGCATGGGGCTGGGCATCGGTCCGTTTCCCACGCTGTCCAATGACTGCACGCAGTCGCGCATCGCCACTCCGTTTCCTGCTTGCCAGATCCCTGGCAGCCTCTACTACGCGATGGTGCCCATGGACTCGGACAAGCCGAAGTTCCTGCGCGAGTTCCTGCAGTGGTTGTTCGCGTCTGCCGATGCGGAACAGGCGCACCACGCAGGCTCGTAGCCATCGTCGCGCAGCGCGCTGTGGACAAGGCTGTGGATGGCAGGACGCACAAGCGGTGGATGGGGTGGGGATGCGGTGTGGATGTTCATCGCCGCAGAGCCCTCACCGCAGCCCTCTCCCAGGGGGGAAGAGGGAGCAGGTGGCTGGTTCGCCCGGTGCGCCGCCGGACAGGCTCTTGTCCACAGCGTAGAAATTCACATGTGCACCCTGCGGGCCTGCACCAGCGGCATGTGCTGGTCGCGGTCATACGCGTGGTCGACCGCGCGCCCGGCGGGTCTGCGTACATCACGCTGACTTTGATCATTGCCGGTTGCCGGTGTGGTGGATGGGGCGCCCGTATCGGCCAGCACTGACGGCTCGCGTAAGCTGCGGCCCCCGCCCTCGCACGCCACCCGGAGCCCGCCCATGCCCCCCGACACGCCGCCTGCCGACGATGCCCAGTTCCAGTACCTGACGGGCCAGGGCCGGCCCCATTTCGCGGCCTTGCTCGAGCGCTTCGAGGCCGACAGCGCCACGGCCAGCGCGGCCGGCCAGCGCGACATCCGCTACGGCGAGGCCGCGCGCGAAACCTTCGACTTCTTTGCGGCCCAGGGCACGCCGCGCGCAACGATGGTGTATTTCCACGCCGGCTACTGGCAGTCGCGCGACAAGTCCCTGTTCCGCTTCATCGCGCCGGCCTTCACGCGCGCGGGCGTGCAGGTGGCACTGGTCAACTACCCGCTGTGCCCGCACGTGTCCATGGGTGACCTGCTGGCCGCCACGCGCCGCGCAACGCTGGCCGTGCACCGGCATGCGCGGGCCTTGCCGGGCGGCCCGCTGCCGATGGTTGCCGCCGGGCATTCGGCCGGCGGCCACATCGCCGCCGAGCTGGGCCTGTCGGACTGGGGCGCGCACGGCTTTGCCATCGCGGGCGTGCTGGCGCTGTCGGGCGTGTACGACCTGGCGCCGCTGCTGGGCGTCACGCTGAATGCGAACCTGGGCCTGGACGCGGCCAGCGCGCGGCGCCATTCGCCGCTGCTGCGTGTGGCCGGCGGCGCGCCGCCGGCCCTGTTCGCCGTGGGTGGCGCCGAGACGGCGGCCTTCCTCGCGCAGAACGCGGCCATGCACCAGGCCTGGCAGGGCGCGGGCAACCACAGCCAGGCCCTGGTGGTGGCGGGCGCCGACCACTTCAGCCTGCTGGACGTCCTGATCGACCCCGGCAGCGCCTTGCACCAGCAAGCCCTGGCCCTGATCGCGCAGGCCGTGGGCGATTTGCCAAGGGAGATCCCATGAGTACGCGCATCCGCATCGGTTCCGGCTCCACCTTCGAGGAGCAAATGGCCTATTCACGCGCCGTGGTCGACGGCCAGTGGGTTTTCGTGTCCGGCACCACCGGCTTCGACTACGCCGCCATGACGATTGCCGACGACATCGTGGCGCAGGCCGACCAGTGCTTCCGCAACATCGCCGCCGCGCTGGCGCAGGCCGGCAGCAGCCTGGCCGACGTGGTGCGCGTGACCTACGTGTTGCCCGACGCCAGCCTGTTCCCGCAGTGCTGGCCGGTGATGCGCCAGTACCTGGGCGAGGTGAAGCCGGCCGCGATGATGATCAGCGCCGGGCTGGCCGATCCGCGCATGAAGATCGAGATCGAGGCGACGGCGCGCCGGCAGGACACCCCAGGCGCAGCCTGATCAGGCGTAGCCCAGCGGCAGTGCGGTCGTGAACTTGATCTGCTCCATGGCGAAGCTGGAGCTCACGTCGGACAGTTCCACCTCGCGGATCAGCCGCTGGTAGACCGCGTCGTAGCCCTTGATGTCGGGCACCACCACGCGCAGCAGGTAGTCGATCTCGCCGCTCATGCGGTAGAACTCGACGATCTCCGCAATGGCCGTCACCACCTCGGTGAAGCGCCTGGCCCAGGCCTCGTTGTGCTGGCTGGTGCGCACCGAGACGAACACCGTCACGCCCACGTTGAGCCGGGCCGGGTTCAGCAGGGCCACGCGCTGCAGGATGAAGCCTTCGCGCTCCAGCCGCTGGATGCGGCGCCAGCACGGCGTGGCCGACAGGTGCACCAGCGCGCTGATTTCCTGCAGCGAGGCCATGGCGTTGGTCTGCAGCGCGTCGAGGATGGCCTTGTCGATCTTGTCCAGGGGCTGGCTTGAGTCCATGAGAGTGAATTTTCTCTTGATGTGGCTTTTTGGAGAAGAAGTTTCCATTGACGCACGAGGAAGCGCTGCATTTTGGACCCATGTTGCGCGGCATGGCTTGCAAAATTTTGCCCATGGAAATCTACCTCGACGCCAATGCGACCACGCCCGTGCTGCCCCAAGCCCGCGCCGCGGCGCTGTCCACCATGGCCGACCTGTTCGGCAACCCCAGCAGCACGCATGGCGCGGGCCTGAAGGCGCGCGCGCTGCTCGATGGCGTGCGCGCCGCCGCGCGCCGCGTGCTGGCCGTGCCGAGCGGCCGGCTGCTGTTCACGAGCGGCGCCACCGAGGGCATCCAGACGGCCGTGCTGTCGGCCCTGCACGCGCTGCGCCAGCGGCGCGATGCCGGCCAGACGGTTCCCGCGCTGCTGCTCTACGGGGCCACCGAGCACAAGGCCGTGCCCGAGGCGATCAGGCACTGGAACGCGCTGCTCGGCCTGCACCTGCGCGTGCAGGCGATCCCGGTGGGCCTGGACGGCCGGCACGACCTGGCCTGGCTGCGCAGCCACGCCGCGCACGCCGGCCTGGTCTGCACCATGGCCGCCAACAACGAGACGGGCGCCATCAGCGACCTGGACGGCATCGCCGACGCGCTGGCGGGCAGCCCGGCGCTGTGGCTGGTCGATGGCGTGCAGGCACTGGGCAAGCTGGACCTGCAACTGCAGGCGCGCCGCATCGACTACGCGCCGTTCTCGGGCCACAAGCTCTACGCGCCCAAGGGCATCGGCCTGCTGTATGTGCGCGAGGGTGCGCCGTTCACGCCGCTGCAGGCCGGTGGCGGCCAGGAGGACGGCCAGCGCGCCGGCACCGAGAACATGGCCGGCATTGCCGCCTTCGGCGCGGTGCTGCAGGCGCTGGACGCGGGCGATGTGTTCGCCGCGCCGGCCGTGCTGCAGGCCCACCGCTCGCAGCTCGCCGCCGCACTGCAGGACGCGTTCCCGGGCGTGGTGTTCAACGCCCCGTTCGCCACCAGCCTGCCGACCACGCTCAACATCGCCGTGCCCGGTGTCCCTGCGCAGACCTTGATCGGCCTGTTCGACGCCGCGGGGCTGCGCGTGAGCGGCGGGTCTGCCTGCAGCGCCGCGCGCGCCGAGCCGAGCTACGTCTTGCAGGCCATGGGCTTGCCGGCCTGGCAGGCTGCGTCGGCCGTGCGCCTGTCGTTCGGCGCGGTGGACGATGCGGCGTTCGTGGCGCAGGCCTGCGACCGGCTGCGCGGTTGCGGTGCCGCCCTGCGTGCGGCGGGTGCGCAGGGCGAGGCGGCATGCGAGATGGATGCGTCAGCCGTGCGCCAGGCGCTGCAGGCACGGCCGAGCCCGCTGGTCGTCGATGTGCGCGAGGCCGATGAGCAAAGCCTGCAGCCCGCCGCCGGACTGGCTGCCGAAGCCGTGCCCTTGTCGTCGCTGGACGAGGCGCTGCCGCGCTGGCAGGGGCTGCCGGCCACCACGCCCGTGATCTTCGTGTGCCGTAGCGGCCGGCGCAGCGCCCAGGCCGCGGCCGCCCTGCGCCGCCAGGGCCATGCCAACACCTGGAGCCTGGCCGGCGGCCTGGCGCAGTGGAACGCCGCGTAGTGCGCCGCCCGCAGAGCCGTTGACCGCCCCGGCGATCAGCCCAGCGCCGCCTCCACGGCCAGCGCCACGGCCGCCAGCCGCGCGTCGTCGCCGCGCACCGACGACAGCATCAGTCCCGCCGGCATCGCGCCCGCCTCTTGACACGGCAGGCTGAAGCTGCAGCCGTCCAGGAAGTTGATCGCGAAGGTGTTGCGCAGCAGCATGCCGTTGGCCTGGAAGAAGGCCTCGTCGGTCGCCAGCGAGGCGATGGGCGGCGCGACGATCGGCACCGTGGGGCACAGCAGCGCGTCGAATCCCTCCAGCGCGCCTTCCATGCGGGCGATCCAGTCGGCGCGGCGCTGCTGCATGGTGATGTAGTCGGCAGCGCCCACGGTCATGCCCAGGTCGATGCGCGCCGCCACGCGGCTGTCGTAGCCGGCCCGGCGCGCGGCGATGGTGTCGCGGTGCACGGCCGCGGCCTCGATGGGCGAGAAGCCGCCCGGCGCGTTGATCTTGGCGATCTCGGCCAGCTCCGCCAGCGTGATGTCGACGATCTGCGCGCCGGCCGCCGAGAGCCTGGACACGGCGCGCTGGAACGCACGGCCCGTGGGCCGGTCGACGCCGTCGAACATCAGCGTGGCCGGCACCGCCAGGCGCAGGCCCTGCAACGGGCGTCGGCGCACCTGCAGTGGCGCGTCGGCCAGCGCGGCATCGGCGACCAGGCAGTCCTGCACCGAGCGCGCCATCGCGCAGACCGTGTCCAGCGTCTGCGACAGCGGGAACGCGCCCGTGCGCGGCGTGCGCGACTGCGTGCTCTTGAAGCCCACGATGCCGCACAGCGCGGCCGGGATGCGGATCGAGCCGCCCGTGTCCGAACCCAGGCCGACGACCGCCAGGCCCAGCGCCACCGACACGGCCGCGCCCGAGGACGAGCCGCCCGGGATGCGCGCGATGTCCGCATCGGCCGGGTTGCGCGGCGTGCCGTGGTGCGGGTTGATGCCCACGCCGGAGAACGCGAACTCGGTCATGTTGGTCTTGCCCACGATGGCTGCGCCTTGCGCACGCAAGCGCTGCACGGCGACGCTGTCCTGCGCGGCGGGCGGTTCGCCGCGTCGCACGACGGAGCCGGCCAGCGTGGTCTCGCCGGCCACGTCGTACAGGTCCTTGATGGAGACCGGCAGGCCGGCCAGCGGCGGCAGCTGCACGCCGGCCTTCGTCGCCGCGTCGGCATGGCGCGCGGCGGCCAGTGCGGCGTCGGCGTAGAGCCGCGTGAAGACGTGCGTCGCTGCCGCTCCGGCCGCGCCGTCGAGTGCCTGTGTGACGAGGGCTTCGTGCGAGACATGGCTGGCGTCGAGGCGGGCGCGCAGGGCGGCGATCGTAGGGGCGGTCATGGGTGTGCTCCGTGGGGGACCGCATCGTAAACGCGTGCGCGAGGAGACCGGGATCGGCGCCGGCTGGCGTGTGTCAGTGGTAGTCCTCTTCGCGCTGGTGCCGGACCGCCAGCACGAGCACCCGCGAGGCGTCGGCGATCTCGTACAGGGCGACGTAGCCCGAAGCCCCGAACGGGACGATCAACTCGCGCCGTGTGGGGCTCGCGCCCACTTTGCGAAAGATGTACGGCGTGGTGGTCAGGCGGGTCAGCACGGCGGCTCGGATGGACTGCATTGCAGCTTCGGCCTGGTGCAGGTCTTCCAGCGTCTCGGCACCGTCCAGCAGGAAGTCGTAGAGGCGCTCCAGATCGTCATCTGCTTCCGGGGTGAACAGAACCTGGAAGCTCATGGGGGCCTCCATGCTGGCTTTGGCCGTGCGGCCCTGGCTTCAACCGCCCAATTGGGCTCGCCGGGCATCCAGCTTGGCCTGCAGTCTGGCGAGCACTGCGTCCCCCGGCACGGCCACCCCGCTGCGCTCGTAGTTCTCCCAGGCGGCCTGACCCCGTGCCTGGAAATGGGCTTGCGCGCGTCGAACTTCCACGGCACGCCGGACCGAGGCCTCGACGAACTCGGACAGCGTCTCACCTGGCACCAGCACGGTCTCGAGATCAGCCCGCAAACCGGGATCGACACGAACCTGGGGAATCACCGCGGTCTTCATGCCGGCCAGTGTATTGCGTTTGGATTGCAAAAGGCCAGTGCAACGAAGCCATCAGCAATTGGCACATTGCTTGCATCTCATCTTGTACACATGAATGGATGCGTCAAAGTGGTGCAACTCAACCCTTCCCTTCCCGGCCCCTCCGTCACGACCGCCGAGCCCGAGAACGCCTGGATCTCCAGGGCCGCCCAGCCCGTTGCCGGCGCCGCCCGCGGCCCGCTGGCCGGGCTGGCCTTCGCGGCCAAGGACAACATCGACGCCGCAGGCTTCGCGACCACGGCCGCCTGCCCGGCCTTCGCCTATGAGCCGGGCGCGAACGCCACGGTGGTGCAGCGCCTGCTCGATGCCGGTGCGGCGCTGCACGGCAAGACCAACCTGGACCAGTTCGCCTGCGGCCTGAACGGCACGCGCTCGCCCTATGGGCCGGTGCCCAACGCCATCGACCCGGCCTATGTGTCGGGCGGCTCCAGCTCCGGCTCGGCCTATGTGGTCGCGACGGGCCAGGTCGACTTCGCGCTGGGCACGGACACGGCCGGCTCGGGCCGTGTGCCGGCGGGTCTCAACAACATCGTGGGCATCAAGCCGAGCAAGGGCCTGATCAGCACGCGCGGCGTAGTGCCGGCCGCGCAGAGCGTGGACTGCGTGTCGATCTTCGCGCGCACGGTGGACATGGCCGCGCGCGTGCTGGCCGTGGCGCAGGGCTTTGACGCGCAAGACCCCTACAGCCGCCGCCTCCTGCTGGCCCACACGCCGTTCCCGGCCGCGTTTCGCTTCGGCGTGCCCTCGCTGCTGGCCTTCCAGGGCGACCAGGCCGCGGCCGACGCGTTCGACCAGGCGATCGCGCAGCTCATGGAGCTGGGCGGCACGCCAGTCTCCATCGACTACACGCCGCTGGCCGGTGCGGCCGACCTGCTGTACGAGAGCGCGCTCGTGGCCGAGCGCTACGCCGCCGTGCGCGGCTTCGTCGACGCCCACGACGCGCAGATCATCGAACCGGTGCGCGGCATCCTCAACGCCGGCAAGGCCTACAGCGCGGCCGACCTGGTCGAGGCCCAGACGAAGTTGCGCGCCTTCGGCCAGCAGGCCGCCGCGATCTGGGAGCGCATCGACGTGCTGCTGGTGCCCACCGCGCCCACGCACTACACGGTGGCGCAGATGCAGGCCAACCCCGTGGTGCTCAACCGCCACCTGGGCACCTACACCAACTTCGTCAACCTGCTCGACTACGCCGCCATCTCGGTGCCGAGCAGCCTGCGGCCGGACGGCCTGCCCTTCGGCATCACGCTGATCGGCCCGTGCGGCAGCGACTGGCAGCTGGCCGACCTGGGCCAGCGCTACCACCATGCCACGGGCCTGGCGCAGGGCGCCACGGGCCTGCCATTGCCACCGCCGCGCCCCATTGCGGCCGTCGCGAAACCGGCCACCGTCGATGTCGTCGTGGTCGGCGCGCACCTGGCCGGCCTGCCGCTCAACAGCCAGCTCACCGAGCGCGGCGCCTGGCTCGTGCGCGCGACGGAAACCGCGCCTGACTACCGCTTCTACGCACTGCCCGGCACCGTGCCGCCCAAGCCCGGCCTACTGCGCGTGGCGCCCGGCCAGGGCCACGCCATCGCGGTGGAGGTCTGGCGCATGCCGGTCGCGCAGTACGGCAGCTTCGTCGCGCTGATTCCGCCGCCGCTGGGCATCGGCACGCTGCGGCTCGCCGATGGCAGCCAGGCCCAGGGTTTCGTCTGCGAGCCGCAGGCGCTGCAGGGCGCGCAGGACATCAGCGCCTACGGCGGCTGGCGCGCGTTCCTTCAGGCGCAGGCACAGCAGCAGTGAGCCGCGGCGCGCCGCCATCCATCCACCGTTCGTTCTCAGGGAGAGTCCCATGGTTCCAGCTTCCGCATCCTCCAAGCCCTCGCGACGCCGCGTGCTGCAACAGGCCGGCGCCGCGCTGGCGCTGCTGGGCGCGCCAGCCGTGCGCGCGCAGGTCGGCCCCAAGATCCGCGTCGGCTACTGGCCCATCGCGGCCGGCCTGCCGTTCTACGCGGCCGTGGAGCTGGGCTACTTCAAGGAAGCCGGCCTGAACGTGGAGCCGCTCAAGTTTGCCGGTGCGCAGCAGATCATGGAGGGCATGCTGTCCGACCGCTGCGACGGCAGCGCCAACGGCACGGGCTCGGCCAACATCGCCATCGGCGAGATCGCCGCGCCGGGCACGTTCAAGATCTTCTGCTCCAACCCCAGCAACGCCAGGCATGTGCTGGACGAGGTCATCGTGCCGGCCGGCAGCAGCGCCAAGGTGATGGCCGACCTCAAGGGCAAGCGTGTGGGCTCCGGCCCCGGCATCCAGAACGTGACGCTGGCCAAGACCGTGCTCGAGCGCGGCGGCGCCACCGGTGCCACCGTGGTCGAGCTGCCCATCGGCCAGCATGTCGCGGCCCTGGCCGCGGGCCAGCTCGACGGCTGCTACACGCTGGAGCCCACCGGCACCATCGGCCGCCTGAACGGCACCACCAAGGTGCTGGAGGCCGGCGTGATCGCCAAGTACGTGCTGGGCGACCCGATGGCACCGTGGTTCGGCGGCTCGGCATCGCTGACCTCGGCCTTCATCAAGAAGAACCCGGCCGAGGCGAAGAAGTTCATCGCCGCCTACGCCAAGGGCGTGGCCTACGTGCGCAGCCAGCCCGACGCGGCGCGCCAGTACCTCAAGGGCTACACCGCCATCGAAGGCCCGCTCACCGGCGAGGTGCCGCTGGCCGCCTACATGATGTTCGACGAATTCAAGCCCGCCGACGTCGCGCATTTCCAGAAGTTCTTCGACCTGTTCAGTGAGAAGGGCATCTTCTCGTCGCGGCTCATGGTCGACTCGATGCTCTACAAGGGCTGAGTGATGGCCGCCACATCACCCGCGGCTGCAAAGCCCTGGACACCGCCGGCCCCGCAGAGCGGCGCGGGTCACGCGCCCAAGCCGCCGCTGTGGGACAAGTTCCTGCCCGCCATCGGCCCGGTGGTGCTGTTCATCGTCTGGGACCTGGTGGTGCGCTTCGGCCTCATCAAGGCCATACTGCTGCCCAGCCCGGGCGACACGCTGCTGGTGCTGGTGTCGGGGCTGGCCGGTGGCCCGCTGCTCATCGACTTCACGGTCACGGTCTGGCGCACAGTGCAGGCCTTCTTGATCGCGGCCGCCGTCGGCATGCCGCTGGGCGTGCTGCTGGGCAGCAACGAGCGCGCCTACCGCAGCGTGGAGTTTCTGATCGACTTCTTCCGTTCCACGCCCTCGTCGGCATTGATCCCGCTGTTCCTCATGATCTTCGGCGTGTCGGACGTGAACAAGGTCGCCATCGCGGCCTTCGGCGCGCTGCTGATCGTGGTGTTCAACAGCGCCTATGGCGTGATCAACGCGCGCAAGCAGCGCGTGATGGCGGCCAAGGTCATGGGCGCCACGCGCTGGCAGATCTTCAAGGACGTGCTGGTCTGGGAGAGCCTGCAGCCCAGCTTCGTCGGCCTGCGCTCGGCCGTGTCCATGGCGCTGGTCATCGTGATCGTGGCCGAGATGTTCATCGGCGCCGACAGCGGCCTGGGCAACCGCATCATCAACTCGCAGCAGGTCATGAACGTGAAGGACATGTACGCGTCCATCCTGGCCGCGGGCGCGCTGGGCTATGCGCTGAACATTCTGTTCCTGGTTCTCGAACGCCGCATCGTGCATTGGAGTGGAAGATGACCCCCACGCTTGTCACTACGTGTACTACGCTGCCCCCCGGGGGGGCCCAAGCCCCCTTGGGGCGGCCCGGCGGGGGCTTGTCATGAGCGCCGTCCTCAACGCCCCGGCGTTCGCCGATGTCCCCAAGGCCCCCTTCCAGCCCGGCCCCGCCGGCACGCACATCACCATCCGCGGCCTGACCAAGTACTTCGCGGGCTGGCCGCTGTACGAGAACTTCGACCTCGACATCCCGAAGCACAAGATCGTGTCCGTGTTCGGCCCCAACGGCTGCGGCAAGAGCACGCTGATCAACATGATCGCGGGGCTGATCCCTATCGACGCGGGCGAGATCCTGTTCGACGGCAAGAGCCTGAAGGACACCAAGATCGGCTACGTGTTCCAGAACTACCGCGAGGCCATGTTCCCGTGGATGCGCACCATCGACAACATCGCCTACCCGCTGCTGCTCGAGGGCCGCAGCAAGGCCGAGGTGGACCGGCGCATGGCCGAGCTGGTGGCCAGCTTCGACGTGAAGTTCGACCTGCACCGCTTCCCCTACGAGCTGTCGGGCGGCCAACAGCAGACCGCGTCCATCATGCGCGCGCTGGCGCCCAACCCCGAGGTGCTGTTCCTGGACGAACCCTTCTCGGCACTGGACTTCGAGATGACCCTCTTCATCCGCGAGAAGCTGCAGGAGGTGTTCATGCAGACCGGCACCACCATGCTGCTGGTCTCGCACGACCTGGAAGAGGCCGTGTACCTGGCCGACCAGGTGCTGCTGCTGACCAAGCGGCCCACGCGCGTGGCCGAGATCTTGCTATACGAGGACGCACGGCCGCGCACGGTGGAAACGCTGTCCGAGCCCAGTTTCATCCACGCCAAGAAACGCAGCCTGGAGATCTTCCAGCGCGAGGTGCGGCGTTAGCAGCCACTGGATCTTCGCCATGACACCCGCCCAAGTCGACGCCTACGTGAGCGCGGCCAGCGCCGCGCTGAACCTGCCGCTGAGCCCCGCGCACCGCCCCGGTGTCGTCCGCTACCTGGCGCTGGCAGCCGAGTTCGCCGCCATCGTCGAAGCCGTGCCGCTGGGCCCGCATGTGGAGTCCGCCGTGCACTTCACGCCCGTGTCGCCGAAGGAGAACGAGGCATGACGGCATCGACCTTCCTGCAGCAGGATGCCTTCGCCATGTCCGCGGCGGTGCGCGGCGGCGCCGTCACGGCCGTGGCGCTCGTGCAGGCCAGCCTGGACCGCATCGCCGACACCGATGGCCGCATCAACGCCTTCACCGACGTGGTGCGTGAGCGCGCGCTGCGCCGTGCCGCCCAGGTCGATGCCTCGCTGGCCTCGGCCAAGGGCGCACGCACGCGCGAGCTGCCGCTGCTGGGCGTGCCGTTCGCGGTCAAGAACCTGTTCGACATCGCGGGCCTGCAGACCTTGGCGGGCTCGAAGATCGAAAAGGGCAGCGAGCCCGCGCGCAGCGACGCCACGCTGGTGCGCCGCCTGGAGAGCGCCGGCGCCGTGCTGGTCGGCGCACTCAACATGGACGAGTACGCCTACGGCTTCACAACCGAGAACAGCCATGTCGGCGCCGTGCACAACCCGCACGATCTCACGCGCGTGGCGGGCGGTTCGTCCGGCGGCTCGGGCGCGGCCGTGGCGGCCGGCCAAGTGCCTCTGACGCTGGGCTCGGACACCAATGGCTCCATCCGCGTGCCGGCCTCGCTGTGCGGCGTCTTTGGCCTCAAGCCCACCTTCGGCCGCCTGCCGCGCACGGGCAGCTTCCCGTTCATCAGCAGCCTGGACCACCTGGGCCCCTTCGCACGCTCGGCGCGCGACCTCGCGCTGGCCTACGACGCGATGCAAGGCCCCGAGGGCCACGGCCCGCACGATCCCGGCTGCGCACAACGCGCCATCGAGCCCACCGCGCTGCAACTGCGGCACGGCGTCACGGGCCTGCGCATCGGCGTGCTGGGCGGTTACTTCCGCGAACGCGCGCTGCCCGAGGCCGCGAGCGCCGTGGACCGCGTGGCCGAGGCACTGGGCGCCACCAAGACCGTCGAGCTGCCCCTGGTCGAAGCCGGCCGCGCCGCCGCGTTCCTGGTCACCAACGCCGAGGGCGCGGCCCTGCACCTGCCCAACCTGCGCCAGCGCGCGGGCGACTTCGAGCCGCTGTCGCGCGACCGCTTCCTGGCCGGCGCGCTGCTGCCTGCCGCCTGGGTCGCGCGCGCCCAGCGCGTGCGCCAGCACTATGCCCAGCAGGTCGCCAAACTCTTCGAACGCTTCGACGTGCTGCTGGCCCCGGCCACGCCCTGCGCGGCCACGCCCATCGGCGCGGAGTGGTTCGAACTGCAAGGCCAGCGCCTGCCCGTGCGCCCCAACATGGGCGTGCTGACGCAGCCGATCTCGTGCATCGGCCTGCCCGTGTGCGCCGTGCCGGTGTGGGGCGCGCATGCGCAATTGCCCATCGGCGTGCAGGTCATCGCGGCGCCCTGGCGCGAGGACCTCACGCTGCGCGTGGCGGCAGCGCTGGAAAGCGCCGGCGTGGTGCATGCGCCCGTGGCCAAGCTGGACTGAGCTGCCCTCAGGGCGGGGCCAGAGCGTCTGTCCAACCGCGCAGAGGCAGGGCGTCCTCGGCCCGCCCACCCAAGCATCCCGTCCCCACAGCGCCCAAAAACCTGGGCATGGAATTTGCACATCCACTTGTATCCAAGTGGAAATCCATCATCCCTGCACCGTTTTGAATCACACCTGACCGGAGAACCCGCCATGCCCTTGCACCATCCCAATCGCCGCGACTCGCTCAAGTCCCTGGCCGCGCTCGGCGCGGTCGGCACGCTCGGGGGCCTGCACGGCCTCGCGGCAGCGCAGGCGCCGATAACCATCGGGGTGATCTACGTCGGCCCGCGCGACGACTACGGCTACAACCAGGCCCACGCCCAGGCCGCGGCCGAGGTCAAGAAGATGCCGGGCATCAAGGTCGTCGAGGAAGAGAACGTGCCCGAGACGGCCGCCGTGCAAAAGAGCATGACCGGCATGATTGCGCAGGACGGCGCCAAGCTGCTGTTCCCCACCTCCTTCGGCTACTACGACCCGCATCTGCTGGCGCTGGCCGCCAAGTACCCCGACGTGCGCTTCTCGCACTGCGGCGGCATGTGGACCGAGGGCAAGCACCCCAAGAACGCGGGCAGCTTCTTCGGCTACATCGACGAGGCCCAGTTCCTGAACGGCGTGGTCGCCGGCCACCTGAGCAAGAGCGGCAAGATCGCCTTCGTCGCGGCCAAGCCCATCCCGCAGGTGCTGCGCAACATCAACGCGTTCACGCTGGGCGCGCGCTCGGTCAAGCCCGGCATCACCTGCAGCGTGATCTTCACGGGCGACTGGTCCATGGCCGTCAAGGAAGCCGAGGCCACCAACAGCCTGGCCGACCAGGGTTGCGACGTGTTCACCATGCACGTGGACGGCCCCAAGGTGGTGGTGGAGACCGCCGCCAAGCGCGGCAAGATGGTCTGCGGCTACCACGCCAGCCAGGCCAAACTCGCGCCGCAGGCCTACCTGACAGGCGCCGAGTGGAACTGGATCACCGCGTACAAGACCATCATCGACGCAGCGCGCACCGGCAAGCCGCACCCGAACTTTTTGCGCGGCGGCCTGAAGGAAGGCTTCGTGAAGATGTCCGCCTACGGCCCGGCCGTGACCGATGCGGCCAAGAAGCAGGCCGACGACACGAAGGCCAAGATGCTCGCCGGCCAGTTCGACATCTTCAAGGGCCCGCTCAAGGACAACAAGGGCAAGGAAGTCCTCGGCGCCGGCCAGGTGCAGAAGCAGACGGATCTGGCGTTGGAGAACATGAACTACCTGGTCGAAGGCGTGAACGGGTCCTTCTGACCTACCAGGCTCTGGCATGAACACCCTCGCCAAGGACATCGGCCTGCCGGTCTTCGCGATCGCCGCGGCCCTGCTGCTGTTCGGCATCTTCGTCGCGTTCGCCGGCGTCGACCCGATCGAGGTCTGGACGCTGCTGTTCAAGGGCGCGTTCGGCGACTGGTTCAGCTGGCAGAACACGCTGCAGCGCGCCGCGCCGCTGATGCTCACGGCCCTGTGCGTGGCCATCCCCGCGCGCGCCGGCCTGGTCATCATCGGCGGCGAAGGCGCGCTGGTGCTGGGCGGCCTGGGCTGCGCGGCCCTGCCCTACCTGATGCCGCTGCCCACCAACGTGCTGGGCACGGTGCTGGTCTGCGCGGCGGGTGCGCTGTGCGGCGCGCTGTGGATCGCGCTGGCCGGCTGGCTGCGCCAGGTGCGCGGCATCAACGAGACCATCAGCAGCCTGCTGCTGGCCTACGTGGCCATCGGCCTGTTCAAGCATTTCGTGGAGGGCGCGTTGCGCGACCCTGCGAGCCTGAACAAGCCCTCCACGCTGGCGCTGGACGAAAGCTTGCGCATCGGCGGCATGTTCGGCTCCGACGTGCACTGGGGCCTGGCCATCGGGGTGGCAGCCTGCCTGGCGTTCTGGATCTGGCTGCGCAGCACGGCCTCGGGCTTCTCGGTGCGCGTGGTCGGCGGCAACCCGCGCACCGCGCAGCTCATGGGCCTGCCGGCCTCCCGGCTGATCCTGCTGGCCTGCGCGCTGGGCGGGGCCTGCGCCGGCCTGGCGGGCGCGGTGGAGGTCGCGGCCGTGCACACCAATGCCAATGCCTCGCTGATCGCGGGCTACGGCTACGCCGGCATCCTGGTGGCCTTCATGGCACGGCACAACCCCATCGCCATCATCCCGGTGGCCATCCTGTTCGGCGGCTTCGGCGCGGCCGGCAGTTTGCTGCAGCGGCGCGTGGGCCTGCCCGACGCCTCGGTGCTGGTGCTGCAGGGCATCGCTTTCGTGCTGATCCTGGCCAGCGAGGCGCTGCGCGGCGTGGCCGGCCAGGCCGTGCTGGCCAAGCTGTTCGCGCGGCCGTATGAAGAACTCGAACACCGGCCCGCGTTGAAGGGAGCGACTGCATGAGCGACGCGCCGGGCCGCCCCAAGCAAGCTCGCACCGCAGTGCGCAGCACGGAGGTATCCACATGACCGAAGACCAATGGGTCGCCCTGGTGGCCGCCATCGTCGGCGGCGCGCTGCGCGTGGGCGTGCCCTTTCTGTTCGTCAGCCTGGGCGAATGCCTGACCGAGAAATCCGGCCGCATCAATCTGGGGTTGGAGGGCGTGCTCGTGCTGTCGGCCATGGCGGCGTTCGGCGGCGCGTACTGGAGCGGCTCGCCCTGGGTCGGCGTGTTGATCGGCGCGCTGACCGGTGCCGCGCTGGCCACGCTGCACGGCCTGCTGTGCTCGCTGCCCGGCGTGAACGACGTGGCCACCGGCATCGCGCTGATGCTGCTGGGCACGGGCCTGGCGTTCTACCTCGGCAAGCCGCTGATCCAGCCGCAGGCCCCGCAGCTGCCGGCGATCGCGCTGGGCGGCTGGAGCGATTCGCCCGTGGTGCAGGCCGCGCTGCAGGTCAACGCGCTGCTGCCCATCGGCATCGTGCTGGCGCTGCTGCTGGGCTGGGCCTTCGGCCGCACGCGCGCCGGCCTGCTGGTGCGGCTGGCGGGCGACTCGGCCAACGCCACGCGCGCGCTGGGCTATTCGGTCAACGGCATCCGCATCGCGTCCACCGCGGCCGGCGGCGCCATCGCCGGGCTGGGCGGCGCCTCGCTCACGCTGTTCTACCCGGGCAGCTGGAACGAGGGCATCTCCAGCGGCCAGGGCCTGATCGCCGTGGCGCTCGTGATCTTCGCGCGCTGGAGCCCCATCCGCTGCGTGGGCGCGGCGCTGCTGTTTGGCGGCGCCGGGGCCATCGCGCCAGCCATGCAGTCCATCGGCATCAGCTACGGCTACCACCTGTTCAACACCGTGCCCTATGTGCTGACGCTGCTGATTCTCGTGATCACCTGCAAGCCCGGCAGCGTGGCCACGGGCAGCCCCGGCGAGCTGTCGTCGGCACGATAAAAAGGAGCGCAAAGATGAGTGGTCTCGGTGGTTTGAACAAGTCCAAGGCCGGCGTGGTGCTGGGCCTGGTGCAGCTGCAGCTGCCGGTGGTCGTGACGCCCGCGGATCTCGCGGCGCAGACGCGGCGCATCTGCGAACTGGTGGGCAAGGCGCGCCGGAACATGGCGACCATGGACCTGGTGGTGTTCCCCGAATACGCGTTGCACGGCCTGTCGATGGACACCAACCCCGAGATCCTGTGCACGCTGGACGGGCCGGAAGTGGCGGCCTTCAAGGCGGCCTGTGTGGAACACCGCATCTGGGGGTGCTTTTCCATCATGGAGGCCAACCCCGGCGGCAACCCCTACAACAGCGGCCTCATCATCGACGACCTGGGGGCCATCCAGCTCTACTACCGCAAGCTGCACCCCTGGGTGCCCGTGGAGCCCTGGGAGCCGGGCAACCTGGGCGTGCCGGTCTGCGAGGGGCCGAACGGGGTGAAGCTGTCGCTCATCATCTGCCACGACGGCATGTTCCCCGAGATGGCGCGCGAGGCCGCATACAAGGGCGCGGAGGTGATCCTGCGCACTGCCGGCTACACCGCGCCCATCCGCCACGCCTGGCGCATCACCAACCAGAGCAACGCCTTCCAGAACCTGGCCTACACGGCCAGCGTGTGCATGTGCGGCAGCGACGGCAGCTTCGACTCGATGGGCGAAGGCATGTTCTGCAGCTTCGACGGCACGGTGATGGTGCAGGGCGGAGGCCGCCCCGACGAGATCGTCACCGCCGAGTTGCGGCCCGACCTCGTGCGCGAGGCGCGCGCCGGCTGGGGTGTGGAGAACAACCCCTACCAGCTCTGGCACCGCGGCTACGTGGCGGTGCAGGGTGGCGCGCAGGACTGCCCGTACACCTTCATGCAGGACATGGTGGCGGGGCGCTACCGGCTGCCGTGGGCCGACACGGTGCAGGTGACCGACGGCACCTCCTGCGGCTTCGCCCCGCCCACGCGCCCCTACGCTGGCGCCGAGCCCGATCCCCTGCCCGTGAGAAAGGTGGCCTGACCATGACCGCACGCCATGTGAACGCCAAGCCCTACGCCTGGCCGTACGACGGCAGCCTGCGCCCGGACAACACCGCGCTGGTCGTGATCGACATGCAGACCGACTTCTGCGGCAAAGGCGGCTACGTGGACGTGATGGGCTACGACCTGTCGCTCACGCAGGCGCCCATCGCGCCGATCAAGCGGCTGTTCGAGGCGATGCGCCCGCTGGGCTACACCATCATCCACACGCGCGAGGGCCACCGGCCCGACCTGTCGGACCTGCCGGCCAACAAGCGCTGGCGCTCGCGGCAGATCGGCCAGGGCGGGCTGGGCATCGGCGACGCCGGCCCCTGCGGCCGCATCCTGGTGCGCGGCGAGCCGGGCTGGGAGATCATTCCCGAACTCGCACCGCGGCCCGGCGAGATCGTCATCGACAAGCCCGGCAAGGGCTCGTTCTACGCGACCGACCTGGAGATGGTGCTGCGCACGCGCGGCATCGCCAACCTGATCCTCGCCGGCATCACCACCGACGTGTGCGTGCACACCACCATGCGCGACGCGAACGACCGCGGCTTCGAATGCCTGCTGCTGTCGGACTGCACGGCCGCCACCGACCCGGCCAACCACCAGGCCGCGCTGAACATGGTGACCATGCAGGGCGGCGTGTTCGGCGCGCATGCGACGTCCTCGGCCCTGATCGAGGCATTGGCATGATCGCCCCCATCAAATCCGCAGCGCCGGCCGAAGGCGCGCTCGCCCTCGAAACCTACAACCTGACCAAGCGCTTCGGCGCCTTCACGGCCATGGACCACGTGAACATGCGCGTGGACGCCGGCACCGTGCACGCGCTGCTGGGCGAGAACGGCGCGGGCAAGAGCACGCTGGTCAAGTGCGTGGCCGGCTTCCAGCGCGCCGAGGAGGGGGCCATCCTCATCGACGGCCGCGAGCGCGACATCGCCAACCCCATCGTGGCGCGCGCACTCGGCATCGGGATGGTCTACCAGCATTTCACGCTGGCGCCCGGCATGACCGTGGCCGAAAACCTGCTGCTGGCCGGCGGCGACACGCCCGCCGTGATCGACTGGAAGGCCAAGCGCGCCGAGCTCGAAGCCTTTCTCGCCACCACGCCATTCCGGCTCGACCTGGATGCCCGTCCCGCCGAGCTGGCGGCCGGCGAGAAGCAGAAGCTCGAACTGCTCAAGCAGCTCTACCTGAAGCCGCGCCTGTTGATCCTGGACGAGCCCACCTCGGTGCTGACGCCCCAGGAGGCCGACGAGGTGCTGGGCCATGTGCGCGCCTTCGCGCAGAGCGGCCAGTGCACCGTGCTCATCATCACGCACAAGTTCCGCGAGGTCATGGCCTACACCGACGCCGTGACCGTGCTGCGCCGGGGCAGGGCCGTGCACCACTGCCGCGTGGCCGACACCGACCCGGCGCGCCTCGCCGCCGCCATGATGGGCGAGGCCGCGACGCCGGCCGAGGTGCTCCACGCGGAGTCGGACCACGGCGCTGCCGCGGCGCGCGCGCCCGTGCCAGCCGGTGCGCAAGAGGCGCTGCAGGTGCAGGGCCTGAGTGCCATGGGCGACCGCGGCACGCTGGCCGTGCACGACGTGGCCTTGACCGTCAGGAGCGGCGAGATCCTGGGCGTGGCCGGCGTCTCGGGCAACGGCCAGCGCGAGCTGGTGGAGGCGCTCGTCGGCCAGCGCCCGCGCCATGCCGGCAGCGTGCGCGTGATGGGCGAGCCCTACGGTGCGCGCCGCGCCGAGAACGGCCGGCTGAAGGTGCGCAGCCTGCCCGAGGAGCCGCTGCGCAATGCCTGCGTGGGCGACCTGTCGGTGGCCGAGAACATGGCGCTGCGCGACTACGACCAACCGCCTCTGTCGGCCGGCGGCTGGCTGCGCTTCGGCCAGTGGAAGCGCCGCGCGCGCGCGTGGATCAAGGAGTACGGCGTGAAGACGCAGGGCGAGGGCGCGCCGATCAAGAGCCTGTCGGGTGGCAACGTGCAGCGCGCCGTGCTGGCGCGCGAGCTGGCTGGCGACATCAACGTGCTGATCGCGGCCAACCCCGTGTTCGGCCTGGACTTCGCGGCCGTCAAGGAGATCCATGGCCGCATCGTGCAGGTGGCAGGCAAGGGCGGCGCGGTGCTGCTGGTCAGCGAAGACCTGGACGAGCTGCTGGAGCTGTCCGACCGCATCGTGGTCATGAGCGAAGGCCGCATCGTCTACGAAACCCCGGCCTCCACCGCCGAGCGGCACGTTCTAGGTGCCCACATGGGCGGCGGGCATTAGGAGCAACAAGATGAACAGTGGCGAAGTGCGCGACGCGCGCACCCTCGTGGTCGAGGCCCAGCCCTTCGACTTTCCGTTCGAGGTGGCCAGCACCGCGCTGGTCATCATCGACATGCAGCGCGACTTTATCGAGCCCGGCGGCTTCGGCGCCAGCCTGGGCAACGACGTGAGCCTGCTCGCGGCCATCGTGCCGGCCTGCCGCACCGTGCTGCAGGCCTGGCGCGCCCAGGGCGGCCTGGTGCTGCACACGCGCGAGGCGCACCGGCCCGACCTGCGCGACTGCCCGCCGGCCAAGCGCCTGCGCGGCAACCCCAGCCTGCGCATCGGCGATGCCGGCCCCATGGGCCGCGTGCTGGTCAGCGGCGAGCCCGGCGTGCAGATCATCCCGGCGCTGGCGCCGCTGCCCGGCGAGATCGTGGTCGACAAGCCCGGCAAGGGCATGTTCCACGCGACGCCGGTCGACCTGCTGCTGCAGCAGGCCGGCATCCGTACGCTGCTGTTCATGGGCGTGACGACCGAGGTCTGCGTGCAGACCAGCATGCGCGAGGCCAACGACCGCGGCTACGAATGCCTGGTGCTGGAAGACTGCACCGAGAGCTACTTCCCGGCGTTCAAGGCCGCTGCGCTGGCGATGATCCGCGCGCAGGGCGGCATCGTGGGCTGGACGGCCGGGAGCGCCGAGCTGCTGGCGGCGCTGCATTCGGGGTAAGGTCGGGCTCCCCGCCGTTTTTCCGATCCCCGAGCGTCCCGTGCCCTCCACCGTCACCAAGAAGCCACTGGCCACGCCGGCCCCCGCCTTCCGCTCCCGCGCCGACGAGGTCTACGAACAGCTCAAGCGCGATGTGGCCGACTTCCAGCTCGTGCCGGGCGACCGCTTCACCGAGAACGAGATCAGCGAGCGCCTGGGCGTCTCGCGCACGCCCGTGCGCCAGGCGCTGTTCCGCTTGCAGCAGGAGGGCTTCGTCGAGGTGCTGTTCCGCAGCGGCTGGCGCGTGCTGCCGTTCGACTTCGACCAGTTCGAGCAGCTCTACGACCTGCGCATGGTGTTGGAGACCACGGCCATCCACCGCCTGTGCGAAGACGCGGTGCGCGTGGACCACGCATTGCTCGATGCATTGGCTGCGATCTGGCTCGTGCCAGCCGCCGCGCGCAGCAGCGACATGGGCCAGATCGCGCAATGGGACGAAGAGTTCCACTGTCAGATCGTCGCGGCTGCCGGCAACCGCGAGATGGCACGCGTGCACCGCGAGGTGACCGACCGCATCCGCATCATCCGCCGGCTCGATTTCACGCAGCAGCCGCGCATCGACGCGACCTACGACGAGCACGCCAAGATCCTCAAGGCCGTGCAGCGCAAGCGCGGCGACCAGGCCGCCATGCTGCTGCGCGCCCACATCGAGACCAGCCAGAGCGAGGTGCGCAAGATCACGCTGCACCAGGTGCACCTGGCGCGCCAGGCGGGGTACAGCGGCCCGCGCTGAGGCGCGGCGCGCTCAGCGCCCGTGGCCCGCGTGGCGCCCGCGGCCCTCGCCCTTGGCCTGGTACAGCAGCGCATCGGCGCGCGCCAGCAGCTCCTGCCAGCCGGGCAGGGGGTGCGCCCCGTAGGCCGTGCCCACGCTGGCACCGATCTGCAACTGCAGCGCGCCAAATGCAAACGGTGCGTGCGCCGCCTGCAGGATCTTGTCGGCCACGGCGGCGATCGGCGCCGCATCGCGCACGCCGGCCAGCACCACCGCGAACTCGTCGCCGCCCAGCCGCGCGACGGCGTCGGTGGGCCGCACCAGGGCCCGCAGCCGTTCGCCGAACTGGCGCAGCACGGCGTCGCCGGCCGGGTGGCCGTGCTGGTCGTTCACGGGCTTGAAGCGGTCCAGATCGATGCACAGCATGGCCAGGCCTTCACCGGTCGGGTGCTGCAGCTGCCGGTCCAGCCAGGCCTCGAAGCCGGCCCGGTTCAACAGGCCCGTCAGCGCGTCGCGCTGGCTCAGGTCCAGCAGCCGCAGTTCCTCGTTGCGGTGCTCGGTGATGTCCTGGCCCACGGCGACGAAGCCGTCCGGCGTGCCGTTGTCCAGGCGCAGCGGGATGTAGCTCACGGCCAGGTGGACGTCGCCGCGCGTGGGAAAGCCGATCTTGTAGTCGACGGCTTCGCCGGCCATGGCGCGGGCCAGCCAGGGGCGGGCCGGGTTGTACTCGTCGTGGCCCAGCACCTCGTCCAGGGTCCGGCCAAGCACCTCGGCGCGCGCGCGGCCGTGCCAGCGTTCGAACGCACCGTTGACGAAGCGGTAGCGGCCGTCGGCGCCGACCACGGCCACCATGGCCGGGATGGCCTCGGCCACCGACTGCAGCGTGGCCGTCTGGCGCAGCAGGGCGCGGTCGGTCTCGGCGCGCTCGGTGATGTCGATCGCGGTGATGAAGATGCCGCGCACCGTGCCGTCGTCGGCGACGTCCGGAATCATCTGGCTGTCCAGCCGGCGCAGCTGGCCGTCGATCTCTTCCTCGAACTCGAAGCGTTGGGCCTGGCCGGCCAGTGCGGCGTCGGTGCGGGCGCGCACGTCCGGGTCGGTCTCGCGCTGCAGCAGTTCGCTGCGGCTGTGGCCCAGCACCTGGTCGCGCGGCAGATGGAAGCGATCGGCCTGGGCGCGGTTGGCGAAGCGGTAGCGGTAGGTGCGGTCCATGTACGAGATGCGCACGGGCAGACTGTCGGTGATCAGCCGCAGGAAGCGTTCGCTGGCGGCCAGTGCGAGCTCGGCCTGCTTGCGCGCGGTCACGTCGCGCCCGACCGAGTGCAGCACGGCGCGGCCCTGCGCGTCGTGGCGGCGCGTGTTGGCCCAGGCGATCCAGCGCTCCTGGCCGTCGGGCTCGACCATGCGGTTCTCGCCGGTCTGGGTGTTGCCGGTGCGCAGCACCTGCGTGAGCCGCGCGCGCACGCTGTCCCGGTCGGCCGCTGCGATGTAGTCGTACAGGTTGGCGCCCACGAGGTCCTGCGGTGCGTGGCCCAGGTGGCGCGCATAGGCCGGGTTCACGTAGAGCAGTTCGCCCTGTTCGCTGGACAGCGAGACCAGCTCGGACTGCCCCTCCACGAGCGCGCGGTGCTGCGCCTCGCTGTCGGACAGCGCCAGCTCGTGCGCGCTGCGCACCGACAGCGCGCGTTCGATCAGGTCGCGCCGCATGACCAGGGCCTGCGTCACCAGCTCGGCCAACTGGCCGAGCTGGCGCGTCTGCTCCGCCGTGAGCTGACGCGGCGCGTGGTCGAGCACGCACAGCGTGCCCACGCGCTCGCCGCTTGGCAGGCTCAGCGGTGCGCCGGCGTAAAAGCGGATGTCGGGCGCCTGCGTGACCAGCGGATTGGCCGCGAAGCGTGCGTCGCAGGTGGCGTCGGGCACCTCCATGACCTGGTCCTGCAAGATGGCATGGGCGCAGAACGCGATGTCGCGCGGCGTCTCGCGCACGCCCGCGAGGCCGGCCTGGGCCTTGAACCACTGCCGCTCGTCGTCGACCAGGCTCACCAGCGCGATGGGCACGCCGCAGATCTCGGAGGCCATGCGGGCCAGCGAATCGAACAGGGGCTCGGGCGCGCTGTCCAGCACCATCAGTTCGCGCAGCCGCGACAGGCGCGCCTGCTCGTTCACGGGCATCGGGGCTGGGGCGTTCATGCTCTCCTTTCTGCGCGGCCGCGCCGCACCGGCGTCACAGGTTGATGTCGTAATCGATCGTCAACGGCGCGTGGTCGGAAAAGCGCTGGTCCTTGAAGACCGCGGCCGTGCGCGCGTGCGCGGCCAACGGCGGCGTGGCCAGGTGGTAGTCCAGCCGCCAGCCCACGTTGTTGGCCCAGGCCTGGCCGCGGTTGCTCCACCAGGTGTAGCACTCGCTGGTCGTCTCCGGATGCAGGCTGCGGTAGACGTCGACCAGGCCGGTCTCGGCCAGCAGCTTGCCCATCCAGGCGCGCTCCGCGGGCAGGAAGCCGCTGTTCTTCTGGTTGCTGCGCCAGTTCTTCAGGTCGATCTGCTGGTGCGCGATGTTGATGTCACCGCACAGGATGAACTCGCGCTCGCGCTTAAGCGCCACGAGGTAGGGGTCGAACAGGTCCAGGAAGCGGAACTTGGCGGCCTGGCGGATCTCGCCCGAGGAGCCGCTGGGGAAGTAGCAGCTGATCAGCGAGAACTTGCGGGCCGGGGTGTCGAATCGCAGCTCGATGTAGCGGCCCTCGGCGTCGAACTCGGGCGCGCCGAAGCCGATCCGCACGTCGCTCGGGGCATGCCGGCTGTAGATCCCCACGCCCGAGTAACCCTTCTTCTCGGCGAAATGAAAGTAGCCTTGCATGTCAGCCAACTGCTCGAAACGCCCCTGGACGTCGGGCAGCTGGGCCTTGATTTCCTGTACACAAATACAATCCGGCCCCGTTGCCGAGATCCAGGCTTCGACGCCCTTGCTGGTGGCCGAACGGATGCCGTTGAGATTCAGGCTGGTCAACTTGAACAAGGAAGCTCCCATGGTGGAACACAGGGCCGGCGCGGCGCGCGGCGGCCAGAACGATGGCTTGGCCCAGGACTTCGTGCGTTTCGCGGTCGAGGCCGGCGTGCTGCGCTTCGGGGAGTTCAAGACCAAGGCGGGCCGCATGAGCCCTTACTTCTTCAACGCAGGCCTGTTCGACGATGGCGTCAAGCTGGCCCGGCTCGCGGAATTCTATGCGTCGGCCCTGGAGGCCAGCCCTCTCGAATTCGACATGGTGTTCGGCCCTGCCTACAAGGGCATCCCGCTGGCGGCGGCCCTGGCCGTGGCCTTCGCGCGCCGTGGTCGCAACCTGCCGTTCGCCTACAACCGCAAGGAGGCCAAGGCCCATGGCGAGGGCGGCAGCCTGGTCGGCGCGCCGCTCCAGGGCCGCGTGCTCGTGGTGGACGACGTGATGTCGGCCGGCACCGCCGTGCGGGAATCGATCGCCATGATCCGCGCCGCTGGTGCCACGCCGCATGCCGTCGTCATCGCGCTGGACCGCCAGGAGATGGCGACCGAGGACGGCCAGGACGTGCCGCACAGCGCCGTGCAGTACGTGCAGCGGCAATTGGGCATGGGCGTGTGCGCGATCGCCAAGCTCGAAGACCTGCTGCAGTACCTGGCGGCCGATGGCACGGGCGGCCTGGCCGAGCACCATGGCCGCGTGCTGGCGTACCGGGAACGCTACGGCGTGGTCGAGGAACGCGCACCGTGAAGCGCGCCGCCCGCGCATGGGCCTGCGCCCTGTGCCTGGGCGCTGCCGGCCATGTGCTGGCCCAGCCAGGCATCTACACCTGCGTCGACGGGCGCGGCAACCGCATCACGTCGGACCGCCCCATCACCGAATGCATGGACCGCACGCAGAAGGAGCTCAACCCCAGCGGCACCGTGCGGCGCAATGTCGGCCCCTCGCTGACCGCGGCCGAGCGCGCCCAGGAAGAGGCCCGCGCGCAGAAGGCCGCCGAGGAACAGGCGCGCAGCAACGAGGAGCGGCGCCGCAGCCGCGCCATGTTGATGCGCTACCAGAACCAGGACGCCCACGACCGCGAGCGTGCGGCGGCGCTGGCCAACATCGATGCCGTGCTCGCGGTGGCCGACAAGCGGCTGGCCGAGCTGGCCAAGGAGCGCGTCGGCATCGCCAACGAGATGGAGTTCTACCAGGCCGCGCCCGACAAGGCGCCTGCCAAGCTCAAGCGCCAGGCCGAGGAGAACACCGCGAACGCCACGGCGCAGCAGCGCTTCATCGCCGAGCAGCAGGCCGAGCGCGCACGCGTCAATGCGCGCTTCGACGAAGAGCTCGCACAGCTGCGCGTGCTGTGGGCCGAGCGCGCCATGCCCGGCCGGCCACGCTGAGCCGGCTCAGCCTTCGAGCTTCTTGCGCAGCAGCGCGTTGACCTGGCCCGGGTTGGCCTTGCCCTTGCTGGCCTTCATGGCCTGGCCCACGAGCGCGTTGAAGGCCTTGTCCTTGCCGGCCTTGAACTGCGCGACGTTGTCGGGGTTGGCGGCGATCACGGCATCGAGGATGGCGTCCAGCGCGCCGTCGTCGTTCATCTGCCTGAGGCCCTTGGCCTCGATCACGGCATCGACCTCCGAGCCCTCGCCATTCCACAGCGCCTCGAACACCTGGCGCGCGGCGTTGTTGGAGATGGTGTTGTCGGTAATGCGCCCGATCAGCCGGCCCAGTTGCGCGGCCGTGACGGGCGCCGCATCGATGCCGGTCTCGCCCGCGTTCAGTCGGCGCGACAGCTCGCCCATGATCCAGTTGCTAGCCAGCTTGGCCTGGCCGCTGGCGCGGGCCGCCTCTTCGAAGTAGGCCGCCATGGCCTTGCTCTGCGTGAGCTGGGCCGCGTCGTAGGCGGGCAGGCCGTAGTCGGCCACGAAGCGCTGGGCCATCGCGCGGGGCAACTCGGGCATGGCGCCGCGCACCTGCTCGACCCACTCGGCCGCGATCACCAGAGGCGGCAGGTCGGGGTCGGGGAAGTAGCGGTAGTCGGCCGCGTCTTCCTTGGTGCGCATGGCGCGCGTCTCGCCCGTGTCGGGGTCGAACAGCACCGTGGCCTGCTGGACCGCGCGGCCGTCTTCGATCTCGCCGATCTGCCAGCGCACCTCGTAGTCAATGGCCTGCTGCATGAACTTGAAGCTGTTCAGGTTCTTGATCTCGCGCCGGGTGCCCAGCTTGTCGCCGGGCTTGCGCACCGACACGTTGGCGTCGCAGCGGAAGCTGCCTTCCTGCATGTTGCCGTCGCAGATGCCGATCCAGGTCACGATCTTGTGCAGCTCGCGCGCATAGGCCACGGCCTCGGCGGACGAGCGGATGTCTGGCTCGGTCACGATCTCCAGCAGCGGCGTGCCGGCACGGTTCAGGTCGATGCCGCTCTGGCCGATGAAGTCCTCGTGCAGCGACTTGCCGGCGTCTTCCTCCAGGTGCGCGCGCACCAGGCGCACGGTCTTCTGTTCGTCGCCGAGGTAGAAGCTGACCGTGCCGCCCTGCACCACCGGGATCTCATACTGGCTGATCTGGTAGCCCTTGGGCAGGTCGGGGTAGAAGTAGTTCTTGCGCGCGAAGATGCTGCGCGGCGCGATCGTCGAGCCCAATGCCAGGCCGAGCCGGATCGCGCGTTCGACCGCGCCCTTGTTCATGACCGGCAGCGTGCCCGGCAGCGCCAGGTCGACCGCGCAGGCCTGCGTGTTCGGCTCGGCGCCGAAGGCGGTGGACGCGCGGCTGAAGATCTTGCTGGCGGTGGACAGCTGCGCGTGCGTCTCGAAGCCGATGATGACTTCATAGCCCTGCACCAGCGGGCCAGTGGGGCGGCCGGCTTGCGCGGCCTCGAAGGTGTTGATCGTCTCGCTCATCTCAGAAACCCTGCGGCGCACGGAGGTGGAAATCGGTCGCCTGCTGGAAGCGGTGGGCCGCGTTCAGCAGCTTCGCCTCCTGGAAGTAGTTGCCGATCAGCTGCAGGCCCACGGGCATGCCGCCTTCGCCGAAGCCTGCCGGCAGGCTCATGCCGGGCAGCCCAGCCAGCGAACCGGGCAGCGTGAAGATGTCGGCCAGGTAATTGGCGACCGGGTCGTCGGCCTTGTCGCCGAGCTTCCAGGCCACCGTGGGCGCCACGGGGCCGGCGATCAGGTCGCACTGCGTGAACGCCTGCTGGAAGTCGTCGGCGATCATGCGGCGGATCTTCTGCGCCTGCAGGTAGTAGGCGTCGTAGTAGCCGTGGGAGAGCACGTAGGTGCCGATCATGATGCGGCGCTTGACCTCGTCGCCGAAGCCCTCGGCGCGCGTCTTCTTGTACATGTCCAGCAGGTCGCCGTACTGCGCTGCGCGGTGGCCGAACTTCACGCCGTCGAAGCGGCTCAGGTTGGAGCTGGCCTCGGCCGGCGCGATGATGTAGTAGACCGGGATGGACAGCTCGGTGCGCGGCAGCGAGATCTCGACCAGCCGCGCGCCCAGCGCTTCGTATTGCTTGAGCGCGGCGTCGATGGCGGCGCGCACGTCGGGCGCCAGGCCGTCGCCGAAGAATTCCTTCGGCACGCCGATGCGCAGGCCGTCCAGCGTGTCGTTCAAGTGGCGGCGGTAGTCCTCCGCTGGCAGGTCGATCGACGTGGAGTCGCGGTCCAGGTCGGGGCCGCAGATCGTGGACAGCAGCAGCGCGCAGTCTTCGGCGCTGCGCGCCATGGGGCCGGCCTGGTCCAGGCTGGAGGCGAACGCCACCATGCCGTAGCGCGACGCGCGGCCGTAGGTGGGCTTGATGCCGGTGATGCCGCAGAACGAGGCCGGCTGGCGGATCGAGCCGCCGGTGTCGGTGCCGGTGGCGGCCGGTGCCAGGCGCGCGGCCACGGCGGCTGCGCTGCCGCCCGAGGAGCCGCCCGGGATGCGCGTGGCGTCCCAGGGGTTGCGCACTGCGCCATAGGCCGAGTTCTCGTTGGACGAGCCCATGGCGAACTCGTCGCAGTTGAGCTTGCCCAGCGTGACGGCCCCTGCCTGCGCCAGCCGCGCCACCGTGGTCGCGTCGAACGGCGAGCGGTAGCCGTCCAGCATCTTCGAGCCGGCCGTGGTGGGGAAGTCGCGCGTGACGAAGATGTCCTTGTGCGCGATCGGCACGCCGGCCAGCGGGCCGGCCGTGCCGGCGGCCAGGGCGGCGTCCGCCGCGCGGGCCTGGGCCAGCGTGGCCTCGGCGTCCAGCGCGACGAAGGCACCCAGCGCCTGGTGGGTGTCGATGCGGGCCAGGAAATGCTGGGCCGCCTCGACGGCCGACAGTTCACGGGCCTGCAGCCGGGCGGCCAGGTCGACCACCGATGCGTTGTTCAGGTCGAAGGCCATGGCTTACTCGATCACCTTGGGCACCAGGAACAGGCCGCGCTCGACGGCCGGCGCACTCTTCTGGTTCGCCTCGCGGTCGTCGTGCTCGCTCGCCACGTCCTCGCGCAGGCGCAGC
Organism: Pseudorhodoferax sp. Leaf267; assembly: GCF_001422405.1. Classification (GTDB taxonomy): domain Bacteria; phylum Pseudomonadota; class Gammaproteobacteria; order Burkholderiales; family Burkholderiaceae_C; genus Pseudorhodoferax. Next base: position 58,092 of record NZ_LMMV01000025.1, read on the forward strand.
GCCACGTCGGCCAGCACGCCGGTCGGGTGCGCGAGCGGCTCCACGCCGGTCGTGTCCACGGCGCGCATGCGCTCGACGATGTCGAAGAAGCCGTTGATCTGGGTGAGCATGCGTGCGCTCTCGGCGCTCGCCAGTTCCAGCCGCGCCAGGTCGGCGATGCGTGAGATGTCGTTGGAGGTCAGGGCCATGGGAAACAAGCAAGCAACAATGCCGTGGAAACGCATCGCGCAAGGCTTTGCAGCGGGTTTCTACGGGGGGATCGGGTATTATCCCGCCTTTGCGCAACGGTCAGCAAAGGGCCGGCAATTGCGCCGATATCCCCCAGTTACGACCCGAATGCAGAGGGCGACCGCATGCCGAAGCGCTGCCGTGCCCCGAGAGGAATTTTTCAATGTTTGGTGCTTTTCGTCGGTATTTCTCGACCGACCTGGCGATCGACCTTGGCACGGCCAATACCCTGATCTACGTGCGTGACAAGGGCATCGTGCTGGACGAGCCCTCCGTGGTCGCGATCCGCCACGAAGGCGGCCCCCAGGGCAAGAAGACGATCCAGGCCGTGGGCAAGGAAGCCAAGGCCATGCTGGGCAAGGTGCCCGGCAACATCGAGGCCATCCGCCCGATGAAGGACGGCGTGATCGCCGACTTCACCGTCACCGAGCAGATGCTCAAGCAGTTCATCAAGATGGTGCATCCGCGCGGGGTCTTCCGGCCCAGCCCGCGCATCATCATCTGCGTGCCCTGCGGCTCCACCCAGGTCGAGCGCCGTGCGATCCGCGAGTCGGCGCTGGGTGCCGGCGCCTCGCAGGTCTACCTGATCGAGGAACCCATGGCCGCGGCCATCGGTGCCGGCCTGCCGGTGTCCGAGGCCAGCGGCTCGATGGTGGTGGACATCGGCGGCGGCACGACCGAGGTCGGCGTCATCAGCCTGGGCGGCATGGTCTACAAGGGCAGCGTGCGCGTGGGCGGCGACCGTTTCGACGACGCCATCATCAATTACATCCGGCGCAACTACGGCATGCTGATCGGCGAGCCGACGGCCGAGTCCATCAAGAAGTACATCGGCTCGGCCTTCCCGGGCTCGGAAGTCAAGGAGATGGAAGTCAAGGGCCGCAACCTGTCCGAAGGCGTGCCGCGCAGCTTCACGATCTCGTCCAACGAGATTCTGGAAGCCCTGACCGACCCGCTGAACAACATCGTGGCCTCGGTCAAGAACGCGCTGGAGCAGACGCCGCCCGAGCTGGGCGCCGACATCGCCGAGCGCGGCATGATGCTCACCGGCGGTGGCGCGCTGTTGCGCGACCTCGATCGCCTGCTCGCCGAGGAAACCGGCCTGCCGGTGCTGGTGGCCGAAGATCCGCTGACCTGCGTGGTCCGCGGTTGCGGCATTGCGCTGGAGCGGATGGACCGCCTGGGTTCCATCTTCACCAGCGAATGACGCGCCACTGACGCACAGGGGACGGCGATGCCACTCGGTACGCTGGACAGAACCCCGCCTCCGTTTTTCAAGCAAGGCCCGTCGGCCCTCACCAAGCTCACGTTTTTCAGCGCTTTCGCGCTGTTTCTGATGGTGGCCGATGCGCGTTTCGCGATCATGCGGCCGCTGCGGGCGGGCGTCGCCACGCTGCTGTACCCGCTGCAGCTGGCAGCCATGGGGCCGGTGCGCCTGATCCAGGGCGGCACGGCCTACCTGGACGGCATGGCGGAAATCCAGGCGCGTGCCGATGCCGCTTCCCGCAAGCTCGTGCAGCAGTCCGAGCGCGCGGGCCAGGTCGAGGTGCTGGCGCTGGAGAACGCGCGGCTGCGCAGCCTGCTGGGCCTGCGCGAGCAGCTCGCCGCGCCGGGCCAGGCGGCAGAGGTGCTGTACGACGCCGCCGACCCCTACACGCGCAAGGTCTTCGTCGACCGCGGCCAGGCCCATGGCGTGCGGCCCGGCTCGCCGGTGCTGGACGCCTCGGGCGTGCTGGGGCAGGTCACGCGCGTGCTGCCGCTGGTCAGCGAGGTCACGCTGCTGATCGACCGCGACCAGGCCATCCCCGTCCTCAACACGCGCACGGGTGCGCGCAGCGTGGCCTATGGCAACCCGGGTTTCCTGGGGGGCGTGCTGGAGCTGCGCTTCATGGCCGGCAATTCCGACGTGCAGGCCGGCGACCTGCTGTCCACCAGCGGCGTGGATGGCGTCTATCCCCCGGGCCTGCGCGTGGCCATCGTGGAGACGGTGGAGCGCCAGGCCGATTCGGCCTTCGCGCGGATCTACTGCCGCCCGCTGGCGCAGCTGACCGGCGTGCGCCACGTGATGCTGCTGCAGCCGCTGACGGCACCGCCTGCGGCCGAGGGCGCGCGCGACGACGTTCCCGCCGGCAAGGGGGCTTCCCGATGATCATGCGCCGCGGCCAACAGCTGCTGCTGCCGGCCAGCCCGGTCTTCATCTGGACCAGCCTGCTGGTCGCGCTGCTGCTGAACATGGCGCAGAACATGGGCCTGTGGGGCCGCGCGCCCTGGATCCCGGACATCGTCGCGGTGGTGCTGGTGTTCTGGACCGTGCACCAGCCGCAGCGCGTGGGCGTGGGCACGGCGTTCGTCTTCGGCCTGTGCATGGACGTGCACCAGGCCTCCTGGCTCGGCCAGCATGCGCTGTCCTACACCGTGCTGAGCTACCTGGCCATCACCATCCACCGGCGGCTGCTGTGGTTCCCGGTGCCGGTGCAGGCCATGCAGGTGCTGCCGCTGTTCGCCGTGGCCCACGCCATCGAACTGGTGCTGCGCATGCTGGGTGGGGGCACCTTCCCGGGCCTGTGGCTGCTGCTCGGGCCCGTGCTCGAGGCGGTGCTGTGGCCCGTGGTCAGCGTGGCGCTGCTGCTGCCGCAGCGCCGCGCGCCCGATCCAGACGCCAACCGGCCGCTGTGACCCACGTCATGCCACCAGAGCCCATGCCATGACCGAACTCAAGGACGTCGAACGCGAGTTGTCGCGCTTTCGCCGGCGCCTGCTGGTCGTGGGCCTGGTGGTGGTGCTGTGCTTCATGGGGCTGTTCGCGCGGCTGGTGCATCTGCAGGTCGTGCGCCACGACGACCTGCGCGCCCAGGCCGAGCGCAACCGCACGGCCATCGTGCCCGTGGCGCCCACGCGCGGCCACATCCTGGACCGCAACGGCGTGGTGCTGGCCAGCAACTATTCGGCCTACACGCTGGAGATCACGCCGTCCAAGGTCGGCCCGCTGGAGCCGGCCATCGACGCGCTGTCCGAGGTCATCGAAGTCTCGGCGCGCGACCGGCGCCGCTTCAAGAAGCTGCTGGAGGAGTCGCGCAACTTCGAGTCGCTGCCGATCCGCACGCGGCTGTCCGACGAGGAGGTGGCGCGCTTCGCGGCCCAGCGCTACCGCTTCCCGGGCATGGACATCAAGGCCCGGCTGTTCCGCCAGTACCCCCAGGGCGAACTCGGCGCCCATGTCGTCGGCTACATCGGCCGCATCAACGCCGCCGAGAAGGCGCGCATCGAGGAGACCGACGAAGAGGGCAACTACAAGGGCACGGAATACATCGGCAAGCTCGGCGTGGAGCAAAGCTACGAGGCCGAGCTGCACGGCAAGACCGGCGTCGAGCAGATCGAGACCTCGGCCGGCGGCCGCGCCGTGCGGCGACTGGCCAGCAGCAAGGCCACGCCGGGCAACACCGTCGTGCTGTCGCTGGACATGCGGCTGCAAAAGCTCGTGGAAGACCTGTACGGCGACCGCCGCGGTGCGCTGGTGGCGCTGGACCCGAAGACCGGCGAGGTGCTGGCCTTCGTCAGCAAGCCGACCTACGACCCCAACCTGTTCGTCGAAGGCATCGACCAGGAAAGCTGGAGCGCGCTCAACGAGTCGCTGGACCGGCCGCTCTTGAACCGCGCGCTGCGCGGCACCTACCCACCCGGCTCCACCTACAAGCCCTTCATGGCGCTGGCCGCGCTGGAGACCGGCAAGCGCCGGCCCGGCGACATCACCTACGACGCCGGCTCGTGGACCTTCGGCGGCCACACCTACCGCAGCCATGGCGACGGCGGCCTGGGCGCGGTCGACATGCACCGCAGCATCGTGAAGTCCAGCAACGTCTACTACTACTCGCTGGCCAACGACATGGGTGTGGACGCCATGTACAACTTCATGGCGCCGCTGGGCTTCGGCCAGATCACGGGCATCGACATCAACGGCGAGGTGCGCGGCGTGCTGCCCAGCCAGGCCTGGAAGCGCAAGGCCTACCGCCGGCCCGAGCAGCAGAAGTGGTTCGCGGGCGAGACCATCTCGCTGGGCATCGGCCAGGGCTACAACACCTTCACGATGCTGCAGCTGGCGCAGGCCACGGCCATCCTGGCCAACAACGGCATCAAGCACAAGCCGCACCTGGTGGTGGCGGTGGAAGACAGCGTGCAGGGCCAGCGCGTGCCGGTGCCGCGCGAGCCGCCCGTGGACCTGGGCTTCAAGCGCGAGAACGTGTCCGTGGTGCGGCGCGCGCTGGTCGGCGTGACGCAGGAGGGGACGGCCACCAAGGTGTTCTCGGGCGCGGCCTACCTGTCCGGCGGCAAGACCGGCACGGCCCAGGCCGTGACCATCGGCCAGAAGAGCCGCTACAACGCGTCCAAGCTCGAAGAGCACCAGCGCGACCATGCGGTCTACATGGCGTTCGCGCCCGCGGACGACCCCAAGATCGCCATTGCGCTGATCGTCGAGAACGCAGGCTGGGGCGCGGAAGCCGCCGCTCCGATCGCGCGGCGCGTGTTCGACTTCTGGGTGGCCGGCGTCTACCCGAGCGAGGCCGACCTGGCCCAGGTGCGTGCCGGCAAGGGCGGCCCACCGGCTGGCAAGCCGCGCCCGATCTCCGAAGTGCCGGACCTGCCCAGCCCGCCGATGCTCGGCGCGTCGGCCGCCCAGGTGCCCGACAACGGCCCGGTCCAGCTCGCCCAGCGGCCCTGAGCGCGTTGCGCACGCTGCGCGCGGGCAAAAAAAAGCGCCGCATCAGCGGCGCTTGAAGAAAACATCTCGTCTGGATGCCTGAATTCTGTCGGTTTTGGTTGAAGTGTCTCCTCGGGCCTCTCGCGCCCACTGGACTAGGCCGGTGCGCAACACAAAGGACTGTAGGCATTTGCGCCGTTTTCTGAATTAGGACTTACCCGCGCGTCAGATTGGTGTCAGGCAGCGGCCCGCAGCGCATCGGTGGCGATCCACTGCGCCGCTTTCTCGGCCAGCATCAGGGTCGGCGAGTTGGTGTTGCCGCTGGTGATGGTCGGCATGGCGCCGGCATCGACCACGCGCAGCCCGGCCACGCCGCGCACGCGCAGCCGCGCGTCCAGCACGGCCATGGGGTCGCCGTCGCGGCCCATGCGCGTCGTGCCCACGGGGTGGAAGATCGTCGTGGCGATGTCGCCTGCCAGCTTGGCCAGTTCGGCATCGCTCTGGAACTGGACGCCCGGCTTCCACTCCTGGGGCGCGAAGCGGGCCAGCGCCGGCTGCGCCACGATGCGGCGCGTGAGGCGCAGCGAATCCGCCGCCACCTGGCGGTCGGCGTCGGTGCTCAGGTAGTTCGGCGCGATCGCAGGGGCGTCCTCGAAGCGCGGGCTGCAGATCTGCACCGTGCCGCGGCTGGTCGGGTTCAGGTTGCAGACGCTGGCCGTGAACGCCGGGAAGCTGTGCAGCGGGTCGCCGAACGCATCGAGCGACAAGGGCTGCACGTGGTACTGCAGGTTGGGGTACGGCTGGGCCGGGTCGCTGCGCGTGAACGCGCCCAGTTGCGAGGGTGCCATGCTCATGGGCCCGCTGCGCCTGAGCGCGTATTCCATGCCGATGCGCGCCTTGCCCCACCAGCTGGAGGCCAGCACGTTCAGCGTGGGCACGTCCTGCACCTTGAACACGGCGCGGATCTGCAGGTGGTCCTGCAGGTTGGCGCCGACGCCGGGCAAGTCGTGTTGCACGGGCACCCCATGCTGCTGCAACAGGGCGCCCGGGCCAATGCCCGAGAGCTGCAGGATCTGCGGCGAGCCGATGCTGCCGGCGCTCAGCACCACCTCGCCGCCATCGGCCAGCCGCGCCTTCACCAATTCGGTCCCGGTCCAGACCTCGGCGCCCGTGCAGCGCAGGGCGCCGGCTGCGTCGCGCTCCAGCAGCAGGCGCGAGACCTGGGCGTTGCTCCACAGCTCGAAGTTGGGCCGGCCATAGCAGGTCGGGCGCAGGAAGGCCTTGGCCGTGTTCCAGCGCAGCCCGGCCTTCTGGTTGACCTGGAAGTAGCCCACACCCTCGTTGTCGCCGCGGTTGAAATCCTCGGTGGCCGGGATGCCGGCTTGCTGGGCGGCCTGCGCGAACGCGTCCAGCACGTCCCAGCGCAGGCGCTGCTTCTCGATGCGCCATTCGCCGCCGGCCTTGCGGTGCGACAGCATCCTCCAGTACGGCTCGTCGCCGCGCAGCAGCTCGGGCGGTGTGCCCTGGGCGCCGTGCAGGGCGTCCGCGCCCCTGTAGAAGTCCTCGTGCAGCTTGAAATAGGGCAGCGAGCGCTCCCAGCGCCAGCTGTCGTCGCCCGTGAGGGCGGCCCAGTGGTCGTAGTCCCGCGCCTGGCCGCGCATGTAGATCATGCCGTTGATGCTGGAGCAGCCGCCCAGCGTCTTGCCGCGCGGGTAGCGCAGGCTGCGGCCGTTCAGGCCGGCTTCGGGCTCGGTCTGGTAGAGCCAGTCGGTACGCGGATTGCCGATGCAGTACAGGTAGCCCACCGGGATGTGGATCCAGTGGTAGTCGTCCTTGCGGCCGGCCTCGATCAGCAGCACGCGCTGGCTGGCGTTCGCCGAGAGCCGGTTGGCCAGCAGGCAGCCGGCCGTGCCGGCGCCGATGATGATGGTGTCAAAAATGTGGTCTGCCATGTCTCGTGCGGTGTGCGGCGTTGTTGCCGCAGTGTCGCCGCAACCGGCAGTCCGGATCAGACGCGCACGGCGCGCTGGCCGGCGAGGCTGGCGCCGGGCTCGGCCCTGAGCTGCTCCTCGGCCAGGAAGTCGCTGATCGTGAAGTCGTCCTGGCGTTCGAACCGGGCCGCTTCGGCCTCGCGCTTGAGCGTGCGCGCGAGCAGGTTCTTCAAGGTCATCGCGGTGCCCGGGTCCAGCGCCCGGCCGCACTCTTGCAGCGATTGCTGCAGATCGGCCCCGATGAAATGCGCCTTGCTCTGGTTGCCGTATTCGATGGCGCGGGTCAGCCGCATGGCGACGCGCCGGGTCGCCAGAAAGTTGCTGCGCGCGAATTCGGGATGCAGCCGGCTCAGCACCAGCGACAGGCCACCCAGCAGGATCTGGATCTCCAGCAGATCGGAGTGCTCGGTCACCCGCGGCAACAACAGATCCGTGTTCCAGGGGCTTTCGTCGTGCAGGTAGCTTGATGGCATGGCGGGCGATTCTAGGGGTGGGCCTGCGGTCGAAAGCGCTTTGGAAGGCGGGGAAAGCCTGGCATCTGGCCCGCTCAATCGATGCGAGCGCCCGAGTCCTTCACCACCTTGGCCCAGCGCTCGATCTCGGCGTCGATGTGCGTGTCCAAGGCGGCCGGCGTCGAGCCGACCAGCTGGTAGCCGCCGGCCTCCAGCTGGGCCCTGATCTCGGGCTGCGCGACGACGGCGGCGATCTCGCGGCTCATGCGCTCGACGATGGCCGCCGGCGTGCCGGCGGGCGCCAGCACCGCGTACCAGCCGTTCACCACGAAGCCCGGCAGGCCGGCTTGCGCCATGGTCGGCACGTTGGCAATCATGGGCAGGCGCGTGTTGCCCGTGACGGCCAGGCCGTGCAGCCGGCCCGACTGCACATGCGGCAGCGAGGTCGAGGCGCTGTCGAAGCTCAGCTGCACCTCGCCGGCCAGCATGGCATTGACCATGGGCGCGCTGCCCTTGTAGGGCACGTGGCTCAGCTTGATGCCCGCAACGCTGGCGAAGTACTCGACCGCGAGGTGGCTGGTGTTGCCGTTGCCGGCCGAGCCATAGGTGATCTTGCCCGGGTTGGCCTTGGCCTCGGCGATCAGCTCGGCGATGCTGCGGGCCTTCAGCGACGGGCTGCCGCTGGCCAGCAGCGGCAGGTTGGCCACCAGCGAGACCGGCGCGAAGTCCTTGCGCGTGTCGTAGGGCAACTTGGGGTAGAGGCTGGCGTTGATGGCGTGCGCAGCCAGCACCATGATGAAGGTGTGGCCGTCGGGCTTCGCACGCGCGGCAGCCTGCGAGGCCACGGTGCCGCCGGCCCCCGGCTTGTAGTCCAGCACCACGGGCTGGCCCAGGCGCTCCTGCAGCTTGATCGACAGGGGCCGCGCGATCAAATCGGTGCTGCCGCCGGGCGGGTAGGGGATCAGCAGCTGGATCGGTCGCTCCGGCCACTGGCCGGGCTGGGCCCACGCGCTGCCAGCTGCGCTGGCGGCCACGGCGGCAAGGATTTGTCGGCGGGAAAGCTGCATGGGTCGGTCTCCTGGTTCTTCGTGGACCGCGCAGTGTGGCGTAGGCCGCCCCCGCCCGGCGTCACCTTGGTTTCAGGTGCTTGAGCGGCAGCGCGCTGCTGTCCTTCACCTCGCCCAGCGAGAAGCTGGTGTGCAGGTCCTTCACATTGGGCAGGTTGATCAGCACCTCGCGCGCGAACTGCGCGAAGCTGTCCAGGTCGCGCGAGACCACCTGCAGCTCGAAGGTGCCGGCGCCGCTGATGTAATGGCAGGCCACCACCTCGGGGATCTTGCGGATCGCGTCCTCCAGCTCGCGCGTGACGTTGCCGCTGTTGCGGTCTGCATCCAGCCGCACGAAGGCCAGCACCCCGAGGCCGATCTTGCGGCGGTCGATCTCGGCGTGGTAGCCCTTGATGAAGCCGGCCTCTTCCAGCGCGCGCACGCGGCGCCAGCAGGGGGCGGCCGACAAGCCCACGCGGCTGGCGAGCTCGGCGTTGCTCAGGCGCCCGTCGGCCTGCAGTTCTTGCAGGATCGCCAAGTCGAACTTGTCCAGTGTTTCCATTCCTGCCAATTTACAGCAAGATCCTTTCTTTGATGGTCAAAATCGAGGAAGCAAAAGAAAGGACATATCGGCGCCGGATGCATACACTGGGCCGCATCACGGCCCCTCCGTCGCCCACGAGGCGACGGTTCCAACGGAGACACCACACGATGAACGCCCCCTTGCCCGAGCACATCCGCAAAGCCCTGGAAACAGTGACGCTGGACGACAAGTACAGCCTGGACTACGGCCGCGCCTTCATGAGCGGCGTGCAGGCGCTGGTCAAGCTGCCCATGCTGCAGCGGCTGCGCGACCAGCAGGTCGGCAAGAACACGGCCGGCTTCATCAGCGGCTACCGCGGCTCGCCGCTGGGCGGCTACGACCAGGCGCTGTGGAAGGCCAGCAAGTTCCTGAAGGCGCAGAACATCGTGTTCCAGCCCGGCGTGAACGAAGAGCTGGCGGCCACGGCCATGTGGGGCACGCAGCAGCTGGGCTTTTCGCCGCCGGGCACCAACAAGTTCGACGGCGTCTTCGGCATCTGGTACGGCAAGGGCCCGGGCGTGGACCGCTGCTCCGACGTGTTCAAGCACGCCAACATGGCCGGCACCACGGCCTGGGGTGGCGTGATCGCCGTGGCCGGCGACGACCACATCTCCAAGAGCTCCACGGCCGCGCACCAGAGCGACCACATCTTCAAGGCCTGCGGCCTGCCGGTGTTCTTCCCGGCCAACGTGCAGGAGATCCTCGACCTGGGCATCCACGCGTTCGCGATGAGCCGCTTCTCGGGCGTGTGGGCCGGCATGAAGACGATCCAGGAGATCGTCGAGTCCAGCGCCACGGCCATGATCGACCCGGACCGGGTGCAGATCCAGATCCCCACCGACTTCCAGATGCCCGAGGGTGGCCTGCACATCCGCTGGCCCGACCATGCGCTGGAGCAGGAAGCCCGTTTGTTCCACTACAAGTGGTACGCCGCGCTGGCCTACATCCGCGCCAACAAGCTCAACTACAACGCCATCGAAGGGCCGAACGACCGCTATGGCCTGATCGCCAGCGGCAAGGCCTACAACGACACCCGCCAGGCCCTTTTGGACCTGGGCCTGGACGACGCCAGCTGCCGCCAGCTCGGCCTGCGCCTGCACAAGGTCGGCGTGGTCTGGCCGCTGGAGGCGCAGCTCACGCGCGACTTCGCCACCGGCATGCAGGAGATCCTGGTCGTCGAAGAGAAGCGCCAGGTCATCGAATACCAGCTCAAGGAAGAGCTCTACAACTGGCGCTCGGACGTGCGGCCCAACGTGCTGGGCAAGTTCAACGAGGTCGAGGGCGATTTCTCGGGCGGCGAATGGTCGATGGCCAACCCCACGGCCAACACCTTGCTGCGCGCCAACGCCGACCTGTCGCCCTCGCTGATCGCCAAGGCCCTGGCCCAGCGGCTGAAGAAGACGGGCGTGCTGGAAGCCGGCGGCGCCGACATGGTGGCGCGCGTCGATGCGCAGCTCGCCATCCTGGAAGCCAAGGAACGTTCGATGCAGGTGCTGGAGCTCGGCGGCGTGCAGGGCGCGGACCGGCTGCCCTGGTTCTGCTCGGGCTGCCCGCACAACACCAGCACCAAGGTGCCCGAAGGCTCGCGCGCCATGGGCGGCATCGGCTGCCACTTCATGGCGACCTGGATGGACCGCAGCACCATCGGCTTCACGCAGATGGGCGGCGAGGGCGTGCCCTGGGTGGGCCAGCAGCCGTTCACCACCGACCAGCACATCTTTGCCAACCTGGGCGACGGCACGTACTTTCACAGCGGGCTGCTGGCCATCCGCCAGAGCATCGCGGCCGGCGTCAACATCACCTACAAGATCCTCTACAACGACGCGGTGGCCATGACCGGCGGCCAGCAGGTCGGCGAGCGGCCCGAGGGCCATTCGGTGCTGCAGATCGCCGAGAGCCTGCATGCCGAGGGCGCGAAGAAGGTCGTGATCGTGACCGACGAGCCCGAGAAGTACAAGGGCGTGTCGGTGCCCGGTGACAACGTGACCATCCACCACCGCGACCAGCTGGACGAGATCCAGCGCCAGTTCCGCGAGATCACCGGCACCACGGCCATCATCTACGACCAGACCTGCGCCACCGAGAAGCGCCGCCGCCGCAAGCGCGGCACGGCCGTGGACCCGGCCACGCGCGTGGTCATCAACGAGCTGGTCTGCGAGGGCTGCGGCGACTGCAGCGTGCAGTCCAACTGCCTGTCGGTGGAGCCGCTGGAGACCGAGTTCGGCCGCAAGCGCACGATCAACCAGAGCACCTGCAACAAGGACATGAGCTGCCTGAAGGGCTTTTGCCCCAGCTTCGTGACGGTGGAGGGCGGCAAGCTCAAGGGCAAGTCCAAGGCCCAGGCGCCATCGCCGTTCGAGCTCGGTGCGCTGGCCGACCCGGTGCTGCCGGCGCTCACCGGCACCTGGGGCATCATCGTCGCGGGCGTGGGCGGCACCGGCGTCATCACCATCGGCCAGCTGCTGGGCGTGGCCGCGCATCTGGAAGGCAAGGGCATCGTCACGCAGGACGCGGCGGGCCTGGCGCAAAAGGGCGGCGCCACCTGGAGCCATGTGCTGATCGGCCCGAACCAGGACGACATCCGAACGACCCGCGTGTCCATGGCCGCGGCCGACCTGGTGCTGGGCTGCGACCCGCTGGTGGCGGCCAACAAGGAATCGACCATGCGCATGCGCGGCGGCCGCACCCATGTGGCGCTGAACGTGCACGGCGCACCGACGGCCGCCTTCGTCAAGAACATCGAATGGCAGAACCCGGCCGATGCCTGCGCGGCTGAGCTGGCGCAGATCGTGGGCGAGGACGCGCTGGGCCGCTTCGACGCCGACGCGGCCGCCACCAAGCTCATGGGCGACACCATTTATGTGAACCCCATGATCCTGGGCTACGCCTGGCAGAAGGGCTGGATCCCGCTGGAATTCGACTCGCTGATGCGCGCCATCGAGCTCAACGGCGTGGCCATCGAGCAGAACAAGGCCGCCTTCGCGTGGGGCCGCCGCGCCGCGGCCGACGCGGCGTCGGTGGAGAAGCTGGTGCGCGGTGCCGGCGTGCAGGTCATCGATTTCAAGAAGCGCGAGACGCTGGAGCACATGGTGGCGCGCCGCGTCGAGTTCCTGACCGGCTACCAGAACGCCGCCTACGCGGCCGACTACCAGGCCTTCGTCGAGAAGGTGCGTGCCCGCGAGCAGGCCATGGGTGCGCCCAAGCACCTGCCACTGACCGAGGCCGTGGCGCGCTACCTGTTCAAGCTCATGGCCTACAAGGATGAATACGAGGTGGCGCGCCTGCACACCGACCCGGCCTTCCACGCCAAGATCGCGTCCATGTTCGAGGGCGACTTCACGCTCAACTACCACCTGGCCCCGCCGCTCACGTCCAAGAAGAACGCCAAGGGCGAGTTGCAAAAGAGCAAGTTCGGCCCGTCCATGCTGACCGGCTTCAAGCTGCTGGCCAAGCTCAAGGGCCTGCGCGGCACGGCGCTGGACGTGTTCGGCCGTACGGAGGAACGCAAGACCGAGCGCGCGCTGATCGCCGAGTACCGCGCCAGCATCGACGAGGTCCTGGCCGGCCTGAACGCTGCCAACCATGCCGTGGCACTGGACATCGCGCGCATCCCGGAGCAGATCAAGGGCTACGGCCATGTGAAAGAGCGCAACTTGGTGGCCGCGCGGCAGAAATGGGCACAGCTGCAGGCTGCGTTCCGCCAGCCGGCCGCGCAGGCGCGCGCCGCCTGAGCGGCTCCCGCAGAGGGCGCTTGCCCTTGCGCCCGCTCGGCCTTATGCCGGCTGGGGCCTCCGCTCCGCCGCAGGAGGGCGGCATACAATCCCAGGCTTTTCGCCCGTCCCGCGCGCTTTTGGTGCGCGGGATTACGCTTTTCCAAGTTGCGTCTTCGTTTGGAGTTGACCCCGTGCTGATCTCTACCGCTTATGCCCAAACCGCACCTGCCGCATCCGCCGGCGGTGGGGATCTGATGTCGTCGCTGGGCAGCATGCTGCCGTTGGTGCTGATGTTCGTGGTGCTGTATTTCGTCATGATCCGCCCGCAGATGCGCAAGCAGAAGGAGCACCGCGCCATGATCGACGCGCTGGCCAGGGGCGACGAGATCGCCACCGCGGGCGGCCTGATCGGCAAGGTCACCAAGCTGGGCGAAGGCACGCTGAGCGTGGAGATCGCCAACGGCGTCGAAGTGCAGTTGCAGCGCCACGCCGTGGTGCAGGTGTTGCCCAAGGGTTCGGTCAAGTAAGCCAGCAGGAAGCCGCCCCGTGGGGCGAAAGCGATCATGAACCGTTATCCGGTATGGAAGTACGCGATCATCCTGGTCGTGTTGCTCTTGGGGCTGATCTACGCCCTGCCCAATTTCTTCGGCGAGGCGCCTGCGGTGCAGGTCTCCGCGGGCAAGTCCAGCGTGAAGGTGGACGCCACGACCCAGGAGCGGGTCGCGCAGGCCCTGAAGGATGCCGGGCTCACGCCCGACCTGCTGACACTGGATGGCGGTTCGATCCGCGCGCGCTTCGCAACGCCCGATGAGCAGCTCAAGGCGCGCGACACCCTGCAGCGTGCGCTGATCCCCGACGCGGCCGACCCATCCTACGTGGTGGCGCTGAACCTGGTCTCGCGTTCGCCGGCCTGGCTGGCGGCGCTGAACGCCCACCCGATGTACCTGGGGCTGGACCTGCGCGGCGGCGTGGACTTCCTGCTGCAGGTCGACATGAAGGGCGCCATCGACAAGCGCGCCGAGTCCTTCGCCAGCGATTTGCGCACGGCCTTTCGCGACAAGGGCATCCGCGGCAGCTCGGTGAACCGCAACGGCCAGACCGTGGAGGTCACCTTCCGCGATGCCGAGGCGCGCGAGGCCGCCAAGCGCGTAGTGCAGGACCAGTTCCCCGACCTCACCACCACCGAGTCGCAGGACGGCAGCACCTGGAAGCTGGTGGCCAGCATCAAGCCCGAGGCCGCCCGCCGGTTGCAGGACGCCGCACTCAAGCAGAACATCACCACGCTGCACAACCGGATCAACGAACTCGGCGTGGCCGAGCCCGTGATCCAGCAGCAAGGCCTGGAACGCATCGTCGTGCAACTGCCCGGCGTGCAGGACACGGCCAAGGCCAAGGACATCCTGGGCCGCACGGCCACGCTGGAAGTGCGCCTGGTCGACGAAAGCACGGAAGCCCGCAGCGCCGAGACCGGTACAGGCTCCGTGCCTTTCGGTTCCGAGCGCTACCTGGACCGCAGCGGCCAGGCCGTCATCGTCAAGCGCCAGGTGGTGCTGACCGGCGAGAACCTGACCGACGCCCAGCCCGGCTTCGACGGCCAGACCCAGGAGCCCACCGTCAACCTGACGCTGGACGCCAAGGGCGCGCGCATCTTCAAGGACATCACGCGCGAGAACGTCGGCAAGCGCATGGCCATCATCCTGTTCGAAAAGGGCCGGGGCGAGGTTGTCACGGCGCCGGTCATCCGCACCGAGATCGCCGGTGGCCGCGTGCAGATCTCGGGCCGCATGACGACGACCGAGGCCAACGACACCTCGCTGCTGTTGCGCGCCGGCTCGCTGGCCGCGCCCATGGAGATCATCCAGGAGCGCACCATCGGCCCCAGCCTGGGCGCCGACAACATCAGCAAGGGCTTCAACAGCGTGCTGTACGGCTTCATCGCCATCATGGTGTTCATGTGCGCCTACTACGCGCTGTTCGGCGTTTTCTCGTCGATCGCGCTGGCCGTGAACCTCTTGCTGCTGGTGTCGGTGCTGTCCATGCTGCAGGCCACGCTGACCTTGCCCGGCATCGCCGCCATGGCCCTGGCCATCGGGGTGGCCATCGACTCCAACGTGCTGATCAACGAGCGCGTGCGCGAGGAGCTGCGCAATGGTGCATCACCGCAGGCCGCGATCCACGCCGGCTACGAGCGCGCCTGGGGCACCATCCTGGACTCCAACGTGACCACGCTGATCGCCGGCGTGGCCCTGCTGGCCTTCGGCTCGGGCCCGATCCGCGGCTTCGCGGTGGTGCACTGCATCGGGATCGTGACCTCGATGTTCTCGGCCGTGTTCTTCTCGCGTGCGCTCGTGAACCTGTGGTACGGCGGCAAGAAGAAGCTCAAGAGCGTGTCGATCGGCACCGTCTGGCGCCCCAAGACCGACGGCGCCGTGGTCCAGGCCAAGTAAGGCAACAGAGAGTCAGAAGCACGCTATGGAATTCTTCCGGATCCACAAGACCATCCCGTTCATGCGCCACGCGCTGGTGCTGAACATCATTTCGTTCGCCACCTTCGCCTTGGCCGTGTTCTTCCTGTTCCACCGCGGGTTGCACCTGTCTGTGGAGTTCACCGGCGGCACGGTGATGGAGGTGGCCTACGAGCAGTCCGCCGACATCGGCCAGGTGCGCGAAACCATCGGCAAGCTGGGCTATGCCGAGGTACTGGTGCAAGCCTATGGCAGCTCGCGCGACGTGCAGATCCGCCTGCCGGCACGCAAGGAAATGAACGCCACGCAGCAGAGCGCGCAGGTGGTCGATGCGCTCAAGGCGGTCAATCCGGGCGTGACGCTGCGCGGGGTCGAGTTCGTCGGCCCGCAGGTCGGTGAGGAGCTGACCACCAACGGGCTGAAGGCGCTTGCCATGGTGGTGATCGGCATCATGGTCTACCTGGCGTTCCGCTTCGAATGGAAGTTCGCCGTCTCCACCGTCGTGGCCAACCTGCATGACGTGGTCATCATCCTGGGCTTCTTCGCGTTCTTCCAATGGGAGTTCTCGCTGGCCGTGCTGGCCGCCGTGCTGGCCGTGCTGGGCTACTCGGTGAACGAGTCGGTCGTGATCTTCGACCGGGTGCGCGAGAACTTCCGGCGCTACCGCAAGCTGTCCACGGCCGAGGTGATCGACAGCGCCATTACCTCGACGATCAGCCGCACCATCATCACGCACGGCTCCACACAGCTCGTGGTGCTCTCGATGTTCTTTTTCGGCGGGCCAACCTTACATTATTTTGCGTTGGCGCTGACCATCGGCATCTGCTTCGGCATCTACTCTTCCTGCTTCGTGGCCGCCGCCATCGCCATGTGGCTGGGCGTCAAGCGCGAGGACCTGGTGAAGGTCAAGAAGGAAGAAGATCCCAACGATCCGAATGCAGGCGCCGTCGTTTGAGGGCCGCATTTTTCACCCATGAGCAGCAGCCCCGCCTCTCCAGAACACCTGCTGGCCCAACGCGCGCGTGAGCGCTTCGTGGCCGAGATGGGCCGCAGGATGGGCGAGGTCGGCGCGCTGATCAAGGAGCGGCTGACCCAGCTGCTGGAGCAGGTCAGCTCGGTGCGAGAGATGCAGGACCGGCGCGACGCCTGGACCCTGTTCCAGAGCCATGGCCGGGCCTGGGAGGAGGGCACGGCCAGTGCCTGGAAGAAGGCCTTGGTCGACACCGCCGCAGCACCGGCGCCCAAGGCCGGCGGCCTCACGCTGGAGCTGGTGGGCGACGAGGTCATGGAAAACAAGATCCTGGCCTCGCGCATGGCCGTGGCGATCCAGGATGCCGCCGGCGCCGCGTACCGCGATCTGTGCGCGCGCGTGCAGTACCTGGAACATGTCAGCGAATTGCCCGCGCGCGACGTGCTGCGCCTGGACACGCTGGCCGTGCTCCTGGTGCAGCAGTGGGGCGTGGCCGGCCTGGACCGCAGCATCCTGCCGCTGGTGGCCGACACGCTGCAGCGCGAACTCGGCGCCCATGCCCTGTCGGCCTGCGTGGTGTGCAACGAGATGCTCGATGCCGCGGGCGTCTCGGCACCGGACGACCTGCGCAGCCGTGTGCGGCGCACCGAATCGCCCAGCCTGCCGGGCGGGGCGAGCCGGGGTGCGCCCCTGGAGTCTTCGGCGCCGCATGATGCGCAGCGCCACATGGCGCCTTCCGGCCATGGCCGGAGCGGTGGTGGCAGCGATGGCGCCAGCGGTGCAGGCGCTCCCGGTGGTGGGTCTGGCGCGGGCGGTGGTGCCGGCGGTGGCAGTGGAACGCCATCCAGGCCCTTCGCCCCGGGCCGCGGTGCAGGGTCTGCCGCATCCGACTGGCCGGAGGACGAAGACTCGGGCCCGCAGGAGCTGCAGCGCGGCCCGCGCACGGCGCAGACGCTGGGCGACGACCCCGAGCGCGAACGTCACCTGGCCGACGGTCAGATGGTGGCCGCCATGTCGCCGCTGGCGCGGGCGCGGCGGCGCGCCCAGGGCGTGCTGGGCCAGTTGCGCCGTGTGCTGAGCGAGCACGCTGCGAGCGTCTTCGAGCCGACCGCCAAGCTGGAGATCTCACCGACGCTGGCCAACGCCATCAACCGCCACCGTGCCGCGCCCGACGCCGAGCTCATGATCGGCGACACCGGGCCGGGCACGGTGGCCGACTATGGGCAGGCCAGCGTGGTCCGCGTGGCCGGCGTGCTGCGCGAGCGGTCCAATGAGCTCAAGCGCCAGGCCTCCACCAACAGCGAAAAGGCCACGATCGAGATCGTGGCGCTGATGTTCCAGAGCATCCTGGCCGAGGAGCGCATTCCGCCGTCGGTGCGGGTGTGGTTCGCGCGTCTGCAGTTGCCCGTGCTGCGCGTGGCGCTGGCCGAGCCGGAGTTCTTCGGCACGCTGAGCCATCCGGCGCGCCAGCTGATCGACCGCATGGGCTCGTGCGCCATGGGCTTCGACGCGACGGCCATCGGCGGCACGGCGCTGGAGGCCGAGATCCGGCGCGTGGTCCAGGTCATCGAGCAGTACCCGGAAACCGGCCGTCGCGTGTTCCAGCTGGTCTATGACGAGTTCCAGAAATTCCTGTCCAAGTACCTGACGGAAAAGGGCACGGCCCAGCGCGTGGTCAGCGTCGCGCAGCAGATCGAGCAGAAGGAAACGCTGGCGATCCAGTACACGATCGAGCTGCGCAACATGCTCAAGGACATCCCGGTGCGCGACGAGGTGCGCGACTTCCTGTTCAAGGTCTGGGCCGAAGTGCTGGCGCTGGCCGCCGTGCGCAAAGGCCCGCAGGACGACGAGACCATCGCGCTCAAGCGTTCGGCCGCCGACCTGGTCTGGGCCGCCAGCGCCAAGCCGAACCGCGCCGACCGGGCGCGCGTGATCCAGAGCCTGCCGCAGCTGCTGCAGCGCCTGCGCCAGGGCATGACGCTGCTGGGCCTGGCCTCGCCCGTGCAGGAGGGGCACATCAAGCGCCTGAGCGACACGCTGGCCGACGCCTTCATGTCCAAGACTGAGGCCATCCCGCAGGCGCGCATCGACGTGATGGCCCAGCGCCTGGCGAACCTCGAAGACTTCGTCAGCGACGAGAGCATGGGCGACCTGCCGCTGGACGCCGACAGCATCGAGATGATGCTGGGCATCGACGCGTCGTCGATCGATGTGATCGCCGACGCCGGCGCCAAGCCCAGCGAGGCGATGGTCGCGTGGGCGCACGAACTGCAGCTGGGCCACTGGTTCACGCTGGACCACAACCAGAAGATCAGCCAGGTGCAATTCGCCTGGCGCAGCGACCGCCGGCAATTACACCTGTTCGCTTCGATGGACGGCCGCAGCTACCTGATCCAGGCCAAGCGGCTCGCCGTGTACCTGCAGGCGGGGCTGCTGGTGCCGCAGGAGCAGGAAGCGCTGACGCTGCGCGCCACGCGCCAGGCCCTGGAAAAGCTGGACGCCAACCCCGAGCGGCTGCTGGCGGCCTGAAGGCCCGCGCTCAGTGGGCCAGGCGCCCGCTGGCGTCCTGGCACAGCTCGTCGAGCACCAGCGCGTCCGGCTCGGTGCCGAAGCTCCAGTACACCATCAGCACGATGATCTTCAGGTCGCCGAGCGTGACCGGGCCGCCGGGCGCGGCCATCGCGCGGTCCAGCACGATCTCGCGCAATGGGGCGGGCAGCACGCCGGCCGCTTCGAGGAAGTGCAGGAAGCCCAGGCACTGCGCGCCCAGATGCTCCTGCTCGGCCACGGAATAGACGCGCATCGCGTCGGAAGGGAGAAAGCTGTCCGCATTCGCTGCGGGTGCCTCGACCTCGATCGGCGCCACGCCCTGCGACGCGATCTGCAGGCCGCGCAGCCACTGCAGCGCTTCCTCGATCTCGTCGGCCTCGAAGCCCACGGCGCTGAGCTTGCGGCCCAGCTGTTGCGGCGCGGGGCATGCGTCACCGCGCCAGTAGTTTTCATAGACGAAAACGAGCACTTCGAACATGGGCCCAATATAGCCTGTCATGCCGGCGCGACCGGGGCTGTGCCGATAAAACGACGGCAGGGGGATCAGGCCACCACGATGCGCTGGAACAGCGCGCCCGGCATGCGCACGATGTGGCCGTCCAGCTCCAGCTCCAGCAGCCGGGCCTGCAGTGTTGCGGTGTCCAGGCCCGTGCGGGCCTGCAGGGCGTCCAGGCCGATCGGGTCCAAGCCGATCTGCTCCAGCACATCGTCCGCGGCCGGCGCGCTCGGCGCCTGCGTCGGCGCACGCAGAGGCCGGCGCAGCGCAGCGGCGGGCGCGAACTCGTCGAGCACGTCGTCGACAGTCTCCACCAGCTTGGCGCCTTGCTTGATCAGCGCGTGGCAGCCGCGGGCCATGGGTGCATGGATGGAGCCGGGGATGGCGAACACTTCCTTGCCCTGTTCCGAGGCCAGCCGGGCCGTGATCAGCGAGCCGGATTTCAGCGCTGCCTCGACCACCAGCGTGCCGCGCGTGAGCCCGGCGATCAGCCGGTTGCGCCGCGGAAAGTTGGGCGCCAGCGGCGGTGTGCCCAGCAGGTATTCGGACAGGATCACCCCGTGCCGGGCGATGGCGTGCGCCAGCTGCAGGTTGCGCCTGGGGTACACGCGGTCCAGGCCCGTGCCGACCACGGCCACCGTGGCCAGCATGCCGGGCTGGGCGGCCGCGCCTTCGAGCGCGCCCTCGTGCGCCGCGCGGTCCACGCCCAGGGCCAGGCCGGAGACCACGGTCCAGCCGGCTTCGCAGATGTGGCGCGCAAAGTTGTGCGCATTGACCAGGCCCTGCGGCGTGGGGTTGCGGCTGCCGACGATGGCGATGCCGGGCGGGGACGTCGGATCGGCGATGAAGCCCGGCCAGGCGTCGAAGCGGCCCATCGCGTGCAACAGCAGCGGTGGGTCGGCCATGTTCAGCAGCGCGCCGGGGTAGTCCGCGTCGCCCAGCGTCAGCACGCGGCGCTCGGCCACCGTGGCGTCCTGCAACCAGCGCCAGGTGCTGTCCAGCAGCGCCGCATGCCGGGCATCGACCTGCAGCAGGTGCTGGCGCTGCAGCGGCGTGACGACCTGGGCCAGCGCCTGCGGCGACTGGGCGAACACCGCCTCGGGCGTGCCGAACGCCGTCAGCAGGCGCCGCGCCGTGTCGCTGCCGACCTCGGGCGTGCCGGCCAGCCGCAGCCAGTGGCCCAGTTCGCTGCGCTGCATGCGTGCGAAACCCTCGGCCGGCGAAGTGGGGGAAGGCCGCGCCTCAGCGCGGCGTGACCAGGCGGTCGCCGACCTTGACGCCGGTCTGGATGTCCAGGATCAGCCCGTACGACACGCGCTCGAAGGTGCGGAACACCATGAGCAGGCCGTTGCTCTCGTCGGGCAGGCGCATCCGCGCCTTGCCCGGGTCGGTGCGGTCCACGAGGCTGCCGCCATCGGTGAGCACGGTCAGCACATGGCCATGCTGCAAGCCGTCGCGCGTGCCCTTGTTGATGGCCACGACCTGGCTTTGCGCGGCGTTGGCGTTGGTGATGCCGCTGCCGTAGATGGAGACCACCCGGCCCTCGATGGCCTGCGAGGGTGCGCGCGGCACATAGCTCAGCAACTCGCGCGGCGGCTCGGGTAGCAGGCGGTCGCCGATGCGGATCTCTTCCTTGGCGGAAACGATGTCCAGCGAGGCCGGCACCACTTCCACCGTGGTCTTGCCGTCGGTGGTCGTCTCGCGCGTGCCCTCGGCGGCCAGCAGCGCGGCCTTGCCGAGGTAGTAGGCCTCGTAGCCCAGGATCTCGCCGGACACCGGGTCCTTCAGCGGTACGGCGTTGCGCACCACGCGGAAGTTCTGCGGCGCGCCCTGCGTGTCGGCCAGCGGCGCCTCGGGCGAGCCACGGCCATAGGCGCGGTCGCCCTTGCTCAGCATCACGCGCTGCTCGCGCGTGGCCACGATGCGCGGCGCCTGCTGCAGCACGCTTTCGTCCACGACCACCGGGTCGGCGAGAAAGGGCTCGATCAGGCTGGGGTTCAGGGTCGGCAGCGCACTGCCCGACAGCGAGGACGAGCGCGTGCGCGGCGAGACGCGCACCGTGGTCAGGTCGCTCGCGCCGGCGCCGCGCGTGCTGAGCATGGCGCGGCCGTCTTTCTTGAGCAGGAACAGTTGCTGGCCCGGGAAGATCAGATGCGGGTTGCGGATGTCCTGCAGGTTCATGCCCCACAGTTCCGGCCAGCGCCAGGGGCGCGCGAGGAACAGGCCGGAGATGCCCCACAGGGTGTCGCCGCTCCGGACGGTGTAGCTGTCTGGCGCGCCGGGCGCCAGTTCGGCCAGGGGCACGCCGCTCTGGGCGACCTGGGTGGCGGTGTCGCGCTGCGCCGGCGTGACCGGCAAGCTCTGCGCGGCTGCGGATGATGCCAGGGCCGAGGCCAGCAGTGCGGCCCCGATGGCAACGGATCCCACCATGTTATTCATCACGCGTTGCACCAGAAACGCCCCCTGATCGTGCGGGTTGCGGCCCCCTGGGAGGGGCCCGAAAATCAGGCGCGATTGTGCGCGCAAGCCCCCTGAGGGGCAACGATTATTGACTTGCACGCCCGTTCGATGCTGCGAAAGTGGCGAAAATAGCGACAACTCCGATCGAATCGTTTCCATGGCCCTGCTTTCCATTCTTCAGTACCCCGACGCCCGGCTCCACACCGTGGCGCGCCCCGTAGCCGCGGTCGACGCGCGCATCCAGACGCTGGTCGCCGACATGCTGGAGACCATGTACGACGCCAAGGGCATCGGCCTGGCTGCCACGCAGATCGACGTGCACGAACGCGTGATCGTGATCGACGTGTCCGAGGAGCGCGACCAGCCCCTGGTGCTGATCAACCCCGAGGTCACCTGGTCCAGCGACGAGCGCGAGCTCAACGAGGAAGGTTGCCTGTCCGTCCCCGGCATCTACGATGGCGTGGAGCGCCCCTCGCGCGTCAAGGTCCAGGCGCTGGACGCCACGGGCCAGTCGCGCGAGATCGAGGCCGACGGCCTGCTCGCGATCTGCATCCAGCACGAGATGGACCACCTGCTGGGCAAGGTCTTCGTGCAGTACCTGTCGCCGCTCAAGCGCAACCGCATCAAGACCAAGATGCTCAAGGCGCAGCGCGAGACCGCGCGCGAGTCGGCCTGACCACCATGCTGTCGCGCGCATTCCTGTGGAGCGGGCTGGCCATGCTGGCGTTGCTGGCCGGCTGTGCCAGCGTGTCGCCCGGCATGAGCCGCGACGAGGTGCTGGCCGCCTGGGGCCAGCCGACGCGGAGCTTCGCGCTGGGCAATGGCGAGCGCCTGCAGTATTCGCAGCAGCCTTCGGGCCAGCAGGCTTTCATGGTCGACCTGGACGCCACCGGGCGTGTCGCGCAGGCCCGGCAGGTGCTGACCGTGCAGGACTTCGCGCGCATCGCGACCGATGGCTCGTGGTCGCGCGCCGATGTCGAGCGCGAGTTCGGTCCGGCGCCGGACCGCGAGCGCGTCGCCAGCTGGGACGGCCCCATCCTCACCTACCGCTGGCGCGATGCCGGTGTCGACCTGTTCTACTGGGTCTATCTCGACCAGGCCGGCATCGTGCGCAGGGCCCACCAGGGCATCGACTGGCGCAACATGCGGCAAGTCCGGCCTTGACCGGCGTCTTTCCTTTTTCCTGATTCAGAGCCCATGCGCATCGTGTTTGCGGGCACGCCCGATTTCGCCCGCGTGGCCCTGGCCGCACTCCATGCGGCGGGCTTCGAGATTCCCCTGGTCCTCACCCAGCCCGACCGGCCTGCCGGCCGCGGCATGAAGCTGCAGGCCTCGCCCGTCAAGCAGTGCGCGCTGGCGCATGGCTGGCCTGTCGCCCAGCCGCGCAGCCTGCGTCTCGATGGCAAATACCCCGACGATGCAGCCACTGCGCGTGAGGCGCTGCTGGCGGCCCGGCCCGACGCGATGGTGGTGGCCGCCTACGGGCTGATCCTGCCCCAGTGGGTGCTGGACCTGCCGCGCCTGGGCTGCCTGAACATCCACGCGAGCCTGCTGCCGCGCTGGCGCGGCGCTGCGCCCATCCACCGCGCCATCGAGGCTGGGGACGCGCAGACCGGCGTCACCATCATGCAGATGGACGCGGGCCTGGACACCGGCGACATGCTGCTGGCCGAGTCACTGGCCATTGGCGAAAACAGCACGGCGCAGCTGCACGACCGGCTCGCCGAGATGGGCGGCCGGCTGATCGTGGACGCACTGCGCCAGGCCGAAGCCGGCACGCTGCGTGCCCAGCCTCAGCCGGCCGACGGCGTGACCTACGCCCACAAGATCGAGAAGGCCGAGGCGCCCATCGACTGGTCGCAGCCCGCTGCGGCCATCGCGCGCCGCCTGCGTGCCTTCGACCCCTTCCCCGGCGCCACGGCCGTGCTGGATGGGGAGACGCTCAAGTGCTGGGCCGGCCAGGCCCAGGCCGGCGTCCCGCAAGCCGCGCCGGGCACGGTGCTGGCCGCCGGTACCGGCGGCATCGTGGTGGCGGCCGGCGACGGTGTGGTCACGTTGACCGAGCTGCAGCGCGCAGGCGGCAAGCGCATGACCGCTGCCGCGCTGCTGGCCGGCTTTGCGGTCGAACCCGGCCAGCGTTTCGCGTCCTGATGTTCCTGTCGTCCGAGATCCGGCGCCGCCCGGCGTTCCGCGAGGGCTGGCGCGAGATGGCGCCGGTGGCCCTGGGCATCGGCGCCTGGGGCCTCATGACGGGCGTGGCCATGCTCAAGTCTGGCCTCAGCGTGCCCGAGGCCGTGGCCATGACGCTCCTGGTCTACGCCGGCAGCTCGCAACTGGCGGCGTTGCCGCTGCTGGTGGCTGGCGCGCCGGGCTGGGTGATCCTGGCCACGGGCTTCTGCGTGAACCTGCGCTTCGTGGTGTTCAGCCTGCACCTGCGGCCCTACCTGCTGCACATGCCGCGCTGGCGCCGGCTGCTGCACGGCTACCTGACGGCCGACATGAGCTACGCCATGTTCACGCGCCGCTATGCGCAGCCCGGCACCACGCCGGCCGAGCGCGATGCGCAGGAGGCTTTCCTCACCGGCGGCTACTGCGTGACCTGGATGGCCTGGATGGGCATGAGCCTAGTCGGCATCGCGCTGGCCAACTTCATTCCCACGCACTGGGGCCTGGGCTTCGCCGGCGTGCTGAGCCTGGTGGCCATCGTGTGCTCCATGGCCACCACGCGGCTGCGCATCCTGGCCGCGCTGATCGCGGCCGCCACGGCGGTCGTCGCCTACGCACTGCCGCTCAAGCTCAACATCGTGGCCGGCATCGGCATGGCCGTGCTGGCCTGCTTCTGGCTGGAGAAGCAATTCGGCCTGAACCCCGACGAGGAGGACGCCAAGTGAACGACGGCGCCACCGACTTCTGGACGCTGGCCATCATCGTCGGCCTGGCCGGTGTGACCATGCTCACGCGCTGCTTCTTTTTCATCCTGGACCGGCCCTGGGGCCTGCCCGACTGGGCGCACCGTGCGCTGCACTACGCGCCGGTGGCCGCGCTCACGGCCGTGATTGCACCCGAGATCCTCATGAGCAACGGCGCCTTCGTCGCCACTTGGCAGGACGCGCGGCTGTACGCCACGGCCGTGGGCGCGGCCTGGTACTTCTGGCGCGGCGGCGTGCTGGGCACCATGCTGATCGGCATGGCGGTCTACCTGCCGCTGCACCTGGGGCTGGGCTGGTAGGGCTTCCTACAATGCGCGGCTGTTGTCCAACCTCCCCAGCCCACTCACCATGAACGTTCTCCGCTTCTCCGACCTGTGCGCGCAAGGCAAGGCCTCTGGCCAGCGCGTCTTCATCCGTGCCGACCTGAACGTGCCGCAGGACGACGCCGGCAACATCACCGAAGACACGCGGGTGCGCGCCTCCGTGCCCTGCATCCAGCTGGCGCTGGACGCGGGCGCCGCGGTGATGGTCACTTCGCACCTGGGCCGCCCGACCGAAGGCGCGTTCAAGCCCGAGGACTCGCTGGCCCCCGTCGCCAAGCGCCTCTCTGAATTGCTGGGCCGCGACGTGCCGCTGGTGGCCGACTGGGTCGATGGCGTGGCCGTGCAGCCCGGCCAGGTCGTGCTGTTGGAGAACTGCCGCGTCAACAAGGGCGAGAAGAAGAACGACGAAGCGCTGGCGAAGAAGCTCGCCGCGCTGTGCGACATCTATGTGAACGATGCCTTTGGCACCGCCCACCGCGCCGAGGCCACGACCTACGGCATCGCCCAGTTTGCCAAGATTGCCAGCGCCGGCCCGCTGCTGGCCGCGGAGATCGACGCCATCACCAAGGCCCTGGCATCGCCCAAACGCCCGCTGGTGGCCATCGTGGCCGGCTCCAAGGTCAGCACCAAGCTCACCATCCTGCAGGCCCTGGCCAAGAACGTGGACCAGCTCATCGTGGGTGGCGGCATCGCCAACACCTTCATGCTGGCCGCCGGCCTCAAGATCGGCAAGTCGCTGGCCGAGCCCGACCTGGTCGACCAGGCCAAGGCCGTCATCGCCGCCATGAGCGCGCGTGGCGCCGCCGTGCCGATCCCGGTGGACGTGGTCACGGCCAAGACCTTCGCTGCCGATGCAGCGGCCACCGTGAAGGCCGCCGATGAGGTGGCCGACGACGACCTGATCCTGGACATCGGCCCGAAGACCGCTGCCCAGCTGGCCGCGCAACTCAAGCAGGCCGGCACCATCGTCTGGAACGGCCCGGTCGGTGTGTTCGAGTTCGATGCGTTTGCCAACGGCACCAAGGTGCTGGCCGAGGCCATCGCGCAGAGCGAGGGCTTCTCGATCGCCGGCGGCGGCGACACGCTGGCGGCCATCGCCAAGTACGGCATCGAGAAGGACGTGGGCTACATCTCCACCGGCGGTGGCGCCTTCCTGGAAATCCTGGAAGGCAAGACGCTGCCGGCGCTGGAGATCCTCGAGAAGCGCGCAGCGGGCTGAAGCCCCACGCTCACTTGCGCGCCACGGCCCCCGACGCCACATGGCGTCGGAGTTCGGCCAGCAGCTTCTTGGCGCGCTTTTGATTGGCCGGGCCCATGCGCACCAGCATCTTCTGGCCGCTGGACAGGGCCTGCAGTTCGGGGTCGGCGAACTCATAGCGCACCCAGGGGCGCGGATCGGCGATCTCGCCCTTCACTTCGGTCAGTTGCACGCGCAGCGGCCCCTGCGGCTCGGGCGCCTGGAGCAGGTGGTCCAGCACCGCCACCAGCCGGTCGTTGAAATATCCCTTGGGATAGCCCAGCTCCGCGTAGGCCTGCTGGAACAGCGGGTACAGCGCGGCATAGAGCTGCACGGCGCGCTCCATTGGCACGGCCTCGGCGAACGACAGCAGCGGGCCGTAGCGGCCCGCGTTGCCCTGGGCGATGACCGCCGCCTCACCTTCGCCCTGCACCAGAAAGCGCTGCGGCGTGGGCTGCACCGGCCACAGCCGGGCCGTGGCGCTGGCACGCGGCAGGTTGTCCACGGTGGCGACCACGCGACGCACGAAGCCGTCGGTCTGCAGCAGCGCCTGCACCGGGCCACGGCCCAGCAGGTCGGTCAGCGCCTGGGTCACATGGGCATCGGCATCGGCCAAGTCTGGCAGCGGCGTGGGCGGCACGGCCTCGATCGGATGCTGCGGGCCGGAGGCCACGGCCGTCGGCGGTTCCACGGCGGGCGCGGGCTGCGCCGCGACGGGTTCAGGCGCCGGTGCCGGCGGTTCGGGCTTGCGCCCCTTGAACCACCAGGCGGCCGCGCCTGCCAGTGCCAGCGCCAAAAAAATGAGCAGCCAGGGCGGAGCACCTGTCTTGCGCGGCGGATGCAGGTCACGTGGGTCGGGTGCGGGCATGCGGTCTCCTTGGGTTCAGCCTTGTGATCCTCGCATGGCGCCGCCGTTCCCTGGCGCGCGTGAGTCCCTGGTGGCAGCCGTCGTGGCCGGTGATGCACAGCCAGCCGATCCCGAAAAACCAGCAGGTTCCGGCCTGGAGCGGCCCACCTTGCGGTGCGGCCGCAACGCAGCGGCCGGCCCCGTTCCCGCTCGGCAGCGGCCTGGTTTCCACGCGGTTACCGCGTGTGAGAATGCATCGGCACTCATCGCCCGCGCAGGCGCTGCGCGGGAATGATCCCAGCCCCAAGGAGACAAGATGGCCCTGAACCGACTGCCCCGCCACGCCACCAAGATCGTGGCCACACTGGGCCCCGCATCCAACACGCCCGAGCTGTTGGAGCAGATGATCATCCACAAGGTCAGCGTGGTGCGGCTGAATTTCAGCCACGGCACGGCGCAGGACCACATCGCGCGCGCCGCCATGGTGCGCGAGGCCGCGCGCAAGGCCGGTCGCGAGGTGGCCATCATGGCCGACCTGCAAGGCCCCAAGATCCGCGTCGGCAAGTTCGCCCAGGGCAAGGTGCTGCTGGTATCCGGCGAGAAGTTCGTGCTGGACGCCGCGCGCACCGAGGCCGGCGACATCGAGGGCGTGGGCCTGGACTACAAGGACCTGCCGCGCGACGTGAAGCCCGGCGACCGCCTGCTGCTCAACGACGGCCTGATCGTGCTGACGGTGGATGCCGTCAAGGGCGAGCAGGTGCACACCACCGTCAAGCTGGGCGGCGAACTGTCCAACAACAAGGGCATCAACAAGGAGGGCGGCGGCCTCACCGCGCCCGCGCTCACGGCCAAGGACATGGAGGACATCAAGACCGCCATGAGCTTCCAGGCCGACTACGTGGCCGTGAGCTTCCCCAAGAACGCCACCGACATGGAAATGGCGCGCCAGCTGTGCAACGTGGCGGCGGCCGAGTACGGCCACAAGCCCGGCATGATCGCCAAGATCGAACGCGCCGAGGCCATCCCCAAGCTCGAGGAGATCCTGCGCGCCAGCGACGGCATCATGGTCGCGCGTGGCGACCTGGCCGTCGAGGTGGGCAACGCCGCCGTGCCGGCGCTGCAGAAGAAGATGATCCGCATGGCACGCGACATGGACAAGGTGGCGATCACCGCCACGCAGATGATGGAGTCCATGATCACCAACCCCGTGCCCACGCGCGCCGAGGTGAGCGACGTGGCCAACGCCGTGCTGGACGGCACCGACGCCGTGATGCTCTCGGCCGAGACGGCATCGGGCCGCTACCCGCTGGAGACCGTGCAGGAGATGAGCCGCATCTGCGAAGCGGCCGAGGCCGCCGAGGACAAGCAGCTCGACGCCGATTTCAGCGGCCGCAACTACTCGCGCATCGACCAGTCCATCGCCATGGGCGCGCTGTTCACGGCGCACCATGTGGGCGCCAAGGCCATCGTGGCGCTGACGGAATCGGGCTCCACCATGCTGTGGATGAGCCGGCACCGTGCCCACATCGCCATGTACGCGCTGACCTCGCGCCTGGCCACGCAGCGCAAGCTGGCGCTGTACCGCAACGTGCGCCCTCTGCTGATGGACGTGCACACCGACCGCGACACCGCGCTCGAGCAGGCCGAGGCCCACCTCAAGAAGCGCGGCATCGTGCAGAGCGGCGACATCTATGCCATCACCTGCGGCGAGCCCATGGGCGCGCCGGGCGGCACCAACATGCTCAAGCTGTGCCGCGCGGCTTGAGCACCCCGCTCAATCGAAGCGGAACGAGACGCCGGTGATGAACATGGCGTCGGTCTTCTTCACGCCGATGCCCGGGTCGCTGTTGTAGCGCCAGCTCACGCCGGCCGTGAGGTTCATGTCCTGCGTCATCGCCACCGTGAGGTTGGTGTCGAAGCTGGCGCGGTACTCGCCGGTGTCGCGCAGATTGGGAAACACGGCCAGGCGCTGGCGCAGGCTGGTCGTGTCGGTCAGCTTGTGGTTGGACTCTTCGGCCAGCACCAATTCGAGCCGGCCATAGGTGTCGCGCAGTCCGCCGTCCACTTCCGTCGGTTCGTCGTAGCGGTCCCGGCTGTAGCCCAGGCCCCCGGACACATCGAAGTTGTTGCGCTCGTTGCGGATCAGGTGGTAGCCCACGCCGGACGCCACGGAGGTCCGGCTGGAGATGTTGGCCGGCTTGTCGCGCAAGGCATCGGCAGTGCCGAAGCCGAACCAGGTGGGTGTGAGGTCACGCGTGTACTGGGTGCCCAGCGCATAGCGTTCGGTATCGGTCGTGCCGTCGTTGCGCGCGTAGTTCGCCTGGCCGATGAAGGTCCATTTGTCGATGCTGCTGACGCGGGCCGCCTCGCCGGTCACGTTGACCGCGGTCGACTTGCTGTTGCCGGTCGACGCGTTGGCGCCGGCGGTCAGCAGGTAGCGCCACTGGTTGTCAGGCTTGAGCGTGACCTGCGCCGAGGCCATCAGTGGCGCGGCGAGCAGGGCGGCGATGGCAGTGGACGTGCGGAGACGGGTTTGTCCGAATTGCATGCGGGGTCCTCATAGGTGCTTGAAAAAAGATGGATTGAATCTGTCGATGGTGTGCCGGCCCGTCGGACAGTTCCTGCTTCGCGCGCTCCGTTCGCAGGCTTGGCGCTTGTCCTACAGGCTGGGCGGCGTACCGGCCTGCACCGATGTAGGCCTTCGCGTTGCAGCTTGTGCGCCTGAGCGGTTACGAGGTGGTTACGGCGAGGCGGCCAGCCCCCTACAATCGCGGGTTTGTCTCTAGCCGCGCATTGCGGCGTCGAACCTAGAAGGTGAACCAGTGAACCAGGAACAACTGAACAAAGTCTCCACCGGCAACGGTTTCATCGCTGCGCTGGACCAGAGCGGCGGCAGCACCCCGAAGGCACTCAAGCTGTACGGCGTCGAGGAATCGAGCTATAGCGGCGAAGCGGCCATGTTCGACCTGGTGCACGCCATGCGCAGCCGCATCGTCACCAGCCCGGCCTTCGACGGCCGCCGCGTGCTGGGCGCCATCCTGTTCGAGATGACGATGGACCGCCAGTTCGATGGCATGGACGCCGCGCAGTACCTGTGGGAGAAGAAGCAGGTCGTGCCCTTCCTGAAGGTCGACAAGGGCCTGGCCGACGAGGCCGATGGCGTGCAACTCATGAAGCCCATGCCCGAGCTGGATGCACTGGTGGCGCGTGCGGCCAAGAAGGGCATCTTCGGCACCAAGATGCGCTCGGTCGTCAACAGCGCCAACGCCAAGGGCATCGACGCCGTGCTGGACCAGCAGTTCGCGGTCGCCCTGCAGATCCTGAAGGGCGGCCTGATGCCCATCATCGAGCCCGAGGTCAACATCAAGGCCACCGACAAGAAGGAAGCCGAGGCCCTGCTGAAGGCTGGCTTCCTGAAGCGCCTGGATGCGCTGCCGGCCGGCACCAAGGTCATGCTCAAGCTGACCATCCCGACGGTGGACGGCTTCTACAGCGAACTGGTCAAGCATCCCAACGTCGTGCGCGTGGTGGCTCTGTCGGGCGGCTACAGCCGTGACGAGTCGAACGCCATGCTGGCGAAGAACCCCGGCGTCATCGCCAGCTTCAGCCGCGCGCTGACCGAAGGCCTGAGCGCCCAGCAGAGCGATGCCGAATTCAACAGCGCGCTGGACGCCGGCATCGAGTCGATCTACAAGGCGTCGATCGCCTGAGCCCGCGGGCACTTCCCCGAGGCCGCCTTGCGCGGCCTTTTTTGCGAGCGCAGCCTGGCGCGCAGGCGCGCCCGCGCTTCGTGCGAGCATGCCTTGTCAAGGGTTTGCACGCGCTGCGTTCAGGTCTCCAGGGCGCTGAGGGACAATCGGCGCTCTCGTTTTCCTGACCGCCTCCGGCTCCGACCATGACCTCCGCCCTGCACACCTCCAAGCTGACTTCCTTGCCGCTGCTGGCGCGCGGCAAGGTGCGCGACAACTACGCCGTCGGCACCGACCGCATCCTGATGCTGGCCAGCGACCGCATCAGCGCCTTCGATGTGATCATGGGCGAGCCCATCCCCGGCAAGGGCGCGCTGCTCACGCAGATGGCGCTGTACTGGTTCGACCAGCTCGGCCACCTGTGCCCCAACCACTTGACGGGTGAGTCGCCCGAGAGCGTGGTCGCGCCCGACGAGGTGGCCCAGGTGCAGGGCCGCGCCATGCTGGTCAAGCGCCTCAAGCCCATTCCGGTCGAGGCCGTGGTGCGCGGCTACCTGGCCGGCAGCGGCTGGAAGGAATACCAGGAAGGCCAGGCTGTCTGCGGCGTGCCGCTGCCGCCCGGCCTGAAGAACGCCAGCAAGCTGCCTGTGCCCATCTTCACACCGGCCGCCAAGGCCGAGGCCGGGGAGCACGACGAGAACATCACCTACGAGAAGGTCGTCGAGATCGTCGGCCCGCAACTGGCGGCGCAGATCAAGGACACCAGCATCCGCATCTACCAGGCCGCCTGCGAGATCGCGGCAGCCAAGGGCATCATCATTGCCGACACCAAGTTCGAGTTCGGCCTGGACGAGGCGGGCCAGCTGGTGCTGATGGACGAGGTGCTGACGCCGGACTCCTCGCGCTTCTGGCCTGCAGAGAGCTGGCAGGAGGGCAGCAACCCGCCCAGCTACGACAAGCAGTTCGTGCGTGACTGGCTGGAGTCGGTGCGCATCAACGGCAAGCCCTGGGACAAGACGCCACCGGCACCGCGCATGCCGCGCGAGGTCATCGAGAAGACGGCTGCCAAGTACCAGGAGGCCTGGCAGCGCCTGAACGGCTGAGCGCACGCGCGCCCCCGTGCTGCGGCCGCCCTCGGGCGGCCGTTTTTTTGTTGACGTGGGTCACGTCCGCCCCTAGCCTCTGCCCGTTCGATGGCCAACAACAAGGGCCTGCAGGGCCCGCGAGGAGACAACATGGGACTGAAGACCACGGTGGCCGCGTGCGCGGCCGTGTTCGGCGTGCTGGCGGGCAGCCTGGCCGGTGAGGCCAGGGCGGGCAGCGAGAGCGAGCGCGCCGACGCGCAATCCAGCCGCCACGACCAACATGGTGTGCGCCTGCGCGTGCTGTCCAGCGCGCCGCAATACGTCTCCGGCGGCGATGCGCGCATCGCGATCCACGCGCCGCGGGGCTTGCGCGGCCAGTTGGAACTGCGGCTCAACGGCCGGGCCGTGCATAGCGGGCTGCAGCCCACCGACGAGGGGCTGGAGGGCGTGGTCAGCGGCATGGTGCCCGGCCGCAACACGTTGGAATTGCGCCAGCGCAACGGCCAGCTGCACGAGCGCCTGGTGCTGACCAACTACCCCATCACCGGCCCGATGTTCACCGGCCCGCAGCAGACCCCGTTCGTCTGCACCACCACCCAGGGCGCCGTGGGGCGCCAGCCCCTGGTCGACAGCGCCATGCAGCCAGGCACGGTGGTGCGCGACGCCCAGGGCCAGCCCATCGGCTTCAGCCGCGATTGCTCGATCGACACCTTCGTGAGCTACCACTACCGCAACACGGCTGGCGCGCTGCAGCCGCTGGCGGCGGACGGCGGCCGGCCGGCGGACATGGCCCAAACCATCCTGGCCGACGGGCGCACGGTGGATTTCGTCGTACGCCGCGAGATCGGCAGCATCAACCGCTTTCTCTACAGCATCGCCATGCTGGCGCCGCTGCCCGGCGCCGACAGCGCGGCCCAGGCCGACACCAGCCGGTGGAACGGCAAGCTGTTGTACTGGTTCCAGGGCGGCGTGGCCATCGGCCACAGCCAGGGCACGGTGCACGGCGGCTCGATGAACCTGGATGTGCTGGGCCAGGGCTGGGCCATCGTGCATTCCAGCGGCAACAACACCGGCACCCACTACAACATGAACCTGGCCGGCGAGACGGCCATGATGACCAAGGAGCGTTTCGTCGAGCGCTATGGCGTGCCGCTCTACACCGTGGGCCTGGGCGGCTCGGGCGGCGCCATCCAGCAGTACCTGATTGCGCAGAACCACCCGGGCGTGCTGGACGGCCTGCTGCCCGTGCAGAGCTACCCCGACATGGTCACGCAGACCATCCATGTCGGCGACTGCGAGCTGCTGGAGCACTACATGGACGCGACCGACCGCGCCAACCCCAAGTGGCGCGTGACCAAGAACCGCAGCTGGCTGGTCGGCATGAACGCGGAGGAGGGCTTCCCCAAGGTCAACGACCCGCTGGCAGCGCTCAAGACCGCGCTCGGTTACAGCACGGCCGTGGGCAGCACCGAATGCGTGCCGGCCTGGCGCGGCCTCACGCCATTGACGATGAACCCGCTGTATGGCCAGGCGCCGAACCAGGACCAGTACCTGCCCCAGAGCGACATCGCGGCCATCCGCTGGACGCACTACGACGACCTGCGCAATGTCTACGGCGTGGACGCCAGCGGCGCCGCGCGCACGACCTGGGACAACGTAGGCGTGCAGTACGGCCTGAAGGCACTGCGCGCGGGCCAGATCACGCCGGCCGAGTTCCTGCACCTGAACTGGCACGTGGGCGGATGGAAGCAGCCCAGCGAGATGGTGCAGGAGGGCTTTCCGTTCTTCGGCACCGGTGCGGACGAGGTCAACAAGGCGCTGGGCGTGCCTGGCTATTTCGACCCCTGGAGCCGGCGCAACATGCGCCTGGGCACCGACGACACGCCCGCCCCGCGCACGGTGGGCGACGGGCGCGCCATGCGTGCGGCCTACACATCGGGCCATGTGTTCCAGGGCAAGCTCGACGTGCCGGCCATCGACCACCGACAGTACATGGAACGCGAACTGGACATGCACAACAGCCACCAGTCCTTCGCCGTGCGCCAGCGCGTGCGCGACCGCATGGGCGACGACGACCACCTGGTCGTGTGGTTCACCGACACCCAGCCTGGCCTGCCCAAGGCCAGCCAGTCGCTGCAGGCGCTGGCCGTGATGGACCGCTGGCTGGCCAATATCCGCCAGTACCCGCACCGCGGCATCGTGCGCAACAAGCCGGCCGAGGCGGTGGACGCCTGCTACGACAAGGAGGGCCGGCGCATGTCCGCGGGCGATGGCGTGTGGAACGGCATCCTCGACCGGCGCGCGCCCGGCAACTGCACGCAGGCCTTCCCGCTGTACGGCACGTCGCGCACCGTGGCCGGCGCGCCGCTGCAAGGGGGCGTCTACCGCTGCGCGCTCAAGCCGGTGGAACACGCCATTTGGGACGGCAGCTACGGCGCCTGGCGCCCGAACGCCCGCGAGGCGGCGCTGCTCAAACGCATCTTCCCGCAGGGCGTGTGCGACTACAGCCGGCCCGACCAGGCACGGCCCGGCGACGGCTGGCGCGACTGACGCAGGATCAGTTCAGCGCCATGCTGAGCTTGCGGCGGTAGTTGGAGACCAGCGCCGCCTGCGGGTCTTCCACCATCGCGGCCTTGCCGGTCAGCTCGATGCCGCCGGCGGTCTTGCCACCGGCCTCGGGGCCGGCCTTGGGCTTGGCCGGGCTCAGCAGTTCCAGGATGGCGACATAGGTCTTGCGCGGGGCCTCGTCTCCCCATTTCTTGTCGCGCATGATGATTTCGAGCAGCTCGTCCATCGCGCCGACGAAGTCGCTTCGCGCCAGCAGCACGCGGGCCTTGGCCAGGCGCAGGTCGAAGTCGCGCTTGTTCTGGGCGATGCCGGCGTCGAACTGCTCGACGCTCCAGTCCTGGCGCGGATCGGCCGCCACCGCTTCCAAGGCTGCACGCCAGTTGGCCAGCGCCTCGAAGCGCAGGTGCACGGGGATCTGCACCAGCGCCGGCTGCAGCGCCGCGCCGGCGTCGTCCAGGTGGCCAGCGCCGATCAAGAGCTTCACATAGTCGTAGCGCGCATCGTCGTTGGCCGGGTTGATGGCCAGCGCCTCCTGCAGCTTGAGGAGGGCGGCGTCGGTGTCGCCCGAGGCCAGCAGCTCCTGCGCGGCCTCGGCATCGTCGGCACTGGCCAGTTCTTCCTCGGCGGGTACGTGCTTGTCCAGGAACTCGCGGATCTGCGATTCGGGCACGGCGCCCACAAAGCCGTCTACCGGCTGGCCGCCCGAGAACATCACGCAGAACGGGATGCTGCGCACGCCGAACATCTGGCTCAGCTGCTGCGCGATCTGCGGCACCTTGTCGGCGTCCAGCTTGGCCAGCAGGAAGCGGCCTTCGTAGTCGCGCTCCAGCTTTTCGAGCACCGGGCCGAGCTGCTTGCACGGGCCGCACCACTCGGCCCAGATGTCCAGCAGCACGGGCTGGTTGGCGGATGCTTCGATGAGATCGGCCTGGAAATTGTCGAGAGTGATGTCAATCATCGGGAGCACCTGGGGGTGAAAAGTAAAATTGCGACATGAGCGCAGTACAAATCGGAATCGTCATGGGGTCCAGCAGCGACTGGGACACCATGCAACATGCGGTGGGGATTCTCCAGCAATTCGCAATTGCGCACGAAGCACGCGTGGTCTCGGCCCACCGCATGCCGGACGACATGTTCGCCTACGCCGAGGCCGCCGCCGGCCGCGGGCTCAAGGCCATCATCGCCGGCGCTGGCGGCGCGGCGCACCTGCCCGGCATGCTGGCCGCCAAGACCACGGTGCCCGTGCTCGGCGTGCCGGTGGCCAGCAAGCACTTGCAGGGTGTGGATTCGCTGCACAGCATCGTGCAGATGCCTAAGGGCATCCCGGTCGCCACCTTTGCGATCGGCGTGGCGGGCGCAGCCAACGCGGCGCTGTTCGCCGTCGCCATGCTGGCCAATGAAAGCCCGGAACTGCGCGCGAAGCTCGAGTCCTTCCGCGCCGAACAGACCGCCGCCGCGCGCGCCATGGCGCTGCCGCCGGCCACCGCATGACGCAGCTTCCTCTGTTGCCCGGCGCCACGTTGGGCGTCATGGGCGGCGGCCAACTGGGCCGCATGTTCGTGCACGCGGCCCAGAGCATGGGCTACTTCACCGCCGTGCTCGACCCGGACGCATCCAGCCCCGCGGGCCGCGTGAGCCACCACCATGTACAGGCCGACTACCTGGACGCGCAAGGCCTGGCCGAGCTGGCGCGGCTGTGCGACGCGGTCACCACCGAATTCGAGAACGTGCCCGCGCCTGCGCTGGCGCAACTGGCCACGCGGCTGCCCGTGACGCCGGCCGCCGAGGCCGTGGCCATCGCGCAGGACCGCACCAGCGAGAAGGCGCACTTCACGCGCCTGGGCGTCCCCTGCGCGCCCTACGCCGTGATCGACAGCGATGCCGATGTGGCGCAGGTGCCTGACAGCCTGCTGCCCGGCATCCTCAAGACCGCCCGGCTGGGCTACGACGGCAAGGGCCAGGTCCGCGTGAAGACGCGCGCGGAACTCGCCGCCGGCTGGGCGCAATTGCAGCGTGCCACCTGCGTGCTCGAGCAGATGCTGCCGCTGGCCGCCGAGTGCTCGGTCATCGTCGCGCGTGGCCGCGACGGGCAGATGGTGCACTTCCCCGTGCAGCACAACCTGCACCGCGACGGAATCCTGGCCGTGACCACCGTGCATGACGACGTGCTGCCCGCGGCCCAGTCCGCGCAGGCCGTCGCCGCCGCGCGTGCCATCGCCGAGGGCCTGGCCTACGTCGGCGTGCTGTGCGTGGAGTTCTTCGTGCTGCAGGACGGCCGCCTGGTCGTCAACGAGATCGCGCCGCGCCCGCACAACAGCGGCCACTACAGCCTGAACGCCTGCGACGTCTCGCAGTTCGAGCTGCAGGTGCGCACGCTCACCGGCTTGCCGCTCGTCGCGCCGCGCCAGCACAGCCCGACCATCATGCTGAACCTGCTGGGCGAGCTGTGGTTCGACGCGAACGGCGTGCGCAGCAGCACCAGCGACACACCCGTCGCGCCCCCCTGGGACCAGGTGCTGGCGCTGCCCGGCGCGCACCTGCACCTGTACGGCAAGCTCAAGGCCGCGCGCGCGCGCAAGATGGGCCACCTGAACATCACCGGCGCGACGGTGGAGACCGTACGTGCCACGGCGCTGCAGGCCGCCGCGCTGCTCGGCATCGCGGCGTTCTGACGATGATCCTGGACGCGAACGTCCCAGGCGCCATTGACCGCGCCGCGCAGGTGCTCGCCGATGGCGAGCTGCTGGGCCTGCCCACCGAAACCGTCTACGGCCTGGCGGCCGATGCCGGCAGCGATGCCGCCGTGGCCAAGATCTTCGCAGCCAAGGGCCGGCCCAGTGACCACCCGCTGATCGTGCACGTGGCGCCCGGCGTTGCCGGCGCGGTGCCGGCTGCTGTGGCGCGTTTCGCCGACGCCGTTCCGGCCTGGGCCGAGGCGCTCATGCGCAGTTTCTGGCCCGGCCCGTTGACGCTGATCGTGCCGCGCCGTGCCGGCGTCGGTGCCGCCGCGGCGGGCGGGCAGGACTCCATCGGCCTGCGCTGCCCGTCCCACCCCGTCGCGCAGGCCGTGTTGCAGGCCGCCGCGGCGTTGGGCGTGCATGGCGTGGCCGCGCCCAGCGCCAACCAGTTCGGCCGCGTGAGCCCGACCACGGCCGCGCATGTGGCCTCCGAGTTCGGTGACGGCCTGCTGGTGCTGGACGGCGGGCCCTGTGTCGTCGGCATCGAGTCCACCATCGTCGACTGCACGCGCGGCGTGCCCGTGCTGCTGCGCCCCGGCGGCATCGCGCGCGACCGCATCGAGCAGGTCAGCGGCCTGCCGCTGCGCGGCAAGGACGAGCTGGCGGCCGACCCGCGCGCCTCGGGCACCCTGGCCTCGCACTACGCGCCGCGCGCCAGCGTGCGGCTGATGGCGGCGCCCGCCTTGCAGACCGCCGTGGACCTGCTCGACACCGAGCTGGCCCAGGCGCCCGGCGGCCCGCCCGCCGTGGCCGTCTATGCGCGCAGCGCGCTGCGCAGCCGCTCGGCCCGCATCGTCCAGCGGCGCATGCCCGGCGACGCCGCCGCCGCCGCGCAACAGCTGTTCGCGGTGCTGCGCGAGCTGGACGGCCTGGGCGTGCGGCTGATCTGGGTGGAGACGCCGCCCGACACCCATGCCTGGGAAGGCGTTCGTGACCGCTTGCAACGCGCAGCGGCCGAATGAGGCCGCACCTTACACTCGCCCCCAACCCCCAATCTGGAGAGACTGATGAGTCGATTTACGTTACGGCGTGCCGTGGCCGCGGCAGCCCTGTGTGCAAGCGTGGTCTTGCTGGCTGCCTGTGGCTCCAGCAGCACGGAGTCCGCCCTCACGCCGTCGCGGCTGATCGCGTTCGGCGACGGCTTTTCTGACGTGGGCCAGAGCGCCACCAACAACAAATACACGGTCAACGACGCCACCACGAACCACTGGCTGCAGCAGGTCGCGGCACGTTTCGAGCGCCCGATCGCCGCATCGTCCACCAGTGGCGGGCTCGGCTATGCGCGCCTCGGTGCGCGCATCGCGGGCAAGCCGAGCGTGACCGACGATGCCGCGACCTTGACGGTGACCGAGCAGATCGACGCCTTCATCGCCGGCGGCGGCACCTTCGGTGCCAACGACCTGATCTTCATCAGCGGTGGCATGACCGACGCAGTGTTCCAGGCCAAGGCCGTCCTGGCCGGCACGCAGACGGCGGCTGTTGCCGAGACCAATGCGCGTGCGGCGGGTACTGCGCTGGCCGAGCTGGCAAAGCGCGTGGTCGATGCGGGTGCCAAGCAGGTCGTGGTCGTGGGGTCTGTCAACCTGGGCATCACGCCCTGGGGCCAGGCATCGGGGCAGTACGACGCGATGGAGGCGATCAGCCGCGGTGTCAACGACGCCTTCCTGATCGGCGCTGTGGACCGTAACCTGGGCAGCAACGTGCTGTACGTCGACGCGGCGTATTACTTCAATCTGCTGGCCAATGATCCGGGCAACTTCAACATGGACAATTCACGCGTGGTGGCCTGCACCTCGGTGAATCCCGGGGTCGGGATCGGCATCGGTGTCGGGCAGGTCGACTCGTCCCTGTGCACCCCGTCGACCATCGTGGCGGGCGTGAACTACACCCGCTACATGTTTGCAGACGCGCTCTACACCGCGCCCACCGCACAGCGGCAATTCGGTGACTACGCCTACGACCGCATTCGCAATCGCTGGTAAGCCCTGAACAGCCCCCATGACAAAGAGCCCCGCGGGGCTCTTTGTCGTTGGGTCGACCGGTCGGATCAGTCCCAGCCCTTGGCGGCCAGCGCCTTCAGCGTCATGTCGCGTAGCAGGCTGTGGCCGAACGGGGTGGGGTGGACCTCGTCGGCGAACAGGTAGTGGGAGGTGTCGCCGGCGACCAGCGTGCTGGTGGTGCAGATCAGCGAGGGGGCCAGGAAGCCCGGCGCGTTCGGGAACTGGTTGTTGCAGGCCGGATCGGTGGTGTTGGTCAGGCCATAGCGCGCCGGGTTGGCGTGGTGGTCGGTGTTTTCGGCGTACAGGTTGACCTGCACCACCGTGTCGGCCGTGCCGTCCAGGCCGGCAGCCAGCGCCTGGTTGAAGGCCAGCGTCATCGCGTCGGCCAGCTGCGCGGCGCCCGGGGCATTCGACTCGGCGCGGGCGGTGGCGGGCGTCTTGCTGATGTTGGGCAGGTTCAGCACCGCCACGCGCGTCGCCCCCTTGGCGACGATCTGCGTCTTGATCAGTGCCGCCAGTTCGGCGCCGGCCTGGGCCAGCGCCGCAACGGACTGGGGTCCAGCCGTCTGCAGCACCTGCGTCGCGGCGGCCCGGGCGGCTTCCTGCGCGGCAGCCCCGGCCTGCTCGGGTGTCGCGCCACTTTGCAGGGCCTGCGCAAACGCCGCGTCGGCGGCCTGCGTGCCGGCCGTCTCGACCGCCACGGCCACAGCGTCCGCTGCCACGAACACGTCGTTGGCACCAGCCAGCACCGTCACCAGTTCCTTGCCGCTGAAGCGGCCGTTGTGGGCGGCCAGGTGGCGGGCGATCTGGTCGACGACCGGCGAGGTCAGCTGGCCGAGCTGGCCCATGAACCGGGCGTCGTCGTTCGGCAGTTGCAACAGCGCAGCGTTCCAGGGGCCGATTGGGTCGGTGACGCGCGAGCCACCTTGCCCGTAGGCCGAGCAGGCGGGGTGGTTCGCCACGGCGCCGGCCAGGCTGGCGAACTGGCCGCTGGCGAGCAGGCCGGTCTGCGCCGCGCACAGCGTCGGCAGCGCCAACTTGGCGGCCAATTGCTCGACCCAGACGCCGTCGGCCATGCCGTTGACCGTGTATTTGCCGCCCCCCAGCGCCGCGATGCCGGGCGTGCGGTAGCTGCCCACGTCGCTCAGGCTGTCGCCGAACGAGACCAGTTCGGTGTAGCGCGCGCCGTCGCCGTCGCCGCCGCACGATGCCAGCGCGACCGAGGCCAGGACGGCCAGCCAGGATTTCTTCAATTGCATGGGGAGCCTTTCTTTTGCATTAATAGTGCACAAAAATTTGAGAAAATTATTGCAGATAACGACATGTATACGATCGATCCGTCAAGAATTTCGCTACAAAGTGACTGAAACAACACAGCGAATTTACAAGCGATGCGCTCTATATGTTCTAATTTGTAACATATCCATGCGCAATTTTGTGGAAAAAGTCGCACTAATAGCTTCCCGGGCAGCGACCGAGGTTTTGATTCGGCCTGGTGGCATGGCGAATGGGCGGCCAGCGCCGCCATGCGTCTGCCGGCAGTGCGGAGGCCTGGCCCGGCCGGTTCAGCGGTCGTCGACCGCCCACTCCAGCAGAGCGTCCAGGGCGGGGCGCGCTGCCGGCGCGTTGGCGTGGTTCACGATGCCCACCACCACGTAGCGCCGGCCGCTGCGGCCCGTGGCGTAACCGGCGACCGAAGCCACGTCGCGCAGCGAGCCCGTCTTGAGCCAGGCGTTGCCGACCACGTGGACCAGGCCGCGCTCGCGCATGCGCTCGGTGGTGCCGTCCACGCCGGCCAAGGAGAGTGACTGCAAGTAAGCGTCTGCTTCTGCGTGTTGCCCCGCCAGCTGCAGCATCCTGCCCAGGGCGGCCGGCGTGATGCGTTCATCGCGGCTGAGGCCGGCACCGTTTTCCAGCAGGGGCGCGGGCGTCGCCGCACCGACGAAACGGCGCCACCATGCGGTGATCGCGTCGCGGCCGTCGGCCATGCGCGCCGGCACATGGCGCTGCGCGGCCAAGGTCAGGACCAGTTGCTGGGCCATGACGTTGTTGCTGCGCTTGTTCACATCGGCGATCACCTCGGCCAGCGGCAACGATGGCGCGCCCATCAACAAGCGGGCCCGGGCCGGCGGGCGCCCTTCGCGCACCGTGCCGTCCACCTGCCCGCCCGCCACCCGGAACAGCGCCAGCAGCGCGCGGCTGGCGTAGCTGGCCGGGTCGATGTAGGCCACGGCCCATTCGCGCTCGCCGCAGCGGGCCGGGTAGCGGCCCAGGAAGCGCGCCTGCGCCGGGTCGGAGAAATCGGCCTGCAGCGCGGCGCGCCAGTCGCCGCAGGCCTGGTCCGGCGCCAGCGGCACCTGGGCATCGACGGTGACGCCGGCCAGCGGCGGCTCGCTGGTGACCAGCACCGTGTGGCCCTCGGTCTGCGGCGTGAAGCGCAGGATCAGGGCCTTGAAGTTCACGAGCAGGCCGTCCGGCGCGACGTTGTAGGGGCGCAGCGGCTCGTTGTCGAAGGCGGCCGGGTCGTGCGCCGGCACGTCGAAGATGCTGTGGTCCAGCACCATGTCGCCGCGCACGCGCCGCACGCCCAGGGCTTGCAGCTGACGGAAGGCCGCGTCGATGCGCTCGAGCACGAGCTTCGGGTCGCCGCCGCCCTGGATATACAGGTTGCCGTTCAGCGTGCCGTCCAGCACCGGGCCGTCGGCGTAGAAGCGCGTCGTCCAGGTGTAGCCACTGCCCAGCGTGTCCAGCGCCGCCAGGGTGGTGACCATCTTCATGACCGAGGCCGGGTTCATGGCTTCGTCGGCGCGGTGGCGCAGGCGCGCGGCATCGCCGTGCAGCGGCAGCACCAGCATGGCCACGGCATCGCGCGGCACGCGGGCCCGCGCCAGCGCGGTGGCCACGCCGGCCGGCAGTGGCTGGTCGGCCCCAGCCGGCGCGGCCAGTGCAGGGCCGATGCCCGAGGCGGCCCACAGACCCGCCAGAAGACACAGGCGACGGAACAGGCGTGGTGGCGGCATGGCGCGCGAGTCTACTGCCGGGCCTGGCGCGGCCCCGCCGATAATCCGCCCCATGCGCAAGGGCCTGGACGATCTGAAACTGCTGGCTTTCGACACCAGCACCGAGACGCTGTCGGTGGCGGTGGCGCACGGTGGCCGCGTGCTGGCGCGCAGCGAGCCGGGCGGCGCCCGCGCATCGACCGCCTTGCTGCCGGCCATCCTGGAGCTGCTGGCGCAGTCGGGCCTGGCGCTGGCGCAGCTGGACGCCATCGCCTTCGGCTGCGGCCCGGGCTCGTTCACGGGCCTGCGCACCGCCTGTTCCGTGGCGCAGGGCCTGGCGTTCGGCACCCAGGCGCAGCGTACCGGTGGCGTGCCGGTGTTGCCGGTCGACACGCTGTTGGCCGTGGCGGAACAAGCGCGCCAGCAGGCGGGCGCCTGCCAGGTCGTGGCCGCGCTCGATGCGCGCATGGACGAG
The DNA here is from genome assembly GCF_001422405.1 of Pseudorhodoferax sp. Leaf267. GTDB lineage: Bacteria > Pseudomonadota > Gammaproteobacteria > Burkholderiales > Burkholderiaceae_C > Pseudorhodoferax. Next base: position 100,633 of record NZ_LMMV01000025.1, read on the forward strand.
GTCTACACCGGCCGCTACATCCATGCCGATGGGCTCTGGCAGCGCGACGGCGAATTCGCGTTGCAGGCACCCGAGGCCGTGCGGGTGCCCGACGGCTGGGCGCTGGCGGGCAACGCCGGCGCGGTGTACGGCGTGCGGCTGGCCGCATCGCCCGGCATCGCGGCCCTGCCGGCCGCCGAGGCCATGCTGCACCTGGCCCCGCAGCTGCTCGCAGCCGGCCAGGCCGTGGCGGCGCACCTGGCCCTGCCGCTGTACATCCGCGACAAGGTCGCCAAGACCACCGCCGAGCGCCTGGCCGAACGGGCGGCAGCGGCATGAGCGCAGTGCCCGATGCGACCCAGGAAGCGCGCTTCGAGCCGCTGACGGTGGGCTGGCTGCCCGCCGTGACCGCCGTCGAGCAGACGGCCTACACGCATCCGTGGACGCTGCGCAACTTCCGCGACGCGCTGGACGCGGGCTACCAGGCCCAGGTGCTGGTGGCCGGCGAAGCGCTGCTCGGCTACTTCATCGCCATGAAGGGCGTGGACGAAGTGCACCTGCTCAACATCACGGTCGCGCCTGCCCACCAACGCCAGGGCTGGGCCCGCGTCATGCTGGACGCGCTGGCGCTGTGGTCGCGCGGCCAGCACGCGCAATGGCTGTGGCTCGAGGTGCGCTCCAGCAACCTGCGCGCGTTCCAGATCTACGCCGCACACGGGTTCCGGCGCGTGGGCCTGCGCAAGGCCTACTACCCCGACACCGCCTTCAAGCGTGAAGACGCGATCGTGATGAGCCTGCAGCTGTGAGGATGGATTAAGCCGATGGCCTTGCAACTGGACGCGCGACAACGCGCGATGCTTGAGGAAATGCACGTGCGCGTGTGGTGGCCGCAAGAGGCGCCGGCGCCACAGGCCGCGGCCGAACCGGCACCCGCGCCGACCGTGGTGCCGCCGGCCGCGCCGGTTGCAGCACCGGCCGTCGCCGAGCCACCGCCTGCCAGGCCAGCCGTTCGCGCACCCGCGCCCAGCCCGGCCCCTGCCGCCTGGGCCGACGCCGTGGCCACCACCGCGCAGGACGTCCGCGCCGCCGCCATTGCCGGCATGGACTGGCCCGCGCTGCAGCAGGCCGTGGCTGGCTGCCAGGCCTGCAAGCTGTGTGGCACCCGCAGGAACACCGTGTTCGGCGTCGGCCCCACGCTGGCCGACGCCGCCGCGCCGCCGCGCGTGGACTGGCTCATCGTGGGCGAGGCGCCCGGCGAGCAGGAAGACCTGCGCGGCGAGCCCTTCGTCGGCCAGGCCGGCAAGCTGCTGGACAACATGCTGCGTGCCGTGCACGTCAGCCGGCACGGCGAGGCGGCAGAACCGCAGCGCGCGGCCTTCATCGTCAATGTGCTCAAGTGCCGCCCGCCCGGCAACCGCAACCCCGAGCTGGACGAGGTGGCCCAGTGCGAGCCCTTCCTCAAGCGCCAGATCGCGCTGCTGCAGCCGAAGATCATCCTGGCGGTGGGCCGCTTCGCCGTGCAGTCGCTGCTGGCCGCCAGCGTGCCCGACGTGCAGACCACGCCGCTGGGCCGGCTGCGCGGCAAGGTCTACCGCTACGAGGGCGTGCCTGTGGTCGTGAGCTACCACCCGGCCTATCTGCTGCGCAGCCTGCCCGAGAAGGCCAAGGCCTGGGCCGACCTGTGCCTGGCCAAGGAGACGCTCAAGGCGTCGTGACCGGCCGCTGCGGCCACAGCACCGAGGCGATGGCCAGCACCATCAGCCCCATGGCCGCCCAGTCCTGCCAGTGCAGCGCCTCGCCCAGCCACCAGGCACCGCTGAACACGCCCAGGATGGGGATCAGCATCACCGACAGCGACGAGGCCACCGGCGGCAACGCGCGCGCCAGCGTGAACCACACGACCTGCGCCACGGCAAAGATCAACAGGCCGTTGTAGAGGATCGCGCCCCAGACCGGCGGCGTGGGCGCTGCCCAGCGCGCGTGCTCGAAGGTGGCGCTCAACGCCGTCATGATGAGCATGCTCATGGCCGTCATCCAGAACACGATGGTGGGCGTGGGCACGGGAATCGTGTGGCGCCGCATCTTCTGCGTGCCCACAGCCCAGGTGGCGGCGCCCGCCAACGCCAGCAGCACCCCGACCGGCCGGCCCGCCATGTTGCTGAGCTCGTGCCACAGCAGCAACAGCACGCCCAGCGCCGCCGCCGCCACGCCACCCCAGGCACGCGCGCGCAGCCGTTCGCCGAAAAACAGCGCGCCGATCACGGCCGAGAAGATCGGCATCGAATAGCCCAGGATGGCGGCGCGCCCGCTGGACAGCGCCTGCACCGCCAGCACCATCAGCGCATGCCAGACGAACATGTTGGTCACGCCCAGCCAGAACAGCGCGCCCCAGTATGGGCGCGGCACGCGCAAGGGGATGCGCAGCGCCAGCAGCCCCAGGCCCAGCAGCGGCGTGCCGATCCACAGCGACAGCGCGCGAAAGGTCAGCGGCGGGTAGCCCGTCACGCCCACCTTCATCACCGGCCAGTTCAGGCCCCAGACGATGGTGAGCGCCACCAGCATCAGCACTTGTCGCGTGGTCAGGGCCTGCATGGGCGGCGATGGTAGTCGGCGGGACCGCGTTCGTAGAATCGCCCGCATGACTTTTCTCGAGATGCTGCAGGACGCGGAGACGCGCAATGGTTCCATGCTGTGCGTCGGCCTGGACCCGGACCCGGCCCGCTTCCCTGCCGGCCTGCGCGGCGACGCGGCCCGCATCCACGACTTCTGCGCCGCCATCGTCGACGCCACGGCCGACCTGGCCATCGCCTTCAAGCCGCAGATCGCCTACTTCGCCGCGCACCGCGCCGAGGCCCAGCTCGAACGCCTGATCGCCCACATCCGCCGCGCCGCGCCGCACGTGCCCGTGATCCTGGACGCCAAGCGCGGCGACATCGGCTCCACGGCCGAGCAGTACGCCATCGAGGCCTTCGAGCGCTACGGCGCCGACGCGGTCACGCTGTCGCCCTTCATGGGCTTCGACTCGGTCGAGCCCTACCTGCGCCACCACGGAAAGGGCGCCTTTTTGCTGTGCCGCACCTCCAACCCCGGCGGCGACGATCTGCAGAACCAGCGCCTGGCCTCGGTGGACGGTGCGCCGCTGCTCTACGAGCATGTGGCGCGGCTGGCCCAGGGCCCGTGGAACCGCAACGGCCAGCTGGGGCTGGTCGTCGGCGCCACGTACCCGGCCGAGCTGGAGCGCGTGCGGGCCTTGGCGCCCACGCTGCCGCTGCTCATCCCCGGCGTGGGCGCGCAGGGCGGCGATGCCGAGGCCACGGTGCGGGCCGCCTGGCGCGGGCAGGGCGGGCAGACCACCGGCCCGGCCGTGGTCAGTTCATCGCGCGCCATCCTGTACGCCTCGTCGGGCGACGACTATGCGCAGGCCGCGCGGGCCGAGGCCCAGCGCACGCGCGACGTGCTGCACGCCGCGCGCCTTTAGAGCCAGCGGAACACCAGCGGCATCAGCAACGATGCCAGCACCACCTGCAGCCCGAGCGCCAGGCCCGCATAAGCCCCGGCATCCGCGTCCACCTGCATCGCCCGCGCCGCGCCAATGCCATGGGCGGCCGTGCCCAGCGCGAAGCCGCGCGCGCGCCAGCCTGCCGGGTCGCGCGCGATGCGCAGCAGGTCGAACAGGTACTTGCCGCTCAGCGCGCCGATCAGCCCCGTCAGCACCGCGAACACGGCCGCCAGCGCCGGGATGCCGCCGATGGCCTGGGCCACGCCCATCGCCACCGGCGCGGTGACCGACTTGGGCGCCAACGACAGCACCACGTCGGCCGGCAGCTGGAGCGCATGGCCCAGCGCCACGGCCGTAGCGCTGGCCGCCGCGCCGCCAGCCAGCGCTGCGAGCAGCAGCCGGCCCCAGCGCGCGCGCAGTTCCGCACGCCGCTGCCACAGCGGCCAGGCCAGCGCCACGACGGCCGGGCCCAGCAGGAAGTGGATGAACTGCGCACCGGCGAAGTAGGTGGGGTAGGGCACGCCCGTGGCCAGCAGCACGGCGGCGATCGTGAGCACGCTCCACAACACAGGATTGGCCCATGGGGCCTGGCGCAAGCGCGCATAGACGGCCTGGGCCAGCACGTAGACCACCAGCGTGGCCGTGAGGCCGAACAGCGGCGTGGCAGAAAGATAGACCCAGAGCTCGACGAACTGCGCCATGTCAGTCCTTCTTGCCGGGGCGCAGTACCAGCACTGTGACCACAATGCCGACCCAGGTCGACAGCACGATCACGACGAGCATGCGCAGCCCGAATTCGGCCAGCAGACCCAGGTGCGTGATCACCCCCACGCCCACCGGCACGAACAGCAGCGACAGATGGCCCAGCAGGAAGTCGGCGCAGGCCGCCACCGGCGTGCGCACGGCTTCCCAGCGCAGCGCGACGAGCAGCAGCACCATGCCGACCACGGGGCCGGGGAAGGGCAGCGAGAAGCCACGTGCCAGCAGTTCGCCCAGCGATTGCAGGGCGAGCAGCCAGGCGAGTCCGCGCAGGGCGATCATGGGCTTTCAAACCATGTTGGCAGGGGCACGCCGCCAGAGCCGATCACCATGGGCCTGGCCTGCGGGAACGCGTTGCGGAACGCGTCGAGACCGGACGGGTTGCCGCGTGGGCGGCCGCTCTTGACCTCCAGTGCGAACAGGGCTTGGGCATCGGGCAACACATAGTCCACCTCCTTGCCAGATTCATGCCAGTAGTGCAACGCGGGGTGCGTGCTGCTGTGCGTGAGCCGGCGCGCGAGCAGTTCGGCGCCTACCGCGCTCTCGACCATGCGGCCCCACAGCTCGGGCGTGGCGCGCAGCTGCGCGAAGCCCCAGCCGTCGGACACGGCCAGGGCCCCCATCAGCGCCGTGTTGAAGACCTGCAGCTTGGGGCTGGAGGCCCGCTGGCGCACGGCCTGGCCGGCGTACTTCTGCAGGCCGCAGACCATGCCCGCGCCTTCCAGCAGCTCCAGGTAGTGCGCCAGCGTGGTGGTGTTGCCGGCATCGGCCAGCTGGCCCATCATCTTCTGGTAGCTCAGCATCTGACCGCTGTAGCGGCAGGCCAGGTCGAAGACGCGGCGCAGCAGGGCGGGCTTTTGCACCGGGGCCATCAGCAGCACGTCTTTGCTGATAGTGGTCTCGATGAGCGCGTCGCGCACGTAGGTGGCCCAGCGCGTCTCGTCGTGCACCAGCGGCGCGGCGCCGGGGTAGCCGCCATAGAAGATGAACTGCTCCAGCGTGAAGTCGAAGGCCTCGCGCATCTCGGTGTAGCGCCAGTGGCCCATGCGCGTGATCTCGAAGCGGCCGGCCATGCTCTCCGTCAGTCCGCGCGCGATCAGCAGCGGGGCCGAGCCCAGCACCACGGCGCGCACGTCGCGGCCGGCGGCAGTGTCTTCGTCCCACAGGCGCTTGACCTCCTCGGTCCAGCCGGGCAGCTTCTGCGCCTCGTCGAGCACCAGCACACAGGCGCCTGTCTGCGCGGCCAGCGCGCGGGCCGTCTCCCATTGGGCGGACAGCCAGCTCGTGCCCTGCAGGCCGGGGCTGTCGGCGCTGACGCTGTGCTGGGCGATGCGGTCGCTGGCCAATGCTGCCAGCGCTTGCCGTACCAGCGTGGTCTTGCCCACCTGGCGCGGGCCGGCCACGACTTGCAGAAAGCGGCGTGGCTCGCGCAGGCGTTCGATGAAAGAGGGGAGTGCAGCGCGCTGGATTTGCTGGGGCATTCTGGAATTACTCAATCCACTGAGATCATTTACTCAATGGACTGAGGTATCTTACTCAATGGATTGAGTAGTTCAAATTCGAGCGCCGCTTGTCGTCAAAACCGGGGCAGGTCCGGGTGCGCGATCTGCCCGCCACGCACCAGCATCTTGCCGTATTCGGCGCAGCGGTTCAGCGTGGGGATCACCTTGCCGGGGTTCAGCAAACCCTTGGGGTCGAAGGCGTGCTTGAGGCCCATCATCTGTGCGTTCTCCTCGGCCGAGAACTGCACGCACATGCTGTTGAGCTTTTCCACGCCCACGCCGTGCTCGCCGGTCACGGTGCCGCCCATGGCCACGCTGGTCTCCAGGATGTCGGCGCCGAACAGCTCGCAGCGGTGCAGCTGGTCCGGGTCGTTGGCATCGAACAGGATCAGCGGGTGCAGGTTGCCGTCGCCGGCATGGAACACGTTGGCGCAACGCAGGCCGTACTTCTTCTCCATCTGGGCAATCGCCAGCAGGATGTCGGCCAGGCGCTTGCGCGGGATGGTGGAGTCCATGCACATGTAGTCGGGGCTGATGCGGCCGGACGCGGGGAAGGCGTTCTTGCGCCCGCTCCAGAAGCGCAGGCGCTCGGCCTCGTTCTGGCTCACGGCAATCGCGGTGGCGCCGCAGTCGCGCAGCACGGCGCTCATGCGGCCGATCTCTTCCTCCACCTCTTCAGGCGTGCCGTCGCTCTCGCACAAGAGGATGGCCTCGGCCGTGAGGTCGTAGCCGGCGTGCACGAAGTCCTCCACGGCCGCCGTCATGGGCTTGTCCATCATCTCCAGGCCGGCCGGGATGATGCCGGCTGCGATCACGGCGGCCACGGCATCGCCGGCTTTGCGCATGTCGTCGAAGCTGGCCATGATGCAGCGCGCCAGCAGTGGCTTGGGCACGAGCTTGACGGTGACTTCGGTGGCCACGGCCAGCATGCCCTCCGAGCCGATGGCCACGGCCAGCAGGTCGAGCCCGGGCGCGTCCAGCGCGTCGCCGCCGAAGGTGACGGGCTCGCCATCGGCCGTGAAGCCGCTGATCTTGAGCACGTTGTGCACGGTCAGGCCGTACTTCAGGCAGTGCACGCCGCCCGAGTTCTCGGCGATGTTGCCGCCGATGGTGCAGGCGATCTGGCTCGATGGGTCGGGCGCGTAGTACAGGCCGTGCGGCGCGGCGGCCTCGCTGATGGCCAGGTTGCGCACGCCGCACTGCACGACGGCCGTGCGCGCGAGCGGGTCCATCTTGAGGATCTTGTTGAACTTGGCCATGGACAGCGTGACGCCCTGCGCATGCGGCATGGCCCCGCCCGACAGGCCGGTGCCGGCGCCGCGCGCGACCACGGGCACGCCCAGTGCATGGCAGGTCTTGAGCACGGCCTGCACCTGCGCGTAGGTCTCGGGCAGGGCCACGGCCATGGGGCGCTGGCGGTAGGCCGTCAGGCCATCGCACTCATAGGGAACGGTGTCTTCGGTTTGCGACAGCAGCGCGTGCGCGGGCAGCACGCGGCGCAGCGCGTCGATGGCCTGCGCGGCGGGGGGGTAGCTCGTGGGGCTGGGGTCGGGCATGGCGCTTCCTCGGTGGCGGACCACTGTAAGCCAAGGGCTGCCCGGCCAGCATGAGGAATGTTCAATCGCCGCGTGAAGGCGCTTGGTGCCGAACGGTCAGGCCAGCACCTGCCGCAGCCAGTCCGAGAAGGCGGTGCACTCCCAGCGCTCCATCGTGCCCGTGCGCCAGCACAGGTAGTGCGCATGCGGGCTGGGCACGTTGGTGGTGAACGCCGGCGTGGTGCCCAGGCGTACCAGCGCGCCGCTGTCCAGCCAGGGCGCGGCCAGCTTCAGGCGCACCAGCGCAATGCCCATGCCGGCCGAGGCGGCGTCGCACATCAGGCCCACGTCGTTGAACTGCGAGCCATCGGTCGGCTCGGGCCAGTCCAGCCTGTGGGCCGCGAACCAGGTGCGCCAGGGCTCCAGCGGCGAGCGCAGGAAGCGTTCGCCCTCCAGGTCCACGGCCTCGGCATAGGGGCCGTTCTCGCGCACGTAGGCCGGCGAGGCCAGCGGCGTCACCTCGTCGCGCGTGAGGCACAGGTGTTCCACATCGGCATAGCGGCCGGTGCCGAAGCGCACCATCAGGTCGGCGTCCTCGGCCACCACGTCCAGCAGCGGGATGCTCACCTGCAGCGTCAGGTCGATCTCGGGGTAGGCCTCGGTGAACTGGCGCAGCCGCGGGATCAGGATGGCGCGCGCGAAGGTCGGTGTCACGGCCAGGCGCAGCTTGCGCTTGCCCGGCGTGGGCTGCGCGCTCGGGAAGCGCTCCAGCATGGCCAGCGCCTCGCGCACATGGGCCAGGTACTCGCTGCCCTCGGTCGTCAGCGAGAAGTCGGCACGGCCGAACAGCTTGGTGCCGATGACCTGCTCCAGCTGCCGCACGCGGTGGCTGACGGCGCTGGGCGTCACGCACTGCTCGTCGGCCGCCAGCGTCACGCTGCGCAGGCGGGCCAGGGCCTCGAAGGTCAGCAGGCACTGGATGGGCGGAATGCGAGCGGGGGTGGCCATCGTCCGATTGTCGGTGCAGCCGCCGGACTACGGGGGCCTGAGAAGGCCACGGCTACACTCCAAAACCCTCCCGATGAAGCGACCCCTCCGTGTCTGATCGCCTTGCCGTCCTGCCGCAGTACCTGCTGCCCAAACACCGCCTGACCCGTTTCGCGGGCTGGGTCGCCTCGCGCCGCAAGGGCGATCGCACGACGCGGCTGATCCGCTGGTTCGTCGGCAAGTACGGCGTGGACATGGACGAGGCTGCCGAGCCCGACATCGCCGCCTACACCAGCTTCAACGACTTCTTCACGCGGGCGCTGAAGGACGGCGCGCGGCCGCTGGCGCAGGCCGACCTGGTCTGCCCCGTGGACGGCACCATCAGCCAGTTCGGCGGCATCCGGGACGACCAGATTTTCCAGGCCAAGGGCCACAACTTCACGACGCGCGCGCTGGTCGGCGGCGACGCCGCGCTGGCCGCGCAGTTCCAGCACGGCAGCTTCGCCACGCTGTACCTGAGCCCGCGCGACTACCACCGCATCCACATGCCCTGCGACGGCCGGCTCACGCGCATGGTCTATGTGCCGGGCGACCTGTTCTCGGTGAACCCGACCACGGCGCGCGGCGTGCCCGGGCTGTTCGCGCGCAACGAGCGCGTGGTCTGCGTGTTCGAGACGGCGCACGGCCCCTTCGTGCTGACGCTGGTGGGCGCGACCATCGTGGGCAGCATGGCCACCGTGTGGCATGGCGTGGTGAACCCGCGGCGCCTGGGCGAGTTGCGCGAATGGCGCTATGACGATGGCGCCGTCGCACTGAAGCAGGGCGAGGAGATGGGCCGCTTCCTGCTGGGCTCCACCGTGGTGATGCTGTTCCCGCAGGGGCCGCTGGCGTTCAACACCGAGTGGACCAGCGGCCGCCCGATCCGCCTGGGCGAGACCATGGCGAACTGGGGGCCGACGGCTACTTGAAGATCACGGTCTTGTGGCCGTTCAGCAGCACGCGGTGCTCGCTGTGCCACTTGACCGCGCGGGCCAGCACCTGGCTCTCGGTGTCGCGGCCCATGGCCGTCAGGTCTTCCACCGTCTTGCTGTGGTCGGCGCGGGCCACGTCCTGCTCGATGATGGGGCCTTCGTCCAGGTCGGCCGTCACGTAGTGGGCGGTGGCGCCGATCAGCTTCACGCCGCGGTCGTGCGCCTGGTAGTAGGGCTTGGCGCCCTTGAAGCTGGGCAGGAACGAGTGGTGGATGTTGATGGCGCGGCCAGCCAGCTTGCGGCACAGGTCGTCCGACAGGATCTGCATGTAGCGCGCCAGCACCACGAGCTCGGCCCCCTCGTTCTCCACCACCTCGAATGCGCGCGATTCGGCCTGCGCCTTGGTCGCCGCCGTCACCGGGATGTGGTGGAAGGGCACGTTGTAGCTGGCGGCCAGCTGGTAGAAGTCGCGGTGGTTGGACACGATGGCGCGGATGTCCACCGGCAGCAGCCCGCTCTTCCAGCGGAACAGCAGGTCGTTCAGGCAGTGGCCTTCCTTGCTGACCATGATCACCGTGCGCATGGGCTCGGCCGTGGCGTGCAGGCTCCAGCGCATCTTGAAGCCCTCGGCAAAGGCCGCGAGCTGTGCCTGCAACTCTGCGCGGTCCATGGCGCAGGCGAAGCGCACGCGCATGAAGAACAGGCCGGTGGCGTGGTCGTTGTACTGCGCGGCTTCCTCGATGTTGCCGCTGCGCTCGAACAGGAAGCCCGACACGGCGTGCACGATGCCGGTGCGATCGGGGCAGGACAGGGTGAGGATGTAGGAGGCGCTGGTCGTCGTCATAGGCGCGCGATTGTCGCAGGCGCCCGCGGTGGCTCAGGGCTGCTTGGGGCGCAGCTCGGCGCAGTGGTCCCTGGGCGGAACGGGCGGCGTCGGCCAGACGACGTCGAAGCCCGCTGCGGCCTCGGCCTTGCCGCCGGCCTGCAGGCGCACGGCCTGGGCGCGAAAGCCCGGCGGCAGGTAGCGTGGCACGCCGAGCGCGCGGTCCACATGGCCGCTGCCGGCCAGCAGCAGCACCACGCCGCCGGGGCGCGCGTTGTCGACCACGGCCTGCGCCATGGCCATGTCGCGCGCGATCTGCACGCGCGTCATCGGGGCGATCTGGGCTTCGGGCAGCAGGTCGCAATGCCCGGCAAGGATCGCGTCGCGCTGGGCTTGCAGGGCTGCGGGCGGCAGTCGCTGGTCCAGGCTGGCGTCCTGCATGACGCGGCCCATCTCGCTGCGCGGCAGGTTGGCGCCGATGACCGGGATGTCCTCGACCACGGCCGCCATGACCGCCGGGCCGTACAGCTTCCAGGGCCAGGCCGCATCGTTCCATGCCAGCGCGCGGCGCACGGCGGTGGCGTCGCTGCGCGAGGAGACGCCCACCGTGCTGCGGCCCTGTTCCACCATTTCCAGCACCAGCGCCGTCAAATGGCCGCGCCGGCCCAGCACTTTCACGACCTCGGTGTGGATGTTCTGGTGCTCGGGGGCGTCATGCTGCTCGCCGAGCAGGATGGCGTCGGTGGGCAGCAAGGCCAAGGGCTTGGCCGTGGGCGCACCGGGCAGGCCGACGCAGCCGGCGAGCAGGCCGGCGGCGAGCACCAGGGCCCAGCGGCGTGAGAGAAAAGAGAGGGGGGAAGAACGGGGCTTGCGCATCCCGCGCATCATGCCTGCAGGGCGCAGGCCGTGGTGCGCCGGCCCCTGGCGGGCGCAGGGGCGCTGCGCACCTCAGTGCATGACCACCGGGTTCTGGGCCAGCTCGGCGTAGCGTTCCAGCGTGTCCTCGACCTCTTCCTGGGTGGGGGTGTGGTCGCGCCAGGCCGTGATCTGGCGTTGGAATAGTTCGGCCCAGGAGCCGTCCAGGTAGACCTCCTTGCCCGAGCGCTTGTCCACGATTTCGAACCCGTGCCGTTCCAGCGCGGGGTGGCCGCCGATGGTCGGCCGCTCTTCCTTGGGGCGGGCCACGAGCTCGCCGCCTTCCTTCTGCTGGACGTCGATATCACCGGCGTGGGGCTCCATGTGGACCACCACGAACGAGTCGGAGTCGTAGAGCATGTTCATCACTGGGGTCCTTTCGTTGGATTCATCCTGCACCCTAGATTGCAACTTCCGGGCCGGTTTCAAGGCTGACACACGGTAGTCCTGCGACTACTTGCCTGTCAAAAGATGCCCGTGTCGCCGTTCATGGCGTGTCGACAGCGCGCAACTGCTGCTCGACGAAGTCGCCATTGGGCTGGGTGATGCGCAGCTGAACGGGCATGTAGGCCAGGCTGGGGGCCAGCCAGGCCTCGACCTTCTGGTCGAACTCCTTGCGCGGGTTGCGCGTGAGCTTGATGGTCGGCATCTCGCCCAAGGGCAGGTAGATGCGTTCCTCGCCCTGCAGCGTGAAGGCCCAGGTGTCGGCATCGCGCGGGCCGACCACAGGCAGCGTCAGCGTGGTGCCTGGGCCGTAGCGGCCCGGGTCTCCGGCCACCATGGAGGCCAGTTGCAGCAGCACGCTGAGCTGGTCCTGCGCATCGGGCAGCAGCGGCGCCACAGGCGTGTTGGCGCTGAAGCTGACCTGGTTCTTGTCGCGCTCGAAATGCGCCGCCAGGTCGCGCTTGCGCCATTTGTCCGAGAACCGGTCGGGCGCCAGGCCGCGGCCCGTGATCTGGCCGGTGCTGGTGCGCACGCGCGAGCCAATCAGGAACGCGCTGTATTCCAGCCGCGCGTCATAGGTCTTGCCGTCCTGCAGCCACAGGAATTCACCCATGGCGTGGTAGGTCTGCTTCTTGGCCTCGCCGGTCAGCGTGTACTTCAGGCGCATCGAACCCGGGATGGCCAGCGCCAGCGTGGCCGGCGGGGTGGGCTCGGCGGGCGGCGGGGCCTGGATGGCCGGCTGGGGGTCGATGGCCGCCAGCTCCTGGGGTTGGGACGCCGCCGGCTCGGCTGGCTCGGCCTGGGCCGTGGCATCCACAGTTGGCTCCGCCCCAGTGATGTCCGGTGCGGGCTCGGGCGGCGCCAGGGTCAGCGGCTCGGGCGCAGGCTCCGCCGCGGGCGGGCGCGGCTTGGATGGGCGCGGCCTGGGCCGGGGAGCGGGCGCGGCCACGGGTTCCGGCGGCGGCGCCACGGCCATCACAGGGGGCGGCTGCAGCACGATGCTGCGGGTGGTGAAGGCGCGTGTCTTCAGCGGATCGGGCGGCGCCAGTGCGTCGGGCAGGTTCTGCAGCAGCGCCAGATGGGCCACGACGACGCCCAGCGCCAGAAAGCCCAGCGCCCGGCGGTCGCCGCGCGGCTTGGTTGTATCCTGCAGCCCCTCGGCGGCCGATCGAGTCCGTTGCACCCGCTGGATTGTCCACGGATGCGGCGCGGCTGCCATCCGGCCTCCTTGATTCCCCAAGCCGGCGCAGCACGGGCCGCGCCGGCGCCACGCTCCATGAAACTTGCCACTTACAAGGACGGCTCGCGCGACGGCCAACTGGTCGTGGTCGCGCGCGACCTGTCCATCGCCCACTACGCCAGCACCATCGCCAGCCGTTTGCAGCAGGTGCTGGACGACTGGAACTTCCTCGCGCCGCAATTGCAGGACTTGTCCGATGCGCTGAACGCCGGCCGTGCGCGCCATGCGTTCCCGTTCGACCCGCGCCAGTGCATGGCGCCCCTGCCGCGCGCCGGCCTGTGGGCCCTGGCCGACGCCTATGACGCCGGCCTGCCGGCCGAGTCGGCGGCCGATCCCGGCCTGCGGCTGGGAGCGGGCCATGGACTGGCCGGTGCCTGCGATCCCGTGCCCGCGTTGTCCGAACAGCAAGGCATCGACTTCGGTGCCGGCCTGGCGGTGGTCACGGCCGACATCCCCCAGCGCGCCAGCCCCGAGCAGGCCCTCGATGGCGTGCGCCTCGTCCTGCTGGTCAACGCCGTCGTGCTGCACGCAGACGGCCTGACGGCTGCCCAGCGCCAGCCGCACACCGCGTTCGGCCCCGTGGCCGTGACGCTGGACGAACTCGGCGACGCCTGGGCGCAGGGCCGCCTGCAGCTGCCATTGCAGACCCACTGGAACGGCCGGCGTGTCGGCATGGCCGAGGCCGGCGCCGACATGCGCTGGCATTTCGGCGAGCTGATCGCCCATCTGTGCGCCACGCGGCCGCTGGCGGCCGGCAGCATCGTCGGCGCCGGCACGGTGCGCAACCGCGGCGTGGAGGGCAAAAGCCGCATGGAATGGCCCAAGGGCTTCCACGCGATTGCCGACAAGCGCACCGTCGAAGCCCTGCGGGACGGCCAGGCCGCCACCGGCTTCCTGCGCTTCGGCGACAGCCTGCGCATCGAGATGAAGGACGCCGACGGCCTGAGCCTGTTCGGCGCGATCGAGCAGGAGGTGGTGGCGCTGGCGCCACCTGGCGTGGCTTCGGCACGCGGGCGCGGCCATGCAGCACCTGCGGCGCAAGAGGATTGACGGCCGCTTGAGAACGACCTCAGCGGGTCAAAATTGAACCATTGGCGCGCGTAACGCTCATTTTGTTCCCAAGGGAGCAAACATCAGCCTTGATCCGTGGAGACGCGCAAGGAACCATGCTCGGCGAGGATGGATGCCACCCGGGCCGAGGGGCTGCTCAGGCCCCGCGCCGGATCACCCGCAAAATCGCCTGAACGCTCGTCTCTTCTTCCCAGGACTCCCATGCCACTTCGCCACGCCCTCATCGCCACCGCAGCCCTCACGCTGCTGACCGCCGCCCACGCCCAGACCGCCGCCCCCGTCGAGGCGCGCAACGCCTGGGTGCGCGCCTCGGTGCCCGGCCAGAGCGGCACCGGCGCCTTCATGACCCTCACCGCCAGGCAGGGACTGCGCCTGGTCGGCGCCTCCAGCCCCGTGGCCGGCGTGGTCGAGGTGCACGAGATGCGGCTGGAAGGCGACGTGATGCGCATGCGCGCCCTGCCCGGGCTGGACCTGCCCGCCGGCAAGGCGGTGGAGCTCAAGCCCGGTGGCTACCACGTGATGCTGCTGGACCTGAAATCCACGCTGGCCAAGGACAGCCGCGTGCCGCTGACGCTGCGCTTCACGGACGCCAGGGGTGCGGCCAGCGAACTGGCGCTGACGGTGCCCGTCGCGGCAACGGCGCCCGGTGCGGCGCCGGGCGCGGCGGCCGACCATGCCGGCCATGGCGCCCACAAACATTGACACCCGGGCCGTTGGCGCCATCGCCTTGCAGTAAGCTGCCCCCGCATTGCCACAACGATTGGAGACACCATGAGCGACGACGCAACCGGTTCGGGCTTCGGCAAGTTCGTGCCCGGCTTCGACTTCCTGCAAAGCCTTGCCAAGGGCGCGGCGCAGAGCATCCCGCAGATGCCCGGCCTGGGCGGCTGGGTGGCGCCCACGCTCAGCGTGGAAGAGCTGGACAAGCGCATCACCGAGCTCAAGGCCGTGCAGTTCTGGCTCGACCAGAACGCCATGGCGCTCAAGGCCACGATCCAGGCGCTGGAGGTGCAGAAGATGACGCTGGCCACGCTCAAGGGCATGAACGTCAGCATGGCCGAGGTGGCCAAGGCCTTCACGCCCAAGCCCGCCGAGGCCGCCGCGCCCGCGCCACGCGTGCCCGAGCGCACACCCGAGCCGCCGCCCGCGCCCGCCACCCAGGCCGCGCCGGCCGACGCGTCGGATGACGCTGATGCCACCGAGGCCAGCGACAAGCCGGCCGCCGGGGTGGTCGACCCCATGCAATGGTGGGGTGCGCTGACACAGCAGTTCCAGCAGATCGCTGCCACCGCGATGAAGGACGCCGCCGAGCGCGCTGCCCCGGTTGTCGCGCGCAGCCAGGCCGCCAAGCCGGCCCCGGCTTCCACCAGCGCCAAGCCCGCGGCGCGCAAGCGGGCCAAGCCCGCGCCGGCCAAGAAGGCACCGGCCCGCAAGCGCCCCAGCTGAACGGCAGCGCCTACGCCACTACGCGGCATACGGCCATGCCCGGACCGCTGCGGCGCGTGGCAGCATGGCGTCCATGAAACTCTTTCCCTACGGCCACGCCACGCATCCGCAGTGGCGCATGGCGGCCGGCCTGGTGCTGGCCCAGTTGCGCGCGCAGATGGCGTTGCCGGACTACGCCAGCGCGCCCGGCCTGGGCCTGCTGTACATCACCGACCACTACGCGTCTGCCGCGCAGGACATCCTGGACCACCTGAGCGCCGAGTTGCCCGAGGTCACGGACTGGTCCGGCACCGTGGGCGTGGGCATCGCGGCCAACAACGTCGAGTATTTCGACGAGCCCGCGCTGGCCGTCATGCTGTGCGGCGTGCCGGCGCACGACTACCGCGTGTTCTCGGGCGTCGCGCCGCTGGGCATGGGATTTGAGGCGCACACGGCGCTGGTCCATGCCGATGCGAACACGCCCGACGTGACCGAGCTCATCGCCGAGATGGCCGGCCGCACCGACACGGGCTACCTGTTCGGTGGCCTGGCCTCCAGCCGGTCCGACGTCGTGCAGTTCGCCATCGGTGGCAACGGCAACATCAAGGGACATGGCGCGGCCGGCGGCGTGTTCCAGGGCGGCCTGTCGGGCGTGGCGTTTTCGCAGGACGTGGCGCTGGTCTCGCGCGTCACCCAGGGTTGCCAGCCCGTCGCGCCCGAGCGCACCGTCACGCGGGCCGAAGGCAACGTCGTGATCGAGCTGGACCACGAACCCGCGCTGCAGGTGCTGCTGCGCGACCTGGGCGTGTCGCTGGACGAGCCGCGCAGCGCACTCGAACGCGTGCGCGCCACGCTGGCCGGCCTGCGCGCCGCGCCCAACGCCGCCGGTGGCGACGCCGTGCGACGGCCCGGCAGCTTCGGCCCAGACGTGCGCGTGCGCCACATCATCGGCCTGGACCCGGCGCGCCAGGGCGTCGCGATCGCCGAGCCGGTCGAGCCCGGCATGCGCCTGGCCTTCTGCCAGCGCAACCCGGTGGCCGCGCGTGCCGACCTGGTGCGCGTATGCGCTGAGATCCGCGAAGAACTGGAGCCCGAGGAGATGGCGATCGAGGCCGCCGTTGCGCTGGCGGCCAACGTCGCGGCCTCCGCGCCGCACCCGGCGCGGCGCATGGCGGGCGCCATCTACGTCAGCTGCGCCGGGCGCGGTGGCCCGCATTTCGGCGGCCCCAGCGCCGAGATGCAGATCGTGCGCCATGCCCTGGGCGACGTGCCCCTGGTCGGCTTCTTCGCGGGCGGCGAGATCGCACGCCACCATCTCTATGGCTACACCGGCGTGCTGACGGTGTTTACAGGCCCCTCCTGATGCCCCGCGCCCGCAGGTAACTGCGGCGCGCCGCGATGCCAGGCGTTGGACTGACGAGCGGGAACAGCACAGGCACCAACGGTTTATTGCATCCATCACCAGGCGTCGATCGGTTGAAGAATCGGGCGTTGCCGCCATCGATCGCGCGGGCGAAGTGGGCGGCGCTTGAACAAGAGCGATGTGGTGCTTGTGACCATCTGCCAGCAGTGGAAAGACTGTGGCCACGATGTCCTTACGGTGTCGGGTTCGCCGACCCACGCCTGCCTGAGCTTGCGGGCGCGAGGGAAGGGCGGGGGGTGACATGGGCTGGCTCCGTCGCGCAAGCGTTTGGAGCTTGTGGCTTGGAGCGGCAGCTGCTGCGCCACTGACGCTGGCGCAGACATCGGTCGGCAACACCGCCACGGTCACGCTGCCGGCAGCCATGACCTGCGCGTCCCCGGGCGGCGGCGTGTGCGCGTGGGACGCTACGGTCACGACGCAGGTCACGGCCCCCGTGCTGACGGTGACCAAGACCGCGAGCCCCGCCAGCTTCACCGTGGGTGCGCCCGCCAGCTACACATTGCGCGTCACGAACAGCGGGACCGCCGCCACGACGGCTGCCGCGACCGTGACCGACGCGGTGCCGGCGGGGCTGGCGCTCGGGGCCATGCCGGCAGGCTGCTCGGCAACCGGCCAGACGGTCACCTGCACGGTCGCGGCGGGCCTTGCGGCCGGCGGCTCGCAGGTGAGCTTCGTGGTGCCTGTGACGCCGACGGCGACCGCCGGCACCAGCGTCAACGGTGCGCTCGGCGGGACCGCTGTGGCCAACGTGCTGGGCAACGATCTGCTGAACGCGACGCCGGCAACCCTGAGCACCGTCACGCTGAGCCAGGTCAGCACCAGCCAGCCCGGAATCACACTGGATGTGACCACGCGCGCTGTCAACGTTGCAGCCGGCACACCTGCCGGCACTTACGCGCTGGTCTACCGCATCTGCGAGCAGCTGAACCCGTCCAACTGCGACAACGCCACCGTCACCGTGACCGTCACGACCAGCGCCAGCATCGATGCGCTGGACGACAACTACGCCAGCACGCCGATCAGCGGTACCGCTGGCGGCAGCACGGCTGGCAGTGTCATTGCCAACGACACGAGCAACGGCGCGACGGTCGTGCTCGGCAGCAACGCCAGCCTGAACCCCCGCGCCGTCACGACGCCGCCTGCTAATGGCAGTGTGTCGATGAACGCGGGCGGCAACATCGTCGTGGCAGCGGGCACCACCGCTGGCAGCCACCACACCCCCCACGTGCGACAGCGCCACCGCCACCGTGGCCGTCAGCGCCGCGGTCATCGACGCCGTCGACGACGCCGGCTGCGGCTCAGCGCTGCCGAGGTGGGCACCAGTGCGACCATCGTCTGCACCTTCACCAACGAGCGGCTGCCGGTGGTGCGCCTGGCCAAGACGCTGCCGGACGGGCGATCTGCGGCCGGCGACCAGTTCACGCTGCGCATCGCCAGCGGTGGCAGCGTGCTGGCCAATGCCACCACCACCGGTGCGACCGTCACGCCAGCCCAGGCCGCGGTGCTGGACCCGGCCACGGCCGGCACCGTCTACACCTTGTCCGAACTGGCGGCCGGCACCACCAATCTGGCCCAGTACATCAGCGGCTGGAGCTGCAGCAACACCCGCGCGGGCGGGCAGACGCCCAGCGGCAGCGGCGCCAGCTTCGACATCACGCCGGTGGCGGGCGACGATCTGAGCTGCACCTTGCGCAACGCACGCGCGGCCGACCTGTCCATCACCAAGAGCAACAACCAGACCGGCTACCTGCGCGGCCAGCAGGTCACCTACCAGATCGTGGCGAGCAACGCCGGCCCCAGCCCAGCCAATGGCGCCGTCGTCACCGACACCTTCCCGACCAGCCTCGACACGGTCACCTGGACCTGCGGTGCGGGCACGGGTGGCGGCAGCTGCGCGACAGCTTCGGGCAGCGGCAACATCAACCACGGCGTGAACCTGCCCGTGGGTGCCAGCGTCACCTTCACCGCGACCGGCACGGTCTCGGCATCGGCCAGCGGCAACCTGGTCAATGGCGCGAGCATCGCGCTGGCAGGCGTGACCGACCCCACGCCGGGCAACAACAGCGCCACCGACACCGACACGCCGGCGGTCCGGCTCACTCTGGCCAAGACCTGGGTGGGCGCAACGCCCAACGACGCGGTGAACGTCAGCGTCAGTGGCACGCCGGCACCGATCGGCACGGGGGCGCTCGCCTCCGTGGCCAACACGGCCAGCGAGACCGACACGGCCAGTGCGTCCTACGGCGTGCAGCCCGGGCAGACCTACACGGTCACCGAGGCCTTCACCACCGGCGCTGCCGGCAGCTACAGCAAGTCCCTGTCCTGCACCGGCAACACAGGCAGCGGCGCGGCACTGGGCTACACGGCCAATGCGCTGAGCGGCACGCTGACGGTGGGTGCGACCGCCAGCGACATCGTGTGCACCTTTACCAATGCGCGCGTGCCGGTCATCCGCCTGCAAAAGACCCTGCCCAACGGCCGCGTGGCCGCTGGCGACCAGTTCACGTTGGCGATGACTGGAACAGGGGCGCCTGCCGCCATGACCACCACCGGCAGCGGCACGACGGCCACTGGAGTACTCACACACAGCACTGCCACCGCGGGCAGCGCCTACACGCTGTCCGAGGCGGGAGCCGGGGGCGCGTTGCTGGCCAACTACGTCACCACCTACAGCTGCACCAACGCGTTGTCCGGTGGCCAGACGCCCAGTGGCACCGGCACGAGCTTCAGCATCACCCCGGTGGCCGGCGATGACCTGACCTGCACCTTCAGCAACGCGCGATTGGTGGGTCAGATCACCCTGGCCAAGACCGCCAGCCCCTCGCCCGTCGTGACCGGAGCCGTCGTCACCTACACGTTGACGGTCGGAAACCCCGCGGGCGGCCCGGCCGTGGCGAACGCCGTGCTGCGCGATGCGCCGGGGGCAGGGCTGGACTGCACGCAGGCAGGACTGGCGGCGCCGATCTGCACCCCGCTCAGTGGTGGTGCGCAATGCCCGGCGTCGGTGACGGCGGCCGCGCTGCTCTCCGGTGGCGGTGTGACGCTGCCCAGCCTGCCGGCCAACTCCAGCCTGGCCGTCACGCTGCAGTGCCGCGTCACGGCCAGCGGGCAGTGAGGCTCAGCGCCGCAGTGCCGTGAAGGCCGCGAACTCCCAGCTGCGCATGGCCAGCAGCAGCGTGTAGCCCTCGCGCTGGGCCTCGGGCAGCTTCTGGTCGGCCAGGTGCTGCTGCGCGAAGTCCTGCGCCAGCCGCTGCAGCCGCTCGACGAAGGCCGGCGCCAGCGCACGGCCGATGCTGCCGTGCACCAGCAGCAGGCCCTCGCCAGCGCCGTCGAAGCCGCCGCCGTAGTAGTCCAGCAGCGCGTCTTCGCGGAAGAACTGCATCACCGGCCCATGCGGCCGCCAGCGGAAGGTCTTGGCCAGCTTCAGGCGGTAGCGGTTCAGCGGCTTGAGCGCGATGATGCCGATGCGGTCCAGCTGCGCCAGGTGGCGGATGCACTCGGCCTCTGTCAGCCGGTAGGTGGAGGTGATCTGCTCCAGCGTCCACTGGCTCAGCACACAGATGGCCACCAGCAGCAGCTTCTTGTCGGCCACGACGGCGCGCTCCTGGTCCTCGCGCAGCTCGGCCAGCAGCGGCTGCTGGTCGGCCACCTGGCGTGCGAGGTCGGCGAAATCGAGCCGCAGCGCGCGGCAGATCGCATCGATGCGCGACAGCGGCATCTCGCCTTTCGCCAGCATGCGCTTGACGCTGGACTCGGCCATGCCGAGCGATTGGGCCAGGTCGGCATAGGTCATGCGCGCGGCCTTGAGTTCCTTTTTGAGGACGTCGACGAGATCGGCGGTGGTGCTCATGCGGTATCGATTATGGATACCGGGCGTACCGGCTGGTGCTGAGGCGGCCGGTATCCGATGCCGCACGGCCGGGCCGGGGCAGACTGCGCGCCCACCCCCCGGGCACAATCGCCCGCAAGTTTTTCCAGGAACGCAGCCCATGGGCCCACACGACGCCGATCACCCGAACCAGTTCGCCCTGCTGGGCCAGCGCCGCTTCGGCCCGTTCTTCTGGACGCAGTTCTCCAACGCGGCCAACGACAACCTCTTCAAGTTCGCCTTCACGGTGATGGTGACCTACCAGCTCAGCGTGTCCTGGCTGCCGCCGGCCATGGCCGGGCTGGTGATCGGCGCGCTGTTCATCCTGCCGTTCCTGCTGTTCTCGGCCACCAGCGGCCAGCTCACCGACAAGCTGGACAAGACCCGCGTGATCCGCTTCGTGAAGAACCTGGAGATCGCCATCATGGCGCTGGCCGCCTGGGGCTTCATGAGCGACAGCGTGGCCGTGCAGGTGCCCGTGCTGCTGGGCTGCACCTTCCTCATGGGCCTGCACTCCACGCTGTTCGGCCCGGTCAAGTTCGCCTACCTGCCGCAGGTGCTGACCGAGCGCGAGCTCACCGGTGGCAACGGCATGGTGGAGATGGGCACCTTCGTCGCCATCTTGCTGGGCAACATCGCGGGCGGGCTGCTGATCGCCATCCCCGAGATCGGCCGCACGACGGTGGCCGCCAGCTGCCTGGGCCTGGCCGTGCTGGGCCGGCTGGTTGCGCAGGGAATCCCCAGCCTGCCGGCCACCGACCCGGGGCTCAGGATCAACTGGAACCCCGTCACCGAGACCTGGCGCAACCTCAAGCTGGCGCACGGCAACATCGTGGTGTTCCGCTCGCTGCTGGGCATCAGCTGGATGTGGTTCTTCGGCGCCGTGTTCCTGAGCCAGTTCCCCAGCCTGGCCAAGGAGGTGCTGCACGGCAACGAGCAGGTGGCCTCGCTGCTGCTGGTGGTGTTCTCCATCGGCATCGCCACCGGCTCGCTCTTGTGCGAGGTGCTGAGCCGGCGCCAGGTGGAGATCGGCCTGGTGCCGCTGGGCGCCATCGGCATGAGCGTGTTCTCCATCGACCTGTACTTCGCGCTGCGCGGCCTGCCGGCGCGCGAGATCATGGGCATCGGCGCGTTCACGGCCCAGGCCGCGCACTGGCGCGTGATGGCCGACCTGCTGCTGCTGTCGCTGTTCGCAGGGCTCTACAGCGTGCCGATGTACGCGCTGATCCAGCTGCGCAGCCAGCCCACGCACCGGGCGCGCATCATCGCGGCCAACAACATCCTGAACGCGCTGTTCATGATCGCCAGCAGCCTGATCGCCGGCGCGCTGCTCGGGGCCGGCTTCACGGTGCCGCAGATCTTTTTGTTCACGGGCCTGGCCAACGCCCTCGTGGCGGCCTACATCTTCCTGCTGGTGCCGGAGTACCTGCTGCGCTTCATCGCGTGGGTGATGTCGCACTTCGTCTACCGCTTCCAGGTGCGCGGCGATGCCCACATCCCGACCACGGGGCCGGCGCTGCTGGTGTGCAACCACGTGAGCTTCGTCGACGCCATCTTGCTCATGGCGGCCAGCCCGCGGCCGATCCGCTTCGTGATGGACCACCGCATCTTCCGCGTGCCGGTGCTGGGCTGGCTATTCCGCCTGGCCAAGGCGATTCCGATCGCACCGCAGAAGGAGGACCCGGCCGCCTACGCCGCGGCCTTCGATGCCGCGGCCCGCGTGCTGCGCGAAGGCGACCTGCTGGCCATCTTCCCCGAGGGCGGCATCACGCGCGACGGCAGCCTGCAGCCGTTCAAGGGCGGCGTCATGAAGATCCTGGCGCAGGCGCAGCAGGACTGCCTGGACGTGCCCGTGGTACCCATGGCGCTCAGCAACCTGTGGGGCTCGTACTTCAGCCGCATCGAGCAGGGCGGGGCCATGGTGCGGCCGTTCCGGCGCGGGGTGTGGAGCCGGGTGGGGCTGGACGTGGGGCCGGCGGTGGTGGGCCGGGCGGTGACGCCACAGGGCTTGCAGGGCGAGGTGGCCGCCTTGCTGCGATCGGCCGCCTGAGGCCGACAGCATCCAGTGCGACCGGCCGCGCGACATCACGGACGGGTATCGCATGGGGATACTCGCGGCATCATGACGGTGGTTGATTGACATATCTTGATGCTTTCTGATGGCGGTGCACAACCATTGCGGCTCCTTCACTACATCCGGAGAGAAACCATGCAAACACTTCTTGCCAAGCATTCCAGCGCGTGGACGCGTGCCGTGGCCACCGCCGTGCTGGCGGTCGCCAGCCTGTCCGCGGTGGTCACCCCGGCCACGGCACATGCGCAGAGCGAGGTTTCGCTCGCGGTGTCTGTGTTGCCGATCGCCTCGGTGGCTGTCGTGGCCGGCTCGGCATTTGCCGCCTACGAGAAGAAGCCCTCCACGGCACCGCTGCATTCCGCGCAGGCGGCCATGTCCTTGACCGTGATGGCCATCGAGAAGATGGCCGATGGCACTGCCTACGTGCTGGAGCGCGCATCCGACGGTGCCCGGTTCAGCGTGCGGCTGGGCATCCAGGCCGCAGATACCGCGTCATTGGCGCTGGGCACGGTCGTCACCACCAGCGCCATGGCCACGGGTACGGTGCTGTCCGCTGCCGGCGAGGCGATTGCCTTCATCCCGAACGCAGTGGGACAAGCCCTGCTGCACAACGAGAAGCTGTGATGCGCGGCGCTGCAAGCATCGGCGGCGCCCTGGTGGCGTCGTGGGTCGCCGCCCTGCTCATGCTGCCGTCGCCAGCCCAGGCCGGGCGTTCATGCGAGCCGCTCAAGCTCACGGCGGCCACGGTGCAGGCGGGCCTGGACCTGGCGCTCAAGACCTCGCAGCAACTGGACGCGAGCGGCGCACGGGTGGTGGTGCTGGCCCGCGCGGGCCGGAACCTGGAGAAGTATGGGCTGCGCTACTCCCACCTCGGCCTGGCGTACAAAACGGAGGCCGGGCCCTGGCGCGTGGTCCACAAGCTCAACGAGTGCGGGCAGGCAGTCGCGTCGATCTACCGGCAGGGCCTGGCGGATTTTTTCCTGGACGACCTGTGGCGCCACGAGGCGGCCTGGGTGGTGCCCAGTGCGGCGGTGCAGGCGCAATTGCGTTTGCTGATCGACAGCCCGCCACTGGTCACGCGCCTGCATGCCCAGCCCTACAGCCTGGTCAGCTACGCCTGGGGCGACAAATACCAGCAGTCCAACCAGTGGGCCATCGAGACCCTGGCCATGGCCATGGAACCCGGCACGATCACCAGCCGCCAGCAGGCCCAGGCCTGGCTCCAGTCCAGTGGCTATGCACCCACCGTACTCACGCTCAGGCCGCTCACGCGGCTGGGCGGGCGCATGACGGCGGCCAACATCGCCTTCGACGACCATCCAAACAGCAAGCGCTTTTCGGACCAGATCGAGACCGTGACGGTGGACTCTGTCTTCTCCTGGATGACCGCGGCCGGCCTGGGCGCCGCACCGGTCACATTGACACCTTGACCTGAGACTCCCATGAGCAACGCGCTACGTCTTTCCGAAAAATGGTTCCGCCGCGGCCTGTGGCTGGTGGCCTTCGTGTTCGCCAGCTTCCTGATCGGCCTGGGCGGCAGCCTGGTGGGCGACCTGCCGCAGGTCGAGGGCACGTTGCGGCTCGACGACTTCATCGACCGTGCGGCGGCCGAGCCGCTGCGGGCGCAGCTGCGCGAAGGCGAGCGCGCCGAGCGGCAGACCAGCGCCGCGCGCGAGCAGGCCGAGCTGGCGCTGCAGGTGGCGCAGCAGGCCACGGCGGCGGCGCGCGAGACCTTCACCAACTGGCTGGCCACGCGGCGCGCCACCTCGCAGCCCGACCAGGACGCCGAGCTGATCGCGCGCACGCAGGCGCTCGACGCCCTGAAGGCGCGCGAGGGCAAGGCCCAGCAGCGCATCGACGCGCTGCGGCAGTCGTCGCTCGATGCCGAGCAGTCGCTCGAGCGGGTGCGCCAGCAGCTGGGCGAGCTGGAGTCCGCGGCGCAGCAGGGCCTGCAGGCTGAACACCGCCGGATCGAGCTGCGCGTGTTCGGCTACCGCCTGGCGTTGACGCTGCCGCTGCTGGCCATCGCCGGCTGGCTGTTCGTGAAGAAGCGCAAGAGCACCTGGTGGCCCTTCGTCTGGGGCTTCATCTTCTTCGCGCTGTTCGCGTTCTTCGTCGAGCTGGTGCCCTACCTGCCCAGCTACGGCGGCTATGTGCGCTACATCGTGGGCATCGTGCTCACCGTGCTGGCCGGCCGCTACGCCATCGTGGCGCTGAACCGCTACCTCGCGCGCCAGAAGCTGGCCGAAGACCAGCCCGACATCGTGCGCCGCCACGAGCTCAGCTACGACGTGGCGTTGACACGGCTGGGCAAGGGCGTGTGCCCGGGCTGCGAGCGCGGCGTGGACCTGAAGGACCCGGCGATCGACTTCTGCCCGCACTGCGGCATCGGCCTGTTCGACCATTGCCGCGCGTGCGACCGGCGCAAGAGTGCGTTCGCGCGCTTCTGCCCTGGTTGCGGCACGGCTGCCGCTGCGGCGCCCACCACCTGACGGTAAGCGGATGCAACATCTGCGCGATTGGGCAGTTGCGCACGGGCCTGCCGGCCTTGGCGCCGGTTTGGCGCCATGGGGCGTGTTAGAAGCACCACCTGCGTCGCATGTCGCGCGCAGCAGACCTCAGTCCAATCCAACAGGAGCACCCCACATGAGCTTTTTCGGCAAGATTTTTTCCAAGATATTTCCCTCTGCCAACGCGGCTGAAGTCGTCGCTGCGCCGCCTGCGGCCACGACCTCGACCACGGCATCGGCCACCCCCGCACCGCCGCCGTCCATCCCCCTGGGTGACGTGACGCCCATCCTCGACGCGATGCCCGGCGCGGCCGCGCTGAACTGGCGCACCTCCATCGTCGACCTGCTCAAGCTGCTGGGCCTGGACAGCAGCCTGGCGGCGCGCAAGGAACTGGCCAACGAGCTGATCTACACCGGCAGCGACGAGCCCGGCTCGGCCGGCTGGAACCTGTGGCTGCACCGCCAGGTGATGACGCGCATCGCCGCGAACGGCGGCACCGTGCCGGCCGAACTGCGCGACTGATCGTCCGGGCCGCGTCAGCGCCGTGGCGGCGCTGGCGTCTCGGCCTGGATGCTGTGCAGCCACTCGCGCCAGATGGCCACCAGCAGCGCCATCAGCACCGGGCCGACGAAAAGGCCCACGAAACCCATCGTTTTCACGCCGCCGACCAGGCCGAAGAAGGTCGGCAGGAACGGCAGCTTGACCGGCCCGCCGACCAGCTGCGGGCGCAGCGTCTTGTCGACGATGAACAGCTCCACCGAGCCCCAGACGAACAGGCCCACGCCGGCCGCCAGGTGGCCCGCGCCGACCAGGTAGAGCGACACCAGCGTGAAGGCCAGCGGCGCGCCGCCCGGGATCAGCGCCATGAAGCCCGTCACCACGCCCAGCAGCACGGGCGAGGGCACGCCGGCGATCCAGTAGGCCACGCCCAGCACCAGGCCCTCGCCCAGCGCGATCAGGCCCATGCCGGTGACCGTGGAGCTGACGGTGGCTGGCACCACGCGCGAGAAGCGCTGCCAGCGCAGCGGCAGGGTGCGCTCGCCCACCACGTCCAGTTGCGCGGCGAAGCGCGCGCCGTCCTTGAACAGGAAGAAGAGCGTGATCAGCATGAACAAAATGGTGAGCGCCAGCTGCAGCAAATTGCCCGTGGTGGCGAGCGCCAGCCGGTAGATGTTGCCGATGTGCTGGCCGCTCAGGATCTGCACCCACTCGCCCAGCGCGCCGGGCTCGCCCAGGTGGTCGCGCCAGTAGGCGGCCATGCGCTCACCGGCCAGCGGGAAGGCCTCGATCCAGCGCGGCACGGGCGCGCCGTCGCGGTTGGCGCGCAGCAGCCACTGGATGAAGGTGCCGGCCTCCTGCAGCGCATAGTGCAAGGCCAGCGTCATCGGCACGACCAGCAGCAGCACCACCAGCAGCGTCGCCAGGCTGGCCGCCAGCGGCGTGCGCCCGCCGCAGCGCCGCACCAGCCGCTCGTACAGGGGCCAGCTCGCAAAGCCGATGATCAGCGCCGCCAGCACCGGCACCAGGAAGCCGCGGAAGAAGTAGACGCCGGCGGCCAGCACCAGCAGCAGCAGGAAGCGCGCGATCAGGGGGGCTTGGAGGACGGGGCGCATCGATGGCGGAAGATTGGGGAGCGGCCAATATAACCATGCACATGTGGCGGTATCCAGAAGCCCCACCGCGTTGCGGACTCAGGCCCAAATCAAGCGCTGGAGCGGCTACACCCCGCGCGCCCGGTCCGCCGCAAATCGCTTGCGGAATCCCGCGAAGTCCCCCGCGTCCAGCGCCTCGCGCACCTCACGCATGAGGTTCAGGTAGTAGTGCAGGTTGTGGATGCTGGTGAGCATCGGGCCGAGCATCTCGCCGCAGCGGTCCAGGTGGTGCAGGTAGGCGCGCGAGAAGCCGCCGCTGCCCATGGCGACGCCGCTGGTGCCGGCGCAGGCATGGCAGGTGCAGGTGGTGTCCAGCGGACGCTCGTCGCTGCGGTGCTTGGCGTTGCGGATCTTCAGGTCGCCGTAGCGCGTGAAGATGGTGCCGTTGCGCGCATTGCGCGTGGGCATCACGCAGTCGAACATGTCCACGCCCTGGGCCACGCCCTCGACCAGGTCCTCCGGCGTGCCCACGCCCATCAGGTAGCGCGGCTTGTGCGCCGGCAGCCGGTGCGGCGTGTGCGCCATGATGCGCAGCATCTCGTCCTTGGGCTCGCCCACGCTCACGCCGCCGATGGCGTAGCCGGGGAAGTCCATGGCCACGAGCTGGTCCAGCGACTCCTGCCGCAAGTGCTCGAACATGCCGCCCTGCACGATGCCGAAGAGGGCGTTGGGGTTCTGCAGGCGCGCGAACTCTGCGCGGCAGCGCTCGGCCCAGCGCAGGCTGAGCTCCATGGAGCTGCGCGCCTCGGCCTCGGTCGTGATGTGGCCCTTGGTGTCGTAGGGCGTGCACTCGTCGAACTGCATCACGATGTCGCTGTTCAGATCGGTCTGGATCTGCATGCTGACCTCGGGCGTGAGGAACAGCTTGTCGCCGTTGACGGGCGAGGCGAACTTCACGCCCTCTTCGCTGATCTTGCGCATGGCGCCCAGGCTCCAGACCTGGAAGCCGCCCGAGTCCGTGAGGATGGGCTTGTCCCACACCTCGAAGCGGTGCAGCCCGCCGAACTGGCGGATCACGTCCAGCCCCGGCCGCATCCACAGGTGGAACGTGTTGCCCAGGATGATCTGCGCGCCCATCTCTTCGAGCGACCGCGGCATCACGCCCTTGACGGTGCCATAGGTGCCCACGGGCATGAAGATGGGCGTCTGCACCACACCGTGGTTCAGCGTCAGCGTGCCGCGGCGGGCGTGGCTGGTGGGGTCGGTGGCGAGGAGGTTGAAGTCGAGCATCAGGTTTTGGAAAAGTAGCGCACGCCCGGCAGGCCGTGGAAATGGGCGTCCTGGGTCCACAACGTGGCGCCACGCGCCTGGGCGATGGCGTAAATCAGGCCGTCGGCCAGGGGCAGGCCGTTGGAGGCGGCCGAGAGCGTGAGCGGCAGGCTCAATTCCACCACGTCGCCGCACTGCATCAGCGCGGCCGCTTCGTTGGCCGTGTCTTCGCCCAGTTCGCGGTGGATCTTCTTGTAGACCTCGTAGACCGTGATGACGGGCACGATCAGTTGCTCGACCGCCAGGATCGGCGCGCGGAACAGTTCCAGGCGATCCGTCTGGCCAAAGAACTCCAGCCAGCAGGAACTGTCGAGCACCAGCGGCCCGGGCACCGGGCTGCGTTTGGCCGCGCGGCTCAAAAGCGCTCCGGGTCGTCGTCGATGTCGGTGTTGCGCAGGCCCGCGGCAATGCCGATGCAGGCCGCGGCAGGCTTGACCGGCACCAGGCGGATGAAGTTGCCGAAGTCCAGCACGGCCATCTTCGTTCCAGGCTGGATGTCGTGGTGCTCGCGCACCGACTGCGGAATCACCACCTGGTACTTGGGCGACACGGTGACGATGTTGCTTTTCATATCGATGGTTTTATCGTTGTACGGTTGTTTGATCGATAGTGGAAGCCCGCTCCAGCAGCATGGCATCGCCATAGCTGAAGAAGCGGTAGCCCTCGTGCACCGCATGGCGGTACAGCGCCATCACGTGCTCGTAGCCCGCAAAGGCGGACACCAGCATCATCAGCGTGCTCTTGGGCAAATGGAAATTCGTGACCAGCACGTCGACATGCCGGAACGCAAAGCCCGGCGTGATGAAGATGGTCGTGTCGCCGCGCGGCTCGCCGCTCTTGGCCCACGATTCGAGCGTGCGCACGGTTGTCGTGCCCACGGCCACCACGCGGCCGCCGCGTGCCTTGCAGTCGGCAATCGCCTGCTGCGTGGCGGGCGGCACCTCGTAGCGTTCGGCGTGCATGTGGTGCTCGGCGATGTTCTCGGTCTTCACGGGCTGGAACGTGCCCGCGCCCACGTGCAGCGTGACGTTGGCGCGCTGCACGCCACGCGCGTCCAGCGCAGCCAGCAGCGCTTCGTCGAAATGCAGCGCGGCCGTGGGCGCGGCCACGGCGCCGGGCACGCGCGCGAACACGGTCTGGTAGCGGCGCTCGTCTTCCGATGAATCGGCGTGCGTGATGTAGGGCGGCAACGGCACATGGCCGCAGCGGGCCATCAGCGCGTAGGGGTCTTCGCCCTGGTCGCTCTCGAACGCGAAGCGGAACAGCGGGCCGTCGTCCGCTGGCCAGCGGCCCAGCAGGGTGGCGCGAAAGCCGCCCACCATCTGCAGCGTGGTGCCCACGGCCGGCTTCTTGCTGACCTTCATGTGGCAGACCACTTCCTGGCCCTGCAGCACGCGCTCGACCAGCAGCTCCAGCTTGCCGCCCGTGGGCTTCTCGCCGAACAGCCGGGCCTTGACGACCTGGGTGTCGTTGAACACCAGCAGGTCGCCCGCGCGCAGCAGCGTGGGCAGTTCGCGGAAGATGCGGTCGATGGGGGTGGCGGCCGTTCCGTCCAGCAGGCGCGAGGCGCTGCGCTCCAGGGCGGGGTGTTGCGCCACCAGTGCGGGCGGCAGGTCGAAATCGAAATCGGAGAGCGTGAAGGAGCGCATGGCCTTGAGGGCTGGACAGGCCCGTTCCAAGTGAGGGGCGCGATTCTCCCACGCCATGCAAAATCCCCCGATGCCTTCCACCACCACGACGCCTGCCCCGATCCGCTTTGGCCCCGTGCCGCAGCATGTGCTCGTGACCGGGGGGACGGGCTTCATCGGCCGGCTGCTCGTGCAGCAGTTGCTGCGTGACGGCCACCAGGTCACCGTCTGGACGCGCGACGTGGCCGCTGCGTCGCGCCACCTCGGCACCGGGGTGCGCTGCGTGGCGCGGCTGCAGGACGTCGCGCAGCAGCAGCCCTGCGACGTGGTCATCAACCTGGCCGGCGCGCGCATCCTGGGCCTGCCGTGGACAGACGCGCGCCGCGCTCAGCTGCTCGCCAGCCGCGAAGGGCTGACGAACCGGCTGGTCGACTGGATGGCGGGGCTGGCGCGCAGGCCCTGGCTGCTGGTGTCGGCCTCGGCCGTGGGCTACTACGGCGTGCAGGCGCCGGGCGACGACACGGCCCTGGCCGAAGACGCGCCACCGCAGCCCATCTTCATGTCGCAGCTGTGCCAGCGCTGGGAGCAGGCGGCCTTGCGCGCGGCGCCGCTGGGTGTGGAGGTCGTGCGCCTGCGCTTGGGCGTGGTGCTGGGCCGCGGCGGCGCGCTGCCGCAACTGCTGCTGCCGATCTCGCTGGGCCTGGGCGGGCCGCTGGCCGGTGGGCGGCAGTGGTTCTCGTGGGTGCACGTGGAGGACCTGCTGCGCGCCATCGCCCACACCTGGACGCTGGCGCGCCAGGCGCATGACGCCGGCCAGCCGCCCGCCACACCGGTCTACAACGTGACGGCGCCGGGCACCGTGCGGCAGGCCGAGTTCAGCCGCATTGCGGCCAGGCTGATGCACCGGCCCAGCTTGTTCCCCACGCCGGGCCTGCCGCTGCGCCTGTTGCTGGGTGAGCAGGCCGATCTGCTGCGCAAGGGCCAGCGCGTCGTGCCGGCAGCGTTGCTGCGTAGCGGCTTCGCGTTCCGATTCGCCGATGCGCAGGCCGCGCTGGCCGACCTGCGCTGAGTGCCCGTGAGCCTCGTCCGTCGCCCGAGGAGGCGCAGTCCCGCAGTGCGCAGAACCGAGGTGGTGCGGTGACCAAGACCGTTCCACCCGCTGCCTCGGCCAAGCTCAGCGCCCCCCAGCGCGCGCTGCTGAAGCTGGACCTGCAACGCGACATCGACCTGGCCCTGCACCTGCCGCTGCGCTACGAGGACGAGACGCGCATCGTGCGGCTGGCCGACGTGCGCGACGGCGAGGTGGCGCAGATCGAGGCCACGGTGCAGGCCTGCGAAGTCAAGCTCGGCCCGCGCCGCCAGTTGCTGGTGACCGTGGACGACGGCAGCGACACCTGCACCCTGCGCTTCTTCACCTTCTACCCCTCGCACCAGAAAGCGCTGGCGCCGGGTGCGCGCGTGCTGGTGCGCGGCGAGGTGCGTGGCGGTTTCATGGGCCGCACCATGCTGCACCCGCAGTTCCGCGCCGCCACGGGCGAGCTGCCCACGGCGCTGACGCCCATCTACCCCACGACGGCCGCCCTGCCGCAGAACTACCTGCGCCGCGCCGTGCTCGCGGGCCTGGCGCGGGCCGAGCTGCGCGAGACGCTGCCGCCCGGCCAGTCGCCCGTGGCCTGGAGCCTGCGCCAGGCGCTGGAGTTCCTGCACCACCCCACGCCCGACGTGTCGGTGGAGGCCCTGGCCGACCGCAGCCACCCGGCCTGGCAGCGGCTCAAGGCCGAGGAGCTGCTTGCGCAGCAGCTGTCGCAGCTGACGGCGCAGCGCGAGCGTGGCCGGCTGCGCGCGCCCGTGCTGCAGCCGCGCACCGACGGCCCCGCACTCCACGCCGCCTTGCTGCAGGCGCTCCCATTCGCGCTGACCGGCGCCCAGCAGCGCGTGGTGGCCGAGATCACGGCCGACCTGGCCCGCGCCCTGCCCATGCACCGGCTGCTGCAGGGCGACGTGGGCTCGGGCAAGACCGTGGTCGCGGCACTGGCGGCCGCCGTCTGCATGGACGCCGGCTGGCAGTGCGCGCTGATGGCGCCCACCGAGATCCTGGCCGAGCAGCATTTCCGCAAGCTCGTGGGCTGGCTGGACCCGCTGCTGGCCGCGCACGGCAAGCGCATCGCCTGGCTGGCTGGCGGCCAGAAGAAGAAGGAGCGCGACACCATGCTGGCGCTCATCGCCAGCGGCGAGGCCGCGCTCGTCGTCGGCACGCATGCCGTGATCCAGGACAAGGTGCAGTTCCAGCGCCTGGGCCTGGCTGTCATCGACGAGCAGCACCGCTTCGGCGTGGCCCAGCGCTTGGCGCTGCGCGGCAAGCTCGCGGCCGAGGGCCAGGAGCCGCACCTCTTGATGATGAGCGCCACGCCCATCCCGCGCACGCTCGCCATGAGCTACTACGCCGACCTGGACGTCTCCACCATCGACGAGCTGCCGCCCGGCCGCACGCCGGTGCTCACGCGCGTGGTGCACGACGCGCGCCGCGACGAGGTCATCGAGCGCATCCGCGGCCAGATCGAGGAAGGCCGGCAGGTCTACTGGGTCTGCCCGCTGATCGAAGAGAGCGAGGCGCTGGACCTGGCCAACGCCACGGCCACACATGCCGCGCTGGCCGACGTGCTGCCCGGCGTGCTCGTGGGCCTGCTGCACTCGCGCATGGCCCCGGCCGAGAAGAAGGCCGTCATGTCGCTGTTCACCGACGGGCTCATGGGGCTCTTGGTCAGCACCACGGTGATCGAGGTCGGCGTGGATGTGCCCAACGCCTCGCTGATGGTCATCGAGCACGCCGAGCGCTTCGGCCTGTCGCAGCTGCACCAGCTGCGCGGGCGCGTGGGGCGTGGCGCGGCGGCATCGGCCTGCGTGCTGCTGTTCTCCACCGGCGATGCGCCACGCCTGGGCCAGGTCGCGCGCGAACGGCTCAAGGCCATGGTGGAAACGAACGACGGCTTCGAGATCGCCCGCCGCGACCTGGAGATCCGCGGGCCGGGCGAGTTCCTGGGCGCGCGCCAGTCCGGCGCGGCACTGCTGCGCTTCGCCGACCTCAGCACCGACGCCGAGCTGCTGGCCTGGGCGCGCGCGCTGGCCCCGGTGATGTTGGACCGGTACCCGGAGCTGGCCGAGCGGCACGTCCATCGCTGGCTGGGGGGAAAGGCCGAGTTCCTCAAGGCTTAGGGCCAGCGTCACAATACCTGCCATGACCCTGACCGAGCTGAAGTACATCGTCGCCGTTGCCCGGGAAAAGCACTTCGGCAAGGCCGCCGAGGCCTGCTACGTGTCGCAGCCCACGCTGTCGGTGGCCATCAAGAAGCTCGAAGAAGAGCTGGACCTGAAGCTCTTCGAGCGCAGCGCCAACGAGGTCGCCGTCACGCCGCTGGGCGAAGAGATCGTGCGCCAGGCGCAGAGCGTGCTGGAGCAGGCCGCCAACATCAAGGAGATCGCCAAGCGCGGCAAAGACCCGCTGGCCGGGCCCTTGAAGCTGGGCGTGATCTACACCATCGCACCCTACCTGCTGCCCGACCTGGTGCGCCAGGCCATCGAGCGCACGCCGCAGATGCCGCTGATGCTGCAGGAGAACTTCACCGTCAAGCTGCTCGAATCGCTGCGCACCGGCGAGCTGGACTGCGCCATCATGGCCGAGCCCTTTCCCGACACCGGCCTGGCCATCGCGCCGCTGTACGACGAGCCCTTCCTGGCCGTCGTGCCCACCAGCCACCCGCTGGCCGCGCAGAACCACATCACGGCCGCGCAGCTCAAGGCCGAGACCATGCTGCTGCTGGGCAACGGCCATTGCTTCCGCGACCACGTGCTCGAGGTCTGCCCCGAGTTCGCGCGCTTCTCCAGCGACGCCGAGGGCATCCGCCGCAGCTTCGAAGGCTCGTCGCTGGAGACCATCAAACACATGGTGGCCGCCGGCATGGGCGTCACGCTGGTGCCCCGCCTGGGCGTGCCGCGCGGCGCGCTGGACGCACCCAAGAGCAAGCGCCGGCGCGACGAAGAGCCCTACGTCAAATACCTGCCCTTCGACGGCGACCCGCCCACCCGCCGCGTGGTGCTGGCCTGGCGCCGCAGCTTCACGCGCTACGAGGCCATCGCCGCGTTGCGCAATGCCATCTACGCCTGCGAGTTGCCAGGCGTCAAGCGCCTGTCTTGAGCTCAAGGCGAGGGCCAGGCGATCGCCGGCATGGCCCGGCCTGGCTTGCCCCGGCCCGCGCGCATGTCTGAGAATCCCCGTTCCCTTTTGCACCAACCGAAAGATTCCATGGCCAAGAGCAGCAAGACCAGCGCCACCGGCGCGCCCAGCATCAACATCGGCATCAGCGACAAGGACCGCGCCGCCATCGCCAAGGGCCTGTCGCGCCTGCTGGCCGACACCTACACCCTGTACCTCACCACGCACAACTTCCACTGGAACGTGACCGGCCCCATGTTCAACACGCTGCACGCGATGTTCATGGCCCAGTACACCGAGCTGTGGAACGCCGTCGACCCGATCGCCGAGCGCATCCGTTCGCTGGGCCACAAGGCGCCGGGCTCGTACACGCAGTTCAGCCAGCTCGCCAGCCTGCCCGATGCGCCCGTCGAGCCGCCTGCCGCGCTGGAGATGGTGCGCATCCTGGTCAAGGGCCACGAAGCCGTGGCCCGCACCGCGCGCGAGCTGTTCCCCGTGGCCGACAAGGCCAGCGACGAGCCCACGGCCGACCTGCTGACCCAGCGCCTGACCGTGCACGAGCAGACCGCCTGGATGCTGCGCTCGCTGCTGGAGGAGTGAGCCCTTGGTCGCATCGACCGCAGCCGCGCCCACCAGCCGGCTGCAGCTCTACCTCGACCTGATCCGCTGGAACCGCCCGGCTGGCTGGCTGCTGCTGCTGTGGCCCTCGCTCAGCGCGCTGTGGGTGGCGGCCGGCGGCTTTCCCGGCTGGCACCTGCTGGCCGTGTTCGTGCTGGGCACCATCCTCATGCGCAGCGCCGGCTGCTGCGTGAACGACGTGGCCGACCGCGATTTCGACAAGCACGTCAAGCGCACCGCGCAGCGGCCCGTGACCAGCGGGCGCATCAGCGTGCGCGAGGCCCTGGTCTTCGGCGCCGTGCTGGCGCTGGCCGCGTTCGGCCTGGTGCTCACGACCAACAAGGCCACCATCGTCTGGTCGTTCGCGGCGCTGGCCGTCACGCTGGTCTACCCGTTCGCCAAGCGCTTCGTGTCCATGCCGCAGGCCGTGCTGGGCGTGGCGTTCAGTTTCGGCATCCCCATGGCGTTTGCGGCCGTGCGCGGCGGCGCGGCCGACTGGAGCTTGCAGGCCGCCTGGGCCAGCGTGCCCGCGCTGGCCTGGCTGCTGCTGCTGGGCAATTTGTTCTGGGTCATCGCGTATGACACCGAATACGCCATGGTTGACCGCGACGACGACCTCAAGATCGGCATGAAGACCTCGGCCATCACGCTGGGCCGCTTCGACGTGGCGGGCGTGCTGATCAGCTACGCGTTGTTCCTGGCGATCTGGACGCTGGCGCTGCGCCCGCTGGTGCCGGGCGGGCTGTTCGTGCTGGGCATCGCCGCGGCCGCCGCGCAGGTGCTGTGGCACGCGACGCTGATCAAGGACCGCACGCGCGAAGGCTGCTTCAAGGCCTTCCGGCTCAACCACTGGGTGGGGTTTGCGGTGTTTGCCGGGATTGTGGGGAGCTATGCGTTGCGCTGAAAACATGAAGGCGACCGTGTCATCGGCGCCCCAACTCCGTCACTATTGTTAGCCAGCGCGCAGTCCGGCTATTCCATTAACCGGAACCAGTCGCGAACAGTCAGCTGCAGCCGCAATTTCTCGTCCTCGGCCAGCGGGCAGCAGTGAGCTATCGGATTTCTGAGCGCGTTGAGGCTCGCCATGACTTTTTGGACGGCTCTTTTGCTTGTGAATAAGCTGCCCCCAAAGATGTCCCAGTTGGTTTGAATTAAATCGGATAGCTCGCCAAATGTTGTGTAGTCCAGTTCATCCATAGAGCGGCGGGTTACTCCTGCATCTATCTCCTTTTGGATGCGCGATAATACTTCGGCTTTAATGGCTTGCGGAATTCGAGCGGAAGACCACCATTCGTCTGTCTTCTCGGCCGTTTCTATTGTCTGTGAAACAAGAACTCTAATAGAGGTTTCGAGGGAGTAGAAAATTTCGTAGTGCTTAGCCATCGATGCGGCTTCAGCTCGGACCGCAAGATCAAACTGAGGATAGTAGTCGTCTTCTACTGTCTGGGGTGCGACTGCTGTGTGCCCAAGTTCGACCCCGTTTGCGCGAGCGATCCGACTGAGATCTTCGGAAAGCATCTGATTAGTCATTCCAAATGCTTTGACTTTTTCCAGTATGTCTTTACTCATTTGATGAGAGCAGATGCTCCTTCAGGCTCCGAAAGATTGCGTTAAAAACCGCCTGGTCCGCTGTCGCAGGCAGGTTGAGGTTAATTGTATAAGATAGATTCAAGCCGACGCGGCCGTCTTGCGACCGCTGCTGTTGTACTTGTATTGGTTGTCGGATTTGCTCGTCCGCACGTGCTCGTTCGTCAATAGTAGGCTTGGCTTCAACCAACTCAAAATCCGCAAAGCTCTTCAGAACCTTCAGGCAAGCGAGGGTCATCTTCGCGGCGGAATTTTCAGCATCCGCTCCAGTAACCTGTACTATCAAAGCGAACAGCTCTTTGTCGGAAAGGCGATAGAAGTATTCGTTCGCCTTCACCAGTTCGGTGTAGCCGAAGCGCACTGCTTCAGCCATTGCGGGGCCACCCGATAGGGGGTTGCGGAAACGCCTATACAACTCCGTTGGTGTCCCGTCTGATGCTGCAAACCCCACGCGTTTGAGAAATGGCGTGATTGCGCCGCCTGTGCCACCTTTGATCTGCAAGACGGTGTTAACGAAGTCGGTCGTTACACGAGGCGGAGTCGCTGCCGAGCGTATCTTGTCAAACGCCGTTTTCAAAGAACTGGAAGACGTCACGTAGGGAAGATTGGCCACGCAAATTCCTATGGTTAGCGGTTGGGAAAACGGCAGTTTAGCAAGCAAGAGCGCTGGCACGGCGATCAAAGGTGCAAGGCTGCACGACTTATCAGAACAAGTTAACCCCTTCTGCGAGTGGCCGTGGCATACCGTTCGTGGACGTAACGCTGCTCGCGCACGAGCGCACGCGGTGGGTCGATGGCACTTCCGTGCGAAACGCCTAGACAGTGCTGACGCCCTGCTGTTCGGCCAGCCAGCGATAACTAATCCAGGCGGCGTAGAGGATTTTGGGGACCGCCCAGAAAACGAATAAATGCCTGCGATCTTGATTGGATTTCGACCAGACGTAAGAATTTCGAATAACAAAAGGCGCGGACCAGAGAGGTCGGCTCTCGATACCGCAAGCATCTGACCGCCCCTCCACCAAATAAATCCGCGCCAACCCGCGCGTGATCGCCTCCACGATCTGCTCGCGGCGCAGGCCGATGTGGGCGCCCAGGTGGCGCTCGCCCGCCGCTCAGTTGCGCGCCTTGAGTGCGCGCGCGATCTGGTGGTGTTCCTCATGCGAGGAGTCGCGGCCCACGGTCTCCATGTCGATCCAGCGGGTGAAGCGGATGCGCTCATTCAGGCTGGCCAGCATGCGCCACCAGCTCGCGCACCGGTGTATCGGTCGGCACCGCCATGCTGTGCTCCAGGAAAGTGGTCAGCGCGCGGACCTGCTTGGTCGTGGCGCGCCCCATCCCCAGGCGCAGGCACTCGCGTTGCCGGCCATGCGCGCTTCATACAGTTCCTGCATTTCCTGGATGGACAGCAGCCGGCGCGCGAAGCGGCGGCTCGACGCGACCAGGAGCGCGCCATGGTCACGGCGTCCCGTC
This sequence comes from Pseudorhodoferax sp. Leaf267, assembly GCF_001422405.1. Lineage (GTDB taxonomy): Bacteria > Pseudomonadota > Gammaproteobacteria > Burkholderiales > Burkholderiaceae_C > Pseudorhodoferax. The sequence continues at coordinate 138,093 of NZ_LMMV01000025.1, forward strand.
CCCAGGCGCGCCCTGAAAGACAACCTGCAGTGCAGCAACGAGTTCGGCTGCGATGGCGTCGTCCGCCAGCGCGGGAAACTCCTTCACCAACGTATTCGACACCTGGCCGCCGTTATCGCGCACCGAACGGATGATGCGGTCGATGTCGGTGTCCGGGCCTTCGATCACCTGCTTCACGCGCTCGCGCGCCAGCCGAAGGCTTCGCAGGGTGCCGGCTTCCTTGCGCATCTCCTGCTCGATGGTCACGCGCACGATGTCCGCGAGGTACTCGACGTGGTCGGTGAGGTCGGGGTATCGCCATGCGTTCAACGCGTCCGCGTAGCCGTCGAACTGCAGGTTGGTGCGCACGCCGTCCTCGGCCAGCTGCTCCGCCCCGAAGCGCCAGGCGTCGGTGTAGCGGCGCATGAGGGGCTGCGAGAACAGCTCGATCACCTGGTCATAGCCGCGGCGCTTGATCACCGAGCTGGTGATGGTCGCCGACACCGGCAGGATGAACGGCTCGGGCACGGCGCCATCGCGCCGCAGCACGTCGTTGACCAGGAAGCGCGAGATGCGGCCGTTGCCGTCCGACATCGGATGGATGTAGACGAAGCCGAACGACAGTACGGCGGCGCGGACCAGGGCGGCGGCGCCCGCAGTACGCTCGGCGCAGTCGCGCAATCCGCGCAGCAACTGCGGTGCATCGTCCCAATGGGGTGCGATGTAGTGGACCACCTCGCGGAATCCGTCGACCTCGCCGACGAACACGGGTGATCGCCGCACGCCATAGCGCGTCGCGCGCGGCCCCAGGATCTCGGCCTGCAATGCGCCTAACGACGCCTCCGACAACGGGTCTTCGTGCCGGCCGCACCAGCGCTCCATCGCGGCGGCGAAGCGCCGCACCCGGTCGACATGCTGCTCTTCGCGCTCGATCGCAAAGCTGGCGCGGCTTTCCTTGATGGTGAGCCAGACAGCGCTGCGCTGCAGGATGTCGGCGCCGAATTCCGCCTCGAGGGCCGCCAGATGCTCCGCACACGCGTACTGCTCGGCCTGCCGGACGGCGGGCGTGCGCATCACCATGGGGCAGAAGTCGCGCGAGCCGGGCAGGTTGTCGCGCACCCGCCACCGCTGGTTGTTTGTTGATCGGGAAGCGGTCAGGTAGGTCTCTGCATCGAGCGCGGTCACATAGTTGCCGGCCGCGACGCCCGGGACATCGAGCCTGCGACCCGTGAGGTACTCGTAGAAGAAGCCGGCGCGGCGGGCGTACTGCCCGGTGGGTTCTGCGGCGACCCAGGCTTGCAGTTCAGCGGCCGGCGCGGCGTCGAACAGGCGTGCGAGGAATTCCAGGTGGACGCCCTCGTGCTTGAGGGCGAAGGTCAGGTGGCCCGCCAGGGACGCCGCGGGCCGGGCAGCAGGCGGATACCGTTCATGGACGTAACCGTTGTCCCGGACGGTCGCACGCGATGTGCCGATCGCACTGTCCACGCGAAACGCCTGGACGGCCACCACGCCGTACCGGTCGGCCAACCAGCGGTATCCGATCCAGTCGGGCATTGAGGAACTGGGGGACAGCCCAGAAAACGATTAGGTGCGTGAGATATTGATTAGATTTCAGGCGTGCGTCAAGATTTCGATTAAAACGGAGCGGTAGTCGAACAGAGGGGGCTCTTGTTGTCGCAAGCAGCTCAAAGCCCCTCCACCAAATAAATCCGCGCCAACCCCCGCGTGATCGCCTCCACGATCTGGTCGCGGCGCAGGCCGATGTGGGCGCCCAGGTGCTTCTCCCCCGCCGCCCAGTCGCGCGCCTTCAGCGCCCGCGCGATCTGCCGGTGTTCCTTCTGCGTGGAGTCGCGGCCCACGGTCTCCATGTCGATCCAGCGGATGAAGCGGATGCGCTCGTTCAGGCTGGCCAGCATGCGCCGCAGCTCGGCGTTGCCGGCCATGTCGGCGATCTGCAGATGAAAGCTCTCGTCCAGCGCCACCAGCTCGCGCACCGGGGTGTCGGGCGCCACCGACTTGCTGTGTTCCAGGAAGGTGATGAGCGCGCGCACCTGCTCGGCCGTGGCGCGCTCCATCGCCAGGCGCAGGCATTCGCGCTCCACGGCCATGCGCGCTTCGTACAGGTCCTGCATCTCCTGGATGTCGAGCGGCCGCCGCACAAAGCCGCGGCTGGACGCCACCAGGAAACCATCCGTCGCCAGCGTGTTCAGCGCCTCGCGCACCGGCGTGCGGCTCACGCCCAGGCGCTCGGCCAGCTCGATCTCGCTCAGGCGCTCGCCGGGCTTCAACTGGTAGGAGATCGCCATGTCGCGCAGGATGCTCAGCACGCTGGAACCGCGCTCGCGGCGCACGGCGGAAATGGGGGCGGGTGAGGTCTTCATGGCCCGCTCAGTATACTGAGCACGATACTGAAGCGAATCCACGGAGCGACCTGATGACCTCTCTCAACGGTGCCGACGCGCTGGTGCGCATGCTGCAACTCAATGGCGTGCGCCACATCTTCGGGCTGTGTGGCGACACCAGCCTGCCGTTCTACGACGCCATGGCGCGGCTGGACCACGGCATCGACCACATCCTCACGCGCGACGAGCGCAGCGCCGGCTACATGGCCGACGGCTATGCGCGTGTGACGGGCAAGGTGGGCGTGTGCGAAGGCCCCAGCGGCGGCGGCGCCACCTACCTGCTGCCGGCGTTGGTGGAGGCCAACGAGTCGTCGATCGCGGTGCTGGGCATCACCTCCGATGTGTCGGTGGGCTCGCGCGGCAAGTACCCGCTGACCGAGCTGGACCAGCAGGCCCTGTACCGCCCGCTGACCAAGTGGAACACCACGGTGGACCGCGTCGACCAGATCCCCGGCGCGGTGCGCGGCGCCTTCCGCGCCATGACCACGGGCAAGCCCGGCTCGGCCCACATCTGCCTGCCCTACGACCTGCAGAAGCATGAGGCCGACCCGGCCGACCTGTGGGCCCAGCCCGGGCACGACCGCTTCCCCGCGATGCGCAGCGCGCCCGACCCGGCGGCCGTCGAGCAGGCGGCCGAGCGCCTGGCCGCCGCGCGCGCGCCCGTCATCGTGTGCGGCGGCGGCGTGGTGATCGCCGGCGCCTGCGAGGCATTGGACGCACTGGCCACGTTGATCGACGCGCCGGTCTGCACCACCGTGAGCGGCCAGGGCAGCCTGGCCGACACGCACCCGCTGAACGCGGGCGTGGTCGGCGCCAACGGCGGCATCACGGCCACGCGCGAGGTCGTGCAACAGGCCGACCTGGTGCTGTTCATCGGCTGCCGCGCCGGCTCCACCAGCACCGAGAACTGGCGCGTGCCGGCGCGCAGCGTGACCATCGTGCACATCGATGTGGACCCCATGGTGATCGGCGCCAACTACCGTACCGACGTGGCGCTGGTCGGCGACGCCCTGCTGGCCCTGCAGGCCTTGCACGGCGCGCTGCTGCCGCACCTGGCCGGCCGGCCGCGGCAAGCGGGCGCGGGCGTGGCGCTGGCGCGCGCGGCGCGTGCCGCCAAGCAGGCCAAGTTCGCACCGCTGGCTGCATCTCTGGACACCCCTATCAAGCCCGAGCGCGTGGTCGACCTGCTGAACAAGCTGCTGCCCGACGATGCGGTGGTCGTGGCCGACCCCGGCACGCCGTGCCCGTATTTCTCGGCCTACTTCAATGCCGCGCGATCGGGCCGCCAGTTCATCACCAACCGGGCCCAGGGCGCGCTGGGCTTCTCGCTGGCCGCGGGCATCGGCGCGCAGGTGGGGCGCCCGAACGCGCCCGTGGTCTCGGTGATGGGCGATGGCAGCTTCGGCTTCACCTGCGGCGAGATGGAGACGCTGGTGCGCCGCAAGATCCCGCTCAAGATGGTGGTGTTCTCCAATGCCGTGTTCGGCTGGATCAAGGCCAGCCAGAAAGAGGGCTACGGCCAGCGCTACTTCTCGGTGGACTTCACGCGCACCGACCACGCGCGCGTGGCCGAGGCCTTCGGCGTCAAGGCGTGGCGCGTGAGCGATCCGGCCCAGCTCGAAGACGCGCTGCGCGCCGCCCTGCGCCACGACGGCCCGGCCCTGGTCGACGTGCTGTCCCAGGAGCTGCAGGACACGGCCGTGCCCGTCAGCCAGTGGATGGGTTGAGCCCTTTTTTCTTGAACCGACCAGCGAGCCAGCCGATGACCTCATCTCCCTCTCGTTCCTCCCGCCGCCGCGCCCTGCAGGCCGGTGCCCTGGCGTTCGCCGGCCTGGCGGGCGCGCCGCTGGCCTTCGCCCAGGCCGCCAGCGATGCGACGCTGAAGCTCATCATCACCTTCCCGCCCGGGGGCAGCACCGACATCGCGGCGCGCATCATCCAGCCCAAGCTGGCCGAGCGCCTGGGCCGGCCCGTGGTGGTGGACAACAAGCCCGGCGCGGCCAGCCAGCTGGCCACGCAGTACGTGGCGCGCTCGGCGCCGGACGGCAACACCGTGCTGGTGGGGTTCGACACGCACGCGATCAACCCCGTCGCCAAGTCCAAGCTGCCCTACGACACCTTCAAGGACTTTGCTGGCGTCACGCTGGCGCTGCGTTTCCCGCTCGTGATCGGGGCCGCGGCCTCGGTGCCGGGCAAGGATTTGCGCGCCTTCCTGGATGCCGCCAAGGCCGCGCCCAACAAGTTCAACTACGCCTCCACGGGCCTCGGTTCCATGAACCACCTGGTGGCCGAGGACATCAAGAAGCGCTCCGGCGCCGAGCTGCTGCACGTGCCGTACTCGGGCGGCGGCCCGGCCGTGCAGGCCGTGCTCAGCGAGGTCTCCAGCCTCACGCTGCTGAGCTACGCAGCGCTGCGCGGCCAGATCGCGGCCGGCAAGATCAAGCCGCTGGCCGTCACCGGCGCGCGCCGCCTGCCCGAGCTGCCCGACGTGCCGACGGTCGCCGAGTCCGGCTTCCCCGGCTTCGAGGCCTATTCCTGGATCGGCATCTTCGCGCCCGCGGCCACGCCAGCCGGCACGCTGAAGCAGCTGACCGACGTCTTCCAGGCCGCGCTGCACGACCCCGAGGTGCACCAGCGGCTCACGGCGGCGGGCTTCGAAGTCATGGCCACCGACGGGCCGACGGTGGACCGCTACACGCGCGAGCAGTACGAGCGCTGGCGCGCCTTCGTGCAGGCCGCGAACCTCAAGCTGGAGGATTGATGGCGGCTGTCTTGCAGCTCGACCACATCGTCATCGCCGTGCACGATCTGGCGCAGGCGGTGGCCGACTACCAGGCGCTGGGCTTCACCGTCACGCCCGGCGGCCAGCATCCGGGGCGCACCTCGCACAACGCGCTGGTGGTGTTCGCGGACGGCGCCTACCTGGAGCTGATCGCCTGGCAGGCGCCCGCGCCGCAGGAGCGCTGGTGGCGCGACCTGCAGCAGTTCGGCGAAGGCCCGGTCGACTTCGCGCTGCTGCCGGACGACACAGTGGCCGTGGCCCAGGCCGCACGTGAGCGCGGCCTGGCGCTGGAGGCGCGCAACGGGGCGCGCAAGCGGCCCGATGGCCGCGAACTGCAATGGCAGACGGCCCGCCATGCCACGCCCGATGTGCCGTTTTTGTGTGGCGACATCACGCCGCGCGACTGGCGCGTGCCCGGGGGCGCCGCGCGCGAACACGCCAATGGCGCCACGGGCGTGGCCGGTCTGGCCATCGCCGTGGCCGACCTCGCGGTCACGCGCCAGCGCTGGCGGGCGCTGCTCGGCCCCGAGGCGCAGGTCGGTGCGCCCTTCGTGCTGGCCGGCAGTGGCCTGCGCATCGTCCAGGTGGAACTGGGCAACACCAGCCTGGTGCTGGTCGAGCCTGCCGGTGCCGCGCAGGCGGGTGGTGGTGTGCTGGCAACCTGGGCGCAGGCGCGCGGGCAAGGCCCTTGCGCGTTCACGCTGCGCGGCCCGGCCGCGCAGGCGTTGGACGCGGCACTGAGCCACGGCGCCGCGATCGACACCGTGGCAGGCTGATCAGCCCGCGCCGAACTCGTCGCCCAGTTCGCGCGCGCGCTGCTCGGCCGCCTGCATGGCGCGCACGAAGGCCTCGCCCACCTGGGCCTGCTGCAGGGACGTGATGGCCGCGTAGGTCGTGCCGCCCTTGGACGTCACGCGCTGGCGCAGGGTTTCCAGCGGCTCGTCGGAGCGGCGGGCCAGTTCGGTCGCACCGCCAAAGGTGCCCACGGCCAGGCGCTGTGCCTGTTCAGCCGGCAAGCCCATGGCCACGCCGGCCTGCACCATGGCTTCAAGGAAATAGAACACATAGGCCGGGCCGGAGCCGGACAGCGCGGTCACAGCGTCCAGCTGCGATTCCTCGGCCACCCATAGCGACTCGCCGGTCGAGGCCAGGGCCTGCTCCACGCGCTGGCGGTCGTCGGCCGTGACGGCGCTGCGCGCGAACAGGCCCGTCATGCCCTGGCCCACGAGCGCGGGCGTGTTGGGCATGGCGCGCACGATGCGCTCGCTGCCCAGCCAGCGCGCGATGCTGTCGCTGCGGATGCCGGCTGCCACGCTCAGGTGCAGTGCGCCGCCGGCATGGGCGCGCACGGGCGCTGCCGCGTCCTTGAAGACCTGCGGCTTCACGGCCCACACCACCAGCGTGGCCTGCGCCAGCGCGGGGCCGGCTTGTTCCAGGGCCTGCACGCCATGGTCGGCGGCCAGCTTGGCGCGCGCCTCGGCGAACGGTTCGACGACCAGCACGCGGTCGGCCGGCAGGCCCTGGCGCACCAGGCCGCCGATGATGGCGCTGGCCATGTTGCCGCCGCCGATGAAGGCGATGGGGGAGTGGGTGGCGGTGTTCATGTGAGGAATTCCGAAACGGCGAAGGCCACGAACTGCGTGACCTGCATGGGGTTGAAGTTGTCGTCGCTGAGCAGCACCAGCGTGCGCTGCTGGGCCTGGCCGTTCGCGGCCGGCAGCATCGGGCCCCAGGCCAGGCATTCGCTGTTGTCCAGCTTGGCCAGGCCAGGGCCCAGGTAGGCCGACAGGTCGGCCACCAGCGTCTTGCGCAGCGGCGTGAATGCCGCACCCTGCAGCGCGGGCAGGGCCAGCGTGTCGCTGCCGCTGGCCAGGTCCACGCGGAAGAGCCGCAGCGCATTGCCCACGCCGGCCATGTAGGCGCGCTCCAGCACCAGCATCGTCTGCGCGTTGAGCATCAGCACCTCGCTGACGCCGTTGTCGGCATAGGTCAGCGGCAGGCGCGGCGCCTGCGGAATCGCCTCGGGGACGTAGGCGCGCTGGGCGATGGCCTGGCCGCTGGCCAGGTCGAACAAGGTGAAGCGGCAGGGGCCGCCGACGGCGCCCACGCGCGGGATGGGGCCGTCCTGCTGCAGCGCGTTTTCCATCGCCGCCCAGGCGCCGCGGCCATCGGGCGTCAGCGTCAGGCCCTCGAAGCCCAGGTTGTCGCGCGGGCCGCTCAGGCCGGCCGGGTCGATGGCGAAATGCGGCGGCAACGCAAAGCTGCGCAGCGTGCGGCCATCGGTGGCGGACTCGCGCAGCGTGGGCGGCTGGCCGCGCGCGATGTTGCCGTCGCCGGACCACAGCAGCGTGCCGGTGGCGGCACGCCAGCGGATGGACTCGGGGTCGGGCCGGTCGTTGGGCTGCAGGGGCTGCACGCTCAACAGCTCGGCCGGGCCGATGCCCTGGGCCGTGACGGGCAGCCGCAGCGTGTAGAAGCGCGGCGCCGCGCGGTCGTCGCTGATGGCGTACCAGAGGTCGCGCACCGGGTCGTAGTCCAGGCCCGAGAGGCCGCCGACGGTGGTGTCCTGAAAGCGCAGCCGGTGCGGCAGGCGGGTTTCGCCGATCAGGCGCAGGGCCGGATTGCGGGACGCGGGCGGGGCCGCAGGGGCGGCGCCGCAGCCCGCCAGCGTGGCACCGAGGGCGGTGGCGGCGAGCAGGCGGCGGCGGGAGAGGGGGGTCGAGCGGGGCATGCAGCGCGCAAGTCTAGGCGAGGCTGCAGCGCCGCGGGCCGGGCGCGCGCACGGCGACGCGGCCAGCCATGCCTGGGGCGGCATGGCGGTGGCCGCCCGCAGGCTACAGGAGGGGGCTGCCGACCCCGGGCTTGCGGCGTCGCATCGTGGCCAGCGCGGCCCCTAGCCCTGCCAACACCAGCGCCGCGCTGGCGGGTTCGGGAACCGGGTTGGGCTCCGTGGGCCCCGTGTCCGACACCGCGAGGCTGCCGACATAAGTCCCGGCAGCGCCGCCGTTGGTGCCGGCTGCGGTGAGCGTGTAGTTCCCCGGCGCCAGCAGGGGGGTGCGCAGCGTCCAGTTCTCGAACGGGTCGGCCGTGAGGTTTTCTGCGGTGAAGGTGCCCGATGGCCCCGTGATGCGGATGTCGGTCAAGTCCAGGTCCTGGCTGCCGCCCGCCACGGCACTGAACATCACGTTGACGGCGCGGCTCGACGACAAGGTGAACGTGTAGCCGTCCGAGAACCCGCCCGCGCCGAGCGTGTGCGCGAAGCCGGTGCTGCCAGAGGACAGATCCAGGGGCCCGCCGCCAACGCCCGGCGGTGGTGCACTGCTGCCCGACAACGCGATGGTGCCGGCGTAGCCCCCCCGCGCCGCGCTGTTGGTGCCATTCGCGGCCAGCGTGTAGCTGCCGGCGCCCAGCGAAGCGTTGGCGATGACCCAGCTTTCGAATGGGTCGCTGGTGAGTGCGACCGCGTTGAATGTGGTGCCACCGGACCCCGCGAGCACCACGCTCGTGAAGTCCACATCCTGGCCACCGCCCATGACCGAACTCAACAGCACGTTCACGGTCTGCGCCGTGGCCAGGGTGAAGGTGTAGAGGTCGGAGAAGCCGCCGGCCACGGGCGTGCTGAAAAACCCGGCGCTGCCCGAGGACAGGTCGACGGGTGCCGCCCAGGTGCTGGTGCCCAGGCTGCCCAAAGCCATGGACAAAGCGATGGCGGGGTAGAGTTTCAAGTCGCAATCTCCCAGTTCGGCCTTGGCCGACCGGGAACGAGATGGCTCCGACCGCTGGACCGCGCCGCATCATCGGCCGGCCAGGATGGAACGGCATATACCGCGTTCGCGGGATGTTCAGCGCCGGCTGGCGCCCGCGTGCTACGCCGCCGTCGCCTGCCGCACGGCATGCTCCCACGCCGCCATCCGCTCGCCCGCCTGCTCGCGCGACATGGTCGGCAGGAAGCGCCGCTCCACGCGCCACAGCCGCGAGAGCTCGGCCCGGTCGCTGAACACGCCCGTTGCCAGCCCGGCCAGGTAGGCCGCGCCGAGCGCCGTGGTCTCAGTCACGGCCGGGCGCAGCACGGGGATGCCCAGCAGATCGGCCTGGAACTGCATCAGCAGGTCGTTCACGCAAGCGCCGCCGTCCACGCGCAGCTCGGCCACGGGCGGCGCGCCGGCGGCCACGGCGTCGCGGCTCATGGCGGTCAGCAGCGCGGCGCTCTGGTAGGCGATGCTTTCCAGCGCGGCGCGCGCGATGTGGGCCAGCGTGCTGCCGCGCGACAGGCCGGTGATGGTGCCGCGCGCATCGGGCTTCCAGTAAGGCGCGCCCAGGCCGGTGAAGGCGGGCACCACCGTCACGCCGCCGGCGTCGGGCACGCTCTGGGCCAGGGCCTGCACCTCGCCGCTGCTCTTGATGGCCTGCAGGCCATCGCGCAGCCACTGCACGACGGCGCCGCCGACGAACACGCCGCCTTCTAGCGCGTATTCGGGCGTGGCCGAGGTCTGGGCCGCGCTGGTGGTAATGAGGCCGTTCTGCGAGGTCTGGAAGTTGGCGCCCGTGTGCATCAGCATGAAGCAGCCCGTGCCATAGGTGTTCTTGGCCAGGCCGGGCGTGAAGCAGGCTTGGCCGAACAGCGCGGCCTGCTGGTCGCCGGCGATGCCTGCAATCGGGATGGCGTGGCCCAGCAGCGCGGCATCGACCTGGCCGAAGACCGATGCCGAGGGCTGGACCGTGGGCAGCAGGCTGGCGGGAATGTTCAGCAGCGCGAGCAGCTCCGCGTCCCACTGGTTCTCGCGCACGTTGAACAGCATGGTGCGCGCGGCGTTGCTCACGTCGGTCACATGCACCTGGCCGCCGGTGAGCTGCCAGACCAGCCAGCTGTCCACGGTGCCGAAGGCCAGCTCGCCGCGCTCGGCCTGCGCGCGCGCGCCAGGCACATGCTCCAGCAGCCACTGCAGCTTGGTGGCCGAGAAGTAGGCGTCGATGCGCAGGCCGGTCTTGCGCTGGAACAGCTCGTCCAGGCCTTGCTCGCGCAGCGCGCTGCAGGCGGGCTCGGCACGCCGGTCCTGCCAGACGATGGCGTGGTGCACGGGCTGGCCGGTGCGGCGGTTCCACAGCACCGTGGTCTCGCGCTGGTTGGTGATGCCCAGCGCATGCACCTCGCGCGCCGAGATGCCGGCCTCGCGCAACGCCTGCTGGGCCGTGGCGAGCTGGCTGCGCCAGATGGCCAGGGGGTCGTGCTCGACCCAGCCGGGCTGCGGGTAGATCTGCGGCAGCTCCTGCTGCGCCAGCGCCTTGATCCGGCCCTGGGCGTCGAACACGATGCTGCGCGAGCTGGAGGTGCCCTGGTCCAGGGCGAGCAGGTAGGTCATGGCAATGTCTCTTTCAGGCGGCGACGTGGCAGCGTACCTGGGCTTTGTCCAAAAGCGTTGGAAAGGGTTCGGGCACCGGCGCATCGGTGAACAGCCGGTCGATGCGTGCCAGCGTCGCCACCTCCACCATCGCCGGCCGGTTGAACTTGCTGTGGTCGGCCGCTAGCCACACCTCGCGCGCATGGGCCATGATGGCCTGCGACACCTTGACCTCGCGGTAGTCGTAGTCGCGCAGCGTGCCGTCGGCCTCGATGCCCGAGATGCCGACCAGCGCGATGTCCACCTTGAACTGGCGGATGAAGTCGATCGCCGCCTCGCCCACCACGCCGCGGTCGCGCCCGCGCAGCACGCCGCCGGCCACGATCACCTCGCACTGCGGGTTGGCCGAGAGGATCAACGCCACGTTCAGGTTGTTGGTGATCACGCGCAGGCCGCTGTGGCGCAGCAGGGCCTGGGCGATGGCCTCGGTGGTGGTGCCGATGTTGAGGATCAGCGAGCAGTCGTTGGGCACCTCGTGCGCCACGGCCTGCGCGATGCGGGCTTTGCCCTCGGCGTTGAGCGTGGTGCGCTGCTGGTGCGCGATGTTCTCGATGGTGGAGCTGGGTACGCGCACGCCGCCATGGAAGCGCGTGAGCAGGCCTTCGTCGGCCAGGCGCTGCACGTCGCGGCGCACGGTCTGCAGGGTCACGTCCAGCGTGGTGGCCAGCGCGTCCAGCATGACCGAGCCCTGGGCCTGCACAGCCTGCAGCAGCAGCATCTGGCGCGGATTGGGGCTCATGGGAGGAGGGGGCGGGCGGACATGGGCAGCGGGCACTTTAAAACGAACGAAAAGGAAAGCACGCAAGGGTTTGCACCGAGCGAATCGCGCCATCGGCGAACAATAATTCTCAAAACCGAAAACGTCAGGCGGAACTTTTTCACGCTTGGCACAGGAGACGCGCCGCATGCAGTTGTCGCTGGAGCAGATCAGCAAAAGGGTCGGGCCCGAGACCTGGCTGCATGCCATGAGCCTGGCGCCGCAGCCTGGCGCGGTGACGGTGCTGCTGGGCGCCACGCAGGCCGGCAAGACCAGCCTGATGCGCATCATGGCGGGCCTGGACGTGCCCAGCCACGGCACGGTGCGCGTCGACGGGGTGGACGTGACGGGCCAGCCCGTGCGCGAGCGCAACGTGGCCATGGTCTACCAGCAGTTCATCAACTACCCGTCGATGACGGTGCGCGACAACATCGCCTCGCCGCTCAAGCTGCGCCGTGAGACCGACGTCGCGGCGCGCGTGCAGGCGCTGGCCGGCAAGCTGCACATCGAGATGTTCCTGGACCGCTACCCGGCCGAGCTGTCGGGCGGCCAGCAGCAGCGCGTGGCGCTGGCCCGCGCGCTGGCCAAGGCCGCGCCGCTCATGCTGCTGGACGAGCCGCTCGTGAACCTGGACTACAAGCTGCGCGAGGAGCTGCGCGACGAACTGGGCGCGCTGTTCGCGGCCGGCGATTCCACCGTGATTTACGCCACCACCGAGCCCGGCGAGGCGCTTCTGCTGGGCGGCTACACGGCCGTGCTCGATGCGGGCGAGCTGCTGCAGTACGGGCCGACGGCCGAGGTCTTCCACCGGCCGCAGTCGCTGCGCGTGGCACGTGCCTTCAGCGACCCGCCGATGAACCTGGTCGCGGGCGCCGCCACGGCCGGCGGCGTGCAGCTGCAGGGCGGCCCCGTGCTGGCGCTGGACGGCGCGGCCGTGCCGCCCGGCGCGCTGACGGTGGGCGTGCGCGCCAACGCGCTGCGGCTGCAGGCGCAGCCCGGCGATGCGGCGCTGCCGGGCCGCGTCGAGCTGGCCGAGATTTCGGGCTCCGACACCTTCGTGCACGTGGAAACCCCCGTGGGCGAGCTGGTCGCGCAACTGACCGGCGTGCATGCCTTCGAGCTCGGCACGGTGCTGACGCTGCACCTGAGCCCGGCCCAGGCCTACCTGTTCGATGCCCAGGGCGCCCTGCTGCGCGCCCCGGCACGGCGCGAGGGCATGCTCTGATGGCCCGCATCGCACTCGACTTGGCGCATGCCTACCGCGCCAACCCGCAGCAGGACAGCGACTACGCGCTGCTGCCCTTGCAGATGGTGTTCGAGGACGGCGGCGCTTATGCCTTGCTCGGCCCCTCGGGCTGCGGCAAGACGACCATGCTCAACATCATCTCGGGCCTGCTGCAGCCTTCGCACGGCACGGTGCTGTTCGACGGGCGCGACATGACGCGCGCCACGCCGCAGCAGCGCAACATCGCCCAGGTGTTCCAGTTCCCGGTGGTCTACGACACGATGACGGTGGCCGAGAACCTGGCCTTTCCGCTGCGCAACCGCAACGTGCCGCAGGCGCAGATCGACCAGCGCGTGGGCCAGATCGCCGAGATGCTGGAGATGAGCGGCCAGCTCAACCAACGCGCGGCCAACCTGTCGGCCGACGCCAAGCAGAAGATCTCGCTGGGCCGCGGCCTGGTGCGGCCCGACGTCTCGGCCGTGCTGTTCGACGAGCCGCTGACCGTGATCGACCCGCACCTCAAGTGGCAACTGCGGCGCAAGCTCAAGCAGATCCACCGCGAGCTTCACCTCACGCTGATCTACGTCACGCACGACCAGGTCGAAGCGCTGACGTTTGCCGAGCAGGTGGTGGTCATGACGCGCGGGCGCGCCGTGCAGACCGGCTCGGCCGCGGCACTGTTCGAGCGGCCGCGCCACACCTTCGTGGGCAACTTCATCGGCTCGCCGGGCATGAACTTCCTGCCGGCCGAGGCGGTGGGCGGTGCCCTGCAGATCGCCGGCCGTGCATTGCCACTGCCGCCCGGCCTGCCCAGCGGCGCGCTCAAGCTAGGCGTGCGGCCCGAGTACCTGCGCCTCGCCCCGGCCGAGGCCGCTGGTGCGCTGCCGTTCACGGCCGACAAGCTGCAGGACCTGGGCACGCATGTGATGCTGACGGCCAGCGCGGCCGGGCAGACCGTGAAGGCCAGGCTGGGCCCCGATGCCGCGCTGCCGCAGGTGGGCGATCGCGTCTGGTTGCAGGTGCTGGGCACGCACACCTGCTTCTACCGCGACGAGGAACTCGTGGAGGCCGCAGCATGACCATCAAGCCCGTGAACCAGAAGGCCTGGCTGCTCGTGCTGCCGGTGCTGGTCTGCGTCGCGTTCTCCGCCATCGTGCCGCTGATGACGGTGGTGAACTACTCGGTGCAGGACATCATCTCCCCCGAGCGCCGCGTGTTCGTCGGCACCGAGTGGTTCGCCGCCGTGATGCGCGACGAGGAGCTGCATGGCGCGCTGCTGCGCCAGCTCGCGTTCTCGCTGGCCGTGCTGCTGGTGGAGTTGCCGCTGGGCGTGCTGCTCGCGCTGTCCATGCCGGCCACAGGCTGGAAGGCATCGGCCGTGCTGGTCATCGTGTCGCTCTCGCTGCTGATCCCGTGGAACGTGGTCGGCACCATCTGGCAGATCTTCGGGCGGGCTGACATCGGCCTCATGGGTGCGGCGCTGCAAGGCCTGGGCATCGAGTACAGCTACACCGGCAACGCCACACATGCCTGGCTCACCGTGCTGCTGATGGACGTGTGGCACTGGACGCCGCTGGTCGCGCTGCTGGGCTACGCGGGGCTGCGCTCCATCCCTGACGCCTACTACCAGGCCGCGCGCATCGACGGTGCCAGCAAGTTCGCGGTGTTCCGCTACATCCAGCTCCCCAAGATGCGCGGCGTGCTGATGATCGCGGTGCTGCTGCGCTTCATGGACAGCTTCATGATCTACACCGAGCCCTTTGTGCTGACGGGCGGCGGGCCGGGCAACGCGACGACCTTTCTCTCCCAGTACCTCACGCAGAAGGCGGTGGGCCAGTTCGACCTGGGGCCGGCCGCGGCCTTCTCGCTGATCTACTTCCTCATCATCCTGCTGCTGTGCTTCATCCTCTACAACTGGATGCAGCGCGTGGGCACCGAGGAAAAGGAGGGCGACCATGCCTGAGGCGAAATTCCAGAAGCGCACGCTCTTTCTGTGGGCGTATCTCATCTTCGCGCTGGTGCCCATCTACTGGATGGTCAACATGTCGTTCAAGACAAACGCGGAGATCCTGTCCAGCTTCTCGCTGGTGCCGCGCGAGTTCACCTGGGCCAACTACCGCACCATCCTCACCGACCCGTCCTGGTACGGCGGCTACATCAACAGCCTGATCTACGTCGGCATCAACACCGTGATCTCGCTCGTGGTCGCGCTGCCGGCCGCCTATGCGTTCAGCCGCTACAGCTTCCTGGGCGACAAGCACGTGTTCTTCTGGCTGCTGACCAACCGCATGACGCCGCCGGCCGTGTTCCTGCTGCCGTTCTTCCAGCTCTACACAACCGTCGGGCTCATGGACACACACCTGGCGGTGGCACTGGCGCATCTGCTGTTCAACGTGCCGCTGGCGGTGTGGATCCTGGAAGGCTTCATGAGCGGCATCCCGCGCGAGATCGACGAGACGGCCTACATCGACGGCTACACCTTCCCGCGCTTTTTCCTGACCATCTTCCTGCCGCTGATCAAGGCCGGCGTGGGCGTGGCGGCGTTCTTCTGCTTCATGTTCAGCTGGGTCGAGCTGCTGCTCGCGCGCACGCTGACCAGTGTGAACGCCAAGCCCATCGTGGCGACCATGACGCGCACGGTCAGCGCCTCGGGCATGGACTGGGCGACGCTGGCTGCCGCGGGGGTGCTGACCATCGTGCCGGGCGCGATCGTGATCTGGTTCGTGCGCAACTACATCGCCAAGGGTTTCGCGATGGGGAGGGTCTGAGCATGTTCGAGTGGATGGCCTGGACCTTGCCCGTCGCGGTGTTCTTCTGCTGCATCGTGGCGATGCTGGTGGGCATGACGCTGTGGGAGATCAAGTCGCCGACCACGCTGCGGCGCGGCTTCCTGCCGATCGCGACCACGCGCGGCGACCGGCTGTTCATCGGCCTGCTGTCGGCGGCTTACGTGAACCTGGCTTTCGTGGGCCTCTCGGGCAGGTTCGCCGAGTGGTTCGGCCTGGAGGCCGACCCGTCGATCTGGATCAGTTTCATCGCGTCCATGCTGTTGCTGGCGATCGTGATGCGCAAGGGTTGAGGGTTCGAAGATTCGGCTTGCTGCCCCCGGTAGCCGAGCGTTGTGTGAGCCAGGGGGTTCTATGAGGAGACAAGTCATGCAATTGCGATATTCCGTCCTGGCCGTCGCCGCCGCCTGCGCGGTGATGGGCCATGCCGTGGCCGGCGAGGCCGAGGCCAAGAAGTGGATCGACGCCGAGTTCCAGCCGTCCACGCTGAGCAAGGAGCAGCAGATGGCCGAGATGAAGTGGTTCATCGACGCCGCCAAGAAGCTGCAGGCCAAGGGGGTCAAGGAGATATCGGTCGTCTCCGAGACCATCACCACGCACGAGTACGAGAGCAAGACGCTGGCCAAGGCCTTCGAGGAGATCACCGGCATCAAGGTCAAGCACGACCTGATCCAGGAAGGCGACGTGGTCGAGAAGCTGCAGACGTCCATGCAGTCGGGCAAGAGCATCTACGACGGCTGGGTCAGCGATTCGGACCTGATCGGCACGCACTACCGCTACGGCAAGATGATGAACCTGACGGACTACATGGCCGGCGCGGGCAAGGAGTGGACGAATCCGGGGCTGGACATCAAGGACTTCATCGGCACCAGCTTCACGACCGCACCGGACGGCAAGCTCTACCAGTTGCCCGACCAGCAGTTCGCCAACCTGTACTGGTTCCGCGCCGACCTGTTCGCGCGCCAGGACTTGAAGGACAAGTTCAAGGCCAAGTACGGCTACGACCTGGGCGTGCCGCTGAACTGGAGCGCCTACGAGGACATCGCCGCCTTCTTCAGCGAAGACGTGAAGACCATCGACGGCAAGCCGATCTACGGCCACATGGACTACGGCAAGAAGGACCCCTCGCTGGGCTGGCGCTTCACGGACGCCTGGCTGTCCATGGCCGGCACGGCCGACATCGGCATCCCGAACGGCAAGCCGGTGGACGAGTGGGGCATCCGCGCCAGCGCCGATGGCTGCACGCCGCTGGGAGCCTCCGTTTCGCGCGGCGGCGCCACGAACTCGCCGGCCGCTGTCTACGCGCTGACCAAGTACGTGGACTGGATGAAGAAGTACGCGCCCAAGGAAGCCACGGGCATGACCTTCGGTGAGAGCGGCCCGGTGCCGGCCCAGGGGCAGATCGCGCAGCAGATCTTCTGGTACACGGCTTTCACGGCCGACATGGTCAAGCCCGGCCTGCCGGTGGTGAACGCCGACGGCACGCCCAAGTGGCGCATGGCGCCCGGCCCGAACGGCCCGTACTGGAAGCAGGGCATGCAGAACGGCTACCAGGACGTGGGCTCGTGGAGCTTCTTCAACGGGCATGACGCCAACAAGACGGCCGCCGCCTGGCTCTACGCGCAGTTCGTCACGGCCAAGACCACGTCGCTCAAGAAGACCATCGTCGGTTTGACGCCGATTCGCGAGTCTGACATCCGCAGCCAGGCCATGACCGACATGGCCCCCAAGCTGGGCGGGCTGGTCGAGTTCTACCGCAGTCCGGCGCGCGTGGCCTGGACGCCGACCGGCACCAACGTGCCCGACTACCCCAAGCTGGCCCAGCTGTGGTGGAAGAACGTGGCCGTGGCCGTCACCGGCGAGAAGACACCGCAGCAGGCCATGGACAACCTGGCCGAGGAGATGGACCAGGTCATGGCGCGGCTGGAGCGCGCCGGCATGGCCAAGTGCGCGCCCAAGCTCAACAAGAAGGAGGACCCGAAGAAGTGGCTGTCCGACAAGGGCGCGCCCTGGGCCAAGCTGGCCAACGAGAAGCCCAAGGGCGAGACGATTGCCTACGACACGCTGCTCAAGGCCTGGAAGGACGGCAAGGTTCGATAATCCGGTGCTTTTGCGCGGCGCTGCGGCGCCGCGCCTTGCCAGGCCTTCCATGACATCCGCCTCCCCAACGCCCTCCCTGCTGGCCACGCGCCGCGCCGAACTCATGGCCGCGCTGGCCGCGCCGCAGGTCTACGACCTGGCCGTGATCGGCGGCGGCGCCACCGGCCTGGGCGTGGCGCTGGACGCGGCTTCGCGCGGTCTGAAGGTCGTGCTGGTGGAATCGCACGACTTCGCCAAGGGCACCTCCTCGCGTGCCACCAAATTGGTGCACGGCGGGGTGCGCTATTTGGCCCAGGGCAACGTGGGCCTGGTGCGCGAGGCGCTGCACGAGCGCACGACCTTGCTGTACAACGCGCCGCACCTGGCCCAGCCGCTGGCCTTCGTGATGCCGTTCTATGCGTTCTGGGAAGGGCCTTTTTACGGCGCCGGGCTCAAGGCCTACGACCTGCTGGCCGGCTCGGCCGGTTTGGGTGCGACCAAGCTGCTGTCGCGCAGCGCAACACTGGCGGCATTGCCGAATGTGCGTGCAGACGGCTTGAAGGGCGGCGTGTTGTACTGGGACGGCCAGTTCGACGACGCCCGGCTGGCACTGGCCCTGGCGCGCACGGCGGCGGCCCAGGGCGCGCTGTTGGTCAATTACTGCGCCGCCACGGGTCTGGCGCACGAGAACGGCCGCATCGCCGGCCTGTCGGTCGAGGACCGCGAGACCGGCACGCCCTACACCATCCAGGCGCGCTGCGTGGTCAATGCCACCGGCGTGTGGGTCGACGGCCTGCGCCAGCAGGACGCCGCCGCGCTGGACCGGCCGGTCAAGCCCATGGTGGCGCCCAGCCAGGGCGTGCACGTGGTCGTGGACCGGTCGTTCCTGCCCAGCGACCACGCCCTGCTGGTGCCCAAGACGGCCGACGGCCGCGTCCTGTTCGCCGTGCCCTGGCTGGGCAAGCTGATCCTGGGCACGACGGACACGCCGCGGCAGGACATTCCGCGCGAGCCTCGGCCGTTTGCCGAAGAGCTGGACTTCATCCTGCGCGAATCGGCCCGCTACCTGGCCCGGGCGCCGCAGCGCAGCGACGTGCTGAGTTGCTGGGTCGGCCTGCGCCCGCTGGTCAAGCCGGCCGACGAGGAGGCCGGCGCCACCAAGAAGCTGAGCCGCGAACACACCATCCTGGTCAGCCGCAGTGGCCTGGTCACCGTGACCGGCGGCAAATGGACGACCTACCGCGCCATGGCCGAGGACGTGCTGGAGCGCTGCTACGACGAAAAGCTGCTGCCCGGGCGCGCGCCCTGCCGCACGCAGCGCCTGCGCCTGGTCGGCGCCGACGACGTTTTGCCGCAGAACCGCCCGGCCATGAGCGCGGCCCAGGGCGCACAGGGCTACGGCAGCGACTGGCCGGCCGTCGCGGCGCTGGAAGGCGCCGGCCGCACGCTCGGCGCCGGCCTGACCGAAGCCATGGTGCGCTTTGCCGCGCGCCACGAATACGCCCGCACGGTGGAGGATGTGCTGGCGCGGCGGGTGCGCCTGCTCTTCCTGGACGCCAGGCAGGCCGCCGACCTGGCACCCGCCGTGGCCGCCATCCTGGAAGAAGAGGGTTGCACGCCGCAGCTCGATGAATTCCTGGCCCTGGCTGCGTCCTATCTGCTGGATCCCAAGGAAATGGTGCAACGATCGCGTCAAGGCGCTTGACAGGCGATTTCGAGTTGCACATAATCGCGGGCTTCGCCTTAAAAGCGTAGTTCTTGCCCAAACGCGAAGCGTCCCGAGTGGTTCGGGGCGCGGACGACGGGCCCAAGACTGATCAGGTTGATTTGCAAGTGCCGGGCACGCGCCGGTACGGCGGGTCTTCCCGGTACAAGTTGGGAAATTAAAGAAATGATCCAAACTGAATCCCGGCTGGACGTGGCCGACAACACGGGCGCGAAATCCGTCCTGTGCATCAAGGTGCTCGGTGGTTCCAAGCGGCGTTATGCCAGCGTGGGCGACATCATCAAGGTGAGCGTCAAGGAAGCCGCGCCGCGAGGCCGCGTCAAGAAGGGCGAAATCTACAGCGCCGTCGTGGTGCGCACCGCCAAGGGCATCCGCCGCGGTGATGGTTCGCTCGTCAAATTCGATGGCAACGCGGCTGTGTTGCTCAATGCAAAGCTGGAGCCTATCGGCACCCGTATCTTTGGACCGGTGACGCGCGAGCTGCGCACCGAGAAGTTCATGAAGATCGTGTCCCTGGCTCCTGAAGTTCTGTAAGGGGACGCCATGAACAAGATTCGCACAGGCGATGAAGTGATCGTGCTGACCGGGCGCGACAAGGGCAAGCGCGGCAAGGTGCTGGCTCGCAAGGATGACTCGCATCTGTTGGTCGAGGGTGTCAACCTCGTCAAGAAGCATGTCAAGCCGAACCCGCTCAAGGGCACCACTGGCGGCATCGTGGAAAAGGGCATGCCCATCCACCAGTCCAACGTGGCGATCTTCAATGCCGCGACCGGCAAGGCCGACCGCGTGGGCATCAAGTTGTCCGAAGACGGCAAGACGCGTTCGCGCATCTACAAGTCCAGCGGCCAAGACATCAAGGTGGCATGAGCATGGCACGTCTGCAAGAAATCTACCGCGACAAGATCGCACCCGAGTTGGTCACGAAGTTCGGCTACAAGTCGCCGATGCAAGTGCCCCGCCTGACCAAGATCACGCTGAACATGGGTGTCAGCGAGGCCGTGGCCGACAAGAAGATCATGGACAACGCCGTTGGCGACCTGACCAAGATCGCCGGCCAGAAGCCTGTCGTGACCAAGGCCAAGAAAGCCATCGCCGGCTTCAAGATCCGCGAAGGCCAGGCCATCGGCTGCATGGTGACCCTGCGCGGTGTGAAGATGT
The DNA here is from genome assembly GCF_001422405.1 of Pseudorhodoferax sp. Leaf267. Classification (GTDB taxonomy): domain Bacteria; phylum Pseudomonadota; class Gammaproteobacteria; order Burkholderiales; family Burkholderiaceae_C; genus Pseudorhodoferax. Next base: position 158,386 of record NZ_LMMV01000025.1, read on the forward strand.
ACGAGTTTCTGGACCGTTTTGTCACCGTGGCACTGCCCCGCGTGCGTGACTTCCGCGGGATCAGCGGCCGCGCCTTCGATGGCCGTGGCAACTACAACATCGGCGTCAAAGAACAGATCATCTTCCCTGAGATCGAGTACGACAAGGTCGACGCCTTGCGCGGTCTCAACATCAGCATCACCACGACGGCCAAGTCGGACGAAGAGTGCAAGGCACTGCTCGCCGGTTTCCGTTTCCCGTTCAAGAACTGAGGTCATCCGTGGCTAAACAAGCTTTGATCCAACGCGAACTGAAGCGGGACCGTCTGGTTGCTAAGTACGCGACGAAACACGCCGAACTGAAGGCCATCTCCAACGATGCCAAGAAGTCCGACGAAGAGCGCGCTGTGGCTCGCTTGGCCCTGCAAAAGCTGCCGCGCAATGCGAACCCCACGCGTCAGCGCAACCGTTGCGAAATGACCGGCCGTCCGCGTGGCACGTTCCGCCAGTTCGGTCTGGCCCGCGCCAAGATCCGTGAATTGGCTTTCGCTGGGGACATCCCCGGCGTGACCAAGGCCAGCTGGTAAGCAGGCAGGAGATTCGATATGAGCATGAGTGATCCCATTGCCGACCTGCTGACCCGCATCCGCAACGCGCAGATGGTGTCCAAGACCACGGTGTCGCTGCCTTCTTCCAAAGTGAAGATCGCCATCGCCCAGGTGTTGAAGGACGAGGGCTACATCGACGGCTTCCGCGTGAAGACCGAAGGTGGCAAGACCGAACTCGAGATTGCGCTGAAGTACTACGCCGGCCGTCCCGTGATCGAACGCATCGAACGCGTCAGCCGCCCCGGCCTGCGCGTCTACAAGGGCCACGACGCACTGCCCCAGGTCCTGAACGGCCTGGGTGTGGCGATCGTGACCACGCCCAAGGGCGTCATGACCGACCGCAAGGCGCGCGCATCCGGTGTGGGTGGCGAAGTCTTGTGCTACGTCGCCTAAGCCCGGCAGCCAGGAGTAAGAGCAAATGTCTCGAGTAGGAAAAATGCCGGTGTCCATCCCTTCGGGTGTGGATGTGGTCGTCAAGGACGACCAGATCAGCGTCAAGGGTGCCGGTGGTGCCCTGTCGTTGACCCAAAACCAATTGGTCACGGTCAAGAGCGAAGGCGGCAAGCTGACCTTCGTTCCCGTCGATGAGTCGCGCGAAGCCAATGCCATGAGCGGCACCATGCGCCAGCTGGTGAACAACATGGTCGTCGGTGTCAGCAAGGGCTTCGAGAAGAAGCTGACCCTGGTCGGCGTGGGCTACAAGGCCCAGGCCCAGGGCGCCAAGCTGAACCTGGCCGTGGGTTACTCCCACCCCGTCAACGTCGACATGCCCGCGGGCATCTCGGTCGCCACGCCCGCACCCACGGAAATCGTGATCAAGGGCGCTGACCGTCAACGCGTCGGCCAGATCGCCGCGGAGATTCGTGCCATCCGTCCGCCAGAACCCTACAAGGGCAAGGGCATCCGCTATGCGGACGAGAAGATCACGATCAAAGAAACGAAGAAGAAGTAAGGGGCAGCATCATGTTGACCAAGAAAGAACAACGTTTGCGCCGTGCGCGGCAGACCCGCATCCGGATCGCCACGCAAGGCGTCGCGCGTCTGACCGTGAACCGCACGAACCTGCACATCTACGCCACCGTGATCTCCGGCGACGGCGCCACGGTGCTGGCCAGCGCATCGACGGCCGAAGCCGGCGTGCGCAAGGAACTCGGCGGCTCGGGCAAGGGTGGCAATGCCGCCGCGGCCCAGGCCATCGGCAAGCTGATCGCCGAGAAGGCCAAGGCTGCCGGCGTCGAGAAGGTTGCCTTCGACCGCTCCGGTTTCGCCTACCACGGCCGCGTCAAGGCTCTGGCCGATGCAGCCCGTGAAGCCGGCTTGCAGTTCTAACGAGATCGGACACCATCATGGCAAGAATGCAAGGGAAGATGCAGGGCAAGGCTGAAGGGCCTGAGGACGGCCTGCGCGAGAAGATGATCGCGGTCAACCGCGTGACCAAGGTGGTCAAGGGTGGCCGTATCCTCGGTTTCGCCGCGTTGACCGTGGTCGGCGACGGCGATGGCCGCGTCGGCATGGGCAAGGGCAAGTCCAAGGAAGTGCCGGCAGCCGTGCAAAAGGCGATGGAAGAAGCCCGTCGCAACATGGTCAAGGTCACGCTGAAGAACGGCACCGTGTTCCACAAGGTGTACGGTCACCACGGCGCGGCCAACGTCATGATGGCGCCGGCGCCCAAGGGTACTGGCATCATTGCCGGCGGCCCGATGCGCGCGGTGTTCGAAGTCCTGGGCGTGACCGACGTCGTGGCCAAGAGCCACGGCTCGTCCAACCCGTACAACATGGTGCGTGCAACGCTGGATGCGCTGCGCAACTCCACCACGCCGGCAGAAATTGCCGCCAAGCGCGGCAAGACGGTCGAAGAGATCCTCGGCTGAGCAAGGGACTGATATGACTACCCAACAAACCGTCAAGGTGCAACTGGTGCGCAGCCCCATTGGCACCAAGGAATCGCACCGCGCCACCGTGCGTGGTCTCGGTCTGCGCAAGCTCAACGGCGTGCGTGAACTGCAGGACACGGCCGAAGTGCGCGGCATGATCAACAAGATCAGCTACCTGGTCAAGGTTCTCTGAGAGGTCGATGATGGAACTCAATGGCATCCAGCCGGCCGCAGGCGCCAAGCACGCCAAGCGCCGTGTCGGCCGTGGCATCGGCTCCGGCCTGGGCAAGACCGCAGGCCGTGGTCACAAGGGTCAGAAGTCGCGCGCCGGTGGCTACCACAAGGTGGGCTTCGAGGGCGGTCAAATGCCCATGCAGCGTCGCCTGCCCAAGCGTGGCTTCAAGTCGCACCTGCTGCAGTTCAACGCCGAGGTCACGCTGACGTCGCTCGAGCTGCTGGACGCGGCCGAAGTGGACATCCTGACGCTGAAGCAAGCCGGCCTGGTTGGCCAGCTGGCCAAGGTCGTCAAGGTCATCAACACGGGCAAGCTGGCACGTGCCGTCAAGCTGACGGGCATCGGCGCCACCTCAGGTGCCAAGGCTGCGATCGAAGCAGCCGGCGGCAGCCTGGCCTGAACGCGGTCGTGAACAAGGATCTGCCCGGTGGCCACTAACGCAGCCAATATTGCAAAGACCGGCAAGTTCGGCGACCTGCGTCGCCGGCTGGTCTTTCTGTTGCTCGCGCTCGTGGTCTACCGTGCCGGGGCCCATATCCCCGTGCCCGGCATCAACCCCGAGCAGCTGCAGCAGTTGTTCAGCGGCCAGCAGGGCGGCATCCTGAGCCTGTTCAACATGTTCTCGGGTGGCGCTTTGTCGCGCTTCACCGTGTTCGCGTTGGGCATCATGCCGTACATCTCGGCGTCGATCATCATGCAGTTGATGACCTACGTCGTGCCGACCTTCGAGCAGATGAAGAAGGAAGGCGAGGCAGGTCGTCGCAAGATCACGCAGTACACGCGCTACGGGACGCTGGGCCTGGCGCTGTTCCAGTCGCTGTCGATCGCGATCGCACTCGAGAGCTCGGCAGGCCTGGTGATTTCTCCGGGCTTCGGCTTCCGCATGACGGCGGTGGTGAGCCTGACGGCGGGCACCATGTTCCTGATGTGGCTGGGTGAGCAGATCACCGAGCGTGGTCTGGGCAACGGCATCTCGATCCTGATCTTCGCCGGCATCGCCGCGGGCCTGCCCGGCTCCATCGGTGGTCTGCTGGAGTTGGTGCGCACCGGTGCGATGAGCATCATCGTGGCCCTGCTGATCGTGATCGTGGTTGCCCTGGTGACCTACTTCGTGGTGTTCGTGGAGCGCGGGCAGCGCAAGATCCTGGTGAACTACGCACGCCGTCAGGTGGGCAACAAGGTATACGGGGGCCAGTCCTCGCACCTGCCGCTCAAGCTGAACATGGCTGGCGTGATCCCGCCGATCTTCGCGTCGTCTATCATCCTGCTGCCGGCAACGGTGGTGAGCTGGGTCAGTTCCGGCGACTCCATGCGCTGGCTCAAGGACATCGCAGGCATGCTGAGCCCCGGCCAGCCGATCTATGTGATGTTCTACGCTGCGGCGATCATCTTCTTCTGTTTCTTCTACACAGCGTTGGTGTTCAACAGCCGTGAGACAGCGGACAACCTGAAGAAGAGCGGCGCGTTCATTCCAGGCATCCGCCCGGGTGAGCAGACCGCACGCTACATCGACAAGATCCTGTTGCGGCTGACCTTGGCGGGCGCGATCTACATCACCTTCGTCTGCCTGCTGCCGGAATTTCTGATTCTCAAGTACAACGTGCCGTTCTATTTCGGTGGCACGTCCTTGCTGATCATCGTGGTGGTGACCATGGACTTCATGGCCCAGGTACAGAACTACATGATGTCGCAGCAGTACGAGTCCTTGCTCAAGAAGGCCAACTTCAAGGGCGGTTGAGATTGACATGTCACCCACATGGCGTGGGTTGAAACGGTTAAACAGTTTTAGGAGAGAGTTATGAGAGTTTCGGCTTCGGTCAAGGCAATTTGCCGCAACTGCAAAGTCATCCGCCGCAAGGGTGTGGTTCGTGTGATCTGCACCGATCCGCGTCACAAGCAGCGCCAAGGCTAAGCGAGAGTTACAAGAGGACGTTATGGCACGTATTGCTGGTATCAACATTCCGCCGCATCAGCACGCTGAGATCGGCCTGACCGCTATCTTCGGAATCGGCCGCACGCGTGCGCGCCAGATCTGCGAAGCCACTGGCATCGCTTACTCGAAGAAGGTCAAGGACCTGACCGACGGCGACCTGGAGAAGCTGCGCGACCAGATCGCCCAGTTCACGATCGAAGGCGATCTGCGCCGCGAAACCACGATGAACATCAAGCGTTTGATGGACATCGGCTGCTACCGCGGTTTCCGCCATCGCCGTGGCCTGCCCATGCGTGGCCAGCGTACGCGCACCAACGCCCGTACCCGCAAGGGTCCGCGCAAGGCCGCCCAGGCCCTGAAGAAGTAAAGAGATTGAGAGAACACCATGGCTAAGCAACCGTCGAACAACGCCGCGCAACGCGTGCGCAAGAAGGTCCGCAAGAACGTCTCCGACGGTGTTGCGCACGTGCACGCGTCGTTCAACAACACGATCATCACGATCACGGACCGCCAGGGCAACGCTCTGTCCTGGGCCTCGTCGGGTGGTCAAGGCTTCAAGGGCTCGCGCAAGTCGACGCCGTTTGCTGCCCAGGTGGCCTCCGAAGTCGCTGGCCGTGCCGCGATCGAACAAGGCATCAAGAACCTGGACGTCGAGATCAAGGGCCCCGGGCCTGGCCGCGAATCGTCCGTGCGCGCCCTGGGCGCCCTGGGCATCCGCATCACGTCGATCTCCGACGTGACGCCGGTTCCGCACAACGGCTGCCGCCCGCAAAAGCGCCGCCGCATCTGAGTTTTTCGTTTTCACAACTAAGCCCACCGCCGCCGGCCACTGACCGGCGGCTCCCATGGCGCATGCCATGGCAGCAGAGATAAAGGACACCAAGTGGCACGCTACCTCGGCCCCAAGGCCAAACTTTCCCGCCGCGAAGGCACCGACCTGTTCCTGAAGAGCGCCCGCCGCTCGATCAGCGACAAGGCGAAGTTCGACTCCAAGCCGGGTCAGCACGGCCGCACCTCTGGTTCGCGCACCTCCGACTTCGGCCTGCAACTGCGTGAAAAGCAGAAGGTCAAGCGCATGTACGGCGTGCTGGAAAAGCAGTTCCGCCGCTACTTCGAGGAAGCCGACCGTCGCCGTGGCAACACCGGCGCCAACCTGCTGTTCCTGCTGGAATCGCGCCTGGACAACGTCGTCTACCGCATGGGCTTCGGCTCGACCCGCGCCGAAGCACGCCAACTGGTGTCGCACAAGGCGATCACGGTCAACGGCCAGAGCGTCAACATCCCGTCGTACATGGTCAAGACCGGCGACGTCGTGGCTGTGCGCGACAAGTCCAAGAAGCAGAACCGCATCGTCGAAGCGCTGCAGTTGGCCCAGCAGGTCGGCATCCCGGCGTGGGTGGAAGTCAGCCTGGACAAGGCTGAAGGTACCTTCAAGAAGGTTCCTGACCGCGACGAGTTCGGCGCCGACATCAACGAATCGTTGATCGTCGAGTTGTACTCGCGCTAAGTCGAATATCGACTGATTTCATTCCTGGGCCATCAGGGCACTGCGGCCCAGGCACTTCACCAGCCTTACCGGTGTAACGAGCTGGGGGTATTGAGAGGAAGCTGCATGCAAACGAATTTGCTGAAACCCAAAGCCATCAATGTCGAGCAACTGGGCCTGAACCGGGCCAAGGTCGCTCTGGAGCCGTTCGAGCGCGGCTATGGTCACACGCTGGGCAACGCGCTGCGCCGGGTCCTGCTGTCGTCGATGGTGGGCTATTCGGCAACCGAAGTCACGATCGCCGGCGTGCTGCACGAGTACTCGTCCATCGACGGTGTGCAAGAGGATGTGGTCAACATCCTGTTGAACCTCAAGGGCGTGGTGTTCAAGCTGCATAACCGTGACGAGGTCACGCTGAGCCTGCGCAAGGACGGCGAAGGCGTGGTCACGGCGGCCGACATCCAGACGCCGCACGACGTCGAGATCATCAACCCTGAGCATGTCATCGCTACGCTGTCGCAAGGCGGCAAGCTGGACATGCAGATCAAGGTCGAAAAGGGCCGCGGCTATGTGCCGGGCAGCATGCGCCGCCATGGCGACGAGCAGACCAAGTCGATCGGCCGCATCGTGCTGGACGCCTCGTTCTCGCCTGTCAAGCGCGTGAGCTACACGGTCGAAAGCGCCCGCGTCGAACAGCGCACCGACCTGGACAAGCTGGTTGTCGAGATCGAGACCAACGGTGCGATCACTGCAGAAGATGCCGTGCGTGCATCGGCCAAGATCCTGGTCGAACAGCTGGCCGTGTTCGCACAGCTGGAAGGCAGCGAGCTGGCAGCGTTCGACGCACCCGCACCGCGCGGCAATGCGCAGTTCGATCCCATCCTGCTGCGTCCTGTCGACGAACTCGAACTGACGGTGCGCTCGGCCAACTGCCTGAAGGCCGAGAACATCTACTACATCGGCGACCTGATTCAGCGCACCGAGAACGAGTTGTTGAAGACGCCGAACCTCGGCCGCAAATCCTTGAACGAAATCAAGGAAGTGCTGGCTTCGCGTGGGCTGACCCTGGGCATGAAGCTGGAAAGCTGGCCGCCCGCAGGTCTGGACAAGCGCTGACATTTTGAAGAACCCGCTGCGGCGGGAATGTGCACGGGTGGTACCTGATACGGCCATCCTTTTAATAAGCTAAAGGAAAAGCACCATGCGTCACGGACACGGACTCCGCAAACTCAACCGCACCAGCTCGCACCGCCTGGCGATGCTGCGCAACATGATGAATTCGCTCATCGAGCACGAAGTCATCAAGACCACGGTCCCTAAGGCCAAGGAACTGCGCCGGGTCGTCGAGCCCATGATCACGCTGGCCAAGGAAGCCACGGTCGCAAACCGCCGCCTGGCCTTCGACCGTCTGCGCAGCCGCGACAGCGTCACCAAGCTGTTCAACGACCTGGGCCCGCGCTTCAAGGCGCGTCCGGGCGGCTACACCCGGATCTTGAAGATGGGCTTCCGTGTGGGCGACAACGCCCCTATGGCACTGGTCGAGCTGGTGGATCGGCCAGAAGTTGTAGAAACCGAAGCAGCTGACGAATCCAAGGCTTAAAAGCTGCTATACTAACTGTCTTGTCGCGCGATGGAGCAGCCTGGTAGCTCGTTGGGCTCATAACCCAAAGGTCGCAAGTTCAAATCTTGCTCGCGCAACCAAATAAAGTGATTGGTCACAGTCACTTACGAAGCCCGCTTAATGCGGGCTTCGTCGTTTCTGGGTGACCTGTGCCCATCTTGTGCCCCCGATGTGCCCGCCTGTATGAGCTGCAGTGCTGGCCTTGACCGTTGGGCTGATGTGTCTGACCTGCCCCCTTCTGCCGTACCGTTCATAACGAGGAAGTCCGGGTTGCAAGATTAATTGATCTCTGTGGTTGATGAGTAATAGTCCGCCCAGTGCCATCCTCGGCGACGGCGATGAACGTCAGGCAGTCACGTCGACGACGTGCTGGAGCAGCGCGAAGGAGATCCGCCATGCCCAAGGTAATAGTCCGCCCAGTGCCATCCTCGGCGACGGCGATGAACGTCAGGCAGTCACGTCGACGACGTGCTGGAGCAGCGCGAAGGAGATCCGCCATGCCCGGCCGTCGCAGTGAACGGTCGCGGTGCGCTGGTTGATGCGCGTGATCTGGCCGACGTGCCGCTTCAGGCTCTGGTCAGAGAAGCTGACCTTCTGACCGACGCGGAAGTCCTCCTTTCGGTGGACTTCGGGAGGCGGCTGCAGCGGTGCGCTGGCTGTTGAACCGGGCGTATGCGAGCCGCTTGCCGCTGCCTGTTCCTGACCYAGCACGATTGCCGCGTACGAGACGCTGATGCGGTGCTGGCTCTGCTCGTCCAGCAGCGTGACCTGGCTGTCCTTCATGGACACGATTCGGGCCGGGCGCAGCTTTCCAGTGCCCCATTCCCAGAACTGAACCATCTGGCCCAGGTGCAGCTGCTGGCGCGCCTGCACGATGNTTCATGGACACGATTCGGGCCGGGCGCAGCTTTCCAGTGCCCCATTCCCAGAACTGAACCATCTGGCCCAGGTGCAGCTGCTGGCGCGCCTGCACGATGCGCCGCGGATCGGCCAACAGTTGCTCGATGACCCAGCTGAGCTGGTACAGCTCGGCGCTGGTCGCCATGGGGAGGTCTTCGATGAGCTTGACGCGCATGGGCTCATTGTGCCCAGCGCTCGAAGCGCGCACCGCCTTCAGGCGGCCTGCTGGGAGGCTGGCTCAGCCGCGTGCTCGCTTTGGCCCAGTTGCGTCGCACCGCCCACGGCAGGAGTTCGTCCAGGCGGTTGCTGGGGTGGTCGGCAATGCGATCGAGCACGTGGCACAGGTAGGCTTGCGGGTCGACGCCGCACAGCTTGGCCGAGCCGATCAGGCTGTAGATCACCGCCGCGCTGCGCCCACCGGCATCGATCGAGCACGTGGCACAGGTAGGCTTGCGGGTCGACGCCGCACAGCTTGGCCGAGCCGATCAGGCTGTAGATCACCGCCGCGCTGCGCCCACCGGCATCGGAGCCAAGGTGCAGGAAGTTCTTGCGTCCGATCGCGACGCCTCTCAACGCACGCTCCGCCGCGTTGTTGTGCGYCTCGATGCGGCCGTCGTCAACGAAGCGCGTGAGCGCGGTCCAGTTGCTCAGCATGTAGCCGATCGCCATCGCCACGGGCGACTTCGCCGAGACCTGTGCCAGTGTCGCGTTCAACCAYGCCCTGAGCTCTTGTAGAGCTGGTCGCGTTTGCTCCTGACGGGCCCGCCATCGCTCCGGTGCCGTCTTGCCACGGATCTGCGCCTCGATCTGGAAGATCACGCCGATGCGCTGCAGTGCCTGGTGTGCCAGCGTTCCGGCCAGCTTGTGCTGGCGTTCGTGGATGTCCCACATCTTTCTGCGTGCATGGCTCCAGCACGCTGCTTCCACGACCCTGCCGCTCTCGTACAGCGCGTGGTAGCCAGCGAAGGCATCGGCTTGCAGGATGCCGCTGAAGTCCTTCAAGTGGCGCACCGGATGCTCGCCCTTGCGGTCGGCCGAGTATTGGAACCAGACCGCCGGCGGTGACGCGTCGCCGCTCGCTCGGTCGTCGCGTACGTATACCCACAGGCGTCCTGTGCGAGCCTTCGCGCCGGCGCCGCCGAGCACGCGGATCGGCGTGTCGTCGCCGTGGACCTTCTCGGCCGCCAACACGTAGAGGCCGATCGCTTGGGCCAGCGGGCTCAGCAAGCGGGCCGCCTGCGCTACCCAGTCGGCCAGGGTCGAGCGCTGCAGCGGCACGCCTTCGCGGCCGTAGATCTGGCACAGGCGGTACAAAGGTGTGTGGTCGCAATACTTGCTGACCAGCACGTGCGTGAGCAGGCCGGTGCCGGCCAGGCAGCGGTCAATGGGACGGCTTGGCGCCGGCGCCTGCACGATCGTGCTGCAACGTTTGCAAGCCAGCCTGGGGCGAACGTGGCGCACGACGTGGAAGCGGCCTGGCTCGTAATCCAGGACCTCCGAGACGTCCTGGCCGATCTGCCGAAGGCCTTGACCGCAGCCCTGGCAGYTGCAGCCGTCCTGCGGCGTGTGCTGCACGGTGCGCCGTGGCAAGTGCTCCGGGAGATCTCGGGCGCTGGCCTGCTCGCGCGCTTGCCTCTTGCGACGGCCTTGCTCGATGGGCGTGAMGTTGCCCTGTGCGCATTCACCGCCAGACACGGGCTCAGCGGACGTGGCGGCAGGTTGCGCGAGCTGGCCACCCACGAGGTCGAGCTGCGCGTGCGCAAGCTGCTCGCTGGAGCGGCCGTACTTCATGCGGCGCAGGTAGGCCAACTCGACCTTGAGCTTCTCGACCGTCAGCAGCGCGATCTTCAAGGCCTCCTGCGAGCGCTGCACTTCGCCGCTGAGCACGGCGTTCAGGGCAAGCAGTTCTTGCGAGGTCATGGGCACGACTGTGCCGGGCGCGATGGGTGGCTACAACGGGAGTTGTCCTGTCAACGCGCAGCGCAGTGCTATGCCGCAGCCCGCGGCTGCCAGGTGCGCTCGGGCCTGCGCCAGTCGATGCCCTCCAGCAGCATCGACAGCTGCGCCGCGCTCAGGCTGATCGCGCCCGATTGCGCCTGTGGCCATACGAAGCGGCCACGCTCCAGCCGCTTGGCCAGCAGGCACATGCCGTCGCCGTCGCTCCACAGCAGCTTGACCAGGTCGCCGCGCCGTCCACGGAACACGAAGACGTGGCCGCTGAAGGCGTCTTCGGCCAGAACGGTCTGCACCTTCGCGGCCAGCGAGTCCATGCCGCAACGCATGTCCGTCNCGTCCACGGAACACGAAGACGTGGCCGCTGAAGGCGTCTTCGGCCAGAACGGTCTGCACCTTCGCGGCCAGCGAGTCCATGCCGCAACGCATGTCCGTCACACCGGCGGCAAGCCAGACCCGGGTGCCCGCGCGTGGGCCGATCACGCGCTGTGGCGCAGCGCGCGCAGCACGCTGCGCAGACTGTCCTCGTCCACCGGGCCGCTCAGGCGCAGCTGGACCCCTGCGATCTCGAGTTCGATGACGCCACCGCGCGCTGGCGGCCTCGACGGCGGTGCAGTTGCCGGCGACGGCTCTTGTGCCTGGACATCAACTACTGGCGTCACTTGGATCGGCAGCAAGACAGCGGGCTGCGAACTGCCGGCGTCTCCCGTAAGCGCACACCTCCAAGCGGGTCTGCGATCAGAGGCAGATGCTTGCCGTCATCCCGCGGTCAGGCAAGGACGGCCCACGTCGGACTATTACGTTGATGAGCTGGCTCGAGCTGCATCGCCAGCGCGCTGGCGATGCAGCTGGGCGAACTTCGCTGGCGGCATTCGCCCGCAACTGCTGTGCGGCCTCACCTCGTTGTAGTCTTGGCGCCAGAGCGTGATGGCCGATCGGGCCTGCTGCAGCGTCTCGAACCATTGTTCGTTGAGGCACTCGTCCCTGAACTTGCCGTTGAAGCTCTCGATGTAGCCGTTCTGCATGGGTCGTCCCGGCTCGATCAGGATGTGACGGATGCCATGCGTGCTGGCCCAGCCCATGAAGGCACGACTGGTGAACTCCGGGCCGTTGTCGGTGCGCACAGCCAGCGGGTAGCCCCGAAAGACAGCGGCTTGGTCGAGCAGTCGCGTGACGTACTGGCCCGAGATTGCCCAGTCCACCGCAATGCTCACGCACTCGTGGCTGAAGCCTGTAGGCGTTGGCGCAGGGTGTGCTGCAGCAAGCGCGTGTCGCCCTCGACGAACAGCCACCCGCATAGGCTGCGCAAGCTGTCGGGCGTTTGAGCCTGGGCGATGGCCAGCGCGACGCTACGGTCGAGCAGCGCCATGTGGCCAGGCTGCTGGTGGTGCAGTGCCAGCAGGGCCGGGGAGCGTTGCGGTTCCTCGTCGAACAGTTTGTCGTGCAAAGGCAGCCAGTCAGGCTTTGCGGGAACGCCCGAGGCGTCGATGGCGTCCTGCAGCGGCACTTCGGCAAAACGATCGACGAGGACGAAGGCAGTGCCGTGCGATCGGGCCAGTCCGTAAAGGGTGGCCGCCACCCGCGCGGCGATGCGGTCCAGCTTCAGGCGGATGATGCTTTGCAGCACAGCGTCGCCCACCGCGTAGTAGGGCACGACCTGCAGGCGGCCCAGGAAGGCGGGCTTGAAGCTCTTGTACAGGGCCGGGCGCAGCGCCTGCAGCAGCGCGTCCGGCGCGGGCAGCTCGGCCGGTGCCTTGTTCAGGCAGGCCTGCATGATCTGCGCGGAGCCGACGTTGCTGGTCAGGATGATGGTGCAGTTGCGCAAATCGATCTCGCGGCCCTCGGCATCGTCCAGCACGCCTTTGTCGAACACCTGGAAGAACAGCTCGAGCACGTCGGGGTGGGCCTTCTCGACTTCGTCGAGCAGGACGACGCTGATCAGCGGCCGGCCGAAGGGCGGTCCGCTGCAGCGTGTCATGGCACGAACTGCTGGCCGCCTGGAGCAGCGAGTCACCGCCGCGCTTGATGTCATCGACGCTCTTGCCCGAGGGCAGCCGCCAGACTGTCGATGCGACGCCCTGTAAGCCGGAGGAGCAAGCGATCCGAATGCCTGCTGAACAGCATGGCCACCGTGGCGCTACCGGGCTGCACCAGCACGATGGCTACATGTGAGGGCTCCGGCCTGACTCCGAATGCGGCGCCAGTGCCGCGGAACGCATCAGTACCGAAAGTAGCCTGGCCTAACGCAACCTTGGCACAGGCCGTGTCCAGCACGCTGATGCACTTGTCGGGCAACTGGCGCCCGCTGATGTAGCGGGCCGACAGGCGCACGGCCTCGGTGATGGCTTCGTCGAAGATGCGCACGTTGAAGTGCTTCTCCATCAGTGGGGCCATGCCGCGCACCATGGCGGCGGCCAGCGCTTCGCTGGGCTCTTCGACCTTGACGACCTGGAAACGGCGGGCCAGCGCAGCGTCCTTCTCGAAATACTTCTTGTATTCGCTCCACGTCGTGGCGGCCACGGTGCGCAGCTCGCCACGCGCCAACGCTGGCTTGAGCAGGTTGGCTGCGTCGTTCTGGCCAGCCTGGCCACCGGCGCCGATCATGGTGTGCGCTTCGTCGATGAACAGGACGATGGGATGCGCGCTCTTCTTGACCTCGTCGATGACGTTCTTCAGGCGGTTCTCGAATTCGCCTTTGACGCTGGCGCCGGCCTGCAGCAGGCCCATGTCGAGCACATGCAGCGCCACGCCCTGCAGCGGCGGCGGTACATCACCGGCTGCGATGCGCAGCGCCAGGCCTTCGACCACCGCGGTCTTGCCCACACCGGCTTCGCCGGTGAGGATGGGGTTGTTCTGGCGGCGGCGCATCAAGATGTCAATGGTCTGGCGGATCTCGGTGTCAGCCACGCATGCTCGAGCAGCGTGGGCAGATGCGGGCTGAAGACCGGGGTGCGTGTGTTGCCGTTCTTGAAGCGGCCGATCTCTGCTTGCAGGTCGCTCTGCAACGCATCGGCAGAGATGCCGAAACGACGGCACAGCAGGACGAAGTCGCTCTGCGGTTGCTCCAGCAGGGCCAGGAACAGGTGCTCCAGGTCGACCTCGTAGTGGCCGTTGGCCATGCAGAGGCTGGCGGCGCGCTCGGCCGCGCGGCGTGTGGTGTCGTTGAGCTTGCCGATCAATGTCTTGAGATGGTGGGCCATGGAGCGTGGATCGTTCGGAGCGAAGCCCCGGGAGGTGGTCGGTGGATCAGGTCAGGGCCAGAAGGTCATAGCCGGCGTCGGAGCGGTCGGTCAGGCTGGCGCGCGTCAGCAGAAAGCTGTTCCAGCCCAGGCGTGGTGCTCCGCTGTCGAGCCGCGAGCCCTTGACTTCGGCGGCTCGCAGCGTCAGCCGGACCTCGTACTCCAGCGTGGTGCCGGTCAGCAAGGCCAGCAGCTCTTTCAATGCGATGGCGGCTGGACCGCCTGGCAGGAAACGTTCGAAGTTGCGCCATGGCAGGGGGCCGAAGTGCAAGCGCAGCCGCAGGTCACGCTGCCAGACGCGGTCGCCCATGATCAGGTCGTGGCCGAGCCGCATGTTGGCCAGGCCGAGCTGCGAGCGGTTGTCCTCGGGCAGCGTGAACCAGCGGCCAATGAAGTTGTCCAGACGAACGGGCACGTCGAAGTAGTGCTGCAAAACGCGCTGCAGCGCTACGGCGGAGACCGGGCGGCGTTGCAGCGTCGCAGCATAGAAGGCCACGGCGTCGTCGGACACGCCGCCATCGCGCGCGCGCAGCCGGTCGCGCAGGCCCCGGTGGCCGAGGCCGGCCATCGACAGCATCAACGGCAGGTAGCGGTTCCGACGGTCGGCCTCGAACTGCACGGGCAGGCGATGCTTGCGCCAGGCCTCGTAGAACAGAACCGTGGCCCTGTGCAGGAAGATGTCGTAGAAAGCGCGCGGGGCGTCGCGGTCAGGGCCACGCTGCCCAGCTTCGCGTTCGGCCAGTTGCTCGGTGTAGTGCGTGGGCAGCGCGCCTCCGGCACCGAGCAGGCCGAAGAACGCCGGTGTCAACTCGATGCGTTGCACCGCAGCGGCGTCAGGCCGACGCGGGTCGGTGCCGGCGGCAGGTGCGTTCGCTTGGTCATGCGCCGGTGCGTTGTGCAACAGCTTCAGTGCCGCAATCTCGCTCGGAGCGAACGCCAGGGAGAGGCTGTTGCGAAAGCCGATGCGCTGGCGCAGGACCTGGGCTGCGTCCAGCCCCTGGCCCTGCTGCAGCCAGCGCTGCAGCAACCGCACCGCCTGGAAGAAGCCGAAGCGGTACGGATCGTCGAGCAGCTGCGCGACTACAGCAACGGGCTCTGGCCGCTGCGGCGTGGACATGCGAGAAGCTCCTCGTGGGTGCGGGCCGACACGATTTTCAGCTGAACGAAGCTGTTGGCGTGGACGTAGAGGCCGTAAAAGTGGTCCATGACCTGGGCGAACAGGCGCAGGCCGATGCCGGCGAAATGTTGGTCGTCGACCGTCAGGCTGACCTCCACGCCGCGCACGAACGCGGGGAACGGGTCGCCGGGTAGGCAGGCGCTGGCGGGCCGGTACTCGATGGCAACCAGGCCATCGAGCACGCGGCGGTTAATGGGGCTGCGCGGCAGGTCGTACAGGCGCAGCAGCTCTTTCAGCGCGTCGATGCCGCCGCCCGACAGCGACAGATGATTGACCGACAAATGCGAAATCAACCGCCACAACGCGCCGCGGCCACGGTCGAAGCGGTGGCTGGCCGTGGGGCGACGCAGGAGTCGGATCTCCTTCGCCAGGCTGCCGCCCTGGAGGAACAGATCGCCACCGGCGGTGCCGGCTTGCAGCATGGTCGGAAGATCCCGGTTGGTCGCAGTGACCTCCAGGGACAGCGTGTCGGTTTGCGGGGCGGCCGGGTCGAAGTCGATGTCGACGATGGACAACTCGGTCTCGTAGCCAGGGCTGGCCTGGGCGATGGCTTCGTCACGGTGCGCATGCCAGTAGCGGCCGCCGGCCTCGCCCTCAGCCAGCAGTTGGTCGTGCTGCAGCGAGTAGAAGGGCTGGAACGCGTCGATCTGCTCGCCCTGGGGTGTCTGCCGCACGCGGTACACCCGATCGATGGAATACACCTCATGCCCGAACGCGCGCCGGCCATCCGGCAATACTGGATAAGACGGCGTCTGGTGCGTGACGCGAATGGGGTCGGCCCGTTGCGAGAACAGGTTGACGACCGGGGTGCAACCGGTCAACAGATTGCGCTCGGAAACCGTCTCCAGCAAGCGGGCTTCGTCTGAGTCCGCGCGCACGCCATCCATCGCGTAGTGCAGGGTGATGCTGGTCGAGTTGCTGTCGTGCAAGCTGCCGGGCAGCGGCAGGTCGATGAAGTTGAACTTGTCCGGGAAGGCAAAGTATTCGGTCAGCAACCGGTAGGCCGGATGCGAGCGCGCATCGAAATCGATCAGCGCTTCTTCGTCGGCAAAGCCGACCTCGCGTGCCAGCGCGTCAGGTGCGCTGCGCCAGGGCCCGTACGGCGCCGTCTGGAGCAGCACGCCGCGCGTGCGGCCAAAGATGGCTTCACGCAGTGCCGCCACCTGCGAGGCCTCGCCGTCCAGGTGCAAGCGAATGGCGTCGCTGCCGAGGCTCGCCCACGTGGCCTGCGGAGACGTCAATTCCAGTCGCAGCGACAGCAGGCTGGTCGCGCCTCTTGGTACCGGCGTGCCTTCAGGCACCAGTACGGACTCGCCGCCGACTGTGCCTTCGTGATCGATGGCCGCATCGTCATCAGCGAGAAGGACCCGCGCGCCGCCCGTGGCTATGACCTGTACGGCGCCGTTGCCCAATCCGCCGGCCTGGTCTGGGGCGGCAGCTGGCGTAGCTTGAAGGATCTCGGCCACGTCGAGCTGCGGCGCTCCGGCGTCCTTCGCGGCGCCACGCCCACGCGGGCGGCCCCACCGTGAACGGCGGCCGTGCCAGCCAACCCTTGCACTACGAAAGAACCGAAATATGACCCGACCTTTCATTGTCATTGGCGACAAGACCAGCCATGGCGGTGTGGTGATCGCGGGTGCGCCCGCCACCGATACCGGAAGCCGGGCCATCGCGCGCGTGGGCGACAAGGTCACCTGCCCTAAAAAAGGCCACGGCAAGATCACCGTGATCGCGTCCGGCGACGCCACCTGCATCATCGACGGCCAGGCTGCTGCCCGCCATGGCGACGTGACGGCTTGCGGTGCCACGCTGATCTCCAGCCAGGCGGTGACCACCGACTGATGCAGGTCCGCCGGGTGCGTCGCAGCCCCAGGCGTCCAGCCACACGCTCCACCGATGCAACTACTCCGCGGCCTTGGCCTGTTCGTTGCGATCACCTGCCTGGTCTGGGTGGGCGTGCTGTGGCATTGGCAAGCCACGCAGCGCGACATGTCGCCCCAAGACATCCTCCTCTATCTGGGCGCGCTGCCGGTCACGGTGTTTGTGCTGGGCGTCGCGTCGGCCTGGGCCTTGCGTGGAGTGTCGACGCGCACGGCTACCGCCAGCGCGCGCTCGGACCTCCCCAGCGCGGCGACGTCGACCCCCACCTCCGCAGAAGCCGGCCACGACAGGGTGCAGCTGTTGCTTGCGCACGCGGTCAGTGGTGCGGGCGGCACGGTGGACGATGTACTGCAAGCTGCGCAGGCCGGCGCACCGCGGCCGGTGCTCGATACCGAACTCCACGATGCACAAGGCCTGCCCGTCCTGGTTGCGCGTGTCGGGGAGGTCGACGCGGCCTCACTTGCACAGGAGCTGGAATCGCTGCAGGCCGGGCTCGTCGGGCCGGCATCCGTGGCCGCATCGCTGGACGACGCGACGTTTCGGGCATTGGCGCTGCTGACCACACAGCTGGAGCCAACCATCGATGCGCTGGCGGCATGGCCGGAGCGACTGGGCCGGCCCGCGGAGACGCTCCGCCACACAGCGGCAGCCGTGCGCACGCGTGTGCGTGTGCTGGTGGCCTGGCCTGCCGGCACCTCCGAAGCGCAACGCGCGTTACTGCAAGCCTGGCTCGACACCTGGCTGCGCACGCATGCCGAAGGCGTGGTCGCTCCCGACGCATGGTTGCTGCACGCGACAACGGCAGGTAGCGGTCCGGAACTCTGGCTGGAAGCCGATCGGCTACTCGCTGCCATGGCGCGTGAAGAGCAGGACGATCTGGTCCTGCTCGCGGCATGCCACAGCGATCTGGATGCCGCGAGCATCGAGAGGCTGGAAGAAGCAGGCGCATTGTTCTGCGCGACCCAACCTAAGGGCTGCATTCCCGGCGAAGGCGCGGCCGTGTTGGTGCTGGCCGGCGCGCACTGGCCACCGGCCAAGGCCGATGCACCGTTCGCGCCTCATCTGCACCGCGCAGCGATTGGGCGGCGTGACAAAGCGGTCGACGCGGCCGGACGCGTCGGGTCCGAACTGGCGCAAGAGTTGCTGCGCCAGTCGTTGGCTGCTGCCGGTGTTGAGGCTGGCACGCTCGCAGGCCTGGCCAGTGACGCTGACCAGCACAGCGCACGTGGACCCGAGATGTACGGGGCGATGCTGGCACAGCTGCCCGATCTCGATGTCGGCGAAGACCTGTGCATGGCTGGCCAATTGAGTGGCCGCACCGGGCCCGTCGCAACCCTGCTCACGGTGGCGATGGCCGCGCAACGCTGTGCGCAGACCCAGCGGCCCTGGGCCGCACTCAGCGTGGCCGATCCGCATTGGCGGCTGGCCTTGCTGGCGCGGCCCGCACCAGCGCCCGCTCCCCACCCTGCCACCGCGGCGACCGACCAAGCCGTGCACGATGACAAGACCGCCGCATGAACCGCATCTGGACCTTTTTTTCTGACACACGGGTGCTGACCGTGATCGGGCTGGCATCGCTGGCCGCCTTCCTGTTTCTTGGCGCCGAAACGCTGAAGATTGCTGTGGTGTGGGCCGGCATCGCCTTGGCGGCGGCCATAGTTCTCTGGGTTGTGGGGTGGGCAGTGCGCAAGTTCAGGGCCCATCGCGCGGCGCGCGCGCTGGAGCAGGCAATCGACGACCAGGCCGCGAAGGGCGCCACCACGGCGCCGGACGGCCGCCGCGCCGAAGCCGTGTTGCGCGGTCGCATGCAGCAGGCCATCAAGACCATCAAGCACTCCAAGCTGGGTCAACTCACGGGAGCCGGTGCGCTATACGAGCTGCCTTGGTACATGGTCATCGGCAATCCGGCGGCGGGCAAGAGCACCGCCATCGTGAAGTCCGGCCTGACCTTCCCTTTCGCCGAACAGGACGCAGCGTCAGGCAGCGGCAACATCATCCAGGGCATCGGCGGCACGCGCAACTGCGACTGGTTCTTCACGAGCGAGGGCATCCTGCTCGACACGGCCGGCCGCTATTCCGTGCACGAGGAGGATCGTGGTGAGTGGCTCGGCTTCCTCGACCTGCTCAAAAAGCACCGGCCCAAGGCTCCGATCAACGGCATCATCATCGCGGCCAGCGCCGCCGAGCTGGCGCAGGGGCGGCCCGAGCAGGCGATCCAACTAGCCAAGAGTCTGCGCCAGCGTGTGCAGGAACTGACGGAGCGACTCGAGGTCGTCGCACCGGTCTACCTGGTGCTCACCAAGGCCGATCTGATTGCCGGCTTCACCGAGTTCTTCGACGACAGCGAGCGCTCCGAGCGCGAGCGGGTGTGGGGCGCGACGCTGCCGTACGAGCAAGGCGAAGGCCAGAGCGCACCGGCCCTCTTCGATGCGCGTTTCGACGAGTTGGCAGAAGGCCTGCGCGAGCTGTCGCTGGCGCGCATGTCACTGGCACGCGGCCAGCCCCTGGCGCCAGCGGTGTTGGCCTTCCCGCTGGAATTTGCGGCGGTCAAGCCTGCACTGCGCGCCTTCGTGGCCACGTTGTTCGAAGAGAACCCTTACCAGTTCCGCCCGGTGTTCCGCGGCTTCTATTTCACGAGTGCCGTCCAGCAGGGCGCATCGACCAGCCTGGCCAGCGCGCAGATCGCACAGCACTTCGGCCTACATGCCGCAGGCGGGGAGGACGGCATTGGCAAGGCGGTCTCCGAAGCTGGCTTTTTCCTGCGCGACCTGTTCGGCAAGGTGGTCTTCGCCGATCGCAACCTGGTCAAGCAGTACGCGAGCAGACGCAAGCTTCAATGGCGTGCCGCAGCGCTGGGTGTCGGCGTGCTGACCCTGGCCGTGGCCCTGGGCGGCTGGAGCTGGGCCTACCTCGGCAATCGCCAGCTGATGCGCAGCGTGCAGGCCGACCTCGACTACGCGGTCAAGCTGCAGGCCGAGCGCAGCGACCTGGCATCGCGGCTGGAAGCGCTGGAACTGCTGCAGGACCGCATCGTCCAGCTGACGAAGCACCGCTCAGCGCCGCCAGTGGGTCTGTCTCTCGGGCTGTACCAGGGAGACGAGATCGAGCGCCGCCTGCGCGAGGAGTACTTCAACGGTGTGCGCCAGGTAATGCTGCAGCCAGTGGTGCAGACGATCGAGGGTTATCTGGGCGAGGTCAATGCCCACCCGGACCGCCTCAAGCCCATGGCGCGCACGCCCGGGTCGGGAGCGCTGTCCGCAGACAGTGGCACGCGGCGCACCTTGTCGGGCGCGCGTTTCGTCGACGCTTCACCGGAAGATTCGGCCGAGGCCTACAACGCGCTCAAGACCTACCTGATGCTGGCGGACCGCGAGCGGCTCGAGCCGAACCATTTGACCGACCAGATCACGCGTTTTTGGCGAGGCTGGCTGGACGACAACCGGGGCACCATGCCACGCGAGCAGATGATCCGCAGTGCGGAAAACCTGATCAGCTTCGTCACCAGCAACGTGGGCGATCCGGCCTTCCCACTGCTGTCCACCCAGTTTGCGCTGGTCGACCAGACGCGCGAGAACCTGCGCGAGATGGTCAAGGGCATGCGCGGCATCGAGCGGGTCTATGCCAACGTGAAGGCGCGCGCCGCCACTCGCTATGGCCCCATCACCGTGGCCGGCCTGCTGGCCGACGCGGACAAGGGTACATTGACCGGAAGCCACGCCGTGTCCGGGCCGTTCACGCGCGAAGCCTGGGACGGCTACATCGAGCAGGCCTTCAAGGACGCGGCCAGCAACGAGATGCAGAGTGTGGACTGGGTGCTGAAGACCCGGGCCACCGACGACATCACGCTGGAAGGCAGCCCTGAGCAGATCCGCAAGAAGCTCACCGACCAGTACAAGACCGAATATGTGGCCGAGTGGCAGCGCTTCATGCAAGGCGTTGCAGTCGGCGAGTTCAGCAGTTTCGATGTGGCGGTGGAGCGCCTCAACAGGCTGGGCGACGCGCAGCAGTCGCCCATCCGCAAGCTGTTGCAAAAGCTGTTCGACCAGACATCCTGGGACAACCCATCGTTGCTCAACAGCCGGCTCGCCACCACACAGCAAGGCGTGCTGGAGTGGATCAAACAGCGCCTGCTGCGCATGGGCCCAGCGCGCGTGGACGTGAACCTCAAGCTGTCCGCCGACAAGGCCTTGATCCCGCTGGGGCCCATCGGCCGCGAGTTCGCGCCGCTGGCGCAGCTCATGATGACGCAGGACAACAGTGCGCCTCCTGTCATCGAGTACCTGCAATCGCTTGCCAAGGTGCGCACGCGCTTCAACCAGATCAAGAACCAGGGCGATCCAGGGCCTGGAGCGCGCGCCTTGATCGCCAAGACCCTCGAAGGCGGTGATTCCGAGCTGACCGAGACGCTGCGCTATGTCGACGAGCGCATGCTGGTCGGCATGACCGACAGCGCCAAGGCCGCGCTGCGGCCCTTGCTGGTGCGTCCTCTGATCCAGGCCATGACGGTGGCCGTACCGCCGGCCGAGATCGAGTTGAACCGCATCTGGGTCGCGCAGGTGGGCGACCCGTTCCAGCGCACGCTGGCCAGCAAGTTTCCGTTCGATGCCGCATCCCGCGTGGAAGCCGGCCCCTCCGAGATTGCCAAGGTCTTCGGGCCTGATGGCGCGGTGGCCAAGTACGCCGGCGAGACTCTGGGCCCGCTGGTCGTGCGGCGTGGCGACACGGTCGAAGCGCGGCGTTGGGCCGACATCGGCATTCGCCTGCGGTCCGAGTTCACCCAGGGCTTCGGCGTCTGGGTCAGTCCGCTGGAAGGCTCCAATGCCGCAGCGGTCGCCGCAGGGAGCGGTGGCGCCGGCGCCGCGGGGCCGTCAGCCGGTGCCGCAGTGGCCGACCAAACCGTGTTCCAGGTGCAGCCCCAGGGCGCGCCCGGCTTTGCCGAGTACACGCTGGTGATCGATGGCCAGCGCCTGCGCTACCGCAACACGGCGCCGGAGTGGATGCAGATGGTCTGGCCCAATCCCAGCGGGGTGGCCGGAGCGTCCCTGCATGGCGTGACCAACGAGGGCCACAGTGTCGAGCTGGTGAACGAACCCGGCGCGAATGGGCTGACCCGCTTGTTCGAGAGCGCGCAAAGTCGCAAGCTGCCCGATGGCAACATCGAACTGGCCTGGACCAAGGGCGCGCACCGCGTGGCCTTGGTGTTGAAGGTGCTGCGCTTGCCTGGTGAAGCGCCGAGAACCGGCGTCGCTCCAGGGGGCGCATCCTCTGCGGTGGCGGTGGCCGGCAACCGACTGCGTGGCGTCGCGTTGCCAGCGCTGGTGGTCGGCTCCGACGCGCCCGTCCAGGGCGCCAGCCAGATCGCAGCTGGGCCGGTCAGTCCCTCCAGTGCCTCCGGCGCGGCCCGACCAGCCCCGGTCCGTACGGCGCCGGCCGGCGCCGCCTCTGCTGTCTCCGAGCCCGGCTCGCCCCGTCGTCCGTGAGAACGCCATGCTGACCTCCGAACGCATGGTCCACTTCGGCAAACTCCCGTCGCGCGGTGATTTCGTGCGCAGCGCCCACGCACCAGGCCTGATCGACACGCTGGACCGCTGGCTGTCTGCCGGCGTCGAAGCGCTGACGGTCGACCCGCGCTGGAAGGAGTTGTACGACCAGGCTGGCGCTGCGCGCCTGGCCATCCTGGGACCGCGCAAGACGCTGGGGCTCGTCGGCTACCTGATGGTCAGCCACGATGCGTCCGGCCGGCGTTTTCCCTTCATCACCGCGGCGCGGCTGGAGGTTGCCGAGCCGCTGGGATTTCTCTCCTGCTGTCCCCTGGCCCTGGGGCGCGGCTGGTCGCGCCTTGCCGAGGCGGCGCAGCGTGCACATGCCGCGCCGGACGCTACCGCTGTCTTGGCGGAACTGGCGGCCGCCGAGATCGAGGTGGACAGTGCGGCCAGTGCTTACCAGGCCAGCCTGCGCGACTTTCTGGAGATGCAGACCGTCTCGGGGCTGGCCTCGATGCTGGCGCAGGCCGGCCACGCGCTGGACATCCGCCAACTCATGCTGGGCCTGGGCCTGCTGCTGCAACCCTTGCCCACCAGTGGCGCGCGATCGCTGGCCAAGGGCCTGATGCTGCCACTGCCGGCCGACCCCCTATACCTCCCGCTGGTGGCTTCGCTCTGGCTGGACCTGCTGAGCGGCTTCGTCGCCCGTGCCGATTTCGAGTTGGTGCTGCTATTGCCCGAGCCCCGGCGCGGCGAGGCCCCCGTGGCCTTGCTCGGCTTCGACGGAGCGTCGCCGCGCACGTTGCATGCGCTGCTGGACCCGCAGGTCAGCCGTGAGATTTACATCGACATCCGCGAGGCAGAGTGGGTCGAAGACCACCTCGGCCAGGACTATGCCGTGCACAAGCTGTCCACCTATCTGGCGCAGAGCAACCTGTCGTTGCGCCAGGCCATGTCCACTTTCAAAGAAGTTTTCCTCGGGAGCTGATGTCGATGACCATCCCCAGTGCCCTGGCGGCCCCCCGCACGCTTGCGCTGCGCCGCCGACTGATCGCCGCCGTGCTCGTCGCGGCGCCGCTGGCCGCTGCGGCCCAGGCAGTGCCGGCGCGTGGCACGGGTGCGGCCATGCCGGCACCGCGCCCCGGCATGGTCGTCGTCGCTGGCACGGTGCCCGACGAGGGCGCGCGCCAGGCCATCCTGGCCCGCGTACGCGAGCTGTACGGGGCCGATCGCGTGGTCGACCAGCTCGGCGTTGCCAACCTGGTGGCGCCGCCGGGCTGGGCCGAGAAGGTTCAGCGCATGCTCTCACCCGAGCTCAAGCAAGTGCGCCACGGGCAGATCGCCATCCAGGGCAATCTGGTGGAGATCAAGGGCGAGGTGGCGAACGAAGCCGTCCGGCAGCAACTCGTGAGCACGCTGTCCACCCAGATCAACAACCCGACCTACACCGTGCGCAATGGCCTGCGCGTGGCGGCCGCCGGGCAGGAACAGGTGGATTCGGCCCTGGCCAGCCGCACCATTGAATTCGAGGCCGGCAGCAGCGATCTCACGCCCAGCGGCCAACTGGCGCTGGACCAGCTCGTTCCCGTGCTGAGCCAGCTGTCCGGCCGCAGTTTCGAGATCATTGGCCACACCGACGCGCAGGGGGCACGCTCGACCAACGTCGCGCTGTCTGCTGCGCGCGCCGACCGCGTGAAGACCTATCTGGTGGGCAAGGGCATGCAGGCATCGGCCTTCAGCACGTCGGGCGTGGGGCCGGACCGCCCCGTGGCGAGCAACGAAACGCCTGAAGGCCGCGCGCGCAACCGGCGCATCGAATTGCGCGTCGGCCAGTAGCGCGGCGTGGTCAGTGCCCCGCGTCCGCGGACGCGGGCGCTACACCCAACAGCTCTTCCAGTTGCGCCAGCGTGGCATTGCTCTGCATCACGGTACGCAGCCAGATGTGCAGCGGCATCTCGCCCCAGCTTGCGGCCCGCTCGGCCAGGTAGGCTACGGGGCTGTGCGGCTCGGTACGGCGAAAGAATTCCGCCACCTCGCGCAACTGCGCCAGCGCCTGCGCACGATCGCCAAGTGCAGCGCCGTGCGTCGTCACCGTCGGCTGTGCGCCCGCTGCCGGGGTGGACGCCTCTGCTGCCGGCACCGCGCTGCTGCCACCCATGTCGCGCAGCAGCCGTTCCAGCGCCCGTACCGCATCG
The DNA here is from genome assembly GCF_001422405.1 of Pseudorhodoferax sp. Leaf267. GTDB lineage: Bacteria > Pseudomonadota > Gammaproteobacteria > Burkholderiales > Burkholderiaceae_C > Pseudorhodoferax. Next base: position 182,949 of record NZ_LMMV01000025.1, read on the forward strand.
GCAAGCGCCTCGCGCGCCGCCACGAAACCCGGGCCGTCCATGCCCAGGCGCGCGTCGACCTCGGCCTGCAGCTGCTCCAGCGCCAGCGACGCGCGCCGGGCGTCGGCCAGCACAGCCGCGACACTGGCCGTGGGCGTCTTGCGCTGCACGCGTTGCAGCTCCTGGGGTGTGGACTGGCCTTGGGCCGTCTCGTCGCCCGACGGGAGGCGCTGGCGGATCATTTCCAGGTCGGCCAAGCTGAAGCGCAGAACGCCGTCGTGTAGCACCGGCACCCGATCGCTCATCTGCTGCACCAGCGACAACAGCCAGACGATGCTGCCGATGCGCAACTCGTGGTCGTCTTCGTCCAGCTGCGGATGCACGCCGTCCCAGGCGACGCGGACCAGGCCGGCGTACAGCGCGAGGCCATCGGCGAGCCCTGCATAGCCACGCAGGCGGGTGGCCGCCTCGGTGTACCAGCCAGCCACCCGCAGATCCTTCGAGCGCTCGCGCAGCAGCGTCTCGCAGGCAGCCAGCACGCCAGGCCAGTCGGCCCGCTTGAGCTCGGTCACCCACTCGCCCTGGTTGAGCGAAGGGTCGTCCTCTCGCCGCAATTCGCGCAGGGTGTCGAACTCGACCGAGAAACTCATGTCGGGGCCGCAGGGGTGATCGCCGTCGAACAGGCGGAATAGAAGGTCGTGGTCGGTGTGCATACGGCGTTGTCGTCGAAGTGTGGCGCACGGCGCCAGCGAAGTCGGCAAGCGTATCAGCAGGCATCGTATGCAGTCATGGTTTTTGTGCACAGTCGCTTCCATTAGAAACGCGGTAGCGGGAGCGTGACTAAGCATCAGGACCACGGCCGTCGCGCCGACACACCGCTCTACACTCGCAGCCGCATGCGTCGACATCAGGCGCGCAAAGCCGGCCGGCTTGCGACCGGCGGTCCCGAGGGAACAAGGCCCCCCATGACGTTCGGACAGATCGGCGTGACACCGGCAGATGCCTGCATGGCATTGGACCGTGCCGGCTGTGTGCTGGACGCCAACGCGCAGGCTGCGCGGCTGTTGCAGCGCTCGGTCGCCTCGCTGGCTGGCAAGCCCGTGCACGCCGCCTTCGGCGAGCCGGAGGAATCGGTCTTCGCCACGGAATGCGCCTGGGCCCTGCAGGAACGCTGCAGCGTCGCTTTCGAGGCCTACGCCGTCCATCTGAAGCTATGGATCGAGCTGCATGCGCGGCCGCTGGGCGACGATGGGCTGGAACTGCGCTTTCGCGACGTGTCCAGGCGCAAGCAGGCATCCGACGCGCTGCGCCAGAGCGACGAGCGCTTGCGCCACCTGATCCGCGCCATGGCGGACGCGGTCTGGGATTGGGACCTGGTCGCCAGCACCGTGTGGTGGAGCGAGGGCGTCCATGCCCTGTTGGGCGGCCACCCCGTAGGCTGGTTCGGCGGCGGCCAGGCATGGATCGAGCATGTCCACCCCGAGGAGCGTGATCGTGTGCGCCAGCGCCTGGGCGCCGCCCTGGCCGGCAGCGCCGAGAACTGGGCCGACGACTTCCGCCTGCAGCGCCTGGACGGCAGCTACGCCCAGGTCAGCAGCCGCGGCTTCCTGATCCGCGACGGCAAGGGCGTGGTGCGGCGCATGGTCGGCGGCATGACGGACGTCACGCTGCGCCTGCAGGCCGACCGCGAACTCGCGCGCCTGAGCCGCGCGCAGCGCATGCTCAGCGCCTGCAACGAGACGCTGATCCGGGCCGAGTCCGAGAGCATGCTGCTGCGTGGCGTCTGCCGCGTGTCGGTGGAGATCGGGGGCTACGCCATGGCCTGGGTCGGCTATGCGCACGACGACGCGGACAAGAGCATCGACGTGGTCGCGCATGCCGGCGACGACGCGAACTTCATGAAGGGCATCGCGATGTCCTGGGACGAGAACGGCCCCAATGGCCAGGGCCCGGCGGCCCGCACCGTCCGCAGCGGCGAGCTCGTGATCGTCGAGGACATCGCTAAGGACCCGTCGTTCGCCCCATGGCTGCAGGACTCCCTGGCCAGCGGCTTTCGTGGCGTGGCCTGCCTGCCGCTGCGCGACAAGGAGCGCACCTTCGGCTTCTTCTACCTGTACGCGCCCGACGTGGTGCAGATCGGCAACGACGAGATCGCTTTGCTGCAGGAGCTGGCGAACAACCTCGCCTTCGGCATCGGCAACCTGCGCGCCCAGCAGCAGCAGCGCAGCCTGCACGCTGCCGTGCTGCAGGTGGCCGTGGCCGTGTCGGCGGCCACGGGCGATGCGTTCTTCCTGCAGCTCGTGCACCACATGACGCAGGCGGTCGGCGCGCGCGCGGCGTTCATCGGCCGCATCAACAGCCAGGACCCGGCCATGGTGCAGACCATCGCCGTGGTGGTGGACGGCCAGTCGGTCGGCAACTTCATGCTGCCGCTGGCCGGCACGCCGGCCGAGATGCTGCTGTCCAGGACCAGCTGGTACCGGCCCGCGGTGGCCGCGCCGTCGCCGGCCATGGCGCGCGTGCTCGGCGAATTCAGGCCCGTGGCCTATGCCGGCGTACGCCTGGACGATTCGGCCGGCCAGTTGCTGGGCGTGCTCATCACGCTGTTCGATGCACGCCCGGCCCATGTGGACGTGGTCAATTCCACCTTGCAGATCTTCGCCGCGCGCGCGGCCTCCGAGATCGAGCGCCAGGACAAGGACCGCCGGCTGCGCCACCAGGCCTCGCTGCTGGACCTGGCGCAGGACGCCATCGTCGTGCACGGCATGGACCACCGCGTGCGCTTTTGGAACCAGGGCGCCGAGCGGCTGTACGGCTGGCGCAGCACCGAGGTCGACGGCGAGTTCCGCGTGACCCAGCTGTACGGCGAGCTCGAAGCGTTCGAGCACGCCGCGCAGGCTGTGCGCGCGCACGGCGAATGGAGCGGCGAGCTGGTCCAGATGCGCCGCGACGGCTCGACCTTCACAGTCGGCGCGCGCTGGACGCTGGTCCGGGACGAGCAGGGCCAGCCTGAATCCGTGCTCGCCATCCACACCGACATCACCGAGCGCAAGCAGGCCGAGCGTGAGATCCAGCAACTGGCCTTCTACGATCCGCTGACGCAACTACCGAACCGCCTGCTGCTGATGGACCGCCTGCAGCAGGCCTTGGCGGCCGGGCACCGCACCGGCCGCGGCGGCGCGCTGTTGTTCATCGACTTGGACAACTTCAAGATGCTCAACGACACGCTCGGTCACGACATGGGCGACCTGCTGCTCGAGCAGGTCGCCTACCGCCTGTCGCATTGCGTGCGCGAGATCGACACCGTGGCGCGGCTGGGGGGCGACGAGTTCGTGGTCATGCTGGAAGACCTCGGCACCCACGACCGCGACGTGGCCATGCAGGCCCGGCACGTGGGGGAGAAGATCCTCACGGCGCTGAGCGCGCCCTACCAGCTGGCCGGCAACGAGCATGTGTCCACGTCCAGCATCGGCATCGCGCCGTTCAAGGGACAGGGCTGCAGCATCGGCGAGCTACTCAAGCAGGCCGACATCGCCATGTACCAGGCCAAGGCCGCTGGCCGCAACACCTTGCGCTTCTTCGACCCCGACCTGCAAGCCGCCGTCTCCGCGCGTGCCGCCCTGGAGGCCGACTTGCGGCTGGCGCTGGCGCACGACGGGCTGTCGCTGCACTACCAGCCCCAGGTCGATGCAGAGGGCCGCGTCACCGGCGTGGAAGCCCTGGTGCGCTGGCAGCACCCGCAGCGAGGCGCGATCGCACCGTCCGAGTTCGTGCCGCTGGCCGAGGACACCGGCCTCATCCTGCAGCTGGGCCGCTGGGTGCTGCGCGAAGCGTGTTTCCAGCTCGCGCGCTGGGCCGACCGCCCCGAGACCGCGGCACTGACCATGGCCGTCAACGTCAGCCCGCGGCAGTTCCGCCACCCGGACTTCGTGGCCCAGGTCGGCAGCGTGCTGGGCCGCACGCGTGCCGACGCGCGCCTGCTGAAGCTGGAGCTGACGGAAAGCCTGCTGGTCGAAGACATCGACACCACCGCCGCCAAGATGGCCGCGCTGCGAGCCCATGGCCTGGGCTTCGCGCTGGACGATTTCGGCACAGGCTACTCGTCGCTGCGCTACCTGCAGCGGCTGCCGCTGGACCAGCTCAAGATCGACCAATCGTTCGTGCGCGACGTGGTCGAGGACGCCAACGACAGCGCCATCGTGCGCACCATCATCGGACTGGCCGCCACGCTGAACCTGCAGGTCATGGCCGAGGGCGTGGAAACCGCGGCGCAGCGCGACTTCCTGCTGCAGGCCGGCTGCCGCGCCTACCAGGGTTACCTGTTCAGCCTACCGCTGCCGGAAGACGGCATCGTCGCACTGCTGTCGCCGCCCGCGCCCACGTCCGGCGACACCTCGACCAGGCAGTCGTAGAAGGTCGGCGCGCGGCCCATGTCGGTGAGGGCCTGGCTGGTCAGCTCGTTCACGTTGCGCCCGTCCAGCCCCAGCTTGCGCCACCAGATGCCCAGCCCGTGCACGACGCCGATGCGCGCCCGCGTGGACACCACGGCGCGGCAGCGGTAGGCGCCGCGCGCGTTGAACACGCGCACGATACCGCCGTCCGCGATGCCGCGCGCTGCAGCGTCGTCGGGGTGGATCTCCAGCAGCTGCTCACCCTCGATCGCGCGCAGGCTGGTTACGTTCACGAAGCTGGAGTTCAGGAAGTTGCGCGCCGGCGGCGAGATCATGGCCAGCGGATACAGCGCGCTGCTGCCGATGGCCTCGTGGTTCGGCAGGTGCTGCGGCAGACCGTCCAGCCCCTGCGCGGCCAGCCGCGCGCTGAAAAACTCGCAGCGGCCCGAGGGGGTCGGAAAGCCGCCGTGCGCGAACGGCGCATCGTCGATGGCCAGCGGCGCGAAGCCGTCGCGCAGCAACCGGCCGAAGTCCACGCGCGCGCCGAAGGCCATGCGGCACAGCGCCTCGTCGTCGTCCGCGAACGAGGCGTCGGGAAGCCCCATGCGCCGCGCCAGGTCGCGAAAGATCTGCGTGTTCGGCCGCGCCTGCCCCAGCGGCGCGATCGCCGGGCGGTTCAGCATCACGTCGGTGTGGCCGTAGGTGCCGTGGATGTCCCAGTGCTCCAGCTGCGTCGTCGCCGGCAGGATGAAGTCCGCGTAGTCCGCCGTGTCGGTCTGGAAATGCTCCAGCACCACGGTGAACAGGTCCTCGCGCGCAAAGCCCCGCACCACCTTGGCCGACTCGGGCGCCACCGCCACCGGGTTGCTGTTGTAGACGATGACGGCCTCGATCTTCGGCGCGCCCTCGTCCAGCAGCGCATCGCCGATGGTGCTCATGTTGATGGTGCGCGGGCGCCGCCCGGCCAGCAGGTCGGGGCGCTGCAGCGCCGCGCGGTCGACCGGGAACTGGCCCGAGCTGCTCAGCAGCATGCCGCCGCCGCGATGGCGCCAGGCGCCGATCAGCGCGGGCAGGCTGGCCACAGCGCGCGTGGCATTGCCGCCGCCGCGGGCGCGCTGCATGCCGTAGTTGAGCCGGATCGCCGCCGGCCCGCCATGGCCGTGGCGGCAGGCGCCGTAGTCGCGCGCCAGGCGCTCGATCTGCTCCACCGCAATGCCGCAGACCTCGGCCGCGCGCGCGGGCGGCCACTCCAGCGCGCGTGCGCGCATCGCCTCCCAGCCCAGCGTGTGCGCGCGCAGGTAGTCGTGGTCCAGCCAGTCGTGCACCACCAGCTCGTGCATCAGCGCCAGCGCCAGCGCGGCGTCCGTGCCCGGGCGCAGCGCGATGTGCTCATGGCATTTGTCGGCCGTCTCGGTGCGGCGCGGGTCGATGCAGACCAGCCGCGCGCCATCGCGCTTGGCCTGCTGTGCGTAGCGCCAGAAATGCAGGCTGCTCGCGATCGCGTTGCTGCCCCAGATCAGGATCAATTTCGACTCGGCGAAGAACTCCACCTTCATGCCGACCTTGCTGCCCAGCGTCTGCGTCAGGCCCTCGGCACCGGCCGACGCGCAGATGGTGCGGTCCAGCAGCGAGGCGCCCAGCGTATGGAAGAAGCGCGCCGCGATGCTCTCGCCCTGCACCAGGCCCATGGTGCCGGCGTAGCTGTAGGGCAGGATGGCCTCAGGCTCACGCGCGGCGATCGGCGCCAGCCGCGCGGCGATCTCGTCCAGCGCCTCGTCCCAGCTCACGGGCGTGAACTGGCCCGCGCCCTTGGGGCCGCTGCGCCTGAGCGGCTGCAGCAAGCGGTCGGGGTGGTAGCTGCGCTCTGTGTAGCGCGACACCTTGGTGCACAGCACGCCGCCCGTGTGCGCATGGTCAGGGTTGCCCTGCACCTTGGTCGCCACGCCGTCGACCACGGTCGTCAGCAGCGCGCAGGTGTCGGGGCAGTCGTGCGGGCAGGCGCCGCGAACCTGGATGGCTTGCATGGTGTCAGTCGAGTGCATGGGTCGAGGCCAGGCCGCGGATGAATTCCTCGCAGCGCGCCAGCTGGTCCAGGCTCACGTACTCGTCGGGCTGGTGCGCCTGCTCGATGCTGCCCGGGCCGCAGACCACGGTCGGGATGCCGGCGTTCTTGAACAACCCGGCCTCGGTACCGAACGCCACCAGCGTCGTGCGCTGCTCGCGCGCCAGGCGCAGCGCCAGCCGCGTGACGGCGTCGTCGGCCGAGCCCAGGAAGCTCGGCACCTCGCAGATGGTCTCGAAGCTGAAGCCGGTCTCGGGCGCCACGCGTTGCATGGCCGGCTCCAGCGCCCGTGCGTGGTCGCGCATGCGCTGCTGCATGGCGCGCGCGTCGGCCGTCGGCAGGTCGCGGAACTCATAACGGAACTCCGCGTCGCGCGGCACCACGTTGTCGGCGATGCCGCCATGGAACTGGCCCACGCTGGCTGTGGAGAACGGCACGTCGAAGCCCTCGTAGCGCGGCTCGTTGCGCTCGAAGCCCTCGGCCATGTCACGCAGGCCGGCGACCATGCGCGCCGCCATCTCGATCGCGTTGACCGACTGCGGCGTGAGCGACGAATGCGCCTCCTTGCCGCGCACGCAGCACTTGTAGCGGTACACGCCCTTGTGCGCGATGGCCGGCACCATGCCCGTGGGCTCGCCCACGATGCACGCCAGCGGCGCGATGCCGGCGTCGCGCAGGTCGGCGATCAGCTCGCGTGCGCCGAAGCAGCCCACTTCCTCGTCGTAGCTCAGGGCCAGGTGCACGGCGAACGGCGCCGCGCTATGCGCCAGGTGCTCGGCCTGGGCCAGCGCGATCGCGATGAAGGACTTCATGTCGGCCGAGCCGCGGCCGTACAGCCGGCCACCCTGCACCGTGGCGGACAGCGGGTCCACCGACCAGTCCTGCCCGTCCCAGGGCACGGTGTCGGTGTGGCCCGACAGGATCACGCCGGCCGGCTTGTGCTCGCCCAACGTGGCGAACAGATTGGCCTTGGTCTTGTCGGCGTTCCACGTCAGGCGGCTCTTCACGCCGATGCGGGCGAGCAGATCGCGGGCCAGGTGGATCAGCTCCAGGTTGGAGTTGCGGCTGACGGTGTCCAGCTGCACCAGGGTCTGGGCCAGCTGCAGGGCAGATGTGGAAAGCATGCGGGCATTGTCCTGCCATCCTCGCTAGACTGCACTGTTTCCGGCACCCCCCGCACAGGATTCCCCTCATGAAGATCATCGACTCCATCGTTGGCCAGGCGGCCGGCATCGCCGCCATCCGCCGCGACATCCATGCCCACCCCGAGCTGTGCTTCGAAGAGGTCCGCACGGCCGACGTCGTCGCCGCGCAGCTCACGGCCTGGGGCATCCCCGTGCACCGCGGCATGGGCACGACCGGCGTGGTCGGCATCGTCAAGAACGGCACGTCGAGCCGCGCGATCGGCCTGCGTGCCGACATCGACGCGCTGCCCATGCAGGAGTTCAACACCTTCGCCCATGCCAGCCAGCACGCCGGCAAGATGCACGCCTGCGGCCACGACGGCCACACCGCCATGCTGCTGGCCGCGGCGCAGCATTTCGCGAAGCACCGCAACTTCGACGGCACGGTCTACCTGATCTTCCAGCCCGCCGAGGAGGGCGGCGGCGGCGCGCGCGAGATGATCAAGGACGGGCTGTTCGAGCAGTTCCCCATGGAGGCCGTGTTCGGCATGCACAACTGGCCCGGCCTGCCGGTGGGCAGCTTCGCACTCAGCACGGGACCGGTCATGGCGTCTAGCAACGAGTTCAAGATCACCATCCGCGGCAAGGGCGGCCACGCCGCGCTGCCGCACAACGGCATCGACCCGGTGCCCATCGCCTGCCAGATGGTGCAGGGCTTCCAGACCATCATCAGCCGCAACAAGAAGCCTGTGGATGCGGGCGTGATCTCGGTCACCATGATCCATGCCGGCGAGGCCACCAACGTGGTGCCCGACAGCTGCGAGCTGCAGGGCACGGTGCGCACCTTCACGCTGGAGGTGCTGGACCTGATCGAGGCGCGCATGCAGCAGATCGCCGAGAACATCTGCGCCGCGTTCGACGCCACCTGCGAGTTCGAGTTCGTGCGCAACTACCCGCCCACCGTCAACCACCCGGCGGAGACCACCTTCGCGCGCGACGTCATGGCCAGCATCGTGGGTGAAGACAACGTGCGCGTGCAGGAGCCCACCATGGGCGCCGAAGACTTCGCCTACATGCTGCAGGCCAAGCCCGGCGCCTATTGCTTCATCGGCAACGGCGACGGCGCGCACCGCGACATCGGCCATGGCGGCGGCCCCTGCACCATCCACAACCCCAGCTACGACTTCAACGACGACCTGATCCCGCTGGGTGGCACCTACTGGGTGCGCCTGGCCGAGGAATGGCTGGCCAAGCCCGCCGCATGATCGGCGTCGTCCAGGCGTTTTCGTCACGCTACGGCGAGGCGCGCACCAAGTTCCTCGAAGGCGCGGCGCGCGCCGGCATGGCCATCGAATCGTTGCCGCACCCGCTGCCGGGGCGCCAGGGCGAGGCGCTGGCCATGGACATCGCGCGCGATGGCCCGACCGACGCCGAGCGCCTGCTCATCGTCACCAGCGCCTGCCACGGTGTCGAAGGCCACTGCGGCAGCGGCGTGCAGGTGTTCGCGCTGCACGACGACGAATGGCGCGACAAGGCCCGCGCGGCTGGCGTCACCGTGCTCTACGTGCACGCGCTGAACCCGCACGGCTTCTCGTTCACGCGCCGCGTCACGCAGGAGAACGTGGACCTGAACCGCAACTTCCAGGACTTCACGCAGCCGCTGCCGGCCAATGGCGCCTACGCCGAGGTGCACGCGCTGATGCTGCCCGCGCAGTGGCCGCCGACCGCGCAGAACGACGCCGCCATCGCGGCCTACATCGCGCGCCACGGCGCCAGTGCGCTGCAGGCCGCCGTCAGCCGCGGCCAGCATGCGTTTGCCGACGGCCTGTTCTTCGGCGGCACCGCGCCGACCTGGAGCAACGGCGCCTGGCGCCAGGTGCTGCGCCGCCACGCCGGCCGTGCGCGGCGGCTGGGCTGGATCGACCTGCACACCGGCCTGGGCCCCAGCGGCATCGGCGAGCGCATCTTCGCCTGCCGTGACGACGCCGCCGCGCTGCAGCGCGCACGCGCCTGGTGGGGCGCGGGCGTGACCTCCATTTACGACGGCTCGTCGACCTCTGCCCTGCTGACCGGCATGGCCTTCCAGGCCGTCTACGACGAATGCCCACAGGCCGAGTACACCGGCCTGGCGCTGGAATACGGCACCGTGCCGTTCGGGGACGTGATGGGCGCCCTGCGCGCCGACCACTGGTTGCACGGGCACCCCGAGGCCCCGGCTGCGCTGGCCGAGCAGATCCACGCCCAGATGCTGGCGGCGTTCTACACCGACACCGACGCGTGGAAGGGGCAGGTCATCAGCCAGGCGCGGCAGGCGATGTTCCAGGCCGTGGATGGCCTGGCGGCGGGCTGAAGCTCAGCCCCCGAAGCGGGCCTGGCCCAGCTCAAGGAGCCCGTCGAACAGCAGGTTGTCCACCAGCTCGAACGAACGGGTCATGTGCGGCGCCATCTTCCAGCCGGCGCCGCCGGTCATGATGCAGGCCGGCTCCTCGCCGCACCGGGTCTGCAGGTGCTGCACCATGCGCTCGACCGCGCCGGCGATGGCGTAGGTGCCGCCGCTGGTGAGCGCGTCGCTGGTGTTGGTGGGGAAGTCGCACACGTCGCCCGTGGGCACGTGCAGCCCGGCCGTACCGGATTCCAGCGCGCGCAGCATGATGCCGTGGCCCGGCAGGATCAGCCCACCCAGGAAGGTGCCCTCGGCGTCCACGGCTTCCACCGTCACGGCCGTGCCCACCATCACCACCACCATGGGCCGCGGACCGTCGCGCCGCAGCACGCGGTGGCGTGCGCCGACCATGGCCACCCAGCGGTCCGCGCCCAGGCGCGTGGGGTGCTCGTAGCCGTTGCGCAGACCGGCCTCTTCGCTGTTGGAGACCACCCATTGCGGGTTCACGGCCCACAGCTCCATCTGCTCTTCGGTGCGGCGCTTGAGCGCATCGCCCGCGACCTGGCAGCCCAGCATCTGCTGCGGCTCTTGCAGCGCAGCCCAGCTGCCGTCGGCCAGCTTGTCGATGTTTTCCAGGAATTCAGCGCCATGGGCGATGAGCTGCGCGCCGGGCCGCGGTGCGTCGTATTGCGCCCACTTGAGCCGGGTGTTGCCGATGTCGATCGCCAGAAAGGTCACGCTTGTCTCCTCCGTGCTGCACGCACTGTGCTGTCTCCGGCCGGCATTATGGGTGCGTGTCTACAGCAGCGGGTTCAGGTCGGGCCGCGCGATCGGCCGCATGCTCTCGTAGGCCCGCGCGGCACGCAGCACCAGCGCGTCGCCGAACATCGGGCCGACGATCTGCAGGCCGATCGGCAGGCCACCCTGCGTGAGGCCGCAAGGGATGGTGCAGGCCGGTTGCTGCGTGAGGTTGAACGGGTAGCTGAACGGCGACCAGCCCAGCATGGCCTGCGCGTCCATGGGCGTGTGGCCGGCCGGCTTGGCGTCGAAGGCCGGCACCGACACCGCGGGTGTCAGCAGCAAGTCGTAGCCGCCCATGAACTGGCGCATCAGCGAGCCGAGCGCGCCGCGTCGCAGGTGCAGCTGCTGCACGTCCAGCGCGGACAGGCGCGCACCGAGCTGCGCCTCGGCCGCGAAGTCCGGGTCGGTCAACGCCTGCTGCGCGGGCGTGAGCTGGTTCCAGACCTGCCAGGCGCCCAGGAACCACAGCCCGGTGGTGATGTCCAGCGGGTCATCGAACAGATGGTCCACCTGCTCCACACGCGCGCCGAGTTCCACGAAGGCCTCGGCGGCGCAGCGCGTCGCGGCGGCCACCTCGGGGTGCACGTCCTTGGCATAGCCCAGCGTGGGCGACCAGGCCACGCGCAGGCCGCGCACGCCGTCGGCGAGGCCCACCAGGTAGTCGCGTGCGTCGTAGGGCAGGGCGGTCCAGTCGCGCGCGTCGGGCTGCTTGATGCAGTTCATGACCGTGGCCGCGTCCATCACGCTCATGGTGTGCGGCCCCAGGTGCGCCACCGTGCCGAACGGCGACAGCGGGTAGGCGGGCACGCGGCCGAAGCTGGGCTTCAAGCCGAAGTTGCCGCAGAAGGCGGCGGGGATGCGCACCGAGCCCGCGCCGTCCGTGCCGATGGCAATCGGTCCCATGCCCGCCGCCACGGCCGCCGCCGCGCCACCCGAGGAGCCGCCTGGCGTCTTGGCCGGGTTCCAGGGGTTGCGCGTGATGCCGGTCAGCAGCGAATTGGTCTCGCCCTTGCAGCCGAACTCGGGCGTGCTGGTCTTGCCCAGGATCACGGCGCCGGCCGCGCGCAGGCGCGCCGTCACGGGTGCGTCCACGTCCCAGGCCTGGTTGGGGTCCACGGTGCGGCTGCCGCGCAGCGTGGGCAGGCCCTTGGTCAGGATGATGTCCTTGATCGACACCGGCACGCCGTCCAGCGGGCCGATGGGCGTGCCCTGCTGCCAGCGCTGGGTGCTGGCCTTGGCCGCCTGGGCGGCGCCCTCCGGGTCCATGCGGCAGAAGGCCTTGAGCTTGCTGTCCACGCGGTCCATGCGCGCGAAGACGGCGCTGGCCGCCTCCAGCGGCGAGGCCTGGCCGGTACGGTAGAGCTGCACGAGCTCGTGCGCGGTGCAGTCGGCAAGGGCGTGCTGGTCGGTGCGGTGGGTGGACATGGGGCCTCCTTCAGGGTCGGGGACGAACGCCGGGGTTCAGATGCTTCCAGGGCAGGTCGCCCGGGTCGGCCGCCATCGGCCCGGCCGCCTTGGCCACGAGGATGCGGCTGGCGATCGGCGTGAAGTCGGCGCGGAAATGGTTGGAGCTTTTCACGACGATGATCTTCATGGCCTCGGCGCGCACGCCCAGCATGGCCAGCAGCTCGCGGTCCAGCAGCTGCATCTTGCCGCTGACCACGGCCACCAGCACACCCTCGATCTCCAGCAGTGCGCTGGGCCCCAGCGTGAGCGCCACGCCGGTCATCATCGCGCCCTTGAGCGTGACGCGGCCATCGGCCAGCGCGCGCACCGTGTAGCGGCCTTGCACGGGCGGGTCGCTGGGCTGGCCCGTGAAGGTGGGCACGGCTGTGCCGAGCGCCAGTTCCAGCGTGGCGCCGATGCCGGCCGCATGCGCGCGCGCGGCGGCGGCCTCGTCGAACATCAGCCCCAGCGCCACGCGGCCCGGGTGGCGCTTGCCTGCGCCCTGCTGCAGCAGCGCGTGCAGCAGGCCGGTGGTGTTGCTGTCGCCGCCGGCGCCGGGGTTGTCCTGCGTGTCGGCCAGCACCACGGGGCGCTCGGCATGCGCGGCCAGCACCAGGGCCTGGGCCACGGCGTCGGCCGCGTCCAGGTAGTCGGGCTGCCACTGCGCGGGCTGCGACACCAGCGCGAACAACTCGGCCGTGGCGGCCGCCGCGGCGGCGCCGTGGCTCCAGACCATGGGCGCGCATTCGTCGAAGTCGGCGGCCGGGAAGCCCATGCAGAAGCTGCTGACGGTGCCGTGGCGCCGGTCGATGGCCACGAGCGCGTCGTACAGGCTCTTGGCCGGCTCCATCCAGGTGCTCTGCGCGTTGAGCGGGATCAGGAACGGCAGGCGCTGCGCGCGCATCGGCTCGCGCCGGCCGGCGTGCACGCGGCGCGCCAGCAGCTCGGCCGCCAGCTCGCCCGTGGCCGCGATGTCCACATGCGGATAGCTGCGGTAGGCCACCAGCGCATCGGCCTCGCGCAACATGCGCTGCGTGACATTGGCATGTAGGTCCAGGCTGGCGACGATGGGCAGGCCGGGGCCAACGATGGCGCGGATGCGCGCGATCAGCTCGCCCTCGCTGTCGGCCGCATGCTCGGCCACGGCCGCGCCGTGCAGGTCCAGGTAGACCGCGTCGAAGCCGCCGCGCCGCACGTCGGCCAGGATGCTGCCGGCGATGCGCTCGAAGGCGTCCTGCGTCACGAAAGAGGAAGGGATGGCGCCGGCCCAGCAGCTGGGCACCAGCCGCCAGCCGCGCGTGGCGGCCGCGTCGATGAAGCCGCCCAATGGGATGTTCACGCCGCGCAGCTGGTCCAGCATCGCCTGCCCGTGCACATAGGCCGGGAAGGTGTCGCCGCGGTTGAAGGCCGCCCAGTCCGCCAGGGTCGGGGCGAAGGTGTTGGTTTCGTGCTGGTAGCCGGCGACGAGGATGTTCATGGTGGGCGCATGGTAGCCACTGCCCGGTACTGGCCGCTTAGCGGATGCCGGCGGGCGCGGCCTGCAGCAGGGTGCGGGTGTAGTCGTGTTGCGGGTCGGCGTACAGCGCCGCCGTCGCACCTTGCTCGACGATGCGGCCCTGGTGCATCACGATCACGCGGTCGCACAGCTGCGCGGCCACGCGCAGGTCGTGCGTGATGAACAGCACGCCAAGGCCCAGCTCGTCGCGGATGTCACGCAGCAGCGCGAGGATCTGCGCCTGCACGCTCACGTCCAGCGCGCTCACGGCCTCGTCGGCCACCAGCACGTGGGGCTTGCAGGCCAGCGCCCGCGCGATCGCGATGCGCTGGCGCTGGCCACCCGAGAACTGGCTCGGGTAGCGGTTGAGGCCCTCGCGCGGCAGGCGCACCTTGTCCATCAGGTCTTCGGCCAGCGCCAGCGCGGCGGCGCGCGCCAGGCCCAGGTTCATCGCGCCTTCGACGATGGACTCGCCCACGGTGCGGCGCGGGTTCAGCGAGCGGTTCGGGTCCTGGAACACCACCTGCACGCGGTTGCGCAGCGGGCGCAGGCGCGATTCGGCAAGGTGCGCCACCTCGGCATCGCCCCAGCGGATGCTGCCCGCGCTGGGGTCGATCAGCCGGATCAGGCAGCGCGCCAGCGTGGACTTGCCCGAGCCCGACTCGCCGACGATGCCCAGCGTCTCGCCCGCGCGCACGGCCAGCGCGGCCTCGCGCAGCGCATGCGTCTCGCGGCGCTGGCCCATCCAGTTGCGGCTCTGGTAGGTCTTGTCCAGCGCCTGCGCGGCGAGCAGGGCGGGGCCGGTGGCCTCGGGCCGCGGTGCGGGCGGCGTCATGCTGGGCACGGCGTCGAGCAGCATGCGCGTGTAGTCGGCCTTCGGTGCGCGCAGCACGGCATCAACCGCGCCCATCTCCACGCAGCGGCCCTGGTGCATGACCAGCACCTCGTCGGCGATCTCGGCCACCACGCCCATGTCGTGCGTGATGAACAGCACGGCGCTGGCAAGGTCTTCGGCGGCCTGCAGCTCGGCGATGAGCTTCAGGATCTCCTTCTGCGTCGTCACGTCCAGCGCCGTCGTGGGCTCGTCGCAGATCAACAGCGCGGGCTTCAGGATCATGGCCATCGCAATCACGATGCGCTGGCGCTGGCCGCCCGAGAGCTGGTGCGGAAAGCTGCGCAGCATGCGCGGCGGCTCGGGCAGGCGCACGCGTTCGAAGATGCGCAGCACCTCCTGCTGGCGCTGCGCGGCCGGCCAGTTTGTGTGCGCGCGCAGCAGCTCGTCCACCTGGTCGCCGCAGCGCATCACGGGGTTCAGCGCCGTCATCGGCTCCTGGAACACCATGCCCATGGCCTTGCCGCGCAACTGGCGCAGGCGCAGGGCCGAGGCGCCCTGCAGCGACTCGCCCTGCAGCACGATGCGGCCGGCCACGGCTTTCAGCTCGCGCGGCAGCAGGCCCATCACGGCGGTGGCCATGACCGACTTGCCCGAGCCCGACTCGCCCACCACGCACAGCGTGCGGCCGGGTGCGATGGACAGGCTCACGTCCTGCACCGCGAACGCGCGGTCGCCGCCGCCGGGCAAGGCCACGCGCAGGTTCTCGATCTGCAGCACGGGTGCGGTCATATGCGCTTCGCAAACTTCGGGTCGAGCACGTCGCGCAGCCCATCACCCAGGAGGTTGATGGCCAGCACCGTCGGCACCAGGAACAGCGCAGGGAACAGCACGTTGCCCGGGTACTGCGTGAACTGCACGCGGCCCTCGGCCATGATGTTGCCCCAGGTCGGGATGTCGGCCGGCAACCCAAGGCCCAGGAAGGACAGGATGGCCTCGGTCAGCACGGCCGAGGCGGCGATGAAGGTGCCCTGCACGATCAGCGGCGCCAGCGCGTTGGGCAGGATGTGGCGCGCCAGCACCAGCGGCGTGGGCGTGGCGAGTGCGCGGGCGGCCTCGACGAAGGGCTCCTCGCGCAAGGTCAGCACCAGCGCGCGCACCAGCCGCGTGACGCGCGGCACTTCGGGGATGGCGATGGCCACGACCACCGTCCACAGCTGCGCGCCCAGCGCGGCCACGAGCGCGATGGCCAGCAAGATGGCCGGGATCGCCATGAGCCCGTCCATCACGCGCATGAGCAGCATGTCGACCGCGCGGAAGTAGCCGGCCAGCATGCCCAGCACGGCGCCCAGGCCAATCGCCAGCGCGGCCGTGAAGGCGGCCACCAGCAGCGAGGTGCGCGTGCCATACAGCACGCGGCTGTAGATGTCGCGGCCGAAGTTGTCAGCGCCCATCCAGAAGGTGTGGGCCACGCTGCTGCCGTCCAGCAGCGCGAACTCGCCGCGCGTGCCGCGCACGGTGTTGATGTGGGCAGAGTCCATGGCCGAGGGGTCGACCGTGCCCAGCAGCGGCGCTGCCAGGGCCAGTGCCAGCAGGGCCAGCAGGACCAGGATGCCGAAGCGGAACGCGCTGTTGCGCCAGAGCTTTTTCAACATCAATAGCGGATCCGCGGGTCGAGTGCGAGGTACGACAGGTCCACCATCAGGTTGACCAGCACATACAGCACGCTGAAGAACAGCACCACGCCCTGGATCACCGGGAAGTCGCGGTTCAGCACCGCGTCCACCGTCAGCGAGCCCAGGCCCGGAATCGCGAACACGGTCTCGGTCACGACCACGCCGCCGATCAATAGCGCCACGCCGATGCCGATCACGGTGGTGATCGGCACGGCCGCATTGGCCAGTGCATGGCGCACCAGCACGGCGCTCTCTCGGAGGCCCTTGGCGCGCGCGGTGCGGATGTAGTCCTCGGTCAGCGCCTCGGACACGCTGGCCCGCGTGATGCGCGCGATCAGCGCCACGTAGATGGTGGACAGCGTGACCCAGGGCAGCACGAGCTGCAGGGCCCAGGCGCCCACGCCCTGCGACGAGGGGCCGAACAGCCGGCGGTAGCCCTGCACCGGCAGCCATTGCAGCTCGATGGCGAACACGTAGATCAGCACGTAGCCGACCACGAACACCGGGATGGAAAAGCCCGCGACCGAGAAGCCCGAAAGGATGCGGTCCAGCCAGCCGCCCATGCGCCAGGCGGCCAGCGCGCCCAGCGGCACGGCGATGAGCACCGACAGCAGCAGCGTGCCGGCTGCCAGCGACAGCGTGGGCTCGATGCGCTGGCCGATGAGTTCGGTGACGGGCTTGTTGAGGTAGAACGAATAGCCCAGGTCGCCCTGCAGCACGCCCGAGACCCAGATCCAGAACTGCGCCAGCAGCGGCTTGGCCAGGCCCAGCTGTTCGCGGATGCGGTCGATGTCGTCGTTAGTCGCGTTGTTGCCCGCGATCACGGCCGCCGGGTCGCCCGGCGTGAGCCGCAGGATCAGGAACACGATGACGGCGACGACCAGCAGGACCGGCACGATGGCGGCCAGCCGCTGGGCCAGGAAGCGCAGCATCAGTTCTTCTTGATGTTCCAGTAGACCTGCGCGCCGCCGGGCACGATGCCGCTCACGTTGCTGCGCACGGCCGCCGGGTTGTTGTACTGGCCCAGCGGCACATGCGTGGCGGTCTCGAACGCGCGCAGCTGCAGCTGCTCCGCCAGCTTCTTCTTGTCGGCGTCGGTGCCGGCCTGCGAGAACTTGACCTTGAGCTCCTCGATCTGCGCGTCGTCCTGCCAGCCGAACCAGCCCTTGTCGCCGGCCGCGTTCATCATGGCCATGGTCAGCGGGTTCAGGATGTCGCCCGCCGTCCAGGCCGTGAGGAAGGCGTTCCAGCCGCCGGCCGAGGGCGCGTCCTTCTTGGCGCGGCGTGCCACCAGCGTGGCCCAGTCCATCTGCTGCATGTCGACCTTGAAGCCACCGGCCTCCAACTGCTGCTTGGCCACCAGCGGCAGCTTGCTGATCGAGGCCAGGTCGGTCGGGCGCATCAGCAGCACGGGCGTGCCGTTGTAGCCGGCTTCCTTGAGCATCTCCTGCGACTTCTTGGGGTTGGCCGCGCCCGTGAACAGCGGCCCCGTCGCGTCGCTCGCGAACGGCGTGCCGCACGGGAACATGCTTTTGCAGAAGCGGTACATGCCGGGCGCGCCGACCTGGGTCTTGAGGAAGGCCTCCTGCCCCAGCGCCACCATCGCGGCCTGGCGGATCTTCACGTTGTCGAACGGCGGGTGCAGGTGGTTGAAGCGCAGGATGTACTGCAGGCCGTCGGGCTGCGCGTCCACGAGCTTGATGTCCTTGGCCGCCTTCAGCGAGGCGTACTGCTCGAAGGTGGGCTGCTCGATGATGTCGACCTCGCCGGCCAGCAGCGCATTGAACTGCGTCTGCGGGTCGCGGATCACCACCCATTCCACGCGGTCGATGAACACCGGCTTGCCGCCGGCCGTGCCATCGGGCGCCTCGGCGCGCGGCTTGTACTTCTCGTTCTTCACGTAGACCAGCCGCTCACCGGGCTTGTACTCGGCCGGCACGAACTTGAACGGGCCCGAGCCGATGTGCTCCTTGATCTGCTCGGCGCCCGGCGTGGCGGCGATGCGCGCCGGCATGATGAAGGGCACGTTGGACGAGGGCTTGCCCAGCGCCTCCAGCATCACGCCGAACGGGGCCTTGAGCTTGATCGTGAAGGTCTTGGCGTCGGGCGTGGCGTAGCTGTCCACGCTGCGCGCCAGCACGCCGCCGAAGCTGTCGCGGCTGGCCCAGCGCTTGAGCGAGGCGACCACGTCTTCGCTGGTGACGGGCTTGCCGTCGTGGAATTCCAGGCCGTCGCGCAGCGTGAAGGTCCAGGTCAGGCTGTCCTTGGACAGGGACCACTTGTCGACCATCTGCGGCTTGACCTTGCCGGCCGCGTCGGTGCCGAACAAGGTGTCGTAGATCATGTAGCCGTGGTTGCGCGTGACGAAGGCCGTGGTCCAGATCGGGTCCAGGATGGTCACGTTGGCGTGGGGTACCACACGCAGCGTGCTGGCCTGGGCCTGGGCGGCCAGCGGCGCGAGCAGCGCGGCGGCCAGGGATGCGATCGCGAACAGGGAACGACGTTTCATCGGGCAACTCCTGCTGGGGTTTGAAAGCGGCTGCAATATAAAGCCTGGATGGACATCACCGAATCTTTCGATGCGACAGGGCTGTCGCAGGCCATCCACGCCAAGCAGATTTCATGCCGCGAAGTCATGCAGGCCACGCTGACCCGCATCGACGCGCTGAACCCGAAGTTCAACGCCATCGTGAGCCTGCGCGACGCAAACGCGCTGCTGGCCGAAGCCGATGCACACGACGCGCTGCTCGCGCGTGGCCAGTCCCGGGGCTGGCTGCACGGCATCCCGCAGGCCATCAAGGACCTGTCGGCCACGGCCGGCATCGCCACCACCTTGGGGTCGCCGCTACTGCAGAACTTCGTGCCCAAGGAAGACGGGCTCATGGTGCAGCGCATCCGCGGCGCCGGCGCCATCGTGATCGGCAAGACCAACACGCCCGAGTTCGGGCTGGGCTCGCACACCTTCAACGAGGTGTTCGGCACCACGCGCAACGCGTACGACCCCACGCGCTCGGCCGGCGGCAGCAGCGGCGGCGCGGCGGTGGCGCTGGCGCTGCGCCTGGTGGCCGTGGCCGACGGCAGCGACTTCATGGGCAGCCTGCGCAACCCGGCGGGCTGGAACCACATCTTCGGCCTGCGCCCCAGCCAGGGCCGCGTGCCCATGTGGCCGGCCCAGGACGTGTGGACCGCGCAGCTCGGCACCGAAGGCCCGATGGCGCGCACCGTGCGCGACCTGGCCCGCATGCTGGACACGCAGGCCGGCTACGACCCGCGCGTGCCGCTGTCGCTGGACGATGGCGCGCGCTTCGCCGAGGGACTGGGCGGGCTGGATGCGCGCACCGTGCGCATCGGCTGGCTCGGCGACCTGGGTGGCTACCTGCCGATGGAGAGCGGCATCCTGGATGTGTGCCAGCAAGCGCTGAAGACCTTGCAGTCCCTGGGCTGCGCCGTCGAGCCCACCGCGCTCGGCACGCCGCCCGAACCCGTGTGGGACGCCTGGCTCGTCTGGCGCCGCGCGCTGGTGGCCGCGCGCATCGCGCCCTTCGTTGTGCAGCCGGCGAACCGCGCGAAGATCAAGCCCGAGGCGCTGTGGGAACACGACCAGGCCGCCAGCCTCACCGGCGCCCAGTTCGCCGCCGCCAGCGCGCGGCGCAGCGCGTTCTACCAGCACCTGCTGACCCTGTTCGCGCACCACGACTTCCTGGCCCTGCCCGTGGCCCAGGTCTGGCCGTTTGACGCCAGCCTGCGCTGGCCCGCCGAGATCGCCGGCCGCACGATGGACACTTACCACCGCTGGATGGAGGTCGTGATCTACGCCACCTTTGCCGGCCTGCCGGCCATCAGCGTGCCGGCCGGCTTCGATACGCGCGGCCTGCCCATGGGCCTGCAGCTGATCGGCCGGCCGCGCGACGACGCCGGCCTGCTGCGCCTGGCTGCGCTGTACGAAGCTGCCGTGCAGCCCCTGCTGCAGCGCCGGCCCGGGACGGCCTGAACAGAAGCGCTAGATCACGCCCAGCCAGCAGGCCCGCTGGATGGCGGTGATCTTGTTGTCCGCCTTGAGCTTGGCCATGGCATTGGCCAGGTGGAAGTTCACCGTGCGCTCGGTGCAGGCCATGCGTTCGGCGCTGGCGCGGGCCGTGAGCCCGTCGAAGGCCAGCACCAGGCACTGCAGTTCGCGCGGCGTCAGCGGGCTGTAGGCGGCGACCAGTGCGCTCTTCAACGCGGGCCAGATGCCCAGCGTCGACCAGCCCAGGGCCGCGGCCTGGTCGCCGTGCTCCAGAGCCGCCTGCGTGAACACGAAGCACTCGAAGCTGCGCCCGGCCGGCAGGCCGAAGCCCACGCGCACCACGCTCTGTGCGCCGCGCGCCAGCCAGGGGGCGCGCCACAGCGCGTCGTGCGCGTCGTGCACCCCCGGCGGCGGCGTGCCCAGCCGCTGCCAGGCGACGGCAGGCGCGCCCGAGCGCTTCCAGTTCTCGCCGAAATCGCGGCTGCCGGCCAGCGCATAGGCCGCGGGTTGGGCATCGAGCGGGTGCGCGGCCAGCACCAGCCGGTCCTGCGCGCCGCCGAACAGGTCGGGGCCCAGCACGACGAGGCCGCGCACACCGGCGTGCGCGAGTGAGCGAAACCAGTCGCCCATGAGGTCGATCAGCGAGGCGCTGTAAGTTCTAGCAGGTAAACGTGGCGACATGGGGAAACCCTGCCATGACAATACCACTGGCCTTCGTTGATGATCACCCGCACGCCATGAGTCTCTCGCTGTTTCACTGCCCTGGCAGCATCGCATTCCTCGACGACGACGCCGACTACCTGCAGATGTTGTCGCTGATGTTGCCCGACGCCTGGCACGTGCGGCTGTTCGTGCGCGCTGGCGATTGCCTGGCCCAGCTGCAGCCTGAGTCGGCGCAGTGGGAGGCCGACGCCTGGACGCAGCAGCAGATCATCGACCGCTGGCGCCAGGGCGCCACGCCGCTGGTGCCACAGGTGCTGCAGTACTGGGCCGGGCATGCGCACAGCCGCTACGCGATGACGCATGCCTGCGTCGCCGACTATTCCATGCCCGACATGAACGGCCTGCAGGTGCTGGCCGAGCTCAGCGACTGGCCGGGCCTGCGCGTGCTGCTGACCGGCCAGGCCGACGAGCAGATCGCGGTGCAGGCTTTCAACCGGGCCTTGATCGACCAGTTCCTGCCCAAGCAGGCGGCCGACGTGGCCGAGCGCCTGCTGAGCGTGCTGCGCAGCATGCCGTCCAACGCCAGCGCGCGCGGTTCGCAGATCTGGCGCGCCACGCTGAACCCGGTCCAGCATGCGCAGTTGCGCGCGCCTGCCGTGGCCCATGCCTTGCAGGCGCAGATCGCGGCGCACGGGCTGGTCGAACACGTGGTGCTGGGCGACCCGTTCGGCGTGCTCGGGCGCACGGCCGACGGTGCCGTGGGCTGGCTGCAACTGGAGCCCGTCGACGGCCTGGAGGAGCTCGAAGCCCTGGCCGAGACCGTGGGCACCGACGCGGCCACATTGCAGGAGATCCGCAGCGGCCGCCAGCTGATCGACCTGGAACTGCGCCAGGCCCTGGGCCGTGACGACCTGCCGCAGCTGCGCCCGGCGTTCGCGATCGGAGACGATGCGCTGCTGGGCGCCTACTTCCCGATCGACGCCGCGCTGGTGCCGGACGTGGCGACCAGCTACGCGGCCTGGCTCGCGCAGCAGCCGGCGCGCGCCGTGCGCCGCTGAGCGCCGGCAGCCGGGGCGCCGTTCAGCCGCCTGGCTTGCTGCTCGCCGTGCCGAAGCGGATCTGCGAGCGCGCACGCGCCTTGGCCGCCTCCTCGTCGCGGCTCTTGGGCTCGGCCGTGGTGACCAGCGCCGCCATCAGGTCGGCTGCCGATGCCGTGATGGCCTCGACCGCCTGATCGAACGCCGCCTCGTTGGCCTTGGACGGTACGCTGAAGCCGCTGAGCTTGCGCACGAACTGCAAGGCCGCGGCGCGGATCTCCAGCTCGGTGGCGGGCGGCTCGAAGTTGAACAGCGTCTTGATGCTGCGGCACATGGCGTCAGCCCCCCGCTCAGTTTTGGCGCCAGGGCAGGCCACGGTAGCGCCAGCCGCCCTTGCGGTTGCGGTGCGCCTCGCCGTCCGGGTCGCCCTCGAAGCCTTCCAGGATGTTGTAGGCCTCGATGCCCAGTTCCGTCGCGCGCCTGGCCGCGGCCACCGAGCGCACGCCGCTGCGGCACAGCAGCAGCACCTTGCCGCCTTCGGGCACGGCCGCGCGCAACGCACTGTCGAAGTCTTCATTCATGGCCATGCCCGGCCATTGCTTCCAGGCCACGGCCAGCGCGCCGGGCACGAAGCCCACCCACTCGCGTTCGGCATCGGTGCGCACGTCGACCAGCACGGCCTCGCCGGCCTGCCACCAGCGGTGCGCTAGCTCGGCCGTCACGTCGCCGGCATAGCCCTGCGCAGGCCGCGGCTGCGCGTCGCCGGTCGGCGCCGGCGTCTGCCCGAGGCCCGATTGCAGGTTGGCCGGCACGGCCTCGTCGATGCGCTTGGGGTGCGGCAGGTCCAGCGCCTGCATGGTGGCCACGAATTCGGCCAGGCTCTTGCCGGCGATGCGCGGGTTGCTGCGTTTTTCCTCGCCGATGGTGGAGCGCTGGCGGCCCTGGTAGTCGTGGCCGGGCCAGACGACGGTGTCGTCCGGCAGTGCGAAGAGCACCTGCGTGATGCTGTGGTACAGCGCCTCGGCGCTGCCGGACTGGAAGTCGGTGCGGCCGCAGCCGCCGATGAGCAGCGTGTCGCCCGTGAACACCTGGCCGCGCCACAGGTAGCACATGCTGCCGGCCGTGTGCCCCGGCGTGTGCAGCACCTGCAGCGTCTCGTGGCCGAAGGCCAGCGTGTCGCCATGCGCGAGCTGCACGGCCGCCGTCGCGATGCCGCAGCCGGCCGGCGCGGCGGTCCTGGCGCCCGCGTGCTCGGCGAGCAGGCCGGCGCTCGTGATGTGGTCGGCATGGGCGTGGGTCTCGATGGTCCAGGCCAGTTGCAGGCCACGCGCCTTCAGCACGGCGAGGTCGCGCGCGAGCTGCTGGTCCACGGGGTCGATCAGCACGGCGCTGCGCGTGGCCTCGTCGACGAGCATGTAGGTGTAGGTGCTGGAAGCGGGGTCGAAAAGCTGGATGGGTTGCATGGTGCAGGGGCTCGCTGGAACGGGTCGCATCTCAGTGTAGTTTCGTAGTGGTTATCCCTGTCGGGGACATTCCGGTTGGCCCAAGTTGTCATATGACCCAACATGCGCCGACCTTTGTTACAACCGCTGGAGACCACCTGATGAGCGAGACCAAGCCCACCGCCACTTCCCGCCGCCGCAGCCTGCTCAAGGGCGCCGCGGTCGCCGCCGGCGCCATGTCGGTCCCCATGGTCAGCCACGCGCAGACCACCACGCTGCGTTTCCAGAGCACCTGGCCGGCCAAGGACATCTTCCACGAGTACGCGCAGGACCTAGCCAAGAAGATCAACGACATGGCCGGCAGCCGCTTGAAGATCGAGGTCTTGCCGGCCGGCTCGGTGGTGCCCGCGTTTCAGCTCCTCGACGCGGTGGCCAAAGGCACGCTGGACGGCGGCCACGGCGTGGTGGCCTACTGGTACGGCAAGAACTCGGCGCTGGCGCTGTGGGGCTCCGGCCCGGGCTACGGCATGGACGCCAACATGATCCTGGCTTGGCACAACTACGGTGGCGGCAAGGCGCTCATCGAGGAGATCTACAAGAGCCTGAACCTGGACGTCACCTCGTACCTGTACGGCCCCATGCCCACGCAGCCGCTGGGCTGGTTCAAGAAGCCCGTGTCCAAGGTCGACGACATGAAGGGCTTGAAGTTCCGCACCGTGGGCCTGGCGGTCGACGTGTTCACCGACATGGGCGCCGCCGTGAACCCGCTGCCCGGCGGCGAGATCGTGCCCGCGCTGGATCGCGGCCTGATCGACGCGGCCGAGTTCAACAATGCGTCGAGTGACCGCGTGCTGGGCTTTCCCGACGTGGCCAAGAACTGCATGCTGCAAAGCTTCCACCAGTGCGGTGAGCAGTTCGAGGTGCTGTTCAACAAGACCAAGCTCAACGCGCTGCCGCCCGAGCTCAAAGCCATCATCGACTACGGCGTACAGGCCGCCAGCGCCGACATGAGCTGGAAGGCCATCGAGCGCAACTCCAAGGACTACGAAGAGCTCAAGAAGCAGGGCATCAAGTTCTACAAGACGCCCGACGCGATCCTGCGGGCGCAGCTCGCCTCCTGGGACAAGACGGTTGCCGCCAAGTCCAAGGAGAACCCGATGTTCAAGAAGGTCATGGACTCGCAGCGCGCCTTCGCGCAGCGCGCCGGCCAGTGGCAGAACGACTACACCGTCGATTTCAAGATGGCCTACAACCACTACTTCGCGGCGAAGAAGGGCGGCTGATGCGGGCCTGAAGCCTGCTCGCTGGCAAGGGCGCCCGGTGCGGCGCCCTTGTCGTTCCGATTCCTGCCCAAGCCTTCAAGCCGCCCATGCAAAAGCTCCTGCTCGCGATCGATGCCATCTCGACCTTCATCGGAAAGACCGCGGCCTGGGCCGTCGTCGGCCTCACGCTGCTGATCAGCTGGGAGGTGTTCTCACGCTACGCCTTGAACACGCCCCATGCCTGGGTGCTGGACGCGCAGATCATGCTGTACGGCACGCTGTTCATGCTGGCTGGCGCCTACACGCTGGCCAAGGGCGGCCATGTGCGCGGCGACGTGCTGTACGGCTTCTTCAGCCCGCGCGCGCAGGCCTGCGTGGACCTCACGCTGTACATCATCTTCTTTCTGCCCGGCGTGGTCGCCATGACCTGGGCCGGCTGGACCTATGCGCAGGAATCCATGGCGATCCGCGAGCAGACCTTCTCGGCGACACCGCTGCCGCTGTACCCGTTCAAGTTCGTGATCCCGGCGGCTGGTGCGGCGCTGCTGCTGCAGGGCCTGGCCGAGATCGCGCGCTGCGTGATCTGCCTGCAGACCGGCGCCTGGCCGCGGCGCGGTGATGACGTGCAGGAAGTGGACGTCGAGAAACTCAAGGAGATGGTGCACGTGAAGGACAGCGACATCGAAGCCCTGGACCGCCAGATCGCCGCCAAGGAAGGTGCACGATGAAGATGCGCAAGGAACTGTGGTTCGGCTTCTCCATCATGGCCGCCGTGCTGGTGGCCATCGTCTGGATGTTGCTGGGCGTGGACAAGATCACGCACGGGCACCAGGGCCTGCTGATGCTGTCGCTGGTCGTCATCGCCATCATGCTGGGCTTTCCCACGGCGTTCACGCTGATGGGCATGGGCATGATCTTCACCTGGCTGGCCTACGACGGCGACATCACGCGCACGCTGGACCTGATGGTGCAGGCCGCCTACAAGAGCATGGCCAACGACGTGCTCATCGCGATCCCGCTGTTCGTGTTCATGGGCTACCTGGTCGAGCGCGCCAACCTGATCGAGAAGCTGTTCAAGAGCATGCACCTGGCCATGGCGCGCATCCCGGGCTCGCTGGCCGTGGCGACGCTGGTCACCTGCGCCATCTTCGCGACGGCGACCGGCATCGTCGGTGCGGTGGTCACGCTGATGGGCCTGCTGGCGCTGCCGGCCATGCTGCGCGCCGGCTACAACACGTCCATGGCCGCGGGGGCCATCACGGCAGGCGGCTGTCTGGGCATCCTGATCCCGCCCTCGGTGCTGCTGATCCTGTACGGTGCCACGGCCGGTGTGTCGGTGGTGCAGCTGTACGCGGGCGCTTTCTTCCCGGGGCTCATGCTGGCCGGGCTTTATGTGCTCTACGTGATCCTGATGGCCAAGATCAAGCCGCACTGGGCGCCGCCGCTGTCGGCCGAAGAGCGGCGCGTGGACCTGCCGCCGCGCACGCGCGCGCTGCCGGCGGAGACCGGGCACTACGCGCCCATGCGCCTGGTGAACGCGCTCAAGGGCCAGCGCAATGCCGACGTGCCGCTGGGCCATGTGCTGCGCCAGCTCGGCATCGTGCTGCTTCCGGGCCTGCTGTTTCTGCTGCTGGCCACCAGCAGCTGGCGCGCTGCGACCACGGTGGAAGTCCAGGCGCAATACGACATCCAGGAGATCGGTGCCACGGGCAGCAACCGCGCGCCGTCCGAGGGTGGTTTGCAGGAGCCGCCCTCTGGTGGCCTGCAAGAGCCGCCGTCGGAATCGGGTGGGCTGCAGGAGCCCCCGTCCGAAGGCGTGCAGGAGCCTGCGGGCGCGCAGCCCGCCGCTACCGAGCCTGATCCTGCCGTGGCCGAGCCTGCTGCCGCTGCATCGGCCGCCGCCGTGGCCGAGGGCGACGCGCCGGCGCGACAGCCCGCGCCCACCTGGTGGTGGGTGGTGTTCGGTGTGCTGGGCGTTCTCGTCGCGCTGTTCTATGTGTTCCTGAGCTTTGCCCGTCTTGAAATCTTCAAGATGCTGCTGGCCTCGTTCTTCCCGCTGCTGGTGCTGATCCTGTCGGTGCTGGGCTCCATCGTGTTCGGCCTGACCACACCGACAGAAGCTGCGGCCATGGGCGCGCTGGGCGGCTTCCTGCTGGCGGCGGCCTACAAGCGGCTGAACATGGGCGTGCTCAAGGAGTCTGTGTACCTGACGGCCAAGACAACGGCCATGGTGTGCTGGCTCTTCGTGGGCTCGGCCATCTTCTCGGCGGCGTTCGCGCTGCTGGGCGGGCAGGAGCTGATCGAGCGCTGGGTGCTGTCCATGAACCTGTCCAAGATCGAGTTCATGGTGCTGTCGCAGGTGGTGATCTTCCTGTTGGGCTGGCCGCTGGAGTGGA
The DNA here is from genome assembly GCF_001422405.1 of Pseudorhodoferax sp. Leaf267. GTDB lineage: Bacteria > Pseudomonadota > Gammaproteobacteria > Burkholderiales > Burkholderiaceae_C > Pseudorhodoferax. The sequence continues at coordinate 209,944 of NZ_LMMV01000025.1, forward strand.
CCGAGATCATCGTGATCTTCATGCCCATCTTCATCCCGCTGCTGGACCACTTCGGCGTGGACCCGCTGTTCTTCGGCCTGCTGGTGGCGCTGAACCTGCAGACCGCATTCCTCTCGCCGCCGGTGGCGATGTCTGCCTTCTACCTGAAGGGGGTGGCGCCGCCGCACGTGACGCTGAACCAGATCTTCCTGGGCATGATCCCGTTCATGGGCATCCAGATTCTGGCCATCGTCCTGCTCTACACCTGGCCGGCCATCGGCCTGTGGCTGCCGCAGCTGCTGTACGCGCGGTGACATCAGGGCGAGCGGCTTGCTGCAAGAATGCCCCGCAGGAGGGCATTCCCATGTTCAAGGCTTTGGTGATCGAGAAGGACGCAGCCGGCTACCGTGCCGGCGTGCAGACGGTGGACGACAGCGCATTGCCTGCCGGCGATGTTCTGGTGCGCGTGGAGTGGTCCACCGTCAACTACAAGGACGGCCTGGCCATCACCGGCAAGTCGCCCGTGTTGCGCAGCTTCCCGCTGCATGCGGGCATCGACTTCGCAGGCGTGGTCGAGGCCAGCGAAGACCCCCGCTTCAAGCCCGGCGACCGCGTGGTGCTGAACGGCTGGGGCGTGGGCGAATCGCATTCGGGCGGCCTGGCGCAGAAGGCGCGCGTGAAGGCCGACTGGCTGGTGCCGCTGCCCGATGGGCTGACCACGCGCCAGGCCATGGCCATCGGCACGGCTGGCTACACGGCCATGCTCAGCGTGCTGGCGCTGGAGCGCCACGGCCTGCTGCCCGGCGCGGGCGACATCCTCGTGACCGGTGCCAACGGCGGCGTGGGCAGCGTGGCGATCACCCTGCTGGCCGGCATGGGCCACCGCGTCGTGGCGTCCACGGGCCGTATCGAAGAGGCCGAGCACCTGAAGGCGCTGGGCGCTGCCGAGGTGATCGACCGCGCCGAGCTGTCGGCCCCCGGCAAGCCCCTGGGCAAGGAGCGCTGGGCCGGCGTCGTCGATTCGGTGGGCAGCCACACGCTGGCCAATGCCTGCGCCGGCACGCGCTACGGCGGCGCGGTCACGGCCTGCGGGCTGGCCCAGGGCCTGGACTTTCCGGGCTCGGTCGCGCCCTTCATTCTGCGCGGCATCACGCTCTATGGCATCGACAGCGTGATGGCCAAGCCCTCGGTGCGCATGCCGGCCTGGGAGCGGCTCGCGCGCGACCTGGACCTGGCGAAGCTGGAGGCGCTCACGCGCGAGATCACGCTGGAGCAGGCGGTGCAGGCTGGCACCGACATCCTGGCAGGGCGTGTGCGCGGGCGGCTGGTGGTCGATGTGAACCGCTGAGGCTGCGGCGCGGCGGCCGGCTTGCCTGCATGCGGGCATCGGTGGTGCAATGCAGCATCAGCGCACACCCGCAGCCCACCCGTGCACACCGAGTCCAGCCCTCCTGAGGTCGCCACGCCCGCGCCGGCCTGGCAGCGCAAGACGCTGACCGTGCTGTTCACCGACATCTGCGGCTCCACCCAGCTGAGCCGGCAGATGGAGATGGAGGACTACGGCGAGCTGTTCGCGCGCATCGAGGCCGTGTGGCAGGAGGCCGCGCAGCGCTACCACGGCTTGGTCTCGCGCATGCAGGGCGACGGCGCCATGGTGCTGTTCGGCCACCCGCGCGCGGGCGAGCGCGACGTGGTCAACGCGGTCGATGCCGCGCTGTACATCCACGCCGAGCTGGCCCGGGCCGGCCTGCCACGGCTGCAGGCGCGCTCGGGCGTGCACACCGGCGTGGCGCTGGTGCGCAGCGGCAACGCGGCCCAGGGCCTGCTCAACATCATGGGCGAGGCGCCCAACATCGCCGGCACGCTGGAGAAGCTGGCGCGGCCTGGCGACATCCTCGTGACCACCGGCTCGCTCAAGCCGCACGACAGCCTGTTCGTGCTGGAGAGCCGGCACCTGCCCATGGTCAAGGACGACCTGGCCGAGCATGGCGCCGGGCCGACGGCCGTGGCGCACGTGGTCTCGCGCGCCGACAGCACGCACCGCTTCGAGGGCACGGCCATGCGCGGGCTCACGCCGCTCATCACCTGCCCCGCGCTGCCCGCGCTGCAGGACTTCATGAACGCCACCTCGATGGACGGCGAGCGCGTGGCCGTGGTCACGGCCTCGGCCGGCATGGGCAAGACGCGGCTGCTGCACGAGGTCATGGAAAGCGCGGCGGCGGCCGGCTGGCGCGTGCTGTCCGGCCTGTGCGTGGGCTACCGCCAGGCTGAGCCGCTGCAGCCGTTCGTGGAGATGCTGCACGGCGCGCTGCTGGCCAGCGACACGGCCGGCCGCGCCGCCGCCGAGGCCGCCCTGGCCCGGCCCAGCCCCGAATCGCTGCGCGATGCACTGGCCGCCATGACCGCCGCGCGGCGCCTGTTGCTGATCGTGGACGACTGGCAGTGGGCCGACGACGCCAGCCGCCGGCTGCTGCAAGCCCTGCTCGACATCCCCCAAGGCCCGCGCCTGCTGCTGGCCGCGCGGCCCGCGGCCGATGGCGGCAGCTGCATGCCCGCAGGCCTGCAGCTGCGCATCGAGCCCTGGGAGCTGGCGCAAACCGCGCGCGCCGTCGAACACCTGCTGGGCTCGTCCGACCCGCTGCTGGTCTCCAAGCTGCACCAATACGCGGGCGGCGTGCCGCTGCTGGTCGAGGAGCTGTGCAACTCCACCTCGGCGCTGCGGCTGTGGCAGCAGCTGGAGGGCCGCGGCACCTCGCCCGACGCGGGCCTGAAGCTGCTCGTCGCCTCGCGCATGGACCAGCTCGCGCCCGAGCTGGGCCTGGTGGTGCAGGCCGCTGCCGTTGTCGGCAACGAGTTGCCGGAGTGGCTGCTGCAGGAGGTGCTGGGCGCGGCGCTCGACGAAGACCAGCGCCAGGCGCTGGCCGATGCCGACTTCCTGTACCCGTCTGCCCACGCGGGTGCGCTGCGCTTCAAGCACGGGCTCACGCGCGACGCGGTCTACGAGCATGTGAGCCTGTCGCTGCGCCAGGCCCTGCACCGACGCGCGCGCCGCGCGCTGCAGGCGCACCAGACCGAGCGCACCGCGCCCGGCGTGCTGGCCTACCACTGCGCGGGCGCCGGCGACTTCGCCGACGCCGCGCGCTTCGCCGAGCTGGCCGGCCACGAGGCGCTGGCCGCGTTCTCGATGGACCTGGCGCGCAACCACTACCGCCAGGCCATGCATGCGCTGGAGCAGCTGCAGCCGATGGGCTCGCAGCAGCGGTTGCAGTGGTGCGACCTGGCCTGCCGCTTCGCCATGGCCTCGATCTTCGACCCGCTGGCCCTGGGCAACGACGCCAGCCTGCTGGAGCGCGCCGTGGCCATGGCCACGCAGGAGGGCGACCTCGCGCGCCAGGCCGAGTGCACGCACTGGCTGGCCTACCTGCTGTACGGCTTCGGCCGCTTCGACGAGGCCGCCGGCCGCGCGCGGCTGGCGCTGCGCCTGGCCGAGCAGGCCGGCCACGCGCCTCTGGCCTCGCAGGTCGAGGCCTCGCTGGGCGAGATCCTGGTCGGCGCCTGTGCATACGACGAGGCCATCGCGCGCATCGACGCGGCGCTTGAGGCCAAGCGGCGCCGCGCCGCCGGCGGCCGCGGCCGTGGCCTGCCCATCGGCTCGTGCTATGCGCTGGCCTGCAAGGGCAGCGCGCTGGCCGACCGGGGCGCCTTCGCCGACGCGCAAGGCTGCTTCGACGAGGCGCTGGCCTTGCTGGGCGACTCCATGCACCCCATGGGCAGCTCGGTGCGCGACTGGATCACCGTGGCCTGCATCTGGCAGGGCCGCTGGGAGGAGGCGCGCCACATCGCCGCCGACAGCGTGCGCCTGGCCGAGAACACCGGCGCGCTGTACCTGGTGGCCATCAGCCGCGCCACGCAGGGCTTCGTGGACTGGTGCGCCAGTGGCGACGCCGAGGGCCTCAAGCGCATGGGCGACGCCGTGCGCTGGATCGCCGGCCGCAAGGGCCGCATGTTCACCTCGCTGATCTTCGGCTGGCTGGCCGAGGCGCTGATGGCCGAGGGCCAGTGGGAGCAGGCACGCCCGCTGGTGGCCCATGTGCTGGGCCGCGCGCGCCAGGGCGAGCGCATGGGCGAGGCCATCGTCTGCCGTGCCATGGCCATCCTGTCGGCGCACGATGCGAACCCCAAGGGCGTGGAGCGCTGGATGGCGCGCGCCGTGCATTCTTCCAGCGTGCGCGGCTCGGCGCGCGAGGCCGCGCTGAACCGCATGGCGCATGGCCGCGCGCTGCAGATGCTGGGTGGCGACGGCGGCGCGCTTCTCGACGCGGGCCGCCAGGCGCTCGACGCCATGCAGGTCACCCTGCCGGTGCGCTCGCTGCTGAACGCCGGGCGCTGAGCGCGCGCGCAGGCCCGGCGCCGGACGTTCAGGCCTGCGGCACCGTCACCGCCGCGCCCGTTCCCACCCCGTCGGGCCAGTACAGCAGCGTGCCGGCGGCCGTGCCCCTTTGCCACTTGCTGAACCACTCCTCCCAGATCTTGTTCAGGTCGGCCGGGATCATGTTGTGGCCGCGGCCGAAGTTCTGGCCCCACACGAACAAGGGCACCCCGGCACGGCTCCAGCGGAAGGTCCTGTAGCGGTTCACCGTGGCGCTGGGGTTGACCAGCAGCGTGATGGGGGTGTTCTGCGGCACGAGGCTGGCGCCGATGCCATCGGTCAAGGCATAGGTGGGCGCTGCCATCTCCTCGGCCAGCGTTCGCCCGATCAGGCGGTTCAGCCAGTAGTTCTGCACGTTGGCGCTCAACGCGAACTGGCCGCCCTGCGAGCCGCGGAAGTCCCCCGCGGCGAGCGGCCCGACCTTCATCGGCCAGTAGTCGTATTCGCCGTAGATGGCGTAGACGGGCACGAGCTTGTTCGACGCGGTCGCGGTGGCCGCGGGGAAGGTGCCCGAGGTGATGCCGAACGCAGCGAAGGTGGCCACCAGCGTCTCGTCGCGCGCGAAGCCGGTGGTCGCGCCGCCGCCGGCGGAATGGCCGTAGACGTACAGGCGGCTCGCATCCATGCCCACGCCCAGGCCCTCGATGTCGGGCTTCACCCGTTGCACCAGGTCGGTCAGGTAGGGCGTGGTGGTGGTGTCGTAGGTCACGGCCACGAAGCCGTAGCGCTCGGCCGCCTGCTTGATGTCGGTGGCTTCGAAGAACACGAACGCCGTCTGCCCCGCACCATGCGTGGCGAACACGACGGGCGCGGGCCTGGTCGCGCTGTAGGCCCGCTTGACGCTCTCGGGCACATAGACGATGTAGGTCTGCTGGTTCGGGCTGCCGCTCCAGGCATGGTCCTTGACGACCATGTTGCGGCTGGCGATTGCCTGCTTGTAGTCCAGGCGCCGGGTGATGAAGTGCCCGTAGACGGAGTTGTTGTCGTAGCCGCTGTACTGCGTGAGGAAGCGGTAGATGTTGCGGGCCACCTGCGGGCTGGCCACGTCGGCGCCGGCCGCGCCCACCGCCACCTGCGAGCGCACGTCCGTGCCGGCCGTGGCGATGGCGTTGGACAGCTCCTTGTTCTGCCGGAAGACCTGGCCGAAGTCGCTGTCCGCCAGCGGCAGCACGTCGGCATCGTTCACGCCGGCCCAGTACGACAGCAGCGCGGGCGCGGTCGTGCCGACGAACCAGGTCGGGATGGGCACGTCGCGGTGGTACTGCGCCGCGAACGTGCGCTGCTGCGTGACCGGGTTGCCGGCGATGTCCACGGCGCCGGCGAAGTCCATGTGCACCGGTTGCAGCGTCTGGCCGACCTGGGTGTTGCCGGCCGCGGACAGCAGCGCGCTGTAGGCCGCGTCGGCCTTGGCCTCGACATAGGCCTGGCTGATCATGGACAGCGGCGTCCTGGCGGCATGCAGCTGCAGCGGTGCCGCACCCGCACCGTAGCCCACGGCGTAGTGGTACAGGAAGGCCGAGTAGTGCGTGCCGCTGCTGGCCAGCGTGGCCATCGCGGCGGCGACATAGGCCGATTCCGCTGCCACGTCGCCCCAGGCGCCCGCGCTGCCCGGCTTGAGGATCAGCAGGCAGACGGTGTTCTCGTCCGCGATGCCGAACCAGCCGGCCTTGGCCAGGAACTCGTTGGCGCGCACGCCGTCGGGCACGGCGATGGTGATCCAGTATTCGCGCTGGCGCGCGCCCGCGGGGATGTAGACCTCGATGTCGCGGCTGGCATCGCCCACGGCCACGGACCAGTTGAAGTAGCCGTTCTTGCGCTGGTAGCTGCCGATGGTGGCTGGCTGCAGGGGCGCGTCGGCGATGGGCGTCGCGGTTGGCGCGGGCGGCTGCACCGGCGGCTCCACCGGTGGCTCGTCGTCGCTGCCGCCGCAGGCCGCGAGCGAGAGCGACGACAGCAGCACGGCCTGCAGGCCGAAGACCCGGGTGAAGGCCCTGCGGGACATGTCCTGTGCCATCACCCCGGTGGCTGCCACCTGCGTCGTTTCCTGGTGTTCACGCTTTCCCATGCTTGTCTCCTGTGTTGTAGATCGAATCTGCAAACTAGCCGGCGAGCCAGCGCGCCGGCACTGTCACCAGCGCCGGGAACGCCACCATCACGAACATGATGGCGAACTCGGCCACCATGAACGGCAGCACGCCGCGCGTGACCTCGTCCATGCGCATGCGCGCCACGCCGGCCACCACGTTCAGCACCGTGCCCACCGGCGGCGTCACCAGGCCAATGGAGTTGTTGATGATGAACATCACGCCGAAGTACACCGGGTCGATGCCGGCCGCCTGCACCACCGGCATCAGCACCGGCGTCAGGATCAGGATGGTCGGCGTCATGTCCATGGCCGTTCCCACCAGCATCACCAGCACCATGATCGCGAACATCAGCAGGATGGGGCTGTCCAGGAAGGGCTTGAGCAGCTCGATCACCGCGGCTGGCAGGTTCGCCACCGTGATGAGCCAGGCGCTCACCATGGCCGCGGCGATGAGGAACATCACCACCGCGCTGGTCTTGGCCGATGCCACGAACACGCCGTACAGCTGCGCGGGCTTGAGCTCGCCGTAGATGACGGTGGCCACGAACAGCGCGTAGACCGCCGCCACCACACCGGCTTCCGTCGGCGTGAACACGCCCATGCGCAGCCCCACCAGGATGATGACCGGCAGCAGCAGCGCCCAAGTGGCCTCGCGCGCGGTGCGCAGCACCTCGGCCATGGGCTTGCGCGGCGGCGGCACGATGGCCTCGCGCCGCACCAGCCAGGCCCAGGTGATCCACAGCGCGCCGCCGATCAGCAGGCCCGGCACGATGGCGGCCAGGAACAGCTTGGAGATCGACACGTTGGCCGCCACGCCGAAAATCACGAGCCCGATCGAGGGCGGGATCACCGGCCCGATCACGCCGATGGAGGCGATCAGCCCGCTGGCGCGCGTCTTGTCGTGGCCGGCCTGCACCATCATGGGCAGCAGCAGCGCGGTGAGCGCGGCGGCATCGGCCACGGCCGAGCCCGACAGGGCCGACAGCAGGCAGCCGGCCATGATGGCCACATAGCCCAGCCCGCCCTTCACATGGCCGACCAGCGCCAGCGCCAGGTTCACGATGCGGCGCGACAGCCCCCCCACGTTCATGACCTCGCCGGCCAGCATGAAGAAGGGCACGGCCAGCAGCGGGAAGCTGTCGGCACCGCCCACCAGGTTCTGCGCCAGGATCTGCGAATCGAACAGGTCCAGGTGCCACATCAGCGCCACGCCCGAGCCCAGCAGCGCGAACGCGATCGGGATGCCCATGGCCATGGTGCCCAGCAGGGCACCGACGAAGACGATCAAGGTCATCGCACGAGCTCCCTGCCGGCGCTGGCATCGGCCAGCACCTGGCGCATCTGCGTGGCTTCTTCGGATTCCTGCACCATGACGAGCTCGTCGTCGCGCAGGCGGCCGCTCAGCGCGCGGAGCAGGTCGCGCAGCAAGAGGCCACCGGCCAGCACCGAGAACACCAGGCCGGCGCCGGCCACCCAGGCCATGGACCAGCCGGTGGTCGGCGCGGTCACGTCCCAGTTGATCTTGGTCTGCTCCAGGCTGCCCTGGAACAGCAGGGCCACGATGAACAGCATGAGCGCATGGCCGGCGACCAGGCACAGGCGCTTGCCCCAGGCCGGCAGCCGGTTGACCACCATGTCCACGCCCAGGTGGCCGTGTTCGCGCAGCGCCACCACGGCGCCCAGGAAGGTGGCCCAGATGAACAGCCAGCGCGACACCTCTTCGGACACCGTGATGCCCGTGTTGAACCCGTAGCGCAGCACCACGTTGCCGAACACCAGCAGCACCATCAGCGCCAGCGCGAGCGCGATCATCCCCTCGAGCCCTTTGCAGAGCCCGTCGATCATGCGGTTCACGGGGTTCAGCCCTTGGCGGCCTGCGCCAGCGCGACCACGCCGCGCAGGCCCAGCAGGTAGGACTGCGGGCCCAGGCCCTGGATCGTGCCCTTGACGGCCGGCGAGATGATGGAGTGCGCACGCCAGGCTTCGCGCGCGGCGATGTTGGACATGTGCACTTCCAGCACCGGGAACGGCATGGCCTTGATGGCGTCGTGCAGCGGCACGCCGTGCTGTGTGAGCCCGGCCGGGTTCACGAGCGCACCGGCGGCGGTGTCGATGTGGGCGTGCAGGAAGTCGATCAGCGCGCCCTCGTGGTTGGACTGCAGCGTCTCCACTTGCACCTGCAGCTCGCTCGCGAGTGCGGCGATCTGCTCGTTGATCTGCGCCAGCGTGGTCGTGCCGTAGATGTGCGGTTCACGGCGGCCGAACAGGTTCAGGTTGGGGCCGTGCAGGACAAGAATCTTCATGGTGTTGTTCGCCTGTTCGTGGGGCTGCCGATCACTTGCGCACCTTGGCAAGTTCGTCGTTGTACAGCTTCACGATCCCGGCGTCATAGCTGGCGGCGAATTTGTCGGTCACGGGCTTGACGATGGCGCGCATGCGGGCCTGTTCGGCGGGCGCGACCTCGTTGTATTGCATGCCCTTGGCCTGCAGATCGCCCACGGCCTTTTGCGCGGCCGCGCGACTCACCGAGCGCTGGTAGCCACGCGCTTCGTTGGCGGCCTCGTGCATGATCTTTTGCTCGGTGGGCGACAGCTTGTCCCAAAAGCGCTTGCTGACCAGCACGATGTTGGCCGCGTAGACATGGTTGGTGGCGCTCACGAACTTGTTCACCTCGAAGAACTTGTTCGACAGGATCACCGCGAACGGGTTTTCCTGGCCGTCCACGGCCTTGGCTTCCAGCGCGCCGTACAGCTCGGCGAAAGGCATGGGCACGGGGTTGGCCTTGAAGGCCTTGAACGATTCCAGGAACACCGGGTTCGGGATCACGCGCAGCTTCAGGCCGTCCAGGTCTTCGGGCTTGGTGATGGCGCGCTTGCTGTTGGTCACGTTGCGAAAGCCCAGGTCCCAGTAGCCCAGCGCGACCAGGCCCTTCTCGGGCAGCTTGGCGATCAGCGCCTGGCCCAGCGGGCCGTCGAGCAGCGCGTCGGCCTGGTCGAAGGTGGAGACGGCGAACGGGAAGTCGATCAGGCCGAATTCCTTGACGATGCCGGCCAGCGAGGTCGTGGCCGGGGCCGACATTTCCTGCACGCCGCCCTGCAGCGCCGACTGCTGCTGCATCTCGTTGCCGAGCTGGTTGGCCGGGAACTCGTTGACCTTGAGCTTGCCGCCGCTCTTGGCGGCCAGCAGCTCGGCGAAGCGCTTCACGCCGAAGCTCACGGCATGGTCGGCGTTGTTCAGGTGGCCGAACTTGATGGTGCGTTCCTGGATGTCCTGGGCCAGGACGGCGGTGCCGGACAGGGCGAGCACGGCGCAGGCGAGCACGGAGCGGAGGGCGAATTTCACGGTGGTGTCCTTGGGAGGTGGTGAGAAAGTAGGGCTGATCCTACGGTTTCAGGAAAATGTTTCCATTAAGGAAAACCCTTCCAATAAAGCGTTTCGGCGCGGACACAATCCGCCGCATGGCAAGCACCCTGGAACGTTCGCTCACCCTGCTCGAGTACCTGGCCGCGCGGCCCGAGGGCATGACCCTGTCGGCCATCGCGGCCGATCTCGCGCTGCCGCTGTCGGCCTGCCACCGGCTGCTGACCGAGCTGGCCCGGTGCGGCTACGTGCGCCAGATGCGCGACCACGGCGACTATGCGCTGACCACCAAGCTGGCCGCAATGGGGCTGAGCTATCTGGGCGGCTCGGGCATCGTGGACATCGCCCAGCCCGTGATCGACCGGCTGGCCGAGGACAGCGGCGAGCTGGTGCGCCTGGCCATCGTCGACGGCGACCGGCTGACCTTCGTCGCCAAGGCCCAGGGCGCCAGGTTCGGCCTGCGCTACGACCCCGACATGGGCATCGACGTGCGCCTGTCGTGCAGCGCCGGTGGCCATGCCTGGCTCATGACGCTGGACGATGAGCGCGCGCTGGAGCTGGTCGTCAGGCAGGGCTTCGGCCAGCCGCGCGACTACGGGCCGGGCGCGCCCACGGGCTGGAAGGCCATGGTGCAGATCCTGCAGGACGACCGCGCGCGCGGCTTCGCGATGATCCAGGAGATGTATGCGCCGGGCATGGGCGCCATGGCCGCGCCCGTGCGGCGTCGCGGCGAAGCCACCATCGGCGTGATCACCATCGCCGGACCGTCGGTGCGGCTCGGGGAAGAACGTATGCTCCAGCTCGGCCCGCATTTGCTGGCGGCCGCACAAGAGCTCGCGCTGGCCAGCACGGCATCGCCGATCTTCGTGCGCCGGCCGCTGGCATGAGCCCGGGCCTGCCCCACCCCTGATCCGGAGACATGCAAGATGACCCTGACGCTGCGCCTCGTTTCCTCGTCCATGCTGGCCCTGTGCGGCGCACCCTGGGCCGCCTCGGCACAGGATGCGGCGCCCGCCGCGCTGGGCGCCGTGGTCGTCACCGCCACCCGTACGGAAGCCCAGGCGCTGGACGTGCCGGCCTCCGTGGACCGCATCGAGGGCGAGGACATGCGGCGCGGCCGCGCCCAGGTCAACATCTCCGAGGCCCTGGGCGCCGTGCCCGGCCTGCAGGCGCGCGACCGGCAGAACTACGCGCAGGACGTGCAGGTCTCGGTGCGCGGCTTCGGCGCGCGCGCCACCTTCGGCATCCGCGGCGTGCGGCTGTACGTGGACGGCATCCCCGCCACGCTGCCCGACGGCCAGGGCCAGATCTCGCATGTGGACCTGGCGTCGGCCGAGCGCATCGAGGTGCTGCGCGGCCCGTTCTCGGCGCTCTACGGCAATTCGTCGGGCGGCGTGCTGCAGGTGTTCACCGAGGAGGGGCGCGGCGCGCCGCGCCTCACGCTCGGCACCGCTGCCGGCAGCGACGGCCTGCTGCGCTATGGCCTGAAGGCCAGCGGCAACAGCGGCGTGAACGACAGCGGCGTGGGCTACGTGCTGTCGGCTAGCCAGTTCCGCACCGACGGCTACCGCGAGCACAGCGAGACGCGGCGCACCATCGCCAACGCCAAGCTCACGCTGCGCCCGCACGAGGACGGCAAGCTGACGCTGGTGGCGAACCGGGTGGTGCTGCCGAAGGCGCAGGACCCGCTGGGCCTGAACCGCGCGCAGTACGAGGCCAACCCGCGCGGCGTCGACCCGGCCGCGCTGAACTTCAACACGCGCAAGAACATGGACCAGACCCAGGCCGGCCTGGTCTACGAGCACTACTTCAGCGAAGCCCATGCGCTGCAGGCCAGCCTGTATGGCGGCCAGCGCGGCACGACGCAGTACCAGGCCATCCCCGTCGGCCCGCAGAACAGCCCCACGCACCCCGGCGGCATGATCGAACTGGACCGCGACTACGCCGGTGCCGACCTGCGCTGGACCTGGCGCACGCAGCTGGCCAGCGCGCCGTTGACCGTGGTCGCCGGCCTGACCTACGACGGCCTGCACGAAGACCGCCGCGGCTACCAGAACTTCGTGGGCAGCCAGCTGGGCGTGCAGGGCGCCCTGCGGCGCGACGAGCGCAACCGCGTCACCAGCTTCGACCAGTACCTGCAGGCCGAGTGGCACCCCACGCAGCGCTGGACGCTGAACGCCGGCCTGCGCCACAGCCGCATCGACTTCGATTCGCGCGACCGCTACATCGCAGGCGCCAACCCCGACGACAGCGGCGAAGCGCGTTACGGCGCCACGCTGCCCGTGCTGGGCGCCAGCTTCGCGATCGCCGAGGGCCTGCGTGTCTACGCCTCGGCCGGCAAGGGCTTCGAGACGCCCACGCTCAACGAACTCTCGTACCGCCCGGGCGGCCAGACAGGGCTGAACTTCGGCCTGCAGGCCGCGCGCAGCAAGAGCTTCGAGTTCGGCCTGAAGTCGCGCAGCGCGGGCTTCGGCGAATGGACGGCCGCGGTGTTCCGCACCAACACCGAAGACGAGATCACGACGCTGACCAATTCCGGCGGCCGCACCACCTTCCAGAACGCCGGCCGCACGCGCCGCAACGGCCTGGAGCTGGCCTGGTCGCAGGACTTCTACAAGCACCTGCGCACCCGCGTCGCCTACACGGCACTGGACGCGCGCTACGGCGAAGGCGTGGCTGCGGGCGCGCGCATCCCGGGCCTGGCCAAGAACAGCGTCTTCGCCAGCGCCGGCTGGCAGCCGCCCCAGGGCTGGCGCGGCGGCGTGGAGTGGCGCGCGCTGAGCCGCGTCTATGTGAACGATGCCAACAGCGACGCGGCGGCCGGCCAGGGCGTGGCCTCGGCCTACGTGGGCTACGCGACACAGCTCGTGGGCTGGCAGCTCGAAGGCTTCGTGCGCAGCGACAACCTGCTGGACAAGCGCTACGCCGGCTCGGTCATCGTGAACGAGGGCAATGCCCGCTTCTTCGAGCCCGCCCCCGGCCGCACCTGGCTCGCCGGCCTGTCAGCCAGCCGCGCGTTCTAGCCCCGCGCCACCCTGGCGGCGGGCCTAGGGATTTGCCCTAGGAAACGCTTTCTAGAAACTTTTCCTTATTGGAATAAGTTTCCACAAAGCATATGATGAACTTCGCTGGGCATCGTTGTCATGTCCGTGAAGCAAGTTCAAGGAGACAGGGATGCAGGCAAGTGGCCCATGCCAGGGCGGGCAGGTTCGCGCGCGGTCGACAGGGTGCAACGGCCGGCGCGCCGCCGGCTTCACGCTGCTCGAACTGCTGGTCGTCATGGTCATCATCGGGCTGCTGGCGGCTTACGTGGCGCCGCGCTACTTCTCGCAGGTCGGCAAGTCCGAGGTGCGCGCCGCCCAGGCCCAGATCTCTGCGCTCACCAGCGCGCTCAACACCTACCGGCTGGACGTCGGCCACTACCCCACCGATGACCAGGGCCTGGCCGCGCTGACGGCCCGCCCGGCCGGCGTGGCCAAGTGGGACGGCCCCTACCTGCAAAAGGGCGTGCCGGCCGACCCCTGGGGCCGGCCCTACCTCTACAAATCCCCCGGCACGCATGGCGAGTTCGACCTGTATTCGCATGGCAAGGACGGCCAGGCCGGCGGCACGGGCGACGCCGCCGACGTGACCAGCTGGTAGGGCGCGGCGGCCCCCCATGCGCTTCGACGTGCGAGGTTTCCGGTCCAGCCAAGGCGTGGTGCGCCTGGTGGTGGAGGCCGACGACGCTGCCGGCGCCGCATTGCGCGCACGCGAGCAGGGCCTGGCCGTGATGTCGGCCCAGCCCCGGCGCGGCTTCGGCGGTTTCGGTGGCCTGGGCGGCCTGCGACTGGGCCGGCGCGCCGCGCGCTTTCCGCTGCTGCAGTTCACGCATGAGCTGATGGCCTTGCTGCAGGCCGGCCTGTCGCTGCCCGAGACGCTGGACACGCTGCTGGAGAAGGAAACCCGCGCCGACGTGCGCCCCGTGCTGGCCACCATGCGCGCGCGCATGTTCGAGGGCCAGTCGTTCTCGCGCGTGCTGGAGTCGCTGCCGCAGGCGTTCCCGGTGCTGTACGTGACGACCGTGCGCGCCTCGGAGCGCAGCGGTGACCTGGTCGAGTCGCTGGCCCGCTATGTGGACTACCACGAGCGGCTGGACCTGGTGCGCAAGAAGGTCGTCTCCGCCTCCATCTACCCGGCCGCGCTGCTGGTGCTGGGCGGCCTCGTGATCCTGTTCCTGCTGGGCTACGTGGTGCCGCGCTTTTCGGCCATCTATGCCGAGTCGGGCCGCGATCTGCCGTGGATGTCGCGCCTGCTGCTGCAGTGGGGGCAGGGCGTGCAGCAGCATGGCGCGGCCATCGGTGCGGTGGGGGTCGCAGCCACCGTGCTGGCCATCGCCACGGCGCGCCGCCTGCTGCCGCGCGTCGTCACGCTGCTCACGCGGATCCCGAGCATCGGCTCGCGCCTGGCCACCTACCACCTGGCCCGCTTCTACCGCTCGCTGGGCATGCTGCTGCGCGGCGGCACGGCCATCGTGCCGGCCCTGGCCATGGTCGGCGGCCTGCTGCCGCAAGCCATGCAGGCCGGGCTGGCGCGCGCCACCCAGCAGATCCGCGAAGGCATCGGCCTGTCGGACGCCATGGCCGCTGCCGGCCTCACCACGCCCGTGGCCGCGCGCATGCTGCGCGTGGGTGAGAACAGCGGCGACATGGCCGCCATGATGGAGCGCATCGCGGGCTTCCACGACGAGGAACTCGCGCGCTGGATCGAGTGGTTCACCAAGCTGTTCGAGCCTGTGCTGATGGCCTTCATCGGCGTGGTGATCGGCGGGATCGTGATCCTGATGTACCTGCCGATCTTCGAACTCGCCGGAAGTTTGCAGTGAACGCCGCCACCACAGTGGCGGCGCTGACGCCGCAGCCCTTCACGCCGCACGACATCGCCGAGGCGCGCCGCCTGGGCGCCGAGCGCGGCACGGCCACGCTGCGCGTGCTGGAGGAGCACAGCGGCGCAGCGCCCGACGTGTTCACCGCGCGGCTGGCCCACACGTTGCACTACCCGCTGGCCGCCATCGGCGACCTGCATGGCTGGCAGCCGGCCTTCGACCTGCTGCCCTTCGCGCAGAGCCAGGCGCTGCAGATGCTGGCCATGCGCGATGCGGCGGGCGCGCTGCGTATCGTGTTCGGCGACCCGTTCGACGACGCGCGCATGGCCCGTGTGCAGCACGGCCCCGCGCAGCACGAGGCCTGCACCTGGGTGCTGGCCCACCCGGGCGACATCGCGGCCTACCTGGCGCGGCACGAGGAGGGCCTGTCGGCGCTGGACCATCTGCAACTCGCCAGCGCCATCGGGACGGCCGCCAGCAGCGACGCCGAAGACCTGTCGTTCCAGAGCATCGCCGAGGGCACGAGCGAGGTCGTGCGCCTGGTGCGCTCCACGCTGTACGACGCGCTCAAGGCCAACGCGTCGGACATCCACCTGGAGACCAGCCCCGCCGGCCTGGGCATCAAGTACCGCATCGACGGTGTGCTGGTTGCCGTGCGCCATGGCGACGGCATGGCGCTCGCGGAGCAGGTGATCTCGCGCATCAAGGTCATGGCCTCGCTGGACATCGCCGAGCGCCGCATCCCGCAGGACGGGCGCTTCACGGTGTCGGTGCGCGGGCGCGAAATCGACTTGCGCGTGTCCATCATGCCGTCCATCTTCGGCGAGGACGCGGTGCTGCGCATCCTGGACAAGAAGCAGCTGGCCGACGCCGCGCGCGGCCTCACGCTGGACAGCCTGGGCTTCACCGCGCCCGACCGCCGCACCATCCGCCGCCTGGCCTCCGAGCCGCACGGCATGCTGCTGGTGACCGGCCCCACCGGCAGCGGCAAGACCACCACGCTGTACGCCGCCATCTCCGAGATCAACCACGGCCACGAGAAGATCGTGACCATCGAAGACCCGGTGGAATACCAGCTGCCCGGCGTGCTGCAGATCCCGGTCAACGAGAAGAAGGGCCTGACCTTCGCGCGCGGCCTGCGCTCCATCCTGCGGCACGACCCCGACCGCGTGATGGTCGGCGAGATCCGCGACGCCGAGACCGCGCAGATCGCGATCCAGGCCTCGCTGACCGGCCACCTGGTCTTCACCACCGTGCACGCCAACAACGTGTTCGACGTGCTGGGCCGCTTCGCCCACATGGGCATCGACGGCTACAGCTTCACGGCCGCGCTGAACGGCATCGTGGCGCAGCGCCTGGTGCGTCGCAACTGCCCGCATTGCAGCGCGCCCGTGCAGCCCACGGCCGAGCGGCTGGCGGACGCGGGGCTGTCGCCCAGCGAGGCAGGCAGCTTCAAGTTCATGGCCGGGCGCGGCTGCGGCCAGTGCCGGGCCACGGGCTTCCTGGGCCGCGTGGCGATCGCCGAGATCCTGGTCATGACCGACGAGCTGGCCGAACTCATCATCACGCGCCAGCCGGTGCGGCTGCTCAAGGAGGCGGCGCGGCGCGGCGGCACGCGGCTGCTGCGCGACGCGGCGCTGGACCTGCTGCGCGATGGGCACACCAGCCTGGAGGAGGTGGACCGTGTCACGACTGCCGTGGCGTGAAGCCGCCACCGTCTGGGTCGCGCCCTCGCAGGTGGGCGTGGCGCTGCGCCGGCGCGGCTGGCGCAGGGCGCCCGCGCAGCCGCATGCGGCCCCAGTCGCGGCCGGGTCCGACGCGCTGCAGGCCCTGGCCCGGCTCGCCGCCGACGCCGCACCCGCCCAGGCGCACACACGCATCGTCGTGTCCAACCGCTTCGTGCGCACGGCGCTGCTGCCGCACGGCCAGGCGCTGCGCGGCGCGAACGAGCGGCACCTAGCCGCGCGCGAGGTGCTGCGCAGCACGCATGGCGACGCGGTGGACACCTGGACCGTGACCGTCGACGGCCAGGGCAGCGCCAGCACGTTGGCCGCAGGGCTGGACGCCGGGTGGCTGGCCAGCCTGCTCGCCACGGGGCGTGAGGCCGGTTTGCATGCGGTCTCGGTGCGGCCCTTGCTCGCGGTGGCTGCGGCTAGCGCGTGGCCGCACCTGGCCGGCCGCGAAGCCTGGCTGCTCGTGACCGAGCCCGACGGCGCCATGCTCGCGCGCATCGACGCGCAGGGCGCCTGGCGCAGTTTGCGCAGCGCGCACGAAGGGCCGGCCGCGTGGGCGCAGTGGCTCGCGCGCTGCAGCCTGCTCGATGGCTTGGCGCCGGCCAGCCTGCCGCTGGTGCACGTGGCCTGGGACTGGGCGGCGCCCGCTGCCGAGGATTCACACCTGGCGGCCGCCGGCTGGGACCTCAAGACCGTGCCGCTCGGCCCCGGCGCCGTCTGGGCCTGAACGCGATGGCCGCCCCCGACCTGGACTTCCTGCCCCCGTCGCCGCTCGCGCGCTGGTGGGGCCATGGCGTGCTGGCGCTGGGCGTGGCCGCCTGCGGGTGGGCCGCTCTGCGCTACGTGCAGGCCGACGAGGCGCGCACGGCTGCACTGGCTCAGCTGCAGCCCGCCGCCAGCCGCGCGCAGGCCGCGGCGCCCGTGCCGCGCGAACTGCAGGCCGAGATCGACGCCGCGCAGGCCGTGGCCGCCACGCTGGCAGTGCCGTGGGACGCCTGGTTCCGTGCGCTCGAATCCGTGGCCGTGCCTGGCGTGCACCTCACGGCCCTGCAGCCCGAGGCCGCCGGCCGCCGCGTGCGCATCGCGGGGCAGGCCGGCGATCTGCAGCAGGCGCTGGCCTATGTCGATGCGCTGGAGCGCACGCCCGGCTTTGCGCGCGTGCTGCTGGCCGACCATGCGGTGCAGGAAGGCGCCATGCCCGCGCAACTGCGCTTCACGCTCACGGCCGAGTGGGGTGTGCCATGAAGGCCGCATGGTTGCGGCGCTCTGCCTGGCCGCGCGGTGCGGCTGGCCTGGCGCTGGCCGGCGCGCTGCTGGCCGTGGCCGCGCTCGCGGCGGAGTGGTGGCTCACCGCGCCGCTGCGCGCGCAGCGCGAGGCGCTCGAAGCCGTGGCCGTGCCGGCGCCGCGCGCGGCCGCCACGCGCGCCGCGCTGGCCTCGCCGGCCACGCAGCTGCAGCAGTTCCATGCTGCCTTTCCACGCATGGACGAACTGCCCGAAGCCTTGGCCAGCCTGGACGCCGTGGCACGCCGTGCGGGCGTGGCCTTGCGCTCGGGCGAGTACCGCATCGAGCAGCGCGCCGATGCCGCGAACGGCCGGCTCACGCGCTACCGCATCGTGCTGCGCAGCGCGGGCGACTACGCGCAGATCCGCGGCTTCATCGGCGTGGCGCTGGAGCAGCTGCACTTCGTGGGGCTGGACGACGTGCAGTTCCGCCGTGGCGCCGACGCGGGCAGCGCGCTGGAAGCCGACGTGCGACTGTCCCTGTACCTGCAGCGCTAGACCATGGCCCTGTCGACCCGCCAGCGTTGGATGCTCTACGGCGTGGCCGGCCTGCTCACGGCAGCCGCCATGTGGGCCGTCGAACCCGAGCCCACGCCCGACACCGTGGCGCCCGCCGCACGCCCGGCCCGCAGTGCCGCGCGCGCGGCCGATGCGCCCACCGTACCGCCGTTGGCGCTCGCTCCGCTGCCCGAGCGCCCCTTCGGCGGCGCCGGCCGCAGCCCGTTCGGCGAGTCAGCTGCCATCACGCCCGCCCAGGTGGCCGCAGCCGCCGCCGCGGCCCAGGCCCGCGCGGACATGCCGCCCCCGCCGCCGCCCGCCACGGCGACGACACCGACCGAGCCGCCCTTCGTGTTCCTGGGCCGCTGGACCGAGGACGGCGTCACCACCGTCTTCCTGTCGTCCGGTGGCCGCGGGCTGGTCGCCGTCGCCGGCCGCCCGCTCACCCCCGATTACCTGGTCGAAAGCATCGGCGAGCGTGCCATGCAGCTGCGCCATGTGCCCACCGGCACCCGCCACACCCTGGCATTGGTCGCGGGCCGTCCCGCAGCCGCTGCCGCGGCCGGCGCCGCCCTTGCGGCCCCGGCCGACTCCGAGGAGAGCAATTAATTGAATCCGTCTGACCGGGCAGCCCGCCCCTTCTTCCCGCCGCACGCGCGTGATGCCTGGCACTGGACCGCCCTGGCCGTGCTGCCGCTGCTGGCCGCCTGCGCCACGCCGCGCCAGGCCGAGATCCAGACCGCGCAGCAACTCATCAGCAGCGGCCAGATCGAGGAGGGCCTGGCCCGCATGGAGCGCGCCGCGCGCACGCCGCCGCTGGACCCGAACGCCTACAGCAGCTTCATGCTGCAGCGCGACTCCATCGTCGGCGTCTACCTGCGCGACGGCGACAGCGCGCGCCAGGCCGGCGACCTGGACCTGGCCGAGCAGCGCTACCGCACGGCGCTGCGCATCGACCCGGGCTCGGCCGTGGCGCAGGGCGGCATCCAGGCGCTGCAGGCCGACCGCGCCCACCGCCGCACCGTGGCCGAGGCCGAGCGGCTCATGGCCACGGGCGACCTGGACACGGCCGACCGCCTGGCGCGCGAGGTGCTGGCGCAGGACTCGCGCCAGCGCAACGCCCAGGCCGTGGTGCGCGGCGTGACCGAGCGCCGCAAGGTGCTGGCGCAGAAGGAGCCGCAGCTGCGCGTGGCCATGGGCCGGCGCATCTCGCTGGAGCTGCGCGAGGTGCCGCTGGCCACCATCTTCGAGATCCTGTCGACCAACGGGGGCGTGAACTTCGTGCTCGACAAGGACATCAAGAGCGACCAGCGCACCACCATCTTCGTGCGCGACACCAGCCTGTACGACATCCTGGGCGTGCTGCTGCAGACCAACCAGCTCGAACGCAAGGTGCTCAACGACAACACGCTGATCATCTACCCCAACTCGCCGGCCAAGCAGCGCGAGTACCAGGAGCTGGTGATGCGCAGCTTCTACCTGGCCAATGCCGACGCCAAGCAGACGGCGGCCATGATCCGCGCGCTGGTCAAGACGCGCGACCTGTTCGTGGACGAGCGGCTCAACCTGGTCATCATGCGCGACACGCCCGAGGCCATCCGCCTGGCCGAGCAGCTGGTGGCCACGCAGGACCTGGGCGAGCCCGAGGTCATGCTCGAGCTCGAAGTGCTGGAGGTGGCCTCCAGCGTGGTGCAGGACATCGGCATGCGCTACCCCGAGCAGATCGTCGGCCGCCTGCCCGGCACGGGCGGCAGCACGGCCGACGGGCTGGTGCAGCTGGGCCAGGGCGGGCTGCGCGCGTTCACGGCCAACCCGCTCCTGATCCTGAACCTCAAGCAGACCGACGGCAGCGCCAACCTGCTGGCCAACCCGCGCATCCGCGTGCGCAACCGCGAGAAGGCCAAGGTCCACATCGGCGAGAAGGTGCCGGTGATCACCACGACGTCCACCGCCAACGTGGGCGTGTCCTCGGCCGTGAGCTACCTGGAAACGGGCCTCAAGCTGGACGTGGAGCCCAACGTCTACCTGGAGGACGAGGTCGCCATCAAGGTGCAGCTGGAGGTCTCCAACATCCTGTCGCAGCTCAACATCTCGGGCACCGTAGCCTACCGCCTGGGCACGCGCAACGCCAGCACCACGCTGCGCCTGCGCGACGGCGAGACGCAGGTGCTGGCCGGCCTCATCAACAACGAAGACCGCCAGAGCATCGCCAAGCTGCCCGGCGCGGCCGAGTTCCCGGTGCTGGGCCGCCTGTTCCGCAACAACGACACCAGCGTCACCAAGACCGAGATCGTGCTGCTGGTCACGCCACGCGTGCTGCGCAACGTGCGCCGGCCCGACACGGTGGAGACGCAGTTCGCCTCCGGCACCGAGGCCATGCCCGGCCGCGTGCCGCTGCGCTTCGCGGACGGCACGTCGATGACCATGCGCTCGCCGCTGGCGGGGGCGACCGCGGCCATCGCCGGTGCGCCCGCAGGCGCCGTGGCCGTGCCGGCGCCCGATGCACCGGCTGCGCTCAGCGTGCAGGCGCCCAGCCAGGTGGGCATCGGCGAAGAGTTCAGCCTGCAGCTCTCGCTGCCCGGCGGCAACACGGCGATCACCACGCGCGTGGAGTTGCGCTACGACCCGGCGCTGTTCGCGCCTGTCGGTGGGGCCGAGGGCGGCGCCGGGCGGGCGGGTGTGGAGCTGTCGTCGTCCGGCGTGGCCGGTGTCGCGGCGCCACCGGCGAGCGTGCGGCTGCGCGTGCTGGCCAAGGCGCCGACGACGGCGGAGATCGGCTTCGACGTGGTGTCCAGCAACATGCCGGCGCAGGCGCCGCCGGCGGTGTCGATCGGGATCGTGGCGCGATGAATCTTTGGTGCGCCGTGCGGCGCAGACCCTCACCCCGACCCTCTCCCGCAGGCGGGAGAGGGGGCAAGAGCGCCGCAGTATTCCTCCCTCTCCCGCGCGCGGGAGAGGGCCGGGGTGAGGGCCGGGGTGAGGGCCGGCGCAAGCACCAGCGCGGCTTCACCCTGGTGGAGCTCATGGTCACCGTCGCCATCGTCGGCGTGCTCGCCTCCATGGCCCTGCCGCTGGCCGAGCTCGCCGTGCGCCGCACGCAGGAGCAGGAGCTGCGCAGCAGCCTGCGCGAGCTTCGCCAGGCCATCGACGCCTACAAGCGCGCGACCGAGGCCGGCACCGTGCCCAAGGCGGCCGACGGCACGGGCTACCCGCCCACGCTGGAGGCCCTGGTCGCCGGCTCGGTCGACGCACGCGACCCGCTGCGCCGGCCCGTGCGCTTCCTGCGCCGCGTGCCGCGCGACCCCTTCTTCCGCGGCGGCGCCGATGTGCCGGCCGCCCAGACCTGGGGCCTGCGCAGCTACGCCTCGCCGGCCGACCAGCCCCAGCCCGGCAAGGACGTGTACGACCTGTACTCGACCTCGCAAGAGACTGGCCTGAACGGCCGCCCCTACCGCGAGTGGTGAACATGCGGCGACTTCGTGGCTTCACCCTCGTCGAACTGCTGGTCGTCATGGCCATCCTCGCCACGCTGCTGTCGATCGCCGCGCCTCGCTACTTCGGCTCGGTCGAGCGCGCCAAGGAGAACGCGCTGCGCCAGTCGCTGGCCGTCATGCGCGACGGCATCGACAAGTTCTACGGCGACAACGGCCGCTACCCCGAAGACCTGGTCGAGCTCGTGAACCGGCGCTACCTGCGCGTGCTGCCGGTCGACCCGTTCACCGACAGCAGCGAGAGCTGGATCTTCGTGCCGCCCCCGCCCGGTGCCGACGGCCGCGCGCTGCCGGGCCGGCTCTACGACGTGCGCAGCGGCGCGCCCGGCAAGGCCAGGGCCGGCGGCAACCTGGCCGACCTGTAGCCATGCGCGCGCAACGCGGCTTCACCTACCTGGGCCTGCTGCTGGCCGTGGCGCTCACGGGCGCCGGCCTGGCCGCGGCCGGCAGCGTGTGGAGCGTGCACGCGCAGCGCGAGCGCGAGGCCGAGCTGCTCTACGTGGGCGACCAGTTCCGCCGCGCCATCACGGCCTACTACAACGACGTGCCGGTCGGCCAGCGCCACCGCTTCCCCGACAAGCTGGAGGACCTGCTGCTGGACAAGCGCTGGCCCACGACCAACCGGCATCTGCGCCGCGTGTATGTGGACCCGATGACCGGCAGCACCGACTGGGGCATCGTGCCCGCGCCCAGTGGTGGCATCCTGGGCGTCTACAGCCGCTCGGGGGCCGTGCCGCTCAAGCGCCAGGGCTTCGGGCGGCTCGACACGGCGTTCGAGGACGCCGCCACGCTGCAGGACTGGCGCTTCGTCTACCGCCCGTTCGAGGAAGACGGCGCAGCCGAGGCCACGCAGGCCGCCACCACCGGCCCCGGCTTGCCGACGGTGCCGCTGTCGGCGCTGCCGCAGTTCCGCGCCAGCCCGGGCGGCGCATCGAACGCCAGGTAGGTCGAGCCATCGGCCGCCTCGGCCGCGAACACGATGCGATCGCCGGCCAGCGCGAAGCTGCGCGGGAACGCGCCGTCGGCGCCGGCGCGCACGTCGCGCACGAGGCGCACGTCCTGCGGCTCGCCGCGCGTCTCCCAGACCTCCATGCCGGAGCGGCCGTCGTCGGCCGCGAAGACGATGCGCTCGCCCAAGCGCGCGAAGGCCCAGGCGTTGGAGTGGCCGGCGCCGGGGTGGATGTCGCGCAGCAGCCGCGTGCCGGCCGCCGTGCCGTCGCTGACCCAGGGCTCCACGCCGTGCTGGCCGTCGAAGGCGGCGAACACGATCTTGTCGCCCAGCGCGGTGAGGTGGCTGGGCAGGGCGTTGGCCGGGCCGGGGCGGATGTCGGCCACGAGGGCTGTGCCCTGGGCCGTGCCGTCGCTGCGCCACAGCTCCACGCCGTGGGCCTCGTCCTGCGCCGAGAAGTACAGCCAGCCGCCCGCGCCCGTGAGGTAGCGCGGCGTGGCGCTGTCGCGGCCGGGGCGGATGTCGCGCACCAGGCGCGTGCCGGCGGCCGTGCCGTCGCTGGCCCACAGCTCGCGGCCGTGGCGCCCGTCGTCGGCGGTGAAGAACAGGGTGTCGCCGACCAGGGTCAGCATTTCCGGGGATGCGTCGCCATCGGCGCGGATGTCGGCCACGCGCTGCGTGCCCGCGGCCGTGCCGTCGCTGCGCCACAGCTCGGTGCCGCCGTCGGCATCGCTGGCACTGAAGAACAAGGCGTCGCCGCGCACCGTCAGCTGCCGCGGCATCGACCCCTGCGGGCCGGCGTGGATGTCGGCCACCAGGCGCGTCGTCTCCGGCGTGCCCTGTGTGCGCCACAGCTCGAAACCGTGCCGGCCGTCGTCGGCCGAGAAATACAGCGCGTCGCCCAGCGCCACGAAGCCGTTGGGCAGCGAGCCCTCGGGGCCGCTCTGCAGGTCGGCCACGCGCGTCGTGCCCTCGGTGGTGCCGTCGCTGCGCCACAGCTCCAGGCCATGCACGCCGTCGTTGGCGGCGAAGTAGGCGTGGCCTCGCCACAGCACCAGCCCGCTCGGGTGCGAACCCAGCGGGCCGGGGCGGATGTCGCGCACCAGGGTCTGTGCGCCCGTGCGCACATCGACGGACCACAGCTCGGCCCCGTGCAGGCCGTCGGCCGCCGTGGCCGGCAGCAGCAGCTGCTGCGCAGCCGGCCCGGCGACCACGGCGCCGGGGTGCCGCAGCAAGGGCGCCTGTGCGGGGCCGCCCTGCGCCACGGCGGCTTGCAGCATCACGCAGCCGGCCGCGGCCGGCAGCAGCCATCGGCGCAGGATTCCCGCTGGCATGGCTGGCCCTACTTGCAGAATTCCACGAGGCCCATGGCCGACTTGATGCCGGCGACGATGTGCTTCTGGAACTCGGCCGCGCCGCGGAAGGTGGAGGTGTCGGCCGCGAACGCGCCGCCGTCGTGGCCCAGCGTGGTGACCCACGAGCGACCGCCGTCGTAGTACTGGCACCAGGAGACGGGGTGGAAGCTGCCATGGCCCGGGTGCGTGCCGCGCTTGGTGGCCAGCGAGTTGGTGTCCACCGTCAGCAGGAACTTCACGTTGGTCGGGAACGGCATCAGCGTGTACCACTCGTCCTTGAAGCCGAAGTTGTCGGGCAGCATTTCGGTGGAGGCGTCGTTCTTGTTCACGACGTTGATCGTGCCGTCCTGGTTGGCGCCGTGGTCGTAGAAGTTCGCGTTGCCCAGCAGGCCTTCGTAGTAGGGCCAGTTGTACTCGGTGCCGAAGGCGTTGTGGATGCCCACGAAGCCGCCGCCGCGGCGCATGTACTGGCGCAGCGCATGGCGCGCGGCGTCGAGCTGGGTGCCGCCGGCGGCGGTCTTGCTGTGGTCCCACAGCGCGTCGCGCGTGGGGCTGGCGAAGATGATGGCCTTGTAGCCGTTCAGGCTGGTCATGCGGGCCACGTCTTCGGTCCAGTCGGCGGTGCGTCGCGCGTGGGGCTGGCGAAGATGATGGCCTTGTAGCCGTTCAGGCTGGTCATGCGGGCCACGTCTTCGGTCCAGTCGGCGGTGATGCCTTCGGCAGCCAGCAGGCGGATCAGGCCGTTCTGCACGGCGTTCGCCGGGGCCAGCGTGGGGTTCAGGCCGGGGCCGAGGGCGGGGCCCAGGTTGGCGTGGCGCGGGCCGGCGGTGCGCGAGTAGATCAGCACCTTGTTCGGCGTGCTGGCGAACGCGCCCCAGTCGTTGTAGCAGGACTTGTCGGTGCCGCGGCAGACCTTGTAGTAAGGGTCCAGGCTGCCGGGGGCGGGCGCGCCCATCTGGGCGTTGGCGGCACTGGCCAGGAACAGCGTGGCGGCGAGCGGAAGGGCGCGGCGCACTGCGCGGAGGGCGCGGGAAGTACGGGACATGGTGTTTCCTTGGAATGCGAAGAAGGGTTGGGCCTTGAAGGCCTCGGCGAAGGCGTTCATTTGCAGAAGGGCACCAGGCCCATGGCGGACTTGATGCCGGCCACGACGTGCTGCTGGAACTGGGCCGCGCCCGGGAAGGTGGAGGTGTCGACCGCGAAGGCGCCGGCGTCGTGGCCCAGCGTGGTGACCCACGAGCGGCCGCCGTCGTAGTACTGGCACCAGGAGACGGGGTGCATCTTGCCGTGGCCGGGGTGGGTGCCGCGCTTGGTCGCCAGCGAGTTGGTGTCCACCGCGAGCAGGAACTTCACGTTCGTCGGGTAGGGCATCAGCGTGTACCACTCGTCCTTGAAGCCCCAGCTGGCCGGCAGCATCTCGGTGGACGCATCCTTCTTGTTCACGACCTTGACCGTGCCGTTCTGGTTGGCGCCGTGGTCGTAGAAGTTCGCGTTGCCCAGCAGGCCTTCGTAGTAGGGCCAGTTGTATTCGGTGCCGAAGGCGTTGTGGATGCCCACGAAGCCGCCGCCGCGGCGCATGTACTGGCGCAGTGCATGGCGTGCGGCGTCCAGCTGCGTGCTGCCGGCCGCGCTCTTGGCGTGGTCCCACAGCGCGTCGCGCGTGGGGCTGGCGAAGATGATGGCCTTGTAGCCGTTCAGGCTGGTCATGCGGGCCACGTCTTCGGTCCAGTCGGCGGNTGTGGTCCCACAGCGCGTCGCGCGTGGGGCTGGCGAAGATGATGGCCTTGTAGCCGTTCAGGCTGGTCATGCGGGCCACGTCTTCGGTCCAGTCGGCGGTGATGCCTTCGGCGGCCAGCAGGCGGATCAGGCCGTTCTGCACGGCGTTGGCCGGGGCCAGCGTGGGGTTCAGGCCCGGGCCGAGGGCGGGGCCCAGGTTGGCGTGGCGCGGGCCGGCGGTGCGCGAGTAGATCAGCACCTTGTTCGGCGTGTTGGCGAACGCGCCCCAGTCGTTGTAGCAATTGGGGTTGGTGCCGCGGCAGGCGTTGTACTGCGTGTCGATGGCGCCCGGTGCCGGCGCGCCCTGCTGGGCGTGGAGCGCGGGCGCGAAGCCCGCCGCGCCCGCCAGGGCGAACGTGGCAGCGAGCATGCGGCGGCCATCACCGTCGAATATGCGATGCATGGATTGATTTCCTGTGTGGATTATTGAGACCACTTCCGCATCACCGGTCCGTCATGCGCGAAGTGTTTCTGGGCAGGCGCGTGGGCGCCTGTTGGGTAAATGGGTTGGATAACGTCTCCTCTTCCTTCCTTTTATCGCTTTGGACAGCGTCTACAGCCACTGGAATTGTTTTCCAATGTTGAGGTCAAAAAATGTAACCGTCAAGAGTGCAAATCCGGAAAGACTTTTCAGGTTGCTGGGCTAGACTCGTCTGCCGCCAGATTTATCGAGTTCTGACAATGGGTTAGGGCCTGCACTGGGGTCACTTTTGCAACACTTGGAGTTCCAATGAAACGTTCTGTCATCTACAAGGCCGCCGTGGCAGGCCTGCTGTGGGCCTGCGCCAGCGTCGGCCAGGCCGCCCTCGTCACCCAGACATTGCCCGATTACTCCAGCTCGGACGCGGTCTGGAAGGAATCTCTGGTTCTGAATGTCGGCACCTTCGATTTCTCGAATGTCGGCAATATTGTTTCTGCCACGCTGCGCGGCACCTTCGGTAATGCGTTTTCGAATACCTCGACCGAATCGCGCATATTGGCCGACGGCATCGAAGCCGCCTCGTGCAGCGTCTGGGACAACTGCTACAGCCTGTCCGAGCTGGACGAGCCGGAGGCCTTCAGCTACACGTTCAGCGTGGCCGACCTGGCCTTGCTGTCCGACGGCCTGCTGGCCATCAGCATCGACAAGACCTACGAGGGCTACGTCAACCTGGGCGGCCTGACCCTGGAACTGGACATCGCCGAGGTGCCCGAGCCTGCCAGCGCCGCGCTGATGCTGGCGGGCCTGGCGGGCCTGGGCTGGTCGCTGCGCCGCCGCCGCCCGCAGGCCTGACCCACACGAAGCAAAGCCCGTTGCCGGGCTTCGCTGCTGACCACCGGCCCGCGGGCCGGTTTTTCATGGGCGCTTCAAGCTGCAGGGCGCGGCGCGCGGCGGCGCCGCACGGCCACCAGCGTGCCCAGGCCGGCAGCCAGCAGGGCCAGGCTGCCGGGCTCGGGCACGGCGTTGGCGGCGTAGGCGGCATCGGCCTCGGCGCTGGCCGTGCCGGTCAGGTCGTAGAAGCCGAGTTCGCCGGCCTGCAGCGCGACCGTGACCGTCCAGGTGCCGCTGGCGGTGGCCAGGCCGGAGAGGCTGTCGAAGGAGAACAGGCCTTCTTCGTAGCTGGTCGTCACCGAGTAGTCGTACAGCCCGGCCGTGAACGACATGAACGCGTTGGCGTAGTCGCTGGTGGGGTCGGTGGATGCGCCTTCGACCTGGAGCGACCAGCCCACCGTGAAGGTGACGGTGCCGTCTTCGGACAGGCTGTAGACGCCAGCCTGGTTGCCATAGGCGCGGCTGGTGTGCGTGGGCAGGTCGGCCGGGGCCAGGCTGGTGCGCGTGGCGCTGGCATTGGCCTGCACGAGCTGGTCTGCGGTGGCGCCGACGTTGGCACCGGAATAGGTGGTCTGCGCCGCGACCGACGCCGTGGTCCAGGCGCCCAGGTAGCTGTTCTGCGCGTCGCTGCCCAGCGTGCCGCCGCCCGAGGCGGCTTCGGCGTCCAGCGCCTGGTAGGTCTCGGCGGCCGACCAGCTCAGCGTGCCGCCCGAGACGGTGTAGCTGAAGGAGGTCGTGTCGAAGCGCGCGACGGCGGCCTGGCTGGCCGCGGCGAGCAGGCTCAGGCCCAGCGCGAGGCCGAGCGAGGCGGCCTGGCGCGCCAGGCGCGGGGTGCGGGAAATCGGGTGGTTCAAGGCATGTCTCCGGTTGGGATGGAAAGGGGAGCGGCCCGGCCGCCGTGCAGCGGCCGGGCTCTGGCGATCAATAGACGACGACCTTGCCGGTGGAACGCGGGCTGGTGCAGTCGTTGTAGAAGTACTCGCCCGGCTGGCTGAACGTGTACTGGGCCGCCTGGCCGGGCTGCAGCGGGCCGATGTTGAACAGGCCTTCGAAGAACTGCGTGGCGCAATGCGGCAGCGCGTTGCCGGCCGGGTTCAGGAAGGTCACCGTGGTGCCGGCGGGCACGCGCAGGTGCTGCGGCGCCATGGCGTTCACGGCATCCGATTCGGCCGCGCCGGGCTGGCCGCCCGACCAGGTGCGGTTCAGCGTGACGGTGTTGTTCACCGCGCTGCCTTCCACTGCCGCGGCCGAGATCGGCCGGCGGATGACGGGCTTGGTCGGCTCGGCGGCCTGCGGCACGGTGCCGCCGACCTTGAATGCCCACAGGTGGTCGCCGCGCTGGGCCGAGTCGCCGTAGGGGATGCCCGTGCCGCCGGCGTAGATGGCCATGTACTGCTCGCCGTTCACCTCATAGGTGATGGGGCTGGCGCTGATCGCCGCGCCGGTCTGGAAGCGCCACAGCTCGCGGCCGTTCAGTGCGTCCATGCCCAGCAGGTTGCCGTCAGGCTGGCCGATGAACAGCAGGTCCGAGGCGGTGGTCAGGATGCCGTTGCCGTGCGCCAGCGAGTAGGGCATGTCCTTCTTCCAGCGGATCTTGTTCGTCGCCGGGTCGATCGCCACGATGCCGCCCGTCATCTCGGTGCCCAGCGGGCGCAAGCCGTTGCTGGCCTCCGAGCGCGAGTGCGCCACGGCGACATAGGCCTGGCCGGTGTAGACCAGCTTGGTGCTGTGGCTGAACGAGACATGGCTCCAGTCGCCGCCGCCGCCCTGGCCGGGGATGGACAGGATGGGCTCGTCCCAGTGCGCCGCGTACAGGCAGCCGCGCTTGAAGTTGGGCACGGCGCGCGAGGGGCCGCTGTCGGTCACGCACAGCGATTGCCAGGCATCGCCGCGCGGGTAGGGCTGCGTGGGCCAGGTGTTCTGGCGCGCGTCCTGCGGCACGGGCTTCTCGTCGATGCCGATCAACGGCGTGCCGTCGCGGCGGTCCAGGATGTACCACATGGCCGTCTTGCTGCCGTAGATCACGGCCTTGCGCGGCTGGCCCTTGACGGTCACGTCCGCCAGCACGGGGGCGTTGACGTTGTCCATGTCCCAGATGTCGTGGTGCACGGACTGGAAGTGCCACTTGTAGGCGCCGGTCTTGGCATCGGTGGCGACGATGGAGTTGGCGAACAGGTTCTGGCCCGGGCGCTGCGAGCCGTCCTGCGAGGAGCCGCCGCGCGCGTTGCCGAAGGTCCAGTAGACGAGGTTCAGCTCGGGGTCGACCGCGGGGTGGATCCAGGGCGTGGCGCCGCTCTGCGGGCCGCCGCCCCAGGTGTCGTAGCCGAACTCACCGGCGCCCGGGATGCCGAAGAAATACCACTTCAGGTCGCCGTTGCTCGCGTCCAGCGCCAGCGCCGCGCCGCGCGAGCCGTCGTTGGTGCCCAGGTAGAGCAGGCCATCGTGGTAGACCACGGCGACCTTGGCGACGTTGCCGTAGCCGTTGATGGCCTTTTCCCAGACCACCTGGCCCGTGTCCTTGTTTAGCGCGACGACGGTGTTGCCGGTGGCGATGGTGTAGACCAGGCCCTGTCCCACGGCCGGGCCGCGGCGCGTGATCGTGCCCTTGCCGGGGTAGACCCAGCGCGTCTGGCCGGTCACGCCGTCCACCGCATGCAGCTTGCCGAGCGCCGACTCGATGTAGAGCACGCCGTCCTTGACGATGGTCGTGCTCTGGTTCGTGCCGGTCGTGATGCCGCCCTCGATCTCGTTGAGCCAGATCGCGCCCAGCTGCTTCACGTTGGCCTTGTTGATCTGGCGCAGGGAGGAGTAGTTCTGGTTGCCCAGGTTGCCGCCGACCTTCTCGACGTCGCGGGTCGTGGGCTCGCAACACCCGGGTGACTGGGCGAAGGCGGATGACGCGGTCGCCAGGACCCCCAGCGTCAGGATCAGGGAAGGAACGGTCGCAAGGCGCATTGGATAGTCTCCGTCAGTTGGTAAGCGCTCGGCCCTGCCCGGCATCGGTGCCGCGCAGGGTGGTGGTGGATCGCCCCGCCGGGTGGCGGTCGATGTGGAAAGAGTTTCTTTGTGGAATAGTTTTCCATGTTATGTTTTTTGCCCTGCGGTGCGCCTAGGGTTTCCCCGCAACGGTGGATGAACACGGCCGAACGGCACCTGCATGGCGCGCTGATCTGGTACGGCTCGCGCCACAATCGTCGCTATGAGCAGCCCCCTGGAACGTTCCCTGTCCATCCTCGAGTACCTGGCCGCGCGGCCCGAGGGCATGACCTTGTCCACCATCGCGAGCGACCTGGAGCTGCCGCTGTCGGCCTGCCACCGGCTGCTGACCGAATTGGTGCGGTGCGGCTACGTGCGCCAGATGCGCGACCACGGCGACTACGCGCTCACGACCAAGCTGGCCTCGCTGGGCCTGTCCTACCTGGGCGGCTCGGGCATCGTGGACATCGCCCAGCCCGTCATCGACCGGCTGGCCGATGTGTCTGGCGAACTGGTGCGCCTGGCCATCGTGGACGGTGACCGGCTAACCTTCGTGGCCAAGGCGCAGGGCGCCAAGTTCGGCCTGCGCTACGACCCGGACATGGGCATCGACGTGCGCCTGTCGTGCAGTGCGGGCGGCCACGCCTGGCTCATGACGCTGGACGACGAGCGCGCGCTGGAGCTGGTCGTCAAGCAGGGCTTCGGCGACCCGCGCGACTACGGCCCGCGCGCGCCCACGGGCTGGAAGGCCGTGGTCGAGCTGCTGGAGCAGGACCGCGCGCGCGGCTTTTCCATGATCCACGAGATGTACGCGCCGGGCATGAGCGCGCTGGCCGCGCCCGTGCGCCGCCGTGGCGAGCCCACCATCGGCGTGATCACCATCGCCGGCCCCGCCATCCGGCTGACCGAGGAGCGCATGCTGGAACTGGGCGCGCCGCTGCTGTCGGCCTGCGGCGAACTGGCCATGGCCAGCACGGCCTCCCCGATCTTCGCGCGCCGCAGTGCGCCGGCCGCGGCCCCCGCCGACCCGCTCCCCGCCGCCTGAGCCCGCGCCGGCCCGCGCCGAGCGGGTATCGTTCGCGGCATTGGTCAGCAACGCACGAAAGGATCGACATGGGCTGGTTCTCCAAAGCCGACGACGGCTTCTTCCTCGCCACGGTGGTGCCGGACGGCGACGGCGCGCGGGTCGCCAAATTTCTGGGCCTGGTCAACGGCGAGGCCATCATCGGCGCCAACATCTTCCGCGACATGTTCTCGGCCGTGCGCGACGTGGTGGGCGGGCGGGCCGGTGGCTACGAGCGGGCGCTGTCCGGTGCGCGCGACGCGGCGCTGCAGGAGATGATCACGGCCGCCAAGGAGGTGGGCGCCGACGGCATCGTCGGCATCGACTTCGACTACGAGGTGCTGGGCGAGACCAACGGGATGATGATGGTCGCCGTGAGCGGCACGGCCGTGAAGATGGCGTGAGCGGCCGGTCTACGGCCGGCCCATCTCCACGATGCCGTCCACGAATTCCTTGATCGACTGCTGCGCCTTGGCCGCGATCGAGGTGAATTCGACGGGATAGCCGAAGCCGCCGTCGGCCAGCGGCACGACGCGCAGCACCTTGGCGTAGATCTCGGTCAGCTCGCGGCCCATCAGCGACAACGACAGGGAGAAGCAGATGTCGTCGAACGCCTGCAATGCAACGGTGCTGCGCACGAACATGCCGCCGTAGCTGATGTCGCTGATGCGGCCGTCCAGCTTCCTGGCGCCGACCGACTTGCCCTTGAGCCGCTGGAACACCAGCGGCATGTCCACCTCTACGCGCGGGCTGTTGCGGATCTCGCGCTTGGGTGCCACCAGCAGCTGCGGCTTGCGCGTGGACAGCAGCTCGTACATGCGCACCGCGCCGCGCTTGCCCTTGACGCTGACCTCGTTCACGTCGCCGGTCTCGATGAAGCCCTGGGCCTGCTGCCAGGTCGCCTCGGACAGCAGGATCTGCCCGCGCAGGCTGTGCGCCTCGATGCGCGAGGCCAGGTTCACCTGCTCGCCGATCACCGTGTACTCGCTGTGCAGCGCCGAGCCCAGCTGGCCGGCCACCACCTCGCCGGTGTTGATGCCGATGCCCATGTACCACAGTGCCATGCCGTGGCGCTGGTTGTCGGCGTTGATCTCGTCCATGGCGATCTGCATCTCGATGGCGCAGGCGATGGCCGCGCTGATGTCCTCGTCCAGCTGGTCGGGCGCGCCGAACAGCACCATGATCGCGTCGCCCATGAACTTGTCGATGCTGCCGCCCCAGCGCACGATGATCTCGGTCATGCGGGCCAGGTAGCGGTTCAGCGCCTCCACCATGGCCAGCGCCGAGTGCTGCTCGGCGATCGCCGTGAAGCCGCGCAGGTCCGACAGCAGGATGGTCACGCGCCGCATGTCGGCCGCCGCCTCGGGCTGGAACACGCTGTCGACCACGGCGGCGATGCGTGCCTGCCGCGCGCGCGCATCGCCCGCCTGCAAACTGCCGGAATCGACCAGGCCGAGCAGGCGCTCGGCCAGTTGCTGGCGGTGGATCTGTTTCATGGGAAGGCGACAGGTCGTGTCGCGAAGGCGGCAAGCGCGCCAGTGTAGGGGGCTGCGCGGCGGCGTAGCGGCGGATAAGCTGCCGTGCTCACCCCCAATCCACAGCGAGACACCATGCACACCCAAGACCTGTTTTCCCTGGCCGGCCGCACGGCCCTGATCACCGGCGGCTCGCGCGGCATCGGCCGCATGATCGCGCAGGGCTTCCTGGCCCAGGGCGCGCGCGTCTACATCTCGTCGCGCAAGGCCGAGGCCTGCGTGCAGACGGCCACCGAGCTCTCGGCGTTCGGCCATTGCGTGGCATTGCCGGGCGATGTCTCCACCGTGCGCGGCGCGCAGGACCTGGCCGACGCCTTCGTCGCGCACGAGCCCAAGCTGGACATCCTGGTCAACAACGCTGGCGCCGCCTGGGGCGCGCCGTTCGACGACTTTCCCGAGGCCGGCTGGGACAAGGTCGTGAACCTGAACATGAAGGCCCCGTTCTTCCTCACGCTGGCGCTGGCCGCGCCGCTGCGGCTGGCGGCGCAGAGCCGGCCGGCCAAGGTCATCAACATCGCGTCCATCGACGGCATCGGCGTGAACCCGATGGAGACCTACTCCTACGCGGCCAGCAAGGCCGGCCTGATCCAGCTCACGCGGCGCATGGCGCTGCGGCTGATCGAGGACAACATCGTCGTCAGCGCCATCGCCCCTGGCGCCTTTGCCTCCGAGATGAACCGCGCAGCGCGCGACGAGGCCGAAGCCACGGCCCGGCGCATTCCGGCCAAACGCATCGGCACGGACGAGGACATGGCCGGCGCGGCCATCTACCTCGCCTCGCGCGCGGGCGACTACGTGGTCGGCAGCACGCTGACGGTGGACGGCGGCGTGCTGCTCGTGCGCTGAGCAAATCCCTGGGTTCGAGCGGGCTCTCGGCGGCACAATGGGCGCCTTTGCGCCCTGCCGGAGAATGCCCGCACCATGAGTGATCTGCTGCTGAACACCCCCGAGAACCGCGAGCCGCTGCAGGCTTCCTTCAGCGACGCGGCCAACCCGCTGGGGCTCGATGGCATCGAGTTCATCGAGTACGCCACCTCCAAGCCGCAGGCGCTGGGCCAGGTGCTGGAGATGATGGGCTTTCGCCCGATCGCACGCCACCGCTCGCGCGAGATCCTGCTGTACCGCCAGGGCGAGCTCAACATCGTGGTCAACGCGCACGCGGCCGACGCGCCGGGCGCCAACCACGAGGTGCCCTCGATCTCGGCGATCGCGCTGCGCGCGCGCGACGCCCGCGCCGCCTACCGCTACGTGCTCGAGCGCGGCGCCTGGGCCGTGCCCACGCATGCAGAGGTCATGGAGCTGAACATCCCGGCCATCCATGGCGCGGGCGGCAGCCGCATCTACTTCGTGGACCGCTACAAGGAGTTCTCGATCTACGACGTGGACTTCGTGCCGATCCCCTCGGTCGACCAGCGCCCCGCGCCCACGGCCGGCATCCACTTCTTCGGCGTGGTGCAGTACATCGGGCCGCAGCGCAGCAACGACTGGATCGCGTTCTACGCCGAGCTGTTCGGCACCGACCTGATCCCCGACGACCAGCGCTTCGGCATCATGCCCAAGGGCACCTTGTTGCGCACCCCGGCGCTGGACCCGCGCCAGCGCTTCATGCTGCAGCTGGTCGAGCCCGAGCTGTACGTGCACGACGCCGACGAGAAGCTGCAGCGCATCGGCCTGGGCGTGCCCGACGTGCTGGCCGCCGTGCAGGCCCTGCGCGCGCTGGGCGTGGAGTTCGTGGAGACCGAGGCCGCGCACACCGAGCGGCGCGGCGCCATCACCAAGACCTATCTGGGCTCGGTGGTGTTCGAACTCGTGCACAGCGAGCGGGAATGATCGCGATGCCCGCCCTGCACACCAACGGCAACATCGCCGGCTTCGGCATGGACACCATCACGCTGGCCGGCCGGCTGGAGGACAAGCTGGCGGCCATGAAGGCAGCCGGCTTCACGCAGGTCATGCTCAAGGCCAACGACCTCGTGGGCCACCCGGGCGGGCTGGGCGCGGCCGTGCAGGCGGTGAAGGACAGCGGCCTGCGCGGCACGGGCTTCCAGGTGCTGCGCGATTTCGAGGGCCTGTCGGACCACCTGCACCAGTACAAGGTCGACATCGCCAAGAGCATGCTGGAGATGTGCGCCGCGCTGGGCTGCAAGGTGCTGCTGGCCTGCTCGTCCACCTCGCGGCATGCTTCGCACGACCTGGACCACATCGCGCGCGACCTGCGCAAGCTGGCCATGCTGGCCGTGCCGCTGGGCATCAAGATCGCGTACGAGGGCCTCTCGTGGGGCCACACGGTCAACGAGTTCACGACGGCCTGGGACGTGGTCTGCCGCGCCGACTGCCCCAACCTGGGCGTGGGCATCGACAGCTTCCACGTGCTCGCCGCCAAGACCTCGCTCGAAGAGATCGACTACCTGGACCCGCAAAAGATCTTCCTCGTGCAGCTGGCCGACTTCCTGTGGCAGGACACCCCCACCTTCGAGGACCGCATGAACACCGCGCGCACGATGCGCGTGTTCCCTGGCGAGGGCGTGCACAGCGAGCAGGTCGTCGAGCTGGTGCTGCGGCTGGACAAGCTGGGCTACCGCGGCGACTACAGCTTCGAGGTCTTCAACGACGACTTCCTGAACCTGCCGCTGCCCACCGTGGCCGAGCGCGCGCGCAAGTCGGCGCTGTGGCTGGCCGAGGATGTGCTCAAGCGCTCGGTGCCGCTGCCCAACCAGATGCGGTTGAAGGCGATGGTGGGGTAGCCAGCGCGACGGGCGGCCTTTCCGAAGGGCGCTGAACGCTGCGGCTGCTGCATCGCGGCCGGTGCCAGACCAGCGGGCGCGCTCGGCCTGTCCGTTGCAGCCGCCCATGCGTCGTCGACGCCCGGACCCAGCCTGAGGGCAGGGGGCCGGGCGCAGCGGTGGGCGTGGACCTGCTGCGCATCAGGGCCCCGCGCGGGCGTGGCGGCAGCGCCCGCCGCCCCTCCGTACTTCCCCTAGCCGACGACCCGTCCACACGGCGCAAACCGTTGTCGCCATTGGCTATTCCTGCCCGTCGCGGCAGGGTTGACGAGATGTCACTCGGTGTTCGAAAGGGACGTCCCTAGACTGCGCGGCGGTCGCTCCAGCGGCCCCTTGCAGGCTCCGGCCCCGCACGGTCTTCCTGTTCCTTCGGAGACACGCATGACGACAACAACCTCCTCCGCGCCCGGCGAAACGCTGGAGCAAACCGCCTACCGCAAGGTGACCTGGCGGCTCATCCCCTTCCTGTTCCTGTGCTACGTGGTCGCCTACCTGGACCGCGTGAACGTCGGCTTTGCCAAGCTGCAGATGCTCAGCGACCTGCAGTTCAGCGAGACCGTCTACGGGCTGGGCGCGGGCATCTTCTTCATCGGCTACTTCCTGTTCGAGGTGCCGAGCAACATGATCCTGCACCGCACCGGCGCGCGCGTGTGGATCGCCCGCATCATGGTCACCTGGGGCGTGATCTCCTCGGCCATGATGTTCGTGACCACGCCCACCATGTTCTACGTGCTGCGCTTCATCCTGGGCGTGGCCGAAGCCGGGTTCTTCCCCGGCATCATCCTGTACCTCACCTACTGGTTCCCCTCGCAGCGGCGCGCGCGCGTGGTGGCGCTGTTCATGACGGCCATCGCGGTGTCCGGCGTGGTCGGCGGGCCGCTGTCGGGCTGGATCATGCAGGCCTTCGCGGGCATGAACGGCTGGAAGGGCTGGCAGTGGCTGTTCCTGCTGGAAGGCCTGCCCTCGGTGCTGATGGGCGTGGCCGTGTTCTTCTACCTGGACGACCGCATCGCCGATGCGAAGTGGCTGACCGCCGACGAGAAGCGCGTGCTGAGCGAGAACATCGCGCGCGACGAGGGCGGCCGGGCCGAGCACAGCATCTCGCAGGTCTTCGGCAACCCCAAGGTGTGGCTGATGGCCGGCATCTACTTCTGCTTCATCATGGGCCTGTACGGCATCAGCTTCTGGCTGCCGCAATTGATCAAGGCGGCCGGTGTCAGCAACGTGCTCGACGTCGGCCTGCTGACCTCGGTGCCCTACGGCCTGGCCGCCGTCGCCATGGTGCTGGCCAGCCGCAGTTCCGACCGCACCGGCGAGCGCCGCTGGCACACCGCCACGGCCGGCTTCGTCGGCGGCATCGGCCTGGTGCTGAGCGGCATCTTCGGCGGCGACGTGGTGCTGGCCATGGCCTCGCTGAGCCTGGCGACCATGGGCATCCTGAGCAGCCTGCCGCTGTTCTGGACGCTGCCCACCGGCATGCTGCGCGGCGCGGCAGCGGCGGCCGGCATCGCCATGATCAACGCGTTCGGCAACCTGGCCGGCTTCGTCAGTCCGTTCATGGTGGGCAGCATCAAGGACGCGACCGGCAGCACCACCTCGGGCCTGTACGTGCTGGCGGCCAGCCTGGTGCTCGGTGGCGTGCTGGTGCTGCTGGGCGCGCGCAGCGCGTCGGCCACGCTGCCGGCCGGTGTGTCGCCTTCGCGTGGCTGAACGGACCATGGCCATGACCCTGCCATCGCCGGGCCCGGACCACCGGCCGCTGCTGCGCAGCCTGTTCGATGCCGCCATCGCCGCCGCGCAGCCGGCGCTATGCCTGCCGGCGCACCTGCCGCCGCGCCCACGCGGGCGCACCATCGTGGTCGGCGCGGGCAAGGCCTCGGCCGCCATGGCGCGTGCGCTGGAGGACCATTGGGACGGCCCGCTGGAAGGTCTGGTCGTGACGCGCTACGGGCATGCCGTGCCGTGCAGCCGCATCGAGATCGTCGAGGCCGCCCACCCCGTGCCCGATGCGGCCGGCCTGCGCGCCACGCAGCGCATCCGCGCGCTGGTGCAGGGGCTGACGGCCGACGACCTGGTCATCGCGCTCATCTCCGGCGGCGGCTCCTCGCTGCTGGTGGCACCGGGCGAGGGTCTGGACCTGGCCGACAAGCAGGCCGTCAACAGTGCGCTGCTGGCCAGCGGCGCCAGCATCTCGGAGATGAACTGCGTGCGCCGGCACCTGTCGGCCATCAAGGGCGGCCGGCTGGCGGCCGCCTGCCACCCGGCGCGGCTGCACACGCTGCTGATCTCCGACGTGCCGGGCGACGCGCCGCTGGACATCGCCTCCGGCCCGACGGTGGCCGACCCGACCACCTGCGCCGACGCGCTGGCCATCGTGGCGCGCTACCGCATCGCATTGCCGCCGGCGGTGCGCGCCTTGCTGGAGAGCGGCCAGGGCGAGAGCGTCAAGCCCGGCGACCCACGCCTGGATGGCCACACGCTGGCCACCATCACCACGCCGCAGGCCGCGCTGGAGGCCGCCGCCACCGTGGCGCGCGCCGCCGGCTACACGCCCTGCATCCTGGGCGACAGCCTGGAGGGCGAGTCGCGCGACGTGGCCAAGGCCATGGCCGGCATCGCACGCCAGGTGGTGCTGCACGGCCAGCCGTTCCAGCCGCCCTGCGTGCTGCTGTCGGGCGGCGAGACCACCGTCACGCTGCGCGGCACGGACGGGCGCGGCGGGCGCAACGTCGAATTCCTGCTGGCGCTGGGCGTGGCGCTGGACGGCCTTGCCGGCGTGCACGCGATCGCCGGCGACACCGATGGCGTCGATGGCGCCGAGGAGATCGCCGGCGCGCTGCTGGCGCCCGACACGCTGGCCCGCGCCTGGGCACAGGGCGTGAACCCGCGCCACAGCCTGGACCGCAACGACGGCCATGGCTTCTTCCAGGAGCTGGGCGATTCGGTCGTGACCGGCCCCACGCTCACCAACGTCAACGATTTCCGCGCGATCCTGATCGACCGCGCCTGAGGACCTTCATCCCATGCTGCATTCCCAAGCCAAGATCGTCGCCACGCTGGGCCCGGCCAGCGGCGACCGCGCCACCATCGAAGCGCTGGTGCGCGCGGGCGCCGACGTGTTCCGCCTGAACTTCAGCCACGGCAGCTACGAGGACCACCGCGCGCGCTACGCCACCGTGCGCGCGGTCGAGGCCGAGCTCGGCCGCCCCCTCGGCGTGCTGCTCGACCTGCAGGGCCCCAAGCTGCGCATCGGCACCTTCGCTGCCGGCCCGGTGACGCTGCAGGAGGGCGCCGAGTTCCGGCTCGACCTGCAGTCCGATGGCCCCGGCGACGCGACGCACGTGCAACTGCCGCACCCGCAGATCTTCGCGGCGCTGGCGCCGGGCGTGGAGCTGCTGCTGGACGACGGCCGGATCCGCCTGCAGGTGCTGCGCTGCAGCGCCGACCAGGCCCACACGCGGGTCGTCAACGGCGGGCTGCTGTCCGACCGCAAGGGCGTCAACGTGCCGGGCGTGGTGCTGCCGCTGTCCGCGCTGACCGACAAGGACCGGGCCGACCTGGACTTCGGCCTGTCGCTGGGGGTGGACTGGGTGGCGCTGTCCTTCGTGCAGCGCGCCGAGGACATTGCCGAGGTCCGGGCCATCGCGCAGGGGCGCGCCGCCATCGTCGCCAAGCTGGAGAAGCCGGCCGCCATCGACGCGCTGGAATCCATCCTGGCGGTGACCGATGCCGTGATGGTGGCGCGCGGCGACCTGGGCGTGGAGATGCCGGCCGAACAGGTGCCGGCGATCCAGAAGCGCATCGTGCGGGCCTGCCGGCGGCGCGGCCTGCCGGTGATCGTGGCCACGCAGATGCTGGAGTCCATGGTCAGCGCGCCGGTGCCCACGCGGGCCGAGGCGTCCGATGTGGCCACCGCCATCTACGACGGCGCCGACGCGGTGATGCTGTCGGCCGAATCGGCCTCGGGCCGGTACCCCCGCGAGTCGGTGGCGATGATGGCCCGCATCATTGCGCAGACCGAGGCCGACCCGCACTACCGCGACGCACTGGACGCCTCGCACACGCCGGCCGGCGCCAACAGCGCCGACGCCATCGGCAGCGCGGCGCGGTCGGTCGCCGGCCTGCTGGACGTGGCGGCCATGGTGGCCTACACCAGTTCGGGCGCGTCGGCGCTGCGCATCGCACGCGAGCGGCCGCGCGCGCCCATCCTCGGCATGACCCCCAGCCTGGCCACGGCGCGCCGGCTGGCGCTGGCCTGGGGCGTGTACCCGGTGCATTGCGCCGACGTGGCCAGCGTCGCCGAGATGACGCAGCTGGCCCAGCAGACCGCCGTGGCCCAGGGCCTGGCCCAGCCGGGCCAGACCCTCGTGATCGCCGCCGGCCTGCCGTTCGGCACCTCCGGCACCACCAACCTGCTGCACATCGCGCAGGCCCTCTGAATCCTCCCGAGCACCACGACATGAGCACCATCACCGACATCCAGGGCTTCGAGATCATCGACTCGCGCGGCAATCCCACCGTGGCGGCCCGCGTCACGCTGGCCGGCGGCGCCAGCGGCGAGGCGGCCGCGCCGTCGGGCGCCTCCACCGGCACGCGCGAGGCCGTGGAACTGCGCGACGGCGACACGGCGCGCTTCGGCGGCAAGGGCGTGCTGCGCGCCGTCGGCCATGTGAACGACGAACTGCGCCAGCTGCTGCTGGGCCGCGACGCCCGGGACCAGGCCGGCAACGACCAGGCCATGGTGGCGCTGGATGGCAGCCCCGACAAGTCACGCCTGGGCGCCAACGCGCTGCTCGCGGTGTCGCTGGCCGCGGCCAAGGCCGCCGCGGCGCATGCGGGCCGGCCGCTGTACCGCGCGCTGGCCGGTGCGGACAGCGGGCCGCTGCAGCTGCCCGTGCCGATGATGAACATCGTCAACGGGGGCGCGCATGCCGACAACAACGTCGACATCCAGGAGTTCATGGTGCTGCCGGTCGGGGCTCCCAGCTTCGGCGAGGCGCTGCGCCACGGCGTGGAGATCTTCCACGCGCTCAAGTCGGTGCTCAAGGCGCGCGGCCTGGCCACGTCGGTGGGCGACGAGGGCGGCTTCGCGCCGGACCTGCCGTCCAACGTCGCGGCGCTGGACACCATCATGCAGGCCATCGAGGTGGCGGGCTTTCGCCCCGGCCACGACATCCTGCTGGGCCTGGACGTGGCCAGTTCCGAGTTCCACCGCGACGGCCGCTATGTGCTGGCGTCCGAGGGCAAGTCCTTCAGCGCGGCGCAGTTCGTCGAGACCTTGGCGGGCTGGGTCTCGGCCTATCCCATCGTGTCGATCGAGGACGGGCTGGCCGAAGACGACTGGGACGGCTGGCAGCTGCTGACGCAGCGCCTGGGCGGCCGGGTGCAACTGGTCGGCGACGACCTGTTCGTGACCAACACCGCGATCCTCGCGCGCGGCATCGACCAAGGCATCGCCAACGCGGTGCTGGTCAAGCCCAACCAGATCGGCACGCTGACCGAGACGCTGGCCGCCATCGCCATGGCCACCCGGGCTGGCTACGCGGCCGTGGTGTCGCACCGCTCCGGCGAGACCGAGGACACGACGATCGCCGACCTGGCCGTGGGCACCAGCGCCACGCAGATCAAGACCGGCTCGCTGTGCCGCTCCGAGCGCGTGGCCAAGTACAACCGGCTGCTGTTGATCGAGCGCGAGCTGGGTGCGCAGGCCCGCTACGCCGGCCGGGCGGCGCTGGCGATGTCGCGCAGCGCAGGCTGAGCGATGTGCGCCTCAGTCGGGTTCGCTTTCAGGCCAGATCTCGTGCAGCGAGCTCAGCAGGGCCTGCACCGTGGCCGATTCCTCGTCGGCGCGGCGGTACAGCAGCGACAGCGGGCAACGCAGCCGCACGCCGGGCCAGGCCACCACATGCCGAGTGGCCAGCGCCTGCGTCAGCGCGCGTTCGCGCATCAGGCCCAGCGCCACGCCCGTGTGCACCAGCTCCAGCATCGAGGCTTCCTGGTCCGCCTGCACCACGGTGCGGTAGCTCAGGCCACGCTCGGCGAACATCTGGGTCGCCAGGCCGTGCTGCGAGCTGCCGAACGGCGTGGCCATCCACGGCATGGCCGCCAGCTCGGGCCAGCCGGCGGTGCGCAGCCGCTCCTCCCAGCCCGGCGGGCCGATCACCACGTAGTGCTCCATGAGCAACTGGCGCACCGCGATGTCGGGGTCCTTCACCACGCCGAGGAAGAAGCAGGCATCGACCTCGTGGGCGCGCAGCATCTGCAGCACGCCGCCGGAGATGCCGTGCGACAGCGAGACATCGACCTGCGGATAGAACTGCACCATGGCCGCCAGCAGCGCGCCCAGGCGAATCGACTCGGGGTCGATGATGGTCCCCAGCCGCAGCGGGCCCGACACCGTGCCGCGCAGCGAGGCGGCCACCGTGCCGATCTCCTGCACGGCATCGAGTGCATGCACGGCCAGCGGCTGCAGCCGGCGGCCGGCAGCCGTGGCCGCCATGCCGCTCGGGTTGCGCACGAACAGCAGGACGCCGAGCTCGTCCTCCAGGCTTTTGATTTGTTTGGACAGGGCCGATTGCGTCAGGTGAATCTGTTCGGCAGCTCGCACGAGCTGCCCCTGGCGGGCCACGGCCAGGAAGGCGCGAAGTTGATGCAGTTCCATGTTGCAGAAAATTTTGTGCGCATTATCCGCGCCACATTTCGGCCAAGACATCGTATGCAATGGCGCGGAGGTCACCACCACGCTTAGCCCGCACCACTGCCTCCATGTGACCCACCCACGACCACAAGAAACCATGACAGATCGCACACCCACCACTTCGAACGACCCTGCCAGCGACACGGAACAGCCTGCTGCGCCGGCCCTCAAGCGCCGCCATTTCCTGGGCGGCATCGCCACCGCCGGGCTCGGCGCCGCTGTGGCCGGCTGCGCCAGCGACGTTCCGCGCAGCAGCGTTGCGAGCACGACCGACGCGGCGCTGCAGGCCCATGTGAAAACCGTCGTCGTGATCTACGGCGAGAACCGCAGCTTCAACAACCTGTTCGCGGATTTCCCAGGGCTGGAGAAGCCGCTGTCGGCGCTCAAGCCGGGGGACTTTGCGCAGCGCGACCGTGACGGCACGCTGCTGGCGAGGTTGCCCCAGACCTGGGGCGGCGTCGTGCATGCGCCGCAGACGGTGGAGGGTGTGGCCTACGAGGCGGACAAGCAGTACCAGGGGGAGTTGCCCAACGCGCCGTTCGTGCTGAAAGGCCCGCAGGGCGAGGGCCTGCCGCTGGGCCTGGTGACGCGCGACCT
The DNA here is from genome assembly GCF_001422405.1 of Pseudorhodoferax sp. Leaf267. GTDB lineage: Bacteria > Pseudomonadota > Gammaproteobacteria > Burkholderiales > Burkholderiaceae_C > Pseudorhodoferax. The sequence continues at coordinate 252,710 of NZ_LMMV01000025.1, forward strand.
GGTCCATGCCTTCTATCACAACCAGATGCAGATCAACGGTGGGCGCAACGATGGCTTTGCCGCCTGGACCGACGCCGGCGGCATCACCATGGGCCACTACGGCGACTGCCGCTTCAACCTGCGGCTGTGGGACATTGCGCGCGAGTTCGTGCTGTGCGACAACTTCTTCCAGGGCGCATTCGGCGGCTCGTTCCTGAACCACCAGTACCTGGTGACCGGCACCGTGCCGTTCTATCCGGACGTGATGAACTCGCCGGCCCGCGTGCAGGTGGCCAGGCTGCAGAGCAGCGACCCGACCGACCACCGGCTGGCGCCGGCCGAGGGCAGCCCCGCCAGTGCCCTGGACGGCCCGCCCAAGTTCGGACCGAACGCGCTGACGCCCGACGGCTATGCGGTCAACACCATGCAGCCGCCTTACTGGCCGACACGGGTGCGTGACGCGGCCAACCCGGCCTACGCGGATCCCAAGCTACCCAACGTGCTGGTGCCGCAGGTGCACCACCATATCGGGGACAAGCTGGACCGCAAGGGCGTGGACTGGGCCTGGTACGGCGGCGCCTGGCAGGCCACGATCGACCAGTTCAAGGACTCGCCGGGCGTTCCGGCGATCCCCAACTTTCAGTCGCATCACCAGCCGCTCAATTACTTCAAGAACCTGGGGCCCGAGAACCCGGTGGCCCGCGCAAGGCACCTGCGCGATGGTGGCCTGGGCGACGAGAGCCGCACCAACCGCTTTTTCGCCGACATCGAAGCCGGCCGGCTGCCGCCCGTCACGTTCTACAAGCCGCAGGGCAACCTGAACATGCACGCCGGCTATGCCGACGTGGCCTCGGGCGACCGGCACATCGCGCACGCGATCAAGCTGCTGCAGGCCAGCCCGCAATGGAAGAACATGGTGGTGGTCGTGACGGTGGATGAGAACGGCGGGTGGTGGGACCATGTGCCGCCGCCCAAGGGCGACCGCTGGGGGCCGGGCACGCGCTTGCCGGCCATCGTGGTTTCGCCGTTCGCACGCAAGGGCACGGTGGACCACACCATCTATGACACCGGCTCGATCCTGCGCCTCATCACCCGCGTGTTCGGCCTGGAGAAGCTCGACGGGCTCAAGGCCCGTGACGACGCGATGCAGGCGCGCGGACAACTGCCCATGGGCGACCTGAGCAACGCGCTGCAGTTCCCGGCCTGAAGCGGCTCAAGGGCGCGCTGGGCTGCGCCGGACCCGCTGCGCCAACGCTGGCAAGCCTGCACTGTCGAGTGTGCGCAGGAACGCCGCGAGCGCTGCCTTGTCGGGATCGCTCAAGGCCAGTGGTGCCAGCAACGGCCTTGCGCCGTCGATTGCCCCGGCGCCTTGGTCGTAGAACGCCACCACGTCCTCCAGCGAGGCCAGCGAGCCGTCGTGCATGTAGGGCGCCGTGCGCGCCACATCGCGCAGGCTGGGCGTGCGAAAGGCGTGGCGGTCGGCGGGGTCGTGTGTCACGGCGAAGCGGCCCGGGTCGGGCTCCGGCGGTGGCGCGAAGCTGGCCAGGTCGGCATCGCGCAGCTCGGTGTGCACGCCAGGGGCCAGCGCCACGCGCGTGAGCCGGCGCGCCAAGGGGCGCTGGCCGGCGCCGGTGACGTGGAACTTGCCATCGGCCAGCAGCGCGGATGTCTCACCGATGCTGTGGCACTGCACGCAGCGCGCGGCGCCGATGAACAGCCGGTAGCCGGCCTGCTCCTGGGGCGTCAGCGTGGGCTGGCCGGCATACCGCCAGCGGTCGAAGCGCGAGTCGCCGGCCACCAGCGTGGCCTGGAAGGCGGCCAGGGCCTGTCCCACCGTGCGCTCGCTGGGACGGCCGCCCAGGGCCTGCTCGAAGCGGCCACGGTAGTCCGGCAGGCTGCGGATGCGCGCCAGCACGTCGGCCACCGAGGCATTGCCCATCTCATCCACATGCAGCAGCGGCGACCAGGCCTGCGTGACCAGTGACGTGGCCCGCCCGTCCCAGAACAGCAGCGGGCGCCACGCCACGTTCAGCAGCGAGGGCGCGTTGCGCTGCAGGCTGGCGCCGGCCAGGCCCACGCCGCGCTGCGAGGCGGTGGAGGCGAAGCCCAGCTCGGGCACGTGGCACATCGCACAGGACATGCTGCCGTTGGCCGACAGGCGCCGGTCGAAGAACAGCTGGCGGCCCAGGGCGATGGCCGCCGCGTGGCGCGGGATGTCGGCGTCCACGGGCGGCTCCGGAAGGCCCAGTACAGGGCCGGCCCAGGCCGGCGCGGCCGCCACCAGCAGCGCAGCCAGCACGGCGCCTGCCGTCATGGCGCGTGCGCGCGGTCCTGCAGCACCAGCGTCTCGATGTCGTTCAGCATCACCTCGGGGTGCAGGAAGGCGCTGCTGTAGATCTCGCGCACCATGCCGCCCTGGTCGATCAGGAACACCTTGAGCATGTGCGTGATGGCGCGCGTGGGCCGCCCGTCGGCATCGCGCTCGACCTCTACGTCCTGGCCGTAGCCGTCCAGGATGGGCTTGAGAAATCGCATCGAGTAGGTGGTCAGGAAATGCCAGGGCACGGCGGCGGACCTGGCGCGCCCGCCGCCGTAGAGCCGCATGGCGTCGGGCGTGTCGTGCACGGGGTCGAACGACAGTGAGACGAAGCGCACCTGGCCCTGGAGCGCGGGCCTGGCCGCCACGCGCTGGCGCAGGTCTTCGAAGGTGGCATAGGCCAGCGGGCAGCCGGTCGGGTCGGTGCAGTAGGTGTAGACGAAGGACAGCAGCGTGACCGCGCCATGCGTGTAGCGCGCGAGCCGGCGCGGCACGCGGTCGCCCTCCAGCACCACGCCGTCGGTGGCCGGCTGGATGACGGGCAGGGCGTAGCTGCCGGGCGGGTTGGCCACGAAGCCCTGTACCGGCCGCTGCACCAGCGGCACCTCCGGCCCGGCGGCCAGCGCCGCGCTGGCGGCCAGGGCCCACAGTGAGGCGGCAAGGCGGGCCGCGGTCATCGCAATGCCGCCACCTGCGTCGTGGCCGGCACGGCCGTGCTGTACGACGCGGCCTTGGCCGAGAACTTCATGTGGTGCGCGCGGCCCAGCTTGGCCTTGTAGAAATCCACCATGAAGTCGGGCTTGAGCGCCTGGCCGTCCCAGGTGTAGGCCTTGAGGAACTGCTCGTCGTCCGCGCCCTTCTTGTCCCAGTTGGCCAGCAGCGACGAGGTGATGTACACGCGCTTGCCGTCCCAGCTCTGCGACACCATGTTGACCTGCTTGCCCGTCACCTGCTCGAAGGTCTGCTTCGGCTGCTCCGGGTCCGTCATGTCGAAGTAGCGCGTCTTGCCGTCCATGAACGTGTTGACCCACAGGCCCTTGCCGTCGGCCGTGATCGAGATGTCCACCGGCAGCGGGATCTTGGCCGGGTCGCCGATGGTCGCCACCTCCTTGGCCTGCCACTCGCCCTGGCCGTCCTGCTTGACGAGCCACAGCTTGGAGGTGAGCGCGGTCGCCGTCACGGCCCAGTTCTGCCCCGAGGCCAGCGACCAGCGGATCTCCAGCGGTGCGCCGGGCACCTCGAACACGCGGCGCGGCTGCATGGCCTTCAGATCCCACAGCGCCATGGTGGTGCCGAAGTTCTTCATGGCCGCCGCGTCCTGGATCAGCGTGCCCATGTCCATCATGTAGTTGGTCCAGCCCGTGAAGCTGGAGCTCAGCATCAGGTTCTTCTCGGGGTGCACCGCGATGTCGTAGCCGTATCCGTCGCCCCCGCCGATCTCGGCCTGGCCCTTGGGCATGGGATGCAGCGAGACCAGCTTGCCCTGGTTGCTGTAGACCGCGATGCCGGTCGCGCCGCCGTGGTCTTTCGCGTTCGACAGCCCTTGCACCATCATGCGGCCCGGCAGCGCGTAGAAGGTGTGTGGCCCGACGAAGCCAGTCTTGGCCGCGAAGTCGCCGATGGTGCGCACGAGCTTGGGCCTGGCCGGGTTGCTGCCCACGTCGAACACGAAAATCTTGTTGTCGTCCAGGCGGCCGGCCCACAGCTGCTTGCGGTCGTCCGTGAAGCCCATGTGGTGCGCCTCGCCGCGCCCCCCGACCGACAGGCTGTGGATCACCTGGCCGTAGGTCTTGCTGCCGGGCGCCACGTCGATGGTGACGAGCTTGTCCGAGCCGTCGCCCATGCCCTGGACGCCCAGCGTCCACACGTGCAGGTAATGCTCCTGGCCCTTGATGAGCCGGGCCATGTAGGGCGAGTTGCAGGTCTCGTCGGCCTGCGCGGGCGGCAGGCCGAGCAGCAGCGCGGCAGCCGCGGCCAAAGGGATGAGGCGGAACGCTGGCATGGGCTGTCTCCTTTCTGCGGGTGGACCCAGCCGGCGTGCAGACCCCGTTCGCCGGCTGTGTGGAGCGTGCTTGCGATGTGGTCCGGCAAGCGTGACAGCTTTCGCGCGCGTTGAACAGGGGAGAGGTGTTACGGCTCGTGAGGCGGCGTGGGATTGTCAGACCGCAGGGCGGCCTTTGCGGCTCGAATGTCCCAAGCGCGGCATCGTCGAGTGGGCTCAACCACCGGCGAGCGGTCCTCTGCTTGACTAGATTGAAAGCCCAAGGGCTCGGGCCAGATCCTTCACCGCCTCGTATGCCGGTTGAACACTCCCCACGGTACCGATCACCGCACCTATGCCACCGAGCCAGCGAAGCAGTCGCCCCTTGTTTGGCGTTTCCTGTTGAAGTTCTACCGATGCTTTGTCCACGTCTGCAATCAGCTCCGCACGTAGGTCCGGCGCGACATCCTGTGCGCGGTCCAAACTGTCACGCAAGTTCGCCAGGCCCGCGAGCAGCGCAATCTTTTCGCCGTCGCCCCACGCCTGCTGAACGTACGCTAACGAGCCGGCACCGGTCTGGAGTGAACCAATCGTTCCGTTGTTGTGAATGATCACTGGCATGGGGATTGCCGTAGTTGGCTGGTCTGGGCGTTTTGCTGGCACGTTTCGAAGCGCCCACAGATAGCGCCTCACGAGATTGGCCACGGTTGCATGGGCCAGCGCATAGGTGTGCTCCAGCCCGACCACATGCGTCACGTGAACGCCGAAGCGCCCCAAGTGACGAACGTAGGCTCCTTCAAGCCCTTGATCGGCAGTCTTCAAGGCACGAGTACCCCAATCCAACAGCTGCGCATCGACACCATTTTCCAGCGGGCTTTGGAACGATCGGGGGACCGTCTCTAGTGCGGTCGCGATAGCGCGGGCTCGGTCGGACATGCTCTCTCACTACAGCACAGCGAGTCGCGCGGCAAAGCCAGTACCGCTCGGACCGCGGCCCCGTGAGAACTCAGAACGCTCGAACTCAGTTTGCTTCCTATCAAGATTGACCGATGCGTCCGCAGACGCACTTGAGGACAGCGAGTCAAAGTAGGTTTGGGCCTCAGGTGGCAACATGTTTTGGCCTACTTGCGGACTGAGGCTTGCTGCTTGGTCTGCAGGACATCGGACAAATGGATGGAGTGATCCGGATCAAAGCTTTTGTCAGTCGTCATGGCGGATCGCTGGGCTCCAGCATCCAGACAGGGATGTCGCGCTGGCCGTGCAGCACGCGCCAGACATCGATGTGGTCGTCGCGCTCAATGTAGAAGACCAGATGCGGGTACCGCGTGAGCGGCCAGAAGCGCACGCCCGGTAAGCCCAATTCGTGGGCGTATCGAGGTGAGCCGGTTGTGGGCTGGCGGGCGATGTGCCGATACGCGCGCTCCAGCGCATCGACGAAACCAGATGCGGCAGTGTTGGCCTGTTGTTCCAGGTACCAGTCGATCGCGTCATAGACATCCTGGCGGGCTTGCGCGCGCAGGATGACCGGCTTCTGAGTCAACGTGCGCGCCCTCCCTCCACGGAGGGCTTTCGAATGCGGTCGCGCAAGCTTTGGAAGTAGGCTTCATCCGCCACGCCCGCTGGCGCGGACGCTGCGCCAGCAAGCAGCAAGCCGCGGAGTTGCAGACGGTCCTGATCGCGGCGGATCAGTTCGCGCACGTACTCGCTGCTGGTGCCGTAGCCGCGTGCGCTCACCTGTTCGTCCACGAACGACTTCAGTGTATCGGGCAAGGAGATGTTCATGGTGCTCATGGCGCAAGCTTACGGCAGCTTGGCAAAATTTGGCAAATCGCGGGTCGAATGACCCCCGCTCACACCCACGCCAACCACAGATTGATCGTCAGGAACGACAGCGTCGTCGCCGCCAGCAGCGCCGCCGCGGCCAGGCCATCCAGCCCGTATTTCTGCGCCAGCACCGGGTAGATGCTGAGCATGGGCACGCTCGCGTAGATCACGGCCGCGCGCAGCAGCGAGGGGTCGGCGGGCGGGAACAGCGTGATGGCCAGCAGCACCGCGGCCGGGTGCAGCAGCAGCTTGCCCAGCGCCACCGTGGCCACGTCGCGCAGCATGCCGCCGGGGCGCAGGCCGACCAGCGCGCCGCCGATCACAAACAGTGCGAGCGGGCTGGCGGCGCCGGCCACCACGCCCACGGTGCGCTGCAGCACGTCGGGCACGGGGATGTCCAGCGCCGTCACGCCGATGCCCACGCAGATCGCGATGATGAGCGGGTTGCGCACCAAGCGCGCCACGATCACGCGCAGGCGCGACCACAGGCTGCCGCTGGCGTCGTCCGCATCGGCCGCGGCCAGCGCCAGCGGCACGATCAGCAGGTTCTCGATGAGCATGGACAGCGCCAGCCCCACGCTGGCGGTGGCGCCGCCCACCAGTTGCGAGGCCACCGGGTAGCCGATGAAGGCGCTGTTGGAGTTGGCCATGCCGAGCGACAGCAGCGCCGATTTGGCCGAGCCGTCACCACGCCTTCGCGCCCACCACCAGACGCCGGCCAGCACGGCCAGCGAACCGGCCCCGTAGGCCAGCAGGTAGCGCGGGTTCAGGATGTCGCCCAGCGGGCGGCTGGACAGCGCGCGGAACAGCAGGGCCGGCAGCGCGATCAGCGTCACGAAGCGGCCCAGCACGCGCATCTGGTCCTGCGTGAACACGCCGTAGCGCACGACCAGAAAGCCGCACAGGATCAGCAGGTAGATCGGTGCGGTGGCAGCGAGCACGCTGCCGGTGTTGGTCATGGCGGGGCGCTGTCCCGCCAGAGTGCCATCGCCGCCAGCCGCACCGGCGCATTCGCCGCGCCGTAGCCCGCATAGCCGCCGATGCGCTGCACCAGCTCGAAGTGGAAGCGCTCCTCGAACGGCGCCAGGTAGAGCTGCAGGAACTCGCCGCCGCCCGGCTCGCGGTCGTACAGGATGCCCAGCGCGCGCAGGTCGGCCAGCCGCGCGGCGTCGATGTCGAACTTGGCCTCGATGTCGTCGTAGTAGTTGGCCGGCACGGGCAGCAGCGGCGCGCCCGCGGCCTGCAGCGCGCGTGCCGTGGCGACGAGGTCGTCCACGTGCACCGCAATCTGCTGCACACCGGCACCGCGGAACTGCGACACCGAGCGTGACGTCGAGGTGTTCTCGCGCTCCGACACGGTGATGGACACGCGCACCGCGCGGTCGGCGGATTCCAGCTCGCGGCTGCGGATCACGCCATAGGGGTCGTGCAGCACCACCTGGCGCTCGGCCGACAGGCCCAGCACCGCGCGGTGGAACAGCAGCCAGGGCTCGACCTGCCCGGCCGGCACGGCCTGTACCACGTGGTCGATGCGTGCCGCGGCGCCTGCCGGCGTGGCACGCAGCGCGGCCTCGTCGATGTCGAAGAAGGCTTCGAACGCATGGCGTCCCGCGACCGGCGGCGCACACACATGCAGCAGGCTGCCATCGGGTGCGCGCACGGCCGGGATGCTCAGTTCCTGCGCGCCATGCCCTGTCACGCGCGGGCTCAGCAAAGCCTCGGCACGCGCCAGCGTGGCGGCCTGGTCGGGCGTGGTCAGCGCCAGCGCGCAGACGGATGGGCCATGCAGATCGAAGTGGCTGCGCGCGGGCGAGTCGGCCTCCAGGTTCAGCACGAGGCGCACCTCGCCCTGGCCGTACAGCTGCACGTCCTTGCTCTTGTGCGTGCCGATGCGCGCAAAGCCCATGGACTGCAACCAGCCCGCCATACGCGCGCCCGAGGCCGGGTCGACCGCGAACTCCACGAAGCCCCAGCCGGCCAAAGGCGGCGCGGCCGGCGGGTCGAACAGCGGCACCTTCAGCGCATCGGCCGGCGCGGCATGCCGCACCTGGTCTTCCAGCCACAGCAGCGAGCGCATCGCGTCCACGGCATTGGCGCGCGCCGACGTGGAGCGGAACTCGTCGTTGAACACCTCCAGCGACAGCGGCCCGGTGTAGCCCGCATCCACCACCGCGCGCGTGAAGCGCGTGACCTCCATCTCGCCCTGGCCCGGGAAGCAGCGGTAGTGCCGGCTGTGGCTCAGCACGTCGGTGTTGACCCAGGGCGCATCGGCCAGCTGCACGAAGAAGATCTTCTCGCCCGGCAGCTGCGCAATCGGCGCCGGGTCGTCACGCACGGCCAGCGTGTGGAAGCTGTCCAGCGTGAGGCCCAGGTGCGGATGGTTCACGCGCTTCACGACCTCCCAAGCTTGCGCGAAGCGGTTGACCTTGGTGCCCCAGGCCAGTGCCTCGTAGGAGACATACATGCCGCGCTGCTCCGCCCGCTCGGCCAGCTGCGCGAACTGCTCGGCCAGCAGCGCCGGGTCGCCCAGCGCGTCGGGCTGCACGTTGGAGCAGACCAGCAGCATGCGCGTGCCCAGCTCGGCCATCAGGTCGAACTTGCGCTCGGCGCGCTCCAGGTTGCGCGCCAGCATCCTGGGCGTGGCCGCATCGAAGTCGCGGAACGGCTGGAACAGGTCGATCGTGATGCCCAGGTCGGCCGCCATGCGGCGCACATCGGCCGCGCTGCCGGGGAACTGCAGCAGGTCGTTCTCGAAGATCTCCACACCGTCGAAACGCGCGGCGGCTGCGGCCTGCAGCTTGTCGGGCAGCAGGCCCGAGAGGCAGACGGTGGCGATGGCGCGGCGCATGGTGACTTAGCCTTGCACGGGGCGTGCCAGATTCACGGCCGTGCGCAAGGCCAGCAGGTAGCTGTCCACGCCGAAGCCCGCGATCTGGCCCTTGGCAATCTCGGCGATCACCGAGTGGTGGCGGAAGGCTTCGCGTGCATGGATGTTGGACATGTGCACCTCGACGATGGGGCACTTCAGGATGGCCAGCGCGTCGCGGATGCCGTAGCTGTAGTGCGTCCAGGCACCGGCGTTGATGAGCACGCCGTCCACCTCGTCGAAATACGCCTGGTGGATGCGCTCGGCCATCGCACCTTCGAAGTTGGTCTGGAAGCATTCGACCTCGACCCCCAGCTCCTGGCCCAGTGCGACGAGTTGCGCGTCGATCTCGGCCAGCGTGGTCGTGCCGTACTGCTTCGGGTCGCGCTTGCCGAACATGTTGAGGTTGATGCCGTTCAGCACGAGGAATTTCATGGTGGTGTCCCGGTTCAATGGATGTCCACCGAGCGGCCGCTCTGGGCTGCTTCGGCGATGGCTTCGGTGATCTGGAGGTTCTGCAGCCCGTCTTGCGCGCTCACCAGCGGCGCGGCCTCGCCGCGCACCACGGCGCCGAAGTGCTCGATCTGGTGCTTGAGCGGGTCGTCGCGCACCAGGCCCACGGTGCCCACCTCGAACGGCTTCCACCACGAGCGGTCCTGCTCGCGCGGGTAGGTCTTGAGCCGCATGGTGGGGACCGACAGGCTGCCGTTGGTGCCGGTGACGACGTAGCAGTCCTCGTCGTCGTAGCTCGGGTAGGCCTTGTTCTCCTGGCTGGTCTGCTCCCAGCTGCGCGCGCAGGCCGCGGTGTCCGACAGCAAAAAGCTGCCCAGCGCGCCGTTGGCGAAGCGCAGGTTGATGGCCACCGTGTCCTCCACCGCGAAGCCGCGCGTGGCGTTGGACGCGAAGGCCTGCACGGCCGCGATCTCGCCGCACAGCATGCGCAGGTTGTGCACCTCGTGGATCATGTTCAGCAGGATGGGGCCGCCACCCAGCTCGCGGCGCCAGGGGCCGTCGGCGAAGTAGCTGGCGGCCTTGTAGAAGGTGGCGCTGCCCATCACGCCGACCAGCCGGCCGAGCTGGCCCGAGGCGATGACCTGCGCGGCCTTGGCCATGATGGGGCTGTGCGCGCGGTGGTGGCCGATCAGCACCTTGGCGCCGGTCTGCGCCACGCGCTCGGCCAGCTGCCGGCCTTCGGCCACGGTGGTGGCGATGGGTTTTTCGAGCAGGATGGGCAGCTCGGCCGCGATGCATTGCAGCGCCTGCGGCACATGCAGCTGGTTGGGCGTGGCGAGCACCAGCCCGTCAGGCCGGTCGCGCGCCAGCAGTTCCTCGATCGAGGCGTACAGCGGAACGCCGGCCCGCGCGGCCGTGGCGGCCGCGTTGGGCGATGGATCGACCACGGCCGACAGCGTGCAGCGGGCGCTGGCCTGGGCCACGCCCATGTGGGCCTGGCCGATGTAGCCGGCACCGGCCACGGCGATGCGGGTCCTGCCCATGGCGCAGGGGCTTACTTGCGCACCTTGGCCAGCTCGGCCTGCAGTTCGGCGACCACTTCCTGGCCCACGGTCACGGCATGCTTGGCCGTCACGGGGCGCATCTTGTCGCGCATCTTTGCCACCTCGGCCGGTGGCAGCTCGGTCACCTGCATGCCGGCCTTCTTCATGTTGTCGAGCGCGGTGGCGACCTGGGCGCGCGCCTGCTCGCGCTGGTACTTGGTGGCCTCGGCGGCGGCGCTGGCGATGATCTTCTGCTGCTCGGGCGAGAGGCCGTCCCAGAACTTCTTGCTGATCAGCACCGACTGCGGGTTGTACTGGTGGTGGCTGAGCACCAGGTACTTCTGCACCTCGAAGAACTTGTTGGCGTTGATCACGGTGACCGGGTTCTCCTGCCCGTCGACGGCCTTTTGCTCCATCGCGGCGTAGACCTCGGGGAAGGGCAGCGGCGTGGGGTTGGCATCCACGGCCTTGACCCAGTCCACGTTGATCGGGTTGGGGATCACGCGCAGCTTCAGGCCCGCCAGGTCTTCCACCTTGGTGATGGGGCGCTTGCTGTTGGTGATGTCGCGAAAGCCCAGCTCGAAGTACGACAGGCCGATCAAGCCCTTGGGCACCAGCTTCTCGTGCAGCTTCTTGCCGAAGGGGCCGTCCACGATGGCCTCTACCTCGGCGTTGCTGCCGAACATGAATGGGAAGTCGTAGATCGCGAATTCCTTGACCTGGCTGGCCAGGATGCCGGAGTTCATCGACGCCATCTCCAGCGTGCCGCCCTGGATCGCCGAGACGTTGGCCTGGTCGCTGCCCAGCGTGCCGCCGGGGAACAGGTTGACCTTGAGCTTGCCGCCGGACTTGGCCGCCACGATCTCGGCGAACTTCTCCATGCCCATCACGATGGGGTGGCCCTTGGGGTTCTGCGTGGCGAACTTGATCGTCTTGTCCTGCGCCTGGGCGGCGCCGAATGCGGCGATGGCAGCGGCAGCGACGAGGGTCTTGAGCATCAGTCGTTTCATGGGTGTCTCCGGAGGTTGAACGCGGGTGGGTAAGAGGGGCGGGCAGGCTTCAGCCGTACAGCAGCCTGGCGGGCCACATCACGAGCTGCGGGAAGAAGACCATCAGGAACATCACGGCGAACTGCACCAGCATGAAGGGCAGCACGCCGCGCGTGACATCGTCCATGCGCATGCGGCCCACGCCGGCCACCACGTTGAGCACCGTGCCCACCGGCGGCGTCACCAGGCCGATGGAGTTGTTGATGATGAACAGCACGCCGAAGTACACCGGGTCGATGCCGGCGGCCTTGACGATGGGCATCAGCACCGGCGTGAGGATCAGGATGGTCGGCGTCATGTCCATGGCCGTGCCGACCACGATCACCAGCACCATGATGGCCAGCAGCAGCAGCGTGGGGCTGTCCAGCAACGGCTGCAGCAGCGTCACGATCTGGTCGGGCAGCTGGGCCACGGTGATCAGCCAGGCCGAGACCATGGCGGCGGCGACGAGGAACATGATCACGGCCGTGGTCTTGGCCGCGTTCAGGAACACCTCGTACAGCTGGTGGATCGTCAGCTCGCGGTAGATCACGCCGGCCACGAACAGCGCGTACACGGCGGCCACCACGGCGGCCTCGGTCGGCGTGAACACACCCATGCGCAGGCCCACCAGGATGATCAACGGCAGCAGCAGGGCCCAGCCCGCGCTGCGGAACGCGGCCCACACTTCGCCGGCGCTCTTGCGTGGCGGCGGCTGCAGGTCCTCCTTGCGCGTGGTCCACCACCAGGTGGCCCACAGGCCGGCCGCCAGCAGGATGCCCGGGAAGATGCCGGCCAGGAACAGCTTGGAGATCGAGACGTTGGCGGCCACGCCGAAGATCACGAAGCCAATGGAGGGCGGGATGATGGGGCCGATCACGCCGCAGGCAGCGATCAGCCCGCCCGAGCGGGCCTTGTCATGCCCGGCCTTGACCATCATGGGCAAGAGCAGCGCGGTGAGGGCGGCCGCATCGGCCACGGCCGAGCCCGACAGGGCCGACAGCAAACAGGCCGCGACGATGGTCACGTAGCCCAGGCCGCCGCGCACATGGCCCACCAGCGCCATCGCGAAGTTCACGATGCGCTTGGACAGGCCGCCGGTGTTCATGATCTCGCCGGCCAGCATGAAGAAGGGCACGGCCAGGAGCGGGAAGCTGTTGGCGCCCTCGATCACGTTCTGCGCGAGGATCTGCGCGTCGAACATGTTCATGTGCACCATCAGCGCGGCGCCGCAGGCCAAGAGCGCGAACGAGATCGGCATGCCGATGGCCAGCGCGGCCAAGAGCGAACCCAGGAAGACGGCGATGGTCATTTGGCTTGCTCCTGGGGGATGTAGTCGTTGGGGTTGCCTTCTTCCGATTCGCGAATGCCGACGAGCTCTTCGTCGGACAGCTGGCCCGCGAACAGCTTGAAGAGGTTCAGCAGCAGCACCGGCGCGGCCAGGATGGCGAACACCATGCCGCTGGCGTAGAAGTAGCCCATGGAGGTTTCCATGACGGCGCTGGTCGAATCCCAGTTGATCTTGACCTGCTCGTAGGCGCCGGCGAACACCAGCCAGCACACGAACAGCATCAGCAACAGGCTGGCCGCCAGGCAGACCTGCTGCCCGATGCGTGGCAGGCGCGAGATCAGCGCGTCCGTGCCCAGGTGGGCGCGCTCGTTCAATGCGACGACGGCGCCCATGAAGGTCATCCAGACGAACAGCCAGCGCGACAGCTCTTCGGACAGCGTGAGCCCCGAATTGAACGCGTAGCGCATGACGACGTTGCCAAACACCATGACGACCATCAGCGCGAGGCTGGCGATCATCAGCCAGGCCAGGGCCCGGCAATAACCATTGATGAATCTTTGAATCACGAGCTTGTCTCCTCGGTGGTCCAGTAATGTACGAACTGGTTAGTTTTCATGTCCTAGTAGTTTCCCTAGGCTTCAGATCCTCGCGTAGCGCAGCACGGTCTCGACGATGACTTCGCGGCGCTTGGCCGCCACCTTGGGGTCGGCATAGTCACGCTTGAAGATCAGGCCGAAGGTGTGGCGGTTGGCCACGTTGAAGAAGGTCAGCGCCGAGATCGTGGCGTGCAGGTCGATCGGGTCCAGCCCTTTGCGGAAGTACCCGCCGGCCACGCCACGCGCGTAGACCTTCTCGATCGCCGAGATGGCCGGGATGTTGAGCTGCTGGATGTTGTCGCTTTGCGCCAGGAACTGGCCGCGCAGCATGTTCTCGGCCATCACGAGGCGGATATAGGGCTCGCTCGCGAAGTGGTGGTCGAACGTGAATTCGACGAGGCGGCGCAGTGCGTCAGGCGGTGCCAGGTCATCGAGGTGCAGGTCGGCCTCGGTCTCGCGCATGGCGGCATACGAGGCTTCGAGAACGGCCAGGTACAGCCCCTCCTTGCTCCCGAAGTAGTAATAGATCATCCGCTTGGAGGTCTGCGTGGCGGCTGCGATCTCGTCGATGCGCGCGCCGGCCAGGCCCTTCTCGGCAAACTCGACCAGCGCCACGTCCATGATGTTGGCCATGGTGCGCGCGGGGTCGTTGGTGCGGGTGGTCTCCTTGCCCCGCGACCGGCTGCTCGCGGTGCGGCGGCGGGAATGTACCGTTTGGTTCATTGCGGCAGTATAGGCAGCCGCCGCTTGCCGCAAGGCATGGTTTTCGAGCATGCCTGCACTGCGGCAAGAAGGGTTCTTCTAGCCCTTGAACCGCCGCCGCGTCAACGCCAGTGCCACCCAGAACGCCACCACGGCGTACGCCACGACCACCAGGCCGTGGCGCAGCGCGTGCTCGGGCCAGCGGTCCATGAACAGCGGGCGCACCAGCTCCACCGCATTGGTCAGCGGCAGCCAGTCCGATGCCAGCCGCACGACCTCGGGCAGCTGCTCGCGCGGGAAGAACACGCCCGAGAGGAACATCATCGGCGTCAGCACCAGCGTGAAGTAGTAGGTGAAGAAGTCGTAGCCCTTGGCCAGCGCGTTGAAGATCAGCGCGATGGCGCTGAACATGATGCCGGCTGCCAGCAGCACGGGCAGCGCGACCAGCAGCTTGGGGCTGTGGCTGATGCCCAGCGCGAGCATCACGCACAGGATGGCCGTCACCGTGAAGATGGACTTGAACGCGGCCCACAGCAGCTCGGCCAGCACCAGGTTGTCCAGGTTCACGGGCGCATTCATGATGCCCTCCCAGGTCTTTTGCACATGCATGCGCGAAAACGCCGAGTACAGCGCCTCGAAGGAGGCCGCGTTCATCGCGCTCATGCAGATCGAGCCCGAGGCCAGGAACAGGATGTAGGGCACCTTCTCGCCGCCCACCTGCACCTGTCCGACCAGCGCCCCCATGCCATAGCCGAAGGCCACCAGCCACATCAGCGGCTCGGCGATGTTGCCCACCAGGCTGGGGATGGCCAGCTTGCGCCAGACCAGCAGATTGCGCAGGAAGACGGGCCACCAGCGGGTGGAGATCTCAGGCGTGCGCCAGATGCTGCGTGTGTTCATGCTCGTGCTCATTTGAGTACCTTCGGCTGCGCCTTCGGTGCGAGCTTGCTTGGGGCGGCCCGGCGCGTCGCTCATGCGTCTTCGCGGATCTGCCGCCCCGTGAGTTTGAGGAACAGGTCTTCCAGGTTGGCCGGCCGGTGCAAGGTGCGGATGTGGCCGTGCCCACCCAAGGCGTCGAGCAGCGGCTTGGCTTCGCGCGTGTAGAAGAACACGGTCTCGCCGCTGACCTCCACGCGGCTGGCGTGGGCACGCAGCGCCGCGTGCTCGTCGCGTTTCGCCAGCTCCAGCGCGCCGTTGCCATAGACCTCGACCACGTCGGGCTCCAGGTGCTCGGCGATCAGCGCGCGCGGCTTGCCCTCGGCGATCTTCTTGCCGTGGTCCAGCACCAGGAGGCGCGAACACAGGCGCTCGGCCTCGTCCATGAAGTGCGTGGTCAAGAGGATGGACTTGCCCTGTTGCAGCAGCAGTTGCAACCGCTCCCACATCAGGTGGCGGGCTTGCGGGTCCAGGCCGGTGGTGGGCTCGTCCAGCAGCAACAGGCGCGGGTCGTTGACGAGCGCGCGCGCCAGGCTCAGGCGGCGCTTCATGCCGCCCGACAGCTCGGCCGGCTTGGCGTGCGCCTTGCTCGACAGCGAGGCGAACTCCAGCAACTGCGGGATGCGCGCCGCGATGTCGGCCTTGCGCATGCCGAAGTAGCGCCCGTAGACCAGCAGGTTCTCGGCACAGTCGAAGTCCGGGTCCAGCGTGTCGGACTGCGACACCACGCCGATCTCGGCCTTCACGGCCAGCATGTCCTGGGGCATGCGCAGCGCGCGGCCATCGGCGGCGCGGTAGTGGATGGCGCCCGCATCGGGCGCGGTCTGGCCCAGGCACATGCGGATGGTGGTGGTCTTGCCGGCGCCGTTGGGGCCGATCACGCCCAGGCATTCACCCGGCGCGATCTGGAACGACAGGTCGTCGACGACCGTGTTCGTGCCGTAGCGCTTGGTCAGCGATTGCACGTCGAACAGGGGAGGGGTCATGCGGGCATTGTCGGCCAGCCGTCGGGCCATCGCTGACAATGGCACGCCCGCCAAGAAGCCCGGCGCCTCGCCGGTCGAATGGCCGCTGAGGAACACCGACGGCGGCGACGTTCTCCACCCGCGCAAGCGCTGCGAGCCCTTCACCGCCAGGCCAAGCCCCATGAACGCCGTAGAAATCGAACAAGCCATCTCCGACTGGCCCTGCAGCCCTTCGACGCGGCCGAGTTCCCCTACGCCTTCCTGGCCGGCTTCGGCAACAAGGACATCGCCCTCAAGCGCCTGCGCAGCGGCCACAACAACGCGTCCGACGTGGCGGGCGGCGCGGTGCTGCAGGGCGTCCTGCAGCGCAACCACATCCACATCGCCGTGAGCGCGGCCGGCCAGGTGGGCGAGGCATTGCAGGCCCTGCGCGCCAGCCCGGCCACCGCCAAGGCCAAGGCGAAGTTCATCCTCGCCACCGACGGCCAGACGCTGGAGGCCGAAGAGCTGACCAGCGGCGAGACCATCGCCTGCGACTACGCCGACTTTCCGAACCACTTCGGCTTTCTGCTGCCGCTGGCCGGCACCTCCACCATCCAGGAGATCAAGGACAACCCATCGACGTGCGCGCCACCAGCCGGCTGAACAAGCTGTATGTGGAGCTGCTGCGCGAGAACCCCGACTGGGCCACGGACGCGCGCCGCAGCGACATGAACCACTTCATGGCGCGGCTGGTGTTCTGCTTCTTCGCCGAAGACACCGACATCTTCAACGGCGAAGGCCTGTTCACCCGCACCGTGGATCGCTTCAGCGAGCGCGATGGTGCCAACACCCACGTGGTGCTGGGCGACATCTTCCGCGCCATGAACATCCAGCCCAGCGCGCGTGCGGCGGCCCTGCCGCGCGTGCCGACCTGGGCCGACCAGTTCCCGTATGTGAACGGTGGCCTGTTCTCGGGCGCCACCGACGTGCCGCGCTTCACCCGCATGGCCCGCACCTACCTGCTGCATGCCGGCAGCCTCAAGTGGCGCGAGATCAACCCCGACATCTTCGGCAGCATGATCCAGGCCGTGGCCGACGACGAGGAGCGCGGCGCCCTGGGCATGCACTACACCAGCGTGCCCAACATCCTGAAGGTGCTGAACCCGCTGTTCCTGGACGACCTGCGGGCCGCCTTGGCGGACGCGGGCGACAACGAGCGCAAGCTCTTGAACCTGCGCCGTCGCATGGCGCGCATCCGCGTGTTCGACCCGGCCTGCGGGTCGGGCAATTTCCTGGTCATCGCCTACAAGCAGATGCGCGCGATCGAGGCCGAGATCAACCAGCGCCGCGGCGAATCGCATCGGGGCAGCGAGATCCCGCTGACCAACTTCCGCGGTATCGAGCTGCGCGACTTCCCGGCCGAGATCGCGCGGCTGGCGCTGATCATTGCGGAGTTCCAGTGCGACGTGCTGCACCGGGGGCAGAAGGATGCGCTGGCGGAGTTTCTGCCGCTGGACGCGCAGAACTGGATCGTGTGCGGGAACGCGTTGCGGCTTGATTGGTTGAGCGTGTGCCCCCCGACGGGGACGGGGGTGAAGCTGCAGGCGGATGATTTGTTCGGAACGCCGCTTCGGCAGACAGAGATTGACTTTCAAAATGAGGGTGGAGAAACCTATATTTGCGGCAATCCGCCCTACCGTGGCAGTAAGTGGCAGACCGAAGAACAAAAGGAAGATCTGGCGAGCGCTTGGACTAGGCACGCGAAGTTGGCCAAGACAACGGATCTGGTCACTGGCTGGATTGCGCGGTTCATGGATTACGCGGACAAGGAAACCAATGCGCTAGCGGGCTTTGTGGCGACAAACAGCGTCTGTCAGGGGCAGCAGGCGAGTGAGATCTGGCCGGCGGCTTTTGAACGCGGGTGTGAAATTCGCTTTGCGCACACTTCTTTCAAGTGGGCCAACCTCGCGAGTAACAATGCAGGGGTCACGGTCGTGGTCCTCGGCATCGGCAAAAGCAGCCCCACGCCAAAGAAGCTGTATCAGGATGATTTC
Source organism: Pseudorhodoferax sp. Leaf267 (assembly GCF_001422405.1). Taxonomy (GTDB): domain Bacteria; phylum Pseudomonadota; class Gammaproteobacteria; order Burkholderiales; family Burkholderiaceae_C; genus Pseudorhodoferax. Next base: position 270,727 of record NZ_LMMV01000025.1, read on the forward strand.
GTCAAGCACTGCTCGTCGATTGGTCCGTACCTTGTTCCGGACAGCCTCGCTTGCGTGCAGAAGGCGAAAGGGCCAATCACCGAGCAGTCGACCATGCTGTTCGGCAATATGCCTCGGGATGGAGGCAGTCTTCTTATAGACACCGACACTGCGGCGAAGGTCCTTGCTACTGATCCATTGACCAGCCAGTTCCTCAAGAGGTTCCTGGAGCGCATCTACATCGGCCGGCGGTTCCGAAACGACACCGAGCGGCTGGAAAAGCTGTTCGAGCTGTACACGAAGATGACGGCCGCGGCCAAAGCCAGGCCGTCCGCCAAGGCAGTGCGCCGCAGGAGTGCAGCATGAGCACGAAGAAAAAGACGGTGGCGGCAACACCCGCCGCCCCGGCGTCGCGGCAGTACGCCGAACTGCTGGGCGAGATCAAGCAGCGCATCTGCCATGCCCAGGCGCGTGCCTGGATGGCGGTGAACGCCGACATGATCCGGCTGTACTGGAGCATCGGCCAGGTGATCGACCGGCGCCAGCGGCAGGAAGGTTATGGCACGGCCGTCATCCCCCGCCTGTCGCGCGACCTGCACAACGAACTGCCGGAAGAGAAGGGCTTCTCCGAGCGCAACATCAAGCGCATGCTGGCGTTTCACCGCCTGTACCCCCGCGCTGCACTGGACGCCGAACTTGTGCCACAGCCTGTGGCACAAGCGGCGCAGCCGCCCGAGGGCGCGGCGGATGCACTGGTGCCCCTGGCCGCGCCGGGCGCGGACTTTCCCGCCGCGCTGTTGCTGGCCATCCCCTGGGGGCACCATGCGGTGTTGATGGAAAAGGTGAAGGATGCGGCCGCACGCCAGTGGTACATGCGCGCGGCGGTGGACAACGGCTGGAGCCGTGAACTGCTGCACAACCACATCAGCAGCGACAGCCACCGGCGCGCGGGCCGTGCCGCCAGCAACTTCGCGCTGCGCCTGCCGGCGCCGGATTCAGGCATGGTGCAGCAGACGGTGAAGGACCCGTATCTGTTCGACTTCCTGACGCTGCGGGAGCCCTTCCACGAGCGAGAACTGGAAACGGGGCTGATGGTGCATCTGCAAAAGTTTTTGCTGGAGCTGGGCCAGGGCTTTGCCTTCGTCGGCCGCCAAGTCCACGTGGACGTGGGCGACCAGGACTTCTACATCGATCTGCTGTTCTACCACCTGCGGCTGCGCTGCTACGTGGTGATCGACCTCAAGCGCGGTGCGTTCAAGCCATAGTACGCGCGCAAGATGAGCTTTTACTGCAGCGTGGTCAATGACCGGCTGCGCCATGGTGACGACAAGCCCACGGTTGGCCTGATCCTGTGACAGCAGCACAACCGCGTGCTGGCCGAATACACCCTGCGCACCATGGACAGCCCCATCGGGGTGTCGAGCTACGAACTCACGTGTGCATTGCCCACCGACCTGAAGTCCAGCCTGCCCAGCGTCGAGGAGATCGAGCGCGAACTGACCGGCGAGGCGCCCGCCAGCGAAGAGGCCCCCGAATGAACAGCCCCACGACCAACCCCACCAACGCCCGCACCGTGCCCTCGGTGTCCATCACCACGGCCCGTACCGGCGCATCCGCCAAGGCCGACGAGCTGGGCATGCGCACCATGCAGGCGCGTGCCTATGCCAAGCGCGGCGAGCAGTTCCTGCTGATCAAGTCGCCGCCGGCCTCCGGCAAGTCGCGCGCGCTGATGTACATCGCGCTGGACAAGCTGCACCACCAGGGCCTGTGCCAGGCCATCGTGGTGGTGCCCGAGCGCTCCATCGGCAGCAGCTTTGCCGACGAGCCGCTGAGCGCGCATGGCTTCGAGTGGGACTGGCAAGTCGCCCCGCAGTGGAACCTGTGCAACGCACCGGGCGTGGACGAGCCGCGCATCGCCAAGTCCAAGGTCGACGCGGTGCGCCAGTTCCTCGCCAGTGCGGACCAAGTGCTGGTCTGCACCCACGCCACCTTCCGTTTTGCGGTGGAAGAGCTGGGCGTGGAGGCCTTCGACGAGCGCCTGATCGCCATCGACGAGTTCCACCATGTCTCCAGCAACCCCGGCAACGTGCTGGGCAGCCAGCTCGGCGCCTTCATCGCGCGCGACCGGGTCCACATCGTGGCGATGACCGGCTCGTACTTCCGTGGCGACAGCGAGGCGGTGCTGGGCCCGGCGGACGAGGCCAAGTTCGAGACGGTGACCTACACCTACTACGAGCAGCTCAACGGCTACTAGTGGCTGAAGTCGCTGGACATCGGCTACTTCTTCTACACCGGCCCCTATGTGGACGCCGTGGCCAAGGTGCTGGACCCGGCGCTGAAAACCATCGTCCACATCCCGAACGTGAACGCGCGCGAGAGCCTGAAGGACAAGGAGCGCGAGGTCAACGACATCCTGCACGGCCTGGGCGACTGGCAGGGCGTGGACCCGGCCACCGGTTTCCACCGGATCAAGGCCCCGGACGGCCGCGTGCTGAAGGTGGCCGACCTGGTGGACGACAGCGACCACCCCCGGCGCTCCCGCGTGCTGGCCGCGCTGAAAGACCCGGCGCACAAGAACGACCGGACGCATGTGGACATCATCATCGCGTTGGGCATGGCCAAGGAGGGCTTCGACTGGATCTGGTGCGAGCACGCGCTGACCATCGGCTACCGCAGCAGCCTGACCGAGATCGTGCAGATCATCGGCCGCGCCACGCGCGATGCCCAGGGCAAGGAGCGGGCGCGCTTCACCAACCTGATCGCCGAGCCCACGGCCGAGCAGTCGGCCGTGGCCGAGGCGGTGAACGACATGCTCAAGGCCATCTCGGCCAGCCTGCTGATGGAGCAGGTGCTGGCGCCGCGCTACGAGTTCACGCCCGCAATGCCGGCGCGCAGCCGGGCTTCGACTACGGCGAGGCGGGCTACCAGCCGGGCGGCAGAAACCTGGGCGTGAACCCGGCCACGGGCCAGATCCACCTGGAGATCAACGGCCTGGCCCAGCCGCAGACGCCCGAGGCCACGCGCATCTGCCAGGAAGACCTGAACGAGGTGGTGACCAGCTTTCTGCAGGACAAGACGGTGCTGGAGCGCGGCGTGCTCGACCAGGAGAACACGCTGCCGCAGGAGCTGACGCAACTGAAGATGGGCAAGATCGTGCGCGAGCGCTACCCCGAACTCAGCGACGCCGACCAGGAGGCCATTCGCCAGCATGCGATCGCGGCGATGAATGTCACGCAGCAAGCCAAGTCGCTGCTGGCCCAGGCGGATGCGGCAGGCGGTACGGCACAGGGCAGCACGGCCCTGATCGACGGCGTGCGAAGGTTCGTGAACGTGCGCCAGCTCGACATCGATCTGATCGACAGCATCAACCCCTTCGAGGCCGCCTACGCGGTGCTGGCCAAGGCGATGGACGAGAAATCGCTGCGCCAGGTGCAGGCCAGCATCGCGGGCAAGAAGCTGGCGATCTCGCGCGAAGAGGCGGTGGAACTGGCCAAACGTGCGCGGGACTTCAAGAAGGAGCGGGGCCGCCTGCCCGACATCCACGCCGCCGATGCGTGGGAAAAGCGCATGGCCGAGGGCGTGGCCGCCTTCGCGCGCTACAAGGCGCAGGAGCTGGCGGCCCAGGCGGGCGGGGCGGGCCATGGCTGACATTGACGAAGACGAACTGCTGGCCGATCTGGGCATCGAGGTCGCACCGCTCCAGCCGACCACCCGCACGGCGCGGGAGGAACGCATCATCGCGGGCTTCGAGGACTTCCTGCGTTTTCACCAGACGCATGGCCGCGCGCCGCAGCACGGCGAAGGCGGCGACATCTTCGAGCGCCTGTACGCGGTGCGGCTGGACCGCTTGCGCCAACTGCCCGAGGCGCTGCCGCTGCTGGCGCCGCTGGACACCGCTGGCCTGCTGGCGGGCGCTGCGGCCGATACGGCTGCGGGGGCCGACCGGGACGCACTGGACGAGGAGGCCCTGCTGGCCGAGCTGGGCGTCGGCGGCGCGCCGGCCGACACGGACGACATCACGGTGCTGCGCCATGTGCGCACCAGCGCCGACAAGCGCGCGGCCGAAGCCGTGGCAGACCGCAAGCGCTGCGAAGACTTCGAGCGCTTCGAGCCGCTGTTCGAGCAGGTGGAGCGCGAGCTGAGATCCGGCGCGCGCCAGGCGCTGCGCTTCGGCCGCGACACCAGCATCGCGGGCGGCAACTTCTTCATCGTCGGCGGCTTGCTGGCCTACGTGGCCGAGGTGGGCGGGGCCATCAAGGCGCCGAACGGCGAGAGCGATGCGCGGCTGCTGGTCGTCTATGCCAACGGCACCGAGAGCAACCTGCTGCGCCGCTCGTTGCAGCGGGCGCTGTACAAGGACGACACGGGCCGGCGCATCTCCGACCCGGACCTGGGGCCGCTGTTCGGCGACGTGGCCGAGCCCGACGACATCGCCAGCGGCACCATCTACGTGCTGCGCAGCCTGTCCGATCACCCGTATGTGGCCGCGCACCGCGAGCTGATCCACAAGATCGGGGTGACCGGCGGCTCGGTGGAGGCGCGCATCTCCGCCGCCCCCAAGGACGCCACCTACCTGCTGGCCGATGTGGAGGTGGTGGCCACCTACCAGCTGCACAACCTGAACCGCACGCGGCTGGAGAACATCTTCCACCGGGTGTTTGGCGCGGCGCAGTTGGACCTTGTCATCGAGGACCGCTTCGGCAACCCGGTGCGGCCCAAGGAGTGGTTCCTGGTGCCGTTGTATGTGATCAATCAGGCGGTAGAGCGCATCCGTGATGGATCGGTGACGGGGTTGGCCTATGACCCGGTGTCGGCACGGCTGGTGGAGCGTTCAGAACGCAACTGAGCGCGGCTGCCGGTTCCGGGGCGCGATCACTTCTCGTCACCAGTGACACGCATCTTGTCGATAGCCACTCGGGGGCCGTCGTAGCGCAGGATGGACTGCACGTCCTCCAATGTGGCCGCGGCGGTGGTTGACGCCAGCGTGATGCGCGCGGCCTTGCGATCCACCTCGATGTTCACGCGCATCCCGGGCTTCAAGCCCAGCACCTTGCGCACCGCCACCGGTAGCACCACCTGGCCTTTGGTGGAAACGAGAACTGCGGACAGGGCGGGCTCCTGAAAGTCTTACGAGGTGGGCTTCCTAGAACGCAATCGCGTCGTCGCAACGTTGGCGTGACTCGGCAGAGATCGCGCCGACATCGCCGCCAGGAAACCCGCAGGGGGTGTCGATCTGCTTGTCGGGGGTTGCCGGGTTGCCGATAATCACTAATAGTTAGTGACAAGGAGCGGTCCATGCCGACTAGTGTGGCTTTGGGTGAGCACTTCGAAACCTTTGTGAAAACGCAGATCGCAAGCGGCCGCTATAACAACGCCAGCGAGGTCGTGCGCGACGGGTTGCGCATGCTGCAGGACCACGACGCGCAGCGCGAGGCCAAGCTGCAGCGCTTGCGTGGCGATATCCAGGCCGGCATCGACAGCGGGCCGGCCACGCTGCTCGACATGGGTGAAGTCAAGGCGGAAGGCCGGCGCAGGCGTGCCGACCGCGCGAAGGCGGCGAGGGGCTGAGCTTGCCGCAAGTGCGCAAGCGGCCCTTGGCGTATGCAGACCTGGCGGACATCTGGTCCTACATCGCCGACGACAGCGAGCAGCAGGCAGACCTGTTCCTGGACATGCTGGACGTCAGGTTGGCCTTGCTGGCGACGCAGCCCGAGATGGGGCGCGAGCGGCCTGAACTGGCGCCCAGGCTGCGGGCTTTTCCGGTCAAGCGCTATGTGGTGTTCTACCGGCCGATGCGTGACGGCATCGAAGTTTTGCGCGTGTTGCACAGCGCGCGTGATGTGACGCGGGCGAAGTTTGGCGTGTCGCGCGGATGATTCCTGGCATCGACGGCATCGCATCCTCCGGCCGCGACACGGCGGGCTTGGCCCATGCGTGCTTCTCCCTCGACTTGGAAGTCGGCATCCAGGACAGCCGCATCCACCTGTTGGCTGCCGTGCGCGGCGACACCGGCCAGGCCTTCGTCCACACGCGCGGCGACTTGCAAGCCGCGCTCACGGCCCTCGACACCCACGCCGCCGGCGCCACCTTCCTGCTCGGCCACAACCTCATCGCCTTCGACGCCCCGCACCTGGCGGCCGTGCGCCCCGGGCTGGCCGTGCTGCGCCTGCCGCGCATCGATACGCTGCGGCTCAACCCGCTGGCCTTTCCGCGCAACCCCTACCACCACCTCGTCAAGCACTACCAGGACGGTGCCATCCGCCGCGGCCAGCGCAATGACCCGGAGCTGGATGCGCGGCTCACGCTGCAGCTCTTGCAGGACCAGCTGGTGGCGTTGCGCCAGGCCGATCCACGGCTGCTGCTGATCTGGCACGGCCTGGCCGCGCGCGACCCGGACGGCGTGGGCACGGCCACCTTGTTCTCGGAACTGCGCGCGGCCTCGGCACCGGATGCTGCTGCGCTGCAAGCCGCGCTCGCGGGCTATCTGGAGGGCCGCGGCTGTGCGACCCGCGCGCGTGACCTCGCCCTGTTGCACGCGGGTTGGCCGTTGGCTTACGCGCTGGCCTGGATCTCGGTGGCCGGTGGCAACTCCGTCATGCCGCCCTGGGTGCTGTACCAGTTCCCGCAGGCCGCCGCGCTGGTGCGCGCGCTGCGCGACCGCGCCTGCCGCGACCCGGCCTGCAACTGGTGCGCCGGGCACCACGGCGCCCACGCCGTGCTGCGCCGCTGGTTCCCCGCGCTGCCGGGCTTCCGCCCCGAGCCGGTGGACCCGCAAGGCCGCCCATTGCAGCAGGCCATCGTGCAGGCCACGTTGGCCGGCCGGCCGGTGCTGGGCATCCTGCCCACCGGCACCGGCAAGTCCATCTGCTACCAGCTGCCGGCGCTCTCGCGCTACGACAACACCGGCGCGTTGACCGTCGTGATCTCGCCACTGGTCGCGCTCATGGCCGACCAGGTGGCCGGGCTGGAGGCGCGCGGCGTCAGCAGTTGCGCCGCGCTGAACGGCCTGCTCTCCATGCCCGAGCGCGCCGACGTGCTGGAGCGCGTGCGCCTGGGCGACATCGCCCTCCTGCTGGTCTCGCCCGAGCAGTTGCGCAGCCGCGCCCTGCGCACGGCCTTGCGCCAGCGCAGCATCGGCCTGTGGGTGATGGACGAAGCGCACTGCCTGTCCAAATGGGGCCAGGACTTTCGCACCGACTACCGCTATGTGGCCCGCAGCATGCGTGAGCTGGCGGGGCCCGATCCCGTGCCGCCCGTGTTGTGCCTCACGGCCACCGCCAAGCCCGACGTGGTGGCCGACATCGTCGACTACTTCCGCACCAGCCTGGCCGTGGAGCTGCACGTGCTGGACGGCGGTTCGCGCCGCGACAACCTGGACTTCGCGGTCATTCCCACCAGCGCCGCGCACAAGCTGGAGGCCATCCACCAGTTGCTGGCGCACGACCTGCAGCCCGATGCGAAAGACGGCGCCATCGTCTACGCCAGCTCGCGGCGCGGCACCGAGGAGATCGCCGAGTTCTTGCGCGCCAAGGGCTGGGCGGCCGGCCACTTCCACGCCGGCCTGCCGCCTGAGAGCAAGAAGAGCACGCAGCACGCCTTCATCGCGGGTGAACTGCGCGTGATGGCCGCCACCAACGCGTTCGGCATGGGCATCGACAAACCCGACGTGCGCTTGGTGATCCACGCCGACGTGCCCGGCTCGCTGGAGAACTACCTGCAGGAGGCCGGCCGCGCCGGCCGCGACCGCGCCGCCGCGCGCTGCGTGCTGCTGTATGCCGAAGACGACGTGGAGCGCCAGTTCGGCCTGTCGGCCCGCTCGCGGCTGACGCAATCGGAGATCCAGGCCATCCTCAAATCGCTGCGCCGGCTGGAGCGCCGCCGCCGGCCCGGCGACACACCGGGCGAGGTCATTGCCACGGCCGGCGAGATCCTGCGCGAGGACGAGGGCGCCGAGTTCCAACGCGACCAGCTCGGCGACGACACGCGCGTGCGCACGGCCGTGGCCTGGCTCGAAGAGGCGCGCCTGCTCTCGCGCGAGGAGAACATCGTCAACGTGTTCCCGTCCTCGCTGCGCGTGCCCTCGCTCGACGCCGCGCGCGAGGCGCTGGTGGCCCACGGCATCTTGCCGCCCTACCGCACGCAGTTGCTCGACATCATCGACCTGCTGCTGCAGGCCGACCCCGACCAAGGCGTCAGCACCGACGAGCTCATGGGCGTGGCCCGGCTCTCGCCTGAGGGCGTGCGCAAGGCGCTGTTCGACCTGGAGCAACTGGGCATCTCCAGCAACGACCTGGCGCTCACGGCCTACGTGCACCTGGGTGTGGCCAACGCCTCGCCCAGGCGGCTCGAAGAAGCCTCGGCCATGGAGGCGGCCCTGCTGTCGGCGCTGCGCATCGCCGAGCCCGACCTGGAGCCCGGCCAGCACGGCACGCTGCACCTGCGTAAGCTGTGCCAGGCGCTGCATGAAGAGGGCCACCCGCAGGCCCTGCCCGAGCGCGTGTGGCGTTTGCTGCGCAGCCTGGCCGCCGATGGCCGCGACGACAGCGGTGGTGGCGACAGCCTCGCCCTGCGCCGGCTCGACCCCGAGACCGCGCGTGTGGAATTGCGCCGGCCCTGGGCGCGCATCGCTGAATTGTCCGAGCGCCGCCGCGCCGCATCGCAGTTGCTGCTGGCGCACCTCGCGCAATGCGCGGATGGCGCGCGCGGCACCGATCTGCTGGTCAGCACCACGCTGGGCCGGCTCACCACCGCGCTGCGCGACGACCTGGTGCTGGCGGCCAGCAGCCCCAACCTGCCGCGCCTGCTGGACCGCGCGCTGCTGTGGCTGCACGAGCAGGAGGTGATGCGCCTGAACAAGGGCCTGGCCGTGTTCCGCCCGGCCATGACGATCCGCCTCGCGCCGGAAAAGCGCGGCTTCGCCAAGGCGGACTTCCAGCCGCTCAAGATGCACTACGACGAGGTCGTGCTGCAGATCCACGTGATGGCCGAGTACGCGCAACGCGGCCTGGCCGCCATGGCCGACGCGTTGCGGCTGGCGCTGGACTACTTCAGCATGGAGCGCGCGGACTTTCTCGGCCGCTGGCTGCCCGGCCGCGAGAAAGAGACCGCCCGCGAGACGCTGCCCGCCTCCTGGCGCGCCATCGTCGAGGTGCTGGACCACCGCCAGCAGCAGCGCATCGTGGCCGACGAGCGCGAGCAGACCAGTGTGCTGGTGCTGGCCGGCCCCGGCTCGGGCAAGACGCGCGTGCTGGTGCACCGCATCGCGTACCTGCTGCGCGTGCGCCGCGAGGCGGCCCACGGCATCGTCGCGCTGGCCTACAACCGCCACGCCGCCGTGCAGATCCGCCAGCGGCTGCAGGCCCTGGTCGGCGACGATGCGCGCGGCGTGACCGTGCTGACCTGCCACGCGCTGGCCATGCGGCTCACCGGGACGCGGCTGGAGGCCGGCAGCAACCCCGACGCCAACTTCTTCGACGGCGTGATGCAGCAAGCCACCGCACTGCTCGAAGGCCAGGGCCTGGCGCCCGAAGACGCCGACGAACAGCGCGAGCGGCTGCTGGCGGGCTTCCGATGGATGCTGGTCGACGAATACCAGGACATCGGCCCCGCGCAGTACGCCTTGATCGGCGCACTGGCCGGTCGCTCTCGCCAGGCCGAAGACACGCGCCTGTCGCTGTTCGCCGTGGGCGACGACGACCAGAACATCTATGCCTTTGCCGGTGCCTCGGTGCAGTTCATCCGCCAGTTCGAGTCCGATTACAAGGCCGGCACCGAATACCTCGTCGAGAACTACCGCTCCAGCGCGCACATCATCGCGGTGGCCAACCGGCTCATCGCGCCGGCCATCGACCGCCTGAAGGCCGCGCACCCGATCCGCATCGACCGACAGCGCCGCAACGCGCCGCCCGGTGGCCGCTGGCAGGCGCTGGACCCGGTGGCGCGCGGCAGGGTGGTCAGGCTGACGCCCGCGCGTGACATGCTCTTGCAGGCCATGCAGGCGCTGGATGCCTTGTGCCGGCTGTCCGCGCTGGACCCGCAGTGGGAATGGGCCCGCTGCGCCGTGATCGCGCGGCAGTGGAGCCAGCTGGAGCCGTTGCGCGCCTACGCCGAGCATCTGGGCCTGCCTGTGCAACTGGGCCGCGAGGAGCTGCCGCCCTTTTGGCGCCTGCGCGAGACCCAGGCCTTGCTGGACTGGCTGCGTGCCGATGGGCCGGGCCTGGTGGCCGCGCCCACCGTGCAGGCGTGGCTCGGCACACACATCGGCCCCTGGTGGGACCTGCTGCGCGAAGCGCTGGACGCCTATGCGCTGGACACCCTGGGTGCCGAGATGCCGCGCAGCCACCTCTTCGAATGGCTCGTCGACTGGGGCCGCGAGCAGCGCCGCCGCCAGAGCGCGCTGCTGCTCACCACCGCGCACGGCGCCAAGGGCCTGGAATTCGACCATGTGGTGGTGCTGGACGGCGGCTGGGAGCCGGGCGCTGGCGATGCCGAAGACGTGCTGCGCCGCCTGGCCTACGTGGCCGTGACGCGTGCGCGCGAGACGCTCACGCTGGCGCGGCTCGGCAGCACGCGGCGCTCGGTGTTCGATGTGCTGGAGGGGGCCGGTGCGGCCTTGCTGGACCAGCCGGGCACCGCACCCGTCGAGCCACCGGCTGCGCTGTCGCGCCGCACGCAGGCGTTGACGCCGGCCGACGTGGACATCGGCTTTGCCGGCCGCTTTGGCGAGGGGCACGCTGTGCATGCGGCCATCGCGCGCCTGGCCCCGGGCGACATCTTGCAGCTGCGCACGCAGGACGAGCGGCGCGAGCTGCTGGACGCCACCGGCCAGGCGGTCGGCCGGTTGTCGCGCGGCTGCCGGCTGGATCCCGCCCAGCAGTGCGTGGCCGTGCGCGTACGCGCGGTGTTGGTGCGGCGGCGCGAGGATGGAGACGCCGCCTACCAGGAGGCAATGCGTTGCGCGCGCTGGGAGGTGGTGCTGCCGGAGTTGGTGTTGGCGCCTGCCTAGGAGCTTCTGGCACCCAGGCCAGGGCGTTACCTGCCCTCCACGAAGAGGGGCGCCAGCCAGTCAGCCAGTGCGCAGGCGCGCGATCAAGGCCTGCGCCGCCGCCGGTGCCCGCTCCTTCGCCCCGTTGATGAAGTACACGAACACATCACGCGCCGCGCCGCTGTCGTGGGCCGGCTCCACCAACGGCGCGCCGGCCGGCGTGGCGCCACGCGCCCAGTCGCGCGCGACGTCGGCCCAGCGCGCCAGCGTCTCGGCCTCGTAGCCCGTCGCGCAATCCGGCTGGCTCTGCATCAGCCGCGCGTAGACGAAGTCGCCCGTCACGTCGGCGAAGCTCGGAAACTTGTCCGAGTCCGCGAACACGGTCGCGCAGCCGTAGCGCCGCGCCAGGGCCAGGTAGGCCGGCACCATGAAGCTGGCGTGCCGCACGTCCAGCACATGGCGCAGCGCCAGGCCGTCTACGGCCTTGGGCAGCAGTTCCAGGAAAGCACCGAAGTCCACCGGGTCGAATTGCTTGGTCGGCGCGAACTGCCAGACGAGGGGGCCGAGCTTCTGGCCCAACTCCGACAGCCCGCTCTCCACGAAGCGCTGGATCGAGTCGCCGGCTTCGGCCAGCACGCGCCGGTTCGTCGCGAAGCGGTTGGCCTTGAGCGAGAACACGAAGTCGTCCGGCGTCTCGTCGCGCCAGCGCGCGAAGCTCTTGGGTGACTGCGTGCTGTAGTAGGTGCCGTTGACCTCGATGGCCGTCACGGCGCGGCTGGCGAAATGCAGCTCCTGCGTGTGCGGCAGGCCGGCCGGGAAGAAGTTGTCGCGCCAGGGCTCGAAGGTCCAGCCGCCGATGCCGACGCGGATGCGCTGAGTCGAATCCACCATGCCTGATCCCCCGTGCTGCGATGGCCCGCAGCATAGCGGGCATCGGCGCCTGGAGCGGGCGCGCCGCAGGCTGGCGCCAGACCCTGCCGCACCCCATGCCCGTCGCCGGGCGCGACATGGCTTTCGTACCCGGCCCTGCGCCGTGCTCCCTCTGCGCCGTGTCGCCGCCCTGCCGGGCGCACGCCACGACGGCCCCTTCCACATCCAGCGCATCGACCCCTCACCGTCCACCACAAGGGCCGCGACCGCGCGCGGCTGTTCACTCCAGCCGCAGCCCGCGCTGTGCGGTGATCGTGCCAAAGCGCCGCAGGTCGCGCGCCACCAGCGCCTGGAACGCGGCGGGGCTGGCCTGCTCGCCGCGCGTGAGCGTGTAGCCCAGCTGCCGCAGGTTGGTCTGCAACTCGCCACCGGCCAGGGCCGTGGCCAGTGTGCGGTTCAGCAGCGCGATGACGGCCGCCGGCGTGCCGGCCGGTGCCAGCAGCCCGTGCCACTGGTCCAGCTCGTAGCCGGCCACGCCTTGCTCGGCAACCGTGGGCACGTCCGGCAACTGCGCCGTGCGTGCCGGCGAGGTGATGCCCAGTGCGCGCAGCTTGCCGGCCGCCAGCAGGGGCGCGGCGCTGCTGGCCGTCACGATGCCCAGGCCCACCTGGCCGGACACCACGTCCACCAGCGCCGGGCCGCAGCCCTTGTAGGGCACCTGGGCCAGCGGCGCCCGCGCCGCCAGGAAGAGCATCTCGCCGGCCAGGTGCTGCGGCGTGCCGGCGCCGCAGGACGCGAAGAAGACCGGCTGCGCCGCGCCGCGCGTGGCGGCCAGCAGGTCGGCCAGCTGGTGCCAGGGCGAGGTGGTCGGCACCACCAGCACCGAAGGCACGAAGCCCACGTTGATGACGGCTGCGAAGTCGCGCGAGGGCGAGAAGTCCAGCGCCCCGAACACGCCCGGGTTGATCGCGAACGAGCTGTTGACCATCAGCAGCGTGTGGCCGTCTGGCGCGGCCTTGGCCACCTGGCTCGCGCCGATGTTGCCGCTGGCGCCGGCGCGGTTTTCCACCACCACGGCCTGGCCCAGCTGCTGCTGCAGCACCTGGCCCAGCTTGCGCGCCAGCAGGTCGGTGCCGCCGCCGGGCGGGAAGGTCACGACGATGGTGATGGGCTTGGTCGGGTAGTGCGGGTCTTCGGCCTGCGCGGGAAGCGCCAGCAGGGCGGCCAGGAGCAACGCGAAGAGCGCATGCAGGCGTTTCATGCCAGGGTGTCCAGTCCGATGTCCAGCACGGCGGCGCTGTGCGTGATCCAGCCGATCGCGATCTGGTCCACGCCGGTCTCGGCGATGCCGGGCGCCGTCTCGGCCGTCACGCGGCCCGAGGCCTCCAGCACGGCGCGGCCGGCGGTCATGGACACGGCCTCGCGCAAGGTCGGCAGGTCCATGTTGTCCAGCAGCACGATGGGCACCTGCAGGTCCAGTGCCTCGCGCAGCTGCGCCAGCGTGTCGACCTCGACCTCGATCTGCACCATGTGGCCGATGGCCGCGCGCGCGCGCTCGACGGCGTTGCGCAGGCCACCGGCGATGGCGACGTGGTTGTCCTTGATCAGCACGGCGTCGTCCAGCCCGAAGCGGTGGTTGCTGCCGCCGCCTACGCGTGCCGCGTATTTCTGCACCGCGCGCAGCCCCGGCATGGTCTTGCGCGTGCAGGTCACGCGGGCCTTGGTGTGGGCGATGGCGTCCGCGATGCGCGCCGTGGCGCTGGCCACGCCCGACAGATGGCCCAGGAAGTTCAGCGCCGTGCGCTCGGCCGTCAGCATGGCGCGGGCCGGGCCGGCCAGCGTGGCGATCACGTCCCCGGGCTTCAGCCGTGCGCCGTCGCGCAGCCTGGCGTTCCAGACGATGGACGGGTCGATGAGCTCGAACGCCAGCCGGGCCAGCTCCAGCCCGGCCAGCACGCCGCCCTGGCGCGCGGCCAGTTGCAGGCGGCTCTGCGCCTCGGCCGGCACCACCGCCTGGCTCGTGATGTCGCCGGCACGGCCCAGGTCTTCGAGCAGGGTGGCGCGCACCAGCGGCTCCAGCATCACGCGGGGCAAGGGGGCGGGCGGCTCTCGGGTGTCGTTGGCGTTGGGCATGGGCGATGTGCTCAAGCTGAGCATATGGGCGTCAAAAAAACGCAGAGGCCGTATTTATACTTTTTTTGAGCATAAGTAGGGCGCGCTATTTGTATCTTGTGTGACAGCCGTTCAGCGTGACAGCGGCAGCTTGCTGCCCGAGATCGCGCGCTCCAGCAGCAGGTCCTCGCGGAAGCGGAACAGCTGGGCCGGCCGGCCCGACGCGCCCTGCGTGAGCTGCCCGGTTTCCTCGACCAGCGCCTGCTGCTCGACCAGGCGGCGGAAGTTCTGCTTGTGCAGCGCGCGCCCGGCCAGCGCCTCGATGGTCTGCTGCAACTGCAGCAGCGTGAAGGCCTCGGGCATCAGCTCGAACACCACCGGCCGGTACTTGATCTTGGCGCGTAGCCGCGCCATGCCGGTGGCCAGGATGCGGCGGTAGTCCAGCCGCATCGGGGCACCCGTGCGCGCGGCCACGGCCTTGCGCTGCGCCGCGGGCAAGCCGCGCGACGCGGCCGGGCCGCGCTGCGCCTCGGGCACCAGGCCGGCCTCGTGCAGCAGCTCGTAGCGCTGCAGCACGAAGTCTTCGTTCCAGGGCGCTCCGTGCAGGCCGAAGGCCGTGTCCACGCGCAGGCGGCGCTGGCTGGCGTCGGCGCCGGCGCCTGCCGCGCACCAGGCGATCAGCGCCGGTGCAATGTGCTCGGCCAGCACGGCCGCGGCCGCAGGCGAGCGCTGGTCTTCCCAGGGGAAGTGGTGGTACCAGTCGCGCCAGCCCACGGCCTGCTGCGGCGCCGGCACCTGGGCCTCGCGCGTGAGGCCCAGGTAGCTGACCGAGATGACGCGGCGCGCGTCCTCGCGCGCACGGTCGCGGTCGGCGAAGGTGTAGAGCTGCTCGATGTAGCCGATGGGGTGGTGCGTCTGCGCCTCGATCCAGGCGCGCATGCCGGTCTGCAGCGAGCGGTGGTCCACCTCCAGGGGGCCGCTGGGCAGGGCGTGGCCGTCGTGCGTGCTCAGGAAGCGCGCCTGGCCGCCGGTGACGGCGACCAGCACGGCGACCAGTTCGGCGGTGATGGTGTCGGAGGGGGCGGCCAAGTGGGTGGAGGTCAGCAAGAGCCAGCGATTATGCTGACAGGGTTTTTGTTGGAGACACGCGCATGAAACCCCGCCACCTGGCCGCCATGGCCCTTGCCCTGCTGGCCGCATCGGCCCAAGCCGCCTTCCCTGAAAAACCCATCCGCGTCGTCATCGGCTTCCCGGCCGGTGGCCCGCTCGACCAGCACGCGCGCCTGCTGGCCGAGAAGCTGCAGGCCGTGCTGGGCCAGCCCATCGTGGTCGACTACAAGTCCGGCGCGGGCGGCACTGTCGGTGCGCAGGACGTCATGAAGGCCGCGCCCGACGGCTACACGCTGATGCTGGCCAACACCGGTGTGATGGTCATCAACCCCGCGCTGTACAGCCGCCTGCCCTACGGCACGCTCAAGGACTTCACGCCGATCGCGCGCACGGCCATGCAGCCGCTGGCGCTGCTGGTCACGCCCAAGCTGCCCGTGAACTCGCTCAAGGAGTTCACCGACTACGCCAAGGCGCGGCCGGGCCAGATCAACTACGGCTCGGCCGGCAACGGCGGCATCAGCCACCTGGTGCCCGAGATGTTCAAGAACAGCACCGGCCTGTTCATGGTCCACATCCCCTACCGCGGCAGCGCGCCCGCGTTCACCGACCTGATGGCCGGCCAGGTGCAGTTCATGGCCGAGTCCATTCCCCAGGCGGCCAACTACCACAAGCAGGGCAAGGTGCGCGCGCTGGCCGTGACCAGCCGCGCGCGCAACCCGGCGCTGCCCGACGTGCCCACCGTCATCGAGTCCGGCTTCAAGGGCTTCGAGGTCGTGGGCTTCTACGGCTTCCTGGCGCCGGCCGGCCTGCCCAAGGACGTGACGGCCAAGCTCAGCGACGCCTTCGGCCAGGTGCTGAACGACCCGGACATCAAGACCCGCATGGTCGCGCAGGGCGCGGACCCGGCCTTCCTGGGCAGCGAGGAGTTCGGCAGGTTCCTGGCGGCCGAGACGCCGCGCTGGGCCGCGGCCGTGAAGGCCTCCGGTGCGAAACTCGATTGATCCTTTTGCGCAGGCCATCGCCATGACCACTCTCGGCACCCCGTTGTCCCCCCACGCCACGCGCGTCATGCTGCTGGGCTCCGGCGAGCTCGGCAAGGAGGTGCTGATCGCGCTGCAGCGCCTGGGCGTGGAGACCATCGCGGTGGACCGCTACGAGAACGCGCCCGGCCACCAGGTCGCGCACCGTGCCCACACCATCGTGATGAGCGACCCCGAGCAGCTCAAGGCGCTGATCGCGCAGGAACAGCCCGACTGGGTCGTGCCCGAGATCGAGGCCATCGCCACGCCCGTGCTGGAAGAGCTGGAGGCCGCCGGCACCGTGCGCGTGGTGCCCACGGCCCGGGCCGCGCGCCTGACCATGGACCGCGAAGGCATCCGCCGCCTGGCCGCCGAGACGCTGGGCCTGCCGACCAGCCCCTACAAGTTCTGCGACTCCTTCGAAGAGCTGCAGGCCGCCATCGACGCCGTGAACGGTGGAATCGGCTACCCCTGCATCGTCAAGCCCGTCATGAGCAGCTCGGGCAAGGGCCAGAGCAAGATCGACGGCCCGGCCGACGTGCAGCGGGCCTGGGACTACGCCATGGCCGGCGGCCGTGTCAGCCATGGCCGCGTGATCGTCGAGGGCTTCATCGACTTCGACTACGAGATCACGCTGCTCACCGTGCGCGCCCGCGCCGCCGACGGCAGCGTGCAGACCCATTTCTGCGACCCGATCGGCCACGTACAGGTCAGCGGTGACTATGTGGAAAGCTGGCAGCCGCACCCCATGCACCCGGCCGCGCTGGAACGCGCGCGCCAGATCGCCAAGGCCGTGACCGAAGACCTGGGCGGCCAGGGCCTGTTCGGCGTGGAACTGTTCGTCAAGGGCGAGCAGGTCTGGTTCAGCGAGGTCAGCCCGCGCCCGCACGACACCGGCATGGTGACCATGGCCACGCAGTGGCAGAACGAGTTCGAGCTGCATGCGCGCGCCATCCTGGGCCTGCCGGTGGACACCACACTGAACACGCCCGGCGCCAGCGCCGTGGTCTATGGCGGCGTCGATGCGCAGGGCATCGTGTTCGACGGGGTGGACGCGGCACTCCGCGTGCCCGGCACCGAGATCCGACTGTTCGGCAAGCCCGAGAGTTTCGTGAAGCGCCGCATGGGCGTGCTGCTCGCGCGCCATGCCGACGTGGAGCAGGCGCGCGTGAATGCCAAGCGGGCTGCGGCGCTGGTGCAGCCGCGCACCGCCTGATTTCTCGCCCGGCGCGGGTGCTTTGCGGCCATCGCTAGGATGGCCCCGATGGAAACACAGTGGAATGCCCTCATCGCGTGGGCCGATGTGGCCGTGCTGCGCCTGGCCGTGGCGGCCACCGTGGCCATCGTCCTGGCCTGGATCGCCCACCGCGCCGCCGTGCTGGTGCTGACGCGCGTCACGCGCGGCATGCCAGTGGCGGGCACGGTGGTGCGCTTCCTGCGGCCCGCGGCGCGCTGGTGGCTGATGTTCGTGGCGCTGCAGCTGGTGTGGCAGGGCGCGCCCGACACCATCTTGGCGATCGACAGCATCCGTCACCTCAACAGCGTGCTGCTGCTGGCCTGCCTGAGCTGGATGGGCATCCGTGCGGTGGCCGGCGTGGCCCAGGGGGTGATCGACCAGTACCCGCTCAACGTGGTGGACAACCTGAACGCGCGCCGCATCCACACGCAGGCCCGCGTGCTGTCGCGCACGGTCATGGTCGTCATCGGCCTGGCCGGCATGGCGCTGATGCTGATGACCTTTCCCGGTGCGCGCCAGTTCGGCACCAGCCTGCTGGCCTCGGCCGGCGTGGTGGGCCTGGTGGTCGGCATGGCCGCGCAGCCGGTGTTCGGCAACATGATCGCGGGGCTGCAGCTGGCATTGGCCCAACCCATCCGGCTCGACGACGTGCTGATCGTGGACGGCGAGTGGGGCCGCGTGGAATCGATCACGGGCACCTACGTGGTGCTGGCCATCTGGGACCAGCGCCGGCTCATCATTCCGCTGCGCTGGTTCATCGAGAACCCGTTCCAGAACTGGACGCGCACCAGCTCGGAGATCATCGGCACCGTGTTCCTGTGGACCGACTACCGCATCCCCATGGCGCCGCTACGCGCCGAGTGCCAGCGGCTGTGCGAGGCTTCGCCCGAGTGGGATGGCCGCCTGTGCAAGCTGCAGGTCACCGAGGCGGGCGAGCACAGCATGCAGCTGCGCCTGCTGGCCACCGCCAGCGATTCGGGCAAGGCCTGGGACCTGCGCTGCTTCGTGCGCGAGGGCCTGATCGCGTTCATCGCCAGGGAGTACCCGCAGTACCTGCCGGTCACGCGGGCCGAGCTGCGCGGCGAGCTGGCCACGCCGGCCGACATGCTGCCGGCCATGGCGCCCGGTTGACCAGCGGCAGGCAGCGCTATGCTGCCCGGTCCCCACCACCGCCCGCCGCATGATGGACCCTGACCACCGCCACCGTATCGCCCGCAGGCGCGTGCTGGCGCTGGCGGCGCTGCCGTTCTCCACGGCCGCCGCGCCGCACGTGCGCCCCGGCCAGTCCAGCTGGCCCGATGCCGCCGCCTGGGAGGCATTGCGCGCCCGCACCGGCGACGCGCTGCAGGCCGTCGCCTCGCCCTGGCCGGCCTGCCGCGCAGACCCCGCCTCGCCGGCGTGCGCCGCGTTGTTCGCGCGGCCGCAGAACCCCTATGCCATCGGAGACGACGTGGCGCGCACGCAGACCTACGGCTGGGTTGACGCCTGGACCTCCGAGCCGCCGGCCTACGCGCTGTCGGCACGTGGCGCGGCCGACGTGGCCGCGGCCGTGGGCTTCGCGCGCACGCACCGGCTGCGGCTGGTCGTGCGCGGCGGCGGCCACAGCTACAAGGGCCAGTCGAATGCGGCCGATGCGCTGCTGGTCTGGACGCGCCGGCTGCGCAGCGCGCAGCTGCACGAGGCCTTCGTGCCGGCCGGCTGCGACCAGGCCCCGCGGCGCGCCGTGTCGCTGGGCGCCGGCGTGCTCTGGAACCAGGCCTACGACCTCGTGACCACGCGCGGCGGCGGCTATGTGCAGGGCGGCGGCTGCATGACGGTGGGGGTGCCGGGCCTGGTGCAGATGGGCGGCTTCGGCAGCTTCAGCAAGGCCTATGGCCTGGCCGCGTCCAGCCTGCTGGAGGCCGAGCTGGTCACGGCCGACGGCCAGTTGCGCACCGTGAACGCCTGCAGCGAGCCCGAGCTGTTCTGGGCGCTCAAGGGCGGCGGCGCCGGCTTCGGCATCGTCACGCGCATGACGCTGGCCGTGCATGCGCTGCCCGAGCGCTTCGGCGCCGTCAACTTCACGCTGCGCGCGGCCTCCGACGCGGCCTTCCGCCGGCTCATCGACCTCGTGCTGGCGTTCTGCGCGCAGCACCTCGTCAACCCGCACTGGGGCGAGCAGATCCGGCTGCGCCGCGGCAATGTGCTGCAGGTGGCCATGGTGTTCCAGGGCCTGGACCGGGCGCAGGCCCAGGCCGTGTGGGCGCCGTTCTTCGCGGCCGTGGACGCAACCGGCGCCGACTGCGCGCTGGACTTCTCGCTGCTGCGCTTCGTGAGCGTGCCGGCGCAAGAGTTCTGGGCGCCCAGCCTGGCCAAGCGCGCGCTGGGCCTGGTGGCGCGCGACGAGCGGCCCGGCGCGCCGGAGACCAACCTGTTCTGGCCCGGCGACCAGGCCCAGGCCGGCCAGGTGCTGCATGCCTACCAGTCGGGCTGGCTGGACGCCGCGCTGCTGCAGCCCGGCGCGCGCGCAGCGCTGGCGGAAGGCCTGTACGCAGCCACGCGCCATGCCGGCGTCTCGCTGCACCTGAACAAGGGCCTGGCCGGCGCCACTGATGCGGTGCTGGCGGCCGCGCGCGAGACGGCCGTGCACCCGGCCGCGCTGACGGCTTTCGCGCTGCTGATCTGTGGCGCCGAGCAGGGCCCGGCCTACCCCGGCGTGCCGGGCCACGCGCCCGACGTGGCGCTCGCGCGCAGCCGCCGCGCGGCGCTGGCCGGCGCACTGCAGGCGCTGCGCGCACAGGTGCCGGTGCCGGCCGCCTATGTGGCCGAGAGCGATTATTTCGAGGACGACTGGCCGCAGCGCTACTGGGGCCCGCACTACGCGCGGCTGCTGGCGGTCAAGCGGCGCGTGGACCCGGGCGGCCTGTTCACGCACCACCACGGCGTGGGCAGCCAGGGCTGAATCACTTCGCCGCCGCGCGCAGGCTGTCCAGCAGCAGCCGCGCGGCCGGCGCCAACGCCTTCAGGTCGCGCACGGCCAGCACGAAGCGGCGCCGCGCCCAGGTGTCGGTCAGGGGCCGCACCACCAGTTCCAGCGGTTGCTCGAACAGCCGGGCCTCCTCGCGCGGCACGATGGCCAGCGCCAGCTGCGCCGCCACGATGCGGCAGGCCGCGTCCACCGTGGCGACCTGGATGCGCGTGCGCAGCGGCTGGCTGGCGATGGCAGCCTGGCGCTGCTGCGTGGTTTTCATGATGCTGCGCCCCAGGATGTCCACGTGCTCGTGCGCCAGCGTGTCGGCAAAGCGCAGGCTCTTGCGCGCGGCCAGCGGGTGCGTGGGGTGCAGCACCACGGCCAGTCGGTCCTGCTGGTAGGCGAAGCGCTGCAGCCGGCCCAGGTCCACCGCGTTCCAGCACACGCCGATGTCGGCCCGGCCTTCCTCCACGCCGCGCACCACCTCCCAGATCTCGCGCTCCTCCATGCTCACGCGCACCTGCTCGTACTGGCGCGCGAAGCGGCCCACGTCCTCGGGCAGGAACTGGGCCAGCGCCGACATGCTGGCGAACACGCGCACATGGCCTTGCACGCCCTCGGCATAGGCCGTCAGCTCGGCCTGCATGCGGTCCAGCAGCTGCAGGGCTTCGCGCGCGTAGCGCCACAGCGTCTCGCCGGCCGGCGTTGCGGCCACGCCGCGCCGGCCGCGCGCCAGCAGCGGCGTGCCGGCCTGGGCCTCCATCTGCGCGATGCGCTTGCTGACGGCCGAGGGCACGATGGCCTCGCGCTGCGCGGCCAGCGCGATGTTGCGCTCCTCGCAGACGGCGACGAACAGGCGCAGGGAAGTGGGGTCGAAGGCGTGCATGCCATCTCCGAATGGAATCTCAACGAAGAAACAATACCACTTCAGAGATGTGTGGATGCTTCCTAAGATCGCGGCACACCCACCCAAGGAGCTCACCATGCGCATCGTCAACATCCTCGAACGTACCGCCCCCATCGCCTCGCCGATCGCCAACGCCTTCATCGACTTCTCCAAGATGACCCTGAGCCTGGTCGCCGTGGTGACCGACGTGGTGCGCGATGGCAGGCCCGTGGTCGGCTACGGCTTCAACTCCAACGGCCGCTACGGCCAGGGCGGGCTGATCCGCGAACGCTTCGCACCGCGCCTGCTGGAGGCCGCACCCGACAGCCTGCGCGACGCCGACCGCGACAACCTGGACCCGCACAAGGTCTGGGCCACCATGTTCAAGAACGAAAAGCCGGGCGGCCACGGCGAGCGCTCGGTGGCCATGGGCACCATCGACATGGCGGTCTGGGACGCCGTGGCCAAGATCGAGCGCAAGCCGCTGTTCCGCCTGCTGGCCGAGCGCCAGGGCACGCAGGCCGACCCGCGCGTGTTCGTCTATGCGGCCGGCGGCTACTACTACCCCGGCAAGGGCCTGGACGGCCTGAAGGCGGAGATGCAGAGCTACCTGGACCGGGGCTACACGGTCGTCAAGATGAAGATCGGCGGCGCGCCGCTGGCCGAGGACTGCCAGCGCATCGAGGCCGTGTTGAGCATGCTGCCACCCGGCTGCCAGCTCGCGGTGGACGCCAACGGCCGCTTCGATCTACCTACTGCCATCGCCTACGCCAAGGCGCTGCGCGCGTACCCGCTGTTCTGGTACGAGGAGGCCGGCGACCCACTGGACTACGAGCTGCAGGCGCGCCTGGCCGAGCACTACGACAAGCCCATGGCTACGGGCGAGAACCTGTTCTCCATGCAGGACGCGCGCAACCTGATCCGCCACGGCGGCATGCGGCCGGACCGCGACTGGCTGCAGTTCGATTGCGCGCTGAGCTACGGCCTCGTGGAGTACCTGCGCACGCTGGACATGCTCCAGCAGTACGGCTGGTCGTGGCGCCGCTGCATCCCGCACGGCGGCCACCAGATGTCGCTGAACATCGCGGCCGGCCTGGGCCTGGGGGGCAACGAGTCCTACCCCGACCTGTTCCAGCCCTACGGCGGCTTCCCCGACGGCGTGCGCGTGGAGGCGGGCCACATCACAATGCCGGAGCTGCCGGGCATCGGCTTCGAGGGCAAATCCGATCTGTACGCGGAGATGCAATCCCTGGCAGCCTGAACCACAACACCAGGAGACACCCATGCGCATTCCTCTTCTCGCAGCAGCCTTCGGGCTGCAGATCGCCCTGGCAGGCGCGGCGTCGGCTGCCGACTACCCGGCGCCGCAGACGAAGGAATGGGTGGTGCGCGACTTTCGCTTCCACACCGGCGAAGTGCTGCCGCAGCTCAAGCTGGGCTACACCACGGTGGGCGACCCCCGGGGCGAACCCGTGGTGGTGCTGCACGGCACGGCCGGATCGGGCGAGCGCATGCTGACGCCGGCCTTCGCGGGCGAGCTGTTCGGCCCCGGCCAGCCGCTCGATGCCCGCAAGTACTTCATCATCCTGCCCGACGCGATCGGCGCCGGCGCGTCCAGCAAGCCGTCCGACGGCATGCGCATGGCATTCCCGAGATACAACTACGACGACATGGTGCAGGCCCAGTACCGCCTGGTGCGCGAGCACCTGGGCCTGGCCCATGTGCGCATGGTGCTCGGCAATTCCATGGGCGGCATGCAGGTCTGGATGTGGGCGCAGAAGTACCCAGGCTACATGGACATCGCCGTGCCCATGGCCTCGGTGCCCGCTGCCATGTCGGGGCGCAACTGGATGATGCGGCGCCTGCTGATCGAGGCGATCAAGCGCGACCCGGCGTGGGCCAATGGCCTGTACACCGAGCAGCCGGCCGGCTTCAAGTTTGCGCTGGCGCACTTCGGCATGGCCACCAGCGGCGGCACGCAAAAGCTGCAGTACGAGGCGCCCACGCGCGCGCAGGCCGACGCGCTGGTCGACCGGCAACTGGCCGCACCCACCATCGGCGACGCCAACGACCACCTGTACCAGTGGGACGCCTCGCGCGACTACGACGCCAGTGGCCAGCTCGATCGCATCCAGGCCACGGTGCTGGCCATCAACTCGGCCGACGACGAGCGCAACCTGCCCGAGCTGGGCCTGCTGGAGCAGGGCATGCAGTGCGTGAAGAACGGCCGCATCCTGCTGATCCCGGCCAGCGCGCAGACCAGCGGGCATGGCACGACCGGGCAGGCCCGGTGGTGGAAGGATGGGCTGGCCGAGGTGCTGCGCAGCACGCCGGCCGGCGCTGCGCGCTGAGTCGCGCTACAGCCAGGTGCCGCCCTGCGGCATCTGGATCTGCGTGGCCGGGTCGCTGCCGCCCACGAACGAGCCGATCACGATGCTCAGCAGCGAGACGAACAGGCTGGCGAAGACGGCCGTCCAGAAGCCCGAGATCCGAAAGCCGCGCACCAGCGCCGCGACCAGCAGGATCACGAGCGCGTTGATGACCAGCAGGAACAGGCCGAAAGTCAGCAGCGTGAGCGGCAGGGTCAGCACGATGAGCAGCGGCTTGACGATGGCGTTCGCGAAGCCCAGCAGCAGCGCCGACACGGCCAGCGCGCCCTTGCTGTCGAAGGTGAGCCCTTTGAAGATGTGGCTGGCGACCCAGAGCGCCAGCGCGGTGATGGCCCAGTGGACGAGGAACGGAGTGAAGGGCTCGAGCATGCGCGGCATGCTATCAGCCGGGCCCGCAGCCTGCGGTCACACCACCGTATCGCCCGCGCCGCTCTGGCCCATCAGCAGCTTGGCGCGGCCCTCGCGCTTGGCCTGGTACAGCGCGGCATCGGCGCGCGCCATGAGGCCGGCAAGCGTGGTGTCCTGCGTGCTCAGGGCGGCCACGCCGGCGCTGTAGTCCAGCGCGAAGCCGAGCTTGGCCTTCACCTGCTGCTGCAGCCGCGCGCGCAGCCGCTGGTCGAAGCCGCTCGCGGTGTGGAGCTTGGCATTGGGCAGCAGCACGCAGAACTCCTCGCCACCCAGGCGGCCGACCAGGTCGCCGGTGCGCCGCGTCTCGCCCAGCATCTCGGCGAACAGCACGAGCGCCTTGTCGCCGCCGTCGTGGCCGTGGCGGTCGTTGACCTGCTTGAAGTGGTCCAGGTCCAGCATCAGCACGGTCAGCGGGTGGTGGTAGCGCTTGGCGTTGGCGAACAACGCCTCGGCGCGCTCGGTGAAACCGCGGCGGTTCGGCAGGCCGGTCAGGCTGTCCGTGTTGGCGATGGTGCGCAGCCGGTGGTCGGCCTCGTCGCGCCAGGCCACCAGCAGCGCCACCGTGCCCAGCACCACGGCGATGTTGGTCGCCAGCGCGGCCGCGATGTTGACCGGGTTGGGCGCCAGAAAGGTCGGGTAGAAGCTCGTGAAGAAGGCGCCCAGCAGGCCGCGCGCGGCCGTCAGCACGGCCATGCTGGCGAAGCAGGCCAGCAGCACCAGCCGCCAGTGGCGCCCGGCGTTGCGGCGCGCGAGCAGCGTGGCGCGCGCCAGCAGCACCAGCATCGCGGCCAGCAGGAAGTTGGACCAGCCCACGCGCACCGCGTAGCTCGAGAACGTCAGCGCATAGCCCACGGGCACGAGCACGGCCAGCACGACGATCGCCCGCTCGCCGGGCCGCGGGCCCAGCCAGCCGCCCAGTGCCCGGTGCAGCATCACCAGGCTGGCCGACAGGCTGCCCATGGACAGCACCGACAGCACGAACGAGTTCGCGTACTCGGAGGCCGTCAGCATCGCCCAGCCCAGGGTCAGCAGCAGCAGGCCGGCCTGCATGGCACGGGCGGCCGGCGTGAGGCTGCGCCCCATGATCAGCGGCAACACGACGGAGATGCCCAGCAGGTTGGCCATCGCCACGGTCATCATCGAGAGGGTGTCGATCTCCACAGGCTCGCGGGCTACTGGAACGCGACTTCAGCAAAGCTGCGCAGCTTGCGGCTGTGCAGCTGGTCGATGCCCTGGGCGCGCAGCAGCTCCACCGCGCGGATGCCGATGCGCAGGTGCTGGTCCACGCGCTCGCGGTAGAAGTGGTTGGCCATGCCCGGCAGCTTGATCTCGCCGTGCAGCGGCTTGTCGGAGACACACAGCAAGGTGCCGTAGGGCACGCGGAAGCGAAAGCCATTGGCCGCGATGGTGGCGCTCTCCATGTCCAGCGCCACGGCCCGGCTCTGGCTGAAGCGCAGCTGGGGCTTGTTGTCCGGCAGCAGCTCCCAGTTGCGGTTGTCGGTGCTGGCCACGGTGCCGGTGCGCAGCACGCCCTTGAGCTCGGGGCCTTCGAGCTGGGTGACGTCGCGCACGGCTTTTTCGAGCGCGACCTGGATCTCGGCCAGCGCGGGGATCGGCACCCACAGCGGCAGCTCTTCGTCCAGCACATGGTCCTCGCGCACATAGCCGTGGGCCAGCACGTAGTCGCCCAGCTGCTGCGTGTTGCGCAGGCCGGCGCAGTGGCCCAGCATGATCCAGGCGTGTGGGCGCAGCACGGCGATGTGGTCGGTGATGTTCTTGGCGTTGGCCGGGCCCACGCCGATGTTCACCATGGTGATGCCCGTGTGGTCGGCGCGCAGCAGATGGTAGGCCGGCATCTGCGGCAGGCGCGGGGGCAGGGCGCCCAGCGCGTCGATGTCCTGCGGCGGCAGGTCCTTGCGGCGCGTGACCACGTTGCCCGGTTCCACGAACGCGATGTACTCGCTGTTCTCGTCGGCCATGGCCTCGTGGCCCATGCGCACGAACTCGTCGATGTAGAACTGGTAGTTGGTGAACAGCACGAAGTTCTGGAACCACTCGGGCGCCGTGCCCGTGTAGTGGCGCAGCCGGTGCAGCGAGTAGTCCACACGCGGTG
Source organism: Pseudorhodoferax sp. Leaf267 (assembly GCF_001422405.1). Taxonomy (GTDB): domain Bacteria; phylum Pseudomonadota; class Gammaproteobacteria; order Burkholderiales; family Burkholderiaceae_C; genus Pseudorhodoferax. Next base: position 296,785 of record NZ_LMMV01000025.1, read on the forward strand.
CGGTGAAGAGCGACAGGGGCTGCGGCTCGCCCGGGCTGGGGTTGTAGGTGCCGTTGGCGATGCCGTCGTCCATGGCGGCCAGGTCCGGCAGATCGAACACGTCGCGCATCAGCCGGCGGCGCTCGGCGCTCAGGTTGCCCTCCACATGGTCGTGCTCGCTGAACGAGAAATGCACGGGGATGGGCTGCGTGCTGGTGCCCACCTCCAGCGGCACCTTGTGGTTCTGCAGCAGCAGGCGGAACTGCTCCAGGTAGTAGTTGCCATACAGGTCGGGCCGCGTCAGCGTGGTCTCGAAGCGGCCGGCGCCGGCCACGAAGCCGTAGGCCAGGCGGTCCAGTTCCTCCTCGGCCGTGGCACGCGACAGGGTCTCGGTATGCACCCGCACGAACGGATAGCAGGCGCGTACATGGCCCGGTGGCGTGTCGCCGGCCACGAAATGCTGCATGGCATCGCGCAGGTGGTCGATCTGCTGGTTGTAGATGAAGCGCACCTGCTGCAGTGCGGCGGCCGGGTCGGTGTAGAAGGTCGGTGCGATGAAGGGCGGCAGGTAGGGCATGCGAGGATTGTGCAATGCCCGTGCCAGGCAGCGCGGGCCGGGGGCTGCCGCCCGAGCGCTTATATTGCCCCGTTCACCTCCCCGTTGCACCCCATGACCCCTGAGCTCCGCATCGCCGGCACGATCGCCACCATCACCCTGCAGCGGCCTACCGCCGCCAACAAGCTGGCGCCCGAAGACCTGCCCGTGCTGCGCGCGCACGTGGCCGCCGTCAACGCTTCCGAGCAGGTGCTGGTGCTGCAGCTGCGCAGCACGGGCAAGCACTTCTGCGCGGGCTACGACATCGCCGAGGTGGGCGGCAGCCAGGCAGAGGGCACGGGCTTCGGCGACATGGTCGATGCGCTGGAAGACTGCCGCGCCGTGACGGTGGCCGTGCTGCACGGCGGCATCTATGGCGGCGCGACCGACATGGCCCTGGCCTGCGACTTCCGCATCGGCTCGCCGGCGGTCGAGATGTTCATGCCGGCCGCGCGGCTGGGCCTGCACTTCTACGCCAGCGGCATGCAGCGCTACGTCACGCGCCTGGGCGTGGACGTGGCCAAGCGCCTGTTCCTGGCCGGCGACAAGCTCGATGCGGGCGCCATGCAGGCCTGCGGCTTCCTCACGCACCTGGTCAGCGCCGACGAGCTGGAGCCGCAGACCCAGGCGCTGTGCGAGCGGCTGGGCACGATGGCGCCGCTGGCGCTGCTGGGCATGAAGCGTCACCTGAACCAGATGGCGCGTGGCCAGATGGACGCGCAGAGCGTGCGCGCAGCCGTGCTGCAGACCCTGGCCTCCAGCGACCTGCAGGAAGGCGCGCTGGCCTGGAAGGAAAAGCGCGCGCCGCGTTTCACGGGGCGCTAATCGACCGCCGGCTCGCGCAGCGTCACGAACTCTTCGGCCGCCGTGGGGTGGATGCCGATGGTGCTGTCGAACAGCGCCTTGGTCGCGCCCGCGCGCAGCGCCACGGCGAAGCCCTGCAGGATCTCGCCGGCGTCCATGCCCACCATGTGCACGCCCACCACGCGGTCGGTCTCGGCATCGACCACCAGCTTCATGAGCGTGCGCTCGCTGCTACCCGACAGCGTGTGCTTGAGCGGCTTGAACTCGGTGCGGAAGATGGTCACGTCGCCGAACTTGCGGCGCGCCGCCTCCTCGGTGTAGCCCACGGTGCCCACCGGCGGGTGCGTGAACACGGCGGTGGGGATGTTCTCGTACGAAACGCTGCGCGCCGGCTTGCCCGGCAGCGGGCCGAACAGGTGGTCCACCAGCGCCATGGCCTCGGCCGTGGCCACGGGCGTGAGCGGCATGTCGGTGGACACGTCACCCAGCGCAAAGACCGACGGCACGCTGCTGCGGTAGTGCGCATCGACCGCGACCGCGCCGTCCTCGTCCAGTTGCACGCCGAGTGCCTCCAGGCCGATGTTGGCGGTGTTGGGCCGCCGCCCGGTGGCGAACAGCACGGCGTCGGCGTCCAGCAGCGCGCCGTCGGCCAGCGTCAGGTGCAGCCCCTTGGCCTGGCGCACGATGCGCTCGACCTGCGCGTTGAGCTGCAGATCGATGCCGGTCTTGCCCATCTCGGAGGCCAGAAAGCGGCTGATGTCCTCGTCGAACGCCGACAGGATGCGGCCGCCGCGTTGCAGCTGCGTGACCTGCGCGCCGAGCCCGCGGAAGATGGACGCGAACTCGCAGGCGATGTAGCCGCCGCCCACCACGACCAGGCGCTTGGGGAACGGGTCCAGGTCGAACATCTGGTCCGAGCTGATGGCCAGCTCGGCACCCGCGATGTCGGGCATGAAGGGCGTGCCGCCGGTGGCGATGAGGATGTGCTGGGCGCGCAGGCGCCGCTCGCCGACCTGCACGGTGTGCGGGTCCGCCAGTTGGCCCCAGCCCGCCACGATCTCTGCGCCCGCGCCCTTGAGCAGGTCGCGGTAGATGCCGTTCAGCCGCGTGATCTCCCTGGCGCGGTTGGCCTTGAGCGTGGCCCAGTCGAAGCGCGGCGCCTCCACCTGCCAGCCGAAGCCCGCGGCCTCCTCGAAGGCCTCTGCGTAGTGGGCGGCGTAGCTGTAGAGCTTCTTGGGGATGCAGCCCACGTTCACGCAGGTGCCGCCCAGCGCGGCCGCCTCCACCACGGCCACCCGGGCGCCGCGCTGGGCCGCCATGCGCGCGGCGCGCACGCCGCCGCTGCCGCCACCGAGCACCACCAGGTCGAAATCGAATCGGTCCATCTTGTGTCTTTCTTGGGATGTGATCGCCCCACGCATGATCGCGCGGTTCAGGGCCGCCGGCCAGCCGCGGGCACAATGCCGCGCGATCGGTGGGTGATGCTGGAATTCGCGCTCGTTCTGCTGTTGGGATTGGTGGCCGGCACGGTGGGCGGCATCGTGGGCTTCGGCTCGTCCATCATGCTGATGCCGGCCCTGGTGCTGGTGTTCGGCCCGCGCGAGGCCGTGCCCATCATGGCGATGGCCGCGCTGATGGCCAACGCCGCGCGCGTCGTGGTCTGGTGGCGCGCGATCGACTGGCGCGCCGCCGCCGTCTATGCGGCCACGGGCGTGCCGGCCGCCGCGCTCGGTGCGCGCACGTTGCTGGCGCTGCCGGTCGGCGTGGTGGAGGCCGTGCTGGGGCTGTTCTTCATCGCCATGATCCCGCTGCGGCGCTGGCTGGCGCGGCGGCAGCTGCGGCTGCAGCTGTGGCAGCTGGCGCTGGTGGGGGCAGGCATCGGTTTTTTGACCGGCATCGTGGTGAGCACCGGGCCCGTCAACACGCCGTTCTTCCTGGCCTATGGCCTGGTCAAGGGCGCGTTCCTGGGCACGGAGGCGCTCGGCTCGCTGGCCGTGTACGCGGCCAAGGCGCTGACCTTCCGCAGCCTGGGCGCCCTGCCGGTGGACGCCATCGCCAAAGGGCTGATCGTCGGCAGCTCGCTGACGGCCGGCGCGTTCCTGGCCAAGCGCGTGGTGCTGGCGCTGGACGCATCGAAGTTCCGGCTGTTGATGGACGCGCTGCTGCTGGTGGCCGGCGCCACGATGCTCTGGGCGGCCTGGCGCTAACGGGCCGTCGATCCCGCATCGAACGCCTGCAGCGCCTCGCGCATCCAGTCGAGGAACACGCGGGCGCGGCGCGGCAGCAGCCGGGCGTGCGGGTAGACCAGGTGGATGGGCTGCGGCGGCGGTTCGAAGTCCCGCAGCACGATCTGCAGCTTCCTGCGCCGCACGTACTCGGCCACTTGGTAAGAGTAGAAGTTGCCGAAGCCCGCGCCCGCGGCGCAGGCGTCGATGGCCGGGCCGATCTCGCTGAATTCCAGCTGGCCGCTGACCTCCACGCGCAGGCTGCGCTTGCCGTCCGCGAACGGCCCCCAGCCCGGCGCATGGCCGCTCACGCGCACGCAGGGCAGCTGCCGCAGCGCGGTCGGGTGCTGCGGCGTGCCGTGCGTGCGCAGCAGGCCGGGGTGGGCCACCACGTGGCGGTGGATCTGGCCCATGCGCCGGGCCACGAGGCTGGAGTCGGCCAGCGCACCGATGCGCACGCCCACGTCCACGTTCTCCTCCAGCAGGTTCACCACGCGGTCGGCCAGCAGCAATCGGCACTGCATCTGCGGATGGGCCTGCGCGAAGCGCGTCACGGCGGGCGCCACATGCAGCTGGCCGAACAGCACGGGCGCGGTGATGGTCAGCAGGCCGGCCGGCTCGGTGGCCTCGGCGAGCAGCGCAGCCTCGGCATCGGCGATGGCCGCCAGGATCTGGCGGCAGCTCTCCAGGTGGCGCCGGCCCTCGTCCGTCAGTGCGATGCGGCGCGTGGTGCGGTTGAACAGACGCACCTGCAGATGCGCCTCGTAGGCCGCGAGCATGCGCACCACGGCGGGCAGGGAGCTGTCCAGCGCCTGGGCCGCTGCCGTGAGGCTGCCGGCGTCGGCGATCTGCACGAAGGTCTGCATGGCGCGCACGGTGTCCATGGCGCGCAGCATAGCCAATTGCTCCGGAAAGTGGATCAGTCCACTGCGCTGTGGCCCATTTATGTTCGCAGGCCTGATCAACACAATCGTGGCTCGTACTTCCACCAGGGACCCCGCCATGCCTGACATCCCCACCGCCGACCACGACCCAGTGTTCCATGCCGGCGAGCGCGCCCTGCAGACGCGCGCCGGCTCGCGCGAGTGGCTGGCGCAGGTGGGCGCGCGCATCATGCGCAACGAGATGCCCGAGCAGCACCGCGCCTTCTTCGCCGAGCTGCCGTTCCTCGTGGTGGGCACCGTGGACGCCGCCTGCCAGCCCTGGGCCTCGCTGCTGGCCGGGCCACCCGGCTTCCTGCGCTCACCGGACGCCCGGCACCTGGACGTGGCGGCTGCGCCGCTGTGGGGCGACGTGCTGCACGACACGCTGGCGCAAGGCGCGCCGATCGGCCTGCTCGGGATCGCCCCACACACCCGCCGGCGCAACCGCATGAACGGCACGGTGCACGGTCTGCGGCCGGATGGCTTCACGGTGGAGGTGGGGCAAAGCTTCGGCAACTGCCCCAAGTACATGCAGCCGCGCGAGGCGCGCTACGTGGAGAGCCTGCCGCCATCGCCACGCCTGGTGCGGGCCGACCGGCTGGACGAGGCAGGCCGGCGCATCGTGGCCCAGGCCGACACCTTCTTCATCGCCACGGCCGCCAGCGGCGCGCATGCGGCAGGCGGCGTGGACGTATCGCACCGGGGCGGCGCACCGGGCTTCGTGCGCGTGCAGCCGGACGGCAGCCTGCTGGTGCCGGACTACCCGGGCAACCAGTTCTTCAACACGCTGGGCAACCTGCACCTGGATCCGCGCGCCGGCCTGCTGTTCGTCGATGTCGAGACGGGCGCGCTGCTGCAGTTGGCCGTGACGGCGGAGCTGCTGTGGGCCGATGCGGCGTCGTTCGCGGCCACGGGCATCGAGCGCGCGCTGCATCTGCGGGTGCGTGCGCAGCGGTTGATCGAGGGGGCGTTGCCGCTGCAGTGGCGGTCGGTGTGAGGTGCGGCCTCAGGCCGTCACGGCGTTAGCCGGGTGAACTGCGAGCGCGGCAGCAAGCGCCTGAAGTCCGCATCGAAGCTGACCAGGTGCTCGCCCTGCTGCAGGACCGCCGCCGCCAGCCACGCATCTGGAATCTGGTTGGCCGCCAGTGGCTTGGTTGCGCAGAGTTCACGCAGCACCGGCCATTCCGCGCCGAGCGCGGGTTGCTCCACGCCCGGCATGGCCTTGAGTGCGTCGATGAAGCGCAACGCCTCATCGGTTGGCGTTGGTTGCACAAAGATCCTGGAGTGGGTGACCAGGCGCAGGAAGCTTGCCACCACCATGGCCTGCACGCGCAAAGGCCGCCCCTGACCGGCGGCGGCGATGGCTTCGTCCAGCCAGGCGCGCGCCTTCTCGTAGTGCGGGTGATCGCTGCGCGACGCGGCCACTAGCACATTGACGTCAGGCGTCATCCGCCGCGTCCAGCAGGGCCTTGTTGCTGCGACCGTCCAAGCCGGCCACCAACCCGCCCTTGCCCCGGTACACCGGAAGCGCCTGGGGCTTGCGCGCGCGGCTCTGTGCCTTCAAGCGCAACTGCAGGCTTTCTTCGATCAGGCGGGTGAGGCTGATGCGCTGCTGCGCGGCCAAAGCCTTGGCTTCGGTGAACAGGGTGTCGTTGAGGTCGAGCGTGGTCTTCATGGCTTGCAGTCCTGTCATGAATGTACAGATTTCTGTATTTTAGGCCTGGAGCTTGAAACTTCAACCAAACCTGCGCAACCCCCGCCCCGGCGACCACACCCAGGCCGACTGCTGCGGGTCGCCGAAGAACTCCGGCCGGCGCCACAGCCACACCATCGCAAAGTGCGCAGCGCTGGCGTAGTGCGTGAGCCAGACCTCGGCGCTTGCCAGCACCTGCGGCCAGGGCGTGGCCAGGTGGTCGGACCAGGCGAGCAGCTCCAGGTCGTGCGCGGCCACGCCGCTGTACAGGCCGGCCTCGGCCTTCTTGAACTTGCGCGAGAACGCATCGACCGAGGCCTCGTTCGGCGGCAGCCGCGCGGGCGGCGCATCGGCCGGCGGCAGGCGCGGGGTCTGGCGCGCCAGCACCTGGCTGTCCTGCTCGGTCAGGCGCACGAGCTCGAAGGCCAGCGGCTCGTCGCTCTCGGTGGAGCGGGCCAGGATGTCGGGCTCGCGCGCATTCGGGTCTCCGCTCACGAGCGAATGCAGGTCGATGTCGGCACGGTAGCGCTGCGCGAACTCACGGAAGATCGCGCGCTCCAGCTGGGCCTTGTGCTGGTCGCGCACAGGGCCGCCGGCCATCAGGCGGTGGGCGCCACCCAGCGGTCGCGCAGTTCGCGTTTGAGGATCTTGCCGATGGCGCTGCGCGGCAGGCTGTCCACCAGCACGAGCTGGGACAGGCGCTGCGTCTTGCCCACGCGCTCGTTGAGCCAGTCCTTCAACGCGCCGGCCTCCACGGGCTCGCCCTCGCGCGCGACGACGAAGGCCACGGGCGTCTCGCCCCAGGCCTCGGATGGCACGCCCACCACGGCGGCCTCCAGCACGGCCGGGTGCTCGCGCAGCAGGCCTTCGAGGTCGCTCGGGTAGATGTTGAAGCCGCCCGAGATGATCATGTCCTTCTTGCGGTCGAACAGGATCAAAAAGCCGTCGGCATCGAAGCGGCCGATGTCGCCCGTGCGGATGAAGCGCTTGCCGCTGGGGTCGAACCACTCGGCCTCGCGCGTTTTGTCGTCCTTGCGGTGGTAGCCGGTCATCATGCCGGGCGAGTGGCCCACCACTTCACCGGCCTCGCCCGCGGGCACTTCATGGCCGGCGTCGTCGATCAGGCGGATGTCGCTGGTGGCCGCGGGCCGGCCCACGGTGTGCAGCTTGTCAGGGTTGACGTGGGCTTCGAGGATGCAGCTGCCGCCGCCCTCGGTCATGCCGTAGAACTCGATCAGGCCACCCGGCCAGCGCTGGAGGACCTCGGCCTTCATCGCGGCCGAGAACGGCGCGCTGGTGCAGAACTTGTAGCGAAAGCTCGACAGGTCGAAATCGCCGAAGCCCGGCAGCGCCAGGATGCGCTGGTACTGCACCGGCACCAGCATGGTGTGCGTGACGCGGTGGGCCTGGGCCAGCTTCAGGTATTCGGCTGCGTTGAACTTGGCCATCAGCAGCACCGTGCCGCCGAAGGCCAGCGTCGGGAAGAACAGCACCAGCGTGGTGTTGGAGTACAGCGGCGTGGACAGCAGCGTGACCGTGCCCGGCCCGTATTCGTAGCTCACCCCGCGCTGCACATGCGACCAGCGCATGCCATGCGACTGCACGATGCCCTTGGGCTCGCCGGTGGTGCCCGAGGAATAGATGATGTTGAACGGCGAGGTCGGCGTGACGGTGGCCGGCGCGGGTTTCTGGCCCGCTGGCGCCAACCATTCGGCGAGCGGCTTGCCCACGCCGCTGCCGTCCAGCGCGATGCGCTGCGGGCCCTCGGCCGTCGCCGGGCCCACGCTGTCGCTGCTGGCCGCGTCGGTGAACAGCAGCCTGGCCTGCGCGTTGGCCATCATCTGCGCCAGGCTCTGCGGCGTGACGCCGGGGGCCAGCGGTGCGACCACCACGCCAGCGCGCAGCGCGCCCATGAACACGGTGGCATAGGGCACCGAACTCGCGGCGCAGATGGCGATGGCCTCGCCACTCTGGATGCCGGCCTGCTGCAGCGCCAGGGCCACCTGGTCCATGGCGCGGTCCAGGCCGGCGTAGTCCAGCGATTGCGTGCCGTCCACCAGCGCAACGTGGCCGGGTTGCGCGGCCGCGTGGCGGGCGATCAGGTCGGCCACAAGGCCGAAGGATTGTTGGGCGATGAAGTCGTGCATGGTGGTCGGGGTGGAGGGGTGCCGCAGGATCATAGGCCGCGGATGCGCCGCTACCATTCAGGCATTCCATGACCACCGACCTGCCCGAAATCGCCCCGCAAGCCGCGCCAGCATTGGCGCCGCGCCGCCCTACGCCGCGCTTCATGCTGTCGCATCCGGCACACTGCATCGCGCTCGGATTCGGCTCCGGCCTGTCGCCCGTGGCGCCCGGCACGGCAGGCACGCTGTGGGCCTGGCTGGCCTACGTGGTGCTCACGGGCTGGCTGGATGCGGTGCAGATCGGCTGGCTCATCGCAGCCTCGCTGCCCGTGGGCTGGTGGGCCTGCACGGTGTGCGCGCGCAACCTGCGCATCGCCGACCCCGGCGCCATCGTGTGGGACGAGGTGGTGGCCTTCTGGCTGGTGCTGTGGCTGGTGATGCCCGTGGGCTTCTGGGGCCAGCTGGCCGCGTTTGCGCTGTTCCGTTACTTCGACGCCGCCAAGCCCGGCCCGGTGGCGTGGGCCGACCAGGCTTTCAAGGGCGGCGGCGCGCGCGGCGGCTTCGGCATCCTGTTCGACGACCTGGTGGCGGCGTTCTGCACGCTGCTGGTGCTGGCCCTGTGGAGGTTTCTGTGGTGAGCGATTCCCTTCCCGATCTCGTCGAACGCCTGGCCGCGCAACTGCGCGCCAAAGGCTGGATGATGGCCACGGCCGAGAGCTGCACGGGCGGCCTGATCGCCGGCGCCTGCACCGACCTGGCGGGCTCCAGCGACTGGTTCGAGCGCGGCATCGTGAGCTACTCGAACGCGGCCAAGACCGAGCTGCTGGGCGTGGATGCGGCCGTCATCGCGCAGCACGGCGCCGTCAGCGAGCCCGTGGCGCGCGCGATGGCGCAGGGCGCAGTGATGCGGTCGCATGCCCAGCTGGCCGTGGCCGTGACCGGTGTGGCCGGCCCGGGCGGAGGCAGCGCGGACAAACCCGTCGGCATGGTCTGGTTCGGCTGGGCCTGGCCCGGTGGCGTGCACAGCGAGGTCCAGCATTTCGCGGGTGACCGCGCGGCGGTGCGCGCCGCCACGGTGCGCCACGCGCTGGCGCGGCTGTCGGCCTTGCTGGAGGCTTGAGCGGTCTCGGCCGTTTCAAGTGGTTGCAATTGAATTGCACACAATTGAATTGTTCGTTAGAATTCGACCCATGGCGTCCCCGCGAACAACCCTGAACGAGCAAGCACTGCAGCTGGACCACCAGCTGTGCTTCGCCTTGTACTCGGCTTCGCTCGCGATGACCAAGCTCTACAAGCCCCTGCTCGAAGAGCTGGGCCTGACCTACCCGCAGTACCTGGCCATGCTGGCGCTGTGGGAGCGCGATGGCCTGTCGGTCTCCGAGCTCGGCGAGCGGCTGTTTCTCGATTCCGGCACGCTCACGCCCTTGCTCAAGCGGCTGGAGGCGGCCGGCCTCATCGCCCGCATCCGCGCCGTGGAAGACGAGCGGCGTGTGCACATCTCGCTCACCGCCGAGGGCCGCAAGCTCAAGGCCCGCGCCGCGCGCATCCCCGGCTGCGTGCTGGCGGCCTCGCAGTGCTCGGTGGCCGAGATCCAGGCCCTCACGCAGCAGGTGCGCGCACTGCGCGAACGCCTGGGCAGTTGATCCTTTCCACCCATCCCAACCCCGCTTCAGCCGAAGCATCACCCAGAAGGAAGACAGCACCATGACCACCACCCTCGACAAGGTTCTCTACACCGCCAGCTCCCACACCACCGGCGGCCGTGACGGCGCCGGCAAGACCTCCGACGGCCGCCTGGACGTCAAGCTCAGCTCGCCCGGCACCTCGGGCACCGGCACCAACCCCGAGCAGCTGTTCGCCGTGGGTTACTCGGCCTGCTTCATCGGCGCCATCAAGGCTGTGGGCGGCATGAAGAAGATCGCCGTGCCCGAAGGCGTGGCCGTCGATGCCGAAGTCGACCTCGGCCCCACGTCGCATGGCTACGGCATTGCCGTGCGACTGAAGGTCGCGTTGCCGGGCATGGAGCGCGAAGCCGCCCAGGCGCTGGTCGACGCCGCCCATGGCGTGTGCCCGTACTCCAACGCCACGCGCGGCAACATCCCGGTCGAGATCACCCTGGTCTGATCACGCACCGGCGGCGCGGGGGCAGCCCCCGCGCCACAATCGCCGGATGCATCCTGATTCCCTGTTCGGCGCCAGCAGCCGCCATCCCTACGACGCGCTGACCCCGGACCGCGTGCTCGACGCGCTGGACAGCATCGGCCTCATCGGCGATGGCCGGCTCATGGCGCTGAGCTCCTACGAGAACCGCGTCTACCAGGCGCACCTGCAGGACCCCCCCGACGGCGTGCCCGACATCGTGGTCGCCAAGTTCTACCGGCCCGGCCGCTGGAGCGAGGCGCAGATCGTCGAAGAGCATGCGTTCGGCACGCAGTTGGCCGAAGCAGAAGTCCCCGCCGTCTGCCCGCTGGTCATTGGCGGCACCACGCTGCACCGTTTCGAGGAATTCTTCTTCTCCGTCTGCCCGCGTCGCGGCGGCCGTTCCCCCGAGCTCGACGACTTCGAAGTGCTGGAGTGGATCGGCCGCTTCCTCGCGCGCATCCACACGGTGGGCGCGGCCCAACCTTTCGTGGAACGCCCGGCACTCGACCTGGCGAGCTTCGGCGCGGCCTCGCGCGAATGGCTGCTGGGCAACCAGATGGTGCCGCTGGACGTGCAGGCCGACTGGGACAAGGCCTGCACGCGCGCGCTCGAAGTGGTGGCCGCCAGCCCGCTGGCCGATGTCGGCAAAGGCATCGCGCAACTGCGCCTGCATGGCGACTGCCACCCCGGCAACATCCTGTGGACCCCGACCGACCGCCCCGGCGGTGGCCCGCACTTCGTGGACCTGGACGATGCCCGCATGGGCCCTGCGGTGCAAGACCTGTGGATGCTGCTGTCCGGCGACCGCAAGCAGCGCACGCTGCAGCTCTCTGGCCTGCTGGACGGCTATGAGCAGTTCCGCAGCTTCGACCGGCGCGAGCTGGCGCTGATCGAGCCGCTGCGCACCTTGCGCCTCGTCCACTACAGCGCCTGGCTGGCGCGGCGCTGGGCCGACCCGATCTTCCCGGCCAATTTCCCGTGGTTCGGCAGCAGCGACTACTGGCAGGGCCAAGTCGTCATGCTGCAGGATCAGGTCGAAGCGATGGAAGAAGAGCCGCTGAACGTCTGAAGCCGGGCCTCAGCGCGGCTTGTCGTTTTTCGGATCCTTGGGATCGTAGATCACGGTGCCGGTGCCCACACCGGCGCCGACCCGGGCTCCGCCGCCCACGCCGGTGCTGACACCCACACCGGCGCCGGCCGAGACCTGGCCGCTCTGGTTCACGCCCACCCCCACGCCGACGGGGCCGGCGCCTGCGCCGACGCCCACGTTCACGCCACCGGAGCCGACACCGACGCCCAGCGACACACCCGGAAAGATCGGGATGCCGATGCCCACGCCGGCCGCGCAGGCCGACAGCAGGCCGGCAACGGCGAGCAGCGCCAGCAGCCTGGTGGATCGGTGGCGAGACGGCGCGGTCGATGTGGACATGGTGGTTTGGACCTTCAGACCAGCAAAGCGTTCACTCGGCGCACGTAGGCCGCGGGATCGTCGGGCAGTCCGCCTTCGGCCAGCAGGGCCTGGTCGAACAGGATATGGGCCAGGTCGTGGAAGTGCACCGAGCCCTCCAGTTTCTTGACCAGCGGGTGCTCGGCGTTCACTTCCAGCACCGGCTTGACTTCCGGTGCCTGCTGGCCGGCCTGCTTGAGCATGCGGGCCAGCTGCGTGCTCATGCCGTGGTCCTGCACCACCAGGCAGGCCGGCGAGTCGACCAGGCGCGTGGTCACGCGCACGTCCTCGGCCTTGTCCTTGAGCGCTTCCTTGAGCTTGGCCAGCAGCGGCTTGAAGGTCTCGGCGGCTTCCTCGGCCGCCTTCTTCTCGTCCTCGTCCTGCAGCTTGCCCAGGTCGACCGCGCCCTTGGCCACGGACTGCAGCGGCGTGCCGTCGAACTCGTTGAGGTAGTTCAGCGCCCACTCGTCCACGCGGTCGGTCATGAGCAGGACTTCGATGCCCTTCTTCTTGAACACTTCGAGCTGCGGGCTGTTCTTGGCCGCGGCCAGGCTGTCGGCCGTGATGTAGTAGATGGCCTCCTGGCCTTCCTTCATGCGGCTCTTGTAGTCGGCAAAGGACACGGTCACGGCGTCGGACTGCGTGCTCGCAAAGCGCAGCAGCTTGGCCAGCCGCTCGCGGTTCGCGAAGTCTTCGCCCAGGCCTTCCTTGAGCACCGAGCCGAACTCGGCGTAAAAGCGTGCGTACTTGTCGGACTCGTCGGCGTGCTGGGCCGAGGCATCGGCGGCCGTCGTGGTGTTCTTGTCCACCACGTCGCTGACGTCGTTGCTGCCCAGGGCCTCGGTCGGCTCGGGCGCCGGCACGGATTCACCCGAGCCCACGTCGATCTTGCCCTCGTTGCTCTCGGGCACGGTCTTTTGCTTCTTCGCCAGGTCCTCCAGCATGGACAGCACGCGCTTGGTGCAGCCGTCGCGGATCGCGCGCACGTCGCGGCTTTCCTGCAGCAGCTCGCGGCTCACGTTCAGCGGCAGGTCGGCCGAGTCAACCACGCCCTTCACGAAGCGCAGGTAGGTCGGCAGCAGCGCCTCGGCGTCGTCCATGATGAACACGCGCTTGACGTAGAGCTTCAGCCCGCCCTTCTTGTCGCGGTTCCACAGGTCCATGGGGGCCTTGGACGGGATGTAGAGCAGCTGCGTGTACTCGGTGCTGCCTTCCACGCGGTTGTGCGTGTAGGCCAGCGGGGCCTCGTGGTCGTAGCTGATCTGCTTGTAGAACTCGTTGTATTCCTCGGCGCTCACGTCCTTCTTGGGACGCGACCACAGGGCCGTGGCCTTGTTCACGGTCTCCCACTCGTCGGTGAGCACCATGTCACCGCCCTTGTTGTCCTCGCCTTCCTTCCACTCTTCCTTGCGCATCAGGATGGGCAGGGAGATGTGGTCGGAGTACTTGCTGATGACGGACTTGAGCTTCCAGGTGCTCAGGTATTCCTCGGCATCGGGCCGCAGGTGCAGCGTGACGCTGGTGCCGCGCGCCGGGCGATCGATGGTTTCGACCTCGAAGTCGCCCGTGCCGCCGGAGATCCAGCGCACGCCTTCGCTGGCCGGCAAGCCGGCGCGGCGCGACTCGACCGTGATCTTGTCGGCCACGATGAAGCCCGAATAGAAGCCCACGCCGAACTGGCCGATCAGCTGCGCATCGACCTTCTGGTCGCCGCTGAGCTTGCCCATGAACTCCTTGGTGCCGCTCTTGGCGATGGTGCCCAGGTTGGCGATGGCCTCGGCCTCCGACAGGCCGATGCCGTTGTCGGTGATGGTCAGTGTCTTGGCGGCCTTGTCGAAGGACACACGCACTTCCAGGTTGGGCGCGTCTTCGTACAGCTTGCCGTCGTTCAGCGCCTCGAAACGCAGCTTGTCGCAGGCGTCGGACGCGTTGGAGATCAGCTCGCGCAGGAAGATCTCCGGGTTGGAATACAGCGCATGCGTGACGAGGTGCAGCAGCTGGGCCACTTCGGCCTGGAACGAAAGGGTTTGCTTGGTCATGGATGTCGCAGAAGCTGGAAAAGCACGCCAACCGGGCGTGCCGCGGGAAACCGGCAATTATGGGCCGCCATAAAAATCTTCAAGTTGTGAACTAAGTCGTCGCCCGGTGCCAACAAGTTACAGGATGTGCAGATTCGCTTACTTTTTGCGCGGATCGCGCTCTTGACAATTTGGCCCGGACGCATGGGACGTTCGCCCAGCCACATCAAGCAAACCACACAAGAAAGAACTCACATGGACAGCAACATCAAGAAATGGACGGCTGAATTTCTCGGCACCTTCTGGCTCACCTTCGGGGGTTGCGGCAGTGCCGTGCTGGCCGCCGCCTTCCCGGGGGTCGGCATCGGCCTGTTGGGCGTCTCGTTCGCCTTCGGCCTCACGGTGCTGACCGGCGCCTACGCCTTCGGCCCGATCTCGGGCGGCCACTTCAACCCTGCCGTGTCGGTCGGCCTGGCCGTCGGCGGGCGCTTCCGCTGGGCCGAGCTGCCAGGCTATGTGATCGCGCAGGTGCTGGGCGCCATCGCCGCGGCCGGCGTGCTCTACCTGATCGCGACGGGCAAGGCCGGCGTGGAAATCGGCGGGTTCGCCAGCAACGGCTACGGCGAGAATTCGCCCGGCAAGTACAGCCTGACGGCGGTGCTGATCGCCGAAGTCGTGCTGTCCGCCATCTTCCTGCTGGTGATCCTGGGCAGCACCGCCAAGCGGGCACAGGGCGGCTTTGCCGGCATCGCCATCGGCTTGTGCCTGACGCTGATCCACCTGGTGTCCATCCCCGTGTCCAACACCTCGGTGAACCCGGCGCGCAGCACCGGCCCGGCGCTGTTCGCGCAGACCGGCGCGATGGGCGACCTGTGGCTGTTCTGGGTGGCGCCGATCGCCGGTGCCGTGCTGGGCGCGCTGATCTACCAGGCCGTGCTGAGCGACGACTGATGGGCGGGGCCGGGGGAGGCCGTCAGAAGCTCTCGCCCGGCGCCAGGTAGCGCCACTGGCCCGGCGGCAGCCGGCCCAGAACGATGCGGCCCATGCGGATGCGCTTGAGGCCCACGACCTTCAGGCCGACCTGCTCGCACATGCGCCGGATCTGGCGCTTCTTGCCCTCCGTCAGCACGAAGCGCAGCTGCTCGGCGTTCTCCCACTCCACCACGGCCGGCTTGAGCGGCTTGCCGTCCAGCGACAGGCCGTGGCGCAGCCGCGCCATCTGCGCGGGAGGGAAGGCCGCGCGCACGTCGCTGGCGCGCTCGCCCAGTTGCACGCGCACCAGGTATTCCTTTTCCATCAGCGCGTCCTCGCCGATCAGCTGGCGCGCCACGCGGCCGTCCTGCGTCAGCACCAGCAGGCCCACGGAATCGATGTCCAGCCGGCCGGCTGGCGCCAGGCCGCGCAGCTGGGCGGGGTCGAAGCGTTGCGGCGCGCGGTCCTCGGCCCAGCGGTTGCGCGCGGTGAACAGCGTCACCGCCGGCTCATGGCCGTCCTCGGCCTGGCCGCTCACATAGCCCATGGGCTTGTGCAGCAGCACCGTGACCTGGCGCGCCTGCTGGCCCTGGGCCGCGCGCTCCACCGTGATCTGGTCGCCCGGCAAAACCTTCTGCCCCATGACGGCGGGCGCGCCGTTCACCAGCACCCAGCCCTTGGCGATCCAGTCGTCGGCCTCTCGGCGCGAGCTGAGGCCTTGCTCGGCCATGCGCTTGTTCAGCCGCATGGGCTCGGCGGGCGCAGCTGGGGCGGCGGCCTTGGGAATGCGGCGGATCGGCGGCGCGGGCGGGCGGGGGGCGTTCATGCGGACGAGGGGGAGGGCGCGCCGGCAGCGGCGCGCGGGCAGTCTACGCCAGGCCTCAGCGGCTCCCGGTGGTGGCTGGCAGGTTGCACGCCCCGCCGGTGCGGCGACAGTGCCCATCCGGTGCGTTGGCGGCGCGGCCCCATGGTTCAAAGGGAGATTCGAAAAACGTTTGGATTTCACATGCGCGTTTGCGGCTACACTTGCGCGCCTTGCTGCGACGTGCTCTCTGACGCGGCAACTGTCGTCTGACGCGGCGCTCGCCTTCCCAGAGCCGCACGCCACACCTCCTCGATCGATCCCACTCGGTCCCCGCGGTCGTCAACCACATCCCTAGCGGCGAGCCAAACGGGTCGGGATACCTGATTTCCCCCGACCGCTCCAAGCCATCTGGCGACCCTGTCGTCCAGAACCCGCCCGACCTCGAACAAGGCTGGGCACCTGTAGCGTTTACGCGCCGGGCCGGTTGAGGCCCGTGCGGCATTGATGACCAAGATTCACGACACCAACATTTCTCTGGGCAAGTACCTCGTTTCTCCCCTGATCCGCATGACCGAGGCCGGCGCGTACCTGGCTTCCGTTTCCGTGCGCAGCGGCCGTGGCAGCGGCACCCATGACCGCGTCTTCCGCTTCGCAGACATCTTCCCCACGCGCGAAAGCGCCCGGCGCTACGCCGTCGAACAGGGCCTGCGCTTCGTGCTGCCGCGTCTGCCGGCCAGCGGGCCCTTCCAACCCTCACCGCAAGGAACCCTCTGAATGAGCAAAGAAGAACTGATCGAGATGCGCGGCAAGGTCGAGGAAGTGCTTCCCGACTCGCGCTTTCGCGTCACGCTGGAAAACGGCCACTCGCTGGTGGCGTACACCGGCGGCAAGATGCGCAAGCACCGCATCCGCATCCTGGCCGGCGACAACGTATCGCTGGAACTGTCTCCCTACGATCTGACCAAGGGCCGCATCACCTTCCGGCACCTGGACACACGCTCCGGGCCACCCACACCACGGCCGGCCCGGTCGTTCTCACGCTAGTGGCCGCTGGATCTCCAGCGACCGCTCGTTCCACCGCACAGCCGCACTACACCCGCGTCTGCGCATCACTTGTTTTTTAAAGGAATTGCCATGGGCAACAGAATCTATGTGGGCAACCTGGCCTACTCCGTCCGCGACGACAGCCTGAACGACCGCTTCGCCGAATTCGGCACGGTCAACTCGGCCAAAGTCATGATGGACCGCGACAGCGGCCGCTCCAAGGGCTTCGGCTTCGTGGAAATGGCAACCGACGCTGAAGCGCAAGCCGCGATCGCCGGCCTGCACGACCAGATGGTCGACGGCCGCGCCATGGTGGTCAACGAAGCCCGTCCGCGCGAAGAGCGCTCGGGTGGCGGCGGTGGCTACGGTGGTGGCGGCGGCGGCTACGGCGGCGGTGGCGGCCGTTCCGGCGGTGGCGGCGGTTACGGCGGCGGCGGCGGCGGTGGCTACGGCCGCGGCTGATCCATCCGCTGACTGAATGCAAAGGGCCCGAAAGGGCCCTTTTTCATGGAAGCGGGGCCGTCTGCTGCCACTGCGCGCGCCAGCCGGCGAACTCCAGGGCCGGGATTGGCCGGCCCATGTGGTAGCCCTGGGCCTCGTCGCAGCGCAGCGCGCGCAGCTGGTCCCAGATGTCGGCCGTCTCCACGCCCTCGGCCACGACCGACAGCCCCAGGTTGTGCGCCAGGTCGATCGTCGAGCGCACGATCTTGGCGTCGTCCGGGTCGCGCGCCATGCCCATCACGAAGGATTTGTCGATCTTCATCTCGTCCACCGGCAGCCGCTTGAGGTAGGCCAGCGACGAGTAGCCGGTGCCGAAGTCGTCGATCGACAGCTTGAAGCCCAGCTCGGCCAGCCGGTTCAGCGTGAGCTCGGCGCGCTGCGGGTCGTCCATGATCGCGCTCTCGGTGATTTCCAGGCACAGGCCGGTGGGCGCCACGCCATGGCGCGTCAGCAGCTCCATGAGCTTGGCCGGCAGCTCCGGGTCCATCAGGTCGCGCGTGGAGAGGTTGACCGACACGCGCAGCAGGCCGTCCTCGGGCTGCAGGCCGGCCCACTGGCGCGCCACTTCCTCGAACATCCACAGCGTGAGCCGGCGCACGAAACCGGTCTGCTCGGCGAACGGGATGAAGTGGTCCGGCCGCACCATGCCGCGTTCGGGATGCAGCCAGCGGATCAACGCCTCGGCGCCGACCACACGGCGGTCGGCCAGCGCGATCTTGGGCTGCAGGAACAGCCGCAGCTCGCCATGCTCGACCGCATGGCGCAGCTCGGACAGCAGCGACAGCGTCTGCGTGCTGGTCGAGTCCTGCGCCGGGTCGTAGAGCTGCACGGCCGTCGTGCGGCTCTTGGCCGCGTACATGGCGACCTCGGCCCGGCTCAGCAGCGTGTCGGCGTCGTCGGCATGCGTGGGCCAGCAGGCGATGCCGGCCGCGGCCGACAGGTCCACACGCTGGTCCTCCAGGCTCATGGGCTGCACGAAGCTCTCGCCCAGCAACTGCGCCGTCGTCATCGCGCTGGCCGGGTCGGCCGCCGGCAGCAGCACGGCGAACTGGTCGCCCCCCATGCGCGCGAGCAGGCCGCCGATCCCTTCCAGGCGTTCCAGCAGGCGTTCTGCCACGGCCTTGAGCAGCCGGTCGCCCATGGCATAGCCCAGCACGTCGTTCACATGCTTGAAGCGGTCCAGGTTCAGCACGATGACGGCCAGCGGCGCATGGCTGCCCCCGGCCTGGCGGTCGGCGATCGCCTCGCGCACTGCGTCGCGGAACCGCGTGCGGTTCGGCAGGCGCGTGAGCCGGTCCCAGTAGGCCAGCTGGCGGATCTCGTTCTGGCTCAGCGCGATGTTCTGGCGCATGCGGTCGAAGGCATTGGCCAGGTCGCCGATCTCGTCGCGCCGCTCGGTGTGCTGCATGCGCTGCTCGTACTGGCCGCGGCCCAGGCGCTCGGCGGCCTGCAGCAGCGAGCGCAGCGGCGTCGTGACACGCTGCGCCGTGACCACGCTGCCCAGCGAGAACAGCAGCACGCCCAGCCCGGTGATGATGGCCAGCACCGCCTGGATCTGCGCGAACGGCGCCTTCACTTCGCTGAGCGAACGCAGCAGCAGCGTGCGCACCTCGCCGTTGCTGGCGCGCAGGTCCACACTGTGCGTGACCATGGTGTCGCCGTCCACCGGGAACTCGGACACGTCCAGGCCCGCGGCCTGCAGGGCCTGCAGGTCGGTCGGCTTCAGGGTGCTGATGCCCAGCTGCGCCGCGGCAGCATCGCCCTGGCCCTGCGTGATGAGAGCCACATGCACGCCCGACAGCTGGCGCATGTCGTCGGCCAGGCCGGCCGTCAGCGGGAACCCCATCACCACCCAGCCGATCACCAGCGGCGCGCGCATCGGCACCATCACGAACTGGTAGGGCGTGTGGCCCACCAGCGCAATCTGCGCGCCCTGTTCGCTGCGCGACAGCGTGCCGGCCAGCGCCTGCAGCACGGGCGAGATCGCCGCCGCATCGGGCGTGTCGCCCAGCGCGCGCAGCTGCAGCCGCGTGTCCAGCAGCGCCGTCAGGTCCGCGCCGATGCGTGCGCCGTGGTTGTCCAGCGCTGAGCGGATGGTCTCCAGGTCGCCCGAGCCCACCGCGTCGCGGAACGCGTAGTCGGCTGCCAGCAGCGCCGCGCCCTGGCGCAGGTTCTGCGCGTTTTGCTCCAGCAGCCGGCGCCACACGCGCTCACCCACCTGCAGCTCGTGCTGGATCTGCGCGCGCGCATTGCGCTCGATGCTGCCGCGCACGACCAGGAACACGGCCGCCTGCACGATCAGCAGCAGGGCGAGCGATGGCACGAGGATGCGCGTGGACAGCCGCCAGTCCGCCCAGGCACCCGCCGGCCAGCGCCACCAGGCGGGCCGCTTCATGGAACCAGGCCGGCCACCTTCACCGTGACGGCGCCGCCCGCGGCGGCCAGGGCCAATGGCTGGTCGGTCGGCGGCGCGCCCACCGGCAGGTTCTGGTGCCACACGCGCAGCCGGTAGTTGCCGGGCGGCACATCGTTCAGCGCCAGCTTGCCGTCGGCGCTGGCGCGGCCGTAGTGCGGCGTCTCGACGATCACGACCCAGGCCGCCATGGTGTCGTGGATGTTGCAGCCCAGCACGGCGATGCCCGGCTTGTCAAATACCACGGGGCTGGCCGGCGTGCCGATGTAGAGCTTGAGCTCGAACTTCACGGGCGCGAACGAATACACATGGTGCCGCACCGTGTCGCGGTTCGGGAACGTGACCGCCGTGCCCACCGGCACCACGTTGACCTGCGGTGCGAATTGCCTGGATGCCTGTGCGATCTCGAAGAGATGCAGCGGCTTGACGGCGGCCTTGGCCTGCGCCGACTCGAGGAACACGATGGCATCGGCCAGTGGCTTGCCGGCGTCGTCCTGCACCTGGACCTGCAGGCCGGCGGCATGGGCGGCTGTGCTGCCCAGCAGCGCCATCAGCGCGGCGACCGGCAGGCGACGGGAGGCGGATGGCGGCATGGAAGCGGGGTGTTGACGCACGGCCGGTGGATTATGGCCAGCGGCCTGGGCTGGGGCCAGCGGCGTTACAGGCACGGGTGGCGCGAGGCCGAGGTGTGATGACAAAAATGTCAGCGAGCCAGCCAAAAATGATGCGCTGCGCGGTCGGGCGCGGTCGCACTGGGGCTGAAACGTGCAGAAAGTCGCGGAAATGGACGGGATGCGGGGCGCGTGGACGTTGGCACGCAACCTGCGGATGAAAGTGGCGCAACGAATTTTCTGTTCTTTTCTTACCACTAGGAGTTTGTCGAATGAAGCGGTCCATCCAAAAGGGTTTCACCTTGATCGAACTGATGATCGTCGTGGCGATCATCGGCATCTTGGCGGCTGTGGCGCTGCCGGCGTATCAGGACTACACGGTGCGGGCGAAGGTGTCCGAAGTCATGCTTGCCGCTTCGTCCGCGAAGACCGCGGTGTCGGAAGCGGCGTCTACACTGAACACGTTGCCTTCCACGGCCAGTGTCGATGTGCAGAGCCAGCAGTCGAAGTACGTTTCTAGCGTGGCCTGGGACGGCTCGAAAATCACGGCTATGGCGCGCGGTGACACGACGATCTCCGGCAGCACGATCGAGATGGCCGCGACCTACGCAAGTGGCCAAGTGAATTGGACTTGCGGCGGGACGATCCTGGCGAAGTATCGCCCGGCCAGCTGCAAGTAACTATCGCATTCTGCGATGCCATGAGAGGCCCTCTGCGGAGGGCCTTTTTCAGTTTGATGCCTTGGGTTGGTATGTTTGCCCTATTCGATGCCCGTGCAGCCAAGGAGTTTGGAAAATCCATGGCAGACGTTTTCATGCAACGTGTGCCCCGGGAGTCCAACTGGACGGCGAAGGACTTCAACGCCAAGAGTCGTCAGGCAATGCGCGAGCTGGAAAAGCGTGTCGCTCTTTTTCAGCGCAGTAACGCGCTGAACACTTACAAGATCGCGCAGATGGCCAACACGTTCAAGTGGACGCTGCGCGATGCTGGTTACGAACATCAGTATGTGGACGACCTCACTCAGTGGCTCGTCGAGCGTGTCCGGTGAGTGCGCGTCGAGATCGTTTCATGCTGGGTAAGTGGGCAAGAAGCTTTGAGAGCGCACGCGGTGCGCTGTTGCGGCGGCTCGAGCAGAGATTGGGGCTGCAGCCCAAGCCTGTGGCCAGAGGTATCGCCGACATCGACAGGATACGAGAAGGCAATGACTTGCTCGATGTTGGGGATTTTGCAGCTGCCCTGCGCTGCTACGAAGAGGCCTGCCAGGCGTCGCCAAACCGGCATGAGGCCTGGCTAAACCGTGGGTTTGTTTTGTTGGAGTTCGGCCGTCAAAGCGAAGCGCAGGTATGCCTTCACCAGGCATTGGAGCTGCATCCGCAGGATGCCGATGCCTGGTACCTGCTTGGCGGCATCTTCGAGCGGCAGGACGACTGGCCGCGGGCAGTCGACGCTTATCGCCGATCAATCGCTCTGCAGCCGGCCTTTTCGGAAGCCTACAGGGATCTAAGCCGTCTGCACCACATGAGAGGCGAGCGCGAACTGGCGAAGTCCGCCGTTTTGGAAGGACTGGCCAGGGTCCCGGATGCAGCGGATCTACATGTCTACCTGGGCAACGTCTGGCTGGAAGAGCAGGATTCACGTGCCGCAGAGGCCAGCTTCGTTCAGGCACTGCGCCTGCAACCTGATCATGCCGCAGCCGGATTGAACCTAGCTTCGATACGCGCGAAGCAGGGTCGAACGACGGACGTTGAACTTTTGTGCGCCCGTGCGTTGCAAGCAGATCCACGAAGTGCCTCATTTCTCGTGCAGGCTGCAGAGATCTACTTGTCGGTGGGCTGGCGGAATCAGGCGCTGGAATATCTTCAGCGCGCACTTGCCATCGAGCCTGCACACGCGTCTGCGCATGCTGGCGCTGCATTGGTCTTGATGGATCAAGGTCGGTTGTCTGAGGCGGAAACCCACTCACGATGTGCCATAGAAAATGCCCCATCGGTTGCCGCGCATCACAACCTGATCGGTGTGATCCGGCAAGAGCAGGGTGCTCTGGAGCTTGCGGCCGCGGATTTTCGGCGGGCATTAGAAATCGATCCGGGGTTCGCGCTTGCGCGTACCAACGCCGGGTCGTGCCATTTGCTCAGCGGTCGGTTGGGCGAAGCGATTGCCGACTATCGATTGGCGCTCGAACTGGATCCGACGAGCAGTAGTGCGAACAGCAACCTGCTATTTGCCCTGAATTACGACCCCGATCTATCGTCGGAACAGATTTTCCAGGCATATCAAGAATTCGACCGATCCGTTGGGCTACCGGTGGCGGTCTTGCAGAGCCCCTACGAAAACCTGTCGATGCGAGGGCGGCGCCTGCGCATTGGATACGTGTCACCCGATTTCCGCCAGCACACGGTGATGCGGTTTCTTGAGCCCGTGCTGGCGCATCATGACAAGCTCAAGGTCGATGTCTATGCCTATTCGGAGGTCATGAGGGAAGATGTCGTCACGGAGCGCGCGAAAACGCACGTGACCGCGTGGAGAAACACTGCTGGACAATCTGACGAGGCAGTGGTGGCGATGATCCGCGATGACCGGATTGATGTGTTGATCGACGTGGCCGGCCACACGGCAGGCAATCGCTTGCGCGTCTTCGCACACCGGCCTGCGCCGGTGTCGGTGTCCTGGATGGGCTATGGCTACACCACCGGACTTTCGGCGATCAGCTATTTCTTGACAGATGCCATCTGTGCGCCTGTAGGCAGCGATAGGCTGTTTGCAGAACGTCCTTGGAGAATGGCGAGAACCTGCTACGTCTACCGCCCAGGCGATGGGATGGGCGAGGCGGGAGAACTTCCGGCAAAGAGGTGTGGCGTGATTACTTTTGGCACGCTCACCAGGCCCATACGGATCAATGCCCGAGTGGTACGCACCTGGGCTCGGATCCTCCGTCAGGTGCAGGGCGCGAGGCTGGTCATCGATAGCAAGAGCTACGGTGATGCCGATACGCGCCAGCACCTCGTGGCGCAATTTGCAGCGGAAGGCATCGATGAATCCCGTTTGCGCGTTGGCTATCATTCCCCGCCCTGGGACTTGATGCGGGAGATCGACATCACGCTGGACTGCTTCCCACACAACTCCGGCACCACACTGTTCGAGTCTCTGTACATGGGCGTGCCGTTCGTCACGCTCTCTGGCCGGCCCAGCGTGGGGAAGCTAGGGGCTGCGATCTTGCACGGTTGCGGCCATCCAGAGTGGGTCGCGGCGTCCGAAGACGAATATGTGGACATCGCAGTGCGCTTGGCACACGACTGGGAAGCGCTGGCGACGGTGCGCGCCAGTCTGCGACAGGAGTTGGAGCAAAGCGAATTGATGGACGAGGCAGGCTTCACGCGGGACATCGAGAAGGTTTACGTCGAGATGTTCTGCGAGTGGGAGCGCAATGTTCGCCCCGGCCGCCTGGACGCCTTTTGAAGACGGTGGCCGCTCTCAGGGATGCCATCGCGTCCCCCTTCTGGGCGACGGTTTGGGCACTGGGCTTGGCACTTGCCTGGCTGGTGCCGAATCATTTCCTGCCGTGGCCCTCTTTTCATATGGACGCGTGGGCCGGATGCATGGGGGTGCTCGGCGCAGGCGCGCTTTGGGTGCGGAATCGCGCGCGAAGCTCATTCCCCGTTTCGGCGTGCATGGTGGCCGCCTGCGGGTGCCTGCCTTGGCTGCAGGTCGCGTTGGGCATCGTTCCGTTTGCGGGCCAGGCCTGGATGGCGTCCCTGTACCTGTGGGGCCTGGCGTGCGCGATTTGGATGGGCTATCACTGGGAGCGTGCTGCGCCCAATCAATTGTCCAACACACTCTTCGTCGCCATTCTCGTATCCGCCGTGGTGTCAGTGTGGCTGCAACTCTCGACTTGGCTGGATCTGTGGAGTGGAGGTTTCCTGGAGATTTGGTGGTCCATGACCCTAACGGGTGACCGGCCCTACGCGAATTTCGGGCAGCCAAACCTGCTCGCCACGTTCTTGGTTTGGGGCCTGCTCGCATGCCTGTGGTTCTACATCGGTGGGCACTTCCGCGGCGGCACGGCCGTTCTGCTGGCCGCCTACTTGCTCATCGGCATTGCATTAACGCAGTCACGCATGGCGACGCTGGTCCTGGCCAGCGGGCTGCTTGCAACCTGCTGGTGGCGCAGCCTTTGGCCTTCTCCACGGATGCCTTGGGTATGTCTGGGTCTGTTCGCCTTTTTTCTGCTATGCCCAGTCTTGCTGGGCTGGCTACAAGTCGTGCTGGACGTTGGCCCGGAACGGGACTTCCAACGCCTGGGCGCGTGGGCGGGCACACGAGAGCTGCGGGTCGCAGCCTGGCGTACCTTTGCCTTGGCGGTGCTGGAACGGCCTTGGCTAGGCTATGGATGGAAAGAATTGGTTGAAGCGCAACTCGCGGTCGCCGACCGGTTGCCGCCGTTGCGCGTGGCCTTCGCCCATACCCACAATTTAGTGCTTGACCTGCTGGCATGGTGCGGCATTCCGATGGGCCTTGCTATCGTAGGCGCGCTCCTGTGCTGGTCGTGGCGCACGGCGCGCTCAGTGCGTTGCGCCAAGGGGGCTGTGCTGCTGATGGTGGTAGCAGCGATCGGCATTCATGCGATGCTGGAGTTCCCGCTGCACTACGCCCACTTCCTGCTTCCGGTAGGAATGTTGGCAGGCATCCTGGACGCCCGGCGCGGTGTCAGAGTCGCGTGGACTGGTCCGCGCTGGATCTCCGGCTTGGTGCTGCTGGCAGTGGCAGCCATGCTCGCCGCGGTCATACGGGACTACCTGCGTGTCGAGCAGGCCTACACGGTGCTGAGGTTTGAGCAACAGCGTATCGGGTCTGCTCATCTACATCCGGCGCAACCGCCCGACGTGCTCGTGCTGACTCAGATGCGAGAGTGGTTCCGCTTCGCACGCGACGACGTTCGATCTGGCATGGATGATGAGGAAATGGCCAGGTCGATGCACGTCGCATCTACCTTCCCGACGACTGCGGCATTTCTCCGGGTTGCCACCATGTTGGCGGTCAATGGGCGGCCGGAGGAGGCCGGCCACTGGTTGGGCAAGATATGCCCTCTGATCGACGAGCAGAGCTGCACAGCGGTCGAGAGCCTGTGGAAGGAGCGGGCACTGTCCGATGCCCGACTGCAGGAGGTCGCTTGGCCGACGCCGTGAACCACGACGTTGGCGTAGCCCGCGCTGGTGTGCAACACGACATGTCGCCGCTGCTCGCGGCCATCGTGTCGTTGTTGATGATGTACCCATGGCTCAACCCCATGGCCCCCGGACCCGTCCCCTCCGTCTTTCCCTGGCTTCTGAGTGCATTGCTGGTGTGCTTTGCTGTCATCGCCAGCGCATCACATGGGCCGCGGCCGGCGGGGTCACTGCGCTTTGGCCTCGCCGTCGTCTGCGCCTTCGCCACCACACTCGCCTGGGCTGCCCTGCCGCGCCACGCCGTCGCATCGCCCTACGATTGGCTGGCCCTCGTCGGCGGGCTATGGCTGGTCGCGCTCGGGGGCCTGCTGGCTTGGCCGTCGGGGGGCGCGACAAATGCCGCTAATTACCCCTGGGCCTACTGGTGCGTGTTGTGGCCGTGGTTGGCTGCGGGGCTCGTCAGCTGCGTGTTGGGCTTATTGCAGTACACCAACCACGCCTTGTCGCTGGCACCCTGGGTCAATTGGGCGCCACAGGGCGAGGCATTCGCCAACCTGCGCCAGCGCAACCAGTTCGCCTCGCTCTCCAACATCGCACTGGCCGCGCTGCTAGCTTGGTGCGTGCTACCGCGGCGCAAAGTGGAGCGCGCGCGCGGCGCAAAGCTGGCAATGGCTGCTGCTCTGGCGTTGCCGGCCATTGGCAATGCGGCCTCGTCATCGCGCACTGGGCTGCTTCAACTGTTGTGCATCTGTGCCTCGGTCCTGGTATGGCGGTCGGACTGGCGCGTAGGGCTTTGGCTGGCCTGGACCCTGGCCTGCTACGCCATCGCCGTGCTGTCCCTGCCCTGGCTCATCGGCCTCGACCCGGCGGCGCATGGCATGTTCTCGCGCCTGCGCACGGGCGATGCGCTGTGCTCCAGCCGGCTGACGCTATGGCACAACGTGCTGGACCTGATTGCCCAGCGCCCCTGGCTGGGCTGGGGTTGGGGCGAGCTCGACTACGCGCACTACATGACGCTGTACGACGGCCCGCGCTTTTGCGACATCCTGGACAACGCGCACAACCTGCCGCTGCATCTGGCGGTGGAGCTGGGCGTGCCGGCGGCCGTGTTGTTCTGCGCGGCCTGCCTGTGGGCTGTCATCGCGCAGCGGCCCTGGCGCGAGACCGATCCCATGCGCCAGCTCGCCTGGATGGTGCTGGCCGTCATCGCCGCGCACAGCCTGCTGGAATACCCGCTGTGGTACGGCCCCTTCCAGTTGGCGACGGGGCTGTGCCTGGGGATGTTGTGGCGCGGCAGGCCCGCGCCGGCCGGTGCACGCGGCCCGGCGCTGTGGCCTGTGCTGTTGGCCATGCTGATGATCGGTGCTTGCGCCTATGCAGCCTGGGACTACCGGCGCATCAGCCAGATCTACCTGCCGCCGGCACAGCGCCTGCCGCAATACCGCGGCGACACCATGGGCCAGATCCAGCGCAGCTGGCTTTTCCAGCGGCAGGTACGCTTTGCCGAGCTCAGCATCAGCTCCGTCACGCCCGAGAATGCCGCCCATCTCCATGCATTGGCGACCGAGTTGCTGCATTTTTCGCCCGAGGCCAGGGTGGTCGAGAAGCTGCTGGACAGCGCGCGCCTGCTGGGGCTGGACGAGGAGGTGCGTGAGCACGCGGCACGCTTCGAAGCGGCGTTCCCGAAGGCCTACGCGGCCTGGGCTGCGCGCAGCGGCTTTCCCTGAGTCAGCTGGCGACCCAGTCGCCCGATTTGCCGCCATGCTTCTCCAGCAGCCTGACACCCGTCATCGTCATGCCGCGGTCCACCGCCTTGCACATGTCGTAGATGGTGAGCAGGCCGACCTGTACGGCGGTCAGGGCCTCCATCTCCACGCCCGTGGGGCCGATGGTTTCCGCGGTCACGGTGCAGTCCACCCATGCGCCGTCGCTGTCTTGTTCTGGCAGCGCGAACGCCACGGCAACGCGCGTCAGCGCCAGCGGGTGGCACAGCGGGATCAGCTCGCTGGCCTTCTTGGCGGCCTGGATCGCGGCGATGCGCGCGATGCCCAGCACATCGCCCTTCTTCGCGCTGCCGCTGCGCACCAGCGCCAGCGTGGCCGGCAGCATGTCGATGCGGCCAGTGGCCACGGCAGTTCGGCGCGTAGCGGGCTTGTCGGCCACGTCCACCATGTGGGCCTGGCCGTGGGTATCGAAATGTGTCAGAGCGCTCATGGGTTGTGGAATCTGGGCCCGCCAGCGAACCTGTGGCGGCTTCGCGCATCATAGGGGGATGGCTTTGTCGTCCCACTCTCTTCTGTTGCGCGGCGCGCAGCGCGCGCTGTGCCTGGTCTTGGCCGCTGGCTGCCTTCTGGCGCCCGCGCAGGCGCAATTGCCCAGCCTGGGCGATGGCAACGACATGGGCACGGCGGCCGAGCGCCGGCTGGGCGAGCGCATCGCGCGCGAGCTGTACCGCGACCCCGACTTCATCGAGGACGCGGTGCTCGAGGACTACGTGCAAAGCATCTGGCAGCCCCTCATCGCGGCGGCCAAGCAGCGCGGCGAGCTGTCGCCCGAGCTGGGCGAGCGTTTCGCGTGGGAAATCCTCATGGGCCGCGACCGCAGCATCAACGCCTTCGCGCTGCCAGGCGGCTACCTGGGCCTGCACCTGGGTCTGATGGGCGTGGTCAGCACGCGCGACGAGCTGGCCTCGGTGCTGGCGCACGAGCTGACCCATGTGACACAGCGGCATATCGCGCGGCTCATGGGCCAGTCCTCGCGCCTGGCGCCCTGGGCCATCGGCGCGATGATCCTGGGCGCCCTGGCGGCCAGCAAGAGCCCGGACGCGGCCAATGCCATGATCATGGGCGGGCAGGCTGCCGTGGCGCAGAGCCAGCTCAACTTCTCGCGCGACATGGAACGCGAGGCCGACCGCATCGGCTATGGCGTGATGACGCAGGCCGGCTTCGACCCTGCCGGCTTCGTGACCATGTTCGGCAAGCTGCAACAGGCCAGCAAGCTCAACGACAACGGCGCGTTTCCCTACCTGCGCAGCCACCCGCTGACCACCGAGCGCATTGCCGACATGCAGGCGCGCCAGGCCCTGCTGGAGCGCCGGGCCGCGCCGGCCCAGCCCGACATCGTGCACGCCATGATGGCGGCGCGCGCGCGCGTGCTGTCCAACCCGGGGCCGGACCGCCTGCGATCGCAGGTGGCCGAGGCCCAGGGGCTGGCGGCCGGCAGCACGGCGGAGTCGGCGCCGGCCATCTGGTATGCGGGCGCCCTGGCGGCCAGCCGCTTGCGCGATGCGCCGGCGGCCCTGGTGCTGGCGGACCGGCTGCGCAGCGGCGTGCAGGCCGATCCCAAGGCCGTGCGCCTGGCGCATCTGCTGGCGGCCGAAATCGCGTGGTCCGCGCAGGACGCTGCCCGTGCGCAGGCGGCCCTGGCGGCCATTCCAAAGGACCAGGCCGGCCGGCCGGAGACGATGTTGATGGCGCAGATCCAGGTGCGCAACGGCCAGGCCGCGCAGGCGGCCCAGGCGCTGCAGGCGCGCGTGGCATTGGAGCCGCGCGACGCCGTGGCCTGGCAACTGCTCTCCAGCGCCTATGCTGAGCAGGGCCAGACCTTGCGTGCGATCCGTGCCGAGGCCGAGCAGCAGGTCGCGCGGCTGGACTACACGGGCGCGCTGGACCGCTTCAAGGCGGCGCAGAACTTTGCGCGAGGGCCGCAGCAGAGCCGTGCGCCGGGCGACCACATCGAGGCGTCCATCATCGACACCCGCACGCGGCAGCTGGAATCACTTGTGAAGGAACAGGCGCTCGAGCGCGACATCAATTAACAGGCTCAGCAGCGAATACAGCAGCGAGCCGATCAATGCCGCACCGAAGCCCGTGACCTGGAAGCTGGCCAGCAGGCCGGACGCCGCCCAGAACATCAGCGCGTTGATGACGAACAGGAACAGGCCCAGCGTGACCACCGTGACCGGCAGCGTCAGCACCACCAGCACAGGCCGCACGACGGTGTTGAGCAGGCCGATGACAAACGCGGCGATCAATGCCGAGCCGAAGCCCGGCACCTGCACGCCGCTGTAGATCTGGGCCACGGCCAGCAAAGCCACGGCGCTCAGCAGCCATTTGACGAGGAGTTTCATGGCTGCATTGTGGCGCTGGTGGCCCTACTCGAAGCCCAGCACGAGCAGCATGCCGATGCCCGCGACGGCGCCGGGCAGCGTCCATGGCGGCTGCTTGCCGGCCTGGGGCGCGGCTGGCGCGATGGGCTGCATGTCGTGGCCCAGCTTGGGGCGGCGCCCGTCCAGCACGTGCGCCCCGCGGTACTCGGCTTCGAGCTGGGCACTCAGGTCGACCAGCGGCCCCTTGGCCAGCACCTCGGTCACGCGGTCGCCGCGCTGGCGCAGCCCGGGTGCGACCTCGCCGAAGACCTTCTCGGACCACTTGGCGCGCCAGTTTTCGCGGGCGCTGTGGCTGACCCACTTGCTGATGCGGTGCGTCATGCGGGGTGCGCAGGCCACCAGGACCCAGTGCGTGGCGGCTGCCTGC
The DNA here is from genome assembly GCF_001422405.1 of Pseudorhodoferax sp. Leaf267. Classification (GTDB taxonomy): domain Bacteria; phylum Pseudomonadota; class Gammaproteobacteria; order Burkholderiales; family Burkholderiaceae_C; genus Pseudorhodoferax. The sequence continues at coordinate 326,780 of NZ_LMMV01000025.1, forward strand.
GGCCTCGGTGCCCCGGCCTGCTCGGGCGCAGTGCACAGCGCCGCCAGCTGTTGCCTGGCATAGGCCGCGTCGTCGATGTACACGATGATGGTCTGCATGGGGCTCCTCGTCGGCGGGTTGGGGGAGAAGGCCCGGGGCTGCCGCCGCAGCCCCGGTGCCCGGGCGCACGCGCCCGCCTTGCTCAGGCCGGTTGCTGCTTGACGGCCTGGCGACGCTCGTTCAGCCAGCCCAGGCCCAGCACGCCGGCGATGACGGCGGCCGTGAGGCCCCAGCGCAAGGCCGGGTTGTCCGTGAACACCGAGCCTAGCACCGGCTCGTTGATGATCATCTTGGCAGCCGTGAAGGCCAGCACCGCCGCACCGATCTTGATGATGGCGGGGAAGCGTTCCACCAGCTTGAGCACCATCGTGCTGCCGAACACCACGATGGGCACGCTGATCAAGAGGCCGATCACGACCAGGTCCATGGAGCCGTGGGCCGCGCCGGCCACGCCGAGCACGTTGTCCACGCCCATCAGCGCGTCGGCGATCACGATGGTCTTCATCGCGCCCCAGAAGGTGCTGGCGCCCGGGCCCTGGTGCTCGTCGTCCCCGTGGTTGTCGGCCAGCAGCTTGTAGGCGATCCAGACCAGGCCGATGCCGCCGACGAGCATCAGGCCGGGGACTTTCAGCAGCCAGACCACGCCGATCGTCATGACCGCACGCACGCCAATGGCACCGACCGTGCCCCAGATGATGGCCTTCTTCTGCAGGTGCGGCGGCAGGCTGCGCGAGGCCAGTGCGATCACGATCGCGTTGTCGCCGGCCAGGACCAGGTCGATGAGAATGATGGCCAGCAGGGCGGACCACCAGGCGGTTGACATGAACTCCATGAAAAAACTCTCCGTGTTGACATCGATGGACAACCGAAAACAGACAAGTCAACGGAGCTGGTGATTGCCGGGAACCACAAGCGCACTTCGACCAACCCTGCTTCAGGTGCTGATCGAAGGTCTTGCTCGGCATGTAGGAATGCGATCTGTGCCCGACCCGCCGGAAGTTGTGCTTCGTATTGACGGCTTGGTCGATGCCCGCTGCAGCCGTGGCCCTTGCGTGCGGCCTGCATGTTGCGTCGGGCGGGAGCTACTCCCCTTCGTGGGGCGGATTACAGCATTGACATTTGCACACAGCCAAGCCCTTGAGCGGGCTGGGGAATAGCGCTTGACGCGCCCGTTTCGGTGCCGGTCAGGGGCATTGCGGCGGCGCTATCATGCGCGACCCTTTCGTCCAGCGTCTCCATGGCAGGCATCCACATCACTGACATCGAAGCCGCCATCAACTACTGGCGCGAGCGCACGCCCTCGCCCGATGGCATCACGCTGGGGCCGGAGCTGCGGGCCCTGGCCGAGGTCTATGCGCTGATGGTGTACTACCACGAGGACGAGGCCGACGAGCGGACCCTGCCTGCACCCGCCAAGACGGCCTGGCTGGCGTGGTATGCCACGCAGCCGGACACGCCCTGCATCGCGATCTGCTCGACCAGCCAGGGCGACGACGAATGCAAGGGCTGCGGCCGCAGCTTCGAGGAGGTGCAGCTGTGGCCCGAGATGACACCGGCCGAGAAGCGTGCCACCTGGCGCCGCATCACGCTGGTGGGCGACGCCTGGCGCTTCAACCGCTACGCCGAGCGGGCCGGGCCGGCTGCCAAGGCCGAAGACGACAGCGCCCCGGCCTGATCAGGGCATCAGCTTTTCACACGCGACTTCGACGCTGGTGCTGGCGTCCGACAGCATCAACTGCCCGTCCTGCACCGTGGCCTGCAACTGCATGCTGCGCTGGGCCATCGCGGCCAGTGCCTGGCTGCTGGCGGTGGACATGCGCCACACCGTGAGATTGCGCAGGCGCGAAAGCTTGCCCTGGATGGCCTGCCACCAGATCTCGGCCGAGGACTGGTAGGCGTAGACCACCACCTGGTCGGCCTTGCCGCAGGCCTTCGCCAGCGGCCGGTCTTCCGGCAGGCCCACCTCGATCCACAGCCGCGGCCGGCCCGTGTAGTCGCGCAAGCTGACGTCCGGGTCTTCCGGGTCGGACAGGCCGGCGCCGAAGGCAAGCAGGCCGTTACCTTCGCAGACGGTCTGCAGCGCATGCGCGTTCAGTGCCAGCGCAGCCAGGCGCACCATCATGCGTTCGTCGGTCTCGCTCGGGTGGCGCGCCAGCGTGAAGTTGTGGTCGGCGTAGTAGCCGTGCTCGATGTCGGCGATCGACAGGTTGGCCTTGAAGACCGTGGACTTGATGGCCATCGGGCTGCGTTCAGACCCGGCGCGCGAGTTCGACCGCCTTGCCGATGTAGCTGCCCGGCGTCATGGCGATCAGGCGTTCCTTCTCGGCGTCGGGGATCTCCAGCGAGCGGATAAGCCCGTGCAGGTCGTCGGCCGTCACGGTCTTGCCGCGCGTGGCGGCCTTCAGCGCTTCGTAGGCACCCTGCACGCCATAGCGGCGCATCACGGTCTGGATCGGCTCGGCCAGCACTTCCCAGGACTGGTCCAGGTCGGCGGCCAGTGCCTCGCGGTTCAGTTCGAGCTTGCCCATGCCGGTCATCAGCGACTGGTAGGCCAGCACCGCGTAGCCCAGCGCCACGCCCATGTTGCGCAGCACGGTGGAGTCCGTCAGGTCGCGCTGCCAGCGGCTGATCGGCAGCTTGTCGCTCAGGTGGCGCAGCATGGCATTGGCCAGGCCCAGGTTGCCCTCGGCGTTCTCGAAGTCGATCGGATTGACCTTGTGCGGCATCGTCGACGAGCCGATCTCGCCTTCCTTGAGCCGCTGCTTGAAGTAGCCCAGGCTGATGTAGCCCCAGACGTCGCGCGACCAGTCGATGAGGATGGTGTTGGCACGGGCCACGGAATCGAACAGCTCGGCCATGTAGTCGTGCGGCTCGATCTGGATGCTGAACGGCTGGAAGGTGATGCCCAGGCCCAGCGGCTCGGGCGTCTCGATGACCTTGCGGCTGAAGGCTTCCCAGTCGAAGTCGGGCCAGGCCGACAGGTGCGCGTTGTAGTTGCCGACGGCGCCGTTCATCTTCGCCAGCAAGGCCACGCCGGCGATGTTGGCACGGGCCTTTTCCAGGCGCTTGAGCACGTTGGCCACTTCCTTGCCGACCGTGGTCGGGCTGGCCGTCTGGCCATGGGTGCGCGCCAGCATGGGCACGTCCGCAAAGGCCAGCGCCATCTCGCGCAGCTTGGCGATGATGCCGTCCAGCGCCGGCAACAGCACCGTGCCGCGCGCGGCCTTGAGCTGCAATGCATGGCTGGTGTTGTTGATGTCTTCGCTGGTGCAGGCGAAGTGCACGAACTCCTTGGCCGCCATGAGCTCGGGCCGGGCCTCGAACTTGGACTTGATCCAGTACTCCACGGCCTTCACGTCGTGGTTGGTGATCTTCTCTTCCTGCTTGATCGCCTGCGCATCGGCTTCGCTGAAGTTCTTCACCAGGCCCAGCAGGTAGGTGCGCGCGCCCGGGCTCAGCGGCTTGAATTCCTCGAAGCCGGCATCGCTGAGCGCGATGAACCAGGCGATCTCGACCTGCACGCGGCGGTGCATGAAGCCGTGTTCGCTCATCAAAGGGCGCAGGGCCGTGAGTTTGGCTGCGTAGCGGCCGTCCAGCGGGGACAGCGCGGATATCGTCGAGAAGCTCATGGGGCGGGATTGTAGGTTGCGCACCACGCCCAGCCGGGGTCGGAGCCCGGCGCCTAGAATCGTTTGGACCGGGGCTTTCCGCCCAGGCGGTTTCCAAGACCCATGCCCATGAAATTGATCGGATCTCTGACCAGCCCTTATGTGCGCAAGGTGCGCATCGTCATGGCCGAGAAAAAGCTGGACTACCAGTTCATCCGCGAGGACGTCTGGGCCGATGCGACCACGATCTCCAGCTCCAACCCCCTGGGCAAGGTGCCCTGCCTGGTCATGGAAGGCGGCGAGGCGGTGTTCGATTCGCGCGTGATCGTGGAGTACCTGGACACGCTGTCGCCCGTGGGCCGGTTGATCCCCACCCAGGGCCGTGAGCGCGCCGAGGTCAAGACCTGGGAAGCACTGGCCGATGGCGTCATGGACGCCGGCCTGCTGGCCCGCATGGAAGCCACCTGGGTGCACCGCGCCGACAGCGAGCGCAGCCAGGCCTGGATCGACCGCCAGCTCGGCAAGATCACGACCGGGCTCAAGGCCATCAGCCAGGGCCTGGGCGACAAGGCCTATTGCAGCGGCATCCACCTGAGCCTGTCCGACATCGCGGTCGGCTGCGCACTGGGCTGGCTGGAATTCCGTTTCCCCGACATTGCCTGGCGCAACACGCACCCGAACCTGGCGCGTCTGCAGGACAAGCTCATGCAGCGCCAGAGCTTCCAGGACACGCAACCCACCGCTTGAGCACGCCTTCTCCGGCGTGGAAGGGTGCAAGACGAAAGGCTGCGAAGCGCCCCGGGGGGAACGAGGGGGGAGGGAGGAGGAGGAGAACCACCCCGGGATTGCAACCGCGCCACACAGAGGGGGCCGGAAGGCTTCGCAGCGAAAACTGTTGGCGGCACCAGGCACCGCCCCCACATGGAGGCCCGTTTCCGGCCGGAAGTTCCAGCCCGCCGGCGCCGCTGCCGGTAAATAAATGTGAAGCTGCGCCGGCCCGCGCGCGGCAAGGGTTTTGCTAGGGCGCGCACAATGCCCTGCCTAGAATGCAGGTCTTCATCCTGACACCGCCATGCTGTATCCCGAACTCTTCCGACAACTCGAAGCCGTGCGCTGGAACATGGAACACGATGTGCCGTGGAGCCAGTTCGACGCGTCCCTCTTGTCCGACGAGCAGGCGCAAACGATCAAGATGAACGCAATCACCGAGTGGTCGGCGCTGCCGGCCACCGAGATGTTCCTGCGCGACAACATCCACGACAGCGACTTCTCGGCCTTCATCTCGGTGTGGTTCTTCGAGGAGCAGAAGCACTCGCTGGTGCTGATGGAATACCTGCGCCGCTTCCGCCCCGAGCTCGTGCCCACCGAGGACGAGCTGCACGAGGTGCGCTTCGAGTTCGATCCGGCCCCTGCGCTGGAGACGCTGATGCTGCATTTCTGTGGCGAGATCCGGCTCAACCACTGGTACCGGCGCGCCAGCGAATGGCACACCGAGCCGGTCATCAAGAACATCTACAGCAAGTTGAGCCAGGACGAGGCGCGCCACGGCGGCGCCTACCTGCGCTACATGAAGCGCGCCATCCAGAACGTGGGCAACGAGGCCCGCACGGCCTTCACCAAGGTCGGCGTGCTGATGGCCAGCGCGCGCCGCACGGCGCAGGCGCTGCACCCGACCAACCTGCATGTGAACGAAAGCCTGTTCCCGCGTGACACCATCCAGTCGCGCCTGCCCAACCCCGAGTGGCTGGAGCACTGGCTGGACGAACAGATCAAGTTCGACGCTGTCTGGGAAGGCAAGGTCGTCGACCGCATCCTGCACAACCTGAGCCTGCTGATGGACCGCAGTTTCAAGACCGTGCAGGAGCTGAACCGCTACCGCAAGGAAATCGGCCGCGAAGGCCAGGCGCCGGCTGCAGCCTGAGCGCGCGCCTTCAGATCAGCGCCAGCACCCGGTCCAGCGACACCTGGACCTTCACGTCGCGCTGCGGCACGCTGGCCGTGATCTTGTAGCCCGGCAGGCCGGTGTCCCGGATGATCATCTCGCCCGTCGGCATGCCGGCACGGTTCACGACCACGGCCACTTTTGGGGTGCTGGTGTTCTTGCCGCGCTGGATCACCACGGCCAGCTCGTTGCTGGCCAGCCGCACGTACAGCCCCGGTGAGTACACGCCGACTGCCTTGATCAGCGCCGCGCCGGCATCGTCGACCTGGTGCTCCTCGTCGAAGTAGCAGCCCTGCATCGCGGCCGAGGTCGACATCGGCGTGCGCGACACACGCGGTGCCAGCCGGCTCGTGAACATGTCGGCGCGCTGGATCAGCCGCGCGATGCGCAGTGCCGGCTTCTTGTCCGCCAGCGGGCCGGGCGCGCGGTCATGGTGGTGACGCACGGCCAGCAGCCAGCGCTCGTCGGTCACGCCCAGCTCCAGCAGGCTGGCGAACGAGCGCTGCGCATGGCGCTCGATGGCATCGATCTGCTCGCTGGTCAGCGCCTGGGTCTGCACGGCCAGCTGGTCCTGCAACGCCGTCATGCTGATGTTCATGGTCAGCGCGGCCTTGCCCAGCGTCTCGTCCAGCTCCTCGGGCCACTGCAGCACGTCGCGCGCGGCCAGGCTGCAGACCACGTAGACCAGCATCGCGTGCGTGGCGCTGTACATGCGCAGTTCGGTGGCCGACAGGTGGATCAGCGCGAACAGTGTTGCGTCCGGGTGGTGCTGCACCAGCTCCCGGAGCTCGGCATACAGCCTGTCCAGCCGCAGCAGGAAGTTCTCGCTGCCCACATCGCGCAGCAGCGCATGGGCGCGCGCCTGCAATTCCAGCCAGTCGGGCCGCGGCGGCTTTTCGGGGCGGGCGCGGGAGAACAGGTCCTCGGGTGCGATCTGCACGTTCTGGATCTCGCCCAGCGTGCGCTCGCTGCGCAGCATGTTGTGCAGCTTGCCGACGTAGGCACGCTGGCGGTCGTCGCTGGCGTCCATGTCCACGCACAGCGTCATGCCGCGCGAGGTCCAGTAGGTGATCTCGTCGCGCGAATGGATGACATAGCCACGCTGCGCAAGCAGCACGCCGCGTTCGGTCCGCAGCTCGAAGGGCAGGGGCTGGCCCATGCGGATCGTGGCGATGTCGACGGGAACGAGGTTCATGGTTGCGGCGATTATCCGAGGCGGCACCCAGCCGGACTTCAGCAAATAAAGGGAAAAGGCCCCGCTGTTCGGGCCGCTGGCTCAGCCAGCCTTGCGCAGCGTCAGGTTCAGCCGCTGCGCGCCCAGCAGCGCATGGGGACGGTCCTTCAGCGGAAGTACGCCGTGGTAGCGCAGCCGGTCGGCGCCGCCCCAGACCACCACGTCGCCATGCACAAGCGGCACACGCAGCGCGCGGTCGCCGCGCGCATGGCCGCCCCACAAGAAGGTGGCGTCCATGCCCAGCGACACCGAGACGATGGGGGCGCCGTAGTCGCGCTCGTCCCGGTCCTGGTGCAGCGACAGCCGCGCGCCCGGCGCGTAGCGGTTGACGAGGCAGGCGTCGGGCGCAAAGCCCGGGAAGCCCGCCGCCTTGGCCGCGTCGCGCGCGAGCCGGGTGAACACGGCCGGCATGGGCGGCCAGGGCTGGCCGGTCTGTGGATCGGCGCTGGCGTAGCGGTAGCCGCGCCGGTCCGTGGTCCAGCCCAAGGCGCCGCAGTTGGTCAGCGCCACCGACATCGTGAAGCCGCCCGGCGTCTGCATCTGGCGAAACGGGGCGGCGCGCGCCACGTCGGCGATGGCGGCCAGCAAAGCGTCCACATGCGGCAACGCAAAGCCGCGCAGCAGCCAGGCCGCTTCCGACAAGGCTTCGCGTGCGGGCGGTTCGAACAGGTCCAGGGTCATGCGGGGCTGGGGGTCACAATCGCCGCCAGTCTAGAACGTCACCTGCCGCCATGCACGATTTCGCTCCGCCCACCTTCCTCGCCAAGATCTGCGCGCGCGCCGACCTGCCCGCGCGCCTGGCGGCCCTGCCACGCCCCTGGGTGTTCACCAACGGCGTGTTCGACATCCTGCACCGCGGCCACGCGACCTACCTGGCCCAGGCCCGGGCGCTGGGCGCCAGCCTGGTCGTGGCGCTGAACAGCGATGCCTCGGCACGCCGCCTGGGCAAGGGGCCGGACCGGCCCATGAATGCCGAGGCCGACCGCGCCGTGCTGATGGCCGCGCTGGGCGATGTGGACCTGGTGACCTGGTTCGACGAGGACACGCCGCAGCAGCTCATCGCCGCGCTGCGGCCCGACATCCTCGTCAAGGGCGGCGACTACGACATGGACAAGCTGGCCGAGACCGCGCTGGTGCGCAGCTGGGGCGGCCGCGCGCTGGCGATCCCCTTCGTCGACGGCTATTCGACGACGGCGCTCGTGCAGAAGATCCGGCAGGCCCCGTAGGCCAGCAGCGCGCACAGCGCCCCGGCCAGCGCGCCTGTCAGGTGTGCGCCAGTGGCCACGGCAAAGCCCCATTCCGGCTCGAACACCAGCGGCTGGCGCCAGGCTGCCTCGGCCACCAGCTTGAGCCCCAGCCCGGCGCCCAGCAGCGCGGCCCAGGCCTTTAGATCACGCGCCATGGCGCAGTGCACGACCAGCACGGCCACGGCCGCATGCAGCACGCCCGACAGGCCGGCATAGCGCCCGATCTGCGGGAACAGCACCAGCCCCAACGTGGACAGCGGCCAGGCCACCACCAGCGCCAGTACCTGGGCGCGCGGCACGCGCAGCGAATGGCCCAGCACGGCGAGCGCGCCCAGCGCCAGCAGGTTGGCCAGGCCGTGGGCCGGCGAGCGGTGGACCAGGGCAGCCGTCCACCAGCTGGCCGCGTCGGACCAATCCTCGCGCCACCATTCCCAGCCCACCGGGTTGCGTGCCCACCAGGCCGCGATGCTGCCCGCTGCCAGCAGCAGGCACAGGGTGGGCCAGGACCAGGAGGTGCGGTTCACGCGTTCAGTGTGGCACGGCCTCGGCCGCCTGTGGCGTGCCACGCGCCTTGCGCACCATGCGCCGCACCCACTGCTCGAAATCGTCCACGTAGGTGAACACGGCCGGCACCACCAGCAGGCTCAGCACCGTGGAGGTGATCAGCCCGCCGATCACGGCCGTGGCCATGGGCGAGCGGAAGCTCGCGTCCGCCGCGCCCCAGCCCACGGCGATCGGCAGCATGCCCGCGCCCATGGCCAGCGTCGTCATGATGATGGGCCGCGCGCGCTTGTGGCAGGCGTCGAGCAGCGCCTCCCAGCGCGTCATGCCATGGTCGCGCCGCGCCACGATGGCGTATTCCACGAGCAGGATGGAGTTCTTGGTCGCCACGCCCATCAGCATGATGAGCCCGATCAGGGACGGCATCGAGAAGCTCTTGTCCGCCACCATCAGCGCCACGAACGCGCCGCCCAGCGACAGGGGCAGCGCAGCCAGGATGGTGGCCGGCTGCAGGAAGTCCTTGAACAGCAGCACCAGCACGATGTAGATGCAGACCACGCCGGTCAGCATCGCCAGGCCGAAGCCCGTGAACAGCTCGGCCATGGCCTCGGCGTCGCCCACGTCGATGGTGCGCACGCTGGGCGGCAGGTTCTTCACGGCGGGCAGCAGCTTCACGGCCTCGGTCACGTCGTTCAGGCCGCGCGTGGACAGCTCGATCTCGAAGTTCACGTTGCGCGCGCGGTCGTAGCGCGTGATCACGGCCGGGCCGCCGGCCAGCTCCAGCGTGGCCACCTCGCCCAGGCGCACCGGCCCGCGCGCGCCCGGCACGGCCAGGCGTTCGAGCAGGGCCAGGTCCTTGCGCGCGTCGTCGCGCAGCTTGACCATGATGGGCACCTGGCGCTCGGCCAGGTTCAGCTTGGGCAGGTTGTTGTCGTAGTCGCCCATGGTCGCCACGCGCAGCGTGTCGGCGATCGCGGCACTCGTCACGCCCAGGTCGGCGGCGCGTGCGAAGTCGGGCCGCACAACGATCTCGGGCCGCACCAGGCTGGAGGTGGAGGTCACGTTGCCGATGCCGGGGATGGTGCGCAGTTCGCGCTCCACGTTGGTCGCGGCCTGGCGCAGCGCATGCGGGTCCTGGCTGGACAGGGCCAGCACGTACTTGTCGTTCGAGCCGCCCAGGCCCACGCCGAAGCGCATGCCCGGCAGGTCTTCCAGCGCGGTGCGGATCTGCTGCTCGATCACCTGCTTCCTGGGCCGCGTGCCGCGCGGCGCGAGCTGCAGCGTGAGCGTGGCCTTGCGCGCCTCCACGAAGCTGCCTGAGAACGGGTCGGCCCCCGCGCTGCCCGCGCCGATCGCCGTGTAGATGTCGCCGATGTGGTCGATCTTGAGCAGCCGCTGGCGCACCTGCTCGGCCGCCGCCATGGTCTGGTCGAGCCGGCTGCCGGGCGGCAGCTCCACGCGCACCTGGGTCTGCGTGTTGTCGTCGGCCGGGATGAAGCCCGAGGGCAAGAGCGGGATCAGCGCCAGCGAGCCGAAGAAGAACAGCGTGGCGCCGACCATGGTCAGCACGCGGTGCTTGAGGCACCAGCGCGCCGCCACCATGTAGCGCTCCTGCCAGCGCGGCTCCTTCTCCTGCGCCACCAGGGGTTTGAGCATGTAGGCCGCCATCATGGGCGTGAGCAGCCGCGCCACGACGAGCGAGGCGAACACCGCCAGCGCCGCAGTCCAGCCGAACTGCTTGAAGAAGCGCCCGACCACGCCGCTCATGAAGGCCGTGGGCAGGAAGACCGCGATCAGCGAGAAGGTGGTGGCCACCACGGCCAGGCCGATCTCCTCGGCCGCCTCCATCGCCGCCTGCTGGGGCGACTTGCCCATGCGCAGGTGGCGCACGATGTTCTCCACCTCGACGATCGCGTCGTCCACGAGGATGCCCACCACCAGCGACAGCGCCAGCAGCGTGATGATGTTGATCGAAAAGCCCAGCCAGTACATGCCGATGAAGGCCGGGATGACCGACAGCGGCAACGCCACGGCCGACACGATGGTCGCGCGCCAGTCGCGCAGGAACAGCCAGACCACGAGCACGGCCAGGATCGCGCCCTCGTACAGCAGCTTCATCGAGGCGTCGTACTCCTCGGACGCGATCTTCACGAAGTCCAGCGTGCGCGTGAGTTTCAGGTCCGGATGCTCGGCCTGCAGTTTGGCCAGCACCTTCTCCACGGCCGCGCCCACCTCCACCTCGCTGGCGCCGCGCGAACGCGAGATCTCGAAGCCAACCACCTGCTGGCCGTTCAGGATGGCGGTGGCGCGGCGCTCGGCCACCGTGTCCTCGATGGTGGCCACCTCGTCGAGCCGGATGCGCCGGCCGTCGGCCAGCGGGATCTGGATGCGCCGCAACTCGTCGGCCGAGGCCACGGTGGCAATCGTGCGCACGGGCTGCTCGCCACTGCCCAGGTCGGTACGGCCGCCCGCGCTCTCCTGCTGCACCATGCGCAGCTGGCGCGACACGTCGGCCGCCGTGGCGTTCAGCGCCTGCAGCCGCGCCGGGTCCAGCGCCACGCGCACCTCGCGCGTGACACCGCCCACACGCGTGACGCCGCCCACGCCGGTCACGGCCAGCAGGCGGCGCGCGATGGTGTCGTCGACGAACCAGGACAGCGCCTCGTCGTCCATGCGGTCCGACGCAATGGCGAACGCCAGGATGGGCTGGGCCGCCAGGTCCAGCTTGGTGATGATGGGGTCGCGCAGGTCGGCCGGCATGTCCGAGCGCACGCGGCTCACGGCCGAGCGCACGTCGTCCACGGCTTCCTGGATCGGCTTTTCCAGCACGAATTCGGCCGCGATGGTGGCCGAGCCATCGGTCAGCGTGCTGGTGATGTGTTTGAGCCCCTGCAGTGTGGCGATCGAGTTCTCGATCTTGCGCGCCACGTCGTTCTCCAGCTGGCCCGGTGAGGCACCGGGCAGCGCGGCCGTGACGATGACGACCGGCAGGTCCATGTCCGGAAAGTTCTGCACCTTCATGGACTTGAAGGCGAACAGGCCGGCCAGCGTCAGCAGCACGAACAGCATGGCCGCCGGAATGGGGTTCTTGATCGACCAGGCGGAAATGTTCATGGCGCGTGGTCCTTACTTGGCCGTGGCCGCGGCATCGGCCGTGCCCGACACACGCACCAGGTCGCCGTCGTTCAAAAAGCCCGCGCCCGCGATCACCACGCGCGCATCGGCCGGCAGCTCGCCCGTGACCTCGATGCGGTCGCCCACGCGGCGGCCGGCCTGCACCTTGGTCAGCCGCACGCGGTTGTCGCTCTGCAGCACCAGCACGGTATTGAAGCCGTCGCGTGGCACCACGGCGGCCTGCGGCACCGTGAGCGCGTTGCTCTTGCCAATCGCAAACTCACCGCGCGCGAACATGCCGGCCTTGATCCCCGCGTTGTTCTGCACGCCCGGAATGTCCACGTACACCAGCGCATTGCGCGTCTGTGGGTCCACCGTGGGCGCGATGCTGCGCAGCCTGCCCTGCACCTGCGCGCCGCCCGGCGCCGTCACCAGGGCCGGCATGCCCACGGCCAGCTGGCCCAGCTCGGACGAGCTGACTTCGGCGCGCCATTCCAGCCGGCCCTGGCGGATCAGGCGGAACAGCTCGGTGCCGGCGGACACCACGCTGCCCACCGTGGCCGTGCGCGCGGAGATCACGCCGTCGTCTGGCGCCAATACCTGCGTATTGCGTCCGCGCACCTGCTGCGCGGCCAGCACGGCCTGGGCCGCTTCCACCCGCGCCTGCGCGGTCTGCTCGGCGGTCTGGTACTGGTTGATCTGCTGCTGGCTCAGCGCGCCGGTCTTCTCCAGCGTGCGCGCCCGCGCGGCGTTGCCGGCGGCGTCGGCGGCCGTGGCGCGGGCCTCGGCCAGCGCGGCCCTGGCCTGGGCCACGTCGGCATTGATGGTCTCGGGCGAGAAGGTCGCCAGCACCTGGCCCTTCTTTACGCGGTCGCCCACGTTCACGCGCACGTCCGCCAGGCGCAGGCCGTTGGACTCCGATCCCACGCTGGCCTCCTGCCAGGGCGCGATGTTGCCGTTGGCCGAGAGCGTGACGGCCAGCTCGGCCGGCTCGGGCGTGGCCACGGTCACGGTCAGCGCGGGGCGCGGCTGGGCCTCGGCCGCCTTGGAATCGGCTGGTGCCGCGGGCGCTGCGGCCGGTCGCGTGAACCAGTAGCCGGCCGCGACGAGTGCGAGCACGGCCAGGACGATGAGAACGGTGCGTTGGGATCGGGTCATGGTGAACAGGCCGCGCGCCTCAGGGGCGGGGCGTTGAAGGAGTGGGGCGGGCCGCCACAGCGGGGTCTTGCGGGCGCGTCCAGCCGCCGCCGAGCGCGCGGTACAGCGCCACCCAGGCCTCGGCGCGCTCGCGCTGCAGCGCCACGCGCGCGGTCTGCGCGGCGAACAGCGTGCGGCGTGCGTCTTCCAGGTCGAACAGGCTGGCCAGGCCGCCGTCGTAGCGAGACTGCGTGGCGTCGAACGAGGCCTGGTAGTCGCGTACGGCGCTGTCGGCATCGCCCGCGCGCAGGTCGCTGTCCTGCAGCCGGAGCAAGGCCTCCTCGACCTCGCGCACGCCCGCGCGCACCTTGGCGCGGTACAGCGCCACGGCCTCGTCGTAGCGCGCCTGCGCGGCCTCGGCATTCGCGGCGCGCGTGCCGCCGTCGAAGATGGGCAAGGTGAGCTGCAGCGGGCCGATGCTCCAGCTCTTCAAGGTCTCGTTGGCGCCGCCGCCGCGCACGTTGAGCACCGCGATGTTTCCGGACAAGGACAGGCGCGGGTAGCGCTGCGCCTGCGCCGCGCCGGTGTCGGCACTCGCGGCGGCCACGGCCAACTCGGCCGCGTAGACATCGGGCCGCTGCGCCAGCGCACGGGCCGGCACGCTGTCCACGGCCTGCAGCGCGGGCAGGGCCAGGTCGGTCGGGCGTGTGTCCAGCTGGTGGGCCAGCGCGGGCGCGTCCCAGCCCGTCAGCGCGACCAGGGCCTGGCGCTGCAGCGCGCATTGCGTGCGCTGCTGCGTGAGCCGGGCCGAGGCATCGGCCGCGCTGGCGCGGGCCAGCGCCGCATCGGCCGGTGCGGTGAAGCCGGCCTTGGCCGAGAGGTCGGTGAGGCGTGCGCTCTCTCGGCGCGAGCGGGCGTCCGCGCCCGCCACTTCCAGCTGGCGCGCGCAGGCGCGTTCGCTGAAATAGGTGTTCGCGGTCTCGGCGGCCACCGAGACGCGCGCGTCGTGCCACTGCGCCTGGCTCGCGTCCAGCCGCGCGCTGGCGGCATCGCGGCTGGCGGCCAGGCCGCCGAACAGGTCGATCTCCCAGCCGGCCTGCAGCCCGGCCTGGGCATTGGTGAAGGCGGGCAGGGACGCCGAGCCGCTGCCGCCGGACACACCGCCCGACAGCGTGTTGCCGCGGCTCAGCGCCAGCGTGCCGTCCAGCGTCGGAGCCATCGCCGCGCCGGCCTGCACGCGCGCCGCGCGCGCCTCCACAATGCGCGCGGCAGCGCTGGCCACCGTCGGGCTGGCCGTCTGCGCCGCCTCGATCAGCGCATCGAGCACCGGGTCGCCGGCCTGGCGCCACCAGTCGGCCAGCACGGGCAGTGCGCCCGCATGCGGGCGGGCTGCGGCCAGCGGCGTCTGCCATTGCGCGGGCACGGGCGCATCGACCACAGCTGGTGGCCGTGTGATGCCGCAGGCGGCCAGCACCAGCGGCAGCGCGGCCAGGCCCAGGCGGCGCACGAGGGAGGAAGCAGTCATGGTGTTCATCGGGAAGATGGGGCTGCGCGGCGCAGCGCTTCGGCCTCGACCATGGCCAGCGCATAGCCCACGAGGCGCTCGGCCCAGCGGTCGATGCTGGCGGCGCCGCGGAACAGCGAGGGCCGGATCGCGTCCACGCAGTCGCGCATCACGAACAGCTGCATCGCCAGGCCTGTGATGGACAGCGCCAGCCGGTGGATGTCGTCGTCGGCCCTGTTGCCCAGGTGCCGGCTCAGGATGGCCACCAGCACCAGGTGCGGGCCCTTGATGTCGCGCTCCAGTTCTTCGGCCCACTGGCCCGTGGGCTCCAGCATCTCGCGCAGGTGCAGGCGCATGCACTGGCGCACGACCTCGCCCTGCTTGAGCGGTTGCACGTAGGTGGTGAGAAACAGGCGCAGCGCCTCCTGCACGGGCAGGTCGGGCGCGTCGTACAGGTGTGTGAGATCGCCCGCATTGCCCCCCATGGGCTCGGCGAAGCAGGCCGCGTACAGCCCGGCCTTGTCGCCGAAGTAGTAGCGGATGGCCGCGATGTTGGCCCCGGCCGCCAGCGCGATCTCGCGCGTGGAGGTCTTGGCGAAGCCCTTGTCGGCAAACAGTGCGAGCGCGGTCAGCAGCAGATGCTGGCGCGCCTGCTGGCCGTCGCTGCGGGCGCGGCGTGGGGTGGGGGTGGCAGATGGCGGGCGCATGGCCGGCGCATTACACCACGGACATCAAACGTTTGATTGAAGTTGGCGGGGAAGGGAGCAGGGTCAATGGCCGGCATGCACGCGCTGGAACAGGCCCGGGTAGTCCAGCACGATGCCGTCCGCATCGACGGGCAGATCGGCCTGGAAGCCCGAGCCGTCCAGGGTTTCGAAGCGGTACAGCCGCTCGGCCAGCCGCGTGTAAGCCTGGGCCTGCGCCTTCACCGTCAGGTCCGGCCCGAACACCCAGGCCATGCGAAACTCGCTGCGTTCACCGACCGCCAGCGGCGCGCGCCGGATCGGAAAGCTGTTCGTGAACGGCGTGGGCCAGATGTCGATGTCCAGGCAGCCGTCCAGGTCGGGCAGCGCATCGCCTTGCGCGTCGTGCCAGTGGCCCAGGCCGTCGGTGCGCAACTGACGTGAGCGGGTGGTGTGGCCCAGGGTGAGGTCGAACGTGGCGCTGCGCAGTTGCCAGGTGTCGGTCCAGTGGAGCCGGTAGGCCAGGCGGAACGGGCCGCGTTCTTCGTCGATGGCCAGGACGATGCTGTCGGCGGACGACGCGGTCAACAGCAGGTGTTCGAGGCCGATGCCGAGCTGCGCGGGGTTCCACAGCGGTGCCCAGCAGAGCGTGCGGTCCATTGCGCGTGCCATGGCGTCAGGCGCGCAGCGTGTAGTCCAAGGCCCAGAAGTGCTCCCACTCCCGATAAGCGCTGGTGGCCGCATCCGGTTCCACCGCGGCCAGCAACTCGGAGCGTGAAGGAAAGTTCTTGAGGATCCGATGCACCGAGCCGTCCGCCAGGGGGCGCTGCTGGTAGGTGTTGCCGGCCTCGTCGCGCTCGGCAATCGGCGTGCTGCTGCCTGCCACGAAACGGTTGTCCATCAACACGACCCTGGCGCCGGGCTGCAGCGCGGCGTGCAGACCGTGCAGGAATCCGGCAGTCCGGTCCAGCGCAATGTGCGACCACCAGAAGCCGGCGAAGGCGCCGTCGAACTTTTCTTCGAAGCGGGGCAGGTGGAACGCGTCGCCCTGCACGAGGCGAACGTTTCGCGGCACGCGGCCCTGCGCGATGCGCAGGGTCTGCGGTGCACTGTCCAGTGCCACGACGCTCGCCGCTGCAGGCGCGTAGAACTGGGTCCAGTAGCCGGTGCCGCAGGCGATCTCCAATACCTTGCGCCAGGCGAACACGGTGGCAAGCCATGCCTCCATCTGCCGCAGGTCGGCCTGCCGCTCCGGCTTGGCATAGATCCGGTCGTATTCGGGGGCGCGTGCTGCGTAGTACTCCTGCATGGCGGTCTCTCCTGCATCAAGGCCGGATCCGACTATAGGGTGGCCCGCCCCGACCCCGCCTCTAGAATCCGCCCCCTTTCCACCGCTCCCCATCCCCGCACCCCCATGGACATCGTCGTCAACGAAGAACTCAAGGCCTACATCGATCCTCTGACCCCGGACGAACACGAAGCGCTGGAGCGCAGCATCCTGGCCGAGGGCTGCCGCGATGCGCTGGTCTTGTGGGGCGACGTGCTGGTGGACGGGCACAACCGCTACGGCATCTGCAAGGCACACGGCCTGCCGTTCCAGACAGTGCAGAACACGCGCTTCACGTCCATCGAGGACGTGCACCTGTGGATGATCGACCAGCACCTGGGCCGGCGCAGCGTGTCGGACTTCCAGCGCGGCGTGCTGGCGTTGCGCAAGCGCGAGATCGTGGCCGCGCGGCGTGCCCAGCGCGAGGCCGCGCCGGCCGCTGCGCCACCGGCCGCCGAGGCGCCGCCCGGCGAATGGCTGAACACGCGCGAGGCGCTGGCCAAGGCCGCGCGCATCAGCAACAGCCAGGCCGTGATGATCGAGAAGATCCACAAGCAGGCCGCGCCGGAGGTGGTGGCCGCCGTGCGCGCGGGCGACATCTCGATCAATGCCGCGGCCGCCGTGGCCAGCCTGCCGGTCGAGGAGCAGGCCGCCGCCGCCGCCGCCGGCAAGGACGAGCTCAAGCAGGCCGCCAAGCGTGTGCGCGAATCGACCAGGAAAAAGCCGGCCGGCGATGCTGGCGAGCAAGCGCCGCAGGACAGTGGCGAAGACACCATCGAGTCGCTGCGTGCCCGCGTGAAGATGCTGACGGCCGAGAACGCGGCGCTGCGCAAGCAGGTCATGAACCTGCTGGCGAAGAGCCCCGCCGCCGCCAGTGCCGCGCAGGAGCCTGCCGC
This sequence comes from Pseudorhodoferax sp. Leaf267, assembly GCF_001422405.1. Classification (GTDB taxonomy): domain Bacteria; phylum Pseudomonadota; class Gammaproteobacteria; order Burkholderiales; family Burkholderiaceae_C; genus Pseudorhodoferax. Next base: position 344,012 of record NZ_LMMV01000025.1, read on the forward strand.
CCAGGACGACGACGGCGCGCCGTTCTGAGCGCGCGCCGCGGCCCTGCGCCGGCTTGGCAGCGGCGCTGCGCGTGATCAGAATGGAGGCCGACTGACCACCGTCGTTGCCCCATGCGCCGTGCCCCCCGCTTCGCGCTGCTGCTGCTCTCGCACCTGCTGGTGCTGACGCTCGGCTTCAGCCTGGGCGTGTACGTTCTGCCGGTGCTGACGGCGCCGCCCGCCCCGAGCGCGGAGGAGGTCGCTGCGCAGGCCCGGGGCGCGCGCTGGCAGGCGCAGTTCCGGCGCGACCTGCGCGACAGCGATGCGCTGCACTGGGGCGAGGGCACGGTCTCCGTGGGGCCGCGCAGCATCGCGCTGGCCGGCCGCCTGGCACCGGGGCCCGACTACAAGCTGTACCTGTCTCCCGTGTTCGTCGAGACCGAGGCCGACTTCCTGCGGCTCAAGCCGCAGATGGTGCGCGTGGGCGACGTGCGCACCTTCGACAACTTCGTCGTGCCGGTGCCCGAGGCCATCGACGTGGCGCGCCATGCGGCCGTGATCGTCTGGTGCGAGAGCTTCGGGCAATTCATCACGGCGGCGCAGTACCGCTGACGGCGCGGGGCCGTCGGCGGCCTGCTAGCCGAACACCGCCCGCCACACGGCCAGCACCGCGTCGCGCTCGGCCTGCAGCGCGGGCGGCATGAACTGCGTCGGCGCTTCGTCGAGCCGCGCCTGGTGCTGCACATGGCGCAGCTCGCGGTAGGCATCGGCCGCGGCCTGGCCGCTGCCTGCGGGCAGCAAGCCGCAAGCCTCGGCGCGCTGCAGCAGCGCGATGTTGCCCACATTGGCGATCAGCTCCTCGTGCGTGCCGGACTGCGACAGCACCAGGTACTGCACGGCGAACTCGGCGTCCACCATGCCGCCCGTGCTGTGCTTGATGTCGAACTTGCCGCCGCGCACCGGGTGCGCCGTGCGCACCTTGTCGCGCATGGCCACGATCTCCTGGCGCAGCGCATCGGCATCGCGCGGCGCGGCGATCACGGCGCTGCGCACGGCGTCGAAGCGCGGGCGCAGCGACTCGATGCCGACCACGAAGCGCGCACGCGTCATGGCCTGGTGCTCCCAGGTCCAGGCGGTGTTGCTGCCGCGGCGCTGCTGGTACTTGGCGTAGGCGTCGAAGGTGGTGATCAGCAGGCCCGAATTGCCGTTGGGCCGCAGCGCGGTGTCGATCTCAAACAGGTCGCCCTCGCTGGTCTTCACGGTCAGCCAGTTGATCATCTTGCGCACGAAGGCGGCATAGGCCTCGGGCGCGCGCTCGTCGTCGTCCTCGTAGACGAACACGATGTCCAGGTCGCTGCCGTAGCCCAGCTCCTTGCCGCCCAATTTGCCGTAGCCGATGATGGCGAACTGCGGCTCCTCGCGGTGCGCGCTCTTCAGGCGCTGCCAGCACCAGCGCGCCGTCACGCGCAGCATCACGTCGGCCAGGGCCGACAGGTCGTCGGCGACCTGTTCGACCGTGAGCCGGCCCTCCACGTCGCGCGCCAGCGTGCGGAACAGCTCGGCGTGGTGCGCGCGGCGCAGCAGGTTCAAGAGCTCTTCCTCGTCGTCCTCGCCGGTGCGGGCCAGCGACTTGCGGCGCTCTTCGAGCTCGTTCTCGAAAGCCTCGGCCGCGAAGCGCTCGGACAGCATCAGGTTGGAGGCCAGCTCGTCGATCACGCCGGGGTGGCGCAGCAGATAGCGCGCGGGCCAGCGTGCCGCGCTCAGCAGGCGCAGCAAGCGGTCGTGGATGGCAGGGCGCTCCAGCAGCAGGGCCAGGTAGCTCTCACGGCGCAGCAGCGGCTCGACCCAGTCGGCCCAACGCATCGCGCCCTGCAGCCGGCGCTCGCCGGCCTCCTCGTCGGGCTGGCCTTCCTTGAGCCAGTCGGCCGTGCGCTGCACCAGGCGCAGCAGCCGCGCGCGGCTGTCGTCGCGCAGGGCCTGCACGCGCGGGTGCTCGCGCCAGGTGCCGATGCGCGTGCGGAACGCAGCGGGCAGGCGGTCCAGCACGGTGTCCAGATCGGGCGCGCCGGGGCGCTCGCCGCGCGCCGGCTTCACGCCGTTGAGGCAGCCCGTGCAGGCGGGCTTGCCGCCGAGCAGGATGTCGAATTCCTGCGCGACCAGCTCGCGGTGCTGGTCCAGCTCGGACAGGAACGCGCAGCAGGACGCATAGCCCATGGTGTGGGCGATCCAGGCCAGGTCGTCGTCGCCGCTGGGCAGCACATGGGTCTGCTGGTCGTCCAGGTACTGGATGCGGTGCTCGACGCGGCGCAGGAACACATAGGCTGCGGCCAGCGCGTCGGCCGTGGTCTGCGGCATCAGGCCGGCGCGCGCCAGGCGCTGCAGAGCGTCCAGCGTGGAGCGCGTGCGCAGCTCGGGGAATTGGCCGCCGCGCACCACCTGCAGCAGCTGCACGGTGAACTCGATCTCGCGGATGCCGCCGCGCGACAGCTTGACGTCGTTGGCGCGCTCGGGGTGGCCGGCCGCGCGCTTGGCGGCGTGCTCGCGGATCTGCCGGTGCAGCACGCGCAGCGCGTCGAACACGCTGTAGTCCAGGTAGCGCCGGAACACGAAGGGCAGGACCACACCGCGCAGGTCCTGCGCGCCGCCGTCTTCCACGCAGCGGCGCGGCGCGACCACGCGGCTCTTGAGCCAGGCGAAGCGTTCCCACTCGCGGCCCTGCGACTGCAGGTAGTCCTCCAGCGCGCTCAGCGACACGGCCGGCGGGCCGGAATTGCCATGCGGGCGCAGCGCCAGGTCGACACGGAACACGAAGCCGTGCTCGGTCGTGTCGCCGACCAGGCCATAGATGATCTTCACGGCGCGCGCGAAGTACTCGTGGTTGCTGATGCGGCCGCGGCCCTCGGCGTCGCCGGCCGTCTCGCCGTCGTGGTCGTAGACGTAGATCAGGTCGATGTCGCTGGACACGTTGAGCTCGCGCGCACCCAGCTTGCCCATGCCGATGACCCACAGGTTGGCGCGTGCGCCGCCCGGTGCCAGCGGCCTGCCGTGGCGCGCGTCCAGCTCGCGCTCGGCGTCCTGGCCGGCTTCGTCCAGCGCCAGTTCGGCCAGCTCGGTGACCGCGCTGGTGACCACGGCCAGTGGTGCCTGCCGGTCGCAATCCAGGTGCACCAGGCGTTCCATCACCAGCTGGCGCAGCATGCGCAAGGCCGCACTGGTCGTGTGGCCTTGGTCGCGCAGCGCCTGCAGCGTGACGCGCATCTGCGCGCGGCGCGGCGGGCCTTCGGCCAGCAGCGCGAGCTCCTTGGCATAGCGCCGGCGCAGGCGCTGCACGAAGCGCGAGCCGCCCGATGTGGCCAGCGGTGCGGCGGCCGGGTCGGCCATCGAATTCAGGGAAGTGGGGCTGAACAAAGGGTCACGTACGCGGGGGGAACCGGTGCCGAGGTCGCGGGTCATAATTCCTGGCCATCTAGCTTGCAATGACAGAACCGACGCCACGTCCTTCACGCCTTCTCAAGCTGGCGGCCATCGCGGCCCCCTGGGTCTTGGGGCTTGTGCTGGGCATGTGGCTGGTCTTGGGCATGGCCTGGGGGGCGTTGCACGGCTGGATTGTGCCGCGAATCGCCGAGTTCCGCCCGCAGCTGGAAGCCACTGCCACACGCGTGCTCGGGGCTCCCGTGCGCATCGGTTCGATCAGCGCCACATCGGGCTGGCTGGTCCCCAGCTTTGAACTGAACGACGTCGTGCTGCTGGACGCGCAGGGCCGCGAAGGCCTGCGCCTCGCACGTGTATCGGCTCTGCTGTCGCCGCGTTCGCTGGTGCGCCTGGGCTTCGAGCAACTGGTGATCGACGGCCCCGTGCTCGACGTGCGTCGCACGGCCGAAGGCCGCATCCTGCTGGCCGGCATCGACATCTCGGGCGACGCGCAGGGCGGCGACGGCTGGGCCGGCGACTGGCTGTTCTCGCAGCGCGAAGTGGCCGTGCGCCAGGCCACCGTGCGCTGGACCGACGAGCAGCAGCGCAGCGACCCGGTCGAGCTGCAGCAGGCCGACCTGGTCATCCGCAACGGCAGCCGGCGCCACCTGATCCGGCTGGACGCGACACCGCCGGCCGAATGGGGCGAGCGCTTCAGCCTGCGCGCCACGATGCGCCAGTCCCTCCTGAACCCGCGGCGCGGCAACTGGCGCGAGTGGGACGGGCCCGTGTATGCCGACTTCCCCGGCATCGACCTGTCCCGGCTGCGCCCGCATGTCGACCTGGGCGCGGGCCACGACGTCGAGCTGCTGGCCGGCCGCGGCGCGCTGCGCGTGTGGGCCGACGTCGTGCACGGCGACGTGCTGGGCGGCACGGCCGACCTGGCGCTGCAGGACGCCAGCGCCCGCCTCGGCGCCGACCTGGCGCCACTGGCCTTCGACCACGTGCAGGGCCGCCTGACCGGCAAGCAGCTGGCCAGTGGCCTGGAGCTGGCCACAGAGCAGCTGCGCTTCGCACTGCGCGACGGTGAGGACGGCCGCGTCGACTGGCCCCGCGGCGACGTGTTCCTGACCTACATGCGCGGCGAAAGTCGCGTGCCCGGCCAGGGCCAGCTGCGCGCCGACCGCATTGACCTGGGCGCGCTCGCCGAGGTCGCGCGGCGTCTGCCGCTGTCGCCCGAGGCGCATGGACAACTGGCTGCATTCGCGCCGCGCGGCCAGGTCGAACAGCTCAACGCGAGCTGGACGGGCCGCATCGAGGCCCCGGCCAGCTACCGCGTGCGCGGCCGCGTGCAGAATCTGGCGATCGCCGCCGGCGCCCTGCCTGCGGCGCGGCCCGACATGCAGCACCCGATCGGCCGGCCCGGCCTGCGCGGCGCCGCGGGCACGTTCGACCTGAACCAGGGCGGCGGCCAGGCCACGCTGTCGATCGCGCAGGGCGCCATGGAATTCCCGGGCGTGTTCGAAGAGCCGCTGGTGCCCATGGACAGCCTGGACGCCGAGCTGCGCTGGCAGCGACAGGGCGCTCGCCTCACCGTGCACGTGCCGAGCGCGCACTTCGCCAATGCCGATGGCGCGGGGGAGCTGCAGGCGCGCTGGGCCAGCCGCGACGCGCCTGCCGACGACGGCCAGCCGCACGGCCCCGGCGTGCTCGACCTGGCCGGCAAGCTCACACGCGCCGACGGCACGCGCGTGCACCGCTACCTGCCGCTGGTGGTGGGCGACGACGCGCGCCACTACGTGCGCGATGCCGTGCAGCAGGGCAAGTCCAGCAGCGTGCAGTTCAAGGTCAAGGGCGACCTGGAGCACTTCCCCTACCAGAACCCCAAGCTCGGCGAGTTCAACATCACGGCCCAGGTGCAGGACGTCGTCTACGCCTATGTGCCGGCGCGGCTGCAGAACGCCGGCGAGCTGCCCTGGCCCGCGCTGGCCCGGCTGTCGGGCCGGCTCGTGTTCGACCGCAACGGCATGCAGGTGCGCGAGGCCAAGGGCCAGCTTGCCGGCCTGCCGGGGTTTGCGGTCACCAGGGCCGAGGCCGACATCCCCGACTTCGGCCACGCCCAGGTCGCGGTGCGCGCCGAGGGCCGCGGCCCGCTGGCCGAGATGCTGGCCATGGTCGGCAGCTCGCCGCTGGCGCAGATGACGGGCGGCGCGCTGGCGCAGGCCACGGCCACGGGCGCGGCGGACCTGAAGCTGCAGCTTGCGCTGCCGCTCGCGGACCTGGCCCGCAGCAAGGTGCAGGGCAGCGTGCTGCTGCCCGGCAATGACGTGCGCATGCAGCCCGACACCTCGCTGCTGGCGCGCACGCGCGGCAGCGTGAACTTCAGCGAGACCGGCTTCACGCTGGCCGGCCTGCAGACCCGCGTGTTCGGCGGCGACGCGCGCGTGGAGGGCGGCTCGCGCGGCGACGACGTGAACCTGCGCCTGCAGGGCGAAGCCACGGCCGAGGGCCTGCGCCAGGCCGGCGAGCTTGGCGTGGTGGCGCGGCTGGCGCAGCAGGCCACGGGCGGCACGGCCTATGCGGCAGCGCTGACCATGCAGAACGGCGCGCTGGCCTTCAATCTGGACAGCAGCCTGCAGGGCCTGGCCTTGAACCTGCCCGCGCCGCTGGCCAAGCCCGCCGACACGGCCTGGCCGCTGCGCGTGGCGCTGGCGCCGCAGGCCGGCACGCCGCGCACGGACCAGCTCGCCGTGGAGCTCGGGCCGCTGCTGTCGGCCCAGTTCGTGCGCGATCTGTCCGGCACCGAGCCGCGCGTGCTGCGCGGCGCCATCGGCCTGGGCCTGCTGCCCGACGAGACGGCGCCGCTGCCGCCCAGTGGCGTCGTGGCCAACGTGCGGCTGGACACGGTCTCGGTCGACGCCTGGCAGGCCGTGCTCGGCGACCTCTCGCCCGCGGCGGCCGGGGCCGCGCCGGCCCCTGCGGGCGCGGCGGGCGGCGACAGCGCTTTCCTGCCCGACCGCTTCGCGCTGCGTGCCGGCGAGCTGCGCTTCGGCGGGCGCAGCCTGCACCAGCTGGTCGTCGGCGGCTCACGCCAGGGCAGCACCTGGCGCGCCAATGTCGATGCGCATGAACTCAACGGCTACGTCGAGTACCGGGCCGGCGCGGGCGGCGATGCGGCATCGGGCCGCGTGCACGCACGGCTCGCACGGCTGGCCATCGCCCAGGGCAGCGAGGACGAAGTCACGACCCTGCTGGACCAGCAGCCTTCGGCCGTACCGGCGCTGGACGTGGTGATCGAGGACTTCGAGTTGCGCGGCAAGAAGCTGGGCCGCCTGGAGATGGACGCCGTGAACCGCGGCGGTGCCGAGTGGCGGCTCAACAAGCTGCACCTGGCCATGCCCGAGGCCGACTTCCTCGCATCCGGCAGCTGGGCCGCGGGCCCGAACGGCCAGGCCCGGCGCACGGTCATGGATTTCAAGCTGGACATCCAGGACGCCGGCGCGCTGCTGGCGCGGCTGGCCATGCCCGGCGTGTTCCGCCGCGGCGCGGGCCGCATGGAGGGCCAGGTGGCGTGGACCGGCTCGCCCCTGTCGCTCGACGAGGCCAGCCTGGGCGGCCAGTTCCACCTGGACGTGGAGAACGGCCAGTTCCTCAAGGCCGATGCCGGCGCCGCGCGGCTGCTCGGCGTGTTGAGCCTGCAGGCGCTGCCCAGGCGGCTGACGCTGGACTTCCGCGACCTGTTCAGCGAGGGCTTCGCGTTCGACTTCATCCGCGGCGACGTGCGCATCGCGCGCGGCAAGGCCAGCACCAACAACCTGCAGATGAAGGGTGTCTCGGCCGCCGTGCTGCTGGACGGCAGCGCCGACATCACGCAGGAGACGCAGGACATCCGCGTCGTCGTCGTGCCCGAGATCAACGCGGGCACGGCCTCGCTGGTGGCCACCGTGATCAACCCGGCCATCGGCGTGGGCACCTTCCTCGCGCAGTGGCTGCTGCGCCGCCCGCTCATGGAGGCGGCCACGCAGCAGTTCCACATCGACGGCACCTGGAGCGACCCGCGCATCGAGCGCGTGGCGCGCAGCGGGCCGACCGCGGTCGCCGAAGAGCGCAAGGGCGGCACGCCGCCCTCCGCAGGAGCCACGCCATGAAGATCGCCGCCGTGCAGATGGTCTCGTCCACGCGCCTGGACCACAACCTGGGCCAGGCCCGTGCGCTGCTGGAGCAGGCCGCCGCGGCCGGCGCCGAGCTGGCCGTGCTGCCCGAGTACTTCTGCCTGCTCGGCGCGCGCGACACCGACAAGCTCGCGATCCAGGAGGCGTTCGGCCACGGGCGCATCCAGACCTTCCTGGCCAACGCCGCGCGCGAGCTGGGCCTGTGGCTGGTGGGCGGCACGCTGCCGATCACGGTGGGCGACGGCACGCGCGTGCGCAACACCTCGCTGGTGTTCGACCCGCAGGGCGCTTGCGTGGCGCGCTACGACAAGATCCACCTGTTCCGCTTCGACAACGGCACCGAACGCTTCGACGAGTCGCGCGTGCTGGAGCGCGGCGACGCGCCCGCGCTGCTCGACATCACGGCGCGCGACGGCCGGCGCTGGCGCGTGGGCCTGAGCGTGTGCTACGACCTGCGCTTTGCCGAGCTGTACCGCCACTACGCCGCGGCCGGTGCCGAGCTGCTGCTGGTGCCCAGCGCCTTCACGCACACCACCGGCCAGGCGCACTGGGAGACGCTGCTGCGTGCCCGCGCCATCGAGAACCTGGCCTACGTGTGCGCGCCCGCACAGGGCGGCCTGCACGAGAACGGCCGGCGCACCTGGGGCCATACCATGCTGGTCGATCCCTGGGGCCAGGTGCTGGACGAGCGCGCCGAGGGCGAGGGCTGCGTGCTGGCCACGCTGGACGCCGCGCGGCTGGCCCAGGTGCGCCGGCAACTGCCCGCGCTGGAGCACCGCGTGCTGTGAGCGTCGAGATCGCCCTGCACCCCTGGCGCTGGCTGCAGTCCATGTGGCGACGCTGGTCGCTGTGGTCGCTGCTGATCGCGCTGGTGGTCGGCGTGCTGGTCACGCTGGTCTGGCTGGCCGGGCGCTACGAAGCCAGCCAGGTGCAGAACAAGGTCGAGCGTGACACGGCCGATGCCGTCACCGACATCCGCGCCGCGCTGGCGCGCAACATCCAGAGCTTCCAGGCCCTGCACGCGGCCGACCCAAGCCTGGAGGACTGGAACGCGCGCGCCACCGCCATGCTGCGCGAGCGCCGCGAGCTGCTGCGCATCGAGTGGCGCAGCCCCGCGCTGCGGGTGCAGGCCGAGGCCGACACGCCCTACCGCGGCGCCGTGTTCGCGCAGCTGGGCCGCGACGGCTCGCACTCCGACGTGAGCCTGAGCTGCGCCACGGCCCGGCGCTTCAACGGCCCGGCGTACTCGACCAGCTACTTTCTGCCCCAGCCCGACGGCCGCGGCCTGGAGGTCATGGACCTGTGCCTGCCCATCGTGCGCAGCGGCCACCTGGCCGGCCATGTGCTGGCCACCTATTCGCTGCAGGACATGCTGGCCGACCTGATCGGCCGCCAGCTCACGCGCAGCCAAGAGGCCTCGTTCATCGAGGCCGACGGCACGCGTCTGGCGCTGTACGGCACTTCACGCCGCGGCGCGCGCGTGTTCTCGGCCCAGCAGCTGCTGGACCTGCCGGGCAATGCCATGCTGCTGCGGCTGGACAGCTGGCGCTCGGCACCCGATCTGCTGCCCAACGTGCTGACCGCGCTGGTCACCTGCATGTCGATCGCGCTGGTCTCGGTGCTGGTGCTGCTGGCCAAGGACATGCGGCGCCGCCAGCGCGCCGAGCGCGACCTGGCCGATGCGCTGGCCTTCCGCAAGGCCATGGAGGACTCGCTGCTCACCGGCCTGCGCGCGCGCGACCTGGACGGCCGCATCACCTACGTGAACCCGGCCTTTTGCAACATGGTGGGCTTCGCGCCCGAGGAGCTGTGGGGCACGGACGCGCCTGCGCCCTACTGGCCGCCCGAGCTCGTGGGCGAATACGAGCAGCGCCAGGCGATCCGGCTGGCCGGCAACGTGCCGCCGCGCGAGGGCTTCGAGTCCGTGTTCCAGCGCAAGGACGGCACGCGCTTTCCGGTGCTCATCATCGAGGCGCCACTCATCAACGCGCAGGGCGTGCAGACGGGCTGGATGAGCGCCTTCCTGGACATCAGCGAGCAGCGCCGCGTCGAGGAGATCTCGCGCGCCAGCCAGGAGCGGCTGCAGGCCACGGCGCGGCTGGCCACGGTCGGCGAGATGGCCTCGCTATTGAGCCACGAGCTGAACCAGCCGCTGGCCGCCATCTCCAGCTATGCCACGGGCTCGCTGAACATGCTGGAGCACGCGCCGGCCGATGCCGCCGACACGGCAGTGGCGCTGCGGCGCATCGCCGAGCAGGCCGAGCGCGCCGGCCGCGTCATCAAGAGCGTGCACGACTTCGTGCGCCGGCGCGAGGAGGCGCACGAGGCGGTGGCGCCGCAGGCCCTGCTGGACGCGATCTGGCCGCTCATCAGCCTGCAGGCGCGCAAGCTCGGCGTGCAGCTGCGCAGCGAACTGGCGCCCGGCCTGCCACCCGTGCGCTGCGACCGCACGATGGTCGAGCAGGTGCTGCTCAACCTGGCGCGCAACGGCATGCAGGCCATGGACCACCCGTCGGTGCAGCAGCGACTCTTGCTGCTGCGCGTGACGCATGCCGGTGCGCGCGAGGGCGCGAGCCGGCCCAACGGCTGGCTGGAATTCTCGGTGGCCGACGGCGGCGCCGGCATTCCCGGGGACGTGGCGGCGCGGCTGTTCACGCCCTTCTTCACGACCAAGCCCGAGGGCATGGGCCTGGGCCTGTCGCTGTGCCGCACGGTGGTCGAGCAGCACGGCGGCTGGCTGGGCTTCGAGGCCAACCAGCCGCAGGGCACCGTGTTCCGCTTCACGCTGCCGGTGCAGGTGGTGGACACTCCCGCCATCCCCCGGGCCGCCGTGGCCTGACTGCAAAGACGACACCATGCAACCCATCCAGGAAGGACTGGTCCACATCGTCGACGACGACGCCGGCGTGCGCGACGCGCTGTCGTGGCTGCTGCGCTCGCGCCGCCTGCTCAGCGAGACCTACGACAGCGCCGAGGCCTTCGACGCGCGGCTGCAGGCCGGCCTGGAGCCCGCGCAGGCCGCCTGCCTGCTGCTGGACGTGCGCATGCCCGGCATGAGCGGGCTGGCCCTGTTCGACAAGATGGTCGCCGCGGGCCAGCACGTGGGCCTGCCGGTGATCTTCCTGACGGGCCACGCCGACGTGCCGACCGCGGTCGATGCGGTCAAGCGGGGCGCGTTCGACTTCTGCGAGAAGCCGTTTTCCGACAACGCGCTGGTCGACCGCATCGAGCAGGCGCTGGCCGAGTCGGCACGCACCTTGTCTGCGCAGCGTGGCACGACGGTGCTGCGCGCGCGCTTGAACGAGTTGACCGAGCGCGAGCGCGACGTGATGCGCCTGGTGGTCGAGGGCTTGCCGAACAAGTTGATTGCCGACCAGTTGGAGATCAGCGTGCGCACGGTGGAGGTGCACCGCGCACGCGTGTTCGACAAGATGGAGGTGAAGTCCGCCGTGGAACTGGCCAACCTGCTGCGCGATGTGTGACCCCATCCGCCCCGGCCGTCCTACAAGGTGCGCCGGCAGCTGACTACAGCGCTGGTGCGGCTTGGCGGCGATGCTCAGGGCGTCATCCACCAAGAGGTTCGCACCATGAACTCCATCATCTACATCGTTGGCCTTGTCGTCGTGATCGTTGCCGTCCTGTCCTTCTTCGGGCTGCGCTGATCGAACAGGCCCGCGCCTAGCGCGGGCTGGAGCCAGGGCCGCCCTCTGCAGGCGGCTCGGGCGCCGGGTCAACCGGGGGCAATTCGCCCTTGTCGCGGCCCGAGAACATGGTCCACCACACGATGAGCACCAGGAGCAGCAATGCGCCCAGGGCTTCGAGCAAAATCAGGACCATGAACCGACTCTCCAGGCTGTTGGGATGCGCGGCGATTGTAGGAATCCTCGTCGCCTGTTCCAGCAAGCCCCCACGGCCTGAACCCCCATCCACCACCACCACGCCACCGGGTGTCGGCGTGCCCGCCTTGCCGCCCATCGCGGACTGGCCTGGCGATACCGCGCCCCTGCCGGCCCCCATCGTGCGGGGGCGCAGCCAATGGGTGGCGGTGCGCTGGTCCGAATTGCCGGGCCTGGGCGAAGACGCCCTCTACGAAGCCTGGAATGCCTGGATGCGCAGTTGCGAGCGCCCAGGCGGCACCTGGGCTGCGCTGTGCCCCGAAGTGCGGCGCATGAGCATCGCCACCGTGGCCGAGCAGCGCAGCTGGATGCTCGCGCGGCTGCAGCCCTACCGCATCGAGCCATTGCCCGGCAGTGCGCCCAGCGAGGGCCTGCTCACGAGCTACTACGAGCCCATGTTCGAGGCCTCGCGCACGCCCAATGCGCTGTTCACCGTGCCGCTGTACCAGCCGCCGGCCACGCTGGCCCAGCGCAAGCCCTGGTACACGCGCCAGCAGATGGACACGCTGCCCGAGGCCCAGGCCCAGCTGGCCGGCCGCGAGATCGCCTGGCTGGCCGACCCGGTCGACGCGCTGGTGCTGCAGATCCAGGGCTCGGGCCGCCTGCGCATGACCGAGCCCGACGGCAGCCAGCGCCTGTTGCGCGTGGCCTATGCCGCCACCAACGACCAGCCCTACAAAAGCGTGGGCCGCTGGCTGCTGGACCAGGGCGCGATCCGCGACGCCACCTGGCCCGGCATCAAGGCCTGGACCGTGCAGAACCCGGCGCGCGTGCGCGACATGCTGTGGTCCAACCCGCGCATGGTGTTCTTCCGCGAGGAGCCCTTGCCGGCCTTCGACGCCGCCTTCGGCCCGCGCGGCGCGCAGGGCGTGGCACTCACGCCGGGCCGCTCGATCGCGGTGGACCCGCAAAGCGTGCCCTACGGCACCCCCGTCTGGCTGGCCTCGCAGGGGCCGGTGGTGAATCTGGCGCGCCTGGTGCTGGCGCAGGACACCGGCAGCGCCATCGTCGGCGCCGTGCGCGCGGACTACTTCGCGGGCTGGGGCCCGGAGGCGGGCGACATCGCCGGGCGGCTCAAGCAGCCGCTCAAGATGTGGGCGCTCTGGCCGCGGTAGTGCTGCTGGCGCGGGTGGCCGTCAGGGCAGGCCCGCCGCTTCCTTGGCCCGCAGCTTGGCCGCGATGTACTCGCCGTGCGTCACGTGCAGCAGGCCCGCGATCTTGCTGATCGCATGGTTCTCGTTGGCCTCCACCTGCAGATCGGCATAGGCCACCGTCCACAGCGCCTCGACCAGAGCGATCTTTTGCGGCTGCGTGAAGCGCTCGTTCAGCACGCTCGTGAAGCGGTGGTAGTCGTAGAGCTGGTGCGCCTCGGCGGTGGCCAGTTCCAGCAGCCGGTCCAGCTCGTCATCGGTCAGCGCGAACTTGCGGCGCAGCGCCGCCAGCACGGCCTGGCGCTCGGCCGGGCCGGACGACGTGTCGGCCCGCATGACCTCCACCAGCAGCACGGCCGCCGCCAGCTGGTGCTGGTGCGCGCGCTGGGCCAGCGACTGGCCGGCAGCAGGCGCGGTGAACGAGTCGAACAATTCCTTGAGCGTGCGCAGCATCGGGATCCTGTGGGAGAGAAGACTTCTGCATGGACCCGCGCGCAGGGCCGCGGGTTCCGCGTTCAAGCCCGAAAGGCAGGGCCCTGCACCTGCCCGCGCCGAAAGCAATGCGCCGCATGGTCGTTCACCATGCCGATGGCCTGCATCCACGCGTAGACGATGACCGGCCCCACGAACTTGAAGCCGCGCGCCTTGAGCTCCTTGGAGATCCGCTCCGACAGCGGCGTGGACACGGGGAAGTTGCGCCCATCGCCCTCGATGACCTGGCCGTCGGTGAACGACCAGCAGAAGGTGGCGAAGTCCTCGCCACGCGCCTGCATGCCGCCGTAGATCTTCGCGCCGGCGATCGTGGCCTCGATCTTGGCGCGCGAACGCACGATGCCCGCATCGCCCATCAGTCGCTCGATGTCGCGCTCGGTGAAGCGCGCCACCTTGTTCGGCTCGAAGTTCGCGAACGCCTTGCGAAAGGCCTCGCGCTTCTTCAGGATCGTGATCCACGACAGGCCGGCCTGGAAGCCTTCGAGCATCAGCATCTCCCACAGCATGCGCGCGTCGTGCTGCGGCACGCCCCATTCGGTGTCGTGGTAGGCCTGGTAGAGCGGGTCGCTGCTGCACCAGCTGCAGCGCGCAAGAGCGTGGGGTTCGGACATGGCCGCATTGTCGCTTTGGCCCACCGCCATGAGGGAGATCAAGGCATGGCCCGGAGGGCGGGGTGATACTGGCTTGCACCCCCGTGTCCACCCCCCTCAAGAAGGAGATGACCATGAAGATTCTGATCGCCGCCGACGGCAGCAAGCACACCAAGGACATGCTGGCCTACCTGGGCACGCATGCGTGGCTGACGGAGAGCAACCAGTACACCGTGCTGACCGTGGTGCCGGAGGTGCCCAGGCGCGCCGCCTCCTACGTGGACGCCGACGTGGTCAAGGGCTACTACCAGGAAGAGGCCGACAAGGTGCTGGAGCCGGTGCGCGCATTCTTCGCGCAGCAGGGCGTGCCGGCCGAGTTCCAGCACAAGGTCGGCCACCCGGCCGAAGCCATCGCGCACGAGGCCACGCAGGGCAACTACGACCTGCTGGCGCTCGGCAGCCACGGCCACGGCGTGCTGGGCAACCTGATCCTGGGCTCGGTCGCCACCAAGGTGCTGAGCCTGTGCAAGGTGCCCGTGCTGCTGCTGCGCTGAACGCCTTCCCCGCGCGGCCGCAGCGGCCGCGCGCCGGTCATGGCCAGGCCCGCAGTGCACTGCGCCGGCCTGTCGTATCCATGCAACGACCCCCGATCCGCACGAAAGGGCGCCGCTAAACTAGCGCCCCCGCAAGCCAGGCGCGTCTGCGTGAACGCCAAGCCAGCACAACCAACTCTTTGGTGAGCTTGCCATGCCCGTTCGTCTCCATGCTGCGCTGCGGATCGCTGCGCTCTCTCCCCTTGCCCTGTGCCTGTCCCAGGTGGTCTGGGCCCAGGCCGCGGCGCCGGCTGGGGATAGCGGCAAGGCCTTGTCCGCCGTCAACGTCATCGGCTCGGTCGACCAGTTGCAGAGCCTGGATTTCTACGCGCCCAACTCCAGCGCCGTGATCGACCGCAACGCCATCGAGGCGATCGGCAGCCGCAAGCTCGACCAGGCCCTGCAATACCAGGCCGGCATCGTCAGCGAGCCCTTCGGCGCGGACAACAAGGTCGAGTGGTTCAAGATCCGCGGCTTCGACGCCTCGGTGTCGATCGACGGCGCGCCCACCACGCCCAATGGATTTTTCGTCGGCAAGCCTGAAATCTTCGGCGTGGAATCGGTCGAAGTGGTCAAGGGCGCGAACGCGCTGGTGTTCGGCGCCGCCAACACCGGCGGCGGCGTCAACCTGGTGACCAAGCGGCCGCAGAAGACCCCGGGGCTGCTGCTCAATACCGAGCTGGGCAACCGCGGCAAGCGTGGCCTGGGCGTGGACTACAACGGCGTGGCCAACAGCGATGGCTCCGTGTACTACCGCCTCGTGGCGCAGGCCCGCACGGAAGACGGCATGCAGCACGGCACGGAGATGGAGAGCTATTACTTCGCACCCAGCGTCACCGTCGAGTTCAGCAAGCGCACGGCGCTGACGCTGCTGGGCAGCGTGCAGCGCGAAAGCGGCACGCCCACCAACGGCTTCATGCCCGGCTATGGCTCGCTGATCGACACGCCCTACGGCCGCATCGACCGCCGCACCAACCTGGGCGAGCCGGATTTCGACCACCTCAAGCGTACGCAGGCGACCGCCGGCTGGCTGCTGCGCCATGACATCTCCGACAACTGGTCCTTCGCACAGAACTACAAATTCTCGCGCTTCGTGCTGGACCAGCAGAACGTGTTCGCGTATGCGTCCGACAACGACCGCCAGGCACTGCGGGGCTACAGCTACACCAAGGGCGACACCGACAACCACTTCCTGGACAACCGCCTGAGCGGCTCGGTGAAGTGGGGCGACATCACGCTGCGCCCGACCGTGGGCCTGGACTACCTGAAGTCCGACACCGAGGGCCAGAACAACGGCTTCGGTCTCGTGCCCAACCTGGACATGTTCGCGCCCGTGTACGGCGCGCCGTTCGCCGTCAGCGCCTCGCCCTACGAGCAGCGCCTGCGCCAGCTGGGCGCCTATGCGTCCGCGCAGCTGCAGGTGGGCAGCAACTGGAACTTCAACGCCGGCCTGCGCCACGACCGTGCCAGGAACAGCGTCGAAGGCGGCTACGACGTGAGCCACAACAGTTTCAACGCCGGTGCGATGTACATCACCTCCGTGGGCATCGCGCCCTACATCAGCTATTCGGAGTCCTTCAAGCCGACGGTGGGGGTAGACAGCGACAACCGGCCCTATGTGCCCTATGAAGGCCGGCAGGCCGAAGTGGGTGTGAAGCTGGAGCCCTCCTGGCTCAACGGCGGCAACATGACCTTCGCCTACTTCGACCTGCAGGAGAAGAACGCGCTGGCGGCCGATGCCTCCAACGTGCAACGCCAGATCGGCAAGCGCACCAACCGCGGCTTCGAATGGCAGGGCGACTTCAAGATCCAGCGCGCCACCGCCATCAAGGCGTCCTACACGCACAACGACTCGGACCAGGACCGCACCGTCACCGACACCGTGCGCACGCCGCTGATCCCGCGTAACCAGGCCAGCCTGTGGGTCAGCCACAAACTGAACCTGGCCGGCACCAACGGCCTCACCGTGGCGACCGGCGCGCGCTACAACGGCTCCACGGTCGACGAGACCTACTACCCGGGCCGCAAGATCGCCGCGTTCACGCTGCTGGACCTGATGGTGCGCTACGAGATCGACCGCAACTGGGCGCTGCAGCTGAACGCACGCAACCTGACGGACAAGACCTATGTCAGCGCCTGCGACTTTTACTGCTACTACGGCGGTGGCCGCACGGTGGACGTGCAACTGCAGTACCGCCGCTAAGGCAGGCTGAACGCCCATGCTCAGCAGCCGCGCCATCCGCCACTGGACCTGGACCCACAAGTGGTCCAGCCTGGTCTGCACCGTGTTCATGCTGCTGCTGTGCATCACCGGGCTGCCGCTGATCTTCCACCACGAGATCGGCCACCTGCTCGGCACCGAGATCGAGGCGGCCGAGATGCCCGCAGACTCCCCGCGCGCCGACCTGGACGCCATCATGCGGCTGGCCGGCGAGCGCTACCCGGGCCTGCAGGGCATGTTCGCCTCGCAGGAAGAGGACGACGACCGTGTCTGGTACGTGACCATGGCGCCCACACCCGACGCGACCGCCGGCTTCAAGCAGGTGGCCGTGGACGCACGCACCGGCCGCGCGCTGGGCGATCCGCCGCTGGACAGCGGCTTCATGTACATCATGCGGTCGCTGCACATCGACCTGTTCGCAGGCCTGCCGGGCATGCTGTTCCTGGGCCTCATGGGCGTGCTGCTGCTGGTCTCGCTGGTGTCGGGCACCGTGCTCTATGCGCCCTTCATGCGCAAGCTGCGGTTCGGCGAGATCCGGCGCGCGCGCAGCCCGCGCGCCAAGTGGCTGGACCTGCACAACCTGCTGGGCATCGTCACGCTGGTGTGGTTCACGGTGGTGGGCGCCACGGGCGTCATCAACGCCTGGGCCGACCTGCTGGTCAAGTACTACCAGCACACCGAGGTGGCCGCCATGCTGGCGCCCTACAAGGACAAGCCGCCGCTCGCAACGCCCGGCTCGCTGCAGCGCGCCGTGGCCGCTGCGCTGGCCCACGAGCCCGGCATGAAGGTGGCGTTCGTCGCCTTTCCGGGCACCGGTTTCTCCAGCCCGCACCACTACGGCGTGTACCTGCGCGGTGGCGAGCATGTGACGGCCAAGCTGCTCAAGCCCGTGCTGGTCGATGCGGCCACCAGCCAGGTCACCGATGCGCGCGCGCTGCCGTGGTATCTGGCCGTGCTGCTGGTCTCGCAGCCGCTGCACTTCGGCGACTACGGCGGCGTGCCCATGCAGATCCTGTGGGCGCTGCTGGACATCGTGACCATCGTCGTGCTCGTCACGGGCCTGTACCTGTGGGTCAAGCGGCGCCAGCCGCAGGCCAAGGGTTCCGCTACCGGCGCCGCGGCGCCCGTGCGCAGCTGATGCGCGCGTCGTTCCTGCGCGTCTGGGGCTGGCCGATCGCGCTGGGCCTGGTCAGCGGCACGGGTTTGGTCAGCGCGCTGCTGGCCGACGGCTGGTACGACTGGTGGTCCTGGCTGGGCCTGGGCCTGCCAGTCATGGTCGGCGCCTGGTTCTGGTGGCGCCCGCACAAGCCTTAGCCACCTTCCTTTTCAAGCAAGCCCGCAGCTGCCGCCACGTGTCTTGCTCCCCGGTTGTCAAAACGAGGAGCTTTCATGCGACAGCACATTCCACGCCGCGGCGCGCGCCCGCGGACCACCACCCTGATGGGCGCATGCGTGCTGGCCTGCGCGGCCGGCGCGCCGGCGCAGACCGCCTTGCCCGAGGTGCGCGTGATCGACAGCGCATCGACCACCGAGGGCACCTACACCGCGCGTGAACTGGACATCGGCAAGACCGGCCTGTCGCCGCGCGAGACGCCGCAGTCCGTCAGCGTGATCACGCGCCAGCAGCTGGACGATCGCAACGTCACCAAGCTGGACCTCGCGCCGTCCACCACCGTGTCCGTGGGCACCACCCGCCAGCGCGTGCGCTCCATGGTCGACCATGGCCTGCCGGCCTATGCCGATGGCCGCCTGCTGGATGTGCCGCGCAGCACCGTGGTCGGCACGCGCGCGACCCGCCAGGACATGGACACGCTGGATGTCTTTGTCGAGCTGGAGCACCGGCTGGACAACGGCGGCCTCGTCAAGCCTGCGCTGCGCGACGTGCGCAGTGAGGGCCTGGAGCTCGAAGCCAGCGGCCAGGTCGCGCCGCGCAGTGCCGTGCTCGCGCTGCGGGTGCGCTACTGAGCCGCAACGATTTCTTCATCACATCAAAGGCTATCCATGTCCATGCATTGCATCCACCCCCCGCCCGCGCGCCGCGCGCTGTGCATCGCCGTCGTTGCGGTCTGCGGGGCAGCGCCTGCGCTTGCGCAGACCGCGGCCACGCTCAAGGAGATCACCGTCACCGACGGCCGCGATGCGACCACCGAGGGCACGCGCTCGTACACCACGACGGCGCCCCTGTCCACGGCCACCAAGCTCGGCCTCACGCCGCGCGAGACGCCGCAGTCCATGACCATCATCACGCGCGAGCGCATGGAAGAGCAGGGCCTGCAGACCCTGTCGGAGACCCTGCAGCAGGTGACCGGCGTCTACGTCAGCAACAACGACACCGAGCGCATCACCTACAGCGCGCGCGGCTACAACATCAACAACTACCAGGTCGACGGCATGCTGAACACCTTCGGCGGCTCGCTGAAGACCAACGGCGACAACATCGTCTACGACCGCATCGAGGTGGTGCGCGGGGCCACCGGGCTCATGACCGGCGCGGGTGACCCGTCGGCCACCGTGAACCAGGTGCGCAAGCGGCCCACGCGCGAGTTCCAGGGCAGCGCCGCGCTGCGCCTGGGCTCCCATGACCTGCAGCGTGCCGAGATCGACCTGTCGAGCCCGCTGGCCTTCGACGGCAAGGTCCGCGGTCGCTTCGTCGCGGCCAAGCAGGAGGCCGGCTCGTTCCGGCCCATGTACAGGCAGGACATCGAGGCCGTCTACGGCATCGTCGAGGCCGACCTGGGGCCGGACACCACCATCGCCCTGGGCCACGAGCGCCAGAAGTCCGACCCGCGCGGCGTGACCTGGGGCACGGTGCCGTACTGGAACGCCGACGGCACCGAGGCCAACATGCCGTTCGACCTGAACCTGTCCACGCCCTGGTCGTCGTGGAACATCCGCGAGAAGAAGACTTTCGCCACGGTGGAGCACCGCTTCCACCCCGACTGGCGCGTGCGCGCCGGCTTCACGCACAGCAACCGCGTGCAGGACGGCAGCCTGTACTTCGGCTTCGGCCAGTACCCGCGGGCCGATGGCAGCGGCATCACCGTGGCCTCGGGCCGCTTCCCGTCCGATGAGGACATGGACGTCGTCGACCTCAACGTGGACGGCAAGTTCCAGGCCTTCGGCCGCACGCACGACGTGCTGCTCGGCTGGGGCCAATCCAAAAAGGAGCTGAACAGCCTGCGTGTGCAGAACGAAGGCGCAGACACGCTGCCGGGGAACTACGGCGTGATCCCGGACTGGCGCACCTGGACCGGCGACGTGCGCCAGTTCACGAGCGTGGACCTGCCGGTGCCCACCAGCGTCAACCTGATCCGCCAGAAAGCCGCCTACCTGGCCACCAGGCTGCACCTGGCCGACCCGCTGAAGGCCGTGCTGGGCGTGCGCTACGGCGCGTACGAAACGCGTACGCGCAACAACGCGGCCAGCGGCGCGCAGACCAGCGCCAGCGGCTACAAGAACGACGGCATCTGGACACCGTATGCCGGCCTGCTGTTCGACCTGACGCCGCAGTGGACGGCCTACACAGCCTACACCAGCATCTTCCAGCCGCAGAACTACCGCGACCGCGCCAACGAACCCATCGACCCGATGCAGGGCAACAGCATCGAGGCCGGCATCAAGGGCGAGCTGTTCGACAAGCGGCTGAACGTGTCGGCCGCCATCTTCCGCAGCAAGCGCGACAACGTGGCCGAGATCGACGACAGCGTGCCACCGAACTCGCTGCCCGGCGCGGTGCAGGCCTACCGCTCCACGGGAAAGGGCAACGTGACCGACGGTGTCGAGTTCGAGGCCGCCGGCCAGATCACGCGGCAGTGGAACGTGGCGGCCGGCTACAGCCACACGCGCTCGCGCCTGGCCAACGGCGAGCCGACCAACACCGGCACGCCGCGCAACCTGTTCAAGCTGTTCACGAGCTACCGCTTCGGCGATGGCCAGCGCTTCAGCGTGGGCGGCGGCGTGAACTTTCAGAGTGGCTTGTGGGCCACGGCGCAACGGCCGACCGGTGCCTACGCCGCCAACGGCAATGCGATCACCTCGCCGTCGCGCATCGCGCAAGGCCGCGTGTGGCTGGCCAGCCTGATGCTGGGCTACCGCATCAGCGACAACCTGAGCGCCCAGCTCAACGTGAACAACCTGTTCGACAAGCACTACGCGAACCGCGTGGGCTTCTACAACGGCGTGCACTACGCCGACCCGCGCACCGCGACCGTCACGCTGCGCGCGACGTTCTGATGCCTTTGCACCATGTTTCTCCACATCCACAGGACTTGACCATGCACCGCACAACTCTCCATCCCGTGGCCGCGGCTGCGGCTGTGTTGCTCACCACGCTGCAAGGCGCGGCCTGGGCGCAGGCCACACCCACCACAGCCACCACGCCGGCCACCACCGCCGGCACGCTCAGCGAAATCCGCGTGAACGCCAGCGCCGAGCGCGAGACCGCCACCTCCCCCGTCGTCGGCTACCGCGCCAGGCGCGCCGCCACGGCCACCAAGACCGACACGCCGCTGGCCGAGACGCCGCAGTCCGTCACCGTAGTCACGCGCGACCAGCTCGTCGACCAGGGCGCGACCAACCTGCAGGACGCGCTGGCCTATGCGGCCGGCGTGCGGTCCGACGGCTACGGCCTGGACTCGCGCGCCGATTCGGTGATGATCCGCGGCACCGAGCCCAGCATCTACCTGGACGGGCTGCAGCAGAACTCGGCCGGCTGGTACACCAGCACCACGCGGCCCGACCCGTACGTGATGGAGCGCATCGAGGTGCTGCGCGGCCCGGCCGGCATGCTGTTCGGCGCGGGCACGGCGGCCGGCGTGGTCAACATGGTCAGCAAGCGGCCGCTGCAGGATGCGCAGCGCGAGGTGGGCGTGCAGTTCGGCAGCCATGGCCGCAAGCAGGTGCAGGCCGATTTGACCGGGCCGCTGTCGGACCAGTGGTCCTACCGCATCGTCGCGCTGCACCGCAAGGCCGACACCCAGGTCGACTACGTGCCCGACGACCGCACGCTGATCGCGCCCTCGCTGGCCTGGCGGCCGGACGGCGCCACCTCGCTCGTGCTGCAGGGCTTCTGGCAGAAAGACAAGACCGGCAGCACGTCGCAGTTCTTCCCGTGGCAGGGCACGTTGCTGCCCAACCCGAACGGCCGGCTGCCCACCAGCCGATTCATCGGCGAGCCGGGCGACGGCTACGACAGCGACCGCAAGTCCTTCGGCTGGCAGTTCGAGCACAGGTTCAACGACCAGTGGACGTTGCGCCAGAACCTGCGCATCTCGCGCAACGAAAACGACTCGGACTACTTCTACGCGAACTTCTTCGGCAACGGCGTCGACGCGGGCCCGGGCGGCTGGAGCGTGGACCCGATCAACCAGCGGCTCATCGAGCGCTACTACGGCAGAAGCATCACGCGCACGCGCATGACCGGCGTGGACACGCATGCCGAGGGCCATCTGCAGACCGGCGCCGTGCGGCACACGCTGCTGGCGGGCCTGGACTATTCGCGCCAGCGCGAGCACAAGCGCGAGGGCGCCAGCCAGACGAGCGTGATCGATGCCTACGCACCGGTCTACGGCGTGAACCTGCCGGACCGCGGCAACCTGGTGGGCACTCCGGGCACGACGCAGCGCAACGTCGGCGTCTACCTGCAGGACCAGATGCAGCTGGACCGCTGGATCGTCGTCGCCGGCCTGCGGCATGACCGCGCGACCGCCGGCACCGACGGCAGCGACGACGAGACCACCAGCGCCACGACCAAGCGCCTGGGCCTGATGTACACCTTGCCCGCGGGCTGGTCGCCCTATGTGAGCTACACCGAGTCCTTCACGCCCCTGAGTGGCCGCATGGCCAGCGGCGGCCTGTTCAAGCCCTTGCGTGGCGAGCAGGTCGAGGCCGGAGTGAAGTACATGCCCGAGGGCGCGTCCACCAGCGTCACGGCCTCGGTCTACAAGCTCAAGGAAAAGAACCGCACCATCTCCGACCCGACCGATCCACGCGTCGGCCTGCAGCTCGATGCGACGCGCAACAAGGGCGTGGAGCTGGAGCTGAAGACGTCGGTGGGCAGGAGAACCGACCTCATTGCGCACTTCAACTACACCGATGCCGACGACAAGCTCGGCGGCATGCCGCGCCGCCAGGCCGCGGTGTGGGCCAAGCAGGGCTTCGCGATCGCAGACCTCGCAGGCTTCTCGGTCGGCGCGGGTGTGCGCTTCATGAGCAGCTTCAGCGACCGCTCCGAGGCCGCGCCCGGCCCGCGGGTGCCATCGGTCACGCTGCTGGACCTGGTGCTCGCCTACGACACCGACGCCTGGCGCTTCGCGCTCAACGTGAACAACGCGGCCGACAAGGTGTATGTGAGCACCTGCCTGGCGCGCGGCGACTGCTGGTGGGGCGCGCGGCGCACCGTGGTGGCCAGCGCGACGTATCGGTTCTAGCGCGCCCGGCTCCGGATACGCGTTCGGCTCCCAGGCCGAACAACCCGCGCATGGCCTGGCGGACTGGTCCTGGCCGATGGCGGGGCCGCCTGCGTGATGCCGGCCGGCCTTGATCGTCACGAAGCGTTTGTGCTCAACGGCCTTGTCGTACAGGGCCTGGCGGAGCGCTGGCTCGATGAAGCCGTCGTCCCGGCCACGCCCGATGACGCACTACCATCACCGACAGCCCGCGCACGCCTTCCAGTGGCTGTTGTAACGATGGAGCATGTTCCGCATGAGGCTGACCGCCCTTGGGGTCCTCGTCGCGTTGAGTCTCTTTGCTGTTCCGGCGGCGTCTGCGCCCGTCGAAGATTCTTGCGGCACCCCGCGACACGCGAGCGACGGGTGGCAGGTCGAAACGAATCCCGAGTCCGCCGGATTCGATCCGAGCCTTCTTTGCGAAGCCGTGCGGGACTTTTTACAAAGCTCCCGTAACCTGCACGGCTTTGTGGTCGAGCGCCATGGCCGGCTGATGGCCGAGGCCTATCGCACGGGGCCCGACAGGTCGACATACGCGCTGTGGGCAAGCCGGGTCGGCTTTGATCAGGACACACCACACGACGTTCGCTCCATCACGAAATCCGTCGTGGCATTGCTTTGGGGCATTGCCGAGAACGAGCGCGCCGTGCCGCCGCTTGCCACGCCGATTCTGGACCTGCTGCCGGCACTCGCCGATCTGCGCAACGGCGGTCGCGAGCGCATCACGGTGGCCGACATGCTGTGCATGCGCAGCGGTCTCGCCTGGGATGAAAGCGGACGTCACGGCCGATGGAATAACGATGAGAACGGCCTGCTGTGGCGTGGCGACCGCGCCCGCTACGTGTTTGATCGGCGTGTTTCGGCCTCGCCTGGTACGCACTTCAATTACAACGGCGGACTCACTGCGGTGTTGGGGGCTTGTGCTGGAGGAGCGGACGGGCCAGAGCCTGGAGGCCTATGCCCGTCAGCGGCTGTTCGAGCCACTTGGCCTGCGTGATTGGGAGTGGGTCAATGATGTGCGTGGCCGCACGCGCGCCTACACCGGGTTGCGCTTGCGCCCGCGTGATGTGGCGCGCATTGGAAGGATGGTGTTGCAGGGAGGGCGCTGGGAAGGCCGGCAAATCGTTCCACAGCCTTGGGTGCAGACCTTGCTCTCGCCGTGCAAGCCAGGCGAGGAGTACGGCCACCATTGGTGGCTCGGCAGCGTGTGGGTTCACGGCCAGCAAGTCGGCTGGCATGGGGCCCTGGGGAACGGAGGGCAGCGCTTGTTCGTTGTACCGAGCCTGGACCTGGTCGTGGTGATGACCGCCGGCGAGTACAACGGCGGACGGAGCATCGGCCGTGCGCAGCAGCACCTCTTGCAGCAGGTGGTGGCCGCGACAAGCGAGCACGCTGGCAAGCAGGCGGCTGCGACCACGCCTGCCCCCGCAGCGGCAGCGCAGGCGGGCCCGGTCGAGATGCGCGCCATCAAGCAGTCCATCACCGAGGAAGACGGTGGCGCGCGCGTGTACGTGCATTTGAAGGTCGCTCCTGGAGCGAACCTACCGTTCACGACCCTGCGCTTGCGGGTGCGCGACAAGGCCCTCGTGGCGGGACTTCGCAACGGCGCCAGCGTGAAGTTCAGCGCAGAGCGTATCGACGGTGAGAACACACTCATGGCCATCCGAGCCGTCCCGGCGTGCGTGCGCTTTCAGCCTTGCGATTGACCACCAGTTCTGCAATCTGGTGGGAACGCCGACATCGGCATCGATGCGAGTTCGGGCGGGTAGCGGCCACTCTCGGGCGCGCGGGTTTGTCACTCTCCAGATCACCGCTGCTGGGCCGGGCGCAAGTAGTAGTTGTCAAAGTCTCCCTGCTCGACCAGCTGGAAGCCATGACGTTGGTAGAAGCGGTTGGAAGCACTGTGCTTCAATGCGCCGACCTTCACCGCAAGGCCCAGAGCATCCGCCTGATCGAACACGAGCTGGAGAACCTGAGCACCGATGCCCGCCCCTTGACGGCCCGGCCTGATGTACAAGTGGTCCAACAGCAGATGGTCGTCGCACGGCTTGGTGACCACGAATCCAACGCGCTCGCCGCACAGTTCGACGTGATGGGTTTGCGCTGGTACGAAGCCAGATTGGAAGCGCTCCCGCGCACGGTCGGGGTCGAAATGTCCGAGCCGTTCCAAGCTCTCGCGCATGGCTTCGATGCGCCGGGCGACGAGGGCATCAAGATCAGACACCGAAGCGGGCGCGAGCGTGATGTGCGGCATGTGTTCCTTTGTGTTGCCCAGGACTTCGATGGACTGTCTCAGATTCATTAACAAGAAGCAGGTGCGCGATCACCCTTCAAACATTGCGGTACAGGACTTGCGAGTTGCACCAGGCCGGGCCATGTTGGCGACGACGACGTTCGCCGGCCTTGCCCGCGTCTTCTTCAATCTCCAAATACACAGGATCGCGCATGCGTCTTCGCTTCTCCCGTCTGGCTTCCACCCTCCTCGGCGCCAGCCTGCTGGCCGCCTTGTCGCCCGTGCAGGCTAAGCCGTTCATTGTGGAGGAGGCGACGGTCGCCTCCGTCCATGCTGCGCTCAAGGACGGCAGCCTGACCTGCGTCGCGCTGGTGCGCCAGTACCTGGCCCGCATCGAGGCCTACGACCAGAAGGGCCCGGCCCTGCGCGCGCTCATCACCGTCCACCCCGACGCGCTGAAGATCGCCGCCGAGATGGACCGGCAGTACCGCGCCGACCCGGCCAAGGCCGGGCCGCTGCACTGCATCCCCGTCATCCTCAAGGACAACTTCAACACCGCCGACATGCCCACCTCGGGCGGCAATGTCGCGATGAAGAACTCGCGGCCCGCGGCCGACGCGTTCACGGTGGCGCGCATGCGCCAGGCTGGTGCACTGATCCTGGCCAAGTCCAACCTGCAGGAGTTCGCGCGCGGTGGCGTCTCCATCAGCAGCCTGGGTGGCCAGGTCTTGAACCCGTACGACCTCACGCGCAACCCGGGTGGCTCCAGCGGCGGCACGGGCGCAGCCATCGCGGCCAACTTCGCCGTGCTGGGCACGGGCAGCGACACGGGCCAGTCCATCCGCTCGCCGGCCTCGGCCAACAGCCTGGTCGGCGTGCGCCCCACGCGCGGCCTGGTGAGCCGCGCCGGCGTGATGCCCAACAGCGCCACGCAGGACGAGGTCGGCCCGATCGCGCGCACCGTGGCCGACGCGGCCCGGCTGCTCGACGTGATGGTGGGCTTTGACCCGCGCGACCCGATCACCGCGCTGGGCGTGGGCAAGGCGCCGGCCAGCTACCTGCCGGCGCTCAAGGCCGACGCGCTGCAGGGCGCGCGCATCGGCGTGATGACCAACCTGATGGGCCGCGAGCCGCGCCATGCCGAGGTCAACGCCGCCATGGAGCGCACCATCGCGAAGATGCAGGCGCTGGGTGCGACGGTCGTGCGCTTCGACCTGCCGGCCTACGACAAGCTCGCGCCGGTGCTGGCCACCGACCGCTTCGAGGCGCGCACCGTGTTCGACCAGTACTTCGCCGACCTCGGCCCGGGCCAGCCGGTGACGAGCTTTCGCCAGCTCGTCGATTCGAAGACCGCGTCGCCTGCGATCCAGAAGACGCTGGAGGCCGAGATCGCCATCGAGAACGGCCTGAACGACCCCGTCTACAAGGACCGCACGCTGAGCCGCGAGACACTGCGCATCGCGGTCGCCGCCAAGATGGCCGAGCTGCGCATCGACGCGATCCTGTACCCGCTGCAGCGCGTGCTGGTGTCGGCGGCCGGGCAGGGCGAGCAGCCCGAGCGCAACGGCACGCTGTCCAACGGCACGGGCTTCCCGGCCGTGACCTTTCCGGCGGGTTTCTCGGCGCCGACCGCGACGGCGCCGGTCGGCGTGCCCATCGGGGCCGAGCTGCTGGCGCTCGACTACAGCGAGCCGCGCCTGCTGGCACTGGCCTACGCCTACGAGCAGGCGGCCAAGGTGCGCCAGCCGCCGCGCAGCACGCCGCCGCTCGACTGAGCAGCGCGGGGGCGCTTACGGGGCGGCCAGTTGCTGCAGCCGGTCCGGGTCGGTCAGCTGCAGCCGCGCGCCGTTTTGCAGGATCAGCCCGCGCTCGCGCAGTTGGCGCAGCACGCGCGAGAGCGTCTCGGGCGCCATGCCCAGCTGGGCGGCGATGGTGCGCTTGCGCTGCTGCAGCTCGATGCCCACGCGGCCGTCGTCGGCGCGGCGCGCGTGCTGCAGCAGCCATTGCGCGCAGCGCGCTTCGGCGTCTTGCACCAGCAGGCCCAGCATGGCGTCGGTCTGGCGGCGCTGGGCCAGGGCCATGTCGCGCAGCAGCATGCCAACGGCTTCAGGCTGGCCGGCCTGCCAGGCGCGCAGGGCCTGGGCAGGGAAGGCCCACAGCTCCACGGCCGCGTCGGCCACCCAGTCGCAGGGCGAGGCCTGGCCCAGCAGCACCGAGGCCGCATCGAGCCAGCCGGGCTGGTCGAACGTCACCAGCCGGTGCCGCAGCTGGCCGCGCACCAGGATGCCGGCGGCGACGCGGCCACTGCGCAGGTACAGCGCGGCCGGGGCCTCGGCGAAGCGCGCGAGCAGCACCTCACCTGCAGCAGCGGTGCGTGCGACGGGGGCGAGCGGAAGTCCGGCGAGCCATGACATGGTTGCACTGTGTCCCCGCCACGCGCGGCGCGCTTTGCGCTAGCGCAAGCTTTGAGCAGATTCCCATGCGAGGCGGCCCTGGCCCAGGTCCGACAGGCGCTGTTGCAGCCCTGGCGCATCGGGCGTGGGGACCTCCAGCCGCATGCGCACGAGCTGGCCATGCTCGACCTGCAGCAGGCGCGCGCCCGCGGCTTGCAGCGCGCGCCGCGCGGCGCCCTCCAGCGCATAGGGCAGCACGCATTCCAATGCGGCCCAGCGCACGAGCGTGACCTTGTCTGCCGCCAGCAGCGCCTGGGCCACGGCATCGGTGTAGGCCCGCACGAGGCCACCCGCGCCGAGCTTGATGCCGCCGAAATAGCGCACCACGGTGGCCAGCACGCCATCCAGGTCCTGCTGGCGCAGCACATGCAGCATAGGCCGGCCGGCCGTGCCGCCGGGCTCCCCATCGTCCACCGCGGCCGAGTCGCCACCGGCCAGCAGCGCCCAGCAGACATGGGCGGCGCCGGGGTGCTCGGCCCACCGCGCGGCCACCACCTGCAAGGCCTGCGCGCGGTCGGCCACGGGCTGCACGCGGGCGATGAAGCGGCTCTTCCTGACGATGAGCTCGTGGTCGACCGGGTGGGCAATCGTCTGCGGCATGGGTGCGAGCTTACCCAGGCGCGCTGCGCCCATGGACGACGCCATGCCCTGGCCGTTACCGCCGGAAACGACCCTCTCGCTATCATGGTTCGATGCCCGTTGCCCGCCTGTTGTCGCCCCTGCCGCCCACGTCGCGCGGGCCGTGGCGCGTGCTGGCGCAGTGGTGGGCGGTGCTGCAGTTCGGCGCCGTCGCCGCGGTCTATGCGCTGTCGCCTTCCAGCCACGACGCGCGCAGCCGCGCCGCCGCCGCGCGGCTGCTGCACGCCAGCAGTTGGCAGACCTTGCCCTGGTTCGGCCTGCTCAGCGCGCTCCTGAGCCTGGCGCTGATCCGCACGCTGGTCGTCACCGCGCAGGGCTATGGCCTGTCGCAGTTCGCGCTGGAGCTCGTGGTGCGCGCGCTGGTGCTGGAGCTGGTGCCGCTCAGCGCGGCGCTGTGCGTGCTGCTGCGCGCAGCCCTGGCCGGCGACCTGCTGCCCGCGCCCGACCCGGCCGGCGGCATGGCGCCGCTGGCGATTGCGCCCGAGCGCTGGCGGCTGGACCTGGTGCCGCGCGTGCTGTCGCTGGCCTTCGCGGTGCCGGCGCTGGCCGTGGTCAGCGCCGTGCTGGCGCTGGTGCTGGCCTACATCGGCGTACACGGTTTCACGCCCTGGGGCCTGGCGGCCTACACCCGCATGGTGGGCCGCGTGTTCGACCCGGCCACCAGCCTGGCGCTGGTGCTCAAGACCGCGCTGTTCAGCCTGGCCGTGGCCGTGGTGCCGCTGGCCAGCGCGCTGCAGGAACCACAGCGCACGGCACAGCACGGCGACGGCTTCTCGGTGCGCAGCGGCACGCTGCGCGTGCTGGCGGTGCTGGTGCTGGTGCAGGCCGCCTCGCTGGCCTTGCAATATTTTTGAACCCATGGATCTGCAGAACGAACCCTTGCCACCACCCCCGCCGCGCCACGTCGAGTTCAAGGCCGGCATGCTGCTGGCCCTGGTGCTGATGCTGGTCTGCGCCGCCGCCGGCTACCTGCTGTACGCACGCGGCGTGTTCGAGGAGACGCAGGAGCTGCGCCTGATGGCCGAGGACTCCGAAGGCGTCACGGTCGGCATGGATCTGACCTTCGCCGGCTTCCCGGTCGGCCGCGTGCGCCGCATCGAGCTGGCCGACGACGCCAGGGTGCGCATCGTCGTGGCCGTGGCCACCAAGGACGCCGCCTGGCTGCGCAGCACCAGCATCTACACGCTGGAACGCGGCCTGGTCGGCGACGCCAAGCTGCGCGCCTTCACCGGCGTCCTGACCGACCCGCCGCTGCCGCCCGATGCCGAGCGCCCGGTGCTGCGCGGTGACGTCAGCGCCGAGATCCCGCGCCTGGTGGCCACCATGCAGGCCCTGGTCGGCAATGTGGAGCGCATGACGCAGGAGGGCTCGGACATCGACACCAGCCTGGGCAACGTGCGCAGCCTGTCCGAAGGCTTCAAGGGCCGCTACGGCGTGCTGGGCGCCACGCTGGGCGGCGACGACAACGCGAAGAAGCTGATCGCCGCGCTGGACCGCGCCAACGCGCTGCTGGGCCGCACCGACGCGCTGGTGGGCAAGGCCGACCAGCGTTTGTTCGGCAAGAAGGGCGTGGTGGACGATACGCAGGCCCTGGTGCGGCAGCTCAACGCGTTGCTGACCGATGCGCAGGGCAGCCTGAAAAAACTGGACTCGGTGCTGGTCGAAGCCCAGGCCGTGGGCGCCAACGCGCGCGTGGCCACGCAGGACCTGGCGCCGCTGCGCGCCGAGGTGGAGAGCAGCCTGCGCCGCGTGGATGCGCTGCTGGGCGAGGTCCACCGCAAGTGGCCGTTCGCGCGGGAGACGGACATCAAGCTGCCATGAAGCCAGTGAGACCCCCCAAGCGGCTTCGCCGCTCCCCCCTGTGCTGCGCGAGGGGGGCGCACACAGCGGCCTGGCAGAGCCAGTTCCGCGGGTGCTCGCGAACGGGCTTGCCTTCGATCGCCGATGTCCTGCTCCCTCTCCCTCTGGGAGAGGGTAGGGGTGAGGGCATGCGGCAGCGGCAGCGCAGGGGCCCATCGACATGAGGCGCCTGCTGATGTCTGGATGCATCGCGGCCTGGCTGCTCAGCGCCTGCGGCTCCCAGCCACCCGTGCCCGACTGGCAGGGCAACGCCCACGGTGCGCTGCAATCGGCCGTGGCCGCCACGCTGAACGGCAACACCCGCGTGGCCGAGGCCGACATGGCGCGCGCCCGCAACGAGATCGCGCGCACCGGCCAGCCGGCGCTGCTGGCGCGGGCCGAGCTGGTGCTGTGCGCGGCGCGCGTGGCCAGCCTGGACCTGGCGGGTTGCCCGGCTTACGAGGCGCTGGCCGTGGATGCCGCGCCGGCCGAGCGGGCGTATGCGGCCTATCTGTACGGCAAGGGGCAGCCGGCGGATGTGGCGCTGCTGCCGGAACAGCACCGGGGCGTGGCGCGTGGCGGTGCTTCGGCCGCCGCGCTGCACGACCCGCTGGCCCGGCTCGTGGCGGCCGCCGTGCTGTTGCAGCGTGGAACGCTGGTGCCCGCGGATGCCGTCGACGCGGCTGCAACGGCGTCTGCGCAGGGCTGGCGCCGGCCGCTGCTGGCCTGGCTCGGCGTGCAGCTGCGGGCGGCCGAGGCAGCGGGCGACGCCGGGATGGCGCTGCAGTTGCAGCGCCGCATCGGCCTGGCAGCGGGCACTTCCTCGCCCTGACGGGTGACGCGGGCGGTACGCGGCAGAGCGCTCGCCACAGCGAGCCGCAAGGCATACTGGACCACCAACTTTTGCGCCATACCATGTCCGTTGCCCAGATCTCCCATGCTGCAGGTTCGACCCGGATCTTCGTGTTCGACGAGGTCTACCCCTTCCGCGCCGCGCAGGAGCAGGCCGAAAAGAAGAAGCTCAGCGCCTTCGGCCTGCTGGCCAAGCTCAACCCCATGCGCCGGCCCACGGCCGAAACGGTGCAGTTGACCAAGGAGGAGCTGCGCTACGAGCCGTTCTGGCACATCACGGCCACGCGCTCGATCGACTACCGCAGCCAGGCCACGTACCAGGTGCCGGTGCACAACGCCTACGCGCAGCAACTGCAGATCGACGGCCTGCGTTTCGACGTGGCGCGGCAGAAGGACAAGGCCCGCATCGAGTTCACGGCGGTGGAGCAATGCCACCGCAAGATCGGCTTCGACGAGTACCTGGACGGCATGAAGCGCGACGTATCGGCAGGCTCGCTGCCGGGCTACATCAAGAAGTACAAGTTCACCGAGCACGAGGAATACGAGAACCCGGCGCTGCTCAAGCCCGCGCTGCCGCTGCAGGCGGCCACCGACCTGGCCATCGCCAAGCTGTCCAGCGAGGCCGTCACCGCGCACGAGGTGCTGCGCAACGACTTCGAGTTCGAGCGCCGCCACCTGTACGCGCGGCCCGTGTTCGCGTTCGAGTACCGTTGGGGCCCGGCCGACAAGACCGGCGTGATCGAAGTCGACGGCTTGACCGGCGAAGTCGTCGAGACCGGCCGCTGGTTCGACGAGAAGTTCACGCAGCGCTTCTCGCGCGACCACCTGATCGACCTGGGTGCCGAGGCCGCCAACATGGCGCTGCCGGGCAGCGGCATCGTGATCAAGGCGATCAGTTACGGCGCCGACGCGCTGCGCAAGCCGTAGCGCTGGCGAGGCGGCCGATGCCGACATCCACGCGCCCCGGCGGCCCGCCTGGGCGGGGCGGTCCGACCCGCGCAGCGCAATGGGAAGCGCGGGGCTTTCGGGCCGATGGCGGCTGGGGCCCGCAGGGCAACATGCTCCAGTTGCGCGATGCGGCGGACTGACACCGCGCGGCAGCGCCACATGCGCACAGCATCGGCACGCCCATGTCGAAACCACGCCGCCTGCTTCGTCGTGGCGGTGACAGCTTGTTCAACCCCTCAAGGAGATCCCCATGCGATTCATGGTCATCGTCAAGGCCACGGCCGACAGCGAAGCCGGTGTGATGCCGAGCGAACAGCAACTGGCCGAGATGGGCCGCTTCAACGAACAGCTGGTGCAGGCCGGCGTGATGCAGGCCGGTGAGGGCCTGCACCCCAGCGCCAAGGGCGCGCGCGTGCACTTCTCGGGCGCGAGCCGCACCGTCATCGACGGCCCGTTCGCCGAGACCAAGGAGCTGGTGGCCGGCTTCTGGCTGTGGAAGTGCGCATCGCTGCAGGAGGCGATAGCCTGGGCCAAGCGCTGCCCGAACCCGATGCCCGGCGACTCCGACCTGGAAATCCGCCAGGTGTTCGACGCCGACGACTTCGGCGACGCGCTGACGCCCGAACTGCGCGCGCTGGAAGACCGGCTGCGCGCGAAGGTCGCGGGCCAGCAGACAGGCCAGCCGTGATGCACAAGGGCGACCCGGCCGCGGCAGACAGCGCGGCCTACGTGGCCGGGCTGGACGGCTGGCAGCAGCGCCAGGTGGCGGCGCTGCGCGCGGCCGTGCTGGAGGCCGCGCCGCTGCAGGAGGTCATCAAGTGGGGCCACCTGGTCTACCTGTCCAACGGCCCAGCGCTGCTGCTGCGGGCCGAACCCAGGCGCGTGCTGTTCGGCCTGTGGCGCGGCCAGCGCATGGCGGCGCTGGAATCCAGACTCAAGCCCGGCGGCCAGTTCGAGATGGCGACGCTGACGCTGTTCGAAGACACGCCGCTGGAGCGCGCCACCGTGCTGGCCCTGGCGCGCGAGGCCGTGGCGATGAATGCGGCGCTGGGCGATCCGACGGCGGTGCTGCGCAAGCGCTGAGACATGACGCCGACGGCCAGCGCGGGCCCCTGGCGCGTGGAATGCGTGCCGGCGGGCCACCTCGGCGGCTACGCCAGCATCCCGAGCCGATTCACGACCGACGTGGTGATGGACGTCGGCCCTGACGGCCCACCCTTCATGTTGCACGAGCGCCATCTGGGCGCTTCCTTCTCCAAGGACTACGACGTGCTGGAACCACCGAGGCAATGGCACGCGCTGTTCGACCTCTCCGCCTGGGCCGTGCTGTCTGTCTCCGGTGCGACGGGCCGGCTGGGCGAGGCCTTGCTCGCCTGGAACACGCCCGGCGTCGACATGCTGGAGGGCCGGCGCGACCTGCTGGTCCTGTGGGACATCCGGGTGGGGGCCGGGGCCAGGGGGCGCGGTGTCGGCACAGCGCTGTTCCGCGCCGCCGAGGCGTGGGGCCGCGCGCGGGCGTGCACGGGATTGAAGGTCGAGACCCAGAACGTCAATGTTGCGGCCTGCCGCTTCTACCGCGCGATGGGGTGCGTGCTGGCCCAGGCGGTGCGCGGTGCCTATCCCGGGCTGCCCGACGAGGTGCAGCTGATCTGGAGAAAGCCGATCGACAGCGCCGACGACCAGCGGCTATCGTGCGCCCCATGATCCGCACCGAACGATTGACCGCGCGCATCGACGGCGACTTCGTCGTCTTCCTGATCGGCATGCGCATCAACAAGCCCTGGAAGGTCCACCAATGGTGGCCGGTCGTGCAGGCCATGCCGCGCATGCTCAAGGAGCTGGCAGCGCGGCCCGAGGCCGGCATGCTTGGCGGCGAGATGTGGCTGGGCCGCACCACCCTCATGCTGCAGTACTGGCGCAGCATGGAACAGTTGATGGCCTACGCCAAGGACCGGCAGGCCGCGCACCTGCCGGCGTGGAAGGCGTTCAACCAGGCCGTCGGCACGAACGGCGATGTCGGCATCTGGCACGAGACCTATGCCGTGGGACCAGGCGCTTACGAGAACATCTACGTGAACATGCCGGCGTTCGGGCTCGGCAAGGCGGGCGATCTGTTGCCGGCGACGGGGCATCGCCGGTCGGCCGAGGAACGCCTGCGCAGCGATGGGCCGCGGGCCGAAAGGCCATCCTGAAGATGCGCAGCGGCATCGTGCGCGCATGAACACCCGCGTCTTTGTGTCCCTGGATGTCGACAGCGCGGACGCCGCGTTCCGACTTGTCGAGCCATTGGGCGGCGAGGCCTCTGCGTACAAGGTCGGCCTGCAGCTGCTGACCGCGGAAGGGCCCGACGTGGTGCAGCGCCTGGTCGCCATGGGCAAACAGGTCTTTCTCGACCTCAAGCTGCACGAGATTCCCAACTCCGTTGCTGGCGCGGTCGCCGCTG
This sequence comes from Pseudorhodoferax sp. Leaf267, assembly GCF_001422405.1. Classification (GTDB taxonomy): domain Bacteria; phylum Pseudomonadota; class Gammaproteobacteria; order Burkholderiales; family Burkholderiaceae_C; genus Pseudorhodoferax. Next base: position 378,370 of record NZ_LMMV01000025.1, read on the forward strand.
CTGGACAGCTGGGCGCCACGATGGTGACGGTGCATGCCTCGGCCGGCTCGGCGGTGCTGCGTGCGGCGGTCGAGGCGGCGCGGGCGTATCCGAGCCTGCAGGTGCTCGCGCTGACTGTCATCACCAGTCTGCGTGATGAAGACCTGCCGGAGATCGGCCTCGCGCCTTCGGTGGTCGTGCAGGTGGAGCGCCTGGCCCGGTTGGCCGTGGCATCTGGCTGTCAGGGTGTTGTGGCTTCGGTGCAGGAGGCGGCCGTGCTGGCGAGCGTGCTGCCACCTCGCACGCTGATCGTCGCGCCAGGGATTCAGCTGGGCAGCACGCAGGCGAACGACCAATCTCGGATCGCAACGCCCGCATTGGCTGCACGCGCAGGCGCGACCCACATCGTCGTGGGGCGTGCCGTGACCCGGGCCGCCGATCCGCTCCAGGCATTCCGTGAGGTGGCGCAGGGCTTCGATGCCCCCCGCAACAACCGGAAAGTGCGCAAGGGCTGGTTGACGGCATAAAAAGATGCGGTTAGTTCGCATCCGGCGGGATATCGTCGATCTTTGGTATGCAGTTCTCGATGCCGACACCAGCCAGTCCATGCAGGGCAGGCGACCGCATCGGCCTCACGGCATGAAATGAATGCGATAAAGTACGCTTTGTGGGAACTTCTCCAAGTTTTTTATTCCGTCACATGCTGGCCGAGATCCCGCGCGGCACGCCCTTGTCCATCCCTTTATTGCGCGCGGGGGGATTAGGTGCCAAGCAGGCAGCAAGGCTGGCCGAGAGCGGATGGCTCCAGCGCCTGGGACGCGGCACCTACCTCCTGCCCGGCGATCAACTGGACCGCGATGCCGCGCTCGCCACGCTGACCGAGTCGGTCCCCGGGCTGCACGTGGGGGGCAGGACGGCCCTGGCCTGGCGCGGCGTGCGGCACAACCTGGCCTTCACGGAGCGGCTCAGCCTGTGGGGCGACAAGCCCGCCAGGCTGCCCGAGTGGTTCACTGCGGCGTTCCCTTCCCACTACCAGGCAACCCGGCTGTTCGACGATGGCCTGGCGGCTGCGTCGGGGCTCGCGCCGCTGCCAGGCGGCCGGCTCGATGTGATGGTGTCCACGCCCGAGCGCGCCGTGCTGGAGCTGTTGAGCGACATCGGCAAGTCGCAGGGGCTGGAGGAGGCCAGGCACCTTGTCGAGGGCGCCCGCGCCTTGCGCATGCACGTGCTGGAGGAACTGCTGGCCCACCTCACCCGCATCAAGGTAGTGCGGCTGGCGCATGCGTTGGCCGACGAGCTCGATCTGCCGTGGAAGGACCTGGCGTGCATGCACAGCGAGCGCCTGGGCGGCGGGCGCCGTTGGGTGTCCACGACCCGGACCGGTGAGCGCCTCAACCTGAAGCGACCGGCATGAACGCGCACTACGTCCGCACCGTGCGGTTGCTGCTGGATGTGGCGCATGCGGTGTTCGAGACATCCGCCTTCGCCATGAAGGGCGGCACGGCCTTGAACCTGTTCGTGCAGGACATGCCGCGCCTGTCGGTGGACATCGACGTGGTCTTCGTGCCGCATGCGTTGCCGCGGGATGAAGCCCTGCGCGCCATTGCCGACGAACTGGCCGCGGCCCAGGCGCGCATCGAAGCGCTGGGGTTCGATGCCGTGCTGCGCAAGGCCAAGGAGGGCAACGAGGCCAAGCTGTTCGTGCGCAGCGCGAATGTCGAAGTCAAGGTCGAGGTGAACTTCGTCTTCCGCGGCACGGTGCTGCCCCCCGAGCGCAGGCCGCTGAGCCTGGCGGCACAACAGCTGTTCTCCGCCCATGTCGAGGTGCCCGTGCTGGCGCCGCCCGAGCTGTACGCCAGCAAGCTCGTGGCCGCCCTGGACCGGCAGCATCCACGCGACCTGTTCGACATGCAACTGATGCTGGCCGGCAATGGCTGGAGCGACGCGCTGCTCGACTGCTTCGTGGTCTACCTGGCCGCCACCACCGGCCCATGCACGAGGTGCTGTTCCCGAACGAGAAACCACTCCACGCGGTGTTCGAAAACGAGTTCGTGGGCATGACGGCGGCCCCGGTGCGCGTGGACGATTTGCTGGCGACCCGGCATCGGTTGATCGACGAACTACCGCGCGCCTTGTTGCCGCGGCACCGGCAGTTCCTGCTGTCCATGGTGCGTGCCGAGCCGGACTGGGGCCTGCTGCCCCATCCCATCTGGCGCAACTGCCGGCGCTGCAATGGAAGCTGCGCAATCTGGCCCAGTTACGCAAGAACGCCGCGAAGTTCAAGCAGCAACAGGACGAGCTCGCGGCACGGCTGGATCGCACGGCGTAGCGCGTTGCGGGCCAGCGCGGCCTGCACGGCACGCGTCGATCAATACGCCGCCCCATGCGCTGCCAGCACCGGATCGCCCTCCAGCGCCGTCGATGCCCGCCCATCCACCCCCACCGGCACCTGCCCCACCAGCGTGGTGCGGTACAGCTGCCGGTCGAAGTCGAGCGCGAAGATGTCGTTCGGCGGCAGGTGGGCCGTCGAGCGGTTGTCCCAGAACGCGATGGAACCGGGCTCCCACTTGAAGCGCACCGTGAACTCGCTGCGCACCGCGTGTTCCCACAAAAACTCCAGCAGCACGCGGCTTTCGCGCGCGTGCAGGCCGGTGATGCGCTTCAGGAAGCCCGGGCTCACGTACAGCACCTTCTCGCCCGTCTCAGGGTGCACGGTGACCAGCGGATGCTCGCTGACCAGGCGGCGCTGCTGCACCAGCTGCTGGTACTCGGCCGAGGCCTGGGCGCCCACGGGCGCGGCGAACAGATGCTCGCCGCGCAGGCCTTCGACGATGCGCTGCATGGGCTCTGACAGCGCGGCGTAGGCGGCCGCCAGGTTGGTCCACTGCGTGTCGCCGCCGTAGGGCGGGATCGTCACGCCGCGCAGGATGGACGCGGCCGGCGGGTTGTGCGCGGCCGTCACGTCGGCATGCCAGCCGGTCCAGGGGCGCTGCTCGGCCTGGCCCGTGTGGCGGTTCGCCTTGCGGTGCTTGGCGATCGAATACAGCTCGGGGTAGCCCTCGACATGGCCGAACACCGGGTGGCCCACCGTCAGCTCGCCGAACTGGCGCGCGAACGCGATCTGCTGCGCGTGGCTCAGGTGCTGGTCGCGGAAGAACACCACCTTCCACTGCAGCAGCGCGGCGCGGATGGTGGCGATCTCGGCGGCGGCCAGCGGCGCGCGCAGGTCCACGCCGTGGATCAGCGCGCCGATGTGGGCGGACTGCGGCAGCACCTGGATGTGCTGCGTCGCGTCCAGCGCGGTCTGCAGCTGGCGCTGGATGTCGGGGGGCAGGGGCATGTTCATGGTGGTGTCTCCGTTCTCGTGGGGGTTCAGGGGCGGGCCTGGGCCTGGATCTGCTCGGGTGCGTCCTGCAGGCCCAGCTCGGCCAGCAGCGCGCGCGTCTGCACGATCTGGCGCTGCACGGACGCCTGCGTGGCCTCGGGGCCCAGGAACTGCGGCTTCCACTGGTTCAGCGCGACGAAGGCCTGCCAGTCCGGCAACTGCGTCACGTGCTGCAGGGCCTGCACCCAGTAGGCCTTCTGCGCGGGCGTGATGCCGGCCGTGGTCATCACGCCCTGGAACGCCTGGCTCACGTAGTCGATGCCTTGCTCCTTCCAGGTCGGCGCATTGGCGAAGGCGCCGCCCAGGCGCTCGTCGGCGGCGATCGCGATCACGCGCACGCGGTTGGCCTGCAGGTAGGGCAGCAGGTTGGGCGTCGTCGCCGAGACCACGTCCAGGTGCCCGCCCGCCAGCGCCGTCATGGACTCGGCCGAGGACTTGTAGGGCACGATGCGCAGCCCCTGGATGGGCACGCCGGCCTGCTTGAGCGGCTGCGCGATGCCCAGATGGATGTGGTTGCCCAGCGTGGTCGCAATGCCGATGGACAGGCCGCCCGGGTCTCGCCGCAGCGCGGCAACCAGGTCCTGCGCGTTCTGGATCGGCGAGTCGGCGCGCACCACCACGGTGGTGAACTCGCGGAACAGCGTGGCCAGCGGCGTGAACGCCTGCAGCCGCGGCGGCAGCGCGCCCTGGGCCACGCTGGTCACGTAGCCGCTGGACAGCGTCATGAGCAGATTGGCGTTGCCGGGCTGGCGCTGCAGGATGTCCAGCGCCTGGATCGAATGCGCGCCCGAGCGGTTGCTGACCACGAAGCCCTCGGCCAGCCCTTCGCGCGTGAGCAGCTCGGTGAGCTTGCGCGCGGCGGCGTCCAGCGCGGCGCCCGCGCCGCTGGGCACGATGAACTCGGGCTTGCCGGGCTTCCAGCCGGTGTCGTTGGCGGGCGCGGCTCGCGCGGCAGAGGTCCAGGCGGGCAGCAGGCTGGCGGCCAGGGCCGCGAGCGTGGCGCGGCGGGTGGGGGAAGGGTGCGTCACGGGGCGTCTCCAGGCAGGACGCGCGCCGCATGCAGGCCGACGCGCACAAGCGTGCACTCTAGGAAGCCGGCCGGCGCAGGCCAACGAAGCTTTGCGCATGTGCTCATGCGGAAAACGCGTAAGCCGTGGCCTGTGATGCAATGCGCCATCGCTGCAACCATCGAAGGAATGACATGGGCCCCCTCAAACTGCTGGGCATCGCGCTGATCGTGGCGGGCGTGCTCGGCCTGGCCTACGGCGGCTTCAGCTACACCAAGGACACCACGGTCGTGAAGCTCGGTCCGATCGAGATTTCCGCCAAGGAGAAGGAGCGCGTCAACGTGCCGATGTGGGCCGGCATCGGCGCCATCGCGGTGGGCGCCTTGCTGCTCGTGGTGGGCGGCAAGAAGCGCTGACGCCCATGCCGCGCCTGTTGCGGGTGCTGTTCGGCCTGCAGGTGCTGACGGCCATCGGCTGGCAGCTGCGCCTGCACGTGGGCGCCGGCTACAGCCTGCTGAATTTCTTCAGCTACTTCACGAACCTGTCCAACCTGTTGGCGGCTGCGGTGCTGCTGGCGGCGGCATCGGGCGCGGCGTTCGTGGGCACGGCCGGCTTCGCCGCGCTACGGTGCGCCTCGGCCGTCAACATGGCGCTGGTCGGCCTGGTGTTCGGCGCCCTGCTGCGCAACGTGGACCTGGGCGACCTGCGGCCCTGGGTCAATGCCACGCTGCACTATCTGATGCCGGTCGTGGTGGTGGCCGACTGGTGGCTGGATCCACCGGCCCACCGGCTGCGCGCGCGCCAGCTGCTGGCCGCGCTGGCGTTCCCCGCGCTGTACCTGGTGTACACGCTGCTGCGCGGCAGCCAGGTCGGGTGGTACCCGTACCCCTTCCTGAACCCGGCGCGGGCGGGCGGCTATGCCGGCGTGGCGGCCTACGCCGTCGGCATCACGGTCGCGTTCGCGTTCGTCGGCTGGGCCTTGTTCGCGCTGGGCAACCAGCGCCGCGCGACGCGCTGAACGAGCGGCGAGAATCGCGGGCGCACCACCCGTTTCTACCCCGCAAGCGAATGCCCAGCGCCATCATCGACATCCGCCGCAGCTACACGCAGGACGAAGAGCTGTGCCTGCTGGACATCGTCCACGGCTGCATCGTCGAAGCCTTCCGCGTCTCGCCCGTGCACCGCAACCTCACGCTCAACGTGCACGCGCCACACCGCTTGCAGGGCCGCACGGACTGCCCGGCACCCGAGTACGTCACCAACATCAGCATCTTCGTGCTGCCTGGCCGCTCGCTGGCGGCCAAGCGCCGGCTCTACCGCCTGCTCGTCTCGCGGCTGGAGACGCTGGGCATCCCGCCGGCCTGCGTGCTCGTGCGCCTGCACGAGCTGCCGCCCGAGAACTTTGCGGTGCGCGGCGGGCAGGCCATCTGCGACATCGAACTCGGTTACCCCGTCGACGTGTAGCGCGCATGGCCACCGCCCGCACCGCGCCCAAGCTGCAGGTCAAGCCGGTGACGGCCGCGCGCTGGGACGACTTCGACCAGCTCTTCGGCGCGCGCGGCAGCCCCAAGTACTGCTGGTGCATGGCCTGGCGCGCCGACCAGAAGGACGCGAGGAGCCAGACCGGCACGGGCCGCAAGGCGTTGATGAAGGAACTGGTGCAGGGCGGCACGCCGGTGGGCCTGCTCGGCTACCTGGACGGCGAGCCCGTGGCCTGGTGCTCGCTCGCGCCGTTCGACACTTTCCGCGGCCTGCGCAAGGTGGCGGAGCCGCCCGAGAAGCTCTGGTCCGTCACCTGCTTCTTCGTGCGCCGCGAACACCGTGGCCAGGGGCTGACACAGCAACTGCTGGCCGCCGCCGTGCGCCACGCGCGCAAGCACGGCGCCAAGATCGTGGAGGGCACCCCGGTGCAGCCCACATCGCCGAGCTACCGGCACATGGGCTTCGTGCAGCTGTTCAAGGACGCGGGCTTCAGCGAGGTGGGGCGTGCGGGCACGCGGCGGCATGTGATGCAGTTGCCGACGCGCAAGAAGGCCGCGTGAAGGGGCCGCTGTCACCCATGCAGTTCGCGCAGGACCTCCGGATGGGCGACCGCGACGCGCAACAAGGTCCTGGCCGCACCATTCGGCGCCCGCCGGCCCTGCTCCCAATCCTGCAGCGTGCGCGCCGAGACGCCGAGGAGCTGCGCAAAGTCCTGTTGGGACAAGCCGACCTGCGCCCGCGCTTCGGCCGCAGCGGGCAGTGCAACCTGGGTCACCCGCGCCGCCTCGCCGCGCTTCATCTGCCGCACGGACTCCAGCAGGTCCTGCTGGAACTTCTTCATCTCAGAGGGCATCTTCGATTCCTTGTTTGAGTTCCACGAGGAACGAGGTAGGCAAGTTGTCGAACTTGCCTTTCGTGTACGCGATGAGCAACCAGATCGTCTCGTCCATGACGTTGAAGTAGATGACACGTGCGCCGCCGCTCTTGCCACGGCCTGACGCCGTCCAGCGCACCTTGCGGCTGCCACCGCTGCCTTTGATCAGGTCGCCGGCCTCGGGGTTGGCTGCGATCCAGTTGGTGAATGCATCGCGCTCGGCAGGCGACCAGATGTCAGCGGCATAGCGCTGCAATATCGGCGTCTCGGCAACCGTTCTCCCGTCGCGATCCTACGGCATTGCCGTATTTGTCATCACTCCCACCAGAGCGCGAGCCGTGACACCATATGCCGCACACTTCGCCTGGCCGTCCTTCGCAGCGTTCTAAGCCCAGGTCTCGATCACCCGGCTGTCATCGGCCAACCCCAGCCCTGCCTCAGCCGCCTGGCAAAAGCGCGCATGCGCAACCTTCAGCAGTGGCAGCGCCGCGCCGCAGCCCGCGCCGGCCTGCGCGACGAGCCCGCTGTCCTTCACGAAGATGTCGATGGCGCTGGTCACCTCCACGTCGCCGGTGGCCACCATGCGCGGGCCGCGGTCCGACAGCATCCACGAGCCGGCGGCGCCGTCTTTCACGAGGTCCAGCACCGCGGCCGGCTCCAGCCCCAGCCGGCGCGCGAGGTCCAGCGCCTCGGCTGCCGCCGCGATGTGCACGGCGCACAGGTGCTGGTTCACGACCTTGATGCTCTGGCCGTCGCCGAGCCGCGCGCCGGTCACGCGCACCGTGCCCATGGGCGCCAGCACCGGGCGGGCCGCCTCGACATCGCCTGCATCGCCCGACGCGAAGATGAACAGCCCACCGGTCTTCGCCCGCGCCACGCCCCCGGTCACGGGCGCATCGACAACGCGCGCGCCGCGTTGGCGCAGGGCCTGGCCCTGTTCGCGCACGGCGTCCGGCCCCACCGTGGACATCAGGATCCACAACTGGCCCGGCGGCACGGTGTCGACCGCGCGCACCAGCCCCGCCAGTTGCGCCGGTGTGGCCACCATCACCACCACCGCGTCGGCCTCCGGTGCAGCGGCCCATTGCGCCACCGTCTCGATGCCCTGGGCCTTGGCGTTCGCGATGACCGCATCCGACACATCGACCCCGGTGACGCGGTGCCCCGCGCCCTGGACCCGCAAGGCCATCGGCAGGCCGATGGCGCCCACGCCCACGAACGTGACCTGCATGCTGCCGCCGGCCTACAGCCAGCCCTTGATCTGCGCGCACACGGCCGGCGTCGAGATGCCGTAGCGCTCGTGCAGCGTGGGCAGCGCGCCCGCGTCCAGGAACGCATCCGGCAGGCCGATCTGGCGGAACTTCGTCGCCACGCCCGAGCGCATGAGCAGAGCGGCCACGGCCTCGCCCAGCCCGCCGATCACCGAGTGGTTCTCGGCCACCACGACCAGCCGGCCGAGCCTGCGCACCTCGGCCAGGATGGTCGCCTCGTCCAGCGGCTTGATGGTCGGCACGTGCAGCACCGCCACGTCCACGCCGTCGGCCTGCAGCTGCTGCGCCGCCTCCAGCGCGCGCATGGTCATGAAGCCGCTGGCGATCACGAGCACGGCGTTGCCGTCGCGGATCAGCTTGGCCTTGCCCAGCTCGAATCTGTAGTCGTAGTCGTCGAGCACCAGCGGCACGTTGCCGCGCGGCAGCCGCATGTAGACCGGGCCCTGGTGGTCGGCCATCTGCGGCACGGCCTGCTCGATGTCCAGCGCATCGCAGGGGTCGATGATGGTCAGGCCCGGGATGCCGCGCATCAGCGCCAGGTCCTCGGTGGCCTGGTGGCTGGGGCCATAGCCCGTGGTCAGGCCGGGCAGCGCGCAGCACATCTTGACGTTGAGGTTCTCCTCGGCGATCACCTGGTGCACGAAGTCGTAGGCCCGGCGCGTGCCGAACACGGCATAGGTCGTGGCGAACGGGATGAAGCCCTCCTTCGCCATGCCGCCGGCCGACGCCATCAGCAGCTGCTCGGCCATGCCCATCTGGAAGAAGCGCTCGGGGTAGGCCTGCGCGAACAGATGCAGGTCGGTGTACTTGGCCAGGTCCGCCGTCATGCCGACGATCTCGGGCCGCTCGCGGCCCAGCTCGACCAGGGCCTTGCCGAACGGGGCGGCCTTGACGCGCTGGCCCTCGCTGGCGATGGATGCGATCATGGCCGAGGTGGTCAGCCGCGGCTTCTTGTCTGTCGTGGTGGCGGTGTTCATTGCGATGGCTCCTCAGTCTTGCGTGCTGTCGATGTGGGCGATGGCCTGCTGCCATTCCGGCGGGTCCACGCGGATGAAGTGGTTCTTGTCGCGCGTCTCCAGGAAGGGCACGCCCTTGCCCATCAGCGTGTCGAACAGGATCACGCGGGGCTTGTCGTCCTGGAGCGCACGCGCCGCGTCGAAGGCTGCGATCACGGCCGCCATGTCGTTGCCGTTCACGCGCTGCACATGCCAGCCGAAGGCCAGCCACTTGTCGGCCAGCGGCTCGAAGCCCATGACCTTGCCGGACGGGCCGTCGGCCTGCTGGTTGTTGATGTCCACCAGGCAGATCAGGTTGGCCAGCCGGTGGTGCGCCGCGCCCAGCGCCGCCTCCCAGGTCGATCCCTCGTCCAGCTCGCCGTCGCTCATGGAGTTGTAGACGAAGGCCGGGTTCTTCTTGAGCCGCAGGCCCAGCGCCATGCCGACCGCGATCGGCAGGCCCTGGCCCAGCGAGCCGCCCGAGATCTCCATGCCCGGCGTGTAGGTGGCCATGCCCGACATCGGCAGCCGGCTGTCGTCGCTGCCGTAGCTCTCCAGTTCCTCCTCGGGAATGATGCCGGCCTCCACCAGTGCCGCGTAGAACGCGATGGCGTAATGGCCGTGCGAGAGCAGGAAGCGGTCGCGGCCCTCCCACGCGGGGTCTTCGGGCCTGTAGGTCATGGCGTGCTTGTAGGCCACGGCCAGCACGTCGGCCCAGCCCAGGGCCTGGCCGATGTAGCCCTGGCCTTGGACCTCGCCCATGCGCAGGGCGTAGCGGCGCACGCGGTAGGCGCTCTGTTGCAGCGTCGAGAGTTCGGACATGAGGATTTCCTTGGAGTGGATGGGAGAGGAATGCAGCATCACAGGAAGCCGATCGAGATCCACGGGACCGCGGCGACGAGAACGGTGCCGATGAACAGCGCCACCATGTAGCCCACGATGGGCTTCATGCCCTCGTTCGGGTGGATGCCGCTGATCGCGCAGGCCGCGTAGTAGCCCACGCCGAAGGGCGGCGCGAACAGGCCGATGCCCATGGCCAGCGTGACCACCATGGCGTAGTGCACTTCGTGGATGCCGACCTGGCGCGCGATCGGGAACAGCAGCGGGCCGAGCAGCACGATGGCCGGGATGCCTTCGAGCACCGAGCCCAGCACGATGAAGGCCAGTACCGAGACCGCCATGAAGGTGATGGCGCCGCCCGGCAGCGACTGCATGAACTGAGCGAGCGCCGTCGAGAACCCCGACTGCGTGAGCGCCCAGGCCATGCCGGTGGCCGCGCCGATGATGAACAGGATGGCGCCCGACAGCGCGGCCGTGCTGACCAGCATCGGGTAGACCCGCTTCCAGTCGAATTGCCGGTAGATGAACAGGCCCGTCAGCACCGCGTAGACGATGCCGATGGTGGACACCTCGGTGGCCGTGGCCACGCCCTCGACCACCGCGGCGCGGATGATCACGGGCAGCGCCAGCGCCGGGATGGCGACCCACAGCGACGCGGCGATCTGCCGGCCGGTGGACTTCTGCACGCCCGACAGGTCTTCACCGCGGTAGCGCCACCACACCAGCGCGGCCAGCGTGATGCCGACCACCACGCCGGGCAGCAGGCCGCCCGTGAACAGCGCGGCGATCGACACGCCCGTGGCCGAGCCGATGGTGATCAGCACCAGCGAGGGCGGGATGGTCTCGGTCTGCGCGCCGGTGGCCGACAGCAGCGCCACCAGGTCGCCCGGCTTGGCGCCACGCTTGCGCATCTCGGGGAACAGCGCGGGCGCCACGGCCGCCATGTCGGCCGCCTTGGAGCCCGAGATGCCCGAGACCAGGTACATCGCGCCGATCAGCACATACGACAGCCCGCCGCGCACATGGCCCAGCAGGTTCGCCAGGAAGGCCACCATCGCCCGCGCGATGCCGGTCATCTCGATCAACAGCCCCAGCAGCACGAAGAGCGGCACGGCCAGCAGGATCAGATGGCTCATGCCCTCGTCCATGCGGCCCACGATCACGATGGTGGGCGTGCTGGTGGTCAGCGCGATGTAGCCGAAGGTGGCCAGGCCGAACGCGAACGCGATGGGCAGGCCGCCCAGCACCATGGCCAGCACGCCGACCACGAAGAACAGCAGCAGGTTCAGGTTGCCCAGCGGCTTGAGCAGCGGCCCCATCAGCGACAGGGCGCCCGCGATCAGCGCGACCAGGCCGAGGGCCAGCAGCGCGTCCTTCACCGAGCCCAGGCGGAAGATCTGCATCAGGCCGACCAGCAGCATCAGCCCCAGGCCGATGGGCAGGGCCGCGGCGCGCCAGGAGTTCACGATGCCCATGGCCGGCGTCGTGACGAAGACCTCCTCCTGCGCGAACTCGTAGGCCGGGTGCACGACGAAGGCCAGGAAGGCCACGGCCGCGGCAATCGCCACCAGGTCGAAGAAGGCGCGCCGCTTCGGTGCCATCTTGCCCACGATGGCCGTCATGCGCATGTGCTCGCCGCGCTGGAAGGCCACGATGGAGCCCAGCATGGCCAGCCACAGGAACAGGATGGAGGCCAGCTCGTCGGACCACGACAGCGGCTCGTGGAACACGTAGCGGCTGGTCACGCCCATCAGCAGCACGACGACCTCGGCCAGCACCAGCAGGGCGGCGGGCACTTCGACCAGCACGGCGATCAAGCGGTTCAGCTTGTCCAGCCAGGCGACCGGTGTGCGCCGGCCGGCTTCTTCGGCATGCCCGGCCACGCCGGGCACTTCACTTGTGATGTTCATGGCATGTCTCCGATCAGGCGCTCAGCCCAGCTTGCCGGAGACTTTTTCCAGCAGGTCCCACGCGGCGTTGCCGTACTTGCTCTTCCACTCGCCGTAAAAGCCCGTGCTGGCCAGCTTGCTGCGGAAGTCCTCCTGCGGCACCGTCAGGAAGCTGATGCCCTTGGCCTTCAGGTCGGTCGCCAGGCTGGTGTTGAGCCTGGCCACGTCGGCGCGCTGGTCGGTGGCCGACTTGTCCAGCTCGCGCGTGATGATTTGCTGCACGTCGGCCGGCAGCTTCTGGAAGGCACGCTTGTTGCCCAGCACCCAGTAGCCGTCCCACACGTGGCCGGTCAGGCTGCAGGTCTTTTGCACCTCGTACAAACGCGCCGTGGCGATGATGGCCAGCGGGTTCTCCTGGCCTTCGACCACCTTGGTCTGCAGTGCGGTGTAGACCTCGTTGAAGTTGATGGGCGCGGGGGCCGCGTCCAGCGCCTTGAACAGCGAGGTCAGGGGTGGCGCGGCGGGCACGCGCACCTTGAAGCCCTTGAGGTCGGCCGCGGTCTTGATCTCGCGCGTGGACGAGGTGACATGGCGGAACCCGTTGTCCCAGATCTTGGACACCGTGAAGATCGGCGTCTTGGCGATCTCGGCGCGGATGAAGTTGCCCAGCTCGCCGTCCATGGCCTTCCAGACGTCCTCGTAGTTCTTGAACGCGAAGCCCACGCTGGTGATGCCCGAGACCGGCACGAAGGTGGACAGGATCAGCGAGGACAGGTTGAAGAACTCCACTGAGCCATTGCGCACCTGGGCCAGCAGGTCGGTGTCGCTGCCGAGCTGGTTGGCCGGGAACAGCTTGATGTTCACGCGGCCCGAGGTGGCTTCGCGGATGCGCTCCAGCGCCTCCTTGGCGCGCAGGTTGACGGGGTGGGTCGGGTCCTGGCCGGTGGCGTACTTCAGCTCGAACTCGGCCGCGTCGGCACGGCGCGTGGCGATCGAGAAGAGGGGCAGCGCGGTGGCGCCGGCCAGGATGGAGCGGCGGGTCAGGCCAGTCTTGGGTTGCTTCATGGTGCTTGTCTCCAGGGGTGAGTGATGGGCCACAGACGGCCGCGACCGGCCGCTGCCGCTCGTCGGCTTCGGAACTCGAAATGCAGGGGGAGGCAGGCCCGGCGCGCGGGCCTCGTGATCTCAGTGGATCAACATGCCGCCGTTCACATCCAGCGTGATGCCGGTGCAGTAGGCGGACAGATCGCTGCCCAGGAACACGCAGGCGCCGGCGATGTCCCTGGGCTGGCCCAGGCGGCCGAGCGGGATGGTCTCGGCGATCTCGGCCTTCTTCTCTTCGGTCAGCTTGCCCTTGATGATGTCGGTGCCGATCAGGCCGGGCGTGATGCAGTTGACGCGGATGCCGGCCGGGCCGAGCTCGCGCGCCATGGCACGGGCCAGGCCCAGCACGCCGGCCTTGGCGGCCGAGTAGTGCGGCCCGCCCAGGATGCCGCCGCCGCGCTGCGCCGAGACGGACGAGATGCAGACGATGGAGCCGCTGCCCTGGCGCTCCATGGCCGGGATCACGGCCTGCGAGCACAGCAGCGTGCCGCGCAGGCTCACGTCCAGCACGGCGTCGTAGTCGGCGGCCGTGATGTCCACGGTCTTGCGCGGCTGCGTGATGCCGGCGTTGTTGACCAGCACGTCGATGCGGCCGAACTTCTGCAGCACCTGGGCGACGGCGCGGTCCACGGCGGCCTTGTCGGTCACGCTGGCCACGACGCCCAGGTGTTCGGCGCCCAGTTGCGCGGCGGCCTGGGCCGGCTCGGCGGCCTCCAGGTCCATGATGGCGACGCGTGCGCCGTGGCTGGCCATTTGCAAAGCGGTGGCGAAACCCAGGCCGTTGAGGCCTGCGCCGCCGGTGATGAGAACGACCTTGTGGGTGAGCAACATGCATGTCTCCGAGTGGTTGATGGCGTGATTGTGGAAACACCCATGCATGAAGACAAACGATATGATTTCAGTGAAGGATGATTTCTCGTCATCTATGGGTTTGCCCTGATTCCACGCCATGAGCACATCGCTTCCACCCCTGGGCTGCCTGGTCGCGTTCGAGGCCGTGGCCCGGCGCCGCAACTTCACCACCGCGGCCAACGAGGTGCACCTCACGCCGTCTGCCGTCAGCCACCAGATCGCCAGGCTGGAGCAGTTCCTGGGCATGCGGCTGTTCGAGCGCAATGCGCGCAACGTGGAGCTGACGCCGGCCGGCGCCGACTACCTGCAGCGCATCACGGGTGCGCTGGCGGCGCTGGGCGCGGCCACCGACAACGCGCGCAAGGGCGTGCGCAACGCGCTGCACGTGCATTCCACGCCCAGCTTCGCCACGCTGTGGCTGATGCCGCGGCTGGCGGAGTTCGCCAAGGAGCACCCGCACATCGCGCTGACGATGTCGGCCTCCGTCGACCATTCGGATTTCGCGGTCGGCCAGTCCGACATCGACATCCGCTACGGCGCGCCGCACTGGCCGCAGCTGACTGTGCGGCCGATCTTCGACGAGCAGGTCATGCCGCTCGCCAGCGCAGCCTTCATCCGCCGCCACCGCATCGCCACGCCCGAGGACCTGCTGCGCGTGCCGCTGATCCAGTCCACCGTTGGCGTCGTCCAGTGGCCGGACTGGTTCTCGCTGCACCACATGGCGCACACGCCGGCCAGCTACGCCTACCGCTTCGACCGCGCCTTCATGGCGCTGGACGCGGCCGTGCAAGGGCTGGGTGTGGCGCTGGAGAGCACCTCCATCGGCGAGCCGCTGCTGCGCCAGGGCCGGCTGCGGCCGGTGTTCGCCGCGGGCGAAGCGCTGCCGGTGCAGGCGCATTTCCTCGTGTACCCGGCGCGGCATGCGCAGCGGCCCGAGCTCGTGAGCTTCGTCGACTGGCTGCTGGCGCGCGCGGCGCAGCCGCAGGGCGACAAGCGCGTGGCGGCACGGGCCGCGAGTCGCCGCGCCTGACGCCGCCGCATGCGTGTATAACTTCCAGTCCCTTAGCGCAAGGACCCGCCCCATGCCCTTCGAACTCTGGCTCGCCCTCGTCGCCGCGTCCGCGGTGGTGTCGGTCATCCCCGGCCCGACACGGCTTGCCGCCACCAGCGATGCCGCGTTCCCCGGGGTCGTGCTGCGGGGCTTGCGAGCATGAGGGGCTGGCTGTGCATGGCGGGCCTGGCCACGGCGCTGGCCGGCTGCGGCGAGCGGCCGGCGCCGGCTGCGCGCAACCCTGCCGTCGCGCCCGTGTCGCAGGTCAAGCCCGCCGCGCCGGTGGCGCCCGCCACCGACGCCTGGCTGGGCCGCTGGCTCGGCCCGGAGGGCACCTTCATCGACGTGCAGAAGGCCACCGACGGCTACACGCTGACCATCCGCAACCTGGACGGCCCGCTGATCTTCAGCGGCACGCCCGCGGGCGACCGCATCGCCTTCCAGCGCGACGGCAAGCCGCAGACCCTGCGCGCCACCGACGGCCCGGGCACGGGCATGAAGTGGCTGCAGGAGAAGAAGGATTGCCTGGTGGTGGAAGTGGGCGAGGGCTGGTGCCGCGACTGACATGCCCCGCATCGGCCTGCTCTCGGACACCCACGGGCTGCTGCGCCCCGAGGCGCTGGCCTTCCTGCGCGGCAGTGACGCCATCGTGCATGCCGGCGACATCTGCGACCCGGCCATCCTCGAGCAGCTGGCCGCCATCGCGCCCGTGACGGCCGTGCGTGGCAACAACGACCATGGCCCCTGGGCCGAGCGGCTGCCGCACACGGCGCACGTGCAATTCGGCGCCGTGCGGCTGTGCGTGGTCCACGACCTGGGGGAGCTCGCGCCGCAGGCGTCGGCCGACGCGCAGGTCGTGGTCTCGGGCCATTCGCACAAGCCCGTGGCCGAGACGCGCGGCGGCGTGCTCTACGTGAACCCCGGCAGCTGCGGCCCGCGCCGCTTCAAGCTGCCGATCGCGGTGGCCGAGCTGCTGGTGGACGGCAGTGCGGTGTCGGCGCGCATCTTCACGCTCTGAACATGGTGCAAGTGGCGCAGACGGACCGGCTGGTGCTGCGCCACCTCACGCCCGACGACGCGCCGTTCTACCGGCAGCAGCTCAATGAGCCCTCGTGGCTGGCCCACATCGGCGACCGCCAGGTGCACACGCTGGCCGATGCCGACGCCCATCTGCGCGCCAACATCCTGCCGCCCTATGCCGAGCGGGGCTTCGGCATGTACCTCGTGCAGCGCAGGGCCGATGCGGCGCCCGTGGGCATCTGCGGCCTGGTGCAGCGCGAGGCGCTGCCGGCGCCCGACCTCGGCTTCGCGCTGCTGGATGCGCATGCCGGCCTGGGCTATGCGCAGGAGGCCGCCCAGGCCGTGCTGCGCCATGCCTTCGCCGACCTGGGGCTGGACCGCGTGCTGGCCATCACCGCGGTCACCAACCAGCGCTCGGACCGGCTGCTCGACAAGCTGGGCTTCGCGTTCCAGGGCATGGTGCCCGTGGGCGCGCGCTCGCTGCGCCTGTATACGCGCTTGCCCGATGCTCCGGGATGGTGACAATCCACCCCGCATCCTCCAACGTCACCGATCCCCGCCCGCCATGTTCCCCCTCGACACACTGATCGCCTACCTGTTCGCCACGCTGCTCGTGGTGCTCGCGCCGGGGCCGGACAACATCCTCGCCATCAGCCGCGGGCTGAGCCAGGGCCGCGGCGCGGCGGCGATGTCCGCGGTCGGTGCCGGCCTGGGCATCATGGTCCACACGCTGGCCGCGACGCTGGGGCTCACGCTCGTGGTCCAGGCCTCGCCGCTCGCGTTCTGGGCCGTCAAGATCGTCGGCGCGGCCTACCTGCTGTGGCTGGGCGTCAAGGCGCTGCGCTCGCGCAATCTGATCTCGTTCACGCCGGTCGCGCACCAGGGCCTGGGCCGGGTGTTCCTCACGGGCCTGCTGTCCAACGTGCTGAACCCCAAGCCCGGCCTGTTCGTGCTGGCCTTCATCCCGCAGTTCGTCAGCGCGCAGCGCGGGCCCGTGGGCGTGCAGATGCTGGTGTACGGCGCGATCTTCGCGGTGCTGACGGCCGTGATCTTCTCGATCCTGGGCGCTTACGCGGCGCGGCTGTCGGGTTGGCTGGCACGCCGGCCGCGCGCCACGGCTTGGCTCAACTACGGCGCCGGTGCCACCTTCATCGCGTCCAGCCTGTCGATCCTGGCGCTGGGCAACCGGCGCTAAAGCTCAGGGCGGGGCGTCGTCGGCGCGGGCCACGCCCAGCTGCGCCGCCTGGCGCGCGTCCATGGCGGCCAGCACCGTCTTCGCATGCGCATAGCCGCGCGCCACGATCTGGTCGATACGCTGCCACTGCAGCATGCCCACGCGCTCCAGTGCGGGGTGGAAGTACAGGTCGCAGTTCTGCTGCGCCTGGCGCTGGCGCGACATGCTGTACAGCGCGGTCACGGTCATGAGATAGGTCGGCAGCAGGGGCACCCGGTAGCGGCGCTGGGCCAGCGGGCGCAGGCGGTCGCGCCACAGGCTGATGTTGCCGGGGATGGCCTCGAAGCCGGCCTGTGCCGTGCGCGTGTTCAGGTCGATGCCGATCACCTGGCCCACGCCGCGCATGCTGCGCATCACGTCGACCGGGAAGTTGTTGAAGGTGCCGCCATCGCACAGCAACTCGCCGCCGCGCACCACGGGTGGCAGCGCGCCGGGGATGGAGATGCTGGCCAGCAGCGCCTGCACCAGGTTGCCGTCGTCGATGCGGTGCTCGCAGGCGCGCGAGTAGTTCGTGGCCACGCAGTGGTAGTTCTTCCACAGGTCCTCGATGTCGGCATCGAAGCCGGTGAGCTCGTCGACCGCGCGGCGCAGCACGCCGCGCAGCCGCACGCCCTTGAACAGCGAGATCAGCGGGAACAGGTTGTAGTCGCCCGTCGGGTTCACGGCGAAGGCGCGGCGCGCGTTGGCCATCACCGTGTCGAGCGACTGGTCGGACGCCACGTAGGCCGCCATGACGGCGCCGATGCTGGTGCCGCCCACCCAGTCGATCTCGATGCCGCGCTCGCGCAGCGCGCGGTACACGCCCAGGTGCGCGAAGCCGCGCGCACCGCCGCCGGCCAGCACCAGGCCGATGCCGGTGCGCGTGAGCAAGCGGGCCATGCGCGCCATGTCGCGCGCCAGCGAGGGGCGCAGGTGCACATGGCCGGCCAACGGGCGCCGCGCCAGCCAGCCGGCCGTGCCGCGCGGCGAGCGCAGGTCGGCCGGGTGCAGCAGCACCAGGATCTCGGCCACCTCGGTGCGCGGCGGGCGGTGCATGAGGAAGCGCTCCTCGGTCGCGTGCAGCGCCATCGGCTGCGTGGCATCGGCCAGCAGCAGCAGCTCATCGCAGTGGCGGCAGCAGCGCTGCGTCCATGCGCTGGGGGCGGCATCGGCCAGCAGCAGCACGACGTCGTGCGTGGCCTCGATCTCGTCCAGCAGCAGGGCAACGCGCCGGCTGGCCTCGGCCTGCGCTTCGGGGTCGGCGTCGTCCAGCGACACGCCGGCATCGGCCAGCGCGGCGCCGATGTCCGCGCCGCCGACCACGCGCACGCGGCCATGGCCCGTGGACGCCATCAGCCGCTCGCTGAGCTGGGCCGACAGGCCGGCGGCGAAGGCAGCCGGGTCCACCCCGGCGGTGATCGGCACCAGGCCGATGGCCACGGGCCGGTCGTGCGTGTTGTGCCGGCCCTCGCCCTTCAGGCGGTGCACGATCTGCCGGGTCAGCACGATGGAGACCTGGGCGCTGCTTTGCAGCAGCTGCGTGAATTCGGACTTGGCCAGCCGCACCAGCACCGAGTCGCGCACCGCGACCACGGTGGCCGCGCGTGGCTCGCCGGTGTACAGGCTGAGCTCGCCGACGGTCTGGCCGCGCGCCATCTCGCCGACCAGGCGCTCGCTGCCGTCGTCGCCGCGCGTGTAGGCCCGCAGCCGGCCGCTGACGACGAGGTACATGGAGTCGCCTTCTTCGCCCTGGTGCATCAGGGTGTCGCCACCGGCGATTTCGACCCAGCGCAGGTGCTGGCGCAGGTGCTGCAGCGAGGCCGCCTCGACTTCGCCGAAGATCGCCTTCAGATGCCGCGAAAGCAGATCGTCGTGGAAGCGCTGGCGTGCCGTTGTGGGGTCCATGTCGGATGGGTGAGGCGCGCGGATTGTAGTCAGCGGTCATCGCGAGCGCGCCGTCCTACGGGGCGCCTCGAAACAGCTTGGTACGATGCCTGCCTCATCCACCACACCCGCTGACACGGACCCCGCCCATCTGCATGGACGATTCCCGCCCGCCCACCAGCCCCCGCATCGCTGAACAGGACCAGTCCGACGGGCCCACGGCCGTGTTGACGGGCCGCTGGACGGCCGCCGACCTGGCCGCTGGCAGCACACTGGGCCAGACGCGCAGCCGCCTGGCGGCGCTGCCGGCCTCGCACGGCTGGGACCTGCAGGGCATCGACCGGCTCGACCACCTGGGCGCGCAGCTGCTGTGGAACCAGTGGGGCCGCACCTGGCCCGCGCGCGTGGCGCTGCTGCCCGAGCAGCGCAGCATGCTGGAGCGCGTGGCCGAGTTCACGACCACACCCGAGCCGGCACCACCGGCCGGCCTGGCCCAGCACTTCGACGCGCTGGGCGTGCGCGTGCTGGAGGGCCTGGCCCAGGCCAAGGTCGGCGTGCGGCTGGTCGGCCAGCTCACGCTGGACATCGGGCGCCTGATCCGCCGCCCGCACCAGGGCCCGTGGCGCGACATCTCGGGCCACCTCTTCCAGATGGGCACCATGGCCCTGCCCATCACCAGCCTGGTCGGCGCGCTGATCGGCGTGGTGCTGGCCTACCTCACGGCACTGCAGCTGCGCCAGTTCGGCGCCGAGTCCTTCATCGTCAACATCCTGGGCGTCTCGCTGGTGCGCGAGCTGGGGCCGATGCTGGCGGCCATCCTGGTGGCCGGCCGCTCCGGCTCGGCCATCACGGCGCAGATCGGCGTGATGCGCGTGACCGAGGAGCTGGACGCCATGCGCGTGATGGGCATCGCGCACGGCTTTCGCCTGGTCATGCCGCGCGCCATCGCCCTGGCCATCGCCATGCCGCTGATCGCCACCTGGACCACGCTCGCAGGCCTGGCCGGCGGCATGCTCGCGGCCGACCTGGCGCTGGGCATCACACCGGCCTTCTTCCTGAACGCGCTGCCCGATGCGGTGAGCGGCGCCAACCTGGCGCTGGCGGTCGGCAAGTCGGCCGTGTTCGGCATCCTGATCGCGCTGATCGGCTGCCATTACGGACTGCGTGTGAAGCCCAACACCGAGAGCCTGGGCAAGGGCACGACCTCGGCCGTGGTGACGGCGATCACGGCGGTGATCGTGGTCGATGCGCTCTTCGCGGTCGCGTTCCGCAGCGTGGGCATCTGAGGCCATGAGCGACAACAAGATATCGACCGACAGCGCCGAGCCCGTCGTCACCGTGCGCGGGCTGTGGACGGCCTTCGGCACGGGCAAGAACCAGGTCGTGATCCACAAGGACCTGGACCTGACCATCCAGCCTGGCGAGGTGGTCTCGCTGGTCGGCGGTTCGGGCACCGGCAAGACCGTGCTGCTGCGCCAGATGCTGGGGCTGGAGAAGCCGTTCAAGGGCGAGGTCACCGTGCTCGGCGAGCCCGCCGCGCAGCTGGGCCGGCGCGGCGCGGCCAGCCGCGTGGGCATGCTGTTCCAGCAGGGCGCGCTGTTCTCGGCCTTCAGCGTGCTGGAGAACATCGCCTTTCCGCTGCGCGAGCTGCGCCGCCTGCCCGACGACTTGGTGCGCGACACGGCCCTGGTCAAGCTGCAGATGGTGGGCCTGGGCCCGCAGCATGCCAACAAGATGCCGGCCGACCTGTCCGGCGGCATGATCAAGCGCGTGGCGCTGGCGCGCGCGCTGGCCATGGACCCGCCGCTGCTGCTGCTGGACGAGCCCACGGCCGGGCTGGACCCGCACGGCTCGGACGATTTCGTCGAGCTGCTGCGCTCGCTGCACCGCGAGCTGAACCTCACCGTGGTGATGGTCACGCACGACCTGGACACCTTGTTCGCGCTGTCCAGCCGCGTGCTGGTGCTGGCCGAAAAGCGCGTGCTGGTCGAAGGCGCGCCGGCCGAGGTCGCCACCTACGACCACCCCTTCGTGCACGATTTCTTCCAGGGCGAGCGTGGCCGCCGCGCCATGACGCCGATCGCGCAGATCGTGCCCGCTACCGCATCCCCTTCCACCCAGGACACTTGAGATGGAAAACAAATCCCATGCCCTGGCCGCCGGCACCTTCGTGCTGGTGGTCACCGCGCTGCTGATCGCGCTGTCCGTCTGGCTCAGCCGGGAAAGCGGCAGCAGCCACCCCTATGAGCTGTCCACCAGCGACTCCGTCACGGGCCTGCAGCTGCAGGCGCCCGTGCGCTACAAAGGTGTGGCGGTCGGCAAGGTCACCTACATCGGCTTCGACCCCCAGGTGCCCGGCAACGTCGTGATCCGGCTCAACGTGGACGACACCACGCCGCTGACGCCCAGCACCTTCGCCACGCTGAGCTACCAGGGCATCACGGGCCTGGCCTTCGTGCAGCTGGACGACTCCGGCGACCAGCTGGACGCGCTGGCCCCGGGCTCCAGCGGCGTGCCGCGCCTGCCGCTCAAGAACTCGCGCCTGGGCGAGCTGACCGACCAGGCGCCGGTGCTGCTGGCCAAGGTGCAGGACGTGCTGGACAACATGAACAAGATGCTGAGCCAGCAGAACGTGGACAAGGTCGGCGCCGTGCTGGACAACACCGCCACCGCCACCGCCCGCATCGGCGAGGCCGCGCAGAACGTCAACAAGCTCACCGCGCAGCTGGAGGCCACCATGCGCACGCGGGTGGACCCGGCCCTGGCCGGCGTGCCCGCCATGACGCAGGAGGTCAGCGCCAGCCTGGCCGCGGTGCGCAAGGCCGCCGACGACGTGGCCCGCATGTCCACCAACATCGACAAGACCGCCGACCGCCTCAACCAGCCCGATGGCCCGCTGGACCGCCTGGCCGAGGGCACGGCGGCCCTGTCGCGCGTGGTCGAGACCTTCGGCGCCGCCACGCTGCCGCGTGTGAACCGCGTGACCGAAGACGCCTCGCGCGCCGCGCGCCAGCTCAGCCGCACCGTGAACGGAATCAACGACAACCCGCAGTCGCTGATCTTCGGCAGCGGCACCGTCCAACCCGGCCCGGGTGAACCAGGCTTCGCCGCGCCAGGAGCAAACCGATGAACCGCAAGCCCTTGTTGTCCCTGATCGTGCTGGCCGCCGCGCTGGCCGGCTGTTCCGCCCTGCCCGACAAGCCGCAGCGCCCCGCGCAGTACGACTTCGGCCCCGGCGCCGTGGCCCAGCAGCCCATGGACCGGCGCGCGCCGCTGCCGCCGCTGGCCTTGGCCGACATCGAGGCCAGCGGCCCGCTGGAGGCCGCCACCGCCGTGCTGTACCGCCTGGGCTATGCCGACGCGCAGCAGCTGCGCCCCTACGCGCTGGCGCGCTGGAGCATGCCGCCGGCCCAGCTGGTGGCCCTGCGTTTGCGCGAGCACCTGGGCCAGCGCCGCACGGTGGTCAGCGCGGGCGAGGGCGCGGCCCTGTTGCGCAGCGAAGGCCAGCAGCCGCTGGTGCTGCGCATGGCGCTGGAGGAGTTCAGCCAGCTGTTCACGGCCCCGGCCACCAGCAGCGGCCTGCTGCGCCTGCGCGTGACCGTGGTCGACAACCTGCCGGCCGGCGAGAAGATCCTCGCCCAGCGCCAGTTCATCGTGCAAAAGCCCGCGGCCACGGCCGATGCCTCCGGTGGCGTGCGTGCACTGGCCGAGGCCACGGACGCGGCCGCGGCGGAGCTGTCGCAGTGGCTGGAGACGGTGGCGCGTTGAGGCCGGTGGCGATGCACCCCGTGCGCACGCTGGTGGTGCTGGCCGTGGCCTGGGGCGGCCTCACGCTGGCCATGGCGCAGCCTGCGGCGCCCGCCGCGCCGGCCTCGGCGGCTTCTGCCGCGGCCCCGGCCGGCTCCCCGCCCATGGCGGTGGTCGGCGAGTGGCAGGGCCCGTTCCAGGACACCAAGATCCTCAAGCTGCTGGACGCCGAGGACGGCGTGGCCTGCTACCTCTACGTGCCGACCAGCGTGCCGTCCGCGCGCGTGTGCACCGGGCAGGAGCCCTGTGCCATCCACTATCCGGGTGGCATCGGCACCGTGTCGTGCGTGAAGGTGCGCGAGCCGGCCAGGGCGGCACCGAAGGCCGTGCCCAAGGCCGCGCCCACGCGCTAGCGGCCCACGGGGTTATCCCGGGCGCGCAGGGCTGGCGCGGCGCACCAGAATGCCGCACCCTGCCTTCCCCTTCGCCCGAGGACACCCGATGAACAAGCTGATCGCCCGCGCCCTGCTGGCCCTGCCGCTGCTGGCCCTGGCCCCGCTGGCCGCGCACGCGCAGAACGCGCCGTCCAAACCGATCCGCTGGGTCGTGCCATACCCGGCTGGCGGCGGCTCCGACTTCCTGGCCCGCACCATCGGCCAGGCCCTGGCCACGCAGACCGGCCAGCCCGTGCTGGTGGACAACAAGCCCGGTGGCAACACGGCCATCGGCGCGTCCGAGGTCGCGCGTGCGCCGGCCGATGGCACGACCGTTCTGTCGGCCGACAACGGCACCATGGTCTTCAACTCCGCGCTGTACAAGAGCCTGTCGTACAGCCCCACGAAAGACCTCGCGCCCGTCACGCTGATGGGCCGCTTCCCGATGATCCTGGTCGTGGGCCCGGCCGTCACCGCCAAGGACGCGCGCGCGTTCATCGCGCAGACCAAGGCCGCGCCCGAGGGCATCAACTTCGCGTCGGCCGGCGCGGGCAGCCCGCACCACCTGGCCATGGAGCTGCTCAAGACCGAGGCGGGCCTGAAGATGACGCACGTGCCCTACAAGGGCGCCGCGCCGGCCCTGACCGACGTGGCCGGCGGCCAGGTGCCGGCCATGATGGTCGACATGGCGGCCGGCGCCGGCTTCATCAAGGGCGGCAAGGTGCGCCCGCTGGCCGTGGCCAACGCCACGCGGCTGCCGCAGCTGCCCGACGTGCCCACCTTCGCCGAACTCGGCCTCAAGAACGTGGAGGCCGCGGCGCTGGTCGGCATGGTCGTGCCCGCGGCCACCCCGGCCGACACCATCGCCGCGCTGCAGCAGCGCGTGGTCGCCGCCATCCACGAGCCCGGCGTGCACAAGAAGCTGACCGACTTCGGCGTGGAGCCCGTGGGCAGCACGCCGGCGCAGTTCGCCGATCTCATCAAGACCGAGACCGTGCGCTGGCACAAGCTGATCCGTGACCTGAACATCACGCTGGACTGATGTCGCTCTGTCCGGCACACGGCGTCTCGCCCACCGGCTGCCCCGTCAGCCAGCGCGCCGCCGACTTCGACCCTTTCGGCGACGGCTACCAGCAAGACCCGCCCGACTACCTGCGCTGGTCACGCGAGCAGGAGCCGGTGTTCTACAGCCCGCAGCTGGGCTACTGGGTGGTCACGCGCTATGCCGACATCCAGGCCATCTTCCGCGACCACCACACCTTCAGCCCTTCCATCGCGCTGGAGAAGATCACGCCCACCGGCGAGGCGGCCAATGCCGTGCTGGCCTCGTATGGCTTTGCGCTCAACCGCACGCTGGTCAACGAGGACGAGCCGGCCCACATGCCGCGCCGCCGCGCGCTCATGGAGCCGTTCACGCCGGCGGCGCTGCAGCAGCACGAGCCGCTGGTGCGCGAACTGGCGCGCGCCTACGTGGACCGCTTCATCGACGACGGCCGCGCCGACCTCGTGGACCAGTTGCTGTGGGAGGTGCCGCTCACGGTGGCCCTGCATTTCCTCGGCGTGCCCGAGGAAGACATGGATACGCTGCGCCGCTACTCCATCGCGCACACCGTCAACACCTGGGGCCGGCCCAAGCCCGAGGAGCAGGTGGCCGTGGCGCACGCGGTCGGCAACTTCTGGCAGTACGCAGGCCAGGTGCTGGACAAGATGCGCCAGGACCCGGATGCGCCCGGCTGGATGCAGTACGGCCTGCGCAAGCAGCGCGAGCTGCCCGATGTCGTGACCGACTCCTACCTGCACTCCATGATGATGGCCGGCATCGTCGCCGCGCACGAGACCACGGCCAACGCGACGGCCAATGCCTTGAAGCTGCTGCTGCAGCACCCCGGGATCTGGCGCGAGCTGTGCGAGGACGCCAGCCTGATCCCCAACGCGGTCGAGGAATGCCTGCGCCACAACGGCTCGGTCGCGGCCTGGCGCCGGCTCGCGACCAAGGCCGTGCAGGTTGGCGGCGTGGACATCCCGGCCGGCGCCAAGCTGCTCATCGTGACCTCGTCCGCCAACCACGACGAGCGCCATTTCGCCGATGCCGACGCGGTGGACATCCGCCGCGCCAACGCCAGCGAGCACCTGACCTTCGGCTATGGCGCGCACCAGTGCATGGGCAAGAACCTGGCGCGCATGGAGATGCAGGTCTTCCTCGAAGAGCTGACGCGCCGGCTGCCGCACATGCGGCTGGCCGAGCAGCAGTTCACCTACGTGCCCAACACCTCGTTCCGCGGTCCCGAACACCTGTGGGTGGAGTGGGACCCCGCGCGCAACCCCGAGCGCGCGGACGCGGCCGTGCTGCAGGCCAAGGCAACGGTGCGCATCGGCGAGCCCTCGGGCCAGGCCATCACCAGGTCCGTGCTGGTGCAGCGCGTGGACCGCGTGGCCGAGGGCATCGTGCGCCTGCGCCTGGTGGCGCCCGACGGCCGGCCGCTGCCGCGCTGGGCGCCGGGCGCGCACATCGACGTGGCCTGCGGCGACACCGGCCTGTCGCGCCAGTACTCGCTGTGCGGCGACCCGGCCGACGCGCAGGCGCTGGAGATCGCCGTGCTGCGCGAGGCCGCCAGCCGCGGCGGCTCGGCCTTCCTGCACGGCGTGCAGCCCGGCGATCGCCTGCGCATCCGCGGGCCGCGCAACCACTTCCGGCTCGACGAGGCCGCGCCGGCGCTGGTTTTCGTCGCCGGCGGCATCGGCATCACGCCGATCGCGGCCATGGCGCGGCGCGCGCGCGCACTCGGCATCCCATACCAGCTGCACTACAGCGGCCGGCGCCGCGCCGCCATGGCCTTCGTCGAGGAGCTCGTGGCCCTGCACGGCGACCGACTGCGGCTGCACATCACCGAGGAGGGCGGCCGGCACGACCTGGCCGCGCTGCTGCGCCAGCCCGTGCCCGGCACCCAGGTCTACGCCTGCGGCCCGCTGCGCATGGTGCAGGCGCTGGAGGCGGCCACCGCGCACTGGCCCGAGGACGCGCTGCACGTGGAGCATTTCGAGTCCACCATCGGCACGCTGGACCCGTCGCGCGAACACGCCTTCGAGGTCGAGCTCAGGGACTCGGGCATCACCGTGCCCGTGCACGCCGACCAGACCCTGCTGGCCGCGCTGCGCGGCGCCAACATCGACGTGCAAAGCGACTGCGAAGAGGGCCTGTGCGGCTCCTGCGAGGTGCGCGTGCTGGCCGGTGCCATCGACCACCGCGACGTGGTGCTCACGCGCAGCGAGCGCGAGGCGGGGCAGCGGATGATGAGCTGCTGTTCGCGGGCATGCGACGGGCGGTTGGTGCTGGCGCTGTGACGGCTCAAGGCGCAGCGGCCACGGCGGCGCAGAGCTCTGGCTGCTGGCGCGCAGCGGGCAGCAACCGGTACACGCGCAGAGGCCCGCTTGCGTGGACCAGCGCGAACTGCGCCTCGGGCAGCGGCTGCGGCGCGCTGGTGACCACATAGTCCACGTGCGCGCGCTGCACCAGCTGCAGCGTCTCCCCGCGCGCGGCGAAGGCGGCGGCGGCATCGCGCCGGCAGACCCACGTGGCGTGGAAGGCGGTGGACCACATGGCCGCCGCGCCCTGGGAAGGCAGCCACCACACGGCGCGCCGGGCCTGGTTGGCAAAGCCGTTGTCTGGCACGTCGAGGAAGAAGCTGGCGCCCACCGGCGTGTGCTGCCGGGCCCAGGACGCGGCGTCGGTCAGCGCGTCGGCCCGTTTGGTGGGTGCTCGCGCATGCTCGAGCGCGAATCTGGCATAGCCGGCCGGCAGCGCGAGCAGCAGCGGCGCGACGA
Organism: Pseudorhodoferax sp. Leaf267; assembly: GCF_001422405.1. GTDB lineage: Bacteria > Pseudomonadota > Gammaproteobacteria > Burkholderiales > Burkholderiaceae_C > Pseudorhodoferax. The sequence goes on from NZ_LMMV01000025.1 coordinate 405,219, forward strand.
TGCACAGGCGCCCGGCGCCGGCCAGGCGCATGGCGCCCCGCCCGGAACTGCCGAGCTGCCTGGCCGCCAGCGCCGCGGCCGGCACCAGCAGCAGGGCCGCGACCAGCAAGGCGGCCGTGGGCCCATCGGTGCCTTGCTGCCGCACGCCGGCCAAGGCCGCCAGCAGGGCAGCGGCCAGAGCCGCCACCTGCCAGCGCGGCGCGGCGAGCATCAGGCACGCCATCAGCGCCAGTGTGGCGACCACCGTCCACACCGTGGTGTCGAGCAGGGTCAGCACGCCGGCCACGGCGAGGCTGGCGGCCGCCGCAGCGCCACGGGGGCCGGCGCCATCGGCCAACCAGGCAGCCGCCAGCAGCGCCGCCAGCAGGCTGCAGAACACCGCCAGCTTGGCCGACAGCGCGGCGGTGGGCGCGTCCAGCAGAAGCGATGCCAGTGCGGCGAGCATGGCGGCACGCCAAGGGCGCGCAGGCCGGCCGCCCTGGGCCGCCAGCGCCAGGCCCAGGATGCTGACCAGCGGTTCCTTGATCAGAAAGCCCGCGACCGCTGCCAGCGCAGGCAGCATGGCACCCGCGCCGCCCGTGGCCAGGCTCTGCAGCAACAGGACGGCCGCGCAGGCTGCCGACAGCAGCACCGTGATGCTGGCGAAGCGCAGGGGGTGCAGCAGGCCGATGGCGGGCAGTTCGCAGACATAGGGTGCCGCCATGGCCAGTACCAGCACGGCCGTGCAGCACAGGTTCAGCAGGCCGAGCAGTTGCACAAGACCCGGCGAACCGGGCGCATGCCGCCACAGGGCCATGCCGGCGGTCGCGCCCAGCAGCACGGTCTGCAGCGCCGCGCGCGGGTAATCGAGCGCATAGACGTGGCCGCGCAGGAACTCCTGGAAGAACGCCATCGGCAGGGCCGGGCCGCGCGGGATGCTGTGCAGCCACAGCAGCGTCGGCGTGGCCGCCACGAGGAAGACCGCGGCATAGCGGACCGTGTCACGCGCCAGCGGCTTCTTCTGGACCGCGGCGATGAACAGCAGCGCCGTGGCAAAGGTCCAGGCGGCCATGAACAGATTGGTGTTGGCCGCCGCGCCCACGGCCAGCGCGGACAGCAGCACCCGGCCGTGCAGCAGCAGCAACAGGCCCAGCAGACACAGCACGATGGCGTACTGCGTGTGCGTTGCGTAGGTCACGAACAGCTCGGAGAAGCCCAGCCGCGTTGCGCCCCACAGCCCATAGCAAAAGGGCAGGCCCATGCACACCAGCAGCGTCGCGCGCCGGCTGGCCTGCGCGATGCGGGCGAAGCCGTACAGCGTCAGCGCCAGCAGCGCATTGCCACCCAGCTGCAGGCCGTAAAACACTGTCTGCACGTTCTGCTCGGTGGCGAACTGCCGAACGACGAGCCAGAACACGCTGATGAAGTTGGTGAATGTGGCGTGGTACGGGTCGTGCGGGCCCTCCTGTGTCGCCGGGTAGTTCAGCACCACGGGCAAATGCCAGAGATTGTTCTGCTCCGGGAAGTTCATGCCCGACAGCAGCGTTGCCGACACGGCTGCGACGACACAGACCAGGGCCGCCCAACCATCCTGAAAAAACCGTTGCATCACAAGTGTCACGGAGATGTGAATTTCGTAAATATCGAATCGGTAGAGCTTCGATTATTTACAAAGTGCAACGACCGGTTAGGCGCTTCCCATGTGTATACGGCGCTCGCAGCGGCGCGGCACGGCCCGCGGGGCGACGTGTCATGAGGCGGCAGAGGTTGCACGCGGGCTCGCCGCGTGCGCAGGCTCAGAGCGGCCGTCGGTGGGCCAGCAGCTCCAGGAAACCGGTCATCGGGTCCGGTGCCCGGTCGAACACATGGCCCGGCAACAGGCCGAGCACGATCTCGGCCGTGGTGCGCACGTTGCAGCCCGGCATCAAATGCCCGCCCAGCACCTTGCCGTCGGCGTCGGCCACGCTGGCATGCAGGTGCACACCGCCCACGCCCAGCGTGCCCGAGATGGTGAGCAGCTCCAGCGGCCCGTCGATGGCCGTGCCCGTGGGCGCGTTCGCGTAGCGCAGCGACGCCCGGGTCAGGCTGCCCACGGCCGACAGCACGCAGGCGGCCTGCACCGGCATGGGGGCGGTGGCGGCCGCCTGGCTCCAGGCTTGCAGCGCGCTGCGCAGGTCTTCCCCGGGCGACAGGCGCAGCACTTCGACGCGTAGTTCCATGGGGCCGAGTGTCGCCCGGCCGGCGCCTGGGCGCGCGCAGCACCGTTCTGCTGCCGTCTGTCGCTCTCGAGCGCAACGAATCCACGAAAATGCGGCGAATTTACTTGCCATCAGTTACAACGAGCGCCTGGTGCGCTGCACTGCACACGAGGACTGCTTCGCTGGCCATGGCTGACACTGTTTTCCGGTTCGACCGCGCCGAGTTGCGCCCGGCCACGCGTGAATTGCGCGTGGACGGCCAGCCCGTGCAACTGGGCGCGCGCGCGTTCGACCTGCTGCAGGCCCTGGTCGCGCACCGCGAGCGCATGCTCAGCAAGAACGAGCTGCTCGACATGGTGTGGCCGCAGCTCGTGGTGGAAGAGAACAACCTGCAGGTGCAGGTCAGCACCCTGCGCAAGCTGCTCGGCGCCAAGACCATCGTCACCGTGCCCGGCCGCGGCTACCGCTTTGCCGCCACCTTGCACGAGGTGCGTTCCGAGCCCGAGCCCGAGACGCCGGCCATGTCGGTGTTGTCGCTGCCCATCGCGCGCGGGCAGGCCGGCAACCTGCCGGGTCCGGCGCAGGCGCTGGTGGGGCGCGAGGCCGAGCTCGTGACCGTGCCGGCCCTGCTGCGCGAGCACCGGCTCGTGACCCTGCTGGGCGCGGGCGGCATCGGCAAGACCAGCCTGGCGCGGGCCGTGGCGCAGCAGGTGGGCCATGCCTTTGCCGACGGCGTGTGGATGGTCGAGCTGGCCGATGTGTCCGACCCGGCCGCGCTGCCCGGCGCCGTGGCGCGCGCGTTGCAGCTGAACCTGCCGGGCCGCGGCGATCCCCATGACGAGCTGGCCACGCGGCTGCAGGGGCACGAGCTGCTGCTGCTGGACAACTGCGAGCACCTGGTCTGGGCCGTGGCCGCGCTGGTCGAGCACTTGCTGCAGGCCCAGCCCGCCCTGCGCGTGCTGGCCACCAGCCAGGAGCCGCTGCGCCTGCCCAGCGAGCGCACGCTGCGGCTGGAGGCGCTGGCCGTGCCCGGGCCCGAAGCGGTGCACGAGGCGCGCTCGCACGGCGCGGTGGCGCTGTTCGCCGCGCGCGTGCAGGCCGTGCAGCCGGGCTTTGACCTCGACACCGGCAACGAGGCGGCCGTCGTCGACATCTGCCGCGAGCTGGACGGCATGCCGCTGGCGCTGGAGTTCGCTGCGGCGCGCGTGCCCCTGCTGGGCGTGGCCGGCGTGCGCCAGCACCTGGCGCAGCGCCTGCGCGTGCTCAAGAGCGGCACGCGCGAGGCGCCGACGCGGCACCGCACGCTGCGCGCCACGCTGGACTGGAGCCACGCGCTGCTGCGCGAAGACGAGAAGAAGGTGTTCCGCCGGCTCGGCGTGTTCGTCGGCGGCTTCGGGCTGGAGCTGGCCCAGCAGGTGGCGGCCGACGAGGCCACCGACGCCTGGGACGTGCTGGACCTGCTCGGCAACCTGATCGACAAGTCCATGGTCGTGCTGGAGACCGGCCATGTGCCGCGCTACCGGCTGCTGGAGACGGCACGCGTCTACGCCTGCGACCAGCTCGAGCTGACCGGCGAGTGGCGCGCCATGCAGCTGGCGCACGCGCGCTGCATGCTGGCCGTGTTCGACCGGCGCGCGCGCATCGCCACGGCCGGCTTCGAGCCCATGGACCAGTGGGTGCTGCACTGCACGCCCGAGATCGACAACCTGCACAGCGCCATCGAGTGGGCGACCGACGCCGGCGAGCGGGCGCTGGCGCTGGACCTCGTGAACCTGGCCGCCGAGTTCATGTACCAGGCCGGGCGCTACCCCGAATGCGTGCTGTGGATGCGGCGCGTGCAGCCGCTGATCGACGCGCAAACCCCGCCGCTGGTGGCTGCCCGCTTCAAGCTGGGCCTGGCCATGGTCGGCCTGCACGGCGGCATCGACGGGCCGACGCGGCTGCAGCTGCTCGACGAAGCGCGCGCCACGTTCGAGCAGCACCCGCCGCCGCAGGTGGTGCTGCTCTACACCATGTGCATGCGCGCCTACGTGGCCGGCATCTGCGGCGACCTGGCGCTGGCGCGCAGCAGCCTCGTGCGCGCGGGCGAGCTCGTGCAGCAGCCCCACCTGGCGATCCTGCGCGGCGTGTGGCTCTACATCCAGGGCATGGTCTGCCGCTACGAAGGCCGTTCCGAAGAGGCCTTCGCCTCGTTCACCGAGGCGCTGCCCTACGTGCGGCGGGCCGGCGACGGGCGCACGCTGTTCTACCTGCACAACAACCTGGCAGCCGTGCACCACGACATGGGCCACCTGGACGAGGCCGTGGAGCGCTACCGCGCCACGCTCACGCTGCTGCAGGCCTCGCCGCGCACCGACTCGGAGATGCTGGCCTTCGCGCTGAACTGGTATGCCCATGCGCTAACCGCGCAGGGCGCGCTGGACGAGGCGCTGGTGCAGGTGCGGCGCAGCGTGCCGCACTGCCGGCGCACACTGGGGCTGCGCCATTTCGCGGGCATGCTGAGCCTGCTGGCCGCGCGCCAGGGCCGGCTGCGCGAGGCCGCGCTGCTGCTGGGCTGCGACGACGCCGCGCGCCAGCGCCGCGGCGAGGCGCGCACGCCGTTCGACGCGCGTGCCATGGCCGGCACGCTGGCGCTGGTGGGGGCCACGCATCCGCACGAACGCATCGCGGTCTGGCGCGTGCAGGGCACGGCGCTGGACGAAGAGCAGACGCAGGCCCTCATCCTGGGCAGCTAGTGCGCGCCAGCTCCGCGATCAGCCAGGGGTAGATGTCGCGCGCCGCATCGCGCCCCACGAACAGATCCATGTGCGCATAGCCGCCGAACACCTGGCGCCGGTACAGGGCCGGGTCGTTGAAGTGGGCCAGCCAGGTCTGCGTGCGCAGCGAGGTCTCGGGGAAGAACAGCTGGTTGTCCGCGCCGGCCACGAAGCTGATCGGCATCGCCAGCCGCTGCGCGTGGGCCGGTGTCAGGTACACGTCGTCGCCGTTCGCGTCCACGGCCTTGCCCTGCTGCATGATGAGGCTCAGCTGCTCGAACGGGTGCAGCGACACCGTGCCGAACATGCGCGAGAGCGCCGTGTGCGTGGCGTGGTTCAGCTGTGCATGCTTGTACGAGGGGCCGAAGATCGCGAAGACGCGCCTGCACAGCGGGTTCTTGCAGGCCTCGCCGGCCGGCACGGGCAGCTTCCAGGCCAGCGTGTCGATGCTGCGGTCCAGGTCCGTGGTGCCGGGCACGCTGTCGAAACGGTCGGCCAGCGGCGCGTAGCCCTCCAGCAGCCGCGCCAGGCCGATGTCCGCCTTGGCCTCGTTGAGCCAGCCCGTCACCGGGTGCAGCGTGAGCTGCGAGGCGATCACCGAGCGCACGCCGGCCATGCCGTCCAGCAGGGCCATGAGCAGGCTCATAGCGCCCACGCAGTGCGCGATGGCCTGCAGGTCGCGCGCACCGCTGGTGGCCAGGATGAAGCGCACGGCGGCCGGCCAGTCCTCGCGCACGATGTCGTCGATCGTGAACGGCGCGACCGGGCTGCCCGAATCGGCGCTGGCCCGGTAGTCGAACAGCCACACGTCGTAGCCCTGCGCGCACAGGGCCTCCACGAGGTTGCAGTCCACGGTGTCGGTGGCGAACGAGGCGGCGCGCACCGAGAAGCCCGGCGCCAGCACCACCGGCCCGCGCGTGCCGCCGCGGTAGCGCGTGAGGTGGATGCGAAAGCCGCGCGCCGCGTCGCCCACGGGCAGGCCGTAGGCCACGGGCGTGGGCGTCTGCAGCGCGCGCCGCGGCAGGCCCGGCGCGTCCAGCGCCGGGAAGTTGTTCAGGTCCGCCAGCAGGCCGCCGTAGGCGCGCAACAGCGTGGTGCCGAAGAAGCCGGCGAACTGGCCCAGGTAGACCTGGTTGATCGCATCGCGTGCGCGCGGGATCTTGTTCTCCAACGCGCCCAGGCCATTCGCAGGCGGCTCCAGGCGGAGGGTGGAGGCCTGCCACAGCAGGTCTTCCAGGCCCAGCGTCAGCACGCCGCGCGCCACCATGGGCATGGCCGGGTCGTCCAGGTCGTACAGCTGCACGAACAGCGTCGTGGTGTCGGTCCACGGCGAAGAGCCGGGCCGCTGGCGCAGGATCTTGTGGCCCTTGAAGCGCAGGCGCGAGGCGTTCTCGCGCTTGAGCACCATCTCGTAGCCCATGGTCCAGGTCTCCACCGCGCGCGGGTCCACGGGCAGCAGGTGGAACACGCCGCTGGCCACCTGCATGGGCGCCGCGCTTAGGGCCGGGCAGGTCACGCTGCCGCGGATGCGCGCCGGGTGCGTGGGGTCGGTCACGAGCTGGTGCAGGTCGTCGGTGTGGATGGTCAGCGCGAACGACAGCGTTTGCCCCGCCGCCTGGCCCCAGGCGCAGGCCAGCACGTCGTCGCTGGCCATGCGCTGGCCCGGGTCGCTGCGCGGCGCCAGCGCCTCGGTGCTGATCCAGCCCGCCATGGTCTCGGTGAACTGGAAGCTGGGCGACAGCAGGGCCGGGTCCTTGGCGATGATTTCCTGGACGGCCCGCTTAGCCACGTCGAGCGCGCCGTCCTCCAGATCGCCCACGAAGCGCTGCCAGGTGCTGCGGTGCGCGGGCGGCGGCGCGGCCGTCTCGCCGGGCGGCAGCGGGCGGCGCGCGGGCAGGTCGAGCGCGATGGCCCAGCCGCGCGCATCGCACAGCCGCTGGCAGGCGCGCTCGGCCAGCGCGGTGATGGTCAGCAGCGGGTTCACGCCTACGGCGCCGGGCACGGCCGCGCCGTCGCAGACGAACAGGCCCTCGTGCACGGCATCGCCCGTGGTGCCGGCGAACACCCGGCCCTGGTGGTCCACCACGCCCGTCGTGGCGTCGTCGCCCATGCCGCAGCCGCCCAAAGGGTGCACGGTGATGAGCTTGTTGCCCAGCGGCGCGCTCCACAGCGGGTTGGGAACGAACTGGCCGGCGATCGCCTGGTTCGCCAGGTTCAGCCAGTCGTTGTCGCGCGCGATCACGGGGCTGGCGCCGGCCTGGGGCCAGACGATGGCCAGGCGGTCGTTCTCCAGCTTGAGCTGGCCGGCGGACGCGTCCACGCTCATGACCAGGTAGGTCTGCGTGCGCGCCACGGCGCCGGTGTAGGCCGCGGCGACGAGCTGGCTCGGGTGCTGCACCGCCGCGGCCATGGTTTGGGCGTCCATCAGGCGCTCCCTGGCCTGGGCCGCGCCGTAGGTGAACTCACCGCCATCGGCCAGCGCATCGGCGAAGAACAGCGCCGGTGTCAGCAGCGCGGCCAGCGCGCCGGGGATCACGCCTTCCTCGATCACCAGGCCGTCGGCCACCATGGGGGTGCCGCGCAGGTCGATCACGCCCGTGATGCACGGCCCGGGCAGGTTGGCCGCAGGCACGCTGTTGCTGCCCGTGCCCACGCCGTTGATGTTGCGCCGCACGGGCTGGCCGTTCGCGTCGGTGGTGGGGTCCCAATCGTTGTCGTAGCCCAGCGCCAGCACGTCGCCGTTGCCCGAAAAGCGCTGGCCCAGCCGGCTGGACAGCACCAGGCCCTGATCGCGCGAGCGCAGCAGGATCTCGGTGGAGCCCAGCGCGCCCGCGCCCAGCAGCACCAGGTCGGCGTACACGCTGCGCGGCGTGGTGGCCGGCTGCCTGCCGCGCAGCGCCACGGCCTCGAAGAACACGCGCCAGCCCGCGCCCTCGCGTGCCACATGGCGCACGCGCGCGCCCGTGAAGATCTCCGCGCCGTGCGCATGCGCATCGGGCAGGTAGTTCATGCGCGTGGTGTTCTTGGCGCCCACGTTGCAGCCGCTGGTGCAGTCGCCGCACAGCGTGCAGCGCGGCTGCGGCACGCCGAAAGGGTTGATCTGGTCCTCGAAGTTCACCGCGATGGGTGGGCGCAGGAAGGGCTTGCGCAGCACCTTCGCCGACTTCTCCAGCGCGCTGAGCTTGTTCAGCGGCGGGAAGCTCGCGGGGTAGGGGGAGGGGTCCAGCATCTGGCGCGCGCGTGCGATGTAGGGCGCCAGCAGGTCCGGGTCGTCGCGAAACGCGCGGGGCCAGGGCGTGGCCGCGAAATGGCGCGGGTCGATCTCCAGCGCCACGTTGGCGTTGATCAGCGAGGTGCCGCCCAGGCCGCAGCCGACCATGGCCAGCATGTCGGGGTTCATGTGCAGGTTGTAGAGCCCGTCGGCCGGGCCGAGCAGGCCGCGCGCGGTGTCGACCTGCATGTCGGCCTGGGCGCCGGCCAGGGTGTCGGGGTACTCGCCGGGCAGGATCTCGCGGCCGCGTTCGAGCACGCACACCGTCTGCCCGGCGCGCGCCAGCCGCGAGGCCGCGACACCGGCGCCGTAGCCCGAGCCGACCACGACGGCCGTGTAGCGCCCGCCGATCTGCGCCAGCGGGCGCGCGATGCGTTCCATGGTCATGCACGCTCCTGGGTGGGGGCATGGAAGAAGTCGTCCAGCAGCGTCGCCGCGCGCTGCTCGGTGGCCTGCTGCACGCAGGCCGAGAACGCCTGCCAGGTGGGCGCGGTCTGCGCCACGGCGTCGGCCAGCGCGGCCAGCATGGGGTTGCCTGCGTCGCCGAAGCCGCCCGTGCCGCGCGCCTGCACGGGCGCGATGCGGCCGTTCACGGGGTCGTTGAACAGCCGCAGCGCGGCCATGTTCAGGTCGGCGTCCAGGAACACGGCCGAGGCGCCCTGCGTGGCGGCCATGGTGGGCTGGTCCATGACCCAGCCGCCGGTGTTGTAGACCGACACGGGCCGCGCGAAGCCGGCCACGGGCAGCTGGTCCTCGAACGGCTTGTGCGTGTGGCCGAAGACGAAGGCCAGGTCCAGCGCGTCCGGATGCTGCAGCCCTTCGCGCCGCAACTGGCGCCGCACCGGGCCGGCCAGGTACCAGCGCAGGTCGTCCACGTCGGCCGGCGCCATCACCTGCGCGTAGCTGCCGCGCTGCGACTCGGCGGCCTGGCCCAGCGTGGCGTCGACCGCGCCCAGCACCAGCTGCTCCAGCGTGATGCCCTGCACTATGGCCGCGCGGCCACTGGTGCCCATGGTGGCGCCGATTGCGGCGACCAGTTGCCTGGCCACGCGCTGCGAGAACGCATGCGAGGCGCCGCCGTCGCGCATGATTTCGTAGAGCGTCGTGGCCGACTGCCCGGTGCTGCCGGCACTGCCCAGGTCGGACCACAGGAAGTCGACCCAGGCGCCGTTCTGCGCCTCCAGCTGCGCGACCGTCAACGTGTCGGCCGGCCGCGCGCTGCGCCCGCCGGGGCCGGGCAGCTGCGCGTTCAGGCTGGAGACCAGGCGGTACATCGGGTCCACGTAGTGGCCGTGGTGCAGCACCACGCAGCGCTGGCGCGGCCCGTCCAGCAGCGCCAGGTTGGGGTAGGCGATGTCGCACTGCGCGCCGGCCAGGCCCGGCACGCTGCGCAGCAGTCGCGTAAGAAGCGGCGAGGGCGGCAGCGTGGCGCCCGGGGTATCGAACAGCGCCGTGTGCTCCAGCAGGTCGCGCGGGATGGCGCCCGCGTCCAGCGCGCCCTGGAACTGCGCGTCCTGGGCGGCGCGCCACAGGTGGTGGTCGTGGTTGCCGGGCACGCACAGCACGCGCGGCGCGAACAGCGGGCGGCCCTGCGCGTCCACCAGCACCTCGCGCGCGAACACGGCAAAGGCCTGGGCCACGGCGCCCATGGGCGACAGGCCCATGTCCAGCACGTCGCCGAGCAGGATCAGCGTGGGCGGCGGCTCGCCCGCGGGCGGTGCGAGTTGCGCCAGCAGCTGGCGCATGGCGGCGCCCAGCGCGGCCAGCGTGTCGCTGCAGCGGGCCGGGTCGGCGCCACTGAGCGTGCTGTAGGCCGCGCCCAGGTGCAGGTCGGACAGGCAGACGTAGCGTGGGGTGCAGTGGGGCATCGGGCGTTCTCGGAGCGAGGCCGCCTTTTTAGGCGGCGAGCAAGAGTTCGTCCAGCTCCGATTCGCCGCGCAGGACGTGGTGCATCTGCGGCAGCACGTCCAGGTGCCGCGCGAAGAAGGTCACCACGCGCTGCTCGTAGGCACGCGGCTGTGCCCGGTACGAGCCGATGTGGCCGTCGTTCTGCGTGCGCCAGCATTCGGCGCCGCAGGCCTCGGCCAGGGCCTGCGCGTCGCTGGCCGGCACGAAGCGGTCGCCCTCGCTGTGGATCACGAGCACCGGCCGGCCGCGCAGCAGCGGCATCAGCGCCAGCGGCTGCACGCGGCGCACGTCCACGCCCAGCAGCAGCCGGCCGATGGCCAGCGCGCCCGGCAGGAAGCAGGGCGGCAGGTGCGCGAGCTTGCGGTACTGGCGCTCGATCATGCCCTCGAAGCTGGCGAAGGCGCTGTCGCTCACCAGCGCGCCGATGGCCGTCTCCTCGGCCGTGGCCAGCACCGCGGCGGCGCCGCCCAGCGAGGCGCCGAGCACGCCGATGCGGCCCGGTGCGTAGCCGCGCTCGAGCAGGTAGTCGACCGCGCCCAGCACGTCGTGGCGCTCGTGCCAGCCGTAGCTCAGGCGCGCGGCGCTGCTGGTGCCGTGGCCGCGCAGGTCGATCATCAGCACCGAGATGCCGGCGTCGTACAGCCGCTGCGCCAGCGCGAAGGTGGGCGACTTGAGCTCGTTGCCGCGGCAGGCGTCCTTGCCGTGCACGAGGATCACCGCACCCTGGCGCGGCTTGGCCGGCAGGTACCAGGCGTCGATGCGGGCGCGGCCGTCGCGCGAGCGGAAGTGCACGAGCTGCTCGTTCAGGTCCGGATGGTCCTTCTGCAGTTGCGGCAGCTTGCGCTGGATGTGCGTGAAGCGGTGCGCGATGAAGCTGCACACCGCCAGGTAGGCCAGCGCCGCAACGCCGACCAGCGCCAACGTGGCCAGGGGGAGTTCGATCGGGAAGGCGTTCATGGCGGGGCACTCGCTTGGGATGGGAGCCCGACTGTGTCCGCGGCGTGGCCGCAGGTCTTGAAGCCCGCCTGAAGCGTCCTGAAACCGGCTGGCGGGCGCGGGCTTCAGCCTGTTTCAGCGCCATTCAGCGCGCATTCAGGACGCCGCAGTCGCATGCGCAGAAGCTGGAGCCTCCTAACCGCAAGCCCTTGAGGAGATCGCCATGAAGACCACTTCCGCCCAACTCGTCGACGTGTTCAGCCCCTACCCGCCGGTCGTCCAGACGCCGAGCCTGCGCACGCTGCTGGCCGGCTTGGCGCACCAGGCCCTGGAGCGCGTGGGCCGCACGGTCTGCACCGACAGCGAGGCCGCACGCAACGCCTACCTGGCCGAGGCCGCCAGCCAGGCCGACCTGGAGCGCCGTGCCGCGGCCTGGGAGCGCGCACAGTCGGCCTACCGCAGCCTGCCACCGGCGCTGTGAGCGGCGCAGCGGGCGGCTTCGGGCCGCCGCTCGCCAGGCAGACGCCGCGCGCAGCGGCAGCGCGCTGGCCGGCGGCACGAAGCGCATCGGCGGCGCGGCCAACACCCGCGCGCCGGCCAGGATGGGCAGGCTCAGCATCAGGCCCGCCTCGAACACGCCGGCCAGCAAGCGCAACGCGTGGAACGGTCGTGTGATGAGGCGGCGCCCCTGTGTTTCGGATCGCTGGATGCGGCACTGGCGCAGGCGCGGCACGGCTTCCTTAATCCGTCTGAAAGTTGAGCGTACGACCGGGCTTTGCACGCCCAGTCCATGTCTTAATTGACCACTCATTCAGAGGTAGTGCAAGTTTTTGAGCCGACGAGATCAAAAAATGGAGCGGAGCAGGAGGCAGGCCCAGCGCTGTGCGATGGCGGTGCGCGCCAGGCGTGCGGATGGGCTGTGTCTGGTGAAGGGGTCGACATGACCGACGCCGAACTGCGCCAGGCCTCGCAGGTGCTGCGCTGGATCTGCGAGCGGCTGGACGCCATGCCCGAGCACCGGCGCGAGGCTTTGCAGGCCCAGGCCTTCTGCCACCTGGCCAACATGGTCGTGCTCGAGCTGGTCGAGCACCTGGACAACGGTAGCGAGCCCTACGAGGCGCTGTGCTCCACGGCCCTGGGCGGCCTGCGCTTTGACGGCTTCACGCGGCAGGAACTGGCCTGGCTGCTGCTGCAGGAGTGACCGCGTCCAGCGCCAAGGCCATGCGCGTGAGCCGCGCATCGCCTGCGCGCTGCGGCATAAAGCCCTGCGCGCGGGCCAGCGCCACCATTGCCTCATTGGTGCGCAGCACGTCGCCATACAGCGTGCGCACGCCATGGCGCCGCGCGATGCGCACCAGCTGGCGCAGCAGCCGCGCGCCCAGGCCCTGGCCCTGCCAGTCGTCGGCCACGGCCAGCGCGAACTCGGCCTGGTCGGGCAGGGCGCCATCGCACACATAGCGCACCTCGCCCACCTGGCGCGGGCCGTCGCTGGTGGCGGCCAGCGCCAGCAGCGCCACGTGCTGGCGAAAGTCGATGTCGGTGAAGTACCTGGCCATGCCAGGCGGCAGCTCCTGCAGCGCGGTCTGGAAGCGCTGGTAGCGCGACTGCTGCGTGAGCCCGCGCGCGACGAAGTCCGACTCGAGCTGCAGGTCTTGCGGCTCCACGGCACGCACGGTGACGGCGCGGCCATCGGGCAATGCCCACACGCCGCTGGTGTGGCGCAGGGGGCAGGCGGGGGGCGGTGTCCATGGCTAGAAGCTGTGAATGAATCGATCGCGACCACGACGGGGTGCGAAGGGCTGCAGGCGTAGGCGCAGTCCGCCGCCCTGGCTGATGCCAGGGCCAGGACTGCAACGCCCGCATGCAGCCTGGCGCGCCCCGGCCCGAAGGGCGAGGCCCCTGGGCGCGGCAGATGCGATGGAACGGTTGTTCATTGGGGGCCTCGCATGGGCGTGAGGATTCGTTCGCAGCTCCTTAGTGCGTGTGCAGCTGGGCCGGCGTGAAGGCGTAGACCAGCAGCGCGCCGTCGGCCACCGGCGTGAAGACCTGGCCGGCGCCGATCACGGTGTCGTGCACCTGGTGGTCTTCGGTGATCCACAGCTTGCCGCTGTCGCAGGCCAGCGTGCTCCCGGCGGGCAGGCGCAGCATGCCGCGCGGGGCCAGTTCGTAGTGGGTGGGGTGGTTCATGGTGATGCTCCATGCATGCTTGGGTGGAATGAATGTAGGTTCTAGAATCCGCCGCTTCAAACGGTCATTCCGAATGGCTTGCATGCGTGTAGAGAATGCGAAACCCCTGTTGCCCGCTGCCACGGCACGCGACGAGCTGCCGCGGCTGGATCTGCTGCGCAGCTTTGCCGTGGCCGCGCGCACGCTGAGCTTCACGCAGGCCGCGCACGAGCTGGCGCTCACGCAGTCGGCCGTCAGCCGGCAGATCCAGCAGATGGAGGAGGGCCTGGGCGTGGCCTTGTTCGAGCGCCGCCACCGCGCGCTGGCGCTCACGCCCGCGGGCGAGACCATGGCCCGTGCCGTGCACGACTGCCTGGAGCGATTGCGAGACGCCACAGCCAGCGTGCGGGCCAGCCAGCGCGCGCGCCAGGTGGCCGTCACCACCACGCCGGGCTTCGCCTCGCTGTGGCTGATCCCGCGGCTGGCGCGCTTTTCCGCCGACCACCCGCAGGTCGACGTGCTGGTCTCGGCCACCAACGACCTGCTGAACCTGGAGCGCAGCCAGATCGACGTGGCGGTGCGCTTTTGCGCCATCGGCGCCGGCCAGGGCGCGCCGCTGTTCGAGGAGACCGTGCTGCCCGTCTGCGCGCCGCGCCTGCTGCAGGACGCGGCCCGCCCTTTGCGCCAGCCGGCCGATTTGGCGCGCCACACGCTGCTGGTCATGGAGGCCCACCACGGCATGCCGCCCATGGCCGACTGGGCGCCCTGGCTGGAGGTGATGGGCCTGAGTGGCCTGCGCGGCACCAACACCTTGCGCTTTTCCAACTACAACGACGCCGTGGCCGCCGCCCTGGCCGGCCAGGGCGTGGCCATCGGCCGGCTACCGTTGGTGGCGGCGCTGCTGCGCGATGGCCAGCTCGTCACGCCGTTCGGGGGCAGCGGCCAGTCGCAACGCGGCTACTTCGTCGCGGCCTCGCCGCAGGCCGCGGCCAATGCCGACGCGCAGGATTTCATCGCCTGGCTGCATGCCGAGGCGCTGCTGCCGTGGTGAGCGCGCCGCTGGAGAGCTTCGCGCCCGTGGCGCGGCCCAATGCGCGCGTGCTGGTGCTGGGCAGCATGCCGGGCGCGCGCTCGCTCGCGCTGCAGCAGTACTACGGCAATCCGCAGAACGCGTTCTGGAAAATCATGGGCGCGCTGTTCGGCTTCGACCCCGCGCTCACGCCCTATGCCGAACGCCTGGCCGCGCTGCAGGCCCATGGCGTGGCGCTGTGGGACGTGCTGGCCCGCTGCGAGCGCCCCGGCAGCCTGGACAGCGCCATCGTGCCGGACAGTATCGTGCCCAACGACTTCGCGGCCTTCCTGCAGGCGCACCCGCGCATTGCACGCGTGTGCTTCAACGGCGCCAAGGCCGAAGCCGTGTTCCGCCGCCATGTGGCGCCCGGGCTCGCGCTGCCGCAGCCCATCGAGTTCCTGCGCCTGCCCTCGACCAGCCCGGCGCACGCCGGCATGCCATTGGCTGCCAAGACCGAAGCCTGGCGCGTCGTGCAGCGCTGAGCACGCCGCAGTGCCGGTGGATAGACTGGCCCGGCCCGACCACCAGAGGAGACAACATGCACAACGAGAAGGCGCGCCGCGCCATGCCCGCACGCTTCACCTTCTGCGCCCTCGCGCTGGCCCTGGCCGGCTGCGCCAGCGGCCCGCCCATGGAGATGCGCCCACCCTCGGCCTTCGCCGTGCCGGGCCTGGCGCAACCGGCCGACGTGCTGGTCGACCGCTGGGGCGTGCCCCATGTCTACGCCGGCAACCAGTACGACGCCTTCCTCGTGCAGGGCTTCATCGCCGCGCGCGACCGGCTCTGGCAGATGGACCTGTGGCGCAAGCGCGGCCTGGGCGAGATGGCCCGCGACTTCGGCCCCGAGTGGGTGGAGCGCGACCGTGCCGCGCGCGCCGTGCTGTACCGCGGCGACATGTACCGCGAGTGGCTGGCCTATGGGTCCGACGCCAAGCGCGTGGCCGAGGCCTTCACGGCCGGCGTGAACGCCTACGTGGGCCAGGTGCGCGCCAACCCGGCCTTGCTGCCGCCCGAGTTCAAGCTGCTGGGCTACCAACCCGCGGCCTGGTCGCCCGAGGACGTGGTACGCATCCGCCACCACGGGCTCACGCTGAACTTCACCTCCGAGCTGGAGCGCGCGCGCACCTTCTGCGCCGGCCTGGCGGGCGCCAGGGCCGAGTGGCTGCGCCGCGAGCTGGACCCACCCGTCACGCCCAAGCTGGCCGAGGGCCTGGATCCCTGCGGCATCCCGGCCGCCGAGCTGCGCGCGGCCTACCTGCGCGCCACCGAGTCGCCGCAATTCACCAAGGCCAACACGCCGCTGGCCTCGGCCACGGCCGACGCGGCCGTCGAACAGCAGGTTGCCCAGGGCGACCCGCTGGGCGCGTACGGCAGCAACAACTGGGTCATCGCGCCGCGCCTGAGTGCCACCGGCCGGCCCATCCTGGCCAACGACCCGCACCGCGCGCACGGCGCGCCCAGCCTTCGCTACATGGCGCACCTGAGCGCGCCCGGCATGGACGCCATCGGCGCGGGCGAGCCCTTCCTGCCGGGCCTGTCGATCGGCCACAACGGCACCATCGCCTTCGGCCTCACGCGCTTCTACATGGACCAGGAAGACCTGTACGTGTACGAGCTCAACCCGCAGAACCCGCAGGAGTACCGCTACCAGGGCCGCTGGGAGCCCATGACGCGCGTGACCGAGCGCATCGCCGTGCGCGGCGAGGCCCAGCCGCGCGAGCTCGTCAACCACTTCACGCGCCATGGCCCGGTGCTGCTGGCCGAGCCCGGCAAGCAACGCGCCTATGCGCTGCGCGCGGCCTGGCTGGAGCAGGGCATGGCGCCTTACTTCGGCTCGATGGACTACATGCGCGCGCAGAACTGGGACCAGTTCCGCGCCGCCATGAACCGCTGGGGCGCGCCGGGCGAGAACCAGGTCTACGCCGACCGCCACGGCAACGTGGGCTGGATCCCGGGCGGGCTCACGCCGATCCGGCCAAACTGGGACGGCCTGTCGCCCGTGCCCGGCGACGGGCGCTACGAGTGGTCGGGCTTTCGCAACGGCGACGAGTTGCCGTGGGAGTTCAACCCCGCGCGCGGCTACGTGGTCACGGCCAACGAGAACAACATCCCGCCCGGCCACCCCGCAGCCACCAAGGGCGTGGGCTACGAGTGGAGCGACGCGGCGCGTGCGCTGCGGCTGAAGAAGCTGTTCCAGGACAAGGCCGCTGCGGGCGGGCGCTTCACGCTGGAAGACTCCGAGCGCATGCAGAACGACATCGTGTCCACGCCCGCGCAGCGCGTGCTGGTGCTGCTCAGGGGCTTGCGCAGCGACGATGCGCAGACCGCAGCCGGCCTGCGCTTGCTGCAAGGCTGGGACGGCACGATGGACAAGGACAGCGCCGCCGCCGCGCTGTACGAAGTGTGGGCAGGCAAGACCCTGCGCCAGGCCGTGCTCAAGGCCGGTGCCGGCGAGGCCGCCGCGCTGGCCGGCACGGGCGACAACACGCGCATGGTGCTGCTGCTCGAAGACCCGACGGGCTGGATGAGCCCTGCGCAACGCGATGCGCTGCTGCTGCAAAGCCTGCCGGCCGCGATGGCGGAGCTGACCACCAAGCTCGGTGCCGACCCGGCGCGCTGGACCTGGGGCGCACTGCACCGCGCCGAGTTCCGCCATCCGCTCGGCGCGGTCGTCGATGCGGCCACGCGCAAGCAGCTCGACGTGGGCGACTGGCCCATGTCCGGCTCGGCCTTCACGCCCATGGCCGCCACCTACCGCGCGAGCGATTACAAGCTGACCTCGGGCGCCTCGTTCCGCATGGTGCTGGACGTGGGCAACTGGGACGCCTCGCGCGTGATCAACACGCCGGGCCAGTCCGGCAACCCGGCCAGCCCGAACTACCGCGATTTGGCGCCGCTGTGGCTGGACGGCAAGTACGTGCCGCTGGTCTACAGCCGTGCCGCGGTGGAGCGCGCCACCGTGGAGCGCATCCGGCTCACGCCGGGCAACTGAGCGTCAGCGTCCGCCGGACACGTCCATGAAGGTCATGGTCGTGTAGCTCGCGCCTTCCCCCATGAGCCACACCACGGCCTGCGCCACCTCGTCGGCCGAGCCGCCGCGGCCCATGGGCACCTGGTGCGCGAGCTGGGCCACGCGATCCGGCAGGCCGCCGGAGGCGTGGATGTCGGTCTCGATCAGGCCGGGGCGGATCGCGTTGACGCGGATGCCGTCGGACGCCACCTCCTTGGCCAGGCCGATGGTGAAGCTGTCGATCGCGCCCTTGCTGGCCGCATAGTCCACGTACTGGCCGGCGCCGCCCAGGCGCGAGGCTGCGCTGGACATGTTGACGATGGCGCCGCCCTGGCCGCCATGGCGCGTGCTCATGCGGCGCACGGCCTCTCGCGCGCAGACCAGCGCGCCGATCACGTTGATGTCGAACATGCGGCGCAGGCGCGCCACGCTCATGTCTTCCAGCCGCTGCGTGGTGTCCACCACGCCGGCGTTGTTGACCAGGGCCGTGAGCCGGCCCAGCTGTGCGTCGACCGCCTCGTACATGGCCAGCACCTGGGCTTCGTCGGCCACGTCGGCCTGCACCGCGATGGCGCGGCCGCCGCCATCCGTGATCTGCCGCACCACGGCCTCGGCCGCCGCCGCGTCGCGCGTGTAGTTCACGGCCACGGCCCAACCCTGGCGCGCGGCGAGCAGGGCGGTGGCGGCGCCGATGCCGCGGCTGCCGCCGGTGATGAGCACGATCTTGTCCTGGGCCATGTCTTCCTCCGGGTGTTCGATGTGGGCGCATGGTAGTGCGGGTCGCGCGCATGACGCCATCGGCCGCAGGGTCAACGCGAATGCTGCTACAACCCAGGGCCTCGCGGGAATCCCCGCACCCCCACCACTTAAAAGGAGCGCAGCAGCATGGGCCAGTCCACCAATCTCACGTCCGCCGATGGTTTCGTCTTCCCGGCCTATGTCGCCACACCCGAGGGCAAGCCCAAGGGCGCCATCGTCGTGATCCAGGAGATCTTCGGCGTGAACTCGCACATCCGCAGCGTGGCCGACGGCTATGCGGCCCAGGGCTACCTGGCCGTGGCACCGGCCACCTTCCACCGCGTCAAGCCCGGCGTGGAGCTGGGCTACAGCGGCGAGGACATGCAGGCCGGCTCGGCGCTGAAAGCCGCGGTCGAGGCGCTGCCCGCGCCCGGCGTGCTGGCCGACATCCAGGCCGCCATCGACCACGCGGCCGAGCTGAGCGGCGGCAAGGTGGGCATCGTCGGCTACTGCTACGGCGGCCTGCTGACCTGGCGCAGCGCCTGTGTGCTGAAGGGGCTGTCGGCGGCCGTGCCGTACTACGGCGGCGGCGTGACCACGCCCGAGGAAATCGCGCGCACGCCCCAGGTGCCGGTGCTGGCCCACTTCGGCGAGAAGGACCACTGGATCTCGCTGGAGTCGGTGGAGGCGTTCAAGAAGGCGCACCCCGAGGTCGAGGTGCATGTGTACGCGGCCGACCACGGCTTCAATTGCGACCAGCGCGGCTCCTACGACGCGCCCGCGGCGCAGCTGGCGCTGCAGCGCACGCTGTCGTTCTTCCAGCAGCACGTGGGCTGAGCATGCTGGGCCGGCTCGCTGCCTGCGTTGCGCTGCTGCTGGCAGCCGCCTGGCCGGCGCGCGCGGCCGACTACGCGGGCCCGCTGTTCGACGCGCACCTGCACTACAACGTCGAGGCCTGGAACATGACGAGCGGGCCGCATCCGCCGGCCGATGTGCTGCAGCGCTTCCAGCGCAACGGCGTGCGCGGCATCGTGGCCAACTCGCGCACCAACGACGGCACGCGGCTGCTGGCCGAGAGCGCCGAGGCGCGCGCGGCCGGGGTGGCCGTCGTGCCCTTCATTCGCCTCTACCGCAACCGCGACGACTACAGCAACTGGTTCCGCGACGAGAGCATCTACGCGATGGTGCAGCGCGAGTTCGCGCGCGGCACGGCCGGCGGGCCGTACCGCGGCATCGGCGAGTTCCATTTGTACGAGAGCGCCAACGCCAACGGCCCGGTCGCAAAGAAGCTCATGCAGTTCGCGCAGCAGCACCGGCTGGCCGTCATGGCCCATGTGGACGACGTGGCCATCGACCTGCTGCTCGCGCACGCGCCCCAGGCGCGGCTGATCTGGGCCCACACCGGCATCGGCGGCGCATCGCCCGAGCGTGTGGACGCGCTGTTCACGCAGTACCCGCAGCTCATGGGCGAGCTGTCGTACCGGCCGGGGCTCACCTGCGAGGGCGGCTTGCTGTGCCCGGCCTGGCGCGCGCTGCTGCACAAGTACCCCACGCGCTTCCTGGTCGGCTCGGATACCTGGGTCAACCAGCGCTGGCAGATGTACGACGAACTGATGCAGGGCTACCGCCGCTGGCTGGGCGACCTGCCGCCCGACTTGGCACGCCGCATCGCCTGGGACAATGCCGCCGAGCTGTTCGGCGTGCCTGCGCCCAACTGACTCCACTTTTTTCATTCGAGGAACCGACATGAGCATCACCCGCCACGAACCCACGCCCATCCTGTCCAACGCGGTCGAGCACGGCAACACCGTGTACCTGGCCGGCATCGTCGCCGACGATCCTTCGGCGGACGTGAAAGGCCAGACGCAGCAGATCCTGAAGCGCATCGACGCGCTGCTGGCCACCTGCGGCAGCGACAAGACCAAGTTGCTGTCGGCCCAGATCTGGCTCACCGACATCGGCAACCGCCCGGCCATGAACGAAGCCTGGAGCGCCTGGGTCGACCCGAAGAACCTGCCGGTGCGCGCGTGCGTGGAATCCAAGCTGGCCGACCCGCGGCTGCTGGTCGAGATCATGGTGGTCGCCGCCAAGTAGGGCAGGGCCTGGCCATGCTGCAGCTGTATTACCACCCCACGGACGCCAGCATGGCGCCGCACATGCTGCTGGAGGAACTCGGCGTGCCGTTCGAGCTCAAGCTGGTGGACCGCGCCAACCAGCAGCACAAGTCCGAGGCCTACCTGCGGCTGAACCCGAACGGGTTGATCCCGGTGCTGGTGGACGGCGAGCTCGTGCTCTACGAGACTGCTGCCATCCTGCTGCACCTGGCCGACACGCATCCGCAGGCCGGGCTGGCGCCGACGCTCGCCACGGCCGAGCGCGCGCATTTTTATAAGTGGCTGATGTGGCTCAGCAATACATTGCATGCCACGCTGAACCTGTACTTCTATCCCGAGCGCTGGGCCTCGCCCGACCATGTGCACGGCGCGACCACCGTCAAGGCACGGGCCGAGGCGCGCGTCGGCCAGCTGCTGCAGTTGCTGGACCAGGAGTTCGAGCGCCACGGCCAGCCCTGGCTGCTGGGCGAGCGCTACACCGCGTTGGACCCATACCTGCTGATGCTGGGCCGCTGGACGCGCAACTTCGGCCACCCGGCGCGCGACCATGCGTACCTGGGCCGGTACCTGCAGCGCGTGCTGGCCCGGCCCGCCGTGCAGCGCGCCTACGCTACCGAGCAAATCGGCGACGTTCTGGTCTGAGGTCGACCACGCGCTGCGGCGGTGGAAAGCGCAGCGTGAACACCGTCGGCTGGCCCGGCGCGCTGCTGACGCCGGCCGTCCCGCCGTGCAGATCCATGGTGCTCTTGACGATGGCCAGGCCCAGGCCGCTGCCGGGCTCGGCCTGGGTGCGCGCGTTCTCGATGCGGTAGCGGCGCTCGAAGATGCCGGCCTGGTGGATGGGCGCGATCGGCTCGCCCTCGTTGGCCACCGAGATGCTGCAGCCGCCGTCGGGCGCGGGCGCGGCCGACAGCACCACCGTGCTGCCCGCGCGCGCGTGGCGCAGGGCATTGGTCAGCAGATTGCCCACGGCGCGGCCGAGCAGCACGTCATCGGCCCAGATGCGCGGCTCGCCCTCGACCTGCAGCGCCAGCTGCACGCCGTGTTCGTCGGCCAGCAGTTCGAAGAACTCGGCGATGGCGCCCAGCCGCTGGGCCAGTGGCATCGCGGTGGGGCGCAGCGTGGCCTGCGCATGGTCGGCGCGGGCCAGGAACAAGATGTTGTCGATCAACCGGCCGATGCGTTCGTAGTCCTGCACGGCCGATTCCAGCACCGCGCGGTATTCGTCGGCGCTGCGCGGGCGGGCCAGCGTGACCTGCGTGGCCGTCATGAGCCGGTGGATGGGCGCGCGCAGGTCGTGGGCGAGGTCCGAAGAAAAGTCGGACAACCGGTCGAACGCGGCCTGCAGCCGGTCCAGCATGTGGTTGAAGGCCTCGGTCACCGGTTCCAGCTCGGTCGGGCTGTTGCCCGGCAGCAGTCGCTCGTGCAAAGCCTGGGCGCTGATGCGGTTGGCCGTGTCGCCCAGCCGCTCAGCCGCGGCCAGGATGCGCCGCGTGATCCACCAGGCGAACAGGCTGGCCGCCAGCGCGCCCGCTCCCAGCGTGATGAACATGATGCGCCAGGCCCGGGCGGCGAAATCGCGGCGCCGGGCGTCCAGCGCGGCGTCCTGCAAGGCGTCGGCCTCGGTGGTCAGCGCCTGCGCGCTGATGGCATGCGGCTGGATGTCGTCGAATTCCTGGGCCAGCAGGCGGCCCACCATCCAGCAGCCGGCCACGATCAGCAGCACGGTGACACCCGAGATCGCCAGTGCGATCTGCGTCGCCATCGAATGGCGTGCGTGGCCGATCAGGCGGGTGGTCAGGGAGGCGGGGGGCGCGGCGGAAGGGGCCGCGCTGTCCGGCGCGGCGGGTTGGGCTTCAGGCGGCTTGGGGATCGAGGACATAGCCGACGCCGCGGATGGTGTGGATCAGCTTGTTGGTGAAGGGGTCGTCGATCTTGGCACGCAACCGGCGCACCGCCACGTCGATGACGTTGGTGTCGCTGTCGAAATGCATGTCCCAGACATTCTCGGCGATCAGCGTGCGCGACACCACCTGGCCCACATGGCGCGCCAGGTAGTCGAGCAGCACGAATTCCTTGGTGGTGAGGTCGATACGCTCCTGGGCGCGCTTGACGCGGCGGCGCGCGCTGTCGACTTCCAGGTCGCCCACGCGCAACACGGCGCTGACGGGCGCGGGCGGCGCGGTGCGGCGCGCCACCACCTGGATGCGCGCCAGCAGCTCGGAAAACGCGAATGGCTTGACCAGGTAGTCGTCGGCGCCCAGCTGCAGGCCCTTGACCCGGTCCTCTACATCGTCGTGGCCGGACAGGAAGAACACCGGCGTCTGCTGGTGCGCACGGATGCCTTGCAGCACTTGCCAGCCGTCGGCGCCCGGCAGGCCCACGTCCAGCAGGATCAGGTCGTACTGGCCCGAATTGGCCAGGTGCAGGCCTTCGACGCCGTCATGGGCCGTGTCCACGACATGGCCGTGTTCCGTCAGGCCTTTGTGCAGATAGGCCGCGGTTTTGGGTTCGTCTTCGATGGACAGCAAACGCATACGAGCAAACTTTTCAGCACCGTCTGTGGGAAAGACGATGATTTTTGAGCCTCTTAGGGGAAATTACGGGTTGACTGTATTAGGGCCCGAGGCGCTGAGCAAGGCGAACATTTGCAACGCACTGTTGCCAATCCAGAAATAGACGGTCTGCAGCCGTTTTGTGGCGGCTGCGAAACAGCGTGGACCAAAAACGGTGGGGTGGTGCATGCACACCCCCCGGGTTTGGATCGCCGGGCCTGTCGGCACGGGCGGCCGGTCCCTACGCTTCACCCATGTCCTGCCAAGACGGCCGAGACATGACCCCGATCGAACCTCTTATTCAAGGATGACCATGAAAAAATTCGCCGCACTGGCAGTGCTCGCAGCAGTCAGCGCTTCCTCTTACGCACAATCTTCCGTCACCCTGTTCGGTATCGCCGACGCAACGGTGCAATTCGGCCGCGGTAACCTCGAAAACAACAGCGGCATGGGCAGCGGTGGTCTGAACTCCAGCCGCATCGGCTTCCGTGGCGTCGAAGACCTCGGTGGCGGCCTGAAGGCTGGCTTCTGGCTCGAAGCAGGCTACAACCTGAACAACGGCAATGGCAACGGTCAAGGCGCGCAAACCGGCCTGGCATTCAAGCGTCGTTCGACGGTCAGCCTGATGGGCGACAGCTGGGGCGAAGTGCGCCTGGGCCGTGATTTCACGGCTGTCTACAACAACGTTTACGACGCGTTCGGCGACAACGGCACCGGCGCCATCCTGGAAGGCATTGACCTCGTGACGTACGGCGTGCAAACGCGTACCGACAACGCCATTTCGTACTTCACGCCCAAGACCCTGGGTGGCTTCAACGCCCAGCTGCAGTACTACCGCAACGGTCGTAGCCTGAGCCCCACGAACAACGCTGACTCCGTCGGCAACGGCTACGGCATCCGCGTCGGTTACGAAAACGGCCCGGTCAACGTTGGCGTCGCTTACGGCGAAACCGACTTCGATACGGGTGCCCCCGTCGTGACCCGCGTCGACACCAAGAACGTGAACATCGGTGGTTCCTACGACTTCGGCGTGGCCAAGCTGCTGTTGACGGCTGGTCAAGACAAGGGCGAAGTTCCTGGCGACAGCGCTAAGACCCGCTACTACGCAGTCGGCACGACCGTGCCCGTTGGCGTGGGCCTGATCCGCGCTGGCTGGACCCGCGTGAGCGAGCGTGACAGCGACGCCCGTGCCGACAAGTTCGCAGTGGGCTACGTGCACAACCTGTCCAAGCGTACCGCTCTGTACACCACGTTCGCTTACCTGAAGAACAAGGACGGTTCCAGCCTGTCCCTGAACGGTTCGTCGACCAGCGCCGGCGGCAACTCCAAGGGCCTGGACATCGGTCTGCGCCACGCGTTCTAAGCAAGCTTTCACCAAGTTCGCTGCCTGAGGGTAGCGAGCTTCTCCAAGGTGATTTCTTCGCCCGCTTCCCGCAAGGGAAGCGGGCTTTTTCGTGTTGGGCGGGCCGCATCGCTGCATTACAGGGATGTCATGTCGGTGCAATCTTGCTGTCAGGCGCGCATTTCTATTCTCCAAACCAGTCCCGAACACGGGGGCCGACCCTGGCTCTGGCGCCTGGATCGCCTCTCGGTGTTGGGTCCCCGCAACATACTGGAGATGCAACATGCGCCGTCAAGATATCCAACTCCTGGCCCTGGCCCGCCAAGGCGACGCGGCCGCCCGCAGCGAGGCCGGCAGGCGCTACCTGGTCGGTGGCGACGGCTTCCCGCGGCATGTGGCAACGGGCATGGAGTACCTGTCGCATCCCAGCGTGCGCGACCGGCCCGAGACCGCGCGCACGATCGCCGAAAACCTGCCGCTGCAGGATCTGCTGCAGCTGCAGCAGGAGGATGCCTTGCACAAGGCCGCGGCCAACGGCAGCCTGCTCGCGCAGTTCAAGCTCGGCGTGTGGGCCAGCCTGCAGAGCAGCCGTGTGGCCGCGGGCCAGTCCTGGCTGGAAGCCGCAGCCGCCGGCGGCCACATCGAAGCGCGCCAGGCGATGGCCGCCGTGCGCCAGGCGCCCGCGGACGAGGCCCTGCCGGCCATGGTGCGGTCCATCGCGTCCAGCGTGGCGGTGGACGTGGTCCAGGTCGCCGTCATGGCAGCGCGCCTGGCCCGTGAGGGCGGCTCGCTGGACTTGCAGGCCGATTGCCTGCACATCGCGCTGCTGGTGGCGCCGCGGCTGACGCATGCCCTGTCCGACCTGGTGGTGGCGGCCGTGCTGCGCGCCGAGACGCAAGGCCATGCCTTGCATGGCCTGGCGCCCGCGCAGGTCGAGGCCAGCCTGGAGTTGGCGATCGCGCGTGGCGACCGCGACGCGGCCTGCCTGCTGGGCCGCGCGCTGTGCGGCATCGACAGCGGCATGCTGGCGCCGGCCCGGCTGACGGCGAGCTCCAACATGCGCAAGGGCGTGGCCCTGCTGCTGCGCGCGGCTGATGCGGGCCGCGACGACGCCTGGCTGGACCTGTATGCCACGCATGCCGACCACCGGCTCTCGGTGTCGAACCCGCAGATGGCGCGGTTCTTCCTGGAAAAGGCGGCGGCGCTGGGCCAGGCCGAGGCGCAGCGCAAGCTGGGCGCGTTGATCCTGCGCTCGGCCTCCTCGCTGGCCGAATCCGAGCAGGCCATTTCCTGGCTGCATGCCGCGGCCAGCCAGGACGATGCCCACGCCCAAGGGCTGCTGGCGTCGCTGGTGCTGCCGCTGGGTGGCGACGACGCAGCCGCGCGCGAGGCCATCGAGCAGGTGCGCCAGGCCGACCCCTGGCTGGCCGTGCGCCTGACGCTGGCCCGCGATTTCGGCCTGACCAAGCTGGAGGCGCTGAGCGTGGACCCGGTCGAGGGCCGGCGCCCCTGGGGCCTGCTGGTCGGGCAGAACCCGTTCATCACGCAGGCGCGCCTGTCGGCGCCGCGCGCCGTGCCGGCGCTGACCGCGCAGGCCCTGCAGAACCTAGCGCGTGCGGCAGCGTTCTTCGACCAGTCCCGCGGCGAGGGCAATGCCTTCGAAGGCGACCTGCGCCGCCGCTCGGTGCGCCAGCGCCGCGCGTTCGAGCGGCTCGGCCTGTCGGAAGACCTGTTCTTCGCCACGGCATCGTCGACCAAGCTGGAGTCGTTTCGCCTGGGGCCGAAATGGGCGTTCCGCGCCAAGCAGCCGCTGGAACTGGCATTGGCCGACTGACGGCCACCGCCCGGGCCGCCGAATCTGGAGCGCCCGTCCTGGCCGTGCCGCTCAGCGCCCGCCGCGCGACACCAGGTAGCGCTTGCGCCAGAACAGCAGCCCCAGCAGCACGGCGATGGCGCCCATGGCCGCCATCGCCCACCAGAAGCCGCGCTGGCTGTGCAGCAGCGGCACGAACTCGAAATTCATGCCGAAGATGCCGGCGATCAGGTTCAGCGGCAGGAAGATCGCCGTCAGCGCCGTCAGCGTGCGCATGATGTCGTTCGTGCGGTTGCCCTGGATGCTGAAGTGCATCTGCACCGCGGTCTCCGAGCTGTGCTCCAGCCGCTGCACGTGATGGACGACGCGCTCGATGTGCTCCAGCACATCGCGGCTGCGCACGGCCAGCAGGTCGCGCTCGCGCTGGGCCGCGGGTGATTCGGCCGGGGGCCAAGCTTCCAGCGCATCGATCCAGTCCTGCATCGCGGTGTGCTGGTCCTCGCAGATCTCGTCCAGGTGGTGCAGGCCCAGGCGCACGTCCAGCAATGTGGACCAGTTCTCGAACCGCGCCCGCGGATGCAGCAGCTCGGCCTGCCAGTGGTCGATCTGCCGCGTGAGCTCGCGGCGCAGCTCCAGGTAGCCGTCCACCATCTGGTTCACGATGCGCAGCATCAGGTCGGCCGGCGAGCCAGGCTGGCGCACCAGGCTCAGTTCGCGCATCTCCGTGGCCGCACCCTGCAGCATGCGGGCCGCGAAGGCATCGCGCACGCTGCAGTCCTGCGGGTGCACGCTGAGCAGCACCTGGTCGAACACGGCGAAGCCCACGGCGCTCGTGTCGATACGGCGCAGCACGGGCGGGCCGCCGCGCTGCAGGGTCGGCTCGCCGCTGTCGTGCCCGGTCGCGAGCCGCCGGAACACCAGCAGGTCGTACTGCGAGGTGTAGTCGTAGTGCGAGGGCAGCTGCCGGTTCAACAGGTCCGACACATGCAGGTCGACCAGCGCCGTGCCGGTGAGCCGCAGCAGCGCGGCCTGGATCTCAGGCAGGCGCGCCTTGAGCTCGTCGCGCGCGCAGGACACCCAATGGAAACCGCCGGTGGCCGGCGCGTCGGGCAGCACGTCTGTCTCGGCGATGCGGCCGCCATGGAGCGTGAAAATCCGCATGGGCAGTGGCGGCGGCTTCAGCCGGTCTTCAGCAGCCGGGCCGCGTCCAGCGCGAAATAGGTCAGCACGCCGTTGGCGCCGGCGCGCTTGAAGGCCAGCAGCGACTCCATCATCACCGCATCGTGGTCCAGCCAGCCGTTGGCGGCTGCGGCCTTGAGCATGGCGTACTCGCCGCTGACCTGGTAGGCGAAGGTTGGCACGCCGAACTGGTCCTTCACGCGGCGCACCACGTCCAGGTACGGCATGCCGGGCTTGACCATGACCATGTCTGCGCCCTCGGCGATGTCCATGGCCACCTCACGCAAGGCCTCGTCGGTGTTGCCCGGGTCCATCTGGTAGACCTTCTTGTTGCTCTTGCCCAGGTTGGCCGCCGAGCCGACCGCGTCGCGGAACGGGCCGTAGAAGGCCGAGGCGTACTTGGCGCTGTAGGCCATGATGCGCGTGTGCACCAGGCCACGCGCCTCCAGCGCCTGGCGGATCGCGCCGATGCGGCCGTCCATCATGTCGCTGGGTGCGACCAGGTCCACGCCGGCCTCGGCCTGGGTCAGGGCCTGGCGCACCAGCACGGCCGTGGTCTCGTCGTTCAGGATGTAGCCGGTCGCGTCCAGCAGGCCGTCCTGGCCGTGGCTGGTGTACGGGTCCAGCGCCACGTCGGTCATCACGCCGAGCTCGGGAAAACGCTCCTTCAACGCACGCACGATGCGCGGGATCAGCCCCTGGTCGTTGTGCGCTTCGCGGCCGTCCTCGGTCTTCAGCGATGCGTCGATGACCGGGAACAGGGCTATGACCGGGATCTGCAGGCGCACGCATTCCTCGGCCACGGGCAGCAGCTGGTCCAGGCTCAGGCGCTCCACGCCGGGCATGGAAGCCACGGGCTCGCGCCGGCCCTGGCCGTCCAGTACGAACACGGGGTAGATCAGGTCGTGCGCGCTCAACGCGTGCTCGCGCACGAGGTTGCGCGTGAACGCGTCGCGCCGCAGGCGACGGGGCCGGGCGGCGGGGAAGGAGGCGAGGGCGGACAGGTCGTGAAGGCTCATGCCGAAAATTGTGCCTGATCGCGCCCGGCAGTCGTTCCCGGAGCGGACAAGCCCTCTTGCTGCGGCATGCGGCGGCTGCTAGATTGCCTGCGGGCGGCTTGCCGCCCACCCGCTTCACCTCCCTGAGCGGGGGCCTCGAAGCTTTCGAGTCGACAGGCTTGCGGCCCCGACCCATCGCACTGCGCCGGTCGGGGTATTTTTTTGCCCGGCCGCGGGGCGACGGCGCCGCCCCTTGCCAGCCCCTACACTTTGGCGATGCTCTGGGTCAAGGCATTCCATCTCGTTTTCGTCGCCAGCTGGTTCGCCGGCTTGTTCTATCTGCCGCGCATCTTCGTGAACCTGGCCATGGTGCCGGCCGATTCGCAGGCCGAGCGCGCGCGCCTGTTGCTCATGGCGCGCAAGCTGTTGCGCTTCACGACCCTGCTGGCCGTGCCGGCCCTGGCGCTGGGCCTGGTGCTCTGGCTGTACTACGGCATCGGCCGCGGGCCGGGCAACGGCTGGATGCATGCCAAGCTGCTGGTCGTGCTGCTGGTGCTGGCCTACCACCACGCCTGCGCCCTGCAGCTGCGCCGCCTGCGCGACGGGCGCTCGACACGCGGCCATGTCTGGTACCGCTGGTTCAACGAGGTGCCGGTACTGCTCCTGCTGGCCGCGGTGGTGCTGGTCGTTGTCAAGCCGTTCTGACGCGGCTGCACGCAGCCTGCACGCGATGCACAAGACTTCGGCGTGGCCTCTGGCGCTCCTCTACATGGGCCTGGTGGTCTACGCCAGCCTGTTCCCGTTCGATGGTTGGCGCGACCAGGGCATCGTGCCCTGGGCCTTCCTGACGGCCGCGCTGCCGCGTTGGTGGACCTGGTTCGACGTGCAGGTCAACGTCGTGGGCTACGCGCCGCTGGGCTTTCTGCTGGCCCTCGGCGGGCTGCGCGCGGGGCGCACGCGCTGGCCCTTGCTGCTGGCCACGCTGGCCGGGGCCAGCGTGTCGTTCCTGATGGAGACGCTGCAGGCCTACCTGCCGCGGCGCGTGCCCTCGAACGTGGACTTCGCGCTGAATGTGGCCGGCACGTTCCTGGGCGCGGTGCTGGCCGGCCTGTTGCAGCGCCTGGGCACCATCGACCGCTGGAGCCGCTTCCGTGCCGGCTGGCTGAGCGCAGATGCCCGTGGCGCGATGGTGTTGCTGGCACTGTGGCCGCTGGCACTGCTGTTCCCGGCCGCCGTGCCGCTCGGCCTGGGCCAGGTGTTCGAGCGCCTGGAAACGAGCCTGGCCGAGGAGCTCGCCGAGACGCCGTTCCTGGAATGGCTGCCCGTGCGCGACGTGGAGCTGCAGCCCCTGGTGCCGGGCGCCGAAATGCTGTGCGTGCTGCTGGGCGCGCTGATCCCGTGCCTGATCGGCTATGGCGTCGTCACGGTGGTTCGGCGGCGCGCCTGGTTCCTGCTCGCGCTGACGTTGGTCGGCGTCGGCGCCACCGCCTTGTCGGCCGCGCTGAGCTATGGCCCGGCCCATGCCTGGGCCTGGTGGAGCCTGCCCGTGCGTGTGGGCTGGACGGCGGCGGTGCTGCTGTCCGTGCTGCTGCTGCCGGTGTCCGCGCGCGCCTGCGCGGCGCTGGCCCTGTTCGCCCTGGCGTTGCACCTGAGCCTGTTGAACCAGGCGCCCACCAGCGCTTACTTCGCACAGACCCTGCAGACCTGGGAGCAAGGGCGCTTCATCCGCTTCCACGGCCTGGCCCAGTGGCTGGGCTGGGTCTGGCCGTTCGCCGCCGGGGTGTACCTGGTGCTGCGGCTGTCGCGCAGCGAGGCGGCGCGCCGTCCTCGAGCTTCCTAGAATGCAGGCATGAGCGACCCCACCTACTACGAGCGGCACATCTTCTTCTGCCTGAACGAACGCAAGAATGGGGAGGACTGCTGTGCCATCCACAACGCCCAGCAGAGCTTCGACCGCTGCAAGGCACAGGTCAAAGCGGCCGGCCTGGCCGGCCCTGGCAAGGTGCGCGTGAACAAGGCCGGCTGCCTGGACCGCTGCGCTGGCGGGCCGGTCGCGGTTGTCTATCCGGAAGCCGTCTGGTACAGCTACGTCGACGCCGAGGACATCGACGAGATCGTGGAGTCCCACCTCAAGAATGGCCGCGTGGTCGAGCGCCTGCTCACGCCGCCGCACGTCGGCCGGTGACCGGGGTGCAGCCATGAACGCAGCGACCGAGCGCTTGATGCTCGATGGGCCGGTCGGCCCCATCGAGGTGCTGCGCGACGCGCCGGCGCCCGATGTGCCTGCGCGCGGCGTCGCGCTGATCGCGCACCCGCACCCGCTGTTCGGCGGCACCATGGACAACAAGGTCGTGCAGACGCTGGCACGGGCCTTCGTGCAATGCGGCTGGGCGGCCGTGCGCTTCAACTTCCGCGGCGTCGGCAAGACGGGCGGCGCCTACGACGAAGGACGCGGCGAGGCCGAGGACTTCCAGGCCGTGCTGGCCCAGGTGGCGGCCGACACCACGGTGCCGGTCGCATTGGCAGGCTTTTCGTTCGGCGCCTTCGTGACCAGCCACGCGGCGCTGGCCGTCCATGCCCGGCGCAGCATCGAGACCTTGGTGCTGATCGGCACGGCCGCTTCGCGCTTCGAGGTCGCCGTGCTGCCGCCCGCGCTGCACGAACGCTGCTTGGTCGTGCATGGCGAGCAGGACGACACCGTTCCCCTGTCGTCCGTGCTGGATTGGGCGCGGCCGCAGTCACTGCCTGTTACCGTGGTGCCAGGTGGCGGCCATTTCTTTCACGGACAATTGCCGCTGCTCAAGAGCCTGGTGGTGCGCCACCTGCGAGCCTCGCCTGCTGTCTGACTGCACCTTCGCCTGAGCGACGGTGCTTTTTTCTTTGCCCTGATTCCATGAACCGTTTTCTGAAAATGCTGGCAGCGCCGCTGCTGGCTGTCGTCGTTTCCCTGGCTTCGGCCCAGGCGCCGCAAGGCCCCGAAGTGGCTGCACGCGCCTATCTGCTGGTCGATGTGACCGCCAATCAGGTGCTGCTGGAAAAAGACGCCGACATGCCCGTCGAGCCGGCGTCGCTGACCAAGCTCATGACCGCCTACCTGGTGTTCGACGCGCTCAAGGCCCGCAAGCTCACGCTGGACCAGACCCTGCCGGTGAGCCACAAGGCCTGGAAGATGCCGGGCTCGCGCATGTTCATCGACCCGAAGATGCAGGTGCCCGTCGAAGACCTCATCAAGGGCATGATCGTGCAGTCCGGCAACGACGCCACGATGGCGCTGGCCGAGGCGGTCGGCGGCACGTCCGAGCGCTTCGTGCAGCTCATGAACGAGCAGGCCAAGGCGCTTGGCATGAAGAACACGGGCTACCGCAACCCCGAAGGCCTGACCGAGGCCGGCCACACGACGACGGCACGCGACCTGGCCATCCTGTCGACGCGGCTGATCCACGACTTTCCGGAGTACGTGCACTACTACAGCATCAAGAAGTACCGCTACCAGGGCACGCCGGTCTCCAACGACACCAACCGCAACCAGCTGCTGTTCCGTGATCCCACGGTCGACGGCCTGAAGACCGGCCATACCAACGCGGCCGGCTACTGCATGATCACCACGGCCAAGCGCGATTTCCCGAACCTGACCGGCGGCCGCCGGCTGCTGTCCATCGTGCTCGGCGCCACGAGCGAAACCGCGCGCGCCAACGAGTCGCAAAAGCTGTTGAACTGGGGCTACACCGCTTACGAGGGCGTGAAGTTGTTCGACGCCAACCAGGCCATCGTGTCGCCTGCCGTCTGGAAGGGCAAGGAGAACACGGTCAAGCTGGGCCGGCCTGAGGCCGTCGTGGTCGCCGTGCCCGCGGGCAGCGCCGCCAAGGTCAAGACCGACATCGCGCGCCCGGACCCGCTGGTCGCGCCCTTCACCAAGGGGCAGCCCGTCGGCACGCTCAAGGTCATGCTCGGCGAGCAGCAGCTGTCCAGCGTGCCGCTCGTGGTGCTGGAGCCTGTCGAGCAGGCCGGCGTGCTCGGCCGCGCGTGGGACGCCGTGCGGCTGTGGATCAAATAGCCGCGCAGGCCCGCGCGTCGATTGCGGCCCAGCCGTAATCTGGCTATACTCGCGGGCTTTTCGGAAAATTCCGAGGGATTCACGTTTGCCGTTTTTAAACGGCTCCATCGACGTTATTGGGACGTCATAGTAAGAGGAGGCTTCAGTGCCAACCATCAACCAACTCGTGCGTCAAGGGCGCCAAGTCGAGACGATCAACTCGAAGAGCCCCGCGATGCAAAACTCGCCGCAGCGCCGCGGCGTCTGCACCCGGGTCTACACCACGACCCCGAAGAAGCCAAACTCGGCACTTCGCAAGGTCGCCAAGGTGCGTTTGACCAACGGTTTCGAGGTCATCTCGTACATCGGCGGTGAAGGCCACAACCTGCAGGAACACAGCGTGGTGCTGGTCCGCGGCGGCCGTGTCAAGGATCTGCCCGGTGTGCGTTACCACATCGTGCGCGGCTCGCTCGACTTGCAAGGCGTCAAGGATCGCAAGCAATCGCGCTCCAAGTACGGTGCCAAGAAGCCGAAGGCCAAGTAAGTCCTTCTGTCGGTTCGAATGTAACAAGGTGCTGTTTCCCGCGTGGCGCGGTGACGCAGCGTAGTGACCCAAGTTCGGGTCGAGTAAGTGGGGGTCCAGATGGCTCCCGCGGCTTTCGAGAGAAGGCCAACTGAAGCAAAGAGGTGAGAAATGCCACGTCGTCGCGAAGTCCCCAAACGTGAAATCCTGCCGGATCCCAAGTTCGGCAATGTCGAGCTGTCCAAGTTCATGAACGTGATCATGGAAGGTGGCAAGAAGGCCATCGCCGAGCGCATCATCTACGGCGCGCTCGACTTCATCGAGAAGAAGAACCCGGGCAAGGACCCGCTGGAAGCCTTCACCATTGCCATCAACAACGTCAAGCCCATGGTCGAGGTCAAGTCCCGCCGTGTCGGTGGCGCGAACTACCAGGTGCCTGTCGAAGTGCGACCGGTGCGTCGCCTGGCGCTGTCGATGCGCTGGATCAAGGAAGCCGCCCGCAAGCGCGGCGAAAAGTCCATGTCCCTGCGCCTGGCCAATGAGCTGATGGAAGCAACCGAAGGCCGCGGTGGCGCGATGAAGCGTCGCGACGAGGTGCACCGCATGGCCGAGGCCAACAAGGCCTTCAGCCACTTCCGTTTCTGATCCTCATCCCCCCTGTCTGAGAGGCGTGGAGCCCGACCCGTCGTTGCCGACGGGCGGGCTCTATGCCGTTAAAGGAGTTATTTCATGGCCCGCAAAACCCCCATCGAGCGATACCGCAACATTGGTATCTCGGCGCACATCGACGCCGGCAAGACCACGACGACCGAGCGCATCCTGTTCTACACCGGCGTGAACCACAAGATCGGCGAAGTGCACGATGGCGCGGCAACCATGGACTGGATGGAGCAGGAACAAGAGCGCGGCATCACGATCACCTCGGCGGCCGTGACCTGCTTCTGGAAGGGCATGGACCTGTCCTACCCCGAGCACCGCTTCAACATCATCGACACCCCCGGCCACGTGGACTTCACCATCGAGGTGGAGCGTTCCATGCGCGTGCTGGACGGCGCCTGCATGGTCTATTGCGCCGTGGGTGGCGTGCAGCCCCAGTCGGAAACCGTCTGGCGCCAGGCCAACAAGTACAAGGTGCCGCGCCTGGCCTTCGTGAACAAGATGGACCGCACAGGCGCCAACTTCTTCAAGGTCTACGACCAGATGAAGCTGCGCCTGAAGGCCAACCCCGTGCCCGTCGTGATCCCGATCGGTGCCGAAGAAGGCTTCAAGGGCGTGGTCGACTTGCTGAAGATGAAGGCCATCATCTGGGATGAGGCTTCGCAGGGCATGAAGTTCGACTACACCGCGATTCCCGCCGAGCTGCAAGCTCTGGCCGCCGAATGGCGCGAGAAGATGGTCGAGGCTGCAGCCGAAGCCTCCGAAGAGCTCATGAACAAGTACCTCGAAGAGGGCGAGTTGTCGGAAGACGAGATCAAGCTGGGCCTGCGCACGCGCACGATCGCCACCGAGATCCACCCGATGTTGTGCGGCACGGCGTTCAAGAACAAGGGCGTGCAGCGCATGCTGGATGCCGTCATCGACTATCTGCCGTCGCCCGTGGACATTCCGGACGTGACCGGTACCGACGAGGAAGAGCAGCCCGTCACGCGCAAGGCCGACGACGCCGAGAAGTTCTCCGCGCTGGCCTTCAAGCTGATGACCGACCCGTTCGTGGGCCAGTTGACCTTCGTGCGCGTCTACTCGGGCGTGCTGGCCAAGGGCGACACGGTGTTCAACTCCGTCAAGGGCAAGAAGGAACGCATCGGCCGTATCGTGCAGATGATGGCCAACGACCGCGTGGAAGTCGATGAGATCCGTGCCGGCGATATCGCCGCGTGCGTGGGCCTGAAGGACGTGACCACGGGTGAGACGCTTGCCGATGTCGGCTCGCCGATCATCCTGGAGCGCATGGTGTTCCCCGAGCCCGTGATCACGCAGGCCGTGGAGCCCAAGACCAAGGCTGACCAAGAAAAGATGGGCATCGCGCTGCAACGCCTGGCCGCCGAAGATCCGTCGTTCCGCGTCAAGACCGATGAGGAATCGGGCCAGACCCTGATCGCCGGCATGGGCGAGCTGCACCTCGAAATCATCGTGGACCGCATGAAGCGCGAGTTCGGCGTCGAAGCCAACGTGGGCAAGCCCCAGGTGGCCTATCGCGAAACCATCCGCAAGACGGTCGACGAAGCCGAAGGCAAGTTCGTGCGCCAGTCCGGTGGTAAGGGCCAGTACGGCCACGTCGTGCTCAAGATCGAACCGAACGAAGCCGGCAAGGGCATCGAGTTCGTCGACGCGATCAAGGGCGGCGTGGTGCCGCGCGAGTTCATTCCTGCGGTGGAAAAGGGCATCAACGAAGCCGTCACGCAAGGCGTGCTGGCTGGTTACCCGGTCGTCGACGTCAAGGTCACGCTGCACTTCGGTTCGTACCACGACGTGGACTCCAACGAACTGGCGTTCAAGATGGCCGCCATCTTCGGTTTCAAGGAAGGCTGCCGCAAGGCCGGCCCGGTCATCCTCGAGCCCATGATGGCCGTGGAAGTCGAAACGCCTGAAGACTACGCCGGTACCGTGATGGGCGATCTGTCCTCGCGTCGCGGCATGGTGCAGGGCATGGACGACATGGTCGGTGGCGGCAAGGCCATCCGTGCCGAAGTGCCGTTGTCCGAAATGTTCGGCTACTCCACGACGCTGCGCTCGGCCACGCAAGGCCGCGCGACCTACACGATGGAGTTCAAGCACTACGCCGAAGCTCCGCGCAACGTGGCCGAAGCCATCGTGGCTTCCCGCGCCAAGTAACTTTCCCCTGTCTGCGACGGCATGCCGTCACGTGCCCGTGCGTGACGAACCAGCAATGCCGTGCAGACGTAAAACCTCGTCACGGGACATGCTCTTTGGAGATTTGATATGGCAAAAGAGAAATTCGCACGGACCAAGCCCCACGTGAACGTTGGCACCATCGGTCACGTGGACCACGGCAAGACCACGCTGACGGCGGCCATCACCACCGTGCTGGCAGCCAAGTTCGGCGGCTCGGCCAAGGCCTACGACCAGATCGACGCAGCGCCTGAAGAAAAGGACGATCATCGCCAGCGCAATGAACAGCTGGCGCA
>NZ_LMMV01000026.1 GCF_001422405.1 Pseudorhodoferax sp. Leaf267
CCGCCGCTGGTGAAGCGCCGGTATGGGCGCACCCCGCCGGCAGCGCCAAGGGGCCCACGCTTTCCCCGCTGTACCGCACCGCGCCGCAGGCGGCATTGGCCGACCCGGCGCTGCACCGCCTGCTGGCGCTGCTCGATGCGTTGCGCACCGGGCGCGCGCGCGAGCGCACGCTGGCGGCGGAGCTGATGCAAGCCGAGCTCATGCAGTTCGCCCCGGGCGATGCCGATGCGGGCCGATGACCCCAACCTGCCGGATCTGCGCCGCGTGGCCGAGGCACTGGGCGATCTGCGCRAGCAGGTGGTGTTCGTGGACGGGGCCGTGGCGGGCCTGTGGTGACCGACCTACTGGCAGACAGCGTACGCGCCACCCGCGACGTGGATGCCGTGGTGAATGCCGACCGGGCCCTGTTCCGTCGCATCGAGCAACAGGTCGCGCAGCGCGGCTTCGTGCAGGACGCCGGCAGCGATGTGATCTGCCGCTGGGTGCACAAGGCGTCGGGCGTGCTGTTCGACCTGATGCCCGTGCAGCCAGAGGTGCTGGGCTTTTCCAACCGCTGGTATCCCTATGCCGTGCAGAGTGCAGAGCCCGTCGATCTAGGCGACGGCATCACGATCCGGTTGGTGAGCGCGGTGGCCTTCGTGGCAACCAAGCTGGAAGCATTCGCCAGCCGCGGCGGTGGCGATTTCCTGAGCAGCCACGACCTGGAGGATGYGCTCAACATCGTCGATGGGCGCGAGGAACTCGGCGAGGAGATGGCCGGCGCCCCGGCCGAGCTGCAACAGGCCGTCGCCACCGCGTTCGCGCGCCTGCTGGCCCACCCTGATTTTGCGAACGTGCTGCCGGGCCTGATCGCCGAGCCGGAACGCGCCGGCCTCGTGCGGGACCGGCTGAGGAAGTTGAGCCCATGAACCTGCACCAGGAACACCATTTCGAACGCAAGATCTGCGCCCACCTCGCGGCCCATGGCTGGCTGCATGCGGACGGCGATGCCGCGTTGTTCGACCGGGCCAAAGGCCTCTTCCTGCCCGACCTGCTGGCCTGGGTGGAGAGGACGCAGCCCGACCACTGGCAGCGCCTGACTAAGACCCATGGCGCTGCGCTGCCCCAGGTGCTGGCCGAGCGCGTGCGCAAGAACCTCAACGAACGCGGCACGCTGGATGTGCTGCGCCGSGGCGTGGAGATGCTGGGSCTGCGCGAGCCTTTGRCCCTGGCCCAGTTCAAGCCGGCGCTGGCCCTCAACCCGGCCACGCAGGCGCGCTACGCCGCCAACCGGCTGCGCGTGGTGCGGCAGGTGGCGCACTCGCCCAACAAYCCAGGCGACGAGCTGGACCTGGTGCTGTTCCTCAACGGCGTGGCCGTGGCGACGGCAGAGCTCAAGAGCAACTTCACGCAAAGCGTGCAGGACGCGGTGGACCAGTACCGATTCGACCGCCACCCTGCGCCCAAGACGGCCAAGGGCGGCGTGCCGGAGCCCTTGCTCGGCTTNCACGCAAAGCGTGCAGGACGCGGTGGACCAGTACCGATTCGACCGCCACCCTGCGCCCAAGACGGCCAAGGGCGGCGTGCCGGAGCCCTTGCTCGGCTTTCCGGGCGGCGCGCTGGTGCACCTCGCCGGGAGCCAGAGCGAGGTGATGATGACCACGCGGCTGGCCGGCGCGGCGACGCAGTTTCTGCCCTTCAACCGCGGCAATGCGGGTGGTGCCGGCAACGCGCCGAACCCGGCCGGCTTTGCCACCGCCTACCTGTGGTAAGAGGTGTGGGCGCGCGAGAGCTGGCTGGACATCCTGCACCGCTACCTGATCTGCAAGCGCAACGACAAGAAGCAGCCGCAGGCGGTGATCTTCCCGCGCTACCACCAGCTCGATGCCACGCGCGCGCTGGTGGCCGACGTGCTCGACAAGGGGCCGGGCGAGCGTTATCTCGTCCAGCACTCCGCCGGCTCGGGCAAGACCAACTCCATCGCCTGGACGGCGCACTTCCTGGCCGACCTGCACGACGCGCGGCACGAAAAGCTGTTCGACAGCGTGCTGGTGGTCAGCGACCGCACGGTGCTGGATGCGCAGCTGCAGGAGGCCATCTTCGACTTCGAGCGCACCACGGGCGTGGTGGCCACCATCACCCACGAGCATGGCAGCAAGAGCGCCCAGCTCGGCAAGGCATTGAAGGCCGGCAAGAAGATCATCGTCTGCGTCATCCAGACCTTTCCGTTCGCGTTGCAGGCGGTGCAGGAGCTGGCCGCCACCGAGGGCAAGCGCTTCGCGGTGATCGCCGACGAGGCCCACAGCTCGCAGACCGGCGAGGCCGCGGCCAAGCTCAAGGCTTTGCTGAGCGCGCAGGAATGGGCCGAGCTGCAGGACGGCGGCGAGGTGGACACCGAGGCGCTGCTGGCCGCGCAGATGGAGGCGCGCGCCAGTGTGAACGGCCTGACCTATGTGGCCTTCACCGCCANGCAGGACGGCGGCGAGGTGGACACCGAGGCGCTGCTGGCCGCGCAGATGGAGGCGCGCGCCAGTGTGAACGGCCTGACCTATGTGGCCTTCACCGCCACGCCCAAGGCCAAGACGCTGGAGCTGTTCGGCCGCAAGGA
Source organism: Pseudorhodoferax sp. Leaf267 (assembly GCF_001422405.1). Taxonomy (GTDB): domain Bacteria; phylum Pseudomonadota; class Gammaproteobacteria; order Burkholderiales; family Burkholderiaceae_C; genus Pseudorhodoferax. The sequence goes on from NZ_LMMV01000026.1 coordinate 2,588, forward strand.
CGCGGACGGGCTGCCGCAGCCCTTCCACGTTTATTCGATGCGGCAGGCCATCGAGGAAGGATTCATCCTCGACGTGCTGAAGAACTACACCAGCTTCAAGCTCGCGTTCAAGCTGGCCCACGACGGCCAGGAGGGGGACGACAAGCAGGTCGAGCGCAGCACGGCGATGAAGGGGCTGATGCAGTGGGTGCGGCTGCATCCCTACAACATCGCGAGCAAGGTGCAGGCCGTGGTGGAGCACTACCGCGAGAACGTGCAGCCGCTGCTGGAAGGCCGGGCCAAGGCCATGGTGGTCGTGGCCAGCCGCAAAGAGGCCGTGCGCTGGCACAAGGCCATCCGCGCCTACATCGCCAGCCAGCACTACCCGCTGGGTGTGCTGGTGGCGTTCTCGGGCGAAGTGATCGACGCCGAGAGCTTTCCCGATGCCGTGTCCGAGACCAGGCCGGGCCAAGGCCATGGTGGTCGTGGCCAGCCGCAAAGAGGCCGTGCGCTGGCACAAGGCCATCCGCGCCTACATCGCCAGCCAGCACTACCCGCTGGGTGCTGGTGGCGTTCTCGGGCGAAGTGATCGACGCCGAGAGCTTTCCCGATGCCGTGTCCGAGACCAGCGAGGCCCTGAACCCGGGCCTGCGCGGGCGCGACATCCGCGAGGTGTTCAAGGGGCCGGACCACCACCTGCTGCTGGTGGCCAACAAGTTCCAGACCGGCTTCGACCAGCCGCTGCTGTGCGGCATGTACGTGGACAAGATGCTGGRCGGCATCCAGGCGGTGCAGACGCTGTCGCGCCTGAACCGYGCCCACCCCGGCAAGGACACGACYTACGTGCTGGACTTCGTCAACGAGCCGGCCGACATCCTCAAGGCCTTCAAGACCTACTACGAGACGGCCGAGCTGCAGGCCGTGACCGACCCGCACCAGGTCTACGACCTGCGNTGCTGGACTTCGTCAACGAGCCGGCCGACATCCTCAAGGCCTTCAAGACCTACTACGAGACGGCCGAGCTGCAGGCCGTGACCGACCCGCACCAGGTCTACGACCTGCGSGCYAAGCTCGATGCCGCTGGCTGCTACGACGCGTTCGAGGTCGACCGCGTGGCCCAGGTGGACCTGGACCCGAACGGCACGCAGCAGCAGCTCGATGCMGCGATTGCACCTGTGGCCGACCGATTGCTGCGGCGCTACAGGGCCGCGCAGCAGGACAAGTCAGATGCCGAAGAGAAGCAGGACGCCAAGGCGGCCCACGCCGCCAAGGTCAAGTTGGAGGCTCTGCTGCTGTTCAAGAACGACATAGGCGCTTACGTGCGCCTGTATGCCTTCCTGAGCCAGATCTTCGACTACGGGAACACCGCCATCGAGAAGCGTTTTCTGTTCTACAAGCGCCTGATCCCGCTACTGGATTTCGGCCGTGAGCGCGACACGGTGGACCTGTCCAAGGTGGTGCTGACCCACCACACCTTGAAGAGCCGCGGCAAGCAACCGATGGGGCTGAGCGCCGACGGAAGCTACAAATTGCCGCCCATGGACGCCGTGGGCAGCGGCAGCGTGCAGGAGAAGCAGGCGGCGTACCTGGTCGAGATCNATGGGGCTGAGCGCCGACGGAAGCTACAAATTGCCGCCCATGGACGCCGTGGGCAGCGGCAGCGTGCAGGAGAAGCAGGCGGCGTACCTGGTCGAGATCATCGAGAAGGTGAATGGCCTGTTCGAAGGCGAGCTGACGGACGACGACCAGTTGGTCTACGTGAACGGCGTGCTCAAGGGCAAGCTCCTGGAGAACGAGACCCTGGTGCAGCAGGCCGCCAGCAACAGCAAGGAGCAGTTCGCGAACTCGCCCGACCTGAGCAACGCATTGATGCACGCGATCATGGATGCGTTCGACGCGCACCAGAGCATGAGCACGCAGGCCCTGGGGTCCGAGCGTGTGCGTGCCGGCCTGAAGGAGGTCTTGCTCGGCCCGGCGCAGCTCTATGAATCGCTGCGCGCGAAGTCCGGGCCGGCGGCGGGCGCGCGGTAGCGTCGCTCTGCTTCAGCCCGCCAGCGCCGCCTCCAGCGCATCCACGAACATCGCCGGCACGTCGAACCCGGCCTGCTCGGTGATCTCCTGAAAGCAGGTCGGGCTCGTCACGTTGACCTCGGTCAGGCAGTCGCCGATCGCGTCCAGCCCCACCAGGAGCAGGCCGCGCGCCGCCAGCACCGGGCCCAGCGCCTCGGCGATCTCGCGGTCGCGTGCGGTGAGCGGCTGGGCCACGCCCTTGCCGCCGGCCGCCAGGTTGCCGCGGACCTCGCTGCCCTGCGGGATGCGCGCCAGCGAGAACGGCACCGGCTTGCCGCCGATCACCAGGATGCGCTTGTCGCCCTGCACGATCTCGGGCACGAAGCGTTGCACCATGATGGTCTCGGCACCGTCCTTGTTCAGCGTCTCGACGATGGAGCCCAGGTTCAGCCCGTCGGCCTTGACGCGGAAGATGCCCATGCCGCCCATGCCGTCCAGCGGCTTCAGGATGATGTCCTGGTGCTCGGCGTGAAAGGCACGCACCTCGGCGGCGCTGCGCGTGACCAGCGTGGGGCTGGTGTACTGCGCGAACTCCATGATGGCCAGCTTTTCGGGGTGGTCGCGCAGCGCGGCCGGCTTGTTAAAGACCTTGGCGCCTTCGCGCTCGGCCTGCTCCAGCAGATGCGTGGCGTAGAAGAATTCGCTGTCGAACGGCGGGTCCTTGCGCATCAGCACGGCGTCGAACTCGGCCAGAGCGCGCAGCGGCGTCTCGTCGATGCGGTACCAGGCGTCGGCGTCGCCGGTCAGCGTGATGGCCAGGACCTGGGCCTGCACCTGGCCGCCCGTGCGCCAGCTGATGTGGCGCGGCTCGCAGGACCAGATGCGGTGGCCGCGGCGCTGCGCCTCGCGCATCATCGAGAAGGTGGTGTCCTTGTAGATCTTGAAGCTGTCCAGCGGATCGACGACGAAGAGGATGTTCATGCGTTTGGCTTTCGGGAAGCCCCGTACTGTTGCACAACCAGCGCCGCGGCACCGGCCACCACGCCCCAAAACGCCGAGCCGATGCCGGCTATTGCCACGCCGCTCAGCGTGACGAGAAAGGTGATCAGCGCCGCCTCGCGGTGCTGCACGTCCTGCATCGCCATGGCCAGGCCGTTGCCGATCGTACCCAGCAGCGCCAGCCCGGCGATGGCCGCCACCAGCTCGCGCGGGAAGGCCGTCAGCAGCCCCGTCACCGTGGCGCCGAAGCTGCCGATCAGCACGTACAGCAGGCCGCAGCTCACGGCAGCCGTGTAGCGCTTGTCCGGGTCTTCATGCGCCTCGCGGCCCATGCAGATCGCCGCCGTGATGGCCGACAGGTTCAGCGCGAACGCACCGAAGGGGGCCAGCACCAGCGTGGCCAGCCCGCTCATGGTGATCAGCGGCGAGATCGGCATGCGCGTGTAGCCCGACGCACGGATCGCCGCCACGCCCGGCAGGTTCTGCGAGGCCATGGTCACCACGAACAGCGGCACGGCCAGGCTCACGGCGGCCTGCCAGCTGAAGCTGGGCATCGTGAACACCGGCATGGCGATGGCGAAGTGCACGCCGGACCAGGCCAGCTCGCCGCGCAGGGCGCAGTAGACGATGGCCGCCAGCAGCGTCAGCGGCACGGCATAGCGCGGCAGCAGCCGGCGGCCCAGCAGGTACACGCCCAACATCAGCAGCACCAGGCCCAGCGCGGTCTTGGCGGCCAAAAATGCCTCCAGCCCGAAGCGCGCCAGCACGCCGGCCAGCAGCGCCGAGGCGATGGCCATGGGGATGCGGTTCATCACGCGCTCGAACCAGCCCGTCATGCCGGCCAGCGCGATGGCGGCGGCGCTGAGCATGAAGGCGCCCACGGCCTCGCCCATGCCGTAGCCCGCGCCGGCCGTCGCCAGCACGGCCGCGCCTGGCGTGCTCCAGGCAATCATCACCGGCATGCGCAGGATCAGCGACGGGACGGCGGTGCACAGCCCCATGCCCAGGCCCAGCGCCCACATCCACGAACTGATGAGCTCGGGCGTGGCGCCGAAGGCCAGCGCAGCCTGGAACACGATGGCCACCGAGCTCGTGAAGCCGACCAGCACGGCGACGAAGCCGGCCGTGAAGGCGGGCAGGCTCAGGTCTTTGAGGAAACGCATGGCCGGGGATTGTGCCGCTGGGCGTTGTGGCCAGAACGGGTGCCTCGGCCACGGATCGGTAAGGTCCCACCCTCGATCGCAACGACTTTCGAACCACCAGCTGTCACAAACCCGGCACCCGGCACGTCTTGATGAGGAGAGCCCGCTTCATCCACCCGAAAGGAACCACCGTGACCCAACGTCTGAACGCCATGCAGCAATCCCCCGAGCTCTTCAAGAAGCTCGTCGAGTACAGCATGCTCGCCGCCAAGGGCGGCCTCGAAGGCCCGCTGCTGCACCTGCTGGAGATCCGCGCCTCGCAGCTCAACGGCTGCGCGTTCTGCCTGGACATGCACATCAAGCAGGCCAAGATCCACGGCGAGGGCGAGCTGCGCCTGCACCATGTCGCGATCTGGCGCGAGTCGGCGCTGTTCAACGAACGCGAGCGCGCCGCCCTGGCCTGGACCGAGGTGCTCACGCAGCTGCCGGCGCACGGCGTGCCCGACGCGGCGTACGAGGCGGCACGTGCGCAGTTCTCCGAGGAGGAGCTCGTCGCGCTCACGCACAACATCATGGGCATCAACGCCTGGAACCGGCTCAACGTGGCCTTTAGCACCACGCCCGGCTCTGGCGACATGGCCTTCGGCCTGGACAAGGCGCAGTTCGCCTGAGGCCGCCGATGGGCGTCGTTGCCATGGGGTTGTGACGAGGCGCTCAGCGCGATGGAGAGGCCGTTCCTATACTCGCCCGCGCCGACGATCCCATCACGACAACCGGAGACCTTGCCCATGCCTTTGCAGCTGCGTTCCCTGATCCGCCCCGATGCCACGCTCGAGTTGTCCCTGGCCGAAGTGCCGATGCCCGAGCCCACGCACGACGATGACGTCGTCGTGCGCATGGAGGCCGCGCCGCTGAACCCGTCCGACCTGGGCCTGCTGTTCGGCGGCGCCGACATGCGCACGGCCAAGGTGTCGGGCACGGCCGAGCGTCCCGTCGTCACGGCCAGCGTGCCGGCCGCGGCCATGGCCGCGCTGGCGCCGCGCATGGGCCAGTCGCTGCCCGTGGGCAACGAGGGCGCCGGCACCGTGGTGGCCGCTGGCCCCGCTGCCGCAGCCCAGGCGCTGCTGGGCAAGAAGGTCGCCATCCTGGGCGGCGCCATGTATGCCGAATACCGCGCGCTGCCCGCCGCCCAGTGCCTGCCGCTGCCCGAGGGCGCCACGGCGGCAGATGGCGCGTCGTGCTTCGTCAACCCGCTCACCGCGCTGGGCATGGTCGAGACCATGCAACGCGAGGGTCATACGGCGCTCGTGCACACGGCCGCTGCGTCCAACCTGGGCCAGATGCTGAACCGCATCTGCCTGAAGGACGGCGTGCCGCTCGTCAACATCGTGCGCAAGCCCGAGCAGGTGGCGCTGCTGCGCAGCCAGGGCGCGCAGTACGTGGTCGACAGCCAGTCGCCCGACTTCATGGCGGAACTGACCGAGGCGGTGGCGGCCACCGGTGCCACGCTGGGCTTCGACGCCGTGGGCGGCGGCCCGCTGGCCGGCCAGATCCTGGTTGCCATCGAGACGGCATCTTCGCGCAAGGCCAAGGAATACAGCCGGTACGGATCGACCACGCACAAGCAGGTCTACGTCTACGGCAGCCTGGACCGTGGCCCCATCGAGCTGGCACGCGGCTTCGGCATGGCCTGGGGCGTGGGCGGTTGGCTGCTGTTCCCGTTCATGCAGAAGGTCGGCCCGCACCGCGTGCAGGAGCTCAAGGCCCGCGTGGCCAGCGAGCTCAAGACCACCTTCGCCAGCCGCTACACGCGCGAGGTCACGCTGGCCGAGGCGCTGACGCTGGAGGCCATCGGCGTGTACGGCAAGCAGGCGACGGGCGAGAAGGTGTTGTTGCGGCTGTGAGCAAAAACGTTTCTCATTGTTGACAAATCTCCAAAAATGTCAAAAATGAGAAACTTAAATGCCTGCTGCTGCCCCGCAGATCACACCGCAGTCCGCCGAGGCGCTGTCCGCCCTTGGCGGTGCGGTGCGCCAGCGGCGCAAGGCGCTGGGCATCAGCGCCGTGGCCGCGGCCGAGGCCGCCGGCATCTCCCGCCCCACGCTGCACCGCATCGAAAAGGGTGAGCCCGCCGTCACCATGGGCGCCACCATGCAGGTGCTGGTGGTGCTGGGGCTCGCTCTGGTGGTCGAGCCGGAGGACGAGCCCGGCACCGCGGCCACTGCGCCGCGCCCCGGTTGGTTGCCAGCCCGTGTGCGCATCGCGGACTATCCCTGGCTGCGGCAACTGGCCTGGCAAGTGCAGGGTGCTCAGGAGCTCACACCGCGCGAGGCACTTGGCATCTACGAGCGCAACTGGCGGCATGTCGACGCGCAGGCGCTGACGACGGCTGAGCAGGATCTGATCGATGCCCTGCGGCTTGCATTGGGCGATGCGCCCGGAGGCGCTGCCGTTGTTTGAGCGCCCGCACCATCGCCGCGTCGCGCAGGTGCTGCAGGCGCTTGACGGCGACTTGCTGCGCGAACGCCATTGCCTGTTCGGTGGCGGCACCGCGATGGCGCTGCGCTACGGCGAGTATCGCGAGTCGGTCGACATCGATTTCCTGGTGTCGGACCTTGCGGCGTACCGCCAACTGCGCCATGCGCTCACGGGTGCGGACGGCATGGCCGCCGTGACGCGCGCCGGTGCGCCAGCCCTCGTGCAGGCGGGCGAACTGCGCGCCGACCAGTACGGCATCCGCACGCGCATCGTCGCGGACGATCAGCCCATCAAGTTCGAGATCGTGTTCGAGGCGCGCATCGTGCTCGACGCTCCGGGCAGGAACGACGCGCAGTGCGGCGTGCCCACGCTCACGCCGCTGGACATGGCGACGGGCAAGCTGCTGGCCAATTCCGACCGCTGGCCCGACGACGGTGTGTTCAGTCGCGACCTGATCGACCTGGCCATGATGAAGCCCACGCTGCCGCTGCTGCGCCAGGCCATCGCCAAGGCCGAGGGCGCATACGGCGAGACCATCCGACGCGACCTGCAGCGCGCCATCGACCGCATGCAGGCGCGCACGGGATGGCTGGAGCGCTGCATGCGCATGATGGGCGTGGCAGGCACGCCGGCACAGGTGTGGCAGCGCATCCGGGCCTTGCGGCGCGTCTTGGTGTGAAACGAACGCGGTTTAATCACGCCCCATGAGCCAAGAAACCCAACCCCGCCCCCCGCTCCCCGACCATCTGTCCGTCGACCCGCGCAGCCCGCACCATGTGGCGGCGGTGTTCCAGCACGACATCGGCATCCGCTTCAACGGCACCGAACGCCATGACGTGGAGGAGTACTGCCTGAGCGAGCGCTGGATCAAGGTCGCCGCCGGCAAGACGCTGGACCGCAAGGGCAAGCCGCTGTTGATCAAGCTCAAGGGCACGGTCGAGGCCTTCTACCGCGACGACGCACCGGCCTGATCGCCCGCCGCCCGGCCATCGCGGCAGGTGCCGGCGGCGCGCGAACACGCTGGCGCCGCTTGGCGGTGTCGTCCTGCATGGCGCGGCCAGGGCGAGGCGCAGGATGCCCCGGTGCGTGGCGCATTGCGCCGCGCCGCACTGGAGAGCGCCATGAACCCTTTCGCCGCCTTGCGCCATGTGCTGTTGCACGGCACCGCCTGTCTGTGCTTGGCCATCGTGCCGCTGGCGGCTGCCGCCGCCGACAACCCGCTGGCCGCCGAACGCTGGAAGTCCCGGCCGGTGGTCGTCGTCGTGCCCCAGGCCGACGACGCCCTGTTGCGCCGCCTGCGCGCCGCGTTGAACGAGACCGTCACCCGTGAGGCCTTCCTGGACCGCGAGATGGTGCTCTACACCGTCGTGGCGGGCGCCGGCAGCCGCAACGACGAGGCCCTGAGCCCGGCGCAGACGCGCGCGCTGCTCGACGGTCTGAAGCTCGACCCCGCCGGGCCGCCCACGTTCATCCTCGTGGGCAAGGACGGCGGCGTGAAGATGACCGAAGGCGCAGCGGTGGACCTCAAGGCCGTCTTCGCCGAGGTCGATCGCATGCCCATGCGCCAGCGCTGAGCCGTCAGCCGGCCTTTTGCACCACCACGCCAGCCGCGCGCAAGGCACGCAGCGTGCGGGCCGCCGTGTCGCGCGGCACGACCAGCGTGCCGAGCGCCTGCAGCGGCGCCACCACAAAGGGCGACGCGGCCATCAGCTTCTCGGCCGAAGCCAGCACCACGGTGTCGGCCGCTCGCTCGTGCAGCGCGCGCTTGACCGCGGCCTCCTCGGCATCGCCGGTGCTGAGCCCGGCCTCGGGGTGCACGCCCGTCACGCCCATGAAGTACAGGTCGGCGCGCAGGCGTGCGGCGCCGTCGATCACGGCTGCACCCACGTTGACCATGGAATGGCGGAACAGCCGGCCGCCCAGCATGATGATCTCCAGCCGCGGATGCGCGGCCAACTCGACGGCCACGTTGGGGCTGTGCGTGACGAAGGTGGCGCGCAGCGCCGGGTCGAGATGCCGCGCGACCTGGATGGCGGTCGTGCCGCCGTCCAGGATCACCACCTGCCCCGGCTGCACCAGGCCCGCGCCATGGCGGCCCAGCACGGCCTTGTCCTGCGGCGACACCTGCTCGCGCACGCGCAGGTCGCCCATGGCCGCGGACGCAGGCAGCGCGCCGCCGTGCACGCGCTGCAACTGGCCGGCCTGGGCCAGCTCGCGCAGGTCGCGGCGGATCGTGTCCTCCGAGGTGCCCAGTTCCTGCGCGAGATTCTTGGCGACGATCTGGCCTTGCGCGGCGAGGCGCGTGAGGATGAGCTTCTTGCGCTGGACGGTCAGCATGGTGTGTCAGGGCTTGACGGCAATGTGGAGTGCGGGATTCTCGCGTGCACCGGCCCGGGCTTGCATCGGCACGGCATGGCTTCTATGATTGCACGAAGTTGCACGAAACTACACACAAACGCCATGACCCATCCCACCTTGGAAAGCGCCTCGAAATCCCTGCTCGTGCTGATCGCAGGCCCCTACATGTCCGGCACCGGTGGCGACCCCGACAAGATCGCTGCCAACCGCGCGCGGCTGGAGAGTTTTGCGCTGCCGATCTACGCGCGCGGCCACGTGCCGATGGTGGGCGAGTGGGTCGCGCTGCCCATCATCCATGCGGCCGGCGGGCGCGAGCATGGCGATGCGGTGTTCGATGCCTACCAGTACCCGGTCGCGCACCGCCTGCTCGCGCGCTGCGATGCCGTGCTGCGCATCGCAGGTGCTTCGCGCGGCGCGGACATGGACGTTGCGCGTGCACGCGCGCTGGGCCTGCCGGTGGTCTTCGAGGTCGATGCACTGCCCCTGCGCGCCGACGCGCCAGCACAGCCATGAACAGCGCCCGTGCGCCGTGCATGTCATCCTCAGACTGAGGGAAACACGGCCCCGCACTGTTGTCCGATCGGAAACGCAGCATTGCCCCCTTCACGGTTTTTATTGTGCGACCCGGCGCCTACAGTTCATCCCATCGATGAGCCACACGCAACGCGGTTCATCGAAGCGACCGCCGGGATGTCCCGGTGCTCGGATCGATTGGCCCATTGCAAGGATGAACACCATGAACACGAAGTTTTTCGCCACCGCCCTGGTCGCTGCCGCCGCCTTCGCCGCAGCCCCCGGCTTTGCCGCCGACAACATCAGCGGTGAGGTCGGCTATGTGCCGCCCGCCCCCGTCGCATCGGCCAGCGGCCTGAGCCGCGCCACCGTGCAGGACGAGGCACGTCAGGCCGTGCGCAGCTTCACGCTGCCGGCCACGGGTGAGGGTTACGACGTGGGTGCCGTGACGCCGAGCAAGAGCACGCTGACGCGTGAGCAGGTGCGTGCTGAAGCGCGCTACGCCGTGAAGAACAGCCGCTTCCTCGGCGGCGAAGTCTGAAGGAGCGCGACATGAACACGAAGCTTCTCCTCTCGGCCCTGGTGGCTGCTGCCGGCTTTGCCGCCGCGCCCAGCTTTGCCGACAACATCAGCGGTGAAGTCGGCTACGTGCCGCCCGCACCGGTCGCATCGAAGAGCGGCGTGACGCGCGCCGACGTGCACAACGCGTACGTGCAGGCGCAGCGCAGCGGCCAGCTGGCGCAGCGCGGCGAGGGCGCAGACATCGGCTATGCAGCCGTGGCCAGCACGCGCAGCCGGCAGGACGTGCACAACGAAGTGGTGCAGGCCGCGCGCAACCAGCAACTGGCGCCGCGCGGCGAAGGCGCCGACATCGGCTATGTGGCTACGCCGGGCGTGCTGACACGCGAGGCCGTGCACGCCGAGGCCCTGCGCGCACAGCGCCCGGGCCGCAGCGGCGGCGTCTGATCCTCGTGGGCCGCGCAGTCGGCCCTGAACGCACAAAGCCCGCGTCGAACGACGCGGGCTTTGTCGTTGCAGGGTGCGCGCTCAGATCTCGATCTTCGAGCCCAGCTCCACCACCGCATTGCTCGGCAGCTTGAGGAAGTCGGCCGCGGCGCTGGCGTTCAGGTGCATCTGTGCGAACAGCTTTTCGCGCCAGGGCGCCATGCCGCTGCCGATGGTGGGGATCACGGTGTCGCGCGACAGGAAGTAGCTGGTCGTCATGCTCTCCATCTCGCAGCCGCGTGCGCGCATGGCCTGCAGTGCGCGCGGCACGTCGGGGTCGTTCTTGAAGCCGTAGTGGATGACCACCTGCCAGCAGTCGTGGCCGAGCGACTCGATCTGCAGGCGCTTGTCCATGCCGATCCACGGGACCTCGTGGCTGCGCACGGTGACGAACAGGTTCTGCTCGTGCAGCACCTTGTTGTGCTTGAGGTTGTGCAGCAGCGCATTGGGGACGCTGCCGGGCGTGGCGGTCATGAAGATGGCCGTGCCGTCCACGCGCGCCGGCGGGCTCACGAACACCGAATCCAGGAAGCTCGGCAGGTCGATCGCGTCGGCGCGCAGCGCCTGGTTCAGCAGGCGGCGGCCTTCGTGCCAGGTCACCATCAGCGTGAACATGGCGCCGCCGATCAAGAGCGGGAACCAGCCGCCCTCGAACAGCTTCATGAGGTTGGAGGCCCAGAAGGCGAAGTCGACGACGAAGAAGAACCCGGTGGCCAGCACGCACAGCCACAGCGGGTATTTCCAGCCGTGGCGGATCACGAAGAAGGTCAGGATGGTGGTGATCAGCATGTCCGTGCACACCGCAATGCCGTAGGCTGCCGCCAGGTTGCTGGACGACTTGAACATGACCACGGCCATGGCGATGGCGATGAACAGGCCCCAGTTCACGAACGGCATGTAGATCTGCCCGGCCGCCTTCACGCTCGTGTGCTGCACCTGCAGCCGCGGCAGGTAGCCCAGCTGGATCACCTGCTTGGTGACCGAGAACGCGCCCGTGATCAGCGCCTGCGAGGCGATCACGGCGGCCAGCGTGGCCAGCACCACCATGGGCAGCAGCGCCCATTCGGGCGCCATCATGAAGAACGGGTTCTTCACGGCCTCCGGGTCCTTGAGCAGCAGCGCGCCCTGGCCGAAGTAGTTCAGCGTCAGGCACGGCATCGCGATCGCGAACCAGGCCAGCCGGATCGGGCGCTTGCCGAAGTGGCCCAGGTCGGCGTAGAGCGCCTCGGCGCCGGTCACGGACAGCACGACCGCGCCCAGGATGATGAAGGTCGTGCCCGGGTTCAGCCAGATGAAGCGCAGCGCGTGGTGCGGGCTCAGGGCCCACAGGATCTCGGGATGCTCCACGATCTGGGCCACGCCCAGCAGCGCGATGGCGATGAACCAGACCAGCGTGATGGGCCCGAAGAACTTGCCGATGCCGCTGGTGCCGCGTTTCTGCACTGCAAACAGCGCGAACAGCACGACCAGCGTCAGCGGGATCACGGCCTTGCGGAAGGCCGGCGAGACCACTTCCAGCCCTTCGACGGCCGACAGCACGGAGATCGCCGGCGTGATCACGCCGTCGCCATAGAACAGGCAGGTGCCGAAAATGCCGACCAGCAGCAACACCTGGCGCAGCTGCGGCTTGTCCTTCACCGACTGCGAGGCCAGCGCCAGCATGGCCACCAGGCCGCCTTCGCCCGCGTTGTCGGCGCGCAGCACCAGCACCACGTACTTGAGCGAGACGATGACCGTCAGCGTCCAGAACAGGATGGACAGCACGCCGTACACGTTGTCGAACGTGAACGGCACATGCCCGGTGTGGAAGACTTCTTTGACCGCGTACAGGACGCTGGTGCCGATGTCGCCGTAGACGACGCCGATGGCGCCCAGGGTGAGGGCGGCGAGAGGGGTTTTGGAACTTTGCACTGCCAGGCCCCGATACGCCCACGGGGGCGGCTGGGGCAGCTTTTGGTGGGACGGCCATTGTGCGCGCGGCCCCTGGCGGCGCAAGCCGGAAAGTTGCAGCGGCCGGGGGGGATGTTGCGACGCAGCAACTGGCTGCTCCGCTGGCTCAATAGACTTCGGCGTCCGGGTCGGTCGCTTCGAGCTCGTAGCTGGCGGCCACCATGGCCAGCCGGCCGATCACGCCATACATGTAGAAGCGGTTGGGCGCGCTGGCGCCCGGCTTGACGCCGGGCTGCGGTAAGTGCGTACTCTCGGCGAACGCCAGCGGCACGAAGCGTGAGCCCGGCGCGTTCAGGTTCTCGTCCACCCCACGGTCGGCATGCACGCGGTAGAAACCGCCGACCACGTAACGGTCCATCATGTAGACCACCGGCTCGGCCACCGCGTCATGCATGCGCTCGGCGGTCAGCACGCCCTCCTGGATGATCACGTCGTGCACGGGCTGGCCGTCCTTGGCCACCGCCATCTTGTTGCGCGTCTTGCGGTTGAGTTCGTCCAGGTCAGACGCATCGCGCACGGTCATGATGCCCATGCCGTAGGTGCCGTTGTCGGCCTTCACGACGACGAAGGGCTTCTCGTTGATGCCGTATTCCTTGTACTTGCGCCGGATCTTGGAGAGCAGTGCGTCGGCATTGGTCTGCAGGCAGTCCAGGCCCTGGCCCTCGGCGAAGTTGACCTCGCCGCACTTGCTGAACATCGGGTTGATCAGCCAGGGGTCGATGCCCAGCAGCTTGCCGAAGCGCTTGGACACCTCCTCGTAGCTCTGGAAATGCCGGCTCTTGCGCCGCACCGACCAGCCCGCGTGCAGCGGCGGCAGCAGGTACTGCTCGTGCAGCTCCTCCAGGATGCCGGGCGCGCCTGCGGACAGGTCGTTGTTCATGAGGATGGTGCAGGGGTCGAAGTTCTTGAGCCCCAGGCGCCGCTTGTTGCGCACCACCGGCTCCAGCGTGATCTGCTCGCCGCCGGGCAGGTCGATGGTCTTGGGCTCCTTGATGTCCGGGTCGACCGAGCCGATGCGCACGTTCAGCCCGGCCATGTGGAAGATGCGCTGCAGCTGCGCGACATTGGCCAGGTAGAAGGTGTTGCGCGTGTGGTTCTCGGGGATCAGCAGCAGGTTCTTGGCCTCAGGGCAGATCTTCTCGATCGCGGCCATGGCCGACTGCACGGCCAGCGGCAGCATGGCGGGGGTCAGGTTGTTCCAGCCGCCGGGGTACAGGTTGGTGTCTACCGGCGCGAGCTTGAAACCGGCGTTGCGGATGTCCACCGAGCAATAGAACGGCGGCGTGTGCTCCATCCACTCGAGGCGGAACCAGCGTTCGATCGCCGGCGTGGAGTCCAGGATGCGCTGTTCGAGTTCGTTGATGGGGCCATTCAGGGCCGTGACGAGATGCGGAACCATGCAGGAGGCCCTTGACGATTAATTGAGTGAATTTTAGGGATATTGGGTGTTCCGCCCGGAAAAGCAAGCCAGCCAACGCCGCGATTTGCATCGCATATGACGACCTTCATATTGTGTGCTACCGTTCGGCCATGGAGTCCCCACCGAGTCGCAAGCAGATCACGCACGAGCGCATCGTGGAGAACGCCGCGCGCGTGATTCGCGAGGCCGGTTTCTGGGGCGTGGGCGTGGCGGACATCATGAAGCAGTCGGGCCTCACGCACGGCGGCTTCTACGCGCATTTCGCATCGCGTGACGCGCTGCTGTGCGAGGCCCTCGAGCGCGCCGGGCAGGACAGCGCGGCGCGCGTGGCCCAGGGCCTGGCGTTGCGCCAGGCACGCGGCGCCAGCCCGATCCGCGCGCTGGTGGAGCAGTACCTGTCGGACGCGCACCTGGCCGCGCCGGAGCGGGGCTGCCCGGTGGCCGCCCTCGCTTCCGAGATGCCGCGCCAGGCGCCCGAGGTGGCCGATGCTGCCGCCCATCGCGTGCGTTCGCTGATCAACGCCGTGCGCCAGGCGCTGCCGGCTTCGGCTGCGGCCGACGCGGGCGCCGTGGCCGGCCAGCTGGTCGGCACGCTGCAACTGGCGCGTGCGCTGGGCGACAACGCCGAGGGCCGCGCGTTGCTGGCCGACGCGCGCCGCCTGCTGCTCGCGCGGTACGACAGCGCCGCGCTGCACTGAATCCCGCCGTCTCGAACACGCCTGCCCCTTCGCGCGTACCGAAATATGACGAGCATCATTCCAACCAGGAGCACACCATGCAACTCGACAACGCCACCGTCCTCATCACCGGCGCCAACCGCGGCATCGGCCTGGCCTTCGCACGCGAGGCGCTGGCCCGTGGCGCGCGCAAGGTCTACGCCGGCGCGCGCGATCCGGCCAGCATCACGCTGCCGGGCGTGGAAGCGATCAAGCTCGACGTGACCAGCGCCGGCGACGTGGCCGCGGCCGCGCAGCGCTGTGGCGATGTGACGCTGCTGGTCAACAACGCGGGCGTGGCCCTCTTCGGCGGTGTGCTGGACAGCAGCCTGGACGACGTGCGCGCGCAGTTCGAGACCAACGTGATCGGCCCGATGCTCCTGAGCCGCGCCTTCGCGCCCGTGCTCAAGGCCAACGGCGGTGGCGCCGTGCTGAACGTGCTCTCGGTCGCCAGCTGGATCAGCACGCCGGGGCTGGCCATGTACGCCAGCAGCAAGTCGGCCGTCTGGTCGCTGACCAATGGCCTGCGCCACGAACTGCGCGGCCAGGGCACGCAGGTGCTGGGCCTGCACATGGGCTTCGTCGACACCGACCTCACGCGCGGCATCGACTTCCCGAAATCCACGCCCGAGTCCATCGTGCGCCAGGCCTACGACGCCCTGGAAAGCGGCGCCGAGGAGGTGCTGGGCGACGAGATCACGCGCCAGGTCAAGCAGGGCCTGTCTGCCCAGCCCGGCGTGTACCTGGCCGAAGTGAAGCGCTGAGCGCGAGCGCCATGAACGCCGCCGTCGCCCCCATGCCTGCAGGCCCCGCGCCCCAGGCCGCGCCGAACGCGCGCACGCTGCAGATGCTGCACGCGCCGCTGCTGCCAACGCTGCTGCGCCTGGCCACGCCCAACGTCATCGGCCTGTTCGCGATGACCATCATGATCGGCTACGACGGCTACATCCTGGGCCTGCTGGGGCCGGACGCGCTGGCCGGGGTGGCGCTGGTGCTGCCGCTGTCCATGCTCATGATGCAGATGTCGGGTGGCGGCATCGGCGGCGCCACGACGGCTGCCGTGGCGCGGGCGCTGGGCGCGGGCCGCGGTGACGATGCGAGCCGGCTCGCCCAGCATGCGCTGCTGGTCGCGGCCGTGGCGGCGGCGCTGTTCACGCTCGTGCTGCTGGGTTTCGGCCCCACGGTTTACGGCGCCATGGGCGGGCGCGGTGCGGCGCTGGACGCGGCGCTGGCCTATTCCAACGTGATCTTCGGCGGCGCCATCGCCATCTGGGCCATCAACGTGCTGGCCGGCATCGTGCGTGGCAGCGGCAACATGCTGCTGCCTTCGCTGGGCCTGCTGGCGGCCACGCTGGTGCACCTCGCGCTGTGCCCGCTGCTGGTGTTCGGCTGGGGGCCGGTGCCCGCGCTCGGCATCGCCGGCGCCGCCTGGAGCACGCTGACCGTCAACGCGGGTACCGCGGCGGTGCTGGTGGCCTACCTGCTGCGCCGCCATGGCGCGGTGCGCCTGCAGGCCGTGCCCTGGCGCTTCAGGCAAAGCCTGCTGCAGGGCATCCTGCGCGTGGGCCTGCCGGCCTCGCTGAGCCCGGTCATCAGCAACACCTCGATCGCGGTGGCCACGGCGGTCGTCGGCACCTACGGCACGGCGGCGCTGGCTGGCTACGGCGTGGCGGCGCGGCTCGAATACATCCTGGTGCCGATCGCGTTCGGCTTCGGCACGGCCTTGACCACGCTGGTCGCCACCAACATGGGCGCGGGCCAGGCCGCGCGCGCCCTGCGCGTGACCTGGATGGGCGGCGCGCTGGTGGCCGCCATCACGGGCGCCATCGGCCTCGCGGTGGCCATCGCGCCCGCCCTGTGGATGAACCTGTTCACCAGCGATGCCGAGATCCGCGCGCTGGGCGCCACCTACCTGCGCATCGTGGGCGGCTGCTACGGCCTGTTCGGCCTGGGGCTGGCGCTGTTCTTCGCCTCGCAGGGCGCGGGCCGCATGCTGTGGCCGCTGTTGGGCAGCATGGCGCGGCTGGTCGTGGTGGCCATCGGCGGCTGGGTCTGCGTGGCATTGCTGCAGGCGCCGGCCAGTGGCTTCTATGCGGTGGTGGCGCTGAGCCTGGCGCTCTACGCGGCCATCATCGCGGGTGCGATCTGGTTCGGGCGCTGGCAGGCCGAGCCGATCAACGCCTCCAGAACGACGGCGTCAGCAAGGCCATGAAGCTCAGCATCTCCAGCCGGCCCATCAGCATGGCCACGGTGCAGACCCAGATCTGAAAATCCGTCAGCACCGCGAACGAGGACGCCGGCCCCACGGCGCCCAGGCCCGGCCCCATGCAGTTCACGCTGGCGATGATGGCGCTGAACGCGGTCACCGGGTCCAGGTCGGTCAGCATCAGCACCATCGAGAGCGTGATGATGGTTGCGCCATAGACCAGCATGAAGGCCAGCACCGCGAAGATCACGGGCGTGTCGACCACGGCATGGCCCAGCTTCACGGGCTGGATGGCGCGCGGGTGGGCCAGCCGCCGCATCTCGCGCCGGGCCTGCTGCAGCAGGATCAGCACGCGCACCATCTTGATGCCGCCGCCCGTGGAGCCGGCGCTCGTCGCAATGCCCGACAGCAGCAGCATGAAGATCGGCAGGAACACCGGCCACAGCAGGTAGTCCTGCGTGATGAAGCCCGTGGTCGTGGCCACCGAGACCACGTGGAAGATGCCGTGGCGCAGCGCGTCCAGCGGCGCGTAGACGTCCTTGAACCACAGGAACCAGGCCGCGAACAGCCCGCCGCCGATCAGCACGCCGAGCGTGGCGCGCAGTTCCGGATCGCGCCAGGCCACGCCCCAATGGCCCTTGCGCACGGCCGAGAAATACAGCGCGAAGTTGCAGCTGGCGAACAGCATGAACAGCACGGCCGTCATCTCCAGCAGGGGCGACTGGAAGTAGCCGAAGCTCGCGTCGTGCGAGGACAGCCCGCCCAGGCTCACGGTGGCGAACATGTGCATCAACGCCTCCATCGGCGGCATGCCCAGCGCCCAGAAGGCCAGGCCGCAGGCGGTGGACAGCGTGGCGTAGACGCCCCACAACCCCTTGGCCGTCTGCGCCATGCGCGGCGTGAGCTTGTTGTCCTTGAGCGGGCCGGCGGCCTCGGCCTTGAACAGCTGGCTGCCGCCCACGCCCAGCAGCGGCAGCACCGCCACGGCCAGCACCAGGATGCCCATTCCGCCCACCCACTGCAGGAAGGTGCGCCACAGGTTGATGGACAGTGGCAGCGTGTCCAGCTTGGTCAGCACCGTGCCGCCCGTGGTGGTGAGGCCCGAGACCGCCTCGAAGTAGGCATGCGTGAAGCTGAGCGGCTGGTCCATCAGCATGAAGCCGAACTTCAGTGGAATGGCCGCGAACAGCGGCAGCACCACCCAGGTCAGCGAGACCAGCATCACGCCGTGGCGTGGCTGCAGCTCACGTCGCCAACGCTGCATGCTGGCCCACAGCAGGCCCCCGACCGCAGCGGTCAGGGCCATGGACCGGATGTAGGCGTCGGTGATGCCGTCCTGCCAATGCCAGGAGACCAGCAGCGGCAGCGCCATGGACAGTGCCAGGAACATCAGCATGGCGCCCAGCACGCGCAGGACGGGAAAGATGTCTCGCATCGCGCCGGCTAGAAGAAGGCGGCGCTGACGCGGAACGCCTTTTCCACGTCGCGGATCAGCCGCTTGTGCGGCACGAAGATGATGACGTGGTCGTTGCTCTCGATCACCGTGTCGCCGCGCGGGATGATGACGTGCGGCACCTCGGGCAGCGGCGCCTCGCCATCGCCGGCTTCTGCGATCGCCAGCGCGTCCGGCAAGCCGCGCACGATCAAGCCGAAGTGCGCCTGCGCCGGCAGCTTGAGATCGCGCACCGCGCGGCCGACCACGCGCGAGGTCTTGCGGTCGCCGCGCGCCACGATCTCGAGCCCCTCGGCCACGCCGCGGCGCAGGCTGTGCACGGCCTGCACGTCGCCCTGGCGCACATGGGCCAGCAGCTCGCCGATCATGGCCTGCGCCGGCGACAGCGCGATGTCGATCTGCGTGCCGTGCATCAGCTCGGCATAGCTGCGCCGGTTGATCAGCGCCAGCACGCGCTTGGCGCCCAGCCGCTTGGCCAGCAGGCTGGACATGATGTTGTTCTCGTCGTCGTTGGTCAGCGCCAGGAACAGGTCGATCGTCTCGATGCCTTCCTCTTCAAGCAGGTTCTCGTCGGTGGCGTCGCCATGCAGCACCAGCACCGCGTGCGGCAGCTTGCCGGCCAGCTGCACGCAGCGCTCGGCGCCGTGCTCGATGATCTTGACGTGAAAGCCGGCCTGCGCCTCGGCCAGCTCCTGCGCCAGCCGCGCGCCCACGCGGCCGCCGCCGGCGATCATGATGCGCTCGACCTTGCGCGTGGGCCGGCCCTGGCCCTTGTGCTCGTCGCGGTGCAGCGCGGTGAGCACCTTGGGGATGTCCTCGCGTGCGGCCAGCACGAAGACCTCGTCGCCGGGCTCCACGCGCGTGGGGCCGTCGCAGGCGATGAAGCGGTCGGGCTCGTCCTCGAAACGGCGGTAGATCGCCACCACGCGCATGGCCACGTCGGGCACGCACTCGCGCAGCTCGCCGATGCTGTGCGCCACCAGCGGCGCGCCGGCCACGGCCCGCACCGAGACCAGGCAGGCCAGGCCGCCGGCGAACTCGCGCACCTGCAGCGCCTCGGGATACTCGATGAGCTTGAAGATGTAGCGCGTGAGCGATTCCTCTGGGCAGATCACGCGGTCGACGGCGAAGCCGTCCTTGTCCATGAGCTCGCTGCCATGGCGAAAGGCCTGCGAGCGCACGCGGGCGATGCGCGTGGGCACGTTGAACAGCCGGTGCGCCACCTTGCAGCAGACCAGGTTGGTCTCGTCCAGCGCCGAGCAGGCGATCAGCATGTCGGCATCGCGCGCGCCGGCCTCTTCCAGCACGGCCGGCTCCACGCCGCTGCCGACCACGCCGCGCAGGTCGTAGCGCTCGCCCAGCGCGCGCAGGCGCACCGCATCGGTGTCGATGACGGTGATGTCGTTCTTCTCGGACACCAGGCTGTCGACCACGCTCTCGCCGACACGGCCGGCGCCCAGGATGATGACTCTCATGGTGTGCCGACCGAGCCGGTCAGTTCCGCACTTCCCCGTTGCCGAGCACCACGTACTTGAGCGAGGTCAGCCCCAGCAGCCCGACCGGGCCGCGCGCATGGAACTTGTCGGTGCTGATGCCGATCTCGGCGCCCAGGCCGTATTCGAAGCCGTCGGCGAAGCGCGTGCTGGCGTTGACCATCACGCTGGCCGAGTCCACCTCGCGCAGGAAGCGCTGGGCGTGCACGTGGTCGCGCGTGAGGATGGCGTCGGTGTGGTGGCTGCTGTAGTGGTTGATGTGGGCGATGGCCGCGTCCAGCCCGTCGACCACCTTGACGCTGACGATGGGCGCAAGGTATTCCTCGAACCAGTCCTGCTCGGTGGCCGCCACGACCTTGGCGCCCGTGACGGCCGAGAGGATGGCCGCGGCCTCGGCATCGCAGCGCATCTCCACGCCCTTGGCCGCGTAGACGGCGCCGATCTTCGGCAGGAAGTCGGCTGCCACGCCGCGTGCCACCAGCAGGCCCTCGGCCGCGTTGCAGGGGCTGTACTTGTTGGTCTTGGCGTTGTCGGCCACGGTCACGGCCATGGCGATGTCGCAGGGGTCGTCCACATAGACATGGCAGTTGCCGTCCAGGTGCTTGATGACGGGCACCTTGGCCTCGCGGCTGATGCGCTCGATCAGGCCCTTGCCGCCGCGCGGGATCACCACGTCCACATGCTCGGGCATGGCGATGAGCTGGCCCACGGCCTCGCGGTCGGTGGTCTGCACGAGCTGCACCGCCTCGGCCGGCAGGCCGGCCTCTTCGAGCGCCTGCTGCACGAGCTTGGCCAGCGCCTTGTTCGACTCGATGGCCTCGGAGCCGCCGCGCAGGATGCAGGCGTTGCCGCTCTTGATCGACAGGCTGGCGGCCTCGATGGTCACGTTGGGCCGGCTCTCGAAGATCATCGCGAACACGCCGAGCGGCACGCGCATCTGGCCCACGCGGATGCCGCTGGGCTGCTGCTGCATGCCGCTGATCTCGCCGATCAGGTCGGGCATGGCGGCCAGCTGCTCGCAGCCTTCGGCCACCGTCTGCAGCACCTTGGGGCTGAGCTTGAGCCGGTCGACCATCGGGGCGGCGAGGCCGGCAGCCGTGGCGCGCTCGATGTCCTGGGCGTTGTCCACCTGCAGCGCCGCGGTGTTCTCGCGCAGCAGCCGCGCCAGCGTGCGCAGCGCGCGGTTCTTGGTGGCGGCATCGGCCCGGGCCATGGCGGCGGACGCCTGCCGGGCTTGCAGGCCCAGCGTTTGCGTGTATTCGGCAACATTCAGCGCGTTCATGGGGGCGATTCTGACGCAGTTGAATGGCCCGTGTCCGCCGGCAGTAACAGGGTGGCCTGCAGCCCGCGCACCTGGCCGTCCACGACCTGGTTGCGCACCCGCAGGTGGCCCTGGCAGGCGGCCGCCAGGTCGCGGCAGATGGCCAGTCCCAGACCGGCGCCGCGCCCGGCGGTGTCGCTGGTGACGAAGGGCACGAACAGGTCGCGCTCCATCTGGGCCGACAGCCCGGGGCCGTCGTCCTGCACGCGGATCTCGACCCGGCCTTCGCCCTGCACCAGCGCCAGGCTCAGGGCGCCACCATCGGACGTGTAGCGCATGGCGTTGTGCAGCAGGTTGGCCACGATCTCCTGCACCATCCAGACCGGGCCGTGCCAGGGGCAGGGCGCGGCGTCGAGCTGGAACGACTGGTGGCGCGCGGCGATCAGCGGTGACAGCTCCACCGCCACCTCCTCCAGCACGTCGCGCAGATCCACGTCGGCCAGCTGGTCCCGTGGCAGGCTGGCGCGCGCCCGGTTCCAGGTCAGCAGCTGCTGCACCACGCGGCCGGTGCGCTGCGTGGTGCTGGCGATCTGCTCCAGCGCCTCGCGCGCGGGCATGTCGCCGCGCAGGCCGGCATGCGCATGCAGCTGCAGCACCGACAGCGGCGTGCGCAGCTGGTGCGAGGCGTCGGCCACGAAGCGCTGCTGCAGCGCCTGCGCCTCGCCCACACGCTGCAGCAGGCCGTTGAAGGCGCCCACGACGGGCCGCAGCTCCTGCGGCGCCTGCGGCAGGGCCAGCGGCGCCAGGTCGGCAGCAATGCGCCGTTCCAGGCGGCGCGCCAGTTCGCGCAGCGGCCGCAGCGCCACGGTGGACACGGTCCACACCAGGCCCAGCAGCAGCACCAGCAGCAGCGCCTGGCGGCCCAGCGTCTGCCACAGGATGCTTTGCGCCAGCTGCGCGCGGTAGGCCGAGGGCTCGCCGACCTGGATCACCACGTAGCGCAGGCCCTCGTGCGACTCCACGGGTTGCCACAGCGCGGCCATGCGCAGTGCCTGCTGCGAGAGCTGCGTGTCGTACAGCGCCAGCCGCACGCCGTAGCGCGGGTGCACGGGCGCGATGCCGGCGTAAGGCGTGACGCTGGGCTCGCCGGCCAGGTACTCGCCATTCAGAAAGCCCACGCGGTAGACCATGCGGCTGCGCGTGCCCTCGCCGCGGCCGGTGATGTCGGCCTCGCCGTCGTACAGCTCCAGCGCCGCATGCGGCAGCGTGATCTGCAGCTCGCCGCCTTCCAGCCGGATCAGGTCGCCCAGCGCATGGGCGGAGGTGACGAGCAGCCGGTCGAAGGCCAGCTGCGCCGTCGCCAGCGCTGCGCGGTAGGAGGCATACGCGTCGATGGCGATGAAGGCCACCACCGGCAGCGACAGCCACAGCAGCAGGCGCCGCCGCAGCGAGCCGGCCTCAGGGCGCACGGACTTCCTGCACCAGGTAGCCCAGGCCGCGCAAGGTGGTGATCTGCACGCCGGTTTCGACCAGCTTCTTGCGCAGCCGGTGCACGACCACTTCCACGGCATCGGGCTGGCTGGGCGGGTCGGCGCCGAAGGCCAGGCCCGTCAGGCGGGCACGCGTCACGGCCCGGCCGGGGCGCTCCATCAGCGCGGCCAGCAGCGCGCTCTCGCGCGGCGTGAGCTCCAGCGCCGCGCTGCGCCAGTAGAAGGCGCCGGTGGCGCGGTCCAGCCGCAGCTCGCCGCAGCGCGGCTCGTCCGCCACGCCGGCGCGGCGGGCCAGCGCGCGCAGGCGGGCTTCCAGCTCGTCCGGATCGAAGGGCTTGGCCAGGTAGTCGTCGGCACCGGCGTTCAGGCCGGCCACGCGGTCGCCCACGCCGCCGCGCGCGGTGAGCAGCAGCACCGGCAGCGTGTGGCCGCGGTCGCGCAGGCGCTGCAGCAGCTGCAGGCCGTCCATGCCGGGCAGGCCGATGTCCAGCACCGCGACGTCGAAGCGTTCGTGCTCCAACGCTTGCAGTGCTTCTGCGCCCGCCATGCGGTGCTGCACCTGCAGGCCACGGCGCTCCAGCACGCGGGCCAGGCTGGTGCCGAGTTCGGCCTCGTCCTCGACGAGCAGCACCCTCATCGGCAGCGCGCCGCGCGGGGGCCAGGGTAAGTCCGGGGCGGTCTGAAAGGCATCTGAAAGCTTCCTGAAGGCAGCCCGAAAGGATACAGGCCAGGCGCCGTGGGCGGCTTTCTATAGTCGCCGCACCCTCTTTCGGGAACGCCTTCAGGAGACACCCCATGCGCCCATCCACCCTTCTGCGCAGCGCCTTCGCCGGTGCCGCCCTGCTCGCCGCCAGCGGCGCCTTCGCTCAGGAGGCCTGCGCGCACCGCGGCGACCTGGACGCCCAGTTCTGCGACGCCGACCGCGACCTCGTGGCCGACACGCCCACCGACCCCAAGCGCCTGCGCAACCCCAGCACGCTGGTGTTCGCCTTCACACCGGTGGAAGACCCCGCCATCTACGAGAAGCTGTTCCGCCCCTTCATGGCGCACCTGGGCAGCTGCGTGGACCGCAAGGTGGTGTTCTTCCCTGTGCAGTCCAACGCGGCGCAGATCGAGGCCATGCGCTCGGGCCGGCTGCACATCGCGGCGTTCTCGCCCGGGCCGGTGAACTTTGCGGTGAACCTGTCGGGCGCCGTGCCGTTCGCGATCCGTGGCAACGACCAGGGCTCGGTCGGCATGAACCTCCAGATGATCGTGCGCAAGGAAAGCGGCTACCAGAAGCTGGACGACCTCAAGGGCAAGCGCATCGCCCACACCTCGCCGTCGTCCAACTCCGGCAACCTGGCGCCGCGCGCGCTGTTCCCCGAGCTGGGCCTCACGCCCGACAAGGACTACAAGGTGGTCTATTCGGGCAAGCACGACCAGTCCATCCTGGGTGTGAAGACCGGTGACTACGACGCCGCGCCCGTGGCCAGCGACGTGCTGCAGCACATGACCGACCGTGGCGTGGTGAAAGCCGACGACTTCCGCGTGCTCTACACCAGCGGCAAGTTCCCGACCGACGCCTACGCCTACGCCCACAACCTGGAGCCGGCGCTGCAGGCCAAGATCAAGCAGTGCTTCTACGACTACAAGATCCCGGCCGAGATGGCCAAGGGCCTGGGCGGCGACCGCTTCCTGCCCATCACCTACAAGAAAGACTGGGAGCTGGTGCGCACCGTGGCCGCCTCGGCCGGCGAGTCGTTCACGCGCGAGGCCTTCGACAAGGCCGCCGCCAAGAAGTAAGCCACCCATGCACGCTCTCGCGACACCCGGCGCCATGCAGATCCAGGGCCTGGTCAAGGAATACCGGGCGGGCCAGCCGGTGCTCAAGTCCATTGACCTGGTGATCGCGGGCACGGGGCTGACCAGCATCATCGGCCCGTCGGGCACCGGCAAGTCCACGCTGATCCGCTGCATCAACCGGCTGGTGGACCCCACGGCCGGCCGCATACTGCTGGAGTTCGACGGCGCGCAGGTGGACATGGCGCAGCTGCGCGGGGCCGAGCTGCGCCGCGCGCGCCGCCACATCGGCATGGTTTTCCAGGAATACAACCTGGTGGAGCGCCTGACGGTGATGGAAAACCTGCTGACCGGCCGGCTCGGCTACCTGTCGGCCTGGCGCGCCTGGCGCCGCCGCTTCGACGCCGAAGACCTGGCCTACGGCATGGAGCTGCTGGCCACCGTGGGCCTGGCGGATTTCGCCAACCGGCGCGTGGACGCGCTGAGCGGCGGCCAGCGCCAGCGCGTGGGCATTGCACGCGCGCTGATGCAGCGGCCCTCGGTGCTGCTGGCCGACGAGCCCACCTCGTCGCTGGACCCCAAGACCTCGGTCGAAATCATCCAGCTGCTGCGCGAGCAGGGCCGCCAGCGCAACATCCCGGTCATGGTCAACATCCACGACGTGGAGCTGGCGCGCCGCTACTCCGACCGCATCGTCGGCATGACGGGCGGCAAGGTGGTCTACGACGGCCCGCCCGAGGGGCTGAACGACGGGCACCTGCATGCCATCTACGGCGGCAAGGACTGGCTGGAATGAACGCGGCCTTCCGCTGGAGCGGCCTGGAGAAAGCGGTGCTGGCCGCCACGCTGGCCTACGTGGCCTGGTCGCTGGCCAGCCTGGACGTGTCGGCCGAGCGCCTGGCCGCCGGCTGGGAGCAGGGCGCGCGCTTCATCGGCCGCATGTTCCCGCCCGAACTCAACAAGATGGACGAGCTGTGGCAGGGCATCAAGGAGACCCTGCAGATCGCCGTGCTGGCGACTGTGGTCGGCCTGCTGCTGAGCCTTCCCGTGGGCCTGCTGGCCGCGTCCAACCTCTCGCCCAAGCCGTTGCGGCTGGCCGGCCGCACGCTGATCGCGGCCTGCCGCGCGCTGCACCCGGTGATCAGCGCCATCCTGTTCGTGAAGGCCGTGGGCTTCGGCCCGCTGGCTGGCATCCTGGCGCTGGTGGTGGCCACCGTGGGCTTCGTCGGCAAGCTGTTCGCCGACGCCATCGAGGAGATCTCGCCCAAGCCCATCGAGGCCATGCGCGCCACCGGCGCGTCCTTCATGGGCGTGGTGCTGTTCGGCGTGCTGCCCCAGGTGGCGCCGCGCTTCGTGGGCTTTGCCACCTACCAGCTCGATTCGAATTTGCGCAACTCCACCATGGTCGGCATCGTGGGCGCGGGCGGCATCGGCGGCGCGCTGTTCGCGGCCTTCCTGCGTTACGAATACAGCTTCGTCGCGACCATCCTGGCCACCGTGATCGCGATCATCGTGGTCGGCGAGGTGGTCGTGAACGCGGCGCGAAAGGCCATGGATGTCTGAGCTCGCCGCAGGCCCTGAGTGGCAACGCTTCAGCCCCGGCCAGCGCCTGCTGCGCTACGCGCTGTGGTTCTGCATGGTGCTGGCCATCGTGCAGTCGGCCCGCCACATCGAGGTGATCCCCGAGTTCCTCTACGACGCGCCCGAGCAGATGGCCGACATGCTGGGCCGCATGTGGCCGGTGGACTGGGGCCACTACCGCACCGATGTGCACAGCGCGCTCATGGAGACGTTGCACATGGCCACGCTGGGCACGCTGCTGTCGCTGGTGCTGGCGCTGCCGCTGGGCGTGATGGTGGCGCCCAACGTGGTGCGCAGCCGCACGCTGAACCTCATCGCGCGGGTGCTGCTGGTGGCCAGCCGCTCGGTCAATTCGCTGGTCTGGGCGCTGCTGTTCGTGGCCATCTTCGGGCCGGGGCCGCTGGCCGGCATGCTGGCGATTGCGCTGCGCTCGGTCGGCTTCGTCGGCAAGCTCGTGGGCGAGGCGCTGGAGCAGATGCCGCGCGGCCCCATCGAGGCGCTGCAGGCGGCGGGCGCGTCGCGGCTGGCGCAGCTGCTGTACGGCTACTGGCCGCAGATCAAGCCGGCGTTCTGGTCGGTGGCGCTGCTGCGCTGGGACATCAACGTGCGCGAATCCGGCGTGCTGGGCCTGGTGGGCGCAGGCGGCATCGGCGTGGTGCTGAACACCGCCATCGACCTGTTCCACTGGAACCGCGTGGCCCTGGTGCTGCTGGTCACCTTCGCGGTGGTGGTGCTGGCGGAGCTGGTGGTGCTGCAGGTGCGCAAGCGCCTGCTCTGAGCTTCAGCCCCGCGCCGCGCGTGCGGGCGGCGCCGCGTTGCAGGCCCGGCCCAGCATGGCCGCCAGCTGCTGCAGCGCCTGCCAGCCGTCGGCCGGCCAGTCGGGTTGTTTCAAGCCCTTGACGATGCCGTCCACCTGGTGCGCGGCGTACAGCAGCCGCGCCAGGCGCGGCGCCGTGAGCCGCGGCAGCACGCGCTCGAACAGCTTTTCGCGCGGGCCCCAGACGCGCTGCTCGCGCAGCGCCATCGGCAGCGGCCGGCCGGCGTCCATCGCGTCGCGCACGCGCTTGAGCGCGCGGATGTCTTCGGCCAGCGTGTAGTGCACCAGCACGGCGGCCTCGCCCTCGGCCTGCAGGCCGGCCAGCATGCGCTGGGTGCGCAGGGCCTGGCCGCCGAGCACGGCTTCGGACAGCTTGAAGACGTCGTAACGCGCCACGTTGAGCACGGCGCTGTCGATCTGATCGGCTGACAGCTCGCCAGGCGGGTGCAGCAGCGCCAGCTTGCTGATCTCCTGGTGCGCGGCCAGCAGGTTGCCCTCGACGCGGTCGGTGAACATCTGAAGCGCGCGCTGCCCGTCTTCGCCAGGCGCGACCTGCTGGCCCTGGGCCTTCAGGCGCTGCGCGATCCAGGCCGGCAGTGCGGCACGTTCAACAGGGTCGATCTGGACCGACGCACCAGCGTTCTCCAGCGCGGCGAACCAGGCGCCGGTCCTGGTCGCGCGGTCCAGCCGCGGCAGGCTGACGAGCACCAGCGTGCTGTCGTTGCCCTGGGCCTCTTCGGCCAGGCGCTGCAGCGCGGCGCTGCCGTCCTTGCCGGGTTTGCCGGACGGGATGCGGATGTCCAGGATCTGCTTGTCGGCGAACAGGCTCAGCGCGCCGCCGGCAGCCACCACGCCGCTCCAGTCGAAGTGCGCACCGGCGACCGTGAACACGCTGCGCTCGGTGTAGCCCTGGGCCCGCGCGGCGGCGCGGATCGCGTCGGCGGCCTCCTGCAGCAGCAACGGCTCGTCGCCGTGCAGGGTGTAGAGCGGGCGCAGGCCGCGCTGCAGGTGTTGCGTCAGGGAGGCCGGCGCCAGTTGCATGGCGGCGAGTGTACGGGTGCGCGTCAGCCGGCCCGGGGGGCGGGCAATGCCGCCAGGACCTGCGCGAACAGGTCCACACCTTCGTCGATGAGTTCGCGCGTGATGGTCAGCGGCGGCGCGAAGCGGATCACGGTCTCGTGGGTCTCCTTGGACAGCACGCCCGCGTGCGCCATGCGCTCGACCACGTCGCGCGCGCTGGCGCGTGCCGGGTCCAGGTCGACGCCCACCCACAGGCCGCGGCCGCGCACGGCGCGGACCAGGCCCTGCGACTGCGCTTGCACGCCCCGCAGCCGGGCCAGCAGATGCGCGCCCAGGGTGGCCGAGCGCGCGACCAGCTGCTCGTCCTCCATGACCTGCAGCGCCTCCAGGCCGACGGCCGCCGCCAGCGCATTGCCGCCGAAGGTGGAGCCATGGCTGCCCGGGTTGAACACCTGCATCACGGCGCGGTCGGCCAGGAAGGCGCTGACCGGCAGCAGGCCACCGCCGAGCGCCTTGCCCAGCACCAGGCCGTCGGGCCGGATGCCTTCGTGTTCGAACGCGAACCAGCGCCCGGTGCGGCCCAGGCCGGACTGCACCTCGTCGGCGATCAGCAGCACCTGGTGTGCATCGCACCAGGCGCGCAGCGCGGCGAAGAACCCAGGTGGCGGCAGCACGACGCCGGCCTCGCCCTGGACGGGTTCGACCAGGACGGCACAGGTGTTGGCGGTCGTGGCGGCGCGCACGCTGGCGATGTCGCCGAAGTCGAACCAGCGAAAGCCCGGCGTGAACGGGCCGAAGCCGGCGCGGTAGGACGGTTCGCTGGACGCGCTGATCACGGTGGTCGTGCGGCCATGGAAGTTCTGCCGTGCCACCAGGATCTCGGCCTGCCCGTCGGCGATGCCCTTGATCTGGTGGCCCCAGCGGCGCGCCGCCTTGATGGCGGTCTCGACCGCCTCGGCGCCCGTGTTCATCGGCAGTGCCTGCTCGAAGCCGGCCAGTGCGCACAGCTTGGCCAGGAACGGCGCCAGCGTGTCGCCGTGGTAGGCGCGCGAGGTGACGGCCACGCGCTGCAACTGGCGCGTGGCGGCAGCGACGATGCGCGGGTGCAGGTGGCCGTGGCTGACGGCCGAGTAAGCGCCCATCATGTCCAGGTAGCGCTTGCCGTCCACGTCCCAGACATGGCAGTTGAGCGCGCGCTCGACGACGACCGGCAGCGGCTGGTAATTGGGTGCGCAGACGCGGCCCTCGGCCTCGATCAACGCGTGCGACAGGGTGTTGGGATGGCGGTCCATGGCAGGCTCCTTTGTGGTTCCAGTCTAGGAAAGGAGGGCGGCGCGCGTGGTGAAAAACGCAGGTGGCGGCTGCCGCGGGCGGCCGTGGTGCGGGCCTGGCACTTCCGAATCGGAAGTGCGCTCAGGCCAGTGGAAAGCCGCCGAATTCCTTGACCGTCTGCAGCTCGGTGTTGGTCACGATCTTCTCGATGCCCAGGCCCGCGTCTTCCAGCCACCCTTCGATCAGGCGCTGGTACTGCGCCAGGTCCTGGCAGGCGATGCGCACCAGGTAGTCGTAGCGCCCGCTCAGGAGATAGCAGGCCACGACTTCGGGCGTGTTCAGCATGCGGGTCTCGAAGCGGCGTGACGCGGCCTGGCGCTGGTCTTTGAGCGCGATCTCGGCGAAGAAGGCGATGGCCGGGCCCACGGCGCCGCGGTTCAGCACGGCGCGGTAGCCACTGATCAGCCCTTGGGATTCGAGCTTGCGCACGCGGTTCAGCGTGGCGCGGGCCGACAGGTGCACGGCTTCCGACAAGGCCTGCACCGTGGCACGGCCGTCGTGCTGCAGCAGCTCCAGCAGGCGCAGGTCGGTGCGGTCGAGCTCCATGGCCCGCATCCTGCGCTAGAGCGTCTTGACCGCCGCCAGGCGCCGCATGATCTGCTGCACGATGTCCGATTGCATGTTGCGGTAGAGCAAGGCTTCTTCGGCGTCCTTGGACAGCACAACGGATTCGTTGAAGCTCATGTCGCGCTGCTGCAGGATCTCCACCTCGGGGATGGGCTCCGTGCCCTGCGGCGTGCGCAGGCGGAACCGGAAGCGCAGCCGCAGTTGCAGCTCACGCACCTGGCCTGACGAGTTCAGGCCAGCCACCACGCGCTCGCGCTGGTCCAGCGTAGGCTCCAGCCGCACCTGGGCCTGCAGCGCGCGCGCCGGGTCGGTGATGACCTCCACGCGGCCCGTGCCGTTCAGGTTGCGGCGCAGCTCGTTGCCCAGCGGCGAAGCCTCGGGCATGGCGATGTAGATCGAGGTGAACGCGAAATCCGGTGGCGCACGCAGCTTGAAGCCGCAGGCGGCCAGCGGCAAGGCCAGGGCGCCGGTGAGCAGGGTACGGCGGTGGGCCATCACAGCACCAGGTTGACCAGGCGACCCGGCACCACGATCACCTTCTTGGGCTTGGCGCCCTCGGCAAACTTGGTGAACATCTCATGGGCCAGGGCCGCGGCCTCGATGGTGGCCTTGTCGGCACCGGCCGGCACGCGGATGGAGCCGCGCAGCTTGCCGTTGATCTGCAGCATGAGCTCGACCTCGTCCTGCTCCAGCGCGCTGGCATCGACCTGCGGCCAGGGCGCATCGGTCAGCTCGCCGAAGCGCGCATCGAAGCCCAGCGCGGCCCACAGCGCATGCGCGATGTGCGGCGTGGCCGGGTACAGGCAGCGCAGCAGGATGCCGAAGCCCTCAGCCAGCGCGATCTGGGCGCCATCGGCCTGTTGCGCCTTGAAGTTCTCCAGCGCGTTCAGCAGCTTCATGGCGCCTGAGACCACGGTGTTGTACTGCATGCGCTGGTAGTCGTAGTCGACCTGCTTGAGCACGCTGTGCACTTCGAGCCGCAGCGCCTTCACTTCCTTGGCAAACGTCACGTCGGCCAGGCTGCGCGCGCCGGCCACGCTGGCCAGGGCGGCCGTGAAGTCGCTGCCGGCCAGCTTCACGCCGAAGTTCCAGACGCGCTTGAGGAAGCGGTAGCTGCCTTCGACGGCGGCGTCGTTCCACTCCAGCGTGGCCTCGGGCGGGGCCGTGAACATGGTGTAGAGCCGGGCCGTGTCCGCGCCGTATTTCTCGATGAGCACCTGCGGATCGACGCCGTTGTTCTTGCTCTTGCTCATGGTGCCCACGCCTTCGTAGGTCACGGGCAGGCCGTCCTTCCTGAGCATGGCGCCGACGATCTTGCCGCCTTCGTCGTACTGGTTCTCGACGTCGGCCGGCCAGAAATATTCGATGCCGCCCTTGTCCGTCTTGCGGGTGTAGATGTGGTTGAGCACCATGCCCTGCGTCAGCAGCCTGGTGAAGGGCTCATCGATGCTGACCAGGCCCAGGTCGCGCATGACCTTGGTCCAGAAGCGTGCGTACAGCAGATGCAGGATGGCGTGCTCGATGCCGCCGATGTACTGGTCCATGCCGCTGCCGCCGGTGGGCAGCGCCTGGTCCCGCATCCAGTAGGCCGTGCCCTCGCCGACCATGGCCTGGTCGAGCTGGGGGTCGCAGTAGCGCATGAAGTACCAGGACGAGTCCACGAAGGTGTCCATGGTGTCGGTCTCGCGCCGCGCGGCCTTGCCACAGACCGGGCAGACCACGCCGGCATGGAAGCCAGCGTGCTTGACCAGCGGGTTGCCGCTGCCGTCCGGCACGCAGTCCTGCGGCAGCACCACGGGAAGGTCCTTCTCGGGCACCGGAACGGCGCCGTGTTCGTCGCAGTGGATGATGGGGATGGGCGTGCCCCAGTAGCGCTGACGGCTCACGCCCCAGTCGCGCAGGCGCCAGGTCACCTTCTTCTCGCCCAGGCCCTTTTCGGCCAGCGTGCGCGCCACGGCGTCCACGGCGTCGCGGTACTCCAGGCCGCTGAAGATGTCGGAGTTGATGGTCACGCCGCGATGCTTGTCGCCGTACCAGTCGTGCCAGTGGTGGTAGTCGTAGTGCTCGCCGTCCACGTGCACGACCTGGGTGATCTCCAGGTCGTACTTGAGCGCGAACGCGAAGTCGCGCTCGTCGTGCGCGGGCACGCCCATCACGGCGCCGTCGCCATAGCCCATCAGCACGTAGTTGCCCACCCACAGCGGGATGTCCATGCCGTTGATGGGGTGCGTGACCGTCAGGCCGGTCGGCATGCCTTCCTTCTCGCGCAGCGCCAGTTCGGCCTCGGTCGTGCCGCCTTTCTTGCATTGCTCGATGAAGGCGGCCAGCGCCGGGTTGGAGGCGGCCGCGTGCGTGGCCAGCGGATGCTCGGGCGCCACGGCGCAGAAGGTCACGCCCATGATGGTGTCGGCGCGCGTGGTGAACACGTACATGCGGCCGTCGCCGATCAGCTCGCCCTGCGCATCGCGGATGTCATGCGTGAACGCAAAGCGCACGCCTTCGCTCTTGCCGATCCAGTTCTCCTGCATCAGCTTCACGCGCTCGGGCCAGCCGGGCAGCTTGTTCTGCACGCTGTCCAGCAGCTCCTCGGCGTAGTCGGTGATCTTCAGGTAGTAGCCCGGGATCTCGCGCTTCTCCACCACGGCGCCGGTGCGCCAGCCCTTGCCGTCGATCACCTGCTCGTTGGCGAGCACGGTCTGGTCCACCGGGTCCCAGTTCACGACCTGGGTCTTGCGGTAGGCGATGCCCTTCTCGAGCATCTTGAGGAACAGCCACTGGTTCCACTTGTAGTAGCTGGGGTCGCAGGTGGCGACTTCGCGCGACCAGTCGATGGCCAGCCCCATCGCCTGCATCTGCTTCTTCATGTAGGCGATGTTGTCGTAGGTCCACTGCGCGGGCGGCACGCCGTTCTTCAGCGCGGCGTTCTCGGCCGGCAGGCCGAAGGCATCCCATCCCATGGGCATCAGCACGTTGTGGCCGTTCATGCGCAGGTAGCGCGTGAGCATG
Source organism: Pseudorhodoferax sp. Leaf267 (assembly GCF_001422405.1). Lineage (GTDB taxonomy): Bacteria > Pseudomonadota > Gammaproteobacteria > Burkholderiales > Burkholderiaceae_C > Pseudorhodoferax. The sequence continues at coordinate 35,166 of NZ_LMMV01000026.1, forward strand.
TCGTTGATCGTGTAGTTGCGCACGTGGCCCATGTGCAGCTTGCCGCTGGGGTAGGGCAGCATGGAGCAGGCGTAGAACTTCTTCTTGTCCTGGTCTTCGCTCACGCGGTAGGCGTCGCGCGCCGTCCAGTGCTGCTGGGCGGCCGGTTCGACTTCGAGGTGGTTGTACTTGTCTTGCATGGGGGCGTTGGGCGAGCGGCGGAACGAGGGATGCGGCGACGGGGCCGGATGCCGGGATTTTAGGCGGACCCCCGCGGCGCGCGGGCGTGGCGCGCGCGTACCCAGGCGCTCAGCGCGGTGTGGCGGGCTCGGCCACGAAGCCGATGCGGTTCAGGCCGGCCTGCTGCGCCAGGCCCATGACTTCGACCACGCGGCCATAGGGCACGGTGGCGTCGGCGCGCAGCTGCACTTCGGTGTCCGGGTCCTGTTCGGCGCGTTGGGCCAGTTCCTGGCTCAGCTCCTGCGGCGTGACCGCGCGGTCGTCCAGGTGGATCTGGCCGGACGGCGTGACGACGACGCTGACGAAGCGCGGCGGTGTGCCGGCCTGGGCCGCGTCGCTGCGCGGCAGGTCGAGCCGGATGGAGCTGGCCAGCAGCGGCGCCGTGATGATGAAGATCACCAGCAGCACCAGCATCACGTCCACCAGCGGCGTCACGTTGATGTCGCTCATGGGCTTGGCGCCCTTGCCGCGTTCGAGTTGGCCGAATGCCATGGCGCGGGCTTCAGTCTGCCGTGGCCTGGGGCGCCAGCAGCTCACGCAGATCGCGCGCGAAGCCATCGAGCTCGGCCTCGATGCGCGCGATGCTGCGGCCGAACCAGTTGTAGGCCAGCACGGCCGGGATGGCCACGGCCAGGCCGGCGGCGGTCATGATCAGCGCCTCGCCGACGGGGCCTGCGACCTGCGTGATCGTGATCTGGCCTGCCGCCGCGATGGTGGTCAACGCGTGGTAGATGCCCCAGACCGTGCCCAGCAGGCCGACGAAGGGGGCGGTCGAGCCCACGGTGGCCAGCAGCACCTGGCCGAACTGCAGGCGCAGCGTGCCGTGGTGCAGCGCGTCGCGCAGCAGCCGCGTCAGCTGCTGGTGGCGCTCGCCAGCACCGGCCAGGGTGCCGGGCGGCTGATCCTGCGTGGCCTGGATCAGCGGCAGCAGCAGGGCGGAGCGGTCGAAGGCCGCCACGCGCTGGCTGGCCGTGTCGAGCGAGGCCGACTGCCAGAACGCGGCCGTGCCGCGTGCCACGTCGGCCCCTGCGCGGCGCAGCAGCCAGGTCTTGTACAGGATCACGACCCAGCTTGCGATCGACATCGCCAACAGCAGCCAGGCCACCAGCCGGCTGACCGCGTCGCCCGCGGTGAGCAGATCCACGGCGTTCATGCCGGCTGGCTCAGGCGTTCAGGCCCAGCACGTCGAACATGCTGAACAGCCCCTTGCGCTGGCCGGCCAGGAAGCGCACGGCGCGCAGGCTGCCGATCGCGTAGTTCATGCGGCTGGTGGCCTTGTGCGTGATCTCGATGCGTTCGCCGGTGCCGGCGAACAGCACGGTGTGGTCGCCGACCACGTCGCCTCCGCGCAGGGACTGGAAGCCGATGGTCGAGGGATCGCGCTCGCCCGTCACGCCCTCGCGCGCATAGACGGCGCACTGCTTCAGGTCACGCCCCATGGCTTCGGCGATGACTTCGCCCATCTTGAGCGCCGTGCCCGAGGGCGCGTCGATCTTGTGGCGGTGGTGCGTCTCGACGATCTCGATGTCGTAGCCCGTGGGCATGGCTTTGGCCGCCAGCTCCAGCAACTTGAGCGTGACGTTGACGCCCACGCTCATGTTGGGCGCCATCACGATCGCGATCTCGGCCGCGGCGGCGGCGATCTCGGCTCTCTGCGCGTCGCTGAAGCCCGTGGTGCCGATGACCAGCGCCACGCCGCGTGCACGGCAGGCCCGCAGATGTTCCATCGTGCCTTCGGGCCGCGTGAAGTCGATCAGCACGCTGGCGTCGCGCACACCCTGGTCCACGTCGGCGGTGATGGCCACCTGGCTGGGCCGACCCAGAAAGGCGGCGGCGTCGCTACCCACGCCCGGGCTGCCGGCCAGGTCCAGCGCGCCGGCCAGCGTGCAATCACCCGAAGCCAGCACAGCCTCGATCAGGGTGCGGCCCATGCGGCCGGACGCGCCGGCGATGGCCACGGCATGCGAACGCGGGCTGGGAGAAGAGGAAGTGGTCATGGCGATGGCAGTAGGAATCATGCAGGTGCGGCCGCCACCGCAGTGCACGCTCAGCGGAGCGGGATTTCGAGCGGCGGGTAGCTCGTGGGCAGCGGCGCGGTGGCGGCCGGCGAAGCCGGTGTCGCTGCCGTGGCCGCTGGCGGCGGCGCGAAAGGTTTCAGGCTGTCTTCGCTGGCCTCGAGCACGGGCACGGACTTGGATTGCTTGGCGCTGCCCAGCAGGGCCACGAACTCCGACTCGCTGGGCATGGGGTCGCCCTCGGCGCGCTCCATCACGTCCGCCTTGAAGTAGACGGTCAGCTGGCGGGCCTGCACGTCCAGGCCCTGGCGCTTCATCGTGAACACGTAATCCCAGCGGTCGGCGTGGAACACGCTTTGCAGCAGGGGCGTACCCAGCACTTCGCGCACCTGCTGGCGCGTCATGCCGGGCTTCAGGGCCTCGACCTGTTCCTTGGACACGAAGTTGCCCTGCACGATCTCGATCTTGTAGGGAACGATGCTGCTGGCCGCCTTGCGCGTGGCCTCGGTCACCGTGCTGCACCCCGTCAGAGCCGCGCTGACGACCAGGAGCAGGCCCAATGGCAGAGGAATGGAGCGGGAAACGGGCATGTGTTCAGGGCGGCGCTATGATCGCGCGATTGTAGCGGCGCCCTCCTTGTCGGGCGGGATGGCCGCCACCACGACACGCGAGCGCGCATGGGCAATATCGACGAACTCAAGAGCACCGGCCTGAAGGCGACCCTGCCGCGGCTGAAGATCATGGAGATCTTCCAGAAGGGTGAGTTGCGCCACATGACGGCCGAAGACGTGTTCCGCGTGCTGCTGCTGGAGCGCTCGGACATCGGCCTGGCCACCGTGTACCGCGTGCTGACGCAGTTCGAGCAGGCCGGCATCCTGTCGCGCAGCCATTTCGAGTCCGGCAAGGCCGTCTACGAGCTCAACGAAGGCCGCCACCACGACCATTTCGTGTGCACGTCCTGCGGCAAGGTGGACGAATTCTTCGACGCCGAGATCGAGAAGCGCCAACAGATCGTGGCCAAAGCCAAGGGCTGGACAGTGCAGGACCACGCCATGTCGCTGTACGGCCTGTGCGCCGATTGCAGCAAGCAGGCCGGCAAGGCCTGAGCAGCGCCCGCGCGCGTCAGTCCTGTTCCATCGCCTTGCGGTGGCGCTCGACGAATTCCTGGTAGGTGTCGACACCGCGCAATTGCAAGATGGCGTTGCGCACGGCCGCTTCCACGAGCACGGCAATGTTGCGCCCGGCCACCACCTGGATGATGACCTTGCGCACGGCCACGCCCAGCACATCCTGCGTCAGCGGCTCATAGGGCAGCCGCTCGTACTCGCGCTCCAGTGTCTCGCGCCGCACCAGGTGAACGATCATGCGCAGCCGCATCTTGCGGCGCACGGCGGTCTCGCCAAAGATGCCGCGAATGTCCAGCAGGCCGATGCCGCGCACCTCCAGGAGGTTCTGCAGCAGCTCGGGGCAGCGGCCTTCGATCGTGGTCTGGTTGATGCGGTACAGGTCGACCGCGTCGTCCGCGACCAGGCCGTTGCCGCGTGAGATCAGCTCCAGTCCCAGCTCGCTCTTGCCCAGGCCCGACTCGCCCGTGATCATCACGCCCAGGCCCAGGATGTCCATGAACACCCCGTGCATGGACGTGCGCTCGGCGAAATGCTTGGACAGGTAAGCGCGCAGCACGTCGATCACGAAGGCCGACGACTCAGCCGTCGCGAACATCGGGATCTGCGCGCGCTCGCACATGGACAGCAGCGCCTCGGGCGCGGTCTGTCCGTCGGCAAGGATCAGCACCGGCGGCTCCAGCGTGACGATGCGCGCGATGCGGCGCGCGCAGTCTTCCGGCGTCTCCTTGGTCAGGTAGGCGATCTCGCGCTCACCCAGGATCTGCACGCGGTAGGGGTGGATGTAGTTCAGATAGCCGACGAGGTCGGCGCCCGAGCGCGCCGCGCGCACGGCGATCTCGTCGAAGCGGCGCTCGGACGCGCCGAGCCCGGCCACCCATTCCCAGCGCAGCAGCGTGCGGAATTCTTCGAACAGGACGTCGGCACTGACGACGTTGTGCTTCATCGGGAACGCAGCACAGGTGGGGCGACGCTACGGCAAGCGACCACCGGCCGGTGCATGCTCAGGCGGGCTGCGCAGATTGCCAGGTGGCAATCAGTTGGTGGAGCTCTGCAGCGTCGGCCGTGCTCTTCATCTTCTCGCGCAAGGGCGCATCGCTGAGCAGTTCGGCAATCTCGGACAGGATTTCCAGATGCTTCTGCGTCGCCGCTTCGGGTACCAGGAGGAAGATCAAAAGCTTGACGGGTTGCTCGTCCGGCGCATCGAAGCCGATGGGCTGCAGCAGTTGCACCACGGCTGCCATGGGCGACTTCAAACCCTTGATGCGGCCATGCGGAATCGCAACGCCATGACCCAGTCCCGTCGAGCCCAGGCGTTCGCGGGCGAACAGGCTGTCGGTCACCAGCGCGCGCGACAGGCCGTGCAGGTTCTCGAACAGCAAGCCGGCTTCCTCGAAAGCACGTTTCTTGCTCGTGGCATCGACGCTCACGAGGACCTGAGCAGCAGGCAGGATGGACGCGAGGCGGTTCATAGGGAAGGCGGATTATGCACGTCGGCACATTGCACCGCAGCAAACAAAAAGCCGCCTAGGCAGGCGGCCGGTTTTTTGTCGGACGCACGCGACACGCCGTCGCGTTCGCGCACAGACCTTACATCAGGCGCTTGGGCGCCTCGTGGTGATGGTTCTGGATGCGGTCCTTGTGGCGGACCACCTGGCGGTCCAGCTTGTCGACCAGCTCGTCGACGGCCGCGTACAGATCAGCGTGTGCACTCTCCGCAAACATGTCGTTGCCCTTGACGTGGATGTTGCACTCAGCGCGTTGGCGGTTCTGCTTTTCCTTCTGCTTTTCCACTGTCAGCAGGACCTTGACATCGACCACCTGATCGAAATGCCGCGTGATGCGATCCAGCTTGTTGATGACATAACTCCGCAGTGCTGGTGTTACTTCCAGGTGGTGACCGCTGATCGTCAAATTCATGGAGCCTCCTTCTTGCAGTTTCACGTTGATGGCCGATTCACTATGCGCGCGATGCCCCTGAATTGCAAGCTGGCGGCGCAAGCCCACAGCCCAGGGCGACCAACGGTCGTGGCAGGCGTCGGGGCGGGGCGCGGTGCCATAATTTGCGGCTTTTCGTCACCGAGAAACCCCCCATGGATCCCTACCCTAGTCGGTAGCTTTCGACGCCCTGTGCCGGGGTCGAAAGCGCCCCACCCGCTTCGCCTCCAGACCTAGAACACCACACAGGGGTCCTCATGTTGAATATCTTTTCCCTGGCCAACGGACGCTTGGTCCAGGAAGAAATCGAGTCGCTCGAGGAGCTGTCGCAGTTCCAGCCGATCTGGGTCGACCTGGAGTCGCCCACGCTCGAAGAGAAGCGCTGGATCAAGCAGTACTACGGCCTGTCCATTCCCGAAGACGCGATGGACGAGGACATCGAGGAGTCGGCGCGCTTTTACGAAGAGGACAACGGCGAGCTGCACATCCGCAGCGACTTTTTGATCGCCGACGAGGACGACCCGCGTTCGGTGCGCGTGGCCTTCATCCTGAACCAGCACAACACCGAGCTCAAGAGCCGCGGCGTGCTGTTCTCCATCCACGACGAGGACGTACCCGTGTTCCGCCTGCTGCGCATGCGCGCGCGCCGGGCGCCGGGCTTGCTCGAAGACGCCAAGGAAGTGCTGCTCAAGCTGTTCGACGCCGACGCCGAGTACTCGGCCGACACGCTCGAAGGCATCTACGTCGAACTGGAGAAGGTCAGCACCCAGGTACTGGCTGGCGACGTGACCGACAACCTGGCCGGCGAAGTGCTGGGCGCGATCGCGCGGCATGAGGACTTGAACGGCCGCATCCGCCGCAACGTGATGGACACGCGCCGCGCGGTCAGCTTCATGATGCGCAGCCGCATGCTCAACGCCGAGCAGTTCGAGGAGGCGCGGCAGATCCTGCGCGACATCGAATCGCTGGACAACCACACGGCCTTCCTGTTCGACAAAATCAACTTCCTGATGGACGCCACGGTCGGCTTCATCAACATCAACCAGAACAAGATCATCAAGATCTTCTCGGTGGCCAGCGTCGCGCTGCTGCCGCCGACCTTGATCGCCAGCATCTACGGCATGAACTTCAAGTTCATGCCCGAGCTGGACTGGCAGCTGGGCTACCCCTATGCCATCGGCCTGATGCTGGCCAGCGCACTCGTGCCCATGTGGTACTTCCGCAAGCGCGGCTGGCTCAAGTAGCGCGCAGCAGCGCCTCGACGATGGCCGCCGAGTGCGGGCTGGCCACGGTGCGCACGAACTGCAGGAAGTCGCCATGCGCGGCGTCGTCGGCGCGGTCGGAGATGGTGCGCACGGCTGCGAACGGCACGCCGAAATCGTGGCAGACCTGCGCGAAGGCCGCGCCCTCCATCTCCACGGCCATCGCATCGGGCAAGGCGACCTGCAGCGCGCGCGACTCGGCAGCGCTGCTGACGAAGCGGTCGCCGCTGACCACCAGGCCCTCATGCACGGCGGCCTGCGGCAAGGCCTGGCGCGCCGCACGCACGAGTGCCGCACGCAGGTCGGCATCGGCCGCAAAACGGCTCTGGCCATACAGCGGCACCTCGTGGAGCGGGAACAGCGGCGATGCGTCCATGTCGTGCTGCAGGAACGCGCTGGCGACCACGACATCGCCCACGCGCACCTGCGGCCCCAGCCCGCCGGCAACGCCCGTGAACACGATACGGTCCACCGCGAAGCGCTCGACCAGCAGCGTCGCCGTCGTGGCGGCCGCTACCTTGCCGATGCGGGCCAGCACGGCCACAACGTCCTGGCCATGCAGATGGCCGGTCCAGAACGCGCGCCCGCCAACCATGGTGCGCTGCTCGTCGGCCATCAGGGCCAGCACGGCGGCCAGCTCTTCCTGCATCGCACCGACGATGGCGGTGCGCATCAGGTCTTGTCGCGCAGCTCGCGGCGCAGGATCTTGCCCACGGGCGTCTTGGGTAGGTCGTTGCGGAATTCGACGAGCTTGGGCTGCTTGTAGCCCGTGAGGTGGGTCTTGCAGTAGGCGCGCACGGCGGCCTCGGTCAGGTCGGGCGACTTGCGCACCAGCACCAGCTTGACCGCCTCGCCGGTCTTGTCGTCGGCCACGCCCACGCAGGCGCACTCGAGCACACCGTCCAGTTGCGAGACCACGTCCTCGATCTCGTTCGGGTAGACGTTGAAGCCGCTCACCAGGATCATGTCCTTCTTGCGGTCGATGATGCGGAAGAAGCCGCGCGCGTCCATGGTGCCGATGTCGCCGGTCTTGAAGTAGCCATCCTCCGTCATGACCTTGGCCGTCTCGTCGGGGCGCTGCCAGTAGCCGGCCATCACCTGCGGGCCCTTGATCGCGATCTCGCCGGGCTGGCCGGGCGGCACTTCGTTGCCGTCGTCGTCGACCAGCTTGAACCAGGTGTTGGGCAGCGGCACGCCGATGGAGCCCGTGTATTCCTTGCTGTCGGTCGGGTTGCAGCTGGCCGAGGGTGAGGTCTCCGACAGGCCGTAGCCCTCGCAGATCGAGCAGCCGGTCTTGTCCAGCCAAAGCTTGGCGACCGCACTCTGCACGGCCATGCCGCCGCCCACCGACAGGCGCAGGTGGCTCCAGTCCACGGTGCCGAAGTCCGGGTGGTTGGCCAGCCCGTTGAACAGGGTGTTGACCGCCGGGAAGTTGTGGATGCGCTGCGTGGACAGCTGCTTGAGCGTGGCCGGCAGGTCGCGCGGGTTGGGGATCAGGACCAGCTTGCCGCCCCCGCGCATGCCCAGCATCATGCTGACCGTGAACGCGAAGATGTGGTAGAGCGGCAACGCGCCGACGCTGGTGTAGGTCTCGCCCTGGGGCACGCCGCGGATCGCGGGCTGGTTCCAGGCCTCGGATTGCAGCACGTTGGCGATGATGTTCCGGTGCAGCAGCACGGCGCCCTTGGCCACCCCGGTCGTGCCGCCCGTGTACTGCAGCACGGCGATGTCGTCCGGGCCGATCGCGGGCTTGGTGAAGCTGGCGTTCGCGCCCTTGGCGATGGCGTCGTTGAAGCGCACTGCGCCGGGCAGTTCGTACGGCGGCACGAGCTTCTTCACGTTGCGCACCACGTAGTTCACGAGCAGCCCCTTGAGCAGGCCCAGCTGGTCGCCCATCGCGCACAGCACCACATGCTTGACCGGTGTCGCCGCGATGCACTGCGCCAGCGTGGTCGCGAAGTTCTCGATGATGACGATGGCCTTGGAGCCCGAGTCGCGCAGCTGGCCTTCCAGCTCGCGCGGCGTGTACAGCGGGTTCACGTTCACGACCACATAGCCGGCGCGCAGGATCGCGGCAACGGCCACGGGGTACTGCGGCACGTTGGGCATCATGATCGCCACGCGGTCGCCGCGCGCCAGGCCCAGGCTTTGCAGATACGCGGCCAGCTTGCGGCTGAGCAGGTCGGTCTGCGCGTAGCTGACGTCGCGGCCCATGAAGTGGAAGGCCGGACGGTCGGCGAACTTGGTGAAGCTCTCCTCGAGCAGGGCCACCAGCGAGGGATAGACCGAGGCATCGACATCGGCCGGTACGCCCTGCGGATAGCTGTTGAGCCAGATGCGTTCGGTCATGGGGTCTCCTTCTAAGTCTGCGTCGAACGCGGGCATTGTGGCCGTGCGCACAGGGCGCACCGAGAGCGTTGTCCCTAGGTCGGCAGGGGGCAACGCCGTGGCCGTTCCATGGCCGGGGCCCTCACGTCCTGCAGGGTGGGGCCGGCCGGCGATCAGGCCTTCAGCGCTGTCAGCACCTCGTCCAGCATCTTCTTCGCGTCGCCGAACAACATGCGGTTGTTCTCCTTGTAGAAGAGTGGGTTGTCCACGCCGGCATAGCCCGAGGCCATGGAGCGCTTCATCACGATGGACTGCCGGGCCTTCCACACCTCCAGCACCGGCATGCCCGCGATGGGGCTGGCCGGGTCGTCCTGCGCGGCCGGATTCACGATGTCGTTGGCGCCGATGACCATGGCGACATCCGTCTCGGGGAAGTCCTCGTTGACCTCGTCCATCTCCATCACGATGTCGTAGGGCACGCGTGCCTCGGCCAGCAGCACGTTCATGTGGCCCGGCATGCGGCCGGCCACGGGGTGGATGGCGAAGCGCACGTTCACGCCCTTGTCGCGCAGCGTGCGCGTGATCTCGTTCACGGTGTGCTGCGCCTGGGCCACGGCCATGCCGTAGCCGGGCACGATGACCACGCTCTTGGCCTCGCGCAGCAGCTCGGCGGTCTCCGTGGCGCTGATGGGCGTGACCTCGCCCTGCGGCTCGGCCGCCGCGGCGTCGCCGCCCTTCTTGGCCGGTGCGCCGGAGCCGAAGCCGCCTGCGATCACGCTGATGAAGTTGCGGTTCATGGCCTGGCACATGATGTAGGACAGGATGGCGCCCGAGGAGCCCACCAGCGCGCCGGTGACGATCAGCAGGTCGTTGGAGAGCATGAAGCCGGTGGCCGCGGCAGCCCAGCCCGAATAGCTGTTGAGCATGGAGACCACCACGGGCATGTCGGCACCGCCGATGGCCATCACCATGTGCACGCCGAAGGCGAGCGCGATCACCGTCATGACCAGCAGCGGCAGCATGCCGGCGCCCACGGTGTCGGCATGGATGAAGACACGGCCCAGCCAGACCACCAGCAGCAGCGCGGCCAGGTTGAGCCAGTGGCGCGCAGGCAGCAGCAGCGGCTTGCCGCCGATCTTGCCGTTGAGCTTGCCGAAGGCGATCAGCGAGCCGGCGAAGGTGACGGCACCGATCAGGATGCCGACATAGATCTCCACCTCGTGGATGACCTTCTCGGCGCCTTGCAACTGGATCGAGGTGTCGACATAGCTGGCGAACCCCACGAGGCAGGCCGCCAGGCCCACCAGGCTGTGCATGAGCGCGACCAGTTCGGGCATCTGGGTCATCTTGACGACCTTGGCGGCGTACAGGCCGATGCCGCCCCCGATCACGAGCGCGACGACGATCCAGGCGACACCGCCGGCGCTCACGCGCGGCCCGAAGATGGTGGCCAGCACAGCCAGCGCCATGCCGACCATGCCGAACAGGTTGCCGCGGCGCGAGGTCTCCGGGTTGGACAGGCCCCCCAGGCTCAGGATGAACAGGATGGCGGCGCCCAGGTAGGCGACGGTGGCGAGACTTTGGGACATGGTGTTCTCTTCTCGCTCTTCTTATTTCTGGAACATGGCGAGCATGCGGCGCGTGACGGCAAAGCCGCCGAACATGTTGACGGCCGTGAGCACCAGCGCGGCGAAGGCCAGCCAGCGGATCAGGTCGTCGGGCCGGCCTCCCGCCGCGCCGTCCGGTGGTGCGATCTGGACCAGCGCGCCGATGGCGATGATGCTGGAGATCGCATTCGTCACGCTCATCAGCGGCGTGTGCAGCGCGGGCGTCACGTTCCACACCACCATGTAGCCGATGAAGCAGGCCAGCACGAACACCGTCAGATGGCTCAGGAAGGCGGCCGGCGCCGCGGTGCCGATGAGCCAGAAGGCCACGGCGGCCACCGCGAAGATGATCGCCAGCGTCCTGGCCGGCAGCGGGCCGCTGCTGCCATGGCCGTGGCCGCCCTTCTTCTGGGCCACGGCGGGGGCAGCGGGCTTGGCGGGCGGCTTGGGGGCCTGGGCGATCGGCGGCGCGGGCCAGGTGATGGCACCGTCCTTGACCACGGTGAGGCCGCGGATGGCGTCGTCTTCCATATTCACCACGGCCACGCCATCCTTGGCCTTGCACAGCTCCTCGGTCAGGCGCAGCAAATTGGTGGCGTACAGCGTGGAGGCCTGCTTGGCCAGGCGCGAGGCCAGGTCGGTGTAGCCCACGATGGTCACGCCGTGGCGCACCACGGCTTCGCCGGGCACCGTCAGCTCGCAGTTGCCGCCCTGCTCGGCCGCCATGTCCACGATCACGCTGCCGGGCTTCATGCTCTGCACCATCTCGGCCGTGATGAGCTTGGGCGCAGGCTTGCCGGGGATCAGCGCGGTGGTGATGATGATGTCGGCATCCTGGGCCTGCTTGGCGTACATCGCACGCTGCGCGGCCTGGAAGCCCTCGCTCATCACCTTGGCATAGCCACCGCCGCCCGAGCCTTCTTCCTCGTAGTCCACCTTCACGAACTCACCGCCGAGCGAGGTGACCTGGTCGGCCACCTCGGCGCGCGTGTCGTTGGCGCGCACGATGGCGCCCAGGTTGGCCGCCGTGCCGATGGCCGACAGGCCCGCCACGCCGGCGCCGGCGATGAACACCTTGGCAGGTGGCACCTTGCCCGCGGCCGTGATCTGGCCGTTGAAGTAGCGGCCAAAGGCGTTGGCCGCCTCGATCACGGCGCGGTAGCCGGATACGCCAGCCATGGAGGTCAATGCGTCCATCTTCTGGGCGCGCGAGAGCGTGCGCGGCAGGCAGTCGATGGCCAGCGCCGTGGCCTTGCGGGCCGCCAGCTGCTGCATCAGATCGGGGTTCTGCGCGGGCCAGATGAAGTCGATCAGCGTGGCGCCCTCGCGCATCAGGGCCACTTCGTCGGGGCTGGGCGGGCGCACCTTGAACACGATGTCGGAGGCCGCCCAGAGCGCGGGCGCGCCCTCGATGATCTCGGCCCCGGCCGCCCGGTAAGCGTCGTCGCTGAAGTTGGCGGCTTCGCCGGCACCGGCTTGCACCGCCACCTGAAAGCCGAGCTTGATCAGCTTCTCGACGACGTCGGGCACCGTGGCCACGCGCTTTTCGCCGGGAAAGATCTCCCGCGGCACGCCGATGCGCTGCGCAGGCTGGGTGGAACTGGTTGTCATGAAAAGTCTCCTCGGAAGCTGGCCGTGTTGCGTGGGGCAAACGCAGGGGCTGCGCGCAGGTGCCGCGGGGCGCGCGCCGTGCCGGGCTGTGCGTCTGCGTTCTCAGATGGGTCTGTCGCGTGCGCCATCGGTTGTCGTGCTGGTGCGCCGGCCGGCACTGCACGGTGCCTTCGGCGGTCCTGCCATCGACATGGCGATTTCCTTCCCTCGTTGTCTCCGATGGGCCGCGAGCTTACCTGACTTCCCTACGCAAACGGGCAGATTGCGGACAGATAAGATGGACCGCAAATGGTGTGAGGATCTGCATGCCGAAGACGCCGATGGTGCCCCCCGATGCGACGCCTGTTCACTCGACGGCGTTCGCGCGGGCGATCTTCTGGCCGCGGGTCATCGGGCTGGCGCTGGGCTTTCTCGCCGTGGCCTCCGTGCTCCACGAACGCAGTGCGCCGTGGTGGTTCTGGGTTGGCCCGGTCGTGCATGGGTTTCTGTGGCCCCATCTGGCCTGGCAGCTCGCGCGCCGTGCGCCCGACCCGCAGCAGCGCGAGCGCTCCAACCTGTTGATCGACCATTTCGCCGGCGGCCTGTGGGTCGCCGCGATCGGTTTCAACGTGTTGCCCAGCGTGCTGATCGTGGCCTTGATGGCCATGGACAGCATGATCGTCGGCGGCTCGCGCCAGATGTTGCGCGGCTTGGCCACGCAGGCCGTGGGCGTGCTCGCCGGCCTGCTGTTGTTCGGCGTCTACTGGCAGCCGGCCAGCGCGATGCAAACCGTGCTGGCCTGCCTGCCCTTGCTGGTGCTGCACCCGCTCAGCGTCAGCTACACGACCCACCGCACGCTGCGCAAGCTCAACCAGCAGCGCGAAGAGCTGGCCCACCTGAGCCAGCACGACGGCCTGTCGGGCCTGTACAACCGCCGTTATTGGGAGCAGCGCGTGAAAGACGAGTTCGCGCGCTTCGTGCGCACCGGGCAGGTGGCCACGCTGGTGCTGATCGACATCGACCATTTCAAGCGCATCAACGACAGCTACGGCCACGCGGCGGGCGACCAGGTCATCCGGCGCCTGTCCGACCTGGTGCGTGCAAGCTTGCGTGACATCGACGTGCCGGGCCGTTACGGCGGCGAGGAGTTCGGCATCGTGATGCCGCAGACCGATCCGCAGGCCGCGGCTGTGGCCATGGAGCGCCTGCGCCTGCGCCTGCACCAGCAGCCCCTGCTGGATGGCGAAGTGGTTACCGTGAGTTTCGGCGTGGCCGGCCTGAGCCGCGACCTGGCCAGCCACGAGGCCTGGATGCGCCTGGCCGACCAGATGCTGTACCGCGCCAAGCACGAGGGGCGCGACCGCGTCAGCACGGCTGGCGAGGCGCAGCCGCCCTCGCGCGTGGACGAGCCCGGCGCCCTGGGGCTGCTGACGCGCGACCCGCGTGCGCTTGCGGGCCTGCTGGCCAAGCTGGACAGCGGCGCGGCCGCCGTGGCCCTGTACGACCCGGCCGACCGGCTGGTGCTGGCCAACGCGACCTTCATTGCGCTGCATGCGTCGCCGCCCGTCGCACACAGCTTCGGCGACGTGATGCGCCACTGCCACGCCCGGCGCCGCGGGCCGCGCATCGACGCCGACGACATCGAGGCCTGGCTGCGCATGGCCGATGCCAAGCGGCGCAGCCGCCCGTACCGCAGCTTCGTGGTCGACATGTGGGATGGCCGCCTGTTCAAGGTCGACGAGACCTCCTTCGACAACGGCTGGCTGCTGTACGTGTCGGTGCCGCAGGTCAACGCCGATGCGGCTCCCGCGCCTTCGCGCGAGGCCTCGGCCTAGGCGCCGACGGCCGGCAACACACCGAACCCTATCATCCGTGCCATGCCAACACGCTGGAAACCGAGTGTCACCGTCGCTGCCGTCATCGAGCGCGAAGGCCGCTTCCTGCTGGTCGAGGAGGAAACGCCCGAGGGCCTGCGGCTGAACAACCCGGCCGGCCACCTGGACCCGGGCGAGTCGCCGCTTGCAGGCTGCGTGCGCGAGACGCTGGAGGAGACGGCGCATCCGTTCCAGCCCACGGCGCTGGTCGGTGTCTACCTGGCGCGCTTCGTGCGCGAGGCGACGGGAGAGGACGTGACCTACCTGCGCTTCGCGTTCTGCGGCGCCGTGGGCGCGCCCGAGGCCGACCGCGCGCTGGACCAGGGCATCGTGCGCACCCTGTGGCTGACGCCGGACGAAGTGCGCGCCAGTGCCGACCGCCACCGCAGCCCGCTGCTGCTGCGTTGCATGGAGGACTACCTGGCCGGCCGGCGCTACCCGTTGGACCTGGTGTTCACCGACCCGTCGGTACTGGCCGGCTGACCGGCGCCTGCCAGGGCCTTTGGCGCGGCAGCGCCCGCCGCCGGCGGCCGCTTTCTAGAATCGCCGCATGGGCAAGCAGCGTGTCGTGGTCGGATTGAGTGGCGGGGTCGATTCCGCGGTGAGCGCGTACCTGCTCAAGCAGCAGGGCTACGACGTCGTGGGCATCTTCATGAAGAACTGGGAAGACGACGACGACAGCGAATACTGCTCGTCGAACATCGACTTCGTGGATGCCGCGGCCGTGGCCGACGTGCTAGGCATCGAGATCGAGCATGTCAACTTCGCGGCCGACTACAAGGACCGCGTGTTCGCCGAATTCCTGCGCGAGTACCAGGCCGGCCGCACGCCCAACCCCGACGTGCTGTGCAATGCCGAGATCAAGTTCAAGGCCTTCCTGGACCACGCCATGCGGCTGGGCGCCGAGAAGATCGCTACCGGGCACTACGCCCGCGTGCGCGAGCGCGACGGCCGTTTCGAGTTGCTCAAGGGCCTGGACCCGTCCAAGGACCAGAGCTACTTCCTGCACCGGCTGACGCAGGCGCAGCTGTCCAGGACGCTGTTCCCCGTGGGCGAGCTGCACAAGACCGAGGTGCGCCGCGTCGCCGCCGAGATCGCGCTGCCCAACGCGAAGAAGAAGGACTCGACCGGTATCTGCTTCATCGGCGAGCGCCCGTTCCGCGAGTTCCTGAACCGCTACATCGCCAAGGAGCCCGGCCCGATCAAGGACGAGCGTGGCCGCGTGCTGGGCGAGCACCAGGGCCTGAGCTTCTACACGCTGGGCCAGCGCCAGGGCCTGGGCATCGGCGGGATCAAGGAGAAAGGCGCGCCGCGCGGCGGTGGCGAGCATGCGCCCTGGTTCGTCGCGCGCAAGGACATCGCCGCCAACACCTTGTGGGTGGTGCAGGGCCATGAGCATCCCTGGCTGCTGTCGCATGCCCTGGATGCGGACAACGCGAGCTGGGTCGCCGGTGCAGCGCCGGAGCCGGCCGATTACGCCAGCAAGACCCGCTACCGCCAGGCCGACGCGCCATGCCGCCTGGCAGAAGGCGCGAACGGCGCGTTCGCGCTGTCGTTCGACGGCGCGCAGTGGGCCGTGACGCCGGGGCAGTCGGCCGTGCTGTACGACGGTGAGGTCTGCCTGGGCGGTGGCGTCATCGCGGCAGCCACGCCCTGAGCCTGTACCCAGACGTGACAAGGGGGTGCCAGCCTGGCGGCCAGTACCCCCTTGTGGTGAGGTGGGTCGTACCTGACGATCAGAACGGAATGTCGTCGTCCATGTCGTCGAAACCGCTCGACGCCTTGGGCGCCGCAGCCGGTGCGCGCGGTGCGGCGGCTGCGGGGCGGCTGGCGGGTGCCGGGCGGCGGGGCGCCTCGTAGCCACCGTCATCATCGCCGCCACCACTGGATGGGCCGGGACCACCCATGCCCTGGCGGCTGCCCAGCATGGTCATCTCGTTGACGTTGATTTCGGTGATCGACTTCTCAGCGCCTGACGCGTCGTTGTACTTGCGGCTGCGGATCGAGCCTTCGATGTAGACCTGAGAACCCTTGCGCAGGTACTGCTCAACGATGTCGACCAGCCGGCCGCGAAACACAAGGCGGTGCCATTCAGTGGCTTCGCGGCGCTCGCCGGTCTGTTTGTCCTTCCAGGTCTCGGTGGTGGCGACCGTGACATTGGCCACCCGGTCCCCACTGGGGAAGCTGCGCACTTCGGGGTCACGGCCCAGGTTGCCGACGATGATGACTTTGTTGACGGATGCCATGGTGTGCTGCCGATCGGAGAGAGGAAAAGGGCGCCAATTGTGCCGCATGCTCTGGCTGCGCCGCGAGCGGCTGCGCTGCGGATTCATGCGGTGCCCCGTATCATGTCGGGTTTTCCCGAGCGCGCATCTTGAACAATCCCACGGACGGCTCCTACCTCGCGACGGCGCTGCAGCAGCAGCGCATCAGCGTCCGCGGGGCGCGCACGCACAACCTCAAGAACATCGACCTGGACATCCCGCGCAACCAGCTCGTGGTGATCACCGGGCTGTCCGGCTCGGGCAAATCCTCGCTGGCCTTCGACACGCTGTACGCCGAGGGGCAGCGCCGCTATGTGGAGAGTCTGTCCACCTATGCGCGGCAGTTCCTGCAGCTCATGGACAAGCCCGATGTGGACATGATCGAGGGCCTGTCGCCGGCCATCTCGATCGAGCAAAAGGCCACCAGCCACAACCCGCGCTCGACCGTGGGCACGGTGACCGAGATCCACGACTACCTGCGCCTGCTGTTCGCGC
This sequence comes from Pseudorhodoferax sp. Leaf267, assembly GCF_001422405.1. Classification (GTDB taxonomy): domain Bacteria; phylum Pseudomonadota; class Gammaproteobacteria; order Burkholderiales; family Burkholderiaceae_C; genus Pseudorhodoferax. The sequence goes on from NZ_LMMV01000026.1 coordinate 51,882, forward strand.
GCGCCGGCACGCCGTATTGCCCCGACCACGACCTGCCGCTGTCGGCGCAGACCGTCACGCAGATGGTCGACACGGTGCTGGCGCTGCCCGAGGACATGCGCCTCATGGTGCTGGCGCCCATCGCGCGCGAGCGCAAGGGCGAGTTCACCGAGGTTTTCGCCGACCTGCAGGCCCAGGGCTATGTGCGTTTTCGCGTGGATGGCCAGTCCTACGAATTCGACAACCTGCCCAAGCTCAAGAAGACCGAAAAGCACGACATCGACGTGGTGATCGACCGGCTCAAGGTGCGGCGCGAGGCCGAGGCCAGCGGCCTGCGCCAGCGGTTGGCCGAGAGCTTCGAGGCGGCCCTGCGTCTGGCCGAGGGCCGGGCCATCGCGCTGGAGATGGACGCCGCCGCGAACGCCGACGGTACGCCGGGCACGCCACGCGAGCACCTGTTCAACGCCAAGTTCTCGTGCCCGGTCTGCAGCTACTCGATCAGCGAGCTGGAGCCGCGGCTGTTCTCGTTCAATTCGCCCGTGGGCGCCTGCCCGAGCTGCGACGGCCTGGGCGCGCAGGAGTTCTTCGATCCCATGCGCGTCGTGGGCTTCCCCACGCTGAGCCTGGCCAGTGGCGCGATCAAGGGCTGGGACCGGCGCAACGGCTACTACTTCGCGCTGCTCGAAAGCTTGGCCAAGCACTACAAGTTCAACGTCGAGACGCCGTTCGAGGCTCTTCCGGCCGAGGTGCAGCAGGCCGTGCTGCACGGCTCCGGCGAGGAAGAGATCAAGTTCAGCTACGTCATGGAGTCCGGCAACTTCCAGGGCAAGAAGCTGAGCAAGAAACATCCGTTCGAAGGCGTGATCCCCAACATGCAGCGGCGCTACCGCGAGACCGATTCGGCCGTGGTGCGCGAGGATCTCGCGCGCTACCGCAGCACCCAGGCCTGCCCGGACTGTCATGGCTCGCGGCTGCGTCGCGAGGCCCGGCACGTGAAGATCGGCGAAGGCGCGCAGGCGCGCGCGATCTACCAGATCAGCAGCACCACGCTGCGCGAGAGCTTGGCCTACTTCGACGGGCTGCAGATGCATGGCGCCAAGGCCGAGATCGCCTCCAAGGTGGTGCGCGAGATCGGCCTGCGGCTCAAGTTCCTGAATGATGTGGGGCTGAACTATCTGAGCCTGGACCGCAGCGCGGAAACCCTGTCGGGCGGCGAGTCGCAGCGCATCCGCCTGGCCTCGCAGATCGGCTCGGGCCTGACGGGGGTGATGTACGTGCTGGACGAGCCCAGCATCGGCCTGCACCAGCGCGACAACGACCGGCTCATCGACACCCTGAAGCACTTGCGCGACATCGGCAACAGCGTGCTGGTCGTCGAACACGACGAAGACATGATGCGCGCGGCCGACCACATCATCGACATGGGGCCGGGCGCGGGCGTGCACGGCGGCCAGGTCGTGGCCCAGGGCGACTACGAAGCCGTGAAGGCCAACACGCGTTCGTTGACCGGCCAGTACCTGTCGCAGACGCTGCAGATCGCCGTGCCACCGCGCCGCACGCCGTGGCTGCCGGTGACGGATGCGGACGCCAAGGCGCCGGCGCGGCTGCAGATGCTGAGCGTGCGCGGCGCGCGCGGGCACAACCTCAAGGGTGTGGACGTGGACGTGCCCGTGGGCCTGCTGACCTGCGTGACCGGGGTGTCCGGGTCGGGCAAGTCGACGCTGGTCAACGACACCCTGTACACCGCGGCCGCGCGCCACATCTACCGCGCGCACGACGAGCCCGCGCCGCATGACGAGATCCTGGGCCTGGAGTACTTCGACAAGGTCATCAACGTCGATCAGTCGCCGATCGGCCGCACGCCGCGCAGCAACCCGGCCACCTACACCGGATTGTTCACGCCGATCCGTGAGCTGATGGCCGAGGTGCCGATGGCGCGCGAGCGCGGCTACGGGCCGGGCCGCTTCAGCTTCAACGTGGCGGGCGGGCGCTGCGAGGCCTGTCAGGGCGACGGCATGGTCAAGGTTGAGATGCACTTCCTGCCCGATGTCTACGTGCCCTGCGATGTCTGCCACGGCCAGCGCTACAACCGCGAGACGCTGGAGGTGCTCTACAAGGGCCGCAACATTGCGCAGATCTTGGAGCTGACGGTGGAGGCGGCGCACGACTTCCTGCAGGCCGTGCCGAACATCGCGCGCAAGCTCAAGACGCTGCTGGACGTCGGGCTCTCCTACGTCAAGCTCGGCCAGGCGGCGACGACCCTGTCCGGCGGCGAAGCGCAGCGCGTGAAGCTGGCGCTGGAGCTGTCCAAGCGCGATACCGGGCGCACGCTGTACATCCTGGACGAGCCGACGACAGGGCTGCATTTCGCCGACATCGATCTGCTGCTGCAGGTGTTGCACCAGCTGCGCGATGCAGGCAACACCATCGTCGTGATCGAGCACAACCTGGACGTCATCAAGACGGCCGACTGGCTCATCGACATGGGCCCGGAGGGTGGGGCCGGCGGCGGCACCGTGGTCGCCGCGGGTACGCCGGAGCAGATCGCGGCCGATGCGCGCAGCCACACCGGGCGCTATCTGCAGCGGTATCTGGAGACTTAGCCCATCTGGTCCAGCTGACGCTGGACAGACGCGAATACGGTGCGCGCCGTGCGCCAGCTGCGCCACAGGAACAGGCCGCGGCGCGCCCAGCGCCCCAGCTTGCGGGGCCGGCGCAGGGCCAGCACCGCGGCAACCGAACCCATGGCCCAGGGGTGCTTCTGCACGAAGCTCTTGGCCGATTGCACGGTCTGCGCGATGCGCTCGCCAAACTGCAGCAGGTGCAGCACCGGCACGCACTGCACTGCCAGCGTTTCGCGCTGTCCGGCGATGCGTTCGAGCAGGCGGCCGCGCTCGCGCTGCAGTTCAGCGAGGCTCTTGCGGCGGGCCATCGCTGGAAGCGGCTTTCAGTTGGCGCAGGTCGGCCTGCAATTCGGCCAGGCTGGCCGCGAATGGGTGGTCTTCGGTGTCGGCGCCCTGCTTGACGGACCAGGCCAGCCAGGCGGCAAAGGCCACGAACACCAAGAACAGCACGGCCAGCACCGCGACGCGCTGGTCCCACATCAGCACCAACAGCAAGCCGATGCCGACCACCAGGGCCAGGGACGCGAACACGACAGCCAGCAGCGTGCGCAGCAGCTGCTGCAGCGCGCGGTGCTTTTCGATCTGGATCTCGTTGCCCAGCAGCTGCAACCTGGTCTGGCCCATGGTGAGCAGCGTCTCGGCGACGCGTTTCAGGGCCGCGATCGGGCCCGTGCGGCCGGCACTAGCCATGTGGGGTCTTTGTCAGCGCCCTTGTGGGCGCATGCCGGATCAACGCCGTGCGCCGCCGCCGAGGGCCAGGCCCAGCAGCACGCCGACAGCCGCGGCGACGCCGATGGCGGTCCAAGGCGATTCGTGCACGTAGTCGTCGGTGGCGCGGGCGGCGGCCTTGGTCTTGACCAGCAGGGCTTCTTCCGCGTCGACCAGGCGCAGCTTGGCATCATGCAGACGGGCCTTGATGCGGGCGCGCAGGTTGGTGACCTTCTCGCCAGCCTGGTCGGCCGTCGCGCTGAGCATCTCCTCGGCGTCGGAGATCACGGATTTGATGTCGCTGACCAGTTGTTCTTGCGATTCGACGCTGGATGCGGTGGTTTTGGACATGGAATCCCCCTTGTTCGATAGTGGCAATGGAAAGTGCAGGTTAGCAGATAAAAGTCAGGCGTCACTTGCATACGCCAGCGCGCACAAGGTTTTTTGCGGGGGGCAGGGCTAAACTGGCCGGCACCCTGTATCGACCTACACCGGAGGGCGCGATGAAGGACAAGGAGTACTTCTGGAACGTCGACCTGCGCATCGTGCTGCGGCAGTGGTGGCAGGATGTGTCGGCGTTCGTGCTCGCCCTGGTGCTATTCCTGGCGATGTCGCTGCCTGTGGTGATCCCGACCCTGATCCTCTGGTATCTGTTTTCGATCGACTTCAAGGTAGCGCCACCGGCGCCCTGATCAGATCTCGAATTCCTGGCCCGCTTCCAGCCAGCGGATGTCGTGGCCCGGCTGGCCGGCCGCGCTGGCGTTGCGGTCGAATTCTTCGATCTCGGCCATGATCAGCACCGTCTCGGACGGCTTGGTGTGCGTGATGTAGATCGGCAGCTTGCGCTGCGGTGCCAGGTGGCCGAGCTCGTCGGCCAGCGCCATCGGTGACAGGTGCAGGCTGCGCCGCGCCAAGTCCTGCTCCCGGTTGCTGAACGCGGTCTCGATGACCAGCATGGCGACGTCCATGGTTTCCAGCCGCTTCCAGAACGCCGGGTTGCGCTCGGTATCGCCCGTGAACACCCAGCATGGCCCGCCCGCGGACACCGCGTAGCCGCAGGCCGGCACCGTGTGGACGGCAGGCATGGCTTCGACCGACGTCCCGCCGACCTGTACGACCTGGCCGATGGCGATTTCGTGGAAGCTGATGAAAGGCGCGGCCTGCGACGGGATGCGGCTGAAATCCGGCCAGATCACGTTGTTGAACACATGGGCCTTGAGCGCTGCGATGGTGCCTGACAAGGCATGGATGCAGATCGGACTGCGGCGTTGGGAGGCGATGGCGTCGACCATCAGCGGCAGGGCCGCGATGTGGTCCAGATGCGAATGGGTTAGGAACACGTGGTCGATGCCGCGCATTTCTTCCAGCGTGAGGTCACCGACACCTGTCCCCGCGTCGATCAGCACCGCGGAATCGACCAGAAACGAAGTGGTGCGACAGTCCTTGGCGATCGCCCCGGAACAGCCCAGCACACGCAGTTTCATCCGTTTCCTTGGTCGGTTGTGAAATCGGTGCCGCCCGGACGTGGATGGGAAGGGCAGCCGTTACATCAGGCTACACGTTCGGGGCAGGCCTGTCGCAACTATTTTGACGGATTCGAGCGCAGGCGGGCGAGTTTTGCGTGTCGCTTTGCGACCGGAGCGCCTGCCCGAAGCGGCTCAGCCCGTGTAGATGAATTGCATCTGCGTGCCGGCTAGCTGAAGAATGTCGCCATTTTTTAGGCCCATCGGCGTCGTGCTGACCGCCGCACCGTTGAGCAGCGGGAATTCCCCGCCCTCGACATGCACGACCACATAGCCTTGCGGCTTGCGCGTGATGGCGGCCACGGCCACGCCCGGCTTGCCCAGGGTCGTCACGACTTTCACGAGCGTGACCTCCCGGCCAGCTGCCGCGCCGGAGATGACGCGGATCGATGCCGGGGCGGTGGCCTCCGGCTGCGCCACAGGCGCGACCGGGTCGAAGGCCCGCCTCTGGGGGACCGGCGCCTCGGCGGCACGCGGTGTCGTGACAGGCCCGCGCGCTGCCGTGGCGCGGTCCTGGGCCGTGTCCTGCAGTTCGTTCAGGAACTTGATCTTGTACTTGCCGATCTCGACCATGTCGTTGTGGCGCAGCGACTGCTTGCGGATGGCGCGGCTGTTGACATAGGTGCCATTCGTGCTGTTGAGGTCTTCCAGCTGCACCTCCGTGCCCGACAGCAGCACGGCTGCGTGTTCGCCGCTGACGGCCAGGTTGTCGATCACGACGTCGTTGTACGGGCGCCGGCCCAATGTCGTACGGTCCTTGGTCAGCTGCACTTCCTTGATGACGACACCATCGATCGAAACGATCAGCTTCGGCATGGTCCGCTCCTGAATCTGGTCATGGATCTCTTTGTCAGTGCCTAGTTGCGCAACAGCCTGGCCATGAGGCTGGGCCTGCGGGTGTCGGATTGGGCTTGCACGAGTAGCACGGTGATGTTATCGCGGCCACCGCGGGCGTTGGCCACGTCCACCAGTTGGCGCGCCTTGTCGTCCAGCGAGCCGGCGGCCCGCACGATGCTGGCGATGCTGGCGTCGTCCACCATGTCGGACAGGCCATCCGAGCACAGCAGGTAGATGTCTTCGGACTCCACCGCAAATTCATTGAGCTCCAGCAGCACGCTGTCCTCGATGCCCAGGGCACGCGTGACCAGGTTGCGCTGCGTCGAGAACGCCGCCTGCGCCGGCGTGATCAGCCCCGCGTCCAGCTGTTCCTGCAGCAGCGAATGGTCCTTCGTGATCTGCACCAACTCCTGCCGCAGGCGGTAGCAGCGCGAGTCGCCGATGTGGCCCAGGAACAGCCGGGCGTCGCGGAACACGGCAACCACGAGCGTTGTGCCCATGCCCGCGTAGCTGGGGTTGTGGCGCGCGGCGTTGAAGACGGCCAAATTGGCGTGGCCGACACTGGCGTCGATCGCCTTGCGCACCTCTTTGGACGGGGCTTCCGCGCCCGAGGCCCTCAGCCAGCGCCCGAGTTCCGCGCGGATGATGCTGGCCGCCATGCTGCTGGCCACTTCGCCGGCGTTGTAGCCGCCCATGCCGTCGGCCAGCACGCTCAGGCCGACCGCCGCATCGACAGTGACAGCGTCCTCATTGTTTTTTCGCAGCAAACCGGCGTGGGTCTGCGCGCAGAACTCGTAATTCATCTCGTGGGCGCGCGGTGCCGGCATCAACCGCTGCGGCTACGCGCAGCCTGCGCCATGGCCGTGCGGCCCGACGCGCGTTGAAGATGCCCCTGTTTCCGCACTGCCGCCTTTCATTGTCGGAACTCGCATGCCAAGCACCGCGTCCACAGGCCCACGCGAATGGACAGCCGGAATGCGATGCGGAGCCGACATTCTGTTACGCGCAGCGATCAAATAGGCGGCCAGCCTGAAAATATCTGCGGTTTCAAGCCTGGGCCGAGCGCCAGGTGCGCCATTCCTGCCACAGGCGTGCTGGCGCGCCTCAGGATCGGCTGGCCCGCTTCTGTAGCCAGTTGCCGATCGCGACCACCAAAACGGCACCCGCAACGCCGGCCGCCTGCACCGTGGTCTCGCTGACGGCGCCCACGTAGTTGGCCACGGCCGGATCGGTCAGCAGCATCTCGCCGGCCAGGAAGCCGAGCAGTGCGGCTCCGATCGTGATGATGATGGGGAATCGCTCCATGACCTTGGTCAGCAAGCTGGCGCCGAACACGATCAACGGAATGCTGACCACCAGCCCGATCACCAGCAGCGGCATATTGCCTTTGGCGGCGGCGGCGACGGCCAGCACGTTGTCCAGGCTCATGACCAGATCGGCGACGAGGATAGTGCGGATCGCCGCCATCATGCCGGTGACTTCCTGCCCGTCGCCGCCGCCCTCGTCTTCACCCATCAGCAAGTCCACGCCGATATAGCCCAGCAGGCAGCCGCCGACGATCTTCAGGAAGGGCATGCCCAGCAACCGGATCGCGACCAGGGTCAGCAAAATCCGCATGACGATGGCTGCGGCGCTGCCGAAGAAGATCGCCTTGCCACGCTGCTCGGGCTTGAGCGTGCGCGCGGCCATGGCGATGACCACGGCGTTGTCGCCCGACAGGACGACGTTGGCCAGCAGGATGGAGCCGAGCGCGCTCCAGAACGTGGCAGAAGAAAGATCGAGACCAGCAAGCATGACGACTCCGACTGTTATGAATGCGAAAGCGCCCGGTCAGGGCGCTTTCTTGTTTGTCAGTGCAGTCTAGCCGGCGATCTGCCGGCCTGCAGTGCGTGGAACTGCGTACCCGCTCTTACAGCTTGGTCTTGAGCAGCTTGGCCAGCTCGGAGAAGTTGCGCGTCACGGTGAAGCCGGACTCTTCCATGATGGCCAGCTTGGCGTCCGCCGTGTCGGCGCCACCAGAGATCAGCGCGCCGGCATGGCCCATGCGCTTGCCGGGAGGCGCGGTGACGCCGGCGATGAAGCCGACCACCGGCTTCTTCATGTTGGCCTTGCACCAGCGGGCGGCGTCCGCCTCGTCCGGGCCACCGATCTCGCCGATCATGATCACGGCGTCGGTGTCGGGATCGTCGTTGAAAGCCTGCATCACGTCGATGTGCTTCAGGCCGTTGATCGGGTCGCCACCGATGCCGACGGCGCTGGACTGGCCCAGGCCGATTTCGGTCAGCTGGGCCACGGCTTCATAGGTCAGCGTGCCGGAGCGCGAGACCACGCCGATGCGGCCCTTGCGGTGGATGTGGCCGGGCATGATGCCGATCTTGATCTCGTCGGGCGTGATCAAGCCGGGGCAGTTCGGGCCCAGCAGCAGCGTCTTCTTGCCGCCAGCGGCTTCCTTGGCCTTCATCTTGTTGCGCACTTCCAGCATGTCCCGGACCGGGATGCCCTCAGTGATGCAGATCGCCATGTCCAGGTCGGCCTCGACGGCTTCCCAGATCGCGGCGGCGGCGCCCGGAGGCGGCACGTAGATCACCGACACGGTGGCGCCGGTCTGCGAAGCGGCTTCCTTGACGGAGGCGTAGATCGGGATGTTGAAGATCGACTCGCCGGCCTTCTTCGGGTTCACACCGGCTACGAAGGCGTTCTTGCCGTTCGCGTATTCCTGGCACTTTTCCGTGTGGAACTGGCCGGTCTTGCCGGTGATGCCCTGGGTGATGACTTTGGTGTCTTTGTTGATGTAGATCGACATGACGGTTCCTTAGGCTTTCTTGGTAGCTGCCACGACCTTCTGGGCCGCTTCCGCCATGGTGTCGGCGCTGATGATCGGCAGACCCGAATCGGCCAGCATCTTCTTGCCTTCGACTTCGTTCGTGCCCTTCATGCGCACGACCAGCGGCACCTGCAGGTTCACGGCCTTGCAGGCTGCGATCACGCCGGTGGCGATGGTGTCGCACTTCATGATGCCGCCGAAGATGTTGACGAGGATGGCCTCGACGTTCTTGTTCTTCAGCATGATCTTGAAGGCTTCGGTCACCTTCTCGGGGGTGGCTCCGCCGCCCACGTCCAGGAAGTTGGCCGGCTCGCCGCCGAACAGCTTGATGGTGTCCATGGTGGCCATGGCCAGGCCGGCGCCGTTTACCAGGCAGCCGATGTTGCCGTCCAGGCTGATGTAGGCCAGATCGAACTTGGAGGCTTCCACTTCGGCCGCGTCTTCCTCGTCCAGGTCGCGCAGGGCGACGATCTCGGGGTGGCGGAACAGCGCGTTGCTGTCGAAGTTGAACTTGGCGTCCAGCGCCATGACCTTGCCCTTGCTGTCACGGTTCAGCGGATTGATCTCGACCAGCGAGGCGTCCGTTTCCATGTAGCAGGTGTAGAGCTTCTTCAGGATGTCGACGGTCTGCGCGGTCGAATCGGCCGGCATGCCGATGCCGTCGGCAATTTCCTTGGCTTGCGCGTCGGTCAGGCCTTCCTTGGGGTCAGCGTAGACCGTGATGATCTTCTCGGGCGAGGAGTGGGCCACTTCCTCAATGTCCATGCCGCCTTCGCTGGACGCGATGAAGGCGATCTTCTGCGTCGCGCGGTCGGTCACGGCTGAGACGTAGTACTCCTTGTGGATGTCGGCGCCGTCTTCAATATAGAGGCGGCGGACCTTCTGGCCCTCGGGGCCGGTCTGGTGCGTCTTGAGCTGCATGCCCAGGATCTCGCCCGCGATGCGCTTGACGTCGTCGACGCTCTTGGCCACCTTGACACCACCGCCCTTGCCGCGGCCACCCGCGTGGATCTGGGCCTTGACCACCCAGACCGGGCCACCGAGTTTCTGGGCGGCCTCGACCGCCTCCTGCACCGTGTAGGCCGGAATGCCGCGAGGCACCGGTACGCCGAACTTGGCAAGGATTTCCTTGCCTTGGTATTCGTGAATCTTCATGAGGGAATCTCTCGGAAGAAAGTTGGAGACGGGGAGGGGTGAGATCTGGGCTCTGCGGTGTTGTCTGCGGACGACGGCGGCTTGACAACCGGGTGGCAGACAGTCGCGGACTGTATCATGGTGCGCTGCACCAATTATGTGCGGGCACTACGTACCACCACGAGAGCGAAACACCATGGCCAAGGTCTTCATCGATGGCGAAGCCGGCACCACCGGGCTGCAAATCCGCGAGCGTCTGCAGACCATGCCGCAGATCGAACTTGTGAGCATCGCGCCCGAGTTGCGCAAGGATGTCGGTGCGAAACGCGAGCTGATGGCCGGCGTGGATCTGGTCGTGCTGTGCCTGCATGACGACGCCGCGATCGAGTCGGTGGCGTTGATCGACCAGTTGGCGGGCAAGAAGCCCAAGATCATCGACGCCTCGACGGCGCACCGCGTGAACCCGGCCTGGGTGTTCGGCTTTCCTGAACTGGTGGCCGGCCATGCCGAGGCGGTTGCCAAGGCCGACCGGGTCGCCAATCCGGGCTGCTACGCCACCGGCGCCATCGCCATGGTCCGCCCGCTGGTCGACGCGGGCCTGCTGCCGGCCGACTTCCCGATCGCGCTGCCCTCGGTCAGCGGCTACTCCGGTGGCGGCCGCACCATGATCGAAGCCTACGAAAAGAACGAGGCGCCGCTGTTCGAGACCTACGCGCTAGGCCTCAAGCACAAGCACATCCCCGAGATCATGCGCTACACGGGCCTCGCCAAGCGCCCCGTGTTCATCCCCTCGGTCGGCAATTTCCGCCAGGGCATGCTGGTGCAGTTGCCGCTGCATCTGGACGACCTGTCGGGCAAGCCGCGTGCTAGCGACCTGCACGACGCCCTGGCTGCGCACTATGCCAAGAGCAACACGCCCGATCAGTTCGTGAAAGTGCTGCCGCCCACCGACGACGGCAAGCTGGAGCCCACTGCGCTGAACGACACGAACCAGCTCGAGATCCGCGTGTTCCCGAACGAAGACCACCGCCATGCGGTCGTCATCGCGCGGCTGGACAACCTGGGCAAGGGCGCCAGCGGCGCCGCGGTGCAGAACCTCAAGCTGATGCTGGGGCTCTGAGCCCCGTTGGCGCTCACTGCCGCAGCTGCGCAGAGCCCGGCGCCGGGCTGAACACATAGGCCAGCAGGCCGCCCAGCATCAGCACGCCTGCGCACACGAAGATGCCCGACCATGTCTGCTCCAGCGTCCAGCCGGCCTGGTGCCCGGCATCGGCGATCAGGCCGAAGGCCCAGGACGCCAGGGCGGCGCCCAGGAACACGAAGGTGTTCAGCACACCCAGGCCGCGGCCCCGCAGCGTCGCCGGCAGCAGTTCGCGCCCATGCGTCATGACCAGTGGGTGCACCATGCCGAAGGTCGCCAGCACGGCCAGCGGCAGCATGTGCAGCGCCAGTGCGCCGCCACCCGGCCACAGCGCCAGCAGGGCGGCGCCGGCCATGGAGACGAGGCCCCACCCCAGCACGGCGCGGCGCAACGAACTGCGGCGCACCAGCACCGGCAGCAGCAGCGCCGTGGCGAAGCCGGCCACGCTCAGCAAGGTCAGCACCAGGCCGCGCGTCTGCGTGTCCAGCCCGAACATGTCGGCCAGGTAGGGGCCGCCCCAGGCGTTGCGAAAGGCCGTGCCGGCCGCCATGGCGATGCACAGCGGGATCAGCGTCCACAGCACCGGCCGCACCAGCAGTCGCAGGCTGACCCGCAGCATGGCCGCGGGCGGTTCGCGGCTGGCGGCCGCCGGCCCGGCGTCACGCACATGGCGCCACACGCCCCAGCAGGCCATGGCCATGCAGACCACCGACACCGAGAGCGCCAGGCGCCAGCCTACGCGCTGGGCCAGCCAGCCGAGCGGCGCGGTGGCGCACAGCGCGCCGACCATGCCGATGGCATTCGCGCGGCCGACGAAGGGCACATAGCGTTCGGCCGGCAGATGCGCGCCTGCGTAGTGCATGAGCCCCATGAACACCGGCGCGCAGGCGGCGCCCAGCCCGGCCTGCGCCAGCATGGCCGTGACGCCGTTCGGCGCCAGCACGAACAGCACCGCCGAGACCACGCCCAGCGCCAGCAGCCAACGCGTGGGCCGGCCCACGCCGTAGCGGTCGAACGCAATGCCGACCGGGATCTGCGCCAGCGCGCAGGCCAGGAAGAAGCAGGACGACAGGCTGCCGAAGCCGGCGGCCGACAACCCGAGGTCGCGTTGCAGCTCGGGCGCGATCACGGCCAGGCAGCCGCGGAAGAACTGGCTCAGGCCGAAGGCGAAGACGAGGGCGCGCAGGGCGTGCGCGGGGGAAGAAGGCATGCGGGGCAACAGGGTCGGCGAGGGCGTGGTGATGGTGCCCGAATTTGGCCAGCGCGCCTGTCGCGCACTGGCCGGCCGTTCAATCGTCGGCCGTTCCCTTCAGCACGCGTGCCACCACGGCCCCGCTGAATCCGCGCGCGAGCAGGAAGCGGGTCTGCCGCGCCCGCTCCCTGGCATCGGCCGGCGGCTCGAAGCGGCGGCGCCACAGCGCCGTGGCGCGTTCGAGCTCGGTGTCCTTCAGGCTGGCGACGGCTTCGGCAATGGCCGCGGGCGCCACGCCCTTGTGCTGCAGCTCCTGGCGCAGCCGCAGCGCGCCGAACTGGGCGGCCCGCTGGTGCAGCACCGATTCGACGACCCGGGCTTCGCTGATGAAGCCCTTGGTCTGCAGCTCGTCGAGCGCACGGGCCAGTTCCTCGGGCTGGTCGGTGTGGCGCGCCAGCTTGCGTTCGAGTTCCTGGCGCGAGTGCTCGCGCTGGCTCAGGTAGCGCAGCGCACGGCCCTTGAGCGACAGCGTGGGGCGCGCGCCGGGGATCACGCCGCTTCGGCGGTCAGCTTGGGCGGCAGCAGGGCGATGCCCAGGCTTTCACGCACCTTGTTCTCGATCTCGTGCGCCAGGTCTCGGTTCTCGCGCAGGAATTCGCGCGCGTTGTCGCGGCCCTGGCCGATCTTCTCGCCGTTGTAGGCGTACCAGGCGCCGGACTTGTCGACGATGCGCGCTTCCACGCCCATGTCGATGATCTCGCCCTCGCGGCTGATGCCCTCGCCGAACAGGATGTCGAACTCGGCCGTCTTGAACGGCGGCGCCACCTTGTTCTTGACCACCTTGACCTTGGTCTCGTTGCCGATGGCCACGTCGCCCTTCTTGATGGTGCCGGTGCGGCGGATGTCGATGCGCACCGAGGCGTAGAACTTCAGCGCGTTGCCGCCGGTGGTGGTCTCGGGGCTGCCGAACATCACGCCGATCTTCATGCGGATCTGGTTGATGAAGATGACCATGCAGTTGGTCTTCTTGATCGTGGCCGTGAGCTTGCGCAGTGCCTGGCTCATCAAACGGGCCTGCAGGCCGGGCAGCGAATCGCCCATTTCGCCTTCGAGCTCGGCCTTGGGCGTCAGCGCGGCGACCGAGTCGACCACGATCAGGTCCACGGCGCCCGAGCGCACCAGCGAGTCGACGATTTCCAGCGCCTGCTCGCCGGTGTCGGGCTGGCTGATCAGCAGTTCCTGCAGGTTCACGCCCAGCTTCTGGGCGTACTGGATGTCCAGCGCATGCTCGGCGTCCACGAAGGCACAGGTGCCGGCCAGCCGCTGCATTTCGGCGATGACCTGCAGCGTGAGCGTGGTCTTGCCCGACGATTCCGGGCCATAGATCTCGACCACGCGGCCGCGCGGCAGGCCGCCGACGCCGAGCGCGATGTCCAGCCCCAGCGAGCCGGTAGAGACGACCTGGATGTCCTCGATCACCTCGCCTTCGCCCAGGCGCATGATGGTGCCCTTGCCGAACTGCTTTTCGATCTGGGCCAGCGCGGCCTGCAGGGCCTTGGTCTTCTCGCTTTGGGCTGCGGCGTTCTTGACGGGTGCGTCCATGAAAATCTCCTTGGAATCAATGACTTGGGTGGTGGCCACCAGATGTCGTAGTGCCGATGTCTGGATGCTTGAACAGTAGTTTAAGCCAGGTATTGATTCGCGAGCCCTCGATTTTTGGTCAGTTTGGCTTACTATTTGCCGCCATGGAATCCCAATCTGCCGATGCCTGGCGCACCACCCACCTGGGACGGCTGATGGGCGATGCCTTGCGCCGCTTCGATGCGCGCGTGCTGGAGCTCATGGCGCATGACGTGCAGGTGCCGCTGGCCCTGTCCAACCTGGCGGCGCGGGCCCAGGTCAGCGCCGCCCACGTGCACATCACGCGGCACCTGGACGCGACCGGCACACGGCCGACTGAGCTGGCGGCGCGCGCCGGCATGAGCAAGCAGGCCATGGGCGACCTGATCGCGCAGTGCGAGGCCTGGGGCCTGGTCACGCGTGAGGCCGACCCGTACGACGCGCGCGTGCGGCGCGTGCTGTTCACGGCCGATGGCCTGGCCTGGCAGCAGGCTTTCCGTGGCGCCATCGTGCAGGCCGAGGCCGAGTTCCGCGAGTCTGTCGGGGCGGACGTGGCGACCGTCGTGGCCCTGGGCCTAGAAGCCTATGCTGGCTCCTAGAATCCCCCGCCCGCCAACCCCCTTGGAGACCTGACATGCGCATTCTGATTGCCGAAGACGATCAGGTCCTGGCCGACGGCCTGCTGCGCGCGCTGCGCAGCTCGGGCGCGGCGGTGGACCATGTGGCCAACGGCACCGAGGCCGACGCCGCGCTGCGCACCAGCAGCCAGTTCGACCTGCTGATCCTGGACCTGGGCCTGCCCAAGCTGCACGGCCTGGAGGTGCTCAAGGCCTTGCGTGGCCGCGGCTCTAGCCTGCCGGTGCTGATCCTCACGGCGGCCGACAGCATCGAGGAGCGCGTCAAGGGCCTGGACTACGGCGCCGACGATTACATGGCCAAGCCGTTCTCGTTGCAGGAGCTCGAAGCCCGCGTGCGCGCGCTGACGCGGCGCGGCATGGGCGGCACCAGCAGCGCCATCCGCCACGGCCCACTGGAATACGACCAGGCCGGCCGCGTGGCCACCATCGACGGCCGCATGGTCGAGCTGTCGGCGCGCGAACTGGGCCTGCTGGAGGTGCTGCTGCAGCGCGCCGGCCGCCTGGTCAGCAAGGACCAGCTCGTCGAACGCCTGTGCGAATGGGGCGAAGAGGTGTCCACCAACGCCATCGAGGTCTACATCCACCGGCTGCGCAAGAAAATCGAAAAGGGCCCGATCCGCATCGCCACCGTGCGTGGCCTGGGCTACTGCCTGGAAAAGATCAACGCGTGAAGATTTTCCAGCGCGAGCAGCGGTCGCTGTTCGGCGAGATCCTGGACTGGATGCTCACGCCGCTGCTGCTGCTGTGGCCGGTGAGCCTGGCCCTGACCTGGCTGGTCGCGCAAGGCATCGCCGGCAACCCGTTCGACCGCGCGCTCGAGTACAACGTGCGCGCGCTGGCCGAGCTGGTGGCCGCGCCGCAGCCCGGGCTCGCGCAGTTCAGCCTGCCCCAGCCGGCGCGCGAGATCCTGCGCGCCGACGACGCCGATCAGGTCGTCTACCAGGTGCTGGATGGCCGCGGCGAACTGATCGGCGGCGACCGCGACCTGCCCCGGCCGCAGGACGACGCGCGGCCCCCGCCCGGCGAGGTGCGCCTGCGCGACGCCGAGCTGCGCGGGCTGGACGTGCGCGTGGCCTACGTGTGGGTGGCGCTGGACGCGGCCGGCACGCAGCAGGCGCTGGTGCAGGTCGCCGAGACACGCGAGAAGCGCTCGGTGCTGGCCGCCGAGATCATCAAGGGCGTGATGCTGCCGCAGTTCGTGATCCTGCCGCTGGCCGTGCTGCTGGTCTGGCTGGCGCTGGTGCGCGGCATCAAGCCGCTGTCGCAACTGGAGCAGCGCATCCGCGCGCGCAAGCCTGACGACCTGTCGCCGCTGGACGAGCGCGCCGTGCCGCTGGAAGTGGCGCCGCTGGTGTCCTCGGTCAACGACCTGCTGACGCGGCTGAAGGACTCCATCGCCACGCAAAAGCGCTTCCTGGCCGACGCCGCGCACCAGCTCAAGACGCCACTGGCCGGGCTGCGCATGCAGGCCGACCTGGCGCAGCGCGAGGGCGCGGGCACGGACGAGCTCAAGCAGTCGCTGCAGCAGATCCGCCGCTCCAGCATGCGCGCCACGCACACCGTGAACCAGCTGCTGGCCCTGGCGCGCGCCGAGAACGGCGGCGTGCCGATCACGCGACAGCCCTGCGACCTGCCACGCCTGGTGATGGACGTGGTGCAGGAGGCCCTGCCGCGCGCCATGGAGCGCCACCTGGACCTGGGCTACGACGGCGCCATGCCCGGCGCGCCCGGCGTGCTGCTGGACGGCAACCCCACCTTGCTCAAGGAGCTGGTGCGCAACCTGGTCGACAACGCCATCAACTACACACCGTCGCAGCCCGGCAGGCCCGGCGTGGTCACGGCGCGCGTGCTGGCCGACCCGTATGGTCAGGTCCTGCTGCTGCAGGTGGAGGACTCGGGCCCGGGCATTGCAGCGACCGAGCGCGAACTGGTGTTCCAGCCCTTCTACCGCGCGCTCGGCACCGATGCCGACGGCTCGGGCCTGGGCCTGCCCATCGTGCTGGAGATCGCGGGCCAGCACCAGGCCGCCGTCACGCTGGAGGACACGCACCCGGGGCGGCTGCCACCGGGCACGCGCGTCAACGTGCGTTTCAGCGGGCTGGTCAAGGGCGCTCGCGCACCGTGACGCGCGTGTCCAGCGACGCCGGCACGTAGTCGGGCGCGAAGCTGCAGCCGGCGCCGAACGCGGCCTCGTAGCTGGGGCATTGCTGGGCGATGCCGGCCGGCGTGGGCTTGACGCCCGCATCCACCCACTGCAGCAGCGCGGCCAGCAGCGTGGGGTAGGTCGGGTCGCTGATGTAGCTGTGTGTGCCCTGCGTGGTGAAGGTCTGCACGAAGCGGTCGCCGGCACCGCCGCGCACCATGACCTCCTTGAAATACGCGTCCAGCTCGACGAAGGCCGTCGGGTCGCTGATCCACTTGGTGCTCAGCACGGGCACCGGGATGCGGCCGGTCGGGTCGGTGTCGGCGCCGAAGCGCTGCACGGCCTGCGGGTCGGCGCGCAAGCGCTGCACCCCGGCGTTCAGCGCCGCGTCGTCGGCCGAGCCGGTGTACTGCGCGCCGATGTTGCCGAAGGGGCTGGCCCCGCCCGTGCGCCTGGCCACCACGTCCTGGAAGTGGAAGGTGCCCCAGTTCAGGTGCGCCTGGATCGAGCTGGCCGGGATGCGCACCACGCGCTCGATGGTCTGCACCTTGGCCTGCTGCTCGGGCGTGCGCTGGGCGGCCGTGCGGTTCAGGCCCAGGCACTCGGCCGTGCGCGCGCTCAGGTCGGCCTGCGTCATCGTGGAGTCGGCCGGCAGCCCGATGGCCAGCGGGTACTGCGGCTCGGTCGGCCGTGGGTGGTTGTTGCACAGGTACTGGTAGACCGCGCGCAGATCGAGCCGGAAGTCGTAGGAGCGCGTGCCGCCCGCCAGCACGCCGCTGGTCAGCAGCACGGCGTCGTAGGGCTGCGTGCCCACGGTCTCGGCCGTGAACATCTCGGCTGCCTTGGCCGCCACGCCTGCGCCCCAGGACTGCCCGTGCAGGATGGTGCGGCGCGGCTTTTCCACATGCTTGCGGAAGATCCTGCGCAGCCGCTCCGTGTCTTCGGCCGCGGCGCGCACCTCCACGCCGCCCTGGCGGAAGGTGGAACCGGCCCAGGCATAGCCGGCCTTGACCGCGATGGCCCAGCGCGTGAGGTCTTCGACGGCGCGCTCCTGGGTCGGCGCCTCCAGACTGGGGCCGCCGTGCGCATGCAGCACCAGCGTGCCGTTCCAGCTCTGCGGCATCGCGATCAGGTAGTGCGCGCCGGCCGAGTCCTGTCCCTGCAGGCAGCGCGCCGTGCTGGGCACGGCGGCCGGGCAGGCCGTGGCCGTGGGGGCGGCCTCTTTGATGTCGTCGTCGCCGCCACCGCCGCAGGCGGCCAGCGAAAGGAAGGCGGCCGCAGCGGCGGCCAGGGGGAAGAAACGCGGGGCCTGCATGGATGTCTCCGTGGTCGTTCGGTGGAGCGCGGATGCTAGGGATTGCACCAGCAGATAGCAAACACGCGGCGAATCTGCAGTCGATATGATTTGGATATGGACCTGCGCCAACTTCGCTACTTCCTCGCCGTGGCCGAGGCCGGGCACATCACGCGCGCGGCCGAGCAGCTGGGGATGCAGCAGCCGCCGCTCAGCCAGCAGATCAAGGCGCTGGAGACTGAGCTGGGCTGCGTGCTGTTCCAGCGCCACCCCAAGGGCGTGCGGCTGACCGACGCGGGCACGATGTTCCAGGCCGAGGCCCAGCGCCTGCTCGCAGACTTCGCGGCCATGCAGGAGCGCATGGCGGCGCTGGCCGAGGGCAAGCGCGGCCTGCTGGCCGTGGGCTTCACGAGCTCGGCCGCAGCCCACGCCTTCACACCCGAGACCCTGCGCGCCTGCCGCAGCCGCTACCCGGGCATCCAGCTCGTCGTGAGCGAGAACAACGCGGCCGACATCACCGAGGCCGTGGCCGCCTCGCGGCTGCACTGCGGCTTCCTGCGCGTGCCGGTGTCGCGCCCGCACGGCGTGGTGCTGGAAACATTGCTGCAGGAGCCCGCCGTCGTCGCCCTGCCGCGCGACCATGCGCTGGCCCGCACGCGCGGCGGCGTGGCATTGGCCGACCTGCAGGGCCAGGCGCTGATCCTCGTGCGCCGCCCGGGCGCGCCGGGCCTGTACGCCAACCTGCTGGCGCTGTGCGCGCAGCAGCAGGTGCAGGTCAGCGTGGCGGCCGAGGTCGACCGCATGATGACCAACCTGAACCTCGTGGCGGCCGGCGTCGGCATCTCGGTCGTGCCCGCCTCCATGCGCGGCGCGCACCCGCACGCCATCGTCTACCGGCCGCTGGCGCCCGAGGTGGTGCTGGACGCGCCCCTGACGCTGGCGTGGCGCCAGGCCGACAGCACCGGGCCCACCGCCACCTTCGTCGCGCTGGTGCGCAAGCTGGCGGCCGCGCAGGGGCGGCGCCAGGCGGCGTGTGCATGATGGACCGGCGCGCGCTGCTGGCGCTGATGGCCGCGCCGGCCTTCGCCGCAGATGCCAGGCCCTGGCCCGTGCGCCCCGTGCGCCTGCTCGTGGCCTACGCGACGGGCGGCGTCAGCGACGACATCTCGCGCGCGCTGGCGCAACGGCTGGCCGAGCGGCTGGGCCAGCCCGTCCTCGTCGAGAACCGCGCGGGCGCAGGCGGCAGCCTGGCCATGGACGTGCTGGCCCGCGCGCCGGCCGATGGCCACACGCTGTGCTTCTCGGCCATCACGCCGCTCACGTTGCAGCCCGTGCTGGGCCCCGTGCCCTACGACCCGTTGCAGGACATCGCGCCCGTGGCCGCCGTGATGGCCACGCCCGTGCTCGTGCTCGGCACGCCGGCGCTGGCGGCGCGCAGCATGGGCGAGCTGGTGCAGGAGGCCGGGCGCCGGCATGTGCGCTGGGCCAGCTCGGGCCACGGCACGACCGGCCACCTCGTGCTCGAGCGCGTGCGCAGCGCCAGCGGCATGCGCATCACGCACGTGCCTTACAAGGGCGGCGGCCAGCAGCTCAACGAAGCGCTCGGTGGGCAGTTCGAGGTGCTGTCGAGCAACGTCGCAGCGCTGCAGCTGCAGTACGTGCGCCAGGGCCTGCTGCACGCGCTGGCCGTCGGCGCGCCACAGCGGCTGGACGTGCTGCCCGAGGTGCCCACACTGGCCGAGGCCGGCTTCGCATCGGCGAATCTCACCTCGCTGTTCGGCCTGTTCGCGCCGGCCCACACGCCGGCCGACGTCATCGGGCGGCTCAATGCCGAGGTCCACATCGTGCTGGCACAGCCGGCCCTGCGCGAGCGGCTGCTGGCCGTCAGCAACCTGCCCGGCAGCGGCAGCGCGCAGGACTTCGCGCAGCACATCGCGCGCGAGCTGGCGGCGAACCGCCAGGCCCTGCGCTGATCAGGCCAGCGGCGGCGTGTACAGGTTGAGCTGCAGGCGCTCGCGCTGCATGGCGCGGGCCACGGCCGGCTCCTGCGCCACGCGCTGCACATAGGCCCACAGCAGGGGCAGGCCCTCCGGGTCGATGCCGGCGATCGTGCCCCAGCGCGTCAGCGTCAGCGCATAGGCGTCCAGCGGGCCGAAGGCCGCGCCGCCCAGCCAGCCACCCGTGGCGGCGCCGGCCTGGGCGACGGTGTCCTGCAGCTCCTGAAGCAGCTTGCGGTACTGGCCGGCGTTGAAGCTCTTGAGCTGGGCCTGCACGTCGGCGTCGTCGCTGTACTTGAACGGCATGAACACGTGCGTGAAGGTCGGGTGCACGGTGTTGTTCATCCACGCCAGCAGCTCCATGGCGCGGGCGCGCGCCAGCGGCTCGCCGGGCAGGAACCGGTGTTCGGGAAACAACGCGTCCAGGTAGCCGACGATGGCCAGGATCTGCGTGATCGTCTGCTCCCCATGCACCAGCACCGGCACCTGGCCGCGCGGGTTCACGGCGCGGAACGGCGCCTCGTCGTTCTCGCGCTTGTGCAGCTTGACCAGGCGCGGCTCGAACTCGGCGCCGCTGGCCTCCAGCAGACAGTGCGGCACGAAGGAGCAGGCGCCAGGGGCGAAGTACAACTGCAGACGGGGCATGGGAAGTCCTTTCAACAAGGGGTGAGCGGCTTGCCGGCCAGGGGCTGCACGCGCGCGCGCAAGGCTTCGTCGGCATGGGGCAGGCGCAGCTGGGTGACGGCCTGTTCTGGCGTCTCGGGCACCACGCGCGCGGTGCGCACGCCGCGCCGCGTCAGCTGGGCCAGGTGCTCCTGCGCGCCCGCGGCCGTGGTGAACACACCCAGCGACAGGCCGGGTGCCAGCGCGGCCGGCCGGACCGGGGCCGTTTCCACGCGCAGCGCGCGCAGCTCGGCGCGCTTCTTCTCCAGCGCATCGGCGTCCGCGTACTTGCCCATGTAGACGATCCAGCGCGTGGGCGTGGCCGTGGCGTCCAGCGCCCAGCTGCCCTCGGGCAGGTCGGCGCCGGCCAGGGCCTGGCGCAAGGTGTCGGCCTGGGCGGCATCGAACGGGCCGGCGCGCAGGCAGGCTGGTTCCGTGGTGGGGCCGGCGGCCGTGGACGCCGGCTCCGCAGGCGCGGCGGCCGAGGACGTCTGCGCCACGCGCAAGGCCTCGGGCCGGATCTGCTGGGCCAGGCGCTGCGGTTCGCTGCCGGTGTCGGGCCCCAGGCCCAGCGGCGCCAGCAAACCCTGTGACCACCCGAAGTACACGGCGTTGGCCGCCAGCAGGACGAGGGCTGCGGTGCGCACCAGCATGTCAGCCGCCGGAAGGCTCCACGGGTCGCACGCTGACCTCGGCACTGGTCACGCGCTGCAGGCCGGTAGCCGTCTGCACGCGCAGCGCGCCGTCATCGTCCACGCCATCGCCGGTGCCGGCCGTGCCGTCGGACAGGCGCAGCGGGCGATGCCGCAGCAGGTCCAGGTCGTCGAAGGCCAGGCGGAACGGCGCGAAGCCCGCGTGCTCGAAGCGTTGCACGGCGCGCACCAGCGGCGCGGCGATGTCGCGCAGCGCCTGCGGGGCGTCGCAGTCGGGCCGCAGCTCGGACAGCGAGGCCGGCGGCGTGGACAGGCCCTCGCCGCTGCGCGGCAGGATGTTCAAGCCGATGCCGATCACCACGTGGCGCTGGTCCTGCAGCGCTGCGGTCTCGATCAGGATGCCGCCCAGCTTGCGGTCGGCCAGCCACAGGTCGTTGGGCCACTTGAGCCGCAGGTCGGGGTGCAGGCTGCGCGCCACCGTCACGCCCACGGCCAGCGACAGGCCGGCCCACTCGGCGGGCGCCAGCGGCATGGCCAGCGAAAAGCTCAGCGAGGCGCCGCGCTCGCCCTGCCAGGGCTTGCCCATGCGGCCGCGCGCGGCCGTCTGGCGTTCGGCCACCAGCAGCGTCGGCTCGGCGCGCTGCGCACGGATGCGGCGCATGAGCTCGCTGTTGGTCGAATCGATCTCGGGTAGCACTTCGACTGTGAAGCCGGGCAGCAGCGGGGCGACCGCTTCCCAGATGTCCTCGGCCGGCCAGCGGATCATTTCTTCCAGCCGCGCTTGGGCGCGAGCAAGGTGCCGCGGCAGCTCTTGGCGCCGCACCAGCAGGGGTACTCGGCCTTGAGCTTCTTCGTGTAGCGCTCTTCGATGATCAGGCCGTAGTCGTAGTTCAGCTCTTCGCCGGCCGCGATGTCGCGCAGCGCCTTGATGAACACGCGGCCGTCCTGCTCGTCGGCGACGCAGTTGGGCTCGCAGGCGTGGTTGATCCAGCGCGAGGAATTGCCGCCGTACTTCGCATCGATCACGCGGTCGGCGTCGATGTGGAAGTAGAAGGTGTGGTTCGGGTCGGCCGGGTCGTGCGGATGGCGGTCCTGCGCCTCCTGCCAGCTCACGATCTCGCCCACGTATTCGATGATGGTCTCGCCCTCGGCGATGTCCTGCACGGCGAACACGCCCTTGCCATGCACGCCGGAGCGGCGGGTCTGGATGCGGCGTTCGGGGCGGCTGGGCGCGCGGGCGGTTTTTGAGGCCACAACGAAACTCTGTTAGTTTAGAAAAAGCACCTGCGCGCGTACACGCACGCGGGAAAGCCGCGAATTGTAGGAGCCGTCCCATGCCTGTGTCCCGCCGAAGCCTGATCTCCAGCGCCGCTGTGGCCGCGGCATGGCCGTTCGCGGCCACGGCCCGAGCGGCAGCCCTGCCTGCGGTCGGCGCGCGGCTGCCGCTGGCCGAGGTCGCGCTGCTGGACGGCAGCCGCTTCCTGCCCGCGAGCGCCGACGGCAAGCTGCTGGTGGTGTACTGGTGGGCCAGCTGGTGCCCGTTCTGCGCCGTGCAGAGCCCGCACATCGAGGCGCTGTGGCAGGCGCAGCGCGCGCACGGCCTGTCCGTGCTGGCCCTGTCCATCGACCGCGAGCCGCAGGCGGCGTTGAATTACATTCGGCAAAAAAAATACAGCTTCCCCGCTGGCATGCTCACGCCCGACGTGGCGCGGACCATGCCCAAGCCCCAGGGCCTGCCGGTGACGGTGGTGCGCGGCCGCGACGGCCGCGTCGTACTGGCCGAGGCCGGGGAAATGTTCCCGGACGACATTGAAGGAATAGCGAAGTTTCTATGACCAAGACCTTGGTGATTGCCGAGAAGCCGTCGGTTGCGCAGGACATCGTGCGCGCGCTGACGCCGGGGGCCGGCAAGTTCGAAAAGCACGAAGACCATTTCGAGAACGACCAGTACGTGGTGACTAGCGCGGTCGGCCACCTGGTGGAGATCCAGGCGCCCGAAGAGTTCGACGTCAAGCGCGGCAAGTGGAGCTTCGCGCACCTTCCCGTGATCCCGCCGTACTTCGACCTCAAGCCCGTGGACAAGACCAAGTCGCGGCTCAACGCCGTCGTCAAGCAGGCCAAGCGCAAGGACGTCACCGCCCTCGTGAACGCCTGCGACGCGGGGCGCGAAGGCGAGCTGATCTTCCGCCTGATCGAGCAGTACGCCGGCGGTGCCAAGCCGCTGAACAAGCCCGTCAAGCGCCTGTGGCTGCAGTCCATGACGCCGCAGGCCATCCGCGATGGCTTCGGCAAGCTGCGCAGCGAGGCGCAGATGCAGGGCCTGGCCGACGCCGCGCGTTCGCGCTCCGAGGCCGACTGGCTGGTCGGCATCAACGGCACGCGGGCCATGACGGCCTTCAACTCGCGCGACGGCGGCTTCTTCTTGACCACAGTGGGCCGCGTGCAGACGCCCACGCTGTCGGTGGTGGTCGAGCGCGAAGAGCAGATCCGCAAGTTCGTGAGCCGCGACTACTGGGAAATCCATGGCGTGTTCCAGGCCGAGGCCGGCGCCTACCCGGGCAAGTACTTCGACACCAGCTGGAAGAAGGCCAACGCACCCTTGCTGGCCAACGGCGAGCCCGACCCCGAGCAGCGCGCCGACCGCGTCTGGAACGCACGCGACGCCCAGGCCATCGCCGAGGCGGCGCGCGGCAAGCGCGCCACCGTCACCGAAGAGAGCAAGCCCACCACCCAGGCTAGCGGCCTGCTGTTCGATCTGACTTCGCTGCAGCGCGAGGCCAACAGCCGCTTCGGCTTCTCGGCCAAGACCACGCTGGCACTGGCGCAAAGCCTGTACGAGCGCCACAAGGCCCTGACCTACCCGCGGACCGACTCGCGCGCGCTGCCCGAGGACTACCTGCCGGTCGTCAAGGACACGATGAAGATGCTGGCCGCAAGCGGCATGAAGCATCTGGCCCCGTTCGCGCAGCAGGCCATCGACGGCAACTACGTCAAGCCCAGCAAGCGCGTGTTCGACAACGCCAAGGTGTCAGACCACTTCGCCATCATCCCCACGCTGCAGGCGCCCAGCGGCCTGTCGGACGCCGAGCAGAAGCTCTATGACTTCGTGGTGCGCCGCTTCCTGTCGGTGTTCTTCCCGAGCGCCGAGTTCCAGGTCACGACGCGCATCAGCACCGTCGAGCATGAAGCCAAGAAATACAGCTTCCGCTCCGACGGCAAGGTGCTGGTCAAGCCGGGCTGGATGGCCATCTATGGCAAGGAAGCCACGACCGAGGACGACGAGAAGGACGGCAAGAACCTGGTGCCCGTGAAGCCTGGCGAGCTCGTGCGCGTGGAATCCGCCGACGTCAAGGCCCTGAAGACCCGGCCCCCCGCGCGCTACAGCGAAGCCACGCTGCTGGGCGCCATGGAAGGGGCAGGCAAGACCATCGACGATGACGAGCTGCGCGAGGCCATGCAGGAAAAGGGCCTGGGCACGCCCGCGACGCGTGCGGCCATCATC
Source organism: Pseudorhodoferax sp. Leaf267 (assembly GCF_001422405.1). Taxonomy (GTDB): domain Bacteria; phylum Pseudomonadota; class Gammaproteobacteria; order Burkholderiales; family Burkholderiaceae_C; genus Pseudorhodoferax. Next base: position 76,354 of record NZ_LMMV01000026.1, read on the forward strand.
GAAGGCCTGCTGAACGAGAAATACATGCTGCGCGAAGGCCGCGAGCTGATCCCCACGGCCAAGGCGTTCCAGCTCATGACGCTGCTGCGCGGCCTGGGCGTGGAAGAACTCTCCAAGGCCGAGCTCACGGGTGAGTGGGAATACAAGCTGGCCCAGATGGAGAAGGGCGCGCTGAGCCGCGACGCCTTCATGCGCGAGATCGCGCAGATGACCGAGCACATCGTCAAGAAGGCCAAGGAATACGACCGCGACACCGTGCCCGGCGACTACGCGACCCTGGCCTCGCCCTGCCCCAACTGCGGCGGCGTGGTCAAGGAGAACTACCGGCGCTACACCTGCACCGGCAAGGCTGGCGCGGCGCCGTGCGGCTTTTCGTTCGGCAAGTCGCCGGCCGGCCGCACCTTCGAGGTGGCCGAGGCCGAGGCGCTGCTGCGCGACAAGCACATCGGCCCGATCGAGGGCTTCCGCTCCAAGGCCGGCTGGCCGTTCACGTCCGAGATCGTCCTGAAGTTCAACGAGGAAGAGAACAACTGGAAGCTGGAGTTCGACTTCGGCGACGACAAGGATGCGGGCGAGACCGGTGAGATCGTGGACTTCTCGGGCCAGGCATCGCTGGGCAAGTGCCCCAAGTGCGGTGCCCCGGTGTTCGAGCACGGCGCCAACTACGTCTGCGAGAAGTCCGTGCCCACGCTGGCCCAGGCCGTGCCCACGTGCGACTTCAAGACCGGCAAGATCATCCTGCAGCAGCCCGTGGAGCGCGCCCAGGTCGAGAAGCTGCTGGCCACGGGCAAGACCGACCTCCTGGACAAGTTCGTCAGCATGCGCACGCGGCGCGCGTTCAAGGCCTTCCTGGCCTGGAACAAGGACGAGGGCAAGGTGACCTTCGAGTTCGAGCCGCGCACCAGCAAGTTCCCGCCGCGCAAGACGGCGGCCAGTGCGCCGGCCGCCAAGGCGCCGGCCAAGAAGGCTGCCACCAAGGCCGCGGCCAAGCCAGCGGTCGCGAAGAAGGCGGCCCCGCGCAAGGCAGCGGCCGGCGGCGGCCTCAAGCCCAGCGCCGCCCTGGCCGCCGTGATCGGCACCGACAACGTGCTGCGCACCGAGGCCACCAAGAAGATCTGGGACTACATCAAGGCCCAGGGCCTGCAGGACCCGGCGGACAAGCGCAGCATCAAGGCCGACGCCAAGCTGCAGGCCGTGTTCGGCAAGCCCAGCGCGACCATGTTCGAACTGGCCGGCATCCTGGGCAAGCACCTGGCCTGACCGGGTCACCGAGGCGCAGGGGCTGCAAGGCTCCTGCGCCCTTCTTTTTTTGCCAAGAACAACGACTGGAGACAAGCCATGCGCTTCCCGTTCGCCCGCCGCCGGCTGCTGGCCGGCATCGCGCTCGCCAGCCTCGTCACGCTCGCGCCGCTGGCCCACGCCGCCTGGCCCGACAAGCCGATCCGCCTGGTCGTGCCGTTCCCGCCCGGCCAGGCCAGCGACATCTTCGCGCGCGCGCTGGCCGAGCAGCTGGCCAAGCGCCTGGGCCAGCCCGTGGTCGTGGACAACAAGGCCGGCGCCGGCAGCAACATCGGCACCGAGATGGTGGCGCGCGCCGCGCCGGACGGCAGCACGCTGCTGATCGCCGGCAGCGCCATGGCCGTGAACCAGACGCTGTACAAGAAGCTCGGCTACGACCCGGCCAAGGACCTGGTCGGCATCTCGCTGGTGGCCAAGGTGCCGCTGGTGTTCCTGGCCCACCCGGCCTCCGGCATCAAGACCATGGGCGAGCTCGTGGCCCAGGCCAAGGCCGCGCCGGGCCGGCTCAACTACGCCAGCGCCGGCATCGGCGGCTCGCAGCACCTGTCGGGCGAAATGTTCAAGGCCCAGGCCGGCGTATTCATCACGCACATCCCCTACCGCGGCAGCGGCCCGGCCCAGGCCGACTTCGTGGGCAACCAGGTGCCGCTGATGGTGGACTCGGTCACGGCCGCGCTCGGCAACATCCAGGCGGGCCGCGCGTTGCCGCTGGCCGTGACCTCGGCCACGCGCTCCAGCCAGCTGCCCGACGTGCCCACGGTGCGCGAGAGCGGCATCGCGGCCCTGAAGGACTTCGAGGCCGTGGGCTGGCTGGGCCTGATGGCGCCGACCGGCACGCCTGCCGAGATCGTCGCGCGGCTCAACCACGAGGTCGTGGACATCCTGCGCAGCGAGAGCATGGTGAAGTTCATCCGTGACCGCGGCTCGGAACCGGCGCCCACCACGGGGCCGGAGTTCGATCGCTTCATCGCCAGCGAGATCCGCAAATGGGGCGTGGCGGTGAAAGCGTCGGGCGCCACGGTGGAGTGATCTCGCTCGGCGCCGCCGCTGCGTTCGGCAGCGCCGCGGCGGCGGGCCGCAGCGAGGCCGGCGCTCCGCATAATCGCGCGGCATGGACAGACTCACGCAGCTGGAATCCTTCGTGGCGGTGGCGGCGCGCGGCAGCCTCACCGCCGCCGCCAAGGCCGAGGGCGTGGCGCCGGCCGTCATGGGGCGCCGGCTCGACGCACTGGAGTCGCGGCTGGGCGTGCGCCTGCTGGCGCGCACGACGCGGCGCATCACGCTCACGCACGAGGGCAGCGCCTTCCTGGAGGACTGCCAGCGCCTGCTCGCCGACCTGGCCCAATCGGAGGCCAGCGTCAGCGCCGGGGGCGTCAAGGCGACGGGCCACCTGCGCGTGACGGCGCCGGCCGGCTTCGGCCGGCGCCATGTCGCGCCACTGGTGCCCTGGTTCCGCGAATTGCACCAGGACGTGAGCATCTCGCTGAACCTGTCCGACCGCGTGGTCGACCTGGCAGCCGAGGGCTTCGACTGCGCCGTGCGCGTGGGCGACCTGCCGGACTCCTCGCTCGTCAGCGTGCGACTGGCCGACAACCGGCGGCTGTGCGTGGCCACGCCGCAATTCCTCAAGCGCCACGGCACGCCGCAGCGGCCGGCCGACCTGGCGCGCTTCGACTGCCTGGTGCTGTCGTCGGACGCCTCGCAGACGCGGGGCTGGGCGTTCCAGGTGCCGGCGGCCGGTGGCGGCCGCGAGCTCATCCACCTGAAGCCCGGCGGCCCGCTGGACTGTTCGGACGGCCAGGTGCTGCACGACTGGTGCCTGGCCGGCTACGGCATCGCCTGGCGCAGCACCTGGGAGGTTGAGGCCGAGCTGGCCAGCGGCCGGCTCGTGGCCGTGCTGGAGGACTTCGCCGCCGCGCCCAGCGGCATCTACGCCGTCTTCCCGCAACGCAAGCACATGCCCTTGCGCGTGCGCCTGTGGATCGACCATCTGAAACACCACTACGGCCGGCCCGTGTTCTGGAGCGGCCAGGCCGGCACCACCACGAAGGACAAACATGCTGCTTGAAACCCTGCTCGCCTACGTGCACTGGCTGGCCATCTTCACGATGGTGACCTTCCTGGCCAGCGAGGCCGCACTGTGCCGCGTGGAATGGATGAACGCGCGCATCGTCGAGCGGCTGGCGCGCGTGGACATGCTCTACGGCATCGCCTCCATCGTCGTGCTGGCCACCGGGCTGGCGCGCAGCTACTGGGGCGCCAAGGGCCTGGGCTGGTACTGGACCAACCCGCTGCTGCACGGCAAGGTCACGCTGTTCGTGGTGATCGGGCTGATGTCGATCAAGCCCACGCTGACCTTCCTGCGCTGGCGCAAGGCCTTGCGGGCGAGCGGCGCGCTGCCGGCCGAGGACGAGGTGCGCCGCACGCGCAAGACCGTGATGGTGCAGGCGCACCTTGTCCCGATCGTGGCGCTGTTGGCCGTGTTCCTGGCGCGCGGCTTCGGCAAGTAGCAACGCAAACGGCCCCTTGCGGGGCCGTTGTGTCGGGGTGGGTGGCGTGCGGTTCAGGCCTTGTTGCAGTCCGACAGGTACTTGTTGCGCTCCTCGCCCTTCAGGCCCTTGGCTGCGGCTTCCTTGCTGCAGGCGCCCAGCTTGGAGCCCGGTTTGTCGGCCGCGGCGGCCATGCCCTTGTTGCAGTCCGACAGGTACTTGTTGCGCTCGTCGCCCTTCAGGCCCTTGGCGGCGGCCTCCTTGCTGCAGGCGCCGAGCTTGGAGCCCGACTTGGCCGGTGCGTCGGCTGCTGCGGCGGCGGGCGTGATGCCCTTGTTGCAGTCCGACAGGTACTGCTTGCGCTCATCGCCCTTGAGGCCCTTGGCGGCGGCTTCCTTGCTGCAGGCGCCCAGCTTGGAGCCGGGCTTGGCGTCGTCGGCCGCATGGGCGGTGCCCATGGACAGGGCGAAGGCGGCGGCGAGGATCAGGGAGGCGGTTTTCAACATAGGTGTCCTTGGAATGTGTTGAACGGGGAGCATGTCGGGCGACAGCCGATGCACTCTAAACGCCGCAGCCCATGTGTGGATGACGAGTCGGTCACAGTTCGTTCGCGATGCGCTGCGTGAGCCGCGCCAGGATCGTGGCCATGGCCTGGTCCAGCAGCAGCGGCAGCGGCCGTGCATCGCCCTTGCGACGCAGCAGCGCGAGCGCTTGGTCCTGCGCCGGCCGGCGGATGCGACGGAACGTCACGCCGGGCCGCGCCAGCAGCACGGTGGACTGCGGCACCAGCGCATGGCCCAGGCCCGCGGCCACGAGGTCGAGCACGCCGTGCACGGTGCTCGCCTCGTAGCGGATGCGCGGGCTGAAGCCGGCCTGCGCGCACAGGTGAATGGACTGGTCGAAGTAGGCGGGCCCGCGGTGGCGCGTGAAGCCCACGAAGTCCTGCTCGGCCAGCTTGCGCAGGTCGATGGGCGTGCGCGCCGCATCGGGCTGTGCGGGCGCGGCCAGGCAGAACGGGTCGGCCATCTGCGCCGGCGCCACCAGCCGCGGATGGCGCGCCAGCGTGCGCGCGATGCCCGCGTCCAGGTGGCCCATCACCAGCGCCTCGGCCTGCTCGCTGCTGATCATCTCGCGCAGCTCGATGCGCAGGCCCGGGTGCGTGGCGCGCAGCAGCCGCACCAGGTCGGGCAGCACTGTGCTGCTGGCCGAGGGCACGTAGCCCAGCGACAGCAGGCCGGCCGTGCCGTCGCCATGCAGCGTCTCCTTCAAATGGCCGGCGCGGTCCAGCAGCGCGCGGGCCTGGGGCATCAGCGCCTCGCCGGCCGCCGTGAGCCGCACGCCCTTGGGGTGGCGCACGAACAGTGGTGTGCCCATCTCGTCTTCGAGCTGGCGGATCTGCACCGACAGCGGCGGCTGCGCGATGAACAGCTTTTCGGCCGCGCGGCTCAGGTTGCCGGTCTCGGCCACGGCGATGAAATAACGCAGGTGCCTCAGTTCCATGGATGCGTCTCCCCCATACCTCGTGAGTATGGCGACCATACGCGATCGGTGTTTGGCCTATCGCGGTGCCACCGCCAGAATCCGTGCCATCCCAACCCGGAGACATTCCCCCATGAAACGACTCGTCACCTTTTTGCTCGGCTGCGGCCTGGCGCTGGCCGCCTCCGCGCAAAGCTGGCCGTCCAAGCCCGTCAAGATCGTCGTGCCCGCGCCGGCCGGCAGCTCGCTGGACTTCATCGCCCGCACGCTGGGCGACAAGCTGCGCGAGCGCTGGAAGCAGCCCATCGTGGTGGACAACAAGCCCGGTGCCGGCGGCATGCTGGGCATGGGCGTGGTGGCCAAGGCGCCTGCCGACGGCCTGACGCTGGGCATCGGCTTCAACGGCCCTATCGCGTTCGGGCCGTACATGTACAAGAAGATGAGCTATGACCCGGCGCGCGAGCTGCTGCCCATCGTGCTCACGTCCTCGCAGCCCAACGTGCTGGCCGTGCCGGCCGACAACCCGGCCAGGACGCTGCCCGAGTACGTGGCCTGGGCCAAGCAGCAGGCAGGCAAGGTCAGCTACGCGTCGGTGGGTGCCGGCAGCTCCTCGCACCTCACGATGGAGCTGTTCCGCAACACGGCGGGGTTCGACGCGGTGCACGTGCCGTTCGCCGGCTCGCCGCCGGCCGGGCTGTCGCTGGCCTCGGGCGAGACGCATGGCTTGTTCACCGTGGCGCCCGCGCTGCTGCCGCTGATGCAGAGTGGCCGCATCCGGTTGCTGGCCGCCACCAGCCTCAAGCGCATGGAGGGCATGGCCGATGTGCCGACCGTCGCCGAGCAGGGCTACCCGGGCTTCGAGGCGCTGGCGTGGAACGGTTTGTTCACGGCCAGCGGCACGCCGCCTGAGGTCGTGGCGCGCATCAACGCTGATGTGAACGCCGTGATGCAGGATGCCGGCGTGCGCGAGGCCTTCGCCAAGCAGGGCCTCATCATCGGCGGCGGTACAGCCGACAGCTTCAAGACCTTCATCGGAGCCGAGGGCAAGAAGTGGGGCGCGATCATCCAGAAGGTCGGCATCACCGTCGACTGAAACGACCATGCAAGCCCTGCAAAAAACCCGCGCCGCCGCCGGACTCGAACTGGTGGACGTGCCAACCCCCGTGCCGGCCGACGGCGAGGTACTGGTGCAAGTGCGCGCCACCGGCATCTGCGGCAGCGACCTGCACGTGGACGACTGGACGCCCAGCTACGCCTTCATCGCGCCCAGCATCCCGGTCACCATCGGCCATGAATTCGTCGGCGTCACGCAGGCCGGCCAGCGCGTGGTGGTGCGGCCCTCGGTCACCTGCGGCGTCTGCACCGCCTGCAGCGAGAACCGGCACGACGCCTGCGAGCGCCGCCGTGGCATCGGCATGACGCGCGACGGCGCCTTCGCGGCATGGGTGCGCGTGCCGCGGCGCAACTGCGTGCCCGTGCCGGACGGCCTCAGCGACGAATTGGCTGCGCTGACCGAGCCGCTCACGATCTCCATGCAGGCCCTGCGCATCGCGGGCGATGTCACCGGCCTGCGCGTGCTGGTCATGGGGCCAGGCACCATCGGCCAGGGCATTGCGGCGCTGGCGCGGCGCGCGGGCGCTGCCCAGGTGGTCGTCAGCGGCTTCGACGACGCGGTGCGCTTCGATGCGCTGCGCGCCATGGGCTTCGACGCGCTGGTCGATGTGCAAGGCCAGACCCTGGCCGAGGGCACGCGCCCGCACACCGATGGCGCGCCGTTCGACGTCGTGTTCGAGGCCACGGGCGTGCCCGAGACCATCACCGAGGCGCTGGCCCTGCTGCGCCGCAACGGCATCGTGGTCGTGACCGGCATCCACGCCCGGCCGCTGGCGCTGGACCTCACGCCACTGGTGCGCAACCAGCAGCAGCTGCGCGGCTCATTCCGCCCGCCCGAGTCCGACTGGCCGCTGGCGCTCGCGCTGCTGGCCGAGATGGACGCAGTGCTGCGCCCCATGGTCAGCCATGTGCTGCCGCTGTCGCAGGCGAAAGAAGGCTTTGCGCTCGCGCATGGCAAGCAGGCCAGCAAGGTGCTGCTGTACCCGGAGGTGGGCGATGCCTGAAGCGACAGCCCTGCTGGCGCTGTGGAACGGCGTCACGCCCGAGCTCGACGCTGAGTACAACGCCTGGCATGCCGAGGAGCACGTGCCCGAGCGGCTCACCGTGCCCGGCATGCTGTGGGCACGGCGCTATGGCGCGCATTGGCCGCAGACGGGCCCGCGCTATCTCACGCTGTACGGCCTGCGCGACGCCTGGGTACTCGAAGAAGACGCCTACCAGCGCCTGCTGCGCGAGCCCACGCCCATGAGCGCGCGCATGCGCCCGCATCTTTGCCATCTGTCGCGCTGGGTCTGCGCGCTGCGCGAGGCTGAGGGCGCGCCGGTGGGCGAGGGTCTGCGTGTGCAGACGTTCGAGGAGCGTCCCGTGGCGCTGCCCGACGCGCTGCTGGCCGAGCGCCTGCACGATGCCGCGCCGCTGCCCTGGCTGCAGGGCGGGCAGGAACATGCCGTGCGTGGCCACTGGCTGCTGGCCATCGCCCAATCAGAGCGCCCGACCGCTCCCGAGCCAGGCGCCATGCTCTACGCCGCCCTGCCCATCGGACCACGCTGAGCCCCCACCCGGGGCCCCACCTAAAATCCCTGGATGTTCTCCGTCAAACAAGAATTGCTCTCTGCATTGGGCGCAGCGCTCGAACAGGTGTCGCCCGGCGCCGGTTCCCGCGCGGCCTTCGAGACGCCCAAGGTCGCCGCCCATGGCGACTTCGCCTGCACCGCGGCCATGCAACTGGCCAAGCCCCTCAAGCTCAACCCGCGCCAGCTCGGTGAGCAGCTGCGCACGGCCTTGCTGGCCCAGCCCGCCGCCGCGCAATGGGTCGAGTCCATCGACATCGCCGGCCCGGGCTTCCTGAACCTCAAGCTGAAAGCCGCTGCCAAGCAGCAGGTCGTGCGCGAAGTGCTGCAGCTTGGCGCGCAGTTCGGCGTGCAGAGCGCCAACGGCCGCAAGCTGCTGGTCGAATTCGTCTCGGCCAACCCCACCGGCCCGCTGCACGTGGGCCACGGCCGCCAGGCGGCGCTGGGCGATGCCATCTGCAACCTGTTCCAGTCCCAGGGCTGGGACGTGTACCGCGAGTTCTATTACAACGATGCCGGCGTGCAGATCGCCACGCTGGCCAGCTCCACGCAGTTGCGCGCGCTCGGCTTCAAGCCGGGTGATGCCGAATGGCCCAGCGGCGAGAAGGCCGCGGCCTACAACGGCGAGTACATCGCCGACATCGCCGCCGACTTCCTCGCCAAGAAATCTGTCAAGGCCGACGACCGCGAAGTCACGGCCAACGGCGATGTGAACGACCTGGACGCGATCCGCGAGTTCGCCGTGGCCTATCTGCGCCGCGAGCAGGACCTGGACCTGAAGGCCTTCCAGGTGCACTTCGACAACTTCTACCTGGAGTCCAGCCTCTACACCAGCGGCAAGGTCGACGATGCCGTGGCCCGCATGCAGGCCTCCGGCAAGACCTATGAGCAGGACGGCGCGCTGTGGCTCAAGTCCACCGACTACGGCGACGACAAGGACCGCGTGATGCGCAAGTCCGAGGGCGGCTTCACCTACTTCGTGCCCGACGTGGCCTACCACATCGCCAAGTGGCAGCGCGGCTTCACCAAGGTCGTGAACATCCAGGGCACGGACCACCACGGCACCATCGCGCGCGTGCGCGCCGGACTGCAGGCGGCCGATGTCGGCATCCCGCCGGGCTACCCCGACTACGTGCTGCACACCATGGTGCGCGTGATGCGCGCCGGTGTGGAGGTCAAGATCTCCAAGCGCGCCGGCAGCTACGTGACGCTGCGCGACCTGATCGAGTGGACCAGCAAGGACGCCGTGCGCTTCTTCCTGCTCTCGCGCAAACCCGACACCGAATACACCTTCGATGTCGACCTGGCGATCGAGAAGAGCAACGACAACCCGGTCTACTACGTGCAGTACGCCCATGCGCGCATCTGCTCGGTGCTCACGGCCTGGGGCGGCGACCGTGCCAGCTTGAAGGACGTGGACCTGTCGCCGCTGGACAGCCCGCAGGCCCAGGCCCTGATGCTGCTGCTGGCGCGCTACCCGGACATGCTGGCCAGCGCCGCCACCGAGTTCGCACCGCACGATGTCACCTTTTACCTGCGCGAACTCGCGGCCAGCTACCACAGCTATTACGATGCCGAGCGCATCCTGGTCGACGACGAGGCCGTCAAGGCCGCCCGCCTGGCCCTGGTCGCTGCGACCGCGCAGGTGCTCTGCAACGGACTGGCCATGCTGGGGGTGAGTGCCCCCGAGAAAATGTAGACAGATGAAGCAAACGGAACAACGCAAGCGGCCCTCGGCCGGCGGCAAGAGCAAGGCGGGCAGCCCGCGCAGCCAACTGGGCGGCACGATCATCGGCTTCATCGTCGGCGTGGTCGTGGGCCTGGTCGCGGCTCTGGCCGTGGCGGTCTACGTGACCAAGGTGCCGATCCCGTTCATGAGCGGCAAGACGCAGGGCCGCACGGCCGACCATGACGCGGCCGAGAACAAGAAGAACCAGAACTGGGACCCGAACGCGCCGCTGCATGGCCGCAACCCGGCACGCCCCATGGCACCCGCGGCGCCAGCCGGCCCGTCCATCGTGGCGCCGCCCGAGGCCCAGGCGCCTGCCGCCACGGCCGCCGTGCCGGCCCCGGCCGCCCGCCCCGCGCCATCGGCCGATCCGCTGGGCGACCTGGCCCGGGCACGCGCTGCCGGCAAGCCCGGCCCGGTGGCGGCTCCCACCGTGGCCGCGGCACCCGCGACCGCTACGGCGGCAGCCGATCCCTTCGACTATTTCGTGCAGGCCGGGGCCTTCCGCACGCCCGAGGACGCCGAAACCCAGCGTGCCCGCCTGGCCATGATGGGCATGGAAGCCCGCGTGACCGAGCGCGAACAGGCCGGCCGCACCGTCTACCGCGTGCGCATGGGCCCCTACCGGGACCGCGAAGAGGCCGAGCGCACCAAGGACCGGCTGAGCAGCACGGGCGCCGACACGGCCCTGGTGCGCGTCCAGCGCTGAAACTTTTGTCAGGCCGCGCAGGTCTGACCCCGCCAAGGAGTGAAACCAATGAAACGTCGTGAGTTCTCGAAAGCCTGGACCAGCGGTCTGGCGGTATCGGCACTGGGCCTGACCCAGGCCCCCCTGGCGCTGGCGCAGGCCGGTGGCGGGTCGGCCAAGGCCGGGACCGATTACCTGGTGCTGGACAAGCCCGCCGCCGTCGAATCGGCGCCCGGCAAGATCGAGGTGGTCGAGTTCTTCTGGTATGCCTGCCCGCACTGCAATGCCTTCGAGCCGCGGCTGGAGGACTGGGTCAAGAAGCTGCCCAAGGACGTGGCCTTCCGCCGATCGCCGGTCGCCTTCCGCAACGACTTCGTGCCGCTGCAGAAGCTCTACTACACGCTGGAGGCCCTGAACCTGGTGGAAAGCCTGCACCGCAAGGCCTTCTACGCGATCCACGTCGAGAAGCAGCAGTTGAACCGCGACGAGACCGTGCTCGCCTGGGCCGCCAAGCAGCCCGGCGTCGACCAGGCCAAGTTCACGGACACCTACAACTCGTTCGGCGTCAGCACCAAGGTGCGCAAGGCGACCCAGCTGCAGGACGCCTACAAGCTGGCCGGCGTGCCGGCCCTGGGGATCAACGGCCGCTACTACACCGACGGCACGCTGGCCCAGTCCATGGACCGGGCCCTGGTGGTGACCGACCAACTGGTGGCCGAACAGCGCGGCAAGAACAAGTCCTGATCGGCGCTTGCGCAAAACAAAGGCCCGCGTGTGCGGGCCTTGTCATTTTTGCGGCCCAATCGCGCCGCTACAATGGCCGAGCAAGATTCGTGCCTTTTATGAATAACCCTTACGCCAAACTCCTCGTCTGTGCCGCCCTCAGCCTTGCCGCCAGCCTGGCCCAGGCCGAGCGGGCGGACCGCGACAAGCCCATGAACATCGAAGCCGATGCCATGCGCTATGACGACCTGAAGCAGATCAACGTCTTCACGGGCCAGGTCGTCATGACCAAGGGCACCATCGTGATGCGTGGCGCCCGCGTGGAAATCCGCAAGGACGCCCAGGGCTACCAGTTCGGCGTCGCCACGGCGGCGCCGGGCGAGCGGGCCTTCTTCCGCCAGAAGCGCGAAGGCGTGGACGAGTTCATGGAAGGCGAGGGCGAAGTCGTCGAATACGACGGCCGGGCCGACAAAGTCACCTTCATCCGCCGCGCCGTGCTGCGCCGCTACCTGGGCACGAAGCTCAACGACGAAGTCACCGGCGGCGTCATCGTCTACGACAACGTGACCGAGGTGTTCACGGTCGATGCCGCCAAGCCCGGCACCAGCCCGGGCAGCTCCGGACGCGTGCGCGCCGTGCTCACGCCGCAGCCGTCAGCCAGCGCGCCGGCTGCGCCGTCGGCACCGACCCAGCCCCTGCGTTCCAGCCCGCAGCTGGACGGGGGGAAGAAGTAGCGTGGCGGCGCCCGACAGCACGCTGGACGCGAGCGGCAGCAGCCTGGTCGCCCGCCATCTGCAGAAGTCCTATGGCAGCCGCAAGGTCGTCAAGGACGTCTCGCTGACCGTCAACAAGGGCGAGGTCGTGGGCCTGCTCGGCCCCAACGGCGCGGGCAAGACCACCTCGTTCTACATGATGGTCGGCCTGGTGCGGGCCGATGCCGGCGCCATTGCGATCGACGGCCAGCCGGTCGAGCACATGCCGATCCACCGCCGTTCGCGGCTGGGCCTGTCCTATCTGCCGCAGGAAGCGTCCATCTTCCGCAAGCTCACGGTCGAGGAGAACGTGCGCGCGGTGCTCGAGCTGCAGCGCTCGCCCGAAGGCAAGGCCTACAGCGGCGCCGAGATCGAGGAGCGCCTCACCGGCCTCTTGACCGACCTGCGCGTGGAGCACCTGCGCGCCTCGTCGGCGCTGGCGCTGTCCGGCGGCGAGCGCAGGCGCGTGGAGATCGCGCGCGCGCTGGCCACGCAGCCGCGCTTCATCCTGCTGGACGAGCCCTTCGCCGGCATCGACCCGATCGCCGTGATCGAGATCCAGCGCATCGTGAGCTTCCTGAAGGAGCGTGGCATCGGTGTGCTGATCACCGACCACAACGTGCGCGAGACGCTGGGCATCTGCGACCACGCCTACATCCTGTCCGACGGCACCGTGCTCGCCAAGGGCACGCCGTCCGAGATCGTCAACAACGCCGAAGTGCGCCGGGTCTACCTGGGCGAGCACTTCCGCATGTAAGCCAGAAGGACAATGAAGCAAGGCCTGTCCCTCCGCGTCTCCCAGCACCTGGCGCTGACGCCCCAGCTGCAGCAGTCGATCCGTCTGCTGCAGCTGTCCACGCTGGAGCTGGCCCAGGAAGTCGAGCAGATGCTGGACGAGAACCCCTTCCTCGAAAACTCGATGGAAGAGGCGCCGCGTGAGGATTTCGGCCTGGCCCAGTCCGACGCGCCAGTGCGCGACGAGGACCGCGACGCCGAATCCATGGGCCCGGCCGGGCAGGACTACGCCGCCGAGACCGGTGCCGACAACCGCAACGACACCGAATCGCCGCTGACCGGGCAGGACGACGCCCATGACTGGGAAGGCGACGGCACGCACGATGTCGCGCCCGACGACGGCGAATGGGGCGGCGACGCGCCCGCGCGCAAGAACAACCTGGGCGACGAGGGCGATGCCGACGCCACCGAGCTCGCGCGCAGCCAGGAGTCGCTGGCCAGCTTCCTGCACCGCCAGGCCCTGGCGCTGCGCCTGTCCGAGGAGGACACGGCCGCGCTGCGCTTCCTGATCGAATCGCTGAACGACGACGGCTACCTGGAAGACCCGCTGCAGGAGCTGGCGCAGGGCTTCGCCGGCGACGACCCCGAACTGCTCGAAGAGCTGGTGCACCGCTTCACGGTGGCGCTGCGTCTGCTGCAAAGCCTGGAGCCGGTCGGCGTGGGCGCGCGCGACCTGGGCGAATGCCTGGCGCTGCAGGTCCAGGCCCTGCCCGAGGCGGCCGTCACGCCGCAGCTGCGCCGCACGGCGCTGCGCATGTGCCGCCAGCCCATGGACCTGCTGGCCCGGCGCGACCTCAAGCGCCTGATGCACCTGTGCGGCGACAACGAGGCCGGCGTCAAGGCCGCGCTGGCGCTGATCACGCGGCTGGAGCCCAAGCCGGGCCGCAAGTTCGTGGACGTGGAGCGCAATGTCGTCATCCCGGACGTCATCGTGGTCAAGGTGGGCCGCGGCAACCAGGCGCGGTTCAAGGTCACGCTGAACACCGACGTGATGCCGCGGCTGCGCGTGCACGACATCTATGCCAACGCGCTCAAGCAGCACAAGGGCGGCGGGCGCGAGGCGTCCAACACCGCCGCGCTGCAGCAGCGCCTGCAGGAGGCGCGCTGGTTCATCAAGAACATCCAGCAGCGCTTCGACACCATCCTGCGCGTGTCCAACGCCATCGTGGAGCGGCAGAAGAACTTCTTCACGCACGGCGCGCTGGCCATGCGCCCGCTGGTGCTGCGCGAGATCGCCGACGAACTGGGCCTGCACGAGTCCACCATCAGCCGCGTGACCACGGCCAAGTACATGGCCACGCCGTTCGGCACCTTCGAGCTCAAGTATTTTTTCGGCTCCTCGCTGGGCACCGAGACCGGCGGCAACGCCTCCAGCACGGCCGTGCGCGCGCTGATCAAGCAGTTCGTCAGCGCCGAGGATGCCAAGAAGCCGCTGTCGGACAGCCAGCTGTCCGAGATGCTCAAGGAGCAGGGCATCGAATGCGCACGGCGCACCGTCGCCAAGTACCGCGAAGCCCTGCGCATCGCTCCCACGAATCTGCGCAAAGCCCTGTAGCCGCCCCGCCGGGGCCGGAGACCACCCATGCAACAGCTCCGACTGTTTTTGCCCTGCGCCGCCGGCGTGGAGGATTTCCTGGCCGAAGAGGCCCACGCGCTGACCGGCCTGCAAGGCGAAGACTTGCGCGTGCTGCGTGGCGGCGTACTGATGCGCGCCTCCTGGCGCGACGCGCAGCTGCTCAACCTGCACAGCCGCCTGGCGCAGCGCGTGCTGATCGAGCTGTCGCACACCCAATACCGCAACGAGCAGAACCTGTACGACGCGGCCAGCAACGTGGCCTGGGAAATCTGGTTCACGCCGAAACAAAGCTTCAAGGTCGAGGTCACGGCGCAGCACAGCCCGCTCACCTCGCTGAACTTCGCTGCGCTCAAGGTCAAGGACGCGATCGCCGACCGCTTCCGCGCCAAGCGCGGCGAACGGCCCGACGTGGACACGCGCTGGCCCGACGTGCGCATCTACGTGCACCTGACCACCGAGCACGCCACGCTGTACATCGACACCTCGGGCGAGCCGCTCTTCAAGCGCGGCTGGCGCGAGGACAAGGGCGACGCCCCCCTCAAGGAGACGCTGGCCGCCGCCATGCTCGCGGCCAGCGGCTGGGACGCGAGCACGCCCCTGTACGACCCCTGCTGCGGCAGCGGCACCATTGCCATCGAGGCCGCGCAGATCGCCTGCGGCATCGCGGCCGGCAGCCGGCGCCGCTTCGCTTTCGAGAAGATGCTGCCGTTCCAGCCCCATGTCTGGGCCGGCCTCAAGGAGCAGGCCCAGGCTGCCGAACACGCGCCGACCACCGAGGTCTTCGGCAGCGACGTGGCCCACCGCATGGTCGACTTCGCCGAGCGCAATGCCGAACGTGCCGGCGTCGCGGCCGTCACCCAGTTCCGCGGTGGCGACGCGCTGCAGCGCATGCCGCCTGTGGCCAGCGGCGTGATGCTGCTGAACCCGCCTTACGGCGAGCGCATCGAGGTCGCCGGTGTCGCCGGCCGCCGCGAGGCCGCGCAGACCGACGACGGCGCGGCCGATTTCTTCCCGCGCCTGGCCACGCACTGGAAGAAGCACTACGCCGGCTGGACGGCCTGGATGCTCACGCCCGACCTCAAGCTGCCCGGCAAGATGCGGCTGAAGGAATCGCGCCGCGTGCCGATGTGGAACGGCCCGATCGAGTGCCGGCTGTTCCGCTTCGACATGGTGGCCGGCTCGGCGCGCAACCCGCCCGCAGCGCCGGCCCGCTGACGCCATGCACGCGGCCAGCCCACGCGCCGTGGTGATCGACACCAACGTGGTGCTGGACCTGCTGGTCTTCGACGATCCCTCCGTGCAGCCGCTGCGCGCGGCGCTGGCCGACGGCCGGCTGTGCTGGCGCGTGCTGCCCGGCATGCGCGAGGAGCTGGCACGCGTGCTGGCCTATCCGCGGGTCGCCTCGTCCCTGTGCGCGCGGGCGCTGGCGCCGGATGCGGTGCTGGCCGCGTTCGACGCGGCGAGCCGGATGGCCGCGCCTGTGCCGGCCGCGCCCGTGCGCTGCACCGACCCGGACGACCAGCCCTTTCTCGACCTGGCCCTGGCCCATGGCGCGCTGCTGGCGACCAAGGACAAGGCAGTGCTGGCCACGCGCAAGCGAATGGCGGCCCATGGCGTTGACATTTGGCAACCTTTTGTTACCAAAGCTTCGGCGGCTCTGGACTTAATGCCGGTGATTGGCGCTTGAGCGCTGGCAAACTTGATGCTTGATTCGTTCACCTGTCGCAATTCGTTGCGCGGTATTCAAATTTGAGCGTGTTTGCACTTTGCATACTTGAAATTTTCTGTATGCACGCTTTTCCATTGGTTTCCAGATGTCTTCCAACTCCCCCCCGACCACCCGTGCAGCCGCCGCTCCGATGCCAGTGGCGTCGCCGCTGCAGCCTGCAGATTTCGACGAGCTCGACGCGCTGCTGGACGGCTTGCGCGAGCGCAGCCCCCAGGTGCCGCAGTGGGAGTTCTGCGAGGGCTTCATGGCCGCGCTGGTGTGCTGCCGCAGCCCCATCCTGCCAGCCGAATACTGGCCCGTGCTGCTGGACTCCGAAGACAGCCTGAGCACGCTGTTCGCCGACGCGGCCCGGCAGCAGCGCTTCGAGCGGCTGTGGGGGCAGCGCTGGCAGGAGATCGCGGCCGGCCTGGACGCCGAGGTCGACAGCCTGGACGACGAGCGCGCCTATTGCCCGCAGGTGCTGGACGTGCGCGGCGCCATCGCCGCCATGCCGGCCGACGAGCGGGCCCAGGCCCTGGGCCAGGCCGGCGTGGACGAAGCGGACGCCGACCCCGAGCTGCCGGCCTTTGCCCAGGTCTGGGCGCTGGGCTTCATGCTCGCCGTCGAAACCTGGCCCGACGAATGGACCGCCCCGGCGCGCGACAAGGAAGCCGCCCGCTGGCTGGAGGAAGCCATGGCGGCGCTGGCCGACCTGTGCGAGGACGACGAGGGCCCGGCCGAGGTGTCGGCCTTCGAGACCGAAGACGGCCAAGACGGTCCGCCCAGCATGTCCTCCGCCCGGCTCGAAGCCTTCGGCGAAGCCGTCTGGGCCGTCTACGACCTGCGCCAGATGGGCCGCACCCTGGGCCCGCGCGTGGTGCAGGTGCGCCGCGACGCCGCCGCGCCGGGCCGCAATGACCTGTGCCCCTGCGGCAGCGGGAAGAAATTCAAGAAGTGCCATGGTGCGGGGTGAGGACGCACGCCGCATCCGTGCGCGCTGAGCGCTCCGAGGTTCGCACCGTGCTGTCCCCCCGCTCGATCGACGCCGTTGTCACCTTCCGCAACAGCCAGGGCGAGATCGTGCGCGGCGTGCTGACCAACTACCAGCGCCGCTCGCTCGTCATGGAGGTCTACAACCCCTATTCGATCGTCCAGGTCAGCGAGGTGCTCAGCGAGCTCACCGTGCGTTCGGGCGAGCGCGCCGTCTACCGCGGCAAGGCGGTGGTGGTGAGCCTGCTGAACACGGGCCTGATGGCCGTGGTGTCGGTGACGCTGACCGACGAGTGGGACGAGCTTTCCGTCATGGGCCACGGGCCGGCCTCGTATGCGCTGCAGGCCCAGGCCTTCGTGGAGGACTGGGACGCGCGCTTCAACATCGGCCAGGACTACCAGGTGGCGGTGAGCCAGATGCGCACCTTCCTGTCCGACGTGTCGCGCTGGGTGGACCAGGCCGACATGGCCGCGGCCCTGCCCAAGAACGCCGAGGGCCGGCTGCGCGACGATGTCTTCTTCGAAATCGCCTCGCCGCTGATCCAGCGCGTGCGCGGCTGCATCGACCGGCTCGAGGACGTGGCGCGCGGCGTGCCCGAGGAACTGCAGCCGGGCCACCGCGCCTTTGCCCAGACCGCCATCCATCCGTTGATCCTGCGCGCGCCCTTCGTCTACCGCGCCTTCGCCAAGCCCTTGGGCTATGCCGGCGACTACGAGATGGTCAACCAGATGCTGGGCGACCCGCGCGAAGGCGCGAGCACCTACTTCCAGATCATCAACGCCTTCTTCCTGGAGGCCGCGGTGGCGCGCGCGCACCGCAACCGCATCGACATCCTGGTGGACACGCTGTCCGCGCTGACCGATGCGCCCGGCCATGACGGGCCGGTGCGCGTGCTCAACGTCGGCTGCGGTCCGGCCATCGAAATCCAGCGCCTGATCGCCAGCCACCCCACGCCCGAGCGCTTCGTCTTCACGCTGATGGACTTCAGCGAGGAGACGCTGGCCTACACGCGCAGCATGATCGACCAGGCCTGCGCCAGGCGCGGCACGCAGGTGCAGGTGGAGCTGGTCCACGAGTCGGTGCACAATCTGCTCAAGCGCGGCTCCGGCGCGCGCCGCCTGCTGGACGCGCAGTTCGACTTCGTCTACTGCGCCGGGCTGTTCGACTACCTGTCCGACAAGGTCTGCAACCGGCTGCTCGAATACTTCGTCGGGCGCACGCGTCCTGGCGGCGGCGTGCTGGTCACCAACGTGCACGGCCGCAACCCGGACCGGCACGTGATGGAGCACCTGCTGGAGTGGCACCTGATCTACCGCGACGAGGCCGGCATGCGCGCCATCGCGCCACTGGGTGCCAGCATCCAGCGGCTGTGGACCGACGCCACCGGCGTGAACGTGTTCATGCAACTGCTGACCGCGCCGGCCGGAGGCTGAGCCATGCGCGCGACCCGACTGCCCGACGGGGCGCTGCGCCACAGCCCGCAGGGCCGGGGTGGGCGATGAGCGCGCTGCGCGCCGACTACGACGCCGAGCTGGCGAATTTCCGCCTGGCCTACAGCCGCGCCGGCTGCATCGTCGCGTGCGTGCTGGTGCCCGGCGGCGTGGGGCTGGACCTGGCCTTCTACCCGCAGTACGCGCTGCCGCTGGGCATCGCGCGCGGGCTCACGACGGTGCTGCTCTGCGTGCTGCTGGCGCTGCTGTACACGCGGCCGGCGCGCGACTACGCGCGCGGCCTCACGCTGACCTGGCTGGTGCTGCCGCAGATCATGATCGTGGGCATGATCTATTTCACCGAGGGTGCGCGCTCGCCCTACGTGTTCGGCCTGAGCCTGGCGCTGTACGCGGCCGGCATCGTGCTGCCGATCGGGCTGGTGCAGTCCCTGGGGCTGGGCACCTTCACCTGCCTGGGCTATTTCGTCGCCGGGCTGCTGCATGACCACAGCCCCGTGCCGCATGGCGCGCTGATCGGCAACACCATCTTCCTGCTGTTCTCGGCGATCGCGTCCGCCGTGTGCACGGTCTTCAACGAGCGCGCGCGGCTCAAGCTGTTCGCGCTGCAGCGCGAGGTGGCCGAGAAGAACGCCTCGCTGCAGAGCACCAACCAGGCGCTGGCCCAGATCAAGGGCCACATGATGCAGCAGGAAAAGATGGCGGCGCTGGGCACGCTGTCGGCCGGGCTGCTGCACGAGGTCAACAACCCGGTGAACTACAGCATGATGGCGCTCAACATGGCGCTGATGGACAAGGCCGTGGCCGTCAGCGCGGACCTCAAGGAAAGCCTCACCGATGCCAAGGAAGGCATGCAGCGCGTGCAGAGCATCGTCACGGACCTGAAGACCTTCGCCTACCAGAAGCCCGGTGGCGACGGCAACCGCATCTTCCTGTTCGAGAAGGCTATGCAGTCCGCGCTGCGGCTGACCGGCTTCGAGCTCAAGGGCGTGGAGATCACGACCGAGCTGCCGATGGACACGCATGTGCTGGGCGACGAGCCGGCCATCATCGGCGTGCTCGTGAACCTGCTCGGCAACGCGGGCCTGGCGCTGCACAAGGCCGCGCAGGCCGAGCCCGGACGCGCGCGGCAGATCCGCATCCACGTCGCCCATGTGGACGGCCGGTTGCAGGTGCGCGTGCGCGACAACGGCACCGGCATCCCGCCGGCCAACCTGAGCCGCGTGTTCGAGCCCTTCTTCACCACGCGCGAAGTCGGCCAGGGCCTGGGCCTGGGCCTGGCCGTGTGCTATGCCATCGTGCAGCGCCATGGCGGCCTGCTGGCGGTGGAGAGCGAGGAGGGGGCCTGGACCGAGTTCAGCTTCGACCTGGCGCTGGCCACGGCCACCACACAAGCCCGGCCACAACCACAAGGAGACCTGGCCTAAATGTTCACCCCGACCCTGGATTCCGAAGCTTGCACCGTGCTGCTGGTGGACGACGAGGCGCTGTCGCGCAAATGGTTCTGCCGCACCTTCGAGAGCGAGTTCCGCATCGAGGCCGTCGCCGGTGTCGACGAGGCGCTGGCGCTGCTGCGTGCGCGCGGCCACGAGATCGCCGTGCTCGTGACCGACTACCGCATGCCGCGGCGCAACGGCCTGGACCTGCTGCGCGCCGTGCAGCGCGAGCACCGCCATGTCGTGCCGCTGCTGTCCACCGCCTACGCCGACAAGGACATGGCGGTCGCCGCCGTGAACGAAGGCCAGGTGTTTCGCATCCTCGAGAAGCCGCTGGACGAGCCGGCGGCGCGCCAGGCCCTGCGCGACGCGCTGACGCTGTACCGCTTTCGCGAGCGCGAGCGCGCGCTGCACGAGAGCCGGGCCATGGCCATGCGCGAGACGCTGGGCTTCCTCGCGCACGAGCTCAACACCCCGCTGGGCACCGTGCGCGGCTACATGGGCGCGCTGCGCGACCGCTACCAGGCGCTGGAGTCGGGCAACGGCCGGGCCGTCTTCCGCGAACACCGTCCGGGCGAGGTCATGGCCGCCATCGATTCGGCCGAACGCCGCGCGCTGTACTGCCAGTCGCTGGTCAGCACGTTCGTGCAGTCGGCGCGCAATGCCTACCCCGGCGGCAAGGACCGCACGGTGCAAGCGGGTGCACTGCTCAAGTCGCTGCTGGCCGAGTACCCCTTCGACGGCGAGGAGCACGACTGGGTCGTGCTGCGCCAGCACGAGGACTTCAGCCTGCCGGGCCGGCGCGACCTGCTGTACCTCGTCCTGTGCTCGCTGACCAAGAACGCCTTGCAGGCCCTGCACGGCCAGAGCGCGCCGCAGCTGCGCCTGGAGTACGGCCGCGGCGCGCTGCCGGGGCTGCCCACGCAGCCCTGGATCCGCTTCACCGACAACGGCCCGGGCATCCCGCCCGACATCCTTTCGCGGCTGACGGTGGAGCCCGTCACCACGCGGGCCAGTGCCGGCGGGCACGGCATGGGCCTGCTGTTCTGCAGCCGCGTCATGCAATCCATCGGCGGCAGCATCGAGATCAGTTCCGAGCCCGGACAGGGCACCAGCGTTTCGCTGAACTTCCAAAGCATCGAGGACGCCAAGGCATGAACAAACGACCCGAGAAGATCCTGTACGTGGACGACGAGGCCATGGCGCTGAAGTACTTCGAGCGCCTGGTCAGTCCACTCGCGCCGGTGCTCACCGCTTCCTCCGTCGAAGCCGGCAAGGCCGTGCTGCAGGCCCATGGCGACGAGATCGCCGTGCTCGTGTCCGACCAGCGCATGCCCGGCGCCCACGGCAACGAGCTGCTGCGCCATGCGCGCGACCACCACCCCAGCATCGTGCGCATGCTGACCACGGCCTATTCGGAACTCGGCGAGGCCATCGAGGCCATCAACTCCGGCGAGATCTACCGCTACATCACCAAGCCCTGGGACCTTGAAAGCCTGCGCGCCGACCTCAAGAACGCGTTGGAGCTGGCCGGCCTGCGCGGCGAGCGCGACATCCTGCTGCGCGAAAAGCTCATGGTCCAGCAGGACCAGCTGCTGGCCGGGCGCGTGACGCAGATCGGCATCGCCTGCGCCGGCTTCGTGCGGCCCGACTACGCTGTGCGCTACGACGGCTTCCTGCGCGCCGCGGGCGTGGCCGGCTGCCGCCCGCCGCCGATCGACTGGCGCAGCATGGACCACGCCGACCTGATGCAGGCCGAGACCGCGCGCACCATCGCCATCGGCACCGAGCTGGCCGCCTGGGGCCGCTGGTTCGCCGACCAGGGCAAGGGCCGCCCGCCGCTTGCGGTGCTGGACGAAGCCCTGGCCGGCGCGGCCGAGATCCACGAAGGCCGGCTGCTCGTGCGCGACCGCCAGGCCCTGGTCTGGCCGCTGGAGGCCCCCACGGCCGAGGCCGTCACGCCGGCCACCACCGCCTGGCTGGCCTGGCTGCTGTGGGCCGACACCGGCGCGGCCCTGCAGCGCCAGGACGACGGCCGCTGGCTCGTCGCGCCCGGCCCGCTGCCCGCGCCCGAGAGCCTGCGCAAGGACTGGATGGCCGCCGCCATCGAGGACATCGAGCAGGCCGCGGTTTAGCGTTTTGCCCGAGGGGCGGCACCGGCGCGGTCTGGCACGATCGCCGGCGAGGAGAAACCACCACATGACCCCCGTGCCCCCATCGGCCGCGCTGCGCGCCCCCATCCCCCCGCTGCGCCGCCGCGCGCTGTCGCGCATGGGCGCGGCGCTCGCCGTGCTGGCCCTGGCCACCGGCACCGCACCGGCCCAGGCCCAGACCGACTACCCGAACAAGCCGATCCGGCTCGTGATCCCGTTCCCGGCCGGCGGCAGCTCCGACGGCATCGGCCGGCAGATCGCCGACAAGCTGGGGCCGCTGCTGCGGCAGAGCGTGGTCGTGGAGAACAAGGGCGGGGCCGGCGGCGTCATCGGCGCCGACGCGGTCGCCAAGGCCGCGCCCGACGGCTACACCCTGGTGCTGGTCGACGTGTTCCACACCAGCATTCCGATCTACACGAAGAAGATGCCCTACGACGCGGTAAAGGACTTCACCCCCGTCTCGCTGGTCGGCCGCTCGCCGGCCTTCTGGCTGGCCACCCCCGGCTTTGCGCCCAGGACCGCGCGCGAGGCGCTGGCCCATGCCAGAGCGCAGCCCGGCAAGATGACCATGGCGATCGCCGGCACGGGCAGCGTGGTGGTCGACCTGTTCCGCGCGCGCACCGGCCTGCAGTTCGTGAGCGTGCCCTACCGCGGCTCGTCGCCCGCGCTGGTCGACCTCATGAGCGGCCAGGTCGAGACCATGATCACCACGCTGGCCAGCGCCGGCCCGCACCTGAAGTCGGGCAAGCTGCGCGCGCTGGCCGTCACCGGCGCGCAGCGCAACGCCGACTTCCCGGACGTGCCCACCTTCGCCGAGCTTGGCGTGCCCGGCATGGACTACGAGCAGTGGTTCGGCGTCATGGGCCCGGCGAAGCTGCCGCAGCCCATCGTCGACAAGCTGGCCGGCGCCATGGCCCAGGTGCTGCAGATGCCCGACGTGCGCGAGCGCCTGGTCGGCATGGCCATGG
The DNA here is from genome assembly GCF_001422405.1 of Pseudorhodoferax sp. Leaf267. GTDB lineage: Bacteria > Pseudomonadota > Gammaproteobacteria > Burkholderiales > Burkholderiaceae_C > Pseudorhodoferax. The sequence goes on from NZ_LMMV01000026.1 coordinate 99,272, forward strand.
AGGTCGCCCCGCCCGGGCCGCAGGCCATGCAGCGCCAGGTCGAGGACGACGAGGCGCGCTGGGTGCGGCTGGCGAAAGAGCTGGACATCAAGCCGCTGGACTGAGCGGCCGGGCGGCCCTCAGGCGGGCGAGCGGCGCAGCCGCATCGACACCGAGAACCGGTCCGCCGGGTGCACCGAGACGGACGCCTCGAACATCTCGCCTTGCGCGTCGAAATACTGTCGCACGATCCTGAGCGCGGACGCGCCGGCCGGCAGCTTGAGCGCCTGGGCCATGGCTGCGTCATCGATGGTGGACGCGCGCACGTCCTGCGCGATCTCGGCGATCTGCCGCTGGTAGCGTTCCTCGATCAAGCTGCTGATCAGCGCATCGGGGTTGGCGCGCGCCATCTCGCCGATGTCGGCATAGGCCGGGTCGATGTAGACGTCCGTCCATCCGATCGGCACACCGGCGCCATCGGCCACCAGCCGCAGGCTGGAGATGCGCAGCCACACCGCGCCATCCGCGCAACCCAGCTCCCTGGCCAGCGCCCCCTCGACCTTCGCCTGCGCGATGGTCTGCACCACGCGCAGGTGTTCGGCACCGAACTGCACGAGATCGTCCACCGAGGCCAGTGATGGGCGAAAGCCCGCGCGCGGCCTGGCCGACACCACGCGCGTGCCCACGTTCTTGCGCCGCGACACCAGGCCCAGCGCCTGCAGCTCGGCCAGTGCGGCGCGCACCGTGTGGCGGCTGGTGCCGTAGTGCTTGCACAGCTCCAGCTCGGTGGGCAGCAGCGCGCCCACGGTGAAGTGGCCGGTGGCGATGGCCTCCTGCAGATGGCGGGCGATGTTGGTGAAGTTGGCCTTGGGCGCAGCGGTGTCGGTGGGCGTCGTCATATGTCAGGGTAAACCCCATGGCGTGGTTATGTTCGAACATATAAATTCAATATGTCCGAACATATAAATTTTCGTCCTCTTCCACACGAAAGGTCCGCATGCCGATCCCCTCGCTTCCGATGGCCAGCACAGTTGTCGATTCCATCCTGTTTCGCGACGCCTTCGGCACGCAGAAGATGCGCGCGATTTTCGCCGACACGGCCTTGATCCAGCGCTACATCGATGCCGAGGTCGCGCTGGCCCGCGCCGAGGCGCGCTGCGGCGTGATCCCGCGCGAGGCGGCCGACGTCATCGCGCGCGAATCGAAGCTCGAGCGCATCGACTTCGACCACATGCGCGAGGAGACCGACATCGTGGGCTACCCCATCTTGCCGCTGGTGCACCAGCTCGTCGCCATGTGCGGCGAGTCCGGCCGCTACGTGCACTGGGGCGCGACCACACAGGACATCATGGACACGGCTGTCGCGCTGCAGGTGCGCGATGCGCTGGACAGCATCGACGCCGATATCCGCGAGCTGCGCGCCATCCTGGCCGCACTGGCCAAGAAGCACCGCGACACGCCCATGGCCGGCCGCACGCACCTGCAGCAGGCGCTGCCCGTCACCTTCGGCTACAAGGTCGCGATCTGGCTGGCCATGTTCGACCGGCACCAGCAGCGCATCGCCGAGCTGCGGCCGCGCGTGGCGCTGGTCGAGTTCGCGGGTGCCGCCGGCACGCTGGCCTCGCTGGGGGACAAGGGCTTCGAGGTGCAGCAGGCCATGGCCGAGGAGCTGGGCCTGGGCGTGCCGGCCACCACCTGGCATGTGGCGCGCGACGGCTTCGCCGAGGCTGTGAACCTGCTGGCGCTGGTGACGGGCTCGCTGGGCAAGATCGCGCTCGACATCATGATCATGGCGTCCACCGAGTTCGCCGAGGTCTACGAGCCCTTCGTCAAGGGCCGCGGTGCCAGCAGCACCATGCCGCAAAAGCGCAACCCGATCTCCAGCGAGCTCATGCTGGCCGCCAGCAAGGCCGTGCGCCAGCACGCGGGGCTGATGGTGGACGCGATGGTGCAGGACTTCGAGCGCGCCACCGGCCCCTGGCATGCGGAGTGGATCGCGATTCCGGAGAGCTTCATCCTGAGCTCGGGCGCGCTGCACCAGGCCAAGTTTGCGCTGGGCGGGCTGATCGTGGACGAGGCGCGCATGGCGCACAACCTCGGCATCACCAAGGGCCTGATCGTGGCCGAGGCCGTGATGATGGGCATGGCTCCACACATCGGCCGCCAGCAGGCGCACGACGTGGTCTACGACGCCTGCCGCACCGTCAACGAGCAGGGCGGCACGCTGGCCGAGGCCCTGGCCGCACTGCCCGAGGTCACGAAGCACTTCGACCGCGCCACGATCGACCGCCTGACGGACCCGGCCAACTACCTGGGCCTGGCTCCACAGATGGTCGACCGCGCCATCGCCCTGTCCGCTGCTTGCTGAGCGCGCGCCGCCCCTGTCCACACTTCAAGGATTTCCCATGACCAAGACCTGGAAACTCGGCGCGCTGGCGCTCGCATTCGCCGCCGGCAGCGCCTTCGCGCAAACCTACCCGGCCCGGCCCGTCACCTGGATCGTGCCGTTCGCAGCCGGCGGCCCCACGGACGCCATGGCGCGCCACATCGCCGACCGCGTGGCGCGCGAGATCGGCGGCCCCATCATCATCGAGAACGCGCCCGGCGCCGGCGGCACCGTGGGCACGGCCAAGGCGGCGCGCGCCACGCCCGACGGCTACACCATGCTGGTCGGCCACATGGGCTACATGGGCGCGGCGCCCGCGCTGTACAAGAAGCTCGGCTACGACCCGGTGAAGGACTTCGCGCCCGTGTTCCGCTTCCCCGACACGCCGCTGGTGCTCATGGTGCGCAAGGAGCACCCGGCCAAGGACATCAAGGCCCTGGTGGAATACGGCAAGGCCAACGCCGACAAGATGTTCATCAGCAACGCCGGCATCGGCTCCAGCTCGCACCTCATCGCCGCGCTGTTCGCGGCCTCGGCCGGCATCAAGGTATCGCAGGTGCCGTACAAGGGCGCCGGCCCGGCGCTCATCGACGTGATCGGCGGCCAGGTCGACGCCATGTTCGACCAGACCAACACCGCGCTGCCGCAGATCCGCGACGCCAAGGTGCGCCCGCTGGCCGTCACGTCCAAGGTGCGACTGCCCCAGTTGAAGGACGTGCCCACGCTGGCCGAGACCGTGCTGCCCGGCTTCGAGGCCTCGACCTGGTACGGCATCTACGCGCCCAAGGGCACGCCGCAGCCGGTGCTGGACAAGGTGCAGGCCGCCTACCTGAAGGTGATGACCGACAAGGCCTTCACCGACAAGATGGCCGAGCAGGCGATCCAGATGCTGCCGCCCGAGCAGTACACCGGCGCGGCGCTGGCCAAGCACACCGAGGCCGAGGTGGCGCGCTGGAAGGCCGTGGCGGCGAAGACCGGTATCTCGATGGATTAACTTAACGGGTGGGACCATGGGCGACGCACGGCCGTCCGACCCCACAATGCCCACCATGCGCCGCCTTGCCGAACCTCGCGACATCGAAGCCGTCTACGCCATCTATTCGCATGCGGAGGTGGTGCCGTTCCTGACCTATGAGCCCATGCCGCTCACGTCGTTCGCCGACGTCTATGCGGAGTTGCTGGCCAGTGGAAATTTCCATGTGTGGCAGGTCGATGGCGCCATCGCAGGCTTCTACCGCGCGACGCGCTACCCGGGCCGCGTGCGGCATGTGGTGCTGCTGGGCACCCTGGCGGTCGACCAGGCGCGCCATGGGCAGGGCGTGGGGCGCGCGATGCTGCTGGACGCGTTCGCGCGGCTGCAGTCTGAGGGCGTGCGCCGTGTCGAGCTGTTCGCCGAAAGCGACAACACGCTGGCGCTGCGCTTCTACGAGCGCCTGGGCTTCGTGCACGAGGGCACGCTGCGCGCGTTCTACAAGCGGGCCCACGAGGACCACTACGTCGATGAGGTCGTGATGGGCCTGCTGTTCGAAGACCCCGTCCGAGCCGCCTGACCCGCGCGCGCCGAACCCGGCAGCGCTCAGGCCTTGAACAGCGCGTTGAGTTCACCGCCCGTCGCCGCGCCCTCGAAGCCATCGAAGCGCCCGTCCTGCGCCAGCGTGCGCGCCGCGCGCATGAAGCCGCCCCAGGCCGCGCGCGCCATGCCGCCGCCCACGCTGACGCGGCGCACGCCCAGCGCCGCGATGTCGGCCATCGTCAGGTCGCTGACGCCGCCCACCAGCAGGTTCACGGGCTTGGGCGCCACGGCCGCGACCACGGCGGCGATCTGCTCGCGCGTGCGGATGCCCGGGGCGTACAGGCAGTCGGCGCCGGCCTGGGCGTAGGCCTGCAGGCGCGCAATGGCGTCGTCCAGGTCGGGCCGGCCGACGATGAAGTTCTCGGCGCGGCCGACCAGCAGCGTGTCACCACCCTCGGCGTCGATGGCGGCACGCGCCGCGGCCAGGCGTGCCACGGCCACCTCCAGCGGGTACTGCGGGTCGGCGGGGTCGCCCGTGCCATCTTCGATGGACAGGCCGGCCACGCCGGTGGCGACGGCAAGGCGCACGCTGGCCGCCACGTCCTCGGGCCGGTTGCCGTAGCCATCCTCGAAGTCGGCGTTCACGGGCAGGTCGGTCGCGGCCACGATGGCGCGCAGGTGCGCCAGCACGGCGTCGCGGTCCATGGCGCCGTCGGGGTGCGCGTGCGACCAGGCATGGCCCGAGCTCGTGCTGGCCAGGGCCTGGAAGCCCAGGCTCTGCAGGTAGCGCGCGCTGCCGGCGTCCCAGGGGTTGGGCAGCACGAAGCAGCCTTGCTGGTGCAGGGCGCGGAAGGCGGCGCGTTTCTGTGCGGTGGTGCTGGGCATGGTGTCTCCTTTTGTGGGCTGCTGTCCTCAGCGCGATCGGCCGAGCGTAGCAGCGCCATGCCAGCACGCGCGCAGGGTCGACGCCGCTGCGTTATGGTCGTTGGTGCAGTCCCGAGGTGGCTGTCTCGCGAAAGGATCACATGGACAGACGCAATCTTCTGGCTGCCGCATTGCTGGCGGTCTCGGCGCAGCTGCCAGCGGCAGCGCAGACGGTGGAATCGGCATGGTCGGGCCTGGGCACTGCCGGCATCGTGCTGTTCCGGCATGCCGAGGCGCCGGGCGTGGGCGACCCCGCGAACTTCAAGCTCGACGACTGCTCGACGCAGCGCAATCTCAGTGAGCAAGGCCGTGCGCAGGCGCGCCGCATGGGCGAGCAGTTCCGGGCGCGCGGCGTGCCGGTGGCCGCCGTGCTGACCAGCCAGTGGTGCCGCACGCGCGACACGGCGGCGCTGGCCTTTCCCGGCCTGGTGCGCGACGAGCCGGCCTTCAATTCCTTCTTCGGCGAACCGGCCAGCAACGCGCCGCAAACCGCTGCAGCGCGTGCCCGGCTGGCGGCCTGGCGTGGCCCCGGGGTGCTGGTGGTGGTCACGCACCAGGTCAACATCACGGCGCTGACGGGCGTGTACCCGGCGTCGGGCGAGGGCGTGGTGGTCAGGCCGCGGGCCGACGGCGGCCTGGATGTCGTGGGGCGCTTGCAGCCCTGAAGCGTCAGCGCCCGCTGAACCGCGCCGCGCGCCGTTCCACGAACGAGCGCACGCCCTCGGCCGCATCCTCGCTATTGGCCAGTTGCCGCTGCACGTCGATGAAGTCGCCCACCGCTGCCGCCACGCCTTCCTCCACCGTCTTGCGCACGTTCAGCCGCGTGGCGACCACGGCCAGCGGGGCCTGCGCCGCGATGGCCCCGGCGATGCGCAGCGCCTCGTCCAGCTGGCTGCCGGCCGGCACCACCTTCTGCACGAAGTTCAGCCGCAGCGCCTCGGCGGCATCGAACACGTCGGCCGTCAGCAGGTGCAGCAGCGCGTTGCCGCTGCCGGCGCGCTCGGCCATGCGCAGCGTGGCGCCGCCCGTGGCCATGATGCCGCGCTGCACTTCGAGCTGCGAGAAGCGGCAGTCGTCGGCCGCCACCACGATGTCGGCCGCCAGCATCAGCTCGATGCCCAGCGTGTACGTGATGCCCTGCACCGCCACCACCATGGGCTTGGCGCGGCGGCGGTATTGCGGCATGCCCAGGTCGACCGGGTCGACCAGGCCGACCGGGATGGCTTTTTCGCCGCGCTGCATCAGCGGCGCGAAGCTCGGCAGGTCCAGCCCCGCCGTGAAGTGCGCGCCGATGGCGTGCAGCACGCCCACGCGCAGCTCGGGCCGGTCGTCCAGCCAGGTGTAGGCCTCGGCCAGCTGGCGCTGCATGGTGGGCGTGAAGCCGTTGCGCTTGGCCGGGCGGTCGATGCCGATCAGGAAGACGTGGCCGCGCTGCTCGCAGACGATGCGGCCTTCGGGGGGTGTCGTGGTCTCCGTCATTCCGGTGGTCCTGGGTGCGTGGCTCAGTAGGTGTAGACGCCGCGGCCGGTCTTGCGGCCCAGGCGGCCGGCGGCCACCATTTCCTTGAGCAGCGGGCAGGGGCGGTACTTGCTGTCGCCGTACTCTTCCAGGTAGACGTTCATGACGGCCAGGCACACGTCCAGGCCGATCATGTCGGCCAGCGCCAGCGGGCCGATGGGCTGGTTGCAGCCCAGCTTCATGCCGGCGTCGATGTCCTCGGCCGTGGCGATGCCCTCGGCCAGCACGAACAGGGCCTCGTTGATCATGGGCACCAGGATGCGGTTGACCACGAAGCCCGGCGCGTTCTTCACCGTGATGGGCGACTTGCCCAGCGCGGTGGCCAGCGCGTGCACGGTGGCGTGGGTCTCATCGCTGGTCTGCAGGCCGCGGATGATCTCCACCAGCGCCATCATGGGCACGGGGTTGAAGAAGTGCATGCCGATGAACTTGTCGGGCCTGCTCGTGGCGGCGGCCATCTTGGTGATGCTGATCGACGAGGTGTTGGATGCGAGCAGCACCTCGGGCGGCAGCACGGCCTCGGCCTGCTTGAGAATCTTGAGCTTGAGCTCGTAGTTCTCGGTCGCCGCCTCGATCACGAGTTGCGCACTGGCCAGGTCGGCATAGTCGGTGCTGGTCTTGATGCGCGCCAGCGCGGCGTCCTTGTCGGCCGCGGTGATCTTGTCCTTCTTGATCAGCCGGTCCAGGCTGCCGGCCACGGTGGCCACGCCCTTGGCGACGGCCGCCTCCGAGATGTCGACCATGACGACATCGATGCCGCTGGTGGCGCAGGCCTGCGCAATGCCGTTGCCCATGGTGCCGGCGCCGATGATGCCGACGGTGGTGATGCTGTTGCTCATGCTGGGAAAGCTCCTGTGACGATCGAAACGCGGTGCCGGGCGCTGCAGCGTGGCAGCGGGCGCTCGGCGCATCATAAAGTCCGGTCGTGAGCACATTCGACTACCTCATCATCGGCGCCGGCTCGGCGGGCTGCGTGCTGGCCGGGCGGCTCAGCGAGGACCCGGCCGTGCAGGTGGCGCTGCTGGAGGCCGGGCCGCCGGCCCGCAGCGCGCTCATCGCTTGCCCGGCCGGCGTGGCCCTGCTGGCCCGCACGGGCGCGGCCAACTGGAAGTTCGCCACCGTGCCCCAGCCCGGGCTGAACGGGCGCTGCGGCTACCAGCCGCGCGGCCGGGTGCTGGGCGGCAGCAGCGCGATCAACGCCATGGTCTACGCGCGCGGCCACCGCGGCGACTACGACGACTGGGCGGCCCAGGGCAACCCGGGTTGGTCGTTCGACGAGGTGCTGCCGTACTTCCGACGCGCCGAGGGCAATGCACGCGGCGCCGATGCGCTGCATGGGGGCGACGGGCCGCTGCGCGTCATGGACCTGGCCGAGCCCAGCCCCTGCAGCCAGGCCTTCGTGCAGGCCGCGATGCAGGCCGGCTACCCGGCCAACGCCGACTTCAACGGCCCCGAGCAGGAGGGCGTGGGCCTGTACCAGGTCACGCAGCAAGGCGGCGAGCGCTGCAGCGCGGCGCGCGCTTACCTCACGCCGCACCTGGGCCGGCCCAACCTGTTCGTGGTGACGGGAGCGACGGTGGTGCGCATCCTGCTCGCGGGCCGGCGCGCCGTGGGCATCGAGTACTACCAGGACGGCCTGGTCAAGCAGCTCAAGGCGCGCCGCGAGGTGCTGCTCAGCGCGGGCGCGCTGCAGTCGCCGCAGCTGCTGATGCTGTCCGGCATCGGGCCGCAGGCGCATCTGGTGGGCGAGGGCGTGGCGCCGCGGCACGACCTGCCGGGCGTGGGCCTGCACTTGCACGACCATGTGGATGCGGTGCTGGTGCAGCATGCGCCGCGTGCGCGCGACACGCTGGGCGTCTCGCCCGGAGGGCTGTGGCGCGCAGCGCGTGGCGTGCTCGACTGGCAGCGCCGGCGCCGCGGCCTGCTGACCAGCAACCTGGCCGAAGCCGGCGGCTTCATCCGCAGCCAGGCCGGCGAGCCGCGGCCCGACCTGCAGCTGTTCTTCGTGATCGGCAAGCTCGTGGACCACGGCCGGCGCACCGTGCTGGGCCATGGCTATTCGGTGCATGTCAGCGTGCTGCGGCCGCACAGCCGCGGCCGCGTGCGGCTGGACGGCAAGGATCCGCAGGCGCCGCCGCGGGTCGACCCCAACTTCCTGGGCGAGCGCGAGGACATGGAGCGGCTGCAGCGCGGCTTTCGCATCGCGCGCCAGATCGTGGCCCAGCCCGCACTGGCCGTGCTGGGCGGGCGCGAGGACGGCCGCTCGGCCCGCGCCTTCGGCGACCTGCCGCTGGAGACCTTCCTGCGTGACCACGCCGACACCGCCTACCACCCCGTGGGCAGCTGCCGCATGGGCCCGGGCCCGCTGGACGTGGTGGACCACCGCCTGCGCGTGCACGGCCTGCAGGGCCTGCGCGTGGTCGATGCCTCGGTGATGCCCACCATCGTGGCCGGCGGCCTGAACGCGACCGTGGTCATGATCGCGGAGAAGGCGGCCGACATGGTGCGCGCGGACGGCTGAGCCACAATCGCGCGCTCCAGGCGGTTCGCGCACCTGTGCCGCGACACCGCAGCGCCCGGCCGCCACTGGGGCCGGCTTTGTAAAGGACTGGCATGCGTGTCGATGCGGTGGACGGTTTGCGTGCCGTGCTGGCCTGGTGGGTCGTGCTCGCCCATCTGGCGATGTCCACCGGCCTGCGGCTCGTGGCCGTCGCCAACCCCTCGGTCGCGGTCGACCTGTTCATGGTGCTCTCGGGCTTCCTGATCGCGTCCACCTACGAGCGGCTCACGCAGACACAGGGGCCGCGCCAGGGCATGGTGTCGTTCTGGATCCGCCGCGTGATGCGCATCTGGCCGCTGTACGCCTTCCTGCTGACCCTGGTGTGGCTGTTCCGGGGCAGCCTGGCGGACTGGACGGCGCTGATCGCGCAGGCCTTGCAGGGCCGTGCTGCCGTGGGCGACGCCATGGCGCATGGCGCGGCCGACGCAGCCTACGGCTGGGCCGGTGCCGCCTGGCACTACAGCATGCTGTTCGGCCTGAACGCCGCCCAGGCCACCACCACCGAGCTGCCGGACTGGAGCCTGTCGCTCGAGTTTCAGTTCTACCTGCTGTTCCCGCTGGTGGCCGTCCTGTACCGGCGCTGGCCGCTGTGGGTCTGCTGCGTGAGCGCGGGCCTGGCCTATGTCAGCCCGGGCCTGCTGGGCGACTACCAGCAGGCCGGCCGCTGGGCGCATTTCCACCAGCCCGCCCTCCTGACCTACCGGCTGCACTTCTTCCTGGTGGGCTGCATCGCCTACCGCATCTTCGCGCTGCATGCGCGGCCGGGGGCGCGGCCGCAGGACCTGCACAGGGACCTCGTGGCGCTGCTGCTGTGCCTGTCGGTGGCCGGCGTGCGCTCGGCGCTCGGCATCATCGTGGTCATGTTCGTGCTGTCGCACCCGGCCAGCGCGCTGTGCCGCTGGTTCAGCACGCGCGCCATGGCCTGGATGGGGCGCATCTCCTTCAGCATCTACCTGGTCCACATGCCTCTGCTCAAACTCGTGCTGGGCACGCTGGTGCTGCAGCCGTGGTTCATGGGCCTGACACCGGCGCTGCGCTTCGGGGTTGCCGCGCTGTGCCTGGTGCCGCTCGTGCTGCTGGCCTCGCATGCGCTGTACCGGTGCATCGAAAACCCCGGCAACCGGCTGGCGCACCGGTGGACCAGCCGGGCCGGGCCGCCCCGCGCCGATGGTGGTGTGCAGAGCGAAAGGCCTGCGCCTGTATAGCGTGCGCTAGGGGTGGTCGCCGCCGCGCTGCGGCACCTTCTTCTGCTTGCGCGCGAGCTGCTTGGCCGCCCGCTCGGCGTCCAGCGCCTGGGCCGCCGCGGCCCACTGCGCGAACTCTTCGGGTGACTCCAGCGTGACCGCGCCCCAGGCGGCACTGCGGAAATCGTGCATCGCGATCTCGGCCGCCTTGTGCAGGTTGGGCCGCCCGCCGGCCAGCAGAGGCGCGCGCTTGCGGCCGATCTCGGCCAGCACGGCTTCGTCGTTCAGGCCCGACAGGTCGCCCAGCTTGTAGCGCGATTGCAGGCGGTCCGGGTGCCGCGCGAGCATGCGGTCCAGCAGGGCCAGCGCCACCTCCTCGTCGTCGTAGGCATTGCGGCCCACGGCGCCACTGGCGGCCAGGTGGTAGCCGCTGTGCTCGATGGCGATGCGCGGCCACAGCATGCCGGGCGTGTCGTACAGGTAGAAGTCGTCCTCCAGCACGATGCGCTGCTCGGCCTTGGTGATGCCGGCCTCGTCGCCGGTCTTGGCCGCGCGCTTGCCGCGCAAGGTGTTGACCAGCGTGGACTTGCCCACGTTCGGGATGCCGCAGATCAGCACGCGCATCGGCTTGACCATGCCGCCCCGCAGCGGCGCCAGGTCGCGGCAGGCCTGGATCAGGCGGCGCGCGGGCGCCGTGGCGCTGGCGTCCAGTGCCAAGGCGTGGGTGCCCGGCTGGGCCTGGTAGTGCGCCAGCCACAGCGCCGTGGCGGCCGGGTCGGCCAGGTCCTGCTTGTTCAGCACCTTGAGCGCGGGCTTGCCGCGCGTGAGCTCGGCCAGCATGGGGTTGGCGCTGGAGCCGGGCAGCCGCGCGTCCAGCAATTCGATCACCACGTCGATCTCGGGCATGCGCTCGGCGATGGCCTTGCGCGTGCTGTGCATGTGGCCCGGGAACCATTGGATGGGCATCGGTCGTGACTTTCTGGGCTGGCTGGGCGCCAAACGCGGCGCGTGCGGGATTGTCGGTGCAGTCCGCATGGCCCCGCGCGCGGGCCGGATGCACGCCATCTGGGCGGTTTTGCACTTGATTGGTGCGCCAAACAGCCAATTCCAGCCGAATTTTGGTTCAGCAGGGGGTTTTTGCCGATGTCGACGCTGGCACGCTATCTGCAAGATGCATTCTGTCGACAGATGACAGAAACCAATTTCGAGGCCTGAGCGGCCCGGCCCAGGAGCAGAACCCCGTGACATCCACCCAACGAAGCACCCCCTTGCATGCGCTCGCCTCCACCGGCCCGGCCATGTCGGCCGCCGAGCGCCAGGTCCGTGAAGACCTGGCCGCCGCCTACCGGCTGGTAGCGCTGTATGGCATGGACGACAGCATCTACACGCACATCTCGGCGCGCGTGCCCGGCACGGACGACCAGTTCCTGATCAACCCCTTCGGCATGCTGTTTCGCGACATCACGGCCTCCTCGCTGGTCAAGATCGACCTGCAGGGCCGCCTCGTGGAGCCCAGCGCATGGGACGTGAACCCCGCCGGCTTCACGATCCACAGCGCCGTGCACGCGGCCCGGCACGACGCCGTCTGCGTGCTGCACACCCACACCGTGGCCGGCGTGGCCGTGTCGTCGCTGGCCGGCGGCCTGGCGCCGTGCAACCAGTGGGCGCTGCAGTTCCACCAGCGCGTGGCCTACCACGACTACGAAGGCATCGCGCTGAACCGTGCCGAGCGCGAGCGCCTGGTGGCCGACCTGGGGCCCGAGCACCGCGCCATGATCCTGCGCAACCACGGCCTGGTGACGCTGGGCCGCAGCGTGGCCGAGGCCTTCATCCTCATGCACAACCTGGAGCGCGCCTGCCGCGTGCAGGTCGCCGTGCAGAGCACGGGCCAGCCCACCTACCCCGTGCCCGAGGAGGTCTGCGAGCTCACCGCGCAGCAATACGCCAGCGGCGACACCAACCGCCTCGCGTCCCAGCCGACCGACCCCTATGCCCGCGAATGGCGGGCGCTGCTGCAGCGGCTGGCACCTCCCACTACCGCCGCCTACCGCGACTGACCCCACCTCCCCCTGAAAGGACCGCCACGATGCAACGCCGCCAACTGCTCCAAGCCAGCTCCGCCGCCCTCGGCCTGTCGATCGCCGGGGTGCCCCTGCACGCCCTGTCCCAGGCCAGGAAGGGCGTGGTCAACGTGCTGGTCCAGCCCGAGCCGCCCGGCCTGATGATGGGCATCGTGCAGAACGGCCCCACGCAGCTGATCGCCGGCAACATCTACGAAGGCCTGCTGCGCTACAACGACAAGCTCGAGCCCCAGCCGCAGCTGGCCACGTCCTGGACCGTCAGCCCCGACGCCAGGACCTACGTCTTCAAGCTCAAGCCCAACGTGAAGTGGCACGACGGCAAGCCCTTCACCGCGGCCGACGTGGTATTCTCGTGCGACGTGTTCCTGCGCAAGACGCATGCGCGCTTTCGCGCCAGCCTGGAGCAGGTCGAGTCCATCAAGGCGCTGGACCCGCTCACCGTCGAGTTCAAGCTCAAGCAGCCCTTCGGCCCCTTCATGGGCATCTTCGAGAACGGCACCATGCCCATGGTGCCCAAGCACCTCTACGAAGGCACGGACTTCCTGACCAACCCGGCCAACGCCACCCCCGTCGGCACCGGCCCGCTCAAGTTCAAGGAATGGGTCAAGGGCTCGTACATCCAGCTCGTGGCCAACGAGCAGTACCACGTGGCCGGCGCCGTCAGCGTGGAGAGCGTGTACTTCCACGTGATCCCCGACGCTGCCGCGCGTGCCGCGGCCTTCGAGTCGGGCAAGGTCGACATCGCGCCGGGCGGCACGGTCGAATACTTCGACGTCGGCCGCCTGGCCAAGCTGCCGGGCGCAGCCGTCACCACCAAGGGCTGGGAGTTCTTCGCGCCGCACAGCTGGCTGTGGCTCAACAACCGCACCAAGCCCATGGACAACGTGAAGTTCCGCCAGGCCGTGTGGACCGCCATCGACCGCGAGGCCATGGCCAAGATCGCCTGGTACGGCTTCGCCAAGCCGGCCACCGGCCCCTTCAACAGCCACATCGCCTTCGCCAGCGATGCCGTCACCAAGTACCCGCGCGACCTGGCCAAGGCCAAGGCGCTGCTGGCCGAGTCCGGCTACAAGGGCGAGACGCTGCGCCTGTTGCCGCTGCCCTACGGCGAGTCCTGGCAGCGCCAGGCCGAGATCGTGCGCCAGAACCTCACGCAGGCCGGCATCAAGATCGAGATGGTGGCCACCGACGTGGCCGGCTGGAACCAGCGCTGCAACGAGTGGGACTTCGACCTGGCCTTCACCTACGTCTACCAGTACGGCGACCCGGCACTGGGCGTGGGCCGCAACTACACCAGCAGCAACATCGCCAAGGGCTCGCCGTTCAACAACGTGGCCGGCTACACCAACCCCAAGATCGACGAGTTGTTCGCCGCCGGTGCCAAGGAGGGCGACCCGGCCAAGCGCAAGGCCATCTACCTGGAGGCGCAGAAGATCCTGGTCGACGAAGTGCCCGTGGCTTGGCTGCACGAGATCAACTTCCCCACGCTGTACCGCAACAAGATCCAGAACATCGTGAGCTCGGGCATCGGGCTGAACGACAGCCTGGGCCGCATCACGCTCGCCTGAGCGCAGAGCCGCCATGAAACGTCTGCAGTTCATGTCCGTGCGCATCGTGCAAGGCCTGCTGGCCCTGCTGGTGATCGCCACCGTCAACTTCATGCTGGTGCGCGCGGCGCCGGGCGACCCGGTGTCCATCATGGCGGGCGAGGCCGGCGCGTCCGACCCGCAGTTCGTGGCCCAGCTGCGCCAGCAATTCGGGCTGGACCAGCCGCTGCCCACGCAGCTGGCCAGCTACCTGCGCCATGTGGTCCAGCTCGACCTGGGCTTCTCGTACCGCCAGCAGCAGCCCGTGGTCGACCTGATCCTGGACCGCCTGCCCGCCACGCTGCTGCTGACCGGCACGGCCTTCGTGCTGTCGCTGGCCATGGGCATCGGCCTGGGCGCGCTGGCCAGCCGCCACGCCGGCAAATGGGTCGACAGCGCCATCACCGTGGTGGCGCTGGTGTTCTACGCCACGCCGCTGTATTGGCTGGCCATGATGGCCGTGCTGGTGTTCACGGTGCAGATGGACCTGCTGCCCGCCTTCGGCTTCTTCACCGTGGGCGCCGACCTGCAGGGCCTGGACCGCGTGCTCGACATCGCCAGGCACCTGATCCTGCCGGCCGGCACGCTGGGCCTGTTCTACATGGCCGTCTACGCCCGCATGACGCGCGCCTCCATGCTCGAGGTCGCGCAGATGGACTTCGTGAAGACCGCGCGCGCCAAGGGCGTGCCGCCCGGCCGCATCCAGCGCAAGCACATCCTGCGCAACGCCCTGCTGCCCGTGGTCACGCTGGCCGGCATCCAGGCCGGCGGCATGATCGGCGGCGCCGTGCTGACCGAGACCGTGTTCGCCTGGCCCGGCATCGGCCGCCTGATGTTCGACGCGCTGCTGCAGCGCGACTACAACCTGCTGCTCGGCTGCTTCCTGTTCACCGCGGCCATGGCCGTGCTGTTCAACCTGATCACCGATTTCGTCTACACGCTCGTCGATCCCCGCATCGAACTGACATGAGACCACCCCGTTTGGATGTCTCACTGCGTGTAGACATCCCATCCCCCTCCAGGGGCGCCGCCAGCGGCCGGGCAGAGCCCGTTCCGCGGCGTCTGCTGACATGGCCTGCTCCGCGGCCTTCGGACTCTTTGGATGCGACCCGCTGTCGTGGGCTGCGGGTCGTGCGTCGCGCGATCAACGACTGATAGGAAGATTCATGAAAAGCAACTTCTGGCGGCGCTTTCGCCGCAACAAGGGTGCCGTGTTCGGCCTCATCGTGCTGCTGCTGGTGGCCCTGGTCACCGCGCTCGGCCCCTTCGTCGCGCAGCACAACCCCTGGGACATGGTCGGCATGCCGTTCGCGGCGCCGCTGGCCGAGCAGGGCATGCCGCTGGGCACCGACACCATGGGCCGCGACATCCTGTCGGGCATCGTGGCCGGAGCCCGCGTCTCGCTGCTGATCGGCGTGGTCTCCACTGTCGTGTCGCTGCTGATCGGCGTGGGCGTGGGCGCCATCGCGGGCTACTTCGGCGGCTGGGTCGACGCCACGCTGATGCGCTTCACCGAGCTGTTCCAGGCCATCCCCAGCTTCGCGCTGGCCATCGTGCTCGTGGCCATCTTCCAGCCCTCGGTCGGCTCCATCGTCGTGGCCATCGCCATCGTCTCCTGGCCCCCCGTGGCGCGGCTGGTGCGCAGCGAGTTCCTCACGCTGCGCCAGCGCGACTTCGTGGCCGCCGCCGAGCTGGCCGGCCAGTCCACGCCGCGCATCATCCTCACGCAGATCCTGCCCAACGCGGCCTCGCCCATCGTGGTCATGGCCTCGCTGATGATCGCCACCGCCATCCTGCTCGAATCCAGCCTGAGCTTCCTGGGCCTGGGCGACCCGAACCAGATGAGCTGGGGCTACATGGTCGGCTCGGCACGCTCGGTGCTGCGCCAGGCCTGGTGGATGGCCGTGTTCCCCGGCGTCGCCATCTTGCTGACCGTGCTGGCGCTGAACCTGGTGGGCGAAGGCCTGAACGACGGATTGAACGCACGCGCCGACGGGAGGGGCAAATGAAGATGGAACACCTGCCGACACCGGTACTCGAGATCCACGGCCTGGACATCCGCCTGCCCGCGGGCGCGGACCGGCGGCTCGCCGTGCAGGGCGCCTCGCTGCAATTGATGCCGGGCCAGACCCTGTGCGTGGTGGGCGAATCGGGCTCGGGCAAGTCCATGATCGCCAACGCCATCATGGGATTGCTGCCCCGCCCGCACGTGGAGCCGGTGGCCGGCCGCATCCTGTTCGACGGCCAGGACCTGCTGCAGCTCGACGAGCAGCGCCTGCGCACGCTGCGCGGCCGGCGCATGGGCATGGTGTTCCAGGAGCCCATGACCGCGCTGAACCCCGTCATGCGCATCGGCGAGCAGATCGCCGAGGTGTTCGACGCCCATGTGCGCCTGTCCGCCAGCGAGAAGCGCCAGCGCATCCTGGCCGCGCTGCAGGACGTCGGCCTGCCCGAGCCGGAGCTGCTGATCGACGCCTACCCCTTCCGCCTGTCCGGCGGCCAGCGCCAGCGCGTGGTCATCGCCTGCGCGCTGATCATGGAGCCGGCGCTGCTGATCTGCGACGAGCCCACCACCGCGCTGGACGTGACCACGCAGGCCCAGATCCTCAAGCTCATCCGCGAGCTGCAGCAGCGCAAGGGCACGGCCGTGCTGTTCATCACGCACGACTTCGGCGTGGTGTCCGAGATCGCCGACCACGTCGTGGTGATGCAGACCGGCCAGATCGTCGAGGCCGGCCCGGCCGGCGCCGTGCTCGCGCGGCCGCAGCATGCCTACACGCGCAAGCTGATCGGCGCGATCCCGCAGGGCCGCATGCGCGAGCGTGCCGCCGAGCGCGATGTGAACCATGTGCTGCAGGTGCAAGACCTGCGCAAGACCTATGTCACGGGCGGCAGCCTGTTCAAGCAGGGCCGGCGTGTCGAGGCTGCCAAGGGCCTGTCGTTCGACCTGCGGCGCGGCGAGACGCTGGGGCTGGTCGGCGAGTCCGGCTCGGGCAAGTCCACAGTGGGCCGCTGCATCGTCGGCCTGGCGCCGTTCGACAGCGGGCGCGTGCTGTTCAAGGGCCGCGCGCTGCAGTCGGGCGCGCAGTTCCGCGCCCAGTCGCAGGGCAAGATCCAGATGGTGTTCCAGGACCCGTACGCCTCGCTCAACCCGCGCCACCGCGTTGGCGCGGCCATCGCCCAGGGCCCGATCGCGCAGGGCCTGCCCAAGGACCAGGCCATGGCCCGCGCCGTGGAGCTGCTGCAGCTCGTGGGCCTGGGGCCCGAGGCGGCCGAGCGCTTCCCGCACGAGTTCTCGGGCGGCCAGCGCCAGCGCATCGGCATCGCCCGCGCGCTCGCGCTGGAGCCCGAGCTGCTGGTGGCCGACGAGCCCGTCTCCGCGCTCGACGTGTCGGTGCAGGCCCAGGTCCTGAAGCTGTTCGCCGAGGTGCGCCAGCGCTTCCAGCTGGCCATGGTCTTCATCACGCACGACCTGCGCGTGGCCGGCGAGATGTGCGACCACATCGCCGTGATGCAGCGCGGCGCCATCGTCGAATACGGCGAGACCGCCAAGGTGCTGGCCAACCCGCAGCACGCCTACACGCGCACGCTGATCGAGGCGCAGCCGCGGCTGACGGCAGCGGCTGAGCTGGTGGCGGCGTGAGGCAGCTTCTTCGCTCCCTCTCCCTCTGGGAGAGGGCTGGGGTGAGGGCCAGCGGCGCTGAACGCATCGCCCTCTTTCCAATCACACCCTCACCCCCACCCTCTCCCGCGCGCGGCAAAGGGGGCCAGGCATGCCGCTGAACCACCACATCGCATTGGTCTCCGACCAGATCGCCATGGATTACCTGCTGCCGGCGTTTCGCGCGCGCTTCCCGCAGGCCAGGCTGCACCGCATCGACACCCAGGTGCAGGAGCTGGACGCCCTGGCCGACATCGACACCGTCGTCTGCTGGTCGCCCCCCACCGGCCTGCTGGCGCGCATGCCGCGGCTGCGCCTGATCCAGTCCGTCGGCGCGGGCACCGACCACATCACGCGCGACCCGTCCTTGCCCGACGTGCCCATCCGCCGCATCGTCGACCCCGAGATGGCGGCGGGCATGAACGCCTACGTGGCCTGGGCCGTGGTGCACGGCCAGCGCCACATGGCCGGCTACATCGAGAGCCAGCGCCGCGCCGCGTGGGAGGAATCGCCTGTCGTGCCACCGGGCCGGCACCGCGTGGGCATCGCCGGGCTGGGCGTGCTGGGCCAGTCCGCCGCGCGCGCGCTCGCGGCCATCGGCTACCAGGTGCGCGGCTGGAGCCGCAGCCCCAAGAGCGGCCTGCCCGAGGGCGTGGAGGCCTTCCATGGCGAGGCCGGGCGCGCCGCGTTCCTGGCCGGCTGCGACACGCTGGTGTGCCTGCTGCCGCTGACCGAGGACACCCACGGCATCCTCAACGCCGAGCTCTTCGCGCAGCTGCCGCGCGGCGCCCGGCTGGTGAACGCCGGCCGCGGCGCCCAGCTGGTGCAAGATGACCTGCTGGCGGCGCTGGACAGCGGCCAGCTCGCCTCGGCCGTGCTGGACGCCTTCATCGAGGAGCCGCTGCCGCGCGATCATGCGTTCTGGCACCACCCGCGCATCACCGTCACGCCACACATCGCCACGCGCACCGGCCCCGAGGCCATCGCGCGGCAGACCGAAGACCACCTGAAGCGCTTGTCCACACCGACACACGCCTGACACCAAGAGGAGCCCCATGGCCAAAGACCTGAGCACCGGCGAGAAGGATGTCGCCACCCACCTGCATTCCTACACCAACCTGGCCACGCTGCCGCAGACGCCGCCGCTCGTGATCGTGGGGGGCGACGGCATCCACGTCGTCGACGAGCAGGGCAAGCGCTACGTCGAGGCCATGTCCGGCCTGTGGTGCGCCTCGCTGGGCTTCTCGAACCAGCGCCTGGCCGCTGCCGGGGCCAAGGCCCTGCAGACGCTGCCCTACTACCACACGTTCAACCAGCGCACCAACGTGGCCGTGGCCGACCTGGCCGAGAAGCTGCTCGCGCTGGCGCCCGTGCCCATGGCCCGCGTGTTCTTCGCCAACTCCGGTTCCGAGGCCAACGACAGCGCGGTGAAGATGGTCTGGTACTACCACAACGCCATTGGCAAGCCGGCCAAGAAGAAGATCATCGCGCGGCGCAACGCCTACCACGGCGTGACGGTGGCCGCCGCCAGCCTGGGCGGGCTGGACGGCAACCACCGCGACTTCGACCTGCCGATCGATCGCTTCCTGCACGTCGATTGCCCGCACCACTACCGCTACGCCGAGCCCGGCGAGAGCGAGCAGGACTTCTCCACGCGCCTGGCCCGGCAGCTGGAAGAGCGCATCCTGGCCGAGGGCCCCGACACCGTGGCAGCCTTCATCGCCGAGCCCGTGATGGGCGCGGGCGGCGTGCTGGTGCCACCCGCCGGCTACTTTGAGAAGGTGCAGGCCGTGCTGCGCAAGTACGAGGTGCTGCTGATCGCCGACGAGGTGATCTGCGGCTTCGGCCGCACGGGCAACATGTTCGGCAGCACCACCTTCGGCCTGGCGCCCGACATCCTGTGCTGCGCCAAGGCGCTGTCATCGGGCTACGTGCCGATCTCGGCCGTGATGGTCAACGACAAGGTGCACCGCGCCATCGCCGCCAACAGCGGCAAGATCGGCAGCTTCGGCCATGGCTACACCTACTCGGGCCACCCCGTGGCCTGCGCCGTGGCGCTGGAGACGCTGCAGGTCTACGAGGACGAGCAGATCGTCGCGCACGTGCGCGCCCTGGCGCCTGCGTTCCAGGCCGGCCTGCAGTCCTTCGCCGACCGCAAATGGGTCGGCAACGTGCGCGGCGTGGGCCTGATAGGCGCCATCGAGCTCATGGCCGACAAGGCCCGGCGCGCGCCCTTCGCGGCCAGCCACAAGGCCGGCTACAGCTTCGCCGCGCTGGCGCTGCAGGAGGGCCTGATCGTGCGTGCCATGGGCGACACCATCGGCCTGTGCCCGCCGCTGATCATCACCGCCGCCGAGCTCGACGACCTGTTCGCGCGCCTCACACGCGCCATGGACCGCTTCGAAGCCGAGCTGAGCCAGAACTAAGGGGACACGCCATGCAAGCCTTCTTCTCCGACGACCAGCTGCTGCACGACCCACAGCAGTACATGCGCGTGGGCCGCATCTGCAAGCCCGCCGACCTGCCCACGCGGGCCGAGGCCTTGCAGGCCACGCTGGCCCAGCGCGGCATCAGCGTCAGCGTGCCGCGCGAGGCAGGCCGCCAGGCGCTGGAGCTGGTGCACAGCACCGACTACCTGGACTACCTGGAGACGGCGTACGCGCGCTGGCAGAAGATCGAGTCGTTCGGGCTGGAGCCCGGCATCGAGGTGCTGCCCAACATGTCGCCGCACGGCGTGCGCCAGGGGCCCTGCCCCTCGCCCGCGGTGCTGGCGCAGACGGGCTGGTACGTCGGCGACCTGTCCTGCCCGATCGGGCCGAACACCTGGCGCTCGGTGTTGCGCTCGGCGCATGCCGCGCTGGCCGCGGCCGAGACCGTGCGCGATGCCGGCGGCGTGGCCTACGCGCTGTGCCGGCCCTCGGGCCACCATGCGCAGCGCGCACGCGCCGCGGGCTTTTGCTACGTGAACAACAGCGCGATCGCCGCCGCCACGCTGCGCCAGGCGCATGGGCGCGTGGCGGTGCTCGACATCGACGCCCACCACGGCGACGGCACGCAGCAGATCTTCTACGAGCGCGCCGACGTGCTCACCATCTCCACGCACGCCGACCCGGCCAACTACTACCCCTGGTACACGGGCTACGCGCACGAGCGCGGCGCGGGCGAGGGCGAAGGCTGCAACCTGAACCTGCCACTGGCCCACGGCAGCGGCACGGCCGCGTTCGCGCTGGCGCTGGACCAGGCCATGGCCGCCATCGAGCGCTTCGGGCCGCAGGCCCTGGTGCTGCCGCTGGGCTTCGACACCTACAAGGACGACCCGATCAGCGTGCTGCAGTTCGACATGGACAGCTTCCGCCTGGCCGGCGCGCGCGTGCGCGCGCTGGGCGTGCCCACCGTGGTGGTGCAGGAGGGCGGCTACATGGTCGGGGCCATCGGCGCCGCGCTGGATGCGTTCCTGGAGGGCCTGCAGGCGTGACCCTGGCGCGTGCGCTGCCCGGCCCTGCCGTGCGCGACGGGGCGGCCACCGGCATCGCGTTGTTCCTGTGCGCGCTGGTGTTGTTCGCGGCCTACGACGCCTTCGCCAAGCAGATGGTGGCCCGCCATGCGCCGGCCGTGGTCAACCTGGGCCGCTACACCGCCATCGGCGTGCTGGCCTTCGTGCTGCTGCTGCGCCACGGCGACCTGCGCCTGTGGCGCCAGCCGCACCAGAAGCTGCTCACCGCGCGCAGCGTGGCGCTGGCTGTCGTGGCCACCTGCTTCATGACGGCGCTGGTCACCATGCCGCTGGCCGAGGCCACGGCCATCTACTTCACGGCGCCGCTGATCATGGTGGCGCTGTCGCCCTGGCTGCTGGGCGAGCGCGTGGGCCGCGCGCAATGGACGGCCGTGCTGCTGGGCTTCGCCGGCATGCTGTGCATCGTGCGGCCCGGCGGCAGCCTGCCGCTGGCGGGCACGCTGCTGATGGCGGTCTCGGCCGTCTGCTATGCGCTGTTCCAGGTGCTCACGCGCCGGCTGTCCGGCCTGGTGCCGGCGCCCGTGCAGTTCGCCCACATGGCGCTGGCCTGCCTGATCGTCACCAACATCCCCGTGCTGTTCATGCCGCACATCACCTTGCCGCCCTGGCCCGAGATGGCACTGCTGATCGCCGGCGGCGCCGTGAGCGGCAGCGCCCAGCTGCTGTTGCTGGCCGCGTTCCGCCGTGTCGGCGCGGCCACGCTGGCGCCGCTCAACTACGTGCAGCTGCTGCTGGCGGTGCTGATCAGCACGCTATGGTTCCAGCGCCCGCCCGATGCGATGGCATTGGCCGGCATGGCGCTGATCGCCGTGGCCGGCGTGTACCTGGCGCGTGCCCCGAGAGACAAAGGAAAGACACCATGATCACCAGCCGCGCGGAAGCCGCGCCCGCCCCCGCCTTCTCCTCGATCCAGGTGCCCGACCTGGTCGGCGTGGTCGAGGCGCAGTTGCAGCAGGCCATCCTGGCGGGCCGCATCGCGCCGGGCGAGCGCATCGTCGAGGCCGAACTCGCGCGCCAGATGGGTGTGAGCCGCGCCCCCGTGCGCGAGGCCGCGCGCCGGCTCGAAAGCCTGGGCCTGCTGGTGTCGCGCCCGCGCCATGGCTTTGCCGTGCGCACGGTCTCGGCCAAGCAGGTGAACGACCTGTACGAGGTGCGCATCCAGCTCGAACTGCTGGGCGCCGCGCTGGCCTGCCAGCACGCCAGCGACGCCGAGCTGGCCGCGCTCGATGCGCGCGTGGACGATATGGTGGCGCGCGCCGAGACGCTGGCCACGGCCGAGCGCGTGGCGCTGGACCTGGACTTCCACCTGGCCATCAGCGCGCTGTCGGGCAACGACTACCTGCACCGCCTGTTCGACAACATGCAGACCGAGGTGCGCATGTTCCTCGCGCTCAGCGAGGACAGCTATGGCGACCTCAAGCTGCTGGCCGAGACCCACCGGCCGATCGCCCATGCCCTGGCGCGGCGCGACGTGGCCGCGGTGCAGCACGCGCTGCGCTTTCATCTCGAAGACGCCAAGGCCCACGCCTGCGGCCTGTTCAAACCATGACCCCTGTCGCCAAGGTCGCCATGGTCAGCGGCGGTAACCGCGGCATCGGCCTGGCAATAGCTCGCGAACTGCTGGCGCACGGCTGGCGCGTGAGCCTGGGCGCGCGCAGCGGCGCGGTGGACATCGCCGACGGGCGGCTGCGCGTCTACCGCTTCGACGCCGAAGACAAACAGAGCGAGACCGACTGGGTGGCCGGCACCGTGCGCGACTTCGGCGGCATCGACGCGCTGGTGCACAACGCCGGCACGCTCAGCACGCGCTCGGTCATCGAGGCGGACGACGACGAGGTCGACCGCCTGCTGGAAGTCAACGTGAAGTCGCCGCTGCGCCTCACGCGCAAGGCCTGGCCGCATCTGCTGGCGGCGCGCGAAGGCAAGGTGCTGGTCATGGCCTCGCTCGCAGCCAAGCGCGTGCGCACGGCCGACGCCTCGCTCTATGCGCTGAGCAAGGCCGCCGTGCTGTCGCTGGCGCACGGCATCCGCCACTGCGGGGCCGAGGCGCGCGTGCGCTGCACGGCGCTGTGCCCCGGCTTCGTGGCCACCGACATGGCGGCCTGGCTGCCCGAGGAGCAGCGCCGGCAGGCCACCCGGCCCGAGGACATCGCCCGCATCGCCCGCACCGTGCTCGAACTCCCCGCGTCGGCCAGCGTGGCCGAGATCCCCATCAGCTGGACCGTCGAACCTCAGTATTGAAAGCGCCCCCATGAAAGTCATCTACAGCGACCAGCACGTCGGCCACGACCCGCAGCAGTTCATCGTGCGCGGCCGCATGAAGCGCAGCAACGAGCAGCCCGAGCGCGGCACGCTGCTGCTGAACGCGGCGCGCGCCCAGGGCCACGAGATCGTCTCGCCCGAGGACCACGGCCCCGGCCCGCGCGCGGCCATCCACACGCCGCAGTACCTGCGCTTCCTGGAGACGGTGTGGGAGCGCTGGCAGCAGCTGGACGGCGCGTCCGAGGAGGTGATGCCCAACGTCCATCCCTTCCCCGGCCAGCCCTTCACCTACCCCGACAGCCTGGTCGGGCAGGCCGGCTACCACATGGGCGACATGGCCTGCGCCATCGGCCGCCACACCTGGCATGCCGCGACCTGGTCGGCCCATGTCGCAACGCACGCGGCCCAGCTGGTGCTGGACGGCGAGCGCGCGGCCTACGCGCTGTGCCGCCCGCCCGGCCACCACGCCTATGCCGACCGCGCCAACGGCTTCACCTACCTGAACAACGCCGCCATCGCCGCCCAGCACCTGCGCCAGCGGCACGCGCGCGTGGCCATCCTGGACATCGACGTGCACCATGGCAATGGCACGCAGGGCATCTTCTGGCGCCGCAAGGACGTGCTGACCATCTCGCTGCACGGCGACCCGCATTTCTGCACGCCCTTCTTCACGGGCCATGCGCACGAGATGGGCGAGGGCGAAGGCCTGGGCTACAACCTGAACCTGCCGCTGGCGCGCGGCACCGAGGACGAGGGCTTCCTCACCGCGTTGGCGACGGCGAACGCCACCATCCGCGCCTTCGCCCCCGGCGCGCTGGTCGTGGCCCTGGGCCTGGACGCACACGAGAACGACCCCTACCAGGCGCTGGCCGTCAGCACGCCGGGCTTTGCGCGCATCCTGGGCGAGATCGCGCGGCTGGGCCTGCCGACCGTGCTGGTGCAGGAGGGCGGCTACCTGTCGCAAGACCTGGGGCCGAACCTGGCCAGCGCGCTGGGCGGCTTCGAGAAGGCGGCCTGAGCATGGACGACCTGGACGCCGCCATCCGCGCAGCCCTGCCCGAGGCGGCCGTGCTGACCGCGCCGCCCGCGCCCGTGGCCATCGACTGGGCAGCCGCAGCGCTGCAGCGCCTGTATGGCCTGACGGGCCGGCTCGAGCCGCTCACGGGCGAGCGCGACGCCAACTTCCTGCTGCAGCCTGCCGGTGGCGGCGCGCGCTGCATGCTCAAGCTCTCGCACCCCGACGAAGACCCGCTGGTCGCGGACTTCCAGACCCAGGCGCTGCTGCATGTCGCGCGCAGCGACGCCACGCTGCCCGTGCAGCGCCTGCTGCCCGACCGGCACGGCGCGCCCTCGGTGCAGATCGAGGATGCCGAGGGCCGCACGCGCGTGGCCCGCGTGTTCAGCTACCTCGAAGGCCTGCCCATGCCGCAGGCGCCGCGCTCGACCGCGCAGCGCCGCAGCGTGGCCCGCATGCTGGCGCGGCTCGACGGCGCGCTGGCCGGCCTGGAGCACCCGGCCGCCGCGCGCGAGCTGCCCTGGGACATCCAGCGCGCCGACCGCGTGCGCCCGCTGCTCGTGCACGTGGCCGACCCGGCGCGCCGCGCGCTGGCCGAGGCCGCGCTCGACGGCTTCGCGCGGCGCACCAGGCCCATGCTCGCGGGGCTGCGCCGCCAGGCCATCCACAACGACTTCAACCTCTACAACCTGCTGGTCGACCCCGCCGAGCCGGCGTGCGTGGCCGGCATCCTGGACTTCGGCGACATGGTGCACGCACCGCTCGTGGACGACCTGGCCGTCGCCGCCTCCTACCACCTCGACGCGCAGGGCGACGCACTGGCCACCATCGCCCGCTTCGCAGCCGACTACCACGCGGTGGCGCCCTTGACGCAGGCCGAGACCTTCGCCCTGCTCGACCTGGTGCGCGCCCGCCTGGCGATGGTGGTCGCCATCAGCGGCTGGCGCGCCGCGCGCCAACCGGGCAATGCCGACTACCTGATGCGCAACAACGCCGTCTCCTGGGCGCGGCTGCAGGCCTGCGCCGCCCTCACGCCCGAGCAGGTGCAGGACGCCATCCACGCCGCCTGCCGCACACCGGAGCCCCTCGATGCCTGACACCGCCGACCTCCTGGCCCGCCGCGCCCGCCTGCTGGGCCCGGCCTACCGGCTGTTCTACGACGAGCCCTTCCACCCCGTGCGCGGCGAGGGCGTGTGGCTCTTCGACGCAGCCGGCACGCCCTGGCTGGACGCCTACAACAACGTGGTGCCGCTGGGCCATGCCCGGCCCGAGGTGGTCCAGGCCATTGCGCGCCAGGCGGCCGTGCTCAACACGCACACGCGCTATCTGCACGACGGCATCCTCGACTACGCCGAGCGGCTGCTGGCCACCATGCCGGCCGCGCTCGGCCATGCCACCTTCACCTGCACGGGCAGCGAGGCCAACGACCTGGCCATGCGCATCGCCACCGCGCACACGGGCGGCACCGGCCTCATCGTCACGCGCTTCGCCTACCACGGCGTGACCGCGGCCATCGCCTGCGCCTCGCCCTCGCTCGGGCAGTTCGTGCGCATCGGCGAGCACGTGCGCCTGGTGGACGCGCCCGCGGGCGGCGATGCCGAGGCCGGCCGCCGCTTCGCCGACGGCGTGCGCGCAGCCATCGCCGACCTGCAGGCCCATGGCCTGCAGCCCGCCGCGCTGCTGGTCGATACCGTGTTCTCCAGCGACGGCATCTTCACCGGCCCGGCCGGCTTGCTGGGCGAGGCTGTGGACGCCATCCGCGCGGCCGGGGGCGTGTTCATCGCCGACGAGGTGCAGCCCGGCTTCGGCCGCACGGGCGAGGCCTTCTGGGGCTTTGCGCGCCATGGCGTGGTGCCCGACATCGTGACCCTGGGCAAGCCCATGGGCAACGGCCACCCGGTCGCCGGCCTGGCCGTGCGGCCCGAGGTGATGCAGGCCTTCGGCAAGGCGTGCCGCTACTTCAACACCTTCGGCGGCAACCCGGTCTCGATGGCGGCGGCCGCGGCCGTGCTCGACGTGATCCAGCAACACGACCTGCAGCGCAACGCCCTGCACGTGGGCGCCTACCTGCGCGAACGCCTGGCCGCGCTGGGCCAGCGCCACGCGCTGGTCGGCGAGGTGCGCGGGGCCGGCCTGTTCATCGGCGTGGAACTCGTCACCGACCGCGCGACGCGCGCGCCGGCCACGGCCCAGGCTGCCCAGGTGGTCAACGGCCTGCGCCAGCGCCAGGTGCTGCTGAGCGCCACCGGCCCGCAGGCCCATGTGCTGAAGATCCGCCCGCCGCTGGTGTTCACGCGGGAACACGCCGACCTGCTGGTCGAGCGGCTGGACTCGGTGCTGGCCGGCCTGGCGGCGTGAGCTTCAGTCTTCGAGCAGCCGCACCTTCACGCTCTTGCCCTTGATGCGCCCGGCGTTGAGCCGGCGCACGGCGTCGTGGGCCAGCTGGCGCTGCACCGCCACGTAGGTGGAGAACTCGTTCACATCGATCTTGCCGATCTGCTCGCGCGTGAAGCCGGCCTCGCCGGTCAGCGCGCCCAGCACGTCGCCGGCGCGGATCTTCTCCTTGCGGCCACCCAGGATCTGCAGCGTGGCCATCGGGGGCAGGGCGGGCGGCTGGCCGTCGTCCGTCAAGGCATCGAGCTTGTCCCATTTCGTCGGCTGGCCTTGCAGCAGCTCGATGCGGCCCACGCGGCCCATCTCGTCCATGCTGGCCAGGTTCAGGGCCAGGCCCTTCTCGCCGGCGCGGCCGGTGCGGCCGATGCGGTGCACGTGGACCTCGGGGTCGGGCGTCACCTCGACTGTGACCACGGCCGCCAGGCGCGCGATGTCCAGCCCGCGTGCGGCCACGTCTGTTGCCACCAGCACGGTGGCGCTGCGGTTGGCAAAGCGCACCAGCACCTGGTCGCGCTCGACCTGCTCGAGCTCGCCGTACAGCGCCAGTGCGGCGAAGCCGTGGCCCCGCAGCACGGCCAGGAGGTCGCGGCACTGCTGCTTGGTGTTGCAAAAGGCCAGCGCGCTGTCGGGCTTGTGGTGGCGCAAGAGGCGCACCACGGCGTCCAGCCGGTCGTCCTCCTTCACCTCGTACCACTGCTGTGTGATGTGGCGCAGGTCCTGTTTGGCCTCGATCTTGATGGTCAGCGGGTTGCGCAGGAACTGCTTGGACAACTGCGCGATGCCCTCGGGATACGTGGCCGAGAACAGCAGTGTCTGGCGGTCGGCCGGGCATTGCCTGGCCACCTTCACGATGTCGTCGTTGAAGCCCATGTCCAGCATGCGGTCGGCCTCGTCGAGCACCAGCGTGCGCAGGCCTTCGAGCTGCAAATGGCCGCGGTCCAGGTGGTCCATGATGCGGCCCGGCGTGCCGACCACGATGTGGGCGCCGTGTTCCAGGCTGGCGGTCTGGTTGCGCAGCGGCACGCCGCCGCACAGGGTCACGGTCTTGATGTTGTCCTGCGCACGGGCCAGGCGGCGCAGCTCGGTCGTGACCTGGTCGGCCAGCTCGCGCGTGGGGCACAGCACCATGGCCTGCACGCCGAAGAAGCGCGGGTTGAGCCGGGCCAGCAGCGCCAGGCCGAAGGCGGCGGTCTTGCCGCTGCCGGTTTCGGCCTGGGCGATCAGGTCGCGGCCCTCCAGCGCGGGGGGCAGGCTGGCCGCCTGGATGGGCGTCATGCGCTCGTAGCCCAGCTGGGCCAGGTTGTGCAGGTCGGCGGGGGACAGGGGCAACCGCGCGAAGTCGGTGTCCGAAGGATTGGATGCAGGCATGTGGCGATTGTCGGGGTCTGCCCCGCTGAACAGCGCGCACATTGCGGCGCAGAATCGCGAACTGGACGCGATGGCCGCCGTTGCGCGGCTTTTGCAGGCAGCAAGCCCTTGCAAGATGCTCCCCGAAAGGACACCGCATGGATCTCCAGTACCAGTTGAAGGCCGGCAGCTACTACCTGTACGACATGGGCACGCCAGCCAGCCAGCTCACCGGTGAACACCAGCTCAAGCTGAAGACCGACACCGTGGCGCTGGCCTTCGACGCCAGCACCGGCCACCTGCACCAGCACGGCAACCCGGCGCGCATCCACTCCTGGGCCATGGGTGCGCGGCGCCGGCTGCGGGCCGCCGGCGCGCAGGAGAGCGCCAACGACATCGTGGTCGTCTCCGGCCCGCTGCCGGTGGACGAGATCAACAAGTGCCTGTCCGTGCGCGGCTACTGCCGGCGCATGTTCGCGCGACTGGACAGCCTGCCGCACGGCAAGTTCGGCGCCCCGGCGCGCGGCTGACAGGGCCGCGCAAGGCCCGCCGGCACAGGGGTTTGCGGCCCGCACCTAGAATCGCGCCCTTATGCGTTCCCGGGCCCTTGCCTTCTTCCTTGCCATCGTGATGGCCTGGATGGGCTTCGCGGCACAGACCGAGGCCGCCTCCCTCACCTCGGAAAGCCTGGCCGAACACGTGCTCGCCGCACAGGCCGGCACTGCGCTGGCAGACGCACGCGCCAGCGCCGGCGGCTCGCTGGACGACCACCACCTCGACGACCTCCCGATCCAGCTGCTGGCCGACCTGGTCGGCCTGTTGTGCCAGCCCGGCGCCACCGGCGCGGCCGGCCTGCCGATCCGGCCCGACGTGCCGCTGGCCCAGGCCGGGCCGCCGCCCTATCTGGACGGGCTGCGCCGCCCTCCCATCCTGGGCGCCTGAGCCGCCCCCTGCCGCGCGCCCTGCGCGGGCCTTTGCGCCTTCCTTTCCCCTGCCATGGCGGCCGGGGCCGCTGCATGCAGCGCGACCTTCTTTTCTTTCCTTCGGGTGTTCTGTGGAAATTCTTGTTCTCCTGGCCTTGGTCCTGATCAATGGCATGTTCGCGATGTCGGAGATCGCACTGGTCACTGCGCGCCGCGCGCGATTGCAAAAGCTCGTGGACGAAGGCGATGCGGCGGCCGCGGCCGCCATCAAGCTCGGCGAAGACCCGACGCGCTTTTTGTCCACGATCCAGATCGGCATCACCTCCATCGGCGTGCTGAACGGCATCGTCGGCGAGGCCGCACTGGCCCAGCCGCTGGCCGCCTGGCTGACCGAGCTGGGCGTGCCCGCGCCCTACAGCGGCTATGGCGCGACCGGCCTGGTGGTCGTGCTGATCACCTACGTCTCCATCGTCGCGGGCGAGCTCGTGCCCAAGCGCCTGGGCCAGACGCACCCGGAAACCCTGGCGCGCCTGATCGCCCGGCCGATCGATTTGCTGGCCACGGCCACCAAGCCCTTCGTGCGGCTGCTGACCATCTCCACCCAGGGCCTGCTGCGCATGCTGGGCGTGAAGGACGGCAACCCCAACCCCGTGACGGCCGAGGAGATCCACGCCATGCTGGCCGAGGGCACGACGGCCGGCGTCATCGAGTCGCACGAGCACGACATGGTGCGCAACGTGTTCCGGCTCGACGACCGGCAGATCGTGTCGCTGATGGTGCCGCGCAGCGACGTCGTCACGCTGGACGTGAACCTGCCGTTCGAGGAGAACCTGGCGCGCATCGAGGCCAGCGACCATGCGCGCTTCCCGGTGGTGCGCGGCGGGCTGGACGACGTCGTGGGCATCCTCAACGCGCGCCAGTGGCTGTCGCGCGCGCTGCGCGACGGCAACCGCGACCTGGGCCTGCAGGCCATGCAGGAGCCGCTGTACGTGCCCGAGACGCTGACCGGCATGGAGCTGCTGGACAACTTCCGCTCCACCGACATGCACATGGCCTTCGTGATCGACGAGTACGGCGAGGTGCAGGGCATCGTCACGCTGCAGGACCTGATCGAGGCCATCACCGGCGAGTTCCAGCCGCGCGACCCGCAAACGTCCTGGGCCGTGCAGCGCGAGGACGGCAGCTGGCTGCTGGACGGCCACATTCCCGTGCCGGAGCTGAAGGACCGGCTGAACCTGGCCGCCGTGCCCGAGGAGGAGCGCGGCCGCTACCACACGCTGTCGGGCATGCTGATGCTGCTGTCGGGCCGGCTGCCCAAGGTGGCCGACACCGCCGAGTGGGAAGGCTGGCGCCTGGAGATCGTCGACATGGACGGCAAGACCATCGACAAGGTGCTGGCCATGCGGCTGGAGGTGGGCACCGGCCCGGCCGTCGAGGCCGCGGCCGAGCCCGAGGCGCGCGCCTGATGCTCCATGCCTTCGTGCTGGCCGGCGCGCTGGCGCTGACCGCCTGCGTGGACGGCTACCCGACCGAGGACGCGCCGTTGCTGGACGAGTCGGCCATGAGCGTGGCCCAGCTGCTGGCCACGCTGAACGGCGTGGGCGGCCGGCCGCATCTTGCGGCGCACTATCGCTACGCGATGGCCGGCGACTGCGTGCTGCAGGTCACGGCCGGCCGGCGCGGCGCCGAGGCGACGGCGCAGCTGCCGCTGGCCGGGGCCGAGGTGCAGATCCGCACGGCCGACGGCGAGGAGGACTGGCAGGTGCTGCTGCGCCCGGCCGGCGCGGCGGATGCGGCGCCCGTGCCGATGCTGCAGGGCGGCAAATGGGCCGAGGCGGTGCAGGCGCGCTCGCTGGTGCAGCAGTTGCAGCGGCGCTGCGCGGCTGCCCAGGCGCTCGCCGGCCTCAGAAGTCCATCAGGCTCAGGCCCACACTGAAGACGGTCTTGCGCACGTTGTAGTCGATCAGGCTGTCGCCGTAGCCGTGGAAGATCTGCGTGTGCAGGCGCAGCCCGCTGCGCAGCCAGCCCTCGCCCTGCGGCCCCAGGGCATGCTGCCACTCGAAGCGGGCCGAGCCCTTGCCGTTGGTCTTGAGCGGGTGGCGCAGCGTGAGGCTCAGGTTGTCGCGGTTGGACAGCGTCCAGCCGCCGGTGATCTCGGCGCGGCCGATGTAGTCCGTGATGTCCGGGTTGTCGTCGCTCTTGGCGTCTTCGCTCAGGCGGTGCCAGACGCGGCCCGTGACGCGGAAGCGCTCGTCCTTGCTCTCGGCGCCGGCCATCAGGTAGACGCGGTTCCAGCTGCGGGACAGTGGCAGGTTCTGCCCGTTGGACTGGTGCACGATGCCCAGGCCGCTGTAGCGCAGGCGCCAGCTGCCCAGCTCGGCGTAGGTCGGGTAGACGTAGATCAGCTCGGGCTCGTGGTCGGTGGCGCGGAACGGCCGCGACAGCTCGGGCGAGAACACCTGCCAGAACGATTGCTGCGAATAGCCCAGCCACAGCGAGTCCACGCGGTCGCCTTCGCGCGGCGTGAGCAGGCCCTGGGCCAGCTTGGTGCGCACCGAGAGCTGGATGCGCGCCTCGGTGCGGCGGTAGCCCTCCACCTCGGTGGACTGGTTTTCCGGGTTGGGCGTGCCCGGCGTGCGGTTCACGCTGCTGGACTGCGCCAGCGACAGGCTGACCGGGCGGTAGCCGCGCAGGCTCAGCACGCCGCAGTCGGTGCCCGATTCGAGCTCCCAGACGCGCGACAGCACCGAGTAGCGCGTGTCGTGGCAGCGCTCGACCACGGGCGCCTCGGGCGCGGCCAGCGGCGTGTCGGCCACGACGGCGGTGGTCGCCGTGCCGCCGGTGGATGCCGGCTTGTTGGTCGTTGCGCCCTGCTGCGGCGTGCGCGCGGCGGCCTGGGCGTTGACGGCCGCGGCCTCCGTGGCCTGCTGCCTGGCCCAGGCGTCGAAGCAGCGCAGGCGCGCGGCGTCGTCGCCGGCCTGTGCGGCGCAGGTCTGCCACGACGGCACGGAGCCAGGGGCCGGCACGGCGGTCTGGGCCTGCGCCTGGCTGGCCCAGCCCAACAGCAGGGCCAGCGGCGAGAGCAGGAAGGGAATGCGGAGCAGGGGCATGCGGTGTCCTCGTGCGTGGATGGGGGAATTCGGGCGGGCGCGATTGTTCATTGCCAACCGCCTTGTCGGCGCAGGATGAACGCGCGTTGTGTGCCGGTGTTGCCATCCGTCCACACTCCGCGGATCTCCTTGCCGCAGGAGCCTTCGACCACTTCGCCGATCCAGTTGGCCGAGATGCGCTGGCCGTCCAGCGATTCCTCCAGCGTGAAATCGCCGTCGTTGGCATCGCCGACCACCTGGGCCGAGACGCCGTCGCGCTCGACGCGGCCGCGCACGCTGTCGGTCAGTTCCTCGTGGCGCTCCAGCCGCAGCGTGGCGGTGGGCCGGTCGGGGGCATCGGGCCACTGGGCACGCCAGGCGCCGTAGAGATGGGCAGCGCGCAGCTCGTGCGGTGCGGGGCAGGCGGGTGGGGTGTCCTGCGCGTGGGTGGCGCCCGCGGCCAGCGCCAGCAGCGCGGTGGCGAAGGCCTTCATGGCAGGTTGGCCGCCGCCGCGCTGGCCGCCTTCTTCGCAAACTCCGCCCGCAGCGCGCGCAGCTTCTCGCGCGGGTCTTCCTTCACCGTGGTCTTGTCCAGCCCCATCTCGGCGATGAAGCGGCTGGGCAGGGCGGCCACCATCTCGCGGCCCTTCTTGCGCTTGCGCGTCCAGGTCACGGCCAGCGTGCGCTGGGCGCGCGTGATGCCCACGTACATGAGGCGGCGCTCTTCCTGCAGGCGCTGCGCGGTCTCGTCGCTGACCACCTGCTGGCGGCCGTTGTCGTCTTCGAGCTTGAAGGGCAGCATGCCCTCGTTCACGCCCACCAGCATCACGTGCGGCCACTCCAGGCCCTTGGAGGCGTGCAGCGTGGACAGCACGACCAGGTCCTGGTCCTTCTCGCGCTCGCTCATGGTGGAGATCAGCGACACGGTCTGCGCCACTTCCATGAGCGACTTGGTTTCGGTGCTGCTGGACACGCCCGCGCCGTCGTCCAGCTCGCCGCCGCAGCGCGCCGACATCCAGTCCACGAAGTCCATCACGTTGGACCAGCGCGAGGCCGCGGCCTGCTCGCTCTCCTCGCCGTCGTAGATGTGCTGCTCATAGCCGATCTCTTTGAGCCACTCCATCATGAAGGCGCGCGCATCCTCGGCGCCCATGGTGCGGCGCGCGCTGTACTCCAGGTGGTTGATGTAGCGGCCGAACTCCTGCAGGCTCTCGAACGCGCGGCGCGGCAGCAAACTGCCCAGCGAGGCCGAGAACAGCGAGGCGAACAGCGAGAGCTTGTACTGCGTGGCGTACACGCCCATCTGCCCGAGCGTGGTGTGGCCAATGCCGCGCTTGGGCGTGGTGATGGCGCGCAAAAAGGCCGGGTCGTCGTCGTTGTTGACCCACAGCCGGAACCACGCGCACAAATCCTTGATCTCGGCCCGGTCGAAGAAGCTCTGTCCGCCCGACACCTTGTACGGGATCTGCGCCTTGCGCAGCGCCTTCTCGAAGGGCTTGGCCTGGTGGTTGGCGCGGTACAGCACCGCGAAATGGCGGAACTCCTGGTGCTGCGAATTGGCCCGCAGCGACTGGATGCGCGCCACCACGCGCTCGGCCTCGTGCTCCTCGTTGTCGGCATCGATCACGCGCACCGGCTCGCCCTCGCCCAGCTCGGAGAACAGCGTCTTGGGGAACAGCTTGGGATTCGGCCCGATCACGTTGTTGGCCGCGCGCAGGATGGCGCTGGTGGAGCGGTAGTTCTGCTCCAGCTTGATGACCTTCAAGTTCGGGTAGTCGACCGGCAGCTTCTTCAGGTTGTCCAGCGTGGCGCCGCGCCAGCCGTAGATGGACTGGTCGTCGTCGCCCACGGCCGTGAAGCGCGCGCGTTCGCCCACCAGCAGCTTGAGCACCTCGTACTGCGTGGCGTTGGTGTCCTGGTACTCGTCGACCAGCACATGGCCCAGCAGGCGCTGCCATTTCTCGCGCACTTCGGCGTGGTCGCGCAGCAGGCGCAGCGGCATGCCGATCAGGTCGTCGAAGTCCACGCTCTGGTAGGCCGTGAGCCGCTCTTCGTAGCGGCCCATGATGCGCGCCGTGATGCGCTCGTTGTCGTCCACGGCCTGCGCCTCGGCCTGCTCGGCCGTCAGGCCCATGTTCTTCCACTTGCTGATGGTCCACTGCCAGATGCGGGCCGTGGCCGCGTCGGTGGTGCCGCCGGCGTCCTTCAGGATGCTGGTCACGTCGTCGGTGTCCAGGATGCTGAACTGGGGCTTGAGGCCCACGCGGTGGCCGTCCTCGCGCACCATGCGCACGCCCAGGGCGTGGAAGGTGCAGATCGTCACGTCCTTGGCGGCGCGGCCGATCAGGTGCTTGGCGCGCTCGCGCATCTCGGCGGCGGCCTTGTTCGTGAAGGTGATGGCGGCGATGCGCTTGGCTTCCAACCCGGCGTTGATCAGCGCGCCGATCTTCAGCGTGATCACGCGCGTCTTTCCCGAGCCGGCGCCGGCCAGCACCAGGCAAGGGCCGTGCACGTAGTTCACGGCCTCCTGCTGGGCGACGTTCAGACCTGATGACATGGGGAAGGAGTGGCTGCGGCGGGAAGGCGGCGCGCAAGGCTTGCGCGCGGGGCCGGGGGATCATACCGGTAGGCTTACGTGAGGCTTATTGCAGAAATTGAACGTATGCAAGAATTCATTTGACAGAAATCAGGACAAATGAATACATTCCTCCCCCGGATGAACTCCAAGGATTTCCACCATGTCACGCGCATCCTTCGGCATCGGTCGTCGCCTGTACCTGCTGGCCTTCGTGCTGGCCGCCGCGCTTGCCGCGGTCGCCTGGTTCGCGCACCTGAAGATGTCGGCCGTGTCCGAGCTGGCCTCCCGGACCGAGAGCATGCGGGTGCCGCAATTGCGGCGCATGGCGGCAACCGAGCTCAACGTCACGCGCGTCTCGCTGCAGCTGCGCCATGCCATCCTGGCGCGCACGCCGCAGGAGATGGCGGCCGCCATTGCCGACATCGGCGAGAAGCGCAAGCTGATGGACCAGACGCTGGCCGCCTACGCAGGGGCCATGTCGCCGGATGACCAGGCCAAGTTCGCGCGGGTCACCGACCTGGTGGCCGGCTTCTGGCAGACCGGCGAGGCCAACCTCCAGTTGATCCAGGCCGGCCGCAAGGCCGAGGCCTTCGAATTTCTCGTCGACCGCACCATCCCGGCGCGCAACGCCCTGCTCGCGGCAGTGGCCGAACTGGTCGGGCTGCAGGAAGAAGCACTGCGTGGCGACCTGGCGCAGGTGCGCACGCAGGCGGCCACCACCACGCGCGTGCTGGTCTCGCTGGTGGTCGCCGCCATCGTGGGCCTGGTCGTGTTCGCCGGGTACATCTCGGCCGTGCTGCAGCGCCGCGTCGCGCAGTCACGCGGGGTGGCCGAGCGGGTGCGCGATGGCGATCTCAGCGCGCACACCCACGACGGGCAGCGCGACGAGTTCACGCCGCTGCTGACCGCCCTGGGCGACATGCAGCAGGCACTGGGCCGGGTCGTCTCCGGCGTGCGGGCCAGTGCCGTGAGCGTGGCCAGCGCCAGCGGGGAGATCGCGCAGGGGAACTCCGACCTGAGCCAACGCACCGAGCAGCAGGCCAGCACGCTGCAGACCACCGCCGCATCGATGGACCAGCTCAGCTCCACCGTGCGGCAGAACGCCGACAGCGCCCGCCAGGCCAACGAACTGGCCCAGGGCGCCAGCGCCGTGGCGTCCCAGGGCGGCAGCGTCGTGCGCGAGGTCGTGGACACGATGCAGGGCATCAACGACAGCTCGCGCCGGATCGCCGACATCATCAGCGTCATCGACAGCATCGCCTTCCAGACCAACATCCTGGCGCTGAACGCCGCCGTGGAAGCGGCGCGGGCCGGTGAGCAGGGCCGCGGCTTCGCGGTGGTGGCCAGCGAGGTGCGCAACCTGGCCGGCCGCTCGGCCGACGCGGCCAAGGAGATCAAGTCGCTCATCGAGGCCAGCGTGCAGCGCGTGGAGCAGGGCACGGTGCTGGTGGCCCGGGCCGGCACGACCATGGACGAGATCGTCTCCGCCATCCGGCGCGTGACCGACATCATGGGAGAGATCAGCAGCGCCAGTGCCGAGCAGAGCGAGGGCGTCGCGCAGATCGGCACCGCCGTCATGCAGATGGACCAGGCCACGCAGCAGAACGCGGCACTGGTCGAGCAGAGCGCGGCGGCGGCGGCCAGTCTGAACGAGCAGGCCCAGACCCTGGTGCAGGCCATGGCGATCTTCAAGCTCGATGCCGCGGGCTGGGCGCCCAGGCTGGCGGCACCGGCGGCCTGACGACGACCCGGGTGGCCGCATGGCGCGGGGACAATGCGCCCCGTGCTCGCCATCCTGTCCGTCACCTTCCCCTTCTTCGCACTGATCCTGGCCGGCTACCTGGCCGCGCGGCGGCGCATGCTGCCGCTGGAGGCGATCCCCGGCCTGAACGGCTTCGTGCTGTTCTTCGCGCTGCCCTGCATGCTGTACCGCTTCGGCGCCAACACGCCGCTGGCGCTGCTGCTGGACCTGAGCGTGGCCACGGTCTACCTGCTGTGCGGCCTGGTCATGGTGGCCTTCATCGTGGCGGCCAGCCTGAACCGGCGCGTGCGCTGGAACGACGCGGCTTTCGGCGCCCTGGTCGGCGCGTTCCCCAACACCGGCTTCATGGGCGTGCCGCTGCTGGTGGAGCTGCTGGGCCCCTCGGCCGCCGGGCCGATGATCGTGACGCTGCTGGTGGACATGCTGGTGATCTCGTCGCTGTGCATCGCGCTGTCGCGGCTGGACGGCGCGGGCAGTGCCGGCGCGCGCCAGGCGGCCGGCAAGGCGCTGCGCGGCATCGTGGTGAACCCCATGCCGTGGGCCATCGTGCTGGGCATCGCCAGCCAGGCCATGGGGCTCACGCTGTGGCCGCCGCTGGGCGCCACGCTGGGCCTGCTGGCCGACGCGGCCTCGCCTGTGGCGCTGTTCACCATCGGCACGGTGCTGGCGCGCTCGCAGATGCTGGCCGCGCGCGGCCACCACGCGGCGCCGCCGTTGCGCGACGTGGTGCCGGTCGCCCTGGTCAAGCTGGTGCTGCACCCGCTGCTGGTGCTGCTGGTCGGCGCCTCGGCGATCCAGCTCGGCCTGCCGCTCACGCCGTTCGCGCTGGTGGTCATCGTGCTGACCGCGGCCTTGCCGAGCGCCAGCAACGTGTCGCTGCTGTCCGAGCGCTTCGGCGCCGATACCGGCCGCGTCGCGCGCATCATCCTGTGGTCGACGGCGGCGGCGTTCTTCAGTTTCTCGGGAGCGGTGGCGCTGATGAAGGGCTGACCGGATGCGCGGCGAACAGGCCCGCCAGCAACTGTTCGACCACGCTGGCCATCGTGAACGCCGAGCTCGTGAAGAACGCCGGGCCCCACAGCAGCATGTTGGCGGCATAGGTGCAGCGGCTGCCGTCCAGGCGGAACGTCTGCAGGTCGACCGCGACGCCGTCGGACACCTCGCCGTCCAGCCGATAGGGCTGCGCCAGCCCCTGTGCGTGCAGCGATGCGAGCAGCGCGCCCTGGTGCGGGCTGGCGACACGGCGGTCCACGGCGCCCGTGGCGTTGACCAGCACCCGCGCCTGCTCCAGGCCGAAGCGGTGGGCGATGGTGTAGGCGCTGCCATCGGGCTGCAGCGCCACGCCGTGCACGCCGGTGCGCACCACGAGCCGGCCCGCACGGTGCAGGGCCAGCAGGCGTTCGGCGGTCGGGATCGGGCAGGTGGCGGCATAGGTCAACACGGCCGACTCCACGTGCGTGCGGTACAGGCGCTGCTGGTCGGGGCGCAGCCAGCCCTGCGCGAACACCTGCCACAGCAGGTCTTGCGCGTTGTCCGCCAGGTCGGCCAGGAAGTTCGCGCCGTCGCCACCACTGGCCGCCGCGATGTCGGCGGCCAGCAGGGCGCCGGCATGCCGGTTCACGGCCTCGGCGCTGTCGCAGTTCGCGTAGGGCGCCAGCACCTGCGGCCAGTCCACGGCCTGGCCGTGGGCCGCAGCCTCCTCGTCGACCAGGGCCTGGATCGCGGCCAGCGTCAGCCCGCCCTGGCGGGCCAGGCCGGCCAGCACCGGCGCCACCAGCCGCGTGCGCCGGATCGGCAGCGGCGTGCGGCTGTGCATCTTCTTGAGCCGGCCCGAGCGCGAGCACAGCACCACCTGCCGCGCGTTGGGACCGGCCCGGTACTGCAGCACGCCGGCCGCATCGCGCACGAAGCTGCAGCCCGTGCGCGGCGCGAACAGGCGGTTCACGATGTCGTAGGCGCTCAGCGATGCGCCCAGCACATGGCAGGTGGCGTCCAGCGGCAAGTCATCGAGCGCATCGCCGCCGATGTGCGCAAGCACGTAGACGGCGCCCGCGCCGGCCGGCGCTCTGGGCGCGGCCTGGCGGTCCGGGCAGCGGCCTGTGGTCAGGATGGCCGCATCGGCGGCCACCTCGCCACCGTGCCATTGCACGCGCACGCCGCCGTGCGCCGGCTCCTGCAGGCCCGTCACCTCGGCACCGATCAGCTCGACCTGGATGCCCTTGATGGCCGCGCTGGTCTGCGCGGCCCGCACCGTGTCGGCCAGAAAACGGCCGAACTCGCGGCGCGGCAGGTGGCCTCGCGGGTCGATGGCGCGCTGCTGGCCGGCCAGCCAGTCCAGGAACGCGCGCCGGTGGCCGGGCACCAGGCACATGGTGCCCGTGGTGTTGTTGATCAGGTAGTCGGCGCAGTCGTCGAGCCGGTAGGGGTAGCCCGGGCCGAACACGCCGCTGGCCTCGAAGACCGTGATGCGCCGCACGGGGTGGCGGTCCACCAGCTGCCACAGCGCGCTGGTACCGGCGAAGCCGCAGCCAATGATGACGACGTGGGCAGGCGCTATTTGAGCCACTTGTCGGCAGCCTGCTGGAGCCCGCCGCGTGCGTCGACCTGGCCCCACACGAAGCCCATCACGCGCGTGTAGTCGGCATCGTCCACGGGCAGCATGAAGCCCAGCGTGCTGCGTGGCGTGAGCGGTGCGTCGATGAAGGCCGCGTGCAGGCGTGGGTCGACGCGGCTGTAATGCAGCGCCTCGAAGGTCTCGGTGATCATCACGTCGCCCTTGCCCTCGGCGATCAGCGCCGGGATCTCGGCGTTCTTGTCGTGCGTGGCGACCTGGGCGGCCTTCAGGTTCTCCAGCACATAGGCTTCGTTGGTGCCGCCCGGGTTCTTGATCACGCGCACCTCGGGCTTGTTCAGGTCGGCGGCCGTCGCGAATTTCGCCTTGTCGGCGCTGCGCACCAGTGCGACCTTGCCGAAGGGCGCGTAGCCCGGCAGCATGCCGACCAGCCGGATGCGGTTCACGTTGCGCGTGATGCCGCCCACGGCCACGTCGAATTTGTCGGCCTGCAGGTCCTTCATGAGGTTGGGCCAGCTCGTGGGCACCCATTGGACCTTCACACCCAGCTCCTTGGCCATGGCTTCCACCACGTCGACGTCG
Organism: Pseudorhodoferax sp. Leaf267; assembly: GCF_001422405.1. Lineage (GTDB taxonomy): Bacteria > Pseudomonadota > Gammaproteobacteria > Burkholderiales > Burkholderiaceae_C > Pseudorhodoferax. The sequence continues at coordinate 138,702 of NZ_LMMV01000026.1, forward strand.
TGGCCCGAATAGCCCGCATCGGTCTTGATCGCGAACGGCCGGTAGTCGCCCGGCGTGCCGACGCGGATCAGCTTGCTGTCCATGATCCTGTCCAGCCGCGGGCCGGCCTGTGCGGCAGGGGCCAGGGCCAGGCTGGTGACGAGGGCGGCGGCGGCCAGGGCGAGAAGCGTGGGGCGGGTCATGGGGGCATCCAACAAGTGAGAACTGGAAAGGAGCGGCGCGCGGGCGCCGCAAGCGGCCGGCGAGAATAGCTCACAGCGTGCGCCGCAAGGCTTCGAAGAACAGCTCGGACTGCAACCGCTCGCCCAGCGTCTGGTCGCGCACCTGCAGCGCGATCGCGGCGTCCACCGGCACCAGCGCGCGGCCCGTGGACTGGGCGATGACCTGGGCCATGCAGGCACGCTCCAGGTAGTACAGGTCGTCGTAGGCGTGGTCGATGCGCGCGCCGCAGACCACCACGCCGTGGTTGCCGAGGAAGGCCACGTCGGCGCCACCCATGGCCCGCGCGATGCGCTCGCCTTCGGACGCGTCGAGCGCCAGGCCGTTGTAGTGCGTGTCGGCTGCGGCGCGGCCGTGAAAGCGCATCGCGTTCTGCGACAGCGTGGTGTCCAGCAGCCGGTCGCTCGTCAGCGTGAGCGCCGTGGCATAGGGCATGTGGGTGTGCAGCACGCAGGCCTGGCCGCACAGCCGGTGGATGGCGGCGTGGATGAACATGGCCGTGGGCTCGACCGCATGGCGGCCGGCCAGCGCGTTGCCTTCGCCGTCGACCAGCACGATGTCGTCGCCCTGCACCTCGCTCCACAGCAGGCCGCGCGGGTTCAGCAGGAAGCGGCCCGTGCCGTCCGGCAGCTCGATGCTGAAGTGGTTGCACACGCCCTCGGCCAGGCCGTGGTGCGCGGCCGCGCGCAGCGCCAGGGCCAGGTCGTCGCGCAGGCGCTGCACGGGCGCGGAGTCGAAGTCGTTCTGGTGCTGGCTGAGCTGGGTCATGCGGGTGGTCGTGCCGTGTCGTGGGGGGTGCGGCATTGTGCGGGAGGCAGGCCTGCGCCTGCACGGAAAACGACCCGCCCGTATAGTCGCCCGGCCCTCGCGCCCTGGCCCGCACACACCCCTGGAGATCCCTGCATGACGGACGCTTCCCCCTACACACCGCCCTCGGCCTGGACCTGGAACAAGGCCAGCGGCGGCCGCTTCGCCAACATCAACCGGCCCATTGCCGGCGCCACGCACGAGAAGGACCTGCCGGTCGGCCGCCACCCGCTGCAGCTGTATTCGCTGGCCACGCCGAACGGCGTCAAGGTCACGGTGCTGCTCGAAGAGCTGCTGGCGCTGGGCCACGCGGGCGCCGAGTACGACGCCTGGCTCATCAAGATCAACGAGGGCGAGCAGTTCGGCAGCGGCTTCGTCGCGGCCAACCCGAACTCCAAGATTCCCGCGCTGTGGGACCGCAGCGGCGCCACGCCCGTGCGCGTGTTCGAGTCCGGCGCCATCCTCTTGTACCTGGCCGAGAAGTTCGGCGCCTTCGTGCCGGCCGGCGGCGCGGCGCGCGCCGAGTGCCTGTCCTGGCTGTTCTGGCAGATGGGCAGCGCGCCGTTCGTGGGCGGCGGCTTCGGCCATTTCTACGCCTACGCGCCGACCAAGATCGAATACGCGATCGACCGCTACGCGATGGAGGCCAAGCGCCAGCTCGACGTGCTGGACCGGCACCTGGCCGACCACCGCTACCTGGTCGGCGACGACTACACCATCGCCGACATGGCCATCTGGCCCTGGTACGGCGCGCTGGCCCAGGGCCTGCTGTACGAAGCCGGCGAGTTCCTGCAGGTGCAGGACTATGCGCACGTGCAGCGCTGGACGGCCGCCATCGCGCAACGCCCGGCCGCCCAGCGCGGCCGCATGGTCAACCGCACCTGGGGCCAGCCGGCCAGCCAGTTGCCCGAGCGGCACGACGCGGCGGACTTCGACACGCTGGCGGCGCGCCAGCCGGCGCCGTAAGACCCGCATGCCCCGCAATTCCGACGGGTTCCTGCCCGTCCGGCGGATGAACGCGTGGCGGAAATTCGCCGCGTCGCTGTAGCCCAGCCGCGTCGCGATCGCCTCGTGCGTCATGGAGGCCGTGCGCAGCTCGGCCACGCCGAAGGCCGGGCCTCCCAGGTTCTGGCCCCCCCTCATGCGGCTCGCAAGACGCCCGGCGCCGCGGAATGTGCGGATCGCCCGGATCGCTGGTTGGTTTCGGACAGCGCCTGGCGCTACGGCGCCTGCAGCCCGCGCAGCAGCTCGGGCGTGGGGTAGCCGTCGGCCGGCAGCCCGGCGCTGCGCTGGTAGTTGCGGATCGCGCTGCGCGTGGCCGGCCCCATCACGCCGTCGGGCGTGCCGCTGGCAAAGCCGCGCACGTTCAGCGCCTCCTGCAGCGCGCGCAGCTGGCTGCGCCCCATGGCCGGCATCTCGCGCGGCCAGGGCGCCTGCACGCCCGGGCCGCCGGTCAGGGCCTGCGACAGCAGGCTCACGGCCAGCGCGTAGCTGGTCGAATTGTTGTAGCGCAGGATGGTGCGGAAGTTGGCGCCGACCAGGAAGGCCGGCCCACGGGCGCCGGCCGGCAGCAAGATGGTGGCCTCGGCCAGGCTGGGCAGCGGCGCACCGTTCAGCCCCTGCACGCCTTCGGCCGCCCACTGCGCGCTGGGCTGGCGCAGCGCCTCGTCGGCGCGCCCGTAGTCGAAGCCGGCCGGCAGCTGCACCTCGGTGCCCCAGGGCTCGCCGGCCTGCCAGCCCGAGCGCGCCAGGAAGTTCGCGGTCGAGGCCATCACGTCGGCCATGCTGCCCCAGATGTCGCGCCGGCCGTCGCCATCGGCGTCCACCGCGTAGGCCAGGAAGTTGGACGGCAGGAACTGCGTCTGGCCCATCGCGCCAGCCCACGAGCCCACCATGCGCGCGCGGGCGATGTCGCCGTTCTGCAGGATCCTCAGCGCCGCCAGCAGCTGCCCGCGCGCCCAGTCGGCGCGCCGGCCCTCGAAGCCCAGCGTGGCCAGCGCGTCGATGGTCGGGATGTCGCCGTAGTGCGTGCCGTAGTTGCTCTCCATGCCCCAGATCGCGGCCAGGATGCCGGCCGGCACGCCGTAGCGCGCGGCGGCGGCGTCGGCCTCGCGGCGCACCTCGAGCAGCTTGTCCTGCCCGCGCGCCACGCGCTGCGGCGAGACGGCCGTGTCCAGGTATTCCCACACCGTGCGTGTGAACTCGGGCTGGGCGCGGTCGGAGTCGACCACGCGCGGGCGGTACTGCACGCCGTCGAACGCGCTGTGCAGCGTGGCGTCGCTGATGCCGGCGGCGCGCGCGCTGGTGGAGAACTCGGCGATCCAGCGCGCGAAGTCCTGCGCGACGGCGGCTTCGGCCGGCAAGGGCGCCACCGCAGGCGCAGCCGCGGCGGGCGCCACGGGCGCTGCCGGTGGTGCCGGTCGTGCGGTAGGGGCTGCAGCCGTGGGCGCGGGGGGTGTGGGCGGTGCGCTGGCACAGCCTGCGAGCGCGGCGGCCACCAGGGCCAGCAGGCTGGCGCGGCGTGCGGGGAACGGTGTCATGGAGTGCATGCAGCCGATTTTGTCGCCGCTGCCATTCCGGGGCGCCCGTGGGTGTGTTTCAGGCGCCTGCGACTGCCACGTGGACCGCATCGCCGACCTGGATGTCGCCGCCGGCCACCACGCGCGCCGTGAGCCCGCCATGGCCGCGCAGCGCGTTGTAGGCGCCCGGCCCCAGGGCCGCCTCCATCTTGGAGCAGGGATCGCAGGGCCCGGTGGCCAGCAGCACCACCTGCGGGCCGATGTGGATGTGCAGCGGTTGGTCCGCGAACAGCGTGCGTGCGGCCAGGAGGTTCAGCCCGGAGATCACGAGATTGCGGCGCAGGACGGCCGCATCGAGCGCGTCGCGCCCGGTCCAGGCAGCGATCAGCGGCAGGTGCTCGGCCTGCAGCAGCGTGACCTGGCGCTTGTGCCCGCCCGGCCGCGTGGCAGCCGCCTTGGCGCTGCGGTCGCCCTCCAGCCCGCGGTCCTGCACCGCCACGGCATGGTCGACGCTGCGCACGGGGATGTCGCGGCCCGGCCGCAGCAGGATGGCCTGCACGCGGCCGGTGCGCGGAAACTGGCGGGTGAGCTGGCGCAGGTCGGGCAAGCGCGCGATGCTCGCACGGGCCGGCCGTGCGGCGGCCGTGCGCGGCGGGGTCAACGCGTCAGACCGCGTTCTTCAGCGACTTCTTGGCCTTGTTGGCCGAGGCCTTGGCGCGGTTCTTGTGGTAGCCCGACTTCACGTTGTTCACCGCCTTGCCGACCGGCCCGCTCTTCTTGGCCTCGCTGTCGGCGCGCTTCTCGTCGAGCTTGTGCTTGGCCGCGTCCGTGGCCTCCGAGGCGGCCTTGCCGACCTGGGCACTGGCGGGGACGGCGGCCAGCAGCGTGAGCGACGTGGCAAGGGCGATCAGGATTTTGTGCATCTGGGTCTTTCTGGAAGGGGGTGCGGCATGGTGACGCGGTGCAGCGGCCTTGCCTGTCAGCCGCCGCCGCGTCCGTGCGCGCGGCGGCGATGGTGCCGCTCAGCGCACCAGCGTCAGCCGGTCCACTTCGAACTCGGTCTTGCGCAGGCCCTTGTCGAACTCGCCGAGCAGCTCCACGCGCTGCTCGGCGCTGACCGTCTGGCCGGCCGGGAAGCGCTTGGCGTCGACCTCCACCGTGATGCGGCCCGTGTCGTCGGCAAACGTGTACTTGTCGTCGCCGTCGTGCGAGACGATGCGGCCCTGCAGGCGGGCGTGCTGGTCGTCCTTGCCGGTGTCCAGCAGCTGCTTGACGGTCACGAGCTGCACCGAGCTAGGGCCGGTGTAGCCGCTGGCCTGGCCCTGGGCCGGCGCCGGGGTGGCCGCGGCGGCGCTGGGGCCGGTGTAGCCGGGGGCGGGTTGGGCATAGGCCAGAGGCAGCGCGAAGGCCGTGGCGACGGCGAGGGGCAGGGCGATGAGGCGGATGGAACGCATGGTGAAACTCCTTGGGGTTGAGATGAAAGTGCAGCGCCTGTCGCTGCATGGCTGCATTGGACAGGCCGAAGATGAAGGCAATCTGATGCGCGGCGCGCCGGCCGTGCGCGGCAAGCCGTGCCAGCCGAGCGCGCATCCACAGGCCGGCCTGGGATGATGGCGCCATGCCCGCGCCTTTGACCCTTGCCACCCTGCGCCGCTACGCCATCGCGCGCACCCTGTTCAAGCCCACCACGCTGCCGCGCGCCATCACCCGGCTGGGCTTCGTGCAGGCCGACCCGATCCGCGCCCCGGCGCGCGCGCAGGACCTCACGCTGCGCCACCGCGTGGCCGGCTACCGCGCGGGCGACCTGGAGCGGCGCTACGGCCGGCTCGGCATCGAGGAGGATTTCTTCGTCAACTACGGCTTCCTGCCGCGCGCGCATGCGGCGCTGATGCACCCGCGCACGCCGCGCCAGGCCTGGACGGCCGAGCGCACACGGCAGGCCGCGGCCGTGCTGGAGTTCGTGCGCGCACGCGGCGCCGTGCACCCGCGCGAGGTCGACGCGCACTTCGCGCACGGCAAGGCCAGGAACTGGTTCGGCGGCAGCTCCAACGCCAGCACGCAGCTGCTGGACGCCATGCACTACGGCGGCCTGCTGCGCGTGGTGCGGCGCGACGGCGGCACGCGCGTCTACGCGGCGCGCGACGGCGTGGCGGCCGAGGCGCTGGCGCCGCTGCCGGCCGCGCGCGTCGATGCCTTGCTGGACCTGATCGTCGCCAAGTACGCGCCCCTGCCGGCCGCCAGCCTGGGCCAGTTGCTGAGCCATCTGCTGCGCGGCGGCACGCCGCAGTGGTCGGCCGAGCGCGCAGCCGCGCTGGCGCGCGCGCGGCAACGCCTGGCTATGGCCCGCGTCGACGGCGTGGACTGGTACTGGCCGGCCGCCGACAACCCGGCCGCCAGGCGCTGGCAGCCCGACGCCGCCGTGCGCCTGCTCACCCCCTTCGACCCCGTGGTCTGGGACCGTCGCCGCTTCGAGCTGTTTTGGAACTGGGCCTACCGCTTCGAGGCCTACACCCCCGCGCCCAAGCGCGTGCTGGGCTACTACGCGCTGCCGCTGCTGTGGCACGAACAGGTCATCGGCTGGGGCAACCTGTCGGTGGTGGGCGGGGAACTGGTGGCCAGCTTCGGCTACACCGCGGGCAGCGCGCCGCGCAGTGCGGCGTATCGCGCCGGGCTGGCCGAAGAACTGGCACGCATGCAGGCGTTCCTCGGGCTGGACGAAGCCCTCAGCCGCCCGGGTCCAGCGCGGACAGCGATGGCTGGGGCAGCGCGTGCAGGGCTTCGTCCAGCGCCTGGCGGCAGCGCGCCTCGTCGCCCACCTGCTCCATCAGCAGCAGTGCCAGCCGCGCCAGGAACAGCGACTCGCGCGCCGGGCCGGCTGCGGTGATGGCCTGGGCGCAGGCCGCGTACAGGCGGTCGCGCGCATCGGCCTGCAGGGCGACGGTGTTCATTGCTTCCATGAGGGGTCCATCCGGTCGATGCGCCGCAGCATGGCGGCGAACAGGTCCTGCCCCATGGCATCGCCGCGCAGGAAGCGGCGCGCATCCTCCACGCAGCCTTGGCGCACGGCCTCGGAGATCGGCTGGCGCGGGCCCAGCGCGGCGCCGGCCACCTGCACCTCGCAGGCACGCTGCAGCGCCCACAGCGTGTACAGCGCCTTGGGCAGCGTCTCGCTCCACACCAGCAGGCCATGGTTGCGCAGGACCACGGCCTGGCAGGCGCCCACGCTGGCCAGCAGGCGCGGGCCTTCGTCGGCATGCAGCGTGATGCCCTCGAAGTCGTGGTAAGCGACGCGGTCGCTGAGCTGGGCCGCGTAGAAGTTGCTGATCGACAGGCCCTCGGCGCTGCAGGCCACCGCCATGCCCGCCGTGGTGTGCGTGTGCATCACGCACAGCGCGCCGGGCAGGTGCCGGTGCAGCGTGGCGTGCGGCGTGAAGCCGGCCGGGTTCACGGGCCAGGCGCTGTCGCTGAGCACGCGGCCGTCCAGGTCCAACTTCACAAGGTTGCTGGCCGTGACCTCGCTGTAGTGCAGGCCGAAGGGGTTGATCAGGAAGTGGTGCGCCGGCCCCGGCACGCGCAGCGAGATGTGGTTGTAGATGCCCTCGCTCCAGCCCCACAGGTCGAAGATGCGGTAGCAGGCGGCCAGTTGCAGCCGGGCCTGCCATTCGGGCGCGCCGATGTGCGGCGGGCACGCGGCCAGTGCCGCAGGCAGGGGGTCGTAGACGGTGTTCATGCGGTGGTCTCCTCGTGGTGGATGCAGGCGGCGCGGCACAGTGCGGCGGCCAGCGCGCCGGGTGGTGGCAGGCCGGGCCAGCGCGCCGCGACATGGCCGTCCGGGCGCAGCAGCGTGCAGCCGGGCGCCTGCGGCCGGATGCGGGCCAGCCGCAGCCCGCTGCGGCGTTCGGCATCGGCGATCTCGGCGACCAGTGCAGCGTCCTGCGCGTCGCACAGCAGGCTGAAGCCCGTGCCCAGTGCGTCGAGCAGATGGCCCGCGGCCAGCGGCCGGTCGGGCATGGCCTCGCCAGGGCCGGGGCCGGGCATGGGCTGCGCGTCGGGCGTGGACAGGGGCGAGCCCGCGTAGCGCACGGCCTCGGTCTGGCGCGGGTTCACCAGCTGGGCAATGCCGCGGTGGCGCTCGGCCAGCGACAGCGCGGCCTCGCGCAGCAGGTCGAAGCCGCGCGAGGGCGGCGACATGAATTCGGTGCTGCGCATCGCGCTCTCGGCGTTGATGTGGAAGGCGGCGATGCGCTCGTGCGAATAGCTGTCCAGCAGCGCCGTGCCGGCCTGGCGCTGCGCCACCAGCGCCAGCTTCCAGGCCAGGTTGTCGGCATCGTCGAAGCCCGAGTTCAACCCGCGCACGCCGAAGATCGGCATGGCATGCGCGGCATTGCCGGCGAACAGCACGCGGCCGTGGCGGTAGCTCTGCAACGTCATCGCGCCGGCGCGGTAGACCGAGGTCCAGACCGGCTTCCACGGCAGATGGCCTTCGCCGATCGCGTCCAGGTGCCGTTGCACGAAGGCGCGCACGGCCTCGGGCTGCAGCGCGTCCGCGGTGCTCTGGCCCGGGCGCAGCTGGTAGTCGATACGCCAGATGTCGTCGGGCTGCGGGTGCATCAGCACGGTGGAGCCGCGGTTCCAGGGTGGGTCGAACCAGGCGCGGCGCTCGGCCGGGTGCCGGCTGGGCAACTCGATGTCGATGATCACGTAGCTGCCCTCGTAGGCCGCGCCGTGCAGCTCCAGGCCCAGGGCCTTGCGCACGAAGCTCTGGCCGCCATCGCAGGCCACCAGCCAGTCGGCGTGCAGCGTGTAGCCGCCCAGCGCATTGCGCGCCTGCAGCGCCACGCCGCCTGCCTGGGGCGTGAGGCCTTCCAGCGCCGTGCCCCAGCGCAGGTCGATCAGCCCCGGCGTGGCGGTGTTGCAGCGCGTGATGGCGTCCAGCAGGAACTGTTCGATGTAGTACTGCGACAGGTTCAGCATGGGCGGCAGCGGCTGCGCCGCGTCGTGCGGCATCTCGAAGCGCAGCACCTCGGTGGTCTTGTAGAAGCTGCGTCCGGCCGTCCATGGCAGGCCCTTGGCCAGGAACGCGTCCAGCGCGCCCAGCCGCTGCAGGATCTGCAGGCTGCGCCGCGACACGCAGATCGCACGGCTGCCGGTGCAGACCGTGTCGTCCGCCTCGAGCAGCACGCTGGCCACGCCCTGGCGCGCCAGGCCCAGCGCCAGCGCCATGCCGACCGGCCCGCCGCCAGCGATCACCACCGCATGGCTCCGTGCTTCCGCGCCCTGCGCCAGCGGCGGCAGGCGCGGCGCATGGCGCGTGTAGTGGAACTGGCCGACCGGCGGCGGGGTGCTCTGCGGCATGTGGTCTCCTTGGGCTGCGTGTGCAACGGGATTGTGCGGATGCGCCAGCGCCCGGTGTGTCATAACTTCTGATGACAAGGCAAAGAGAGATGCAGCGCTGGCGAATCCCCCCGCACGACACCCCGCTGGCCGCCGGCGTGGTGGGCCAGGTGCTGGCCGGCATCGGCACGCCGGGGCTGGCTGCGCACTACCTGCGCGCCATGCAGAACCTGCTGCCCGTGACCTTCTGCACCGTGTTCGCCGTGGGCGCCAGCGGACGCGTCGAGACCGTCTCGGCCGCCAGCAGCTACGGCCAGACGGCCGAGCGCACGGCCCAGCGCTATGTGGCGCAGCGTTACGACCGCGTCGACCCGCACCTGTGCTGGCTGGCCGCGCGCAAGCACCCGGCACGCGCACAGCTGTGGCTGGGCCACCACCTGGGCGAGGATCTGGCCGATGCCGATTACCGGGCCGCCTGCTACACCGAGGTCGGCATCCGCGAGCGCGCCTCCGTGCTGCAACTGCTGCCGGGCGGGCGGCGCACGGCCATCAGCTTCTACCGCAGCCTGGCGCAGCCCTCGTTCGGCGCGGCCGACTTCGCGCTGCTCGGCGCCCACGCGGCGCTGCTGGCCGAGGCCACGGTGGCGCATGGCCGCCTGGTGGTGGCGTCGTCGGCGCGCGCCGCCTCGGCCGAGCGCCTGTTGCAACTGAGCCCGCGCGAGCGCGAGGTGGTGCAGCTGCTCGGCGCCGGGCGCACGGCTAAGGAGGCCGCCAGCCGGCTCGGCATCTCGGTGGCGACCGTGCGCACCTTGCAGTACCGCGCGTTGCGCCGGCTCGGGCTGCGCTCGGTCAAGGACCTGCTGTTCGAGGGGCTGGCGTCTTCAGCTTGAGAGGGCCCGGCCCAGGAACGCGAGGATGTCGCCCGTCACCTCGTCGCGGTTGGTCTCGTTCAGCACCTCGTGGCGCGCGCCCGGGTACAGCTGCAACTGCACATCGCGCAGGCCGGCAGCGCGGTAGCGCTGGGCGAGCAGTTCCAGCGCCGCGCCGCCCCCGGCCAGCGGGTCGGCGTCGCCCGACACGATGAGCACAGGCAGGTCCGCCCGCACCTTGGCGATCTCTGCCGGGTCGGCCGCGCGGCGCAGCGTGGCGATGCCCGTGAAGGGCTCGGGCAGGAAGCCGCAGGCCGGGTCGGCGCAGTACTTGTCGACCTCGGCCTCGTCGCGGCTCAGCCACTCGAAGCCGGTGCGGTGCACGAAGGGCTTGTTGAAGGCGCTGAGGTCCGTCGGGCCCTCGGCGGCCAGCACGTCGGCGATGCCGGCGGGCTCGCTGGAGCCGATCAGCACCGCGGCCGCCACATCGGCCGAGTGGTCCAGCAGATACTGCTGGCTCGCGAACGAGCCCATGCTGTGGCCGACTAGCGCGATGGGCAGGTGCGGATGCTCCGCGCGTATGCGCTGGTTCAACTGGTGCAGGTCGTCCACCCAGCCGGGCCAGCCGTCGCGGCCCCAGCGCCCGTAGGCCCCGGCGGCCGTGCGGCCCGAACCGCGCCCGTCCGGCGCATAGACCACATAGCCCGCCGCGGTCAGCGCCTGGCCGAAGCGCCGGTAGCGCCCCGCGTGCTCGCCCAGGCCGTGCTGCAACTGCACGGCGGCGCGAGGCATGCCCGCGGGCGCCCAGCGCCAGGTCTGGATCGCGATGCCGTCACGCGAGTCGAACGCCAAGGTGGTTTCCTGCATGTCGTGCCTCCTGGTGCCGCAGGTCAGATCTGGAACGCCGTGCGCACGTGCGGCTGCACCAGGTCCACGTACTCGCGGTGCTTGCGGATGTAGCCCGCGATGAACTGGCACACGGGGATTACGTTCAGCTGCCGCCCTCGCGCTTCGTCCAGCACGTGCCGCGCGATCGCCGAGCCCAGGCCCTTGCCCTCGTGCGCGGGCAGCACCTCGGTGTGCGTGAACATGATGGCGCCGGCCAGCAGGTTGTATTCGGCAAAGGCCGCGACCTCGCCGTCCAGGCGCGCCTCGTAGCGGTGGCCGGCGATGTTGTTGGTGAAGACGGGTTCGCTCATGGTGGTCCTTTCTGGCCCAAGTCTGCCGCATGGGCGGCGGTCGCGGCCAGCGCGTCGGCCACGGTGATGTCGCGTTCGTGCAACCCGGCCGGCAGCACGATCACGCCGTCCTCGTCGACCACCAGCCGGTGGTCGGGCGTCCGGCGGCGGCCGAGGCCGCAGCGGCAGCGCGCAGGCCGGGGCTTCGGGGCAGGTGTCGCAGAGGGTGGAGTTGTGAGGGGCATGTGTGGGTCTTCGGCGACGTGCGGTAGATGGTTGCGATGGTAGGAGCAGATCGGGGCGGTGCGCAGTGCGAGCCAGAACCGGTCTGGCGGGGCGCACAGCACGGTGAGACAGAATCGCCGCTCCACGCGCAATCCAGGCATGACATCCGACCAACTCCACATCGACCGGGACATGGCCGCTGCTGAGAAGCCGGGCCCGCCACGGCGTCGCCCCGATGGCTCGATCTGCTGGTGCCTGCTGGCTCAACCCGCGACGACAAGGATTTCTCCATGCTGACCCGACTCGAAATCGACGGTTTCAAAACGTTCGAGCAACTCGACATCAGCTTCAGCCCGTTCACCGTGGTGCTCGGCAGCAATGCGGCGGGCAAGAGCAACCTGTTCGATGCCATCCGGCTGCTGTCGAACCTGGCAACCCGCGACGTGGCCGAGGCCTTGAAAGACATGCGGGGTGAGCCTTTGGAGCTGTTTCGCCAGACGCCCAAGGGCGGACGTGTGAAGCAGATCGTGCTGGCCGCCGAGGTGTTGGTCGATCCCATCGTGCGCGACCCCTGGGGCAGCGAGGTGACGCTCACCCACACGCGCATGCGCTACGAAGTGACGCTGGAACGGCGCGAGGTCAAGGCTGGCCTGGAACGCATCCAGGTCGCGCGTGAGGCGATGACGCCGATCCTGCGCAAGGACGACCGGTGGGCAGACGCGCAGGTCCCGGCCAAGCCGCCCCATGCGGCCACCCGCGCTTTCCGCGATGCGTACCTCAAGTACACCCGGCAAAAGCCCTGGCTGACGACGGAGAAGCTGGAAGAAGGCCTGTCCTTCAGCATCCACCAGGACGGCAAGCAGGGGCGCAATCGACCGGCGAGCGCCGCCGAGGCGACGGTGCTCTACAGCGTCACGAACGCCGAATTCCCGCATCTGTTCGCCCTGCGTGAGGAGATGCGCAACTGGCGGATGCTGCAGCTCGACCCCGCTCTTTTGCGCAAGCCGGTTCCGGTGACCGCGTCGGACGTGCTGGACATCGACGGTGCCAATCTGGCCGCCGTGCTGGCCCGGCTGAAAGCCGAAACCGTCACCGAGCAGCGCCCCGGTGGCGTGTTGAGCGACATCGCCGCCGAGCTCAACAACCTGATCCCCGGCGTGGTCCGGCTGGAAGCCAGGCTGCACGATGCCAGCCGCGAGTACCGCATCGAGCTGACGATGCGCGATGGCTTGCCTTATTCCTCTCGCGTGATGTCGGATGGAACCTTGCGTGTTCTGGCCCTGTTGACCTTGTTGAACGACCCCAAGCATCGTGGCCTCATCTGCTTCGAGGAGCCCGAGAACGGTGTGCATCCCGGGCGGGTTCGGCAACTGGTGCGGCGCCTGCATGACATGGTGTCGACGCCTTCTACCTATCAGGGAGGCGAGGATGTGACGCCGCCCCTGAGCCAGTTGCTGCTCAACAGCCATTCGCCTGTGGTGCTTTCCGCCTTGCTCGACGATGGAGACAACCAGCAGCCGCTCGATGTGGAGATCCTGTTTGCGGATGCCGCCACCGTCAGTGATCCGGTGCGCCAGGAAATGCGCCGCAAGACCCGCCTGCGGCCTGTGGTGCGGCCCGAGTCGAAGGTGCAAGCGGACCTGTTCGATGAGGCGCATGTTCCACAGGGCCGTGTCTCGATGCTGGAAGTCAACAACGTGCTGGGCACCGTGAGCGCCGAGGGCTGACCGATGCACTACCTGGGATTGGCCCTCTATGCGGAGGGTCCGACGGACGAGCGCTTCCTTGGCCCGTTGCTGCTCCGGCTGTGCGTGGACATCTGTAATCGCGCATCACGGCAGATGGTCGAGATCAACGACGAGGTACTGGTCCTGAGACATCCGACTGGTCTGGCCGACGCGCCCCGTGAGGAGCGCGTCGCCGCCGCTGCACAGCAGGCCTTGGGCGCATGGTCAATCCTTTTCGTGCATGCGGACGCCGATGGTGATGCCGCGCGGGCCAGGCAGGAGCGTGCTCAGCCTGCGCTCGACCGGCTGCGTGACGAGTTCGCGGCGCTCGGGCAAGGCGTCGCCGTCATCCCGGTGCGCGAAACCGAAGCGTGGGCGATCTGCGATGGTGATGCATTGCGCAGCGTCTTTGGCAGCACGCTGAACGACCAGGCGCTTCGGTTGCCGGCCAATGCCAGGGCGGTGGAACGCCTGGCCGATCCGAAGCAATGCCTGCATGACGCTTTTGCGGCAAGCCATGCAGGGATGCGACGACGGCAATCGCGCTCGGTCCACGAAACATTCGGGGCGCTTGGTGAACAGGTCGCACTGGACCGGTTGCGCGGCTTGCAAGCCTTCGAGGCCCTGGAAAACGAGCTGACGCAGGCGCTGGTGGCCTTGCGCGTGCTGGATTGAGCTACTTGCTCAGCACCCCCTTCACCGGCCGCTCCCTCCCCAGCGTCCGCGCACTCACCGGTGCGCCCGCCGCGATCAGCGCCTCGCGCTGCTGCGGGATCGGCGTGCGCACGCAGATCTGCTCGAACGGGGCCAGCGCGCTGAAGCAGGGCGCGCCCAGCACGCGGCCCACGAAGCCGGCCGTGCGCGGCCAGCGTGTCGCGTCCACGGTGTAGCGCGCAAAGCCCAGGTTGCGGAACGGGGTGGCGATGGCGATGTCGGCCAGCGTGAGGCCGGTGTTGAACAGCGTGCCCTCGGGCGGCAACTGGCCCTCCAGGTGGTCCAGCAGCGCGGGGATCTCCACGTCGCGCGCCTTGGCCAGCACGTCTTCGTCCACGGCCTGGTTCCAGACGAAGCGGTTGATGACCAGCTGATTGAAGTAGCGCCAGATGAAGACCTCGCCCAGCACCGAGTCGGCGTACTCCTCCAGCGTGCGCGCGCGGGCGCGCAGCGCCGCACCGGCCGGCCAGATGGCGGGCGCGGGCCACTTGTCTTCCAGGTATTCGCAGATCACCGTGGAGTCCACGATGGCCAGGTCGCCGTGCAGCAGCACGGGCACGCGGCGCGCCGGGCTCAGGTTCTCGAACTCTGCGTTGCCGAAGAAGGGCACGATGGGGTCGATCTCGTAGCGCAGGCCCTTGTGCTCGAGCACGGCGAGCACCTTGCGCACGTAGGGCGAGATGTAGGAGCCGACGACGGTCAGCGTGGGTTGGTCGGACATGGCGCCTCCGGTGTCTTGTGGGAGCGCGCAGTGTCGCCGAACCCCCGCCGGGCGCGGCCCACTGCGGCCCGGCCGCCGGGCGCTTCAGCTCGTCGAGGGCGGCAGCGTGAACACCATGTTCGCCGCGCCGCGGAAGGTGTCGCCCTTGGGCACCAGGAAGAACAGCCGCGTGGTATCGCCGAACACGGTTGCCGCATTGCCGCTGGCTGCGGCGCGCCCGCCGACGACGGCGCCGTAGTCGCCCTGCGCGGCCGTGAAGCTGTTGCCGGTGACGCTGACCAGCAGGCCCGCGCACATGCTCTGGATGCCCGTGAAGGTGTTGCCGTGCAGCAGCACGGTCTGGAACACGTCCCGCACCTGGCCCTGCATGAGCAGCCCCATCGTCTCCTTGCCGATGCGCAGCCGCGGCACCTGGTTCTGGCTGAACACGAACCGGCCGCGGCCCGCGCCCGGGTCGACCTGGAAGCCGCCGCCCAGCAGCCGGTCGACCACCGGGCCGATGCCGTTGTCACTGGGCTCGCCGTACAGCGCCACGTCGCCGCCGAAGCGGTTGCCCACCAGCTCGCACAGGCCGCTGATGCCCTGCAGCAGCAGCGACGCGGCCTCGGCCGCCGCGATCTCGCAGCCGGCCATGCGCAGGTCGCCCGCGCCCTCCACGCGCAACCACATGCCGCCACGCTCACCGCGCCCGGCGATCTGCAGGTTGGCCAGCCGCACGTCGGTGTTGGCCGGCAGCTGCAGCGTGGCCTCGGGGCCCATGCGCAGTGCCAGGTCGCGCAGCTCCAGCGCGGCGAAGCCGCCCAGCACGATGGGCCCCGTCACCGTGACGACGGCCGTCGGCCCGCAGCCGTGCAGCGACAGCCGCATGCCGCGCTGGCTGGCGAGCTGCAGGCCCTCCAGCGTGTGCGTGCCCGGCAGGAAGCAGATGCACAGTGCGGGCCGGTCGGCCAGCAGCTTGGCCAGCAGCTCGGTGCTGAGCACCGGGAAATCGCCGCCTTCGCCGATGGTGATCTCGCAGCCGCGCTGTCCGCCGCCGCCCGTGGCCGGCGTGAAGGCCTTGGCCGCAAACACCACCACCTGCTCGGCGATCGGGTCGCCGCCGCTGGTCAGCAGTTGCGCGCGCACGCGCTGCGCGGCCACCGTGCCCAGGCGCCAGGCGCATTCCGCCAGGCCCTGCGCGTTGCAGGCCACCACCACGCTGTTGGCGGCCGGGCTGCCGACCTGGCCGCCACCGGCCTCTACCGTGAAGCGAACGCGCGCGCCCGCCACGGGCAGCGCACCGCGCGCCACGCGCACGCGCAGCGGCTCGGCCAGGGTGCCACCGGGCGTGGTGTCCTGGCCGTCGCCGCCCACGTAGAGCAGCTGCGTCATCTGCGTGAGCGGCGGGAAGATGTCGCGGCAGTCGCTGGTGACGCTGACCAAGCCGCCGGCATCGACCTCCACCAACCCCAGCCGGCACCAGCCATCGACGATGCCGGCGGCTTCGCGCGCCACGGGCTCGCCGTCTGCGTCGCGCGGCCATTCCACGTCGGCGCTGACGGTGCGCGCCGGGATCTGCCAGTAGTCGCCGGCCCGGTAGCTGCCGCCGGCCTCGAAGCGCACCTGCACGCCGTCCTCCAGCGTGGTCCACACGCCCTCGACGATGGGCAGCGCGTTCTCGCCGGCCACGGCGGGGCGGTGGTCCCAGCGGCGCAGCACGGGGTGGCGCGCGGCGTCCTGTCCCAGCGTGCCGGGGGGCACGCCGGCCAGCACCAGTTCCAGCGCGTCGTCGCCGTCGTTCAGGTACTCGAACAGCTGGCCGGCGCGGCCCTGCAGCTCGGCGTCGTCGTCCACCAGCTCCACGCGGTCGTGCAGTGCCAGGTCCAGGTTCGCATCGCGCCCGCGCGCGGCCACACGCACCACGGTGCGCGAGGTGGCGGTGTCGATGCGCACCTCCTGCACGGCATAGGCCACTGAGCCGTTCTCGCGCGACCACTTGAAGCTGGGCGTGGCGCCGCCGCTGTGGATCTCCACGCGGTAGAGCTGGTTCTCCAGCCGCCGGTAGCCGGCGCTGGCGGCGATGTCGCACAGGCCAGTGGTGGCCAGCTGCGGCTCCGAGCGCGCGGCCAGGCGCGGGCGCGGCGCCCTGGTCAGCGCGTCCCAGGGGTCGATGGCCGAGCCGCAGTGCCACGGCGCCTCGCCCTCGCCCGGCGCCGGCAGCGCGAGCGCACGCACCTGCGCGATCTGGCGCGCGCGCGTGGCCGTGTCCGGGCCGCCCAGCGCCTGCTCGCGGATGGCGGGCGCCTCCAGCGCGCTGATGTGGCGCTGCCAGGCGCGCAGGTAGACCAGGTGCGTGCCGGCCGGCAGGCGCTCGGGCACGCCGCCGTCGGGCTGGTTGGCCAGCGAGGCCGGTGCGTCCAGTTCGCACAGCTGGCCCTGCACGTAGTAGCGGCCCGGTTGCACCAGCAGGCTGGTGGAAGGCAGCGCCACGCTCTGCGCGGCCGTGGGCGCCGCGTTGGTCAGGCGCCAGACCGGGCCCTCGCCGCCCACGGCCCAGGCCGGCTCGGTGCCCGTGACCGACAGGTTGGCCAGGTCCTGGCCGGTGCCGGTGCTGAACACGGCCCAGCTCGCGCCGCCATCGGCGCTGTGGAGCACGGTGCCGCCGTCGCCCACGGCCCAGCCCTCGTTCGCGTCGCGAAAGCGCACGGCACGCAGCGTGGCGCCCGTGCCCGTCGCCACCGTGGCCCAGGTCGCGCCGCCGTCGGTGCTGCGCAGCGCGGTGCCGGTGTCGCCCACGGCCCAGGCGCTGCTGCCGAGCAGGGCCACGCTGCGCAGGTGTGCGGTGCTGCCGCTGTCCACGGCGGTCCAGCTCTGGCCGCCGTCGGCGCTCTGCACGATGGCGCCGCCAGGGCCGACGGCCAGGCCGCGCAGCGCATCGGCGAACACCACGCCGTGCAGGCGCGCCACGCCGCTGGTGTGCGCGGCCCAGGTTGCGCCGGCGTCGGTGGTGGCCAGCACCAGGCCGCCGTCACCCACGGCCCAGGCGCGGTTCGCGTCCAGCACGTGCACGCCGCGCAGGTGGGCCAGGTGGCCGGTGCTCTGCGCCGTCCAGCCCGCGCCGCCGTTGTTGGTGCGCAGCACGGTGCCGCCGTCGCCCACGGCCCAGCCCACGTTGCCCACGCGGCCCAGCGCGCGCAGGTGGCGCGTGCTGCCGGTGGGCGCCAGCGTCCACGCCGTGCCGTTGTTGGCCGTGCGCAGCAGCACGCCGTCCTCGCCGGCCACCCAGGCATTGGTCGCGTCGAAAGCCTGCA
Organism: Pseudorhodoferax sp. Leaf267; assembly: GCF_001422405.1. Classification (GTDB taxonomy): domain Bacteria; phylum Pseudomonadota; class Gammaproteobacteria; order Burkholderiales; family Burkholderiaceae_C; genus Pseudorhodoferax. The sequence goes on from NZ_LMMV01000026.1 coordinate 156,305, forward strand.
CGGCCAGCGCGCGTGTGCCGGCCGTCAGCGCATAGCCCGGGTGCTCGGCCGGCGCGCCGCAAGGGCCGATCGTGTCCTCGGCCAGCCGCTCGGCTTTGTGGCGCGTGATGTCGCCCTGCTCGTTGAAGTCCGCATCGGTGATCACGCGGCCCTGCTGCATGCGCACCGCGCTGTAGCGCGCCGCGGGGTCGAAGGTCTCGCGGGAGAGGTCGCCTTTCATGGTCGTCCTTCCTTTCGTTCAGTGGTGATCAATTCACGAGGAACACGCCGGCCTCCAGGCCCAGGCGCAAATACTCATCGAGCGCGTCGCGCAGGTTGGCCTCGCGCTGCGGCTGTTGCAGGTGCGCGTACACGCCCATCTCGGCGCCGCTCGCCGCGCCCGTGCGGATCTGCACCGCGCAGCGCTGCTCCAGCTGGCCCAGCGCCGGGTCGCCGTACACGCGCGAGACGAACATGGGCCGGACCACGGCCTCGACCTCGGCGCGCACGGTGTCTTCCTCGGCGGCGGTGGCCACACTGCCCGCGGCCAGGGCCTGCGCGCGCAGCGCGGCGATGCGCGTCTCGGTCTCCAGCTGCGGCTGGCAGCGGTAGCGGCGCGGCACCTGCGAGGCGGGCGGCACGTAGCAAAAGCGCACGCAGCCGATTTGCCGGCGTTCGGCCAGCACAGGCGCGTCGAAGATGCAGTCGCTGGCGTTCAGCGACAGGGCGTGCACCTCGCCGAAGAAGCTGCTGCGCAGCAGGTCCAGCGCGGCGTCGGGCGCGTCCAGCGCGGGCAGGGTCGCGGCCTCCTGCGCCTGGCCGACCAGGCTGTCGGCCACCGCCACGCCGCGCACCGGGCCGTTCACGGCGATGGGCGCGCAGATGCTCTGCAGAACGCGCAGCGCGAGACGGGTGTTGCCGCCCGCCTGCACGGTCAGCGCGCCCGTGCCGCTGGCGGCCGGCAGCAGCGTGCAGTGCGCCAGCTCCAGCTGGCCCAGGTTGCCGTCCAGCACGTCGAGCGCGCCTTCGAGCAGCAGGCCGTGCAGGAACAGCGCGCCCGCGTTCGGCGCATCGTCGTCGGCCGTGCCCACCACTTCCAGGCTGCCGGCCCAGTGCGCGCGCACCTGCCGCGCCTCGACGCGGCCCGGCACGCGTTCGACGGAGCCCGGCGGCGCGCCCGGGATGGGCAGCAGCGGCCATTGGCCGGCCACGACGAGCAGGCTGGACGCCTCGGCCACCTCGATGCGCAGCGGCGTGGCGGTGTCGATGTCCGACAGGCTGTCCATCACCACGATCACGCCCGTGCGGCCGGCAGGCTCTGCGTTCCAGGCGGAGGCGGCCGCGCGCAGCGTGGGGAACAGCGTCACGCCGTCGGTGGGCAGCAGATGCGTGACGCCGACCTGCCAGACGCCGGGGTCGAAGAAGCCGCCGATGTCCTCGTCCACCGCCGTGCCGCTGGCGATGCCGCGGCTGGCCGCGCGCAGCGCATCGCCGCGGTCGTAGGGGCCGCCGCCGATGTCGGCCACGCTGCCATGCGCCGCGTGCAGCCACACGCGCTCGACTTGCAGCGCGGCCGGGAAGCCGATGCGCCCGCGCGCCAGGTCCAGCGCCAGCACGCGCGGTGTGGGCAGGGCCAGCTCCACGGTGTCGGGGATGTCGCAGATGCAGATGTCCTCGCGCGGCACCTCCACGGGCACCGTCTCGCCGGTGAGCTGCACGAAGCAGCGCAGCACCGGGTCGGCCTCGGTCATGAAGCGCGGCGCGGGCTCGGCGATGCCCAGCCGCGCGCGCTCTAGCTCGGCATGCAGGGCCAGGCGGCGCAGCGGCGCAGGCACGTGCTCCTCGCGCGCGGCCTGTGTGGGGGCGGTGAGCGTGCGTGGGCGGTTGAACACGGGCGCATCGACGCCGGCCGGGTGCATGGCCCAGTAGCCTGGCTGCGGGCGCGCGCTGATGAAGTCGGCCGCCAGGTCGGCCGGGTTGCCGCTGCCCAGCGGCTGTGCGCGCAGGCGCCACAGGTAGATGCCGACGTGGGGAATGTTGAAGCGGCCGCCGCGCGTGGCGGCGCGCCGCACTTCCAGCGTGTGGGCGAAGGGGTCGAAGGCGCCGGCCGAAGCCTGGGCCAGCTCGGCCAGGGCCGCGTCGCGCACCGAGGCCGTGGCGGTCGGGCGCGCGCGCACGTGGTTCATGTGCTGGGTGGTGCCCAGGCGCTGGAAGAACTCCACGGCCACGGCCGGCCAGCCGGTCACGTCGCGCGCCAGGCGTTCGAGCACGCGCGCCGTGCCCTTGCCTGCGCGGTACGCCAGCGCATTGGCCGTGAAGCCGCGCATGCTGACGCCGGCAGACGGCACGGGCCGGATCGGCCGCACGCCCAGCAGATCGCCGATGTAGGGCACGGTCCACTCGTCGCAGGTCTCGATGAACCAGTTGTCGTAGAGGCGGGCAGTGTCGGCCTCGACGGCTTCGAGTTCGGACTCGATGACCGCGAGCAGCGCGCGCAGCGGGGCGCCTTGCTCGGCGTCGCGCAGGCGGTGCAGGGAGGGCAGGAGGTGGTAGAGGCGTTCGGGGGTGAGGAGGCTCATGGGGTGTCTCCTGGAACGGTGGCGGGGGCTGCGCGGGGTTGGGAATGGGCATGGACGGGCCATCGCCGCGCTCGGCATGGGGAGCCCTCACCCCTGCCCTCTCCCAGGGGGAGAGGGAGTGAAAAGCGCGGCCTGGCTCCCTCGCCCCTCTGGGGAGAGGGTTGGGGTGAGGGGCTCGGGCCTGTGCATGGGCCGCGGTTCATCGATCGCCGCTCGCCCTCACCCCTGCCCTCTCCCAGAGGGAGAGGGAGCAAGACACGTCCCTCACCCCTGCCCTCTCCCGAAAGGAGAGGGAGAAAGTCCAGCGCGTGCTTGTTCATAGCGTGGCCTCCACCAAATCCAGCGCCGCCGGGTTCACAAGCAACCACTCCGCCGGCAACATGCTGCGGCCCGCCACATTCCACCGCCCACCGAACGCCGGCACGGCCTGCGCCGCAGCAGCCGCCGCAGCCCCCTCGCCAAAGGGCTGCAACACCTCCAGATCCACCGCGACCACGCCCGGCACCTGGTGCAGCAGCGCCAGCAGCTCCGCCGCCGTCACCGACTGCCCCAGGTCGCGCGCCTCGAAGCCGAAGGCCTGCTGCACGCGAGCCGAGGCCGCCGCCAGCACGTCGGCGGCGATGTAACGCCCCTCCACCTGCACCCGCGCCACGCAGCGGAAGTAGCGCAGCACGGATGCCTTCACCACGAACGGCTGCGACGGGTCGCTCAGGTCCGCGATCGCCTGGCGCAGGTTGGCCAGCACCTCGTCGCCCGGCGCACCGCCGGTCGCGCCGGCCACCGACAGCAGCACGCGCGAGGCGCCATCGACCCAGGCCAGGTCGGCGCGCGCCTTGCCGATGCCGGGGAAGGCGCGCGCGAAGTCCTGGTAGTCGGGCAGCGAGACCACGCGCTCGAAGGCCAGAAGGGTCAGCGGCGCGTTGCGCCGCGCGTCGGCCAGCTTCTCGGGGCCCTGCGCGCCGCTGGCCGGCAGCACGTTGTCCACGCCGCGCAAGCCCAGCGGCATGGCGCGCAGCATGGTCAGCGTGTGGGCCGCCACCTCGCCGTCCGGGCCGATGCCGCTGCGGTAGCGCGCAGACACGTTCATCGTGCCGCTGGGCAGGCGCGCGCCCTGGCGGCCGTCGCCGAACAGCGCGTGCATGCGCGCGTCGTCGTCGATACGCGTGGCGTAAGCGTGCCGGTCGGGCGCAGCGCCGTGGAGCGAAGGCAGCTCGTCCCACAGCAGGCCGTTCACGCGCAGCTCCAGCGTGCTGGCCACGCCGCTGGCCGTGGCGGCCGACACATGGGTGGAGGGCGGCTTCTTGAGCACGAAGCGCTGGTGCTGCAGCGTCGCGTCACCGTTGCCCAGCACCTCGCGCACGCTCTCGCCGTGCGTGGCGTGGACCACGTTGGCGTGGATCTTCAGGCTCTCGCGCCGGTAGCCGTGCGACAGCGGCGCGCGCAGCACGAGCACGCTGCGCCCGCCGATGTGCAGCACCTCGTCGAGCACGGCGATCTCGGCCGCGTCCACGCCGGGCAGGTCGGCACGCTGGCCGGCGAAGGCCAGGCGCTGGCCGGCCACCAGGCCCAGCACCATGGCGGCCAGCTCGATGCGCGTGCTGCCGGCCGCGACGGGCGCCTCGATCGGCAGCTCGGCCAGAGGCTGGCGCCGGCTCGCCACATAGGCCGTGCTGTCGCGGAAGCGGAAGACTTCGGCCGGCGTGCCGCTCAAGGGCAGGCCGTTGCTGCCGGCCAGGCGCAGCGCCATCGCGCGGCCGGATAGGCCGTAGTCGGCGCGGGCGATCTCGCGCGCGTCGAACAGCGCATAGGTGGTCGCCTCCTCGTTCGGCGCATCGAACACCATCCAGCTGCCGGGCGACAGCCTGGGCACCGGGCGTTCGAGCACGGCATGGCAGCGCAGCCGGGCGGCGATGTTGGCGTTGCCCTGCGAATCGGTCCAGACCGTGCGCGGGTCGTCCAGCGTGTCGGGGATCGGGCTGGTGACCGGGCCGATGTCGCCCTCGTCCCAGCCCTGCGGGTAGGCGTTGCCCTTGAGGTTGCTGGTCGGCAGCGAGGCCCACCTGGGCGCGTTGTGGCCGAAGAAGCCCAGCTTCGCGCCGAACGTGAACGCGCCGGCCTCGGGCGCGACCGGCGTCGCGCCGGGCTGCACCGACGCGGCGATGGCCTGCACGAGCTGCACGGCGCTCCAGCCCTGCATGGAGATCATGGCCTGCAGCTCGGTCTCCTGCCAGGTCTGGCTGGCCACCGTGTTGCCGATGGCGCTGGCCGTGAACGGCACGCTCGTGATCTGCGCTTGCGCGAAGCCGCTGAACGACAGCGTCATGAACGGCACCTGCCAATACAGCAGCGGCGGCGCGGCCGGCGTCACGGGGTCGGGCAGCGGCTCCAGCTCCACGCGCACGCGGCGCAGCGCGGTCTCTTCCTCCACGGCCACGGCGCGCAGCACCAGGTGCTTGAGCGTGCTGCCGTTCTTGCCGACGAACAGCAGCAGGTCGCCGGCCTGCACGCCCGTGACCTGGTCGCTGAAGTACACGCGCGCGACGTCGAGTGCGTCGACCGTGGTGTCCACGGCCAGGCCGGGGTCGAGCCGGAACAGGCCGGCACTCGCCAGCCCCGCATGCAAGCCGGTGGTGCCGGGCGCGACGCTGCCCTCGGGGTACAGCAGCGACAGGCGCGGCGTGCCGGCCACCTCGACCAGGGCCAGGTCGGCCGGCCGCGTCTGGCGCGGCACCAGCGCGTTCCACTCGGCGCGCGCGACGAACTCCTCGCTGGTCTCGAACACCTGCGGCAGCTTGCCCTGCGGCGGCACGCTCTGCACGGGTGAGCCCGCCGCCAGCGTGCAGACGCCGGGCGCGCCGGGTGCGTCCTCCACCGTGAACACCAGGTGCACGCTGGCCGCCACGCCGGGCCGCAGCTCGTAGCCCACGGCGCGCGCCAGTTCCAGGATGGAGCGGCGCTCGGTGGCGGTGCGCAGGAAGCCCTCGTTGGCGATGCGCTCCTGGTAGAAGGTCAGCACGTCGGCCACGCAGGCCGCGGCGTCGGTGAGTGCGACGGCGGGGTCCTGCGGGTCGCGCGTGAGCAGCGCGGCGAGCGGGCGCGGTGCGGTCGTCGGCGAGCCCGGCGCGCGCCACAGCGGCAGGCTGGACAGCATGCGCTGGTAAAAGCCGGGGTGGGTGTCGATGCGCCAGGCGAGGGTGTCGAGGCCGGCGTCGTTGTGGATGACGTCGGGCGCGGCGAGGGGTTCGCAGCAGTGGCAGCCGTCGAGGGGGGTGTCGCTCATGGTGTGTCTCCAACGGGGCCGGGCGGGCCCTCACCCCAACCCTCTCCCAGGGGGAGAGGGAGCGAAGAGCGCGGCCTGGCTCCCTCGCCCCCCTGGGGAGAGGGTTGGGGTGAGGGGCGGCAGCCTTGATCGTTGACGTGGCTCATCGCGCCTCCTGCGCCGCATGCACCTCGAACGCGATCCGCCCGTTCTCCGGCGCATTCGGGTCGTTGTCCAGCCGCGCGATCTCCAGCCGTGCCATCGCGATCCTGCCGGCCTCGATCTCGCCCGCCGCCGACCGCCCCAGCCGCTGGAAGCGCAGCGGCTCCACATGCGACACCCCGGGCACGGCCATGGCCGCGGCGACCAATGCGCTCAGGTACACGGGCTCGCCGAAGCTGAACCGGTCCGGGTGGAAGAAGCCGCGCGCGGACGTGGCGAACACCGCCAGCAGCCGGCGCTGCACGTCGGCCGGGAAGTAGCCCGGCCTGGCGCACACGTGCAGCGCCACGTCCAGCGGCACATAGGCCGGCGCGTCGATCTCCACGTCATGCCCGGCCAGGCGATAGCGGTCGATGAAGGCGGTGATGCTGTCCTCGAACACCGGGTCGATGCCCTCCTCGCCGCGCCGGTCCACGGTGATGAACATCGTGTACCAGCTGCCCGTCCAGCGCCGCGTGGCCACGGCGCGCTGCACGCGCGCGTCGCGCATCGTGACCTCGGCGTAGTCGGCCGCCGTCACGGCGCGCTCCTGGCGGCGAAAGGCCTGGGGCGCGTCCATGCGCGCGCGGGCCACGGGCATGGGCTCCACGCCGCCTTGCGCGGGAAGGGGGTTGCGCACGCGCACGATTCCGTCGAAGCCGGCGAGCACGTGGGCGATGGCCTCGGCGCCCACGTTGCCCGCGTTGCCGTTGCCGCGGCGCATGCGCGCCTGCAGGCTCTCGCCGGCCCCGGGCGACAGGCCGTTCACGCCGTCGCCGAAGCGCAGCTGCACCTGGCCGTCGTTGTCGGTCTCCACCACGAACTCGGCCGCCTGCGCGCCGCTGGCCAGGAGGTCGCGCCGCGCGCTCCAGCGCCGTCGGTCGCCCTGGCTCGTCACGTCCATGGCCTCGCGCGTGTCGGCCAGGTCGCGCTGCAGCGCGGCCGTGGCCGGGGCCGTGGCATCGACCAGCAGCGGCTGGCCGCCCGCGCCGCGCACCAGGCCCTGGCGCGTGAGTGGCGTGGTCAGGCCTTGCGTGGGCCGGTAGCGCGGCACGCGGCCGCCGGGCACGGGCTGCAGCGGGTCGGGCCGCGGCGCGCTGGCGCCATGGTCGGCCAGCGTCACGTTGGCGCAGGCACTGGCCATGCCGTCGACCAGCACGCCGCCGATGACCTTGGACAGGCACAGGTCGAACGGCAGCGCGTCGTCTGCATGCCAGTGCACCTCGACGAACAAGGCCTCGGTGACCGGGTCGCTGCGCGGCGCGGGCACGGCGCGCGTGGGGCTGGCCTCAGGGTCCACGCGCGTCAGGCGCACCACCCAGCGCTGCTGCGCGTCGGCGTCCTGCGCCAGGCCGGTCGTGGTGCTGGCGCGCGACTCCAGCAGCAGCAGGTCGCCCACGCGCAGGCGCAACCGGCTGGTCGCGTCGTCGCGCAGGAAGGCCCGCGTGGCGCCGCGCGGCAGGCAGCAGGCCTCGTCGCTCCAGGTGTGCAGGCCGATGCGGTTGTGCGCGCTGAACAGCGTGACGGGCGCGAGCAGCTCGAAGGGCTGGGCGCCGGCCGCGATCAGGTCCTGCGCGGTCTCGGGCGAGCCCAGGCGCGTGGGCACGCCGCTGGCACGCGTGAGCAGCAGCGTGCCGTCCAGGCCGGTCGCGGGGTCGCAGGCCGGCAGCGTCTGGTTGTCGGCCGCGGCGTCGACCTCGAACGCGACCCAGGCGCGCGCGTTGCAGCCCTCGTGCAGCGTGAAATTGAGCAGCCGCGTGTGCCGGCGCACCGACACGCGCTGGCGCGCCGTGCCCAGGTAGGCTTCGGTGGCGACCGCGTCCTGGTAGTAGGCGATCTCGTCGGCGCGCAAGGCCAGGGCCTCGGCCAGCGTGACCATCAGGTCGGCCGGGTTGCGGTTGCGCCAGTCGGGCATCAGCACCGACAGGCGGTCCAGCACCAGGCGGCGAAAGCTTTGGTAGTCGCGCGCCAGGTAGTCGATGTCGGGGTGCGGCTCGGGCGCGGGCGCGCAGGCAGTGTCGGTGCGGCAGTCGAAGTCGCTCGGGCAATCGACCTTGAAGCCGAAGTCGATCTGCGCCAGCGCCGGGTCGATGCCGTCGGGCGGCGCGTCCGAGCCGGCCGAGGCCACGAGGCGCAGTGTGTAGCGCGAGAAGTCGCCGATGCGGTCGACCTCAACCGTCAGCACGTCGCCCGCGGCCGACACGTTGACGACCTGCGGATCGCGCACGCGCACGCCGCCGCGGATCTCGACGTTGGAGGGCGTGAGCGGCACCAGCGGCACGGTCGCCAGGTCGTGCACGCAATGCAGCAGCAGCCGCGGCTGGCCGTGCACGACTTCGAGGTATTCGATGCCGTTGAACAGGCGCGGCGGCGAGGCCAGCGCGGCGGCGCGCACGGCGGCGACGCGGCCGGGGTTCTGGCAGAGGTATTGGTCAGCGGCCATGGCAAGCCTCCTGGGGGGAGCCCTCACCCCAGCCCTCTTCCAGAGGGAGAGGGAGCACAGAAGCGATCACGTTGTTCATGGCCCCACCTCCCGCGTGAACTCCGCACTCCCCGCCTCCTGCGTCTCCAGCACCGTGTAGCGCACCAGCACCGACAGCGTCGCGTCCTCGCTGCGCGCACTCACCTCGTCGATCTGCAGCAAATGCCCCAGCCACTGCTGCAGCGAGGCGTGCACCAGCGCCTGCACGGTCACGGCCAGCTCGGGGCTGTTCGGCGCGAACACGAGCTGCATGAGGCCGCAGCCAAAGTCGGGCCGGTTCACGCGCTCGCCGGGCACGGTGAACAGCAGCTGTTCGATGAGGCCGCGCAGATACGTATCGCGCTCGGCCTGCGCGCTGCGCCCGCGGCCATCGACGCGGTAGGGGAAAGCAAGGTGGGAAGACATGGTTCACATCCCTATGACGCGGGTCTGCGCGGCCACGGGCATCAGCGGCGTGCCGGTCGGTGCGCAGATGGCCTGGCTGCTCAGCAGCAGCACGGGCTGGCCGGTGGCGAACACGCGCGTGGCGGCCACCACCCATTGCGCCGTCACGCAAGGCCCGTTGCCCTGCGGCGGCGAGAAGGCGCAGCCTGCGACCAGCCAGGGTGCGGCCTGCGTCGCGACCGGCTGGCCCGAGACCAGCACGCGCGGCACGGGCGCGCTGGGCGTGGCCTGGCCGCCGTGGGCGCAGAGCACGGTGGCGCCGAGGTGGAGGACGGGGCCGGTCACGGCGCGCCTCCCTGGCTCCCTCGCCCCTCTGGGGAGAGGGTGGGGGTGAGGGGCCGGCACAGGCACAGGCCCCGCCACAGGCAAACACCCTCACCCCAGCCCTCTCCCGCACGCGGGAGAGGGGGCAAGAGGGCGCGGTCGTGCGTCATACGATGGTCAACGCGCCCGCGTTGATGTTCACCGTCGGCCCCAGCATCGTCAGCGAAGCGCCCTTGCCGTTCTGGATGTAGATGCCCGTGTCGTTCACGATCAGCGTCGCGCCGGTCGCGCTCTTGAGCATGATCCCGCCCGTGGGGCCGGGCAGGTCGCTGATGGTCAGGCCGTTCTGCAGCGGCGTCTGCAGCGTGATGGCCTGCACGGCCGGCGGCGTGGCGCGGGCCAGCGCCGGCACCTCGGCCGCGCTGCCCCAGAAGCAGCCGACCCAGATCGGGTGGTCGGGGTCGCCCTGCTCGTACTCGATCCACACGCCCGAGCCGATCAGGGGCAGCGCGAACATGCCGTTCTGGATGCCGGCCACGGGCACGCAGGGCATGGCCCAGGTCGAGGGCATCAGCCCCGTCACGTCGGGCACCTGCACCATGAGCCGGCCCATCTGCATGGGGTCGATGTTGTTCATGACCAGGCCGCGGTACTTGCCGTAGAACTTCTCGCTCACGAGGGCTCCTTCATACGGGGACTTTCGGAGTGATGGAGACGAGCCCGTTGCGCGTGAGCTCGAAGCTCTGCTTGAACTCGCCGCGCTTGAGCGTGCTGGTCACGCTGTTCACGTAGTACAGCCCGTCGTAGGCCACGCCCACGCCGCGCACGCCGACCAGGCCTCTTGCCTTGAGCGGCCGGCCGTAGCGCAGCACGTCCAGGCTGCCCGTGCCGGTCACGGCGTCCTGCGACTTGGCGGCCTCGGCCAGGCCGGCCGAGATGGCGCGCATGGGGCTCATCTTGGCCGTGTCCTTCATGACCTTGACGTTGGCCAGCGGCGTGGGCAGCACGGCCAGTGGCGGCTGCAGCGGGTTGATGTTGGGGATCGGTATCGGGATCGGCGCGCGCGTGAGCTGGTTCTGGATGAACACGATGGGCAGCACGCCCTTCTCGGGGTCGAACGTGAACGACAGGTTCTCCACGTTCGTCAGCGCGTCCATGTCCACGTTCAGCGCCGGCTGCGGCACGCCGATCTTGATCTCGGGGCCGAAGTAGGCGATGTTGGTGCCCACCGCCGGCCCCGGCTCCACGTAGAACACATAGCCCACCTGGCGCGCCAGTTCCTGGATGTAGGCCAGGTCGGTGCCGCGCTGCGACGGGATCTTGTCGATGGGGATCTGCACGTCGGGGAACAGCACCGGGATGATCATGGGGATCAGCCCGAACGGCGCGTACTTGGCGCACAGCAGCGCCACGCGGCCCTCCACCGGCACGGCCGGGAACGGCAGGCCGCTCCAGTCGATCTTGTCCATGGCGCGGGTGACGTCCTCGCCCGTCACCGTGAGGCTGCCGGGCTGGCCCTGGCTGCCGGCCTGCACCTGCACATGCGTCATCACGCCGTCGAAGAGGGGTTGCGGCTGGCCGTTCATGGTCACGACCAGGGTCACGCGCAGCGGCGGCGTGGCGGGGCTCACGTTGCTGGCGCCGGCCAGCAGGAAGATGGTGTTGAGCTCGGAGCGGGCCGTGATCGAGAACCGGAGCTGGAAGCCCGAGGCGGCGCCGGTGGCCGTGCGCACCTCCACGCTCTCCAAGGCTTCGAGCACCACGCGCGGCACTGGGATCGGCACGATGGGGCCGATCAGCAGGGTGAGCTGGATGCCTTGAGCGAGCATGTCAGTGCCGCCCGGCCGCCCGAAGGCATTGACGCGCCCCCTCGGGGGGCAGCGATACGCGAAGCGATGAGCATGGGGGCATGTCAGCCTCCTGCTCCGGGCACGCCTTCGGGCAGCGTGATGGCGAGTGTCTTGCCGACCTCGGCGACGAGGGCTTCGGGCAGCATCGCGCCGTTCGCATCGCTCAAGCGCCAGTTCTGCTCGGCCGCACCCAGGTGGCGCGCGGCCAGGTTGTCGAGCCGGTCGCCGGCCACGATGGTGGCCGTCGCCAGGCGCGTGAAGTTCTCGGGCGGCGGCAGGAAGCGGCGCGTGACGAAGACGACGGTGCGGCCGTCGGGCAGCGTGGCCTGCGCGGTGGGCAGGCCGTAATAGCGGCTGTCGGGCGTGAAGGCCGGCTGGGCAAGTCCGTTGGACTGCATGAAGGCCTGGATCGGGTCGATCATGGGTGGCTCCTGAACGAAGGGCTGTGTGTCGGCCGTGGCCGCTGGCCTTCACCCCAGCCCTCTTCCAGAGGGAGAGGGAGCGAAGAGAACAGCGCGGCGTTCATGCGATGCCCCCGATCCCCAGCGTCGCAAAGCTCACCGGCTGCACCTTCCCCGCCAGCCGCTCCTTGCCCTGCAGATACGTCATGAACAAGGCCCCGCCCTTGGACGCGAACCCCAGGTCGTCCACCGTCAGCACGCGCAGGCTGAACGACACCTTGGCGCGGATCGGGTTCAGCGACGGGTCGAAGGCCTCCTCGGTGATCGAGAAGTCGGTCAGCTTCACGGGGATGATCCGCGTCTTGCCCCACACGAACAGCAGCAGCGGCGCGAGCATGGGCGCGATCTCCAGGGTGCCCGAGCCGGCCTGGCTGTCCACGCGTTGCAGCTGCGCCGACGTGGGCTGCGACAGCGCCTCCAGCACCGCCAGCTGCGGGCCGATGCCGAAGGCCGTGGCGTTGGCGTTCTGCTCGGGGAACTCCAGCTGGTCGGTGGCGTCGATGTCGGCGTCAAAGCTGATGGTCTCCACGGCCGGGCCCTTGAAGCGCGTGGGCTCGGCGCGGTTGCCGCCGCCTTCGCCGCCGGCCTCTTGCGGCTGCAGCTTGCGTGTCAGCGTGTCGGCGTTGTATTGCAGCGAGACCACGCGCAGCACCTGGGCCGATGCGGGGTCGACCACGACCAGGCCGCCCTTGACCAGCTTGGGGGACTGGGGAGATGTGCCCATGGTGCGTCCTTCACGTCGTGCGGGGCAGGCCGGGGGTCAGGAGCACGACAGCCCGGTGTTGAGGTGGTTGGCGGCGTTGGTGCCGCGCGTCAGCCCCAGGCCCGGCAGCGCGTTGAGCCGCGCCACCAGCGGGTCGCCCGCGGCGCGCTGGTTCTGCATCATCTGCAGCCAGATCTTGAACTTCATCTCGTTGCACGCGATGCCCACGATGCGGACCTGGTGGAACAGCCGCATGCTCTCGAAGGCCGCGTCCTGCTCGGTCGTGGCGGCCAGGCCGAATTCGTGGAACAGCGGGCTGAAGGCCTCGGCCATCTGGAACGAGCCGGGCGGGGCATTGTTCAGGGTCCACATGTCCAGGAAGTGGCGCGAGAAGCCTTCCGCGTAGATCGCCAGTTCCTCCCCGGGTGTGGCGCTGTGCGGCGACGAGCCCTGCATGGCCCAGTCGCGCAGGAAGTCCCAGGCGTGCGCGCTCTCGTGTTCGAACACCATCTGGGTGAAGTCGGGGCCGTGCGCGTTGAGCGCCTGGGGGCCGAACAGGATGAAGATCCGGATCGCGTCCGGCTGCGCAGCGTTGGTGCGGAAAGTGGCAAAGCCGAACAAGGCGTTGTTGCCGATCTTCTGGTTCAGGTTGCGGTCGTAGTTGACGTGCGTGTCGCTCAGCGTGCCCCACTCGACATAGCGGCCCGCGGCGATCGCGGCGTTGACGTTGGGCGCGGTGTTCGTCTTTTGCTCCACCGTCGCGCTGCCGCGCAACGCCTCGCCCATCATGTCGGCCACGCACTGGTTGTCGCCGCTGGCGCCCTTGGCGTTCGCCACGCGCTGGTCCCAGGGCAGGCCGGCCCAGGCCGGGTCGCATGCGCGCGCCAGGCGGTGCAGGCCGCCGCCCTGCTGCACCGTGTGGGTCAGCTCATGGGCCAGCAGGCGCCGGCCGGCATCGCTGTCGGTGCCGAACTGCCCGGCGCCGAACACGATGTGCTCGCCCACCGTGTAGGCCAGCGCATGCACCGCGCGCGCCGACGCCGCGGCGCGCGCATCGGTGTGGATGCGCACGCGGCTGAAGTCGTGGGCATGGGGTGGTGCGCTGGTGCCGGGCGCTGCAAGCTGCAGCGGCTGGCCGCCGATGCGGGCCGCGGCCTGCTCGGCCTCCTGCTCCAGCGCTGCGCTGCTGCGGCCGGCATCCACGCGCACGCGGCCGAAGTCGTGTGCGAAGCGCGCGGACAGCGCCGCGCTGGTGGGCGCGTCCAGCGGCTGGCCCGGCGAGGCCAGCACCTCGCCGACGATGGCGGGCCATGCGCCTGGCGCGGCCTGCGGTGTGGCGGCGCCGGGTGCGGCGCTGCGCAGCAAGGCCTCCTCGTCGCGCTCGGCCCCGCAGGCGCACTTGCGCTGCAGGAAGCCGCGCGTTGCAGCGGCAGCGGCCGGGGCGGCGGGCTGCCGGGCCAGCGGTGCGGCGCGGCTCATCGCGGTGCTCCCCGCACAATGGCGCGCGCCGCAGCCGTGCCCGCCGACACGGGCACGTGAGTGCCGGGTTCGCGCGGCGCGGCAAGCCGCTGCGAGGAGCCCGCCGCCGAGAGCTGCGCGAGGGCGCCGGGCTCGGCCAGCAACCGGCCCAGCTCTGCCTGCAGGTCGGCCTGCAGCGCGGCAGCCATGCCATCGCGTGCATCGGCATGGAAACCCTTCAGGACCAGCCGGTCCACATGCAAGACGATGCGGTTCATGTCCACCCCCTGGTCTCTGCGTCGGAATAAGGCTTGTCGCGCTTGGCCGCATCGAGCTGCGCTGCGCGCAGCAGTTGCGCCATGCCGATGGCCGTGCCGTCCTCGGCCGCGAGGAAGGCGGCCGACAGCGCGATGTTGCGGATCGTGCCGCCGGCCACGCTGAGCCGGGCCAGCCTGTCGTAGGCGATGCCGGCGTCCAGCGGCGCGGCGGCCGGGAACACGGTGCGCCAGATGCCTTCGCGCTGCACCTGGTCGGGAAACGGGAAGTGCACGACGAAGCGCAGCCGGCGCTGGAAGGCCGGGTCCAGCGCGGCCTTGTGGTTGGTCGTGAGGATGGCCAGGCCGCTGTAGGCCTCCATGCGTTGCAGCAAATAGCTGACCTCGATGTTGGCGTAGCGGTCGTGGCTGTCTTTGACCTCGCTGCGCTTGCCGAACAGCGCGTCGGCCTCGTCGAACAGCAGGATGGCGCCCGCGTCCTCGGCTGCGTCGAACAAGCGGCGCAGATTCTTCTCGGTCTCGCCGATGTACTTGCTGACCACGGCCGACAGGTCGATGCGGTACAGCGCCAGCCCCAGCTCGGCTGCGATGACCTCGGCGCCCAGCGTCTTGCCGGTGCCGCTGTCGCCCCAGAACAGCGTGGCGATGCCCAGGCCGCGCGCGCCCTGGCCGGCGAAGCCCCACTGGTGGTGCACGGTGAGCCGGTGCCGCGTGTGGGCCGCGACCTGGCGCAGCACGGCCTGCTGCGCCTCGGGCAGCACCAGGTCGGTCCAGCGCGCGCGCGTGTCGATGCGCTGCGCCAGGCCTGGCATGCCGGGCAGGTCGCCGCGGCTGGCCTGGTGCAGCGTGGCGGCGTCGGCGCCGGGCGTCTGCGCCGCGATCTGCGCGATGCGGCGTGCGCCCAGGCGGTACTGGTTGGCCAGCGTGTCGACCACGGGGCCGAGTGCCGTGGCCCGGTCCGCGAGGGCCGCTCGCCACAGTTGCAGGCGTTCGGGCGCTTCGGGGCGGGCGATGGTGTGGCGCAGCTGCGGCGTGTCGCCCAGGGCCAGGTCCGGCCCGCGCACGAACACCAGGCCGTCCAGCCGCTCCAGCAGCCGCGCGAGCGGGGCCTGGGCTTCGCGTTCGTCGCAGTGGATGAGCAGGCCGCAGCCCAGCAGCGCGGCCTCGCGCGACCACAGCGCGGCCAGTGCGGCCTGCTCGGTGGCGGCGGTGGGGATGTCGCTGGCGCGCAGCTGGTACAGGCCCGTGCCCAGGGCCGCGGCGATGGAGGCGGCGACATCGGCCTGGCCGGCGTTGTCGTCGCCGTCGAGCACGATGGCGGGCGGCCGGCCCGTGCACGCGCGCAGTCGTGCCAGCACATCGGTGACGGCGGCCTGCTGTGCCTGGCCCATGGCGCCGGCCGGCGGCTGGGGCTGCAGGAGGGGTTGCAGGCGGTGGTCGAGCGCGTTGAGGCCGGCGATGAAGTGCAGCACGCGCTCGTCCAGCTTCAGGCGCGCGCTGCCGGTGCCGGCCGTCTCGTCGATCTCCAGCAGGCGCCAGCGGCGCAGCGGCTCGTGCGGGGCGATGGCGCTCCAGTGGGGCTGCGGCAGCACGGCCAGCGCCAGGCCGAAGGTGGCCCAGGGGCGTTGCGGCTGGCCGCTGCCCTGGGCGCACAGGCTGGCGATGCGCGCGTCCATCTCGACGCCTGCGACGAGCAGCAGCAGGTCGCGCTCGAAGTCGCTGAGTTTGAACAGGGCGGCCAGGGCGTCGATGGCGGCGGGGGCGGGCATGGCGGCGCGCAGGGCCGTGGTGTCCGTGGCGGCGCTGTCGGGGGCGCCGTCGCCGAGCAGGGCGGCGATGCGGGCGAATTCGGCGACGAGCAGGCGCTGGTTGGCGTCGGTCCAGTCGAGGAGGCGGTCGGGGGCGTTCATGGGGCGGGTCCTGAAACGCCCGGGGCCGGGCATAGCGATGGCCCGTGCGGGACCCCGCTTCCCCATCCCCTGTGCCCGTGCCGAGGAGCGGAGCGGCATGGGCGGCGCAAGGGCACCTTGCGCATCGTGGACTGACCCATTGCACCTTGTTTGAACGGAGTGAACGCAGTGAACGAAGTGAGTTGTGCAATGCGCCCATGCCGTGAGCACCGCAGGTTGCCCGTAGCGCAGCGGAGGGACACGGGAACCGGGGTCGCCTTCTTTTGCTTACTTTTCTTGGCGAAGCAAGAAAAGTAAGTCGCCCGCGGGGGCGAGACCCCGCACGGTGGCGCAAGCACATTGCTGGAATGGTCGAACCGGCCTTTGATGAAGCACTCTGCTTGCGCAACGGTGCCGGGATGTGCGCCCGGCAGCGCAGTCACTTTCTCTTGTCTCGGCAAGAGAAAGTAACCAAAGAGAAGCCGACCCCGGTCCCTGCGACCCTGCGCTGCGCTCCGGGCAACCTGCGCTGCTCGCGTCAGGGGTGCATTGCACAACTCGCACCGTTCGCTGCGCTCACTCAGCTCGAACAGGTGCAATGAGTCAGACCACGAAGCGCAAGATGCTCTTGCGCCACCCCTGACGCTGCGCTGCTCGGCGCAGGTACAGGGGGCCCGGGGAGCGGGGTCCTGTTCGGGCCATCGCTGCGCTCGGCCTGGGGAGCCCTCACCCCCGCCCTCTCCCAGGGGGAGAGGGAGTGAAGAGCGCCGCGCGGGCTGCCTGACTCCCTCGCCCCTCTGGGGAGAGGGTTGGGGTGAGGGGCGACGGCCTATGCAAGTGCCGCGCTTCATCCACCGCCGCTCGCCCTCACCCCAACCCTCTCCCGGGGGGAGAGGGGGTAAGACAGGGCTGGCCCACGCACTCATGTGAACTCCACCGTCCGGTCCAGGAACCCCGGCAGTTCCGGCGGCTCGAAATCCATGTCGATGATGGGGCTGTCGACCCCGTCGATGCGCAGCCGCGCGAGGTGCACGCCGACCTGCGCATCGGGCACCACGAAGTCCAGCGAGGTCGGCGTGGCGCCCGCCACCTCGGGTGCGTACTCGCTGGCGCCCAGCACCAGCACGGCCCGCTGCCCCACGCGCAGGGCCGGCGTGAAGACGATGGTGAGCGCGGCCGAGCCATCGCCCGCGCGCCCCACCTGCTGCGGCAGGTTGGTGATCTGCGGCGCCAGCGTGAGCATGAGCGGGTTGGTCAGATGCACCTGGTCCACGCCCTGCGCATCGGGCCGCGTCACGCGGACCACCACGCGGTACACGCCGGCCGGCAAGGCGGCCTGCTGGCCTGCCAGCGAGACGGCGGCCACGGTGGCGGCCGGGCGGTCGGGCAGCTGCTCGGCCAGCACGGGCAGCGTCACGTCGATCTCCAGGCGGTCCTGCACCAGCCGCACGCTGCGCGCCGTGCCGTCCAGCAGGCGGCCCTGCAGCACGACCTCGTCGCCGATGGCCGCGACGGGCTGGCGCAGCGGCAACACGGCGGCCGTGAGCAGCGGCACGGCGGGCACCAGGCCTGGCTGCACGGCGATGCCGGCTTCGCGGCCCGTGACCGGGTCGACGCGGCCGCGCGTGAGCACCGGCAGCGGCGTGCGCGCGGGGCGCCGGGCCTGGATCAGCACGACCGACGCGCTGTAGGCCACGCTGGGCCGCAGGTGGCTCTGCGTGGCGGTCCACAGCTTGGACATTTCCTCGGTGTTCAGGTGCTGCGGCGTGAGCTTGATCAGCTCCACCTGGTCGGCCAGGCCCGACTCGGCCAGCGCGCGCAGGGCCGGCGGCAGGTTGGGCGCGACCACGGGCGAGGGGTTCAGCGCCGTGCGGATGGCCTCGCGCGTGAGCACTGGCATCTCGTGCAGCAGCTGCATGGCATAGCCCAGCAGGATCTCGGCATGCAGCTCGCCGCCGCTGTAGGCCGACAGCAGGTAGTGCAGGTCCAGCGCCAGCGGCGGGTTGGTGAGCCGCGCGCGGCCGGCGCCGTCGCGGGACGGCAGGGCCTCGTTGCGCCAGCCCAGGTTGGGCGTCACGCCGTACAGGAACAGGTTGATCTGCGAGGCCTCGGGGCCGTCGGTCGGCACCACGCGGTCGGGCGCCAGCAGGCTCACGGTCACGCTGGAGCCCAGCACGCCGCTGATGTTGTGGTTGACCAGCCCGTCGTTGAGCAGGTCGCGCAGCACGGCCGTGACACCGGCGATGGCCAGGGCCGTGCTCATCGTGGGTCTCCACGCCTGGCGAGGTAGGCGTCCAGCGACACGGGCTGCGTGCGCTCGCGTGGGCGCGGCTTGGGCGCGGGCGCCTCGTGCAGGGCCGTCACGTCGATGCGGCCGATGTGGATGTGGACCTCGGTGTCCAGCGGCGCCGTGGGCATCGCTGCGCCGGGGCCGCGCGGCGCAGGCGCTGGCAGCGGGGCGGCCGGTGCGCCGGGCGGGCGCGGCGCCGCGTCGGCCATGCGGGGGAGCAGCGGCGCGGGGTCTTCGCGCGCGGGCGGCCTGCGCCCGGGTGGCGCCGCTCCGGCGTGCGGAGCGCTGGCGCCGGTCGTGGGCGCTGCGGGCGCAGCCGGCGTGCCGGGCGTGGCCCGCGCCTGCACGCCCGTCGCGTGCAGCGCATGGGGCCGCTGCAAGGCCGGTGCCGCGAGCGTGTCGGGGGCCTGGGGCGGACGCGTCGTGTCGGGTGCCGGGCGCGTGGGCGATGCGCCGGGTGGGGCATCGGGCAGCACGGTGTGCGCTATGGCCGCGCCGGGGGGCGCGGTGGTCCATGGCGCCACGCCCGTGCCGGCGTCGGCCTGCGTGTGGGGCGCCGCGTGCCGGGCGGTGGCGCCGGGCCACACCGCGGGCGCGGGCTCGTGCATGGCATCGCCTTCGAATGCAGGCGCCGCGCCGAACGGCAGCCGCGCATCGGTGCGCACGGTCCACGCGGTGCCCGTGGCGCGCGCGGCCAGCCGGTGCAGCAGGCCGGTCATCGCGCCTCCACCAGCGCCAGATAGCTGGCACGCCGCGCCGGGCTCAGCGCGAGGATCTGCGCCTCGCTCCAGCCGTAGGCGCTGGCCAGGCGGTGCACCTCGGCCAGCAGCACGCGGGCCTGCGCATCGATCTCGTCCCACAGCAGCGCACCCGCGTCCAGCTGGGCCTGGCCGGCATGGCCGCAGGCCACGCACTGCAGCGCCAGCACCAGGTCGGCCTGCGGGTCCAGCGCGTCCAGCGCGTCTTCGATGGTGGCCAGCGCGGCGTCGTCGACCTGTGCCAGGTCACCGGCCAGGGTGCAGCGCGCCAGCAGCGCGCGCATGGCGCGCTCGGCATCGGCTTCGGTGGCGACACCGGCCAGGTCGCGCAGGCTGGGCGCGCGCACGCGCAGGCCGGCGGCCTCGGTGGTGCGCGGCGCGTCGTCCTCGTCGGCCGTGGCCGGCAGCAGCACGCGCGCATCCAGCGTGAAGGCAAGGCGCTGGCCGCATTGCGTGCAGTCGGCATGGCCGTCGATGCGCGGGCCGAAGGTGGCGGCGCGCAGGCGCAGCAGGCTGGCGTTGACCTGGCCCAGCGGCCGGTCTGCGATGCCGGCCGCGGGCCAGTCGGGCCGGGCCGCGGCGGCCAGCAAGGCGCTGCGGTCCAGTGCGTGGCGGCTGGCGCCGCGCTCCCACAGCGAGAGCAGTTCGGGGCCGGCCAGCGCTTGCATCGCGTGGCGGCCTTCAGGCCGGCTCGTTGAAGGTCGGCTCGGCCGGCTCGACCACGTCGTAGTCGCGTTCCCAGCCCTCGTTCTCCAGCTTCAGCGTCTGGATCGCGATGGCGTTGGCGTTCGCGTCCAGGTCCGGCAGCGCCTGGTACTCGGACACCCAGCAGCGGAACACCTTGTAGGCGATGGCGAGCTGGCCGGCCTCGTTGTAGACCTCGATGATCAGGTCCTTGCGGAAGTCCTTGAGCGACACCTCCGCGCCCAGGCCCGAGCCGAAGTTCCACAGCTTGTTGGCCCACTTCTCGAATTCCTGGTCGTGCGTGACGCCGCGCTCCAGCGTGATGGCCTCGTACTTGGTGCGCCCGGGCGACTTGCGCGTGGTCGACGGGTCGCCGCCCTCGCGGTGCTCCACGGGCTCGGTGCTGCGCTTCAAGGCGCCGACCTTGGAGATGCCGGCCACGTAGCGGCCGTCCCACTTCACGCGGAATTTGAAGTTCTTGTAGGGGTCGAAGCGGGTGGCGTTGACGCTGAATTGGGCCATTTTTAGTCCTCGGTCAGTTGTACCCGGCGCTGCGCCCATCGACGGCGCGGCCCCACGTGGCGAGCGCAGCGAAGCCCGTTCGGGGGCACCCGCGGAACCGGCTCTGCCGGGCCGCTGGGTGCGCCCCCTTGAGGGGGGATTCGGCTACACGAAGTGAGCAAGAAACGGGGGTGGTCATACTGGAATCTGGCCAGCCATCTGCTGGACCTTGATCACGACGAACTCCGCGGGCTTGAGCGGCGCGAAGCCCACGATCACATTCAGCACCCCCAGGTTGATGTCGGCCTGCGTCGTCGTCTGGCTGTCGCACTTCACGAAGTACGCATCGCGCGCCGACGCGCCCTGGAACGCGCCCTGGCGGAACAGGCCCTGCATGAAGGCGCCGACGTTGAGCCGCACCTGCGCCCACAGCGGCTCGTCGTTGGGCTCGAACACGGCCCATTGCGTGCCGCGGTACAGGCTCTCCTCCAGGAACAGCGCGAGCCGGCGCACGGGCAGGTACTTGTATTCGTCGGCACTCGCGTCGGCGCCGCGCAGGGTGCGCGCGCCCCAGACCACGCGGCCGTTCACGCCCATGGAGCGCAGGCAGTTGATGCCCAGCGGGTTGAGCTGGCCGTTCTGCAGGTCGTTCAGGTTGATCTGCAGGTCCTGCACGCCGTTCAGCGACGCGTCCAGCCCGGCCGGGGCCTTCCACACGCCGCGCGCGACGTCGGTGCGCGCGATGATGCCGGCCACCACGCCGCTGGGCATGAAGGTGTCGACGCGGCTGTCGCGCAGCGGGTCGATCATGCGCAGCGCCGGGAAGTACAGCGCCGCGTTGCGCGCGGCCGGCCCGCTCAGGTTCAGGTCCAGCCGGCCGTTGCGCGCGTTGTCCAGCGCGTCGGCGATGGGGCTGGCCCAGGCCGGATCGGGGTCCACGATCAGCATCGCGCGGCGCTCCACGCACATGGCCAGCGCGGCCTGCCAGACGTCGGCGGGCACCACCGTGTAAGTGGACGGCAGCGTCGTCACGTCGCGCACCAGCGGCGGGATCACGAGCAGGTTGAACAGGTCGGCACCGGCCAGCGCATGCATGCCGGTGCGGGCCGCGGCATTGCCCAGCAGGTCGGTGTTGGCCAGGGCCGCGCCGTCGCTGCCGCCCGCGCCGGCCACCCAGTTCACCGTGCCGTCGGCGTCCACGGTGGAGGTCGGCCGCGCGGCGGGCACGTCGTCCAGCGCGCGCGCCAGGGACGACTCGCGCTCCAGCACCAGCGGCAGGTAGCGCGGGTCGGTTGCGACGGTGGAGACCGAGCTCAGCGTCTCGAACACGAACTCGTCGCGCCCGGCGCGCGGCTGGTAGCGCAGGCGCAGGTTGTAGCGCGTGTCGTCGGTATTGCCCGCGCCCAGCGCCAGGTCGGTGTCGTGGTCGACCGCGGCCGACAGGCGCCCGCCCCAGGCGCCCACGCTGGCGGCCGTGAGCACCAGGTCGTCCGCGCCGGGCAGCGTGACGGTGGCCGCCGCCGCGTCGCCGGCCGCCACGCGCACGACCAGCGCCAGCGCGCCGCCGTTGAGGTAGAAGTCGCGCACTGCGTAGCTCATGGGGCTGGCCAGCGCCAGGCCGCCGAACCGGCGTTCGTAATCGGCATAGCTGGTGAGCATCACGGCCTCGTGGGTCGGGCCGGCGGTGGCCGAGCCGACGAAGGCCGTGATCGAGGTGGCCACGCCGGTCAGCGTGCGCACGCCGCTGGGCACTTCTTCCACATAGACGCCTGGGTAACTCAGGGCACTGGGCATAGAGCCTCCTTGTCAAGGGCAAACACGTCACGCAGCGCCACGCGGGTCGCTGCGCTGCAGGGGCCTTGCGGCGCGGTAAACGGTCTGGCCGTCCAGTCCCGACGAAAACTCCATCTCCCCGCTCGCCACGAGTTGCGCGACGGCCGCGCCGGCCACGTCGGGCCTGCAGTGCAGCCACCAGGTGCCGATACCGGCCACGGTGTCGCAGGCGTCCGGGTGGGCCAGCAGATAGCGGCGCAGCGCCGCTGCCGTTTGCGTCACCGCATCCATGTTGTCGACCACGGCACCTGCGACCACCTTGTGAAGTCACGAGCGGTGGGGCCTGTGCGAGAAGCGTGCCACCGTCGGTGACATTGCAAGCGCTTGATTTGATTGATGTTTGTTGCGGATGGCGGTGCACGGCCGTGTGCTGGGCGACACGGTGCGGCTGCGGGGCACAGGTGTGCCAGAGGCCCGCAAGCGCCGTGTGCCAGGGCTGACGTAGGGGTGTGTCACCGCCGACACGGCTGTGTGCCGCATGACACACCGCTGCGCGCGCATTGCGCGAATGCTTCCACCAAAAGGGGGATGCCGGACGGGCCGACGGAGATGTGCGGAAGGGGCGAAGGGCGCGCTACACGCCGCCGAGCGCGCGTGCGTTCACGCCGTACTTTTTGGCGAGCCGGCTCAGCGAGGCGCGCTGCAGGCCGGACAGGCGCGCGGCCTCGCTGATGTTGCCGCTGCTGCGCAGCAGCACGTCCTGCACGAACTGGCGCTCGGCCTGGTCGGCCGCGGCGCGCTTTGCCGCACGCAGCGACAGCAGCATGGGCACCATGGCGGCTGCCTGCACGCTGGCGTGGGCCAGCTCGGGCGCGCTGCGGTGCAGCTCGGCCACGCCGATCTGGTCGCCCTGGCACACCACATGGGCCTTGAGCAGCACGTGTTCGAGCTGTCGCACGTTGCCCGGCCAGTCGATGGCGCGCAGCACGGCGAAGCCGGGCTCGGTCATGCGGCGCGGCACGCCGTCGGTCTCGCGCGCGGCCTTGGCCAAGAGGTGCGGCACCAGCAGCGGCAGGTCGTCCAGCCGCTCGCGCAGCGGCGGCAGGTGCACGCGGAACGCGTCGAGCCGGTACAGCAGGTCGTCGCGGAACTCGCGTGCGGCCGCCTTGCCGCGCAGGTCCACGTTGGACGCGGCGAGCACGCGCACGTCGGCGTGCAGCAGCTGGTTGCCACCCAGCGCGCGGTAGCTCGAGTCCTGCAGGAAGCGCAGCAGCGCGCCCTGGCCGCGCGGCGACAGGGCCTCGACCTCGTCCAGGAACAGCGTGCCGCCCTCGGCCAGCCGCACCAGGCCCTGGCGCGCCTGGCTGGCATCGGTGAAGGCCCCGCGCGTGTGGCCGAACAGCTCGCTCTCGACCAGCTGGTCGGGCAGCGTCGCGCAGTTGACCGGGATGAACGGGCGGTGCCGGCGCGGGCTCTGGTAGTGCACGGCGCGCGCCACCAGTTCCTTGCCCGTGCCGGTCTCGCCGACGATCAGCAGCGGGGCGGGCCAGGTGGCATAGAGCCGCACCAGGTCCATGGCCTCGCGAAAGCGCGCGCACTGGCCGACCAGGTGGGTGGACAGCGCCGACGCGGCTTCGTCGCGCGTGGCGGCACTGCACGGCGGCGTGGCAACCGTGCCTGTCCAGGCAGCGCTGTGCTCTGTGTCCATGGTGGTGAACCCCTTGTGCGCCCGCCCGCCTGTCTCCGCTACCGGGTAGGCAAGGTCACTCTATGCCATGCACCTGGCGCTTGTGTTGCGATCTTGTTTTGTGACGCGGGACGCATTTCGAAACAGCGATGCGGCGCCGCCGACGATGCGCTCCACGCCCTGCGCAATCGGCTGAACGCACGGGTTGCGGCCCTCAAGAAGGACGCGCGCGCCCGGCACAAGCAGCCGTGCGCTACGCCGCCCTGCTGACGGCCGAAGCGCTGGCCGAGCTGCAGCGCAACCCGTTCACCTGCCGCATCGCCGCAGGGGATCCGCTGGAGCGGGAACTGGTCATCCCCTCCGGCGCCACGGGCCATGTGGCGCTCTTTCACATCGAGAGCGACGGTCTGGTGGTCGTCTCGGCCATTCGGCACCAACGCGACGACGACTGCCACGGGCCACTGAGCGCCCGGCGGCAGGGCTTCGCGTGATGGGCCGTCGACGGGCCGCTGTCCGGCTTGGCCCTCAGGCGGCCCGCCCGATCAAGGCCACGGCGAACACCAGCGTGCCCAGCGCCAGGTTCAGCGCCACCAGCTGGCGGATGGTGCCCAGCGGCGCCGCAGCGGCCGGCCATTGCTGCGCGGCCACGGCGCGGCGCATGGCCGGGAAGGCACGGCCGCGCACCAGGCCGTAGACCCCGGTCATGACGAGCGCCAGCGTGAGCATCGCGTGCACGCGCCAGTGCGCGCCCTTGAAGCCGCCCGAGCCCATCAGCATCACCAGGCCGCTGACCCACAGCACGGCGAGCGCAACGTCCACCGCGCGCAGGAAGCGCGCCAGCGTGGCGGCCATGAAGGGCAGCCGCTGCGGCGGCTCCAGCGTGGCCACGGCGGCGGGCCGCACGGCGAAGTGCATGGTCGCCATGCCACCGACCCAGAAGGCGGCCGAGGCGACGTGCAGGAACAGGAGGGTCGTGTAGAGCGTGGGGTTCATCGGGCCATCATCCCACCCGACGGGCCGGGCGCCGCGGCGCGGGCTCCAAAGCCAGCAATTCGGCGGGGAGTTCGTCGTTCCATACCTCGCGGAAGTAGGCCCTGTCGCTGGCCACCAGCTGCGGCAGCAACGCGCGCAGCGCAGCCAGCGACGCGGCTGCCGCGCGCAGGTCGCCGGCATGGGCCGTGTACCAGGCGTGTTCGAACAGCAGGCTGCACAGCTGCAGGCCGGGATAGCGCCGGCGCCCGCTCGCGTGTTCGTCCAGCCGCACGCGCGCCACGTCGGCCCAGCGCGCGGGCCAGGCGCCCGATGCGAAGGTCGGCGCCAGCGCGCCGGCCAGGTCCGCCAGGCCGCTGCGCGCCAGCGGCACCAGCGCGCGGAACGCCGCAAGCGGCGCCCCGGGCGTGGCGCGGCAGCTGCCGCGCGCAATGCGTAGCAGGTAGATGGCGTTCCAGGCGGAGCGCGCCTGGGCTTCGGTCTGGTCGCTGAGCCACTCGCTGAACGCGATCCACTGCACGGCGCGGCGCACGGTGTCGCCGCCGTCGGCCGGGGCCGGCAGGCCCACGCGTTCGAACAGCCAGACCGCCATGCCCATGTTGGCCGCCACGTGCTGCGCGGCGTCGAAGGAATGCGACTCGAAGGCCGCGGCCAGCGCCCGGCCGAAATGCTGCATGGCCTCGTCGGCGTGGGCCAGCGCCGCCTGCCGGTCGGCCGCCGCCAGGCCCAGCGCGCGCGAGCGGCAGGCCAGCGCCCACAGGTTGCTCCACTCGAAGCGCACATGCGGGTGCCAGCGCAGCAGCGGCGCGTGGGCCGGGTCGCGCGCCATGGCTTCGAGCTGCGCCTGCGCCAGCGGCAGGTCGCGCGCCGTGTAGCTGCACCAGGCCGCCACGATGGCCGCCATCGCGCCCAGGTACTCGTGGCCGGCCACGTGCTGGGCGAGCCGCTGGCGCTGCAGCGCGGCCACGCGCTTGCGCGCCTGCGCGTCGTCGCCGAGCCGGCGCCACAGCAGGGCCTCGTTCAGCGTGACCAGTGCGCGTTGGAAATCGCTGCCGGCCAGCGCACCGGCCGCGCGCATGGCCTGCAGGGCGCTGGCACCGCCGCCGTCCTGCACCGTGACGGCCCAGCGGCCCTGGCGCATGGCCTGCTGCGCGGCCACGAGCTGCTGCCAGAACTGCGCGTCCTGCACGTGCACGGCGTCGGGCGGCGCGGCGGCCGGGCCGGGCGGCGCGCGGCGGCGCGGCGATGACAGACCCAGGAATGCGGCGATCTCGGCCGCGCTGGCGGGCTTGCCGTCCACGCGCAGGCGCAGGCGTTTTGCCTCGCGCGCGGGCAGCCAGAACGGCCCCTGGCTGCGGCCCTCGGCATTGAGGAACCGCGGGTCGCGCGTCTGGTCCTCGCCCCAGCCGACCTGCAGGCCCCAGGCCTTGAAGTCGCGGAACGCGCGGCTGACCACCATGCGCAAGGTGCTGGCCGAGGAGACCTGGCCGCGCAGGTCGTCCAGCCGCACGATGCCGGCCGTGCGCTGCGCATGCTGCAGCCGCACCAGCAGCCACAGCGACTGGTAGGCCGCGTGCCGGCCGTCCACGGTCTGCGGCGAGGTGAGTTCGACGGTGAGGGTGGGCAGCGGCATGTGACAGCGGTTACAGCGGTGTGGGTCGGCGGGGGCGGGTGGCTTGGAGGCGCGGGCTGACGTGCCTAGCATCTGGTCTGTCGCGACACCGTGTTCCTGTCCAACCCTTCGCCCGCATTGTCGGGCGTGCATTCTTCTGGAGACCTTCATGCTCAGCCCCACCACCCGACGCACGCTGCTGCTGGCCGCCGCCAGCCTGCCGCTGGCCAGCGCCTGCAGCGCCCTGGCCCGCCCCGGCCAAGACGCGGCGCGGGCCGCCTTCACCCGCCTCGAAGCCGACCTGGGCGGTCGCCTCGGCGTGTTCGCCATCGACACGGCCGACGGCGCCACGCTGGGCCACCGCGCCGACGAGCGCTTCGCCATGGCCAGCAGCTTCAAGGCCATCCTGGCGGCCGCCATGCTCGCGCGCAGCGTGCAGGAGCCGGCCCTGCTGCAGCGCCTGGTGCGCTACACCGAGCGCGACCTGCTGCCGCATTCGCCGGTCACCGGCCAGCATGTGGCGCAGGGCATGACCGTGGCCGCCCTGTGCGCCGCCACCGTGCAGTACAGCGACAACGCGGCGGCCAACCTGCTGCTGGAGGTGCTCGGCGGCCCGGCCGCGTTGACGGCCTATACGCGCACGCTGGGCGACACGCAGTTCCGGCTCGACCGCACCGAGCCGGCCCTGAACAGCGCGCAGGCCAGCGACCCGCGCGACACCACCACGCCGCAGGCCATGGCCCGCACGCTGCGCACGCTGGTGCTCGGCGACGCGCTGCCGGCGCCGCAGCGTGCGCAGTTCAAGGACTGGCTGCTGGGCAACACCACGGGCGGCGCGCGCATCCGCGCCGGCGTGCCGGCGGGCTGGGCGGTCGGCGACAAGACCGGCACCGGGAACCACGGCGCGGCCAGCGACATCGGCGTGGTCTGGCCGCCCGGCCGCGCGCCGCTGGTGGTCGTCGTCTACACCTGGCGCGAGGCGGCCGATGCGAAGGCGCGGGAGGATGTGATCGCGGATGCGACGCGGGTGGTGGTGGGGTGGATCGGTTAGGAGCTATCCGTGGCTCCGGATCTGGTGGTGTCTTTGAGCCGTTGCCGGTGACAAAAGGCACACATCAAGCTAGCATCGCAACATGAAGCCCATGCGGTGGAGCGAAGAGAAGAACGACTCGTTGAGAGCAGATCGAGGCGTGTCGTTCGAGAGCATGGTGATTGCGATCGAGGGTGGGGGGCTGCTGGATATCCTGGCGCACCCCAACCAGGAAAAGTATCCGCGGCAGCGGGTACTCGTGGTCGACTACGAGCACTATGCGTACCTGGTGCCATTCGTCGAAGAGGCGACCTACTACTTCCTGAAGACGATCATCCCGAGTCGCAAGGCCACACGAGACTATTTGCATCAAGGTGGAGAACATGCCGAAGATTGACGACGACGAGATCGCCATCCTCAGTGCTTTCGAAGAAGGCCAACTTAAGTCCGTCGCGACCAAAAGCGAGCTGGCCAAACTGAAGGCGGCGGCACGCGCAACGGCCATCAAGGACAAGCGCGTGAACATCCGGTTGTCGTCGGTCGATCTGAGCGACATTCAGATCAAGGCGTTGGAAGAGGGAATTCCTTACCAGACCTTGATTGCGAGCGTGTTGCATAAGTACGTCACGGGCCGCCTGACCGAGCGGCCGGTGAGGGCGGCAAGCGCCAACGCGTCGGTTCGGCCCAAGTCACGCGGCACTGGCGGAGCCTGATCGGGCCTGCGTTCAGCCCGCAAACTCCAGCACCACCCCCAACCCCCGCCCGTCCAGCCCCTGCTCGAAACGCAGCGCCGCGCCGTGCAGCGCCGCGATGCGCGCCACGATGGACAGGCCCAGCCCGTTGCCCGTCTGGCCCGTGCCCAGCACGCGGAAGAAGCGCTCGCCCAGGCGCGCGCGGTCGGCCGGCGTGACGCCGGGGCCGTCGTCCTGCACGGCGATGCGCACGCCGCCGCCGGGCAGCGGCGTGGCGGTGATGCGCACCTGGCCGCCCGGCGCGCCGTAGCGCACGGCGTTGTCCAGCAGGTTGCGCAGCGCGCTGGCCAGCAGCGCGGGTTGCGCCATGACGCGCGCGGCTTGCGCCTCGCACTGCACGGCGATGCCGCGCGCGTGCGCGGCGGTGGTGTCCAGGCTGCTGAACAGCCAGGCCAGGTCCACCGGCTCCAGGGCGGGTGCGCCGCGCTGCGGGTCGAGCCGGGCCAGGGCCAGGAGGCTTTCGACCAGCGCGGTGCAGCGGTCCACGTCGTCGCGCAGCGCGCGCAGGTCGGGCGCCGGCGCAGCCTGCTGGCGCTCGATGAGCTGCAGGCGCATGCGCAGTGCGGCCAGCGGCGTGCGCAGCTCGTGGGCGGCGTCGGCCGTGAAGCGGCGCTCGGTTTGCAGCGCGTCGGACAGCCGCGCCAGCAGCGCGTTCAGCGCACCCAGGATGGGCTGCAGCTCGCGCGGCTGCCCGGCCGATGCGACGGGCGTCAGGTGCTGCGGCGACTTGGCGGCGATGCCGGCGGCCGTGCGTTCCAGCGGCGCCAGCAGGCGGCGGATCACGAACCAGCAAAAGCCGCCCAGCAGCAGCAGCAGGCCGAGCGCGGGCCAGGCCAGCTTCTCGGCCATCTCCTCGAGCAGCTCGGCGCGCTCGTCCCAGGGCTGGCCGACCTGGGCCTGCAGGCCGGAGGCCGGGTCGCGCTGCACATAGACGCGCCAGTAGGCGCCGTCCACGCGCACGTTCGCGTGGCCCTTGCGGTGGCTGAAGTCGCGCACGAAGGGCTCGCGTGGCGCGTCGTCGGCGCGCTGCAGCACGCGGCCATCGGGGGCGACGAGCTGGTAGTAGATCTTGAGCTTGAGCGGGTCGCCGTCTGGCTCGCGCGCGGCGCGCTGCGGCGCAGCGCCCGCCTGCAGGCCGGTGCCCAGCACCAGGGCCAGGCGCGCGCTCTCTTCGAGCGCGTCGTCGAACACCTCGCTGGACTCGCGCCAGGCCACGCCCACGACGATGGCCAGGCTCACCAGCCACACGGTGACACTGGCGCCCAGCACCGAGACCAGCAGCCGGCGGCGCAGCGAGTAGTTGCCGGCGGCGCGGTCGACGCTGCGCCGTGCGCGCCAGTGGCGCCAGCGATGCATCATGGCGGCGCCAGGCCGTAGCCCTGGTTGCGCACGGTGGTGATGAAGCCGCTGCCCAGCTTCTTGCGCAGGTTGTAGACATGGACTTCGATCGCGTTGCTCTCGACCTCCTCGCCCCAGCCGTACAGCGCCTCCTCCAACTGCGCACGCGACAGGATCTGTCCGGGCTTGCGCATCAGCGCGTGCAGCACGGCGAACTCGCGCGCGGTGAGCGTGAGCGCCTGGCCGTCCAGCGTGGCGCGCTTGGCGGCCGGGTCGAGCGTGACGGTGCCGTGCTGCAGGGCGGCCGCCGGCTGGCGAGCCTCGCGCCGCAGCGCCGCGCGGATGCGGGCCGACAGCTCTTCCAGGTCGAAGGGCTTGACCAGGTAGTCGTCGGCGCCCAGGTCCAGGCCCTCGACGCGGTCGGCCAGGGTGTCGCGCGCCGTGATCACGATGACGGGCAGCAGCGACTGGCGCGCGCGCAGCGCCTGCAGCACGGCGTCGCCCGACAGGCCGGGCAGGCCGCGGTCGAGCAGCACGCAGTGGTAGTCGTGCGTGGCCAGCGCCACGGCGGCCTGGTCGCCGCGCTGCAGCCAGTCCACGGCATAGCCGTCCAGCTGCAGCCAGGACTGCACGGTGGAGCCGAGCGAGGTGTCGTCTTCGATGAGCAGGATGCGCATGCGCGGGAGGCTACACCGTGGGGATGAAGCGAATCTGAGGCGCGGTCAGCGCAGTGCGGCAGAGGCTGCAGGACGGGCGCCTCGCTTGGTGCGTGCGGCCTGGCTCCCTCGCCCCTTTGGGGACAGGGGGCGAGACAGCTCACTCCACCCTGATCTTCGCGTACGCCGCCACCTTCTTCATCTTCGCGATCTCCTGCCCGATCTGCTGCGTGAAAGCGGCCGGCGACGTGCCCGACGCATACAGCCCCTGCCCCGCCAGCCGCTCACGCACGGCCGGCTCCTGCAAGGCCGTGGCCACGGCCTGCTGGATGCGCAGCACCTTGTCGGGCGGCGTCGCGGCGGGCGCGACCAGGCCGAACCACGAGGGCTCGTTGGCCACCGCGTAGCCCAGCTCGGCATAGGTCGGCACCTCGGGCAGCACGTCGAGCCGGCCGGGCCACGACACGGCCAGAGCCTTGAGCTTGCCGCTCTTCACATGCGGCAACGAGGCCGCCACCTGGTCGAAGTACACGGCGACCTGGCCGCCCAGCACGTCGTTCAAGGCCGGGCCCGCGCCGCGGTAGGGGATGTGCACCATGCTGGTGCCGGTGCTGCTCTTGAACAGCTCGCCCCACATGTGGCCGATGGTGCCGTTGCCCGGCGTGGCGTAAGACACCTGGCCCGGGCGCGACTTCAGGTACTTCACGAGGTCGGCGAAGTCGGCCACTGGCAGCATCTGCGGGTTGACGACGATGATGCCGGGCGCCTTCACGATCTCGGTCACGCCCGCGAAGTCCTTGACCGGGTCATAGGGCAGCCTGCTGTAGACCGACGGGTTCACGCCATGCGTGGACAGCGTGGCCACGCCCACCGTGAGCCCGTCGCCGGCTGCGCGCGCGACCTCGGCCATGCCGATGGAGCCGCCTGCGCCCGCGCGGTTCTCCACCACGACGGACTGGCCCAGGATGCGTTGCAGCGGCTCCTGCAGCGCGCGCCCGGCGATGTCGGTGGCGCCGCCGGGCGGGAACGGAACGACGATGCGCAGGGGCTTGTCCTGCGAGAACGCAACGGTGGGGATCAGTGGCGAGGCCGCGAGCGCGGCCAGCAGATGGCGTCGGTGCATGGCGTGGGGACCTGGGATGGCAGTGGTGCCCACGGTGTTTGCAAGTGCCGTGCCGTCGCACGGCATCGCAGGGGGGTCAGATGTCGACCGGCACCTGCAGCTTGGTCAATGGAATCAGCCCCTGGTCGCCGTCTTCGTAGACCAGGTAGGCAGCGGTCGGCGTGATGCTCCAGCAGGCCGTGTAGCGCTGGCCCCGCAGGGTCGCCGAAGCGGTCAGGAAGAGTTCGCGCACCTCGGGGTCGATGCGGTTCAGCACGGCTTGGTTGGTGCAGGTCTGCGGCGTGAGCCGGATCATGTCGGTGCCCTCGTAGGCCACCAGGTCGCCGGCAAAGGCGGGAGCGGCCACGAAGGCTGCGCAGAGCAGGGCGATGGTTCTCATGTCGGACCTCCCGTTGCGGGCGACGCACATGCGTCACGCATGACTTGATTGTGGTCAGCGTTGCAGCGATGGCTGTAGGACATGGCGCGCCACGCCATGCGCCGGCGGGCCACATCGGTGTACGACAGAGACAGGTCGCCCGCTGCGTGCGCGCGATGGGGCATGATCGGCGGTCCCTTTCCGCCGCCCTCGATGCCCGTTTCCCCTGCTGCCGCCGCCCGGCCCGCCTGGCTGGTCGCCAACCTCGTCGCGCAACTCGCCTTCGGCCTGCTGGCCATGACCATCTGCCTGCCGTCCATGCAGGACTGGCCCACGCAGTTCGGCGCCACGCAGGCCCAGGTGCAGCTCGGCTTCGGCGGCTATGTCGCCGCCTACGGCGTGGCGCAGCTGGTGTATGGCGCGGTGTCCGACCGCATCGGCCGCAAGCCCGTGCTGCTGGCCGGCCTGCTGCTCGCCTTCGCCGGCTCGGTGGCGGCGGCGCTGTCCACCGACATCTGGGCGCTGAACCTCGCGCGCCTCGTGCAGGGCGCGGGCTGCGCGGCCGGCATGGTGATCGGCCGGGCCATGGTGCAGGACCTGTTCACGGGCGGCGAGCGCACGCGCGTGATGGCCTTCATCGGCATGATGATGGGCCTGTGCCCGCCGGCCGCCATGCTGATCGGCGGCCAGGTCCATGCGCGCGTGGGCTGGCAGGCCAACTTCGTGGTGATGGCGCTGCTGGCCGTGGGGCTGTTCGTGGCCGCGTGGCGCGGTCTGCCCGCCATGCGGCCCAGCGCGCAGGGCCAGACGGCCGGCCTGCGCCAGCTGGTCGCCGGCTACGTGCAGCTGGGGCGCGAGCCCTCCTTCGTGCTGCACGTGGCCATCCTCGCCATGACGGCCGCCAGCTTCTACACCTTCCTCGGCGGCGCGCCCCTGGTGCTGGCGAACTACGGCGTGCGGCCCGAGCGCATCGGCCTGTATGTCATGTGCCCGCCCGTGGCCTATGTGTTCGGCAACCTGCTCACGCAGCGCCTGCTGCGCAATGGCCGCAGCGACGGCTTCCTGATGGTGGCAGGCCACGCGAGCACGCTGACCGGCATCGTCACCGTGCTGCTGCTCGGCCTGGCCGGCGTGCACACGCCGCTGGCGCTGGCCCTGCCGCTGCTGCTGCTGGGCATCGGCCACGGCCTGCTGCTGCCGCCCACGCTGACGGGCACCGTGGGCCTGGTGCCCGCGCTGGCCGGCTCGGCCGCGGCCGTGGCAGGGCTGATGCAGCAGCTGACGGGTGCGGTCGGCGGCATCGTCGTCGGCCTGGTGCCGCTGCAGGGGCCGGTGTGGCTGGCGCTGCTGATGCTGCTGTTCAGCGGGCTGGGCTTCGTGGCGCAGCTGGCGCTTTCGCGCAAGCCATAGGGCACAGTGCCTGCCCCTTGCGCACGGCCGGTGCCGGTGCCGGGCGCGTGCGCCATGTTGCACCCGTAGCACTGCGCCGCGCCACTGCAACACCAGCGTGTGCCTGGCGCGGCACGATCGCGCCACCGCATGGCGTCCAGCCCTTGCACCAGGCGTGCTGCGTGCAGCCGGGCGCGGCACCGCTTCGCCACCTGTCCATGAGTCCGCGCCATGAAGCCCATCCGCAAATTCCGTCTGCAGCGAAGCCTGCGGCAGTTGGGCCCCGGCCTGATCACCGGCGCTGCCGACGACGACCCCAGCGGCATCGCCACCTATTCGCAGGCGGGGGCCCAGTTCGGCTTCTCGATGCTGTGGACGGTGGTCTTCACGCTGCCGTTGATGGTGGCCATCCAGATCGTCGGGGCGCGCATCGGCTATGTCACGCGCCGTGGGCTGGCGGCCAACATCCGGCAGGCCTTTCCGCGCAGCGTGCTGCTTGCCGTGGTGGGCATGCTGCTGGTGGCCAACACGCTGAACCTGGCGGCCGACATCGCCGCGATGGCCGAGGCGCTGCGCCTGCTGGTGGGCGGCTCGGCCCATGTCTATGCCGTCACCTTCGGGCTGCTGTGCCTGGTGCTGCAGGTTTTCCTGCCGTATCAGGCCTACGTGCGCTGGCTGAAATGGCTCACGCTGGCCTTGCTCTCCTATGTGGCGGTGGCGTGGACCGTGCACCTGGACTGGGCGCAGGTCGCGCGCGAGATCGTCATGCCGCGAATGGCGTGGGACCACGATCTGCTGCTCATGGTGGTCGCGCTGTTCGGCACCACCATCAGCCCCTACCTGTTCTTCTGGCAGGCCGGCCAGGAAGTGGAGGAGACCAGCGACAGCGCCCCGCACACCGCCAGCGAGGTGCGCCTGCACCTGCGGCGCATCAAGGTGGACACCATCGCCGGCATGGGGTTTTCGAACCTGGTCGCGTTCTTCATCATCCTGAGCACGGCGGCCACGCTGCACGCCGCAGGGGTTACCGACATCCAGACCTCGGCCCAGGCCGCCGAGGCCCTGCGCCCACTGGCCGGCGACTTGGCGTTCCTGTTGTTCAGCCTGGGCATCATCGGGACCGGGCTGCTGGCCGTGCCGGTGCTGGCGGGTTCGGCCGGCTACGCCGTGGCCGAGGCCGCGGGCTGGCCGGGCAGCCTGAGCGCCCGGCTGGACAAGGGCGAGGGGCGGGGCTTTTACGCCGTGATCGCAGCCTCGACCGTGGGCGGCGTGGCGCTGTGCTTCACGCCGACCGATCCGGTCAGGGAGCTGTTCTGGGCGGCCGTGCTGAACGGCGTGATCGCCGTGCCCATCATGGTCGTCATGATGCTGCTGGCCTCGCGCGCCGCCACCATGGGGCCGCATGCCATCGGCCGGCGGCTGCGCTGGATGGGATGGGTGGCCACGGGCGCCATGGCGCTGATGGTCGTCGCGATGCTGGTGACGTTGTAGCGGCCCGATGTTCCGCGCGGCTGCGGCTCAGCGCCGGCCGATGGTCTTGGCGATGCTCCAGCGGTGCACTTCGCTCGGGCCGTCGTAGATGCGGAACGCGCGCATGTCCTTGAAGATGCGCGCGACGATGCTTTCACCGGACACGCCGGCCGCGCCCAGGATCTGCACCGAGCGGTCGACCACGCGCCATTCGGCCTCCGAGCACAGCACCTTGGCCACGCTGGATTCGTGGCGCCCCTTGCTGCCCTGGTCCAGCAGCCAGGCGCAGTGCCAGATGGCCAGGCGCGAGACATGCAGGTCCATCTCGTTGTCGGCCAGCATGAAGCCCACGCCCTCGTGCTCCACCAGCGGCTGGCCGAAGGCGTGGCGCTTCTTGGCGTAGTCGCTGGCGGCCTCGTGCGCGCGGCGCGCCTGGCCCAGCCAGCGCATGCAGTGCGTGAGCCGCGCGGGCGCCAGCCGCACCTGGGCGTAGCGAAAGCCCTGGCCCAGCTCGCCTAGCACGTCGGTGGCGGGCACGCGCAGGCCGTCGAAGCGCACCACGCCGTGGCCGCCCGTGAAGCAGCTGTCCATGGCGTCGATCTGGCGCTCGATCACGATCTGCGGCTGGTCCATGTCGGCCAGGAACATCGTGGCCGAGCCGTCTTCCATGCGCGCCATGACGATGGCCCAGCCCGCGCCCGTGGCGCCCGTGATGAACCACTTGGTGCCGGTGATGAGGTAGTCGTCGCCGTCGCGCACGGCGGTGGTCTGCAGCATGGACGGGTCCGAGCCCGAGCCGGGCGGCGGCTCGGTCATGCAGAAGCACGAGCGCACCGTGCCGTCCACCAGGGGCTGCAGCCAGCGCGCCTTCTGCGCGGCCGTGGCCACCACTTCCATCAGGTGCACATTGCCTTCGTCGGGCGCGTGGATGTTGAGTGCGACCGGGCCCAGCGGCGAGTAGCCGGCCTCCTCGAACACGATGGCCTTGTCCACGTGCGAGAGGCCCAGGCCGCCGTGCTCCTTGCTCGCATGCGGCGTGAGCAGGCCGGCGCGTCGGGCACGCGCGACGAGCTCGTCGCGCAGGGCCTCGTGGGGGCCGTGGTGGTCCTGGCGGGGGTCGTTCTCCAGCGGGATGACTTGATCCAGGATGAAGCGGCGCGTGCGTTCCTGCAGGTCCAGTTGGAAGGGGGAAAGGCTGAAGTCCATGGTGCGGCGGGTCCGGCGGTCGAGACAGCGGCGAGCCTAGCGCGGCACAGGCATGCGGCCTGTCGCCTTGGCTACCGCGCGCCGCGCCGGGCCGCCTGTTGTGCCCAGCCCCGCGGCCGTACGCCGGTGCTGTTGCCGCGGCACGGGCTGGCGCGGGCCAGCTGCGCACGCACGCGGGGGGTGGGCCGCGTCCCACAGGCGCAACCGCATTCGGCGCACCCGCTGGCCGTGGGCAAGCCGCCAGCATGGCGCTGCGGGCCATTCCAGGCGCCGCTTGCAGGAGATGCCATGACCACCACCAAGCACAAGCGAGACGACGGGCCGTGGGACCACGAGAACCCCAAGCACAAGAAGGGCGAGCCGAGCAAGACCTTGACGCCGTCGCAGAAGGCCACGGCCAAGCGCCATGCCAAGGAGGCCGGCCGGCCCTATCCCAACCTGGTCGACAACATGCAGGCCGCGCGGTCCAAGAAGGCGGGTAAGAAATGAGTGCGACCGCCGTGATGCACCGCGCCGCCGCGGTTCCGAAGAAAGCCAAGTCGCCCACGCACGACCCGCAGGGCGGGCTGACGGCGGCCGGGCGCGCCGCGTTTCGACGCAGCGACGGTGCGCATCTGAAGCCTGGCGTACGCCGCGCCGAGGCCGAGATGACGCCCGAGGACATGCGCCGCAAAGGCAGCTGGGCCGCGCGCTTCTATGGCCGCGCCACGCTGCCGCCGCTGGTCGACGCCAAGGGCCAGCCCACGCGCTTTGCGCTGTCGGCCCACGCCTGGGGCGAGCCCGTGCCCAAGACGGAGGCGGCGGCGCGCCGCATCGCCGCCAAGGGCCGCAAGCTGCTCGAGCGCTACCGGCGCTGGAAGGAGCGCGAGGCCACGGCCAAGACGGCGCGCAAGGCCAGGCGCTGAGGCTCAGGCGTTGAAGGCGAGCGGCAGCCCGGGCACGGGCCAGCCATCGATGGCGACCAGCTTGCCGCTGCCCGACAGGGTGGCGTAGACCGTGCGCAAGCCCGGCCCGCCGAAGCACAGGTTGGTCGTGTACAGGTCTGGCAAGCGCACATGGCTCAACAGCCGCCCATCGGGCGCGATCACGGTGATGCCGCCGTGCAGCAGCGTGGCCACGCAAATGTTGCCGAAAGCGTCCACGGCCAGGGAGTCGAAGCGCTGGTAGTGCCCGCCCGGCGCGGCAGCCAGCATGCGGCCCCCGTGCGGCGAAGGCCAGGCGTCCTTGCGCACCTGGCCCGGCGCCGTGATGTCGAAGGCCCACAGCCGCGCGCCCTCGGTCTCGGCGTAGTACAGGGAGCGCCCGTCGGGCGACAGGCCGATGCCGTTGGGCGTCAGCACAGGGCGCGCGATGGTGTGGATGGCGCTGCCGTCGGCCCGCGCGTAGTAGAGGCCGCCACGGTCCATGTCCAGCGCGCGCGTCTTGCCCAGGTCGGTGAAGTACAGGCCGCCCTGCGGGTCGAACACCAGGTCGTTCGGGCCGCGCAGGCCGATGCCGTCCACCTGGTCGTAGAGCCGCTCGCTGCGGCCGGTGGCCAGGTCCACCCGCTCGATGCGACCGCCGGAGTAGTCGTCGGGCTGGCCATTGGGGCGCAGGTTGCCGTGCTCCGTGGTCCAGGCGAAGCCGCCGTTGTTGCAGACGTAGACCGCACCGTCGGGCCCGATGGCCGCGCCGTTGGGGCCGCCGCCCAGGTCGGCCACCACGTGGATGCGGCCGTCCGGCGTCACGCGCGACAGCGTGCCGCGCGCGATCTCCACCAGCAGCACCGAGCCGTCGGCCAGGGCCACCGGGCCTTCGGGGAACTGCAGCCCGCAGGCGATCTCGCGGATCTGCATGGCGGTCAGAACGTCACCTGCACCGACGGCGCGCTGCGCTGCGACGCGCCGTGGAACACGGCCTCGATGTTGTTGCCGTCCGGGTCGAGCACGAAGGCGCCGTAGTAGCCGGGGTGGTAGGCGCGCTCGCCGGGTGCGCCGTTGTCCTGGCCCCCTGCGGCCAGCGCAGCCTGGTGGAAGGCGTCCACCATGGCCCGGTCCTGCGCCTGGAACGCGAGGTGGTGCCGGCCGGTCAGGTGGCCTGTGGCGGCCTGGCTGTCCTTGGACGAGACGAACAGCTCGTCGGCCCAGAAGTAATCGTCGCCCGTGCCGCCCAGGGGCACCTTCAATACGTTGAACACGGCCTCGTAGAACCTTCGGCTGGCGGCCAGATCGCGGACCACCAGCTGGATGTGGTCGATCAGCCGGCCTCGGTGCAGTTCCTGTGTTTCCATGTGGCGCCCCTGTTGCGAGTGTCAAAGGGCGGCCAGATTACGCCCGTCGCGTAGGCTTGCGCCAGCAAGCCCCCATGTCGTCCAGGGCATCGGCAGCGCGGGCCTGCATGGGCAGAGGCGCTGTTCCTACGCGTTGCAGGCCTGGCCGGCTTCACCATCGGCGCATGGACAACACACTGGTTTCGGATGGCGCTGCGCGCCGCAGGGAAGGCGGCCGGCCGTGGCTCGCCTTGCTGGCCTGGCTGGCCCTGTGTTACGCGGTGGCGGCGGTGGGCGCGGCGGCTTCGCTCAATTCCGCGGGCATCTACGACGTGCTGGACCGCCCGGCCTGGGCGCCACCGGCCTCCGTCTTCGGGCCGGTGTGGACCGCGCTGTACGCGATGATGGCGGTGGCGGCCTGGCAGGTCTGGCGCGCACGTGGCTGGGCGCGCGGATCGGGCGCGCTGCTGCTGTTCGTGCTGCAGCTCGTTGCCAATGCGCTGTGGACCTGGCTGTTCTTCCGCTGGCAGCAGGGCGCGCTGGCCTTTGCCGACGTCGCGCTGCTGTGGCTGCTGCTGGCTGCCACGGTGGTGGTGTTCTGGCGCATCCGGCGCAGCGCAGGCCTGCTGCTGCTGCCCTACCTGGCCTGGGTCAGTTTCGCCTGCGCTTTGAGCTGGTCCATCTGGCAGCGCAACCCGCAGGTCTTGTAGAACCGGGGCTCAGGCGGCTGCGGCCAGCCGCTTGGCCCGGCGTGCCAGCAGGCGCGGCAGCACGAGCACCAGCACCACGATGACCAGCAGCGTGAGCGACATGGGCCGCTGCAGGAACACCATCGCGCTGCCTTCGCCGATCGACATGGCGTTGCGCAGCTGCGCCTCGGCCAGCGGGCCCAGGATCATGCCGACCACCACGGGCGCGGTCGGGAAGCTGTAGCGCCGCATCACCACGCCCAGCACGCCGATGGCATACAGCAGCACCAGGTCGAACGCGCTTTGGCGCATGCCGTAGGCACCGACCGTGGCGAAGATCAGGATGCCCGCGTACAGCTGCGGCTTGGGGATCTTGAGCAGCTTGACCCACAGGCCGACCATCGGCAGGTTCAGAACCAGCAGCATCACGTTGCCGATGTAGAGCGAGGCGATCAGCGTCCAGACCAGCGCAGCCGATGTGGTGAACAGCTGCGGGCCGGGCTGGATGCCGTAGTTCTGGAATGCGCCCAGCAAAATGGCCGTGGTGTTGCTGGTCGGGATGCCCAGCGTCAGCAGCGGGATCAGCGCGGCCGTGACGGACGCGTTGTTCGCTGCCTCGGGGCCGGCCACGCCTTCGATGGCGCCGGTGGTGCCGAACTCGGCCTTGTCCTGCGGGTCCTTGAGCAGTTTCTTCTCGGTGGCATAGGAGAGGAAGGTCGGGATCTCGGTGCCGCCGGCCGGGATGCAGCCGAACGGCGTGCCGATGGCCGTGCCGCGCAGCCAGGCCGGAACGGAACGTTTCCAGTCGCGCCCGCTCATGTGCACGCGCGACAGCTTGTTCTGCGTCTCGACCACGCGGCCCTCGTACAGCACGGCGTACAGCACCTCGGCGACGGCGAACAGGCCGACCGCGACCAGCACGATCTCGATGCCGTCCAGCAGCTCGGGGATGTTGCCCACGTAGCGGCCCTGGCCGGAGATCTGGTCCAGGCCCACGCAGCCCACGGCCAGCCCGACGAACAGCGCCGTCATGCCGCGCAATGTGCTCTCGCCCATGATGGCGCTCACCGTGGTGAAGGCCAGCAGCATCAGCATGAAGTACTCGGGCGGGCCCAGCTTTACGGCGAACTCGGCCACGCCGGGCGCGAACAGCGTGACGACCACGGTGGCGATGGTGCCGGCCACGAACGAGCCGATGGCCGCCGTGGCCAGCGCGGCGCCGGCGCGGCCGCTCTTGGCCATCTTGTTGCCCTCCATGGCGGTGACCATGCTGGCCGTCTCGCCCGGCGTGTTCAGCAGGATGGAGGTGGTGGAGCCGCCGTACATCGCACCGTAGTAGATGCCGGCGAAGAAGATCATCGAGGACGTGATCTCGACCTTGCCCGTGATGGGCAGCAGCATGGCCACGGCCACGGCCGGGCCGATGCCGGGCAGCACGCCGACGGCCGTGCCCAGGGCACAACCGACCAGGCACCACATGAGGTTCGTGAAGGTGATGGCCTGCGCGAAGCCACCCAGGAGCGCGTTGAAAATATCCATCGTGCCGCTCCTACAGCCAGCCGGTGCTGGTCAATCCCGGCAGGCTGATCGCCAGGAACTTGGTGAACATCCAGAACACGGGCGCGGCGATCAGGAGCCCCGTGACCGCATCGACGAGCCAGGTGCGCGGCGCAGAGGCCACCGCCTGGCCACTCGCGCGGCGCAGGCCCTGCACGGCCAGCACGTAGCACAGCGTGCAACCCAGGATGAAGCCCAGCGTGGTGATCAGCGAGGCATTGAGCAGCAGGCCGGCCGAGACCCAGACGAAGCCGCTCCAGTTGGCGCGCTCGCCACCCTCGTCGGACAGGCCGCGAAAGCCGCCCGTGCGGGCCTCCCACAGCAGCCAGCCGCCGCACAGCGTCAGCGCGATGGAACACAGCCAGGGCAGGAAGTTCGGCCCCACGCCGCCGTAGCCGGCGTCCGAGGAAATGCCGGCCGCGCCCCAGCCCAGCGCCAGGCCGGTGACCAGCACACCGAGCGCGACCAGCGTCTGCGGCCCGTTGCCCGCCGCGGGCGGGTTCGAAGGATCAAGCGTCATCAAGAGACTCCAAGCGATGGAGGAAAACAGAACCGAGTGCCACGCGAGACGAGCGCAGCGAAGCTCGTTCGTGGGACACCGCGGAACTGGCTCTGCCAGGCCGCGGGTCGCGCCCCCTGCGGGGGGATGGAACGGCACCACGCAGTGCGCCGTTCAAACGGTGGAGGGCTTCTAGACCATCCCGGACTTGGCCATGATGGCCCGCAGGCTCGCGAACTCATCGTCCACGAACTTGTCGAACGCCGGGCCGCTCAGCACGGCGGGGGTCCACTCGTTCTTCTTGAGTGCCTCCTGCCAGGCGGCGCTCTTCAGCGCGGCCAGCACCATGTCGGTCAGGGCCTTGCGCTGCTCGGGCGTGATGCCGGGCGCGCCATACACGCCGCGCCAGTTGCCGATCTCCACGTCGATACCCTGCTCCTTGAGCGTGGGCACGTTGCTGCCCGGCAGGCGCTGGGCCGAGGTGACGGCGATGGCGCGCATCTTGCCGCTCTCGATGTAGGGTGCGAACTCGCTCATGCCGCTGCCGCCGATGCTCACGTTGCCGCCCAGAATGGCGGCCGTGGCCTCGCCGCCGCCGCGGAAGGCGACGTAGTTGATCTTGGACGGGTCGGCGCCGACCTTCTGCGCGATCATGGCCGCGGCGATGTGCTCGGTGGAGCCGCGCGAGCCGCCGCCCCATTTGATGCTGCCCGGGTCCTTCTTGAGCTGGGCCACGACATCGGCCATGGTCTTGAAGGGCGAATCGGCCGGCAGCACGAACACGTTGTATTCGCTGGTGATGCGCGCGATCGGCGTGGCCTGCGACAGGTTCACCGGCGGCTTGCCGGTGATGATGCCGCCCAGCATCACGGCGCCCATCACCATCAGCGCGGTCGGGTCGTTCTTGGAGCCGTTGACGAACTGGGCCAGGCCCAGGGCGCCGGCCGCGCCGCCCTTGTTGTCGTAGGCCACGGTGTCGGCGACCTTGGCGTCGGTGAGGGCCTTGCCCAGGGCGCGGCCGGTGGTGTCCCAGCCGCCGCCGGGGTTGGCCGGGATCATCATCTTGACGTTGGGCGCGGCATGCGCGGCCAGGGGCAGGGCACCGGTGGCGGCCAGGGCGGCCAGGGACTTGAGGAAGGTATCGCGGCGCATGGGGGTGTCTCCTTGCAGGGATGAAAAGCAGGCCCAGGCTTGCTGACTGGAACCTGATCGCGTCGCTATCATGCCGCGCATGCCTGTCAGTTGGCTGTCCACCAGCCTGGGGTAAACACTCACAACGGCCCATGAAGCTGCTCCTGGTCGAAGACGATCCCTCCATGCAGACCACCTTGCAGCGCGCGCTGGGCCGACGGCAGATCGACGTGCGCGTGTGCGGCGACGGCGCACTGGCGCTGGAGCAG
Source organism: Pseudorhodoferax sp. Leaf267 (assembly GCF_001422405.1). Classification (GTDB taxonomy): domain Bacteria; phylum Pseudomonadota; class Gammaproteobacteria; order Burkholderiales; family Burkholderiaceae_C; genus Pseudorhodoferax. Next base: position 198,159 of record NZ_LMMV01000026.1, read on the forward strand.
TGGCGTGTGCTGGAGCCCGATGTCGTCGCGCTGGACTTGAGCCTGCCGAACCTCGATGGCCTGCAGGTGCTGGCCCAGGCGCGCGCCGCCGGCCTGCGCACGCCCGTTCTGCTGCTGACCGCGCGCGGCACCGTGGGCGACCGTGTGCTGGGCCTGAACGCCGGCGCCGACGACTACCTGCCCAAGCCTTTCGACCTGGACGAACTGGAGGCGCGGCTGCGCGCCCTGCGCCGCCGCCAGGGCGAGCCCGTGGAGGTGGCGACCGAGGTCGGCGCGCTGCGGCTGGACCCGCACGACGGCGCGGTCTACCTGCGCGGCGAGGTGCTGGAGCTGACGCCGCGCGAGTTGGCCCTGCTGCGCGCGCTGATGGCCCGGCCCGGCCACGCGGTCGGCAAGGAGCGGCTGTTCGCGCTGGTGTTCCCGGGCGAGGGCGAGGTGCAGGTGGAGGCCATCGAGGTCGTGGCCTACCGGCTGCGCAAGAAGCTGGCCGGCAGCGGCGCCAGCCTCATGACGCTGCGCGGCCTGGGCTACCTGCTGCGCGAAGAAGCCGCGCAGTGAAGCTGCACCGCACCTCGCTGCGCTTTCGGCTGCTGCTGGGTCTCCTGGCGCCGCTCACGCTGTTCATCGTCATCAACAGCGTGAGCGTCTATCGCCAGGCGCTGGCCGCCGCCACCACGGCTTATGACCGCACGCTGCTGGCCTCGGCCAAGACCATCGGCGAGCAGCTGGACGTGGACGGCTTCGATGAGGCCGCCATCCTGCGCGCCACCGTGCCGTACTCGGCGCTGGAAGCCTTCGAGGCCGACAACCAGAGCCGCATGTTCTACCGCGTGTCCACGCGCGAGGGCGAGATGGTGTCGGGCTTCGCCGAGCTGCCGTTCTGGCGCGGCCAGCTGCCGCCGCGCCCGCCGTACGCTGCGCTGGTCGACTTCTACGATGCGCGCTTTCGCGACCGGCCGGTGCGCATGGCCGTGCTGCTGCAGCCCGTGGCCAGCGACCGTGGGCGCGGCATGGCCGTGGTGCAGGTGGCCGAGACGCTGGAGCTGCGCGAAACGCTGGCGCGCCGGCTGCTGGTCGACATGCTGTGGCGCCAGCTGCTGCTGCTGGCCGTGGTGGCCGGTGCCACGGTGCTGGTGGTGCAGCGCGCCACGCGCCCCGTGCGCGCGCTGGGCCAGGCCATCGAGGAGCGCGCTGCCGACGACCTCTCGCCGATCCACGCCGATGACGTGCCGCGCGAACTGGCGCCGCTGGTCGATGCCATGACCGCGGTGATGGGCCGGCTGCAGCGTCTGCTGGACCACCAGAAGCGCTTCGTGCGCGATGCCGCCCACCAGCTGCGCACGCCGCTGGCGGTGCTCAAGACCCAGGTGCAGTCCGCGCAACGCGGCGATGCGCCGCCGGCGCTGGCGCTGGCCGAGATCGGCGACACGGTGCAGCGCGCTACGCTGCTGGCCAACCAGATGCTGTCGCTGGCCAAGGTCGAGCAACTGCGCCAGCAGCCAGAGTTCGAGCCGCTGGACCTGGCCGCGCTGGTGCGTGAGGTGGCGCTGGACCTGTCGCCGCTGATCGCCGACAAGCTGCTGGACTTCTCGCTGGAGGCCGCGCCCGTGCAGGTGCGCGCCCACCGCTGGATGCTGCAAGAGCTGGCGCGCAACCTGCTGCACAACGCGATCAAGCACAGCCCCGTGCAGGGCACGCTGCAGGTGCGCGTGGCCGCGCGCGACGGCCAGGCCTGGTGCAGTGTCGGCGACGCGGGGCCGGGCATTTCGGCCGAGCTGCGCCAGCGCCTGTTCGCGCCGTTCGCGGCCGGCGACGTGGCGCGCGGCTCGGGCCTGGGCCTGGCGATCTGCCGCGAGATCGTGCTGGCGTTGGGCGGGCGCATCGCGCTGGACAACCGCAGCGCGTCCGACGGGCGGGTGCTGGGGCTGGACGCGGTGGTGTGGCTGCCGCTCGCACCGCGCTGACGCAAATCTATACTGGCCCGATGCCCGCGCGAACCGCTGCCCACGTGCAGCCCGCAAGATGATCAAGAAGATCCTCAGCAGCCAGCTGCGCGTGGGTATGCACGTGCACGAGTTCTGCGGCTCGTGGATGGACCACCCGTTTTGGCGTTCCAAGTTCACGATCCGCACGCAGGCCGAGGTGCAGCGGGTCGTGCAGGGTGGCGTGTCCGAGCTGTGGATCGACACGGCCAAGGGCCTGGACGTGGAGGCCGGTGCGGTGATCGACCGCCAGAAGGTGGACGAGGAAGTCGAGCGGCGGCTGGAGGTGTTCGTCACGATGCCCGCGCCGCTGGACCTGCTGTCGCCCAGCCAGGAAAGCCAGATGGACGCGGCCGCTGCGCTGGTGCGCCGCTCCGTGCCGCAGATCGCCTCCATGTTCAACGAGGCGCGCATGGGCAAGGCCGTGGACATGCAGGGCTGCGAGGCGCTCGTGGATGAGATCGCGCGCTCCGTGTCGGCCGACCCCGGCGCGCTGATCAGCGTGGCCCGGCTCAAGCGCCACGACAACTACACCTATATGCACTCGGTGGCCGTGTGCGGGCTGATGCTGGCGCTGGGACGGCAGATGGGGTTGAACGACAACCTGCTGCGCCGCGCGGGCCTGGCCGGCATGCTGCACGACCTGGGCAAGGCCATGGTGCCGCTGGCCATCCTGAACAAGCCCGGCAAGCTCACTGAGGACGAGTTCGCGGTCATGAAGGGGCATCCGGAACTCGGTCACGCCTTGCTGCTGGAGGGCCACGGCGCCGGCCCGGTCGTGCTGGACGTGTGCCTGCACCACCACGAGAAGTTCGACGGCACGGGCTACCCGCACGGCCTGGCCGGCGACAAGATCAGCCTGATGGCCAAGATGGGCACGGTCTGCGACGTCTACGACGCGATCACTTCGGTGCGGCCCTATAACAAAGGCTGGGACCCGGGCGAGGCGCTGCGACGCATGGCGCAGTGGAAGGGGCACTTCGATCCGGCCGTGTTCCAGACCTTCGTGAAGACCGTGGGCATCTACCCGATCGGCTCGCTGGTGCGGCTGCACTCGGGGCAGCTGGCCGTGGTCACGCGGCAGAACGCGCACGCGCCGATGACGCCGCGGGTCAAGGTGTTCTACAGCACGCAGGCCAGGCGCCGCATCGAGCCCTTTGAGCTGGACCTGGCCGGTGCCATGGCGCAGGACAAGGTGGTGGGCTGCGAGTCGCCCGAGGACTGGAACTTCAAGGACCTGGAGCAGCTGTGGGGCGGCCCGCTGGCCTAATCAACCCTGCGCGGCCAGCGCGCGCAACCGGCCCTGGGCCTGCGCGTCCGGCACGGTGAACACCACGCCGATGCGGAAGTCGCCCGGTGCGCTATAGGACGAGTACACGGACTTCACCTCCAACCACAAGCTGCGCGCGGGGTCGCCCGGGTGCAGGCACAGCGTGCAGCGCGAGCCCGGCGCGATGGGGCGGTCGGTGGACAGCGACAGCCCATCCTGGCTCAGGTCCACCGTCGTGCCCATGCGGGCGTGGCCACCGGCGATCGCGATGCTGACCGGGCAACGCAGCGCATTGCGTGTCTGCTGGCGCCGGCTGTCCTGGCCGGCCGCAAGCAGCGACGCGGCGAGGCGAGTCGGTACGGGCGTCTGTTCCATGGTCTGGTGGCAGGCATTATGCGACCGGGCCTGTTGCCTGTTAAGGCGTGGCCGGGGACGGACCGAACCCCTTGACACGAAAATCGCTGTGCGACGTGCAGGCCGTCGCTAAACTGGCCAGGCACCACCTCTATGGCCGTGGACGGAGGTCCTGCGCGCGCAGGGATCGCACGGGCCGGACGGGGGAACGGAGGAAGCACCATGCAAGCTGCCCGTATGCCGAGGCCCAAGTTCACCGTGCTCGTGGTCGATGACGTCCCGGAGAATCTTTCGCACATCAGCGGCCTGCTGCAGCCGCTCTACCACGTGAAGGTGGCACCCGGCGGCGCGCGTGCGCTGGAGATCGTGCGAGGGAGCGCGCCACCGGACCTGATCCTGCTCGACATCATGATGCCGGGCATGGACGGCTATGCCGTGTGCGGCAAGCTCAAGTCCGACCCGCGCACCAGCGACATCCCGGTCATCTTCCTCACGGCCATGGCCGAGGACATCGACCAGGAGATGGGCTTGGGCATGGGCGCGGCAGACTACATCTCCAAACCCGTGAACCCCGCCATCGTCATGGCCCGGGTGGCGGTGCAACTGGACTTGAAGCAGGCGCGCGACCGCCTGCATGAGCAGAACCGGTTCCTGGAGCAGGAGGTGACGCGGCGCACCGACGAGATGAATGGCGTGCATGAGGCGACGGCGCTGGTGCTCGCGGGCCTGGCGACGGCGCGCGACAACGACACGGGCCACCAGTTGGTGCGCCTGCAGCACTTCGTGCAGGCCCTGGCCCGCAGGCTGAGCCGCCAGCCGCGCCATGCGCCGGCTCTGTCCACGCCCGTGATCGACCTGCTGTTCCGCGCCGCCCCCATGCACGACATCGGCATGCTTGGCATCCCGGACCGCATCCTGGTCAAGCCCACACCGTTGACGCAGCGCGAGACCGCGCTGCTGCAGACGCACCCGGCGCGCGGCCGCGCGGCGCTGGAGCAGGTGGAGCGCCGGCTCGGCCGGACGGTGCCCTGGCTGGAGCTTGCCAAGGAGATCGCCCATGCCCATGAAGAACGCTGGGACGGCAGCGGCTTCCCGCGCGGCCTGGCTGGCGTGGCGATTCCGCTGTCGGCGCGGTTGGTGGCGGTGGCCGATGTGTACAACCAGATGACGCAGCCGCGCATCGGCCGCGTGCCCTGCGCCCATGCCGAGGCGGTCGCGCTGATCGGCGCGGCGCGTGACCGGCTGTTCGATCCGGACGTGGTCGACGCCTTCTTGGCGATCGAGGACGAATTCCAGGAGATCGCGCGGCGCTACCCGGACACCGAGGCCGACTTCCACAAGCAACTCGCGCTGCGCGATGCCGTCGGCGACACGGCCTGAGGCACAGGCGCGTCAGCCCTGCGGCCGGGCTTTTTGCAGCATGCCGTACAGCTGGTCCTTGAGCAGCAGCTTCTTCTTCTTGAGCACCTCGATCTCGTCCGGCGTGCCGGCCTCGGTGCGCGCTTCCATGTTCTTGATCCTCTGGTCCAGGGCGTTGTGTTTGTCGAACAGGTGCAGGAAATGCACATCGCTGCGCTTGAGCTCGGCGATCAGGTCGCGGTATTCAGGGAACATGGCATCTCCGGCGAATGGGCCAGGACCTTCCTGGCCCGCGCCCACTGTACGCCCCACGGTCTCAGCCGGGGCCCTTGTCGCGCCCCTCGTCTGCGGGTTGCCCTGGATGCCACGCAGGCGGCGCTGGTCACAATCGCCGGGCCGGACGCGAGTCCTTCTCTGCATGACGTCCTTCAGGAGCCCGCGATGCCACGTTTCGCCGCCAACCTCAGCATGATGTACACCGAGCACGCGTTCCTGGACCGCTTCGCGGCGGCCGCGCGCGACGGCTTCCAGGGTGTGGAGTTCCTGTTTCCTTACGCCTGGCCGGCACAGGAGCTGGCCGGGCGGCTGGCTGCCCACGGCCTGCAGCAGGTGCTGTTCAATGCGCCGCCCGGCGACTTCGACGCCGGTGAGCGCGGGCTGGCGGCGCTGCCCGGGCGCGAGGCGCAATTCCGGGCCGGGTTCGAGCAGGCGCTTGCCTATGCAGACGCGCTGCAGTGCCCGCGCCTGCACGTCATGGCCGGTCTCGTGGCCGCGGACGGGAACCGCGACCGCATGCAGGCCACCTATGTCGAGAACCTGCGCTGGGCTGCGGGCCTGGCCCGTGCGGCCGGCCGCCATGTGCTGATCGAGCCCATCAACGGGCGCGACATGCCGGGGTACTTCCTGCAGCGGCAGGACCAGGCCCATGCCGTGGTCGCCGCGGTGGCCGACGCGGGCCTGCAGGTGCAGATGGACCTGTACCACTGCCAGATCGTCGAGGGCGACCTGGAGATGAAGATGCGGCAGTACCTGCCGACCGGCCATGTCGGGCACTTCCAGATCGCCGGCGTGCCGGCCCGCCACGAGCCCGATGTCGGCGAGGTCAACTTCCCGCACTTGATGCGTGTGATGGACGCCCTGGGCTACGCGGGTTGGGTCGGCTGCGAATACCGGCCGGCCGCCGGGACCAGTGCCGGCCTGGGCTGGCTGCAGCCCCTGCGCTGAGCGCGAGCCGGCCGGCGCGCGGACTTTTGCGCGCTTGGTTCCGATAAAGCGACGGTGGCCCGTGGAGGCGGTAAAAACCGTTTGCTCCCGCCATATGTATTGCATACAGTTACAAAGTTGGAGCTTTGTAACTGATGATGAATGCAATGGGACCGCCGGGTGCGGCACTGGACTTGGGCCACACGCAGTCGGATGTCGAACCCTTACGTTTGCAGCCTGCGCCGCACGCGACGGGGGTGGAACCGGCGCAGCATGCCGCGTTGAACAGCCGCCGGTGGCCTGCTCCTGGCCGCCGTCCCCGCGTGCTGCTGGCCTGGGAGCACGGCCGCAATTTCGGGCGGCTGTCGCGGTTGCTGACGGTGGCGCGCCTGATCGAGCAGCAGGGCGGCGAGCCGGTCTGGGTGGTGCCGCGCAGCCAGCGCAATGCGCCGGCCCTCGTCAGCCTCTCGCACCGGCGCTTCGTGTCTCCGGTCATCGAACAGCAAATCTTCGCACCCGATTTCCGCGCAGACTCGTTTGCCGACTTGTTGCTGCCCGTGGGGTTCGACCGGCCCGATGCACTGCTGGAAGCGACGCAGGCCTGGGCCCGGATCATCGAGCAACAACAGCCTGAGTGCGTCCTGCTGGACTACGCGCCCGTTGCGCAGCTGGCCTGCCACGTTCTGGGGCTGCGCGCCTTCCAGCTGACCAACGGCTTCGACGCTCCGCCGCCGGACTGCCCGCCCTATGCCGGCGTGCGCGCCGATTCCGCGCTGGCGCAGCGCAATGCGGCCAGGGTGGCCCGGCTGTCGGCCCATATCGAGCAGGTGGCCGACCGGTTCGCCGGCCGGCCCCGCAGTTCGCTGGAGGCCATCCTGCGCCATCCGCGCAAGATCTTCGAGTGCATCCCTGAGCTGGACCCCTATGGCCCGCGCAGACAGGCCCTGTGGCTGGGGCCGCTGGGCGCGCCGCAGGACACGGTCGACGTGCCCTGGCCCGAGAGCCGGCTGCAGCACCGCCGCGTGTTCGCCCAGATGCGCAGCACCGCAGGCGCGACCGAGCTGCTGGATGAGCTGCGCCTGTCCGATGCCGTGACGCTGTGCGTCTGGCGCGATGCGCCCGACGAGGTGATGGCGCGCTACCGCAACACCGGCGTGCGCATCGTGCGCCAGCCGGTGCGGCTGGAGCGCGTGCTGGCCGAGGCGGACGCGGTCGTGAACCAGGGTTCCACCGCGCTGGTCTGCCAGACCCTGCTGGCCGGCAAACCCCAGCTCATCATGCCGACCGACTTCGAGAAGCTCAAGGTCGCCCAGTGCCTGGCCGCCACCGGCGCCGGCGCGGTCTGGCACCCCATCGAGTGCGGTGCGCGCGAAGCGATCGCGCGCCTGCTGCACACGCCGCAGTACGCCGAAGGCGCCCGCGCCATCGCCGCGCGGTATCCGGCCCACTGGCTGGAAGCCAACCGCAACCGCTTCGCGCGCGGCCTGATCGGGGAGGCCGAGATCGGCCCCGAGCCGATGTTCTACTGAGCTGCGCGCCGCTCAAATCGACAGCGGGTCCACGTCCACCGCCCAGCGGATCACGCCCTTGGCCTCGGGCGCCTGGCGCGTGGCGCGCAACACCTCCAGCCAGGCCGCCAGAAAGCGCTGCAGCGCGGCCCGCGACGGGCTTTCCACCAGCATCTGCGCGCGCTCCACATTCGCCACGCGCTGGATGGTCATGGGCACGGCGGCGTACAGGCTGATGTCGCCCGCGCCGGGCAGGCCGGCCGCGCCCTGGCTGGCCAGGTTCAGGAAGGCCTGCGCCGCCTCCTGTGTGCGGGCATCGGCGCGCACCAGGGCCTGGAAGCTGAACGGCGGCATGCCGGCCTGCTCACGCTCTTCCAACTGGGCCTTGGCGAACGCCGGGTAGTCGTGCCGGCGCAGCGCCGCAAACAGGGCATGCTGCGGGTGGTCGGTCTGGATCCACATCTCGCTGGCTGCGCCATGGGCGGCATCGCGGCCGGCCCGGCCTGCCGCCTGCATCAGCAGCGAGAACAGCCGCTCGGGCGCGCGGAAGTCGCTGGAGAACAGCGCGCCGTCCGGGTTCAGCGCCGCGACCAGCGTGATGCGCCGAAAGTCGTGGCCCTTGGCGATCATCTGCGTGCCGACCAGCACGTCCACGTCGCCGGCGTGCACTTGGGCCAGCTGCGTCTCCAGCGCGCCCTTGTGCCGCGTGCTGTCGGCGTCGATGCGCAACACGCGCACGCGGCGGTCTTCGCCCTCGGCGCCGGGCCGTTCCAGGCCGGCGAGCAACTCCTCCAGATGCTCCTGCAGCCGCTCGGTGCCGCGGCCGACGGGCGCCAGGTCGATGTCGCCGCAGCTGGGGCAGGCACGCGGCACGCGTTCCGTGAAGCCGCAGTGGTGGCAGCGCAGCGTGCGGTCGATCTTGTGGAACACGCGGTAGGCACTGCAGTTCGGGCATTCGCTCTTCCAGTCGCAGCTGCCGCAGGCCAGCACCGGCGCGTAGCCGCGGCGGTTCAGCAGCACCATGGCCTGCTCGCCGCGCGCGATGCGTTCGGCGATCGCGGCCAGCAGCGCGGGGGCGAACACGGTCTTGCGCGGCTGCTGGTTCATGTCGACCAGGCGCACGGCGGGCAGCCGGCCCAGGCCCACGCGGCTGGGCATGGCCAGCCGCTGGTACTTGCCCCCCTCGGCCGCCGGGCGGCTGTGATGCCAGGTCTCCAGCGAGGGCGTGGCCGAGCCCAGCAGCACGCGGCAGCGGGCCGGCCCCACTTGCGCGCCCGGGCTGGCCAGCCGGCTTTCGAGCTGGGCGCGGTAGATGGCCAGGTCGCGCGCCGAGTAGCGCGCGCCCTCTTGCTGCTTGTAGCTGGGGTCATGCTCCTCATCGACCACGATGAGCCGCAGGCCGGGCATGGACGCGAACACGGCCATGCGCGTGCCCAGCACGATGCGCGCGCCGCCCGCGCCCGGCCCGGCATGGGCAGACAGCCAGCTCGCCAGCCGCTGCGCCGGCGTCATACCGCTGTGCAGCGAGACCAGCGCCTGGCGGCCGAACAGCGGCGCGAAGCGGGCCACGAAGCGCTCTTGCAGCTGCGGCGTGAGGTTGATCTCCGGCACCATGACCAGGGCCTGGGCCTGCGGGTCGGCCAGCAACAGGTCCTGCACGGCGCGCAGGTAGACCTCGGTCTTGCCGCTGCCAGTGCTGCCGAACAGCACGAATGGCCCGGGCGCGGCCGCGATCTGCGCCAAGGCCTGGGCCTGCTCGGCGCTGGGCTCGGGCGGCAGCGCGGCCGCGGGGGCGACCGGCTCGGCCGGCTTGCGGCGCTTGAGCCGGCGCTCCCACTGGGCGGCGTCGAGCTCGCGCAACTGCGGCGGCAGGGCGGCCAGCGCCACCTCGCCCAGCGCCCGCTGGTAGTAGCCGGCGGCGAACCCCACCAGGCGGCGCCAGGCCAGGTTCAACGGCGCGATGCCATCCAGCACGGCAGTGACGGGGCGGGCCTCGCCCTCGGCCAGCCCGGGCGCTTCGCCGTCCCAGACCACGCCCAGCGTCTCGCGCGTGCCCAGGGGCACGCGCACCAAGGTGCCCGGCGCGAGTGCCAGCTCACTTCGGTAACGCAGCGGCCCGGCCAGCCCGCTGTGGGCCGGCGTCTGCACGACGACGGCGAGCGCCGAGGACATGTCAGGCCCGGCGTAGCGCAGTTTGTTGATGTGAACTCACGGAAGCGGCGTTAAGTCGTTGATTTGAAAACCGTTTGGAAGTCATCCAACATTTCTGTGGATAACTTTGTTGATAGCCTCGGCGGATCAGTTCCAAACCCTTGCAAATCAAGGGTTCCCGCTGCATTGCCCGCAAAAAAAGCAAATTGCGATGTCGTTATGAATCAACGACTTAGCTTGGCTATGGCTTTTGTAGCGAGGGTCAGGTGGGGCTTGACACCCCCGTCCAGTCCCCCTGTTCTTTTGTGCATAAGTAAGCTGCCGCGCCGAGGCGTCAGTCAGCAATCGATGTATGCAGCGTGCCGATCAACGGCGCGCGGCCCGCGATGCCGTGTGCACCGCCTCCACCAGGGCCTGCACGTGCTCGGGCGGCGTGTGCTGGCTGATGCCATGGCCCAGATTGAAGATGTGCGTGGGGCCGTAGCCGGTGCCCTGGTGTGGTCGGCCGAAGCTGTCCACCAGTCGCGTGGCCTCGGCCGCGATGTGTGCGGACGGGGCGAACAGCACATTCGGGTCCAGATTGCCTTGCAAGGCCTTGGCGCGCGCATCGGGCGCGTCGCCCACGCCACCGCCCACGCGCGCGCGGGCCTGGCCGAGGTTGACCGTCCAGTCCAGGCCCAACACTTCGCAATCCAGTTCAGCCATCTGGTCGAGCCAGATGCCGCCACCCTTGGTGAACACGATGCGCGCAATGCGCTGGCCGTCGTGCTCGGTCTTGAGCTGGCGCAGCACCTGCTGCGTGTAGGCCAGGCTGAACTGCTGGAACGCGCCATCGGCCAGCACGCCGCCCCAGCTGTCGAACACCATGACCGCCTGGGCGCCAGCCTCGATTTGTGCATTGAGGTAGGCGGCGACGGCGTCGGCGTTGACCTGCAGCATGCGGTGCATGAGGTCGGGCCGGCTGTACAGCATGCTCTTGACCAGGCGGTAGTCGTCCGAGCCCTGGCCTTCGACCATGTAACAGGCCAGCGTCCAGGGGCTGCCAGAAAAGCCGATCAGCGGCACGCGGCCGTTCAGCGCGCGGCGGATGGACGTGACCGCGTCGAACACATAGCGCAGTTTGTCCATGTCGGGCACGGCGAGCCTGGCGACGGCCGCCTCGTCGCGCACCGGCGAAGCGAAACGCGGGCCCTCGCCCAGCGCGAACGACAGGCCCAGGCCCATGGCGTCGGGCACGGTCAGGATGTCGCTGAACAGGATGGCCGCGTCCAGCGCGTAACGCTCCAATGGCTGCAGCGTGACCTCGGTCGCGTAGTCGGGGTTGGTCGCCAGCCCCATGAAGCTGCCGGCCTTGGCGCGCGACGCGCGGTATTCGGGCAGGTAGCGGCCGGCCTGGCGCATCAGCCAGATCGGCGTGTGGTCGGTGGCCTGGCGAAAACACGCCCGGAGGAAGCTGTCGTTCTGGAGGGGGGCAAACATGGGCGGGATTGTCGCCCACGCTCGCGAAGTGCATCGCCGCACCATGGCTGGCCGCGCTGCCGATGTTGCACGGCGTTTGGCCACAGATCTCGCGGCTGAAGGCCGCGGGGCAGGCCATGCCAGCAGCCGCCGCGGAACTGGCTCTGCCAGGCCGCTGGCGGCGCCCCTTGAGCAACTGTGTTGAAAGTCAAGCGTTTGCATGGGTGACCTCGTGCTTCAAAGGATCCCAGGGGGCCTGGTTCCTGAGCATGGCGTTGAGTGCGCCCCTTGAGCAACTGTGTTGAAAGTCAAGCGTTTGCATGGGTGACCTCGTGCTTCAAAGGATCCCAGGGGGCCTGGTTCCTGAGCATGGCGTTGAGGATCGTCAGTAGCTTGCGCATGCAAGCGACCAAGGCCACCTTCTTGGGCTTGCCCGCTTGCACCAGGCGCTCGTCGTAGGCCTTCAAGACGGGATTGAAGCGAACCGCCGTAAGCGTGGCCATGTAGACCACAGCGCGTACTTGCGCGCGTCCGCCCCARACTCGGCGTTTGCCACTGCGCTGACCGGAGTCGTCGGCCAGTGGTGCCACTCCAACCAGCTTTGAAATCTGTCGRCGTCCCAGTTGCCCCAGTTCAGGCAATGCAGCAGTGAGCGTCAAGATAGCCACTGGTCCCGCGCCCTTGACGCTATCGAGCAGCTCTCGCTGKCTCTTGAAGTGGCTGTCCAGGTGCGCGTCCACGTCAGCATCGATCCCAGCGATCTGCTTGTCCAGCGTCTTGATGACCGCGGCAATGCTGCGTGCCGTGCGCTTGCTTGCCATCTCCAGACGGTGGCTCTCGGCCACCCGCATTTCGATGAGCTGGCGCCGCCGCGTCATCAGTGCCGCCAACTCTGCGCGGTGCGCATCCACAGGGGCGGTGATGTAGCTTGCTCGCTCCTTGTGACGCGCAAGCACATCGGCGAAGTCACGCAGCACGCGCGCATCGACTTTGTCGGTCTTGGCCAACTGCCCCATGGACTTGGCAAAGTCACGACTCTGGCGGGGGTTGATGCGAGCAACTGCAATGCCTGCGTCCTGCAGAGCCATCACGAGGTCACGCTCGTAGCCACCCGTCGCCTCGACCACCAYCAGATCGATCTGCTCGGCCTTGAACTGCTTAACCAGTTCCTCGCACCCTGGCCCGTCATTGGGCACCCGCAGATCTTGAGTGCCCAGGCAAACATCGAGATGCTGCTTGGACACGTCAATGCCAGSGTTGGGCCGCGTCGGGTCGTTCACYACCCCACCTTGTGCATGCATGTTCATGATTGGCAACTGTTCGGGCTACATGAAAGGRTGAAAGAGGTCAGTGCGTTGACCGGATGCTCAAGGGCGAACTCAAGGCTCCAGGGGGAAACAGGTTTAGCGCACTGACGCAAACTGATGGAAAGGCTCCTTGGCGAAGATACAAGGGGGNCCGGATGCTCAAGGGCGAACTCAAGGCTCCAGGGGGAAACAGGTTTAGCGCACTGACGCAAACTGATGGAAAGGCTCCTTGGCGAAGATACAAGGGGGATGGGATGTCTACACGAAGTGAGACATCCAAACGGGGTGGCTTCATGTGCTTCGGTTGCCGATGCCGAGGTAGGTGTCGATGATTCGCTGGTCGTGCAGCAGCTCGCGAGCTGGACCTTCGAGCGCCACGGCGCCCATCTCCAGCACGTAGGCGCGGTCGGCCACCTGCAGCGCGGCGCGTGCGTTCTGCTCGACCAGCAGCACCGAGACGCCATGCGTGCGCAGCTGCGCCACCACGCGCAGCACCTCGCGCACCACGAGCGGCGCCAGGCCGAGCGAGGGCTCGTCCAGCATCAACAAACGCGGGCGCGCCATCAGCGCGCGGCCGATGGCCAGCATCTGCCGCTCGCCGCCCGACAGCGTGGACGCCATCTGCGGGCGCCGCTCGCGCAGCCGCGGGAAGATGGCGAAGATCTCGTCCATGCGCGCACGCTGGTCGCGCCGGCCCTTGCGCCAGGGGTAGAAGCCGCCCAGCAGCAGGTTGTCTTCGACCGACATCTCGCCGAACAGCTCGCGCCGCTCGGGCACCAGCGCCACGCCGCGCGCGACCATGGTCGCCACGCTCACGCGCGGGATGGGCGCACCGTCAAGCGCGAGCTTGCCGGTCGAAGGCAACAGGCCCATGGCGGCGCACAGCAGCGTGGTCTTGCCCGCGCCGTTGGGGCCGATCACGGTGACGATCTCGCCCTCGTTCACGTGCAGGCGCACGCTGTGCACGGCCTCGACGCTGCGGTAGGCGACGCTGAAGTCTTCGAGTTGGAGCAGGGGGTGGGTCATGGCGCGCCCCCCAGCAGTTCATCGTCCGCCCCACCCAGATACGCCTCCAGCACCTTCGGATTCGCCTGCACCTCGGCCGGCGTGCCCGTGGCGATCACGCGCCCGAACTCCAACACGGTGATGCGGTCGGCCAGGTTCATGACGAACTCCATGTCGTGCTCCACCACCAGGATGCCCAGGCCCTCGGCGCGCAGCTGAATGAGCAGGTCCGACAGCGCGCGCTTTTCCAGGTGGCGCAGGCCAGCGGCGGGCTCGTCCAGCAGCAGCACGGCCGGCTGGCCGGCCAGCGCACGCGCGATCTCCACCACGCGCTGCCGGCCCAGCGAGAGCGAGGCGGCGGGCGTGTCCACATGCGCACCCAGGCCGCAGCGTTCGATCTGGCGGCGTGCCTCGGCGAGCAGCGCGGCCTCCTCGGCGCGGTCCAGCCGCAGCATGGCCGCCAGCCAGCCGCGCTGGCCACGCAGGTGCGCGCCCAGCGCCACGTTCTCCAGCACGCTGCGCTGGCCCAGCAGGCGCACATGCTGGAAGGTGCGGCCCATGCCGCGCGCCGCGAACGCGCGCGAGGGCTGGCCGGCCATGGGCTGGGCCATCAGCCGCACGTCGCCCGACGTGGGGTCGTCCACGCCCGAGACCATGTTGAAGAAGGTGCTCTTGCCGGCCCCGTTCGGGCCGATCAGCGCGTGCACCTCGCCCGCGTTCAGCGTCATGGCGATCGCGTCGTTGGCCACCAGGCCGCCGAAGCGCTTGGTCACGGCGTCGGCCTGCAGCAGCACGGTGCCCTTGGCCGGCAATGCGCGCTGCTCGAGCGGCGCCGTGGCCACGGCCGCAGCGGGCACCGCCACGGGCCGCACCCAGCGCCGCGTCACGCGTGCCAGCGTGGGCCACAGCCCGTCGGCAAAGCGCTGCAGCACCACCAGCATCAACAGCCCGAACACCACGACCTCGAAGTTGCCGCTGGTGCCCAGCAGCGCGGGCAGCACGTCCTGCAGCTTCTCCTTGAGCAGCGTGATCAGCGCCGCGCCCAGCACCGCGCCCCACAGGTGGCCCGCGCCGCCGACCACGGCCATGAACAGCATCTCGATGCCGATGTTGAGGTGGAACGGCGTGGGGTTCACGAAGCGCTGCAGGTGCGCGTAGAGCCAGCCCGACACGGCCGCCAGCAGCGCGGCCAGCACGAACAGCTTGATGCGGTGGCGCGCCGTGTCCACGCCCATGGACTCGGCCATCAGCCTGCCGCCCTTGAGCGCGCGGATGGCGCGGCCCTCGCGCGAGTCCAGCAGGTTGTGCAGCGCCCACAGCGCCAGCAGCAGCACGGCCCAGATCACCACGCCCAGCGCGCGCGGCGTGGCCAGCGAGAGCCCGAACACGACCAGCGGCGGCACGCCCGTGATGCCAGTCTGCCCGCCCAGGAAGGCCATGTTGCCGAGCAGGAAGTACAGGCTCAGCCCCCAGGCGATGGTGCACAGCGGCAGGTAGTGGCCCGACAGCTTGAGCGTGACGGCGCCCAGCGCCCAGGCCAGCGCGAAGGTCAGCGCCAGCCCCAGTGCCAGGCCGATCCAGGGCGCGAGCGCCCAGCCCGCGGCCATGGGCGAGGTGCAGAGCCAGGCCGTGGCATAGGCACCCATGCCCACGAAGGCGGCCTGGCCGAAGGACGTCATGCCGCCCACGCCGGTGAGCATGACCAGGCCCACGGCCACCAATGCGTACAGGCCGATGTTGCTGAGCACGGCCACCGTGAAGTCCGGCAGCCAGCCCCAGGCCAGGGCCAGCGCGGCGATGGCGACCAGCGTGAGCGTGCGTGGCGTGACCAGCGGCCTGCCCTCGTCAGGCACTGCAGCAGAGACGGACGAGTTCATTCGTCATCCTCCACATGGTGGCTGTGCAGCGAGCGCCACCACAGCACCGGGATGATCAGCGTGAACACCAGCACCTCCTTGTAGGCACTGGCCCAGAACGAGGCGAACGCCTCGAGCTGGCCGACCAGCAGCGCGCCGGCCAGCGCCAGCGGGTAGCTGGCCAGGCCGCCGACGATGGCCGCGACGAAGCCCTTGAGGCCGATCAAAAAGCCGGTGTCGTAGTAGACGGTGGTCAGCGGCGCGATCAGCATGCCCGAGACGGCGCCGATCACGGCCGCGAGCGCGAAGCTCAGGTCGCCCGACAGCTCCGTCGGGATGCCCGACAGCCGCGCGCCCACGCGGTTGATGGCCGTGGCGCGCAGCGCCTTGCCGACCATGGAGCGGCCGAAGAACCAGAACATGGCGACCACCAGCACGAAGGTGACGCCGACCACCACCAGCGACTGGCCGCTGACGGGGATGCCGCCCAGGTCGAAGCGCGCGTCCCAGAACGGCGTGGTGCGCGAGCCCTCTGCCCCGAAGAAGTACAGCCCCAGGCCGACCAGCACGCCGTGCAGCGCGACCGAGACGATCAGCAGCATGAGCACGCTGGCGTCGGCCAGCGGGCGGTAGGCCAGGCGGTAGAGCAGTGGGCCGAGCGGGGCGATGAGCACCAGCGTGGTCAGGGCCTGCAGCGCGGGGGCGCTGGGTTTGAGTCCCAGCACGAGGGCGGCAGCCAGCGCGGGGAAGGCGGCGCACCAGGTCAGCGCCGAGCGCCATTCCACGGCCACGCCGCGCTGGTGGCGCCACAGCTCGACCACGAGCGTGGCGGCCGCCAGGCCCAGCAGCAGCCACAGCGTGGCCGGGGTGCGCTCGGTCTGCAGCATGGCCATGGACAGCGCGCCGAACGCGACGAACTCGCCCTGCGGGATGAAGATCACGCGCGTGACCGAGAACACCAGCACCAGGGCCAGCGCCATGAGTCCGTAGACGGCGCCGTTGACGATGCCGTCCTGCGCCAGGAGCAGGGCGATCTGAAGATCCATGTCAGGGGTCCGTTGATGGGCCGATAGAACGAAGTCCGCCGCGCGCAGCGTGCGGGCCATCTGGCTCCCTCGCCCCTCTGGGGAGAGGGTGGGGGTGAGGGGCTGTAGCCTGTGCAAGCGGCACACTTCCTTTACCGCCGCTGGCCCTCACCCCCGCCCTCTCCCAGAGGGAGAGGGAGTGAAGACCCCCTTGCTCCCTCTCCCGCCTGCGGGAGAGGGTCGGGGTGAGGGTCTGCGTGGCCTTCCTCAAGGCTGGTACTTCCAGCCACCGTTCTCGATCTTGACCATCACGCGCGCGCGCTGGTCCAGCCCCAGGTGGTCGTTCGGCGTCATGTTGAACACGCCATGCGCGCCCGACACTTCGGCCGTCTGCTCCAGCGCATCGCGCAGCGCGGCGCGGAACTCGGCCGTGCCGGGCTGGGCCTTCTTGAGGGCCGCCGGGATGGCCGCGCTCATGAGCAGCCCCGCGTCCCACGCATGCGCGCCGAAGGTGGACACCGAGCCCTTGCCGTGCGCGGCCTCATACGTCGCCACGTAGGCCAGCGCAGACTTCTTCACCGGGTTGCTGGCCGGCAACTGGTCCGCCACCAGCACCGGGCCGGCCGGCAGGAAGGTGCCTTCCACGTCCTTGCCGCCCACGCGCAGGAAGTCGGCGTTCGCCACGCCGTGCGTCTGGTACATCTTGCCGGTGTAGCCGCGCTCCTTGAGCGTCTTCTGCGGCAGCGCGGCCGGCGTACCGGAGCCGGCCACCAGCACCGCATCGGGCCTGGCCGCCATAAGCTTGAGCACCTGGCCGGTGACGGAGGTGTCGGTGCGCGCGTAACGCTCGTTGGCCACCACCTTGATCTTCTTGAGCTCCGCGGCCTTGGCGAATTCCTGCGACCAGCCTTCGCCGTACGCATCGGCAAAGCCGACGAAGCCCACCGTCTTCACGCCGTTGGCCGCCATATGCTCGGCAATCGCCAGCGACATCATGATGTCGTTCTGCGGCGTCTTGAACACCCACTTCTTCTTGGCGTCCATGGGCTCGACGATGCGGGCCGAGGCGGCTACCGAGATCATCGGCGTCTGCGCCTCGCTGGCCACGTCGATCATGGCCAGCGAGTTCGGCGTGGTGGTGGAGCCCAGGATCACGTCGACCTTGTTCTCGGCGATCAGCTTGCGCGTGTTGTTCACCGCGGCCGTGGTGTCCGACGCATCGTCCAGCACGATGTAGTTGATCTTCTGCCCGCCAATGGTCTTGGGCATCAGCGCGATGGTGTTCTTCTCGGGAATGCCGAGCGAGGCCGCCGGCCCGGTGGCCGAGATGGTGACGCCGACGTTGATGTCGGCCCAGGCGGCGGCCGCCGTGGCGCACAGCGCGGCGATCAGCAAGGGCTTGAGGACGTTCATGGGGTGGGTCTCCTGGGGTGGTGATCTTGAGTTCAGCGTTCGTCGAACGACAGGGTGACGCGTTCGGTGAGGGGGTGGGCCTGGCAGGTCAGCACGAAGCCGGCCGCCACTTCGTGCTTGTCGAGCGCGAAGTTGCGCTCCATGCGCACCTGGCCGTCCATGAGCCTGGCGCGGCAGGTGCCGCACACGCCCGAGGTGCAGGAGAACGGCACTTCCAGCCCTGCGGCCGAGGCGGCGTCGAGGATGCTGGGCTGGCCTTCGGTGAAGGTGATCTCGCGCTTGAGGCCGTCGCGCACGATGGTCACGCGGGCCTGCTGGGCGTCGCCGGGCCGGGCCTCGTGCAGCACCGCGCCGACCTGGCTGGCGGATGGGTTGCCGGCGGGCATGGCGACGCCGAAGCGTTCGATGTGGATGCGCTCCTCGGGCACGCCGGCCGCCTCCAGCGCGGCCTGGGCCTCGTCGTTCATCTGGAACGGACCGCACACGTAGACATGGTCGATGCCCGCGGCCGGCACCACGCTCCCGAGGAACTCGCCGATCTTGTCGCGGTTCATCACGCCCGAGCCCAGCGGTGAATCGGTGGCCTCGTCCGAGAACACATGCAGCAGCACCAGGCGCGTCATGTAACGGTTCTTCAGGTCCTCGATCTCTTCCTTGAACATCGTGGAGCGAAGCTGGCGGTTGCCGTAGATCAGCGTGAAGCGGCTGCGCGGCTCGCGTGCCAGCACGGTCTTCATGATCGAGAGGATGGGCGTGATGCCGCTGCCGCCCGCGATGCCCACGTGGTGGCGCGCCGCCTGCGGCTCGATCGGCACGAAGAAGCGGCCCTGCGGCGCCATCACCTGCAGCGTGTCGCCGGGCTGCAGGCTGGCGTTGATCCAGTTGGAGAACACGCCATCGCGCACCTTGCGCACGCCCACACGCAGCTCGCCGTCGTCGATGCCGGCGCAGATGGAGTAGGAGCGGCGCAGGTCCTGCCCATCGATGTCCTTGCGCAGCGTGAGGTACTGGCCCTGCGTGAAGCCGAAGACCTCGCGCAGGTCGGGCGGCACCTCGAACGAGACGATGACGGCCTCGTGCGTGTCGGGCTCGACGGCGCGCACGCGCAGGGGGTGGAACAGGGTGCTCATCGTGCTGGCGCCTAGATCGGCTTGAAATGTTCGAACGGCTCGCGGCAGGCCAGGCAGCGGTACAGTGCCTTGCAGGCCGTGGAGCCGAAGGCCGACAGCCGCTCGGTGCGCGGGCTGTCGCAGCGCGGGCAGGTGATGCGCTCGCCGGCGATGCGGCCGAAGAGGCGGATCGGAACGGACTCACCGAGATGCGCGGGTGGCGCAATACCGTAGCTGCGCAGCTTGGCGCGGCCTGCTTCGCTGATCCAGTCGCTGGTCCAGGCCGGCGCTCGGCGCAGTGTGACGCGGGCCGGGCCAAGGCCGGCCGCCGCGATGGCAGCCAGCACGTCCTGCGTGATGGCCTCCGTCGCGGGGCAGCCGGAATAGGTGGGCGTGAGCACGATCTCCAGCCCGTCGTCATGCTCGACCACCTCGCGCACGATGCCCAGGTCGCAGACCGAGACGGCCGGCACTTCCGGATCGGGCACGCCCTGCAGCACGGCCCAGGCTGCCTCAACGCGCGTGGTGGCGGCGATCACCACCGGCCCCCGGGAAAGCTGCGCTGCAAATGCTGCATCTCGGCCAGCATGAAACCCATGTGCTCGCTGTGCACGCCGCGCTTGCCCGTGCTGCGGAAGGCCGCCTCGGCCGGCATGGCCAGGCCGGCTGCGTCCAGCACCTGCTGCATCTCGGCCAGCCAGGGCGCGCGCAGCTCGCTCCAGGCCGGGCCCAGGCCGCTGGCGCTGGCAGCCTCATCGATGTCATCGCCCTCGAACATCTCGGGCATGTAGAGCCAGAGCTGGCGCAACGCCTTCTCGGTGCGGCGGCGCGACTCGGCCGTGCCGTCGCCCAGGCGCACGACCCAGTCGCCCGAATGCTGCTGGTGGTAGCGCGCTTCCTTGAGCGCCTTGCCCGCGATGGCGGCGACCTCGGCGTCGTTCGATGCCGCGAGCCTTTGCCACAGCAGCTTGAGCAGCGTGGCGACCATGGTGTTGCGCAGCACGGCGAACGCGAAATCGCCGCGCGGCAGCTCGGCGATGGTCAGGTTGAAGTAGTCGCGCTCGCTGCGCAGGAAGGCCAGCTGGTCTTCGTCGTGCGCGCGGCCTTCTAGCTGGCCGGCATGTGTGAGCAGCGCGCGCGCCTGGCCCACGAGGTCGAGCGCGATGTTGGCCATCGCGATGTCTTCTTCCAGCACGGGCGCGTGGCCGCACCATTCGCCCAGGCGCTGGGCCAGCACCAGGCAGGTGTCGCCGATGCGCAGCAGGTACTGCACGGCGGGCGTGCGGTTCAGTTCGATCGAGGCTTGCATGGCTTACATGTGGTCCACGGACTTGGGCAGTTGGTAGAACGTGGGATGGCGGTACACCTTGTCCTCCGCGGGGTCGAAGAACATGTCCTTGTCGCCCGGGTCGCTGGCCACGATCTGGTCGGAGCGCACGACCCAGATGCTGCTGCCCTCCTGGCGCCGCGTGTAGACGTCGCGCGCGAGCTGGATCGCCATCTTGGGGTCGGCCGCGTGCAGGCTGCCGCAGTGCTTGTGGTCCAGGCCGGCCTTGCTGCGCACGAAGACCTCCCACAGGGGCCACTCTTGTTGCGTGGTGTCGGTGCTCATGCGGCTTCCTGCATGCTGTGTCTGTGGGCGTGGGCCAGCGCGGCTTCGCGCACCCAGGCGCCTTCCTCCCAGGCGTCCACGCGGGCCTGCAGGCGCTCACGGTTGCAGGGGCCGTCGCCGGCGATCACGCGCCAGAACTCGCTCCAGTCGATGGCGCCGAAGTCATGGGCCTGGCGCTCCTCGTTCCATTTCAGGTCCGGGTCGGGCAGGGTCACGCCAAGGATGCGGGCCTGCTCCACCGTGGCGTCGATGAACTTTTGGCGCAGCTCGTCGTTGGAAAAGCGCTTGATGCCCCAACGCATGGACTGCGCGGAGTTGGGCGACTGGTCGTCCGGCGGGCCGAACATCATGATGGACGGCCACCACCAGCGGTTCACGGCGTCCTGCACCATGGCTTTCTGCGCCTCTGTGCCCTGCGTCATCATGGTCAGCAGCGATTCGTAGCCCTGGCGCTGGTGGAAGCTCTCCTCGCGGCAGATGCGGATCATGGCGCGCGCATAGGGCGCGTAGGAGCAGCGGCAGATCGGCACCTGGTTCATGATGGCCGCGCCGTCCACCAGCCAGCCGATGGTGCCCATGTCGGCCCAGCTCAAGGTGGGGTAGTTGAAGATGGAGCTGTACTTGGCGCGGCCGGTGTGCAGCGCATCCAGCATCTGGTCGCGCGAGGTGCCCAGCGTCTCGGCTGCAGCGTAGAGGTACAGGCCATGGCCGCCCTCGTCCTGCACCTTGGCCAGCAGGATGGCCTTGCGCTTGAGCGTGGGCGCGCGGCTGATCCAGTTGCCCTCGGGCAGCATGCCCACGATCTCCGAATGCGCATGCTGGCTGATCTGGCGCACCAGCGTCTTGCGGTAGTGCTCGGGCATCCAGTCCTTGGCTTCGATGAAGTCGCCCGCGTCGATGTGGGCGTCGAAGCGCGCCTGCAGCGCGAGCTCTTCGGCGCAACGCACGGCCTTGGGCTTGCTGTCTGCGCCGTCCTTGCCCAGGGTGTCCATGGCTTGGGTGTACATGTGGTGTCCTTCGCTTAAGGTCAGGTCTTGGGCCGCGTGTCGACGACGCGTCGCGCCTTGCCGGTCTGCGTGCGTTCGATCGCGTCGGGGTCGAACACGCGCACGCTGGCCGAGATGCCGATCAGCGTTTTCATGCGCTGCTGCACCCAGGTGGCAATCGCCTGGCGCTCGGCCTCGCTGGCGCTGGCGTGGGGTTGCAGTTCGCAGTGCACCTCCAGCTCGTCGAGTGGGCCTTCGCGGCGCAGGTGCAGCTGGTACAGGCCCGACAGGCGCTCGTGCGCGAGCACGATCTCCTCGACCTGTGTGGGGAACAGGTTCACACCGCGCACGATCAGCATGTCGTCGCTGCGGCCGACGATCTTGCCCATGCGGCGGAACGCGCGCGAGGTGGGCGGCAACAGCCGCGTGAGGTCGCGCGTGCGGTAGCGCACGATGGGCATGGCCTGTTTGCTGAGCGAGGTGAAGACAAGTTCGCCTTCCTCGCCGTCGGCCAACAAAGCGCCGGTGTCGGGGTCGATGATCTCGGGGTAGAAGTGGTCTTCCCAGATCACCGGGCCGTCCTTGCTCTCCACGCATTCGCTGGCCACGCCCGGACCCATGACTTCGGAGAGGCCGTAGATGTCCACCGCGTCCAGGCCGACCTTGGCCTCGATGTCGCGGCGCATGGCCTCCGTCCAGGGCTCGGCGCCGAAGATGCCGACCTTGAGCGAGCTGTCTTTGGCGCTCAGGCCCTGGCGTTCGAACTGCTCGATGATCACCTGCATGTAGCTGGGCGTGACCATGATGATGTCGGGCTTGAAGTCCACGATCAGCTGCACCTGCTTCTCGGTCTGGCCGCCCGAGACGGGGATCACCGTGCAGCCCGCGCGCTCGGCGCCGTAGTGCGCGCCCAGGCCGCCCGTGAACAGGCCGTAGCCGTAGGACACATGGACCATGTCGCCGGGCCGCCCGCCGGCCGCGCGGATGGAGCGCGCCACCAGGTCGGCCCAGGTGTCGATGTCCTGCAGCGTGTAGCCCACGACCGTGGGCTTGCCCGTGGTGCCGGAGGAGGCATGGATGCGCGCCACCTGCTCGCGCGGCACGGCGAACATGCCGAAGGGGTAGTTGTCGCGCAGGTCGCTCTTCACCGTGAACGGGAACTTCGCCAGGTCGGCCAGCGTGCGCAGGTCTTCGGGGTGCACGCCCCTGGCGTCGAAGGCGCGGCGGTAGTGCGGCACGTGCTCGTAGGCGCGCTGCAGCGTGGCGCGCTGCAGCGTGGCGCGCAGCCGCGCGATCTGCAGCGCGGTGATCTCGTCGCGGCTGGCAGTTTCGATGGGTTCCAGGTCGCCGGGGGCGGGGCGTTTCACAGGCATGGCGGGTCTCCTCAGTCCGCGACGGCGGGCCGGCCCTTGGCCGTGTACGAGCGGCCGCGGAACACCGCGATGCGCTCGCCGCGCTGGTTGGTGATGGCGGTGTCGTAGACGCCGGTGCTGCCGGTCTTCGACACCTCGTGGCAGCGCGCGGTGAGCACATCGCCTTCGCGCGCCGGTGCCACGAAGTCGATGGAGAAGCCCGAGGCCACGGTCAGTTCGTTGTACGAGTTGCAGGCGAACGCGAAGGCTGAATCGGCCAGCGTGGACAAGAAGCCGCCATGGCAGGTGGCGTGGCCGTTCAGCATGTCGGTGCGCACGCGCATTTCCAGCGTGGCGATGCCGGGGCCGACCTCGACGATGGCGATGCCCAGCGCCTTGGAGGCATGGTCGTTCGCGAACAGGCGGTCGCGCACGTATTCGGCGGTCTGCTGGGGGTTCATGTCAGCGGTCCGTGAAGACAGGCGCGCGCTTGGCGCGGAAGGCTTCCACGCCTTCGCGGTAGTCATTCGAGGCGCCCAGCTGGCCTTGCAGCTTGGCCTCTTCGGCCAGTGCGGAGGGCAGGTCCAGTTGCTGCGCGGCGTTCATGGCTTCGCGCGTGGCGACCAGGGCGCGCGTGGGCATGGCGGCCAGTCGCGTGGCGAGCGCCGCCGCCATCTCGGCCAGCGCGGCATCGTCCACGCACTGCCAGATGAGGCCGATGCGCGCGGCCTCCTCGGCCGGCAGCTTGTCGCCCAGCAGCGCGATGCCCAGCGCGCGCGCGGGGCCGACGAGGCGCGGCAGCAGCCAGGTGCCGCCGGTGTCGGGCACGAGGCCGATCTTGCTGAAGGCCTGGATGAAGCTGGCCGAATGCGCTGCGACCACCAGGTCGCAGCACAGCGCGAGGTTGGCGCCCGCGCCGGCCGCCACGCCGTTGACGGCGGCCACGACCGGCACCGGCATACTGCGCAGCCGCGCGACCAGCGGGGCGTAGTACCTGGCGATGACCTGGCTCAAGTCCTTGGGCGCGGCACCGGGCGTGGTGTCGGGCGCGACGGCCGGGTCTGCCAGGTCCTGGCCGGCGCAGAACGCGCGGCCGGCGCCCGTCAGCACCACGCAGCGCACGGCCGGGTCGGCGGCTGCGGCTTCGAGCGCGGCCAGCAGTTCGCCATGCAGTTCGGTCGTGAAGCTGTTCAGCGCGGCTGGCCGGTTCAGGCGCAGCGTGCGCACGGCGCCGGCATTGCTGACGAGAACCAGGGGCTCGGCCATCGTGTCTCTTTCGTCTGTAGGGCGATTCGGCGTGAAACAGTTTCAACCGACCGGTCGGTAGAGTTTATGATCAAAGCTTGACTTGCCGCAAGACACGCCGCCTAGGGCTAACCCTGGCGCTTTGGGGCAACATGGCCGGCTTTTCAAATCTCAACTCAGGAATGTCATCCGATGCCGCGCGGTAAAGCAGCCAGCTACGACGACCAAAGCGAATTCATCCTGGCGCAAGCGGCGCAGTTGTTCGCGCGGCGCGGCTATCCCGCGACTTCGATGAACCAGGTGGCCGCGGCCTGCGGCTTGTCCAAGGCCACGCTCTACCACTACCACAAGGACAAGAGCAGCCTGCTCATCAGCATCGCCGAGACGCACGTGGCCCAGCTGGCGGCGCTGGTGGCCGAGGTGGAGGCCTCGACCGAGGCGGGCGAAGAGCAACTGCGCCAGCTGATCTACCGCATCGTGGCGCAGTACGCTGGCGCGCAGGACGCGCACCGCGTGCTGACCGACGACGTGCGCTTCCTGGACGAAGCCGACCGAGAGCGCGTGCTGGACCAGGAGCGCCAGGTGGTGGCCGGCTTCGCCCGCGCCGTGGCCGCCCTGCGGCCGGGCACGGCCAGCGACGCCTTGGCCAAGCCGCTGACCATGCTGCTGTTCGGCATGGTGAATTGGATGTTCACGTGGATGAAGCCGGGCGGCCGGCTCGACCATGCGTCGATCGCGCCCATCGTGGCGGATCTGTTTTTGGGCGGGATCGGTGCGGTAAAGCTGCCGGAGGGCAGCGCCCAGACGCGGGCTCGAATGCGTTGAGATCTGCTGCTGTCTGCAGGGCTGTTTTCCGATGCGGTCGCAGCGGTCAAGACCAGTACGGCTGGAGCATCGCCGCCCAGTGTGCGCGCGTCGGGTGCAGTGCGACGGTAGATGGGTTCAGGCCGCGCTTGTAGCGGAGCTGCTGAAGACCGCGAACGGCCCGTGTTCGGTCCCCCCGAGTTTGACACCGACCCCGCTAAGTCGTCGGCCCTGCAAAACCTGCGCAAGCCGCGTGAACGCTGGGTTTGCGCCAGTTCCGCTGGGTGTTCGATCCCCCGAGAATCTTCACAGCCGATTCTGATTTCTGGGAGTTTTTCTGATGTCCGAGGCCGACTTCTTTCGCCAGCCGCTGGCCGAGATGATCGGATCCGCGCCGCCCGCTGGCGGTGCTGGCCGCTCGGCTTCCGTGAATGCGGATCGAGGCGGCACTGGCACCGCCCTTTGCCCGCCCGGGGCGCGAAGGGCGTGCCGTGGCGCAGAACGATTTGTTCGGACCCTCGCTGCAGGTCGCAGGCGTTGGTGTGGCGGCTGCCGGCCGGCGGCGATTGCCCATCCGCCTGATGGCCAGCCTGCTGTACCTGAAGCACGCCTATAGGCTCAGCGATGAGGAACTGGTGGAGCGCTGGGCCGAGAACGTCGTCTGGCAGCACTTCAGCGGCATGCGGTTCTATGAGCCGCGCCTGCCCTGCATCGACACGGCGGTGACCTCCCATGCCATCAAGCCAGCGGAGTTCGAGCGGCTGATCGTGGACACCACGGTGCAAGAGAAAGCGATTGCCCATCCGGTGGACTCGCGGCTGCTGGAGATCGCACGCCACAAGGTGGTGGCTGCCGCCAAGCGCGCGGGCATTGCGCTGAAGCAGACCTTCGTCAAAGAGGGCAAGACACTGCGGCGCAAAGCCGGCGGCTACGCCCACGCCAAGCAGTTCAAGCGCCTGCGCAAAGTGGTCAAACGCCAGCGCACGATCCTGGGCATCGTGCTGCGCGAGGTGCAGCGCATGATCGCGCAGGCCAGCGAGGCCACGGCGCTGACATCGACGAATCTGCAAACGCTGATGCAACGCGCCGAGCGCATCCGCAGCCAGCGCCCGAAGGACAAGAACAAGCTGTACGCCCTGCACGCGCCCGAAGTGGAGTGCATCGGCAAAGGCAAGGCCCGCAAGCACTAAGAGTTCGGCGTGAAGGTCAGCGTGGCGGTCACGCACAAGCAGGCTTTGATGGTGGGTGCGCGCAGCTTCACTGGCAACCCGTATGGCGGCCACACGTTGAACGAGCAACTGTTTTCGAGGCGTGGACGCCGCCAACCCAGGCGTTCAGATCATCCACCGGGGCAGGTTCTTGAGCCAGACGGATCAGCAGCGGCGCTGGCTCAAGCGGCGCCAGGCGGTGGAGCCGGCCATCGGGCACATGAAGATGGACGGGCGGCTGGGCCGCAATCCGCTCAAAGGCGCGCTGGGCGATGCGCTTCACGCGGTGATGTGCGGTGCTGGGCACAACCTGCGAATGATCCCGGCCGCGCTGCGGCTTTGTTGCGCTCGCATCCGGCTGTCCATGCAGGCGGTCATCGCTGCACTGCTGGCCGCGCCTGGTGACGGCCAACCCGCTTGCCGCTGAGAACGGAATTGTTCAGGGCGGACTCAATAGGTTGCATCCGGTGTTCATCCGGATTGGGTCTGAGAGACTGGAATTCGCCAAACACCCATTCCTCAAGAACCCGGAGCCCGGATGAACATCCACAAGCATGCCCGATTGACGTACGCCCGTCGCCTGGAGATGGTCAGACAGATGACTGAATGTGGGCTTAGCGCCACCGATGCCGCCGAACATCACGGCGTGACGCCGCTGACGGCAAGGAAGTGGTTGGGGCGCTATCTGGTTGGGGGCGAGGCGGCGATGGCTGATGCCTCTTCGCGCCCGGCGCACTCGCCGCGAGCCATTGAGCCGGCCAAGGCACTGCTCATCGTCGAGCTGCGACGCCGGCGCATGCTGCACTCCAGCCTTGCCCGCAGTGTCGGCGTGTCGCCCTCCACGGTCAGTCGGGTGCTGGCCCGAGCGGGGTTGTCCAAGCTCATCGACTTGGCACCGGCCGAACCTGTGGTGCGCTACGAGCGCGAGGCACCAGGCGAGCTGCTGCACATCGACACCTAGAAGCTGGGCCGTATCGTGCGTCCGAGCCATCGCGTGACAGGCAATCGGCGCGACTCGGTCGATGGCGCAGGCTGGGAGACGCTGTTCGTGGCCGTCGATGATCACGCTCGGCTGGCCTTCACGGCCATGCACCCTGACGAGAAGCAGGCGCAGGCGGTCCTGTTCCTGAGAAGCGCTGTGGCGTACTACGCCGCGATGGGCGTGACCGTGCAGCGCCTTCTCACGGACAACGGCTCAGCGTTGCGTTCACGCGAGTTCCGCCAAGCCTGCGAGGAGTTGGGCATCAAGCACAGTTTCACCAAGCCTTACATGCCGCAGACCAACGGCAAGGCCGAGCGCTTCATCCAGTCGGCACTGCGAGAGTGGGCCTATGGATGGACTTACCAGAACTCGGCCCAGCGCACTGCTGCGTTGGCGCAATGGCAACATCACTACAACTGGGCGGTTTCAAACTTGAAGTGCAACGCCGGCAATGAGATCCGCAGTGAGTTGCGAGGACACTTCATGCGGGGAGTGGAAGTTGAGGATTTTGCGCGGACGGTGGTTGAGCATGTGCTCGATGGCGGTGAGCTGCTGATGGCTCACCTGACTGAGGTCCATGCCCTTGGGCAGGAACTCGCGCACCAGGCCGTTGGCGTTCTCGTTGGAGCCGCGCTGCCAGGGGCTGTGCGGGTCGCAGAAGTAGATGTCCATGTTCAACTGAGCACTGAGCGTTTCGTGCAGCGCCATCTCCGAGCCCTGGTCGTACGTCATGGTCTTGCGCAGGCTCTCAGGGATGCTCTTGAGGCGGCGCTTGAAGCCCTCCAGCACGTCCTGCGCGGTGTTGCCATCGAGCTTGACCAGCATGGTGTAGCGGCTCAGGCGTTCGACCAGCGTGCCCACYGAGGAGCGGTTCATGGCSCCCTTGATCAGTCCCAGTGCCCGGGCACGATGCGCGCGGCCACCTCKGGCGGTCGCAGGCTGATGTTGGTCATGTTGGGCAGGCCCCCCTTGCGGGCAGTGCCGCGGGCGCGTGGCAGGCGGGCCTTGTGGCTCTTGCGCAGCAGGTGTCAAGGGCATTTCAATTTTCCCCACTCGCGGCAATCTAAATTTCCCCACCCGGTTGTGGACCCTCGTTGTCGTGGGTCCGAATGAGGCCGGCTTTCAGCTTGTCCTTCAGCCGGTACGAGTTGCCCCGGATGTTCAGCGTCACGGCGTGGTGCAGCAGCCGGTCCAGGATGGCCGTGGCGATGACCCGATCGCCAAAGACGTCACCCCACGCGCAGAAGCTCTGGTTGCTCGTCAGGATCATGGGACCGCGCTCATAGCGCCGGCTGATCAGTTGGAAGAACAGGTTGGCCCCCAGTCGATCGATGGGCAGGTAGCCGATCTCGTCGATGATCAAGAGCCTGGGTGTGGCGTAGACCTTCAGCTTCTCGTCCAGCCGTCCCTCTGCGTGCGCCCGCGTCAGCACGGCGATCAGGTTGGCTGCGGTTGTGAACAGCACTCGGTAGCCGTTGCCGATGGCTTTTAGACCCAGTGAGACCGCCAGGTGCGTCTTGCCCACGCCCGGCGGCCCGAGCACGATCACGTTGTCGCCGTGCTCGATGAAGTGGCAGCTGGCCAGCGCCTGCACCTGCTTGCGGTCAATGGAGGGCTGGTAGTCGAACTCGAAGGTCTCCAGCGGCTTGACGAACGGCAAGCGGGCCATGGCCGTGCGCATGGCGATGTTCTTGCTGGTCTTGGCCGCCACCTCCTCGCCCAGCACCTGCTCCAGGAACTCGGCGTAGGGCTGCTCCTGGGCGGCAGCGTGCTACAGCAGCGCTTCGAGCCTCTCGCCGCTTTTGAGCAGGCGCAGCTTGCGCAGGTGCTCGCCCAGCCGTTCGAGCTGCGCCGGGGTCGTCATGGCCGAGGGCGGCATGACCGCCTGGGCGATCTTCGGGGTGCGGGTGGTGCTGGTCATCATGCGGCCTCCCGCACGGCGTCGAGCAACTGGTCGTAGACACCGAGATCGCGGACCTCGACGTCGCGATCAGACTGCGCTGGGGCCGGCCGATCGGCGACCACCGCAAAGCGCTGGCGCTGGTTGCGCGGGATGGCTCCAGGGCCGTGCTCGGGCAGCACGCTGAGCTGCGCGCGGCCGCTGAGCACCGTGTGCTCGGCCACGACCTTGCCCTTGTGGCGGATGACCCATTGGCCATCGTCCTCGCTCGTGCCGATGGTCACCGTGCGCATGCGGTCGTACAGCAGCGTCTGGCAGACCCCGCCGAAGTGCGCGAAGGCCCGCTCGTGCGCCGACAGCAGGCTGTCCATGCGCTCGTTCAGGTAGCCCTCGGCATAGCCTCTGCGGCTGTACCCCAGCGTCATCACGAACACGTGCACCCGGCTGGGCTGCTCGCCAAGTCGCACCTTGACCTGGCCCCAGTCGACCTGCGCCTGCTCGCCCGGCGCGCTGCTTTTCCTTTTCCATCTCTCGCTCCTTTGCGTTGTCGATGGGTGGGGAAATTTCAGATGCCACAACTGGGGATTATTGGAGTGCCACTGACACAGCAGGCCGACCAGCTCAGTGCGCAGGGTATTGCGCGGCATCGCATAGATGGCGCAGTAGATCGTCTCGTGCGAGATCGACATGAGGGGCTCGGGCAGCGCAAGCCCGGCCTGGATCGCTGCCTTGTTCATGCGCG
>NZ_LMMV01000027.1 GCF_001422405.1 Pseudorhodoferax sp. Leaf267
CAGCTGGTCTTCGACGACAGCGACCAGCAGCTCAGAACCCAGCTGGCCACCAGCCAGTACGACACCCAGCTGAACCTGGGCCACCTGATCCACCAGGCRGACAACCACCGCGGCAGCTTCAGGGGCCTGGGCTTTGAGCTGCGCACCGGGGCCTACGGGGCCATCCGCGCCGGCCAGGGGGTGCTGGTCACGAGCTACGGCACGCAGCCGGGCGAGCCGGCCGGCGACAACGCACCGGGCATCGCACTGCAGGGCCAGCTGGCGAACCTGATCAAAACCTTCAGCCAGGCCGCCAGGACGCACCAGACGGTGCAGCTGGCCGACGCCATCGGCAGCACGCAAGCCGGCCACAGCCGCTTGAGCGACAGCCAACCACCGGCCCCGGCGCTGCACACGGTGCTCAAGGGCATGGTGGACGCACAGGACCTGGGCCAGGCGCAAGCCGACGCGGCCGACCGGAGCACTGCCACCGCAGACACCAAGCTGCCGCACAGCGGCGCGCCCATCGTGCAGATCGCCGCCAAGGCCGGTCTTGCCAGCGTGGCCGGCCAGGACGTGCAGTGGAGCGCAGGCGAGGGCATCGTGATCGGCTCGGGGCAGGACACGCATGTCGCCACCGGCGGGGCCAGCCGCATCCACACCGGTCAGGCCATCGGCGTGCTGGCCGGGGCGGTGCAGCCCGGCGACAAGGCCCAGGGCAAGGGGATCACGGTGATCGCCGGGCGCGGCGACATCGACATCCAAGCGCAGGCCGACCGCATGCAGCTGGCGGCCCAGGGCGACGTGCACATCCAGAGCCAGAGCGCGCACGTGGAATGGGCCGCGGCCAAGCGCATCGTGCTGGCCACGGCAGGCGGGGCCACGGTCACGCTGGCAGGCGGCAACATCGACATCGAGTGCCCGGGCAAGATCACGTTGTATGCGGGCCAGAAGTCGTTTGTGGGGCCAGAGAAGGTGAGCTATCCGATGCCGGCGATGCCGAAGTCGATCTGCATCGCCTGCCTGAAAAAAGCGTTGCGCATGGCGCCCGCCTTCACCCAGGTGCAGTGACATGCGTTTCAGCGATCCCTTCGATCCCGACTGGCTGCCGTGGCTGCGACGGCAGCCCAGACGATGCGCAAGCATGTCTGGCATCGGCAGCACCTCACCAAGAGCGTCAACAGGGTTGGAAGCGGTGCCTGCAGGCGGCACCGCGCTGCTGCCGACCTTTAAAGACCTTCGAATCAGTCCGCAAGCGCGCTGGCCACCAACCCGCATCACGCTCTGACCGGTCGGCCGCCCCGTCCGGGCTGCGACCGCCCCCAGGCACGCGCGACAGTGTGATTGGCGGGCAGGGCGCGAAACCACACGGCCGGATCTGCGTGCACGCAGGCAGGGCCGACCCCCATCCTGGCCTGCTCTACGCTTCCTGCGCTCGAATCGCCTCGGAGCGCTTGGCCAGCTCGTGCCGCAGCTGCTTGCGCTCCAGGGCCTGCGCATGGCGCCGGCGTTCGTCCGGCGAGAAGGGGCGCAGAGGCGCCACGGCCACGGGCTTGCGTGCCTCGTCCACCGCCACCATCGTGAAGAAGCAGCTGTTGACGTGCCGCGATACCTGCGTGCGGATGTTTTCGGCGATGACCTTGACGCCGACTTCCATCGAGGACTTGCCCGTGTAGTTGACCGAGGCCAGGAAGGTCACGAGCTCGCCCACCATGATCGGCTCGCGAAACATCACCTGGTCCACCGACAGTGTGACCACGTAGCAGGCCGAGTAGCGCGCCGCGCAGGCGTAGGCCACCTGGTCCAGCAACTTGAGGATGGTGCCGCCGTGCACGTTGCCCGAAAAATTGGCGGTGTCGGGCGTCATGAGCACGGTCATCGTGAGCTGGTGTGCGGGCATGTCCACGGGGCTTCTCCTGGCATCTGGCGGTGGGGCGCCATTGTGCCCCGGCACCGCCGCGCCGGGCACGATGTCAGCGGGCGGCGTGCAGCCCCTGCTCCACCGGCAGGAAGCTGTCGGCGCTGGCGATCGGCCAGTAGTAGCGGAACACGTTGTGCAGCTCGTCCACCGGGCCGAGCAGCGAACCGGGCGCCACACGCATGATCAGGTTGGACAGCAGCCGCACCTCGGTGTCGGAGATGCGCCGCACGATGTGGTGCGCCGTGATCTGCTGGGGATGGTCCAGCCCGGCGGCCTGCACCAGTTCCTGCAGCGCGTGCAGCGTGCTGCGGTGGAAGTTGTGCACGCGCTCAGCCTTGGCCGGCACCACCAGCGCCTTCTGGCGCAGCGGGTCCTGCGTGGTCACGCCCGTGGGGCAGTGGCCGGTGTGGCAAGCCTGGGCCTGGATGCAGCCCAGCGCCATCATGAAGCCGCGCCCGGCGTTGCACCAGTCGGCCCCCAGCGCCATCATGCGCGCCATGTCGAAGGCGGTGATGACCTTGCCGGCACAGCCGATCTTGATGCGGTGGCGCAGGTTCACGCCGACCAGCGTGTTGTGCACCATCAGCAGGCCCTCCTGCAGCGGCGCGCCCACGTGGTCGCTGAACTCCACGGGCGCGGCGCCGGTTCCGCCCTCGGCACCGTCGACCACGATGAAGTCGGGCGTGATGTTGGTCTTCTGCATGGCCTTGACGATGGCAAACCATTCCCAGGGATGGCCCAGGCAGAACTTGAAGCCCACCGGCTTGCCACCGGACAGCCGGCGCAGCTCGGCGATGAATTCCATCATTTCCACCGGCGTGCCGAAGGCGCTGTGCGAGGACGGCGAGATGCAGTCCACGCCCACCGGGACACCGCGCGCCGCCGCGATCTCGGGCGTGACCTTGGGGCCGGGCAGCACGCCGCCGTGGCCGGGCTTGGCGCCCTGGCTCAGCTTGAGCTCGATCATCTTGACCTGCGGGTCGGCCGCGGCGGCGGCAAAGCGCTCGGGGCTGAAGCTGCCGTCGTCGTGGCGGCAGCCGAAGTAGCCCGAGCCGATCTCCCAGATCAGATCGCCGCCGTGCACGCGGTGGTGCTGCGAGATCGAGCCCTCGCCCGTGTCGTGCGCGAAGCCGCCCAGCCTGGCGCCCTGGTTCAGCGCCAGGATGGCGTTGGCCGACAGCGCGCCGAAGCTCATGGCCGAGATGTTGAACACGCTGGCGCTGTACGGCTGGGTGCACGGTTGCGCGCCGCCCGCGTCGCCGATGGTCACGCGGAAGTCGTGGCCGGCCAGCTGGGTCGGCCGCATGGAGTGATTGATCCACTCGTAGCCCAGCTGGCTCACGTCCAGGTGCGTGCCGAAGGGCCGGTTGTCCGGGTCACCCTTGGCGCGCTGGTAGACCAGCGAACGCTGCGCGCGCGAGAACGGCGCGGCCTCGGTGTCGCTCTCGATGAAGTACTGGCGCATCTCGGGCCGGATGAACTCCAGCAGGAAGCGCATGTGGCCGATGACCGGGTAATTGCGCAGGATGGCGTGGCGCGTCTGGCGCAGGTCGTGCACGCCGGTGGCCGTCAGCGCCGCGAACAGCACCAGCGCCAGCCACGCCGTCCACAGGTGCGGCGCCACCACGGCCGTGACGAGGCTCGCGCACAGGCCCAGGATGCACAGCCCGAAGCTGCTGTAGCGAATGGGCAAAGGGGGGTTCGTCTTTTTGGAAATGGCCGTCTCCGGTGCAGGGCAAGGGCCATCGTGCACGGCCCCGTGGGGCGCCATCATGACAGCGCGGGCCGGATCGTCGGCATGCGACTACACGGCCTCAAGCCCCAGGCCGCGCGACGCCGCACGCCGGCCGGTGCACGCTGGCGTATCACCACCGGAGACCACCATGCCCGACACCCACAAGCCCGACCCCGCCGACCAGCCGCGCATCGACGAGGAGCCCGGCATCACGCAAGAGGAGGCCGTGCCCAGCGACGGAAAGGACACGCACGGCGAGAAGATGATGGAAGAGCTGGGCCGCGACAAGCCAGGCCCGAAGCTGTCCAACACACCAGCCGAGAAGGAATGAACATGGCCACCATGCCACCCGGTCCTCCGCCCGAGCCCGTGCAGCCCGTCGACACGCCGCCCAGCGGCCCGGCCGGCCCGCTGCCCACTCCCTCCCCGATGTAAGGCTGGCGCCAGCACGGTCGGCGCGTGCCGTAGCATGCGCCGATGCGTACGCTCTCCAGATCACTCGGTGCCCTCGTGATGCTCGCGGCCGTCGCCCTGCCGCTGGGCTTCGTGGCGCTGCTGGGCCTGGCCTGGTATTGCACCGACAACTACCCTAGCGTGCCGCGTGCCGCGCCGCCCACGGCGGCCACGGTCGAGCATGCGCGCCGCCTGCTCGAGCGCAACGACCCGCGCCAGGCCAGGAGCGGCA
Source organism: Pseudorhodoferax sp. Leaf267 (assembly GCF_001422405.1). GTDB lineage: Bacteria > Pseudomonadota > Gammaproteobacteria > Burkholderiales > Burkholderiaceae_C > Pseudorhodoferax. The sequence goes on from NZ_LMMV01000027.1 coordinate 4,321, forward strand.
TGCTGCGCACCATCACGCTCACCCAGGACGAACTGGACCTGGTGTTGGCCTATGCCGCGCAACGCGCCATGCAGGGCGGCGCGAGGCTGGCCCTGCAGCAGGACCAGGCCAGACTACAGGCCAGCCTGCCGCTGCCGAGCAATCCGTTCGGCGGCTTCCTGAACATTGAGGCCAGCCTGGTCGACACCGGCGCCATGCCGCGCATCGACACCTTGCGCCTGGGCCGGCTGCAGGTGCCGCAGCAGCTCAATGCATGGATCCTGGCGCTGGGCGTGCGCTGGTTGCAGCAGGACCCGGCCTACGGGCCGGCCGCCGATGCCATCCAGCGGGTGCGCATCACGCCCGACATGCTGAGCCTGGTCTACGCCTGGAACGACCAGCTGCCTGCCCAACTGCAGGCCAGCCTCGTGGATCCGGCCGACGTGGAGCGGCTGCAGGCCTACCAGGCACGGCTGGTGCTGCTGCGCAGCGACGACCCCGCCGGGCTGGGACTGCACCAGCTGCTGCAGTCGGTGATGGACCTGGCCACGCAACGCGCCGGCCGCAGCGCCACACCCGAAGCGCTGGCACTGGAGCGGCGCGCGGCGCTGGTGGTGGCCGCCTTCCACGTCAACGGCAAGGGCCTTGGCGCCGTGGTGCCGGCCGCTGCCGACTGGCCCGCGCCGCTGCCGCGCCGCATCACGCTGGCCGGCCGTGTCGACCTGGCCCAGCACTTCAGCGTGTCGGCTGCGCTGGCCGCGGCGGCCGGCACGCCGCTGGCCGACGCGGTGGGGCTGTACAAGGAGACCGAAGACGCGCGTGGCGGCAGCGGCTTCTCGTTCGCCGACCTGGCAGCCGACCGCGCCGGCACGCGCTTCGGCCAGCTGGCCGTGGGGCCGGCGGCCGCCCAGCAGCGGCTGCAGCGCCGCCTGACGGCTGGCCTGCAGGACCAGGACCTGCTGCCCGCCGTGCGCGACCTGCCCGAGATGCTGCAGGAGGCCGAGTTCAAGCGCCGCTACGGCTCGGTGGACAGCGCAGCCTTCAAGCGGCTGCAAGGCGACATTGACCGGCGCATCGCGGCGCTGGCGCTGCACCGCTAGCCGCCGTTACGGCCGCGCACGGAGCCAGGCGTCGAACTGCTCCACGGTCAGCGGCCGTGCGAAGTGGTAGCCCTGGCCCTTGTCGCACTGCATCGTGGCCAGCAGCCTGGCCTGTGCCTCGGTCTCGATGCCCTCGGCCACGGTGCGCAGGTTCAGGCTCTGCGCCACGCGCAGTGTGGCCTCCACCAGCACGCGGTGGTGGCGGCTGGTCTCCAGCTGGCTCACGAACGAACGGTCGATCTTGAGCAGGTCGATCGGCAACTGGTGCAGGCTGGACAGCGAGGAATAGCCGGTGCCGAAATCGTCCAGCGCCAGCGTGAGGCCCAGCCGCTTCAGCTCGCGCAGCCGCATCTGCACCGACGCATCCTGCGCGGCCATGCTTTCGGTCACCTCCAGCTGGAGCTGCGCGGGCTGCATGCCGCTCGCCTCCAGCACCGCGGCCACGTCGTCGACGAGCGAGGGGTGCGGCAATTGCCCGCGCGACAGGTTGACGGCCATGAGGCGGGGCGCCAGCGCGCCATGCTGGCGCTGCCACCGCATGAACTGGTGGCAGGCCTCGCCGAGCACGAAGGCGCCCAGCTCCACGATCAGGCCCGACTCCTCGGCGATGCCGATGAACGCGTCCGGCGGTACCACGCCTCGCACCGGGTGGCGCCAGCGCACGAGCGCCTCCACGGCCTCGACGCGGCCGCTGTGCAGTGCGATGACCGGCTGGTAGACGACGAAGAGCTCGCCGCGCTGCACGGCATCGCGCAGGTCGTTCTCGATGGCACTGCGCTGGTGCGCGCGCTGCTGCAGCGCGTCGTCGAACGCCATGGCGCGGTTGCCGCCGGCGCGCTGGGCCGCCACCATGGCCAGGCGTGCGTGGTACAGCAGCTCGCCAGCGCTCGACGATCCAGGCCCGGCCTGCGCGGAGCCGATGCTCACGGTGCAGCGCAGCCTGTGGCCCTGCAGCGCATAGGGGCGGTCCAGCGCCTGCACCACGCGCGCGGCCAGCTCGGCGGCCAGCCCAGGCTGCGGCTCACGCTCGATGGCCAGCGCAAACTCGTCGCCCGCGATGCGCGCCACCAGGCCGCGCTGCGCCACGGCCGTCTCCAGCGGCGCGGGCACGGTCTCCACCGAAGCGCCCGGCCCGGCGTCCACCACGCTGCGCAGCCGCGTGGCGATCTGCGCCAGCACGGCATCGCCTGCCGTCTGCCCCACCGTGTCGTTGACATGCTGGAAGCGGTCGCAGTTGATGACCAGCAGCACCAGCTGGCGTGCGCTGGCGTTGCCCTGCTCCAGCCGCTGGGCCAGGTAGGCATGCAGGGCCTGGCGGTTCGGCAGACCGGTGAGGCTGTCGGTGTTGGCCGCTGCGTCCACGCGGCGGCGCTGGCGCCGCTCGTCCCGGGTCGCGTCGTGCAGCACGGCTGTCAGGCGCTTGCCGTCCACGCTGAACAGGCTGAGCGCCAGCGTGCGCTGGCGTTCGGGAAACGTGGCGGCCGTGGGCCCGCCGCCGTCGAAGCGCAGGCCTTCGCACAGCACGCCGCGCGGCCCGGCCTGGCGCGCGGCCAGGCGCCGGGCGCTTGGCACGGCGTCCTGCAGCACGTCGAACAGGTTGTCGAGCACGGCATCGCGCGCCAGCGGCATCAGCAGCTGCGCCGCCATGGGGTTCATCATGTGGATGCGACCGTCGGTTTCGGCATCGACCAGGCCGACGGGCGTCTGGTACAGGAACTGGATCAGCGACTGGAACGCGTCGCTGTCCTCCGGCACGGAGGGCGGCGGCACTAGCGCGGCGCCCGTTGCACGAGCACGTAGCGGTAGCGCAGCGGCGGGCCCGCCAGCAACCGCAGCTTTACGGCCGTGGGGCGCATGCGCAGCGTCAGCACGTAGTCGATGGTGGCGTCCAACGGTTCACCCTGCGCTGCGGCGTCTTCGAAGCGCTGGGCCACGAGGTAGTTGTTCATGCACGGCGCGATGGTGTCGAACAGGTGAAAGCCCAGCACGCGTTCGGGCAACAAGCCCGCAGCGACAGACTCGAACTGGTTGTAGACGCGCACGATGCCCCCTTCGTCGAAGCCGATCACGCCGAACGCCAGGCGATCGATGTCACCCTCTTCCAGCAGCCTGACTGGGTCGGGCGCCTGCATGTCGGCGCCGCTGTGGTGTTCGGTCGGCAGGTTCATCGCGGCCGGCCGGGTGCGGACTTGCGCGACGCCGCCGCCGCTGCGGCAAGCTTCTTGAAGGCCCAGGACATGAGGCCCATCCGTAGAAGAAATTTCAGCATGCTGCCCCTCCTGCATTGAGTGCGGTCACCCACGCGTGGATCGCGGTGGTTGGGCCAATCACGATAACAGCAGCCCGCAGGTCGCGGTGTAGGACAAGCCTTCGCCTGACTCAGCCGGGCTCTTGCTGCAACCAGCGCCATAGCGTAGAGCGGCTGATGCCCAGCGCACGGGCTGCCGACTGGCGGTTGCCGGCATGCTGGCGCAGGGTCTCGCGCGCCAGGCCGGTGCGCGGGCCGGCAACGGCCACCGGCAGCGCGGTCGACGCACGGGGCACGCCGTCGGCGAACAGCTCGGGGCAATCGTGCGGCAGCCCGCTCCAGTCGATGGGCTCGCCAGGCGCGAACTGCACCAGGTACACCGCCAGCCGCTCGCAGATGTTCTCCAGCTCGCGCACGTTGCCGGGCCAGGCATAGGCCTGCAGCCGCGGCAGCAGCGCCTGCAATGCCGGCCCGGCCGGCAGCGGCGATTGCAGCCGCGCCAGGCAACGCTGCACGCGCTGCTCGGCCATGCGGGCCACGTCGCCAGCGCGTTCGCGCAGCGGCGGCAGCGCCAGCCGCAGGATGTTGAGCCGGAAGTACAGGTCCTGCCGGAAGCGGCCCTGCGCCACCATCTCGGCCAGCGGCTGGTGCGTGGCGGCGATCACGCGCAGGTCCACCGGCACCGGCGATGAACTGCCCACGCGCAGCACCTCGCGCTCCTGCAGCACACGCAGCATCCGCGTCTGCAGCGAGATGGGCATGTCGCCGATCTCGTCCAGGAACAGGGTGCCCGTGTGCGCCGCCTCGAACAGCCCGCGCTTGCCGCCGCGGCGCGCACCGGTGAAGGCGCCCTCCTCGTAGCCGAACAGCTCGCTTTCCAGCAGACTCTCGGGGAACGCCGCGCAGTTCACGGCCACGAAGGGCTTGCCGGCGCGCGCGCTCTCGTTGTGCATGGATTGGGCGAACAGCTCCTTGCCGGTGCCGCTCTCGCCCGCGATCAGGATGGTGAGGTCGGTGCGCGCGAAGCGGCGCGCGCTGGCCACGGCACGCAGCAGCGCCGGGCTCTGGCCCTCCAGGTCGTCGAAGCGGTAGCGGGCCGAGGCCTGCTGGCGTCGCTGCTGCATGCGCAGCCGCGAGTCGGCCTCGTGGATGGAGCCCGCGTCGTACAGCGTCAGCGCCGCGCCCACCACCTCGCCGCGCACGCGCACCGGCGCCCGCTTGGCCACCCAGTTGCGCCGGCCGATGTGCTGCACGCGCGCGCCCTCGGACGCACCCGTGGCCAGCGTCTCGCGCAGCGACAGCTCGCTCTGCAGCGCCGACAGCTCGCGCCCCAAGAGCCCGGCGGCCGGCGCCCCCAGGATCTGCTGCATCGGCGGATTGACGGCGATGACACGGTGCTCGCGGTCCACGGCCAGCACCGCGTCTTCCAGTGTGTACAGCACGGCGCCGAGCTGGGCGTGGCGCTCGGCCTCCATGCGCGCCACGCGGGCCAGCTCGATCGCGTCCTCGAAGCCCTGGCGGATGCTGGCATGCGAATAGGCCAGCAGCCCGCACAGGCCCGCTGCCTCGGCCATTTCCACCACGATGCTGGAGCCCACGATGATGGTGAAGCCGGCGGTGCGCAGCGCCTCGATGGCACGGTGCGCATCGTCCGGCGTCTCATAGGCATGCTGGGCGATCTCGATGCGCAGCAGGTCCTTCACGGCTTCCAGGTCGGGCAGCGTCTTGCCGTAGACCACCACGCCGACCCGGCGCGACATGCGCCGCGCGGCGATCAGCGCCTGCAGGATGTCCAGCCCGGCCAGCTGGATCGTGGCCACCGGTGCGCGCAGCTGCTGGCGCAGCAGGCCGGCGTTGGCGCCCGCGCTGATGAAGGCGTCCACCCCGCCCTGGTCCACGCGCTCGCTTGCCAGCGCCACGGTCTCGCTGACGCGGCTGTCCAGCAGTTCGATCTCGGCGCGGCTGCGGTATTCGGCGATCACGGGCGCCGAGAACTCGCGCAGGTGCCGGTAGCCGAGGAAGCACAGACGCGGCAGGCGCGAAGTGGCGGCAAAAGCGATGGCGCTCATCGGTCGGTGTTCCATGGATGTTGCACGATGCAACGCGATTGTTGCACCGGCGCGTCGCAGTGAAACGCCGTGCGACTCTCATTCCAGCAGGATCAAGCACTTGCGGATGTGTCGCGCCTGGCATGGCCTGTGCACCACCACGGCACCGCTGCCAGTGCTGCAGCGGCGGACCACAAGGAGACAAGCATGCGCACCCCGCCCCACGCCCATACCGGCGTGCTCAACCGCCGCCATGTACTGGGCGCCCTGGGCGCCCTCGCCCTGGCCGGCCCGGCCACTGCCGCCACCTATCCCGCCAAACCCGTCACGCTGGTCGTGCCCTACTCGGCCGGTGGCGGCACCGACATCGTGGGCCGGCTGCTGGCGCAAAAGCTCAGTGAGCGCTGGGGCCAGTCGGTGGTGGTGGACAACCGGACCGGCGCCAACGGCGTGATCGGCTCGCACATGGTGTCCAAGGCATTGCCGGACGGCTACACCTTGCTGCTGGTGGTCGGCTCGCACGCGGTGAACCCCACGCTGATGAAGACCATGCCCTACGACACGGTGACCGCCTTCACCTCGATCACCAACGTCGCCACCTCGCCCATGGTGCTGGTGGTGTCGGCCAGGGGGCCGTACAGGACGCTGCCCGAGCTGCTGCAGGCAGCGCGCACCACCGAGCTGGGCGTGGGCAACTCCGAGGGCCAGACGCGGCTGACGGGCGAGCTGATCCGCCAAGCCGCGGGCCTGAAGACCGTGGAGGTGCCCTACAAGGGCGGCGCCCCCATGATGGTGGACATCATCGGCGGCCATCTGCCCATGGGCCTGACCAGCGTGCTGACCGCGCTGCCGCATGTGCAGGCCGGCAATCTGCGCGTGATCGGCGTGGCCAGCCGCGAGCGGCTCGACGTGTTCCCCGACGCCATGACCTACGCCGAGGCCGGTGTGCCGGGCGTAGAGTCGCTCAGCTGGTACGGCATGTTCGGACCGGCCGGCATGCCGGCGCCGCTGGTGGAACAGATCGGCCGCGACCTGCGCGCCGTCTGCGCCGACCCAGCCGTGGTGGCGCAGCTGCGCGGCCAGGGCGCGCAGCTGGTGCTGAGCAGCCCGGCCGAGCTGGACCGCTTCGTGCGCGGCGAGGCCGGCAAGTGGGCCGCCGTGGCCCAGCGCGGCGGCATCCGCGCCGAATGAATTCATCACGCCATCGGAGACACCCCATGCAAGACACCACCCCCGCGCGGCGCCGCCTGCTGGGCATCGCCCTCGCGCTGGCCGCCTGCGCCCTGCCCCCTGTCCACGCCCAGGGCGACTACCCCACCAAGCCGATCCGGCTCATCGTGCCGTTCGCCACCGGCGGCGTGAGCGACACCAGCGCGCGCATCGTGGCCGAGAAGCTGGGCCAGCAGCTGGGCCAGCAGGTGGTGGTGGACAACAAGCCCGGCGCGGCCGGCAACATCGGCACGCAGATGGTGGCCGCGGCCGAGCCCGACGGCTACACGCTGCTGCTGGGCTACGACGGCACGCTGGTGATCAACCCCAACGTCTACGCCAAGGTGCCGTTCGATCCCATCAAGGACTTTGCGCCGATCGGCAAGATCGGCGACGCGGTGCTGATCGTGGTGGTCAACCCCAAGCTGGGCGCGAGCAATCTGGCCGAGCTGCAGGCCGTGGCCAGGTCCACCGCCGGCGGCCTGTCTTACGGCAGCGCCGGCACCGGCAGCACCACCCACCTGGCCGGCGAGATGCTGCACCAGCGCACCGGCATGCCGCTGACCCACGTGCCCTACAAGGGCGGCGGCCAGGCCATGGGCGACCTGGTGGGCGGCACGCTGCCCATGCTGTACACGGCGGTGGCCGGCGCCATGCCCTTCATCAAGGGCAACCAGATCCGGCCGATCGCCGTGTCCTCGCGCCAGCGCGTGGCGTCGCTGCCTGACGTGCCGACCTTCATCGAGGCGGGCCTGAAGGACTTCGAGTTCAACTCCTGGGTCAGTCTGATGGCCCCGGCGCGCATGCCCAAGCCCATCGTCGACAAGCTGAACCAGGCCTTGAACAAAGTGCTGACGGCGCCCGAGATGCGCGACCGGCTGGCCACGCTGGGCATCGTCGCCATGCCGGGCACGCCGCAGGACCACGCGCAGGAGATCGTGCGCGACCTGGAGAAGAACAAGGCGGTGGTGAAGACCGCCGGCATCCGGATCGACTGATGGCGACGCTGTTCGACCAGATCTGGGCCGCCCACGCCGTGGCCCGCAACGAGGCCGGTGAAGACCTCATCTACATCGACCGGCACCTGGTGCAGGAGGTGTCCAGCCCGCAGGCCTTTGCCAGTATGGCGGCCAGCGGGCACGTCCTGCGTTCCACGGCCCGCCACGTGGCCGTGCAGGACCACAACGTGCCGACCACGGCCGACCGGCTCACGCACATCCCGAACGCCGAGAGCGCCGAGCAGATCGCCACGCTGCGCCGCAACACCCGCGCCACCGGCATGCGCCTGCTGGACCTGGATGATCCGCTCCAGGGCATCGTGCACGTGGTCGCGCCCGAGCTGGGCTATGTGCTGCCGGGCAGCACCGTGGTCTGCGGCGATTCGCACTCGGCCACGCTGGGCGCGCTGGGCGCGCTGGCCTGGGGCATCGGCACCTCCGAGGTGGCGCACGTGATGAGCACGCAGAGCCTGTGGATGCGCAAGCCGCGCACGCTGGGCGTGCGGATCGACGGCACGCTGGCGCCGGGCGTCTACGCCAAGGACCTGGCGCTGGCGCTGATCCACCAGATCGGCACCAGCGGCGGCACCGGCCACGGCATCGAGTACTTCGGCCCCACCGTGCAGGCGTTGAGCATGGAAGCGCGCATGACCCTGTGCAACATGACCATCGAGGCCGGTTCGCGCTTCGGCCTGATCGCGCCCGACGCGACGACGCTGGCGTATCTGCGCGCGCGCGTGCAGGGCCCGGCACGCGCGCATTTCGAGCAGGCTGCGCAGGCCTGGGCGCAGCTGCGCACCGAGGCACCGGAACAGTTCGACCGCCTGATGCTGCTGGACGCCGGCCGCGTGGCGCCGCGCGTGACCTGGGGCACCACGCCGGCCGACAGCGCCGCGTTCTCTGGCCGCGTGGGCGACGGTGTCACACCGCAGGACGCGGCCGAGCAGCGCCGGCTGGACGAAAGCCTGGCCTACATGGGCCTCGCACCCGGCCAGGCGCTGGCCGAGGTGGCGATCGACGTGGCCTTCATCGGCTCGTGCACCAACGGCCGGCTGGAAGACCTGCGCGCCGCCGCGGCCGTGGCGCGCGGGCACCGCGTGGCGGCGGGCGTGCGGGCGCTGGTGGTGCCCGGCTCGGGCAGCGTCAAGCGCGCGGCCGAGGCCGAGGGCCTGGCCCAGGTGTTCGTGGACGCCGGCTTCGAATGGCGCGAGTCCGGCTGTTCCATGTGCATCGGCATGAACGGCGACAGCCTGGCACCGGGCCAGCGCTGCGCCTCCACCTCGAACCGCAACTTCGAGAACCGCCAGGGCCAGGGCGGCCGCACGCATTTGATGAGCCCGGCGGCAGCCGCCGCCTCGGCGCTGCGCGGCAAGTTGACCGACCCGCGGGAGTTCCTGGCATGAAGGCCGTCATCGCGCAGGCCCACGGCCGCGCCGCGCTGATGCAGCGCGACGACATCGACACCGACGCCATCTTTCCGGGCCGCTTCCTGCGGCTGGTCACGCGCGACGGCATGGGCGCCCACTTGTTCGCCGACTGGCGCGCCGAGGGCCGGCCCGAGGTGGCCTTCATGCAGCAGCCCGCGCCCGCGCGGCTGCTGGTGGCGGCGCAGAACTTCGGCTGCGGCTCCTCGCGCGAGCATGCCGTGTGGGCGCTGGCCGACTACGGCGTGCAGGCCGTGGTGGCGCTGTCGTTCGGCGACATCTTCCGCAACAACTGCGCCAAGAACGGCATCGTCGCCGCCAGCATCGCGCCGGCCGAGCATGCGCTGCTGCTGCAGGCCTTCGCTGCCGGCACCGACGTGCAGCTGGACCTGCAGGTGGCCGCGCGCACGCTGCGCCTGCCCGACGGCAGCCTGCTGCCCATCCAACTCGCCGACGGCCATGCCGAGCAGCTGCTGTCGGCCGAAGACGAGGTCGACCGCACGCTGCGCCACGAGGCCGCGCTGCGCGCCTACGAGGAGCGCGTGCGCCAGCAGCAGCCCTGGCTCGCCTCCATCACCTGAACCTTCTCCATCCCACAAAGGACACCCGCAATGGCCAATCCCATCCTCCGCCAGAAACTCGACGCCAAGGAATTCCTCGTCATCCCCGGCGTGCAGGACATGATCGCCGCGACCATGGTCAACAAGGTCGGCTTCGACATCGTCTACGGCACCGGCTACTGGCTCACAGCCTCCAGCCTGGGGCTGCCGGACGCCGGCATCGCCACCTACACGCAGATGGTGGACCGCATGCGCACCGTGGCGCGCACCACGCCCGGCGCCGCGCTGATCGCCGACGCCGACACCGGCTACGGCGGCCTGCTGAACGTGCACCACACGGTGCGCGGCTACGAGGAAGCCGGCGTCACCGCCATCCAGATCGAGGACCAGGAGTTCCCCAAGAAGTGCGGCCATACGCCGTACAAGCGCTGCGTGCCGGTGCAGGACATGGTCGAGAAGATCCAGGTCGCGGCCGAGGCACGCCAGGACAAGGAGAACTTCCTCATCATCGCGCGCACCGACGCGCGCGCCAGCGGCGGCGTGGACGAGGCCCTGCGCCGCCTGGAGGCCTACGACAAGGCCGGCGCCGACATCCTGTTCTTCGAGGCGCCGCAGTCCGAGGACGAGATGCGAACCGCCTGCGCGGCCTTTGACAAGCCCATGCTGGCCAACATGGCCGACGGCGGCAAGACGCCGATCCTGCCGGCCGAGGTGCTGAAAGAGATCGGCTACGCGCTGGCGATCTACCCCTCGATGACCAGCCTGGTCGCTGCCGCCGCGATGGAGAAGGCGCTGCGCACGCTGAAGGACAAGGGCCTGAGCCAGACGCCGGACATCGACATGTTCGACTTCAACGAGTTCTGCAAGCTGATCGGCTTCCAGGAGGTGTGGGATTTCGAGAAGCGCTGGGCCAGGTGAGGGGCCGGCGCGGCATGCAAAAGCTTTGAAGCCAGGCTTCAAACGCCCAGCGCTGCCAACGGGTACACCGCACCTACATTGGCTGGGAGGGCCCCACCCACCCCGCCCGTGTCGAAAGCTGCCATGTCGCTCCCCGCCCCCCTGCCCACCCTGTTCGTCTCGCACGGCGCGCCCATGTTCGCGCTCGAAGCCGGCACCAGCGGCCCGGCGCTGCGGCGCTGGGCCCAGACGTTGCCCGGTGGCCTGCGCGGCATCGTGCTGATGTCGCCCCATTGGCAGGCGCATGGCGCGGCCGTGATGACGGGCGCGCAGCCCGCCACCTGGCACGACTTCGGCGGCTTCCCACGCCCGCTGTACGCGCTGCAATACCCCGCGCCCGGCGCGCCCGATCTCGGCGCCGAGGTGCTGGCCCGGCTGCAGGCGGCCGGCATCGCGGCCAGCGCCGACGCGCAGCGCCCGTTCGACCATGGCGCCTGGGTGCCGCTCATGCACCTGTTCCCGCAGGCCGACGTACCGCTGGTGCAGATGGCGCTGCCCATGGACGCCGGACCGGCCCAGGTCTACGCCATGGGCGCGGCCCTGGCCGGCCTGCGCGAGGCAGGCGTGCTGGTCATCGGCTCGGGCAGCATGACGCACAACCTGTCGGAGTTCTTCGGCGGCGCGCGCGAAGCCGCGCCGTACGTGCTGGCGTTCAGCCGCTGGATCGAGGACGCCGTGCTGCGCGGCGACCGCGCCGCGCTGCTGGACTACCGGCGCCAGGCGCCGCATGCGCAGCGCGCCCACCCGAGCGAGGACCACTTCCTGCCGATCTTCTTCGCGCTGGGCGCCGCGGGCTGGGGCCAGGGCCGGCCGGTGCAGGCCGACTACCTCACGCGCGAGGTGATGTACGGCATGCTGGCGATGGACAGCTTTGCCCTAGCTTGAGCGCTTGGCCCGCTCGTACAGCGGCATCACCTTGGGCAGGTTGCGCTCGATCTCGGCGATGCGCGACCTGCCGGCCGGGTGCGTGCTGAGCCACTGCGGCGGCGCGCCCTTGCTGGCCGCGCTCATCTTGTTCCACAGCGTGATGCCGGCGCGCGGGTCGTAGCCGGCGCGTGCGGCCAGCTCCAGGCCCACCAGGTCGGCCTGCAGCTCGTTGTCGCGCGAGAAGCTCAGCGACAGCAACTGCGCGCCGCCGCCGATGACCTGCTGGCCGATGGCCCCCGCGCCCAGGATCTGGCTCAGGATGCTGGCGCCGATGTTGGTGGCCGCGTTCTTGCCGGCGCGCTCGCGCGCATGCTCGCGCAGCGCATGGGCGATCTCGTGGCCCATCACGGCGGCAATTTCGTCGTCGGTCAGTTTGAGCTGGCTCAGGATGCCGGTGTAGAACGCGATCTTGCCGCCCGGCATGCACCAGGCGTTGATCTGCTTGCTGCCGATCAGGTTGACCTCCCAGCGCCAGTCCTTGGCGCGCGGGTTCCAGTCCAGCGCGTGCGGGATGATGCGTTCGGCGATCACGCGCAGGCGCTGCAGCTGCGGGTTGCTGGCCGGCGCCAGGGCGCCCTGCTGCTGCGCCTCGCGCAGCACCTGGCGGTATTGCTGCTCGGCCACCTGCTCCATTTCGGCGGCCGACACCAGCCGCGTGAAGGCCGAGTTCTCGCCGATGTCCACGCCTTCGCGTTGCGCAAAGGCGGCGGGTGCGCCCAGCAGCGCCGCCCCCAGGCAGACCATGGCAAGAGATGTGCGCGCGTTCTTCATTCGATGCTTTCCAGGGAGCCGGCCGCGTGGAGGCCTGAACGTATTATTCCCACATGACCAGCCCATCGGCAAAGCCCTCTCCTGCCGTACCACCATCCTGGGCCGCCACGCTGCAGGTCTACCTCGAACCCGCCACTTTGCGCATGCTCTCGCTGGGCTTCGCGGCCGGCCTGCCGCTTCTGCTGGTGCTGGGCACGCTGAGCTTCCGGCTGCGCGGCGCGGGCATCGACCGCACCACCATCGGCTACCTGAGCTGGGTCGGCCTGGCCTACGGCTTCAAGTGGGTCTGGGCGCCGCTGGTCGACCGGCTGCCACTGCCGCCGCTCACCACGTGGCTGGGCCGGCGGCGCGGCTGGCTGCTGTTGTCGCAGGCGCTGGTCGTGGCCGGCCTGGTCGGCATGGCGCTGGCCGATCCGCGCAGCGGCCTGCAGCCGCTGGTGTGGTGCGCGCTGCTGGTGGCCTTCGGCTCGGCCACGCAGGACATCGCGCTGGACGCATTCCGCATCGAGTCGGCCAGCACCGAGCGCCAGGCCGCACTGGCCGCGGCCTACCAGACGGGTTACCGCCTCGCCATGATCTGGGCCGGCGCCGGCGTGCTGTGGGTGGTCGCCTGGGCCAAGCAGGACGTGGACGGCTACCAGAACGCGGCCTGGACCACGGCCTACCTGGTCATGGCCGCCTCGATGGCGGTCGGCGTGCTGACGGTGCTGCTCTCGCGCGAGCCCGCGCCGCGCGCCTTCACGCCGGCACGCAGCGTGGGCGAGTGGCTGCAGGGCGCGCTGGTCGAGCCGTTCGCCGACTTCATCCGCCGCTACCGCTGGCAGGCCGCTCTGATCCTGGCGCTGATCGCCATCTACCGCATCAGCGACGTGGTGATGGGCATCATGGCCAACCCGTTCTACGTGGACATGGGCTTCACCGAGGGCGAGGTGGCCACCGTGAGCAAGGTCTACGGCGTCGTCATGACGCTGGTCGGCGCCTTCATCGGCGGCGTGATGGCCATGCGCCTGGGCGTGATGCGCGTGCTGATGCTGGGCGCCGTGCTCAGCGCGGCCAGCAACCTGCTGTTCGCCTGGATGGCCGGCCGCGGGCACGACATCATGGCGCTGACGCTGGTGGTCTCGGCCGACAACCTGGCCGGCGGCATCGCGTCGGCGGCCTTCATCGCCTACCTGTCGAGCCTGACGAACATCAACTACTCGGCCACGCAGTACGCGCTGTTCAGCTCGCTGATGCTGCTGCTGCCCAAGTTCATCGCCGGCTTTTCGGGCGCGTACGTCGATGCGTTCGGCTACGCCGACTTCTTCACGAGCACCGCGCTGCTGGGCCTGCCGGTGCTGCTGCTGGTGTGGCTGGCGTCCAGGACGCAGGCGGTGAAGCCCCCAGGCTGAAGCACGCAGGCACGCGCGTTTACGTATCTTTACGGCGACGACAACCCCGCACCGGGAGAGCCGTCGCACCATCACTGGCCCCTTTGCACGATTGCACCCATGAGTACTCCATTGCTGATGATCGAAGACGACACCCGGCTGGCCCACATGGTGGGCGAGTACCTGGGGCAGTCCGGCTTCGTCGTGCACCACACGCCGACCGCGCAGGAGGGCCTGGCCCGGCTGCAGGCGCCCGGCGCGTCGCTGCCGGACCTGGTCATCCTGGACCTGATGCTGCCCGACATGGACGGCCTGGAGGTGTGCCGCCGCATCCGCGCCGCGCAGGGCGACGTGGCACGCGTGCCGGTGCTGATGCTCACGGCCAAGGGCGACCCGCTGGACCGCATCATCGGCCTGGAGCTGGGCGCCGACGACTACCTTCCCAAGCCCTTCGAGCCACGCGAGCTACTGGCGCGCATCCGCGCCGTGCTGCGCCGGCGCAGCGAGGGCGCGCCCACGGCCAGCCAAGCCATGCGCTTCGGCTCGCTGGAGATCGACCGCGACGCGCGCGCCGTGACGGTGGCCGGCAAGGCCTGCGAACTCACGGCTTACCAGTTCGACCTGCTGGTGGCGCTGGCCGAGCGCGCCGGCCGCGTGCTGAGCCGCGACCAGATCATGGAGGCCGTGCGCGGCCGCGAGCTGGAGGCCTTCGACCGCTCGATCGACGTGCACATGGGCCGCATCCGCGCGGCCATCGAGGCCGACCCCAAGAACCCCAAGCGCATCGTGACCGTGCGCGGCGCCGGCTATGTCTTCGCCAAGCAACAGGATTGATCCCCGCGGGCGGCGCGCCAGCGCAATGGCCAACGAGATGAATCCGTCCGCCACGCCGGAATCGGCCAGCATGCCCGCCGTGCTGCAGCGGCTGTACGTGCGCATCTGGCTGTCGGTGCTGGTGGTGGTGGCCTCGCTGATGCTGTTGCTGGGATGGGCCTGGCGCGCCACGACCGACCCACCGGCGCGCACGGTCGTCGTGCAGAACATGGACGGTGCGGTCATCGGCCAGGGCGCCTGGCGCGGCACCCGTGACCGCGACGGCCGCGTGCCGCACGACGACAATGGCGACAACATGCCGCCGGACCCGGCGGTGGTGGCCCGCTACGCCGAACTCAAGAGCGGCCCTGAATTCCTGGTGCGCATGGCCGACGGGCAGGACATCCTGATCCACCTGCCGCGGCCGCCGCGCTCGCAATGGAGCCGGCCACCCAACGGCTTCTTCTGGGTGCTGGGCATGGTGGGCTTCGGCACGGCGCTGGTCATGTGGCCGCTGGCGCGCCGGCTCACGCGCCGGCTGGAGCGGCTGCAGCGCGGCGTGGAACGCTGGGGCGGCGGCGACCTGTCGGCCCGCGTGCCGATGTCGGGCCGCGACGAGGTCGGCCTGCTGGCGCAGCGCTTCAACACCGCGGCCGAGCGCATCGAGGTGCTGCTGCAGTCGCAGAAATCGCTGCTGGCCAATGCCTCGCACGAACTGCGCTCGCCGCTGGCGCGCATCCGCATGGCGCTGGAGCTCATGGGCGCCACGCCCACGCCGGCCATCCGCGAGGAGATCGGCCGCAACATCGCCGAGCTGGACCAGCTCATCGACGAGATCCTGCTGGCCAGCCGGCTGGACGCGCGCGAGGCCGACCTGGGCACGGTCGAAGAGGTGGACTGGACCGGCCTCACGGCCGAGGAATGCGCGCGGATGGACGTGGCCTTCGAGGTCGGCGAGGCCGGCCAGGAGGACGCCGCGCCGGTGCAGGTGCGCGGCGTGCCCAAGCTGCTGCGCCGCGCCGTGCGCAACCTGCTGGAGAACGCGCGCCGCTACGGCCGCGGCGAGGTCAAGGCCACGCTGGAGCGCAGCGGCCGGCAGGCCGTGCTGCGCGTGTTCGACCGCGGCCCCGGCGTGCCGGCAGCACTGCGCGAGCGCATCTTCGAGCCCTTCTACCGCCTGCCCGGCGCCAGCGAAAGCAACGGCGGCGTGGGCCTGGGGCTGGCCCTGGTCAAGTCGATCGCCGAACGGCACGGCGGCCGCGTGCGCTGCGAGGAGCGCGAAGGCGGCGGGGCCTGCTTCGTGATCGAGCTGCCGGACGCGGCTTAGGGGGCCAGCAGTGCCGCCAGTTCAGCGGCGAGGTTCTGGCGCCATTGCGCAGTCGCCTGCGGGTTGCCGCCCATCGAGGTGCCACGGCGTGCGCAGGCCTTCAGCGCGTCGGCCGGGGGCGCCACGTCCGGCGTGGGCAGCGTGAACGCGCAGGCGCCGTAGTTCGTCCATTGCCCGAAGTACGCCACGGGCGCGGGCGAGTCGAATGCATGGTGGGCGTTGGGATAGAGGCGGGCGCTGGCGTCCTGGCCGGCCGCGGCCATGCGGGCGACCAGCGCCTCGCAGGGCCTGGCCGGCGTCAGCTCGTCCCGCTCGGCCAGGTGCAACCGCAGCGGTCCGGCCAGTGCTTCGTACTGCGGGTAGCTGACGCTACAGGTCGGGTACAGCGCGACAAAGGCCTTGAACGCGGCGCCCCCGGCGCCGTGCGTGGATTGGGCCCAGGTCGTGGCAGCCACCATGGTGGCCGTGCCGCCATGGGAGCGGCCAAACAGCGCAGCACGCCCCGCATCGATCTGCGGATGGGTGGCCAGCAGCCTGAGTGCCTGGTAGGCGTCGGGCACGCGCTCTGGCGGCCGGATCGCGACACCGGCACCGCCGCTGGCGCCGGCCTTGAAGCCTCGGCCAGTGAAGCTGTCGACCACGGCCACCGCATACCCGCGCGGCACCAGGTCGGCCATGTCGGCGGCGTCCAGCACGGTGGGGCCGGTCCCGCCATGCAGCACCACGACCAGCGGGAACGGGCCCGCGCCCTGCGGCAGCTGCAGCGTGGCCTGCAGCGTCGTGCCGTCCGGCACACGGAATGCGAACGGCCCCTGGAACCCGGCCGCAAGCGTCGCTACGGGCTCGGCGGCGGCTGCCGCGCCGCCCCAGATGGCCAGCAGGCTAAAAAGAAGCGTGCGCAGGGTTAGCATGGGTGGGCCTCCAGTGTCGCCCGCATCATGCCGGACCACGGCACCGGGCGAATCCACCGTCCTGGGGACGCCACCATCGGCCCTGCGTGCGGCCCATCATCCGCGCTGGCCGCGCACTCGGGCGCCTCCCCACGCAGAGAGGGGATGCCCAGACCGTCACGCCGCCGGCTGCAGAAACCCCGGCTGCGGCCACTCCAGCAACTCGGCCGTGCGCGCCACGACCCAGTGGGCCTCCGGCGGCTCCACGCCGCTGCCGTCGGCCAGCAGCCCCATCCAGCAGCGGCGCAGCACTTCTTCCTTGGGCAGGTCGCCCTGTTCGAGGCTGGCGCACAGGGTGGTCATCTGCGCCGCCATGTCCTCGCACAGGTCGTGGCGTGCCTCCACATGCTCGCGGCTGGCGGTGGGCCGGCCGTGCTTGCTGTAGAGCGCCATGAAGGCGTCGGGAATGATGTTCTGGTTGGGTTCGTACATGGTGGGTCCACAGGCGGCCGGTCGATGCCGCAGCGTACCCCAGGGCAAGCCGAGATGGCCCACGGGGCGCGTTGCACGGCCCTGCTTCCATAAGCGCAGCCTATGCAAACGCAACGCGCGCCCCCGTTCCGTTGCGGCTACGCGCTGCCGATACTGCGGCAGCCGCGGACCGCGGCCCCATAGGAGACAGCATGCACACCCCTTTCCACCGCAGCCTGGCCGCGGCCCTGACCACCGCCCTGGCCTGCACGGCCGCCCTGGCGCAGACCCCCGCCGCCTGGCCCACCAAACCGATCCGCCTGATCGTGCCGTTCTCGGCCGGCGGCGCCAACGACCTGATGGCGCGCTCGGCGGCCGAGGGCGCGTCCAAGGCGCTGGGCCAGCCCGTGATCGTAGAGAACAAGCCGGGCGGCGGCACCACGCTGGGCGCCGACCTGGTGTCCAAGGCGGCACCGGACGGCTACACCTTTTTGATCAGCGCGGCCGGCGTCATCTCCAACAGCATGATCAAGAAAAGCATGCCGTACAAGGACGCCGACCTGGCGCCGGTGGCCATGATCGGCCTGGCGCCCTCGGTGATCCTGGTGCCGGCCGATGCGCCCTACAACACGCTGAAGGAATTCATCGCGGCCTCGCGCAAGGGCGACGGCTTCCACTGGGCGACCGCCGGCACCGGCAGCACCCCGCATTTCGTGGCCGGCGTGCTGCAGACCCGGTACGAGACCAAGCTGGACATCGTGCCCTACAAGAGTGGCTCGGAGTCGATCACGGCCGTGCTGGGCAAGCAGGTCGAGGCGACGTCGGAGGCCAGCATCGTGGCCATCCCCTACCTGAAGTCGGGCAAGCTCAAGGCACTGGCCGACACCTGGACGGCGCGCATCTCGGCCTACCCCGACCTGGCCACGGCCACCGAGCAGGGCTACGGCGAACTGCGCATCGCGCACTGGGCGGGCATGCACGCACCACGCAACACGCCGCCCGCCATCATGGACAAGATGGCAGCGGCCGTGGACGCGGCCATGAAGACGCCCGAGATCGCCAGCCGCCTGAAGGGCATGGGCATCGAGCCGATGGGCGGCACGCGCGCATCCTTCGAGAAGTTCGTCGACGACGAGCGCGCGCGCCTGGGCGCCGTGGTGAAGGCCACGGGCATGAAGGACGAATGAATTGACGGGCGCCGCCATCCGCGCCGTCGACAGCCACGCCCATGTGTTCGTGCGCGGGCTGCCGCTGGCACCCCGGCGCCGCCATGCGCCCGACTACGACGCGCCGCTGGCCCACTACCTGGCGCTGCTGGACGCGCATGGCGTCTCGCACGCGGTGCTGGTGCAGCCCAGCTTCCTGGGCACGGACAACGCCCACCTGCTGCAGGCCTTGCACGCCGCGCCGCAGCGCCTGCGCGGTGTCGCGGTGGTCGAGCCCGGCATCGACGCGCACGCATTGCAGGCGCTGCACCGGGCCGGCGTGTGCGGTCTGCGCCTGAACCTCGTGGGCCTGCCGCTGCCCGATCTGGCGCAGCCCGCCTGGCAGGGCCTGCTGGCCCGCGTGCGCGCGCTGGACTGGCATGTGGAAGTGCACCGCGATGCCGGCGACCTGGCGCGCGCGGCGCAGCCCGTGCTGGAGGCCGGCTGCAGGCTGGTGGTGGACCACTTCGGGCTGCCGGGCAGCGCCGGCGTCAGCGACTGGCTGCTGCGCGCCGCCGCGGGTGGCCGCACCTGGGTGAAGCTGTCGGCCGCCTACCGCAGCTGGCCCGGCGCCAGCGGCCCACAGGCCAGGGGCGCCGCGCAGGCCCTGCTGCAGGCCTTCGGCCCCGAGCGACTGCTGTGGGGCAGCGACTGGCCGCACACGCAACACCGCGAGCGCGTGGACTACAGCGCCGCCCATGCCGCGCTGGCCGACTGGGTGCCCGACGCCGCGGCGCGCCGGCGCATCCTGGTCGACACGCCGGCCGAGCTTTTTCACTTCTGATCCCGGAGACACGCATGCAGATGAACACCCCATGGGCCCGCCCGCTGCTCGCCGCCGCACTGGCATGCGCAGCCGTCGCCGCACAGGCCCAGGCCTGGCCCGCCAAGCCCATCAAGCTGGTGGTCAGCTACCCGCCCGGCGGCACGCTGGACGCGGTGGCCCGCATCATCGCCACGCCGCTGTCGCAGCGGCTGGGCCAGCCCGTGATCGTGGACAACCGGGCCGGCGCGGGGGGCGCCATCGGTGGCGACCTGGTGGCCAAGAGCGCGGCCGACGGCTACACCGTGCTGCTGGACGCGTCCAACCACGCGCAGAACCCGGCCCTGCGCAGCAAGATGCCGTTCGACACCTTGCACGACCTGGCGCCGGTATCGCTGCTGGTCAAGGTGCCCAACGTGCTGGTCGTCAACCCGTCGACCACGATCAAGACCGTGCAGGACCTGGTCACCCAGGCCCGGGCCAGGCCTGGCGAGATCAACTTCGCGTCCTCGGGCAACGGCTCGGCCCAGCACCTGGCGGCCGAGCAGTTCAGCGCCATGGCCGGCGTGCGCATGACGCATGTCGCGTACAAGGGCGGCGGCCCGGCGCTGACCGACGTGATGGCCGGCCAGGTGCCGGTGTTCTTCGGCAGCCTGGCCTCCAGCCTGGCCTACATCCAGGGCGGCAAGCTGCGCGCCGTGGCGGTGACGGGCAAGGCACGCGCGGCCGTGTTGCCGCAGCTGCCCACGGTGGCCGAGTCCGGCCTGCCGGGCTACGAGGTCTACGAATGGAACGCCGTGTTCGTGCCCACCGGCACGCCGGCCGCGGTGACGCAGCGCCTGTCGAAAGAGCTGGCAGCCGTGCTGCAGGAACCGGACGTGCGCAAGCGGCTGGAAGCCACGGGCGCCGAGGTGATCGGCTCCACGCCCGCCGAACTGGACGCCTTCCGCCGTGCCGAGCTGGCCAAGTGGAGCAAGCTGGCCAGGGACAACAAGATCCAGATGGACTGAGGCCCGCCTCAGGGCCCCAGCATCTGCGCAAACAGGTCGGCAAACCCCGGCCGCGAACGCATGCGCCACAGTGCCGAGAGCTCGAAGCGGGGCAGCACGTCGACCTCCTGCACCTCGGCGAAGCGCACGCCTTCGTGCTGCAGCGCGCGCACCGAGCGGGGCAGCAGCGACCAGCCCAGGCCTGCGGCCACACAGGCCAGCACCGTCAGCGTGCGGTTGGCGTCCTGCACCACGCGCACCTCGTGGCCGGCGCTGCGGCAGGCGCTGAGCAGCCGGGCGCGCAGGGCCGGGATCTGCTGCTCGGGGAACCACACCAGCCCGTGCCGCGCGATGTCGGCCAGCGACACGGGCGCGCCGCCCGCCGGCGCATCGGCCACCGGCAGCGCGGCCACGAAGGTCTCGCTGCCCAGCTGCAGTTCATGCACCCGCGCGTTGACGGACACCGGCGGGTGCAGCAGCGCCATGTCGATGCGCCCGCCTTCCAGCGCGGCCACCTGCTCGGCGTTGCTCATCTCGCGCAACACCACATCGAGTTGCGGATGCGCGGCACGCACACGCCGCAGCGCGCGCGGCAACACCTCGTAGACCGCGTGCGTGACGAAGCCGATCGTCAGCCGGCCCGCACGGCCGGCGCCGATGGCGCGCGCCCGCTCGGTGGCCGCGTCGCCATGCGCCAGGCTGGCGCGCAGGTCGTCCAGGATCGCCTGGCCGGCCTCGGTCAGCGCGGCGCCGCGCCGGTTGCGCTCGAACAGCTTGGCGCCGATTTCGGCTTCGAGCCGGTTCAGCGTCTGCGTGAGCGCGGGCTGCGCCTGGCCCAGGCGTTCGGCGGCCCGCGTGAGGCTGCCGGTCTCGGCAATTGCCACCACGCATCGCATCTGCCGGGTGTCCATGGCCGAGCCCGTGCGCCTCAGAGCCCGGCCAGGGCCCGCGTGAGCCGGGCCGCGCTGGGCTCGCCGCAGCCGCTGCGGTTCTGGCCCGACCACAGCGGCGAGAAGTCCGTGCGGCCTTGCGCCTCAGCCTTGGCGCGCAGCGGCGCCAGCGCGGCGGTGGCGGTCGGGAAGGCCGGCGCGTCCGCGCTCAGCGCGCCGGCTTCGCGCATCAGCCGGTTCACGATGCCGCGCGCGGGCCGGCCCGTGAACAGCCGTGTCAGCACCGCGGCGCCGGCCTCGGGGTCGCGCAATGCGGCGCGGTGCAAGGCGCTGGTCTCGGCCTCGTCGCAGCACAGGTAGGCGGTGCCGACCTGCACGGCGGTGGCGCCCAGTGCCAGCGCGGCCTGCACGCCGCGCGCGTCGGCGATGCCACCGGCCGCAACCACCGGCACCGACACCGCGTCGACGATCTGCGGCAGCAGCGCCATGGTGCCGCTTTGCAATGCCAGGTCGTCGGACAGGAAATGCCCGCGGTGTCCACCGGCCTCCAGGCCCTGGGCGATCACCACGTCGGCGCCGTGCTGCTGCAGCCAGAGCGCCTCGGCCACGGTGGTGGCGGACGACCAGACCTGCGCACCCCACGCCTTCACGCGGGCCAGCAGCGCGGGCGCCGGCAGGCCGAAGTGGAAGCTCACGATGGGCGGCTTGAATTCCTCCAGCACTTCGGCGATCTGCGCGCTGAAGGGCTGGCGGCCGGCGCCGGCGGGCACGGTGGCCGGGTCGATGCCGTGCTCGGCGAAGTACGGCGCCAGCCGCGCCCGCCAGCGTGCCTCGGCCGCGTCGTCGGGCGCCGGGGTCTGGTGCACGAAGAAGTTGACGTTGTACGGCGCGCCCGCCTGCGCCATCAGCGGTGCCAGCGTCTGCAGCTCGGTGCGCAGTCCGGCGGCGTCGAACATGGCGCCGGGCAACGACCCCAGGCCGCCCGCGCCGGCCACCGCGGCCGCAAGCCTGCTGCGCTGCACGCCGGCCATGGGGGCCTGGACGATGGGGAGTTGGGTGGCGTTCCACACGGGCTTGGGCATCGGCTGGCTCCTGGCGAAGAGAGGCGACGATCTTAGCGGCCGGGTCTGGGGGCGCTGATGGCCCGGCTGTCATCCATCTTCGGGGCGATGCAGCCCGCGCCGCGCCGCATTACAAGCAGGAACTTCGCAGGAGGACGACATGAAGACCTGGCCGATCGCCGCAGCGCTGGCGCTGAACCTGGTGGCGTGTTCCACACCGTACAAGCCCGCGGTGTTCGCGGCCGAGCCCGGCGCCAGCACCGACTTCCGTGGCATCGCCAGTCTGCTGGGACCGGCGCCGCTGGACGTGCTGATGGTGCACGGCATGTGCACCAAGCACGAGGATTGGGGCAGCGCGGCGCTGGCCAGCCTGTTCAAGGCGCTGGGGCCTGGCACCGTGCTGGCGGGGGGTGACGAGAAGCCCGTGCAGGTGCCGGGAACCGGCATCACCGTGGTCCGGCAAAGCTTCCAGACCGCGCAGGGCACCGTGCGCGCGAATGCCCTGCGCTGGTCCGGCCTGACAGCCCCGCTCAAGCGACAGCTGTGCTATGACAAGACGCACCGGCCGATCGAGCCGGGCGTCGGCCCCTCCGCCGAGGTCTGCACCGCCGACGCCGAGGCCACGCCCGGCTACCCTTACCGACGCGCCAGCCTGAACCGCACGCTGAAGGATGGGCTCATGAACGACTGCCTGGCCGACGCGATCGTCTACCAGGGCCGCGCACGCGACGACATCAACGCGCAGATGCAGCAGGCGATCCTGTTCGCGCTGGACAGCTCGGGCCTGCAGAAGACGGGTGTGCCCGGGAACCGGGCCGCCAGCCTGGCCAACGCGCAGGAGCACCTGGTCGCCGTGACCTCCAGCCTGGGCAGCAAGATTCTGTTCGATGCGTTGTTCAAGATGCTCGGTTCGCGCGACCCCGACACCGCGCGCGCCGCCGACCGCACGGTCGACCGCACCAGCCTGGTCTTCATGCGCGCCAACCAGATGCCGATCCTGGCGCTGGCCGATTCCGACCTGGCTGGCAACCAGGCCAGGTCGCTGGCGGCAGACGCCAGCGGCTACCCGCCCGACCCGCTGGCCGCATTGGCCGAGCGCGCCAGGCGCAAGGCGCCGCTGGCACCGCAGGCCGCCGATCGCCTGCAGGTGGTGGCGTTCACGGACCCGAACGATGTATTGTCCTATGTCCTCGCGCCCAGCCCGCACGCCCGGTCGGCCGGCTACGCTGCCATCGACGTCGTGCTGTCCACGGCGCCCAGCTACTTCGGCTTGGTGGCGCTGCCGCAGGATGTGCACGGCAACTACGACGCCGACGAAGAGGTGCAACGGCTGATCTTCTGTGGTCACGGCGAGCAGGCCGCTTGCCGCTGACGCGCAGTGGTGCGGGAGTGGTCAGGCCGGCAAGGCCGCGGCCACGCGCTCGGGCCCCACGTCGACCAGACAGCGCGTGTGGCCCAGCGGGCATTCGCGCTCGAAACAGGGCGCGCAGTCGAGCGGCGGCTGGTAAGCAGGGTCTCGCTTGAGCCACAGCACCGTGGCGTGCTCGCTGAGCGGTGGCGTGTGATCGGGGCTGGACGAGCCGTAGACCGCGACCTGCGGCGTGCCGAACGCGGCGGCCACGTGCATGAGGCCCGAGTCGTTGCTGACCACGCTGTGCGCGGCCGCGATCGCGCAAAAGGCCTGCAGCAGCGACGTCTTGCCGGCCAGGTTGACGCAACGGCCCGGGTGCTCGGCGTTCACGGGGGTGGCGATCTCCTCGCACAGCGCGTGTTCCTTGCCCGAGCCCAGCAGCAGCACGGGGTGGCGCAGCGTCTTGGCCAGCGCCGCGAAGTGCGCGGCCGGCCAGCGCTTGGCCGGGCCGTACTCGGCGCCGGGCGCGAACACGTGGAAGGCGCCGCGGCGCAGGCCCAGCTGCTGCAGGGCCTCGTCGATCTGGGCCGGCGGCATGCGCAGCTCGGGCCGGTCCGCCTCGGTGCCGCCCTCGCCGGCCAGCGCCGAGTAGAACGCGACCATGGGCGGCCGGTGGCCCTTGGCCGGGTTGCGCAGCCGGTGCGTCAACAGGCCGACGCGCACCTCGCCCAGATAGCCCACGCGGCGCGGGATGCCGGCCAGGAACGGCAGCAGCGCGCTCTTGGCCGAGTTCGGCAGCACGTAGGCGTTGTCGAAGCGGCCGGCGAGTTGCCGCGCCAGCTGCCGGCGTTCGCGGAACTGCAGGCCGCCGTGCTGGAACGGGAAGTCCACGACCTCGGCCACCTGCGGCATCGCGCGGTACACCGGTGCCACCCAGGGCAGCGCGCCGACCGTCAGGCGCTCGCCGCGTGCGCGCAGCCGGCGCATCAGCGGCTCGGTCATCACCGCGTCGCCGATCCATTGCGGCGCGATGATCAGCGAGCGCGGCTCAGTGGCCTGCACCGAAGTGCTCGCCGGCCTTCAGTCGGTACAGGGTTCCGCAATACGGGCACTTGGCTTCGCCGCTCTTGCCCACGTCCAGGTAGACCTTGGGGTGCGTGTTCCACAGCTGCATGCGGGCCTGCGGGCTGGGGCAGAACACGCCGCCTTGCGCGTTCAGGTCTTTGGCTGCCAGCTCGATGACGGAGCGGCGTTCGCTGGAAGAGGCCTGCTCGGCCAGTGGGGTGCGGGGCGTGGTCATGGGGGTTCTCAGACTTTGGTCAGCCAGTGGGCGTACTTGGGGTTGCGGCCGTTCACGATGTCGAAGAACGCGCTCTGGATCTTCTCGGTGATGGGGCCGCGCGAGCCGCTGCCCAGCTCCACGCGGTCGAGTTCGCGGATCGGCGTGACCTCGGCCGCGGTGCCGGTGAAGAAGGCTTCGTCGGCGATGTAGATCTCGTCGCGCGTGATGCGCTTTTGCACCAGCTCGATGCCGAGATCCTTGCAGATGTGCAGCACGGTGTTGCGCGTGATGCCGTTCAGCGCGCCGGCCGACAGGTCGGGCGTGTACACCACGCCGTCCTTCACGACGAACACGTTCTCGCCCGCGCCTTCGCTGACGAAGCCCGAGGCGTCGAGCAGCAGCGCCTCGTCGTAGCCATCGTCCAGTGCCTCCATGTTGGCCAGGATGGAGTTGCTGTAGTTGCTGACGGCCTTGGCCTGCGTCATCGTGATGTTGACGTGGTGACGCGTGTAGCTGGAGGTCTTCACGCGGATGCCGCGGCGCATGCCCTCTTCGCCCAGGTAGGCGCCCCAGGCCCAGGCCGCGACCATGGCGTGGATGGTGTTGCCGCGCGGGCTCACGCCCAGCTTCTCGGAGCCGATCCAGACCAGCGGGCGCAGGTAGCAGCTTTCCAGCTGGTTCTCGCGCACCACGGCCAGCTGGGCTTCGTTGAAGGTTTCGATGCTGAAGGGCAGCTTCATGCGCAGGATCTTGGCGCTGTTGAACAGGCGCTGCGTGTGTTCCTGCAGCCGGAAGATGGCCGTGCCGTCCACCGTCTTGTAGGCACGCACGCCCTCGAAGGCGCCGCAGCCGTAGTGCAGCGTGTGCGTCAGCACGTGGATCTTGGCGTCGCGCCAGTCGACCATCTGGCCGTCCATCCAGATCTTGCCGTCGCGGTCGGCCATCGAGGGCGCGGGGGGGATGAGGCTCATGCGCAAAGTCCTTCGTTGTGGGGTTCGTGGTGCCGCGTGCGGCAAGCCGGCGCCAGGCCGGCGGGCCGCGGATTTTACGGCGCGGGCGTGGCCGACCCGGGGCCTTCGGCGGGCGCGTCGGCTTGCGGCGGGCGGGTCAGCTGCCACTGCGTGACCTTGCCGTCGTGCAGCGTCACGTCGACATACGAGCCGCCCGTGTCGGTCCAGCGGTAGACCTCGGGCTGGGTGTCCTTGGGCGAGCGCAGGTCGCCCAGCGCGCGCGTCAGCGCCATCACGTGCAGCAGGTTCACGCCGGGCTTGAGCTTGGCGTTGAGCATCACGGCACTGGCCACATGGCCGATGGGCCGGTCGGCCGCGCGCTTCATGACCTGCATCATGCGGGTGACGTGCAGCAGGCCCCACATGACGAGGCCGCCGCCCACGAGGGCGACGCCGCCGAAGCCGTAGTTCTGCCAGGCGACGCCCAGCACGACCAGGCCGACGACGGGGATGAGGATGTTCTGGAACTTCATCCGGCGATTTTCGCCTGGGGGCGCAGCAGCTCCGTTGTGGGAACCACGCGGGCGCGTCGGGCCTTCCTCGCGGCTGGCCGATGCGCATGCAGGCCAGGTTGAAGGGCGCGCCCTCGGCAGCGGGCACGAAGCGGCCTGCAGCGGGCCGGCCGCGCCCCCGTGGCTCAGCTTGCCGTGATGCGGCCGATCAATTCCTCGCGCGACGCAGTGCCCGCCGCCGGCGCCAGCACGAAGTTCCACTCGACCTGCCAGAACGGCGCGGCCATGCCGTAACGCCGGGCCTGCGCCGGATCGGTGACCTGCTGGAAGTCGGCGATCAGCTCCTGCTTGACGCCGAACACCGCGTCCTGCGCCAGGTAGGGGCAATCGGGCGTGAAGATGTGTGTGATGACCGGCTCATGACCGGCCGCCGTGACGATGAAGTGCAGGTGCGCCGCCCGGTTCGGGTGCCGCCCCAGCCGGCCGAGCAGCTGGCCCACCGGCCCGTCGGACGGAATGGGGTAGTGGCGTGGCTTGACCGACTTGAACCAGTAGCACCCATCCGCATCGGCCTGGAACACCGCGCGCAGGTTGCCCTCGGGCTGGATGCCCTGCTGCTGCACATCGTAGAAGCCGTCGTCGTTGGTCTGCCATACGTCCAGCGTGGCTCCGGCCACCGGCCGGCCCTCGGTGTCCACGACGCGGCCATGCACCACCAGCGGCTCGCCCTTGCCGTCCAGGCAGATGTCGGCGCCCAGCGGGTAGCGCGGCGCACCGTCCACGAAGAAGGGGCCGAGGATGGTGTTGGGCGTGGCGCCGCTGGGCCGCCGGTTGTTGATGGAATCCACCAGCATCGACACGCCCAGAACGTCCGACAGCAGGATGTATTCCTGCCGCCATGCATTGCACATCTGGCCCGTTGCCGTGAGGAACTGGATCGCGGCCAGCCACTCCTCGTGCGTGGGCTCGATCTCCTTCACGGCCGCGTGCAGGTGCCGAACCAGGGTCGACATCACCTGCCGCAGGCGCGGAGAGATGTCTTCTCCCATGCGGGCATTGACGACCGCTTCCGAGTCCTGCTCGCTGAAGTACGGAAGGCCGTTGTCCTCGGGGTCGGGCTGCTGCATCGGCATGGGGCCTCCTGTGGGCGTTTCGTCGTGGGGCCTGGCTGGGGCTGCCGGCTGCTCAGGGCTGGCCGGCGGCGTCGCCATGCATTCTCTGCACGGCCTCGACCCAGCGGGTCAGGGCCGCCATCTGCTGGGCCACGAAGTCGCGCGTGGTGCCGTCGGTGCAGTCGCCGGTGGCCGGGTCGAACTTGGCCGCCGCCCCGCCGATGAACACCTCGGGTTTGGCCAGCGGCATGGCATTCATGAACAGCAGCACCTTGCGCAGGTCGTACGGCACCCGGGCACCCCCCAAAGGCCCAGGCGAGGCGGTCACGATGGCCACGGGCTTCTCGTGGAAAGGCTGGTCCTCGCCACGGCTCAGCCAGTCGATCAGGTTCTTGAGGCCGCCCGGGATGCTGAAGTTGTACTCCGGCGTGGCGATCAGCACGGCGTCGGCTGCGCGGATGCGTTCGCGCAGCGCGGCCACCGGCGCCGGAAAGCCGCGCGCCAGTTCGTCGGCGTCCAGGACCGGAACGGCGCGCCAGTCGAGCTCCTCGATGGCCATGTGCGCGGGCTTGACCTGCTGCGCGAGCCGGATGACGCGGCGGTTCAGGGATGCACTGCGCAGGCTGCCGCACAGGGCCACGACGTCGATGTTCTTCATGCTGTTCTTTCGGATGGGATGGTGGTTCATTCGAGCGTGATGTCGTTGTCCTTGACGACCCTGGCCCAGCGTTTCGATTCGGCCTCGATCACGCGCACGAAGTCCGCCGACGAACCGCCGACCGGCACCAGGCCCAGCTCGCCCAGGTAGCGGCGGTACTCGGCCGATTCGGCGATCTGGCGCGACGCACCGGCCAGCACATCGATCACGGCCTGCGGCGTGCCCTTGAGCGCGAACACGCCGTGCCACGAGTCGCCCTCGAAGCCGGGGAACGCCTCCGCCACGGTCGGCACCTGCGGCAGCGATTCGAGCCGGCCGGGGCTGGACACGGCCAGCGGCCGGATCTTGCCCGACTTGATGTGCTGCAGCACGTCGGCGATGGGCGAGAAGGCGGTGTCGACCCGCCCGCCGATCAGGTCGGTCACGCCGCCGTCGCGGTAGGGCACGTGGTTGAGCTTGAGGCCCGCGCTGTTGGCGAAGTAGGCCATCGACATGTGCGGCACGGTGCCGACGCCGTAAGACGCGTAGCTCACGGCGCCGGGCCGGGCCTTGGCGTCCTGGATCAGGTCCGCCGCCGTCCTGTAGGGCGACTGGCTGGACACGGAGACCACCAGCGGGATGGACAGCATGCGTGTCACGGGGACCAGGTCGGCTGCCTGGTAGGGCATCTTCTTGTAGACGAAGGGGTTGATGGTGACCGTGCCGCTGGCCGTGTACAGCAGCGTGTAGCCGTCGGCCGGCGCGGCCACGGCCGCCTGCGTGCCGACGATGGTCGAGGCGCCGGCCTTGTTCTCCACCACCACGGGCTGCTGCAGTTGCTTGGACACGCGGTCGCCCCAGTAGCGGGCCATCACATCGGGCGCTGTGCCCGCGGGGAACGGCACGATCAGGCGGATGGGCTTGCTCGGGTAGCGGTCCTGCGCCTGCGCGCCACCACCGATGCCCGCCGCGAGCAAGGCCAGAACGACCGCCGAATCTTTCAGGGGCCGAAGCGATGCGAATGCCATGGTTGTCTCTCCTGTTGTGGGGGCCGAAGACCGGCCGCGTGAAGCCAAGCGAAAGGGGGTCAGCTGCGCTCGGCCCGCGCCGCGTCGCTGACATAGTCGACCTGGTGGCGTGCGATGCGCATGCCGCCCAGCTCCTCGCGCACGCGCAGGTGCGCCGGATGGTCCGCATAGGCCTGCAAGGCCTGCTGCGACGCGAACTCGGAATACAGGACCACATCGCAGGCGTAGTCCACCTGGCTGCTGTCCAGGCCGACCTCCAGATGCGCCAGGCCCGGGATCTGCCCGACCAGGCTTTCGAAGCGGCTCTTGAGCAAGAGCGCCGCGGCCTGCCGGTCGGCCGGGGTGTCGCCGCGAAGCTTCCACATGACGATGTGTTTGACCATGGGGCCGATGGTAGATTCGCGATCAAAGGGAAAAAACCATTTAACCGGGAAATTCTTTCCCGAAAATCGGGAAACTGGAACCATGGACCGTTTTGCTGCGGTGAGCCTGTTCGTGCAGGTGGCGGAGACCGGGAGCCTGACCAAGGCCTCCGAGGCGCTGGACATCTCCACCTCGGCCGCAAGCCGCCAACTGATCGCGCTCGAAGAGCACCTGGGCGTGCGGCTGGTGCAGCGCACGACGCGGCAGCTGTCGCTGACCGATGCGGGCCTGGAGTTCTACCGGCGCACCCGGTCGTTGCTGTCGGACCTGCGCGAGGCGGAAGAAGCCGTCACCGATTCGACCGCCCGGCCGACCGGCGTGCTGCGCATCACGGCGTCGCTCTCGTTCTGCCTGCTGCACATCGAACCCCTGCTGCCCGAGTTCACGCGCCGTTATCCGGAGCTGTCGGTGGACATCGTCGCGGCCAACCGGTACTACGACATCATCGACAACAACATCGACCTGGCCATCCGCACACGCCAGTTCGAAGCCGACTCGAACATCACCATCCGCCGGCTGGCCGCCACCCGGCGTGTGCTGGCGGCGGCCCCCGCCTACCTGGAACAGCATGGCTGGCCGCAGACGCCGGGCGATCTCGCGCAGCACAGCATGCTGGTCTACACGCATGCCGTGGACCCGCACCGCCTCGCCTTCCGCCAGGGCGACGAGAAGCAGGAGGTGGTCGTCAAGCCGCTGCTGGAGGCCAGCGACGGTCAGATCGTGGTGCAGGCGGCGCTGTCCGGCCTGGGCATCCTCGTGCAACCCAAGTACATCGTCCATGCGCACCTGGCCGCGGGCCGGCTGGTGCCGGTGCTGGACGACTGGGACCTGCCGCGCCTGACGATCAATTTCGCGTTCCAGAGCCGGCGGCATCTGCCCGCCAAGGTGCGGCTGTTCATGGACGCCATGACCGAGCGCTTCGAGCGCCACGGCTACGAACGGCTCTGGACCAGCTGAGAGCTTGTGAAGAAATGGCTTGAACTCACGCAAGACCCCGATGCATGCCGTTTCAACCATCCACCATAGCGCACGGGGTCTTGCCCTGCGGGCCAGGGCGCCCACAGGCGCCGGGCCGCGTTGCGCCGCTTGCCCGTATCCCGATACGGGCTGCGCGACGCGCCTTGCCCGGCACCTGCGGGCACCCCGTCGTGAACCCAACCCATTCCTTCACAAGCTCTGAGCCGCCCTTGCCCGCAGGCGCTCAGCGCCCGTTGAACTGCGGCTTGCTGCGCGCGAAGAAGGCGTCCACGCCGGTGCGGAAATCCTCGGTCTGCGCGCAGACCTGGAAGGCGGCGGATTCGGCATCCAGCTGCTCGGGCAGCGTGCGGTCGAAGCTCGCGCGCAAGAGCCGGCGCAGCTGGCCCAGCGCCACCGTCGGCCCGTTGGCCAGGCGCTGCGCCAGGGCCATGGCCTCGCCCGCCAGGGCGTCGGCCGGCAGCACGCGGTTGACGAGGCCCATGCGCTCGGCCGCCGCCGCGTCCAGCATGTCGCCCAGCATCGCGATCTCCAGCGCGCGGCGCAGGCCCACCCAGCGCGGCAGCGCCCAGGAGGCGCCCACGTCGCAGCTGGCGCCGATGTTCACGTAGGCCAGGTTGAAGCGCGTGCCCTCGGCCGCCAGCACGAAATCGGCCTGCAGCATCAGCGACAGGCCGGCGCCGGCGGCCACGCCATGCACCTGCGCCACCACCGGTGCGTCGATCCCGGCCAGGACCACCAGCGCCTCGTGCAGCGGGCCGATCAGCGCCCGGGCGCCGCCGACCGGGTCGGCCTGCAGCACGGCCAGGTCGCCACCGGCCATGAAACCCTTGCCGGCGCCACTCAGCAACACCGCGCGCACGCTGCTGTCGGCAGCGATGGCCCGGGCCGCGGCAAGGAAGGCCTCGGCCATGGGCACGTCCAGCGCGTTGAGCGCGGCCGGGCGGTTGAAGCGCAGCGTGGCGACCGCGCCCTCGCGGCCGATCTCCAGGGGGGTGGTGTCGTCGCTCATGTCGAGGTCTTTCGGGGTGCGCGCTTGCGCGGTGCAGGGACGGGTGCCGCAGCCGGCGCCAGCACGCCGCCCAGCAGCAGCGCGATGCCCTGCTCGGCGATCTGCTCGGGCGTGAGCGCGCCATTGGGTCGGTACCAGCGGCCGACCCAGCTCAGCGCGCCGGCCAGCATGAAGGCGGCCAGCTTGGGGTCGCACGGCGCGAGCGAGCCTTCGGCAACGCCCTCCTCGATCAGCCGGCGGAACTCGTGGTCGATGCCGGCCTTGAGGCGGCGCAGCTCCTTCTTCAGCGGCGGCGGCAGCGGGTCCTCGCCGATGCGGATCACGCACTGGCCGAAGTCTTCCATCACGATGGCGGCGTAGCTGCGCATGCAGGCCTGCAGCTGGTCCAGCGCGCGGCCGCCGCCCTGGCGCACCTCGGCGATGCCGGCCTGCATCCTGGCCAGCGCGGTGCGCACGCATTCGAGCAGGATGTCGTCCTTGCTCCTGACGTAGTAGTACAGCGTGGGCTTGGTCACGTGCAGCCGCTCGGCGATGTCGTCCAGCGAGGTGGCGTGGAAACCGCGCTCGTTGAACAGCCGGGCGGCGGTCTGCAGCACGGCCTGGCGCTTCTTCTCGCGCTGGTCCTCGCGCGCACCAACGGCGCGCCAGGGCGAGGCGATGGCCTTGGCGGTGCGGCGGCGCGGCGTGGTGGGCATGGATGGAATCCGCAGGGTATTTCCCGATGCCGTGCGTAACCTGATGTCACGAAGATCGCACGTTACCGGCGGGTAGCAATTCTACGAACGCGTCACCCCGCTGGCACGCAGGAACAAACCCTAGCCGCCATGCCGACCCGCCCTTTGCCCAACGCTGCCGCGCCCGTCTTGCGCGTGGAGTCGCTCACGCTGGCCTTCGGCGGCGTGAAGGCGCTGAACGGCGTGGGCTTCGACGTGCAGGCCGGCAGCATCACGGCCGTGATCGGCCCCAACGGCGCGGGCAAGACCTCGCTGTTCAACACCATCTCGGGCTTTTACCGGCCCACCGCGGGCCGGGTCTTGTTCGAGGGCGCCGACATCACGCGCGTGCCGGCGCCCAGGCGCGCCGCGCTGGGCCTGGCGCGCAGCTTCCAGAACATTGCGTTGTTCCGCGGCATGACGGTGCTGGACAACATCAAGCTGGGCCGCCACGCGCACCTGAAGACCCATGTGTTCGACGCGCTGCTGTACCTGGGCCGCGCGCGCCGCGAGGAGGCCGACCTGCGCCGCGATGTCGAGGAACGCATCATCGATTTCCTGGAGATCGACCACATCCGCCACGCATCGGTCGCTGCCCTTCCCTACGGCCTGCAAAAGCGCGTGGAGATGGCGCGTGCGCTGGCCATGCAGCCCAAGGTGCTGATGCTGGACGAGCCCGTGGCCGGCATGAACCGCGAGGAGACGGAAGACATGGCGCGCTTCATCCTCGACGTGCGGCGCGAGTGGGGCATCACCGTGCTGATGGTGGAGCACGACATGGCGATGGTGATGGACCTGTCGGACCATGTGGTGGTGCTGAACTTCGGCCAGGTGATTGCACAGGGGCGGCCCGAGGCGGTGCAGGCCGATCCCGAGGTGGTGCGCGCCTACCTGGGCGCGGGCGACGTCAGCACCTTGCGCGCCAAGCTGCGG
This sequence comes from Pseudorhodoferax sp. Leaf267, assembly GCF_001422405.1. Classification (GTDB taxonomy): domain Bacteria; phylum Pseudomonadota; class Gammaproteobacteria; order Burkholderiales; family Burkholderiaceae_C; genus Pseudorhodoferax. The sequence continues at coordinate 37,249 of NZ_LMMV01000027.1, forward strand.
GGCGCGGCGGCGGTGGCCTGATGGACTGGGCCTACCTGTTCGAGATCGCGCTGACCGGCATCGCCGGCGGCGGGCTCTATGCGCTGGCGGCGCTGGCCTTCGTGCTGGTCTACAAGGCCACGCGCGTGGTCAACATCGCCATCGGCGAGATGCTGATGGTGGGCGCCTATCTGTTTTTCGCCTTCGCCACCACGATGGCGCTGCCGGTCTGGCTGGCCGTGCTGGGCGCGGTGCTGGGCACGGGGCTTTTGGGCGCCGTGGTGGAGCGCACCATGATCCGCCCGCTGATGGGTGAGCCGCCGATCTCGGTGTTCATGGTCACGGTGGGGCTGGCGTCCATCCTGGTCGGGCTGGTGGAGATCATCTGGACGGCCGACCAGCGCCGGCTGCCCGAGTTCTTCCCGACCGCGCCGGTGATGGTGGGCGAGGCCTTCCTGGCGCCCAAGGTGGCCTATGGCTCGCTGGCCGCCGTGGTGCTGATCGCGCTGGTGCTGCTGCTGTTCCGCTTCTGGCGCGGCGGCGTGGCCCTGCGCGCCACGGCCTCGGACCAGGGCGCCGCCACCATGATGGGCATCCACGTGCCGCGCGTGTTCTCGCTGGCCTGGGTGGCGTCGGCCATGATCGCGGCGGTGGCCGGCATCGTGGTGGGGGCCATCGGCGGCATCTCCTCGTCGATGGGCGTATTTGGGCTGTCGGTGCTGGTGGTGGTGATCGTGGGCGGGCTCGACAGCGTGCTGGGCGCGTTGGTGGGCGGGCTGCTCATCGGGCTGATCGAGGCGCTGGCCGGGGCCTTCCTGGGCGGGGAATACAAGCTGCTGGCGACCTTCATCGTGCTGGTGGTCGTGCTGATGATCCGGCCGTATGGGCTGTTCGGCACGCATGAGATCGAGCGGCTCTGACCCATGCGCATCGGCACACTCAAGCAAACCTACACCGCCGACGCGGCGCTGTTCGACTCGCGCACGCAAAAAGCCTGGCTCGCGATCGGCGCCGCGCTGCTCGTGCTGTTCCCCTTCGTCGCCAGCGACTACTGGCTGTACCTGGCCTGCCTCGTGGCCATCAACGTGGCCAGCGCCACGGGCCTGAACATCCTCACGGGCTACACCGGCCTCGTGAGCCTGGGCCAGGCGGCGTTCATGGGCCTGGGCGCCTACACGGTGGCCATCCTGCAGAGCCGCTGGGGCACGCCGGTCGGCTTGAACCTGCTGGCCGGCGGCGTGGTCGCCATGCTCGGCGGCATCGTGGTCGGCATCCCCTCGCTGCGCGTGAAGGGCCTGTACCTGGCGATTGCCACCATCGCGGCCTCGTTCATCGCGCACTTCCTGTTCGCCAACCTCAAGCTCACGGGCGGCACCACCGGCCTGTCGCTCAAGCCGGCCACGGTGTTCGGCCTGCCGCTGGACACCTCGTTCCGCATCTACTGGCTGATCGTGCCCGTGATGCTGCTCATGGTGCTGGGCGCGGCCAACCTGTTCCGCACGCGCGTGGGCCGCGCCTTCATCGCGGTGCGCGACCGCGACATCTCGGCCGAGGTGCTGGGCATTGCGCTCTTGCGCACCAAGCTGCTGTCGTTCGGGCTGTCGTCTTTCTACGCGGGCGTGGCGGGCGGGCTGTGGGCCTACTTCTTCCGCGTGGTCACGCCCGAGAGCTTTCCGCTGCTGATGTCGATCTTCTTCCTGGCGGCCATCATCGTGGGCGGCATGGGCTCCATCCTGGGCGGCATCCTGGGCGCGGTGTTCATGACCATGGTGCCCGAGCTCCTGAAGCTGGTGTTCGACCTGCTGCCGGGCGGCACCGACATGACGGTGTTCCTGTCGCCGGTGCGCACGGTCGTGTTCGGCCTGCTCATCGTCGGCTTTCTGGTGTTCGAGCCGCACGGGCTCGCCGAAATGTGGCGGCGGATCCGCCGCTTCTTCCATCTCTGGCCCTTTAGAAACTGACAGGAGACTCGCCATGCACAAGGACTCGACTTTCACCGCCTCGCTGCGCCGGCGCAGCATCGTGCTCGCGACCGGGGCGGCCATCGTGGCGCCGCTGGTCAGCCGCGCCCAGGGCGAAGACATCGTCATCGGCGGCTCCATCCCGATGACGGGCGTGTTCGCGTTCGCCGGTATCGGCATCAACGCCGGCATCGCCGATTACGTGAAGATGGTCAACGACGCGGGCGGCATCAAGGGCCGCAAGCTGCGCTACGTGCCCGAGGACACGGGCTACAAGGTCGACGTGTCGGTGGCCGCGTTCAAGAAGATCACGAGCCAGAACAAGGTCAACCTGTACTACGGCGACTCCACGGGCTTTGCCAAGACCATCAACCCCGAGCTGGACCGCAGCGGCCAGATGCTGATGGCCGGCGCCTCGTTCGCCAGCGAGCTGAACAACCCCGCCAAGTACCCCAACCAGTTCCTCGTGGGGCCGGACTACACCGAGCAGATCGGCATCCTGCTCAACCACATCGCCAAGGAAAAGCCCGGCGCCAAGGTGGCCTTCGTCTACAGCGATTCGGAGTTCGGCCGCGACCCGATCGAGACCAGCGAGGCCACCGCCAAGAAGCTGGGCCTCGCGGTGCCGGTCAAGATCATGACGCCGGCCGGCAGCGTGGACGTGTCGACCGAGGTCATCAAGCTGCGCCGCGCCGCGCCCGACTACACCATCTTCCACGGCTACGTGCTCGCGCCCATCCCCGAGTTCATCCAGCAGGGCAAGCAACAGGGCATGACGAGCAAGTGGATGGGCACCTTCTGGACCATGGACAGCTCCACCGTCATGAAGATGGGCGAGGCCGGCGACGGCTTCATGGGCGTGATGCCGTTCCGCTACTACTACGACACCGAGAAGGCGCCCATCCTGGAGAAGATCCGCGCGCTGCGGCCCGAGTACCAGAGCACGGCCTACATCCAGGGCTTCCTCACGGCCATGCTGTTCACGGAAGCGGCCAAGCGCACGCTGGACGCGGGCAAGCCGCTGGACGGCAAGAACCTGAAGGCGGCGCTGAACACCATCAAGGACTTCGACACGGGCGGGATCATCGGCACGCCGATCACGATCAGCGGCAATTCCATCCCCGTCGGCCGCGTGTACCGCGCGGACATGAAGGCCCAGAAAATGGTGGCGGCATCCGACTGGATCAAGCTCTGACCGTATGACCGCAGGCGCCGGCGCGATCCTCGAAGTCAACAACATCGAGGTGGTCTACAACAAGGTCGTGCAGGTGCTGCGCGGCCTGTCGCTGGCCGTGCCGCGCGGACAGATCGTGGCGCTGCTGGGCAGCAATGGGGCCGGCAAGTCGACCACGCTGAAAGCCATCTGCGGCCTGCTGCCGCTGGAAGACGGCGCGCTGCAGGCCGGGCAGATCGCGTTCGACGGCGCGCCCACCGCCGGCACACCGCCGCACCAACTCGTGCGTCGCGGCCTGGCCCATGTGATGGAAGGCCGGCGCGTGTTCGAAGACCTGACGGTGGAAGAGAACCTGGTGGCCGCCACCTATGCGCTGACCGGCCGCAAGGCCGCGCCCAAGAATTTCGACGCCGTGTATGCCTACTTCCCGCGCCTGCACGAGCGGCGCCGTGGCCTGGCCGGCTACCTGTCGGGCGGCGAGCAGCAGATGCTGGCCATCGGCCGCGCGCTGGTGGCCGAGCCGCAGCTGATCCTGCTGGACGAGCCCTCGCTGGGCCTGTCGCCCATGCTGGTGGAGGAGATCTTCACCATCATCGCGCGCATCAATGCCGAGCGCGGCGTGTCCATGCTGCTGGTGGAGCAGAACGCCAGCGTGGCCCTGGCCGTGGCGGACTTCGGCTACATCATGGAGAGCGGCCGCATCGTGATCGACGGCAGCGCCGAGCGGCTGGCGGCCGATGCGGACGTGCGCGAGTTCTACCTGGGCGTGGGCGGCAGCGGCGAGGCGCGCAGCTTCAAGGACCTCAAGCACTACAAGCGCCGCAAGCGGTGGCTGTCATGACGCTGCCTGAAAAGACCCTCCCCCAGATGCTGCGCGCGCAGGCCCAGCGCCAGCCCACGGCCATCGCCATCCGGCAAAAGGACTTCGGCATCTGGCAGCCCATCACCTGGGCCGACTACCTGCGCCGCGCCAGCCATGTGGGCCTGGGCCTGGCCAGCCTGGGCCTTTCGGCCGGCAGCCATGTCGGCGTGCTGTCCGAGAACCGCATCGAATGGGTGCTCGCGCAGATGGGCACCGGCCTGATCGGCGCCGTGACCGTGGGCGTCTACCCTACCAGCCCCACGAACGAGGTGGCCTACGTGCTGGGCCATGCCGATGTGGAGGTCGTCGTCTGCGAAGACCAGGAGCAGGCCGACAAGGTGCTGCAGGCCACCGCGCAATTGCCCAGGCTGCGCCGCATCGTCATCGTCGAGACCAAGGGCCTGGCCAGCTACACGCCGGCCGAACGTGAACGCATCACCAGCTTTGCCGAACTCGAAGCCGCGGGCGCCGCACTGCAGGCCGCCGAGGGCGATGCGCGCATCGATGCCGCGCTCGCCGCACAGAGGCTGGACGACATCGGGCTGATGATCTACACCTCCGGCTCCACCGGCGCGCCCAAGGGCGCCATGGTCTCGTGGCGCAACATCCGCGCCGTGGTGCCCGGCATCGTCGACCGGCTGGGGCTGGACGCGCACACCACGCACCTGTCCTACCTGCCGCTGTGCCATGTGGCCGAGCAGATGTTCACGAGCTTCGTGCCGCTGTACCTGGGCACGCAGGTCAACTTCGGCGAGTCCATCCGCACCGTGCAGGAAGACCTGCGCGAGGTGGCGCCCACCATGTTCCTGGGCGTGCCGCGCATCTGGGAGAAGCTGCACGCGGCCATCAGCATCAAGATGCAGGAGACCGGTGGCCTGCGCCGCGCGCTGTACACCCGCGCCCTGGCCGCCTGCGCACCGCTGGCCGAAAAGCCGCGCAGCGCGTGGACGGCAGGCGAACGCCTGCGCCATGGCCTGGCCTACTGGACGCTGCTGCGCGCGCTGCAGAACTTCATCGGCCTGCGCCGCGCTGCCGTGGCGCTGACCGGCGCAGCCCCCATCCCGCCCGACGTGGTGCGCTTCTTCCGCACGCTGGGCGTGCCGCTGGTGGAGGTCTACGGCCTCACCGAGTCCACCGGCATGGTCACCGGCCACCGCCGCGATGCGGTGCAGATCGGCACCGTGGGCCCGGCCACGCTGGGCGTGGACTACCGGCTGGGCGCCCAGGACGAGCTGCAGATCCGCGGCGACATGGTGTTTGCCGGCTACTACAAGAACCCCGAGGCGACGGCCGCGGCGATCCAGGACGGCTGGCTGCACACGGGCGACGTGGTGCGCGAGGAAGGCGGCCACATCCGCATCGTCGACCGCTTGAAGGACATCATGATCACGGCCGGCGGCAAGAACTTGACGCCCTCGGAGATCGAAAACACCATGAAGGCCAGCCCTTACATCAAGGAGTGCATCGCCATCGGCGAAGGCCGCAAGTTCGTCGCGGCGCTGGTGCAGATCGACTACGAGACGGTGGCCCAGTGGGCCGAGGCGCGCAGGCTGCCTTTCACGCATTTCCGCTCGCTGGTGGAGCGCCCGGAGGTGGTGCAACTCATCGACGCGGAGATCGCCAAGGGCAACGCGCGGCTGGCGCAGGTGTCGCAGGTGCGCAAGGTGCATCTGCTGGTCAAGGAGCTGGACCATGACGATGGGGAGGTCACGGCGACGATGAAGGTGCGCAGGGGGAGTGTTCACAAGGCGTATGCAGCGCAAATCGAGACGCTGTACGAGCGGTAAGGCGCTCGATGCCGAGCCGACGGTTGCGGCAACGCCAGCTCACCGCCCGTCCGGCCTGGCGATCTGAAGATGCATCGACCGGTCCGGCCCCCATCGAGCCAGCCCACCTGCCCGGCTGCGTCCAACCACAACCCCTGAGATCCAGCCCCGCGTTTGCGGCGTATGGTGTAGGCACGAAGGGGCCATCATGAACCGACATCTGCGCTGGGCCGTCCAGGCATTCCTTGCCCTGTGCGTGGCCGTGCTGACGGCTTGCGGTTCCCTGCCCGCCGCGCCCGAGCGCGCGGCAGAGCGTGCCGAGGCGGCCGATCCCGGCACGCCGCTGGCCACCATCGCCACGGCCTCCGGGCCGGCGGACACGCGCTCGGGCGCGCGGCTGCTGCCGCTGGGCGTGTACGCGCTGGACGCGCGCATCCAGCTTGCCGAGCGCGCCCGGCGCAGCCTCATCGTGCAGTACTACCAGTTCGAGAACGACGCGACGGGCCGGCTGCTGCTGCAGGCCCTGCGCGACGCGGGCCAGCGCGGCGTGCAGGTGCGCGTGCTGGTGGACGACCTGTACACGGCCAAGAGCCAGCGGCTGCTGCTGGCCCTGTCGAAGACGCCGAATGTGCAGGTGCGGCTGTACAACCCCTTTTGCTGCAACCGCAACGGCGTGCTGGCGCGCTTCGTGGCCTCGCCGCACGAGTTCGGCCGGCTGAACCACCGCATGCACAACAAGCTGTTCGTGGCCGACGGCGTGATGGCCGTGGTGGGCGGGCGCAACATCGCCGACGACTACTTCCTGCTGAGCTCGGCGCAGAACTTCATCGACATGGACGCGCTGCTGGTCGGCGCCGTGCTGCCGCAGCTGCAGGCCGTGTTCGACGCATACTGGAACAGCCGGCAGGTCTGGCCCATTGCCGAAATCCTGCCCCTGGTGGACGGCCAGGCCGTGCAGGCCGGCGACTTCGACCGCTGGATCGGTGCGCGCCGGCCCGCGCTGCAACTGCCGGACGCCGACTTCCTGGGCTACGGCCCCATCGGCAAGGACCTGGACGCGGGCCGCATCGCCCTGCATTGGGGCGCGGCGCAGGTGATCGCCGACCCGCCGACCAAGCCCGACACCATGAGCGACGACGAGGCCCTGGCCACCAGCGTGACCATGCAGGTCTGGGGCCTGCTGCTGGCCGCCAAGGACCAGGTGGAGCTGACCTCGCCCTACCTCGTGCCAGGCGAGAAGGGCATGGCCGCGTTCCAGGACCTGGCCCGCCGGCGGGTGAAGCTCACGCTGCTGACCAACTCGCTCGCCGCCAACGACGAGCCGCTGGTGCACACCGGCTATGTGCGCTACCGCAAGCGCCTGCTGCAAAGCGGCGCCGATTTGTACGAGCTGAGCCCGCAGCGCACCAGCGCGGGCAAGCAGTTCGGCGTGTTCGGCCAGTCGCTGGGGCGGCTGCATTCCAAGACGGCGGCCATCGACGGGCAGCGCATCTTCCTGGGCTCGATGAACCTGGACCCGCGCTCGGCCACGCAGAACACCGAGATGGGCGTGGTGATGGACAGCGTGCCGCTGGCGCAAGAGATGTTGCGCGTGATCGAGGTCAGCAAGACGCGCAGCGCCTACCGCTTGCGCCTGGCCGAAGACGGCTACTCGGTGCAGTGGCTGGCGATGGACGAGGCCACCGAAACGGTGCTGACCGACGAGCCGGAATCCACGTTCTGGCAGCGGCTGTACAACACACTGATGGGGCCGCTGGTGCCCGAAGTGCTGCTCTGACGGCAGCGCCCGGCGGCCCGCCGGCGTCCGGGCCGCCCAGCGGCGGCGCGGTCGGCCCTGGCCGACACGCGCAGGCGAGCGCAGCCGGCAGCGCGGACAGGCGCAGCCAGCCAGCATCGCCCGATGCCCGCCCCCAGCACCATCCCCGCGCGCATGGACGCCCTGCCCTGGTCGCGCTGGCACTGGCGCGTGGTGCTGGCCCTGGGCATCGCCTGGGTGCTGGACGGGCTGGAGGTGACCATCGTCGGCTCCTTCGGCTCCATGTTGGAGCGCCCCGACACGCTGGCGCTCACGGCCACGCAGGTGGGCTGGTCCGGCTCGTTGTACGTGGCGGGCACGGTGGCCGGCGCACTGGTGTTCGGGCGCATGGCCGACCGGCTGGGCCGCAAGAAGCTGTTCCTGATCACGCTGGCGGTCTACATGCTGGCCACCATGGCCACGGCCTTCTCTCCGGGCTTTGCGATGTTTGCCGTGTGCCGCTTCATGACCGGCGTGGGCATCGGCGGCGAGTACGCGGCCATCAACTCGGCCATCGACGAGCTGGTGCCGGCACGCGTGCGCGGCCGCGTGAGCCTCACGATCAACGGCAGCTTCTGGATCGGCGCAGCCCTGGGCGCAGCGCTGAGCCTGGTGCTGCTGGACACGCGCTGGCTGGCCGTGGACCTGGGCTGGCGCCTGGGTTTCCTGCTCGGTGCGGTGCTGTCGGTGGCGGTGCTGGTGGTGCGGCGCTACGTGCCCGAGAGCCCGCGCTGGCTCATGGCCCATGGCCGCGCGCACGAGGCCGAGGCCATCGTCTCGTCCATCGAGGCCGGCATCCGCGCCGAGCAGCCCGGTTGGCGCCCGGCCGCGGTGGCCGACACGGGCCCGCAGTTCGAGCGCACGGCGCTGCCCGGCCTGCGCGACGTGGCCTGGGTGCTGCTGCACCACTACCGCCAGCGCAGCGCCGTGGTGCTGGCGCTGATGGTGTCGCAGGCCTTCTTCTACAACGCGATCTTCTTCACCTACGCGCTGGTGCTGACGCGCTTCTATGCCGTGGAGCCGTCGCGCGTGGGCCTGTACATCCTGCCGTTCGCGGCCGGCAACGTGCTGGGGCCGCTGCTGCTGGGGCCGCTGTTCGACCGCATCGGCCGGCGCTTCATGATCGCGCTGACCTATGGGCTCTCCGGCGTGGGCCTGCTGCTCACGGGGCTGGGCTTTCTGTACGGCTGGCTGGACGCGACCACGCAGACGCTGGCCTGGTCGGCGGTGTTCTTCCTCGCGTCGGCAGCCGCCAGCTCGGCCTACCTGACGGTGAGCGAGGTGTTTCCGCTCGAGATGCGGGCCATGGCGATTGCCATCTTCTTCGCCGTGGGCGCGGGCATTGGCGGCTTTGCGGCGCCGGCTCTGTTCGGCGCGCTGATCGAGACCGGCAGCCGGGCCAACGTGTTCGCAGGCTATGCAGTGGGCGCGGTGCTGGTGATGCTGGCCGCGGTCATCGCGTGGCGCTACGGCGTGGACGCCGAGGGCCGCTCGCTGGAGGACATCGCGCCGCCACTGGGCAGCCGGCGCTAGGCCACGGGCGCGCTGCGCCTACGCGCCAAGCCGCGCGGCCCTGACACGGCGCGCTGCCAGGCTGCGCACACTCGATCCCTTTGCACAGGACGGAGCGCGCGATGGAACCGATGAAGCCGATGGAACCCATGAAGCCCATGCAACCGATGAAGCCCATGGCGCCGATGCAGGCCGACGACAGCTGGTGGCCCGAGGGCCTGTCGAACCCGTCGTCCAGCGGCGGCCAGAACGACCTGCAGTACGCCTTCTTTCCGCAGCAGCGGCGCCTGGCCATCCGCCAGGGCGGCACCGTGCAGCAGTACGACACGGGTGAGCACCGGATCTCGGGCGTGAGCCAGGCCCAGGGCGGCCAGGGATCGGGCGGCAGCCCGGTGTTCTCGACGGGCCAGGGCGAGGTCGCCCTGTCCAGCCTGCGCAAGATCGGCTGATCAGCCGGCGGCCAGGCCGTCGTCGCCGATCACGTCGGCCACGAGGCCGTGGGCCAGGGCCTCGTCGGCCTGCAGATACCAGTCGCGCGCCATCACGCGTTCACGCAGCGCAGCGTGCGACAGCCGGCTGCCCTGCACCAGGCGCGCGAAGTCGCGGTCTTCCACGGCCTGGCCCGACTCCAGCTGTGCGAGCAGGTCCTCCACCAGGGCACGGCAGGCGCGCAGCGCGCCCTGCAACTCCAGCGTCTTGGTGATCTTGCGCTCGTGCACCAGCAGCACCGTGTCGTCGGTCAGGAAGCGGCGCTCCACCGGGAAGGCGGACATCACCGTCACGCCGGCCGAGTAGACGTAGCTCTTGCCAAGGAAATACAGGTCTGCCTGACGCTGCTGACGCCACAGGCGGATCTCCTGCGCCATGCGCCGGCCGATGTCGGCATCGCCGCCCTGGGTGCTGATCTCGAAGACGATGGGCTCGCCCTGCGGTGCCTGCGCCTGTTGGCGGAAGAACTCGCCGAGCATGCCGGCATCGACATGGCCGTACAGCCGGATGTGCGGTTGCAGCGTGGGGATGCCGCAGGCGCGCCGCGTCAAAACCGGGGGGCGGCCAGGCAGCCGCCGTCTTGATGGGAGATGGAATTCATGCCGCAGTGTGCAAAGAGCGGGCCGCGCTCGCTGTCGGCCCGCGCTCGGCGAGCGGGTAGGCGCATGCGCACACCGGGAAAGCGCGGAGCAGACTCCGGCAGGCCTGCATCACGCGGGCGCCTGCGCGGCCTCGGCCGCCGGGTGCGCCTTCGCATAGCGCGCCAGCCCGGCGTACAGCAACAGCCCGCCGCCCAGCGGCAGCAGGTAGTACAGCGCCCGGTAGGCCAGCACGGCACCCATCACGCGGCCATGCGGCACCGTGCCCGACAGAAGGGCCAGGTACACGGCCTCCAGCACGCCCAGCCCGGACGGAATCGGGATCACCACGCCGACCACCGAGGCGGCCATCAGCACGGCCAGCGCGGTCGCATACGGCACCTCGTGGCCGAGCAGCAGCGACATCGCGCCGCCCATGAGTGCCCAGTTCGCCGCCGCCATGGCCAACTGCAGCAGCGCCAGCGGCACCGAGGGCAGGTGCACGCGGCGGCCGCGGATGCTCCATTCACGGCCCTTGTTGAATGCGCAGGCTGCCACGTAGCCGGCGGCCAGCGCCAGCATCAGCACGCCGAGCGCGCGCAGGGCCATCGCGCCGATGGGCGCGTCGGCCGGCAGCGTGACGGCGCCGGCCGCGAACAGGCCGCCCGCCAGCACGCCATAGCCCAACCAGTTGGTCGCCAGGCTCAACGCCACCACCTGCGAGATGGTGGCCTCGTCGAGCCCGGCCTTGGCGTAGAGCCGCGCGCGCATGCCGACGCCGCCCACCAGCGAGCCCAGGTTGAGGTTGAACGCGTAGCTGGTGACGCCGATGGACCAGCTCTGCCACCACGGCAGGCCGTGCCGCGTGTGGCGCCGGCCGATGAGGTCGAAGCAGCCATACAGCACGTGGCTGGCCGTGGCCAGGCCCAGCACACCGGCCAGCAGCGCGAAGGGGTAGCGCTGCAGGGCCTCCCAGGCGCCGCGCCAGTCGATCTTGTGCGCGTGCGAGAGCAGCAGCGCGAGCACGACGGCACCGAACACCGGCACCAGCCAGCGGCGCCAGCGCTGCCATGGGGTCGGGGAAGCAGGCGCGGCAGGGGCCTGTGGCAGGGCCGGGGATGACAGCATGGCGGCGTGGGGTGGCGTTGAACGGCCCAGCCTAGCCGCGCGGCGCTGCGGCTGCTGTAGGAGACGAAAGCCGGGGCACGCAAGACAATGCCCGCTTTGCCCCACCGGCGAGGAGACACCCCATGGCCCTGACCCTGTACTACCACCCGCTGTCCTCGTACTGCCACAAGGTGCTGGTGGCGCTCTACGAGGCCGGCGTGCCGTTCACGCCGCGCCACGTGAACCTGGGCGACGCGGCCGACCGCGCCACGCTCACCGCGCTGTGGCCGATGTGCAAGTTCCCGGTGTTGCAGGACGAGGCGCGCACGGTGGCCGAGTCCAGCATCGTCATCGAGTACCTGGCGCAGCACTTCCCCAGCGCGGCGGCGCTGCTGCCAGCCGACACCGACACGCGGCTGCAGGTGCGGCTGTGGGACCGCGTATGCGACCAGTACGTGCACCAGCCGATGCAGAAGATCGTGGGCGACCGCCTGCGCCCCGCCGGCGAGCAGGACGCGCGTGGCGTGGCTGATGCGCGCGCACTGATCCAGCAGGCCTACGCCATGCTGGATCGCCAGCTGGACGGCCGCACCTGGCTCGCCAGCGAGGGCTTCAGCCTGGCCGACTGCGCAGCATCGCCCGCGCTGTTCTACGCGGCGATCCTGGAGCCGGTGCCGCCCGCGCACGCGCAGTTGCGCGCGTACTGCGAGCGGCTGCTGGCGCGGCCCTCGGTGGCGCGCACGGTGCAGGAGGCCGGGCCCTGGTTCCAGTACTTCCCGTTCAAGGAACTGCTGCCGGCGCGCTTCCTGCCGGCAGCCGCCTAGAAGCCCGCGCTGCAGCGCACGCCCAGCGGCACCTTGCCCGCCGGGTTGGCGAACTCCGCGCGCACGCCGAAGGTGCCGCTGGCCGAGTCGATGACCGGGTCGACCACGCGCACCTTGGCCTGGTAGTCTCCACCGAACGGCGCCTCGGGCTTGACGGTGATGCTGTCGCCCACCTTCACGCGGCCGTGCATGGCCACGGGCAGCACCAGCTCCACGCGCGCCGGGTCGGTCTGCGCGATCTTGAGGATGGCACCCGCGCTCTCGCCGGCCTGCGCCATCTCGCCCGGGTTCTGCAGGCGCTCGGTGACCACGCCCGTGACCGGGCTCACGATGCTGCGCCGGCCCAATTCGGCCGCCAGCCGCTGGGCCTCCAGCTTGGCCAGCTCGCGGTTGTCGCGCGCCTCCAGCAGGTCGGCCTCGGCCACGCGCGACTCGGCCAGCGTGTCGTCGCGGTCCTGGCTGGAGACGAACTTCTCCTTGACCAGCTCCTCGCGGCGCCGCAGCTTCTCGCGCAGGTGCGCGAGCCGCGCCTCGCCCGCTGCCACCTGGCCCTGCATCACGGCGCGGTAGCGGGCCGAGTCCAGCGCGGCCTTCTCCACGGCGGCGTCCAGCACCACGAGCGACTGGCCCTTGCGGATCACCGAGCCGCGCTCGACCGGGATGTCGGCGATCTGCGCCGTCACCGTGCTGCGGATCGAGAGCTTCTGCGACGGCTCGATCAGGCAGGGCACGGCGTCGGCCGACCAGGCCGGCGCGGCCAGATGCAGCGCGGCGCACACAACAATGAGCCGCTGTTTCATAGCCGCCCCGACATGGCCATCAGGTCGGCCAGCTGGTTGTCATGCCGCAGCGCCTCGCGCCGCGTGGCGCGGTGCTGGCGCTCGGCGCGGTGCTGGGCCAGGCCGCGTGCCAGGCGCAACGCCACGCGGCGCAGGCCGGCGTGGTGCAGGCCGCGCGCCAGCTGCGCCAGCGCGGGCGCGAACTCGGTGAACAGCGCATCGTCCAGCGCCACGATGCATTGCGCGCTGCCCACGTCGCCCTGGCGCCCGGCGCGGCCGAACAGCTGGCGGTCGACGCGGCTCGACTCGTGGTGCTCGCTCAGGATCACGTGCAGGCCGCCGCAGCCCAGCACCTCGGGCGGCAGCTTGATGTCGGTGCCGCGCCCGGCCATGTTGGTGGCCACCGTCACGGTGCCGGGCAGGCCGGCGCTGCGCACCAGCTCGGCCTCGGCCGCGTCCTGCTGCGCGTTGAGCACGCGGTGCGCGACGCCGCGTGCCTGCAGCACGGCCGACAGCGCCTCAGACGCCTCGACCGAGCCCGTGCCCACGAGCACGGCGCGCTGCTGCGCCACGAGGGCCTGCACCTCCTGGGCGATGCGCTGCCATTTGGCCGGCGTGTCGGGCAGCACGATGTCGGCCCAGCGCTGGCGCGCCGAGGGCCGGTGCGTGGGCACGACCAGGGTGCGCAGGCCGTAGCAGGCGCGGATCTCGCCGCGCACCTCGCGCGCCGTGCCGGTCATGCCGGACAGGCGCAAATAGCGCGCGAAGAAGCGTTGGTAGGTGATGCGTGACATGGTCCTGGCGCGGTCGGAGAGCGCGCAACCTTCCTTGGTTTCGATCATCTGGTGCAAGCCCTGTTCCCAGGTGCGGCCTTCGAGCACGCGGCCGGTGTTCTCGTCGACGATCTCGACCTTGTCCGCGCGCACGACATAGTGGTGGTCCTTGATGAACAGGTGCAGCGCGCGCAGGGCCTGCAGCACCCAGTGCTCTCGCGCGATGCGCACCTGCCATTCGGCGCTGGCCGCCGGCCCCAGCGCGGCGCTGGCCAGCAGCGCCTGCTGGCGGCCCAGCGCGGTCAGCGCGATGCTGCGGCGCCGCGCGTCCACCAGGTAGTGCTGCTGCGGCTCCAACGTGCGGGCGATCTGCAGCGCCTGCGCGAAATGCGGCGCGACGGCCTCGGCGCCGGCCTTCACGGCCAGGATCAGCGGCGTGCGCGCCTCGTCGATGAAGATGCTGTCGGCCTCGTCCACGATCGCGAAGTGCAGGCCGCGCAGCAGGCTCTGCTCGGCCTGGCTGTGGCTGACCCAGGCGCGCAGCTGCTGGCGCGTGGCGCTGACGTTGGCGCCGAAGGCCGAGCGGTCCTTGAGGTAGTCGAACACCAGCTCCTTGCCGGTGCAGTAGCAGATGGCCTGCGCGTAGGCGTGGCGGCGCTGCGTGACCGACATGCCCGTGACGATGGCGCCGACCGTGAGGCCGGCGCGCGCGAACAGCGGCGCCATCTCCTCGGCGTCGCGCTGCGCGAGGTAGTCGTTGACGGTGACCACATGCACCGGCACGCCGGCCGCCGCCGCCAGCGTGGCGGCCAGCGCGGCCGTGAGCGACTTGCCCTCGCCGGTCTGCATCTCGACCAGGCGCCCGGTGAGCAGGCCGGCCGCGCCGAGCAGCTGCGCCGGGTAGGGCTCCATCTGCAGGCTGCGCCGGCACAGCTCGCGCACGCAGGCCAGGGCTTGCGGCAGCGCAGACGCGTCGACCCAGCCGCGACGCGCGCTGCGGCGCAGCTGCTGCAGCAGTTGTGGCTCGTCGAGCGCACGCGTCTCGGCGGCGCGGTCCACGGCCTGCTGCACGCGCCGGCGCAGCATCTGGTCCTGCCGGTCCAGCGGCTCCAGCAGGCGCCAGCAGGCACGCGCCCACCGGTCCCACCCGCCCTCGCGCGGGTCGGCGCGCTCGGGGTAGGCACTGCCGCTGCGGGCGAGGTCGAGGGTTTGGGTGAAGGAGGGCATGTCAGACGTTCAAGTGCGTCAGGAACAGGCGCCGCGTATGCCGCCACCAGCGCATCCCGATCGGCTCGGGCGCCTGCTCCAGCGCCACGTAGGCGCGCGTGCCGACCGGCCCCAGCGTGGCCGCGTCCACGGCCTCGATGTCGAACTGGAACACGGTCTCCATCGCGGTCGCGCCGGCCTCGTCGCGCGGGTCGACCGCAAAGCGCCCGCCGCCCGTGCTGCCCAGCGCCGCGCTCGGCAGGCTGTGGCCGGCCTGCGGAGTGCTGCGCGTGAGGCGGCCGGCGTGCGCGTGCTCGACCTGGCCCGCCATGCGGATCTCGATGCCGCGCAGGCTGGCCAGGTCGAGCTCGGCCTCGGCCTGCGTGAGCGCCACGCGCACGCGCGGCACGGCGCTGCCCAGCACATAGCCCAGCATGTCGCCGCGTTTGACGAAGCGGCCCGGCAGGTCTTGCGCCTGCTCCAGCCGCACGGTGCCGGGCACGCCGGCCCGCAGGGCCAGGTCGGCCACATCGGCCTGCGCGCGGGCCAGCGCGGCCTGCTCGGCCTGCACTTCTTCCTGCAGCCGCGCGGCCAGCGCGGGCTGGTGCACCAGGGCCGCGTCGAGCCGGGCCTGGGCCAGCGCCAGCCGGTGCGTGAGCTCGGCCACGCGCGCGGCCAGGTCGGCGTTCACGGTGGCAACCACCAGGTCGCCGGGTTGCACGGCCGTGCCCTCGGGGGCGGCGATGGCCTGCACGAAGCCGTCGGCGCGCGCGCGCAGCAAGGCCTCCTCGGGCAGCCAGGCCACGCCCTGCACGCGGATGTGGCGCGGCAGCGGCACGGCCAGCAGCAGCACCAGCGCCAGGCCGACCAGGCCCACGACGGCGCCCCAGGCGCGCCACGGGCGGGCCGCGAATTGCGGCGAGGTCCACAGCGCATGCAGGCCTTTGGCCAGCGGCCAGACGATGCCGGACGCCAGCGTCCACGCGGCCAGCAGCACGCCGACGAAGAAGTACTGCTGGGCCACGAACCACGCGATGCCGAAGCTGAGCAGCAGCCGGTAGACCAGCGCCGCCGGTGCGTAGGCGGTGAACCAGCCCATCTCGTAGCGCGAGGCCGGCGGCACGGTGGCGCCGCGCGCGCCGAGCACGAAGCGGCGGATCAGGAACAGCCAGAACGCGTTGGCGCGCTGCGCCAGGTTGGGCACGCCGATGGCGTCGGCCAGCATGAAGTAGCCGTCGAAGCGCAGCAGCGGGTTGCCGTTGAACAGCACGGTGGTGACGCCGCCCAGCACGATCACGTTGTAGAGCACCGAGCGCCAGAAGCCGGGCTCGATCGCCATCCACACGAAGAAGGCCAGCGCGGCGATGAAGACCTCGACGGCCATGCCCGCGCCGGCCACGGCGATGCGCGCCCAGCGGCTGGCGAAGGCGCTGGAGGCCGAGGCCTCGACATAGGGCGTGGGGTAGAACACCAGCAGCATGATGCCCATCTCGTGCACCTCGCCGCCGCGCCGCACCACGGCCGCGCCATGGGCCAGCTCGTGCGCGGCTTTCATGAGCGGGAACACGACCGCGGCGAGCAGCAGGTTGTCCATGGCCAGCATCTGCTCGCCGAAGTTGCGCGACAGGTCGGGCCAGTGCGCGGGCACCAGCAGCAGCGCGCCGCCGACCACGGCCAGCCACACGGCCCAGAGCAGCGCGGCGGGCACGGCCGGCGTCACGGCCAGCAGCCGGCGCAGGAAGCGGTCGGGGTCCCACAGCGGCAGCTTGATCGACATGGGGTTGCCCATGGTCTGGCGCCGCTTCTGTTTCTGCTGGCGCTGCTGGCGCACGAGCAGCTCGGCCGCGTCGGGCGAGGCATCGACGACCAGCAGGTCCTGCGCGTTGAGCTGGCCGACGAACTGCAGGATGTCGTCCTGGCTGGGCGTGTCGTCGCTGAGCTCGCGGCTCAGGCGCTGCCAGACGGCGTCCAGCGTGCGCCGCCCGTCCAGCATGCGCAGCAGGCGGTAGGCCTTGGCATTGAGCCGGTGCTGGCGCGCGCCGCCCAGGTCCTCGAGCACATGCCAGACCTCGCCATGCAGCACATGCCGGTGCACGCGCGCATGCGGCACGACGCGCGGCCGCAGGCCGGCCACGCGGTGCCATTGGTCGGAGAGAAGGGCGACGCTCATGGGGTGTCGGACTCCGTCGCCCCAGTGGGTTGAGGGGCTGCGGCCTGGGCAATGGCGGCGTGCCTGGTACCGCTGCCGGCCCACACCCCAGCCCTCTCCCAGAGGGAGAGGGAGCGAAGAGCGCCGCGCCCGATTGGCACGCAGCCTGGCTCCCTCGCCCCTCTGGGGAGAGGGTGGGGGTGAGGGGCTGCGGCCTGGGCAATGGCAGCGTCAGCGTTGCCGCCGCCCGCCCTCACCCCAGCCCTCTTCCAGGAGGAGAGGGAGCAAAAAAAGGAAGCCACGCCCGCGCTGCGGCCGGCGCCACGCAAGCAACATGCCCTCATGGAAGATGCTCCCACAGCGTCACGCGCACCCACTGCCGGAAATGGCGCGTCCACGCCCACAGCGCCGGGCTCTCGCCGGTGTCCACCTTGGCCACGCCCTCCAGGCCCGGCCGCAGCCGCGCGTCGGGTTGCGCGACCTTGGCCTCCACGCGGAAGTAGTTGCGCCCGTCCTTGGCCGTGGACACGGCCGTGATGCGGCGCACGCTGAAGTCGAAGGCCTGGCCCGGCAGCGTGGTCAGCACCAGGCGGCCGGCCTGGCCCAGCGCGACGAGCGAGGTGTCGCGCTCGTCCACCTCCAGCACCACGCGCCAGTCGTCCAGCGGCGCGACCTCGAACAGCACCTTGCCCTGCTCCACCGGCGCACCGATCTGCTGCGACAGGTCGCCCTTGATCACGACGCCGGCCGACGGCGCCACGATGCGCACGCGCTGCAGCTTCTCCAGCACCAGGTCGAGCTGCGCGCGCACGCTGCCGCTCTGCGCCGCGGCCAGCCGCGTGTCCACGCGGTTGCCGGCGGCGATGGCCTCGCGCTCCTTGCGCAGCGAGACTTCGAGCTCCGACTCCAGCCGCAGGCGCTCCAGCCGCAAATCCTTGTCGTCCAGCACGGCCATCAGCTGGCCGGCCTGCACGGTGTCGCCCGCGCGCACCAGCGCCTGGCGCACGTAGCCCGCGAACGGCGCCACGGCCGCGCGCTGCACCTCTCCCTCGATCGCGGCATGGGCCAGCACACGCTGCGGCACGGGCACCAGCACGGCCGCTGCCAGCACGCCGGCCAG
The DNA here is from genome assembly GCF_001422405.1 of Pseudorhodoferax sp. Leaf267. Classification (GTDB taxonomy): domain Bacteria; phylum Pseudomonadota; class Gammaproteobacteria; order Burkholderiales; family Burkholderiaceae_C; genus Pseudorhodoferax. The sequence continues at coordinate 55,323 of NZ_LMMV01000027.1, forward strand.
CACCAGCGCGCCCAGCTTGAGCGCCGGGTGCGACGCATCGGTGGCCGTGCGCACGCCCGCGCGCGCGCCGCCCAGCAGCCGCTGCAGCGCGCCCTGCGACGCCTGCGCGTGCAGCGCGAGGATGGGCGCCATGCTCAACGCCGCCACCTGCAACGCCTCGCCCTCCTCGGCCGTGAAGGCGGTGTCGCGCTCCAGCATCAGCACGCCGCTGACTTCGCCCCGGTGCAGCAGCGGCAGCAGGGCCAGCGCGCCGGCCTTCTGCGCATGGGCGTAGTCGGCCAGCGCGGCCGTGCCCAGGGCCTCGTCGCCCTGCGGCGGCCACAGCAGCAGCGCGCGCTCGTCCACGGCCTCGTTCATCGCCGCCTCGGCCAGTGCACTGAGCCGCGTGCGCGCGTCGAACGTGGCGGTGTTGCTGCGCACGAACAGCCGCGTCTGCAGCTGGCGCACCTCGCCCACCTGCACCAGCGTGGCGCCGAAGCGCAGCGCGAGCATGTTGGCCAGGGCCAGCGCGGCGGCGCGCGGGTCGGACTGGTCCAGCATCAGCGCGTTGGCGTCGATCACGAAGCGCGCGCGCTCGAGCCGCGCCGTCAGCAACTGCGTGGCCTGCAGGTCGGCCAGGCGCAGCAGCCAGGCCACGCCCCAGTGCAGCTGGCGCATCAGGCGCTGCGTGTCCAGCGACGGCAGGTCGGCCAGCGCCAGGCAGACCAGCAGCCCGCCGGCCTCGCCCTGCGGCACCGGGAAGTCGATGCGCGCCACGCCGTCCAGCCGCGCGATCACCGGCCCACGCGCCTGCCCCTGGCGGCTGGCCGGCGCGGCGATGGGCTTGAGCAGCGCCGCGTCGGCCAGCGACGGCAGGCCGGCCAGGGCTGTGCCCAGCGGCTGGCCGTTGGCGTCGAGCTGCCAGATGGCGGCGCGCTGCAGCTCGGGGGCCCACTGCGGCAGCTGCTTGAGCCAGGCGTCGGCCGTGCTGGCGCGCTCCAGCGCGGCGTCGCTGGCGGGCGGTGCGTCGGCCGGGGGCAGGGTCTCGCGCAGCATGTCAGGCCACCGTCACCGAGTACACCGTCCCGCGCGTCGACGACACCCGCAGCGTGCCGTCCGGCGCGAAGGCCAGCCCGGAGATCTCGCCGCTGTCGATGCCCTGGCTGGCCAGGTCCACGCGCCGCTGCTCCACGCCCGCGCGGTTCAGCAGCACGATGCTGGTGCCCGTGCCCGACGCGCCCACCCACAGGTGGCCGCTCGCCGGGTCGATGGCCATGCCGGTGTTGCCGGTCACCGTGAACGGCAGCGTCACGCCCTGCACCAGGGCGCCGGTCGCGGCGTTGAACTCGCTGAGCCGGTTGTCGCTGGTGGTCGCGAAGATGCGGCCGGTGCTGGCGTCCAGCACGCCCGAGGTCAGGTAGCTGCCGGCCAGGTCCAGCTGGGCGATGACGGCGCCGGTCGCCGGGTTCAGCGCCGTGACGTGGTTGCGGCCATAGCCGTTGACCAGCACCAGGCTGCCGGCCGGCACGCTGACGCCGCCCAGGCTGAAGGCGCTGGGGTTGATCTGCAGGCCGGCGTAGCCCTGGGCCGTGACGTAGGGGCCCATGGCCGTCGTCAGCACGATGGTCTGCGCGATGGCGCCGGTGGCCGGGTCGATGCGCAGCAGGCGGCCGGGGTTGCTGCCGTCCAGCACCCAGGTGGCGCCTGTCGTGCGGTTGACGGCGATGTCGCTCAGGTTGCCGGCAGCGGCGCTGTCGCTGCCCGGGCGCAGCACGTTGGACGCCAGCGGCGCCGAGGTGCCGCCCGCGGTGCGCACGCTCACGTTGCCCTGGCCGTAGCGCGGCGTGAACTCGGGCGACACGTTGATGAGGTGGTTCTCCAGGTAGTTGCCGGCCACGTCGTAGCCGTAGGTGATGTCCGCGCCGATGCCGACCTGGCGGTCCACCAGCGTGGCGCCGGGCAGCACCAGCGTGGTGCCACCCTCGGCGAAGCCGCTGCCCGCCAGGTGCAGCGTGCCGTCCTCGGTGAGCAGGCGCAGCGTGGGCACGATCTGCAGCAGCGGCTGGCTGGCCGAGCCGAACACCTGCAGCCGGTAGGCGCCGTTCACCTGCAAGGGCACCGTCAGCGAGGCGCGGCTGCCGTCGGCCGCGGCGGTGGTCGGGCTCACGCGCACCATGGACGGGTTGCCCTGGTAGTCGGTGTAGCGGATCAGCACGTCGGTGGCGGTGGACAGGCCACTGCCGTTGAGCACGATGGACTGCCCGGCGTTGGCCGAGGCCTGGGCCGCGTTGGCCGGTGTGCCGCTGGCGGCCACGGCCGTGATGCTGGCCAGGCTGCGGCTGAGCAGCGTGCTGGTGCCGCCCACGGTCTGCACGCTGATGCCGCCGAACACGCCGTCGCTGAGCGGCACGGTCACCGTGACCTGGCCGTTGGCGATGAAGCCGCGCACCGGGTCGCTGCGGCCCTGCACGTCGGGGCCGGTGTCGGCGCCGGCATCCTTGAGCACGTAGCTGCCGAAGCGGTACAGGCTGTCGGCGCCGTCCAGGAAGCCGTAGCCGCTCAGCACCACGGTGGCCGTGCTGCCGTCGGAGGCCACGGACTGCACCTGCACGTCGGTCACGCGCGGCACGATCTGCAGCAGCATGCCGTTGGTGTCGCGCTCCAGCCGCAAGCGGCCGGTGGTGGCCGTGTCGGGCACGGTGACGGTGATGGTCTGCGCGGCCACGTCGACCGAGGTCGGCGTCACGGCCAGCTCGTCGATGTTGCCGGCGGCGTCCACCACCATGAACACGATGCGGTCGCCCGCCACCAGGCCCGCGCCGGTCAGGGTGATGGCCTGTCCGGGGTTGGCCGAGGCCACGGCCGTGTTGCCCGGCGTGCCCTCTGCCGCCGTGCCCAGGACGGTGGCGAGCCGCACGCTGCCCAGGCTTTGCGCCTCCACGTTCAGGCTGTAGGCGCCCGTGTAGGGCGATGCGGTGCCGCTGCCGGCGCTGGCCGGGTTGTAGCTGGTGTTGCCCAGGCCGCTCACGCCGATGGTGTAGGTGCCGGTGTTGGGCGCGGTGAACTGCAGCACGCTCGCATCGTTGGGGCTGAAGGTGCGCGTGGCCACCTCGTTGCCGGCGGCGTCGAACAGGCGCACGGTGCCGTAGGTGGCGGTCGTCATGTTCACGCGCAGCATGACGCGGGCGCCCAGCGTCACGCTGTACAGGTCCACGTCGCGCTGGCCGTTGGCGCCGTCGCCCACCGTGGCGTTGATGGTCAGCCGCGCATCGCGCAGCGCGCCCAGGCTGGCCGCGCCGGCCGCCGTGTCGCTGGGGTCGGCCGCGGGCGTCTGCGCGCCCAGGTTGGCGATGAGGGCGCCGGTGCGCATGCTGGCACCGCCGCCGCTGGTGGCCACCGACACCTCGCGCCCCACCGCGCCGGTGGGCACGGTCAGCGTGACGAGCTGCAGGTCGCGCGTGGTGCCCACGCCGTCGATCACGGTGCGCAGGGTGTAGCTGGTGACCGGCCGGCCGCCCACGGTGATGGCCAGGTCGGCGGCCGACAGGCCGATGCCCTCCAGCACGATGGTGTTGCCCGCGGCGATGGTGCCGCCCACGGAGCGCACCAGCGGCACCACCTGCAGCGCGATGCTGTTGCCGCTGCCCAGCACGCTCACGTTGCCGGTCACGGCCTGCGCCGGCACGATCACGCTCAGCGTGCGGCCGTCGGCACTGGCGCTGCCGGTGCGCGTGAGCGTGCCCGTGGCGCCGGTGTCGTCGCGGCCCTGGAACTGCACCAGCGTGGCGTTGGTGAAGCCCTGGCCCTGCAGCACGATGGTCTGCGCCGTGTTGGCCGAGGGCAGCGCGTTGTTGGCCGGGCCCGCGTTGTTGGCACTGGCCACGATGGCCGTGAACAGCGACAGCGGCTGCGCGCCGAATTGCGGCGTGATCTGCGCGTAGCCGCCCTCGGTGGTGATGCGGACCGGGCCGTCCAGCGTGCGCGGCGCCACGGCCGTCATGCTGCTGTTGCGCGGGCCGGAGACGTCGAACGGCGTGAGCGTGCCGGCGTCGTCCACGAAGGCCACGCCGCCCACGGTGACCGTGCTGGCGCCCTCCATGAAGCCCGAGCCGTTCAGCGTGAAGACCGCGTTCTCGCCGGGCCGGCCCTCCACGCCCGTGAGCGTGGGCACGATCTGCAGGCGCACCGCGGCGCTGGCGCCGAAGCTCTGCACCGAGAAGCCACCCGCGGTGTCGGCGTTGGCGAAGCTCTCGCGCAGCCGGTTCACGCCGTCCACGCTGACCTCGAAGAGGTCGGTGTCGTTGGCATTGCTGGCGGCCCAGCTGTCCAGCACGTACAGGTCGAAGCGCAGCGTGTAGGTCTGGCCGGCGGTCAGGCCGGTCAGGTTCAGCGTCTGGCTGTCGTTGCTGAAGCGGCCCGCGAAGCGCGTGAGCGTGCCGCGCTCGGTCAGGTCCACCGCAGCGTTGCTCCAGGCCGCATTGGCGGCGCCCTCGAAGTCGTCGCTGAACACGGTCGTCGCGCCGCGCGCCACGCGCACGTTGTCGATGCCCCAGCTCTCGTCGTTCACGCCCTGCAGCCCGCCGTCGGCAAAGCGCACGGCCGCCGTGCTGGCACCGGCCGTGAAGCTGACGGTCACGTTGCGGTACACGCTGTCGGTCCAGCTCGTGCTGCCCGCCAGGTCGCGCGTGCCGCGGTTGACCACGCGCACGTCGCCCGTGCTGGCCAGCTCGGGTACCAGCACCTGCAGCCGCGTGCCCGCGTCGTTGATGGCCAGCGGGTTGACCGACACCTGCCCGGTGCTGCCGTCCGCATAGCGCACGCCGAACAGCACGCGGGTGCCGCTGTTGAAGTTCGTGCCGCTGAGCGTGATAAGCTGGCCCACGTTGGCAGACGCGACGCCGGCCTGCGCGGGCACGCCGTCGGTGGCCGCGGCGGTGATGGCGCTCAGCGTGGCGGCCTGCACCGCGATGTCCGGCGTGAGCGTGACCTGGGCGACGGTGCCCTGGGTGGAGGCCACGCGCAGCGTGCCGTCGGCCAGGAAGGCCAGGCCGGAGATCTCCGCGTTGGTGACGCCCTGGCTGGCCAGGTCGACGCGGCGGATCTCCTGGCCCTGGCGGTTGACCAGCACGATGCTGGTGCCGCTGCCCTGCGAGCCGATCCACAGGTTGCCGCTGGCCGGGTCGATGGCCATGCCGGCTCGGCCGGTGACGTTGAACGGCAGATCGAAGCTTTGCACCAGCGCGCCGGTGGTGGCGTTGAACTCACCCAGCGTGTTCTCGTTGGTGGTGGCGAAGATGCGCCCGGTGGCCGCGTCCAGCACGCCCGAGGTGATGTAGCTGCCTGCCAGGTCGAGCTGGGCGATGACGGCCCCGGTGGCCGGGTTCAGCGCCGTGACGTGGTTGCGCCCGTAGCCGTTGAGCAGCACCAGGCTGCCGGCCGGCACGTTGACGCCGCCCAGGCTGAAGGCGCCGGGGTTGATCTGCAGGCCCGCGTAGCCCTGCGAGGTCGTGTAGGGGCCCATCGCGCTGGTCAGCGTGATGCTTTGCACGATGGCGCCCGTGGCGGTGTTGATGCGCAGCAGGTGGTCGGGGTTGTCGCTGTCCAGCACCCAGGTGGCGCCGGTGCTGCGGTCCACCGCGATGTCGCTGAGCAGCCCGGTGGGCGCCGTGTTGCTGCCCGGGCGCACCAGGTTGAGCGCCAGCGCGGCCGAGGTGCCGCCCGCGGTGCTCAACGTCACGCTGCCCTGGCCGTAGCGCGGGGTGTTGGCCAGCGGGATGTTGGCCAGGTTGTTCTCGCCGTACACGCCGTATGCGTCGTAGCCGTAGGTGACGTCGACACCGGCGTTGGTGGCCGTGTCGGCCACCGTGGCGCCGGGCAGCGTGATGGTGCTGGCGCCTTCGACGAAGCCGCTGCCCGACAGGGCCATGAAGCCGTTCTCGGTGAAGGCGTGCAGCGTGGGCACGATCTGCAGCACGGGCTGCGTGGCCGAGCCGAAGACCTGCAGCGCGAAGGCGCCGTTCACGTTGGCCGGCAGCACCAGCGTGGCGCGGGTGCCGTCGCCTGCGGCGCTGGTGGGGCTCACGCGCACCATGGACAGGTTGCCCTGGTAGTCGGTGTAGCGCAGCAGCACGTCGGTGCCGGTGGACAGGCCCGTGCCGTTCAGCACGATGGCCTGGCCGGCGTTGGCCGAGGCCAGCGCGGCGTTGGCCGGCGTGCCGCTCAGCGCCACGCTGGTGATGCTGGACAGGCTCACGCTGTAGCTGGCGCTGGTGCCGCCGCCCACGGTGCGCACGCTGATGGCGCCGAAGACGCCGGCACTCAGCGGCACGGTCAGCGTGACGGAGCCGTTGGCGATGAACTGGTTCAGCACCGGGTCGTAGCGGTCGGTCACGTTCGGGCCGGCGCTGACCGAGCCGTCGGTGACGAGCTCGCCGCCGATGCGGTACTCGGACCCATTGCCCTCGGCAAAGCCCATGCCGGTCAGCACGATCACGGCCGAGCTGCCGTCACTGGCGACCGACTGCACCTGCACGCCGCTGACGATGGGCACGATCTGCAGCGGCAGCGTACCGTCGTCGAAGTCCGTGCGCACGCTGCCCTCCTGGCCGTAGACCACGATGTCGCCGCTGGCCGCGTTGAAGGGCACCATGAAGTAGGCCGTGCCCGTGGCCGCATCGAAGCGCCGCGCGTTGACCACGGTGGTCGCGCGCGTGCCGTTGGCGTCCAGCGTGGTGAACTGCGCGCGCGCCGTGCTTGGGTCGAACGGCACATTGATGCCGATCTCCTGGCCCGGGTTGGCCGAGGGCGCTTGCGCCACCTCGGGCAGGCCCACGGCAGCCTGCACGTTGCTGGCCGGGCGCACGGTGAAGTTGCGCACGATGGGCGCGGCCAGCGCGTTGCCGGCGCGGTCGGCCACGATGGAGGGCGTGATGGTCAACCGGTACTCGCCCGCCGTGAGGAAGCTCTCGGGCAGGATGGACAGCGCCTGGCCGAAGGCCCGCGTGTCCAGCCGCACGGCAACGCGCACGTCGTCGGCGGTGCCGAAACGGCCGTCGGCACCGGCGCGCAGCAGCGTGACGCCCGAGGCGGCCAGCCGCGCGGTGTCCAGCGGCTCGTCGAACTGCAGATCGACCGAGCGCACGAAGAAGCGCCGCGCGCCCTCGGCCAGGTTGATGGACTGCAGCAAGGGCGCGAAGGTGTCGGGCACCACGCGCAGGGTGGTGACGGCCGACAGCGTGACGTTGCCGCCGGTGTCGGTGGCGCGCACCTGCAGCGTCATCTGGTTGCCGCCACTGGCAATCGTGGGCACCTGCGCGAGCAGCTCGAACGGGAAGGCCGCGTCGTTGGAGACGACCACGCCGTTGACCAGCAGCTCCACATTGCGCACCTGCACGTCGTCCACCACAGTCGGGCGGATCTGCACGTTGCGGCCCTCCAGCACCTGGATGCCGGGGGTGGACGGGTCGGCGTCCACGCCGTCGATGGCCACCGAGAGCGTGGGCGCCACGCCGGCCGCGTCGAAGCCGATGTAGCTCACGATCTGCAGCCCGCCGGCACCGCCGGCCACGAAGGCGAAGCCATTGGCCAGCGCCACGCCCTCGGGCGGGTTGGGCAGGTTGTAGCGCGTGACGAAGGCGCCGGTGTTGGCCGGGTCGCGCACGTTGCTCACGTCCAGCACGTTCAGCGCCTGGCCCACCGGCCCGCGCAGCGCGCCCACGCTGACGAGCAGGCCCGAGCCGTTGGCCGCCAGCGACTGGCCGGCCGTGCCGGCCTGGTCCACGCCGGAGAGCAGCACGAGGTTGGCCGGGTCGGCCGCGTTGACGGTCAGGAAGCCCTGCTGGAAGCTGGTGCCCGTGCCCACGTAGACCACACCGCCGCCCGCGAAGATCTGCGTGCCGCCCTCGGCGAGCGCCAACGTGTCGCGCGTGGCGAGCTGGTTGCCGGCGATGGCAAAGCTGCGCAGCGTGCGCGTGCTGTCCATGCTGTAGAGCGTGGCGCCGTCCAGGGCCAGGCCGGTGACGGCGCCACCGCCCTGGTTCGCGAGGTTCAGCGTCTGCAGCACGTCGCCGGTGTTCAGGTCGACCACGGCCAGGTTGGCACCGGCCGAGACGAAGGCCAGTCCGTCGCGGATGCGCACGTTCTGCACGCTACCGTCAAACACCAGGGTCTGGCGCAGCACGGGCGCCGTGGGGTCGCGCACGTCCACGATGTGCAGGCCGGCATCGCCGGCCGCCACCAGCGCGAGCTGGCGCACCGCGTCCACGGCCACGTCCACGTTGTTGCCCGACAGGTCGAGCTGCGCGCGCACGGCCGGGGCCGTGGTCTGCGACACGTCGACCACGGCCAGGCCGTAGCTGCCGGTGGCCACGTAGGCCGTGAGGCTGGCGCCGGTGTCGCCGCCCGTGCCGCTGACGGCCACGGCCTGGGCCGTGCCGAGCAGGGCCGCGCTGGCCACCACGCCGGGCTGGATCGACAGGCCGCCCAGCGGGTCGAGCTGCTGCTGCAGTTCGGCGCGGTCGGCGATGCCGTCGCCGTCGGTGTCGCGGCGGTCGGCGCGCGTGCCGACGATGAACTCGGCCAGGTCTTCCAGGCCGTCGGCGTCGGCGTCCGGCGTGAAGCGCCCACCCAGCACGATCTCGGGCAGGTCGAAGTCGTTGCCCGAGGCCGGCGTCACGTAGTCGCTGATGCCGATGGTGTTGGTCTCCACGTGGTAGACGTACTGGCGGTAGCGCGTGTTGGGCGCCAGCACCACGCCGTCGGGGCAGACCGCGCCGCCCTCGGCCACGACGGTGTTGTCGCGCATGACCAGGCCGGTGTCCAGGTTGTGGATGGCGAAGTAGTAGTGGCCGCTGGTGTAGCTGACGCTGGAGGCCGGCGTCACGTAGTCGCTGACCTGGTGCACTTCGAGCGCGTTGAGCGCGACCGGGCCGAATTCGCTGAACAGGCGCAGGTCGAGCACGCCGTTGTGCACCTCGACGCGGTGCGTCATGGTGATGTGTTCGCCGGCCACGGTGGAGACGGCGCCGCGGCGCACGCCCTGCAGCTCGTAGGACATGCGGTCGCGCGCCGAGGCGTCGTCGCCCAGCGTCAGCACGATGTCGTACGTGCCGTTGGCCACGGCCACCGAGAAGGTGGCGTCGCGCGTCTGCGCGAAGTCGCCGGTCAGCGCGTTGCCGCCCGTGGTGGCGCTGCTCGCGCTGTTGGCCGTGCGCCAGCCGTAGCCGCTGGCGGTGCTGTAGACCTGGGCCGCGCCCACGGCCGTGAAGCCGGCCGCCGTGCCGCCGGCACCGAAATCGAAGGCGCGGAACACGTGGTCGTCCAGCGTGGCGGCGGCGGCCACCACGGCCAGGCCTGCGCCGCCGGCGTCGGCCTGCAGCAGCTCGCCGTCGGTGGTGTTGGCCGGCTGCAGCGTGCCGGGGTGGAATGGGAAGCCGGCGCCGGGCAGCGTGTAGGCCTGGGCGGCGGCGGTGTTCACGGTGTAGCCCATGTCGGCCAGCGCGGCCACGGTGAGCGCCGACAGCGGCGTGGCGATGCCGCTGTCCAGCAGCGGGGTCATGAGCTCGTTGCCGAAGACGGACTCGCGCCAGTGCGTGGGCGACGCGCCGCTGCGGTTGTCCAGCGGCACGCTGGTCTGCGGGCTGCCCATGAGCGCGGAGAACGCGGCCACGCCGGCCGCGCCGGTGTAGCGCGGGTTGCCGGCCACGGTGGTGTTGACAAGGCCCATGCCGGCCCACAGCTCGCCCAGGCCCAGCGCATGCCCGATCTCGTGCAGCATGATGGCGCGCAGCTCGGCCGGCGTGGCGGCGGCCAGGTCGGCCACGTCGATGGTGATCTCGGCCAGCGCGGGCAGGCCCATCGAGCCGGGGCGGCGTTCCAGGATGGTGGCGCCGCCCAGCGTGCCGCCGGCACCGTCGCCGGCCACCACGCGCAGGTCGATGCGCAGGTCGTCCACCAGGCCGTAGACCGTCAGCGCCGACGGGATGTCGGTGGTGATGATGCTTTCCCACACGCCGATGGCCTGGCCCACGGCCACCTCCTGCGCGGGCGTCAGCGTCTGCGTCACATCGACCAGGTCGATGTTGAAGCCGGTGAAGCGGTTCGGCGTGCCGCCGATGGGCGAGACGATGCCCGGTGTGGGCGTGCTTTGGTTCGGCGGCGTGGTCGGCCCGATCGGGGGCACGGGCGTCCACGGCAGCGGGAACCACGGGATGATGGGTGGCACCGGCGGCAGGGGCGGCAGCGGTGGCAGCGGCGGCGTGGGTGGGTTGGGCGGCGTGGGCGGGCGCGGCTTGTCGTTGCCGCCCCGCGGGCCGGGCGGGGTCAGGCCGTGCCAGCCCGGGGCCAGGATGCCCGAGCCCTCGTCGGAGACCACCGTCAGGCCGTCGGCCGACACGGTGGCCGTGCCGTTGATGACCAGCCGGCCCGTGGTGTGGTCGAAGCTCATGACGTTGAGCTTGGTGCCCGGCGCGGAATTGAACACGTTGGGGAACGTGATCTTCAGCGGCGCGGCGAAGGTGTCCACGCCCGGGGCCTGGATCGTGATGTCGAAGGTGTGCTCCAGCACGCCCGGCGGCAGCATCTCGCGCACGAGTTCCGGCGGCACGGTGTTGATGCCGATCTGCACGTTGGCCAGCGGCTGGCCGTCAAAGCCGATGGCGGCGCCAGGCGTGACGGTCAGCGTCATGGCCTCGCGCCAGGCGTCGATGATGCCGGGCGCGGAGTTCTCGTCCACGGTGATCACGGTGGTCGCGGTGTCGCTCACCGGCTGCAGGGCCGAGGACTGCACGCGCGGCAGGTAGATCTCGCGGCGGTCGGCGTTCTCGATGCGCGACTCTTCCTTGCCCATGCTGCCCATGGCGGTGTTGGCGATGCCGGGCTTGAGGTCCAGGTCCATCACCATCTCGGGGAAGAAGATGCCGGCGGGCGGGTTGGTCGCCGTGCGGCCGTCGATGGCCAGCTTGACGTTGCCCACGGGCACGCCGTCCAGTTCGAAGAAGCCCTGGGCGTCGGTGTAGACGACCTTGTCCTCCTGGCCAATGATCCAGACCTTGGCGCCCGCGATGGGGTTCAGGAACACGTCGTCGGGCGTGTGGATCACGCCGTCGGGCCCGCGCCGGATGTCGTCGAAGGTCATGGGCAGCAGGTCGGCACCCGGGTCGACCACGCGGCCGACCAGCTTGGTGCCGATCACGGCCGTGGTGCTGACGGTGGTGAAGGTCCACGTGAAGTCGCCGCCGGCCGTGCCGTTGCCGCCGGCGTCGAGGAAGGCGCCGTCCTGCGCGGCGCGGATGGCCGAGCCCTTCACATGCAGCGTGATCGTGGAGCCGCCGGGCATGGGCGACTGCGGCAGCAGCCAGGCGAAGCTGCCGTCCAGCGCCGGCACGATGGTCATGGCCAGCTTGCTGCCGTCCGGGCCGGTGGCGTACAGGCTGTCGGCCGTCAGGGTGGCCGCGTTCACGGCGCGGCTGAAGAACACCTGCGGGCGGAAGGTGCTGCCGATCTCGCGCTTGGCATCTTCCGGCGTGAACTTGGTGATGGTGAAAGGGGCGAGCTCGGCGATCGAGACGCTGCGGACCAGCGTGGTGCTGTTGCCGGCCGCATCGGTGGCCACCAGGCGCAGGCTGTGCGCGCCCACCGACAGGTCGCCCAGCGGCAGGGCCTGGTCGAAGCGGCCGGTGGCGCTGTCGTAGGTGATGGTCTTGGCGGCACCACCGTCGAAGCTGTAGCTCAGCGCGACCACGGCGGTGCCGGTGGCATCGGCCTGGCCGACCAGGCGGCTATTGGCATCGAGCACGGCGTTGGCCGCGATGCTGGCGAGCGCGACCGTGGGCGCGCGCGTGTCCAGCACGAAGCTGCGCGTGGTCCCGGCGCTGGTGTTGCCGGCCGCATCGCGCGCAACCAGCGTGATGCTGTGCGCGCCGTCGGCCGAGCCGTTCAGCGCGAGGGCGGTGGTGATGGTGAAGCTGCCATCGGAGGCGCGCGCCAGGTTGGTGAGCGCGCCGTTGTCGACGCGGTACTGCAGGCTGGCCACGCCCGAGAGGTTGTCCAGCACCTGGCCGGTCAGCACCAGGTTGGCGTTGGTGTTGGCCGGGCTGTCGGCCAGCACGATGTTGGGCGCCTGCGTGTCTTCGGTGAGCGCGAAGCGGGCCAGCACGGCGTCGGCCACCTTGCCGCCGATCACCGCCCCTTCGTTGTTCGCGAAGATGGTGTGGATGCCGGCGTAGATGCGGCTCATGCCGGCCTCCTGCGCGGCCTGCTGGAAGCTCGTGAAGCTGCGCGTGACGCCCGGCACCGTGACGCTGATGGTGCTGAACGCGGTGTTGGCGCCGAAGGTGGCCGACAGGATGCCGGCGGCCGCCGCGCTGAACGTGGAGTGGCCGGACACATAGTCCGGGTGCGGCGGCGTGATCAGCAATGGGCGCCAGTTGGCATCCACCTGGGTGCCGGGGTTGTTGTCCAGGTCGGCGTTGTGGATGGCCGTGACCGGGCGCCAGAAGTCGTAGGTGTACTTGGTGTCCCAGCAGGCGATGGCGGCGTCGGCCAGCGCCACGTTGAGCTGGGCCATCATGCGCGCGTTGGCGGCCAGGCCGGCGCCCTTGCTGGCGGCGATCTGCTGCGCGATCAGGTTCCAGTGGCCGGGCGGCGTGTAGCTGCCCCCGCCATCGGCCCAGAACTGCGCCATCTGCGTCTGGTCGGCCGTGCGCAGCGCGCTGGTCTCGCCACCGTACAGGCGCACCTGCTCTTCGGCAGCTGCGTATTCGGCCGAGGTGAGCGCCGGCGGTGGCGGCGCGCGGAACTGGTCGGCGCTGTCCAGCGCGAACGGCGTGACGCTGCCCCACTGCGGGTGCTCGGCCACGAGGTACATCGGGCCGGTGGGGCGCCACTGGCCCAGCGCCGTGCCGCCATCGTCGATGGCGTAGTCCAGGTAACCGTCGTTGGCGCGGATGACGACGATGGCCTTGGCCACGCGCTCGCCCAGTGCGATGCCGGCGGTCTTGGCCGCGCCGTCGGCGATGGTGGCCAGGCTGCTGGCCAGCGCCGCATCCAGGATGCCGCGCTGCGAGGGGTAGAACGCATACAGGATCTGGTAGGCGGCCTGCGCCACGGCGGCCTCCACCGAGACCGGGCCGGTGACCTTGTCCTGCACCATGTAGGCGGCCGTGCCGTCGATGGCGGCCAGCGTGTCGTAGACGGCCAGGCTCTGCATGGCCAGGATGCGCGTGGCCTCTTCGGGCGTGGTCACGTCGCGCTGGATGGACTGCAGCGCGATCTGGTTCCAGGCCAGCACCGGGTCGGCGAAGGTGCTGGGCGCCACGCGCGTGATGGTGCGCACGATGCTGGTGCTGTTGCCGGCCGCGTCCAGCACGCCCAGCGTGATGCGGTTGTCGCCCTCGGCCAGCGCCACGCCGGGCAGCTGGAACGCGCCCGTGCCGCTGGCCACCACGCTCAGGCCCTGGGCCGCGAGCGTGACGGTGGCGTTGGCCTCCACCGTGCCGGCCAGCACGGCGATGGCCGCATCGCTCTGGCTGGTGTTGCCGCCCACGGCGTCGGTGATGCTGACGCCGAAGCTGCCGCCCGTGGGGGCGACCGAGTCCAGCGTGAAGGCCAGGTTGACCGCGGCCGAGCGGTTGCCGGCCGCGTCTTCGGCCACCACGCGCAGGGTGTGCGCACCCTGGGCCAGCGTGCCGCCGGCCAGGGTGGCGAGCTGCGCGGCCGTGATCGAGAAGGCGCCGCCGGTGCCCAGGGCAGCGCTGAGGTTGGTGAAGGTGGGCGTGGCGCCAGGGTCCAGCGCGACCAGCAATCTGGTGGCGGCCACGTTGTCGGTGACGGTGCCGGCGATGCGCACATCGTTGGTGATGCCGTCGGTGGCCGAGCGGCCGCTGTCGTTGACCAGCGACAGCGTGGCGACGACCGGGGCCTGGGTGTCGACCGTGGTCGGCGCGCTGCGTTGCACCGCGACGCTGGCCGTGCCGGTGTTGCCGGCCGGGTCGGTCAGCGTGAACGCAAAGCTGTTGGAGCCCAGGGCCAGGGCCACGCCGGTGAAGCTGAAGCCGCCCGCGGCGTCGGCCGTGGCCTGGCGCGCGCCGAACTGCACGACGGTGCCGGCCGCGGCCGTGCCGACCAGCGTGACGCTGGCGCTCTCGGTGACGAGGTCGCCGACGGTGCCGGTGTCGGACGCCGGGGCCAGCCCGATGGCGGCCGTCGGTGCGCTGGTGTCCAGCGTGAAGGCGAGCGTGCGGGCGGTGGAGCGGTTGCCGGCCGCGTCGACCGCGACGACGCTGAGCGTGTGGGCGCCCTGGGCCAGCGTGCCGCCGGCCAGCGTGTTCAGCTGCGCGGCCGAGAGCGTGAACGCGCCGGCGTTGAGGGCGCTGCTCAGGTCGGCTTCCGTACCTGCATCGAGCGTCAGCAGCAAGCGCGTGACGGCCACGTTGTCGCTGACCGTGCCCTGCACGCGGGGGTCGCGCGTGATGCCGTCGGTGGTGGAGCTGCCGGTGTCGCTGACCAATGCCAGCGTGTTGACGCTGGGCGGTGTGGTGTCGACAGGGATGGCCGTGCGGGTCACGGCCAGGCTGGCCGTGCCGGTGTTGCCTGCCGCATCGGTNTGCCGGTGTCGCTGACCAATGCCAGCGTGTTGACGCTGGGCGGTGTGGTGTCGACAGGGATGGCCGTGCGGGTCACGGCCAGGCTGGCCGTGCCGGTGTTGCCTGCCGCATCGGTGAGCGTGAAGCTGAAGCTGTTGCTGCCAACGGCCAGCGGCACGTTGTTGAAGGCGAACGCGCCGGTGTTGTCGGCCGTGGTGCTGGCCGACCCCAGCTGCACCCTGGTGCCCGCGCCGGTCGTGCCCTGCAGCGTGACGCTGGCGAGCGTGGTCTGGCGGTCGCCCACCGTGCCGGTGTCGGACTCGGGCGCGAGGCCCACGGTTGCTGTCGGGGCGACCGTATCCAGCGTGAAGGTCAGGGTCCGAGCCGTCGAACGGTTGCCGGCGGCGTCGACGNTCGGACTCGGGCGCGAGGCCCACGGTTGCTGTCGGGGCGACCGTATCCAGCGTGAAGGTCAGGGTCCGAGCCGTCGAACGGTTGCCGGCGGCGTCGACGGCAATGACGCTCAGCGTGTGCGCGCCCTGCCCCAGCGTGCCGCCAGCCAGCGTAGCCAGTTGGGCGGCGGTGAGCGTGAAGGCGCCCGCGTTCAACGCCGCGCTGAGGTCGGTGTAGGTGGGTGTCGCTGTCGGGTCGAGCGCGACCAGCAAGCGCGTGACGGCCACGTTGTCGCTGACCGTGCCCTGCACGCGGGGGTCGCGCGTGATGCCGTCGGTGGTGGAGCTGCCGGTGTCGCTGACCANCAGCAAGCGCGTGACGGCCACGTTGTCGCTGACCGTGCCCTGCACGCGGGGGTCGCGCGTGATGCCGTCGGTGGTGGAGCTGCCGGTGTCGCTGACCAGGGCCAGCGTGTTGACGCTGGGCGGTGTGGTGTCGACGGGGATGGCCGTGCGGGTCACGGCCAGGCTGGCCGTGCCGGTGTTGCCTGCTGCATCGGTCAGCGTGAAGCTGAAGCTGTTGCTGCCCACCGCCAATGCCACGTTGTTGAAGGCGAATGCGCCGGTGTTGTCGGCCGTGGTGGTGGCCGACCCCAGCTGCACCCTGGTGCCTGCGCCGGTCGTGCCCCGCAGCGTCCGGTCGCCCACCGTGCCGGTGTCGGACTCGGGCGCGAGGCCCACGGTTGCTGTCGGGGCGACCGTATCCAGCGTGAAGGTCAGGGTCCGAGCCGTCGAACGGTTGCCGGCGGCGTCGACCGCGACGACGCTCAGCGTGTGCGCGCCCTGTGCCAGCGTGCCGCCGGCCAGCGTGTTCAGTTGCGCGGCAGAGAGCGTGAAGGCGCCCGCGTTCAATGCGGCGCTGAGATCGGTGTAGGTGGGTGTGGCGGCGGGGTCGAGCGCGACCAGCAAGCGCGTGACGGCCACGTTGTCGCTGACCGTGCCCTGCACGCGGGGGTCGCGCGTGATACCGTCGGTGGTGGAGCTGCCGGTGTCGCTGACCAGGGCCAGCGTGTTGACGCGTGGCGCAGTGGTGTCGCCTGGAGCGGCCGTACGTGTGACCGTCAGGCTGGCCGTGCCGGTGTTGCCTGCGGCGTCGGTCAGCGTGAAGCTGAAGCTGTTGCTGCCAACGGCCAGCGCCACGTTGTTGAAGGCGAATGCGCCGGTGTTGTCGGCCGTGGTGGTGGCCGACCCCAGCTGCACCCTGGTGCCTGCGCCGGTCGTGCCCCGCAGCGTNGCCACGTTGTTGAAGGCGAATGCGCCGGTGTTGTCGGCCGTGGTGGTGGCCGACCCCAGCTGCACCCTGGTGCCTGCGCCGGTCGTGCCCCGCAGCGTGACGCTGCTCAGTGTGGTCTGCCGGTCGCCCACCGTGCCGGTGTCGGACTCGGGCGCGAGGCCCACGGTTGCTGTCGGGGCGACCGTATCCAGCGTGAAGGTCAGGGTCCGAGCCGTCGAACAGCCGTCGAACGGTTGCCGGCGGCGTCGACCGCGACGACGCTCAGCGTGTGCGCGCCCTGTGCCAGCGTGCCGCCGGCCAGCGTGTTCAGTTGCGCGGCCGAGAGGCTGAAGGCGCCCGCGTTCAACGCCGCGCTGAGGTCGGTGTAGGTGGGTGTGGCGGTCGGGTCGAGCGCGACCAGCAGGCGCGTGACGGCCACGTTGTCGCTGACCGTGCCCTGCACGCGGGGGTCGCGCGTGATGCCATCGGTGGTGGAGCTGCCGGTGTCGCTGACCAATGCCAGCGTGTTGACGCTGGGCGGTGTGGTGTCGACAGGGATGGCCGTGCGGGTCACGGCCAGGCTGCTGCCGGTGTCGCTGACCAATGCCAGCGTGTTGACGCTGGGCGGTGTGGTGTCGACAGGGATGGCCGTGCGGGTCACGGCCAGGCTGGCCGTGCCGGTGTTGCCTGCCGCATCGGTCAGCGTGAAGCTGAAGCTGTTGCTGCCCACCGCCAATGCCACGTTGCTGAACGCGAACGCGCCGGTGCTGTCGGCCGTGGTGGTGGCCGACCCCAGCTGCACCCTGGTGCCCGCGCCGGTCGTGCCCCGCAGCGTGACGCTGGCGAGCGTGGTCTGCCGGTCGCCCACCGTGCCGGTGTCCGATGCAGGTGCGAGTTGGACGGTGGCCGCGGGCGCGGTGGTGTCCAGCGTGAACGCCACGCGCGCCACGGCCGAGCGGTTGCCCGCGGCGTCGATGGCGCGCAGCTCGACCACGTGCGCACCATCGGCCAGCGTGCCGCCGGCCAGTTGCGCAAGGGCGGCGGCGCCGAGGGTGTAGCCGCCGGTGACGGCCGTGGGCGTGATGGCGGTGTAGGCGGCGCTGCCGCTGGCGTCGATGCGGGCTTCGAAGCCGGTGACGCCCAGCGCGTCGCTGGCCTGCAGCGCCAGCGTAGGGTCGTTGGTGATGCCGTCGCTGGCCGAGGCGCCGCTGTCGCTTCGCAGCGCGGCGCTGAGCACAGGGGCGGTGGTGTCGCTGGCGACGACCTGCAGCTGGGGCAGGGTGTTGGGCGCGACGCTTTGGCCGCCCACGCGCACGGTGGCGGGGAAGGCCGGGGCCACGAGTTGCGTGCTGCCGCTGAGCGCGCCGACGACGACGAGTTCCTGCACGCGGTTGCCGGCGGCGCCGAGCACGGCGCCGGTGGTGGGGTCCACGCCGATGTGGACCCGGCTGTCCACGATGTCGCCGATCACGCGCAAGCGGGCCAGGGTGCCGGCCTTGAAGCTGTCGGCGTTGGCGCCGCTGCCGCCCAGGGCGAGGTCGGCGCCCAGGTTGGCGCCCACGAGCACGCTCATGCCGCGCATGGAGCCGCCGACCTGTAGCACCTGGATGGCGGGGGCGGCCAGCGTTCCGGAGGCGTCGCCGACGATGTAGATCTGGGTGACGGGGGCCTGGAACTGGGCGCGCCAGCTGGGGCTGGTGCTGCCGATCTGCACGTTGCCGGTGCGGCCCTGGATGTTCCAGGCGCCCGAGGCGCTGCCTTCGATGTTCACGCCGGTCAGGACCATGGCGGCGGTGCCGGGCGGGGCGACGAGCAGGGCGGCGTCGAAGCTGCCGTGCACGGCCAGCCGGGTGAGTGAGGCGGCCTGCAGGCTGCCGTTGCCGGTCCAGCTGTCGGCCTCCAGTTGCAGCTGGGTCTGGCCGGCGAGCAGGCTGCTGTCGGTGACGTTGCCCAGGCGCAGGTTGGCGCTGGTGCCGGTGAGGGCGATGCTGGCGCCGTCCAGGTCGCCCAGGACGAGGGTGCCGACGGGGCCGGCCAGTTGCGCGTTGCCTTGCAGGTCGGCCAGGCCCAGGTCGAGTGCGCCGACGGCGCTGTCGGTGCTGAGGGCGGTGAGCAGGGCGTGGCTGCCGGCGCCGTCGGTCTGCAGCGTGACGCGGCTGGCAGCGTCGGTGCCGCGCACGGCCAGGGTGTAGCTGCCGTCGTCGGCGCGCGTGAGCTGGGCGGTGCCGGCGCCGGTGACGCTGACGCTGGCCTGCGCGTTGGCAGCGGCCAGGGCCGCCGGCGCGGCGGCCATGGCGATGTCGGCACGGCGCTCGGTGGGGTGGCTGTCGGGCGCGGTCTGGGCGTCGGCGGCCGGCGGCGGGGCGAGCACGCTGACGGGGTCGGCGGACATCAGCAGGCGCGGCTCCAGGGGCTCGAAGCGCATGCGCTCCAGGGCCGGGGTCAGCGCGTCGACGATCTCGCGGCGCCAGGTGGACAGCCGGTTCTTCAGCGCGGCGAGCAGGTCGCGGCAGATGAAGGACGTGGCGCGGGCCAGCAGGGCGAGCAGCAGCCTGGCAGGGCGCGCGCGTTGGCGCTGTTGGCCCTGGTTGGTGGCTCGGCGGGACGAAGCGGATGAACGGCGCATGGGATGGCTCCTCGCAAGCGGTGTCGGACACGGGCGCACCGCGACGCCGGCCGGCCGCAAACGGCCGTCAGCCAGTCAATCGGAACAGGACTCGAACGGAAGGCGCGTGGCCGTCCAGCGCGGCCGCGCCCCTTGTGGTGACGCGTCAGCGCGCCGGTGGTCGCGCGGCCTGGCGCCGCAGCATGGCCATGCCCAGGCCGAGCAGCATCCAGCTGGCCGGCTCAGGGACTGCGTTGGGGTCGGCGACGGTGACTTGCACCAGACCGGAGGATGCAGGTACGCCGAGCTCGTCCGCCTCGTTGAAGGCTTGCGGCGCAAAGGTCGGCGCGGACAGCAGGTTGAACGCGAAGACGGCGTTCAGGGACTGGCCTGCGCCCAGCGCGTCCAGCGCCAGCAGGCTCAGCACGTCATTGAAAGCGGGGCCGCCACTCAACAGCGATGGGTCCAATGCCGCGGGCACCGAGGTGGGTGTCAGGGCACCGTAGGTGGACGACGACAGCTCGAACGTGAGCGTGTGGAATTGCGGCAGGGCGCCCGTGATGCGGTAGCTGATCTGCCAGCGGTCTTCACCTGCGACCGTATCGGCGATGTCCGATGCGGTGGCCGTGACCGTCACCGCCTGCGCCTGCAGGCACAACAGCGAACCCAGTAGAAGCGCGTAGACGCGCTTCCGAATCGACAAGGAAACCATGGACCACCCCCTCGTGTGCCGTCGTACGTGCTGGTTGCACGCCGATCGGATCAAGCAACTTTTGCACGATGTCCTTGCAAAACATGTGCGAGGAAATCGTCCCAAATATCCTGGGGGGCGTCAAACAGGAATACGCGCGGTTCGTCCACCAGATGGGGGATGGCGCGCGGTCATTCAGAGGGCAGGTGCGATCCAAACGGGGTTTGGTTGGCAATCGGTTTCGTGCGTTGCAAATATTTCAGGCACTGTCGCGCATGGCCGCGATCGCCTCGTCCACGCGGTCGACGGCGTGGATGGTCAGGCCTTCGATCGGCTTCTTCGGCGCGTTGGCCTTGGGCACGACGGCCACCGAGAAGCCGAGCTTGGCCGCCTCGCGCAAGCGCTCCTGTCCACGCGGCGCGGGCCGCACTTCGCCGGCCAGGCCGACTTCGCCGAAGGCCACGAAGCCCTTGGGCAGCGGCTTGCCGCGCAGGCTGCTGGTGATGGCCAGCAACACGGCCAGGTCGGCCGCGGGCTCGGCGATGCGCACGCCGCCCACGGCATTGACGAACACGTCCTGGTCCAGGCAGGCCACGCCCGCATGGCGGTGCAGCACGGCCAGCAGCATGGCCAGGCGGTCGCGGTCCAGGCCGACGGAGAGCCGGCGCGGGCTGGGGCCGCCGTCGTCGACCAGGGCCTGGATCTCCACCAGCATGGGCCGCGTGCCTTCCAGCGTGACCAGCACGCAGCTGCCGGGCACGGGCTCGCTGTGCTGGGACAGGAAGATGGCGCTGGGGTTGCTCACGCCTTTCAGGCCGCGCTCGGTCATGGCGAACACGCCGATCTCGTTCACGGCGCCGAAGCGGTTCTTGATGGCCCGCACCAGGCGGAAGCTGCTGTGCGTGTCGCCCTCGAAATACAGCACGGTGTCGACCATGTGCTCCAGCACGCGCGGGCCGGCGAGTGCGCCTTCCTTGGTCACGTGGCCGACCAGCACGATGGCGCTGCCGCCGGACTTGGCCGCGCGCGTGAGGTGGGCCGCGCATTCGCGCACCTGGGCCACGGAGCCGGGCGCCGAGGTGAGCTGCTCGCTGTAGACGGTCTGGATCGAGTCGATGACGGCGATGCCGGGCTTGCGTGCGTCCAGCGTGGCAAGGATCTTCTCGAGCTGCGTCTCGGCCAGCACCTGCACCTGGCTGTGGTCCAGCCCCAGCCGGCGCGAGCGCAGCGCGACCTGGGCGCCGCTCTCCTCGCCGGTCACGTACAGCGTGGGCATGCCGGCGCGCTGCAGCGCGTCCAGCGCCTGCAGCAGCAAGGTGGACTTGCCGATGCCGGGGTCGCCGCCGATCAGCACCACGCCGCCGTCGACGATGCCCCCGCCCAGCACGCGGTCCAGTTCATCCAGGCCGGTGGGCATGCGCGCGATGTCGGTGGCCTCGATCTCGGACAACGTCATGACCGCGGCTGCCGGCGCGAGCGAGGCGAAGCGGTTCTTCGCCGTGCCGGCAGGGGGTTGGGCCACGGTCTCGACCAGGGTGTTCCAGGCGTTGCAATGTGGACACTTGCCCAGCCACTTGGCGCTGGTGCCGCCGCACTCGGTGCAGCTGTAGATCGATTTTTCCTTGGCCATCGGCTGACTATAGCCAGCGGCCCTGGGCGAGCCGCGCGCGTGCGGCGCACGCCGGGTGCTGTGCTATCTTGCCCGCGGGCGGCATTCGGAGAATCAACAACATGTCTCGGTCGGACGCTGAACACGCCACGGCGCAGCCGCATGCGCCGGTGGCCTCTCGCACCTTCCGCCTGCGCACGGTGCTGGCTGCGCTGGTGGTGGTGGCGCTGGCGCCGGCCGTGGGCACGGCCGTGTTCGCGATCTCGCAGTCCGCCGATGCGCACCGCCAGGCCTCGGCTTCTCAGGTGGCCGACACCGCACGCGCGCTGGCCCACACCATCGAAAGCGAACTCGCGAGCAAGGCCGCGTTGCTGCAGGCCATGGGCGCAGGCATCGGCAGCGGCGGCATCGCGCTCGCGCAGGCCCAGTCCTGGCTGGACGGGCTGCGTTCGGGCCAGGGGCGCTTCGTGTTGTCCGCGCTGCAATGGCCGCCGGGCGAGGCCGAACCGCAGCTGCGCACGCAGGGGCTACCCCTGGGCCTGGTGCGCGAGGCGCTGGCCAGCGGCGGCGTCTCGCTGAGCAACCTGTTCACCGACGCCAGCGTGGCCACGCCGGTCGTGGCCCTGTCGGTGCCACTGGCGTCGCGGCCGGGCGAGCAGCTGCTGCTGTCGCTGGTGTCGCCCGCCGGCCGGCTCATGAGCCTGGCGCCCCAGAAGAGCGGCGCGCCCGACAGCCTGCTGGTCGCCGTGGTCGACGGCACGGGCCGGATCGTCGCCCGCTCGCGCGACGGGCAGCGCATGGTGGGGCAGCCCGCGCGCGACTGGGACAAGCTCAAGGCCCTGGGCACGCCGAACGGCCGGACCACGGCGACGACGACGGAGGGCCACAGCGTGATCGCGAATTTCGAGACGCTGGGCGGCACGCCGGGCTGGATGGTCGTGATCGCCGAGCCGCGCGCGGCCTTCGACCGGGCCTGGCAAGAGCCGCTGGCGCAGCTCGCGGCGGGCAGCGCGCTCGCCATGCTGGTGGGGCTGCTGGTGGCGGCCTGGCTCGCGCGGGCGATCACCCGGCCCGTGCACGACCTGGCGCGCAATGCGCTGGCCGTGGCCTGCGCCACCGATGGCGCGGTGCCGCCACAGGCCCTGGCCAGGCCCACCACCATCACCGAGTTCGAAGCGCTGCGCCACGGCATCGAGGCCGCGCAGGGCGCGCTGCATGCACGGGCCGAGGCCGAGCGGCGCAATGCCAAGGCCCTGGCGCTGAACGAGCTGCGCTACCGCATGCTGGCGCGCACGGGCGCCGTGGTGCTGTGGCGCGCCGGGCCGGACGGCGCGCTGCGCTCGGCCGACGGCTGGGAGATGCTGACCGGCGATCCCGACGCATCGGCGCTGGGCCAGGGCTGGCGCGAGCGCGTGCACCCCGAGGACCAGCGCACGGTGCAGGTCGACCCCGACGACCGGCAGTTGGACATCGAGTTCCGCGTGTCGCGCCGTGATGGCAGCTGGTGCTGGGTGCGTGGGCGCGGCACGGCCGTGCCCAGCGAGGACGGCGTGGTGCGCGAATGGGTCGGCGTGCTGGAGGACGTGAGCGAGCGGCACGCGGCGCAGGCGCGCATCGCCCACATGGCGCTGCACGACGCGCTGACCGATCTGCCCAACCGCGTGGCGTTGCGCAGCCGGCTGGAGCTGGCCATCCTGCGGGCACGCCGCGGCGACGCCAGCGCGGTGCTCTACATCGACCTGGACCGCTTCAAGGCCGTGAACGACACGCTGGGCCACGCGGCAGGCGACGCGCTGCTGCTGGGCGTGGCCGCCCGGCTGCGCGCGCTGGTGCGGGCCGACGATGCGGTGGCGCGGCTGTCGGGCGACGAGTTCGCCATCATCGAGTCGCGCCTGGCCTCCCCGCGCGATGCGGCCGGGCTGGCCGCGCGCGTCATCGCGGCGCTGAGCGCGCCCTACGACATCGCCGGCCAGGCGGTGCACATCGGCGCCAGCGTGGGCATCATGCTGGTCCACGACGACCGCTGCGATGTCGACCACCTGCTCAAGTGCGCCGACATGGCGCTGTACCGCGCCAAGCAGGAGGGCCGCGGCCGCTACAGCTTTTTCGAGCCCGAGCTGGACGCGCGCATGCAGGCGCGCCGGAGCAGCGAGCAGGAGCTGCGCGAGGCGCTGGCGCAGGGTGCGTTCGCGCTGCGCTACACGCCGCTGGTGGACCGGCAGCGGCGCCGCCTGCGCGGCGTGTCGGCCGCGCTGCACTGGGAGCATGCCGAGCGCGGCCTGCTGCCGCACAGCGCCTTCGACACGCTGGCCGACGAGCTGGGGCTGTCGGGCCGGCTCGTCCAATGGATGCTGCAGCGCCTGTGCGCCGACCTCGCGGCCTGGCCCGGTGACCTGAAGGCCGCGCTGGATGTGTCGGCCGCGCTGCGCGCGGGCGCCGCGGCGCTGTGCGGCTGGGTCGACGCGGCGCTGGCGGACAGCGGCACGGCGCCGGGGCGGCTGGAACTGGAGATCGCCGAAAGCGCGCTGATGGCCCACCCCGAGGCCGCCGGCCAGGCCCTGCAAGGGCTGCGGGCGCGCGGCGTGCGCGTCACGCTCTCGCACGTGGGCTCGGAGCGATCGGCCCTGGGCCTGCTGCGCGCGCTGCCATTCGACAAGCTCAAGATCGCGCACGCGATGCTGCAGACCGATGCCGTGCCGGCCGCGGGCCCGGCCAGCGTGCGCGCCGTGGCGCTTCTGTGCGCGGAATTGGACATGCTGATGGGTGCCGAGGGCGTGGAGAACGACGCCCAGCTCGACGCGCTGCCCGCACTGGCCTGCCTGGAGCTGCAGGGCCCGCTGTTCGGCAGCGCCTGCACCGCGGCCGAGATCCCGGCGCTGTTCCGGGACCGGAGCGCCTGACTATTCGATCTTCGCGCCCGAGGCGTGGACGATGTCCTTCCACTTCTCGTAGTCGCTCTTGACCAGCGCGCCGAACTGCTCGGCCGTCATGAGCTGCGTCTCCGCGCCCTGGGCCTGGATGGCGGCGACGACCTCGGGCAGGGCCAGCAGCCGGTTGGCCTCGGTGTGCACCTGGGCGACGATCTCCCTGGGCGTGGCGGCCGGCAGGAAGAGGCCATACCAGGTGCTCACGTCAAAGCCCTTGTAGCCCAGCTCGGCCACGGTCGGGATCTCGGGCGCCGAGCTGCTGCGCTTGGCGGACGTGACGGCCAGCGCGCGCAGCTTGCCGGACTTCAGCTGCCCCATGGCCGAGGGCAGCGAGGACACCATCAGATCCACGTTGCCGGCCAGCACGTCCATCATGGCCGGGTTGGAGCCCTTGTACGGCACGTGGCGGATGTTGATGCCGGCCGCGGTCTTGAAGATCTCGCCGGCCAGGTGGATGGTGGTGCCGTTGCCGGGCGAGCCGAAGGTGATGGTGTCCGGTGCGTTGCGTGCGGCGGCGACCACGTCGCCCAGCGTGCGAAAGCGCGAGGTGCTGCTGGTCACGATGACCACGGGCGTGTAGGCCACGTGCGCCACGGCCGCGAGGTCGCGCGTGGGATCGTAGGACAGGTTCTTGTACAGCCAGGGCGCCACGACCAGGTTGTCCTTCTGGCCCATGACCATGTCGTAGCCCGTGGGCGCGGCGCGCACGGCCTCGGCGATGCCCACGGTGCCGCCGGCACCGGCGCGGTTGTCGGCCACCACCGTCCACTTGCTGAGCTCCGTGAACTTGGCCGCGATCAGGCGCGACAGGATGTCGGTGCCGCCGCCCGGCGGGAACGGCACGATCATGCGGATCGGCTTGCTCGGATAGGCCTGCGCGGCCACGAGGCCGGGAGCCAGCGCGCCGGCGGCCAGGGCACTGCAAAAGGTACGACGGAACATGGGGGTCTCCTGCTGGAAATGGGCCCACGCACCGGCGGATGCGGGCGGCAGGCAGGGGTGCATCGAAGAGGCATCGGCACGGCATGGCCGGCGTGCCGTCGAGGGCGCACATGATACCTGCCGGCCCGCCGTTCACCCCGGCGCGCGAGGGGCGATTGGTATACTCGCCCCCCGCTGCGGCACCGCCCAAACGGCACTGCAGAGGGGCCTCAAGCCACGCGCTGGGCGCCACCCTTTCCCCAATGGACCTGTGACCGCATGAGCTTCGCCCAAACCGACTTGCAACGCGAGGTCGCGTCCCTCCTCGTCGAGGCCCTGAACCTCGAAGTCGCCCCCGACACCATCGATCCTGCGGCGCCGCTGTACGGCGACGGCCTGGGGCTCGACTCCATCGACATCCTCGAAGTGGCCCTGGTCGTCTCGCAGCGCTACGGTTTCCAGCTGCGCTCGGACGACGAGGACAACGTGCGCATCTTCGGCTCGCTGGCCAGCCTGACCGAGCACATCGCCACCCACCGCGACCCGGCCGCCTGATCTCCTGACCGCGGTTCGCCGCCCGCGCGCCATGCCCGTTCGCATCCTTGCCGCCCTGCTGCTGAGCGTGCTCTACATCGCGGCCTCGCACTGGCTCATGACCGGGGCCGACGCCTCGCCCTGGAACGCGGTGCTGGTGCTCGCGCCCATGCTGATCGCCATCGCGCTGGGCGCCTGGCGCGCCGGCCAGAAGCCGCTGGCGCTGCTGGCCACGGTGTCGCTGGCCGCGCTGTGCGGCCAGGCCAGCCTGAAGACGCCGCTGCCGGCGGCGCTCTTGTACCTGGCGCAGCACGTGGGCATCAATGTGTTCCTGGCGGTGGGCTTCGGCGGCACGCTGCGGGCCGGCCATACCGCGCTGATCACCACCATCGCCTCGCGCGTGCACCGGCAGTTCACGCCGGCCATGGCGGCATACACGCGCAACGTCACACGCGCCTGGACGGTGTATTTCGTCGGGATGGCGCTGCTGTCGCTGGCGCTGTATGCGTGGGCGCCCTTCGACACCTGGGCGCTGTTCGCCAACCTGCTGACCCCGCTGGCTGTGGCCGCGATGTTCGCGGGCGAGTACGTGCTGCGCTACTGGCTGCACCCGGACTTCGAGCGCACCACCATGGCGGACGCGATCCGCAGCTACATGCAGAGCGGCAAGCCGCCTGCCGACTCTGTTTTATGAGCGCGTTGATCGCCGGCGCCGGCCTGGACGCGCCGATCGCCTGGCGCGGCGGCCTGCCGATCACGCGCCGCCGCTACTTGGCGGACGTGCAGGCGCTGGCAGCACGCCTGCCCGACGACGGCGCGATGCTGAACCTCTCCGGCGACCGCTACCGCTTCGCCGTGGGCCTGGGCGCGGCCATGCTGCGCGGCCAGCCCAACCTGATGCCGCCCAACCACCAGCGCGAGACCGTGGCGCGGCTGCTGAACCTGTTCCCGCGCGCCTACGCGCTGGTGGACCGCCACGAGACCGAGGTCGATCTGCCCTGCGTCGCCTATGCCGACGCGCTGGACGCCGACCATGTGCAGGCCGCCCCCACCTTGCCGCGCGCGGCGCTGGCGGCGCATGTGCTGACCTCCGGCTCCACGGGCCTGCCCGTGCCCCACGCCAAGCTCTGGGGCCCGCTGGTCGATTGCACCGTGGCCGGCGCGCAGCGCCTGGCCGACCACCTGGGCCTGCCCGACCTGACCGGCCTGAGCCTGGTGGCCACCGTGCCGCCGCAGCACATGTACGGCTTCGAGTCCACGGTGTTGATCGCCCTGCTGGGCGGCGCGGCCTTCGACGCCGACCGGCCGTTCTACCCCGCCGACATCGCTGCCGCGCTGGCGCGCCTGCCGCGCCCACGCATGCTGGTGACCACGCCTTTCCATCTGCGCATGCTGCTGGACGCGGGCATCGCGCTGCCGCAGGTGGACCTGGTGCTCAGCGCCACGGCACCGCTGTCGCCGCAACTGGCCGCGCGCGCCGAGGCGGCGTTGCAGGGACAGCTGGTCGAGATCTACGGCTGCACCGAGGCCGGCCAGGTCGCCACGCGCCGCACCACCGACGGCCCGGAGTGGCTGGCCTACGACGGCCTGTCCCTGTCCGGCGATGGCGAGCGCACGCAGGTGCAGGGCGGCCACGTGATCGCCCCGACGCCGCTGGCCGACATCCTGGACGTGCTGTCGCCCACGCGCTTTCGGCTGCTGGGCCGCTCCAACGACCTCATCAACATCGCCGGCAAGCGCAACTCGCTGGCGCACCTGAACTTCCACCTGAACACCACGCCGGGCGTGGAAGACGGCGCGTTCTGGTTGCCGGCCGACGAGGTGGACGGCGCAGTGACGCGGCTGGTGGCCTTCGTGGTGGCGCCCACGCTGTCGCCGGCCCAGGTGCACGAGGCCGTGCTGGCCAGCCTGCGCCCGCGCGTGGACCCGGTGTTCCTGCCGCGCCGCATCGTGGCCGTGCCGGCGCTGCCGCGCGAGCCGTCCACCGGCAAGCTGCCCGCCATCGCGTTCGGCGAATGGGCGCGCCAGACCCTGGCCGCGCGCTGATGCGGAGCACCTTGGCGCTGCACATCGCGGCCGACCACCCGGCCTTCGCCGGCCATTTCCCGGGCCAGCCGCTGCTGCCCGGGGTGTCGCTGCTGGCCGAGGTGCTGGAGGCGGTGCTGGCCGACCCGGCCCTGGCCGCGCGCGTGGGCGCCGCGCCGCGCATCGGCAATGCCAAGTTTCTGGCGCCCGTGCGGCCCGGCGCGCAGCTGCAGATCGTGCTCGACGCCACGGGCCGCGGCCTGCGCTTCGAGGTGCGCGATGCGGGCGATAGGCTCGTCGCGTCGGGCCAGTTCGACGCCGCTGCGCCGTGAGCACCGCCGGGCCGCCCCAAGGTGCTCAGCACCGCAGCGCGCAGCGCGGAGGCAGTCGATGACCGCGCCGGCCCAGCCCCCGGCCGACTGGGCCACGCAGCGCGAGCGCAGCAACCTGTGGGTGCTCAAGCTCATGGGAGCCATCGCCGTCTACGCCGGCCGGCCCATCGCGCGGGGAGTGCTGCACCCGATCGCGCTGTATTTCCTGCTGGCCAACGGCCCCGCGCGCCGCGCCTCGCGCCAGTACCTCACGCGCGCGCTGGGCCGCCCGGCCGGCTGGCGCGACAGCTACCGCCACATCCACAGCTTTGCCGCCACGGTGCTGGACCGCGTCTACTTCCTGCAAGGCCGGCTGGCGCATTTCCACATCGAGAACCACAACGTGCCCCAGGTCGAGGCCGTGCTGGCCGAGGGCCAGGGCGTGATGCTGCTGGGTGCGCACCTGGGCAGCTTCGAGGCCTTGCGCGCGGGCGCCGAGAGCATCGGCACGCGCGCCGCCATGCTGATGTACGAGGACAACGCGCGGCTCATCAACGCCACGCTGAAGGCGCTGGCGCCCGGCGTGCAGCTGCACACCATCGCGCTGGGCCGCCCTGGCGCCATGCTGGCGCTGCGCCGCTGGCTGGCCGACGGCGGCATGGCCGGCCTGCTGGCCGACCGCATCCTGCCCGGCCATTCAGGCCGCTCGCGCACCTGGATGCTGCCCTTCCTGGGCCGGCCCGCGCCGTTTTCCGATGGCCCCTTGCGGCTTGCGGCCATGCTGCGCCAGAGGGTGTTCTTCATGGCCGGCCTCTACCATGGCGGCGGCCGCTACAGCCTGCGCTTCGAGCCGCTGGCGGACTTCCGCGACGTGGCCGGCGCCACGATGGACGCCGAGGTGCAGGCCGCGCTGGAGCGCTATGTGGCGCTGCTCGAAACGCTGTGCCGCGAGGCGCCCTGCAACTGGTTCAATTTCTACGACTTCTGGGCGAGTGACGACGATGCCAAGACTGCCTGACCGCCGCCAAGCCCTGGCCCTGCTCACCGCCTGTGCCGTGCTGCCCGTGCAGGCGCAGGCCGCCTTTGCCCTGCCGCAACTGATGCAGCTGCTGGCCCAGGTCAAGTCCGGCGAGGCGACGTTCACCGAAGTGCGCCATTCGAGCCTGCTGGACCGGCCCGTGGAAAGCTCAGGCCGCCTCACATTCGAGGCGCCCGACCGCTTCGTGCGCGAGACGCTCAAGCCGCGCAGCGAGAGCCTGGCCGTGGTCGGCAACGAGGTCACGATGCGCCAGGGCAGCCGCAGCCGCACTGTGCAACTGGACAGCGTGCCCGAGGCCGCCGTGGTCGTGGCCGCCGTACGCGGCACGCTCACGGGCAACCGCGACGCGATCGAGCGCAACTTCGACGCCCAGGTCTCGGGCTCGGCCGCGCGCTGGCAGCTGCTGATGGTGCCGCGCGAGGAGAAGCTGCGGCTGCAGGTGGTGCAGATCGCGGTGGTGGGCGAGCGGTCGCAGTTGCGCGAGATCACCGTGTCGATGACCGGTGGCGACTACTCCATCATGAAGATCCAGGCGAAATGAGTCACCCTGGGGATGAGGGTTCCGAGGGTCGAGCGCAGCGACGGCCCGAGCGTCCCCGCTCCCCGGCCCCCTGTACCTGCGCCGAGCAGCGCAGCGTCAGGGGTGGCGCAAGAGCATCTTGCGCTTCGTGGTCTGACTCATTGCACCTGTTCGAGGTGAGTGAACGCAGTGAACGATGCGAGTTGTGCCATTTACCCCTGACGCGAGCAGCGCAGGTTGCCCGGAGCGCAGCGCAGGGACGCAGGGACCGGGGTCGGCTTCTCTTTGGTTACTTTCTCTTGCCGAGACAAGAGAAAGTGACTGCGCTGCCGGGCGCACATCCCGGCATCGTTGCGCAAGCAGAGTGCTTCATCAAAGGCCGGTTCGACCATTCCAGCAATGTGCTTGCGCCACCGTGCGGGGTCTCGCCCCCGCGGGCGACTTACTTNCGTTGCGCAAGCAGAGTGCTTCATCAAAGGCCGGTTCGACCATTCCAGCAATGTGCTTGCGCCACCGTGCGGGGTCTCGCCCCCGCGGGCGACTTACTTTTCTTGCTTCGCCAAGAAAAGTAAGCAAAAGAAGGCGACCCCGGTTCCCATGTCCCTCCGCTGCGCTACGGGCAACCTGCGGTGCTCACGGCATGGGCGCATTGCACAACTCACTTCGTTCACTGCGTTCACTCCGTTCAAACAAGGTGCAATGGGTCAGTCCACGATGCGCAAGGTGCCCTTGCGCCGCCCATGCCGCTCCGCTCCTCGGCACGGGCACAGGGGATGGGGAANCGTTCAAACAAGGTGCAATGGGTCAGTCCACGATGCGCAAGGTGCCCTTGCGCCGCCCATGCCGCTCCGCTCCTCGGCACGGGCACAGGGGATGGGGAACGCAGTCCACGCGGGCCATCGCTGCGCTCGGCCCTGGCCTTTCCGTCACCTTTTTGCGCCACAGGGCTCGCTGACATGCGCCACCTGCGCCACACCGCCATCGGCCTCTGGCTTCTCTTCGTTCTCGCCGCCGCGGCCATCACCGCGCGCACGCACTACGTGGCCGACCTGTCGGCCTTCCTGCCGCGCAACCCCAGCGCCGAGCAGGCGGTCTTGCTGGACCAACTGCAAAGCGGCGTCGCCGCGCGGCTGGTGCTGATCGGCATCGAAGGCGGCACGCCCGCGCAGCGGACCGAAGCCTCGGTGCAGCTGGCCGATGCGCTGCGCCAGAGCGGCGCATTCGATGCCGTGCACAACGGCGACAACAGCGGCTTCGAGGAGACGGGCAAGTTCCTCTTCGCCAACCGCTACCTGCTGAGCCCCGGCGTGGACGCGCAGCGCTTCACGGTGGACGGCCTGCGTGACGGCATCTACGACACCACCTCGCTGCTGGGCACGCCGGCCGGCAACCTGATCAAGCCCATCTTGCTGCAGGACCCGACCGGCGAGACCGTGCGCATGGCCGAGAACATGCTGCCCGCGCAGGCGCCGCGCAGCGACGGCCGCGTGTGGATCTCGCGCGACGGCCACCGCGCCGTGGTGCTGGCCACCACGCATGCCGATGGCGGCGACCTGGACGGGCAGGAGCGCGCGCTGAACCTCGTGCGCAGCAGCTTCGAGAAGTCGCAGGCGCAGGGCCTGACGCTGGTCGTCTCGGGCGCCGGCACCTTCGCCACGGCCTCGCGCGCGCAGATCAAGACCGAGGTGGAGCGCCTGGCCATCGCGGGCGGCGTGATCGTGGTGGGGTTGCTGCTGCTGTCCTTCGGCGGCTCGCTGCGCACCTTGTTCACCGCCCTGCTACCCGTCACCACCGGCGTGCTGGCCGGCATCGCCGCCGTGAGCCTGGTGTTCGGCAACGTGCACGGCATCACGCTGGGCTTCGGCACCACGCTGATCGGCGAGGCCGTGGACTACGCCATCTACTACCTGATCCAGGCGCGCGGCGTGCCCGGCGCTGCCGCGGGCCTGGGCGCGCGGCGCTGGCTGGGCCTGTCCTGGCCCACGGTGCGGCTGGGACTGTGGACCTCGCTGTGCGGCTTCGCGGCGCTGCTGTTCTCGGGCTTCCCGGGCCTGGCGCAGCTGGGGCTGTTTTCCATCGCCGGTCTGACCGGCGCCGCGCTGACCACGCGCTTCGTGCTGACCGCCATCTCGCCCGATGGTGCGCCCGGCATGGGCCTGCGCCGCCACCTGGGCCGCGCCGTGGCCGCCGCCATGCGCGTGCTGCAGCGCATGCGCTGGGCGCTGGTGGCGCTGGCCGTGGCGGCTGCCGCCACCGTGGCCTGGTTGCCCTCGCCCTGGCGCGGCGACCTGGCCTCGCTGAGCCCGGCCGGCGACGAGAAGATGCAGATCGACGCCCGGCTGCGCGCCGACCTGGGTGCCGACGATCCCGGCGTGGTCGTGGCCGTGACCGGCACCGACGAGGCCAGCGTGCTGCGCGCCGCGGAGGCGGCCGGTGCGCGGCTCGACCAGTTGGTGGCCGAGGGCAAGCTGGCCGGCTACGCATCGCCTGCGCGCCTGCTGCCCAGCCCGGCAGTGCAACAGGCGCGCCGCGACGCATTGCCCGAGGCCGACGCGCTGCGCGCACGCTTGCAGGAAGCCACCGTGGACGGCCCCATCGCCGCTGCGCGGCTGGGCCCCTTCATCGACGACGTGGCCCACGCCCGCACGCAGCCGCTGCTGACGCGCGCCTCGCTCGACGGCACGCCGCTGGCCGCCGCCTTCGACGCGCTGCTGGTGCCCGGATCGGGCACGCGGCCCTGGCGCGGCCTGCTCACGCTGAGCCAGGGCACGCAGCCGCTGGACACGCCGGCCCTGCGTGCGGCCTTCGCCGACATGCCGCAGGTGCAGGTGGTCGACATCTCGGGCGAGCTGCGCAGCCTGTACAGCCGCTACCTGCACGAGGCCGGCGTGCAGGCCGCGCTCGGCGCGCTGGCGCTGTGCGCGGTGCTGCTGCTGCACCTGCGCTCGCTGTTGCGCCTGGGGCGCATCGCGCTGGCCGTCGGCTCGGCCACGCTGATCGTGGTCGCCGCGTTGTCGCTGGCCGGCGTGGAGATGGGCATCCTGCACCTGGTCGGCCTGCTGCTCACGGTGGCCATCGGCTCCAACTATGCGTTGTTCTTCGACCAGCTGCGCGCCGAGCAGGAGGCCCACACCGGCCCCGAGCCACTGCAGCCCGACCACGACCTGCTGGCCTCGCTGGCGCTTGCCAATGTGACGGCGGCCACCTCGTTCTTCCTGCTGGCGCTGTCGAACATTCCGACGCTGAACGCGCTGGGCCAGGTGGTGGCGCCTGGCATCGCGCTGTGCCTGCTGCTGTCGGCGGCGTTCATTCCGACACGGCAGGCCGCGCGCAGCGTGTAAATTCACGCCGCAATGCACGCCGCCTCGCCATCCGCCCCCCGTCCCACGCGCTGGCGGCCCCCGCTGCTGGTGCAGGCCAGCGTGGCCTGCCATCTCGGCGCGGCCGGCCTGGCCGCCACGGCGCCGGCCCTGTGGCCCTGGGCCGCGGGCGCCGTGGTGCTGGACCACGCGCTGCTGGCCACCACCGGCCTGTGGCCGCGCTCGACGTGGCTGGGCGCCAACGTGCGCCGCCTGCCCGCAGCGGCCGCCGCGCGGCGCGAGGTGGCCGTGACGCTGGACGACGGGCCGGACCCGCAGGTCACGCCCCAGGTGCTGGACATCCTGGACGCGCACGGCGCGCGCGCCACCTTCTTCTGCATCGCGCAGCAGGCCGAGCGGCACCCGGCGCTCACGCGCGAGATCGTGCGGCGCGGCCACAGCGTGCAGAACCACAGCCTCCAGCACCGGCACAACTTCTCGCTGCTGGGGCCGGCCGGCTTCAAGCGCGAGATCGGCGCGGCGCAGGACCGCCTGGCACAGCTGACCGGCCAGCGCCCGACCTGCTTTCGCGCGCCGGCCGGGCTGCGCAACCCCTTCCTCGACCCGGTGTTGCACGCGCTGGACCTGCGGCTCGTGAGCTGGACGCGGCGCGGCTTCGACACGCGCGAGCGCGATCCGCAGACCGTGCTCGCGCGGCTTACCGACGGCCTGGCCGCCGGCGACATCGTGCTGCTGCACGACCGCCACGGCGCCACGATGGCCGACGGCCGGCCCGTGGTGCTGGCCGCGCTGCCCGCGCTGCTGGAGCGGATCCGCGCCGCCGGCCTGGCCACCACCACCGTCCCCGACGCATTGCAAGCCCCTGCATGACCACCACCGCCTGGACCACCCTGCTCGACACCGCCTGCGCACCTTACCGCGCCGCGGGCATGTTTGCCTGGCGTTTCGCGCGCGGCAAACTGGGCATGGACCCGGTGTTCCGCTACCTGATCGAGCAAGGCCATATCCGCCCCGGCGCGCGCGTGCTGGACATCGGCTGCGGCCAGGGCCTGCTGGCCAGCCTGCTCGCCAGCAGCGGCCAGCTCGCGCGCCAGGGCCAGTGGCCGGCCGCCTGGCCGCCCGCACCCGCGCCCGAGCGCGTGACCGGCATCGAACTCATGCCGCGCGACGTGGAGCGTGCCCGCGCCGCGCTGGCGCAGCTGGGCGACACGGCGCAGTTTGTCTGCGGCGACATGCGGACCACCGCCTTCCCGGCCGTCGACGCGGTGGTGATCCTCGACGTGCTGCACTACATCGGCATCGACGAGCAGAACCAGGTGCTGGCCCGCGTGCGCGCCGCCCTGCCGCCCGGCGGCCTGTTGCTGCTGCGTGTGGGCGATGCCAGCGCGCGACGCGGCTTTGCCATCAGCCAGTGGGTGGACGCCGTGGTCACGCGCATCCGCGGCCACCGCGTGCTGCCGCAATACGGGCGCACACTGGCGCAGTGGTCGGCGCAGCTCCAGCAGCTCGGTTTCGACGTACAGAGCCAACCCATGAGCGCGGGCACCCCGTTCGCCAACGTCCTGCTGATTGCGAAAGTGACACCATGAATCCTTTGGCCATCTCGGCCTTCACGCTGACCACGGCGCTCGGCGCCGGCCAGGCCGCCACGCTGGACGCGCTGCGCGCGCAGCGCTCGGGCCTGGCGCCGCTGCGCTTTCGCGGCCTGCCGCTCACCACCTGGACGGGCGAGGTCGAAGGCGTGGACCAGGTTGCGCTGCCCGTGCCACTGGCCGACTTCGACTGCCGCAACAACCGGCTGGCCTGGCTGGGCCTGCAGCAGGACGGCTTCACCGACGCCGTGGACCGCGCCCGCACGCGCTGGGGCGCGCCGCGCATCGGCGTGTTCCTGGGCACCAGCACCTCGGGCCTGCTGCAGACCGAGCTGGCCTACCAGAACCGCCAGCCCGACGGCGCGCTGCCCGCTGGCTTTCGTTACGCCGAGACGCAGAACTCGCATTCGCTGGCCGCGTTCACGGCGCAGGCGCTGGCACTGACCGGGCCGAGCTTCGTGGTCTCCACGGCCTGCTCGTCCAGCGCCAAGGTGTTCGGCAACGCGCGCCGCATGCTGGACGCCGGCTGGATCGACGCGGCCGTGGTCGGCGGCGTGGACACGCTGTGCCTGACCACGCTGTACGGCTTCAACGCGCTGGAGCTGCTGTCGCCCGAGGCCTGCCGGCCCTGGGGCGCGGCGCGCAATGGGCTGTCCATCGGCGAGGCCGCGTCCTTCATGCTGATCGAGCGTGATACCGAGGCGCCGCAGGGCTGGGTGCTGGGCGTGGGCGAGACCAACGACGGCCACCACATGAGCACGCCGCACCCCGAGGGCGTGGGCGCAATCGCCGCCATGCGCGCCGCGCTGGCGGCGGCTGGGCTGCAGGCCGGCGACATCGACTACATCAACCTGCACGGCACGGCCACGCCGACCAACGACAGCTCGGAAGACCGTGCCGTGCGCGCGGTGTTCGGCGAGCACACGCCGCCCTGCAGTTCCACCAAAGGCGCGACCGGCCACACGCTGGGCGCGGCGGGCGGCGTGGAGGCCGCGATCAGCCTGCTGGCGCTGCGCCATGGGTTGATGCCCGGCGGCCTGCACCGGCACACGCCCGACCCCGACCTGCACGCGAACTACCTCGACGCGAACCGCGACGCGCCGCTGCGCCATGTGCTCAGCAACTCGTTCGGCTTCGGCGGCACGAATGCGAGCCTGGTGTTGTCGGGAGTCACCCCATGACCCAGCCCCTGCCCCTCTTCATCGACGGCATCGGCCTGCTCGGCCCCGGCCTGCCGAACTGGGACGCGGCCCAGCCCGTGCTGCGCGGCGAGGCGGCCCATGCGTTCGCTGCGACCACGCTGGCGCCCCCGGCCCGCCTGCCCCCAGCCGAGCGCCGACGCTCCGGCGCCGTGA
This sequence comes from Pseudorhodoferax sp. Leaf267, assembly GCF_001422405.1. Classification (GTDB taxonomy): domain Bacteria; phylum Pseudomonadota; class Gammaproteobacteria; order Burkholderiales; family Burkholderiaceae_C; genus Pseudorhodoferax. The sequence continues at coordinate 90,998 of NZ_LMMV01000027.1, forward strand.
TGCGCCTGGCCATGGGCGTGGCCGACGAGGCCATCGCGCACGCGGGCGCCGACCCCTCGCAACTGGCCACCGTGTTCAGCTCCTCCGGTGGCGAGGGCGCGAACTGCCACTCGCTGTGCGAGGCGCTGGCCGTGCCGAATCCGCTGATCTCGCCCACGCGCTTCACGAACTCGGTGCACAACGCGGCAGCGGGCTACTGGCACATCGCGGTGGGCAGCCAGGCCACGTCCACCAGCCTATGCGCGCACGACGGCAGTCTGTGCGCCGGCCTGCTGGAGGCCGCTGCCGCCATGCACAGCGACGGCCATGCCGTGCTGCTCGTGGCCTACGACCTGCCCTACCCCGAGCCGCTGAACAGCAGCCGGCCGATCCCCGAGAACTTCGGCGTGGCACTGCTCTTGTCGCCGCAGCGCAGCGGCAAGAGTCTGGCCGCGCTGCAGGCGCAGCCCGTTGCGGCCCAGCCCGGTGCGGCCACGCGCTGCGACGACGCGTCGCTGGAAGCGCTACGCACCGCCATCCCGGCCGCGGCGGCCTTGCCGTTGCTGCAGCTGCTGGCGCGACGCAGCGCCGGCACGTTGGTGCTGGACTACCTGGACGGCCTGCAGGTGCGCGTGCACGTGGAGTCTCTGTGAGCCTCGACCACGCCGGCATCGCCGCCCTGATCCCGCACAGCGGCAGTATGTGCCTGCTGGCGCAGATGGCGCACTGGGATGCCGACCGCATCGTCTGCACCGCCGACAGCCACCGCGACCCGGCCAACCCCTTGCGCACGGCCAGCGGCCTGCTGGCGCCCTGCGCCATCGAGTACGCGGCCCAGGCCATGGCGCTGCACGGCGCGCTGATCGGCCAGGCCACAGGCGCGCCGGCCACGCCGGGCTACCTCGCGTCCGCGCGCGGCGTGCAGCTGCACCGGTTGCGGCTGGACGAGCTGCCCGGCGACCTGCGCATCGAGGTTACGCGCCAGGCCGGCGACGCGCAGCAGATCCTCTACCAGTTCAGCGTGCAGCACGCCGGCCAGCCGGTCGCCGAAGGCCGCGCCGCTGTCGTGCTGAACACACCGCTCCCCGCATGACATCGACCACCTCTCCCAAGCGCGCGCTCGTCACCGGCGCCAGCGGCGGCCTGGGCCGCGCCATCGCCTTGCAACTGGCGCGCGACGGCCACCACGTGATCGCGCATGCGAACGCGCGACTGCAGGCGGCCCAGGCGCTCGTTGACGAGATCCGCGCCGCCGGCGGCAGCGCAGAGGCGGTGGCCTTCGACGTGACCGACGCCGCCGCCAGCGCCGCGGCCTGCGCGCAACTGGTGGCGGCCGGCCCCGTGCAGATCGTCGTGAACAACGCCGGCACGCACGACGACGCGGCCTTTCCGGCGCTACGCGCCGAGCAGTGGCACCAGGTGATCGACGTGTCGCTGAACGGCTTCTTCCACGTGACGCAGCCTTTGACGATGCCAATGATCCGCACGCGCTGGGGCCGCATCATCAACATCTCGTCGATGTCGGCCATGGCCGGCAATCGGGGCCAGGTCAACTACGCGGCGGCCAAGGGCGCGATCAACAGCGCCACCAAGTCGCTGTCGCTGGAGCTGGCCAGTCGCGGCATCACGGTGAACGCGGTGGCGCCCGGCATCATCGCCACCGGTATGGCGCACGATTTCGACAAGGCCACCATCGACCGCATCGTCCCCATGAAACGAGCCGGCACGGGCGAAGAGGTGGCGGCGCTGGTGGGCTTCCTGGCCTCCGAGCAGGCCGGCTACATCAGCGGGCAGGTGATCTCCATCAACGGCGGGATGATTTGAATGGCACACCATGATGTTGTGATCCTGGGCGGCGGCCTCGCCGGCCTCACGCTGGCGCTGCAGCTCAAGCAGCGCATGCCCGCGCTCAACGTGCTGGTGCTGGAGCGCCGCACGCACCCGCTGCCCGAGGCCGCGCACAAGGTGGGCGAGTCGTCGGTGGAGATCCAGGCGCACCACCTGGCGAATGTGCTGGGCCTGAAGGACTACCTCGACCAGCGCCAACTCCGCAAATTCGGCTTTCGCTTCTTCTGGAGCGACGGCGCGCCCGACCTCACGCAGGTCACCGAGCTGGGCGCCAGCACCTTTTTGCCCACGGCCAGCTACCAGCTGGACCGCGGCATTTTGGAGAACGACCTGGCCGGGATGGTGCAGGCCCTGGGCGTGCAGCACCAGGACGGCGCGCTGGTGCGCGAGTTCACGCTGGGTGCCAGGGGCGCGCAGCACCATGTTCGTTACGAGCGCGACGGGGTGACGCACGAGGCGACGGCCGACTGGCTCGTGGACGCCAGTGGCCGCGCCGGCCTCGTCAAGCGCAAGCTCGACCTGGCCCAGCTCAACGACCATGCCGCCCATGCCGTGTGGTTCCGCATCGACCGGCGCGTGGATGTGGCCGACTGGACGGACGACCCCGAATGGCTGGCCCGCTGCAACCCGCCGAACCGCTGGCTGTCGACCAATCACCTCGTGGGCGCGGGCTACTGGGCCTGGCTGATCCCGCTGGCCTCGGGCTCGCATTCGGTGGGCATCGTGGCCGACCCGGCGCTGCATCCGCTGGAGAGCATGAACACGTTCGACAAGGCCATGGACTGGTTCCAGGTGCACCAGCCGCAGCTGTATGCCGACCTGGATGCCAAGCGCGATGGCCTGCAGGACTTCGCGTTCTTCAAGCGCTTCTCGTACGGCTGCAAGAAGGTCTGGAGCGGCAACGACCGCTGGGCGCTGACGGGCGAGGCCGGGCTGTTCCTGGACCCGTTCTATTCGCCGGGCGGCGACTTCATCGCGATCTCCAACACCTTTGTGACCGAGATGATCGCCAAGGACCGCGCCAAGGCCCCGGTCGGCATGCTGGCGCCGATGTACGAGCGCATCTATTTCTCGCTGTACGAGGCCATGCTGCCGATCTACACCGGCCAGTACCCGATCTTCCACAGCGCCGAGGTGATGCCGCTCAAGGTGCTGTGGGACTACACCTTCTACTGGGGCGTGATGTGCCAGCTGTTCTTCCAGAACAAGCTGGTCGACGTGCAGACCATGGCCCGGCTGCAGCCCGACCTGGCCTGGACACACCGCCTGAACGTGGCGGTGCAGGACTTCCTGCGCGCCTTTAGCGAGGTGGACGACGGTGCCCGCCCGCGCCGCATGCTGGACCAGGCCAGTCTGCCGTGGTTCGCCGAGATGAACCGCGGGCTGACGGACGTGTTGGACGAGCCGCAATTCGGCGCGCGCCTGGAGGCCAACCTGCAGCTGCTGCACCAGCTGGCCGCGCAGCTCATGGACCGCGCGCTGCTGGCGCATCCCCAGTTGCCCACGCAGGCCTTGCGCACCGTGATGGCCGAGCGGCAGGCGGCGCCGGCACTGATCGATCTGCTGTTCCCGGAACCGGCGCTGGCCACGGCCTGAAGCTCCGCAGCATCCGGATCGGACGGTGCTGACGCACTGTTCGCCCGCAGGGGCTGCGGGCCAGTGGGCGGTGCGGTGACGGGCGCGCCGCAGGGGTCGGCGCGGTGTCAGCTCAGCGCATAGCGCGCAGCGTAGGGGTCGCTGGCGGAACAGCCTTCGCCGGCCTGGCCCTGGGCTTCACCCTCGAACTGGCTCTGGATGCGCTCCAGCTCGCGGATGATGTCGTCCACGATTTCCAGGCATGCAGCGCGGCTGGGTTGCGGTTGGGCACAGATCAGGTCGGAAGCCCGGCTGGCCAGCGCCTCGCGGTGCGCAGAGCGCGCCCAGCGCCGCACGTCCCAGTAGGTGACATGGACGAGCCGGCCCAGGTTGTCCATCCGGCGGGCGTAATGGAGTTCACCGAGAACATCCTCCAGGTGCAAGTGCAATGCCGTGTTCAGGTTTGCAGTCATGGTGCAGTGCAGCATCCGCCCTGAATCTGACGCCTGACTGACAACCCTTGGCCGCGTATCAGTTGGCCGGGCGGCGACGCTAATTCGTGCTGTCTCGTGTGAACAACAGCACAGCATTCGTACCACCGAATGCAAACGAGTTGGTGATCGCCGACGACAGGCCCGGCGCCGCAGCGCCAGCGGCCGGCACCAGAGGCACGCGACACGTGGGCTCGGGCGTGGCGCAGTGGGCATTCGGCGGCAGCTGGCCGCGCTGCAGCGCCAGGATGGTGATGACGGCTTCCAGCGCGCCGGCCGCGCCCAGCAGATGGCCGTGCAGCGCCTTGGTCGAACTGACGGCCAGGCCGTCCAGCGCGTCGCCCCAGACCTGGGCCAGCGCCTCGCACTCCACCACGTCGCCGATGCGCGTGGCCGTGCCATGGGCGTTGCAGTAGCCCACATCGCGCGGCGCCAGGCCGGCGCGGCGCAGGGCGGCCTGCAAGGCGCGGACCTGGCCGGCGGCGTCGGGCTTGGTCAGGTGCGTGGCGTCGCTGCTCAGCCCCCAGCCCGCCACTCTGGCGTAGCGGCGGGCCCCACGTGCACGGGCGCGCTCGGCCGATTCGATGACGACGAAGGCTGCACCCTCGCCGAGTGCGAAGCCGCTGCGGTCGGCCGCGAAAGGTTTGACGGCGCTGGCGGCCTCGCCGGGTTCGAACGCGGCCAGCGTGTGCATGGCCTGCCAGGCCAGCACCACGCCGGGCACGATCAGCGCCTCGCTGCCGCCGGCAATGGCCACGTCCAGGTCGCCACGCTGCACGGCGGCGGCGGCTTCGGCAATCGCCACGGCCGAGGAGGCACAGGCCACGGAATAGGTCAGCACCGGCCCCAGCACGCGCTGGCGCATGGCGACATGTGCGGCGGGCGCGTTCGGCATGAAGGCCGGGATGGTCAGCGGGGGCACGCGGCCGCCACCGCGGTAGGCGGCCTCCAGCGCGGCGGCGCCGCCCATGCCGCAGCCGGCGTAGACGCCCAGGCGCTCGGGCTCGACATCGCCCAGCACGCCGGCGTCGCGCACGGCCAGTTCGGCAGCCGCCACGGCGAGCTGGCTCACGCGGTCCACGCCGGCCAACTGCAGCTTGGTGAACCACTGGAGCGGGTCGAACTCGACCGTGGCAGCGCAGGCCGGCTTGGGCAGTTCAGGAAACACGGGGGCGATGGCGGACTGGCCTCGCAACAGCGCGTCGAACATGGCGCCTGCGTCCTGGCCGTGCGGCGACACCACGCCCAGGCCGGTGACGACGGCATTCATGGGTGCACCTTTCGGCCCGCGGCCTGCCCCGCCGAGCAGGATCGCGCTTGCTCGGGGCGGCCCGGCGCGGCGCGCATCACACCGCCGGCTGCTTGGCGGCCACCAGCTTGTCGACGACTTCGGCCAGCTGGGCCAGGGTGTCGATGCTGGAATACTCGTCCGGCACCGAGATGCCGAACTGGTCTTCGACCGCGAACAGGAATTCGACCAGGGCCAGCGAGTCGAAGCCCTTCTCGCGCATGGAGGCGTCCGGGTCCAGCGTGGCCGGATCGATGCCGAACTTGCTGTGGATCAGCTCCTGCAGGGCGGTCAGTGAACTCATGGTGGTGTGGTCGACGGCGGACGCGGATGATAGCCGCTGGCAGGCCGCCAGCGCAGGGACGGCCAAGCAAACGCCAGGCCCAGCAGCACGCCGCCCAGCACGTCCAGCGCCACATGCTGGCGCACGGCCATGGTGGACCAGGCGATCAGCAGCACCCAGACCAGATTGGCCAGCCGCCACAGGGCCGGCGCACCGATCTCGCGCAGCACGGCGTGCAGCCGCACGGCCGTGAACACCGAGGCCGCCACGTGCATGGACGGGCAGGCGTTGCCGCTGGCGTCCACGCCCTCCAGCAGTGCGAACCCGGGGTGGCCGGAGCGGTCGATGGCCAGCGGCGGCACGGCGGTCGGCCAGAAGTAGAAGATGGCCAGGCCGGTGAGGAGCAGCGCCGTCATCCACAGGCCGTAGACGGCCAGCGGCCAGAAGCCACGCTGCAGGCCCGGTGCCACGCCGATGTAGAGCCACAGCGACAGGTAGGGCACGAGCATTGCGGGCTGGAACGGCACCAGCGCGTCCAGCCAGGTCAGCGGCATCACGGTGACCGGATGGGCCGGGTGGCGCAGCAGGTGGAAGTAGCCGACGAAGAACACCGTGGTCCACAGCGTGGTGCCCAGCAGCTTGAGCCAGAACAGCTCGCGCGCACGCAAGGCCAGCTCGGCCCGCCAGGGCGCGCGAGGCGGCAGCCTCATGGCTGGAACGGTGGGCGCTGCGTGGCACGGCGCCACAGCAGCAGCGGCAGGCGCAGTGCGAACTCGAGCATCAGGCGCAGGTGCATCCAGCTGAGCAGCGCGTTGTCGCGGCCGTAGCGGAAGTGCGAGACGCCGCCCTCCTCGGCCGTGAGGTACTTCACCGGCGCATCGAGGTTGACCGGCTTGACGCCGCGCCAGGCCAGGCGCACGACGGCCTCGGTGTCGAAGTCGAAGCGGCGCATCCAGGGCTGGCGGCGCATCACGGCGATGAGGTCGGCGATGGGGTAGACACGAAAGCCGTACAGCGAATCGGCGATCCCGGCGCCCAGCGTCTCCAGGTCGGTCCACCAGTTCGACACGCGCCGGCCGCGCACGCGCAGCAGTGGCGCGGAGGCGTCGAACACGGGTCGGCCCAGCACCATGGTCTCGGGCCGGGCGATGGAGGCCTGCATGAAGGCGGGGATCAGCGCCGCCGGGTGCTGGCCGTCCGAGTCCATGGTCAGCGCATGCGTGAAGCCGGCCTGCTGCGCACGCTGCAGGCCGTGCAGCAAGGCGGCGCCCTTGCCGACGTTGGCCGGCAGCACGAGGACGACCAGGCCCGGATCGCTCGCGGCCATGGCCTGCAGGCCGGCGGGCGTGCCATCGGTGCTGCCGTCGGTGACGACCCAGACCGGGCCCCATTGCGCGCGCGCGGCGGCCACGGTCTCGTAGACCTTGGGGCCGGTGTTGTAGCTGGGGATCAGCAGCACATGCGTCGTCGAAGGTTTCACTTCAGCTCCTCGGCGAAGTACGTTTCCAGCCTTTTGAGCAACCCCATGTGGTCGGCCTCCGGCGCGAACCGCTGGCCCAGGCGCACGCTGAAATGCATGGGGAACTGTGGCGCGCGCCAGATCGGCCAGCCCTTGCCGAGGTAGGCCGTGTCGGCCTCGATGATGACGGTCTGGATCGGCACCTGCGCCATATGCGCCATCAGCGTGATGCCGGGCCGGAACGGGTTGACCGGCGGGGCGATGGTGCGCGTGCCCTCGGGGAACAGCACCAGCTGGCCGCCCGCGCGCAGGTTCTGGACGGCGCCGCGGATCATGCCGCGCGGCGGGTCGTTGCGGATGTAGCGCGCCATGCGGGCGCCCGCGCCCAGGAACGGGTTGCGCATCAGGCTGGCGCGCATGATGCAGATGCCGCGTGGCACGCGCGCGATGATGAGCATCGCGTCCAGCATGCTGGGGTGGTTGGCGGCGATGATCAGGCCCTGGTCGCGCGCCAGCGCATCGAGCGCCTGGTCGTCCACGCGCATCAGCCCCAGCCATTGCGCGCAGGCCCAGAAGCCCCGGTACACCGAGGAGATGGCGGCACGGCCGACCACCGTGCCCTGGCCGCGCGGCAGCAGCGGGTACAGCACCAGGCAGACCAGGTTCCAGGTCAGCGACATGGCGCCCAGGTGCGCCAGCAGCAGATAGAACAGCGTGCACTGCCAGGCGCGGCGCAGCATGCTCAGCACCCGGCGCCATCGGCGCGGCGGACGCGCCTCTTCAGCCAACGTTGTCGCAGGTCCCCCAAAACGCTCCAGCCTCAATCGTTGCTCGCGACCCGCTCGGAGGAGGTTGCCAGGATCCATGACACCCCCAGCCCGAAGGCCAGGGCCGATTTGCGCCGCATCAGCGGGCTGTCGTCGAAGGCCGCACCATCGAGCCGGTCGTAGCGCACGAAGGCGCCGACCCAGGTGTTGCCGAAGCGGCGCGAGGTGGAGGCCAGCGCCTGCCAGCCGCCGTAGCCGCCGCGCGCGTCGTAGGCGGGCCGAACGGCCGTCGCATCGGCGGCGCCCACACCGTAGAAATGCCGGTGGTAGCGGCTGTCGCCGAACACCGGGCCGGTCAGCATGCCGACGTTCCAGTTGCCGGCCACGCCGGCCAGGTCCAGGTTCAGGTGGGGCGAGAAGGTGGTGCCCACGAAGCGCGGAGATTTCTCCAGCGTGAACGCGGCACGCACGGGCAGGCGCAGGTCCACCTTCCAGCGGCCGGGCACGGACCTGGCCAGCTCCAGGTTCAGGTTGGGGCCGATCTCGGCCAGGCCCTTGAGGTTGCGCATGCCGCGCCGCGCGTCGTTGTCCTTGCTGCGCGCCGGGGCCGAGGCCGCCAGGCTCACGTCCATCTTGATGCGCTCGCTGTCCACCAGCACGGCGCGCGCGCCGTCGCGGTCGGCCTTGAACCAGCTGCCGCGGTAGACGATGTAGGGCAGGGGCAGCAGGTAGTTGCGGCTCTGGTCGGCGCCCCGGTAGTCGGGCAGGCGCAGGCCGGCCACGCCCACACCCAGCTCCCACAAGGGGCGGCTGGTGCCCGGGTTCAGGCCGGCATCCACATCGGGGCCGGCTTCGTTGGGGCCGGCGGCCAGCGCGGCGGCTGGCATCGCCGCCAGCCAGGCGGCCCGTCGCAGGCCGCGGCACACGAACGCGCGCATCACACGTTGGTGATGGACACCGCGCGCGTGTTCAGGTAGGCCTCCAGTGCCTCCGGGCCGCCTTCGGAGCCGTAGCCCGAGTCCTTGATGCCACCGAACGGCAGCTCGGCCGAGGGCGTGGCGGGCTGGTTGATCCACAGCATGCCGACCTCGACGCGTTGCGTGAGCACATGCGCGTTCTTCAGCGAGCGCGTGAACGCGTAGCCGGCCAGGCCGAACGGCAGGCGGTTGGCCTCGGCGATCGCGTCTTCCAGCTTGTCGAAGGGGCGCACGGCGGCCATGGGGCCGAAGGGCTCGTCGTTGAACACCTTGGCCGACAGCGGCACATCGGTCAGCACCGTGGGCTGCCAGAAGTTGCCGGAGTCGCCGATGCGCTCGCCGCCCAGCGCCAGCGTGGCGCCCTGCTGGACGGCGTCCTGCGTGAACTCGGCCATGGCCGTCACGCGGCGCGGGTTGGCCAGCGGGCCCATCTGCGTGCCCTCGGCCAGGCCGTCGCCCACCTTCAGGCCGCGCGCGTAGGCGGTCAGCGCTTCGCCGAACTCCTTCTGCACGCTGCTGTGCACCAGGAAGCGCGTGGGCGAGATGCAGACCTGGCCGGCGTTGCGGAACTTGGCGGCGCCGGCGGCCTTGACGGCCAGCTGGATGTCGGCGTCTTCGCAGACGATGACCGGGGCATGGCCGCCCAGCTCCATGGTCACGCGCTTCATGTGCTGGCCGGCCAGCGCGGCCAGCTGCTTGCCGACCGGCGTGGAGCCCGTGAAAGTGACCTTGCGGATCACGGGGTGCGGGATCAGGTAGCTGGAGATCTCGGCCGGGTTGCCGTAGACCAGGCCGACCACGCCAGATGGCAGGCCGGCGTCGGCGAAGGCGCGGATCAGCGCGGCCGGGCCGGCCGGCGTTTCCTCGGGCGCCTTGATGAGCATGGAGCAGCCGGTGGCCAGCGCGGCCGACAGCTTGCGCACCACCTGGTTGATCGGGAAGTTCCAGGGCGTGAATGCGGCGACGGGGCCGACCGGGTCTTTCACGACCAGCTGGCGCACGGCCAGGTTGCCGCGCGAGGGCACGATGCGGCCGTACACGCGCATGCCTTCGTCGGCGAACCACTCGATGATGTCGGCGGCGGCCATGGCCTCGCCCTTGGCTTCGGGCAGCGGCTTGCCGTTTTCCTGCGTCAGCACGGCGGCGATCTCGCCTGCGCGCTCGCGCATCAGCGCGGCGGCGCGGCGCATGGTCTTGGCGCGTTCGGCGGCGGGGATGTCGCGCCAGACTTCGAAGCCTTTTTGCGCGGCGGCCAGGGCACGGTCCAGGTCGGGGACGCCGGCATGCGCGACGCGGCCGATCTCCTTGCCCGTGGCGGGATTGAACACGGCCAGGCTGCGGCCATCGGCGGCGTCTTGCCACTCACCTGCAATGAAGAGTTGGGTGCTGGGATAGGTCATGGGGAGCTCCAGTTGGATGTGCACGCGGCGCCGAACGCCAGGAACATGCGATTGTCCACGGTTCCTGAGACCTGCCCTGTCGCCCGGGACGGGCGCAAGGCGATGCGCTGTGCGATGGCGCAGCCGGCCGGCGTCTAGGCGAAGTCTGCTCTCCAGCCGGGCGCGCTCACCTCAGTCCCGTGCATGGTCCCGCGCGCAACGTGCGCGCACGCGCGCCAGGCGGCGCATCAGGCTGTCGATGGCGTCGGGGTCCGGCTCGGGCGCGCACTGGAGCTCGAACAGTGCTTCGCGCAGTCGGCGGATCACGTGGGCCTGGCGGTGCGAGGTGGCGGTCGATGTCGGAGTCGGCAGGGTCGCCGTCGCTTGCGCGGGCGCCTGCCAGGCGAAGGTCTGCATGGATACTCCCTGCGGCGAGACGGGGCGACAACACACCACGAGAGAGAGCCGCGGATGGGTGCTGCACGACGGGGTGACGAGATGCATTGTTGGGCGCAGCGGCCTTTCGGTGCCGTCGGCCCCGGTGCGCAGGCCCTGTAGGTGCAGGCCGACAGGGCCTAGGCGCGCGCTGGCCTGAAATTTGCCGAAACGCGCAGCGCCACGCTACAGTCGTCGCGGCCCGTTCACGCCAAGGAATCTCGTGCCGCAACGCCTTCTCTACACGCCGCGCACTGCAGGCTTCGCCCTCGAGGTCCATGGCCGGTCCCTGCTGGCCTCGCATGAACAGATCGTCAACATCCTGCGCAGCCGGCTGGGCCAGGCACATGGCGACCTGCTGGCCAGCCCCAAGCCCGATGCCGAGGGCGTGGCCTGGAGCACGGCCCTCAGCGGCGATGCGGTGCTGGCCTCGACCCTGCCGCCGGAAGAGCGCGACAAGCTGGACAAGCGCGCGCAGCGCCTGCTGAACGACATCCGCGGCCTGGGCCAGCAGCTGGCGGCAGAGGGCTCGGCGGCGCAGATGGTCGGCCAGATGATCGAGCGCGCCGCGCAGCTGCCGTCTGGCGACTGGCTCTACAGCGTGGGGGGCAAACCGGTGCTGGTGCTGTGGGGCCATGCGGACGCGGCCCAGCCGCCCGTGCCCCCGGTGGCGCCGCCTGCCGCGGCACCTGCTCCAGCCGCCGCCGCGGCAGTGCCGGCTGCGGCCGCCGCAGCGCCCGACCCAGCCATGGACGCCGCCATCAAAAGCCTGGAGCCGGCCGCAGGCACGGCAGCCGCCGCTGCAGCCCCATCCGCCGCGCCACCCGCCAGGCGCCGCTGGCTCTGGGCCTTGCTGCTGTTGCCGCTGCTCGCCGCGCTGCTGTTCTTCGGCCTGCGCGGCTGCCAGGACCAGGCCGCCCCGGCCGACGACCTCAGCGCCAGGCTCGGCGAAGCCCAGGCACGCAACAAGGCGCTCGAAGACGAGATCGCCCGCAAGAAAGCCCAGGCGCCCCAGTTCATGTGCGTGCGCCCGTCGCCCGAGCCGCCCGTGGCGGCGGCCAGCGCACCGGAGCCCGAGGCCAGCGCCCCGGTCGCGGCCGCCAGCGAGCCCGAGCCGCCGGTCTCCCAGGCCGAGGCGCCCAAGGCCGACCCCTACGACGCACTGAAGAAGCGCGTGGCCGGCGCCGGCCGCAACTGCGCCGACCTGCAGCGCCTGTCCAAGGACGCGCTGCTGCGCGCCAAGGACCCGCGCGCCGCGCCGCTGCGCCAGGACATCACCGAGGCCCTGAAGACGCACTGCAGCGACAACCTCATCAAGGAAGCCAAGAACATGTGCCCCGGCCAGCGCCCGGCGGAGCTGGCGCCCGAGCTCGCGCTGGTCTTCGACGCCTCCGGCTCCATGGGCTTCAGCCTGAACGCCTCCGACGAGGAGATCCGGCAACTGGCGCAGCTGGACGCGATGCGCGGCATGATGCGCCAGTTCGGCCTGGGCCAGGCCGTGCCCGGCATCGACATCAACCGCGTGCGGCGCGAGCCGACCCGCATGACCGCCGCCCGCCAGGCGGCCCTGACCATGGTGCGCCGCGCACCGTCGGACGCCAACATCGGCCTGGTGCTGGTGGAGGACTGCCCGGCTGCGCGCAGCGCCGGCTTCTATCCACCCGGCCGTCGTGGCGAACTGGCGGGCATCGTCCAGGGCATCCAGCCGCGCGGCGGCACGCCGCTGGCCGACGGCATCGCCAGGGCCGGCCGCATGGTGGACGGCGTGAAGCGCGAGGCGTTGATGGTCGTCGTCACCGACGGCCGCGAAAGCTGCGGCCGCGACCCCTGCGCCGAAGCCGCCGCCCTCATGCGCGCCAAGCCGCATCTGAAGATCAACGTGGTCGACATCACCGGCACCGGCGCGGGCAATTGCGTCGCCCAGATCGGCCGCGGCCGCGTGTTCACGGCACGCAATGCGGACGAAGTGGCGGCCATGACGCGGCAGGCCAGCCAGGAGGCGATGGGGCCGGCGAACTGCTCGCGGCCGTGAGGCCACGTGCGGACCTTTCGAGTTCCGTGCGCTTGCAGCGGTGGCCGTGGCGGTTCGGGTTGAGGAGCAGCGAAAGGTGCGAGGTGTTGACCTAAGATGGGTTGGCGTCCGTGCGCCCGCGCTCGGCATGCAGAATCTGAAGCACAAGAGCACCAAAGCAACTTCTTCGACGATCCCCCTCGTCGCCCAACCAAGATGTCGCACAACCCCAGCCTGCAGTGCCTCTTCTGCCAGCACGTGAATCCGGTGGATGCAGACTATTGCCAACGCTGTGACGGGCAGTTGAACCTGCAACCCTGCGAGCGTTGCGACGCGGTGGATTTGCGCACTGCGACGAATTGCTACAAATGCGGCGCCAAGTTTTCATTGCCCGTTGCACCGCGACTGGATGTCCCGTCCGCGCCAGCCGTCGTGCACAAGGAAGTGAGCTACCTGCAGCCCAAGCACCCGGGCATCGTGGAATCCGCCGCCGCGCACCTCCATGCCGGGCTGGCGTTCGCGCAGCCCGGCCAGCAGCACGTGTACGAAGTCCTGTTGCCGCATCGGTCTGCCACCGCCGCCCCCTCGCAGCGCATCACTGCCGGCGCTGTCCTGGGCTTGCTGCTCGTGGCCATCGCTGCGGTGGCGGTGTATTTCTACCGTGGGCACGGTGCACAGCCCGCGCCACCGCCAAGCCAGCCGCAGGCAGCAACGCCAGCACCGAGCGCGGTGGCCGGCATGGGCGCCGCATTGAAGCCTGCAGACACGGTGCCAACGCCGCCGGCCATGCCGAATCCACTGGAAAGAACGCCCGCTCCGGCGCCGACTGCCGACGCTGCGCCCACTGCACGAACCAACCTGCCGGTCGATGAAAAGTGCCCGCCAGCCGTCGCGACACTGGGGCTGTGCATTCCGCAAACGCCACAGGAGAGGCCTTGAGATGAACAAACTGATCGCATGCACGCTGCTGATGGCGGCGCTGCTCTTGCAAAACCCCGCAGCCGCGGCAGTCGAGTACAAGATCGTCACGGCGTCGGAGCGGGGCACCTACATCAAGATCGGCGCCGACCTCGCCCAGTTCGTTGCGCCCACGGCGAACATCAAGCTCGAGGCCTTGCCATCGGCAGGATCGGCAGAAAACGTGCGGCGCCTGCGTTATGAATCGGGCGTCAAGCTGGCCTTGGTGCAATCGGACGTCTACCAGGCCTTTCTGGACATTGCCGCGGGCGGCAATGCGGAAGCCCGCGACATGATCCGGCCGCTGCGGGTGGTCATGCCGCTGTACAACGAGGAAATCTATTTCATCGTCCGGGCCGACTCGGAGCTGAACCATATCCACGAGATCCAGAATGCCAAGATCAATGCAGGCGAATCCGGGAGCGGCACCGCACTGACTTCGGCCACGCTGTACCGCCTGATGTTCGGCACGGCGATGCCGCAGCAAGGCACCAGCTACCTGTCCAACGAGGAGGCGCTGGCCAAGCTGGTGACCGACAAGACGGTGGACGTGGTCGCGGTCGTGGCAGGCCAGCCTGCCAAGCTGCTCGTGGACATGAAGCCCGAATCGCGCCAGCTCATCAAGCTGCTCAAGTTCGACCCCAACCATGCGACCAGCGCCACGGTGCTCAAGACCTATTTCGCAGCCAACGTCCGGGCCAGGAACTACCCGAACCTGCTGACGGCGGATATCCCGGGCCTGGCCGTCAAGGCCTTCCTGGTGACTTACGACTTCCAGCTCAAGGACACCGAGAACCACCTGCGCAACATGGTGCGTTCGCTGTGCCAGAACTTCTCCACGCTGCAGGAAAAGGGGCACCCGAAATGGCGGGAGGTGGAGATGGCGCTGCCCGATCTGGGCCGCGGCTGGTTCTACTACCCGGCGACGGCCTGGGAGGTCCGCGCGTGCATCGCCGGCAAGGGCAAGCCGGCATGGACTGCGGCACCGAAGCCAGCCAAGGACTGCTCGCAGCAGGAGCGCATCCTCGGCCTGTGCACGCCGGCCAAGCCGCAGTAGGCTGGCGCCTGCGGCGGGCTCAGCGCGCCATCGCGGCCAGCGCGTCCTCCAGCCCCTTCTTGCGCTTCTCCAGGTCCTGCAGCTGCTTCTCCTTGGCCGCAGTGGCCTGGGCATCGGGCGTCTTCGCCATCGCCAGCCGCTGGGCGTCGAGCTCGGCGCTTTGCGTGTCGCCTTTCAACTGGTCGAGCTGTTTCTTGAGCTCTGCATGTCTCGCCTTGGTGACCTTGCCCGACTTCAGCGCGGCGGCCAGCGTGGCGTCCTGCTTGCGCAGGTCGGACTCAAGAGAAGCCACGCGGCGCTTGTCGCGGTCGATCTCGGCCTGGCGGTTGGCGGTGGCGCTTTGCAAGCTGGCGTTCTGCGCGCGGGCGCGGTCCAGGTCGGCCTGCGACGCGGCGATGTCCTGGTCCATCTTGCCGCCCGCCGCGGTGTTGCGCTTGGCGTCCAGGTAGGCGTTGCCGGCGCAGCCGGACAGCAGGACCGCAAGGGTCAGGATGGGCAGCGGGGTACGGCGTGGCATCGTGGTGCTCCTCATGCCTTGGACACCGCCAGTGCCTGGTTGTAGGCCTGCACGTTGTTCTCGAGCTGGGCGATCTGCTGGTTCATGCGACGAATCTCGTTGTCCAGGTCGCGCTTGTTCTGCGGCGTGTCGGTCAGCTTGCCGGACGCCTCGATGTACTGGTCGCGCGTCTTGCGCGCCTGGTTCAAGGTCTGGTTCATCGAGGCGATGTTGCGTTCTTCGCGTGCACGCGCCTGCTGCACCTCCTCGGCGCTGAGCTTCTTGGCGGCCACATCGCGCTGCAGGCTGGCCAGGCGCGAGCGGCCTTCGGCCAGCACGCGGCCCGAGCTGTCGAGGTAGCTCTGCAGCTTGGCGCTGTCCTGCCGCACGTCGGCGGCGGCCGCCTGCGCGGCGCGCACCTGCTGGCGGCCGGCCTGTTCCTTCTTGGCCGTGACGTAGGCGTCCACGCCCAGCGCCGTGGCGCCGACCACGGCGCCGCCGATGGCCGCGTTGCGCGCGTTCTTGCTGTTGCCGCCCAGGGCCAGTGCACCCAGCCCGCCGACCAGCGCGCCGGTGAGGGCGCCGGTCAGCACGCCGGAGATCACGGTGTCGTTGAAGCGCGACTCGTCCTGCTGCATCTGCTGCTCGGCGGCCGTCAGCGGCACCTGGTTCTGGTTGCCGAAGCCGGGCATGCTGGGCATGGTCTCGCAGCCGGCCAGCGACAGTGCCACGGCCAGCGCGATGGCCTGCGTGGCGCGGCGCGGAAAGAGTGAGGCGTTCATTTCTTGCTGACCTTTGCTTCGATGGAATTGAGTTCCGCCAGCAGGGCCGGCTTGTCGACCGGCTTGCCGCTGCGCGCGCCCTGGCTGTACTTGACGACCAGGTCCACCAGCGGGCCGTAGCCCGGCACCGACCGGGCCTCGAATTCGCGCTTGAGCAACTCGCCCTGGGTCGCGGTCGTCGCCACGGGGAAATCTAAGCCGATCTGTTTCAGGGTGTCAATCATGTAGTCCAGGGTGGCGTCCAGGTTTTCCTTATTGCTGCTGATGCTGGCCTGCACATCCTTCTTCGCGGCCTCGGACAGCGCCTTGAGCACGGCCTCCTGCTTGCCGATGCGGCCCGCGTCTTCCATGACCTTGCGCGCCAGGTAGGCGCCCACGCGGATCTCGCTCTTGGCCGAGCGGTCGCGCTGCTCGTTGCGCGCCTGGATGTTGGCCTTGATGACGGTGCCCACGCCTTCGATCCGCGTCTTGAGCGCCGGGTCGGTCGTGGCCTTGGCCAGAGCCTCGACTTCCTTGACCGGGTCGGCCAGCGCCTGCGCCGTGCCCGATGCGGTGCTGGCCAGGCCCGTCCAGAGCTTTTGCACCGACTGCAGCCGCGCCGCGCTGGGCAGCGAGGCCGGCACCAGCACCAGGCGCAGGCCGGTGGTCTTGTCGCGCCGCTCGCCGGCCTTGTCCACGGGCACGAACTCGGCGCGCGCGGCGCTGCGCAGCTCGGCCTGGCCGGTGCGGTAGTCACCGCCCTTGACCATGGCGCCACCGGCCTGGCCGTGCAGGCGCGAGTGCTTGTTGAGCCGGTAGGGGTCGAGCACGAACTCGCCGACGTTGCCCAGCATGTCGTGCAGGCCCAGCGGGTTGGGCTTGAGCAGGCCGATGGCATTGAGCTCGTTGTTCGACGAGTCGGTGCCGGCGAACCAGGCGTAGCGCTGCGCGCCCTCGGGCATCGGGAAGGCGGGCTGCTCGAACACGGCCGGCGTCACGGCCACGCCGCCGCGCGCGGCAAATTCCCACTCGGCCTCGGTCGGCAGGCGCACGAAGCCGGGCGCGCCGTCTTCGGTGGGCAGCTTGGCGGCGGCGTTCTTGGCCAGCCACTCGGCGTAGCGGCCCGAGAAGTAGACCGCCTCGGCCCAGGTGACGCCGGTCTTGGGCATGCGGCCTTCTGCGCTGGCGGTGGGGCACTTGTCGGCCAGCGCATCGAACTGCAGCTGCGTGACCTCGTATTTGCCGATCAGGTAGTAGCGCTGGTTCTTGGTCTTGGTGTCGACGAAACCGCCGCCCACGTAGTCGCTGCGCGGGTTCTCGGCATAGGCGAAGCGCGGCTCGGCGCCGCCCAGCTGCACGCGCCGGTCGTCCAGCGCGTCGGCACTCGGGATGTTCACGCGCCGGAACACCATGGCGCCGCCGCAGGGCATGGGCAGCGACAGGTCGTCGGGGCTGGCCTGCGGGTTGACGAGGTTGGCCGGCCAGGGCGTCTGCGCCCAGGCGCTGGACATCAACGCCAGCCCCGCCACCGCCCCGCCCATCCGAAGACCGCGAAGCAGGCCATGCCAGGGCACCCGCGGAACTGGCTCTGCCAGGCCGCTGGGTGCGCCCCCCCCGCGCAGCAGGGGGGGGTTGGCGGAGCGCGCAGCGCGCAGACTGGGGGGGGTTGTCTTACTCTTACTGTTCACGTAACTCATCGGCAGCCTCCACATGCGATGCGCGCCAGGCGCCCCAGAGCGCCGGCAACACGGAAATCACGACACCGGCCAGCACGCCGGCGGCCATGTCGCCCAGCCCCAGGCGCACGGCGGCCTCGCCACCCGAGAGGTGCGAGGCGAAATGCAGGTTGATGGCGGTGGCCGTGGCCCCGTAACAGGCCAGCGCCAGCAGCCCCCCGACCAGGGCCACGGCCAGCGCGTGCAGGCAGGGCAAGGCCATGAGCCAGGCCCGGCCGTGGCCGGTGAGCTTGAGCAGCGCGTATTCGCGGCGCTTGCGGCGCACGGTGGCGATCTGCATCGCGGCCAGCGCCACGGTGGCGCCCACGGCCGCGATGACGCCGACCAGCGCGATCACGGTGCGCAGGTTGGCCTGCAGGCCCAGCGTGGCACCGATCTCGCGCACGCGGGTGTAGGTGGAAATGCCCTCGGACTCCAGCCGCGCGGCCAGCGGCGCGACGTCGCGGATCGAGGCCGCGTACAGCCGGAACAGCGGGTAGACCTCGGCCGCGGGCGCCAGGCCGGCGCCCTGCCCATCGAAGCCTTCGACCGTGTAGCCGTCGCGCCAGGCCTGCACCGATTCGAGCAGCGGCAGCGAGGCCAGCGCGGCCATGGCATCGAGCTGGGCCGGCGGCAGCACGGCGGCCACCTGCAGCGCGACGACGGCGCGCTCGGTGTTGCCCTCGCGCTGGCGCTCCAGCGCCACGCGCACGCTCTGGCCGGCGGCCACGCGCAGGCGCTGCGCGGCCGGCTGGCTCAGCAGCAGCGTGCGGCCGGTGGGCACGGGCGCGCGGCCCAGCAGCGGGTCGCCCGCGGCGGTGGGCAGCAGGTCCACGCGCTGGGGGGCGTCGGCGCCATCGGCGTACAGCTCGACCTGGTTGGCGATGGCCCGGGTGTTGGGCATGACGAAGCTGACACCCGGCCACTGCGCCACGCGCGCGAACCAGGCGGCGTCGTAGCGCTGGCCGCCGCTGGCTTCGGGCAGCACCTGGCGCATGACCGGGTCCTGGTCCTGGCGCTCGATCAGCGCGCCGATCACGCCGCGCTCCAGCCCCCACAGCGTGCCCAGCGGCGCCAGCGTAGCGGCCAGCACGCAGGCGGCGCAAAAGGCCAGCCAGCGCTCGTGCCACAGGTCGGCGGCGGCCAGGCGCAGCAGCTGGCCCCAGCGCAGTCGCGTCGTCATGCGGCCTCCAGGCGCACGACGCCGGCCTGCACGCTGCAATGGCGCAGCGGCACGCCCTTGGCGCGCAGCAGGGCCAGGTCGTGGCTGACCAGCAGCAGCGCGGCGCCGCTGGTGGCGGCCAGCGACAGCAGCAGGTCGAGCGCGGCGGGTGCGTGGTCCACGCCCAGCGAGGCCGTGGGCTCGTCGGCCAGCACCAGCTGCGGCCGGTGTGCCAGCGCGCGTGCGATGGCCACGCGCTGGCGCTGGCCGATGGACAGCTGCGCGGGCAGGCGCTGGCCCAGGCCGGCCAGGTCCAGGCGCGCCAGCAGCGCGTCGGCCCAGCCCAGGTCGAGCCGGCCCAGCAGACGTTGCGACAACAGGATGTTCTCGCGCACCGACAGGCTGGGCAGCAGCCCGCCGGTCTGCAGCACGATGCCGATGTGCCGCGCGCGCAGGGCCGTGCAGGCGTCTGGCGTGCCGCTGCGCCACAGCGCGGCGGCGTCCACGCCGGTGATCTCCAGCCGGCCGACCTCGGTGGGCCGGCGCAGCAGGGCCAGCAGGTCGATCAGTGTGCTCTTGCCGCAGCCCGAGGGGCCGACCACGCCGACGACCTCGCCTGCGGCCAGCGACAGCGCGTCGACCTGCATCGCAAAGCCCGCATCGCCGCCCGGGCCGGGGCGGCGGTAGACCAGGCCTTGGACGTGCAGGACCTGCGGCATCCCACTCAGGGCAGCGAGTCGATGGGCACGGGATAGACGCGGTCGCCATCGGCGGCGGCCGGGTTGAGCTTGACCCAACGGTCCACGTCGTCGTGGAAGCGCTGGTACAGCGCGATCTTGGAGCGCACGCCGTCCAGCAGCTCCTGCGAGCGGCCCACGCCCATGTCGGTCCAGGTGCGCAGGTCCATGGACATCAGCGGGCTCTGGTAGGGCAGGCCGTCCAGGTACTCGCCCATGAGGCCGGACTGCTCCAGCGACTTGGCCTTGCCCTGGCCCAGCTTGCTCGGGTCGCGGCCCATGGCCACGGCGGCGCTGCGCAGCTGGTCGAAGAAGCTGCCCGGGTCGAGCTGGCCCTTCTCGCCGGCGGCCAGCACCGAGCGCAGCGTGGCCTGCAGGTCGGACAGCTGGTTCTTGGTCAGCAGCACGCGCACGGTGAAGGCGGGCAGCTCGCGGTTGCGCACGTCGCGGTCGCTGGCCCAGGCCTCGAACATGGGCGGCGACTTCACGCCCTGCTGGCGGCCCAGGTAGGCCAGCACCATGGCGCGGCCCACGGCGTCCACGCTGTCCTGCACGGCGTCGCCCTTGCCCTTGGCGGGCGCGGCCAGCGCCTTCTCGGGCGACTTGACCTGCTCGACCAGCGCCTTGGCCATGTTGCGCACGTCGCCCTCGAAGCGCGACGCGTCGCCGGCCTCGACCGGGAAGTACAGCGGCGCGCGGCCGTGCCAGGCCGACAGGCGCTTGTATTGCGCCTCGGCCACGGCGTGGTCTTTCTCGCCTTCCTTGGTCTTCAGGTGCAGCGCGTAGATGGCGACGTTGCGCTCCTGCGCCTGCAGCCGCACCTGGTCGGTGGACAGCTTGGTGGCGGCCAGCGGCGAGCCGCCTTCGCGCGCGCTGGCGTCGCTGATGAACACGATGTAGCGGCCGCCATAGTTCTGCCAGTTGATCTTGCGCAGCGACTCGTCGATGGCGGCATAGGCGTCCTCGGCGTAGGCACGGGTGGACGACTTGGTGGCCTTGAGCGTGCCCATGGCGGCCATGAACTGCGCGCGGCTCGCGTTCTGCGAGGGGTCGACGAAGATCTTGGAGAGGTAGTCCACGCCCTTGGTCTTGGCCGGGTCGTCCTGGAACGCGACCAGGCCGAAGCGGATGCGGTTGAGCACCTTGGCGTCCTCGGCCTGGCGCAGCACTTCTTCCAGCGCCTTGGAGGCGCGGTCGATGTAGGGCTGCATCGACGAGGTGGCGTCGATCACGAAGACCACGGCAGAGTTGAAGTTGGCGATGCCGGCGTCGGGGCCCGACGCCGGCGTGGCGGGCGCACCGGCCGCGGCCGGTACGTCGCGCGTGACCGAGGCCACCTTGACGACGCGCGTCTTGTTGCCCGAGTTCAGCAGCACGGTGGAGGCTTCCAGCACCGGCAGCAGGTAGAACTGGCTCTTGAGGTCGACGTACTTCTCGGGCTCGGCCGCGATCACGGCGTGCGTGGGGCCCAGCGTGCCCTTGGCCGCGATCTCCTTGGCCAGGCGCTGCGACTCGGCCGCGGCGTTGTCGGCGTTGATGAACTTAGTCAGGCCGTCGCGCTCGCGGAAGAACAGCACGCGCTCGCGGTTGCCGGGCGTGGCGAAGGCCAGCGTGATGGTGTGGCGCCAGGGCACGGTGTCGGCTTCGGGCAGGTAGCCGGCGGTCTTGCCGTCGCTGCCACCGCCCACCAGCAGCCAGCCCTTGCCACCCTGCTCCTGGCGCTCGTAGACGAAGAACGCGCTGAACGGCTCCAGCGGCTTGCCGGCCGCGCCGCCGGGGCTGGGTGCCAGCGCGGCGCCGGGGCGCGTCAGCACGCGCTGGAACAAGGTGGTCTTGCCGTCGATCAGCAGCGGGCGCCTGGCCTGCGCCCACACGGACATCGGCAGCATGGCGCCGCCGGCTGTCAGGGCCAGCAGGTGGCGGCGGGCGAGGGTCACGGCGGTCAGGGGGAAGGCGGAATCGGATGACATCTCGAACCTCGTCGAAAGAGAGAAGCGGCGCCTGGGCGGGCGCCGCGCGGGGTCAGGGCGCGACAGCCTTCTTCGCGGCTTCATGCCCCTGCTCGGCGGCCTTGCGCAGCCAGGCCACGGCCTGCTCGGGGCCGTCGGTCTCCTCGGTGCGGCCCTGCTTGAGCAGCATGGCGTAGCGGTACTGGGCCTCGGCGTCGCCGGCTTCGGCGGCCTGCTTGAGCCAGCGCGCGGCCTCCTGCGGGTTGGGCGCGGGCAGCGGGCTGGTTTCCTTGGTCCAGGTGTCGGGGTCGTAGTAGCCGCCAACGATGCGCGCGGCCTCGCGGTCGCCCTTCTCGCCGGCATAGCGGTACAGCAGGAACTGGCCGTCCAGCAGCTTGCCTTCCTTGGCCAGCGCGTCGGCACGCGCGCGCGCGGCGGCGGGCTCGGGGTTGGCGGCCAGCTCGGCACGGATGCTGGCCAGCGTGACCTCTTCCGCTTTCGCCGGGGCGGCGGCGGTATCGGTCTTCTCCGGCTGGCGCTGCGACCAGTACCAGCCACCGGCGCCGAGCACCAGCAGCAGCGCGAGCAGCGGCACGACGATCCTGGTCTTGCTGCCGCCACCGGTGGGCGGTTGCACGGGCGGCGGCGCCGGGGGCGGGGGCGGAGGCGGAATGGGCACCGGCGCCGGCGCGGGCACGGGTTCCACGACCGGCGGCGCAGGCGGGGGCGGCGGGGGTGCAGGCGGGGGCGGCGCCGGCACGGGCGCCGCGGGCGGCGCGGGCGGCGGCAGCGACACCGGCCCGCGCGGGTCGGGCGGCGGCGTCCAGCCCACGGGCACCTTGGCGCCTCTGCGCATGGCGGCCGGGCCGGTGAAGATCTCGTCGAACTCCATGCCCTCGAACTGGCGGATGCGCAGCTTGTAGGGCTGGTTGGCGCGCAGGTGGTAGGTCACGCCGTAGTCGATCTCCAGCGACAGCGTGTTGCCCTCGCGGCCCGGGTTGAGCGGACGGAAGCGGTAGACCGAGGTGGTCCACGGGTCGTCGGGGTTGCGCGGGTCCAGGTAGCGCTCGGTCGGGCCGGGCTGGACGATCGCGATCTCCAGCTCCTCGGGCGCCAGCACCTGCTGGGCCGCAGGCCCGGTGACCTGGAAGGCCGCGGAGCCGGTGGCATGTTGCTCGGTCTGGATCAGGCGGGTGGGCATGGGTCGGTGTGGGTCTGCAGGGTCGAGTTCGATCTTATTCGGCGCGTACTTGCAAGGACGGCGCCATGGCGACCAGGATCTCGCCCAGCGCGCGGTTGTCGGCCTCGTCGATCTCGCGGCCGCCGGAGAAGCTGACGTTGTCCAGGCCGAGCTGGCGCAGCGCCACGCCCCAGTCCAGGAAGTAGTCGCGCTCCATGGCCGTGCGCTGCTCGGCCAGCGCCGGGATCTGGCCGCGCGCGGGCAGCGCGGGCGCGGTGAACACGGCGCGCGTGCGCGGCTTGGGGGGCTCGGGCGTGCCGGGGCGCGCGTCGCTCGCCAGGTCGCCGAAGCCCAGGTGGGCCACGTAATCGTTGACCAGCATGGCGGCGATGCCGGCGCTGCGGTCGGCCACCTCGTCCCAGCGCACGTTGGCGGCGGCGACCTGGCTGCGCACGCGCTCGGCGATGCGCTCGATGAGCTGGTAGCGGTGCGCGCCAATCACGAGCTCGTTGCCGATGTCGCCGACCAGTTGCGCGTCCAGCCCCATCGCGGCCAGCGTGGTCGCGTCGCTGGACAGGCCGCGCACGCGCTCGGTCCACAGGTTCAGCACCTGGGCGGCGAACAGGTCGAAGCGGTCACGGTCGCGGCGCGGCGCGGGCGCGGCGGCGGGCTTGTCGGCCACGGCGCCGCCGGCATCGGCCCAGGGGTCGTCGTCCCACGGGTCGGGCTCGCCGCTGGCGGGCAGCTCGGCCGCGGCGGGCGCGGGCTCGATCTTGAGCGAGGCGACGTTCAGGAAGGCGCCACGCACGTCGGCCTCGGCCAGCTGCATGCGGCCTTGCAGCTGCGTGAAGTTGCGGAAGTTGCGCTCGCTGCACAGCTTGAACAGGCGCCGGCGCAGGTTGAGCAGCGTGGCCTCCTTCTCCTTGCGCGAGGAGTCGTCGTCGGCCTGGTAGAAGCGGCGCAGCCGCCCGTCGAGCTGCTGGGCCTGCTCGGTCAGCCGGCCCACCAGCTGCGCGGTCTTGAGCCGGGGCGACAGCACGCGTTCGAGCTGCGCGACCAGGTGCTGCACGCCGCCGTCGTTGAAGCTCATGGCTGCGTCCCAGGACTGCGCCGGGTCGCGGAAATGGCGCTGCGCCTTCTCGCCCTCCAGCATGCCGGCGCGGTTGGCGGCCAAGCGCGACACGGCCTGCGCGGCGATGCCGGTCTCGCGCCGCTCGTTGCCTTCGCCGGCGTACTCGAACACGCCGTCCAGCGGGAACTCGGGGTTGCGCAGGAAGTAGGTGTTGTCGAAGGGCTTGCCGCTCCAGTCCTGCAGCCACTCCTCCTGCTTGTAGAGCTGGTACATGGACGCGTCCAGCCGCGTGTCGATGCGGTTGCGCAGCGACTCGGGCGTGTCGCCGGGTTTGGGCATGAGCTCGATGTCGAACTTGGTCAGCACGAAGAACAGCGCGCAGGCAAGCCGGCTGCGCGCCTGCGGCGTCTCGCCCTGGGTCTGCGTGACCCAGTGGCGCACCAGGGAGCTCAGGTCCTTGACCTCGGCGTTGCTGGGCGGCATGCACAGCAGCATGCAGGTCAGCTCGCGCTCTTCGGTGTAGCGCTGGAACAGGTAGGACACCTTGCCCCGGCGCACCATGTTGCGCACGCTCTCGGCGCGCTTGTCGGGCTCGGCCGGCAGGTCGAACATCTGCTCGCGCGAGCGCGCGCCGGGGAAGTCCAGCAGGTCGGTGTGCTCGAAGAAGTCCCAGGGCCGCTGCGCGATCACGATGCGCAGCTCGGCCACCAGCGCGCACAGCGTGGCGCGCGGCACGTCCACGGCCGCGCCGTCCTGGCCCTTGGCGTCGATGGGCACGACCTTGAGCAGGTCCTTCTGGTCCTCGGGCGTGCCCAGGTGGTCCTTCAGGATGTCCACGTCGATGATGCTGCGCGCGCGCGGGATCAGGCACTCCAGCGTGGCACGCGCGTCGGCCGCATGGCCCAGCTTGTCGAGTGCGGACAGCATCAGCGTGAAGATGCCCGTGATGTCCGCGCCCTTGCTGCCGCCCCACAGCAGGCTGTAGAGCTCGATGCGTTGCGGTGTGGCCAGCCGGTGGCCGAAGCGGGTCAGCGCGTCCCAGTAGCCGGCGCGGGCCAGCGGGCCGATGGAGGTCGAGTAGTTGGCCTTGAAGTACTCGCCGATGTCGAACATCACGATCTCGTCGAGGTGCGGCGCCGCCTGGCGTGCCGCGTCTTCCAGCCGCGCCAGCACGCTGCGGATCTCGTCCTCGGCCGGCAGGCCCAGCTTGCGGTTGTGCTGGTCGAAGTCGGACAAAAAGCTGTTGCCCATGATCTTGACCAGGTCGGTCTCGGTCAGCAGCCGCAGCTCCACCGGGAAAGCCGCGTCCGTCGTGCCCTTGACGATGGTGAAGCGCGTGACCAGGCCCGTGGCCTCCTTGCCGCCCTCGGGGTTGATCTCCTGGATGAAGTTCTTGGGCGTGCCCGCGAAGTCCACGACCAGCGGCTGGCCCTTGGCCTTGCCCAGTACCGAGACCAGGTAGGACTTGCCGGCCTGGCTGGGGCCGAACACGCCGGCGCTGTTGCGCCGGCCGGATGACGAGGCCAGCTTGCGCGCCAGGTTCTCCGAGCGCCGCGTGGCCTCGATGAGCGAGTGCTCTTCGTTGCCGACCGAGGTGGCGCTGGTGGCCAGCCGGCGCACCCAGGTGCGGGCCTGGCCGCTGGCGCGCGCCAGCGACTGGGCGCCTTCGAGCAGGGATTGCTGAATGGGATCGATGGTCATCTCAACTGCCCAACAAAATGCCGGTATCGAGCCAGTAGCCCTGCTGCTGGCTCAAGGTCTGCAGGCGCAGGCGCATGCGGTCCTTGGCGACGGGGCGGCCTTCACGGTCTTCGACGCGCTTGATGCGCAGGTTCGGGTTGTCCATGTAGACCTCGCCCGTGCGCTTGTCGGTGGTCTTCTTGCCGGCGCGCTCCAGCGTCACCTTGAGCGGCGTGAGCGGGTTCAGGCTGTCGGCATCGGCCGGCGTGCGGTATTCGATGGCGTACAGGCGCGAGGCGGGCCAGCGGTCCACCGGCAGTTGGCGAAAGCCCAGCGGCATGGGGCCGCGGAACTCGAACGGCTTTTCGGGCAGCTCGTAGTCCAGGTTGTCCAGGTCCAGGTCGTCGTAGAACTCGTCGGCCTTGTGCAATCGGTTGGACTGGTCGAGCTTGCCGAAGTAGCGCGCCGTGGAGCGCGGGCGCAGCTCGTTGGAGCGGAAGTTGAAGTTCTGCAGTTGGCCATTGCCCAGCAGGCAGATCATCGCGCCCACGGCGGCCGTGGTCTTGGGGTCGCCCACGGTGGCGCGGAAGTCGCGGAACGGGTACCACTGGCCGACGCGGAACAGGTGCAGCGGCAGCACGCGGTGCGCGGGCAGCGCGGCACTCTCCTCGATGAGCGCGCGCACGGCCGGCAGCCGCGAGGTGCGGCCCGACAGCAGCAGAAGATCGCAGCGGTAGCGCGCGACGATCTCGCCGAGTGCCTGCAGCATCTCCTGGAACACGCTGCGCACGGTGCGGTCGATGTCGGCGGGCGCCACTTCGAAGCCCATGTCCTGCAGCTTGAAGTCGCGCGCGCCCTGCTTGGCCAACTCGCCGTTGAAGTAGGCCAAGAGGTCGGCCGAGGGCATGCTGTCGGGCGTGAAGAACTCGGCGAACGGGCGCACCGTGGTGGCCGCGGGCAGCAGCGGGTCGTAGGCCTCGTAGTCCTGCAGCAGGCCCAGCGCGATGGGCGAGGCGATCTGCGCGGCGAATTGCTGGCGGCGCACCAGCTCCACGGCGGTGATGCCGCCGCGGTCGGCGCCCAGCAGCTGGTTCAGCGCGTAGTCGGCGCGCTCGCCCATGCCGATCTCGCGCAGCCGGCGGCGGATCGGGTCGATCACGTGCTCGCGCACCACGCGCAGCAGCGCGTCGTCGCCGGCCAGGTTGAAGCCTTCGCGGAATTCCTGCTCGGGCGTGAGCGTGACGTTGGCGCCCGTGCCGTCCGCGCCGATGGACGTGACGACCAGGTCTGTCGTGCCCCCGCCGATGTCGATGGTGGCCAGGCGAAAGCGCTCGCGCGCCACCGGGTCGTGCTGGTTCTCGGGATGGCGCACGCTCTGGAAGAAGCTGCGCGCGTCGCCCGAGTGGTTCAGCGCGATCTGCGTGTACAGGTAGACGGCCTGCGTGGCCGTGGCCTCGTCCCACTGCAGGATGACCTCGGGCCCGCCCTTGCCGCCCTGGCCCTGCACGTCGTGCAGCAGCTGCGGGTGGCCGTCGTCGTCGTGCTCGACGCGGGCCAGGCCCAGCGACAGGTTGGCCAGGTCGCAGGCGGCCTCGGCCTGCTTTTTCAGGATCTCGCGCTCGGCCACCGGCATGGCCGTGGGCATGGTCATGATGATGCGTCGCAGGCGGCGCGGCAGGTTGGCGTTGGCCGGGCGGCGCAGCCGGTGCATGGGCGCGTTCATCATGGCGATGGCCTGCACGAAGATCTCGGCCAGCGCGAAGGACGTGAGGTTGCGCCGCGAGTACAGCGCGCGGATGGCCGGGAAGCCGCGGTCGGGCTCATGCTGCAGCACGTCGGGGCTGATGCGGTGCAGCGCCTCGCCGCTGTCGTTGACCAGCGTGGTGAACATCACGCCGGTGGCGTAGTCGGAATGGCCGAACTCGTCGCCGCCCACGTTGAAGCGCCACGAGTCGCGCCGTGGGTCGTCGTCCCACAGATAGCGCTTGGGGCTGGACAGGCCCGACGAACCCTCGGTGCCCGAGCGCCGCGCCGCGAGCCGTGCGGCCTCCACGCCCACGCGCACCACGGTGGGCCAGCCGAAGGCCTCGGACCGGCCGCTGCGGATGGACAGGTGGTCGCGCCCGAACTGCGCGCGCGCGAACTCGAAGCGGCTGGGGAAGGGGTCGGCATAGACCTGCTCGGCGCGGCTCAGGTCGCGCAGTTGCAGCTTCACGGCTTTGGTGATGTCGGTGCCCAGGTGCTCGGAGTCGGCCTCGATGAGGAGGCCACAGCTGCGCGAGTTGCCCAGGTCCAGCACCAGGTCCACGTCGATGGACGGCGAACGCGGCTCGGTCACGCGGTCCACGAGCTGGAACGCGGGCAGGATGTCCAGGCTGAACAGCAGATCGATGAAGGCGCGGTAGCGCGCCACGTGCTCGTTGGAGCCCTGCATCTGCTCGTGCACCTGCTCCTCGGTGAGCGGGCGGAACGAGAACTGGCGGCGGCGGCGCTCTTCGCGCTCCAGCATTTCCTTGAAGGTCTCCAGGCACCAGTCCTTGACCCAGGGCTCGGCGAAGAACCAGTCCACGGGCTCCTGCGGGCCGGGCAGCGCGAACTTGCGGCCGTTGCGCGTGTCGCCGGGTGACGGCGCGAGGTAGGCCTCGCTCTCGACGAATTCGAGCAGCGTGGTGTCGGCCGCGATGACCAGGCGGTACTGGTGGCCGTCGGCATCGGGCTCGGGCAGCTTGGCCAGGTAGGCGCGCGCCCAGTTGGTCGGGCCGCGGTAGAAGCCCTGGGCCTCGCGGCGCAGCAGCGGCAGCGGCATCCAGACACGGTCGAACATCTGCTCGATGGCCTTCACGTCGACGGCGTACGACTCCACGCCGCGCGGCTCCTCGTCGCCGCGGCGCACGCAGGGCGGCACCTTGTCGTTGTTCAGCGTGGTGCGCGGGTCGAAGTAGCCCCATTCCTTGGGCGCCGGCGTGTGCTTGTCGATCGAGAAGCCGAAGTCGAGGAATTGCACGCCGGTGCCCGGGATCAGCGGCACCACCTCGGGAAAGCGCATCAGTTCGTTCAGGGCCATGGGGCGTGGAATCGGGTGGAGGTCATGTGATGGAAAGGGTCAACGCGACTGGCGCTGCATACCCATGGAGTAGCGACTGCCGTCGGCGTTGACGCCGTAGCACTGGGTCTGCCCGCCGCGCTCCTTGGCGCATTCGATCTTGGGCGCGCCGTAGGCGCTGCCGTTGCTGCACGGGATGGACTGGTTGCCCTGGATGCCGAGCTTGCCGCCGTCCATGCGGCCCTGGACGGCGCCGCGGCAGGTCGTGCCGTCGGGCCGGCGCAGCAGCACCTCGCCCTGGCCGTCCTTGCTGAACTTGAAGGACAGGTCCAGCGGCTGCTTGGTGGTCTTGTCGACCAGGCCGTCGCCGGCCTTCCAGTCGCCTTCGAGGAAGGCCATGGGGCGCGCCTTGTCGGCCTTCTCGGGCATCTGCATCGCGCCCTGGTTGGGCGGGGGCAGCGGGTCGGTGGCGCGCGGCTCCTTGCTGCGCTCGGGTACCGGGGGGTCGGTGGCGCGGTCGGCCACGGGCGGCTCGATGGGCGCCGTCTGGCCCGGCACGGACGCAGACGATGCCGGCGGCAGCGCGGCGTCGGGCTGCAGCGTGGGCAGGCGCGTGTCGTCGGGCGCGGACGCCGATGGCAGCGCCGGGTCTGCGCCGGGCTGCGTGGGCAGCTGCATGTTCGGGCTGGCGTCGCCGCCCGGCGTTGTGGCGCCAGGCGCGGCACCCGGCAGCGGCGCGGACGGCAAGCCCTGCGGCGCGCTGGCCGCGTCGGCCGGCGCCGAGGCCGGGGCCTGGGGCGCGCTGGCCCCGGGCAGCACGCGGCCCAGGTCGATGCCGGTGGGCGTGCAGGCGCGCGGCAGCAACAGCAGCAGCGCGAGCAGCAGCAGGGCCAGCAGCAGCCACAGCAGCCACCACCACCAGGGCCGCTTGCGCTTTTCCACGGCCGCGGCATCGGGCGGCGCGGCCACGGGCGGCAGCGCAGTGGCTGCGGCCGGCGCGGCATAGCGGGGTGCCTGGGCCGCCGGGTCCACGCTGGCGCCGCTGTGGTCTTCGAAACCCCAGAACACGATCACCGGCTGGTCGCCGACGAAGTACAAAAAGTCGCCCTGCGCCGGCACGCGCGTGGCCTGCTCCAGCAGGCTGGCGAACGACGCGGCGCCGCCGGGTTGCGCGCCACCCTTCTCGCGCAGCTCGCGCGCATAGCCCATGAGCTGCGAGCGCATCACTTCCAGGTCGAGCGCGCGCTCGGCCTGCTCCTCGGGTGTCATCTCGTGCCAGCCGCGCGCGGCGCCGGTCACCTCGGCCGTCCAGCGCAGCTCGCCCAGGTCGGGGTCGAAGGTGGGTTTGGCGAAGTAGTTGGCCGCGCGCTCGCCGAGCTTGGTCTTGAGCATGGCGCGCAGCTGCACATGGCTCTGGTAGACGGGCTTGCCGAACGCGCCCAGCGAGCGGTAGCGGTCGATCTTGTCGTGGGCGAGCTGGGCGCCGGTGACGGCGCTGTTCATGGCATGGCGTCCACAGGGGCAGGGCCGAACGCATGGGCCGTTGGCAGCTGGGCATCGCGACCGGTGCAGGTCTGGCATGGAACCACGAACGCATCCCCCTTTCAGCGCCGGTCGCCTTGTAGATGGCCTTGGGTCGTCAACGCAGCGCGCGCTGACTTTACCAGCAGTGACCACGCGCCAAGGGCCGCCCGCGGCCTGCTTTTGCGCCGTATCGTGGACGCGCTGCTCCTGTGTACACTGCCCGCCACCCTCCACACCGAGCGCGCAGCAACCATGGCTGAACCGTCTCCGCAAGGCGCCTCTCCTGCCCCCGCGCGCAGGCCGTGGGGCTGGCTTGCCGCCGCAATCGCGCTGGTGCTGCTGCTGGCCGCGGCCTGGTGGTGGTTCCAGGGCCGCACACCCCCCGTCGATGCACGCCAGGCCGAGCTGGCCGCAGCGCTGGAGCGCGGCAAGACGCTCACCGCCGAGCTCGCGGCCATCAAGCCCGTCGACCCCCAGGAATGCCCGCCCGGCGAGATCCGCCAGCCCATCGCCGGCACGCCGGCCGCGCCGGCCTCGGCCGGCGCACCGGCCCCACCGGCCTCCGCCCTGCCCGCCACGGGCAGCATGCGCCCGCTCAGCGACGGCGCGCTGGCCGAGCACCTGGAGAAGGCCACGGCGCTGGTGCTGGTGCCGGACGGCAACAACCTGGGCATGGGCACCGGCTTCTTCATCACGCCCAATTTGCTGGTCACGAACCGCCACGTGGTGGAGGCCAAGTCCAGCGTGCTGCTGGCCAGCAGCGCCCTGAAGACGGTGCGCCGCGCCACGGTGCTGCGCACGACCACGGGCTCGGACATCGGCACGCCGGACTTCGCACTCGTGCGCATGGAAGAGGGCACGGCCCCGGGCACGCTGGACACGGCCGAGAACATCACCAAGCTGGCCGGCGTGGTGGCCGCGGGCTTTCCGAGCGTGGTGGTGCAGAACGACCAGCGCTTTCGCCGCCTGCTGGCCGGCGACGCCGCCGCCGCGCCCGACCTGAGCCTGACGCAGGGCGCCGTGCAGTCGCTGCAGAGCGGCGCCGGCGGCATGCCGCTGATCGTGCACACGGCCTCCATCGCCAAGGGCAACTCGGGCGGCCCGCTGGTCGACGCCTGCGGCCGGCTGGTGGGCGTGAACACCTTCATCAACGTGGACCAGAGCCAGTCGGCCCGCATCCAGTACGCGATCCGGGCGCAGGCCATGCATGCCTTCCTGCAGTCCTCGGGCGCGAACGCCCGCAACGACCCGCGCGACTGCTCGCGCGGTTGAGGGCCTGCGGGCCCCGCACCTTCCGGCGGCCGGCCCGCCGCCCCTTGAAAGACTTGCCCATGCCCCATCTCGTCGTGCTGTACAGCCCGAACCTCGAAGCCGCGACCGACATGCGCGCGCTGTGCCGCCAGCTGTCGCAGGCCATGCTGGCGCAGCGCGACGAGGCCGGCAGGCAGCTGTTCCCCACGGGCGGCACGCGCGTGCTGGCTTTCGCCGCCACGCACCATGTGGTGGCCGACGGGCAGGACGACTACGCCTTCGTCTACCTGAACCTGCGCATGGCCAAGGGCCGCAGCAGCGCCGTGCAGCAGCAGGCCGGCGAAGACCTGATCGCCGCGGTGCGCCGGCATTTCGCGCCGATCTTCGAGACGCAGCTGCTGGGCGTGACGCTGCAGATCGACGAGGGCCACGAGGTGTTCGACGCCAAGCACAGCAACCTGCACCCGCTGTTCGCCAAGCCCGCCTGAACCTTTCCACCACCAAGACGAGACACGCCATGCACACACCGGTCAACCCCTTCAAGCAAGCCCTGCGCGCACGCCAGACCCAGATCGGGTTGTGGATGAACCTGGCCGACCCGCTGGCCGCCGAGATCTGCGCCTGCGCCGGCTTCGACTGGCTGCTGATCGACGGCGAGCATTCGCCCAACGACCTGCGCAGCGTGCTGGGCGCGCTGCAGGCCGTGGCGCCTTACCCCGTGCACCCCATCGTGCGCATCCCGATGGGCCACGGCCACGTGGGCCAGGCCGCCATCAAGCAGACGCTGGACCTGGGCGCGCAGACGCTGCTCGTGCCCATGGTGGACACGGCCGAGCAGGCCGCCACGCTGGTGCAGTCCATGCGCTACCCGCCGCAGGGCGTGCGCGGCATGGGCGGGGCGCGTGCCTCGCGCTGGGGCCACATCGCGCGCTACCCGCACGAGGCCAACGACCAGGCCTGCCTGCTGGTGCAGGCCGAGACCACGACCGCGCTGGCCAACCTGGACGCGATCGCCGCGACCGAGGGCGTGGACGGCGTGTTCATCGGCCCGGCCGACCTGTCGGCTTCCATGGGCCATGTCGGCAACCCGGGCCACCCCGAGGTGCAGGCGGCGATCTCGGACGCCATCGCGCGCATCCTGAAGGCCGGCAAGGCACCCGGCATCCTGTCGCCCGACGAGAGCCTGTCGCGCAGCTACCGCGCGCAGGGCGCCGTGTTCCTGGCGGTGGGGCTGGACACCAACCTGCTGGTGCGCCACACCACTGCGCTGGCCGCGCGCTTCAAGGACGCGGTGGCCGACGCGCCCGCCAGCAAGACCTATTGAGCGCGCGCACGCAAGGTAAACACGGGTAGCGGCTGCGCAGGTCGGCTGGAAGAATGGCGCGCGCCGCGACACGAATGACGTGTACGCGCCCGAATATCCACAGGAGTTCCGACATGAGCCTCAACCGCCGCCATCTCATCCAGTCCGCCGGCGCCTCTGCCCTGCTGGCCACGCTGGGCCAGCACGCCATCGCGCAGAACCAGCCCGAGCTGCTGCGCATCATCACGGGCTTCGCCGCGGGCGGCACGTCCGACACCATCTGCCGCCGCGTGGGCACGCAGCTGGCACCCGCCTACGCCAAGACCGCGGTGGTGGAGAACCGCACGGGCGCAGGCGGCCAGATCGCGATCCAGTTCGTGAAGTCGGCCGCGCCCGACGGCGCGACCATGCTGCAGACGCCCACGTCGATGCTCACGATCTATCCGCACATCTACAAGAAGCTGGCGTACGACCCGCAGGTGGATCTGGCGCCCGTGTCGCTGGGCTGCGTGTTCGACTTCGGCCTGGCCGTGGGCCCCTCGGTGCCCGCCAGCGTGAAGACCGTGCCCGAGTTCCTGGCCTGGGCCAAGGCCAACCCCATGGGCGCGAACTTCGGCTCGCCGGCCGCCGGCTCCACGCCGCACTTCATCGGCGCGCTGCTGGGCAAGAGCGGCGGCGTGGACTTGAAGCACGCGGCCTACCGCGGCACGCAGCCGGCCATGCTGGACCTGCTGGGCGGCAACGTCTCGGCCGTGTCCGGCCCCATCGGCGACCTGACGCAGCACCTGGCCACCGGCAAGGTGCGCATCCTGGGCGTGTCGGGCAGCAAGCGCAGCCGCTTCGCGCCCGACGTGCCGACCTACGAAGAGCAAGGCATCAAGGAAGGCACACACAGCGAGTGGTTCGCCTTCTTCCTGCCGGCCAAGACGCCCGCCGACATCGTGACGCGCCTGAACGCGGCGCTCAGGACCGCGCTGGCGCACAAGGACGTGGTGGACGGCCTGGCCGGCTTCGGCCTGGAGGCGCAGTCGTCCTCGCCCACCGAGCTGGCCGACCTGGTCAAGCGCGACACCGCCAAGTGGGCGCCCATCGTGAAGTCCGTGGGCTTCACCGCCGAGGGATGACGGCGGACATCCGCCGCGTCTGCGTCTACGGCGCGGGCGCCATCGGCGGCTGGATCGGCACGCGGCTGGCGCTGGCCGGCTGCGAACTGAGCGCGGTTGGGCGCGGCGCCACCTTGGAGGCGTTGCAGACCCACGGCCTGCGGCTGGACCAGGGCGGCCAGACGCACCAGGCATCCGTGCGCGCCAGCGCCGACCCGGCCGAACTCGGCGTGCAGGACCTGGTGCTGGTGGCCATCAAGGCGCCGGCCATGGCCGACGTGGCGCGCCGCATCGGCCCGCTGCTGGGGCCGCACACCATCGTGCTGACAGCCATGAACGGCGTGCCGTGGTGGTTCTTCCAGGGCTTCGGCGGCGACTACGCGGGCCGCAGCCTGGCGGCCGTGGACCCGGGCGGCACCATCGCGCAGGCGATTCCCGCGCAGCATGTGGTGGGCTGCATCGTGCACGCGAGCTGCGCGCTGCACGCGCCCGGCCACGCGCGCCACCATTTCGGCAACAGCCTGATCCTGGGCGAGCCGGCAGGCGGCACCAGTGCGCGCGTGGCGGCGCTGGCCGCGCTGCTGCAGCGCGCCGGCATCGACACCCAGGTGTCCGAGCAAATCCAGAAGGACTGCTGGTACAAGCTGTGGGGCAACATGACGGTGAACCCGATCAGCGCGCTCACGGGCGCCACGACCGACAGGATCATGGACGACGAGCTGGTGCGCGGCTTCGTCACCGCCGTGATGCTGGAGGCCAAGGAGATCGGTGCGCGCATCGGCATCCCGATTGCGCAGCAGCCCGAAGACCGGCATGCCGTCACGCGCAAGCTGGGGGCCTTCAAGACGTCCATGCTGCAGGACGTGGAGGCCGGGCGGCCCGTGGAACTGGACGCGCTGGTGGGCGTGGTGCGCGAGCTCGGGCAGATGACGAGCGCGCCGACGCCGTTCACGGACGCGTTGATGGGGCTGGCGCGGTTGAAGTTGCGGGGCCTGCAGCTGTATTGAGGATGGACGGGGCGTTGCGGGCGGGTGCCTCGGATAGCATGGGCTCGCAATGGCCGAGCGCGACCTGATCTTCTTCAGCTACCGGCATGACGAGCAGGGCGCGTTCTGGCTCGGCCGCGTGCTGGACTTCCTGAAACCGTTCCGGCTCGGGCACGCGCTGACCGCCTGGTCGGACCTGGACATCCGTACGGGCGATCTCTGGAACACCCGCATCCAGGGCGCCATCGAACGCTGCAGGGTCGGCGTCCTGCTGGTCAACCACAACTTCTTCGGTTCCGACTACATCTGCCAGCACGAGTTGCCCCGGCTGCTGCGTGACGCCCATGCCGGCCTGTTGCGGCTGGTGCCGGTGCTGATCGGGCCATGTCCCGACCTGCTGTTGAACCAGCATGGCCTGGACGCCTTCCAGTTCACGCATCCGCTGCACAAGCCGCTGCGCGCGACGACCGGCGTGCGGCGCGAGCAGGCGTTGAGCCAGGTCGCGGTCCAGATCCACGAAGCCTTTGGCGGGGCTGCGGCGGCGCAGCCCGTCGGCCTGCAACGCCCCGCCGGACCAGCGAGCGCCGTGCCTGCCGTGGCCGTTGCCGCAGTTGCGTCACCGGGGGCGCTGCTGGATGTGCCGGCGATGGACCTGCGCCATTTCGTCGCGCGGCCCGACGATCTGGCGGCGCTGCGCGGCCGGCTGCTGCGCGGCGAGGCCCATGCCCTGGGCCTGACCGCGGCGGCCGCCGGGGTCGGCTTGCACGGGATGGGTGGCATGGGCAAGAGCGTGCTGGCACAGGCTCTGTGCCACGACGACCAGGTGCGACACGCCTTTCCAGACGGCATCGCATGGGTGGCGCTGGGGCAGCAGCCCGACATCCTGTCGCAGCAGAACCGGTTGCTGCGCCTGTTCGCCCCCGGCGTACCGCCGGCCGACCGCAGCGACACCGCGCAGCGGGCGCTGCAGGACGCGCTGCACGACAAACGCGTGCTGCTGGTCGTCGACGACATCTGGGATGCACGGCATTTCGGCGCCTTCGACGTGCTGGGCGCGCAAAGCCGGATGCTGCTGACGACACGCGATGCGGCGGTGCTGGCCCAGGCCGGCGCACAGCCGCATGAACTGCAACGCCTGCCGGCAGCGGCGGCGCGCGCGTTGCTGGCCACGTGGTCGGGCCAGGACGCCGAGGCACTGGGGGCGGATGCCGACGCCGTGATCGCGGAAACCGGCGCCCTGCCATTGGCGCTGGCGCTGGCCGGTGCCCAGGCCGCCGGTGGCCTGGCCTGGGCCACGCTGGCCCGCGAGTTGCGCCAGGGGCGGCTGCGCTTTCTGGACCACCCGTACGGCAGCGTCTTTGCCTCGCTGGGCCGCAGCGTCGACCATCTGCCGGCCGCAGACCGCGACCGCTATCTGGAACTCGCGGTGTTCCCGGAGGACGTGGCTGTGCCGGCCGCGACCGTGCACCGCTTGTGGGCCATGGCCGGCCTGGAACCGGCGGAAGGCGAACGGCTGCTGGGACGCCTGGCGCGCAGCGCCCTGCTCAGCGTGGAAGGCGCAGGGCCGACGCAGCGCGTCAGCCTGCACGACCTGCAGCACGATTTCGTGCGTGCACGC
The DNA here is from genome assembly GCF_001422405.1 of Pseudorhodoferax sp. Leaf267. Taxonomy (GTDB): domain Bacteria; phylum Pseudomonadota; class Gammaproteobacteria; order Burkholderiales; family Burkholderiaceae_C; genus Pseudorhodoferax. The sequence continues at coordinate 127,084 of NZ_LMMV01000027.1, forward strand.
AGCGACGACCCGGGCGCCTTGCATGGCCGCCTGCTTGATGCGCACCGCGCGGCGTGGGCCCTGCCGGCCGGGCCTCAGGGCTGGGCCCGCATGCCGCGGGAGGAGCCCTATCTGTGGCATCGGCTCGCAGCGCATCTGCATGCAGCGGGACGGCAGGAGGAGCTGGAGGCGGCCTTGCTGGATCTGGATGTTCTGCAGGCGCGCCTGGCTTCGCTGACACATGGCGAGCCGCCCCGGGCCGATGTGTCGGCGTTGGTGGCCGACTGTGCGCTGGCGCGAGAGGGCTCGGCGGCGCAGGTGGTGGGGCGGGCCTTGCAACGCTCGGCCCATGTACTGGCCGCGGCACCGGAGCAGCTCGGCCTGCAGTTGTTCGGTCGGTTAGGGCGGGAAAGCGACGCGCTGTTGCAGGCACTGGCGCAGCAAGGCGTGCACGAGGCTGCGGCGCAGGCTTGGGTGCCGACGCTGCCGGCGCTGCAGCCACTAGGTGGCCAGCTCGCGGTGCTGGGCGACCAGGACTGCCTCGACGCGCTACTGCTGCCCGATGGCCGTCGCGCGCTGTCTTGGGGAATGGGCGGCACGCTGTACCTGTGGGACCTGGAGCAGCACGGCACGCTCAAGGCGCTCGCTGGGCATGAGGGCCGAGTCTTTGGCGCACTGCTGCCCGATGGCCATCGCGCGCTGTCCTGGGGGCGCGACGGCACGCTGCGCCTGTGGGACCTGGAGCAGCCCGGCACGCACCAGACGCTCACTGGGCATGAGGGCGGGGTCAGCGGCGCGCTGCTGCTGCCCGATGGCCGCCGCGCGCTGTCATGGGGCGACGACCGCACGCTGCGCCTGTGGGACATGGAGCAGCCCGGCAAGCACCAGACGCTCACCGGGCATGAGGACCGGATCCTCGGCGCATTGCTTCTGCCCGATGGCCGCCGCGCGCTGTCCTGGGGGTACGACCGCACGCTGCGCCTGTGGGACCTGGAGCAGCCCGGCACGCACCAGACGCTCACCGGGCATGCAGGCGTGGTCCTCGACGCTCTGCTACTGCCCGATGGCCATCGGGCGCTGTCCTGGGAGAGCGACGGCTCGCTGCGCCTGTGGGACCTGGGGCAGCCCGGCACGCACCAGACGCTCACCGGGCATGAGGGCTGGGTCAGCGGCGCGCTGCTGCTGCCCGATGGCCGCCGCGCGCTGTCCTGTGGGTACGACGGCACGCTGCGCCTGTGGGACCTGGAGCAGCCCGGCACACACCAGACGCTCACAGGGCATCAGGGCAGGGTCAGGGGCGCGCTGCTGCTGTCCGATGGCCGTCGCGCGTTGTCCTGGGGGGACGACCGCACGCTGCACCTTTGGGACCTGCAGCAACCCGGCACGCGTCAGACGCTCACTGGGCACGAGGGCCGGGTCAACGGAGCGCTGCTGCTGCCCGATGGCCGTCGCGCGCTGTCCTGGGGCAGCGACGACACGCTGCGCCTGTGGGACCTGGAGCAACCCGGCACGCACCAGACGCTCACAGGGCATGACGACGGGGTCTTCGGCGCGCTGCTGCTGCCTGATGGCCGCCGCGCGCTGTCCTGGGGGTACGGCACTCTGCGCCTGTGGGACCTGGAGCGGCGCGGCACGCACCAGACGCGCACTGGACATGCAGGTGTGGTCCTCGACGCGCTGCTGCTGCCCAATAGCCATCGGGCGCTGTCCTGGGGGAGCGACGGCTCGCTGCGCCTGTGGGACCTGGGGCAACGCGGCACGCACCAGACGCTCACCGGGCATGAGGGCTGGATCACCGGCGCGCTGCTGCTGCCCGATGGTCGTCGTGCGCTGTCCTGGGGGAGCGACGGCACGCTGCGCCTGTGGGACCTGGAGCAGCCCGGCACGCACCAGACGCTCACAGGGCATGACGACGGGGTCTTCGGCGCGCTGCTGCTGCCCAATGGCCATTGCGCGCTGTCCTGGGGGCACGATGGCACGCTGCGCCTGTGGAACCTGGAGCGACCCGGCACACACCAGACGCTCACCGGGCATGAGGGCCGGATCCTCGGCGCGTTGCTGCTGCCCGATGGCCGCCGCGCGCTGTCCTGGGGCGACGACCGCACGCTGCGCCTGTGGGGCTTGGAGCAGCCCGGAGCGCACCAGACGCTCACCGGACATAAGGACCGGGTCCTCGGCGCGTTGCTGCTGCCCGATGGCCGCCGCGCGCTGTCCTGGGGCGACGACCGCACGCTGCGCCTGTGGGGCTTGGAGCAGCCCGGCACGCACCAGACGCTCACCGGGCATGAGGGCCGGGTCAGCGGCGCGCTGCTGCTGTCCGATGGCCGTCGCGCACTGTCCTGGGGCGACGACCGCACGCTGCACCTTTGGGACCTACAGTACGGCACGCACCAGACGCTTACCGGGCATGAGGACCAGATCCGCGGCGCGCTGCTGCTGCCCGATGGCCGTTGCGCGCTGTCCTGGGGGTACGACGGCAGCTTGCGCTTGTGGGACCTGGAGAAGCCCGGCACGCACCGAACGCTCGCCGGGCATGCGGGCGGGGTCCGCGGCGCGCTGCTGCTGCCCGATGGCCGTCGCACGGTGTCCTGGGCAAATGACCGGACTCTGCGCCTGTGGGACCTGCCAACCCACTCTTCGATTGCCAGCTACCAGGCGGACGCCATCCCCACGGCGGCTCTCGTGACGCCTGATGGCCAGACCATCTTCGTCGGTGACGCCCTGGGCTTCATTCAAATCCTCCGGATCACGACGCCGGGGCCATAGCGCGCGCCTTCAGCCTCGCGTGATCTTGTTGCAGATGAAACCGTGCCAGCGGTGCCGAGATGAAGCCGTAGCGCTGCCCCCTCAAGGCGTGGCCGCGCACCCCGCCACACGCTCGTACACCGACCACCGCCCCTCCTCCACGATCAGACGCGGCATGCAGCGGGCACCCGCAAAGTCCGGCGCCGCCTGCGCCGGCCCGCGCCGCACGAAGAAATACCGGTAGCGGTCCGCGTCGTGGCGCTTCCAGTCGAATTCCATCGGCCGCCAGGCAAAGGCCAGCGGCAGCGGCGGCACGCGGTCGGGACGGAAGCGCACGATCTGCGGCGGCGCGACGGCGAAGTTCAGGTCCACCAGGCCGCCCTGCTCCGCCTGGTACCAGGACGCGAAGTGCACATAGGGCGTGAAGTCGGGCGTCGGCCCGACCTCGGTGGTGGACTCCAGCACCAGCGCCAGCGCGCGCTGGCCCGGCGCGATGCGGGCCACCACTGCGCGGAAGTCCGCCGACTCGCGCCCGAAGCGCCACGACCACCCGGCATTGGCCAGCAGCACCAGCACGCTAGCCAGCGCCAGCGCGCCCACCGGCCAGCGGCGCACCGCGCGCTGCGGCGCGGCCGCGAACGCCCAGGCATAGGCCGGGAACAGGAACAGTGCGAAGCGCTGGTACAGCAGCGAGATCTCCATCGCAAAGCTGGGCACGAACAGCAGCACCGGCAGCAGCACGGCCAGCGGCGCCAGTGCGATGCGGCGCGGTTGCAGCGGGATGCGGTAGCCGGCGAGCCAGGGGGCGGCCAACGCGACGGTGGCGACGAGCGCAAACACGCCGTTCCAGCCCGTGCCGAACGAATAGAACAGGTGCTCGTGGCGCAGCCCGGCATGCCAGTTCACCGCCGGCACGGTGGGCGGGATGGCATAGCGCGCGTCGGCCTGTGCCCGCAGCACCGAGTACACCGCGCACAGCAGCAACAGCAGCAACAGCGGCCAGGCCCGCGCCAGCCCCGCGCGCAGGCTGCGCGCGTGCTGGGCCATGAGCACCAGGCCCACGCCCACGACGTACAGGAACACCAGGCCGTGCGAGAGCATCACGACCACGCCCAGCACACCCAGGCCCAGCCCGCGCTGCAGCGTGGGTACGCGTGCGTGGCGCAGGCAGGCCAGGATGAAGGTCAGGCCCAGCGGCGCGGCGACCTGGAAGGTGAGAAAGCCCCAGCGGAACGCGAAGCCGAAGAAGCTGAACAGGAACAGCCAGTCCAGCGCGGCCGGAGCGCCGAAGGCACGGCGCAGCTTGATGCAGAAGAACACGAAAGCGATGTAGGCCCCGCTCATCACCAGCTGCAGCGCAACCGCCATCGGCAGCACCAGGCTCAGCGGCAGCGCCAGGCCGAAGGCGATGAAGTACGGCGTCCACAGGTTGATCTCCAGCAGGTCGGCCCAGGGGCTGGTGCCCAGCAGCAGGTCGCGCAGCAGCCGCAGCTGGCCCGCGTGCTGGGGCAGGTCGATCATGGGCGGCTGCGGGCTGAGCCAGATCGTCAGCAGGCCCAGGCCCAGGCACAGGAAATAGCCAACACGGCGCAGGGTGTTCCGACTTTCAGGCGTGTTCATGGTGCGCGCATGTCCTCCTGCTGCGTCATGGCCGCGCGGGCTTGAGCTTGAAGGCGATGACCTGGTCCGAGCGGCCCGAGAAGCCCACGTGCGAGCCGCCGGTCGCCACGACCACGAGGTACTGCTCGCCGCCATGCGTGTAGGTGCTGGGCGGCGTGGAGCCGGCGGCGGGCAGCTTGTAGGACCACAGTTCGCGGCCGTCGGTGGCGGCGTAGGCGCGCAGCTGGTCGTCCACCGTGCCGGTGGCGAACAGCAGGCCCGAGGCCGTGGCAATCACGCCGCCGGTGTTGCGCTGGCCGCGCACGGGCTGGCCGGCGCGCAGCAGCTGGTCGTAGGCACCGAACGGGACCTGCCAGCGCTGCCGGCCGGTGTTCAGGTCGATGGCTGTCAGGTGGCCCCAGGGCGGCTTGGAGCCGGGGTTGCCCTGCGGGTCCAGCAGCAGCTGCCAGTACGGGTCGACCATCAGCGTGCGGTTCTTGTCGGCCTCCAGGTCCAGCGCCGAGAAATAGCCGTAGAGCTGCTGCAGCTCGTCGGCCGTGGGCGCGGGCTTGGGGCCGCTGTACTGGTGGGCGCGCTGGAAGGCGGCGAGCGACTCCAGCTGCGCGCGCGGGCGCAGCAGGCTGATGCCGATCAGGCTGGGGTGGTAGGTGTCGCCCTCGCGCTCGCCCTCCCAGAAGCCCTGGCGCGCCGCGCCATGGCAGCTGGCGCAGCGCTGCTGGTACAGGCCGTTGGCCGGCAGCGCGGCACCGCTCTGGTCGCTGCCCTTGAGGTCCTGCAGGTTCAGCCGGATCAGCCAGGGGATCTGGTTGCTCGGCAGGTACAGCGTGGCACTGCGCGGGTCGACCGCCGCGCCCGGCCATTCGGCGCCGCCCTGCAGCCCGTAGGCGGCCACCGTGCCGCCCAGCACCGGCGGCTGGAACAGGCCGAACTTGGCGTCGCGCAGCTTGTGCTGCACGTAGGCGCGCGCCTCGGGGTTCAGGTCGGTCACGTCCTCGGGGCGGAACACCTGTTGCGTGAACGGCTCGGGCAGCGCGACGGCCGGCTGGTAGGGCGCGGTGCGCTCGTTGGGCACGGTGGACGTGGGAGCGCGTTGCAGCCGGTAGTCGAACAGCGGACGGCCGCTGTCGCGGTCCAGCACCAGCGTGTTGCCCAGCTTGGTCACGGCCACGACGGCGTCGACGCGCGCGCCGTCGCGCTCAACGGTGGCCAGCACGGGTGGCGCGGAGATGTCCAGATCCCACAGGTCGTGCGCCACTTCCTGGAAGCTCCAGGCAATGGTGCCGGTCTTCACGTCGATGGCGACCACGCTGCACGAATGCCGGTTGTCGCCCCAGCGCTGCGCGCCGTAGAGCTGCGGCCGCGGGTTGCCGACCGAGACATAGACCATGCCGCGGCCGGCGTCCGACGACATGCCGGACCACGGCGTGCTGCCGAAGATGTAGGCGCCCTTGCGCCGCTCCAGCTTTTCCTGCAGGGGCCGGCGCCACAGGCGCTTGCCGCTGGCCAGGTCGTAACCCTCCACCGCCGGCTGCAGCGTGCCGACGACCAGGGTGTTGCCGACGATGGCCGGTGCGATCAGCGAGAGCTGGTCGGAGACGCGGCCCTGCGTGCCGAAGCTCTTGATGACCTCGCCGCTGGCCGCGTTCACGGCGTAGACGCCGTCGCCGGCCGGCACGAACAGCCGCGACTGCGCGAAGTCCGCATGCGGCTGCCAGACGAGGCCGCGGCGCGCGACCGGCGCGGGCAGCTCCAGGCGCCAGACCTGGCGGCCGGTGCCGGCGTCCAGGGCGAGCAGCCGGCCCTCGGTGTCCGTGACGAACAGGTGGCCGCCGGCGTACACGGGGTTGGTCTGCACCACGGCGCCGATCTTGCGCGCGTCGCCCAGGTCCACGCCGGAGCGGAACACCCAGGCCGGCTGCAGGCTGGCCACGTTCTGCGGCGTGATCTGCGCGAGGCTGGAGAACTTGTCGGAAAAGTCGTTGCCGTGGCTGCGCGTCCACTGCGCGTGGTCGGGCGCGTGGCCGCTGGCCGGCTTGCGCTCGGCCAGCGGCAGGGCCGGCACGGTCTTGAACGCGGGCAGGCGCGCGCGTTCCTCGGCGCTCTCCACCAGCGCCTGGGCCGAGCCGTCGGCCAGCGAGTAGCGCAGCGTGGGGATCAGGTCGCCGTCGGACATCTTGTCCAGCACGCTGTAGAAGGTGTCGCGCCAGCCCTCGTCGCGGATCTTCTGCACCAGCACCGTGGGGTTGTTCTTCTCCAGGATGAACCAGGCGCGCTCGGCGACGCCGCTGCGCCAACCGGCCAGCGCCAGCGCGCCGGCCACCACGGCCAGGCCGAGCAGCAGCCGGCGCCGCCTCATGACGCCGCGCCGGGCACCGGCCCGATCTGCCCTGCCAGCTGCCGGCCCAGGCGCCGGCCTTCGCGCACCGCGTAGTTGGTGCCGCGGTCCTCCGGGTAGATCTGCGCCATGCTGCACAGCCAGAACCCCGGCCTGGGGCCTTGCTCGGACGGGATCAGCCGGCTGTAGTGCTGCTCGACCACGGGCTGCGACCAGCGCGCCTTCCAGACGTGGTGCTTGAGCACCCAGGCCGGGTCGAACGCCGGGAACATCTTCTTCAGGTGCGGCGTCGCGTAGGCGAACAGCGCGTCCGCCGACATGGCGTACAGCACCTCGGTGTGCGGCAAATACTTGGACAGGTAGACGATGTGCCGGCCGCCATAGCTCTCGGCCTTGGCGAAGTTGGTGTGCTCGATCACGCCGACGAAGGGAAAGCTCGGGTCGTTGACGTTGAGCCAGTAGGTGCTGGACAGCGGCCGGTCCAGCTCCAGCACCAGGCAGGTGTTGGCCAGGTATTCGATGCGGCGCAGCTGGGCCTGGTAGTCGGCGCTGGCCCAGCTGCCGACCATGTCGGCCACCAGCGGCAGGGCCGGCGTGGCAACCACCTGCTCGCACTGCACCGTGCCGCCCGCGCATTCGACGACCCAGCCGCCGGCCGCGCCGGGCCGGATCTGGCGCACGGGCGCGCCGGTCTCGATGCGCCCACCCAGTTCGCGGATGCGCGCGGCCAGCGCCTCGACCAGCGCGACGAAGCCGCCACTGAAATAGGCCAGCCGCTCTTCGCCACCCTTGCCGCGGCTGCCGCCGCGCAGCTTGAGCTTGTTCCAGAACCAGACGGCCGAGATGCGCTTGGCCACGGGGCCGAACTTGCCGTTGAGCAGCGGCTCCCAGACGACGCGGTAGACGTTCTCGCCACCCAGCTCGCGCAGCCATTGCTCGGCGGTCTTGTCCTCCAGCGCACGCCAGTCCTTCACGCGCCGCGCGCGCAGGGCCAGCAGGCCCAGGCGGATGCGGTCGACCAGGCCCAGCGGCTCAAAGCGCAGCAGGTCCAGCGGGGTCGACAGCTTGAAGAAGCGGTTGGCGTAGTACACGCCGGTGTTGGTCGGGTTGATCTGCACATGGGACTGCAGGCCCAGGTCCTCGATCAGCCCCATCACGGCCAGGTCATTGGTGAACCAGTGGTGGTAGAAGCGCTCGAGTTGCTCGCCCTCGACCTCGAAGGCCGCGGCCAGGCCGCCCAGCTCGGCCTCGGCCTCGAGCACGGTCACGGGCACGCCGGCCTTGGCCAGTTCATAGGCCACGCTGAGGCCGGCGAAACCGCCGCCCACGATGGCCACGCGCGTGGTGTGCGCAAACGTCATACGGTTCGTTCCTTGGGCAGCAGCCGGTCCGGCGGCGCCATGAGCAGATAGGCCAGGCCCAGCAGCGTGGGCGGCAGCCACAGCAGCAGATGGACCACGATGGCATAGGCCGCGGCGGCGGCGTCGGGGTTGCCCAGCAGGCGCATGGCCAGCGAGGCGAAGTAGTCGAAGGTGCCCACGTAGCCCGGGCTGCTGGGCACCAGCGTGGACAGCGTGGCGACCGGGAAGGCCAGCCAGGCGCCGTGTGGCGCGGTCAGCGCGGGCACGGCCTGGGCCACGCACCAGAACATCGCGCCCTCCAGGCACCAGGACGCGGCGGACCACAGCAGCAGCCGCCCCATCCAGGCGCCGCTCGCCAGCGCCTGCAGGCTGGCCAGGCCGCGTGCGATCTCGGGCGCCAGCCGCGCCGCGAGCGCCGGTGCCAGGCGCGCGAGCAGGCGCTGGCCCAGGCCCACGGCAGCGCTGCTGATGCGCGGCACCAGCAGCAACAGCGCCACGCACGCCGCCAGGGCCAGCAGCGCGGTGCCGCCGATGCGGGCGACCTGCTGCAGCCGCAGGTCGAACAGCACCAGCACCAGGCCCAGCGCGCACAGCAGCATCAGCATGTCCAGCAGCCGCTCGACGAACAGCGTGGCCGTGACGCTGCCGGCGCCCACGCCCAGCTGCCGGTTGAAGCCGACCGCGCGCAGCACGTCGCCGGCGCGCAGCGGCAGCACGTTGTTCAGCGCGAAGCTGGCGACGAAGGGGCCGGCGCAGGCACGCCAGCGCACCGCGGGCCGGGCCGCGCGCAGCATGAGCTGCCAGCGCCGGATGCGGCAGGCGAAGCCCAGGCAGAAGCAGGCCAGGCCCAGGCCCAGCCATGCGGGGTCGACGCCGCGCAGTGCGGCCAGCAGTTCGTCGCCGCGCAGCTGGCGCGCGATCAACCAGACGAAGCCGGCGGTGACGAACAGGCCCAGGCCCAGGCGCAGCCCGCCCCTAGCGCCCATCGCCGGCCCCGGCGCCGCTGCCCGCGCCGATGCGCTCGCGCACCACGTACAGCGGCCGGCGCTTGACCTCGTTGTAGATGCGGCCCACGTACTCGCCCAGGATGCCGATGGAGATCAGCTGCACGCCGCCGATGAACAGCACGGCCAGCATCAGCGCCGTCCAGCCTTCCACCCAGGTGTCGGTGAACAGCCGGGCCACGAGCGCGTACACGATGCCGAGCAGGGCCAGCGCAGCCGCGGCCAGGCCCATGGTGATGGAGACCTGCAGCGGGCGCGTGGAGAACGACAGGATGCCGTCGGTGGCAAAGCGCACCATCTTGCGCAGCGGGTACTTGCTGACGCCGGCAAAGCGCTGGGCCCGCTTGTAGGGCAGGGCCACCTGCCTGAAGCCGACCCAGGCGACCATGCCGCGCACGAAGCGGTCGCGCTCGGGCATGGCGTTCAGGGTGTCCACGACCTGCCGGCTCATGAGGCGGAAGTCGCCCGTGTCCAGCGGGATCGGCACGTCGGACAGCCAGTTCAGCACGCGGTAGAAGCTGCGCGCCGCGCCGAGCTTGAACGCCGATTCGCCAGGCCGCTCGGTGCGCGTGCCATAGACCACGTCGTAACCCTGGCGCCACAGCGCGATCATCTCGGCGGCGACCTCGGGCGGGTCCTGCAGGTCGGCGTCGATCAGCAGCACCGCGTCGCCGACCGCATGCTCGATGCCGGCCGTGACGGCGAGCTGGTGGCCGAAATTGCGCGCGAAGGCGATCACGCGGATGCGCGCGTCCTCGGCCGCGAAGCCGCGCAGCAGCGCCAGCGTGCCGTCGCGGCTGCCGTCGTCCACGAACAGCAGCTCGATGCGCAGCGCGGGCTGGCTGGCGCAGAAGGCACGCAGCCGGCGCACGGTTTCGCCGATCACCTCCTCTTCGTTGTAGCAGGGGACGACGATGGACAGACTCTGTTCGATGTTGGATGTCATGTGTCGCAAGCGGGCCGGCCGATGGGCGGCACGGGGCACCGCCGAGCGCCGCATTCTCGTGCATGCCATGACGCACAGCCGCACAGACGCAAGAGTTGCGCCCACCCTTCGATGGAGGAAGTGGCCCGCCCCGCGCCGGGGTGCGCGGCCCGTGCGCTGGCGCCCTCAGGCCGCGCCGTCGACCACCACCGGCACGCGCTGCGCCAGGGCGCACATCAGCTCGTAGCCCACGGTGCCGGCGGCCTGCGCCACCAGGTCGACCGGCAGCACGGCGCCGCTGGCCGCGCGGCCCCACAGCGTGACCTCGCTGCCGATCTGCGCCTGCGGCACGGGCGTGAGGTCCACGGTGACCATGTCCATGCTCACGCGGCCGACCAGGCGCGTGCGCACGCCGTCCACCAGCACCGGCGTGCCCGTGCCCGCATGGCGCGGGTAGCCGTCCGCATAGCCGCAGGCGACGACGCCGATGCGCAGCGCCGCGTCGGCCACGAAGCTGGAGCCGTAGCCCACGGTGTCGCCGGGCACCAGGTCCTGCACGCTGATGAGGCGGGAGGCCAGCGTCATGGCCGGCTCCAGCCCCCAGTGGGCGGCATCGAAGGCCGGGTGGTCGGGCGCGCTGCCGTAGACCGCGATGCCCGGGCGCACCCAGTCGCCGCGCACGGCGGGCTGGTCGGCATGGCGCAGCGTGGCGGCGCTGTTGGCCACCGAGCGCTCGCCGGGCAGGTCCTGGGCGGCGTGCTCGAACAAGGCCATCTGCGCGGCCACGCCCTTGGGGCCGTCGGCATCGCTGAAGTGCGTCATGAGCGAGATCTCCTCGACCTGCGGCAACGCATCCAGCCGCGTCCATGCGGAGCGAAAGCGCTCGGCCGTGAAGCCCAGCCGGTTCATGCCGGAGTTCATCTTCAGGAACACGCGGTGGCCGACCTGCGTCTTGTGGGCGGCCAGCATGTCGATCTGCGCGTCGCAATGCACGGCATGCCACAGGCCCAGGCGCGAGCACAGCTCCAGATCGCGCGCCTCGAACACGCCTTCGAGCAGCAGGATGGGGCCGCGCCAGCCCAGCGCGCGCACGCGCTCGGCCTCGGCCAGGTCCAGCAGCGCGAAGCCATCGGCCGCGCGCAGCGCATCGAACACGCGCTCGATGCCGTGCCCATAGGCATTGGCCTTGACCACGGCCCAGACGCGCGCGTCCTGCGCGAAGCCGCGCACACGGGCCAGGTTGTGGCGCAGGGATTCGTGGTGGATGGTGGCCTGGATAGGGCGTGGCATGGCAGAAATTTCGCCTGGAAATGGGGCGTCGTCGCCGGGATTGTTTCGATTAATTCTCGCATTCGGTGCGTGATATAACCGGCGCGCACAATAAGAGACAAGTCCTTATCACTTTGCATCAGTTCGACTGATTGCTCCACGACATGCAATGAAGCGCGGTTTTTTCACCATCATGTCGGCCCAGTTCTTTTCGTCGCTGGCCGACAACGCGATCTTCATTGCCGCGATCGAACTGCTACGCGCGAGCGGCGCGCCGGATTGGCAACGTGCCGCGCTGGTGCCGATGTTCGCGCTCTTCTATGTGATCCTGGCCCCGTTCGTGGGCGCCTTCGCCGACGCCATGCCCAAGGGCAAGGTGATGTTCTTCAGCAATGCGATCAAGGTGATCGGCTGCCTGATGATGCTGTTCGGCAGCCACCCGCTGATGGCCTACGCCATCGTGGGCCTGGGCGCGGCGGCCTACTCGCCGGCCAAGTACGGCATCCTGACCGAGCTGCTGCCGCCCTCGCAGCTGGTCAAGGCCAACGGCTGGATCGAGGGCCTGACCATCGGTTCCATCATCCTGGGCGTGCTGCTCGGCGGGCAGCTGGTCGGCCACACCATCTCCACCCGCCTGCTCGCGGTCGACCTGCCGTTCCTGGACACCGGCATCGACACGGCCGCCGAGGCCGCCATCTCGGTGCTGGTCTTCATCTACGCGATCGCCGCCTGGATCAACACGCGCATCCCCGACACCGGCGTGCCGATGCGGCCGATGCCAAAGAACCCGATGGAGCTGCTGCCCGACTTCTGGCGCTGCAACTCACGGCTGTGGAACGACCGGCTGGGCCAGATCTCGCTGTCCACGACCACGCTGTTCTGGGGTGTCTCGGGCAACCTGCGCTACATCGTGCTGGCCTGGGCCGCGGCCGCGCTGGGCTACAGCACGACGCAGGCTTCCTCGCTGGTCGGCGTGGTGGCCATCGGCACGGCGGTCGGCGCGGTGCTGGCCTCCATGCGCATGAAGCTGGACATGGCCACGCGCGTGATGCCGCTGGGCATCGCGATGGGCGTGCTCGTGATCCTCATGAACTTCATCGACAACGTGTGGGTGGCTGCGCCGTTCCTGATCCTGCTGGGCGGGCTGGGCGGCTTCCTGGTGGTGCCCATGAACGCGCTGCTGCAGCACCGCGGCCACAACCTGATGGGCGCGGGCCGCTCCATCGCGGTGCAGAACTTCAACGAGCAGGCCTGCATCCTGGGCCTGGGCGCGTTCTACAGCCTGTCGACCGGGCTGGGCCTGTCGGCCTTCGGCGCGATCACGGCCTTCGGCATCGTGGTCGCCGGCTTCATGCTGGTGATCCAGCGCTGGCACGCGCACAACTGCCGCGTGCACAAGGACGAGGTCGAACACCTGCTCGCCATCGCCCGCAACGACCACACGCATTGAGAGGCAGCGCCATGGCACAGACCCTGTACGACTTCGAAGCGCTGGACATCGCCGGCCAGCCCGTGCCCCTCTCGCGCTTCAAGGGCAAGCCGCTGCTGATCGTGAACACCGCCAGCGCCTGCGGCTTCACGCCGCAGTTCGCGGGGCTGGAGGAGCTGCACAAGGCCTATGGCGGCCAGGGCTTGGTGGTGCTGGGCTTTCCGTGCAACCAGTTCGGCCGGCAGGACCCGGGCAGCAACGACGAGATCGGCGCGTTCTGCCAGAAGAACTACGGCGTGAGCTTCCAGATGATGGGCAAGATCGACGTCAACGGCAGCGACGCGCATCCGCTGTACCAGTGGCTCACGCGCGAGGCGCCGGGCCTGCTCGGCAGCAAGGCGATCAAGTGGAACTTCACCAAGTTCCTGGTCGGCCGCGATGGCCAGGTGCGCAAGCGCTACGCGCCGACGGACACGCCCAAGAGCCTGGCCAAGGACGTCGAGGCCGCGCTGGCGGCCTGACCGCGCCCGGCCCTCAGGCCAGCGCGGCGTCCAGCACCTCGACCCAGTGCCGCACGGGCGTGCTGCACCCGCCCTGCAGGTGCGTGATGCAGCCGATGTTGGCCGACACGATGGTCTCGGGCTGCAAGGCGTTCAGGTGGCCGAGCTTGCGGTCGCGCAGCTGCAGCGCGATCTCGGGTTGCAGCACCGAGTAGGTGCCGGCCGAGCCGCAGCACAGGTGCGATTCGCTCGCGGCCACGCGCACGTCGAAACCCAGTTCGCCCATGTGGCGCTCGACCAGGCCGCGCAACTGCTGGCCGTGCTGCAGCGTGCAGGGCGGGTGGAAGGCGACGACTCCGCGTGGCGCACTGGCGCTCAGGCGGCCGGCCAGGCCCTCGGCGATCTGCGGCAGCAGCTCGGTCAGGTCGCGCGCCAGCGCGCTGATGCGGCGCGCCTTGTCGGCATAGGCCGGGTCGCCCCGCAGCACATGGCCGTAGTCCTTGACCATCACGCTGCAGCCCGAGGCGTTGACGACGATGGCCTCGACCGAGGCGTCGCCACCTTGCGCCACATAGGGCCACCAGGCATCGATGTTGGCGCGCACCTGCACCAGCGCACCGTCCTGGTCGTTCAAATGGAACTTGACGGCACCGCAGCAGCCGCCGGCCGGCACGCGCACGGCCGAGATGCCCACGGCGTCGAGCACGCGCGCGGTGGCGCGGTCGATGTTGGGTGCCATGGAAGGCTGTACGCAGCCCTCGGGCATGAGCACCTTGCGCGCATGGCGGCGCTGCGGCCACGCGCCCGCATCGTGGCGCTGAGGCACCTTGGCGCGCAGCTTCTCGGGCAGCAGGCCGCGCACGGCCTGCCCCACGCGCATGGCCGGTGCGAACGCGGGCGAGGGCAGGCCCTCTTTGAGGGCCCAGCGCACGGCGCGCTCCCTGGGCGGGCGCGGCACCTTGGCGTCGACCAGCTTGCGGCCGATGTCGACCAGGTGGCCGTAGTCCACGCCCGAGGGGCAGGTGCTCTCGCAGTTGCGGCAGGTCAGGCAGCGGTCCAGGTGCAGCTGCGTGGCGCGCGTGGGCGTGGCGCCTTCCAGCACCTGCTTCATGAGGTAGATGCGGCCACGTGGGCCGTCCAGCTCGTCGCCCAGCAATTGGTAGGTCGGGCAGGTGGCGGTGCAAAAGCCGCAGTGCACGCACTTGCGCAGGATGGCTTCGGCCGCGATGCCGTCCGGCGTGCCCTGGTATTCAGGCGAGAGTTGGGTTTGCATGGCGGTGGCGGTGCGGCGTCACAGGTCGGCGACCAGGCGCCCGGGGTTGAAGATGCCGGCCGGATCGAAGGAGGCCTTGAGCGCGGTGTGGATGCGCGCCAGCGCAGGCGCCAGCGGGTCGAAGCAAGCCGCGCGCGCGCCGCTGCGCTCGCCGGGTGCCGCCAGGAACAGGGTGGCGCTGCCCCCTGCGGCCTGCGCCGCCTGGCGCACGCGCGCAGCATCGCGCGGCGCCGCGGCCAGCCAGCGCTGCCCGCCATGCCATTCGACCAGCGGCACGCCGGGCAGGTCGAGCACGGGCGCGGTCTGCGGCACGGACAAGCGCCACAGGTCGCGGGCCTGGCCGATGTCGTCCCAGGGCATGCGCAGCGCGCGGCGCGCGGCCCAGAAGGCGGCGGCCGCCGCCGGCTCGACGCGCTCACCGCCGAGCTGGCGGCAGGCGGCATCGACCGCGGCCACGGCCCCGCGCAGGCGCAGCGTCAGGCCCTCGCCCTCGCGCCAGCAGCTCGCGTTCAACGGCAAGGGCTGGCCTCCCCAAAGGTGCAATTGGCGCAGGGCCTGGTCCTGCGGCCAGTCGAAGCGCAGCGTGGCCTCGGCCGGCGCGACCGGCAGCACCTTGAGGCTGATCTCGGTGATGAGGCCCAGGGTGCCCATGCTGCCGGCCATCAGGCGCGAGACGTCGTAGCCGGCCACGTTCTTCATGACCTGGCCGCCGAAGCGCAGCAGCTCGCCGCGGCCGTTGAGCACATGCAGGCCCAGCACGAAGTCGCGCACGGCGCCAGCGTTGGCACGCGCCGGGCCGGACAGCCCTGCGGCCAGCATGCCGCCACAGGTGGCGCGGCTGCTTTCGGCGGCGCTGCCGGGCAGGTGGTGCGGTGGCTCGAATGGCAGGCACTGGCCTTGTTCGGCGAGCGCGGCCTCCAGCGCGGCCAGCGGCGTGCCGCAGCGCACCGTGACGACGAGCTCGCTGGGTTCGTAGCTGACGATGCCGGCCCAGTCGCGCGTGCTGAGCACTTCGCCGTGCAGGGCCTGGCCGTAGCCGTCCTTGCTGCCGCCGCCGACGATGCGCAGCGGCCGGCCATCGCGGGCGGCGCTGCGCACCCGTTGGGCCATGTCTTCCAAGAGCGTCTCCATGCGGACGATGGTACGCGCGCACCGCGGCTGCGGCCTTTGAGATTTTTTCAGGCGCGGCGTGAGCCTGGGTGCTGCGCGCGCACAAAAAAAAGGACCCGCGGAGTACCGTGCTCCGCGGGCCCAACCTCTTCAGGAGACCTCGCATTGAACCTTTGGATGCGGTGCGGCCGGGCCGCCCGCAGCCTTCACACACATCAGCGGTTGTAGGCAGTCTCGCCGTGCGACGAGATGTCCAGGCCTTCGCGCTCTTCCTCTTCGGTGACGCGCAAGCCCACCGTCATGTCGGCGATCTTGTAGGCGATGAAGGCAACCACGGCCGACCACACGATGGTGAACAGCACGCTCTTGGTCTGGATCCAGACCTGGGCGCCCATCGCGAAGGTGTCGGGCGTCAGGCCGCCCGTGCCACCGAGGCTCTGCGATGCGAACACACCGGTCAGGATGGCACCCAGGATGCCGCCCACGCCGTGCACGCCGAACACGTCGAACGCGTCGTCGGCGCCCAGCATGCGCTTCAAGCCACCCACGCCCCACAGGCAGACCAGGCCGGCCAGGAGGCCCAGCACGATGGAGCCCATCGGGCCCACGAAGCCAGCGGCCGGCGTGACGGCCACCAAGCCACCCACGGCACCGGACGCAGCGCCCAGCATGGAGGCCTTGCCCTTGTGCAGGCTCTCACCCAGGATCCAGGACAGCGTGGCGGCAGCGGTGGCCAGCACCGTGTTGACGAAGGCCAGGCCCGCAGCGCCATTGGCCGCACCGGCGGAGCCGGCGTTGAAGCCGAACCAGCCCACCCACAGCAGCGAGGCACCGACCATGGTCAGCGTCAGCGAATGCGGCGTGAAGGCTTCGCGGCCGTAGCCCACGCGCTTGCCCAGCACATAAGCACCCACCAGGCCGGCGACACCGGCGTTGATGTGCACCACGGTGCCACCGGCGAAGTCCAGCGCGCCGTCCTTGGCCAGCAGGCCGCCGCCCCAGACGATGTGCGCCATCGGCACATAGCTGAACGTAAACCACAGCACGGCGAACACCAGCACGCCGGCGAACTTGATGCGCTCGGCGAAGGAGCCGACGATCAGCGCCACGGTGATGGCCGCGAACGTGCCCTGGAACGCGATGAACACGTACTCGGGGATGGTCGTCAGCGCGCCGAAGGTCTCGGTGGTGACGCCCTTCAGGAAGATCTTGTCGAACCCGCCGAAGAAGTTGCCGTCGCCCGAGAACGCCAGGCTGTAGCCGTAGACGGCCCACAGGATGCTGATCAGCGAGAAGATCACGAAGACCTGCATCAGAACCGACAACATGTTCTTGGAACGGGCCAGGCCGCCGTAGAACAGCGCCAGGCCGGGCAGCGTCATGAGGATGACCAGCAGCGTGGAGGTCAGCATCCAGGCGGTGTCGCCGGAATCGACTTTGGGTGCGGCGGCGGCCGGTGCCGCGGGTGCCTCGGCCGGTGCAGCCGCGGGTGCGGCTGCGGCCGGTGCCTCGACCACCGCCGAAGCGGCTGCGGAGGCGGGCTCGGCAGCGGGCGTCTGGGCCAGCGCCAGCGTGCCGCCCATCCACATGCCCAGTCCGAGTACGAAGGAAGCCAGTATTTTTTTCATTCCCGTGTCTTTCTTTGAGGCGGGCGCTTCAGAGCGCTTCCTTGCCTGTTTCGCCGGTGCGGATGCGCACGACCTGCTCGAGGTTGTAGACGAAGATCTTGCCGTCGCCGATCTTGCCGGTGCGGGCTGCGCCCTCGACGGCTTCGATGACCTGGTCGACCAGTTCGTCGGAGACGGCCGCCTCGATCTTCACCTTGGGCAGGAAGTCGACGACGTATTCGGCGCCGCGGTACAGCTCGGTGTGGCCCTTTTGGCGACCGAAGCCTTTGACTTCGGTCACCGTGATGCCCTGCACGCCGATGCCCGACAGGGCTTCGCGCACTTCATCAAGCTTGAACGGTTTGATGATGGCCGTGACGATTTTCATGGGAGCTCCTAGCGTCAAAAAATCAGAAGGCGTACTTCAGGCCGACGACGACCATGGTCTTGCCCGCGAACTTGTCGTTGACCGTGCGGTACAGCGCCTTGTCGGCATCGGTGCCGATCAGCGCGGCAGACGCAGACCAGCCGTTGCCCAGGTCCTTGCCCAGCGTCAGCGCGTAGTCGGTGTACGAGTTGTCGCTGTAGTTCTTCACCTTCTGGTAGCCGACGTGCGGCGTCAGCGACCAGCCGTTGCCCAGGTCGAACGCGGCGGACAGGTCCAGGTACCAGCTGTTCTTGCTGTCATCGAAGCCGAACAGGTCGGTGATGGCATGCGAGTACTTCAGCGTGAACATGCTGTAGGTCACGGCGCCGTACAGCTCGGTGGTGTTGGGGCTCGCTTGCAGGTCGTGGCCGGGGTACTGGTAGCGCAGTGCGCCCACGTCGTAGCTGATGGCGCCGGCGGTGCCCTTGTAGCCACCGTAGAAGTCGATCTCGACCGGTGCGTCGCCGCCGCCGTCCTTGATCCACTTGATCGTGGTGGCCCAGGTGCCGACATAGAAGCCGCTGGAATGCGCGAAGTCGGCGCCGCCCTGCACGGCCGCCTGGTGGCGCGACTGCGTCAGGCCGCGATAGCGGTAATCGGTCACGACGCCGGCGTTGTAGCTCAGCGTGTAATCCGGGGCGGGCGCAGCCGTCTGCGCGAACGCAGCGCCGGACAAGGCAAGACTGGCAACGATGAGGCTCTTCTGGATGTTCACGATCATGGGTCTCTCCGGATGTAAAAAATGTGTGGCGGAGGCGTAAAGCACGGAGCGTGCCATTCGCTTGGGACGGCCATATTGCTGGCCGGCTGGTCATGGGAAGAGATGTAACAAGCATGTCGACACGCCGGCGCACCGGGCCGGTGCGTGGGTGGGCCGCGCAGGCGATGGGCGTGCACACCGCACCGAAATGGGGAAAGAACGATCGATGAGCCTGTCTTTGGTGCAAAGCCGCGTGTTGTTGGGGCTGGAAGCCGCCGCGGTCACCGTCGAGGTGCATCTGGCCAACGGCCTGCCCAGCTTCACGCTGGTGGGCCTGGCACACGTGGAGGTCAAGGAGGCGCGCGAGCGCGTGCGCTCCGCCATCCAGAACGCGGGCCTGGCCTTTCCACACAACAAGAAGATCACGGTGAACCTGGCGCCAGCCGACCTGCCCAAGGACTCGGGGCGCTTCGACCTGCCGATCGCGCTGGGCATCCTGGCGGCCAGCGGGCAGATCGACGGCACGCGGCTGGCCGGGCACGAGTTCGCCGGCGAGCTGTCGCTGTCGGGCGAACTGCGGCCCGTGCGCGGCGCGCTGGCCATGAGCCTGGCCTTGCACGCGCAGGGGGTGGCCGTGCGCCTGGTGCTGCCCCCGGGCAATGCCGAGGAAGCGGCGCTGGTGCCCAGCGCCCAGGTATACAGGGCCCGGCACCTGCTGGACGTGGTCGCGGCCATGCAGCCGCTGGCCGACGGCGAGCCCGCTGCAGCGCCCGGTGACGGCTGGACCGCGCTGGCGCCGACGCCCTTGCCCCCGCCCGCCGCCTACGCCGACCTGGCCGACGTCAAGGGCCAGGTGGCGGCCAAGCGCGCGCTGGAGATTGCCGCAGCCGGCGGCCACAGCGTGCTGCTGGTTGGTGCACCGGGCTCGGGCAAGTCCATGTTGGCGCAGCGGTTCGCGGGCCTGCTGCCGCCCATGACCACGGACGAGGCACTGCAAAGCGCTGCCGTTGCCAGCCTGGGCGGGCGCTTCACGATGGCGCAGTGGGCGATCCGCCCGACCTGCAGCCCGCACCACACGGCCAGCGCGCCGGCCCTGGTGGGCGGCGGCTCGCCGCCGCGCCCGGGCGAGATCTCACTGGCGCACCATGGCGTGCTGTTCCTCGTTATGTCGAACGCACACGCAGCACTAGCCGCTTGATCCGACTACGGGCGCGTGCTGTCGCTCTGCTTCCGGTATTGAACTGAATAAAAAAATAGTGGGGCAACCGAAGTGTGGGCAGCGCAGCTGTCCACACGGAGGGCGTCAGCAGCATCGGTGTGGTCAACCTGTGAACCCCGAAGGGGCTGTCCATAGGCGCGAGCCTGTGGGCAGACAGGTTGTCCATCACCCTCCACGGTCGGCGAGGGGAAGCGCACGCGACCAACACACAACCCAAGACTGCCTGCCTTCCTAGCTCCTGATCCGACAAGGCTATCCGCTGCTTCGACAGCCGTGATCAGCGGACGACTGCATGTTGGCCTGTCTTCCAGCATCGTCTTGCTCCCCTCCCCTACGAATCCACGCTCAAGGCCAAGGCTGTCAAGCACATGCGTGCGCGCGAACTCCGCGGGTTCACACACCGTCGCTGGCACTGCAACCACGCGTCATTACGTGACCTTCGTCGTAAAGCCCGTTCTCCAGCTGTTGTAAACACAGCATATTCGCATTTTGCGAATAAGTATGTCGCCTTCCAGAATGAAGTGTGGTCCTTCGTCCAAAAATCGAGTCCTATGAACTCTCAGTCAGGCACTCACTACCAGGGGGGCTTTTTGCAAGCAAGTACCCCGCTTGTGCCCACATCCCTTTCATCGTGGACAACCATGAGGTCTTTCATCGTCTAGCGAATTGGTACTTGATCGAACGCGCCCTTGGTGTATGGCACCCCAAAACTCACCTAGACGGGAACGCACCACGAATTCCTTCGCCAATTTCTCTGAAAAACTACGCGGAATGGCTAGTTAATTTTCTTGAATGGGCGGAGCTTCGCTCGGTGAGCATTTACACATGCAGGTATGAGGAGGACATTAAATACCGCTACGAAGCTGAAATGCTTAGTGGAATATGGTCCCGCAAGGGAGAGCCACTGGCCCCTAGGACTATAAACGCCCGGGTGGATCATGCCTGCTATTTCTTAGTGTGGATGCATGACCATGACCTTCGTGGCAGCCCAAACATTCCTTATAAAACAGTCAGTCTCGTCAGGGCCTCGAGCACAAATATATTCTCAACCAAACCAATTAAGGTTGTTGTTCGTCAAGGACGACTGAAAACAAAGACAAAGGCCATCCGAATGCCCAGCGACGATGCCTTGAGCATTTGGCTCGCGGCAGTCTACAAAAGGTTTGGCCACACCTACGGACTGATATGCGAAAGCATTCTGTGCACCGCTATGCGCGCAGAAGAAATTCTGTCGCTAGATGAGAACTGTATTGATAAAGACCCATCGAAATGGTTCATCGTGAATCCAACTCGACCAGTCGAAGACCAGCAAATCAAAATAGCAATCTCCAGAGGAGTCAAAGGAGCATGGGGCGGAAACACCGACGACAGAGTAAAGGTCGGACCTGAAAGAGACATTCTCATTCCTCTTTCGCTTGCGTACGCGTGGCACGATTACCGGAGAAAAGAACGAATGAAAGCTTTCGCACACTGGATGCGCAATGCGCCCCAAGGGAGGCGAAAAGAACACGCAAGCAAAGCAGCTTGCCTTTTCCTTCAGGATGGAAGCGGTGCGAAGATTACCCGGTCGCGTCTTTACTATAGATGGAAAACAATCACTCCACCCGTGCCAGGATGGTCCATTCATGACGGCAGGAATTGGTGGGCATGTGCCAAGCTCTGGCGAGCTCTGAGCCATGCCGGACTGGTCAATTCACTCGCCGAACCATACGAGGGCGCGCGAAACGCCTATGCAAAGGATGTAATCCGCCTTGAGATTATCCCTCAATTAGGTCACGTTGATGAGGACACCGTCGATGCATATCTTAAGTGGCTTACAGCGATGGTCTCTACTCCTGTGAAGCTCAAGCCTCAATTTCGATCACCCCACAATGTCAATTAGGCAACGGACCTCGAAGGATCATCTTCGAGAATTAGCGCCAACACTCAAAGCAGCACAGACGCCTAAAGCTCTAGATATACCCGACGATCCATTGCGCTTTTTCACCCGGCATTCAACGAAGTCGTGCCTAGTTGATCTCACTCCCCTATCAACCGGGCAGTCAGAAAACCCCAACGGCGAGGCTGGCACATGGGCGGGGCCCTTCGCAGGGCGCCCCAACCTCATCTTGGAATTGGCACCGGCACTTCGCGACCGACTGATGCCACTCGCGGAGAAGAGTGTCGCGGCTTATATCAATGCACTTAGGGCATGGTGGAGAGTCATGGATCGTGCGGAGGCCGCCGGCGAAGTTCCCTGCAACTCAGTACGACAGCTAAGCGACATCCATAAACAACTAGCTTACGACCAAAGAATGCGACGAACGCCCTTCACGCTGTTTCTCGCAGTAGTGAAAGTTGTCAGACAAGCACTTGGTCTTAAGCCGTTGTTTTGGCCTTCCCCCGAGGACCCCACGCCATCCAGAAATCTTCCCCCACGATGGCAAGCAGACCATTTGCGCCATGCCCTCAAGCGATCTTGGTATGCCGTGGTAGACCGCTGGAGAAACGTGGATTTTATTCGGTCGACCCCTACAACACTAAATGACGAGCAGGAGCGTTTATGGAAAAACTATAACCTTTACCGATGCACACAAATCCAGCAGAGGAACGTGCGTCCAGATCATAGCTCGATTACGAAAGGCTTCCGCTCGAACAATGCGTTCTACAACGCCGGCTTCAGCGTCAGCGAAATGATGAAGGGATTTTTCCCCGACGGAGATGATATTAGAACAGCGTTCCTCCTGTGCTTATCTTACACAGGATGGAACCCGGCGGTTCTGCTCAGCCTAGACGTCCGGGATCAATTTCTTGAAGATCACCCCAAAGACCCCGAACGCTACATCCTTCGCGGCGTGAAAGCCAAAGCGGACGACACCGAAGTCACAGCAGAGGGCCTATACAAGACAGAGGCTGGTCCAGCTTTCATCATCGACCTGCTCATTAGTAAGACTGCCCCGTTGCGACGGCAGTTGAAGCGACAACTTAGAGGCGTTCATGCCCAGCTGGCTGAGGCAACAGACGTCGATGCAGTTTTTAAGCTAACGGAGAGGGCTGCTCAGCTTGCGCGTGGGATCAGTTCCGTTTGGCTTTATGCAAATCCAAACCACTCTGAAATTCAATGGCTAGATGACAACAATTTCGTTCAAGCTGGACGAAGAAATTTCTTGCAACGCCTTATCGAGAGACTAAATCTTCGCCAACCAGTCGAACGCAGATTGGTGCAAATGGATGCGACTGACTTCCGAGACCTATATGCCGAGAACGCATACAGGGCCAGTGGGGGGTCAATCTTGGCAGTGCAAAGGGTCCTCCACCACAGAAGAATAAGAACGTCCGGCATCTACGTGGACAACAATATGGTCAGATCAGAGAACCAAATCAGGTTTCTGAAACTTACAAATGGCATCTGGAACGAAGTCGAGATTAACGGACAAATTGATCCAACGGTACTGGCAAAAATCTCTAGGACTGGGGAAATCACGTCCGAGGAAAGAGCCAGACTACAAGACTACCGCGATCTCCAGAAGACCAGAATGGGAACAAGGTGCACGGACCCAGGGAACCCCCCTCCACATATTGACCCAACCTTTAAGCCGGGCGACGGCAAGCTCTGCGGAGTGCAGCGTTGCATGCTGTGCTTAGAACATGCGATTATTGTTGAAGAGAGCCTAGATGGTCTAGCGATGCGCTGCGCCAATCTTCGAAAGAAGCGTGACACGATGAGCTTCTCCGCGTTCATGGCATCCTCGTTTAGCATAGAGCTAAAAAATACAGAGCTTGCTCTTTCATTATTCGACCCCAAAACGGTCGATCAGAAACTGATCGAATATGCTGAAGTCGCGGCGACCTGCGGCGATTTTTACTAGATCGAATTACGCGAGAACATATGAATCCTGCGACTCGTCTTACCGAGGATGTTCTGCCGGACACCGTGACAAGAAATTCCATCGGCTTCACGACAGATAAGTCCACGCTGCTGGATGCACCGGTGGAGCGGCTGCTTCAGTTGAAAGACGTTTTTGGCCACGGACAGGCCTTCGATGTGTGGGAAACGCCAGAAATGTGGCTACCCCCTAGCAGCAGACTCGCTCATCGGCGCTCCTCCAACTTGCGAAGTCGAATCACCTCGTACATCAGCGTGCTCCCGCCAGAAGCCAGCATTGATTTTCTTGACCAAGTGGTACTGCTAGGGACACGTTATCTCTTAATGCTACGCGTCGGACCTGCCAGCCTCGGAATGCGAAGCCGGTTTAACTCTCTCGACGCTTCTACTATTTCTGGGATGGCGTACAAGGCCCTCCCTGAGCTTTTGGCCTTCGGCTGCACATCCACAATTCAAAGCTCCGACTACTCTGGTGCGAATGTGCTGCAGTACGTCGACGTTGCCGCTCTCCGGACCAGGGGAGACAACTCGGCAGCGGAGATGCTTAAGGAAATCGAGCGGATGAAGATGCTGCATCAACGTGGCCTTTGGCTTGAAGTACCGGAGGAGCGTAAGGCAGGCATTGTTCCGCTTCTGAACTCAGCTGCACCGATAACGAACCGCACCAAGGATTCCGATCCGCACCTTCCGCTACCAGATAGCTACACGGCGCAGATGGGCTCTAGCAGCCTCTGGTTAAGCAACAATATATCGGATTGCTTGGTTGAAGTGTGCCAATTGATAGGCAAACAATGGGATGCCTTCTTTTTACGAAACGGCCGCCCACCGTCGAGATGCGTTGAAGGACGAATCTTCCGAAAAGTTCTCAAGCATTACAAATGGACTGATGCTGCAGGAAAGCCAATCTCGGAGCTTCCGTTTTTCTACAGGCCTCCCAAAGAAGGGCATATACAAATTAGGGCGAATGCGCGTCGGGAAAATAGCCTTGGCCCTGCTTGGACACCAAAGAACCTACGAGAACTTAAACACCTTATCGGGACCGTTCAGACCGCCCACTATTTTATTGTAGGACTAAGCATCGGACCTCGCGCGTCCGAGGCGCTGAGTCTCGAAAGAAACTGCGTACGCTACAGCCCGCGTGGAACGCCGTTCGCAACGGGTTTGACTTTCAAGCTGGTTGAGAACTTCGAAGGAGAGGAGCGTGACTGGCCAATTCCGGATGCTGCGGTCACCGCGGTTGAACGTCAGTCTCGCCTTATACGCGCAGCGGAGAGCCTCCTTGGCGCCGTGGAGTGGGGGATTGCGACAGGGGAAGTCAGAGAAGAAGCCAATCTTTGGGGCCAGATCGGCGCTCAGTCCCGCGATTCGACTGAGCCCCTGGTCCGAATCAATGCGCGGCTCCAGAATTATGCATTGACGCTCGGCATGGACGTTAATCCCGGCGGACAGAATATCCGATCACATCGTTTCCGAAAGACGCTCGCTAGGCTTGTCGCATTAGCATTGACTCAATCCCCAGAAATTCTGAAGGATATTTTCGGCCACAAGTCGATTGATATGACCCTTTACTACATTCTGAGCGATCCATCGTTAAGAGCCGAAATCGAGACTGTCACGAGAGAGCTTCGCGTATTGATGGCAAAGACTGCGGTGGAGAAAATGCTTGCAACGGAAGTGGAGCAGACCACTTCAGGCTTTGGCGGCTACGGCGGTCGCGCGGCGGCAACGATTTCATCATCCATAGAGGTTCATCGGGCCCGGCTGCATCGCAGAGGAAAAGACTGGGGTAGCGAGACCGCTTATGAATTGGCGGAGCTCCTCACTATGAAGGGCGATTCCTGGGAATGCGTTCGACCAGGTGTGATCTGCACCAAACTGCCGGGGGAAGTTGGCATCTGTAACCTGAAAAGGGGACGCCCGGATGCGTCACGATGTGGAAGCGATTGCGATCATCGCTTGGAAGAGGATTTCCTGCGTGTTGATGTGGACGGTGCAATCAAAGCATGCATTACCAACTTCAACAAGTGTGAGGCGGAAGGCGAGCATCTAGTTGCAGCACATTGGGCGATGCAAATTCGGTCCCATGTGCCTAGATTGTCAGACCTGCAAGCCAAATGGCTGAGCGATCCGACTGTTAGCCGCGTGATGTCGACAGCTGACTAGCCAAATGTCTGGTGTTCAATCTAAAACTGCTGCTGCTCGGAGAGCAAAGTCCAAGTCTGACGACGAGGTGCGCCTGCGTAACCGTAGAGCCCTATTGTCAGCAGCCGAAGCGATGGTCAGCGAACGAGACGCTAATGGCGGTGTTTACCCGCACCACAATGGCGAAATGACAATGCTGGAGGTTTGTGCGCGAGCTGGTCTTAGCAAAGGAACGATCTACAAGTCCGCATACAGAGATTTACGCGACCCAATAAAAGATTGTTGGGCGCCGTCAGTTGAGCAAGAAGTCGCGAGAACTCCGAGCAAGCGCAAGTCAGATCGCGAGCGCGCTAAGGAGTTGGAAGAGAAGTATGATGCGGCACTGGACCGGCTTCGAATAGTTGAGCTGGAAATTCTGGAGTTAAGGATCAAACTAGGCGAGGGTGAGGGAAAAAATCCGCTCCAACCCGAGGACGGCAACTTGGTCTGGCTGCATCCAAGAAGCTGAGTAGCGTCAAATCTGCTTTGCCCGTTCGCTAGACAGCGTCTTTGATTCGAAAGATGAGGCCAGCCCTAATGCATTCGCCGACACCTCAGTCGAACGGAAAATACCGGCCCAACGAAATGCTCACGGCGACACCGCTTCAGGCGGCTACGCAACCTTAGTCAGGAAATCAAGAATTCCTGTCGGTCCTTGCCCTCAATCCACTTCGGCGGCTTGCCGCGGCCGGTCCAAGTAGCGCCGGTGGCAGCGTCGCGATACTTAGGGGCAACTTTCTGGCCGGCAGTAGTTGCCTTGGGCTTGCCGAATACATCGGCCTCGGTCAACTGGTACTCCGTGACGATTGCTCGCACCTTTTCAATTGCAGCTTGGTTCTCAGTCCTGCGCAGTTCTTCGATCTGGGCGTCGAGAGCCTCGCGTTGCTGAAGGAGTTCTTTGTAAGTCGTCATCTGTGCAGTTGCCGTTTTATTGAAAGATGGCGATTTTGCCCTCTTTTCACACTCAGCAGCAACGACTCCCGATGATGCCTGTAACGTTGCGGCAAGAAGGAGGTACGCAGGCATCGCTGAAATTTCTGGATGTCGGCGTGCCTAGCCACGTCGTCGCTATTTGCGTTCGGGCACGGAACTGGCGCACCTAAGCCGACACCAACCATGGTCACTAATCTTGTTAGCGATGTCGCCCCACTACCGTGAAAACATCCTGGCGCTGGCAACGAAAACGCATCCAACAGTTGCAAACTGAGGCGCAAGGTAAAGCCCTACGCCGAATGCTGCTAATGCTGCTCCCAAGGTGACGTAGCAAAACCGCTCGCGAGCCTTTATAGGTAACAGCCTCAGTACCGCCGCGATGACATGTTCGCGGTTGGGCAATTCTGCGGAATGCGTGCCAGCTTGGTCGCTGGGCCCTTCATGCCGTCGCAACATGGCCTTCTGACATGCTCGTCTGGCCCGCGAGGGGCGCGGCTTCTCCTCGTTTGATCGCTTCACCATATGACTCCGTGCTTCCCGGCGTTCCCGATACCTGGTAGGTGCCGCCCCCGGTTGAGGACTGCCAATCAAATGCTACGGAGGGGAGTTTTTCATGCTTGGTACGGCTGTCAGGCACCCGGTCCTGGCGTCCAACGCTGGGGTTTGACCCGTGGTTGTAAGCCCGCAGTCTGTCCAGACCGTGCCGCTTGACAAAGCGAAGTGCTAGCGCCAACGGCATGCTGAATCACGAGCCGACCCGCACTCCTGGTCAGGGGCGACTCCGACACGGATACCCGCGTGGGTCCACATCGCAGGCGGAGACCGAGCTCGCCAACCGGAACTTGAATTGCCCGGGACAAGGCCCCGAAGAGCCAGCCATCGCTCGTGGTGGGAGCCCCCTCTGGCGTTTCCCACCGTCCCTGCGCTAGAAGTGGTGGCGGATGCCTACCGAGTAGGAAGTCGGATCAGACCCGGGTGACTGAAGGCTGCTCTGATGCACTTTTGAAGGCGTCAGCATTGAGTTAGTCGGCTCCATGACCACTGCGGGGCTACCACCTGAAGTCAGCCCACTGCCAGCACTGCAAGTGCCCTGCAGCCCACACGCCCTTATGTCGATCATGCTGCCTGTAAGGTGACAGTAGCGCGTCCGGAGTAGCTAGCTGTTACGGATAGTTAAGATCGTGCAATGCGTCTACTGCACCTGTCCGACATTCATTTCCGTGAACCGGATTGCCTGAGCGCACGCGGCGACCGTGACGTCCCGTACCGAACCCGACTGGAGGCCGACCTTGCTGAGCTTTGTCATGAAGACCAGACGCCGGTCGATGTCATCCTTGTAGGGGGTGACATCGCCTTCAAGGGACATCCTGACGAGTACAAGGCAGCGAAGACATGGTTGTTGCGCATTGCGGAAATCTGCGGCTGCAAGGTCGAGGGCATCCTCACTGTGCCCGGAAACCATGATGTTGACCGAGCCATCTGCGAGGAGGTGGATGTCTCCAACGCCCAGGAGGCAATCGCCAAGGAGGTTGGGTTGGCCAATCGAGACTGGCAGTTATCCAGACAACTCCGCCATGGCCCATCCGCGGAAGCGCTTTTCAAACCTCTGTCGGCATACAACGACTTCGCCGCGCAGTTCGGGTGCAGCGTTTTTCCCGAACTTCCTTCCTGGGAGAAGGACCTGAAACTTGACGGTGGCGTGACACTCCGCGTATCTGGTCTGACCTCGGTACTGATTTCTGGCCTCGGCGGAAGGGACAACGCGCCCGGCAAGCTCTTTCTCGGTACCAACCAGATCGTGTTGAATCCGCAGGAGGGTGTGCTCCACTTGGTACTGAGTCATCATCCTCCGTCATGGTTCTCGGATGCGGCCGAAGCTGAGAACGTCATCAACGCGCGCGCAAAACTGCAGTTCTTCGGTCATGAGCATGACCAGCGCTGCCTGCGCCCACCAGAGTTCTTCCGGTTTCTGGCCGGCGCGGTTAACCCTGACCGACAGGAACCGCGGTGGAACCCTGGGTACAACTTGGTGGACCTGCAGGTGGATGGCGTCGGGCTTGAACGCGCTGTCCAAGTGCACGCTCGGCTCCGGCATTTCCAACAAGCGCCGAACGAGTTGTTTGTCCCACTACTCACACAGGATCGTGAAGAAGTCTGGAAGCTTCGCCTCAAGGTCCCACAGTTGCCAACCTTTGGAGCAGGTCCAGCCGCGAAGAAGGCCCCACCGCAAGCCGAGACAGCAGTTGCTACAGCAGCTCATACTGCCATGGAGGCGGTCGCGCGCGAAGTGCCCCCCTCACCCCCGACGGAGGCCGATGTGACAGAACCGTCCACGGACAATCTCGTCTTTAGATTCTGGCAGCTTAGCGGCAGCCAGATGCGCGACATCGCTCTTGAACTCGGCCTTATAACCAAGGCCGATCTAAAGGTGCCGCCGCACCAGCGTTACCACAGCGCGTTGAAGCTCGCGAGGGAAAAGGGGCTGCTTGTCGAGCTGGCCAAGGAAATCGAGAAGCGCGAGAAATGCGCCTGAACCAAGGGGAATAAGTGCAGAAGCAGTTTTCTGGCTGGTACGCCAGCATGTCATTCCAACAGGATGCGGAGCTGACTGAAAAGCGCTTCGCAGCGATTGAGAGTCATGTCGAAGGGGTCACAACTTCCGGCCTCTCCTTGCTGGCCAGGCTTGCGTTTCGCTTGAACCCCCAGATGGGCTCGCCCGAAGTCGCGGCGCTCCGCCAGAAGCTCGCGGGCAACGCCACCCAGCCAGGCGATGACGAACTCACAATGCTTTCGGCGTCAGCGCTGGCAGTGGCCTTGGGGTCCAACGACGACGCCATCGCCGCACTCACAGCGACCGTTGTAACTTGCATGTCGTGCGGAGGGCTACGCCATCTCGAACAGCCGATGGACCTCGTTGGAATGGCAGGCAACGTTCTACGAAGGCTGTCGGAGACTGCGCGGCGGCGGCCCTCTTTAGAGCAAACAAAGTTCTCATCCCCCACTGTCGATAAGAACGACGAAGTTTTGGCCCAGGCATTGCAGACGGGGGACATGTCGAAGGTTGCCCAGGCCATTGCGACATTGACAAACAAGGCTCTCTCGTCCATGGCACGCCGTCAGCGGGAGTTCGAGGGCGCCATTCAGAAGTACGTCAATATTCAAGACGAGGAGCTCGACATCCTCTGGTGGCTAGAGGGTAACCACAGCTTCGATCTAGCTCTCGATTTTCCAGAGGTGGCTTCTGAGCACCTCGCATTGGCTATGGCCAAGGAACTAGGGGGCCTGACCAAAGTTCTGCCGGGCCCTCCTGCACTATCGTCTCTGCTGTCTCGGACCGGTTTGATGGCTGAGCCCCCCCAGTCGCTTCCCGACGCCATCCAACGCATGCCGCGCGAGTGGCTCGACAAGTCTGTCGAAGGACTGGTGACGGACCGCATCTCACCAGCGTTGACCCCGATCCTCTTTGCCCTGCAGCGCCGACACGAGGTCCATGGAGAAGACCAATGGATTGCCGCTTGGTGCACTACGACCGGCTTGTCGCGCGCGGCCCAGCTAGCGCCCCTCCAACTCGCGGTCGCCGCTTACCGCGAGTTCACGCTTGCAAGGCTCGGATAGTTGATATGGCAGACGAGGAAGAAGCGCCAGTACAGTGCGACAACCCCGAGTGCAACGTCGCCAAGGATCACCGCTGCATAGAAGGTCTGGAACTAACGACTTGCACTCACTACGGCAAGGCTCTTGTCATTGTCGATAGGCCGAAATGGAGCTCGGCTCCCACGCCGCCGCCTGGCGTGCACCTTCCCGGTGCTGAAGCGCTGTCGCGAACAGATGCGCAGCTTTTGCTGCGCAGTCAGCCATGCAACGTCATCGCTCTGGTGGGACCTTTCGATTCTGGCAAGACCAGCCTTGTTGCCGGCGTCTATGACCTCTTCCAGCACGGGCCAGTCGGCGAATTTGCATTTGCTGGATCATCCACCTCGCATTCATTCGAGCGCGCGTGCCACGACTCACGTCGAGCATCGAGGCGCAATAAGCCAAAGATGGAACGCACGCAGACTGGTGACGCAACGTACTTCCATCTCGACCTTGTCGCATCCGGTTGTCCCGACAAGCGAGCGGCATTATTTGCGAACCGGTCTGGCGAGGAGTACACCGATTCGCAGAGCGAGCCAGCGTTGGCTCGCGACTTCGTTGAGCTGCATCGAGCTGATGTACTGACCATCTTGGCGGACGGCCACAACCTGCTCGACACGGGGCTCCGCCATCAGGTGCGCGATGACGTCTGCCTGACCCTTCAAGCATTCGTCGAAGCGGGAGCCACGCGCCCTTGGCAACGGCTTGCGGTTGTCCTGACCAAGCTGGATGCGGTGCTGAAAGATGAAGCCAAGACCGGGCGCACTCTTCAGTTCTTCGAGAGTGTGTTGCGTGACGTGCAGGACCAGTTCTCTAAGAACTTCGTCGAGATTCAGTCATTCCGCGTTGCAGCCTCTCCGCAGTCGCGCAGCGCAGCGCGCGGCGCTGGCATGGTTGATCTTCTGAGGTACTGGATGTCTGCGCCAGCCCGCCTTCAGCCGACCAAGATACCAGCCGTGATTCCGGTAGCTGCGCGCTCCTTCGGCCGACTACCACTGCGCGTGAATCGCCATGACTAAGGCAATCGTTGCGATGGGCCTCCCAGAGTCGGGAAAGACCACTTTCCTCGCCGCCTTGTGGCACCTTCTCACCAACAAGAAGGTGCAGGCGCAATTGAGCCTAGAAAAACTGGCAGCCGAGGAAGCTGCCTATCTGCGTGAAATCGCTATACGGTGGGCTCAGGCCAAGAAGCAGGAGCGAACGCGAACTTCCGGAAATAGGACGGTCAAACTCACCTTGAGGTCGGGCAACGGCGAGGTCTTCGACCTTAGGTTTCCTGACATTGCCGGTGAGGCCTTTTCCGAAATATGGGAGAGGAGGGAATGCACTCCTGCTATTACTGAGGCATTGCGTGCCGCCGGCGTGCTGTTGTTCATCCACGTCGACAAGATCAAATCGCCTGGCTGGATCGCGGATGACAACGCACTTGCGGAGGAAATCGGTGATGTTCCAGAGGACGTTCCAAATGAGGAAGGGGACGATGTGTCTGTGCCCTGGAAAGCCGAAGACTCGCCCACCCAAGTTCAGCTCGTGGACCTGCTGCGCTGCTTGCAAGCGCCGCCGTTGGACGTCGGCGCCCGGAGAATTGCAGTCGTGCTTTCAGCATGGGACAAGGTCGAGGACGAAGATGTACCGCCAGAGCAGTTTCTGGAGCTCCATCTGCCGTTGCTCCATCAATACCTGGCCCACGGGCTAAGCGCTGGCTGGGAGAAGCGCATCTTCGGCGTAAGTGCTCAAGGTGCCGACTACGACGACATGAACGGAGCGCCTACTGCTGACGCCGACAGGATGCGGGACATGGAGGTACCTTCGCAACGCATCAAGGTAGTAGTCGAAGGCGGAACCTCCCATGATCTTACCGAGCCGGTCAACTGGCTCTTGGGATGACGCTGTTGTGACGGTCAAAGTTCACCAGGCGCTGCACGGCTACTCCCACGGCCATCGGCAACTGGCTTGTTCGGTCACTCTTCCGACCAAGGACGCCAGGCTGATGCTCGTGATGAGCGATGTATCCGGGCCTGGCGTCGCGTCGTTAGGATTGCCGTACCTGACCGGCTATCCGCTGACTGAATCAGGCCTGTATGCCCTAGCCAGAACCTGGCCCGCCCCTGAAATGTCACGGCCGGGATGCGTATGGACGCACACGCTGCTCATCGGCTTCGCTGACCTCGCGACATTGTTAACGCCATCAGCTATTGCGGAGTTCTTTGAGCGGCCGACGATGAAGGGCCCACTCGACGCCTTCTCTGCCGATTTTTTGGTCAAGACGCAGGACCACATTGTCGGCCCCTCGCTTTCTTCCGAGGCGACCTCTTGGTTTGCAAGGCTCGCAGGTGCTGTGTATGAGCATCCTGACGTGCCGGTTTGGGCACGTCGAGCCGAAGGTGAGGACATTGAAGACGCTGTCTTACGGCTGTGGGATCAACAGTGGCCGCGGCTCAGGAGGTCCTTCCGGTTTTGCACGCTGACGTCGCGCGACCGATCCCAAGATGGCATGCCCTTCGACCTGCAGCTAACCTCTGGCAGCGAGTCAAGTTCGCATCTGCGCTTCTCATCCACTGTGGAGGGATTCGAAGCAAGTTCAGAGTCGACTGGCCCGTGGCTCGATGACCTAGTGCACGACGCCCGATTCCCGCATGCCTCAACGCTGCGACCGTTCCTGAGGAAGTTGGGCGCTGACATGCTTGGTGGCCGTGAGGCAATGCGTCCCTTCTGCAGTCTTCATGCTGCGCTAGAGGCAACCGATGCGGTTGGCGTCTCTGAGGCGGTTGCGCGCGTTGAAGCGTCCCCGGTGCTCGCCACGTCGGACCTGGTGAAGTCCATCGTCGTACAAGCAGCGATGCCAAACCTCACGGAGATGAAGGGTCAGGTGTTGGACTTCGTCATCGAGAATGTTTCGCTAC
Source organism: Pseudorhodoferax sp. Leaf267 (assembly GCF_001422405.1). GTDB lineage: Bacteria > Pseudomonadota > Gammaproteobacteria > Burkholderiales > Burkholderiaceae_C > Pseudorhodoferax. The sequence goes on from NZ_LMMV01000027.1 coordinate 160,102, forward strand.
TTCCTGGGGACTCTGTCAGCAGAACTCAAGGTCAGCTGGCAAAGATGCTTTGGGAGCGTGACCCAAGACGGCTTTTGGAATTGAGCAGCGACTCACGCCAAGGAGTTCGCGAGGCAATCCGAGCAGGGGCAGCGGCGATCCCAGTGGATGCAGTGATAGAGAAGCTCCCAGAGGTCAGCGACTTCGCGGAGCTTCTTTTGACACTCCTTCCTGCCACGGCTGAGGCTCCGGAGTTTTGGAGCAGCACAAACTTGCCGCCGTCTCTTGCAACACGAGCTGGCGTTGACCTCTCAGACGACGCCGTTCTACGGGCAATGATGCTTGGGCTGCGAGCGACTTCCTCGATCTATGCTGCGGTTCATGCTGTGGGTCCGCTTGCATCGCTCGATTGCATCCAACGCTTGCTTGCCTCGTCGCAATTCCGGGATCGCGCCCTCCCTTGGCTTAGAGCCGTGTGCGCGGACACCAACCTAGTGGCGGAGTTCCTGGCCAGGGGGGCCGCGCCCACCGCAGAGTTGTTATTGTTGCTGGCAGACAACCTTGAGCCTGATGCCGTTCCGAACGACCTAGGCGCCGACCCTTGGTACACAGCACTGGAGACGCTCGTCAACGCAGGCGGCGACGTTCCATTTGAGTTGCAGGTCTTCGCATTTCGGCGAGCGCTGGGGCGGCGCTCACGCAGCGTTGGGGAGCTTCTCGAACTCGTCTTCGAGCCGCTGCACCAAACCGCCGAACAAGGGGCCTTCCCTGAGGATCAATGGCGGCGGCTTGAGGTCGCCTTGCCATGGACGCCCTTCTGGCAGCAATGGGACCGAGCGATCAGGCTGCGTCGTGCCGCTGCGCGGAAGTGCTTCGAACTAGACCTTGACGCTGAGACATTGACCAACCTGGTCCGTTCCGACGAGCTGTTTCTTCAGTTAATGGAAGAGATTTGGGAGATTTGGGGGGGCCTGAGATACCTTCGTACGGTGAGCAGTTCACTCGACCGCTACTCCCCCCGCGGCCGATTGCTCAGGCAGTTTCTTAAGCGACGCTCAGCACTGACCTAAGCGTCCGATGAAGCAAAACCTTCCGGAGTAAATCAATAGCATCAGCACTGCTGACGCCTCCCATATCAAAACTTAGGCTTTGCTTTTCCGCAATCAAGAATCATAAAGACCCGTGACCTCTGAGAGCAATCGAATATCGGCTGCAAGCACAGCATTCGTGGATCGCGTGTGCCGAGCCTGGGGCTGGTCGTGGAACGTCGTTGATCAATCTGACGATGATGGTCTCGATGGAATAATTTATCTTCGCAAGCTCAATGTCAATGAAGAAAATCCCAATGATCGAAGATCATGGACGCACTCATTCACGGGCGGCATCATTAGCGTGCAGGTCAAAAGCGGGGCGAGTTATGTCGTGCGCTCCGGGGTCGAGACAGTCGAACTGCGGATAAAGAAATTGGCTGAAAAGAGGGAGTTCTGGACAAAATCCCCCCTGCCCGTTGCACTTGTTTACGTTTTGGATGGTCCCGAGGCGGCCCCAAATCAAGCGTACTGGGTGGACCTGAAGGTTGCAACCAGCTATACGGCGGCGGGCACCATTCTGATACCAAAGAAGAACCGCTTTCAGCCGGGAGTGGAGTGCCGCGCCCCATTCTCCCGACTTGCGAGCGGCCAACTTAGACGGCTCGCATTAGACCGGGTGGATATGACGCTGCCAGGAGCCCTGCCTTCGAAATTAGATTTCAGACTCCCCCTTAAGAAGGCTGCCAGAGAATTTTACAAGCAATGGAGAGAGAATCCCCCATCCATTGCTGGGTTAGGCCCCATCACTGTAAACCGAACAGGCTGGGCCCACATTACGCGGCAAGGCCGCCCCGTCAGCCGAGTCTTAAACAGTTTCGAACTTCTGCCAGCGGCAGCCAGACTTCTATCTGAGGTAAAATCTTGGAAGGTCCTTCGCCGCAGCAACGCTGTCCGTGTCCTAGATTCCCATTCATGGGAGGTGTATGACTATCTAGGAGTATCGGCAATCGTGAAATGGCCAGCCCGAACCGCCTCGGAAGTAATGGTTATTCTCCGGCGAAGAACCACTTATATCGACAATAAAATTATGTCGAATGGCTCTACAGGTACCGTTTTCACCAAACAAGAAGTCTGGTTTTACTCCGTATACGAGCCAGGGCGGCGTCGAAATTGTTGACCGGTGCAGCACCTTCAGTCTGATCCTGACACGCCAAGTCCTGACGGACTCGACGCCGGCGGGCTAAATGGAGCCCTGTAACGCGTGTGCACCGATCAACAACAGTGTAACCGACATACATCTTTGCGACTGGCCTGCACTGCAACTCATCACCTGCTCATGCCCAAAACTGCACTCGCGGCAAATCACAAGAGCGAGCCGCTATCCGAGTAACGAACCAGGCCGCCATCAAGCTCAGGTCCCGGACATACACGACATGGAGAGTCGAGCTGAGCCGCCGTAGAGTCAAGGCACCAACCGATACAAGCGGGACACCAGAGCGGTGTGTTTCCCTCGTACTGCTGGCAGCTTGTAGACGGTCGCTTGCAGCCTAGTTTGAAAGGCCGCCAAAACTTCGTCATCCAGCAGGCTGGAGGTTGCGGCAATGGCTTGCGACAGCGACTTGGAATTCGTCTGCTTGTAGAACTTCTCAATCAGGCGTGGGTAAATGTAAGGCTGCTCCGACCGCAAATCACGAACGGCAATTAGCCAGAGGAACCATGAGGAATCGCCGCGACGAAGCTCATCGTGGACCGCCTTCGAAGCAGAGTTCCAGCCCTTGCTGTTGTAGGAAAAATTTGTGGAGGGTGCGAATGACTCGATGACCTCATGAAGATCGCCTTCGACGTGGTACTTCGCCTCGACATGCTGGCCATTGACTTTGATGTCATAGCGACGGTGCTTCACAGTGACCTCGCGGGTGGAGTCGACGCCCTGTTGCCGAAGGGATGCCGACAAGTATGTGCAGATGAGGCCCTCGTGCTTCAGTTCGGGAACCCAGTCCAGCGCTTGTTTGATGCAGTCACGCATCTGCTCTCGAGCAAAGGCGCATTTGAACAGTCGGGGGAGTGAGAGAGACGGTTTCATGAGGCCCGATGTGCTTCACTGGCGGGGGCTGTAGAAGCTTTTCAACGCGGCAACCATACCGTGCCGGCCGCAGTATCAGCCGACTACGGACAGATTTTCCAGAAGCCGACGTGCTTGGTCATACCCGGGCAAGTCAGCGCGCAGACTACGCACTAGCTCGTCCACATGCTCGGCCACCTGAGCACGGACAGTGCTTTCGGACGGGCTGCCTACCGGTCGGAGGCGCATGAAGGGGACACCCGCGGCAGCGAACAGCCGATCCTTCTTCTCGTCATTTTTCTGCTGCCGCTCCGTGTCGTGCCATACCGAGTCAACCTCGATTGCTAGCATTGGAAGGTAGGTTGTAGACGACACCACCACGATGTCGACGCTCGCTCGCAGGTAGTAGCCAAAATCATCGTCGTTCACCAGCTCCTTCATCCGCTCGTAGGCCATGAGGCTCTGCAGCGAGCAATTTGGAAAGACGAGGTGGTTGGGGCACAGTTGCACCAACACTTGGTAGATGGTGAACTCGCGCTGACTGTTGAACACCTGCTTGATCGCGCTGGTTCCCTGAGCGCGAACGATCCTGCCGACGACCGCATGTTGTGACTCACGCTCGAGCAGCGGTGCTATGTGCGGGTTGATGCGAAAGCTGTGGTCCGTCACGAGCAGCATGCCTAGTTCCACCAGCTTGCTGTAGTGACGTTGCGCCCACGCCATCTCCATGCCTGCATACTCGGCGACCTCTGCCAGCCCGTTATAGCTGTTGATGCTGGCGAACACGCTGAGCAGCTTGCGGGCGGGCGCCGTCAGCGACGGCCACCGATTGACCGCGGTACGTTCGAACTGGTCCTGTCGGTTGAGAAGGCTTGCCCGTGCTTTTGCGTCGGCCAGAAGTTCTCGCACAAGGTCGGCCCGGCGTGACGTTTTCGCGTTCTCGTCCAGGATTTCGACGAGGTCCTGGACTCGCCTGGCCTCCGCCCGGGACCACAGCAGCTTCGCGTTCTTGACCGCTACCTCTGGCACGTCCTTGGCTGAGTCGATGTTGACGAGGTAGTAGCGCAGAGCCTCGGAGGGGTCGCCAGCAACTTGCTCCAGATAACCAAGTTGGAACGACTCGCCTTTTGCGAGCAGGTCGGCGCTGAACGCTCGAGCGAGGTCAACGGCTCGGCGGCGCACGTCATCGCTGACGTGTGAAAGAGCTTGAAAGATCGGCGCAACAACATCGCGCCACAGCCGTTCGGCACGCTCATCCATCGCGCCACGCCTCGGGACGAGTTGGCCCAACGCCTCGAGGACCCGGCCCGCACCAACATCGTCAAGGTCTTCGCCCGCCAGTTCGCCCGTGTAGTAGTTGTATGGCACGGGCTCGTCGGCATCCACTGCTCGCCGCAGGGCGTCAAGCAGTAGGCGCATACGTCCAGCGACACCTTGAACCACGCACGCCGCCGCGAACTGAAACGAAAGGCTTTGCACACACAGCCAAGGCAGGCCTGGCATGTTTTCGTCGCCGTTCTGCTCGTTCTCCAGAGGAGCGTACTCGGTACTGGCAACAAATATCCGGTACAGGCTGCAAAGCTCGTCGAATCTCGAAAACTGCTCCGGGGAGCCCTCATACAGCCGAAGCAGCAAGTCGCCTACCGAAGCCATTCGAAGGCCGTTGGCTCCGATGTCCAGTTCGCGCGGCCCTTCGGACAACTGCACTGTCACGCTCTCACCCAGTGAGTCTGGACTGTCGTTGGCGAACCGCATCAAAGCTCGGACGCCCTCCGCCAGGTATCCATCCGTTATCGCAGGGGGCACCACAAGGCTCGCCACGACCAATCGCAAGCCCTCGCAGGCATCACAGATGAAGGGCTCTTGGTAGCGCTCCAGCACGCCCGGCAGCTCCTCGAACGACGTGTGTTCGAGCTCCCACATGAACGCCCAGGCATTTGGTGTCAGGTGTTGATAAGCACCTCCCCGCGGGTCGTCCCGCGGCAATCCACGCAAGTCAGTCTGCAAGGGGGAGGGCAACGCAAACACCGCATCACCTACCCGGCCGTAGTCCCAAGGGTCCGCCATCCGCAGGTCGAGGTCGAGCCGCAGCACTTTTATGAACGCGCGGCCCTCTTCATCAAGAGCGCCCCCTGCTTCCGCAGACGCGTAGACCTCACTGAGCGGCAAAGTCATATCTGGCAAGGATTCGAGCAACGCGCGTTGCTCCGAGGTCACCTCCTCGTCGTCTTCGTCTCTGGCATTCATCAGCCTCAGCGCTCGGTCTCGGAGCTTCAGAATCCAACCAACGTTAGTTATCTCCATGCACGCCCGCGTCAAGCGGTTGAACACTTGCAGGTTGTCTTCCACCGACCAACGGCGAGTTGCCAAATACAGGTCGAACTGCGGCAGGGTGTGGAAGGCGTCCACTCGCTCAGCCAACTCCTCAAGGGCCTGTTCAAGCTCCTCGCGAACCTCTTTGGTCAGGCTGTGAACCGATTCTGTCCCCGGTGGATGGAGCGCGAGAGTCTTGACGCGCAGCAGCCAAATGGCGGCTCTCGGCCGGTCTTCCACATGAACCGATGTCATCGGGAGCCGCCCCATCTCCAGAACCTTGGCCCAGTCTTGCCCTTCCACGTGTCCACGAACCAACGATTCCAGGTCCGACATCCGATGCAGCGGCTGCGCGGACGCAGGTAGATTCAGAGCGTCATCGACCACCCTCACGGCTTGTCTTGCATTTGCGCCAAGCGCCTGCTTCTTCTTGGACTTCTTGGTCACAGCTGTCGCCTTCTCTCCAGGCGGAGGCGACTGTGCCTCCCTTGTTGTCGTCCACCCCTGATGCCGAGTCCAAATTGGGAACTAGGTTCTTCAAGGATGCCCGGCGCGCCCATCAGAACTGGTGACGGAACGCAGCGCGCAGCCACAAGCTTAAGCGTTAACGAGCTGGAGCACGACCGCATGCCGGGATGCTAGCCCTTGCCGCACTGAGGGTGTCGGGCGAGCACCACCGGAGGTCCCGCTTCGGTCGTGGTCGATAACCACCTGCTGCAGACCGTGTAGACCCGGTCTCGGCCAACTGCTGCCAGTTGCGAACGACTGCTGACAGTCATCGAGCTCTCAAAGTGTCCCAATCCTGCTTGGCTGGTGGTTTCCGCTGTGAAGAGATGACCCGCACCGGCGCAGGTCACTATTCTGATAGTCCCGCGACAGAGGTCCGGCGGCGAGAAAGCGGACCGATCAAAAAGGTCTAGCGTTTGGCCACGTGAACTGGTCGACGATGGTCACAGGCTTCGCGCCTCGCGCCAGGTTGCACGGTGCGCACAGGATTCGAAAATTCGTTGGGTCGTTACCTCCACTGTGCGCCAACGCAATGACGTGATCGACGTGGGGCGATTCTGCGCTGCCAAGAGCTGCAGCGACCGGGCGACCGCATTCGTGACAAAGTCCGGTTTCGCGCGCCAGGAGGTTGCTCATCAACCATGCAGGCAGTCGGCTAACACGCGGAAGCCGTCCGTCGGCCACTAAGCGTTTGTCGTCGGTCACCCTCAGCGGGCGGATCGTCGCGGCAAGTCGCTCGTTGAAGGCTGACAAGATTGCCCGCATCCGCCATGCGATGGCGAACGCGTCATCGACTATGAAATAGAGACCGCGAGCAAAAAGTTCGGCGTGCTTGTCACGAGCAGCCCTAAACGCGTCTGGGTCTTCCGTGGCGAACTCCGAAGGCATCGGTATTCGCATCTCCTGGAATGTGATCGCTAGAAAGTCGCGGGCCTCGGGCAGCAAATCTGCTGCGAACTCAAGGTCATCGTAAGCCACATACCAACTGTTGTAAGCCAAGTCATAGAGAACTCTGTGAAGCGCCGTCTGCGGCAGCGGCTCTGCCGCAGCCAACGCGTAATCGAGTAGCGGCACATCTTCGAACATCAACCTTTCGTTCATGTCCAGAGGATTGCCGTAAACGTACCTGTGCAAGGAGTCGAGAAGCTGTGTCGCCGCAGCGGTACGCACTTGCGAACGTGTCAACCTGTGTCTCATAAAAACGTAGAGTCGAGCCGGATCGGCGAGTTTGCCCGACTTTGGCTGCGTGTCGGCGGCGGTTCTGCCGGAAACCGTTAGACGCCATAGGTGGCTACAAACCGATGGTGTGCCAGTTGATGGTGGCGTACCAAAATGACATCTGCGGAGTTGGTGTCAGTTCAGCGCTGGTGCATTCGCCAGAATCTGATCCTCACCCTTGACTGCCGTGCTGCCCGGCGACTGCAACACGTCATTGAGCGGCGACGACGATAGCCCGATCTGTTTTGTGCGTCGGAAGACCATACCTCATTGCGCGTCAAGGTTCTGCGCCTGCAATGCTAAGTCCAGCAGCTTGCCTTTCTCGCTGTAGTAACGCGGCATCCGCCACTCGGCGATGAGTTCGAAAGAGAGAACGAAGTCGGCAAGCTTCAGGGCATTGAGGCGTTCCAGCAAGAACGGCGTTTCCGATTCCAGCGAGATGACTAGATCGGCCAATACCATAGCGGCCTCAGCGCGCGGGTTCTCTTCGATCCGCTTACGAGCGTGCTTGAGGCCAGTCATGCAGGTCCTTCAACAAGGGGGACGGTGGCTGGCCCATTTCGATTGAAGCCGATCCGCTTGCGCAGCTCATGCAGAACACGAACCAGCTCGACGTCATCATCACCTGGCGGTTCGAAACCCTGAATCGGTACCCATTGCTCCCGTTGAGACGGCTGGACATACAGCTCAACGTCATCCACAAGCAACACCTCCTCGATCTTCGCCAACGGGACGAAGGAGAGGTCTTTCCGGGGCCCTGACCACGCAACGTACTCGACGGATGCAAACCATGTCGGAGCGTGCCGCTCGCGCACGAGCAGCTCAGCGATAGAGCGGAACCGAGATTCGCTGACGGTCGTGAACATGACGATGCGTTGGACCAGGTCTTGGCAGCCGGTGAGGAAGTCGAAGAGATGCGGCCGCGGAAACTGCGACACGGCGCTGCTGATGAGCGTGCCCTCCAGGTCGAGCGCGATAACAAGAACTTTTGAGCTGTGCGCACTGGGGATGACCACTGGCTGGAGCGTCGCGCCAATGGGAGCATCATCAGGCCCGGCCGGTACGAACGTGGCGCTTGGCGCTCTGCATCGAAAGCAGCGGTAGTACCGTTCCTGTTGCTCTTGCGAGCCACCATCTGACACCACTGTCACCGGCACGGAAACATGAACCCAGCCGCATTCTGGGCATCTGACTTCTGCGTAGTGCGAAGGGGTATTCATACGCATCCCCTGGTCACTCCCGGCCGATTCAAACTGGGCGGCATCGCCAGCAGCCCAGCCGGGCGCGGACGGATGCGAATGTTTTCGAATCGTTCGTTACGAAGAAGCTCAGCGAGTCCGTCTCGGCCAGCAGCCAAGCTCAAGTACGCCCACCTGGCCTTTCGCCCAGGCAAGGTGCTTCGAGCACGCAACCAGTGAAGAAGCCATATTCCCGACACGAAGAAACTGCTCGCGTCACACCAGCCCGCGACCGCTTCGTCCACCTGCCCGATGAGTCTTGCCAAGCCTACAAGCTTCTCTGCATCGCACAGCGGTAGCGCCTCCGAACCTACTGCGGAACCGGAAAGCTGGAGCCAGCGCGCGATCAATTTGGGGGAGGTTCCCATCGCCACTGCCAGCGCAAAAACGCATTCCGCAGGACAGCTCGCGGGCATCAGCAACTCCAGAATTTCGCTCGTCGGTGTCCGATACAGTGCTTGTCGCATCCTCGGCCCGGTCATGAGTTCCATCCAGCGGATTTGATCCTGGGCTGTGAACTCAGTCGGTTCTTCGGCCTCCCGAGGAGCCCTGTCAGTGACCGGCCGTGCCATCACCGCGCTGTGCCTCGTGCGCCCCTTGGGACCTGCGGCATGACCTTGCTGCAGGCCTCCGCCCAAGTAGAGACCCGGGTCAGGCGCTTGTCGATGATCGTCCGGTCTTGAGGGCCGAAGAGGTACCTGTGCTGCACCACGCCTTCCATGTGCCGCAGCACGTCCTCGCGGTCGTCCACAAAATGGGTCAGGCCAAGCTCGGCGCAGTGGGTTGCCTTATCCCGCCGCTCCAGGCAAAAGCGGACGTTCTCGCGCCGGATGTTTGTGCGCTGGTAGAAGTTGTGATGGTCGAGCCATTTTCGTGTTCGCTCTTGCACCCTTGGACCAGCCTTCGAAACTAACCAGACAGCCCGCTCGAATCTCTGGACGATCACTGGGACGCACTCAAACATTCCAGGGTGGGGAGGCGTGGAAAGTGCGTCTTTCAATGACCCGCCGATGAACGACGTATCGTCGCTGCCGTTGTCGCACGGTGCTATGAGGACGCGGCCGATGTCCAGGCCTAGCCGGGGCTCAGGAACGTGGATCGGACTCATCGCATCAGGTCCTCGCCGACAACATTCAATCTCGAGTGCGACATGTCTCAATCTGCAGTAGTGCTCTGAGGCTTCGAACCTCGCCTGGGCCCTTGAGCTAGCAGTAGCTCGTCGTCGTAGAGGCCCAGCTTGGTGGAAGCTTCCATCATTTGCTTCAGGCCTCGGGCCTGCCTCCTTTTCATCGCCGCCCGATGTTCGAGAACTGCGCTTCTCGACACGCGCTCGTCCCCAAACTGCGTCGTTCGAATGACATCCAACGCACCAGCATTGACGAGCTTGCGGATCGCGGTCCGAGAAACATGCAGCAGTCGCGATGCCTCGCGTAGATCAATCACATCGTCAATACAGCTCGGTCTCTGCCCCCCCTCGCCGACGCGGGGGTCCATCGGCGCGGTCAATCCGTTCGGATCATCCATTTCGATGGAGTGCGCAGAGTTGAACCGGGCACGCAACGCAATGGCGTCAGCAAGCGCATGGTGTCGTCGGAGGCCGCGTGACCGTTCGAGTTCTGCCCAGCAGGCATCTGCGGCCAGCGCTGCATCCGCATCGCCGAGCAGGTAGGCTACGTGAACCGCCTCGAAACCGAAACGGGGAGACAGCGACGCCGAATCGACGAGCTCTTCGAAGGCAAGTCGGTCGACATGGAAGTCGTAGCAAAGTTCGATACGCTCTCCTTCGAAACGGCGGAGCCATTCGACCAAGGCGCTCCGGATCGTCTCCTGGCTTCCGCGGAGGCCCAGACCCTTGTTGAGTTGCGGCAGTACGTGCTCGACAACGAAGTCGTTCTCCGATGCGTCGACTGCGGTCTCCAGCTCGCCGTAGAACTCTTCGCCCAACGGCCCACACATGCCGATGCTGAGCAGCATGTGCGAATCGCCCGGAAGCGGCAGAAACTCTGCATCAACAAACAGGTACATGTTGAGCTTTCACTTCACCTGCAACCGGAGGATTGCCAGGTCTACAACCGTTGGGATTGGTCCCGACTTTCGTTCCGGCTCCATGAGCGGATGAAACTCGACAGAGAGCCTCAGTTCGAAGGCGACGTCGCAGAAGAGCCCGAACCCAACGTCATCGTCTCCGTGAAGGATTCTTGCCATCACGGTTCTGCTAACGCCTGCGCGCCAGGCGATGGTTGCGGCGTTCCAAGGTGTTTCTCGAAGACGTGCGCGAATCGTCCGAGCGAGATAGCGGTTCCGCGCCATAGAAGCCTCCGAACGATGAACAGATTTAACCGCCACGGTCGAGGGCCACCAGCCGTCCTATGAGGACGAGGTCCAACGGTTGCCCGACTTTCGGAGCATGCATCTCAGGGCGCTCCGTCCGTGCCGCGGCTCGCCTCTGCACCCTCTCGCAACGAGACCCCCGCAGTCGGGGCATCGGCTCGTTGACGTCCTATTGCATCCGCAATCGCTTGGTGGAAGTGCGCATTCGCGCTAACAACCACTGGTGGGACTACCGCCTGCGGCAACGCGACTTTCGCGACTGAGACTAGGGATGCAATTTGGTTGGCTGGGACGGCAGGCGCATCCGGACAGAAATCCAGTCCCTCGTGATCTCTGAACACTGCCACGGAGGCCTCACCCAGCATCCCCACCAGCACCTCGGACACGCGACGCATGTTCCAGCTTTCGCCCTCAATGACAAAGCATTCAATACTCACCGGCGGGTTCTCGTTGGCCGCGAGGGCCCCAGCCAACTCTAAGCCGCTGTCGGCACTCATGGTCTGCAGATGCGCATCGAGTCCGTTGTTGTTCAGAGTGGTCGCCACGATCCAAGGCTTGGTGCTCTCTGGCCACCTGAATGCGGCCGAGGACACTTCCATGATCGACTGCGACAGGCTTAAGCAATGCATCGTTACGAGGAGGTCCGCGCCAAATTGAGATGTATAAGCAGTATATGTTTAAACCGTAGATTTTTACGCTGTAGACGTTTAGTATGAAGTTGTAGAGGCTTGGCCTCTATGAAGAAGAAGAATGTGGCGCGGACGCTCCTGGCGCTGAACGTGCGCCGAATGCGCCAAGAGGCCGGACTCTCTCAGGAACGGCTTGCTGCGGAGTGCGGCTTTCACCGTACCTACATCAGCCAGGTGGAGAGGGAGGTCTCGAACATCACCATCGACAACCTGGATCGCATAGCCGCGTACTTTGACGTCGAAGCAGCCAAGCTGCTGGAGATGCCTCAGGGCCGCGTGACACCCTGATACGAACTGCCGCTCGTGACATTGGCCGCCAAGTGACCGGCGTGGGTACGTTTGGAAGGCGCCAGCTTGTCTGCGGTTCCAAGCGTCCGGCCGCCGTTCATCGCGCGGGCACTTTGCCTGGTCAAGAGAGCGCTTCATTGTTGGACGGCTGGCCCCTCGACTAGCTACCTCCTACTTCTGCCATGGGCGAGGGCCGGCCCCAGTCTCGCATCGCCCCCTGCACATGCGGCTAGCGCAGCTCCACTAGCCGACTGTGTCTACAGAGGGAAGACGTCCAGTCGGATAGCGCACGCTCAAACATAATCATGGACGAGCTGGCCGAGTTCCCGAGGGCGGCGCTCGAGGCACTGCGTGAGCCGCTGGAGACCGGCAGCATCGTGATCGCGCGCGCGACCCGGCGCGCGGAGTTCCCGGCGCGCTTCCAGCTCGTCGCGGCCATGAACCCCTGCCCGTGCGGCTACCTGGGCTCGCCCCAACGCGCCTGCCGCTGCTCGCCGGACCAGATCGCGCGGTACCAGGGCAAGCTCAGCGGGCCGCTGCTCGACCGCATCGACCTGCACCTGGAAGTGCCGGCGCTGGCGCCGCAAGACCTGCTGCAGGCCCCGCCCGGCGAGGGCACGGCCGCCATCCGCGCGCGCTGCACGGCCGCGCGCCAGCGTGCGCTGGAGCGCCAGGGCAAGAGCAACCAGGCGCTGCAAGGGCAGGAGCTGGACATCCACCTGCAGCGCACCGACGAGGCCACCAGGTTCCTGAACACGGCCGGCACGCGGCTGGGCTGGTCGGCGCGCAGCACGCACCGCGCCCTGCGCGTGGCCCGCACGATTGCGGATCTGGCGGGGTCGGAACGGGTGGAGGTCGGCCACGTGGCCGAGGCCGTGCAATACCGCCGTGCCTTGCGCACGGCGACGGCTTGAGCGATCAGGCGTCGACGACTGGCCCGAGCGGCACGGACACGCTGACCGTTTCGCGCTCCTGCAGCGACTGTTCGATGGCGTGGTGCACCAGGTAGGCGGTGTCGATCTGCGCGTGCACCTCGTGCCAGATCGGGCGCACCATCGCGCGCAGGCTGGAATACAGCTCGGACACGCGCATCAGCGACGGCACGCGCAGGCCGCGGTGCTCGATCGGTGCACCAATGGCCTGGATGTTCACGCCGCCACGGGCGAAGTGCTTGGCCAGCCGGGGTTCGGTCAGCGTGAACAGGTATTCGATGCCCTGGCGCTGGGCCATCGCCACGGCACCGAAATACAGGCTGACCGGAATGTTCGGGAAGCGGGACATCGGGTTGCCCGGCTGGGCGGCCGCGCTGTCTGCCGTGGACAGCGCCACCGGGCGGCGGTCCTCGCCCTTGCGGCGGCGGAACTCACCCATCACGGCGAGCCGGGAGACTTCGGCGATGCGGTCGCGCGGCAAGCTGGCCGGGTCGATGATGCTGCGGTCCAGCGAATCCTTGCAGGCGATCTCGAATGGCAAGGGCGCCTGCGGGTTGCGCGGGTCCACCAGCACCACACGTGCACAACCCACCGGTCGCACGTTGTCATCGTTCGTCCGCACCACGCAGTGCAGCGAATGGCGGTCGTAGACGTCCATCTCGCGCGCGTCGGGCCGCACCGGCTCGAAACCCAGCTCACGGGCGTAGACATCGTGGCGAATAAAATACACTTCGTCGCGCGCCGCATCGTCCAGCGCAGGCGACACGCGGAAATATTGCCCAAAACGCTCATTTACAGGGGTGGTCTTGGGGGTATTCATACGAAGATGTGAAAAAAAGGGTTGTGTGTAGGCTGCGACTCGGTGTAGGACAATGCTATTAGTTTTTGTAGGTCGACTCCACCACAAATTGTCAGCAACCGTGAAAAGTTCCCTTGTGCGCGCAATTCACATCATCTTTTTTTGCGTGACACGAAGCCGCCCCCCTCTGTGAGCGGAGCTTGGCTGACCGCCAACTGACGGCTGCACGCTTGTTACAACCTGATCGGGCGAATTAGCAGCTTTTCCCGCCCGAATGGCAAAAAGCCGAGGCACCAGGCCTCGGCTTGCGGAAAACGGGGGTTGCGCAGGGCCCAGCCCTGCAACTGGTCAGCCTCGGGTCGCGACCACCCGGCCCGAGGCCGCCGCGATGCGCGCCACACCGCCTTGCACCACAACGGGGCTGCCGGCGGATACGGGTTCGGCCTGTTCCAGAGTCCGCACGCTGCCGTCTTCCATGCGCACGCGCACGGCGTAATGCGTGGACTGGCGGACCTTCTTTTCGACCGCGTTGCCGGCCCAGCCGCCGCCCAGCGCGCCCAGCACCGTGGCCACGGCACGGCCGGAGCCGCCGCCCACCTGGTTGCCGACCACGCCGCCGACCACCGCACCGGTCACGGCGCCGATGCCGTTGGCCTGCCCTTCATGCGCCACGGGCGTGGACGACAGCACGGTGCCGCAGTTGTCACAGCGCGCCGCGGCCTGCACGACGGGTGGGGTGCTGCGCACGGGCGCGGGTTTGGCACGGACCGGTGCGGCGGCCGCTTTCCCGCCAGCCTCCGCGGGCTCCAGCGCCGAGCCCTGGGCGCCGCTGAGCCTGGACTGCAGGCCCGTTGCGGGTGCCGGCACGGCGTCGGTCAGGTGCATGCCCATGACCACGCCACCGAGCAGTGCGACCAGAAGGCCGAGCACACCGACCGCGAGCCACAGCGGGCGCGCGTTGGATGACTGGGTTGGGGCTGTCGGGATGGTTTGCAGTGCGTCGTGCATGGTGTCCTCTTCTACGGTTCGACATCGGGTTCGGGAACGCACGCGGCATTCCCTTGCGCACCAAGGCTATGCAACACAGCGCTCGCGCCGATGTCGGCTGTGTAATTCCGCGTAAAGAGTTGGTGACAGGCGGGAAACCCGTTCGGCGCGCGGCCGAAACCGCTCAGAGATTCGGTGCCAACGCGCGCTGCATCTCGGCCACGTCCACGCCACGCCGGCGCGCCAGGTCTTCCACCTGGTCTTGCCCGATCTTGCCGACGTTGAAGTACACGCTGTCCGGGTGGCCGATGTAGAAGCCGCTCACGCTGGCCGCCGGCAGCATGGCCAGGCTGTCGGTCAGCGTCATGCCGATCTCTTCGGCCTGCAGCACGTCGAACAGCGCGCGCTTGACGCTGTGCTCGGGGCAGGCCGGGTAGCCCGGCGCGGGGCGGATGCCGCGGTATTCCTCGCGCACCATGGCGTCCACGTCCAGCGCCTCGCGCGGCGCGTAGCCCCACAGGTCGGTGCGCACGCGGTGGTGCAGGCATTCGGCGAAGGCCTCGGCCAGCCGGTCGGCAATGGCCTTGAACATGATGGCCGAGTAGTCGTCCAGGTCGTCGGTGAAGAACTTCTCGCGCTTCTCGGCGCCGATGCCGGCCGTCACGGCGAACATGCCGGCGTAGTCGGCGATGCCGCTGCCGGCGGGCGCCACGAAGTCGGCCAGGCAGCGGCTGGGCCGCATCACGCCGTCGATGGCCTGCTTCTCGGTCTGCTGGCGCAGGCCGTGCCAGGTCAGCGCGACCTGGCTGCGCGACTCGTCGGTATAGAGCGCAATGTCGTCGTCGTTCACCGTGTTGGCCGGGTACAGGCCGATCACGCCGTTGGCCGTGAGCCAGCGGCCTTCGATCAGGCGCTTGAGCATGCGCTGGCCATCCGCGTAGACGCGCACGGCCTCGGAGCCGACCACCTCGTCCTTCAGGATGGCCGGGAACGGGCCGGCCAGGTCCCAGGTCTGGAAGAACGGACCCCAGTCGATGTACTTCGCCAGCTCCGTCAGGTCGAAGTTCTTGAACACGCGCCGGCCGATGAACTTCGGCTTGGTGGGCTGGTAAGTGGACCAGTCCACGCGCGTCCTGTTGCTGCGCGCCTTGGCGATGGGCCACAGCGGCGTCTGCTTCTTGTTGGCGTGCTGCTCGCGCACCTTCACGTAGTCGGCGTTCAGCTCGTCGATGTACGCCGCAGCCTGGTCGGACAGCAGGCTCTGCGCCACGCCCACGCTGCGCGAGGCATCGGGCACGTAGACGACAGGACCTTCGTAATGCGGCGCGATCTTCACGGCGGTGTGCACGCGGCTGGTGGTGGCGCCGCCGATCAGCAGTGGAATCTTCTTGATGCGGAAGTGCGCGTCCTTCTGCATCTCGCCAGCCACGTACTGCATCTCCTCCAGGCTGGGCGTGATGAGGCCCGACAGGCCCACGATGTCCGCGCCCTCGACCTTGGCCTTGGCCAGGATCTCGTGGCACGGGACCATCACGCCCATGTTCACCACCTCGAAGTTGTTGCACTGCAGGACCACGGTCACGATGTTCTTGCCGATGTCGTGCACGTCGCCCTTCACGGTGGCGATGATGATCTTGCCCTTGGTGCGCACGTCGCGGCCGGCGGCCTCGTCCTGGCGCTTTTCTTCCTCGATGTACGGGATGAGGTGGGCCACGGCGGACTTCATCACGCGCGCTGACTTCACCACCTGCGGCAGGAACATCTTGCCGGCGCCGAACAGGTCGCCCACGATGTTCATGCCGGCCATCAGCGGGCCTTCGATCACGTGCAGCGGCCGGCCGCCCTTGGCCAGCACCGCCTGGTAGGCCTCCTCGGTGTCGGGCACGATGAAGTCGGTGATGCCGTGCACCATGGCGTGTGCCAGGCGCGCCTCGACCGTGACCGGCGCCTCGGGCGTGCCGCGCCAGTCGTTCTTCCTGCTCTCGTCCTTGGCACCGCTCTTGGCGCTTTCGGCCACCTCGACCAGGCGCTCGCCGGCATCGGGCCGGCGGTTCAGCACCACGTCTTCCACGCGCTCGCGCAGCACCGGCTCCAGGTCGTCGTAGACGCCGACCATGCCCGCGTTGACGATGCCCATGTCCATGCCGGCCTGGATCGCGTGGTACAGGAACACGGTGTGGATGGCCTCGCGCACCGGGTCGTTGCCGCGGAAGGAGAAGCTCACGTTGGACACGCCGCCCGACACCTTGGCACCCGGCAGGTTCTGCTTGATCCAGCGCACGGCCTCGATGAAGTCCACCGCGTAGTTGTTGTGCTCCTCGATGCCCGTGGCCACCGCGAAGATGTTGGGGTCGAAGATGATGTCCTCGGGCGGGAAGCCGACCTCGTCCACCAGGATGCGGTAGGCGCGTTCGCAGATCTCGATCTTGCGCGCGAAGGTGTCGGCCTGGCCCTGCTCGTCGAAGGCCATCACCACGGCGGCTGCGCCGTAGCGGCGCACGAGGCGCGCCTCGTGCTTGAACTTCTCCACGCCCTCCTTCATCGAGACGGAGTTGACGATGCCCTTGCCCTGGATGCAGCGCAGGCCGGCCTCGATCACGTCCCACTTGGAGCTGTCGACCATGATGGGCACGCGCGCGATGTCGGGCTCGCTGGCGATCAGGTTCAGGAAGCGCACCATGGCCGCCTTGCTGTCCAGCATGGCCTCGTCCATGTTGATGTCGATGACCTGGGCACCGTTCTCCACCTGCTGGCGCGCGACCGACAGCGCCTGGTCGAACTCGCCGTTCAGGATCATGCGGGCGAAGGCCTTGGAGCCGGTGACGTTGGTGCGCTCGCCGATGTTGACGAACAGCGTGCCGGCGCCGATAGCGACGGGCTCCAGGCCCGACAGGCGCATGGGGGGCGGGGCCGCGTTCTCGGGCGCGGGGGAAAAGGCAGCGGTTTCGTGGGTCGTCATGGTCTCACCTGGGCATCCGTAAGGGGCCGGTGAGCGTCGTTGTTCGATCCCGAGCCTGGCGCCGGGCTGCCCTGCAGCCGCGGCGATGCAACGCTCCTCGGGGGCGGCGATTTTATGGCGGCACGGATGCTGGCGCGTCATGGCGTGGACAAAGCACGACACGCCGGCCGCCGCCAACCCGTCGTATGGTGGCAAAAATGCCACCAGTAGTAGCATTCCGACATGATCGTCGTGTTGGACACCAATGTCTTTGTCGGCGCTTGCCTGGGTGCTGGCGCGGCCCATCGCGTCGTGGCCGACTGCCTGCGTGGTGTCCACACGCCGCTGATGGGCGCGGCACTGTTCGCGGAGTACGAAGACGTGCTGGGCCGCGAAGCGCTGTTCGCCGGAAGCCGACTGACCGCAGACGAACGCGGTGAACTCCTGGACATTTTCGCCGCCACATGCCGCTGGACGCGCATCTACTACATGTGGCGTCCGAATCTGCCCGACGAAGGCGACAACCATTTGATGGAGCTTGCCGTGGCTGGCAATGCGGCATGCATCGTGACACGCAACCTGCGCGATTTCACCCGCACCGAGTTGAAGTTCGCATCCATCCAGGTGCAGTCGCCCGAACAGTTTTTGAAGGAGTCCGCATGAGCGCACTGACGATCCGACTTCCCGACGACAAGTACCAACGCCTCAAGGCACTGTCGCAGCAACGCAAGATGAGCGTGAACAAGCTGATCGACGAGATGGCCACCCTGATGCTGGCGGAGTTCGATGCCGAAACGCGCTTTCAGCTGCGCGCCGCGCGTGGTGCCGCGCAACAGGTGCGGGGGCTGGAATTGCTGGACAAGGCGGCTGGCAAGCGTTCCTGACCGAACGCCCTTACACAGCGCCCTCGTCCACCACGTAATCCGGATGCAGGCGCCGAATTTCCTCTACCGCCGACAGCGTGCCTGACAGGTGCGCGCGCAGGGCCTCCTGCGCGGCTTGTGGACCGCCGGCTGCGATGCCGGCCACGATGGCACGGTGGTCGCGCAGGATGGAGGCCGTCTTGCCGGCCGTGGGCAGGTGCAGGCGCCGCAGCCGGTCCACATGGCCGGACACGCGGCCCACCAGGTCGACCAGGGCCGCCATGCCCCCTGCCTCGTACAGCAGCTGATGGAAGCGCCGGTCCGCCGCCACGAACTCGCCGTACTGCTGCGCCTCGGCCAGCGCCTGCTGCAAGGCGATCTGGCGCTCCAGGGCCTGGACCAGGCCGGCGGGCGGCTGCAACGCCAGCTCGCGCACCAGCTCCAGCTCGATCGCGCGCCGCAGGAAGTGCGCCTGCCGCGCCGCACCGATGTCGATGCGGCTCACCAGCGTGGCGTGCTGCGGGAACACGTCGACCAGGCCCTCTTCGTTGAGCCGCATCAGCGCCTCGCGCACGGGCGTCTGGCTCACGCCGAACTGCTCGGCCAACTCCTGCCGCGCCAGCACCGTACCAGGCGCCAGATCCAGCGCCATGATGGCCTCGCGCAGCCGCTCCAGCACCTGCGGCGTGGCCAGCCGGGTGCGGTCGAGGCGGAACTTGGGCAGCGCGTTCATGGGGCGGGATTCTGCGTTGACACACTAATATATTAGTGTTTCAATGCCGCCGCTACAAGCTGAACCACCGAAACAGGAGAGACCATGCACCGTCGCACGATGATCCACGGCGCGATCGCCACCCTGGCCGCCATGGCCGGCGCCCTGGCCCTGCCGGCCCTCGCGCAAAGCAGCTGGCCCACCGGCAAGGCGATCACCTATGTGGTGCCCTTCCCGCCCGGCGGCAACACCGACACGCTGGCCCGCGTGATCGCCCCGGCGCTGTCGACCGCGCTGGGCACGCCCGTGGTCATCGACAACAAGGGCGGTGCGGGCGGCAGCGTGGGCTCCACCTTGGCGGCGCGCGCCGCGCCGGACGGCTACACCATTCTGGGCGGCACCATCAGCTCGCATTCCATCAACGGCAGCCTGTACGCCAAGCTCGACTACGACCCCATCAAGTCCTTCACGCCCGTGGCGATGCTGGGTTCCGGGCCGCTGGTGCTGGTGGTCAACGCGAGCAGCCCGTACAAGACCCTGAACGAGGTGCTGGCCGCCAGCCGCGCCAAACCAGGCGGCCTGTCCTCGGCCTCGCCCGGCAACGGCACCTCGCCGCACATGGCGCTGGCCTTGCTGAGCTACCAGTCGGGCGTGGCGTTCACGCACGTGCCCTACAAGGGCAGCGGCCCGGCCGTGCAGGACGTGGTGGGCGGCCAGGTGGACATGATGTTCGACACCACGCTGATCGTCGGCCCACACATCCAGTCCGGCAAGCTGCGGCCGATCGCCGTCAGCAGCGGCAAGCGGCTCGAATCGCTGCCCGACGTGCCCACCATCGCCGAGGCCGGCCAAAAGGGCTTCGACATGGGCTCGTGGCAGGCGGTGTTCGCACCGGCCGGCACGCCCAAGCCCATCGTCGACAGGCTGCATGCCGAGATCATGAAGATCATCGCCACGCCTGAGGTGCAGGCGCGGCTCAGGGGCTTCGGCATGCTGCCCTCGGACATGACGCCGGCCCAGCTCGGCGACTACCAGAAGAGCGAAGTCGACAAATGGGCCAAGGTGATCAAGGCCGCCGGCATCAAGGCAGAGTGACCCCATGACACGACGCACCTACGAGAGCCTGCGCAGCGCGCGCTGGTTCGCGCCCGACGACTTCCGCTCCTTCGGCCACCGCTCGCGCGTGCTGCAGATGGGCTATGGCTACGAGGACTGGGTGGGCAAGCCCGTCATCGCCATCGTCAACACCTGGAGCGACGCGAACCAGTGCCACACGCACTTCAAGCAGCGCGTGGACGACGTGAAGCGCGGCGTGCTGCAGGCCGGCGGCTTCCCGCTGGAGCTGCCGGCGATCAGCCTGTCGGAAAGCATGGTCAAGCCGACCACCATGCTGTACCGCAACTTCCTGGCGATGGAGACCGAGGAACTGCTGCGCAGCCACCCGGTGGACGGCGCCGTGCTGATGGGCGGCTGCGACAAGACCACGCCGGGCCTGACCATGGGTGCGCTGTCCATGGGTATCCCCTTCATCTACCTGCCGGCCGGCCCCATGCTGCGCGGCAACTGGAAGGGCAAGGTTTTAGGCTCAGGCTCGGACGCGTTCAAGTACTGGGACGAGCGCCGCGCCGGCCGCCTGAGTGACCAGGCCTGGAACGAGATGGAAGCCGGCATCGCGCGCAGCCACGGCACCTGCATGACCATGGGCACGGCCGCGACCATGATGGGCATCGCCGAGTCCATCGGCCTCACGCTGCCGGGTGCCAGCAGCATCCCCGCGGCCGACGCCAACCACGTGCGCATGAGCGCCGAATGCGGCCGCCGCATCGTCGACATGGTGTGGGACGACCTCACGCCCGCCAAGATGCTCACGCGCGCCAACTTCGAGAACGGCATCGCCTGCGCCATGGCCATGGGCTGCTCGACCAACGCCATCATCCACTTGATCGCCATGTCGCGCCGCGCCGGCCACCCCGTCACGCTGGACGACTTCGACGACTTCAGCCGCCGCGTGCAGGTCATCGCCAACATCCGGCCCAGCGGCGACGCCTACCTGATGGAGGACTTCTTCTACGCCGGCGGCCTGCGCGCGATGCTGGAGCGCATCCGCCCGCACCTGAAGACCGAAGCCCTCACCGTCAACGGCAGGACCCTCGGCGAGAACATCGCCGGCAGCGAGGTCTACAACGACGACGTGATTCGTCCGCTCGACAACCCGATCTACGCCGAGGGTGCGCTGGCCGTGCTGCGCGGCAACCTGGCGCCGGACGGCGTGGTCATCAAGCCCAGCGCCGTCGCGCCGCACCTGCTGCGCCACACCGGCCGCGCCATCGTGTTCGACGACTACCCCAGCCTGAAGAAGGCCGTGGACGACCCGGATCTGGACGTGACCGGCGACGACATCCTGGTGCTGCGCAACGCCGGACCCTTGGGCGCCGGCATGCCGGAGTGGGGCATGCTGCCCATCCCGACCAAGCTGCTGAAGCTGGGCGTGAAGGACATGCTGCGCCTGTCCGACGCGCGCATGAGCGGCACCAGCTACGGCGGCTGCCTGCTGCACTGCTCGCCCGAGGCGGCCATCGGCGGCCCGCTGGCGCTGGTGAAGACCGACGACCGCATCACGGTCGATGTGCCCGCCCGCACCATCCACCTGGAGATCAGCGACGCGGAGATGGCCGCACGCAAGGCCGCCTGGACACCGCCGCCCCCGCGCTACGAGCGTGGCTACGGCTGGATGTTCGGCCGCCACATCAAGCAGGCCAACGAGGGCTGCGACTTCGACTTCCTCGAAACCACCTTCGGCAAGCCCGTGCCCGAGCCCGATATTTTCTGAACCCGAGAGACCGTCATGAAACAAGACACCCGCGACGCGCTGATGAAGGTCAGCACCGCCACGCTGTGCACCGCCCTGTTCAAGCGCGGCCTGCGCAGCCAGATGATCCAGAACGTGCGCCCGCTGAACCCTGCCGGCCCCAACATGGTGGGCGAGGCCTTCACGCTGCGCTACATGCCGGCGCGCGAGGACCGCAACGGCATCGAAGTCTTCAAGAACCGTGACCATCCGCAGCGCAAGGCGGTGGAGGAATGCCCACCCGGCGCCGTGATGGTGATCGACAGCCGCAAGGACGCCCGCGCCGCCTCGGCTGGCGGCATCCTGGTGGCGCGCCTGATGCAGCGCGGCGCGGCCGGCGTGGTGACCGACGGCGGCTTTCGCGACAGCCCCGACATCGCCAAGTACAAGATGCCGGCGTACCACGCACAACCCAGCGCGCCGACCAACCTGACGCTGCACGAGGCCATCGAGATCAACGGCCCCATCGGCTGCGGAGACGCACCCGTGTTCCCCGGCGACGTGGTCGTCGGCGATGCCGAAGGCGTGCTCGTGATTCCCGCGCACCTGGCCGACGAGATCGCCGCCGAGGCCACCGAGATGACGGTGTTCGAGGACTTCGTGCAGGAAAAGGTCATGGAGGGCCGCAGCATCCTGGGCCTGTATCCGCCGACCGACGAGAAGAGCCGCACGGATTTCGCCGCATGGCGCCAGGCCAAGGGCCGTTGAACAACCCGAGAGGAGACAAACGCATGCAACGCAGAACCTTCGCCCTGGCCGCCACGCTGATGCTGTCCGCGACCGCCTTCGCCCAGAGCTTCCCCACCAAGCCCATGACCATCGTCGTGCCCGCCTCGCCCGGCGGCGCCATCGACCTGGCCGCGCGCCTGATCGGCCAGAAGTTCAGCGAGGCCTGGGGCCAGCCGGTCGTGATCGAGAACAAGACCGGCGCCACCGGCGTGATCGGCACCGATTTCGTGGCCAAGAGCGCGCCGGACGGCCATGTGCTGGCCCTGGTGGCCAGCAGCCACGCGATCAACCCCAGCATGTTCAAGAAGCTGCCGTTCGACACGGTCAAGAGCTTCGAGCCGGTGGCGCAGACCCACACCGTGCCGCTGGTGCTGGTGGTGGCGCCGGACTCGCCGTTCAAGACCATGCAGGACGTGATCGCCTTCGGCAAGAAGAACCCGGGGCAGCTGAGCTTTGCCTCCAGCGGCAACGGCGGCGCGCCGCATTTCTCGGGCGAGCTGTTCCAGAGCATGGCCGGGCTGCAGATGCAACACATCCCCTACAAGGGCAGCACGCTGGCGCACCCCGACCTGATGAGCGGGCGCGTCTCCATCATGTTCGACACGCTGGCTGCGACCAGCGCCCAGATCAAGGGCGGCAAGCTGCGCGCGCTGGCCGTGACCACGCCCAAACGCCTGCCGTCCCTGCCCGACGTGCCCACGGTGGCCGAGGCCGGCCTGCCCGGCTACGAGACCAGCACCTGGGGCGGCCTGCTGGCCCCGGCCGGCACGCCCAAGGCCACGGTGCAGAAGCTGGCGGCCGAAACCACCCGCATCCTGGCCCTGCCCGACGTGCGCGAGCGCATGCTGGCCGCGGGCGTGGAACCGGTGGGCGGCACGCCCGAGCAGTTCGCGGCCTTCATCGGCAGCGAGATGGTCAAGTGGGGCAAGGTGGCGAAGGCGGCGGGGATCGAGCCGGAGTGAGCGCGTCCAGTGTCGATGTGCTGCAGCGGCAAGGCCATGGTGGCCGGCACGCGGGCTGACGCTGGAAGACGAGGACCATACGGACGGCAAGCGCCGCCACGGCCCGGGCTCCCCTCGCCTGCCGTGGCACCATGCGGCCCCATGAAGCGCGTTGTGCGAGCCCCGAACCTGATGGTCGCCACGCTGTGGGCCGACATGCTGACCCACGCGGGCATGCCGTCCACCGTGCAGCGCGCATTCGCCAGCAGCATCGCCGGCGAGCTGCCGCCGGACCAGGCGCTGCCGGAGGTCTGGGTCGACGAAGACGACCACCATGGGCGTGCGCTGCGCATGGTCGATGAACTGCAGCACCCGGTGGACCGGCGCTGGGTGTGCCAGCGTTGCGACGAGGTCATCGAGGGGCCGTTCGAGCAATGCTGGAACTGCGGGTCGTTGCGGGTGGGGGCCTGAAGCGGCGGCCGGTGAACGCCGGCAGCGGCTGCGCATGGACCGGACGTCCGCACCGCAAGGAGATCTGCGCAAAGCCCACCGGGCCCAAGAGCCGCACCCGTGCAGTCGCGC
This sequence comes from Pseudorhodoferax sp. Leaf267, assembly GCF_001422405.1. Classification (GTDB taxonomy): domain Bacteria; phylum Pseudomonadota; class Gammaproteobacteria; order Burkholderiales; family Burkholderiaceae_C; genus Pseudorhodoferax. Next base: position 184,089 of record NZ_LMMV01000027.1, read on the forward strand.
GCGGCCTTCAGCGTCCCTCAGATCGCCGGGTAGCGCCCCGTGCCATCGGGCCAGGGCGTCAGCACTTCGACGCCCTGCTCCGTCACGGCCACCATGTGCTCCCACTGTGCCGACAGCGAATGGTCGCGCGTGACGACCGTCCAGCCGTCGGGCATCTCCTTGATGTCGCGCTTGCCGGCGTTGAGCATGGGCTCGATGGTGAAGACCATGCCGGGCTCCAGGGGCATGCCCTGGCCGCGCACGCCGTAGTGCAGCACCTGCAGGTCGTCGTCGTGGTAGACCTGCCCGATGCCGTGGCCGCAATACTCGCGCACGATGCTGAAGCGCTCGCGGTGGGCCACGCTCTGGATCGCATGGCCGATGTCACCCAGCGTGGCGCCCGGCCGCACCGCGCGGATGCCCGCGCACAGCGCCTCGTAGGTGGCGTCCACGAGCCGGCGCGCGAGCGGTCTGGGCTCGCCCACGCAATACATGCGGCTGGTGTCGCCGAACCAACCGTCCTTGATGACCGCCACGTCGATGTTGACGATGTCGCCGCGCTTGAGGATCTTGTGCGCCGAGGGGATGCCGTGGCAGACCACGTGGTTCACGGACGCGCAGATGGTCTTGGTGAAGCCCCGGTAGCCCACGTTGGCCGGGATGGCCTGCTGCACGTTGACGATGTGGTCATGGCACAGGCGGTCCAGCTCCTCGGTGCTCACACCGGGCTGCACGTGCGGGGCGATCATGTGCAAGACGTCGGCCGCCAGAGCGCCGGCGGCACGCGCCATTGCGATCTCCGCGGGGGACCGGATCAGGTTGGGCCGGGTCACGGGTGCACCCTGCGGCCAGCAGCCTTGCGCGCCACGGCGCGCGCGGGCCCCCGGGCCGTGGCAGCGCCCAGCGTGAACAGCGCCTGATCGTCGCCGCCTTCCAGGCGGTTGCGCACCATCAGCTGGCAGAGCTCGCCGTGGCACAGCCCGGGGTGCAGCTCGGCCAGCATGCCGATGCGCATCCAGTGCTCGGCCTGCGCGTTGATGGAGCGGCTCAGCGCGCCGCTGGCCACGCGCAGGTTCTCGTGCAGTAGATCGGAGATGTTGACGATGCCCATGCTCAGGCGCGATTGATACGGTTCATATACGAATCATATGTTCCGCCGAGGCCATCTACGACCGCCCACGCACCAGTAGCCTCTCAAGGCATGAGGGATTTCCCGGGCACTACATTCGCCCGATGCGTCCACCCCCCTCCATGGCGCCGTGACCGCCCCCGACCTCGCCGCCCAAGCCGGCCCGCGCGCTCCCGCACAGTGGGTGCGCGACAACTGGCTGCGCTGGCAGTCCTGGGTGTACGGCGGCCTCGCCGTGCTGCTGCTGGCCCTATTGTGGGGCGCGCTGAGCGAGCTGCTGCACGAGGTGCGCTATGGCGAGGTCATGGACGCCGTGCAGGCCACGTCCCTGCCGCAGATCGGGCTGTCGCTGCTGGCCACCGCCATCAGCTACCTGGCGCTGTCGCGCTACGACGCGGCCGCGCTGGCCTATGCCCAGGCGCAGGTCTCGCGCGGCATGCTGCTGCTCACGTCCTTCGTGGCCTATGCGCTGGCCAACACCATCGGCCTGGGCACGCTGACCGGCGGCGCCGTGCGCATGCGGCTGTACGCCGCCGCGGGTGTGGAGCCCGCCAAGATCGCACAGGTCGTGGCCTTCAACGCCAGCGCCTTCATGCTCGGCATGTCGGCCTTCGGCGCGCTGGCGCTGCTGTGGGGGGCGGCCGAGGTGGCGCACCTGCTGCAGTGGCCCACCGGCGCGCTGCGCGCCATCGCGCTGGTGCTGCTGGCCGGCGTGGCGCTGCTGCTGTGGCTGTGCGGGCGCCAGCGCGTGGTGCTGATCGCGGGGCGCTGGCCGCTGCGCCTGCCGCCGCTGCCGCTGGCGCTGCGGCAGCTGGCCGTGTCGGCCTTCGAGCTCGTCGCCTCGGCGCTGGCGCTGTGGGTGCTGCTGCCCGGCGACCGCATGCCGCTGGCCAGCTTCATGGCCTTCTACGCGATCGCCATCAGCGCCAGCCTGCTGAGCCATGTGCCGGGCGGCCTGGGCGTGTTCGAGGCCGTGATGCTGCTGGCCGCCGGCCCCTACCTGCCGACCGACGCGATGCTGGGGGCGCTGCTGCTGTACCGCGCGCTCTACTACATCGTGCCGCTGGTGCTGGCCACGGTGCTGCTGGCCGCGTTCGAGGTGCGCGCCGGTGCGGCCGCGCCCGTGGGCCGGGCTGCGGCGCCTGTGGTGCGCGCGGCGGCGCGGCTGTCGCCCCGGCTCATGGCGGCGCTGACGCTGGTGGCCGGGCTGTGGCTGATGGTCTCGGGCGTGACGCCGTTCACCGAGGACAGCAAGCTCCTGCTCCATTCGCTGGACGTGCCGCTGCCGATCGTGGAGGCCGCCCACTTCCTGGCCAGCGTGGCCGGCCTGGGCCTGCTGCTGGTCGCGCGTGGGCTGCTGCACCGGCTGGACGCGGCCTGGTGGGCTGCGCTGGTGCTGTCCGTCATCGCCGCGCTGCTGGCGCTGCCCAAGGGCATCGCGGTGGGCGAGGCCGCGCTGCTGGTGGTGCTGGCGCTGGTGTTGGTGATCTCGCGGCGCCAGTTCGACCGGCCCTCCTCGCTGTTCGCGCAGCGGCTCGAGCCGGGCTGGCTCATGACGGTGGGCGCGGTGCTGGCCGCCTGCGTGGGCATCCTGTTCTTCGCGTACCAGGAGGTGGACTACAGCAACCGGCTGTGGTGGCAGTTCGAGCTGGACGCGCAGGCGCCGCGCTCGCTGCGCGCGCTGCTGGGCGTGGCGCTGCTGGCGCTGGCCTATGGCCTGTGGCAGCTCATGCGGCCACCGGCCGGCGAGGTGCCGCCGCGGTCGGCCCAAGAGCTGGCGCAGGCAACCGCCATCGTGCGCGCCGACCCGTCGTCCGACGGCTGCTACGCGCTGATCGGCGACAAGCATTTGATGTTCTCGCCCTCGGGCAAGAGCTTTCTGATGTTCGGCAAGCAGGGCCGATCGTGGGTGGCCCTGTTCGGCCCCTTCGGCGAGCGGCGCGAATGGGCCGACCTGGTCTGGCGCTTCATCGAGCATGCCAATGCGCATGGCGGCCGGCCGGCCTTCTACCAAGTGCGGCCGGCGACGCTGCCGCTGTACCTGGACTGCGGGCTGCAGGCCTTCAAGCTCGGCGAGCATGCGCACGTGCCGCTGGCCGAGTTCAACCTGAAGGGTGCCAAGCGGCAGAACCTGCGCTCGGGCGTGAACCGCGCCGACCGCGAGGGCCTGTCGTTCGAGGTGGTGCCGCCGGCCGGCGTGGCGCCGCTGCTGCCCGAGCTGCGCGCCGTCTCCGACGCCTGGCTGCGCCAGCAGAGCGCGCGCGAGAAGGGCTTCTCGGTCGGCCGCTTCGACGAGGCCTACTTGCAGCGCCTGCCCGTGGCCGTGGTGCGGCGCGAGGGCCGCGTCATCGCATTCGCCAACCTCATGCTGACCGACCAGAAGCAGGAGGCCAGCGTGGACCTGATGCGCCACCTGCCCGACACGCCGCCCGGCACCATGGACTTCCTGTTCGCCAAGCTGATGCTGCATTTCCAGTCGGAAGGCTATGCGCGCTTCGGCCTGGGCATGGCGCCCATGGCCGGCATGGCCGAGCGGCGCCGCGCGCCACGCTGGCAGCGGCTGGGCCGGCTGCTGTTCGAGCACGGCGGGCGCTTCTACAACTTCCGCGGGCTGTACAGCTTCAAGGACAAGTTCGAACCCGTGTGGGAGGCGCGCTACCTGGCCGCGCCCAGTGGCGCCGCGCCGCTGTTCGTGCTGGCGGACGTGGCGACGCTGATCGGCGGTGGGGTCAAGGGAGTGGTGAGCAAATGAACGGATTCCAACGCGTGTGCGTCGGCGTCGCCTGCGCGGCGACCCTGGCCACGGCCCATGCACAAAGCCCGGCGCCGCAACGCTTCACGCATGGCCTGTTCAGCGACGTGCCGGTGTACCGGCCGGCCGGCGCGGTGCAGCAGTTCGTGCTGCTGCTGGTCGAGGGCCAGGCCGCGTCGGAGCCCGAGCAGGCCCTGCGCCGCAGCATGCTGGCCGGCGGCGCCGTGGTGGCAGAGGTGCCCATGTCTGCCTACCTGGCCCAGGTGCGCCAGCAGCGCGAGGCCTGCAGCTACGCCGGCGGCGACTTCGACAACTTTGCGCGCCACGTACAGGCGCGCCTGCAGCTGCCGGCCTACTTCGCGCCCATGGTGGTCGGTGCGGGCGACTACGCGGCCTACGCGTACGGCCTGGTCGCGCAGTCGCCGCCCGGCTCGTTCGGCACGCTGCTGACACCGGGCTTCTGCCCGCGGCTGCAGGTGCAGCCGCCGCTGTGCGCGGTCAACAAGCTGGCCTGGCGCGTGGTCGACGGTGCCAAGGCCGTGGACCTGCAGCCGGCCCCGATCGGCGTGCCCTGGATCGCGCAGCCCGGCGCGAGCTGTGCGCAGGACGCGCCAGGCTTCGTGGCCCAGGTGCCGCAGGCCCGCTGGCTCGCGCAGGGCAGCTTCGACGCGGCCTATGCCCAGGCCGCGGCCGGCCGCCCGGCGCTGGACGTGGCCCCGGCGCAGCTGACCGGCATCCCCGTGGTGGAGGTGCCCGCGCAGAAGCCCGGCCCGCGCTTCGCCGTGCTGCTGTCCGGCGACGGCGGCTGGGCCGGCATCGACAAGGACATCGCCGCCGCGCTGGCCGCGCAGGGCGTGCCGGTGGCGGGCTTCGATTCGCTGCGCTACTTCTGGAACGCGCGCACGCCCGAGGGCCTGGCGGCCGACCTGGACCGGCTGATCCGCTACTACGCCGCCAAGTGGCAGCGCAGCGAGGTGATCCTGATCGGCTTCTCGCAGGGTGCCGACGTGCTGCCGTTCGCGCTGAACCGGCTGCCCGAGCGCACGCGCGCCGCGGTCAAGCTGACGGCGCTGCTGGCGCCGGCGCAGAAGGCCTCGTTCGAGTTCAAGGTGAGCAACTGGCTGGGGCCGAGTGGCGACAAGCCGGTGCTGCCCGAGGCGCAGAAGCTGCAGGCGGCCGGCACGCTGTGCGTGCATGGGAAGGAAGAGAAGGCTTCGCTGTGCCCGCAGCTGGCGCCGCGGCATGCGCGGGTGGTGACGCTGCCGGGGGCGCATCACCTCGATGGGGATTACGTGGGGTTGGCGGGGAGGATATTGGGGGCGGTGGGGCCTTGATGGAGGCCGCAAGCACTATCGCTGGACTTGGCCCCGGCCAGCCACTGCCGCTCTCACCCGGGGCGGCCGGCGCTTAGCCAACACCGATTTAGATCGCGCGGTCGCCTACTCACGCATGTCAACTGGCTAGCGGGCCGCGGTCTGGGCCTTCCACTCGGATGCCTAACTATCGAACCGGGTGCCGTGTTACGAATGTGTAGTCCCCTCTTGACGAATCCGGCTGGCCCAAACCTTCCGCCGGTTCGTACTCATAGCTAAAAAATGGCAGCTACGCGCCTGTTGTTTCCCGGACCCGCTCAAACCGTTGGAAGCGCGCAGGCTGTCTCCGTGAGACGAAGAAGGGGACGGGGACGCGATACAACGTCCAATGCACATGGCAGCGGCCGATGGGAATTTTCATCCTCGATGAGCAACCCGTTGTACGAGAATTCCTGCACCTGTGGCAAATAGAGCCCTTGATAGGCGCCCGCACAAGCAAATCCGAAATGGTCAAAAATCCGAGAGAACTTGGGCAGTGCCATCTCCGAAACGGACAACAATGGTCGGGTCGTATTCAAAATATCGAATGCTCTAGTGAATAGCCGCACTCCCATCCCTCGAAACTCAAACTCAGGACGAACACGCAGCGTGCAGAGCTTGCTCTCGTCAACAGTGTGCTTCACGATCAATAGGCCTACGGCACGTCCGCCCCTCCGCTCGACGACAACAGTCCGCTCGCCTGCCGATATTCCGGGCAACACTTTAGTTTGCAGCCAAAAATCGAAACTCGGGTAAGCGCCTCTCAAGAAATCGACATCGTCGCGGACCAAACGAAGTAATTCCTCGCGCTGGTGTGGCGAAGCCAGCAAACTTGCGCGATCGAGCGTGAGTGTCACTTCGAAATCTCCTTTGCTGGGGGCTGAGAGCCGGTCATGATGCCCTGTCTTGGTTCGTTCGGCTGACCCGACGATCCCTCAGAACTATACTCCGATCTGGATTCCGCCGCATAGGATAACGTCCACTTGAGCAAATCATACACGCCGTTACCACCCACTCCCAGAGCTAGGGCACTAATAACAAAAAGCGCGATGGTGTACTTCTTCAGTTTGAATGACTTAAATCTCGCCAACATTCCGAACTCAGAGAATGAAGATCCCCCTCCAGGCTCAGGTGTCTTTTTCCATTGATAGCCCAGGCTACCCTGTACCTGCTTTCGACTATTCTTAATCGCAGCCGAAGACGAACTCAGCGGCAGAATATATCCAGCCCAAAAAGCTTCATCTTTCAATGATCGACATGCCCCTAAACAGCTTATCCTCAAACACTATGTCCTGATCCCGAGATTTCATTAGGAAAAGCTGGACCTTGGAAAACTGAACAAATCGGCCGTGCAAAATCGCCTCTATCGTCGGCGGAACCCCTCGACGGACATTAACGCGGAAATCAATAATCTCGGTTCGATTCAACGCGCCACCGCCAAATGCGTCCCCCTGATCAATTCCAACTCGATAGAAATGCTGAGGTACGTCCTTAACCCTAAAACGCACATACATCTGTTGTGCATTTTTCTGGGCTGTCGCTTGGCAGACCGCATTAGCACCATCTCGAAGTTGCTTGACAGTAAGGACGATTGAGTGGAGCACCCCCAACGTGGTTTGCCGCACTTTCACCTCCGGCTGATCCAGCGGAATTATTGCGAGCAATGAGCCATTAGAACGAGTAACAGCGCCACCAGGAGTACTAGGTGACGTGGCACTTGCCCAAACTTCGTTGAATATGGCCGACACGCCATTCGATCCTAGAATTCTTGCCGAAAGATCCTCAATTTTGGCCCTATCTAATGGCCACGGCAAAAAAATCTCAATATTCTCAGCCGGCTCAGTCGCATCGAGCATGACGCCTATGTCAAGAAACGGCGTCGTATCAATGCCTTCCTCCCAAATGTTGAAATGAACTTCTGGATCAACTCCCCTAGCACTAGCTTGCGCAAGTGAGTTACCACTTGAAGCAGTTTCAAGGCACAAACACCCGTAGAACGGCTGTATGGGAGGAGACATAACTTTTACAGATAGCAGAAGGATTGGGGCGGGACGTTCGATTCCAGATAACCCCCCAAAAGACGCGCCCGCGCGAATCGCACGGGGTTGCTGACCTTAATGGCGTGGGCCAACTTGCGATCCCGAAAATAGTCTCGGAAGAGTTCACGAGAAATCCCAGAAACCTCCCTTGCCCGTGTCCACACGGCATCAGGATGTGCGCTGTAGATTTCTTCCACTTCGAAAGTTCCAACGACCCGGCACACTGGTGACGTCGCATAGATTACAACCTCGTCGACTACTTCTCTAAAGCGAACTTTTCTGAATTCGTAACGCTTTCGGCCTGCAAGTATTGCCTCGGCATGTTCAGGATGAATAGACAAGAGAACTCGCTTTTTCATAATCTCCCGAGAGTTTTAAAACATGCTCAAATTGCGTTATGGTAATTTGAAAGAAGCCCCAATAAATACTGGCAGGAATTTTGACTTCCTCCAGCAGAGCCTTTCTATTGGGACGTCTAGATAGTGCCAAATTGTATGTGAATCTTATCAACCAAGGGTATTTTCTCGTCTTATAAAAGTTCCGAAGTTCAGCCTCCGTAAAAACGCTGTACGGATCGCAGTACTTCAAGAAGTCCGCCTCGTCGGAGAAGCTTAGTATATGTCGGAGTTCCTCAACAACACATACCGACGTGACGACTGAGGTGTAGTAGCCCGAGCCTCCATCCGCGGTCCTATAAATTAGGAGCGTATCGCCGCGCTGCAATTGGTGGACTCCACTCATTGCAGCAAGGTAGATTTTGTGGATGCTGTTAGTATGCGAGATGTCCTGTAGGATGCTAGATGATTCTGTCTTGAGTAAAGAATCAGGAAGCAATCGGCTGTGCCAAACGGGGTAAAGCGAAAGAATAAAGTGTCGACCTTGCTTTAGCGGAATACGTGGGTAGTCCAAGACGACATCCCCCTTTACTTCATCGAGTCTTCGCTCAAGCACCAACTCGCTTCCAGAAAGTCCAGGTTTGCTTGCAACCAAGAAAAATCCATATCGCCCGAACAATTCTACTAATGCTTTGTGCTTTGAAAAAACTGTCACATATAGGGCTTGCACCTTCTGAGCCACGGCCACGTCAAACGCCCTCTTAAGAAACCGCTCTCCTAGACGCGTGCCGTGTGGATTAATTTTAAATGTACCAATCTTGAGGCGATGAGCGGAGGGCAATGGCGGAATCACGTCATCGACGACGCCCGTTTCATTCTTCAAATAAAGAAATCCATCCAAGTTCCCATTCGACTTGTTCCGAAAGGTATACGCAAAATTTTCCGCTTTGCTTTTCTTACCCTCAAACCATTTGTCAAATGCAGGGTAGTCAGACTTTAGGCTATCAAAAAATGGGTCATCCAGCGAAATATTCGCAAAGGACTCGAATGCTAGTGGCGGCTGAACCATAGGAATTCTCGGCCTTCTATGAGTCTGCAATGGTGACTAGCCTACTCGGGGAACCACGATTTTCTCTGCCCTTCGCCGATAGACCCGCCTGGAGCGAATATAACGACAGACTGGAGGTCCGGCAACGCAAAAGTCTACGTAGCGTATTCGTGCTACTTCTCACCAATCCTTCTGAGTTAGAACGGCCTTACCTCGCTATTCATTCTGACGTCGTGCACCACCGATGTCCCTGACCTCAATCCCAGTTGACAAACTCGGCGGCTCGTACGCTGGACATGTTTGTCTGAGTCTAGCCGCCGACCAAGTCTTCTTTCGTGGCAATGCAGCTGTCAGGAGGGGCCATACCGCTGCCGGATCACTTATCCTCGGAGTTCTTTGATCGGACAAGTTTGCTCGGTGACTCGCGGAGAGAACCACGGGCTTGTGCCTCAATCACGGCTCGACGTTCCTAATGATCAAAGTAACAACTAAAACAAGTCTGTACCCAATCTTCGCGACCGCGCGCGTGGCGCCGCAACTGGCCAACTTCTGCTGCTCAACCCCCTGCCCGGCTCGCAGGAGGTCAAGGCCCCAAGCCATGGCCGCCTCATCGCCCGCTTTAACTCGCTACACCGTGCCCGCAACTGATGCGCGGTCATCCGCGCATGCTTACGGCGCCAGGGTATGCACCGTTTCGACAACGACGACCCGAGGTTGGCGGCGCACATCCCGCGCGCCGCCAGTCCTCAGTACCCGTTCGCCCCACCCGCGCGCCGGTTATCCGCCGCACCGTGGTACGTCGCCCGGCCATCCGTCCCGTAGCTGACCGCAATCCCAGCCAACCCGCTCGTCAGCCCCGTCTCGTTCAGCGTCCCCGCCGTGTACCCATAGCGGCTGCGCATCCCCGCAATCAACTGCGTCACCGGCTTGCCCCGCTCCAGCTGCGCCACCGAGTTGGCCGCGCCCTGCCCGGTCCAGTTGTCGGAATTGATCGCCGCCTGGATGTCCATGCCGTAGACCTGGTTGGCCAGGAAGGTCTTGACGATGTAGTCGGGGATGGGCCCGCCGCCGGCCGCGCCCCAGGCCAGCCCCACGCGGCCCTGCGCGTCCAGCGCGATGGCCGGCGCGATCGAGCTGCGCGCGCGCTTGTTCGGCGCGTAGCCGTTCACTTCGCCGCCCACCGCGCCCGCCGAGAAGTTCGACATGGCGTTGTTCAGCATCATGCCGCCGGCCTCGATGTGCGCGCCCCAGTGGGTGTTGATGGTGGTGGTCATGGCCAACGCGTTGCCGTGGCCGTCGACGATGGCCAGGCTGCTGGTGGTGTTCCAGTCTTCGTCACGCTCGGCGCGCTGGGCCAGCATCAGCGGCCCGGGCGCCGGCACGATCACGCTGGCCAGCGGGTCGAACAGCGCCGGGTCCGTCGCCACGAAGGCGGGGATGCCTTCGGCCACGCCGCCGGCCGCCACACTGGCCAGCGCCGTGCCGTTGAGCTGCGCGGCGCGGCGGTCCAGGTAGGCGCTGCTGAGCAGCGCGTCCACGCGGGCGTTGACGTTGGAATACGCCGGGCGCCGACGATGGCGTGGCACCCCATGTAGGACGTAGCCCCCTTCCACCGGCTCAGCCGCGCCGTGCCTGATCCGTCAGCACACCGGCCGCGTAAGTGAAGAGCCGCCGCGCATTCCCGTGGCGGACCTTCCAACAGGAGCTCGCATGTACCGCTTTTCCCAACTCGCCCCATTCGCCCTGGCCGCCGTTCTGTCGGTCAGCGCCGTGACTGCCATCGCGCAGGTCACCGTCGGTGGCGCACCGATGCTGCCGACCAAGGACATCATCGACAACGCCGTCAACTCGAAGGACCACACCACGCTGGTGGCGGCCGTCAAGGCGGCCGGCCTGGTCGACACGTTGAAGGGCACGGGCCCGTTCACCGTGTTCGCGCCGACGAACGCTGCCTTCGCTGCGTTGCCGGCCGGCACCGTCGACACGCTCTTGAAGCCGGAGAACAAGGCCACGCTGAGCGGCATCCTGACCTACCACGTGGTGCCGGGCAAGGTGGACGCGAAGTCACTGATGAAGATGATCGATGACGGCAAGGGTTCCGCATCGTTGAAGACCGTGGCCGGCGGCACGCTGACCGCCAAGTCCAGCGGCGGCAAGGTGATGGTCACGGACGAAAAGGGCAGCACCGCCACGGTGACGATTGCCGACGTGATGCAGTCCAACGGCGTGATCCACGTGGTCGACAAGGTGTTGCTGCCCAAGTAAGCCGCCTGCTGGCGGGCGGGCGGGCGCATGCGCCGCGGCGCGCCGGTGCCGAGCCCAGGCGGCCCACACGCGGCCGCCTGCGCATCGCCGCAAGCGGGCCAAGGCGCTGCTCACACGCTGCCGCGCAGGGCTTGGCACAGCGCGCTGTCCGGCTGCTCGAAGCCCTGCACCGCCTGCAGATGGTCGGCGCCATCCTCGGGCGCTGGCGCGCTGCGGTTGCCAGCCGCCTGCCAGCCCGCATGGAAGCCGTGCGACTGCTGCGCAAACGCATCCTGCGCGGCCCCGCCCCAGGCCAGCACCACCGGCGTGGCACACCGCCGCACATGGCGCACGGGCGAGCTGCGCTGCACGATGCCGTCGTCCAGCTGGATCGCCGGCTGCGGGTAGCCGCCGCGGATGAAGAAGAAGACCGGCGCATCGGGCACATCGGCCGTAAAGATGTCCAGCGTCTCGCCGCGCGTGGGGCCGTGGGCGATGCCCAGCCGGTGCGGCAGCTCGCGGCGCGCCTGCTCGCTGCGCTCGGCCAGTTGCCGGTTCGAGGCCGCAGCGTCGGCCACGCGGCGCAAGGGGTCGTAGGCCTCGTCGATCTCCGGTTGACCCATGAACCTAGATTCGGCAGTTGACCGCTCGCAACCTTAAGGAATGCCGAATGAACACTCAACTTTGCGTCTTCGATGGCCTTCACCTTCTGGGTGACAGCGCTATGCACCCGCCGGCACCACGCTCGCCACGCCATGCGGCGTTGCTCCTCCTCGCGCACAGGAGTGCGCCGCGTCGTCGCGCCTAGCCTGGCACGCCGATCGCGGCACCTTCGGGCGCATCCAACTGCCGAATCTAGGATGAAGCCGTGGGGAAAGGGCGTGGGCATGGCGCGCAGGTCCGCGTGCGTATGGGGGCCACGATCGTGCGGCCAGTCGCCGCGCCGGCTATGCGTGGCGCGCCACCCACTGCACCAGCGCATCCACACGCCGGAACTCATCCGCCGAACGCGCCTGTACGTCCGGGTAACGCTGGTTCCACATGCGCGCCAGCGCGGCGCCGGCGCCGATCTCCAGCACGCAGTCCACGCCGCGCGCGTGGAGGTTCTCCATGCATTCGTCCCAGCGCACGGTGGTGGCGATCTGCGCGGCCAGTGCGCTGCGGGCCTGCTCGGCGCTGGCGATGCGGTCGGCTGCGTTGCTGAAGAGGGCCGTGCGCGGCCGGGCGCACGGCACGCCGGCCAGCACCTGGGCGAAGGCCTCGGCCGCGGGGCGCATGGCGGGCGTGTGCGAGGGCACGGTGACTCGCAGGCGCGTGCAGTGGGCGCCTTCGTGCACGGCGGCGGCTTCGATGCGGTCCAGCGCGGCGGGCGGGCCGCCAAGCACCACGCTGTCGACCGCGTTGCGGATGGCGATGGCCACCGGGGTGCCGGCCAGCAGGCGCGCGAGCGTATCCGGCGCGATGTGGCTCACGCCCAGCAGGCCGCCGGGCGCCTTCGCGGCGCAGCGGTCCATGGCAAGGGCGCGGGCGTGGGCGAGGTCGAGGGCCGTGCCGGCGTCGAACACACCGGCCGCGCTGAAGGCCGCCAGCTCGCCCACGCTGTAGCCGGCCATGGCGGCGGGGGGTGGCAAGTGCGGCGCCAGCTGGAACCAGGCGGCTAGCGCCACGCCGGTGAGCAGGGTCTGGGCGTTGGCGTTGCGGGCGGCCCAGTCGGCATCCATCAGGCTGGTGCGCCAGTCGGCCACGGCCAGGCTGGCGTTGACGCGGCGGGTCAGCGCGTCCTCGGCCAGCCAGGGCAGCATGTCGGGATGCTGGCCGCCCTGGCCGGAGAACACGAGCGCGTAGGCCATCAGGTCACAGCGCTGCGACGCGCTGCAGCCAGCAGGCCGCGGCCACGGTGTCGGCCGCGCCGCCGGGCGACAGGCGACGTGCCACGAAGTCGCGGCCGATGGCAGCGGCCACTTGCAGCGCATCGGGCTGCGCGGCGCCGCCAGCCGCGAGGAAGCCGCGCGCCGCCGACTGCGCATGGCGCAGGCCTGCCAGGCCGCCGCGCAAGGCGAGGTTGCTGTCGTCCAGCACGGCCATCACGTGGAACAAGGTGTCGAGCCGGGCCAGGCGCGGGGCCAGGCCGCGTGCACGCGCGGCGGCCAGCGCGGGCATCGCCGTGTCGAACAGTGCGGGGAAGCCCGCCGCCGCTTCATGCGATGCGCCTCGCAGGCCCAGGCGGCGCGCGACCAGGCCGCCGGGCAGAACAGGCACACGTTGCGCGCGGGCCGTGAGCGCATCGCCCCAGCGCTGCCGCAGCATCGTCCGCGCTGCGTCGGGCTGCAGCGGCTGGCCGGCCTGCGCGAGCGCGCCGGCCGAGGCGCACAGCAGGCCCAGCATGAACACCGCGCCGCGGTGCGTGTTGATGCCGCCCGTGGCCGCCAGCATGCGCGCCTCGGCGTCCATGCCGCAGCGCTCCAGGGCCGCGAAGGGCGCGCCGGCCGCGCCGAGTGCGGCGATGCGCGGGAAGTAACTGCGCAGCGCGAACAGGCTGCGCACGAAGGTGCTGGCGTCCATGTCGGTGTGGCTGCCGTTGTCGGTCAGCGTAACCAGGCCGGGCTTCGGCGCCAGCGCGAGTTCGTCGTACAGCGCCAGCGTGGCGGCACGGCCGATGGCCTGCGGTGTGATGGCGCCGTGCGCGAGCGGGCTGGGCTGGTGGGCGTGCATCACACCGTCTCCGCCAGGGGCCAGAACGGCGCGTGGGCCAGGGCCACGCCGTCGAGCCGCTTGACCAGCACGGAGGGCGTGCGCCTCGCGCGCCAGGCCAGCCACTCTTGCCAGGCGACCGCGCTGCCGCACGGGAACATCAGCTCGCCATCCAGGCGCAGGCCGTAGGACCACGATTGCAGCAGCACGGCCACGGCATCGGCCTGCGCGGGGCCGTCCACGGCGATGCAGAGGTCGATGTCGGAGCCTGCACGCAGGTGGTCCAGGCCCGTGAGCAGTTGCCAGCCGTGGCTGCCGTAGACATGGGCCGGCGAGCCGAACGCGGACAGGCCGCCACACAGCGCGCGCCAGGGTTGGCGCTGGGGCGCTGGCAGCAAGGGCGACAGGCGGCAGGCGAGCGGGAAGGCGTCGAGCCGCGCGATGTGGTCACGCGGCACCGCGAGTGCGATGCGCCGGCGCTGCCAGCGGCCCGGCGCGGGCAGGCCCAGGCTCACGCTGTCGTCGCCCTGCGGGCGTTGGCGCGTGACGACCAGCGGCAGCCCATGTCCTGCCCAGTGCGCCAGACAGTCGCGCGCCTCATCGTCCCAACAGCCCGCCAGCACGCGCTGCCAACCGGCATCGGTGAGCAGGGCGAGCTGGTGGCGGCGCAGCGGCTGCTCTTGCTCCCTCTCCCCTCGTGGGAGAGGGCTGGGGAGAGGGGGCGGCGGCCGTGTCACACACTGCGTTGCCTGATCGGCCACCCCCTCTCCCCCAGCCCCTCCCCCGCGAGGGGGGAGGGGAGCCAGAGCGCGTGGCGCGTGGGGGTGGAGGAGGCCCATGTCAAACCGCTTCGAGTACCCGCTGCGCCACGGCCGCCGCCAGCTTGCGCCCACCACGCGCCGCCCCGTCGCGCGCGCGCTCGTCCACCACCGGCGTGTCCACCAGCGCCTCGCGCAGCGCCGCCTGCAGGTCGCCCTGCCACAGCGCGCGCACGCCGCCCATGGCCACGTAGTTGCCCACGCCGGGCGCGAACACGGGGTTGGCCTTGGACAGCTCCGTGAGCATCGCCTCGGGCAGCTTGGTCACGCGCGCCATGGCCGGGATGCGCATCACGCGGATCTCGGCCTCGGGCAGCGCGTAGCAGGCGTCGGCGATCAGGCCCGAGGTGATGAAGCCGCCCGACAGCGCCTGGTCGTACACCAGGCCGATCACGCGGTGGCCGCTGCGGCGTGCCAGGTCGATGGCCATGCCCAGATGCGCCATCGCGCGGTTGATGCCCAAGAGCTCGTCGCGCCGGCGCAGTTGCTGGCCCTGCGTGTCGATCAGCAGCACGATGGGCCGGCCGGGGTGTTGGGCGATGGTGTCCAGCACCACGCGGGCCTGGGCCAGCGCCAGCGCCACGCCGATCGGGGCGTGGCCCGTGGTGCCGACCACCGTGATGGCCGCACCGTCCAGCGTGGCCGTGCCGTGCAGGAAGTCGCCCTCGGCGCGGATGCCGTGCGCGGCGCCGAAGAGCGTGGTGGCCAGCGTGTTCCAGTCAGGTGTCATGGTGTTCAGTCCAGTTTGATGTCGGCGGCCTTGACGACGGCCGCCCAGCGCGTGATTTCGGCCCGCACGTAGTCGCCGAACTGCGCCGGGCTCAGCGTGCCGTAGTGCGCGCCGTTGCTGGCCCACACGGCGCGGATCTCTTCCGCTGCGCCGGCGCGCTTGACCTCTTCGACGATGCGCGCCTGCACGTCGGCAGGCGTGCCCTTGGGCGCCCACAGGCCGTACCAGGTGACGACCTTGTAGTCCGGCAGGCCGACCTCGGCGGCACACGGCACATCGGGCAGCGAGGGGTTGCGCTGGCTGCCGGCCACCATCAGCGCCTTGATGCGGCCGCCCTTGATGTGCGCGGCCGACGAGCCCAGGCCGTCGAACATCATGTCCACGTTGCCCGAGATCAAATCCTGCAGCGCCGGGCCCGCGCCGCGGTAGGGGATGTGCGTGATGAAGGTGCCGGTCTGCTGCTTGAACAGCTCGCCCGCCAGGTGGTGCGAGGTGCCGCCGCCGGCCGACGCGTAGTTGAGCTTGCCCGGGCTGCGCTTGAGCTCGGCGAGCAGGGTCTTGAAGTCCGGCGCGGTCACGCGCTTGGGGTTGACCACCAGCACCTGCGGCACCTCGGCCAGCAGGGCCAGCGGCACGAAGTCGCGCTGCAGGTCGTATTCGAGCTTGGGGTAGACCGAGGGCGCGATCGCATGGTGGATGGCGCCCATGAACAGCGTGTAGCCATCGGCCGGCGCGCGCGACGCGATGGTGGCGCCCAGCGTGCCGCCCGCGCCGCCGCGGTTGTCCACCACCAGCGTCTTGCCGGTCTGCTTGGCGAACTGCGCCGACAGCGGCCGCGCGAATGCGTCCGTGCCGCCGCCGGCCGGGAAGGGTACGACCAGGTTGACGGGCTTGGTCGGCCAGCCGGACTGGGCGCGCGCGCCCAGGGCGGCAAGCGTGAGGCCGGTGGCGCCGGCGCGCAGCAGGGTGCGGCGTTGGAAGAGCGTGTGCATGGTCGTGTCTCCTGTCGTTGTGAAGCCGTGGTGGGTGTCGTGCTCAGGTACCGCGTGCGGTGAATCGTTGCTGCAGGGCCGCCACGTCCAGCGCCGGCACCTGCGCTGCATCGGCCACGCCCAGGCGCTGCCACAGGCGCACGGCGTCGTCCTCGCCGCCGTCGTTCCAGGTGGCTTCGGGCACGGCGTCCAGGCGCGCGGCCAGCAGCGCGTGCTCGGCTCGCAGCGCGGCCAGCGTGACGGGGCGCGGCTGCGCCAGCGCAGAGATGGCTGCAGCGCGGAAGGCCGCCACGTCGTCCTCGACCAGCGCGTCGCAGTCGCCGCTGATCCAGCGGTGCTTGCCGCCGCTGGTGCGCCAGACCAGGGCGCGGTCGCGCGCGTCGTACTCGTCCACGCCATGCGAGGCCTCGATGACCTCGGGGCCGGACATCGCCAGGCGCCCCATGTCGCTCATGACGATGTGGTCGGCACAACGCGCCACGATGCCCATGCCGCCGAAGCAGCCGTTGGCGCCGCCGATCAGCACGATGACGGGAATGCCGGCGGCGCGCACGTCGAGCACGGCGCGCATGACTTCGGACACGGCGATGAGGCCGGCGTTGGCCTCGTGCAGCCGCACGCCGCCGGACTCGGCCAGCAGCAGCACGGCGGAAGGCTTGTCGCGCAGCGCACGCTGCAGCAGGCCGACCAGCTTGGCGCCATGCACCTCGCCCACGCCGCCGCCCATGAATTCGCCCTCCTGCGCGGCGACGAAGACGGTGCGTCCATCGAGTTGCGCGCGGCCTATGGCCACGCCATCGTCGAAGGCCGAGGGCACGCCCAGCTGCGCCAGGTGCGGGCTCGTCAGCCGCTCGGCCGGGGGCAGCCACTCGTGGAAGCTGCCGGCGTCGAGCACCTGCGCGAGGCGTTCGCGCGCCGAGCATTCTGCGTAGCTGATCATGGTCATGCTCCCTTCGGCAGTTCGGCCACGGCCTGGTCCAGCCGCAGACTCACAACGGCGGGCGTGGCGCCCATGTCGTTGATGGACACGCGCACGCCGGCCAGCGGGTGGCGGGCGTGGAAGTCGTCCATCACGGCCTGCCAGATCGGCGCAAAGCCGCGGGCCGAAGTTTCCACGCGCACGGTGCAGTCGTCGTTCGGCGTGGACTCCAGCATCACCTCCAGGTTGCCGGAGCCGACCACGCCGACCAGCACGGGCGCGAACTTGCCGGCGGCACGGCCACCGTCGTAGGAGAAGTCCAGGGTTTCGAGCCCTGCGGGGATGTCGCTCATGGCTATGGCTCCTTACCAATTCCGGAAACGTTTCGGCGGCTGGTACAGGCCGCCGGATGCGCGCACCAGGTCACGCATGCTGCGCGCGGCCAAGAGGTTGCGCGTGGCTTCGCGTGGGTCGATGCCCAGGTCGGCAGGCCGCTGGATGATCTTGCGATCCCGCAGGTTCTCGACCATCCGCTTGTCGCGTGCCAGGCCCACTGCTGTGTAGCCGGCCACGCCGCGGATCGCCTGGGCGCGCTCTTCATCGCTCCTGCACAGCAGCAGGTTGGCGATGCCCTCCTCCGTCAGCACATGCGTCACGTCGTCACCGTAGACCATGATGGGCGGCAGGGCCATGCCGGTTTGCTCCTGCAGCGTCCACGCGTCGAGCTTTTCAACGAACGCGGGCTGCATGTGTTCGCGGAAGGTCTCGACCATCTGCACCACGAGCTTTTGCCCGCGCGGCGTGCCTGCTGCGCCTGTGCGGCCCGCCCGCGCCTGGGCACCGGCCTTGAGCCAGGCTTCACTGGCATGGCGCCTGCCCCTTGCATCGGCCCCCATGTTGGGCGCGCCGCCGAAGCCGGCGATGCGGCCCAGCGTCGCGGTCGAACTGTTGCCGTCCAGGTCCATCTGCAAGGTCGAGCCGATGAACAAATCGCAGGCGTAGTGCCCGGCCGCCTGGCAGAACGCGCGGTTGCTGCGCAGGCTGCCGTCCGGCCCGGTGAAGAACACATCCGCCCGCGCGCGGATGTAGTCCTCCATGCCCAGCTCGGAGCCGAAGGAATGCACCGACTGCACCCAGCCCGCCTCGATGGCCGGAATCAGCGCGGGGTGCGGGTTCAGCGCCCAGTGCTGGCAGATCTTGCCCTTCAGCCCCAGCTGCTCGCCGTAGGTGGGCAGCAGCAGCTCGATGGCCGCCGTGTCGAAGCCGATGCCGTGGTTCAACCGCTGCACGCCGTACTCGGCGTACATGCCCTTGATGGCCATCATCGCCATCAGCACCTGGATCTCGCTGATCTGCGCCGGGTCGCGCGTGAACAGCGGCTCGATGAAGTTGGGCGTGGGCGCCTTCACGACGAAGCTCACCCAGTCGGCCGGGATGTCGATGCGCGGCAGCTTGGTCGTGGTGCCGTCCACCAGCTCGTTGACCTGCGCGATCAGGATGCCGCCCGAGAAGGCCGTGGCCTCGGCGATGGCCGGCGTGTCCTCGGTGTTCGGGCCGGTGTAGAGGTTGCCTTGCGCGTCGGCCGCATGCGCCGCCACCAGCGCCACCTGCGGCGTGAGGTCGACGAAGTAGCGCGCAAACAGCTCCAGGTAGGTGTGGATGGCGCAGATGGCGATGCGGCCGCTGGACGCCAGCTTGGCCAGCCGCGCGCCCTGCGGGCCGGAGAAGCTGAAGTCCAGCTTGGCGGCGACGCCGTTCTCGAAGATGTCCAGGTGTTCGGGCAACGCCAGCACCGACTGCACCATGTGCAGATCGTGCACGCGGGCCGGGTCGACCTGCACCAGCGCCTTGGCCAGGAAGTCGGCCTGCTTCTGGTTGTTGCCCTCCAGGCAGACGCGGTCGAAGGGCTCGATCACGGCCTCCAGCAGCGCGCCGATGGCTTCGGCCTGCGCCAGCTTGCCGCGCAGTTGCGGGCCGAGCGCCTGCGCGGCGCGCGCCAGCCGCGCGGCGCGGTTGTCGGCACGGGTGTTCCAGTCTCTGGTGGTCATGGGAACTTTCAAAGAACGACGAAGAGCAGCCACACGACGACCGGCGCGATCAGCGTCACCGCCGCGCCATACATCATCAACTGACGGAAGAAGGCGTCACGGTTCACGCCGCGGGCGTTGGCCAGCACGAGCGCGCCGTTGGTGGAGAAGGGGCTCACATCCACGATGGTGGACGACACCGCCATCGCCGCGATGAAGCCGATGGCGCTGACCCCTGTGTCCCCCTGCAGGAAGGGCACGGCCAGCGGGATCAGCGAGCCCAGCACGGCAGTGGACGAGGCGAAGGCCGAGATCACCGCGCCGACGAAGCACAGCAGCAGCGCGGCGACGAGCGGCGAGGTCAGCGCCGCCACGCTGTGGCCCACGAAGTCGATGGTGCCCATCTTGTCCATCACGCCGACGAAGGTGGAGACGCCCACGATCAGCATGATCTCGGGCCACGAGACCTGGCCCAGCGCGCGCTTTTGCAGGTTGGGCGCCAGCAGCGTGAGGATCAGGCCGATGGTGATGGAGACGAAGCCGATGTCCTGCTTGAAGAACAGCGTGAGCACAGCGAGCGCCAGCAGGCCGATGACGGTGGCCACCTGGTACCAGCGCTGGCCCTGAACCTCCTGGCTGGCGGGGGCGGCGTCCATCAGCGAATCGTCGGCGCCGGGCTGGGCGGTGCGGCGCTCTTCGGCCATCGACTCGCCCTCGGCGTCGCCGTAGACCTGCGCGCCGCCCTGGCCGTGCGCCACCTGCGGCACGTCGAAGCCGGTGTTGCGCGCTTCGCTGCGCTGGCGGGTGAGCTTCATGCCGCCCATCATCACGAACAGCAGCGCGGCGACGGCCAGGTTCACGGCCAGGCTGGCCGCCATGGTGACGAGCGGGTTCAGCGGCAGGCCGGCCGCGGCCACCACCTTGTTGGTGATGCCGCCGTAGATGCTGATCGGCGAGAAGCCGCCGCCCTGCGCGCCGTGGATGACCAGGAGGCCCATCATCAGCGGGTTGATGTTGTAGCGCGCCGCAAAGCCCAGCGCGATGGGCGCGATGATGGCCACGGCGGCCGGGCTCACCGCGCCCACGCCGGTCAGCAACGCGGCGATGAAGAACATGATCCACGGGATCGCCGCGATGCGCCCGCGCACGGCCCGCACCGCGCCCTTGACCATCCAGTCGATGGTGCCGTTGTTCTGCGCCAGCGCGAACAGATAGGTGATGCCCACCAGCGTGAGGAACAGGTCGGCCGGGAAGCCCGCCATGATGGCCTTGGCGTTCATGCCGGCCACCAGCGTGCCGACCAGGAAGGCCCCGACGAAGGCGATGACGCCCATGTTGATGGGCAATACCGTGGCCAGCACGAACATTCCTCCGAGTGTGTAGATGGATAACCAGTGGGCCGTCATGTCATGTCTCCTGCGGGCTTGCGCTCTGACCGGGTGGCACCTGCTGCGGGCAGCAGCAGGGCCGTTTCTTGTTGGGGTCGAAGATACGCAGGCCCCCCTGTCCCATCAATCAAGCGCGGGGCGGAATGCTTACGCGCAGAGAAACGGTCGAGGGTTAACCCTCAAGGCTCAGGGTGCGGAGATCAGTGCGGCCGAGATATTGGCCGCACCCGCCTTGTAGGCCGCCGCGTCGATGGCGCCCAGGTAGCCGCCTGCCACCAGCGCATCGGTGGCGGCGCTGAACCTGGCCACGTAGTCTGCACGCCCGGTGTAGAGCCCCTCCAACGTGCTGCGCGGGTCCGTGGCCGCCTTGGCCGCGGCGGTGGTGGCCAGCGGGATCGCACTGCCCGCGCTGGGGCAGTTCTCGCCCGGCGTGTGGCCGTCGCCGCGCAGGTTCCAGCCCGTGTAGGTGGCCAGTGGCGCCACGATCTCGGGCACGCGCAGGCCGCCGAGTTCGTTGCCGTTGGCATCGACCCTGGGCACCAGCACGGTGTAGGGCTTGGCCACATCGACCGCGGGCGCGGGCGTGCTGTAGTCGGTCACGAAGACCTGGCTGACCTTGCCCAGCGGCACGCTGAGCGCCAGCGGCGTGGCGGTTGCGCCGTTGGGCACGCTGATGGCCGTGAGGTCCGCGAAGCCCGTCGCCGTGGGCAGCACGGCCGTGCCGGCTGCCACCGTGGGGTGGCTGGAGGCCGGCGGCGCGGTGTTCTTCACCACCCAGTCCTCCAGCGCCGGGATCAGCGCCCGCTCCACCTGCGCCATGGAGACCGGGCTGTTGGCGAGCCGGCAAGTGGCCGTGGCCGCCGGCTGCGTGACGATGCCGGTGGTGACACCCGCGCCGCCGCCGTGGCCCGTGCCCGGGATCAGGTAGTAGCGCACGTTGGCTGGCAACGCCAGGTCGCGGCCCGCGCCGTCGGTGACGACCAGCGAGGCGCGCCCGCCCCACCATTCGTAGCTGCCGTCGACCTGCATGATCTTGGGGCAGGTGCTGGTGGCCAGGCAGCGGCGCAGCAGGCCGTCGGTGGCGCCGCTCACGGGGTCGGTGGTCACGTTGTAGGCGAACGGGAACTGGTCGCCCAGCATGAAGTGGTCCTCGTGCTGCTTGGACCAGCGGCCCGGCTGGGCGAAGCGCGCGTTGATCCAGGTGCGCCGCGCGGCCGGGATCAGCGACATCACCCCGTCGAACACGGGCTTGCCCGCGCTGTCCTGGTTGAAGCCCTGGTACAGGAAGTCGCGCAGGAAGCGGCCCGACTGCGACAGCCCCTCGCCCAGCGCCACGTCGAAGTTGGTCGTGGGGTTGGTGGGGCAGTTGCTGCCGGCCGCGCAGGTGGCGGCCTTCAGGTCGGCCACGGGGTTGGCGTTGCCCTGCGCGTCGGTGGCGTCGTTCTTGAGGAAGCCCACGAGGTCGCGCACGGCCGCGAAGCCGATGCCCATGACCTTGGGGTCCTTGGCGCGGTAGGTGAAGTTGTAGACCGTGCCGGCATCGGCGGCCACGCTGCCACCTTGCGCGTCGGGCACCGTGGCAGGCGCCGTGAACTGCACCGAGACCGAGCCGTTGGCATTGGTCACGTAGCTCCAATCGGCGACGGCCACCGACGGCGAGGCGTAGGTCTGCTGCCCCGCCGCGTTGTAGTAGGACGGGCGCGCGGTGAACGTCACCTCGGAACGGTCCGTCAGCGAGGCCGGCAGGTAGTTGAGCGGAATGTTGGGCACACCGGCCGTGTCGGCGATGTACTCCTCGCGCGACAGGCCGGTGATGGCGCTGCCGTCCGCGTTCTTCGCCAGGGGAAATGCCGTGCCCAGCGCGGCCGTGGCGCCGTTGCCGGACTGCGCCACGTCGCCCTGCCAGCCGCTCCACACCACGGTGTAGCCGCGCCGCAGGATGGACGCGAAGTTGTCGGCCGGCGCGGCGCCGTTCGTCAACGCGCCACCGCCGATGAAGAGGTTCTGCGCCAGCTTGTTGCCGCGGTTGACCACGTCGTAGAACAGCACGCGCCGGGCCTGCGTGGCGTTCTTGGGGCGCAGGATCACGACGTCGGTCGTGTAGCGCACCTTGCCGTTCGCATCCAGCGCGGCCTTGTCCAGGTCGACGATGCCGGCGTTGTCGGGGTGTTTCGGGTCCAGCGTACCGTGCACGATGCCGGTGACGACGGTGTAAGGGCCGGCGGCCCCGGCGGGCGTGGCGCCGTTGTAGGCGTCCGTGGTCGAGACGACCTCGAACCGGTCCACCCGGCCGGCGCGGCTGGCCTGGGGCGGGTCGTCGCTGCCCCCGCAGCCCCATAGCAACAGCGGCGCAGCCGCGAGCGCGATCAGTGATCTCATGCCTTGTCTCCTCTGTAGTGGTCGCGGCCTGGCAACCCTGGATTCGAGCGGATGCCGGCCGCGTGCCCACCTTACGCAGGCGGGGGCGTCGCATCAATTACGGCAGAAGCGCAACGCTTACGCTGCGCGGAACGATCGGGGGTTAACCCGCGCGCGTCAGCTCAACGAGGCTTTGACGCTGCGGCAGACCGCCAGCAGGGCCAGCAGGTTGGGGTCGCGCTCGCGCATGCGCAAAAAGCACAGCGCGATGGTGTGGCGCACGCGGTAGCGCTCCTGCAGCGGCACCAGGCGCACGTTGGGCGGCAGCACGTTGCGCACACGGCCGGGCAGCAGCGTGCAGCCCACGCCGCCGTCCACCAGGTTCATGAGCGTGTAGATGTCGCCCGTGTGCATGGCGATCTGCGGCGCGTAGCCGGCGCTGCGGAAGGACGCGACGAAGCTGTCGTGCGTGGCGAAGCCCTCGGTCAGGCTCACGAAGCGCTCGTGGGTGCAGCTGCCCAGGTCCACCTCGGCCAGCTGTGCGTAGGCCGACTGCGCGGGCGCGGCGAAGAAGGTCTCGTCCTCGAACAGCGGCTCGCTCTCGATGTCGGCCGCGCCCGCGGGCACCGCCATCAGCGCCGCCTCGATCGCGCCGTCGCGCAGCTTGGCCAGCAGGTCGGCGTTGGAGCCCAGCATCAGCTCGGTCTGCACCTCGGGCTTGCGCTGCTTCAGGCCCAGCACCAGGGCCGGCACGGCGCGGCTGGTCAGCGAATACAGCGAGCCCATGCGCAGCCGGTCGGCCGCATAGCCGGCGATCTCGCGCGTGGAACGCACGCCGTCGGCCAGCAGCCGCGCCATGTCGCGCGCGGTCTCGGCCAGCCGCTGCGCCGCGGCCGTGGGCACGAGGTTGCGCCCCTCCTGGCGGAACAGCACGCAGCGCACCGCCTCCTCCAGCCCATGCAGGGCGCGGTGCACGCTGACGCTGCTGGTCTGCAATCGCTCGGCCGCGCGCGCCAGGTTGCCGGCTTCCATGAAAGCCAGCAGCACTTGCAACTGCCGCAGCGTGATGTCGTCGTCGGGGGTGGACATGGGCTCTTTTTCAGTGGGGCGAGGCGGCGGTGGGCAACCAGCGCAACAGCATCGCATACAGCACCAGCGGGTCCACGGGCTTGGACACGTGGTCGTCCATGCCGGCCTCCAGGCAGGCGTGACGGTCATTGACGAAGGCGTTGGCCGTCATGGCGACGATGGGCACGGCGTTCACGTCGGCGCGGATCGCGCGCGTGGCCTGCAGGCCATCGACGTTGGGCATCTGCATGTCCATGAGCACCAGGTCGAAGCGCTGGGCCTTCACCATGGCCACGGCTTCTTCGCCGTCGTGCGCGGTCATGACGGCCAGGCCCACGCCTTCGAGGAGGGCGACGCCGACCTCGCGGTTCACCGGGTTGTCCTCGGCCAGCAGCACGCGCCGGCCGCGGTGCAGGCTGCGCAATCGCGACTCGAGCTCGGCGATGCGGGCCGGCCTGGCCTCGGCGGCCGGCGCCAGTGCGGCGCGGGCGCTGCGGCCCTGCCCCGCGTCCAGCCACACGGTGAACCAGAAGCGGCTGCCCACGCCGGGCGTGCTGTCCAGGCCGGCCTCGCCCCCCATGGCATGGGCGAGCTGGCGCGACAGGGCCAGGCCCAGGCCCGTGCCACCGTGGCGGCGCGTGATGGAGCTGTCGGCCTGCGCAAACGCGCCGAACAGCTGCGCCTGCTGCGCCGCGTCGATGCCGATGCCGGTGTCCTGCACCTCGAAGCGCAGTTGGTGGCGCTGGTCCACGGTCTGCAGCAGCCGCCCGCGCAGCGTGACGGAGCCGCGCTCGGTGAACTTGACGGCGTTGGACAACAGGTTGATGAGGATCTGCGACAGGCGCAGCGCGTCGCCGCGCACGGCCGGCGGCAGGCCCGTCACGTCGCGCGAGAGCACCAGGCCCTTGGCCTGCGCCGCACCGCGCACCATCTCGACGGCCCAGTCGATGGTCTCGGGCAGCACGAAGTCGTTGCGCTCGAGCAGCAGCTTGCCGGCCTCGATCTTGGACAGGTCCAGCACGTCGGAGATCAGGCCGAGCAGGTGTTTGGCCGCGCCTTCCAGTTTGCCGAGCTGCTCGAGCTGGCCCGGGTCCTGGATGCGCTGCGACAGGATGTGGGCCATGCCCAGGATGGCGTTGAGCGGCGTGCGGATCTCGTGGCTCATGTTGGCCAGGAACGCGCTCTTGGTGCGGCTGGCGGCTTCGGCGGCGTCGCGCGAGCGCGCCAGGTCGGCGTTGGCTTCTCGCAGCGCGAGCTCGGCCTCCTTGATGGGCGTGATGTCCATGGCCATGAGGTAGAAGCCGGGCCGGCCGGCCGAAACGCCCTCCTCGGGCACGTAGTTGACCTGGCTGTGGACCACGCTGCCGTCGGGCCGCGCCGAGCGTGCCTCGAAGCGTTGCGGCTCGCCGGCCAGCACGCGGTCGATGTGCTGCTGCAGGCGCGTGAAAGTTTCGCGCGGGTAGATGTCGTAGGCCGAAGCGCCTTCCACCTGCGCGCGCGGGCGGCCCACCCAGTCGCAAAAGCGCTGGTTCGCGAACCGGCAGACCAGGTCGGCGTCCCAGTAGGTGATGCGGCCGGGCACCATTTCGGTCACGTTGCGGTTGAAGGCGACGGCCTGGCGCAATGCCTCGTTGGCGGTGTTCATGGCGCTGTTCACCTCCTGCAGGTCGTGCGTCCTGGCGCGCACGGTCTCCTCCAGGGTGTCGGCCCGGGCCTGCAAGTCGCCCAGCCGGTCGCGGTGCCAGGTCTCCAGCGCCTGGCGCGTGCGCACCTGCTCGGTCAAATCGACGACGATGCCCATCATGGCGTAGACATCGCCTGCAGCGGTGCGCATCGGCTGCAGGTTGAACTGGAAGTAGCACTGCTCCAGCTCGCCGTTGCCGTGCTTGTCGAGCAGCACGGGCGTCTCCGGGCTGACGTAGGGCTTGCCGGCTGCGTAGGTCGCGTGGATCAGGGCGGACAGGGGGGTGCCCACGAGCTCGGGAAACGCGGCGTTGAACGACCTGCCGATCAGGTCGCGCTTGCCCACGTACTGGCAATACCGATGGTTGGCCAGCGAGAACACGAGCGAAGGGCCGGTCCACACCGCTGCGCCGATCGGCGCATCCATCAGCAGGGCATCGCGTTCGCTGGCGCTGTCCGTGCGCGCATGCACGGCCTCGATGCGGTCGCAGGCCTGGCCGATGCGCTGCGTGATCTGCACGACGTACTGGCGGTAGGCGTCGTCGAAGGGCAGGCGCGGGTCGAGCTCGAATGCGGCGAAGCGGACCACGTCGGCGCCGGGCTGGTCCAGCAGCGGCACCAGCACGCGCTGGTCGTCGTGCGCTTCGCTCCCTGCCAGCAGCCGCAGCCACAGCGCGGGGTCGGCATCGGCCCAGGCCTGCAGGGCCGGGTCTGTGCCCGGCGAGGCACCCGCCACGCCCGCATGCGACCACGCCGTGGGCACGAAGCTGGCCCGTGGGCTGCGGTACAGACGCAAGCGGGTGGCATCTTGCGAAGCTGCTGACAACGCATGCACGGCCGCATCGGCCAGGTCGCCCACGACCGCGACCCGCGCGAGCGCGTGCGAGACGGCCTCCAGCGCCGCCTGCCGCTGCGCGGCGAGGATGCGCTGGGTGGTGTCGATCGGGGTGACGAGCACGCCGCGGATGTCGCCCTGGGCGTCGACGAACGGCGTGCAGGCGTAAGAGTGGTAGGTGATGACCAGGCGCCCCTCGCGGACCATCGGGATCAGCGAGTTTTGCTCGGCGGTCGGCGTGCCGTCACGCAGCACGGCGGCGAACCTCTCGCCCACCAGGTGCATCACCTCGGGCCAGCTCTCGGCCAGGGGCACCCCCATCTGCCCGGGGTGCCGGCTCAGGCCCTGCTCGATGTAAGCGTCGTTGTAGAACTGGATCTGCTCGGGCCCGAGCAGCAGCGCCATGGGCTGGCGCGAGCGCGTCATGGTGCCGAGCAGGCTCTTCAGGCTGTCGGACCACTGTGCGACGGGGCCGACCGGCGTGGCGGCCCAATCGATCTCACGCATGCGTGCGGCGGCTTTGCCCTCGGCCAGGAATCGGTACGGGTTGCTCGCGTCCATGCGTTCTCTCCGTGTTGCGGCCATGCCGCCGGCCCCAGGGTGGCTGCGCAGCTTACGCGGCTTCCTTGTAGAAGTAGCCGCGCTGCACGGCGCGCACCGGCAGCGGCGAGACCGCCTGGCCGATGGCGGCGATGTGCTCGGGCGTGGTGCCGCAGCAGCCGCCCACGATGTTGACCAGCCCTTCGGCCGCGAACTCGCGCACCAGGGCCGAGGTGACCTCGGGCGTCTCGTCGAAGCCGGTCTCGCTCATGGGGTTGGGCAGGCCGGCGTTGGGGTAGCAGCTGATGAAGGTGTCGGGCGCGACGCGGTTCAGCTCCTGGATGTACGGCCGCATCAGCGCGGCGCCCAGCGCGCAGTTCAGGCCGATGGCTAGCGGCTGCGCGTGGCGCACGCTGTGCCAGAAGGCGGTGACCGTCTGGCCCGAGAGGATGCGCCCCGAGGCGTCGGTCACGGTGCCGCTGATGATGAGCGGCAGGCGCTGGCCGCTGGCCTCGAAATACTCGTCCACCGCGAACAGCGCGGCCTTGGCGTTCAGCGTGTCGAAGATGGTCTCGACCAGGATCACGTCGCTGCCGCCTTCGACCAGCGCCTCGGTCTGTTCGTAGTAGGCCGCGCGCAGCTCCTCGAAGCTCACGTTGCGCGCGCCGGGGTCGTTCACGTCGGGGCTGATGCTGGCGGTCTTGGGCGTGGGGCCGAGCGCGCCGGCCACGAAGCGGGGTTTGTCGGGCGTGCTGAACTTGTCGCAGGCGGCGCGCGCGAGCCTGGCGCTTTGCAGGTTCATCTCGCGCGCCAGGTCGGCCATGTCGTAGTCGGCCTGGGCCACGGTGGTGGCGCCGAAGGTGTTGGTCTCGATCAGGTCGGCCCCGGCAGCCAGGTAGCCCTCGTGGATGGAAGCGATGACGTCGGGCCGCGTCAGGCTCAGCAGCTCGTTGTTGCCCTTCACGTCCTTGGGGAAGTCCTTGAAGCGCTCGCCGCGGTATTGCGCCTCGGTGAGCTTGAAGCGCTGGATCATGGTGCCCATGGCCCCATCGAGGATGGCGATGCGCCGCGAGAGGATCTCGGGCAGTTGCTGGGCGCGGGTGTAGGGCGGGGTTTTCATGGCCGGGCGATTGTAGAAAGCGGCCCGCGGCCACGCCGGCCCGGGGCCTTGGCGCGCGGGCAACTGGCTTTTTTGACAGGACAATGCGGGCATGAAGAATCTGCTCCCCCCGCAAGCCTGGTCGCTGCTGCAAGAGCGGCAGCAGGCCGCCGCCCGAGGCGCGGGCGAGCCGCCGCTGTTCGTGGACGTGCGCATGGAAATCGAGTCGCTGTACGTGGGCCGCCCGCCCGGGGTGGAGAACATCCCCTGGTACGAATACCCCGCCCTGACGCCCGACCCGCCGGCCTTCGCGGCCGCCGTGGAACGCGAGGCCGGCGGCAGGCAACGCACCGTGGTGCTGATCTGCCGCAGCGGCAAGCGCAGTGGCGATGCGGCGCGCGTGCTGGAGGCGGCCGGCTTCACCGACGTGGTCAACGTGGTGCATGGCTTCGAGGGCGACCTGGACGAAGCCTTTCAGCGCTCGCGCCTGAACGGCTGGCGCTTCGATGGCCTGCCGTGGGAGCAGATGTGAGCGAAGCCACTGCGTCCATCCTGCAGCAGACCTTCGGCTACGCGCAGTTCCGCGGCGCGCAGCAGGCCATCGTCGACCACGTGACCGGCGGCGGCGACGCGCTGGTATTGATGCCCACGGGTGGCGGCAAGTCGCTGTGCTACCAGATTCCGGCCATCGCGCGCCAGCGCGCGGGCCAGGGCGTGGCCATCGTGGTGTCGCCGCTGATCGCGCTGATGCACGACCAGGTCGGCGCGCTGCACGAGGCCGGCGTGGACGCGGCCTTCCTGAACTCCACGCTGGACTGGGCCGCGACGCAGAACCTGGAACGCCGGCTCGCGCGCGCCGACATCACGCTGCTGTACGCCGCGCCCGAACGGCTGACGACGCCGCGCTTCCTGGAGCTGCTGGACGGCCTGGCCGCGCGCGGCCAGCTGTCGATGTTCGCCATCGACGAGGCGCATTGCGTGAGCCAGTGGGGCCACGACTTTCGGCCCGAGTACCGCGCGCTGACGGTGCTGCACGAGCGCTATGCCGGGGTGCCGCGCATCGCGCTGACGGCGACGGCCGACGCGCTGACGCGCGCCGACATCGTGGAGCGGCTGCAGCTGGAGGACGCACGGCAGTTCGTGAGCAGCTTCGACCGCCCGAACATCCGCTACGCCATCGTCGAGAAGAAGGAGGCCGTCACGCAGCTGCTGCGCTTCATCGAGGGCGAGCATGCGGGCGATGCCGGCGTGGTCTATTGCCAGTCGCGCAAGCGCGTGGAGGAGGTGGCGCAGACACTGCAGAACGCCGGCATCCGCGCCCTGCCCTACCACGCGGGCCTGGACGCCAGCGTGCGCCAGCTGCACCAGGACCGCTTCCTGCGCGAGGAAGGCATCGTGATGGTGGCGACCATCGCCTTCGGCATGGGCATCGACAAGCCTGACGTGCGCTTCGTGGCCCACCTGGACATGCCCAAGAACATCGAGGGCTACTACCAGGAGACCGGCCGCGCCGGGCGCGACGGCGAGCCGGCCGACGCCTGGATGGCCTATGGCCTGCAGGACGTGGTGAACCAGCGCCGCATGATCGACGAAAGCCCGGCCGGCGAGGAGTTCAAGCAGGTCATGCGCGGCAAGCTCGACGCGCTGCTGGCGCTGGCCGAGGCGACCGACTGCCGGCGCGTGCGGCTGCTGAAGTACTTCGGCGAGGACTACCAGCGCCGGCCCGCCGCCGGCCTGGCCCAAGGCGGGCCAGCCCCCTCGGGGCGCAGCGAACCACGCGAGGCGGGGAGCGTGGGGGTCACCTGCGGGAACTGCGACAACTGCCTGTCGCCGCCCGACGTGTGGGACGGCACGGATGCGGCGCGCAAGCTGCTGTCCACCATCTACCGCGTGCAGCAAATGAGCGGCATCAGCTTCGGCACGGGGCACGTCATGGACATCCTGCGCGGCAAGGTCACGGACAAGGTCAGGCAGTTCGGGCACGAGCAGGTGAGCACCTTCGGCATCGGCGCAGAACTGAGCGAGGCGCAGCTGCGCGGCGTGCTGCGCCAGCTGGTGGCGATTGGCGCGGTGGCGGTGGACGCCGCGGCCTTCAACACCCTGAAGCTGACCGACGGCTCGCGCGCCATCCTCAAGGGCGAGCAGGCCGTGCAGCTGCGCGAATCGGTCTCGGCGCCCGCGTCGCGTAAGACGCGCCAGAAGACGCGCAGCGACCGCGTGCCGCCCGCCGCGGCGCAGCTCGATGCCGAGGGCCAGGCGCGCTTCGCGGCGCTGAAGGCCTGGCGCGCCGAGGTGGCCCGGGAACACAACCTGCCCGCCTACGTGATCTTCCACGACGCCACGCTGGCTGCCATCGCGGCCCGCGCGCCGCAGACGCAGGAAGACCTGCAGGGCATCAGCGGGATGGGGGCGAGCAAGATGGACAAGTACGGGGAAGAGGTCTTGCGGGTGTGCGCAGGCGCGTAGGAGCCCGGCGCAGCCCGCGCCCACGAGCCAAGGAGGACAGACCATGCAGGACACGCCCGATCTGACGCATTTCGTCGACGCCCAGGCCCCCGTCTGGCCGCAGGTCCAGGCCGAGCTGCGCGCCGGCCGCAAGACCAGCCACTGGATGTGGTTCATCTTCCCGCAGCATGTGGCGCTGGGCCACAGCCCCATGGCGCGGCGCTTCGGCCTGGCCTCGCTGGCCGAGGCGCAGGCCTATCTGGCGCACCCCGTGCTCGGCCCGCGGCTGCTGCAGGCTACGGCGCTGGTGCTGGCCGTGCGGGGCCGCAGCGCGCATGACATCTTCGGCTCGCCGGACGACTTGAAGCTGCGCTCCAGCATGACGCTGTTTCAGACCGCCGCACCCGAACAGGTGGTGTTCGGCCAGGTGCTGGACCGGTACTACGCCGGACAGGCCGACGAGAAGACGCTGGCGCTGCTGCGCTGAGACCGCTCAGGCCGTGTGCGGGTGCCGTGCGGCCTCATAGAGACTGCGCGCCAGGTCGCGGTGCCGCGTCAGCAGCGGCGCCAGTTCCACATCCACCAGGCGCCCCTCGCGCACGCGCACGCGGCCGTTGATGACGCTCAGCGCGACGTCGATGGCATGGCAGAACACCAGCGCGGCCACCGGGTCATGGCCGGCGCCGGCATGCGTCACGCCGCGCAAATCGAACGCCACCAGGTCGGCCGACATGCCGGGCGCCAGCGCGCCGATGTCGTCGCGGCCCAGCACTTGCGCACCGCCCAGCGTGGCGATCTCCAGCGCCTCGCGCGCTGTCATCGCGGCCGGGCCGTGGCCCACGCGCTGCAGCAGCAGGGCCTGGCGAGCCTCGCCCAGCATGTGTGCGCCGTCGTTCGACGCGCTGCCGTCCACGCCCAGGCCCACAGGCACGCCGGCTTGGCGCATGGCGCGGATGGGGGCGATGCCTGAGCCCAGCCGCATGTTCGAACACGGGCAGTGCGCCACGCCGGTGCCCGTGCGCGCGAACAGTGCGATGCCGGCCGCATCGAGCTTCACGCAGTGGGCATGCCACACATCGCGGCCGACCCAGCCCAGGTCTTCGGCGTACTCCGCCGGCGTCATGCTGAACTTCTCGCGCGAGTAGGCGATGTCGTTGTCGTTCTCGGCCAGGTGCGTGTGCAGCGAGACGCCGCGTGCGCGGGCCAGTACGGCGGATTCGCGCATCAGATCGCGCGAGACCGAGAACGGCGAGCACGGCGCCAGCACGATGCGGCGCATGCTGTGGCGCGCAGGGTCGTGCCAGCGGGTGATCAGGCGGTCGCTGTCGGCCAGGATGTGCTGCTCACGTTCGACCACGCTGTCGGGCGGCAGGCCGCCCTGGCTGCGGCCCACGCTCATGCTGCCGCGCGCGGCGTGGAAGCGCATGCCCATGGCGTCGGCGGCCTCGATGGCATCGTCCAGCCGCGAGCCATTGGGGAACAGATAGAGGTGGTCACTGGTCGTGGTGCAGCCTGACAGCATCAGCTCGGCCATGGCCGTCTGCGTGGACACGCGCACCATCTCGGGCGTGAGGCCGGCCCACAGCCCGTACAGGTTCTCGAGCCAGCCGAACAGCTCGGCGTCCTGCGCTGCGGGCACGGCGCGCGTCAGGCTCTGGACCATGTGGTGGTGGGTGTTGACCAGGCCCGGCAGCAGCACATGGCCGTGCAGGTCGATGGTCTCGGCGGCGTTGGCCAGCCAGGGCACCGGGATGTCGGCGCTGGCACCGACCCAGGCGATGGCCGTGCCGTCGACCACGACCGCGCCGTCACGGATCTCGCGGCGCTGCGCGTCCATGGTGACCACGACGTCGGCATGGCGCAGGATCAGCGGGCGGCGTTCATCGGTGGGGTGCATGGGGTCTTTCCTGGCAAGGCCGTGTGGCGACCCGCGGGCCGCAAGCCAGAAGCATGCCGCAGGCGCGGCCGGCTACTGCATGAAGCCGATGCCGCGCGATTCGCGCACCTCGGGCTTGATGCGGTGCTCGGCTTCGAGCTGCTCCATGAACTCGGCCGGCGTGAACGCAGTGGCCAGGATGTCGACCTGCCGGCGCACGGCGGCGAAGTCGCCGGGGCACAGGTGCTCCAGCTTGTGCAGCCGCGTGCGCAGCGCGTCTTCGAAGGCGGCCGCGTCGCCCGCCAGCGCCTCGACGATGAACATGCGCTCGCGCTGCGCGGGCAGCAGCGGCTTGAACTTGAGCTTGAACGAAAAGCGGCGCAGCGCGGCCTGGTCGAGCCGGTCCATCAGGTTGGTGGTGCAGATGAACACGCCGCGGTGGCGCTCCATGCCCTGCAGCATCTCGTTGACCTCGGTCACCTCGTAGGTGCGCTGCGCGCCGCGGCGGTCCTGCAGAAAGCTGTCGGCCTCGTCGAGCAGCAGCACGGCTTTCTCGGCCTCGGCCTCGCGGAACATGGCGGCCATCTGCTGTTCGGTCTCGCCGACGAACTTGCTCATGAGGTCGCTCGCACGCTTGACCATGAGCGGCTTGTCGAGCACGCGCGCGATGTGCTCGGCCAGCGCGGTCTTGCCGGTACCGGGTGCGCCGTAAAAGCACAGGCTGCCGTGGCCGCGCGTCTTGAGGGCCTGCACGATGCGGTCGATCTCGAAGCGGCTCTCGACGTTGAGCATCTCCAGGCTGTAGGTGGTCACCGTGGGCAGGTCGGCACGCTCCTCGCTGTGCCGGCCCAGGGCCTTGTCGGCGTTGCGCAGCTGGCGCTCGATCAGCGGCTCCATGTCGCCGTCGCAGGTGCGCGCCAGGCCGGCGAAGCGCACGGCGGTGCGGATCTGCGCCGGCGTGAGGCCCTTGCGCTCGGTGAGCTTGGCCACGAAGGCGTCGGACACGGGAACGCCGTCCAGCGTCTTGCGCACCAGGCCTTCGCGCGCGCCGGGCGGCGGCGACTTGAGCTCCAGGTGGTAGGCGAAGCGGCGCCGGAAGGCCGGGTCGATCTGCTCGATGCGGTTGGTGACCCACAGCGTGGGCACGGTGTTCGATTCCAGGATCTGGTTGACCCAGGCCTTGCCGCTGACCGAGCCGCTGGAGGGCGCGGCGATCTGGTCGGCGCGCGCCATCAACTGCGCGGCCTCGGTGCTGATGGGCGGGAACACGTCTTCCACCTCGTCGAACAGCAGCGCGGCCTGCACGCTGCCTTTCAGGAACACCTGCGCGATCTGCAGCGAGCGGTAGCGGTCGCGGCCCGACAGGCTGTTGCCATCGCGGTCGGCGTACTCGACCTCGAACAGGTCCAGCCCCGCGACCTGGGCCACGACGCGGGCCAGCTCGGTCTTGCCGGTGCCGGGCGGGCCGTACAGCAGGATGTTGACGCCGGGCTCCTTGCGCGCGACCGCGTGGCGCAGCAGCGAGACGAGGACCTGGGCGTCCTCCTGCACGAAGCTGAAGTCGCTGAGGGCCAGCGCGCTCTTGGTGGCGGGCCGCGTGAACACGGCCATGAGCTCGCTCTGGTCGCGGTACTCGCGCATCAGCACGGGCGGCAGCTTCTCGCTGACCTTCATGAGGTCGGCCAGGTCGGTGATGTTGTGCTCGGAGATCAGGTTCTCCACCAGGCCGATGCGCTCGAGCCGCGAGCCCGCGCGCAGCGCCTCGCCGACCTCGGTGGCGCTGACGCCGGCGACCTCGGCGATCGCGGCATAGGCCTCGGGCGCGTTGTTGACCTTGACCTCCACGAGGATGGTGCGCAGGTCGCGCTGGTAGCGCGCCAGCGTGCCGTACAGCAGCAGCGCACGCTCGGCGCGGTTGAGCTGCAGCAGGCCCGACAGCGCGTCGATGTTCTTCTCGACCAGCGTGGACTGCTTCTTGAGCACGCGCGTGAGCCAGGCCCCCGTGACGGACAGCGCAGCCAGCAGGTCCTTGGGCTGGTCCTTGGCGTACTCGTCGAGGTAGAAGAACAGGGTGCCCTCCTCGTACGGGCCGCGCCACACGCCGTGGCGCTCCATGAATTCGGCGGTGCTGAGCGCGGTGTGGCCGCGCCAGAACTCGTTGTCCTTGCAGCGCCGGGCGAGGAATTCGCGCAGGCGGTCCAGCACCGGCTGCGGCCACACGAGGTGGCGGCCCGCCATGGCCAGCAGGCTGTTCAGGTCGCGCCGCACATTGAACTTGGGGCCCTGGCGCGCCACCAGCGTGAGCACGAAATGCGAACACATCAAGTCCAGCACGGGCGCCGCCTCCAACCCCGGCGACGCGATCGCGTGGGGGGCGGACGAATCCTGGGCCAAACGCTTCACCATGGAGGTTCTCCAAGTACGAAGGACGGTCCACGATAACGCAGCGGCCAGGGCTTTGGAAGCAACCGGCCGCAATTCACCCAGGTTGGGCGTATTTGAAGCTCACAATGCGCGCATGGTGACCATCGACGACATCCGGCAAGCCGCCGAACGCCTGCAGGGCCAGGTACTCAACACGCCGTGCGTGGAATCGCGCACCTTGTCGGACATCACGGGTGCGCAGGTCTTCCTGAAGTTCGAGAACCTGCAATTCACGGCCTCGTTCAAGGAACGCGGCGCCTGCAACAAGCTGACGCGGCTGGTCGAGGCCGGCGGCGCCATGCAGGGCGTGATCGCGATGAGCGCGGGCAACCACGCCCAGGGCGTGGCCTACCATGCGCAGCGGCTGGGCCTGCGCGCGGTGATCGTGATGCCGCGTTTCACACCCGGCGTGAAGGTGGAGCGCACGCGCGGCTTCGGCGCCGAGGTGGTGCTGCACGGCGACACGCTGGACGATGCGCGCGCCCATGCCTTCGCGCTGGCCGAACGCGAGCAACTGGCCTTCGTGCACCCCTACGACGACGCCGACATCGTGGCTGGCCAGGGCACGGTGGGGCTGGAGATGCTGGCGCAGCTGCCCGAGCTGGACACGCTGGTGATCGCGGTGGGCGGCGGCGGGCTGATCGCCGGCATCGCCACGGCGGCGCGCGCGCTCAAGCCGGGCATCGAGATCGTCGGCGTGCAGACGGCGCGCTTCCCCGCCATGTTCAACGCGATCAAGGGCGAGAACCAGCCGCAGGGCAGCAGCACGATCGCCGAGGGCATCGCCGTGGGCTCGCCGGGCCGCATCACGCAGGACATCATCGGCCGGCTGGTGGACGACATGCTGCTGGTGCAGGAGGCCGACATCGAGCAGGCGATCCTGATGCTGCTGGAGATCGAGAAGACGGTGGTCGAGGGCGCGGGTGCCGCGGGCCTGGCGGCGCTGCTGCACACGCCCGGGCGGTTCCAGGGCAAGAAGGTCGGGCTGGTGCTGTGTGGCGGCAACATCGATCCGCTGCTGCTGGCGGCCATCATCGAGCGCGGCATGGTGCGCTCGGGCCGGCTGGCGCGCATCCGCGTCAGCGCGACCGACCACCCCGGTTCGCTGGCTCGCATCACGGCCACGGTGGCCGAGGCCGGCGCCAATATCGACGAGGTGCAGCACCAGCGCGCGTTCACGGCGCTGGCGGCGCAGAACGTGGACATCCAGCTCGTGGTGCAGACGCGGGGGCGGTCCCACATGGCCGACGTATTGGCGGCGCTGCACAGGGCCGGCTTCGAGGCCGAGGAGCTGCGCTGAGCACGCTCGCTAGAATCCGCGCCACATTCGAGAACCAAGGAACCACCATGTCCGCGCCCCACGCTTCGCACGAACCTGCCGCCCACGACCTCGATCCCGTGGAAGCCGTCGTGCCGCTGATTCCCATCGTGCTGCCCATCGTCGGTGGCGTGCTGATGTTCCTGCTGGCGTTCATCGCCGTGTCGATGGCCTGACCATTCGCTCACGCAGGCCGTGCAACGCGGCCTGCACGTTGTCCCCGGGCGCGGCTCCTGCGCCCTCGTTTCCCCCTCGTTTTTTAGTGGATCGGCCGGTTCCAGGGCCCGTCGCGGCGTGGCCGGCGCACCATCCAAGGGCACATAACCTCATGCGTCTTTTGCATGGTTTTCGTCGCAGAAGCGTCATCCGCATCGCGGCCCATCCCTAGAATGGCCTCCCCGACCGGCCTTGCGGCAGCGCCCGTCGGCCTGCAGACAGTCGTTTTCCCCAAGGTTTTGCGCGGCCCGCGCGGCCATCTCTCTTGAGAAAGACGATTTTCAACTTAGGAGTTTTCCGATGAACGCACCCGCGATGCAGGGCCTGACCATCTCCCCCCCCGCTTATGTCAAGAACGCCAGGCTGATCGCCTGGATCGCCGACATCGCCGCACTGACCCAGCCTGCCGACATCTATTGGTGCGACGGCAGCGACGAGGAATACGCCCGCCTGTGCCAGCAGCTGGTGGACGCCGGCACCTTCACCAAGCTGAACCCGGCCAAGCGCCCGAACTCCTTCCTGGCCCTGTCCGACCCGTCGGACGTGGCGCGCGTGGAAGACCGCACCTTCATCTGCAGCGCGAAGAAGGAAGACGCCGGCCCGACCAACAACTGGACCGAACCGGCCGAGATGCGCAAGCTGCTGCAGACCGGCGACAACGCGCTGTTCAAGGGCTCCATGAAGGGCCGCACCATGTACGTGGTGCCTTTCAGCATGGGCCCGCTGGGCTCGCCCATTGCGCACATCGGCATCGAGCTGTCCGACAGCCCCTATGTCGCCGTGAACATGAAGACCATGACGCGCATGGGCAAGGCCGTGTACGACGTGCTGGGCGTGGACGGTGACTTCGTGCCTTGCGTGCACACCGTGGGCGCGCCGCTGGCAGAGGGCCAGGCCGACGTGAAGTGGCCCTGCAACAAGACCAAGTACATCGTGCACTACCCCGAGACGCGCGAAATCTGGTCCTACGGCTCCGGCTACGGCGGCAACGCGCTCCTGGGCAAGAAGTGCTTCGCGCTGCGCATCGCCTCCACCATGGGCCGCGACCAGGGCTGGCTGGCCGAGCACATGCTGATCCTGGGCGTGACCAAGCCCGATGGCCAGAAGTACCACGTGGCCGCCGCG
This sequence comes from Pseudorhodoferax sp. Leaf267, assembly GCF_001422405.1. Lineage (GTDB taxonomy): Bacteria > Pseudomonadota > Gammaproteobacteria > Burkholderiales > Burkholderiaceae_C > Pseudorhodoferax. The sequence continues at coordinate 221,519 of NZ_LMMV01000027.1, forward strand.
TTCCCGAGCGCCTGCGGCAAGACCAACTTCTCGATGCTGGTGCCGCCAACCGGCTTCGAAGGCTGGAAGGTCACGACCATCGGCGACGACATCGCCTGGATCAAGCCCCAGGCCGACGGCTCGCTGCGCGCGATCAACCCGGAGGCCGGCTACTTCGGCGTGGCCCCGGGCACGAACTTCAAGACCAACCCCAACTGCATGCGCAGCCTGGACAAGAACGTGATCTTCACCAACGTCGCGCTGACCGACGACGGCGACGTCTGGTGGGAAGGCATGGAAGACGACGTGGCCGGCAAGGCCCTGCCCGCGCACCTGATCGACTGGCAAGGCAAGGACTGGACGCCGCAGATCGCCAAGGAAACGGGGGCCAAGGCCGCCCACCCGAACGCGCGTTTCACGGTGGCCGCCACCAACAACCCGGCGCTGGACGAAGCCTGGGACGACCCCAAGGGCGTGAAGATCGACGCCTTCATCTTCGGTGGCCGCCGTTCGACCACCGTGCCGCTGGTGACCGAAGCGCGCAACTGGACCGAAGGCGTCTACATGGCCGCCACCATGGGCAGTGAGACCACGGCCGCGGCCGCTGGCCAGCAGGGCGTGGTGCGCCGCGACCCGTTCGCGATGCTGCCGTTCATGGGCTACAACATGAGCGACTACTTCCAGCACTGGCTGAGCCTGGGCGAGAAGCTGGCCCAGTCCGGTGCGACGCTGCCGGCGATCTACACCACCAACTGGTTCCGCAAGGGCGCCGACGGCAAGTTCGTCTGGCCCGGTTACGGCGAGAACATGCGCGTGCTGAAGTGGATGATCGACCGCATCGAAGGCAAGGCCCAGGGCGTCGAGCATGTGTTCGGCGTGAGCCCCACGTACGAAGAGCTGAACTGGACGGGCCTCGATTTCAGCGCCGAGCAGTTCAAGACCGTGACCAGCATCGACAAGGCCGCCTGGCAGGCCGAGCTCAAGCTGCACGAAGAGCTGTTCACGCAATTGGCTTACAACCTGCCCAAGGAAATGGCCCAGATCAAGCAGCAGATCGAAAGCCGCCTGGCCGCCTGAGCGCCCTCGCCCCTCGAGAGCCGCCGCGAGGCGGCTTTTTTGTGGGCGCGCGCCACGCAGGCGTGCGCCTGTGCGCAACACACGCCCACAAAAAAGGCCACCGCTGGGGTGGCCTGGAGTGGGGGCCCGGGTGCGAGACCGGGCTAGCGTGTCAGACGCTCAGAAGTAGTAGCTGCGGCGTGCGCCCAGGTTGTGGGCCGCGTCGCGCAGGGCTGCGGTCTGGTCGGCGCGCAGCAGAGTCTGCGTCTGGGCCGGCACGGACTCTGCGCGGGTCGCAGCGGCACGCAGGTCGGCCATCACGCGGTGGTCGGCATCGGCGGCTTGCAGCAGCGCGATGTCGGCACGTGCACGCTGGATGTCACGGCGCCAGCCGGCCATCAACGTACGCAGGCTCACACGTTCCACGGCCGGTGCCTTCGCGGCGGCCAGCGCGGCGGCGATGCGCGGGGGCTGTGCGTCGCTGCGGGCGATCGCGGCTTGCAGGTCGGCCATCACGCGGGAATCGGCACGTGCCGTTGCCCACAGGCGCTGGTCGGCGCGGGCGTCGGCGATGCTGGCGGACCAGGCGTCCAGGCCCTTCATCACCAGGTTGGCCACACGGCGTGCGGGCGTGGCGAACAAGGCCAGGGCGGCGAAAGCCACGACCCACAGCATCATCCAGGCGGCGAGCAGGCCGCTGCCCGTGTCGACCAGGCGGTCGGCGAGCACGATCAGCAGCGACACCACGGCGGCGAGCAGCAGCGCAGCAATGCCGCGCGCGCCGTCGAAACCCTGGCTCAGGCGGCCGGCGGCAGCGAAAGCGGCCTCGGCGCGGGCGACACCAGGATGTTCCTGGGGGTAGTCAACATGGACAAAACTGGTCATTTGGAATCCTTTTAAAAAACCGCGACTAGTGCGGCATGGGTCGAATATTAGGGTTCACCCTAGGTATCTTCAAATTTATATTGATGATGCTGGACATTCACAGGAGTGATGAATAGAGTTCCTTGCTCAGTTTTTCACGCTCCACAGCCTCCAGGACACCATGTCACCGCCGAACTTCCGAACGCTCGATCTCAATCTGTTGCGTGTTTTCGACGAAGTGCTGGCCGAACGCAGCCTGACCCGCGCCGCACGCAACCTGTCTCTGACGCAGCCGGCCGTCAGCAACGCCATGCAACGCCTGCGCGACGCGCTGGGCGACGAGCTGGTGCAGCGCAGCGGCCAGGGCATCGAGCCCACGCCACGTGCCATGGCGCTGTGGCCGGCTGTCCGCGAGGCGTTGCGGCAATTGCAGGCGTCCCTGGCGCCCAGCGCCTTCGATCCGTTGTCGGCCGACAACACTTTCGTGCTGGCCATGGCCGACGCGACGGCGGCGATGCTGGTGCCGGGCCTGATCGACATCGTGGAAAACGAGGCGCCGGGCGTTTCGCTGCGTGTCGTGCCGCTGCTGACGCGGGACCCGCGCCGCTTGCTGGACGACGAGCAGGCCGAGCTGGCCGTGGGCTTCTTCCCGGCCGTGCTGGCCGACCTGACGGCGCGCGCCCAGGTGGGCAAGGCGATTCCGTTCGAGCACCAGCGGCTGTACGACGGCACCTATGTCTGCGTGATGCGCAAGGACCATCCCTTGGCCCAGGGCGCGTTCACGCTGGACAAGTTCTGCAACGCGCGCCATCTGCTGGTCAGCTTTTCGGGCCGGCCGTATGGCTTCATCGACGAATCACTGGCGTTGCTCAAGCGCGAGCGCCGGGTCGTGCTGACGGTGAACCAGTTCTTCACGGCGGGCCGCGTGGTGGCCAACTCGAATCTGCTGACGGTGCTGCCGCGCAAATTCATCGACGCCACCGGCATCGCCGAGCAGCTGGTGTTCCGCGAGTTGCCGTTCCAGGTGGCCGAAGTCCATGTCGAGGCGCTGTGGCACCGTCGCATGGACCTGCAGAGCGATCACCAGTGGCTGCGCCAGGCCGTCATGCGGGCGGCCGAACAGGCCGGGATGGGCTGAGCAGGGTCAGCGGACGACGCTCAGCCACGCCTGGGCGGCGTTGCGCAGTTGCTGCGCTTCATGCGGGTCGGTGCCCGCCAGGGAAGTCGCGCTCTGCAGCAGGCTCGTCGCCACGCTGTGGGCTGCAGGTTCTGCGGAGGCGGCAGTCCACCCGGGAAACAGACGGGTGAACCAGGAAACGATCAACATACAAACAACCGCGTGGGCGGTCCAAAAAGCTAAGGTGAACGAAGAATAAGGGTTATCCCTAGGATTACAAGGACAGGCCCATACCGTTCGCGCATAACCTTGCACCCCCCGAACCGCCCTCATGAAAATCCAACTTTTGTCCGATCTGCACCTGGAAGTGCACACTGACTTCTCGCCGGAGCCTTTGCCTGGCGCCGATGCGCTGGTGCTGGCCGGCGACATCGGCTCCTACCAGCCGGGCTCGCAACTGCGCGATACGGACTTCGGCCTGGCCCGCTTTTCCCCCTTGCCGGCCGGCGCGGGCTGGCCGACGCCCGTCTACTACGTACCGGGCAACCACGAGTACGACGCGCTGGACGTGGACGCCGGCCACGCCCGGCTGCGCGCGAGCTGCGACCGTCTGGGCATCGTCTGGCTGGACCGCCAGGTGCTCGCCTTCCCCGGCGCGGCCGCCGACGGCGGCGCGGTGCGGTTCGTCGGCACGACGCTGTGGGCAGACTTCGATGCGCTGGGGCCTGCCGCCCAGGGCAAGGCGTTCTCGCTGGCCGAGCAGCTCAAGGCGCGGCACAAGGCCTTCCGCGCGGCGGACCACTACCTGCGCCGCACGGGCACCACGCGCGGCGGCCAGGAATGGCTGGCCGCCGGCGTGCGCGAGGAGGCACTGAACTGCCAGCGCTGGCTGCGCGCCGCGCTGGCCACGCCGTTCGAGGGCAAGACGGTCGTCGTGACGCATTTCGCGCCCAGCCTGCACAGCGCCGACCCGCGCTACGGCCTCACGCCGGGCACCGCGGGCTTTTGCAATGCGCTGGACGACCTGCTGTCGCTGGCCCAGGTCTGGCTGCACGGCCATCTGCACGCGCCCAGCGACTACGTGCACCGCGGCTGCCGCGTGGTGGCCAACCCGCTGGGCTACGCGGGCAAAGGCGAGCAGTTGGGCTACCGGTCTCGCCTGCTGGTGGAGGTATGACCACTTTGCAGCACCCTGTGGCGCCGCTTACGTCTTGTATTCACCTGCGGATTCTGGGGTTGTCGCCCGCCGGTTATCTTGTGGCGTCATTCCCCGTCATCCCAGGAGCCGCCGTATGAAGAACGTCTGGTCGAACACCCTGGCATGGTTCGCCGCTGTGGCGCTGGCGCTGTTCCTGGCAGTGGCCGCGCCGACGGAATCGAGCGTGATGGGGCGACTGCCCACGCTGCAGGCCAAGTTCCTGGACCAGCGCCCGCTGGCCCTGCCCGGCGGCCTGGCGTCGGACCGCACGCTGGCCCTGATCAGCTTCCACCGCGACCAGCGGCCCGACGTGGAGAGCTGGATCCAGGGCATGCAGCTGGGCTCGGACCCATCGATCCGCTGGCTGCGCATCCCGGTGGTCAACGACCCGGGCAGCGACGCTGGCCGCAGCGAGATCGAGGCGCGGCTGCTCGCCCACTACGCGACCGACGCGGCCAAGACCATCGTGGCGCCCGTGTTCACCGACCGCTCGGCCTTCGTGCGCTCGGCAGGCCTGTCGGGCACGGAGCGCCCGTACGTGATGGTCGTGAACCGCCGCGGTGACGTGCTGGCCCGCGTGGTGGGCAAGTTCGATCCGGTCAAGGCCGAGACGCTGCGCGCCACGTTGCGCGGCGAATAGCCTGCGGCGCTTCAGCCCAGCACTGCCTGGGCGGTCTGCGTCAGTGCGGCGCTCAGGCTGTCCAACACCTCGGACTGCAGGTTCCAGCAGTGCCAGTACAGCGCGATCGGCAGCGCATGGCCGGGCGCCACATCGACCAGCTTGCCCTGCGCGAGCAGCCCGCGCACCAGCACCTCGGGCACGACGCTGATGCCCCAGCCGGCCAGCACGGCGCGCACCTGGCCCTCCGAGCTCGGCACGAACAGCTGGCGCAGCGACACGCGCTGCAGGCCCAGCCAGGACGCGACGAACTCGCACTGCATGTCGTCCTTGCGGTTGAACGCGACGAAGGGCACGCGCTGGAAGTTGTAGGCCGTCAGCTGGCCGCCGAGCTGCTCGTGCGCCAGGGCCGGCGTGGCGACCGCGACATAGCGCATCGCGCCCAGCGCCTGCACGCGGCAGCCGCGGATCGCATGCGCCAGCGTGGTCACGCAGCCCAGCACCTTGCCCTCGCGCAGCCACTCCTGCGTGAAGTCCTGGTCGTCGGCGATGACTTCGACCGGCAGGCCCTGCGCCACCAGACCGTTCAGCGCACCCATGGCCCAGGTGGCGATGCTGTCGGCATTTACGGCAATCGAGATGCGCTCCTCGTCGCGCGCCTTGCCCAGCGCACTGGGCGCCAGCTCCTGCATGTCGCGCTCCAGGTCGGCGCGCAGCAGCCGCAGCTGGCGCGTGTGCTTGAGCAGCAGCAGGCCGGTCGGCGTGGCGCTCAGCGGGCGGCGGCGCACGATGAGCACCGTGCCGACCTGCGCCTCCAGCGCGCTCAGGCGTTGCGAGACGGCCGACTGCGTGATGTGCAGGCGCTGGGCCGCGCGCTCGAAACCGCCCTCCTCCACGATGGCGGCCAGGCATTCCAGCGCTTCGGGGTCAAACATGCTCATGGCGATCGGGGCAGTACAAATGCAGCGGCGGGTTGTGGGGCCGGGTTCGGCGCGAGTCTAATGGCGGCTCCCTCGGGGAACCGATCCAAGCAAGTCACGCGCCACCATCGCCCATGCACCAGCCCAAGCCCGCCCACCGCCCCGCCGCCACGCACCGCCCAGGTGCGGCCCCCGGGGCCTGCGCGGCCGCGGCATGAAGGTGTTCCACGGCTGGCGCATGGTCGGCGCCGGTGGCGGCCTGCAGTTCCTGCAGGCCATGCTGCTGCAACAGGCCTTCGGCGCCTACGTCGCCGTGCTGTCGGAAGAACGCGGCTGGAGCAAGACCGCGCTGTCCGGCGCGGCCGCCATGCAGTCGGCCGAATCGGCGCTGCTGGGGCCGGTGCTGGGCTGGGTGGTGGACCGCTTCGGCCCGCGCGCCATGATCCGCGCCGGCGTCGTGGCCTTCGGCTGCGGCTTCATGCTGCTCAGCCGCATCGACAGCATCGCCGGCTTCTACATGGCCGTGGCCGTGATCGCGGTGGGCACCAGCCTGTCGGGCTACTTCCCGATCAACGTGGCGGTGATCCGCTGGTTCGCGCGCAAGCGGGCGCGCGCGCTGTCGGCCATGAACCTGGGCATGGCCATGGGCGGCCTGTTCGTGCCCGTGGTCGCATGGTCGCTGCTGGCCAACGGCTGGCGCTTCACGGCCTTCGCCTCGGGCGTGGCCGCCATCGTGATCGGCTGGCCGCTGGCCGGCATCTTCCGCAGCCGGCCCGAGGACCATGGCGAGACCGTGGACGGCGTGCCGCCCGCGCCGGCGCCCGCCGTGGGCGAAGCGCCAGCCGCCCCGCCGCAGCGCGAGTTCACGGCGCGCGAGGCGCTGCGCACGCGCGCCTTCTGGCTGCTGGGCCTGGGCCACGGCTTCGCGCTGCTGGTGGTCACGGCCGTCAACGTGCATGCCATCAGCCACATGAAGGAGGGCCTGGGCTACAGCGTGGCGCAGGCCGCGCTGGTGATCACGGTGCTGACCGGTGCACAGCTGGGCGGCGTGGCGCTGGGCTGGCTGATCGGCGACCGCTACGACAAGCGCTACCTCTCGGCCGGCTGCATGCTGGCCCACGGCCTGGCGCTGCTGCTGCTGACCTACGGCCACCACACAACCATGGTGGTGGCCTTTGCCGTGCTGCACGGCGCGGCCTGGGGGCTGCGCGGGCCGCTGATGCAGGCCATCCGCGCCGACTACTTCGGCCGCAACGCCATCGGCATGATCCTGGGCCTGTCCACGCTGATCATCGCCATCGGGCAGGTCGCCGGCCCGCTGGTGGCCGGCGTGCTGGTGGACCTGACGGGCAACTACCGCGCTGGCTTCACGGTGCTGGCATTGACTGCGGCCAGCGGCTCGCTGCTGTTCCTGCTCGCCCGCAAACCGTAGTGCTCTGTCGCACGGGTGTCCCCGGCACAGCGCCTGCTCGAGCAGGGCCAATCCTGCACTCCTAGAATTTCTGCCATGCCCCTGCCCCCTCCCGCCCCGCGCATCCAAGCACACACGCGCCGCATCGAATACCACGGCTACCACCGCGAGGACGGGCTGTGGGACATCGAAGGCCATTTGCGCGACACCAAGGCCTACGACCAGACCACGCGCCTGGGCCGCGTGCGCCTTGCCGGCGACCCGGTGCACGACATGGAGGTGCGCGTGACCATCGACGACGCCATGACCGTCGTCGACATCCATGCCTCCATGCGTGCCACGCCGTTCGAGGAATGCCCGCAGGCCGAGGCGCCCGTGCGCCAGCTGATCGGCGCCACGCTGGGCCGCGGCTGGCGCAAGGCCCTGGACGAGGCGATCGGCAGCACGCGCGGCTGCACGCATCTGCGCGAGCTGCTGTTCGGCACCGCCACGGCCGCGTTCCAGACCCTGGGCGGCTACCGCGACCACCTGCGCCAGCAGCGCGGCGAGCCCGAGGCCGCACTGACCGTGCCGCCGTTCTTCATGGGCGGCTGCATGTCCTGGGATTTCGACGGCCCCGTCGTCGCGCGCGTTGCGCCGCAGTTCATCGGTTGGCATCACAGACAGGCGAAATGACATGCACACACTGACCATCGACGTCGTCTCCGATGTCGTCTGCCCCTGGTGCTACATCGGCAAGCGCAAGCTCGAAGCCGCGCTGGCCAGCCCCGAGGCCGCGGGCCTGCCTCCGGTGCAGATCCGCTGGCACGCCTTCCAGCTCAACCCCGACCTGCCGGCCGAGGGCATCGACCGCAAGGCCTACCTCGAAGAGAAATTCGGCGGCCCGCAGCGTGCGGCCGCCATTTACGAGCGCGTGCGCGCGGCCGGGCGCAGCGTGGGCCTGGAACTCAACATCGACGGCATCACACGCCAGCCCAACACGCTGGCCGCGCACGCGCTGCTGGCGTTCGCCCAGCAAGATGGCGCCGACGGCAGCGCCGTGAAGGAGCGGCTGCTGCAGGCCTACTTCATCGAGAACCGCTTCATCGGCGACCTCGACGTGCTGGCCGACATCGCGGCCCAGGCCGGCCTCGATGCAGCCGCTGCGCGCGCCTACATCGAAGACCCCGCCGCTCGCGACGCCGTGGCCCAGGCCGACCAGGAGGCGCGCCGCATGGGCATCAGCGGCGTGCCCTTTTTCATCTTCGACCGCAAGCTGGCGGTGTCGGGGGCGCAGGACCCGGCGACGCTGCTGGATGCCATGCAGCAGGCCGTGGCGCAGGGCTGACTTGCTCCAGCGCCCCGGTGAGGGACGGGGATGGGGACGATCCTGCGGCAGTGGGGAGCATGCAGGGCTGCGATACAGTTTTTGGCCTCGCATCCGAGAAGAACCGCATGACGCACCCCACCAGCCTCGCCCACCGCACGCCCTTCGAATGCGGCAATGGCAACCAGACCACCACCTGGGCCGCATGCATCGCCTTCTACGAGCGGCTGGCCGCGCAATTCCCGGGGGTGCTGCGGTGGTGGCAGATCGGCACGTCCGACACCGGGCTGCCGCTGCACGCGGGCCTGGTCTCGGCCGATGGCGTGTTCGACCTTGGCAGCTTGCGCGCGCAAGGGCGCCCGGTGTTCTTCAACAACAACGGCATCCATCCCGGCGAGCCCGAAGGCATCGATGCGTGCATGGCGCTGGTGCGTGATTTCTGCCTGCAGCCCGGGCGGCTGGCAGCGCTCGGCGACACGGTGTTCCTGTTCATCCCGGTCTACAACGTCGACGGCTGCGTGAACCGCCAGTCCACCTCGCGCGCGAACCAGCTCGGCCCCGAGTCGTTCGGCTTTCGGGGCAACGGCCGGCACCTCGACCTGAACCGCGACTTCATCAAATGCGACAGCCTGGCCGCCCAGGTGTTCAACCGCTTCTTCACCGAATGGGACCCGGCGGTCATGGTCGACACACACACATCCAACGGTGCCGACTACGCCTGCACCATGACCCTGATCCCGACCCAGCCCGACAAGCTGGGCGGCGGCCTGGGCGACTTCCTGCGCGAGCACATGCTGCCTGCGATCTACGGCGACATGCAGCAGCGCGGCTGGCCCACCTGCCCCTACGTCAACCTGCTGGCCGAAACGCCGGACGACGGCATCGAGGACTTCCTGGACCTGCCGCGCTTTTCAACCGGCTACGCGGCGCTGCACCACACCATCGGCTTCATGCCCGAGACCCACATGCTCAAGCCCTTCGCCGACCGCGTGGCCGCGATGCGCACGCTGGTCGAGGTGGTGCTGGACTTCAGCGTGGCACATGCAGGGCGCATCCAGCAACTGCGGCGCGATGCGCGGGCGGATGCCGCGCGCCGCACGCAATGGCCGCTGCGCTGGCGCAACGACCATGCGCGGCCGGCCAGCCTGCGCTTCCAGGGCTTTGCTGCAGTGCGCACGCCGAGCCGGCTGGGCAACTACCAGCGGCTCGCCTATGACCGCAGCCAGCCGTGGGAGAAAGACATCGTCCACTTCGACCGCTGCGTCGAGGAACAGGTGGTGACCGCGCCCACCGCCTACCTGGTGCCCCAGGCCTGGCGCGAAGTGATCGAGCGGCTGGCGTGGAACGGCGTCGCGCTGCAGCGCCTGCAGGCCGACCAGGTATTCGATGCCGCACGGGTGTACCGCGTGGTGGAGGTCGGCACGCGCCCCACCGCCTACGAAGGACACATGTTCCATGACCGGGTGGTGCTGAGCACGCACACCGAGGCCCTCCAGGCACGCGCGGGCGACGTGCTGGTACGGCTCGACCAGCCCGGCGCCCGCTACGCGGTCGAGACGCTGGAGCCCGAAGCGCACGACAGCTTCTTTCGCTGGGGCTTCTTCAACAGCGTGCTGGAAAGGAAGCAGGCTTCCATCTCGGCCTACGCGTTCGAGGACACGGCCCTGGAGATGCTGGCCGAAGAGCCGGCGCTGCGCCAGGCATTCGACGCCTGGAAGGCGGCGCATCCGGAACTGCTGTCCGACCCGCAAGCCGTGCTCGGGTTCGTCTTCGCCCATGGCCGGCGCCATGCCGAGCCTGAATGGCGGCGCTATCCGGTGGCTGCGTTGGTGTAGCCAGCGGCGCGGCCGCAGCCTGCCCGCCTGCGGCGGGCTCCTTGCGACAGAGGTCCCTGCAGATGGCACTCCTGGGTGGTGGACCACGAGGAAGGATGCAGGAAGTCATGCGCGAAGCCGACCGGCTCCTGCTGCCACATCAGGACGCAGGCCGGCTCGACCCCGATGGCGCGGTGGTGCAAGCCTGCGCCCCAGATCACAAGTCGCCATGCAGTCGCGGGGTCTGGCCCAAGCTGGCCTCGGTTGCGCAGTCTGCGCGGATCGAGAACTCGATCCTGGACGCGCTGGCCGGGCGCACGAGGATGGACATGGCGCGCCTTTCGCTGAGCGGCTTGGGCTCCACGTTGGGTTGGCACGCTGGATGCGCGAACCATTTGATCCACAAGGCCGTCCTGGTCGCGTCGAGCGGCAACATGCCGCAGGCCGGCTGCAGAGCCCTGCGTCCGATCGGCGAAGCCGATGACCCGACCGGCGCCATGGGTCTCGGCGTCGTCGGCGTTGCCGAACGCGATGCGCTGAGCAAGATCTGAGGCTTGCCGCATGTGAAAGCTCCTTTTTCGAACGGGACACCGACCTGGGTGCATGCCGCCTACGCGGGCCGGCCTGACACGGTGGCGTCCGCCGTCACCATCTGCCATGCGATACACTTTGACTACTTGTATCGCACAGGAGCTTGCCATGCCCATCTCCCTACGCCTTCCCCCGGAGCTTGAAACGCAGATCGCGGGTTATGGCGCGCGCGAGGGCATATCGAAGTCGGCTGTGATCGTGCGCAGCATCCATGAGTTCTTGGCGAAGCATGCGCAGCCGTCGGCCTTGCAAATCTACGACGAGGTCATGCAAGAGGCAGCAGCTTCGCTCGAATCTGCGCGAGCCCGCGCACCGGAGCAACGCTCCCGCAAGCTGCAGGTCCGCAAGGCCATTGCGCGCAAGCACGCCGAACGCTCCGAGCGGGCCACCCAGGCACTGGCCACCCCACGCAGCAGTTCCCGCAAATCCGCATGAACATACTGGCCGATTCCGGCTACTTCGTCGGGCTGTTCGATCCCAAGGACAATCACCACCAGCGCTGCAAAGCCTTCTTCTCGGCCTACACCGGCCAGACGACGACTACCTGGGCCGTGTTTGTCGAAGTCTCTGCTTTGTTGGCGCACACGTGGCTGAAGGCCTTCTTCAACTGGGCAGCGAAGAGCCAGGCCTTGGGCCATCTGCGCATCGAATCACCGCCGGCCGATGCCGTGAACGCGCTATGGCAGATGATGGACAAGTACGAGGATCTGCCCATGGATTTTTGCGATGCAAGCCTGGTGTACCTGGCCGTCCATCTCAAGATCCACCGCATCGCGACGACGGATGTGCGGGATTTTTCGGTGTATCGCCTGCCGGGCAACAAGCGGTTTGTCCACGTGCTGGATGCCGGCTGAAAGTCCCCTCACGCAGTGCAGCGCGCTCGGCGCTAGCTGAAGCACGACAAGGCACGGACCAGATTCGCCACGCCCGCAGCGACGAACAGCCCGGGCCGGTGCCACGCACCGCGGGACGGTCGCGTGCGCATGCGGCCCGGGGCTGCTACGCTGGCCCCCCATGACACCTGCACCCCTCCCCGCCGACGAAGACGCGCGCCTGCAGGCCCTGCATGCGCTGATGGTGTTGGACACCCCACCCGAGGAACGCTTCGACCGCGTCGTGCGTTTCGCGGCCGAGCAACTGGAGATGCCGATGGCGCTCGTGAGCCTGGTCGATGGCGACCGGCAATGGTTCAAGTCACGCGTCGGGATCGATGTGCCGCAAACTGGCCGCGACGTCTCCTTTTGCAGCTACACGATCCTGCAGGCCGGCACCTTCGTGGTGGAGGACACGCTGCTGGACGCGCGCTTCGCCGACAACCCGATGGTCACCGGCGGGCCGAAGGTGCGCTTTTACGCGGGCACTCCCCTGAGCGCACCGGGCGGCGAACGCGTGGGCGCGCTGTGCGTGCTCGACAGCAGGCCGCGCGCGCTGGGGCCGGTGGAACTGGCCGTGCTGGACGCGCTGCGCACGCTGGTCAACGAGGCCCTGGCGGGGCAGGACGCGGACACGGGGGATGCCCAGTGAAGCCCGCGCAGGCCCTGCCTGCCGTGTTGCTGGTCGAGCCGCAGTTCGTCATGCGGCGCACGATGGTGGCGGTGGCACGCGAGATGAGCCTCGTGGATTTCCATGAGGCCACGAGCGTGGCACGCGCGCTGCCGCTGCTGGCCACGCGGCCGTTCCGCGGCCTGGTGCTGGACATCGGCGACGGTGCCGAGTCGCTGGCGCTGCTCGAGCAGCTGCGGGCGGGCGCCCTGGCAGGCAACCAGGCCGACCTGCCCGTGATCGCCCTGACCTCGGCGCCCACCCCGGACGTGGCCAGCCGGCTGGAAGCCTTGCGCCCGCTGCGCACCTTGAACAAGCCCTTCAGGGTCGGCCAGTTGCTGGACTGCGTCTCCCGGCTGCGGGCGGCCTAGCCGCAGGCGCACGCGGCCCTGGCGCAGACGGGCCGATCGGCCAGCGGCCCGCCCACCTTGGCCATGGTGAGAAAGACACCGCGCGCGCCGGCCGTGGGGTCACGCCCGCACGACGCCATGGCCCTCACCCGTGCATGAGCTCCCACAGCCGCGCCGGCGACACCGGCATTTGCAGCTGCGGCGCCTTGGCGGCCAGGCCGTTGCGCGCGAGCGCGTCGGCCACGGCGTTGACGATGCTGGGCGTGGCGCCGATGGTGCCCAGCTCGCCCACGCCCTTCACTCCCAGCGGGTTGTTCTTGCACGGCACGCTCTGGTCCATGCGCGTCACGAAGTCGGCGCGCACGATGTCGAAATGCGGCACGGCGTAGTCCATCAGGCTGCCGGCCACGGGCTGGCCGGTGTCGCCGTCATAGACCACGCGCTCGCACAGCGCCTGGCCGATGCCCTGCACGGCGCCGCCGTCGAGCTGGCCCATCACGATCAGCGGGTTGATGACGCGGCCGACGTCGTTCATGGAGGCATAGGCCACGACCTCGACCGCGCCGGTGGCCGGGTCGACCTCGACCTCGCTGATGTGGCAGCCGTTGGGCCAGGTCGGGCCGGCCACGGTGCTGGTGGAGTCCATGAAGATGCGCTTGTCCGGCTGGCGGCCGGCCAGCTCGAACAGGCCGATCTTCAGATCGGTGCCGGCCACGGTGAAGGCGCCCTGCGCGTACTGCAAATCCTCGGCCGACGCCTCCAGTTCCTTGGCCGCGAGTTCGCGCGCCTTGTCGATGGTGCGCTCGCTGCCGATGCGCATGGCCGAGCCGCCCGTGAAGATGGAGCGCGAGCCTGCGCTGCCGAAGCCGTCGCCACGGTCGGTGTCGCCCAGCACCACGCGCACCTGGTCGATGGAGACGCCGAACGCGTCCACCACGAGCTGCGCGAGCGAGGTGGCGATGCCCTGGCCCATGGCGTTGACGGCCGAGAAGACTTCGATCACGCCGTCGGCCTGCACGCTGACGGTGACGCGCTCCTCGAACACGTTGCCGCCCGTCCATTCCAGAAAGGTGGCGATGCCTTGGCCGCGCCACTTGCCGCGCGTGGCCGCGTCCTTGGCGCGGGATTCGAATCCGCTCCAGTCGGCCAGCGCCAGCGCCTGGTCCATCTGCTGCTCGAAGGCGCCCGTGTCGTAGGTCTGCGCCATCGGGTTCTTGTAGGGCATCTGCGCCGGCTGGATGAAGTTGCGCCGGCGCAGCGCGATCCGGTCGATGCCGGTCTGGCGCGCCGCCTCGTCCATCAGGCGCTCGATGTTGAAGATGGCCTCGGGCCGGCCCGCGCCGCGGTAGGCGCCGGTGGGCGCCTGGTTGGTGAGCACGGCCTGGTAGTGAAAGTCGATGGTCTGGATGTCGTAGACGCTGGTCTGCACCCAGGGGCCGATCAGCAGCTGGATGGCGACCCCGGTGCCGGTGGCGTAGGCGCCGCAGTTGGCCTGCGAGGCGATGCGCAGGGCCAGGATCCTGCCGTCGGCGGCCAGGGCCAGCTCGGCCCGGCTCTGCACGTCGCGGCCATGGTAGGTGGCGAGGAATTCCTCGCTGCGCTCGGACACCCATTTCACGCTGCGCTGCAGGGTGTGTGCGGCAAAGCCCAGGGCCACGTCCTCCACGTAGGCGCCGGTCTTCATGCCGAAGCCGCCGCCCACGTCGCCCACGACGACCCGGGCCTTGGCGCGGTCCAGGCCCAGCGCGTCGGCGATGGTGTTGCGCACGCCCGAGGGCATCTGCGTGGACATGCGGATGGACAGGCGGCCGTCCTCGACCCCGGCCAGCACGGTGCGCGGCTCCAGCGTGAAGGCGGCCAGGCGCTGGTGCGTGATGTCCAGCGCGACCACGTGGGCGGCCTGCGCGAAGGCGGCCTCGGTGGCCTGGGCGTTGCCGTGGCGCATCTCGGCTGCGATGTTGTCGGGCGCGGCATCGGTCAGGGTGGGGGCGCCGGGCGCGGTGGCCTGGGCGAGCGTGGCCAGAGCCGGCAGCTCTTCGTAGTCCACGGACACGGCCTCGGCCGCGTCGCGCGCCTGCTGCAGCGTGTCGGCCAGCACCAGGGCCACGGGCTCGCCGACGAAGCGCACGCGCTCGTGGGCCAGTGCGTGCAGGGTGGGGCTCACCCCGGGGCCACCATCGGCGCGCTTGAAGCCGGCCGTGGTGGGCAGCGGCTTGACGCCAGCGGCCACCAGATCGGCACCCGTGTAGACGGCGGCGACGCCGGGCAGTGCGCGCGCCGCATCGGCGTCGACCGACACGATGCGCGCATGCGGGTAGGGGGAGCGCAGGAACACGGCGCGCAGCTGGCCCGTGGGTGCGACGTCGTCGGTGAAGACGCCGGCACCGGCCAGCAGAACATCGTCTTCGAGGCGGCGGACGGCCTGGCCGCTGCCGAAACGGGTGGGGGTGTTGACGGGATCCAAGCTGCGCCTCTCGTGGGAATCTGGGTCGATCGGGCTGCCGCGCCGCCGCAGGGGGTGGTGCAAGGCAGACCGGAAATTACCAGAATTCCACGGCGCGGCGTGTCGCCTACTTTTGGCGCTGGTAGGTGCGGTCCATCTCGGGCGACTTGCTGGTGTCCTTCACGCCGCGCTCCAGGTCTCGGTGCGCCTGCTGTACGTCGGGGCTGGCAATGCCGCCGGTCATGCCTTCTTCGGTCTGGTCGCGCTCGTGTGGCAGCGCCAGATCATCGGGCGCGCGCACCAGGCCACCGGGCCGCGGCCGGCGCCGCAGATAGTTCACGCGTGGCTTGGGAGCCGATGGCTTGTCGGATGCAGGCATGGCAGATTCCTGTGGCGGCCGGGCAACGGCCGTGGGGTCAAACGCGGGGGGGATGCCCCACTGTTGCCGCAAGCCTGTGGCGCAGCTGTGGGATGGGCGCGAGGCGGTTTGTAGGAGAACACGCCGCTTCCTGCCTGCTGGGCACGCACCGTGCGCACCGTTGGACGCGCGCGCAGCCCGGGCGTGACGATTCGGGTAGATTCGCGGCCATGCCCTCCCCCGCCGCGACGCGCCAGGCGCTCGCCCCGAGCTTTTCCTCCGACGACTTTCGCCGCAGCCTGTCGATGTTCGCCACCGGCGTGACCATCGTCACGGCGCGCCATGCCGACGGCAGCCTGCTGGGGCTCACGGCCAGCTCGTTCAACTCGGTGTCGCTGCACCCCCCGCTGGTGCTGTGGAGCCTGGCGCAGACGGCCTCGTCGATGGACGCGCTGTCCACCGGCTCGCACTACGCCATCAACATCCTGGCGTCGGACCAGAAGGACCTGGCCGAGCGCTTCGCCTCGCGCAGCGGCGACCGCTGGGCCGGCGTGGCGTTCCGCGCAGGCCTGGCCGGCGCGCCTGTGCTGGACGGCGCGGCCGCCGTGTTCGAGTGCTTCAACCGCAGCCGCTACCAGGAAGGCGACCACGTCATCTTCGTGGGCGAGGTGGAGCATTGCGAGCACCGGGCCGGCGCTTCACCCCTGTTGTTCCACGGTGGGCGCTTCTACACCGAACATCCCCTGTAGCCCGCCGGTGCCATAGGGTGCGATTGGGCGCATCACAACAAGAGACAAGAACCGATGCACGCACAACGCAAGGACCACCTGGACGGGCTGGCCATCGGCATCCTCTTGGTCTGCTGCCTGGTCTGGGGCGCGCAACAGGTGCTGGTCAAGGCCACCATTCCGATGATGCCGCCGGTGCTGCAGGGCGCGCTGCGCTTCGTGGCCGCCACGCTGCTGCTGATGGGCTGGTGCCGCTGGCGCGGCATCGCGCTGTTCGGGCGCGACGGCTCACTCAAGGCCGGCCTGGCCGCCGGCCTGCTGTTCTTTGGCGAGTTCGTCTGCCTGTACCTGGGCCTGGTGCACACCACGGCCTCGCGCGCCACGGTGTTCCTGTACACATCGCCGTTCTGGGTGGCGCTGCTGCTGCCCTGGTGGGTGCCCAGCGAGCGGCTGCGGCCGGTGCAGTGGGTGGGCCTGGCCTGCGCGTTCGTGGCCGTGGCCTTCGCATTGCGCGAGGGTTTCGGTTCCGGTCTGGACACCTGGCGCGGCGATGTGCTGTCGCTGCTGGCCGCGCTGCTGTGGGGCCTGACGACGGTGACCATCCGCGCCACCGGCCTCACACGGCTGGCGCCCGAGAAGCTGCTGTTCTACCAGCTGGGCGTGTGCGCGCTGCTGTTCCCGCTGCTGTCGCCGGCGCTGGGCGAGCGCTGGGACTGGCAGTTCACGCCCTTCGTCGTCACCTCGCTGGTGCTGCAGACGCTGGTGGGCGCCTTCGCGAGCTACCTGGCCTGGATGTGGATGCTGGGGCGCTACCCGGCCACGCGGCTGTCGGCCTTCATCTTCCTCACGCCACTGTGCGCGCTGGGCTTCGGCGCGCTGGCGCTGCACGAGCCGCTGACGCCCAGCCTGCTCGGCGCCATGGCCCTGGTGGCGGCCGGCATCTGGCTGGTCAACCGCGCGCCGGTTCGGCGATGATGGCGGGCATCGTCCTTTTCGAGGTGTTCCCATGTCCCTGATCGAGATCCGCAAGCGCAGCCTGACCATCGAGACCATCCACCACGAGGGCGGCCCGCCGGTGGACGTGCCGCTCAAGCTGGCCGCCTCGTGCGCCGTGATCCGCAACCCCTACGCGGGCCGCTACGAGCCCGACCTCATGCCGTTCATGGCCGAGCTGCGCAGCCTGGGCACGCTGCTGGCACAGGAGCTGGTGGACACGCTGGGCCGCGACAAGGTGGAGGTCTACAGCAAGGCCGCCATCGTGGGCCTGGACGGCGAGATGGAACACGGCGCCGTGTGGCACGAGGCCGGCGGCTGGGCCATGCGCTCGGTGCTGGGCGAGCCCAAGGCCATGGTGCCGGCCGCCAAGGCCGTGGCCGCGGCCGGCTACCGCCTGATGGTGCCGCTGCAGTACATCCACGCCAGCTACGTGCGCAGCCACTTCAACAGCATGGAGATCGGCATCCAGGACGCGCCGCGGCCTAAGGAGATCCTGTTCGCGCTGCTGATGGGCACGGGCGGGCGCGTGCATTCGCGGCTGGGTGGGTTGCTCAAGGAAAACGTATCGGTGCACGACGGGCAGCGCTGATGGCCACGCCCGCCTGGCATGGCGCTGCCGCTGCGCTGCTATTGGCTTGTGCGCTGGGCGGTTGCGCCAGCGTGAACACGCCCTGGCCCGAAACGGTGGTACGCGCGGAGGACATGAAGCCGCTGACGCCCATGCGCACGCAGGTGCGCTACAGCACGCGGGAAGTCGAGCGCGGCGCCGCCAGCACCGTCGTGCTGCGCCTGCTGGTGGACGCGCAGGGCCGCACCCAGCGGCTGGCAGTGTTCCAGTCCAGCGGCATCGCCGAACTGGACGAGGCCGCGCTGCATGCCGCCCGCGACGCGCGCTTCGCGCCCTACATGAAAGATGGCGTGGCCGAGGCCGTCACGCTGGTGCTGCCCATGCACTTCCCGCTGCGCAAGCGCGAACTCTGAGGGCGGCCCGCACCCCCTCGCCAACACGAGCGCTTCTCGCGGCTGCTCCAGCGGATCGGGCACCGCAGGAAGCGATTTGGCTGAAGGCCCTCAACCCCGCACGCGCGCCGGATTGCCCACCACCGTGGCGCCGGCCGGCACGTCGCGCGTGACCACGCTGCCGGCGCCGATCAGCGCGTCGTCGCCCACCGTGATGCCGGGCAGCAGGATGGCGCCGCCGCCGATCCAGACGTTGCGGCCGATGATGACGGGCCGGCCGAACTCCAGGCCCGTGGCGCGCTCCTCGGGCGAGCGCGGGTGGTCGGCCGCGAGGATCTGCACGCCGGGGCCGATCTGGGTCTTGTCGCCGATGCGCACCTCCACCACGTCCAGGATCACGCAGTTGAAGTTCAGGAACACGCCCGCGCCCAGGTGGATGTTGAAGCCGTAGTCGCAGTGGAACGGCGGGCGGATCACCGCGCCGGGGCCGGCACTGGCCAGGCGTTCGAGCAGCAGCGCGTGGCGCTCGGCACCGCTGGCCGCCAGCGTGGCGTTGTAGCGCGCGAGCCAGGCGCGCGTGGCCTGCAGGTCGGCCTGCAGCTCGGGGTCGCCGGCGTCGTACAGCGCGCCGGCCAGCATCTTTTGTTTTTCGGTCTGAGGCATGCCGGCGATTGTGGGCAGCCCACCGCCGCGCAGGCGTGACAGCCTGCAACACGTGTGGTGTTTCAGGGCACGAGCAGGCGCGCCATGGCCTCGACGGTGCGCGGCGCCGAGCCCTCGGCCTTGTTGTTGATGGTCAGGTAGGCGGGCTGGCCGGCGCCGGTGGTGGCGCGCAGCACGCGGGCCAGCACGGCCCGGGTCTGCGGGTCGGGGTCGACCAGCTGGTCGAACGGACGGTACAGGGCCTTGGCGTCTTCGTAGCCGTAGCGGCCGTGGCTGCGGTGCAGGTTCCAGCGGCACACCAGCGGGCCGGGCCACAGCGCGCGCAGCACGGGCAGCTGGTCCTCGATCGGCGGCATCTTGGCGTGGCCGCCCAGGCAGTAGGTGGCGCCCACCGCGCGCAAGGCGTCGGCAAACGCGGGCACCAGCCACTCGGGGTCGCGCACCTCCACCGCGATGACCAGGTCGGGCGCGCGTTCGCGCAGTTGCGCCAGCGGCGGCAGTGCGGCCAGCATGGCGCCCAGCCGCGCGATGGTCTCCGGCATGCGCGCGAGCATGGCCACAGGCAGCGGGCTGAGCTGGAACACCAGCGCGCCGGCCTTGGTCGCGAGGCCTTGCAGCGCGGGATCGACGAAGGCCGACCAGGCCAGGCGCGGGTCGAGGAACGCGGCGTTGGCCCGCATGCCCTTGCCGTCTTCGGCGCGTACCAGCGCGTCGGCCACGACGCTCGGTGCCTTGACCACGAAGCGGAAGTCGCCCGGCACCTGTTCGGCGTAGGCGGCGTACTGCGCCGGCGTGAGCGGTTGGTAGAAGGCCCGGTCCAGCGAGACGGTGCGCAGCAGCGGGTGGCGGGCGTAGGCGGCCAGCCCGCGTTGGGCGAGCATGGACTCGCTGTAGTCGCCGTCCCAGACCAGGCCCTTCCAGCCGGGGAAGGACCAGGAGGAGGTGCCCAGGCGCAGCAGGGGCGGCAGGCCGGCGGCGAGGGCGTGCAGCGCGGGCGGGCACTCGACGGCCTGCACTTGCCGCGCGCGGCTGGCGCGGGTCGCCGTGGCGGGCGCCGCCGCGGGCCCGGCGGCGGCGGGCGCTGGCGGGGCGTCGACAGGGAAGAGCGAGTTCTGCATGCCGCGGGGGATTGTGGCGCCGTGCATGCCCTCACGCCAACCCTCTGCCAGGGGGCGCGGGCGTCAGAGCAGCCACTCGATCGGCAACCACGACAGCACCACCACGCCGGCGCGCTTCCAGATGCTGGCGCCGGGCTCGGTCGTGTGGCGCACGGCCTGGCCGTCGACCTGCTCGGTCCAGACCAGCGCGCCCCGCGCGTCCAGCCCCACGGTGTAGGACTGCGCGGGCACCGGGCCGTCGAATGCATCGTCCACGCGCTGCGCCAGGGCCGGGCTGTCGATCACGAAGCCGAGCTCGGTGTTCAGGTGGATGGAGCGCGGGTCGAAGTTGAAGGAGCCGACGAAGACGTGCTGGCCGTCCACCGCGAAGGTCTTGGCGTGCAGGCTGGAGCCCGAGCTGCCGAACGGCCCGGTCTTCATCTTCGCCTCGCCGGAGGCGGCCTGGCGCCGCAACTCGTAGAGCTCGACACCGGCCTGCAGCAGGCGCTGGCGGTGCCGGGCATAGCCGGCGTGCACGGCCGCCACGTCGGTGGCCTCCAGCGCGTTGGTGAGGATGCGCACCTGCACGCCGCGCGCGCGCAGCGCCTCGAAGGCCTCGACGCCGGCAGCCGTGGGCACGAAGTACGGCGAGACCAGGTCCACGTGGCGGGCCGGCTGGCCGAGGATGGCGGTGAGCTGGCGCAGCATGAGGCTGCCGTCACGCGCCTGGCCCAGGCCCTTGGCCGGGTCGTCGCTGACCATGCGCGTGGGCGCCCAGTGCAGCGCCAGCCGGCCTTGCACGAGATCCTGCACGAACGGCAGCGCGCGCACCGCCTCGACATAGGCGGCCGCCCGCGGGTCGCTCTCCACGCTGCGCGCGCGCGTGCGCAGCGCCTGCAGCTGCGCCGCGTCCACGGCCGGCAGCACCTGCGCGGCCGGGTACGCCGAAGCGCTCTCCCAGTAGCGGTCGAAGTCCTGCGAGATCTGCGGCACCACCGGGCCGGCGGCCAGCACGTCGAGGTCGGCGAACAGCACGCCCTCGGTGGCGCCGAAGTATTCGTCGCCCACGTTGCGCCCGCCCACGATGGTGGCCTGGTTGTCGGCCGTGAACGACTTGTTGTGCATGCGCCGGTTGGCGCGCGAGAAGTCGGTGAGGTAGCCCAGCCACTTGGGGCTGCGCACGCGGAACGGGTTGAACAGCCGCACCTCCACCAGGGGATGCGCGTCCAGCGCGGCCAGCAGCTGGTCCATGCCGGCCGTGCCGTTGTCGTCCAGCAGCAGGCGCACGCGCACGCCGCGGTTGGCGGCGTCGTGCAGGGCTTCGAGCAGCAAGGTGCCGGTGGTGTCGGGCCGCCAGATGTAGTACTGCACGTCCAGCGTGCGCTCGGCCGCGCGCGCCAGCAGCACGCGCGCCGCGAAGGCCTCGCGCGCATCGGACAGCGAGAAGATGCCCGACCGGCCCGGGTGCGCCGCGGCCAGTGGCGCAATGGCCCGGCCCAGCGCGGTGCCGTGGGTCTCGGCCTCGGGCAGCGCGGTGGAGACGCTGCGGCCCTCAGGAAGCGGCATGCTCCCGCAGCCCATCAGCAGGCTGGCGCACAGGCAGGCGAGCAGGAAGCGCATGGGCCATCATGGCATGGCGCGTGCGGCATGCGCACGCGCAAACGCCACGTACCAGTCGAGGCAGCCCGGGTTGGCCATGGCCTCGCGGTTCAGCACCTTGTCGATCGGCTGGCCCAGCAGCAGCTTCTTGATCGGCAGCTCCTGCTTCTTGCCCGACAGCGTGCGCGGGATCTCGTCCACCTGGTGGATCGCATCGGGCACGAAGCGCGGCGACAGCGCGTGGCGCACGGCGTCGTTGAGCCGCGCCTTGAGCGCGTCGTCGAGCACGAGGCCGGGGCGCAGCACGACGAACAGCGGCATCCAGCTGTCGCGGCCCAGGTATTCGAGGTCCACGACCATCGCGTCCAGCACCTCGGGCAGGGCCTCGATGGCGCTGTAGATCTCGCTCGTGCCCATGCGCAGGCCGTGGCGGTTGATGGTGGCGTCGCTGCGGCCGTAGATCACGCAGCTGCCGTCGGCGTCGATCCTGAGCCAGTCGCCGTGGCGCCACACGCCGGGGTACATGTCGAAGTAGCTCGACAGGTAGCGGGCATTGCCGGGGTCGTTCCAGAACTGGAGCGGCATCGACGGGATGGGCTGCGTGCAGACCAGCTCTCCGACCTCACCGATGACGCCTTGCCCGGCCTCGTTCCAGGCCTCCACGGCCGAGCCCAGCATGCGGCACTGCATGGTGCCGGGCACCTGCGGCAGCGTGCGCAGGCCGCCGATGAAAGCGCCCGCGAAGTCGGTGCCGCCCGAAATGTTGCACCACCAGATTTCGGGCACGCCGAGCTTCTGGAACTCCGCGATGCCCCAGCGCTGCACGTCTTCCGACAGCGGCGAGCCCGTCGTGCCCAGCGTGCGCACGCGGGCCAGGCCCGGGAAGCGTGCCAGGTCCACGACGGCCTTCATGCAGTTGGCATAGAAGGCCGCGCCCGCGCCGAAGAAGGTGACGCCCGTGGCCTCGGCAAAGCGCCACAGCACGCCCCAGTCCGGCGCCTCGCGCGTGCCGCCGGGGTTGCCGTCGTAGATGCAGCAGGTGGTGCCCGTGAGCAGGCCGCCGACCTGGCAGTTCCACATGATCCAGCCCGTGGTGCTGTACCAGAAGAAGCGCTCGCCGCGGCCGCTGTCCCGGTAGCTGCAGCCCACGTCGTTGTGCAGCGTGGACAGGGCCAGCGCCACGATGACGATGCCGCCATGGCCGTGCACGATGGGCTTGGGCAGGCCGGTCGTGCCGCTGGAATAGACGATCCACAGCGGGTGGTCGAACGGCAGCCAGGTGGGCGTGAACGCGGCGGTGGCATCGTCGTCGCGCGCCAGCACGGCTGCCAGCGCCTGGCTGCCGGCCACGCTGGCCAGGCCGCCCAGGTTCTCGTGCACGAGCAGGTGCCGCACGCTGGGCAAGGCGGCGCGCAGCTCGGCCACGGTGGCCGTGCGGTCCAGGTCCCGGCCGCCGTAGGTCACGCCGTCGCAGGCGATCAGCACCACGGGCTCGATCTGGCGGAAGCGGTCGAGCACGGCGGCCTGGCCCATGTCGGGCGCGCACACGCTCCACACGGCGCCGATGCTGGCCGTGGCCAGGAAGGCGACCATGGTCTCGGGGATGTTGGGCAGGTAGGCGGCCACGCGGTCGCCGGGCTGCACGCCCTGGGCCTTCAGGTGCAGCGCGAGCGCGGCCACCTGGCGGCGCAGCACGGGCCACGCCATCTCGCGCCGCTGGCCGCGCTCGTTGTCGCTCACGATGGCCGGGCAGCCGGCCGCATGGGCCGCGTCCACATGGCGCAGCACCTGGTGGGCGTAGTTGGTCTGCGCGCCGGGGAACCACTGCGCGCCAGGCATGCCGCCCTGCCCCAGCACGGCGCGGTGCGGCGTGGGCGATTGCATGGCGAAATAGTCCCAGATGCTTTGCCAAAAGCCCGCCAGGTCGGTCGTGGACCAGCGCCACAGCGCGTCGTAGTCGGCAAACGCAAGGCCGCGCTCGGTGCGCAGCCAGTCCAGGTACAGCGTGATCTGCGGCGTGCGTTGCGCGGGGCTTTGGGCCATGGGGCGTGTCTCCTTGTTCGGGCAGGCGAGCATGATAGGGGCCGCTCCTGCAGGGCTGGGTGCACGCTTTCAAGTGGTGGCGACGCTGCGTCTGCCGATGGTGCGCGCGCGCGGCCACCAGGGCGACTGGCGCAACTGGAACGCGCCGGCGCCGCGGGGGCTCGGTGGGCGTGCGCCGGGCCGCGCCCAGCGTGTGCAAAGGGTGTGCTCAGGGGCGCCGCGGCGCGGCTGCAGGCGGGCCATCGCCCCCCAGCACCCGGCCGATGGCCGCGCCGATGGCCGTGCCCACGCCGGGCAGCACGGCCGTGCCGACGGCCGCGCCCACCAGCGGCGCCTTGGAGACGGTGACCTTGAGCTGGCCCATGGGGCCTTCGATGGTCATGGGCAGGCCGACCACGCCATCGACCAGGTCCACGGCCGCGCGCGCCTGCAGGCGCTGGTCCTGCAGCCGCGCGTCGCCCGAGGCGCTGAACTTGCCGGCGCTGGCCTGGATGTCCAGGAAGCGGAACACCGTGCCGTCCGGGCTGTTCTGCGTCTCCACGCGGCCGCGCAGCTGGTCCAGCCGCGTCTGGCCCTGGTGCTCGCGGCCCAGCGTGGCGATGGCGCGGTCCAGGTCGAAGCGCAGCGCGGTGGCCGGCCGGATCGTGAAGCGCGTCTCGGTGTGCAGGCGCTGCACCAGTTGCAGCGGGTTCGCTCCGTCGGCCGAGAAGCGGGTCTCGCCCTCGGCCTGGCCAGCCAGGGGCGAGCGGCGGTTGAAAGCGGCCAGCGCGGCCTGCACCTCGATGCCGCGCGGCGCCAGCATGCCCTGCAGGCGTAGCTGCCCATCGGCCGCGGTCCGCACCTGGGCCTGGCCGTCCGCATGCCCGCCGGCCAGCCGCACGCGCAGCGTGAAGCGCTGGGTGCCGGCCTCCGCGCCATCGGTCTCGCGCGTGACGACGAGGTCGGCGGCCGGCGTCAGGCCGGGCCGGCGCAAGGTGGCCGTGCGCAGGGCCAGGCCGCGCTCGAAGTCGGCCTCGCCGGCGTAGACCACGGGCACACCGCTGCGCGAGACCCAGGTCAGGTCGCGGAATTCCACACGCGACAGTTCCAGCGGCGGGGCGCTGCCCTGCCGCTCGGGCTTGGCCGCGCCGCCGCCCAGGCCGCGCAGCGAGCGTTGCTCCACCGTGGCGCCGTCCAGCACGACGCTGGCCAGTTCGATGCGGCCCGACAGCAGCGGCAGCAGTCGCGGTGCGACCGTCAGGCGCTCCAGCCGCAACGGGCGCTGCTGGTTCGTGGCCACGTCGCGCACCACCACGCGCGGCGTGGGCAGCACGTGCCAGTCCAGCGCGCCGACCGTGACCTGCACGCCCAGCGCCTCGGTCGCCGCCTGCGCTGCGCGCAGCGCCAGTTCCTCGTTCGACGGCAACCACCAGGCCGCAGCCGCGCACAGCAGTGCCGCAGCCGAGCCCAGCGCGAGGGCGGTGATCTTCCAGGGGCGGGCAAGCGGCATGGGTGGGGTGCGACGGTAGCCGCCGCAGTGTGCGGCGCGGTCTGCGCCGCCGCAAGCGCGCGCCCCGCGTGCACGCGTAGGACCGGGGCGCGTGCGCGACCGCCTGGGCCGCGGGCTGCCACTTATAGTGGCGCCTTCTCCGATCGCACGACACCGCCATGGCCATCTGGAAAAAACCGATCTCCGTCGAAGAACTGTCCTCGATCCACGTGGGCACGGCCGTGGGCCACCTGGGCATCGAGTTTCTGCAGGTGGGCGATGACTTCATTCGCGCGCGCGTGCCCGTGGACACGCGCACGCGCCAGCCCTATGGCCTGCTGCATGGCGGCGTGAGCGTGGTGCTGGCCGAGACGCTGGGCTCGTGCGGCGCGGCCTATGCCACGCCCGAGGGCTACCGCGCCGTGGGGCTGGACATCAACGCCAACCACCTGCGCGGCGCCACCAGCGGCTGGGTCACGGGCATCACGCGGCCCGTGCACATGGGCCGCAGCACGCATGTCTGGCAGATCGACCTGTTCAACGACGCAGGCGAGATGACCTGCGCCTCGCGCATCACGATGGCGATCCTGTCGCCACGCTGAGGCGGCGCCTGGCCATCAGCCGCGCGTGATGCGCACGCCGGCGTCGATCAGCAGCACCTCGCCCGTGGTCTTGGCAGCGCCCACGCCCAGCCACCAGGCGGCCTGGGCGATGTCTTCGGGCGTGATCACGTCGGCCAGCGCGGCGCGCTGCTTGTAGCTGTCCACGGCCTTCTCGTAGGCGACCTCGCCCAGCCCGTTGCGCAACCAAGGTGAGTCGACCAGGCCCGGCGCGATGGCGTTCACGCGGATCTTGGGCCCCAGCGCGCGCGCCAGGCCCACCGTCATCGCGTTGAGCGCGCCCTTGGACGCCATGTAGGCGATGGACGAGCCCGTTCCCATGAACGAGGCGATGGACGAGACGTTGACGACGGCCGCGACCGGGTGCTGCTCCAGCAGCGGCACGAAGGCGCGCGTCATCTGGTAGGCACCCACCACGTTGACCGCGTAGATGCGCTGGAAGTCCTCGGCCTGCAGGCCGTCCAGGTCCTTCAAGGGCACGAAGCGCGTGGTGCCGGCGTTGTTGACCAGCACATCGGCCCGGCCCCAGCGCGCCTGCACCTGGGCGGCCAGGCGCCGGCAGTCCGCATCGCTGGACACGTCGGCCTTCACCACCAGCACCTCGGCACCCAGGTCGCGGCACTGCTGTGCGACCTCTTCGGCCGGCGCCGGCTCACGCGAGTAGTTGATGGCGACGTCCCAGCCCTGTGCGGCGTACAGCCGGGCGGTGGCCGCGCCGATGCCGGACGACGAACCGGTGACGACGCAGACCTTGCGGGTGGCGCTCTGGGTGCTCATGGTGCTCCTTGCGGCGTGGAGGACGCGGCGAGCGCCATGCGCTCGCTCTTCCAGTACACGTCGTCGCCGCCGTCCATGCGGTTGGCCACGCGGGCCAGCACGAACAGCAGGTCGGACAGGCGGTTCAGGTAATGCCGCGGCGCCTCGCGCACGGCCTCGGCACGGCCCAGCGCGACCACGGCGCGCTCGGCCCGGCGCGCCACCGTGCGGCAGACATGGGCCTGGGCCGCCGCGCGGGTGCCGGCCGGCAGGATGAACTCGGCCAGGCGCGGCAGCGTGGCGTTGTGGTCGGCCAGGGCCTGGTCCAGCTGCAGCAGCGCCTCGGGCTTGAGCAGCTCGTAGCCCGGGATGGACAGCTCGCCGCCCAGGTTGAACAGCTGGTGCTGCACGTCCACGAGCAGCTGGCGCACGGCATCGGGCAGCGGCTCGCACAGCAGCAGGCCCAGGTGCGAGTTGAGTTCGTCCACGTCGCCGATGGCTGCGATGCGCAGGCTGTCCTTGCCCACGCGCGTGTTGTCGCCCAGGCCGGTCGTGCCATCGTCGCCGGTGCGCGTGGCGATCTGTGTGAGTCGGTTGCCCATGGCGGTTCCTATCCGATAAATCGGTCGATTCTGCTTTACCCAGCGTGACCAACTGTCACGCCGTGCGCGCAAACCTGTGAGTGCCGCAACAGGAAGCAAGTGTGCTGGCCCCACGGCACCGCTTGCGTTGCAATGGCGCTCCATCCACTGTCAGGAGCCTTCCGGCATGCGCAAGAACCGCCACACACTCGCCCGCTTCGAGGAGCACAGCCTGGCCCTGTTCACCGCCCTGGTGATGGGCAGCAGCGGCGTGGCGGCACAGACGCAGACCGCTGCCGAGGGCAGCATGGTCCATGCGCAGGCCACGGTGCCCGTCAGCCGGCCCGTCACGCCGGTCGTGCAGCGCAACGCCAGCGCCGAGCAGGCCTTCGGCCGCGCCGACAGCAACGGCGACGGCCAGCTCAGCCGCGACGAGGCGCAGCGCCTGCCGGCCATCTGGGAGCGCTTCGACGACATCGACGCCAACAAGGACCGCATGCTCTCGCGCGACGAGTTCCACCGCGGCATCGCCAACTAGGCGCTGCGGCTGTCCGCCAGCGCCACGCATTCGATCTCGATCAGCATGCGCGGGTCGGGCAGCGCTGCCACCACGCAGGTGGTGCGGGCCGGGTACGGCGCGGGGCCGAAGGCCTCGGCGTAGCGGCGGTTCATCTCGGCCACGTCCTGCGGGCGCGTGAGCAGCACGTTGACCTTGACCAGCGCACGCAGGCTGGAGCCGGCGCGCGCCAGCGTCGCGCGCAGCGCGGTGACGGTCAGTTCGAACTGCGCGCCGAAGTCCTCGTCCAGCTGTCCGTCCGCGCGGTAGCCCGGCGTGCCCGAGACGAAGATCAGCTCGCCCACGCGCGCGGCGGAGGACAGCGGCGGTGTCTTGAGGCGGCCTTCGGGTGCGAAGTAGTCGATGGTCGGCATGGGGTGCTCCTGCAAGGTGTTGAACGCCGCGGCATGTTCGCACGCGGCCACGCGACGCCGCGCCCGCAGACATCGCCCGGCTCGCCCAGGGCCACGGGCTGCCCGTCCAGCCCGGCAGCGCCGCCGTGCAGGCCGAGATGGCGAAGCCGCAGCCGGCCTGCAGCGCGTTGGTGCCGGTCACGTGGCGGATGGGCGCGTCTTCCAAAGGTTGGCGCTGAGCAGGGCCACGGCCCAGGCCGCGTGCGTGCAGCACGGGCTGGGCGCGGCCGATGAAGTCGGCCGCCTCGGCGCAGGAGACGCGGCGCGTGCCAGCCTGGAACGCGATGCGCTCGGGGAAGCCGGCCAGGGCGTGTGCAAAAGGCGCAGCGTCTCGCCAGCGCCGCCCGCCCTCACCCCTGCCCTCTCCCAGAGGGAGAGGGAGAAAGAGCGCGGCGCCACGGGACGTCATGGCGGCGACGTCTTGCTCCCTCTCCCCGCGCGCGCGGGAGAGGGAGCAAGAGCAGCTGGCATCCAGGCCATGGCCTCGCGGGCGGCATCGAGGTATTGCGCGCTCGTCTGCTCGACCAGCGCCGCCACGCTGCCGCGCGAGGTGACGCCCGACACGCTGTGCCCCGCGCTCCAGATGTCGCGCCAGCGGCGGATGCTGCCGTCGCCGCCGCTGCCGTACAGCGCGTCGGCACGCTCGGCCGTCATGTCGGTCGGCAGGGCCTTCGGGTCCAGCCCGGCCGCGCGGATCGAGGGGATCAGCGTGTTGGTCTCCAGCCCGGTGAACGCGCGCGACAGCAGCACGTCGTCGAGCCGGCTGTCCACCAGCATCTGCTTGTAGCCTTGGGCCGCCATGCTCTCGTCGGTGGCGATGAACTTGGTGCCCATATAGCCCAGGTCGCAGCCGGCCACGCGCGCGGCCAGCAGCGCCGCGCCGTCGGACACACCGCCGGCCAGCACCAGCGGGCCGTCGTAGAACTGGCGCACGGCGCGCACGAAGGCCAGGCCGTTGGCCCAACCCGTCTGCCCGCCCGCGCCGGCCGTCAGCAGCACCAGGCCGTCGACACCGGCCGCGATCGCCTTCTCGGCATGGCGCACCGAGGCCACGTCGGCCAGCACGCGGCAGCCGATGTCGTGCAGCGGCGCGACCACCGGGTCGGGCGCGCCCACGCTGGTGATGACCAGCTCGACCTTATGGCGCAGCAGGCAGGCCAGCTCTTCGCGCAGGTTCTCGCGCCGCATGATGAGGTTGGGGCAATACGGCGCGTGCTGCGGCCCGAGTGCCGCGCCGATGCGCGTGAGCCACTGGTCGAACGCGTCGACGCTGCGGCAGTTGGCCGTCGGGAACGCGCCGATCACGCCGGCCCGGCAGGCCGCGATGACCAGCTCGGGGCCGGACACGCGGAACATGGGCGCGGCGATCAGCGGCAGGCGCAGCCGCTCGGCGAACAAGGCGCGCAGAGCGTGCGAGGTCACGGCGGCTTACGAAGCGGCGCGAATCATGTTGCGGGCAATGACGAGCTGCTGGATCTGGCTCGTGCCCTCGTACAGACGGAACAGCCGCACGTCGCGGTAGAAGCGCTCGATGCCGTGGTCGGCCACGTAGCCTGAGCCGCCGAAGATCTGCACCGCGCGGTCGGCCACGCGGCCGCACATCTCGGAGGCGAACAGCTTGCAGCACGAGGCCTCGGTCGACACGTTCTCGCCATCGTCGCGGCGGCGCGCGGCGTCGATGACCATGCAGCGCGCGGCGTAGACCTCCATCTTGCTGTCGGCCAGCATGGCCTGCACGAGCTGGAACTCGGCGATGGGCTGGCCGAACTGGCGGCGCTCCATGGCGTATTGCAATGCGTCCTCCAGCATGCGCTCGGCCGCGCCCACGCAGATGGCGGCGATGTGGATACGGCCCTTCTCCAGCACCTTCATCGCGGTCTTGAAGCCCTGGCCCTCCTTGCCGCCGATGATGTTCTCGGCCGGCACGCGCACGTTGTCGAAGGTCACGTCGGCCGTGTGCGCGCCGCGCTGGCCCATCTTCTTGTCGGGCTTGCCGACCGTGATGCCGGGCGTGTTCGCTTCCACGATGAAGGCCGACACGCCGCCCGCGCCCTTGTTGTTCGGGTCGGTGCGCGCCATCAAGGTGAACATGCCGGCCGTGGGCGCGTTGGTGATGAAGCGCTTGCTGCCGTTGACGATGTAGTGGTCGCCCTTCTCGTCGGTTGCGCGCCGCGCCGTGGTGCGCAGCGAGGCCGCGTCCGAGCCGGCCTCGGGCTCGGTGAGTGCGAACGATGCAGTGAGTTCACCGCTGGCCAGCTTGGGCAGGTAGTGGTCCTTCTGCGCCTGCGTGCCGTCGATCAGGATGCCCTGCGAGCCGATGCCCACCGTGGTGCCGAACAGCGAGCGGAAGGCCGGCGAGGTGCGGCCCATCTCGAACATCACGAGCGACTCTTCCTCCATCGTGACGCCCAGGCCGCCGTACTCCTCGGGCACGGTCAGGCCGAACAGGCCCATGGCCTTCATGTCGGCCACGATGTCGTCAGGGATCTGATCGGTCTCGGCCACCTCGTTCTCGGCGGGCACGAGGCGCTCCTTGACGAAGGTGCGCACGCTGTCGAGGAAGGCCTGGGTGATGTCGGGGTCGCGGATCATGGTGTGTGGTGGCAAGGGTGAAGAAAAGAGGCGAACAGGCGCGCGCCCGTCATTCGAACTTGATGTCCTTGGTCACGCCGCGCCACATCTCCAGGTCCTTGCGCTGCTGGTCGGCCAGCACGGCGGGCGCGCCGGTCCACATGTCGTAGCCGTGCTCGGCCCATTGCTTGCGCAGGCCGTCGTCGGCCAGCGTGCGGTTCACGGCGGCGTTGATCTCGGCGACCAGC
This sequence comes from Pseudorhodoferax sp. Leaf267, assembly GCF_001422405.1. Taxonomy (GTDB): domain Bacteria; phylum Pseudomonadota; class Gammaproteobacteria; order Burkholderiales; family Burkholderiaceae_C; genus Pseudorhodoferax. The sequence continues at coordinate 252,386 of NZ_LMMV01000027.1, forward strand.
TCGGGCTTCATCTTCGCGGGGCCGTAGACGCCGTACCAGCCGATCACCTCGTAGCCCGGCAGGCCGGCCTCGCGCATGGTGGGCACGTCGGGCAGCGAAGCGTTGCGCTCGCGCGAGGTGACGACGAGCGGGCGCACCCGGCCGGACTTCACATAGTTGCTGGCGGTGCTCACGATGTCGAACATCATCGTGAGCTGCCCGCCGATCACGTCCGTCATGGCCGGTGCGTTGCCTTTGTAGGGCACGTGCGTCATCACGAGGCCGCTCTGCTTGGCAAAGAGCTCGCCGCTCAGATGGTTGGACGCGCCCATGCCGGCCGAGCCGTAGGACACCTTGCCCGGGTTGGCCTTGGCGTAGCCGATCAAATCCTGCAGGTTCTTGATCGGCAGGTCCTTGTTGATGACGAGCGCGTTGGCGTAGGTGAGCACGGGCGACAGCGCCGTCAGGTCCTTGGCCGGGTCGAACGGCATGGCCTTGAGCACATGCGGGCTGATGGTCAGCGTGGGGCTGGCGCCGAAGTACAGCGTGGCGCCGTCCGGCGCGGCGCGTGCCACGGCCTCGCCGCCCAGCGCACCGGCGGCGCCGGCCCTGTTCTCCACGATCACGCTGCGGCCCAGCTCGCGGCCGAACACCTGGGCGAACTGGCGGCCGGCCGTGTCCACCGGGCCGCCGGCCGCGTAGCCGACGACGAGGCGCACGGGCTGCTGCTGCGCGAAGGCGCTGCCGGTGGCCAGGGCACTGGCGCACAACAGGCCCGCGAGCACGCGACGTCGGGCGAGAGGATGGGCCAAGGGGTTCATGCTGGGTTGTCTCCGGGTCGTTGTTGGAAGTACGCACCCACCGTGATGCGAGCGGCGAGGATGGCACCGGCCAGCATGGCCCGCCATCAGTCTTTGGCAAAGGGGGTGTTCATCGAGGGGCGATGGGGGAGAACCCGATGCGTTACGCTCGCCGCCCGACGCCATGCACTTCGACCTGTTCGACCTCCGACTGTTCGTGTTCGTCGCCGAGGAATCCAACCTGCGGCGCGGGGCTGAGCGCGCCTGCATCTCGCTGGCTGCGGCCAGCACGCGCATCAAGCAGCTGGAGGACAACATCGGCACGCGGCTGTTCTACCGCAAGCCCCAGGGCGTGGAACTGAACCCGGCCGGCGAGGCATTGCTGCACCACGCGCGCAAGGTGCTGCAGCAGGTGGACCACCTGAAGATCGACCTGCGCGACTACGCCCAGGGCGCCAAGGGCCATGTTCGCGTGCTGGCCAACACCACCTCGATCACGAGCGCCCTGCCCTCGGCGCTGGCCAGCTTCCTGGCCTTGCAGCCCGACGTGAGCATCGACCTGCGCGAGCGCCTGAGCGCCGAGATCGTGGTGGCGATCAACGAGGCCCATGCCGACATCGGCCTGGTGGCCGGCGACGTGGACACGCAGGGCCTGGAGGTGCGCGACTTCGTGGCCGACGCGCTGGTGGTGGTGTTGCCGGCGCGGCATGCGCTGGCCAGGTCGGCGCAGCTGTCCTTCGTGCAGACGCTGGACGAGCCCCACATCTCGCTGGCCGAGGGCAGCGCGCTGGCCAGCTTCCTGCCGCCGCTGGCGCGCGCCATCGGCCGGCCGCTGGAGTTCCGCATCCAGGTGTCCAGCTTCGAGTCGATCTGCCTGCTGGTGGAGGCCGGCGTGGGCGTGGGCATCATCCCGCGCTCATCGGCCGTGCGCCATGCGCGCACGATGCAGCTGGCGCTGGTGCCGCTCACCGACCCCTGGGCGCAGCGCGAGACCAAGATCGTGAACCGCGCCGGGCAGCCGCTGCCCAGGCTGGCGGCGGAGCTGGTGCGGCACCTGGCGAACTTTGGGTTGGCGGATCGGTTGTTGTAGGGCGCCCGGCTATAGCTGCGATTTGAGCCGACGCAGTACATCGCGGTCGATGCGGTCCTTGTCACGGTAGTCCGTCTTGGTCTTGAGCAGGCCTTCGATGTCCAGCGTGCGGATGTCCACGCCGTCCACCGTCACGGTGCGCACGTGCGGCTGCAGGCTGTCGTAAGTCTGGCCATTGGCCGCGAACAGCAGGTCGATCAACAGCGCATCGGCCACGCGTATGTTCTCAGGCTCGTCTGCCGGCACATCGAACCATTGCGGGTCCAGCTCCTGGCTGGACGGCAGAAACGACAGAGCCCTGATCACGCGGCGGCCGTTGTCAATGGACGAAGGCAGAAGGATGTCGATGTCCTCGGTGGCACGCACGAAGCCATTCAGGCGCACGGCATGCCCGCCGACCAGGATGTACTGCACACCTTCGGCCTGGAAACGCCGTAGCAGGTCAAGCAGGTTGTCCGCGTCCATGGCCTCTGCCAATCAACGCGGCCCGTTGAGTCGGCGCGCGATCTCCAACTGACGCGCATCGTCGGCCTGGTTCATGGTGCGGTGAGTGGCCCGGGTAATGCCTCGCGGACGTGCGGCGTGCAAGCCGGCCAGCATCGCATCAAGCGCACGGCCGCGGCGCAAGGCCTCGGCAGGATCGAGGATCAGCTCGGAGCGGTCTTGGCGGCCGACGGTGCGGGTCATATGGGCCATCGTAGCAGTTGCACTTCACATCCCGCGAACGCTTCAGCCAATGCCCGTGATCGCTTCGGCCATGGCGCACCGCCCGCGTCAACGCCATAGTGCGCCAGACCCGCGCGCACGGCGCGGACATAAGCACAACACGGAGACGACCACCATGCCCATCACCCGCCGCACCCTGGCCCTCGCCTCGACCGCCCTGGCCACCACCCTGCTCGCCCCCACCGCCTTCGCCCAGAAGAAATACGACCCCGGCGCCAGCGACACCGAGATCCTGCTCGGCATGCCGATGCCGCTGTCGGGCCCCGTGTCGGGCTACTCCATCATCGGCAAGGTGGCCGAGGCCTACTTCAAGAAGATCAACGAAGCCGGCGGCATCAACGGCCGCAAGATCAAGGTGCTGGTCTACGACGACCAGTACTCCCCACCCAAGACGGTGGAGGTGGCGCGCCGCATGGTCGAGCAGGACGAGATCCTGGCCTGGTTCAGCAGCCTGGGCACGGCCAGCAACATGGCGGTGCAGCGCTACATGAACGCCAAGAAGGTGCCGCAGCTGCTGCTGCAAAGCGGCGCCAGCCAATTCGACGACGCGCAGAAGTACCCGTGGACCACGCCCATGCTGGGCAGCTACAAGGGCGAAGGCAAGGTGTTCGCGCGCCACATCGTGGCGAACAAGCCCGGCGCCAAGATCGCCGTGCTGACGCAGAACGACGACCTGGGCCGCGAGATCCTGAGCGGGCTCAAGGACGGGCTGGCCGGCAAGAGCGCCAGCATCGTCGCGCAGGCCACGTTCGAGGTGACGGACCCGACGGTCGATTCGCAGATCGTGCAGCTCAAGGCCAGCGGCGCCGACGTGCTGGTGCTGGCCTCGACCGCGCGCACCACGGCGCAGGCGCTGCGCAAGGCGGCCGAGATCGGCTGGAGCCCCGAGCGCTACGTGAACATCGCCGGCGCCTCCGTCAAGATGGCCATGGAGCCGGCCGGCGCCGACAAGGCCAAGGGCGCGATCACGCTGGCCTACTACAAGGACCCGGGCTCGAAGCGCTGGGACGAAGACCCGGAGATGAAGGCCTACAAGGAGCTGCTGAAGACCTACGCGCCCGGCGTGGACCCGTACAACAGCTCGGGCGTCACGGGCTACGTGGCCGCGCAGCTCATGGCGCATGTGCTGCGCGAGTGCGGCGACCAGCTCACACGCGACAACATCCGCCGCATCGCGAGCAACATGAAGAATCCCAAAGTGGACCTGCTGCTGCCGGGCGTGACGATCTCCAACAGCCCGGCCGACCTGCACGCCGTGGCAGCGATGCAGCCGGTGCGGTACAACGGGGTGGACATGGAGCCGATCGGGCCGGTGGAGAGCTTGAAGTAAGACCTCAGGCTTATCGCAGTCAAGGTCTATGCCGCCGATCCATTTCCGGTTGTTCCTGGGCTGCCCGCGTCAAGCGCGCTGTCCCCCTGCGGCGCTTGAACCACCACCCACGTAGCCCGGCCTGGGGTGCCCGCCGTGGCCAGCCTGTGGCCGCGCCGAGGAGCGCAGGACTGCGAGCGGCGGCGCAGCACGCCTCGTTGACTGACTCATTGCACCTGTGCGAGCTGAACGAACGAAGTGAGTGGTGCGAGTCGTGCAATGCGCCCGCGGGCCGAGCACCGCAGGCTGCCTGAGCCCCTGGGCGAGGGACGCGTCCACCGGGCGGCTGCGGCGGGCACCCCAGGCCGGGCGGCACCAGCGCACCCCCTGCAACAGCAAAGAGCTGGGCCTCAAGCCTTGGTGCCGACAGCACCCGCGACGGTTGCGTCAAGCACAGGCACCACCCGCCGCGCATACCGCGCCGCCAGCACCCCGCACACCATCAGCTGCAACTGGTGGAACAGCATCAGCGGCAGCACGATGGCGCCCGCCACGTTGGCCGCGAACAGCACGTTGGCCATGGGCACGCCGCTGACCAGGCTCTTCTTGGAGCCGCAGAAGACGATGGTGATCTCGTCCTCCTTCGAAAAGCCCATGCGCCGCGCGCCCCAGGTGGTGAGCGTGAGCACCAGTGCCAGCAGCACCGCGCACACCAGCAGCAGGCCGGCCAGCGCGCCGGGCGGCACCGTCGACCACAGACCGTCGATGACGGCGTGGCTGAAGGCGGCGTAGACCACGAGCAGGATGGAGCTCTGGTCCACCACCTTCATGACGGCGGCGCGGCGCTGCAAAAAGCCGGCGATCAGCGGCCGCATCAGGTGGCCGACCACGAAGGGCAGCAGCAGCTGCAAGCCGATGCGCCCGACGGCCTGCAGCGGATCACCCATGGCCGCGCTCTGGCCCAGCAGCAGCCCTACCAGCAGCGGCGTGAACACCACGCCCAGCAGCGTGGACGCCGAGGCGCTGCACACGGCCGCCGGGATGTTGCCGCGTGCCATCGACACGAAGGCGATGGCCGACTGCACCGTGGCCGGCAGCGCGCACAGGTACAGGATGCCGACGTACAGCTCGCGCGTGACCAGCGGCTCCAGCACCGGCCGCAGCGCCCAGCCCAGCAGCGGGAACAAAAGAAAGGTGCTGGCCACCACCACGAGGTGCAGCCGCCAGTGCCCGATGCCGGCCACGATGGCCTGGCGCGACAGCTTGGCGCCGTGCAGGAAGAACAGCAGGCTCACAGCCACGGTGGTCGCCACCTCCAGCCCCTGGGCGAAGCGGCCCGAGGCCGGCAGCAGGCTGGCCAGGACGACGGTGGCCACCAGGTACAGCGTGAAGTTGTCGGGCAAAAAGCGGGAACGGGCCATGGTGCGAAACGCGCGCGGCGCATGTGGGGGCAATGGCCGCAATTGGACCGCGCCGCGCGCCCCAAGGGAAATGGATTGATCTGATGAATCTATGATTCGGCCGCATGAATGTGAGCCTGCGTCAATTGCGCGTGTTCCAGGCCGTGGCCGCGCACCAGAACTTCACGCGCGCCGGCGCGCAGGTGGGCCTGACCCAGCCCGCCGTGAGCCGCTGCGTGACGGAGCTGGAGCAGCAGCTGGGCCTGAAGCTGCTGGACCGCACCACGCGCGAGGTGGCGCTCACGGACGCCGGCCGCAGCCTGGCCGTGCGGCTGGCGCGCGTGCTGGACGAGCTGGACACCGTGCTGCTGGACGTGGCCGGCCTGGCCACGCAGCGCCACGGCCGCGTGCGCGTGGCCAGCAGCCCCACGCTGTCGGCCAACCTGCTGCCCGCCTGCATCGCGCGCTGCCGCGAGGAACACCCGGGGCTCGAGCTGGTGCTGCTGGACCGCATGCAGCACGACGCGCTGGCCAGCGTGCTGTCGGGCGAGGTGGACTTCGGCGTGGTGATCGACCCTGCCCAACGCGATGAGCTGCACACCGAGGCCATCCTGTCCGAGCCCTTCTGCCTCGTCTGCCCGCCCACGCACCGGCTGGCCAGGCGCCGCAACGTGCGCTGGACCGAGCTGGCCGGCGAGCCGCTGGTGCTGCTGGACCATGCCTCAGGCAGCCGGCGGCTGATCGACGAGGCGCTGCGCGACCAGGGCGTGCAGGCGCCCGTGGCGCAGGAGGTCGGGCATGTCACCACCATCTTCCGCATGCTGGACGCGGGGCTGGGCATCTCCATCGTGCCCACGCTGGCCTTGCCGCCGGCCGGTCTGCAGGGGCTGGTGGTGCGGCCGCTGGTGCCCAAGGTAGAGCGCAGCATCGTGCTGGTGCGGCGCGCGAACCGTGGGCTGGGGCCGGTGGCGGAGGTGGCGTGGGGGTTGGTGCGGGACGTGGCTTCGGAGCGCGCCTGAGCTGCGCCATGCACCACGGCAACGCGGCGTCACCGTGGGCAGAGGGCTGACGTGTCAGGCGCCTGCCAGTGCGGCATTCACGCCGTGGTCACACCGGGTCCCACGTGAACACATCCCCCGACCGGTCCAGCCCAAAGTAGTCCGCCTTCATCGACGGCAGCGCATGGCTCAGCACCGACTCCGGCGTCCAGCCTTCCGAGCGGTGCACCGACCGGATCGGCCGCGGCTGGCTGATCAAAAAGATCTCGTTGTTGCGCACCGCGAAGATCTGGCCGTTCGTCTCCTGCGCCTTGTCGCTGCACAGCGCCACGGCCAGCGGCGCGATCTTGGCGGGCGTCATCTGCTTGATGCGTTCCACGCGGGCCTTCTCGGCGTCGGTCTCGGTCGGGATGGAGCCGATCATGCGGCTCCACGCGAAGGGCGCGATGCAGTTGCTGCGCACGTTGAACTTCTGCATGTCCAGCGCGATGGACTTGGACAGCGCGGCGATGCCGAGCTTGGCCGCCGCGTAGTTGGCCTGGCCGAAGTTGCCGATCAGGCCGGAGGTGCTGGTCATGTGCACGAACACGCCGCTGTTCTGCTCCTTGAAGTGCGTGGCGGCGGCGCGGCTCACGTAGTAGCCGCCGTACAGGTGGACCTTGATGACGGCGTCCCATTCGTCGTCGCTCATCTTGTGGAAGAAGCGGTCGCGCAGGATGCCGGCGTTGTTCACCACGCCGTCGATGCGGCCGAAGCTGTCGAGTGCCGTGGTGACGATGCGGCCCGCGCCGCGCGCGTCCGACACGCTGTCGGTGTTGGCCGCGGCCTCGCCGCCCAGGGCCTTGATCTCATCGACGACCTTTTGCGCGGGGCCGGCGTCGTTGCCCTCGCCGCTGACGGACGCGCCGATGTCGTTGACGACGACGCGCGCGCCGGCCTTGGCCATGGCCAGCGCGATGTCGCGGCCGATGCCGCCACCGGCACCGGTGACGACCATGACCTTGCCGGCCAGCAATGCAGATTCACTCATGTGTGTGCTCCTTCGTTGTGATTCAGAAATTCAGCGCAGCAGCGCTTCGACGCGCGGCCATTCGGCCAGGCGCCAGACGCGCTCGGACAGCGCGCGCATCTCGTCGGCGCTGGCGCCGTTCGCATAGGCCGCCAGCTGCAGCGCCTTGGCCTCGATCTCGGGGCGGCTCAGCGTGTTGCCGGGGTCGCCCTTGGGCTCGTCGACGCGGCCCTGCAGCGTGCGCCCATCGGTGGTGAGCACGGTGACCTTGCCGATCCAGCGCTGCGGGTAGGCACCGTCCACCTCGGCGTCCAGCACCATCGTCACCTTGTCGCGCAGCGCGACCACGTCGGCGCTCCGGTAGTGGCCGTCGAACTCGGCCAGGCCCGCGCGGTCGAACGCGCCGATCAGGCCCAGCACGGTGCCCATGGAGAACTTGCTCTGGTGCACGGTGCGCGGGTCGGTCACGGGGCCCAGCACGTCGATGGCGCCCTGGTGCACGTGCGTGGTCACCTGGGCGATGTCGGCAATCTTGAGGCCATGCGTGCGGATGACCTGCTGCAGCGCGTCGGCGGCCGGGTGGGTGTGGCGGCACGAGGCGTGGAACTTGAACGAGGTCTCGGCCAGCGTCCAGCGTGTGTAGAGGCCATCGGTGAGCTTGGCGGGGTTGGCGTCGGTGGACATGCCGGCCGCCATGCCCTGCGGGCCTTCGAGGATGCGGCTGGCGCCCGTGAAACCGTCCTGGGCGAGGTAGGCCGCCAGCAGGCCGTCGGACGCGGCCTTGGCCGTGTGCAGCTGCTTGCTGTCGGCCGCGTCGCGCAAAAATTCCCACAGGCCCGCGGCCTGCGTGCCGGCCGAGCCGAAGGCGTGCAGCATCTGCGCGGCGTCCAGGCCCAGCAGACGGCCCACGGTGGCCGCGGCGGCCACGGTGCCGGCCGTGGCCGTGGTGTGGAAGATGCGGTAGTGCGAGCGGCCCAGGAACTCGCCGACGCGGATGCCGACCTCGTAGCCGACGACGGAGGCCACGAGCAAGTCCTTGCCTGAGGCGCCGATGGCCTGCGCCACGGCCAGCGCGGGCGGGAACACCACGGCCGCGGGGTGGAACACCGAGCCGTTGTGCACGTCGTCCTGTTCGGCGTAGTGCGAGGCCGCGGCGTTGACCATGGCGGCGAACAGCGGGCTGCTGCGCGTGCGCGAGATCAGGATCTCGCTTGGGCCATCGGCCGGCCCCATGGCGCGGGCCACGCTGGCGATGCTCTCGACCGGGCGTGCGCCCTTGCCGGCCAACACCGAGCCGGCCCAGTCCAGGAACAGGTCTTCGGCGCGACGCAGCACGGGCGCGGGGATGTCGTCGAACCGCAGGCCGGCGGCGAATGCGGCCAGGGCCTTGCTGGGGTGTTCATGCATGGCGGGCTTTCTCAGAACGAGCGCGGCAGGCCGAGCACATGCTCGGCGACGAAGGAGAGGATCAGGTTCGTGGAGATAGGCGCGACCTGGTACAGCCGCGTCTCGCGGAACTTGCGTTCCACGTCGTATTCGTTGGCGAAGCCGAAGCCGCCGTGGAACTGGATGCAGGCGTTGGCCGCCTCCCAGCTGGCCTTGGCCGCCAGGTACTTGGCCATGTTGGCCTCGGCGCCGCAGGGCTGGTGCGCGTCGAACAGCGCGCAGGCCTTCCAGCGCATGAGGTTGGCGGCCTCGACCTCGATGTAGCTCTCGGCAATGGGGAACTGCACGCCTTGGTTCTGGCCGATGGGGCGGCCGAAGACCATGCGTTCCTTGACGTACTTGCTGACCTTGTCGATGAACCAGTAGCCGTCGCCGATGCACTCGGCGGCAATCAGCGTGCGCTCGGCGTTCAGGCCGTCCAGGATGTACTTGAAGCCCTGGCCTTCCTCGCCGATCAGGTTCTCGGCCGGGATCTCCAGGTTCTCGAAGAACAGCTCGTTGGTCTCGTGGTTGACCATGTTGGGGATGGGCCGCACGGTGAGGCCGGTCTTCTCGGCCAGGCGCAGGTCGACCATGAAGATGGACATGCCCTCGGACTTTTTCTTCACGTCGGCCAGCGGCGTGGTGCGCGCGAGCAGGATCATCCACTCGCTGTGCTGCACGCGGCTGATCCAGACCTTCTGGCCGTTGATGACGTAGCGGTCGCCCTTCTTCACCGCGGTGGTCTTGATCTTGGTGGTGTCGGTGCCCGTGGTGGGCTCGGTCACGCCCATGGACTGCAAGCGCCATTCGCCGGTGGCGATCTTGGGCAGGTACAGCTCTTTCTGCGCCTTGGAGCCGTGGCGCAGCAAGGTATTCATGTTGTACATCTGGCCGTGGCAGGCGCCGCTGTTGCCGCCCGATCGGTTGATCTCTTCCATGATCACCGAGGCCTCGGCCAGGCCCAGGCCGGAGCCGCCGTACTCGGTGGGGATCAGCGCGGCCATCCAGCCGGCCTTGGTAAGCGCGTCGACGAAGGCCTCGGGGTAGACGCGCTGCTCGTCGACCTTGCGGTGGTATTCGCCGGGGAATTCGGCGCACAGCGCGCGCACGGCGTCGCGGATGTCCTGGTACTGGTCGGGTGCTGGGCTCATGGGGTTCTCACAGGGTTTCGGCCAGGCCGAGGATGGCGGTGGATTGGCTGGACAGCGTGCCGCCGTTGCCGTGCGCCAGGGCGGTCTTCGCGCCGGCGATCTGGCGTTCGCCGCAATCGCCGCGCAGCTGCCGCACGCCTTCGATCAACGCGAAGATGCCGTACATGCCGGGGTGCACGCACGACAGGCCGCCGCCGTTGGTGTTGACGGGCAGGCGCCCGCCCGGGGCGATGCCGCCGTTCTCCACGAACGCGCCGGCCTCGCCCTTCTGGCAAAAGCCCAGGTCCTCCAGGAACAGCAGCACGTTGATGGTGAACGCGTCGTAGAGCTGCACCACGTCGATGTCTTTGGGCTGCAGGCCGGCCATCGCGAACGCGGCGGCGCCGGAGTCCTTGGCCGCCGTGACGGTGAGGTCGTGCATGGACGAGATCTGGCGGTTCCACACGGCCGTGCCGTTGCCCAGCACGTAGACGGGTTGGTGCGGTAGGTCCTTCGCGCGGTCGGCGCGCACCAGCACGTAGGCGCCGCCACCGTCGGTGACCAGGCAGGAGTCGCGCACCGACAGCGGATCGCTGACCATGCGGGCCTTGAGCACGTCGTCGATGCTGAGCGGCTCGCGCATGAAGGCCTCGGGGTTCTTCTGCGCCCACTGGCGCGCGGCCACGGCCACCTCGGCCAGCTGGCGGCGCGTGGTGCCGTACTGGTGCATGTGGCGCGACGCGGCCAGCGCGTAGGCCGACAGCGGCATCATGGGCTCGTAGGGCGCCTCGTAGGGCTGCGGGTCCAGGAACTTGCGGCTGGCCACCACCTCCTTGCGGCCGAAAGTGGCGGTGCGCTGCGTGCTGCCGTAGCAGACCAGCACGGCGTTGCACTGCCCCGATTCCAGCGCGTGCATGGCCGGCAGCAGGTGCGCGATGAAGCTGGAGCCACCGATCATGGTGCTGTCGATGTACATCGGGCGGATGCCCAGGTACTCGACGACCGGCATGGACCACATGGTGGCGCTGGCGCTCGCGGTGCACAGGCCGTCGATGTCGCGCATCTGGAGGCCCGCATCGGCCACCGCCTGGCGGGCCGAGATGGCCAGCAGTTCCATGTCGGTGTAGCCGGGGGCTTCGCCGCAGCCGAAGGTGGCCACGCCGGCAATCGCCGCGCTGCCGCGCAATTTTTTCCAATCGCTCATGCGGCGACTCCTTCGTTCACGAGGTCGAACACCACGATGGCCGCCGCGCCTTCGCGCTGCAGCACGCGCGCCTTGACGCGCTGGCCGATGCGCACGTCCGACGTCGGCACGCCCTCGACGCGGCTCATCAGGCGCACCCCTTCGTCCAGGTCGATCAGCGCCACGTTCAGGTCGCCGCCGGCCTCGGGCTTGCGCCGCACGGTGGTCGTCGAATAGACGGTGCCGGTGCCGGCCGGGGCCACGAGTGCCAGCGCCTCGCTGCCGCAGTGCGGGCACAGTTCGCGCGGGAAGTAGACATGCTGCTGGCAACCGCCGCAGCGCTGGATCAGGAACTGGCCCTGGTTCAGCGCAGCCTGGTGCCGCGCCGCGATGCCGCCGGCGGCATCGGGGGGAGTCGGGAGGGTCATGGAGGGCTTGTCTCGCTCGGGTCGGAAAGGCTGGAGCATGCCGGCCACGCGCGGGGGGCGCCATCGGTATTTGGTGAACGGGGTGTTCAGGGCCTCCCTAGAATGGCCAACCCCCTCAGGAGACACGCCATGAATGCGCCCGCACAGTCCCAGCATCTCGTCCCCGAATTCCATCCGCGCGAGGTGCCGGCGGTGCTGGTGGAGGCGCTCAAGGCCCGCTTCGGCGAGCGCTGTTCCACGGCACTGGTGGTGCGCGAGCAGCACGGGCGCGACGAGTCGTCCTTCACCGTGCCGCCGCCCTCTGCCGTGGTGTTCGCCGAAAGCACCGAGGACGTGGCCGAGGCGGTGCGCCTGGCCGCCGCGCACGCGGTGCCCGTGATCCCGTTCGGCGTGGGCTCGTCGCTGGAGGGGCACCTGCTGGCTGTGCAGGGCGGCATCAGCATCGACGTGTCGCGCATGAACAAGGTCGTCGCCGTGAACGCGGACGACCTCACGGTGACGGTGCAGCCCGGCGTCACGCGCAAGCAGCTCAACGACGAGATCAAGAGCACGGGGCTGTTCTTCCCGATCGACCCGGGCGCGGACGCGTCCATCGGCGGCATGGCGGCCACGCGCGCCAGCGGCACGAACGCGGTGCGCTACGGCACCATGCGCGAGAACGTGCTGGCGCTGCAGGTGGTCACGGCCTCGGGCGAGGTCATCCGCACCGGCACGCGCGCCAAGAAGTCATCGGCCGGCTACGACCTCACGCGGCTCATGGTGGGGAGCGAGGGCACGCTGGGCGTGATCACCGAGGTGACGTTGAAGATCTATCCGCTGCCCGAGGCGGTGTCGGCCGCGATCTGCTCGTTCCCCAGCATCGAAGCCGCCGTGCGCACCGTGATCCAGACCGTGCAGCTGGGCGTGCCGATCGCGCGCGTGGAGCTCATCGACGTGAACACCGTGCGCATGGTGAACGCCTACGCCAAGCTGGGCCTGCGCGAGGAGCCCATGCTGCTGATGGAGTTCCACGGCTCGCCGGCCGGCGTGCAGGAGCAGGCCGAGACGGTGCAGGAGATCGCCAGCGAATTCGGCGGCAACGCCTTCGAATGGGCCAGCACGCCCGAGGAGCGCACGCGGCTGTGGACGGCGCGGCACAACTCGTACTTCGCGGCCGTGCAGTCGCGCCCGGGCTGCAAGGTGATCTCCACCGACACCTGCGTGCCGATTTCGCGGCTGGCGGACTGCCTGCTGGACTCCGTGGCCGAGGCCGACGCCAGCGGCATCCCCTACTTCCTGGTCGGCCACGTGGGCGACGGCAACTTCCACTTCGGCTATTTGCTGGACCCGAACATCCCCGAGGAACGCGTGAAGGCCGAGCAGCTCAACCACGACCTGGTGGCGCGCGCGCTGCGGCTGGAGGGCACCTGCACCGGCGAGCACGGCGTGGGGCTGCACAAGATGGGCTTCCTGGTGGACGAGACCGGGGCCGGCGCGGTGGACATGATGCGGGCCATCAAACGGGCGCTGGACCCGCTGAACATCATGAACCCGGGCAAGATCTTCGCGCTGTAGCGGGGCCGGGCTGCATCCTCCGTTCGGTGGTTGATCGCGCAGGAGGCAGCGGCTAAAGTGCCGCTGCTTACAACACTTGCGAACGAGGGACTTCATGCAAAAACAATTTACGACTTCCGTTCTGGCGGTGGTCGCCCTGGCGCTGGGTGGCTGCAACACCATGCCGCAGGCCGGCGCGGGTGGCGGCGGCGGCGCGGCGGCGCCAGCGCCCATGGTGGCCGAGCAACGCGGCCCCGACGGCTGCAAGTACCTGCCGCAATCACGCCCCGCGCCCGCGACGACGAACACGCAAAATGCCGTGATCGGCGCTGCCGTGGGGGCGGTGGCCGGCGCGGCCATCGGGCGCTCGAGCGCCCGCACCCGCTCCGTGGGCACCCGCAACGGCGCATTGATCGGCGCGGTGGCCGGCGCCCTGGCCGGCTCGCAGTTCAACAACGTGATGGGCATGACCGAGCAGGCCGATGGCTCGGTGAAGCTGGACATCCCGGGCAAGGTGCTCTTCAAGACCGGCAACGCCGACATCAGCCCCGACTTCCAGTCCGTGCTGACCACGGTGGGCGGCACCATCCGCGAATGGTGCGGCGTGACGGCCACCGTCGTCGGGCACACCGACAGCACCGGCTCGCCCACCGGCAACCAGCGCTTGTCGGAACGCCGCGCGGCGGCGGTCGTCACCTCGCTGCGCAACCAGGGCCTGGACCCGTCGCGCCTGAGCTCCGAGGGCCGCGGCCAGAACGAGCCGATCGCGGACAACAGCACCGAAGACGGCCGGTCGCAGAACCGGCGCGTCGAGATCTTCATCCGCCCGCCGGTGATGTAAGCACGCCAGCGGCTCGCCGCCGTAGCGGCGCCCGGTACAGCCAGACCGGCCGGCCGTCTGGCGCCACCAGGCGGTGCTGCGGCACCAAGGCGCGGGCCTCGAATTCCAGGCTGACCAACCAGGCACCCGGCTGCAGTTCGGCCTCGGCCTTGGCGGCTGCGCGGTCCATGCTCTCGGGCCGCTGGAACATGTAGACCATGGCGTGCACACGCCAGTCGCTGCGCCACAGGTCGCCCTGGCGCACGCGGGCCCAGGGGCAGCGCAGTGCGCACAGCGCGCGCAACGGCCAGCTCCATTCCACACCATGAAATCTGGCGCCCGGATAGGCGCGGCGCAAGGCGAGCAGGCCGTCGCCCACGCCGCTGCCGGCGTCGAGCACGCTGGCGCCAGCAGGCAGCGGTGCCAGTTGCTTCAATTCCAATAGCGCATCGCGCGGCGTGGGGAACAGGGGGGCATCGCGCCAGGCGTTGAGCGGGTACACCAGCAGCAGCAGCCCCAGGGGCAGCAGCCAGGCCCAGGCCGGCACGGCGGCGCCGCCGGCCAACAGCAGCGACAGGGGGAAACCCAGCGCGATCAGGCCGCGCCGCCATGGGGTCGTGCCCAGCACGCTGGCCAGCACACCGCAGGTGGTGGCCAGGCCCAGTGCCAGCCACAGCGGCCAACCCAGCGCCGCACCCGCCCGGTACAGCAGCCAGGCCCCGCCCCAGGCCACCAGGGCTGGCAGCGGCCAGGGCATGGTCAGCGCGCGACGCCCTGCGACAGGCGTTCGATCAGCCCGTTCAGTTCTTCGAGCGAGCCGAACTGGATCGCGAGCTCGCCCACCTCCTGCACGCGGCCGCCGCGCTTGACGCGCTTCTTGATGCGGATCTCGACATCGGCGGCGAGCTGATCGGACAGCTCCTCCTCGACGCGCTTGAGGTCGCGCGACTTTTCCTTCTTGGGCTTGGGCGAGGTCAGGTTGAACTCGGCCGACAGCTTCTTGGCCAGGCCCTCGGCCTCGCGCACGGAGAGCTTCTTGGCCGCGATCTGGTTGGCCGCCGTGATCTGCGTCGCCCGTTCGAGCACAAGCAGCGCGCGCGCATGGCCCATGTCCAGGTCGCCGGCCATGAGCATGGTCTGCACAGGCTCGGCCAGCTGCAGCAGCCGCAGCAGGTTGCTGGCGGCGCTGCGCGAGCGGCCAACCGACTGCGCAGCCTGCTCGTGCGTCATGCCGAATTCGCGCACCAGGCGCTGCAGGCCCTGGGCTTCTTCCAGCGGATTGAGGTCTTCGCGCTGGATGTTCTCAATCAGCGACATCGCCGCTGCCGACTCGTCCGGCACGTCGCGCACCAGCACGGGCACCTGGTCCAGGCCGGCCAGACGGGCCGCCCGGAAGCGCCGTTCGCCTGCGATGATTTCGTACTTGCCCGCCTCCGGCCCGCTGGTCAGCTGGCGCACCAGGATGGGCTGCATGATGCCCTGGGCCTTGATGCTCTCGGCCAGCTCGTACAGCGCGCCCTCGTCCATGCGCGTGCGCGGCTGGTACTGGCCGGGCACCATCGCCTCCAGCTGGAGCGTGGTCGGCAGCGCCGGGGCGCCCGTGGCGTCGGCCGCAGCCGTCTCGTCCACCTTGGGGCCGAGCAGGGCTTCGAGCCCGCGGCCCAGCCCCTTGGGTCGTTTGGTGACCATGTTCTAGTTGCTTTCCTGGTTCAGATCCAACAGCAGGGCGCGGCCTTCGGGCCAATCGCCCAAGCCGGACTCGGCATTCAAATGGCCGCGTTCGCCCATATCGCGGTAATCGGCGCCCCAGTCCGCCGCCAGGGCGCGGGCCTTGTCGGCGCCGCAATAGGGATCGTTGCGGCTGCCCAACAAGGTGCTGGCGAATGGCAGGCGCTGGCGCACGATGGGCGACCAGCTCGGCAACTGGGCGGCCAGATCGGGCCGTTCGGCGTCGCCGGGCGCCACGAGCAAGGCGCCCTGCACGCGCGCGGTGAGCCGGCTGTGCGCGGCCCAGGCCGCAACCTGGATGCAGCCCAGGCTGTGCGCGGCCAGCAGCACACGCGTGCCGGCCGGCTGCGCCAGCAGCACCTCGTCCAGCCGCGCGATCCAGTCGCCACGCAGCGGGCGCATCCAGTCGTGCTGCTCGACACGCCGGTCGCCATAGCGCTGCTCCCACAGCGTCTGCCAGTGGCCGGGGCCCGAGCCTTGCCAGCCCGGCAGGGTCAGGACGATGGGCGTGGCCATCACAGGTCGCGCGCCACCATCTCGCGCGCGAATTCCAGGTAGGCCTGGCTGCCGCGCGCCGAGGGGTCGAACACGACACCCGGCAGCCCGTAGCTGGGTGCCTCCGCAAGACGCACGTTGCGCGGAATGACGGTGTCGAACACCTTGTTGCCGAAGTGCGATTTGAGCTGCTCGCTGACCTGCTGCTGCAAAGTGATGCGCGGGTCGAACATCACGCGCAGCAAGCCGATGATCTTCAAATCCTTGTTCAGGTTGGCGTGCACCTGCTTGATGGTGTTGACGAGGTCGGTCAGGCCCTCGAGCGCGAAGTACTCGCACTGCATGGGCACGATCACGCCGTTGGCCGCACACAGGCCGTTCAAGGTGAGCATGGACAGCGACGGCGGGCAGTCGACGAGTACGAAGTCGTAGTCGCCCTGCACCGCCTCCAGCGCCTGCTTGAGCCGGCGCTCGCGGCGTTCGATGCTGACCATCTCCACCTCGGCGCCGGCCAGGTCGCGGCTGGCACCCAGCACGTCGTAACCGCATTTTTCGGAGCTGACACGCGTCTCGGCAATGGAGGCCGACTCCAGCAGCACGTCGTAGACCGACAGCTCCAGTTGCCGCTTGTCCACGCCCGAGCCCATGGTGGCATTGCCTTGCGGGTCCAGATCCACCAGCAGCACGCGCTGCCCGGCCTTGACCAGACCGGCCGCGAGATTGACGCTGGTGGTGGTCTTGCCGACCCCGCCCTTCTGGTTGGCGATGCAGAAAACTTTGGCCATGGAATGTCGTTCTTATTGGGTCGCGAGCTTGATGCCGAAGCCGACCAGGAACAGGCCGGCCAGCTTTTCGAGCGCCGTGGAGACGCGGCGGTTGGCGCGGATGCGGTCGGCCAGGAAGTGCGTGAGCAGCACGACCGACAGGCCGTAGGCGAAGGTCAGCACGGCGATCGTGAGGGCCATGGCGCCGAAGGTCAGCAGTCCCTGGTGCCGGGCCGGGTCCACGAACAGGGGGAAGAAGGCCATGTAAAACACCACGGCCTTGGGGTTCAGCAACGTGATCACGAAGGCCTGGCGCAGGAAATGGCGGGGCTGCATGTCCAGCACGGGCGCGGCACCCGGCTTGGCCAGCAGCATGCGAAGGCCCAGCCATGCCAGGTAGGCGGCGCCCAGCCATTGCACGCCATGGAAAAGGGCCGGGTGTGCCGCCAGCAGGGCCGCCACCCCTGCCACCGCCAGCCACATCAGCGCCTGGTCGCCGACGATCACGCCCGCCGTACACGCCAAGCCACCCCGAATGCCACCCTTGCCGGTCGAGGTGATCAGCGCCAGGTTGCCTGGGCCGGGGATCATCAGGAAGACGACGATGGCGGCGACAAAAGCGCCGTAGTCCGCGATGCCGAACATGATGAACTCCGGGAGAAAGAAGGCGCGAGTTTACGTGAGGGGTTCTGCGGCAGGCCGCATCCAGACGAGGCAGCGCTCGGCCTGCAGGCCGGGCACGGCCAGGTGTTCCACGTGAAACACTTCGACATCGGCCGGTAGGGCGGCGATCTCGTCATGCGGTTCCTTGCCCTTCATGGCCATCCATGCGGCCCCTGGGAGCAATGCACCGCGGGACCATTGCGTGAAGTCCGGCAGCGATGCGAACGCGCGGCTGCACACGATGTCGAAGCCCGCCTCCAGGCTTTCCACGCGCGCGTGCACACCACGCAAATTGGGCAGCTCAAGCTCGGCCGCAGCTTGCTGCACGAAGGCCGCCTTCTTGGCCACCGTATCGACACAGTGGACCTGCAGCCCCTCGTGCATCAGCGCAAGCACGACCCCCGGCAGGCCGGCACCAGCGCCCACGTCGAGCACGCGCGCCCCGCTCTTTCCCATGGACTGCAGGTAACGCAGCAGCGGCGGCACCGCCGCCAGGCTGTCGATGACGTGGTGCGTCAGCATGTCCGCCGGGTCGCGCAAGGCGGTCAGGTTGTAGACCTTGTTCCATTTGGCGATGAGGTCCAGATAGCGCAGCAGCGCGTCGGCCTGGGCATCGGCCATCGGCAGCGCCAGCGCCTCTGCGGCACTGCGCAGGGCCGCCAGTCGATCTGCGGTCACGACGCAAGCGCCCTGCCGCTGCGCTTTTTCAGGTGCACCATCAACAGGGACACAGCGGCCGGCGTCACGCCTGAAATGCGCGAGGCCTGGCCCAGGGTCTCGGGCCGTTGCTTTTGCAGCTTCTGCCGCACCTCGATGCTCAGGGCGGGCACGGCCATGTAGTCGAAGTCGGGCGGCAAGCGCAACGCCTCCAGGTGTGAGGCGCGTTCCACCTCGTCCTTTTGCCGGTCGATGTAGCCCGAGTATTTGGCGGCGATTTCGATCTGCTCGACGACGTCGCCGTCCAGCAACTGCGACTGCGCGAAGCGCCCGCCATCCAGGCTCATCAGCGATTCATAGCGAATGCCCGGCCGCCGCAACAGGTCGGCCAGGTTGTACTCGTGCTCGATGGCCTTGCCCAGCACGCGTTCGGCCTCGGCCGCAGCCAGGTTGCGCGGGCTGATCCAGAGCGACCGCAGCCGCTCTGTTTCACGTGAAACAGCATCGCGCTTGCGGCTGAACACGTCCCATCGCGCATCGTCCACCAGGCCCATGGCGCGGCCGGCCTCGGTCAGCCGCATGTCGGCGTTGTCTTCGCGCAGCTGCAACCGGAACTCGGCCCGGCTCGTGAACATGCGGTAAGGCTCGCTGACGCCCTGCGTCACCAGATCGTCCACCAGCACGCCCAGGTAAGCCTGGTCCCGGCCGGGCAGCCACGCGTCCCGGCCCAGGCATTGCAGCGCCGCGTTGGCCCCGGCGAACAGGCCCTGGGCTGCGGCCTCCTCGTAGCCGGTCGTGCCATTGATCTGGCCGGCGAAGAACAGGCCGCCGATGGCGCGCGTCTCGAAGCTGTTCTTCAGCGCGCGTGGGTCGAAGTAGTCGTATTCGATGGCATAGCCCGGGCGCAGGATGTGGGCGTTCGCCAGCCCCGGCATCGAGCGCACCAGCTCGTACTGGATGTCGAACGGCAGGCTGGTCGAAATGCCATTCGGGTAGATCTCGTGCGTGGTCAGCCCCTCGGGCTCGAGGAAGATCTGGTGGCTGTCCTTGTCGGCGAAGCGGTTGATCTTGTCTTCCACGCTGGGGCAGTAACGCGGCCCCACCCCCTCGATCTTGCCCGTGAACATCGGGCTGCGGTCGAAACCGGAGCGGATGATGTCGTGCGTGCGCAGGTTGGTGTGCGTTGTCCAGCACGACACCTGGCGCGGATGCATGCCCGCATTGCCCATGAAGCTGAACACGGGCACCGTGTCCCGCTCACCGCCCGGCATGCCGTCGCCGGGCTGCTCGGTGCACTGCGACCAGTCGATGCTGCGCCCGTCCAGCCGCGGCGGCGTGCCGGTCTTGAGCCGGCCTTGCGGCAGCTTGAGCTCCTTGAGCCGAGCGCTCAGCGAAACGGCCGGCGGGTCGCCCGCCCGGCCGGCCGCGTAGTTGTTCAGCCCGACATGGATCTTGCCGTCCAGGAAGGTACCCGCTGTCAGCACGACGGTGCGGCTGCGAAAGCGGATGCCGACCTGCGTCACGGCGCCGACCACGCGGTCGCCCTCCACCACCAGGTCATCCACCGCCTGCTGGAACAGCCACAGGTTGGGCTGGTTCTCCAGCATGCGGCGGATCGCAGCCTTGTACAGCACACGGTCGGCCTGGGCCCGCGTGGCGCGCACGGCAGGGCCCTTGCTCGAATTGAGGATGCGGAACTGGATGCCGCCTTCGTCGGTGGCCAGCGCCATGGCGCCGCCCAGCGCGTCCACCTCCTTGACGAGGTGACCCTTGCCGATGCCGCCGATCGACGGGTTGCAGCTCATCTGCCCCAGCGTCTCGATGTTGTGGGTCAGCAGCAAGGTCTTGCAGCCCATGCGGGCGGCGGCCAGGGCGGCCTCGGTGCCGGCGTGGCCGCCACCGACGACGATGACGTCGAATTCCTGGGGGTAGGTATAGGGGGTGCTCATACGCAAATGAGCCGGGTCTTGAGCCCGGCCGCCTGTGCTGCGGCCGCCTGGCGACGGTCCGCTGTGACGAAAAGATCGACGGCAGCGTGCTGCGCTGAGCCGATGTGCAAAGCATCCATGGCGCCCAGGCGGATCCGCTCCATCGCGGCGATGGACAGCGTATGCACCGTCCCGTCCAGCGCCACCCGGGTGAAATCTTCGAAATCCCGGTGCACCTCGGCCATGATCCGGGCATATCCGTCGCCCGGCACCAGGCCGTCATGGCGTTGCCGGTTCAGCACCGAGGCGATCTCGGTCAGGCAATGGGCCGCCACGCAGACCTCGTGCGCGGACTCGCTCAAGGCCTGCACCTCGTCGGTGCCGCTCTCCGCCGCATAACGCTTGTAGAGCGCTGAAGTGTCGAACAAGACACGCATGCTCACCAGCCGCCCTCACGCTCTTCGATGATCAGCTGCGCGCCCGTCTTTCCATCGGGGCGCACGATGTGCAGCGGCTCGATCCGGCGCTTCCAGCTCGGCACTTTTTGCACGGCGTCGGCCTGCACCGGCACCAGGTCGGCCACCGGCTTGCCATGGCGCAGGATGCGCACGGTCTCGCCTTTTTCCACCAGGTCCAGCATGGCCGAGGCGTTGGCGCGGAATTCACTCAGGGATAGCATCTGCATCTGTACAACTTTCTGGAATTTGTACATTTTAGTCAGGCCCAGTCGCTCAAGCCTGCCTGTGCTCCAATCGCCGGATGAAACTCCTGGTCTTCGCCGGCAGCACCCGGCAGCAATCGTTCAACCGCCGACTCGCGCGGGCCACGGCCGGCTTGGCGCGGGCCGCAGGCGCCGACGTCACGCACATCGAACTGGGCGACTTCGACGTCCCCATGTACAACGCCGACCTCGAAGCCGAGGCCACGCCGCCCGACGTGATCCGGCTCAAGCAGCTGATGTTCGCGCACGCGGCGTGGGTCATCTGCACGCCCGAGTACAACGCCAGCTACCCGGCCCTGCTCAAGAACACGCTGGACTGGGTGTCCAGCCCCGTCAAGGCCGACCCGGACTGGGCAGACGGCTTCAAGCCCACGCGTGGCAAGGTGGTCGGCGTGCTGTCGGCCTCCCCCGGCAGCCTGGGCGGCCTGCGCTCGCAAAGCCATCTGCTGCCGCTGCTGCACAACCTGCACTGCTGGGTGGCGCCGCAGACCTACGCGCTGGGGCGGGCCGGGGAGGCCTTCGATGCCGACGGCGCACTCATCGGCGACCACCACCGCCAGCAAGTCCAGGCCGTGGTCGACCAGGTGCTGTGGGCCGGCGCCCGCCTGGCTGCTGCCTGAATGGACTGCCGCAGCGGCTGCGGCGCCTGCTGCATCGCGCCCTCCATCTCCTCGCCCATCCCGGGCATGCCGCAGGGCAAGCCGGCAGGCGTGCGTTGCGTGCAGCTCACGCACGACCTGCGCTGTGCGGTCTTCGGCCAACCGGGGCGCCCGGCCTGCTGCGCCGGGCTGTCGGCGTCGGCCGAGATGTGTGGTGCCGACCGCGCCGGGGCCCTGCACTGGCTCACGCAGCTGGAGTCCGCGACCGCGCCTTCATCCGGCTGAAGCGCCCTGCGCCCGGTGCGATGCCAGCACCGCCGCAGGCCAGTCCGTGCACGCGCGCAGCCGCGGCGACGACGGCGGCCACAGCGTGAACCGGCCCTGCGGCCTGGCGCGCTTGGCCATGCCCGGCTGCGCTGCCTACGCCGCGATGAAAGGCGGCCCCGAGGCCGCGTGCAGCATCTTCCTGTGAAGCGGCTCGCCGGCCCTCAGTAGCCGGAGGGGCGGAAGCTCTTGTGCCGCACCATCTGGCTCCAGCAGGCGTCCAGGATGACGTTGCGCAGGGCCTCCGGGTCGACCGGCTTGCTCAAGAAGTGCGCGGCGCCGCCCACGTTGATGGCATCGCGCAGCACATGCGGGTCGTTGCTGGCCGTCACCAGCACCCGCACGGTCTGCGGCATCAGCCTGCGGATCTGGCCCAGCAGCTGGATGCCGTTCTCGCCGGGCAGCCAGTGGTCGACGATGGCCACGGCATAGGGGTACTTGTGGAACAGCTCGACCGCCTGCTCGGCGCTGGAGGCGCTCACCACCTTCACGCCGAACGAGACCAGCAGGTTCTCCATGATGCGCAGCGTGACCTCTTCGTCCTCCACCAGCAGCACCACGGGCAGCGCGTCACGCTGCATGAAGGTGGCCGGGTCCAGCAGCGTGGGCTGGTCGAAGAGCCGCTCCACGGCCTCGGCCGTCTGCGGGCGCGCCATCCAGTAGCCCTGGATCTCGTCCACGTCCAGCGAGTACAGCAACACAGCCTCGTCCTCGGTCTCCACGCCCTCGGCGATGGCGCGCATGTTCAGGTTGTGCGCCAGCTGGATCACGGCGGCCACGATGGCCCGGTCCTGCGGGTTCTTCATGAGGCCGCGCACGAAGGACTGGTCCACCTTCAGCCGGTCGGCAGGGAAGCGCTTCAGATAGCCCAGGTTGGAGTAGCCCGTGCCGAAATCGTCGATGGCCAGCAGGATGCCGGCGCTCTTGAGGTCACGCATGAGCTCCAGCGCCGCGTTCGGGTCGCGCATCGACAGGCTTTCGGTCACCTCCAGCTCCAGGTAGCCGGCCGGGATGCCGTAGCGCGCCATGGTCGAGGTGAGCTCGGCCTTGAAGCCCGGATCCGAGAACTTGGTGGCCGCCAGGTTCACCGCCGTGCGGATCCAGCCGTAGCCCTTGCGATGCCAGTGCTGCATCTGCCGGCAGGCTGCGTTCAGTACGAAGGCATCGAGCGCGTCGATGAGCTTGGACTCCTCGGCCAAGCCGATGAACTGCCCCGGCATCAGGAAGCCGTAGTGCGGCGAGTCCCAGCGCAGCAGCGCCTCCAGGCTGACCAGGGTGCCGGTCTCGAAGTCCACCTGCGGCTGGTAGTGCAGCACCAGTTCCTCGCGCTCGATGCCCTCGCGCAGCCGCGACTCCATCTGCACGCGCACGTCGATCGCATCCTGCATCTCGGGCGAGAAGAAGCACACGCCAGAACCGCCCCGCCCCTTGGCCTGGTACATGGCGATGTCGGCGCGCTTGAGCAGCGTCTCGGTGTCCTGGCCATGCTCGGGGTACACGGCCACCCCCACGCTGCCGCCCAGCGTATGGTGTTCGCCGCCCAGCTTCACGGGCGCGTTCAGGGCCTGGCTGATGCGCGCGCCCATGGCCTGCACGTCGGCGCGGCCCAGGCCCGCGCAGGCCACGACGAATTCGTCGCCACCCAGCCGGGCCACGGTGTCGCCGCCACGCGCCAGCGCCACCAGGCGCCGGGCCATCTCGCACAGCACCTTGTCGCCCGCGCTATGGCCCAGGCTGTCGTTGATCTGCTTGAACTTGTCCAGGTCGATGAAGAACAGCACCACCTCGTGCTGCTCGCGCCTGGCCTGCGCGATGGCCTGGCCCACGCGGTCCAGCAGCAGCACGCGGTTGGGCAGGTCAGTGAGGCCGTCGTGCGTGGCCTGGTAGTGCAACGCGTCCTCGTGCCGGCGCTGCTCGGTGATGTCGACACAGACCGCGATGTAGCGCACCACCTCGCCCGCAGCGTCCTTGAGCGGCACGATGGCCGCGTCCACCCAGTACAACGCACCCTCGTTGGCCCGGTTGCAGATCACATCGCGCCAGATCTCGCCGCGACCGATGGTCTCCCACATCTTGCTGAAGAAGGCCCGGCTGTGGGCGTTGGAGTTCACGATGCGGTGGTCCTGCCCCAGCAGCGCCTCGCGCCGGTAGCCGCTGATCGCGACGAACTTGTCGTTCACCTGCACGATGCGGCCGCTGCGGTCGGTCACCGACACCAGCGCATGCTGGTCGATGCCGCGCATGTAGGTCGACAGCTCGGCGAAGGCCTGCTCCACGCCCTGCTGCGCATTGAGCCGCTCGTTGGCGCTGCGCGCGTCCAGCGCCACGCGGGCCAGTTCCAGCTTGGCGCGGCGCAGGCTCGTGCGTTGCAGGCCGATGCGCCAGTTGAACCAGACCATCGCCACGAAGCTGGCCAGCAGGATCGCGAAGAAGAACACCGTGGCCTGCCTGATCTGCCGGCCCGCCACCGCCTGGCTCTCGTCCAGCGGAATCGTGACCGACAGCCCGCCCATGAGCTGGTGCAGCGCGAAGGGCTGGACCGGCGCCAGGCCGCTGGCCGTGCGCAAGGCCATGACGGCTGGCGTGCGCTCGTAGGCGTTGTGACAGGCGATGCAGGCCGGCTGCGACGCCGGGTCGGCCGCCAGGTAGCGCAGCACACGGCGACCGCCCTGCTCCTCGATGCGCGAGACCGCCGTCCATGTGATGGGGCCTGTGGGCGCGGCCTGGTTCTGCCGCTCCAGCTGCGGCCAGGCCCACCGCAGGAAGTCGTCGTTCAGGCCACGCGCGGGCTCCAGGTTCCATGGGCTGACGGGCGTGAATTCAAACAGCTGGTCCTCGGCTGCCGCCGCGCCAGGCCCGCTGAACGTCATGAAATGCGGCGGCAGGCTCGCCTGGCCGGTCGCGGGGTCACGCGCTAGCGTGCCGTCCGGCTGCAGCTGGCCGGCGATGCGCTGCGCATAGACCGAACGCAACTCGGCCGCCTGGCTGGCTACGACCTTGGCGATGCTCAAGGCCTGGTGCTCCACGGTCTTGTTGACCGCATCGCGCACGACCAGGTAGCCCAGCCCACAGGCCAGCGCGAACACGCCGGTCAGGATGACCACGGTTCTCGAACGCAAGCCGGCGAGGCCCGAACCTGGTGACATGCTCCCTCCACCGCGCTGCGTGGAGCGGCAGGCCCCGCAGGGTGCCCGCCGCGCGCAGTCACGCTATTTGCAGATGGCAGCTGCGGCGACACCTCTTCGCGGTGAAGCAAAGGCCGCGGCAGCCTGGCCGCTGCATTCTAGGAGGCTGTCAGGCGACGATGCGCAAGGGCGTGACGTTGGACTTCTGCGCCGCAAGCTCAGTGGCCTGCGCTGGGTCATAGGGGGTCTCGCGCACGACGATGTCCTTGCTGGTCAGTGCGGCCGAGCCGAACAAGGTGGCAAAGGCCACGTCCTTGGCGTCGCGCCCCGTGCCCACCCGCACCAGCCGCTCCACGGGCGCCATGCGCGTGGGGTCGAACAGCACCCAGCGGCCGTCCAGCCAGGCTTCGAACACGGCATGGAAGTCCTGCGGTGGCTCGTCGAAAAAGACGTAGCCGGCCACCAGTCGCGCCGGGATGTTGAGCGCACGGCAGAAGGTGATGCCCAGATGGGCGAAGTCGCGGCACACGCCCTGGCGCTGCACGAAGATCTGCTGCGCAGTCGTCGTCGCATCACTGGAGCCGGCCACGTACTCGATGTTCTCGTGGATCCAGTCGGAGACCGCCTGCACGCGCGCCACGCCGGGCGGCGCTTTGCAGAATTGCTTCTGCGCGGCGTTGGCCAGCAGATCCGACTCGCAGTAGCGCGTCGGCGACAGGAAGTGCAGCACTTCGTCCGGCACCTCGTTCACAGGCGACTCGCCCAGGTCTGGTGGGGGTGGCACGTAGCCAACCTCGACCTGCGCCGTGTAGGCGATGGTCAGCGGTCCGGGCACGGCGTCGAAGCGCACGAAACGGTTGCCTTTGGCGGCGTCGTGGTAGTCGTGCAGCGGCAGTGCGGGCTCGACCAGCAGTCGCTCCTCGCGCACATGCTGGCCCACGTGCCGTGCCGCCTGCAGGTGCAGGCAGAAATGCGTCGGGGTTTTAACTTCGTAGGACAGCTTCACCGAAATGTCGGACAGGAACATGGCACGCACCGAGTGAGTAAAAAAGCGAAGACCCGGGTACGGGTCAGGCACGCTGCAGCGCACGGCCGCGCGGCCCAGCGTGGTCGGCATGCGCCCTGGCGGCGCGAGCTGCTGCCCGCCGGCCGGTTGGTGGTGCGCCGTCGGGCCACCAGGAGGCGGTCGTCACGTCCAGCACACGGCGCACGCGCTGTGCAGGGCTGTCCAGCCAGGCCTGCAGCTGGTCGTAGCGCCCATTGCCGAGCGCCCTGCACACCGTTTCCATCCCGTCAGTCCAATACCTTCTTGGCGGCGCCCACGCCCAGCGCGGCCAGCACCACGAACAGGACCGCCAGGATGAGGAACAAACCGAACAGCACCTTGGCGATGCCAGCGGCACCCGCGGCCACGCCGCCGAAACCCAGGCCCCCCGCCACCAGGGCGATGAGCGCAAAAATGATGGCCCACTTCAACATGTTCGACTCCTTTGAGCGGCCACGCCGCGATGTGAAGCAACTTTAGGCAGCCTCGCGCGCACGCCACATCGGCGGCCAGCACGGGGATGTGTAGGACAAGCGCGCGGGGGCCTGCAGCGGGCGCAGAGCCGGTGGCACACTACCCGGCCGTGACGGCCGTCACGCCCAAGATCACCTCTCAGGACCCAGCCATGAAGCTCTACTACTCTCCCGGCGCCTGTTCGCTCTCACCCCATATCGCCCTGCGCGAAGCCGGCATCGCCTTCGAAGCCGTCAAGGCCCCGACCAAGACGCACCAGCTCGACGATGGCACCGACTACTACACCCTCAACCCGCTCGGCTACGTGCCGATGCTGGAGTTGGACGACGGCACGCGCCTGACCGAAGGCCCGGCCATCGTGCAGTACATCGCCGACCAGTCGCCCACCAAGAACCTGGCACCGGCCAACGGCACGCTGGCGCGCTATCGCCTGCAGTCGCTGCTGAACTTCATCGGCACCGAGTTGCACAAGAACTACGGGCCGCTGTTCAGCCCGGCCACGCCCGACGCGTACAAGACCGCCTTGCGCGAGAAGCTCGCGTCGCGCTACAAGTGGGTCGACGAACAGCTGGCCGGCAAGGACTACCTGACCGGCGATCACTTCTCGGTGGCCGACGGCTACCTGTTCACCGTCACCAACTGGGCCAAGCCACTGGGCCTGGACCTGTCGGCCTACGCCAATGTCGCGGCCTTCATGGCGCGCGTGGCCGCACGCCCTGCCGTGCAGGAAGCGCTCAAGGCCGAAGGCCTCGCCAAGTAAACCGGCACGGCAGTGCCAGGGCCCGCGCGGCCCTTGCAATGCAGCCCGTCGACCCCACGTCGGTTCTTTGCGCGCGCCGCCCGGACCGGCGGCCGCGGTCCCGAAGAACAACCTCTGGAGAGTCGATGCCTTCCCTGTTTGATGCAACCCAGGCCGGAAGCCTGCACCTGGCCAACCGCGTCGTCATGGCGCCGCTCACGCGCAACCGCTCGCCGGGCGCCGTGCCGTCCGCGCTGACGGTCGAGTACTACCGCCAGCGCGCCAGTGCCGGCCTGATCGTGACCGAGGCCACGGCCATCAGCGCCCAGGGCCAGGGCTACGCCGATGTGCCGGGCCTGTATGGCAAGGATCAGCTGGACGGCTGGCGCAAAGTCACCGATGCCGTGCACGCCGCCGGCGGCCAGATCGTGACCCAGCTCTGGCACGTGGGCCGCATCTCGCATGTGGAACTGCAGCCCGGCCATCAGGCCCCGGTCGCGCCCTCGGCCATCGCCGCCAAGGCCAAGACCTACCTGCTACGCGACGGCCAGGGCAGCTTTGTTGAAACCTCGGTGCCGCGTGCGCTGTCGGCCGACGAGCTGCCCGGCATCGTCAACGACTTCCGGCTCGCGGCCCGCGCCGCGCGCGACAGCGGCTTCGACGGCGTGGAGATCCACGGCGCCAACGGCTATTTGCTCGACCAGTTCCTCAAGCTCGGCGCCAACCACCGCACGGACCATTACGGCGGCAGCATCGCCAACCGCGCGCGCCTGATGCTCGAAGTCGTGCGCGCGGTCGTGGCCGAGATCGGCGGCGGCCGCGTGGGCCTGCGCCTGTCGCCCGTCACGCCGGCCAACGACATCTCCGACCCGGACCCGCAGCCGCTGTTCGACTATCTCGCGGCCGAGCTCGCGCCGCTGGGCCTGGCCTACATCCACGTCATCGAGGGCGCGACCGGCGGCCCGCGCGAGATCGCGGACCGGCCTTTCGACTACGGCAAGTTCAAGGCCGCCTACCGGGCCGCGGGTGGCAAGGCGGCCTGGATGGTCAACAACGGCTACGACCGCAGGCTGGCCGACCAGGCCCTGGCCGACGGCGCCGACCTCGTGGCCTTCGGCCGGCCCTTCATCTCCAATCCCGACCTGGTGCACCGCCTGCGCGAGAACGCACCACTGCAGCCGCTGGACAAGAACACGCTGTACGGCGGCGGCGCCGAGGGCTACACCGACTACCCCACGCTCACCTGAACTGGCGTAGCGACCAAGCAAAACGCCGGCAGGATCTGCCGGCGTTTTGTCTTGTGCGCGGCCACGCAGGCCGCTGCAGCTCAGGCCGCGGCCAGTGCCGGCTTGCCGCTCTTGGTGGGAGCCGCCGCGCCGAACGTGATCTCGCCGGACAGCTGGCCGCCCTCTTCGATCACGATCTTGCCGTAGCGGATCTTGCCCGTGACCTTGCCGGTGGCAAAGATGGTGAGCTTGTCGCGCACCACCAGGTCGCCATCGAACGCGCCTCGGATCTCTGCCAGGTCGACCTCGGCCTTGCCGTTGAACGCACCCTGTTCGGCGATCTGCATCAGGCGCGAGTCCATCGTCGCCTCGACCGTGCCCTCCACGACCAGGGTGTCGCAGTCGGTGATCTCCACACCCTTCAGCTTGATGTTGGGGCCGACGATCAGCTTGCTGCCGGGCTCCTTGGCAGGCGCACCCGTCGCCGCGCTTGCGGATGCCGTGCTGGGGGTCGACGGGGTGGTGCTGGTGCTGGGTTCGGTCACGGTGCGTACCGGTGAGGGCGTGGTCGATGCGGACGGCGCAAAGGAGGACGGGTTGTTCTGCGGCGTGCTGGAACGTGGGGTCAGGGGTTCGTTTTCGCGCTTGCCGAAAAAGGGTGATTGCAGAGCCACTGGGCTTCCTCCGGACAAAAGGCCATCCTAAAGAACATCCGGGGCAAAAGCGCCATTGCCCCTGCAAGTTCTGTAACCAAAGCCTGGGCCCGCAGCACGCACCAAAGCGTTCATCCTCAGCGGCGCACGTGCCGGATGGATGCACCTGCGCGGTGCTTTTTGTACGCATTCGTTGCACGGCATTGCGTACAAAGCTGGCATGGGCTTTGCGTTCAACCGGCGCATGGCAGCACCCAACACCAGTAGCGCACCGCCCCACCCCGTGGCGGTCGAACTCGTGGCCCTGACCAAGCGCTACGCGCAGGGCCAGCCGGCCGTGGACAGCATCAACCTGCGCATCGCCAGCGGCAGCTACTGCTGTTTGCTCGGGCCCTCGGGCTGCGGCAAGAGCACGACGCTGCGCATGATTGCCGGCCACGAGAGCGTGACCACCGGCGACGTGCTGCTGGAGGGCCGCAACATCACCGACCTGCCCGCCGCCGCGCGCGGCACGGCCATGATGTTCCAGAGCTTCGCGCTGTTTCCCCACCTGAGCGCGCTGGACAACGTGGCCTTCAGCCTGAAGATGAAGGGCGTGGCCAAGGACGAGCGCCGCCAGCGTGCGCAAGACCTGCTGGAGCGCGTGGCCATGGGCCACCTGGCCGAGCGCAAGCCGGGTGAACTCTCGGGCGGCCAGCAGCAGCGCGTGGCCCTGGCCCGCGCCCTCATCACACAGCCGCGCGTGCTGCTGCTCGACGAACCTCTTTCGGCCCTCGACCCCTTCCTGCGCATCCAGATGCGCGCCGAGCTGCGCCGCTGGCAGAAGGAGCTGGGCCTGACCTTCATCCACGTCACGCACTCGCAGGAGGAGGCGATGGCGCTGGCCGACACCATGGTCGTCATGAACCACGGCCTGATCGAGCAGGTCGGCTCGCCGCACGAGGTCTACAACCGGCCCGCCACCGAATTCATCGCGCGCTTCATGGGCGGCCACAACGTGCTGGACACGCCCACCGGCAAGATCGCCGTGCGCAACGACCATGTGCAGATCGCGCCCGCGGCCAGCACCGAGGCCGGCGTGCAGGCCAAGGTCACCGACGTCGAGTACCAGGGCACCTACGTGCTGCTGGGCCTGGATGCGCAGAACGCAGGCGGCACCACGGGCGTCTCCGTGATGCTGCCCGAGGCCGCCTTCGCCACCCGCCCCTACCAGCTCGGCGACGACGTGCGCCTGTCGTGGGCACCGCCCCACGCGCACGCGCTGGCCGCTGCCTGAACCCTTTCCCCACCGTCCACCCCGCCACAGGAGCATCCACCATGTCCGACACCACCAACACCACCACCGGCCTGCAGCGCCGTTCCGTGCTCAAGGGCACGGCTGGCATCCTGGCCAGCGGCATCGCGCCGTTCGTGCACGCGCAGGAGGCTATCACCCTGCGCTACCTGGGCACGGCCGTGAACCAGGACAAGGCCATTGCCGAGAAGTTCAAGGCCGACACCGGCATCACCATCCAGTACGTGGCCGTGACCACCGACGACGTGACCAAGCGCGCCGTCACCGCACCCAACAGCTTCGACCTGATCGACACCGAGTACTTCTCGCTCAAGAAGATCGTGCCCACGGGCAACCTCAAGGGCATCGACACCAAGAAGATCAAGAACGCCGACAAGATCACCACGCTGTTCACCACCGGCCAGGTCGGCGGCAAGGCCGTGGGCGACCAGGGCACGGCGCCCAAGAAGGTGATCTTCCTGGAAGGCGAGAAGAGCAAGGTCTTCGCCAAGAGCCCCACGCAGTTCATGTCGCTGATTCCCACCGTCTACAACGCCGACACGCTGGGCATCCGCCCCGACCTGATCAAGCGCCCGATCGACTCCTGGGCCGAGCTGCTGAACCCCGAGTTCAAGGGCAAGGCCGCGATCCTGAACATCCCGTCCATCGGCATCATGGACGCGGCCATGGTGGTGGAGGCCAAGGGCATCTACAAGTACCCCGACAAGGGCAACATGACCAAAAAGGAGATCGACCTCACGATCAAGACCTTGATCGAAGCCAAGCGCGCCGGCCAGTTCCGCGCCTTGTGGAAGGACTTCAACGAGTCGGTCAACCTCATGTCGTCCGGAGAGGTCGTGATCCAGTCCATGTGGAGCCCCGCCGTGACGGCCGTGCGCACCAAGGGCATCGCCTGCAACTTCCAGCCGCTCAAGGAAGGCTACCGCGCCTGGGCCGCCGGCTTCGGCCTGCCCGCCACCTTGTCGGGCCGCAAGCTCGATGGTGCCTACGAGTTCATCAACTGGTTCCTGGACGGCTGGGCCGGCGCCTACCTGAACCGCCAGGGCTACTACAGCGCCGTGCTGGACACCGCCAAGGCGAAGATGGAAGCCTACGAGTGGGCCTACTGGATGGAAGGCAAGCCGGCAGCGCAGGACATCAAGAGCCCCACGGGCGACGTGCTGGCCAAGGCCGGCGCCATCCGCGACGGTGGCTCGTACGAGCAGCGCATGGGCGGCATCGCGTGCTGGAACGCGCTCATGGACGAGAACACCTACATGGTCCAGAAGTGGAATGAGTTCGTGGCGGCGTAAGGACGTTTCATGAGCGCACCTGCCACTACCGCCCACGGCGCGCCCGCCGCCGCGCCCGGCCGCAGCATCGCGGCGTGGTGGCAGGCGGCCCCCTTCACGCTGGTCTTCGCGCTGTTCTTCCTGGTCCCGCTGGCGCTGATCGTGATGGTCAGCTTCTGGGACTTCAACGAGTACGAGCTGCTGCCCGGCTTCACGTTCAAGAACTACGTGAGCATCTTCGAGGGCTGCGGCGCGCTCGGCGACGACATGTGCACCACCGTGCGCACCTACCTCTCCACGCTGAAGTTCAGCTTCCTCGTCTGGGCCATCACGCTGGTGCTGGGCTTCGCGGTGTCGTACTTCCTCGCGTTCCACGTGCGCAGCCCGGGCATGCAGACGGCGCTGTTCGTGCTGTGCACCATCCCGTTTTGGACCAGCAACGTGATCCGCATGATCTCGTGGGTGCCGCTGCTGGGGCGCAACGGCCTGGTGAACCAGGGGCTCATGGGCGCGGGCCTCGTGGACCGGCCCGTGGAGTGGCTGCTGTTCTCCGATTTCTCGGTCACGCTGGCCTTCGTGCACCTGTACACCATGTTCATGATCGTGCCCATCTTCAACAGCATGATGCGCATCGACCGCAGCCTGCTGGAGGCCGCGGCCGACAGCGGCGCCACGGCTTGGCAGACGCTGTGGAACGTGATCGTGCCGCTGTCCAAG
Organism: Pseudorhodoferax sp. Leaf267; assembly: GCF_001422405.1. GTDB lineage: Bacteria > Pseudomonadota > Gammaproteobacteria > Burkholderiales > Burkholderiaceae_C > Pseudorhodoferax. The sequence continues at coordinate 284,642 of NZ_LMMV01000027.1, forward strand.
ACCGGCATCATCATCGGCTCGATCTTCGTGATCACCATCGTGATGGGCGACTTCGTGACCATCGGCGTCATGGGCGGCCAGCAGATCGCCTCCATCGGCAAGATCATCCAGGTGCAGACCTCGTACCTGCAGTTCCCGCTGGCCGCGGCCAATGCCGTGATCCTGCTGGCCATCGTGCTCATGATCATCTGGGCGCTGACCCGGCTGGTCGACATCCGCAAGGAACTCTGATGCAAGCCCGAATTTCGGAGAAGCGCGGCCCTGGGTTTGTGCCGCTGGCCATCATCTTCGCGCTGTTCGTGCTGTTCATGTACGGGCCCATGCTGGTCATCGTGCTGCTGAGCCTGCAAGGGCCCGAGGGCGGGCTGACCTTCCCGATGCGCGGCTTCTCGCTGCACTGGTTCGGCAAGTTGGCCGAGGGACTGGGCGTGGTCGACATCGGCGCTGCGCTGCGCCGCTCGCTGGCGCTGGGCGCGGCCGTGATGCTGTGCACCGTCGCGCTGTCGGTGCTGGCCGGGCTCGCATTCCGCAAGAAGCTGGCCGGCGGCAACGTGCTGTTCTACATCGTCGTGGCCAGTTTGATCATGCCGTCCATCATCGTGTCGCTGGGCATCGGGCTGGAGTTCCGGCTGCTGGACACGGGCATCAAGTCCCTGCTCGGCGCGCTGGGCATGGACGGCACGCTGGAAAACTACGGCACGGCGCTGGGCCTGTTCACCTCGGCGCTGGGCGCCCACCTCACCTGGACCCTGCCCTTCGGCCTGCTGATCATGTTCGCCGTGTTCAACCGCTTCAACCCGGCCTACGAGGAAGCCGCGCGCGACCTGGGCGCCACACCGTGGCAGGGCTTTCGCCACGTCGTGCTGCCGCTGATCGCGCCCTCGGTGGTGGGCATCGGCATGTTCGGCTTCACGCTGTCGTGGGACGAGATCGCACGGACCTCGCAAGCCATCGGCGACGTGAACACCCTGCCACTGGAGCTGCAGGGGCTCACGTCCACCGTGACCACGCCGTCCATCTACGCGCTGGGCACGGTGACCACCATCGTGTCCTTCCTCGTCATGGGCCTGGCGATCGGGCTGGCCATGCTGCTGGCGCGCCGGCGCAAGGGATAAAGTCAGCGCATGTCGCACAACGAAGCCATGCCCACCGTCTCCGACAGCGAGATCTACGAGCGCATGGTCTCCGCCATCCTGGACCACAAACTGCCGCCCGGCACCAAGCTGGTCGAGGACAAGCTGGCCAGTGCGTTCGGCGTCTCGCGCACACGCATCCGCCCGGTGCTCGTGCGCCTGGCCAACGAGCAGGTCGTCACGCTGACGCCGAACCGCGGTGCCTCGGTCGCGCAGCCCACGGTGCAGGAGGCGCGCGAGGTCTTCGAGGTGCGCCGCCTGATCGAGCCCACGCTGGTCGAGCGCTTCATCACCACCGCGCAGCCGGCCGACATCACGCGCCTGGCCGACTGCATCGCCGACGAAGAAAACGCACGCCTGGCGGGCGACATGCGCCGCGCGATCCGCCAGGCGGGCGACTTCCACCTGCACATCGCGCAGGCCGCGGGCCACGACACGCTGGGCCGGATCCTGCGCGAGCTGATCTCGCGCACCTCGCTGGTCCTGATGACCTTCAGCGCCGACCATGCGAGCGAGCGCGAGGAGGCCACGGCCTGCGGCTGCCGCGAGCACTGCATGCTGCTGGACGCCATCCGCCTGGGCGACGCGCGCGAGGCCTCGCGCCTGATGCGCAAGCACCTGGACCTGCTGGAGTCGCGGCTGCAATTCCAGCGCACGGCTGACGAGAGCCTGGACCTCGTCACGGTGCTGATGGGCTGATGCGATGCGCCAGCTGCTGGTCCTGAACCCCAACACCTCCACGTCGGTCACCAAGCTGCTGCAGACGCACGTGCAAGCCGTCGCCGGCCCCGCGGTGCGCGTGCGCAGCGTGACGGCACGCTTCGGTGCGCCCTACATCGCCTGCGAGGCCAGCTATGCCGTGGCCGCGCATGCCGCGCTGGATGCCTGGGCCGCAGCGCTGCAGGAGGGCGAAGAGCCCGCGCCGGACACCGTGCTGATCGGCTGCTTCGGCGACCCCGGCCTGTTTGCGCTGCGTGACAGCAGCCCGGTGCCCGTCACTGGCCTGGCCGAAGCCGCCTGCGTCGAGGCTGCGCGGCACGGCCGCTTTGCCATCGTGACCGGCGGCGCACGCTGGGTGCCGATGCTGGAGCGCCTGGCGCTCACGCTGGGCCACGGCGACGCGCTGGTCGGCATCCACACCGTAGCACCCACCGGCGCGGAACTGGCGGCCGACCCCATGGGCGCGCAGGCCTTGCTGGCGCAGGCCTGCCGTGAAGCCGCCGAGCGCTGGCAGGCCCGGGCCGTCATCGTCGGCGGAGCCGGCCTGGCAGGAGTGGCCGCTGCCATCCAGTCGCAGGTGGATGTGCCGTTGATCGACAGTGTGGCGGCCGGCACGCGGCATGCGCTGGCTCTGGCCGCACCACCGCATGCAGGCGCGCGTGCAGGATTCGATGTCGCGTGGCAAGGCCTGTCGCCCGAGCTCACGGCGCTGGGCCACGCGGCTCAGCCTTAGCCAGGGCTCAAAAGGGCGCGTCGGCCGGGTCCATGGCCAGCGCTGCGGGTGCAGCGGCGGGCGCCGCCTCGGCGGCAATGCCGATCTGGATCTCGCCGCCCAGGGCTTCGAGCAGGTCCGGGATCAGCCGGCCGATCTCGCCGGTCGCGATGGCCGCATCGGCGTCGAAGCCGTCTTCCTTCTCCTTCGAGGTCTTCTCGAACACGCCGTCCTGGAACTGCAGCTTGCGCAGCTGCATGCCCTCGGTCAGCACGAAGGACACACGCTCGTCCCAGGTCATGGCCAGCTTGGTCGGCAACTTGCCCTCTGCGATGTGCTGGCGGATCTCCTCGATGTCCAGTGGATGGTGGGCATAGCGGATGACCGACTTGGATGCGTCCGTGGCCTTGAGCTCGCACTCGCGGTCGATGCTGAAGCCAGCCGGTGGCTCCTGGCTGCTCAGCCAGGCCGACATGGCGGCGCCGGCCGCGGTCGCCGTGTGCAGCTCCTGCACCACGAAGCCGTCGAGCACCTTGACCAGCGCGCTGATCACCTCGTCGGCGCGGCCCTGGCTGCCGGCGTCCAGCACCAGGCGCTGTGCCTGCACGTCCAGCCACACGGTCACGCTGCCGCGCTTGGAGAACGCGTAAGGCAGCAGCGTCTGCTTGGCCTCTTCGCGCAGGTCGCGCACTTCCCTCTTGCCAGGCTTGCGGCCCGTCGTGGCCTCGATCTCGGCCGCGCGTTCCTCGGCCTTGCGCTTGACCACCGAAGACGGCACGGCCTTGCTCTCGATCGCCAGCTTCAGCAGGTACTGGCCGCCGATGGATTCGACCAGCGCGCCGTGTTCCTCGCCGCGCGGCGGCACCCAGCCCGCTGAACGCTCCTGCGTCGGCCCGCATTCCACGAAGCGCTGCTGCTCCACGGCCTGTTCGATCTGCTCCGCGGTCGCCGACCAACCGGCGCCGAGCTTGTACACCATCACGTTCTTGAACACTGGGACCCTATCGATATGTCGTTGCAATGCCGGCAGCCCGGCGAAAGCCGCGTATTGTCGTTGCAGCGCCCGCCACGCCCCAGACCGCGAACTTCCTTGCGTGATCTTTACAAACCGGGGTCAAACCGTGACGGCCGCGATACAGCGGATCGCCACACTTGCCTGGCGGGCTGCTTCCCGGCAGACCGATGTCACAGTTCCAGGAAAGGACAACTTCCATGACACGCATCTCTTTCAAGCACATGGTTCTCAGTGGCCTGCTGGCCAGCGTGGCGGCGGCTGCCGTTGCACAGCCCGCGCCGGCAGCAACGTCCAACGCACCCATGGCACAGCCAGCCGAACGCGGCGCGCGCAAGCCCATGCCGCACCACGATCCCGCCCAGATGCAGGCCAGGATGGCCGAGCGCCAGGCAGCCCTCAAGAGCCAACTGCAGATCACCCCCGCGCAGGAGCCGGCGTGGAGCGCGTTCACCGCCAGCCTGCAACGCCCCGCACACGCAGGCCCCCGGCCCGACCGCGACGCACTGCGCAGCATGACCACGCCGCAACGCATCGAGCTGATGCGGGCACGCCATTCCGAGCGTCAGGCGGCGATGGAGCGGCGTGCCGACGCGACGCTGCGCCTGTACGCGGCGCTGACACCGGAGCAGCAAAAGGTGTTCGATGCACAGCGGGGCCCGCGCGACGGCGGCCATGGTCCACGCGGCCACCATGGCGCACCCGCCAAGGGCTGACACGCACACCTGTGGTGCGCGCTGCGACCAGGGCTCGCGCGCAGCGCGCCATGGGCACTGGTGTCTGGCGAGTGTCCTACAGGTGTTGGCGCGCAAACTGCGTTACAACAGACTTCCGCCTTTGTGTTCCAGACATGCCCACCAGTACCCCCCAGCCCACGCCCGGCACCGGCGCCCAGATCAAGGTGTTGACGGTCAACATCCACAAGGGCTTCACCACCTTCAACCGCCGATTCATGCTCCACGAATTGCGCGAGGCCGTGCGCCATGTGCACGCCGACGTGGTGTTCCTGCAGGAGGTGTTGGGCACGCACGCACGCCATGCGGCTCGCTTTCCCGACTATCCCGAAGCGCCGCACTATGAGTTCCTTGCGGACTCCATCTGGCCGCAGTTCGCCTATGGCAAGAATGCGGCGTATCCGCACGGCCATCACGGCAACGCCGTGCTGTCCAAGTTTCCCATCGTGCACCAGGAGAACCGGGACGTCTCGCAGGCAGGGCCGGAACGCCGCGGCCTGTTGCATTGCGTGCTGGCAGTGCCGAACTGTGAGCAGAATGTGCATGTTTTCTGCGTGCATCTGGGCCTGCGCGAGTCGCACCGCCGTGAGCAGTTGCATTTGCTCGCCCAGATGATCGAGAAGGAAGTGCCCGTCGGTGCGCCCGTCATCGTGGCTGGCGATTTCAACGACTGGCGACGGCGGGCCCACGGCATCCTGGAGAAGCATGCGGGCCTGCGCGAGGTGTTCGTGCACGCGAATGGCAAGTCGGCCAAGACCTTCCCGGCCAAGTTCCCAATGTTGTCCCTGGATCGGATCTACGTGCGCAACGCGAGCGCGCACTCGCCACTGGTGTTGCCCGGCGAGCCGTGGAGCCGTCTGTCCGACCACGCGCCCTTGGCCGCCGTCATCAACCTATGAGCACCGTCAAGAGAGGCTCGCGCGCAGCCCCTCTCACAACGCGTAGCCGTAGCGTAGCTGGTAGAAAGTCTCGCCGGGATTCGGGTCGCTCAGGCCACCGTTGGAGACGTGCTTGACGTAGACGCCCAGCGCGTGGCGGCCCTGTGCGCCGAAGTGTCTGCCCACGCCCACATGGTCGCTGAAGTTCCAGCGCGTTCCGAAGCGCTTGTTCACCGTGGTGTAGCCCTGCGTCAGGTAGGAAGCGCCGACACCGGCTTCCACAAACCAAGGTGAGCGTCCTGCATCGAAGCGCCAGCGGAACATGGGCACGATGCCGACCTGGCCAAAGCTCTCACGCTGCCCAGGCAAGGCATCGGCGTGCCACAGGCTTGCGTATGCATCGACTACAAGCGACAGCCGCCCATTGAACCAGGCAGTGCCGGTGGGCATGCGCAGCCCAACGGTGGCCGCGTCAGTCGTTGCGCCATGGTGCGGAGCTCTGCCCAGCTCCAGATAGACCGACGTTCCGCTGTCCTCAACGTTCGCTTGGGCGCGTGCGCTCAGCGCCAATAAGCCCATGCCCGCAACAAGAGCCATCGTCCTGGTTACGTTGCCCATCGCCCCATCCCTCGCCTGTCGGTAATCGTTGTTGGTCGTGCCGGACTCGCCGGCCAACGGCATCGTAGCGATCCGATCGCTCCGAAGCTGTAGGAACAAACCGTGTCAGCGAGGCTGGCGAACGTCGCATACAACCCTGTTGATAGATCCGGCACAACCCTTGGCTTATCCACAGCAAGTGCACGATTCAAAAAGTTGTTCATTCAGGCCAGCGGCCTCAAAAGCCCACCACCCACACCCGTTCATACGAGCTAAGGTGTTGATCCACAACGAGAATTGCCACTTGCCCACAGCGCAGCGTCGCCCTTACTACTACTACTATTTATTAAATTAAGAGTTAGACAAGAGATAGCAGTAGCGGCGCCGGCCGGCCACAACCTGAGCGATCGACGGTTGGACGCTTCGGCCGAGGGCTGACTGCGTGCGGGAAATGATCCGGAGGACGCATCGGCGCGACCGCCGCATCGGTGGAGGCAAGGTGGTCGTCGACATGAGTTAAAAAAATGGACGGTGGGCCCTGCGGAACTTTTGCTTAGACGCAAATCACGACGAGCAAGGCCACCGAATCCATGTAGCTGGTTGAGCTGGTCGAGCTGGCGCTGATCGCTGTGATTCAGGAGATCAGTTTGCGAGGCAGATTCGGGCTTCAGGGGCAAGTCGATCTGCGCGAGGTGCTAGCAGGCCGTTGAAGTACCGCTGATGAACGCGAGTTCGGCCTTGGAAGTTCGGCTCGGCAAGGTCATGCTGCGATCTGGAACCGCCCGATTGCGCCGCAGACGCCTGTTGCGAGGCCGTCTATGCGGTCAGAGCCGACCGTTTCGACGTCCTTTGCCCTTACTGGGCGCACGGCGGACGCAGTTGGGCCAAGGTACGCAGCCGCGTGAGGTTGTAGGCCGCCATGGTCAGCGTCAGCAGCTGATCGACCTTGTCCAGTCCTTGCACCATGACCTGGCGGATCTGGCCGATCACCTTGCCCCAACCGAAGCACTGCTCGATGCGCTTTCTTTTGCGCTGGCTGACCTCGTAGCCAGGGTGGCGGGTGGTGCGCGAGTCGATCGCGCTGCCGCCGTTGCGCTTGGTGTTCTGGGCCACGCGCGGCGTGACCTTGATGGTTCGGCATGCCTTGACGAAGCCTTTGGTGTCGTAAGCCTTGTCGGCACCGACCGTCACGCGCTTGCCCGGGCCCGCTACGTCGGCCAGCATTTGCGCGGCCACTTCGCGCTCGGCCGTTCCGTCCGAAGTGCTGGCTTGCACATTGACCACCAGGCCATGGCGGTTGTCCGTCAGCACATGGCCCAGGTAGCTGGGCAGCGCAGGTGCTGCATTGCTCTCTTGCGGTACAGCCGCGACTCGGGGTCGCTCTTGGATTCGTGCGTGGCATTGCTGCGCGGCTCGCCGTGCCAGTTCTCGGGCGGGCGGCCGTCGTGCGAGCCGTCCTTGCGCCGCATGCTCTTGTGGCTCGCCCAGGCCTGGATCAGCGTGCCGTCCACGCTGAAGTGCTCGCCCGACAGCAGCCCGCGCTGCTCGGCCATCTCCACCGTCGCATTGAACAGTTCGGTGACCGCGTCGTGCTCGATCAGCCTGTCGCGGTTCTTGCTGAATACCGAGTGGTTCCACACTGTGTCTTCGATGGCCAAGCCCACGAACCAGCGGAACAGCAAGTTGTATTGAATCTGCTCGACCAGTTGGCGCTCGCTACGCGCGCTGTACAGCACCTGCAGCAGCATGGCGCGCATGAGCTTCTCAGGCGCGATGCTGGGGCGCCCGCCCTTGATGTCGACCGCGTACATCGCAGAAAACGTTGCATCCATATTGGCCAACGTGTCGTTCAGCAAAGTGCGGATCGGGCGCAGCGGGTGGTTGACTGGCACGAAGCTCTCCAGCCGAACCGTGGTGAACAAGCTCTCGTTGTGGCTGTCGGCGCCTCGCATGACGGGCTGGCTCGTCTTCGAACAATGCACCGATGGTCAGATGAGATAGCCGGCGCGTCGATAGGTATTTCAGCGGCCTGCTAGACGGCGCGGAGCCCGCAGGGTCCATCAGTCAGCACGGCGTACGGTGGGCGACCGCGTATGCCCCCGTGCATATCGTCCTTTTCACGATGCCGAAGCTGGTATCCACAACTTTTCTTGCCCGCCCTCTCCGAGTTGTTGTATAGTCGAGGGCTTCGCTCTTCACGGCGCTGCCTTCTTCGGAAGCTGGTTGCAAGAAAAGCGAAAAAGATTTGACGAAGCTAAAAATTTTGTGTCATAATCTAAGGCTGCGCTGATCACAGCGCACCGCAAAAAANGATGCACCGGGCCGTGCACCCATGTTGTATAGTCGAGGGCTTCGCTCTTCACGGCGCTGTCTGCTTCGGAAGCTGGTTGCAAGAAAAGCGAAAAAGATTTGACGAAGCTAAAAATTTTGTGTCATAATCTAAGGCTGCGCTGATCACAGCGCACCGCAAAAAAAGCATGTTGGACGATGAGTCTGGTGTGCTGAGATCTTTAAAAACATACAGCCGATAAGCGTGGGCGTTTGGGTGAAGTTGCCAAGTTCTTCGGAACAAGTGCTACTGCACTTAAATGCTCATGAGAATGGAAGTGGATTCACTTCAATTCCGTTTTAATGAGTGAACTCGAGAGAGTATAAATTTCAAGATCGAACTATAGAGTT